>NZ_CP192583.1:0-5850000 GCF_050632245.1 Puia sp. P3
CCTTTCAGTTGCATATTCTGGTCTAAAGTGACCCGGTGATTCTGGATCAAAGTGTCCCGATAGAGGCCTGGGACCCGCTTTGCGATCCTAAAAAGTTTGGAATTCTGATCGAAAGTGACCCAACTTAGCGCCTCGATCCTGCTGACATTCCGGCACAAAGTGACCCACCCGGGTGCGTACATTTTTAACCTTCCAGAGCTTTGGGACCTAAATCCAGAGCTATGGCCAATCGAGTTAAAGAGATGCAAACGGTACGCGCCATTCTTCAGTTGATGCACCGGCAGGTGTCGCTGAACAACATTTCCAAGCAATTACATCTTGCCCGGCGGACAGTGAGAAAATATGCGAAGATCGCCCGGCATTCTTCCTATCCGCTGGATGAGCTACTGGCATTGGATGATCCGTCTTTATGCGCGGTCATGTACCCGCCTGCGGCGCCGGTAGCGCCGGACATCAGCAGCCGGTGTGCCTATTTTCTATCCCGAATGCAGTATTATGCCGAAGAGCTGAAGCGAAGGGAGTGACCCGGCAGTTGCTGTGGAAGGAATACCAGCAGGATTATCCCGTGGGCTATTCTTATTCTCAGTTTTGCCATCTGCTGGCGCAGCATCAGCGGATTAAACAGGCTACGATGCATTTTGAGCACCAGCCGGCAGATAAGACCCTGCTGGATTTTGCCGGTGGCAAAATGCATTATACAGACTCCGGAAACCGGGGAAGTGAAGGCTGTTCCTGTATTGATCTGCGTGCTGCCATTCGAAGTGGTTATAGTTATGCCATAGCGTTGGCCGATGCCACCTTACACCGCTTGGCGGCAAAGGCCTGAACAAATGTGTCGCATGGTTCGGCGGCGTCACCCGGTATGCCAAGTTCGATAACCTGCGCGCAGGTGGTCAAAAGGAGTTGCCGGTATGAGCCCATTTTTACCGAGATGATCCAACAATGGGCCATGTACTATGGGATCAGGGCTATTGGCTGCGCGCGTTCGCAAGCCCAGAGATAAGCCACACGTGGAGAATGAGGTAAAACTGGTCTACCAGCAGGATCTATGCACCGCTGCGGGACAGGGTGTTCTTTTAGCCTGGCTGAACTCAATGCTGCTATTGAAGGGCAGCTTCACCAGCATCATAACGAACCCTTCCGGCAAGAGACCTTTAACCGTCGGCAATTGTTCGAGTCACAGGAGAAGCCGTTGCTGGCCGCACTTTCCCGCCACCTTGTACATGAGTTGAAGCACAAGGTCCAGGCGAAAGTATGCCAGGACTACCACGTCATTCTGGGAGAAGACTGGCATCACTATAGCGTTCCCTATCAATACATCGGCAAGCAGCTGGATGTTATCTACGACACCGATACGGTTGAAATTTATCATCTTCACCAGCGAGTGGCACTACATCGCAGGAGCTTTAAGCGACGGGGATGGACGACCCTGAAAGAACATATGCCGGAAGCCCATCAGAAAATACACGAGCAGCGTGGCTGGAACAAAGATGATTTTTGAAAAAAGCAGCCACCATCGGCCCGGATACCCACGCCTTCCTGGAAGCTCTTTTTCAATCACGCACCTTTACCGAACAATGCTTCCAGGCTTCCCTGGGCGTTATGCGCCTGGCTAAGATCTATGGCCCCAAGCGGCTGGAAGCCGCCTGCAGAAGAGCTATTGCTTTTGGTACGTATACCTACCGGATCATCCACACCATCTTGCATAACAACGTGGATAAGGAAGAGCTGCCAACTGTTCAAGGCAATCTTTTCCAGATACCGGAGCATGAAAATGTTCGGGGAAGTGATGCTTACGGATAGCCGTTACATGCAATGCAGCCAGGATCAGCAAGCTTTATTTATTTATCAATTAATCAATTTTTATGAACACCCAACACACGGTAGATCAGCTCCAGGAGCTTAAACTACATGGCATGGCCAGGGCTTATGAAGCCATCACCAGCCAACCCGTTCACCTGCATCCGGAAGCCCACGAAATGGTGGCCATGCTGACGGAAGCAGAACTGCAATCGAAACTACATTACCGGACCCAGCTGTTCCTGCGGCTGGCCCGTCTGCGATACGCCGTCTTGCCGGAACAGATCCAATGTTCTGTCGGACGTAATCTAACCAGGGGAACAGTTGCTGCTGCTCTGCGAAGGTGCTTTTATCCGCAGTGGAGAAACGGTCCTGATTACGCGGCGCCACCGGCTCCGGCAAAGAGCTATCTGGCCTGCGCCCTGGGACGACAAGCCTGCATCCTGGGCTATAAAACGCTCTACTACTCAATGAGCCGCTTTCTGGAAACGCTGGCTACCTCCCGAGTGGAAGGCTCCTACGTCAAGCTATTAAACTTGCTGGCCCGAATGCCGGTATTGATCTTCGACGACTTTGGTCTGCAAGAGCTTGATCACCCCGCCAAACTGGCCCTCTTACAGATATTGGAAGACCGGTACAGTAAAGGAGCGACGATCATTACCTCCCAATTGCCGATCAAAAAATGGTATGATTACCTCAATGACGCTACCCTGGCCGACGCTATCATGGACAGATTGTCAGCCGGGGTCCATAAAATAGATTTGAAAGGAGAATCACTACGAAAAGACAAAACGAATTAACTTTATCATCTACGCACCCACCGGTGGGACACTTTGATCCAGAACAACCGGGTCACTTTACTTCAGAATCTGCATTCAGTCGATATTTCGATAAGGAAGCGCTTCTATTCGCTGTCGGACGTCGAACAGGCAAAATGGCTAAATGAGAGCGAGTTGGTTCGAAGGTGTATAATTTATAAATTGCCATGGGAGGGAATTACTTGGGTGATGGACTTGCTTCCCGATCGTCCGACAAAAGCCGTCGAAACGATAACGAATTATATTGATGCGCATCGGCAATTCTTACCTGAAGAGCTTATCGACGGGATGGAGGATGCCAAGGATATTGTAGAGGCGAGATATTGCGATCGCGCACACCCGAGACAAGTCCTTGGCAATCTAAACTTGACCGAATTTGGATGCCTTGTCGCTGAGCTATATGAGAAAATGGGATTCGAAATTGCGTTGAATAAGGCATCAGATAAAGGTGACGTGTTAATCATAGCATCAAGAGATAATCCCGGCGATAAGCAGGTTATTGGAGTATTTTGTAATAACCGCAGAACTAGCGTCGGCGTTGACATATTTCAAAGAGCCAGCGACAAAATTGACGAATTGAAAGCTACAAAGGGTGTAATTGCTACTTCTTCCGGTTTTTCAAAGAAAGTTAGAGAACGAGTAGTTTCTAGGAATAATATTGAATTGTTTGACAACGAGGCGCTTGCAAAATTGCTCAATGAAAATTTAGGCTCAAATTGGCCGGAAAAGACGATCTACCTTCTTCGAAAATGGACGAGGGGAGGATGTCGGTTCTGACTTTAAAAACACTTCTTGCGTCGCCATAACTATGTAGGACTTTTTTGTTCATTTTAAGAGGCTAAAAAAGTTAGCAATGATGTCACTTTTTCCTACCTTTGGCAAAGATGGGTTACAAGCCTTTCAGCTAGCTGCAGAGGTTTTGGGTCGGATAGCGATCGATTATGTTGCTGTGCAAGAGGTGTCGGCTTCGAATCCTGGGGTGGTGGCATTAATACTTGATGAACTGAAGAGAAGCGAGCCGGTTCCTAGAACGATGGGGTTCATCCGAAACTGGATATCGTTCGACGGGATGTTCAAGCGCTTGCTGGAAGTGGGCGTCAAAGTCGGATGACAGGTTAGACTTTTATTCAACTTTCTCGACTAAAGTTGATAGGGCAGTAGAAATGCTGCCTTGATTGTTTGAGTCATCCTCTGATATGCTGTTCAGTAACATTACTGCGGCTTGTACATTTTTTTACCTAATTCCGTTAATTCGTATGAATATGGGATTGTCTTTTTCCCTTTTTGTTTCGTTTAACCAATCCCTTTTTTAGGTCCAGCATTTTGTTTTTTTGGCCGATCGATTGAGAGGACATATCAAGCTCCTCCGCAATCTCCCTTGCAACCATAGCATTTTCGCGACTTGCTAACTCCATAATGATGTCAATATCCTCAGGAGCTAATAGGTCCTTCGTTTCAATCTGCTTTAATTGATTTTGAATTTCGGTAGAAATGCTTTCAATTACAACTGGGCTGCTACACTTATTACACCGAAAATTGGCAAACTCAAGAAATTTTATTTGGTCTTGAGTAAATTTCTGATTGCATTCAATATTGCTGCAGTGAATAACTTTTGTTACTGCTAAGAATTCCTTTATTAGCGCACTAAAATTAAAAGGCCTTGCGATGAAGTATTTTCTATATTTTTTACCCTTCGCCTTACCCCATAATAAGTTGCTTTTAGTGGCTAATCCATAGTTTATGCAATAGATTGAAACTTGTACACCATCTTTATCACTCATTTCTCCATATTTACTGATAAAATAGTTAAGTTCCAGAGTTCTTATAAAATTTTCTAAATCTGGTAAAAAATGAAAATGGCTTGCATAAGGTTGTCCTGACAAATATGATTCTCCATAAAGCTCATTTGTAGATATCTTCCTTTTGTTTTCGTTTAGCTTATTCACGATTTTAAATAATAACTCCCGTAATTGAAGTATATCAATTTTTTCGTTCAGCGACAAAAGGGAATAGGTCGTCTTATGGAAAAATGGCTCAATCTTATCTTCGTAATATTTCTGAGCAGCAGACTCTATGTCTACCTTTAATATCTTTTTATCATAAATTATTTTACTTTGGTAGCAATAGGATAAAATGTAACCTATAATTCGAGGAACGTTCATTGAGCTTTGAAAAAGAAGCTCGTAATATTCTTCGATAGTCGATTTGGATAGATCAAAAAACTCCCCAGGGGCTTTTTTGTGAAATAGGAAATTCTTTTTTCGAGAAGTCTTTTTGTAAAGTCGATTGCGCCTTCCTCCATTCTATTTCTGTCAAAATCAGAGTAAAGGCTATAGAAATCTAAATTAATAGTGTCAATTTTTGTCGGATCGATCTTTCCATAGTAGACTCGATTAGGATACGCCGCCACTTTAAATTTTATGAATTCATCAGACCAATTGTTTAAGGGAGCCAAAAGTACCTCTACAAACGTCTCTATCGCTTGATCTTCAATTTCTGAAAAATCATCCAACAATACCACTATGTGCTTAACTTTTAGATCCTGTAAAATCTCCTTAATGTCAGATATGAAAGATTTGATTTGAAAGACTTGCAAAAATATTGAAGAGAAATTTTGTTCGTTCTCAATAGAATTAGACGTAGTCTCTTTGTCTAAATGTTTGGTTTCGTTTTTAAGAGAAACCGTCACCCCTTTCTTAGATATATTTCCTTTCAACTCTGATTTGGATTCATCCCCTCCCTTCACCTTCTTCCTAATATTGGCATTTCGTTCAATGTTTGAGATGCTTTTTATAATTGGAATTTCAATTTCTTTTAAAATTTCATTGTCCTCAATCTTTTGCTTCAATACAGATAATTTATTTTTAGCCTTCCGTTCTTTATCTCTTCCCAATGCCTTAAGTAACTTTTCGTAAAATCCCGCATATTTTAATTCAACTTCTTCAATTAATCGCTTAAGAACACTTTGCAAGAAGCTTCTTTCAATCAAGTATTTTTGCAGTGATTTCGGCTCCAAGTAATCAGATAGATAATCTAGATTTAGATACTCAGTTTGAGCTGATTCATAGACTGTCTTAACGTCAATATAACATGGCAAATATTGACTTGATTTTCTTAATTCTTGCTCTATTCTTAGAAAGATTGTTGACTTGCCAGTACCTTTTCTTCCGACCAAATAAGTAGTATGGTCCTTCAGTGATTTCTTAAGGATATAATCATCTGGTAGGAGATCAGTGTAAAGCTTCTCTAATAAATTTCTTCCTTTTTCATCGACCAAGTCTGCTCTTCGATATTTCTTTAGCGACTCTACCGCGTTAAAAAAACCTTCTTTATCAGTTTCTGAATACATAGAGTTAATGGTTAAGGGGAATTATTTAATATAAATTTCACAAGTAATACAAAATATCAATGAAAAGAAATAGTCGGTCAGAAAAATAAGTGTTTACACTTATTTTTTCTTTTTTACAATCTATAAGTCAAAATCGAATTTGTTCGTGGTCTCAATCATATGTAAACGTGGTCGCTATGAAAGATAAAAAGTTACAAGCGATTGTTCCTTCGATATTTTCTGATTTGCGAGAAGAACGAAAAGTGACAGTAGAAGCTGTATTATCTCCAGGGTATATGCCTGCCGGGATGGAACTATTTTTCAGCCGGCGACGAATCCCAACTCTTAGTTATAAATAGATGGATTGGCGAGTCAGACGTATATTTATTAATACTTTGGGGGCGAAATGTGGGGGAGCTGACAATGACAATTGGTGAAAAATCTCCTAGTATTTTCATTATTTCTATGTGGATAACGATTAAATAAAGTGCAAAACTATTTATTGTGATTTCCGGTAAAAAGCGTAAACAACCCAATTTTTATATTGATATTTGCAAAAAAGCTTGACAATGGTACTAATTTTATTAGTATTTTTGCGTAGGCATGCAATCCGAATGGACGATTAGTCTGATTTTTGCATTAAACCTGTGTACGTAAGTCCTTAAATTAATTTTTATATGGAGAATCCGCTCGCCATTGCCAATTATTTCATCCGTAAATCGATTGATAGCGGAGAAGAATTGACTTCCATGAAATTAATAAAGCTGGTGTATATCTCTCATGGGTTTTATTTAGCGTTGACGGGCAATTCGTTGCTTAACGAAGCGGTTCAGGCGTGGAAATACGGCCCGGTCGTGAAAAGCGTTTATCAGGAGACTAAAAAATACGGCAGCGGCCCCGTTACAGCATATTTTGTAGATTCTGCAAATAATGTCCCCTTTCCGGCAGACAAAACCATATATCCTTTTTTAGATAAGATTTGGGAGATATATGGGAAATTTAATGGTTTGCAGCTTTCGGCGCTTACGCACGAAAGCTGGTACTCCGTGGTTTATTACATGGAATGAAAAAGGGGTAGCAAATATAACTCAGTAGTAATTGGAAATGACCTAATTAAGGAGCATTATAAAACTAAACTCAACCCGGCTGTCAATGGAGCAACATCCAATTGATGTTTCAAGAATTAGCAACCCCCGCAACCACAAACCGGTAAAAAAGAAGAAAAGGAACAGCAGGCGCTTTTATCCGAAATGGATAGAGCGAATAAAATGAATGCCACTATTCATGCCTGCAAAAGAGTGCTTCTCGTGGTTAGTTTTGCCATTATTATTATCATAATTCTTATACGGGTATATGCTTTAGTCACGCCTCATTGCTGGCAATGGTTAACCGAAGAGCAAAATACCAAGATCGACGAGTTCTTCGTACATGGAACCATTGGGGCCATAATAGCTGGATACCTTGGCAAATATTTCAAAGAAAAAGAATAGTGCAGATTCTGAAGTAAAGTGACCCGGTTGTTCTGAAGCAAAGTGTCCCACCGGTGGGTGCGTAGATGATAAAGTTAATTCGTTTTGTCTTTTCGTAGTGATTCTCCTTTCAAATCTATTTTATGGACCCTGGCTGACAATCTGTCCATGATAGCGTCGGCCAGGGTAGCGTCATTGAGGTAATCATACCATTTT
This sequence comes from Puia sp. P3, assembly GCF_050632245.1. Classification (NCBI taxonomy): domain Bacteria; kingdom Pseudomonadati; phylum Bacteroidota; class Chitinophagia; order Chitinophagales; family Chitinophagaceae; genus Puia; species Puia sp. P3. The sequence goes on from NZ_CP192583.1 coordinate 7,632, forward strand.
TTGATCGGCAATTGGGAGGTAATGATCGTCGCTCCTTTACTGTACCGGTCTTCCAATATCTGTAAGAGGGCCAGTTTGGCGGGGTGATCAAGCTCTTGCAGACCAAAGTCGTCGAAGATCAATACCGGCATTCGGGCCAGCAAGTTTAATAGCTTGACGTAGGAGCCTTCCACTCGGGAGGTAGCCAGCGTTTCCAGAAAGCGGCTCATTGAGTAGTAGAGCGTTTTATAGCCCAGGATGCAGGCTTGTCGTCCCAGGGCGCAGGCCAGATAGCTCTTGCCGGAGCCGGTGGCGCCGGTAATCAGGACCGTTTCTCCATTGCGGATAAAAGCACCTTCGCAGAGCAGCAGCAACTGTTCCCTGGTTAGATTGCGTCCGACAGAACATTGGATCTGTTCCGGCAAGACGGCGTATCGCAGACGGGCCAGCCGCAGGAACAGCTGGGTCCGGTAATGTAGTTTCGATTGCAGTTCTGCTTCCGTCAGCATGGCCACCATTTCGTGGGCTTCCGGATGCAGGTGAACGGGTTGGCTGGTGATGGCTTCATAAGCCCTGGCCATGCCATGTAGTTTAAGCTCCTGGAGCTGATCTACCGTGTGTTGGGTGTTCATAAAAATTGATTAATTGATAAATAAATAAAGCTTGCTGATCCTGGCTGCATTGTATGTAACGGCTATCCGTAAGCATCACTTCCCCGAACATTTTCATGCTCCGGTATCTGGAAAAGATTGCCTTGAACAGTTGGCAGCTCTTCCTTATCCACGTTGTTATGCAAGATGGTGTGGATGATCCGGTAGGTATACGTACCAAAAGCAATAGCTCTTCTGCAGGCGGCTTCCAGCCGCTTGGGGCCATAGATCTTAGCCAGGCGCATAACGCCCAGGGAAGCTTGGAAGCATTGTTCGGTAAAGGTGCGTGATTGAAAAAGAGCTTCCAGGAAGGCGTGGGTATCCGGGCCGATGGTGGCTGCTTTTTTCAAAAAATCATCTTTGTTCCAGCCACGCTGCTCGTGTATTTTCTGATGGGCTTCCGGCATATGTTCTTTCAGGGTCGTCCATCCCCGTCGCTTAAAGCTCCTGCGATGTAGTGCCACTCGCTGGTGAAGATGATAAATTTCAACCGTATCGGTGTCGTAGATAACATCCAGCTGCTTGCCGATGTATTGATAGGGAACGCTATAGTGATGCCAGTCTTCTCCCAGAATGACGTGGTAGTCCTGGCATACTTTCGCCTGGACCTTGTGCTTCAACTCGTACAAGGTGGCAGGAAGTGCGGCCAGCAATGGCTTCTCCTGTGACTCGAACAATTGCCGACGGTTAAAGGTCTCTTGCCGGAAGGGTTCGTTATGATGCTGGTGAAGCTGCCCTTCAATAGCAGCATTGAGTTCAGCCAGGCTAAAGAACACCCTGTCCCGCAGCGGTGCATAGATCCGCTGGTAGACCAGTTTTACCTCATTCTCCACGTGTGGCTTATCTCTGGGCTTGCGAACGCGCGCAGCCAATAGCCCGATCCCATAGTACATGGCCCATTGTTGGATCATCTCGGTAAAAATGGGCTCATACCGGCAACTCCTTTTGACCACCTGCGCCAGGTTATCGAACTTGGCATACCGGGTGACGCCGCCGAACCATGCGACACATTTGTTCAGGCCTTTTGCCGAGCTGCGGTAAGGTGGCATCGGCCAACGCTATGGCATAACTATAACCACTGAATGGCAGCACGCAGATCAATACAGGAACAGCCTTCACTTCCCCGGTTTCCGGGTCCGTATAATGCATTTTGCCACCGGCAAAATCCAGCAGGGTCTTATCTGCCGGCTGGTGCTCAAAATGCATCGTAGCCTGTTTAATCCGCTGATGCTGCGCCAGCAGATGGCAAAACTGAGAATAAGAATAGCCCACGGGATAATCCTGCTGGTATTCCTTCCACAGCAACTGCCGGGTCACTCCCCTTCGCTTCAGCTCTTCGGCATAATACTGCATTCGGGATAGAAAATAGGCACACCGGCTGTTGATGTCCGGCGCTACCGGCGCCGCAGGCGGATACATGACCGCGCATAAAGACGGATCATCCAATGCCAGTAGCTCATCAAGCGGATAGGAAGAATGCCGGGCGATCTTCGCATATTTTCTCACTGTCCGCCGGGCAAGATGTAATTGCTTGGAAATGTTGTTCAGCGACACCTGCCGGTGCATCAACTGAAGAATGGCGCGTACCGTTTGCATCTCTTTAACTCGATTGGCCATAGCTCTGGATTTAAGTCCCAAAGCTCTGGAAGGTTAAAAATGTACGCACCCGGGTGGGTCACTTTGTGCCGGAATGTCAGCAGGATCGAGGCGCTAAGGTGGGTCACTTTCGATCAGAATTCCAAACTTTTTAGGATCGCAAAGCGGGTCCCGGGCCTCTACCGGGACACTTTGATCCAGAATCACCGGGTCACTTTAGACCAGAATATGCAGAATAGCGCTATCATCAAATCACCGGCTTATATTTTCTGCCCTCCCGCGTGTAAATCGGTATAGTTGCCTTTAATTGTCCTTGAACTTCGTTTTGTATACACAAAACGGGCAAAGTACTCACTTTTACGACACAGCGGACAATCATTGGTCTTATCTAAGTTTTGGCAAAGTAATGGATCAGGTATTTTGAAGTTTATGAATGAGCGGCCGTTAGAGCAACACTTCCTCGTTATTCGGCTAACGGATAAACGTTCTTGGACGAATGCTTCCGTTAAACAGATACAAGCGGTGGCGGTATTTCTACAACTCCGCAGTAGGCGGGTTGCAATTAGTTGAGGATATCCTTTGCTGGGGCCTTCCGTTGGTATTTCGGAAGATATTCAGGACTGTTTTGTTCAGCATTATTGGCCGGTATTGTCAAAGAAGTGAACGTAAAATTCGAAGCCCTCGAGCGGGGCGACGATCGGCTCTTTGCCAATACTTTCTCTTCATTTATCAGAACTAAGGTCACCCGCCATTTTTCACCTTCACAATTAGTATTCTTGATAAGAGAGGCAACTGTCAGTCCTTGACTATTTAGAATGTTATATCGGTTGTCTCTTATTCTTGACATAACGTATTCCATCCAACAAGTGTCGGTAACAATTCTTATTGGAAAATTTCAGCTTTCATTGGCTGGTTAGCTATCATAGGAATTCAAAAAAATGCATGATCGTTGAAGGCAGCGAGTCTTCGACATGACGGGCCAGGTGCACGGATGGAAGGACAGCGGGGCAGTATGTCGGTGGGGCAAGTTATATCTGGATGGCTGCCGGGCCTGACTAATTAGGTGAGCCTTATACCGGGTAAGGGAATTACGGTGTATTGCATAAGTGTCTAGGCCGTGCCGTCCCTGAGATGGCTATTTTTTACTTTTCGCCCGCGGAGAGGAGATCGCCGGGATCGGGACGTTTGGGGTGAGCAGGAGGCTCCCACGCCAGGCCGGAACGGTGTAAATGGATAAAAAAGCCTATTTTGACATAATATTGCTGATAGAGAACTTGTCGGTTACTTGGGTGGATAGGCGGGGATAGCGAACCGGTACCGGTACCCCTTTTTTCAGAAATGCCGGATCCCTATTTCATTTATCATTGATAAATTTATTGGAGGAAATTCTTGCCATATGGTGAACGAATTAGTGATTCAATGTTATCGGGGCTTATTCCTGGAGATGTTTCCATTATCCAAATTCCAACCCCTTGTTGGAGATAGGAAGCGTGTTTATGCAGATCTAAAATCTATATTTACGCGCTTGTATCCATTTAAAAAATTAGTTGATAACGGAGCGATTATTAAGAAAGATAAGTTCATGCCCCTGCAAACGGAACTCTTTAATGTAGTGACAAGGCATTTTTCCTCCGGAATAATTAACCGTTTATTCCCCAAAGCCGAACGTATAGATCTTGATACTCCTGCTGGGAGGGGTACTTTTGTGGCACAGCTTCTTGGAGATGTATTGCAGGTTTTAACCGGTAAACAGATCCAAGATTTCGAAGAACAATACCAAGTGTTACATCAGTTGCTTCATTGCACCAGGACAATGGGCTTACACCCGGACATATTTAAGAGAGAAAGGAATGAATGGTTATATAATGTCGTATTCGAATTCCAGCATAACAACAAGACCGAAAGGGATCATAGGAGCGGATTGAGGGAAGAGGAGTTGTGTAACCTTGTTATAGGAATGCATCAAGATCAGAAACCAATCGTCTTCAACGGGCGAAACCTGGTTGTCTCCAAAATAGACCGGATGATCATTACGACGACGCCGTTGAAAGAGGAAGAAATCGTATTGTATAAGCAGAAAAAGAAAATTTGGACGGATCTTGCCTTCGTTATGCAATGTGATAATGTGACCAACCAAATATTGCATAAATATGAATCAGAGCGGCGTCAACGTGAAGATAAGAAGCCGCAGGTACCGAGAGAGCAAGTTCCTTTTATAGGAACCTTGATAAGCCAGCACCCTAATATAAGCAGGGTTGTGCTGGATGCCTATTATAACATGGTCCCACAGCCAAAATCAAAGGATGAAATTCCCGAAAATTACATTGGTCCCTTGCATTGGTATAATGCACCTTTTCGCATACGCATTCATGAAGCTTTTCCGCTGATGCCCTATTGGGAATTGCTGGATTATAACATCCAATCTGGCTATTTTCGAGAGAAAGGCATTAGTGATGAGGATATATGGCAGATTCATTTGAAACGATATTCAGATGGCTTCGAAGAAGGTTATTATTCCTTCGAAGAGGAATATCTCTCTCAGAAAACTGTGCTTTTTGGTGCCGCTGAAGATAAACAACGGTTTATCTATGATTTTGTAGTCAGTCCTTTTTTGGGGATTAGTGGTTTTCCAGAGACACACGGTACTGACAAAGGGTTGTTATCGGGTTATTTAGAGGCAGGAAAGATGGCAGGTTGGTTCTACCGGGCTTGGTATTTAATTATTGAGAATTCGCATCGATTCGAGCCGATGTTTAAGCCGGAGGAGAACCATACGTCCGAATTTATTCCTCGCCTGGCTCAAGCCATCGAAACATTGCAACGAAAATCCGATCAGCACAAGTTTATCCGGGAGTTAAAATCAAAAGTGTCAAAGGATGAATCTGAATTTCGCAACTTTATTCATAATAATTTCGACGGCGGCGAGTTCCACTTTATAGAGGCGGAAGGAGCGCATGGGTTGAAGCGGACCGATTTGAGAGTGAGGGATAAAAAGGGGCGGACGTATATTATTGAATTCAAGGGATGGTGGAATACGAAAGATCGGAAATGGGTGACCAGCCAAGTAGCGGATTACCTAACCGATTTTGAAAGTACCGGGTATGTTTTTATGGTCAACGATCTCAAAAAGGATATTTTATCCGATTATAAAAAGAATGTCGAAAATTCGGAAAACGGATATATAGTAGGCTCTTGGCAAGTAAAAAAAGTTGGGCATTCAGACTACGAATATTATGTTTCCCAACACAAACGTGGTAATAAGATTAAAACTATTTATCATTTTATCTATAGGGTATATCCCTAGTTTATATTTCATCTGTTATCAACTAGGCGATGACCGTTTTTGCTAAAGTGCAAGGCCGGGGAGTTATGTAAATCTTTCTATTGGTTCGTTAAGCGGCAACGGCGACAAATTGTCAGTCCATCCTCTTTCGAATAGTAATGGTGTAGTCAGTACCTTCGATTGCTAAAATTTAAACTGTATGCCCATCAGCGGTTCCGCATTGGGCATAGGAAGTCAAATACAAGACGCTCGAATTCTCGAATTATATGCCGAACAATTAAAGATACTATTTTGTGGCTATACCAAGTTATGTTAAGCAGGTGTCGGAGGAGGAAAAGTACTTTTTAGCTGCACCTGAATATATCACATTTGTAAAGGAGACTAATCCCTGGAAAATTGATACACGGAAGGACGAGATTTTACAGGCGACTAAAAGCTTTCTTTCATGGTATATTGGTTATAGTAGTGAAATATTGAAAGGAAAAGAGTACAAAATGGAGGGGTTGTTGCTGCAATTTTTAGATTAGAATTTAAGAAAAACGCTCACGTTACAGAATTTATACGTAAAAGTGTAAATTCCGGCGAACTTAACCCCCGTATTCCGGGCGATGTTGACCCCCACTTTGGAAGGTCTTCAGAGCAGCTAGGCAAAGAGCGTTTATTGCAGATCAAAAATAAGGTTTCAGATTTTACTTCGCTTTGCTTTTTCTTCTCAGAGACTCCCCCTTTAATTCGATCCGGTGAGCGCCGGCTGTCAATCTGTCCAGAATGGCATCGGCGATAGTAGGTTCATTGATGTACTCATGCCATGCGCCTACGGGTAGTTGAGAAGTAACGAGGGTGGCTTTTCGTCCGTGCCGTTCTTCGAGGATCTGCAGGAGTGCCAGTTTTACGTCCTGTTGCATGGGTTGCAGACCGAAGTCGTCCAGGATGATCAGGGACTGGCGTTCCAGGTGGTTGAGCAGTTTCAGATAACTGCCTTCTAATTTGGACAGCGTGATCTTCTCGATAAACCGGTTCATGCTGAAGTAGGTTGTTTTTCTGCCCTGCAGGCAGGCTTGGTGCCCGAGTGCACAGGCGAGATAGCTTTTTCCACATCCGGTTGCACCGGTGACCAGTACGTTCTCTCCCTGATCCAGGTAATTGCCTTCCAAAAGTGTACCGAGCTGTTCTTTGGTCAGGTTCCTTGCCGCTGAGCAGTTTACTTGTTGTGGTATCGCCGGCAGGCGGAGTTTGGCGAGTTTAAGGTAATAGGTCGTTTTTTCCTGGCTTCGGCTTAACTGTTCGGTTTGCACCAGGTGACCGATGAGATGATGGGCTTCCAGTTGCTGGTGCAGGGGAAGTTCCAGTTGCTGCTGGTAAGCATGGGCCATTCCGGAGAGCCGCAGCTCTTTCATTTGTTCTAACGTGGCGTTGGTGTTCATATGTGTGCTATAAATGATTACTGGTACTGTTGAGGGCCGCGGATGTTGGCATGGGTCGGCAGGGGACTTTGATGGGATGCAGGGATTTGCCTGTCGGTGCCGGCATGCAGGATATTCTTTATGAGGGTATAGTTGATCCGCATGCCCGTCAGGGCAAGGGAACAGGCGGTTTCCAGCCGATCTTTTCCGAAGCGCTTTTCCAACATAAGCATTCCAAAACAGGACTTGTAGTTTTGCTCCATGTAGATGCTATTGCCTAATATCTTCTCGGCCACTTGCGCGGTAGCCGGTCCAAGCCGGGCCGCTTTGATCAGTAACTCCTCCCGGGTCCAGCCTTTCATCTCCCGGGCTTGCTGATGATTGGGAGGCATATGTTCAAACAATGTAGTATAGGCCTGCCCGATGCGGCTGCGGGGATGCACAGCGATACGCTCATGATCGCAATACACCTCCACCGTTTTGGCATCATACCATACCTTGACCTTCTTGCCTACATATTGCCAGGGTACACTATAATACCGGCCTTCTTCCCGTAATTGGATGTGGTAGTTGCGTTGGACAGTCAGCACGACGCCTTTTTTGAGTAACAAAGGCGTCGTGGGAAGTTCCCGCAGTAAGGGCTGTTCGTAGGTGGCGAACAGGGATCTCCTGCTGAAGGAAGAGCCCTTGTAAGGCTGCAAATTCAATTTATTGACTTGGGTCAGGAAGGCCTGCGCGATCTCCTCGATGGAGCCGAAGACGCGCCGGCGAAGCGGAGCATAAACATTCCTATAGACCAGGCTCACCGCTTTTTCCACCATGGCCTTGTCCCGCGGTTTGGCAGGCCGGGTAGCGCTAAAGGTCGTGCCATAATGTTCGCTCAGCTTGATAACACAGGTCGGTAAAGCCGGGCTCATAACGGTCGGTCTTAGTGACAGCTGTCCGCAGATTATCGCAGAGGATGGTCTGCGTAAGCCCACCCACATAATGAACCATGCGGTTGGAGGCGTCCAGGAAGTCGGCGGTTTTCTGCGAAGCAACGGGATAACAAAAGATCAGCCCGCTATAAGGCAGCGTTGCAACAAAAACTTCACACATAAGCAATTCACCTGTTTGCTTATCCACGTAAGGATACTTTTTTCCGGCAAAGTCCACCATGGTCTGCTCTCCCGGCTGATATTCCAGGTGCATCGTCACATCCTTTTTCGCCAGCAGTTGTTGCAAGTAATAGCAGTATTGGCTATAGCCATAGCCATCCGGATGCTGCTCCAGGTACTCCCGCCAAAGCAATTGCCGGGTCACGCCTGTTTTCACCAGCTCCCTATCGACGTCCTCCAGGTATTGTAGCAGTTGCTGATAGCGGATGCTCTTAAAAACGGACGTATCCTGGTCATATAGTTGAGCAGCGAGCTCTACATCCGTATGGATCACAGGATCGCTTCCCTGCTCCATTCCACGGGCAAGATAGGTTCTGACCGTATTGCGGGCAAGACCCGTCAACCGGGCTATCCCCTTTATCGACTGCCCTTCCTGGGCCAGACGCAAGACCTGCTTTAATTGCTCCATCGCGATCGCTTTAGCTGCCATCCTCAAAAGATTTAAGGAGGCAAGTGTACAAACGGGGCAATAAACGGCCTTGATCGCTCTACTCTCGACCCAAAAGGGGGGTCAACATGCGCCGGAATGTCAGTGGATAATTCGGCGGCGAGGGGTCAAATTGATCCGGAAAAACTCGGCCTTATACCGGTTAAAAACCCGGATCTAGTTCCAATATCCGATTGGGGTCAACATCGCCCGGAATACGGGGGTTAAGTTCGTCCGGAATGAGGGGGTCAAGATGGTCCGGAATCTACATAAAAGCATATATGTCTCAAAAAAATATGTAGAGCTCCTTTTGTCGAGCATATCGGATGTTAATATTCATAGATACCAGCACTCATTGGTTATGTTGGGGATTGACCTAGAGGAATTGATTTTGGAATATGAAGTTATTATTCGGAAGTCTATTCCGGAAGGGAAAAGACAGTCAGGACGACGAAAGGATTTGAGCACTATGGATCTTTGGTCGGCCGTGAGAACGATGTTTTGGATTGAGGAGCGGAATGGCGTTGAAGAGTTGTCCCTGAGGGATGTCAAGCCATTGGTGATTTTTCAAATACGGCAGCTCATAGAGATTTATGGTAAAAATTGTTTAGGGTTTTATGAGATACGGAACAGTAATGGATCGGTTAACAAACGGGTGACACAGGAAGCATGGAAATTTATTACTGATGAAGTGAAGCGTGCCGATTCTAGGATTTTGTTACCGTTCAACGTAGACATGATAAATCACGTCAATGACTGGGCCAATAACTTTGTCCATACGACCTCTCTATACAGTTCTTACATTCAATTCTATGCTTTGGAAGTTATATCATTGCTGTTTAAGACCCCTGATGTTGCAATACGGACGTATGACGGGAAGCTAAAGTATAAGGGGGGAATCGCCGGAATAGAAATTAGAAATTATAACTCATTAAAACGAGACTTTGAACGCTCTTTGTCAGAGAAGCTAACTAGCGAAGTTGTTGTCGATTGGCTTGATGTTGAAAAGGTTGGCGCTTATATAATCGACTTAGGCGCGCCAATATCTTCAAAGGAAAGTTGGGTAAAAAGGCTGGCTGCCAGAGCAAGGCGGTGGGCGATTGGTTTATATCGTGCAGCAGTAGGACGAATTAGGGCATATTGAACCGGCCCGCGGATTAATGGTTGTTATATCGTCTACGGCTTCCGATCAAATGTGAGCTCAACTGCACTTAGAATTAAAAGCGTAGAAGCTTTTTGGAAAGCATTTAATGTTCATGTCTTTAGGTTTAAAGCTGCGGATTACTTAGTAGGGTGGTAATCCTTTGTTTTCTCTGTTTAATGGACAAGCAGGTCAAGAAAGAGCAATCAATAGCGCTTTGATAAAGGCAATTAAAGTTGGCTGTTTGGATGAACAGGAGATTACCGGTTGAGACTACGAAAAGGATACACCGCAGTATTTGTAAACTTGTTTGGTTCTGGGTACGCAAATTAGTCCATACTCAAAAGATCGGTTTTACCGATCTCAGCCATTTTGATTTCTTGATTTTTTAAATATACCCTTCTTTTTATGCGGTCGGCTATTTTCGATTGAGACAATAGTGGACATCGGATAGGCAGTGGAACTTTTGATAGCAGAATTGTAAACGAATGCATATTTAGAGGTGTTTCCGATATAGTAAATATTTTCGTCTGAGACAATTGGGTCGGCGCCGTCTTTGAATACTATCTTTGTGCCTTTCGAAACGTGCTGGTTCTTGAGCTCATGCACGGTGTATTGGCAAAGAGATTTTGAATATAGCCATGAGAAAGAAAGGATCATTCCGATCATCAATAGTTGTTTGTCCATCTTGGGGTGCTGTTTCGCTATCCAAAATGCAAACAAACAAATGCCGGAATAAATTATCCCGGATATTATTACGTGAGACCAAAATGAGGTTATGCGCTTGCTCCAGTATAATAGGCCTACAATTGCTGCCATCGCAGACACTATACATAGGAGATTGCAACTCCACCCATTCAAAACCTCTTTAAGCCAATCCTTACAAAGGTAGGCGGAAATGGATGCGAACATAAACCAAGTCAGCCCATAAAGTTCATGTGCGATATTCACGGTAAGGTCAGTTAACTCCAGATAGTTGAATATATGACAGTTGAATTTCTCATAGACCAGGAAGAATCTGGCAACTGCAATAAAGACGATGACGCTTACGGCATAAGGAAAGAAAAGTTGAACGATCTCCATCGTTTTTGCATTTTTTAATTGTTAAAAGAAGCAGATTAGTCCGGCAGTCAGTGTTTCATCAGTGTTCAAATTTGAAATTGTTGGCTTCTATGCGCGAAAGGACTTTTGTCAACCCAAGCCGAAATACCGGTCCATATACATATGCATATACGCTCATTGCCATACTATGGTAATTTCCCGCGTTGATCCGAATTCCTGGATGGCTTGCATTTAGAAGTAGGCCAATTCTTACAAGATGATCCTCCCAGTGCTTCTTGGTCACGCTGCTAACATCTGGAGAAAACTTAGTATTTCTTAGGCCGAAGTTCTGGAGTTTGAAATATTTTATGGCGTGCTCATATTTTTGGTCGATTAACATCGGATGGTACAAATGATTGAAGAGGAAGATCAGATACAACTCAGTGTCCCTTTCACCAGCGAGGTACATTTTTTTGAGATCTTTGGCAATGTGCTTTGAATATACTCCTTCAAACGTTGGGCCGGAGTGAGCTTTTAATTCAATAAGGTATTTCGGGTGGTTCGCCACGTCAGTAACGGCAATATCGGTCCAGCCTCCTTTTTGGCTATTCCATTCCCGATGGACGAAAAAATCTTTTTTGATTTGACTATGCAGACCAAAAGCGATCCGGTCCCTGATCGGACCCTCTATTTTCCCTGTCGCTGCCAGGTAGGCCAACTCGTCGGGATGAAAAGTCCGTTCTAGCTCGGCCAGTATCTTGAGCAGATATTTGCTAAAAGTCATGCAAAGGAAGATACGTACTTTGTCCTCGACATTCGGCATTTTTCGACGTAATCGACCAAAAATGGGTGTTTTAACGGGGGCAATTGTTTCCCTTATTTGCGCGGAGTTCTCGGGACCAATCAGCAGCTAAACTGAGCCCGATAACGGTACTTTTCGCGGATTAGGGGAAGATAGGGAAAGGCTTCCTAGAATATGTCACGAAACTGTTCAATTTCAAAAGCCATTTTTGGGTTGAGGCCCAACCAGACGGCTTGGGTTGCGGATGTATTAATAATAATGATAATATTTTAGCAACTTCCGGACAGTGAAAGGCAAGAAAGTCTTCGCATGGATATGTGACATATGGACACTTTGTTATTCCTGCTATAATTCTTCATTCAATTTTCCCTGGGTGATATCTCCTAACCTTAAAAGTTCAGTCATTGGATCAAGTGGAAGCTTTTTTTCGAGATTTTTAACCATAATGGAATGAAAAATATCGTCGAAACTGGCAAGAGAGCCTAGAAGATCGCTAGGTAGACCTGATTTGCGATGTTTGCGGATACGGCCGTGGATAATGTTCCAATACCGGATAATACAATCCTTGATTTCTCCAAAGTTAGATTTGCGTATTGAGAGATAGAAAAGTATGTCCAGATTGATGAGGGTAACCGGCATGATGTCGAAGGCGCACCTGGCATCATCGCTCAATTTTTCCTGAAAAATGTTATTAAGGTATTGGTTAATGCCGGGCATGGTGAAATAATAGTCATCAAAACTCAGCACAGGAAAAAGCCTCTCTTTTTTCCACCCTTTGTTGGCTGGGTAGACCGATACCAGGACGTCTTCCCTTTTGCCATTAAATCGATCAGATGCGCCAATTGGGCCACACCCTTTCTTTCGCCATTGCTGTTTTGGACGAATCGTTCGTCGATATACCCCTTGAAACTATCAAAACTGGGTTTTTCCACCAATTTGTCGGGCATCATATAACCTTTGAATTCCCAGAGCATGCTTTGACGCTTGTGACAAGTGGAATGCATCTGGGGAGTTATCAGTTTTGTCGTCGAAATGGAGTTGTTCTATGGCGGTAGTTTTAAAGGTGCTCAGGATAGATTTGAAGCATCTTTTTCCAGAACATATTCGGCTATATCGCTATTGTATGCGCCGCCATCTATGGATGCCAGATCGCTTTTCGACCGAAGGTCAAATTGGGTACCTCGGTATATTTTCTTAAAATAAAATCCCTGATCGATCACTATATAGCCTTTTCCGGGCGAGAAAAACATCGGAAATTTCCGTAAATCCGAAATTTTTACGCCCTCTAAGACATTCAGATTGATGGCGGACGCCTTAAGATGAGTATCGTCAACCCCAGGTAAAGGATGATAGTATTTGAGGGAACGGAAAATCGGATCTTCGCCTGGCTGAATGGCACCTGTGGCGATTTGGGCAAAGCTCCCCATGAGTTGCCCGATGGTCTTCATTCCCATTTCGTTCAGGTATTGTTTTAGCTGCGGTCTAAATTTATCACAGGCGAATAGTAAAATGGACGCTAGCTTGTAAAACTCATAGGCGGGATCGGTTCTTTCCTGAAATTGGAATTGGTAAAGGAGCCCGGTCCAGACCATTCTGTATGCAAAAAGGTCGTCCTTAGTAGATTGGGCGGTCGCCAGCACTAAATTGCCTTGTTTTCCATTGACCTCTTCAATAATGAGGCTATATGCCATTAGAATGTTATATTCCTGCTGCGGGCCCAAATCGACCGGTTCAAAGACAGCATTGCGATTTAATTCGCGAACGACCATTTCCAAGAGGTACCAGCGCTCAAAAAAATTGTTATGATATTTTCCCTGTGTACGTGCTCTATATTGTTGAAAGGCATTAGAGATAGTTGTCCGCTGCTCATGAGTAAACCGCCAGGCGATTTTTTGGATTAGATTAGCTTGGACATGAGCGTCATGGCTTATGTCCAGTTCTCTGTTAAAAGTGATGGCTATAAGGGCTCCTAATGGGGACGGTATATTCTGCAGCCATTCTTCGTAAGATTGGATTGGCTCTCCAAAGAGGTCCCGGTATCCAGGTATTAACGCCATCTCCATACAGATCAATTGATTTCTGAATCTCAATTTACGATATTCTGCTTGTTTGCGCTTTTTAAGCTCTTACTCCTTCGGCCGGGCTATATAGCCCCGGAAATTCGACGAATGTGGCCGGTTTACGGATGCGGCCTGATACCCGGCATATCGTTCTCTTTATACTCGTCTCCCGAGTGGCCAATCCATTCGAAGTTTTTGCCATTGTAAGCGCCCATTAAAAGCGAGGCCAACGCACGGGTTTTGCATTTGACTGGGTGGAAAAGAATGGATATTAGAAGGAGCGATACTCATTGACAATTACAAGGAATTTAGTAACTTCACTAGAGTTCTTTGGGGAAGCCAGCTTTGATCAGCGAATGAACTATAAGTGACCTGAAAAATATATAGGAGCGGAAACGCCTATTTTAGGGGGTTTTTGGAGTAAGGTTCGAATCTCTTACTCTCCGCAAACTCAAATCCAAAAATGCCCAGCCTTTGGCTGGGCATTTTTTATAACCCTACCGCGGGCTTGCCCGGGTGAGGGGGAGTATACGGGACCGGTCCTATTTAGTCGTTTAGTCCGAGAAATGCTTTTACCGCAGTATAATCTGACCATTTTACATTACTACCCGTACTTGCCTTGGTATTGCCGGGCACGATCATATACCGATATTGCTGGATCTTCTTCCCATTGCTGGTTACAGTACTCACCTGCCCATTGGAATACAGCTGAATATTCTGCGCGTAGGCGGAAAGCTCTATATTAAGCCCCGATGTACCGGAATAAGGCAACGGGTAAATGAGCGGATTAGTTATATCACTGGTATTGATATATACTTTTACATCTGAATTACTCAACATCGCCGTAGTGAGTTTGGGCACGCTAATAATGGCATAGTAGCCAATCGTGTCGATCTTGCCCGCAGTATGAACGGTATCAGGCAGAAAGTTAACATCCATCCAATCGGAATAGATCACAGATCCCGATGCGGAATCGCCTTTGGGCCCGGCAGGCCCGGCAGGACCGGCGGGACCAGTGGCACCGGTTGCACCGGCAGGACCAGTGCCACCTTGTTTTCCGCAGGATACAATAAAAATAACAAGAAAAAGTCCGGACAGGACTAACGGGGATAGACAAAGTCTCTTCATAAATTGAGTCAGGTTTGACGTGTGAATGGTTAATGATTTCACACACGCTTCTGAGTTAGGGCGCGAAAGTACAGAATGCTGCCTGAATTAGCCGTCGAGCTGCCGAGCTTTTCCTCTTCGGGGCCGGCCAGCGAATCGTTGATCTCCTTCCTGTAAAAAGAAGGCGTCTTGCCGGTGATCTCTTTGAAGAATTTATTAAAATTCGTCATATTCTGGTAGCCGGACTGATAGCCCACGTCGGAAATGGACAGCTCATGGTTTTGCAGGAGCTTGCAGGCATGTCCCACCCTCAATTCGTTGAGGAAGCGGGAAAAGGATTTTTGCGTCCGCTTCTTAAAAAAGTTGCAAAAGGCGGGGGCGGAAAGGTTGGCAACCGCCGCGATCTCCGCCAATGTGATGGGTTCCGTGAAGTTTTGGATCAGGTACTGATAGACCGTGCTCATCCGCCGGGTATCCTTTTCATTGAATGAATGCTGATAGCCGATGGAAGCCAGACATTCGTATTCTGTGGCATCGAGGAAGAGATTGATGATATCGAGGAATTCGATCACCTTTTCGAGACCTTTTTTGTGAACGATGTTCTGTAGTCTGCGGATGGCATGCTGCTGTGTTTCTCCAAGGAACCGGATGCCCCTGCGTGCCTTGTCCAGGAGATGGGTGATCTTCGTCTTATACTGTTCTTCGTGGGTGAGATGTATAAGGAAACTGGGGTTGAAATAGGTGACGATCGCCTTTGCTGTGCTCCGGGAGGGATCTTTCAGGTAGTCGGGATCGTTATACCAGATATGGGGCAGGTTGGAGCTCATCAACACCAGATCGCCCGAGGAAAAGTTCGAGATATTGTCGCCGACGATCCTTTTGCCGGAGCTTTCCAAAACGAAATTCAGCTCACAAAGTTCATGAAAATGGAAAGGGGTGCTGAAATGATCGCAATCGAGCTGTTTGATAAAGAACGTCTGCTCTTTCTGCAATCCCACTTCTATCAGTTGCGCCTTCATGACAGTCAGGTTTGAATATGTAAAGTAACATTATTCCTGAGCCTGTAAAAGTATTTTCTTCATTTGGCTCCCCAGTCAGGTATAAAACATTAAAATAATTGCAATAGCTGTTAATGGAGTTGTAGATATGGCCTGGCGGCGAGTCTATCTTCGTATCGTTGATTGCTTCATTCTAACCTCTATCCAGTCGCCTGACTCCTATATTTTGTAACAATATTTTTTAAACGACCAACTGCTATTATGAAAAGAGAATTCAGGTTCTTCCTACCTCTTATTAAAGCGATCTGCTTTTAAGTCTCCTGTTCATCTGTGTCCAGCCCGCATCCGGCCAGGAGCCCGCGAGTACGGTGAACGGTGTTATTACGGACAGTGCCGGAGCCCCGATCCGGGGGCGAGCGTTCAGCTCCTGGGCAGCCAGAAGGGGACTGTCAGTGATGAGCGCGGCGGGTTTCAGATCAAGGTAGCCAACGGGGCAACCCTTGTATTTTCGATGTCAGGATACCGGACGGAAAAGATAGAAGCACGGACGGGCAAAGAAATGCGCGTTGTGCTGCTCCTGCAGGCGGGTGTACTCAACGACGTGGTAGTCATCGGGTATGGTACGCAGAAGAAGGCCGACGTGACGGGCGCCGTCGCCTCCGTGAAAGCCGCCGATATGGCTGACAGGATCACTTCCAATCCGCTGGAAGCGTTGTCCGGAAAGGTTCCCGGGCTCAGCGTGTATAGCAATTCGGGCCGTCCGGGAGGCGGGGTGAGCGTGAACCTTCGTGGTTTCAATTCCATATCCGCCTCCAATGCTCCCCTCTTTGTGATCGACGGGGTCGTGGGCGCAGATTTTCAATCCCTCAATCCGAGCGACATCGAAGCCGTGGATGTATTGAAGGATGCCTCTTCTACTGCCATTTATGGTAGCCGCGGGGCCAATGGAGTTATCATCGTGACTACCAGGAAGGCGAAGAACGGTGATTTCGGTATTGCTTACAACGGCAGCGTCAGCGTCAACCAACTGGCCAGACGTATGGACATGCTGGATGCCAAAGGCTGGACGGAGTGGTTCAAGCGCGCCTGGGTCTATGATCCCAAACGCGGGCCATTGCCTGATCTGCATGCGGACTACCCCGATCTGTTCGACACAAACGGCAACCCTCTTTACAATACAGACTGGCAAAAGGAGGCGACCCGTACGGCGACGTCGCATCGTCACTATATTTCCATGACGCAGGGCACCGCGAAGTCGAAGAACGGGCTGTATGTGGGTTATCAGGACGACCAGGGTATCCTGCGCAATACGTATTACAAGAAATTTTCGGCCCGTTACAATACGGAGATGAACTTGCGTTCGTGGTTGACGGTCGGGGGGGACATCGGCTATAATCAGATCAAGACTAACAGGGTGGACGATTTTGCCGTGGGGGCGGAGAATGCCACCCGTATGATGGTGGAGTTCCTGCCTATCTTTCCGGTGAAATATCCCAACGGGGACTGGAGCCGGCTGGATCAGTTCGGGTATAATTTCGATGGGGCCGGCGGCCACAGCAAGGCCGGGATCTATCCGGCGGAGAACCCCGTAAGACAGCTGGATCAGATGGTCAATCTTTATCTGACGGACCAGGTGCTGGCCAACTTTTACGGGAATGTGCGTCTGGCTCCCGGGCTTACGTTCAAGACCACGTATTCCACTCAAATACTTTCGACGAAGAACAATCTCTATGTCGGCAAAGACCTGGAGGATATCGGGCTTCCCACCAGCGGGGCTGCCAGCGTAGGTAATTCCAGAACGGTCTACTGGCAGGCGGAGAATTATCTTACCTACGACAGGAACTTCGGATCGCACCATCATCTGAATGCCGTGCTGGGGGCGAGCTGGATGGAATCGACACAGGAGACATCCTCGGCCAGCGCCACCGGCTTTTCCACGGACTATTATCAATTCAATAATCTTAGCGCCGGCGCCGTGCTGGGTACGCCTCAGTCCGGATATAGCAACTACAAGCTGAATTCCTACTACGGTCGGGTCAACTATGCCTACCTGGACAAGTACCTGGTGACCTTTACCGGACGTTATGACGGATCGTCCAAGTTCGGGGATGCCACCAAGTTCGCCTTTTTCCGTCCGGCGCCGTCGGCTGGATCGTCTCCAAGGAGAATTTCCTGGCCGATAATAATTTCATCTCCTTCCTGAAACTGCGCGGCAGCTACGGGATCACCGGCAACTCCGAGATAGCCCCCTATTCCTCGCTCGGCAATGTGGGTGTATACACGATCAGTCTGAACGACCAGATCGTAAAGGGCACGGGGCCCGTCAGTGTTCCGAATCCCAATCTGAAATGGGAGCAGACGGCGCAGACCGACATCGGCGTGGATCTGCGGGTATTGGACAACCGGCTCAACCTGACGGCGGATTATTATAAGAAGAAGACCACCAACCTGCTGCTGAATGTGCCCATTTCATCCGTCACCGGCTATACTGCTGTGACGACCAATATCGGCAGCCTGCAGAATACGGGTTTCGAACTGGCGGTCAGCGGCGACATCATACGCGGTCATGATCTTGGCTGGAGCGTAGGAGCGCAGCTGTCCAGCAATACCAACAAGATACTTGCACTCGGCACCACGAATGCCGATATTTTTCCCGGGCCCAATTTCCTGGGACAGACCAATATCCTGCAGGTGGGAAAGCCCATCGGCAATTTCTGGGGATTCCAGCGGATCGGCACCTGGGTGACAAAGAGGCCGCGCAGGCGGCGCTGTATGGCAAGAAGCCCGGTGATATCAAGCGGCTGGATGTGAACAATGACCATGTATTCGATAACAGCGATGCGATGGTGCTGGGCAATATGTTCCCGAAGTATGAACTGAACCTTACCACCACCGTACGTTACAAGAATTGGACGCTGAGTGCGGATGTGCAGGTGCGGCACGGCAATAAGGTGATGAATATTACAACGCTGACGGTGGAAGACAGACAATATTACGCCAACAGCTATGGTACTATTCTCAAGGATGCCTGGACGCCCGATCATCAGAATACAATGGTGCCTTCGCTGCGGCTTGCCAACATCGATCCCTGGGGTACGGACCTGCCGTTCTTTATGGACAGCCGGTGGGTGGAAGACGGATCATTCGTGCGGGGGAAGAGCATCAATCTTGGCTATGCCTTCCCTGCCAAACAGGCTGTTCGGCTTGGACTTGCGGGTCTGCGACTGTATGCGAATGTCCAGAACTTCTTCCTTATCTCGAAGTACAGAGGTTTCGATCCCGAGGTCAGCACCTTTGGCGGGTCGTTCGCACAGGGCATCGAATTCTATGGATCACCCCGGCCACGTACCTATACGATCGGGCTTACTGCTAATTTCTAAACATATTGCATATGAAAAATATTATTCCATTCCTTTTGATCGCACTTGGTCTTTCCGGATGTAAGAGTGGCTGGAAGAATCACCCAGGTCCGTCATTACAACGAATCAGTATTACAAGACGCAGCAGGATGCGCAATCGGCTGTCAACGGCATCTATTATTTCCTTTATCCGCCTTTTACCGGGGGCGGCAGGAATTATTCGTATGCCATGCTGGAGCATGGTGACCGGCGAGTTCCGGACCGTGTCCGAGGGCAATGATCTCACGAATGTGTACAGTCTGCGCCAGAACTCGGCCAGCCCCTTGTTGCAACAATGGTTCACAGCGGCATACCAGGGCATAGAGGCGGCGAATCTGGTCATTGCCAATGTGCCCAATATCTCCATGGACGATGCCGTCAAGAAGTCGATGATTGGCGAGGCGAAGTTCCTCCGCGCCTATTACTATTATACGCTCGTGAATATTTTTGGGGACGTGCCGCTGAAGTTGAAGCCTACGGGCCAGGCCTCGGATGGTCTGATCGCCAGGTCGCCTGTAAAGACTGTCTACGAGCAGGCTATTGTGCCCGACCTGAAAGACGCCGAAGCCAGCGGACTTCCGGCTACGCCGGACGGCAACGGCAGGGTTTCCACCGGTGCCGCGAAGGCCTTGCTGGCAAAAGTGTATCTCAGCATGGCCGGATTCCCCGTCAACGAGACGGATAAGTTTGCGCTCGCCCGCGACAAGGCAAAGGAGGTCATTACCGGCGGGAGTTTTCATCTTTTCCAGACAGATGGGACGCTGACATGGTTCAACAAGCTGAACAATCCCGATTTCGACAATAAGGAAGAGAATATCTTCAGCATCAATTTTGGCCTTGACATCGTCAACAACATATTGCCGATCGAGCTGTACCCCAAGGGCGTTTCGTTCAACCGGAATGGATATGTCAATAACGATATGGGGTTGTTGTATCCGGAGACCAGCTTTCTCGCGTCGTATGATCCCGCGGATCTGCGGAGGCAGGAGAATGGATTCTTCTACGACACCATCAACGTGGACGGGGTTAAATATAGCTTTCCCTGGAGCCTGTATAAGTTCTTCGATAAGAATCTCCTGAACCGTGCGCCGAGGTCCGGCAAGGACTTCCCGCTGGTGAGGTATGCAGATGTGCTGCTGACCTTTGCGGAGGCGCAGAATGCAGCGGATGGCAGCGCGAACTCCGATGCTTATGCGGCTGTGAATGCTGTTCGCGGTCGTGCGGGGCTGCCGCCCTTGTCGGGTCTGAGCCAGGCCGATTTTCAGACCGCGGTGTGGAAAGAGCGGGTGTGGGAACTTTGCGCCGAGAACAAGGCTTGGTATGACATCGTGCGCACGCATAAGATATTCGACGCCGCGCATGGCAATTTTGTGGATGCCGTGGGTTTTGTGTTGCCGTCCGGTGCAACATTCCAGACTGCCAACCTCCAGTTTCCCATTCCACTGGCCGAAGTACAAGTCAATCCCCTATTGAAATGAAGATGTATGTAAAGACCCTGCTTTGCATTGCTGCCGTGCTGGGGATCCGTGCCGGCCGCGGCCAGGGTTTGTCTCCTAATTATTTTACCGGCGGCACGATACATGTCGTGCCGTCCTCTCATCAGGATATTGCCTGGATGGACACTCCCGACAGCTGCAGGAGATTTCGCGACCTGCATGTCATTACACCGGCGTTGCAGCGCCTCAGGGAAAGCAGGGATTTCCGATTCTCTGTGGAAAATGCCCTGAATCTTTATGAATACCTGGACAGGCATCCGGACAGACTGGGAGAGATCGCCAGATACACGCGCGAGGGGAGGCTGGAATGGGGCGCCACCTACAACCAGCCTTATGAAGGGCTTTATGACGGAGAGGCGCTGATCCGTGAGGTGTATTATGGCAAGAAGAAGCTGCAGAAGCTGATACCTGGCGGCCGTTTTGTATGTGCGTGGTCCGAGGATGTACCGGGCAGGTCGATGCAGACGGCACAGATCTTTTCAAAAGCAGGGATCAAATATCTGCAGTTCAGCAGGTTTCGGCCGGGGGTATACAAATGGTTCAGTCCTGATGGAAGCTATATTACCTGCTGGACGCCGGGGCAGTACGAGGAGTCGGGTCGTGTGATCAGGAATGCGGCCAATGAGGATAAGCGTACGGCTGCCTTTGCCGGGAAGCTGGCTGCGTTCAATACGTATTACAGGTCGAGGTCGCTGAAGCCCGATCTTATCTATATCAGTTCTGAGGATTTCTCCGAGCCGCTGGATTATGACGCGTATTTTACGAAGTGGAATAAGGAGGTGGGTGAAGGGAGGTCGGACCTGCCGGGGATCTCCTATGCCACCGGAGCTGATGCACTGGCTGCGCTGAGTGACGGGCATGGCAAGATCGACAGTGTTGCAGGGGAGTATCCCAATCTATGGCTTTATATCCATGGGCCGACCCATGAAAAGGCCGTCCGGGCCGGGCGCCTGGCGTCAAGGCTGCTGACGGCCGCCGAGAAATTCTCAGCCGTGGCAGCGGCGATGAAGGGGAGTTTTACGGACTATCCGCAGCACCTCTTCGATGAAGCCTGGCAGCGTGCCATTTATCCGGATCATGGATGGGGCGGGGTGCATGGCGATAGCACCGACCAGATATTCGCGAACAGCTATGTAATGGCGGCACATACGGGCGATTCCATATTGCGCAGCCAGCTGCGCCTGATAGCGCATTCCATAAAGTACAGGGGGAAGGGAAGCCCATTGTCGTCTTCAATCCGTTGTCCTGGACGCGTAGCGACCCGGTGGAGGCGACTGTAAGCACCGAGGGTATCTATGACAACGCATTCCGGCTGGTAGACGAGACGGGCCGGCAGGTGGAGTACCAGGTAGTCTCCTCGCCAGTGGGCGGGACAAATGCCATGATGACGATCAGCTTTATTGCGCGGGATATCCCTTCCATCGGATATGCCACGTATTACCTTGTACCAGGCAGGACAGGCGATGCGGACAAGCTACGTATCAATATAACGGGTGATGTGGTGGATACGAGATTTTATAAGGTAGAGCTTGGCAGCGGTGGTATTAAGTCTATATTTGACAAAGAGCAGCAGCGGGAGCTGATAGCCCCCGGCAGGCTGCTTGCCGGTGAGGTCTTCTCTCTTCAGTCCGTCGGCAACGGCGCGGGGGAGTTCACCAGTGTTCAGCAGCCGACTATGGAGGGCTTCGAGAAAATGGGCCAGTACGGCTCAAGATGGTCGCTGCTGGAGAACGGTCCTGTACGAACGGTGCTGGAAACGGTGCATCCCTGGCGAAATTGTACGGTCAGGCAGCGGGTGACCTTTTACACGATGGCCAGGCGGATCGATTTTCAGGCGGACATCCTCGGATTCAACGGTGAGCGGAGCCGGGAGTTCCGTATGGCTTTTCCGGTGGCTATGGACAGTGCACGGGTGTCCTATGAGGTACCGATGGGTGTGGTCGAGGTGGGCAGGACGGAGCTGCCTTTTGCACCCGGGTTCTCGAAGCCCGAGCAGATATATAATACGCCCTGCAGGGACATCCATCCAAGGGAGGTCCAGGACTGGTTCGGGGCGGCCGATGACAAGGGTTCTGTCACCATCAGCAGTGACGTCGCCGTTTTTGACTGGGTGGACCCGACCGGACCCAACGCAAGAGCGGTCTTGCAGCCATTGCTGTTAGCGACCCGAAGAAGCTGCAATGAAAGCCCGCTGGCCAACTGGTATCTGCAACGGGGCGACCATCATTTTACCTTTTCCTTTTTTCCAATGCCGGCAAGGCGCATCGCAGCTGGCAGGACGGCAAGCAGGCGGCGCAACCACTGCTTGTAGTGGACCATATCCCTGACAGCAGAAGCCGAAAGGAATTTTTGGGCGCTGCAATGCCGGAGCGTTATTCATTCGCGGGGGTAGACAAGGATAATATCGTTATTTCTACCATAAAGAAAAGTGATGACCAGGACAAGTTCATTTTGCGCTGCTACGACGTGGAAGGGAAGGATATGGAGGCAGGGCTCCGCTGGTTCAAGGGGATCCGTCACTTATCGAAAACGAGTATCATCGAGGATGGCCCCGGGCCTGCCGGAACGGATGACCGGGTATTGGTAAAAAAATTCAGCATCGAGACCTTGCAGTTCGACGGAACCCAGGGCTTAAAATAATCGTATATGAAGTACTTAGGTGAAAAGACAGTTGTATTGGGATTCGTGTTTTGTTGTGTCATATACCCGGCGATGGGTCAGGCGCCGCCGGATCAGGTATTGAAGGTCAGCAATGCGGCATTCGCGCTGCTGAAGGAGGCCAGCGATCTTTCGGCTGGTAAGGCTTCAATATATCTGACCGTGACCACGCACGAGGACCTTGCCTGGATCAATTCGATCGAGAGATGCAAGATCATGCGGGATTCGCTGTGGCTGACGCCGTATATCGCCCGGTTGCGGCAGATGCCGGGGTTCCAGATGGACATCGAGCAGTCGTCCATTGTCATGGAATATATTCAGCGGCATCCGGAGATGAAGGATACGATGGCCATGTATATGAAGGAGGGGAGGATGCTGGTGGGCGCTGCCTATACGCAGGTGTATGAGGAGATGTATGCGTCCGAATCGCTGGCGCGTCAATTCTACTTTGGGAAAAAATGGCTTAGGGACAATTTTGGATATGATGCGCGGACTTATTACAACTCTGACGTGCCGGCACGCAGTCTTCAGATGCCGCAGCTGATGGCGAAGGCGGGCGTCACCGGTATGTTCTTCAGCAGATTTGGGCTGGGGCTTTACAACTGGCAAAGCCCGGATGGTTCCGGCATCACGGCCTATTCACCCGGCCATTATATCGACTTCTACAATATCCTGGCCAAAGGGGACACTGCGGGGATTGCCGCCATGGCGTCCCAGGTGGTGTACTGGTTAAAGGGATTCAATGACAGGGATGTCGCCAAAGCCGTGCCGGCTGTGCTGAATTACGAGTTCGGGTGGGATCAGAAACCCGTGCGGCAGCTGTATACATTCGTCAGCCGGTGGAATGGTATCGGTGTGATCGAGAACGAGGCTGGTGAGAGGCTGACGGTGGCGCTGCCCAAATTTCAGGGCGCCACATTCGATAAATTTCTCAGCACCGTGAAAGCGTCTTCTTCGCATATTCCCGTGATCAGCGGGGAGCGGCCGAACGTATGGGTCTATATACATGGGCCGACCCATCACTGGGCGCTTGCGGCCAGCAGGGAGGCTGATAAGCTGCTACCGGCGGCGGAGGCGTTCTGGACGGGGCTGAGGATGGTGGACGCCAATGTGGGTTATCCGAGGCGCGAGCTGACGGATGCCTGGATGGCGAAAGTGTATCCCGACCATGGATGGGGAGGATTGGAGGGGCAGTCGACGGATGATATCTTTTTGTCAAAATATGTTTATGCCGGGGCCGGGGGCGGCGAGCTGCTGCAGGATGCGATGCGGCGCATAGCCGGGAGAGTGAGTGTGTCTGCTACCAGAGGGATACCTGTCGTGGTTTTCAACAGTCTCAGCTGGCGGCGTAACGGTCCGGTAACGTGCCGGCTGCCGGATTCGTTGTCCGGGCGAAACGTCCGGGTTTATGATGCGGCCGGCAGGGTGGCGGCGTCTCAACGGAGACGCGACACAGGCGAGTCGGGTGTGCCGGTGGAGGAGCTGACATTTGTTGCGCAGGATGTTCCATCGATGGGATATGGCACCTGGTATCTGAAGGCGGATGGGAAGGCCGCGGGCGGAGCTGTTGCCGGGGGTGGGGCCGTTGCCGCGGGCGGAGCCGTTGCCGCCAGGGCAGGGGACAGCTATGATGGCCGGTACTATAGTGTACAGCTGGGCAGGGGTGGTATCACCCGTCTGGTGGACAAGACTACCGGGAAGGCGTATGTCGATGGAGGGGGATTGGCGGCGGGCGAGATATTTACGGTAAAGTCCGTCGGCACCGATGCGGGGGAATTCGGCAGCATCGAGCAGCCTACCATGGAGGGTTTTGACCGGACGGGCAACTATGACACCCGGTGGAGCATGACGGAGGATGGCGAGGTCTATACGAGCTTCCATTCGAAGCAGCCGCTGCGCAATGTGGTGGTGGAGGAGGATATCAGGATCTACAAGACATTAAAGCGGATAGATATTGCCGTGGCACTGAAGAATTGGGATGGCACCATGTACCGCGAATACAGGATGGCCGTGCCCGTGAATGTGTCCGGTGGAAAGGTAGGGTATGAAGTGCCATTCGGCATGGTGGAGGTGGGCAGGGATGAGCTGAAGGATCCTGCAGGGAATGTTTATCCTGACCCGCCCAGGGATATCCATCCCCGTGCGGTACAGGACTGGATCGGCGTATCCGGCGCGGGGGCGGGCCTGACGCTGAGTACTTCGGCAGCGGCGTTCGACTACGTGGATATGACGGGATTGTCACCTAAGGGAGTGCTGTTGCAGCCAATACTGCTGGCTTCCCGGAGGAGCTGTCATGGCCATGGGCCCGACTATCCGCAGACCGGGGACCATTACTATAATTTTTCTTTGACGACGCACGAGGCGGGATGGGAGCATGGCGCCCGCAGCGGCAGCGAGGCTAATACGCCCCTGAAGGCGGTGGTCGGTGCGGATAGGATTGCCGGGGCCGGCATCCCGGAAAGGGATAGCTTTCTGGCGGTGGACAAACCGAATGTGGTGATCACGGCCATGAAGAAGGCGGAAGATGACAACGGCACCGTGCTACGGCTGTATGAGACGGATGGGAAAGACACAGAGGTAAAGCTGACCTTTAGGAAAACGATCCGAAAAGCTGTCGTCACTTCTCTCATCGAGGAGGGCGTCAGAGAGATACCCGTATCCGGCCGTACGCTTACTTATAAGCTGGGGCACCATGCAATCGAGACACTGAAAATTTACTGGTAAAAGAATGGAATAACGTATGAAACGAGTTTGGTTATCAGCGGCCGTTTTGCTGGCTGGGATGGCGGCCGGCGCGCAGCAGGCGAAGCTGGTGTATCCGCATCCTATGAGGTATGAAAAGAAGAATGGACAGATGCAGGCGGGTGCAGTCATCGTCTATAAAGGAAAGAAGAACGGCCTTACCGTAGAGCTGTCCGGCAAACGGCTGGAATTTGCCGCGGACGGCGATTCTTTGAGGCTGCAACTACCGCTGACGGGAGACAGGGGCCTGCTTGTTTTCAAACAGAACGGGCGGGAAGTTCTTGTACAGGAGTTCGAACCTTATGTGCCCCGCGACTGGAGCTATTTTGCCAATGGAACGATCGATATCATTTCGTCGTCTCACCAGGATATTGCGTGGATGAACACGCCCGACTCGTGCCGGATGGAGCGAATCGAAAAGATCATCGTGCCCGCCATGGGGATTATAAGGAAGGACAGCGCATTCCGATTTGGCATGGAGCAGACGCTGAATCTTATGGAGCTTGTTAAGGAAAACCCTGCCTATGCGGATGAAGCCGTCCGCTGCTATCAGCAGGGGCAGTTCGGCTGGGGTGCCACTTTTAATCAGCCGTATGAGGGCATGGAGTCGGGCGAGCAAGCTGGTGCGTCAGCTGTATCTCGGACGGAGCTGGATGAAGGAATATTTCAAGGGACGTATCGATGCCCGGACGGCGTTCAATGTGGATGTGCCGGGCCGGACGCCACAGTTGCCGCAGATACTGGCGCGCGGGGGAGTAAAGCATCTGTTTATCAGCCGGTTCAAAGAGGGATTTTTCAACTGGTATAGTCCCGATGGGTCGAAGATATTTACCTATAGCCCCGGCAACTACGGATGGGCAGTTATGTTCTATAAATATTTCGATGTCGATGCACCTACGGCGATGCACAAGCTGCACGAGGTGCTGAAGAACTGGAACGGCTATTACGCGTCACGAAATATACCGCCGCATTATGCCGTCGTCATCAGCAATGACGCGTCGGGCCCGGTATACTATGACCGTGTACTTAAGGAATGGAACAGGCTGGTGGAAGACATGGGGATCTCCGTACCGCGGCTCCGGTATACTACTGCAGACCAGTTCCTGGATGCCGTGGATGTGCCGCAGGCTCGCATCGACTCTATCTCGGGGGAAAGGCCGGATCTGTGGCTTTATATTCACGGGCCGGCGCATTATGAAGCGATCGCTGCCAAGCGGGCGGCTGCTGTTGATCTGCCCGCATCCGAGTGCTTCAATTCCATAGCCGGGCTGCTGGACGGCCAGTGGTCGGTCTACCCCAGGAGCTTGTTCGACACCGCCTGGTATAAATCCATCTACCCGGACCATGGTTGGGGTGGCAAGCACGGCGATATCACAGATAGCATTTATCGGTCGTATCTGGAGACGGGTGACAGCATTGCGCTGGCCACTTTATATCCCGCCCTCCGCCGTATTGCGGCGAAGGTGGCAGTCAAGGGTCCGGCCTCTGTGGTGGTATTCAATGACCTCAGCTGGCAGCGGGATGCGCTCGCCGTGCTGCCCGTGAAGGACAGTCTGAAGCAGTATGTGGTGCGTGATTCGGAGGGGAATACCGTGCCTTCTCAATCCATCATGACAGAGGAGGGGCGGGGTATCGCTATTCTGGCGAAGAAGGTCCCTGCTGTGGGGTATGACACCTACTATCTTTCGACCGCGCCGGAGCCCGGTTCGCCGATCGGTACGGGGGAGCCGGTCAATGGATATGAGAATGCGTGGTATCGGATATCCTTTGGCAACGGGGGTATCAGGAGTCTTTATGACAAGGAGCTTGGGCAGGAACTTTTAAACACTACCCGCTACGCCGGGGGCGACGTCCTCGATCTGGGCTATGATGGGCTGGATGCAGGAGAGTTTACCGAAATAACGCCTCCCAACATGCGTAATTTCGATAAGCTGAGCAACCATGAGGCCAACTGGCGAAGGACCAGCGATGGGCCTGTGCTTACTATATTCGAGAACAGGAACAGGCTTGGCAGCGACGACATTATCGAGCGGATCATCGTATACCGCCAGTGGAAGAAAATTGACTTCGAATACGAGCTGCCCAACTGGAAGGGTATCCGGAGCAGGCAGCTGAGTTTTGCGTTGCCTCTTAACATGTCTGCCGCGGACATCCGCTACGATGTGCCGATGGGTATGGCCGCGGTTCACGGAACGGAGCTCTCTATGCGGCCCGGCGGATGGGCGTGGGATGGCACCTACCGGCAAAAGCCGGAGGAGATACACCCCGGGAATCACAGAATTTTGTGACGGCTACGGCCGGGAATATCGGGATCACGATGGCCTCGAGGATGGCCGTGTTCGACTATATCGATCCGGCGAGGGATGCCGTATCCTATCCGGTACTGCAGGCGGTGATGCTGACGACGCAGAAGAGCTGTCATGGAGAGGGGCCCTGGTACGAGCAGCGGGGGCGGCATATATTCCGGCTCAGTATCAGCTCGCACTTACCGGACTGGAAGCGGGCATTTGTTTTTGGCCTGGGAAACAATCACCCCTTGTATGCCGTTTACTCCGTCCGGGGTAAGGGTGCGTCTTTGCCGGAGCGGATGAGCTTCTTCGGATCATCTGCGCCGGGTACGATGATCACGGCCGTCAAGAAAGCCGATAATAATGAAGAGATCATCCTGCGCGTTGTGAACATGGACAGGGCCCCGCTGCAGAACGAGATCCATTTGTTCAGGGCGGCGAAGACGTTGAAAAGAGTAAGTCTCATAGAAGAGGAAGAACAAACATTGGATCAGCAGGGCGATAGTATACGCGGTACTATTGATGGAAGCAGGATCGAGACGTATTCCATTGGATTTAAAAAATAACGATGATCAAAGGCAAAATATATCTGACGGGGATCTGCGCCACCGCCGGAATGGGAGGTTTCCTTTTCGGATTTGACACGGCTGTCATATCGGGCGCTGTGAATTTTCTGCGGATACAGTTCAGGCTGAGTCCTGCGATGGAGGGGTGGGTCATGAGCTCGGCGCTGGTAGGATGCGTGGCGGGTGCGGCGATTGCCGGCTATCTTTCGGACAAGTATGGGCGGAAGAGGCTGTTGGTGGCTTCGGCGTTGCTGTTTATTGTTTCGGCGGTGGGCTGTATGACGGCGGGTGGGCCGGCCGTGCTGGTGGGGGCGCGGATCGTCGGGGGTGTCGGGGTAGGTTTTGCTGCCATGGTAGCGCCGATGTTCATCGCCGAGCTGGCGCCTGCGAATTTAAGGGGGAGGCTGGTGTCCATCTATCAGCTGGCCATCACTTTGGGCATTTTGTGTTCTTACCTGTCAAATTCATTATTGCTTTCATACGCTGCCGCGCATGCCGGCCGCGAGGGTGGGTTGCTGCATTATTATCTGGCCGGACAGGTGTGGCGTGGCATGCTGGGGTCCAATATGATCCCGGCGCTATTATTTCTTCTGATGCTGCTCTTTGTACCGGAGAGCCCACGATGGCTGGTAAAGGAAGGACGGGGCAGTCAGGCCTACGGGATATTGTGTCGTATCAGCGGTCAGCAGCAGGCTGCCGCCGAACTGCAAGAGATATCGCTGGTCATTGCCGAGGAGGGTCAGGGCAGTTTCCGCCAATTGCTGGCGCCGGGGATCAGAAAAGCACTGGTTATCGGGATCGTATTGCCCTTCCTCAGCCAGCTGACGGGCATTACTACCGTCATGTACTATGCGCCAGCCATTTTCGAACAGGCCGGTTTCCGGTCGGGGTCGGCCATGGGGAGCGCATCCGTTATCGGATTTTTCAACATGATCTTTACGTTCGTAGCCATCTGGAAGATCGACCATTGGGGAAGGAAGCCCGTGCTTATCTGGGGCTTTGCCGGATTGTGCGTGGCGCTGTTGTCGATTGGTCTGCTCTTTCTGGGTGACGGAGGAAAGGGGTTGATGCTGGGTTCTTTTGTCTTTTATATCGCGGTATTTGCGGCAACCATCGGCCCTGGCGTATGGGTCGTCATTGCGGAGATCTATCCAACCCATATCCGGGGAGGGCCATGTCGATCGGTACCTTGTCGCTTTTTTGGGATCTACTTTCGTGACGCAGACCTATCCATTGCTGCGGGAGGAGGTGGGCATCGGCGTCGCTTTTGTGCTGTACGGCGTATCGATGGTCCCGGCGATATTCTTTGTCAGGAGCACGGTGCCGGAGACGAAGGGTCGTACCCTGGAGGAGATCGAACGACAGTGGACGAAAGGAGAACATAAAATGATCAACGACAGACTATGAGAATAAAAGGGATCACTTGGGACCATCCCCGCGGCTATCAGCCTTTAAGGGCTGTGGCGACGGAATGGGGCCGCAGCAGCGGAATAGTATTGGACTGGGATGTGCGGACGTTGAAGGAATTCGGGGACATGCCTGTAGAAAAGCTGGTGGACCTTTATGACCTGATCGTTATCGATCATCCCTATATGGGAGAGGCGGCCTCGAAATCGTTGCTGCTGCCGCTGGAAGACTATCTTCCGAAAAGTTTTTTTGCGGTGCAGGCCGCGGAGAGCGTAGGGCCATCCTATGATAGTTATGAATGGAAGGGCCGGCATTATGCGTTGCCGGTGGATGCCGCCGCACAGGTGGCGGTGATCCGTAAGGACCTGGCGGGTGGTATCGGATGGGAGCCGCCGGTGGAGACGCAAGGACTGAGGGCGGCGGCGCATCGGCTCCCGGAAGGTAAATTTATCGCGGTCCCGCTATGTCCTACTGACATCTGGTGCGTCTTTCTCACGTTGTGTGTTCAGTATAAGGGAGGAGAGATCTTTACACGGTCCGGCATCGATGAGGCTGCCGGCTGCTATGCGTTGGCGCAGCTGCAGGAATGGCGGGCATTCCTGCATCCGGACTCTTTTCGGATGAATCCGATCCAGATGCTGGACCGCATGGCGGCAGGGAATGAGATCGTGTATTGCCCATTTAGTTTTGGCTACACGAACTATTCAAGGAGGAACGCTACGGGAAGGCGGCTCGTTTTTATGGATGCGCCGCGACGCAGCGGGTCGGATGTCTCAACGTTGCTGGGCGGCGCCGGCATCGCCGTCTCGGGCCGCAGTGTCAACAGGGACGTTTGTATGGATTTTATCCGATATGTGCTGGACCCCGTGGTCCAGCGGACAACCTATTATATCAATGGCGGCCAGCCCGGGCATTTGTCGGCCTGGCGGGACGCGGCGTGCAACTCGGACAGCGGAGGGTTTTTTATCAACACATTGGATACGATGCGGAAGGCTTACAGGCGAACCGGCGTGCCGGGGTTCAACCGGTTCCAGGAGGAGGCCGCCGATCTCGTACACGCGTGGGCGAAACAGGGGGCGGATGGGGCTGCTGTGATGCCCCTATTGAATAAGCACTATCAATTGATATGTCATGACAAGATATGAGACGATCACCTGCGACATCGACAAGGGCATAGCCCGGTTGACTTTCAACAGACCGGAGACGCTGAACGCCATGGACAGACGTATGATGGACGAGATCATCGATGCGCTGGAGGTCATTACCCGTCCGGGGACGGCCTCGGTAGGGATCATAGCGGGAAGGGGGCGGGCCTTTATGGCCGGGGCGGATATAAAGGAATACAGCCGGCAGACGCCGGAGCAGTTCAATCTATTCCAGGAGAAGGGGAGGCGGTTGTATGCATTGATCGAGCAGGCTGAGATCCCTTTTATTGCTGCCGTGAATGGATTTGCGTTGGGAGGCGGATTTGAGATCGCGCTGGCTTGTGATCTGATTGTAGCGGCTGCCTCGGCGAAGATGGGGTTGCCGGAGGTGCACCTTGGGTTGATACCGGGAGGTGGCGGCGCGCAACGCCTATTGCAAAGAATAGGGATTGGAAGGGTGAAAGAGATGCTCTTGCTGGGGCAGTCCTATACGGCCTCCCGGATGGAAGAGTGGGGGATAGTGCATGCGGTGGCCGAAGACGGGATGCTGGATGACGTAGTTGGCGCGCTTGCGGAGAAGCTACAGCGGAGGCCGGCTCTGGCGGTGAAGGCGATCAAGGCGATGCTGGAACCGTCCGGGACGGAGGCGCCATTTGAGACCCGGCTGGACAGGGAAGGGGTGTCCGTGGCTGCGTTGTTCCATACGCCTGAGGCGGCCAGGCTCATCAAACAATTCACAGAGAAAAGTAAATAACAGATGGATAGCCAACGAAAGGAGATGGTTGGAGAGCTGATGCGGCGAAACGGGCTGGCGGCGCTGCTGTTCTGGAGACCGGACGAACTGGTGATGATGCTGGGTTATATGCCCTTATGGGGTGTGTCGGTGTTGTTATACCCGGCGGATGGGGAGGCGGTGCTTTTTGTGCCTGAGCTGGAGCCGGAGGACATCCTGCCGAAGGGCGTCATTGTAAAGAGATATCCGTGGGGTGTTCCCGACGGGAACGATCCGTGGGAGGTGTTGTACAGCGCTATAAAGAAAGAGCTTTTCAAAAGAGGGCTTGCAGATGGCGCTGTCTCGTTCACGAAAAGTATCGGCGGCAGCGCGCCCTGCCGGATGTCGGGGGAGCAGCCGCCGTTGCCGGGCGACCTGGTCCAGCGGCTGGAAGGAGTCTGTGCCGGGGGATGGAGGGAGACAGACGGTGAGCTGCTGCGGCTATATGATCAAAAGACGCCGACGGATATCGCCGGATTGGAAAAAACGCATCGGGTGGCGGCCCGCGCCGTGGAGGTATTTTACCGCGAGGTGGGCGGGGGACATACGGAGGCTATGCTGGCGGCGATGATAGAAATGGCGGTGCAGGAAACGAATGGCCGGGGGGAGTCGGCTTTGCTAAGGCGTGGCCAATGGTGCAATCCGGTCCGCATTCCGCGGATGCAGGCCGGTTCAACAGAAGCACCGGTAAGGTGATCGTGCGGGGCGAGCTGGTCGTGCTGGAGATGGGGGTTTGTGTGGACGGTTATTGGGCTGATATAACGAGAACGGCAGTCGTGGGAGATGCGGTGAACCGGCAGCAGCGTATGTACGAGGCGGTTGCAGGCGCCCAGAAGGCCGCATTTGCCTGTTTGCGGCCGGGCGCTTTGATGCGGGAGGTCGACAGTGCTGCGCGCAGCGTGATCTCCGCGGCGGGATTCGGTTCTTTTTTCCCCACGCGCTGGGCCACCAGACGGGCTTTCGGTACCATGATCCCGGGGACATTCTGTCGCCATACAGCAAGGGCAGCTTGCGGGAGGGTATGGTTATCACCATAGAACCGGGCGTGTATGGCGAGGCGTTGGGCGGCGGGCTGCGAATAGAAGACAATGTATTGATCACTGCCGGCGGCTACCGGATACTTTCCGGGAGCCCACGGGATTTAAATGGAGGCAATCCTATTTATGGAAAATAATAGCAGAGGCGCGTTAACGGGTTTGCGGGTAGCGGACTTCACGCAGCTGGTCCAGGGACCCTGGGCTACTCAAATGCTCGGCGATATGGGGGCCGACATCATCAAGATCGAACCGCCGGGCGGGGATTGGATGCGGCACTATGCTTATGGCAACCTTTATCCGGCAGGGGAAAGCATTTCATTTTTAGGTTTCAACAGGAACAAGCGAAGCATTGCCCTGGACCTGAAGAGTCCGGAGGGGTTGCAGGCGGCGCGGGATATTATTTCCAGGAGCGATATCGTGATAGAGAATTTCAGGCCGGGTGTAATGGACCGGCTCGGCATCGGGTATGAAGCCTTGCAGGCGGAACAGCCGGGACTGATCTATTGTGCGAGTTCAGGATACGGCAAAGATGGACCATACAGGACCCGCCCGGGGCA
Organism: Puia sp. P3; assembly: GCF_050632245.1. Taxonomy (NCBI): domain Bacteria; kingdom Pseudomonadati; phylum Bacteroidota; class Chitinophagia; order Chitinophagales; family Chitinophagaceae; genus Puia; species Puia sp. P3. The sequence goes on from NZ_CP192583.1 coordinate 41,342, forward strand.
GGATCTGCTGGCGCAGTCGCTGGCGGGCGGCGCGTGGTTGAATGGCCGCAGCGGAGATATCCCCGTTGTAACGGCGGTGGGGCAGGCAGACCTGCTGACGAGTCTGTTTATCGTTCAGTCCGTGCTGGCGGCATTGTATTATCGCGGGCAGACAGGCAAGGGCCAGCGCATCGACGCCAGCCTCCTGAATTCCATCATAGCCTTTCATACGCAGGAGATCACCGCGTATCTGTACAAGGGTGAGAACCCCGAGCGCAGCGCGACCGGCATTCCTAATCCCTGGCTGGGTGCGCCATATGGGCTGTATCCTACGAAGGACAGCTATATTGCCATCGGCATGAATTCTGTCCGCAGGCTGGCTGGTATCATGGGCATGGCCGGCTATGACCGGGAGGCATTCGACGGCAATAACATCATCGAGTCGAGGGACGCTATCTACGCGGATTTTGCCGCAGTATTCCGGACAAAGACCACCGCCGATTGGCTGGAGCTGCTGCTGCCGCATGATGTCTGGTGCTCGCAGGTGAACACATTCAGGGAAATGGCTGTTGACCCACAGGTGCGGCACAATTCCATGATCGTGGAATACGATCATCCCACTGCCGGCAAGGTGACCACCACGGGTATACCGGTGCAGTTCAGCGTGACACCGGCGGGCATCCGGCGACCGGCGCCACTGCTTGGCGAACATACGGCGGAGGTGCTGAAAGAGGTCTGCGGGTATACAGAGGGGCAGGTGCAGGCTGTAATACAGTCTCCGGATAAAACTTCATAAAAGAGAAGAACTATGGATACAAGCATCGATCTGAAAGACCGGCGGGTGTTGATCACAGGTGCGAGCCGCGGGATCGGGGCGGCCATCGCCCGGACCATGGCGGCTTGCGGAGCGCGCGTACTTATCAATCATTTGCGGGATGAGGCTCCTGCGCAGGCGCTGGCCGGTGAGCTGCGGCGCCAATACAAAACGGAGGCATTGGTATATGAGGCCAATATATCTGTTGCGCAGGAAGTAACAGGGCTTTTCGGGTTCGCCGACGAGCATTGGGGCGGTATCGATGTATTGGTGAACAATGCGGGATGCGAGACCATCGATCATGCCGTTGACCTCGACCTGGAAGACTGGGACAGGGTGTTCAATGTGAATCTTCGTGGTGCTTTCATCTGCGCGCAGGCAGCAGGGAGGAGGATGATGGCGCAGAAGAGCGGCGTCATCCTGAATATATCCTCCATCCACGACAAGGTACCCCGGAAAGGATTGATACATTACTGTTCAGCCAAGGCCGGGCTGAATATGATGACCAAATGTCTTGCGCTGGAGCTGGCGTCTCATCGTGTGCGTGTTGTCGCCGTGTCGCCCGGGGCGATCGAGACGGAAATGAACAGGGAGGAGATAGATAAATTCGGTCGGGAAAAGTTCAATGGGTGGATACCGGCCGGCCGTATCGGGACGGTAGACGATGTGGCATGGACCTGCGCGTTCCTTGCGAGCGATAAGGCGGCTTATCTGACGGCTACCGAGATCTATATAGACGGAGGTTATAAGGAAAGCACCATCCCTTATGATCCCAGACCAAATAAATGACGAAGCTATGATCGAGACATACGAATTTAAAGGCGAAGGCTATGATCCCTTTCTGATCAGGGAGGGATGGCAGGTAGCGCAGCTGAACCATATGGAAGCGCAGGACCTGGAAGGGATCGTGAAAATAGACAAGCATTTGCTGACGGATGAAGTGTTTGTCCTGGTGAGGGGAACGGCTGTGCTGATCGCCGCGACGGCGAATGAGGCGGGTGCTGTAGCGTTCACGTGCGTCAGGATGCAGCAGGGGATCACTTATAATATACCCGCGAACACCTGGCACAATATCGCCATGGACCGGGATGCCTCCGTGATCATCGTAGAGCGAAATGACACGCATCTGGGCGATTATGTCCATATGCCGCTGACAGCCGGGGAACAAGGCCGGTTGAAGAAGGCAATCATGACCGTATTGGAGGCATGAATGACTGTATTGGAGGCATGACTCCGGACCCGATAATGATTATACCATTTTTAAATAGTAACACTAATGTCAACAGAAAGAGAGCCCGCACAGCCGACGGTATGGCAGAATGACGAATCGCTGTTCGAGTTGTACAGGAACGAGCTGTATACGCCTGTAGTGGGAGATATATTGGATGAGCTGGGCTGCTATCACCAATTCCTGCCTCAGCCGATACAACCCGCGCAAATGCACTTCAAAGTCGCAGGCAGGGCGATGCCCGTATTGATGATCGATGTCTATGGTCCGCAGGGGCAGCCGTTCGGGAAACTCACCGAAGCGCTCGACCAGCTGCAGAAGAACGAAGTGTATATAGCCAGCGGCGGGGATATGCGTTGTGCCTATTGGGGAGAGATATTGACGGCGACGGCGAAGGCGCGCGGGGCTTGCGGGGCTGTGATCAACGGGTATTACCGGGATACGGCACGAGTGCTCGAGCAGGACTGGCCTGTCTTCAGCCGGGGGCGGTATGCGCAGGATTCCTGTGTCCGTACCCGGTGGCGGATTACCGTTGCCGGATCGAAATAGGCAGGGTAATCGTAATGCCGGGTGATCTTGTCTTCGGGGACATAGATGGCGTGGTTGTCATTCCCCGTCAGCATGAAAATGAGGTGACCATCAGGGCTTTGGAAAAGGCGAGGGGAGAAAAACTTGTGAGGAAGGAGATCGAAGCGGGAATGTCGAGTACGATGGCTTTTAAGAAGTACGGAATTTTATAATCGCAAACACAAGGATCATGAAGCTGGGACTGGGTCTTTACAGGCATATGCTGGATCGGCAACATTTCGATTTCGCAAGGCAATGCGGGTGTACTCATATCGTGGTGCACCTGGTAGACTATTTCAATAAGGGGAATCAAAGCAATAAGAACAACCAGCCTATCGGTGATGACAGCGGCTGGGGCTATGCCGGCGACCCGGACAGGCTGTGGACGCTGGACGAGCTGCTGGCGCTGAAAAAGGCGATCAATGAGGCGGGCCTGGAGCTGGAAGCTATCGAAAACTTTGATCCGGCCCATTGGTACGATATTTTATTGGACGGGCCGAAGAAGGCGCGGCAGATGGAAGGACTCAAGCAGATGATCCGGAATGTCGGCGCGGCGGGTATCCCGGTCATGGGTTATAATTTTAGTCTGGCCGGTGTAAGCAGCAGGATCGTGGGCAATTTTGCGCGTGGCAGTGCACAGTCTGTGGGTATGGACTCCGTGGACGAGCGACCCATTCCAAACGGGATGGTGTGGAATATGGTTTATGATCCGGCTGCGCCGCCGGGATATCTGCCCGATATCAGTCACGAAGAGCTCTGGAGCCGGCTGGAATATTTCTTACGGGAACTGGTGCCGGTGGCTGAGGAAGCAGGGGTAAAGCTGGCGGCCCATCCCGATGACCCGCCAATGCCGAGAATACGGCGAACGCCGAGACTCGTCTACCAGCCGCAGCTTTACCGAAAGCTGCTGGATATCTATCCCAGCAGGAGCAACGCCCTCGAATTTTGCCTGGGCTCCATAGCCGAGATGACAGAGGGGGACGTCTATGCCGCCACGCAGGAATATGCAAAGGATATTGCCTATGTCCATTTCCGTAATGTCAGGGGAAAGGTGCCGCGATACAGGGAGGTTTTTGTAGATGAGGGCGACATCGATATGGTCCAGATCCTCGGAATATTGAAAGGTTCGGGATTCAAGGGGGTATTGATCCCTGATCATACGCCCCAGATGAGCTGCGGGCAGCCGTGGTATGCAGGGATGGCGTATGCGCTGGGGTATATGAATGCCTGTTTGAAGATGCTGCGCTGAGTCCGCGTGCGCGGTTCTTCCACGGCATTACAGGTCGCCTTTCTTTAATTCACTCACCGCATGGTCACAGGCTCTTGCGGTGAGCGCCATATAGGTGAGGGAGGGGTTTTGGCAGGCCGATGATGTCATGCAGGCACCGTCTGTTACAAAGACATTGTTGACGGCGTGGAGCTGGTTCCATTTGTTTAGCATGGAGTCTTTGGGGTCATTGCCCATTCTGCAGCCACCCATTTCGTGTATGTCCCTTCCAGGCGCCTGGTGATTATCGTGGGTCCGGATGTTCTTAAGACCGGCTTTGTCAAGCATCTCCTGCATCTGTTCCGCCGCGTCTCCGGCCATCCTGTCCTCATTTTCATGCCAGCTTACATCGGTATGAAGCAAAGGAATGCCCAGGAGTCTTTTGCATTTTTATCAAGCCATACGCGATTGTCTTTATAAGGAAGCATTTCTCCCATTGCTACTCCATAGAAGGCCCATGGCCCGGGTTCTGTCAGCTGGTCTTTGAAGGCGGCGCCGATGCCTTCCGTATTATTTCCCATACCCCATCCCTGCCGGTAGGTCGAACAGGCCATTGCATAGCCTCTTTTAAAATCATTCCCTTTTGTCGTTACCAAAATTCCTGAACCTTGGTATATAGACGCCGGTTGGCCTTCTGCCATAATAGTAGCTATCGGTCATGCCTTCATAGGTGGCAGTTGCGCTGACGCGGTAATTATGGGTCATGATATACTGCCCGAGAACCCCGCTGTCGTTGCCCAGGCCGTTGGGGAAGCGGTGAGAGGTGGAGTTCAGCAGCAGCAGGTTGGAATTTATAGAACCTGCATTCAGAAAAATGATGCGGGCATGGTATTTCGGTCATTGTTTTTGATGTAGAGTCTATCACCCGAACGCCGGTGGCCTTTTGCTTTTGTTCATCATAAATAATGGAATGTACTACGGCGTTCGCTTGTAAGGTGAGATTCTTTGTTTTCATGGCTGCCGGCAGTGTGGCGGATTGTGCTGCTGAAGTAGGCGCCAAAGGGGCATCCGCGGCTACATAGATTTCTTGCCTGGCAATGATTGCGGCCGAGGGAAGTATGGGATATCTTTTGCAATCGAGAGATTCGCTGTTCTGCTGATGATCAGGTTGCGTCCCGGAAAATTGGTTTCTATGCTTTGTTTTAAATACAGCTCGAGCTTTGTCATCTCAAAAGGGGGAGAAATTCGCCGTCGGGAACTTGTGCCAGTCCATCCTTGTTGCCTGAGATACCTGCAAATTTTTCTACATAACTATACCAGGGTGCAATATCCTTGTAGCGAATGGGCCAGTCGATACCGATGCCCTCTTTGCGTTAGCTTCGAAATCCGCCGTCCCCCATCGCTGTGTCCATCTTGCCCCACATGAGGCTCCTGCCGCCGACGTGGTAGCCACGTATCCAGTCGAAGGGCTTATCCTGTATATATGGGTGGACGTTGTCGTTCAGGAACATTTTTGTGGTGAATTCATCCACTACGCCGGCCCGGGAAAGAATAGGATTTTCAGTAAGTGAACGTTCTCGTAAGGCTGCCCCGGTGAGGCATATCCCATGGGTTCATCGATGCTGTATCATAATCTTTTATATGTTCTAATCGTTGCCGCCGCGTTCGAGGGCCAGGACCTTTAGCCCTTTTTCGGTCAATTCTTTCATGGCCCAGCCGCCGCTGATGCCTGTTCCGATAACGATGGCATCGTATGTGTTCTGTTCTTTGGCTTTGTTATTTAGTGAAGGAGACTCCTGTGGCATGTGATGTGTTTTAAATTGGGGCGAGGTTGTGCAAAATAGACTATTGGCATTGGTTGGGCCAGATCGATTTTAAGGTAGTTGGACACTATATTAACGATCCAAAGGAATAAAATAATTGTAATGCCTGTTAACCTGGTTGTAGGGGGCGCTGGGGGTGGATCCTATCTTCGGATGCATGAAGACAATATTTTTGATCTTTTCGCTGGCGCTGGCCGGCATCACGGTTCGGGCACAGGGAGACACGACGGCTTTATTGGGGCGATGGGATATCACGGTGCATGCGCCGGGGAGGGATTTTGCGAGCTGGCTGGAGGTCTGCAGGTCCGGTTCGCGTTTTATGGTGGGACGGTTTGTGGGGGGGCGGGGGTAGTTCGCGGCCGATCTCGCGGGTGAACCTCGGAGAACGGGACGATGCGGTTTTCGATACCGCCGCAGTGGGAGAACGAGGACAGGAATTTGGATGTAGAGGGTAGTGTGCGGGGGGATAGCCTCGAGGGTACGATGGTGATGCCGGATGGCGAAACGCCTAGCTGGGTAGGTTACCCGCGCGCCAGTGTTGCAGCGCGGAGGGTGTGCCGGTATGGGGTAAGCCGGATCACCCTGTTCAATGGAAAGGATCTTTCGGGGTGGCATGTTATGGGGAAGACCAATCAATGGGTGGTGGAAGGTGGTATTCTGCGCAGTCCGCGACCGGGGTCGAATATCGTCACCGATCAAAAGTTCACCGATTTCCGGCTGCATGTCGAATTCCGTTATCCCAAAGGCGGCAACAGCGGCGTCTATCTGCGTGGACGTTATGAGGTGCAGATCGAGGATGAAGAAGGAGGAGGTGTAGCGCCGAACGAGGTGATCGGCGGGGTGTATGGATTTCTGCCGCCTGTGCAGCGGGCTTCGAAGGGGCCCGGCGTATGGCAAACGTGTCGATATAACGCTGGTGGGGAGGCTGGTGACCATCGTTTTTAACGGGAAGACTGTGACCTGCCGTTCTGAGATACCGGGGATCACCGGCGGCGCGTTGGACAGTCATGAGGGGAGAGCCGGGACCGATATTTCTGCAGGGGGACCACCGGGCGATCGAGTACAGGAATATCGTACTGACACCTGCCAGATAGGGATAGGGGCGTATATCTCGCATAACGGCCCAGCCTGTTGGCATATGCGTTTGCAACTATACAATATCACTCCGTCTCTGCAGCCTTACATCAGGCTGATATGCACTATGGACTGCGACGCGGATGCAGACACAGATCATATCCGCGTTCTGCCGGATACTTGTGTCGAACTGTTTGTTAACTTCACCAGCACACCTGTAGCCATCATCGGCGACCAGTTGTACAAACGCAGCATTGTTTCTTCCGAATGAGCCGGCCCATCGACGTGCAGATGCGAAAAGGGGCCGGTTGCCTCGCCATATGTTTTCATCCCGGTATGGCATACGCGTTCTTCCGGGTTCCGATGCATGCATTCACCGACACTACCGCGGACCTGTCTGATATATGGCGTGGCATGGCCGAAGAGATGGAGGACAGACTCTCCGGCGCCCGCACCAACGAGGCGCGCGTGGACATGGCGCAAAAATATCTGTTACGGCAATTGGCCGGTGACCAGCAGGATTTGCAGATGGTCTACTGTTTGAGGCAGGCGCAGCTGTCCGGTGGTCTGATACCGGTAAGCCAGCTTACTGATGGTACCGGCCTCAGCCAGCGCCATCTTGCAAGAAAGTTTCAGCAACAGGTAGGCCTGTCACCAAAAGAGTATCTACGTGCCTGCAGGTTTATAAGATCATTGCACCACCTGAAAAAATACCCCATGCTCTCGCTTACCGAAGTGGCCTATGAAAGCGGCTATTATGACCAGGCCCATTTTAACCGCGACTATAAGGCATACACCGGCCATACCCCCGGCGAGGTGGCGCATGCACGGGACATTTTATACTGATGTCCGTTTCGTACAATTTTAGCCACGCTGGACTCCGTAATTTTGCTGTAGAAAAACGATATTACCATGAGACGACTGATACTGGGTCTGGCTGTAACCCTGGACGGATACATCGAAGGACCCAACGGCGAATATGACTGGTGCCTTACAGACCAGGACTATGGTTTGAAAGAATTCTTTTCCCGTATCGACGCGATCTTCATTGGGCGTAAGAGCTATGCAAATGATGCAGCAACACTCCGATGGCGATAATAATGCAACGATACCCGGTATGCCGCCAATGACGGAATATGTATTTTCCAGAACGCTGACATCGGTGAAAAAGGGCGCTGTACTTGTATCGGGCGATAGTATTGCCGGAAGCCCGCAGAATAAAGGAGCAGCCCGGCAGGGACATCTGGTTGTTTGGCGGCGCTTCCCTTACCGACGCTCTTATGAAGGAAGGTTTGGTGGATCAGCTCGTGGATGTCGGTACATCCTTTGCTGCTCGGCAGCGGCAAGCCCTTGTTCCACGAGCAGAACAGCCGCACCAAATTGACCCTGCTGGAAACCAAAACTTACGAAACCGGCCTTGTGTCGCTCAGCTACAGCATCGATAAATAGCGCAGCTACCTCGAGCACCTCCCGCTGATACTCCAGCGGACTCTTGCCCATTACATCCCTGAAGCATTTGTGGAAATTGGAGAAAGAGTTGAAACCGCTGTCGCTGCAGATCCTTTTTGCGCAGTACCTGCTGCCCGCCAGCATACTACAGGCGTGTCGAACGCGCAGCTCGATAAGATACCGGGAGAAGGTCTTGTTCGTTCGCATCTTGAACCACCTGCAAAAGGAGTTCGGACTCACGTAGGCGACGGCCGCGATCTCTTCCAGACCAATCCTTCTTGAAAAATGTTCGCGCGAGAATTGGTGCACACGCTCGAGCCTGATGGCTTCGTCGGGGTGCATACCCCTGCGGCCCGTGGTCAGATAACGCAGTTCGCCGGAGGTGGACATGGTTGAAAGTATCTCCAGCAAAAGAATGATCCTGCCGGCGCCTTCCGCGCGAAGCATCCGCATCATCAGGTCCTGTATGACCACGCGGTTCGCCGCATCCGGCATGATGCCCCTGTCGGCGTTCCTCAGCAGCAGTCTGATTTGTCCATTCTCGAGCAGGTTGAGGAAGGTTTCGCCCAGGAAGTCCGGCATGAAACGGATCACATACACCCGCACACGATCCCGCATCTCCCGGACGTATTGAACATCCAGGCTGTACTGGCGATTCAGCTGTGCTCCGGTCATGATGATATCTCCCGATCCTAAAAACAGTCCGCTCGTCGCCCGATATAAAAATGCCGGAGCCCTCTTCGATATATACGATCTCGATTCCCGAATGGCCGGAGCCCCCTCGGAAAAAAAAGAATAGTCCTCCTCCGTGATACGCATAAACTACCATTATTGGTTGATCAATATTAATGCACAAAGCCGATTGAAAAAGCAGGCAACCGGTTGCCCAAAAAAAAATCACGCATCCGGTTGCATGAATTTTTATACATTTGAAACAGGCAACGATGCAAAACAAGATCCCTACCATACAGGAAATAGCCCGCATACTGAAGCTCTCAAAGTCAACCGTGTCGCGGGCTTTGAGGGATCACCCGGCCATCGGCCTGCGTACGACACAGCGGGTGCAACAGCTCGGCCAAAGAACTCAACTACGAGCCCAACCAGATGGCGATCAGCTTTTCGAAAAAGAAAACCATGTCCATCGGGGTCATCGTTTCATCACTGGACGCGTATTTCTATAGCGCAGTCACGGGCATCGAAGACTGCGCCTACGCCAACAACTACAACGTCCTCATCAGCCAGACCCGCGACGAATATGATATCGAGGTCAAGGTCCTGGAAACCATGCGCAAACAGCGGGTCGACGGAATCGTTGCCTCCATTTCAAGGAACGCCCCCGACATCGCCCAGCTTCGAAAAGTGCAGGCAGTACAATATCCCCGTCGTGTTCTTCGACAGGGTCCCCGACGTTCCAAACATCAACTCGGTGTGGTGCCGCCTGGACATCTCCACGGTGGAACTCGTCGGCTACCTCGTATCCAAAGGCCACGAACATATCGCCCTGATCAACGGGCCGGTCAACCTGCCGATCAGGAACGAACGGCTGAAGGGCTATCTTGAAGGCCTCGGAAAAAACAACCTTCCAGTCTACGAACATTTTATAAAGACGGCCGACCTCTCCACCGTCGGCACCTACGAGGCGATGGATGCGCTGCTTTCCCACCGGATAAAGCCTACGGCCATCATTACTTTCAACGACTACATGTCGCTGGACGCCATGCACTATCTCCGAAAAGTAAAGCCGGGCAGGTATCACGACATCGATTTCGTCACCTATTCCAGTCTCCCCACGACGCGCTACCTCGACAGACCTCCGCTGGCGTACATCGACCAGTTCCCCTATGAACAGGGAAACTCGCTACAGAAGTGCTTTTCAGACAGCTCAACGGCCTCGGGCACACGGAAATGACGCCCCCCGAGAACATGATCATCGAAAGCAAGTTGGTGGTTTATTGATTTCAGGCAACCGGTTGCGGGTGCGTTTTTTGAATTGGATTGGTTATGTTTGGCAACCTAAAGCTCACAAACCATCTGATTATGTACGCGAGTCCCGCACTCAAAGAGTCCTGTCAATTCTATGCTTCCTCGGCTGCACAACGGCCCGGTGTCAACAGGATATCAGGAAAATAAAGGTCCCGTCAGGCGGTTCCCTGCAGGCGGCCATAACAAAGGCCGACAAGCTCGCAATGACGCCTCATCCGCCCGCCGGAATAGAAATAGAACTCGCTCCAGGCACCTACTTCGTCGACAGCACCATCCAACTTGTGCAGGGCGGCAACTGGCACACCACGATACCACTGACTATCCGAACATCGGGGCAGGCGCACGCCGTCATTCACGGCGGCAGGTCTATTCCTCTGGAAAAAGTACAGCCCATCACGGACCGCAATTTCCTCGCGGGGCTTGAACCGCGGGTCCGCAGCCGGGTACGCATGCTCGACCTGAAGGGGCTCGGCATCACCGACCTGGGACATCTGCGGCCGATGGGCTTTTCAAGACCCTTCGGCGTCGCCTGGCTGGAACCGTTCTTCAACGGCATCCCCGGCACCGTCGCCCGCTGGCCGAACGACAGCATGATGCTTATCGGCAGGCTCATCGACTCGGGCTCGGTGCCGCGATGGGGCGACACTTCACACCGGGGCGGCGTCTTCACCTATGAAGGTACGGACAGGCCCTCACGCTGGCGCAACGCAGCCGACGCCTGGATCGCGGGTTACTTCATGTGGGGATATGCGGACGACGCGGTGCCCCTGAAGTCTATCGACACTACGGAGAGAAAGATCACCACGGCCATGTCGACGGTATACGGCTTTGGTACCGGCAAAGCCTATCGCGCCTTCTATGCATACAATATCCCTGAGGAGATCGACACGCCGGGTGAATACTATCTGGACCACGCGCGGCAGATACTCTACTTCCTTCCGCCGGCCCGGCTAAAAACGCTGGAACTGTCCATTCTCGAAACGCCCCTTATGGCGATGGAAGGCGTCTCGAATATAAGGGTGGAAGGCCTCGATTTCACCTGCAGCCGCGGAATGGGGCTGTACATGGAGAGGACAACGCATGTCCGCATCGACCACTGCGACTTTTACAATCTTGGGATGATGGCGGTCAGCATGGGCAAAGGCGTCACTCCCACGGACGATATGGTGCACCCGGGCAATGGCACACCAGCCTCCCGCATCGTCGGCAGCATCGTCCCCTACGTATACGAACATAGCACCTTCGACCGTCAGGGCGGTACGGACAACGGATTCCAGAATTGCCGCGTCTTCCGGACGGGAGCGGGTGGTATATTCTTTACCGGAGGCAACCGCCTGACGCTGGAACCCGGCAACAGCTATGTACGCAATTGCTATGTCAGCGACTACAACCGGATCGAAAAGTCCTACCGGCCCGGCATATGGGTATCGGGTGTGGGTAACCGGATCTCCAATTGCGAAGTTGCCAACGGACCCGCCATGGGTATCCTCCTCCACGGAAACGACCATATCGTGGAATACAACAACGTTCACGACATGGCGCTCGCCGTCGACGATATGGGCGCTTTCTATCATGGCCGCGACCCCTCCGAAAGAGGCAATATCGTCCGCTACAACTATTTCCACCATATCGGAGGCAAACACAAGACGGAGGCGGTGTACCACGACGACGGCGAATGCGGGACGACGGTGTACGGGAATGTATTCTACAAGGCGGGTACGGTGGCGGGATTCATCGGTGGAGGCCGGGACAACCACTACGCGAATAATATTTTTATTTCCACGAAATACGCCTCACACATCGACAACAGGCTTGCCAACTGGGCAAAGGCCATGCTGGACTCCAACGGCCTTTTCCGCAAAAGACTGAATGCCGTCGGATACAACAAACCCCCGTACTCGGTTCGTTATCCGCACCTGAAGGACTATTTCGAGGACGAACCGGCGGTGCCCAAACGGGATACGTTCACCAACAATATTCTGGTCAGGATCCGGCAGATCACGGAAGGAAAAAAGAATGGCTACCTTTTACGGACGAGAACCTCGTCGTAGACTACGACCCGGGCTTCGTCGACAGCGCAAAAGAGAACTTTCGGATAAAGGAAGATTCGGAAGTTTGGAAAAAACTACCGAATTTCAGGCAAATCCCTGGGAGAAGATAGGGTATGATGCAAAAAAATGACGATAACGAAAGGCTCCTGCTCCAACAGGTAGCCGAAGGCCATAGACCCTCGTTCACGGTCCTGTATGACAGGTACTGGAAAAGGATCTATGCCACGTCCCTGCACTATCTCAAATCCTCCGAATGGGCGCAGGACCTCGTCCAGGACATTTTTGAAGATATGGATCAGGCGGTCGATTCTGCCCGAAATAGACAATTTCGAATCATTTCTCTTCATCGTCGCCAGGAACGAGCTGGTGTCCGCCATCCGCAAACAGGTGGCGGCTGCCCCCTTGCAGGACACGGGTGAAATGACGGCAGCCGCCGAACTCCCCGACAACACCCTTCAGCTCAAACAGACGGAACAACTCATCGAAGACGCCATTGCACAGCTGCCCCCCAGCAAAAACTCGTCTTTCTGCTCACGCGCCGGGCCGGCCTCAGCCACGAGGCCATCGCCCGCCGGCTGGGGTTGAACACGCGCACCGTCAACAACCACGCCACCCGCGCGCTCCTCCATATCCGGCAATACCTCCGCAAACAGGGCTATTTCGGCGCCCGCTGAATGGCTTCCCGCGACGACCGCTAAACGACTTCCCGCGGCAAATCCGCCAACCCGGGCCTTGCCGCCATCCTCCCCAAAAAATATTTTACACGCCGCTGTGCGTTGGACCTCCCACCTGCGTCTTTAACTTAACAACAGACTCAAAAATGAATTCTGAGCTTAAAAACCTTATCGACAAACATTTGCGCAACAGCCTGACGCCGGAGGAGACCACCCGCCTGCAACAGATGCTGCAGAACAGGGAGTACCTCGACAGCATGGAGGAAATGGTCCCGGCCCAGCTGCAGGTCGAACGTCCGGAAGAGTCCGGTGACGCAGCCATGCGCTCCACCATACTGGCAGGCCTGGACGAAAAGATCGACCTGCTCGAAAGCAGCCGCAAGGCGGATACCATCCCGATGCGACAACGGCGGACCGCAAGATGGAAAATGCTGGCGGCGGCATCCGTCCTTCTCTTCGTGCTCGCCGGCGGATGGTTCCGCTACCACCATGCCACACCTGTCCCGACGCAGCTGGTCACCACCGGCCCTGCCGCCCCGGCGAAAAAGATCGTCCCCGGCTCGAACAAAGCAACCCTTACCCTGGCCGACGGTTCGGAGATCACGCTGGACGACAGCAACAAGGGCGATATCGCGGTACAGGGCGGTATCAAGGTCGTCAAGATGGACAACGGTGTCATTGCCTACAACGGTAAAAATGCCGGCAGCGCGAATATGTTCAATACCATCCGCACTCCCCGCGGAGGGCAGTACGAGTGGTTCTGCCCGACGGCACCCACGCCCGGCTCAACTCCGCCTCGTCCCTCCGGTATCCCGCGTCTTTCTCAGGACCCAGACGCGAAGTGACCCTCGACGGACAGGGCTATTTCGACGTGGCCCCCAATAAGGATCACCCCTTCGTTGTCCATACAAGCCGCACCGATATCGATGTACTGGGAACGAGTTTCGACGTCATGGCCTATGGCGACGAGCCGGAAACCAACACCACCCTGATAGCAGGGGCGGTCATCGTAAACCATGCCGGGAAAAAGCAGCGGCTGAGCCCCGGCGAACAGGCTCATCTCGACCTGGCCTCCGAATCCATGACAGTACGCAAACCCGATGTGGAAGAGGTCATCGCCTGGGTGAACGGCAAATTCCAGTTCGGACGCAGCGACATCAGGAGCATCATGCGCCAGATCTCCAGGTGGTATGACGTGGAGGTCGAATACAGAGGCGACCTCTCCGACCTGCGCCTGTCCGGCGTCCTGTCACGCAAAGACGACGTCTCGGTGCTGCTCGACGCCCTGCAGGAAACAGGCGACGTCCGGTTCAGGATGGAAAACAACAAGATCATCGTAACCCCTGTTACAACGAAATAAATATGTTCACCCAAAAACCATATGAAATGTCAGATTGAACAAAAGGGAAAGAGGAAAAAACCGGAAGTGATTGCGACTCACCCCCGGCGTAAGTCCTGGCCATTCCTGTAACGATGCTTGAATCTCTACATTCTTAACCAAAACTGTTCAAAAGTATGAATCTACAAGTTATCGGCAAAGCCGTGCCCAGGCTTTTGCCCTCAAAACTGCTGTTTATCATGAACCTTTGCGCCATATTGCTACTCACGACTGCTCTTCAGGTCAGCGCTTCGGCCTTCTCCCAGAATGTGACCATATCGGAAAAAAGATCAGGCTGGAAAAGGTCTTCCGCCTCATCAGCAAACAGACTGGTTACGAGTTCATTGTCAACGAGAAATTATTGGATAATACGGCGCCGGTAAGCCTCGATGTAAAAATGCATCCGTCGAAGAGGTCCTTACCCACTGCCTGAAAGACCAGCAGCTGGCTTTCATCATCCGCAACAGGATCATTGTCATCCGGAAGGCGGAAGACCCCGCAGCCATCGCCGCGGAGGAACCGCCCGTGCCCCTCGCCACCATCCATGGAAAGATCACCGACGCCAAAGGCACCCCCTCGTTGGCATCAGCATCACGGTCTCCGGCGGCAAGGGCGGTACGAGTACGGATAACAATGGTGAGTTCAACATCACAGCCAAAAAAGGCGACAGGCTCACGATCAGCGGGGTCGGATATTCCGCCCAGACCATCGTCGTCGGCGAGCAGTCGGCCATCACCATCGTCCTGTCGGAAGTCCCCAGCCAGTTGTCGGACATGGTGGTCGTGGGTTACGGCACCCAGAAAAGGAAAGACGTTACCGGCGCTGTCACCAGCGTGAAAATAGAGAACTCACCCAAATCCACGATACCCAATATCAATGCGCTGGAAGCCATCCAGGGCTCACCCGGCATCAACGTCGGCCCCAGCACCAGCGCGGGCGCCGACCCCAATATCGTCGTTCGTGGACAGAACTCCATCTCGGCGAGCACGGCACCCCTTATCGTCCTCGACGGCGTGATCTTCAACGGCAGTATCAATGAGATCAACATGAACGACATCGCCTCCTTCGACATCCTCAAGGACGCCAGCTCCGCCGCCATCTACGGCAGCCGCTCCGCAAACGGCGTGGTCATGATCACTACCAAACGCGGCAAATCCGAAACGCCGGTGATCAATTTCAACACCTACTACGGCAAACAATACTGGACACGCCGCCCCGATATGCGCAAAGGCGAGAATTATATCCAATGGAGAAAGGATACCAGAGCCACCACCGGCCAGCAGGACCTCAGTCTCCCCGCTATTCTGGCCCCGCTGGAACTAAAGGCCTACAACGAAGGCCACCAGATGGACTGGTACGACGAGGTCACCCAGGACGCCCCGCTGCAGAGCTACCAGCTCAGCATCTCGGGACGCAGCAAGAACACGAACTATTACGTCTCCGGCGGCTGGCTCAAACAGAACGGCGTACTGACCAACGACAACTACAAAAAACCAAACGTGACCGTCAAGCTGGAGAACAATGTCACCAGCTGGCTCTCGTTCGGCATCAACGGATACTTCTCCTCCAGGGATTATTCCGGCACCTCTCCCGATATGTATCTGGCGACCTATATGCCGCCCTACACCTACATGTACACGGACAGCACGAATAAGATACTCCAGCGCTATCCCACCGGTACGGCCGGTCTGAACAATCCCTACTGGGGCAATCCGAACCTGTCACAGCCGGGCTACTACGACGACGACCTCGAAAAATATTCGAGCCTCCGCGGTACGGGCTTCGTCAACGTGAAAGTCCCCCAGATACCCGGACTGAGCTACCGGCTCAACGTAACCGCCAGCAAGAACACGGCGGAACGCGCCTACTTCCACCACGAGTTCAGTGAAGTCAATACGCTGGTGGCATCGGAACTGGCCAACCCTTCGCAGTTCCTGAACAAGGCCAGCGGCTACAAGCAGACCTCGATCATCAACTCCTATGTACTGGACAATATCCTGAGCTATACCCATTCATTCGGCGACCACCATCTCGATCTGATGGCTGGTTACACGCGCGACCAGAGCATCACCGACCTGGTGCGGCTTACGGGAAGCGACTTCTCCGCCATCGGAACGACGTCGCTCAGCTACAACGGCCTGCCATCCGCCGTCACCAGGACGGGCATCACCAACAACTCCACCTATGCCAACGTGGGATATATCGGCCGGTTGAATTACAACTACCTCGGCCGTTATTACTTTACCGCCAATTTCCGAAGGGACGGCTCTTCCGTATTCAGCGACGGTCATAAATTCGGCAATTTCCCCGGCGCCTCGGTCGCCTGGGCCATCAGCGAAGAGGACTTTATGAAGAAGGTCAAATGGCTCAATTATCTCAAGGCCAGAGTCTCCTATGGCCGAACGGGTAATCAGGCCATCGCACCGTACTCCACCCAGTTCACGGTCAATTCGACCAACCTGTATACCGTATTCGGAAGCGTCTCTACTCCCTTCACGGTCCCCGGCCAGCTGGGCAATACCAACCTTTCCTGGGAACAGACGACATCGGCTAATTTTGGCGTGGACTTCGCCCTGCTGGACAACAGGCTCACGGGTTCCATCGACCTCTACAAGGGCTCGACGAAGAATCAGCTGCTGACCCAGTCCATTCCCATCATCTCGGGATTCTCGTCCGTAAAGAATAACCTCGGACAGGTAGACAATAAGGGTATCGAGATCTCACTGAATTCGGTCAACATCAGGACGCCTTCGGGATTCACCTGGCAGACGGGCGTCAGCTGGTGGCTCAACAGGAACAAAGTAGTGCACCTGACGGGCATCGATGGCGACCACAATGGTAAAGAGGATGACGACGTGGCGAACAGTCTGTTTATCGGCAAATCCCTCGGCGCCATCTACGACTATACTTTCGACGGCATCGTACAGGCCACGGATGTGGACTATATGGCGAGTACAGGGTTCAAGCCGGGCGACGTGAAGTTCAAAGATATCAGCGGACCGAATGGCAAGCCGGACGGCAAGATCACTACGCTCGACCGCTCGGTCATCGGCTATGCAAAGGAGAATTACAACATCAATGTCACCAACACCTTCACCTATAAGAACTTCTCCCTTTATTTTGCGGTCAATGCCATCGTCGGCGGAGGGAAGAACCACTATTTCATGTCCACAAATCTGCGCAGTCTCGACCCCGGTGCAGTACTGCCCACCAGCGCCAACTGGATCAACCAGGAATACTGGATGCCCGACAGACCCAGCAACAAGATCCCCCGCACCAACTATACGAACCCGTTGGGTTATGGGTTCTATCAATCCCGGACATTCGCAAGACTGCAGGACCTCGGATTTAGCTATAGCCTGGGCAAAGCCGGCCTGGAAAAACTGAAGATCAGCGACCTGAAATTCTTTGTCAGCGGTAAGAACCTGCTCACCTTCACCGGCTGGACCGGCCTCGACCCGGCCAATGGCGCGCAGATCGGCGGCAACGGCGGTTCCACCAACAGCGCCGTCAATCAGTCACCACCCCTGATGAAGTCCATTACCGCCGGCTTTAACCTGTCATTCTAACCCGAAAAATGAAAAAAATGAGATCATATAAAAATATACTGACCGTCGCGGCGCTTGCGGCGATGGCGCTAAGCTCCTGTCAGAAGGATAGCGACTTCCTGAAGGAAACGCAGAGGGACGCACTCAATACGAGCAACGCGCTCCTCAACAAGGCCCAGTTCGTAGAATTGATGGGATCCATGTATCAGGGCGTACAAAAAATGTACAATTCGGCGGACGGCGTGCAGGACGCATTCATCCTCGGCCTCGGTACGGACGTCTGCTTCGACCCCCGCGACGACGCCAACTCCTACAACAACTGGTCGCTGGTCAATACGGTAGAGCCCTATTCGGCCAACTGGTTCAATCTCCAGTACGGGACCTTTCTGAAAGTAGCCAATACAGTTATCACAGGCGCGAATAATCCGGCCGTCACATGGGCGAGCGACGCCGAAAAGAACGCGATCGTGGGTGAAGCCCGATTCTTCCGGGCGTTTGCCTACCGCAACCTGGCCAACGTCTATGGCGGCGTACCCATCGTGGATAAACCCACTACCACGCCCGTTTTCAATTATACCAGGTCCACGCGCGACCAGGTATGGAAATTCGCCAAGGACGACCTGGAATTCGCCCGCACATGGCTGCCGGCGACGACATCCAGCCCCGGCCGTGTGGTAAAGGCCGCCGCTGACCACCTACTGGCCGAGATCGATATCTCCCTGAAAGACTACGACGGCGCCATCGCAGCCGCAACGCGCGTCATCGACGGAACGGATGGTACCTACTCCCTGGTAAAAGCGCGCTTCGGCGCCCGCGCAACGGAAACGAACAAAGACTACTACTGGGACCTTTTCGTCATGGGCAACCAGAACACACAGGCCGGCAACAACGAAGGCATCTGGGTCGCCCAGTTCGAACCGGTGATCCCAGGTGGCACGGTCAACTTCAACCGTCCCCTGATCGAGCGGATGATGTGGTGTTCCTACTGGTCGATGGCCAAGTTCGGATATAAAGCGCTGGCGGTGGATTCCACGGGCCGCGGCGTAGCCTTCGTACGCGGCACCAACTATGTCAACTACGATATCTGGAACAACGATCCGGGCGACATCCGCAACAACGAGACGAATATCAAACGCAATTATTATTTCGGCCCGACCAGCCCCGCCGCGCCTTACCACCCGGGCGACCTCATCCCCAGATCATTCCTGACGCTGCGCGAAGACACAATGTCCTATATCTACCCCAACTGGCAGAAGTTCGGTACGGACAAACACATCAATGCACAGCCGGACAACGGCTATATCCGCGACTTCTACGTCATGCGCCTCCCGGAGACCTATCTCCTCCGAGCGGAGGCTCACCTGGGCAAAGGAGAGACGCAACTGGCGGCCTCCGACATCAACGTAGTGCGCGAGCGCGCCAGGCGCAGGACGTTGCCGCCGCCGACGTCACGCTGGACTATATCCTCGACGAGCGGGCCCGCGAACTGTTTGGCGAAGAGTTCCGCATGCTCACACTCGGCCGCCTCGGCCTGATCTACCAGCGTACAAAAGACCACGGATACAAAGCTTCGGCGGCATCGATACAGTCGTTCAACAACCTGCTTCCGATACCCCAGACCGTCATCGATCTGAATTCCCAGGCGCCGATGGACCAAAATCCAGGATACACAAAATAGTACCCATGCCTATCCATACCTTCAAAGTGAGGACAGCTTTGCTGTCCTTCACTTTTTCTTTTTAGCGTAACGACCCTGTCCGCGCAGACGAAACGGGCACCTTATTTTAGCGTGAGCGCCGCGGACAAAAAGAAGATCGACCATCTGCTCGCGACAATGACCGTCGAAGAGAAAGCGGCACAGCTGGCCTCCTTCTATCCCAACGGCAATACCCGGCTGAACATCCCGCATATGCAGGCAGGCGAATGCCTGCATGGCGTGGTCGCCGACGGCGCCACTTCCTTTCCCTCCGCCATCGCCCTGGGCAGCACCGGGACCCCGAACTGGCCGAACGGGAAGCCACCGTCATCGCAAAAGAAGCCCGGGCGCTGGGTATCCAGCACTGTTATACCCCATGCTGGGCGTAGTACGCGACGCGCGCTGGGGAAGATTTGAAGAGGCCTACGGAGAAGACCCCTGGCTGGTAAGCCGCATGGGCGTGGGCTTTATCAACGGACTGCAGGGCAGGGGAGCATATCGCTTCGACAGGGACCACGTGCTGGCGACAGCCAAACACTTCGTCGCCGACGGCGAACCCCTCGACGGGGCCAATGGCGCCGCGGTAGAGATCTCCCTCCGCGCCCTTCACGAGATACACCTCGCCCCCTTCCGCGCTGCCGTCGAAGAAGCACACGTGGGGGCCATCATGCCGGCGCACCATAGCCTAAACGGCGTACCCTGTCACGTCAACACCTACGCGCTGGATACGGTGCTCCGTGCCGCATATGGCTTTGACGGTCTCGTCGTATCCGACAACAACGATATCCGCTGGGTACAGGACAGATTCCACGTAGCAGGCAGCCGCGAGCAGCTGATGAGACTGTCGCTGGCGGCGGGCGTCCACACCGAGCTGGCATTCAAGGAGGCCTGGACGGAAAGAAGGATCTATGGAGCCGCCCTGGTGACGGCTGTAAAGAATGGCGCCGTACCCATCAAGTTGCTCGACAACGCCGTCCGCAAGGTCCTCGAAGTAAAATTTATGATGCACCTGCAGGACGACGAGACCACCTCCCCCAAAGATATCGTCCTTGAAAAAAGGAAAGACGGCCGACGAGTCCGACGTCTTCTTCAAGGATATCAGCGGCTCGTTCGCGCATCCCCGGAAGGACTATAAGACAGTACTCGACGAAAACAGCCACGACGACCTGGCGCTGGAAGTGGCGCGCAAGGCCATCATCCTTCTCAAAAATGAAGGCCCGGCACTCCCGCTGAAAAGGGACGGGTTGTCCATCGCACTGATCGGCCCCAACGCGGACACGACACGCCTGGGTACGTACTCGACCCAAAAGCCAAAATATTTCATCACCGTACGGAAAGGCCTGGAGACGCTGAAAGGCGCCGGGACCAGCATCGCTTATGCAAAAGGCTGTGATATACAATCAACTTCCACGGACAAAATAGCCGCAGCGGTCAACCTGGCAAAAAGGTCCGATGTGGCCGTGGTCGTCCTCGGCGACGACGAAAAGACGGTGATGGAGAACGTCGACAGGGATGATATTACCCTGCCCGGCGTGCAGCAGCAGTTGCTCGAACAGGTGACCGCGACAGGCAAGCCGGTGATACTGGTACTACTGCACGGACGGCCCGTGGCGATCCAGTGGGCAAAGGAGCATGTAAATGCCATTCTGGACGGATGGTTCCTGGGACAGGCTACGGGAACAGCCGTCGCGGAAGCCATTTTTGGCCTCGTCAACCCCGGCGGTAAGCTAACAGTCACCTACCCACGCAATGTTGGGCAGGTGCCGTCTTTCTACAATATGCTCCCCCGGCCGCCCAAGGACGCTGTGGAACGCCGCTTCCGGCCCCACGTATTGCTTCGGGTACGGGCTCAGCTATACGAGCTTCGGCTATTCCAATATCAGCCTGTCCAGCCCCTCGATGACGCGGAAGGACACGGTCTACGCCTCCGTCACGATCACCAACACGGGCAGGGTCAAGGGCGACGAGATCGTCCAGCTCTATATTCACGAGGACGTCTGCAGCCTGGTCAGGCCCGACAAAGAGCTGAAAGGCTTTTACAGAATAAGTCTGGAACCCGGCGCCTCGGAGACCGTACGCTTTCCCATCAGCGCCCGCAGCCTCGAATTCTGGAAAGACGGACACTGGACAACAGAATCCGGTATCTTTACGGTCATGGTAGGCCGGTCGTCGGAAAATCCTGGCTCCGTCCATCTGGAATTAAAATAAAAAAATGCTCCAGGTCCCGCCGCTGTCGAAGCAAAAGGCCTCCGGCGAACAATGGTCGCCGATGATGGACGGCCTTCCCCGTCACCGGCTCAGTCATTGCCCACTGGCCTGCCTTCCCGGCCAGGCCTGCCACGCATTTCGCCATCGCCCACACCGGCAGCGCGATCCTGCTGAAGTTCTTCGTCGACGAGGACGATCCAGGATCACCGGCACAAAACCCAATGATCCCGTGTATAAGGACAGCTGTGTCGAGTTCTTTATCTCGTTTGACAATGGGGGTTCCTATTATAATATGGAATGGAATGCCGCCGGCGTCTGTCTGATGATGCACGGACCTTCGCGGGAGGACAGGACGCCATTGCTGCCGGCGCAGATCAGGACCATCGGCTTTGCCGCCGCAGGGACCGGCACGCCGGCTGTCGGGGGACTGGCTGGTCGCTCGCGCTGTATATTCCCACCTCACTATTTATTCACGACAAGCTCCCGACCCTCTCGGGCATACACGCGACGGCCAATTTTTATAAGTGCGGGGATGAATGCCCCGAGCCGCACTACCTCGCCTGGAACAATATCGGGACACCGGCCCCCGACTTTCATCAGCCCCGATATTTCGGAGAGCTAGTTTTTCTTTAACACGATCATATAGCCTTTCGCCGCCGGCAATTCCAACGGCTTGCCCAGATCGACAACCCGCTGCTCCTGGAAATCTCTGAGATAGGGGATAGTTGCGGTGACGGCGCCGGGGGTTAACCCCAGCCTGCGCCAGTCGATATCGAGGCGGCAGGTCTGCACCGTATCCGTCCAGTTGGCAACGGCGATGATCGCCTCGTCCGAGCCCTGGAAAATAGAGGCCACGGCATTCGGATTGTCCGTCTTCACCGCTATATCCTTATCCCAGAAGCCGGTCATACGCTTGTTCCGGAAGTCGTGCTCGTCCCAAAACTTCCAGATATACTCGGGCGTGATACTGCGATACCAGCCAAAGCGGTCGGTGATACCAAACACCATCCCTCTCCATGCATTGCCGCCCTTGTTCAGCATCTGTGAAGTCAGCCCGAACGGAATGCCGCTGACCTCTACGAGCCAGTAATCGGCGGGCTTGTCATAGTCCCTGGCCTCCCCGACCCACAATTGATCCATATAGGGAAGCAGGTCCATATACAGGTAGAGCGAGTTGGCCCATTTGCCGAACTGGTTATAGTGATTCCAGGTGTGAAGATCGATGCGCGCCCACGGCCGCTGGCGGTCAAGGATCTTCCGCGCACGCCGCAGCGTCTCCCTGTCCAGCGCCAGGTCGTCGAGATAAAGACCGTCGATCTTCAGGTGTTTACACATCCAGTCCAGTCCGCCGAGATAAAAATTGTTCATTCGGCTGTCGGGCCTCGTCAGTATTGCCAGATCCTGCTTCCCTTTAAAACGCCCGTGCTGAAAGGTCGCCACCCAGCCCGGAATAAAATCCGTTTTGAAATTGGCGCCGAACCACGGATGTACGCCATTGGGGTTTACGAGGGTGCGGGCAGACATCCCCGGGCCAGGATAGATGATCTCGTTGTCGAGGCTTCGCAATGCCCATATCTCCGGCGTCTTCACCGACAGCTCGCGGGTGGTATAGTAGATCTTCATCTTCAGTCCCGCCTCGTGCGCCTTGTCGATAAAAGCCTTCAGGCTATCCACATTCTCCGGCGAGAAGGGATAGTCGATATAGGGGTAGATGTCTTTTTTATGATGCACGACAACCACGTTGGCGCCGTGCTCTTTTGCTATGGCTATGAAATTCGTGCTGGTATCGATGTCGGAATGAAAATACCGGTCGCCGTACTGGATGCTCCTGTCGATGAGCCTGAATGGCGTCACCAGCAGCTCGAAAATAAAATGATAGCTGCTGTCTTTTCTCAACATGCGGCCGCCCGAGAAGGCCCTGATCACCGCGCCGGCGCCCTCTGTATTCACCGTCACGCCTCCTTTCCCGCTGTTGCCCCATGATTCCGGCTCGTTCAACGGCCCGAAAGGATAGTAGATGTTCACCAGCTGGCTGTGGAAATTGGCGCCCTTCAGCCTGACCCGCAAACCGCCGTTGATACCACCCACCCAGACCCCGTCCTGGTTCTTGTTTACGACATCCCATTTCCACGACCAGCTTGTCTTCGGTCCGGAGCCCGCCTTCATGATCCAGACCCATGATATATTCCGACTTGCTCTTTTCCATCGGGATCTCCAGCCGGAGGTCTTTTATGGCTAAATCTTTCAATGGGCGCAACGTCACTTCATAACCGATAAAGCCGTCGTACTCGGCGCGTCCGTGTACGTCCAGCAAGAGGGAGGGATTCTCCAGCCTGGTCTCCCAGCTGGTGCCTCCGGGAAAATGGTCCGTATAACGGATAGGCCCCGCCCTGAAATGCAGGGTTTGCTCACCCTCACGCTCCGCGACGAATTTCACGGGTCCGGAAAGGATAGGGGAGCCCTGGTCGGCGAGGGCCAGGTTATCCTTATCGAAATAGCTGAGTATTTCCGCGGGCAGCCCGTCATCCCCCAGCCGGATCTTCCGGCCCAGTATCGAGATGGTGTGGTTCTCCCTCTTCAACGGAATGTACCGGTTGGTAATACTGTCATCCAGTGCCATCCTGTTGTTGAGCCAGGAAAGCCTCGAGAGTCTGCCGGCATCGTCCACACCATTGTCTTCTACTACTGCACCGCCCACCTTTAGTGTGACGTTCACGGTCGCGGGAGACATCCCCGCCGGGGCTATCGTCACCTTACCGCTGTACACACCCTGGCGGCTTTGGGTATCCGGACCCCGAACCACAACGGCAATACCCCGCCCTGACGAAGATCCAGCCTTTTCGTGAATGGCTTCCCCAAATAGGAGACACCTCCGGCATTGAAACAGGTGACGTCGGTCAGTACACCGGCGCCCTGCAGGGACGACAGTTTCACTTTGATATCGGACAACGCTGCCCGCGCCGCAAACACCCCGACCTGGAAAACATAGTATTCTCCCGGCTGCGGCTCGCCGGAAAAGGCGCTCATCGCCGCCGCATTGCGGGTCAGCCATATTTCCGGCACGGAATCCAGCATCCGGATAGAGTGTTCGCGCGATTCGGGGAAGGTAAAGAATGGCCTGCCCGGATGGCTGGACAGAAAAGCTTCCAGATGTTCCGGACTGGCGGATTTGTTCATCTCTGTCGGCGGCAGCCCGATATCCCCGGTCAGCTGCGTTTGCCGTATGGCGTCGACGTCGATGGGGTGCTTCTTGTCCTTTTCCTGTCCCAGTGCAAGGCCTGCTGTCAGCAGGAGGGTAATGGATAGCAGCGTGTTCTTCATATTTTCGATTGTCTTTTTCCTAAAAAATAATAGTATAGCGTAAAGAGATAGCAGGGTATCAGGAGCCAGTAGGCGGATTGATTGTTGCTGCCCTTCGCCACCCAGCCATAGACCAGCGGCATGATCGCGCCTCCCGCGATGCCCATGATCAGTATGGCAGAACCACTGGCTCAGCGCCTTTCCACTGAGGCCCTTCAGCGCCTGGGGCCAGATCGCGGGCCACAGCAGCGCATTGGACAGACCCAGCGCGGCCACACATCCCACGGAATACCTGCCCGGCGAGAACAGAACCGCCAGCGATATGACGACGCCCAGCACGGACGATAGGAGGAAGGCCCGCTCCTGCGTGACGAGCCGCGGGATCGCCAGCGCTCCGAAAAGATAGCCGGCCACGGTGAACGCCAGTGTATAGGAGGTAAGGTGCTTCGCGATGCTGAGGGGCATCCCGTGATAGAGTCCGTAGTTGCCGATGGTATCTCCGGCCATGACCTCGAGACCGACGCAGGAGAACGTAGCCAGGAATCCCAGAAAGAACGCGCGTCCGTGTCCGCGGTCTTCCCCTCCTGTTATGTCAGGCGTTTTTGCCACATCCGGAAAATGCGCATAGCCGATACCGGCAGCTATCGACAGCAATATGCCCGCAAGAATAAGATACGGGACGATGACGTCGCGGGCCAGTTCGTCCAGACGAAGCGCCCTGGCAGGCGGCGGCAGGGTCCGCAACTCCTGCAACAGGCTGTCGGAGTTGCTCAGGATGATAGCGCCCAGCACCAGCGGCGCCAGCACACCCGCGGACTTGTTGCAGATACCCATGATGCTCATGCGCTGCGCCGCCTTGTCGGCCGGACCCAATAAGGTGATATACGGATTCACGGCGGTCTGCAGCAGCGTGGTGCCCGTGCCTATGACGAACAATCCCAGAAGGAACAACGGATAGCTGCGAAACAGCGCGGCCGGTACGAAGAGGATACAGCCGGCGCTCATGATCACCAGACCGGCCCGCATTCCCTTTACCATCCCCGTCCTCGCCAGCACGGTGCTGGAAGGAATGGCCATGACGGTATACGAAATGTAAAAGGCAAACGTGACGAGATAGGCCTTCCACTCCTTTAGCTCGCAGGCGATCCTCAGATAGGGGATCAGGGTCCCGTTGACCCAGGTGATGAAACCGAAAATAAAAAAGAACACTCCGACGAGGAGGATCTGTGCCCTGTAACCGTTATTCGCCATATCTGTTCATTAAAATAGTTCGCATACGGGGCTCACACGTAATGCCCAGTTCAGACCCCTGCAGGCTGCGGTGCCTTTCGACGACCCTGTCCCATTGTTCCAGGTAGCGCTCCAGGTCGTCCAGCTCGCCGACCCTTGCCTGAATATGCGCGGTACGCGACAGGGCCAGCTGCACGGCTTCGGCCTGGTCTTCCAGATAATTACCCGCGACGGTGTACCACTGCGACAGATCCAGATCGAGCCGCAGGGACGGCATCGCCTGCAGGTACTGCCGGGTCACGTGGACGGCGAAGGAGAACCTTCCCCGCTGTGTCTCCTGCAGAATGGTGACCTTGCTCTCGTGCGCGATCCGCTTGCTCGTCAGCAACAGCTGCGTATTCTGGTCGAAACTGAAATGGTCCTTGCCCGTCTGCAAACTAATGAGAAAAGGCTTCGAGTCCAGCAACACCTGCAAAGCATTATCCAGTTGCCGCGCGTGCTGCGAAAAGTCGGGTGTCATAGCGCCGCCGCCCCATACCGCTTTTAGCCGAAGGCCGGCCAGCCCCGCAGCAGAGCCTCGCGCTCGTCAGCGCCGGAGGGCAGGCCGGTCTCTACACCATCATAACCGTCCTTCCGGGCCGCCGCCAAAAAATCGTCCCAGGCAGTCTCCCCGTGGCCCCGGCGGCTACAGTAATACGATATCTTCATGTGAGTTTTCTATCGATGATCAGCGGGAAGAATTGTCCGCCGACCGGCTCTCCTTTTGGAATGGCCGGCGTCCCGGGCATCAATGTCTCGTCACTGCCGGAGACGGTGCCTTCGGCGAAGACGTTCAGGACGAACGCGCGGCGGGGCCGGTCGCTCCTGTTCTCATAAGAACCATGCACCAGCAGCGGATGGTGAAAACTGCCATAGCCCTTCTTTAGTTCGATGGGGATTGGATTGAAACCGGCCTTTTGCTCCTCCGTCAATACCGACAAAAGCCCTTCCATATCGCCGGTGAGATTGGGTTTTTCCAGCAAACCCCAGCGATGACTGTTAGGGACATAGTACATACAGCCATTCTCCGTGGTCGCGTCGTCCAGCCCCACCCAGCAGGTCAGATGCTGCATCGGTGTAGTCCGGGTCCAGTAGGAATAGTCCTGGTGCCAGGCCACCACGCCCCCGTGTTTGGCCGGCTTGCAGAACAGCTGGTCGTGCCAGAACCGGATATTCTGGTCATTCAGCAGCTGGCTGGCCGCCATGGCGAACGCCGGGTTCCATAAGATGTCGTGAAATCCGGGTTTGATCCGCCACGCTCCCAGCGCATGGAACAACACCGATCCGGGGTCCGTGGAAGAATTGGAAAAGAACTGATAGAACAACGAATTGTCGGGATGCGCGGGGTCGATGATCTCGGCCAGCTCTTCGTTCAGCAAGTCTACCTGCCATTCCTCCAATAGTTTTATATTACTGATATAGCCGTGGTCGGCGAAGAATTTCAGTTGCTCGTCATTCAGCCGGTAGGGCTCCCACTCCCCGGGCGTCGCGGGCCATTTGAACATATCGGACACCAGCTGGTGAAATACAGAAAGGTCTCTGGGTATGTGCTCGCTCATATTCATTCGGATGTTGTTAATAAACCTTTTTCGTACATTGTCCGGATCAGTTCGAACGCCCTGTCCTCATAGGGCGTTTCATAGGGCAACACAACGGGAGGCGGGGTGTTTTCTCCTGCCAGACTTTCCAGCGTTGCATGGTCGCCGTCGAGGAAGGCGCGGCTCCAGCGCATGGGCAGACTATCGTCATGGGTCAGGGCGTTGCCCAGGCCGTGCCACCGTCGTCGGTCACGCTGGTCCCCTCGTATCCGCCGCGAAGGCGCAACATCATCAGCGACACCAGGTCGCCGCTGCCGGCCGGCCGCTGCGGATATCTATTGCGGAACGCGATGATGCTTTCCTCGTAACTTTCTCCGTCCTTGCCCTGCGCCCTTTCGCAGTACCAGGCCAAAAGATCCTCCAGGCGCTCGTCCACATCATAGGGCCTTCCCACGCCGATGTTCTCCGGCCAGTCCCTGGCTGACCGGATATATTCCGCCGCTGTTGCGTAGTCTTCGATTTCCAGCGCGTCGATGGCCGCATACAGATGGGTCTCCCGCCAGACATTCCTGCCCTGCGAAGCGCCCTCGTTGGGCAGCACGCGCAGCGCTTTCATCAGTCCGATGGCCGCCTCGTATTGTCCGTGGTGCATATAGCAGTCCGCCAGCCGAAGACCAAGATAGTAGTTGCCGGGATGCCGGAGATATCCTTTCGCCGCCGCACCCACGGCCGCCCCCACTGCTGCTTCTCTGCATAATGCTTCGACAGGCGAAGCGCAGGCCTCCAGGCGTCGGGTGCTATGTCCACCGCCTTCAGCAGATCGGCGCCGCCATCCCCGCTGATCCCCGACCGCACGAGATAAAAAGGATACCAGCCGGGCTCGTCGCCGCAGCTGGTCAGCAGGACCCGCGCTTCTTCCTCCTGCATCAGCTGGATCAGCCCCAGCGACAGAAAATACTTTAGCTTCCATCCTTCTGAATGCGTTACCGCCCATCGCAGGATCGTCAATTCTTCCTGCCGGTGCGGGAATACCCCTTCGGGGGACATTTGCTGTACCTTCTCCAGTGCGACGGCGTCGACATTGCCGCTCGTCTTGAAATAGATCCATGCCTTCCACAACTCCACCATGGGATGTTCGGGCGACTGTTGCAATGATTCGGAGGCCTCCTTCCATTCTTCAATACCGGCATAGAACGCCGCTATTTCCAGCCAGGTCTGGTGGGGCCATTCACTGGTGATGCAAATGCCGGATCGCATGCCGGACGCATATCGCAGGACGTGATCGAGCGGATCAGCCAGCAGCCGCCCGGCCGCCAGATCGCGCGCTTCGGCTGTCCTGCCCAGCCGGATCAATGCCACTACCTGTAGCCGAAGGGCACCGCAGTTGCCGGGATTGCCGGCCAGCGCCGCCGCGACATATTCAAGCGCCCGCGCGTGCTGCCCCTGTTGCATCGACGTCCTGGCCAGTTCGGTCATCGCGGCAGACCTGTATGCCGGGTCCTGTCCGGCCACCGAAAAGCCGTCTTTCGCATCGTAGATATTGCCCAGCCGTGCATGCGCGAGGCCGTACAGATAATTGGCCTCGCCGTCATAAGTATCGATGGACAAGGCCTTCGAAAGAAAGCCCAGACTGTCTTCGTATTCCATATGGCGCTGCTTCAACCGCGCCATTCCCACCAGCGCGCGGAGATGCCAGGGATCGGCCAGTAAACACGCAACATAACAGGGAAGCGCACGGGACGGGAACCGCTGACGCTCCCACTCCCTGGCCTGCAGATAAACGCCCTCCACGGATTCGTAGTCATATCCCTCCGCGATCGCCAGCGGCCTCTTCAGCCGGTGCTGTTCCCCGCCACTATCGTAGATCAATACGCTATCCAGCCAAACCCGAAGACTCCTTTCATCCGGCGGTGCCGGAAGGGTCAGGTCGAGACGCCCGAGCGTTTGCATATGCACGGGAGTTGCGGCAAGCGTTCCGTGATCGTCCTCCACCTTCAGCATCCCATGCAGGGGCTGGTTGGCGCATAGCCGCAGCTGCACCCCTCCACAAAAAAGGATAATTCCTTAGACGCATACCGGAGACCGCCGAGTCCAGGTACAGGCATCCAGTATTCGTCGTGGCTGTCGAAGGCGCAGGGCAGGAATGCCCGGTGCTTAAAAGGCGTCGCGGAACTTGCGGAAATGCTTTGGTTGAACAGTCTGCCCGACTGCACTTCGCTGTATTGGCCATCCCCGTCGGTCAGCAGGTCCTCCCAGATCATACCATAGCGGGACAAACCCCATATCCAGATCTTCTTCCCCGGCCGCTGGTCGTAGGCGGTATAGTGCGCCATACCGAGGTCTTCCTCCCTCCAGTAACAGCCCCAGAAGTCGGACACCGAGCCAATGACATGATAGGATTTATAGTGGCCGAAGTCATTTTGCGCATATTTCGAAAGGTCGTGTCCCTCTCCGTCAACGGGCCACTGATGGGCCCTCCCGTCATGGCCAAGATAAGCATGGCCGGGAAAAATATATTCCAGTCCACCGGAGGCCCTGACGCCCGCGTTGCTCCAGGCGTAATAGGACGTATCGGCGCTGCTGTCGTTGTACCAGCAGGTGCGGGTTCGGAACCACGCGGCATCCGCGGGCAGGCAGATATCCACCCACCAGCGGGTACCCGAAGACCAGTCGGTGGTCCCGACAAAACAACTGACGCTGCCATCCGCGTTGTCCTGCGTATGGTGATCGACGCCAGCGGCACAGGACAACGAATGTCCCAGCAGGCCCACATTGAATTCGATACCGCCCGATGTCCAGGGGACCCCGCATCGCCACGTCCCTGAATTTGGCCGCGTGGTTGAAATAGATGAATTCCCGCCCGGAGTTCTTTTCGATAGCTCCCCATACTTTCCCACCGGCAGCAGGACTGATCCAGACCTTTATATGGGCATTCTCCAATACCACCATTTCCCATTCAGCGGGCGCTCCCTGCGGGTCATATCCATCCCACCGGTGGTACGGATAGATCCGCCCGAACTCGGGCACGGGTGACGGGTCCCCATAGGGATAGGTGTTCAGCACAATGCGTTCTTTGTTGACCAGGGCCTTCATTATCCAAATATAAAACGCGGCGCCTGCCTTCCAACATCCCGAAACACGATTGCCAAAATCCTGGAATGGAATGCCAATCCAGACCATCGTCGATTCCATAAATGGCCCTATTTTCACCCATGAATCGTATTTTCCTTCTGTCCTTTTTCCTTCTTGGCTTGCTTCCGGCCATGACACACGGCCAGTCTCCCGTCACGTCAAACGCCCAACCTCCTGGCGTTACCGGCCTGTTATGCGAATACGCTACCAACCCCATCGGCCTTTCCCCCACAGCACCGGTGCGTCTTTGCTGGCAGATAGTCTCGGACGAAAAAGATGTTCTTCAGACGGATTATGAGATCAGGGTCTTTACGGGTAGGGACCATCCGGTGTGGAACTCTTCCATGGTCGGCTCAGGTCAGTCCGTCCATGTACCCTACAGGGGGCCGGCCCTGTCGCCCCGCACGAGGTATTACTGGCAGGTGCGCATCAGGGACAACCATGGGCACAGTTCCAAATGGAGCCAGGTCAGCTACTGGGAGACGGGACTCGGCGAGAACGACTGGTCTGCGAAATGGATCACACCCACCACGCCCGACAGCACGGAAGGCCCCGTCCCCATGCTGAGGAAGGGATTCAGGGTCAACGGGAAGATACGACAGGCCCGGCTATATATCACTGCGCACGGCTTATATGAAGCGTCGCTCAATGGTCACCGTGTGGGCGACGGATGGTTCACTCCCGGCTGGACCAACTACCACCAGCGCCTCCAGTACCAGGTATACGACGTCACTTCCCTGCTGACAACAGGCGCCAATGCAGCCGCCGCCATCGTGGGTGAGGGATGGTATCGCGGACCCACCTACCGCGGCAGAAAGAATATCTATGGAGATACACCCGGTCTCCTCTTCCAGCTGGAAATAACTTTGGAGGATGGTTCGCGGCAGACGGTGCTTTCGGACGACTCCTGGCGCAGTTCTGACGGCCCGATACGCTATTCCGAATTCTTCAATGGCGAATGGTACGACGCACGAAAAGAAAAAGCCGGATGGCAGACGGCGGCATACGACGACGCGGCCTGGGCGCCTGTAAAAATAGAAAGGCCGGACCCGTCGTCAAAGCTCATTGCCACCGATGCCCCCTGGTCAAAAAGCACGAAGTATTCAAGCCGCGGTCTATCCTCAGGACACCAAAGGGCGAGACGGTCATCGACTTTGGCCAGAACCTGGTAGGCTGGGTGCATTTCCGCAGCAAGGGGCATGCGGGCGACACCATCGTTCTCCATCACGGAGAAGTGCTGGACCCCGAAGGCAATTTCTATACCGCCAACCTGCGCTCGGCGCTGCAAACCATTACCTATATCTCAAAGGGCGCAGCGGACGAATGGTATGAACCGCATTTCACGTTTCAGGGCTTCCGGTATGTTAAAGTCGAGGGACCGCTGGACCTTCACAACGTCGAAGCCGTCGCGCTCTATTCGGATATGGCTCCGACGGGTGATTTTTCTACATCGGACACACTGATCAATCAACTGCAGCATAATATCCAATGGGGGCAAAAGGGCAACTTCGTGGATATCCCCACGGACTGCCCGCAGCGGGACGAGCGGCTGGGTTGGACAGGCGATGCACAGGCCTTCTCCGCCACGGCGACTTTCAACATGGACGTAGCCACCTTCTATGCCAAATGGCTGGCGGACCTGCGCTCCGAACAGCTGCCCGACGGCGCGGTCCCCTATGTCATCCCCAACGTGTTACGCCCAAAAGACAACGCCAGCGCGGGATGGAGCGACGTAGCCACCATCGCTCCATGGAATATCTATCTGGCATACGGCGATACCACGATCCTCAGGGATCAGTACAGCAGTATGAAGGCCTGGGTCGACTATATCCGTGCGCATGCTGTCGGCGATCTTTGGAATACCGGCGACCATTTCGGCGACTGGCTCTTTTATACGCCGGGTGACGCCGACGACGACGGACGCGCCGCCATCACGGACAAACACCTTATCGCACAGACGTTCTACGCCCACTCGACCCAGCTGCTCATCGACGCGGCGAAGGTATTGGGCAAACGGGCGGATGTCAGCGAATACAGCGCCCTGCTGAAGAAGATCAAAGAAGTCTTCGTGGATGAATATACGACGCGGCGGGGCCGGCTGGTCTCCGGCAGCCAGACGGCCTATGTACTGGCGCTACGGTTTGACATGCTGCCCGACAGCCTTCGCCCACAGGCGGCCGCCCGGCTGGTGCAGAATATAAAGGACTACGACAATCATCTGACGACGGGCTTTCTCGGCACCCCGCATCTTTGTCATGTGCTGACTCGTTTTGGCTATAACGACGTAGCATACACGCTATTGATGCAGCAGACCTACCCCTCATGGCTATACCCCGTCAAAAAGGAGCCACCACCATCTGGGAAAGGTGGGACGGCATACGGCCAAATGGCAGTCTCCAGCAGGCGAATATGAACTCCTTCAACCACTACGCCTACGGCGCCATCGGCGACTGGATGTACAAGACCATCGCGGGTATCAATCCCGTGGACAGCGCGCCGGGCTATAAGAAGATCCTGTTTCAACCCAGACCGGGCGGGGGTTTGACCCGTGCCGCGGCGCGGCTTAGGACGCTGTTTGGGGCGGTATCGTCCTCGTGGACCCTGAGCAACGGACGATTCACCCTCGATGTGACTGTCCCGCCCAATACGACGGCGGAACTCGACCTGCCGGGAAAAAAGGACAGGCTACAGCCGGGCTCCGGCGCCTGGCACTATGACTATGCGTTGTGAGGACGCTTTTTGTGGGTGACACGCACTCTGTCGCAATCCACCCTTTCTTTGTCGTGTTACCGTATTTTCAAAATGCGGAACCCGCCATAGCTTTGTATCAGCAATCAACGCTAATACAAACAATACAAAAAGACATTTTATGAAAAAGACAATCATCACCCACCGCATTCTCACCGGCCTGCTGGTCGTATTCTTTGGTCTCGGCGCGATCCCCGACATCCTCAAAGTACCCGACGCCATCACGCTCTTCAAACACCTCAGCCTCCCCGCCTATCTGCTTCCCTTTCTCGGAACCGCCAAGCTGCTCGGCTGTATCGTTCTTTTGTTACCAGGATATGCGCGGATCAAGGAGTGGGTCTATGCAGGCCTTGTCTTCGACCTGGCAGGCGCCACCTACTGCGCCCTTTCCTCCGGAGATTCTCCGGTAATGGTATCGCCCATGCTCATCGGGTTCGCGCTGATCGCGGCCTCTTATATCTTTTTTCACAAAGGTCTCGCTGGAAAACACGCAGCGACGCGCGACACGCTAACCACGCGACTGGCCGCATAGTACTACCGGCGTAAAAAGGGGATCGCCGGTAACAGGCGATCCCCTATGCAATGGGACGCGTCCATCAACGCATCCCTTTTACTCATGTGACCGATCAACGCGCTATGAACACCGGCACCCGGTGATCCCGTAATATCTCTTCCGCAAAACTCCGGCGCGCAATATTCGAAAGCGCCGACCGGCCAAATGCACCGGTTATCAGTAACGCATTCTTCTTCTCGCCGATCCATGTCGGAAAATACGTGGCTGCATCGAAATGGAGTTTGGCGTATCCAAGGTTATTGAATTTCGTCATCGCAAGACGTTTCAGGTCTTCCAGCCCGGGTATGTTGTCGGCCTCTTCGTTCCTGACATAAACGATCTCCGCAGGCAAATTCAGCAAATGCGGAAAAACATAACAGAACTGTTTCAACGCGCTCACGCTTTTCGCCGTGCCGTCATACGCAATGAAGAGGTGATCGATGGCCTCAAAATGTTCGGGAACCACCATGACGGGGCATTCCGCCGCGCGCAGCGCCTGCCTTAGATAGGCGTTGGGCTGGTGGTCGTCGATGCCCGCGAAGAACAGATCGCCGCTGACAAGGACCAGGTCTGCGAACCTCGTTTCCGCAGAGAACAGATCCCTGTCCCAGACACTATAGTTGTGCGGAATATCGTATGCGATCTGGTGTTGATTGCATTGTTCAACGAAGTCCGCTTTCTGTTCCGCAACCAATTCATTCTGTTCTGCATCCATATTTATAGATGGCGACATCACGGCCGTCCCGTACATGGCCGCCACGGTAGGGTAGTCGACCGGGCCGAAGAAAAGAGCCCGGACCCGCAGCCTTTCCTGCTGCTGCAATTCGCACAGGCAGCGGAACATGCCCTCGGTCGATCTGTGCCCGGCGTGTATGAAAAGTACCTGTTTCATAAAATAGACGTTTTGGGGAAATACATATCGAAGTTAGTCCGGCGCAACCCCGGGTAACATGATCGCGATCATGCCTGGGGATGATCTGCGTCCCGGACGCTGACAACTCGTTTGAAATGGGGTCTCCCGCCTATAGCGCAACTAGCTGGTCGCCGGCCTTCAACTCATAGTCCTTCCCCTTCCAAACCAGTCTCCCCGTCGTCCCCGCGGGCAGGCTTATGCTGATCCTCCACTTACCTTGGTCGAGCCGGTACCTGACCCCGACCTTACCCCGCGGATGCGGGATCTCTCCGGCTGCGTTGGTCAGTTTGCCCAGATGCGGTTCGATCTTTATCTTCTTAAACCCGGGCGCGTCGCTGTCGATACCGAGCACCGTCCGGAAGAACTCGATATTCGGACTGCTGCTCCAGGCATGGCAGTCGGATCTCGTGTATTCGACATTCGAGTCTTCGGCCCAGGTCGTGAGGCCCATCGCCATGTCCTTGCGCCATATCCCGAGCCAGTCCATATATCCGTCCCCGAGGCCGGCTTTGGTCAGCGCCTGGTGCAGATAGTATTTGAAATAGATGGAGCACTGCGTAAGCGTGCTGTCCGTCAGGAGGCGTTGTCCGGCTTTTGCCAGGTCGGCGCTGGCTACCAGGCCGGTGAGTATGGCGAGCGAGTTGGCGTGCTGGGAGAACAAAGTCTTCTCTTCGGTGTCGGCGAAGAGCCTGCGGCTGGCGCTCCAATACTTTCGCCGGATGACCTGCTTTAGCTGTTCGGCTTTTTGATGATACAGACCGGCAAAATAGGGCAGTCCCAGCCGGCCTTCCATTTCTCCGGCCCACTGATAAGCCCACAGCAGTTGCAGGTCGAGGATCGCGGAGCCGCCGTCGGCCCCTTTGGGCGGCGACCCGACCGACCAGTCCTTGCCGTTGGCCCAGTCGACAAAGGTCCAGTACGGGGTATTCTTTAGCGATCCGTCCGAGCCCTGGTAGCCGCTGAAGAATTTGAGTATGTCTCTGGCGCCGTTTAATTTGTCCCTGATAAAATCGTCGTCGCCGCGGTACATCCAGTAGTCATGCAGCATACCGATATACCACAGCGAGAACGGCGATATGATCTGCGTGCTCCGCGTCGGATAGCGGCTGAAGGTAACGCCGTCGGTCAGACGCCGAATGATCCATCAGTTCGATCGCATTGCGCGGCAGCCGGTCGTCGCTGCTGTTGTAGTAGGTGATAACGGCCTGCACACGGGTATCGCCGATATACTGCAGTTGTTCGTAATAGGGACAGTCGGTATACGTCTCCCAGGCGTTCAGCCGGGCCGTACGCCATCCGATGTCCAGTATCTTTTTGATCTCGGGGTTATCGGTCACGAACTCCGACGGTTGTTTGAAGGGGTATCCCGTGAACTCGCCGTATATATCGTCGATGACCAGCGGTTCGTCGTGCGTTTGCACCAACAGCTGAATATACCGGAAAGTCCGGAAATTGAGGTTGGTATAGGACTGCCCGTCGCTGCCGTCGGATATCAGGCTGTCCTCCCTTCCGGAGAAGAGCTTGCCTTCGACATCGTTGCGGTTGCCCTTCCGCGCGCCATAGGGGTAAATTCCGCGACCAGCGATTCCGCATACCGGATGGAGATGCCGGCGCGTCTGCCCTTGCTGAAGTTCAGGGTCAGATAGGCGTTGGTCAGAAAGGTCTGGTCCAGCAGGAGGGTTGCCGTCGTATTGGCCGGTATGGTCACAGCGGTTTTTGCCGCGGGAAATTCTTTAGGAACGGTGATCCCGACAGCCTTGCGACATTCCGGAATACGCTGGTAGGTCATTTCCCTTGCAGGGAGTTTGGAAGGGACGAGCATCCACCCGAGCCCGTCGGACTGCCCTTTCGGCTGTCCGCCGAACAGACTGGCCGCGGCGGTCCAGGCGCCGTCGTCGAAGGAAGCGGTCATCCAGTGATTCACGGTTTTGGTCCGGTCTACAAATTCTCCGGTGCTGGCCGCGAAGAATCCCGCCAGCGGATGGTAGGCCATGTCGCGGTATACCTTCCAGCTGTTGTTGGTGTTGAGTACTTCTTCCGCGCGCGAGTCCCCCTGTATAATAAAAGCCGTACGAACGCTGATCTGCGCCTCCGGCCGGTGATCCGCCTCATTCCAAACCACAGCGGCAACCACGTTTTTGCCCGCGGCCAGATAGGGGCGAGGTCCACCGTCTCATAATTCCAGTGGTAGGTGTCGTTCCTTGCCGGCCCCAGCGAGACCAGCGTGCCGTTGACAAATAACTTGTAGCGGTTGTCCGCCGAAACATGGACAATAAAATGGTCCGGCTTTGCGCCGAGTTCGATGCTTTTTCTGAAATAGTAGACGCCGTAGTCACGGCCGTCTTCACCCGGCATCGCGATCCAATTGGCGTGCCATTCCGCGGGCGGGTTGGCACCGGTATGGGTGCGGGCATTCACGAGCGGGCTGGAAAATAGAAGGGCAAGCAACGCAGTTAAGATTCTCATGTACCGAAGATATCCAAAAGGAGTCTTCAACTGTCCTGTACTGTAGGCCGGTCGTGCTGTGGCGGGTCTCACTATCCTCCATAAACCGAAGTTTTAGCAACATTAGCAGGATTTGCTATTGCTTCAAAACGGTCCATTTGCCTGAATTGGTCTGAGTTGATCGTTTTACGGGAGCTTCATAACTTCTTCGCGTTATAACAAATCTCCACGCTATACTTATCACATTTGATATCGTAACACGCCTTCTTCTCATCCGAGCAGGTCTTGAAAGATACGTCCGTCCGGCATTTGAGAACTCCACCGTGGTTCTCTCCCGTCTCATAGGACTTGAACACGTGGCCGTAGTCGTCGGGATCGCATAGCACCACCTGCACGATCTCTTTGTTGATGACGGTCTGGCTGACCTCGGCGATCACAAATCCCCAGTGCCTTCAGCGTATCGAGCAGGCTGCACCGGCGTCACCTGGCTCCCGGCCCTGCAGGGCAGATTGAAATCGCCATTCTCCATAAAGAAATCGATGAGCTTGGCCGTGGTTCCATACAGCACCATATGGCTGATCTTCTGTCCCCAGAAGATGAGGGCGTGGCCGCGGAAGGGGCTGAGGCTAAGGCCGATGATCCTTATGTCGTTGAGGTTTTTGGGAATGCTCTGCTGTGCATTCAGCGGCATTGCGCAGGTGAGGGCGAAGGCGATCACCAATAATTTATTTCTCATAGAAGGTTTTGGGGGTCTTAGCTTGAAGTTACCGAAATCTTTACTACCCAATGACCGTATTAACATCTAATTTTTTTCGTCACCTTTTGTAAACCCCTTGCTGGTACTGGCATTGCAGGCCCGGGGTGCCAAAAATTTCACCGCATTATCAGTGCAGTAAATAACCCGGAAAAAGTTTTGTCACAGTCCCTGCCACCACGCGTCCAACTAAAAAAAGGTTATGAAAAATACATTCACAGGAAAGCGGGCCCTCATACTCGGCGGCTCCAGCGGGATGGGCAAAGCCACCGCGCAGTTGTTGTTATCCAATGGCGTAAAAGTCGTTATCGCCAGTAAATCTTCTGACAGCGTCTCCAACGCCGTGGCCGAACTAAAGGCATACGGCGACGTATCGGGCCTGAACGTCGATCTAAGATCTGTCCAACAGGTCGATGAGTTTATTAAAAAACTCGGAGACCTGCCGACCTTCAATTACCTTCGTCAACGCTTCCGGCGTCTTCGCACCGAAGGCCTTTGTAGATTCGACCCCGGACGACTACGCGGATTTTTGGATATCAATCGCGGATTTTTCTTTATCACACAGGCGGTAGTGCGGGGGATGGGATCAGGGTCAACGCCATTGCCCCCGGCGTAGTGGAAACAGGTGTTTTGGACGAGCTGGCCGGTTCCCCCCAGGCCGCTAAAGAGGTGTACAAAAGCCTCAACGCGATACATCCGCTGGGCAGAAATGGTCAGCCTTCGGAGATTGCGTCCGCGATCTCGTGGCTATTGTCCGACGAGGTCGCCTAGGTGACGGGCGCTATTTGGAATATTGACGGAGGAATGAGCGCCGGAAGAAGCTAACTTTGAGTATGTTCCCGTTCAGCGAGCAATACGACGAAGACAAAGACCGCGTCCTGTCCACGAGGCCTGCGCCGGCAACAGGCAGGCGTTTGAGCGGCTGATCCGCACGCACCAGCGTTTTACCTAATGTGGCCTGATCAATCCGGCAAATCGCTGCCGTTGTTATAAGAAGACGAAGGGGTTTATAAAGGAAGGCAAGGTGGACGCCTCGACGGGAACATTCACTCCCGGGGCGCTTGAGACGATCGGCGCGGTCGCCGGTATAAAAAATCATCAGCTCGATCTGCTGATGGAGGGGAAGTATCTTCAATTGTTTACGGAGCAGCCGTATGAGGATACCGATGCCGGCGACCGGCTGATCAGCCTGTTGTTGCTCGACAAAGACATTCAGGGCCTGTTCGAGCTCAATTGAGCCCGTGGCGTCGCAGTGAATCCACCGACCAGTGCCCCCGCGCCGGTGATCATCAGGGACAACAACCCCGTTATATACCATTTCGAACATTGGTGATTTTTCCCGATCAATTGTCCAAATTGCCCCCGCAAACAGTCCAGGACTACCATCCCGGGTAATCTTTATTGGTCATACTTTTGAAAAAACAAACAGCCATGAGTAATAAAGACTTTACCACTACGATTTTGGTAGACCAGACAGCGAAGGAGGCATCTCGACGCCGTCAATAATGTACGCGGATGGTGGTTCGGGGATATCGAGGGGGAAACGAAAAAGCTCAACGACGAGTTCACCTACCAGTTCAAACAGTTTCACTACAGCAAACAGCGGCTGATAGAACTTGTTCCCGACAAAAAGGTCGTTTGGCTCGTTACAGACAGCAACCTGAGTTTTGTCGAAGATACAGACGAATGGACCGGTACAAAGATCAGTTTTGAGATCTCGACGAAGGGCGATAAGACGGAGGTCCGTTTCACGCACGAGGGATTGGTCCCGGAACAGGAGTGTTTCGACGCCTGTTCGGGCGCCTGGGGCGACTATATCCGGAAAAGCCTCCGCAGTCTGATCACCACGGGAAAAGGGGAGCCCATATTTTAGGTCGGGGGGCAGGAGGCCGATGGGCGGCCAGATCGCCTATTTTTTGGTCCGTCGGTCAACCCTCCTGACATACTGCTGTCACTACCGTCCTCTACCTTGCCTGTATAAAACGGGAAATTTTATGCAGACCTCAACGGCAACAACGATAGAACGCTTCAACAAGGCCTTCCAAACAAAGGACGCCTCCATTTTAGCTGGCTTAATATCAGAGGATTGCGTTATGGAAGGGGCATACCCCCGCCGGATGGCTCAAGAATAGTCGGCCGCAGCGAATGCCTCAACTTCTGGGAGGAGCTCATCAATACTCCTGACACCCAGTTCACCCCCGAACTGGTCTCTGTCACC
Source organism: Puia sp. P3 (assembly GCF_050632245.1). NCBI lineage: Bacteria > Pseudomonadati > Bacteroidota > Chitinophagia > Chitinophagales > Chitinophagaceae > Puia > Puia sp. P3. The sequence continues at coordinate 81,891 of NZ_CP192583.1, forward strand.
GGGGAGAACGCGGTCATTTTATGGCGTTTTGAGTGGGGGCGGAAAAGAAAAACGCATATCCGCGGTGTCAATCTGATGACGGTCAGAGAAGGTTTGATCACGGAAGCTTTGGGATATGTAAAAGGTAGTTTATCTTAGGGTTCCATACCCCGAAGTATGAAAAACCGTCTCTTTGCCATTTCCGGCCACAAGGTGAGCACTCTCCTGCTGACCGACGACGCTATCCGCATGTCCAGCGGCCAGTTCTTATCGGTAGAAGAATTCGAAAATGCCTGGGAGAAGAAACTGACCCTCCGGACAAAGCTACAGATCAGCTACGACTCCATCCGGTCGATCACAAAGGAACACCAGGAGACAAAATTCCTGATCACCTACAGGACTTATGCCGGGTTCCCCAGCGAGAGCGAATTTAGTTTTCTCGCCGCGGATGACTATGCGACCTTTTATAGGTTCCCTGGAGAAAGAACTTTACTTCGTCAAAACAGACGGTCCCATGCGGCCATTCAGTGCCGTCTCCCGCCATCTGATTGGATTGCTGCTGGTGGTCCTGCTGACTGCCGCGGCCGCTTATGTCGCAATGGACGACCACGGGGAACCCTCCGGCGATGTAAAGGGTCGGGCCTTTGAATATGTTGTCGGCCTGCTCGGCGTAAAAGGCGTGCTGGCGATCGGCGGCGCCATTTGCTGTTATATCTTATACATTATGTGGAAGAGATTGAATGATCCCCCCAGCCGGATAAAGTTTGCAAGACAGTAGGTCTGCCGAAGTTGTCTTACTTTTATCCCAATGAGAAGGAAGACGAATTTTGTCGCCCCGCTATTTCGGAACCAGGTGAAGGAACACGGGGTGCACATTTTCAGGGCGGTCGGTCCTGGATCTGACCCCGACCCGGCCTGGCCGGCCAACATCGCCCACCGCGACGAGAACTATCTGTTCGTCTTCCAGAAGAAGGGAAAGAGCACGCTGATGCTCGACTTCAAAACTGTTGATCTGACCGGACCCTCTCTTCTTCATCCTCCCCGGCCAGATACACCAACCCGTTGCCTCCAACACGGAGTTGCACGTACTCGTTGTCGAGCCTTCTCTCGTACAGGCGACCTATAAGGAAGTCCTGGATCAGTATTTCCTGGTCCACGATCCGGTCAGCATGAACGCAAAAAAGTTGAGAACGCTCGACCACTGTCTTTTATTCCTCACCGAAACGCTGAGCCACGACGCCCTAAACCCCTGCGGCCGTCACATCACCCGCGGTCTGGTCGACGCCATTCTCGGATTTTTCACACAGGAATACTTCATGCCGGAAGCCCGGGCCGGCAAAAAAGAAGGCAGGAATATCGTCATTACCCGGCAGTTCAAGTCGCTGCTGTTCAAACACTACAAACAATTTAAGAAGCCCTCCGACTATGCCGTCCTCATGCGGCTGTCCACGCCCTATCTCAACGAGGCCGTGAAGGAAATATCGGGCAACACCGTCAGCTACTGGATCCAGAAGATGATCATTACCGAGGCGAAGAGGCTGCTGTATTTTACCGACTGGACCGTCAAGGAGATCGCGATCGATCTGGGATACGATGATCACGCGTATTTCTCGAGGCTCTTCACGCTGGCCGAAGAGGTGTCGCCTATCGGCTATAGAAAAAGGCACCGCTAAAAATCCAAACTTTCCTGCTCTTTCTGTCTTGTCTGCCGCCAGGCCGCCGCATTACTTTGTGGCATGAAAAATCTATTCTTTTCAGCAGCGCTGCTGCTCGCAACGATTGGCGTGGCCAACGCCCAGCCGATCAAAAACATCGTATTAGTCCACGGAGCATTTGCAGACGGCTCCGGCTGGCGGAGCCTCTATGATATCCTTACGAAAAAGGGATATCATGTGACGGTCGTACAGAATCCGCTGTCATCGCTGGAAGACGACGTAGCTGCTACCAAGTTGGTTCTCGACAAGCAGGACGGTCCCACCGTTCTCGTAGGTCATTCATGGGGTGGGGTGGTGATCACGCAGGCGGGGGATCATCCGAAGGTGGCGGCACTAGTCTATGTCGCGGCCTTCCAGCCCGACCAGGGGGAATCCGCGCTGTCCTGGTTCCAGAAGGCGCCGCCAGCCCCGGAGAACGGCATTATTGCTCCGGACGCCAACGGGATCGTATACTATGACAAGGAAAAGTTCCACGGCGGCTTCTGCGCCGATATCCCGAAGGCGGACGCGGACTTCATGTATGCATCACAGGGAGCTTTCGCCGCCAAAGGCTTTGGCACTCCGGTCAGCCACGCGGCGTGGCACGACAAGCCGACCTGGGCCATCGTCGCGACGGAGGACAAGAGCATCAACCCCGATATAGAACGCGCGATGTACAAAAGATCCAACTCGAAGGTTACTGAAATAAAAGGAAGTCATGTAGTATTTATGTCCCAGCCTGAGGCGGTGTCGAAAGTGGTTATTGCCGCTGCGGCGGGTCAGTAATGTTTGTCGCATCGTTGATATCAATGCTTGAAGAGCATTATGCCCGTTAGTTTGGTGAAGACCAAATAGGCGACGATAAATGCAAGGGCCAGGTAAAAATATCTCTGATTTCTTGCATATTCCGGAAGGTTCTTGCTTCGACGCATCTCGATGGATAGCCAGAGCAGCGACGCGGTCACCGGGATACCGCAGAGAACGACGATTATTTTGTTGTCCAAAGCGGCTACAGCCAGAAGCATGACATAGACGAGGACAATCAACGGTATTTTAAGCAAGCTGGATACGGTTGTTTTTTTCTGCGTAATATTAGTGCCCAGGGCCTGTAGCCGCTTTTCCAGATCAGCAGGATTGCCGATCCAGCGGGGGATATGGATGACCTCGTATCTGGTGAGGCCCCGGACCTGATAGCTGCCTTTTTCTGTTTTTGTGGCCTCCTTAATTTCTGTATGGTCGATTGTAAGGGAAGGGGTGTCCAGTTGCTCGCGCTTGATCCAGTTGTCGGAAATAGTGATCGAATAGCTCTGCAGAAGTTGTCGATTCCTCCTGAATGCTTTGGGAATCTTTAGGCTAAAGATCAGGAATATAAATGGTGCAATGTAATACGACACCTTTTCTGCTCTAACGCCGTTGATGTATATCGGGCTAAACAAAAAAGCTACCATAACCCCGTAGAGGGCCATGTAGAGAATAGTAAGAGCCAGCCATTTTCCTGCCAGCTTTTTGCAACCTTCTTCCGTTATTTTGAATTGTTCCATAGTTCAGGAGCTTATTCCCGGGGTCGCCCGACTCCCCGCCGGGATCATCGGTCGACAGGGCGCCGGGTATCATCGAGCCTGGCAGATCGCTCTTCGTTTTTACGCCGAGGTCCTTTAGCTTGACCGCCTGTGCGACGAGGTTGTCCCGGCCCGTACTCAGCTGTTTGTACGCGTCATCGTACGAAGCCCTGGCCGAGTCCAGCGCGACGCCTACATTCTGGAGGTTGCTGACGAAGCCGACGAACTTGTCGTAGAGTTTGCTTCCGCGGTCGGCGATGGCCTGGGCATTCTGGTTCTGATATTCCCTTTTCCAAAGGTCTACGATCAGTTTGAGCGATATGATGAGGTTGCTGGGGCTGATCAGCAGGATCCGCCGGTCGTAGGCGAAATTCCAGAGGTTGGGATCGACCTGCAACGCTGCGATGTAGGCCGCTTCGCTGGGGATGAACAGCATTACGAAGTCGAGGGTCTTGTCATAGTCGTCATAGGCCCGCGAGCCCGGCTGCTGGATATGCACCTTGATCGCCTGAACGTGCGCCGCCAGTTCCGCCTGCTGTGCCGCGGCATCCGCCTCTTCCGTAGCCCGCACGAAGGCATTCAGCGAAACCTTTGCGTCGATGATCACGTGGCGGTTGTCGGGGTATTTTACGATGGAGTCGGGGCGCATCTTCGTGCCCTTTGCCTCATTGCGCAGCGCGCGGCCGTCGGCGTCGAAGAGCTGGTATTCCATAAAGTATTCTTCGCCCTTTCGGAGGCCCGACTTCTCGAGGATCGACTCGAGAATGACCTCACCCCAGCGGCCCTGTGTCTTGGCTTCGGACTTTAGTGCGCGGGTAAGATTGCGGGCCTCCTGGCTGAGTTGCTGGTTGAGCTCCGCCAGCTCTTTCACCTTCTCTCCCAGACTAAAGCGTTCCTTTGACTCTTTGTCATAGACCGAGCCGACCTGCTCTTTAAATTCTGATATGGTCTTGCCCAGTGGTTCCAGTATCGCGCCAAGATTTACCTTGTTCAGTTGCGTGAATTTTTCCGACTTGGTCTCTAGTATTCTGTTGGCGATGTTCTCGAACTCCGTCGTGAACTTTTGATTCAGCCGCTCCATCTCCCTGGTCTGGTCGGTCATGCTTTGTAACAGGTACTTGCTTTCGGCCTCAGCCTTTGCTTTGTAGGCGATATATTCCTCCTTCAGCGCGCCGGTCTTTGCCTCGGCAATACGGACCGCGTCGGCTATCTGCGCCTTTGCCCGGAGCCATCCGATGAGCCAGCCGATGGCGATACCGGCCAGTAATATGAGGATTACGGTAATATTCATTGCCTGTAATATAATGGTTTTACCCCGGGTAAAGCCAAAACTTCGAGACAACCTCAAACACCACGACAATGGCAATCAGCGTATAGACGACCATCGACCGCCGCTTCGCATTGACGGTGACGTTCTTATTGACCCGAAGCTCGTTTAGCCCCCAGATGATCAGCCCGATCAGCACGGCGCCTAAAATCGTCACGACGGCCTTGTCGTTGACCGTGCTGATGGCAATCAGCATACCCAGAGCCGCAAGTCGTATCGCCAGCACTCCATACTGCCTGAGCATAAAACTCTTTGCGGTTGTTACAGTCGAGAAGGTTTGCAGCTGTTGCTCAATTCCGTCAAGATCGTCAACCCAATAAGGTATCTGGATCAGGTCGGTCCTGCTAACACCTCTGACGAGAAAACTGCCCTTTCGCGTTTTCATGATCTCTTTGACTTCCATGAAGTTGATAGTCAGCGCGGGCGTGTTCATTTGTTCCCGCACGATCTCGTTCTCCGTGATGGTCAGACGATAGCTCTCGAGCATCTTCTTTTGCTTTTTGAATATCCTGGTCACACTAAAGCCCAGATAGACAGCCATCGCGCCGAAGACGATCCATGGCGTGTATCCGTCGGATGCGTGAATGGACATCAAATTGATCGTCAAAGGAATGGCGGCACCGATGGCCACGACGGGGAGAAAGATATTGTAATAGCGCTTCCTGAATTTTTTGATTCCTTCTTCGCCGATAAAATACTGTTTCATAGTTGGGGTCTGCCGCAGGGGTTAGTGCGGGATAACAAGATAAAAAATTAATGCGGCCCTTCATAAATAAAAATGTCTTGCACGGTTATCCCGCCAAACGACACGCTTATGCGCTAAATCGACACGCATAAAATCTTTTTATATTAATTTTAGGAAATCTATAAGAGTTTGCTCTATCTTCGCTACGTATAATCCTGTCCCGCCTTAACCACATTTACCCAAACCGTAAAAATCTCTGACATGACCTTTACTGCAAGTCGTACGCGGCATCTTGCGTACGCGACATAGAAGTATAATTTTTACTTCTGTTCATTCCCAACAATTTTTATTGTTTTTATTAACTCAGCAGTCTTCTACTGCTCTGATCTGTAGCTGTTTTTCAAAAGTTGGCCGATAGCCGGCATGGCCTTGCTTTGCCCGGACTGTCCGAACACTGAAGGTTCGGGAGTAGCCATACCTGTTGCCCTATAAATTTGGATCGAGATTTTTTTAAACAAGATAATAACTGACCGAAATGACGCTAAAGAAAGCATTGGGCCTATTGCTCATAAGTTTGTCCATTGTTGTGGGAAGACTGCAGGCGCAGAGCGCCAGCTTCAACTTTTCCTCGGGCCCTCAACCCGTATCGGGATGGACGAACGTATACGGTAACCCCGCGGGGGCTGTGTGCACCGGATCCAGCAACGGTATCACGTTGACCTCAGTGGCCACGGCCAACTGGGTTCCTTACAGCAACGGCCTCAGCGCCGTGGATGGAGGTGGTCAGGCGAACGGAACTTTTTTCCCTGCAGCCGTCATGGCCAATTTCTGGTTTCAGTGCAATGGCAGCCTGGCCGGATACAACGCTCTTGTCCCTCAGCTCAAACTGTCGGGCCTCAGCAAGGACAGCCTGTACACGATCAAAATGACGACCAGCTATTCACAGAACATCGGGACCATTTTCGAACTGAATCCCATGCACTACACCGTGACCGGCGCCGTCGTCTACAACTATATCGAAGTCAACGGCGACTACAATACGGCCAACGGTGCAGTATTTACGAGCATTGCGCCCGACGCCAACGGCGTCGTCCAGGTCTATGTGAATACGTACGGAGCTTCGAACGTGGCAGGTATTTCCGGTATTCAGGTCACCGCCCAGCACGCCGCTACAGGGACGCCCGTGGTCACTATCACACAACCCACCAACAATAGCGCCATCGCAGAGGGCGCCAGCGTCACGATCAACGCAACGGCGACTGAGACGGGCGGCACAATTTCGAAAGTCGAATTCTTCATAGATACGACAAAAATAGGGGAGGACGCCACGTCTCCTTATAGCCAGGCATGGACCGCCAATAACCCCGGCGCCTTCCAGATAAAGGCAAAAGCTACCGACGCCGGCGGCGTTACCACCACAGCCACGATCAATGTTACGGTACAGTCCGGAAACTATTTCTGGTCCACGACCGGGCAAATCGCGACGGGAGCCGACAGCAATTTTGTCGGTACGGTTGATACGAATGACCTGGCATTCCGGACGAATAATATCGAGCGGATGAGGATACTGAAAGATGGTACGATCAACGTTCCCGGCACGGGTAGCGATCCTGCAGATCACCCGGCCTTCCGGCTATACGGAAATGGAGACCTGACGATGAGTACGACGATGGACAAGAGCTTTGACACCGACGGAGAGCAGGGGCTGCGGTATTATTCTAAACACGGTTATATGCAAATTGGCGCATCGGATCGCGTAGATACCACCCAGCCGGTCGATATATACCCGGGAGTGCCGTCCTCAGGTCTGATCGTCAACAGCGATGCGAAGAATACGATCAAGGGCAGAATGGCCAACACTGTCTTTGTCGGTGATATCAATACAATGGATTCGCTCACCTGGTTTGAGAATTGTCTGATCGCTACTGAAGGTTCCCATTTTGCCGCCAGCATGGTCGAAATGGACAAGACTATCATGTACGGGTTTGGTAATCAGATTTCCGGTAGCATAAGCAGCAGCCTGGTTGGCGGCAGCGGGAACTACGTGACCAAACCGATGGACATTTCCCTGATCAATGGCTTTCAGAATGTCACGATGGACACCACCCGGGGAGCGATCATTGGCGGAGCAAATAATCAATATGGTGGCCTGAGCCAGCTCGCGGCCGGGCAATTTCTGGTCAACCGGACGCCTTACGGTACGGCACTTGGCAACGGCAACGTCGATTTCGCCGCGCTGCCTTATACAGGCATCCGGGGAACCACGGTGCCTAATATCGGTTCTTACCCATTGTTGGCCGTTGGCAACTCAAAAGATAACAACGGGGCCACCCGGTCGAATGCCTTCACGATTCTTTACAATGGCCGGACGCAGATCAACACGACAGGCTTCGCCAATGCCCTGAACCAGTCGGCTGTCACGCCAAAGGCCGCCCTCGACGTAGTGAGCACCAACACCGGCGTACTCCTGCCCAGGCTGACCACCGCCCAGCGCAACGCCATCGTCAGCGGCGACCTCCAGAACGGTCTGCTGCTCTACAACACCGACAGCAGCGCCTTCCAGTATTACAACGGAGCCGCATGGAATTCTGTGGGCAGCGGAGCTGCTGGCTCATCATCCGGTCACTGGACGTATAACAACGGTCTGCAATACGACAGCGTCAACAGCGTGGCGATCGGAACGAACAGCGTTCCCACCGGCTATATGCTTGCCGTAAAGGGCTCGGGTATCTTCACCCACCTGCAGGTTAAGTCTGTGGCGAACTGGCCGGACTACGTCTTCGAAAAGAAATACCAGCTCAGGACACTCGAAGACCTGGAGACCTACATCGGCCGGTACAAACACCTGCCTGACGTTGCCTCCGTCGCAAAAGTCAATGCGGAGGGTATCGACCTCGGCGCCAACCAGGCCACGATCCTTAAGAACGTAGAAGAGCTGACGCTGCACCTGATCGAAGAGAACAAACAGCTGAAGGCCCAGGGCGCCAAAGCCACAGAATTGGAAAAGAAAGTGGCTGATCAGGATGCGCGTTTTGTCGAGCTGCAGCGGCAGATCGATGCACTGAAAGCGCTGATAAATAAAACAAATAACTAGCATATGCGCAAGAAGACGGTTGTTTGGGGGTTTGTGATGCTTTGCCTTGTCCAGACGTTCGTGGACGCACAAACATCCGTGGATTCGCTGGCCGACAAGGCGATTGGTTTTCCATCGCGGCTGCTCGGCAAGCTGCAGGCGCGAACCAATAAGCTGAACAGCGACCTGACCCAGCAGTCAACCCGCTGGCTGGAGAAGATGCAGCGACGGGAGGCGAAGCTGCAAAAAAAGATGAGCGCTACCGACAGCGTGGGTGCACAAAGGCTCTTTGCTGGTTCCCAGCAGCAGTACGCGGCCTTGATCCAAAAGTTAAAAACAGATACTGGCAGTGCAGTCGGGGGACTAAAAGGAGCCTATATGCCATACATGGACTCCTTGCAGGGCATGATGAAATACCTGAAAGCTCCCCGGCCAGGTGCAGGCACTCCAAGCAAAGATGGCCGATGCCGACATGGCTCAGGCCTTTATCCAACAGCGCAAGCAGCAGATCAGCCAGTATATCAGCCAGCATACCGACCTGCAGAGGATGTTGAACAAACAGCTCAGCGGAATCAACCAGGACCTGTACTACTATTCGCAACAGCTAAGGCAATACCGTGAAATGTGGAACAATCCCGACCAACTGCAACAGAAGGCGCTGGGGATTCTTAACAAACTGCCAGCATTTCAGCAGTTCATGAAGAATAACTCCCAACTGGCGGGGCTTTTCCATCTGCCGGGCAACTATGGCTCTTCATCAACGGCGGGGCTGGCCGGCCTCCAGACCAAAGACCAGTGTGACCCAGCAGATCCAGAACCGGGTATCAGCGGCGGGGCCCAACGGAGCCTCCGCCCTGCAATCGAATCTGGAGTCGGCTCAGTCGCAGTTGGACGGCTATAAGGACAAATTGTCAAAGCTTGGAGAAGGCAACGGAAATGTGGACATGCCGGACTTCAAGCCCAACGACCAGAAGACAAAGACCTTTCTGAAAAGGCTCGAGTATGGGTTCAACTTTCAGACGACGCATAACAGCACCTATTTCCCGACGGTGACCGACTTGGGTCTCTCTCTGGGGTACCGGTTGGGCCATTCCAATATCGTCGGTATCGGAGCGAGTTATAAGTTAGGGTGGGGGAACGGAATACAACATGTCGCCCTATCCAACCAGGGCGTCGGACTGAGGTCCTTCCTGGAGATTAAGATCAAGAAGACCTGGTCCGCAGCGGGCGGTTTTGAATACAACTATACAACTCCACTCTCTTCCTTTCAGGATTTGAGAGCGATCGAGTACTGGACGAAGAGAGGCCTGATCGGCATCAGTAAGCAGGTGTCGGCAAAGGGCAAGTTCATCAAGAAAACTAAGCTGCAGTTATTGTGGGATTTCCTGAGCTATCAACAGGTGCCGAAGACGCAGCCGGTAATATTTCGAATAGCATATAATTTTTAGCAACTACACAATATTCATCGATGAAGAGGAAGCTTAATTGGACAGGTAGAATTTATATGGTCATTTTATGGCTGTTTGGGTCCACTTTAGTCTACAGTCAATCCAATCCTTCAAGTGATCTAAAAAATAGTTTTGCCGTCACCCACGGCGTCGGCGCTGGGACAATACGGCAATACACCGGTTGGGCTTTACACCGGTAGCAGCCAAATAAACATACCGCTTTATGAGATAGAGGAAGGGTCACTCAAGCTGCCCATTTCACTGAGTTACCATGCCGGCGGTTTCAAACTCGCTGAAATGGCTTCATGGGTCGGTCTCTGGGTGGTCGTTGAATGCGGGGGAGCTATTACGCGTACTGTATATGGACAAGCAGATGAAAATAGCATAAACAGTCTCTTTACTTTAACAGACAATGCGCCATCACGCACCGACATAAAGAAAGCGTTGCTTGGACAAATAGACACGCAGCCAGACGTGTTCTACTTCAATTTCAACGGAAAATCCGGCAAATTTTTTATCGGTAAGACGGGCGTAATACCGGTAGCCCCGCATCAAAACTTTAAGATCCAGGCGTACCAGGGCAACGATTATGTTATGGACCCGCCATTTATTGGTCTGGGCGCCCCCCTTCAATTTAAAATAACCGATGAGGATGGGATTGTTTACGAATTCAGGGACTACGAGACAAACAGAACCGTAACTTTTGCCGGTGATGGGAACGAACCGGACGTCAATCAGCCGGGAACCCCACTGGCAAGTATTACGGCCTGGTATCTGACAAGGATGTATTCGCCAAGCGGCGATACCATTCGCTTTGTCTACACGGACTACTCGTTGTACTATGACGCTGCCAGTTCCGTGCAACGCTATGTTCACCTGGATGAGGCCAGCGCAGATCCTGCTCAGGCTCCTCTTGTTATTAATATAACCAAGAATCAAAATCGGAATAAGCGACTTTCTCAGATATTGTTTTCTAATGGGTCGTTGAAGTTCATGGTGAATTCACCCCGATTGGACCTGGTGGGGGACTCCGTACTCGACGAAGTTAGGCTACTGGATCAAAACGGGTCGGCGATCAGGCGTTTCGACTTGCACTACAACGAAACCGGGCAGCCAGCGGGCACCGACGACAACAATTACAATACATATACTGCCGGGGTCTCCGCGATCTCTACCCACCGGCTGATGCTGGTAGAGGTCGATGAAATGGATGGTACGGGGGTAGCTTTTGGTAAGAAATATAAGTTTGAGTACAATGGATCGACTATGCCTTCCAGGTTTTCAAGAGCGACTGACTATTGGGGATACTGGAATGGCGGTCCTGACGATATAGCCCACGTTCTTGACTATCAGATCATCGGAAATGATCCGGATAATTACGGCAATTATCAGTTGACAAATAAAGAGCCAAAAATCGACTATTGTCAGGCAAATTCTCTTTCTAAAATAACCTGGCCTACGGGCGGATATACACAATTCAACTATGAATTACACGATGCATATGTTGGAAGGTTCATTCTGCCTCCATTATTGACACCGCAAAACGTCTCAATGACCGTTAACTTTTTGGATTATAGTACTCTTGCTTACGTTGATACCGTGATCAACGGGCGGGATTGCAAATACAAGCCGTTCACGGTACATACAACTTCCGGGGCAACGCCTACGATAACAATAGCCGGTATGCTGTATCAGTCTCCTCAGATCGTCATGAAGTTCGATATTTATACTTCCGACAATCAGCTGGTCCTTTCCATGCGGGACATCGTGGATGACCCGTTGACCCAACCTACGATCAATCAAACCAATCAAACGGTTCAGTATGTGCTTGCTCCATTTTTTCCCTGATGGTGATTACAAAATATTGTTTACTCCTATTGCGTCGTTTATTGGGAGCAGCAATTACTTGAATCAGTTCGGGGCCTTTCCAAGCTGCACGCTCTCTTCCTGGAGTAATGTTTTAGTTAGCAGTGACTCCGTGGATGTTTCAAGAAACATCGGAGGGTTACGCATAAAGTCGACGGTCGACTATGATCCGGTAGCGAATAAGACTGTGGAGAATGACTACGGGTATACGCTTTCCGGAAGTTCACACTCGTCTGGTCAAATAGTGTGGGCGCCAAATTATATTAACTCCAAAGTAACTTCACGGGACGTTGCCGTGTATGGTTACGCTCTTATCACAGGCGAATCGAATGTCCCTCTTAGCACGACCCAGGGGAGTAACGTCGGTTATTCCCGGGTAACTGTTTCCAAAACCGATGTGAATACCAAAATTCCTGCCGGGATGACTGAGTATTTTTATACTTCTGCAAAGGAATTTCCTGATTCCTATGGTTTAAAATCATATCCGCCAACTATATATCCGCAGCTCCCAACGCCGTCGGCAGTCGTTGATATTTACGGAAGCTGGTACACGCGGTGCCGTCAATCCTTATCCTTACGTCCCGGCCGACGATAGAGACTGGCAAAGGGGCCTGCTCCTCCGGCAAGTGGACTATAGATCATCTGCAGATGGCTTTATGCCGGTTCGCGATGAGGTGCATACCTATTACCCCCCGGTTTATCTGGATACGGTGATCGGAATGACTGCAAGATATGACGAGGAGGCACTCCCAACTATCACTGATACAGTAAATCTATCTGTTCCTATTGGGGCAGGTGTGACCTTTGGGCCACAGGAAAAATACGCGATCGCGCCGTATGGCTATACCGAAGGCTATATATTGCCGGCTTCTAAATCGGTAACCCTTATCGGAAATAATGGTGTTAGCACTACGACTACCGAAACATATACCTATGGAGACGCCCCTAGCAATCTCTTGCCAACATCCACAACAGTGACCAATAGCAAGGGAGAGATCACGACGACCCACATCACCTATCCTTTTGACTACACAGTGGGCGCTACTCCGGCTACAAGCCAGGCGCAAGGTATAGCGGACCTGCAGCAGCGGCATATGATCTCCCCGCCCGTCGAAAGCTTCGTTCAGCGCAGCAACGCCGACGGCTCATCCATTCGAACGATCTCGGGGACATATATGTCGTATAAGCCTGACAGGCCTCTGCCGGATGCGGTATTCCGGCTCGACATAAGTCAACCCCTTTCCACTTATACGCCAGTAAACGTAGTATCGTCGGGGACAACGATGAACTCCGCATTCGAGCCCCGGCTTGTATTTGGCAGCTATGATTCAAGGGGAAACCTTTTGCAGCAAAATAAGGTCAATGACGTGCTGCATTCTTATATCTGGGATTACAATGGCTACTATCCGATCGCTGAAGCCATAAATGCCGGCACAGCGGATATTTCCTACACCAGTTTTGAAGCAGACGGTTCGGGCGGATGGAACTTCGATTATTCTAAACGTAGTACCTCGGAAGGCATTACAGGGACATGTTCATATTTGTTGTCGGGCAGTATCACGCGTGTGGGACTGTCGCCTTCGTCTACTTATATCGTATCATATTGGTCCAAAAATTCCGGTAGTTCATACTCAATTCCGGGTACGATGTCAGGCTATCCCCTGAAAGGCAAGACGGTTTCGATCGATGGCGTCAGCTGGACATACTATGAACACAAGATCACGGGACAATCAACTATTACGATCAACGGGACGGGCAGCATCGATGAATTGCGACTATACCCGGAGAAGGCGACAATGACGACCTCTTGTTTTATTCCATTAGTTGGTATGACAAGTCAGTGTGATATAAACAACAGGGTCACTTACTATGGATATGACGGCCTGAATCGCCTCCAGACGATCAAAGACCAGGACGGAAACGTAATCAAAACCATCGACTACCACTACAAAGGACAATAATGAAGAAGTTCTTATCCCTGCTGACCTGCTTATTGTGTCTTTTTGCCTCTGGACGTGCCGGAAATCGCGGTCCCTGTGTAAGTTGTACGATTGCCGGAGTCGATAGCGTGCAGCCTGGGCAAACGCAGAGATTTACCATCAATAACCCCAGCTTCTGTAATGTCACCAATTGGGGAGTAAGTTGTGGCACTGTGCAGACCTCAACATCCGGGTATGCCGACATCTATTTCAATGCGCTCAGTTGTACAAGCGCAGTTATCACGGCATACAGCAACGGCACACCGGTTGCGACCAAAACGGTGACGATCAATAACCCTCCGCCGCTCGAGCCGGGTACCATCAGCAATCCGTCCCAAACCATCAACTACAATACTGTTCCTGGTCAGATAAACGCTTCGGCGGCCGCGAACGGTAGTTGTGGTGGTGCGTATACCTATCAAGTGGGAGTCGTCTACAGACAACAGTCTTTTTAATCCCATTTCCGGGGCTAATGGGCAGAACTACCAGCCACAGGCGCTGAATGTCACGACTTATTTCAGACGGCTTACGAGTTGTGGTATTGAGGACTACGCTACCTGGAACACCGCGGTAGTAAATGTCTATCCGCAGGTAGTGGCAGGCAGCATTTCACCAGGCGACCAGACGATCAACTATAACACCGCGCCAACCGGTCTGTCCTTATCCGGCAACAGCGGAGGCAATGGCACTTACGCGATCACCTGGCAGAGTTCATCCGATCCTGGATTTCCAAGCCCGACGAACGTAGGCGCAGGAACAACCTATTCGCCGGGTCAACAGATTAACACGACATGGTTTCGGGCGATGGTAAACAGCAATGGAGCAATTGCCTATAGTTCTGCGATTGCCGTCAATGTGCTTCCTCAGCTGATTACCGGTGCTATCAGCCCTTCGGGGCAATGGGTGAATTACCAGACCAGTGCTTTGCTTGGGGTTGTCGGCACAACGGGCGGCGATGGGTACTATAACTACCAATGGTATTCTGATGCTTCCGGCAGTTTTCAGCTGCTGGCCGGCGCGAATGGAAGCAGTTATAGCTCCGGCCCACTGACGGAGGTTACTCACTTTTACGTGATCACTGGCAGCAACGGCGTCTACGTGACCTCAGGGCAGGCAACAGTAAATGCTTACCCGCAGCTGGTCAGTGGGACGGTCAGCGCCATCAGTCAGAAGATCGACTACAATACTACTCCGGCTGCGATGAACATATCCGGCGCCAGCGGCGGAAATGGAACTTATACATATCAATGGTACTCAGATGGCGGAGGCAGCTTTCAGCCCATTAGCGGCGCAACGAATACCTCTTACACGTCCGGGGCTTTGACGACAACGACGCACTTTTATGTGTTGACCAGTAGCAACGGAGCTCAGATCACTTCCGCGACGGCGACTGTAGAGGTCGGTCCTGCGCCAATCCCTGGTGTGATAACGCCTTCATATATCACTATTGCCGCGGGAAGCAACCCGGGTAATTTTGCATGCACACCCGCCCAAAGCGGAACGGGCGGGATTTTCCTATCGCTGGCAGTATTCTGCTGATGGGACTAGCTGGAACTATTTTTCACAGGATGTAAATGGCCTCGTTTTGTCGCCGGGCGTCATTTCTGCTTCGATCTATTACCGCGTCGAGGTTAGTTCCGGCGCGACCCGGGTGTATACGGCGCCTGCCCACGTAGTTGTTGGCACGGCAGATCAGGACCTCAATTATATCAGGACCAGGAACGTCAATAAACCGGGCGTTTTCGACAAATTGACAGCAGATGCTCTGACCGGTCGATACGCTGTACAGGAAGCGACGACTTATTTCGACGGGCTGGGACGCTCTGTTCAAACCGTCTCCAGGCAGCAAAGCCCAATGGGCTACGATATAGTTACAGTACAGGAGTACGATGGTTTTGGTCGCGAAATGAATCACTATCTGCCCTATGTTTCCACTTGCAAACAATGGATTTTACAAACCCTATGGTCTGTCCGAACAAAATAATTTCAATAACAGTCACTATCCCGGTGAAAATTATTATTATGGTAAGATCGTCTATGAAGCTTCGCCATTAAACCGTCCGCAGGTGACATACAGCCCCGGGTCGAGCTGGATGGGCGGGGACAGGGGCGTTTCGTTAGACTATCTCGGCAATACAGAAAGTGACACTGTGCAAATATGGAATATAGGATTTGCTTTAGGTAGTCTGCCTGTGAATGCCGGTGTTTACGCTGAGGGCGAGCTTTTTAAAAATACGACTACAGACGAGCAGGGCCATCAGACTGTTGAGTACAAGGATAAGGAAGGCCATGTCGTATTAAAGAAAGTCCAACTGTGGGATGTTCCGGCGGAAGGTTCCAGCGGCTGGCTTTGTACTTACTACGTATACGACGATCTTAACAACCTGCGATTTGTGATTTCTCCAAAGGCTGTGGAATGGCTGTCCTCCAACGGCTGGAATTTTGCGACATCCGGTGGCGACCAGGTAGCGTCAGAGCTTTGCTTTAGCTACAGAGTTTGACGCGCGGGGAAGGATGGTAATTAAAAAGTGCCGGGGAAAGGAGAGGACTGGACGGTCTATGACGTTCGGGACCGCCAAGTATTTAGCCGAGGATGCGACTCAACGGAACTTGAACCAGTGGATAAATACACAATTTGACGACCTCAACAGGACGGTCCTTGTGGGTCAAATGAATTATCAGGCAAGTCGTCAGGATTTGCAACAGACAGTAACATCACTGTCGACCACAGGTACGATCTCCCCTCTTCTGCCGGCGGATCTAACGATCTCTGTGCCGGACCAGCAGGGCGATGTTGTTGCTACCGATGCTATCGACATGGGAGATGGATTCTCCACCCTGATGAACGGAACATTTTCTGCATCAATAGTGCCCTCCGGCTCTGGCGGCGGCGGGTATCCTTCCGGCTCGTTACCGGTAACGCTCAATCCTGTGCCAACCGGAGCAACTGTTCTGCCGCTGATAATCAACTATTACGATAATTATGACTGGGTTGCAGCCACCGGCTCGGGACTGGGGACGAATCTCGCAACATTCAATTCCGGGGGCTTTGTCACAGGATATAATACATCGCCTGAGTATGCGGTTCAGGTGGTTTCGAACCCGATTGTTCGTGGACAGGTCACGGGAACTATGCATCTGGTCCTGGCTGAAAATCGTCCGCTGTATTCGGTTAATTTTTATGATGATCGATACAGGCCGATTCAAAATCGTACGATAAACTATACAGGTGGTGTCGATACGCTTACCACGCAATACGATTTCAGCGGTAAGTCCCTTCGCAGCCTGTTGAGCCATTACAAAGCAGGCACAGGAGCTCAATACCATACCGTGCTGACGAAGATGGACTATGACCCCAGTTTCCGTATCTCCCATATCTGGAAGAATATTGATGGTGCTTCCACCGATCAGTTGATCAGCAGTCAGCAGTACAATGAAATTGGCCAACTGACTTCTAAAGAACTTGGCAACTCACTGGATAACCTCAATTATGACTATAACATAAGGGGCTGGCTTAACTCGATCAACCGAGGACTATATTTCCAGTACCAGCTCGACTCCCGTGCACTACTTTGGATTGCAACTGGGCTATGATAAAAGTCAGGCGGGTTCAACAGGCACCAGCTTTAAAGGTTTGCAGTACTCCGGAAATATTTCGGGGTGGATTTGGAGAAGCGCCGGCGACGGAGTTAACAGACAATATGACTTTACCTACGATAATGTAAACCGCCTGACGGGTGCAGACTTTAACCAGCAATATGCAGGCGGATGGGGAAAATCAGACCCATCCAACTCTGGCGCGGCGATGGATTATAGCGTAAGCAACCTCAGTTATGACGCGAATGGTAATATCCTGCAAATGAAACAAAAGGATTCCAAATTGGTAAACCGGCAGGTCTGATCGATGACCTTGCTTACCAATATCAGGCGAACAGCAACAAACTGGCCGGCGTGACCGATGCGGTCAATGATCCAGGTTCGAAGCTTGGCGACTTTCACTACAATGCCGGAACGAAAGGGGCTGCTGATTATTCTTACGATCCAAACGGGAACCTCATATCCGATCAAAATAAGGACATTACCGGGATAGTATACAATTATCTGAACTTGCCGCAGCAGATAACTATAAATGGGAAGGGGACGATCACTTATACTTATGACGCCTCAGGAGACAAATTGAAAAAGACGACGATAGACAATACCGTTACCCCGACCAAAACAAC
The DNA here is from genome assembly GCF_050632245.1 of Puia sp. P3. Taxonomy (NCBI): domain Bacteria; kingdom Pseudomonadati; phylum Bacteroidota; class Chitinophagia; order Chitinophagales; family Chitinophagaceae; genus Puia; species Puia sp. P3. The sequence continues at coordinate 99,724 of NZ_CP192583.1, forward strand.
GGTCACTTTGTACATAAATACTATACAATATCAAAATGACTCCATACAATTCATCGGGCACGAAGAAGGCCGGGCCAGGTGGGCATTGCACAATTACACGACGGGTACTTCGGCTTATGGCTGGGAATATGACCTGTTCGAGAAGGATCATTTGGGCAATACCCGAATCGTGCTGACACAGCAAAAGGATACCGCGCAGTACGAGGCCACTATGGAGGATGCCTTCAGGGATAAGGAAAAGGCACTTTTCAGCAATATTGACGAAACCAGTGTTTCGGCAAGCACGGTGCCCGGCGGGTATCCGGACGATAATACGCCCCCGCAGCCCAACAAAAATGTCGCGAGAGTCAGCGGAAGCGTCGGTAGCCAAAAGGTAGGACCGGCCCTCCTGCTAAAAGTCATGAGCGGAGATGGGTTCGACATAGGAACCAAATCGTTCTATAGATCCGGAGGGGCTGTGGGTACCCCCAACAGCTCAGTCCCCGATCTGCTGAATTCCTCGGCGCAGGGCCTGATCTCTATTGCCGGCCCGGGTCACGGCGCGGCGGCAGATCTGAACAATACGTCGGGCAGTCCGGTATACGCAGCGCTGAACAGCTTTATGGCTACAAACGACTCAACTCCTTCGGACAGGCCCAGAGCCTATCTCAACTGGATGCTGTTGGACAACCAGTTCAACTATGTGGCGGACGGTAGCGGCGCAAAGCAGGTTCAGTCGCCGGATGCTGTCAGGACGCTCGCGCAGCACGTGGACATTCATCACAGCGGATATTTGTATATTTGGGTGAGTAATGAGACACCCAACTGGGATGTGTTCTTTGATAATCTAAGTGTAAATCACTATTCCGGGCCGTTAGTTGAAGAGACCCATTACTATCCGTTTGGATTGACGATGGCTGGGATTAGCGATCATACATTATTGTCCAATTATGCGACTAACAAATATCGATATAATGGAAAGGAGTTGGGGGACCGGGAATTTTCAGATGGGAGTGGCCTGGAGGAATATGACTATGGCGCAAGGAGTTATGAACCACAAATTGGACGGTGGATTGTGCCGGATCCGTCAACAGATAAATATTATGGGATGTCTCCATATACTTACGTAAATAATGATCCCCTAAACAACATCGATCTGGAAGGACGTGACGTTATTGTTGTGAGAGAGCATAAAGTATATGAAATAAATGAAATAGCAAAAACGAGATTGAATTCCAAAGATGATGTTCTGAGATTTCCGCCTAAATCGGTACATGATTTTGGTGTTACAGGCGTCGTAAATGGATTACCGGGTGGGGTGACTTATGTTAAAAATGAAAAGACGGGTAAATATGATGTTAAGCTTACTGTCGTCGAATTTGTGAATTCGGAATTGCGACCTGGCGGCCAATTGGATTCCGGGAACCCGGGATTGTCAAAAGAAGTCGCGGCTCACGAGGAGGGACATGGTGATCAGTTTGAAGAAGCATTCAAATCCACAATTACTGTGAATAGCGGATGGAAGGGTGGTAAATTCACCGGAAGGATAGACGAAGTGTTGAATCAGGCAGGCACCTTATATGATGAAATTGCAAAACAAGACCCTGCCGCCGCAAAAAAATATTCTAAAAAAGATTATATTAATACTATATTTTTAAACGCTATTTATAGTATATATACTGCTATGAAATCCAAAGACGAAGAAGCCGACGCAAATAAAAGAGCATCCAAAAAGCTTGCTGGCAGTATGCCTTATACAATTGGATTACAACCCATTGGTGGACTTTAACAAAAAAAGATATGTATCTGAAAAACGTTTTCATATTGCTATCACTGCTAGTCTGTTTTTTGCCCATGGTCAAAGCAAGACAAAGCCGTCTAAAAAGAGTCAGCATGCTACCGGTCAGTGGGATAGCTCCTTTGTTGCCAGTGTAGGAAAATCATCGGTGGAAATGTTTATAGACAAATTTGCCGATTCTTTGAATAAAATGCCCCTGACAAAACTGTTCCCTTCTTTTCTGGAGGATGCTGATTTTGATTATAATCACGCCGGATTAGCGCCTAGCCATAATCCGCATCCGTCGCGTTATATGATTATTAGCAAGGTTCATGATTGCCGGGCATTAAGGATGATTCTCGATAGCGAGAATGAAAAGTATAAAAAGAAGCCGGAAAAAATTGAAAGGATAGAGGTTGAATATTCTGAATTGTCTTTTTACGATCTTGTTAAAAGAAGGTGGGAAGAGATGGATTGTCCTTTAATGTATTAGCGGCAATGTGCACATTACAATCAAGTGATTCCTTGTTTCAAGTTTCATTAAACCAAGATCACCATATTGCAAAGGATAATTGCAGGCCTGTCAGAGAAAGATTATTGAACAGTTGCAGCCTGCGTAAATTTAAGGAATGCATTAAATTCCTAATTAGTCGCGAATGCGCCCATTTTGGAAGAATAGGATTCGCGGGGCGATCTATTTTTGAGGGTCTAAAACCCATTTCAGGGGATCGGTGATCGGTTTGTAGGGAATTGAATCCTCCGAGAATTTCTTCATCTGGTCAAGGTGATGTTTGAAGATCTGGCCGTCCATGATGTGCTTGTTAGCTGGTCGTCCAAAAATTTGATGTGGCCCATAGGAAGGTTTTTTAATGGTGAGGAGTGAAGATTAGCTCTGCTAAATTACTTGCTAAAACGCCAATGGGGTAGAATTAAAACAAGGTATCTGGTACCCCGGGAGACTGGGAGTTACGCTGGGCGTTACTGTAATGCCCCTCCCCGAGATAATTTTGTTAATACCTCGTAAACGTTTGCGTAAATAAATACCACTATATGTTAAAGCAATCCCAGTTATTTTAACAAGATTTGGATGCTACTTAACTCCAAAACGGATTGCTTATGCTTTTACACATGGTCCCTATAAAGGGGAAAAGTTCCTGCCTTCGAGTGGTATTCCTATTTTCATTAATCTGTATCTCGCTGTTCGCCAGTGCACAGGCACAAAAGGTCACAGGCGTCGTCTCCGACTCCACCGGAGCACCCTTCCAGGGCGTCACCGTCATGGTCGAACACGGTAAGTCCGGAACCACTACCGACGCCAACGGCCGATTTACCATCGCCGCCCCCAAAGGCGCCGTCCTCGTCTTCACCTACGCCAACAAAGAGGGCGCCCGCATGACGGTCGGCGACGAGCTGGAATACCGGGTAAGAATGGCACATGTAGCGACGGCCCTCAATGACGTCATAGTCGTCGGCTACGGCCGCCAGAAAAAGGTCAACCTCGTCGGCGCCGTCGGCACCGTCAACGTCGACGAAAAACTCAACGGCCGCGCTATCCCCAATATCTCCGAAGGCCTCACCGGCCTCGTCCCCGGCCTCCAGGCGACCCAGTCCTCCGGCATGGCCGGCCGCAACGGCGCCGCCCTCCTCATCCGCGGCACTGGGAACACCCAATAACAGCAACCCCCTGATCGTCGTCGACGGTATCCCCGACGTAGATATCAACCGCGTCAACGTCAACGACATCGAGACGGTCTCCGTCCTCAAGGACGCCTCCTCCGCCTCGGTCTATGGATCGCGCGCGGCCAACGGAGTCATCCTCATCACCACCCGCACGGGCCGCGGGATGAATAAAACGGTCTTTACGTTCAGCGCCAACGCCGCCCTCGAAAAACCGACCAAGGGCATCGACTTCCTCGCCAACTACCCCTGGCCCTGACGATGGAACAACGCCGCGCCTCGACCAATACGCTCCCCGCCAACCAGGTGTACAAGAACGGTACCGTAGACCAGTGGATGGCGCTCGGCATGATCAACCCCGTCCAGTACCCGAACACCGACTGGTGGAATATCATCATGCGCGACGGCAAACTCCAGAACTACAACGTATCCGCAACCGGCGGCACCGACAAAAGCAATTTCTTCTTTTCCGTCGGCGAGAAAATAGACAACGGCCTCCAGATCAACAACGACTACAAGCAATACAACGCCCGATTCAATTTCGACTACAAGCTGAAGAGCAATATGAATACCGGCGTCAAATTCAACGCCAACTGGTCGAACTTCACCTACGCCCTCGAAGAAGGCTTCACCGACCCGGCCTCCACCAACACCGCCGGCTTCGACATGCAGTACGCCATCGCGGGTATCACACCCTATGACCCAAGCACCGGCTACTTCGGCGGCGTCACTGGCCTACGGCGAAGACCCCCAGGCCTATAACCCCTACCAGCTATATATCAACGGCCTCCAGCACCAGACCCGCCGAGGAGGTCAACGGAACGGCCTACTGGGACTGGACCCCGATAAAGGGACTGACCGGCGGCATCGACTACAACATGATCTACTACAACCAGTTCAACAATAGCGCCCCCACTCCGGCTCAGGCCTACAACTTCCAGACACAGGCCTACGGCAGCCGCGTCTACTACGGCCCCAACGCCGCCGTGAGCCAGACCAACCTCAACGGCTACAAGACGCTGATGAACGCCCGCCTCAACTACCACACGACGATCGCCTCCAACCACGACATCTCCGCGCTCGCCGTCTATAGCGAGGAATACTGGTACGATCGCTCACTCGGCGCCTCCCGCAACGACCGGTATTCGTCAGGCATCCAGGAGATAGACGGCGCACTGAACAACGTCTACTCCAACAGCGGCGGCCTCACCACAGAAGGCCTGCGCTCTTATATCGGCCGCGTCAACTATACCGCCTACGGCAAATACCTGCTGGAAGGCAATGTTCGCGTGGACGGATCTTCGAAATTCGCCCCCGGCCAGCGCTATGGCACGTTCGGCAGCGGCGCCGTCGGCTGGCGCTTCTCCGAAGAAAAATTCCTGCAGCCCTTCCTCGACAAATGGCTCAGCAGCGGCAAACTCCGCGCCTCCTACGGCTCGCTCGGTAACAACAGCGGCGTAGGCCGGGACGAACAGCAGTACACGCTGTCCGCCAGCAACTATATGATCAACGGCGCACCCGTCATCGGCCTCGTCAGCAACAAACTCGTCAATAAGAACCTGTCATGGGAATCCACCATCGTCGCCAATATCGGCCTCGAACTCGGCTTCCTCAATAGCCGGCTTACCGCCGAAGCCGACGCCTATGACCGCCTTACCAAAGGCATCATCCAGGGATCGCAGCTGTCGAACCTGCTGTCGGGTGCTTTCGGTGCGCCCAATACGAATATCGGCAACATGCGCAACCGCGGACTCGAACTGACCGTCAACTGGCGCGACCGCATCGGCAGCGTCACCTACGGCGTCAGCGTCAACGGGTCGTACAACAAGACCCGCCTCGAGAAGTGGAGCCAGCTGCTCACCCGGGGCGCGACCTATACAGGCTCCAACGGTATCAGCAGCACGGTCTTCCTCAACATGCCCTACAACTACGTATATACCTACGTCGACCACGGCCTGGCCCAGACCTGGCAGAACGTCTACAACAGCACGCCCCAGGGCTCACAACCCGGCGACATCATCCGCCAGGACCTCAACGGCGACGGCAGAATCGACGGCAACGACGAAATCGCCCTCCAGTCTTCCAAAGACCGGCCGACGACCAGCTATACGCTCAACGCCTACGCGTCTTATAAAGGTTTCGACGTCGGAATGCTCTGGACGGGCACAGCCGGTAGAAAGGACTTCTGGCTGAACGCCTTCAACAGCCCCAACTTCAGCGCCACGCGCTATGCCGTCAACGAGAACGACGTCGTCCTCCCCTGGTCCGTCGAGAACCGCGGCGGATGGTGGCCCCGCATCGGCGGCAGCGGCAACAATACGGCCCAGACGAACTTCTGGCTGTATGACATGAGCTATCTGCGCCTCAAGAACGTCCAGCTCGGCTATACCTTCCCGAAGAAATGGTTCCGCATGGCGGGCGTATCCAACTTCCGCATCGCGGCCCTCGCCGAGAACCTGTGGACGCTCACCCACTACCCCGGCCTCGACCCCGAGAAGGCAGGTAATAACAACAACCTGTATCCGCTAAATAAATCGTATTCCGTCAGCGCACAGCTGAGCTTCTAAACTTGCTACTAATATGAAAAGATATAAATTCATTTCCCCGCTGTTAACGTTTATCGCACTGGCGATCTGCAGCATCATGGCAACGTCCTGCCACAAGAACCTGCTGGACCAGCCCTCGGCGACCAAGCCCTCACCGGCGACTTTCTGGAAGACCGAACAGGACGCGACAGAAGCGCTCCAGGGTCTTTATGCATCCATCCGGCCCTGCTTCGATCGCGACTACTATATGGACGGTCAGGGCGAATTCACCCGCTGCCGCGGCGTGAGCGCCACCTCGGGTAACCTCCGGCTGGGCGACGCCTACCAGAGCTCCAGCACCGGAACCATGTATAACCCCACCGGTTATGGCCAGTACTTCGACAAGATGTACCAGTACCTGTACGGCGCCATCGACAACGCCAACTACGTCATCGCCAACACCCAGAAACTGCAGACCAGCAGCGCCACGCTCGGCAGTTCGCAGATACTCGCGACCATCATCGCCGAATCCAAACTGCTGCGCGGCACTGGCCTATTTCAAGCTGATCTCCATGTGGGGCGACGTTCCGTACTATACCTTCGCACCCACCACCAACGACCAGGTGCAGACGCTGTCCCGTATGCCGATCAAGCAGATAAAGGACTCGATCCTCGCCGACTATACCTATGCCTACAATAACCTGCCCGACCCCAGCGTCACCAAACCCGCCCTCGGACGGGCTTCGAAAGTAGCGGCCCTCGCGCTGCGTGGCAAACTCTACCTGTACTGGGCTTCCTGGAACAAGAATGGCTGGCCCGAGCTGGACGGCTTCACGCCAAGCGCAGGCGAGGCAACAGCCGGATTCACCGCCGCCGCCGCCGACTTCAAGGCCGTCAGCACCTGGCCCGGCGTAACGCTTTATCTTAACGGCGATCCCGGTCAGACCGACTCCCTGGGCCAGGCCAACAACCTCCCCAACTACTTCAATCTCTTTATGCCCAAGGCCAACGGCAACCCCGAGATGCTGATGGTGTTCACCCACGGCGGCACGGGCACCAGCCAGGGCGAAGAACTGATGCGCGATTTCTCCGGCCGTACGATCGAAGGCTCACAGTGCTGGGAATCGCCCCGCTATGAGATCGCCGACCGCTATCAGCTGATCTCGACCGGCGATTTCGCTCCCAAGCTGATCCCGATGAATCCAACAGTGCCCGCCACCGGCAACGTTGCGCGTACCACGCTCAACTCCGCCACCAACCCCCAGAGTTATGCCGGCCGCGACTACCGCATGAAGGGGACCATCGTGTGGGACTACGAGGTCGAACTGGGCAGCGCTTCACAGGTATCGACGGGCTTTGCTCCCTTTATCTATCAGACCTGGGCCGGCACCGTCACCGTCGGCGGCACCAAGTATATCACCTACAACACGGACGGCTGCAACTCGGGCTTCGTCTTCCGCAAATTCGTCCGCAACTACGCCGGACAGGGACGCAGCGACGGCGACTTCGCCTGGCCCGTCATCCGCCTTGCCGACGTATACCTCATGTATGCCGAGGCTACCAATGAAATTGCCGGACCGCAGGCCGACGCCATCGCCCTGGTCAACGCAGTCCGCCACCGCGGCAACCTGCCGCCACTGGGAGCCACAAAGACAGACAACTACCAGGACTTCTTCAACGCGATCGAACAGGAACGTATAGTCGAACTGATCGCCGAAGGCGAGCGCGGATTTGACCTCCGCCGCTGGAGGGCGATCGAAAGGGTATGGGGCCCTCCCGGAAGCGCAGGTGTATGGCGCATCGATACCTGGGGCGCCAACCAGCAGCGCTATTTTCAGAATACCTCGGACCTCGAATACCACCAGGACTATATCTTCCGCATACCTCCCGGCGAACGCGACAAGAACCCCAATCTGACACAGAACATCCCCTGGAGATAATCAAAAAACTAACTACGATGAAAAGAAATTTGTCAATAGCCATAGCCGCCATCATCGCCCTGTCCACCTGGTCGTGCAGCAAGAATACGCCGGTAGACAGCGACGGCCTGCTGATCACGACGCGGCGAGAATGTTCAGTCAGTAGTTTTGAGCTGCTGGGTACCGACTTCGTCAGCGTCCGCGTCGGCGCCGCCGTTATCGATACCGTTGCACAAACGGTAAAATGCACCGTCCAGTTCGGCACCGACCTGCGCAACCTCTACCCCCAATTCAGTCTCGCGCAGGACTGCAAGCTGACACCCAAGATCACCGGTCTTACGGATTTCTCCGACCTGGCTCACCCCAGACAGTGGACTGTCATCTCCGGCGACCGCAAGATCCAGAAAACGTATACCGTGACCCTTACCGTACAACCGCGATAACGAATGCTCAACTCAAAATCAACAATGATGCGAAACACAATATTTCTGATAGGTGGTCTGGCGCTGTTTGCCGTCTCCTGCAAGAAGAATGACTATGCGCTGCCCACGCCTTCGACCAAACTTCAGAACCAGGCCATCAAAAGGACCACTGGGCCCAAATATCGTCGGACAGACGATCGAGTTCGCCTATGCGGGAGCCATCCTCAAAGGCAAGCTCACCTCCTTCCAGGCCGACGCCACCATTGCAGGTGCGGCCGGCACCTATATGGAGTACAGGTCCTTCTACACTGCCTCGACAGGCGCCGATGTCGGCGTTCCCGTCGGAAACCCCTCCGTCACTAAGGCGACGAACACGACGGTTACCTTTAATGTAGATACCAATGCCGCTACTCTCCGCTACTACTACGTGATCCCCGAAGAAGCCCGCGGCAAGGCGGTAACGATCACGTTTACGGCGAAGAGCGGTGACGGCGAAAGCATCTCCACCGTCATGGGTCCCTATACTATCGCAAAAATGGACATGAAGCTGAACATGAAGCTCACCGACAACAACGCGATGTATATCTCTATCGCAGACACTGCCGTCTATAACGCCACCGATGCCGCGGCCCATGCGGGCAGCATCGACCTGGTGTACCTCTACCGTAATCTGACTACGAGTGCGTTCGGTCATGCGCTGGTGTCGCCTGCCGCAGACCCCGTCTATCTGCCTGGAGTGACCCTGCCGGCCGGTGTCAACCGGAGTACGAAGGAACTGAAAGCCTTTAACCTGCAGGACCACAACCTGGCGCCGACGGAACAGTATGGTGGTATCTTTATCGACGATATCGACTTCCAGACGATCGACCTTTCGAACAGCCCGAACTACGCCATCAATATGAAGGGCGACGCAGGCATCTGGTGCCAGACGGCCGACGGGACGTATAAGGCATATATATTCTTTAATTCTGTGGCCACCAGTGGAACGGCTACTGTAAGCATGAAACGATATAAGCTAAAGTAAAGAATGAGAAGACTATATTATTTGGCCTCCCTGCTCGTACTCGCAGGACTGGCCGGCTGCCTGCCATCGGTGACGATGGCTCAGGCATTTAGCCCGGCAAGGGACGGGGCCCGGTCGCAGGCCTTCATCCACCCCGGCATGGATCAGTCCGCCGAAGACCTCGCCACCATGAAGAAAAAGGTCCTCGCGGGCGAGCAGCCGTGGAAAGACGCATATGACCGGCTAAAAGCAGCCGCAGATACCGAATTTGTCGCCCGGGCACATACGCATGTGCTGAGGGGACCTTATGGAAAACCCAACATCGGAGGAGATGACCTGTCGAAGTCGGCCAACATGGCGTATAACGACGCGCTGGTCTGGTATGTCACCAAAGACAGAAAGTACGCGGACAAGGCTATCGAAATTCTGAGAACCTGGTCTGCCACTCTCTGGGACCTCGACTACAACGACGCCAAGTTGCTGGCGGCCTGGACGGGTCACCTCCTTTGTAACGCCGCGGAGATCCTCCGCTACACAGGCGCGGGCTGGCAGCAGAAGGATATGGACGCGTTCGCCAATATGCTGAATACGGTGTATGTCCCGCTGATGCGCCCGTACTATCCGACGGCGAACGGCAACTGGGACGGGGCGATCATTCACTCGCTGATAGCGATCGCCGTCTTTACGGATAACAGAGCCCTATTCGACAACGCGGTTGACCATTTCCGTCATGGCCCCGTCAACGGATCGATCCTGAAATATATCTATCCCTCCGGCCAGTGCCAGGAGAGCCCGCGCGACCAGGGACACGTCCAACTGGGCATCGGCGAATTCGCGGGTGCGGCGCAGGTAGCGTATACACAGGGCGTCGACCTGTTCGTGATGGCGGGGAATAGGATCGCGCAGGGCTTCGAATACGAGGCGCGGTTTATCCTCGGCGAGACGCCCCAGTGCTACTGCACGATCTCCGAGCGCGCGAAGACATTGCGCGACGACTACGAGTACGTTTATCGTCACTATACGGCCCGCGGACTCGACCTCCCTTTTGTTCGGCGGGCCGCCGACTCGGTGAGGCCAAAGGCATCGAGAAGCGTGTTGGCGGCGGTTCGCGCCTCCTTTTTAACCCCTAAACCCAAAAACACGACCTGGCTTGGGCGCGTTCCCCCGTCACAGGGGCTATGACGCGGCACCAGGCACCATCCGAAGCGATTGTCGTCAACCCCGGCGAATCCATCCAGAAGGCGCTGGACGCCGCAACATCCACGACCGGGAAGTATGTGTTGGTTAAGGCTGGTCTCCATACCTTTCCCGCTACGCTTCGGATACCCTCCGGCGTTACATTGGCCGGCGAAGGGCTGTCGACGGTGCTATTTCTCGATCCTTCGTCGGGTGCACGGGAAGCGATGATCAACGCGGACGCCGACGCGCACGATATTACCATCCGCGATCTGGTGATCGAGGCTTCCAGCAAGACGGAAATTCCCCAGGACCCCAACTCCAGCCGCAGCTATCGGGGCGGGTACAACCGTGGCGGCATCCTGTTTCGGGCGGAACTGGAGGGTCAGATGAAGCGGATCAGCCTGATCAATCTCACCATCAGGAATGCTACCTATTCCGGTGTGTGTATCAGCGGCGCCGCCGGTGTCACCGTTACCGGTTGCGATCTTAGCGAGAACGGCGCCAATCCGCCTCCCGGTCCCAAACTCGTACACAATCTTCTGCTGACCCATTGTTCGGGGGTGAAGGTCACCGCCAGCCGGCTCGTCAATTCGCCTTTTGGATGCGGCCTCGCACTGGATCACTGCACAGATGCGAATATTGCCAACTGTGAGATCTCCCGCAACGGATATTATGGTATATTGGTGACCGAAAGCTCGGCCGTCTCCGCGCAGGGATGTCTCATCGAGGCCAACGACTTCAGCGGTATCATGGCGGAGTTCCTGTCGAAAGGAAATGAGGGCCTGCAGTTCACGGGCAATCGGATACAGTATAACAACGGATTTGGAGTGGAGGCCTATGCGGTTAAGGGGTTGAAGGCATCCGGCAATGCGTACGAAGGCAACGGCCGCGGGCCCGCGCAGGAGAAGATCAGTCCCGAAAAAATTTATGTTACTGGATAAATAGTCTTGCTATATGAAAAAACTCGTCTTTCCTCTGTTACTGGTATGTCAGTCGTTGCTGGCCCAGACCCCACTGACCCCGACCGATTATATTGGCAGTACAACTCCTCCTGGTCATCCGCGAATTCTATTATTAAAAGGGGAGGAGGACGCCATTGTCAAGGCTGTCGGTGGGGACAGGGTGTGGGGTAAGGTGCAGCAGGGGATAATAGAGGAATCGGACAGGATCATCGCCCTCCCGCCGGTCGAGCATATAAAGATCGGCCGCCGGCTGCTGGACAAGTCGCGGGAAGCACTGCGACGGATCTTCTTTCTTTCCTACGCTTATCGCACTACGCATGATGCAAAATATTTCCAGCGGGCCGAAAAGGAGATGTTGCATATCGCAGCGTTTGACGACTGGAACCCGCCGCATTTTCTCGACGTGGCCGAGATGACGATGGCGATGTCCATCGGCTATGACTGGCTATTTGACCAGCTCTCGCCACAGTCGCGTGCCGCGATAAAGGAAGCTATTATCAGGAAAGGCCTCGTGCCTTCTCTTGATCCGGCCAACAGCGGCTGGCTCAAGGTGGAGCACAACTGGAACCAGGTCTGTAATGCGGGCATGACCTATGGGGCGCTGGCCGTCTATGAGGACAGCGCGGCCTTTTCCAAACAGATCGTCAACCGGGCCATCGAATATGTGGTCAACGCGATGAAGGATATGGGTCCCGACGGCAACTATCCCGAGGGTTATGGCTACTGGGGCTACGGCACTTCCTTTAACGTGCTACTGATCAGCGCGATCGACCGCGCCTTCGGTCAGGACTACGGGCTCGCCAACCAACCGGGTTTCCTGAAGACCGGCGGCTTCCTCGAGAATATGACGGGGCCGACTAACCGCCCGTTCAACTACTCCGACGCGGGCAGCAATGGCGGTATCGAGCCGGCGATGTTCTGGTTCGCGCAGAAGAACAACGATCCTTCCTTATTATGGGTGGAGAAAAGCCGGTTGGTCGGAGAAGACGTACACAGACATATGAATGACCGCCTCATCCCGGCGATGATGATCTGGGGGCGCGGTATCAGTATGGACAATATACACCCGCCTGCTTCGCTGATGTGGACCGGCCGCGGTAAAAATCCGGTGGCGCTGATGCGTACGTCCTGGACAGACAGCTCGGCGATATACGTGGCTATGAAGGGCGGTTCCGGCAACGTCAACCACGCCCATATGGACGTGGGCTCTTTTGTCATGGACGCGGGCGGCGTAAGATGGGCGATGGATTTTGGCGCGCAGGACTACGAATCGCTCGAGTCCAAGGGCATGCAGATCTTTGGCCGGACGCAGGACGCACAGCGCTGGACGATCTTCCGATACGTCAATCAGGCGCATAACACGCTGACGATAAACGACCAGCACCAGCTGGTCAAGGGCTTTGCGCCGATAACGGGGCATTCCGCGGACAAGAACTTTATGAGTGCCGTGGTCGATCTCGGCGAAGTATACGCAGGAAGCCTCGTTTCAGCCCGCCGCGGGATTGCCATTGTCGACCGGAAATATGTGGTGGTGAGGGACGAGGTCGAGGCGCCAAATTCCGCGACTGTGCTGCGCTGGACGCTGCTGACCCCGGCGGAGGTAAAGATCACCGGGAAGAATACGGCGGAGTTGACCCAGGGGAGGGAAGAAGTTGATAATGAAGGTTGATGCAACGCTGGGCGGCGGTGGCTCGGCTGTGGCGGAAATCCACATGAAAACCTGGACTACCAACCCGCCGCCGAACAGCTATGACGCGCCCAATCCGGGGACGATAAGGACTGGTTTTGAACTGAATATACCGGCGAAGAGCCGGGTGGCGATCGTCGTATCGCTCGTGCCGGAGGGTGCGGGTTCCGCCAGCCGGAAGATCGGTCCCCTGGCGGACTGGAAGAAAGACTAGGCCGTTGCTCCTACTTATATCACCGAACAGAGACCCGGCACACGCCGGGTTTTTGCATTTTTCCGGAGTTTTTTCTAGTTTCCGGTTACCGGGTGGAATGAATGTCGGTCCAATCTATAAACACCATTACAATGCAATCAGATCAACTTGTTGGATTAATCATCGCGGCTTCGTCCGTCATCGGCGGACTGGCCATCGGGGCCATCGCGATCATCATTTCGGTACCCTGGTCGTTTAAGGAAAAGCTGGCGAAGCTCGAGGCCAGCAGTAAGGAGCGGTTGGCCCTGATCGAGAAAGGGGTGGACCCGGCGCTGCTGATGAAGCCGAAGAATCCCATCGGCAATGACCCGCTGTTCTGGGGTCTGCTATGCGTGGGGCTGGGCGGCGGCAGCGTCCTGGGCATTTTTGTCAGCGACGTGATGGGGCGCAAGCCGCAGACCTATAGCAGCGGGATGGCGGTATTGTTCACGGGTATCGCTCTGGTCATTTATTTCGTCTACCGCAAGCGGTCGCTCGACCGGAAAGCCGCCTAGGTGGATCAGGAAACGATATACATTCAGCAGGTGCTGGCCGGTGACACCAACCGATTTGGCTACTTTGTTGAAAAATATCAGAAGATGGCATTTGCTACGGCGATGGGTATATTGGGTAATGAGGCCGACGCGGAAGAAGCCGTTCAGGATGCGTTCCTGAAGGCTTTTCGCGGATTGAGTTCTTTCAGGGGGGTGTCGAAGTTCTCGACCTGGTTGTGCAGGATTACGATCAATTGCGCGTTGTCGCGTGTTGGTTCACGCGGCGGGGGTGGCGGCGGTGGTTCACGCGGTTCACGCGGCGGGGGTGGCGGCGGTACACTTGGTTCACGCGACAGCGGCGGTGGTTCACGCAGTTCACTCTTCTCCCTCTTCCGCGGTTCACGCGCAACCTTCGTCGAGCTCGAACTCGCCGAGGAACAACTCGCCGACGTCGACTCCTCCTACCGCGGGCTCAACGACCAGGACCAGGCCCGCTGCATCCGCGAAGCCCTCGACCGGATGGACGTGGAAGACCGGCTCGTCCTGACCCTTTACTACCTCAACGAACAGAGCATAGAAGAGATCTCGGCCGCCACCGTCTGGAGCCGCGACGTCATAAAAATGCGTCTCCACCGCGCCCGCAAAAGAATGTACGCCATCCTTAGTAAAATGCCCGAACTAAAAAATAGTTGAATATGGAAGAAGATATCCGTCATATGCTAATGAAAAGCGGCCTCGGAGTCCCCCCACCTCCAAGCCTCGATATCGTCATCATGCAAAAGATAAAGGCCGAACAGGACCGCCGCATCTACAGAAAGGTCGTGGTTCACACCGTCCTCAAGGTCCTGGCCCTATTCGCCTTGCTGGTCATCACCGGGGTCGTACTCTGGTGGCAGGCCGGCCGCCTTGACTGGGCCGGCGCCGGCGATCGTATCACCTCAGCCGGGCTATGGATCAAAGAAAACGTCTATTTCGTCCTGGGCGGAATGATTGCTGTGATCTTTGCAGGCGTCTTTAGGTTGGGAAGAGCTTAGCCGAACCTTTTCACGGGCGTTTTGTTAAATAATCCATAAGACAGGAATCAAAAGAACCGAAAGGAATCATTTAGAAACGTTAAACAGGAATTAGCCGTGAGACAGGGCTTTGTGTTATTGCTGCTGGCAGTGTTGCTGGCGGCGGGGGTGGAGGCGCTTGGCCAAACCCAGCGGGGGGACCGACCGTCAGGCCAAGCCCAACCCACCAGACTGCTGCGTCTTTACGAAGACGACGACTACATCAACATCAAAGGAAAAGGCACCGACGAAGCCTACACCAACGGTTCGCGCGTCGACCTCTTCTACACACCTCCCAATCCTGCCCATTCATTTCCCGACAGGATACTCCCACGGGCCGGAGACAGCACAATCGACGTGTACGGCTGGGGCATCATGCAGGTCATGTATACTCCAAAGCGAATCAACGACTCCGCCTTCCAGCCCGACGACTATCCCCTGGTCAGGCGGACTGTTCCTCACCCACTCCCTCTATTCCTACAACCCCAGATCCAGATACGATATCCAGACAGAAATAGTCGCGGGAATAATGGGCCCCGCCTCCCTCGCAGGAGCCCTGCAAAAAGGCTTTCACCGCCTCATTCACTATACACTACCCACGGGATGGGGACACCAGTTCAGAAACGACCTCCTTTTAAATATCAACCTCACCCTCGAAAAACAACTCCTCGAACTGCGCCCAGGCGCCGATCCCCTCCTCGAACTCATCGGCGGCGGAGCCATCCACGCCGGTACCATGGAGAACAGACTCTCCTTCTATTCCCTCCTCCGCCTTGGTCTGATGCACCCTTACTTCAACGGCCTCCTGTCACAGTACACCAGCGGCGGATCAAAAGAAAAAAAGGACCATATTCAATTGTATTTCTTCGCCCGGCCCCAGGCGGACCTGGTCTGCTCCAACGCGATACTCGAAGGAGGAATGTTCACGCACCCGCCGCACGCTGCGCCGGCAAAAACCTCGCCCCAGTCATCACTCCCTCCCAAAGTCCTCAGCACCTATCAGCCGCTGAGGACCTTCACCTACAGCATGGACTACGGCGCGGTCCTCGCCCTCCGCACATGGAGCCTCTCCTTCACCCAGAGCTGGTCCTCGGCGCTTATGCGCGGCCTTTACAACCACGAAGTGGGAAATCTCACGCTCTATTTTGCGCTTTAGTCGTGCTCCGCACGCCATATCCTTCAATCGTCTTTCGCTGGCAACGTTTCCGGTAACGTTATCAGTGCCAATCACTCAATTTCATGCCGTTTTAGACTTGCCGGTTGTGAAGGCCCTCTACCTTCGGGGTCACAATTCACCAAAATCTGACAAGTATGAGAAGACTACCGATTGTACTATCCCAAGTTCTGCTGATGCTGCTGCTCGCAGTCCCGGCCACGCTAATGGCCCAGCAGACAGCCCTGAAGGGCAGGATAGTGAATGCCAGGACGGGAGAACCCGTCAGCGAAGCGTCGATCATGATCAAAGGAACGCATACGGGCGTGTCCACCGACGCAAACGGAAATTTTACCATTGACGGCGGCAGCGGCCGCTTCACCATCACCATCTCGCACATCGGGTTCGCCAACCGGGAGATGGTCGTCAATCCAGGCCAGACCCAGCTGACCATATCCATGGAGCAGTCATCGGCACAGGGAGACGAAGTAGTGGTGACGGGATATACAAGCAAAGCGAAAAAAGAGCTGACCGGGTCCATAGTAAAGGTCAGCGCCGACGAATTCAAAAATATGCCGATGGCCAGCCCCGACCAATTACTCCAGGGTAAGGCGGCCGGCGTCCAGATATCCAGTATGTCCGGAACGCCCGGTGGCGGCGTCACCGTAAAAGTGAGAGGAACATCGTCTTTCTCCCCTAATTCGGCGGCCAGCCAGCCCCTGTATATCATCGACGGCGTATTCGCGAACAATACTCCCCTGGGCTCCGCGGGCTACGGCACTGAACAACAGTATGGCAACCCTCTGGCAGACCTGAATCCCTCCGACATCGCGTCGATAGAGATACTGAAGGACGCCAACGCAACGGCTATCTATGGCAGCCGCGGCGCCAACGGCGTCGTCATCATCACGACAAAAAGAGGTAAGCTCAATACGAAGTCCCGCATCAATTTCAACACATACTATGGCACTTCAAAAGCCCGCCGCCTTCCGCAGGTGACCAACGGACCCGAGACCGCAACCCTCCTCAACGAAGTGTGGGTGAACAACGGCAACAGCGCAGCAACCAAGCCCTACGCCAACCCGTCCGCCGTGCCCACCTACGACAAACTGCCCTATATATTCAACAACAGCGCGCCCACCTGGAACGCCGACCTCAACCTGTCCGGCGGAGACGCGAAAACGTCCTTCTACATCGGCGGGTCCCTCTTCAGCCAGGACGGCATCGTAAGACCGCTCAGCTTTCGACCGGCGCTCGGTACGGCTCAACCTCGACCACCAGGTGAACGACAAACTCAAGATCAGTACAAGCAGCACCGTAGTCAGCACCAAACGTAAGATCGTAGCCAACGACAATTCAGTAGGCGTCCTGCTATCCGGCATCGGGCTTGCCAACCTGTATCCGATATATAACACCGACGGGACCTACAACTATAATACGCCCCTTCCCAACGCGGTAGTGCTTATCAAAGAAAGCGACGAGACCTCCTCCGGAACCCGGATCATCAGCAATCTTTTTGCGGAATACCAGATCATCCCCCGGCTGTACTTCAAGACGAGCTGGAGCATCGACTACAACGACGCCATGAACAGGGCATTCAACAGCACAACCCTCAATGGCCCCGGCCAGGTAGCCAGCGGATACAACAGCAATAACAGACAGGTGACCTGGATCAACGAACAGACGCTCAGATACGGAATGGATCTCGGAGATAAACACCGGTTCAATTTTCTCGCCGGCAACACGGTGCAAAAGACCAGCTTCAGCGGCTTCGGTGTAGGCGCCTCCAACTATCCCAACGATGACCTCAGGTATCTCAGCGCGGCCTCCAGGCCGACTGGTGGAGCGGCGGAGCATCGGAAAGTTCGCTCGCCTCGTTCTTCGGAAGGGCCGACTACACCTTCGACAATAAATATATCGTCGACGTCAGCCTCCGGGGAGACGCATCCTCGAAATTTGGATCCAACCATCGCTGGGGCACCTTCCCTTCCGCGGGTGTCGCCTGGAGGGTGATCAACGAATCGTTCATGTCATCGCAGCATGTCTTCTCCGACCTCAAGCTCAAGGCCAGTTACGGCGTCACAGGCAGCCAGGAGACGATCTCCGAATACGCATCCCAGGGTCTGTGGACCGGCAATGACAATTATCTCGGACAGCCCGGCACGCGGCCTTCCCAGCTGGCCAATCCCGACCTCAAATGGGAGCAGACGACACAACTGAACGCCGGTCTGGAATTCGGGCTTTTCAAGGGCGCAGTCGACGGGGAGTTCAACTACTACGACAAGCTGACCAAAGGCGTACTGATCAACAAGCCGGTACCCATGAGCACCGGTTTCTCGACGATCGCCTACAACGGAGGCGATATCTCCAACCGCGGCGTCGAACTGTCGCTGAATGCGCACCTGCTCAGGCAAAAAGACCTCAGCTGGGACCTCGGTTTCAATGTCTCGCACAACCGCAACCTGATCAGGAAACTCGACGTCCCCTATCTGGAACCGTTCTCGAGGAAGTTCATAGTCTTCCAGCAGGGATATGCGGTCAATAGTTTTTGGCTTTGGAAGCAACAGCAGGTCGATCCTCAGACAGGCGACGCCGTGTGCCAGGACGTGGACAAGAACGGCGTCATCGACGACCGCGACCGCCTGATCCTCGGCAACAGCAACCCCAAATGGGTCGGGGGACTCAACTCCACGCTTCGCTATAAAGGACTCGATTTCGCCTTTTCCTTCACCTTCGAGACCGGACAGAGCGTCGTCAACTGGTCGACCTTCTTCATGGTCCATGGCGGGAACCGATCGAATGCCGCCACCGGTCAGGCGACCTATGGCTTCTATAAGAAGCAGCTCGAAAGATGGCAAAACCCCGGCGACGTCACTTCCATCCCCCGCGTCGGCGGTCCCAAAAGACAACAGAACTACGGCCTTTATACCAGCCGCGCACTCGAGGACGGCAGCTATGGACGCCTCAGGAACGTCACACTCGGCTATACACTGCCGCAGACCGTCACTTCCCGGCTGCATATCGGTGCGACCCGCGTCTATGCGATGGGGACCAATCTGCTGACGATCACCCGCTACAGCGGCCTCGACCCCGAGATCAACGCGGGCGGAGGCAAGGGTACGGTCAACGGGGTGGAAATGTTCACCGTACCGCAACCCGTATCCTGGCAGGCCGGCATCAGCGTCACATTTTAACAGCAACAACGAAAATCGAAACTTATGTCAAAAAAGATCATATTCACACTGGTTGCGTTGGCCGCCATCGCCTTCCCATCCTGCAAGAAATTTTTGGACCTGTCGCCAAAGAACGATATCGGCGAGTCGGAAGCGCTTAACAACAAAGACAGGATAGAAAGGGCCCTCACCGGAGCCTATAGCCGGCTGCAGGACCAGTCCTATTACGGCTTCGAGTGGATGAACGCCGTCTGGCTCTCGGATGACAACACTACGGCCGTCGGCGCAGGTACGACGGACCTCCAGTTCGACAACCACGAAGTCCTGGCGTCCTCCAACACGATGGAGATCGCATGGGCGGCGATGTATCAGGCCGTCAACGCAGCCAACAACGTCATCGACGCCGTCGCCACGGTGAAGGACCCCGAATTCACGGATGCGGAGAAACAGGACGTTTCCGGCCAGGCCTACTTCATCCGTGCACTCGTCTATTTTGATATGGCCAGGACATGGGGCGGAGTTCCGCTGGTGCTTACCCCGACAAGGGGCTACGACAGCTCGTCCAACGTCGCCAAAAGCCCCGTCGCCGACGTGTATGCGCAGGTACTCAAAGACCTCAACGAGGCCGAGAACAGGCTGCCCGCGACGCTCAACAGGAATATCGCCACGAAAAAAGCCGCCCAGGCGCTGAAGGCCAGGCTGTATCTTTACCTGAAAGACTGGACCAACGCCTCGCAGTTCGCGGGTACTCTCATCGCGGATGCGTCGGAGTATTCGCTCGTCGATCCCTACGAGAACCTGATCACGGTGAAGAACAATACGGAGAATATCTTCGAACTGAATTTTACGCCTACCGACGGCAATCCGCTGGCGGGGATATTCTACCCCAACGGACTCGGCGGCTCCTACCGCATCGGCCCGACGCAGGCGATCGTGGCGCTGCTGACCGACCCCGCAAAAGCGGGAGGACGCGGCACCCTCGCCGGCAATTACAATGGAACACCCTATGCCAACAGATACAGGAGGGTGTCCGGTGACCAGCAGGACGACGACGTATCCATCCTCCGTCTTAGCGAGATGTATCTCATCAGGGCCGAAGCAAAAGCCCACCTTAACGACGTGACGGGCGGCCTGCAGGACCTCAATGCTATCCGCAACCGGGCACACGTGCTGCCGGCGGTCGCGGCGGACAGCGCCGCGCTGCTGCAGTCGATCGAAGACGAAAGAAGGCTCGAATTCGCCTTCGAACCCTTCCGCTGGTTCGACCTCGTACGTACGGGCAGGGCCGCCGCGGTACTCGGCGTCACCGACCCGAAAAATATGTTTTCCCCATCCCCACTTCGGAGATCGTCGCCAACAGGCTGCTGGTCCAGAATGACGGATACTGATCACCACGCGTACTCATCGTCTATCTTGTCGAAATGAAACTATATAAACCGTTCGTTTATTTTCTGTCGATCCTGTTCCCGGCGCTGACCGCCCGGGGACAGGATCATTTTCCGGCGCCTGGCCCGCAGCTGCTGTTCTCTTCAGACTCCACTCAGGTGAACGGTCTGCGGACAGGCGCATACTCCTTTACGTTCCGGCATCCATTGCCGCTGGTCAGCTTTGTACTTAACGGCCAACGCTGCTCGACGGCGGAGAAGAGCGCCCCGTGGTCCCATAGCCTCGCCGTTCACGCCGGCAACGGAACGCTATCTTTTACCAATATCTCTTCCGACACGCTGGAGCTCACCAATCCCGTCCCATTCGGCGAAGACAGCGATCATGTATACATCACCGGACTCGGCGACCATCCCCTGTCGAGAACTCACCTCTTCCTGCCCGGCCGCACGCCCGTCAACGTGATCGTGCCCGACAATGCATGGGATATGGGCTATTGCTCCTTCGGAGTCTCCGTCCCTTCCCAGCCGGATTCGCAAGAGCTGAGCGCCCTGCTCCGCCGCGACCGGAAAGGCGTGGTCAACGGCAAAGCAAGCCGCTTCGGGACGACACTCTATCCTGGCGGCGTGGTCCGGTACAAATGGTATTCCTCTCTCACTGCGGGAGGATGGAGAGAGGCACTGACGGAGAACTTCCAGCACAGGATGCTCTACGATACCACGCGGTTCGACGATTCGCTGTTCCAAAGACAGGACCTCCGCTGGATGAGAAATACCTATGTCGTGCAGATCATGATGACCTGGGACAAGGACTATTACGACTACAATGACCGGTCGTTCCATATCGACCGTCTGCTCGCCGATGCAAAACGGCACTATGGCGGCGACGACGTGCTGGCCATCTGGCCGACATGGCCTTCCCTCGGCCTCGACCAGCGCAACCAGTTCGACCTTTTCCGGGACCTCCCCGGCGGCCTCCGTCAGGTGCGCGCACTCTCCGAATATTGCCACCGGCAGGGCACGAAATTCTTCATCTGCTACAACCCATGGGACGAAGGCACCCACCACGAAGACCATTTCGAAGGACTATCCCGGCTGATCGGCGCCACCGCCGCGGACGGCGTCGTACTCGATACCAAAGGCAGCTCCAGTAAAGAATTGCAGGCGGCCGCCGACCGCGTCCGCAAGGGGGTCGTCATGTATAGCGAAGGCATGGCCGTACCGAAGGACATGAGCGGTATCGTCGCGGGCCGCGTACACAACGCGCTCTACTATCCGCCGATGCTCAACCTGAACAAGCTGATCAAACCGGAATTTACCATCTATCGCGTGACCGAGTTGTACAAGGAAAAGGTCAGACGCGAATTCGCGCTCGCTTTCTTCAACGGCTACGGCACAGAGCTCAATATCATGCCCCCCGGTAAACCCGACTGGGTGGAAGAACAATACAGCTACCTCGGACGCACGACAAGGATACTCCGTGAGAACACGACCAATTTCGTGTCCCGCGGATATACGCCGCTCATCGCCACCACGGCCGACAGCATCTGGGTCAACCGCTGGCAGACACCCGGCAAAACGATCTATACGGTCTACAGCCTCCGCCCGTCGGGATACAAAGGTCTGCTGTTCCGCGAACAGCCGTCCGAAGGTTTTCACTTTGTGGACCTCTGGCGCCACGAACCGGTCGTCCCGCAGCAACAAGGGGGCAGTGGTGGCTGACCGCCACTACAGACGCCTTCAACGCGACCGATCTGGGCACCAATAATGAGGGAGAGGTCGACTGCATCGCCAGGCTGCCCCGCCTCCTCGACGTTTCGCTGGATGGCGACCGCCTTCATATCGGGATGGCACAGCCGCCCTCCACCCGCCGCACGCTGCGGGTATGGGCCGGCGCTCCCGACTATCAGAAAAAGCCGCTGGAATTGCCGGCCGTTTCCCAGGACGTATGGCTCCACAAGCAACTGGGCGGCTATGAAGGCAGGCTTGTGATACAGCTACTGGACAGCGGTCAGCTCGCGGACGAATCGATCGTCGAACTCAAACCCGGCGAACCCCGGCGCATTTCGCAGACGGCCCGCAACCCCAGCCCCGCTGCCGCCGCGCCTTCTCCAGGCATGGTGCTCATCCCCGCCGGGCCCTTCCGGTTCAAAGAGACGCACGGCGACGAATTCATTCCCTATCCCAGGCAGGACGTGGACAGCAGCTTCTCCATGCCCTCTTTCCTCATGGACCGCTTCCCCGTGACCAACGCCGAATTCGGACGGTTCCTCGACGCCACGCACTACCGGCCTTCGGATACGGCCAATTTCCTCCGGCACTGGAAAAAAGGAAGGCTACCGGCGGGCCAGGAGAATTTTCCCGTCGTCAACGTCAGCTATGAGGACGCGCAGGCGTATGCGAAATGGGCGGGCAAACGTCTTCCGACCGAGATCGAATGGCAGTATGCGGCCCAGACCTCCGCGCTCAATCCATGGCCCCGGCGTCAGACCACGCCGGTCTCATGGAAAGAGGAAGTGGTGACCGAATCGCTCACCGTAAAAGAGATCCGGGGCATCGACGCGGCACGCTGTAACCTCGGCAACGACACGCTGTACGCCGTCGGCAAATACCCCGCGGGCGCCAACCCCTACGGACTTCAGGACCTCGTCGGCTGCGTATGGCAGTTGACCGGCGACCTCTATATGACGGGAAATTACCGGTACATAATCATGAAAGGCGGCAGCTATTTCCGGCCATCGGGCAGCTGGTGGTACGTGCAGGGCGGACCGCGTGAACTGACCTACCGGCAATTCCTGCTGCGCGTAAGCCAGGGATTCGAACGCAACGCAACCGTCGGGTTCCGTTGTGTCAGGGACATCAAATAAAACGTACCACGCATGAAAGACATCGGATCCCGTTGCCTACTGCTGGCAGCCTTTTTTTCTCTCCGTCCGGATGTACGCAGGTTCGTCTCCGCTGATCGGTGTATTCGGCGATCATATAAACGCCGCCGAACTGGCCGCCCTTCGTGGGGTCCTTACCGAAAGGGGCTGGCAGTCCGAGGTCCTGCACTGGAACAGCCTGCCTTCCCCGGCCGCGCTGCGCCGATATAGCGCGCTCTGGTACCACCGGACGGACACCGCCGCCGCGGACGCTGCGGAGACCGGCGCGACCCGGCAGATAACCGCCTATGTCCGGGACGGCGGCCATCTCCTGCTGACAATGGAGGCAGTGCCCCTGCTCAACGCCTGGCATATGGAGTCCGGCCGGTACAGTCTGCGCGAAGACACGATACGGGACGAAGGCTTTGGCCGGCCCCTCGGTTTCCACGGATACCGGTCACACCCCGTATTCGACTCGCTGCAGGGAGGCGGAGTCTATTGCAGCAAACAACCCGTCGACCATATTGCCCGCAAATGGGGACTGTTCGGCGCGGACACACCACGCGAAGGCCGCGTCATAGGCATCCAGTGGACCTATATCACTTTCGGCGAACACAGCCGGCTGCTGCTGGAATACCATCCCGGAAAAGGCACGGTCATCGCAGCCGGCGCATATATGTATTATTCGGCGCCCAACTACAATCGTGTCCATCTCGCCAGGCTCACGCAGAATATATTCATGTACATGGACGGCCGCCTTACGGGCCCCCGCAAGTACTGGTCCACGGCTCCCCGGACGGTCGCACCCGCCGGATTTGCCGCGCCGGCCCAGCCGCTGACGGCGGCGAAAAAATGGACCCTGCCCAAACCCTCCCTGCAGCTGCCGGCGAAGACAGGCAGCAGGGCTTTCTATGACCTGACGGGAAGGCGCATCGCCTGGATGGGCAGACTGGACGGCGGGGCGGAAGAAATATGGACGCACCCGCTGATGGCCCTCCGCGACCTCGCCGTCGGCGTCCGGCTCAAGGACCGCGATTCGGTGTCGTGGCTGAAGAACCTGCAGCCCGAAGTACTCGTGACGCCTGAATACCTCATAAGGACCTACCACATAGGGACCTCGTCGATCCGCGAAATATATACCGTGTCTTTCGACCGGCCCTGCGGCGTGGCCCATATCGAACCGGAAGGCGCCGGCATAACGGGGCTGGTTGTCCGCTATGGCTGCAACCTGCGCCTGATGTGGCCGTATTCGGCGGAGGCCGCCGGGAGCATCCGGTACGGCTTCTGCCCGGCTGCCAACGCGCACATCATCAGCGGTGGCAACGACGCCGCCAGCACGGTGGTAGCCTATAGCGCCAGACCGCTGCGCCAGGAAATGAGGACGGTCAATGACTCCGGCCAGGTAGACGTCAGCGCTGAGTTCGCCCTGTCCGGGACTCCCGCCATCGATATCCGCATTCTCGGAGGAGAGACGGGATGGAAAGAGAACCTCCGGCTCTACCGCAGCCTCTGCGGCGAAATGAGCCGTCTGTTCGATGAGTCGGGGCGATATTACAGAAAGCTGCTCGAAGACCACCTGACATTCACGACACCCGACACGGCATTCAACGAAGGCTACAGGTGGGCGCTTGCCCGTACCGACCAGTTCCTCCAGACGACACCGGGTGTCGGGACGGCGCTGATGGCCGGATTCGGCACGACGTCGCGCGGATGGGACGGAGGACAGAAACCCAGCGGCAGGCCGGGATACGCGTGGTACTTCGGCCGGGACGGCGAATGGAGCGCAATGGCCGTCGACGCATACGGAGACCCCGGAATGGTCCGCAAGATGCTGGAGACCCTCATCCGCTATCAGGACGTCAGCGGCAAGATATACCACGAACTCAGCTCCAGCGGGGCCGTGCACTATGACGCCTCGGACGCCACCCCGCTGTTCGTAGTCCTGGCCGCGCACTATCTCCGGTACAGCGGAGACACCCTCTTCATCCGGCGTAACTGGCCGGCGATCCGCAAGGCGATGGATTTCTGTTACAGCACGGACACCGACGGCGACGGACTGATCGAAAATACCAACGTCGGGCACGGCTGGATCGAAGGGGGCGTTCTGTATGGCACCCATACCGAATTCTACCTCGCCGCCTCCTGGGCAGCGGCGCTCGAAGGCGCCGCCCGGATGGCGCAGTGCACCGGATACGCCGGCGATGCCCGCCGATACGCAGGCGACGCCCGCCGCGTCAGGGAGACGATCGACCGCGAATTCTGGAATCCCAACGAACAGTTCTTCTACAACGGGAAAATGAAAGACGGCTCCTACATGCAGGACCCGACCGTCCTGGCGGCTGTTGCCGTATACCTGCGGACGGTACAGGACAGCGCAAAAGCAGCCGCCGTCAGCGACCGCATGGCCGGCAGCGCCTTCTCGACCGACTGGGGTATCCGGATGATTGAATCGACCAACCCCCACTACAGGGCCGGCAGCTATCACGCCGGCATGGTCTGGCCGCTATATGCGGGATGGGCTTCGCTCGCGGATTTCCGCACGGGAAGATACGCTAACGGATATACCCACCTGATGAACAACCTTCTTCACTACCGCAACTGGAGTCCGGGAAGCATCGAAGAGACTTTCAACGGGGATAAATATGTTCCCAACGGCGTATGCAGCCACCAGTGCTGGAGCGAGGCGATGGTGCCCCTGCCGGCCATCGAAGGGATGCTGGGGCTGGACGTCGACGTACCGCCTAACCGCTACCGGCTGGCGCCCTGGTTCCCCCGGGACTGGAAATTCGCGCGCGTCACGCAGATCCCGCTGAACCGCAGCCATGCAGCCCTCGATATGCAAAGAACGCCCGGCAGGACCGTCTATACGATCACGTGCCCCGCCGCCCGAACGATCCTTTTCGAACCGGCCTTCCCCCTGGGCACCCAAATGTCGGCCGTCCGCCTTGATGGCGCGCCGATACCGGCCGAAACCCTTCAGGGCGCGGAAGGCATCACGCTGAAATGCCGGCTCAGGCTCTCCGCCGGGCGGCACCGCCTCGAGGTCCGCCATTCCGGGGGCATCGGAGCGCTGCCCATCGTCGCCCTCCCGCAACCAGGAGACTCTTCCACCGGGCTCCGCATCCTCACGCAACGGCTGGACGGCGATCAATATACCGTTACGCTGGAAGGGCGCGGCGGCTCCAGCGGTCTCCTGAAGATATACACCGCCCAGGCAGCCGGCCATATCGAAAACGCCGCACCCGTCTCCGGAAACGCCGCACCCGTCTCCGGAAAGGATGGAGTGCTTACCTTGCAGGTGAATATCCCCGCAGACCGGAACAGGCCCTATTCAAGACTGGAGGTCCGCCTCCGCATCACACGATAACTATACTTTATGATACTTGCACAACGATCCATACTACTGCCGGCTGCGCTGTCTCTCGCCCTGCTGGCAGGCTATCCCGCCGGCGCGCAGCCCGTGGCAACGGAAAGGTCCGCCCCGGGGCAGCGAATACGACCGGTCAGCTTTGCCGACGTGGTCATCACCGATGCTTTCTGGACACCCCGTATCGACAGCGTAGCCACGGCCACCCTGCGCGCCTGTATCGACTACACGGAGAACAGGACAGGCCGCATCCGCAATTTCGAAAAGGCCGCCCGCAGAAAGGGCGAAAAGCACGAAGGCATCTACTACGACGATTCCGACGTGTATAAGGCGATCGAGGCCATCGCCTACTGCCTGCGCAGCCATCCCGACGCCGCCCTCCGCCGGAAGGGCGACGAATGGATCGCCAAAATAGCCGCCGCCCAGTTGCCGGACGGCTATCTTAATACCTATTATACCCTCACGGGGCTGCAGAACAGGTGGACCGATATGGAAAAACACGAGGACTATTGCGCCGGCCATCTCATCGAAGCCGCCATAGCCTGGCATGACGGCACGGGCGACCGCAAGCTGCTCGACGTTGCGATTCGCTTCGCCGACCATATCGATTCGGTATTCCGCGGCCGCAACCGCCACTGGGTCCCGGGCCATGAAGAGATCGAGCTGGCCCTGATGAAGCTATACCGCCATACCGGCAACGAAAGATACCTCCTCCTCGCCCAGTGGTTCCTCGACCAGCGCGGCCACGGTTACGGCAAAGGCGTTATATGGGACCAGTGGAAAGACCCCGACTACTGTCAGGACAAACTACCCGTAGAGGACCAGGACCACATCACGGGACATGCCGTCAGGGCCATGTATCTGTACTCGGGTATGTCCGACGTAGCGGCCGTTACGGACAACGCAAAATATCTGTCGGCGATGGACAAGGTCTGGAACGACGTCGTCGGAAGGAATATGTATATCACCGGCGGCATCGGAGCGGAAGCCCGCAACGAAGGATTCGGCGCACCCTACGACCTGCCTAACGAAACGGCCTATTGCGAAACCTGCGCCTCCGTAGGCATGGTGCTCTGGAACTCGCGGATGAACCTGCTGACCGGCGACGCCAAATATGCCGACGTCCTCGAACGCAGCCTTTACAACGGCGCACTGGACGGCCTTTCCCTATCCGGCGACCATTTCTTCTACGGCAACCCGCTGGCTTCGAAAGGAGGAAAAGGAAGAAGAGAATGGTTTGGCACGGCCTGCTGTCCTTCCAATATAGCAAGGCTCGTATCGTCCCTCGGCAACTATATCTACGGAACCACCGGCAAGGGGATCCTGGTGAATCTTTATATCGGAAGCCGCACGACATTCCAGGTCAACCGGAAAAACGTTGCCGTCGGCATGCAAACCGGCTATCCGTGGAACGGACAGGTCAGCCTCCACATAGATCCTGCCACGGCGCAAAGCTTCGAGCTGTCCCTCCGGCTGCCCGGCTGGCTGAACACGCCGGCGCCCGGCGGTCTTTACTGCTATACCGATTCGGCGGGATCCGCGCCGCAACTGCTGGTCAACGGCAAACCGGCGGCGTATACCCTGCGCAACGGCTACGCCGTCATCAGCCGGACCTGGAAAAAGGCGACGTGGTCACGCTCGACCTCCCCATGTCCGTCCGAATGGTCGCCGCGCGCCCGGAAGTACGGCAGGACAGCGACCGCGTAGCTCTGCAATATGGACCCATACTCTATTGCGTTGAATCCGCGGACAACGGCGGCGTCTGGGATTTCGTTCTGCCCCGCAACGCCCGCTTCACGACCGACTTCGACGCCAGCCTTCTGGGAGGCGTGAACAAGATCGGATTCGACGCGGTCGGGGCACAGGTGTCGGCGGACGGCCAGTCGCTGTCTTCGGTCGAAAGAAGGATGACGGCGATACCCTATTGCACCTGGGGCAACCGGGGAGCCGACGCCATGCAGGTATGGCTGCCGCGTTCGTTCCGCCAGCTGCTGCCCTGAGAACACAGGTCCCGCTAAACTCCCGCACTCCCACTGAACAGTTCCCCTCAAAGCATAAAAAAAGCCGGCTTCATGCCGGCTTTTTCGCGGGTGGTCATCGCTATAACACCACCGGAAATTCGCTGATCCGGAGTGTCGTGCATCCATAGGGTATGAGTGTGATGTTCACAGGCAGGCTCTCCTTCAAATACTCGATAGTGCTGTATGGCAAAGGACCGGCGCTGCCGTTGTAGAGCTTCCATTCGGGTATCTGTTTGCCCTTCGCCCTGATCTCGACGGGGGCATTTTGCGGATTCCAGGGGTAGGCTTCACTATTTGGTTTTTCAATGACCCTGAATGTTGTCTCAGGATGCTTTATGCATTCCTGCCAAAGACCGAAATTCCAGGGAGATCCTGGGTAGACCTCCTGATAGTCGCCATAGCGGTCCGTGTTGGCTACGTCTTTCCAGTTCTCCTCGACCTTCAGCGCATAGACGAGAGGCCCCCGCTCGACTCCCACAGAGTTGTTGAACCACCGGCTAGTCGTAACCGACATCGGCAGTTGCAACTCGACGACGTCTCCTTTTTTCCATTTGCGGACGACCCTTTCTATCTGCCCGCCTTTTGGCTGCATGTATATTTTTCCGTTGACCCTTATGGTGGCTCCCGCGCACCAGCCCGGCACACGAAGATGCAAGGGGAAGCTGGCTTCGGCCTCGCTGTTGTAAATGAACCGCACCTGTTCGTTGAAAGGGTAGGACGTCTCCTCCGTAAACTCGACCTCGGTGCCGTCGGCTATCCGGGCCTTCACCGAAGAAGGACCATAGACCAGGGCCGCAAGACCGCCATCCGCGCTGGCATGCCAGAGATTCTGCACGAACTTGGGCCATCCCTGGTGCATATTCGTCGTGCAGCAGGGGAAGCCCGTCAGCACGCCAAAACAAAGGTCTGTGCCGTCGTATGCCGTGACAAAATTCCTGTTCTGCCGGCTGACCTCTACCTGGTTGGCCTGCTGGTAATACTGCCGGCCGTTGTAGTCATCTGTGATCTGCGCCGGAAGGGCATTGTAGGCGATGCGTTCCAGATGGTCCATCATCCCAACGTCGCCGGTGATCGTCATCATGCTCTCCAGCGAGAACATCAGCTCGACCGCGGAGCAAAGCTCAGATCCCTGCACGGGGTCATTTCCGCGCGTAAGCTCGTCCGCTCCATACATCCCCTGCACCTGCCCCTGATACAGCCGGATGTCCTTCAATGCCTTGCTGACAGCCTCCAGATACTGACGCTCCGGACGCTGCTGATAATATATCACGGGCGACTTGATGCCCTGGGCCAGATTGACCCCATGAAATTTATAGGTAGCGGCAAGATCGTTCGAATGAAGGAAATTGTCGGTCCAGTCGAAAGTTTGCCTGTGGATGATCTCAGCCAGATCGAGCAGATAAGCTTCGCCCGTGACATTGTACAGCCAATAGACTATCTGCAGATTGTCCGCCCCGCGCTGCGATCCCCACCAGGAATAAAACCCCAGCGGCGTCCTGGGCAGCATCTGCAGCTGATACCGGGTGTAACGCAGCAACAACTCGATGACCCTCTTGTCGCCGGTTGCCGTATAGTACTGCTGCAGCACCTTCATCATCACCATTTTCGGCCACCAGTCACGAGCCCTGTCCCTTTGCAGACCGGCCTCGGGCGCGGGTTCGCTGACCGGCGGGATCGGACCGAAATAGCCGTCCTTCATCTGGTTGGCGATCGACCATTCGACCCACGGCCGGACCTTGGCCTTCAATTCGTCGTCGTCGAGGATATAGGCGAGGGGAACAAGGCCATCCAGCCAATACGGCCCGCGCTCCCACACATCGCCGTCGCCGCCCAGCCAGCCGTTGCGGCTGCCGAGAACGGACGGATACAGCTGGTCCAGCCGGCCGGCCATTCCATTCTTCATATCGACCAGCTGCTGTCTCAGCCAGCCGGCCGGCCTGATCGCGCCGAATGGAAGATCCAGAAATGGTTTCTGTTGCAGCGGCGCTCTGTTCTGCAAATAAGGAGGGTTTCCCTTAGACTCGTCGTGGTTGGCTTGCGCCTGATAGGTTAGCATAGAAATGGTTAAAAACAGAAAAATGTTCCGTGTCTTCATGACCTTAAATATTAACAGCACCAAATATGGTCCATCTATTCATATTTTTGTAGCGCAGGCCCCGGATTTGTAATAGAACGTTTCCGGTAACGTTGCCGGAAACAAAAAATAGCTCTCTATGGAAAAACACCCCGTTACAATAAAAGACATCGCCAGACAACTCAATATTTCTGTTTCTACCGTATCCAGAGCTCTCCGGAATGTGTCGGACATCAATCCGGAAACGAAAAAGGCCGTCCTTGAACTCGCCACACGGCTCAATTACGAGCCGAACATCATGGCTCAAAGCCTTGTCAAACGGAGTACGAGGATCATCGGCGTCATCGTGCCGGCTATACACTCCCACTATTTCTCACAGGCCCTCAGTGGCATGACCGACGTCGCCAACGAGAATAATTACTATCTCATGTTCTGTCAGAGCAATGAGACCTATGTTCAGGAACTGGCCAGTATGAAAAAGCTGCTGGCCTGTAATGTCGACGGCCTGTTGGTCTCGATCTCCAAGGAAACCAAAGACCCCTCCGAATTTTGCAAAGTGAAGGAAAAAGGCGTGCCCATCGTCATGTTCGACCGCATCCTGCCCGATTTCTCCTGCAACAGGGTCATCGTCGATGAATACGAAGGAGCCTATAAGGCAGTCGAGCACCTTATAAAAGGGGCTGCAGACGGATCGTCCATATTGCCGGCCCGGAAGGCCTCTCCATCTCCGAGAACCGGCTGCACGGATACCTCGACGCGCTCGGCAAACACCGGCTGCCGGTCGACGAAAGGCTGATCCTGCGCTGCAAGGCGTTCGAGGAAGACGCCCTCCCCTGATCAAAAAGATCGCGAAACTCCGGCCACTGCCGGACGGGATATTTGCCATCAACGACCGGACAGCCGTCCTGGCAATAAAATACTTCCGCGCACACGGCATCGCCATCCCCGCGGACCTCCGCATCGCCGGGTTCAATGACGACCCCATCAGCGAAGTCGTCGAACCGTCCCTGACAACGGTCATGCAGCCAGGATATGAGGTCGGGAAACTCGCGATGGGCATTCTGATAGACGAGATCTGTAAAAAGTCAACGATCGAACAGACTTTCCGCCTGAAGACCCGGCTTATGATCCGGAATTCGACCAGGTAGGTTGCCCGTCATTTATTCACCGGCTCCTTCCCCAGCAGGTCCGGCTCGTCCCGTGACCTTCGCTTTGCTCCGTCATCCCATAATCACGAACCTTTATATCCTCCCGATTCCTCAAAAACGTCGCCTCATGGATCAGAGCTGGCGCAATTGGAGAATAGTGCGGTTGAATATCCGGAGATGGTCGGTTACATAAGGGTATAAAATTAGTAATTTGTAAGCGCCGGCGCCGCGGGGTGTCCAATTTCGATAAACCCGGTTGTTATAAGGGTGTAAAAACAATCTATAACAACTAAATTATTGACAATGAGAACGCTAAATGTTTTTAACTTTATCACGCTGAACGGCTTCTTTCAGGCGCCCGGCGGCGATATCAGCTGGCATCGCCATGACGGAGAGGTCAGCAAATTTTCGGACGAGAACTCCCAGCGCGGCAGCACGCTGCTGTTCGGACGCGTCACATATCAGATGATGGCTGCCTTCTGGCCGACCGAAATGGGCAAACAACGCGCACCCGTGACCGCCGACGGGATGAACAAATCCGAGAAGATCGTCTTTTCAAAGACACTGAAAAAAGCCGACTGGCAGAACACCACGCTCATCAAGGACGACCTCGTCACCACAGTGCGCCGGCTCAAAACCCAGGAAGGCAGCCCGATGACGATCCTTGGCAGCGGTAGCATCGTCTCCCAGCTGACCGAAGCCGGACTCATCGACACCTACAGCTTCCTGATCGACCCGGTAGCACTCGGCGACGGCACACCCGTCTTCAAAGGAATAACGAACAAACTGGACCTCGAACTGACCTCTTCGCACGTATTCAAAAGCGGGATCATCCATGTCACGTACACACCGTTAAAAAGCTAATATATGGAAGAATATATCGTACTCATGCGGCTGGACCTGATCACAAAGGAAAAGCAGCCCACACCCGACCAGCTGAAAGGCTATATGGAACAGTATCAGCAATGGGTCGACACCATCGTTGCTCAGGACAAATTTGTCGGCGGTACCGGTCTCGATCCCAAAGGCAAGGTGATCAGGCCTGGCGGCGTCATCACGGACGGACCATTCGCGGAGATAAAGGAGAGCCTCGCGGGCTTCATGGTCATCAGAGCGGCCAGCCTCGACGAAGCGGTACAACTGGCGAAAGGCAATCCGATACTCAATGGCGAAGGCAACAGCGTAGAGGTGCGAAAGATCAATGGACATCGCTGAGATCATACCACAACTATTCAGGACGGAATACAGGAAGATCGTCGCCGTCCTCTGCAAACATTTTGGCTTTGACCAGATAGAGATTGCCGAGGATATCGCCAGCGACACCTTCCTGACGGCGGCAGAGACCTGGGGACAGAAAGGTCTCCCGCCGAATCCGGCCGCCTGGCTGTATACGGTCGCGGGCAACCGCGCGAAGAACTGGCTCAAGCGCGGCCAGCTGTTCAACACCAAACTAGCCCCGCGACGCGCCGCCGCCCCGAGGCAACAGACGATCCCGAACCCGAGTTCTCTCCGCAGAATATCAACGACAGCCAGCTGCGGATGATGTTTGCGATCAGCCATCCCGCCATCCCACCCGAGGCGCAGATCGGCCTGTCGCTGCGCGTGCTCTGCGGCTTTGGCATCGACGAGATCGCCGAGGCCTTTCTGACCAACAAGGAAGTCATCAACAAACGCCTGTTCCGCGCGAAGGAGAAGATCAGAGTGGCCGGTGTCAGCCTCGACCTGCCCGGACCCGCGGACATCGAAACAAGGCTGTCGTCCGTACTGACGACGATATACCTGCTGTTCAACGAAGGGTATTATTCCGCCAGCGACAACCGTTCACTAAGAAAAGACCTTTGCTTCGAAGCCATCCGCCTCGGCCAGATGCTCATTGAAAACGAACCAACCAACGGCCCCGAAGCCAATGCGTTACTGGCACTGATGTGTTTTCACGCCTCGCGCCTTGACGCACGCCTCGACGCCAACGGCGAGCTGGTCCTCTACGAAGAACAGGACACCAGACTCTGGAACTCGGACCTCGTCAGCAAGGGCGGCTATTTCCTCAACTGTGCCGCCAGCGGCGCCCGTCTCTCGAAATATCACCTCGAGGCGGGCATCGCCTATTGGAATACACAGAAAGAAGACACGGAACAAAAATGGCAGAACATCCTGCAGCTGTACAACCTCCTCCTCCAGGTGGACTATTCGCCGATGGCGGCGCTCAACCGCATTTATGCGCTGTCGAAAATAAAAGGCAAACCCGAAGCCATCCGCGAAGCCGAACGACTCGACCTGCGGAAAAACCGATTCTATTATACATTATTGGGAGACCTGTATTCCGAAGTAGACAATGAGAAAGCCCGGCAGCACCTGACCGAAGCCCTGGCCCTCGCGCGTACACCCGCCGAGCGGACGGCATTGCAGAAAAAGATCGACGAACTCCCTTAATTCCGCCGGTAAAATACGGGCGACCCGTCGACCCGCGAGAAAAGGAACAACGGCCCGTGCTTTGTACGCACGATCTTACTATCCCGGATCTCTCCTTCGAGTAACAATCCCGATCGGGACATCGAAATCGCGGACAGTGGAGGGACCCCGGAACCACCGGCTCCGCGCCGCGAGGCTAGCACCGCCCCATAGCTCGCGTCATACCTCCCCTCGTACGGCATCACCCCGTCAAAATTCCCCGCGGCGATAATATCTTTACGGCCATCCCCATCCACATCCTGCACCAGCCAGCAAAACACCGGAGACCACTGTGCCTCTTTCGGAAGCCGCGACAGCGAGTAGCCGCCCCGCCCAGTATTCATCAACACCGAAGAAGACAGGTCCTCCGCCTGGAGAGTGAGCGAACGGCCCAGAGCGTCGCCCAGGATCTGCTCTACCGTCTGCCCGGCAAACGTCGAATAGTTATTGTATCGTTTACGGATGACCGATGGCATATGCCGCTCCAGCTCGTCCTTACCCAGAAAAGGATAGTACTTTCCGTCCTCGGCAACTGCCAGCAACTGGTCGGACTGGCCGTTGTTGTCAAAATCGCCGCAGTATAGTCTTATCGGCGAGGCGGCACTCGCCTTCAGCTTCGAGTTCCTCCCCCAGTTGCCCGCGAGCAGGTCTTCGCGGCCGTCGCCGTCAAGGTCCACGGCCTGCAGGCAGGTCCACAGGCCGGTACTATGGCCCAAACCCAGTTCGGTCGTAACATTCTTTAAATGCCCGTGCTGGTTGCGGAACACCGTGATCGGCATCCACTCGCCCGCCACGACAAGATCGGGCCAGCCGTCCTTGTCCATATCCGTGAATACCGCGGAGCTGACCATGCCGATACGGGAAAGCTCCGGTGCGGCGGCATCCGCCGCCCGACTGAAATGCCCCTTGCCGTCGTTGATCAATAAATAAGACTCGGGTGCGGCGCCGTAGTTGCCCGATACGGCACAGCCGCCGATGAACAGATCGGGGTGGCCGTCGCCATTGACGTCGCCCGCGACAACCACCGACTTGTTCTCCGGCAAAAAAGGAAAATCCGCTGCGCGCGAAAAATGGCCCTTCCCGTCGTTGAGATAGAGCCGGTCCTGAAGGGCAGGGGATCCATCCATATATTTATTGCCGCCGCTGACCACCAGCAGGTCGGGGTGACCGTCGCCGTTTGCGTCGAAGAAGATGGCGTCTGCGTCTTCGCAGATCGCGTCCGCGCGGAAGAGTTCCTCGTTGCTGGGCTCGAACTTCCCCGAGGCCAGCTGCCGGAAAAGACTCCCGGGCTGCCGGTCATTGCCGCAGATAAAAATATCGTCGAGCCCGTCCCCGTCAATATCGCCAATCGCCACCTTCGGCCCCCGCGTAGACAATTGATGAGGGATCAGCGGCTGGGCGTCGAAATCGTTAAATGCAGAGGGAACCCGCCGCCAGGGGAAAGCCACCGAATCGGTCACGTCCCTGAGTAGCGGTTCCTGTGAACCGCGTGAACCATGTGAACCATGTGAACCGTCCGACACCCGTGAACCGTCCGACCCCCGTGAACCGTCCGATCTCCGTGAACCGTCCGATCTCCGTGAACCGTCCGAAGGCAGCAACGCCGCCCCAACTCCCGCATTCGCATGCTCCACCACCACCCGCCGGTCGGCCCCGAACATTCGTCAGCAACTGCGTCAACCCATCCGGCCAGATCACCTGCACCGTATCCACCACCGTATCCGCCCCCAGTCCAAAATGTACATACTGCAAACTACTGCTCTCAAACCCGTGCGTCGGCGTCAGATAGTTGAACTGCATCACCCCCTTGTCAAATACCACCACCTTCGCCCCAAGCCCCAGCGGGTTCGCTGCCGAACCAACCAGCTGAATATCGAGATAGTGCCCCACGGATCCCCCATTCTTATACAGCAGCGCGGGGCCATTCACCGTATTGACCACAATATCCAGCGCCCCGTCATTATTCAGGTCAACGGAGAGCGCGCCATTGGAAAAAGCCGGCTGGACAATCCCCCAGTCCTTACTCCTGTCGGTAAAGACGAGACTGTCCGATCCCCTGGAAGATATAGTTACCCGCCTTCCCGTCCGGGCTCCTCGCCACCACCCCCACATCAACCCGCCCGCCCGAAGAAAAGAACTTTATAAAGTCCAGATCATTCGGCCGGTGCTGGATGCCATTGGAAATAAAAATATCCTTGTGGCCGTCATTGTCGAAGTCCGCGACCAGCGGAGACCAGCTCCAGTCCGTGGCCGCTACGCCCGCATAGAGCGCGATATCGCTGAACCGCATGCCTCCACCGGTATTCAGCTGGAGGCAGTTGCGCGAATACTGATAGTTGTAGCCGTATTTGTGTTTCAACTGGAAGATGCTCAGCGGATCGTCCCCCGAGGATGTCTTCTGCAGCCGCTGCTGCGGTGGCAGCATGTCGAGGGTGATCAGGTCGAGCCAGCCGTCATTGTTGATATCCGCGATATCGCTGCCCATCGAGAACCGGCTCTGGTGCGCGAAGGCCTGCTGGTCTATCTCGGAAAAGCGCCCGTTGCCCAGATTGAGGTAGTAGTAGTCGTTCTCGTGAAAATCATTGCTGACATAGATATCGTCCCAGCCGTCGTTGTTCAGGTCGCCCACCATCACATTCAGCCCATAGCCGATGATGCTTTGGTAGATACCCGCCGAACCCGTAACCTCGACGTAGCGCCGAACGCCCGGAGCAATACTGTCATTGCGCAGCAGATGGTCTCCGCTGACGGGGCTGGTCACGCGCCGAAGGGAGGTGTCGCCATAGCTTTCGTTCGAATGGACAGAATGGTTGACGATAAAAAGATCGGGGTCTCCGTCGTGGTCATAGTCGAAGAAGACGGCCTGGGTGTTGAACCCCTCTATGTCCAGTCCATACTCATGGGCCCGCTCGGAAAAACTACCATCGCGGTTATTCACAAACAGCTCGTTCCTCCCACGAAACCCCTTATACCCGCCCACTTCGGAAAGATAGATATCGGGCCAGCCGTCGTTATTCACGTCCGCTATCGTGACACCCGTCTTCCAGTTACCCCTACCCGCGACGCCGGCAGCGGCGGTCACGTCATCAAATTTAAAATTGCCCTTATTGAGATACAATCTGCACCCGCCCTGATTGGAGACAAAGAAAAGATCAGGCAGTCCGTCCCTATTGAAATCCGCGGCCGCCACCCCTCCGCCATTATAATAATACAAATAGTCGAGTATGCTGAGGCTATCGGTGTCCACCACCCGATTGGTAAAGGCGATACCCGTTCGTTCGGCCGGTAACAGTTGGAATAAGGGCGCGGCCTTCCCCCGCGCGCAGCTTCTCTCCCGCATGCGGCCAGCAGCGGAAGCAAAACAATATAGAGGAGGAATTTCTTCAATCCGTCAAATATCACCTTTTTTAGCTGACCGACGGCATAATCCGCGGCTCTTGCCGTCAGCGCCATATAGGTCAGCGACGGGTTTTGACAGGCCGCTGACGTCATGCAGGCCCCGTCCGTGACAAAAACGTTCGGCGCATCCCACACCTGATTGTGTCCGTTCAGCACCGAGGTCTTCGGATCCCGGCCCATCCTCGCCGTACCCATTTCGTGTATGCCCTGACCGATAGCATATTTGTCGCTGTCCCAGGTCGTGATATTTTTGACCCCGGCGGCCTCGAACATGGCCACCAGCTCTTTTACGATATCCTTACGCATCTTCAGTTCGTTCTCCTTCAGCTCGGCATCCATCGAGAGGACGGGGAGACCCCATTTGTCCTTTACATTCTTGTCCAGGCTGATCTTGTTCTCGTGATAGGGCAGGATCTCGCCAAATCCGGTTGCGCCGATCTGCCAGTCCCCCGGCTCGGTCAGCGCCTCCTTGAGACCGGCGCCGATGCTCATCTCCGCGACGTCGCGGCTCCAACCCTCTCGCTGGCGCTGCCCTGATAGCCAAAGCCCCGCAGGAAGTCGCGCTTGTCCCCGCCGATGTTGGCAAAACGCGGGATATAAAACCATTGGCCCTCCGGCCATAGTAGTATTTGTCCAGATAGCCGTCCACCATGCCCTGCGCGCCCAGCATATAGTGGTGGTCCATGACGTTATGCCCGAGCTCGCCGCTGCTGCTGCCCAGCCCGCCGGGCCATACATCCGTGGCGGAATTCATCAGCACCCAGTGCGCTGTTGAGGGCCGAGGCGTTCAGGAAGACGATCTTCGAATTAAAGGTATAGGTCTTGTTGTTCTCCGCGTCGAGGATCTCGACACCCGTCGCACGGCGCTTGTCCTTGTCGTAAAGGATCCGCGTCACGATGGACCAGGGCCTCACCGTCAGCCTGCCCGTAGCCATCGCAGCCGGCAGGGTAGAGGACTGGGTACTGAAATAGCCGCCGAAGGGACAGCCTTCCCAGCAGCGGTTGCGGAACTGACACTGCGTACGGCCGGGGATAACCGCAGTCAGATTGGCCACACGACCGATGAACATATGGCGCTGCCCCTCCCACTTCGCCCTGATTCTCGCGGCCACGTCCTTCTCCACGCAGTTGAGGTCCATCGGCGGCAGAAAATGCCCGTCCGGCAAATGCGCCAGCCCTTCTTTCGAACCGCTGATGCCCGCAAACTTCTCCACATAGGTATACCAGGACTCGAGGTCCTTATACCGGATGGGCCAGTCGACCGCAATACCGTCCTTTAGATTGGCTTCGAAATCGAGATCGCTCCATCGATAGCTCTGTCTCCCCCAGAGGATCGACCGGCCACCGACCTGATAACTCCTCCACCATGTAAAGGGTTTTTCCTCGACGTAGGGACAGTCCTTCTCATTGGCCCAATAGTCCATGATGGGTTCGTGCGCCGCCGTGCCGTACATCGCCCAGTACCGCGATATGACCGGTCTGTCCTTTTTCTGCTGCTCGGTGGCCCGGTCCCGGTGCGGCATCTCCCAGGATTCTTGTCCGCGCTCTTATAGTCTTTGATATGCTCGAAGGCGGCCCCGCTCGAGCATCAGTACGCTGAGCCCTTTTCTCCGTAAGCTCTTTCGCTGCCCAGCCGCCGCTGATGCCGGAGCCGATAACTAGTGGCGTCATAAGTATTGTTCATATCGCTAGTGTTTTAGGTTGATGAATAGTTGGGTCGTGTCGTTGTTCCTGGCTACTATAAATATAGGTTGATGTTTTGTTTTGACGGTCTGAATATCCCGGATGGCGCTACTGGACAAAAAAGCCCGACTCGCGGCCGGCAGCGGCGTAAAATCCCCTTTCCCATTTCCCCTTTAAAAACAACCCGTAACCCGCGTCATAGATGCCGGCTTCGGGTTTGGACTCGTAGAAATTCCCGCCGATCAAAAGGTCGGTAAGTCCATCGTGGTCAAAAATCTCCGGCGCTGAGACCATACACGGGCGAGAACTGCGCCTCGGTCGGCAATGGCTTCTTTACAAATCCACCCTTCCCGTCGCTGAGAAATACACAGCTCTCCAATTCATAGGCGTCGAGTTTCACCGTCTTGTCGAGCTGCTCTTTCGTAAAGATATCCTGGACGGTCTGTCCCTTATAGTCTTCGTAGTGGAGGTATTTTTTCTTCAGGTAGGGGAGCGCCGCGACCAGGTCATGTCTTAACGCCATCGGATACTGCTTGTCGCCGTTATAACAGCAGACGATCTGCTCGACGGTCCCGTTCTGGTCAAAATCACCCGCATAACAAGTCACGGGTTTGGTCGCGCTCGCCTTAAACCTCGAGTTCAACCCATGATTGCCGGCAATGATATCCGGATAGCCGTCGCCGTTGACGTCGGCGATCAGCAGCCTGTTCCACCAGCCATTGGTTCCGGCCAAACCAACGGTGGAAGTCGTCTCGCGGAGCCGGCCTCCCTCGTTATGGAAAATCCTCACCGGCATATATTCCCCGACAACGATCAGATCAGGCTTCCCGTCCTTGTCATAGTCACACCATTTCGCATCCGTGACCATACCCGCCTTCTCCAACTCCGGACATAGTTTAGACGTCACATCCGCAAACTTCCCGTGCCCGTCATTCTCCAAAATATACCCCTTGCACGGATACCCATAACTAAAGGGCTTCAACCGAACCCCCACAAACAGGTCCAGGTCCCCGTCCCCGTCAATATCGGCAGCCGTAACACAACTCGTACTTTCAAAAATTGCGGCCGAAGGCAGCAGCTGCGGCGACTTTACGAACCCTCCGTGCCCGTCATTAAGATAAAGCCGGCTGATCAGCGCCGTGGAATTCGGCGAGAACTCGTTGCCCCCATCTGCAGACAAAGAGGTCCTTATCCCCATCCCCGTCGGCATCGAAGAACAGCGCGTCCACGTCCTCGCATTCCTTGTCTTGCGGGGCAAAGGCCCTCCTCACAAATTTTCCACCACCCCCTGGATATACAACCCTTTCTCCTGTCCCTTCGCCCCACAGATATAAACATCGTCCAACCCATCCCCGTTCACGTCTCCCCACCGCCACCCGCGGTCCGGCGGTCGAGAGCATGGAGAAGATAAGCCGGGTCGCGGTTGAAGTCGTTGAATTCGTTCTCCTGATGAATGAAGTTGAGACCAGATGTGGTGGTAAATAGCGGTTTCTCTGAGATTGCGGGTGTGGGCTGGGTGGTTGTGGCGTCTTTTTCGTTGAGTGTAATGATACTGTCCGGGCGAAGCCCGGATAACACAGTCCGCCGTCCGGACGGCCAGTCCACCACCAGCGAGTCGACCCGGGCCGCCGTCCCCAGTCCAAAATTCTAGTCTGGAATCGACCGTCGATTCAAAACCCCGGATCGGTTGCTCCTCCTGATACGCGAGCCGCGAACCATAATAGACCGTCGCCTTCGCCCCA
The DNA here is from genome assembly GCF_050632245.1 of Puia sp. P3. Lineage (NCBI taxonomy): Bacteria > Pseudomonadati > Bacteroidota > Chitinophagia > Chitinophagales > Chitinophagaceae > Puia > Puia sp. P3. Next base: position 141,086 of record NZ_CP192583.1, read on the forward strand.
ACGGCGTAGCGATTCAGCCCCATCCCATGCAAAACAACCTTCAGCCAGTGATTGCCCGGCACCCCGGTATTTCGGTACACAAAAGCCGGCATATTGATATTGTTGACCACGAGGTCCAGTGTTGCCGTCGTTGTCGAGATCGACATAGGCGCTGCCATTCGAGAAGCCCGGCTGGTCGAGTCCCCACTCCCGCGCCATATTCGTAAATTTCAAATCCCCGTTGTTGTGAAACGCATAGTTCGGCATAGGGTGGGAGGGGATCAGATCGATCAGCTTGCGGAAGTCCCGGTCCTTGCCGCTGAGGATGCTCGACATCACCTCCTGGTTCGAGATATACTGTATATAGTCTTCGTTGGTCAGGTCCTTATAGATGCCGTTGGCGACGAAAATATCCTTGTATCCGTCGTTGTCGAGGTCGGTGATTAGTGCGCCCCAACTCCAGTCCGTGGCCTCGCACCCCCGAGAGTCTTCCGATCTCGCTAAAGCTGCCGTTGCAGTTGTTCAGTTGTAAAGTATTCCTTGTGAACTCGATTCCAGTAGCCATAGTGGAGGTCCAGCTGTACTTCTCCCAGTTCTCGAAAGTCGTGTTGATCTTGATCCTCGACTCCTCTTCCGGCAGCATCTCCGTCACGAAGATATCCGGATACCCGTCGTTGTTGATATCGGCCATATCCGCGCCCATCGAGGCATTGCTGATGCTGTGCATCTGGCTTTCCAGCTCTTCGCGGAAAGTCCCGTTGCCGTTGTTGATATAGAGATAATCCCGCTCGAAGAAATCGTTGGACACATAGATATCCGGCCACCCGTCCTTGTTGACGTCGCCGATCGTAACGCCAAGCCCAAATCCGATGACGCTCCCATAGATACCCGCCTCCTTGCTGACGTCCGTAAAATGCCCGCCGTCATTGCGGTACAGCCGGTCTCCGCCCAGCGAGTCGCGTATATTCCGCTCGTTGTGCTGGAGGTTGAAGGTACTGATCGGCTTCGAGGCATTCCGCAGCAGGAAGAGGTCGAGGTCCCCGTCGTGGTCATAGTCGAAGAACGCGGCGTGGGTCGAGTAGCCGCCGTCCTGGACGCCCCATTTCTTTGCCCGGTCCGTAAACGTCCCGTTGCCGTTGTTGATGTACAGTTGGTTCGGACGGGTATCGCCTTTGGCGATGCCGCTGCTGCACACGTAGATGTCCAGGAGACCGTCGCCGTTGACGTCGGCCATGCACACACCTGTCGACCATTTTCCCGCCTTGCGGATGCCGGCCTTTTCGGTGATGTCCTCGAAGTGGAAATTTCCTTTGTTGAGATATAGCTTGTTGTCGACCTGGTTACCGGTGAAGAAGATATCGGGTAGTCCGTCGTTGTTGATATCGCCGACGGCCACTCCGCCTCCGGTGTAATAGTTGCGGTAGGTAAAGATGTTAAAGGCTTCGTCATATTCGAGCTTGTTGTTGAAGTCGATTCCGGTCTGACCCGGGCCAAGCAGCTGAAACAGGGTATGCTTGTCGGCAGGCTGCACTTCACAACCTGCGATCGCCAGACAAAAAAGATAAAGCCAGTTCCTCATGGTGTTGCTACATTTTCTACGAGCAGATTGGTATAGTCTACGTTCACGTGGGCGTCGTCCTTCCGCCCGACGACGATCCTGCGGTTGCCGTCGACCTTGACAAATATGGTCCCGCGTTTAGGGTCGGTGAGTTTGATAAAATCATTGCCGGGGTACCATTTGGTATAGAGGCCGACCACGTCCTTTATCAGGCTGTCGGCAAAAAGACTCCGGTTCCGGGGCGCCCAGGCGTCGTATTCGAACTGGGCCCACATCTTATAGATGGTATCGTTCTTAAAAACAGGATAGAAGTTCATCGACGCCGCCTGTTTCAGCCGTCCCGGCCCATTCAGCTTGTAAAGAACGGCCGTGCTGTTGGCTCCGTCTTCGAATACGCCCTTGTTGTGCATTCCCCAGCAATAGTCATAGAATTGTTTTCGGGTCATCCCAAAATGAATATCCAGCAGAAGATGGTTGTCCTGTTTGCCACTTGGCCAGCTCTTTTTTGACGAGCCGCGAATAGCTGCCCGACCCGTCGCTACATGCGGAGAGGATAAGACAGAGGCAGGCCACACTATTTAAATAATTGAATCGAATCATTGTTTTTGGCTACTATAAATATAGGTTGATGTTTGGTCTTTATCACCTGAATATCCCGGACGGCGCCTTTTACAAAGAAACCGGATTGTTGGGCCGGCTGCGGCGTAAAATCCCCTTCCCATTCCCCTTTAATAAAAGCCCATAGCTGGCGTCATAGATGCCGGCTTCGGGTTTGGACTGGTCAAATTCCCGCCGATCAAAAGATCGGTCAGACCATCGTGGTCAAAATCCCCAGCCGTCAGCCCATAGACGGTCGAGAACTGCGCCTCGGTCGGCAATGGCTTCTTCACAAATCCACCCTTCCCGTCGCTGAGAAATACACAGCTCTCCAATTCATAGGCGTCGAGTTTCACCGTCTTGTCGAGCTGCTCTTTCGTAAAGATATCCTGGACGGTCTGTCCCTTATAGTCTTCGTAGTGGAGGTATTTTTTCTTCAGGTAGGGGAGCGCCGCGACCAGGTCATGTCTTAACGCCATCGGATACTGCTTGTCGCCGTTATAACAGCAGACGATTTGTTCGACGGTCCCGTTCTGGTCAAAATCACCCGCATAACAGGTCACGGGTTTGGTCGCGCTCGCCTTAAACCTCGAGTTCAACCCATGATTGCCGGCAATGATATCCGGATAGCCGTCGCCGTTGACGTCGGCGATCAGCAGCCTGTTCCACCAGCCGTTGGTTCCGGCCAAACCCACGGAGGAAGTCGTCTCGCGGAGCCGGCCTCCCTCATTATGGAAAATCCTCACCGGCATATATTCCCCGACAACGATCAGATCAGGCTTCCCGTCCTTGTCATAGTCACACCATTTCGCATCCGTGACCATACCCGCCTTCTCCAACTCCGGACATAGTTTAGACGTCACATCCGCAAACTTCCCGTGCCCGTCATTCTCCAAAATATACCCCTTGCACGGATACCCATAACTAAAGGGCTTCAACCGAACCCCCACAAACAGGTCCAGGTCCCCGTCCCCGTCAATATCGGCAGCCGTAACACAACTCGTACTTTCAAAAATTGCGGCCGAAGGCAGCTTGCTGCGGCGACTTCACGAACCGTCCGTGCCCGTCATTAAGATAAAGCCGGCTGATCAGCGCCGTGGAATTCGGCGAGAACTCGTTGCCCCCGCTGCAGACAAAGAGGTCCTTGTCCCCGTCCCCGTCGGCATCGAAGAACAGCGCGTCCACGTCCTCGCATTCCTTGTCTTGCGGGGCAAAGGGCCTCTTCACAAATTTTCCATCACCCCCTGGATATACAACCCCTTCTCCTGCCCCTTCGCCCCACAGATATAAACATCGTCCAACCCATCCCCGTTCACGTCCCCCACCGCCACCCGCGGTCCGGCGGTCGAGAGCATGGAGAAGATAAGCCGGTCGCGGTTGAAGTCGTTGAATTCGTTCTCCTGATGAATGAAGTTGAGACCCGATGTGGTGGTAAATAGCGGTTTCTCTGAGATTGCGGGTGTGAGTTGGGTGGTTGTGGCGTCTTTTTCGTTGAGTGTAATGATACTGTCCGGGCGAAGCCCCGATAACACAGTCCGCCGTCCGGACGGCCAGTCCACCACCAGCGAGTCGATCCGGGCCGCCGTGCCCAGTCCAAAATTCAACCGGCTATCCACAGCCGACTCAAAACCCCGCGTCGGCATCTCCTCCTGATAGGCAAGCTTCGATCCATAATAGACCGTCGCCTTCGCCCCGACTGCAAACCGGTTCAGCCCCATCCCATGCAAAACAACCTTCAGCCAGTGATTGCCGGGAACGCCCATATTCCTATAAACAAAAGCCGGCATATTCACATTATTGACCACGAGGTCCAGATTGCCGTCATTGTCCAGATCGGCGTAGGCGCTGCCGTTGGAGAAGCCCGGCTGGTCCAGTCCCCATTCCCGCGCCCTATTCGTAAATTTCAAGTCTCCGTTGTTGTGAAACGCATAGTTCGGCAGCGGCGTCGACGGGATCATATTGACCAGCTTGCTGATGACACCCTTCCCCTGGCCGGTCACACCCTTCCCCTCGCTGATCATTCGCCTCACCTCCGTGGGATTGGCCATATACTGGATATAGTCCTGATCCGTCAGGTCTTTGTATATACCATTCGCCACAAAAATATCCTTGTATCCGTCGTTGTCGAGGTCGGCGATCAGCGCGCCCCAGCTCCAGTCCGTGGCGTTGACCCCCGCCAGACGACTGATCTCGCTGAAATGCGCGTCTCCCCCTGCAGGCGCCGCCCCCGGTTCAACTGCAAAACATTTCTCACAAATTGCTTGTAGTAGCCCCCCGCGATATCCGCCTGATACTTCTCCCAGGTCTCGAACGATGTCTTCGTCTTTACCCGATCCTCCGCCTCTGGCAGCATATCCGTCACATAGATATCCGGCAACCCGTCATTGTTGATATCGGCAATATCCGCCCCCATCGAGTTCATGCTGATCTCGTTGATACAGCCCTCGAGGTCTTCACGAAAACTACCATCCCGCTGATTGATATACAGATAGTCCTTCTCAAAAAAGTCATTCGAAACATAAATATCCGGCCACCCATCCTTATTGACGTCGGCAATCGTCACGCCCAGCCCAAATCCGATCTTGCTGCTGTAGATGCCCGCCTCCCTCGTAACATCCGTAAAATGCCCGCCGTCGTTGCGGTACAGCTTGTTCCCGCCCAGCGTATCGGCGATATTCCGCTGGTCGCGTACCAGGTCGTAGTTGCCCACGCTCCGGAAAGAATTGTTCAGCAGATAGCAGTCGAGGTCCCCGTCCCGGTCGTAGTCGAAGAAGACGGCGTGGGTCGACAATCCCGTATTGGCAAGGCCGTATGCTTCGGCACTATCCGTGAACGTAAGATTGCCGTTATTGATAAACAGCTGGTTCGCCCGGTGCTTCCCCTTCAGGTCGCCCGACTTGCAGACATAAATATCCATCAGCCCGTCGCCGTTGACGTCCGCAAACACCACACCCGTCGACCAGACCCCATCGCTGGCGACGCCCGCCTTTTCGGTAATGTCTTCAAATCTGAAGCCGCCCTTATTCAAATAAAGCCGGTTCGATCCCTGATTGCTGCAGAAGAAAAGGTCCGGCAATCCGTCGTTGTTGATATCGCCGACGCCAACCCCTCCGCCATTGTAGAAATTGCGGAAGGTGTACATATTGAGCTCCTCGGAAAATTGCAGGTTGTTGGAAAACCCGATGCCCGTCGAGTCCGCGGGCAGAAGGGAAAATAAAGTAGCCGGCCGTCGCGCGCGGTTACCGGTACACGCAACAGCCAGCAATAGAGTACATGCGATAGAAACAGACAGACGCAACATAGGCTATTTCGTCAGCAGCAAGCCGACGTCCTTCGGCATATATCGCAGGGCCAGGGATATATGCTAAACTGTTTGACCTTGACGGCCCCCTGGCCCTGCGATATATTAATAACCAGGATTTTGCTTTAGATTCTTATTGGCATTCAATTGTGCATCGGGCAGCGGCAGGATATTGACGTGGTTGATCCCGTGCGGCCCCAGATTGTCGGCCGGGTCGGCAGGGTGGAAACGCCATGCGTTGTTGAACACGCCAAAACGTATCTGGTCCTGTCTTCTCCAGCCTTCAAAGAACATCTCCCTTCCGCGCTCTGCGAGGAAGCTGGCGGCTGTCATGGATGCGAACGGATCGACGCCGCCGTGTACCGTCCTTATCTGGTTGACGATCGCCAGCGTGATCGGATCATTCCAGTTGGCGGCCTTCCGGGCATTCGCCTCCGCCTTGGTCAGCAGGATATCGGCATACCGGAATATCGCAAAGTCGTTGTCCTGGTTTTGCGTCATGCCTGAATAGAAGGCCCATTTGGCGATACGCGCGCCCGACTGGCGCCATGCCGTCGGCTGCAGCTCGTTGATATACGGCGTAAAAACGATCGGCGCACCATTGGGGTCGCCCGCATAGTTCGGCCCGCTCTTCTCATAACCGCCGTCCTGCAGCTGTTTGCCGTCGGCGCCATACTGCGGCCCGACCAGGAAGTTCGAAAGCCTTTTGTCCAGCGTACCGGTAACGCTGTCGCCCGCGGGGTCGGTACCTACGACCATTCCCTGCGGACCCGGATTTTGGCTGGGATCGATATACGAATTATAGAACTCCTGGATGCTCGCGAAACCGTTCCACGGCTGGGCGTTCATGTTATAAGTATTCTGATTGAGGCCGTTGAGGGTCATCATACAGAAATTGTTGCCCTGTTCGTGCACATGGTCGTAGGGGATGGTGAAGATGGTTTCCGGCACGCCCTTGTTCTCCTTGGAGAAATTGTCGGCGTAGTTGGGCGTCAGCGTGTACAGACCGGAATTGATCAGGGTGTCGCAGGCGGCCATGCACTTGTCCCACTGCGCGGTCCCGGTGTAGATCTGGGCGTTCAGATACAGCTTGGCCAGCGCGGCCCAGCAGGTGTAGGCGTTGACGCGGCCGTACGTGGACTCCGCGGCCGGCCCGGTATGCGGCAGGATCGAAGCGACGGCGCGCAGCTCGGATTCCACCAGTGCATACACCTGATCGCGGGTGCTGTTGGCGGGAGGCGTGGTCTGGGAGAAATCGATGCTGATCGGCACGTTGCCGTACCAGTCCAGCAGCCACAGATAGTAGATGGCCCTCAGTCCCCTTAATTCCGCGACGTACTGCGGGATCTTGGGGTTCTGATATTTGGAGAGCGTTGCGATCAGCCGGTTGCAGGTATTGACACCGGAATAACAGAAATTCCAGCCGTTGATCGGGTCGGTGTCTGTCGACTGCACCGTATGCGTGGCCAGACGGACCCAGCGCCCGCCGTCACCCCAGTCCGGACCGCGCGTCGGAACGACGCACTCGTCGGTCATCGCCTCGTTGATGGGAATGAAGTGGTTGTTGCTGGCGATGCCCGAAAGATTGGAATAGGCGGCGCCTACGGCAGAGGACAATTCGGCGTCCGTCTGGTAGAACCCGTCGCTGTTCACCGTATCATAGAGGTATTTGGTCTCGTCCAGCTTCGTACACGATCCGATAAAGACCAGTGACGCCAGGACGGATGTTCGTATGATAATATTGTATTTCATATGCTGATTGAGTTTGAAGTATTAGAATCCCAGATTGACTCCGAGCGTGAACGACCGGGTCATGACCCAGTTCTCCCTTCTGTCGATGCCCGGGGCCAGGATATTGGCCGGGGCGACGCTCTGGTCGGCATAACGCACTTCGGGATCGGCGCCGGTATAGCCCGTGATCACAAAGAGATTGTAGCCGGTCAGGAAGACCCGGAGACTCCTGAACCCACCCGTAGGATCGCCGTCCTTCTTCAGCGGCAGATTGTAGGCGATGGTCGCATTGTCCAGTTTGACAAAGCTGGCCTTCTCCACGAACAGACTGCTGAACAGCTGGGCGTCTTTTACGTTGGGATTGTAATACTTCGTTTTGACAACATTGTATACCGACGACACCGTGGGGTTCTCATAGAACGCGCGGTAGGTGTTGATGAGCTGGTGACCGAATGCCCCGCGGAAGAAGACGTTCAGGTCGAAATTGCCGTACTTGAAACTGTTCGTCCAGCCCATTTCATATTTGGGGAGACCGTTGCCGATGATGGTCCTGTAGTTGTTGTTGTCGGCGACCGGATTGCCCTTCCCGTCGTCGAAAAGATACTTCCCGTTCTGGTCTACCCCTTTATATACGGCCTGGTAAAAAGCCCGATGGGCTGCCCTTCCATGGCCCGGGTGATCTGCGTGGCTTCCTGTCCGGGGCTGCCCAGATTCGAGGCGCCTACATAGGAGCCCGCCAGCGTCGGGTCGAGGTGTTTGAGTACTACGTGCGCGCGGGAATAGTTGAGGCTCGTCGTCCACGTGAATTTCCGCTTCCGGATGACGTCGTAGTTGACCAGCAGTTCAAAGCCATTGCTCTGCAGCGTGCCGATATTCTCCCAGGTGGTGGAGACGAGATTGGGCGGCACGGGCACCGTAACGTTGAAGATGAGGTTCGAAGTCGTACGCCGGAAATAGTCCGCCGCACCCGTGAGCCGGTTGTCGAAGAGGGCGAAGTCCAGACCGATATCCGTCTCGGCCTTTTTTCCCATTTCAGGTTGGGGTTCGGGTTCTGGTTGGGCGCATAGGTATTGCCGTACTGGTCGTTGCCGGCATAGTAAGAGCCGGCTACCGTCAGCGTCGGCAGCGATAGATAGGAATAGGGTGGGAGGCTCCCGGTGACGCCGTAGCTGGCGCGCAGCTTGAGCGTATTGATGTTCGCTATATCCACCATATGGGCAAAGTCCAGACCGCCGCTGACGGCAGGGAAATAACCCCATTTGTTGTTGGGACCGAACTGCGTCGAGCCTTCCCTTCGGATGCTGGCCGCCAGAAAGGCGAAGTTTTTATAGTTGGCGTTGACCCTGCCAAAGAACGCGACCAGCTTGCTCGCGTTTTTGAAACTCTTGACTGTCGCCAGACCATACGGGATGTCGAGTGCGGCGGAGATATTCCCGCTGGCGGCGTCGGTGACAAAATTTCCTGCGCCGATATAGTTGCCGTTGTTGGAAAAATCCTGGTACGAGTAACCCGCGATCGCGCCCATGTCCAGGTCGTTGAACTTGTGCTGATAGCTCAGCGTATTCTCATACAGCTGGCTGAAGGCGGTAGCCTGCTGCAGGATCTTGTAGCCGTGCCTGCCAAAGCCGTTGTCGAGGGCGGGGTCAAAGCCGCGGTTGGCATAGGCATTTATCGGGGAGTACTTGTCGGAGTCGGAGTTGATCGACTGCTGGGCATAGCGTACGAGGAATTTAAGGCCTTTCAGGATCTCGTACTCGGCGCTGCCGGCAATGTTCTGCCTCCTCATCGTCACCGTGTTGGTGTTTTGCGTCAGCAGGGCGACGGGGTTGGAATAGTCGGTGGCCGAGAACTCGAACCAGCCGCCGCCCGCGATATCGTTGATGCTTCCCACCGGCACGTGGACGGGGGCCGTGGGGTTATAGATGGTGGCGTATTCAAAGGCGTTGGCGAAGCCGACGGTCGATACGCGCCGCGTGGAATTCATGGTAACGTTGAAGACCAGCCGGTCGTTGAGAGCCTTGTGCTGCAGGTTGATGCGGCCGTTCAGCTGGTTGAAGCCCGTAGTGATGGCGATGCCCTGCCCGTTGCGGTAGTTGAGCGAGACATTATAGGAGGTATGGCCGTTGCCGCCGGACAGCGAGAGATTGTGCGCGTGCGTGATGGCCGTTCGGGTGATCTCCTTGTTCCAGTCGGTATTCGCGCCGTAGTCGGTGCCCGCGCCGGTGGACTTCAGCAGGTCGCGGAATTCGCCCGGGGTCATATGCCTGGTAAAGCGCGCGCCTTTTTCGGCGGTGACCGATCCGCTGTAGGAGACCTGCGGCCCCGACCGGCTGCCCGACTTGGTGGTAATGATGATGACACCCGCCGAACCGCGCGTACCGTAGATGGCGGCGGAGCTGCCGTCTTTCAGTACGTCCATGCTGGCGATATCGTTGGGGTCGACCGAGTTGATGTCGGCGCCGATCTGCCCGTCGATGACGATCAGGGGTGATGTGTTGGCGCCAAGGGTCGACAGACCGCGGAGACGGATGGTGAAGCCCGCGTTGGGGTCGCCGCCGGGTTTGGCGATGGAAAGACCGGCGACCTTGCCTTGCAGCACGCTGCGAGACGTCGCTGATATTGCCCTTGTTGAACTGCTCGGCGTCCACGCGCGTGATGGCGCTGGTGATCTCTCTTTTCTTTTGGGTGCCGTAGCCTACGACAACGACCTCGTTCATGGCGGAGTTCAACTGCGTGAGGCGGACGTCGATGGTGGTGCGGTCGCCGACGGTCGTTTCCTGTCCCTGATAGCCGACATAGGTGAAGACGAGTATGGAGTTTTTGCCGGGTACGAGGATGGTGAAGGAACCATCCGCGGCGGTTGCGACGGAGGTCCTGGTGCCTTTAACGGAGACGGTGACGGCGCCGAGTTGAACGCCGGTGTTGTCCGCGACCTTGCCGGTCACGCGGATGGGCTCCTGAGCCAGGAGGACGTTGGCATATAGCAATGCCAGGCCCATTAAAATCATTCTTGATTTTAGCAGCGGGTGCATAAGCTTGTTTTTGGTTATAAGTCACAAATACGCGGGTCAATATGACCGTGTCAAGCAAGTATTTTCGTGTTGGTCCGGGGAATGGTTACGAGCTGGAACGGAAAAAGGGAAAAGTTGGAGCAGGAGGAAGCGCGAGGAGGATGGATGGTCCCATGTGCAATCGTTTTGAATGTTATTCTACAAAAGCAAGTTTACAAATGTCAAACGAACATTTATATCTTTTCGTAAAAAAAACCTGTTCTGGGCCACAGAACAGTGTGTATTAAAGACTCATTAAAAGTATAAATTTTTTAAATCAAAACAATCGATTGCAATGTCCCGAAATCGCCGATTTCGGCCCACGGGCCTGATAAAATATTAAGTATTAATTAACTGTGTCGAAATGTAAAAGAGGATAATTTTTTAAATATTTATTATGACTATGAGTAAATGTATGAAATACATTTATTTATGTTTTAGCGTTTAGCAGGATCGCCGGCCCTACCCCGGTGGCCGGTGGAATATGAGTACCTCCACCCTCATATTGGCGTGCATCTCCTCCGCGGGTCGCCGGATGGGCAAACCTCGATCTTTTGTTACCCATACCTTTATAGCTGAGATGAGACGGGTCAAACCCTTCTTCGATGAGTATATCGTAAATAAGTTTCGCGCGCTTGACGGACAGCTTGAACAGTGGGTCACCCGGTTCGGTCACGGGCACTGTGAAGTTGACGTATCCGTCGACCTCGATATAGTCGGTCTTGTATTCACGCAGCAGCAGTAGATACCGGGGAAGATACATGCGCGATGATTCGGTGAGGATGGCCTGGTCTTCGTAAAAGTTGATATCACGTAGTGTGATGATGGAGTCGGGCTGCCCCGCGGCCGTGTCACCCGCGCCTTTGACAGCACCCGTGTCGCGGGCTGCCGCTGCATCCCTCACAACCGACGGATAACTCCTCACTACAACCACTCTGCGGTTTACACTATCCCCGCCATCCACCTGCCCTCCTTCTCCCAGGCCCGCGACCACCAGTCCCGGCAGCGTCCCGACCCGAGCCGCTACCTGCTGTGCCCTGCGAAGTGACAACCCCTGATTATATTCCACTGTCCCTACCGTATCCGTATAACCGTAAATATAGACCGTGTCGGTCGACGCATTCACGCGCCGGACAAAGGAATCCAGCCTTGAGACTTCCTCCGCCCTCAAGTCGTGCCGGCTAAACCCAAAATATACCGTCAGACTATCGCGGGACCGCCCCTGCGCTGAAACGCTGAGCGACGTCCCGATAAACACGGCAAGACAAACCAAAACTCTCATACCCGAATATACCACAAGTCGAGGACCACCATGCAAAAACAACCCCGGCTTCCTGCCGGGGTTGGGAATATTTGTTACGATCAGTGTCGGGGATGCGCGCAGGGCTACGACCAGTGGCCGGGAATCCAGTGGCTGTGATAATAACCAGCCTCATAGTGCCCCGGCACCCAGTGCGAACCATAAGGACGGGCCGATACGTAGCAGGAGCTGAAACCGGCAGCGATGACCAGACCCAGCAGGAAAAGTTTAAATTTGGATGAATTGAGCGTTTTCATGATCTTAAGTTTTATATAAGACCAGTCACTGAATCCGCTGTTTAATCCGCGTCAGACCTAATTAACATCCGGATAACGGTTCCCCTATGGGATAGCCTGGCTGAACGATACCGTCGACGGTTCAACAGCTTTTGCATCATAGTGAGTCGCCGGAGGCGCAATTCCTTTTGCCACAGGCCGGTCATGATCGAGCGACCAGTACAGCGTGATGCCGCTGACCTTCATCGCAACGGGGTCCTGTCCCGCCAGCAATTTGCTTTTCAGCGCGGTCACGAAGCCCGACGGGTTCAACGCAACGGAATCACCCGGCGTGCTCAGGTCGAGAATGAATTGGGGGCGTTCCACTGCGTCGTATAGTAGCCGGGGCGCTGCTTGCTGAATTGCACCGAGAAATTATTGCTCTTCGCCGACGTGACTGTATAATAGTCCACAGACGGGATGAATGGCGTTGCCGAGACGGTGTCGCACCAGTGGTTGACGTAGTGGACGATGGCGTTGTGAACGGTGTCGCTGAGGACCATATCGTAGTAGTATTTCTGAAAGGCTTTTCCGCCTGGGTATATCAGATCCGCATTGTACAGGGAGGGGTTATTGCTCGGCATGGTCACCTTTAAAAGCGTGCCAATATCTGTCGTATCCGGGTAGCCGTATGCAAAAAATATGTCGATGGTGTTGTTGGCCGGCAAACTGAACTTCACCGCCCTTGCGGTGTCCATATGGGAGAGGTCCACTACATCGTTGGGTCCGTTGTTCCGGTGGAAATTATACAGTCGCGCCTTCGGAAATAAGAAATAGGTGAAGGAGCTGGAGTAGTTGTAGTTGACGGTGATCGAGCTGTCCGCCGAACCGGGGTAGTACGTTTGCAGACCAGTATATTGCTGCACACTGTAATAAACATCGTAGGGGCTCAGAGGGACATGGGTGTATTTGATCGTAGTCGGCTGCATCGGCGGTGTGGGCGGACGGTTAGACTTGCCTGGCACCGAGTCGCTGCCGGGCAGAGCAGTCCATAATAAAGGGTCGACGCCCTTCACGGCCTCGATGACGTACATTCGGATAGAAGAATCATAGGCGATCACGGATATGTCCAGTGCGGCCACCCTCGTTACCAGGTCGGCATTTAGCGGCGTATTAATTGTGGTAATGGTATCCAGTACAACCTTCCCAGCCGGCTCGCTGACGACGAGCTCATACTTCTTCAGTCCAAATGTTTGTATCTGATAGGCTGAGGCGAGATAGTTCGTACTGAAATGCCTGACGCTGTCGACAGGTGTCGGGGGCGCAGGCGAAGGATCATTGTTCTTGTGACAGGAAAATAAAGCGATACTAATAATCAGGCAGCTTACGGAAAGGGTCAGTCTCATAATAGTGTTCTGGGCGTATTAGGGTTGAAGCCGCGAATATAGCACATTCCCAATCCACTCGACACACCAATATAAGACCGTGCAGTAAACAGGGATAACCGTGCAGTTTTGACGAATTTTCGTGTAACTTGATCACTCAAATACTATACTGTTTATGAGGGCACCCCTGCTGGCCGTACTGGTCATTTCCCTATATGGTATCCCCGCATTCGCACAGCATTCCAACGATGGCGCGCACCCGCCGGCAGCAACCATCGCCTCGGTCACACAAAACTGTAAGAAATTCGAGGGGTTTTATACTTTTTATTACGAAGACAGGACGGGCAAGCTTTTTCTTGAGATCGACCGCTTCGACAGGGAATTCCTTTATTTTACCAGCCTGCCACAGGGCATCGGCAACGGTGGCGCCGAACGCGGGCAGGCCTCCGCCGTCATCGTAAAATGGATTCGGGCCGGGGCGAAGGTCTTCCTGCTGCAGCCCAACTACGAGGCCCGCTCCGTCAACGGTAGCGCGGCGGAACAGCGGGACGTGACCGACGCCTGGTCGCAGTCCGTACTCTTCGGCTTCTCGCCTGTAGCCGTCGAGGGCGGGAAGACGCTCATCGACCTCACGCCTTTCGTTGTGCGCGACGCGCTGCATATCGGCGAGACCATCGGCTCGGGCCGCGCCAATCCCGGCGCGTCCTTCGCGGCCAGTGCCGCGGGCAGAAGCGCGACCTCCACCGGAGCGGGCTATCACTTCGACGAAAGCCGCAGCGCCGTCCTCATCGACAACAGCAGGAACTTTCCAAAAAACACCGAATTCGAGGCGATGATCAGCTTTATCGGCGGGGGCGCCGGCAGTGGAGGAGGATTCCGAAGGGGTGGGGCAGTGGCGCCCGACCCGACATGCGTCACGGTCAGAATGCACCAGTCCTTTGCCGGGCTTCCCGACAGCGGCTATCAGCCACGGCGATTCGACCCCCGGTCGGGCTTCAACAGTTTTAGCTATCTCGACTTCTCCGCGCCGATGAGCGAGCCGCTCGTCCGGCGCTTTATCGAACGCCATCGTCTGAAGAAAAAAGACCCTTCCGCTGCCGTCAGCGAACCCGTCCAACCCATCGTATACTATATCGACAACGGCGCACCCCCTTAATCCGGAAGGCGCTCATCGAAGGCGGCAGCGTGGTGGGACCAGGCGTTCGAAGCAGCAGGCTATAAGAATGCGTTCCAGGTAAAAGAGCTGCCCGAAGGCGCGGACCCCATGGATATCCGCTACAACGTCGTCAACTGGGTCAACCGCAGCGGCAGCCCGCAGCGCGCCTTCTCCTACGGAAGTTCGTATATCGATCCCCGTACGGGCGAGATCATAAAAGGCGTCGTAACCCCGGGCTCCGACCGGCACCGGGAAGACTATCTGATCGCCGAAGGCCTGCTTCAGCCCTATTCCGACGGCAAACCCATATCCACCCGGATGCAGGAGATGGCGCTTGCCCGCATCCGCCAGCTATCGGCTCATGAGATCGGTCACACGCTGGGACTGACGCATAATTTTACCGCCAGCGTTAAGGACCGCGCATCGGTGATGGACTATCCCTTCCCAAGGGTTGACATGCGACCCGACGGCAGCATCGATCTCAGCGAGGTATACGCCAAAGACATCGGCGGCTGGGACAAACGCGCCATCATCTGGGGCTACTCCGATTTTGCAAACGGTATAGACGAAAACGCAGCGCTTGACGCCATCATGAAGGAAACACTCGCACAGGGCTATACCTATATTCCCGACGTCGGTGGCATGGCCCATCCGCGCGCGAACCAGTGGGACGACGGCGCCGATCCGGTCGCCCAGCTCGACAAGCTGATGAGCATCCGCCGCCGCCTGCTGGACCGCTTCTCGGAAAACGCCATACAGCAGGGCCAGCCCATGGCCACCATCGGGGAAGTCCTCGTTCCGATATACCTGCTGCACCGCTACCAGGTGGAGGCCGTCGCCAAATCCCTCGGCGGACTGTATTTTACACACGCGGTCAAGAACGACGGGCAGCAACCCACGGCGATGGTCGATCCTGCGGAACAGTGGCGCGCTTTCGACGCGCTGATGAATACGATCACCCCGAAGGCCCTCAACCTGCCGGAAACGCTGATCCGAAAAATCCCGCCGCGCCCGACCGGCTACCCTTCCGGCATCGAGATTTTCAACGGCCACACCGGCCCCTCCTTTGACCCCATCGCCGCCGCCGAAGCCGCGGCCGCCAATACGCTGTCCTACCTGCTCAACGGCGAGCGCGCGGCCCGCCTGATAGAATACCAGGCGCGCGACAGCCGTCAGCCGGGCTTGCTGGCCGTCATCGACAAACTGCTCGACAAGACTCTGGAAGGCGCCCCCGCCTACGGCTACGAGGGCGAGTTACAACTGCTAGTCGACAACCTCGTCCTGAAATACCTGCTGGCCCTGGCCGCCGACCCAAAAAATGCGGAGAATGTCCGCGGAGAAGCCCTCGTCGAGATCAAGGGACTTAGAAGCTGGATGGCCGGCCGCGTTGGCGCCGGCGCGAGCAAAAAGAACGCCGCGCTGTTCTTCGGACTTTCGCAGATAGATGAGTTTGAAAAATCGCCGGATAAATTTGTGCCGCAGCCGGCGCTGGAGATGCCCCCAGGCGCACCTATCGGAATGCCCGGAATCTTCGATGCCCCCTGCGGCAACGACAACGGTGCGCAAAAGGATTTTTAAAGCCCTATCTTTATAGCACCTATGCGCATATACCTCACTTTACTCGCGATATACTTCACAACATCGACCCAGGCCCAGTCTTCCTGGCTTTTAATCGGCACCTACACCAACAAAGGAACGAACAACGCCACGCCTCCGGCCGACAGCACCGGCAGCAAGGGCATCTATGTATACAAATTCGACGCCTCCACGGGGCACGCCACCTTCCTCAGCCATACCGAAGGCGTCACCAACCCCTCCTACCTCGAGGTCGCCACGGACAAACAATACGTATATGCCGCCACCGACACCCGCACCCAGGCAGAAGGCAGCATCAGCGCGTTCCGCCTCGACAAAACAATGGGCCGGCTCGAATTCATCAACAAACAGCCGTCAGGAGGAGCAAACCCCGTCTATGTCGCGGTCCATCGCAGCGGACGCTGGGTCGCCCTCGCCAACTACACCGGCGGAAGCCTCTCGGTCTTTCCCGTCGGCGGCGGCGGAGCCCTGCTGCCCTATGCCCAGAACTTTCAGCACACCGGCCACAGCATCAACGCCACCCGCCAGGAAAAATCACACGTCCACTCGGTGGTATTCTCCCCCGACAACCGCAGTCTCTACGCACAGGACCTCGGCGAGGACTCGATCCATATCTTTCAGTTCAATTCCGCGACGCCCCAGCCACTACGATCAACCGAAAAGATCCCCGCCACTCCCGGCGCCGGGCCAAGGCATCTCGCCTTCCACCCCAACGGCAGATGGGCCTTCCTGGTAGAAGAGCTCGGCGGCAGCGTGGACGCCTACCGATATTTCCCCGGCACCGGCCACCTCCAGCCGATACAGCGCATAGCCGCGCACCCCGATACGGCCAATGGCCCCTTCCGCAGCGCCGACATACACGTGTCGGCAGACGGTCGCTTCCTTTACGTGACTAACAGAGAAGGGGAGAGTAATATCGCGATCTTCAGCATCGACGCAGACAATGGAACGCTGCGAACCATCGGGTATACCCGGACGTTGGGCATAGAACCGAGGAATTTCACCCTCGACCCGACCGGCGGCTATCTGCTGGTCGCGAACCAGGACAGCAACGAAATAATTATTTTCAGGGTCGACAAACAAACAGGCCTCCTGCAACCCACCGGCGAACGAATAGAAATACCTTCGCCATCCTGCCTGAAGATGGTCGAATAAACTATTAGATGGTGGAATAAGCAATGCCCGTACACACCGAGAATATATTATTGATTGGCTCCATCCTCCTCCTGTTGAGCATCCTCGGCGGCAAGACCACCAGCCGCTGGGGCGTACCCACCCTTATCTTCTTTTTACTGGTAGGCATCCTCGCCGGCTCCGAAGGCATCGGCGGCATCCCCTTCGACGACCCGCCCGTGGCACAGCCTGATCGGCGTCGTCGCGCTGAATTTTATCCTGTTCTCCGGCGGGCTGGGCACGAATTTCAGGACGATCGCGCCCATACTCAAAAAAGGACTGGCCCTCTCGACCCTCGGCGTGGTCCTGACGGCGCTGTCCGTCGGCATATTCGTACATTTCCTGCTGGGCTTTTCCATGCCCGTCGGCCTGCTGCTGGGGGCTATCATCTCCTCCACCGACGCGGCGGCCGTATTTTCCATCCTGCGGGGCCGTGGCGTCCACCTCCGCGGCGATCTCGCCCATGTCCTCGAGCTCGAAAGCGGTAGTAACGACCCAATGGCCTATTTCCTCACTATCTCCCTCACCGCAATTGCCAGGGAAGGTTCCTTTCACGCCGGCGAGCTGCTCCTCCTCTGCGTTAAGGGCTTTGTCATCGGCGCTCTCATGGGCTACGCCACCGGAAAGGGCAGTATCTGGCTGATCAACAGGATCCACCTGCCCAACAAGGGACTGTATTTCGTGCTCCTGCTCGCCCTGGCCCTTTTCAGCTATTCGGCGACGGAGACGATCGGCGGCAACGGATTTCTATCCATCTATATCTGCGCGGTACTCCTCGGATCGTCCGATTTTGTTCATAAACGCATCCTCATCCAGTTCTATGACGGTATCGCATGGCTGATGCAGATCATACTTTTCCTTACCCTGGGGCTCCTGGTCTTCCCCTCACGGGTACTGGCCGTCGCCGGACCTGGACTTCTGATCTCCGCTTTCCTTATCTTTGTAGCAAGACCCATCGGAGTGTTCGGCACCCTGCTCTTTTTTAAGACCGACCGGAGAAGTAAGCTTTTCCTGTCCTCGGGTCGGCCTGCGGGGGCAGTACCTATCGTTTTTGCCACCTACCCCCTGATCGCCGGCCTGCCTGAGTCTAACCTTATATTCAACCTCGTCTTTTTTATCGCGGTGTCCTCCGTACTGGTACAGGGGACGACCCTCCCGGCAGTCGCCAGATGGCTGAACCTGACTGTCCCGGATAGTAAGTAGGAAATTTTTACGTATATTACCGGAAGTATTCAAAAGCAATCATTTACCTCATCCGCCCTTAGGGGACGCTTACTATGGGAACCATAGAGAAAAAACTAACGAGTGGCATCGCATTCGCGATTGGCTTCGTGCTTATGATCGTCGTATTGTCCATCTGGCAATATCGCCGGATACAGGACAACGGGATCCTCATCAGGCACACCAATCTGGTATTGTTCAAGACACAGGAGGTCCTGAACGCGGCCGTGCAGTACGAAATGAATATCAAGAACTATCTGCTGACGGGCGACAGCATCTTCCTCAGAAGGGCCGACGACTCCATGACCAGCCTCCGCCCGCAGATAGCAGAATTGAAACAACTGACCAGCGACAACTCCAGCCAGCAACCCCGGCTCGACTCGCTGCTTTTTTATATCAACAACAACCGGCAGGAGCTCGACAAGGCCATGCAGGCCAGCAGGGTCGGGAATTTCGGAATACCACATGATCTGATAACGACCTCGGCGACCAGCGGCTACTCCTCCCATATCCACCGGATGATCGACAGCGTCGTCACCGAAGAACAGCGCCTGCTGGGCATCCGGCGCAATACCAACCAGAACAGGGCATCGCAACTACAGTTCGTGCTATGGGCCATGGTCGTCGCGGTCACCTTTCTCGGCTATGTCTCTTTCCGGAAGATCAGGATCGATCTCGCCCATGAGAAAGCCGCCCGCGAACAGCTGAAGCGCTTCAATCTCGAACTGGAAGAACAGGTACTAAGAAAGACCGCCGACCTGACCGCCTCCGAAGACAAGTACAAGACCCTTTTCTACAAAAGTCCGCTGCCAAAATGGATCTATGACGAGAACACCCTGAGTTTCCTCGAGGTCAACGACAAGGCTATTGAGATGTACGGATTTACGAGACCGGAGTTCCTTTCGATGACGCTGAAGGATATCAGACCGGTCGAGGACATCCCCGAGCTGATGGAAGAGATCGAAGACGTGCGAAAGCGCCCGGAAGTATACCGCGGCGCCCAGTGGCGGCACGTCAGGAAGAACGGCGAGGTCGTCGACGTGCTGGTCAACGGCCACACGATCGAATTCGAGGGCAGAAAGGCGAGATTGGTTGCCATCATCGATATAACGGAAAGGAGGCAGCACGAGAAGCAACTGCGGTCGCTGAACCTCGACCTGGCCAAACGCGCCAGCGAGCTCGCCGCGTCCAATGCAGAACTCGAGCGGTTTGCGTACATTGCCTCGCACGACCTGCAGGAGCCGCTGCGAATGGTCAGCAGTTTCCTGCAATTATTGCAAAAAAGATACGGAGGGCAGCTGGACAACAAGGCCGATCAGTATATTCACTACGCCGTCGACGGGGCCGAAAGGATGAAGGCCCTCATCATGGACCTGCTGGAATATTCCCGGGTGGGGACCGCAAAGGAAGGCTTCGGAAAAGTGGACGTCAATACCGTACTCACGGAAGTGAGCGATATCTTCCACGAAAGGATCAGCACCGCCCACGCGAGCGTCGACATCGGACCGATGCCCTGCGTCTGGGGCGACAAGGTACAGGTGACCCAGCTGTTCCAGAACATGCTGAGCAACGCCCTGAAGTACCACAGCGAGCAGCCGCCGGCGATCGTTATCCGCGCGAAGGAAGAGCCGAATTTCTGGCAGTTCTCCATCGAAGACAATGGTATCGGAATCGAGTCCCAGTTCTTCGACAAGATATTTATCATCTTTCAGCGGCTGCACAACAAGAGCGAATATTCGGGGACGGGCATCGGACTGGCTATCTGCAAGAAGATCGTGGAAAGGCACGGGGGAAAGATATGGGTGGAGTCGGTGCCGAAAAAAGGAAGCACATTCTATTTCACTATATCTAAAAAGGTTTAACCTTATCGGATTATGCAACAGATACACATCCTGCTCGTAGACGACAACGAAGGCGACATCCTGCTGACACGCGAGGCGCTCGACGACGCGCGCATCATCAATAAGATCTCCATCGCCAACGACGGCGTGGAGGCGATCAGCTTTCTCAAAAAGGACCCTCCCTTCCGGGACACCGAAATGCCCGACCTCATTCTGCTGGACATCAACCTGCCCAAAATGGACGGGACCGAGGTCCTCAGCATCATCAAGAACGACCCCGAGTTAAAACGCATACCTGTCATCATGCTGACCACTTCTTCATCGGAGAAGGACATCCTCGCCTCCTATGACAATCATGCCAATTGTTATATCACCAAACCCGTCGACCTCGATCGGTTTATGGATGTCGTTCGCACCATTGAAAATTTTTGGATCAGTATTGTCAAACTGCCCAAAATCGCGTCTTAACAATGTCAGAAGAAACTACACCACTAACGATTCTTGTCGTGGAAGACAACCCCGGCGACCTCTTCCTCCTCGAAGAATTCCTGCGGGGCACCGATCTCGATATCAGGGACGTGAAACACGCGTCCAGCCTGGGAGAAGGCAGAGAGATCCTGGAAAACGATCCCGCGGACCTGGTCTTTCTTGACCTGTCCCTGCCCGATAGTTTTGGGCTGGATTCCTATAGGGGCATCCAGGCGTCGACGCAGCGCATTCCCGTGATCCTCCTCACCGGCCTCACGGATACCAAGCTGGCCATGCAGGCCCTCGTGCTCGGCGCGCAGGACTATCTGGTAAAAGGCGAGTTCGACGAGCGCATCCTGTCCCGCGCCATCCGGTACAGCCTCGAACGTATGCGTAACCTGCTGCACCTGCGGGAGAGCGAAGAGCGCTATCGCGAACTCTTCAACAACAACCCCATGCCCATGTGGGTCTTCGACGCCTACACCTTTCATTTCCTCGAGGCCAACAGCGCGGCGGTGCAGCACTACGGCTATACGCACGAAGAGTTCCTCGCCAAAACCCTCGCCGATATCCGCCTCGAGGGCGATGTCGACGAGCTGCGGCAGGAGGTAGCCGAGATCTGGCACCACCAGGACGGCATGAAAAAGGGCATTCTCCGGCACCTCAAAAAGGACGGCGAGACCATCTTCGTCGACACCGCCTGGCATAGCATAAAATACAAGCACAGACCCGCGATCCTCGTACTCGCCAACGACGTCACGGAACGCATCCAGTTGGAGAACGAACTCAACGAACAGCGGATGAACCGCCAGCGCCAGATAACCGAGGCCGTCATCGTCGCACAGGAAAAGGAAAGGACCGAGATCGGCAAGGAGCTCCACGACAACGTCAACCAGATCCTCGGCGCCGCCAACCTCTATATCAATACCGCCATGACGGACGAGGAAATGCGCCAGGAGCTGCTGGACAAAAGCACCCAGCTGGTCAGCAAGTCGATCAACGAGATCCGCAAAATATCCAAATCCCTCATCACCCCCGGCCTCCGCGAGATCGGCCTCATCGAGTCGATCGAGGATATCATCGACGATATGCGCGTCATCAAGGACGGCCCCCTCATCGAACTCGACCTGCAGAACATCACCGAGGAGCAGATCGAAGACCGCCGCAAACTCGCCATCTTCCGCATGGTCCAGGAGCAGCTGAACAATATCATCAAACACGCCCGCGCGACAAGGGTCCTTATTCGCCTGTCCATCGAGGGCAGCGACATCGTTCTCACCGTCAGCGACAACGGCGTGGGTTTCGACCCCAGCCGCCACCGCAAGGGCGTGGGGATCACGAATATCATCAGCCGCGCCGAGTTGTTTACGGGAACCGTCGAGATCCAGTCTTCGCCTGGAGAGGGGTGTACGCTAAGTGTGAGTTTGCCGATGCATGCGGCCGTCAGTATGCCGTCGACCTGAGCGCCGCCGGGCGCAACCCGCCGCCTAAAGTTTCTTCAGGATCTTCACCAGCCGCTTCGCGATCAGCGCGTCCCCTTTATCGGAGGGGTGTAATCCATCGTATGTCATATCGATGGCCTCCGGGGGATACGGATACTCGCCTGCCGGGTCGAAGGGAATGTCCTTATATTCCGGCCAGCCAAAGTCGCGGTACTGACCCGTCTGCGGGTCCTTCAGTCTTTTGAAATGCACCAAATTCGGCACCGAAAGCCGCTTGTCGTGGTAGAGGTCCACGACGCGGAGATGCTCTTTGGCGGCAATGGTGAGCACGGCATCGGCCACCTGTTCGAGGGTCTGCCCGTCTTTTTCTTTATATGAGCCATAAGCATTATTCGTCGCCCTCCCCACCTGCACAAAATCCGCCCTCGGCATCGGGGTGATCAGGATGATCGCCGCATCCTTATTGAGACTCCGCAGCTTGTTGACGATGATCCGGAACGACCCGTAGACCGTACTGTCGCCGGTGTTATTTTCGTAGTCCGCCCAGCCGCCGATGCGGTTGCCGTGCCACCAGTCATTCGTACCCAAAAATACGCTGTACACGTCCGCGGGCGGAATGCCCAGCTTTTCGATCGATCTGGCAATATTAGAGGACGTCCAGCCGTTGTGTCCCCTGGTTGGTATAGTGGATATAAGGCAGCTGCTCGGTGACCCGTGTGAGGTAGCCCTTCGTGACCCGGTGGCCCGTCTCGTCGGGATGTTCGTTCAGATAGGTGATCGAATCCCCTACGGCGACCCAGCTGACGGTACGGTGGTCAAACGCGGCGAGCAGCAAAGGCAGGACAAGGAGACAGGCGAGTTTTTTCATAACGACAATTTGAGCAAGAAATATATGAAATTCCCCTCTATTCAATCCGTATTTAAGGGCGTGGCCCGGACTTTTTTACGGTTTCCGCCGGCTATCCTGCTGGCGATAACCGCGACGGCATTTTGCATAGAGGCAGTACATCGCCCGTCGGGGACGGGGTATGTTGATCTTCAGCTATGGAATATCGTGTTTGCGGCCTATCTGGGGATGCTGCTGTCGGTAGCCATGACCGTGCTGGCCGAAAAAAGGCAACTCCGGCGCGTCGTCGCGGCGGCCCTTCAGGGGGTGCTGCTGCTGGCTGCCGCGTACTATTTTTCCCTTCCGGTACACTATATGTCCCAGGTGATGCTGCGCTTCGCCCTGCTTGCGCTGGGGCTGCACTGGCTGATCGCCTGTATCGGATTCATCGGGGGAGAACAGGATAATGGGTTTTGGGTGTACAACAAACAGCTGTTCCTGCGTATTCTCACCGGGTCGTTGTATAACGGGGTGTTGTATCTCGGGCTGGTGATCGCGCTGTCGGCGATCGAGCATCTTTTCCATGTCAATATCGAGGAAAAGATCTATATCGATCTCTGGATCGTCATCGCGGGAGTGTCCAATACCGTCTTCTTTCTGGCGGGGTTCCCCGACCGGTACGATAGCCCGAAGTCAATCGTCGACTACCCGAAAGGGTTAAATATCTTTACACAGTTCGTCCTGCTTCCGATACTGTCGATCTACCTGCTGATCCTCTACGCGTATGGTATACGGATCGCTGTTACCGCCGTCTGGCCCAGTGGCTGGGTCTCCTGGATGGTGCTCTGTTTTTCCGTCGCGGGTATTCTTGCGATACTCCTGGTCTGGCCGCTGCGAAATGAGGAGGGCAATAAATGGATCTCGGGCTACTCGAGGTTCTTTTATTTTGCGCTGTTCCCGCTGATCGTGCTTCTGGGATTTGCCATCTGGAAAAGGGTCGCCGCTTATGGCATCACCGAGCAGCGCTATTTCGTCCTGCTGCTGGCCGCCTGGCTGCTGCTCACCGCGCTGTACTTCCTCGTCTCGAAGAAAAAGACGATCCGTCTGATACCGCTGTCGCTGTGTGCGGCGGCATTTTTGTCGGCATTCGGTCCCTGGGGCGCGGAGAGCGTGTCATTGCGCAGTCAGCGTTCGCGGCTGAAGGCGATGCTGGACAAGTACGAGCTGCTGGCGGACGGGAAGATCAGCGGAAAGTCGGTGCATGTTGCGCTGAGCGACCGGCAGGAGATCAGCGATATTACCGGGTATCTTATCAGCAAGCACGGCTACCGGTCCTTGCAGCCTCTGTTCAGCAAAGATCTGGACTCGGTGGTGCAGAAGGCGCAGAGCTCGCCCTACAGCGGCAGGGATGACTATTATATCAGGCGGGTGTTGTTGAAGGAAATGGAGGTCCCGTTCGCGAACAGCTATGAGACCGAAGAGGACCTTTTCGAAAATTTCTATGCCGATATCGAGCGTGAGGCGAACGACGCTATCTACACAAAGGGCTATGAGTTCCTCATTCCCAATATCTATTTTAACCTCAGTCTCCACCAGCCGTCTGTGGACAGCAGCCGTTATCAGCTGGGCAAACACCAGCTGCTGGTCGTGATGGATACGGCGGCCAACCGGATGCACCTCTTCCCCGACAAGGACTCTTCGATGCTGGTCGATCTCTCCGCGATAGCAGACGGCATCCCGGCCCACAACGAGCAGCAGACCGTGCATATGCCGGGGGAAAAGATGCTCGCCGAGAGTGCCAATACGCAATGGGGATATTGCCTTGTAATAACCCGATGCGACGGGGAGGTGCATGGCAACAGGAAGAAGTTGAAAAGCCTTTCGGGTTATTTGCTGATGAAAAAGAAATGACTTATCGTATTTGCTACACAGTATGAACATGCGCTAAACCGATTTAACGCGGGTCGGGTCAATGCCCACAGCCGACAGCTCTCCCACGAAATGTCGGCGGCCCGACATCCGCGCTGGTGGCCGGTTTCATCGTGTCAATCGGACATACCCATGCAATGGATTGCATAAAAAATAGTTGCGCTAAAACTTTTGCGCGAAAGATTTTCTTCTAATTTTGTTGTCATAATTTATCACTGACACAGACTTGTCCTTCCTATTGCGTAGCCTTCGCGTGAGAATATCCTCTTAAGAACACGGGAATCCTTTCGTCACCATTTTTTAGTCATATGAACTCACACACTTATGTTTTGCCCTTGCGTGGGGTCGGCCTCGGCGACATCGCCATTGCCGGAGGAAAGAATGCATCCCTTGGTGAGATGATCACCAACTTGCACGGAATGGGGATCCGCATTCCCGATGGGTTTGTCATCACGGTGCACGCGTACCGTGAGTTTATTGAGTCCGGTCAGCTCGAATCGGAGATTCGCAGGCTCGTCAAAGAGATCGACTTCGACAGTGTGGAGTCCTTGCGCCGCGCGGGCTTGCGCATCCGGCAGCTCATCCGGAACTGCAAATTTCCGCCCACGCTGAGCGCCGCTATCATCGAGGCCTATCACGGGCTCTCGGGACAGTACGACCAGACCGACACCGACGTAGCTGTCCGGTCGTCAGCGACGGCAGAAGACCTGCCCGACGCCTCCTTCGCGGGCCAGCAGGAGACCTATCTCAACGTGAGAGGCCCCGCCGCGCTGATGGACAGCGTGCGCAACTGTTTTGCGTCGCTGTTTACCGACAGGGCGATCAGCTACCGCGAGAATTTCAAGTTCGACCATTTTGAAGTGGGCCTCTCCGTCTGTATACAGAAGATGGTCCGCTCCGACCTTGGCGTGTCGGGTGTCGCGTTCTCCCTCGATACAGAATCCGGGTTTAAAGACGTGGTCGTCATCAACGGCAGCTACGGGCTGGGGGAGATGGTCGTTCAGGGCGCGGTGTCTCCCGACGAGTTCATCGTGTTCAAACCCGGGCTGAAGGCCGGCTATTCGTCCATCGTGGAAAAGCGGCTGGGTGTGAAGGACAAGCTGATGGTGTATGGAGACGACCCTGACGAGCGGGTGAAGATCATCCCTGCGGACCGGGGCATGCAGCACCGGTTCTGTCTGGAGGAAGATAATATCCTGAAGCTGGCTTCCTGGGTATGCCTGATCGAGGAATACTATTCGAAGAAGAAGGGCCACTGGTGCCCGATGGACGTGGAATGGGCCATCGACGGGCTCAGCGGCGAGCTGTTTATCGTTCAGGCCCGCCCCGAGACGATACACTCCCGCAAACAGGCCGGCAAGCTGACCGAGTACGTGCTCAGCGACAAGATACGACCCGCGGAACCGCTGCTGAAGGGCATCGCCGTCGGCGACAAGATCGCCAGCGGCCGCGTCCGGATCATGCATTCGCTGGATAAAAGGCTCGGGCACGAGTTCATCGCGGGTGAGGTGCTGGTTACCGATATGACCGACCCCGACTGGGAGCCGATCATGAAAAAGGCCGCCGCCATCATCACCAACAAGGGCGGACGTACCTGTCACGCGGCTATCGTAGCCCGTGAGATGGGGGTGCCTGCGATCGTAGGGTGTGGCAACGCGACCGAGCTGCTGTCGGAAGGGCAGCTGATCACGGCTTCCTGCGCCCAGGGCGACGAAGGCCTCATCTATGAGGGCGAGCTGGACTTCCACGTGATCGAGACCAACCTCACCGACCTGCCCAAAGTAAACACGCCGCTGATGCTCAACGTCGGAACGCCGGCCATGGCCTTCAACTATTCCCTGGCTGCCGCACAGCGGGGTAGGGCTCGCGCGCGAGGAGTTCATCATCAACAACTATATCGGCGTACACCCGATGGCGCTGATAAAGCACCGCGAGCTGAAGGACCGCGAGCTGACCGAGTTGATCAGGGCAAAGACGGCGGGCTACGAGAACGAGGAGGACTTCTTCATCCGTAAGCTCTCTTATGGTGTTGGTCGAATCGCCGCGGCGTTCTATCCGGAAAAGGTGATCGTGCGGTTCTCGGATTTTAAGAGCAATGAATACTATAATTTGCCGGGTGGCAAGTACTACGAGCCGACCGAAGAGAATCCGATGATCGGCTGGAGGGGCGCGTCGCGCTATTATTCGCCGGAGTATAAGGAGGCGTTCGGTCTCGAGTGCAGGGCCATCCGCAGGGTGCGCGAGGAGATGGGTCTGGACAATGTGGTCGTCATGGTGCCCTTCTGCCGGACGGTGGAAGAGCTGAAGAAGGTGCAGGGCGTGATGCGGGAGTACGGCCTCGTGAGAGGGGAGGGGAAACGTTCCCCCTGGAGATCTTCCTCATGGCGGAGATTCCCTCCAATATTATTTTAGCGCGGGATTTTGCCCGGCATATCGACGGCTTCTCCATCGGGTCGAACGACCTGACCCAGCTAACGCTGGGGCTTGACCGCGATTCTTCGCTGGTGGCGCATATCTACGACGAGCGCAACGAGGCCGTAAAATCGCTGCTGCGGATGCTGATACGGACGGCGAAGGAGTGTAAGGTAAAGGTGGGCATCTGCGGGCAGGGGCCTTCGGACTTCCCCGACTTCGCGCAGTTCCTCGGTCGAAGAGGGTATCGACAGTATCTCGGTGACGCCGGACTCGGTGATCAAGACGGTGAAGGCTATCTACCAGATAGAGAAGAAGACGGCCCTACCCCAGGACTAATTCCATTTTACTGCTGCGGGATCCCTTGATCAGCAGGTATACATTCCGGAAGCCGGCGCTGGACAACCAGTGACCGGCTTCTTTGCTGTCGCCGAAGCGCCGGTAGGGGTGGTCGATCTTTTGAAAGTCGCCGCCTACGAGGGCGACGTCCCGCCAGGGATGCTGGGCGATCAGGTCTACGATGCCGCGGTGTTCGTTGAGACTTTCGGGGCCGAGCTCGGCCATCGCGCCGAGGACGAGTATCTTCTGGTCGAAACCGCCCGGAACCTTTGCAAAGTTCTCTATCGCGGCCCGCATGCTCGAGGGGTTGGCGTTGTAGGCGTCGAGAATGATATGGTTACCGTCGCGTTCGATCAGCTGCGAGCGGCTGTTGGACGGCGTATATTGTTCGATGGCCTTGTAGATCCTGGAGTCCTGTACGCCGAAATGTTTGCCGATGGTGACGGCGACCAGTACATTGGGGAGGTTGTAGTCGCCTACCGGCTGGGTGTGGATGGTGCCGGCAGGAGCGCCGTGGGTGATGGAGACGTTGAGGAAGGTGTCGGCGTCTGTCTCCTTTTTCACTACTCCTGTAAAATCTGCGTCCTGCGTCCCATAAGTGATGATATGAGCAATACCGCGGCTCATCTGCCGCAGGTCCGCGGAATCATTCAGTACGAAAACGGTTCCTCCGTTATCCCGCAGCCAGTCATACAGCTCGCCCTTCCCCTTCTTCACGCCTTCCGGTCCTCCGAATCCTTCGAGGTGGGCCTTCCCGATATTGGTGATGATGCCGTGGGTCGGCAGGGTATAGCGGCAGTAGCCTTCGATCTCTTTCTGGTGGTTGGCGCCCATTTCGATGACGGCGAATTCCGCGTCGGGACGTACGGACAGGATGGTGAGGGGGATGCCGATATGGTTGTTGAGATTGCCTTTGGTCGTATAGGTCAGGAAGGTAGAAGAAAGGACGGCATGTACCAGTTCTTTCGTGGTGGTCTTGCCGTTGCTGCCGGTAATGGCGATGAAGGGTATATTGAACTGCCGGCGGTGGTGGAGGGCCAGGTCCTGCAGGGTTTTGAGCACGTCGGGAACGAGGATGAGCCGGTCCGTGAGGGAGGCGATGGCGTCGAAGGTGGACCCGTTGCCCTGGGCACCGTAGTCTGTCGGGGCCTCGTCGATGACGGCGTAGGCCGCACCTGCCTCGAGCGCCTGTATCGCGAAGGCGTTGCCGTTGAAGCTGGGTCCTTTCAGGGCAAAGAAAAGGTCCCCCTCCCTGAGCTGACGGGTGTCCGTGACGACGGATGGATGGCGGAGATAGATGTCGTAGAGGTTCTCAATTCTCATAAGACAACAAAGGTGCAACAATTTGGAATAAAAAAGCCCGGAGGGTTACTCCGGGCTTCGTTTTTACGTCAAATCTATTTACTGTTTACGTGTATTCTGGCGTCGTTGTTTGTAGTTGATACCGGTCTGGCGGCCGTTACCTGCGGGGCTGCCTACGCGGTCCATAGCACAACGGAAACCAACCGTGCTGTTGCTCTGGTCTTCTTCGAGGAAGCGGCGGGTGCCGGGGCTCAGCCAGTAGGCGCGGTCGTTCCAGCTACCGCCCTTGATCACGCGGGATTTGTTGGAGACGAGCGTCGTCTTGCCGTAGCCATAGCTGATGCCCGAGATGGTAGAGTCACCGTCGAGGTAGTTGATCACGTCGCCCTTCTGGTAGTTGCGGCGTTTAACGCTCTCGGAGTCGGTCACGTCGCGGAGCTTGATGCGGCCGAGGCTGTCTCTTTCGGCCTTGCCTTCCTTGCCGTAGTCGACGGTCTGGAATTTGTTACCGCGGTAGGGGGCTACGTCGTCGGCGTCCTGACCGGTCATCGGTCTGTAGACGTCGGCTACCCACTCGCTCACGTTGCCGGACATATTATAAAGGCCAAAGCCGTTGGGGAAGAAAGAGTTGACGGGGGCGGTGTAGACGGCGTTGTCGTTGAGACCACCGGCGACGCCCATGTTGTCACCAGCACCGCGTTTGAAGTTCGCCATGAAGGTACCCTGCCAGCTGCCGTGACGCGTGTCGCGGAGGCCGTTGACGTTGTTGCTCCAGGAGTAGACCTGTTTATTGGCGATCAGTTCCTCACCGCGCGACTTGTCGTTCTTGCCGGGCAGCGGGTTCTGGTTGATATAGCCAAGAGCGGCGTATTCCCACTCGGCTTCCGTCGGGAGGCGATAGTTCGGAAGGAGGATACCGTCCTCGAAGGTCACCTGGGTACGGGGGTACCGTTGGGGTTCTTGAGGGGGTTGCTCTTTGACCTTGCCTTTTTATCGGGGGTAGCCTGGAATTCACCCATCAGGTAAGCCTTCGTGTTGAAGTTTTCCTGGCCCAGGCCGGTGAGGTTCTTTACTGAGTTGGGGTTGATATACCCGCGGTCGATGAGGGCTTTTTCGTTGACTCTGTCTGAACGCCACAGACAGAAGTCGTGGGCCTGTTTCCAGGTCACGCCTACGACGGGATAGAAATTGTAGGAGGGGTGGCGGAAATAGTATTCCACCATCGGCTCGTTATAGGCGAGCTCGCTGCGCCAGCACAGGGTGTCGGGCAGAGCGGCTTCGCGGACGGCCTTGTATTCGTCAGCGTCGAATACCTGGTTCAGCCAGTAGAGGTATTCCCGGTAGTGGATGTTGGCCACTTCGGTCTGGTCGATGTAGAAGGAGTTGACGGTTACGCGGCGGGGAACGTTGTTCCAGTCGCGCATGACGTCTTCCTGTGTGGCACCCATGGTAAAGGTACCGCCCTGTACGAATACCAGACCCGGACCGGTACGTTGTTCTTTTTCTTTGGAAACCTGGAACCCGCCCATCTTGGAGTCATTGTAGTTCCAGCCGGTGACGCTGGACTGCTCCGCCTTTTTGTGAAAACAGGACGTGCCTGTAATGGATACGGTAATTGCCAGGATCGCTAGGTTTTTCAGATTCATAGTTGACGTTAGTTAACGCGTTTGCCGAAATTTTTAATTTTTTGGCCGTTTCCGGTGGTTTGGCCGTCGGGGCTGGGTTTTACTCCTTCCGGCGACCGGTTTACCGGTTAGTTGCCAATAGTATGCCAGACGATGGGGCGAGCCCAGGGCCGGTCTAAGGTGGAAAACGATGCTTTTTACTGTTTTATTGTATTAAAATACGAGAGTTAGTTTTCCACAGTTGCCTGGCGGGGTGATCTTTGGCCCCGGTGGTTATCCACCGGGGGCATTCCGCCGGTTCACACGCGGTTCACACCCCCTTCCCGGTCCATCCCCGGCTCAAATCCGTCCATTTTCGGGTAAACGGCACGGACTTTGGTTTCTTCCGGCTCGTCCCGACCCCCGGCTCGTCCCCGGGTCGCCCCTGGTCGCCCCCGGCTCGTCCCCGGGTCGCCCCTCGGTCGCCCTCGGCTCGTCCCCGGCCGGCCTCCGGGCTCAGTCCCGGCACAGCCTTTGAAGCGGATGAGCTGGCCCCTAACTGGCCATTAAACAACGGGATAGACAACAATAAATTGGGTCATTCGCCGTTGGAGGAGGGTTAAAACCGATAACCCGGCACACCGGCCGGCAGCCGTCCCGCTGAAAAATTATAATTAATTGATAACCAAAAGCAAAGCAGCCTATATCGCAAATCTACATTTCTAAAAGGTTCTCCCCGGGAATCGTGCATTTTTGAAGAAGAGCCTCGCGGCGCCGGCAAAAAAACTTCCGTCGGGGAAACCAAATTGTCAAAATTTTCGTGTCGGGAATGGGCGACCCCCCAGACCGTTCACCAATCACCCGGGCGCATGCGCCGGGCAGGACAAAAAAATTTATTTGCGTAGAAAGAAAATTTAAAAAGCTCATGAAAAGATTTTACCAGGGATTAGCTGCTTTAGTGGTTCTAGTTTTTACAGGCAGAGAGGCGATGGGGCAGGCTAACAGCATCAATGTCACTACAACGGCCGTCCCTTTCCTGCGGATCTCCCCTGACGCCGGGGCCGGAGGGATGGGCGATCTCGGACTGGCCACTTCTCCGGACGCTTCCAGCGGCTTTTACAATCTGTCGAAGACCCCGTTTGCCAAAAAAGACATCGGCATCGGGATCACCTATACTCCGTGGTTGAAGGACCTCGGCCTGAACGACGTCTACCTGCTCGCGGCCAGCGGCTATAAGAAGCTGGACGAGAACGCGGCGCTGTCGCTCGGCATCCGGTATTTCAGTCTGGGTAATATCCAGTTCGAGGACTTCAACGGCAACGCACTGGGCGAGGGCCACCCCCGCGAATTTAGTTTTGACCTCGGCTATTCGCGTAAACTCAGCGACAAGCTGGGTATCGCCCTGGCCGGCCGCTATATCTACTCGAACCTCGCCAGCGGCTATGCCGCCAGCGGCGCGACCTACCAGCCCGGCAAGACCTTTGCCGCCGACATCTCCCTGTACTACCACGGGGTGACGGACGAGGCCGGTGGCTGGAATTTCGGTCTTGCGCTGACCAACCTCGGCGGTAAGATCGGGTATACCAACTCAGCAACGGAAAAGGACTATATCCCCGCCGACTTCGGTCTGGGCGCTGCCTATACCGCCGTCTTCAATGAGGACAACAAGCTAACGATCGGGCTGGACATGCACAAATTGCTGGTTCCCGTACCCCCCAAGCCGTCCAACACCGGCAACGCGGCGACGGACGCCACCAACGACTCCACCAACCTGGCCAACTACCACCAGAAGAGCTTTGTCGGCAGCTGGTTCAGCAGCTTTGGCGGCGAAAATCAGTTCAAAAGCCTCCAGTTCTCTCTCGGCGCCGAGTATGCCTATCAGGACCAGTTCTTCTTCCGCGCCGGCTACTACTACGAGGACCCCACCAAGGGCGACCGCAAGTATTTCAGCGTGGGCGTAGGTCTGAAGTACAACGTGATGGGGCTGAACTTCTCCTACCTGGTGCCTTCGGGTAGCGGGACCAACAGGAATCCGTTGTCCAACACCCTCCGATTTGGCCTGACATTCGACCTGGACAGCAACAGCGACAACAGCAGCACGTCGAGCTCGACCAATTAATCGCCGGTATATAATATATTGAGGTCCCGGGGCAGGTCCCCGGGATTTTTTTGTCCGGCCGACGGCACCGGACGCGGGGAGTTGGACCGCATTATCTTATTTTTGGCACCCGTCGGCCAATAGCCGGCGGTTCACATCAATGTCATACAGAATCGGATTCGGAGTCGACTTTCATCAGCTGGCCGCGGGGCGCGAGCTCTGGCTGGGCGGTGTACATATTCCTTACGAGCGGGGCGGGCTGGGACACAGCGACGCCGACGTCCTGCTGCACGCCATCTGCGACGCCCTGCTGGGGGCCCTCAATCTGGGGGATATCGGGTTGCATTTCCCCAACACTGACCCTGCGTACAAGGATATCGACAGCAAGATCCTGTTGGAAAAGACCTATGCGCTGGTGCGCGGGAAAGGCTGGAGGGTAGTCAACATCGACAGCACCGTCTGTCTCGAGGCGCCGAAGATCATGAAATACGCCGGCGCCATGCGCGAGGCCATGGCGCAGCGGCTGGGCATCGCGGCAGACGATATTTCCATCAAGGCCACGACGACCGAGCAGATGGGGTTCGTCGGCCGCGGGGAAGGACTGACCGCGTACGCCACGGTTTTACTGGAGAAAGCAGGGTAGGTGGTTCAGGTCCACGGTTCACGCGACAAACCCCTACCTTTGCGCCATGTCAGCACGCGCCGAAGGCGAACTGCATTAGACCACTAAAAAATATATTTACGCCTGATGAGAATCACTGTCAAAGTCATCAACCAATCCCCTAACTCCCTCCCCGAGTACGCGACGGAAGGCTCCGCCGGAATGGACATCCGCGCCCACCTCACGGCTCCCGTAACCCTCGCACCGATGGAACGGCAGCTGATCCCCACCGGCCTGTTCATCGAACTCCCCCACGGCTACGAAGCCCAGATCCGCCCCCGCAGCGGCCTGGCCATCAAACAGGGGATTACCTGCCTCAACACCCCAGGCACCATCGACTCCGACTACCGCGGCGAGATCAAGGTCATCCTGATCAACCTTTCCGGCGAACAACAGGTGCTGCAGCCCGGCGACCGGATCGCCCAAATGGTCGTCAGTCCCGTAGTCCAGATCGGCTGGACAGCCGTCGAAGAGATCAGCGTCACAGCCCGCAACGCCGGTGGATTCGGCCACACCGGATCAAAATAGTTTTCATCAACTCACATATACAGCATGTTTAGATTTCTGGCAGGTCTTATCCTCATTGGATTATTGGCAGGTGTGACGGAGGGCTGCCGCTCGACAAAGAAGATCCGGAAGGTCATCACTACGCCCGTAGTCAAAAAGGACACGACCCACGTCACAGTCGCCCCCGTGCGTGATGCACACGCCGACTCCCTGCTGGTCATCCGCCAGACCCTCGACAAGCTGAACCACAACCATATCGACTTCAATACCTTCAACGCCAAGCTGAAGGTCCACTACGAAGGCGGCGACGGCAAGGACTATGAGGTCAACGCCTTCCTCCGCATCCGGAAGGACAGCATGATCTGGGTGTCGGTGAACGCCGCGCTCGGCATCGAGGCCTTCCGCCTGCTGATCACGCCGGACAGCGTCAAGATCCTCGACAAGCTGAAGAAGGTCGTCCGGCTCCGGTCGGTGTCCTTCCTCCAGGACGAGGTACACCTGCCCGTGGATTTCAGCACCCTGCAGGACCTGCTGATCGGCAACCCCATTTTTCTCGATACAGCGCACATCATATTCTATAAAGACGAGGTTAAGGGCGGGGTCTCGCTGTTCAGCTCGGGCACCATCTTCCGCAACTTCCTCACCATGGCCGCCGACGGCACGCAGCAGCACTCCAAGCTGGACGATACCGATCCCCTGCGCTCCCGCACCGGCGACATCACCTACGGCGAATACGACTACTCATCGGCGGTGCCTTTCTCGACCTACCGCAAGGTGTCCGTCGCCGAAAAGTCAAAAACGGATATCGAGATCAACTACAAGCAGTATAAGTTTAACGAACCATTAAGCTTTCCATTTACTATTCCAAAAAATTATAAGCGTAGATAAACGTTATATATACTCCCGCACCCGGTCTTGCGTTTACAAATATAATTGCAAGGGGGACCACGGGTCAGCCGGCACTGAGGACAATTATCAGACAATTTAATTCCGGGGGATATTTTTGCCGATTTTCCCGGGGGATCAATTAATTTCGGAGTCATGCTGAAAAACTTCTTACAGGCACTCTATTTCTGGTCTTCCTCGCTGCCGGGCTGGTCGTCCGGGCCCAAACGCCCGCACAGAACCGCACCGACCTGGAAAAGGAACGGGCCGCCATCCAGAAGGAGATCGAGGACGTGAAAAGGTCCCTCGACGAGACCCATAAGAACAAGCACGAGACCCTGGTCCAGCTGAACCTCCTGCAGCGCAAGCTCAAGCTGCGTGAATCCGCCATCAGCAATATCAACAAGCAGATCGACGTCATCCAGAGCGACATGAACAACTCCGCCCGCGACATTACCAAGCTGCGGAATGAGCTCGATACCCTCCGGATCCAGTACGCGCAGAGTATTGTTTTTGCGTACAAGAACCGTAGCAGCTATGACTTCCTGAACTTCATCTTCTCCGCCACCAATTTTAACGACGCCGTCCGCCGCATCCAATACCTCAAATCTTACCGCGCCTACCGGGAAGAACGCGCCGAGAATATCCTCCGCACCCAGGACCAGCTAAAGGTCAAGATCGACGGCCTCAAGGTGACCCGCATAGAAAAGGACGAAGCACTCAAGAAGCAGAGCAAGGAAAGGACCCTCCTCGAAGGCGAGAAAAAGGAAAAGGACGCCGCCGTCAGAACCCTGCAGTCCCAGGAGAAAGAGCTGAAAAAGGAAATGGCCGCCAAACAGAAACAGGACCTCCGCCTCGGCGCCGCGATCACCGCCGCCATCAAGCGCGCCCGCGACCTGGCCATCAAGGAGGCGGCCAAACGAAACGCCGACGCCAAAGCCGCCGAAAAGGCCGCCGAGAAATCAACGCCCGCGAACAACAAGTCCACCCGCCCCGCCGAAGAGGCTGTGGCCCCTGCGACCCTCAGTCCGGTCAAGGCATACAACAAGACCGTATTCACCAGCGAAGAAGATTTGCGGTTGAGCGGCGACTTCGAGAAGAACAGGCGCCAGCTGCCCTGGCCCGTCAGCGGCACGATCAGCATGGCCTTCGGTCCCCACGAATACATTCCGGGTATCAAGCACAACAATCAGGGCGTAACCATCGACTGCGCCGCGGGCACCCCGGTCAAAGCCGTTTTCACGGGCGAAGTGCAGAGCGTCTTCAGCGTCGGCGACGTCCAGGCCGTCATGATCCGTCACGGTAAATACTTTACTACCTATAGCAATCTTGGTTCAGTCACCGTCAGCAAGGGCGAACAGGTCCATACCGGTCAGGTCATCGGCCGCATCGGCGGCGAAGCGCAGCTGGAGTTCATTCTGTCTGACGAAAAGAATAAGGTGTACGACCCCGAGGTTTGGCTGAGACGTTAATATCTACCCACCCTATGATACAGAAATTATTTACCGGAGCAATGCTCCTCATGTCCCTCTCCTTCTGCGCCGCCGCCGCGCCGGCAGCGGAGCACAGCGCCAAAAAGCCCTACCACACGGTAAGACGCAGCAGCGGTCAAAAGAACCATCGGCTGGCCAGGGCCGTTAAGGCCGGAATGCGGCATCGCGTGGTGGTGGCCGGACGTAAGTCGGCGCACTCCAGGTCCGCTTCAGGGGTGATCGCTTCCCGGGCCGCGTCAAGGACGACCGTTTGCTGGACGGGTGATGCCGCCACAATCGCGCTCTCCAACGAGTTCCGCCGCCAGAAAGGCCATCTGGGCTGGCCCGTCGCGGGAACGGTATCGGCGTCTTTCGGTCCTCAGAAATATGCCGGAGAAATTTATCACAACAATCTGGGCACCACCATCGATTGTGCAGAAGGCGCCGACGTCAGGGCCGTATATTCGGGAGAAGTAACCTCAGTGACGGATATCGCCGGTGTTTTGTGCGTGATCCTTCAGCACGGCAGCTATTATACGGCATACAGCAATCTGGTAACGACTACAGTGGTGAAGGGCGACCAGGTACAGGCGGGTGAACCGCTTGGCCGCATTGCCGCTATCGGTCAGTTGGAGTTCATGTTATCGGATGAAGGTGGCCACTTTACGACCCGGAGCTCTGGTTGAAGAAATAGCCGCCCCGGCGTGAACCGCCCGCCGGCCGGGGCCCGCCGCGTGAACCGCGTGAACCACGCCGGCCGCACCGCGTGAACCATTCCCCTACGCCAAAAATCGATTGTACAACGCCTCATACTGCGGCACAATCCGATGTATATCAAAATTCTTCGAGTGCGCCACCGCATTTGCCTTGAACCGCTTCAGCGTCTCGTCGTCCTGCAGGATGCGTATCGCGTGCTCACTCATACCGTGAATATCCCCCACATCGTCCAGATACCCCGTCTCCCCCTGTATCTGTATCTCCGGTAAGCCACCCGCATTCGTGGAAATGACGGGAACCCCTGCGGCCATCGCCTCCAGCGCCGCCAGTCCAAAGCTTTCGTATTCCGAGGTCAGCAGAAAAAGATCCGCCACCGCCAGTATCTCCTCCATCTGCTCCTGCTTGCCGACAAACCGGACGTCTGCATCGATCTCCAGCTCCCGGCAAAGACTCTCCGCACCAGACCGCTCAGGCCCGTCACCTACAAAAAGCAGCTTGCTCGGTATCTTCCTGTGCACAATCTCAAAAATGCGGACGATGTCCTGAACCCTCTTGACCTTGCGGAAGTTCGACGCGTGCATGATTATGCGCTCCCCGTTGGGAGCGATCACCTTCCGGAACGCGTCGATCGGCTTCTTATGAAAACGCTCTGTATCCACGAAGTTGTGGATCACCCGGATCTCCTTCTCGATCGCAAAGCTGCGGTAGGTTTCGTCCCGCAGATTTTGGGATACCGCCGTGATGGCGTCGCTCTGGTTGATGGAAAATGCGACCACAGGAGCGAAGGTCTTGTCCCGGCCGACCAGGGTGATATCGGTACCGTGGAGGGTCGTGATCACCGGAATATAGCGGCCCTGCGCTTCGACGATCTTCTTTGCCAGATAAGCCGCGGAAGCGTGGGGGATCGCATAGTGTACGTGCAGCAGGTCCAGCTGGTGGTTGTTGATCACGTCCACCATGGCGCTCGACAGCGCGGTCTCGTATGGGGGATAGTCGAACAGGGGGTAGGTCGTAACCCGAACCTCGTGGTAGAAAATGTTCGCGTTGAACTCGTTGAGCCGCACCGGCTGCTGGTAGGTGATGAAGTGAACCTGATGTCCTTTGTCGGCCAACGCCTTCCCCAGCTCGGTCGCTAAAACGCCACTGCCACCGAAGGTCGGATAACAAACTATTCCTATACGCATAGAGTTTATTTATGATTACGAGGCCCTGCCCGAAGGTAGTTTATCCTTAACTTTAGCCCAAATTAACAAGATGCACCCTAAATTGTTGAAAGGCAACCTGCTATTATTTTTCTTAGTCGTTCTGATGGCGCCTGCGGCAACACATGCACAGACTGTTCCCACGGCCACGCAGCCGACAACGGTGACGCCCGACGACTCCATCTTTATCCGCCGGCTCGCCGACACCATCCTCACCGATGGCCAGGCCTACGGCAACCTCCGCCTTTTGACAAAATCGGTTGGTGCACGTCTCTCCGGCAGCGCCGGCTACTACAAAGCCGAGAAATGGGGACAGCAGGCGCTGGGCGCAGCCAATGCCGACAAGGTCTGGTTGCAGGAGTGCATGGTACCGCACTGGGTGCGGGGAGGCCGCGACTCCGCGTCGTGGTCAGGTCCGGTGCGGGTCAGGTCCGCAAGGAATGGTGACGCGACAGGCGGCTCCACGGCAATGTGGCGCGGAGGCCTCGACGTCCTTGCCCTCGGCAACTCCCAGCGGCACCGGCGCCAACGCCATCCAGTGCCCCCGTCATCCTGATCAACAATTTCGACGAACTCGAACAACAAAAGGACAACCTCAAAGGCAGGATCGTATTCTATAACTATCCCTTCAATCCCCTTTTCGTCGAAACCTTCCAGGCCTACGGCGACGCCGTCCGCTACCGCGGCGCAGGGGCAAGCCGCGCGGCAAAATATGGCGCGATCGGCGTTCTGGTCCGCAGCATGAGCTCCTCGGTGACCAATTTCCCCACACCGGCGCGCTCATGTACAATGACTCCTTTCCAAAAATACCCGCCTTCGCGGTGGGCCTCCGCGACGCGGACCGGCTGGCGGAACAACTAAAGACAAACCCCGGCGCAACCACCGTCTATATGCGCTCGGGCGCCCACATGCTCCCCGACACACCCGCCCACAATATCATCGGTGAACTAAAGGGCACCGAATTCCCCGACCAATATATTACAGTAGGCGGGCACCTCGACAGCTGGGACCCCGCCGAAGGCGCACAGGACGATGGCGCGGGCTGCGTCCAGTCGATAGAAGTGCTGAGGGCGCTGAAGGCTATCGGCTACAAACCCCGCCACACCATCAGGGTCGTCCTCTTCGCCAATGAAGAGAATGGCGGTCGCGGCGGCCGTAAATACGCCGAAGCCGCAAAAGACGCGGGTGAGAAACACCTGCTTGGCCTCGAGAGCGACAACGGCGGATTCACTCCCCGGGCATTCACGCTGTCTTTGTCCGAAGACAAACTCGCGGCCATCCAGCCCTGGATCAGTCTGCTCAAGCCCTACGGCGTCTACGAACTCGAACACGGCGGCGGCGGATCGGACGTGAACCCGATGGCGCGGCAGCTGAATGCCACCGTCGGCGAGCTGCGCCCGGACTCGCAGCGCTATTTCGAGTACCACCACGCCCGGAATGACGTGCTGGAGAATGTTAACAAACGGGAGCTTGAAATGGGAGCGGTCAACATGGCGGCGCTGATCTATCTCGTCGATAAATATGGGTTGTAACACGCAAACGGCTATACTATGAAAAAATTCCTTGGCATCGCCGCCGCAGTCATCATCGTGGGCGTGATCGTTTTCATCTTCGTCCGCTACTTCTATGTCTTCGGCGAAGGCGTCAAGGCGGGCGAGCTCAACTACGTGGTAAAAAAAGGCTTCCTCTTCAAGACATACGAGGGCAAGCTGATCCAGAGCGGCTTCCGATCGAAGATCCCCAACACCATCCAGTCCTACGAGTTCACCTTCTCCGTCGTCAACGAAGCCGTCGCCCAAAAGCTCATGCTCAACAGCGGCCGCAACGTCGAACTCCACTATAAGGAATACATCGGCGTCGTCCCCTGGCGTGGCTACAGCGAGTTCATCGTGGATAGTATTATCGCGATCACTAACGAGGCGAAATAGGGTAATCTTAGGCCAGCAGACAAAATATCGTGGGTCTTTTGTGTAACTCCGGCAACTTCCCCTCCTTCCATTCCCCCACCGTCCGGGTCTTGATATATTCCCCCGGACCCGTCAGATCGGCCGCGATACAGAGCCGCGTCGCGGGCCGGCAGGTCGACAGGAGGGTTTCGAGCAGTTGGTTATTGCGGTAGGGGGTTTCGATGAAGATCTGTGTACAGTTCAAACGCGCGGACTCGGCCTCCAGTGTCCCGCAGCGTCTTCGCGCGGCCGGCCGCGTCTACCGGCAGGTAGCCGGAAAATCGGAATTGCTGGCCGTTGAGGCCGCTGCCCATCAGGGCCAGCAGGATGCTGCTGGGACCGACCAGCGGATGTACGGTTGCCCCTGCCCGGTGGGCGGCGTCGGTGAGGATCTGGCCGGGGTCCGCGATACCTGGACAGCCTGCATCGCTGATCAGGCCGATCGTCTTTCCCTCTTTGAGCCGCTGGCGGAACACCGCCACCACTTCCTCCTCTGCCTTGTGGATGGTATGCCATTCGTAGTCGTCGATCACCATCTCCTTCCAGAGGGCTTTGAGGTATCGGCGCGCAGTCCGTTCGTTCTCGACAAAAAAGACCTGGCAGGCCTTCACCGCGTCGATAATATACGCCGGCAACGGCGTCAGCGACCCAGGATCGAGATAACAGGGGATCAAATAAAGTGCAGGACCATCCATATCTATTCCAAATTCTGATGATAAAGACTAATCGTCGCCGCAATCACGGCATAAGCCGGCGCCAACACCCACCCCAGCACCGGCACAAAATGCATCAAAAAAAGACCATCCCATTCCCGATGGCCAGTCCCTTATGCTGACTGATATACGCAACCGAAGCCGCGGAGCCCAGCCGGTGCCGCATACAACTATAATCCAGCATGGAAAATCCATAGTAGTAACACTCCACAAACGTACAGATCACCGGCGTGATCCACCCCACCAGCGGGATAAAGGACAGGATCAGAATGCTGATCGTATACACGGTCTGCCACAACGAATTCCGCACCGCCAGCCGCACGCCGCGGCCCATATCGGACATCAGCTGCGCGTCCAGCCGGAAACTATACTCCTTCCCATTGATCAGCGCCTCCGTCTGCTCGCTGAGATATGCGAACAGCGGCGACCCAATGATCAGGAAGAGATATTTGAATAAGGAAAAGTAAAAGAACACCAGCACCAGGTGAAACATGATCCCCCCATCACGAACAGGAAGCTGAGTGCTGCACTCTGCTGATGGTGCAACCACCGCTGGATCCCGATCACCCTGCTCAACCAGGATACCGCCTCGCTCGTCGAAGTCCAGAAAAAATACATCCCCACACAAAAAAGAACGGTATACAAAATCCCCGGTATCAGGATCCACTTCCAAAGCTTATGTTTGCTTACGAACTGGTGCGCCCGGACATAAGACTGAAACGCTATAATAAGTTCCTTCAGCAACGTCTTTTTTTCAAACGTACGCTAAATTGATGAACTTGACCGTTAAAAAACTTGATAGCCCCTTTTACGACCGCCCCAACGTGGTACGCATCGCGCGCGATCTGCTGGGTAAAGTGCTCGTCACGGAGTTCGGCAACCATCTCACCTCCGGCCGCATCGTCGAGGTCGAGGCCTACAACGGCGTCATCGACCGCGCCAGCCACGCCTGGTCCGGCCGCCGCACCCGCCGCACCGAAGTCATCTTCGGACAGGGCGGCGCCGCCTACGTCTACCTCATCTATGGGATCTATCACCTGTTCAACGTCGTTACCAACCAAAAGGACGTCCCCCACGCCGTTCTCGTCCGGGCCCTCGAACCCCTCGAAGGCATCCCCACCATGCTAAAGCGCACCGGTAAACCAAAACTCGACCATACTCTCACCCGCGGCCCCGGCAACCTCTCGAAGGCCCTCGGGCCTCCTCACCACTCACACCGGCACCTCCCTCCTCGGCGACGAGATCTACATCGGCGACGACGGCTATAAACCACGCCGCGGCGAGATCGTGGCCACCCCGCGTATCGGTGTCGACTATGCGGGCGAGGACGCGAAGCTCCTCTACAGATTTTTTCTCAAAGGGAATAAATATGTAAGTGGTAACAAGAAGCAAAACACGGTCTAGAACCTCGGACAAGGCACGCCCTTCCTCCCATCCGACTTCTTCTTGATATAGATCAGCGAGATCTCGATGCCCCCGCGGCTCTGCGACGCCGTCTTCAGCGAGGATACGTTGACGTCATAGGTCACGCCGAGATTGAAGTCGCTGTAGTCGAGACCGACATAGGGGATGACCGCGTCGGTAGTGTTATTGGTAAACCGGCCCCAGACGCCGGCGTAGAAGTTGACGGGGTTGGTCTCGTCGGTGCTCGCAGCCACGGTCCAGTGCGCCGCCGAGGACATACTGTCTTGCGCCGGCCTGATTGCTGAAGAGACCGCTGACATAGATCGTGCTCGGCGAGCCGACTATCGGGAAATAGCCACCGCCGTGCAGCGTCACGCGCGTGGGGACGTTGACGGTATCCGTCCCGAGGAAGGAGGCCTTTGGGCGGTTCAGGTGATAGCCGCTGGCGCCTACGTAAAAATTGTTGTTGCCGTCGGTGGTGGCGTTGTAGAGCACACCCAGATTCATATCGAAATAGTTGGTGCTGACGACGCGGTAGGCGATGGGCTCGTTGGAGAGACCCGTCCAGCCGCCCTGCAGGTCCAGCTGGTCCTCGAAATGCAGCTGTGTGCCGTCGAGACGCATATTGGCATAAGTGCCCCGGAAGCCGACCCCCAGCTGGTGGTAGCCGTCCTCGTCGAGACTTTTGTGATAGGCTGTGGAAAAGGAGATAAAATTGCTGGTCAGCGCGCCCGCGGCCGTCTTGTCGTTCATCGCCATGACGCCGATGCCCCGTGTGTCGTTCTCCGGCAGCTTGTTCCGCAGGATGGGTGCGTCGACGCTGACCGTGGATGTGATAAAGGCGTTATTGATAGAAGGCCACTGATTGCGGTAGTTGCCGGCCACCCGTACCACCCCGTTAAACTTGCCCGTCAGGGCGGGGTTGAGGGTCAGCGGCGAAGCAAAGAATTGTGAGAAACCGGGATCCTGCGCCTGGACGCTGTTACCGGCAAAGAGAAGGCCCACAAGAATAAGGAAGGCAGCCGCAGCGCGGCCGGCGGGGCGGGTAGACAGGATTATAGGAAAAGTTTTCTGCTTCATAAACAGTTAAATCACAATTATAAGACGGAAAAAACGATCCGGGGGTTGGGTTATTGTCGACTAAACTGCCGAAAAAATAATAAAAAAAGGGCAAAAACAAGAATTTACATGCGGACCGCGCCCAATCTACATCTGGACCTTGGTTCCATAGGCCAGATCGCCCGCATCCCCGAGGCCGGGAACGATATACCCCTTGGCTGTCAATTCGTCATCGATGGCGCCGCACCAGATCTTACAGTTAGGCTCACTCCGCAGGACAAACTCGATCCCCACCGTACAGGCGATGGCGACCACCACGTGGATCTCCGCCGGGTGACCCTCGTCCCGGAGGTACTGGATCGTCTTCACCAGCGAGGCGCCGGTGGCCAGCATCGGGTCCGAGATGATCACGACCCTGTTCTCCAGCTCGGGGCAGCTGACGTAGTCCAGACTGATATCGAAGCTACCGTCCCGGTTGTGCTTGCGGTACGCGGAAATAAATCCGTTGTCAGCCTT
The DNA here is from genome assembly GCF_050632245.1 of Puia sp. P3. NCBI lineage: Bacteria > Pseudomonadati > Bacteroidota > Chitinophagia > Chitinophagales > Chitinophagaceae > Puia > Puia sp. P3. Next base: position 184,691 of record NZ_CP192583.1, read on the forward strand.
GTCGAAAAATTCAGCAGCCCCTGGTGCAGGGGCAGACCGGCGCGAAGGATGGTCGTAACAACCGGTTGATTCTCCAACACCTTACACGAAGCGATGCCCAGCGGCGTCTGCACCTCCTTCACCACGAAGGGAAGGGTCTTGCTGATCTCATAGGCCGCCACTTCCCCGATCCGCTCGAGGTTGCGCCTGAACCGCATGCGGTCCTTCTGTATCTCTTCGTCCCGGATCTCGCTGATCCAGTCGCACAAAAGGGTATACTGCTCGCTTAAGTTGACGACCATATGTGTTGGGTATTTTGGAGGGCAAACCTACGATAAAAATCCCGAATCGTCGGCCCGCCGGAACACAACCACAATAGTTACGCCCGCCCCTCCCTCCACGATCATCTCCCCCTCCAGCTGTGTGGCGAGCATCCGTATCAGCGGCAGCCCCATGGAGGCGCTCCTGCCGATGTCATAGTCGGCGGGCAGCCCCACGCCGTTGTCCCTGACCGACAGCCGGATCGCCGGCCCCTCACCGGCCAGGGTGATGGTGATCTCCGGGTCGGCAGGTGGCCCTCCCGCGGACGCCCGCGTCGGGGGAAAGGCGTATTTCATCGCGTTACTGATCGCCTCGTTGAGGATCAACCCCACGGGCACGCTCTGGCCCAGAGCCAGCCGTACCGGCGCTATCTCCAGCCGGAAAAGGATACGATGGCCCGCCCGCCTGCCCTCTTCGAGGAAGTCCACCAGCTGGCGGACATACCCGGGCATATCGATCCGGTCCTGGTATAGCTGCTGGTGGAGGAGGGATATGGTATAGATGCGGGCCGATAGATCCCCGAAGGCGCTGAGCGCGGCCTCGTCCTTCAGGTTGGCCGCCTGCATCTTGAGCAGGCTGATGATGACCTGCAGATTGTTTCGCACCCGGTGGTGGACCTCCCGCAGCAGCCATTCCCTCTCGGTGAGCAGCCGCTCATTCTCCCCCAGCAGCCTCCTCACCCGATAACGGCCGTACACGACCGCCAGCACGAGGCCTGTACAGACCCCGCACGACAGCAGTAGCCAGAGGATGAGATGAGGGAGTCTGGTCATTTATCGTACTTTTGCGGCGCTATGGTCTATAAAGTCATTGGTCTGATGAGCGGCAGCTCCCTCGACGGTCTGGATATCGTCTACGCCCATTTGCAGGAAAAGGCGTCGACCACAAAAGGCCCGAAAGGCTGGGAATATACCCTGGTCCATACCGTCTGTTACCCTTATTCCGACGAATGGCGGCAGCGGCTGGCGTTGGCCCCCGGGCTCTCCGCGCTGGAATATCAGCTGCTGCACGCAGACTATGGCCGGTATCTGGGAGAGCAGGTGCTGAAATTCGTCGAAGAGTTCGGCCTCCACTTCCGCGTGCAGCTGCTCGTCAGCCACGGCCATACGGCCTTCCACCTCCCCGCGCGCCATATGACGGCCCAGCTGGGCGACGGCGCCGCCATCGCGGCCGTGACCGGCATCAACGTGGTCAGCGACCTCCGGTCGATGGACGTGGCGCTTGGAGGACAGGGTGCGCCCATCGTGCCCATCGGCGAATTGTTGCTGCTCCCCGGCTATGACTTCTACCTCAACCTCGGCGGCATCGCCAATATCTCGCGCCACGGCGAAAAGTTCATCGCTTTCGACGTCTGTCCTGCTAACAGGGTCCTGAACACCCTCGTAGCCGGTCTCTGCAAGGCCTACGACGCCGACGGCGCCATCGCCGCGACGGGAAAGATCGACGAGGCGCTCCTCGACCGGCTGAACGAACTTCCCTACTACGCCCAGCCCTCGGCCCAAATCCCTCGCCAACGAGTTCGGCACGGAGACCGTCCTGCCGCTGATACAGGGGCTTTCGACCGCGGACGCGCTCCGCACCTATACCGCCCATATCGTGCAGCAAATAGCCGTCGCCGTCAGGTCGTTCGAGGTGGAGACGCCGGCCCGGATCCTCGTCACGGGCGGAGGAGCGCACAATAAATTCCTTGTTGAACGCCTGCGCGCGGAACTCATAGGCATCGGCGTCGAAGTCGTCGTTCCGGAGGCCGTATTGATCGATTTCAAAGAAGCCCTGATCATGGCCCTTATCGGCGTCCTGCGCTGGCGCGAAGAGAGCAATACGCTGGCTTCGGTCACGGGCGCCAGCCGCGATAATATCGGCGGCGCCGTCTGGATCGGCCAGGACAGCTAACGCTGCAGGGCCAGGCCAGGACAGCTAACGCGGCAGGGCCAGGCCAGGAAAGCTAGTTCATAAAGAACTCCAGCAAAGCCGCCTGCACCTGGGCCGTCTGCTCTTCCACGATCCAGTGACCCGCGTCTTTGATCTTTACTTCTTTTACGACATTCGTCGCCACCTTCCGGCCCACGTCGCCGAGAAAGCCGCCGGTCGAATGGTCCCCGCCCACCGTCATGACGGGCATGGTCAACTTGTGCTGCAGGAGAACGGCATTGTCCTTCTCGTCCTGTTTGAACGCTCCGAACCAGTGGAAGGAACCCGTCGCCGCCCCCGGCACCGAATACGCCCGGATATACTCGGCGGTCTCGGCGGCAGTAAACGCGTCCTTGCGGTATCCGACGATCGGCCAGAAATTCTTGAGGAACACGTCCATCTTGCCTTTTACGATCTCGCCCGAAGGCTCCCAGCCAAAGAAACCCCACCACCAGGCCTTGCCCCAGTAGGTGCTCCATGAGGGCTCGACGCCGGGGATCAGCGCGTCGAGAAACGCCAGCTTCTTCACCGCCGCCGGGTGCTTCGCCGCATAGGCATAGACGACCATCATCCCGATATCGTGACCCGCGAGGTTGATGGTATTATAACCCAGCTGCTTCGTCAGCTGAAAGATGTCCTCCGCCATCGTCACCTTGTCGTACCCGCCAGCCGGCTTCCCCGATTCCCCCACGCCGCGCAGGTCGGGAGCTATCACCGTAAAATGTTTGGACAGCTCGGGCATGACTCTATGCCACATATACCAGTTGTCTCCAAATCCGTGGACCAGCACCAGCGGGTCGCCCTTCCCGCCGATGACGTAGTGGATGTCTACGCCATTGACTTTTGCCATATGACTCTTGAAATTGGCCGGCGGGGCCGCGGGAGGCTGGGCCTGGGCACCGGCCGCGATAAAGCTGACAACGAGGAGGAAGAAGTATTTCATGTTCGATAATTAAGACAACAAATTTACCCGGGCCGCCGCCCGGCGTCAATGTCCGGATGCGGGCAATTGCTGTCAAAATCAAAGCCCCGCCTTTTCGGGCGGGGCTATTAAAAATCAATTTATTGATCTACTGGATCACAAACATCCAGGTCTTCCAAATCACGCCATCTGCCGAAAGGATCGTCAACTGATACGTTCCCCTCGAGAGGCCGGCCGTCGAGATGGTCTTATTCAGATAGCCGGTCTCCGTCACGGTAACTTCCTGTCTTACCAGGCGGCCATTCATATCATAGACCTGCAGCCTGACCTGTCCTGCCTGAGGAAGGCCGCCTTCGACCGTCAGCAGCTGCTGCGCCTGTACCGGATTGGGATAGAGGACCAGCGGCTTGTTTTGCGCCATCGCCGCGGCCGTCGCCGACAAAGCCAACCGGCCACCCGCCACCACACCCGATACTGCAATGGTGTCGTTGGCGCTGATAGTAGCCGTATTGTTGTCCGTCGTCTGAATCGTAAAGATATAGGTGCCATTGGTCAACCCCGTCACGGCCGTGTTCAGTGAATCGGGATGAGTGATCGTGGCGGTAGACGGCCCGCTCAGCTGGGTCCAGTGGTATTTGACGATGGTATAGCCGTAGTTGGGGTGTCCGGCGGCGGTCAGCAGGCTGGGCATTGCCGTAGCCGTCAGCGATCCCGCCGGTACATGTATCGTCTGCTGCGCCGGAGCCGTGAGGGTATAGGGCGTGAACGAATAGTAGACGACGCTGTCCGGCGTCAGGCGCAGCGGAGTACGGAGGGAGGGGGTGAGGATATCCAGCGCATTGGGATAGTCGGCCTCGTTGTTGTTGTAGGCGCCGTCGCCGCCGACGAAGGACTTGTTGCGGCCCCAGAAATACAGGGAATCGTTCTCGTCGAGGGCGTAGTGGTAGAAGGCGAAGGAGATGCCGGTAAATAGTCGCTTGAACTTTGTACCGGCTGCCACATGGACCGGTGCCGGGGTCATGAGGCCATATTTATTCCAGCTCCAGCCATAGGGAGTGGCATAGAGTTCCGCATGGTTCACGAGCTCCTGTCCGTTGCCGATCTCGCCCACAGCGTTGTCGCCGATGCCGTAGAGATTGCCGAGGCTGTCGATATAGGTAATGACGTTGGAGTTGGCGGTGATCTCCTTGATGGGGGAGCTCATGCCCCAGACCGTCTTTAGTGCGAGGGGTGCGGACATGGTACCCGCAGAGGATGCGCCGTAGTAGAGGTTCTCAATTCCGAAGGCATAGGGCCATCCCATATGACTGGTGCTGCCGGCGTCGGGGACCACCACAATATTGAAGTCGAGGTGACCGGCTGCAATGTCGGAGGCGGGACGTGGCAGGGTAACCTTTGTGTAGTTGCTGTCGCCCATGGACCACGCATAGACGTCGCCGTTGGTGGCGAGGGCCAGAAGCGTATTGCCCGGGGCGAGCTTGGTGAACTGAACGCCGGCCGGGGCGTGAAGCCTGACCGGACGGTTGATGTTGACGCCGGAGGGATTGTAGAAATGATAGTCGTCACCGCCCCAGTACCAAATGCTGCCGTCGTTGCGGATGGACAGGTAGGTAAAGAAATAGCCGTAGATCGCCTTGTTGCCGTTGAATGGCGCGCCGGTGGTATCGGTATCCCATCGGGTGCTGGTGGTGTTGTCCTGGTTGAGCCAGACATAGCCCGAATCGTCGAGGATGGTGAGCAGCTTGAATCCGCTGGTGGCTATATCCACGGCTTTACGGCCATTGATGGGAAGGGGGCGAACTCGTTCTGGTTGGCGGCCCTGGTTCCAGACCAGGGCGCGCGCCGTGCTGTCGGAATAGAGGTAGGCGTCGCGGTATTCCGTGCAGGCAACTTTGCGAACGACAGTGCCTGTGGCGACGCCTGAGGCGACGATAGTATCGTTGGCGCTGATGGTACCGGTATTATTGTCTGTTGTCTGGATCGTAAAGACATAGACACCGTTGGTCAGCCCGGTCACCGTGGTGTGGAGGGAGTCGGGATTGGTGATGGTGGCGGACGGCCCGCTCAGCTGGGTCCAGTGGTATTTGACGATCGTATAACCATAGTTGGGATGTCCGGCGGCGGTCAGCAGGCTGGGCGTAGCCGTAGCCGTCAGCGACGCGCTTGACGTACCGATGGTCTGCGCCGCGGGAGCCGTGAGGGTATAGGGCGTGAACGAATAGTAGACGATGCTGTCCGGCGTCAGCCGCAGCGGGGTACGCAGGGAGGGCGTCAGGACGTCCAGCGCATTGGGATAGTCGGCTTCGTTGTTGTTGTATACGCCGTCGCCGCCGACAAAGGACTTGTTCCGGCCCCAGAAATACAGGGAGTCGTGTTCGTCGAGGGCGTAGTGGTAAAAGGCGTCGCTCGGGCCGGAGGAGAGTTTTTGAACTTTATACCGCTGGCGACGTGGACGGGTGCGGGGGTCATCAACCCGTACTTGGCCCAGCCCCAGCCATAGGGAGTTTCATAGAGTTCCGCATGGTTCACGAGCTCCTGGCCGCTGCCGATCTCGCCCTGGGCGTTGTCGCCGATGCCGTAGAGGTTGCCGAGGCTGTCGATGTATTGGATGACTGTGTAGCTGGCGCTGATCTCTTTGATGGGGGAAGTCATGTTCCACACCGTCTTCAGCGCGATGGGGGCCGAAAACGTGCCGGCAGAGGACGCGCCGTAGTAGAGGTTCTCACCTCCAAAACCATAGGGCCATCCCATATGACTGCTGCTGCCGGCGGTTGGGACCACCGCGATATTGAAGTCCTGGCTGCCGGCGGCGATATCGGAGGCAGGGCCGGGAAGGGTCACCTTGACATAGTTGCTGTCGCCGGTGGACCAGGCATAGACGTCGCCATTGGTTGCCAGCGCGAGCAGCGTATTGCCGGGAGCCAGCTTGGTGAACTGGACGCCGGACGGCGTATGCAGCCGCACCGGATGGTCGATGCCGGAGGAGCCATAGAATTGATAGTCGTCACCGCCCCAGTACCAGATGCTGCCGTCGTTGCGGATGGACAGATACGTAGAATAATAGCCGTAGATCGATATGTTGCCGTTGAAGGGGGCGCCGGTGGCATCCGTATCCCAGCGAGTGCTGGCCGGGTTGAACGGGTCGCCCTGGTTGAGCCAGACAAAGCCGGAGTCGTCCAGGATAGTAATGACGTTCACGCCGGTGGATACGTCCACCGCCTTACGGCCGTTGATGGGCAGGGGATCGAACTCGTTCTGATTGGTCTCCGCGTTAAAGACAAGTGCGCGCACTGTGCTGTCGGAGTACAGGTAGGCATCCCAGTACGTGGTACAGGCAACTTTGCGAACGACTTTGGACTGGGATTGAACATGATGGAAGAGAAATACAAAAAGGATGGAAAGAGCAAGGGATAGGCGTAGCCGTCTCATCGATAGGAGTTGATAAGGTTTAAAAAATGGTTTAATGGTATCGTAGATAAAGATATCTTTTTGGAATGAATCGACAAAAATTTGGATAATTCGTAACGATTTCTTTCTCTTATTTCGTGAAATTTTATTTACGATGAAGCGATACGCGCTTGCCTTTCTTCTTCTTGCCTGTATTCAGGCCAACGCCCAGACCGACAGTATCAAAGCCGTCATTTACAGAGTGGCCGATAATATAATCGCCAATACCAGCTATACCTTCGTCAACGACAAGGCCCGGTCCCGCTACAACAAATGGGAGTATGCCAATGGGGTGATGATGATCGGGATGCAGAAGGTCGCCAAAGACCTGGATAAAAAAGAGTATGCGGACTACGTGTATAAGAACTATGACTTTGTATTTAAGAATGCCGCGCATTTTAAAGAATTGTATGCCAAAGACCCGCACACCGAATTTGCGCCCTTCTTCCGCATGGGCGCACTCGACGACTGCGGCGCCATGGCAGCCGCCCTGGCCGACGCCAACGAGCATGAGAAGAATCCGCAGTATCGCGAATACCTCGACAGGGTCGGCGACTATATCCTGCACAAGCAGTCCCGCCTCGACGACGGCACCCTCTGCCGGACGTTCCCGCGCAAAATGACCATCTGGGCCGACGACCTCTACATGAGCGTCCCCTTTCTCGCAAGGATGGGCAGGGCTACGGGAGACAACAAATACTTCGACGACGCCATCAGACAGGTGCTCAACTTCACCAAACACCTCTATGACCCCGCCACCGGCCTGTACTTTCACTGCTGGTTCAGCGACGTTGAACAGAACGGCGTGGCGCACTGGCTCCGCTGCAACGGCTGGCTGGCCATGGCCCAGGTCGAACTGCTCAACAACCTGCCCGCTACCCACCCCAGACGGAACGAGCTGATCAAACTCCTCACGCAACAGCTGGTCGGCATGGCCCGCTATCAGGACCAGGGCGGACTCTGGCACCAGGTGATGGACCGGCCCGACTCCTATCTGGAGACATCCGGAACGGCGATGTTCGTCTATGCCGTGGCAAGGGCGGTCAACGAGAAATGGATCCCGGCAACCTACAAGTCGATCGCGAAAGAAGGCTGGAAACACCTGGCAGAAAAGGTCAGGGGCGGACGGCAGCGTCGAAGACGTCTGCATTGGGACCGGCATAGAAGACAATATCTCCTTCTACTATAACCGGCCAAAAGTCCTCAACGATTTTCACGTATCGGGCGCCATACTGCTGGCGGGGACCGAGATGTTGAGGCTGGGCGCGCAGAACCACCCCTAAAGTGAGTTCTGGTACTCCATCGGGGACAGCTTGAAGTACTTCTGAAAGTTCCGGCTAAACAGACTCTGCGAGCTGTACCCGACCATCCTGGAGATCTCGGCGAACGAATGGTCGTTCTCCGCAATCAGCCGGGCCGCTTTCTTCAGCCGCGTAATATCGACCAGTTCCTTCGGCGACAGGGACGACAGCGATTTTATCTTCCGGTAGAAAGTGGTCCGGCTCATATGCATATGTTCGGCCAGCTTGTCGATATCGATATTCGGGTCCCTGATATTACTCCGGATATAGTCATCGAGTTTTTTAGAAACGCCTCGTCCGTCTTCGAATGCGCCATGGTGCCCACGTCGTCGAAGGGCGAGCTCGCGAAATGTTCCTTTATCTTCAGCCGGTTCCGCAGCAGGTTCGCTATCTGCACCTGCAGCAGCTCGGACGAGAACGGTTTTTGAATATACGCGTCCGCGCCTACCTCCAGCCCCTCGATATGGGCCTTATAGGTATTCTTCGACGTCAGCAGGATGATCGGAATATGACAGTATTCGACATTCGACTTCACCTTCTGGCACAGCTGAAACCCGTCGATCCCCGGCATCATGATATCCGATATGATGAGATGGATCACCTCCGAATCCAATATCTGCTGCGCGATCTCGCCGTTCAGCGCCAGATGCAGCCTGTACGTACTGCCCAGCACCACGGACAGAAAGTCCAGGATATCCTCATTGTCGTCGATGATCAGAATACTCTCCATAGGCTATTTTATCTTTTTCCAGCTGCTCAGCTGGAATTCGAATTTTTGATTGATCGGCAGCTGCAACTCAAATATGACCAGATCGGGATTGCCCTGCACCAGCGTCAGCGATCCGCCGTGCAGTTCGGTCAGCGATCTGGCCAGCGAAAGGCCGATACCCGTCCCCGGCTTGTCGTTCCCTCTGATCCGGAAAAAGGGCTCGAAGATCTGGTCCCTGTACTTTTCCGGAATTCCCTTGCCGTCGTTGGAGAAGCGGATGATCAGGTGCTTGTCGCCCGGCCCCGACGGTTCGATCGTCACCGTCGCCCTCGACCCGGCGTACTTGACCGCATTCGAGATCAGATTGCTGCAGATTTTGGCGAATGCCTCGCTGTCGACGGAGGCTGTGACGGGTGCTTCGGGCGCCTGCAGCGCCAGTTGAATACCCGCCTTCACCGCCTCCGGGCGGAAAGCCGCTATCTGCTCGCCCACCTGCCGCGTGATATCCGTCTTTACATAGTTAAGGCTGAACTGCTGCACCTCGGTCTTCCGGAAGTCCAGCAGCTGGTTGGTCAGTTCCACCAGCCGCCTCGCGTTCCTGTCCGCGATCAGCAGGCTCTTGCGTACGTCCGGCTGCTCCTTGAAATTGTTCATCAGCCATTCGATCGGTCCCGCGATCAGTGTCAGCGGCGTCTGGATCTCGTGCGTGATATTGGTGAAGAACTCGATCTTCGCCTCATAAACTTCTTTTTCTTTTTCGTGTTCGAACCATCTCTGCTGATCCAGAGACTTCCGCTCGAGACGCCGCTTGTACAACCGGAACGCCAGCAACAGGCCGGCAATTAAGATCAGCGCGTACAGGACATAGGCGGCGTTGCTCTTCCAGACCGGAGGGAGGACGGTGATCAAAAGCCTCCGCTCCTTACTCTCCCAGCTGCCGGTGTTGCTCTCCGCCTGTACAACGAATTCATAGCTCCCCGCCGCGAGGTCGGTAAAAAACGCCTTCCTGTTGACGCTGAGATAGGTCCAGGCCTTGTCCAGTCCTTTCATCCGGTATTTATACCGTATGGCCTCCGGCGCGGAATAGTTGAGCGCGGCAAACTCGATGCTAAAATTGGTCTGATCATGCGTCAGGACGAGCGTATCGGTATATAGAATAGAGCGCACCAGCCGGCCGTCGTCCCCGCCGGGCGAGACCTCCCTGTTGTTGATCTGAAATCCGGTGATATATATCGGGGGAGCGGCGATCTTTTGTCCGAACTCCGCGGGGTTGAAGGCGATCATCCCTTTTACGCAGGGAAAATAGATCTTGCCGTCGGGAGTCATGCAGGCGCTGCCGTAGTTGAACTGATTCGTGATCAGTCCATTCGACTTCGTATAGACGCTGATTTTTTCTGTTCGCAAATCGAGACAGACAAGGCCCCGGAGCGTGCTTACCCATAGCCGTCTCATGCCGTCTTCCTGCATACACAACACGACATTGCTGGGCATTCCGTTGACGGTGCTAAAGCGCTTTATCGTCTTCCTGTCCCGGCTCAGCCGAACGAGACCCCCGCCCGTCGTGGCGAACCAGAGACAGCCTTCGCTGTCCTCAAAGATCTTGTGTACGGCGAACTCGTTGATGACCGAGCCCCCGACGCTGTCGCCCAGCCGGATATTGCCCTGCGCCCCCGTCTTTGGGTTATAATAGAACGTGCCCCGCGCCACGCTGCCGGTCCAGATGGTCCCGGCCCTGTCTTCGAGGATATCGAAGACATAGCTGTTGTGCGGGATCTGCCGGGCGCGGCGGAAGGACTTCTGTTGGCGGTCATATGCAAAAAGCCCCGGGCCGTTATAGGAAGTGCCTATCAGGAGGGTACTGTCCCTGGTCATATAGATACAGGATACAAAATTGCTGGTATGGCCGTCTCTGTCGTCGATCATGCCAAATCGGTCGGTGATCGTCCCCGTTCGCATGTCCATGATCTCCATGCCGTGCAGATAGGGCCCGATGAACAGCTGGTTGCCGACCGGCAGAAGGCCGTGGATATTGGGATAGGAGATGCTGCCCGTCTTTCCGGTGGCCGCATAGTGCGTAAATTTTCCCGTCTTCGGATCGAATCGGTTGATACCCGCATCTTCGGTGCCGATCCATAAATTCCCCTGGCGGTCCGGCATGATCCGGCTGACGGCGTCGCCCGAGACGGCATTGGCCCCCTGCAGCGGATAGTATTTTTCAAACCTCGCGTCCTGCTTCGAAAAATAGTTGAGACCCCCGAAATAGGTGCCGGCCCAGATGCCTCCCTGGTTGTCTTTGCAAAGGACATAGACGGCGTTGTCCGCGATGGCATAGGGGTCGCCGGTCCTTTTTCTCAGATTGACCATCGTATCGGCCCCGGGAGAATAGATATAGATGCCCGACTCGGTCGCGATCCAGTATTTGCGGTCGCCCGCGGAGATGATGTCACGGACATAGATAGCCGTATTGGCGTTGCTGTGCAGGGGAAGCGGCCGGGTGGTCCTGCTGCCGGCGTCGTAGATCTTCAGCCCCTGCTCGAAACCTCCTACCAGCACCTCGTTGCCGCCGATCGGGCAGATCTTGCTGATCGATCGGCTACTGGCCACACCGGCCTCCCCGAATATGCGAACGCTGTCGAGCGTTTTTTGACTAAGGTCGAATCTTCGGAGAACGCCGTCGTCATTCCCCGCCCACAGCCGCATGTTGTCATCGAAGGCGATACAGGTGGCCCGTATTTCCAGATGCTCCGGCCGGCCCGTGGACTGATCGTATTTATATAGCGAGTTATTGGCGAGGAACCAAAGATTGTTGGCGCTGTCTATCAAAAGATGGCTGATATAGGCCTGTGACGCGAGCCCTGTCTCGGTGAGCAGCTCTTTATAGGGATCGTATTTAAAGACGCCTTTGCCCGAACCGATCCATATGATCCCTTTTTTGTCTTCTGCGAGTGCGGTGATGGCGTTGTCGCCGATGCTCCCAAACTTATTCTCCTTGTTGGCGATGGTTCGGAAAGAGTAGCCGTCATACCGGTTGAGCCCGCCCCGCGTCCCGATCCACATCAATCCTTTCCGGTCCTGTAGGATAGAATACACCGAGTTATGGGCAAGTCCGTCATCGGCCTGGTAGTGTTTGAAATAATACTGCCCATAGCAGGAAGACGCCGTTAACCCCAATAGCAGGCATGCCACGAAATAGAAGCGCATAGTTAGGAGCTCCAAATATATTAAATGGGGGCTAATATATCCGGGTCAAAATTTGGAACGAATCGACAAAATAATGAACAGAACGGCCGCGGGACATTTGGCATCTTCGCATCATTACTCAAAACTGACTTGTTTATGCTTGCCATCACATCTCTAAGCCCTATACGGCATTGTAAGTCCCTTCTATTGCTGGCCCTCCTGCTTTGGTCAGCCACACTATCAGCCCAGACGGTTATAAAAGGTACGGTCCGCGACGCGCAGGGCGCCCCGGTGCCCAATGTTACGGTGACCGTCCTGGGAACAAAGACCGTTACGATGACCGACGAGGCGGGCAGTTTTACGGTGCACGCGAAAAGGAGTGAGAAACTACACTTCACCTGCGTCGGATTTGACCCCAAAGACATCGTCGTCGGTAAGGCCACACAGATCAATATCGTCCTTGACAACGAGGCCTCGAAGGCCATGAACGAAGTGGTGGTCGTCGGCTACGGCACGATGAAGAAGAAAGACCTGACCGGCGCGATCACCAGCATCCGCCCCGACAAGATCGCCGAAGAAAACCCCAAGACGGTCCAGGACATCCTTCGCGGTACCCCCGGCATGGTCATCGGCCTCGACGCCTCCGCCAAGAGTGGCGGCAGCATCCAGATAAGAGGCCAGCGTTCCGTCTACACCGACGGCGGGCACAACGACCCCCTGCTGATCCTCGACGGAATGATCTTCTACGGCGAGCTCTCCGAGATCAACCCCGACGATATCGAACAGATCGACGTCCTGAAAGACGCTTCCGCGGCGGCCATCTATGGCGCCAAGTCGGCCAACGGCGTCATCATCATCACCACGAAAAAAGGCAGGCAGGGCAAGCCCACCATCAACCTGACGTCCAATATCGGGGAGTCGACGATGGGCTCCAACCACAAGGTATGGGGTCCGCAGGGATATATGCAATACCGGCAGGACTGGTACACCGAAGCGTCCTACGGCACGGATGCGTCGGGAGCTTACGCGCCTTATCAGACGGGTGTCAGCAAGGGGAAAGGGGGATATTTCGAGAAGCCCACTCCGGAAGTATTGAGCAAATATGGAATATCGATCGACCAGTGGAGAGCCTACTCGACCAACGCGACCGGCGCCTCCGATGACCAGATATGGGCGCAGCGGCTGTTGCTGACCGGGACCACGCTGACCAACTACCTTGCAGGTAAGTCGTTCAATTGGTACGATCATAGTTTCCGGGATGGTTTTAACCAGGACCACAATATTTCGATATCCGGAGCCAGCGATAAGATGAACTATTATTTGTCTGCCGGTTATCTGAGGAACGAGGGTGTGGTCGTAGGCGATACTTATAAGGCCATTCGTTCGAATCTGAAGCTCGACGGCAAGGTGACGAGCTGGCTGGATATCAGCGCGAATGTCAATTTCCAGAACCGGACGGATGACAACGCCGACAATGGCGCGGGCAAGCTGAAGGTGGACTGGGGCTCGCAGATCCTCAACAATAGCCCCTTTGCTTCGTACCTGGATAGCGCCGGAAAACCCGTGATCCATCCGATGGGTGACGATCAGGCCGCGAATAAGGGGTATAACTATGATTTTACCCGGCAGTACAAGCAGCTGGACAGGGGTTATACCGTACTGAATACTATTTTTACGGCTAAGGTGAAACTGCCGTGGAATATCACCTACTCCTTCAATATTTCGCCGCGTTATCAGTGGTTCCATAACTATTATTTCGAGTCGACCGAAAACCCGGACTGGCTGGCGATCAATCATGGCGTCGACCGCGAGACCGCTCAGGACTTCGACTGGTCCATGAACAATACGCTCAACTGGCAGAAGAGCTTCGGCAAGCATTCGTTGAATATTACCCTTGTACAGGAGGCGGAAGAGAAGAAGTACTGGGAGCAGATCATCTCCGCGCGGAATATCCTGCCGACGGATGCGCTGGGCTATCATGAGGTAGCCAATGGAGACCCGCTGTACAGCAGCTTTAATTCCAACGATACGCACGAGACCGCGGATGGTCTGCTGGCGCGGGTGTTCTACAACTACGACGCGAGGTATATGGTGACGGCTTCGGTTCGCCGGGACGGTTACTCCGCTTTCGGGACGTCCAATCCGCGTGCTACCTTCTTTTCGGCGGCGCTTGGCTGGACCTTTACCAACGAGAAGTTTTTTCACTGGAAGCCGATGAACAGCGGCAAGCTCAGGCTTTCTTTCGGACAGAACGGGAACAGGTCGCTGGCCGACCCCTATGTCGCGCTGGCCAATCTGGCGCCGGGTTCCGGAACACAGGGATATGTGGACGTCAACGGCAACTATATCCAGGATTTCTATGTCCGTATCGACCGGATGGCGAACCCGCACCTGCAGTGGGAGAAGACCTCCGCCTACAACGCGGGTCTCGATCTTGGTTTCCTCAACAACCGGCTGACTGCGACGCTCGACTACTATTTTATGCCGACGACGGATATGGTCATGAAACAGGCCCTGCCGAGCTTCACCGGATTTACCAGCATAACGACCAATCTGGGCGAGGTTCAGAACAAGGGTTTTGAGATTGCGCTGACTTCGCAGAATATCCAGACCCGGAAATTCAACTGGAACACGACTTTCGGCTATTCTCAGTACAGCAATACGATCAGGCATCTTTATGGCACATATGTAGACGTGGTGGACGCGACCGGTAAGGTCATCTCTCACAAGGAGTCTGACGACATTTCCAACGGATGGTTCATCGGCAAGCCGATCTCGGCTATCTGGGACTACAAGGTGACGGGTATCTGGCAGACCAATCAGGCTGCCCAGGCCGCGGTCTACGGTCAGCGCCCGGGCGACCCCATCGTGAAGAACGACTATACCGGCGACGATATCAAGAATAGCAACGGCACCGTCACTCCGGTCTATAACAATAAGGACAAGGAATTCATCGGGCAGAAGTCGCCGCCGATCATGTGGTCGATGCGCAATAGTTTCACCTACGGGAATTTCAATTTCTCGTTCAATATGTATTCTTACTGGGGGCACAGAAGTATCGGATCTTCTTATCTCAACCAGGACAACGGTACTTCCGGCGTCACGTATAACATGAATACCTACGCCAAAAAATACTGGACGCTGAATAACCCGAACAATTTTTACGCCCGTCTGGACGCCAAGGGGCCTGCTGGACTGACTTCTCCGGGCGCTGTATATGACAAGTCTTTTGTGCGGCTCGACAACGTAACGTTTGGCTACAATATGCCTTCGCGGCTGGTTTCGTCGTGGGGGATGCAGGCGGTGCGATTTTATGTCACGGCGCGGAATGTGGCTGTCTGGCATAAGGACCAGCATTGGGTGACCTGGGATATCGAGACGGAGGGTATCGCACCGAGGATCTACACATTTGGCGCTAACGTAACTTTTTAAATACGACTACTCATGAAAAATATACCTATAAAAGCGATTGTGGTGATTGGCCTTTCGGCGCTGGCGGGCTGTAAGAAGAGCTATCTGCAACCGGACCCGCTGTCTTTTTACGAACCGGAGGCGACATTTACGACGAAGTCGGGTCTCGACGCGGCGGTCGCTATGTGCGACAAGCACCTGAGAGACTACTGGAGCTATACTTCCACGAGGGACCTGTCGCTGCCGATCAGTACCGAGTATATGCTGTCCGACCTGGCGGTAGCCGGCAAGACGGACGACGGGAATATCTTCGCCGACGTAGCCACCCGTCTGACGCCGACCACCGGCGAGAATACGGACGACGTCAACATGATCAAATACTTCTGGGACGAGACCTTCAACGGCGTCAAGTACGCCAATACGATCCCGTCCTTTATCGACAAGGTGCCGGGTCTGGACTCGGCTACGAAACACGAATACCTGGGCCGCGCCTATTTCCACCGGGCCTTCCGTTATCTGGCGCTCGTCTTCCAGTACGGCGACGTTCCGCTGGTGACGCAGATCCCGACGGTCCCCAAGCAGGACTATAAGACGACGGCAAAAGCGGCTATTCTGGATATGATCACGTCGGATATGGAGAAGGCCGTGCAGTGGGTGCCCGAGCAGTCCGCGATGCCGTATATCGGAATGATCAGCAAGGGCGCCTGCCGTCAGCTGCTGATCAAGTGCTATCTGGCGACGGGTCAGTGGGACAAGGCGATCGATCAGGCAAATCAGCTGATCAGCGGATCGGGGTATTCGCTGATGACCGGGACCTTCGGGACCTTTGAAAACCCTTTCCCTTCGACCTGGCCGATCACGCGCAATGTCATCTGGGACCTGCACCGGCCGGTGAACAAATGTATCTGGACGAACAAGGAGGCCATTCTGGCCATGCCCGACCGGGACGGCACCGACGCGGGCATCGAGCAGCACAGCATGCGCAACTGGGGACCGATGTGGAATATCGGCACGCTGGTCTCGCCGGCGGGAAAATATATGCAGGCCTATGCCACTTCGAGCAAATCCTATAATGCAAACCTGGACTATAACTCGGCCGTGGGCCGGGGTATCGCGCCGATCAGGCCGACGTATTTCGCCCAGCACGATCTCTGGGTCGTCAACGGCATCGACGATACTTCGGACCTTCGCCACAACAGCCGCACGGGCAACTGGGCCAGGATGGATTCGCTGAAATACAATGACCCGACGGACCTGGCCTGGTATGGCAAAAACCTCCGGCTCTACAACGGCGCCACGCTGTTGTGTACGGATACCGTCCGCGACTGGTTCGACTGGCCGCACTATAAAGTATTCGCGCTGGACCCCAATCATGTCGGTAATCCTGCGAGTAATAACAACAAGGGTGGGGCGGCAGACTGGTACTGCTACCGGCTGGCCGAGACCTATCTGCTGCGCGCCGAGGCGGAGTTCTACAAGGGCGATCTGGCGTCTGCCACTGCGGACGTGAATGTGGTCCGTACCCGCGCAAAGTGCAAGCAGTTATACTCGACCGTTAACATCGGGGATATCGTCAACGAGCGGGCCCGCGAGCTGTATATGGAAGAGTGGCGGCATGAGGAGCTGAGCCGGATCTCGTGGTGTCTGGCGCTCAGCGGACAGTCCGACGAGTTTGGCAACAGCTATAACGTCAAGACCCTGTCCGATAACAACTACTGGTTCCAGCGGATCCAGCACTACAGCGACTATTATAATAAGAACCGCGTGACCGTGAAGGGGCGTGTCTATACGATCAACGCGAACAATATCTACTGGCCGATACCGCAGTCGGCGATCGACGCGAATCTCTACCAGCGGCTGCGTCAGAATCCCGGGTATGACGGGTATGATGGGTCGGTGGCGGAGTGGACGAAATGGCAGGATGCGGTGGCTGATGAGCTCAAAACGCACTAGGCCGTTGGTGCCGCCGCGGTTGTTCTCGCCGCCCGGCACGGTGTTCACCTCTGGAATACTATGCCGGGCTTAGCCCGAAAAACAAGCAGTTCGTTTGATTAAATCGTCTTTTTTTAAAGACGATTTTTTTGCTTACAGGCCCAGAACCGCCTTCAGCTTGACATATCCGGCCTTACTCACCGGCACCTGTGCTCCCGACTGGAGGATGCAGAGATGGCTGTCCTTCTCATACGGGTCTATTCGCGTTACCTGGCCGATGTTGAGGATATAACTCCTGTGCGTGCGGACGAATAATGTCGGGTCGAGGGTTTGCTCGAAATAGCTCATGGTGCGGTTCTTGAGGAACGCGCCGTTATGGGTGTGGATCTTGACATAGTCGTCGGCGGCCTCGAGGAAGCTGGATGTCTTCGAGGGGGATGATCTTGATCTTTCCTCCGGTCTTGACTACGATGCGTTGCTGCTGTGCGGGGGACTGGGACGCGGTCTCCAGCAGGGCCGGGTGCCCCCGGCGGCCCCGGGTTCGTCGGTTGTCGTCGCGGGTTGTGCGGCTGCGCGGTTGTCGATCCATTTTCTTACGGCTTTGTCGAATCTTTCTTTATTAAAGGGTTTTAATAAATAGTCCACCGCGTGGCTCTCGAAGGCGCGGATGGCGTATTCGTCAAAGGCGGTAGTGAAGATCACGGCCGGCGGCTGGTCCAGGAGTTCGAGCATTTCGAATCCGTTGATCTTGGGCATTTGTATATCGAGGAAGAGGAGGTCGGGGTGCAGTTGCTGGATCGCCTTGATGCCTTCAAATCCGTCGCTGCATTCCTGTACGATCTGTATCTCGGGGTAGCCCTGCAGGTATTCGCGGACGATCATCCTGGCGAGGGGTTCGTCGTCGATGAGGATGGCTTTGATCGGTGCGGCTGGTATGTTGGCTTGTGTCATGGCTGTTGTGGTATTTTCACGGTGGTAGTGAATAAATTGTTGTCGATATGCGTTTCGAGCAGATCGGGTCTGGCGAACAGGAGATAGAGGCGGCGCTGGATGCTGCTGAGTCCGAATCCGGTGCCCTTCTTGGGGCGGGAGGTCTCGGGGTCGAAGGGGTTGGTGACGTCGATGCGGACATAGCTGCCTTCGACCTTGCGGGCGTGGATGGTGATGGTCACCGCGTCGGTGGTGTCGTAGAGTCCAAACTTTATCGCGTTTTCGACGATGGGTTGCAGCAGCATGGGCGGCAGGCGCAGGCCGAGGCATTCTTCCCCGCAGATGATCTGTGTTGACAGGCGGTGGCCGAAGCGAACCTTTTCGATGTCGAGGTAAAGTTCGAGGTATTGCAGCTCTTCGGACAGGGGCACCCATTGTTGTTCTTCCTTCTTGAGGTTGCCGCGGAGGAAGTCGGACAGCTGCTGGATCATCTTGCGGGCCTGTTCGGGCTGGCTGCCGATGAGGGCGCTGATGGAGTTGAGGCTGTTGAAGAGGAAGCTGGGGGCCAGTTGCTGCCGTAGTTTGAAGAGCTCGGCTTCTTTCGAGAGGCGTTCGGCGTCGTTGCGGCGCTGGCGGTTCTCCTGTTCTTCTTCGGTGCTGTACCAGAGTACGCTGAGGATGGACATACAGCCCACCTGCAGGAAGACGATATCGAAGCGGACGGCCCAGCTGCGGGAGAAGAACTGGCTGTAGTCGGGGCCGCCGGGGTGGTCGGTGAGGAGGGGGACGAGGATAGCCTTACAGGCGAGGAGGATGATGCCGCTGAGGCCGAGGCTGATGAACAGGATGTACCAGTACCTTTCCTTTTGGGGAGATAGTACTGCATGTTGTTGCTGATGAATCCGCAGCAGAGGGCCACCAGCGTGTTGGACACGAGGCTGTCGGTGATGGCGGTGGCCACGGAGAGGCCGAACCCCAATAGCAGCGAGATCTGGAGCACGGCCCAGATGGCCCACCAGGAGATGAAGATGAGGAAAAACTTACCGGTCGATAATGGGGCTTTGGCCATGAATTTATTAAAAATGGTTTTGGTTCACGCGGTTCACGGGGTCGGGCGTCGGGGTTCACGGGTCCCGCCGCGGCGTCGTGTAGCGGCGGTTCACATGGTTCACGGAGTCGGGCGTCGGGGTCCCGCGGTTCACATTCCCTCATCCCGCGGTTCACGCCGTTCGGCGGGTTCACGCGGTTCACGCGTCCCCTACAACAACCGCAACATCTTATGCGTGCTGCTGGCGCGGATATGGTCCGCCCGGCGGTGGATCAATTCAACATACCCATCCGGGTCGTCGGTCTCCTCGGATCCGCGAGTACATCTCGGCCCCGTCGAGCAACCCGCTAAAGCGGTAGAGCTCGGCGACGTTCACGAACTTCCACTGGACGAGCTGTTGCTCGTGGTTGTAGAAGTCGTCCTGTTCGGACCTCCCGATAGCCGCGGCTTTCTCAAAGGCCTCCTGCTCGTCCGCGGCCGAGATGAGGCGAAGCTGTTCGTCAAACTGCGGGGTATGGTGTCCCTCGCCGCAGATGATTCGAAAAACGATTTTGGTTAGATACCAGTTCATAGTCATAGTTTAGTGTAGTGCAATCGGGTCAGGTTTGGGGTCCGGGTCCCGAGGTAGCAGGTTTTTCACAGGATTAGGAGAATATTGGTTCACGGGTTCTCGCGGTTCACACGTCTCGCGGTTCACGGGGTCGGCCAGGCAGGGGTTCCGTGGTTCACCCACGGTTCACATTCCCGGCCCGCGGGTCTCGCGGTTCACGGGGTCGGCCAGGCAGGGGGTTCCGTGGTTCACCCGCGGTTCACATCCCCGGCCCGCGGTTCACACGCGGCTCTAAAAATTCTTCAGTTCAATCCCCCCCAGCACCGAGGTCCCTTCGATGATCAGTATCTTCTCGGGATTCGTGGTATAGGGCTGCTGCCGCTTGTCCTCAAAACCGGCCAGAACAGCCGTGATCTCGGAACGCACCTCCCAGTGCGGCGGAACGATGATCTTTGTCCCACCCATGATCTGGGTCACGTCCATCCGGATCTTCCCCGTAAAATCCGCCTGCGAAAGGTCGATCTCGGTGCCGCCGAGGACGGTCGTGACGTCCCCTCCCTTAAAATTCTTGCTGAGCACCTTCTTGTGTACGCCGCCAAAAATGGAGGTGGTATCGATAAAGTCGTCGGAGGAAATGCTTTCGTGGTTGGAAAACGCCGCCGTCGCGCCGCCGGAGTCGCCGGAGTTGCCGAAACCCGCGCCAGCGCCCGCACCAACACCCGCACCAGCGCCTCCGCCCTGCCAGTCGGTCCAGTTGCGACCATGCCTGCGCCAGCGCCGCCTTTCACAGTCATCGCGCCACTCCTGCCCATACCGGTTGCGGTTCGGGCGCAGGATGATCAAAAGTCCCACGAGGATCAGCACACCGGGCCATATATAGCGGTCGATATGTATGTCGGGATAGTAGTCCTTGGCAAGAAAGATCCCACCGATCACGATCATGATCAGCCAGCCCCCGCCACGGAAATTGTGCCGGAAACCGATAAAAACACCAAGGGCTATCAGTAGAACATGCCAGTGAAACAGTTCGTCGGGAAGGGGAAAACCCATTTGGTCCAGGAGCAGCACACCACCTACCAGCAACAGGAACAAACCCGCCCAGATCCGACCCGGCCCCCTTCTGCTGCTATTCTTGTCGTCCATTGTCATCTTTTTTCAATTTTACTCAAATCTAGGGTGTTATACGACGACGAACAAGAGCCGATAGGGGAGCCCTCCCCGCGGGCGGTTAGTGGGGGTGTTTTGTCGGTGAAAAAGTCTACATTCACCGGGACTTCCTATGCATAATAAGATTTGGATACCTATATCGTTGCTTCTTCTGGCCGGATGTGCCAATAACGACGGCCCGACGACAAAGCTCGACTCCTCACCCCCTCCCCCCGATGCCGCGGTCAGCGACGCCTATCATAAGGAACGGCCCGCGAAAGGGGAAAGTCAGTCAACCAGAACGGCGACCGAACCACCCAACCACCGAGCCCCCTCCGCCGCCGACGAGAACCCTGAAGAAGATCTCCAAACCATCTACAACGACTGTATCGCCGAATACACAAAGACCGTGCTCGTCGATACCTCCTTCCTCCTCGGCGAGGACCTCTATAACCTCCACGCCGAACACCGCTGCCTGATGGACAGCGCCATCAGGGTACCAAAACCATACACCAGGATATACAAGCTGGACAGTTTCGTGACCCACAATTTTGCCACACAGGTCCGCCTGACCCGAAACGGAAAGACCATACTGGAAAGATCGATCCATAAATCCGATTTCGACGGCCACCTGGACCCATACCTTAGAAAGTATGGAGCGCTACGCCACCCAAATTTTGAATTGAAGGACGGAAAAATACTCCTGCAATACAGCATTTCAATCCCCCTGACAGACGTCGGCATCGGCGCCTATGCGGATATGGACAAAGAAGGTAAAATTATCTTCCGGGACAGCCGCTGACCGGCCGCGGCTGCCACCGACCGGCTGTGGGGGAACCGGGGCCGACGGGGCCGAGGCGGCGGGGCCGCCACCTCACTCATAATAATAAACCAGCAAATTCGTAGCCTGACTGGCGGTCACATGATCATTCCCCTGAAAGGGCGGCCTGGTAATTTTCTTACCCGAGCGATCATAAAGCGTGAAAATATCCTGGCAACCGGTATCCAGATTGACCATAAAAGCGACCCTTGCCACTCCTTCGTATTTCTTCAGGTAATCCAGTGCTTTCCGCGCGCCCTCATAGAGCGAACTGGCGTTCGGCAGATTGATGATATAGTGGGTGATCTCGTCGTTGTCCTCCTTGCAGACGGCGAGGACCCGCCGCGGACTCACGGTGGGGGAACCGTTCCGGCCTACCTGCAGTGTGTCATCGTATACCAGGAGGTGCGACTGAAAAACGGTAGTTTGCCCCTTCTTCGCCCAGTTGATAAATAGTTGCTTGTCATAAGCACTCGACCGGGGGTTCAGACGGAGCCGGCCGTTGTCGTCATTTACGATTATGTTGCCGGCCTTTAGGCTAAATGCGCCGAGCCCCCCATCGGCATAGGCTACCACCAGTCCGTCCAATCCGTTTTCGACAAGAGCCGCGTTGACCATATGACCTTCGTCCAGACAAAGCCCCACGGGAGCGGCCATCCCGTAACAGTTGGTCATATAGGCCCCGCTGCTGTAACCAATAATATTTTTGAACACGGCCCACTGCCTGAACCTTTCGTCGACAGAGACATTCTCCGGGGATCGCGCCGCGAAATACTTTACTCTGACGTGATTACCCGTCCTCCTGAGCTTGACGATACCATACATATCACCGGCGATGGTCGCCGTCTTAATATCTACATACGCCTTGTCATAACCGCCCTGCTGACGCAGCGGCAAAACGAACAAAACAGCTATGATCAATACATACTTCATCTTTTTTCTTAAATGCAGCCGCCAGCAACCGACCGAGACTAGCCATACCCATACCGATAAAAACAAACAGCAAAAGAAAACACAGTTTCATCCACCACACAGACTGATACCATGTCGCGCGGAAAAGATGCACCCAGTTGCCGTAACGAATATTGTCAGCGAACTTCTCCGCGGAGCCGACCTTCGCGGCGACGATATAGCTATTCTCCTCACACCTCGCCACCAGATACCGGAATTTAAAACTATGGCGCATCGAAGGCTCCTGCGCGGACAGCTGCACCAACATGGCAGCAACATGATCCATCCAGAAATCGTATACCGAAACGTAAAACAGCCGATCCCGGGGCTCCGCCAGCGAAAGCACCCGGAATTGCTCCGCCCACTGCACTATTTTTAAAAGAGAATCCAATTCCGCAGACATACCCCGCGGGAGCGCAATAGCCTTACCGTAAGCGCATCCGACAACCGCCTGCGGTTAGCAACACTATCGGTTGAACCACTATCCAACGACGCGAGCCGATGCTTTACCGATACAACACTCCGGAGCCCGACCGTGTCGGTCCACGGTATATCGGGGAATTCATAAACACGCGACAGCCCGCCATTACTATCGGTCGCGCCAACGCCAACCAGTAAAAAAGCCGCCACCGCCAGCACCCCCCTATGATATAAACCCATTTCATCTCAGTCCTTTGATCCGCGGGTCATCCTTAATTCTGTTCAAAGCCGGCTCGGCATCCACCCAGTCCCATAACCGGAATCCCTTGCCGGCAGCCAGCTGAAGATTGGTAAACGCCGCCTCCTTATTCGTGCCCGTGGCATACCAACAGGCCAGATAGATATACGGAGTATAGTCGGTGGAGTCGAGGCGAACCGCATTGGTCAGCGCCTTGAAGGCCGAATCCCGCCGGCCGGCTTTAAGATACGCATACCCGAGCTCGGCATAGCCCCGGCTGTATTTCGGATTCAGCAGCACGGCCGAATCTGCACTACTGACCGCGGAAGAAAAATTACCGGTGCGGTTATAATACAACGCGAGGCCCGCCCATGGCTTCGGGTCCCGGTTGTTGGTCTCCATGGCATTGTTGAGACAGGCCATGGCCGAGTCGAATTTTTTTACATGGGTATAAGCCTGGGCCAGTCCGACGAGGATCTCCGCGTCGTCGGGAGCCAACTTCACGGCCCTGCGAAAATACTGGAGCGCCTGGTCAACGCTGTCCATTGTATAATAGACGCGGGCTACATCACTCCACAATTTTGGGTTTCCGCTGCTCATGCTCAGGGCCTGATTAGCGTATATGAGGGCCGAGTCATAGACGTGCAGCTGATAGAACAGCTTTCCAAGGTTCGAGCTGAAAGTGAATGTCTGGGGAGAGATACTGACCGCTTTTCTGTAGTAGAAGAAAGCGCTGTCTGGGGTCGTCGAGCCCGCGTAATAATTGCCTATTTTGGTAAATACGTAGGCGTTTGGCCTGCCAAACTGCGTCGCCTTTTTATAATAGGCCACATTTTCTTCTCCATTGCGCGCAAAGTTGTCATAGCTCGCCATTTCCAGATAACGGTCCGACAGGGTTGACGGGTCGATAAACCTGCCGATCTCGGCCTCCTTCAGGTGACTGCCCTTCCGTTGCCAGAAATAGATGCCCGTGGCGTCCCCGCTGATCACGTAGCCCTCGCCGCACCGGGACGACCGCCCTGATCGTACTGGTATGCCACGGAAAACACTGTCTTGTCAGCGAGCTGTCGTACTGAAAAATAAACATGGGGTCATAGAGGGGCGAACCGCGCTCGCCATGCTGGTCCTTATACTGCGTATAGAGGAGGCTGCCCCCGATGATCGGAACATATCGTTCCGCATTACCAATATTCGTGTACTGCCTGCTGTTATACTGCCCCTTGCTACCCACCGTCCATGCGTATCGGACGCTATCGGTCCAGGCATAGATCTGACGATTGTCAGGCGAGAAGGCCCAGTCCTGCGGAATGATGCGGACCCTTGACTGACCCGGATACATTTTTTATAAAGATGACCGAGCTCTGCGCCGGTTTCGACGTCGCGTCCACCAGTATCGCCGAGTCGTCCTGACAGATCAGCAATTGACTGCCGCTGTGGTTGAAGACCAGCTTGTGCGCGCTGCTGCCCGCGGTAAATTCCTGGATAGCCCCGCCGGCCACCTGCACGAGCCTGCATTTGGAATATCCGTCGTACACAGCCAGCAGGCTGCCGTCGCCGGAAAAGGCCGCCGTCAGGTCGAATGTCTGATAGCGGGTATTGTCCACTTTTTCGGCAAAGAAATAGGCCTGATTGTGCAGGACTGGCTTGGGTTTGACGATCTGATACTGCGCGATCTGCCTTAGCACCTTGTCGAGCGGAATTGTTGATCCGCCAGCTGTTGCCCGATGGGTCCCGCTCGTATAACAGGAGCCGGCCCGCCGAAGAGACCAGCACCTTCGTCGCGTCCCCGCTGATGGCAAGCGGCTTGCAGGAGCCGGCAAATGGAAATTTGAGATCTTTTTTGGAATTCGTTTAAATAATACCGGTAGATGCCCTGACTGCCCACGACGACTGCCGAAAGCCCGTCCTTTTCGGAAACAGGTTCCAGAAGGTATTCCGATTTATTGGCGTAGTGAGGCACGTCGGCAATTTCTATCGGATGGCGGGCGTCAGGAGGGATCGTCATCGCCAGTATAGAATCGAAAACCGCGGTGGTCACAAAATTCGGGTCATAGTCCCCGGCGTCTTTCAACAGGTACAGATAGTTGCCCCACTCGACATCCCCTGGCCTTGGCATAGGCATATTTAGAGCCGCAGCAGGGAGATCTCCAGCTTCTTTCCTCTCAGCGAATCGCGGTGTGCGGCAGCGCCAGTCTGTCCGCCTTCATACAGTCTGAACAGGGTATCTACCACGCGCTGTCTGCGTTCGGGGCTGAGCAGCGAGCTCACCCACCAGTCGGTGCTGTCGCGCAGCCTGATCTCGAAAATGTTCTTGCTGATCTCGCGATTCTTTGTTCGCAGCGTGCGGAGGGTTAGTAACGAAACGACCAGAAAAATGAGCGCCAGTACAAGGAATGTACCGACAATATAGGAAGCGCGGGTCATTACCCTTGCAAATCCGCTTGTTGCTGATATTCTCTGCGTCCACCCTTGCCTTCTCCGCCAGGTCGTTTTTTTCCTTTTTGAGATCTTTATCCTGCTGAATTACACATTCATCCAGAAAATCCACATTCTTCTTAAACAACACCTCAAGATCCTTCTGCTCATCCTTCCTGTGGTATCTCGATGCCCACGCACTGTTATGATAGTTGATCGCCTTCCAGGCCACCAGCTCTTTCAGCAGCAGACCCCGCAGCCGGTTGTGCGGGCCGTTCTCCTGCTCGAAGCGTATCCTTCGGTCGTTGAGCGTCCTGTACTGCTCGCCGCTGCGGACCTCGTCGCGCATCCAGCCGTTGAGCATGGGCCAGTTGCGCATCAGGCTCTCGTGCGAGATGTCGAGGATCAGCGAGGGCCCCGGCTGCGTCATCACCGGCGGCATGATAAAGGAGGTGTCGGCGCCTCTGAACTGGTCGATCACCTGGTTCGTTTCCGTCGCGGTCGCGCCGATGCCTTTTGTGATCGCGTGGATCACGGAGAGTTCGACGGGGCGGCGGCCGCCTTTTTGCTCGGAGCTGAGGTCTGTCAGGGACTGGAATACGATCTGGGCGATCAGTTTACCTTTATCGTTCAGGCTGTCGTAGACGTCTTCCACATGCTTCCCCAGCGCACTCTCCATCCCGCCCACCGCCGAATAGTCTTCCGGAACGATCACCGGGGCCGTGCCATTCTTATACGTCCGCATCAGCGCGTGCTGTAGGATCGGCAGCTGATCCAGATTGTCCCTGAGCCGCGTCTCTTCGATCTCATTGAGCAGTATCGACACCAGCCTCGGGTCCATGGTACGGCTGGTCGAGGTCAGCGGCCCCTCGATGACTTCTTTTATTTGCGAGCGGTTCAGCTGCGGCACCAGATACTGACCGTCGTTGATGATCTCGGGGAGCCCCGGTATTTGACGCACTCGCCGAGGAATTCGGAGCGCATGGTGATGATCACGTATACCTTGCTTTCGGGCTGCAGGCTGGCCTTGATGAGGAGATTGACGAAATGACTTTTTAGCGGCGTATACTCGGTCGCTTCCTGCCGGAAACGGAACAGCTCTTCGAACTGGTCGATGATGATCAGGAGATTCTTTTGCTGGCCGTTGGCCGCAGTCTGGCCGGGTGTAGCCTGCAATTGCTGATTCACTTCCAAAATGCCGTAGACTGTCCTACGCAGCGTTTCCGAGATCCCGCCGCGTTCTTCCAGGATCTTCTGGTTGTCGCGACTCCCGCATTTGACGCTGGACAGCGCAATAGCCAGGTTCTCGATCGGGTCCCTGCCCGGCCGGCAGATCGCTATATTCCATCGCTCGCCCGCCTCCTTTAAATAACCGCCGTACAACTGCGGGATCAGCCCGGCCCGGATCAACGAGGACTTGCCCGCGCCCGAACTGCCGATGACCGCCAGGAACCTCGTTTCGCCCAGCCGCCGAAGCAGCTCGCCAGCCTGTCCGTCCCTCCCCCAGAACAGGTGGAACTCCGATGTTCGGAAAGGACGGAGACCCGGATAGGGACAGGCTTCGATCGCGTCCTGGGTCAGCGGGACGATCTCCTTGCCGTCTTCCTGAAGGTCGAGATAGAACTCGTCGAGCTGAAAATAGGTAGGCTCCATAGCAGGACTATAGATTGTTTAAGAAATTGTCGAGTTTGGGTATGATCTCCGTGACGTCTTTGATGACGATCAGCTGCTTGTTGAGGATATCCCGGCTGATCTTTTTGTCCGGATTCGGCTCGTCGACAAATACCGCTCTGGATTTTATGTTTTGCGCCTTCAGCAGCAGCGACTGGCGGACGAGATACCATTTGGGGTCCGCGTGCCCGTAGTAGATGAGCGCGCCGTGACAGCCATCCAGCTCTGCCTTCTCGCTTTCGGGACTGTCGAAAGGTTCGCTGATACGCAGCGCCACCATATCCATATTTTCGATCCGCTCTTTTATTTTTATCCGCGGGTCGCTCTCGTGGTCGGTGTTGAAATTATACAGCATGATCACTTTCCGGGTGTCGGAAAATTTGTTGATCGCCGCCGTCAGCTGATCGCTGTCTTTCTTCTTCCAGACTGTCCAGCAGCGCGAAGAGGTCTTCATAGTCATAGCCCATAAAATTGGGGTGGGTGGCGAGTTCCCCGACGAAGGAAGGCTCCATGCTGGTCCTGATGGATGCGTCAGGATACCAGATGATGATCCGGTAAAAGGATTGCTGTTTCGCCCGCTGACAGGCCAGATCGTACTGCAGCCGGCCCGGTCCCTCAACCAGTTCGTTTGGGTGAGAGACGATATGGATGGAGTAGACGCTGTCCTTCATCTGCGTCTGAACGTCGGGGTCGTTCGGGTCCTGCTGGCTGTTGATGCCAGGTACCACCTCGAAGGGCCATTTTTCATGCCGGACCTTGCCTTCTACATGATACATCAGCTCGCGCCGGCGCTTCTTTCCTTCGTCGCTGACGGACAAACAAAGAAAGATCTTTCTGTTCTCCCGCAGCTGGATGATCTCGCGCGCCATTTTGCCTTTCTCGTCGGCATCATCCACGGAGCTGGCGAGTTTTCTGTTCAGGGATAGTTCGCCGGCGATAGTGTCGATCTCCTGCTGGATGCTGGTAAGCAGTTTGTCCTCCTCGTCCGCGCCGTGGAAAAAGGCCATATTCTTCGGAAGACCCTGCAGGGCGGTTATCCCGGGATAGCGTCTGAGTTCGCAGTTGCGGGCGAAGATCGGTATGACCCTGCTCTTACCCGCCATGTACCTGTCCAGCGCGGTCTTCAGTTCGACGTCGGTAATATATTCCGACATCAGAAAATCCTGACTGAGCAGCAGGAGTATAATATCGGCCTGGTCCAGCCGTTCGAGTATGACCTTGTGCCATTCCCCGGCCCGCCTCGATCCTGTTGTCCGTCCACACATTGATAGTCGGTATAGACTTGGTGTTTACAAACGTGCACAGCCGGCCCAGTACCGCTGTGTCCTTGTGAGAGTAGCAGATGAAAATATTGATTTTGGACATGTCGCCCGGCGTTTGGAGCAAAATAGTGAAATTAACCGCGGCCCGAATGGGTATTTTCACTAATGTCGTTGACTTAAGCAAGAAAAGGTGTTTTCACGGTGGGGTGGGTATTGATAATGAAGTAATTTGTAATGAGTATATAAGAAGGGGCGGTGTGATCGCCGAAAACCAAAAAAAGATTACCGG
The DNA here is from genome assembly GCF_050632245.1 of Puia sp. P3. NCBI lineage: Bacteria > Pseudomonadati > Bacteroidota > Chitinophagia > Chitinophagales > Chitinophagaceae > Puia > Puia sp. P3. The sequence goes on from NZ_CP192583.1 coordinate 213,544, forward strand.
ATCAAAGTAACCAACAAACTAAACTACCATATCAATGACAGCGAAGCATTCAAAGGCCGTCACACGCACGGCCAGGAAGGGGCCTTCACCAGGAATCGTCTGCTTCCGTTTGGTCATTTGATAATCAGTATATTAAGAATGGGAAAGACGGGACTACAACGGGAGATGGACCGCTTCTTAAGCGAGACGGAGAACGAGCAGTTCAACATCCGCAGGATCACCAAGAGTGGGTTCAGCCGGTCGAGACGGAAGTTGGCGCCCGAAGCGTTCCTTGAGCTCAACGATATTATCTGGAAGGACTTCTATAAGGAAGTCGATTACTACGGTTATCATGGACAGAAGCTGTTGGCGGTCGATGGCACTTATCTGAACCTGCCGAACCATCCGAGCATCCACGAGGAGTTTGACAGAAGAGGCATGGGTAGGGGAAAGAACAAAGACCTGCCCAAGAGCATGTGCCTGCTGTCCGCGCTGTATGATCCGGTGAACTATCTGACGTTGGATGTGCAGACCGGTCCGACGGATGGCAACGAACAAGACCTGTTATTGAAGCATCTGCCAAAGGTGGAGCGGGGAGATATATTGCTGCTGGATCGCGGATATCCTGGCGCAGCGCTGTTTGCCGGCTTGCAATCCAGGGGCATTCACTTCATCGTCCGGATGAGGGAGCACTGGTTGCCGGTCAGGGAGTTTAGAGCCAGCCGCAAGCGGGATACGATAGTAACGTTGACCGTGCCGGATAAATACTATGATAGCTTTGCCGAACAGTTCCCCTCGATGAAAAGGGAAGTCAAATGCAGGCTGGTTAAGATAGCACTGGAGAATGGAGAGGAGGAAATATTGGGCACCTCGTTATTAGATACCGTAAAATACAAGCTGCCGGAACTCGGTGAACTGTATCAGATCCGCTGGGGTGCGGAGGAAGGTTACAAGATGTACAAGGCCCGGGTGCAGGTGGAAGCCTTCAGCGGCAAGACCGCTACCGCCGTTAAGCAGGATATTTATGCCAAGGTGATGATGATGACCTTATGTGCAGCACTGGCGTTCCCTATAGAGGAAAAAGTCATTGCAGAAAGCACTGCAGATAAACAGAAAGGCAAGATCAGGCACCGTAAAAAGATCAACCGCACCTTTGCTTATTGGTCGACCAAATGTATCCTCATCGGCATGTTCATTAAAAGGACCATCAGATTAGCACTTGCTGTCTTCGACAAACAGGTGGCCGCTAACACAGAAATCGTTCGACCTGGCAGGCATGAAAACCGAAAGCGACGACCGCCAAGACTGTATCATATGAATTACAAAGACGTGTGAAACCCTTAAGTCAATGACATTAGTATTTTCACGGTATTTCAACACCGCAAGCGCGGACCACCACAGTTAGTTCTTGAGCAATTGATAGTTGGTTCCGTCTACCTGGACAAAATAGATGCCTTTTGGGAGGCCGGCCACGGGTATGGAGGCCGTGCCGACGCCCGCGGCATACTCGCGGCGCCACAGGGTCTGTCCCCGGGCGGACCGGAGGACCAGTCGGGTAAAGGAAACCGGACTATTGATATTGATCTGATCCACAACGGGATTCGGATAGACGCGAACGATGGCTGCTGACTTGCCGCCGACGGCTGAAACCGGCGAATACAGCATCCCGCCGCCGGGCGAGACGAAACAAAGGCGGTAAAAGCCTATACCAGAAAGAGGCCGAACATCGGTATAACTCTGGGGACCGCCGGTCACATCCTTCACCTCCAGCTGCTGCCAGCCCGCGAGCCCGTCGGCCGACCGCTGCACCACCACGAGACCCGAACCGATGTCCTCCGTCCAGGTCAAAATATTCCCCTGCTGCCCCCGCCGGGCGGAAAAGCCGTCAACCTCCACCGGCAACAGGATCCCCTGACTATACACCGTCACCGTCACCTGATCGATCCGCGAGGAGAAAGCCACGCTCAGGATCTGCGCGATCAATTTAGAAGAAATGGCCACGCCAAAGCCGGAGCCGTTGACGTCGGCCGGCAGGAGCGTCGTACCCCATAAGTCGGAAGAACTGCCGTAGACAGCCGCGCCCATCGATGTCGGCCAGGCCACACCGGTAGCGGCGTGATCGGTGCCGACCCGGACGCCCCCTTGAGGAGCATGATGGAATTGTCGGAGACCGTACTGGTCCCGAGGGTCAGCAACGAAAAGGTTTGCCGGTTAATCGTGACGGCAACCCCACAGATGGTATTGGCGGAAGGTACGTTCAACCCTAAATTGGTGACGTTGAGATAGTCCGTCGTCGTCGTTATTATCGAGAGGGCCGAGACCACAGCCGACACGGATGCCACGCTGCCGTCGGTACTCTGGATATTGTTTGGGTTTACCCACGAAGACCCGCCAGATCCTGCATTGGCGCCGGTCGAGGTCGGGTTGTTGTCGCCCGTACACTGCGCAACGGCGAAGGGCCGGCACAGCAGGGTGGACACGAACAGGCATAGTGAGCCGCGTACAATTTGTTTCATGGTGCGTGATTAATGGTTAACTTAGGGACACAGGTCGGACAGGCCTCAGCTGGTTCGCGGCCAGCAAAGGACGATTATGGCGATGGCCATAGCGTTGCTAATTGGGAATTGCTACTAGTGAAATGCGAACAGAAGGTCTGTGACAACCGGATCGTGGATAGTAGGTCTGCTACCAGAAAGGATCAGAGCGAGCTAAATAGTAATTTCTAAATTCTACTGCATAGAAACACTGTTTTTTGCTTCTATGCAAGTCAGGCTGGGTCAAAAATGCCCCAACTAAGGGTAACCACTTACTGTTTTTTAACTATAATCAATTAAAAAAGGAACTACAGTAAATTAGAACATTTACTACAAAAATAGACCTTATGCTCAACAACTGGCTGCGCACCGCCCTCCGAAACATCCGAAAAAACCCCAGCTCGTCCCTCATCAATATCTTCGGTCTGACCGTCGGTCTGTCCAGCTGTCTGCTGATCGCGCTGTTTATCCGGCACGAACTCAGCTACGACGACTTCGAGTCCAACGGCCCCCGGGTTGCCGGGGTCATCATGGGCTATAAATTCGACGGCGGCGGCGGCATGCGCTGGGGTAATTTCACCAGCACCAAGGTGGCCCCCACCTTCCAGCGGACCTTCCCCGAGGTGGAGAAGGCGGTAAGGATGACCGAACGCGACCGGATCGTCGGCTATCAGGAGAAGCTGTTCACGGAAAAGAAGTTCATGTTTGCCGACTCCAGCTTCTTCGACGTTTTTAGTTTCAACTTGCTGAAGGGCGATCCCCATACCGCCCTCAGCGGTCCTAAAAAGGTGATCCTCACCGAGACCACGGCCCGCCGCTATTTCGGAGGCGAAGAACCCATCGGCAAACTCCTCAGAATAGGCACCGACAGCACCACCTACCAGGTGACGGGGCTGATGGCCGACGTGCCGTCCAACTCGCAGTTCAAATTCGATTTCCTGGCCAGCTTCTCCTCCCTCTACGCCAATCAGGAAGAGACCTACTGGGACGCCAACTACGGGACCTTCCTCCTCCTCCGCGATCAGAAAACCTTTGCCACCCTGCAGCCAAAGGTGACGGCCTTTATGAAAAAGGAGATGCAGGGCAAGGGCGCCACGGTCGACTTCCTGCTCGAGCCCTTCGACCGCGTCCACCTGTATTCCGAGTGGGTCGGCTTCGAACCCGGCACCTCCATCGTATACATCTATATACTGGCCGGCGTGGCCCTGCTGATCCTGATCATCGCCTGCTCGACCTATATCAATCTGAGTACGGCCCGCAGCGTCGAACGCGCCCGCGAAGTGGGTGTCCGCAAGGTGATCGGCGCTGGAAAAGGACAGCTGTTCTGGCAGTTCATCGGCGAGTCGCTGATCCTGTGTCTGCTGGCCGTGGTCCTGAGCCTTGGTGTCGTGCTGCTGGTCCTGCCTGCCTTCAATAGCCTTGCTGACCGGACCCTGCCGGCGGCCTCGCTGTTTTCCCCGCTGTTCATCGGCTTCTCGCTGCTGACGGCCGTGGTCGTAAGTCTGCTGGCGGGCAGCTATCCCGCGCTGATCCTGGCGCGATTCCAGCCGATCAAGGTGCTGAAGGGCGCCTTCAAGAACACCCGTAGCGGCCGGGGACTGCGCCAGTCGCTGATCATCGGGCAGTTTGTGATCTCGGTGTTCCTGATCGTCTCGACCTTTATCATGCAGGGGCAGTTGAGCTATATCCGCAACAAACAGCTGGGGTATGACCGCGAACACGTACTCCAGGTGCCGATGACCCGCAAAATGATCCCACAGCTTGCCTATATCAAATCAACGCTGACCAGTAACCGAGATATCGTCAGCGCGACCAGCTGCGCCTCCACGCCCGTGGATATTCAGGGCGGATACAATATGCGCAACGAGACGATGGCGCCCGGTCAGTATCTCTCCGTCAGGGGTAACCCCATCGACGAAGGCTATATCCGGACCAACGGGCTCCGTCTCGTGGCGGGCGAAGACCTCTCGCTGCAGGACATGAAGGACGGCAGCCCCTGGGCCTTCAATCCCGCGGACAGCAACAAACAGGGCCTTTATCATTTTATTCTGAACGAGTCGGCGGTCAAAGCCCTGGGCTGGAAGACGCCGGAGGAAGCCATCGGCAAACGGATGGATATGGGCGAGTCCCGCCCTGGCTATGTAAGAGGCGTGGTCCGCGACTTCAATTTCGAGTCGCTGCACAACGCCATCCTTCCGCTGGTGATGTTCCCGGAGGTGCGCGGCGACAGGATGCTGGTGCGGGTCACGGGCGAACACCTGCCGGCGACCATCGCCTTTATCGAATCCAAGTGGAAGGACATCGCCCCCTATATGCCCTTTGAATACCATTTCCTCGACGAAGACTACGACAAGACCTATTCCTCCGAGCTGAGACTCGGGAAGGTGATGAACCTGTTCAGCGCGATCGCGATCCTGCTCGCCTGTCTCGGTCTCTTTGGGCTGTCGTCCTACGCCGCGAAGCAACGAGTCAAGGAAATTGGCATTCGAAAAGTCCTCGGCGCCTCGCTGGGCCATCTGGCGATGCTGCTTTCGGGCAGCTTTATCCGAATGGCGCTGATCGCGATCGTCATCGCCTGTCCGCTGGCCTGGTGGGCGATGAATAAATGGCTCGAAGGCTTTGCCTACAGGGCGGGGATAGGATGGGTCGACTTCGTGCTGGCGGCCGTCATGGTACTGGCCGTGACCCTGGCGACGGTAAGTATTCAGGCAATTCGGACGGCGCTGTTAAACCCCGTGCGCAATCTGAAAGTCGAATAGACCATGAAACGACTGTTACCCCTCGCGGCCTTATTTTCCCTGCTGTCCGCCAGCAGTCATGCCCAGACTCCCGACGAGGCCATCAAGGCCCTGATGGACAAGGGCGGTATCACCGGCATGAGCGTCGGCATCGTCAGAGACAGCCAGCCCGTCTACGTAAAAAGTTTCGGCTACCGAAACAAGCCGGCGGGACTGCCGATGGATACGTCAACCTGCGTCTACGCGGCGAGCCTTTCAAAAGCTGTATTCGCCTACCTCGTGATGCAGCTGGTCAGTGAAGGCGCCATCGATCTCGACAAGCCGCTGTATACCTATCTGCCCAAACCCCTACCGGAGTATCCCGACTATAAAGACCTCGAAGGGGACGATCGATGGCGGCTGATCACGGCCCGGCACTGTCTGAGCCATACGACGGGCTTCCCCAACTGGCGTCAGTTCAATCCCCACGACAATAAAAAGCTGGAGATCTTCTTCACGCCCGGCAGCCGTTATGCCTACAGCGGCGAAGGCCTCGTGTTGCTGCAACTGGTAGTCGAGACCGTTACGGGCAGGTCGCTGGAAGACCTGGCGCAGCAGCGGATCTTCGGGCCTTTTGGCATGCGGCGCACCGGCTATATCTGGCATCCCGCCTTCGACGAAGACTTCGCGGTCGGGCATACCGCGCGTGCCGATACGGTCGTGAAAAGAAGGAGGAGCAAATCCAACGCCGCGGGCTCGATGGAGACGACGATCGCGGATTATACCAGATTTCTCGCCGCGGTCATGCAGCACCGGGATATCACACAAAAGGCCTGGGACCAGATGGTGTCGCCGCAGATAGCGATCTACGAAAAACACCAGTTCCCTTCGCTGAACACCGACTCGACCCTGGCCAACCGAGCCATCAATCTATCTTACGGTCTGGGTTGGGGGCTGTTTACAGACCCCGCCGCGGGCCCGGTCTTCTTCAAGGAGGGGCACGACGACGGCTGGCAGAACTACAGCATCTGTATTCCGGGACGAAAAGAGGCCTATGTGTTCCTGGCAAACAGCGACAACGCCGAAAAAATGTATACGGAGCTGGTCCGCCGCCTGACCGGCATCACCCTGCCCTGGGAATGGGAGGGGTACGGGCCGCCGCGGAAGAAGTAGCGTACACCCGCTGTCGCGAAACCGGACACCGCGTACACCCGAAGACGCGGCAGCCCGCTGATCCCGAGCCCGTTATCTCTCTGGCATATTGTTGGCCGGTGAGTCTCAAACCAACGCTATGTTCCGGAACTATCTCAAGGTCGCCTGGCGCAACCTGCTGAAGAGTAAACTCTATTCCACCATCAATATTGCAGGCCTCGCGACGGGTATGGCCGTGGCGATGCTGATCGGGCTCTGGATCTACGACGAGCTGTCTTTCGATCGCCACAACACGGAGAATTTGGACCGCATCGGGCAGGTGCTGCAGAACGTCAATTTTGGCGGCACCACGGACACCTATGGGATCGTGCCGATACCGCTGGCGAAGGATATGCATGACAACTATCCCGACTTTCAGTATGTGTGCCGGTCTTCCCAGTCGAAGGCGCAGGTGCTGGCCATCGGGGACAAGCTGATCTCCAACACGGGCGCTTATGTCGATCCCGATTTTCCGAAAATGATGACGCTGAAGATGCTGATGGGCAGCCGCGACGGGCTGAAGAATATGCATGCGGTGTTGTTGTCGGAGTCGCTGGCGAAGACGCTGTTCGACGGGGAGGATCCGGTGGGGAAGACCGTGAAATTCGACAACAACTATGGCCTGACGGTCGCGGGGGTATACGAGGATTTTCAGAAGAACAGCAGTTTTAACGACTACCATTTTATCGGCGCATGGGATCAGTGGGCGGCGTATAGCGACGATACCAAAAATAACCTCGACGCGTGGGACAGCAATTCCTGGCAGATCTTCGCGCAGCTGAAGCCGGGCGTCGCATTCGCCGTCGCCTCGGCCAAGATCAGGATGGCGCGGGAGCGGCAGGGCAATTATCCGAAGTACAAGCCGCAGTTCTTTGTGCAGCCGCTGAGCCGTCTGCATTTGTATCAGTATAAGAATGGGGTCGAGACGGGGTCGATGATCAATTTTGTGTGGCTTTTTGGGATCATCGGCGTGTTCGTTCTTCTTCTCGCCTGTATCAATTTTATGAATCTTTCGACGGCGCGCAGCGAGCGTCGCGCCAGGGAGGTGGGCATCCGCAAGGCGATCGGATCGGTGCGCCGGCAGCTGGTGTTCCAGTTCCTCTGCGAGTCGCTGCTGGTGGCGATGTTGGCGTTTGGGTTATCGCTGTTGCTGGCGCAGTCGAGTCTGCCATTTTTCAACAGCCTTTCCGACAAGGCGATGGCGGTGTTGTGGAAGAGTCCGCTGTTCTGGGGGCTGGGTCTTGGGTTTAGTCTGCTGACGGGGCTGGTAGCGGGCAGTTATCCGGCGCTTTATCTTTCTTCTTTTAGGCCGGTGAAGGTGCTGAAGGGTACGTTCAGGGCGGGGCGGTTCGCATCCGTCCCCGGCGGGTGCTGGTGACGCTGCAGTTCACGGTGAGCGTGGTGCTCATTGTGGGGACGCTGGTGGTCTACCGGCAGATACAGTATGCAAAGGACTTGCCGGTGGGGTATGAGCGCAGCGGGCTGATCGAGATGAATATGACCACGAAGGATATGTACGCGCATGCCGACGCTATACGGGAAGAGTTGCTGGGTAGTGGGGCGGCTACAGCCTACGCGCAGACCTCCTGTCCGGTGACCAACAACTGGGGTGGCACGACGGATTTCTCGTGGAAGACGAAGGCGCCGGATGCGCATCCGCTGGTCAACGCGAATTTTGTGACGGTGGATTTTGGCAGGGCGGTGGGATGGCAGATGGCGCAGGGGCGGGATTTTGTGCGCGGGATGGCGACGGACAGTTCGGCGATGATCCTCAACGAGGCGGCGGTGAAGTTGATGGAGCTGAAGACGCCGGTTGGTGAGACGGTGGTGTTGCATGGACGTCCCTATATCGTGGTTGGGGTTTCGAAGGATATGATCCGGTCGAATCCTTTCGAGAAGATTGCGGCTTCGATGTATACGCTGACGGGCAATGGCGGGGGTACGATCGAACTCCGGCTGAACGGGGCGATCCCGACGAGCGAGGCGCTGCGGCGGACGGCGGAAGTGTTCAAAAAATACAATCCGGGCAGTCCGTTTACCTATCAGTTCGTGGACAAGTTATACGAGAAAAAATTTGGCAACGAGCAGCGGATCGGCGGGCTGGCGACTTTCTTTGCGGCGCTGGCGATCTTTATCTCCTGTCTGGGGTTGTTCGGGCTGGCTTCATTTGTGGCGGAGCAGCGGACGAAGGAGATCGGTATCCGCAAGGTGCTGGGCGCTTCGCTGACGAGTGTATGGCGGCTGTTGTCAAAGGAATTTATCGTGCTGGTGGCGGTGTCGCTGGTGATTGCGATGCCGGTAGCTTATTATTTCATGCACCAGTGGCTGCAGGGTTATGAGAACCGGACGGAGATCCCGTGGTGGATCTTTGCGGCGGCGGGGGCGGGGGCGATCCTGATCACGGTGCTGACCGTGAGTTTTCAGGCGCTGAGGGCGGGTTTGGCCAATCCTGTAAAAAGTCTGCGTACAGAATAAAATCATTTTATGATAAAGAACCTGATGGTGACGGCCGTCCGTCATTTGCTGAAAAAAAGGGGCTATAGTGTTTTAAATATCGCGGGGTTGGCAATAGGAGTCGCCTGCGCTTCTATGATATTTTTATGGGTGGAGGATGAATTGTCTTTTGATCGTGGTTTCGCCAATCGGGACAGTCTGTACCAGGTATACGAAAATCAGACCTATGAAGGGAAAGTATCGACCTTTCATGCGACGCCGGGGCCGATGTCTGCGGCGATATTGGCCGAGGTGCCGGGAGTGGTGAGGGCTTTTCGGATGTCCGGGACTTTTGCGGAGCTGTTTGCGCTGGGTGATAACGCCGTTTATGAGAAGGGCGACTATTCGGATGCGGGCGTGTTTCAGGCGCTGGATATCAAATTTGTGAAAGGGGCTGCTTTTAGCCAGCTGCATTCGATAGTGGTGAATGTCTCGATGGCGAAGACGTTCTTTGGCGACGCTGATCCTGTTGGGAAGACGCTGCGTCTCAACAACCAGCAGGACTTTGTGGTCAGCGGGGTGTTCAGGGATATGCCGAAGAATTCGAGCTTTCAGTTCCAGTGGCTCGCGCCGATGGAGAACCAGGAGCATAAGTATGCCTGGCAGACTTACTGGGGCGCGAACTGGGCGCATACGTTCGTACAGCTGGATTCCCGTTCGGACAGGGCGGCTGTGGATCGGGAACTATTGCGGCTGCTGGACAGGCATCAGAAAAACAATAAGACTGTGCCTTTTCTTTTTGCCATGCGGGACTGGCGACTGCGGGCTGATTTTACCGATGGGAAGCAGGCAGGAGGGAAGATACAGTATGTACGACTTTTTAGTTTTATCGCGTGGATCATATTGTTGATCGCGTGTATCAATTTTATGAATCTGTCTACGGCGCGTTCGGAGCAGCGGGCGCGGGAAGTGGGCGTGCGAAAGGTGATGGGAGCTGCGCGGCGGAGCCTGATCGGGCAGTTCATTCTTGAGGCGTTGTTGTTGTCGCTTGTGGCCGTGGTGATCGCGGTGGGGCTGGTGTATTTATTTGTGCCGGGATTCAATGCGCTTGTGGGAAAGGAGCTTTCCCCGGCCTCGGCCGGCCGCTGCATGTTGGTTATCTTCTGGCGATCGTGGTGGTGACGGGATTGATGGCGGGGAGCTATCCTGCATTTTATTTGTCTTCCTTTAATCCGGTCGGTGCGTTGAAGGGGTTGCGCCCGGGTGGTCGTGGGCTTGTGCGGCGGGGGCTGGTGGTGGCACAGTTCACTATTGCGATCGTGCTTATTGTTGGGGTGTTCGTGATCTTCCGGCAGATAAAGTATGTGCGAAGCCGTGACCTGGGTTATACGAGGGACAATCTCCTTTATATACAGCTGCAGGATAACCAGACGAGGCAGCTGCTGAATGTACACGACGATCTGCTCGCAACGGGTGTAGTGGCGGATGCCTCGCTGAGCGAGTATCCGGTGACGCAGATATGGAACAATACCGACAACTACAGCTGGGAGGGCAAGAATCCATCTTTGGATCTGCTGGTGACCTGGGAGAATATCGATGCGCATTTTTTATCGACGATGGATATGCAAATGGTGGCGGGCAGGGGTTTTATACGAAGACGTCAGTGGACAGTAATAGCGTGATCATTAATGAAGCTATGGCTGCTGCGATGGGTTCTTATGGAAAGGTGGGCAGTATTGTTACGGACGGGGGTCGGAAGCGGTTGACGGTCGTGGGGATCGTGAAGAACTTTTTATTTAACACGTTGTATGAGTCGGCGGCGCCGCTGGTGTTCTATAACCAGCCGTCGGCGGCGCATTTTTTGAATATCCGGCTGCGGTCGGGGATGCCTATGTCTGATGCGCTGGCGGGGGTAGAGAGGGTTATCAGGCGTTTGAGTCCCGGGTTTCCGCCGCAGTACAAGTTCGTGGACACCGATTTTGACGAGGCGTTTGCGAATGAGATGTTAACGGAGAAGCTGGCGGGACTGTTTGCTGTGCTGGCGATCGTCATCTCTTGTCTGGGGTTGTTCGGGCTTGCGGCGTATACAGCGGAGCGGCGATTGAAGGAGCTGGGGATCCGGAAGGTCTTGGGAGCGTCGGTGCCGGGGCTGGTGGGGTTGTTGTCGGGGCAGTTCCTGCGGCTGGTCGGCTTTGCCTGTTTGATAGCGTTCCCGTTGGGATGGTGGGTGATGAGTAGTTGGCTTTCGAATTACGCGTATCATACGACGCTATATTGGTGGATCTTCGCGCTTGCCGGTGCGGGTGCGGTGCTGATCGCGCTGATCACGGTGAGTGTTCAGGCGGTCCGGGCTGCGGTAATGAGTCCGGTTCGGAGTCTGCGATCGGAATAGGGGTTTATATTTATAAGGCTAATAATGGCGTTGACGCTGCCGGTAGGTCAGGGTCTGCTCTTGTGCCTGCCGCTGTCTGTATTTCCTTCACGCCGTACTCCTGCCCAAGGCTTTGTGATCTCAAACGGCTTTATTCAAAAGGTCGATATACCACATTTTTTTGTACCCGCCCCGAGTTATCTATATGCCTCGACCTGTTGGGTGCTGAGCAGGGCATTCAATTCTCCCAGATTGGTATATTTATAAATCGGAACGACTAGCCGCACGGCGTCCTCGATCTTCTGAACAGTAGAGTCATTCACCTGTCTTAGCCTTGGAGTTCGCCTCTGTAGAGCCACCAGCTTATGCCTGATCTCGAGTTCCCTGGTGACATTCAAAGATTCCTTTCGTATAACTTCATTCAGCTCAATCGTTTTCCGTCCTCGTCAATCTTCGGACAGATAACATGACAGTGTGGATAATGGGCGTCATTATGGCGATAGACGAGATAGGGCTGATCGTCCAGTCCTATTCCTGCCATGTATTCCTTCGCTATTTGCGCCATCTTTTCATTGGCAATCGTTTCAGAAGTTTGAAAATTTATAGGAATATGTATCGTATTCAACTGAGCCCTTTCGTTCCTTGTCGTCAGCCGTTGAAGATGACGAAGCTTATCTTTCTACTCACGTCCTCCAGATTCTTTGGTAAATTCTCCGCAACTATGCACTTGGCTTGTTTCTGCTCCAATTTCAGTTCGTGATACCGAAGACCTTGAGCGATGTTTCTGTTTGTTCTTTTTTTATAAACATCGTCTGATATGTTTTTGAAAGTGTTCATTAATTTCTGAGGAAAGCTCGACCAGTCATTTTCCGTCTTCCGGCGACAAGGCCATGGATTTAACCTTCTGTATCTCCTTACGCATTTTTACAGCCTCTGAAATAAACGTGTCGAACGACCTGTTACGTGTATAATACGTAATCGGTAGGCCCATCAAAAGGTTCCCGCTGTACTCGCTCAATCCCCGCCAGCTTGAGTTGGCTACTTTCTTCCTAAACTCGTCCAGTTCCCGCTGACTCTGGTAAGTCGAGACTTTCTTTGACCTTAAATGTTGTTGATTTGGATTGTTCATTGCTCGGTTTTTTGGGTAGACATGCTATTCAAAGATGACGATCATCTCAGTGGAAAAAACCGGAAAAGCTATAGCTATTATGTCAATAATTTTCAGTATGCGATGTCACCGTTTCGCGGTAGCCAGCTGGGATTTAATTTGGGAGATCTCTGCCTGGTTGTGCTGCATTTCTGACTGTAGGGTGATTTGTTGCACAATCAGGGACTGGATCTTGAGCTCCTGTTTTTCCTGATCGTGGGACGGTTGTCCTGCGTGAGACGTCTTTATTTCTGTCAATTCATCATTGGCGGTATAGATGGCAGTACGAAGTTGGGTCAGGGTACTTTGCTGGCGGGTTAGCAGGGCACTATATGCTGCCAGCGAGTCGCAGAGTGTAGATCGAAATACCTCGGCATCCTTGAATCTTTGCATTTCAGCCGTATGAGCGGAGTCATCCTTGGCTTTTTGCGCTTGCAATAAAGCAATTTTCTCTTTTTCGCTGGGACCGCAGGAGGCCAGCAACAAAAGCGAGATGAAAAAGGCGATCAGTTTCATATGGTGGTGATTAAGGGTTTTCAGGGAACGGGTTTAATAATTGGTTGGGCTACACAATTTTAAACGTCCTGAACGGACAGTTATTGCGGCCGCGCGAGGAAAAGGATATTTAAAATATTGCAAATCAATTGGTTTCGTGATTTTAGAAAGAGAAAATCTGACTGTTAGACTGTTGCCGGTAATGGGCACGTGGACACCTAGGGAGAAAGAGGAAGTCATAAAAAGAAAAACCAGTAGTAAGAAAGGGAATAATCAGCCCTAAAAAAGGGAAAATAGGGGGCCAAACGTCTGCCTCTATGACTATAATCCTTTTCTTTGAGAATGATTAAGCGTGACAAGCGCTATAACCTTATCAAATTGCTGCATGCCGACGGACAGATAAAGATGCTGGACGACATTTTCGATTATGTGCCAAAGACTGTGGTGGCAACCGATCTGGGAAAGAAAGTCTCAGACTTCAATATATTACTTGCCCGGCCAGACAATTTCGAGTTGAGAGAAATCTACCGTATAGGGAGCCTCTGTGGCCTCAGCGACAGGGATGCCTATCTACTGGTAGAAGCGCAATATTTGAGGCTAAAGAAGCCGAACAAAAGTTCCGATCCATAGCCGTTACCTTTCCTATTTAACATGAACCTATCCTCAAAGCAGACCAATCCTTTCCAACCTTTACGCGGGCCGTCTCTGATCGTTAGAGGCGGCCTTTTCATTACCCCTAAACAGTCGGTATGATACAGGAAAGATTCGACGAGACGATTGGTCTGATCCAGCGGCATGCCGACTCCTACCCCTTGGTACATCAACTACTGGAGTTATACGGCCACTCAATACTGGTATTCGCCTTCTTCAGCAAGCCAGCCGTCGGTAACAGCCGGCAACGGATACTCGAGCAGTATCAACTGCGGATGGCATTGCCCCGACGTAACAATAATTCCCTGCCGCTATCACCACGACTGCTCGACGGCCTTCGAAATACAGATCACCAGCATATCTGTATTTCAACGTTTGTAACCGGTATTGGGATTTGGCGGGTTTTCAGTGATTTCGGACTTGAAGACTTGGTCGGGGTGCTGTTCTCGAAGAACCAGCCGGAGCAGGTACCGACGTATAGTCATTTGTTTATGAATGGTGTGTTGCTGTCGAGAGAGAGATAGTAAATGCCTAAAGGCATGAGTTATCTCTGGTTGGTTATGGTCGACAGAAAAGCGACTAAAATAGCTTAAATTGCTGTAAACCTTATCGCTATGATGATTACTCAGGAAGACTTCCAGCAGGCCAGAAGGATCAGTGCCGCTATACAGGAATTTCTTTTTCAAACAGGATTGAAGAATGCGAGATCTACCGATGTTTATAAGACACTGGCAAGACGGGGCTTGATCGAAAAAGATCGTCACCGGGGACTCCATTTCAGAAAGTTTTTATCCCGGCTCAAGGAGGCGAATGTTCTAATGAAGCTTATCCCGCAGGTGCTCCTATACTACCAACGATAAGGGAGACACCGAGTGGCGTTTTAATCTCTCGAATAAGCAGATTGGCATAGGGCCGGAAGCAGGAAGGAAAGTAGCTGTAATTCACCAACCTTTAATGAATAGGGAAGATATTGCATTACTTATTGAGAGGGAAAGAGCGCATGTAGGAGGACTTCCGGTAAGGACAGATAAGGTGTATACTTCACAGGAATGGTTGATAAAAAAGAACTACTCAAGGGCATATGAGTATTGGAGTGATGCTAAGTATTTGATCCTTGAAAGAGTTTACTTGCAATCTAGAAATGTGAATGTGGTAGCCATATTGCTTCAGCGGCAACCACATATTGTCAGGGAAAAGCTTGAGGAAAAAAGATTGCTTGAATGATTACTGCCGCTTGAAATTCATAGTAGGATTCAGGAGTTAGACAAAAAGGCTTCCTGATCGCCCCCTGATACCAGTAATCGCGTGGGGATCGATCGGAAACCTTTCGATTAGTGATGCTAATTAAAAAGCAAGAACACAGTGAGAATAAGATGCGGCCTAATTGAGCCACAACAAAGATAGGGAAGTTTTTGGAATTTCCAAATTATGCCAAACTTTCTTCCAGCATTTCTTCTTTGTACCTGGCAATAAAGGAGATCCGGAAGCGTCCTTCTTCTCTGTAAAAGTAGGTCCTGCGGTCGCGGGAGAACTTGATCGGCGCTCCCATTTCCTTAAGGATCTTGAGATAATCATAGAGGCTGCGTTCGGAAATTCCGATCTTGTTTGCACAGTCAGCAGGAGTGCCGGTGGCCTTCAGTGCGATCAAATGATCAAGACGAATGAGGCGATGGAGTAAGGACTTCATAGCATAAGGTTTGTTGCCTTTTGCGGCAGGTTAAGTAAATTGGTTTTTTATGGCGCGACTAATGCCAGAGCTTTGACCTGGGTAAAAGGTTAAAAAGGTTTTGCGGGGAAAATACCGGCGGTGGGACCTGCCCAACAGGATGTCTGCAAATCCCAGCCGTCGGCTATATATATGGGATTCTACAAACCAGTGCCTTTATAGTTCAGGATATTCCTGTTGTAATACGGTAGCAAGATACGTAGGGCAAGGCGTTAATGTCAAATTTTGTTGGTTTACCAGAGGCAGCTTTTGGTGTTCAAAAAGTTGCTTAATTAATTTTCGATTACCTTTCTTACGTCGGCGGATTTAGTCTCGCCGATGAATACCTGCTTGAGGCGTTTCTTAGAGTCAAAGACGGTGGTATAGGGGATTGCTTTCGAATCGAAATACTTGAAGAAGGCGTTAGTCAAATCTCGGCCCATAGTAATATTGGCGCATTTGTCCATCTTGAAATAAGTATAGAATCCTTTCATATCCTTAAATGGATATGGTGTGACAAAGTAGATTTGTGTCCCCTTCCATTCTGCAATGTTCTTAACGATATCTCTGGCTTCGGCCTGACAGTGCGTGCACCAAGGAGAGAACCCAATGACTACGAAGGGACTGCCGGTGGGAATTTCCGCAGTATTCAATTTTGTAGTGCTGTCAGGTAGTAACACTTCGAATGCAGGCAAGAGCCTTCCTTCCTTTCCTGTCTTAACTGTCGACTTAGTCGTAAAGGCTGTAAATAATATCCAACCTAGCAGGAGGAAAGAAAGAACGCTAAATGAGCTTGTTAGCCATTGAAATTTGGGAGTCGGCGCCTGTCTGCGGTGAATCAGGATGGCCAGCCCGGCCAAAAACACGCAAATGCCATTGAATATTATATGCCGGTCCGGTGGCAGATTCTCTATTATGCCCCCACAGCTGCAGGACAGCTGATTGTCGATTAGTAAGATGGTGCCAACATATGCGGTAAACAAGACCATGAGGATAAAGGTTGCGTACAGGCCATACAGCTTCCATGCAGGGACGAACAGGGCAAAGGCAAGGATGATCTCAAGGATTGGTAATGCCCACACTATAACCCCGGCAAAATTGCCTACAATAGGGGATGACTGCAGCTCTTCCCTGAACGTATGCCAGTCGAGAAGTTTGGCAGTAGCCGTATATAGGAACAGCAGGATAAAGAAAAAGGCGATACTATCAACTAAGAGGGTGCGCTTCATTATTGCTCGGATTTGGTCAAATTGCTTTCCACGGCCTCCACGACAATAAGGTTAGAATTTTCAAGGCTGTTGTCGATCTGTTTGTCTTTTGTAAGGCCATACCGAAGGATGCAATAGAGGGCCCTGAACCCATCCTTCCAGTTGATCTTTTTCCCTTCACTGAACGTCCGTCCATAATAGGAGATACCTACTTCGTAGATGCGGATGTTAGGGACCCGGGCGACCCTTGCAGTGACTTCCGGCTCGAAACCAAACCGTTTTTCTTTCAGGGGCAGACTTTTTAGGATATCGGCCCTGAATAACTTGTAGCAGGTCTCCATATCTGTCAGGTTGAGACCACTGAACATATTGGAGAAGAAAGTCAGCCATTTGTTGCCGATGGAATGCCAGAAGAAAGAGGATGCGATGGGGCTTGCCGCCGAAGAACCTGGTGCCAAATACCGCGTCCGCATGCCCCTCCACAACGGGTTTCAACAAATTGTTGTATTCTCTTGGGTCGTATTCGAGGTCGGCGTCCTGGATGATAATATAGTCTCCGGTTGCCTGGCGGATGCCGGAATGGAGGGCTGCTCCTTTACCCCGGTTGACCTTATGGATGCAGTACTTAATATTGAGGTCGGTATTTTCCTGCATATACTGCCTGACACGAGCGTCGGTGGCGTCTTTGGAGGCATCGTTTACAATGACCACCTGCTTGTTCATATTATTGATCAGGTGTACCTGTTTGATTCGCTCGAGAATGGACATGATCGTCGCCTGCTCGTTATAGGCGGGTATAACAATTGAGAGAGTTTGAGCGGACGAATTGGCCCCGGAGTTCCGGTCGGGGATAAAGAGAAGGTGCTCTCGGTATTCTGGGCGGACGACTATGTCTTGCATGCGATAAGGTTTTGTTTAAGAAAGTTACAAAGGGAACGGCCTGCAAAAAAAAATACACGGTGCACCGAAAGCAGAATTATGTTTCCAAAAGGTATAAATGAGGACACAATGCAGCGAACTAAAATTCAATATATTATATGCACAATGCTGCCGCAGGAATTTATCATTTAAATAATTTGTTATTTTTATTATCTTGCTCTAAGAACCAAAGTGTCCCATCCAAAACTGCTCAAATCCAGAAATCTATTCGGGAGTTTTTAAACCTTGTTTCCTACTGAAGAACGTGACGGTCCCGACCAGCTGTGGCGGTGGTTGAAATATTGCATAAAGTATTGAAACAGGCTCTGTAAATGAAGGAAAAGACTCAAATCGATCAATCTGTATTCGAATCGTTTCTCCGTGGTGATCAGGTGGCTTTCACGAGGATCTACCACTCACTAAAGGGCGAGATTTATATATTTGCCGTCAAGATCACCAAGTCCAGAGAGGACGGAGAGGACATCACGGTTAAAGTGTTTATGAAACTCTGGGAATACAGAGATAGGATCGACTCCCTGGTCCACCTCCGGCGCTGGCTGTTCTTCACTGCGAGAAATTTGTGTATCAATGTGTTGCGGGAGAGACGCTACCCTCAGGAGTTTACGGATGAACTCCATTCCGAGACCGAGGCCAGGGGGTCTCACCCAGACCGACCCCCGCGAACACGCGAGATGGTCTGGGCTTCTTTGATGGAGGAGCTATGGAATATTGTAAATGCTCTACCGATCATGCGTAGGAAAGTGATGCTGATGCGCTTCCAGGAGAACAAGAGCATGGAAGAAATTGCCTCCTCTCTGAACCTAAGTGTCCAGACGGTATATAATCATATGGCCAGAGCCAAGGCCCAAATCCGTAAATTACTGGACAAAGGGCATTTTGAGGGCGAAGAAGCTTTCGTAATTCTGCTGCTGGTAGGTTTCTGCGACATCGCCTCATAGCGGCAAAAAAAATATTAATTTAATAATGGTAGACGATGGTAGTTTGCCGAATTTCCTCGTAATGGCTAAGAGGTTCTCTTTAGAGGGCTTCAAAAAGATGCAAAATTGGTTGTAAACGTCTGCAAAACAAGCAGAAAGGTTAGTTATTGATATGGCAGATACGTACAGAATAGCAACGCTCCTCTTGAAGAGGCTTGAAGTCCAGGACCTCCGACCCTCCGAAGAACTCGAATTGGAGGCTTGGCTCGATCAGGGAGACAACCGGGACTTCTACGAGAAGTCGATTACCCGCGAGACGCTGTATCGCTGGCTGAAGGAAAGAATGGAGATGGACGAGAAGAGAATGGACAAGCGATTCTTTGAATTGTTTGGCTCTCCGGCGCCTGTGAGACCGATTTTCTTCCGTTGGAAGTGGATTGCCGCCGCGGCATGTGTGTTGGTTTTTCTTGCCGGTGGATTTTTGATCTTTCATCGGCAGTCAAGGGTTTCCTCTGAGATTTCGCAACAACAGGTGACGCAGGCTCCGGTCGTACATCCTGGTAAGGATCGGGCTCATCTGCAGCTAGCAAACGGATCTGTCATCGAACTCGATTCAGCAAGGGATGGATCGATCGCCTCGCAGGGATCCACGGAGATCGTAAAGAATGGGTCGACAATCAGTTATTCCTCTTCAAAGGCTCCTGCGTTGGCCGATGCATTTAATATTTTGCAGACGCCACGGGCCGGGCAGTATTCTATGGTCTTGCCAGATGGTACGAAAGTCTGGTTGAACAATAGTTCGGGTTTGAAATATCCCGTCGCATTTTCAGGTAGCCAACGCCGTGTGGAACTATTGAATGGCGAGGCGTTTTTCGAAGTCGCTCCGTCGGCACGCAAACCCTTCACGGTCTTTCTACCTGGCGGCAACAATATCGAAGTACTCGGCACAAGCTTCAATGTATCCTGCTATAGCGACGAGCTGACCCAGAAAACGACATTGGTCGAGGGGAAAGTACGTGTGGCAGCCGGCAGTGGTGGGAACCTGATCTTGGTGCCGGGTCAACAGGCAGAAGAGTCGGATGGGAGGCTGGCCATCAATCATCCCGATGTGTACAGCGTGACTGCCTGGCGACGAGGATTCTTCAATTTTTCGGACGCGGATGTGCGGACGGTGATGCGGCAGATCGCCCGCTGGTATGACGTTTCGGTTGAGTATCAGGGCGAGCCTTCGGTCGAAAAGCTGGAGGGGTCTATATCAAGGAACCAAAACCTTGCCGAGACGCTTGCGTCGCTGGAGGCACTCCATATCCATACGAGTCTGAAAGACAGAACTGTAATTGTTCATCAGTAGAACCGGGGGCTTTGTCGATTATTTCGGCAGCCTATCCATAGCCATTTTACCTACCTACTATGCGTTTGACTTAGTCTCTAACGCATCTTGCCAACCGAACGCCTATTACGATTTTAAATTCTCGTCTTTGATAGTCGGCCATGCCGACGACCGAAGACACTACAGATACGTGAAATGTCACCTGATATCGATCGGGTGTATTTCGAGAGCTTTGATTATCCCTAAACCCGAAACAAGATGACACAAACCATTACTAACCAGCGGCAATTCTTGTCATTTCCGCTACATCCATCCTGATTTAGGCCAACACGTGGCCCAAACAAAAACCGGGAATGTGCTCGCGACACACCCCGGCTGATGCTCCTTTTTACAGAGCCTAGTTGGGTCACTCAATCCTGACGGTATCAGTTTGGCATCACCCAACTACTAACAAAATTATGAAAAAATGCATGAGAACGGCTCTTGCTGCCTGCAAGAGAAGCGCTGACTATTGTCAAAAAGATGGTACCGGCCTTGTAGCGGTCCGGGTAAAGGCTACCATCGCGTCATTTTCGCTCGCTATGAGACTTACGGCTGCAATATTGCTCATCGGGGCGCTCCACGTTCACGCCAGGGGTGTAGCTCAGAAAGTTAGTATCACCGGGACCAATTTGCCCCTGTCCACTGTGTTCCACGCCATTGAGGACCAGACAGGATACGGCGTGTTGATGGAGAAGTCGACGTTACAGGCTGCCAAGCCAGTTTCAATTAGTTTGACCAATGGGACAATCGACGATGTGATGAAAGTGTGCTTTTCATTTCAACCGTGGAAATTGACTTATACGATTTCTGGGAAAACGATCTCAATATCGAAAATACAATCAACGACCGGCAATTTGCCTCTGACGAATGCGCCGGAAATTGCAGGAATTGTCAGAAATGACGAGGGGGCTCCACTAGCAGGAGCTACGATTGAAATTAAAGGCTTGAATAAAAGGGGGCAAACAAATGAAAAGGGCGAGTTTACACTAAAGAACGTGCCCAATGGAAAATATAGCGTTGAGATCAGTTTTGTAGGGTATGAGAAATTTGTTACAGAAGTTAAAGTAGAGGATAATGTATTCAGGCTGTTTGCAGAACTTAAGCGATCTACGAATATTCTAGACCAGACACAGGTGATTGCATACGGGACAACAACCCAACGGTTCAGTACAGGCAATGTGACCACAGTAAAGGGGGCAGATATTGAAAAGCAGCCAGTGAATAATCCGTTACTGGCTTTGGAAGGGAGGAGTGCCTGGATTGTTCATTGCTCAGTCAAATGGCATAGCCGGTGGGGGGATAACCGTACATGTGCAGGGGCAGAATAGTATAGCAAACGGCAGTGATCCCCTTTATGTAATTGACGGAGTTCCGCTGGTTTCTCAGCTCCCAACTACGGGATTAGACAACGTATTAGGCAGCTCATCTGGAGGCGGCGGTATAGGGAATCCATTAAGTTATATTAACCCGGCAGATATCGAGAGTATTGAAGTATTAAAAGATGCTGACGCAACCTCTATTTATGGCTCACGCGCGGCTAATGGAGCTATTCTGATTACGACAAAAAAAGGTAAAGCCGGGAAAGCAAAATTGGACTTGAATGTCCAACAAGGCTGGGGAAAAGTCACACGAAGCTTGAAAATGATGAACACCCAGCAGTACCTGATGATGCGGCACGAAGCTTTTAATAATGATAGTTTGACTCCCGATGTGGGCGACTATGACATCAATGGTACATGGGATACGACCCGGTATACCAACTGGCAGAAGGCATTGATTGGTAATTCTGCTCAATACACCAATATCAATTCCAGCATATCGGGAGGAACCAATGCTTTACAATATTTAGTAGGGGGTACTTATCACCGTGAGACAACAGTTTTCCCTCTTCCAGGCAATTTCGCTGATCAAAAGGGATCAGTTCATTTAAGCCTGAGCAGTGCCTCCTCAGACCAAAAATTTCACCTTCAATTAACTAGCAATTATCTCATCGATAATAACCAACTGCCCAATTACGATCTGACTGCTTCTGCCGTTCAATTAGAACCTGATGCCCCAATGGTGTATAATCCAGACGGTACTCTTAATTGGGCACTCAACTCTTCAGGAACATCCACCTGGGTTAATCCACTGCAGAATCGATACAATTCGTATACTAACAAAACAACCAATTTCATAAACAACCTTATATTAAAATACACTATTCTTCCTGGTTTGGAAATAAGAAGCAGCCAAGGATATACGGTAACGGAGACCACCGATTACACTCCGTTTCCATTAATTGCAGTGGCTCCTGACCAGCAGCCTAATAGTCAGAGAGGGGCCGGTTACGGCAGTAGGAATCTAAATTCTTGGATAATTGAACCCCAACTTACTTACAATAGAGAAATTGGAAATGGCAGATTGAGCGGCCTCCTGGGAACTACAATTCACCAAAATAATAGCAAGGCCAATTCTTTGATTGCACTTGGTTTTAATAACGATGCGACTCTCGAAGACATCTCTCAGGCCACTGAGATTTTTAGCAATAGTTCAAGTATTACACAATATAAATATAATGCCTTATTTGGCCGTCTTAACTATAATTGGCAGAACAAATATTTACTTGATCTGACTGCCCGACGGGATGGAAGCAGCCGGTTCGGCTCAAAAAACCAGTTTCATAATTTTGGCAGCGCGGGTGCAGCTTGGATATTTAGTCAAGAGGGGTTTATGAAGAATATTCTTATTCTTAGTTTCGGGAAGCTAAGAGCGAGCTATGGTACCACGGGAAATGATCAAATTCCGGATTATCAATATATTAGCTTGTATGGCAGCCCTTACTTTGGAGGTGCCGGCTTGCCTTATCAGAATGTCCCGGCGTTGTACCCTCAGGGATTGCCCAATCCATACCTTGAGTGGGAAAATACACGCAAGTTGCAAGGCGGAATAGATCTGGGCTTTATAAAAGACAGAATATTGATCAATGTTACTTACGGACAGAATCGTTCCTCCAACCAATTGCTTGGGTATAAGTTGCCTTCTATCACGGGCTATGGCAGTATTATCCGAAATTTTCCGGCAACAGTGCAAAATACAAGTTGGGAGTTGTCGATGCAAAGCACCAATGTTAAGTCTAGTAGTTTTACGTGGACCAGCAGTTTTAATCTGACCATTCCTCGAAATAAGTTAATTGCATTTCCCGATCTCGCCACATCCTCTTATGGCAGTAATTTAAGAATAGGGCAGCCGATCGGCATTCGTAAAGCATCCCATTATTTAGGCGTCGATCCCTTAACAGGGATCTATCAATTTGCCGACAAACACGGAGCCGCTACTTTTTCACCAACATATCCTGATGATTATACCGCTCTGATCAACACACTGCCGAAATTTTATGGAGGATTTCAAAATCACTTCGCATATAAAGGTTTTCAAATTGACTTCATGTTTCAATTTGTAAAACAAATCGGCGCTCTTGTTATGTTTAATAATTGGAGCGTCCCTCCCGGTTCCTTCAACGATGCAGCGAGCAATCAGCCCGTAAGGTACTTGGACAGATGGCAAAAACCAGGCGATCTTGCAGCAATTGCGAAGTATACCGTCAATAAATACGCTGACGATGTTAATTACGCAGTGGGCAGCGATGCCGCTTTCGGAGACGCTTCTTATATACGGCTGAAAAACTTATCGATTGCATGGGAGTTGCCGAGTTCGTGGATAAAATCAGCCCATTTGCAGAATTGTCAGCTTTATATACGTGGGCAAAATTTGTGGACAATTACTAACTACCAAGGTTTGGATCCCGAGAATCAAACTATTCTTTCATTGCCTCCATTGCGAGTATGGACCGCTGGAATATACTTGAGTTTATAGCAGAAAAGCCTAACATTCAGATTTTAAAGTAAGAAATATGAATTCTCCATCTTCAGATACAAATAGCAACGTGCCGGCGAGAAGAATGTTCATTATAGTAGTGACGCTGTCGGCTATTTCAATCTTTTTCCAGATTTCTTGCAAAAAACTGGTAGACGTGAGTGCGCCGGTGACCAGCATTAACGCCGCAAATGTCTATACGACCGACGCTAGCGCAATCTCTGTCGTCACAGCTATATATAAAAGAATGACTACTGGTTATGAAGGGTTTACAGGACTTGGAAGTATTTCAATGTGGATTGGATTGTCCGCAGATGAACTGACATTATATAAAGGAGTTACAGACGCCCGATATCCTGCGTACTATCATAACGGATTAATTTCTAATACCACGCAAAATTATGGCACTGAGTTTTGGAGCCGATTTTATAATAACATTTTTGTTTGCAATTCTGCAATAGAAGGGTTAAATAATTCCACTTGGTCTGACACCAGCAGTCAGACAGCAACTTTTAGGAGAGGCCAAATTTATGCGAGCCTTTTTTTACTTCTATCTGACAAATATGTATGGGAATGTTCCACTTGCTACCAGCACAGATTGGAATATCAATTCCCTTCTTTCAAATATGCCTAGCCAACAAATATACCAACAAATTATTACCGACTTGAAAGACGCAGAGTCAATTTTGAGCACAAATTATCTTGATGGAACTTTGTTGAACAGCATATCAGATAGGGTACGGCCAACGAAATGGGCAGCAGCAGCGTTACTTGCAAGAGCATATTTATTCAGTGGAGATTACGCGAATGCAGAATCGACCGCATCTGTTCTTATTAATAACACATCATTGTTTACTCTGAGTACATCGTTGAACGATGTATTCTTGGCAAATAGCAAAGGAGTCTATCTGGCAATTACAGCCGACTTTTCCGGGGCATAACACAGAGGATGCCTGGTCTTTTGTAATCCCCTCGACCGGACCTTCTAATGTGTCTGGTGCTAATACTGGCCATCCTGTGTATTTAAGCCAAAACCTAATGAACACTTTCGATTCGGGTGATCAAAGAAAAGTTACTTGGATAGATAGTGTAACTGTGGCCGGCACGACTTACTACTATCCATTTAAATACAAAAGCGCAAAAAAATGATCCTGTAACAGAATATTTGATGGTTTTCCGCCTCGGAGAGCAGTATCTGATCAGGGCTGAAGCAAGAATTCAATTGGGCAAATCGGAAGGGGCTTCTGATTTGAATGCAATAAGAGTACGTGCCGGATTAGATGTATATGCCGGTTCAACAGATAAAGCTTCCTTATTAAACGCTATTCAACATGAGAGACAGGTAGAGCTATTTACAGAACTGGGGCACCGTTGGTTTGATATGAAACGCACTGGTAACTTGGATGCAATAATGGGCGCCCCGGGCAACGCATGTTCAGCGAAAGGCGGTGCGTGGCAATCTTACAAACAATTGTTTCCCATGCCATTCGCTGATATTACCCAAGATCAGAATCTGAAACAAAACACAGGTTATTGAATAAACCGTAACGCACGACTAACTGCCTATTGGAAATAGGGGCTGTTTGAGTATATATTGGTAGCCTTACAAAACTTGAATTTAAAGCCCAATAATAGATGGAAAGTTGCAAATTGAATGGGCGACAATGATTTCTATGTATTAGAAATATGGGTAGATCGTGGAAATTGTAATTTTTCGTTTCTTGCCTTAGAAACAATGGGTGAATATGTGGTCTTATCCGGAAAATGTTATCTGGAGATAAGGCGAGATATAGATGGAATATATGTCGGCTAGTCCTTGGAGTGATAAAATAATCGTGAAAAGCTGGGAAAGAGATGATTAAACATCTGTGCTTTTCTGAGTGATTACAATAAACCTGCGTATAATGGTGTGTCTATGCAAGATAATTTAAATCAATAAATTGAGATGCTTTCAAAAAAAGAGTCTTCCGCTGAGTATTCTTAAGCTGAAAAATACGATTAGCCTAGCAGTTGTTTTTATGCTTGTGACTGCTGATAGTTTTGCATTCGAACGACGGCCTGATTTTTCCGGGTCTTGGATACTGAAAGCGCGGCAAAGTTTAAGTGGGACAGACTATGCCGATGGGCTTCCTGAACAAATGAGAATATCCCAGAATAATTACACCCACACAATTACCATCCTAACAATCACCCCTACAGAACATGGATTGGACACGGGTAACTATACACTAAAACTAGGTGGTTCTCCAATTAATACGGTTTCGCCTAGTGGTAAAAATAAAGTAATTCGATTTGAATACTCAGCAGATAGCATGGGGATGACTGAGACAACTATGTATAGTAGACCCAATGAGAGCAATCCTTATCGCATATCAAAAATGTACTGGAGGTTAGCGGAGGGAGGATCGAATATCGAAATTGTAAGGGAGGATAAATTTGGGAAAGTAGAAGAGAATTGGTCGATTAAAGGGTTGTATGGACGAAGTGGCGCAGGAATAAGATTTGTGGAGGATGAGAACATGCAGCAGGTTAAAGCGAAGGCGAAAGCAGAAGGTAAATTTGTATTTGTGGATTGTTACGCTTCTTGGTGCGGACCTTGCAAAAAAATGGACAAAGATGTATATCCTCTTGATGATTTGGGCCGATTTATAAACGATCATTTCATTTGTATCAAGATGCAGATGGATACATCAAGGGCTGATGATGCAGAGAAAAAAAGCCGATATGCAGATGCTCACTTTTTGATTGAGCAATATGGAATTAATGCCTATCCAACTTTTTTATTTTTTTCTCCAGATGGGAGAATTGTACACAGAGATATGGGATATAAGACGGCCGATCGAATTTGTTTCAGTTGCGGATGCCGCATTGAATCCTGCCCAGCAATATTATACGCAAGTTGAGTATTATAAAAATGGTGCCCGTGAGTTTCCTATAATGAGGAATTTGGCGATACTATCTAAGCAATATGGATTTAAAGATCAAGCTTTAACTATTGCAAATGACTACAAAGTGAATTACATAGACAAGTTGAGCGACCCGGAACTGTGGAAAAAGGATCTGATTGACTTTGTGACTATACAATTCGGTGAATTATTTTACAACGAAGGGTCAAACTGGCAGGTTCTTTCAGTTATTCTATAAAAATCCTGCCAGGGGTGGATAGCATTATGAACTTTCAGGGATTTGCTGATGCGTACGTTAATAATGTGATCAGACAGGAGGGAGATTTATTCAAAAATATGGCATAAAGGCCAATTAATAAACACTAATCCGGATTGGCGTGATATCACAGCAGCGATTACCAATAAATATTCTAGTCAAAAGTTAGAGATCTTGTGGGATACTCACAATTGGATTTTTATAAGAGAACGAATAATTGGAAGGCGTACGCTAAAAAGGTTGATGAACTAGTTAGATTGGTCCCTCCTTGTGCGGGGTGCAAAAGATTTTATGAAAGCAGTGGGTGATATAAGTGACGACATATGGGCTTTGAACGGCGCTGCATGGAATATATTCTTGTCGTCTAATGATAAGCAAGTCATGCGTAGAGGGATTGAATGGACTGAGTTAGCTATCAAATTGGCAAAGAAGGCAAATTTAGATATGGCTTATATTTTTGATACAAAGGCCAATTTACTATATAAAGCCGGAAATATTCAAAAGGCTATTAAATGCGAGGAAATCGCAGCAAAACTAGATGAAAAAGGAGAAATGGCAAAATCTACGAACAGAAAAGCCAGTTATGTTTCTCCGAATAGGGAAACTATTGCGAAAATGAGAGAAGGAATTCCACATGGGAGTAGCCTAATTTTGAAGAAAATTGGATATTAGATGGGTCGATGCCAACCGGGATAGATATCATCGAGAAACATCTTATTGCAAGTCGTAAACGCACGACTAAGGCAGGCTGTTGTGACCTACACCGCCTCTGGTAATTACGAATTTAAGATGACAATGGATATTGCTAACCTTACAAAACCTGAATTTAAAGCCCTAATAATAGATGGAAAGTTACAAATTGAATGGGCGTACATTGATTTCTATGCATTAGAAATATGGGTAGATCGTGGGAATGGTAATTTTTCGTTTCTTGCCGTAGACACAATAGGTAAATATGTGGACATCTGTCAGTCTTATCTGGAAAATTTTATATGGAGGTATAAGGCGAGATACAAATGGGATATTGTGTCGACTGGTCCTTGGAGTGATGTGGTAATCGTTAAAAGCTGGGAAAGAGACGATTAAATATCTGTACCTCCCGGGTGATTGCTTTTCAATTGAACCGAAGTCACATTGGAAAACAGCCCAAAGGGGATAATCTATATTCCGTTCGGGAGCAGGCAAGGGAGATAAAAAAACATTCACCTTCTTTGCAGATCCAGTGACCATTAAAGCTCTTATCAAATATGAAGTATTTTTGTTTCGCTCCAAGTGCTGCTTGTCTCAAGTCTAATTGGCTTTTCTCAGAACGTGGTTACCTCCTCGGTTAAGCCCCAGCTTGATGTGGAGGCTTTGAAGAATTGGCCAGATATCACAGAACCTGCAATTAGTTCCAATGGTATGTATGTGTCATACACTATTGAAGAACCGTTCATTGGAAATAGGAGCTTATTTGTTCGTGCCATTAACGGGAATTGGGAAAAGCGATTTGCAGGCGCTTCCGACGGTTTTTTCTCAGACAACAATAGGCTTTTCATTTATAGAAGCGCTGATACTCTTTCTTTCTTGACACTTGGAACGGATTCTATTTCTAGAGTATCCGGTATTCTTGGCACTCGATCTCCAGAATTGGCAAAAGGGAAATGGGTGGCATACCAGCTAAATAATCCTGAGAAGGAATTGGACCTATGCAAACCTTATTACTGGAAAAAAAAGACAATTCAGTAATGTTGTAGGCTATTCATTCAACGAACGCGGTAATACCTTATTAGTGAAAAGAAGTGTTCATAAGGGAGAAAGACTGATATCTTCTTTGGACTGGGTAGATTTGGAATCCGAGAAGATTGACAACATCTGGTCCTCTTCAAGTGAATCCTTCTCTAACTCACAGATCACAGGTTTTAATTTAGACAGAGAAGGCACCCAGGCGATATTTATAGGTCCAAGTCCCTTGCGAGGAATGCCAAGCGGTAAGAAAAACAAAAAATGAAATTTGGTATTTCCGACTAAGGGATGAACAAGGCGAGTATTAAAGGTCACCGATCAGGCTCGGGAATTGTAAATGGATTGTTTGTAAGAGCCGCTATCCCGCAATTCAGTGAAGATGGCCGGTTCATATATTTTCTTTTGGAACTTCCGAAAAGTTGCTGACTGCGAAGCCAGAGTCTGGAGGTGTGGATGTGTGGAGTTATAAGGACACTTTAATTCAAAGTGTTCAGTTGGAGCACAAGAACGATAGAACGGTTTACAGCGCTGCGATTGCAAGTGACGGCGGGAATGTGATTCAATTGACTCGGGATTACGAAGACATCGCCGTGAAGCCTGCTAGAGGAGAGTTTGTGATTGTATCATACAGGAGAATGAGGCAGGGCGTTGGGGATATGTATTGGTTGGAAAGCCCAGTAAGCCACTACCTGGTATCACTTCGGGATGGTGCCGGAGACGGCTAGACACGAGAGGGGAGAGTGGGTTTTGGTTTTCACCGAGGGGACAATATTTGTTGTATTATGATTCGAAAAAACAGCAGTATTTTAGCTATAACGTGGAAACGACTAAAGCTGGCAGTGTTGTCTACGGCTATTCCTGCGGGTTGGTTAGCGTACCAAAATGAATATTATCGGGGAGAACCAGAAAATATGCCCAGACCTCCTGCCGACGGGGGTAACCGGCTGTTGGCTGGACAATGATGCTGCTGTATGGGTATATGATAATTATGATATCTGGCAATTGGATCTTGCCGGGGAAAAACCTGCGGTAAATATTACCCATGGGCTGGGTAGGGCTGGTCATATTGGGTTCAGGTTGGCCAATGGAACAAGGTACGACAATAATATTGTACATACTCGGGGCGATTCTTTGCTTTTGGTCGCCTATGATATGGAGAACAAATACAACGGTTTTTATCGCCTTTTGACAGGCTCGAGAAAAGGACCGGAATTGCTGGTGATGGGCCCTTGGACCTTTTTACACGCGGAGTTCTCTAGTGAGTTGGACGGGGGCATGCGACCTTTAAAAGCTGGAGCTGCCAACATTTGGGTCGCTAAGCGTCAAAGTGCAATGGAATCGCCTAATTTTTCTTAACACATGATTTTAAGACTTACAAGCCATTGACTCATTTACATCCGGAAAAGGATTACAACTGGTTGACCTCGGAATTGGTAAAATGGAATCAACTAGACGGAACTACAACTCAGGGCATTTTATACAAGCCGGAGAATTTTGATCCGCACAAAAAGTATCCGGTGATAGTCCATTATTATGAACAAATGTCTCATCGTTTGTATGAGTACCCATCTCCGGGATTTTCGGACGGCGAACCTAATATAGCCTGGTTCGTAAGCAGAGGATATTTAGTATTGACGCCGGATATTTACTACATTAATGGTATTGTAGGCAAAAGTGCAGAAAATACAGTAGTCTCCGCTGCGCAATATCTCGCCGGATTGCCATATGTAGACTCCAAGCGAATGGCTATAGCGGGACATAGTTATGCCGGGCACGAAACCAATTACCTGTTGACGCATACCGACTTGTTTGCGGCCGCTTTATCTTCAGCGGGTTGCAGTGATGCGGTTAGTCAATATCTTTCTTTGTCTCTCAATGGGTCTAGTAGCTATTTTATGGGAGACATTGAGTCTCGGATGGGGGTGTCACCCTCTGGCAGAACCCGCAGAGGTATATCGACGAATCTGCTGTTTTTTTAGCAGACCGGGTAACAACTCCTTTGTTGCTTGTCAGAAATAGACAA
This sequence comes from Puia sp. P3, assembly GCF_050632245.1. Taxonomy (NCBI): domain Bacteria; kingdom Pseudomonadati; phylum Bacteroidota; class Chitinophagia; order Chitinophagales; family Chitinophagaceae; genus Puia; species Puia sp. P3. The sequence continues at coordinate 243,968 of NZ_CP192583.1, forward strand.
GACGAGCTTTTTCAACAAGGTACCGGACTCTTCGCTGCATTACGCCGGTTAGGGAAGAAAGTATGGATGTTGCAATATGATCAGGAAGGCCACGTCATAGGGATTAAAAGAAATCAAATTGATTTTACTATTCGAATCACTCAATTTTTTGGGTATTATCTGAAAGGAGAATTGCCGCCAGTATGGATGACAAGAGGGGTGCCGGCAAAGCTGAAGGGAATTCAGACAGGATTGGAATTGGACAATAGTGGATTACAGCCCTGATATATTGGCCAGACTACTGATAATTATTTGCGGCAAACCTAATAGAAGGAAAGCCATTGCATATCTGGTCAGGTGCGCAATTAGTGCCAGTTGTGACAGTGTAATAAGAGGGACCAATGAGCAGGGCGCCGGTAGTTTGTTTCTTTGCACAGCACTGGAAAGTCGAACAAATGTCCTTCGTACTCACATTTCCGAGACAGTAATTCCATCCGAACTTGGAACTTGTTTTGGCTGCTATACCGGCACCTATGACTGCTAAAACAGCGATGGCTGTTAACATAAACTTTGCTTTTTTCATAAAGGATTTCGCTTTTTTGACGCAAAAAGCTAAACTTTGTTTGAACAATAGGCTACACTTGTCGTGATCGTCATTTTGAAGGAGATAGTCTACAAACCTCCAGAAGTGATCCGGATATATTTATTCAAAAGCAAGTCCCCTGATTATATTTACATCAACTTGCCCAATCATTGCTTGCTTTAACTTTTTATTCTTATCATAAATAGCAATATAGGGAACGCCAGGAGTATTAAAGTACGGTCCAAAATAGTTGTTGTAATCCGCTGCTACCGTGATGTTAGAACATTTTTCAAACGAGTAACCTTTGTAGTAGTTTTTCACGTTTTCGAATGGGAAATTGGAGAAAAAATAGAACCGAATATCTTTGACTTTAGAAATTTCACTGATAATACTTTTCGTCTGTGCCTTACAATAAGGACAAAACGGACTGAAATAGAAAAGAACGACAGGTTTGCCTGGCGGAATGTTGTTAGTATTTAGGTGTGTGGTACTGTCCATCAAAAGCAGGTCAAAAGATGGCATCAGTTTTCCTTCGAATCCTGTGGTAATCGTAGGACGCTTTTCAGAACATGCAGATAGACTGATAAGAAATAGGAAAACAAATGTTTGTTTCATAATAGAGATATTTTGCGCATTATGATAATGGAGCTGTTTCTTCAGTAATTGTTTCAAAGTGCTTTGGCGCAGTGTCAATCTTCGTTTGAACTGATCTGGTTTTGTCTATTACAAACGCCAGCAAAAGACCCGCAAAGGTAAAAGTAATAGTCAAAGGAAATAATTGATAGCGTAATTCGATCGGCGCGGCCGCGACACTAAACATCATATTGCTGAGCCAAACAACAGTCATCCATAGAAGTATGTTTTTGCAATTGGGCATGCAGGATTTAAAACCGGCTAGGTTTGAAAAGGCAAGAAAGCCGAGAACAAAGACAAGATTAATGATTGCTAAACCGACAGGGAAGGCTCTCGTAATTTTAATTTGTTTGTCATTAAAATGCGGCAAAAAATACTTTGTTGTTCTCCCAATGAAACCACCTAACTGCTATTTGCTCTACTGTATCTCTTTCAAGATTATAGTAGCCAAGAAATCCCGTTGGGGGAGCATAATATTTTATAAGATTTGGCCATAAATAATATTGGGCGAAAGGGCCGGGATGGCGGGCGATTAAATAACGGCCATAATCTGAATATAAAGGTGCCATGGCTGCCCAACGAATGAAGAAAGAAGTTGTACTGTCTTTTTTCCACCGGTCATTCATATAAACCCTCAAAGGAGAATTGAAATCCCATAAATAGTAAATATCGACATTATGATCTGGGCGCATAAAGGAGGGAAATTGATTAAGGAATATCATATGCTGATTTACCAACCTATGCAGGTCCCTGAACTTTGTAGGCACAGTTAAAGAGGAGTCGAGTGCTGCGTGAGCATAGCCATATAGGGCATTAGACCCCATTTGCCAGCCTCCAAAGGCCGAAAATTGCAAGGTTCGGGTTTCGTTATAGTATTCTTGCCGTGTTCTGTTTATAAAAAGGAATAATAGCATCATAATCGATCCGATGGCGATTACCTTAACTCTCGTAGGCAATTGACGACTGAAAAGAATGACTATTATGCTTATAATCGGGTAATAAAGCGCATTGTAGCGAACGGTAAATGCCGCGACTAAAGTTAGTATGTGAAGTAGTAATGAAAGCCTCCGGATTTTGTATAGTAACCATAATAGTTGCGTAAACCAAATAGTACTCAATGTGGTAAACAGGGCATCGCTGGAAACGAAATTGGAAATATGTGGTATGAGGGGATTTAGAACACAACAAGCCATGATTATTCGGAATAGCCATTTGCCTGGAGAAAATAAATAGCGAATGGAGAACAGGAAATACAACAGACCAAATTCCAATAATAAATACTGAAACCAAACCAACGATATAGATAACCTAGTAATGGGACGAAATAGATCTAAAAACCACGAATATCCGATTGCCCACATGTTGATGAACTCATGATCATAAGCTGCCTGGAGATAAGAGAAAGAATCCGGCGGCATAAAGTTTGGATAAGGATACAAAAACTTAAATATTGAAAACTGTATTATTATTATAGCACCGGATAAATACAGTAATAACCTATTTTCCTTGTCGAGCCAAAGCCATGATCTAAAGGTTTGAGCTGATATTGTATTTTCAAATAACATATGAATGAGAATTGGATGAATGCCGATTCCCGGCCTTTAGTTAGGAAAATAGATCGCATGTTAAGCGGGCAATGTGGTTGACAGATCCGTAGTCGGGGACGGCTTTATGTCTTGTTTCACAGTTGCCATTTGAGCCAGCCAATCAATCAACAGACTCATAAAAGTCATGCTAAGGAGGATCGGAAACACCTGGAATCGAAGGGCAGCGGACGATGCGAAGATGGTGAAACCCGCATTCAGCAGCCACAACATGCCTGCCAGGAAAACACCTTTACGGAATTTCGTATCCTTGTTAAATCCTCCCAACATGGCAAAACTTAGCAATGCAAATAGCATAACTACGTTAATAACTCCTGAAAGAATAGGATAGAAGTTCAACATAGTTATTTTTTTTCCTCTCGTTCTGGTGTTAACAGCTCCTGTTTTATAATGGAACCAGGCTTGGGCAATTGGGGCTACACTGTCTCTATCTGAATTATAGCTTTCGAGAAATTCAACCGGTGGGGCATAATATTTTTGTGAATTTGGCCAAAGGAAATATCTCGCATAATGCTTCGGATATTTCCAAATGATATACAGACCATAATCTTTATAAATTGGTCCCATGGAGGCCCATTTCTTTAATTCTGAAGAAATGGTATCGCCTTTGAATGCGACAGTTTCTCTGTATTGATATAAGGGTAATCTTGGGGACCACATGTAAAATGTGCTCGCCATAATCTTTTCAATTGGATACTTTGCAGTATCGCGTGTATTGTCAAAATAAGTGCGGATCATGTTGTCTAAGTTCCGAAATCGTTTGGGGACAGGAGAGCGATCAGCGCTGTCTACGTAACGGTAAGCGTACATCGCATTGTTAGCTAATTGCCATCCGGCAAACGGAGAGTATTGCCAGTTACCTGTAAGCTGTTGAAAAAGGTTACCGGTATGTAATATAAACAGTCCGATCGAGAGGCCGGCGGCTGTTATTCCTATTAACTTTTTTAGGATGATTTGCCTAGAAAGAGTGAATGCTATAATCGATATGAGAATATAAATCAAGGCATTATACCGAAATGTAAAAGAAATAAATATGACTGCAGTATGACACGCAATTAGTCTGGAGGAAGGACGATGGATAATCCATAATAACAATGAAAACCAAGTAACGCTTAAAGCCGCAAACAGGGCATCGCTCGATATCACGTTGCCCAGGTATAAGAATAGGGGATTAATGACCATGAAGCAGAATAATATTATCTGTATTATTTTCCCCGGGTTATAGAGATAGAATAACGTAAATAGTAGAAATAGAGCACTGGCTTGTAGAGATAGGTATTGAAATGCTACAAGTAAAGTATCAGAATTTGTGAACGCACTAAAAGCTCTCAAGAACATCGAATATCCAATCATGTAAGTATTAATGCTCAGATTTTTTTCAGCAGTTTCCAAATATGCAAATGAATCCCCGTGTATATAACTCGCATAAGGATAAAAGAATTTGAATACTGCAAACTGTATCACAATTGCCGAGACTGCAATCCATAAAATGATATGATTGCGGCGGTTGTGAAAGATAAAACTCTTAAATGATGAAGTATTGACTGCTATAATGTTTTTTTCGTCCATATTTTTTGAGGATTGCTTCTCTACTCGTCACCATACAATCGATATTTGTTCGCTTTGTCGACGATTTAGGCCTAATTCATTTGAAGGAGCTGGCCGTTGAGGCCAGCTCCTCTCTTAATTTACTTAGAAACTAGGCAACTTTAGGGGTTGACCTGGAATTTAATAGAAGCATTACCATTGCATACCTGGTCGGATGCGCAAGTAGTGCCGGTTGTGACAGTGTAATAAGAAGGACCAATGAGTAGGGTACCAGTAGTTTGTTTCTTTGCACCGCCTTGGAAAGTCGAGCAAATGTCCCCTGCAGTTACATTGCCGAGACAGTAGTTCACTGAGAACTTGGAACTTGCCTTAACGGCTAAGCCAGCACCTACGACTGCTACAACAGCGATGCCAGTTAACAGCATTTTTGCTTTTTTCATAATGAAGGTTGCTTTTTGATGTAAAAAGCTAAACTTTTGTTTGAATAATTCGGCCTGTGCTTGTTTCTAACTTCTAACCGGGAGGCGACAGGCCATAAACCGCCGGGAAGTATCCGGATAAATTGTTATGACTTGTTGGATTGCTTCTTCGCCTTAAAAAGCTAACCTTTGATTTCAAACATGTGTTTGACAGGACAAATATCGATCAAGATCGTAGCTTGTTCGGGATGAATCATCGTTCTTTCGGGAGCAATAACCCAGCGAAAGAAAGAGTCCTAATTTTATCTTTTGAGCAAAATTCCACGTTCATCTTCTGTAGCACCTTTCTGTATTTACATCGCGGGGAGGTTTCCTAGATTGCGGATGTGTATTCCGGACGATATTTTTACAAATCATTAATTCTATCGATGCTGTCCCTTTTCCTAGGGGTCGGTATTTTGTATGGCCAATCTTCTTCTCTAAAGGGCTTGCTTGTTGACACTGCAAATGGAAAAAGTATTCAAAATGCCTGCGTCCTATTATTGAAATTGGAAGATTCCACTTTGATGCGATTTACTCGTAGTACCGCCGATGGAAGCGTAACAATGCGTGACCTGCCAGATGGAAAATATCTACTTTTGATTACTCATCCGGAGTTTGATGTGTATCATTTCTTGGTGAAGACGCCGGTTAATCTCGGAACAGTATACCTACAACCTAAGGGTACAACGCTGGCCGCGGCAATCGTCACCCAAAGTAGAGCAATTCTCCGAATTCGGGGAGATACCTTGGAATACGATGCCGGTAGCGTAAAAGTGAAAACCAATGGAAGTGTCGAAGATCTTTTGAAACGACTTCCTGGTGTAGAAGTGAACCAGAAGGGTGAGATTACGGCCCAGGGGGAAAAGATACAGAAAGTTCTTATCGACGGCGAGGAATTCTTCAGCGATGACCCCACTATTACAACCCGCAATCTCAGCGCTAGTATGGTTGATAAAATACAAATTCTGAATAAGGGGTCGGTCCAATCTGAACTTACAGGTATCCAAAGTGGTAGTTCCACAAGGACACTTAACATCTCCCTACGAGAAGATACAAAACAGGGACTGTTCGGTAAACTGGAAGCTGGGCTCGGATTTGAACCAAGACTACAATCAGAGCGCTTTACTCGCAACTTTCAAGGCCAAGCGAAAGCTGGCTATTTTTGGAATGGCTTCCAATACTGGTCAATTGCAGATTACAGGTGGTGGTCTTCAAGGTTTCGACGGAGGGGAGCCTATATCACTCCCTGCTGATGCTGGATCAGTAGATAATTTTGGGGTCAGCGATGTAAGTGGCGGTGTGCCCCGGATCGGCACCGGTGGGGTTCATTACTCGAATAGCTGGAACGGGGACGGCATTCGAAGTGGGACACATATGCTTGCCAATTATCGATTTATTAATAGTAGTATTGAACCATCTTCTCATACATATTTTCGACAATCCTTGCCGGATAGTATCTACGAACAGATTCAGCAAGCAAATTCTCATCGGGCTGACGACCGGCAAAGCTTGTCTGGCGTTTATGAACTCGCACTAGACTCCAGTTCTTGTCTCCGGCTATCCTTTGCCGGACTTAGTGGAAGTGAGCATAATCAGGATGTTTTCATGGATTCCACCTTGCTCAATCGTCGTGAGGTGAACGATAGCCGTCGCAACACTAATGCATATGTAGACAACCGAGGTTCTCTCGCCAACATCACCTGGCGGCGTAGATTCGTCGAACCTGGAAAGACGCTATCTGCGTACCTGGGTTTTAGTAATGATTATGAACGTGTATACGGCTACTTGTTTGCCGAAAACAATTTTTATCTGTCAGATAGTAGTCTATCTTTCAGGGATTCTACAGACTTACGAAAGGACAACAAAGGTAGCACCAGGAATCTCGAGGTTAGTTCCGTTTATTCTACTTTGATGTTCTCAAAGTTTATAGAACTGGTAACAGGCTATAGCCTAGCCTTTACTCATATCGAGTCTCGTCGAAATTCATTCGGGAGGGGGGATGGTAAATACGATACCTACATTGACAGCTTAAGCAGCAAGTATGATTTTGATATAGTGACCCAGCGTGTCCATTTGAACACCCAGATCAAAAAGAAGAGTTGGCTCTACACGTTTGGGACTGATATAAGTTATGCTAATTGCTTTCGGCAAGATATAATGGTGGATACCACAACACATTACCACTTCCTTAGTTTTTTTCCGAGTTTGCATGTTCGATGGAATATCAGCCCCATCCGCGCTTTCAACTTCCATTATTCAGGCAGCGCCACTCCTCCTTCAATCTCTCAAATCCAGCCTATCAAAAGCAACAGCGATCCCCTTAATCTGATAATTGGCAATGCGGGCTTGCAGCCTTCCTACCTTCACAGCTTTCGATTGGGATGGAATGATCATAAGCCATTGATGGGTAGGTATTTCTATTTTGACCTAGTCTACGGCTTTACTGTTCATGCGTTCAGCAGTCGTAATATTGTTGACAGCTTGGGTCGTACCCTTACGCAAACCGTAAATGTAAATGGGAATAAGAATGCGGTTATCTCATTCTTATCGGCATGGAGGCTTCGGCCGTTGAATATAGACTTAGGAGTGAGAGGTAATTTAATCTATACCCGATCGGTAAATTTTGTGAATGGACAATTGAATCGAAGTGACAATTATACACCTTGGGTCGGCGTGAATATAGGCCAAAATGTGCCTGATAAGTTTAATTTCAGTCTAAATTTTAATTATAACTATGCATGGTCGCGTAACTCTGTTAACCAGCGCGCAACCACTCAATATTGGACGGGCCAATGGATTGGTCAATTTGGTGTTAACCTGCCTTGGCAAATGGAAATTAACTCCAACGCCACTTATTCCTGGCGACAGAAGATCGGCCCGATGGATGCAAATAGTGCGTTCACCCTTTGGAATGCCGATTTGGATAAACGTTTCCTCCGAAACGCTTTGACAGTTCGTATTGGTGTCAATGACATTCTCAACCAGAATACTGGTATCAACAGGGCAGTAACAGCCAATCAATACACAGAAACCAGCTTCACGGCTATCCACCGCTACTGGTTGCTCTCTCTGATTTGGAATTTTCGAACAAGGGATAAGTCTGATAAGTAAGCTCAATGCGCTTATTCTGAGAACTCTCGACAGCAATATCTCGTACTCACTTACTGTTCTGTCGCTGCCTGTCGGAACTCACCCGGCGTCTTATTAAAGCGTCTTTTGAAAACTTTAATAAAGCTATTGACGGTTTTATACCCAGTGAGAGCGGCTATTTCTTTTATGTTCCGGTTAGGATCAGCAAGAAGATTGCGCGCCGCCAACATTCGCTCAGAAACAAGATATTCATACAACCCGTCTCCATAAGTCTGCCGAAAGCCGTTCTTAAGCTTGAACTCATTCATTCCAACTTTCTGTGCAATCTCACCAATCTTATAATGATAGCGGATATTCTTGCAGATCATCTCCCGGGCTTCATGGATGCCGTTGATCTCCTGATTAGAATAGGGGCTACGAGGCTGCTGCTGAGCAGACTGACGCAAGAGATGGAACAGTAGCGTCCGAGCAAGCAGATCGAAATACAGTGGATTAAAGGCCCTTTCTCGTGAATGATGGATAAGTCGGTAGATCATATCCTGTATTTCTCTGGTAAGGAAAGAATTATCTTCCGATAACATCGCGAACCTACCAGCACGCACCTTCTCCAAAAAACATTGAAGGATGGGGAAGTAAGGAGCCCATTCTTCAAGAATGGGTAAGCTGTATTGCAGGCGTATGCTAATGTATTCCCTGCCTCCTTCGTGTGAACTGGTAAAGTCAAATACAGGCGAATAAATGATGTTATACTGTCCCTCGCGCAGAAGAACGGCTCCGTGCCTCTCCACTTCCAGCCGGCTCTCATGCTGCAGTGCGATACAGGCGCTGAAGAAGGGGCCTTCATCCTGCATACGGAATACTGTTTTCCTATTGATGTGATATGCATGATAATAAATGGGGCCAGCAGCGCTGGGTAATTCCTGAAGGAGTAGTTTTCCATAACCATTGCTGGCAGCCTGTACCATACTTCCGGGGATAAAGTGGCTTCGCAGCTCGGTTGGAATCTCAGTGCTGAAGGGTAGTGCATCGTTGAGATTTAATGCAAATTTCATGATTGTAATTTGAGTGAAGTTAAAGACCCTGGTTACAAAAAATTAATCGATCAGAGCCGGCAAAGACTAGAAGGGGGTAGGGGTATGTTGAGTTGATTTGGGATTGTTGCTTGTGTTATCCAGCTATCGCAAGTTAATGCCAAATCCCCCTTATATGCAAATTTTGGAATACGCCTAAAAGCGATTTTTAGGTTACTTTAGGCAACTACCGCGCAATTATTGCCGTAAAGCTTGTTGGCGATCGGGACTACTTTTTAGGTTGAATAAGTTCATCTTACTTATAAAAAATGAACCTAAGAATAAGGGCAAATAAAGTCTTACTTCCCATAAAACTCCATAACGAAAGCAATAAAGGATATAAGGCATGCTTAGAACATGATATAATAGAATTGTACGTTTGTTTTCCTTGCTGTTGGAAGTAGTAATTGTAAGAAATAAAAACAAAGCCCAAAAGGAAATCCCAATTAAATTTATTTCGTATAATAGGTGCCCCGCGTCATGATACGACAAAAATATGTTTGAAGGGTCTTTTATTGTGTACCGTAAAAACAAATAGGTTCCTATAAACGCGGTACCTGGTAATGAAATTTCGAGCATAGTTTTTAATGGTAGACTAGACCGCTTAATAAGAAGCGTGGCTATGAGTGACACAGATAAAGCCGAAGATTCTCTATTGAGTGTAGAAAGAACGATGAGAGCACATATCGCTGTCATGGCAAGAATATAATCGTTCCTTTGATATTTGAGGAAAAGGTAGAAAATCAATAACTGAAAAAAATAGCTTGAGATGTCATAATAGTAAAGGGCGAATTGGGATAGGTTGATAACTATTATAGAAATAAAAAGGAAATACCATTTTTCTGAATCAGATAATGAGAAATGGCCTTTAGACTTTAGCAGCAAGATTATTATAATGCTGATGGCGCAGATAAAGAGAGTATTCAGAAGAAAGTAGGCGTAATAAAATCTTTCCGAGCCATCCTTGAGGCAAAATAAAGATAATGTGCGGCGAGGTTCTTCGGGAATAACATTTTGTAATGAGCCATCAATTTTTAACAATAAAAATTTACTTAATATCCTATACTTGAACACGTCATGGTCAAATTGGGCGTGAAAGGCATTTCTGGAAACGCGAACGGCAAAGCCATAATTAGGAGTAAATCCAAAATAGACAATCTCGCTCGTGACGACAGATAATAGGAGAGCAACAACAATAGCCGGAATAAGTCGAAATTTCATGAGCAAATCTAAACACATCTCCCGCAGAATATTTGCGAGATCGAAACTGCTGAAAACTTGCCGTACCGCCTTTCTTCACTCCCCATGGATCTTCCTATACGCCGCGGGCGTCAACTGAAAAATCGTCTTAAATGTCTTATTGAAGGACCGCTGTTTCTTATACCCACTATCCAACGCAATCGCTTTGATCGAGTCATCGGTGTCCACGAGCCGCTTCGCGGCCCGCTGCATGCGCATCTTGACCATATAGGCATGCACGGTGGTTCCGAGCTGCGCCTTGAAGCCCGACTGTAATTTTTCGCGGTTGAGGTTGAATTGACGGCAGAGGCCATCGATGGTGTGAGAATCGTATAGGTGTTCGTCGATATAGTCCCTGATCTGCAGGATCGAGCCGGAAGTCTTTTCTTTTCATACATGGATAGGTTAATGGCGGAGAAGGCCGGTTAAAATACCGAAATTTTTTATCGAATAACCCCGGCGGGACAAGCGGACTATCCCCGTTAGGGACTATTTTTAGCAATAGCTAGAGACTTACACGTACACGATTTTGTAAGATAATTCCTACTGTATGTCCATTGCACTGGCCTTTTAAGCCCGGAATCCACCGCCAAAAGGTGATTTTTCTTACCTTTCTACTTTACCGACCAAAAAACTTGCCCAAATGAAGCTCCTGATTTGCCTGTCCATTTTGCTCTTATCCGCCGGCCTCTTCGCACAACAACCCTTCAACGGGGTCGAATCCAACCTCGGTAACCTCTTCCGACTTTCGAACGCCAAATCCCGCAGCATCAGCCCCGAGAACTTCAACGGCGCCAAAGGCGGCGGCGGCAAAGCCACGACCGGCACTGGCGCCAACGCCTCCCGCGAACTCGGCCAGGGCTGGAAAGTAAGCCCCTCGGTAGACATAGCCCCCGGACAGACCTATACCATCGCCGAGATCGACGGCCCCGGCAGCATACAACACATCTGGATGACACCCACCGGCAACTGGCGCTACTCCATCCTCCGCCTATACTGGGACGACGAGACTACTCCCTCCGTCGAAGCACCCGTCGGGGACTTCTTCGGCCAGGGATGGGGACGCTACGCGGCCTTACAAAGCCTCGCCGTCTGCGTCAACCCCGGCAGCGCTTTCAACTGCTACTGGCCCATGCCCTTCCGCAAAAAATGTAAGATCACACTAGAGAATATCGACGTCCAAAAAATGGTTCTCTACTACCAGGTCGACTACCTGCTGACAGATATACCCAGCGACGCCGCCTATTTCCACGCCCAGTTCCACCGCACCAACCCCTCCCATACAAGACGGACTACGTCTTACTCGACAACGTAAAAGGCAAGGGCCAGTACGTCGGCACCTATATGGCCTGGGGCGTCCACAACAACGGCATGGGTGGGGAGAAGGCGAGATCAAATTCTTTATGGACGGCGACACCGAATTCCCGACCATCTGCGGCACCGGAACGGAAGACTATTTCTGCGGCAGCTATGACTTCGACACCCGAACAAAGAACGCCGCAGGCGTCCCCGAGTCGCACCTATACCGAATTCTCCGGCCCCTACACAGGCCTCCCACAAGTGATCCGCGGCGACGGCCACTACGACAGCCAGCAACGATTCGGCCTCTACCGCTGGCATATCACCGACCCCATCCGCTTCGAAAAAGCCTCAAGGTCACCATCCAGGCCCTCGGCTGGCGCGACGGCGGACGCTACCTCCCTCTGCAGGACGATATCGCCTCCACCGTATTCTGGTACCAGTCCGAACCGCATTCGCCCTTCCCGGCGCTGCCGAAAAAGGACCAGCTCGAGATCAACTAACGCCCAATGATAAAAAGAATAACCCCTATTTTCTTACTTCTAATCATCGCCCATACAACACCAGCCCAGCCGTATAAAAACCCAAACCTACCCATCGCGGACCGCGTCAAAGACCTGCTCTCCCGCATGACCACGGAAGAGAAGGCCGCCCAGCTGCGCAGCACCTGGTCCGCCCGCCCGCACATCAGCGAGAAATCTCTCGCCGACGCACACGTCATGGACTCCCTATTCGGCCAGGGCATCGGCATGATCAATCCAGACTTCGGCAATAACACCGAACAAACCCTCCGATACCGCACCGCCATCAGCGACTATATCCGCACCAAAACCCGACTTGCCATCCCCCCCATCTTCCTCGACGAGTCCCACCACGGCCTCATGGCCTCGGCAATCCGACGTCTTTCCCATGTCCATCGGCTTCGCCTGCTCATGGGATACGGCACTGGTAGAAAAAGTCTATACCTATATCGCCGCCCAGGCATCGGCCCGCGGCACATCCATGGTCCTCGCCCCCGTCATCGACGTGACCCGCGACCCCGCTGGGGCCGCACCGGCGAGACCTTTGGCGAAGACCCCTTCCTCTGCGGACTCATGGGCAGCGCGACCGTAAGAGGATTTCAGGGATCTACCGACGGCAGCATCGCACCCAACCATATAGCCGCTACCTTAAAACATTTCACCGGCCACGGCCAGTCTGAAGGCGGTGTCAATCAGGGACCGACCGACGTCCCGGAACGCGTCCTCCGTACCTTCCATATGGAGCCTTTCCGCCTCGCCGTCAGCCGCGTCAGGCCGGCCGGCATCATGCCCGCCTATCTCGAGATCGACGGCATACCCTGCCACGCCAATCGCTGGCTGCTCAAGGACGTACTCCGAAAAGAATGGGGCTACAAAGGCGTACTCGTCAGCGACTGGTGGGCCATTGACCAGCTGTTCCAAAAGCACCATATCGCCCCCGACAGAAAGACCGCGGCCCGTATGGCCTTGGACGCCGGCGTCACGGTCGACCTACCCATGGGCGCTAACTATACTTTGCTTCCATCCCCTGGTCAAAGAAGGGGCCATCCCCACCAAAGCCCTCGACTCGGCCACGGCCCTCGTCCTCACCCTGAAATTCAAACTCGGGCTCTTCGACCAAAAACAAGAATATTCCATGGCCAAAGCCCAGACCCGTATCGGCCTACCCGAAGGCCGGGCCCTCGCGTTACAGGCGGCGGAGGAGTCCATGGTGCTCCTCAAAAATGACAACAAGATCCTTCCTCTCGGCAAAACCCAGTATCACCGCATCGCCGTCGTCGGCCCCTGCGCCGCCACCAACTATACCGGCGACTACTCGGGCGTTCCCGTTCAAAATGTCTCGTTGCTACAAGGCATAAAGAACACACTCGGCCCGAATACAGATATCGTCTACGCCAAAGGGGTGGACCTCACCCTCAACGGCGACACCATCAGCCTGAACAATTTTCAGTATATCGACTCTATCATGCTGCCCGACCCCGAGACCAACAGAAGAAAGATCGATTCCGCCGTCGCCGTCGCCAGAACCGCCGACATCATCATCTGCGCCGTCGGCACCAACGAGCAGTTCGTCCGCGAGGCCGAAGAATCACACCACTACGGCGACGCCAGCACCCTCGACCTGCCCTCCCAACAGGACGAACTGGTCAAAGCCCTCGTCGCGACCGGCAAACCCGTCGTCGTCTACCTCGCGCACGGCCGCCCCCAGTCCATCAACTATATCGCCGAACACGCCAACGCCATCCTCGACGGCTGGTATACCGGCGAAGAGTCCGGCAACGCCGCTGCACACATCCTCTTCGGCGACGCCAACCCCTCGGGCAAACTCACGATCAGCATCCCCCGAAGCGTCGGCCAGATACCCGTCTACTACAATCACAAACCCAGCGCCCAATTCCTGCCCTATACCACGGAGTTGAATACCCCATTATATCCCTTCGGCTACGGGCTTAGCTATACGAATTATGCGTACTCCGCCCCACGTCTATCCAACACCAGCATTACCCCCGGCGGCTCCACCACGGTCAGCGTCGATATCACCAATACCGGCAAAATGAAGGGAGACGAGATCATCCAGCTCTATGTCCACCAGCAAACCAGCTCCGTCACCAGACCCGTCAAAGAATTAAAGAATTTTAGCCGCATCCACCTCGAACCCGGGGAAACAAAGACCGTCAGCTTCCTCATCGACCGGAACAGCCTCGCGTTCTGGGACCGGAATTTGCACTATACCGTAGAGAAGAGTATCTTTCAGATCATGACCGGCCCAAATTCCAACAGTCTGCAAACAGTAGAACTAACGGTAAAATGACATCCATGACTCGCCATATACTAATCATCCTAACCATTATGTCAACGTTATCCTGTAACAACCCGTCAGATCACGAGGCCACGACCCCGGCCCCAAGAGACAGCGTTCGCCGCAGTTTCGCGGACGACCTGCAGTTCCTTCGGAAATACGACAGCGTCGTCGTCCTCGAGTCCGGGACCTCCAGAGCCATCGTATCCCCCAAATACCAGGGCAAGGTCTTTACCTCCACCAACGCCGGAGACAAAGGTCCCAGCTTCGGATGGATCCACTACAAGGCCTTCGACGGACCCGCCGACCCGCATATGAACGCCTACGGCGGAGAGAACAGACTCTGGCTCGGCCCCGAAGGCGGACCCTATTCTCTCTTCTTCCCGCCCGGCGCAAAAATGGAATTTGCCAACTGGAAGACCCCTGCCGCATTCGACACCGAGGCATGGGACATCACCGACCACAGCACCCGCACGGTAAGCCTTAGGAAAAATATGCAGCTCACCAACTATGCCGGGACCCAGCTGAAACTCGCCGTCACCCGCAGCGTCACGCTCTCACGGACGGCAGCGCCATCGACAGCCTCCTCGGCCTGCCCTTCGACGCCTCCGTCAATATCGTAGGCTATACCACAGCAAACACCATCATCAACACCGGCGACAAACCCCGGACGGAGACAACCGGCATGCCCTGTATCTGGCTGCTCGATATGTTCAACCCCTCACCCTCGGCGGTGATCGTCATCCCGTATAACGGAGATACCAGCAAACCGGCGACTACCGGTTACTTCGGGGAGATCCCCTCCGACCGAATCAAATACGAAGGAAACGTCCTCTTCTTCAAAGCCGACGGAAAGAGCAGGGGCAAACTCGGCATCCACCCGCCCCGGGCCAAACATCTGATGGGCAGCTATGACCCCGACCACCACCTGCTGACCATCACCCAGTTCGACGTCGACCCCGGCGGCCGCTACCTCAACCAGGAATGGGCCACCAACAAACCGCCCTTCAGCGGCGACGCGGTCAACGCCTACAACGACGGACCGTTGGCCGACGGCGGACAGATGGGACCGTTCTACGAACTCGAGAGCGTCGCGCCCGCCGCGGCCCTCGCACCCGGTGCCTTGCAGATCCACCGCCACAGCGTCTTTCATTTTACGGGAACCGAGGCCTCGCTCGACAAGATCAGCCGGCAGACACTCGGAGTGCCCATCGAAAAGATCAAGACCATCTTTCAATAAAAAAACCCGCCTGGTGGCGGGTTTACGTTTGGGAAGAACAAGAAGACAGGCTATTAGTATGGTAATTCAGACGCTCGTTATTCTGAAATAAAACGGATCGTAAAGCTTCCGTCCTCAACATAGTAATAGCTTTTACGGCTGCGGGAGTACACGACAGGCGCTCCAAATTCCTTCATCAATCGGATGTACTCGTACATGCTGCGTTCGGACATGCCAATCTTTTTCGGCAAGTTCGCCAGGAGTGCCGGTCCCCTTGATTCGGATCAAATGGTCGATCCGATGCAATCTTTGGAAGATCTCTTTTTGCATAGCAATAAGGTTTTTTGGTGAATGGTTTTAACCATAATGAAGTTAAGATTCCCCGCCGTAATTCCATACCCGATATTGGTATGTTAGATATTTTATATAAAATATTATACAGGGAAACCCTCAAAAATCCGTCCTTTTTCTAACTATGTGGTTTTGCCGGTCAGCGGCTGGACGGCCTTCACGGCCTTTTCCGCCTTCAGCGGCGCGCGAGAACATAATTCTTGAAGGACATGATCTGGCGACCGCCTAAGAAAGTCTGCTCGATAAAAGTGAGGATGCGGTATTTCAATCGCTCGTGCTTATGGAGTGCAAAATTCGACGCCGTGCCCGACCGGCGCAGCTCGGTGGCCCCAGTTGAACAGCCGGATCCGCTCGTCCATCACGGCGGGGTGCGTATGCCTGTAGACGGACAGATGCGACATATTGCCGAAATCGAAGTCCGTGGACTCCTTGCTCAGCATCTCCTCGGCCCTGGCCTGCCCCTGATGAATACCCTCGAAAACCCTCCGCTTCTTCTGCATAAAATGGGGAGGACGGACCCATCCATAGTGATAGATATAGGCATTGACACGCGCCACCTTTAATTTGTGCGTGCCTTCCTTCTGGCGGTAGTTGACCCCGTCGAAGTTGGGTATCCGCCGGAAAGACTGCGCCGACTCCCAGTGAATGGATGTCCTTGTCGTTACGGACGATCCGGATCTCGTTGGCGTACCAGGCGTGGGAGGTGATATGGTGGTCGTAGTCGCCCCAGAAATGGCGGTATTTGAAAAGGATGCCTTCTACTGACTTATCGTGGAGCAGTTCTTCGCAGCGCTGCCGGATACGGGGCAAATCTTCCTCATGCACTACCTCGTCGCTCTGGACATAGAACAGCCAGTCTCCGGTGCAGGCCTGCTTGGCGATATCGGTCTGGTGCGCGTGTTCCATCCCCTCGGAAATTTCTCGAGGTCCCAGACGGTATGGATGATTTTTATTTTGTCGGAACCGATGCTTTGGATCTCCTGTAGCGTGGTATCGTCGGGGTCACAGTCGCCCAGCGCGACGACGAACTCGTCACAGATGGGGAGAATGGAGGCGATCGCCTGCTTGATGGGATAGTATAGTTTGGCACCGTTGCGCACCATGGTAAATCCGCTGATAGTCATTAGGCCGTTTTTTGGTTTAGAAACCGTAAGGGTCAATTCGTTTAATTGAAGTTAAAAGACGAACAAAAGATTGTGCTTGGTTGTCAGAAATTGATTAAGACGGAATTAAAGCGGATCATCGGGGCGACACGCCTATATATGCGGCTTAACATTAGGATAACCGGTAATTAACAGCGGATGATTAAAAAAGACCGGTGAAAAAGGAAGAAATGGTCGTTTGCAGATTCCCCGGGGGATTTTTCATGGTCTTCCCGGTATAATTCCTATGTGGATAAGCTTTGTTTGGTATAGTTTTCGCCTTCTTTGGGGCGTGTTCGCGCCGCGTGAGGGTTCAATTTGGTCGCAGTATAAAATCCGTTCCTATATGAGAAAGACGATCGTCATCAACGTACTCCTGATACTCGGGTACTACCTTATCCTCCAACTGCTGATCTGGATAGCCATGATTTTTCGATAGGCTATTCGCCTTCCAATAAATCCGGCCTCCTCTCTTCAGTCCTCCTCACCGACTCCTCGTGCCGCCAGTCCTCGATCTTCCGCGGATCGCCGCTGAGCAGGATCTCCGGCACGTCCTTACCACGCCAGGACGCCGGCCGGGTATAAACCGGTGGCGCCAGCAGACCGTCCTCGAAACTGTCGAACAGCGCCGAGGTCTCGTCGTTCAGCACCCCGGGATCAGCCGCCCGATCGAATCCACCAGCACCGCCGCCGCTAGCTCGCCACCCGACAATACATAGTCCCCGATGGAGATTTCCTTCGTCACATACATGTCGCGGATCCGCTGGTCGATCCCCTTGTAGTGCCCGCAGATGATCAGCAACCTGCCCTTCAGCGAAAGCCCATTGGAGATCCGCTGGTTCAGCCGCTCGCCGTCCGGTGTCACATAAATGATCTCGTCAAAAGGCGCGTCCTTCGACAACGACTCGATCGCTGCCGCCAGCGGCTCGGGCATCATCACCATCCCGGCGCCACCACCGTACTGATAATCATCTACTTGTCCGTATTCGTTGACCGCCCACTGCCGCAGGTGGTGGACCCGGATCTCCAGCAGGCCTTTATCTTTTGCACGCTTGATGATCGAATGGTTGAAGGGAGATTCCAGCAGCTCGGGCAGCACGGTAAGTATGTCGATGGTGAGGCTCATGACGCAAACCTACAAAAATCGGGTGTTTTTACGGTTGATGGAGCTAAAAGGTCTGGCTAACTTTATCGCGTTGACACCGGAACAAGACAAATTCAAGGACTTTTATTTCAGGAACGCGCGGAAACTCTACCTCTTCGCGGAAAAAGATCGACGACGAAGACGCCGCCCGCCATATCGTCGACGACGCCTTTATCGCCAACCAGGAGACCATCCTCTCCAAAGACGAGGACACCGCGATCAGATGGATGTATACCACCATCAAATGCGACTGCATCGACTTCCTCCGCAAATACAAGACTACCCCCGAAAAAAGATTGGAATACATCCGGTGGGCCCTGGCACAGCCAGACTTCTGGGAAGACGAGGAGATGGTCCGCACCGAACTGCTGCAACGACTATACGACGCGATCGAACAACTATCCCCCCGCGAAAAAGACGTCGTGCGGGCCCTGCTCCAGGACGGAAAGGCCAAAGAGGCGGCCGCTAAAATGGGCATCGCCGAGACCTCCTTCTCGAATACAAAAAGAAACGCGCTGAGAAAATTATTGCGTTTTTTGGGTGGAACCGACGCCGTCATCCTGCTGCTAATCAATCTCTTACTGACCGATGATTGGAAAAATTAAAAAATAAGTGTTCCGGGTATGGTAGAATCAGGTGGTTTTGACGAGATATAGAGTAGAAACCTATTCCTGAACAAACCCTCCTATTATCACATGAAACGACGGAAATTTCGTATTCCCAGGCGCATGCTCGACCTGGACGACGAAGCCGATTTTGGCAAGGACTGGACGAGATTCAACGAGATCGATATCCAGGCCCGCTGGAAAGACCTGCAGCCCCGCCTAAACGCCCCGGCGCCGGTCGAAAAACCCATGATTCGGGCATTCCGTCGCTACGCCGCCGCGGCAGTCATCACACTGCTGATCGGCGGAGTCGTACTATGGACCCTATCCAGCCGCCGCGAGACCTCTATCCAGACCCAGCCATCCGCAGCCACGACCACCCGGTGCTTACCGTGGCCTACGAAGGACAGGGCCCCATAGCCTTCGACGACCAGCTCGGCGAGAGCCTCGTAAAAAGGAAGGACTCGGCTTCCGTCGCCGCGGCAGACAGCTGCTCGTCAGCTACCTCAGCGCAGGTGCCAGCAACGGCAAACCCTTCACCGTCAGCTCGCCCTCCGGCGACAACTACGAGGTCGTCCTGCCCGACAGCAGCACGGTCCTCCTCAACGCCCGGACCGACCTCACCATCGGCACCGGCTATGGCCTAAAGACCCGCGCGACCCGACTAAAAGGCGAAGCCAATTTTGTCGTAAAACCAGTACCCGTAGCGACCCACGAGTCACCCGACACTGGCCTTCACCGTCGACGTGGTGACACCCGAACCGCTCAAACACCTCTTCCGTTCGATAGGCATGGAATTTCCGGGTCTCAGTATAACGGTGAGGGGCACCAATTTTGACGTCCGCGCCAACCCCGAAGACCACAGCATCCGCACCATGCTGCTTCGCGGCACCATCGAGGTCCGCCGCCCAGGCTCGGCGCCGGGAACACTAAAGGAGGGAAACGCGTACATATTCGGAGAAACCGGTCAGGCCCGGATCGTACAACTAAAAGACCTGGCCGGACAGGACGCATGGAAGAACAACGAATTCTATTTCGACAACGCACCCGTCGGGGCGATCATGGCCGAACTGTCCCGCTGGTACGGCGTCCCGATCAAATGCCCGGATGACTTTACCGACCCGTTCGTATTCACCGGCTCCCGCAACCAGCCCATCCGCTCGGTTCTCGACCAACTGAAAGCCACGCGCCACTTCAACTATAAAATTACCCGCGACACGATCTTCGTGTCACGCTGATCAGACACCACACCATTAAACCTTGTTCCGGCCCGCACCCGCGGGCCGGAACTCTATCCAAAATTTTACCTCATTTGATCAGCGCGTTCAGCCTCTTCTGCATCTCCTCCATCTTCCCGATCATAAAATGCCCCTGGGCCCCCGTAAGCCCCCCAGCGCGTCGATCAGCAGCTGCAAATGCTGGATATCCGAAAGCTTGTCTTCCACCGAGCCGACCTTTTCCCAGACATCTTCATAGCTCGCGACCACCTGGTCTTCGTATGCGTCTTTGGCGCCGGCGCCGGCCTGCGTGGCCATCACCAGCCAGTTGGCCAGCAGCAGATTCGAAGGACTGATCCATTCCTGAAAGATCTTGCTCCGCGGACCGGCGACATACAATAGCCGCAGACTGCCGATGGCGTCCTGTATCTGCTGTATGGTTGGCAAATGGGTGTCGACTGCGCCCCACTCCTGCCGCCCGGCGGCAACCAGCAAATTCTCCAGCGCAATCCAGTTGGACCAGGGATAGGCGTCGGGCTTTTGCTGATGGGAGATCCGGTAGTATTCGGCGGCTTTCCGGATAGCCTCCTCCATGCCCACGGCATCTGCCTTGTACAGACAGGTACGCCTTTTCCACGCACTGCCGCGGATATTGTAGCGCTCCGTCGTCGGACTCACCACAAGAAGAGCCGCGAGATAGTTGTCCACCTGGTCAAATTCAGCCACAAGGAACTTCGGGTCTCCTTTGCAGGAATCGGCCTGCTCCTTCAACAGCTTCGACCGCAGGTTGCAGTAGAGGTCCATAGCTCCCGTGGAATAAGAGCCCTGATCGGACCGGATCAGCTGTTCGTATTTGGCCGTGGCGAGATCGTATTTACCGAGGCTCTTATAGATCCTTGCTTCGAGTTCGGTGATACAGGGTCTGCGGAGACCGCGTTTGTCCGTCTCCTGTGAAATAGCCTCCAGCCTGCCCAGCAATTCTTCCAGCGGATAGTCACCCGTCCGCATATCGCTTTCCAGATTCATGAGGTCGGCCTCGGCCTGACTGGTTACGACATACTGTCTTTCCTTGTATTCCCTGTCACCCGTCCGCAATCGGAAAAAGGATTGCCATAACACTGATACGCCCCCAGGTGTTGTTGCCGGGGAATTCGTTATAGATGGTTTCCCTCGCGGCCCGCACCGCCTCGCCGAAAGGCTTACCCGCGAACATATTCGTATAGAACTGCTCTGCAAACCGGTTGGCGGCAGCATCGTTGACGGCCCATCCCGCTACCACCACGGCCTTTACGCCGTTCTCGATCAGCTGGGTGCCGATATTCGCGGCCAGCCTGTACCGGGCCTGTGAGTACTCTTCCGCCTTGAGATCTATATTGCCCAGATAGCAACAGTTGACAAAGACCAGGTCGGGGGTATCGCTCATCTGCGCGATCTGTGTCGTCGTCAGAAAATTGTCTTTGCCGATGACCATCCCCGACAGCCTGGGACAGTCGCGGTTGAAGATGCCGTGCCCGGCCAGATGGATGATGCGGTAGGAGCCGGACATCAATTTCTGGACGATAATATCCTGTTCTCTCCGGATCAGCGGAGTGACGTCGTAGTTGTGTTTTAACAATACGTCCGTGACGCTCTGCGCCTCCGTCTCCGCACCCAGCAGCTGCGGCAGAAAACCCTTCAGCTGGGGATCGCCGATGACCAGCGCCTTTTGGTTCGTGACGATCTCGATATTCAGCCGGGAATTCGAAGTGGACAGCTGCCGGATCATACCGGCATTGATACAAAGCGGTTTCGCCTCGGCGCCCTTGTGCTGCAGCAACTCCCAGGGATAACCCGCCGTATACTTATCCAGCACCCAGGCGATATTGCCATGACGCTTGAGCCTCGCCTTGAAATCGTTGGGCATCAGCAGCTCGAATATCGCCGCGGCCTTCTCCTGACTCCAGTCCCTGCTCACGGAAATAGTCTCGATCAGCCGGTCGATCACGCCTCCGATCGTGCACAGCTCCCGCGCCTCTTCCCTCGCCGCACCCGTAGAAATGGCGAACTGCATGCCTTCCACGACGTCTTTTTTGTCCTCGTTGCGGACGGCGCAGATCGTGATCCTGCTCCACCAGTCCTTCCCCTGATCGACGCTGACCATCAGCCGCGACCCATGACGCTCCCGGATAGCGTCCCCGGGCAGGATATTCAGCACTCCCCCCATTCCCTTACCCATATTGTGAATGGCGTAAAAACAACCCAGCGCCCTGTCCTGATACTGCTCGATGAATTCCACTTCCTCGATGAGTTTTGCTTTCTCTCCATAGAGACCCGTGATCCGATCATTGGCATTGACGACGCCCTGCAGGATCGAATGGATCGAGTTGTCGATGCTCAACCCGCCATAGCCACAGCCGATGATCAGCGAAGAAAGACCGACGGGACCGCTGAACTGACCGGCGTCCAGCTTCTTCCGGCCGTTGACGATCAGCAGGTATTTGGAGGCCGCCTGCTCTGCCGTACGGGCCAGGTCAAAAGCGGTCAGCTTGTCCTGCTGACCAATGCCCGCAATGATCGCCCCCTGAAATCCATCCTCCTTGTAGGTGAGCAGCACGTCACAGGTGCCCAGCGCGCCGGGATAGATCCCCAGCTTGTTTCTTTCTTCCAGCTGTCCCCCCAGCAGCTGGTCGATCCTTTTCTCCGCGTAGAGGACGCTGTCGTATTCGAAATGCCCCGCCAGAACAGGATATTCGGCATATTTCAGGTCGCCGTGCGCCACGCTGACTTTGACCGGCAGAACGCTGCTGGTTGTATTGGTTTCACCGGAAAGACCCATCAATGTCCTGTAAATGCCGGCTTCGGAAAGATCGAAATCCGCCGTCTGCGGTTTGCGGAATATTTTTTCCTCCCCGCGGACCAGCGGGCGAACGGTCGTGAACAGCGATGTCCGCCCCTTCCCGAGTATTTCTTTGATCCCACTGAACATATCGGGAGAGTCGGAAAGGTCGCCGTGCGTATGATTGACATAGTAGACGTTGTTATCCCTGATCATCGACTGCGGAATCCCCATATCCCATGTGACGCTCTCGTCGCCTTCGCCGGTACTCAGGAAAACCAGCTCTTTGCTGCCGTTGATGTCGTCGATCCGGTATCCGCAGGCCGTCTCACGCCCTTTTCCGGCAATATAGACTGCGTTTTTGAAATCCAGATCCGGCATAGCCGCGATCACGCTGGTCCGGTAGGCCCTGAAATCCGAGAGGTATTGGGCACTGACGGTGTCTCTCGGTACCGGCCAGGTGGCGTCCCCGAATGCAACGGCGATATCCACCCAGGTATTGGCAGAGGCAAAATCATTCGGAGCCGAATTGGTCAGCGGAAGCAGACCGAGTATTCCGGGAAACTGTGAGAACATATTCAGCAGTGTCCGTTTGCTGTGCTTCAGGTCGATCCTGCTCAGCGTCCGGATGATGGAGTCTTCTCCCATCAGGACATTCAGGATGCGGAATGAACCCAGCAGGGGAGAGCCCAGAAAGACGAGCTGGAAATTGGGAGAGGCGTTCAGCTGCTGCCAGGTCCCGGGATAGAAGACCATCAGGTCTCTGACGACGACTCCTCCCAGAGAATGGGCCACCACCTTGATAGGCTGTTTTAGCGCAAGCAAAGATCTGATCTGTTTATCCAGTAATGCGGCCGCGTCCTGAGAGGATTTTCGCCAGTCGAATGCAAAGGTCACCACGTCGTAGTCGGTGCTGAGGGCTTCGCCCAGTCGTCTGTAGGACGTTTCAATGATGTTTTTTACGCTGATACCGGTGGCAGACATATCGAGGTCCATCAGGGATCCGAACCCCATGCTAAGGAGTTTCAGCCATAACCGGTCGCCATTCCTGTCGATACAGGAGCCCATGATGCCGGGTAGCAGGACGGCGATCGGTCTCTTGCCGCTGGGATCGCCCTTGTAGTATTCGCCGCCGGGAACGAGTCCGCCGCGTTCGAATTCCGCGAAATCCGCCGGCATGTCCTCGGGCGCGGTCTGCAGCGCCAGCGCGATCATCGCATTCGTCCGTTCGTTCCTGAAGTAGTGGAAATGGTCGACATTGGTTCCGCTGTCGAAAAAATATTTAAGCCGGTTCTTTCGCTTCGATCCGGCATACATCGAATCTGTGTTTACGACCAGGTCGTTCTGTTTCATAAAGAACAGTCTCCCGGCAATGATCAGCAGTCCTTTGGGGTTGACCGACGGTTTGCTGTTGCCGGAAATGGCGATGACAGGTCTCTGTATGACAGTTTCCTGATTGTTCAGGATATTGATGAATGGCGAGTCGGGGTTCATCGCCTCGAGACCGGGCAGCACTTTCAGATTGTCCTTTTGACCGACGGCTGCCATCAGGAGGTTCTTGGTGGCATCGAAGATCGGATTCAGCTGAACAGCGGTCGTAACGCCAATCAGATGCAGCGAAAAGTTGAGGAAATGGTCCAGCCGTTTGGACAGGATAGTGGTTCCGCCCGCGGGACAAGCCACGCGGATGAAACGGCTCAATTTGAAACGTTTTTTCAGATAGGCCTGCTGCAACTCTTTAATGTCCTTCACGTCCTGGTCCCTTCCTTCCTTTTCAAGATAGTCGATCTCTTTTTCGGAGAATGCAACAGAGCTGCTATCATCGCTGCACCTGGCGAGTATCTCTCCCACCAGTCCTCCACGGGAATGGGTAATGATATGCAGTTCGATGTTTTCCGGCAGGGCGTCTATCAGATCGATGGCGTTTCGCAGCGGACTTTTGCTGAGGGATTCGTGCTGAAAGGCCAATATCCCCGATTTGTAGGTTCTGGTGGCGTACTCCCAGAGTCCGTTGCTGGGCAGATCGTTGAAAAAAGATTCTGCTGACGAGCTGTTGGTACCGTGAATGAACAACAGCGCGGGGTCTGTCTTACCCTGCCACTCGCTGGCGTTGAAGGGTGTCATCCCAAAGTTGGCGTCCACCCGAAATAGACCCCGGTCATTTTTCAGATGGGCTTCTTCGAGGTGTTTTGCCAGGTCGGTCATTAACTTCTCTGCGGCAGTATCTATGACTTTCCTGCCGAAGATATTCAGGACTTTCAGGGCGATATCCCCGATGATCCCCGCTCCGCGCCGGGGCGCTGGAGGGTCAGCGGTAGCCGGACGGTATTGTCAGCCCCCTGCTGCTGCGGCGCCAGCTGGCCGGGAAACAATTCTTCCAGCCCTTCATGAGAACAGACCCAGGTGGTGCTGTCGTCATAGACCAGCTCTACCATGTCATTGGGTCCCAGTTCGATATGAATGGTGTTGTCTTCCCCGCGGGTCGGGGCGGCGATGGCGACGGAGCGTTTTAGATCGACCTGCGCATAGGCCGGGTTGGTCCGGATTTCGACGGAATCGGTCTGGTCCGTGCCCGTGACGGTAAATTGATTGAATGGCATGGCGATATATAGGTTTGCTGACTGTGAAGATCCCTTACAAGTTCGGTCATTTTTCAGACTTTCATTACCGTAAAAACACCCGTTATTTCCTGACTGATTTTTTCTATTTTACGACCAACTCCAAAATTCCCGCCATATGCCAATCCCCCGCCTCGTCCATTTCGTGACTGCCGCGATCGTCGTCGTGCTGCTGGCCATCATCGGATGGCAGAATTTCGTTGCCTCGAAAGGGGACTCCTCCATGGGGTATCTGAGTTTCAACCGCGCGGCGCCGAAGGAAGCGCAGACCATTATGGACTTCTGGCGGGGTGATGACAAACGCGCCTCCGCCGTAAGGGCGATCGTCATCACGGACTATGTGCTGATCCTGGTGTATGTCGTGTATCTGTGCTGGAGTATTTCCGCCCGCAGGACCTCGGAGCAACGCCGCTGGCTGCGCCTGTGCCTCGCGGTGGGCATGCTGCTGATCCTCGCGGGGGCGGTGCTCGATATCTGGCAGGATACCACGATCCGGTCCTTTGTATCGGCTGCTCCCGGAGAGCCCGTCCATAGCCTGGCCTGGCTCACACGGATGAAGTGGGGGGCGCTGATGCTGGGAGTGCTGCCGCTGTTGGTCTCCTTCGTGACGCTACCGCGGGTGGAAGCTGGTATCCGGATTCCTCCGGACGATCTGGACCTATTTCCCCTCCCTGCTCTTCATATTCCTGACCATCTTTGCATTCTGGGTCGAAGGCCAGGGAAAGGATATCATGACGGCCTTCACCGAAGGCGGAGACTTCAACTACCGGCTGCTCTTTTTCTTTCTGGCCATCGGACTATGGGTCTATGTGACCTGGTATTCGTCGCGGGTTATTTTTTATATCCGGGACAACCGCGGCAGCGCGCGGGGCAAAGCGGAGGACCGTATCCCGGGCAAATTTTTCGAGAGCTATCCCCGCTTCGCCGGTAACGCCTGTTTCCTCGTCCTCGAACTGGCGGTACTCCAGTCGCCGCTGCTGGAACCCGCGCTGCCTTCATGGCTGGCATGGGTGCTCTTCGTCCTTGGAATGGCCCTCTTTCCTTTTCTGGATCGCCGCGTGAGGGCCGTATTGCCAAAAGATACCCGGCCTTTGGCCCGCCGCTTCTTCATCGTCTTCGTCGCCTTCTTCTGCCTGCTGATGATCACGGCTGCTTTCGACATCTCCCGGAAATGGTATACGCTGCTGGCGCTGCTGCTGATCTTCCAGGTCGTCTACTTCTTTTATATCAATCTGCACCATCAGGGCACGATCGTCAGGAGGGTTGGACCCGACGAGACGCCCGGCCCTTTTCACCGTGTCAGAAGATATTTTCTCGTTCCATCGGAAGAGAGCGGTTATCTGAAATGGTATCTCGTCATCAGCTTCGTGGCCGTTATTCTGGATCTGTTTGCCATCACCTGCCTGCCCTTTGCCGTAGACATCGGGCCCTTCCCTTTGCTGCTGCTGGCCTTTGGCGTGCTGCTCGCGTTTGGCAATCTGGTGTCTGCCTTTTCCGTAAAATACCAGCTGAATTTTCACCTCGTCCTTTTTCTCATCGCCATGGCGGTCGGTTCCCGCGAATCGCACCAGGTGCACAACATCTCGCCCGAGCCATCCGGCTACGCCAGCCGCCCCAGCCTGACGAAATATCTCGACAGCTGGCTGACAAGGGTAGACACCGCCAAAGACTTCGACGTCTATCTCGTGCTGGCCAACGGTGGCGCTTCCCGTTCGGGCTACTGGACGGCTTCCGTGCTGGGAAGACTGGAAGACGCGTCGATCTCCGGCGGCGGCGACCGGTTCTCGAAACATTTGCTTTGTCTCTCCGGCACCTCGGGTGGGGGAGTGGGCGTCGCGACATTCTTTGCCCTGCTCGATGACAAACAGCCCGCCGCCGGCCGGTCTTACGAACGCAGCGCCAGGAACTTTCTGCAGCAGGACTATTTTACCTTCACCGTAGCCCGCATGCTGGGGCCGGACTACTTCAGATATATTTTCCCGATTAATTGGCCCGACCGGGGTGCCGCCCTCGAAAAAGGCTTTGAAGAATACAACGATACGGCCGGCGGATACAGCCCGTCTTTCAACAAGCCCTTTTCACATTTCAAAGCGATGGATCCCCGCGACAGCGTGGCGCTGCCGATCCTCTTCGTCAACACCACGCAAATGCAGGACGGCAACCCCGGTCTCGTTACGAATCTCAGGCTGGAGCCGAAATGGTTCAACACCCGCATCGACGTACCCGCCATCCTCGAGGCCGAAGACACGGATATCAGCATGGCCTCCGGCGCCATCCTCGGCGCGCGGTTCCCCTACCTGAGTCCCGCGGGAAAGATAGGCACACACTATTTTGTGGACGGCGGCTATTTCGACAACTCCGGCGCCGGCGCCGTACAGGAGCTGCTGCGGGGTATCCTCAACACCTACGGCGCCGACAAGACCAGCATCAATTACAAGCGGCTCCGCCGCCTGCACTTCAAGGTGCTGCATATCCTGAACAGCCCCGTAATTGCCGACACCACCGATTTCAAGCCGGTGCCTCCCATAAAAAATGACCTTCTTTCACCGGTGCTTACCATCGTCGGCGCCTACGACATGCAAACGACCGTCAACGACGGCCGCCTCCGCAACCTCCTCGACGATATAAAAGCCAGCGGCATCCCGACCGACTATATCCCGCTGTCGCTGTACAAGAACGCAGACGAGTGGGCAAAGGATTCCTTGTATACGATCGTGAAAAAAGAACCGGCGTATCCGATGAACTGGTTTATCTCGGAAAAGACGCGGGGCAGGATGAACAGGCGTCTTGACCACAGCAAGACGATAGACAGTCTGGCGAAAACCTTTATTCTTCGTCCGGCGCCCCGCCCGTGAATTCGTCCAGCTCGCGCCGGTCCTTCTTCGTCGGCCGCCCGATCTTGCTCTGTCGCTTGCCGGTATTAAAGCTCGCCGACTGGAATTGCAGTCGTTCGATCTCTTCCGCAGGGGTAATATCGATATAGTAGTTGATCGCCTGGGCGTACTGCAGCCGGTGGTCCAGCAGACCCGTCACCTTGATCCGCCACCGTTTGTGCTCCGTTTTCACCTCGTACTCATCCCCGACGCTCACCGTTTTTGAAGCCTTGGCGGCGTCGCCGTTGTATTTTACTTTACCTTTAGTACAGGCCTCCGCGGCCTCCGACCGGGTCTTGAACAGCCGGATGGACCAGAGGTATTTGTCGAGACGTAATTTTTCCTTTTCGGGCATAGGGCAAAATTCGGTGTTTTTCCCGGTAAACCCACCCCCTTAATTGTGTAAATTACAGCTATGCAGGCCCCCGACTCACAGGCAGGACTCCGACTGGCCGACCAGCTGATTGCAGCTGCAAAGGCCGACGGAGCCAACTTCATCGACCTTGGCAATCTGGGGTTGAATGCCATCCCCAGCTCGCTGCTGATGCTAAAGGACCAGCTGAGCGGCATCTCCTTCGGGTCCGCATACGTTGACGCCAATGGCGTCGAACGATCCAACAGCTACAAGTTTGGAAAGAACTGGATCAGCAGTTTTGAGATGCTAAGCGAGTTTCCACTCCTGAACAGTCTGTCTCTGGCAGAGATGGAGATTTCCGGCGTTGCGCAGATCGGACCTCTGCAAAATCTGAAAACACTCGACCTGAGGGGTGGGGGCGGCATTTCGCTCGATGGCCTTCCTCTCCTCGGTGCGCTGACCTGGCTTAGCCTGCAGGACCGTAGCATCAATAGCCTCAACGCACTGTATTTTCTTCAGAGCCTGCGGACGATCAATCTAAAGGGCACAACAGGCGCAGACCTCGGTATCTTCACAAAGGCACCCTTTGCACACCTGACGTCGCTGAATCTGTCCAATGTGCCCAGGACCGGCGCGGACCTGCACTGCCTCAGCGGACTCACGTCACTGGAAAGACTATACCTCGGCAGCTGCGGTCTAAAAGACATCGACGGCCTCGCGACCCTGAAGAACCTGAAAACCCTCTCCCTCCGGTATAATAAGATTGGAGACCTCCGGTCCCTGACCGAACTGACAGCCCTCGAAGAACTGCACCTTTCCGGCAACAGGATCACCACTATCTCGCCGATCGCCAACCTTCGTCAGCTGACCGACCTGAGCCTCCGGAGAAACCAGGTATCCGATATCAGTGCACTCGCCGGCTGCACCCGACTCGAGAAACTAAGGCTCAACCAGAACCAGATCCAGGACGCATCACCGCTGAGCAATATTACCACCCTGAAAAGGCTCGCCATTAAGCAAAACCCGCTCCGCTCCCTGAGCTTCCTGACCAAGCTCAAATCTCTGATATACATCGGTCTGTCGGAGACCGGGATCGAAGACCTGACGCCCCTCGCCGGACTGACCCACCTGAGACGGCTGAACATCTCCGGCAACCCGGTAAAGGACCTCACCCCCTCCGCGACTGGTTCAGGGCCAACGGCGACAAAATAAGGATAGTCCTCAACGGCAAGGAGATCACCGGCACCTCGTTCTACCTCGTAGTCGACGCGATCCAGATGGTCAACCCTCCCCGCCAGTACCTCGAACACGGCGTTCCCGCCGTCCTGTCCTACTGGGACCGGCAGGACGAATTCGCGACCCGCAAAATAGACCAGGAAACCCTGTACGAGCTGAAGCTGATCATCGTAGGCAACAGCAATTCCGGCAAGTCCACCCTCGTCCACTACCTGACCAACAAACAGCTGCCCGCAAAAGCCCTCTGTTCCACACACGGGCTAACCTATTCGTCCTGGCAGCCCGACTGGAAGATCGACGACCAGGAGATAACGGTCAATATCATCGACTTCGGCGGTCAGGAATACTACCATGGCACCCACCATATGCTGTTCAGCAGGGGCGCCATCTATCTCCTGCTCTGGAACCCCGGCACCAACGATAACAAAATGATCGATACTCCCGTCGGGGACCGGACCACCAACGCGCTGATCAGACATTTCAACGTCCGGTACTGGCTGAACGCCATCGAGATCTACTCGGGATCCCTGACAAAGACCGAGCCCATGGACGCCGGAGCCAAAAAATACATTACCCCCGTACTCCTTGTGCAGACCTACGAGGACAAATACGGAAAATGTTTCCTGAATCTCCGGAAGATCCAGGAAGCCTACGACCAGTTGTTCGATTCGGTGAGCATCAGCCTCGGCGACGGGCAGGTGTCCGGACTGGAGATCCTGCATTGCCAGCTGGAAGCCATGGTCAAAAGGATGGCCGGCCAGATGCAGACGCGCTATCCCGCGGACTGGATCCGGATCAAGAGACGCATCGAAGACAACGAGGAGAACTACCAGATCCTTACCATCCCGCAGTTCAAGGAATATTTCGGACTGGACTATTCCGACGAGGAAGCCCGCATGCTCTGCATCTCGCTCAACTTCTGGGGCGTCGCTCTCTACCGGTACCGGACAGACGACTCGGACGTCGTCATCATCAATCCCCAAAATTTTACTGCCCGCGTCAACAAAATTCTGACGGACGACGTGCGGAAGAACAACGGCCTCGTCACGCAGGAGGCGCTCGATGAGGCGCTGCGAAAAGACAAGTCGATGACGACGGCCTTTATCAGGGTCCTGAAATTGTACAATATCCTTTTCGAGCTGCCCGCTCCCAATGGTCATCCCCGCTATATCGCACCCATGTATCTGGCTGAAACACCCGACTACATCCGGCTGCTGATGACCGGCTTCGTCGCCTACTACCAGATCAGATACGACGACTATTTCCACAAGGGCATCCTGCTGGAATGCTTTAAATTACTCGGCGACAAACTCTATGTCGAAGACAACCTCTACCTCTACTGGCAATGGGGCATCGTCCTGAAAAAAGGCGAACGCGTCATCTGCATCGAGTTCGACAAGGACAACCTCAGCACCGTCCAGATAAAAATGATCCGCATCGGCAACGAGCAACTGGGTGACGACGAGTTGCTGGAACATATCTTCGCGGCCTTCCGGCAGATCAACGAGGACCGCTATACCAGCGAGATCGAACTGTCGGCCGACGGAATAAATTTTGCTCCAAAGTCCTGGCTCCTGAAGCAGATCGAACTGGAGCACGAAAAAGTGGACATCGACGACACCCTGTATGCCACAAAAGATTTTTTATTTCTGCTCAGCGCCCGCGAAAAACCCCAGACCCGAAAAAAGTATTCGTATCCTATTCCTCAAAAGACGCCGACAGCATGCAGCTGCTGAGCATGCACCTCGAAACCTACCGCAAGGCCAAAAAGATCACGTACTGGCACGACCTCCAGCTGAGGGCCGCCGAACAATGGGACGAACGCATCCGCGAAGAGATGGAGAGCGCCGACATCCTCATAATGCTTCTGAGCCCCGCCTATCTGGGTTCCGACTATATCGTCGACAAGGAGATCCCCCTCGCCCTCAAACACGCCGCAAAAATCCCGGCCACCAAGACCGTCGCCTGGGTGCTGGTAAAACCCTGCCGGTACGAGATCTTCCCCGAAATAGCGGCGTATACAGTATATCCCCTCAAAGCCGCCGCACCCGGCGAGACCGCCGCCCGGCAAAGAGCCGTCTCGGAAGGACCCGAAGAACCCGACCGCATCTGGACCCGACTGGTCAGCGAAATACTTGAGAAATAGTTGCCGGCCGAAGATGTGGCATATTTTACTCAGCCCGCCTTTCTGCGGCATCGTGGGGAAGAATATCGGACTGGCATAATATTTACCCTGATATCCGCATGCCCAAAGGAAAAAGAACCCGGTTATTCCTGTTGTCCGCGCTGGCCGCGGTCATACTGCTGGTCATTGGCTGGCAATTCTACAAATACCGCATAGTCGACCGGCGACTGGCCCAGGCCGTCGCGGAGAAGACAAAAGGACTCTATATCCTTCACTATGAGAACCTCGTTTTCGACGAGGCCGCCGGCATGCTCCACGTAAAGAACATCGATATCAGACCCGACACCGCGGTCTACCGGCAAATGGTCATGGAGAACAAAGACCCTCATATGCTGCTGCAGATACAGGTCGGCGCAATCGATATTGCCCGGGTCAAGACCCCAAAAGCCCTGCTCTCCAAACAGCTGGAGGGAGGCAAACTGGCCGTGACGGACGCGCGCATCCGGATCATGGTCAGTCACTTCAAAAAAGACTCCTCCGTATATAACCCCACTCCGGACCTGGCGAAACAACTACTCGGCCGCCTCTTCAAAATAGCCATCGACAGCGTGCAGGTCAGCGATGGCGACGGTGCTCGTCGGCAGCATGGACAGCACGGAGACCTATTTCCGCGGAAACAAAGCGTCCCTTCTGCTGTCCCACGTTCTTATCGACAGCAGCGCGCAAAAGGACAGCTCAACCATACTCTTCGCCCGCGACCTGTCCCTCGACGTCCGGCAGCTAGAACTACCCGCCGGAAAGAAAAAATATACGATAGGGATAGACGGCCTCCGGTACACCAGCGCGGACAACACGCTCCGCGTGGCGCAGCTGCGACTTCAGCCGCGCCTTTCGGAGACCGCATTCGCCGCCTCCTTGCCGGTGCAGAAGGACAGATACGATTTTGTGCTGAAGGACATCGCACTCCACCATATCGACAGAAAGGAATTATGGCGTAAATCCATCCGCTGCGACAGCCTCGTCATCGGAGAAAGCGCATTCAAAATATACCGCGACATGACCCGCCCGCCCGACACGACCAGCAAGGTCGGGAAATTTCCGCAGCAGCAGCTGATGCGCCTGCCCTTCCCGCTGTCTATCCGCAAGGTCATTTTCAACCACTCTTTTATTGAATACAAAGAGCGGAACGCCAAATCCCGCAACAGCGGCAGGGTTCAGTTCCACGACGCGCGGGCGACCATCCGGAACGTCACCAACATACGGAAAGACATACACGAAGACAACCGCTGCGTTCTGGACTTCCACGCCAGATTCCTGAACAAGGCGCCCGTGGACGCCCGGCTCGTCATGCTTCTGAAAGACCCCAAAGGAAGGTTCACCATCGACGGCGGGATCGGCAGCCTCGACGTCGCCTCCCTCAATCCGTTGACCGAACCGATGGCGCTCACCCGCCTCGAGAAAGGAAAGATCGACCACCTGCAGTTCTCCATCCGCGGTACCGACTCCACCGGAGACGGCCGGGTGATTTTGACCTACCGGGATCTCAAAGTCTCTTTGCTGAAAAAGGACAAGGACAGTATCCGGTACGATAAAAAAGGACTCGTCAGTCTGGTTGCCAATCTGGTGGTGAAGAACTCCAGCCGGCCGGACAACCCGCGCGCAGAAGAAGTCCATTTTCAGCGCCTCGTCAACAAGTCGTTCTTCAATCTGATCTGGAAGACCCTCTTCACCGGCGTCAAAGAGTCGGTGGGAATGAAATAATGGATAGAAAGCAACATAGACGGTTGACCCTGGCCTCCGCATGGCCCGTGATACGGGACGCCTTCCGGCTGTTCCGGCAAAACGACCCGCTGCGTATGGCTGCCGCAACATCCTTTTTCGTCAGCTTTGCGCTGCCTCCCATACTCTTTATTCTGATCGTCATATTCGGATTTCTGGGCGACCCGAAGACCGTCGGGCGCGACCTCTTTCGCCAGCTGAGCGTCGGTCTGGACAGAAATATGGCGCAGCAGGTGCGCGACGTGGTCAGAAATATTCACCGCCTTCCCCTCAATCCGGGCATGCGCATCGGCGGGTTCGTCTTTTTGCTGTTCGTAGCCACCACTCTTTTCGAGATCGTAAAAATTCGATCAACCAGCTGTGGAAGATCAGGCTGAAGGAAAGGCCGCCGCTGGCCTTCGCACTGCTCAACCGGATGCGTTCCGTCGGGATCATTCTCCTGGCGGGGGTACTCTTCACCATTGTCCTTCTGGGAGACGTCAGCGGATGGACGCTACCCCTGCAGGTCAACGCTTTTTTGTACCGCCTCGTCATGCTGCTGGCGGTGATCGTCTGGTTCTTTGTCCTGCTGAAATGGCTTTCCTACGGTCGTCCGCAGTCACTGATAGCCTGGGAAGGCGCGATCTTTACCGGCCTTCTGTTCACCGTCGGACAGCAACTGCTCCACCGGGTCCTGAACTTCGACAACATGAAGTCCATCTATGGGACGACCACCTCCCTCGCCCTGCTGCTGCTCTTCGTATTCTACTGCTCGTTCATCTTCTATTTCGGCGCCTGCGTCACCTGGTCCCTCGGCCGGCAGCAGGGAAGGCCGATCCAGCCCTCCCGGCGGGCGGAGACTTTCGACTGATAGGCGGTCGGTCTTGTGAAAATCGCCCGGTCTTGTAAAAACGACCTACTTTTATCCTGCCAGTGGACACGACCACAATCATACGACAGGCTGCGCTCCAGCGACGGAACGCGACGATCATCCGGATAATGGTCCGCCTTTTCATGACGCTGTCCGTCATCGCCTGCTTCTTCGGCGGATTTTTGCTGGCCCTGGTTGGCGGGGTCGGCCTCTTCGAACCCAATCCAACCTATATGCCCTGGATTATCGCCGCCGCGGTCTATGGCTCCTTCTTCGTCGTCCCCTTCCTGCTCTGTCTTCCCGTCATCCTGCCGCTGGCGCTTCGAAATAAGAACGTCGACCAGATCATCGTCTTCCGGAAATTCAACAACAAGGCCTCGGGCAGGGCGATCCGAAAGATCATCCGGTCCTATGTCAGCAACTACGGACACGTCTTCACGCTCTCCGACAGCAATTTTAAGGTCAAATGGTGGATCCGCATCCCGCTGATGCTCGGGCAGACCAGCTTCTTTCATTTCCGACAGCGCATAATCAGGGACGCCAGCGGCCTGGCAGCACTCGCCCGCAAACTCCAGGACAAGGCCTGGCTCAACATCAACTGGCTGCTGTCCTCCGGCAAGATCTTCTCGGTCCGGACCTCCGACGAGTACTGGCA
Source organism: Puia sp. P3 (assembly GCF_050632245.1). Classification (NCBI taxonomy): domain Bacteria; kingdom Pseudomonadati; phylum Bacteroidota; class Chitinophagia; order Chitinophagales; family Chitinophagaceae; genus Puia; species Puia sp. P3. The sequence continues at coordinate 279,278 of NZ_CP192583.1, forward strand.
CGACACGGCCGAGCTGCTGCTAAAGGACAGCCGCCTCGTCATCTTCGACATCCTGAGCCTGACCAGCGCCCTCGAATGGGAGATCGAAATGACCAAGAGCCACGGCCTCGAACAGCATATTATCCTCATCGCGGCAAAGGACAACGAGGCAGTGGTCAACGAATGGAAGAGAAAATATGACACACCCGACGACGGGTATTCGATCCCGGTATTTTACTATGACGCCTCCGGCAGGCTGCAGGACAGCGCCGGGCTGGAACAGACAGTCGCGGAGATCCTCGCCAAAGACCGGCCGGAGAGCCAGCCCATGGAGCAGGGGCTTGCGCTAAAAAAGCATTCGTCACCGCCGGCGCCGTTATCGTCAGCTTCGCCGCTGTTGTATTCTTCATACTTCCCTATCTAGTGCCCGACCTCCCGGGCAGGTATTCGCCTTTCGCCTGGCAGTCGATCCAGTCCTATATGCACGCCCGCCTCAACCGCGAAGACAGCGCGCACCTCGCGCCCATGCGCGAACGTATTCTCCGGCGCTGGCCGGCCGAGGGAGCAGGCATGTCCATCGGCTACGCGTACAAGCACGAGTCGGCCGAATGCAGCGCAGTAGCCGCTACCCTCCGGGACCTCGCCGATCCGTCTTTGTCGAAAGAATATATTCGCGTGGTAGAGGAGGGGAACCCGCGATGGCCGACATCGCCTTTGGCATCATCGATAGTTTGCACCTGCCGCATCGTCAGGAGCTTGCGCTTCGCTGGATCGCGCAGGATCGCCTGGACGGCAAACAAAAGGGACTCGCATGGCTGGAGCGCGATCCACCCGACAACAGCCGCCTCATCCGGATCCTTAGCAGGTCTTCCTATACGATCAAATACCCGCCGTACCGCCACGAATCCCGCACCACGCGCGAAGGCTCGCGGCCCGGCGCCACCATCCACGTCGACGGCCCGGAAGCGCTGATCCGAAAATACTATCTGCGCCTGTTCCGGCTGATGGGACAGGGTGGGGTAGACTCCGGCTTAATGCGAAACGCCTCGCTCAATCGCGACACAAGGATCCTGTTTTCGTTGCTTCTGCTCAGGTCGGGCAACGGCTGCTGTGTGGCGCCCCTTTTCGACTCTTACTATATCGATACCTGGTATAACGCACATCTACACCCGAGATATGATACGTACCTGAATTTATTCCCCGCAACGGTCCCCCGCCCCTTTCAGTCGTTAACCGACTCGCTGCTTTTACAGGCGCGACTGACCGGCCTGCCCTCCTTCGATTCTTTGCTTCGGTCCAGCCGTCTGGCCGACAGCACCCAGCTGCCCGCCAGCTACATATCGCTGATGCTCCACAACTATCCAGACGCCGACCTTTCGGCATTCGACCGGCATATGACGGGGCTGGCCCTGCCGCTGGCGCTATACGACTATTTACACGGGAAGGATGTCCGCCCCCGCCTGCCGCTGATCATTTCGCACCAGTCGGGCTTTGAGGATTTATTGAGATCCGACACGATCATGAACGAACGACTCCCGATCGCCTGGCTGCTAGCCCATACCGGCGATCCGCTTGCCGCGCAGGTCGCGACAGAGGCGGCCAAAGTCGTGGAAAAAAGCTTTTTGTTTTTAACAACTACCCCTACGCCGGTCGCGCGGCGGAGATCCTGAACATCTATTCCCAACATCGGCGCTAAATCCGCCGGGTTTTGCATAAATTACTGTTTCAAAATTGCTACCGTTGTCATTCAATAAAATAATCATCAGCAGCGGTCACCTGACAGACAAACCCGACCGGCCAAAACCCAGATTTCCCGAGTCGAAGTCGGGCCTGGTTTGGGAGCTCATGGCCCGGCAGCTCGATTCCTGGAAGGTCGGCCCCGGCGACCTCGCCATCTGCGGCGGCGCGCGCGGCAGCGATATCATTTTCGCGGAGCTCTGCGCCGATCGCGGCGCCGAAGTCTGGTTATTCATCTCCCTTGACGAAAAAGACTTTCTCGAGCAGTCCGTCGAACAGACGGACACCGACTGGGTACAGCGCTTCACCGCCCTCCGCCGGCACGATGGCGTAAAGACCATTTTCCAGAACCAGGAGGCGCCGCCGCCAAAAGGGCTTTCTCCGTTTGCCGCCGCCAATATCTGGATGATCGACACCGGCCTGCGGCTCTCGCACAACCCCGACCACCTCTATGCCATCCTCACCTGGGACGAACAGCCCGCGGGCGACGGCCCCGGAGGGACGTCGGATTTTGCAGACAGGGTCCGCAAAGCCGGCGGGCACCTGGCCATCATCAATCCGACAAAGCTGTAAGTCTATTGGTCGCTGATAACGACTAATTTTTGTATCATTGTTCTGTCCAAAAAACCTTGACTATGGCTCCGCCTCCATCAGGAGAAATTGACTACACAAAAGTCTGTTTCGTGATCATGCCTTTCGGCAGGAAGCCGGTCGGCGACAAGGAGATCGACTTCGATCTCATCTACCACACCGTTTTCGAGCCCGCTATCGCAGCCGTCCCACTTGCCCGAAGGCGGGCTGCTGATCCCCAAAAGGACCGACCAGGACTACTTCTCCGCCAACATCGACACCGAGATGTTCAGGTACCTGGAATATTCGAGATTCGCGATGGTCGATATCACCGGACTCAACGCCAACGTGTTTTACGAGCTGGGCGTCCGGCACCGCGGCAATCAGACTGGTACTGCCATATTCCGGCAGGAGAAGACCCCGCTGCCCTTCGATATCGGCCATATCAAGGCCTTCCCGTATGACTACGAACCCATAGAGCAGGTGCCGGCTTCCATAGAAAAAATTACAAAGGTCCTGTCGGAGTCGCTGGTTTACAACCGGATCGATAGTCCCGTACAGGTAGCGCTGCAGGACCAGCAAAAAAGCGCGCAGCAGGCCAGACAGAAGGGAAAAGAGGATTCGGAAGCATTCCAGATGGCAGCGACCAACGCGATGCGCAACGAAGACTGGCAGACCGCGATCGACAGGTATCAGGACGCGGTCAACGCCGACGAGGGCAACCCGCTGCTGCATACCACCCTGGGCCTGCTCCTCAGAGACCGGGGACACTGGCCCGAGGCAGTCGGCAATTTTGAAAAAGCCACGCAGCTGTCGCCTGACTATGCCGACGCCCGGCGCGAACTGGGAATCGCCCGTAACAAGCTGGCCCCGGACGCCGCGGCCTCCGGGGAGGACGACCTGCAGAAGGCCATTAGCCTGAACCCAAACGATTTCGACGCCTATGCCTCCCTCGGCGGTATTTATAAAAGGATGAAGGACTATGACCGGGCGCTCGATATGTACAACCAGTCGGTAAAGGTATCCAACGGACATCCATACCCGCTGTTGAACGCGCTGATCCTTCAGATCAGGAGCAAGGGGTTGGCGTCTATAAGTTTTCCCCAGAAGGTGTTTTTGCAGAGGGCCGAGATCTCCGTCAGCAAACAGGTGAAGAACGAGCCTCCCTACAATACGCCCTGGAGTTTTTTCGACCTCTCCACCATCTGTCTGCTCACCGGCAGGAAGGACGAGGCGATCGCGTGGCTGCAAAAAGGAGCGCCGTACGCAAAGGCCTCCTGGAATTTTGCGACCCACCTCGAGACGCTGACGCTGCTGAAAGACCGCAAGGACGAGTTGCCCGGCTGGGAAGACCTGGTCGGGATGTTGCAGCAGTTGTGATGCCGCCGTCAGGTGGTCGGGCAGCCAGACCAGGACCCCGGGATCTGCGCGCAGTGATGATCCCGCCATCTATCCGGCACAGTATTTTCTATACTATTCAAAAGACTATTTATGCAAAAGCCACGAAAGACACTGGTCGTATCCAGCCCGGAGTTCGTAGAAGGCGGGCTGATACCCACAAAATTCACCTGCAAGGGTAAGGGCTTCAACCCGGCACTGGTAATCGACGGAGTTCCAGAAGGTACCGAAAGCATGGTCCTTATCATGGAGGATCCCGATGCTCCCAAAGGCTTTTTTACGCACTGGGTGATCTTCGATATTCAACCCGCCAACAGCATTAGCGAGAATAGCGGCCAGGGGTAAGCGGACTGAACACCCTCGGCGAAATGGGGTATACACCACCCTGTCCACCCTCGGGTCTCCACAGGTATTTTTTCCACCTCTTTGCGCTCGACCGCGGACTCAACCTGCGGCCCGGCTCCACCAGGGCTGCGGTCGAAGAAGCCATGAAGCCTCACGTGCTCGCCTACGGTACCCTGATGGGTAAGTTCGGCGACGCCAGGCACCTTTCGCGCGAGGACTCCGCGACCGAAGGCTACCACGAAGAGCGCACCATCGTCGACGAATCCGGCGCGGGCGCCTGGCAGACAGACAAGAAGATTCAGCACTAGATCAGCAACCATCGGACGATCTTATCACATTTTGGCGGACTTTCATCACATTTGAATATTTTGTCGGATATCCGGGCGTAACATTACCGCCAAAACCTTCAAGATATGAAATACCTCTTCCTGACAGCCGCCCTCCTCATTTATACCTTCTCCAACGGCCAGACCCCGCCGGACGGCGCTACCCCTCAGCCTCCTCCCGATAATTCCATCAAAGTCGGAAAGACCGAAGAAATACATTCCAAAATTCTCAGCGAGCAGAGGCGCATCCTCGTGTCCCTGCCGGGCAGCTATTACGATGGCTATTTCTATAAACGCCGCTACCCCGTGGTCTATCTCCTCGACGGGGACTCGCATTTTTACAGCGTCGCCGCGATGATCAGACAAATGAGCGGCGACGGCGGCCTGGCCTTCCCCGAGATGATCGTCGTGGGGATCATAAACACAGACCGCAACCGCGACCTGACACCCACCCGCGACAGCACCGAGATCAGGATGGGCCGCGGCGCCGCGAACCACAAGTGGGGGAGGACCGAAGTTCATGTCATTTTTGTCGGACGAGCTGATCCCGCATATCGACTCCGCCTACCCGACAACACCCTACCGCGTCTTCATCGGCCACTCCCTCGGCGGTCTCATGGTCGTCGACGCGCTCGCCAACCACCCCGGGCTGTTCAACGGCTACCTCGCCATCGATCCCTCGATGTGGTGGGACAGGGCAAAACTCCTCAACCGGATGCGTGCGGCTCACGCGGACTACCGCGGTGCGTCGTTATTTTTGGCCGGAGCCAATAGCCTGCAGCAGGGATTGGATACCGTTAGCGTGATGAAGGACACGGCGACTATTTTCAGCCGCCATATGCAGTCGATCTTCAAATTGCGCAACGAGTTGATTGGCGCAAACCATCTCTACTTCGGCTGGAAGTACTACCCCGAATACGACCACGGCAGCGTGCCCCTCGTCGCGGAATACGACGGCCTGCGCAGCCTCTTCGACTTTTATAAATTCGACTTCCGCCACGACGAATTCGAAGACCCGGGCTTTAAAGGCGATACGCTGATGGCCGCGCATTTTGCGGAGATCAGCCGCCGGATGGGCTATACGGTCCCGCCGCCCGAACCCATCGTCAACAACATCGGGTATTCCCTGATGGGACACGGTCAGGCACAGCGGGCCTACTATTATTTTCATTTGAACATGGAGAACTATCCCAATAGTTTTAATGTCTATGATTCGATGGGGGACTGGTACCTGGCTCAGGGGCAAAAGGACAAGGCGATCGGCTCCTTCGAAAAGGCGCTGACCCTCCGCGAAAACCCCGATACCCGGAAGAAGTTGCTGCAGCTGCAGAACGTTCACCGGTAATTCGGCTTGCTGCTCTGAAGTCTCCGGCGCCCGCCCCTGGCTTCCGCTACCCCCGGCTCCCGCCCCCTGGCTTCCGCTACCCCCGCTCCAGCTACCCCTGGCATGCTTTTTTTGGCGGAGGTATAGAAAGGATTCTTATGGAAAATGACAAGCCAAAGGGCAAAGAGCTCTCGAAAGAAGAAGAGAACCAGAAGAACGCGGAACACCCTTCCAACGAAGGCAACGAACGCGCCCGCAAGCCGGACCCCGAGACCCTCGGAACGGCCGATCCCGAGGAACACATGAAAGGTCCCATATCTTCCTTTATGCAAAAAGTAAGGAAGGTCGCGGAAAACAACGACGACAAGGCCGTGCCGCCGGCCGACGGGAAAAAAGTGAATAATTTTCTGAGAAAAATGGCGAATGATCATCGCTGATACAGCCAGCTGAAGACCTTTTCGGGTGTTGCTGGCGGCCATTGTCGATCTTATTTATCCCTCCGCAAAGAATTTGTGGAAATACGGTATCGTCTCGATCCCCTTGTAAAAATTCACAAGTTCGAATTTCTCGTTCGGCGAATGCAGATTGTCGCTGTCCAGACCAAACCCCATGAACACGATCTTCACACCGAGCACTTTTTCGAACAGGGAACATATCGGAATGCTGCCGCCTCCACGTACAGGTATAGGCGCTTTTCCGAACGTCGCTTCGATGGCCTGAGCCGCCGCCTTATAGGCCTTGCTGTCGATCGGCGTCATATAGGGCTCGCCGCCGTGGTGCTCTTCCGCCTTGACGGTGACGCCGGGGGGCGCGATCTGCCGGAAATAGTTGAGCAGCTTCTCTGTGATGACGCCGGCCTTTTGATTCGGCACCAGACGCGCCGAGATCTTGGCATAGGCCTTCGAAGGCAGCACGGTCTTGGCGCCTTCGCCGGTATAGCCGCCCCAGATGCCATTCAGCTCGAGGGTAGGGCGGATGCCCGTGCGTTCATTGGTGGTATATCCTTTTTCACCCCAGAGCTGGTCAACGCCGAGGTCTTTCTTGTACTCGTCTTCGTTGTAGGGGGCCTGGGACATTAATTTACGCTCGGCGGGCGTCGCCTCCACCACGTCGTCATAAAATCCGGGTATGGTGATATGGTTGTTCTCGTCGTGACAGGACGCGATCATCTTCGCCAGCATGGTTATCGGGTTCGCTACCGCCCCGCCATATACGCCGCTGTGCAGATCCCGGTTGGGCCCCGTCACTTCGACCTCGATATACGAGAGACCCCGCACGCCGATATCGATGGAGGGGTTTTCCATGCTGAGCATGGCCGTGTCGCTGATGAGGATGACGTCGGCCTTCAGCAGGTCTTTATGGGCCGTCAGGAATTTGGCCAGACTGGGGCTGCCGATCTCTTCCTCGCCTTCGATGATGAATTTAATATTGGTCGGGAGGGTATTCGTCTGCACCATCGTCTCGAACGCCTTCACGTGCATATAGAACTGTCCCTTGTCGTCGGCGCTGCCGCGGGCATAGATCTTTCCGTCCCTGATGACGGGGTCGAAAGGTCCGCTCTTCCAGAGATCAAGGGGGTCGGGCGGCTGCACGTCATAGTGGCCATAGACCAGGACAGTGGGTTTGTTCTTGTCGGTGATCTTTTCGCCATAGACGACGGGGTGGCCGTCGGTCGGGTAGATATCGGCCTTGTCGACACCGGCGTCTATCAGGCGCTGTTTCACGGCCCCGGCGCATTTCTGCATATCGGGCTTGTGCTCGCTGCGGGCACTAACGGAGGGGATGCGAAGCAGCTCGAGGAGCTCGCTGAGAAACCGGTCTTTATTCTTTTCCTGATAGTCCTTCCAGATTGACATAACGCTGATTTGGAAGGCAAATATAGGATATCATCAGATACCCCGTGACTGCTTTTCGTCTGTGACGCAGGTAGGTGTCCGGCGGTCGTGCCACGGGTTGCAAGGCGACCCTACTGCCGAAAACGCCTCAAATGGGACGACCTGGCTAAATGCCCTGCCAAATGCGTGGCTTTCCATTTCTTAATCTACATTAAGCCACTTTCTTAACCTTGGTCATTTCGGTGTTTGTATTTCCGTCCTAGCTTTGTATCATCCATCACAACCAAAATCATTTTGTATGAGCACCACAACACAAGCCATTACTCCCGTCGACTATCTGGCAGACGAGCACCTGACCCCTGGCGTCAAGGAATTTTTGAAGATCGTCAACGCGCCGGGCGGCAAGCCGGTGGAGAGCCTGCCCAAGCTGGCCGCACGTCAGGTGCTGATCGATGCCCAGAAGGCGTTCAATGTGGACTATTCCGGTATCGAAGAGTCCGAGAAGACGATCGAAGCGGACGGCTATACCATAAAGCTCAATATCGTAAGGCCCGAGGGCGCGACGGGGCTTCTCCCGGTCTTTATCTTCATACATGGCGGAGGCTGGATCCTGGGCGACTATCCTACCCATCGCCGGCTGGTCCGCGATCTGGTGGTAGCGTCCGGCTATGCGGCTGTTTTCGTCAATTATACCCCCTCGCCCGAGGCCCGGTATCCTCAGGCTATCAACGAGATCTACGCCGCCACCAAATGGGTCGCTGCCAATGGTAAGGAAATTGGGGTGAACGGCGGCAACCTTGCCGTCGTCGGCAACAGCGTCGGAGGGAATATGACCGGCGTCACTGCGCTGATGGCGAAGGAGGGTGGTGGTCCCACTATCAAGCTGGCGATCATGATGTGGCCCGTGGCCGACGCGACCTTCGAACAGGAGTCCTATGAGCAGTTTGGCGCGCAGCGTTTCCTCACCGAGCCGCTGATGAAGTGGATGTGGGACCAGTATACGACCGACCTCGAAGCGCGCAAGGAGAAACACGCTTCTTTGCTGAACAATACCGTCGAAGACCTGAGGGGCCTGCCGCCGCACCTGCTCCAGGTGGCAGAGAACGATATTCTGCGGGACGAAGGCGAAGCCTATGGCCGCAAGCTGGGCGAAGCCGGAGTGACCGTCACGACCGTCCGCTACAACGGAATGATACACGACTGGGGAATGCTCAACGGGCTGGCCAACGAGAACGGGACGAAGTCGCTGATCCTTCACGCGGCTTCCGAACTGAAGAAATATTTGGGATAAAGAGTGTGTTGTGAGCTGACCAAGCCGCCGGCCGCGAGGCTGGCGGCTTTTTTGCGGCGGGCCCAATTTTGGGTAATTTGCCGCTTATGAAAGAAAAGATCCCGGTCTACAAAATTGCTAACCTGACGGCCAGGCCATTGGACCCGGGAGACTTTATGATCGAAGGGTTCCAGGGTTATCTCGGACGCCAGTCCCCCCACCTCCACAGCCCCCACCGCCACGTCTTTTACCACCTGGTGTGTTTCAAGGGCGGGACCGGTCACCACTCGATAGACTTTACCCGATACCCCGTCGAAGAGGGGCAGATCTATTTCATGACGCTGGGTCAGGTACACAGCTGGTCATTCACAAGCCAGCCTGAAGGCTATGTGGTCAACTTCTCCGAAAATTTCCTTCGCAATTTCCTGCTCAGTCCCAACTACCTCGAACGGTTCAGCTTTTTCAGCGGAAACAGCCAGGACAGCGTGGTCCAGATGGTCTCGCCGGTAAAGGAGAAGGTCTACGGCATCCTGGACAGCATGCTAGAACACTACTACAACCACGCGGAAAAGGACCCCGACCTCCTGCGGACCCTGCTGCTGCAGCTGTTCCTCACGGTCCAGAACGGCATCGAGACCGCCAAACCTACCGCGCAGCCGGCCGTTTCCCAGAAACAACAACTACTGGCGAGCTTCAAGAAATTGATCGAACAGCATTACAAAACCCTCCGCCGCCCCAGCGAATACGCCGAACTCCTCTTCATTACACCCAACCACCTCAACGCCCTCTGCCAGGAACTCCTCGGCCGCGCCGCAGGCGAGGTCATCCGCGACCGTGTCCTCCTCGAAGCCAAACGTCTCCTGACCAATGCCGGCATGACCGCGACGGAGATTGCATATGAATTGAACTTTCAGGACAACTCTTATTTCAACCGGTTCTTCAAGAAATATGAGGGCGTGACGCCAGACGAGTTCAGGAAGGCGCATATAATGAAATGAACCGATTGGGGATCACAGCCGCCCAACCCTCACCGGCCATCCGCCGCCCCCATCCCTATCACCCTATTCACCACCACCAAAACCACCAACGGCACCGGCGAGATCAAAAACTCAAAAACCGTCGTCGTCAATCCCCGCGCCACCATCGGCAGCCCCCGCCCACGGCATCAAAAACACCCAACAGCGTCAGCAACACCAGCATCCCCACATACAGAATATGCCAGACCGACAACACCCAACCCTGGCTATTCCGGAAAAACGCAAACACCCCCAGCCCATAAACTACAATCGCTATCCCGAACTTCATAAAATGCCTCAGCGACCGCGACGTGCCCTCCAGAAACCCCGGCGCACACAGCACCAGCTTGTAAACCACATATACGAAGATCACCGCCGCCAGCCCCACGGCCACGCGCCGCGCCCCGCTGAGCCCAAAGCCCCAACGGTCGCCGCCCGCCGCCCCCGCACCCCGAACATCGCTATTGAACTCCAACCTGCGCATGGACACGAAGTTTTTTGGTGAACACGGGATCCCGCGAAAAAATATACCACAGCCAGAAGATCGCCGCATAGACGAGGAATGAAAAAAGATAGTGGTGCGTAAAATCCAGCCAGTCCGGCCGCCGCAGGAACACCTGTACCAGCGCCATACAGCGGAGAACATTGATCACCTCGATAAAGAGAAGGCCGCCCGCCACGAATATCAATTTCCTCCGGGCGGAGGAAGGCAGACAGATGATAAGGCCGGCATAGAGCACCAGCAGCTCGAGACCATTGCAGACATCGGCGATATACAATACTTTTTCCTTGCCGAGGAAGAGATCCATCCCCTGTTCCTGAAAAGGGTGGCCGTCGGCATCGATACTGGTATGGGTGCCCTCGCGGGTCGAGTAGGGCCGCGAATGGTCGAACGTGTTCAGCGTGGCTACCGTACCCGCCGCAACCGCGTCCGTAAGAGGCCTGTCCAGTGTGCGGTGTGGAAGGAGGTACAGCAGATAAATGAGCTTCCATACGGCAAAGAGGAGGGTGGCTTTCAGAAGAAATAGTTTTACGGGCCTCGGAACATTATTTTTCATCAAAAACCTTTATTTTAGACTAAGTCTTTAAACTGACCCTTAAGATGCGAATCCCTTCGTCCACCCCCCGGCGCCGATCGAAAGTCCGTGTATTCAAACATCGTTACAGGTCCATTTACTTCTCGCCGCTGGCGTACGCCGTCCATCGGCTGAAAATATGAAACTGAAAAAAGTATTTCGCTTTCCCGAAATACTCCTTCCTTTATCGCTGCTCGCTGGCCTGCCGGTCGTCATTCATAAGACGATCGGCATTCAGTTGCACGACACTTAACTTTGTCTTCGGCGGTGTTGGTTGGGGTTATTTTTATCTCGGAGATGGATACTCGTCGGTGTTGCCGTCTTGTCACGGCTGGCTATGCTGCATACGGCTCAGGCCATTGTGTTCATCCTAAGCCGGCTCATCTTCCGGATCATGGCGATCGCCAAAATCATTTCGGATCGCGGGGCGCGCGCTTCGGAATGAACTTCTTTACGCCAAGCCCGACTCCTGCTGCCAGCAACAGGCTGATGCCACCATCGATAGGTGCGGAAGGAGACGAACCGCCGCTCGAAGGACCACCGCCCGATGTGGGGGGAAGAGGCATCGATCCGCCATCGCCGGCGCCGCCGCCACTGCCACCACTCCCGCCGTCGCCGCTACCGCTGCCGTTGCCGCCCTGGCCGTTGCCGTTACCATTTCCATTGCCGTCATTGGCGTTGCCACCCGAGCCGGGACCTTCCCTGTGCCCAGGACCCTTGTGATCCTTGTCGCCTTTGTCCTTGTCGCCGGGACCCTTGCCGTTGTCCTTGTCCTCGCCCTTGTCATGATGGCCCCTGAACAGATCGAGGAAATCGTCCCAGGCCTTGTCCAGCCAGCTTTGTCCATGGTCCTGATGTAATACTGAAGGGGAGCCTTTGCCGCCATCATTTGCTCTCGCGGGTGTGAAGGTGAGAATAGGGCACACGAATAGTAGTGTGATTGCAAAGGGTAAAGCCTTTTTCATAATCGGTGATTAAAGTGATGAAAAAAGAGTGCTATGATTCAGGCTGTAAAGAGGCTTACCGGATTTACGAGGAGCGTAGACTTTAAATAAGAAATTCAGAGGAGATTGGGCACAGTTGAATTGACAATATGAATATAAGAAATTATACCAATATTTCCAATAGCAATAAGACGGGATTTTTTTCCACAGTTACTGCTTACCGCAATACTTATATGCAAATGACTTGCCACAGGTCGCCGCAACCCTCACCGACTACCCATCGACGGGAGCCTGGCCGCCAAAACACGACCTACACCGCCCGCCGGTACATCGAACTCCTCATCTTACTCAAAAACTCCGGACTTACTCCGATGTATTTCGCGATCTGGGTCTGGGTCACCCGTGCGGCGATATTCGGATACTTATCTATGAATGACGTATAACGCTGCTCCGCCGTATGCGCGACAGACGCCCTCCACCTCCCCTGCAGATGCGCCAGATTCCGCTGCAGCAACAGCCGGAAGAACCGCTCGAACTTCGGTACCCTTTCCAGCAGTTCGTTCTTGCTCCGGTAGTCCAGCAACAGCAATTCACTTTCCTCCAGCGCCTCGATGAACATGTCCGAAGGAGACTGCTCGCCAAAACTCTGCGGGTCGCTGACCCACCAACCTTCCACGGCAAAACTCAGATTGGTCTCGCTGCCGTCCTCATTGATATAGTATCTACGTATACAGCCTTTTATAATAAAGGCCTCCACACTGCAAACGTCTCCCTCCTGCAGCAGGAGCGACCTCTTCCTTACCCGTCTGAAACGCAGCAGCGAATGAAAGATCCGGCGCTCTTCTTCCGTAAGCTGGATACAGGCACCAACGATGTTGTCGATTTGTTCAAACATAGTGCAGTTTTTAGAAGTTAAGGAATAGGTGGAGGACGGCGGCGCAGTGTAAAATTATCCCATGCACCACTGCGAAAGATTATCTAAACCATAGGTTTTATGGTATAGTTTACCGATTAGGGCGGAGCGCCCCCGGCGCGTCATGGCCCGGAAACTCAATATGCAGCTGCTCCCTCGGCGACGCCGCGACAGGAGCCTCGTGCTTCTTGTTCCTCACCACATTCTTCAGCGTCCACTCGACACGCGTCTCGAACGCGTGCTTCCTCACCGCACACTCCTCCTTCATACAGATCCGGCAGGAGAAATCCATACAGGCATCCGTATGCACGAAGAATTCGACCGACTCACCCCATCGTCCCCTTATCAGCGCCGTCAGCGCGTCGATCTCTGCGTGCGCTTCCACGACATTGAGATACCAGGGCACAGTCAGATGACAGTCCACGTGCAGCAGACCGCCGTATTTGATCACGCGGAGATTGTGCAGATCGATCCAGTTGCGCCGGCGGTTCGCGTTGAGATAAGCGACCATCTCCTGTAGCAGCTGGAGATCCGCCTCGTCCATGATCCCGGCGACGGATTTGCGCAGGATGTGGTAGCCTGTGTAGAGAATTATCCCCGCGAAGATCAGCGACACAACCCCGTCCAGCCAGACCATACCCGTTATACGGATGAGTACCAGACCGGCGATGATCCCGGCCGTGCTGTAGGTGTCGGACTGCAGGTGGCGGCCACCCGCCTGGAGAGCCATGGAATCGTTCAGCTTGCCGCGCCGGATACAGATCGCACCCACGACAAAATTGACAACCGCCGTGACGGCGACGATATAGATGCCCTGATCCAGCTTGACCAGCGGATGCGGGTTTATAAAATCCGTAATTGCCTCGTAGATGATGATCATCCCCGCCATCAGGACCAGGGCGCCTTCCACCGCCGCTGAGAGAAATTCCGCCTTGCCATGACCGTAGGGATGGTCCTCGTCGCGGGGCTTGGCGGCGACGTGGAGGCTATAAAGCGCAACAAATCCGGCAATGACGTTCACGGTGCTTTCCAGCGCGTCAGTAAGCACCGCAACAGACTGGGTGAGATAGTAGGCTGCCAGCTTCAGGAAGAACAGAACAACGGCTACGCCTGCGACCCATCGCTGGAGACCGATATTTTCCTTGCTTTTTCCATTCACGTATACGCGCGGCCAAAGTTCTGATATTCCGGGATAACCGGAAGTAAAATTCTTTGTTGAACAGTTGACTGTCGTTGAGCGCTTTATAAGTCAGGAACAGACCCACGGGTACCAGCACATAGGTAGCCAGCCACATCCCCACCATCGGACTAAGTACGGCCTGTCCGGCCAACTTGCGGCCGAAATTGGTCAGCAGGAAAAAGATGACGAAGAAGACGACGGCGAATACCAGCGGAAGACCGATACCCCCTTGCGGATGATCGATCCCAGCGGCGCGCCGATCAGGAACATCACCAGCACCGCGACGGCCATCGTTATCTTCTCGTGCCACGAGGACTCCATCTGGCGAAGGTTGTGGTCTTCATTGCTGAACATAATGGCGGGCTGGTCAAGACCCGTTTTGGCAGCGCTGATGGTCGATATGGTTCGTTCGAGTACGTTGGAATACACGCTGTCCGGCATCAGGTCGGCAAAGACCGGGTCCTGGGGCGCGTTCGGCACCGGCCGGATCGCGACGTCGGGATTCGCGGGTATCACGGGCGCCGGAGCCGACGGCTTCTTCTTCGTCGCGGCGGCGATCACTTTATCGATAGAATCTTTGGCGTGTTTCAGCGAGTCCTGCCGTTTCCGTTCGGTCACCCACAGACGCTTCACCGAATCGCGCGCGATCGCTTCCGGCTTGAGATAGGCAAGCACCGGCGTAGGCGCCTTCTCCACCTTGTCCCATCCCGTCGTGTCGAGATAGCGTTTGACCTTGACATTCATCGCGACGATATCTCCCGCACGCTTCGAATAGTCCTGCGTCATATGCCGGACGGAGTCGATGGCATGGCCCAGCTGGGGCAGCGTCTTCATCTGGTAGTTATTCCTGAAATTGCTGTCGTCGGTGCGGGTCATCTTGAAGGTCGAGAGGTCCATCACCTTCTTGTACTTCTTAAAGCTCATACGCGTCAGCTCGGTACCCGTCTGAATACCCCCTTTGCCCGCCTGCTCCTGATAGCGGCTGCCGTCATAGAGCGTGAAGATCAAGTTTTGCTGGTTCGGCGTGACGACCATGGTTCCCCTGTCGGCGACGATCACGTTGTCCTGCGCATTACCGGTATTATTCTGTTCGTAGATGACGACGCTGCGGATGGTCGAGTCGTCCTTCTCCTTCTTGCCGATCTTGATCACAAAACCCTCGATCTTGTCGAAGAATACGCCCTCTTTGATGTTCAGGGCCGGCTTCTTCATGATGATATCGTATTTGAGGGTATTCATCTTGAGATTGGCCAGCGGCAGGATATTGTTGTTGAAATAGAAGGCTACTAACGTTAGTCCCAGACTCACGACGAACAATGGCCGGAGGAAGCGCAGCAGGGAGATGCCCGCGGACTTGATCGCAACCAGCTCGAACGTCTCACCCAGATTGCCCATGGTCATGATGGAGGAGAGCAGCACCGCCAGCGGCATCGCCAGGGGTACCACCGTTGCCGCGACATATACCAGCAGCTGCAGGACGATAAAAGCACTGAGCCCCTTTCCGACGACGTCGTCGATATACAGCCACATGAATTGAAGCACCAGCACGAACAGGGTAATGAAGAATGTCGCGACAAAAGGCCCGATAAAGGCTTTTACGATCAGAATGTCCAGCTTTTTGAACAGGCGGCTAAGCACAGGGGATGACTTATCTTTAAATTATGGAAAGCGCAAATCTACAACTTTCGCCAGAGGAAATGCGGCTGGTCGCCGAGCCGGGCTGGATTTTAACGAAGAATTCCATCATCAGGAAGACCGTCGGGCTTTTTGCCGCGCTTAGCGAGGATTATAAGGGGCTGTTGCAGTCGCCTGTCTTCCCAAAAATATCCAAAGGCGAGAACTACCAGGGCCTTCCCTACGTCATGCTGGACTATCCCCGTCTCTTTGGCCGGGAGGACGTGCTGGCGGTAAGGACATTTTTCTGGTGGGGACACGCATTTAGCGTAACGCTTCATCTGAAAGGGGAGTATCTCGCGCGGTACAGGCCATTGCTGGGACGTCACCGGGCAGTGCTGGCGGAGGCAGGATTCCACGTCGGGGTCTCGGACGACGAGTGGAGACACGAACACGTTCCGGAGAACTACCGGCCAATAGTAAGCGCGGATGACCTTGAACGGGGGCCGTTTCTCAAACTTTCCGCGGCATGCGGACTCGATCGCTGGGAGGAAGCACAGACAGTATTGGGGGGATTCTTTCGGGTGTTGGCAGGCGTGCTGGAAGAGGGCTGAATACCGGCCCGCGCAGGGGCGAACACCCACTAACGTTAGTGGGCCGGCCGGCGTTAGTTGCCCAGCCGGTGAAAAAGGTCTTTCACCTGGTACGACCACAGCTGGCTCTGATCTTTCACCTCGCTCTTGCCTGCAAAGTCTTTTATGACCAGGATCGTCTGGTTGGTTACCTCGGACTTCTCGATACGAAACTCAAAGAATTCCTCGTCCGGAGCGTCCATCCAGTGAAAACGGATAAATTTATCTAATTCACTTTCAGTGACTTCCGCCTTATCGGTAGTGCCATTCCAGGAAAAACTGAACACATTATCCCGCTCGTCGACTCTATCTGCAAACCACTCCTGCAAACCGGCAGGTGTGCTTAGGAATTCATATAGGATCGAGGGTGAACATCTTACCGGATACTCTAACGTAAATATTTGTTTCTTACTCATCTATGTGCGATTGTGTCGTTTGGACCAAGCTACCCCACAACTAACCATATCATGCTGCGCGGTAAATTCCTCCCCGCCGGCTCAAACTGCCCAATATTTGCCAAAATGTTTAGGCCGGCTGGATGCAATGATAGAAAAAAAATTCAACCATCAAAATTTTTTTTCAACCATATTTTATTATGGCAAATGGGTAGATTTTAATTAAATTTTAACGATTTGTCATTGATTATCAGAGAAATAGCAAAATAATTGGTGGGCTATCCAAAAATGGCTAAATTGCTATTCACACCTACAGGCGAATCAGTTGACGACCAATTCATGCACGAAAAGAAGGTTTTATTCGTTTTTACCTGAGCTAATAGCTACCATTTAACATATCCATTTAAACAAGCCTTAAGAACTCTAAAAACCCTTTAAAGACCTCTGCCTATGAGCATGCGTCAACTGAAGATCACGAAGAGTATAACTAATCGTGAATCTCAGAGCCTGGAGAAGTACCTGCAGGAAATAGGAAAAGTCGAGTTGATCAGCCCCGAGGAAGAAGTCAAACTCGCCATTCGTATAAAGCAGGGAGATCAAAAAGCTCTCGACAAATTAACCAAAGCCAACCTCCGCTTTGTTGTATCCGTAGCCAAACAGTACCAGAATCAGGGACTGTCACTACCCGATCTCATCAATGAAGGTAATCTTGGCCTCATCAAAGCCGCTCAGCGATTTGACGAGACGCGCGGTTTCAAGTTCATCTCCTATGCAGTTTGGTGGATACGTCAGAGTATTCTGCAGGCGCTGGCCGAGCAGTCGCGTATCGTTCGTCTGCCCCTCAACAAGGTAGGCCTGACCAACCGCATCCAGAAGGCGTATTCGCAGCTGGAGCAGGAGTTTGAGCGCGAACCGTCCGCGGAAGAACTGGCCGAGATCCTCGAGCTGGACATCGAAGAGGTCTCCTCAACCCCGGGCATAGCCGCCCGTCACGTGAGCATGGACACCCCGCTGTCGGAAGGCGAGGACAACACCCTCATCGACGTGCTGGAGAACCCCAATGCGGAAAGAGCCGAGACCAACATCGAACACAAGGAATCCCTCAAACAGGAGATCGACCGTTCGCTGAAGACACTGACAGAACGCCAGAAAGAGGTCATCTGCTTCTTCTTCGGCATCGGCGTCGACCATCCCATGAGCCTGGAGGACATCGGGGAGAAGTTCAACCTCACCCGCGAACGCGTCCGCCAGATCAAGGACAAGGCGATTACCAAGCTGAGGAGCAATTCCCGGTCGAAAATGCTGAGAAGCTATCTGGGCATCTAACCCATTACAAACCAAATTCGAGAGATTTGAAGAAATAATACACTGATTTTACTTAATTTTGTCCCTTCTTTAGAGTGAATATAACCTGGTTATATTCACTTTTTTCATTTTATACGGGCCCCGGGTCGGGGTCATAAAAAAGTTATCATGTTCGAGAATTTGTCGGAGCGGTTAGAGTCAGCCTTCAAACAGATAAAAGGGGAGGGGAGGATCACAGAGCTGAACATTGCTGCAACGGTGAAAGACATACGCCGTGCGCTGATCGACGCAGACGTCAACTTCAAAATAGCCAAGGAATTTACCGATACGGTCCGGGAAAAGGCGATGGGGGAGAAGGTCCTCACAGCCGTCAGCCCCGGCCAGCAGATGGTCAAGATCGTCAAGGACGAGCTGGTCTCCCTCATGGGCGGCTCCGAGAGCGAGCTCAACGCCAAGGGCAGCCCGGCGGTCATCCTGATCGCAGGTCTGCAGGGTAGCGGTAAGACCACATTCAGCGGCAAGCTGGCCAACTACCTGAAGGGCCGCAAAGGGCTTTCTCCGTTGCTGGTCGCGGCGGACATCTACCGCCCGGCGGCCATCGAACAGCTGAAAGTGCTCGGCAGCCAGATCGGGGTCGACGTGTACAGCGAGCCCGACAACAAGGACGCCGTCCAGATCGCCCAGAATGCCATCAAAGAGGCAAAAGCAAGAATAAGAACGTCGTCATCGTGGATACGGCCGGCCGTCTGGCCATCGACGAGGTGATGATGCAGGAGGTCGCCGCCATCAAGGGCGCGGTCAATCCGGGCGAGATCCTGTTCGTCGTGGATTCCATGACCGGTCAGGACGCCGTCAACACGGCCAAGGCCTTCAACGACCGGCTCGACTTCACCGGCGTAGTGCTGACCAAAATGGACGGTGACACCCGCGGTGGCGCCGCCCTGTCCATCAAGTACACCGTCAGCAAACCCATCAAATTCATCAGCAGCGGGGAGAAAATGGATACGCTGGACGTATTTTATCCCGAGCGTATGGCCCAGCGGATCCTGGGGATGGGCGACATCACGACCCTCGTGGAAAAGGCCCAGGCCCAGTTCGACGAGGCGGAAGCCAAGAAGCTGGAGAAAAAGATCCGCAAAAACCAGTTCGATTTTGAGGATTTCAAGCAACAGCTGGAGCAGATCAAGAAAATGGGGAATATCAAGGACCTCCTTGGCATGATCCCCGGCGTGGGCAAGGCCATAAAAGACATCGATATCAGCGACGACGCCTTCAAAGGCATCGAAGCCATCATCAACTCCATGACCCCCTACGAGCGCTCCAACCCCGATTCCATCGACCAGAGCCGCCGCAAACGTCTGGCGAAAGGTTCCGGCAAGGATCTCAACGAGGTCAACGCCTTCCTCAAACAGTTCGAGCAGATGAAACAGATGATGAAGATGATGAATAAGATGCCTATGGGCGGAGCCCTTGGCCGCCGGCGCTAGACACCGGGGTCTGCTTTATCGGTTCATCACCCACCGGAGCCTTTCCTCTGGCCGGAAAAGGTAAAACCCTGACTCCCACTGGCTCCGGGCCGCAAAAGGCAGGTCCGTAATTTGCTGTTAAAATCCCGGCGGAAACCAAAAAAATCCCCCGCAACATTCGCTCTTTAAAAGTTGATGTATTATTTTTGAAATGTGATCACGGATTGCGATATTTGCAATCCCAAATTGGAAAAGTAACCTTATTGTTCACGCATTTAAATGTCTATTTAAGATGCCAGTAAAAATCAGACTGCAACGCCACGGGTCTAAGAAACGGCCATTTTATTTCATCGTAGTAGCCGACGCCCGCGCGCCCAGGGATGGTAAATTCATCCAGAAAATCGGTACGTACAATCCCCTCACTGTTCCCGCTTCTGTTCAGCTCGACCGCCAGAAGGCGCTTGACTGGCTGCACAAAGGTGCTCAGCCCACGGATACCGTACGTCGCATCCTCTCTTACAAGGGTGTTCTCTATCTGAAACACCTCCTGCGTGGTGTAAAACTCGGGTTGTTCGATGACGCAGCTGCAATGGAAAAATTCCAGAAGTGGCACGGCGAGCACGAAGCTCAGATGAAGAAACGCCAGGAAGACAACCGCAAAGCACGTCCCGGACGTCGCGGCCCCGGCGGTCCTCCCATGAGAAGGGTTGAAAGAACCGAAAGGACTGAGAGAAAGAGCGAAAGCGGCCCCGCACAGGAGGCTTAGATCTGGAGGCTTAGTCTAGTCTAACTCAATCTATTTTACAGGAGGTCGCGAGACCTCCTTTTTTAGCCTCCCGGCTCAGGTCCGAAGGACAATCTATGGCAAACAACTATCGCAATATCGGCAAATTGGTGGCAGTTTTCGGGCTCCAGGGCGAGCTGGTCCTCCAGCACCGGCTCGGCAAAAAGACGACCCTGAAAGGCCTCAAGGCGATCTTTATCGAGGACAAAAAGGACGAGATGCTCCCCTGGTTCGTCCAGGCCACCCGTCCCAGGTCCGACGAGGAACTCTACATCAAACTCGAAGGCCTCGACACCAAGGAAACCGCCCGCCGCGTCGTCCAGAAAGAGGTCTGGCTCACCGAAGCCGATTTCGCCCAATACGCCGGCTCCTCCGCCCCCATCTCCCTCGTCGGCTTCCGCATGCTCGACGGCAAAACCGACCTCGGCGAGATCCTCGAAGTCATCGAACAACCCCACCGAGGTCCTCTGCAAGATCGCCCTCGAAGGCGGCAAAGAAGCCCTGATCCCCGTCCACGAAGAGACCCTGCTGAAAGTAGACAAAAAGAAAAAGGAAGTCCACGTGGAGTTGCCCGACGGGTTGTTGGATGTGTATCGGTAGACCTAATAGTGTTGTTTCCCGGGTGTTTCGGATACCCGCTGCCATCGCAGCGTTTGGGGAAGGTCCATCACCGGTTCGCGGAAAGCGATCATCCAGTACGGCCCGGCGCCGGAACTTGCGCCGACACGCCTGACCTTCCCTTCGTCGTAATAGATAGTAAACGCGTCCGCTCCGCTGTCGGTCCAGTCCACCGCATAACTGCTATCCGCGGATGGAAAATCGGCATAATCCAATATGCCGTACAGGCGCTGTCTGGTACCCGCAAAGCCCTGCGCATCTCTGCCAGTCTGTGATTGCTAGCCGGCGAGTCCGGTAACTGGAAACACAAGTTAGGGCCGCGCTATCTCCGGGGGCCCTCAGGCAAAAAGTACATCTCTTCGGGCAATCCGTCCATTTTTTTCGCCTCTCCGGCGTCGTTTCTTTGTATCGTCAATAGCGACAAAGCAAACAAAAAACTAAATGATATGAAAACGTTCAAAGTTCCTGCCAGAGAAGAAGTAAGCCCCGCTAATCAGGCATTGTTCGACAACCTTACAAGGGCCATCGGAAAGGTCCCCAACCTCTACGCCGAAATGGCCGTCTCCGGTCACGGTCTGGCCAACTACCTCGCCCTCTCCAACGCAAAGACCTCGCTGCGCCCGAAGGAAAAAGAGGCGGTCAATCTCGTGGTAAGCGAAGCAAATGACTGTGAATACTGTTTGAGCGCCCACACCGCAATCGCCAGACTCAACGGGTATACGGACGAGCAGATACTCGAGCTCCGCGGCGGCAGCGCGTCTTTCGACCGTAAGCTGGACGCCCTCGTAAAATATGCAAAGAGTGCCGTGGAGACCCGGGGCCATGTATCCGGGGACGTGATCGACGCCTTCTTCGCAGCAGGCTGGACGGAAGAGAATCTGATGGATGCTATATTGGTCATTGGAGATAAGACCATTTCCAACTACCTGTACGCGGCGACAAAGGTCCCGATCGACTGGCCGGCGGTTCCGAAGCTGACGGCTCAGCTGGCGTAAGGTTTTTTGTGGCGGTTCACACCATCGTGGGCCGCCGTCTTTTTCCTGCGGTTCACGCGGTCATGGGCCGCCGCCTTTTCCTGCGGTTCACGTTCCGTGGCCTGCGGTTAACGTTCCGTGGCCTGCGGTTCACACCCCTCCCTCTTTAGGCGGCGCCGCCTCTTCTTTCGCCGGAGGCGCCGCCGGCTGCTGCGGTGCCACACCCGACAGAAGATTCCTCAACCCCGATTCTATTCCCGCCTGTTTGTCCTGGGCATACCATTTATGTAACTCCTCATTATAAGTCGGCGCCGTCGCGGGATTCGCCTTCAGCCGCAACACCATCTCCTGGGCTTTATCCGGCCGGGGGCCCCAGCTGCCGGTAACGTTGAAATTCCTGTCCAGCTGGATCAGCTTTGGAATGGACATACTGGTCCCTGTAAGATGGGCATTCATCAATTCGATGTTCGCGTCCCTGTAAATAAACCGGATCTCGATCATCCCCCGCGACGCCTCCACCATCTTCTCCATGATCGGCGTCGACTGCGCCGAGTCCCCGCACCAGTTCTCGGTGATGACCAGCCAGTACCGGCGCTCCTTCAACTGACCCAGGACCTCGAGGGTCGTGTCGGTCAGCCGCGTCGTTTTGGTGATGCGCTGCATCCGGCGCCAGTTGATGGGGACATACTTGCTGTTGCCTTCCGTCGGATTGGTGGCCGCCTCAGCCTCCACGCTCGCGCTGTAAGCCGGGAAGCCGATGGCCTTTTCCCAATAGGCCGCATACTGGGACGGTGTTAATGTGTTCATAGTACAAATATAACGTTCCCCGCGTGGAACACTGTCAAAGTTCTTTAAGAGCGAATTTGTATTTGGGGTAAATTTGAGAGTACCTAAAAAATTTACCTATGACGGAAGCTGAAGCAAAAGAACTTATCGACTTTATGCATAAAAAGACGAATGAACTTCTAAAGTCGAAAGATGCCTGCTGGAAATTCCTGATTGATGCAGGTATCGAAACAGAGGAAAGCAGGAGAAAGCACGAAGAGAAAATGCAGAAAAGGGGGAAGAAAAAATGACCTATTATCAACCGTCGCATGTTGTCGGATTTCACAGCTGTGATAGAGAGGTTGGTTTGAAGGTCCTGAATGGAAAAATGGACCTCAACCACAGTGAGAATATATGGGATTGGCTGGGTAGCGGTATCTATTTTTGGGAGCAGAATCCTGGACGAGCGTTGGAATATGCGAATGAGTCTGCCGCGGGAAAACAAAAGAACAAGATCAGAATAATCACTCCGTTTGTGATCGGGGCCGTGATAGAATTAGGAAAATGCCTGAATTTATTGGAACCTACCTCTCTTGCGGTTGTAAGAAATGCATATTTCGAACTGAAAAGAGTATATGCCAATGCCGGCAGAGAAATGCCACTCAATGTGGGAGCGAGAAGGGAGTTGGATTGTACAGTGATACAGGGAGTTCATGAATATATTAGGAATAGGGGAGAACAACCCTACGACACCGTCCGCAGCGCCTTCAACGAAGGCGGCGAGCTCTATAAAGGCTCCAATTTCACCGACCGCCTTCACGTCGAACTGTGCGTCATCAACAAAGAGCTGATCAAAGGCTATTTCCTTCCCCGACCGATCGGCCTATTCAATCCCTGGCTAAACAAAGCTGCCTAAACAAGAACTTAAGCCTAATCCTAAATCTAACCCCCACCTGTGCTCGAATACAACGAAGAGATTCTCGCCATACTCCGTCCGCGGATGCCCGACTGGGCGCTGGAAGGCTATTATGGCGGAATGCTCAGCCCCGACAAGACCAGGCTGATCGGCTATACCTGGCAACCGGTCGACCGCAACAACGGAGACTCCCGATTTTTTAATAACCATGAGACGCTTTGCGGCGGAGTACATAGTAGCATCGGCGCAGATACGGAGCAAATGAAGGTCTATCATGAACACGGCACCTGGTCGGCAAAGGGCCTGGAGGCCTGCATCAAAGAAGGGATCTACACGTCGTTGTCTCTTGGCTTTACCGGAGCCCTTCACGAGGGCAAATGGTATATCCGCTGCCGCCTGACTTTCTTTGGACGACAGATAGACGAGGCAAAAGCAAAAGCTTACAGGGCCCAGGGTGTATCGGATCCCGACTACTTTAAGAAAGGCGCGTTCGCGCCTTATAGCGAGATATCATCGTATACTCCCAGAATAAGGCAGGTCGAATATGAAGAATATCCTGATCTGCCGTCCGTGGTAAGTCATGCATTGGTAGAAGAAAAAGAAAAGGTCAACCGTGCATTTTCGACCTATATGAACCTGGCTTTCGTGCGGCCATTCTTTCAACGCCTGCGCATCCGGCACCCGGAAGACTACGTGAAGTCCGTCGGCCTGTTTGCGGAGGACGATTTTACGCTGATATTTCCCGCACATAAAAAGTACTTCCTTGCGGTAGCGATGGTAGAACACCAACAACTGGGCTGGCGGCTGGTCTGGTTCTTCTTCGACACTGCAGCGGAAAGATTTTATCGATGGAAATTACCGACACCCCAATACCACGACCATAGCTATTTCTATGCAGAAGATATCATTGAGGATCTAAAGGCTATCAGCAACTGGGACGACTACCGGTTCCTCAATTCATCACGCACGCTCGACGAGGACCTTTTCTGGCAGGAGTACGTGCTGAAAAAGGAAAAAGGCGAATACCTGTGGCTCGAGCCCGTAGTCTATTTGCCTTTCAACGGATAATAAAAGAGCTTCGGCCGGCGCCCCTCGCTGATCGTAAAATAACCGCTGCCGTCAGCGCTGAATGCGATCGCTTCACCCTGCACCTCGGGTGCATAGGGCTCGAGGGTCCACGGTCGCTGCAACGCCATCCAGACAGATTCAGGCCCGATCCCGCTGTCGCCAGACAACCTCCTCTTCCAGTAAAACACCCCCGTATAACTTTTGACTAAGATCTCGTCCCCCTCCGGGAAATATCACCCGCCGTAATCCATCTGTCCATACCAATAAATCGGAGTTTGCCTTTCCGGACCAGCATCCTCGTAACACGCGGACTAAAATCCAACGGTGTACTATAGACGTGGACAGAATCCTCCCGCTTGCTCACGATATATATTTCCCGCAGGATAGGATCGACCATCAGCGTCTCGGCATCCCGCGCGCCATCGGGATATTGCAGATACAAAGGTTCGGCGACGACCTCGAAATGGGGAACCTCGCCTCCAGCCCCTGCCGCGGACCCACCGCCCACAGCGCGCGGACCCTCCGGCAACGCCCGAAGACCCCCAACCAACCCCGCACCAGCGGACACCACGGGCTCCTTTATCCGATACACAGTCACAAACCCCCTGCTGGCAGCATTGTCCCCAATATCCCCCAGATAGATATAGTTCACCCCACTATCCGGACCCGGCCCGATCGCAATATCCTCCACATCATGAACCCCCAGCCGCGCCGCCGCCTCACCCTCGAAATGAAAGATCGCCTTCATCCTCCCGTCCGGCCCGATCGCAAAAAATCTGCTGCTGTCCCCACTGTCGTTGTGGACAAAAAGCACCCCAGGCTGATCGGGAGAAACAACAATACCGGAAATTTCGTCGAGCCGCCGGTCCTGAACGACGGAAAAGACAGGAGCAACAGTCGGGGCCAGCAAAGCCTTCTTCTTAAACCAGGAACACGAACACAGGACGAGGGCCGCAACGACAGGAACAAGGGTCTTCATAGTTCAAAGATAGCCCTGTTCTGCACATGCAGCTCGTCATAGATCCGGTGAATATGCTGCCCCACCGCCCCCACGCCAATATGCAGCCGGTCGGCGATCTCCTTATAAAGAAATCCCTTGGACAGAAGTCCCAGTATCTCCACTTCCCGCGGGGAAAGATCGTGAACATGACCGGGCCGCTGAAACGAGGTCGCGACCTTCCGCGCAATAGCCGCGCTCATCGGCGCCCCTCCCTCATATAAGTCCCGCAGCGCCGCAATGATCCGCTCCGGAGGCGTATCCTTCAGCAGATAGCCACTGGCCCCCGCCGCCAGCGCCTCAAAAACCTGGTCGCTGTCCTCATAGATCGTAAAAACTACAAACTGCATCCCGCTGCCCCCCGCCCTCAACCGCCGTATACAGTCCGGCCCCGAAGAACCCGGCAGCGCAATATCCATCACGACGATATCGGCGGGATTCCCCCTCAACCCAATCGACGCCTCCTCCCCACCCGAAAATACCGACACACACGAGAACCCCGGCGTCTGATTGACGATAAAACACATACCCTCCCTTATTTCCGCGACGTCTTCCACGATGCTGACCCGAATATCTTCCATATAATTAAGTGTATATCTCCGGCAGCGGCGCCACTATCGTAATAGCCGTCCCCCGCCCGCCGTAATCTCCATCCGCCCTCCGACCTGCTCCACACGCCGCTGCATATTCTTCATCCCATTGCCCCAGCGGTTGCCGCCGGCCTTATAGATCCCCTTCCCGTTGTCCTGGACGACCACGGTCAGTTCCCACCCATTGAGGTGAACCCCTATCTCCGCGACGCTGGCTCCACTGTGTCTAACGATATTGTGTACCGCCTCCTTGACGACGAGATAGACATTACGCCGAAACTCCTGGGTGAGCGCCTTCTCCGGCAGGTCTTCGTCTATATTAAAGCGTACATCGATACCCGCCTGCCCCAGCATCTCTGCGGCATTGCTCCGGATATAGGCGACAAGACTCTCCAGACTGTCCTGGTCGTGACTGAGCGTCCAGACGATCTCGTTCATTTTCCGGATCAGCTGCTCCGCCGTCTGCTGCATCCGGATGATCGTCGCGTGGTCACCGGCCGCATCTCCGCCAGCGCCGCCGCCCGCACCGTCCCCGCCCGCACCAGAACCATCGCCCGCATCCCCGCCGTCCGCACCAACGCCGGGTGTCCTGCTCATAAACAACAACGAAGTAAGGCCCGACCCCACATCATCGTGCATCTCCTTACTGATCCGCTGCCTTTCGCCGACCAGCCCCTCCAGCGTAGCCCTCAGCCGCACATTCTCCTGCCGGACCTGCAGGACCTCCGCCTCCCGCGCACGCAGCAGCTGCCGCTGCCGGTAGTACGACCAGATCCCCACGAACAGCGCCCCCAGCAGCAACACCCCCGCCACCGCGATGACCAGCCAGACGCGCTGACGCATGGCCTGCTTTTCTTTCTGTGCGAGCGACTGACTTAGGGAATCGTACCGTCTGCGGTACTCCAGCGCCTGACGGGGACGGCCAAGCGCTATCTCCACATCCGAGAGCAGCAACAGCAGACTGCGGTGTACCTCCCTCTGGCCGTGACGCGTTGCAAAGGGGAGGGCTCGGCCGAGCAGCAGCCTTTCAGCCGCCGCATAGTTGCCCTTCAGGTACTGTCCCTGCGCCAGCCCCTGCCAGACGAGTGCCTGGGCGTTGACGTCGCCAAACGCGCGGGCCAGTTGCAGGGCCTGCTGATAGTATACGATGGCCGTATCGGGCTGGGTGCTGAAGTACTGCTGGCCGAGAAGGATGAGCGTCGCTATTCTTGCCGTATCGGAACGCTGGGTCGCCAGCGCCTGCCGCAGGCTGTCCTTATCCAGGCCCACGGCCATCTGGCCATGGGCTGCGTTATTCATAAGTAGCATTAGGATAAGTGAGCAACGGAGCATGTCACTCAGGACGCAAATTCTTTGCCGGATTAGTCCGCGCCGCGGCAATGGCCTGTCCCCCGACCGTGATCAGGGCGATCGCCACCGAAAGACAGCCCGCGAAAACAAAGACCCCGATGCCCAGAGGAACGCGGTAGCTATAGTTTTTTAGCCAGCTGTCCATTATATACCAGGCGACGGGCGAGGCGATCAGGATGGCCACCACCACCAGCCGGAGAAAATCCCGGGTCAGCAGGGCCGCAATACTCAGGACGGAAGCGCCCAGGACCTTCCGCACGCCGATCTCCTTGACACGGCTCTCCGCCACATAACCGAGCGAAGCGAAGGTTACGAACGAGGAGAAGCAAGGAACGCCGCTTCGACGAAGTTCCGCGAGACCGAAAAGCCCGAGACAGGAAATGAAGATGGTGAGCCCGGCGAACAGACCCGTCAGCGTGGCTATGCGCTCGGTAGCGGCGAACTTCTGCCCGAAATCGTCGTCGGTAAAATGGTATTCGAAGGGATAGTCGGAGTTGTAGATCGCAAAAGCTTTTCGGATCTTCGAAATGCTCTCTGAGGTCTTTTTCCCTCCCGCAAGCCGCATATTGATGACGTTAAAGGTATTGCTCATAGAGCCCTCGATCACCATCGGCTTAGTAGCGTCATACGGGGAGCGCATGGAAAAATCTTTTATCACCCCCACCACATGAAATACATTAGGGGGATCTTTTACGAGCTGACCGATGGGGTGCTTAAAGCCCATGGCCTTTACCGCCGATTCGTTGAGTAACCGAGCGAAGCGAAGGTTACGGTAGCTGGATTCGTCGTGGATCCACAGGAGGATAAGGGTGGCGCTGGCCATGCCTACGGCCAGACCCGTGAGGTTGAGAGCGGTAAAACCCTTGCTGCGCATCAGGTTGCGGATGGCGGTGATCCAGTAGTTCTTTAGCATGCTTAGGCGGGTGCCAGAGGAATGTCAATTCTCTAGGCATTGAACTTCAGGGTTTTAGGGTCGTAGGTTGCAGATGGAGTGAACGATTTCGGGACATCGGGTGTTCGCCGTCGCCCCGCGTGACCGTGGACCGCGGCCACTCCCGGAACCCGTATCTTTGTCCCATGTCCGCGCCACAGCGCTATATCGCCCAGCTTCGACCTCGACGCGTTCTTCGTCGCGGTCGAATGCATCAACGACCCCTCGCTGAAGGGCAAACCCCTTCTCGTCGGCGGGCACAGCGAAAGGGGCGTCGTGGCCGCGTGCAGCTATGAGGCCCGGAAATACGGCATCCATTCTGCGATGCCGATGAAGACAGCGCTCCGCCTCTGCCCCCACGCGACGGTCGTAGGCAACGCACGTGGCGAGTACAGCAAATATTCGCGCTGGGTGACCGAGATCATCGCCGACAGGGCCCCCCTCTTCGAAAAAGCGTCGATCGACGAGTTCTACCTCGACCTCACCGGCATGGACCGGTACTACGATCCATGGAAATGGACCATCGGCCTCCGCGAGGAGATAATAAAGGCCACAACGCTGCCGATATCGTTTGCCCTCGCGTCGAACAAGATGATCTCCAAGATCGCGACACAGGAAGCAAAACCTAACGGTTATATACAAGTGCCGCCAGGCATGGAACAGGAGTTCCTCGCCCCCCTCGGGGTCAACAAAATACCGGGGGTGGGGGAGCAGACTTATCTGGCAATGAAGGAGATGGGGATCTTCACGATCCGCGACCTCAGCGAACGGCCGGCGGCCGAACTCGAGGGACGGTTTGGCAAGTACGGCGCCGAGCTATATAACAAATCCCGCGGCATCCACACGGGCGAGGTGGTGCCCTATCACGAAGCCAAATCCATTTCCACCGAGAATACCTTCGAAGAGAACAAGACCGACCTCGATTTCCTGATGGCCGAGCTCGTCCGGATGACCGAGAAGGTCGCTTACGAGCTGAGGCAGGACAACAAGACGGCGGGTTGTGTTACCGTGAAGATCCGCTACGGCGACTTTGAAACTACCTCCAGACAGACGACCATACCTTATACGTTCTATGACGACGAACTCATCGGAAAGGCGAAAGAGCTGTTCCACCGTCTCTGGCGGCGCGGCGAGCCCATCCGGCTGCTCGGCGTCCGGCTGAGCGAGCTGACCTCGGAAGCTATACAGACCAATCTATTCGAGAATACCCAGAAAAAAGCCAGCTCTACAAGGCCATCGACGACGTGAAGAACAAATTCGGAAAATACGCCGTCGTCAAGGCCGGCGGCCTCAGCCCCTCGGATCCCCCCGCGGAACCGGACGACCACGAGGAGGCGTAAACCGTCCTGTGAAGCATGTGAACCACCCGCCCGCGTGAACCACGTGAACCACCAACCCCGCTCGCGTGAACCATCCCCCCCGTGAACCACCCCCCCCCCGCGTGAACCACGTGAACCATCCCCCCGTGAACCGAAGAAGCCCCCTGGCCCCGCCGGGCTCCGCCCCCCAAGGACCCCCCAACCATTCCCCAACCCCCGTGGAACCGCCGCCAACCCGCATTTAACGAAAAATTTACCCAAAAGTCTACAACTCTACCAGGGAATGAATATCTTCGCTGTCCGCTTAGCGGAGTTTTCTTAACTTGCAAAAATTAAACGTTATGAGTTTACGTCTCGGGGACAAAGCCCCCAACTTCCAAGCCAAGACATCGATTGGCGACATCGACTTCTACGAATTCCTGGGTGACTCTCGGGGCATCCTGTTCTCCCACCCCGCCGACTATACTCCCGTGTGTACGACCGAACTCGGAAGGACCGCAGCCCTGAAGGACGAATTTGCCAAGAGAGGCACCAAAGTCCTCGGCCCTGAGCGTGGACCCCGTCGACAAACATTTAGGCTGGATCAACGATATCAACGAAACGCAAAAGGTGGACGTCCAGTTCCCCATCATCGCAGACGAAGACCGCAAGGTCAGCACCCTGTATGAATTCATCCACCCCAACGCTTCGGCTACCGCAACGGTTAGGTCGCTCGTCATCATCGGCCCGGACAAGCTGGTGAAGCTCATCATCACCTACCCCGCCTCTACCGGCCGCAACTTCAACGAAGTCATCCGCGTGCTGGACTCTCTGCAGCTGACTGCCAACCACAGCGTTGCAACGCCCGCCGACTGGAAAGAAGGTGAAGACGTTAT
Organism: Puia sp. P3; assembly: GCF_050632245.1. Classification (NCBI taxonomy): domain Bacteria; kingdom Pseudomonadati; phylum Bacteroidota; class Chitinophagia; order Chitinophagales; family Chitinophagaceae; genus Puia; species Puia sp. P3. The sequence goes on from NZ_CP192583.1 coordinate 309,790, forward strand.
CGTCGTTCCCTCCATCTCCACCGAAGACGCACAGAAGAAGTTCCCCAAAGGCGTAAAGGTGATCAAGCCCTACCTGCGCTACACGCCGCAGCCCAACAAATAGTCTAAGACAACTAGTTGTGTTATATAGCCCTCCGCTTCAACGGGGGGCTTTTTGCTGGAACCCGGGCTAGCGGCGCCGCCGCCCCATTGGATTTCCCATCCGATTTATCTAGCTTTGCGCCATACTCCCCCGAACCGCAATGAAAAAATCTTACCTTTTCCTCCCCCTCCTTCTATCCCTATCCCTTATAGCACGGTCCCAAACTCCTTATATCGAATGGCAAAAATGCCTCGGCAGCACCTGGGCCGACGAGGGCGTACACGTCACCACTACTTCCGACGGGGGCATTATCCTGCTCACCACCGTTAACGCCGGAACCGGCGACGTCACCGGCTACCACGGCAACAACGCTATCCGCGACCTGTGGGTCGTCAAAATGGACAACAAGGGAGCCGTCCAGTGGTCCAAAACTCTTGGCGGCAGCTTTGTAGAGGACGGCGGCGCCATCCGCGAAGCGCCCGACGGCAGCTTTATCATCGGCGCCACCACCGGCTCTACCGACGGCGACGCCACGGCCCCCAGCCACGGCGGACTGGATATGTGGCTGCTCAAATTAAGCCCAACAGGAACGATCCTCTGGCAGAAAAGATTCGGCGGTGAAAAGAACGAGTATATGTATGATTTCCAGTTCACCCCCGACGGTGGCTATATCCTTACCGGCGACACGGAATCCGACGGCGGCGACGTCACGGGTCACCACGGCATCGAAGACGCCTGGGTCGTCAAGGTCAACAGCGCAGGCGTCATGGAATGGCAGCGCTGTATCGGCGGCAGCGACCAGGACGTGGCCTTTGGCGTCGTGGCCCTCGCGGACGGCTATGCCATCACGGGAGAGACCTGGTCGCGCGACGGCGACATCGTCGGTCACTATCCCGACGCCCAGGACATGCTGGTGGCGAAACTCGACCTTACCGGGAAGATCGTCTGGGTAAAAGACCTCGGCGGCAGCGGCAAAGACCAGGGCGCAGGAGTGGTAAAAGGCTGGGACGGCGGTATCGTAGTAGGCGGATATACCGGCTCTACCGACGGCAACGTCATCGGCATGAAAGGATTTATGGACTTCTGGCTGCTGAAAATGGACGACAAGACCGGCGCCATCCTATGGCAGCGCTGCTATGGCGGCGCCACCACCGCGGAAGAGGCCCACTGCCTCGTCACGACTCCCGACGGTGGCTACGCGATGGCCGGCGGAGTCAACGGACAGGTGCCCTGCACGGACCCAAAAGCCTGGTTCATAGGCTGGGTCATCAAGATCTCCGCCAACGGCGACCTCCAGTGGGATAAAACGATCAGCGGAGGCTATTACGATATGGAGAATGGACTCGCGCCCACACCGGACGGCGGATTTTACGTGGTCGGCGACTGCGGCCTCAGCAAAATGGCCGGTTATCACAAAGACGCCGATCCCAACGGGACGGTAGGAGATATCTATATCGGCAAACTCGACGTCAGCCCGACGCCGCCGGGCACGCCCATACAGCCGCCTCCCGGTGCCGGAACAGGGACAAGCATCGCCGTTAGCAGCCCGACCGGCGCCATCTGTTCCGGCACGGCTGTCACCCTATCTGCCACCACGTCCACCACATCGAATAGTACGTATCGCTGGTTCCGCAACGGCAGGGACGTCAATAACAACAATCCCACCTATACCGCCACCGACTTTGCCGATGGCGACCAGATCTACTGTATCGTCACCCCGGCCAATACCTGCGACGCTCCGATGCAGTCCAATACCCTGACCATCGCCGTTAAAAGTAACGTTGCACTCCCGCTGACCCTGGACTACGGACCCACACCGGTCTGTTCCGGGAAAACGGTGCAGTTCACCGCCCAATCAACAGCCGCGACGTCACAGCCCGGCTGGCAGTGGAAGGTCAACGGCATCGCAAAAGGCGGTAATACGCCCACGTATACCACCGGCAACCTCGCCGACGGAGACGTCGTCAGCTGCCTCCTCAGCGACGCCGGGGGCTGCAGCACTCCCGCCCTAGCCTCGGTCACTGCCACGGTATTTCCTACTCCTTCGGTCGGCGTCGCTCCGGCGATCACACTCCCCAAAGGACAAAGCGTGGTCCTGCAACTACCCGTCACCGGCCCCGTCGCCACCTATACCTGGACCCCGGCCACCGGTCTGTCCGACGCCTCCGTGGCCAACCCCTGGCCAGTCCGGCAAAGCCGACGGTCTATGCGCTCGAGGTCGTATCTGCACAGGGCTGCAGCGATACGGGTAGCATTACCGTGAAGGTTACCTCGCGTCTGGCGATACCCGGCGCGTTCAGCCCCAACGGGGACGGACGCAACGAAGTCTTTTATGTCGTGGGCGGAATGTCGGGCAGCGTGGTGAAGGACTTTTTAGTTTTTGATCGCTGGGGCTCCTGTGTCTTTCAGGCGCACGGAGTAGCGCCGGACGACCCCTCCCACGGATGGGACGGACGCATCGGAGGGCAGGCTGCTCCCGCGGGAACCTATGTCTATGAAATACGCATGGGCTTCGACGATGGTACGCAGCAGGTACTCAAAGGGACCGTAGTGCTGATCCGCTGATTTGGGTCCCGAGGTTGACACGCGTCCCCCTCAATCCTTCAGGAACTCCAGCACCGTCTGGTTGAACCTCCACGGCCGGCCGATCGGCTCATAGTGATTCCCCCCGGAAATATCACCAGCTGGCTTCCCTTTATATGGTCCGCGATCTGGCGCGTATGCCCCTCCTTGATAATATCCTTTTCCCCGGCCATTACCAGCACCGGCGCCTTTATCGTCTCCAAATCTTCCATTCTGTGCTGGGGCTCGGTCAGCAGCAGCGTAACCATCTTCTTCCTCGTCTGCGACCGGTATGCGGTCTGATCTTTCAGACCCGCCAGCTCGTCGGTCAGCCGGCCAATGATCGCTCCGCTGACGACCGTAGTATCGACATAGACGACGGCGCCCATGACGGCCAGCTTATGGACTTTAGCGGGATACTTCATCGCCATGATCAGCCCCGTATTGCCGCCATCGCTCCACCCGAGAATATCGACGCTGTCCAGGTGCAGCTGGTCGAGCAGCGCATTCATATCTTCGGCGAACAGGTCATAGGTCGGGATCCGGTGGTCTTCGCCCGACTTGCCCTGCCCGCGCGTGTCGACGGCGATCACCTTATACTGTTTCGACAGGGGAATGATCTGCTCGCTGAACTGCACGATCGATCCCGAATTGCCGTGCAGCAGCAACAGCGGCTTGCCCTCACCGTAAGTCTCGTAGTATAGCTTGATGCCGTTGGCCTCCGTATAGTGACCGGCCGAATCGTTGTCTCCGTAGTTGACCGGGCGGGTGCCGTCTACCTTCACCGCCATCCGGCCTTCTTCGGGCTGCTCGCTGACCAGCGCCCTTTTCTTGTCGGGCCGCGTCCCCAGCCAGGACCAGCTGCTGTCAAAACCTGCCATATCCTGCTCGAAGCCCGGATCCTTTATCGGGATCTCTTCGAGTTTGCCGCCCCTGTTCTCGATATACAAATGGAAATCGTCGTAATAGAAATACCCGCTGGACTGGTACAGTCCGCCGAAGATCATCGACTTCGCGTCTTTGTCGATCGTGCCCTCGATCGTATAGGTATTCCACTGGGACGAGCGTATCCGCCGGTCCTTCATATTGTCGAAGAACCCGGTGGTATAGTCCGCCTTGTCGATGCGCATCCACAGGGATGCCCAGGCCTGGTCATCCAGCGAGTCCGCGCGGACCGCGGCCGTCATCCTGAAATGCCTCCCCTGCCAGGGCGATACGTTCAAATGCTGAAGAAAGCCCGCCCAGCTGTTATCCTGCGGGTTCTGTGCGTACAGGGAAAAGGAGCCCAGGGTAAGGACGGCAAGGAGTACAAATTTCATGGTACACGGTTGAATTTGAAGACAATTTATTAAATTGATCGGGGTTTTGGTCAAAGCCCGGGAATTAACTGCTTATGAAATATACACTACTGTTGGCCGGGCTGTTGTTGGCCCATCTGGCTTTTTCGCAGCGCACCATTCTTTATTGCGGCCGTCTCATCGATCCCGCATCGGGTCAGGCCTCTGCAGAAATGTCCGTCGTCGTCACCGGCGGCACGATCACCGCCGTGCAGAAAGGCTATCTCGCCGCATCGCCGGGCGACAAGACCGTGGACCTGAAAGGACGGACAGTCCTGCCGGGACTGATCGACTCCCACGTCCACCTGGAGAGCGAAACGAGCCCCAACGAACAGCTGAGACGGTTTACAGTGAGTGCAATAGACGACGCTTTTCAATCTACCGTTTATGCCCGGACGACGCTGATGGCTGGGTTTACGACGGTGAGGGACGTGGGCGGCAACGGCGTCAACATTGCTCTCCGCAACGCTATCAACAGGGGCATCGTCATAGGCCCGCGTATGTACACGGCCGGAAAGATCATCTCCTCTACGGGCGGTCATGCTGACCCCACCCACGGCTTCAGGAATGGGCTGTATGCGGAGCCCTCGTTCACCGAGACGGTAGCCGACGGTAAGGACGCCTGCATCAAAGCCGTACGCCAGCTGTACAAGGAAGGCGCCGACCTGGTAAAGATCACCGCCAGCGGCGGCGTCCTCAGTCTCGAGAAAGACGGCACAGGCGCGCAGTTCTCCGAAGAAGAGATCCGGGCCATCGTCGCCACCGCCAAAGACTATGGCATGCGCGTCGCTGCACACGCTCACGGCGCCGAAGCGATGAAACGCGCCATCCGCGCCGGCGTCACCTCCATCGAACACGGCACCTTTATGGACGACGAAGCCATCGACCTCTTCAAGAAAAATGGCGTATGGCTGGTCCCCACCATCATCGCCGGTAAATCCGTCAGCGACTCCGCCCTAAAACCAGGCTATTTTCCCCCCATCATCGCCGGCAAGGCCCTTGCTATCGGCACCAAAATTCAGGCCACCTTCGCAAAAGCTTACAAGGCCGGCGTAAAGATCGCCTTCGGCACCGACGCCGGCGTCTACGCCCACGGCAAGAACTGGATGGAATTCGTCTACATGACCGAAGCCGGCATGCCTCCCATGGAGGCGCTAAAATGCGCCACCGCCAACTCCGCCGAGCTCCTCGGCGTCAGCGACAAACTGGGCTCCCTCGAACCGGGCAAACTCGCCGACATCATCGCCGTCGACGGCGACCCGATAAAGGATATCCATGCCATGGGCCAGGTAAAATTTGTGATGAAGGAAGGCGTGGTATACAGGAACGAATAGCCTCGCGAACAAAAGACACCGCCAGGGCCCTCACTCCGACCGGAGACTTTTCAAAGGAGAGGACGACGAGTTTGCAGAAATCCTTCGACAGCAACGAACAGCCAGACGAACTCTATCTGCCGGCCTGTCGGTACGCCGTTCCCGATCACAGCGGCCTTCCGATCTCCCAGTGCAGGCCAAACGGGTCAACCAGCCTCCCCAGCCTCCAGCCATGCGATTCATTCACCGGGAAGATCACTTCCGCGCCCGCGGCTACTGCCTGGTCGAACAACGCGTCCGGGTCGGCTACCGTGAGGATCAGCCGGATCGTCCCCCGCCAAGTGCCGGCACATGCCCGCTAACCCCTTCGCTGCTGATCCAGAACTCGGCGTTGACGATGGCCAGCCGGACGACGAGGCCACCACCAGGGTCCTCCAGACGATAACTCTCGGTTGCGCCGAATGCGCGTGTATAGAAATCGACGGCTTTGGCGCCGTCGGCGACGGTCAGCCATGGCGCCAGTGAAGGGGCAATCAAATTGTCGGACATGGAAAGGTTTTGGACTAAAGATACGGATTTACCGCCCGCCCGCCGGACACCACTGCTTCAAAAACCCCGCCATCAGCGTCGTCTTATGCAGCACCGTCCCCTCACCCTCCGTAATCCCATGCGTCCTGTTGGGGTAGGGCATAAATTGAAACTGCCGGTTATATTTGATCAACTCATTCAGCAACATCTCCTCCCCCTGATAGTTCACATTGTGGTCCCCCGTCCCGTGCATGATCAGCAAATGCCCCTGCAGATTCTTCGCATAGGTCAGCGGGTTACACTTGAGATACGCGTCCCTGTTCTCCGGCAGCACGCCCATAAACCGCTCTTCATAGATCGTATTATAGATCAGTTGATTCGGCACCCCGGCACTCGCCAGCCCCACCTTGTACAGCTCGGGATAGCGGAACAACAGATTTTGCGTCGTACTCCCACCGCCGCTGCTGCCGAACACCGCCACGCGCGATGCGTCGATGAACGGCCATTTCAGCACCTCCCGGCAAGCCGCCGCCTGGTCGTTGACGTTGATCCATCCGACGTTCTTGTAGATCGACTTCCGCCACGCACGGCCCTTCGGCGTCTGCGCCCCACGCCCTTCCACCGACATAAAAATATAGCCGTCGTCGACGTTGAAGAAGCTCGCGCGCCCCGGAGAAGCGATATCCGTCACGGTCGATCCTACCGGTTCAGAGTAGGTGTAAAAGATAACCGGATATTTCTTCGTGCTGTCGAAATTGGCTGGTTTGATCATCCACGCATCCATCGTAACGCCATCGGCCGTAGTGATGGTAAAGAAGCTCGTCTGCCTGCCCTGTGGCGTTGGCGTGAGGTGCGAGGCGATACTCTCCGCGGCATTTAGCGCTTTATGGTCCGGCAGGCTCACCCATTCAGAAGCCGGCATATACAAATGGCTGGAAAAGGAATGCTGAGCCCAATGCCCGTTCGGCGACAAAACATAACCGTGCGTCCCCGCGAGGTCCGGCGTAACGCGTACCGGGGCAACCGTCTTTGAAAGCGAAGCCCTGTACAAATACCGCTGCGTCGCATTCTCCGGCGAGGCCCCAAAATACAAATACCCACGCCCTTCGTCACATCCGCTGACGCTCGTCACGTCGAAATTACCCCTGGTCAGCAGCGTCTCCTGACCGTCCAGTCCCACGCGATAGATATGACGCCAGCCGTCCTTTTCACTCACCCACAAAAAGGCCTTTCCGCCCTCGATCCAGTCCCAGTCATTACCCCCGCGTGTGACCAGAAAGCTTTCAGGTCGATCCACGCGTCGTCGGATTCGTTATAGATCACTTTGCTCTCGCCGGTGCCGGGATTCGACAGCACCAGCTTGCTGTTATTCTGCGCGCGATTGAATTGCTGCGTGATGATCCGCGTGCCGTCGGGCGTCCACTCCATCCGCGCCAGATAGTGGCTGGAAGGATCCCCTTCGATATTCATCCATTTCGTCGCCCGCGTGGCGAGGCTGACGACCCCGATCCGCGCCTGCGCGATCGGCTCACCGACCTTAGAGAACGGGATCGCGATGATCTTCGGATAGATGCTATCCGTGTTATTGATCATATAGAAGATGCCCACGCGCGAGAGATCGTTCTGCCAGTACGCGATGCTCTTGCTATCCGGGCTCCACCTAAATCCGTCGACGCAGTACAGCTCTTCGCTGGACGCATAGTCGAACCAACCGTTGAGCCGCTTGTCGCTGCCGTCGGAAGTCAACGCCACCGGAGACCCCACCGACGAGCCGATCTCCACGCTATAGATGTTATTCCGGAAAACATAAGCCACGCGGGACCCATCCGGTGAGATCTTCGCATTGAGAATATGCTCCTGCGCGATCGGCAGCAACAAAGAAGCCTTGCGATCGAACACCCAGGCGGAATGATACGTGTTGTGATACTCGCGAACCGGCTTCGCAAGCAATAGCACCCGCGACCGGTCGGAAGAGAACGAATATTCCAGATCACCACCTCCGCGGCGCCCTCCGGCGGCATGCGCCGAGACCCCAAGCGGCGCCAACTGCCCGGCGCCAACGACCACCGACTTCGTCATCGCGGGCAGCGTCACTTCGACGATAGCCCCATTCTCGACGGTGGTGTAGGAATTGCCGTCCTTGTTCCAGCTGATCTGGGCCCGGACCACAAAGGGAGCAGCAGCGACTATGAATAGAAGACAGATCCCGGCCATCATGTGTAGTAGAGTTAAGGTGCGGACCCGACCCGGGCCGCCGCAATAAATGTAGGCCATACCTACGCCAGCCGGATTCCTCATTCTTGGCTCAAACTACCCAAAATTTAACTTGTTGATGGACGGGCAAAGGGCTAACTTAAAGTATGATACCGCAAGGAATGTTTCAGCCGGCTGAGCTGCAGAGCACCGAGTGGCTCCCCTGGTCCGGGGGCAGGGGTGTGGACGTCTGGGCGATGATCGTGGCCTGCGCTACGGGCGACCTCCCGACGGTGAGGAGACTGGTCGCTCACGACCGGCGGCTGCTCCGCTGCGAGTATCAGTATTTTACGCCCATCCGGTTTGCCGTGCGGGAGAACCAGCGGGCGGTGGTAGAGTATCTGCTGTCCGAGGGTGTCAACCCCTTCAACCTCATCGGCGACTCGCTCGTGACGATGGCCCGCGACCGCGAGTACTGGGACCTGCTCGAGATGCTCGAACGGCTGATTGCCGACCGGTACCAGATCCGCCCGGAAGGTGATACGATCGCTACCGCGATCAAAAATTTCGACCTGCCGCTGGTCAGAGAGATCGTTGGAACAAATCCCGGTCTGGTCAGCGCCGCCGACGCGGCAGGCAACCAGCCCATACACTGGGCCTCGCTGACCCGGCAGATCAGCGTCATCAATTACCTGCTGAGCATGGGTGCGGACATCGACGCACAAGGCCCGACGGCGCCCGTCCGATCGACCTCACCAACGGCGACTACAACTACCGCAACTGGTATCGCGACCTCCCACCGACCGGGCTCCGGTCGCACCAGGTAGTCACCGGCTACCTGATGGGCCGTGGCGCCGAATGCGATATCAGCGTCGCCGCGAAGATCGGCTACTACGAGCGCGTGCGCGAACTGCTGGACCTCTACCCGACACTCGTCAACAAACTCCCCGATTACGTCGGCTACTATAGCGGCCTGCCCTTGCGGAACGCCGCGGCGGCCGGACATATCGAGGTAGTACGACTCCTGCTCGCCAGAGGCGCCAAGCCCAACGAGCCGGAACCCGGTATCGCTCCCATGGGCGGCTCCCTTCACGCCGCCATCGGCGCAAGGCACTGGGACATCGTCCGCCTGCTGATCGAACACGGCGCCAACGCCAACGCGATGGTCGAGTCGTCCGGAGACTGCCTCTATATGGCCCGGCACGTCAACGCCCCACAGGAGATCGTCGACCTGATCGCGGAACACGCGCAACACCGGGAGACAGACATTCTCGCCTACGAGGCATCGGCAGACCGTCTGCAGCAAATCCTCAGCACTGACCCGTCAGCCGACCTCACACCCTACCTCGGACGGATCATCGAAGAGGACCTCCGCGACCAGCTGGAATTGATTTTACAATACCAGCCCGATATCTTTCGCCAACTGCGACAGGACCGAGCTGCCTGGTGGGCGGGAGTTGGTTTTCATTCAGCAGAACAAGCGCGATGGCTCTTTGAAAAAGGCCTCGATCCGGGGCTGCGCAACTGGCTCGGCATTACCTGTCTCCACCGCTGCGCCGGCAAGGGCGAGATAGAGATCGCCGCCGCCTGCCTCGAATACGGCGCCGACATCAACACGATCGAAACGCAGTGGGCCTCCACGCCGCTGGGCTGGGCCGCCCGCCATGGAAAAAAGGAAATGGTCAGATGGCTGCTCGCACACGGCGCAGACCCCGACCGGCCAAAAGACCGGCGCTGGGCCCGGCCCCTCGAGTGGGCGAAGAAAAGGGACCACCGCGGCATCGCGGAACTTCTCCGCTGATCCACGGACCGTACAGCGGGTGTATCGCCGCCGTACAGCGACCGCCGCCGTCTCCTGCATAATACATTGATCCATAGACTGGAAAGAAACCGGCATTTTTTTGGCCCGATATCCCCGACGAGCATCATCCATCCAACGAGAAACGAGAACCGACACATATGTTCACCACCTACTTCACGACCGCCTGGCGTAACCTCCTCCGGAGTAAAGTTTACAGCGTCCTCAATATCCTCGGACTCGCCGCGGGCATGGCGGTGGCCCTGCTCATCGGTCTCTGGGTCCAGGACCAGACAGGCTGGGATAAATTCCTACCAGGCTACCAGCAGGCCTATCAGGTGCGCTTCCGGCAAAGTGAAAACGGCATCATTCGCAGCACGCCCCACGTGTGTCTGCCCCTCGCCACGGCACTGAAGAACGACATTCCGGAGATCGAATACACGGTTCCGAAATTTGGACCGGTCGGCGCCATGTTTACTATCGCAGACAAACGCATCAATGTCAATGGCCTTTTTGCAGGCGACGAGTTCCTGGAGCTGTTCAGGTATCCCCTCATCAGCGGAAAGGCCGCAACCGCGCTGAAAGATATATACTCTGTTGTGGTCACCCGATCGACGGCGATCGCCGTATTTGGAACTACTGACGCTGTCGGCCGCGTCGTCGACATATACGGCGACAAATGCCATGTAACAGCCGTCATGCAGGACGTTCCCAAAGCCTCGACGATGCAGTTCGGTTTTATCAGACCCTTCAGCTCATTCGTCGCCACACCGGGATGGTCGAGGGACGCGCTCACCAAATGGGGAGACTGTTTCTTTGATCTGTATGCGTCCCTCCGTCCGGGCATCACTTACGCGCAGGCAGAACCGAAGATACGGATGCTGGTAAAGAAATATACTCCCGAATCCTGGCCGGCATTCCGGAGAGAGGTGGCCATGCAGCCCATGGCCGACTGGCATTTGTACACGGACTTCAAAGACGGATATCCTTCCGGCGGCCTCATCGAATATATCCGCCTGTTCAGCATCATCGGCCTGCTCGTGTTGCTGATAGCCTGTATCAATTTTATGAACCTGAGTACCGCCCGCAGCGAGAAAAGAGCACGGGAAGTGGGGATCAGGAAGGTCATCGGCTCTTCGCGCAAGGGGCTAATCGCCCAGTTCCTGACCGAGGCCATCGTCATCGCATCGGTCAGCGGGATCCTCGCGCTCGGGATAGTGCAGGCCATTTTGCCGGGCTTCAATGGGCTTATCAGGACACAGATCCCGATACCCTACGGCAGTCTCGTCTTCTGGCTGGCGTTCGCCGGATATATACTCTTCACCGGTCTACTTGCAGGCAGCCGGCCGGCTTTTTATCTTTCGTCTTTTCAACCGATAAAAGTATTAAAAGGGGATCGAGGTTTTCGAAGGCCCCGAACGAGGCCGGAGCAAGGGACGAAGCTCTGGCCGAAGTTCTTGAGCGGCGGTCCTTCGGCTACACGGGGGCGCAAGGCGCTTGTCGTCCTGCAGTTCACCTGCAGCATCGCCCTGATCATCGGCACGATCATCGTCTACCAGCAGATACAATACGCTCGAAACCGGCCCAGGGTTATGATCCCAACCGTCTGATCTCAACAGTTGCGATTTCCGACTATTCCGTAGTAAAAAGAGAAGTACTTGCCACCGGTATGGTCAGCAGTATGACCAGATCGACGACCACAGCTACGTCCGTCGCCTCTCACAATACCATCGAGGGATGGCCCGGCCGGCAGCCCAACGAAGGGCTCAGTCTGGCATACAACGCCGTGGCGGACACCGACTATTTCAGGACACTGGGAATGCCGCTGGTTTCGGGCCGCAATTTTACGGGCAATTTCGGCGTGGACAGCCTCGACGTCATACTGAACGAGTCGGCCGTGCGGCGGATGCGGCTAACGCAGCCGCTGGGCCAGTCGATCCGCTGGCATGTATCCAATAGCCCCCGGCAGCTGCGCATAATCGGCGTCGTGAAAGACATCCTGACGGACAATCCCTTTACCGCGCCTGATGCGCAGTTGTATGTCTTTCAGCCCAACGCGACGTTCGTATTCATGGTCCGTCTGGACCCCCGCGTAAATACCCATGTCGCGCTGTCCAGGCTCGAACCGATATTCCGCAAGAACAACTGGGACGGATCGTTCAACTATCAATTCGTCGACGACAACTACGCCGCGCTGTTTTCGCTGGAGGCGCTGATCGGCAAGCTGGCAGCGGTTTTTGCGGGGCTCGCGATCTTTATTTCCTGTCTCGGGCTGTTCGGGCTGGCGGCCTATATGGCCGAACAGCGGACGAGGGAGATCGGTATCCGGAAAGTGCTCGGGGCCTCGGTGTCGCAGTTGCTGCTGCTGCTGTCAAAAGATTTTGTCATCCTCGTATCGGTCAGTTTTCTGATCGCCTCGCCGCTGGCATATTTCCTTGCCCACCGCTGGCTGCAGGGCTACGACTATCGCACCAGCATCGGCGTCGGCGTATTCCTCCTGACGGGGCTCGGGGCTTTGGCGATCGCGGCGCTGACTGTCGGGTATCAGTCGGTGAAGGCGGCATTGATGAACCCGGTTAGAAGCTTAAGGGCGGACTGACCTCTGCCGTCGGGGCCTAGTCCTTCATCACCTTCAACACCTCCGACTTACCCGTCACACTCCGCAGCACGATCAGATAGATCCCATTCGGATAACGGCTCAGGTCTACGGTTCCACCGCTGACAAAACTATTGTTCTGCTGCAGCATCCGGCCATCCAGTGTCACCAGGCTCAGCGACGTGGGCGTCGTGCTGTTCGTATTCACAGTACAACCGCTCTTTACGGGGTTGGGATAGAAACTCACACGGGACGCCTCTTCGACCGAAACCTCATCGACCTTCGAGTAGACGAACGTCCCATCCTGGTCGACCATCTTCAGGCGGTAGAAATTGTTACCTGCCCCGGCATTCTTATGCGTAAAAGCATAGCTGCGGGCCGTAGTACTGTTGCCGGCCGCCTGTACGCTGCCGATAGTCTCCCAGCTGTTCTGGTCGGTGCTGTGTTCGATATAGAAGAAGGAAGAGTTTGATTCGATGGCAGTAGACCAGTCGAGACGGGCGCCATCGCCCGAGGAAACAGCCGTGAAGTCTACAAGGCCTACGGGCAGGGTAGAGACCGATGCCGTCAGCGCAGAAGTGCTCAGCAGAAATCCGTCACCAGCATGGCCGGTCGACCAGGAAGACGACCCGCCATCGCCGCGCATATACATTTTGAATGTAACACTGGTCACGTTGGTGCCGTTGATCAGGATCGAACCGCTGGCCGCGCCGAGACCGGTAGTGCCGGCAGGGCTGGGGTCGTTATTGAGAATAGAAGTATTGGTAACAGTCAGCTCGGAAGAACCCGACAACTTCATCAGCGTGACACCGGTGGATGACAGGTCGAATTCGGTTGTAAATCCGAGTCCGCCAGCGGTGCCGCCAAGACCGGCGACATGAATGACGGGGTTATTGATGGGCGCGCTGAACGTGATCGTCAGGTCCGCCATATACCACCTGCCGCTGGTGCTGCGACCGGCATTCTGCAGCGCGAGGGCAGAGTTGAAGATCTCGACGCCATAGTTGTTGGTAGTAGAGATACCCGTACCCGCGGTCATGGTTCCGGCAGCCGTAAAATTGCTGCTGGACGCGCCACCGACGGAACCGAGAGACATATAAAGATTGAGACTGCCGGCGCCACTGCCGAATGGATTGACATTGGTGCCAAAGCTGGAACCGGTCCTCGTAGAGACCTGCGCCGAAGTCATCGTATATTGCTGGTTACTCAAAGAGAGTGTAGCCGTAGTGGTCGGCGAAGTAAAGGCGGCGTACGTACCGTTGGTGCGGTTCTCATAAAAGGTCATCACCTGATTGGCCACACTCGGGCCGGTCGCGGACGTCGAAGCCGACGAGCTGGTCAGCTCCAGCGTGGCCTGAGACCTGGCAGACAGAGCAGCTGCGAGAGAGATGATCAGGACAAGTGGAAGATTTCAACAGGGTGTAAAGAGTTTTCATTTTGTGTCTGGATTATTAGTTTCTGACACGAGAGAAGACAATGCCGGTGCCAAAACATAACAATGCTCTCTGCCAGACAGTTAGACCCTGATGTCCTATCGCGTATATTCCAGAAAGAAGACTAAAATCCCCAAATGGGATATTTTCCCAAAAACGCATAGGGTTGGTCCTTAGTGGGTTATAAGGTCCAGGGGGTATGTTTTGCTAAGTAGAACTGCTTAAAATACATTCGCCGGCATTTCCCGGGGTGCGGAAGGGAGGTCGTCTGCGCTACTGTTTCCATTTCTTCAGCTGCTGAATCAGCGCCCGCATGTCCTTTGGCAGCGGCGCCTCGAGCGTGATGAAACTCGCCGCCGGCGTCCTGGAAATGCAGCAGATGGGAGTGGAGAGCGAGGCGGGACAGGATAGGGCGCTCTGCTTCGGCGTCCTTCGACAACTTGAAATTGCGCTTAAAGCCGGACAGCAGCACGGGCCGGGCATCGCCATACAATTCGTCGCAGACGATTGGGTGGCCCAGCGCCTGCATATGCACGCGTATCTGGTGCGTGCGCCCCGTATGGATGCGGAACTGCACCAGCGAGTACAGTCCCATATCTTCGATCACTTCGTAGTCCGTCACCGAGGCCTTGCCGCGGCGGTTGACGACCATCGTCCCCAGTTTAGTAGGGTGTTCCATGATGGGGAAATCGATGGTGCCCTTGCCTTCGGCGAGGCTGCCCTCGGACGAGGCCTTGGTAAAGTTTCTCGACGTCGCGGTGTTCAAAGGCCTCCGACAGGAATTTATGCGTGGCCTCGTCTCTTGCGAAGACGATAACGCCGCTTGTCTCGCGATCCAGCCGGTGGACCGTAAAGATATTGCCGTATTTCTCCCTCAGCCACGACTTCAGCGAAGGTTCCTCTCCTTTCCTGTCCGGTATGCTGAGCATTCCGGCGGGTTTATTGATCGCGATAAAAGCCGCGTTCTCGAATATTATTTCGGGTTTGTACATTGGACTAAATTAATCCCCATCACTGTTAAAATGGCCCGGTTTGTGGGGCCGCGACCTGGACGGCGTAGTGGCGGGTTTCCGTCCCTTCGGGGGGATACTGCGCGGAGGCCGTTTGCCGGGTGCGGCCCCGGGTCCTGCCGTGGCAGTGGCCGTTCTGCGGGGTTGCCCGGATTCCGCCGGGACCTCGACGCTGGCCCATTCCTTCACGCGGGCGGACGATCCCTTGATAGAGGAGTTGAGATATTTTAAAATTCGTATTTCCTTTTCCGTTAGTAGCCGCCATTTCCCGCGCTGTACGTTCTTTTTGGTGAGGCCGGCGTACATGACGCGGTCGAGACCGCGGACGTCGTAGCCCAGGTGCTCGAAGATGCGGCGGACGATGCGGTTGCGGCCGCTGTGTATCTCGATCCCGATCTGCGTCTTGTCCCCGGGGTCGGCATAGGCCAGCGCGTCGACGTGGGCAACGCCGTCTTCCAGATCGACCGCGCCGCCGATGATCTTTTCGAAGTCGGCTTTGGTCAGCGGCTTGTCGAGGCTGACGTGATAGATCTTTTTTATCTCGTGGCTGGGGTGCGCCAGTTTCTGGGCGAGGTCTCCGTCGTTGGTCAGCAGGAGTACTCCCGAGGTATTACGGTCGAGCCTCCCTACAGGGAAAACGCGTTCCTGCGTGGCGTGCCGTATCAGATCGAGCACCGTCTTGCGTCCCTGAGGGTCGTCGGTCGTTGTGATATAGTCTTTGGGTTTGTTGAGCAGGATGTATACAAAATTCCGCGAGATGGTCACCTTCTTGCCGTTGACCTTTACGGTATCCGTCGGCAGGACCTTCGTGCCCGGTTCGGTAACGACCTGACCGTTGACCGATACCTTTCCCACGCGAATCAGGTCGGCTGCGTCGCGTCGCGAGCAGATGCCGCCATGTGCGATGTACTTGTTGAGTGGGAGAGTGTCGCCGTGCGGTGGAGTAGTGCCTTGTGTCGGGGTAGGCTTTGCTCCCGGGGCAGGCTTCCTCCCGCAACCGCGGGTCTTTCCGGTCCCCCTTCTCGGGTGCACCCGCACCCCGCTTGAGCGCCAGGGTCGGCGGCTTGGTCTTGCCTGGCAACTTTTTGAACCTGGCCTCTTTGTCAGCCGGCCCGCCGGCCGCCCGCCTCTTCTCCTCAAAATGCCTCTCGATGGCCTCCTTCCTTTCTTTCTTCTCCGCCTTTTTCTCCTGGCGGAACTCTTCTTTGATGGCGCTGTTGCGCTTCTTATTATAGAACTTGCTGAAATTGTCCGTTTTACGCTTCATATCCAGTGGGATTTGCTGTTTTACAACAGTAATTATGCTGGACTAAGCCCAGCCAGCGGCGAAGGTACGAAAAAAGGCAGCCGCCTCCTGGCGAGTGCAGCGCGCCACCCCGAGAGTGCCGCCGGCAGCCCACCTAACGAAGGTGGAATACCACCGGCTGCCGCTTGAAATCATCGCTCGTTACGCCACCAAATATTGCGGGTATCCAGTCCTGCATCAGTCGCATCACCCGCAAGGCTTCTTCATCGAGATATTTGTCAACTGACTGCGATACGTGAGGGTTTTCGACCTTCCCTTCTTTGCTTACCTTAAAATCAACGATTACTATTCCCTCTGTCTCGTGAACGACGGCGCTGTCCGGGTACCGGAGGGTTTTGTTGAGAAACCGCAGGAACTGTGGAGGGCCACCCGGGTACTCGGCCTGGCGCTCAAACTCCTTCACAAATTTGTTGCGGGACCCGTTTTCATTATAAAAACTGCCGGATACCTGTCTGCCGGTGTCGTATACGGCCTTTCCGGACAATTTGCCATTTTGATAATAGCCACGCCATTCTCCCGTCTTTTTATTATTGCTGTTCTGACCCTTCACCCGTAGTTTGCCATCCGGATAGTAAAAAGACTCCTGTCCCTCTTCCTTTCCTTTTTGAAAGGTGCATTGGTGGGTGATGATTCCTTTATCGCTGTACCAGCTGAATTCACCTTGCTGAATATGAAAAGAATCGTCCGTGTATACACCGGTCATCTGCGGCGCGCCCGTGAGGAAATGGTCAGTTACCTGCCACAGGTCGTTGTTTCTGGTTTTGGTCCTGAAGTACGCCGCGTTTGTGGCGATGGTCTGCTTCCAGGACTTGTCGAAATAGGTTGTGTCCTGGGCTGCGGCGGTAATGGTATAAACAAGGAAGATGAGTACAAGAAAGGGTTTGAGGGTTTGCATAGCGCGCAAGATAGCAGATATTCTTCAATCCACCGACCTGTCATAGTCCCAGTTGCGCGCTACACAACCCTTCGTCTGATACACCCTCCAGCCTCTGGCAACACCTCCATTTCGCGCCTCCTTCAGCAGCTCGTACCGAAGGTCGCGCGGGAATAATAAATGCCACCAGATATGCTGCGTATACGGATGCCCGAATACTCCTATCTGCGCCAGTATCTCATAGGTCGCGGAGGCGCAGCGCATACCCACGACCGCATAGTCGTAGGGAGGGTGTGCCAGATAGGCCCTGCTGAGGTTGTCCAATTTTTTGCGTTGTACTGAAGTGATGGGTATGCTCACAACCAGCTGTCTCAGGCTGTCGACGCAGTATTTTCGGCTATGGGTATAGTTGAAAGTGTGCCAGAAGGCGCCGACGCTATTGGTGGTGAACGCCGACCGGAAATCTGCCCGGCTGCGGGATGGGAAAATATGGCAGATCGGCCTATATACGGTCGGTGCGAAGCTCAGTACCCTGTCCCTGCCCGTCTGGAGGACGACATGACCCCCAGCCCTGCCTCCAAACCATTTAAACTCAGTGGGATAGCCCTCCGCGGGCTCCGATCCGTAGATGATCAGGACGCGGATACTGTCCTTCGTCTGACCGAAAGCGCTGATACAGAGGCAGATTAGCAAAAAAAGACAGGCCGGGAGCTTCACGGATGGGGGTTTGCGTAAATATAGACCATAATTTTAAGGGATTTCACTAGTTTTTGCCTATTGAAGATCAAGTAATTACTCATTTCGGCATTTTCTCCCCGTACGATTTTCTCCCCGTCGGCGTTATAGGAGGGAATAATCCTTTTACCCGTACCCTAATTCGGATACCCTATGCTCAAACACATAGACTATCTCTACTTTAACATCTATAGCTATTTCTATAGATCCAGCCAGTACCGGCAAGTCTTCAACCCCCGTCTTCAGGCCATGTATCTGTTCTCCCTCGGACTGGGAGGGTGGCTCCTGTTCTTCGAATCGATGTACCTCCATTTTTGGAGACACTCCCGGTTCGAGTCCAAGATGCAGTCGAGTATTTTCGCAGGCATGATCTATATGCTGACCGCGGCGTTCTTCAACTACGTATTTATTATACGCGACCGCGACCAGAAGATCTTTGGGAAATATGAGACGCTCGTCGACGGGCACAAGCGCCGTAAACTGCATTTGGTGCTGTCGCTCAGCGTTTTGTTGCTGCCTTACGCGCTGATGACGGTCCTGGCCGTAATGTTCCCGAGACACTAAAGATCGCGGGCCCGCGCCGGCGGGCAAAACTTAAAAATTTCGTAAACTAGGTTTATAGGGGATCGCCATCCCGTACCCGATCTTTGTCGGGTTATGAGCACCCAGGAAATGCTCTCCGACGACAGCCCGCTGCTGCTGCGGCTCAAAGAAGGAGACCGAACTGCTTTTGATGAAATCTTCAACCGCCACGCGGGGCCTGTCCTCACGTATATCCGTCGGCGCCTCAACGGGGCTGCGGAGGCGGACGACATCCTGCAGGAAGTTTTCCTCCGGCTCTGGAAAAAGCGCGACTCCATCGTTATCCACACCTCTTTCCGTAATTATATATTTACGGTCGTCCAGAACTGTATCAGCGATCATCTCCGCGCGATCAAAAAAAGAATTACACCCTCGTCGACGAATTTCAGGAACAAGCCACCGAACGTCCCCAGCCCGACGAACAGTACCAGCACAAACAGGTGTACCATATCTGGAAGGACGCCACCAACAAACTCCCCGGCCAGATGCGGCGTATCTATGTGATGAAGACGGAAGACCAGCTGACCGTCAAAGAGATCGCCTCGCAGCTGCAGCATCAGCGAGCAGACCGTCAAGAACCAGCTGCACACCGCCGGACAGCGGATCGTCAAGATCCTGAGGCAGGTACAGCTGTTCTTTTTGTAGACCGCGGTTCACGCGACCTGGTCCCGTGGTTCACGTGGTTCATGCCCCCGTATCGGTAGTCCACGCCCCGCACTGTATCGATGGTTCACGCGTCCGGTCCCGCGGTTCACATGGTTCACGACTCCCGCTGTATCGATGGTTCACGTCCCGCCCCGATGGTTCACCCCCAAATAAAAATAAATTTGCGCAGTCAAATAACTGCGCATATATTTGCAGTCAAATAGCTGCATATAATGATCATCCGCAGAGACGTCTTCCAGGCAATATCAGATCCCACGAGGCGGGCCATACTCAGCCTGCTCGCAGTCGGCGCCCTTACACCCAACGCCATCTCCGAAAATTTCGGCACCGCCAGACAAACTATCTCCAAACACCTGCAGATCCTCACAGAATGCCAGCTGCTGGAGCAACGGCAATCGGGACGGGAGATCTACTATCAGCTGAACCCCGTAGGAATAAAAGAAGTCTCGGACTGGACCGAGCAATTCCGCGAGCTGTGGGAAGGCAGAATGAACCATATGGATCAGCTGCTGAAAAGAAACAAAAGCAAAAAACAATAACCAATCAAGCTCCTTACAATGGCAAAACACATCTATCCCTGCCTGTGGTTTGACAACCAGGCCAAAGAAGCCGCCGAGTTCTACTGCGGTATCTTCCCCAATTCAAAAGTCCTGAACGCGTCGCCGATGGTCGTGAACTTTCAGCTGAACGGCGCGCACATAATGGCACTCAACGACAGAAGGCCGCCGAACCACTTCAACGAAGCGTTTTCGTTTGTCATTCCCTGCGAGGACCAGCAGGAGATCGACCACTACTGGAACAGCCTTACCGCCGACGGTGGAGAAGAAAGTATGTGCGGCTGGTGTACCGACAAATTCGGCATCTCCTGGCAGGTCATCCCGGCAATACTGGGCCAGCTGATGAGCACACCCGAAAAAGCGCAACGCGTAGTCGCGGCTTTCCTCAAAATGAGAAAAATGGATCTCCAAACGCTAATCAACGCATAATGGCCGCCAAACAAATCACCGTCAGCAGAATATTCGATGCCCCGGCGGAAGCGGTATGGCAGCTGTGGACGGATCCCGAAAATATCAAACAATGGTGGGGTCCGGATAAATTCACCTGTCCGCTGGTCGAACTGGATTTCCGCGAAGGAGGAACCTCGCTGGTTGCAATGAAAGCCCGTCCCGAAATGGGCGGGCAGACACACTACAATATCTGGACGTATACCAGTATCTCCCCGCACAAGAGAATTGAATTTATCATGAATCTGTCGGACGCGAAAGGCGCCAAACAGAAGCCCACCGCGGTGGGCATGCCCGCCGATTTTCCCGAAGACGTCAGGACGGTCGTGACTTTTGAATCCCTGGGCCCAAACCAAACCAAAATGACGGTGACAGAATCCGCCGACTTCGGCACCATCGCCCATTTTGCCCAACTCGGACTGGAACAGTGTTTCCAAAAAATGGTACTTCCCCGGCGTTAGATCCCCTGCCGGGGCCCCGCGGTTCACACGGTTCACGCCTAACACCGGGGTCCAGCGGTTAATGCCGGCCCCCCGGCCCAGCCAATATAACCAAATTGTTAACTCCCATTTCCTCCTAGTACCAACTCCCTCCGCCTCCCGTCTATTCGTCAAACCGTTGAAATGACCTTTACCGACGACGCACATCACGACGAAGACTGGAGACAGGCCTGGGACAACCCCGACGAGATCGACCCCGCAAAGAAAAAGGCCCTGCTCGACAGCCTGCACCTTAAAATGGACGCAGGCCACAGCCCCTCCGGCACCACCCGCCGTCTCCTATTCATAGGCCTCCCGGCCGCAGCCGCAGCCGCCGTCCTGATCTTCCTGTTCGTAAGGTCGGTAATGGCGCCAATCCCCGTAGCCCGGTGGCGCGAGATCGCCAGCGCCAATACCATGCTGCGCCTAACCCTCGACGATAGCTCGACACTCTTCCTCGCGCCGCACTCCGCCATCCGCGTCTACCCGAAATTCAGCAGCCAGCGTAAAATAGACCTGACAAATGGTATCGCCTTCTTCGACGTAAAGAAAGACGACAACCACCCCTTCTCCGTCTCCGCCGGCCCGCAGCTGATCACCGTACTCGGAACGGCTTTCTCCGTCCAGCGCCTCGACTCCATAAATATAGACCTGATGGTAAGAGACGGAAAAGTCGCGCTCGACGTACCCAACCAAACCCGCCGCATCCTCCTCACCGCGGGAATGACCGTCAACACCGCCGCCTGGCAAACGACACAGGTCGACCCCGCCGACACCGACTGGTGGCTCCAGCAACAAGTAAGATGGCACAACATCGCACTCGGCGACCTGCTCCGGAAGCTCGGCAACTACTACCGAACAAAATTAACCTACGATACGATCGATAAGCAGATGAAAGTAACGCTCACCTGGGACATGAATCTCTCACTGGAAGAGAATCTCGGTGTATTGAACTCAGTGACCGGCTACAATATCCACTAGGCATTCCGTATCAAAAAAATTCCCGGCCCGCGCCGGGGGCACCCATCTATTGTCTATAATGAAAAGGAATATGTTACACACAAAGTCGAATTTGACTATCTTATTCTCACTACTTATCCTGCTTGCCGGCCCGGCCCTCACGAGGGCCCAGAAAGGCACCCTGCACTTCCGCCACGGCGCGGGCAGTCTCGCCATGGTCGCGGAGCAATTCGGCGCCCAGTTCAGAGTCCAGCTGGCCTATGCAGACGCCGAGCTCGGCGCGGTAAAGGTCACCGCCGCCAGCTACGAAGCAGAAGGTGTCGGCGAGCTGCTGAACAAGGTCCTGGCGAAGTCCGGCTTTGCGGCCACCGTCCGCGGCAACAGCTGGGTCATCAAACGCAGCGAGACCGGCGACAAAAAAGGACCGCCCATGGTCATCACCGGCGTGATCAAGGAAGGCTCCATCCCAGTGTCCGGCGCTACCGTCATCATCAAACAGGACGGACAGCGGCCCGTCACCGCCATCGCCGACGACAAAGGCGGATTCGGCAAGATGCTGAACAGCCAGCTGGAAGGCTCCATTGAAGTTTCCGCGGTCGGCTACCGCCCGCTAAAAAAGAAATTCACCGCGCAGGAAAATCTCTACCTGCCGATCGAGCTGCAGAAAGACGATCGCCAGATGCAGGACGTCGTCGTGACGGCGCTCGGTATCAAAAGAGAAGAAAAATCACTCGGCTACGCCACCACCACCATACAGGGCAAGCACGCTCGACAGACGCGCTGTCCGGCAACTGGACCGACGCCCTCTCCGGCAAAGTGGCAGGCCTCACGCTGGTGCGCTCCAACAGCGGCCCCGTAGGTACCAACAAGATCATCCTCCGCGGCGAGAACAACCTCACCGGCGACAACGAGGCGCTGATCGTTGTGGACGGCGTCGTCATCAACCAGGGCAGCGGCCGCCGCAGCGCCATCAGCGGCGAAGTACCCTACGGCACCAGCAGCGACAATATGCCCGCCGACTACGGCAGTAATACCAACGACCTCAACCCCGAAGACATCGAATCGGTACAGATATTAAAGGTCCCGGCGCCGCGGCCCTCTACGGTCAGCGCGGCGCCAACGGGGCCGTCATCATCACCACCAAGTCGGGCAGCATCCGGAAGAGCGGTCTCGGTATAACCCTCGTATCCAATGCTACCGAAGAGCAGGTCAATCGGTGGCCTGCCATGCAGTGGCAATATGGCCGGGTCTCGCGGGGGCCAACTATTACTCCTATGGCGCCTCCGCGGACGGGGCCAGCACCAGCGGCACCAGCAGCGCCTACGGCCCGAAGTTCGACGGCCAGCTATTCTACCAGTACGACCCGACGACCCAGGCCCAGGGCGCCGGGCGCACCCTGTGGCGTCCCTACAAGGACAAGATCCACGAGTACTTCAAACCCGGTCAGACGATAACCAATACCGTTAGCATCGACGGAGGAACGGACAAAACGACGGCGAGGTTCTCGGTCACCAACGTAGACAACAAATGGATCGTGCCGAATACAGGGTATAAACGAAATTCCGTCTCCCTCAGCGTCAACTCCAAAGTCAGCGACAAGCTGCAGATCTCTTCCAAGATCGACTACAACAATATGTGGAGCGACAACCTGCCCGGCGCCGGCTACGGCAACCAGTCCATCATGTACTGGTTCATCTTCTGGCAGCCCAGCGCAAACATGGACTGGCTGAGGAACTATTGGGTCAGGGGACAGGAGGGCCGGCAGCTCGAATTTCCCTTCAGCAGCTATCCCGAGAATCCTTTTGCCATCGCCTATGCCTTTCTCAACAAGTCCAACCGCAACGAACTGACGGGCAACGTAACGGCAACCTATCAATTTACAAAGGAACTCAGCCTGCAGATGAGGACCTCACTGGATTTTTCCTATGAGACCCGGGCGCAGCAACGGCCCTACGACGCGGGCGCCAAATACCCCAAGGGTAGCTACCGCACGCAAAACATCTTCTCCGAAGAGTCCGGCGCCGACTTCATGCTGCGCTATGTAAAAACCATCGCGGGCGACTTCCGCCTGACCGCTACCGGCGGCGGCAGTATCCTGCGGAACAACTACAACTACAACGAGGTGCGAGCCGATTCGCTAACTTACCCCGGCGTATACACGCTGTCCAACAACGCGGGGCCGCTGGTGACGCTGCCGGCGAAGAGCCAGTACGGCATCAATAGTTTTTACGGGCTGCTGTCGGGTTCGTACAAAGACTATCTCTTCCTCGACCTGACGGCGCGCCAGGACTGGAACAGCGTGCTGGCCACACCGCTGCGCACTGCCAACGCCGGATTCTTCTATCCCTCGGCCAACCTTAGCTATGTCCTCTCGGACGCCTTCACCCTGCCTTCCTGGATCAGCTTTGCGAAGGTCAGATTCTCTGCCAGCGGCGTCGGCAGCGGCGGCACGCAGCCCTATCTCACGGCGTACAACTACACCACCGCCGGCAGCCTCTACAACGGCGGCCTCCAAAATCCGTCGTTGCTCGCCAATCCCGACCTCCGGCCGCTGCGCACCATCACCTATGAGATAGGCACCGATGTGCGGCTCTTCCACAGCCGCCTCGGCCTAGACCTGGCCGTGTACAACGGCAACACAAAAGACCAGATCCTTAAAAGGGTGGTCGACCGCGCTTCCGGCTACAGCCAGGCGCTGATCAACGCCGGAAAGGTCAACAACCGCGGTATCGAAGTCGCGCTCAACGGCTCACCCGTCAAGACGAAGAACTTCTCCTGGACGGTCAACGTCGTCTTCGACGCCAATACCAACAAGATCAAACAACTCGCCGACAGCAGTGTCGTTATCTACAACGGCCCCGTCGGCGGCGGTCAGATCGTCGCCAAAGTCGGAGGCAGCATGGGCGATCTCTACGGACAGGGCTACCTGCGGGCGCCGGACGGCCGGGTCGTATACGACAACCCGACGGGATTTGCAAAGCTCGACCCCAACGTGAGATACCTCGGCAACACCATCCCCAAATGGAAGATGGGACTTACCAACGACTTCTCCTACAAACAGTGGCACCTGCACCTGCTCTTCGACGCGCAGTACGGCGCCGTGGCCCATTCCCTCACGCACTATAAATTAGCCGAACAAGGCAAGACGCCAAACACCCTGCCCGGCCGCTACAACGGCATCATCGGCAACGGCGTGACCCTGGACGCCAACGGGCACTATGTAAAGAACACCGTCATCGCGACCGATATCGACAACTACTACCGCAGCCATTTCGGACAGAACAACGCCGAAGGCAGCGTCTTCCGGACCGACTTCATTAAATTCCGCGAGGCGCGGCTGGACTACAGCCTGAGCGTCGGCCTGGTGCATAAACTGCACCTACAGCGTGCCACCGTGGGCGTATACGGACGTAACCTCTATATCTGGTCGAAATGGCCCGACTTCGACCCCGAGTTCGGGACGCTGAACGGCACCGATATCGTTCGTGGCTTCGAGATCGGTCAGTTCCCCTCGACCCGGTCATTCGGAGCAAATCTGGTTCTTGGATTTTAATATGAACAAAATGAAACAACTTACTACCGTCATATTGCTGTTGAGTCTGGCCGCGACTTCCTGTACAAAGGACTTCCAGACGATGAACACCGACCCGAACAATACTCCCAACGCGCTGCCGCAGCAACTGCTGGCGCCCGCGCTGGTCAATACCCTCACGTATAACATGACCCGGAACCGCGGCTTCAACAACGAGCTGATGCAGGTGACGGTCAATCTGAGCGATGCCGAGGGGCAGCCCTTCCGCTATGATATCCCCAACAGCTATTCCGACTACCTCTACAACGGATGGTATTCACAGCTGACCAACTTCAAGGATATCTATAAGATCTCGAGCGTCGAGCCCAACTATAACAAGTCCTATATGGGCATCTCCCTCATCTGTCAGTCCTGGATCTATTCCATGCTGACCGATACCTACGGGAACGTCCCCTATTTCCACTCCAACCAGGCGAAGGACTCTGCGGACTACCAGCCGGCCTTCGACGCACAGAAGGATATCTACTTCGATATCTTCAGGCAGCTGGATACCGCCAATAGCCTGCTCTCGGCCAATACGGCCATCATCGGGGCCAGCGACCCCGTTTACAACGGCAATATCGCGCGCTGGAGGAAATTTGGCAACTCCCTCTACCTTCGGCTGCTGCTGCGCATCGCCGGTAAATCCGAGGTCGCCGATACCTGTATCAAAAAGTTCCAGTATATCGTAGCGAACCAGAGCAGCTATCCGCTGATCGACAGCATCGGGGAGTCCGCCATACTGCGCTGGACAGGTGTCGCGCCTCTTAACTCGCCCTATCTCTCCGTCCGCGAACAGGACTTCCGGACACCGGCGATCTGCAGCTTCTTTATCGACCATCTCTCCAACTGGAGCGACCCGCGTATCGATGGTCCCACCTGGGGCGTCAACAATATTAACCGCTGGGACATTGCCCCCTACTCTGGTCAGTACATCGGCGTACCGAGCGGCTATTCTCCAGGCACGGGTCAACCTAAAAAATGCTATTTCTATTCGACCACCTCCACGAGTACGCTGATGACGGACCCTCTCACCGGTATGATGCTCAACTACGGCGAAGCTGGAGTGTATGCTGGCGGAAGCCGCGGTCAAGGGCTGGATCCCCGGCCCCGCGGAAGCCTACTACGACAGCGCGGTATCGGGGGGATCCACCAGTGGCTGCCCAACTATAACGTGCCCATTACGACCTATCTCGGCAATGCCGACATGCAGTGGGACGAGAGCGCGTCCTTCGACGACAAGATGGAGAAGATCCAGCTGCAGAAATATTATATTTTGTTCCTGGAGGATATGCAACAAGTGGTTTGAATACCGCCGGACCGGGCATCCCGCGCTGCCCAAAGGACCGGGGCTGAAGAATGGCGGCGTGATGCCGGCGAGACTGGCATATCCCGTCTATGTGCAGTCGACGAATCCGACGAACTACAAGCTCGCCGTGGCAGCGCAGGGGCCTGATCTGATTTCAACACAAGTCTGGTGGCAGAAACCGTAAACACAATCAAGATGAAAAAATTATTCGCATATTCTTTGCTGGCAGGCCTGCTGTTCGGGTGTAAAAAAGACAACTACCCCGGCTCGGTCATCAGCCCCTTTGTCGCCATCTACGATATTCGGCAGCTCTATAAAGGAGCCGATGTCAAACTGACAAAGGACAATATGGGCGGCTCTACGACGATCACGGCCATGGTCGTGTCGGACCATTCCGGTGGCAATATGCCGGCGGGGCTGCTGGTCGTACAGGAAGCCCGAAGGCTCTCTTCGGTGCGTGGTATTTCGATACCCATCGGGGATGACGCCGCGAAATATGTTCCAGGCGACTCGGTCTCGATAAAGGTCGAGGGTGGGGTATTGAAACGGGTCAACGGCATCCTCGAGATCACGGGCGTCCCGTCTGCTGCTATCGTAAAGATCTCGTCCGGTAATACCATTCCTATCAATCAGGTGCATGCGAATGCGATACTGGCCAGCCCCAGCGACTATGAAAGCGTCCTGTCGGTGGTTGTAAAGGGTGGCTTCGACCCGCTGCCGCAGCCGACGGACGTGCTGGCGGGGGATAAGGTGCTGAACGACGGGTTTGGCAATCTGGATCTGCACGTAGAGGCGTCTTCGGCCCTGGCCGGCTTTACGGCTCCCTTCAGCGCGAACTACTACGGGATCGTATTCAATTCCGCGGACGGCAAGGGGACGCTGACGCCCCAGTTGAGGCCACGGGTGGCCGGCGACGTGATCGTCCTGAGTTCGGCGGTTACGATCGCTTCGGCCGTTATTACGGGCTTTGCGAGCGACGTAAAGGGTGCGGACCAGCCCTATGAGTATGTGCAGTTGATGGCGACGCGGGATATCGATTTTTCTGTTACGCCGTTCTCGGTAGTGATCTTAAATAATGCGAATGCTTCCACTCCCGTGGGCTATCCCTCGAAGGGCTGGGCGACGGGCGATATGCGGTCATTCAAGCTCAGCTGTTTCTCGGGTTTTGCGGCGAAAGGGACCTTCTTCTATGTCGGCGGCAGCGGCAAGATGATCAACGGTGCGGGCTCGACGAGTATGGCGGGCAGCAACTGGATCCGGGCTTTTGACTATTCGAAACAGGGTGGCGACGGATTTGGGCGCGCGACGACGGGGCTGATGGCGAACAGCGGCAATGCGTTTGGGATTGCGGTCTTCCACGACTCCGCGGTGGATGTCAATTCTGTGCCCGACGACTGCATTTTCATCTCCGGCGGCGGCAGCCTCTATACGCCGGGGCCGCCCGAACAGGGATACAAGATCAACAATACGGACTTCCTACAATATCGTCGATCCGGTATCTCTTCAGAAGCAGCCGTATTACAAGGAAGGTTCGAACACGTTGTGTTTCGCCTACAATACCGCCGACGTGGGGTACTTCAATATGCTGGGCGGTGTTTATAGTCCGGGGCTGGGGAAATGGATGACGGCGAGGGCGCAGAACAATGTGCTGATGAGTAAGACCTCGCCGCTGTCCGCGATCGAGGTGGATGGGGCGACGCAGTTGAAGTAGGCGCGTAAACCGTGACCACACCCGCCAGGAAATCCAACCCCGCCGTTGGGCAGCTGCGACAGCGGGCCAAACAAAAGACGCCGTAGCTTCGTCCCATAAGAGATGAGTTGATAGCAATAGGCCCCCGCGAGGGGGCTTTTTATTTCGGAGTGACCCGACGGACGCAAAAAAGAGGTAATTTCCCTTTTGGTTTGAATAAGTTGTTATTATTCATAGTATTGGTCCTGGCCGGCCATTGCGTTTTGGGCCAGGTGGAGGTGAGCGGAACGGTCTATGACCGGTCACAGCTGTTTTATATGCCCCGCGTCAGCGTACTGTCCACCTCAGGGAAAGGAACCATGACCGACTCCGCAGGGCACTATGCCATCCGCCTCCGGAGCGGCGATTCCATCTATTTCTCCTACCTCGGCAAAGAAACCCAGAAATTTCCCGTAAAAGGCGACCAGCTCTACTATCCCCTCAACATCAGCCTCGCCGTCACCGTCGACAGTCTACCCCTCGTAGTCGTCCGCCCCACACTCTACCGTTATGACTCCCTCGCTAACAGGGACGAGTACCGCAAAGTATTCGAATACTCACCCGAATATATGACCAGCAATGGCGGGTTCAATCTGGATATGCTCTTCAACGGCCGCAAAAACCGCCAGATGCTCGCCCTCCAGTCGCGTCTCGTCTGGGAGGAGCAGGAGAAATATATCGACCACCGATTTAACAAGACGCTCGTGAAGAGTATCACGGGCCTGCGCGGCGAAGCGCTCACGCTGTTCATGCGCATGTATCGTCCCTCCTACGAGTACATCCTCGGCTGCGAGAACGACTACGAATTTCTGAAGTATATCAAGGACATGGGCACGAAGTTTAAACAGGAGTGGGGTAGGGAGCGGTAGACAAAGGAGGGTGGACCGGCGATCCGCCTCGATCGGAAATCCCCCAAAACCGATCGGTAACTACGGCCCCGCGCGGCTTCCGGCTCTCACTATGTTTGCTGCAAATACAGCCGAAATGCAGAAACACCAACTAACGAACCTGAGATGGAAACCAGCGGCGGACGCGACCTTATCTACGCCGCCAACTTCGGGGCAAAGAAAATTGACGTGTGGGATACAGCGTTTTCACCGGTAAGGATGTCTTTCTTAGACTCAAGCCTGCCGAAAATATACTCACCCTATAATATTCAAGCAGTTGGCGACCAGCTTTTTGTCATTTATGCCGTTTTGGACGCCGATGGACACGGAGTGGCAGGATCAGGAAAGGGCATAGTCAGCGAGTTCAGGACAGACGGCACCTTTATTCGGAGGTTCGCTTCCAACGGGACGCTGAACATTCCCTGGGGCATCACGGCGGCGCCGGCGAGCTTTTGGAAGATAAGGACATGAGTGTCAACGAGTCCAGGTCGGGAGGAGAAAGCGGCAGATACGGCGGTGGCATTGGTTCAGGAGGCCAGGGCGGCAGCGGAGGCTACCACAACCCAAAAGACTCCGTAATCCTCGTTGGAAACTTCGGAGACGGCCATATCAACGTATTTTCGCAGAATGGAGATTTTCTCGGTCAACTACAATCACGCAAACAAACGATCGTCATCGACGGACTCTGGGCGCTATCGTTTCCCCCTGCTTCCGCAGGCATCGACCCCGGCAAGCTCTATTTCCCGGCCGGGCCAGACAAGGAATCGGACGGCATCTTCGGGTACCTTTTCAAACAATAATCATAACCATAGCAACATAGGTCACACGCGCAGGGCCCCCGTAGTAAGGGGCCTTGTTTTTCTTCCGGCCGGGCTCCTGTTTCTGGCCCTGCTCCCGGCTGCCGCCGCCTTGCCGGAACCCCTTCGCTCACGCCGAAACCGTCATCATCATCCAACCCTTCGGAGATTTTACGCCCGGCAAGGCCGAACTCATCTACAGACAGATCAGAAGACTCGATCCCAACACCGTCCTGAGAACAAGCCTGCCACTGCCCGTGACGGCTTATTACTCCACCCGCGACCGCTATCGCGCTGACTCGCTCATCCGCTATCTCGGCCGGTCAGCCGCCGGTGACACGATCGTCATCGGGCTCACGAATAGGGACATAAGTACGACCAAAGGAAATATTCAGGACTGGGGGATCATGGGGCTGGGCGACAACCCCGGACGGGCAGCCGTAGTGTCGACATTCCGTCTTTCCGCCTCCGACAGGGACGGCCAGCTATATAAAGTAGCTGTTCACGAGCTGGGACATACGATGGGGCTGCAACACTGTAAGGATACTACCTGCTTTATGCGGGACGCCGAAGGCGCGAATCACCTCGATGAGGAAAAGGACTTTTGTACGGATTGCAAACGACATCTCAGGGATAAGGGTTGGAAACTATGACCCGGCCGGGCCGTGGTGCCGCGCTACACGCCTCTTCACTGCTTTAACATCCACACCCGCCGCCTTCATCTTCTCCTCCGCCTCCTCTTCGATCTGGTCTTTCAAGTCCCTGAGCGTCTCATCGAAGGCAACGTGCTTGTCCATCATATAGCTCATTTCGTATTCGATCTCCTCCCAGGTGGAAAAATCAGCGTGATTATGCTGCAGCTGAACCTCCAGCTTATCCAGCGCATTCGCCACCCGCGCTTCGTAAGTCTTCTTGTGCTCAAATTCATAGAAGAGATCATAGATTTCCTGCCCGTTGGTTTCTTTTAGTGCACTCCGAATATTTTCAATCGCCGCCCGCTCTCTTTCCTCTTTCTGCTGTCGCAGTGAAGGATCACGCAATACATCCAGCGCCGAAACGTCCCTTGCCTCCGCTTCCACCAGATCGTGTATGATGATCATCTTCAGCAGTCGCGCCGTATCGACGGGCGTCTTTAGCAGCGGCTCGATCAGCACGGCCATCAGCGCCATTCGCCAGCTGTGTTCGGCGACACTTTCCTGCCTGCCGTTGGATAGATAGCTATGGCGTAACTCGAATTTCAGCCGCTCGGCGAGCTGGAGAACTTTCAGGATGGAGGCGATCTGAGCTTTCATCCTGAAAGTTACGGAATCTATACTTTTTCGTTGGATCCGCCATGGTCGGACATCCCTCCGCGATCACCACCAGGACCAAATCTGCGTCCGAATCTTCCGCCCCTATGCTGCGACATCTTTTCATACTGGCTGTATTGTTCCGGCGTCAGCACGGACTTGAAGGTGTCGTTGCGTTTGGCCATCAGGGACTTCATCTGCTCCATCTTCTCCTGAGGCAGCAGGTTGTCATTCTCGTGGATGGCCTTCGCCTGAGCGTGAAGGCTTTCCTGTCCGGCTTTGATCTTCGATACCTGGTCGTCGCTAAGGTCGAGGCGCAGCCTGAGCCGCTCTATATGCGCGGCGGCCATCACCTGCCGGTCCTCCGTCATCCGCTTGCGGCGGGCGGCCATTTCTTCCTTTTGTTTGGGAGTCAGAAGGGCTTCCATTTTGGATTTCTTTTCCTTCTGCAGCGCGACGAGACTTGCCTTATATTCTCTCAGCGTGATATTGTCCTTTTTGTAGAGGTCAGAAGATTTTTGCCGATATTCTTTGTTGATAGCGGCTACCTGTTGACGTTGTTCAGGGGTATAGTGGATCATGGCGCGACCGTGTCCAAATCCGCGGCCGCCGCGTTCAAAACCGCGACCTTCGCGCGCGAAGCCATGCGTTTCGCGACCACCTTCCCGTCCGGCGCCGTCAAATTTCCTGTGGAACCGGTGGGTAGAATCCGAAGGAATCGTACCCGTCTGGGCCTCGGCGGCCCATCCAATCGTGAGTGCTCCTAAAAGAAATATAGATTTTCTCAGGAGAGAGGAGTTTTTCTGATTCATAACATTCAATTTTTATCACCTTAGGACGGCTCCAGGCCCTGAATGTTTAACGGTCCCCACGACCAGTCGGCGGTTAAAATAGGCCATTCACCGAAAACCTTCGTAGAACACCCCACTAAAACCTTCCCGCCTTATCATCCGCAATCGCCTCCTCGATCTCCTCCGCAGTATTCATCACAAAATTATCCCTGGCCGCTACCGGTTCTTCGATAGGCTGGGCCGACAGATACAACAACTGCGTGTCTTCCTTCGCGGTGACGATCAACTCGTCATTCTCCTTTTCAAATAGCACAAGCTGCCGTTCGGCAATCGTTTCAGCATTGACGCAAAGCGCGCCTTTCACAACATATAACATCGTCCAATAACCAGGCACGGCGCTCAGCTGGACGCGGCGTCCCGCATTGACCTCTCCCGAGATAAGAATCACCGGCGTAAAACCTTTCAGCGGACCCGTGGCGTCATCATAGTGCCCGCTGGCGAGACGGAGCCGGACTCCCTCCTGTTCCAGCACCGCAGGCTGCAGGTCCCCTGGGGCAAACTGGTAAAAGGGCTCGTCCAGTTTGTGGACGGAGGGCGCGTTGATCCACAGCTGTATCAGCTCCTGAACGCCTCCCTGCTCCAGCATCCTTGGCGTGGGGCCCTCGCTGTGGAGGATGCCTTTCCCGGCGAACATCCACTGCACGTCGCCTGCGCCGATAATGCCTTCATTACCCGCATTGTCGAGGTGATAGCCTTCACCTTGTAGCTGGAAGGTAACCGAGCTAAAGCGAAGGTTACGAACGAGTTCTTGCCAGTGGCAAGAACGAAGTTCTGGTGAGAAACGTCTGTGCGGGTGCATCGGCAGGCGTATCTGCGAGCCGGCAGCGATCGTATGCGGCGGCATATGATGCAGGACAATAAATGGATTGGCAAACCGGAACTCCGCATGCGGCAGCGGCTGGAGCACGGTTTGGCCGGGAGCGATCTCCTTCTCCCGGCCTTTTAGTATATGCGTTATTTTCTTTTGCATGACGTCTTATTCAAGTTCACCAAATTTTCCGGCCTGCACTTCGCGGATCGATTCGATAATTTCCTCCGTTGTATTCATCACAAAGGGGCCATAGGCGACGATGGGTTCATTGATCGGCTCGCCGCTGAGCAGCAGGATCTTCGCGCCTTCACTCGTACTGATCTCTATTTCTTCCCCTTCATTGGCGAACAGTACAAAACTATGTTCGGGGGCCGCCTCCCCGTTGACCTCCGCGCTGCCGTTGACGAGCAGCAGGGCCGTGTTGTGGCTGGCGGGTACACTGGTAGTCACCCTGCCTCCTTTATTCAGTCTTACGTCAAAAAGATTGATAGGGGTATAGGTCTGGGCCGGACCGGCTTCACCATTGAAATCCCCTGCGATCACGTTCACTTGTCCCTGACCGTCAGGCAACTCAACCCTGCCCATATTTTCGGCGGTAAGGGCCTGATAGTGTGGCGCGGTTAGCTTGTGGCGCTTCGGCAGGTTCACCCACAACTGCACCATTTCAAACGGGCCGCCCCTCTTCGAGAAGGCCTCATCGTGGAATTCCTTGTGCAGTATTCCCGACCCGGCCGTCATCCACTGGACGTCTCCGGGGTTGATGGTGCCGCTGTTGCCGGCGCTGTCGGCGTGGGCAACGGAGCCTTTATAGGCAACGGTTACTGTTTCAAAACCTTTATGGGGGTGGACGCCGACCCCGCGAACCTTCGCCGAGGGGCCGAAGTCGATCTCGGCGTTGAAGTCGAGCATCAGGAAGGGGCTGATCCGCTCCTGCGGGATCTCGCTGCCCGGCAACCCTCCTCCGCCAGGAATATAGTTATAAACCCTAAATCCGTCACCGACCATTCCGGGTGCGGCCGGCTGAGCTATAACGCGTTCGATTACTCTTTTCATGGTTAAATTCTCCTTGTTGATGCAAAGTTAGCGCCTGGGGAGGGGAGGAGGAATAACCTAGATTAAGAGCGCGCCGCGGGCTTCGCGGTTCACATGGTTCACGCCGTCACCCGTCACCACGGTCCCTCGGTTCACGCCCCCTTATTGGCCGAATTCAACATCTTGCTGAGAAACTCCGGGGTCACCCCGATATAAGACGCCACCTGTTTTTGGGGCAGAGCCCCGATGAGCGAGGGATATAACTGGCAAAAATTCGCGTACCGTTCCTTCGCTGGCAGGCTAAGGATACTGACCAACCGGGCCTGGTGCGCGGCCAGGGCGTTCTGAGAGAGAATGCGGAAGAACCGCTCGAACTTCGGGATCTCCACAAACAGCTGGTCCACTTCCACCTCCCGGATCCAAAGCAACTCACTATCCTCGAGGGCGTCGACCGAAAGAATACTCGGCCGCTGGTAGATCATACTCCCGATATCTCCGACCCACCAACCGGCCGGCGCAAACTGTATCACATGCTCAAACCCATTGCTGTCGATCGAATAACTGCGCAGCAGTCCCGCCGCAACAAAAGCGGGCCCCTTCACCACCTCTCCTTCCTGGTTGAGGAACTGTTTCTTTTTGACGACCCGATGATGGAGCAGCCCGACGAAATGTTCCCGCTCCTCGTCCGTGAGGGTAATATGACGCGAGATGTGCTCGAGGAGAAGGCTGGAGTCCATAACTAAACCTCTTTATTCGCCAGCTGCCCACACGCGGCATCAATATCCTTACCCCGGCTCCGCCGCAGTCGTGCATTAACTTTATTCTTCTCCAGATACGCCATAAACGCCGCGATCGCGTCCTCTTCCGGTTTCGCGAAAAGCGCCTGGTCGATGGGGTTGTATTCGATGATATTGACGAGGTCGGCGGGGACCTGGCGGTAGAGTTTTACCAGTTCATCCGCGTCTTTGATGCTGTCGTTGAAGTCCTTGAAAAGGATATATTCGAAAGTGATCTCGTTGCCGGTCTGTTTGTAGAAATGGTTGAGCGCGTCGATAAGAGCCTTGATATTGTTGGTCTCGTTGATCGGCATGATCTCGTTGCGCTTCTTGTCGTTGGCGGCGTGGAGGGAGACGGCCAGTTTGAATTTAACTTTGTCGTCGCCGAGCTGGCGGATCATCTTTGCCACGCCCGCGGTGCTGACGGTGATTCGGCGGGGGCTCATGCCGAGGCCTCCGGCAGGACTGGTGATCCGTTCGATCGCAGCCATCACGTTCTTATAATTGAGCAGCGGCTCCCCCATGCCCATAAAAACGATGTTCGACAGCTTCTTCTCATACACTCTTTCCGACTGCTGGTTCAAAAGAACGACCTCGTCATAGATCTCGTCTGCCTCGAGGTTCCGCTGCCGTTTCATATAGCCGGTAGCACAGAATTTACAGCTGAGCGAGCAGCCGATCTGGGAGGAGACGCAGGCCGTTTTACGTTCGTCGGTGGGGATGAGTACGCCCTCGACGAGGTGGTTATCGGTGGTGCGAAAACGGCTTTTGATGGTTCCGTCGGCCGAATATTGCGTGGCATCGACCTTCAGCGCCGGGAGGGTGAAGTTGTCAGCGAGCTTCTGACGGAGTTCCCTGGAGAGATTGGTCATGTCTTCGAAACTATGGGCGTGTTTCAGCCACAGCCATTCGTGGACCTGCTTCACGCGGAATTTCTTCTCGCCGAGCTGGTCGACCAGGTAATTTTCTAACTCACTGAGAGTCAGATGTCTGATGTTGGGTTTCTCCGTCTTCATGTCTTGCGCCTCCATTAAAAGGGGCAGCAAAGTTACGACAATTTATTGGGATGGGCTGCCGGCGGGGAACTGACTCAAAAGACTACTTCGAACCTCCTGCTTTTCTCGATCGCCAGCTCGGGCCAGTTGAAAATTTCAACCCCGGGGTCCGCCAGGATCTCTCTGTAGGTGTCGTTGTACAATTGCATCACATACCCCAGCTTTTCTTCCATGAATTGCCCGATCATTGCCTCCAGCGGTTCCCGGGAGTGGATATTCCCGATGCGGAAGAAGGACGAACAGCCGTGTGCGATAGGGAGAATATCGCCGTGCTCGTTTATGATCAGTTCCTTGAACAGCGTGGAGAAGCCTTTGACGCTGCGCGCGGGCATGCTGTTCTGGTGGAAAAAGAAATTGGGGTTGTCAATCACGTTGTCGCGGTGCAGCAGGTCCAGCTGGATGTAGAGTTCGGGCTCTGCAAAAGTGCGCAGATAATAATGGGCTACATAAATTCTATAAAGGTCCACGGGGTTCCAGCTTAATCCCCCGAAATACTCGGTCGCGCGGCCCGACAGTTCCAGCGGGTGGAGGTGGAGGAGGCTGGCCTTGTGCTGGATCGCGAAGTCGGTCAGCCAGGAGAGGATCTGCCAGCTGTCGGGCAGCAGGGTGTGTATGAAACCGAATTTGTCTACGGCGTCCCGGACGACGGCGACGCCTTCGAGCATGCGCGCGAAAGCGCCGGGCATATTGCGCATATGGTCATGCGCTTCGGGTTTACCATCGATGCTGATGGCGACCAGGTCCAGCTGGCGAAGGACGCGCGCCGCGCGCTGCGAGCGCAGGAGCATACCGTTTGTAGTGACGGAATTGAAATAGCCCAGCGTACGGGAGGCCGTTACCAGCTCTTCCAGTTCGCCGTAAATAAAGGGTTCGCCGCCGGAGAGGCTGACGACGTTATAGCCGAGGCCGGCCGCCTGTTCGAGGGTGTTGATGATGGCGCGGGCGGTCAGGCCGTCCTTCTTCTCCGGAGCGGAGGAGGAGTAGCAGTGCTTGCAGAACAGATTGCAGCGAAGCGTCGGATGGATCTGAATGATCCGCGAAACCCTGCATTGCTGCAGGGTTTCTTTCGGACAAGCCGGAGAGGGCGATACCGTCCTGTCAAAGCGGCTATCGTCATCCGGAGACACCGGCAGGGACACTTGCGCCGGTGAGTGAATTGAAGAGCTGATGGTATCCATGTGCTTAGGCTGTTCTTGGTTTGCTTAGGCGATTCTTTCGACCGTTAGCTGTACCTGAAAAAATCTGGTTTCGGGATACCCTTGCGCAGTATCTCGATCGCCTTGAAATTCTCGTTTCCGAGCAGGGTCTGGATGGCGGCCGTCTCCGCCGTGGGCAGCTGTGCCTGAATAACGATCCGCTCAAAAGCCGGGATGCCGTAGATCCACCAGTCCACGATCTGGAGGCCGTTGTTGTACGAGGCGGCGATGGTTTTGGAAATGCCGGCCAGGTGCGCTTTGTCGAGATTGGCGGAAGACAAGTGGGCAACCAGCTCCTTTTCCACTTCCGCATAGCTTCTTTTTTCCATGTTGGGGGTTTTAATAAATGAGTGTCCCTGCTGTCGTGAAGGACGATGACGCTGGTGGGGCCGCCCCGCGCGGGCCGCACTTGCCGCGGGAGACGAGGGACGGAGGAGTGGTAGACAACGGTATAAAGGTACTGCGGTGGAATGCGGTTGACAATACCCTATTGTGGTAAATTTGTTGCTATGAAACCATCCATCAGGGTGGACGCTGATACGGCCCGCCGCGACAGTTTCGACTTCTTACAGATCGTAGTGACCAACGCCGCGGGGCGGTCTACCACGGTCGTGGAGGAGGAGCTGGCCTGACCAGGTGAGTTGATGAATTTCCTGTAACTTGCCGCCGCAAACAACAACTATGAATGCTATCTATGTTATAGACTCGGTGCGGACGCCTATTGGAAAATATGGCGGCGCGCTGAGCACCATTCGCCCCGACGACCTGCTTGCTCATGTGATAAGAACATTGCTTCAGCGTAACCCCGGCGTGGACCCCGCGGCGATCGAAGACGTCATCGCGGGCGACGCCAACCAGGCGGGAGAAGACAATCGCAACGTGGCCCGTATGGCTGCGCTGCTGGCGGGACTGCCGGTGACTGTACCCGGCAATACGGTCAACCGCCTCTGCGCCTCGGGCCTTCAGGCGATCATGGACGCGGGTCGCGCTATCGCCTGCGGCGACGGTGACGTATATATCGCCTGTGGCGTCGAGAGTATGACCCGCGCGCCGTTCGTGATGGCCAAGTCGACCAGCGCTTTTAATCGCACCGCCGAAATCTTCGATTCGACCATCGGCTGGCGCTTTGTCAATAAGAAGATGGCCGATCTCTATCACCCCTATTCGATGGGCGAGACGGCCGAGAACGTCGCGCGCCAGTGGAAGGTCTCGCGCGAGGCGCAGGATCAGTTCGGTCTCGCTGTCGCAGGATAAATATTTTTCCGCCCTCGAGGCTGGTAAGTGGGCGGCCGAGATCGCGCCGGTCGAAATACTCGGCGGCAAACAGGAGAAGATCTATTTTGATAAGGACGAGCCCCCCGCAATACGTCGATGGAAAAGTTAGCGGCGCTTCGTCCCGCCTTTATAAAAGATGGCAGCGTGACGGCGGGCAACTCCGCGGGCATCAACGACGGTGCGGCAGCGATGCTGCTGGCGAGCGAGGCGGCCGTGAAAAAATATGGTCTGCGGCCGATGGCCCGGGTCGTGAGTATGGGCGTCGCGGGTGTCGATCCTTCGATAATGGGTGTTGGCCCGATTCCGGCGTCGCGCAAGGCGCTGCAGCGGGCCGGACTGCAGGCGGGCGATCTCGACCTGGTCGAACTGAACGAGGCGTTTGCCGTTCAGGCGCTGGTATGCATGCAGGAGCTGGGCCTGGATCCCGCGCTGGTCAACGTCAACGGCGGCTCGATCGCCATCGGTCATCCCCTGGGCTGCAGCGGCGTGCGGATCTCCACGACCCTTGTACACGAAATGCAGCGGCGGTCGGTGCGCTATGCGCTGGCCACGATGTGCGTGGGGGTAGGGCAGGGCGCCGCGGTGGTCTATGAGAAGTTGTAAGGGGGCGCATAGTTCTCACACGTGAGGATTCGCCAAATTTCTTTATTTTGGGTGCATGGAATTTCGCACCAAGCTGGTTATATCCCGCCGCAACAAGAGGGCCTATGTTGCCTATGGCGGTCTGTTCATCGCGGCCTCGTCCCTGCTGCTGGTCTTCATCCCTAATATGAACGACTATATCCCCTATGTCTTTGGCGCGGGCATCGCGGTAGTGATCATTGGCGCCTTTATCGCCAGGGGCGACGTTCGCAACTACGGTTTCTCCCCCGACGACCTGGTCGTCAGTACGGAGGGCATCACCATCGGCAAGCTGCACTATCCGCTGCGGATGGTCAGCAATCTGGACTTCAACGTGGAGGCCTACAACGGCATGTACGTCAATGACGGGGCGATGGTGTCGGGCAGCAATTCCGACGGAATGACCAACGAGTTGAGTTTTGAGTCCGGCGGCCAGCGTGTAAAATGCGGGTTCTATCTGGAGAGCAAACAGCACGTACAGGTGCTGGGTATGTTATTTGATGAGCTCTACCAGCGTCATATCCCTTTCGTCGAGCACAACCGGAATACCCGCACCTATATGCTGAAGGTGCTGAATGAAAGGGAACTGGAAGAATTCAAAAGACGATATGGCTATGCGTAATACGACAGAGAATTCGCGGATCATCCGGGCCACACCGGAAAAGATCTATCAGGCTTTCGCAGAAGCCCAGGCGCTCGAGACCTGGCTCGCGCCGGGGGACATGACCGGTAAGGTCCATGCCCTTGACTTCCGGCCGGGTGGGGGTATGAGATGTCATTGTACTATGCCGATGCGGCGCGCCGGGGCAAGACGGCGGCGAACGAGGACAGATTTGCTGCGAAGTTCCTTGAACTCGTGCCGAACCAAAAGATCGTCGAGGCTGTCCGGTTCAAATCCTCCGACTCTTCCTTTTCCGACGAGATGATCATGGAAGTACGCCTCGAACCCGTCGCCGGCGGTACAAAAATCACCTTTCTGTTCCGCAACATCCCCTCCTCCATCCGCCCCGAAGACAACGAAAAGGGGACCGAGCAGACGATGGACAAATTGGCGAAGTACGTGGAATAGTCATTGTACTTTGATGTTCTTTGATTTTGGTCCCATCTTCGAAGACTGGGAGGCGGACTTTGGGCGGACATATGTCATCGGCAGCGACCCGACGAAGCACAAGCTGAATCACGGACTATACGTCCACCCCGAAAATCACTCGCGTGAACCACGCGTGAACCATCCTCTGTGAACCACCGACCACGGTCCGCTACCCGCCTCCCAGGCCCCACTACTCACCCCAGCGGCGCCGCCAGCAACTCTTCCCAACCTAACTCGGACTGCTGACCGGTCGACAGGTCCTTCAGCTTACAGGTCCGACCCGCCAACTCCTCCCCACCAACGATCACCACATACTTTATCCCCTTCTTCTCGGCGTACTTGAACTGCTTGTCGAATTTCGCCTGCTCGTGGTAGAGCTCGGCCGCCACGCCCCGGGACCGCAACTGCTGCATCAATCCAAAAGAGGCGCGCGACTCCGCATCCCCCAGATGGAAGAACAGCACCCGCGTACCGGTATGGACGTCCGCCGGAAAAAGGCCCAGCTCCTCCATAACGTCATAGATACGGTCGACGCCAAAGGACACGCCCACGCCGGGGATTCCGGGGACGCCGAAGGTGCCGGTAAGATCGTCATAGCGGCCGCCGCCACCGATGCTGCCCATCTGGACGGCAATGGCCTTGACCTCGAAGATGGTACCGGTATAATAATTAAGGCCGCGGGCCAGGGTCAGGTCGACAACAAGGTCAGGACTACCAGGCCATCCAAGAATCGTCTCCAGCTCCTCCACCCCTTTAGTCCGGTCGCACTACCCGCAAAAAGCGCCTTCAGGGCACCCAGCTTTTCCTCATTGGCCCCATCGATCAGCAAAAACTTCTCAATCGCGGCGACCTGGTCCAACCCCAATCCCCTCTCTGCCAGCTCGGCCTTCACCTTCTCCAACCCGATCTTATCCAGCTTGTCTATCGCCACCGTAATATCCACCATCTTGTCGGCGCCGCCACAGACCTCGGCCAGGGCGGCGAGGATCTTCCTGTTGTTGACCCGGATCTCGACGGGCACCCCCAGTCGGAAAAACGCTTCCCGGTAGATCGACGCGAGCTCCACCTCGTTGACCAGCGAGTAGCTGCCCACGACGTCGGCGTCGCACTGGTAGAACTCGCGGTAGCGTCCTTTCTGCGGGCGGTCGGCGCGCCAGACGGGCTGCACCTGATAGCGCTTGAAAGGAAAGACCAGCTGCCCATGGTTCATGGCCACGTAGCGGGCGAAGGGAATGGTCAGGTCATATCTCAAAGCCCTTTCGGTCAGCCCGGCGTCATTCTTCCCCTGTAATACCCTGTCAAATGCCGCGACAGCCTTATCCTTATTCTTTGGATCCGCGAGCCCATTGTTCAGGATCTTAAAAATGAGTTTGTCGCCCTCCTCCCCATATTTCCCCATCAGGGTCTCCAGCTGCTCCATAGCCGGCGTCTCCAGCGGCTGAAAACCATACAGTTCGAAGACCTGGCGGATCGTATTGAGGATATACTGTCTCTTGCGGACGACGGCAGGGCCGAAGTCCCGGGTGCCCTGGGGCAGCGATGGCTTATTGCTCATAAATAGTTTGAATTAGGAGGGTAGGGGGTTACTGTATCTGGCGATGATCTCGTCGGTCGCAGCGTCGATCATACGATATACTTCATGATAGCCGGATTCGTCGCCATAGTAAGGATCGGGAACGTCGGTGTCAAGCCCGGGATGGAGCTCGTTCATCAGCAGCTCGATTTTGGACGGATCGAACTGGCGCCCCGAGATTCTTCCGAATTTCGTCGACGACATCGCCAGCCATGGCATAAATCTTGTCATACTGTTGAAAATCAGTCGCCACAAATCTTCGTGCGCGTTGTCCGCTGATGTCCACTCCGTTCGCCCTGGCCAGCTTTCTGGGACAGGCGATGGGGGCTTCACCGACATGATAGCCGTTGGTTCCGGCGCTGTCGACCAGCCAGCGGAGTCCCGCGGCGTTCACCTTTTGCTGCAGAATGCCCTCCGCAAGGGGCTGCGGCAGATATTGCCCAGACAAACCATCAAAACCTTCATAGGCCGCAAAGGTACGGACGGGGCAGGAATTTGTGGAATAAGGGAGGGACAGAGTCTATAAATAAAAGAGAGGAACCCGCGGGAAAACGTGAACCGTCGATACAGGTTCTGGCCGGGCCGGAACCCGCGGAAGGCGGGCGAACGCGTCGGGATCAGGCCGGGACCCGGCCTCCGCCCCGCAGGCTCCCAACACATTAATTGTAATTTAATAAGTGATCAACCCGATACAGGGTGATTTAATTACGGTTAATTTGTTAATTTGGCCACCCTATTGACCCACGGGGTCAATGGCCGAAGGCCCATCATTAGACGTACGGCGGGGATGGGTTACATTTTCGGTTAAACCAGACCCGCCATACAAAAAGAATGGAACAATGGAAAACGAGGCTCCGGACAGGCGCAAAAAGGCATATTCTATTCGACGCGCCATCCTCGATTATGGCATGGGAATTATTATATTTGGGATCGGGGTTTTCCTTTTGATCGCGCCAAGGCTACACGTAGCACTCAATATCGACGACCTCAATCGCTATATGTTCGCAGGACTCTGTCTCCTGTATGGAGGATTCCGGGCATACCGCGGCGCGAAAAAGAATTACTATAAATAACCGGCGGAAAAAATCACCGGAAGGAGAAAATCTATGAATGGTAAAGGCATACTGATCGGATCTGTTTTGTTAGGCCTGCTGGCCGGTTGCAGCAGCCAGGGAAAAAAGCCCCAGGAGACCCCCACCAACGGGACAATTAATATCAGCGTCGACGAATCGTTCAGACCCGTCATCGACTCCCAGATAAAAGTATTCGAATCCTCCTTTCCCGACGTCCACATCGTCCCCCACTACAAGCCGGAAGCCGAGTGTTTTCGCGACCTGAGTACCGACAGCACCCGGATGGTCATCGTCACCCGCTCGCTCAGCAGGGAGGAGGAGAAATTCTATGTAGACTCTTTTCATCTTACCCCTACCGAAGGCCCGCTGGCCTACGACGCCATTGCCGTACTCGTCCACCCCGGGGTAAAAGACTCCGTATTCGATATGATTGAGATCAAGGACATGCTCAGCGGGAAGGACACGCAGCACCAGCCCGTGATGGATGGTCTTTCTGCTACCAGCACCGTCCGCTACGCCATCGACTCCGTCCTGCGCGGCCAGCCCTCGGCAAGAACGTAAAAGCAGCCGAATCCAGCATGGCGGTGGTTGATTATGTGGCAGATAATCCCCGCGCCGTGGGGTTTATCGGCGTTAGCTGGGTGGGTGACCGCAGTGATCCCGGAGACACGACCTTTTCCGGAAAAGTCAACGTAGCCGCCGTGGAATGTACCAGCTGCCTCGGAAAGACCTATGTCCGGCCCTTCCAGGCCAATATCGCGTGGAAACGGTACCCGATGGTGCGGAGTTTGTATTATATATTGAAGGAGAATTACAGCGGGGTGGGTAATAATTTCGCCAATTTCCTGCAATATGAGCGCGGACAACTTATATTCCGGAAGGCCTATCTCTGGCCGGCCAGGATGATGCTCGATCAACGGCAGGTGGAGATGAGCAAATAGAATTTTTCACAATATGTTAAACCAGATTTCAATAAATTTACACACTTCTTAAACAACGATCAAGTAATGAAGAACAAGATGCGATTCAGCTTACTGGTGGCAGGCGTTGCAAGTCTCTGCAACGTGGCATTTGCGCAATCGGTGGATCAGGGGAAGAAATTCCTGTATTATCAGCGGTACAAAAGCGCAAACGACGTATTCGACAAAATTCTGGCTTCTAATCCCAATAATATAGATGCGGTATATTGGAAAGGGGCAGACCTTGTTGGCCATGAAAGATTCCGTTGCGGCAGGCGACCTGTACAGCAAGGCCTTACAGTCTAACGGCAATGCTCCGATGCTGCTGGCCGGCATGGGTGGAGTTGAACTTCGCAACCACAAGACCGCCGACGCCAAACAGCGCTTCGAGACCGCGATCTCGCTGTCCAAGGGTAAAGACGTCAACGTGCTGAACGCCGTCGCCGACGCCAATATCGACGCCCACGACGGAGACGCCGCCTATGCTATTGAAAAACTGAACCTGGCAACCCAGACCAAGAACTTCAACAATGCAGACACCTATCTGCTGCTGGGGGACGCCTACCGCAAACAGATCGACGGTGGCAACGCCGTCCAGAACTATAACAAGGCCCTCACCCTCGACGGCAAGCTGGCCGAGGCCAAGTACAAGATCGGCAAGATCTACGAAACGCAGAATAACAAGGAGTTCTTCCTGCAGGCCTTCGACGACGCCGTCAAGCTGGACCCCATGTACGCTCCCGCCTATTATGAGCTGTTCTACTACTGGTATTTCCGCGACGTCAACAAGGCCGCAGGCTATCTGGACAGCTATATCGCCAATTCCGA
The DNA here is from genome assembly GCF_050632245.1 of Puia sp. P3. Lineage (NCBI taxonomy): Bacteria > Pseudomonadati > Bacteroidota > Chitinophagia > Chitinophagales > Chitinophagaceae > Puia > Puia sp. P3. Next base: position 353,970 of record NZ_CP192583.1, read on the forward strand.
CCCCGGTCCCGAAGTCGAATACCTGAAAACAGACTTCCTCTATGCCTCCGGCAAGTTCCAGGACGCTAAGACGAAGGCCCAGGGAATGATCACCTCGCTCGGCGACAAGGTCAGCCCCCGTATGTACAAGATGATCGCCTATGCCTGCGATACCCTGGCCGACCAGGCCTGCGCTACGCAGAATATCGACACCTATTTCACCAAGCAGGACCCGGCTGCCATCGTCCCTGCCGACTACGAGGAAAGGGCGCATATCCGCAGCAAGGCAGCAGATACGGCTACCATGCTGACCGCCTTCGACGACTACAAAAAGGCGATCGACCTTGACACCCTGGCCGACAACAAGGCTAAATACGCGGCCGAAGCCGGTGCATTCGCCAAGAAGCTGAACAACAAGCCCGCTATGGCTCAGGCCGCGGCGATCGTTTACGCTACCAAGAAGACCCCGACCAATACCGACCTCTATGCATGGGGTATGGCCAACTATCAGGCCGGCAACTTCAAGACGTCAGATAGCATCTTCTGCGGCATCTATGAAACAAAATACCCCGCAGAGATCTATGGTTATCTCTGGTGCGCCAGGTCCAAACAGGCCCAGGACGACACACTCAACAGTCAGGGGCTTGCAGTAGAAGCGTATCAAAAACTGGCAGAAGTAGCCCGGGGCATGGATTCCACGGCAAAAGCAGCCGGCAGCGCCGATTCCACCAAGTATAAAGCCCAGGTCGTCACCTCCTATTTCTATCTGGCCAGTTACTACAACGACGTAAAGAAAGAAAAACAGGCGGCTATCGACTGGATGAAAAAAGTACTGGAAGTCGATCCTACCAATCAGACTGCAGACAATATCATCAAGCAACTGTCCAAGCCACCGGCCAGGCGCAGCCTGCCAGACCGGCCAGCGGCGGTGCTAAACCGAAATCCGGCGGAGCGAAGAAGTAGTGTAATTTGCTAATATAACCAGAGTTACAGCGGCCCGGGCTAAAACCGGGCCGCTGCTTTATTTTAAGAAATTGTTGGAATATCCAACTGCTGGCTTAAATTTGCCCGTGTAATTCCTTTAAAATGGACATCAGTTTATTACAGGCCAATATTCTTCCGACCGACGCAACGAATAATTCCACTAGTTATTTCCCCATCGGTGTCCAGTTGCTTTTCGCCCTTGGCTTTGTCGGATTGGTCCTCGGCGTTACACACCTGCTCGGCCCCAAACGTAAAACAGCCGAAAAATTACAAAACTTCGAGAGCGGTATCGAAGGCGTTGGCAATGCCCGCCATCCGATGGCCATAAAATATTTTCTGGTTGCTATCTTATTCGTGTTGTTCGACGTGGAGGTCATCTTCTTCTACCCCTATGCGGTAAATTTCCGCGGTCTGGGATGGGCGGGGTTCTCCGAGGTATTGTTGTTCGTCGCCCTGTTCCTGGCCGGCTTCATCTATATCATCAAGAAGGGAGCCCTGAACTGGGAAGATTGACAATATTCGAGTGGTTTCGGTGTTTAAGATTGCATTAAAATATAGAAAGAGTAAACCCCTGCCCGGTGCTATATGTTATTTTTACATAATGCGCCAGCGCGGCGCCGACGGCGCGGATGGCACAATGTTCTCTTTCATAAATTTAAAATATTCAAGATATGGCACGTCCGGTAAGGTTCAATGTTCACCCGATAAAGGCAGATCCAAAGGATAATATCACCTATGCCAATATGCCCGAGGGTTACTCCGGTGAAGGCTTCTTCACCACCACCCTCAGCAGCGTGGTAGGTCTCGCCCGTAAGAATTCCATGTGGCCCATGCCTTTGCCACTTCCTGCTGCGGTATCGAGTTCATGGCTACCATGGCCTCCCACTACGACTTTGCCCGTTTTGGCGCGGAAAGGCTGGGATTCTCCCCCGCCAGTGCGACCTCCTCATGGTAATGGGTACGATCGCCAAAAAGATGGGTCCCATTGTCAAACAGGTATACCTCCAGATGGCCGAACCCCGCTGGGTAATGGCCGTCGGCGCCTGCGCGTCCAGCGGAGGCATTTTCGATACCTACTCGGTTCTGCAGGGTATCGATCAGGTAGTGCCGGTGGACGTTTATGTGCCTGGCTGTCCCCCGCGGCCCGAAGCTATCCTCGACGGATTCATAAAGATCCAGGACCTGGTAGGACAGGAAAGCATACGCCGCCGAAATGGCGACCAGTACAAAGGACTTTTGCAGAGTTACGGCATTCAATAACTTAAAATCGTCGCTCCACCCACGGTGGGGCGATAGTTCATATATGGCATTAACCAACGAAACGATTAAAGACCGGCTGGTCGCTAAATTCGAGAGCAGCTGACGAACTTCGAAGAGCCCTACGGGCTGCTGACCTTCGAGGCTCCGAAGGAATCCAATCTGAAAGCAATGCAGTTCCTGTTCGACGACGAAGAACTGCGATTCCAGTTTCTGACCGATCTGACGGCCGTACACTATCCGAATAAGCCGGGCCGTGAGCTGGCGGTCGTCTATCACCTGCACAACCTGACGGACAATATCCGCCTGCGGTTCAAGGTCTTCACGGCCAGCGCCCAGCCGGATATCTTTACGGCGACGCAGCTGTATTCCTCGGCCAACTGGATGGAGCGCGAGACCTATGACTTCTTCGGGATCAATTTCGTCGGCCACCCCAATCTCAAGCGCATCCTCAACGTCGACGAGATGGACTATTTCCTCTCCGTAAGGAATACCCGCTGGAGGACCAGACCCGTATCGACAAGGACGACGCCATGTTCGGACGTGGACCTTTACCCGCGGCGGCCCAGCAGGGTCCGTCGGAGAGTCCCATGTCGCCGAAACAACCGGAGCTCCCTGCCAGCGGAGCGCCCGTCCAATAACACACCGTATCTGACCGCGCGAGCGGACGGAAACATAAATAGATTTACACATGAGTGTCGAGCACCACGTAAAGCTTCCGGAAGGCAGCATCGAAAAGACAACCACCACGCTTAACCTGGGTCCCACCCACCCGGCGACACACGGCGTGTTCCAGAACATCCTCTGAGCTGGACGGTGAACGTATTGTCTCCGCCGAACAGACCGTCGGATACATCCACCGCGCATTCGAGAAGCTGGCCGAACGTCGTCCGCTCTACCAGATAACGACGCTGACGGACCGGCTCAACTACTGTTCGTCCCCCATCAACAATATGGGCTGGCACCTTACCTGCGAGAAACTCCTCGGGGTCAAAACGCCCAAACGCGTGGACTACCTCCGCGTCATCATCATGGAGCTGTCGCGTATCTCCGACCACCTTATCTGTAACTCGGTCGTGGGTGTCGACTCCGGAGCCTTCACCGGCTTCCTCTACGTGATGCAGTACCGCGAGCTGATCTATGAAATATACGAGGAGGTCTGCGGATCGCGGCTGACGACCAATATGGGTCGTATCGGCGGTTTCGAGCGGAATTTCAGCAACGCCGTCTGGGAGAAGCTGGATAAATTCCTCGACGAATACCCGAAAGTGCTGAAGGAGTTCGAGAACCTGTTCACCCGCAACCGCATCTTTATGGAGCGGACCATCGGCGCGGGTCCTATCAGCGGCGAACGCGCGCTCAACTACGGCTTTACGGGCCCCAATCTCCGGGCCGCGGGTGTCGACTATGACGTTCGCGTGCATACGCCGTATTCCAGCTACGAAGATTTTCAGTTCGAGATCCCGGTGGGAAGCACCGGAGACTGCTACGACAGATTCCTCGTCCGCAACGGCGAGATGTGGCAGTCGCTCAGCATCATCGAGCAGGCCTACCGGAAAATAAAGGACATGAAGGGCGCAGAATCCGAGATCTACCACGCCGACGCACCGTCCTACTACCTGCCTCCCAAGGCCGACGTATACACGAAGATGGAAGCGCTGATCTGGCATTTCAAGATCGTCATGGGCGAGACGGAAATTCCCCCGGCGAAGTGTATCAGTCCGTCGAAGGCGGCAACGGCGAAGTAGGGTACTACCTGATCAGCGACGGCGGGCGAACCCCTACCGGCTGCACTTCCGCAGACCCTGTTTTATTTACTACCAGTGCCTATTCCGAACTGACGAAGGGTTCGATGCTGAGCGACGCGATCATCGTGATGTCGTCGCTGAACCTTATCGCCGGCGAGATGGATGCCTAGGAGCCGACTGGAAGGAGGCTCGCGGAACGAGTGGAGCAGACATAGGCCCCGGTATAGCCCTCGCTTGCGGGGGCGTAGCGGAGAGAGTAAGTGAAGCGGTTGACAACTAAAGAATTTAAGATTATGATCAAGTTTTCAGACGAGAAGTTAAAAAAGGTAGACGAAATCATCGCCCGCTATCCGGAAGGGAAGGGCAAAAGCGCCATTATACCCATCCTGCATCTCGCGCAGGAAGAGTTTGGCGGATGGCTTAGCCCCGAGACGATGGACTATGTGGCGACGATCCTGAAGATCGAGCCCATCGAGGTCTATGAGGTGGCGACCTTTTATTCCATGTACAACCTCAAGCCGGTCGGCCGATATATGTTCGAGGTCTGCCAGACGGGTCCCTGCATGCTCCGCGGAAGCGACAATATCATCGACTATATCAAAAAGAAGCTGGGGATCAACGTTGGCGAGACCACGCCAGACGGGCTCTTCACGCTGAAGACGGTCGAAGTGCCTCGGCGCCTGCGGCTATGCCCCGATGATGCAGCTGGGCAAGCATTTCCGCGAGCACCTGACGCCGGAAAAAGTGGATCAGATCATCGAAGAATGCAGAAAGACCGCCGCAGCCAACAATTAATGGAGACGAAGGATAAAAATATCAGACGTAATCCAAGAACATCGGCGCTGCTTTTCGCTATCGCCGGCATGTTCACCGCCCTGATCGGTCTGTTTGTACACCAGCAGCCGGCCAGGATGATGCTGCTGATCATGGCGGCGGGTTATGTCGTCTCAGCAGGGGTCCAGATGGTCCTCCTGAAAAGAAAAGAAAGCATATTTAAAGATAAAACGTCCAACCCGGGCTAACCGACGGGGCGGATAAAAGAACCTAGCATGGGCAAATTACTATTGTTAGAAAGGGCGAAAGTGGAAGGCATCCGCGGCTACGACGTATACCGCCGCGAGGGCGGCTACGCCAGCGTGGAGAAGGCGCTGAAGAACATGACCCCCGACCAGGTGACGGATGAGGTGAAGAAGAGCGGTCTGCGCGGCCGCGGCGGCGCCGGCTTCCCCACCGGTATGAAGCTGGAGCTTTCTGGCCAAGCCGGAAGGAGTACCGCGCCACCTCGTTTGTAATGCCGACGAGTCCGAGCCCGGCACCTTCAAGGACCGCTACCTGATGGAATTCCTTCCCCACCTGCTGATCGAGGGACTGATCGTCTCCTCCTACGCACTGGGCAGCAAGGCAACCTATATCTATATCCGCGGCGAATACGCCCGGATCCCCGATATCCTCGAACAGGCCATCGAAGAGGCCAGTGGCCAACGGCTGGCTCGGGAAGAATATCCTCGGGACGGGCTTCGACTGCGAGATCTACGTTCACCGCGGCGCCGGTGCCTACATCTGCGGCGAAGAGACCGCGCTGATCGAGTCGCTGGAAGGCAAACGCGGCAACCCCCGTATCAAACCGCCTTTCCCCGCGGTGAAAGGTGTTTGGGATCGGCCCACCGTGGTCAACAACGTCGAGACGCTGGCTGCTGTCGTACCCATCATCAATATGGGCGGTGAAGAATATGCCAAGATCGGTGTCGGCAAGTCCACCGGGACGAAGATCCTCTCCGCCTGCGGCAATATCAACAAACCCGGCGTGTACGAGATCGACATGACCATCTCTGTAGAGGAGTTCATATACTCGGATGAATATTGTGGTGGGATACCGAATGGGAAAAGGCTCAAGGCCTGTATTCCCGGTGGTAGTTCCGTACCGATATTACCCGCGAATCTGTTGTTGAAAACGGCGAAGGGCGAGACGCGTATGATGAACTACGAGAGCCTCTCCGACGGCGGCTTTGCCAAGGGCTCGATGATGGGCTCCGGTGGTTTTATCGTGCTGGACGAGGACCAGTGCGTCGTGAAGAACACCTATACGCTGGCCCGATTCTACCGCCACGAGAGCTGTGGACAGTGTTCGCCCTGCCGCGAAGGCACCGGCTGGATGGAAAAGATCCTGAAGAAGATCGATATGGGACAGGGTAAGAAGAGCGATATCGACCTGCTCTGGGATATCCAGCGCAAGATCGAAGGCAATACCATCTGCCCGCTGGGTGACGCGGCGGCCTGGCCGGTTGCGGCGGCTATCCGGCATTTCCGGGATGAATTTGAATGGCATGTCGACAATCCGCAGGAGTGTCTGGTTCGTAACTACGGCCTCGCGCACTATGCCGATCCCCTTGAAGTAGCTACAGTTTAAAAATAAAAAGAACATGGCTGACGAAAAGAAATTATTCAAAGTAACGATAGACAACATCACGATTGAGGTAGAGCCTGGCACCAGCATCCTGCTTGCGGCCCGGCAGATCGGCGGCGATGTGGCGCCTCCCGCGATGTGTTATTATTCGAAGCTGAAGGGCAGCGGCGGTAAATGCCGCACCTGTCTGGTCGAGGTCGCGGCGGGCTCAACCGCCGACCCGAGGCCGATGCCCAAGCTGGTGGCCAGCTGCCGCACCAATGTCATGGACGGGATGGTGGTCAAGAATATCACCAGCGAAAAGGTCATCGACGCGCGCAACGGCGTCGTGGAAATGCTGCTGATCAACCACCCGCTGGACTGCCCCATCTGCGACCAGTGCCGGGGAGTGCTCGCTGCAGGACCTCAGCTATGAGAACGGTAAGTCGACTACCCGGTATGAATTCCCGAAGCGCGTCTTCGAGAAACACGACCTTGGTCACTATATCCAGCTGCACATGACCCGCTGTATCCTTTGCTACCGCTGCGTTTTCACGGCGGACCAGCTGACGGAGAAGCGCGTGCACGGGATCCTCGACCGCGGCGACCACGCCGAGATCGCGACCTATATCCAGAAGTCCCTCGACAACGACTTCATCGGCAATATCATCGACGTATGCCCTGTGGGCGCGCTGACGGATAAGACGTTCCGGTTCAAGAACCGCGTGTGGTTCCTCAAGCCGGTCGACGCACACCGCAACTGCAACCACGCCAACTGCAGGTGGCAAGGTGACCCTCTGGTACCGCGGCGACGAGGTCTTCCGCGTCACGGCCCGCAAGGACGAGTGGGGCGAGGTAAAGGACTGGATCTGCAATGAGTGCCGGTTCGAAAAGAAAGAGACGAAAGACTGGGAGATAGAGGGACCGACCCTGATCAACCGCCACAGCGTTATCGGCCAGGGACACTATGTCGGTGTACAGCGTCCGCAGGAAGTCCTGTATGATGTACTGGATGGCCGCAAGCCGCAGCTGCTGATGGATATACATACCATTAGCGAGGTGAACCGACCGGAGATTGACTTATCCAAAATCCAGGGGCCGTCGCATTCGACGGATTTTGAACCACATGAATCCCGTTAATTGATGAATATGACTTTACTAGCCATGGACTGGGCTTTACTGATCGAAAAAGCGGTGCTGATCCTTATCATCATCAGCGTCTCGCTATTGATCGCCATGTACGAGACTTATGCCGAGAGAAAGGTTGCCGCATTCATGCAGGACCGCCGGGGACCCAACCGGGCCGGACCCTTCGGGTTGTTCCAGCCGCTGGCCGACGGGCTCAAGCTGTTCATGAAAGAGGAGATAATACCAACATCTTCCAACCGGTTTTTGTTCGTTCTGGGTCCTGGTCTCGCCATGCTGACGGCCATGATGACCAGTGCGGTCGTACCCTGGAGCAGCCATTTCCACTTTTTTGGACGGGACATCTCCCTCCAGATCGCCGATATTAATATTGGGATCCTCTATATCTTCGGCGTCGTCAGCATGGGCGTCTACGGGATCATGATCGGCGGCTGGGCCTCGAACAACAAGTTCTCCCTGCTGGCCGCCATCCGCGGCGCGTCGCAGATCATCTCCTACGAGCTGGCCATGGGTCTTTCGATCATCGCGCTGCTGATGATCACGGGCAGCCTGAGCCTGGGCACCATCGTGACCCAGCAACAGGAGGGACACTATTACTTCCTCTACCAGCCGCTAGGCTTCCTGATCTTTCTGATCTGTGCCTTCGCGGAATGCAATCGTACACCGTTTGACCTGTCCGAGGCCGAGAACGAGCTGAACTTCGGCTACCACCAGGAGTACTCCTCGATGAAGCTGGGCTTCTATCTCTTTGCCGAGTATATTAATATGTTCATCAGCAGCGCCGTGATGGCGACGCTGTACTTCGGAGGATACGATATTCCTTTCGTCAACGACGGCCAGCTGGCCGCCCATATCGGCCAAAATCCGGTTGCGACCCTCCAGGCCCTGAGCCTCTTCCTGAAGATCGTGATCTTTATCTTCTTCTTTATGTGGGTGCGCTGGACGATCCCCCGATTCCGGTACGACCAGCTGATGCACCTGGGGTGGAAGGTCCTGATCCCGCTGGCTTTGGCCAATATGCTGGCCACTGGATTTATCGTACTGTTGAAAGCGAACCACTGGCATTTTTAAATATATTTGCGGCCTCCGCCGCGCGGAAAGCGCGGCCTGGACGCGGGTTATAAAACAAAGAATTTATGCAATCATTAACGAGCAGAGCGAAGCCGGTCGACCGTAAGCCGATGACGTTGTGGGACAAGATGTATCTGCCGGCAATTGCCAAAGGGATGTCCATTACGTTCGGACATATGTTCAAAAAGAAGCCGACGGTCAACTATCCCGAGAAGACCCGGCCCTTCAGCGCCGTATTCCGCGGTCTGCATGTCCTCAACCGCGACGAACAGGGCCGTGAGCGCTGTACCGCCTGCGGCCTCTGCGCCGTAGCCTGTCCCGCCGAGGCGATCACCATGGAGGCCGCCGAGCGCATGCCCGGCGAGGAGAACCTCTACCGCGAAGAGAAGTACGCCGCCAAATACGAGATCAACATGCTCCGCTGTATCTTCTGCGGTCTCTGCGAGGAGGCCTGCCCGAAGGACGCGATCTATCTGTCGGAGACTTTCGCGCCTTCCAATTATACGCGGAAAGGGTTTATCTATGGAAAGGAAGAATTGTTGATCCCGAACCCGGTGACGAATCCTGAGGAGTACGCGAAGGCGAAGGGACAGCATGTGTAAGGGGGCGAAGCGAAGGACACACTAAAATTATTTATACAACTGCAATGGGTATTACGCAAGTTCTGTTCTGGTTTTTAAGTATACTGGCCCTCCTTAGCGCGATCCTGGTCGTGATCAGCAAGAATCCTGTGCACAGCGTATTGTGGCTGATCATGGTGTTTGTGGCCATCTCGGGTCACTATATCCTGCTGGACGCGCAGTTCCTGGCGATCGTGAACCTCATCGTCTACGCCGGGGCCATTATGGTATTGTTCCTGTTCGTGTTCATGCTGATGAACCTGAACGCGGAGACCGAGCCCCAGAAGAACAGGTGGCTCAAGATCGCCGGCGTCGTTGCCGGCGGCGCGCTGCTCCTCGTACTGGTGGCCGCGCTGAAGAAGGCGGACCTGAAGATGCAGGTGGCGGAAATGAACCGTGGCGACATCGGCCTCATTCACAATCTGGGTATGACCCTTTTCAAAGACTATGTCGTGCCGTTCCGAGATCAGCAGTATCTTATTCCTCAGCGCGATGGTTGGGGTGGTGGTGATCGGGAAAAAAGACTAAGACTAATAGAATAACATGCCAATAAATTACTACATCTTTCTTGCTGTGGCGCTGTTTTGTATCGGAGTGGCCGGAGTGTTGACGCGCCGGAATGCGATCATTATTTTCATGTGTATCGAGCTGATGCTGAACGCAGTGAACCTGCTGCTCGTGGCTTTCTCGAAGATGCACTACCACGCCCTGTCGGCCACGGCGCCGCACGCGGGCATTGACGGTCAACTATTCGTATTCTTCATCATGGTGGTGGCCGCGGCGGAAGTGAGTGTGGGGCTGGCCGTTATCGTGATGATGTATAGAAACACGCATTCGATCGACGTTAATTTCCTCAACAGGTTGAAACATTAGTATGAGCGTACAATCCATTTGGTTAGTTCCTGTTCTGCCGCTGATCGGCTTTCTGATCAACGGTCTGTTCCGAAATAGTCTTTCAAAGTCCCTGACGGGTATCATCGGCAGCGGTACTATCCTCCTTTCCTTTGTCGTGAGCCTGCTCATCTTCGGACAGGTGCGGCAGCCGGGCTTCCACGGCGAAGCTGGTGACCCTGTTCGACTTTATCACCGTTGGCAAGCTCAGCATACCCTTTGCCTTCCAGGTCGACCAGCTCTCGACCCTCTTCCTCCTCATCATCACGGGGGTAGGCTTCCTGATCCATCTCTACTCTACATCTTATATGCACGAGGAAGAAGCCCCACACTTCGCGCGGTACTTCTCCTACCTCAACCTCTTCGTATTCTCGATGCTGCTGCTGGTGCTCGGCGCCAACTTCATCATCCTCTTCATCGGCTGGGAAGGCGTGGGACTCTGCTCCTATCTGCTGATCGGCTATTGGTTCAAGAACCTCGAGTACGGCAACGCCGCGAAGAAGGCCTTTGTCATGAACCGTATCGGCGACCTTGGATTTCTGATCGCGATCTTCCTGATGATCCGGCAGTTCGGCTCGGTCAATTTCAGCGACGTATTCGCCAACCCCGGGACCGTCAAAGTCGGCACGCTGACGGCGATCACCATGCTGCTCTTCGTGGGTGCTACCGGTAAATCGGCGCAGATCCCTTTATATACCTGGCTGCCGGACGCCATGGCGGGTCCTACGCCCGTGTCCGCGCTGATCCATGCCGCTACGATGGTGACGGCGGGTATCTATATGATCGCGCGCAGCCATGTCCTCTATGACCTGACCCCGGTAACGCAGAGCGTGGTAGCGGTCATCGGTCTGCTGACGGCCCTGCTGGCGGCGACGATCGCGCTGAAACAGAACGATATAAAGAAAGTCCTGGCGTATTCCACCGTCAGCCAGCTCGGCTATATGTTCCTCGGTCTGGGCTGCGGCGCCTACACGGGCGCGGTATTCCACGTCATGACGCACGCCTTCTTCAAGGCCCTGCTCTTCCTTGGCGCCGGCTCGGTGATCCACGCGATGGGCGGCGAACAGGATATGCGCCGCATGGGCGCGCTGCGTAAATGGATGCCCATCACCAACGCCACCTTCCTGATCGGCTGTATCGCGATCGCGGGTATCCCTCCGTTCTCCGGATTTTTCTCCAAAGACGAAATACTGGCCGCGGCGTATGCGAAGAACCCCGTCTTCTATGGCGTGGGTCTGTTCACGGCGCTGCTGACCGCTTTCTATATGTTCCGCCTTTATGCTACGACCTTCGCGGGTCAGTTCCGTGGCACGCACGACCAGGAGCACCACCTGCACGAGAGCCCTTCTGCGATCACGATCCCGCTGATCGTGCTGGCGATACTCGCGGCAGGCGGCCGGCTTCCTCGGTATTCCCGAGTCCCTCGCGCCTGACGCGCACGTGCTGGGCAAATACCGGCACCGGTCATCGGCGGCGAGCCGAAGAGCGAGATTGCGCACGGCACCGAGATCGGCCTCATGGCGCTGGCGGCGGTGCTGGCGGCGGCGACGTCGTTGTTTGCGTGGTTCAGATTTAAAAGCAAACCCGATCTGGCCGAACCGACCGGCTTTGGCAAGGTGCTGGCCAATAAATGGTATGTCGACGAGCTGTACAACGCCATCATCGTAAAGCCGCTCGATCTGCTGGCGCAGCTGCTGGTGTTTATCGAGAAGAACATCATCGACGGCATCGTGAATGGCGTGGGTCGTCTGGTACAATACAGCAGCCGTCAGCTGAGACTGTTGCAGAGCGGCCAGGTGGGCGGGTATGTGTTGCTGATGGTCGTAGGCATTTTAGTTTTATTCCTTGTTGAACTTTTTGTAAAGAAATAATATGGTCCCAGTTTTATTGATACTGATCCCGCTGATCACCGGACTGGTCGGCTTCCTGATCAAAAATGAAGGCAATGCCCGCGTCTGGTCGCTGTTGTCCTCCATCGTGACGCTGCTCGTCGCCCTCTGGGGCCTTTCGCTGGCGAAGACCAGTCCGATGCTGGCGGCCAATGTGGAATGGTTGCCCGATCTGGGGAGCCGGTTTGCGGTCGGTCTGGACGGGTTGTCGAAGATCCTCGTGTTGCTGACGGTGGTGTGTTTCCCGCTGATCTTTATCGCGACCTGGAGGGATCAATACAAGAAGGCGTGGAATTTTTACGCGCTGATGCTGCTGTCGCAGTGCGGGCTGATCGGCGTTTTTGTCGCGACGGATGCGCTGCTCTTCTACTTCTTCTGGGAGCTGGCGCTGATTCCCGTCTACTTTCTGTGCTCGCAGTGGGGCGGGGAGCGGAGGATCCAGGCGACGTTCAAGTTTTTCATCTATACGTTTGTAGGCAGTCTGCTGATGCTGGTGGGTATCATCTGGCTGTACTGGCAGACACCCGACCATAGTTTCTCGATGGAGTCGTTCTACGCGCTGCGGACCAAGCTGAGTGGCGCCGATCAGACCTGGGTATTCTGGTTGTTGTTTGTGGCCTTTGCGATCAAGATGCCGATCTGGCCGCTGCACACTCGCAGCCCGAGACCTACGAGCAGTCGCCGACCGCCACTACGATGGTCCTGAGTGCGATCATGGTGAAGATGGGCGTCTTTGGCGTTATCCGCTGGCTGGTGCCGGTGGTTCCTGTCGGTTCATGGGCCTGGGGCGATACCGTCAGCGGCGCCTGTATCATCGGGATGGTCTATGCTTCGCTGGTGGCGATCAAGCAGGACGACCTGAAGAGACTGATCGCCTATTCGTCCATTGCCCACGTCGGTCTGATGTGTCTGGCCATCTTCGCGACGACGGAAAGCGGTCTGCAGGGCGTGATGATCCAGATGTTCAACCACGGTATCAATATACTCGGGATGTGGATTGTCGTTGATTTGATCGAACGGCAGTTCGGTACGCGCAAGATCTCCGAGCTGGGTGGTCTGGCGCAGAAGGCGCCTTCGCTGGCGATATTGCTGGTCATCGTTGCCCTGGCCAATGTGGCCCTGCCGCTGACCAATGCTTTTGTCGGTGAGTTCCTGCTGTTCAGTGGGGTATTCACGTCGACGGCGACGCAGTATTCGGTGGTGTTTACGGTGGTGGCGGCGCTGACGATCATCCTCGGCGCGATCTATACGCTGAACATGATCCAGCGGGTGTTTTACGGAAATACGAATTCGCTGACGGAAAAAGCGGTCGACATAAAAGTAAATGAGAAGCTGGTTCTGGCGGCGATCGTCGTGCTGATCGTGGTGATCGGGGTTTACCCCAAGCCGGTGCTGGCGATGACAAAGGAGACGACCGAGTTTCTCCTCAACAAGATGAACTATAAATTATAAGATCATACAGAAGATATGAACGCTATACTTTTATCGGCTATTTGGGGTATCGTCATGATGTTCAGCGGCATTTTTACGCAGAGTAAAAAGGCTATCCGGTACACGGCAATCGTGGGACTGGTCGCGCTGCTGATCGCCAACAGCGTGGATATGATCGGGTATCACGTGGCGATCGACGTGCACAAGATGTTGAACTATGACGAGTTTGGAATGCTGGGCAACGCCATCGCGATCGTGAGCACCCTGCTGCTGGTGCTGGTCAGCGGGAGGGATATGGAGAGGGTGGGGCACAATCTGGCCGAGTATTTTGCGCTGATCTTTTTTGTGTTGTGCGGGGTGGCCCTTGTCACGTCGTTCAATACGCTGCTGATGCTGTTCCTCGGGATCGAGATCATTTCGATCCCTTTGTATATACTGACGGGCGCGGATAAGCGCAATTTGAAAAGCAACGAGGCGGCCCTGAAATACTTCCTGATGGGTTCGTTCAGTACGGGGCTGATGCTGCTGGGTATCGCGCTGCTGCATGGCGCGTCGCAGAACGGAACCTTCTTTATCGACGACCTGTGGACGGGTGGTCCGGCGGTGGCTACCCGGCCGATGTTCATGGCGGGACTGTTGCTGTTGCTGGTGTCGATGGGTTTCAAGGTCTCGGCGGCGCCGTTCCATTTCTGGACGCCGGACGTGTATGATGGGGCGCCGACAGTTTTTACGTCGTTTATGGCGACGATCGTGAAGGTGTCGATCTTTATCGGGTTTGTGCGGTTGTTCGAGGACGGTTTTGGCGAGAGCCAGGACAAATGGCAGATCTTTGTGGCCATCATTACGGCGGCCACCTTATTTATAGGTAATATCACGGCTGTCTTCCAGCAGAGTGTGAAGAGGATGCTGGCTTATTCGTCGATCGCGCAGGCGGGCTTCATGCTGCTGGCGTTGCTGGCGCTGAATCAGGTGTCTAGGCAGGGGATGTTGCTGTACGCGGCGGTGTATGGCGTGGCGACCATCGGGATCTTTGCGGTGCTCATCAGGATGAAGGACTATACTTTCGAAGGTTTTAACGGGCTGGCGCGGCAGCAGCCGGTGCTGGCGGCGACGCTGACGATCTTTTTGCTTTCCCTGGCGGGGATCCCGCTGACGGGGGCTTCTTTGCGAAATATTATATGCTGGCGGCCGTGGTTCAGTCGGGCCATTTTATGTGGCTGGTGATCTTTGCGGTGCTCTGCGCGGCGGTTTCGGTCTATTACTACTTCCGGGTCATCCAGGCGATGTATTTCAAGGATGGGGAGGGTAGTACGGAGACGGAGCCGGGTGCCGGGTTCAAGGGCATGCTGGTGGTGCTGGCGGCTGTGGTAGTGGTGTTGGGGGTTTGGCCCCAGATGCTGCTGAGCCTTTTAGCAAAGTTTCCGTATACGTGGTAAACCGACCGGAGGGCCGCGGCCTGGGCCCCCGCCCGGAGACTGCCTTCCGGTGTAGCTGTGGTTCACACGGTTCACATCGCCGGTGGGTGTAGCGGCGGTTCACATGGTTCACGCCCCCAATCCGGGCCCCCCGTCCCCCAACCCCCGGTTCAACTCCCCGAACAAGTTCGTACAACCCCGTTCACGCCCCCATACCCCACCCGGATCATTTTTTCCCTAACTTCCACACGTGAACTATTCCGACACTTTATCCCCTGGCCTTCCGGACGGTCCGCAGCAACAAGCTCCGAACCGGCATCACGGTCGCCATCATCGCCTTCGGCATCATGGCCCTCGTCGGCATCAACACCGCGATCAACGCCATGAAACAAAAATTCACCGAAAGCTTCTCCGCCATGGGCGCCAACGGATTCACCATCCACTACCGGAAATGGTTCAATTTCAATGGCGGCGGCGTCAAAAACAAAAGAAGGGCCTGCGGGAGAAAAAGTCCAATTCCAGCGTCCCCATCTCCAGGCTGCAGGCCGAAACTTTCCTCGCCCGTTTTCAGTACCCCGCCATGGTCAGCCTCAATTTCCAGGGCCAGGGCGACGCGATTGTCTCTCTTGGTAACAAAAAACAAATCCGAATATACGCGTCATCGGCGGCGACGAGAACTACACCGAACTCAACGGGTACACCCTCGCCGCCGGCCGCAATCTGAACCAGCTGGATATCCAGTCCGGCCGCAACGTCTGCATCATCGGCAGCGCGCTCGCCAAACGCTTCTTCGGCAACAGCCCAGAGACCCCTGTAGAGAAGATCATCAGAGTTAACAATTTACCTTTCAGGGTTATAGGGGTGACGGAAGAAAGGGGTTCGTCCTTCGGCATGAGCTATGACAACGTCGTCATTACCTCCTATAATAATGTACGCCGTTTCTTCACCAATACTAATGGCCCGTTCGGTCCGGGATCGGCGACCTCGTTCAATATACAGGTGAAAGTAGCCGACGTCAAGATGCTCGAGGGGGCGATCGACCAGTGCCGAGGGGGTGTTCCGTCCTATCCGCCGGCTCGAGGTGACGGAAGCGGATAATTTTATGATCGACAAGAGCGATACGTTCGTTGCCCTGCTACTCAAGAACCTAAGCTTTATTACGATGAGCGCCGGCATCATCGGATTTATTACGCTCGTGGGCGCCGCCATCGGCCTGATGAATATCATGCTGGTTGCCGTCACCGAAAGGACAAAAGAGATCGGCCCTCGTGAAGGCCATCGGCGGCAAGAGGAGAGACGTGCGGCTACAGTTCCTCTGGGAATCGGTCCTGATCAGCCTGCTGGGAGCAGCTTTTGGCGTAGTGCTCGGGGTCATCGTCGGCAACGTTTTCTCATTGGTGCTGAACACCGGATTCGTGGTCCCCCTGGATCTGGGTCTTCGGCGGCATCTTTATGTGCAGCCTGGTAGGCGTACTGGCGGGGATCTATCCGTCGTTTAAGGCAGCACGTCTCAATCCGATAGAGGCGTTGAGATATGAGTGATGGAATAAGATTTTTATTAGCATACCCTTTTGTTCGCTGGTAATAAAAAACACGTAAATTACGCGTTCCGCCAAGGCTCTGACTTCCTCTCTACCCGGGGTCCCCGAATAGTGTCGTGGCGGGCTATTGGTCGAATCCTTATGAATTATACCGGTTTCGAAAGCCGCACAGGCGGTACGTATTGACGGATTTTGCGTTACGAAAAATCCTTATCTTGTGTGACCTGTAAAAATTTAGTATCCAATTTTATCTATTGAAAGGCTTTTTTCCTTAGAATTGTACAATCATTTTCTATTACATACTTCAATTTTTTTAAAAACACTAAAAACAAACGATCATGGCTGAAACAAAACCGACTGCAGCGACAGCAGCTAAGACCTCTACATCGTCCGTTCAACCGAAGAGAAAGGGTAATTCAATTTCCTGGGTCGCTCCATTGGTATGTATTATCGCCGGTTACGTAATCTGGAGATTTATCATTGGTAGCCCGGACAATTTCACACATCCGGATCCTAACGGCGGCTTTTGGCCTAACCATGAAGGTGCCAAATCCGGCCTCTCCAAGATGTACCTCGGAGGTATCATCGTTCCGATCCTGATCGGTGCATTCCTGACCGTTCTGACTTTCGTGATCGAGCGTTTCCTGACCATCCAGAAGGCTACCGGCACCGGCAATATCGCTGAGTTCATCCGCAAAGTACAATACCATCTCGCCAACAAGAACGTCGACGCAGCTATCGCCGAGTGCGACAAGCAGAAGGGTTCTGTAGGTAATGTAATGAAAGCTGGTCTCCGCAAGTACAAGGAAATGATCAACGCAGAACTGGACACCGAGCAGAAAGTGCTGGCTATCCAGAAAGAAGTTGAAGAAGCTACTTCCCTCGAACTGCCCATGCTCGAAAAGAACCTGGTATTCCTTTCCACTATCGCTTCGGTCGCTACCCTGATGGGTCTGCTCGGAACGGTTATGGGTATGATCCGTTCGTTCTCCGCTCTCGGTGACAGCGGTGGTGGCGAAGCTGCTCAGAAACTTTCTCAGGGTATCTCTGAGGCCCTGTACAACACGGCTCTCGGTATCGGTACTTCCGCTATCGCGATCATCATGTACAACATCTTCACTACCCGTATCGACGGCATCACTTACGGCATCGATGAAAGCGGTTTCACGCTGACGCAGAGCTTCGCCTCCCTCTACAAATAATTTGTATAGGTTAGGTTTGTGGAAAAGAGAAACGTTCGCATCTCATTTCTGTAATAGGAAAAGAGAGTATTCATCCAACCGGGCCGTTAGAAGCCCGGCGTTAAAAACAATTTAAAATGCCAAGAGCCAAAATACCGCGTAAAAGCACCAGCATCGACATGACTGCCATGTGTGATGTGGCCTTTTTGCTGCTGTCCTTCTTCATATTGGCGACCAAGTTCAAACCACCAGAGGCGCTTAGCGTCGTGACCCCCAATTCGGTCTCGTCGAAGATCGCTCCGGACAAGAACGTGGTACTGATCACTCTGGACAAGGACGGAAAAGTTTACTTCAGCGTCAGTGACGGGAACACTTCTGAAAAGAAGGACATCATCGAGACCGTGAACACTTCCAAGAACCTCGGTCTGACCGACGCCGAAAAGAAGAATTTCGTCAACAATCCCAGTGGCTATATCGGGGTGCCCTTCTCCCAGCTGAAATCTTATCTGGACAAGAGCCCCGACGAGTTGAAGAATGCCGTTCTGCCGGGCGTACCCGTCACGGACAGCACCAACAACGAGTTGCTGGAGTGGGTACGTGCCGCCGTAGGCGCCTTCCAGGGGTTCTAAAATGAACCTCCTGATCAAGGGCGACAACGCGTCAAAATATCCTTCTTTCCGGGGAGTTGTGTTTGCCTTCAAGAAGAATGACCAGTTGAAATTCCAGCTGATCACCAATCCTGTGGCGGCTCCCCTCGGCTCTGAACTGCAAAAACAGCAGGAGAAGACCGGGAACAAGAGCTCCGAGCAGTAATCCTGCGGGAGAAGACAGATCAGAATTTGTAACTTTATAAAAAGCTATTGTTATGGCAGAAATGGATACCAGCAGCGGCGGTGGGCATAAAAAGGGCCCCGGCGTGAAAAAGAGGAAGAAGCTCTCCACCCGCGTGGACCTTACCCCCATGGTGGATTTGGGTTTCCTGCTGATCACATTCTTTATTTTTACGACGACAATGAGCCAGCCTACAGCCATGAAGCTGTTCCTGCCCAAGGACGTAGACAAGCCCGAGGAGCAGAACAAGCTGAAGGAATCTGCGGCGCTGACGCTCATGCCTTCCAAAGCGAATATGGTCTATTACTATGAGGGCCTGGATCCTTCCAAACTTCAGCAGTCTACCTTCAAGGGTATCCGGGACATCGTCCTGGACAAGAAGAGAAGAACCGATCCCAAGGATTTCATGGTGATCCTCAAGCCGACCAAGGATGCTACTTATAAGAATACGGTGGACGTCCTGGACGAGATGACGATCGACGGAGTGAAGCGCTATGCCCTCGTAGATATTACGCCCGATGAGTACAAATTCGTCGAAGCGACTGAGAATGCGAACGGTATAAAATAATCCCGGAGTTTTATGGAATTGCGATCGGGTCGCATCTAATTACAACTAACAAACCATTTTGAAATGGAAATCAACAAAATACTAACCGCCGACATCCTCGATATTATCTTTGAGGGTAAGAATAAGGAGTACGGCGCTTACGAGCTGCGTAAGACCTACAACAAGCGCACTGGTCAAGGCGATTGTAGGCATGGCTGTGGTTCTTTTGTTGCTGTTCATTGCTTTTTTGTAAGCAATCTGAATACCGGCAAAGAGAAGAAACAGCTGGTGGTGCAGGACGTGCAGCTCGAAGACGTAAAAGAAGAGAAAAAGAATGAGCCGCCGCCGCCCCCTCCCCCAAAGTGGAGCCTCCCAAGGTGGAAATGGCGAAATTTACGCCTCCTAAGATCGTGAAAGACAATGAGGTAAAGGAGAAGAAAAGCCACCGGAACAGGAAAAGCTGGAAGACACCAAGATCGGTACGGTCAATCAGGAAGGTATCAAGGACGAAGGTATCACGGCTCCCCCGTCAGCGACGCTGGTAAGGGTGTGGTCGAGGCCCCGAAAAAGGACGAAGAAGACTACGACAAGACCTTTACGAAGGTGGAGATCGAGTCCGAGTTCCCCGGCGGTGCCGCTGCCCGGCTGCGCTACCTGAACAAGAACCTGCGCTATCCCGACGACGCCGTGAACAACGAAATACAGGGTACTGTAGTCGTTCAGTTCATCGTGGACAAGGAAGGCAACGTTTCTGATGTGAACGCGATCAGCGGTCCCGAGTCTGGTGGTCTCCGCGAAGAGGCTGTCCGTGCGATCAAGAAGTCTGGTAAATGGACCCCCGCGGTTCAGAACGGACGTCAGGTGAAATCGTACAAGAAGCAACCAATCGTCTTCAAGCTCGAAGCTCAGTAATCTACGTCTGATATAATTTCTTAAGTCCTCTCCACCCGGAGGGGACTTTTTCTTTTCGGGTATGCGGCGGGGTTATGGTGTCGGCGTGGCGGCGTGGCGGCGCGGTTCACGTGTTGCGCGGTTCACGACGGTTCTGTCGGCGCGGTTCACATATTGCGCGGTTCACGTTATGGAATTTCCCTCTTTCTGCATCACGACAATCCGCTATAATCCGCTGCCAGTAAGGGTTGTATGGAATCGTTCCGATCCCGCGTCTCTATTGTAAATACTTTTACATATGGAATCGAACAACATCTTACAAGCCGATATCCTCGATATTATATTCGAGGGTAAGAACAAGGAGTATGGTGCGTACGACCTGCGGCGGACCTATAACCGGAGGCTCATCAAGGCGATCGGCGTCACGACGGTGGTGATCGCCTTGGTTTTTCTGGGCGGGATGGTGAGTGGGAGGGGAAGAGTAAGGCGGCCGCGGTCGTCCCCACCGATGTCACGCTCGTAGCCGTCGAGAAGAACCAGCCTGTTATACCTCCTCCGGTGATCCCCAAACCACAGCCCCGGCAAATCAGGACGATCGCATTCGTAACTCCCAGAGTCGTCCCCAACGACCAGGTAAAACCCGACGAGCATCCTCCCGTGCAGACCGACCTGGACGACGCCAAGATCAGCACTCAAACCCATGACGGGACCCCGGACGACGGGACGGCTCTGGCGCCCCCGCTCCTGCGGGAAATGGAGGGGTGATCGAGGAGCCGAAGAAAAGGACGACGACAACACGATTTGGACCTCGGTGGAAATCGAGTCCCAGTTCCCCGACGGGCCAGCCGCCTGGCTGAGGTTCCTGCACAGGAACCTCGTCGTTCCCAACGACGCCATCGACCAGAACATCAGCGGGCAGGTGATGGTCCAGTTCATTGTCGATGAGGAAGGCAATGTCAGCAATGTCCAGGCGGTCAGCGGCCCTGTGGGCGGCGGGCTCCGCGAGGAGGCCGTCCGGGTGATCAAAAAGAGCGGCAAGTGGACGGCGGCGATCCAAAATGGGCGCAAGGTGAAGTCGTACAAACGGCAGCCGATCACGTTTGCGGTGGCTAGTGAGTAGGGTAGGCTGTTGCCGGGGCCGGGGCCGCGCACTGGGCCGTAGTCCGGGCTGTGGTCGGGCTCGTGTAGCCACGGTTCACAGGTCCCGGCTCACCGCGTCCCCAACCTTCCGCGGTTCACATGGTTCACGCTGATTCAGCGGGTTAGGCTTAATATTTGCATAAATTGCAGCCGGTGGGCGTTATAACTGCGTCACCGGCTGTTTTAATTAAAATAGGCCAAAGATCCTAACCTCTTCAATGACTAAGCGACCCACTCGTTCCCATCCGTTGAGGCCCGCAATATCAACGGGAATACTGCTGCTTTTCAGTTGCATGGTCGCGAGTGCGCAGCCGACGAATCGTGTACTGCTGAACCCCACAGCCTCCTCCTGCGGGCTGCCCAATGGTTCGATCGCAGTTAATATCAACTATGGGACGGGGCCCTGGCTCATTTTCATAGACTCCACCGGCGGCGGGTTCATTGGCTTGCCCGTGTCGTCCAATACGAATACTTATACTTTCAACAACCTGCTTGGTGCTTCGGCGCCCGGCAGGACATACCGGTTCCGGGTGATCGATTTCGCCAGCGATCAGCAGGACGCTTCCACCCTGTTAGGCGACCTCTCGGTCTTCATGACCGCCTCCTCCCCAGCCAACGGGCTGTATGGATACCAGCGGTATCATTACAATGTCAACCACCCAGGGCTGGCCCCGTTCCAGTTTACCGTCACCGACGGCACCAACACCAAAAACAGTCCCGATTCAAATTTCAGAGGCCTTTCCCATGGCAACTACACCGCTACGGTCAAGGACGGCAACGGCTGCGTCGTTTCCACGCCGGTATCCGTGACGGTGATCAACGATATCTCTGTGGTCGTCAGTAACCCAGCGCCCATCTGTTCCGGCGACTCGGTCCAACTCCCCGTCCTCAGCCGAGGGTTCCTCCTATTCCTGGACACCCACGATCGGGCTGAGCGATCCTAATTCCGCGGCGCCTAGGGCCAGTCCGCCCGCGAACCAAACTTACACCGTCTCCGTCTCTGCCGGCCCTGCGGGCCTCTGCCAGCCCCGGACGGCCCGGTCTCCGTGACGGTAAATCCAACGCCGGTGGCAGACGCGGGTCCCGATGTGGCCACCTGTACCGGCAAAAACGTCATCCTCCATGGAACAGGGGCGGGGGTTGGCGGCAAATACAACTGGACGCCGTCGACTTATCTGATCAGTCCGACTGTTCCGTCTCCCGCGGTCCTCAAACCAACCCAGTCTATATCTTACGCCCTCACCGTGACCGCCGCCAACGGCTGCGTCTCGAAGGTTGCGGATACGATACACGTTACAGTCATACCTTCATTCACCGTCAACGCCGGTCCCGACACCGTCGTCTATATAAGCGAGCCCGCGCAGTTGCACGCTACCGTTCCCGACAGTCTCGGGGCGGTCACCGGCAGTGGACCCCCTACCGGGCCTGGACAACCCCAACAGCGCCGACCCGACCTTCGTCCTAAACAACTCCGAGGAAGTCCAGTTCGTCGTCGAAGCAACTACCGCCGGCGGCTGCTCCGGCACCGATACGGTCAATGTCAAAGTCTTCGGCGTGGCCGGTCTCTTCGTCCCCAACGCCTTTACCCCGAATAACGACGGCCGCAACGATATCCTTCGGGTCATCGGTCCGGGCATCGGCAAGTTAGTGGTCTTCGCCGTCTACGACCGCTGGGGCCGGCAGGTCTTCCTCACCCGGAATGCCGGCGTAGGCTGGGACGGCACCTTCGGCGGCCGGAACATGGATGCGGGGACTTATGTCTGGATGGCCGAGGCGGTAGACGATCATGGAAAGATCGTGCAGAAGAAGGGGACCGTGGTGCTGATCCGGTAGCCGCAGGTCCCCGGCCGCCTGACTCTCACCCATCCCCGGGTCCCTTGCTTGCCCCTTGTCCCCCGCGGTTCACATGTGAACCATCTCCCGTCCATCCAACATCAATAATAGTATCTTTGTCTAATGTTAGGCAAATTAACCGGCTGGGAGGACACCATCGTGGCACTCGCCACACCGCCAGGCATCGGCGCGATCGGCGTGATTAGGGTAAGTGGCAAATCCAGTTTTAAAATTGTCAATCAACTTTTTGCAGGCAAAGACCTCTGCGAGCAGGCCTCCCACACCCTCCACGTCGGCGTGCTGAAAGAAGGCGAGGAACAACTCGACGAAGTGGTGGTATCCCTCTTCCGAGGGCCCCGGTCATACACCGGCGAGGACGTTATCGAGATCTCCTGCCACGGGAGTCCCCTATGTCCAACAACGGGTTCTGCAGGCATTGGTCGCCCGGGGAGCTCGTCTTGCCAAAGCCGGCGAATTCACCCAACGCGCATTCCTCAACGGCAAGCTCGACCTCACCCAGGCCGAAGCCGTAGCCGACTTGATCGCCTCCAACACCGAGGCCTCGGCCCGCACGGCGCTGCACACTATCCGCGGCGGTTTCTCCCGTGCCTTACGCGATCTCCGCGAGCAACTGATCTCTTTCTCGGCGTTGATCGAGCTGGAACTCGACTTCTCCCGGGAAGACGTAGAGTTCGCCGACCGCACCCAGTTATATCATTTAATCGGCGAAGCCGAAGAAGTCACGGCAACCCTTCTGTCCTCCTTCAAACTCGGCAACGTCATCCGCAACGGCGTAGCCGTGGCGATCGTCGGTAAACCCAACGCCGGCAAATCCACGCTGCTGAATACGTTGTTGAACGAAAACCGTGCAATCGTCTCCGAAATAGCCGGCACCACCCGCGACACTATCGAAGAGATCCTCAATATCGATGGTATCATCTTTCGTCTGATCGACACCGCCGGCATCCGCGAGCACACCTCCGACGTCATCGAACAGATAGGCGTCGGCCGCAGTCGCGAAAAGATGGACCAGGCCGACATCATCGTTTATCTCTTCGACGTCCGCGACGACCCCTCCTCCGTCGCGGCCATCCGCACGGACCTCCAGTCCCGCGCCAAGCCGTTCCTCCTCGTCGCCAACAAAGTTGACATCCTCGGCGAAGACCCCGCCCGCGAACTCTTCCCCCGAGGAACTCCACGGTCTCCGCCCGCGACTCGCGCCATATCGACGTCCTCCGCCAGCGCCTGGTCGACCTCGTCCTCGAAGGCCGCGCCGCCACCGGCGACGGCACCATCGTCACTAATGCCCGTCACTACCACGCACTGCAGCAGGTGGCCACGTCTTTGGCGGCTGTTCGGCGGGGTTTGGATGAGTTGCTGCCGGGGGACCTGGTGGCGCTGGATATCAGGCTGTGTCTGCACTGGTTGGGGGAGATCACCGGTGAGGTGACGACGGAAGACCGGCTGGATTATATATTTAGTAAGTTTTGTATTGGGAAGTAGTCCCTTTCTTCAACTTTCTTTTTATTTTCTTATTCTTTTGTAACTCAATACTGACAAGCATTCCAATCGGAATGCTTTTTTATTTTTTCATCTAATTTTTACTAATATTGCAATGCTATTTTGTACCTTTAATTAGGGTCTCAAAGGGGTACAAATATAGGCCAGTTTTGGAGAAATTATAGCATTCTTGGCAGTATATGGCAGCTATAGGCATTAAATAGCGATAATATGGTCATCCTTGTGAATTACAATTACAACTTCAAACCATGAGCAGTAATATCCGGCTTAAAAGAGTATGCGAACATTGCGGAAAGGTATTTACAGCCAAAACGACGGTGACTAAATTCTGTTCTGACGAGTGTGCGAAGAAGAATTATAAGCTCAGACAAAAGGCTACCGCAATTGCGGAGAGCAACCAGGGAGACAAAGGAAAAGATTACCCGCCCGCCCGCAGGGTCTGGTAATGGCACCATTACTGTCGATCAAGTGGAACTCATAGACATTAAGATATTGTGTGCTATTACTACTATTCCGGAGCGGACCATGTATCGACTAGTTAAAGATAAGGACTTCCCTAAGCTAAAAATTGGTCGGTCTGTGAGATTTCATAAGGAAACGGTGATCCAATATTTGATTAATAAATATGGAAAGATATGAGGGGAGCATTACGGCAAAAGAAATTAAAGACTGGACGGTATAGTTTATATATCGACTATTATCCCCCTGTTTGGAATCCTATAAAAAAAGAATATACCCGTCGCGAGTTTCTTAAACTGTATCTGCACGTCAATCCCACTACTTCCCTCCAGATCTTAGAAAATAACCTCTATACAGAGATTGCAGAGAAGATTTATATCAAGCGTATGAAGGGATTAATGCTCGACGTAAACGGCATTTTCAACCAAGATGCCCTTGAGGGAGATTTTTTTGAGTACGCAAAGAATTTTATTGCCGGCAAGCAACGAGAGAAGATTGACACTGTACACTACGAGACCGCAATGAAATACGTAAAAAAGTGGGTGGGAGATAATTTAAAATTCAGGCACATTGACGAAATTCTACTGAAGAAATTCAAGGACTTCTTACTTACCACCGACTCTTTGAAATCAAAATTTGCAAAACTCAAGCAAAACTCGGCCGCATCGTATTATGATAAATTTGCCGCGATCGTTCAGGAAGCCTTTTATGACAGATATCTGACCGAAGATTATACCCTGCGTGTAGACCGGATCAGCAATGTGGATGTCGATCGGCAAATTCCAGATGACGCAGAACTCCAGCTTTTATTAGAAAACCCATGTGAAGATGAGTTGGTCTTCCGATCGTCAATGCTGGCTTTGTTATCAGGTTTTAGGTTTAGTGCCGTAAAGATCTTACGATGGAATCATTTGCATTACTCGCCACCTTTAGATGCCTGGTATTTTCAAATTATTGATCCTAAACCCAGCCGCTCGTTCAGACAGTACATCAGCAAACAAGCACTCGAAATACTGGGAGAAAGAAAAGGTACGGACGAGCTTATTTTTCCGGATTTGGAGTATCATAGAACAAGGCGGATTTTAAAAGCCTGGTTTGCGTCCGTTGGACTGGAGGAAAAGGGCAAGTTTCATAACTGGCGTCATATGTACGCCACCAAACTAATAGAAGAAGGAGAAGATATTTATGTTGTCAAAACTATGCTAAACCATAAGCATATCCAGACCACCGAAATATACGCGAAAGTGCCTGCGAAATTAAGAGTCAAGGCTTCCCGTAAGGCTAATACAGAACATCTAAATTGATCGAAATGGCAAGAATATCAATAAATCAAAGGCTTGATCATATGGAAGATATCCTCCAAATGATTCGGTTCTGAATTGTCGGCCTTGGTCAAAGGTCCATCAACCGATAAAAAAGGGGCCAGAAGAAAAAGTGTCGGAAAATGTCATCCTCTCTCCGAAGGAGGCTGCCGATATTCTGAAGGTCGACGTTGATACTATTTACTTAAAATGTAAGAAAAAGGAATTGCCACATTTTAGGATTGGAAAGCTCTTATAAGTTCAGAAAGTCGGACATCCTGGAATGGAGGAAGTCTCAAGATAAAATATCAAAAGTATCTGTGGACGACTTTGTTAATAGCTATTTACAAAAGCACAACCTAAAAGGGTAACTACCGACATGCCAATGGCCTCTTGTCTGAAACGTCTAATTCTGTCAGGAACTTCCGTGTAAGCGAATTTTCAAATTCTGGTTGATGTTAAAGGGCTGAAAAACCGTTAAAAAACCCTTTCCAGTTTTGCTTTTTATCCGAAATTCGGCCAGATAATACTCGCCGATGACACCCGCTGAACTGAAATTGTTTTCCGTTTGTACATCATATAAAAAAGCCCCGGATGACCGGAACTTCTGATTCAATTGAGGCAGATACTAATATCTATTATTATTGTAACCGTTGCCGTTGTTGTAACCACCGTTATTAGAGCGGGCTGGTCTTGCTTCTTTTGGCCTTGCTTCATTGACAGTAATGGTCCTGTTCTCCACAGTTGCACCATTCAGTTCGGCAATCGCCTTTTTGGAAGCAGCTTCATCAGGCATTTCAATGAAACCAAATCCGCGGGATCTACTGGTTTCTCTGTCCATGATGATTTTTGCTGAATTCACTTCGCCGTAAGGAGTAAAAAATTCTCTTAAGTCTTCATCCTGTACGTTGAAGCTCAAATTAGAAACATAAATGTTCATACTTAACAATTGTAAATAAAAAATGCGAGAAAAGCAGTAAGTGTAGAAGAAAAGAAATCCTGATGTTGAGGCGGGATAAATTAACAAATACAGATGCAAAGCTCAAATTAACACCATAAAGATACGGCTTCTTCGGATATTGATCAAATAAACTATCGGGTTTTAAGATGGCGGCGATAACTTAGGTCATTGGCACGTTGATGATCTCATCCCCATGCCAGCCATCAAGAGCCGCCCCATCCTGAATATTCCATTCGGCGGTAGATGTGCAAGGGTTCCCTTCAAAATCAGCTCTTTTAAAATATCCGCTATCGTTCTTATGTCCGTTTACCCTTTCGAATAGTATCTCAGAAGTCCTTAGCGGATTTCCGGGCCGGGTATCCAAGCCGGGAGAATTCCCGGCCTTTTTTAAAATTGTATTCATCTTCAGGTTGCTGACGTTCCCGTTAACGTATCGTCCGGAAACAGTCTTTTATAAATGTCGAGTGCGAAGCTAGTCGGCAAGGGCTCTCCTGTCACCACCTTAAACGTCCGCTGCATATCTTCTCGTCGCTCCGCCCGCAGGAAGACGGCCATATCCCTGTTATGTTCCCAAAAGGACCGCGCAAAGGCATACAGGTGCGTTACGAAAAAGATCCGAACTCCTTTTTCCCGCAGTCCCGCGACGATCTGCCGGGCAATCTCCGACCCCTCCCGCTCGTTCGTCGCCGCAAAGGATTCATTGAACAGTCCGATGCCGTCCCGTGTCACATGGTCCGCGATCTCGCTCATCCGGCTCATCTCTTCGTCGAACTTCCCGCTCTTCATGCCGGCATCTTCTTCACGCTTGAAATGCGTAAACAGTGAACGGCAAAGCCCCGCCGAGAATCGTTCAGCCGGGACGAACATGCCCGCCTGCATCATCAATTGCGCCAGCCCGATGCCTCGCAGAAAAGTCGACTTCCCTCCCTGGTTCGCGCCCGTAATGATCATAAGGCCCTGTCCTTCATCATCAAAGTCATTGTCCACGACCTTCCGCCCCATGTTCAATGCCAGGCAGACATCGTATAACCCTTTGGCCGAATGCCGCCGCCCTTCCATCTCCTCTACTAAAGGAAAACAGATACCTTCCTGTAGCCCCGTTAACCGCTCTTCCAGGTTCAGGCAGCCCAGGTAAAACGCCAGCTCCGTCCGCAGCTGTTGGAAGAACGCCAGCACATGCTCCGCGACCCCCGCCATAATGCTTGCCGCAGCGGAGATACCGTCGTCCCTGATCTCCGACAAGGCCCTTGCCCCGCTATCGTCCCGTGGATGGAGCGCGAAAGTGTACACATCCCTGGGCCTGGACGCAAACAGCTGCTGCCACCAACTCAACTTCTTATCCTCCAGCCGGCGGAGCGCATACCCTCCCCCTTTGTTTCCCGGGCCGATCCGGGCGGTCATCAATGTACCCCGGCGGAAGCGCAGCTCCTCCAGATGCTCCGCCACATCCGTCAGGTAATCCTGCGCCAGCTCTGTCTTTAGGGAATCCAGCAACCGCCGAAAACCCGTCGATTCGAAGGCCAGCTTCATGCGCCTCTGCAAACCTCAACAACTCGCCCATATAAGCCAGAAACACCTCCATCATCCCTACCGCGCTGGACAGGATCGACGAAGGGTACTTCGAACTCAAGTAAAACCACTGGCTCTTCTTCGCCTCTATCGCGTCTACCGCAATCCCATATAGTTCCCGGACAAGTTCACGCTTTGCCATGCAGTCCCGGAGAATTGCCTGGCGGTAAGCGATAGTCTCCGCATCATTGTCCAGGCTCGTCAGCAGCACCACACGGGCGACCTTCTGCAACAGTTCGTCACCTCCCCCCATGGTCTGAAAAAGGGTACTGAGTTCCAGGTCCTGCGTCAACGCCTTCTCATTCCAGGCCAAGGAATCAGCCACATCGAGATCTTTGGTCTTATGGTGTAACAGCACTCTCATGACGACAGACGTTTTTGAAGGTCATGGTAAGTAACCCGGTATTTCTCGGCAATGGCCAGCGCATACGCCAAGCCGTCGGCCGGCTTCCGTACGACCTTAAAAGTACGGACGGCCAGGTTGCCCGGCTCCATCTCGCTGACCATACTTACCGTTTTGCCGCTTTTCCAAATGATCTCATCGATAAAAGTCACCCAGACGCAAAGCGCGTCCAGTTGATCGATCCGTTCCATTATCTTTCCGCTCAGGTAGATCGCGTCCTGCAAAGTCGCTGAGGATAAGATCTCATTAAGGATGACGACACTCCTGGAAGTCGCCCCGGTAAGGATATCATGCAGCCGCACCAGGTCGTCTTCCAATTTGCTGCGCAGATCCTTGGCTTTCTCGGCCCGTTCGAAATGAGTGAACAGCCTGTCGAAAAGGAATAGCTTCGCCCGCACTCCGGGCACCGTGAGACCCAGTGCCGCCAGGTAATGCAACTGGCCGAAGGTGCGCGAGAAAGTTGTCTTCCCACCCTGATTAGGTCCCGTCACCACGATGATCCGTTCTTGCCGCCCGAACGAAAGATCATTGGTCACAATCCGCTGGCCCTCCTTTGTCAGCTTATACGCCAATGCCAGGTCGAATCCTTCTGCATCAAATATCTCTTTATCCTTATCTGACATCTCCGGGTAACAGAATGGCAGGCCTCCCTCCTTTATTTTCCCGGTATGATCCAGGTAGGCGATATAAAATTGTATCTCCCGGTCGAAACGCACGATACGCTCATCCATGAATGCTAGATGCCGCTCACAAAATTCATCCAGCCGCTGGAATATCCCGGGGAACAGTGTGGCCACACCTTCCAGTATACGTGCTTCCACATGGTTCATCCCGTCCGTCTTCTCCCGCGGCTCACTTCTGTCCAATTGCGCCCGGGTCCCTTCCCGCTTAAATTTCCCGAAAAGCCGCTCGATCTCCTCGTTATAATCCACCTCGGGTCCGGGCCGTCGTACCTGCACCTGTAACTCCCTGGTGTACACACCATATTCAATCCCTGAAAGATCGGCCAGCAACGCCCCGGCCTCCTCCCGCAGGAGCAAAAAGGCCGGGGAAGATAAATAGCCGGTGAGGAAGTCCCGAAATGCATGCAGGCCCGCTGACTGCAATTCCAATGTCCTCAGGCCCTTGCCCAGTTCAACGACCACTCTGCAATACATCTCCGCTGCTTCCAGGAAAAACCGCTCGCGTTGATATCTATAATACGTGTTTTGGGGGTTCGGCAGGCGTTGCCGTATGCTCCGCATCCCGTTGGCAAAAGCACCGATACGGCCAACCAACAATGCGTTCTCCAGGTCGCGTAGAACAGCCTGCCGGTAACCTACATGCGCTATGTTTCGAAGAGGCGTATAAAAAAATGGTTTTAACACATACTCCTCCTTTCCCGTCGTCACAGCATCGACTACCTGGTCCAGGTTCAGGTCGACAAAATAATCCGGTGGCTGGTCGCGCAGCGCGCTTTCCCCTGGCGGCGCGCCATGGTACAAAATGCTCTGGAAACCCGTTATCACGGGAACCTCCGACGGCCTGCTGATAGCTGATTGATCCATGTAGATGTTACTTAGGGATAGCTTTACCGACAATTTCCCGGATATTATCATAGGAATTCTTCAAATAACCCGACAACTCTCCCCTGCTGACCCATCGCAGCCATTCAATACCTTCCTGCAGCTGCGGAAAAAGACCACTACGTTGAGCCGCCCGCATGACATACCAGTGTACCTCCTTAATGGCATCCGAATTAAGCTTGTTATCGAAATAGGTGTGCTCCGTTACTCCGATAAAAGAGGTAATGGTTACCTCTTTGAGACCCGTCTCTTCCTTTACTTCCCGGATAGCGCAGCTTTCCAGGGTCTCTCCCTTTTCAAAATGCCCCTTCGGCAGGTCCCACTTGCCATGCCGGAAGATCAGCAACAGCTGATCTTCAAAGTTGAATACAAGCCCCCGGCCGCAATTACTCTTTTCATACGACACTTTTAAGATGATTAAAATACAGGCTAAAAAGATGGTTCGGTTCGGTATATTCATACAAAATCGGCAGCTTATATTTATCCGCTATTTCTTTGATGATAGAAAGCCCCAGTCCCACTCCTTTTTGCGGAGAGGAGTGCTTTTTAAATCGTGTAAAGAGATCGTCTTCAGCAAAGGGAAAAACAGGCCCACTATTGGCTATCGAAAGCCTCGCTGTATCCAATCTAATAATAATGCACCCATTACGATGATTGTGCTGGACAGCATTTATAAGGAGATTCGTTATCATCACCTGCAAAAGGGTCTCATTGGCCCGGATGACAGGATTACCGGGCAATTCCATCTGAAGATGAATCTCCTTGCTCTCTATAGTCTCCTGCAAAAAAGCTACTGTTTTTTGAACTAGTTCGGCTACTGATATGGCTTCCGTTTCTTCAAATTGGCTATTTTCTATCCGGCTTAATAGCAATAACCCTTTATTCAAATGATGAAGCCGTTGAACTGCTTCATATAAAACCTGAAAGTCCTTTGTTTCCTCCGTTGTCATAACGCGGGATTCGATCATATTGTCCAGCTTGGAGCGAAAAATCGCAAGGGGCGTCTGCATTTCGTGAGAGGCGTTCTCTATGAACTTCTTTTGACTGCTAAAAACCTGGTGACTACGATGAACAAGCTCAGTAATTGCGTTGTTAAGATCGTTAAATTCACGAATATCTGAGCTCTCTAAAATAGGAAACCTACCCTTATCCAGTTCGTAATTCCGCAATTGGTCAATAGTTGTATAGAAAGGACGCCAGGCACGTTTCGACTTGAATCGGATAATCAAAATCCATCCTATCAACAAAAGGAAAAGCAGGACTGCTTGGGCCTCTGCGATCCCGATGATGAGGTCCCTGCTTTCCACAAGCGACGCTCTCACAACTAACTTATAAGAAACATTCCCAATAACGATACTGCTTACCAGTTCCCGGTAAGGCTCTACCTCCTGAGGGATGGAATCGAGGTATTGTGTGAAATAAAGAGTATCCTTAGCCGGGTTTTTAGCTAAATTGGCAACTTTAACATCGTCGTCCATGGCAAGCCATAAATCAATGTCTTTTTGCGAATGCAAATGAGAAGCACGCAGACGAAGTTCATCCCTTTTCAGGTAAAGGGCATCATCGACATCCTGGATGTAAAGCTGTTCGATAATGAAATAAAAAAGAGGTACACAGACGGCAAAGATGATAAGGGCATATTGAATCAGCTGTCGAATACTCTTATTAAGCAGTTTCATCCGCCCAGAAAGTATTTTCACTGGTCGGATGGAACCTTGCGCTGTATCAATATTTACTGTGCTCGGTTTCATGGCAATCGAATTTATAGCCCAGACCGTGGACCGTTTTAATATAATCGGTACAGCCTGCTTCAGTCAGTTTCTTCTTTAGATTTTTCATATGTGAATACACTACATCGTTATTGCCAAAGTAGCTGTTTTCATCACCGGAAAGGTGATCCGCAATAGCAGTTTTAGAGACAATGCGACGATTATTGGCTACCAGCAATAAGAGCAGGCTGCTTTCTTTCTTACTAAGCGTCACAGGTTGATTATGCACGAATATTTGTCGTTCCTGTACTTCAACTTTCAACTCATTGAATAACAGAAATCTGCTGCCGTTAAAATGTTTTCGGCGAATAAGAGAATTAATCCTCGAATTAAGCTCTGAAAGATGAAAAGGTTTCGTAACATAATCGTCGGCACCCAAATCCAAACCGGCTATCTTATCGTCAATGGAATCGCGGGCAGACAGAATAATAACGCCTTCCTTTCTTCGCTGATCCCGTATGTCCTTCAATAGCTCCAGTCCGCTGCCTCCGGGCAACGAAATATCCAATAGAATGCAGTCAAAGGTTCCGTATAGTAGCCTATCCATAGCTGTATCGAGACAATCAGCCAGGACACACTCGTAATCCCTACGCCGAAAAAAATCGGCAATATTCTTTTGGAGGGCGGGTTCATCTTCTATAATCAATATTTTCATATTCTATGAGGGGGCTTTGGTTCCAATTTCTCTATCCTTTCCCGTAAATCGCTAATCAGATCGACTACGATTTCTATTTTGTCACCGGCATCAGTTTCGAATGTTGCAGGTGTATGTTCATAATCAGCTATTGTTATTCTCCCTGCCGAAGAAATTCATCATAGGCACTTCCGAGGCCGCAGGTGTGTATATGTTGGATTACTTTTTCCACATCGTATGGTAAATAGCGGAACGTGACTGCTATGCTTTCAGGTTCGCTTAATTGGATATCTTCCTTAATCTCAAGCAGAGCATAACAAGCGGTAGGATTACCATGTTTTGGTTTCCCAACCGACCCGACATTGATCGCATGCCGGTATAGTTTATGATTCTCCCCATCATAATAAATCGGACGATGAAAGGGTTGGTGCGTATGACCCATCAAAAGAATATCAGTATTGGCGATATCGAGCAGTTCCCGCAATTCTTCATCTGGTGTTTCTGGCCGGATATAATCGTTATTGCTTAACGGGCTTCCATGGACTCAGCCAATGCGGCAGGTATGGAAAGGAAACCTGTATTCCATCTGCAGCATAAAGGGCAAATTAATCAAGTAAGCAAGGTTGACAGGGGTAATGGCCTTTTCTGAAAGGCAAATCGATTGCTTACCAAACGCCTTTTGTGCGTCAGTTGTATGCGAATAACAAAAACTTACCCGAAGATGCCCAATACCTTCGTCATGATTGCCTTGAATACAAGTAATACCTTTCTGACGAACAAGATCGATCACTTCATTATCCCATCCTGCAAAATTAACCAGTGTCGCCGAGGCAATAGATGTCGTCCGGCTGATGCAACGCGATATCTGCAAGAACAGATTCCAGGGCAGGTAAATTAGCGTGAATATCACTGATAAAAGCTAGTTTCATATCTCCAATTTTAATGGTTGGCCATCCGGATTAGATTTTTAGTTTCTCATCGTACATCTCCATGCTTCGTCGAATGCACTCTCGTAGGCCTTCTCGCGGCCGAACATTTTCCCAACCGTCACCTTTTTATTTTCCAGCGACTTATACCCTTCGAAAAAATGCTGCAGCTCGTTCATATGATGCTGAGGAATGTCGGGGAGATCACGGATATGTTCATAAGCCGGGTCATAGGCTGCTACCGATAGGATCTTATCGTCAATTCCATGCTCGTCTTCCATGTGCATGATACCGACCACCCGGGCATCCACTACGCAAAGTGGCTCTATATCCTGGGAACACATGACCAGGATATCCAGCGGATCACCATCGTCGAACCAGGTACGGGGCACCAAGCCGTAATTCATCGGGTAGAACATAGCTGTATAGAGTACTCCTGTCTAACCTTAGAAGCCCGGTTGCCTTGTCCAGTTCATACTTCATCCGGCTTCCTTTTGGAATTTCGATTACTGTCCGAACAATCTCGGGCGCACTGGTTCCTACCGATATATGCCAGGGATGGACAATTGTCTTGATCATACGTTTCTATTTATTCTTAAATGCCTTAATACCGGCAAATTTTGCCGTTGAGCCCAATTCTTCTTCGATTCTAAGTAGTTGGTTAAACTTGGCCACCTGTTCACCCCGGCAACCGCTGCCGGTCTTGATATGGCCTGCGCCTGTTCCTACAGCCAGGTCGGCTATCGTGGTATCTTCCGTCTCACCACTTCGGTGAGAGATGAAACAATGGTAGCCATTTCTGTAGGCTAGATTAATGGTCTCCAATGTCTCAGTTACTGTCCCTATCTGGTTCAACTTGATCAGGATAGAATTACCGATTCCTTGTTCGATGCCTTTTTTCAGGATGGACGGATTGGTGCAGAAAATATCGTCTCCCACCAATTCGACACTACTTCCCAACTTTTTGGTTAGGGCCTTCCATCCAGCCCAATCGTTTTCACCCATTCCATCCTCCAGCAGGACGATGGGATATTGTCGGATCCAGCTATCCCAGAGATCGAGCAATTGACCGGAACTCATCTTTTTCTTTGTGGATTTGAAGAAAACATACCCGCCGTCCTGCCACATTTCACTGGTAGCCGGATCGAGACATAGGGAGATATCTTCCCCGGCCGGTAACCTGCTGTTGTAATAGCTTCCGGGATAACTTCAACCGCCTCCTCATTTGATCGGAGATTGGGAGCAAAACCGCCTTCGTCCCCCACACCGGTAAAATACCCTTTCCTTTGAGGATGCTTTTCAGTGCATGAAAGGTTTCCTCTCCCATCCGGATTGCCTTCTTTAAAAGACGGAGCATGATGAGGAGCGATCATAAATTCCCTGGAAATCGACATTATTATCAGCATGCCTTCCCCCATTGATAACGTTCATACATGGTACGGGAAGGCTATAGCTAATGGATATCTCCTTCATTAAAATATTGGTATAGCGGAATTTTTTGAAGAGCTGCCATTGTTTTGGCAAATGCCATCGATACGGCCAGGATGGCATTTGCTCCTAATACTGATTTATTGGGTGTTCCATCGAGCCGCTTCAACTCCTCATCAACGTGATGTTGAGAAAGGATCTTGCTATTCGTCAGGTTTCTGGAAATAATGGTGTTAACATTAGCAACCGCTTTCAAAACCCCTTTCCCCTGATAACGTGCCGGGTCATTATCTCTTAATTCTACGGCCCTCCTTTCCCCGGTGCTTGCACCGATGGAACAATCGCCCGGCCCTTTACCGAACCGGTAACAGTCTTATCATATGTAGTAGTTTCACTAATACTAATTTCTGCTTCAACCGTTGGGTTTCCTCTGGAATCCAATACTTCCCGTGCATATACTTTATCAATTACCATATGTTCTATTGTAGTTTTAAAATGAATAGTATTCAGTTAACCCAATGGGTTTTAGTATTATATAAAATGCCTTTGACAGTCGCATCGATCGTGTCGAGACGAAATAGTAGGAAAAGGAGCAATTCCTTCTCGTTCATATCCCGCACCGCAGGATGTTCATTGAGCCACTGAAGTAATCGGGAATGCTCCGGAACTGAGGGGTCGGTGAATAATTCTTGCATGGTATCCGTTAATTTTCTTCCCGATCTTCCCGGGAATGGTGTAGAAATAAGTTTGGGCTGAAAAGTTTAGGAATGCCTCTCGCTGAGAATTTCCCCGGCGTTCTGCTGGGCGGGCTGAAGAAATAGGCAATAAGGCAGCAGAAGGCAAAGTAGACAATATATTGACTGCCGAAAAGCTCGACACCTAAAAAGATCCCGGCGATGGGAGTATTGGCGGCGGCGGCAAATATGCCAATAAAAGCCAAGCTGCAAAACACGGTCAGATTCACCCCGACAAAAGGGGCAAGAAAATGGGCTAATATTGTACCGATAAACAGCAATGGTACGATCTCACCACCTCTAAAACCTGCGGCGAAGGTTAATAACGTTAGTGCCATCTTCCATAGCCAGCCAAGAGGATCGAGCCCCCCGGACTGGAATGCAGTAAGGATAGACGGTGAGTTCGGTGAGCCCGGAAGGATCCCGAGGCCCATGTAGTTTCGTGCAGGAGTGAAGCAGCCAAGTAGTGCCAACACGATACCGGCAAAGAGAGGCACTACCCAACCAGGTTGAATAACCCAACTGCCCAGATAACGGACTTGCCTGCTAAGCTCCGTAAATGCACAGCAGACCAGTCCTAAAATGACTCCAAGACCTACTGTCACGAGTAACAGCCGAATGTCCATGTTATAAGGGCCATTGAAAGAAACCGGAAGAGCGTGAGTGAATAAATATTTGAACTGTGAGTCATGCATGCCCATGACCGCAGCTACGCCTAAGCCTGCCAGGCCGCCAATACCGCATGGCACGAGCGCATTATAAGGAAACCGTTCGATACGGACCAGTTCAAGAGCAAAACCGCGGCAGCAATGGGCGTTCCAAAAAGCGCGGCAAAGGCGGAGGCTACACAGGCTGAAATAATGATCTGGCGGGGAGCGGTGTCGAGATTATACCAACCTGCGAATTCCTGACCTATCGCCGCTGCAGCCTGGAAGCCGGCTCCCTCCCGTCCGGCGCTGGCGCCAAAAAGATGGGTAAGAAGAGTGGACAAATATACGAAGGGGATAGAGTGTCTGGAAATCCCGCCCTCAGTCTCATGAAGTCCGGGAAGGGCGACCGGTAAGGCCTTCTGTGGAAAAGGTCGTTGGAAAAGGTAGATGGCTATAGCTCCAACCGGTAATAAGAGGAAGAGCCAGTGGATGGACCGAGCGCAACTGTTGTTCGCGATCGACGAGCTTTATGAGTAGTGTTGTTAAAAAGCCGGTTAAAATAGCGGGTCCGAAGGCTAATCCGCACCACCGAAGGGTGCGTTTCATGGCGGGCCAGTTCGGACGAGAGTCTTTACTTGATTGCATACCTACTCTGTAAATTAATGGTTGATTAATTTATTCCGTAGGCGCCATCGTCCTTCTGAAAAAGGCGGTTGATAAGGCGGACACCATCACCTTGTAACTCAATAAAGTTAAGATATTCGACTTTAACGGCGAAATTCTTTACTTATTTAGCTGGATATTGCATTCCATAGCTTTATATCTGGTATTCCGATTACCTTCGTTTCATCTTTAATCGACTAACTACAAGCTCACCTAATTTCTTTCCCATTTCGTTACTAATGATACAGCAATAATGGTAATGTATTCCACCATAGAACCGGGAATTCATGGTCTCCAATGACGCATTCCTGAAAGAGGTAAAAGCCCTGCTTTTGATGCCGAACTCCAGTTCAGTGCTGTCCGTGTACGCCATGTTGTCGCCGAATTCACTGGTCAGTGCCTCGGCTACCGCCGCCGAGATCGTACAGTGCCCGCAGGTATATTCTGGGAAGGGTGGGGTCTGTAAATGAGGTCTCCAGTTCGGATCGAAGTATTTGTCAATGACCGTTTCGGGCCTGGCAGTGTTGTAGATATATTTGATATTCCAGCATTGGATGAATGCATCGAACGCAGCAATGGCTGCTTTGGCATAGGCACAGGTCGTTTCACTAAAATCAGCGCCCTCCTTCTTTGCAGCAATGCCGACAACGCCCATCCAATGCCCCGCAGGAGAAAATTTCTTGGTGCCAAACATTAAATGGCCGGAAACGTTCAATTTAAAAGGATTGTCATCCCAGAAATCCGCAATCCAGGCTTCTTCTGCATTCAGGCTATCGCCCTTGTTCTCTATTGCTTTCACTTCCCTATAATAGGGGCTAGCCTTGTGGGTGACATCGAAAGGATAAGGACGATGTGGCATGAACTGATCTACACTGTCCACCACGGCATAACGGATCTGCCCCCAATGAGGCTCCATGGCCGGTGTATAACCAGGCGGTGTGGGCACCCAGCGACCGGGCGAATCGCTAACCATGTATTCGGGGGCTCCACGTGTCTGCAGGTAATTGTCATGGCGGCTCCATTCCAGTACCACGGAAGCGACTGTATCGGCATAAGCCAGGCTGGCCATGTACACGTCTTGAGGCATACCGTGTTGTTCGCCCAACTTGCGCAGACTGTCGGTATAGGCGCGCATGCTGCCTTCGGGGAATGTGACCGATTCTCCCAACTTGCAATAAGCAAGCAAAGCTGCCAGGCTAAAGTTGACCTTTTGCTGAGGATCGGGTCTTGGAATTTCGTGGAGTCCATGGAGTTGTCCTGCGAGCGACATATATTTATCAGGGTAGCCGGCTGCGACTACCTCGTAGCCAGCGACTGCAGCATACATGTAATTTCGAGAGGCGACAATCGGTCCAAAATTATTTCCCATGACCACTGTGTTGAGCTCGTGGACGGTGTGGGAATATAGTTCAGGATTGGCAAAAATTGTCTCGTAATCGGCTTTGGTGTTACAGCGAACCAGTAAGAAAACAAGAACACCGATAATAGGGAGAAACGAACGAAAACAGCTGGCTGATAATTTGATTGTCGCTTTTCTTGTATAATACATGCCTACAGTTTAATCTGTTTGTTGATTAATAGTTACTGTAGGCGTCATCGTCCTTCTTTTAAGGCTGTTGATGAGGTGGAACGCCATCACCTGATACATGAAATTAAGGGATTGCCATTAAAATCTCAAATTTTATTAGATAATCCTATTTCATATTCGTTGGAGTAACCATTACCGGTATTTCCGCATGGCGAATGACATATTCTGCCACCGATCGTGTCATCATCCGATCGAGTTTCGAACGACCATGGGTACCCATCACGATGAGCTCAGCCTTCCATTCGCTGGCTATGTTCAGGATCTCTTTTTCAGGGTCTCCTTCCGGGGTAAAACGAAATACCTGTTCAATACCATCATACATTTTAATATATTGATCGAGCGTTCTCTCGGCTTCCTCCCGGAGGGTATTTTTACTTTCATTGGGTGTAATGCCCAGGTCTGCACTGACGACCTCCTTGTCTTTATCGATCACAAAGAGGACGCCAATGACAGCTTTGAGGCAGTGAGCAAGCTCAAAACCGCACCTGGCGGCCTTCATTGATTCACCGCTATCGTCTACTGCAATCAGGATTTTAGTAAATGGCATATGCAAGCGTTTTTAGTTATCGTATAATGGCCGAGCCGCCCACGGTAGCCAATAGCCCCAATATCGTACTTCCGAGCGCATATATTAAGAAATAAGTATAATTACCGTTCCGAAAAAGGGTGATACTTTCGAGTGAAAAACTGGAAAAAGTTGTGTATCCTCCGCAAATGCCGGTGATCAGAAAGAGACGCCATTCCATAGTCAGCCAAGCATGTTTGCTGGATAGCCCGAATAAAAGCCCAATCAGAAAACAACCGGTAATATTGACTACCAGCGTGCCAATCGGAAAGGTTAGCGTCGTGTACTTTCCTATGTAGACCTGTGCCAGATAGCGGCAAATACTGCCAATAGCGCCACCAATTCCTACAATGAGTAATGGTTTCATATCCCGGTGTTAAGTGTTTAATCAACGTCCCAGAACTCTACCTCTTTGTAAATTACCACTTTATTACGCAGCAGGTCTTTGTGTTTATAAAAAAAAGTTGCAGCTTTTCCTTTTTATCGACTAGTGAAACACACATGGCAATCTTCGAGTTGTCGCCTTCAGGGGTAAAGGATTGAATGTCGTCACCGTTACTGTAGCTGGTATGCGTACTGAAAGCAGATGCCTTGATAATGCCATCCTTTTTCGCCTCCGATATAATATGGAGATAGACAGATTTAGGAAAAATCCGCCGGAACAGCGTTCTTTCACCGTGCCTCACTTTGTGTGCCGGCTCGATGTATATTTCGAGCTTGCCCAAACTATGGGTCTTGATCTTTTCAACCATTGTTTTCTGTTTTTTATGCGTTTGTCCCTGACGTCGTGGAGGGTCTTGTCCGTATGGTGATCGAGTTTGTCCACCTTGGATACAGCCACGCGCTGGGCATGGTAAATGCCGGAATGTCCGCTGAAATAGTAGGCGGTGAAACAGGCAATGGCATAGTATAAAGCATGATCGGTGCCGAAAAGCTCTACGCCCATGATGGTGCAGGCAATGGGGGTATTGGTTGCACCGGCAAATACTGCAATAAAACCGAGACCGGCAAAGAGGTCGATGGGGGCACCGGTGAGCGTGGCGATAGTATTGCCAAGTGCTGCACCGACGAAAAGAGAGGTGTGACCTCTCCACCCTTAAAACCGGTACCCAGCGTGATCGCAGTGAACAACAACTTCCAGAGCCAACTGAATGTAGTGGCCCCGCCCGCGTGAAAACAGGAAGGTATGGTTACCGAATTAGCACTTTCACCAATTATGCCGAGACTAAGGTAATCCTGTGTGCCAAGTGCATAAGTGAAGCCTATCACGAGTACGCCACCGATAGCCGGGATGAGCCACTTCGTCTTTATCCAGCGATTGCTATAATTTTTGATGGTATGAGAGATCTCGGCGAAGGCAAAGCCGGCCAAACCAAAGAGAATTCCTCCAACAATCACTTTCCAGAGCAACGACAGGTCAAAATGGACGACAGAGAAGTAGGTGATGCCGGTTTCCTTGAAAAGAATATGATATTGGGTGTGATGAATGCCCCAGGAAGAACAGGTAAGATCAGCCACGAAACTGGCAATGAAGCAGGGCATCAAGGCGTCGTGCTTGATCCGGCCAACGGCCAATACTTCCAGGGCAAAAATCGCCCCGGTAATAGGGGTACCGAAGACGGCTCCAAATCCCGCGGCAATCCCAGTGGTCAGCAGCATGCGAACATCCTCTTTCGAAAGATTCAGTTTCCTGGCAAAAAATTGTGCGAGGCTGCCTCCGATCTGTACGGCCGTTCCTTCCCGGCCCGCAGACCCACCGAACAAGTGAGTGATAACGGTGGTGATTAGGACCATCGGGGCCATGCGGGCAGGCACTCCTCCCCTGGTTCATGTATCTCATCCATGATCAAGTTGTTACCCCCTTCTGAATTTTTACCCATGAACTTGTATAAAGCATAGATCACGATACCGGCGAGTGGAAGCAAAAAAAGCAACCACGGATGATCGAGTCGAAAATGGATAGCTTTGTCCAATAGCCACAAGAAAAACGCAACCAATGAACCAGCCGTCACGGAAACCGGGATAACCAATAAAGTCCAGCGAAAAAGGTGGGAAAGGATAAAAACGTGTTCAAATGAGGTCTTCAACTGCTTCATTCCTACAAATTAAATATAATATTAATAGAATATATTAATCTCTTTGTAGGCGCCATCAGCCGTTTTACGGGCGGTTAATAAGGTGGAACACCATCACCTCTGATACACGCAAAGGTAATATCTGCCCTCACAATGGCAAAATAAATAATACAGAGTGCTTCCTCTATTCTATCCCTTCACGGCCTCCAACCAGGCCTTGGCGATCAACCCTTCGCCCGCGACACTGGGGTGGACGCCATCGATAGTCCAGTAGGATCCCGGAGCCTTTTCCTCCGCCTTGTCGAAAATAGACTGTAAGGGGATGAAGACCGCTTTGTACTCACTGGCAATTTCTTTCGCAGCCATTCTGTATTCATCAAATGCTGGATACCATTTCTCGTCTACGGCTTTTACATCTTTGACGGCATAGGGTTCCATCAAAATCAGTCTGACAGCAGGCAAGGCCTTCATGGTCCGGTCAAGCAGTTTTCGATAGTCGGTCCGGTAAGTTTCGATCGTGCCTTTGTAACCTCCGGTCAGCGTATGCCAGAAGTCATTAACCCCGATCAGAATGGTCAAAATATTCGGTTTGATATCCAGGCAGTCCGTATCCCATCGTTCTGCCAGTTGAAATACTTTTTGGGCGCTGATGCCTTTATTATAAACCTGTAATTGAAGCCCCGGGTACATCTGCAATAATTCCGCAGTGATAATTAAAGGATATCCTGAGCCTAAAGCATTGGAAGCATTGGCACCCATCTTGGTTTTGTCCCTTCCCCAGTCCGTGATGGAGTCTCCCTGAAAAAGAATAACATCATTCTTTCCGAGCATAACCCTTTTCATCTTTTCATTCTCAGTTGACGCTATGCCTGCAAGTGGCATAGCCGCCGCGGATAGTCCCGCCATAGATAGCTGTTTGAGGAAGGTTCTTCTGTAATTTGCTGATTGATTCATAATTTCTTTTTGATTTTAGATTACGAAATGATAGGAGAAAGTGATATCCACGCGCGGCAAGTGCCAGCTAGAGGGATGCTGAACATGATAAATAAAGAAAAAAGTATGATTGTTATATTCACCTACAAATAGTTTACCACCGCCTTTTTCTGGCGGCACGATTTGTAGGCGTCATCAGCCTTGCGGCGGTTGGAGCGGGAAGACACCATTTCCCGTGTTACAAACAAATATACTTACATACCAGCATATTTTTCAAGCAAAAAGATTAAAATACCTGCCGCAAAGCCTAAAAACGCCAACCAACTGATCCTTTTCAGATACCAGATAAAACTAATATCTTCAATACCCATAACTGCTACTCCTGCGGCGGATCCGATGATGATCATGCTGCCGCCTGTGCCCGTGGTAAGGGCCAGGGAATGACCAAAAAGTGTGATCGGTGGGATAGGTATGCAGATCATACATGGCCTGAGAGGCGGAAACGAGCGGAACATTATCCACTAAAGAGGACAGCAGGCCCAGGGAACTACCGATGAGAAAGTCATTTTTGAATTGACTGCTCATAAAATGAGCGAACGCGTCCAATATTCCTGAAGATTGAAGGGCCGCTACCGCCAATAGAATACCCAGAAAGAACAGGATGCTGGGAGAATCTATTTTCTGCAGCGCTTTTGAAACTGATAGTTTTTCGAGAGTCTCAAAAGGTTTATCCTTATGAATAATAGTGGTGATGATCCACATAATGCCAAGCGCCAGCATCATACCCATAAATGGTGGCAAATGAGTGACCGTTTTGAATACAGGGACAAAAATCAGCAACGCAATACCCGCGATAAGGATAAGCCGCCCTTCTTTTCTTTCCTGTGCCGAACAAATGTTCCGTGCTGTTGCCTGAAAGTTTTTCCCTTTAAAACGAAGGGCTACGATAAAGGAAGGAACGATGCAGGCCACCACACATGGCAGGAAGAGTATGTTCATAATATGAAAAGCGCTCAATTGTCCGCCTATCCACAGCATAGTGGTCGTAACATCTCCAAGCGGCGACCAGGCTCCGCCAGCATTGGCAGCTATGATGACAATGCCTGCAAACCAAAGCCGGTCTTCCCTATCCGACAGCAATTTTGCACAAAGGGAAGTCATCACTATCGCAGTCGTGAGATTGTCCAGAAAAGCTGACAGAAAAAAGTAAGAACGGCAACGATACCCAGTAGCATACTTTTCCTGGATGTTTTGATCAGATCGGTGATCAGGTCGAAGCCGCTATGGGTGTCAATCAATTCCACGATGGCCATAGCCCCCAGCAGGAAGAACAGGATTGACGATATTTCACCCACATGATGAAGCAGCAATGTTCCGGCTTGCTCCGTTGAGGCACTGTCAAAGAAAAATATTGTCCAGCAAACGACCCCGGTGATCAATGCCGAAGCAGCTTTATTTAGCTTTAAGTAGTGCTCGAAAGCAATTGCCAGATATCCTATAATAAAAACAATTAACATAGTTCCCTTTTGCTTGACTATAAATTAACGAACATAACATTTTAATTCTTACACCATCCGAATAATGCTGAACATCTTTGGATCTCCCTTCCTGGAATTTTGTGCAAATGTTCCCATGGAAGTCATATCTGCATAGCTGGCTGGCTAGGATATCCTGACTGCTGTCGGTGAATCCTTTACCGGGCTGCGCCTCCCTAAGCCGGAATCGGCCTGATTATACCTCCCATCTCTGTTCTGTTCCCTTTTCAGAAATTTTTCAGATATGTCAATTAAGTTTGTTGGCAAACATTAAGCAGGTACAACTAATTATGGAAGAAACAACTAAAAAAGGAAAATGGCTCAATAAGAACATCTTCGGAATGGGTCTGGCCAGTTTCTTTAGTGATATGAACCATGAAATGGCCTCAGCGGTTCTCCCCCTCTTTCTGTCGTCTGTGCTTGGTGCTCCTGCCTTTGCGCTTGGCCTGATCGAAGGCGTCGCAGACGGTGTATCCACACTCTTTGAAATCTGGTCGGGATGGTACAGTGACAAGATCGGCAA
Source organism: Puia sp. P3 (assembly GCF_050632245.1). Classification (NCBI taxonomy): domain Bacteria; kingdom Pseudomonadati; phylum Bacteroidota; class Chitinophagia; order Chitinophagales; family Chitinophagaceae; genus Puia; species Puia sp. P3. The sequence continues at coordinate 398,550 of NZ_CP192583.1, forward strand.
ACGTAAAGGCCTGGCGACTATCGGGTATTTCATCACCGCTTTTAGCAAGGCCAGCTTTCGCCCTGGCTACCAATTGGGGGCAGGTACTCATTGGCAGAACAGCAGGATGGATCGGCTGGTCCATCCGCTCGCCCGTCCGGGATGCCTTGCTGACAGAATCCACGACCAAGGCCACCATAGGTAAAGCATTCGCCTTTCACAGAACGATGGATACCCTCGGTGCGATAGCAGGTCCGCTGATTGCCATGCTTTTACTGGGTCATGTATCCATCCGCCACATCTTTCTCATCTCTCTCTCCCCGGACTTTGCGCAGTGCTGTCTGTTGTCTTTCTTATAAAAGAAAAGGCCAGAACTCCCGATACACGAAATATGTGGCGTAGCATGAAAAGCCTTTCACCTGACTTCCTCTCTTTTCTGGTACCCGTCGGCATCTTCGGTATTTCCAACTTTGCGCCTACACTCCTGATCCTTAGAGCCCAGCAATTACTCACTCCTTCTCACGGAGTAGCGATAGCTGGCACTTATTCGGTAGGACTTTATACCTTCAGCAATGTCGCCTATGCACTGGTCAGCTACCCCATAGGTGTTTTAGCCGATAAATACAGCAAAAAAATCATTCTTAGTGTAGGCTACCTGCTCTTCGGCATCCTTTGTTTTGGATTTATGGGCGCAACCGGTAGTTTTTTCACCCTTATTCCTCTTTTTGCGCTAAGCGGCGTTTATACAGCCATTATTGAATCTTCCCAACCGGCGCTGGCCTCCACGCTTATCGCCGACGACCAGCATGGGGCAGGTTTTGGCCTTATGAGTTCGGTCGATGGGTTAGGCGATTTCCTTTCCAGTATAATTGTAGGGGAGTGTGGACCTATGGTTCCGCGTTCGCAGGCTTTGCTTTTGGAGGCATCGTAGCAGTTGTCGCAGCCCTGTTGCTCTTTTTTAAAAAATTTAAAATATAATTATATGGTGGATTTACGGCTTGCTTCCTACCCAGTTTGCTTCCGCCTTCGGCGCTCATCCACGCGTATACTCCGTCTAACGCTCCTGCTACTCCTATCAGGGATCGGATCAATTGCTCAAAACAAAAATTACAAAAAAGAAGCTTCCTCCGGCCATCCGAGCGGTATTATCAAAGAATTGGAGGCCATTCCTGCGTCATTAAGCTTCCTGGTAATGGGGGATTGGGGAAGACATGGTGAATCCCACCAGCGAAAAGTAGCTGAACAGATGAGCAATGCGACCGTAGGACTGGATGCAACGTTTAATGTCATAACTGGAGATAATTTCTATCCCAAAGGTGTCGCCAGCGAATGGGATCCTTCCTGGAAAATCTCTTTTGAAGAGGTATACAATCAACATCCTTTATATGATGATTGGTATGTAGTATTGGGAAATCACGATTATATAAGCAACCCGGACGCTGAAATCGCATATAGCAAAATCAGCGCAAGGTGGCATATGCCATCACGGTATTTTAATAAGGTCATGCTTCTAAAACATGGGGGAACTGCTGAATTCTTCTTTATCGATACCAGCCCCTTTCAGTCGGATTATTACACAAGCGACGAATATGGCCCAAATGTAAAATTGACGGATACGGCCGCTCAAAAAAATGGCTGGAAGAAAAGCTCGGCAACAGCAAAGCCACCTGGAAATTTGTAGTAGGGCATCACCCGTTGTATAGTGCAGGGAAGCGCAAGAGGGAAGACTAATGATATGCTCTATTCTTTTGCATGTCTCTATTCGAGAAATATAAGGTGGACGCTTATTTCTGCGGACATGAACACCACCTTGAATTCGATGAGCCAGAAGGATACAGTTTTATACAGTGCATCTCGGGTGCTGGTTCGGAGGCCACAGAAGTCAGTTCCGCGCCTTATGCAAAGTTCGTCGCGCAAGATTTTGGATTTTTAGCTGTAAGTGTGACCAATAAGAAAATGCTACTTCAGTTTATTAATGAGGAAGGACACATTCTATACACCACTACAGTTAAAAAGTGATAGCCCTCCATTAAAATACCCATACTGATAAATCAAAGCTATATGAAACCTTTACCACTAGCTTTTATTTTGTTCATAACGCCTGCATTTATCTCTTTTTTACTCCCGTAGTTCGGGGGTGCCGGGCCAAAATTTCCAGGTATCCGGCAATAAGAACGCTATTCAGATACCCACAGAGGTCATTGTCGCTTAAAACAACCATACCGTTACCTAATGTAAAGGGAAGTTTTGACCTGATGGCTTTGGATGGCGACAGGAAGAGACTGTTTGTTTCCGCCCAGTGATAATCATACCCTTGAGGTAATAGACCTTGCCACAAATAAGCCGCTTCTCAGCATACCGAATTTGAATGAGCCGAAGCTGGGTATTTTATTGGTCCCGACAAGATGAAGTATACGTTTCTACCGGGGGAGACGGGCGGGTAACACAATTGAATGGAACCAATTATAGCAGAGACCCGTTTATATACTTTTAAGGAAAAATGCAATAATCTTCTGATATGACAGTACCATGGGTCAGTTATTGGTAGGAGTTGGCAAGACCTTCGGTGCATTGGGTATAATCGACCAGCCAACCATAAAATAGCCGGGGAAATTCATCTTTCTGATTACCCCAAACAATTTGAAATAGATGGAGATCTCGTTTATGTGAATGAGCCCGAAATGGGGCAAATTGAAGTTATAAGCCTTTCAGCAAAAAAGGTGGTAAAAGCATGGAATCTTAAAGCTGCCCTCCAGAATACTCCGATGGCAATTGACAGAAAAAACAAAAGGTTGTTTATTGCCTGCGATACGGGCAAATTTATCATACTTTCCACTACCTCTGGCCAGGAAATCCAACGTATAGTCATACATAAGAACGCGGATGGCATCTACTACGATGGCAAACGAAAACTCCTATATGTTTCTTGCGGAGAAGGTTTTATCGATGTCATCCGGCAACAAAACGCCAATCATTATCAAATCGAAGGGACAATCCCAACCACGAAGGGAGCAGCGACTTCGCTTTTTTCGCCTTCCACGGATAACTACTATCTAGCCATACCCCAATCAGCTAATACTCCTGCCGAAATTCGCATTTATAAACCCCTTCATTCCTAAATCCGAGGGGTTTATTCTTTTATTTCAGGCGGAATCTCCGTTTTCAGAAATTTTTCAGAACCTCACCGGACATTTGGCGTATCCACCGGAAGGGATATTCACTATGCAAAGATTATACTGTTTCTATCCTCGTCTGCCTGCTCGTCGGGACCGCCAGCGCCCAGCCGTCGCTCCCCTTTTTCCTGGAGCAGGCCCGGAACAATAATCCCGTCATTCGCCTGGACTCTCTACAGGCCGTCGCCAACCGCATCGCGCTGGATCAGCAGAAAGCAGCTGCCGCAGGCCCTCTCATCTATGCAGATGGCGGCTACCCGGCAGCCCCCGTCATATCAACCGATCAGGGCAAGACCCGTTTCCTGTTAAACCCATCGAAGGGCACTACCGACTATTATGGATACGATCTCTCCCTGACAAACGGTGGTCTGTACCGCGGCGTCGTCGCCCTCGAACAACCCTTACTCACTGGCCCAAAAACCCGGATTCTGGAAGAGCAAAATCAGCTTCAGAGCGCCCTCTTGTCCGAGCACAGCCGGCTAACTATCCATCAACTCGAAAAAGCCATCACCGACCAATATTTGCTATGTCAGTACACACTGGAACAGCAGGAGGCCACCAGGCAGTTACTCGATCTTCTCCAGGCCCAAGCCAGGATCAGTAGCACGCTGGCAAAAAGCGCCCTGCTCTACCAGGCAGACGTACAACTATTACAGATAGAGGCTGATCGCCTCCAAACTGCCATTGATGCATTGGATGCAGCCTACCATGCCCGGCTGCTCGACCTGTTTGTCCTTTGTGGTATCAAAGATACATCCGTGGTCCGGATAACCCGCCTGTCGCTCTCTTTTATACAGGATAGCTCGGTGTCATCCGGCTTCACAGAGCAATACCGCCTGGACAGCCTGAGTCTGACCACGGGACAGAAGATCTTTGATCTTCGTTACAAACCACAATTCAGTTTTTATATTTCAGCGGGGCTCAATACGGCCTACGCCCCGGACATCCTGCAACGCTTTGGCTGGCAAGCGGGATTGAAATTCACCCAGGTCCTTTTCGATGGACACCAACGACAGCTTAATGACCGGCGCGTCCGCCTGTTAGCCCAAACCACAGCATGGCAGACAGATTATTTCAATCGTCAGAATGGAGTACGGAAGACAAAATTGATGTCGCAGGTCCGGTCACTGGACGACCAGCAGGCGGCTATCCGGCAGCAGGAACAGGCTTATGACAAGCTCCTGCAGCTCTACAAACAGCAGGTCGTCAGCGGTCAGCTATCCGTCATCAATTATCTTTCCGTTCTGAGAAGCAGGGCGTCTTTGCTACAGGATTTGGCTACTATCCGGTATAACCAGGGGACTACTCATCAATGAATATAATTACTGGAATTGGTAAAGCATAAACATGAAAAATCTATTCATTCTTTATTCCATCTCACTATTGCTGATCGCCTGTCATTCGGCTAGTCCCGGAGAAGAGCCCATACACCCCCGCTCCATAGTTACCGCCGTTACCGTCACCATCGGCACTATGGAACAAACGGAAAGGGTTCCAGCCACCACGGTGTACCTGCAAAAAAGCCAGCTAAGCTCTCCCATTACCGGCTACATAACGGAGGTCCGGGTGAAGCCAGGGGATCCTGTGCATAAAGGAGATTTGCTTTGATCTCATCGAATCCAAAAGAAAAAAGCATTGGGTGCCTGGCCTGGTAATGGAGACTCTGCAACAGCCAATTATGGTATCTTCCGCGTAATGGCTCCCGCTGGTGGCTTCATTACCCGCATGGACAAACAACAGGCCGGGGATTTTGTCACCGAAGGTCTGCCTCTATGTTCCATCGCCGATCCCGCTACTGTCCTTTTTCAGCTCAATATACCCTATGAAGAGATCAGCCTGATCCTGCAAAATCCGGTATGCCGCATTGACCTGCCTGACGGAACCCATCTTAATGCCCGGATCACTCGCCCGCTCACCCAGATAACCCAGAGCAGTCAGGCCGCCCCTTTTCTCGCCAGGCCTGAAACGCAGCGTTTCTTTCCCGAAGGGCTAATCGCATCGGCCAGCCTTATTGGCTACCAGAAAAAGAATACCCGCCTGCTGCCGGTAAAAGCCGTGCTGAGTGACGAGCTAATGCATAATTTCTGGGTTATGAAGCTCATCAGCGATTCCCCGCCATAAAGGTTCCGGTCACCATTGGACAAAAAATGATAGTCTTGTTGAAATACTCCAACCTGCATTTTCGAAAACGGACAGAATACTTACGCAGGGGAATTATGGGCTGTCTGATACGGCCCTGGTTACTGTCCGTGGCAATTTGCCTATTCCTACAAAATAAACTAGGATGAAAACAATCGTGCTGGCCCTAGCTTTTTTTGCCTTTGTCGGATGCTGCTTCCTTTATGGAGGTTTTTCCGACATGGCGTTTATTCGCAGCATTCACTTAGGCCGCCTTCGAAACGCAGATTCAATGCTACAATTTATCAGCAATACTACGGCCTTTTTCAGCTTTGGGCTGATACTACCCTTCCTGCTGGTTTATGTGAGCCGACGAAGATCCAACAATGCTGTTCTGTTAAAACGTGACACAGGCAGGAAAGCACTAATAGAGGGAGTTACCTTATTATGCTCACTTCTACTTACTACCTTATTGGTACAGGCACTTAAACATTTGATCGATCGTCCAAGGCCCTATGAAGTGTATTCATTCATAAAAAAGTTATCTGATGCAGGCGGAGGTTCTTTCCCTTCCGGTCATACTGCCGACGCATTTACTGTACTGGCATTTTTCATGCTGGGCCGATATTCGTTATTATTTGTCCTGCCCATACTGGTATGGGCCTTTGCAGTAGGCTATACCCGGATAGCGCTGGGCGTTCATTATGGCAGCGATGTGCTCGGCGCTATGCTCCTTGGCATCCTGTCTGCCTGGGCCGGGCGGAAGGCAATGAACGCCTATTTTCCGATAAGTAAAGTAATTAACAAACCTGACAAAACATGACCCTCCGGTATGGAAACCAATCGTTATAGAAAATTCCTGAAGCCGCTGTCTTTCCTTGCCCTGGTTGGCATCGCTATGGGGCTATTTACCTTCAGCCGAATGCAGACCGCCCTCTTCCCGGAGGTCATGTTCCCAAAGGTAAAACTAATCGCAGACGTAGGTCAGATGCCAATCGACCGCATGATGATCACGGTCACCCGTCCTATCGAAAGCGCGGTAAAAAGGGTCAAAGGAGTCACCATCGTCAAAAGCGTAACCAGCCGGGGTAGCTCCGATGTACAGATCTATTTCGAATGGGGAATCGATGTCTATCAGGCTAAGCTGCAGATCGAAAGCCGCCTGAATGAGATTCGCAATCTTTTGCCTGCCGGCACCAATATTGCCGTGGAAGGCTACAACCAATCTTTATTTCCTGTCTATGGATACACCCTCGAAAGCGAACGCTATGGCCCGGTAGCTCTGCGGGACATTGCCACCAATACGGTGCGGCCTTTGTTCTCTCAGGTGTCTGGGATTTCAACCGTTATTCTTCGGGGTGGCAAGGCTAAAGAATATGTGCTCATCCCTGACCTTCTCAAAATGTCCGCCTTCGGCATTACCCCGCAACAGTTGGTCAGTGTTTTCAACAATACCAACTATGTTCTCTCCAATGGCAAGTTATCTGATTATCGCCGTCTGTACCTTTCCCTTACCGATACCCGGTTGAACACGGTCGGGGATCTTGGCGAGGTCGTGGTCAAAAACGACGGCAGCCGCATCGTCCAGGTTAAGGACATTGCCCATATAGAATTGCAGGAACAGGTCGAATTCAATGTCATCAATACCAACGGCCGGGAAGGTATGATCGTAGATCTTGTCAAGCAGCCCGGGGTTAACCTGATTGATTTCGCCCGATCCGCAGAAGATAAAGCCGCTGAAATACAGTCTCTCCTTCCGGCCGGCATTACCCTCCGGCCCTATTATAACCAGTCCTCCTTCGTCAATGATAGCATTGAAAGCGTCATTCACACCATACTTGAAGGGCTTTTACTCGCTATTCTGGTCGTTATCCTCTTCTTACGGTCATGGCGGGCAAGTACTGTCGTTATTCTCACTCTACCCGTCACACTCGGGTTCACCGCCATCGCGTTATATAGTGCAGGCCTTACGCTAAACATCATGTCTCTTGGCGGCATTGCTGCGGCTGTTGGCCTCTTCATCGACGACGCCATTGTGATCATCGAGCAGATCTATCGAGGACATGAAGAACATCCTGAAAAAGACCGATTCCAGGTCGTGGTGGAAGCGATACACGAGCTTTTCCCTGCGATGATCGGTTCGTCGCTAAGTACAATCGTCATCTTTTTTCCATTCGTGATGATGGGTGGACTAGCCGGGGCCTTCTTTAAAGAACTGGCTAAAACAATGGAACTGACCCTTGTCTGCTCTTTTTCGTTACCTGGCTGATCACCCCCGTGCTCCATCTTATGCTCGGGTACAAGCCCACCCACAAACACAAGCCAGCCAATGAAGCGGAAACATTACACCGCATGCGCTGGCTGACACGACTCTATCGCCGGCCTGTCTTTGCCCTATTATTCCTGATCATCCTGGTAGCCGCCGCTGCCTGGGTCGCGCCCAAATTAACCACCGGATTCCTTCCCGAGTTGGATGAAGGAACGATCGTCCTCGACTTCTATTCACCTCCGGGAACAGCCCTCGAAGAAACCGACCGTCTCTGCCGTGAAATGGAAAAAGTTATCCTGCACCACCCGGATGTCGCCAGTTACTCCCGACGCACCGGCCTCCGCCTGGACTTCCGTAACGTCGCCCCCAACTATGGCGATTATCTCATCCAGTTGAAGCAGGACCGGGCGCATACGACACCGGAGGTCATCGCCGCATTGCGTAGTTCCATCCAGGGATCAGTCCCGGCCATGAATATTTCTTTTGGCCAGCGCATCCAGGACCTGCTCGGCAATCTGATGAGTACACCCAGCCCTATTGAGATAAAAGTATTCGGGAATGACCAGCACGAACTGGAGAATCTGGGTCGCCAGGTGGACGTACTGATGCATCAAACGCCCGGGCTGGTTGACATCAATAACGGGATGATCAGCGCCGGCCCTGCCGTCGTGTTCCATCCCGACGAAGCCAAATTAGCAAGGTACGGCCTTACCCTGACTGACTTCCAGCAACAGGTACAACTCTACACGCAGGGCATCGTCCTCGGCCCCAATGCCGGTGTCACCGAACCTTCCCCAGTCCAGGCATCCATGATGGGCAACCTGCAGGTGGGCCAGATACAGGATCAGGAACAGATGCGAAAGATACGGCTCCGGGCTACCAACTACTCAGAAAATGACATTGACAAGATCAGCCGGCAGCCCATTTTCCTCCCGGATGGTTCGCTGAAGCCTCTGCGTTTCTTTTGCCGCGTCGAAAGCCAGGGCGGAGAGGTCGATCTTAAACGGGAGGACCTGAAATCCTGTGTCGTCCTCACATCCCGTCTCAAAGAGCGTGACCTGGGCAGCGCCATTACCGATCTGAAAAGGACTTTTTGCAACGCAACTTCAACTTCCTCCCGGGTACTATATACGGTTCGGAGGCGCCTATGCGGAACAACAGCAATCCTTTCGGGAGTTGCTTACTATTCTTATCGCCGCGAGTGTCCTGGTTTTCTCCGTCCTGCTTTTTCTCTTTCGGGAATGGCTCATTGCCGGCATAATCCTTATCATATCAACCGCCGGCATTTCGGGAAGCCTTCTGGCCCTTTACTTCGTTCATATACCTCTTAATGTAAGCAGTTATACCGGACTTATCATGATCGTAGGTATTATCGCTGAAAATGCCATATTCACCGTCAACCAATTCCGCCACAATATGCTTCATAATGGCAACGATGTAGATCGGTCCGTTGACTTTGCTCTGGCAACGCGTATCCGTCCTAAATTAATGACTGCCATTGGGGCCATTCTGGCCCTGCTGCCCCTTGCACTTGGCATAGGCCTCGGTGCTCAGATGCAACAGGCGCTGGCGGTAGCCGTCATCGGAGGGTTCGTAGCAGGCATACCTCTGCTGTTGTTTGTATTTCCAAGTTTCATGCGGTTTATCTATCACAGAACGCAAACAACAAATACATGACCCTGAAATTTCTAGTGACAGTGGATCATGATCCTGGCCATTATTATATGTGTCTTGCTGGCAGAAGGCGTATTAAATGAACGCCACCCAAAATGAAAGTTCAATATTTCTTAACCTATAAACTCATGCGGCGAGAAAGATTGCCGCTATATTTATCAAATGAAAGCGTTACTACACATCTTCTTAACCTTCTCACTACTGTTTTCAGGCCATTCCTACGCCCAGCAGCAAGCTGTACCAGCCAAAAATCTCGTCATATTTGTCATGGATGGTTACCGCTGGCAGGAACTGTTTCAGGGAGCTGACTCCGGTATCCTCTTCAACAAACAGTATAACCATAATGATTCTGCCTGGACGGTAACCAAATATTGGGACACTAACCTTCAGGAAAGAAGGCATAAACTGATGCCTTTCGTATGGGAAACCATCGCCCGGCAGGGTCAGATCTTCGGCAACCGTCAGTACGGCAACCTGGTCAACGTGCAGAACAAATACTGGTTTTCCTATCCGGGAAGGAGCGAAATCTTCGCCGGCTATTATGACAGCGCCGTCAACTCCAATGAATATCCCGATAATCCCAACACCAATGTCCTGGAATTTATCAACCAGCAATCCGCTTTCCACGGCAAAATTGCCACCTTCGCCTCCTCGGGACGCCGTAGCCAGGATACTCAATCGCAACCGGAACGGCATGCTCGTCAACATTTATGGAGAAGATGTCAAAGGTGACGCCCTTACCCCGTTGCAAAAAGAAGCTAATTTATGGCAGCATACCTTGCCTGACATTTTTGGCAAAGGCGAACGTCTCGATGCTGGCACCTATGCACTGGCCAAGGCCTATCTTCTCGCCAATCGCCCCAGGATACTCTACATCGATCTCGGCGATAACGACGATTTCGCCCATGCCGGCGACTACGGCGACTATCTCGACGCCGCCCACTACGCAGACGCCATGTTCAAGGATATCTGGAACACCCTCCAGCAAGATCCCTTCTACAAGGACCAGACCGCTATGCTCGTCGTCCCGGACCACGGCAGAGGTATCGGTCTCGGATGGACCAGCCACGGCGCTCGCACTCCCCATTCCGACGAAACCTACCTACTCGCTATGGGCCCCGGCATTGCACCCAAAGGAGAGGTAAAAACTCCGGCCAGATTTATCAGGCGCAATACGCCCAGACCATCGCTGCACTGCTCGGGTTACATTTCACGGCCCAGCACCCGGTAGCAGATGCAGTTAAGGGAATTCTTGCTCCCAGGCCTTGATGGAGAGCAAGAATCCCTTTCCGCCGGTGGCTCGATTTCGTCGGTACATCTTACTGGTGTTCAGTCTTTTCTCGTATTTCGTAAGAATTTGATATCCTCCCGTAATTCAGACTCGTAAAATACTTTTTTCGGCGGCCCAAGTCATGTCGTCGGATAAGACCCTGATCAACGAATTTCTTCAAGGTGGGCGCGGAGACGCCGAGTGAGCTTAGCAAACCGGCCAATATCAAGCGGCTCGCCTTCGGCGTTTACTGAATGCTTTACTTCCGCCAGACACTCCAGGGAAAATCTTCCGGATAAACCGGGCAGCTTCTTCGCGTGTGAACCCAACAAACTGGATGTTCCCTTTTTCTTCCTTCTCAGTCATCTCCACCACCTTATAAAAGTTGAGATTCGTATAATGGATTAAAACAGCGCCCGTCGCCAGGCGCTGTTCACCTTATCCCCGCCGCCAGGATTCTCGCTGGCCGGGTGCACTCCCTGCAGAGCCGGCGTCCCTGTCCTCCGGCAACTTCTTTACCCTGAGTCAGTTGACAAATTTTCAACAAAGGCAGAGAACTGCGTCAGCAACTCGGCAAGAGAATCCGCTTCAAATAAGATGGAGGTGGCGTATCGCTTCTGAAACGAGAGGAATATCCTCATCCTGTACCTTCATCACTTTATAGCCTTCCCTGGTCAGGCAATAAATAATATCGCATATTAGATGGTTTACAAAAAATAAAAAATTTATTATACTTACTTCTCATGCCGGATTCGCATGATACAGTCCGAGGAAACCGGACAGGTGTATGACGCTGCCGACATATTGGTTAAACGACGGGATATAGCGGATGTAGCCATAGTCATGTAACTCCTGTATACATTTTTGATACGTGCTTCGACCTGCTATCTTGGACAATCGCATAATATCATTACGAAACACCGAAACAGGGTTGCAAGATCCCTGTCTCTTCCAATTATAAAGTAGGGCTGAATACAGGCTGATGTGTGTCGGGGTCAGTTTGGAGTCATCAGCAGCGGCCTCAAGAAACCCCGAAAAATTGCTCATCGCGTCCATAGAGAGATCATTTTAAGGTTGAAGCCGTTTTGTTTTCTTTTGCTTTTCCTTTTGGCCGCTTCGGAGCGCGCCTTGCTGCATAGGACTATTCTTCAGGGCCTTCGACTCCTTTCCATCGTCCGCGGCTTCGGGTGATTTGGATTGACCCAACGGCTTTGCCTGCTGGGCCGGCGAGCCGGCGGCATTCTTCAGGTTCGTTTCCCCGGTTTTGCCTGCCGTTTGATTGTTCGAGGTATTTTGCTGAGCAGATTGCTCGCCAAAAGCCTGTTGTGGAGTCTGCAATATCGATTGAAGCTGCAAGCGTTTGCCATGCTCATCATAATAATTCAGGCTTTTGAATTGGGGCGCAGCCTCAGTTGCGATTTTGCGCTCCTGTCCCTGCAGATTGAGCGTTACCGTCTGGCGGTTTCCACGTTGAAGTGATTCCATCAATCGTTTCTTCTCTTCCGGATTTTCCAAGCTTCAATGGGAGTTGCAAAAGGCTCTTCTCCAGATCGAAGCCGTAATTCTGGTGATACTGTTTGACGGCATAGTTACCATGTTTGTCTGTTTCCTTAAAATTGAGCTGTTGCCACGCCCGGTATTTTTCACCTCTCACGGTTCTCAAGATCCTTTTCGACGGCCCGCCCAGACAACAGATTATAACCCTCTTTGAGGGTAATGTTATCGCCTTTGCTATTGACATAGAAGGTCTGACGGATAGGATCTGGATGCCTTTCATTTTTTAGAATGACAGTATGGTTGTTGAAAAAATACATGTCGCTGTTTTCAGCCTTCTTGAAGTGCAGCGAAGATACGGTGCTATCCTTGCCATAATCCTGCTGATGAAATAAGGTAAAAGCAGGATTTTGCTTCACGATAGCCTCACGCAATTCCTTGTGGTGCTCCTTCCCATAGCCCGTATTTTCCAACTGGCGTTGAAGAAAGGAAAGATTATTTTCATTCATATGTTTAATTTTAAAATCCGTTATACCATTATTGCCGACAAGACCAGCAAAAAAAGTTGGATGTTCATGTCGTAACCCGGCTAAAAGGCCTTGACCATACCGGCTGCTCAGAAGGATCGACTGATACTGGACCATATCATCCCGTAACTGGCGAACAGAGGGCCCCCTGACTCAAACCCGTAATTCTGAGAAGCAAGGGTTTCGCTACGGATACCCCATTCAAACCGATCTGCTGCCGCCCGCGTGGCAACGACTTTGCCGATGTCAACATACTGATGGGAAAGAGACTCCCGATAAATAAAATCCTCTGTCGGGATTCTACGTTTCTTCAGCAGTGCCATCGCTTCATAATAGGCCCGCAAATCACCCCAGACGAATTCATGTTTATCATATGGCTGACCCGCAAGGAACTCCGACGCATCGTTGTAATCCATGCAGATGGAGATATCATTTTTGTTTTCTTGAACGCGATCCTCCTTGAATAGCACAAGACCTGCACCATATGCTAAGGCGTCATGCATCGGCCTCATCAGCTTTCGAAGATCTTTCTGGGCGACTATCATAATCCGGTATTGTTTTTATGAATATTCCTTAGTCCTTGAGCCACCTTGCTTTCAGCAGCTGACGGCCGCTCACTTTCAAAGCTAGGACCCGACTGCCTTTTCGCTCCCGTGCCCGAATCAGCAGCCACTTGATGACTCGATACGGTGAACGGGTGAAAGGCTAACACGATCGATCGCGGGTGATGGTAGGCGACTTCAGCAAGCTTCGTCGAATACAGTGGCGTCAACTCTTGCGATTGCACCGCCGTCCGGCGCGATCGCCGTCTGGTCTCAATCGAGAAAGTAAGCTCATCCAGGGGCAGAGCGATACGGGATTGGTTGGTGAACACGAGCTCGAACCACAAAAAGGAGGAGTCAATGGCGATATGCCTGACCCATAGTCCTGCCGACGACTGGTGGACATGGAGGCCAAAAGTCGACTCTTCCGCATGTAGATTAGAAGCGCGATGTGCCAGAAAAGCTTTATTGTCAGCAAATGACGGAAATTGTACCTGGCCTTCTTGGGAGCCGAACGAGTCTTTTAATGACGGAAAGCGGATCACCAAACTGTCCTGGCCGGATGAATACTGAAGCGTAAAGGCGTAAAACTGTCCATCGGCTGTTACTACACTCGCATTTGTCTCGGAGGAGGGGCGGACACTAGCCTTGAGTTCAAGGATATTCGTCATCCGCTTAGGAATCTCGGCAATCACCGTCGGACTGCCAATATCTACACTGACGATCGGATAGGAGAAGATCAGGCTGGTGGTCTTGGCATACGACACCGGAATTCGTATCGGAGCGATGACGGTTTGCCCCAAGCCAGCGGTCACCAATACCAGCAACAAATTGCTGCAAATAAACCAATGTTTCATGTGATTTGATTTTTAGATTATGATTAATGAGGAGATGCCTGGTTGTCTTGGAGGAGTATCTCGTAGCCTGCCGGTATGGTTACCGTCACGATCCGCACCTTTTTACTGAGCAGGTTTTTAGCTGCCTGAAGACCCGCAGTCGCTGCCTGTGCGCCGAAGGATTGGTCAACGCTCGTCAGCCCAAGGCTTTCGATCGACTGATCTGCTGATTGCTTCGCTACCTGCCTGGCGATGCCGTCCGGAATAGCAACCCCGGCTATCCCATCCAGATCAAAGGCAGAAAGTGCGACAGGAACGATCCGATTCTCGAAGCGAATGCTCTTGATGGTGACGGTCATTCTTTCGCCGGCCAGCTGAACCGTGCCGAAAATGGGCTGGCCGGCAGGAAGGTCAATGCCCGCAATGGTGCAAGGCTGGGAAAGACGCATGGAAAGGGTGCCACCACTGACCACTGTTTGAGACTCGGTAACCGTAGCGCCGATGGCAGACGCTGTAGCCTCATTCGATTGATCGGGATCGAGGCTGTAAAAACTATTGGAGACCGGGATACTTAGCTTCGATGTGTCGGTCCCGGCAGTAGAATCGGGGGAAGTATTCCAGCCGCCTTCGGTGGTGTCAACCTCGCGGCCGGAGAACGGGAAGGCGGACGGTATGGGCTCCACCTGAAGGCCGTTCCTCTTTGTTTACTTCTGGAGTCCCTTTTTGTAAGGCTACCAGCTTGTCGACCATCTTACTCAGCTCCGACAGTTCCGGATCGATGGCGGTATCCTTGCGCCGAAGGGTCTGCATGGCATCCTCCACCCGGGCCAGCTCGGGAGAATAAGCCTCCCGCATTACTGGCAGAGCCTTAGAGGCTGACGGCGACGAGCTGTTCAAGGCCGCGTTGAGCGTTGCTAACTTTCGGTAAACGTTAAGCTCATTACGATCACTGTCTCTAGCAAGGTGAGACCGATAGGGATTTGTCCGGAACCCGGACGACTGGGAGGGTGTCCTCGGCTGACTGGCGAGCTTGGCCGTATCTGGCTGAAGACCCGACAGCCTGGCCAGGCGGTAATAAGGATCGTTTTTGATCAGGGTAAGTCGCTTCGCGGAATCCTGATCGGCGCGCCGATAATAGTCCAGCTTGGTCAACTTGCTTTCGTCTTTTAACCGCGCTGATGGAAGCTGAAGATTCAGGCCGTTCACAGTGTGCTTCGCCGTCGCGGCGACGGCATCTCCTTCTCCTCCTCCGAGCAGCCAGAACAGCAGGGTAAAAAGGGGAATGATAAAAATGGGCAAAAACAGAAAGAATTGCATCTTGCGTCTGGCCGTCAAGGCCGTTTGGTTGATCGCGTTCATGGCGTAACTGTTAAAGGTTGAAGAAATAGTTGTTGAGCTCGGAGCAGGCTGTCCCGCAGGTTGGGATGGACGCGGACCAGACTATCGTATCGGCTTCGGGTGACTGGATTGGCCTGAAGGCTATCGAGCTGGTGAAGCAGTGAATTGAGATGGCGAAGCACCGTTTGTCGGCGAATCTCCTCCATCGAAGTCCCCATAGAGTCCATTATATAAGCGGGCGTGCGAATCGCCTGCTGGATCAACGGTCGATTCGACTTCGGCGGCTTGATCAGCATCACGACCATCAGCGAGGCGATCGCGATAAAGCTGGCTACAGAAAGAATCATTAGTGTCCGGGGCGCCAGCTTATTAACCGACCGGTTGAGGTCGTCAGCCCAAACGCGCAGCCAGCGCGGTTCCTTATTGTCGGTAGATGGGTTCATATTAACGGTTTTCTGTTGTGATGTCGGTGTTGTCGAGCGTCTTCCATTTCTCGATCAGGAATCCATGCGTATTGTTCTCGGATCGGTTCACATTTCGCAGGTAACCTTCCGTGACGAGGTGTCGGTGAAGAACAGAGGTGGCCCGAAGGACTGTCTGACGACCATACAGCCGGAAATAGTAGGGATAGTTGACCGTATTGAGTTCGATGCTGTCGACTTGGATCCGCTGGCTGATGTTACCGGCGATAAGGCTAGCGTAGTAGCCGCTCTCCTTGAGATTTTGAAACTGCTGTTTGGCCGACTCGTCCGCCAGATAAAGGGATTTTGTCAAAGAGACTTGAATGCTTTTATCATCGGGATCCAGATTGAAGAAATAACTGTGGAAAAGACTTATATGATCCCTGGCTTCCACCCCAATATTTTCCTTTCGATCGGCAGCCAGAGCCTCCAGCGCTTTGCCGTTCGCAAGGATATAGACCTTGCTTTGGGTGAGCGCTGCTAGCTGGTAGCTTTTGTACAGAACAAATCCACACAGACCCATACACAAGACGATAATGATGAGCGAAAAGAGGCGAACATAACGGAAGGCGTGATCGAGGTGCTTTAGTTGACTGAACATTGCAGGAGGAGTTTATTTGAAGAGGTAAGAGCGAAAGACTCGCGTAACTTTCTGTGTCAACCCGTCGCTGCTGACGTGGACGATCTGATTGGCCACGCTCGGAACGCTGGTATAGCCGATGATTCCGATGATCAGGAAGATCAGATAGGCCGCGTCGGTCGGGCTAAAGAACGTATCGCCTGAAGAGCCGATCTGCGCGATATCGATCTTCAACATATTCTCTTGTATTTTACCGATGATCGCGCCATAGAGATTCGCCACGGGAAGCCAGAGGAAGACATTGATGTAGCGGGCCAGCCAATGGCGGAGTGTGTGCTGAAGGCCATCGAATACAGAAATGCCAAATACAAGCGGGCCGATAACTGCCAGCAGCAGGAGATTGAACGTCCGCATGGTATTGATACAGAGGGACGCTGCAGCGAAAATGAGCTGAAGTACTTCGGCGAGTACCTCCTTGATCGCGTTTCGGAAATTATACGATGCCTTGGCCATAGCGAATTTGACATCGTCTCCGATGCTCGCGAGCCAGCCCTCGTCTGTCCGATTGGGATCATCGGGATGCGTATACTGGTACCATTTATCGCTGTTGCCCTCGCCACTCTCCCCGACGTACATCTGCCAGGCATCAGTCTGTTGGATCGCCGCCTGCTTTTCCTTCAACAACGCGGCGATCGCCTGGTCAGAGTTGTTGACCATCGCATTTGTGGCTGAAACTGTTGGCTGGAGCAGACCGTTGATGAGCCCGATCACCGATGGAAAGATGGTAATACAAAATCCCAGCACGAAAGGACGAAATAAGGGGAATAGGTCGATTGGCTCGGCGTTCGCCGGTGCCGCCAGACCCGGGCGGCGATATAGAAAAGCGCTGCAAACCCGGCTATCCCCCGCCCCACGGTAATCAGGTCGCTACAGAGTGGCAACATTTGTTCATAGATCTGATCCAATACACTGTTTAACCCAGATATATTGCTGGACCAAGTATCCGTCTGTGCATTGGCGATCAGACAAAGCGGTACCAGTCCGCTGACCAGCAGCAGAATTTTTAACCCTAGCTTCATAATTATGGTTTATGGTTGATTGTACATATGTTGTATGCCTTGGATGGAATTCTGCTCCTTCGACCGCTGTAAGGCGAGCATAGCAGTTTGGTTATTAAATGTTCGTAGGAAAGAGACCTTCTCCGTCATATCCCGGTCCAACCGATCGATGGATGCCAGTCGCTCCGCATCGCTCATCCGAAGACTGCCCGCGGTCAGAATAGTCGTCAGGTCGCTGATATTGTTAAGGGAGGCGTCCAGCAGGTGAGAGTAGACCTTGGCGATATAGAGTATCTCATCGGGATTGAATTGGCCGCTGCTCTTTAGTTGGCTGAAAGCCGACTTATATTCCGTTACCAGGGTCAACTGATTATTGATGATCTGTGCCACCTTGATGTAGTTCTTGACGGCGGGGCTCACCACCAGAAGGCCATCCAGAAATGCCTTATGGAGATTGAAATTCCCTTCGGATATGTCCCGCACCGCATTGTAGCCCTGCGTTAGGATGTCATATCCATCCTTCATGTCCTGCAGGATCTTTTTAATTCGGTCAATTTTTCAATATCGAGGACCAACTGTTCAATCTGCTGTTCCTGTGCCCAACTTTTTCTCGCTTGCAGTGCCCAGCAGGAGACTCACCATTACCCATCGCCACTTTTTCATTGCATCTTATTTTAAGAGGTACATATTTTTGATTCCTGTCGCCTCATCCAATTCCTGCGAACGGCTACCGGACACCCGGCCCAGTTGAGCGGAGAAGGATTTAATGAAAGCGTACTTATCTTCCAGCCGGGTTTTTACCTCATCGATCCTCGCCTGCCGCTGCTGGTCCTGTAAGCTGTAATGACCGCTCGCGGTCAGCAGATTAAGCTCGGCGCCGTCTTCCGAGGTTTTTTCCTGTAGACTACTGAGCACAGCCCGCACATACGCCTGCTCAGGAGGGTTAAGCAGACTTCCGCTGCCAGCCGCTTTTGACGCTACTAAAATTTGGCTTTGGACGTATTGGATTAACTGCCGGCAGGCTGATACGGTATTGGAACTGCTGATCGCGGAATTAGCAGTCAGCAGCGAACTGAAATAATTATTATGGAGATCGAACTCCCCGTGGCGGATGTCATTAATGACAGACAGACCATCGTGCGAGATCTGGTAGCCCTTTTCCAGGTCCTTTGTGTACAGCTCCAGTTCGGCGATCTGCGTCACCAGGTATTTAATCTGGGTTTTCTTTTGGGAGAACCATTCGTCGAACGTTTGCGCGAAGCAGGGGCGGCCGAGAGCCAAAAGCAATAGGGAAATCAGTAAGTATTTCATACCGGCGATAAATTTTTAGGGTAAATCATACATGCGCTTGATCTGGTCGGCATCCTCCTGATCCTGGGCGCGTTGAAGGCTAAGAATTTGATTTTGTCGCGTAAACGCCTGGAGATCATTATGGGCCTTTGTAGTCTGCGCGGCAGCAGCATCTATCTTCCGCAGTCGTTGCTCGTCGGTCATGGAGGTGACCAACGCCTGTAGCACCGTAGTGACCTGATCGACGAGTTGACCGGCCGTCGAGAGGATACCCTGGTAGACCGCCTCCATGTGTTGGATCTCGGCGGAACTGAAGTGATTATCCTGCCGGAAGAGCGACATGGCTTGCTGATATTCCCTGACGATCGCCGATTCCTCTGAGATGAGGTCTTTGACCGCATGATACTCGGTTATAAAAGTCTTCACCTGTTGCAACTCCTTGAAATAACTGTCATAGAGGTCCTTCTGTTTCTGTACCCAATCACCGATCTCCTTAAGCTTGAGCTGAGACAGGGTATTTTCGATTTTTTTCTGCGCCTCCTGGAGCTCAATGGTATTTTCTTGCAGTCGCTGCACCTTGAGGTCGATGGCGACGATCACCTTCGTAACCGCGGCTTGAATGATCTCCAATATTTGGGCATGACTGGAAGAGGGGTAGCAAGTGATGACCAGGGCGAATCCCAGTGCGGTCCGTAATCGGCTCATAAATCATTGTTTAACGTTGGAAAGGGATAGTTGCTGGACCAGGTGGCGAATCCCCAGATCGTAGCTACCGAACTCGGTAGCATATTGCTGGACCCGCATTTTTTCGGACTGGTCGCTGGTGTAGGTATAATATTCCTCGGGGGACGGCTCAAACCGGTAGACCTTCTGTACCTGTCCTCCCAGGTCCGGGTAGAACTCCCGGTACTTCCGGCCCGGTTCATTGGCGCGGTTGACGGAGAACAGAATGGCCTTAGCCTTTTCGGACATTCCCAGGGTAGCTTGAAGCGCGTCGAACTTGTTCAGGAATTTCCGCATGTCCATCAGGATCTTAATGTCCGAGTTCCCGATGATCGCCTCCTTGATGATCGGTGAACTAATCACATCATCCACTTCCTGCGTGACGACGATGGGGATGCCGTGGAGTTTCCGGAAGGTTTTGTACGCGTACCGCATGAACTGCGCCATACCCCGCTGGGTCATCGGCTTCCAGGCCTCCTCGATAGCGAATGCTTTGAGCACGCCGGGGATCTTCCGTAGCTTCGAGATCACCATCTCCGTGATAATCAGGCTTACCACGGGCAGCAGGACCCCATGATCTTTAATGTTGTCCAACTCGAATATCACTAGACGTTCGGTCAGGAGATCTAAATTAGTCGTGGCATTAAGGAGGAAATCAAATTCGCCTTTCTTATAGTACGGCCGAAGCACGTACAGGAAATTGGCAACATCAAAATCTTTTTCCTTGACCTTTTCCCGGAGTAGCTCTTCTACAAACGACGTCTGGAGATATTCATAAAAGGTATTGAAACACGGGAAGACGTCCGGATGGATTTCCAGAAAGGAATAATAGCCTTGTAAGGCGTTCGACAACGCGACATATTCGCTTCGATTGTATTCTTCATGCTCTTGTTTCCAGAGCGTGACCAGGAGCGCCTTTAGGCTTTCCTTTTTCGGTATCGAGCACTACGCCTTTGCCAAGGTAAAAGGGATTGAACCGGATCGGGTCCGCCTCCGTATAGGTGAAATAATACCCTCCCAACAAAGCACACAATCCCTGGTAGCTATTTCCGATGTCAACGATGACAATATGGGCACCCTGATCATACAAAGAGCGGAAAATGTGATTGCACAGCATGCTCTTCCCGCCGCCGCTGCTCCCGCAGACGAACATTCCACGCGACGTAATCACCCCGCTCTTGAGTGGCCCATGAAAGAGATCGACCTCAACGGGACGGCCGGTCAGCCGGTCGCCAAATCGAATCGTTGTCTGGTCCGCAGCGGAACGATAGCCGGTCTCCAGGTTCAGAAAACAGCTCGCCTGCTCGGCGAAGGTGTCAAAAGTCTCATTGACCGGCAGGTCAGCGGCATTCCCGGGGATGCCCGCCCAGTGGATCTGCGCGGCACCGCTCAGCTCTTGCTTCGGTACGCAGTCCAACTGGGCAAGGGCAGTAGACACCTGGTTGCGCAAGTCTTTCATTGAGGTCGCCTGCGAATCCCAAACCAATAGGTTGAAATGGGCCTTTACAGGCAACCGTTGCTGGCTGATGGCTTCATTGAGGAAAGCATGGGTCGCTTCCTGAGCGATCGCGTTCTCCCGGGAATAGGCTGCCAGCGACTGGAGCCGCAACCGCTTGCTCTCCAGCTTTTTCAGGATGGCCGGCCCATCATCGATGAATATAAATTGATTATAAACATGGTTGCAGGGTAGTAGGGAGCCGAGCACACTGGCAAAGCCGATCGGAAAGGTCGTCCGATCCGTTGAATACCGATCAGATCGCTTATGCGGTGCGCACTTCTCCGGCAGGTCATTGATATCTGCAAGCGTGAACAGTTGACCATGCTGCTCACCAATCCGGATGCCGTCGGCAAAATGGATATCCCGGATCACGGGCCGGTCAGGATCCTCGGTCAGATAACAATACTGTTCAATGATCCCGGCGTGGGATGCATCGCTAAGCAACTCTGCCTCTGTCAGTCTTCGTAACTGTATCATGGCCCCATCGCTAAGAATATGCGCGAATTGTCCACAACAGTCCAGGAAGTCCTGTAGATAAGCAGGCTGCAGCAATTCCCGCGGGATCAGGTTCTTTCTGAAGAGGGTAGAGGAAGCCGACGTCGCATTCCGGCGACCGGGTGCCTTGCGGGTAAGATAAAGATAGCAACGATGATCAAGGTATGGCCGGTCGGTAAAAAACTCGTCGCTGCTGGCGGACAGAAAGGTTCGCTCCAGCTTGCTATCCGGTTTAAATTCCCGTCGGATAAACCAATCCTGCTTGTGCAGGACGCTTTGCTGGGGGAGGACCTTGATGGCCTTGACCATCAGCAGGTGCAGGTTTTCAATGTCGTTGTTCGACAGGGTAAAGATTTCCGGAAGGGTCAATTCAAAACATAAAGTAATGTCACCTTGCCGGGATAAGATACAATCATGCTCCACGCTTAGTAGCGGAAAGACCTCCTCCAATGTTCGTTCCATACGCTTCAATTGATTTTCTTAAATAATTGCCTTGATCGGCATTTGACCACAGGGGGCACCGAACGCTTCGCCCGTAGTTTCATCAGGCCATGTTCTCCATGGACACGGCTAAGCCGATAGATCCAGGTAAAGAGCCCGAACCCCAGTAGTCCTATGACGCCGATGCACAGAAAGCTGTTTAAGCCGGCGATGTACAGGACTGCGAATACAATAAGTAAGACCAGGACTCCGCCGCCGAGGTACCAGATGTACTGTGCTTTCAATCCTTTAAATTCAATGGGCTTGTTGATCCCTTTATTTATCGTATAAATGAGGTCGGACATGGTCGTCTGCTTTAAGTGATACCGAAGAAGGATTTGATGACGGTGCTCACGATCACCAGGAACACGCACGCGCCGAACCACGCCGCCGCAACACGACCGGTCTGCTCGTCACCCGCACTCCATTTTTGATAGACTTTGATCGCTCCGACAATCGCCACGATGGCGGCAACACCATACATCAAATTCACTCCGGCCGCGAAATAGCTTCGAACCTGGGTGTTCGCTTCGTTTAAACCTGCGTTTCCGTCCTGGGCGAGACTGATTGAGCTCTTGACCAGGCTGATGGCAATAATGCCGGGACGCAGCATCCCCCTTTTGCTGTTAAAGCAATTCACACTACACGATTTCATACACACGTTGCTTTTATGAAGAAATGAAGAAGACTAAAAGCTCCACCCGTCTTCCTCCTTCACCACAGTCCATAACCACGGGAAGCGGGTGGAGAAGCGCTTATTCATCTTTCAATGGAGAATCGGTCTGTTCCTTGGGGAAATAGTCCTCTCGCGCAGCGGGTTCTCGCTGCTTTTTTGGCCCCTCGGCGTTGCTGCATTCGCGGAAGGACAAATCGGACAACGAACCAGCAATACCAGGCGATAGCCAACATTCCCATCCACTCGAAATACAGTTGCCATGAAAGATGCTTCAGCATGTTTTTTAATTCTTGGTATGGCACAAATAAACGACGCGGAAGTACCCCTTTTTCAAGTCCCGGGGTCCTTGTACCCCTTGGAAGTCATTGAGATGGAAAGTATTGGCAGTGGAAAAAAAGGGGATTAAATTGGAGGAGGTTGCGGTTTGGCTTAGTATCTTAGCGTACCAACAAAGCCATGGACTCAAATCTTTCTTACCTGGAGCGAAGCGTACATGATCTTCCCATGAGCCGCTCGCTGATCCATTGGTTGGAGACTAATGACCTTCCTACCTTACAAGCACTGTTGGATTTACCGATGGATAGATGGTTTCAATTACCGGGATTTACACAACACGTCTTACACGAAGTGATGAATTTACTGGAGGGAGAGCAGTTAATCGGATTGATCACAGACTGATCAATAGCGGGTTACTTGTTTGAATAACTGCATGAGAAGGTCTTTGACGATCTCAAGATCCTTCTTTTCTGCACTGTAGGATTTGGAACGCATGCTGTCGCCGGACAGCTCTTTTTTGTGAGGTGTGGCTAAATACGGGCTAATTTGATTGAAAAGCTGGCGTTGGGAAGGTGCATCCAGCAATTGGATGTCCGCCGCAGCTCGGAAGAAGATGCCGAGTTGGTCAACTGTGGCGTGGCAAAGGACTTTGGTGGAGGTCGGGGATTTGTATGTGGGAACTGGAGGGTTGTTGACAGCCCATTGGTTGATCTTTCGCTCCTGATAATAAAGTTCTTCAGACAGCCATTGGAGCAGTTGTGTCTTTAAAGACGGATGTTTCACGTGGAGAGCACTATCCGGTTTGAACTGAAGCTGCTGAATGCTTTTGGAATATACAAGGATGATGTCGATCTTATCGTTGGCGTCTTCTTGCCCGGTGATAAGCGAGGAGAGCCGATTCACTAGCACATTGACGATCACTTTATCATTATAATTAAGGTACAGGAGAAGACACTCCAATCCGGAAAGGCCGTTAGGGGTATCTCGCCATGCAGAGAGGTCCCGGAGTTCCGAGAGTAATTCCCGGTAGAAGAGGATGTCCTTATAGGTGACCACCGCTTCGTCAGGTCTCGATATAAATAAATCGAGACCAAGAAGGACCTGGTTGTACAATCTTCCGTTGGGAGAGTCCCCCAGGGGGCACGGCCAGTCGACCGCGTTCTGCTCCCAGTTCTTGCCGCACGAGTTCCCAATAGCCTTCAGGCACCTTAGCCGTCAGATCAAAGTAAGCCGAAAACCGGTCTTCGATGAAGGACAGGAGCCGGTACAACGCCGGAGTGAGCGCCGTCACGAAAGCGGGCGGATCATTGCCTGCCGCCAGTGCATAGAGTTGGTCGAGCAGACCCGTGATCGCTGCCTGATAGTTCTGAATAAAGAGCTCGATCTCCTTTTTCCGGCTGCATTGGAAAACTTGCTGGACCATATGTGATTGCAGTTGCGCCACCTCGGTCAGTGCTTCCTGCAGTAATCCCGCACTTTGGTCAGGCGTAAGAGTCGCTTGAATGCCCTTACGGACATCGGTCGCCTCCGCGACCAAGGTTTCCAGGTGTTCCAGTTGGTACTCCACAGTGCGCTAAGATTATCGTTCAACGGCTTGGGAGGGGATACAAAGATAAAATGGCATTTGTTGGCATTTAGGAGAATGGAATTGGCGTTCGGAAGTTAATGAAGAGGAGCGAGGTAGGCAATGAGTTCAGGGATGAAATGGATGTCGATGCCGAGGATCGTTTTTGTTTTTGGCATTATTAACCACTCAGTTTGCTTGGATGGCATCTGTCAGTTTTTTGTTCGAATATTTATCGCGCTCTTTTACAACGCTTAACAGCCATTGCTGATACATTTTATCGGGCATTTCCCTATAACCCAAGTCAAACAATCTGACATAAAGTTGTTCCATTTGATGGTAGGTCTCTTTTGCCGCTGACGCCTTTTGCAGTTTCTCCTTCTCATATATCCGTTTAAGGGTTTCCGCTTTTAGAAGCATGGCCTGGACATTGAGCGGAAAATATTGCAGAGAAAGATCGCAGCATTTCAGAATAAAACCATCGTAATAATTATGGGTCTTGTGTTCATATCCTTTGGCTAGATCCAGTACACAAAGGGCGATGGATTGCTGATTGCTAAGGGTGTCCATGTAAATTCCATTTTGTACGGCTTGCAGGGGTAAATAGCCGGAAGCCATAATCCATGCATCGATGGGGAAACTGCCACTGGTCAATTCTGTATTGTACCATCCAATTTTCCTGCAACGATTCTCAATGTAAATGTGATTGGGTGCTAAGGCAAGCCAGCAGGAGGCTCCAATATCATCAGCGAGAATTTTGTAGAGATAAGGTAAGCTGTGACAGTTTCCTTTATGAGTAGCAAGTAACTTAGTAATAAACATATATCCCCAGTCGCTTCTTCCAATAAAATCGGTGAAATCATAACTGTATGGCAATAGCTTATAGGTCTTTTGATTTCCATCAATGAAGTAAATGGTATCCTTCAGAAACTTATAAATTGCCAGATTTTCCCGGAAGTTAACACTGTCAGAATACGGATAATTTCTCAGAGGGTTAGCGCTCATCCATGCTTTAACAATGCCTGTTAATTGTCCAATATATTCATCGAATTTCGAATATTCCATCTGGTTTATGGTGAAGGAGTTTTCCGTAATAAAAACTGCCTTCTTAAATGTTGCTGGGTTGTTACTTCTAAGTAGAAAAACCAGAGCTATCATAACTGTTGGCATAAATTCTTTTAATGGTATCATTTTGGGAGAACGCCAACTGCGCAAAACCTAGAAAGGAAAGAAAAAGAGTAATGACTTGAGCCTTCATAAACTTTAATATCAATCAGAATAAAATTCTTGTCTCTATGGATTTTAGCTTAAGGCGTTCATATGTGATTTTAACATAGTATCCACTATATGGTAAGATCGCAATTTTATCTTGCTGCAATTGTTTACTATGAACATCGGCGGGAAAGACTAGTGGAATCAATAAATCATCACTAATTTTAATCCATCGGCTGGAATTTTTAATGACATCCAATAAGCCGGGTAACTGGATTGGCGAATATTCCTGCAAATAGATTTCAATATCGCCATCTCTTTCGACAAGAATTGCGTATATTTTTAAATCCTTTACTGGCTTATGATACATCTTTTCATACCAATTGATTCCACCTAGTAAGGTGTCAACTACTGCTTTGTCAAACGTGTAAGTGATGGCATGTTGTGCTTTAACAGCAGACATGCAGACACAGAATAATGCTATTATCAGAATTTGTTTTATCATTATTTACCTCCAAAATATTGTAATGCTGTCCGTAAAATACTGAAATTGTTATTATTTAAAGCTGGAGTAGTGGCAATATTATCCATCGGTTTTACGTATGTTCCCATAGGTCCGCTGCGAGGCACGAAAGCATCAACATTCTTAGAATCAATCGTAAATAATGGGAGACCGGCAGCCCTTGCCTTTGCGCCATCACCTCCCATTTGACTAGAAGCATCGCGATTTCGATCATCCGAAAGGTCGGCAACCTGATGTGTATGCGCGTCTCCTATCTTAATTTGACTACCATCTTGCAGCCCAGGCACTTTAGAATCATCTACAAACGAGAAGTTCGGGCCATTATTTTTATCTGAATTTGTAAAAACAGTTAAAACGGCCTTTTCAGGATCCAATAGCAAGGTAGCGGTTTCCTCTTTATAAGTGTTAATGTCTTGGCCATTGCCATTGCCCGCAGCAAAAAGTCCTTTGAAATAGTCGCCTTCTGATTGTCCACCGGGAAGTGATACGGTAATAATCTTGCTGTTTGCCTGAAGGTCAGATGTAGCGGCTGCTGAAGTCGTCCCCCCATTCTTACTATCGACATCCACGAATTTATCTGCGCTTATAATTCTTTGATTATTTGTACTGGCACCATCACTGCCCAGATATTTTCCAGACTTGCTATAATAGTCGTCCCAGGGAGCCCGCCCATCTGGGTCATTAAATCTAATTGGATTATTGTAGGCAAAGTTATATGGGCTCCATTGTGTCATCTTATCAGCCAGCGGGTCGGGGCTCCACCACCGACTCGCGGAAGAATTATCCGAATATTTTTTAAACGTCTCCTGGGCTTTTAGTAGCCGGACTATTTTTTTCGTATTTATATTAAACAATATGGAGCCAATACGTTGTACACTGTCATAGTCAAACACCTCGACAAATTTTCCATTGGAGGCAGTCAGGATCTTCGCCTTTTTTCCGAGGGATTGATACGGGTTATATTCCTGGGCGCTTGCGGTGATGCCAATAAGCAGAAAAAAGGCTAGGAAGGCTTTAAGACGGTGCATGGTTAAATGGGGTTTATGTCAGTTAATTTTCGAGGGTTTAAGTGTCGATTTCAGGCGTTTTAATTGGTCGATTTCTTGCTGTATCCGTCCGTTCAATTCCCTGTTGGCCTGTTTTTTCTTTTCCTGTTCAATGGACTTTAGCCACGCTTGATAGGCTTCTGGTGGCATATCCTGATAGCCGAGATCGGCTACTTTATCCATTGCTGCCTTCATGTCTAAGTACGACTTGTAAGCATCCGGAAAGTTGTGTAAATCGGATTCTTTAGGCCTGCCGGCGGCTTTTATTTTTTGAAAGGCAATTTGTCTTTTGATGCCGGCATCTATGATCCGTCCCCGTAGATTAGTAGGGTCAATTTGCAGAATTCTTTGTTTTATCTGTTCCGCGAGGTCGTCATAATCAAATTTTTGCAGGTATCCTAATAGCAATTCCGACAGACACTCGGCATATAACTGTCTTTGAGAAAGTGTGTCGAGGTAACTTTTGTTTTTTACTGCTTTGGCGTTGATGAAACCAGAACTTGCTAACCAGGAACTGGATGCTAAATTACCATTTGTCGTTTCAAAGTTCAATAGCTTTCCTTTGCTGTCTGTAAACTGGATGAATGAATGTTGGGGAGCCAGGGATAGCCAGGCTTTCGCTCCCAGTTGTTCTGCGATCATTAAGTACAAACGGGGCATCGAGAGACATTGACCTTTGCCTGTCCGCATGAGTTTCTCGGTAAAGATATTTTCATAATCCTTCTCCCCCTTATAATCCTCAAATTGATAAGAAAACGGCGGTACGGTAATAGTTGTATGATGGATGCTGTCTAAAAAGGAGTTAGGGTGTTGATACAATTGCTGAATGCCATAATTTAGGGCCAGATTACTTTTAGCGCTAAGTCCTTCACCTTTCAATATTTGCTTTACGTGAATCGCCCTTAATTGGATGGCATGTACAAATTGATCGTAGGGCAAAGCGCCTTCCAGGTAGGCGTTTTCAATATCATATTGCGCACGGATAATGGAAAAATGGTCCGGATTGAGCCCGGTAATATCCCTGAAAGCCTGTTGATAAGATCGCGTGGCTATGGCGTGCTCCTCATTTTTATGGTAAAACTCTTCCTCCATTAACTCTCTTTCCATCTGGGCCTGCTGACTAACCTGAGCAGCTTCCTCCCGGCCCTGGTAATAGATTTTGTTGTTGCAATACCCTCCTGTTTTGTTCTTCGACGGCATTGTTTTGCAACTGGAAGTAATCAGTCGGTTTGTTTAATGTATTCTGTTTTTCGGGAGAATTGTTATAGGATACGACCGGCTGAATCCGGGCGACCTCCGGCATCGGAATCTTCACCGAAGGATACAGATCAAACAGCTTATAATTGATTGGGCCTTGTGCAATTGCCGAAATGGGTAGGCAGGGAGTAAAAAAGATAGTCCACCAGACAAGCAGATTCCATCGTATATATCTATGTAAATAGATATTTAAAACTGTGCTGGTAATAGGGGCGTTCGGCATTTTCAATAGTCTAAGGTGTAAGGGTATTCTCTGGGCAATATAGATAAATATTCAGATATCTTAAAAATTTTCCCTTACCTGAATATCCAACATTTTCTTATGGGCTGCTGTATTTCTGAGCCTCTGTTATTCCGGGTAAATTGTTAGAGTTTTTGTGCTTCAGCCTATTTTCCGAAGGGCGGAGACCGAGATTACTGTTCTAACGGTCATTCCATCCCCCGAAGTCCGCCTCGAGGGGGATTTGCCCCAGGAGGACGGCAAAGAACCGAACTGCTGCGAGAGTGCGGTGAACCGTCGAATGATCTAACCGCCAAGAATCTAGGCTCGCTACAGTTTTCCCTGTAGTTGGCAGAAGGGAACTTATTATTGGCAAATAGACATTTTCATGCACCCAAATGGTTTTTTCCCAGATACTTTTTTTACCTTTTCATTGACAATCACCTTTTACTAAATAATGTGTGCTTTGTCCTTTTCAATTAACAAAGCTTTTTTTATAGGATAAGGTTTAATGGTTGAAACCAGCCCGGATTGGACCCCGGGCTTTTTTTATTGGCGGTAGGCAGGGAGAAGAGAATTCGGGGGTACCGGCGGACGGAGGAAGAGCAACATCGTTGCGACGCATTCCGTTCAACGATAGTGATGGGGTGTGCAGCAACTATGGGAAGTCCATGAATTTACGAACGGCCGTGGACGGAACTTACCTTTTTCGTTTGCACCCAGTCGATCGGCGCATTTTTGATGATGAACTGCTTTTGCCCATATACCATATAATTCAGTTGTAGGGTACAGAGCAAGTGGGCTTCACGGATCACGCGCGTAGTCTTGTTCACCTTTCCCAACCGGATCCAAAGCAACTTAGTACCGTCGGCAGCCAGCGTGTCGTGAACCAGATTGAGGATGGTCCGCTTATCCTTTCCGAATTGGAGCGCAGAAATGGGCGAATAGCCTTGATTCGCTTGGGCGGCTGTTTCCAGCCGCTCGCTATGAAAGAGTGCGTAACGAACCCCTTTGTCATCCAGGATGCCGAAATCGGAATAAGAGCCGGAGCCAAAGTTGAGCTGAGCTAATTTTTGGTAACTATTCCGGACCTGCACAGTAATATCGACTACGCCAGTCTCCACCTGTCCCACCACTTTTACCTCGGTCAGAGATATAGAATCAAAGGGAGAAGAAAATGACATTGCAGTCGAATCCTGGGCAGATGACTGATCAAATCTGAAAACAAGAAAAGTTGTGAACAGCCCGCAGGCAAAAAGAAAGGATTTCATAATTGACAGGTTTATTGGACATGATGTCCAAATTAGAAAATAGAACAATATGACCACCTACTATTTAGAGGAAAAAAGTTGGCAAAAGGTAAAAAGGTGTTGGTAAAAAAGGAAAGCTAGGTCAGGTAGCCATTAACAGTTCAGATATGGAGCTATTTCTTTAGACCGGGCGCTATCGGTTGCTGAAGGACAACAGAATCTAACAACGCTTAGACTGATGGGAATGCGAGGGAGAGGGGCTGCAATTGCTTCACTCGATAGGATTGTAATGATATATGGAACAGATGCAGGAAGGCAACTTGCAGTTGGGGGATGGTTAGGCCGGCATGTTGTGCCAGATCTTCCGTGGATAACTGCCTGTTCGGACAATAGTCGAGGAATAGCTTTACGGCATAAGCGCCATCGATTTCTGCTTGGGAGGGTAACATAATGCTCCTTTTAAGGTTAAAAAGAGCTACTAATCAGAGCCCGGACCAGATAGATAGGCCGACGTTAGTTAAAGCTATTAAATTTTGCCATACTGATCGGAAACATGGAGTTGGCAATCGGAAGTATTTAGGAAAGCTTGGGGGACCAGCAGAGTTTTCTGCAGCCGTCCCCACGTCTCGTCTACCCTTTATATCCTTTCTATATGGTGAACATGGGTCTTCTTGATCCGTAAATGCTTTTCCCGATATACCTTTTCCTGCAATCGTCGAAACCGTTGCTCCGCCGCAGCCGGTACACTACTGGAAACGATGACACCGGTATAGCTTAGAGGTGTCGCCTTGACTTTGGCATTGACTATATCAAAGGTCTGAATGATCTGAGCGACAGCATTATCTATGTTTATACCTTTTAACTCAACCAGGTAATAAGCTTTATCTTCCCGGACAGCGAATAGGTAGTCACATTTTTTCGTCTGTTGGCTGGTGATCAGACAGCCGTCCACTTTTACGCGACAAATGGCCTTCATACCATTGTTTTCGAAACGGAATTTCTTGCCATGCTCCTGAGCAGCGGAAGACGTTGAAAAGCAAACTTCGAAATCGGCATTGGAGGGGTCTAATAGTTGTTGTAATGCAGTACAGGACATCAGGTAGGATATTTTAGTGCAAGTAATTTTTCAAAGGTATCACTAAGAGTAGTGGATACATCATCGATGTTGGAAGGACCGATGGAACGCATCTCCGTATCCAGGGGTAGATCTGCAGGTTCCTCTATCAAAATAATAGCAGGATACTTGATCAAAGTTGATCCAGCGGGCAGTTGGAATTAGATCTGCTACTGCTTCAGTCGCAGCAGCGCTATTTTCTTTGACAACATTATCGGCCTGGATCAGATTATCGATAGCTGTTAACAAGTAGGGGCTATGGGTGGTAATAATGAGTTTGTCATGCGCTTCTTTAATGCGGCTGATCAAAAAATCAACCAACTCTTTTTGAGAAGAGGGATAGAGATTTATTTCTGGCTCTTCGATGACAAACAAGTTTTCAAGGTCACCCTTTACAAGGGTGTAATAAGAGACAACCAGGAAAAGAGGAATCACGGATTGCAGTCCGCTGGAAGCTTCGGAAAGTTTGATTTTTACTTGGTCAGATACTCGGACATAATCGGTATTGCCTTCGTACACATATTCCACTCCTAAAAAATCAACCGAATGGTTTAGAAAGGATTTACGGGCGGTTTCAAATTTGGCGCCAAAATCGACTAACGATTTGGGCAGGGCAACATTATTGCTAATCAAGCTAAAAATAGATTGCGAAAAAGTGGGGAAAAAGACCCGTTCTGCTGGAACGTAGATAGGCTCGTCGGCAGGAGGTGGATAAACAGACCAGTTAGTTGTAAAGAATTGCCCGGCAATTTCGAACACGGAATCACCATTTTCATAACGAATAGATGTACCTTGGACAAAGGCATAAGGGATATTGTAATCTACCAGCGATTTTAGGAAAAGTGATCGATCTGGATTCGCGCGAAAAACAGGACCTTTAAGAATAGCCACCAATTTTGCGACGGTACTTTTCCCACTGGAAGTAGTGCCAATGAATATATTGATATCCTTGATGAGCAGCTCGGCGTCTACAATGGGCCCAAAATTTTTGACAATTAATTTTTCCATGCTGATTATCTAACCTTATTTATAGTGGTGCTACGGAATAAAAGTTTTATTTTTTAGCACCCTTCACCTTTTCATATTTTAATCTTTCTTTTTCAAGTAATTTTTCAAAAAGCTCGATGGTTTTTTCAATGGGGAAGTTATTTAGGGTTTCTATATTGTGCGCTCCTATTGAAGCGGCATTCACGCCGCTATTTTCATAGAAATTATAAGTGTTGTATAATACATTCTCTTCATTGAAACTTTTAAGTCCTTCTTCCGTTACGCCTAACGCATCGGCAACAGTTTTCAACTTGCCGTCCTCAATTTTCTCGGTCTGTTCCATTTTGGATACTGCTTGTTTGGTAATGCCGAGAGCAGTACCCAATTCAGTCTGGGTCATGCCACGTAACCGGCGGATACGTTCAATTTTTCGGCCCATGTGTAATTGGTTTGTATAATCGACTGTTTCCATATTGCATTACGTTTAACCGGACGACCGGTAGATTATTTTATAAATATGACACCTATTTCTTGTCCATTAAAATTTCTATCTTTTCTCGTTCACTCTTCAAAAGCCGTTCATATAATTCCACGATTTTTTCTATGGGATTAAGCTGTT
The DNA here is from genome assembly GCF_050632245.1 of Puia sp. P3. Lineage (NCBI taxonomy): Bacteria > Pseudomonadati > Bacteroidota > Chitinophagia > Chitinophagales > Chitinophagaceae > Puia > Puia sp. P3. The sequence continues at coordinate 431,099 of NZ_CP192583.1, forward strand.
GAACGATTGCAGTAGCGCCTTCGGAAATGGTAGCATCCTGGTAATTATAATTGCTTATATTATAAATGGCCTTCTCTTCATCAAAATCTCTTATCACTTCAGGACTCACACCCATCGCCTCCGCAATCTGCCCCAATAAACTTTCTTCGATCATTTCTTGTTGCTCGATATGGGATACCGCCTGTTGCGTAATACCAAGAGTAGCGGCCAAAGTTTCCTGCTTCATACCCAAATAAACGCGGATTCTTTTCAATTTTTTTGCCAATCGGCAAAGCTGGAAGATTCAGAAGTCATGAAATAAGATTTAATTATAAAGATAGTAAAAGTCAACTAAATATTGGTAAAAGTCAACTGGATAACGGAGGATATTTTTGGGGATTCCCTTTATTTCGTCTGACCGGTTCAATCAAACGGGCCTAAGGGCAATTGATTCTAGCAAAGCCGTGGCTTGAAAGATGCGGGAAGGTGGCAAATATACAGAAACAGAACTACTTACGGGCTTCCGGCAAGGCCGGGACGAAAGCTTTACCCAGGTTTTTAAAGCCTTGTGTCCCGTCTTATGTGGGTATAGTGCGAGGTTAACAAGGGATTGGCCCGCGGCCGAAGATATTGTCCAGGAGGCCTTTGTCAAAATTTGGGAGCGGCGTACCCAATTCTATCAATTTGTCGTGCTGAAATCTTACTTGTATACGACAGTCCGTAACGATAGTCTCCAATGGCTGCGGCGTGAAAATCGCAAACAAGCGAAGGATCTTAGCTCCCAACAAGAGGAGCCGGACAACCAACGGAGTAAACTGGAGGATCTGATCCGGGCCGAAGTAATCCGAGAACTCAGTGCAGTTGTCGAGACCTTGCCCCCGCAATGCCGGCAGGTAATCTCCCTTTTTATAGAAGGCAAAAATACTCGGGAAGTAGCGCAAACAATGCAAATCAGCCAGGGTAATGTCAAAGTCCAGAAGGGTAGGGGATTGAAACTCCTACGCAAGCAGTTGCCTGACTTCCTCACCTTTGGATTCACACTCTTTATGTATCATTGCTACCGGTAAGGACTCCTACAGGTTTTTGTGTAGAGGAAATTTATTTTCCCTTTCTTTTTACCTTTTAGACCATTTTTGCATCTCAGGGTATCGGTCCATTCACCGATTTTATTCTTTATCTTACTAGTATGAAAAAGGAGACGTCCCTTTCATCGGATAACGCAGATCAGCAGGCGTACCGGATCGCTTTTCTGATCTCAGGTTTCTTGCAGGACCGCCTTTCTCCAGAGGAACACGGGGAGCTAGACGATTGGGTGACGGCAAGCATGGAGAACCAGCGCCTGTTCGAAGAATTGACGGATCCGGCAATTCTGGAGGCGGGAAAGGCAGAGTTCCAAAAAAGCCGGCCGGACGAACTGCTGCAGCATGTCAAAAGCAGCTTGCAGTTCACGGAGCCGCCGCGCCCTTCATTATTCAGGCGTATATGGCCCTATGTGGCCGCTGCTTGTTTGTTGATTGGGGTATTGATCTTATGGGTGAATATGCAAAACAAAAATTCACCTTCGAACAAAGCTGGGGGGAGAATGGGCGGCGAAAGATCTTCCACCAGGAAGTAACAAGGCCACATTAACACTTGCGGATGGTACCTGCCGGCAATTAGACAGCGCCGCTAAGGGCATGCTGGCTACCCAGGGGGGCATTTGTAATGAAGGATGACAGCGATCGGCTGGTATATGAAACTGGTACTTCGAACCCCACAACAGAGCCAGCGATCAATATCCTGCGAGTGCCACGGGGAGGTCAGTATCAACTCAGATTATCGGATGGCACAAAGGTTTGGTTGAATGCTGATTCCTATTTGAAATATCCAACGACCTTCACAGGCAAGGACCGGAAAGTAGAATTGTCCGGGGAGGGGTATTTCGAAGTGACAGAGGATGCCCATCGGCCGTTTATCGTGCAGGCAGAAGGCGTCACGACAGAGGTGCTCGGTACACGTTTTAATGTGAACACCTATCCGGAAACGAAAACCATACAAATTACGCTGGCTGAAGGAGCCGTCAATGTGATACCGACCGCGTTGGGCGGAAAGCAACCGGCGCAAATCCTGCGGCCTGGCCAGCAGGCTCAGGTAACAAGAACCGGAGGACAGTTGAAGGTTGTGTCGGCCAACCTATCAACCGTTCTAGCCTGGAAAGACGGCCTCTTTGCTTTCGAAGGCACCCCGCTAGAGCAGGTCCTGGCACAGATCAGTCGGTGGTACGACGTCCCCATCAACAATGAGACAACGGAAACAAACCACTTCAACGCCAGCATTTCCCGGGATGTGCCCGTATCCAAATTGGTCCATATGCTGGAGCAAACCAAACAGGTCCATTTTCGAATGGAACCCAATAAAATAACGGTAACGAATTAACCTAGAAAAACCAGTTGAGCAGGGGTTAAAAAAGAATACCGAGGACTGTTACTAGCAATCCTCGGTCAGATGTCTGAGTTAACCCCTTTACAAATTCCTTGCGAGAATCGATCATTAGTTAACCCAAACAAAACAAAACTATGCTTTTGACCGCATTTGGCAAAAAGGCATGCCCGGGATTGGTAGCATTTCTAAAAACCCGTCGCATGAACAAACTTGTACTTTACCTCCTGTTAGCCTGCATGGCACTGGCCCGAGACACATATGCCCAGTCGATTACCCTCTCCGTCAACAATGCTTCCCTGGACACTGTTTTTGCTAGAATCCAATCACAGACCCCTTACCGGTTTGTGTATACCAACGAAGAACTCGTGGGAACGAAGAGAATTAGCCTTTCTGTCCAGAAGGCACCGGTAGAAACTGTGTTGAGTGTCATATTCAAAGACCAACCAGTCGATTATTCCAGGGAAGAGCAGTACATCTATGTACAGAAAAAGCAGGAGAACAAAAGCGGAAATGCTTTTGTGGACCGGGCCGTAGGCATTCGTGGGAAAGTAGGCGATTCTTTAGGCAGTCCCCTCGCCGGTGCCTCCATCCAACTCCGAGGAGCCAAACGTGGCATCCAGACGGACGCAAACGGCGCTTTCCAACTGACTGGACTCCGTGCAGGAGACGTGATCCAGGTGACCTTTACCGGGTACCTCGCCCGAGAGATCAAATTTACTAACCAGACATACCTCAACGTCGTCTTGATCCGCTCAGCGAGCCCTTTGGATGAGATCCAAATTGTTGCCTACGGCAAGACGACGCAGCGCACCAATACAGGAAGCGCCGTTCGGGTGGACGGCAAAACAATAAGTGACCAACCATTAGACAATCCTATCAATGCCTTGGCGGGAAAAGTGCCCGGCCTGTTTGTCCAAAGCGGCCGGGGCCTTCCCGGAACATTTACGAATGTCCAGCTTTCGCGGTATTGGCTCGGTCGCGGCCGGCACCGTTCCGCTCTACATTATTGACGGGATTCCCTTTTCTGGCTATGCGCTTAATAACAATACTACAGTTAATGGCGCTAGCAACGTCATTGCTGGCTACACCAATGCCAGCGGCTTACTAAGCCCCTTCAGCAGTCTCAACCCTTCTGATATCGAAAGTGTAGAGGTACTGAAGGATGCGGATGCTACTGCCATTTATGGATCAAGGGGAGCCAATGGGGTTATACTCATCACCACCAAACACGGCTCGATCGGCAAGACAGCGGGGGATGTAAAAGTCTATCAAGGATGGCAGGCCGCAACTCATATTGTAAAAGGACTGAACACCACTCAGTTCCTGCAGTTGGATCGTGAGGCGTATGTCAACGACAAGGTAACACCTACACCAACTATTGCGCCTGAATTATTTGTCTGGGACTCTACCAAATCAGTCGATTACCAAAAGAAGATCCTCGGAAGTACATCGAATATAACAAACGCAGATATTAGTCTTTCTGGCGGCACAGCAGGAACGCGATTCCTTTTCAATGGAAACTACTTTAAGGAGGGGACGATCTTTCCAGGGTCGTATAACTATTCGAGGGGTGGTGGCCATCTTTCGGTAGATCACAATTCGATTGACGGCAAATTTAATGCGACTTTTTCGGCGAGCTATTCCGCCGACGTAAATAATACTCTTGGTCAGAGTATTGCATCATTTAATTACTACCCGAATTACCCTCTTTACGATAGCACTGGAAAGCTGAACTGGGCGACTTCCAATTATCTTGGCATTATGAAAGAGACGAGCAAGGCCTCAACCCAGAATATGTTCGCAAATGGTATGTTGAGTTATACGCTCCTGAATGCTTTAAAGATTAAGATTGATGCAGGATACAACAAGGTCTATATAAACGGTACAACAATTTATCCATTGGAATCATCAAACCCAGCCTACAACCCTGTGAACAAGGCCATATACGCAAATAACTCAATATCCTCTTTTATCGCCGAACCTCAAGCCGAATACAGCAAAAAGATACAGAAGCATAAAATAACGCTTCTTGGTGGGGGTAGCTATCAATATCAATTTACACAAGGATCTATAATAGCCGGACAGAATTATAGCAATGAAGCCTTACTTCAAAATATTGGCGCGGCGGGTAGTATAGCTACATTTCCGGCACCTCAATCATCATATACTCAGTATAAGTATGCTTCTGTATTTGGTCGCACAACTTATGATTTCTCGGATAGATATATTGTAAACGCTAGTTTTAGAAGAGATGGATCATCTCGTTTCGGCCCTGGGCGGAAATATGGGAATTTTGGTGCTTTAGGCGTGGCCTGGGTATTTTCAAATGAGAAATTTGTCAAAAATCCCTTTCCTTGGTTAAGTTTTGGTAAAATCAGGGGAAGCTACGGTACGGTCGGGAATGACCAAATTGCCGACTACCAGTATCTAGCAACATACAGCACCAACTCCACGTACCAGTCTACAAGTTCCTTGGCTCCATCTCGGCTCGCAAATCCCAATTACAGTTGGGAAGTAACGAAGAAATTAGAAGGAGCAATAGAATTGGGGTTTTTGAGAGATCGGATTTTAATTACGGCTGCGTGGTTTAGAAACAGGAGTAATAACCAATTAACAGGTTATCCACTGCCAACGCAGACAGGATTCTCTAGCTATCAGGCAAATCTTCCCGCGACAGTACAGAATTCGGGAGAGGAATTTTCCTTTACCTCGGTAATTATTAAGAGCAAGCATTTTACTTGGTCTACGACTGGAAATATTTCTTTTATAAAAAATGTACTTGTGTCGTATCCGAACTTGACAACCAGTTCGTATAAAAACACCTATGTGGTTGGACAATCACTATCTATAAAGAAAGGATTTGCTTTTGATGGTATCAATGCTTCAAATGGTCTACCTGAATTCAGAACAAGTAAAGGACAAGATACGGTTTCCCCGGCTTATTTTGCGGACTATGTTGTCTTAGGAAAGACAATGCCAGATTTTTACGGGGGATTATCTAATACTTTTTCGTATCGGGGATTTGAATTCGGATTTACAATTCAGTTTGTAAAGCAGCAAGGGGCCTACCCTTCTTATTGGCCAGGAATGGCAGGATTTACTGGTTATATGCCTCCGGAAAGCATGGATCGATGGACACATCCGGGTCAAATTACTTCTGTGCCAAGATCCTCCACTACGATATATGAACCAGTGTCGGCACAAGCGTATCAAGCCTGGTTTTCTTCAAGTCGTTTTTGGGGGGATGCGTCATATGTAAGGTTGAAAAGCGCGAGTTTATCCTACTCTTTTGATCAAGGCATTCTTAGTAAGGTTCATCTAGCCCGTCTTAGGTTTTTTGCCGAGGGTCAAAACCTTTTCACGCTGACTAAATATACTGGTACAGATCCAGAGAATCCGGCAGGGACATTAATCGCGCCTCAGTTAAGAACCCTCGTATTCGGAATTCAAGTAACTCAGTAATTATATTATATTTTATGTTTAATATTAGTAAATCGTGTTGGGCAATTTTCTTAGCAAGCATTTTAGTTATTTTATTTTCTTGTGAGAAATTGGTGTCTGTTCAACCGCCAATTAGCCAAATTACAAATGCAAATGTACTTACGTCCGATGAGTCAGCAAATGCTGTGATTCTTGGGATGTATGCTAAAATTATAAATGGCACTAGTTTCGATTTTTTGCCAACTTTGTTGCCGGCACTTACCGCCGACGAGTTAAAGAGCTATTCCACCAATACGGCATATATATCATACGCGACAAATAATATTTCTTCTGCTGATACTTATATTGAGAATATTTGGAGTTTTTCCTATAATGTAATTTATCAAGCCAATGCTTTTTTGGAGAACATTGAACAAGCGCAGGCTGTTTCATCAGGCGCTAAAGCACAATATTCAGGAGAGGCTTTATTTATGCGAGCATTTATGTATTTCAATCTTGTTAACCTTTTTGGTCGAGTCCCTTTGATTAACTTTTTCTGATGTTACCGCATCTTCAACTAAGCCGAGAACTTCAACAGATTCGGTATATAAATCAATAATCAACGACTTGACTAACTCTTCAATATTGCTCGGGATCAATTATATCACAACTGATCGATCGAGGGCAAATAAATATGCCGCCATGGCGCTGCTTGCTCGTGTCTATCTTTATCAAAGGCAGTACGATAGCGCGATTCAGTACTCATCACAGGTAATAAACAGTGGCACATATTCTATAAATACCTCATTAAGCAATGTTTTTCAGAAGACTAGCCCTGAAACAATATTGCAATTTGCAACGCCAAATGGTTATACTGATATTGGAGCCACGTTTATTCCCAACTCCCAATTGCCGAATTTTGCATTTACCAATGACTTTTTAATCAATGTCGAATCTGGAGACCATAGGGTTACCTTTTGGATGGGAACGACTCTTAATGGAGGTGCCACTTACTATTATCCATTCAAATACAAAAATAAAAGTATCAACACGACAAATCCGGAGTATTTGGTAACAGAAAGACTTGCTGAGCAATATTTGATTCGAGCTGAAGCATATGCTAATGAGAATAAAATAACTCAAGGTATCTCTGATCTCAATGTGATTCGGTTCCGTGCTGGGCTGCAAGCGAACTCAGCTCAAACTTCCGTGGATCTTTTGAATGCGCTAGCAAAGGAAAGGCGAGTCGAGCTATTTTCCGAATGGGGTCATAGATGGTTTGATTTGAAAAGGACTGCGGAAGTTAACACTATCATGTCTATCATCAAGCCTAATACCTGGTCACCAAATGACACACTTTATCCAATTCCTTTGGTAGAAATGACCGCAAATTCAAATTTGATTCAAAATACCGGCTATTAATTTAACGTCATGAAATCTCTTTATAAGTTAATAAAGCTTCTTTTCCTAATTTCTACTATTTGCGGAAATGCTTATGGTCAGGGGTAGCGATAAAGCCAGTTTTGTATTATAATTTAGGTGATTATGTTCCCAATATTTCTCTAGGAAGACTGGTGAATTCAACTAAGGTGGGGTTGTCGTTTGGGGAACTAAAAGGTAAATTGATTATCTTGGATTTCTGGGCATTGTGGTGTAGTCCATGCATCAATTCTTTATCACATATGGACTCACTACAACGGTTATATGGAGATAAAATCGCAATTATTCCCATTGATGGGCTCGACAGGGGGGATAATGCGACACGAGCCGAAGCATTTTTTAGGAAAAACAAATTTATTATCCCTACGGTTGTTGAAGATACAGTATTGAAAACGATATTTCCGCATAAATCAGTGCCTCATGAAGTTTGGATTAGCCCTGATGGGCGAATATTGGCAACAACCGGACATGATGAAGTTACGAGAGAAAATATTGACGATGCTCTGGCGGGTAGGCTTTTAACAGTTAAAATAAAAAGGGATGATCTGACCTTTGACTTACATAAGCCTCTTTTTGTTAGCGGAAATGGTGGCAAATGTGACTCTTTTCTATACAGAAGCCTACTTACTCGCGAAATACCTTCAATAGGGTCTGGATACCGGCAAACTCCAATTGTAAGAGATGGTAAACTTTACCTAAGATCGTTCCAGGCTACAAACCTGCCCGCAATTAGTATATATATGGCTGTTTGGAATGAGGGTAAGGCAGGGTTATTAGTAAATCCTACTCGAGTTCTAATTGATGCGAGAGATTCAGTATATAGCCCTTGGGACTTTAGAGATCCTGGATCAAGGTGGCGAAGGGTAAAGAACTATTGTTATTCATTTGACATTCCTGTTGAGGTTTCAGATTCAATTTTTTATCGTCAGCTCATGTTAGATGATTTGAATAGGATTTTCAATTATCAAGGTAGAATTATTAAAAAGAGGGTTGAGAGTATTGTGCTCAGGCCAGTTAATTCAAGGGGCGATCTGCTTAAGTTGAAGGCCGGAAATGCAGAAAAAGTTGGACTCAGATACAGCGATGAAAGGGGCTCCATTTTGGATAGTGTAGTAAATATACCATTTTGTGATTTTATAAACTATTTGTCGAGATTTTATTATTCGGCATGTCCCATTTATGATGAGACTGGACTTGATAGTACACGAATAACTATGAAGATAAATATCCGGTACAAGAAAGATCGGGCATGTGAATCGATAATTAACTACGATGAGTGGAGAACTGCGTTTAGAAGAAACGGAATTGATTTAATTGTTGAGAAACGTGACACAGAGGTGCTTGTTTTATCAATTCCCGACTAATTTTAAAAGCGAATAGATTTGCAATGATCTAGTAGTAGTCGAGATTAGATAATGTTTGGTTATGGAAATGGACCTTAGGTTTTCGTTACGGTGTTTTGGTAAGTAGTAGGTCTCTTGATAGCGCATTTTGTTTAGATTATAGACATCGATAGCGTTAATGCTGTTGAATTCTGATTGATTTTCATTGTCTGCTCTTAATCTCGAGCAAATATATAGGTTGTCATTGTAAGATGCGAAACAAGAATTTAAGACGAAAGTTGGGCTCGAGTTTGTAATGATACCATTTCTGTCTTTGACTTTAACAGAAGGGTGTGCTACAGTATCTATTGTGGTTAATGTTCCTATCAATGTCAAATTCGTGTCCATAATTAAAATATCATGATAAAAGTAATGTGAGTAAATGATTTTAGAAGTTATAGGATCGAAATGAAGCTGACCATCGTTTCTGAATCCACCATCGTTGTAAATAGGTCCGTATGATTTTGTCTTTAGGATAATGGAGGAGGTGTCCTTCCAAAGTGAAAATTCTCCATCTCTTCTCCTATCATCAAATTCACGGAAAATGAAGTTCCCTTGAGGCAAAAGTTATCGCTCTGCTGAAGAGAGATCCCGGTTTCTTTATAGAGTCCAACGTTTTTAGTTTCAGGTTGTATATAAAAATGGTATTTAGATTAAAGGCGAAGATTTCAACATGGCCGCTGGATACATAAGAGAAGAAAGCGGTTTTTATTTTAGCAGAAATATCGGATGGTATTTCAAGTTTTATATTTTCATTAGTTCCCTCTAAAATATTTAATCGTGAAATTGTAGTGACGTCGTTATAGGTTAGGAAAATAGCTGACTCGTCTGCATATGCAATATCTCTTATATCGTCTGTTAAGTCAAATGATTTTAATAGTATTGGTTGGAATCTGCTTTTTTGACGACTGAATCCATTTTTAGCTTTGTTTATGCCTTTGGAGCGCGAGATTAACGTAAAGAGGAGTGACGTTACTAATATTGTTATTACGCATAAAATTGAGAAATCTTTCATTAATTCATAATTAAGGTGTCAATGATGTTATTAATAAAGCCCCTAGTTAAAGGGGCTTTATGGCGAAGATCACTCAGATTGTTGAGCACTGGCCTACGAAGGCTCCATCTTGGTAGATGTTTGCACAGAATTCTTTGTTACTTGTGCAGTTGGTGTCTACGTACGCTTGCGTAAGTGGATTTCCAAATCCATCGGTGTAGGTTCTAGCGATGGAGTGTTGTTTGGTTGCAAAGACGGCAACACCGCTGATCAGTAGCGCAATGGCTGTAAGGCCTAGATTTTTCTTTTTCACAAAAAAGGATGTTTAAATGTGGTTTAATTTTCTTTTCGGATGCCTATTGGGAATCACGTTCCAACTGTGATACAAATTGGTTGTCTTTGTACTCGTTTGCGCAAAAATTTAGTGTCCCGGCACTGCAATTTGCGACATCTGCTGCATGTAGCTGTTGGTGATTGATGTCAGTCCAGGTAGTTGTGGCGCGGTGACTTGCTGAGGCAGTGGCCCCGATTGCGCCAGTCAGAATAAGAATGGCGGCAACGATGAGATTTCTTTTCATAATCGCTTGCGTCTTTAGCAAAGACGCTGAAATTTTAGTTTTTTAATAGTTGCCTACTTTTTTATGCAGGTTTTCGGCTACGTTCCTGTTTGCTCGACTGCGCAGTGAGAAAAGTTTTCAAATATTTACTTAGTGGAATTGTAAGAGGGTTGCTACAAATACTCCATTCTTGTTTTCATTTTGGAATAAAACGTCACCCTGAGTCGCACACATCCGTCTGGCGAATTCGGGAGGTACGTGGCTCCCTAAATCATCTGTTAATGATCTCGCAGATTAGTTATTTCGGCTCACACAGATATCGTGCCGCCAATACTGCAACTAGTATTACTAGTTTCATAAATGGAATACCATATTTAATTTGGATGCCATTGAAGTTGCTCGACAAACACGCCGTCTTGGTAGCAATTAGCGCATAACACAGTTCCACCGGTGCAATGGCTTTCTATCCAGCCAGCCGAAAGTGAATTTCCTTGTCCGTCGGTCGAGGTTTTTGCGATTTGATTAGAAGCATTGACTGTGACACTTGTGATTCCAAGGGGCAGCATAATTGCTACAAATGGGGCTTTTAGCTTTTTCATTTTGAAATTGTTTTATGTGTTTAATAATTCATCCGCGACGGGGGGTAAAGGGTTGGATAGGATGTATTTTCGGATTTTGCGTTCAATGAATATTGCGGGGATCTGCGCGATGACGATGACAGAGTTGAAGTAAAGATGCGTCGTCCAGTTCATCTTGCTGATGATGCCACCGCAGGAGCAGGGAAGATAGTCGCTGTACTTCAACATAGCGGCAATATATTCCGTGAAAAGGAGCATGAGAGCAAAGGATAGATATAGGCCGGTAAGCCGCAATTTGCGCACGACCAGGAGCGCGACTGCCAAAAGCTCCAGTATTGGGATTGCCCATGAAACCGGAATGGCGTAGTCTGTTAAGTAGGGGGATTTAGATATTTGAGTTTCAAAGGTCTCCCGGCTAATCATTTTTATTAGGCCGGTATAAACAAAAGAGCAGTACGAGGATGCTCGAGACGATTTCCGGGATATATTGCCGCTTTATCATAACTATTTGGAGGTGGATTTGATGTGATTGAGATATTTTATGAGGTAAAAGAGAATTCCGGAGGTGCCCATATGAAGGCTTGCATTCGGACGCTCTGCGTTTGTTGCGATCCAGAGCCTGCCCGCATTGCTTCTTACCATAGCAGTATGCAGGAGGATTTCAGTGATCTTTGAGGCCCTGAATAGCCAATCCTGCCTGCGATCTGTTGCGTGCATCTCAAGGTAGATCTCGCCTAGGCCCGCAAGGCCGTTCCCCAGCGAAAGGTCGCTACTGGCAGGATTGACAGGGAATGACTCCAGCAACTGAGCCGCGGTCTGTAGATAAGCTTTGTCCTCGAGTATAGTCGCGGCTCTTATAAATACCCCGGCGAGGCCAGCCTACGCCGGTTAAGGTAATTGGGGCCGCCTCATTGAACACTTGGTAGGAGCGGCGGGTCGATGGAAGAGCGAGATGGCGCAACCCGTTTATTATAACCCCCAGAATATCCTTTGACGGCTTTTTGCCGTAGTATTTTAAGAGAAAGAGGATCATTCCAGCCGAACCGTACGCCAGACAAGAAGATCTCCACCTTTCGCCCTTTAGATGATCTATCACCCAAGCTCCATCTCGCCTTTGTCCGGCAATCAGAGTCGTGACCATGCTGCCGGCAGCCTTCCATCCTTTGTCATCCATGGACTGGCCGAGACAATCCAAGAGAGCTAATCCTGACCGGCCACTCCATCCGCTATCCCAAGTTGAGTGGGGTTTATTCGTTTTAGACGGTGCATTGCGTTTTCATAGGCCGTTCCCGGCTGAATTAATCCCGCGTTGATAGATTTGGTCATGGCAAGGGTAATCCCCGCTAAGCCTTTAAAAAGTCCCGTTCCCAACTGACCACTAGTATTTTCAAGATATGTGGATATATGGGGCCACACCCTTTGCGTTATACCCGAAAGATGGCCTACTTCAAACCCCGAGAACCGCGCTTCAGCAACCAAGTAGAGGACGCCGGCGAGACCCACGGAAAGGCCCGGAGAGGCAACTTTAATGATTTTGGGGGTACCTGATCCTTCATGAAGGTTCGGTCCGTCGAACCAGATGCCCCTTTCGGTCAAGAGTAGCGAATCAGCCAGCCCTAAAAGGCCCTTTTTAATCGTGTCCTCCAACTGCAGAAGAGGCGTCCCATCTAAATCAATTGTCCTTGGCAGCGCTAACCTTGCATTTTTCATTGTATCCAGCAACAGCCCTTGAATTTCTTCTATCGTTGGTCGTTCGTCGGGATCTTCTTTCAAGCAGCCTTGGATGACACCTTGTAGATGCTGCTCAGGGATAAAGAAGTTTAGACTATCCCGAAAGGTCGCCTTATCCTTTGCTCTATCCTAAGAGGCGCCAGCCGGATGAGGGCCGCGATCATTAGCCCCCCGATGGCATAAATATCCTCCTTCGCTGTAGGAGTTGCCGAACTTTGCTGTTCCGGAGAGACATACCCTGGCGTCCCAAACCGGAAGGGGGGATTAGGGAAATGGCGCTCCAGGCTGTACATCAGTTCCAGATCGATAGGGTGGACCATACCATTTTTGGTGAACAGGAAATTGCCCGGGGTAACATCCCGGTGGATGTACCCGGCCCGATGGAGATCGGCGACCAGGTCGACGATCTTTGCCAGAAGCGAAAGGATCTCCAACTTCTTAACCACCACAAGCGACCTCCAGCCCACACCATTATAAATACTTGTCAACACCTCATCCAGGCTATCCCCTTTTATACACTGCGTCACGAGGTAGAAGTCTCCATCGATCTCAAATGCGTCTATGATCTTTGGTGTATGGATATGTTCGGGCAACTTGTTTCCCAAATAGGCCTGCCACTGTAGGCGCTCCTTAATACTCCTGCCCGCGTCATCCATCCACATATTTGCCTTGCCTTCTTTGATGATGCACCACTTGCAGGAATACGAGCCTCTTTAACCAAATGCCTTTATAGACGTTCCCCTTGAAATCCCCTTTCAACCGCTCCGCAGGGACATACCGGCCACGCATTATTTTCTGGTTTGTCTTTGGTTGATAGGTCACAAGTTCACCAAACGGCCATGTTATGCCTTGCTCGAGCTGAAATGGGATGGCGTAATCGTTGATAGCGGCTTTGCCGGCAGCAGGACCACCCACATATCGGGTGAAGACGCCGCCGCCAAGATAATAATCAGTCGAGACTTTTGGACAGCGTATCTCCCTGGTGATCTGTACCAATTGTTTTGCAAGCGTTGCTAAATCCGAATCAACCGCCGGATAGATAACAAATACTTTTCCCAACTTAACCTCGCCGAAACTACCGTCTAATAATCTGGTTAAAAAAAATGATCTTTTGGTATACGAAATGATAGACCATGCTCAACACAAAATTCCACTACGTTCCGCGCAATTTGTAAAAATTGTTGTCTAATAACCGATATATGGAAGATCCAACTCGAGATGGGGTAGGGGACAGGCGGCTCAACATTGAAATAAGGCTCATGACTAACATACTGAGGCCTTAGATCTGAAAAAACCGAGCTAAAATCTCGGATGACTTCTTTTCAGGAACTGCGATGGAAACTACTGTTGTTGCTGAATTCTCCATATCAAGAATAATTTTTTTATACACTTGGGTAAGGATATCACTATCGCCAGAGCAGATAGGACTTGCTGGTCGATCATTCCAGTTCTTACTGGCAAGAGTGTGCGTTCTGGGGAAGTTGGTTGCTTCCACAGCAGTTTCAATACTGGTCATGGACATAATAGATGGTTGCCAGTTCTAAATTGGAATAGATGCAAAAAGATTTACTAAGTGCTCAACTGGTAATCGAAGGGATACGAATTAGGATATAAAATAAATGCACTGGTGGATGTAGTATTGCTGCAAGCTATTTCCGGGTCTGATGGGTCGAGATATTTTGTGTTGCCATTCAATTGTTAATGCAATGTACAAACTAGACCTATGCATTTCCAAATGAAAGCTATTGGCAGCCGGAACTTTGAGCTTGGCAAATTGAATGAAAATATAAGAGAAGAGATTTAGTTAGCGTTTACTCACCTGGCTGGGTGGATATCCGAAATACTCTCGGAATTTGGTGATAAAGCTAGTAGTGAGATCATAGCCGACACGGGCGGCAATGGCCTTCGTTGTGAGGTTTGTTTCTTCGAGAAGCCGGTGGGCTTCCTCCATCCGGGCTTCCAGGTGGTATTCGAAAATGCCTTTCCCAAAGAGCGATTTGAACGCGGTTTTTAATTTCATTTCGTTCATGTGCGCTTCGAGGGCGAGTTGCGCAATGGGAAATTTTTCGGCTGTTTCGGTTCGCAACCGTTCGGCAAGGCGGATCAGACTGGCATGTTGTTCCTGGGTCAATGGTACAGCCGATGGAGCGGCCTGGCCGGAAGCCACTAGTAGTAAGAGCAGATATTCACGGACCTTTAAATTAAAATAAAGCGATTGTGTGTCGGTGGGGACCGGTGGCCGAAGCATGTCCTGGGCGACATGCAGAGCGTTGGACCCGGCTGCCCGGCCGGGAGTGCCTACAAAAAAGGGTGGGGAGCAGGAGGGGATAACACCGAATCCAATAGGGGAAAGCGAGGGAGAAAGGAACGCAGCAGGTCCGCGGACCATGCGATCTCCAGGTGTTGGTATTCTTGCGATTGCTCAAAATGTGCGGTAAGGGCCGTGGCAGGCGACTGCAGTAAGGCAAATTGACCGGGCCGTAAGAACAGGGATCCCAGGCCTTGGATGGAATAGTGCAGGGTACTTTTCAGGGCAAGTAAGGCAACAAGGATCTCGGATCCCTGTTGCGCCAGGAAGTCCATGGGACGAAAGATATCAAATACATGAAAGCGAAGGGAGAAATCCTGCTGATCGAGGCGTTGAAAAACCCACTCTCCGTTGACGCCCCGGGCATGTTGGCTCATACTGTTGGCCAATACCATTCCCCGGTATGAGGCGGGCAGGGTACTCGAAAAGAGGAGCCCTTGTGAAAGTAGTTGTAATTCATCTGGGTGCATAGAACAGGTTACGATAAAAATCATCGCCGTGCAACGGCTAGAACAATGTAAGGAAAAAAAGATAGAGGCAAGGAGGAAGCGGAAGTTTTTGGTGGGCAAATTAGGAGGTGCAATCTGCAATAGATCGTTGTTCTGAAATTTACTACATGGAAACCTGTAAAAATTAAATCAGCAAGAGTTGTTTCGACTTTTCGTTCAAATACCGTGTTTCCACTGTTTTTTAAGTGGAGTAATTTTACTATTGGTCGCTTTTTGGGTGATTTTCTTTGCTCTCTAACCCAAGGAAGGAGATTCCCTGCAACTTCATCATCACAATGAGCAAAAGACCTGGTAGTAAACACCGTTAAATTCATTTTTGATCAGCCCAATCTTTCCTTCCTCTATCTCTATAAATACTGATTGACGGATCATTCGTCAAACTGAGGATATGTTATATCCTTCATCACCGAGTTGTGTCATAGCATGACCAAGATGCGTTTATGCCTTCTGTTTTTTCTTCGGCGTCCATAAGGCACAGTTCCATCCCATCTCAATACCTGCCAACTGTTTTAAAAGAAACCGGCAAAAGCGAAAGTAAGATAGCGGATTCCCACGCGCGACCAAAGGTTCGCCATAACGCCGTTCCGGCGCCCTTCGGGACTTATTGCGCATTCCTTTTGGTGCCTGCCCACGCGCGACCGCTTCTCCATTACTTTCTTTTTTCCGGTTTTTCTTTTTCAAAACAGTTTTTTCTCACTTAAAAATTAATCATTATGGAAAAGATCGAAGGCCACATCGTGGCAAATGCAATCCCCAAGAGCTTTGACAGCGGCAAGTCTGTCGTGAATTTCACCCTCGCGGACAATGACAGCGTACCGGATGGGAAGGGCGGCTTCCAACAACTGACCCGTTTTTCGAGTGTTCGTATTGGGTAGGTCCCGCCATTGCGGCTCATCTTGCAAAAGGACGGCCCATTGTGGTCGAGGGCAGGATCGGCGCACGGGCCTATATCAGCACACACAGTGGCGAAGCCATTCCCGTCCTTACCATCCGCGTTCAGCGAATCGAGTTCCTGTCTTCCGGCCACCAGCCGGAAGATAGCGAGCGGTCTCCCCTTCGGGTCGTCACCGAAGAAACTCCTTTCTAGTTACCTCCTTTCTTTTCATCCTCAAATCATTTTTTATGGCACACAATCTTCATCAGAACGAGCAGACCGGAGAATACAGTTTCTTCTCCGTTAAAGAGAAGGCATGGCATGGCCTCGGCAAGGTCGTCGACCAATACCCCACCAGCGCAGAAGCCATGCGCTTCGCCGGGTTGGACTACACCGTCGAAAAACGCCCGCTTTTCACCTATGATACCGAGAACCAGACCGGCGACCCGCAGTCAGATATTATCATTCCGGAGGTAGAAGTCCCTGGGTATTTCGCCACCGTGCGGACCGATACAGATACGCCGCTCGGCGTGGTGGGCAAAGACTATCAGGTGGTACAGAACCGGGATGCCTTTTCCTTTTTTGATAGTATCGTCGGGGGTGACGGCATACTATACGAGACCGCCGGGGCGCTGGGCAATGGGGAGCGTATCTTCATCACCGCCAAGCTACCCGACTACATCCGGGTAGGGGAGAAGGACCTCATTGAGCAGTATTTATTCCTCACTACCTCCCATGATGGGTATGGCAGTATTACCGCCGCTTTTACCCCGATCCGTATCGTTTGCAACAATACATTGAATGCAGCCCTCCACGCCAAGACCAACGCCATCAAAATCAGGCATACCGCGGGAGCGGAGGAACGGCTGGAGCAGGCCCATCGGGTGATGGGGATCAGTAACCGGCTCAGCCTTGAGTTGGAGACCATCTTCAACCGCTGGGCGAAAGTAAAGATCACCGACCCGGAAGTCCGAAAATTGATCCAACTGGCGATGGTCCCCAATAAGGAAGTATTGGCGAACCTGAATGCAGGCAAGGACGATGAACTGTCGGCTTGCTTCAGGAACATGGTCGACGATGTATACGGGTATGCGATGGGACATCCTACCCAACTCCTTCCGACTACGGCGGGCACTGTCTACGGGGCCTATAACGCGGTAACGGGCTACTTCCAGAATAAACGCAGTTACAAGGACGACGAAGCGAAGGTAAAATCTCTCTTCTTCGGCGGGACGGCTCAACTCCGCACGCAGGCGGCTTTCAACCTGTGCGCCGACTTCGAAAAAGTGGCCCCGGTGTATTGCAGCTCAATTGATTTCTTCAACGGGGGGACCAACACCCCCATTTTTCCACTTTTCAACTAATTTTTATGTCAAAGAAAATAGCTAAGGATAGAACGGCTATCACAGCCGAAGGCACCGCCATCATCGAACAGCCCGGTGGGCAATTCCAACGAATCGCGCTCACCGAGATTGATTCCAGCCCGTTTAACTACAGGAAACTATTCCCGCCGGCGCAGTTGCAAGAACTTGCCGCCAGTATTGCGCTGCATGACGTGATCGAAAACCTGACCGTACGGCTGGTGCCTTCGGGCCGGTATGAACTCGTGACGGGTGAACGCCGGTTTCGGGCGGCTGCGCTGGCAGGCTTGACATCGGTTCCCTGTATGATCCACATCTATACAGACGAACAGGTCCGTCAGATTCAGCTATCTGAGAACCTGCACCGGGAAAACCCGACCCCGCTCGAGGAAGCGGAGGCTCTGCAAGCCTTGCTGAATGATCATAAATCTATCGATGTCGTCGCCAGCAAGGTGGGTAAATCCAAGACCTACATCTATAGCCGTCTGAAACTCCTGTCGCTGATTCCCGCTATTCAGGAAATGCTGATGGCTGGTAAGTTCACGATACAGGAATCTGTCCTGATTGCTTCCCTCGTCGCCGCCTCCCGAGGAACAGTTTTTTGCTGACTACTGCGCCGACTGGACCGATGAGGATTTTGAACGCCCTGATCTGGACGAGGCGTTGGAGCGGTTCACGTATGTACTGGCAAAAGCGCCCTTCTCTCTCGATGATGTAACCCTTAACCCGGAAATGGGGGCCTGCTCTGCCTGCCCGTTTAACACTGCTTCGGCCAGTCTCTTTCCCGAATTGGCAGCCAAAGCCGTCTGTACCAACAGTAAATGCTTCGATCATAAATCCGATGCCCAGTTCCTGAACGGTCTGCGCGGATTGGTCCAACTAAAACAACCCACCGCACTATTGTTCTATGGGGCACCCTCCCCTTACCTGCGTAAGATGGTGGAGCAGGTGCCGGAACTGAAGGAGGTGCATACCTATAATTATTACCAAGTGGACATCATTAGCGCACCGGAACCGCCTTTGAAAGAGGACTATTATTTCGAGGGAGAAGAAGGCGAGGAAGGAGAACCGGACGACGAAGGGTATACACAGGGCGTGGAAGAATATAACGCAGAGAAAGCCGAGTTTGAACAGGCCCTGATCGATAAGGCCCTGCTGGAAGGGATGCTAATCACCGAGACCAAGATCGGGACGGTACTGTTCAACCCTGACCCCAACTGGCACAAGGTGCTGACACAGGGTCGCAAAGAACTACCGACTGCCAAAGCTGTTCAGGCTGCTATCAAAGCCGGTACTGCAACCGTTGAATTACTCACCGGAGAGATCGAGCGGATAGAAACTCGCGCCAGCCGCAACCGACAGCTAGATCGGGAAAAGGTCCAGCAGACCGTATACAAGGAGGTAGTCGGGAAACTCGAGACGGGAGGCTCTGCTGCCCCGCTGACCGAAAAGGACTGGCCTGCAGTCTGGTTCCTCATCTTCAAGTCGCTGGACTGGTCCAGCCAGTCAGACGTAGAAGAAACGTTATGGCCAGCCCCCGAAGGTGAGGAGAACGAGGAGACGGAACAGGATTCCATATATGCCCGGATGCAACGGCTGACCCCGGCACAATGCGCCTATCTGGTTCGAAAGGCGGTGACCTCCAAAGCGGAGAGCAAGTCTGCCACCAGCGATCTGGGCTATTTCCTCTACCAAATGGCCGGTAGCCTCTCCATTGATACGGAAGCTATCGAACAGAACCAGTTGGAAAAAGCCGATACCCGGCAGGAAAAGAATGAAGCCCGCATCCGCGATCTCAATAAGCGGATCAAACGACTGGCGGCACGCCAAGCCAGAGCGGAAGAAGTAAAACAGTAATTCAATCACCAGTGCGCCCTTTGCGGAGGGCGCACTTTTATACTACGCATATGAATCCCATTCACTATATCAAAAGCGGCTCCTTTCCGATCATCGTGGCCTTCAGCGGCGGAAAGGACAGCATTGCCATGGTTTTGCACCTGCTCGAGCAGGGGATCGATCGTCACCGTATCCATCTGCATCACCACGATGTAGATGGCGCGGGCGTGCCGTTGTTCGACTGGGCCTGTACGGCCAGCTATTGCCGGGCTTTTGCCCATGCCTTCGGCCTTTCGCTATATTTCTCTTACCGGGAAGGAGGCATCCTTCGGGAAATACTCCGGCAGGACGAACCCCGGCAGGATGTCTATTTTCAAAAAGTGCCCGGTGGCCCCTTCCATTGCATCCCAGCTAAGAAGTCCGCCCGAAACACCCGCCTGAAATTCCCGGCTGTCAGCGCCGACCTGCGCACCCGCTGGTGCAGTTCCACCGTGAAGATCGACGTGTTCAACACGGTTATCCGTCACCACGAAACGTACCGGCGCGAGATCATGGTCGTGACGGGGGAACGGGCAGAAGAAAGTACCGCCAGGAGTAAATACCAGCCACAGGAAACGCACTCCACGAATACCCTTTTCCGAAAAGCAACCCATTGGCGACCTGTTCTTCACTGGTCGGAGGCGGAAATCTGGGCTATCCTTCAACGCTGGCGGGTTCAGCCTCACCCTGCGTATATGCTCGGATGGAACCGGTGCAGTTGCCAACTCTGTATCTTCAACTCGCCCAACCTTTGGGCGACCATTCACAAGTTGTCGCCGGAGAAAGTGGAGCGGATCGCCATCGTCGAACAGTTCACCGGCTTCACGCTGTACAACCGGCAAACCATCTACCAGCGGATTGCATTCGGCGAGCCGCTGCAAAACTTGTCGGCGTACTGGGTAGCACAGGCTACCGGGGCTTTTACAAATCCTATTCTCATAGACGAGTGGACGCTACCCCCAGGTGCTTTCAGCCGAGAACCCGCCGGCAGCGTCTAAACTGCCCAGGATCTGGTCCAGATCGTCGGAAACGACCCGCCCTTAAGGGGCGGGTCGTTATTTATATTGCCGAGGCGATATTAATGCTATATATATGCATTATTTTTACCCTACGGGCTGATAATCATTTGGAAAAGTCGATTATTTTACGTATTTTGTAATGAAGGGGAAATTAAAACACCCCTATATCATATGAACACCGTTGCCTATAGGCACATCCCATCCATGAAAGCTGTTTTCAGGGTCCAAGAGGACTGCTGCATCGAAAAAGTCATCTATGAAGGTGACAGAACCCAGATCGGTATTGTTGGCCTGTTGGACAGGTACAATGAGCAGGTCGGCCCACTTCTTTGCGCCTGCGACCCTACGCGGCCCATCTACGAAATCTCCGAAAAGGAGTATTATGCAAAACGCCAGGCGGTTTGCAATCTGCTGGCTGCCTAGCTGCCGATAACAGGTTAGCTTCTTAACCTGGACATTCACTTTCAAACAGTTCAAAACCAATCGTTGCGTCGGCACCCGGACCGGTGGACCCACACTTTTGTTGGGGCTTCCGGACGGGACACCGGCAACGTATGTTGCCATCGGAAAGGGGTGACTGGTTGGTCGCTTTTGTCAACTACGACTACCGTTTAACGAACATCAAAGATGTGAGGCAAGCGCCTGGAACAGATTGTGTGACGCACGAGTTCAATGAACTCCGGAGAGACATAACTCAGCTTCCCTTGACTGAGACTGCTTTAAACGGTAATTTAATGTTACTGACATATTGTTGGGTTACCTATAAATATGCCGGAGTGCGAAAAATTTGTAATTTTAATAAAAGCCGCAGCGTAATGAATGCAAGAAGTTATAGAGTAAATCTGAGCCTTTCGCCATTAGATTTCCCTGCCATAATGGGGTTGGGACAGTCATCAGTTTCTTACCAATCAGAACCCCATATCAATAAGAAGAATGTAGTATTAACAATAACTAAGAAGTATGTCCTTACCGACATGAATACAAATAGGGAGCATGAGGTTCTTTCTGTTAAATCTGACTATGAAATACCATTCAACCTAATAAGAAGCAGAGAAGATGTTTATGAATTTTATAAAGATGCGACACTAAGCCTGAACGAAGCATATCAGAATGCTAGAACACAATTGCCAGCACTTCGCAACATACCATTCCCCAACCAACCAATAGAAAATTACAAAGGAGAGATTGACCGTGTTTTTAATTTATTAAATAGTCAAAACTGATTTAGCCCCGGTGTGTCTTTTTGCTGTTGGCATCCATAGTCAAACCTACAATCCACAAAATGATCGCTGGGTCAAGCGTGATAGCGACACCGGCCGGTTTATGGACCAGAAGGCAGACGATAAGCCATCCAAAGGAATCCGAAAGGAGAAATGACAACGTTACAGGCCAGACCTTACAAGTCTGGCTTTTTTATTTCGGTCTCGATGATGCACTCGATCTGGCCAGTCTGGACGGCCGCCGTATTTTTAGACGTGATCTCATAGTCGATTGCAAAGCTTTCCGTTCCCTTAAAAAGCAGATAAGCCGGAAATGCGACGCGGACGTTGGGATTGATGGCAGAAAAGGTGTACCGTACCTGGGTAAACCCCGGCAGATCATCGAAGACTTCCCGGTTGAACAATTCGCCCAGTGTTCGACTGAATTTGTCTTTGCGGAGCTCCAACTCTTTGCCCGAAGAAAAAGGCGGAGATTTGACTCCCATAAATGTGCCATGGGATCAACAATCGGGTCAGGTGGGTACGGTTTCACAAAGCTGTCACCAGGGTGGGCAAGCAGGGATGTTAACGGCTTCTCGACCATGAGCAGCTTTAACACGTCAATGTCGTCCGGCACATAAAATCTATCGGCCGTGATGATTTGGATAACTTCCGGGACCTTCAGGGTAACAGACACTTCTTCATCGTGACTGCTGCCGGCATTCTCCAGGACGAAGGGCAGGTAGTAGAGGGTATTGACAAAGTCAATGGTAGCTACCAACTCATCCAGGGTCTCGAACGTCCAGCGCAAATTCCGGATCGCCAGGTACTTCGCTTTTTCCTCCTCCGTTCCCGCATAGTCAATGCCGACTCCCCATGGACCGGGCAGGGCATATTTTTGCTTGACGTTACCGATGTTAAAAAAATCGCTGGGGAGTTTACGAACTAGATATTGCCGCACTTTCTCGGCCAAATACGTCTTTTCTGACTCGGAGATCTCTATGGGTGTAAAGTCGCCGAAGGGAATAAATGCCGGGATTTTTAGTAAAGGAAGCCCAAAGTCTGGCTCTTCT
The DNA here is from genome assembly GCF_050632245.1 of Puia sp. P3. Taxonomy (NCBI): domain Bacteria; kingdom Pseudomonadati; phylum Bacteroidota; class Chitinophagia; order Chitinophagales; family Chitinophagaceae; genus Puia; species Puia sp. P3. The sequence continues at coordinate 453,819 of NZ_CP192583.1, forward strand.
TCCTTAGGTTCCTCCCGGGGCGGTAAGTGGATTTTCGACGCTGTATTGAACTGTTCCATTGCCTCGGTCAGACGGAAATTGAGCCAATCCTCCGGGTTCAATTGGAACCGCATGGGCCGAACTGTCGAGACCAGCTTTCGGTTCTCCTGCTGGTAGACCCCCACCAGCAGCCGGTCTTGTCGCCCTTCGAGTTTGAGCCCCCGCTTATAGTTGTTCGTTACCCATCGCAGCAAATCTTCGGTCCATTGTTCCCTGGAGGCCCGGGTGCCGAATACCGCAAACTGAAAGAATTGATAAAGCAACCCACCGGTGATCACCACCAGGGTATCGTGGGTAGGGGAGAAATTTTGCTGAGAAAGAAAGCGATGCACCTCATTTTGCACATGCCCTTGGAGGACGTCCAGGTTGAAGATCATCATTTCCACGTGTACCCGGTCGGCAAACGGTTGCAGTTCCGGACTTAGGTCAGACGATTGCCGGCTGTTCAGTTTATTGACAAATTCACTGACAGTATCCGTTCGATTGCCGATCAGGATCATCTCATACTCCTGCGCATCCGGTACGTCTGTGACCATCGCCGTCAGCCAATGGAGGATGTCCGCCTTAGCAAAATTATTGATGGAGGATTTGACCTGCTGACACTTCCTGGCACCGGCTCCGTCTTCCCAAAGCATATCTACTTTGTCATTATTGGTGACAGGCTCAATGGTCAAATATTCCCAATGCGAGTCCACCAGGGAATGAAGTACGCTTGCGATCGTCTGATACACGAACCCTCGGATAGCATGTTGTCCACTCATAGTATAAGGCTTCACTGCGGCAAACTGCCATTTTTTCGGTAGCAGCAAAGCAAGAACAAATATACTTATTTCTGGAAGTGCCCTTTCATCTCAACTTATTCCTGTCCATTTCCGCTCCGAAAACTCCCTTTCAGCAGCTTTGGCTATTCCCATCTCCTGACCGAATTCAAGACAGGTGCTGAAAGGCACTTCGTTCTATTTTTGTTACACAGCAATTCTCAATGTCCAACAAGGAAGTGGCAGAGACGACCGATAAGTATGATAGGGGAGCGTTGACAAAGCGCACGACTAAACTTTAAATAGGCAAGAAGATGCCCTGTGTTCCGGCATCTGCAAGATGTACGGTTGTTGAACAACCGAATCTTGCCCTTCGCTGCGGAACTTGCTTCGGGAGTAGATGCTAACAGAAAAAATGATTGAAAAGTGTAAATGAAAATGTGATGAAAGATCAATCCAACAGAAGCAGGCTCGTCGGGCTTCGCTTCACGCGCGATGAATTTGAGAAGCTCGATGGCTGGCGAAGACAGTCGACGACGCCCGAACTAAGTGAATTTATCCGTCGGGCGCTTTTCCATAAACCGATCACCTTCCACCAGCGCAACCAGTCGCTTGATGACTTTATGGCGGAAATGATGCGACTCCGGACCGAGCTCAATGCGGTCGGCAACAACTTTAACCAGGCAGTCAAAAAGCTCCATACGTTGTCCCGGTTGTCCGAATTCCAGGACTGGCTGTCCCGCTATGACCAGGATCGTCAGAGCCTCCTGCAGTTGATGGATAGCATAAAAACTCGTATCAATGAAATTGCTGATCAATGGTTACAGTAATCCATCAGAGCAAGAGCCTCCACAATGCCGTTAATTATAATGAGCAGAAGGTACAGGCCGGGAAAGCGATCTGCCTGCTGGCCGTCAACTATCCCAAGGATCCCGAGGACCTCAACTTCTATCAGAAACTGCACCGCCTAACCAACCAGGCGGCACTCCGTCCCAGGACGAAGGTCAACAGCCTGCACATCTCGATCAATTTTGAACCGTCCGAAAAGCTTTCACGGGAAACGCTCGAACAGATCGCCCGCAATTATATGGACCGGATCGGCTTCGGCCAGCAGCCCTACCTGGTATACGAACACCGGGATGCCGGTCACCCCCATCTCCATGTGGTCACGACCAATATCACCCCGGACGGCAAGCGCATCGGGCTCCATTACCTTGGCAAGAACCAATCTGAGCAGGCCCGCAAGGCCATCGAAAAAGAGTTCGGCCTGATCCGGGCGCAGGACCAGAAACAGAAGGCGGGCCACGAATTGAAAGCGGCCAGCATCAAAAAGGTAGTGTATGGACAATCAGACACCCGCCGCGCGATCATGAATGTCTTAGACGCCGTGCTGGACAAATACAAGTATACCTCTCTGGAGGAGCTAAATGCGATCCTGCGGACTGCCAACGTGCAGGCTAGCCGCGGCAACCCAAGTTCCAGAACCTACCAGACCGGGGGGCTCGTCTACCAGGTCCTTGATGAACAGGGAAAACCTGCCGGCTGTCGGATCAAGGCCAGTGCCTTTTATAATAAACCAACCCTGCCTTTTTTGCAGGAACGCTTCACCGCCAATGCGGCTGAACGGGCAGCGCTCGAAAAGAGGTTGCGGTTGGCGGTTGACTGGTATTTCCTCAAAAGCCGGCAGCCGACTCGTGAAGGCTTGAAAGGCGCGCTCGAAAAAGAAGGGATCACATTGGTTCAGTATACCGCTAAGGATGGACGGATTTTCGGCGTCAGTTACATCGACCACAAGACGGGCGGGGTGTTCAAAGGAAGCGATCTCGGAAAGGAATATGCCAGCGAGGGCATCGGCCAGCGCATGAACCCGCAGATAGAAACTCCTGCAAAAAACGAGCGGCAACGTTCGCCGTCGAATAGCCAGCCGCCCGCCTCCACTCCGCGACAGGACCATCTCCAGAGATCCGTTCCGGAGATACCCGCGTGGTTTCAGCCGGCATCTTCCAGCGGCCCGGAGAAGCCGCCACCATCCGATCCACACGTGGGCTTACCCTATGAATTACAGGAAAATGAGAGAAAGCGCCGCCGGCGAAAGCGGCTTCGATTATAAGTGAACAGTTTCTCCAGTCGTGTGAAAGAGAAAAGGAGGGAGTATGAATACGGGAGACAACGAACAGGGCCTGCGTAGGATCATGGACATGATTCGTATGGGTAGCCTCGTGCTGCTGGGGTTACATTACTATTTTACTTGCTACGCAGCTTTCGAGGCCTGGGGCCTTCGATCCAAATTGACAGATCGCATTCTGCTTAATATCGGCCATACAGGTTTTTTCGATCGACCCGTCATGGCCAAAGGTATTATCCTGGCGCTGCTGGCCGTCGCCTTGCTCGGAGTTCGCGGAAAAAAGATGGAAAAGCTCCGGCAGCGGACTGTCGTTGCATACATCCTAACAGGTGCCACCATCTATTTCGCCAGCGTCCTCTGTCTTTTAATCCCCGGGGATGACAGCATCGTGGCGGTCTTGTACATGGCGGCAACCTCGCTCGGCTATTTACTTTTTCTTAGCGGGGCGACGCTGCTCTCCCGTGTGATCCGGCAAAAGCTGAGCAAGGATGTCTTCAATACGGCCAACGAGTGGTTTCCGCAGGAAGAACGGCTGATCACCAACGAATTCTCCTTTAATCTGCCGATGTGCTATCGTGCCGCTAAGGGCTGGCGCGACAGTTACCTGAATTGTATCAATCCGAGAAGGGGTGTCTTAATCTGTGGTTCTCCAGGCAGTGGAAAAAGTTTTCATATACTGGAAAATTTTCTACGCATCCAAATCCGCAAAGGCTATAGCCAGTTCACATATGATATGAAATTTCCGGAGCTAACGACCCTTGTCTATAATTATTACCTGAAGCACCGGAAGGACTACCCCAAACCACCCCGTTTCTGCACCATTAATTTTAGCCTGCCGGAATATTCTCATCAGTGTAACCCCCTTCATCCGGCGTACATGCTCGACCAGATCGACGCCATTGAAGCGTCAAGGACGATCCTGCTATCGATCAACAAAAGCTGGGCGCAACGCCAGGGTGAGTTCTTCGTCGAGTCGCCAATGAACCTGCTGGCGGCCGTGATCTGGTACCTACGAAAGTACCGGAACGGTGAATTTTGCACCCTGCCGCACGCCATTGAGATGCTCCAACTACCTTATGATGAGCTGTTCACCATATTAAGAACGGAAGAAGATATTCTCATTTTGCTGAACCCATTTATCAGCGCCTACGAGAATGATGTGATGGAAACGCTTGACAACCAGGTCAGCAGTGTCAAAATCCCGCTTGGCCGCTTGGCCAGTCCAATGTTGTACTGGGTCATGTCGGGTAACGACTTCACGCTTGACATCAACAACCCCAACGATCCGAAGCTATTCTGCCTAGGAAATGACCCGACGAAAGCGGAGGCGCTCGCACCTATTATGTCGCTCTACGCTGATCGAATGAACAAGATCATCAATGTGCAAGGCCGGATGAAATGCGCGACCAACTACGATGAATTCGCAAGCCTCAGGGCAGCCTCAGTCCAGACCGTGATTAGCCAAGGCAGATCCAATCTCATCGCCTGCGTGATCGCCATCCAGGATATCTCGCAGCTCCGCAAAGTGTATAGCCGCGATGAGGCGGATGCCATCTGGAACATGACCGGGAATATTATTAGCGGCCAGGTCGCCGGCGACAGCGCGCGCCAGTTGGCAGAGCGCTTTCCGAAGACCCTGCAGGACAAAAACAGCCTCTCGATCAATCGAACGGATGTCAGCGTCAGCAAGGCTAAGCAGTTGGAATTTGCCGTTACGGCGAGCTTGATCAGTAACCTGAGTAGCGGGGAGTTTGTCGGGGTGGTGGCGGACAATCCCGATCAGCCCATTGAGTTGAAAGCTTTTCACGCCAAGGTGGTCAATGATCTGGCCGCAATTACCCGGGAAAAGAAGCAATTTGTGCCCCTACCGGTGATAAAAAAGGTAGACGCCGGTACCATTCAGCGTAATTTTTTGCAGATTAAAACCGATATCGAGGATCTGAAAATAAGTGAACTAGAACGAATTAATAGCGACCCGAGCCTTGCCCGCCTCATTGTGACTAAGGCTTAAATGCCCGGACAAACGACCACTGGCATGCGGCGACCCGTGAAAACACCCTTTTTTATGGAAACGTCACACCTTGATGAATCGCATCTTCATTTCCATCTAGTAAATAGCTATCTTTCCGTCGAAACAGCAACTAATCAATGCATTGGCCGTGCCATTTTCTGCCGGAGCGACCTGTCATTGGTCGAGGGAATGCTTCCGGGATCGAATGACTAATAGCTTGGGCAGAATGAATAGCTTATCAATCAAGCAAAATTTAGTATCGCCCGGCTTTTGGTGATTGCTATCAATAACCTTACTCTAACCCCTCTACTCGAAAATGAAGCAAACCCCTCATGGTTCTTTCGCTCACATCAAAGAGTCACTCATCCAATACCTGGAAACTCAGTATAAAATAGCCAATTCAGTAATTTTCGATGAACGGGGCAAAATACTTCGAGAGGGGGATAAAGTCGCCCAGGTTCCCTTCATCGAGGCGACGCCGAACTTTGTGGCCAATAATTTTCTGCGTGATCTGGAGGTCAGGCACGAGACTATTGCTACGGGGCTCTCGGATCTTGTTCAACATGGCGTTGCGGTCGACCGGCATAAAATTTACACCCATCAGGAAGAAGCGTTGCTTGCCTCCTTTGGAAGACAGCCTAATTTACTGGTTGCGACGGGTACCGGCTCCGGTAAAACGGAAGCGTTCTTGCTGCCCATATTGTCCAAACTTATCAATGAGTCAAGGGGATGGTCTCCTCCGGATAATACAGATCTGATCAGCAGATATGATCAACGGCGCGAAACCTGGTTAGCTTCCAGGCGGGCGGAAAATCGACCAGCTGCGATTCGAAGTATCATATTGTATCCGATGAATGCCCTGGTGAATGACCAACTCACGCGGCTTCGAAGAATCCTTTCACTTGGCGAATCTCCCAATTGGCAAAGATCAAACTTAAATGGTAACCTTGTCCATTTTGGAATGTATACCAGTCTAACGCCACTAGCGGGGAGTTGGAATGAGGCCTGGCGGCGAGAAAAGGTCGAACGTTTCCTGGCTGAAATTCAACGTGATTGGGATAACCTCCCTGCCTCATATCGGGAATTGGGTACTTGGCCTCGGCCGGATTCTGCAGAAATGTTGACCCGGTGGGATATGCAGTCCTATCCTCCGGACATATTAGTGACAAACTACTCGATGCTTGAGTATATGCTGATGCGCCCGGTAGAAAGTACGATGTTCGACCAAACAAGGGAGTGGCTCCAAAATGATCCGAGTGCTCATTTTACCTTGGTGCTTGATGAGGCACATACCTATTCTGGGGCAAAAGGCACGGAGGTCGCCCATCTCATTCGGCGCCTGAAAGAGAGATTGGGCCTAAGCGCCAGCCGCAAATTTCAGGCGATTGCAACCACGGCGTCGGTTCCGCCCACGGCAGATAACCAGCTTAAAGAGTTCACCAGCGCGCTTTTTGGGGAGCCAGAGGCGAGTTGGACATTAATTCGGGCAGGCGTCGCGCCTTCGAAGCCTGACACGAGGGATGCCGATCGAATTGCCCTTGCAGCTTTTAGCCTGTTCCAACGCGACTTTGAGTTACAATCTCCGCGGCTGGCCATTCAGCGGCTGGCAGGAGCCTACCAAATCGCTGACATAGACTTCTCTAATGGCGATGAAGCGGCGCTTTATTCTCTTATCAGGGATAATCCGTTCATAGAATGGGTTAGAAGTAAGACTGCACGGAATGCTACCCCTTGAATGACGTGGAATTGGGTTGTTGGGGTGGAGAAATTCCCGCTAACGATCGCGAACTGGCAACAGCGGGACTGCTGGCGGCTGGAAGTTTTGCTCGGGCCGATCAAAATAAGGGGACACCACCCCTCGTTTCCATTCGTCTCCATGCTTTTTTCGGGGGATTCCTGGATTATGGGCTTGTTTGGATCCTAATTGCAGATGTGCAGATACCTCCCAACCCCGGCCTGTTGGTAAAATCTATACGGAGCCGCGGCCCTGGTGTGAATGTGGGGCTCGGGTATTAGAAGTTTTTACCTGCCGCCATTGCGGACTACTATTTCTTGGAGGAATCCCCGATGATCAGGTTGGCAGTCTCTGGCCCTGGAGTAGTGATTTGACTGGCGAGCGGGAGGATATCCGCGGTTTCCGGATTTTCGGTGTCGAACCTGCAGACGGCAACGCACTGGCCAGTTTCCGATCGGTGAGGTCTACTATGATTTGTGAAGAAACACACGAATTCCATCGATCGGTATATGAAGTTGTCGCGGCAGCCGAAGGCGACGAGGCCATCAGCCCATTCCCGGCACAGTGCCCCCGGTGTCAGAAACACCGAGCCCCAGGGGCCGGCGGACGGGAGGTTATTGAGCCTTTGCGGACCCGCGGGGTACAGTCATTCGCCACAATTGTTGAAGAATCTTTCCGATTCCAGCCGGCGCAGACTAATCTCCAGCCGAATTTTGGAAAAAAGCTATGATCTTCAGTGATTCAAGGCGAGAAGCGTCAAAATTGGCCAGCGATTTAAAGGACCATCATCATAATGAGCTATTTCGGCAATGTCTTTATCGTATTCTTTGCGAATGTAAAGTTTGCAACGGCTCAGGTATCGAACATCTTCCTGCCGATGGCCCACCTCGCATTGGCCGAGCGCATATTCCAACAACTGTCGTATGCAGGACTTGCAATGGTTCTTTGATTGAGCTAAATCCGGGCCCCTTGAGCTACCATCAGTTAAAGCAACGTCTCCTCGAACTGCAGTTAGAAAAGGGGATTGACCCGTCCAGGCAGAGAATTAGAGATTTTTTGCAACGATGGAGACGAACTGGGAAGAGACTTTTCGAAAAGCGGAATTGTTCTTCAACGCTGATCTTTTAAAAGAAGTTACGGATGAAGCATTTTCCTTTGGTCCCTTAGGACTTGGAAAATGGGAGGTGCCTATAATGTATAATGGGGCGATTGTATCAGATATCGGTGAATTCCCGAATCTTTCGACGGAGGAATCGTATAGGCTCTTACAATCAGCTATTCGCTTGCTGGCAACTGAAAACGTAGTCACTGCGCCCGAGCCCGGCAATCCCTGGAGTGGGGTAGAGATGACGACGGTGATGATATTGTCCTCTTGTACAAGCGTAATACGACGCAGCGATTGTGGGCCACCCAAGACCTGGAGTGGCGGGGCCGGGTCATACCATTTAACGTTTCTCAGAATAGGAAATTGGGTCGATATGTTACAGCAATTTCGCACCGGCTTATGGGCGAAGGTAGAATTGCATCTGAAGATCTTCGCCAGGTCTGGGTCAACGAAATGGACAATCTGCTATGGGAAACGTTGGTCAGTTTCCAAATACTCACCCCAGCAGGTCCTGTTTTTTCCAGTGGGGCTCGACGACTCGTTCCTCATGGAATACGCTTGAATAAGTTTGTATTGAGCCCCTCGCTCCAGAAAGTCTTTGCCAATGTAGTTCGTGCAAATATATAATTGCATCTCCATTACTAAACGTATGCCTTCGATGTGGTCAAACTGCCGCTCCTATTTTGCAGGACCAAATTCGAAATTATTTCAGGACGAACGCAGTTTACGGACACCCGGCGAGCGGATTAGCCGATCCTTATCCGTTCAAAGTGAGTGAGCACACTGCCCAGGTGAACTCGACTGAAGCCCGAAATGAGGAGCGATGGTTTCAGGACGTTTTCCATGATAGTCAAAATCCTCAGGATGTAAGGGTGGATGCCCTCTCTGTGACTACAACGATGGAAATGGGCATCGATATCGGAAGCCTCTTATTTGTCGGTTTGAGAAACGTTCCTCCGACCGTCGCCAATTATCAGCAAAGGGCAGGACGGGCTGGCCGCCGCGGCAGTGCGTTAGCGACTGTTTATACATTTGCTCAACCACGCAATCATGATCAATATTTTTTTCTAAACCTAAAGAAATTGTAAGCGATCCCCCTCGAGTTCCCTCGTTGAATTTCGATAATGCTATTGTAGCAAAACGTCATTTCCGATCGATGGTTTTACAGGCTTTTTTTCCGAGGTAGATATCAACGATCCGCAATTATTTAACATCTGGGGAAGCACCCGAAATTTTTTGGACCAACATCTGAACCAGCGCCTGCAACGGTTCATTCAAAATAACCGGGAAGATATGATCCGGCGTTCACGACTGATCATTAGCCCCATGTTACATGCATCGATCATACCTTGGCTGGTCGAACTGCCCAGCGAAATCCAACTGTTCTGTGAGGCCAGAGACAGGGATGATCAATTGTTCGAGAGTTTACTAAATAGTGGCCTGCTGCCGAAATATGCGTTTCCCATTGACGTCGTATCGCTAACAATACCGACCGATCAGGCGAGTACCATGGAAGAAAACTCAAACGACACGCTTCAACGGGATTTGAAAATCGCGATAGCGGAATATGCACCCGGTGCCGAGATAGTACGCCAAAGCGACCAACGTACCTATAAGTATACCAGCGTAGGATTACATGATCCTTTTGAAAGGGTTCCCTCGTATGTAGGGCAGGGATTAGTGATTGAATGCCCAGTCTGTCAGCATGCTTTGGTCCTTCAAGGCCCGAACGCACAAATTCCGGCGGTTTGCCCTGTTTGTGCATCAGAAAGACTCAATTCGATGACCTTTATCCGGCCAAAAGGTTTTACTGTTGATGGCGCCTTGAACAACGGCGGCCGAGAACCTTACTATTCTCAAGATGGCGTTGAGCGGGGCGCACCCGTGTCGTCAGCGAAACTGCTGATGGGCGAGAACTCTGTAAGATCGGAGCACCGTGAATCGTGGCTGGACGGGCGCCTGAACTCCCTCGTTAGCGTTGGAGGTCTGCTAATTGTAAATAAAGGGCTGGACCCTTCGAATCCGGGATTTAATCTATGCCCTACCTGTGGAAGACAATTAGATCCTCAAAGTTCGGAGCGGCATCGCTATCCCGCCGACGTGCCACCCAATGCTGGTCATCGACTCGGTCCCCGCAAAGGGCACCGGTGCCCGGTTACACCGCCCTATTCGGACGCGAAATTGGTACTCGCGCACAATTTTCATTCCGAAGTTTTACTAATTGGCGTCAATTTCCCGTTAACGCTTGATGCTCCTTTTACCGACAGATCCGGTTTTGCTCAGTGGCTGTCGTTCGGGACATTGGTGGCAATGGCTGCTTCTCGGATACTACAGATCGATAGTACGGAAATAAAGGTTGGGGTTCGGGCGATTAACCATGGAAACAATCGCATCCACGGCGAAGTATTTTTGTATGATGATGTACCAGGAGGGGCGGGCTATGCAAGGGCCATTCGAGATAATCTGATGACGATCCTAGAAACGGCCTATACAATTGCGGCTACGTGTAGCAACGCAGAGTGTTCTGGTGCTTGCTACCAATGTATGTTGGATTATAAGAATCAATCTTTTCATCATCTTCTGAGCAGAGATTTGGGACGACCCATCTTAGAATATGTGTTAAGCGGACAAACTCCATCATTGGGTAACGCGGAATTTGACTTGTCTGTGGCTAGTTTGTCGGAATATGCGAGAGAAACCTATCAGGTTCTTGTTGAAACGGAGCCGTGGAGATCGAATTATTCCATCACCGTTATCGATAATCAGGGGCGAAGGTGTCGCATCCAAATCATTCACCCTCTTTGCGCGCGGCCCTCGACCGAGGAGCAAAGGCGCCTGGAGAGTGAAACAGGTATTGGCCTCGTGACGTTTACGACATTCGACCTGATCAAGCGGCCGTTTTGGGCGTTGAATCAGCTTCGATTTTTATAGTCAGGATCTTAATCAGTAAAAGCAGTTTTAATTCATGATACTCTTTTTTCTTCTGATATCAATGCCTTATATAAAAAAGATATTCTCAGTGTTCTGTCTCTTCCCGCTTGCCAGACCATCCATTTCCGATATTCTCGCGGAATTATTGAAAAGAGTCTATTGCGATCACTTGATTCACTTAACGGAAGAGAGGCGCTGATCGTATATGTAAAAGGGAACAACAGCGAAGAGCCAATGGAACAGCGAGAGGTGGAATTTTTCACGACTCGAAGAGCCACGGTCAAAGGCGCCCGGGCCGATAAACAAACGGAACTGGTTCACTTTAGTCTCGAATTGGCCGAATTTATTAACTGTGACGTCGTATTTCCTGTCGAGCAATTTGCGAAGCCGCCCTACCAATTCGTTTGCGAGGCCCAGGTCACCACAATAGTGTCAACAAACTGGCACAGCAAAATAGAACAATTGGTTTCTTTCGATGATACGTTATGCGGTCACCTTTTTTATTATTTTGAAATTAAACAGTTGGTTGGTGGGGAATCCTATGCAGTTGATCCCGGTTTTGACTCCCACGATGATGCCAGTTATTTTAGTGTCCGTGAAGGAGAGTCTTACCAACTAGACCTATCCATATATATATCTGAAAGTAACGCTGCGGATTTTGAAAAGTATGAATGTAAACTGGAGTACGATCAGAAGGATTTTCTCATTTCAAATCCAAGCAGTATTGTTATTGGAACGGAGAAGGACAATAGGCGATACAAACTTGTGACAAAATCCATTGATGGAGTACAATCATTTGATTACCTAAAGATCCTTGCACAGAAGACTGACGGAACGGTGGTTACGCCATTTTACGAGACCATTGTAAGGTTTTATATTCGGAAGAGCCGGAGGCGAGCTGTCTTATTCGTGCTTCTAATTTTAGTTAATCTTGTTGGAACAACATTTGTTGCCAATTCGAAGGATTCAACAGGCTTTTTGATCGGCAATATTGCGATAGGACTTTTCCTTGTAGTCTCGTCTGCCCTTGGCTTGTACTACTATTTCAATAAAAGGAGCTGAGAATTCTGGATAAGCGACTCAACTCTTCTTTTCAGCAGGAGGTATCTGGTGTTGGTTTTAAACTTTCGGGCGGCCGTAGAATGCAGGATCTCTTGCCGCGTCACAGGAATCTTTTCCCCACGAATGTTTTTAGTGAACTGTTTTTTGGTCAAATCTATTTCTTTACCATCGGGGAGAATATTCCAATAGTGATCCAAACGCTGATTAAATACGATTTTACCGCCGTAGAGATCATTGATCAGCAAAGCAGTCACCGCGCATTGCCCCGTTTCTGGTAAGTGCTCACTCCATTTGGAGATGTCTGCGGGATAGCAGGTCTGCTTATCCCACGACTGCTGAAGAGCTTTCTTTACTTGTATCGGAATCGTATGCTTCACCTTATTATAAAGTTATCAATTTGTAGACCAAGGACAATATTTTTGATCTGGTTTTTAAAAAAAATATCGGACCTTTAAGCCGGATAAACTATCCAACTAATTAATAAATAATCAGTTATATGGCGACAGAAAAGGAAGTGAAATTAGAGGCGTTAAGGAAAAACCACCCAGATATGCATCAAAAGATTATGAACGGCGAGATGACGATGACTGATGCCTACAATGAAATTAAACGTCAGCAATTTGGAGTTAGCGAATACCGGGGAAAAAGCACCAAAAAAAGGAGTTCTCGACTGACTTTAAACGGATCATGGCGCTACACGACCCCTCCCCGGAAGAGCTCATTGAGGAGATTAAGAAAGCGTTCCCCTTGACGTGGAAGACTTTTATCAGTGTAAAGGGATGATAAACAATGTTTTAAACAAATTACTGTAAAAATTTTCTAATAATGGAAAACTTTTATAGCTTTCACCGTTTACTTATATATAGATCGATAGCAATTTTATAATTTTATCAATCTGCGGTGGGTTTATTCAAGTCTGGGCATAGCCTGGAGCGAACAGATAAACTGGTCAGAAGAGATCCCCCACAGTTAAAACCAAGGAGGATCAATGAATACCCACCTCAATGCCGGCATTGTTGCCGTCCTATTCGTACGCTACCGCTCCGGTAACGTTTCCGACAGTTTCCAGAAAATTTTACGCTATTTCCAGCCGACAATCAATGAGTATGCTTACTCATATCCCGACTTCTGGAGGGCGGATTTCGTCCAGGAGGGGGTAATAGGGCTCCATAAGGCGCTCGAAGCATTCCCGGATTCCAACCCCCGGCCGACTTTGTGTACTATGCGCTGAAAGCAATCAAGTCAAAAATGGTCGATTTCTGGCGTTCGACCATCGAAAAAGCACAACTGAAGGTTCAAGATCACGACCAGGATGGCAATCCTACGGTCACCGCTGTACCATTCTTTGTCCAAATAGAAACGACTGTTGACCCTGACGGAGAGTCTGAAAGCGTCATAGATAATTTCCCCCATCGTGTGAATTATGTATCTTCCATCACTGCGTCCATCGACGTTTGCTACGTGCTGGAGAAAGCTATCCAGAATCCAAAACTTTTCAGTGAAGACGACAGAAAGGTCTACCAGATCTACTATAAGGAGGGGTACAACGTTTCGGAAACCGCCGAGTACCTCGACGTGTCTGTCTCCTATGCATCCAAAATGATAACAAAGACCACACAGAAAATAAAATACATCTTGTCCGAATAAATGTCAATTATTATGGCAACACGCAAGCAGACCGGATTACAGAGGCAAGATGCCTTTGTTAAGAGCATGAACGACCAGAACTTTGATTTTGGCTTGGTCATGACCCAAGCGTTCCTGAAAGGGATCCGCGATATCGGCTACAAAAGCACGGCCACAGCGCTGTTCGAAAACATCGATAATAGCATCCAAGCGGATGCGGAAAATATTCATCTGATCTTTGACTTCGACAAAGGGAAGTCAGGAAAATCGCATCCGGACCGTATCGCAATTGTCGACGACGGCCATGGCATGAGCGGAGAAATGCTACGGATTGCAGTTTTGTGGGGAGGTTCGGATCGCCTAGACGACCGGGAAGGAATGGGTAAATATGGTTACGGTCTCCCGTCCTCCTGTGTCAGCATCGGGCAACGTTTTACGGTAATCTCCAAGCGAGCCGATGCGGATAGGTGGCACTCGGTTGTCATAGATATCGAAGAAATTGCAAATAAAAACCCCGACTATATAGACTCGACATCCGGAAGAATTGTCGCTCCAGAGGCTAAGCAGGCTATTGTTCCAGATTTTGTCGGGAAATATGTTAAAGCGAAGGCTCAGAGTCTGAAACTCGAACATGGGACGATCATCATTATCGAGAAAATTGACCGGCTCTCAAAAAGTTCGCTCAATCCGCTGAAGAAATTTCTAAGCCTTGAAACCGGGATCACCTATCGCAATTTTCTTCGAAAGACAAATATTTTCATAGATGGTGAAGCGGTACAGCCTGTAGATCCACTTTTTACTACCGAAGGTTACCGCTATTATGACGAAAATGACCTGCGGGCAGAATCACTGCCCTCTATCGATATAAAAGTGCCAATTAAAAGCGAAAAGGATAAGAGCGGCATTGTCAAAGTTCGTTTCTCCTATATGCCCTATGGCTTTCTGGGTGATAAAGGCGGAATAGATCCTGAGGAGCAGCAAAAGGATTCATTTGATGGGGAGGATTCCGGCGAAGATGAAAATAAACGCAGTAAGACGAAACGTCTTACTATCCGAAAACACAACAATGGGATTATATTTCTTCGGAGGGGACGGCAAATAGACGTCGTAGACTCGAAGTGCCCCTGGACTAAGTTTCAGAACAACGACCGGTATGTAGGTGTGGAAGTTGATTTTACCCCGGAATTGGACGAGGAGTTTTCCATCACGACCTCTAAACAGCAGATTGTTGCATCTGAACGGATTTGGAACATATTACGTGATAATGGCGTGTACGAGGCGATTCAGCAAATGCGCAATAGGTATAAAAAGCAGTCTGAGGCTGCCAATCAGGCCAAGGAGAATGCCATTCAAAGTTCGCCGCAGAAGCGTGACGAATTTGCCGAAAACCTTATGAAAGAATCGGCTAGCTATTTTGAATTGGACAAGGATTCCCAACCACAAAATGTCAAAAAGGAGGCGGCGGAGAATTTTGAGAAGCAAGTAAAAAAAATTGCTAAGGAAACGGGGATGCCGGAGGAGGCCATAAAAGAGCAACTGGAAGTTCAGGTCGAAACTAGGCCTTATAAGCTCGATTACTTTGATGAGTTGGAAGGGCCTTTCTTTCGCCCCGAGCAAATGGGTGGCCAGGTAATAATCCATATCAATAGGTCTCACCGATTTTATACTAGCTTGTATAATAATCCTCAAACCAACGCATTGACGAAGAATGCACTGGCCTTGGTCGTCTTCGTGTTGGGGCATTGCGAGCTCAGGGTGACCGATGAAAATAGAAAATTGTATAGAATTGAACGGAATGCTTGGTCGGTTAAACTGGAGACGACGCTGGAGACCCTCAGTAAGCACTTGATGAAGAGCATCGATGACGATGTAGCAGAAGAAGAATTGACAAGCAAGGAGTCAAGCAAGCGAAAGTAGGGACTAGGTCCTCATTTTTAAGTCAACAGTTATTCTATGGAACAACGAAGCCTAATTGACATAAAACATTTTATCATAGCGACACGAGACTCAGGGTACAAAAGCACGGCGTCCGCGATCGCGGAGGTGATTGACAATGCTATCGAATCCGGCGCAAACGCTATTCAGGTCCACATCAAGCGGTCTAAATCTTCTTCCGATGATGAATATGAGATTGCTGTCCAAGACAATGGCGTCGGCATGACAAGTGATGAGTTGCACCTGGCCCTTCAATTTGGGGGTAGTACTCGATTTAATTCCCGCCGGCAACTGGGGCGCTACGGGATGGGCCTGCCAAATAGTTCTCTCAGCCAATGTAAAAGGCTTGAGGTGGTAACCTGGCAGGATCCCTCGGTTTTTATATTCAACTATCTTGACGTCGATGAAATGGTGGAAAATGGATGGACGGAATTGAGACCGAGCCAGTCCGTTGCTACTCCCCCTTGCCAGTGACAAGTGGATCGGGGACTATTGTTGTATGGAAGAAATGCGACCGATTGAGTTTTAAGTATCATAAAATTCTTACGAAACATTTACAGTTAGAGTTAGGCAGAGTATTCAGATATGCGATCTGGGCAGGCGTGGATATTCGGATCGAACGGGAGAAGCTAAAGGCTTTTGACCCGCTATTCTTGCGACCGGGCGTTAATTTGCTTGGGGCCGTAGGATATGGTACGGACCTGATCTACACCGTCAGAATACCTGGGGATGAGGACAGGACGTCGGAAGTTAAGGTGCGTTTTACCGAATTGCCGGTTTCTATCTGGGCGAACTTAACAAATGATGAGAAAAGAAGGCTGCAGATCTCTAAGTGTGCGGGGGTAAGCGTCATTCGTTCAAACCGGGAAATCGACTATGGATGGTTCTTTATGGGAGAGAAACGAAAGGAGAATTACGATGATTGGTGGCGCTGCGAAATTTCGTTTCAGCCAGATTTAGACGAGGTGTTCGGAGTTACTCATACGAAGCAGGAAATCAAGGAAACAGAATTCATGTTGGGAATTTTAGTGCCAGATTTGGAACAGATAGCTCGGGCTCTTAATAACAGGGTTCGGCTCCAGTTTATAGAGTTGAAAAAAATAGACCTGCTACCCTTTCAAAGAATCAATTAGAAAGAACCGACGTTTATTTGCCTGAAATAAAAGTGAAGTCCGGCGACGACGACGAGCCAACATTTCATCCAGTTAGCGTAAAAGGACTACGCTATGAGATCGTCGCAAAGGAGCTAAGTGACGATGTTTTCTTTGATGTGGAATATGTAAACAATAGAGTAGTTTTGGCAGTGAATACAGCGCATTTGTTCTATGACAAGATTTTTAAGGCACTGCATGAGCGAAAAATAAAAAATGCCTCAGATTTTCTTAAAATTGTTGAATTGATCATCTTCTCAGCTGCTCGGTCTGAGCTATCCTTTTCTGGCAAAAAGGACGCTGGAGCTATTTCTGAATTCAAACGCGAATGGAGCGCGCAACTAAAAACTTTCATCAGTTAAATGCAAAGGGAAATCATCAATATTAATCCGAAATTATCGGAAACGCACCGGGTAGAATTTTTGGGCTTTTGTAAGCGAATTAAGCGAAAGATACAAACACGTGAGTATGAAGACAGGGTGTTAATATTATCGGCGGAAAAAGCATCGGTTAATAAGCTATATCGTGGGAAGGCATTTCATTCGAATACTGATCTGGTTTTCATGGAAAATCTCATCCTGGACCTCCTTTTTCAAGACTGGAATCTCGTAATTCAACGGGGCCAGATTCAACTGGAATTGGAGGTCTTGGACGCAAAGGATAAAAACATGGACAATGAAAAGCTCAAAACCCGGAGAAGACATCTGCTTGCGCGTGACGCCCAACTAGGCATTTCCTCAGTGAAAGACTTCATAAGAGGCATGGAAAAGAGAAGATTGACAACAACAGGTTGGCACTCCATTTTTTCGGTAATGCGTGATGGGGTAGACTTAAGCCGAAAATTACGATTGGTCAGCAATTTTACCAACGACCAGGATCGAGAAGAGTATTTGCAAACAATTGTTCGACCAGTAATTCAAATCGTTGAGCCCGGAGAAAGGTGTCACGAAACGGGGCTATTTCTTTCGGATATTTGGCGGTATTTCAGACATACTTGGGTAAGCGAATATAAATCGCTACCAGGCAGAACGATTTCAATTCTCATTAGGGACAGTGCTGTTCAAAATAGCCCCGTCATCGGTATTGCCGCCCTAGGGAGTTCCGTCGCGCAGCAGACATGTCGGGACAAATGGATAGGCTGGGATGGCGATGCTTTCATGGAAAGGATGTTGAAGGAGCCGACCAACAAGTATGCCAAATGGATAGTAACAAGTCTCAATGATCTACTGAATGAAATTTATCTCAAGGACTTTTATCGAGAAAAATAGTAACTCCGGGCGACTTGAAAAAGCCGACCAAGGAGAAAATAGAAAGACTTCGCAAACTCGCGCTGATCTACAAGCAAAAACATCTCAATAACCCTCATTCAGCTAAGTTTACCAGCGGAAATGAAGACCTCAGTTGGAAGGAACGGGCGGAAAGCTTTTTATTCAAAAGCAAGCGAGCGACATTGCTGGCAGAACTGATGACAATAAGGGCCGTATTCAACAAGTATGCATTTTCTGGACATAACAAAAGGGAATTAGAAACGTGTTTGGAAATGAAGGACTTTAGGGAGGCGGTGCAGAAATTGGTGAGGAAGGTGAAATCTATCCATGTAGGCATCAATATGATGGATATTATTATTTGCGGATCTGTAGCACCATACAATCACATTTTGGGTGGAAAATTGGTTTGCATGCTTCTTACCAGCCCTGAAATTACGCAATACTATAACAAAAAGTATAGAGATGCCATTAGCCTAATCGCCTCCTCGATGAGCGGAAAAGCGGTCAACAGGAAGCCTAACTTAGTACTCCTTGGAACAACCAGCTTGTATGGAATTGGAAGTAGCCAGTATAACAGAATAAAGATTCCGGCAGAGACTATAGATGGTTTGAAAGGCAGTTTTATAGAATACAAAGAATTGGGGTTTAGTGAAGGGTATGGCTCATTTCATTTCAGCAACGATACTATAGTCATCGCGGATGCTGTAGTAGGGAGAGAAAAAGGGCGATCAAGAGTGAACAGCATTTTTGGCGAAGGGGCCAATCCTCTTATTCGTAAACTCAAAGATGCATTCGAATACTTAAAACTGGACAGCGGACCTATCTTAAAACATAGAAACCAAAGAGTGGTATATGGTATCGCGCTAGCCGAAAATTTCGGCGATATATTACTCGGTCTCGCTGAAAGACCAAAGTATTTTGTGCCACAATCCAACAGTGAGGAAAAATCCAGGTTGCTCAGTAATTATTGGATCAAGCGCTGGCTGTCGAAAAGGGTATTGAGTGACGAAATTTTGCAAAAGGTATCGGAACATACCTTATCTTATCCCATTAGTCATGGTGCGAGGGTCGTATCGAATGACCCCGAAGAGGTAAGTGGTACAATGTTAATTCAATTTAATGACAAGTAGGTTGATTGGCTAATTTAGCAGTGTTAATTCAACTTCCAATCGGCATTTACCGCGACAGGTGGTGGTATTGTTGCTCGCTCTCAAAAGGGCTAGCTGTGATTTTGTGTGGAAGAAATTTAACGATGAACATGAAGCATTTCAAATATAAGAGGGGAAAAACAGAAATTGAGTGCGACGAGGACTGTAATAAGGACATCGTTAGACTTGCTACACTCAACACAATTTTCTATTGGATTGCGCGATTGTTACTCATTGTCCTGGCCATCATTTACCAATTGCGGAGCAATTCCTAATAGAATTACTCCTGCATTCAATGCTACGTCCTTCGAGGGTTGTATGGCATTCTGACAGCAGGTTAGCCCTGTTCAAGTAATTGAAAGATATCATTAATTGTTTTGTCATAATATTTCAGCCCCGTCGTGAAGATTGACATTAGTTTTAGAAAATCGCCAGCGTCGTGGTCACTACTCTTATCTCGCGATAGAGCGCTCATCGGGTTTACATATAAGGGATATAACAACTTTCCAAAGCTATATCCCTTGGAATACATGTCATTCGTCTGCTCGATATAGAACTTAAGTCGAATCGATAGAAAGGACTCTCCTTCGCGCTCTCCGACCTCTCCCATTCTTGTCAATACTTTAATTGAAGCATTCTCTGTTATACCAGTGACGGTAGCCTTTTGAAATTCGTCGAAGAGAGGTGGGTACTTACGTGCGAGAATTTTCATGGTCCATACGCAAGCGAATAGCGTTGCCTCGACTTTTTCGAATTCGCTCGGGATTCGGTTTTCGAGGTTGTTCCACAGCAAATGAGACAATTCGTCGGAAAGTGTGAACAATTTGTTGCCTGGAGAAAGAGAGTCGTTCTCAAGAACGGAAGTCAGTTTTTGGGAATCAATATTCGTCATGCAGCGCTTACGTTTTGTTGTCGGCGACAAGATAAAACATTTCTTATGTGCATTCCGAAGTCTGTGGGAAAAGGTAGCAACTTTTCAGGCTTTCCTGTCGCTCGGCGCGAAATATCGGTTTGGTCGGCATGCAGTGATGTTTTGTCGTAATTTTGAATGGACTCCAACAAGTCGGATCCTGGGGAGAACACAGAAGAGAAAACAAACCGACGAACTGTCCGGGATGGGCCGAGGTTTTGGTGCAAATCTGGCGCTTCCTGTCTGGACCTCGACATCCCTAAATAATTGGAAATCAACATTTATTATTTTCTGTATTGGGAAGTAGCGGGGCGCTTTTGATGCACGGTTGATGCGTGATATATTCTTGAGCCCCTGGTTATCAGGGGTTTTCTTTTGCCTTTATTTGCCTTCTCTTGCTTTTAGTGGCCAAAATATTGTTACCAAAGTTGGGACGACGGTGGAGTTTGGGGTGATCTTTAGGTTATCGCCTTGTATTTTGATACGCTTTGATACAGTATGATACGATTTGATACGGTATGATACATTTTCCAGCTCAAGGCCCGTAGATTATTTCTGCCTTTTTCGTGAAATTGTTTTTTTACTATGGTTGATATAACTAATACATTAGTTAGCTCTTACATTTATTAATTTCATACACAAAAGAGAAATTATCTTGTACTTTCTCCAACAACAGTATAAGTATACGTAACACCAGCTTGAACACCCGCAGAACAATCCGGTCCACATGTTTTGGGAAAGAATATGCTATTTGCGCGGGTGAGAAGGGATTCTGTAAATTTGTTCATGATCAGTCATTTTTATATAGAGCTGGAGGATAGTAGTCCGTTAGTTTGGAGAAGGATTGTTGTACCGGCCGAGTATACGTTATATAAGTTACACATGGCGTTCCAGGGGGCTTTTGGTTGGGAGAACAGCCATCTGTTCCAGTTTTGCGAGAAGGATCTTACCGACGCAACCGGATATGGTGTTCCCTATGGACTGGATACAGATACAGAGATCATTGATGCAAGAAGGACTAAGATCAGCCGGATATTTAAGAAACCCGGAGACCAATATTATTACATTTACGATTTTGGAGATTACTGGAGACATCGCGTCACCTTTGAGAAGAAAGAGGCAAAAGAGATGTCTTCTCCCTGGTGTATCGGAGGTGCTGGTGCCTGTCCGCCTGAAGACGTGGGTGGAATGCACGGTTATCAGGAAATGGTGAAAATGTTGAAGATCTCTGGCGATAAGGAGTTAAAAGAATACCGGGAATGGCTGGGACTTGTTAAGGGTGAAAAGTGGGACGCCGATTTCTGCAGCATCCGGGAAGTGAATAAGAGGCTATGTTTACTAGAGTGATACAATATGTTGATTTTCAGTATATTGTTTGAGTTTTCAGGCTTGATAATTGTATTGTTATTACGGCTTATGAGCCGGATCCGGGTATCTGAGAGCCCGGTTTCAAATCAAAAAGAAGTTAATTATGGAATGCGCATTGTGTAAAGTCGGAACTACAGAAAAGGGAACGGTAACTGTGACCCTTGAAAGAAACGGGTCGATTGTATTGATCAAAAACGTTCCTGCAGAAGTCTGCACCAACTGCGGGCACTATTATCTTTCGGAAGATACCACCCGGGCAATTATGCAAACGGGGAATGACGCTATTGAGAAGGGGGCCGAGCTGGAAGTTGTGAAGCTGAAAGTAGCCTGATTTCCTTGTTACTAATCTGTGATTAAACTCGCTAAAACCCGCTAGAATCGCGGGTTTTCACTTTCTGTATTGTCACCTGTGGATATTAAACTAATCAATTCTATGAACTGATATTCAATGAGGGAAATTAATAGTGAAATAATCGGATGATCTTCATATTTTGGTAGAGAATTTACTCATTTGATCTGTAGAAAAGTGGACAAGACTGCATTTCTTCAACGACTTACTGCTGACTCGAAATTGACCGTCGATTTGACGAAGAGTTTTTGTATGAACCAATTTCCAGATACCCATTTGTATACTATCGTGCCTAATAGCTGGATGATAGATCTTAATGATGAACATCTCACGAAAGATGAAATCTTCAATTTGCAGAGTTGGCGTTTGCATAAAGGTAGAGCACTTGCTGCTAACGATGTAGCGGAGTTGATGATTCATGACTATAAGATACCAGCATGGATGAATTTATCGGTTTGGAAGATTACAAAAGACCATACCATTTTCGAAATATTTTGTAGTAGACGATTAAGGGAAGAGCCTCCAGAGGTATTTCATATTCAAGTAGCATTGCCTCCTTACTATGAAAAAGGTGTTCAATTCGATGTGAACTGGCGATCGGCTACGGGAAAAGAGTAACAAATTAGTTTTTACGGACACATTAATTTTTAGGAAGGACACATTGTCGGCTCCCCCGAACTCCGGCCACAAGAATTAGAGTTACCAATTGAATGAATTGTTAACTTTAAACTTGAATTATGAAACGCAAACAATTTACAGAAAGTCAGATTGTGTCAGCCCTGAAGCAGCAGGAAGGGGGCATTTCCGTGAAGGATATCGCCCGGGATCTGGGGATTAGCGAAGCTACCTTTTACAATTGGAAGTCGAAGTACGGCGGCATGGAAGTCTCTGATGTTAAACGGCTGAAGGACCTGGAGGCCGAGCATGCCGAGTTGAAGAAGATGTATGCCGAGCTTAGCATCGAGAACCGGGCCATGAAAAACCTAATCGAAAAAAGCTATAACGCCTGCGGAGAAACGGGACGCGGTTGGTTACCTGGTTGAACAGGAGCAACTGAGTGTTCGCAAGGCGTGCAAGATCGTAGCCATCCCCAGAAGCACCTACGAATATAAATCCATGCCCAAAGATGATGTACCGGTCCAGGAGGCGCTAACGGCGTTGACAGAAAAGCATGTTGACATTGGGTTTTGGCAATCCTATCATCGATTAAGGAATAAAGGGTTTATGTGGAATCATAAGCGGATATACAGGGTTTATACAGAGATGAGGCTGAATATCCGCAGAAGGGCTAAAAGGCGGCTACCAGCCCGAATCCGGGAAGCGTTATTCCTTCCGGAAGGGCCTAACGAGGTCTGGAGCATCGACTTCATGAGCGATGCCCTGGTAGACGGTCGAAAGTTCCGGGTATTGAACATCATAGACGATTTTAACCGGGAATCATTGGCTATTGAGGTAGATACCTCCCTGCCAAGCCGACGAGTTATCCGGGTGTTGGAAAGGATCATCGCACGCCGCGGCAAACCGGCCTGCTTGCGGACAGATAACGGGCCAGAATTTATCAGTCATTTGCTCCAGGGAATGGTGCGAGGCTAATGGAATCAGGCTAGTCTATATCCAGCCGGGAAAGCCAACCCAGAACGCTTACATAGAGCGTAAAAACGGAACCATGCGCCGTGGACTGTTGAACGCCTACTTGTTTTACAGTCTGCCGGAAGTCCGGATGATGGCTGAAGAATGGCAGCTGGATTATAACACTGAGCGCCCGCATAAATCACTGGGGTATTTATCACCAGTCAAATATGCTGAACAGTATTACCAACGCCAGGTATTACAGGTGAAGCTTTATCCACAAACGGCGAACGGAAATCCTTTCACAATTGAAGAGAGCCGGTTAGTGGATAAAATGGTTGAAAAACAAACCGAAAACTCTAAGTGACGGTGGCGTAGTTTTAAGGGAAGCTTACAACATGCCTAATTTATACATAATAGCAGGATGCAATGGTGCTGGCAAAACGACGGCGAGCTTTACAATCTTGCCGGAAATGCTTAATTGTAAGGAATTCGTAAATGCCGATAGCATAGCTGCGGGATTGTCTCCATTTAACCCTGAAAGCGTGGCAATTGAGGCTGGGCGGCTAATGTTGTCACGGATTCATGACTTGATGCAAGCAGGGGTTGATTTTGCATTTGAGACGACATTAGCGACCAGAAGCTATGTTTCATTGGTCAAAGCGGCTCAACATGCCGGCTATAATGTGACACTTCTTTTCATTTGGCTGGATTCTCCAGAGACGGCTATTCAGCGAGTAACTGATCGAGTTGCGGCAGGCGGTCATCACATTCCGGAAGAGATCGTGAGACGGCGATACCACAGGGGGATTTACAATCTTATTAATTTGTATATACCGGTTTGTAACAGTTGGATAATAGTGAACAATAAGGATGTTGTGCCTGAACTAATCGCAAAGGGCACTTTAACCGGCGAAAATATCGTTCAAAATTATTATATTTGGGATGCAATAAATGCTCAAAGTAAGGAGTATGGAAGATAATAAATCAGAACTTGACCAGTTATCAGACAAAATCCTAAAAGGGATGACTGAAGCTTCGCGAAAATTAGTCGAGGAAAGCGCTGCTAAAGGCCGTTCCCTTGTGATTTCTGAAGGCGGGGAAGTTAAGCGGGTTCCGGCTAAGGAGCTCTTGTCACGAGTTTCCACAAAAGCATAAATTCCATGTCACTAATCTGTTACTAAATCTTCGTAAACACCCTGTTAACGGGCGTTTTCATTTTCTGTATTGGGAAGTAGTCGGCGGGCATTTTGCCCGCGGTTGTTGCACGATATTTTTGAGACCCCTGATTTCCAGGGTTTTTATTTTGCCGATAGTTGCTGACTTTGGCCTATAGTGGCCAAAAGGTTTTTACCAAAGTGCATTAGAGTTTATCTATGCTTTTGGTATTGAATTCTGCCGTCCAGACTCGGGATTATTTCACGGAACATGGCCACGAGAGATTTGAAGCCTTCTTCATTGCCAGCATAGGAATTTATGGAGTCCAACGCTGTTTCCCCTTGCCAATCTCTTTTCTCCAGGTCCGCGCCATGAGATACCAAAATTCGAATTATTTCTATTGCTTCGGGAGATGGGGAATCCCGACCGCTTTGTAGCATTCCGTCGATTGCCCCGTCCATTGCCAAATGCATTGGCGTCCGACCAGATTCCAGTTCGGCATTTACATTTCCTCCAGCTAAAAGGACCTGTTCGAGCATTTCAGGATCATCGCTAGTGACGGCGGATGCCATTGCGAGGGGGCCGAAGTATGCATTTTTCTGCAAGTAATTGTCTTCTTTGAGAAAATAAGAGCCGTCCCCTTCGAAATCATAACCTTTTCCTATGCCAGGACTTGAAACATACGCCCATCCCCGGTTTCCGAGGCACGAATTTATCTTTTCAATGTAACCATTCACTATATTGTCAGGGAGATCGAATAGATCGTCTGAATGTAGCAGTGGAAGCAGTGCATCGAAGTTGGCTAAATCAATTACCAGAAATGAGGCGGTATCTGTCCCAAAAGCAGTGATTGACTTGTTGATGGCCTGCTTTTCTATTGCTTCGCCCTGCGCTTCGCCAGAGTCGTAGTGGGTGACCAATATAGGATCAAAGTCATACGTTTTGACGTCCTCTTCCAGTTGCCTGAAGCCAATAAGTGAACCTCCGCCATAGGGGAAGACTCTTTTTTCTACCTCCTTAATGAAGCTTTTCATATCGGAACGGGGGATATCCTGTAGACCGTCGACGGAGCCGGCGATGTCTTCGAAGTAAGCAGGGTCGATGAAAAGTAACTGCCCAGATATGACATCCATTCGAATTGGCCTTCCATTATTTGAAAACTGGTTCATTTTCGGGTCATTAGTGATTCCATTTGTGAAATCGGAACCAAAATAAATACGGTACGAAGAAAATTAAAAATGCTATGCCGGTAGATAGATTGGTGAGGAGAACATGCACTCAATAAAACACAGGAATATCCTTAAAAACACCTTTAGTAATCAAAACCGACCCCGAAACACCATAAGTGTTCGTCGGATAACCAGCCGTGACCATCGGCGTAAGTCGTCCTGAAAAATCTCCGCTTATATGACCTTTCGTGTACGATGTTACATTAAAGCTGATGCTATCTTTCGGCGCATGTACAAATTCGTCGGTGTTGTTGTAGCTTAGGACAAACATATCGCCATAAGTACTTGTATAAATGTAATTTCCGACTTTTAAACTATCCGTGAAAAATGTAAACGCCAGTTCTCCCGTCGTGCTTAAAAGATCAAGGCTGTAGACAGTGCTGTTTGTGCCCGGATAAAGCGTTTTACTACATCCCAACTGATAACTAGTAGGCGATTGACTATCGGGGTCATTAACAGAAGCTGATACCGCATTTCCATTAATCGCATAACTCATAGTTGCAACATTTGGAGAACCCCGCCCGGCGTTCCGGAATTTTGATCGGCGAGCATAGCATCGGCAATCGATTGCTTGAAACACGACGATAGAAGTAAGATCGCTAAAGAGGCTACGAATAGATGTCTCATAGTTCATTTTTTATTGGTCGTAATCTTTTCTCCCAAAATGCAGGTAAAAAGATAGCCCCAGACTAACGTAATTATCGGAGCCCCCATGGGCCATAATTGTTTCATAACGCAGGTGTAGATCAAGCGGCATGTTCCCTATTAAAAATAGATAGCCTGTACCTGCAGCGCATACCAATCCATGAAATTTGAGGTTTTGCGTATAGCCGTCTACATTAACAGACGATACGCCGTAAATATTATAGCCAATCTGGGGTTCAACATAAAGCCCCATTCCTGATCCATTTAGCGAATAACGATAACCAGCTTTTATGGGCACGACAGCCGTCCCATCCCCGCTGCCCCCATCCTTTAATAAGAACAAATTCGCACCCAGCTCCAGTGTAACATCACTCGCCTGGGAAATGGGGAAAGCCCCTTTGATATACGCGCCGACCCCAAGGGTATAATTGCTTGTATTGTTTCCAACCATCTTGATCACTCCTAACTGGGCTTTTACAGTTGTAACTATCAAGAATAAAACGGCGGTTACTATTCCTTTCAACATAGATTTAGTTTGGTTCGGGGAGTTTATGATGGATTGTTGCGGATAAGCGCTTTTACAGTAGCATGGTTTAGATATTTCTTGATAAATCCATCCGTTTTGAAAATACGTTGACCGATGTATTGAGCTTTGATCATTCCGAGCAGTCCAGGTTGAAAGGTGTTCGTAACCTGCCTAAATGGTGACAGTATCTGATCCATTTCTTTTTCAAGACCTTCCCGCTGGGCCGCGTAGTACATGAGGAACTCATCAATAACCGTTCGTGAAAGAGCAGTGGTTTCATTGCAAACAACACGTAAACTATGGTAATTATTCATGGAAACTTATAGCTTATGCTGCTAAAATAAGTTATTTTGGGCGATGGTTTATTAATGCTGACTTTCAATAGATTATGGGTTTAGTTGGTTAAGCTGAATAATTATCCAAGGGGTGAGTCTGCTCAAAAATTGTTACGTTTTATACTTAAAATTGTCGTATGTTTGTTTAGGTAAATTGTCGTATTTTTGTATCCTTAGTGTGCTAATATACAATGAAATATAATAAAACATTAGAAGGTAGGATAGCGGCTAGGATCGCACGCAAGAAGTCACCTGTTTTGTTGCGCGAAGACTTTGATGATCTGGGTGGATACGACCAGGTCGGAAGAGCCTTATTGATGCTTACTAAAAAAGGAAAACTGGTTAAGATCGGATACGGACTGTACGCTAAAGGAAAGATATCTTCCTTAACAGGCAATACCGTGCCAGTGGAACCCCTGCCGGAGCTGGCCCAGAAAGCTTTGGTCCTTCTTGGGGCTGATCCTGGCCCATCCCGGGCAGCAATAGAGTACCAACAGGGGAACTCGACACAAGTACCAACCGGCCGGTCAATCAGTGTAAATAATCGGATCAGCCGTAAGATCGGCTATAACAATATAGCCGTTGCCTATGAACGCCGCGCCCAATAAAACACTTATTATAGAGGTTGCTCTCGAACTGGGTATCGATCCTGCCTTTGTAGAAAAAGATTGGTATGTCGTGCAAATGATCCGTGAAATTATCAGCACAGATCTTTTCGGTGCGCAGTTGATCTTCACCGGTGGGACTGCTCTATCTAAAGCTCATCGTCTTCTCCAACGCTTTTCTGAGGATATCGATTTCCGGCTAATCCTGCCTCAACAGCCACCATTATCCAGGAGTAGTCGGCGAAGACTTCTATCAGCAGGAACCGTCTAAAGGAAACGATTACCATGCTGTTTCCACCGGACGCCGTTAAATGGAAGTCAAGGGATGAGAATCACTTTTTTCGTTCGACATAGATTATCCATCCGTAGTCGATTCCTCGGCCCCACTTCGACCTCATCTCCAGATAGAGTTTACAGAGTCAGATCTATCGCTCTTACCTCTGCTCCGTTCAGTATCTTCTTTGATCGCTGAATTGACTAAAACGAATCCAGAAATACCTGCCGTCGCCTGCATCGACCCCGTGGAAAGTGCTGTTGACAAAATAAGCGCGTTGCTTTGGCGTGTTCCTGACCGGGTTCGCCAACCAAAAGACGACGATCCGGACCTAGCTCGACATATTCATGACCTGGCAGCCCTGCAACCCTATGCAATCGCCCACCCTGACTTTAAGCATTTGACAGTCGGGATGATTGGACAGGATGACCACCGCTGTGACAAGACCTCCGGCTTGCCAATAGTGCAAAAATTTCAGATATTAATGGAAATCCTAGCTACCGATACGGAATACGCTACCGAATACACTCGTTTCGTTCAGGGTATGTCATATGCTGCCGGCGGAGTACCAACCTATTCTAAGGCAATGGCAAAGTTGAAAGATCTTGTGGAACATATATTGGAATAGTGAAACGGTTTTGGATTCGAAAATAGCTTGTTACTAATCTGTCACTAATTTCGCTAAAACGCCCTGAAACCGGGTGTTTTCATTTTCTGTATTGGGAAGTAGTCGGCGAGTATTTTGCCCGCGGTTGTTGCGCGATATATTTGGAGACCCCTGATTTACAGGTGTATCAACTATCTTACAGGCCTGACGGACACTCATCCCCTTATCAGAGACCATTATGCTCACTGCTTCCCGTTTGTCGTTAGGCCACCGAACTTTTTTTCCAACACGTGCTTGACGGCATCGATCTCCAAAGTCATGTTGGCTACGATCCTTTTTTAGACGGGCGTTTTCTTCCTCCGGTCCTTCATACGCCTCACCTCATTGGCCTCCATACTGCCGTATTTTGCCTTCCAATTATAGAACGTGGCTTCGCTAATACCATGTTCCCGGGCGAAATCCTTGACGAATATGCCGGCTTCCTGCTGCTTGAGAGTGGAGATGATCTGAGTCTCCGTAAATCGTACTTTTTCCAAGTTTGGGCGTTTAAGTTAGAGATTTTTCTCTAACCCTCCGCGGACGACTTCCGGGGGCCTTAGACGTACACTGGCTTAAAATCAGTCAAATATTGTGGCAAATTGCACTTTTGAGATTTGATGGTTGCAATCTCGTAAAAATAAGGCCTAAAGTGTATCATAATACACTTTGTAAGGGAATAGTTGTAAAAATGGGTGATTTCACTAATGTCGTTGACTTAAGCAAGAAAAGGTGTTTTCACGGTGGGGTGGGTATTGATAATGAAGTAATTTGTAATGAGTATATAAGAAGGGGCGGTGTGATCGCCGAAAACCAAAAAAAGATTACCGGATCAAAGTAACCAACAAACTAAACTACCATATCAATGACAGCGAAGCATTCAAAGGCCGTCACACGCACGGCCAGGAAGGGGCCTTCACCAGGAATCGTCTGCTTCCGTTTGGTCATTTGATAATCAGTATATTAAGAATGGGAAAGACGGGACTACAACGGGAGATGGACCGCTTCTTAAGCGAGACGGAGAACGAGCAGTTCAACATCCGCAGGATCACCAAGAGTGGGTTCAGCCGGTCGAGACGGAAGTTGGCGCCCGAAGCGTTCCTTGAGCTCAACGATATTATCTGGAAGGACTTCTATAAGGAAGTCGATTACTACGGTTATCATGGACAGAAGCTGTTGGCGGTCGATGGCACTTATCTGAACCTGCCGAACCATCCGAGCATCCACGAGGAGTTTGACAGAAGAGGCATGGGTAGGGGAAAGAACAAAGACCTGCCCAAGAGCATGTGCCTGCTGTCCGCGCTGTATGATCCGGTGAACTATCTGACGTTGGATGTGCAGACCGGTCCGACGGATGGCAACGAACAAGACCTGTTATTGAAGCATCTGCCAAAGGTGGAGCGGGGAGATATATTGCTGCTGGATCGCGGATATCCTGGCGCAGCGCTGTTTGCCGGCTTGCAATCCAGGGGCATTCACTTCATCGTCCGGATGAGGGAGCACTGGTTGCCGGTCAGGGAGTTTAGAGCCAGCCGCAAGCGGGATACGATAGTAACGTTGACCGTGCCGGATAAATACTATGATAGCTTTGCCGAACAGTTCCCTCGATGAAAAGGGAAGTCAAATGCAGGCTGGTTAAGATAGCACTGGAGAATGGAGAGGAGGAAATATTGGGCACCTCGTTATTAGATACCGTAAAATACAAGCTGCCGGAACTCGGTGAACTGTATCAGATCCGCTGGGGTGCGGAGGAAGGTTACAAGATGTACAAGGCCCGGGTGCAGGTGGAAGCCTTCAGCGGCAAGACCGCTACCGCCGTTAAGCAGGATATTTATGCCAAGGTGATGATGATGACCTTATGTGCAGCACTGGCGTTCCCTATAGAGGAAAAGTCATTGCAGAAAGCACTGCAGATAAACAGAAAGGCAAGATCAGGCACCGTAAAAAGATCAACCGCACCTTTGCTTATTGGTCGACCAAATGTATCCTCATCGGCATGTTCATTAAAAGGACCATCAGATTAGCACTTGCTGTCTTCGACAAACAGGTGGCCGCTAACACAGAAATCGTTCGACCTGGCAGGCATGAAAACCGAAAGCGACGACCGCCAAGACTGTATCATATGAATTACAAAGACGTGTGAAACCCTTAAGTCAATGACATTAGTGTTTTCACGGTGCCTGAGCTTCATGAAGCCAAATTGTCCCTAATATATTCCCTCAACCCCTCATCCTCACAATAAACATAACACCCCTTCATCCCCCTCGTCATCAACGTCCTATATGTATTCTTAATAATCGCCCTCAACAAAATCTTCCCCTCCTCCGGCTTGTCCTTCATCAACTTCTTATACCCAAATATTGACTTATCATCCTTCGACCGTTTAGTCGGATCAACCAGCACTTGCCCGTCACGGTAAATTAAATCCTCTCCAATTATAACCCCAATATAATCAACCTCAAGCCCCTGGCAAGTATGTATACACCCAACCTCCTTAACTGAGTTAGGATCGATGATCCAGGTCGAACCATAGGACTTCAAGTTCCAGCGCATTTGAAAGTCGTACTCAGGAAAGGTAATATCATAAGCGCCAGCATCCTTCGCACTCTTCCAATCCCAACAATACCCCGCAACCAGCCTTGCCTTATTATTCACCTTGTTCTTCTCATAGATCAGGTCGCGCAACTCGGAAGGGCTTTCAACTACCCGAAAGTCGTATTTAAACCCCGATGACAAAAAGTTCTCATTAGCCGTCTCCCGGATCTGCAGCAGATTATCCAGCCACGCCAAATACCCATCCGACCCCGCACACCTAAACTGCGACGCCAGGCTCAATTTCGTGACCTTCGCCCCCAACTTCGCAGCCCACTCCTCGATGATCCAGCTCTCTGCATAGTCATTAATATGTACCCGCTGATCCTCATCAATAAAGAACGCAGAAAACGTAGCCGTATTAATAATCTCCTTGACCTGGTTCTCGCCCATCTTTAAAAACCCCGTCTGCTCCGTCAGCCGATGCGCCTCATCCACGATCAGGGCAGAAACCGAATTCTTCGGCGCCGACATAAACGACCCAGATGAGACAAATAAATTCTTCAGTTCGGGCTTGCGGCGATCAGGACTCAATTTATCAAAATAGACCTCCCGCGGCGCACTGGTCTTCGTGACATACTGCGCCATCAGCCCGCGGCGATTCAATTCCACCAACAGATTGACAGCGACCACGGATTTGCCGGTTCCCGGTCCTCCTTCGATTATAAGCACATTCTTCGTCTTCTCATTGGAATGCGCGGCAAGCCAGAGTGCCTCTTCATAAACTACCTTCTGGTCATCGATCATGATAAACTCCTGGTTACCCTTCATGATCGATCGAAGACTGTCGGCCAGACTTTTCGAGGGCCTGATCTTGCCGTTTTCGATCCGGGCAATCAGGTTGCGGCGGTCCCCGTGTCTCATGAATCGTTTGATAAACTCCCTCAGCTTGACCGCGTCCGGTTTGAGGAAGAGCGGAGCCTTCTCTATATAATAGCTGTAAAATTCATTGGTCAATACGTCATCCGGTGCATAGTTATGCAGATAGGCACAGGGCTGAACGAAGATGGACTCCTCTTCGATGGTCGCATTGAAAGACTGAAGCAACCCCGCGTACGACCAGGCCTGATAGGAAGGGTGTGTAGTCGTGTTCATCCTGCCCTGCAGCCGCGTGTCGACCATCCCGTCCTGCTCTGCTTGTCAGTCGGGCTTCCGACCAGCCTTTTAGCTCCACAATGATCAGATTGTCCCGGTTGCCATCTGAACCCGTAATCAGGAAGTCGATCCGTTTGGATGTACTTGGGATATGGTATTCGATGGAGATGCCGCAGTCATCGGGGATATCCTTGTCGTGAAGGACGGTGTCCATATAGTGGAGCGACTGCCGGTAGGCGTTCACCTCGCTGGCGGCGATGGCCTTGCCGGTGATAGTTTTTATGGCCCGCGTGATAATTCCGTCTATATCATTTGTCAGCACGTCATTGCTGAATTCCTCTTTGTTCTTCTGATAAACGATCATGGATAAGGATAATGCTTAGAGTTCGTTGTATTTTTTTGCGGTTCCCCTGGCCTTTTCAACCGGGTATTTTTGGTCGTTCAACCGGATCTTGTCCAGAATGATCTCCTTCACGTCCAACTGATGTTTGGCAGCGAGTAAAAAGCAAAAAGAAAATATATCGGCCAACTCCTCTTTCAATTTGTCTTTATTTACCTCCTCCGCAGCAGGCCCCTCCTTCCAAAGGAACAGTTCGTTCAACTCCGCCGCCTCGATGGAAATAGCCAGTGGCAAGATTCTTGGAGTCGTGAAACTGTGCCCACTGACGATCGTCCCGAAACTTCACAAGGGCATCTGTAATGGCTTGACTGTCAGACATGCTTTACGTTTGGGGTAAGTTATTCCAAAATTCAGAATTGACCAAAATATCGGGTCATTGCGTCAACGGCGGGCCATTGCGTATCGCCGGACTTTGCGGTCAATTTCCAATCCGTCCGCATATGCTCTACCTCCCAAACCCGTCTTTCCAGCGCCGCAAGACGGTAGGAGCCAATTAGCCCGTCCGATTCAAACTGTCCCCGCTTCCCTCCATCGTATTCAAAATACCAGGTCGATCCAAAATTCCGCATAAACTTATTCGGCATCAGCAACTCCGGGTTCAGACGTTCAAATCGGATGCCGGCGGCAATCGAAAGCAGTTTTTGGCTGGCCGCAGGGTCTGTCAGTATATAGAGGTTTATACTGTCTTTCCAGATATTGCCGGTATCGGGCGGGTTGGCGTCATTTTTATACCAGTAGAGGGTATCGCATGTGACCACCATGCTGTCATGGCCGATCTGCAGATGCACGTTCAGCTTTTCAATGTGATGCAATACTGGCGTCGGAAGTTCTACTATCAGGCCGTCCTCAGCCGTAAGTGTGTCTTCCCTGGCCGCGAGGTGATATCCTTTTTTCTGCATAGAATCTTCGATAGCTTGCAGATAACTGATCTGTATATTATCATGACCGTTGTTACGGATGATTTTGGCGGCGAAAAGCCGTTTGCCCCGGCAATATTGTTCCTGGACAAGGCTGTCACCACCGAAGGACAGCACCGCGACGGAGTATTGGCTCGACTTGCAGTCTTTATTCAGGTAGCCGTTAAAGAGAAGGTCGGTGTATCCATTTCCGTCAATGTCGGCTTTTTGCCATCGCTGCCCGCCGAAAGCAGCCAGCCGTTCCCGATAGTCGGGCAGCGCATCGACAGAATCCTCCGGATCGAATTCCAGAGAGGGATAGTCCGTATATAGCGTTCTTACCAGGCCCAGGACTTCTGCGTCCGACCGCAGGCTATCGATGCATCTCGGCCTTTTCGGATCGGCGTTTGCCCAGTGCTGAGTTTCAGTCAGGCCATACAGCAACTGGTGGATCTCCGCCAGTCCATAGGTTCCGCAGGTCCCGTAGTCGGTTATCGTTTTTGTCCGGCCGTCGTCGTAACTGATCCTCAGGGTCCCCGTACTCGCATCGGACGAACTGATTTCAAAACTATCTTTAAGGTTCACGAAATCAATCGCATTCAACAGTCCATAGAGCCGTTGGCAGGTACTGGAATCGAGCCGGGTTAGCAATACCCCTCCGGTCTTCTCGCCGTTATAATATTCGTATAGATCCTTCTTCATCCGGATGCTGTCCCTAACGATTCTGAGGGTCATATTGCCCCCAAAGGCAAGCCCATTAAAGCCACTGTAATCAATTTTTGTGATCTTTCTTTTTACCGCCGGCCCCTTTTCGATAAAGGCGTTGAATGCCCAAACCAGCGTATCTATATGGTATATGGCGTGGTATTTACCGGCAAAATAGCGTTGGTTGACTCGAATCGCCTGGAGATACTGTTTACCCCCTAGCTGTACCGGACGCGCAATAATATCTTCGAAGTGATCCAGTTTCAGTTCCCGTACAAAAAACTGTCCTTTCCAAAGCTTAGGATGGCCAGAGACAGCGACTCAGCGACCGGACCCGTTGTGGACTGGTAGTACTTCGAGCCGTTGAAAATGAGATCTGTTCTGCCATTGCCATCGGAGGTCGGCCTTCTCGAAAGATTGGAGATGGTAAAGTGCTGACCAGCGAGTCGAAGGAGGCGCGGGCGATCTGCCGGAAGCCAAGCGTGGAGGAAATTGAGCTATAGTCGGGAGCGACCTTCCGGACAAATTGTACAATTTCGTCTGTAGTTGGCAGTTTCTCTATCTGCGCCATGCAGCGGGACATGCCCAGAATGAGGATCGGGGCCAGAAGGAGGCGGAGGGCCATGGTATGGAGTTTAGGTAGAGATGGGCAGGAGGATAACGTTTGAGATGAGATTTTATGATTTAGAGCACCCTATCGTTTTTTTCGCTGAATAATTTCGGGATTTCCGAATTTGCGAAGAAGCCAGTCAATAGGAAATCCGCCTCCATACCCGATCTTTGGTCTATCGGAAAAATACAACGATGAAAAACATTCTGTTACGCTTTCTTTTCCTGCAGGCATCTCTTGCCACCTCCCTCATCTCCACCGCCCGGGACCTCCTCCAGTACGTCGACCCGGAGGTCGGCACCGCCCACAGCCGCTGGTTCTATTACACCCCCGCGGCCGTCCCCAGGGCATGGCCAAGCTGGCGCCATCTACCAACGGCCACTACGGTAACGCCAGCGGCTGGGAAGCAGTAGGCTACGATACCCGCCAGAATTCCATCGAAGGATTCGTTCATTTTCACGAATGGCAGGTGGGCGGGGTCTGCTTCATGCCGACGGTCGGGGCCCAGAGAACGGTGCCTGGCGACCTCGATAAACCCGGCAGCGGCTATCGGTCCGCATTCGCCAGGAAGAACCAGCAGGCGGAACCTGGCTATTATAAAGTGCTGCTCGATGACTACGACATCACCGCCGAGCTCGACCGCCACCAAAAGAGTCGGGTTTCACCGGTATACCTTCCCGGCCAGCGACCAGTCCCATATCATCCTCGACATGGGCAGCGTTCAGGGGAAAGCGGCCCCGTGACAAACGCCGGCATTAAAATGGTTGACCCCACGCACTTTGAGGGCTACGTGATCACCAACCCCAAATATGTCCAGAAATACGACCCGGGCGGGAAAGTGAGCATGTACATCTATGGTGAAGTCTCGAAAGCACCACTGTCGACCGGCAGCTTTACCACCGGCTTGAACCTCAACTATACGACAACCCGCAATGAACAGATCGGCATCAAGGTCGGCCTCTCCTACACCTCCATCGCCAACGCAAAAGCAAACCTGCTCGCCGAGGCAAAAGACCTCAGCTTCGATGAGGCGAAAGCAAAGGCACAGGAGGAATGGCGCCGCCAGCTGGGCCGCATAACGATCACCGATACCAGCCGGACCAACAAGGTCAAGTTCTATACCGGCCTCTTCCACGCGCTGCTGGGTAGGGGAGTGGCCAGCGACGTGAACGGCGCCTATCCGAAACACGGCGGCGTGGCCGGACAGCTGGAGCCAAACAACTATAACTTTATCAATACCGACGCCATCTGGGGCGCTTTCTGGAACCTTACACAGCTGTGGTCCTTGTCTTATCCCGAATATTACAGGGATTTTGTCCATACACAGCTGCAGGTCTGTGCCGACAAAGGCTGGTTTGGTGACGGGATCGCCAACAGCGAATACGTATCCGGTGTGGGCACCAATCTCGTAGGTCTCGCGATAGCCGCAGGCTACCAGACAGGTCTGCGCGACTACGATGTCGAAAAGGCGTGGCAGGCCATAAAGAACAACGAGCTGGGCTGGAAGGACCGGCCGGTCGGGTCCGGTAAAATGGATACAAAAGCATTCCTGAAGTATGGCTATTCCCCTTATCTCGAAGAAGACCGAACCGACAGCTCCGGTGCGCATTTCTCCGCCTCGCATACCCTGGAGTACAGCTTCAGCGCCTTCGCCGCAGCGCAGATGGCGAAGCGACTGGGCAAACAGGAAGACTATGAACAGCTGATCCGGCTTTCCAACGGCTGGCGCCTTCTCTATAATCCGACGAACCAACTCCTGCAGCCCAAAACAGCAGCCGGCTCCTTCATCGATAAATTCGATCCCTACGCGCCATGGCGCGGCTACCAGGAAGGCAACGCCATGCAATACACCTTCTATGTTCCGCAGAATCCGCACGATCTGGTCGCCACGCTGGGCCGCGACTACTTCAATGAACAGTTGAACGACATTTTCGAAAAGTCCGAAAAGGACGGTTTCGGCGGCGGAAAAACGATCAATGCGTTCGCGGGCATCACCTCCATCTATAACCACGGCAACGAACCAAGCCTTCATGTCAGCTGGCTCTTTAATTTTTCCGGAAGACCGTGGCTCACGCAGAAATGGACCCGCGCCATTTGCAACGAATTCTACGGTATCGAACCCATACACGGCTATGGTTACGGTCAGGACGAAGATCAGGGGCAACTCGGCGCCTGGTATATCATGGCCGCCCTGGGCCTGTTCGACGTAAAAGGCTTTACGGACGCAAAGCCCATCGTAGAGCTCGGCAGCCCGATTATTCAAAAGGCAGTTATCCGGCTGGGCAATGGAAAACAGCTGAGCATTGAAACAACCAACAACAGCGCCGCCAACCTTTATGTCCAGTCCGTGCAGTTCAATGGCCTGCCATTGCACGACTGCTGGCTGTACCGCGACGATCTGATGAAGGGCGGCAAACTGCTCTTCATCATGGGCCCAACACCAAATAAGCAATGGGGAGTTAAAATACCTCCGCCGTCAGCGCAATAATACCGGTGCAACACGAACTTCCCGGAATACGTCACTTCCCCTTCTGATAAATCACACCCCCTGCCTGATCGTCATCGCCACATGATAAAAAGCACTGTTATCCTTCGCCGGGTCACCATCCAACAACACAAAATCCGCATCCAACCCCTTCTTGATCGCCCCCGTGGAATCTCCAAACCCTAACCTTGCCGCCGGAACAGTAGTCAACGTCGCCAAGATCTGCGAAAATGTCAATCCAGCCTGCGCCAGGTGGTCAAATTCCTTCGTCAGCGACGGATAGTCCGTCAAAAACCCGATGTCCGTTCCAAACATGATCTGGCCGCCGATGTCGGAATAGCTCTTTATCTCTTTCAGGATCCCATCGAAATCCTGGTCCTTGTCAAAAAGGGTCAGTGTAGGGATCAGCGTGACATTGGCGGCCTTTAGCCGACGTGCGACCGTGCTATCCCATTTGGATGGTTCTTCCGAAGCGTGTGCCAGCACATCGACGTGACCGGCAAGCACCAACTCGATACCCTCCATATTCGTCGGGTGGGCGAAAACAAGTTTTCCCTTGCTATGCGCCTCCGCCGTAGCTGCCTGCACGACGGGCAAAGGCATCGGCTTAAACTCAAGATGGCCATTGGGGCGCATGATGCTGACCGCCATCAGCTTCACGATATCCGAGCCCTGGCCGAGCTGTTCATCGACGATTCGAACGGCATCTGCAGGCGTCGCCGCTTCCCCCATTTTTCTGACAACTGCCACCACATCGGGTGGTAAACTTTCCGTGACATAGTAAGGAATGCCATCCTTCGGATAAATGATCATACCCGCCGTCAGGATCCGGGGACCCTTTACCTCTCCAACAACCACCCTGCGTCTCAACGCGAGCGTATTCTGGAGCAGCGACCCAACGTCTACAACCGACGTAAAACCATAGCGCGTCAGCATGTCCTGCATTTGCGCAGTCAGCTGTTGGGCGGGTAGCTGGCCAGCCCCATTCCACTTCGCTTCCATGAAATGAACATGGGAATTCCAGTAGCCGGCAACCAGCGTCTGCCCCTTGCAATCGATCGTTTGTATGCCTGAAGGCACCGCTATTTCCCCTTCCCGCCTACGGCAATGATCTTTCCGTGCGAGACAATCACGACCCCGTCCGGGATCGGCGCCTCATCCGGCGCGGGATAGATCAGTGCTCCGGTGAGGGCGTATTCATCGGATAGGGTGGTCGGCTGCGCCTGGGCTGAGCTTTCGAATGACAAAAAGATAACAAGCAATAACGAATAGACTAATCGCATTTAATGATTTTTTACCGGCGAATGTGGTGCAATTGGGCTGCCAAATTCCAAACTACTTATAACCAGCCGTTTAGGTATTTGTGAAACGCCAACCTGTTCGCTAACGGCACACCGGCGTCTGATAGCGATACAATCGAAAAAGTTTTATATCTTACCAGCCCATGAAAAAAACATTACTCCTAATCCTTCTACCATTTTTCGCCTGTCACAAGAACTCCACACCCCCTACACTCCCACCGCCGCCGCCTCCCGAGATTACCCAAAGCCTGAGTCTGACCATATCCAATCTAAACCCGGACAACTATGACAGCGTCATGGGTCATGTGTCGGATAGCTTTTCCTGGTCGGTTCCCCACGCTTACGGCGACACGGCGATTGTTCTAAACGGTCGATATTATCCACCGTCCAATTCGACAACTCTTATTTTGGAAAATCTGATCACCGCCTACGGTTTAGCCGGGGCTGTTGGTGGGGGAGCCTATATATCGGTCAACGGAGGGAGCACCGCGTTCAATACGATCGGGCTCACCATCGGGCTTCCGGCGGATACCTCTTATATAAATCTCGGATATTCGAGTGCGGGCTTTAGCGGCGGATCTGCCGTTTTCGGCGATACGGTAGTGGTCAGTCGAACTTATGGCACCGGTCTTGCCAGGATGATCAACTGGTGGAAGAATGAGGCCATTCCGCTAAATGACTCGGTGAGCAAATATGTAGACACCCGTACCAATCCGATCTGGATAACAGCACAGGACACCATTATGCTGACCAGCAAAAACTATATCGGCAACGACCTGGTGGTCAGCGGCACATTTTCGGAACAGCTCATTACCGGATTATCGTTTCCCTACGCCGGGTCCTATTGCCGGAAGAGTTGGTATGTCAAAGGCAGGTTCTCGAATATGATCTATGTGTTCAGGCCGCGGTGATGAAATCTCGACTATTGTGCTTAGATTTAATAAAAAAACAAATGAAAAGCACCCTCCTTCTCTCCCTCCTCCTCCCTAACCGCGACCGTCAACTCATTTGCTCAGGAAAATAAAACCACGGACATGGCCAGCACAGAAAGCGGACTGATCAAAATTTCCATCCTGTACCCCTACGCCGAAGGCAAGACCTTCAATATGGAATACTATGAGACCAAACACATGCCCATGGTCGCCAAATACCTCGGCTCCAATCTGGTAAAGTACACCATTGAGAAAGGCCTCGCCAGCGGGATGCCCAACCAGCCGCTGCCCTATATGGCAGTCGGCGCTTTTTACGTAAAAAGCCTCGAGGAATACCAGGCAGCGATTGCCCCGAACCGGGACGCCATCAGGGCCGACTTCGCCAATTATACGAATGTTGTTCCGGTGATTTTGGTTAGTAAGGTGGTGAAATAGCCGCCGCGGGACGGACCTGGGCCGATGAATCGCCAGCGGTTATAGCTTCGCCGACTGCAGCCGCTCCATTACCGACTGTTTATATAGTCGCCCAATGGGAATTTCACATGGCCCTATTTGCACGGCCAGTGCATTATAACCGGAGATTTTGCTGAGCGAGACAATGTACGAGCGGTGCACCCGGATGAACTTATGATCGGACAAGATATTTTCAATTACACTGATCGCCCGCTTTACCAGAAAATGCCGGCCTCCTGTAAGGTAGATCTTCACATAGTCTTTCCAGCTTTCGACGTACTCGATCTCATTTACAAAAACCTTTTTCATATCCCTGTCCACCTTCAGGTAGATAAAAGCAGCCGGGTCAGGCGCTTCACTCACAGCGGCCGAAGACACCTCTCGGCCCATCATCCGGTTCAATTTAGTGATGGATTTAAAAAACCGTTCAAAAGAAACCGGTTTGACCAAATAATCCACCGCATCCAGTTCAAAACCATCGATCGCATATTCCCGGTAAGCCGTAACAAAGATCACCTTGGGCGGATGGGAAAGATTTTTCAAAAACTCAGTACCGATAATACGGGGCATTTTAATATCGAGAAAAATGACATCGACCGTCTTGTGCCGCAATACGCCAAGTGCTTCAATCGCATTTCTGCACTGGCCCACGATTTCCATATCATTAAGGGAAGAAATATATTTCACCAGCACTTTCAATGCCGGGGGCTCGTCATCTATAAGAAGGCAACGCAGCTTCATGTGGCAATAGTTTGAGCAGTTACAGGAGGGCGATCCGGCATTGTATGGGCCAGGATGCCGGAGCTCAGTTTGACCATTAATGAAACCGCAAAGAAATCCCCCTCGTCGTTGATCTTCAGTTCATGTTTTCCGGGGTAAAGAAACTCGAGGCGTTTTTCACATTGTCGATGCCAATGCCATGATTACTGTGCGGGACATATTCGTTTTTGCTATTGGTGATCTTGAATTTTAATATATTGTTGGCTACAGATAGATCCACTCCCATCCATGGTTTTTCGATTTGCTCCGATGCGCCATGCTTAAAAGCATTTTCCAGAAAAGGGAGCATCAGCAACGGTGATATAAAATACTCGCTGATATTACCTTCCACAGTCCACGAAATTTCTATTTTATCGCCATAGCGCTCTTTTTCCAGACCGATATAATTCTTCATGATCTCCACCTCTTTCTCCAGCCTGACTTCCTCGGCCTTGCAGTCATAAAGCATATAGCTGAGCAATGATGAAAGTTTCAAAATAAGTTCGGGTGTTTTTGGCGATCTGTCGAGAGAAAAGGAGTAGATATTATTAAGGGTATTGAACAGAAAATGCGGATGCACCTGCG
This sequence comes from Puia sp. P3, assembly GCF_050632245.1. Classification (NCBI taxonomy): domain Bacteria; kingdom Pseudomonadati; phylum Bacteroidota; class Chitinophagia; order Chitinophagales; family Chitinophagaceae; genus Puia; species Puia sp. P3. The sequence continues at coordinate 495,137 of NZ_CP192583.1, forward strand.
CCTTCAGCAGCGCAGCTCGGCCGTTATTTTTCCTGTTGCGCCCGCAGGAAGTCCCTTTGCTTCAGTAACCACTGCTTCCCAAGCGATAAAGAAGAGAAACAGGCCGTAGTAGTCATCACGCAAAGAAAACACTGCCATGCATAGTCATCCCCGTACGGCATGCCCAGCCGGTCCAGCACAGGAGCAGATACATACCGCAGATAATAAACGCTCAGGAACCAACCGACTGCAAGCCAGAAAAGGAGTGAGGCAAGGAATAGAAGGTATTTGCCTTTCAACAGCAGCACTGGGAATGGCGATGTAGGCGAAGGGATAACTGAAGGCCATAAAGACCGGGATCCAAAGCCCGATGCGAATAAGATGGCCGGTGAATCCCGACCAGATCAGAGTCAGAAAGCAGGCCCATCCCAAAAGCCATGACAGCCAGAACGAGACGTGCCGCAGCACCCCGTATTTCCGGGAAAAAATAAACTCGTTTGTGTTGATCATATTCAGGCTGGTGGCTTGCTTTACACAATTTAAGCAATTAAAGCACAGGATTTATTCGCCTGAGGACAAAATAGACAAACGACATTCAATCCCAGACAAACAACATTTTTCTCTCTTAAAAGCCACACAGCTGTTTTACGGGCCTTGTTTCCGGCAAACGCACCTGTTCAGCGATTAGAGTTCATAGTAGAAAAACCTGTTTCTATTTTGCCCCTGCTAACTAATACTAAATACTAAAAAATGAAACAGAAAATCGTCTACGCAATGGTGCTGATTGCCACGGCATCATTGTTGAATCTTGCGTGTCGTAAACACTCGAACCCGGACACCAACGGTCATCAGCAGCAGACCAGGGAACTATTCTTCGGATGTCGTAAAAAATGGCTGGGCGTCCAACTACCATTGCTGTACAGCCCCGCTGTCTCTTATGGGGTCAACGCCGGAAGATACATGGCTTATTGTGGCGTCGCCCTATACGAAGCCGTGGTGCCGGGCATGCCCTCCTACCAGAGTCTTAATGGCCAATTGAACGAAATGCCCCAGATGCCTCCAACGGAGCCCGGCAAAGCCTATCACTGGCCCACCTGTGCCAATGCCGCCCTTGCCGAAATGACCAGGCGACTTTTTACCTTCACCCCCGCAACGACCGACGCCGTACAAAAACTGGAAGATAGTTTGAATGGAGCGTATGCAACGGAGATCGGCGACACCGCGATCTTCCAACGGTCAAAAGCCTTCGGAAAAGCCGTAGCCGAAAAGATCTTCACCTGGTCCACTACAGATCATCCCTGGTCTTCAAATCCGCCGCTGGTACTCACCAACAACAGCCCTGGCCTGTGGTGGCCGGAAAATAATAACCCTACCATTGCCAGCGGCCTTGCCTACTGGGGGGATACCCGCACCATGGTTGCCGGCAGCATCGATAACGTAACCTCGACGCCCTATGTTTATAATGATGCAGACGTGACCTCTCCTTATTACAAGGATTATAGGGAGGTCTATGACCTGTCGAAAAGTCTGACCTATGATCAAAAGCGTCTGGCCAAATATTATGACGACCCGGCTGTGGGTGGTTATCCGTCAGGATCGAGCTATATTGCCGTATTCAAACAGATTCTTGATCAAAAAGATCCGGCGCTCGATATGGCCGCATATGCTTATGCCAGGACGGGGATGAGCCTGTTCGATGCCACCATTGGATCCATGAAAGGGAAATTCCATTTTATGCAGGAAAGACCCTTTCAGTTCATTCGCAGGGTCATAGAGCCCTCCAACGACCCGGCTACCTGGTGGAAACCGTATATTCCCACACCGCCCTATCCCGATTTTCCCGCAAACCATGCCGTGTTTAGCGGTGCGTTCGCTCAGGCACTCACCATTGTATTTGGCGATCCTGTAGCTTTCATAAACGACACTTACAAAGGCAAAATGATCGATCTGGGAAAAGGTTCGGAGGACATGGGCAGCTATTCCTACGGTTCGTTTCTTGAATTTGCCAATGCTATCGCCATTTCGAGAGTGTATGGGGGTATCCATACCCGTCATGCGGTGGAAGAGGGCACAAAACAGGGAATAAAAACAGCAAAAAACATCGACAGTAAGGTGAAATTCCGGAGGGATTGACACCTATTCCGCCCGCAGCGTCCTGACTGGTGGGGCCAGCGCCGCCCGGATCGCCTGGAGGCTGATCGTCAGCATCGCGATCAGCAGGGCCGTCACTCCCGCCGCGGCAAAGATCCACCACGCCGAAAAGATGTCGATCCGCGAAGCAAACCCATCCAGCCAGCGCCGCATCAGCCAGAAGGACAACGGTGTCGCCACCACGAACGCGATCCCGACCAGCACCAGGAAATCTTTCGACAATAATCCGACGATGCCCGAAACGCTCGCTCCCAACACTTTTCGCACGCCGATCTCTTTGGTCCGTTGCAGGGTGCTGTAGGAGGCGAGCCCCAGCAATCCCAGACAGGAGATAAGGATAGCGAGCATGGCAAAATAAAGGAACAGTCTTCCGAACCGGTCTTCGGCACGGTATTGCCGGTCGAATAGCTCGTCGACGAAGGAGTAACTGAACGGCCGGTTCGGAATGACCCTGTGCCAGGCTTTTTCGATCGCAGCGATCGTATTGGGCAGATTGGAGGTGTTCACCTTTATGGAGAGCATACTGCATCCACCCGGCTCGATCCGCAGGCTCAGCGGCCGGATCTCCTCCTGTAAACCCCGGTAGTGGAAGTCCCTGACCACCCCGATGATCTTGCCTTTTCTGCCCCACTGGTCGAAATTGCGGCCGATCGCCTCCTGCGGACTGGTATAGCCCAGCATCTTCAGCGCGCGCTCGTTGATGACCATGGACTGCGCTGGTGTCGGCGCCGAAATCCCGTGAAAAGGTCCGGCCCGCCACTATCTTCATTTCGTATTGCGGGATAAAGTCGAAATCGACGAAGAAAAGATCGGGAGAGCAGATCTGCATTTCGCCTTTCCGGTTCTGGATGATCGAGTAGGCATTCATCGCGCCCGATCCGGGGGTGGTCGAGGACATGGCCGTCGATACCACACCGGGCAGTTTTTGGATATCGTCTTTCAGCGCGATCCGGTGGTCGTCACCGTGGGTGTCCAGCACCAACTCCTGCTGCTTGGAGAACCCGAGTTCCTGCTGCCGCATATACCTCGAGCTGGTAGCCCGCCAGCAGGGTGGCCGCGATCAGCCCGATGGAAATAGTGAATTGCGAGATCACCAGCCCTTTTCGAAGGAGCATCCCGCGTGTCCCTGTGGCAAAGCGCCCCTTTAGGACGATGATCGGCTGAAAACCGGACAATACCAGGGCAGGGTAGATGCCGGCCAGCAGCCCGATGCCCAGACCGATCAGCAGCAGGGCAAGAATATAGCTGGGGTGATCGAGTATCCCGGTACTGATGGTCTTCCCCGCCAGAAAATTGAAGGCGGGTAACAGCGCCGCGCATACGCCGACCGAGAGTACGAATGCGATCAGACAGAGGATCACCGACTCGCCGAGAAACTGCGCCGTCAGCTGACGTCGTTCCGCTCCGATCACCTTGCGTATCCCGACCTCTTTGGCCCTTTCCGTAGACCGGGCGGTCGACAGATTCACGAAATTGATCGCCGCGATCAGCAGGATAAAGATCCCAACGATGCTGAAGACATAGATATTCGTCAGACTGCCCCTGGCGTTTCCGGGTGTCGACTTCAGATAGACGTCTTTCAGCGGCTCGAGTATATAGGTATAGGTCTGGTTGTTGTCCTTCATGAACTTGCCGATATGGTCCACTAGAAAAGCGGGGAATTTTTTTGCAGCGCCTCCGGACTCGTGTGGGGCTTCAGCAGGAAATAGGCCATGACCCCAAATCCTCCCCAATTCTTGTCCCTCGTGGAGTCTCTCTGACTATTGTACATCGACATCAGCATATCCGTTTTCAGCTCGGTATTCTCCGGCATGTCCTTCATGATGCCTGTGACGGTCGCCAGCTGGTTGTCGCCGAATACCGTCAACTGCTGTCCCATCGGATCGGCAGAGCCGAAATACTTTTTGCCGCAGTCTCCGAAAGAACCACCGTCAGCGGTCCCTTCAGGGCGGTTAGGGGATCTCCTTTCAGCAGGGGAAATCGAATACCTCGAAGAAGGTCGAGTCGGCAAACGCCATATTTTCCTCCTGGATCTTGATCTCCCCGCGGCGGACCAGTATATTGCCCGGACTAAAGCGCACCTGCTTCTCGATCTCGGGAAAATCCTTTTTGGCTGCCACCGGCATCGCAGGCGCCGCGACGCTGAAGTGCAGGACTTCCGAGGGATTGTTGATGTCCGTTACTATGTTGTAAATCCGGTCGGCTTTGGAATGGAAGTGGTCATAGCTGAGCTCAAATGTCACATACAGGAAGATGAGAAAGCAGGCCGACATACCGATCGTAAGACCCATGATGTTAAGAAAGCTGAAGCCCTTGTGCCGCCAGAGATTGCGGAAGGCAATGCGGAGATAGTTTTTTAGCATAATGGAGGGGATGTGCCTGGACGGCGTAAATAGCATGCCAGATTGGTAACAGGCTATTTTTCAATAGACTATGATGCTTTGTCCCGGTGGGACTGTTCGGTTTTGGAATAGATGGTGTGCGGTGGCAGACATTTACCTGCTGTATATCACCCGCCCATCAGCCGTCCTCAGTTGCACGAACTGGACATCGGAGATCCCATTCGATATAAAACCAATCCCGGTGATCAGGCCGGCCGATTCCGCATACGCATTCGAGTAAGCCTTCCTGCCGTCGATAAGGATACTCACCTTCTTTTCCCGTACCGTAAATTCCAGGTCCCGCCAGTCGCGAAGATCGGCGCCCAGTCCCGAAAGATCGGTGGTCCTGCCGCTGAGTTCGTTCTCCCCGAATTGTGCGGCCAGGATGCCGGTGCAGCCTTTTGGGGTACTTCGGAAGTACATGAAATTATGCTGACAATAGATCTCGCACATCAGCAACGGACAGGATTCATTGTTCACCGGCTTTATCCTGACCCTGCATCTCAGCGTGAAATTGTCGCTGCTATACCGGATGTCGGAGGGGAACCAGGTATTGCAATACACATTGTTTTTTTGCGGGTCGATATGACTCGCCAGCAGCTCGTCGACAGTTAGCCTGAGCATGCCCGTATCCCGGTGCGTGATATATTGCGGCCGGCTGCCGGGCTTGTACTCTATCGCATAGAACAGCCAGCGGTCTGTTGGGATGCTGACCGGCACGGTCTTGATGATCTTGTCACCGGCTATCAGTTTGGCGGTATGATAGCCCGGCTCGTAATAGATATCCGTCAGAGTATAGGAATGTTTATAAACCTGCACTCTGCGGTTGCGGTCCCAGGACTGCTGGATGAAAAAACTGTCCGCCTCTACCGAGTCCACATTGTAGTTGAATATGACCGTATTGGGGATGTCGTTGCCGGTAACTTTTGTGGCGGAAAAATGGGCTTTGCCGGTATTGGCCGGACCGGGCTTGCCGGACATCAGGATCGCAAAGGTTCCCAGAAGGACCAGGATCAGGACGCCTCCCGCAATGAGGACGCGGGCCTTGAACCGCGGCCCCGGCCGGCGGCTGCGATGAACTTTCCCTGGGCCGGCGGCGCGCTCCTGGATGACGGAGGGCTGCCCGATGACGGCGGGCTGCTGGATGACGGCGGGCTGCTTGCCGGCGGGGTCCTCCTCCAAAATAGCGTTCGCCCTGGTAAAATCCCTCCAATCCACATACCCCGCCGCAACGGCAATAGCATTCAGCGTAGCCACTGGGGTATCCGGGCAAACTGCCCGTTGAGCAAGCGCTTGATCGTTGACAGACTGATCATTACACCGGTCTTTGACTCGATAGTATCGCATAGCGCGACCATATCTCTTTGTATCAGGTCACCGGGGACGGGAAGCCCGGCCCGGCTACACGCTTCGGCCAGGCAGATCTTGACCAGCCGGTGTTCGTTTTGTGAATTGGACGGCATTTGAACGGCTTTTGACAGTGAGTTCCAGCGGAGTCCGGATAGTTTTGATGGTAAATATAAAACACTATGAACAGATTCTTTAAGGCCGTGCTTCTCACGGGGCTTTTCGTTGGGACGACCGACCTGCTCTACGCCTTTACCTCGCAATGGATCAATTCCGGAAAATTCGCCGACAAGATGTTCAAGGGCATCGCATCCGTGGCCGTCGGGAGGGACAACGCGTTTCCGGGTAACGAATGGATCGCCGCACTGGGCCTTTTCTTTCACTATTTTATCGCCTTTTCGTTCACCCTGTTCTTCTTTTGGGTCTTTCCCAGGGTCAGGCTTCTGCGGTTTAACAAGTACCTGATCGGCATCCTTTATGGCATATTCGTCAATGTAGTGTTTGAACAGGTCATACTGCCTCTCTTCATTCCCAGGTGGCCCTTCAGCCTTCCGAAGGCGTATATCAACTGGATCTGTTTTGGCATCCTGTTCGGGATCCCGATCGCCTGGAATGCCTACAGGTATTATAAAGTGCCCAAATATGAGATGTAGCGGCCTGAGCACAAGCCCCCTCATTTTGGCTACAAGTTCCCCCGGTTAAGCTACAACCACCCACCGGCGCCTCCCGAACTTTGTTGTATCAAAATTTAAATACAACATATGAAAGTTTGGTTCATTACAGGCGCATCACGGGGTTTTGGACGCATCTGGGCCGAGGCCGCACTCCGGCGTGGCGACAGGGTCGCAGCTACAGCACGCAATCTGGCAAGCATCGCAGACCTCAACCAGAAGTACGGAGACAGCGTCCTGACGCTGCAACTCGACGTGACTAACCCCGACCAGGTGAATGAGGCCGTCGGGCAGGCACACGCCCAGCTTCGGAAGGCTCGATATCGTCCTCAACAACGCCGGATATTCACTCGTCGGTACGATCGAGGAATCCAGTGCCGGCGACGTCCAGGCCCTATACGATACGAACATTTTCGGTCCTCTTTCTGTTATAAAGGCTGCACTGCCCTTGCTGCGGCAACAGGGTGGGGGCCGTATCCTCGGCGTATCGAGCAGCCTGGGCCACGTGACACTACCGGTGATCGGGTATTACTGTTCGTCAAAATGGGCTTTTGAAGCGATTCACGAAAGCCTTGCAGAAGGAGGTCAAACCATTTGGTATCAGAGTAACGATCATAGAACCCGGCGCCTATGCCACCGAGTTTGGAAGTCAGGAATCCCTGAAATTCGCGTCAGGCCTGGACATCTACGGTGATTTTAAGACGCAGTTCTTCGGACGCCTCGGAAGCCTGGAAAGAGGCGACCCCAATGCGACGCCGGAGGCTATGTTCAGGATCGTGGATTCGGACAATCCGCCGCTGCGCTTCTTTCTCGGCAGCCAGAGTTTACCATGGGTGCGGGGCGTATACGCCGAGCGCCTGGCCGGCTGGGAAGCCTGGCAGGAGGTCTCCGCCTCGGCACAGGGCGAAATAACAAAGTAAAATGAAAAATCAGCTTCATAAATTTGAATCGTTATCGGATGCGCACCGGGCCTTTGGTTTACAGGGCCCCTGCATCCTTTGATCAGTCTCATAAACGGCGCCCATACCCCGGTCGACCGCAGCGTATTGTCCCAGTCCCATGTGCTGAGCTTTTATAAGATCTCTTACAAGCCCCGGCTCAGCGGCAAGCTGAGATACGGACAGGACTACTATGACTTTGATGGAGGCGGCCTTTTATTCGCTTCTCCCGGCCAGATCATCGGCGGCCATGGCGAAGACAACACCGGCCAGTGTTCCCAGTATACACTGCTGATACACCCGGATTTTTTATGGAATTACCCGCTGGCGGCGACGATCAAACGATACGGCTTTTTCTCTTATTCAGCCAATGAAGGACTGCATCTGTCGGATACCGAAAAGGCAACCATCATCTCCGTTTTTCAGCTGATCGAAGAGGAGTTGAAGAGCAGGATAGACGATTTTAGCCAGGACGTCGTGATCGCGCAGATCGAACTCTTGCTGAACTACGCCAATCGCTACTACAAACGCCAGTTCATCACCCGCAAAGCGATCAGCAACGGTCTGCTGCAGCAGTTGGCATCTGTCCTTGACGAATACTTCGAACACTCACTGAACAACGGGATACCCACCGTACAGTCGCTTTCGGAAAAGCTGAACTTATCGCCGAGCTATCTGAGCGACATGCTGCGTTCACTGACCGGCCTCAGCGCCCAGCAGCATATCCATAACAAGCTGATAGAAGTAGCGAAAGAGAAGCTGTCCATCACCAGCCTGTCTGTGAGTGAGATAGCGTACGAGCTGGGGTTTGAGCACCCGCAGTCTTTTAGCAAATTGTTTAAAACAAAAACCAACCTTTCACCGTTGGAGTTCAGACGATCTTTTAATTGATTTAAAATATTTCTTTCGTTCGATCGTCTTCCTTAGATATGGCAAAAAAGACTTCCCCTGATCCTCCTGATCTGGCTCTGCGCCGACCTTTATTTTTACCAGGCCGTCAGGACCCTCGTACATTCCGACACCCTTTCGTGGGTATATTGGCTGATTGACCCATTGATAATGACCGGTATTATCACCGGCATTTTCATCCGGCGGGGCTCCCGCCTGCAGCAGCACCTGATCACCTGGATGATGGGACTGATGCTGCTGGCCTTTATCCCCCGGCTATTTTCGGCTCCGATCCTATTGGCCGAAGATCTTGTCCGCCTGTTCCGGGGTTTCCCGCCAAGGGCGGTTTGGGTGAGCGAGCTGACCCTGGCCGTGGCCGCGGCGCTATTCCTTCTCGTACTGTTCGGCATTACCCGAGGGCGGCATTTTTATCGCGTACGGCGTGAAACGATCCATTTCCCGGATCTGCCGCAGGCTTTCGACGGATTTACCATCACACAGATCACGGATGTCCACTCCGGCAGCTTTACCAACGCGGCCGGCGTACAAAAAGGGCTCGACCTGGTCAATGCACAGCGGAGCGACGTCATTCTGTTCACCGGCGACCTCGTCAACAACAAGGCCTCCGAAATGGATAGATGGATAACCGCTTTTCCGGACTAAAAGCTCCCATGGGAAAATTTTCGGTCCTGGGGAACCACGACTACGGTGACTATATCCAGTGGGAGACACCCGACGCAAAACAAGCCAATCTGCGCCAGTTGAAACAGGTGCATACCGAGATCGGCTTCCGTCTTCTCCAGGACGAAGCGATCACCCTCCAAAAGATGGTCAGTCCGTTGTCCTTCTCGGGGTGGAGAACTGGGGTAAGGGCGGCTTCCACAAATACGGCGACCTGAAAAAGGCCACCGCCACCGTGCCGGATGACGCTTTCAAGATCCTGATGTCACACGATCCCTCACACTGGGATGCCGTAACGCTCGAGCATCACCAGCATATCCATCTTACGCTGTCTGGGCATACGCACGGCATGCAGTTCGGCGTCGACCTGTTTGGTTTCAAATGGAGTCCTGTGCAATATGTGTATAAGCAATGGGCCGGCCTCTACCGTCAAAAAGATCGTTTTCTCTACGTCAACCGCGGTTTTGGCTTCCTGGGGTTAAAGGGTCGCATCGGGATGTGGCCGGAAGTGGCGGTGATCACGCTGAAAAAGGGCCAGCGCCATTGATACTCAATAACCAAATTTGACCTTGAAGGAGTTTTAGCGTAGTGCGGTTCCGTCTGCTGGCGCGGTTGTTGTCGATTTTGGTTCTAAAACCTTGCCACATGAGAGTCAAAACGACATCAGCAGGCCTGCTGGCGCTGCTCCTTGCCTTTGCGATCCCTTCCTGTAAACGCGACAATACCGCAGTCACCGCGATCAATAATCCCGGTCCCGTCGCCACTCTTCCACGCGCCGTCAATGAAACGGTCAGCGTATGGATGACGACCCCCGACCAATCCAAACTCTTACAACAGCAGACGAGCATCAATTTCGCCGCGGACGCCGGCAGCAACCCCATCACCGTGACCGTCGACGAGGCCACCACCTACCAGGTGATTGACGGCTTTGGATATGCGCTGACCGGCGGGAGCGCTTCCCTGATCAATGGGCTGGGCGCCAATCAGAGTACCTTTCTCAACGACATCTTCTCTACCGCTGCCGGACACGTCGGATCGGCCTTCGTGCGCGTATCCATCGGGGCCTCCGATCTCAGCTCGTCGGATTTTACCTATGACGACATGCCGTCGGGACAGACAGACCCCAATCTGACGCACTTCAGCATTGCGCCGGAAATGACGGACCTCGTTCCGGTCCTGAAAAAGATCGTCGCGATCAACCCTTCGATAAAGATCCTGGCGACGCCCTGGACAGCGCCAGTATGGATGAAGACCGGCGTCGGCGGCAACGGCGGCTTCACTGCCGGTAGCCTGAACACGGCTTATTACGACGCCTATGCGCGCTACTTCGTAAAATATATCCAGGCCATGCAGGCGCAGGGGATCAGCATCTATGCGATCACGCCGCAGAACGAACCGCTGAATCCCTATAACAACCCGTCGATGACGATGCAGGCGGCGGAAGAGGCCAATTTCATCAAAAACAATCTGGGACCTCAGTTCGCGGCCAACGGGATCAGCACAAAGATCATCGCCTATGACCACAACTGCGACCGGCCGGACTATCCCGAGGCGGTGCTGGGTGATGCCGGCGCCAATCCCTATGTGGACGGTTCGGCGTTCCACCTGTACGGCGGCGATATCAGCGCAATGACGACAGTACACAATGCCTACCCGAACAAGAATGTTTATTTCACGGAACAATACATCGGTGGCCCCGGCAATTTTGGCGGCGACCTCGCCTGGCATGTCAACAACCTCATCATCGGCGCGCCGCGCAACTGGAGCCGCGTCGTGCTGGAATGGAACCTGGCGGCCGATCCCAACTACAATCCGCATACCAGCGGCGGCTGCGGCAATTGTCTGGGTGCGGTGACGATCTCGGGCAACAGCTATACGCGCAATACCGCTTATTATACGGTAGCTCATGCCTCCCAGTTCGTAAAGGCGGGTGCGCTGCGGATCTCCTCCAATACGTTTTCGACGAGCATCCAGAACGTCGCCTTCAAAAACCCCGACGGCTCAAAGGTCGTCGTGGCGCTGAATACCGCCTCGTCGAGCCAGTCGTTCAAGATCAAATGGGGTGGAGAGTCCTTCACCTATGCGCTGCCCGCCGGAGCCGTTGCCACTTTCACGTGGACCGGTACCCCATCGAATGGGACTTCGGGTCCCCCGATCGGCCAGACCATCACGCTGAAAGGGTTTAATAATTTATACGTAAGCGGGGAGAACGGTACAAAGGCCATGACCTGTACCCGCACCACCGCCGGCACCTGGAACAATTCCTCGTCGTCGACGCCGGCAACGGCAAAGTCGCGCTCCAGAGCATGGGCAAATATGTGTCCAGCGAGAACGGGACGATGCCCATCACCTGCAACCGGGCCGCCTATAGTGACTGGGAGGAATTCACCTGGGCCGTCAACGCCGATGGCACCATCACGCTGCAGGGCAACAACGCAAAATTTGTTTCCTCCGAAAATGGGCAGCAGGCCATGACCTGCAACCGGACCACCGCTTCGGGGTGGGAATCGTTCAAAGTAAACCAATAAGGACCGTGGGGCCCCTGTCGTGGGGCCCCCTACCTCCACTCCAGCTTCACCCCCACCCCATCCGGGCTATTGGGAAAACCAATAAAACTCGTCTTCCCAACCCCATCCCACGACGTCTTCACTTCACTCACCGGCTTACCGGCCGAGTCAGTCACCACAATCCTCCGCGGCTGGGAAGGCAGCAACACCCGCATCACATTCGTCGTATTCACCGGACCCTTCGCTACAAATGAATATGACTTCCCCGAGACCTTTTCCTCATATACCCGCGACGCCGACGCCAGCACCTGCGGCCGACCCGGGTCGGGCACCAGCGAGATATTATACAAACAGGCCTGCTGCCCGGGCGACACCGATTTCTCCGTCAACACCGGCAGTGAAGGATCAAACAGGTCGATCAGTTTCCCCCGGAGCGTATACGGCTTCTTATCCTCCCCCTCATCCAGCACCGACACGATCTCATAAGGCCCGCGCCGCAGATACAGACTATTCTTATAGTCCACAGGAATAAACTGCCCCACCCGCGCCCGCAGCACAGAATCACCGCCCGCCTCCAGCACATACTCCTTTGGATCTCTGCGAAGAACACAAACACTCCCCTTCCCAACCGTATATACCCCCTCCTTCGGCGCTCGGCCAAGACCAAGAAGAACAAACAAATCATCCGCAGGGCAGGCAAAGTCCCTGCCACCGGAATTCCACCACTCCTTCACCGTCTGAAACGGGTCGTCGTCCCGTCCCGAATAAACGATCACCCCTCCATTCTTCACCCACCGCGCCAGCGCCACATGCGCCTTGTCATCCAGCGGCTTCATATTCGAATACGACATCAGCAACAGCTTCGTATCGGCGAACGCCTTCTCATACCCCACATTTTCCAGATGAACGATATTGACCGGCACACCCCGCTTCAGGAAGGGCAACGCCTCCCCATAAAAATTGGACAGCAACGGATCGGACAATTTCGGATTGGTTGCATAACGATGAAACATCCCCGAAGTCTCATAGAAATTGGAAAAATAGGGATCCTCAAAGGCCTTCCCATTGTCATGCGTAGGCAGCCTGCTGGAACATCAGCGAATTGCCCATCAGCACGCTGATACCCTGGGTCCCCGAAGTCTTGTTCGAAGAAACGGGCATCTTGTTCAGCACATTGATCATTACCAGCAGCTGCGTCGAATACGACTTCGGCATCGGCGCCTTCTCACTACTGGTTCGATTGACAAAATACTGCCCGTCGAAAATGCGATCCGGCCAGGGCATCACCTCATAATTGTCGATATCGGGATAGAACAACTCCGCCGTAAAGGTCGTCTCATAGTTCTTTTTATAGTCACTCCAGTCGCGGCGTACGTCTTCGACCGGATCGTTCTCAAAAAACAGTTTCCTACCGGTCGGTACCGTCATCGATCGCATACAGCCATACTCCAGAAAAGCGGTTTCGAACGTCCGCTCCACTGGCAACCCCGTTGAAATAGTTCGGCTCCCGCGCCGTACCCGTCCACGACTGTACGATATATCCATCCACCACCGGCAATGAGGCGAGACTCGCCTCAGGACTCACGATCTGCCACAGCGAATAATTCAGCAGCGAATGCGTAGGCACATAACAGCGCACATTCATGCCTTTGGTTTTTCCGTAAGCCTTCGCGTAGGTAAAGGCTTCCTCCAGCGCGCGGTAATACAAATGATATTTCAGCCTGGCCGACAGCCAGGTATTCTCCGGCGACTCGTGCTGCGGACGCCAGTCCGATCCATAATAGTCCTTCCATTCCTTTTTGAACGCCTCGCTGTAACCCGCGCGTGCCCAGTATTCCGGCTCCTCGAGATAGATCGCGTCGATGCCCGCGTCGATCACGCGCCTGATGACCTTCTCCTTGAAATAACTCAAAAAATTCATCGTCGGCACAATGTAAGGCGTCAGATGACCATGCCAGATCGTATCGCCATTCTGCTCTTTCTGCCCCTCGTCAAAATGGGGTTTGCCATCCCATTTACCCGTAAAGTAGTCCTGATATCCGCCCCAGGCGATACCGGTCATAAAAGCCGCTTTATAACCCCGGTCCCGCCAGGACTGCACGCGTTGCTCAAACCTCATGCCCGGCCGGTCGGAAACACCATATACGATCGCCACGTCGGACCGCGTATCCGTAGTCGGCTTCCACGCACCACCCGTTTGAAATGTCGTCTTCTCCAGCGGCTGGCCAACGGCCGCCACCGCATACATCAAAAGAACAAAAAGAGTTATCCTCATACCAACACATGAGTCGCGCGACATCGAATTACCCTTAGTACGAAACCCTCTTTTTACAGTTTAGCAGCGTTTTAGCGAAACAGCGCCTTTTGGCGGGGCATTTTTTATTGTCTACATTTGGATAGTTTTGTAGACATGAACGATTGCACGGCATTCGACGATAATGAGCTGCTGCGCTTGCTACAGCAGGACAATGCCTCCGCTTTCCAGGAGCTGTATGACCGCTATTGGAACAAACTTTACTATATCGCGCACAAACGCCTCAAGTCTTCCCAGGCCGCCGAAGAGATCGTCCAGAACGTCTTTCTTACCATCTGGCGAAAACGCGGGACACTCCGGATCGATGAGCCCGCCCCCTATCTCGCCGCCATTACCAGATACGCCGTCTATCGCTACATGGCCAATGAAAAGCGCCGGACAAAGAAAGAAGAGATCGCCGGCAGCCGCCAGACGGAAGGCGTGGCCCTGGAGATGCTGATCGACGACAAGTTGCTGCTGGAGATCGTCAAACAACAGGCCAACGAGCTGCCCGAGAAATGCCGCCTCGTATTCATTTACAATAAATTAGAGGATCAACCAATACCCGAGGTCGCCGAGCGGCTCAATATTTCGGTCAAGACCGCGGAAGCCCACCTGACAAAGGCGCTACGCCTGATCCGCAATAGGCTGAAAGACCATGCTTTTTTTATTTTTTCTGACTAAGGGTAAAGCTTTGCTGTACAACTCAACTATAAAAAGGACCGCCGTGGATAAAACGCAATTGGCTGAACTGGCTCACCGTTTCGTTTCGGGCACTGCTACCGAAGAGGAGAAGGCGTTGTTGCACCAGTGGTTCGATTCAGCGGACAAAGACGAAGTCGAAGAGGTGCTCCTGCCCGAGCGGGCTACGGAAGACGATGTCCGGACCCGCATAAAGACCCGGCTACTGGCCGCCATCAACGAGGAGACTCAGGATCAACCCGAGGACAGATCCCGTCCCATTGGCCTATATATCCGGTGGATGGCCGCGGCAGCAGCGATCATCGCCGTCAGCATTACCGGTCTGTATCTCTGGAAAAACAACAAAGCGCAGCGCACACCCGTCGCCGCAACGCCGGTCACACACAACGACCTGCTGCCCGGCACCAATAAAGCCACGCTGACCCTTGGCGATGGCTCCACGATCAACCTTGCGGCGGCAAAGAACGGGATCATCCAGAAACTAGCCGGCACCCTTATCGCCAAACAGGATAGCCAGCTCCGCTATAATATCGCCACAGCCAACCCCGCCGCGGAAATGAATACGATCCAGACGCCCCGCGGCGGCCAGTACCAGGTCGTCCTGCCCGACGGCACCAAAGTATGGCTCAACGCGGCTTCGTCGCTGACCTACCCCACCGCATTTACAGGAGCAGAAAGAACCGTCAGGCTCAACGGCGAGGCCTATTTCGAGGTGGCCGCCAACGCCGGCAAACCCTTCAGGGTCATGGTGGGCAATATGCAGGTCAACGTTCTTGGCACGCATTTTAATGTAATGGCCTATGAAGACGAGGGCGAGATCCGGACAACCCTTCTCGAAGGCAGCGTCAGAGTGACGAACGGCGTGGTGGCACACCTGCTAAAGCCAGGACAGGCCGCGCGTCTCGACAGGTCATCGGAGTCTTTCAGACTGCTCGACGTAGACCCCAGTGAGTCGGTAGCCTGGAAGAACGGCGTTTTTCAGTTTGGAGGCGTTTCGATCGAAACCGTGATGAGAGAAATAGTCCGCTGGTATGACGTAGACGTGGAATACCAGGGAAGACCAAACGAACATTTCAGAGGAACCATATCCCGTAGCGCCAACGCGTCCGAGGTGTTCAAAATGCTCGAACTCACCGGCGCCGTTCACTTCACCATCGATAAAAAGAAGATTATTGTAAAACCATAAGCCAGTGATTCCCGTGCCGGTCAAATGATTGCTGATTATGAAACTAACTGCTTTCCTGGTCCTCGCGGCCTGCCTGCAGGTCAGCGCCAGGGTTTACGCCCAAAAGGTCTCTCTGTCTATAACAAATACACCCCTTGAAAAAGTCTTCAGGGAGATCACCCGGCAAACCGGATATTCCTTCCTGTACACGGACGAAGTGCTCAACAGCACGAAGAACGTCGATATCCGGATAAACCATCTCCCGCTGGACCAGACCCTGGAACAGGTATTCAAAAACCAGCCGCTCACCTGGTCCATCGTCGCAAAGACAGTGGTCGTGCAACGCAAACAGGATAGCCCGCCGCCGCCCACCGGCACGGACGTACACGGCCACGTGACGGACAGCAGCGGAAGACCCATGGCAGGAGTGACGGTGACGCTTGCGGGCAGCACCAGGGCAACCGCGACCGACGCCAATGGCGATTTTACCCTCAACGTGCCCGAACACGCCCGGCTTCATTTTAGCAGCGTAGGCTATGAAGGGACCGAGGTCCAGGTCGAAGGGCGCCGGGATCTCAAAATAACCCTGCATCTCACCGACACGGCCCTCGACGATATCGTCCTCATCGGCTATGGCTCCCAGCGCAGAAGAGATATCAGCTCCGCCATTTCCACCGTCGGGGTATCGGACGTAAGCGTACGCCCCGTGGTCAGCGCCGCCGAGGTCATCGCCGGCAAGGTCCCCGGCATCCAGGTGCTTCTGCCATCCGGCAAACCCGGCGCCGACTTTACCGTATTCGTCCGCGGTATCGCCTCTCTTACGGGCAACACACAGCCGCTATACGTCATCGACGGCGTCGTCTCCTACGACACGCATATGCTCGACCCCAACACGATCGCCTCGATCAGCATCCTGAAAGACGCATCGGCCGCCGGCATCTATGGCGCCGCGGGCAGCACCAACGGCGTCGTGCTCATCACGACAAAGAAAGGCATCCGCGGGAAAGCCAGGGTAACGCTGAACACCTACACCGGGGCGCAGGAGATCACAAAAAAGATCAGGCTACTCGACAGCCGCCAACTGGCCTCCCTCTTAACGGAAGAGCAGGTTAACGCCGGCAATATCAATTTTTCGATCCTCGACTCCCTGGTCGACGCCAACAACAACAACTGGCAGGACCTGGTCTACCGCCGGGCGCCGATGACGGGTATCAACGCCGGATTCTCCGGCGGAGGGGACAAGGGCACGGTCTATTTCGGACTGGGCTACACCGACCAGGACGGTATCGCCGTCACGTCCAACTACAAACGCTATTCGACCGCCCTCGATATCGGACACCAGATGACGCCCTGGCTGTCGGCCGGCGCGCATATCTCCTACAACCGGACGGGCTACCACGACGTATACGACAACCAGCGCGCGCAGTACAACGGCTTCGTCCTCTCCGCCCTGAACACGCCGCCTTTTAGCGCCGTTTACAATACCAACGGGGACGGCACATACGGTTTCAGCGCCTTTTCACAGGCCCTCCCCAATCCAATGGGCGATATCTACGGGACCAACAACTATACCATCGGCAACAACCTGCTCGGTACGGGTTATGTCCGGGCCAGACTGCCATTCGATCTCAGCTGGCGGTCGCAGCTGGGCATCACGCTGGAGAACGGCTACCAGACCGTCTATCAGGACCCCCGGCTCTCCGAGGTCGCCCGGCAACTCGGCGGTATCGCCAGCTATTATACGGCTGAGGGTTTCCGTTATATATGGGACAACACCCTGACATTCGACAGGAAGACCGGTAAACACGCGGTCAACATCATCGCCGGCACCAGCGCCTCCAAACAGCAGGACCACTCTTCCTCGCAGAGCGGCTATGGCTTCCCCAGCTACTCCATACAAGTGCTGAGCGCGGCTTCCACCTATACGCTGAACCAGACTTTTTCCGACGCCTGGACCCTCGAGTCCTTTTTCGGCCGGCTCAACTATGCCTACGACGACAAATACCTGTTCAGCGCCAGCGTCCGGAGAGACGGTTCGTCCAAACTCGGGATCCGCAATCAATGGGCGAACTTCCCCGCCTTCTCGGCCGGATGGCGGGCGTCGCAGGAGAATTTCCTCAGCGACCTGACCTGGCTCAGCGACCTCAAGATCAGGGCAGGGTGGGGGGCCACGGGCAACCTCCCCGCAGACCTGTATCCCTCGTACAGCCAGCTCAACGGCGGCAATAACTACGCTTTCAACGGCGCCAACCCCGTCACCGGGACCGTACCCAGCGGCCAGGCGGGCAATCCCGCCCTGCTATGGGAGGAGACCAAACAGCTCAACACCGGTCTGGACATCGCCGTGCTCGGCAACCGCGTCAGCCTGTCCGCGGACTATTATATCAAACGGACGCACAACCTCATCCTCAACGTACCGCAACCCCAGTCCACCGGCGTCAGCACAAAGAAGAGAATATGCCCGGCTATGTCCAGAACAGGGGTTTTGAGTTCCTGCTTTCCGCCGACGTCGTCAAAGGCAAACGATTCAAATGGACCAGCAGCCTGAACATGTCCTTCAATACGAATATCGTGAGCCTGCCGGTCGGTACTTCGCCTATCCTGACCGGTTATATCCAGGACATCGGGGGCAACGCGGGCATCGTAAAGAGCGGCCTGCCGCTGGGCTCCTTCTGGGGCTATATCAACGACGGCGTCAACCCGCAGACGGGCAACATCAATTTCAGGGACCTCAACAAGGACGGGAGGATCGACCCGGACAACGACCGCACCTTTATCGGCAGCGCCCTGCCGAAGGTTACCTACGGGCTGTCCAATATGCTCAGCTATCGCGGTTTCGAGCTGAATCTGCTCGTCGACGGCGTACACGGCAACAAGATCTTCGACGCGACACGGATGGAGACCGAGGATATGACCGATATGATCAACCAGACCACCCGGGTGCTGAGGCGCTGGAAAAAGCCTGGCGATATCACCGATATCCCGAGGGCAATGTATGGCAGCGGGGCGCCGGCCAATTCGGTGCCCAACTACAGCATCTCCTCCCGCTGGGTGGAGAGCGGGTCCTTCCTGCGTTTCAGACAGATCACGCTGGCGTATAATTTCAACAGCAAATTGGTCCGGTGCGCGGGTATGAGTGGCCTGCGCCTATACCTGACCATGCAGAATATGTGGATCATCACCGGATACAAGGGCTATTCGCCCGAGCTGAATGTGGCCACGACCCCCAACGTCGTAAGTGCGGCGACGACCGCCAACCTGGCCACGCAGCAGGGGTTCGACCATGGCACCTATCCTCAGGCGAGATCGATAACTTTTGGTTTGAATGTATCGTTATGAAAAGATATATCGTGGTGCTGATGCTGATTGGAGCCTGCGCCTGTAAAAAAAGCTTTTGGACCAGACGCCGCAGAACGCCGTCTCCTCGGGGGATTTCAAAAATGCTTCCGACGCCGAGGCGGCCATCGTAGGCGCCTATTCGCTGATGGCCAACAGCGTCTACTGGTACTATAACTGGAACTATCTCCTGGACGGCGACGTCCGGGCCGACAACTGCTATTCCGGCGGGAGCGCCCCGGATATCGACGCGATCGACAATTTCACGTCCGTAGCGACCGACAACCAGCCGATCTCCGAAGACTGGTACGAGCTATATATGGACATCGGAGCCTGCAACAGCGTCCTCGACAACGTTCCGGCGATTACCGATGCTTTGCTGACGGCAACGCGCAAGGCGCAGATCCTCGGCGAAGCGAAGTTCTTAAGAGCCTATCACTATTCGCACCTCGTTCGCAACTACGGCGCCGTCGTCCTGCAGCTGCACACCATCGTCAGCGATCAGCATACGCTGAAGGCCCGGAGCCCCGTCGACAGCGTGTACGCGCAGATCATCGCGGACCTCAAAGACGCCGAAGCCGCGCTGCCCGTGACCTATGCCGACCGGGCCTCCAGCCATAGCCGCGCGACAAAAGGCGCCGCCGAGGCGGTCCTGGCCAAGGTCTATGCGCAAACAGGCGACTATACCAATTGTCTCGACTACTGCAACCGGGTATTGCCGCCCTCTTATGGCGGCACGGGGACGGCCGGCTATCGCATCGCTCCCCAATTTCGACTGGCTATTCGACAGCCAGCACAAGAACAGCGCCGAGTCCATCTTCGAACTGCAGCATACCGCTGGCACCATTACCCACGGATACGCCGAGGGCCTGATCCTGCCACCCTCTCCACTGACCCAGTACTGGACGAAATTCGCTCCACCCACCCAGGACATCGTAAAAGCCTTTAGGGCGGCGGGCGATTCTATTCGCTTCGCCTCCTCGGTCACATGGGCCTACAACGGTCCGGGCACGGCCAACCCCGTCACGAGTCCCGCGCACTATGGAGCAACAGACACGATACCTTATATATGGAAGATCGGCCGAAATTTTACCGGAGGCTGGAGTGGCGGCAGCGGAGACAACCTCGTGCTGCTTCGTCTGGCCGATATCATCCTGCTGAAGGCCGAGGCCCTCAACGCCCTGGGACGCACCAGCGATGCCATTCCGCTGGTCAACGCCATCCGCGCCCGAGTCAGCCTGGCGCCGGTCACCGTAAGCTCGCCCTCCGACGTGGCGCTGGCCATCCTCAACGAGCGGAGACTCGAGCTGGCCTTTGAAGGCGAACGCTGGTATGACCTGTTGCGTTTTGGCGCACAGTACACGATTGACCTTATGAATGGCCAGGTCGACGGCAAAGGAGTCTCCCTCGGCTATCAGGTGACCCCGAACCGTCTTCTCTATCCCATTCCCCAGGCAGACAGGGATAACAACCCGAATCTCTCGCAAAACCCCGGATACTGAACGCTCCAGGCAGTTAAAAAAATTTACAAACCGACTAAGGGTAATTACTCTTCACGCGGCTCAAGTTAGAAATAAGCAATTTTTTTTAACCAATTGAGCTGCCATGTCAAAAAGCGATTTGCATTTTTGCCGCTACAAAGGAAGTTGTTCTTCCTTTTCTTCCTCCTTCTAAGTACATCCCATTATCTGTTTGCGCAGGACAAGCTGACCGTCAGCGGTAAGGTCCTCTCCGATAGCAGTGCGCCGCTGTCGAACGTGTCGGTAAGCATTAAGGGCGAGACGGGAGGCACCACTACGGATGCCGGCGGGGCATTCACCATCCGCGTCAACAGGGGCGCTACCATCGTTTTCTCTATTGTTGGATATGAAGACAGGGAGATGAAGATCGAAAAAGAATCGGCCGGTCTTTCAATAACCCTTAGCTCGAAAGCTACCGGGCTCAACGACGTCGTCGTCATCGGATACGGTACGCAACGGGCAAAAGACGTCACCTCCTCCATCGCCACCGTCAACCTCAGCGATACCAGAGGAAGACCCATCGTCAACGTCATGCAGGAGCTGGCAGGCAAGGCCGCCGGCGTTCAGGTCCAGCAGTTCAACGGCGCGCCGGGTCAGGATTTTCAGGTCCTCGTCCGCGGTTTTACGTCTCTCAGCGGCAACGCCAACCCGGTGTACGTCGTCGACGGCATCGTCGGATATAATATCGCTACCCTCGACGTCAACAATATCGCCAGCATATCGATCCTGAAAGACGCGTCCGCCACGGGCATCTACGGCGTCGCAGGGTCCGCCAACGGCGTCGTCCAGATCACGACAAAAAAAGGCGTAGGCGGCTCGCCGAAGATCGACGTCGACTTCTCGCAGGGCTGGCAGAGCGTCACAAAAAACTCCCAGTTCTCACGGGCGTTCAGCTGCATGACCTGCAGATCGACGAGTATACCAACGCCGGCCGCGCAAGCGATACCGCGGGAATCAGACTGCCGGCCAACTGGCAGAACATCAACAACAACTGGCAGGACCTGCTGTTCCGCACCGCTCCCATCACGAAGGCCAGCGTCAGGGTATCCGGCGGAGATGGCAAGGGCGGCAATTATGCGATCAGCATGGGTTATCTCAACCAGGACGGCATCCTGCCGACCATCGGCTCAAAGAAATATTTCGCGGGGATCACGGCCGAGCAAAAACTCAACGGCTGGCTGACCATCGGAGGCCGGGCGGACTATGTGCGGCAGATCACCAGCAATATGCCGGCCGGCACGCAAAATACGACGGGTCATGGCGGGGGCGGCTCGGGTGCTGTTACCGGCGCGGCTATTGCCTTCTCGCCATATGCGTCTCTGAAAGATCCCACCACCGGATTTTATGCGGTGGATAACAGCAATGGACAGGCGATCCCCAATCCCCTCGCCCAGTTGTACGGCACCTCGGACAAGACGACCTATAATATCATCAACGCGGAAGGGCATATCAATATCAACCTCCCCTTTGGTATACGGTACACTTCCCGGATCGCGGCCAATATTTCGGACAATTTCGAGAATATCATCCAGGACCCGACGATCACGTCCAGCGCCAATGCCGTTGGCGGATCGGCCGACTACCAGACCTTTCAGAATTTCACCTGGCTCTGGGACAATATCCTCGAATACAACAAGACATTCGGCAAACACAGTCTCAATGTCGTTGCGGGTATTACGGCCAGCAAATATTCGACGCAGTTCTCCGAGAACGGTGGCAGCGGATTCCCGATTGCGGGCATCTATTCCATCTCCAGCGCCGCCAACCGGCCTACCAACCAGGACAACGGCGGACACGACTACTGGTCGAAATACTCCCAGTACGGCCGGCTGATGTATAACTACGACTCCCGCTATCTGCTGACGGCTACGGTCAGAAGGGACGGCGCCTCGCAGCTGGGTATCAACAACCAGTATGCGACATTCCCCGCCGGTTCCGTCGGCTGGAGGATATCGAACGAAGAGTTCATGAAGGACCAGACCCTGTTCAGCGACCTGAAGATCCGCGCGGGTTACGGCGCGACCGGAAACCTGCCGTCTTCGCTGTATCCCTCCTATAATGTGCTGAACGTCGCGGGTGGTCAGTATACCTATGATCCGGGAGGCGCGGGCGTGCCGGGGCTGGGACTCAACGGGACTGCCGCCAACCCCAATATCAAATGGGAGCAGACGAACCAGCTGAACATCGGCGCGGACCTCGCGGTTTTCAGGAACAGGCTGCGCGCTACGGTAGACTACTACAGCAAGTCGACGACCAACCTCATCTACACCAGCAACCTGCCGCCTTCTTCGGGCCAGAGCAACGTCGTGATCAACCTGCCGGGCAAGGTCCTGAACCACGGCGTGGAAGTCACCCTTTCGGGTGATATCCTCACGCATACCGAGGTGAAGTGGACGAGCACGTTCAATATATCGTTCAATACGAATAAGATCAAGGCGAACATCACGCCTATCTCCGGCGGTGGCGTGCCCTCCGGCGCCGTGTCCTGGCTGAGGAATGGCTATTCCATCGGGTCCTTCTTCGGTTATATTTCACAGGGAGTCGATCCCCAGACGGGTTATATCAAGTATGCCGACCCGGACCGGACGGGAGCTGCCGAGAACAATCTCTATCTGGGCAAGGCCCTGCCTACGGGCTTTGGCGGGTTCGGCAACAACCTGAGCTACAGGAATTTTACGCTCGACGTGCTGATCGAATACGCGTTTGGCAACAAAGTTTTCAACGGCAACCGGTATGAGGCAGATGGTATGTATGATCTGACCAACCAGTTCACTTCCGTACTGCGCCGCTGGAGGAAGCCCGGCGATGTCACCGATATGCCGCTGGCGAGGCTGGGGGAGAACTCCTCGAACCAGGCGAGCAACCCTTTCGAGAACGGGAATAACAATGTATCCAGCCGATATGTTGAGAATGGCTCCTTTGCGCGGCTTCGCAATGTGACGCTGGCTTATGATCTGACAAAATTCAACATCGTCCGGACGCTGGGGCTAAAGAACCTCCGGGTCTATGCTTCAGGGGAGAACCTCGTCACCATCACCAAATACAAGGGCTATTCTCCTGACCTGAATACGGGTGGGACCTCGCCTAACACGCAGGGGCTTGACTTTGGCGTCTATCCGCTGGCACGGACGATCACCTTTGGTCTCAATGTTGGATTCTAAACTTACCTAAATTATTAATGAATATGCTTAGCAAAAATATTTCACGACTGGTGCTGGGGGTCTCGGGTCTGATCCTGGTGTCGGGTTCGGCGTGCAAAAAAGTTTTTTGACCATTACACCACCCAATCAGGTGTCGAGCGAGTCGGTCAATACGCTCGCCGGTCTTCAGTCCATTTCGAACAATACCTTCGAGCAGATGGTAGACGCCGGGGGCCATTTCTACCAGTGGTTCGACCTGACGAATGAGGACGTCCGTTCAGACAACAGTTACGACGGGCAGACCGATAACAACAGCAACGAGGCGATCACCCAGTGCGATAATTTCACGGATAACGCCACTACCTCCGAGGGAAGGGGCTGGCCGGAACTGTACGGCATGATCGGCACCTGCAATCTGCTGATCGACGTCGCCGCCACGCCCAGTAAGGATCCCAAGCTGACCGACTCGGCACGGAGTCAGCTGGTCGCTTCGGCGAAATTCCTGCGCGCCCTGCACTATTTCAATCTCGTGAAGGCCTATGGTCCCGTAATCCTGGCCCTGCATACCTATTCGGGCGATACCGCCGTCAGAAAGCCCCGCGCTGCGCTGGCAGATTGTTACAAACAGATCGTCACCGACCTGACGGATGCGATCGGCTCATTGCCGATGAGCTACCCGGGAATCACCTATCAGCATACAAGGGTCACCAAACCCGCCGCGCAGGCGCTGCTGGCAAAGGTATACGCGCAGGAAGGCGACTATGCAAACTGTCTGGCTACCTGTAACGCCGTGCTTCCCGCGGCCTATGGCGGATCGGGAACGGCGACGCAGAGTCTGGTGGCCAATTTTGCCGACCTGTTTGATGACAACAAATCCGCCAATACGACGGAGTCCTATTTTGAGATCCAGCACCTGGGCGGCACCAATGCACCCACGCGTAATTTTGCCACCTGGCTGATCGCGCCGTCGGATTTCAACCTGACGATACCCGATCCGTTCACCAAGTTTGTAACGCCGACGCAGGATCTGGTCAACGACTACAAGAATTCCGGCGACCTGATCCGTATGAACGGGGTGATGGTTTTCGAGAACAACCAGACCGACTTCAACGGCCGGACCTTCCTCGACAATCCCAATCACTATCCGACTACTCCTACTACGCAGATCCCCTACCTGATCACGCGCGGTCAGCACGTCCAGGGCGGTTCATATGCGGCCGGCGGCAGCCAGGCCATCATCATCCTTCGTCTGGCGGATATTATACTGCTGAAGGCGGAGGCGCTCAACAAGACCGGCAACACGGCTGCCGCGATCCCGCTGATCAACGCGATCCGCGCCCGGGTGAGCCTTGCGCCGACTACGGCGAGTACGCAGTCGGACGTGGCCCTGGCCATCCTGCACGAAAGAAGGCTGGAGTTTGCGGGCCAGGCGCAGCGCTGGAGCGACCTGAGAAGGTTCGGCTCCGACTATACCATCAGTCTGATGAATGGTTTTAAAGACTATCTCGGGAATAAATTGTATAACATCAATGCGAATATGCTGTTGTACGCGATTCCTATCTCGGAGTTGAATAGCAATCCGGCGTGTACGCAGAATGCAGGATACTAGGCTCGTCGCCGGCGAAATTTATGAAGCCCCTGGAGACAGGGGCTTTTTCTTTCTACAACAGTCGCGGACACCTGAGATCGTCTGTTTGGGCGACCAGGACTTGGCCACACCTAGCCCGATACTGGCCGGCGAAATCGCCCATAGGGACGGCGGGGCCTAACGTCAGGCTTAATACGCCGTGGGACTGGGCGCCGGCATGGAGGGATAGTAATGCCAGGAGGTGGCATAGGATTGGGGTCTTTTTCATAGGTTGAATTTAGTAATTATTTTATCTAACCCCTTCTCATCAACGGCGCGGCCGGGATCCACGAATTATTTGACAAACTCTCGGCCGGCGGCCGGATCCCCGATCCGGTGGAGGGGAAGTTTTTCCCTTGAAAATTTTTTGTAGCTAAAATTATTAGTAATTTAGTGTTCCCGCTCATCTGTCTCTTTTTTCATGACGGTTCATTGGTTATGGGTACCAATTGGTTAATTTTAAAAATCTAGTTATGAAAGAGAAAGGAGATATTATTTTTTATGAGTCCGGCTCCGATAGTGGACGAATTGAAGTTAAGCTTGAAAATGAAACTGTCTGGCTTTCGCTGAATCAGATAGCGGTTTTATTTGATAAAAATAAGTCGGTGATATCCAGACATTTATCTAATGTTTATCGCGATGGCGAGCTGGATAAGGCGTCAACTGTTGCAAAAAATGCAACAGTTCAAAATGAAGGCGGTCGGGAGATAACCAGAGATATTGAGTATTATAATTTAGATGCAATTCTCTCTGTCGGCTATAGGGTCAACTCTATCAGGGGGACCCAATTCCGCATTTGGGCGAATAAAGTCTTGAAAGACTACCTTACAAAAGGCTACGCCATCGATCAAAAGCGCTTCAAGGATCAATCCCGTCAACTTGATGAACTAAAACAAACAGTAAAACTACTGGGAAATCCACCACCCCAAAGGAATTTTTTCAGATCACGCCGCCATTTACCAGACTTTCGGCGAAAAGGATCTGTATCCCAGTGTCGAGGAAAAGGCCGCACACCTCTTATATTTCGTCATTAAAAACCATTCCTTTTCTGACGGGAACAAACGGATCGCCGCTTTCCTGTTCGTCTGGTTCCTCGAGAAGAACGCAATCTTATACCGCGCCGATGGATCAAAGAAAATTGCGGACAATGCCCTTGTCGCACTTACGCTGATGATCGCAGAAAGCAAACCCGAAGAAAAGGATATGATGATCAAGGTTGTGGTCAATCTGATCAATCTGAAGAATTAAATGGTCGCTACGCACTATTTCATCAATACGAATTTGATCGGCTCCTTCCTGTGAGCTTCCACCGGAGAACCATTCTTAACCGCAGGCACCCATTTGCCGCTGGCGGTAATAACGCGTATCGCTTCCTCCCGCAGGCCACCCTTTTTCGGGCCACTGACAGCGTGGATATCGCTGACGGTACTGTCCAGATGGACGATAAAGTCTACGATGACCGTGCCGGAAACGCCGTTTTCAATGGCTTCAACCGGAAAATGAAGGTTGTGATTGAGGTAGTCGGTCCAGGCCGACGGTCCGCCGGGATACCCGGGCTCGCTGGATTGTAGAGATAGCAGGAAGAACGAAGCAAGCAGGATGGTCAGTTTCATACGGAGAGTTTGTAACTGCCAAGATACGCATTTCCGATAGTGAAATATGTGTACCTTCCACCCAAATCCCTAACGACAATGAAAAAGGTAGCCGTACTGTGTACAACGATAGCCGCTTTCTTGCTGGCCGCGGCTATAACTCCCCGAAAAGCATCCCCGTCGAGAGCCAACCTAACGGCCCTGAAACTACGCTATTCATTGTCCTGCCGCGTCGCGCCAAACCTGGCCCCCGATGCAGGCGACATCCCGCCGCTGAAGGGGTGGGGGCCACACCGCTGGAAAATAACCACGAAGTCAGACAGCACCCAATTCTATTTTAACCAGGGGATCAACCTCTACTACGCCTTTCACACCCTCGAGGCCAGGGCGTCGTTCAACAAGGCGATCAGATTCGATTCGACCTGCGCGATGGCGTACTATGGAAAGGCCCTGGCGCTGGGACCCACCATCAACTATGGCAACGGATATCGCGCGGAATATGCGGCCTATGAAGCGGCGCTAAAGAGCAAAAACTTATCCGACCAGTGCACACCCGCAGAAAAAGGGCTGATAGCGGCGATAGCCAAACGCTATTCCGCAGACTCGACATTCGACCTTAAACAACTCCAGACAGACTATTCAGCCGCCATGCAATCATTGGCAGCGCAGAATCCGAATAATGCAGACATCATCACCCTCTACGCCGACGCCCTGATGCTCGAACATCCCCTGGGACCTCTACGGCATCGATATGACCCCTAAACCCTGGACGCCGCAGATAAAGGCGATCCTCCACAGGGCGCTTGCGATCGATTCCCTCCACCCCGGCGCCCTGCATTTCATGATCCACACCACGGAAGGCTCGCTCAACCCGGACGAAGGCCTGTCCAGCGCCGAGCGTCTCGCGACCCTGATGCCCGACGTAGCCCATGTAACGCATATGCCTTCGCATATC
The DNA here is from genome assembly GCF_050632245.1 of Puia sp. P3. NCBI lineage: Bacteria > Pseudomonadati > Bacteroidota > Chitinophagia > Chitinophagales > Chitinophagaceae > Puia > Puia sp. P3. Next base: position 523,010 of record NZ_CP192583.1, read on the forward strand.
TATATCCGTACGGGCAACTACAAAAAAGGCATTATCGTCAACGACTCCGCCGTCCTGAACTATTCAAAATATCTCAAGGCTTACCAGCCTGTGGAACAGGACGCAGGACTTTACCTCCTCCACGCCATTCATCTAAAGATCACCTGCGCCATGATGGCCGGGAACTATTCGATCGCGCTGGCGGCAAGCGACACCCTGCGCAGCCTGATCCCCACCGAATTGCTGCTTGGCACGCCGGGCGGAATGGGCAACTTCTTTCAGTATGTCTACGACGCCCGCCTGTTCACGCTGATACGGTTTGGAGCCTGGGACGAGATACTGAGCGACAAAAACCCGGACACGGCCCTCTACTATTCCGGCTTTCTGCATCATTTCGCCCGGGGAATGGCATTTAGCCACCAAAAGAAGTTCGCCGAAGCCGAACGCGAGTTGGAAGCATTAAAGACAGCCCATCAAAACCCTGCCCTAAAAGCTTCCTACGACCCCTTTAGCGACGCCTACTCGGCCGGCCAGGTGGCCGAAGCGATCCTTACGGGCACACTGGCACAACGAAAAGGCGACTATGGCGCTGCGAAAAAGCATTCCAACAGGCCGTAGCCGCGGAAGATGCCCTGGTCTACGACGAACCCCGCGACTGGCTGCTGCCGGCCAGACAATATCTAGGCGATCTGTTGCTGAGGACAGGAGACAACACCGGCGCAGCAGCGGTCTTCCAGCGCGATCTGCAGATAAATCCCCTCAACGGCTGGTCACTGACCGGATTAAAACAAGCCTATACGACCCTAAAAAACAAAAAAGCACTCGAAAAGGTCAACAAAGACCTCGCCCTCGCGTGGCAGATCAAAGACAATGAAATTGGAAGGGCCGTGTACTGAAAGCAAAATAAATGCGTTATTGAGAATAATTACCTCTACCTTTAGCGCGATCGCCGGCGCCTGAAAAAAGGCGCCCCAATATACCTACAGACGAGCTTAAGTCGCCGACGAACCAAAGGCCTATTTCTTAACCAAAGATCCATGGTCCTTCCATGGAAATCCCTTAAGCTCTGCCATGTACTATATAATTTATGGGCTCTTCTATCTCGTCTCTCTCCTTCCGATGCGGGTACTTTACTTTATCTCCGATATCATTTACGGGATCGTTTATTACCTTATCGGCTATCGCAGAAAAGTCGTGATGGACAATCTAAAACAGGCCTTCCCCCAAAAGTCGGAAGCCGAACTCACCACCATCGCAAAGAAATTCTACCATAATTTCATCGATTCCTTTGTCGAAGTGATAAAATTACTATCCGCCAGTGACCGCTGGCTGCACAAACGCTTTACCGTCGACACAAAGGCGCTCGACGAAATATACGCGACCGGGAAAAGCTGCCAGATGCACCTGGGCCATACCTTCAACTGGGAATGGGGCCAGCTTCGTGATGACGGCGCTGACGCAATTCAAGATCCTGGTCGTGTACATGCCCATCGGCAGCAAAGTATTCGAACGACTGTTCTACAAGCTTCGCACCCGCAGCGGCAACGCCTTTCTGCCGGCCCCCCAGATGAAGGAAGCCATCATTCCCCATCTTCAGTCCCAATACCTGCTGGGCCTGGTGGCCGACCAATGCCCCGGCAATATGCATTCCGCCTACTGGATAGACTTTATGGGCCGCCCGACGCCTTTCGCCAGCGGTCCGGAGAAAGGGGCGCGCAACGGCGAGCTGCCCGTAGTTTTTGCTTCGATCGAGAAGCCGAAACGCGGTCACTACCACGGAAAAGTGCAGCTGGCCTGTATGAACGCAGCGGAACTCCCCGAGGGTGAGCTAACCCGTATGTATGTACGCTATCTGGAGTCCGTCATCCATGCCCGGCCGGATATGTGGCTGTGGAGCCACCGCAGATGGAAACACGCCTGGAAAGAGGACTACCAGCCGATGCGGATCGACGAGGGAGCCATGGCGCTGGCGTAAAGCCCAACTGTTGCAAAACCACTAGGGTATCGGCACATTGATGTCATAGTCCCGGGGTAATAGATTGGAGATATTCTGGGTGATGCTCCAGGTCTGGAGATTGAGGACCTCATTCTGGGGGTAGAAGCTGCCGTTCTCGTCGATGGCAATTGGCTGCTGGTTCATCAGCCGGATCGAGGATTCGGCATAGGCGACCCCTCTTTTCGGGTTGCCGTAAATAACGGTGCAGTCGTCGTAGAAGAACATGACATGCGTTTGGTCCGTTTCTATCGTCATCAGTCCGCCGGCATCTGTAGTGGGTTCCATGAAAAAATCGGGCTCGCGCAGCACTTCCCAGTAGTGGTGGAGGGTATCCATGGGAATGCTATCCGTTTTGGTGATATTGGGGCGGTAGATCGCTGCCACCCTTTTCTTTTCGATATTCGGCACCGGCGTCTTGTATTTTACCAAAAGCCTTCTTCCCTTACCCTGCTGCTATAGACGCTGCGCATGAAATGCATGATCGAACCCATATAGGCCAGCTGGCGGTTGTTCTCCCATTTCTTCTTTTTATCCGGGTCGTCGGTGGGCATATCCCGAAAGAGGGGATAGCCGTAGTAGGAGATGATATGCGAGGAAAAATCGCAGACGAAGCGCTCCAGCCGGTATTCCAGCTGATAGCCGAGCGCCTTGTTCTCGATCAGCAGCGGCTCGATCGCAGTGACGGAAAGCTGATTGCTCTTCAGATAAAAATGAAACCGGAGGACCTCTTTATTCTTGATAGTGCACGACGAGGCATTCTCCGTTGTCCCGATAAAATATTGCCAGAAGGTCCTTCCATATCTTTTCCATCCGTCTTTGAGATAGGGCTCTACGGTGACGGAAGCCAGTTCGTCCGCCTTGTTATGCAGGGTGATCTTTAAAGAGGCGGGAAGGTTGCGGCTATTGATCTCTTTCAAAAAGGTGGCGTATCCGATGGCGGACGCGATCAGCTCGTAACGGCCCGGGGGAACCGCCAGTTCAAATCTTCCGTCGTTGCGGGTGACCGTCCCCTTGCTCGTGCCATTGAGGAACAGGCTGATCCCCTGCCAGGGCTTTCCGCTGGTTGAGTCGTTGATAACACCGCTCAGTATGGTGTTTTGGGCGCCCGCCCTTTGAGCGGCAAGGCAAAACCAGAGGATCAGAAGGGGCGATAGGATCTTTTGCATTCAGCTGAATACCCGATGGGGGTGGTCGCCAAAGATAATGGATCTAAATGTTATTGTTTTGTTAGCCGGGATGCCGCGCCTCTGTCAAATCTCATGGCCTCCTCCGGACTAAACCGCTTTTTAAAGCTAAAAGCGTACGGGCTGTCGCCGTTCTGCCGCAGCCAGGTCAGGCGTTCCTCGGCTTCGGCGACACCGGGCTGGTGTCCCGCGGGTACCCACCAGAGCACCATATGCATGTCCGAGAGCCGGTCAAACCATTCTTTTTCCGCCGGAAGAAATCGGTGTGCTCGGTCCTGTAGGCAAACTGAAACAGGTCTTCGACCGATCGCCAAACGGACAAATTGACGATGATGGAATCGTCGTTGTAGATGCGTATGTCCGTGGCGTTATTGTTGTCTTCTTTGAGACGCCAGCAAAACCCCTCGCTGCTTTCCGCGAGCTGATTGATCCTGTCCAGACCATTGACAAAATCGGCCATTGAAGGATGATCCAGCGGATACAACACCCGGGCGATATTCAGTTCGGCTAAATGAAACTCCATGAATTTTGATTATTTTTATTTCCCAGGCAAAGCTATCCAACCATTCAATATGAAACAAGAAGTTACCAAAAGGTTACCGGCAGAAAATTTGGCTGAGCCGGCCCGGTGCAGCGTGGTCGCGACTTTACGACTCTTTGCGACCAAGTGGAAACCCTGCATCCTCTGTTATCTGTCCGCCGGGTCGCTGCGCTACAACGCACTGCACAAGGCGATCCCCAATATCAGCCGGAAGATGCTATCGGAGCATCTGCGCGAGCTGGAGCAGGACCAGCTCGATCATCCGGCGCCAGTACGACCCAAAGAACCAGCGGGTGGAGTATGCGCTGTCGGACCTCGGGCGTTCACTGCTGGGAATCCTTACACAACTGCAGGACTGGGGAATGGAACACCTCGCCGGCGTAACCTCGATCAGGGATATGTTGAACCTTCACCTCCAATCATAGAAAATCTCCTGCCAGTGATTGAATTGATTTTACCAAAACCTCCGCCGGACCTATCTTGACGCATCAACCAAATCTATTCCACCCATGCGATCATTGTTCGTCCTCCCGTTGCTTATCCTCACAGCCGCTTCCGTAAGAGGCCAGGAAACCGTCGAACCCGGCAGCAAAAGCATCAACCAGGCCTATTTCAAACCCGCAAGCGTTTTCCAAAAACTCAGCTGGATCGACAAATACGGCACCATCACCCGCCAGGCCACCCTCAACTGCGTCACAAAAATCGATTCTGCCAATAAGCGGCTGATCTATCTCCAGCTCCGCAATGACGGCAAGAGGGACTCCACCATCGTCGAATGGCCGTCCCTCAAACCCATCTATACCGCCACGTTCGTCGGCTCCAAAGAATTTATCTACGACTATCGCGGAGGCTCCGCCGTTAAAAACACCACCACCCAAAACGGCCACGTCGAAAAGGACACCAGCTTCACCGTGCTGTCACCCTATTTCGACAGCTACCTGACCGACTATCTCTTCGGCGCCCTGCCCCTCAAGCCGGGCTATCACGGCCAATTCCGCATCGGCTCCGGCGCCAGCGCCACGGTCTCTATCAAAGACGTTTTCACCGACGTGCTTTCCACCGGCAGCACGGCGACGCTCCAGGCCTATGTAGTCGTTGTGGATTATAATGGGTATAAGGTGACCTATTGGATCGATAAAGCCACCGCGACGATGCTGAAATCCATCTATCAGGGACCGGACGGCAGCATCTTTATGAAATCGGGGATTTAAAGGGGGCTCCGTCGCTTACCAGTTCCTTACCGTCATGCGAAGGCTCTTTGGTTTGATATTCATTTTGCGACGATGTTAAATCAATTGTTTATCTTCTTTTCAGCCTCATAAGCTGACGCCAACGCGTTGCCAAACCCGAGGGAGACTAATTGACAATATGCTGTTGTTATTTGCTTGTCCCAGTTATTCAAATCGGAGAGGTATCTGTTTGCCAGTTGTTCGTTTCCATGTGGAATGCACATATAATATGTCTTATCCCATATTTGTGAATGTGTGATTATGAGAATTCCAGCTATCTCATTACTCACATCTCTTATCAAAGCTTTAGCGGTGAATGTGTAGTTGCTGATTTTTGTATCGAATAAATTGGCAAAGTGGTACCCTTTTTTCATATCAAGTCCTTGCGATACCTGGGTTTGATATCCTCTTGTTATGTAGTTGTATTCTTCTTCTGTTGTCGGGGCAGGTAAGGCAGCAAACCGTTTAGTGCCCTGTCCGATGGCATTGGTAGTCGCGAGAGCAAAAATAGCAGTAGTGTGACTAGCTGTTTCATGGATTTGGTTTTGGGTTATGGTCATATGAACGCATGTAAATTTATTTTAGTATCAAACTGAGGGGTAAATGCAGTAGTGATCAGGTGCTGATTATCAAAGGCTCCTGCAGGACCGCTCCTTGGGGACCTTAACCTCAAAATTGAATCAAAGGGGAAACAGATAGTTCTTTTACCTTTAACCATGCCCGTCCGCAAAGACTTCCTCCTTGACCAGCTACACGAGTTCTTCGACGTCCTCCAGCAGATCGCCGCGAGGCTGATGGAGCGCAACCTCGACAAGGCCGAAGAGAAGATCAACGAACTCTGGTCCGCGGAGACGATCGCCAGGCTTACGGCGGAGGGCGATGACCCAGGTTTGCAGCAGGAAAAATTTTCGTTCCTGCGGTTTCAGACTGAACTGCTGATGCTGAAGATCAAATTGGAGGAGGCAAAAGGGCGCGACACGGCCCAACTGCGCCAGCAGGCGCGCGTCGCGGTAAACAGACTCATCCGGCTCCGCCCCAATGACTATGACCTCGAACTGCAGCAACACCTTCAAAACCTATCCTCGCCATGACTTCCAGACCTCCATCCCCCGCGTTGCAGCGCTACTACGATGTAGTCAACGCAGTGATCGAGTTCCAAATCGAAAAATTCTGCGGCCAGTTCGTATGCGACGGCTTTGACGGCGTGCTACATTTTTTCACCCAGCAGCAGGCTCAGGCGGACAGGACATTTCAACTGAGGAGGCTCAGCGCGCTAAAGTCGCAATTGGCATCGAGGCTGAAACATCTTCGGATGGACTATCAGACCCCCATGGCCGATCATGTCATGAACCGGACAGGCCATGTGCTGGAGACTTTTCCCGAATGGGAGGGTCGAATGACCCTCGAAAAGATAAAGGCAATCCGTCCCTCAAAAGGCTACACAGAAACAAAAGAAATAATCCAGCCCGACGGCACCGTTGTTCAACGCATCAGGGTCTCGACCGGTCCCCGCCCCGACTTTATGGAAGAACAGGAAGCCATATCACCCGATGGCCGACTGCGACTGCTGGTCACCCAATACCGAATAAAAGACCACTCCTCCACGAATGTCACACTGATCACCCCCACCGCCTCCGGGCCTATATATGGGGTTCAAGGTCTCCGGCCGGATATTAAGGCGGCCTGGATCGACAACCAAACCGTGCGGCTCGAAATGCAAAAGGACGACCGCAGCATTGTCCGCCACCACGAAATCCGCAGCCTCAACGATACCATCCACATCGAATACCACCAAACCGACATCTAACCCGCCGCTAACCCCTAAACCCCTCACCGCGGGCAATCCCCCCCACCCGCGGCTAACCCCCAAAAAACTACCGCCTCCAAAAATCCCCCCAACTCCCCCCAAAAAAATCCAAAAAAAATTTATCAACCCGAGTAGTTCGATCTGTTGATTTCACAGACAGTAGGAAAGATTATATTCAAAACAAATTAACAAACAGTAAAGCAAACGATAAGTAAATATTAATTCGTGTCTCAAGGGGTTAAAGGATTGTTAAACGAACGCAATTTTGCATTCGTTAATCGCCACACATGCAGAATATTCGTTTGGTTTTTGGGTTCACTCTAATTAGTCTACTAGCCGCTCCTTCACTGAGCAACGCGCAGGACAAACATCCCGATGTACACTACAAGCTGCTGAGCAGTAACAACTACGTTCAGGCAAAGAACTACTATCTCCTCACTCTTTTCCACGAGCTGCCCGACGTAAAGCAATTCCTCGCAGCCGACCCCGGGCTAAAAACCATCGGCGACAAAAAACTCGACTCCCTCAAATCCGCACTACAGACCTGCCAGCGCGACGGCGCCTGCTATATACAGGCCCTGCGTTTTAGCAACGACGAGATCACACAAGTAGCAGAAAGACTCAAGACCCTCTACAAACCCGACAACGCCCTCGGCCGCCTGGTCAAAAAACACCTCATCCCCTCCGGAGCCTATGTCCTCTTCCAGGGACAAAACGAACCCGAAATGCTCGCCAAAGCCTGGACCCAGGACGCAGAAGGCGTCAACTTCGCCATCGGCGTCTATGGCGAAGGCAAAAAACCCAATTACCCCGCCATCGACTCGATATCCTTCAATGTCCACGACCCAAAGGACAGCACGAAATATCGCCTGGGCTATATCGGCCTGCTATACAACACGGCCGAACTGATCGCGGCGGAGCCGAAAGCCGACTTCTTCGACATCCCGCTAAACGCAGCCCTCCACTTCATCGAAATGAACGAAAGAGACCAGGCCGCCGACTACGAGCCGATGCAACAAACGGAGAATAAATCCGCGTACGACCGCATTCCCACCATCAAATGGGCCGCCTACCCCTACACGGTCATCGAAATACCCGGCGCCGGACCCGATGAGCCAAACGTCGCCCTCAGCGCCGAAGGAATGATCCGCTGCCGCCTCGCCGCCATCCAATACCAGAAAGGCCTCGCGCCATTCATCGTCACGAGCGGAGGCAAAGTACATCCGTACAAAACGAAATACTGCGAGGCCATCGAAATGAAGAAATTCCTCGTTGAAAAACTACATATAGCAGCCAACGCCGTGATCATCGATCCGCACGCCAGGCATACCACCACGAATATGCGAAATACCGTTCGCCTGATCTATCGCTATGGCATGCCGTTCGACAAACCAGCCATTACCTGTACCACCCGCGGACAGAGCACCAGCATCGAAAAGAACCAGATCGACCGGTGCCTCCGCGAGCTCAACGAAGCTCCTTATGCCAACGGCAAGCGCCTCACCGACACAGAGGTGGAATTCTATCCGAAGATAGAGGCCCTGCAGATCAATCCGCGCGAGCCCATGGATCCGTAAACCGGCCCTAAAAATTTCTTAAAGCACACTGTAAAGCAACTAAAAAATGCAAAACAACATGTTTCGCACGGCCATACTTCTGGTCATGGCACTATTCTGTTATTCAATTCCGTCATTTGCGGCGGGCGATCCCGGCAAGACCGGCGATCCGGGCAAGACCGGCGCCCCCGGCAAGAACTTCGGGCGCGTTTCGGGAACCGTCACCGACTCCACCGGTAAGCCGATCGAAGGCGTAAACATCATGGTAAGAGGCGGAAAAAAGGCGTCTCCACCAACGCCAAAGGCGAGTTCGCCATCGAAGCCAACGCAGGCAGTACACTAGTCATCTCCGGCGCGGGCTACCTCGAGCAACAGATAAAGGTCACAGGCGAAGTAATGACCATCAGCCTGAGAGAAAATGCGAGAATGCTCGAAGAAGTCTATGTCGGCTACACCCGCCTCCGCAAAGCAGACGTTACCGGCGCCATTTCCAGCGTCAAGGCCAGCGAAATGAATCTGAGCACGCCAACCATCGGCCAGGCCCTCGTAGGCAAAGTAGCCGGCGTCCAGGTATCGCAGGTCAGCGGCGCGCCATACGGCGGCGTCAAGATCCGCGTACGCGGCACTGGCTCTATCAACGCCAGCTCCGAGCCCCTGTATGTCATCGACGGCTATCCCGTCGGCGGCACGATCATGTCGGGTGCCGGCAACAGCACCAACGCCACCAACGGGTACAACCCCAACCAGAGCGGCAACGACGTGTTCATCAACCCCGACGATATCGAGTCCATCGAGATCCTGAAGGACGCCGCCTCCGCCGCCATCTACGGTTCGAGGGCATCCGGCGGTGTCGTCCTCATCACTACCAAGAGGGGTCGGGCGGGGAAAGGCACACTCACCTACGACCTCCAGGTCAGCAGGCAGCAACTCGCCCACAAGGTCAAACTGCTCAATTCCTCGCAGTTCGCCGACCTCTTCGTCGACGGCCGCAACAACAACTATAAGGATATCCTCATGGCGAACGGCACCGGCTGGAACGACAGCTATCTCTCCGACGACAACGCGACGCGCGTAAAGAAATCCGGACAGACCGCTACCGGCTGCTCGGTTTGTATCATCTCGGACCTGTATGACTTCCCCACGCGCACCCTCAAGACGCCGAAATACAACACCGACTGGCAGGACGTCCTCTACAGCAACGTTACCACGCAGCGTCACAACCTGTCGTTCACCGGCGGCTCCCAGAACACCCGCTATCTCATCAGCGGCGGCTATCTCGACCAGCCCGGTATCCTGAACAGCACCTACCAGAAACGCATCAATCTGCGCGCGAATATCGACGCCGATGTGACCCCCAAACTCAAAGTCTCTTCCAGCGTCTTCGTAACTAATACGGTTAACCGCGAAGTAGAAGAAGGCCGTTTCGACCATGGCGTGATCCTCGGAGGCCTCGTCTATATGCCGATCTTCCCGGCTTTTAACCCCGACGGAACCGTGCAGACCGCGGATCAGGGCGCTTCCAAACAATTCGATGGCTACACCTATTCTTTCCAGGGTATCGAAAATCCCCTGGCCCTGGCGCAGCGGAACAAGATCACCCGCAACGGAACGAGAGCGATGTACCAGGCCAGTGCTTCCTATGAGATCATCAAGGACCTGGTCGTCAAGGCCAACCTGGGCGGCGAGACCTATCAGGAAAAATACGAATACTACTACCCGACCAATCTGAGCAACGGCATCAATCCTCCGGGATCGCCCCAGTCGATCCTGGCCGCCAACGCTTCGGCGCAGGCGCTGACCACACAGGATAAGCTGGCTGAGTTCACGCTCAACTATAAGAAGACGTTTGGAAAGCACCGGTTCGATTTCCTCGCGGGCTATACCGCACAGGAATCCAAGCAGGATATCCTCGCCGTAAATGCAAAGGATTTCACCAGCGACAATATCCCGGATATCACGGCCGTCGGATCGACCCCCGGCGACTTTACGCAGCAGAGCAATACCGGCAAAACGTCCGCGACCCTGCTTTCCTATCTGGGACGTATAGTGTACAGCTTTAATGACCGCTATTTCTTGACGGGTTCCTTCCGTGACGACGCCAGCAGCCGCTTTGGCCCGCAGAACAAATGGGGCAAGTTCGGATCCGTTGCCGCAGGATGGACCCTTTCGAACGAGTCCTTCTACCACGACTGGCTGGGCGAGAATTCCCTCCTGAAGCTGCGCGCCGCTGCAGGGCCTCACCGGTAACAACAACCTTCCCGGCAACTTCCTCTACGAGCAGGATGTTACGGGAGCCGGCGGCGTCATCATCGGCAATACCGTTAATAACAGCAACTGGGCAGGTGGTCTTGCCGATCCGAAATTGGGTTGGGAGTCTACTTCGCAGTTCAACTTCGGGCTGGATGCCGCAACCTGGCACAATCGGCTGGCCTTTAACGTTAACTATTATATCAGCCGGTCCTATAACCTGCTGATCAACCGGCCGCTCAGCGCGACGGGTAACACGAGCGGCGCTACGACCATCTGGACCAACCTCCACGACGCCAATATCCATAACGAAGGGATCGACCTGCAGGTAGACGTAAAGGCCATCCAGTCAAAGGATTTCAACCTGAGCATCGTCGGCAATATCACCCACAACCAGAACAGGGTCGTCAGCCTCGGCGGCGCGAGCCCCATACCCTACAACGGTGGAGAAAGACCCTATCAGACCCACCAGACCCAGGTAGGCAGCCCCGTCGGCTCTTTCTATGGCGTAAAAGTAGGTGGCATGGTCAGGGAGAAAGACCTTGCGGCCGTCAACTCCGACCTCGCAGTGTACAAGGCCAACAAGAACAGCTTCCCCACGGGTTACAAGCTGCAGGCCTTCCCCATCTCTTCCTACTCTTCCACGCCGCTGGAAGCCGGGGACATGTACTTCAGGGATATGAACGGCGACGGCGTGATCAACGAAGCCGACAAACGGGTCATCGGTACCCCCTATCCCGATTTCACCTACGGGTTCAGTCTCACTGCCAACTACAAGATGGTTGATTTCAGCGCTTCCTTCAACGGTTCGCACGGCAACCAGGTCCTCGACGCGCAGGACTACTATATCCGCAACATGGAAGGATCGGGCAACAACTATGTTCAGGTCGACCAGCGCTACCGCAGCGAGGCAAGACCGGGGAACGGCCATGAATACAGGGCTTCCCGCGGCGGCACGCAAAGCAACAGCACGCGTCTGTCCGACTATTATCTGCAGGATGGTTCCTACTTCCGTTGCACGAATATGACTCTGGGCCTCAATCTGAACAAGCTGGTTGACCTGAAGAAGGCCGGGCTCTCCGGACTGCGCTGGTACGTGTCCGTGGACAATGCCTTCACGATTACCAGATATCTGGGCTACAATCCTGAAGCTGGACTACGACAACGGCACCAACCTGGCGCCGGGCGTCGACTACGGTAAATATCCGCTGATGAGGTCCTTCAATACGGGTATCAAGGTTGCTTTCTAATCAATGCGTCACTCTAAAAAATTAATTATGCGAAGGAATATATCAGGAATTTTAGGGCTTGTTCTGCTGATCGGTCTCGGCGGCTGCAGCAAGACATTCATCAACCAGAGCAATCCGGAGGCCGTCGCCGTGGATGCGGGTTATAAGACCGAGGCCGACATCACGGCCGGAGTGTACAGCGTTTATCAGGCCCTCCGCAGCAGCAACTGCGTCGGCGAAGGCGCCTCGACCTGGACGGACGACCGTTCGGACGATATCAATACGACGGACAACCAGTCGAATAATGGTGAGCCGTTTCAGTTTACGGCTTTTGCCCTGGTCGCAAGCAACAGCTATCTGAAGAGCCACTGGACCGCGCTTTATACGCCGATAGGCCGTGCCAATATGATCCTTTCACTGATCGACGGGATCTCTTTCGCCAATGCCGATACGAAAAAGCAGTTCATAGGCGAAATGAAATTCGTCCGCGCGTATATGTATTTCAACCTGGTCCGCGAATTCGGCGATGTGCCGCTGGTGACCGAAAGAATAACGACCCTTTCCCAGGCGGACCAGCTGACGGCGCGCGTGAAAAGAGACACCGTTTACGCGAAGATCATCGCCGACCTGAAGGACGCCCTCAACAGCGGCCTGCCCAACGTGCAGCCTGCCGCCACCAAGGGACGGGTATCCATGCAGGCTGTCAACGCGCTGCTGGGACAGGTGTACCTGACGATGGGCGCCAACCTCGACGCCAACAAACCGGACAACCTCGCCAACGCGAAGGCCTATCTGCTGGCCGCCTATAATCTGAAGACCTTTGCCAACCTCTCAGACGTAGCCTACGCCGACGTGTTCGACGTCAACAAGAAATCGACCAACCCCGAGATCATCTGGCAGATCCCCTACAAACAGGGCGACCTCACCTATTCTTCCTCCCTCGCGAAGAACAACCAGCCCAAGGGTGAGACCCTGATCTCGACCTTCCTGTCCCAGGGCAGCGGCAATACGCTCACCAATGACCTGCTGAAGGAATACGAGACAGGCGACCTGCGCACCAATTTCTCCATCCACTTCGGCGCGTCCATCAACAAGTACTATATCTCGAAGTTCAGGGACATCAATCCCGGCACCGTGGTATCCAACCAGGGCGGCTATGGCGGCAACGACTGGATCCTGATCCGTTATGCGGATATCATCCTGAATATCGCTGAAGTGTATGACCTGCTGGGGGACGACGCCACCGCGATCACCTATATCAATATGGTTCGCGCAAGGGCGCAGCGCCCGGACTACGCCACGATGATGGCAACGGATGCGGGATACGCGTCGAAATACCCGACCGTCAAGCTGGCGATCCTCCACGAGAGAAGGGTAGAGCTGGCTTTCGAGCACCATCGCTGGTTCGACCTGATCCGCTTCTTCAACGCCCAGCAAGCTCGGTGGACTATTTCCATACGAAGAGCCAGGCCGACTACGACAACTCTCCGCTGTCGAACATTTCGACCAAGGATATTTATTACCCGATACCCCAGTTCGAGTACCTTCTCGATCCGCAGAAGATGTACCAGAATCCTGGGTACTAGTTGGCCCAAAGCCTTGACCCAAAGCCAAAGCCACGATCAAAAGGTCGTGGCCTTTTTTTATTGGTCGGCACGCGCGGCCCCTCGCGGCTCCCCGCGGCCCCTCGCGGCTCCCCGCGGCCCCTCGCGGCTCCCCGCGGCCCCGGTGGCACAGCTTTTGAACCGGGCTATCTAAAAATATGCGAAAATACCCGAACGACGGCGCCCCATCCCAGTCAACCAACGGCCACCCGGCCCCACCGATCAACGACACCGATCACCTGGTTCCCCACGCCAACCGCCTGCTGGCGTTTGCAGGCAGAGCGGCGTGGAAGGGGATCAGGCTTCTGGCGGGTATCGTCATACTGATACCGCGTTGGTTCGTCCGGGCCAACAGACGGCCGCGGCATATCGATCCAAATCGCTAACTTACCGGCCAAACCTGCATACATGCCGACCAAAGCGCTTCTTCTTGCCCTGCTTCTCCCGACCCTCGCCTTCGCCCAGAATCCGGACGTCTACACCTACAAGATCCCCTCCCAGGCCCTGTACGACACGATAGTCCATATGGACAGCGTCTATTTCAACGCCTACAACCACTGCGATATGGCTACACAGGCCGCACTATATGCGGACAGCGTCGAGTTTTACCACGACAGGGGCGGCCTCGAGACGAACAAGCAGAAACTCCTTGACGCCATCCAAAAGAATATTTGCGGTAAAGTGACCCGGGTACTCGTGAAGGGTAGCATAGAAGTGTATCCGGTTGGGGACTGGGGCGCGGTGGAGATCGGCTTACACAGATTTATCAATCACCAGGAGAGCGAGACGCCGTCCAAGCCGGACAAATTCTTCCTGATCTGGCGGCACCGGGATGGTAAATGGCAGATCACCCGCGTGATAAGTTTGCACTGAAGGCTGCGATCTGCTCCGTCAATAGGTCAGCCCTTTTTTCTGTAACTTTCCTTGCGGACCCTGCTGAGGGTTTCCGGCGTTATCCCGAGGTAGGAGGCGATCATCGACTGGGGTATCCGGGTGGTGAGCTGGGGGTACTTATCCAGGAACTGGAGATACTTCTCCTCCGCACTCAGGCTCAGAAAGTTCTGGATCCGGTTCTGAGAGGCGATAAAGCTTCTTTCCAGGATGCCGTTCACCATCGCGCCCAGCGCCGGAATGGTTTTACAAAGCAGATCGAAAGGCTCTTTCGCGATGAGCACCAGCTCCGAATCTTCCACTGCATCGATGTTGAAGCGTGACGGTTGGCCGGACAGAAGGCTTTCCCGGTCGCCCGTCCACCAGTTCTCGATCGCAAAACTCTGTATGTGCTCATTGCCCTTCTCGTCGACCGAATAGGTTCGGACACAGCCTTTTGTTACAAAAGCATTGTTTTTCCAGACGTCGCCTTCCTGCAGCAGATACTGCCGCTTACGGAGCTTTTTCATCTGGCTGACGGCCTCGACCCGGCGCAGGTCTTCATCCGAAACCTGGCTTTTCTCTTTTATATATTGCGCGAAGACCTCAAAACCCATTTGCTTCCTGGAGGGAAAGACCCTTCCTCGGCAAAAGTAGAACAATCGGGCCTAATGACCGTCGATAAAGATCAGCAGCTGGCGGATGCGGGAGTCCTGAAAGACAAAGACGTCCTGGCCGGTCTCCTGCGCGGGCTCTTCGGCGGTTCCGAATTGCCAGAACAGCCGGCCCACATTATGATGTCCCTCGATTGGCCCGCGCGGCGTAAAACGCCGGTCCGGGAACTTCGCCTGGAGGTTAGTGATCAGCTGCTGAAGACCAGCGTGACCATGAGCTACAAAATGAGGGTCCACAACCTCGACGTCCGGGGCATAGACCTCAGGTATCATGGCGGCCCTTTTTTCTGCGTCCCGTTCGGACCAGATGGCGAAATGGCGTTCCGCGAGTTGAATATCCATGGTCATGATTTTTCAGTGCAAAGATGGCACTTCATCACTCTTTCCCGATTGATAAATGATAAAAGACCGCATTGATAAATGTCAACACCATTACTTATCTGATATCAAGATCCAGGAAGTATCGCCGCACGAACTTTGTGTCATCAAATTTTTCAACAATGGCACAGACAATCGTAATTACAGGGACCAGCACCGGGTTTGGAAAACTCACGGCTACAACGCTGGCACAGGCAGGATATACCGTGATCGCGGGGATGCGCGGGGTCAACGGTAAGAACGCCGCCGCGGCGGCCGAACTCGGAAAGCTCGACAATATCGAGGTAGTGGAAATGGATATCTCCGACGACAATTCCGTCAGGGATGCATTCGACTCCATCCGGAAAAAGCACGGGCGTATCGACGTCCTCATCAACAATGCGGCCGTCAGCGGATTCGGACTGTTGGAAGCCTACTCGACCGATCAGTTCAGGCGGATGTTCGAGGTCAACGTCTACGGCGTACTGCGAACCTATCAGGCGGTGTTGCCCATCATGCGGGAACAACGCCATGGCCTCATTATCAATATTACGTCGGGCGCCAGCGGCCACACATTGCCCTTCATGGTACCCTACTTCGCGTCCAAATTCGTAGTGGAAAGCATCACCGAAGGCGCGCAGGCCGAGCTCGCGGACTTCAACATCGAGAACGTCAGTATACAGCCCGGCGTATATCCGACGGAAATGAACAATGGCTCGAAGGCAGGCGTCAATGCAGACCGCCCGGACATCGCGGAACTTTACGGGTCGCAGGCACAGGAAAGATTCAACGCTCTCGGCGCCGCTCTTTTCGGTAAAATGGCCAAATTCGAAATGAATCCGCAAACCATCGCCGACGGCATCCTTCAACTCGTAAAAATGCAGCCCGGGACAAGACCCTCCGTTACCCGCTGGACGCAATAGCACAGGGCACCGACAAAGAGTTCATCACAGCACGGGCGGAGATAAAAGCGAAATGGCTGGCTGCCTACAGCGAATAGGTCGTCTTCGGGGCCATGGGGAGCAACTGATCGCTGAATGTTCGCCGGTTGCAGGCGATCGTTGAGGCTGGGGATCCGCGCGGGGATCGTTGTATCGGAACCGTACACCTCCTGTATCGGAAACGATCCTGTCGCGCGGATTTTCCCGTGCCAGCCCTTGTAAATCAGCTGCTTTGCTTCCGGCATATTGTTCGCCATCCAAACCAGGCATCTGCAATCAGTAACCTTTTCAATCGATCCTGCATGTTGAAAAATTACTTCCTCATCGCCTGGAGGAACCTGCTGAAGAACAAACTCTACTCCCTGGTCAATATCACCGGGCTGGCAACGGGGATGGCCGTAGCCATGATCATCGGACTCTGGATCTATGATGAGGTCAGCGCGAACCGGCATTTCAAGAATTACGGCGAGTTGTACCAGGTGATGATGCACCAGACCTTCGACGAATTTCGCGGCACGCAGTCGGCCTTACCTTATTCGATCGGAGAAGAGCTGAAAAATAAATTTCCCGCCCTAAAGGCTGTGGCCATGTGCGACTGGGGGCAGCCGCGCTCGCTCGTCTACGGGGAAAAGAAGATCAGCAGATTCGGACATTTTATCGGCGAAGAGGCCGTGAGCATGTTCTCCCTCAGGATACTCGAGGGTGACAAGAATCCGTTGCACGACCCCTATTCCATCGTACTCACAGACGAGACGGCGCATATTCTTTTCGGAAATGAAAGCGCCATCGGCAAGGTTGTCCGACTGGACAATGCGACGAACCTAAAGGTTACGGCAGTCGTGGAGAGACAACCCAAAAATAGCTCTCTCAGTTATGACTACCTGATACCATTTCACCTGCAGGACCTGATCTATACCTGGGTCAAACAATACCATAAGGACAACTGGGCGAATAATTCCTGGCAGGCCTATGTCCAGCTCAATCCCAATGTCAGCCCCAAAGAAGTGAATGAGAAGATAAAGAACGTGGTGATCGCCCATTTCAGTGATGATAATATGCTGAAACATATAAAGCCCGAAGTATTCATTCATCCGATGTCGAAATGGAGACTATACAGCGATTTTGACAACGGCGTCAACACCGGAGGCTTTATCAAATACGTACGGATGTTCGGGATACTGGGCTTTATCGTGCTGCTGATCGCCTGTATCAACTTCATGAACCTGAGCACCGCGCGTTCTGAGAAACGGGCCAGAGAAGTAGGCGTCCGAAAGGCAATAGGCGCGGGGCGGGGACGTCTGATCAGCCAGTTCCTCGGCGAATCCCTGTTGATCGCCGGAATTGCCTTCCTTCTGGCGCTGGGTATCGTACTTCTCTCGCTGCACTATTTCAACAAGCTTACGGACAAGGATATGAGCCTGCAGGTCACCAACCCCCTGTTCTGGATCATCATGCTGGGCTTTACCATTGCGACCGGTCTGCTGGCCGGCAGCTATCCCGCCTTCTATCTTTCTTCCTTTAACCCCGTACGCGTGCTGAAAGGGAATCTGCGGGCGGGAAAGAGCAGTTCGCTGCCCCGTAAGATCCTGGTGGTCCTGCAGTTCGCGAGCTCGGTGGTGCTGATGATCGGCACGATCGTGGTCAACAGACAGATACAGTTCGGAAAGAATCAGCCCATCGGCTTCAACAACAAGGGTTTGATCACCGTCAACTGGTCGGACGACATCGCAAAGAATTTCGACGTGATCAGAAACGAGCTGCTCCGGACGGGAACCGTTATTTCCGTAACCCAGAGCAATTCGCCGCCCTCTCAGATATTCAGCAATAACAATGGCTGGGAATGGAAGGGGAGCACTCCCATCGAAAAGACCAATATATTCTCGACGATCGCCACGGCCTACGACTATACCAAAACAATGGGTATTAAAATGCTCGCCGGACGGGACTTCTCCAGGGATTATGCCGATAGCAACGGCGTCATCCTGAATCAGGCGGCGGTGAAAAGGATGCGTCTGAAAAACCCGGTAGGGGAGATGCTGAAATGGAACGACAAGCCGATGGTCGTCCTGGGCGTGATACCCGATATACAGATGGAGTCGCCGTATCGTCCGGTCTCCCCGCTGACGATCATTTTCAACAGGGGCTGGGCCGGCTATGTCGATATCCGCATCAACCCGAACATGCCCGTATCGAAGGCCATCGCCGCCATCAAGCCCGTCTTCGACCGCTACAATCCCGCGTATCCGTTCGAATATAAGTTTGCCGACGAGGAGTATGCCAAAAAATTCAATTATGAAGAGCTGGTGGGAAACCTTGCGGCGATCGTGGCCCTGCTGGCGATCTTTATCTCCTGTCTCGGCCTCTTCGGTCTGGCGTCCTTTACCGCGGAACAGCGCGTCAAGGAAATAGGCGTCAGGAAAGTGCTTGGCGCCAGCGTGTTCAATTTGTGGCGCCTCCAATCGAAAGAATTCGTATTCCTCGTGCTGATCTCCTGCGCTATCGCGAGCCCGGTCGCCTGGTTTGGCATGAATGAATGGCTAAAAGACTACAAGCTCAGGACGGATATAGGGATGGAGATCTTTATCGTCGTAGGCCTGGTCGCGATGGTGATCACGCTGGTGACGGTAAGTTACCAGGCGGTGAAGGCCGCGTTGACCAATCCGATCAAAAGTCTCAGGACGGAATAGCGGGTATGGGCGGACGGGATCGATTTCGTATCTTTCCAACATGCGAATCAACCGATCTGTCACTCTCGTCGCCGCCCTGCTGTTCATTACCACCGCATTTGCGCTGGGAGGCAAGCCCAAACCCATCGTTACCGGCGCCGATCAGACCGCGCTCTATCTTCCCCTGTTGAAGGGAAAGCGCGTCGGCATCCTTGGCAACCCGACAACGATCATCGGCAACCGCCCGCTCGTCGACAGCCTGCACGATCTGAAAATAGACATCAGGGAGATCTTCGGACCCGAACACGGCTTCCGCGGCAAAGCCAGCAACGGCGCCAAAGTCGCTGACGAGACCGACTCTGCCACCGGGATCCCGATCATCTCGCTCTATGGGCCCAAACGCAAGCCGTCAAAAGAAGATATGGACGCCATCGATATCATGATCTTTGACCTCCAGGACGTCGGATGCCGCTTCTATACGAATATCAACGTCCTGCGGAATATCATGGAGGCCTGCGCGGAATCCGGAAAGGAGCTGCTGATCCTCGACCGCCCCGACCCCAACGGGTACGTCGACGGGCCGATACTCGACATGTCGCTGAAATCGGGTATCGGACAATTCCCCGTCCCCATCGTTTACGGCATGACCATCGGCGAATTCGCACAAATGATCAATGGGGAAGGCTGGCTGGCCAACAAAGAACAATGCCGGCTGAAGATAATCCCCGTCAGGAACTACACTCATGACCGGTACTATCGGTTGCCGGTGAGCCCGTCTCCGAATCTCAATACCCAGCAGTCGGTCCTCCTTTATCCATCGCTCTGTCTTTTCGAGGGGACGGTCATTAGCCAGGGACGGGGGACGCATATGCCCTTCACGGTCCTCGGCAACCCCGACCTGCCGAAGTCCTATACCTTTTCTTTTACACCGGTGAGCATTCCCGGGATGTCCGAGACGCCCCTCCACCAGGACCGGGCCTGCTATGGCCTCGATCTGCGTACAGTCGACGCCGATAGCCTTCGGAGAACGGGCAGGATCAACATCAGCTGGATGATGCAATTCTACAAAGCCTACCCCTACAAAGAGAAATTCTTCGACTATCACCAAAGCAAACAGATGGGCGATATCAACAAGCTCGCAGGGACGACCGCCTTTAAAGAGCAGATCGCCGCGGGTATGAGCGAAGCGGCTATCCGCAACAGCTGGGAACCCGGCCTGAGTAACTACAAACAAATGCGGAAGAAATATCTTTTATATCCCTGAGCCCGTAATTCAATAGCCCGATTTGGAGGAATGCTGAGCGCCGCCAGGCTGCCGGATGAGGAGGCAGGCTAAAAGAAGACCTATGATCCTGGCTGGTATCGGGAGTTGACTGGCCTTAGGGTAGTGGATCGGGGCTGGTAGGATGCGCCGGGTCATAGACCGCGACCGCCACATAGCTGTCCGCACAGCCATAATAAAGGTACCATTTGTCTTTGAAGTATGCCATCCCTTCGATAAAGACCGTCCCTGCCGCGTATTGCCCCGTCTTTTCGAACGCCTCCATTGGCCTGAAGAACGGTGCGTCCAGCCGGGCGAGCAGCTTTGCGGGATCGTTGCTGTCAAAGAGCGCCTGGCCCGCGCAATAGGTATTTGCGGGATAGCGCTGGTCCGAGGCCGCGCCCGACTTGTTCTTGCCGTTATAGAAGAGCAGAATTCCTTTTTTGGTCAGTATCGCCGGCGGACCGCATTCGGTAAGGTCGCTGTCAAAATAGCCCTTTCGGGGAGACATTAATTCGAGCAGTTCGCCTTTGGCGTCGACCAACGGCGTCCAGTCAGTGAGGTTCTCCGAAGTCGCGGCGTATACATGCTGTTCGCCCCAGTACATCCAGTACTTACCCTTTACTTTGGCGATGACCTGTTTTCCGTTCCCGACCTTCGTCAGAATGCTGGCCGATTTGTGGGGCCTGTTGCAGAATTTGCCGTTATAAGCTTTTAAGAACGCGGGACCGGTCTTGGTCCAGTGTTGCAGGTCTCTGGAAGTGGCGACGCCGAGCCGGGGCACCTCCCTGTTCCATTGGGTATATAAGATAACGTAGAGGCCGTCTTCTGTGACTGCGACCCGCGGGTCTTCACATCCCCCGGGCCATTCGTATTTTTTCTGGCTGTCGTCGCCGGGGAACAGGACGGGTTGTTGGTTGCGCTGGAAATGTATCCCGTCGCTGCTGCTGGCGTATCCGATACGGGAGGTCCGGGTCCCGACTTTCGCAGTACCGGTCTTGTCTTCGGCACGATAGAGTACGACTATTTTGCCGTTGTGTACGGTCGCCGCCGGATTGAATGTAGTTCGCTTCCCATGCTACGTGCCTGTTGGTCATCGGGTCCAGGAAAGCACTGTCCGCCGCCGGCTTTATAACGGGATTCACGCCGGCGGGTCTTGCAAACCCTCCCCAGGCCCAGTCGGGCAACACGTTAGGCTTTTGCGCAATGGCCGGGGCGGCCGCGACGAATGCTGCTATGAGGGGGAGGGCAAGCTTTTTCATGGGTTAAATATAAGATTTTAAGGTGCAAGCAGGTCGGGGATAGTGACACAATGGTAGCCTTTTTCTTTAACCAGCGGATGGTCTCGTCCAGCCGGTCGTATAGCTTGTCTTTCCGCCGTGGGTCCGTACCGGCATGTATCAGGATGATGGCCCCGTTGAGACCGCCTTTCCTTGTGGCTTCATATTGCTGTACGGACTTTATTATCGCGTCGCTGGGCAGGTAGGCGCGGCCCATCTCCGGATAAGTATAGTCGGCATTGGTCCTGATGCCCGGCGTAAAATTTACCAGCTGCCAGCCCATGGACCGGCTCCATGCCGCTACGGTATCATTCCACCATTCATAGGGTGGTATAAAGTAGTGGGGTGCGTCAGGTCCCAGGGTGTGCATGGCGGAAAGGCTTTTCTGCAGGTCCGTACGGAAACTGTCGGCGCTTACAAGCGTACTATCCCTTTTCGTCCAGTCGGCGTACAGCAGGTGTTGGTCGGAATGTGGACCCAGATAATTGCCCTGGTCATGCAGTTGTCTGATCACCCGCTTAACGGCGGGATTGCGGTATAGGCGGCCGGTGAAGAAGAAAGAGCCTTTGACTTTTTGCTTGCCCAGGGCCTTCGCGATCGTGGTCAGCCCTTCGCCAAATTCATCGGCGGTAAACACCAGCGCCACGTTTTTGCGGCTGGAGTCCCCTCTGACGATCGCGCCGTGTGAAACGGTCCTTTTGTCGGCCTGTGCCTGCTGCGCCGCGAGTAAATAGACCAGCGAGGCCGTCCCGTCCATCGTAGGCTCGTTCGTGCTATAGTCGCCATAGTCGTCGTGGTAGACGGCCAGTCCGCTCTGGAATTCTTTATAGGCGTCCTCGTGGGTCAGCCGGATGCCGATCAGGTGGTCGTAGATGCTCGTATATACGGGGCCGTCTACCAGGCCGCCGTCGATGGGGTAGTTTTTCAGGTGCGTAAAGGCCGAGTGGGGATCGGATGGCGTGTCGCCGTCGGATGGAAGCCCATAGACCATGCTGGTGCCCCAGGGATTGCAGCCGAAGATCCAGTCGAAGCAGGCCTGCTCCATCGGCCGGTATGTCCGGTCGCCGCTAAGCTGGCGGTACCAGTAGCACTGGATCGCAAAACTTACGGTGAGATTGTTGCTGCACCAGATGAAGGGGATATGACGGTAGAAGGCATTGGTCTTTGCTTTTTGCCAGACCCGGTCGATGCCTTCTCTGTACCATGCGAGAATGCTATCTCTCCGAACGCCTTTCATGATCTTCGCCAGTTCGTAGTGTCCAACATTGATAAAAGGATACCACTGATAATGCCTTGCCGTATCACCGCCGAGCCAGGGCGTGATCTTCTCCTGCCGCGCATAGTCCCAGGCTTTATCCGGCTGGTTCAGGGCAGCCGCAGCCAGCTCCATATCGTCCGTCCAGTTGTCTTCGGCATAGATATAGGGGGACAGGACCGATGCGGTTTGACAGACGCCGGGTTTGTCGAGGCCCAACTGCAGGGCGGTGCGAGCCTTTTCCCCGAGCCTCCGGGCATAGGCGCTATCCACCGCCGCCAGCTCCTTATTGCCAAGCGCAAAAGCCGCGGCGAATTTTCCCGCCGTGGAGGCGACACCGGTAGTCTGGTTCATGAACCTGCCCCTCACCTGCGGCTGGCCCGTGCAGAAATAGACCGGCCGCTCGAGGCCGCGGCCATAATAGTTGGTATCTTCTTTCGGGATCCGCATCCCGCGGTGGTCGCGGTCGTCGCCGAGCTGGTTGAAAAGCCAGTCGGGTTTTGGGTGCATCTTCAGCAGCCAGTCCAGGCCCCATTTCGCTTCGTCGAGGACGTCGGGGATCTTGTTGGCGCCGTCGAGACCGTTGGCCTGCTTTTGGTCTCCAAACGCTCCAGGAAAATCTCGCCAGGCGGCCAGCAGGTGAAAGACGGCGTTCGCGGTCGTTGTGGAATACTGCAGATAGTCGCTGGCGTCATGCCATCCGCCGACTACGTCGATATGCGTGCTGTCTTTTACAGGGGCATATAGCGTATACCCATCATGGGTATGACAGGAGTCTTTTAGGAAAGGGTTGAAGCCGCTGCGCTGCTGCCGGAGATAGCGCAGACAGAAGTCGGCGGCGCCGTCATAGACCCCCGGGCCGATCAAAAATTCCGCCGATACCACGGTACCCGCGCGTATAAAATATCGGCCCGGCCTTCTCACTGCCGGGAAATCCAGGCGGCGCGTATCCGCGAAGGGACCATAGCTTCCAAAGGACCGGCCCAGCGCCGCCTTATAGACCGTCTGATGCGAGTTGGCGTCTATCACCTCAAATTCCTTCGCCCCGATCGCGTCCTTCGCCGCCAGCACGGCGGTCTTGAGGCCATCCGGCGCATAGCCCAGCTGGTTGATACGGATCCAGGCCGGGGGCTCCTGATGCAGCTTCAGCCTAACGTCAATGCGATTACCCTTACTTCGAATAATTAGATTCTTGTAAATACCGTTCCTGTTAGCAAAAACAGCCGGCGATATCTCGTAGGACATTCGTTTGTCAAACAATACGCTGTAATTATACCCCAGATACCGGACCCCTATATCGCCTTCGCTCACATGGCAGTTGCTTTTGGTGGTACCATCTGACACCAGCAGGGGGACCACAAAACAGGTCGAGTCAACCGCGGCGTCGACCGACGACAGAATGGCGAGTTCATCTCCGGTCAGCGTGTAGCGCTGGCTCACTCCAAATCCTCCTCGCTTATACTCCACGCTGAGCCCAATCGTATCGGGACTTAGCCGGTCAATAGTTGTATGATGACTGTAACCACTATCCGCGGCCAGCGACCGCCAGACGGATCCACTCTTCCACCCAGGCCCGATCGCAACCGGCTCCCGCGGCCTCAGGCTATCGGCCATGCGATAGTTCGGATGCGCGGAGAAAGGCATACCCAGCCCCAGTTCCACCGGCACACCCTTCACCTGAAACCTGCCCAGACCCGTGGCGTCATAGGTGCGGATCGGCCTCGGTATCTATCTCGATCTGGCTGCTTGCCGTAGACGCGAATACCTTGTGAAAGGCAGGAGACAACTCGAGCACATACCCGCCAGTCTCCGACGGACAGGGCGCTTCTTCGATGCTATCGTCCGCATACAGTGCCGCCAGTCCGAGCACAGACGAGCAGTATAGTGAATACACCGAATACTTGCCGTACTCGTCGATCCCATGCAGTGACCCGGGCGGGAATCCGTTCTTGATATGCCGCAGCGGCTGCATATCCATGACCCAGCGCCGGATAGACTGCGCGGAAAGGTGCGCCTGCCGCCGGAAGGCGCCGGCCAGTTGTATGTCCGTGGTTTTGTATCGTTTTGCCTCCAGCTCACACAACGCAGCGATGATCCCTTCCTGGAAATTGAACTGTGACGACCTTCCCCCAAAAGGAGCCAGCCCATCCGGGGACGTGAAGTGAAGCATCGTCAGGCCCCTTTTCTTAAAATCTCGTCCAGCCGTTCCCTCAGCGGGCCGTCATATCCGAAACTCAGGGCGTTGGCGATCTGTAGCCTTGTGGTAATATCATAGGTGATCGGGTCGTTCGGGTCCCGGTACATCCCCTCGGCAGTAAAATGGCTCAGCTGCGGCCCCATATATTTGTCGAAGAAAGCCTGCCCCTGGAGCCGAGTGGTTATTGGGGTCGGTCAGCCCAAGGGCCTGTCTTACGTATTCGCCGCCGCTGGAGTATACTGCCCAGTTATGCAGGTTCTCCATTCCCTCTCCCGACTTGCTGACCACTTTATAGACATTCTCCGGATCGACGCGCCGCAGCAAGCCCTGCCAGCGAAGCACAAGCTGTGTATCCGCAATAGGTTGCAGGCAGTAATAGGCGGTCGTCAGTTCACGCATCCAGAAGTCGGGGCTCTCCGCCATTCCGCCGGACAGCCGCGAACAGCTGTAGGTCATGGCCCGAAAGACTTTCTCCTTCAGGTCCTTTATATATCCGAATTTCAGCAGTATCGCGGCGGAAGAGACAAACCTCGGTGTCGTCTGTCCATACTCGGCCTTGTAATAAGGGTCGAGTACGGCCCCCGTACTGTCCACCCACGGCGCCGCCGCCCTCACGATCCTTTCCATCGAGCTGCAGGTAATCTCTTGACGAGGCGCCGGTCTTCTTCCAGCCCACGGGCACGGGCTGACATATTCCATGGATGCTTATGCACAGGCACAAGGCAAGGATCGTTCGTATCATGCCCGGAAATTAGCACAAAATTACCGCAGGACGGCAAGTTCCTGCTGCAGAACGTCGGACATCAGCCAGTTGGCCCAGAGGCGCGTATACCAGTTGAATGGCGTGTTGATGGCGAACCGGCTTTCGAGCGTTAGCCCCGGTGCGGCCGCCGGGCAAGGGTTCCGGGCTGTAGGCGTCACCTTCCATGTGGATATGCTCGCCGCCGATAACGATATGGTCGTCCATGATCGCTTTGGAGATCGTGGAGGGATCTGTATGGATGTCCAGTTCGAGGCGTTTGTTAGGCTCGAGCCGGGTGATGGTCTCGAAGAAGACCAGTCCTTTCTCATAGCTCGCCGTTCTGTGACCGCCGATCTCGGGGCTGCTCACGGTGGTGCTTAGGTGATTCGGGAAACCCATTGTGCTGCAGATGGTTGGCGTGTGTGGTTTTGCCGCTGTGCGGGTCGGGGCCATCAGTGCGGTCCATACCTGTTCGGGTGTGGCCGCAAGCTCGACCTGTCTCCTGATCGCCAGATGCTCATAGCTGGAACTGCGCTTCCCTTCCAGCAGACCGGTGAAGAGAGGGAGAAATAGCAGCAGTGAGACGCTCAGTCGGTCCTGGTCTTTTTTATCGAAGTCCCATTCCTCGTTCCTTTCGGCGCGTCTCTTCTTTCGGTGGAAAGCGGTGACTCCGCCAAATCCGGCGATCAGTAAAAAAACGGGGAATGCCATGAACCAGCAGACCATTCCCTCGATGTTCAGGTAGTAGGTAACGATAAACACCGTGAGACAGCTGAGCCAGGGCTTGAAAAACGCGCCTTTTGCCGTTTGACCTTCGCGGTAGGGGATCAGCAGGATGGTGAGATAACCGACCAGCCAGGGGAGGAGGAAGAAAAGGAAATGCTCATCACCTGAAGTGTCTCGCCAAAGGAGGAAAATAGCATCCGCATGCTTACTCCGTAGACTGCCGCTAGCGAAATGGATAGTAGTAGTTTCATGGTTGTTGGGTTGGTGGTTCAAGGTCGACGACGATGATGTCCCCTGGGGCAGGCGTATCTTATCGGGAGCGTGTCGCCGAGGCCCTTGCTGATAATATAGCGACAGGAGCCGTGGGTCATATCCAGCTGGTTCAGCGGGTATCGCCACTTGACGGGATAGAGTCCTTTCTCGTTTTGCCAGAGTACGATCTGGCCGCCGTGGAGATGACCGGCGAAGACGAGGTTGTACCGGTGGGCAATCGGGCTGATATCGATAGGGTGGTGCAGACAGAGGATGGAGAGATCGGCGCCAGTCGATTCGGCCGGTCGGGTGCCGTCTATCTGTATGCGCAGATCCCCCAGTGCAGCATGCCTGTCACGTTGTGGATCCATCGGGCTCCCATCTGTTCGACGATCGTCCGGATGCGGCGGATATAGGGGCTGTCGTGGTTGCCGGCGATGGCGAATACGGGCATGTCGCCGATGGAGGCCATGAAGCGCTGGAAATTTGAGAGCCCAAAAGGCGTGTCGACATAGTCTCCGCCCAGCAAAAGGAGGTCTGGCTCAAGCTGCCTGATCTGTCTGGCGTGTTGTTCGACGCGTGTGCGGCTGACCCGGTGGTAGTGCAGGTCCGATATATAGACGATGCGCTTTTCCGCGAGGGCTTCTGACGGGTAGGTGTAGTATCTGGCCTCGGGGGATTTTTATAGCCTATTTCTAATTTCATGTTTATACCAAATTATGATGGCGAGACAGCCGACATACCAGTTGGTAAGGCGGTTCTTTTTTCGTAACAGGCCGGCGAGCATATAGAACGCGATGGGGATCACGGTGACGAGGCAGCGCCACGGGCCGATTTTGTAGGTTGCTTTGAGGCTCGCCAGCAGCGGCCGGGGCGCGCCGTCGACCAGCAGGGGGAAGAGGAAAAGGAAATGGATCTCCGTCAGATAGAATGTCAGGACCGCCGCCGGAAGAACCGCCAGCCCATTTCCAGACATTCCCAACCCTGCCAGCCCTGCGGTGATCAGACAAATGCCATACTTCAGCAGCCCGTAAGCCGTATACCCCGCGTGGCTATCGAAACCACCCATCCCCGCCGGCTGCAATTCCCGCAACCGCTCGTACATCCAGCGGGCGCCAAGCGGGAACACCGTGGCGGGCCGGAGTCGGGGGCTTGCGTTTGCCCGAGATGAAGCTTACTCATTGTAATCAGTTGCCGGTAATTCATGCGCAGTAGATGAAATGGAACCAGGCGATCCAGGCCAGGCCGTTGCCGAAGACCAGCATGCGGTGGTAGGTATGCTCGAGGGGTCCGCAGCGTTTGATATGAAAGACGAACTCGTCATAGCTGATGGCTGCCACGGTATAGATCAGGACGACGAGGATGGGGAGGAGGAAATTGGAGGGCTGGTTGCTGAGCATGGCAAACCACATCAGCAGGAACATGGGAAGTCCGCCGAGCCCTAGCGCCGCGGCTTCGGCAGCGCGTTCCTTCTTCGGGAGCTTCATGCCGAGGTTATTGCGGTGGAATCGCCAGTCCAGGACCCCGCCGGCGGTGGCAATGATACCAAACAGGGCGATGGCCGGGAACTGCCAGCTGACCCACGGAAAGGACGGGCTCAGCCTTAACTTGCCGTTGTCCCGGTAGAGGACCACCAGTGCACCAAACAGGACGGCGGGCATAAAGAGCAGGGTGAGGGAGAGATAGTCTCTCCACGATGGTTGTGCGGGGATAGATCGGGTCATATATTTGTATATAAAAGTGCTTTGTGTTACAAAGTAAATTTATTGAATTTAAATTTCCAAATTTTCCGTCCCGCCAATTCCACAGGCGTCCCGTCCCCCGCGGTTCACGCGCGGTTCACGTCCGCCTCCGCGGTTCACGCCCATCCCCGCCAATTCCCGCGGTTCACATCCTGTCCGCTGCAGGACAAATTTTTACCTCTTTTGGGGGTATCTTTGCTCCATGCAAAAAGACCATCTGCGTGAACCGTTTGAACTGGTTCTCAAAGAGTTGATGGACGAATGTCCCCGCGGCCGCCACACCCATTCCTTCTTCGAGCTGATCTACATCGTCGAAGGCGAGGGCCGCCAGCGCATCAACGACAACGAGTTCGGCTACAAGCACTGGCAACCTTTTCCTCGTCGCGCCCGACGACACCCATACCTTCAAAATCGAAAAGACGTCGAGATTTTTCTTTATCCGGTTCAACCAGCTGTTTCTGCGCGCGTCCAAAAAGGATCACGTCAGGACGCAGCGGTTGGAAATGATCCTTCAAAACGCCAGGCACGAACCGGGCTGTATCCTGAAGAAGGAAGACGACAAGACGTCGGTGGTCCAGCTGATGGAGATCCTGATCCGCGAACACCTCAACCACGACCTCTACCACGAGGAGCTCATCAGCCAGCTGGTCGATACGCTGCTGACCATCGTCGCGAGAAATATCACTCAGGCCTTCCCCTCAGTCATCGACGAGACCAGCGAAGAAAAGACCGTCGACATCCTCGAATACATCCAGGCCAATATCTACTACCCCGACAAGCTGCGCGTAGAAACCATCGGCACCGCCTTCGGCCTCTCCCGCAACTACCTTGGACGATACTTCAAGAAACAAACCAATGAGACCCTGCAGGAATATATCCTGAAGTACAAGCTCCGCCTCGTCGAGAACCGGCTCCTGCACAGCAATATGCGCGTATCCGAGATCGCCGACGAGTTCGGCTTCACGGACAAGAGCCATCTCAACCGAACCTTCAAACGCTACCGCGGACTGAACCCAACCGATTTCCGCCGCTCGGCAAAACCGCAGCCGGTGGCGTAGTGGGCCGCAACCAACACCATGTACACCAAACAAGATATATCCCGCCAAAAACAAGCCTTCTGGACGGCATTCGGCCGCTACATGAAACCCGTCCTCTCCGCCGACGGCGAAGAGATCAGCTGGCTCAACTACAAGACGGGCAACAAGCACCTCGGCTTCAGAATGGACGTCGACACCCGCCGGGCCATCCTCTCCATCGTCCTCGACCACCCCGACGCAGCAACAAGAAAGACATACTATGACCGGCTACAACAACTGCGACCCATGTTCCCCGATACCCTCGAAGAATGGACCCGGCAACCCAGCACCACCGACGAACACGGCCGACCGATCAGCACGATCCACAAACAACTCGACGGCGTCAACCTCTTCCGCAACGAAGACTGGCCGGCGATCATTTCCTTCCTCAAGCCGCGGATCATCGCGCTGGACGCCTTCTGGAGTATGGTAAAATATCAGTTTCTTTTGTAGCTTGGGGCATGAAATACCTGTTCCTTATCCTCGTCGCCGTACTGCCGCAGGCAATGACCGCGCAGTCGCCCCCCGCAAAAGGGCGTCAGCCCCTCCCCATAATTAAGGCCAGCTCCAAAAAAGTATCGATAAGGGACGACGGCTTCCTCGACATCAATGCCCGGAGCCTGTCCCCATCCGCTCGTCCCGACGTCTACACCGCCGACCGGACAAGAAAGACAAAATGGGTGACCTTCTATACCGACATTGACTCCTTCCGCGTCCAACTAAAGCCGGGTCAGAAAAAGATTTCATCATCCTTCTGAATGGCAAAGACTCCTGCTACACCCAAATCGCCAGCGCAATACGATCGGAAAAACCAACAGGAACCACAGACACCATTCCCTTCACCCTCACCGAATACAACGCCATCGCCGCAACGGCCATCATCAACGACACCGACACGATCAAACTACATTTCGACGTCGGATCGTTCAGCTTTCACCTCACAAAAGATGCCCTGACCCGAAGGCCTTCCATCAAAAACCCCACACCCTGCAGATGGGCACCCGCATCTGGCGGGACCCTGAAGTAGGCGTCACGGGCCTTAGCTCCCATAATATGGACGGTCGCTTCGGCTGGGACCTCTTCGAAAGCCGGCAGGTGGAGATCGACTACGACCATCATCTGCTGATCATCCGCCCGCGACTGCCAAAACACCTCAAAGGATACGTAAAAAGGAGGCTGATATTCCAGCGGGGCTATGTATGTATGGAGGCCGCCTTCGGAAATGACGGATCCAGCTTCCTCCTCGACACCGGCTCCGACCAGGCCGCCGTCGTCGACAGCGCCTGGGCCGCAGCACACCATTTCACGACCGGCCTCAGGATCATAAAAACGTCCAGTATCCAGGACCCGCGCGGCGTGCGGTACGAGACAAAGACCGTCGAAGCCCCTGAACTCAGCCTGGGCGCCGATATCCGCCTGACCAACGTACCCGTCTTCGTACTCTCCGGCAGAAATCCCGCGGGCTTTTCACTCAATATCCTGGGCAATGACGTGCTGAAACGATTCAATATCATTCTCGATTTTCAGCATGACAATATCTATCTGAAACCCAACCAACTGATGGACGCGCCGTACAGGGCCAATTCATGAGGAGTCCCCCGAGCCGCGCGGCCCCCCGAACCCGTAAATTCATTATATTTATTACAAAAACTCTTATGACAACCCAGCAGCCGGCAGCATACAATATCTATTTCGATCAGGACGCCGACCTGGTCGTGATGGTCTGGAAGGGATATTCGACCAGCGAAGAGTTTCGGGAAGGGACCGAGCTGATGCTGAACGAACTCATCAGCAACGGTTCTTCAAAGGTCCTGGCCGACGTCCGCGAAATGATCCTGATCGGATTGGAAGACCAGCGGTGGCTCGAGGCGAGATTCCTTCCGCGCGCGATAAAATTCGGATTCAAACAGATTGCCATCATCACCCCCAATTCCTATTTCAACAAGGTAGCCATCGAAAGCATATCCTATAAGGTCGACAAGGAAAAGATCTCGATCCAATTCTTCGACACCCGCGTGGACGCCGTCGCATGGCTCAACGCATAAGCCAGCATATGAAAAAGATCCTCCTTCCCGTCTTATCCGTCGTAGCCCTGGCCACCGCCAGTGCGCAACCCGTAAAAATACACGGCCACCTGAAAGTTCAGGGCACCCGTCTGCTCGACGAACACAACCAGCCGGTGGCGCTGCACGGCATGAGCCTGGGGTGGAGCTGCTTTCACCCCCGATTTTATACGGCGGGGACGGTCGACTGGCTGTACAGGGACTGGAACTGCTCCGTGCTGCGAGCAGCCATGGGCGTCGAGCCGAAGGGTGGGTATATCGACGACCCCGCCCCGTCGACAAGACTGGTCACCACGGTTGTAGACGCCGCTATCAGGGACGGCATCTACGTGATCATCGACTGGCACAGCCATCATATCAACCTCGAACAAGCCAAATCTTTCTTCGCCGAAATGGCGGCTAAATACGGGAAACACCCCAATATCATATATGAGCTCTACAACGAGCCGGCAGGCCCGACATGGCCCGAGGTGAAAGCCTATTCCGAAGCCATCATCAAAGTGATCCGGGAAAAGGACCCCGACAATCTTATATTAGTAGGCTGCCCCAGATGGGACCAGGAGATAGAGCAACCCGCCGCCGATCCGATAAGGGGCTACAGCAATCTGATGTATACCATGCACTTTTACGCCGGCACCCATAAGAAATGGCTGCGCGACCGCACCGACTCGGCCATCAGCGCCGGCCTCCCCGTTTTCATTTCCGAGTCGGCCGGTATGGAAGCTAGCGGCAACGGCCCGATCGACTACAAGGAGTGGCAGCTCTATATCGACTGGATCAATAAGAACAATCTCAGCTGGATCACCTGGTCGGTGTCAGACAAGGACGAGACCTGCTCGGTGCTGCAACCCTCGGCGGGCTCCGACGGCCACTGGAAGGACGCCGACCTCAAGGAGTCGGGCGCCAGGACAAGGGAATATCTGAAGGCCTACCCGCCGGTAGACTAGGAAAAATTCCTATCGTCCGCCGACGGCCCATAAATAGAAGGTACCGCAATATCGTTCAACCGCATATAAACGGTCAACTGCCCCCGGTGGTGCACCCAGTGGTTGATGGTCGAACCGATCGTCTCCAGCTTGGGCGAGCTCATCAGCAACTGCTCCCCGTGTTTCAGTTCGAAGGGCCGGGCCAGCTGCTCGTCCGTGATATTGGGCAGTCAGTAAGACCCAGCGCGGGATCTCCGCCACCAGCAGGGTCAGGTAGCCCATCGCCATCGATTTTTCGTGCGGCTTGAAGTCGTATACATTCTCGGGGATCTGCCGAAAATTTTATGCCAATCTGACGTCGTCAGGGTGGGAAATCGCTGAATTTCCTCTCATTTTATGAGAATGCCCCCTCAGCTGAAGTAACGCGCCGGCGTCTCCGCCCTAGAAATGAAAAGCCGCCGTCGCGATCAGCGCCCGCGGCGCAATAGGATTAATACTGTATCTGTCATGCCCCAGATAGGCCAACGTATTGGTAATATTTGACAGCTTCACCTGCAGGCTCAGCTTGCGGTACGTGTACCCTGCGGAAAGATCGGCCGTCCAGAAACCCGGCAGCTGGATCTGGCGGTTATACGCCGGCGTTTGGCCTACCGTATTCTGGTTGCCGCCCCAGCGCTTGCCCGTGTAGAAGGCCGAGGCTCCCAGCTTAAGTCCGTGCAGAACGCCTTCCGTGAAGGTGTAAAAGACGGTTGAATTGATCGTACTCTGCGGATTGTTGTTCAGCTTTTCCCCTTCCACCGCCGTGCCCTTGCCACCGGGGGAGTGGGTGTACCGCGCGTTGTTGAGGCCATAACCCGCGATGAAATAGACGTTCTTCGAAAGGCTCCCCGAGATATCCACGTCGAAGCCGTCGCTCGTCGTCTGTCCCGTCAGCTCCTTGATCGCCGTGTTCGTATTGGGGGTCCCGTCCGCCAGGGTAACCGCCATCTGCGCGAGATTGCTGTTCCGGATGCGGTAGACGCTGAAGTTGGCGGCGACCTTCTTGTCGAAGAAATAGTTCTTCCAGCCGAACTCATAGTCGTTGATAAAAGAAGGCTTCAGCGGATTGTTATAGATATCCGTCCCCGTATTGACGGTAAAACTATTCGCGAACCCTACGTACAGCGACATATTTTCCGTCGGTTCATAGATGATCGCGCCCTTCGGAGAGAAGGCGTTGTTATACGCCGACACGCCGTATGTAACCGAATTCTTGGTATAGTTGGTGGTTGCGGGCGCCTTTGTCCTGAGATAGGACCAGCGGATCCCCGCCAGCAGTTTGAGGTGTGGAGTGATCGTGATCAGGTCCTGCACATAGTAGCCCGTATTCATGATGGGAGCGACGGTCTTTCCCGTATCCAGCGCGTTGGGGATATCCATCCGCTGCACGCGCGATCCCATGTTCAGGATATTGATGGTGTCATACGCCGTGCCGATCTTGCCGTTGCTGCTGGTGAGGCGGAAGACATCGCTGCGCGTCTTGTCCGTGAAATAACTCGCGCCGATCAGCACCTGGTGGCTGATCTTGCCCGTTGCAAACTTGCCCGTGAGGTCGGCCTGAACGGTGGAGTTGGCCTCCCATGTCCTGGTGCGGCTGAGCGCACGCGCCCAGTTGCCAGATCCGTCGATATTGTTGGGAAGACCCGCACCGTAGGAGTCGATATTGACGATCTGTCCGCCCGCGATAAAGTTCAGGTTCCAGTTGTCGGCGAACTGGTGGTTCACGATGACCGAGCCGCCGGAAGTTTTTGAATGATAGTAGGCCCAGTTCGTGTTGATATACCGGGACCTCGAGTCGGGGATCACCGCGTCCATATTGAGATTGAGGATCCCGATGCCCGCGTCGGGTGTGAAGTTCGCGTCGAGAAAATCGCCCTGCAGGCGGACCGTCGTCTTCTTTCCTATCTTGTATAACAGCGAAGGGTTGATATATTTTCTGTTGGTATGGACCACGTCGCGGTAGCTGTTGCTCGTTTCATAGCTGCCAACCACGCGGAAGGCCAGGTCTTTGCTGATCGGCCCGTAAAGGTCAACGACGGGTTTGAAAAGCCCAAAACTTCCCGCGTTCGCGGATACCTCACCGCCCCAGTCGAAGCGGGGCTTCCTCGTGACCATATTGATCAGCAGACCCGCGGAAGAGTTGCCGTAGAGCAGCGCCGTGCTTCCCTTCATCACCTCGATGGACTCCAGCGTGCCCGCTTCGGGGAAACCTGCCGTGTTGACCAGTATTCCGTCCTTGTAGATGCCGCTGATATTGCCGGCGACGCCGATGCTGTAGCCGCGTGCGCTGAACGTTTCAGCGACGCCCCCGCGCTGCTGTGTCAGAGCTACGCCGCTGACATTGCGGATGACGTCGCCCAGTCTGAGGGCCTGCTGGTCGGCTATGACCGTCCTGCTTACGATGCCTGTCTGCTGGGGATTATCGAGCGGGGCCAGATTGGCTTTTCCGAAGGAAGGGCTACGTTTGCCGGCCGTGACGATGGCTTCGGCCAATTCCCTGGCGGTGGTGTCGGTTTTGGACGATGAAGTGTCTATAAGAGTGGTCTCAGCTTTTAAATTAGTAGCTTGACCATATGTAATACCAGAAATAAAAAGGACTAAGACGGTTAGCAGTCTGTTTTTCATTTGTCAGCTTTTTGAAGCGCGACAAAATTACTCCGCCCCCGCCAGGAGGCGTCCCTCTATCGGGAAACTCAGTTTACGAGATCGGTAAAACCTACTCGGTTTTCAACACGTCTGTCGTTTTGATCCGCGCCAGATACCACACCCTCGATCCGATGACGGTGACGCTCACCGATGCGACACCTAAAAAACTGAATATCAACACATCGAGCCTGACCCCTGCGTTGATCCGGAAGATCATATTCATCAGCTGACGCGCCATCAGGAACCCCACCGACCCCCCGACAAGGGTAGAGATCGTCAGAATCTTCCAGTAACCTACTCCTACCAGCCAGAAGATATGCCTCCCCCGGGCGCCGACGATTTTCCGGATTGCGATCTCCCGCATCCGTTTCAGCACTGTCAGCGAGATCAGTGCGAACATCCCCGTCCCGGCGATAAAGATCGAGATCAGGGCAAAACCCGAGAAGATCCGGGCGACGATCGAGTTGAGCCGCATCGTGAAGACCGACACCTCGTCCTGGAAATAGCTGTTCAGCGGCGTCGCGGGATAGAGCTGGGCCCAGACGGTCCGCACCTGGTCATAGACCTCGCCAAGATGACCCGGCCTCGCCCTGATCACCCACTGCGAAGCCTGCCGGGAGCCGATCAGACACATAGCGAGTGGCTGGATGGGGTCGCTGAAGGAGTTTTGGGTAAAGTCTTTCAGGACGCCGACGACCAGACAGCTGTTGTTGGCGTCCTTGCGGATGGTGCGGCCGATGGCATCGGCGGGTTTCCAGCCCATCGCGAACGCGAGCTTTTCGTTGATCAGCATTTTTTGCTGTGAACTATGTGAACCGCCGTCCCCGGGGCCACCATCCGGTGAACCGCCATCGCCCGCGGACGCCGGCACGCCTCCGGCCACCAACCTCAACCCCATAAGTTCAGTATACCCCGTTCCAACCTCCAGATACGTACATTCCGCCTTCCGCCCCTCCGCCTCCAGCGGCCAGCTATGATAAGAGAAACCTATCTGGTCCCGCACCCCCTCCAGTTGCTGCACCCCAGGGATCCGGCTCAGCTCGTCGTGCAGCGCCTTCCCGTCTGTCCCCTGCGGCAGCCATACCCCCATGATATCCGCGCGCCGGTACCCATAGTCATAGTCCCGCTGAAAGGCCGCGTTACGGACAAACGCAAACGAAACGATCAGCGTAACAAAAGTGATCACGATCTGCAGTCCCAGCAGACAGCGGGAGAACAAATTGCTGCCACCGAAGCGTACTGCCCCGCGAAAAATGGAAGTCGCGTTGAACCGGCTCACATAAAAGGCGGGATATGCCCCCGCCACCAGGATCACCAAAAAGAACAGCGACACCAGCACCAACTGCAGCACATGATCGCTCAGATAAGGCGCCCGGACATCGGAATGGATGATCATGCCGTTGTAGAAGGGCAGCCACCAGCGGTCCAGCAGCATCGCCAGCCCGATCGCGGGTACGACGATCAAAGCGCATTCCATCAGTTGCTGCAGGATGATCTGCCGGTGACTGCTGCCCATCACCTTCCTGATGCCGATCTCCTTCAGCCTCCGGCGGCTCTGGGCCACCGTGGTATTGGCAAAGTTCAGACAGGCCGACAACAGGACCAGCATCGCCAGTATCAGCGGGGCATAGACGGCCGCGTCGCCCGGACGCTCGAGCATCGCGTTCTTGTCGATCACCGCCGACTCCGACGCAGTCTGCACCAGCGACTGAAGGGAAAAGAAGTAACACGCAGGTCCTGCCGCGCCGCCTGCTCCAGCGGAATATATTGGCTGAACGCCTTCCCCAGCTGCGCCGCCTGCCGCGGGTCGGCCAGCTTCAGAAAGATAGCGTCCGTTATATGACCCCAGTCGTCCCGCTTCAGCTGCGACCCGTCAAAGTTTAAATAATTCTCTACGGCCGTCAGCGTCTCGAACTGAAAAGAAGAATTCACCGGGGGATCTTTCAGGATACCGGTTACTGTCAGGGGCTTTTTAAAAGACTGGTCGGAATACAGCACCAACGTCTTACCAAGAGCATCGCCGGCGCCGAAGAATTTCCTGGCAGCCGTTTCCGTGATCACCACCGTCGACGGATCGGAGAGTCGCGCCTGACCCCGCGCCATTGGAAAACTAAACATGTCGAAGAATGACGCATCCGTAAAATGCACCATGCCGGATAAAGGCTCGTGACCCGCCGCCTGGATCGACAGCCCACGACCCTCCCAGCGTACGGCCTGCTTTACCACGGGATAGTCCCTCATCGCCGCCGCGCCCAGCGGACCCGGACAGGGCCCCTTGATCCCTTCCCCGCCGGCTACCGTTATCAGCACACGAAAGATCTGCTCCCGGTGGGAGTGCCAGGCGTCATAGCTCGTATTAAATCGGTATACCTGCACGCCCCAGATGATCGCGGCAATGCCGATGCCGAGGCCGAGGATATTGATAAAGGCATAGAGACTGGTCTTCCGGAGGCTTCGGACGACGATACGGCAGTAGTTGAGGAACATGGCTTGCTGTTTCCGCGTAGACGCGAACCTTTTGCAATTCCATAAAAATTCTAGACGACAGCCCGCACCAGGCTGCAGTTGCGTGGAGGAGGCAGGGCGACTCCGCCGCTGGCCCAGTACCTGTCCGCGGCCCCTTCGGCCGTCAGCCATTCGACCCGGCTAAAGCCGCAGGCTTTCAATTCCTCCTCCAGTTGCGCGGGTTTGAAATAGGTCAGCCAGGGCTCTCCGGCGGAGGCGACCCGGGCGGCGAACAGAAAGAAAAAGGGATTCCATCGTCTGACCGACGCCGTGAAAACGAATTCGCTTCCCTTTGGCAGACCACCCAGCCAGCGGAAGATGCGGCTGACCGTCGGACGTGTCAGATAGATGAGCACACCCAGACAGGAGACGAATACCGGGGCGGTCAGATCGAGCGGGCTGCGGGCGAACACCGCGGGCAGATCGTCCGTTTGCAGGTCGACCGTCATAAAGGAAAGGTTGGGTGGTTTGGAGAGACCCGCAGCCCTGAGCAGCCGCAGCTTGCCCGCCTGGCTGGCGGACTGATCGGCCTCGATGATCCGGAGGTCACCCGCCCAGGCCGGCTGACGCCACGCGAAGGTATCGACGCCGGCGCCGAGCAGCAGGTACTGACGGACCCCACGCCAGTGCGCTTCGTAGAGACAGTCCTCCGCAAAGCGGCTCCGGAGAACGATATGCGTGCGCATGGCGACGCTGCCGCGCCGGAAAAATCGTCCCGGCGTTCGTGCAGATGGTCGATGCTATCCTGTCCGAGGAGCTTTACAATCACCTCGTCGCGGAGAAGTTTCTCGCCTTCGTCGAACAGTTGGTGCGCCGCGCGGAATGCGGCGGCCCCGACGGCGGTGGCGCTGCCGGCCTGCCTATCCATTGACCGCCTGTTGGATAATCACACAGACGTCGGACGCGTCCTTTAGGGCAAACTCGCGGAGGCCCCAGTGGCTGGGTCTTGATGAGGTTGGAATTGGGATGCAGCAGCTGCGGATTCTTTGCTTTTACTTCGGCATACAGCGCCTCGATATCGTCGGTGGAGATGCGGATCTCGGGCCTGTCGAGCCTGGCGATCTCCGGCTCCTGCGAAAGTATCAGCGTCGCAGTGTCGCGCCTGAGCACATAGAACGGCGGATTCGGCTCGTGCCAGCCGACCTCGAATCCGAGGGTGTCGACAAAAAGTTCGAGCCCGTGACGGACGTCAACGTAAAAGATCTTGGGGATGACCTGTAGGAGTTTCATGTCTCAAAGGTCAGAAATGTCCGCGACATCCCACTTTACAAATGTTAAGAAATCGCGCGGCGGAGTGCCCTCACACCCTGTTCCTTATCCTGCTGAGGCTGACCGGCGTGATCCCGAGATACGACGCAATATATTGCAGCGGCACCCGCCGAACGACCTCCGGCTGATCCCTGACCAGATTCTCATACCGCTGCTGCGGGCTATCCCGCAAATAAGAAAAGAAATGGCGCAGAAAAGCCGCCTGCTTGTCCGCCGCGCCTTCGATCAGCAGCGGATAGAGTTCGAGGTCCTGCCGCACCAGCTGCATATCTTCCTGGCTCAGCCAGCGCAGCACCACCGGCTCGATCGTCTCGATGCTGTAACAACCCGGGACATTCTTCCGGAAACTCTCCGAAGAGTAAACGACGTCTCCTTCAAAACAGAACTGGAAGCTGATCTCCCTGCCGTCGTGATTGAACCAATACCGGACGCATCCTTCCGCTATCACGTACATCCTTCGGCAGATCTCGCCCTCCTTCAGCAGCAGCGTCCGCGGTCCGGCGGTCTCTGTTTTCCAGAGGTGGTGGTATTTCCGCCAGGCGGTATGTCGGTCGGTGAGTTCGGACATGCCATGAAGGTAGAGAAAAATTCTCACCACCCCGGCGTCTGATAAAATCCCCTATTATTATACCCCTTCGCAATATCCACCTCCGACTGCGGCACCGGCCACAACGTGTCCCTCAACGGAAACGTCCGGAACGCATTCGTCGGGTCCTTCACCTGCGGGATCAGCACCCTGTCCAGCCGCCAGCGCCTGAGGTCGAAAAAGCGCTGACCCTCCATAGCCAGCTCGATCCTCCTTTCATGCTGGATCCTGCTGCGCATGTCCGTCTGCGAGAGCCCGGCCGGCAACACCGGCATACCCACCCGCTGCCGCACCGAGTCGATCGCCGCATGGACGCTGGCGTCCGGACCCACCGCTTCATTCTGCGCCTCGGCGTACATCAGCAACACCTCCGCATACCGTAGAAAAACCCAGTTCTGGTCGCTCTGCGTGGCGTACGTCGTTGGGAATCTGGTCGAGTCCACCCCTTCTTCGGCAAAAACCCGCTCGGCACCGGCGGACTCGAGGTCGCCGGGTTGAAGGAAGTATTGGCCGTGACACCGCGGAGAACCCCCGGCACCAGGATCGTAGCCGCCAGACGCGGGTCGCGGTTCGCATAGGGCTTCGCGGCGTAATACAAGGGCGACGAACCGATCGGCAGCCCGTCCGTACACTCGTAGTCGTTCACCAGCGGCTGCAGCACCTGTATCGAATTCACATAGGAATACAGCCAGTCCGAGGGACTATAGAGATTCGGCGGCAGATAGTTCGCCGAGAACATGATCTCGGGATTGCCGTTCTGTCCCGCCTTGAAGAACAGATTGCGATATCCACCCGCATACAAGCCAAACCTGTGTTCGCCAACGATCGTCTGCGCCGTCGCCGCCGCCTGCTGCCACGCGCCTATCGCCAGCTGCACCTTCGCCATATACCCCAGCGCCGTCCCCCGGACGACATGCCCGTTGTAGGAAGTATTGGGGAGATGCGCCGCCGCAAAAGCCAGGTCGGACAGGATCGTATCGACCACGACCGCCTTCGCCGTTCGCGGCAGACTCGCGCTTGCATTGTCATTGGTCAGCGGCTGCGTCGTCAGCACACAGTCGCCGTACAGCTGCTCCAGCAGAAAATAATAATACGCGCGGAAGAACTTCGCCTCCCCGCGGTACCGATTCATGGTCACACTGTCGATAGGCACCGTCCCGATATTCGCCAGCAGCCTGTTGCAGGCCGCGATCGCCTGATAAGAGACGGTATAAGCCTGCGACTGCATACCTCCCGTCGTCGCCTCGATCACCCCCGTCGAGATATTGCCGAAGGACCCGCCGCTGGACTGCGTATAGGCATTGTCGGAAATGGCTTCCCAGAACATATAGCCGCCGCCCCATCCCGCGCCCGCGTTGCTCACGCTGGTCGCGTTGTTCCCGATCACCAGAAAATTATAAATGCCCGCCAGCGCCAGGTCCGCCTGCGACTGCGTCTTCCAGAAACTGCCGGAAGGTATCGTGGACAGCGGGTTCTTGTCGAGATAATTCTTGTTACAGGCCGCCAGCACCGCAACAACGAGCAGATAGATTATCGGGAGTTTCATGATGATTTCATTTGATGATTAAAAAACGGCTTTTACGCCAAAGCTGAACACCTTGTTCTGCGGATGCGCCACATACCTTGAATTGGTGACGACCCTCTCCGGATCCAGACCCGGGAATTTGGTGAAGGTGAACAGGTTGTCGGCCGCGAAATATAGTCGCAGACTGCTCATGGCCGCGTACCGCGCAAGACGCGAAGGCAGATTGTAACCCAGCTGCACATTCTTGATCCGCAGGAAGGAGGCGTCCCTCAGGTAATAGGTGGAGGGAGTGCTGATATTGCTGCTGGCATTCCCCGTACCCGTGATATAGATTAGCGGCATGGTCGTGCTGTGATTCTGAGGCGTCCAGGCATTCAGCCAGTCTTTGGTAGGGACCGAACCCTGATTGAAAGGCTGGATCCCCCAGCCCGTGACGTATTGTTTCTGCCCCTGCGAACTGTACAGATAGACGGTAAG
The DNA here is from genome assembly GCF_050632245.1 of Puia sp. P3. Lineage (NCBI taxonomy): Bacteria > Pseudomonadati > Bacteroidota > Chitinophagia > Chitinophagales > Chitinophagaceae > Puia > Puia sp. P3. The sequence goes on from NZ_CP192583.1 coordinate 564,457, forward strand.
ATCGAAATTCTTCCAGCCCGCATTGAGGTTGAACGAATATTCGTATTTCGGAAAGATCCCCGACGCCACCGCCCGGTCATTCGCCGTGATGGAATCGTTTCCGTCGAGGTCCTTGAACCTGAATGTCCCAGGCACAGGTTTGTACGGCTGATAGGGCGCCTTGCTGATCTCGTCCGCAGACTGGAAAATGCCCGCGTACTGATAGAGGAAGAAGCTGCCGTAGGGCTGACCTTCTATATTGATAGTGCTGGTGCCGATATTGGGCGGACCATATTTGACCAGCATATTCTTGTTGGCCTGGAGATTCCCGCCGACAGAGTAACTGAAGTCCCCGATCTTGTCGGAGTACTGCACGGACAGCTCGATGCCGGTATTCCGCATCTTCCCGTTATTGATGATCGGCGCGACAAGCCCTACATAGGACGGCAGCACCTGCTGCGCGAGGATGCCATAGGTCAGCTTGTTATACCAGTCGAAGGTAAAGGAGAGGCGGTTATTGAGCACCGATAGATCCGTACCGAAGTCGAACACGCGCGTAGTCTCCCATTTTATACTCTGGTCCGTCAGGTTGGTCTGAACGGCGCCCGAGGTAAGGCCGGAAGAGGTATAGGGATAAGGATAGTTGGGTACATACACGTTCTGGTAGGGATAGTTGCCGATATTCTGGTTGCCCAGCTGGCCCCATGACCCGCGGAATTTCAGGTTGCTGAGCCAGTCGGCCTTGTCGAGGAAATGCTCCTTCGAGGCTACCCATCCCACCGAGACCGATGGAAAGAACGCCCACCGGTTGCCGGGTGGGAAACGGCTGGATGCATCATACCTGGCATTCGCCTCCACCAGATATTTGTCCTGATAGTCGTAGTTCAGCCGGCCATAGAACGAGAGCAGCGACCATTCCGTCGTATTGCCCGTATTGGACTGCGCGCCCGGGCTGCCGGCGTTCAGCTGCTGCAGGCTATTGTCGGGGAATACCACGCGCGCGCCGCTGAGCTGCTGTCCCCTGAAATATTCCGTCTGCGAGCCGCCCAGTAACTTGAAATGGTGCTCGCCGGTATTCCGGCTATAGGTCAGCTGCGTATACCCCACGGGGTAGAGATAGTTGCTATCCGCGACCGAGAGACCCTGACCTCCCACGTCCAGCGTCCGCACCGACGGATCGTTGGGCCCGGCAAACCAGGAATACTGTGGGATGACCGGCTTGTAGACCGAGGTCTTCAGGTAGTCGATATTGATACCCCCGCTGGTCTTCCACTCGAGACCTTTCAGGACTTTTACCGTGAGGAAGACATTGGCCTGCTCGAAGAATTCATTGACCGTCGCCGGCGAGTAGCGCGCCACGGCCACCGGGTTCTTGTTCGGCGAGATATTGGGATAGGCATAGGCGGTGACCCGACCCGATCCGTCCGGCAATACCGGTCCGTACAGCGGCGCCTGCGAGAGGGTGGACAGGAAGAGGTCCTGACTCCCGTCTTCGGGGTAGTTGCGGATGCTGTAGTTCGCGGTCAGGCTGGTACCGAAGGTGACGTTGTCGTTGAGCTTCGACGTGAGATTGAACTGCAGATTGTATTTCCTGTAGCTGAAACCGATCATGATATCGGGCTGGTCGACATAGCCGAGCCCGACATTATAGGTTGTCCCGTTGCGGCCGCCGGTGAGTCCGAGGTGGTGGGTCTGTACGTTGACGGTTTGCATCACGGCATTCAGCCAGTTATAGCTGGGGTATAGCGTCTTGCTGGTGGGGTTGGTATAGGCCGCCAGCTGCGCCGGGGTGAAGAGGGTGGCGGATCCCGAGTTGGTCGCGGCCTGGTTGTACATGGTCATGTAGTCCGGTGAGTTGTAGTCCAGGTCGGGCAGCGCGGTCGCTTTGGTGATACCGTCGTTATAGGCATAGGACAGCTGGAATCTGCCGTTGGACCCCTGCTTTGTCGTCACCAGGATGACGCCATTGGCGCTGCGGCTGCCGTAGATAGCGGCGGAGGCGGCGTCTTTCAGCAGGGTCACCGATTCGATGTTCTGCGGGTCGAGGGCGGTAAGGCTGCCGGGTAGTCCGTCGACGATCACCAGCGGCGCGTTCGACGACCCGTAGGAGCTATATCCCCTTACCAGCAGGGTGGGGCTTTCATTTCCCGCCTCGCCCGAGGCCTGGGTCAATGACAGTCCGGGTAGTTTCCCCTGCAGCAGCTGCGTCGGGTCGGTGGCGATCCGCTTGTTGAGGTCGGCCCCGCTGACCGTTGCGATGGCGCCCGTGAGGTCCGCCTTCTTCTGCGTGCCATAGCCGATGACCACGACGTCATTGAGCGCGGCGCCGCTGGGCTTTAGCGTAACGTCAATGGCTGACCGATGACCAGCCACGATCTCCGCCTTCTCATAACCCGTGTATGAGAAGACCAGCACCGACCCCGCGCCGGGCACGTTCACCACATATTTTCCGCTGCTGTCCGTCATCGCGCTGATCGCGGTCCCCCTGACGCTGACCGTGGCGCCTCTCATCGGGACACCGGCCTCGTCTTTCACGACGCCGCTGATCTTCAGATTCTGTGACCGGGCGGTCACGACGATGGTCAGTTGGAGGAAAAGAATAACCGGGAGAATTCTTGCCATAACAATCGTTTTACAGTCGTTTCGACTGCAAATTGGACGAATTGTCTTATGGCCTTCCTCTCCCGGTTGGCAATATTGTAAGCTATTTTGGCTCCCCGGCTTTTCCGTACGCTGCACGAGGTGCACGGTCTCAGCTATTCCATTAAAGCGATAAAGAGATTGCAGAGCAGCTATTTCCTGGCGTTAGGTCGGTCGAAAAAGAAGGCAGGACCTGAAAGAAAAACTGAATATCAAATCGACCGTCGGCCTCCTGAAAAAGAAGCCGTCCACTTTACTTTTGGGACGGCCTCTTCCTTTGTTTATTCCATTTAAGACCTGATAAAGGCCAACAAATCTTTATTGATCGTCGCCGCCTCAGTCGCCGGCATCCCGTGCGGGAATCCGGGATAAGAGATCAGCTTGCCGTTCTTCACCAGTTGGACCGCCTTTACGGCCGAGTTAGCGAATGGGACGATCTGGTCGTCTTCGCCGTGCAGGAACAGGACGGGGACGTCGACCGCCTTGAGGTCTTCCGTGAAATCCGTTTCCGAAAAAGCCTTGATCCCTTCATAGTGAGCTTTTACCGAGCCCATCATCCCCTGACGCCACCAGTTGTCCCTGATCCCCTGCGAGATCTTTGCGCCTTCACGGTTGTAGCCATAGAAGGGAATGGTGAAGTCCTGATAGAACTGTGCGCGGCTGAAACCGGTACCCATGCGGACCTCGTCAAAAAGGGCGAGGGGAGACCGTCGGGGTTACCCGCTGTCTTTACCATTAACGGCGGGACCGCGCTGATCAGCACTGCCTTGGCGACCCGGCCCTTGCCGTATTTGGCCGTATAGCGGATGACCTCGCCGCCTCCGGTAGAGTGGCCGACGTGGATGGCGTCCTTCAGGTCGAGCGCTTTCGTCAGCTCGGCGACGTCGGCCGCGTACGTGTCCATATTGTGGCCCTCGGACACCTGGCTCGAACGTCCATGACCCCTGCGGTCGTGCGCGATCACCCTGTAGCCCTGCTGCTGGAAGAAGATCATCTGATTATCCCAGTCGTCTCCCGATAAAGGCCAGCCGTGGTGGAAAACGATCGGTTGCCCGGTTCCCCAATCCTTGTAATAGATCTCTGTTCCGTCTTTTACTGTGATCTTGCTCATATGTTTTGTTTTTAATTGTCGTGTCTTCATTAACTGTCGTGCATTTTCAAAACTAGGCAAGTTTTTCGTCAGAAATTTGTCCTCCGGCCGTCTTCAGCGGATATCGACAACAAGTCCCATAATTCGGACAAAAATTATACGCCCACTCCCGCGCGAACTCCCCTCGGGTACTGCAGCAGATTGTCGCCGGTCCAGTCGCCGTCGAACTTCCGGCCGTTGATAAAAAAGGTCGGTGTCCCGTTGACCCCGCTGCGGAAACCGCCGTCCGTGTCTTTCCCGACCTTTTCGGAGAGCGCCTTTTGTTGTAGGTCTTTTTGAAAGCGTCCGATGTCGAGCCCGATCCTTCCCGCGAACAGAAGAAGATTCTCGATGGCCAGTATTGGCTGGAGTTCGAAAATGATATCGTGCATCTCCCAGTATTTGCCCTGCAGACCGGCCGCTTCCGTAGCGATGGCAGCCATAAAGGCGTGCGGATGGATTGTCGTAAGCGGAAAATTCCTGAAGACGAATTTGATGTCCGGGCCAAGTCGCTCAAGGATATTTTTTACGATCGGGTAGGCATGGCCGCAGTGCGGGCATTCGTAGTCGCCGTATTCGACCAGTTCGAGCGATGCGGCGGGGTTGCCGAATAGATGGTCATTGCTGCTGACTGTAGGTTTTAGCTGACTCATGAGGCGATCGATTTTACGTTATCCAATGTTTCGAGCGCGTCGAGGATTCCGTCTGCGCCGGGGTTGATGCCGACGGGTGACAGGTAGTGCCAGCGTCTGATTCGGCGTCGAGTACAGCCGGAAATCAGTCGCGCCGCCGCCGCCGTTCACCATATTTCGTGAAAGCACGAAATGTTTCACTAAAAGAAGTGCGTTGGTTCCGAGGCGTCTATTGCTTGCCCGTCCTCACGGGCGCAGCGGGATACACCGGATAGCTGCTGCGCTCCACGTGTACGCTCCCGGAGATAGAGAAGGTCTTGTCCTGATTGGTATACATCAGCCCGCCCTGGATACCCGTACTGATACCCAGTCCATAGCCGCTGCTAAAGGGAGAACCGTGGTAGTTGGGGTCGTTGATCGGAGCCGTCCACAGGCGATTGCCCTGTACGGCGACCGGAGAGATCGTCGCGGCGCCGAAGAGCGTCCAGTTCGGATTCAGCGGACGAAAAGCCGCCACGCCGAGAGGGGCGGAGAGATAGGACATACCGCCGCCATTGTAGAAGAGATAGCCCGCCGAGAGGCTCGCGAATGTTTTTAGCTGCCAGCGGTTGGGACGGCTGGCGTCGTAGGAAGGGAAGGTTACGAGCGTTGGAAGGGGAGCGAACATCGGAGAATAGGCCGGAGCGAACACCGGAGAGTACGCCGGGATGGGCGTCTGCGCCCCCGCCGCCAACCCCACCATCAGTAATATTAAAGTAAATACTCGTTTCATAGCGGAAGTTCCTCGTATAAGTTATGGATTTTTCAGCAAACTACCTCCACCAGTTCGCGGTAAAATAAAAATAGACCGACACGTACGGCCCTCCCATACGGTAAGGCGCCATATGGATATTGACCGGACCGCCGATCTTCAGGCTGTTGCCGCCCGGTGGCGTCGGTGCGGCCTCGATGCCCGAGGACATGAACGGTCTTGGTAGGGGTAGCATACCCGAAAGGTCCGCAATGCGGCGCGAATCCCATGTTTATGGCCGGTTAAGCATTAGTTGCGGAGTTGTTAAGGCCCCGCATCCACCACCGGCCAGCCATCTACCCACTTCACCTCCGCCAGTATCAGCCTCGACTGCCCCTTTGCAGAGACATCATAACCATGACAGACAAAATAGTCCTTCCCATCGGCGCTGTACACCGCATTGTGGCCCGCCGCATACCACCTGACCCCGTCCCCCTGAAGCACCAGACTGCCACCGCCCTGCACCAGCGAAACACCGGAACGATCCAGGTAAGGCCCGCGAACGTCCACACTCCTCCCTACCACCACCTTATAAGTACTTTTCTCCGCGCGGCAACAATAGTCGTAGGAAACGAACAGGTAATAATATCCACCATGACGGAAAATGAACGGGGCTTCTACCGCTGCCGTCCCCGCCGAACTATCTGGCTCATTAAAATCCCTTGGCCGACGCGCGATCGTATGCCACTCCTCAGGCCGGGCGACGGCCTCCAGTCCCGGGGCCAGCCGAACCAGCTTGATCCCATCCCAAAAAGACCCAAAAGCCAGCCAACCCACACCCGCACTATCGACAATCAGATTCGGATCGATCGCATTCCACATGTCGCGGCCCGGCACCGACTGCACTACCTTACCCTTGTCCTCCCAGTGGAAGGCAGGGTCGGCCGCATCAAGCGTTCCATTCACCGCCACCCCAATACAGGACGTATTCTTGCCAAAAGCCGATACCGCATAGTATAAATAGTATTTACCATCGTGATAACTGATATCCGGGGCCCAGATATGCCCTTTAAATCCGGGAACCGCATCCAGCGCCCACTGTGGCGGCTGGCTAAAAACAGGCCTCTCCCTGTTCCAGTGCTGCAGGTCCCCCGAAGAAAACACGGAGATCCCCATACCCGTACTAAAGAGATAAAAGGTGTTTTTTTCCTTTATCATAACGGGATCGTGTATCGGCAGCTGGGCTCGGGCGGCTACATTGGCGAAGAAGGTCAGGAATGCCAGGAGCCTTCTCATTTCCCAAGTTTTACACGAACCACACTGACAGAATACGGCTCCAGCACAACCGCCAGCCGCCGTCCATCCACCCGCAGCGCAGACTCCCGCGGCGCCACATTCGTCGGCTGATCGAAATTATTCGTCTGGCCCAGGTCTGCCCCCCGCAACACCGTCAGACGCCCCTGCGGCATCACCTTCCTGCGACCATCGAGAGCGAGGCTACAAGGCCGCGAAACACCGGAAACATTCACCAGCTTGATCACCAGCTCGTCACTTCCGTCCATACAGGAGGAAGCATAAAGACTATCCTGACCCTCGATCACCTTATCATTCATTTCGACGGGAACCACCTGCGTCCCCTTATTCGTCGAGAACAGCTGCTGCACATAATAATCCGGCGTCCCGTACGACCGCAGATTGTCCACCCAGATCAGGTCCGGCGTCCACTGCCAGCCATCGATATGCGCAAACAGCGGTGCATACGAGGCCATCGTCACCACGTCCGCATTCCGCTCGAGCCCCGTCATGAACGCGGCCTCCGCCAGCGCCGTCTGCCAGGTATTGCGGTTGTCCGGACTCGTCGTCTTCACGCCCTGCGCCGCATACTCTCCGGCAAAAATTCGGGAACCAGTCCTCGGATAATTATCGTACCGGCCCGCGTTCTTCAGGAACCAGTCCGGACTCCTATAGTAGTGCTCGTCGATAATATCCGCGTGCATGGCGCGCAAATTCGTATTCAACAGATCAAACCGCTCGCCCTCCGGGTCCGTCCCCGACGAATTGACCAGCCTGATCTCCGGATAGCGGGACTTTAGGGCAGCCGTGAACCGCCGGAGGCGCTCCAGATACTGCGGACCCCAGTTCTCATTCCCGATACCCATCATCTTTCAGTCCAAACGGCGCCGGGTGCCCCATCGACGCCCTGACCCGTCCCCATTTCGTAGTGGTATCGCCGTTGGCAAACTCGACGAGGTCGAGCGCGTCCTGGATATACGGACCCAGCTGGTCCAGCTGCACCAGCTCAGCCGAATTGAACTGACAAGCCATCCCGCAATTCAATATCGGCAGCGGCTGCGCGCCGATATCCTCGGCCAGCTGGAAATATTCGAAAAAGCCTAAACCGAAAGTCTGAAAATAGTCCGGCGTCGCCCGGTGCGGGAACTCTACGTTCCACCGGTTGATGATCAGCTGCCGGTCTTCGATAGGACCGATCGTCTTCTTCCACTGATACCGGTTGGAAAGATCCATCCCCTCCACAATACACCCGCCCGGGAATCTGATAAAGCCAGGTTTCAGATCCGCCAGCTTCTGCACCATATCCGCCCGCAGCCCGCCCGGCCTGTTCTTCCAGGTATCCGAAGGGAACAGCGAGACCATATCGAGGTCGATCACGCCCGAACCCTCGAGCCAGACCATCATCTTACCCTTTGCGTCGGTCTGCGAGGAATGAAGACTGACCCGGCCCTTATGCCAGGCCGTATCTCCACCAGCCGCCACCAGCACGGTATCGCCGATCACATCCCCGCCCGCGCCAAGCAGCTGCACGATGCAGCCGCACACGCCAGCCACGGGCTGCCGGTACATCACCGAAAAATCATATCTGAGTCCCTGTTTAAAACCCATCGCCCGAAACCCTTCATTCAACAGACCCACAGGCGTCCCCGAGAGGCTCGCGTGCAGATAACGAGGATTCGCGGCGTCAAGCCCCTTCCTGTTCACCACCAATACATCCCCTTCCTTAGCACCTTTCACCGTCCAGCCCATCAGCGGCTTATTAAATTCAAACGAACGGTTCTTCACCAGCTCGGCATAGATCCCGCCGTCGGCTCCTAAATTTATGTCCTCAAAAAAACACCCCACATCGTCGGGTCGATCTTCGGCCCCGGCTGGTCCATCCGAACCCTGATCACGTCTGCGGCCGCCACAGGCTGCCTCTTCACCAACGGCTGAGCCCCCGCTACCCCCACTAAAAAAATCATCCATACCGTACAAACCTTTCTTTTCATGCTATTTGCTTTTTTGCCCCAAACGGCAGTTCCTTTATTATTCAAACCCGTAAACACATACCCATTCCGCTGATTCTCCCAGTCCCGCCCCCGCTGTACATACACCTTATCCGTAAAACCATTGCTCCAGTTAAGCTGCAACCATCCCCCGTATAACTCCACTTACTCCCGGCGTCATTGTTGAGCGTCCCGTCCGCCGAGACCACCAGCGGCACCGCCACCTGAATATCGGGCGAAACCTGCTCCGCCTGGTATCCCGGAACAACACGATATCCCAAATTGATCTGCTCCCAGTTGCCGATCAGGCTATCACGAGGCACTGTGTCACCACCCTCCCACGCGTACCGCTCAGGCGAGGCCACAGGCCATCCATCAGCCGTCCAAAATAACTTTCTCACCTGAAGGTCCATAAAATATTTGTTCACGCCCGGCCTTCCCTGGTTTGCAATATAATACTGTCCGCCGTCATCCTGAAATACACTGCAGTGCGAGACCCCCTGCCAGCCCCCGTGCCCGCTGAACTGATAGGGAGCCACGATCATCGGCCCGTGATCCGCGTCCGTATTCGCGTCCGCCCCGTCGAAATCATAAAAAGGCCCGTCCGGTGCGTCCCCCCGCATCACCCGCGTATTGTACTTCGTCTCCAGCCAGTCATAAGCTATAAAGAGAAAATACTTCTGCAGCCCGCTATTATACACTACCTCCGCCCCCTCGATATTCCCGTTGTACTTCCCACCCGTAAACCCCCTGTTGGCGATCCGGCGGCCGCGATCCCCGCTGTTCAGAGCCAGCCCGGTCGCAGGATCCAAATGCAGCACATAGATCCCGTCCCAGGCCGAACCATAATACATCCACTGGTCGCCGCCAGGCGTAACCACCACCGTTGGGTCGATCGCGTTCGTCTGCCTGCTGCTGTCCGCCAGCGAAGCGACCACGATCCCCTTCTCCGTCCACGGCCCTTCGGGGGAATCCGCCACCGCCAGACCGATCACACTCAGCCTCCCGATATCACAGGCCAGCGAATAATACAGACGGTACTCCGAAGCAACCTTCAGAACAAACGGCGCCCACAGCGCATTATTCGGCTTCCCCGCGGGCGCTGATAAAGGCGGAACCCTGCGCCGGCAACCCACTAAACACCCATCCCACATAACTCCACTGCACGAGGTCTTTCGACTTGCGGATCTGTATCCCCGGTCTTACCGAAGCGCCGTAAGCCACGTCGGTACTGTAACAATAGTAGTAGTCTCCGAACTTCCGGATCGACGGATCGTGTACATTATAGGGCCCCCACTGCGAGACATAGTTGGGAGACGCAATATTCTCATAGGTATCCGTGATGCTGTTGATATCAAAGGCAGCCGGTGGGGGTGGGGTAGCGCTCGTATCGGAGCCTCCGCCGGGCGAACTGCCAGCGGATTTGCTGCAGGCGACGAGCCCAAGGCAGCAGCAGCCCGCCACCACAAAAAATTTCTTATACCACGCCATAGTCTAGTAGGTCGGATTTTGTTTGAAACCGGGGTTGTTGTCTATCTCGCCCTGCGGTATCGGATATAACTCCTTACCGGGTACATAGTTGTTGAACTCGGGGTCGCGCACCTTCAGCGTAGCCAGCCGGCCGGCGTCCTGCAGCCAGCCCCAGCGGCGGATATCGTCGAATCGGTGGCCCTCCAGACAGAATTCCAGCAGCCGCTCGTGCGACAGCTGATCGCGCATCTGCGCCTGCGTCATGACCGCCATCTGCGCGGTGATATCGGGCAGGCTCACCCGCGTCCTTACCTGCTGGATCAGTGGCGCCGCCTGTGCGGTCTGCCCCAGCTCGTTCAGACATTCGGCATACATCAGCAGGATATCCGAATAACGCATCAGCCTTTCGTTGATACCCGACTTCCAGTCGAATTCGTTGACCTTGTTGCCGTCGCCGTTCTCGTACTTCCGGCAAAAGATATCGTTCAGATACGAACTATTCGCATATATCGTCGAAAACGACTGGCCATAGATCGTCTCGCGAGGCTTATTGTAGAAGATCGTGGCGTCGAGGCGGGGATCGACCCGGCCACCCGTCGTCTTCTCCAGCTGAAATTCGTTGAAGACCGAGAAGGAAGGCTGCACGTCCGTCCATCCGAAATTCGGCGCGCCGTAGGTGATCGCCCTGGCCGAGGTCTTGGCCCAGGTCGATGAAGGGATGCCCTGCCAGCCGAGATCGGTACCGCCCACGGTCGTCGAGAACTGGATCTCGAAAACCGACTCTATATTGTTCTCCTTCGCCTCTGTGAAATTGTCCTTATAGTTCGGCATCAGGCCATAGACGCCGAGATTGATCACCGCCTTGAACTGCGCTGCCGCGTTGGTGAAGTCTTTAGTGAACAGATAGGCCTTGCCCAGATAGCCCAGCGCGGCGCCCTTTGTCGCGCGGCCCAGCTGGTTGGCGTCGGGGCCGCTGACCGTCGTATAGGTCACCGGCAGCAGATCCGCCGCCGCCTTAAAATCTGCGATCACCTGTTTCCATCCCTGATCCGGAGTCGTCTGCGGCGCAAAGAACTCGCTGCTGCCCTTCGGCGTCGTGGTCGGCAGCGCCACATTCCCGAACAGATTCACGAGATGAAAGAAATACAGCCCGCGGAGAAAATACGCCTGCCCCAGCACCCTGTTCTTCAGACCCGCGTCCATATTGATTTTAGGAACATTGTCGAGTACCCGGTTGCAGCGCGACACGCCCTCGTAGTATTCGTCGAAGGCCCATCCGTAGCCCGAGGGATCGGCCGTGCCCAGAGCGAATTTACCCACACCCGAGATAGCCGTCCACGGACTGTTGCTCCGGATATCGTCGCCCCGCACGTCCAGCAGGATGGGGGTGAAGCGCATATAGGCGCCGTCGAGTAAGAAAGGGGCGTAAGCCGCCGTCACGCCCTGCAGCGCGTCGCTGCTCGTCTGCCAGAACGAAGAGGCCGTCTGTGCGTTGGGGTTTATCTGTTCGAGTTTCTTATTACAGCTTGTATTGAAAAGGCTGACAGCAGCCAGAGAGAGCAAAAGGAAATTCTTCATAATGATGCATTTTATCGTTTATAATCCCAGCTGAACACCGACCATGATCGTCCTTGGATTGGGGAACGAACCGTAGTCATAGCCGCGGTTGAACAGGCCGTCACTGATAAAGTCGGGATCATAGCCCTTGTATTTAGTGATCGTCAGCAGATTGAGCCCCGAGAGATAGAATCGTAGACTCCGGATGGTCTTGGTCCTGCCCAGCGTGGATTCGGGGATCGTATAGCCGATCTGGGCGTTCTGTAGCCTGAGATACGACCCGCTCTGGATGAACCTGTCCGAGAACTTTCCGTTGTTGATATCGTTGATCAGCGGCCTCGGTACATTCGTGTGCGTATTTGCCGGCGTCCAGAAATTCAGCTCGTCGGCATGACTGTTGCCGTACTGCCCGGCCATCAGCCCCGCATAAACGCCGTTGTTCACCTTATTACCCGCATTGCCCTGCCAGAAGAAGGAGAGATCGAAATTCTTGTACGACGCCGAGAAATTCAGGCCGTAGTAAAATTTCGGGATCGTCGATCCGAGATAGGTCCTGTCCGAGTCGGTGATGGTCCCGCTGCCGTTGAGGTCCCTGTACTTCAGGTCGCCGGGTGCGATACCGCCGGCCTGCGGCTGCGTAGCGTGCTTGGCAATATCGTTGGCGTCCTGGAAGATCCCCTCCGTGACATAGCCGAACAGCTCGCCCACTTCCCTGCCTACAGCCGTCTTACTGCCTGCGCCATACACGGGGTTGTCGGTGCCGCCCAGCTTGAGCACCCTGTTCTTCAGCGTATAGGCATTCGCGGAAATATTGTAGTTGAACGCCCCGGCGCTGCCGTGGTAGTTGACGGTCAGCTCGATGCCCGTGTTCTTCAGCGAAGCGGCATTGGTCGTGATCGTCTGCGGGAAGGAACCCACGGAATAGGGGATGGGCAGGGACGTGATGATGTCCTTCGAGACGCGGTTAAAATACTCAACGGTAAAGCTCAGTTTCTCGTTGAACAGACCCATATCCATCGCTGCGTCGGAGGTCCGGGTGGTCTCCCATTTCAGCGCGGGATCTGCCACCGATACGACCGTGGAACCCAGCGCGAGCGCGTTGTTGAAGAGGTAATTGGTGGAGTTGTTGATATAGGCCTGATAGTCGTAGTATCCGAGAGAGGATTGATTACCCAGCACGCCGTACCCGCCCCTCGAGCTTGAGACTGCTGATGAGTTCGGGCAGGTGCATGAACTTCTCGTTGCCGATATTCCAGGCCGCCGCGAAGCCGGCGAAATTGCCATAGCGGTGATAGGGACTGAACCTGGACGAACCGTCACGCCGGAAATTCGCGGTCAGCAGATATCGGTCTTCGTAGTTGTAGTTGACCCTTCCCAGCAGCGAGAACAGCGTGGCCGTGCCCTTCCAGCTGGTGACACCCTTGGCGCTGGGATTGGAGACCGCGCCGAAGGTCTGATAGGGGAGGTCCGTCGTGTCCTGCGCCGTCGCAGCGATCCATTCGTTCTTGTCCTCCTGATAGGTCATACCCGCGAGAAAATCGACCTTGTGTTTCCCGGCCTTCAGCTGATACGTGAGGGTATTCTCCACCAGACCGGTGCTGTTGTGGCCGTCCTGCTCGTACATATAGTACTGCGTATTGAGATAGTAGTAACCCATATCGAACCGGGGCTCGAAATGGAAATTCTTGTAGTCGGTGCGGTCATAGCTGACGTTTAACTTGTACTTCAGATTTTTTACGATCTCCAGTTCGCCCCAGGCGTTGCCGAACATCCTGTTCCGGTTGGAATAGTCGTTGACGAGCTTGTTGATGCCGACCACATTGGCGGAGATGGCCCGGTTCTTCACCGCGTCGCTGCCCCCGTAGCCGCCCAGACGGCCCGAATCATAGACCGGCATCGTCGGGATGGCCGTCAGCATGCTCGTGACGGTGCCTCCGAATACCGCGTGTCCGTTGGTCGCGCCGTAGTTGCCCTTGTGCGACTGGGTATAGGCCGCTTTTACTCCCCAGGCAAACCGGCCCTTTTTACCCTGCACACCGCTGTTGAGCGTATACCGGTTGTAAGCCTGCGGTCCCACCTGCGTCCCCGTCTGATTGAAGTAACCCAGAGACGCATTGATAAGATACGTTCTCCGAGCCGCCGGAGATCCCGAGGTTGTGGTCCTGTATGAGCCCGCTCTTCAGCGCGGCCTTCTGCCAGTCCGTATTGATATTCGATACATAGGAGGGATTGGACGGATCGTTGGCCGGCGCCAGCGTCAGCTTTGCATTGGTCTCCGCCGCGCTGACGATCTTCTGATATCCTGCCCGGTCAGTGACAGGGATGCGTTTGGCGATATCCTGCTTTCCGATATAGTCCGTGAACGTTATCCGCGGAGGACCGGCCTTGCCCTTCTTCGTGGTGATGATGATGACCCCCGTGGCCGCGCGCGATCCGTAGATAGCCGCGGCGGACGCGTCTTTCAGGACCTGCAGGGTCTCGATATCGTCCGTCGGGAAATCATAGGGGTTGTCCACGGGGACGCCGTCGATGACGAACAGGGGACTGTTGTTTCCGAACGTACTCGTGCCCCTTATCTTGATCTGGACAAAGCCGCCGGGCTCGCCCGAGCCGTGGACGCTGATGCCCGCGGCCTGGCCCTGCAGCATCTTTGCCACGTCATAGGACGCATTCTTCTTCGCGTCGCCGACGTTGACCACCGCTACCGACCCGGTCAGGTCTTTTTTACGGACCGCGCCATAACCCACCACGACGACGTCGTCGAGGTTGCCGGCCAGCTGGTCCATCCGGATCATGAGATTCCCTTTCAGGGTCACGGTGCGGGGTTGGTAGCCAATGCTGCTGACCACGACGGTGCTGCCCTCGGGCGCTTCGATGGTAAAATTCCCCTGCGCGTCGGTGCTGACGCCCCTGCCGCTCTTCAGGGTGACGGACACGCCTTCCAGCGGGGTATGCTGGGCATTGACGACCGTTCCGCGGTACGTCACGTTTTTACGCTGTGCGAATGTGGGAAAGAACAGACAGGCGAAGAGAAGGAATAGGACGCCTCTCTGCAGGTGAATGCAAGTCAATCTCATAACTGTATTGTTGGTTAAGCAATCGAATTAACGACGGTATGAAGTTGGGAAGAATAATTTTCTTTGTAGCGCCCTTTCCTCTCATAATTTCAGCAAATCATCTCATTTTTGTAGCAATATGACCGAGGACGACCCTGCTTGCGTTGTTTTTGCTCGGCTGCGTGAAGCCGGCGCTGCCCCAGCCCTACTATTTCCGCCACTATCAGGTGGAACAGGGCCTGTCGAACAATGCGGTCATCTGCAGCATACAGGACAGAAGAGGCTTTATGTGGTTCGGTACCAAGGACGGACTCAACCGCTACGACGGCTATACCTTCAAGACCTTCCGCTACAGGCCGGACGACAGCAACAGCATCGGGAGCAATTTTATCCACGCGTTATGCGAGGACCCTTCGGGGAATATGTGGGTGGGGACGGAGAACGGGCTGTATGGATACGACACGTCTACGGAACGCTTCCGGCTGGTGGCGTCGGCTCCGGCGGGACAGATCAGGGCCGTGCAGGCGGACAAGGCGGGCAATCTCTGGTTCGTCTCGGGCTTCTCGCTTTTTAAATATACGCCTGCCAGCGGCAGACTGCAGTACTACGATATCTCACACTATTTCGAATCCAGCTCGATATGCCTCGCTTCGGACGGCAACGTGTGGATAGCTACTACCAATGGATTTTTGGAGAGATACGATTCGTATACGGATAAGTTTACACCTTTTGACGTTTTCGGGCATTCTCACAGGACGGGGTCGAGATGGATCGAGAAGATCTACGCTACTTCGGACGGACAGATCCTCGTCGGTACTTCCAATCAGGGCGCGAAGAGTTTCCGGATCGCGACCGGGGATTACACCGATATACTCACCTATAACAGCGACGGGACCGAGATCTTCGTTCGGGCCTTCCTGCAGACGCGCGACGGGGAGTATTGGATCGCGACCGAGTCGGGTATCTTTATATACAATGGGACCTCGGTGGTCAATCTCCACAAGATGTACAACGACCCATATTCCATTTCGGACAACGCCGTCTATACCTTCTGCAAGGACAGGGAGGGCGGCATCTGGGTCGGCACCTATTTTGGCGGGATCAACTACTATCCGCGGCAGTACACGCCCTTTAAGAAATATTTCCCGAGGACCGGCGAGAACTCGCTCGGCGGCAATGTCGTGAGGGAGATCCGCGAAGACCAGTACCACAATCTCTGGATCGGGACGGAAGACGCGGGCCTCAATAAATTCAACACCGCTACCCAAACCTTCACTCACTACCAGCCCGACGGGACGGCTACCGGTCTGACCTATGCGAATATACACGGGCTGCTACCCCGCGGCAACGAATTGTGGGTGGGTACATTCGAACACGGACTCGACGTACTCGACGTCCGCACGGGGAAGGTGATCCGGCGCTATAACGCCGCGTCGGGCCGATCTTCGCTGAGGAGCAATTTTATCTACTGTATCTACCAGCCGCCGGGCGGACAGCTCATGCTGGGGACAACGATCGGCGCGTATAAATATGATCCCTTAAAGGACGATTTCGACAGCCTGCCGTACCTGCCCTTACACTGCTGGTATTCCAGCCTTTTGCAGGACCGCGGCGGCACCGTCTGGGCGGCAACCTACGGCAGCGGGCTCTACAGCTACAACGGAAAGACCACCAACAATGGGCACGGTGGCGGGACCACCAACTACCGCTATAGCAGGACGGACAGCACATCCCTCTGCAGCGACCGGGTCAACAGCATCTTCGAGGACAGCCGCGGCTGGCTCTGGTTGGCCACGGAAGGCGGGCTGTGCCGGTTCAACAACGGCCGTTTCATCCGCTATACCACGGCCGACGGCCTGCCGAGCAATTTCATCCTCTGCCTGCTGGAGGACAAAAAAGGCCGTCTCTGGATCAGCACCTCGCGTGGGTTGGTCTGTTTGGATCCCCGGGACCGCGCTGTCAAGACTTTTACCCAGGCTAGCGGGCTGCTCAGCGACCAGTTCAATTTCAATTCCGCCTACGAGGATAGCGCGGGAACGATGTATTTCGGCAGCGCGCGTGGTTTTATCAGCTTTAATTCCGGGCATTTTACTGCGAACCAGCTCGCATCCAGGGTGTATATCACCGGCTTTCAGGTACACAATAAGGAGCTTCCCATCGCGGCGGCGGGCTCGCCCTTACGTCAGTCCATTACCAGTACCACGGCGATCACGCTGCCCTACAACCAGTCGAGTTTCAGCATCGACTTCGCCCTGCTCAGCTACACGGCCCCGGAGATTTCCGAGTACGCGTACCGGATGGAAGGCCTCGACAAGAACTGGACCGAGCTGAAGACCAACCGCAAGGCCTATTTCACCGAACTGGCGCCTGGCACCTATACCTTTAAGGTCAAGGCGTCCAACAGCGACGGCGTTTGGGACCAGAAAGAGACCCGGCTGACCATCGCTATACTCCCGCCCTGGTGGCGCAGCTGGTGGGCATATCTGCTGTACGCGCTCGTCGTGGGGGCCATCGTGCGGTACATCATCTACAGCTATCACGTCAGGACCGAAGAGAAGAACAGACGAAAAATGGAAATGCTCGAGGCGGCCCGCGAGAAGGAGATCTTCAAGAGCAAGATCGAATTCTTTATCAACGTGGCCCACGAGATCAAGACGCCGCTGACCCTGATAAAGGCACCGCTGGAAAAAGTGATGCGCGTCGCCGGTGGACAGGATGCCATAAAGGACAGCCTCTCCATCATGCACCGGAATACGAACCGGCTGCTGGACCTGACCAGCCAGCTGCTCGACTTCCGGCAGGCGGAGCTGCAGGGCTATTCCCTCAACTTCGTAAAGGCCAATATCACCGCGCTGGTCGGGGAGATGTGTCAGGGTTTTATCCCACTGGCAGAGCAGAGGGGCATTGCATTCGCCGTTGCGCTCCCGCCCGGGCCGCTCTACGCCTATGTCGACAAGGACGCATTCAGCAAGATCCTCAGCAACCTGCTAAGCAACGCCGTCAAATACGCGCACAGCAGGGTAGAGCTGACGCTGGTTCCGCAGGACGCAACCTTTACCATCGCCATCGCCAATGACGGCTATATCATTCCGCCCGAAATGAAGGAGAAGATCTTCGAACCCTTCTTCCGGCTGAAAGAGACGGAGAAGCAGAAGGGCGCGGGTATTGGGCTGGCGCTGTCCCGGTCGCTGGCCTCCATGCACAAGGGTAGTCTCGTATTGGAGGCGCCCGCGCCTGGCGAAAACGGCGACCGGGTTAGCGACCGCAACACATTTATACTCACCATCCCCATTCACCAGGAGATAGAATTTGATCTATGAAACCTACTTTATTACTGGTAGACGACAACGAGGACATCCTGAGTTTTCTGGGCGAAGAGCTCTCGGAGAAGTATTCGATCCTCAAGGCCCGCGACGGCGAGGAGGCGCTGCGATTGCTAAAGCAGGAAGCCGTCCATCTGGTGGTCAGCGACGTGATGATGCCGGAGATGGATGGCTTTGACTTGTGCCGGGCCATCAAGTCTTCCTTCGAGTTTTGTCATATCCCCGTGATCCTGCTGACGGCGAGAAATACCCTTCAGTCAAAGATCGAGGGGCTCGAGCTGGGTGCCGACGCCTATGTGGACAAGCCGTTCTCGACCGAGTTCCTGCAGGCGCAGATCGCCAGTCTGCTGGTCAACAGGTCGAAGCTAAAGGAATATTTTGCGCACTCACCACTGGTACATATCAAGACCATCGCCTATTCGCGCGCGGACGAGGTCTTTCTCGATCAGCTGACCGAGGTCATCCACAACAACCTCGAGGACGCCGACCTGGATATCGACAAGCTGGCCAGGTTCATGAACATGAGCCGGCCTACTCTGTACCGCAAGATCAAGTCCATCTCCGACCTCACTCCCAACGAACTCGTGACCCTAACGCGTCTGAAGAAAGCAGCCGAGCTCCTCCGCCAGGGCGGCTACAAGATCTACGAGGTCGCGGAGATGGTGGGCTATCATTCGCAGACCAATTTCGGCCGCAGCTTCCTGAAGCAGTTCGGGATGACGCCTTCGGAGTATGTGGAAGGGCGATGAGCCTATTTCATCATCCGCTGACGCAGGGTTCTGCCAATATCTCTCAGCGCCTCGATATTTCGCGCAGGCGCCGGCGCAGCCTTATCCGGCACGACAAACCCGGCATTGAGATACTTCGAATAGAAATCGTTCACCCACAGCCCCGAAGGCTCGGACAATGGATGGATATCCGTAAAAAAGATCGTGGATGGCACAACCGTCAGGGACGGAACCCGGCAGCTGTCCGAATGACACTGGGAAACGATGACTTCCCTTTCTTTCAGGTCCCGGTCGTATGCCTCGGCCTTGCCCGCGACGATATCGACATAGGCAGTGGAGACATTGTTATTGACGTCGAGCAGCAGCGCCAGCAACAGGGTCAACCCCAGCCAGCCAAGTGCGGACGAATATTGCGTTGCCGTCCTCACCAGTTGTTCGTTCCTGTTCAGCACCAGCTGCAGGATAAAAAAACAGCCCAGCAGAAAAAAGAGATAGATCACGTCGAATATCCTTCCCAGATTGCTCCCGCCCGCCGTCCAGACAACGAACAACAGCAGCAGGCCCAGCGTGCAAACAAAGAACCAGCCCCAACTCTTTACCGATGCCTCAGGGTACTGATCCGCGTTCTTTATTTTTTGGGCTATCGGTGCTCCGAACAGCGGAACGTATACGAGGAACGCGACCAGGACCGGCGCGATCCACTGACTGAAATGCACGGCGCTGATCGACAGCGCGCCGGCCACCGTCCAGCTGAGCGATTTCGAGAACTGTTCACCGCCATTGAGCCGGTTGTAATTCCCCGGGGCGGCTATTTCGGCCAGTGCGGCTACTATACAGACGATGCACAGGGCGGCAAGCCAGGGGTCCAGCCTCCTGCTCCTGAGATACTGCCCGATCGTATAGAAATGAATGAACAACACTGTAATGATCAGAGATACTTCGTTACAGCCGATGATCGCTATGCACAGTATCGCGCACAGCAGAAAACCCGGCACCGATGGCCGGCGCAGTCGCACCACGGCGACAAGCAGCAGCATCGTGAGAACATTGGCCAGCTGATAGATCGAATAGCTCGAGAACCAGTAGAATCCTTCAGAGATAGCGGGCGCCTTTGAAAAATACAGGCCAATGAGCAGGGCGCTGAGGGCGAGGGCCTGCCGGGTCGATAAAAGCCCCCGGGTCAGACCTCTTATCATTATGATCACCGAGCCCGCAAACAATAGGATCATCAGGCCCGCGGCGATCCGGTAGTCCTGTAAGGAGTGATAGCGCGTAGGCGTCAACCACCAAATGATACGGGAAAGATATCTCCCCGACCAGTTGAGATAGTCCTGTTTGACGACATACCAAATCCCGTGTTTGGAGAATTCCACGCTATATAGAAAATCCTCCGCCGAAGGGTGGTCATACCTCGCGATATAGAGGAAGGGCAGCAGGACATAACCCGCTGAGATGATCAGAATATTGTAGATGGTTTTCCTGGCCATGAGCCCAAAGATAATGGTAAAAAACTAATCGTTATACACCCGTCGTATGACTAACGGATATCCCTAGTGCTTCTCTTGCATTTGTCGCTACGGCCTGACCATGGAGTACAACGGCGTTGGCAGCATCACCCGCAAGACGCAGACCAGCGACAAGAGCCCCAACGGCAACAACAAATGGATAGCACAGCGACGGAAGATTCACGTATAATCCCGGTTCCGACTCGGTGAAGTTCATTATCAACAACCCGATCGAGCAGCAATTTCATAGATACAATTCCGAAGGCGGCGACCTTATCTACACGCTGTCCGTGGATGGTATCACCAGCATAAGTCTGACGATCCAGCCGCAGTGCAGCGTCTTTGTCAAAAACCTCGTCGTCCGCGAAATGAATACCGACTCCTATACGGTGAAAGACAAAGAGGCCAATGTCTTTGAGATCACCCTGCCGCAGCTGAGCTATGGCTTCATCAGCTGTCAGCGGCTCGAAGGGGTCTATACGAAGATACTGGACAAGGACAGGGTCGTGTGGAAAGGGAAGGAATTCGTGAAAGCGAAATAGCAGGCGTACCCGGACCCACGGGGAGGTCAGCCTGGACGAAAAAATTATCCATGTGGACTATCGGGATCACTCAGCGGGGGACCTGGATGTTCGGGTATATCCGGGTCGTGATCGGGGTTGGTGCCCGGTATTTCGGGACGTTCCGCCAGATTTGGGTCTGGTTCCGCCAGATTTGGGTTGGGTTCGGCCAGATTCTTGTCCGGTTCCCCGGCGGGACGATCGGAATGTTGGGGCGGTTGGGGTGTATCCGGCCCTAATGGCGCCGGTTTGGGGAGCTCCCCATGTCGTGGACTGCGGGATGGCGTCGGTGGGGGTGTCGTATTTGCCATCGTGTGGCTGTTTTTCTCTTACTACCGAGAATATTGTGCCAGGGCAGACCGGCAAACGATCTCCGCATCATCCGTGTCAACCAGTGTCCCGGTCCCGTCATAGACCTCCTGACGGACCCTGACGTCAATGGAATTATCTCGTTGTGTCACAATAGACAGATCGATCGTCCTCTTCCTGGAGTTGCGGTGGATGACGGTACACGAAAATATCAATGGTGGAATAAGGACCATAAAATGGAAGATTTAACGAACCCACTAAGTTATCGCTACCAGGGGACGGCACTTGTATGATCTTGCTATATTCGGAATCCTGGTACTGGCGCGGGGAAATACCCGCAATTTTCTTAAACGTCCTGGAAAAATGAGACTGATCAGAGAAGCCAAAATCGTAGGCGATACCGGTCAGCGAGCTATTCCTGTTCTGAATGGCCTGCATGGCGCGGTGTATCTTCATATGGATGGCGATACACAGCCCCAGAGACTGGTACAAAAGCCTCCCCGGTCCCGACGGCGACTGCAATTCGTGCCTGAGCCTGAGCAGCAGCTGTAACAACATCTTATCCTGCACAAAATTTTGGAACTCCGTTCATCCAAAAGTCGGGCCCGGTTGCTCAAGCCGGGCCCTGCGCTCACGCCTAGCTCTTCAGCTGGCTTCTCAGCGTCTTAAACGACTCGCGCATCTCTTCCGTAAAGACCTTCGGCTGCTCCCAGGCTGCGAAGCTGGCCGCCTTTCTCGAGCCTGTTGTAGTGGATCAGCTTTGGAAAAGCTTTCTCCGCCCAGTGCGCGGCGCCTGATAGATCTCGTCCGGGAAGGCGCTCACCGCCACCGGAATAGTGATCCCCTTGATATCGAAAAATGCCAGCTTGTTCTCCCAGTAGAGACGGGCCGAAGAGACCGCCGTATTGGTCAGCCAGTAGAGCGTGACGTTGTCGAGGACATCGTCCTTACTGAGGCCTTCGGTCTGTCCGTCGAAGACACGGGATATCATCTCGAAACTTTTTTCGTCGTGGTCGAGCATCCATGCTGCCAGACCGATGGGGGAGTCGGAAAGCCCGTACAGCGTCTGGGGACGGTTCGCCATCTCGCTGGCATAGCCGAGACCGTGCTTCCAGAAATAGTCCAGCTGCTCCCAGGCGTGCTGCTCTTCGGGCGTCGACAGTCCGGCGGGAGTGGAACCGCCCGTCGCCAGCGCCTTCGAAACTTCCGCCGGCAGCGTAGCGGCCATATTGGTATGGATCCCCAGCAGCCCCGGAGGCGCGATCAGCGCCATCTGCTCCGTCACTGCGTCGCCCCAGTCACCGCCCTGGGCTACATACTTCGTATACCCGAGGCGTTTCATCAGCGTGATCCACGCGCGTGCAACGCGCTGCGGGTCCCATCCCGTCGTCGTCGGCTTGCCCGAAAAGCCATATCCCGGTAGCGACGGTATCACCACGTCGAACGCGTCCTCCTCCGTTCCCCCATAGGCCGTCGGGTCGGTCAGCGGTCCGATCACCTTCATCTGCTCGATGATCGAGCCGGGCCAGCCGTGCGTGATGATGATCGGCATGGCGTTCTTGTGTTTCGATCGGACATGTATATAGTGTATGTCGAGACCATCGATATTGGTGATGAACTGCGGCAGCGCGTTGAGCCTGGCTTCCACCTTGCGCCAGTTATAGTCCGTCGCCCAGTAGTGCGCGAGCGCCTTCATCGTCTCCAGCCTTACGCCCTGCGTGTAGTCGTTCACCGTCTCTTTTTCCGGCCACTGGGTTGCCAGTACGCGTCTCCGTAAGTCCGCCAGCTGTGCGTCCGACACCTTTACTTGAAAAGGCCGGATCGTCTCGCTGGATTCAGCCTTCATGGTTCCACCGCTCTGCGCATTACCCTGTAGGGCAAGCGCGCCGGCTACCACGGTGCTTGCTATGATACTTTTACTCTGTTTCATGGTCAAATTTTTTAAAGATTTCTGTAAAAGTATCGAGCGTCCCAAGGCTTCTCAATGTGAAATCCCGCTGAATGGACGAAATCCGGCCCGAGACAGGCATTTTCAAAGGTGAAATTTTGGGGTTATTTGCCCCTCACCCGCGGCCCCCGCGGCCTTGCAGCCGTGACGATCAGCCCCGGCACAGCCACCAGCAACAGATAATACCATCTCTCGTCATGGACGAACCCGTTCTCGACGATCACGACATTCAGGAGGACCAGCGCCAGCACGATCACTCCGCGTAGTTGTGTTTTCATGCGACCAGAATTTTGGACAGCATCGTTTCCCAGCTGCGGACCCGGGCTTCCAGCTCCGCGATCTCGTGCACGCTGTTCTGTTCGTTGCGGTAAAAGAAGACCACGACCGGATCCTTTTGGGTCCAAAGGTCCAGCTCGAGCGCGATGGACTTCAGGTAGTCGTCGGGCCGGTTCTTTTTGTAGTCGCTGCTGTGTATCGCCGTATACACCTTCTTTATTCTGCAGGTATGGACCTCTTCCAGATCGATCACCCTCGGGTCGTAGGTCTCATTCTTTTCTTCTACTATTACCAGTTTCCTCTTCGGACCGTCGAGGCCGATCGCCAGGGCGCGTAATATCTCCTGACCGGTAAAGGACAAATTGTGTACCGCCGCGATGTCCCGGAAAAAGGAAAGCATGCTGCGCCGGCTCGATCTTATCTGATTGTTATGCATGATGACAAGAGTTAAAAGGATCCCGGCTATTGCCAGGACAATGAGTAATGCAATGAATATATGTGACATGGATCAGCTATTCATACAGGTGATGGGACAGCCAAAAGGGCTGACGCGTGAATAAGATACACTAACGGCCTTCGCCGGGGACAGGCTAAGCCTTAACCAAAGTGCTGAAGTCTTTGAAATTGGAGATAAAGTAGAGCTCTTTGCAGAAGGGTAGAAACTCCGTAAACGAATCGACATAACTATCCCTCGTGTCGAGGACCACACACCGGGAGGTGTTGCTATGATGGTAGTTGCCGTTCATGCGACAAACATAGTAAATAAAGCAAATGGATAACTTTATGTTTTGTTAAAGCTTGACAAATCGAAGCGTCGTCGCTGCCCCGTCGGACCAGACCCGTAAAAAATAATACCCCGGCTTCAACCACCCCACATTCTCACTGATAAGGCTATTCGAAGAATTACAAACCCTGTTGACCAGCACCCTTCCGGAAAGATCGGCGACCTGAAGTCCCCGGACCATCTGCTGCCGGGCATTTACAAGGGCGACTGTCGAGCCCACAGGATTACTCCGGAGAAAGAGCCCTGCGGCGGACGTTATGTCGACCTCCGCAGTAGTAGACCAGGAATACCTTCCGTCGATATCCACCTGCTTTATCCTGTAAAGAACGACGCCATGCCCGGGCGACGCATCGGTATAACTATACGAGCCGGAAACGCCGCCCTTGTCGGGCAGCGACCCGATAGAAACAAAATTGTCACCAGCCGCGGAGCGTTCAACCTCGAAATGATCGTTATTCGAAACATCCGCCGTTGTCCATTTCAGGTCGACGCCTCCATCTCTGATCTGCGCCGTAAAAGAAGCCCACCTCAGCGGCAGCGCCGTCGCACTGTAAAAATTATAAAGATTGGCCACCTCCGTACTGCTCAGCGTACGGCTATACGCGATCACATCGTCCAGACTTCCGGTATATACCCCCGTCGAAACGCAGGGGTTCCTTCCCATACCGATCAGGGTGGGGGCCGTCCTGGCCGTGGTAGCGGTCCCCGTCGTAGTTGCAACCTGTGCCCCGTCGACATATAAGGTGATAGCTCCGGCGGCTTCGTTGCGGGTCGCCGTTACAAAATGCCAGACGCCGTCATTATAGGTAGCGCTCGTCGACTTGATCGTGATATCGGGATTGCCGATTCCCATGCTTACCTTGCCACCGTCGATCAGCGCCGTGCCCCAGTCATCCGTACCGCCGCAGACCTCCGCGTCCAACAGCGCGGAACCACCGTACCACTGCGTCGAGCTCGGCGCCGTCATCGTGGTCTTGAACCAATAGGCGATCGAGAAATCGTCCTTCAGGGCCGTTACAAGCCCCGATGGGAGCGTACCAGTGGATGTGGACGCCGTAAATGAAGTAGCGTTACCCGCCGTACCAAAACGATTGGTCGTCGCCGTAGTTAGCGTCAGCGTGCCGTTGTATCCATTGCTGCTGACGTCGTTGGCGGTATTGTTCATCGGGTAAAAAGCCACGCCACCGGAAGGCAACTGGGCGGCGGCCGCAAAAGGAATGGCAAAGAGAAAGACTACAAGCATCGTTGTCCTGGTCATGGGGCTTTTATTTGGAGATACAATAATACCGGAGCACTGTTGGCTGCCGGACTGCGAAGGAAGTAGCGGGTATTATAAAGATAGTGGATTTCCGGAAGTTTTGTACTTTTTCCGGTAGTCCACGGGGAAAGGTCGGTATAGCGACGGAATACTTTCCGGAATGCGTCCACGTCATTATATCCGACCTCGTAGATCACCTCGTTGATGGTCTTGCGGTCCGACTCGAGCTGCTTCTTGACGAACTCCACCTTTACCCGCTGGACATACTCGGCGATGGAATTGCCGGTGGCGGTCCTGAATCTTCTCTCGAACGTCCTCCGCCCCACGCCCAGTTTCGTACAGATCTCTTCCACTGAGAAACTGTCGGTGGGATTCCCCTCGATCAGCTGCTGCGCGGCGAGGACCTCATTGTCTCCGTGTCGTTTTTGGCCGAGGAAGATGGCGAAAGGATTCTGACTCTTCCGCTCGATATCGATCTCGAACATCTTCGACGCCAGTACCGACATCTCTCTTCCCTGATATTTCTCGATGATATACAATAGAAGGTTCAGATACGAATATCCTCCCGCGCAGGTGTAGACGCCTGATTCGTCGGTGATGATATTTCCGTCCACGGTCGATACATCAGGGAACATAGACCTGAACTCGTCCCTGGCCGCCCAGTGGATGGCGCACTGCTTTCCGTCCAGCAAGCCGGTCGACGCAAGAAAGAAGGAGCCGACGCAAAGCGCCGCGACCTCCGCGCCCTGGCGATACTGCGCCAGTACCCATTCGCGATAGCCTTCGTTGGCCCGAATGGCTTTGGGGAAGTCCCCGCATAGCAGGGGAGGACGATCAGGTCGGTCTTTGTCACCTCGCCGATCGTCGTATTAGCGTTGATGTTATAGAGTCCGTTGTTGAGCTGGATACTTCTTTCGATACCCACGATATCCACCGTAAAATAAGGCTCCTTCTGCTGGTAACGCAGGAAGTCGTTCACCCTGGTCAGCATCCCCTGGGCGCTGTCGATAGAGTTGATCGTCGCATAATGCAGCGGAAGAATGGATACGTGTTTCATATCCTAAAGATAACCATCTCTTCTGTCGCGATCAACAGGTAAGAATGGCGTTTTTACCCGGTGTCCGGGCAGGGCTGGCTCCCTAGCTTTGTGCTATCAAAATGTAAGAATATGAAAACAGCAGAGATTATCATGATCCCCGTGACGGATCAGCAGAAGGCCAAAGAGTACTACTCCAAACTCGGCTGGCGGGTCGTAGTCGAAGCCCCCGATGGCCATGGCGGCACCTGGCTCCAGATGGCCCTTCCCGGTGAGAACACCACCCTCTCCCTGGCCAGATTTCACGGGATCATCTTCGAGACGGACGACATCGAAGGCGAAATTAAGGCACTTGCCTCCAAAGGTATCGACGCCGGCAAGATCGACGACACCCCCGGGGCCGCTTCGCCTGGCTGAAGGACCCGGACGGGAACGGTCTGTGCCTGCATCAGAAATGAGCGCCTGCCGCGGCGTCCCGCTGCGCCGTATAAACACCTTTTATGGCCGCTGCTGGTACCAGGCCTTGCCCGCACCGTCGACGACTACCGGCGCGGCGCCATGATCCGTAAATACCGGATACTGCTGTACCAGCGCGCCCGTCGCCTGGTCGAGGACGTTCATGGCCCTTGCGCCGGGTTCATCGGGGCCGTAGGTGGAGATACAATATATGAACTGGGGCGTGGTGACTATTCCTTGTCCAAACTCCCCGTCCAGGGCCTTTGACCAGAGAGTCGTCCCGTCTGTCAGTAAGTGTTTGCTGAGCCGGGTAGTTGCGCGGCCAGGGGCAGGCGATTCAAAAACATAGAAGTGCTGGTCGTGATAACCGACTGCGCGTATGGCGCAGGGATACATATATTGACTGACCAGCTGACCCGTGCGGGCGTCAAATACGAGGATCGTCATGTCGTAGTGCGCGCTCGCGTCATACTCGTGGGTGATATAGATCCTGTCGCCGTGATAGTAGGGGTTTCGGATGCAATTGATCCCGAAGAGGCTCAGGTCTGCTTTCCAGAGAAAGCCGCCGTTCTCCGCGTCAAAGGCATATAGCGAGCGCCCGGCCTTTGAAAAAAATAGCGCTCTGTTGTCTGTACAGGCCCTGTGGCAGGCGGTAAGTTTGGCGTATTCAGTAGCCGAATAATTGGTCCAGACCAGCCCGCCAGTAGCCTTTGAGAAGCAGGCGGGACCTTCGATACCGGCTACGATGATGGTCCGGCCCGTCCGGGCCGTCGTCGGAAAGAAGCCGTCGGCGTACCCGCCAAGATTGGTATTGGTCTGCCAGATGGTGTTTCCGGTGGACTTGTCGATGCAGTAGAGATCGGAGCCGCAGTAGTTGTAAAAACACTGATACAGGTGCGGGCCCTCGATAATAGGCTGGCAGGCGCTGGTGGCGCTGTAGCCGTGGGAGAAATACCTGGCGAACTGTACGTTGCCGGTAGCGAGATCCAGCGCCAGAAGGCCGTCCTCCGACGCCTGATATGCCAGACCGTTATCGATAGTTGTATTGTTCGGAGCATTCCCAAAATGGATGCCGTATGGTCCCGAATATAGGCGCAGCCGGCCATTGGCGGCGTCATAGACCCGAAAGGAGTCGGTTAGAAAGACGAGCCTTTCGTGTTCGGCGGCGCTCTTTGGCCGTTGGGGCCTGCGGAGTAGGGGTGATTTTTCCAAGGGGTAAATTAAGTATCGCCGACAAAATTAGACGAGAATCCGATTGGCCGACCCTCCATCTGACCGGCGTGCAGATTTTGCCGTTAACTGTGTCGATATGGGGGATAGGCGTGTAAGCCGCCGGGGCTCCGGGGCTCCATTTGCCGGAGCCGGCGGGCTCCGGAAGAAAACTTTATAAAAAGATAACATACCCAACCCGCGTACCCGCAAAATCCACGCTATCATTGCACGCAATTTTTCATAAACTCTACCTGCTTGAACCTGCTAATCATCGAGGACGAACCCGAGCTGTCGCGCAATATCAGCAGCTATCTCCTGCAAAGTCTCTACACCTGCGAGACCGCGGCCACATTCTCTACGGCAAAGGAAAGACTGGACAGCAACCAATATGACTGCATCATACTGGACATCAACCTGCCCGGCGGCAGCGGCCTCGAGCTGCTGAGGCAACTGAAAAACAAACAGCAGTCCGACGGCGTTCTCATCATTTCGGCGAAAAATTCGCTGAACGACAAAGTCGAGGGCCTCGAGCTCGGCGCCGACGACTACCTGGTCAAACCCTTCCACATGGCCGAACTTTCGGCCAGGGTGGGCGCCATCATCCGCCGGCGGGCCTTCGAAGGGAATAATATCCTGGTGCTGGGCCTGCTCACCGTAGACCTCGTGGCAAAGGCCGCCCGCACGGACAGCGGCGACCTCAACCTCACCAGGAAGGAATATGAGCTCCTGGTCTATTTTGCCAGCAACAAGAACCGGGTCATCACGAAGGAGTCGATCGTCGACCACCTCTGGGAGTCTTCGGTTCAGATGACCGACACCTACGATTTCATCTACTCTCATATAAAAAACCTCCGTAAGAAACTGTCGGACGCAGGTTGTCCCAGCTATATCAAATCCGTCTACGGCATGGGATATAAATTCTCCATCGGCTGATGCGGCGTAAGATAAAATTAACGACACTCTACTATCAGCATATCATTCCCGTCGTGCTGGTCCTCCTGCTCGCGGGCATCGTCAGCAGCTTTTTCCTGGTCCGACGGATCCTGCAGGGCGAGCTCGACGCCATCCTCGTCCGCAGCAAGTCGCGGGTTGCCAACTACATTCGCGTCAACAACCGCCTGCCCGAGATCAATACCTTCGACGACCAGCTGATCCTGTTCAGGAAGGCAGCCGCGCTGAAGGACAGCGTCGTCAGTGATACGATGCAATTTATCCCCGAGCAACGGAAATACCATATCTCGCGGAAACTCACGTTCACAACGATGCTCAACGGACAGCCCTGGGAAGTGACCGTCATACAGCCGCTGGAGGGCACCCGGCACCTGACCATCCTGATCGTCCAGATGGCGATCGTCACGACCTCGGTGACCCTTATTCTCTTCATGCTGATCATCCGTCGGATCCTCTCGAAGATCTGGAAACCCTTCTACCAGTCCCTGCAGCTGATCGAATACTTCAAGATCGACGACCCCAACCGGCCGGCCTTCCCCGACTCGAATATCGAGGAGTTCCGGCTGATGAACGCCCATTTTACAAAGGCGGCTGAGAACGCCAACCGCGACTACCGCAACCTGAAAGAGTTCAGCGAGAACGCGTCCCACGAGCTGCAGACGCCGCTGGCCATTATCCGGTCGAACCTCGACATGATGATGCAGGAGAGGATGACGGAACGGCAGAGCCAGCTGCTCCAGGGCATCTATGCATCCGTACGCCGCATGACCCGGCTCCAGGAATCGCTGTTGCTGCTCACGAAGATCGACAACCGCCAGTTCAGCGCTATCGACGATATCCGCGTCGACCTCGTCCTTAAAGACAAGGTCCAGCAGCTACAGGAGCTGCTCCATGCCCGCAATCTTCAGTGCCGGCTAGACCTCTCCGAGACCTCCATACCAGCCAACCGGGAGCTCGTCGATATCCTGCTCAACAACCTGTTCAGCAACGCCATCCGCCACAACGTAAAAGACGGCGAGATCCTCGCCCGGCTGCGGCCCAATCATCTGCGCGTCAGCAATACCGGCGCCGCCGAAGCCCTCGACAGCAGCCGCATCTTCCGCCGCTTCTACAAAAACCCCGACCAGCCCGGCAACCACGGACTCGGACTCTCGATCATCAGACAGATCTGCGATACGACGGCCATGCAGGTGCAATATGAGTTTACTGACGGCCGACATTCGTTTACTATTCACTGGTAGACACGACTATTGCCCAAAACGACACGGCTATATGGAATTCCTGCACGTCTAACCATTCTAATGCTAGGAGAATGGTAACCCATATATATTTACGGAAATTAAACCACAATGCTGAATTATTTTAAACCTTTCCCTGCAAGACTGCCGCAGCCGTATGTCTTTTTCCCTGCCCTTTTGTTGTTGCTCAGCCTTTCCTATTTCGCCTGCCGTAAATCGTCGGAAACTCAGCAGACATCTGCGACGACGAATATCGTTGAGTCGTACCGCAGCTATTTCGAATCGACCATCAAGTCGTCTTACAATCCCGACCAGGCTCCTCTTTCGGCAAGTTTGAAGGCCACTCTTCATAAGAGTCCTGATTGGAGCCGTGCGCACGTTCTGGACCTTAGTTTTGGAAAGACAGTCGTTGTTCCTTTAGTCTATAAAGAGAATGTATCATTTCAGACAGTAATGGGAAATATATCTCTTGACTCCACTTCAACTTTGCTGCTCTATCTTGACAAACAGGACAGCATGCACACCGAAGTAATCACCAGAATGGCCGATGAGGCGTATATGTACCGGCCCATCGGGAAATTTACCGGGGTTATCACTGTTGAGAACTGGAAAGGTCAACTCCAGGCAGCTTATAGATACGGCAGTACGTCGGCTCAGGCACTCCACCTGATCGATCAGCCGGTCATAGACCACGCGACCAGGCAGGTCACAGACAACAGGGATGCTACCTGCACGGACTATACATATTATATATGCGTGGATAACAATTGCTCGTTTATTGACACTTATGGCGACGACGGCTGTTCGGCCGGTGGGGGTACAGGCGTCCCGGGAGGGACCATTGCGCAAAAAGTCATCTACGACTACAATGACATAAGCAATACCACTGGCCTGACGCTATCACAGATACTGGCATGGGACCGCGCATTTACCTTTGCGCCACCTTCAAGTGCTATTTCCGACATTCCTGCCTATACACACTGTTTTGATGCCAACGGGAGCAGCTATTCAGTAGCCTTGCTGGTGAATTCGCCGGCGCCTGGTCAACAGGTGGCATTCACCCAGAACGCCCCCGGATCAGTTCCTCTGTACAATACCGGGCACACATTCCTGCGTTTTGCTGAAACCTTGGCTAACGGTGCCATGATCACCCGCTGTATCGGTTTTTATCCCACGTCGACTGTCTCGGCTTATACGCAGGCAACGACTTCCAGCCTTGGTAATGACGGAGGACAACACTACAATGCAGGTCTGACCATCCCCGTCACCGCAAGTCAGTTTTCTGCAATTCTCTCCTATATTACCAATGTCAGCGGAGTTAATTTTGCAGTATTTAGCGAAACCGACACGGAGAGGGCATTGGAGGCACTGCAACAAGGCGGCATTAATATAACACCACCGCAGGGAATCTATTTTGATCGGAACGCTTCCCTTGAGAACTATGAGGACTATGTATATGAGTCTGGCGACCTGGCCTGGTATATCATTAGCTCCAGCTGGCCCGCGAACTATACGGTGGTCAATGGATCGATGACGGCCGACCCCAACGTCGGAACTTGTAACTGAGCGTAAATATTGTCTATTCAAAGCCTGGCCATTAAGCCAGGCTTTTTTGTGCCATAGGCCTTGACAACCAAAAATATATTTGGCGAGCCAAAACGTATTACATACATTTAATATCCGATCCCCCCTCCGCCTTATCTCCGTGAATTAGGCCGTCGCACCGGTACTTTAATTTTTCCTAAACCAAAAAGCTTCGCCATGAAAAAATCTCTTGCATGGGCAGTTGGATACTGCCTGCTTTTCTCCTGCACAAACCCTTCCTCCGGACCCGCCGCCAAAGACACGACCGCCGCAGCAACCGCGACCCCCGCTGCCCCGCCGCAGAGCGAATTTGCCGACGCCCGGTATACGGAAATGGGCAAGAAAGTGATGTCCCGGCTGTCATCCGGAGACATCAAGGGAATGTTGGACAACTACGCCGATGACGCCGTCTACAGCTGGTCCGCCGGTGACAGCCTTGCCGGCAAGGCGGCCATAGACAACTACTGGACGATGCGTCGCAGCAAGGTCATCGACTCTCTCCAGTTCTCTATGGACATCTGGCTACCGATAAAGGTCAACCGCCCGCAACAGGGGCCGGACGTTGCCGGCATCTGGCTGCTCAACTGGTCCATGGTGCATGTGAAATACAAGAATGGTGCGAAGCTCGCGATGTGGGTCCACACCGACTATCATTTCAACCAGGCCGACAAGATCGACCGGCAAATAACATATATAGACCGCGCGCCCATTAATAAGGCGCTGGGAATGCACTGATAATCCCTACACCCCTCTATCCAAAGCGTCGGCCACCGGGCCGGCGCTTTTTTTTCACAAAACTATTGCCGGATCAAAAAAACTGTTTTACATTTGTTTTACCAGACTAGACCAGACTAGTAGGAACAAAACGCCAAAAACTAACGAATATGCTTGCAAGAATCTTCTCAAGAGTTTGCCTCCTTGTCCTCGTCGCGGGAGGCGTAGGAATTTTCACACCCGCCAGGACCCACGCCCAGGCAACAACCAAAGCCCAGACCCGCCCCGTCACCGGCCGCGTAACGGACTCCTCGGGCGCCTCCCTCGGCGGGGTCAGCGTAGGTGTCCGCGGAATGAAACACGGCGCCACCACCGACTCTTCCGGCTACTTTTCCCTCAACGTCCCCGCATCCGGGAACATCACGCTCACCTTCTCCATCATCGGCTATCAGGACCAGCAGGTCGCACTCAATGGCCGATCGCATATCGAGGTCTCGCTAAATGGCGGACAGAAAGACCTCGGCGAAGTGGTTGTCATCGGCTACGGCACGCGAAAGAAGGTCAACCTTACCGGCGCCGTCAGCGACATCTCCGGCGGCGAGATCGCCAAATCGCCGGTAGCCAATATATCCAACGCCCTCGCGGGCTCCATGCCCGGCCTCATCGTCAACACCCGCAGCGGCGAACCCGGCGCGGACGACGCAGCGTTCTTTATTCGCGGCGTAGGGACGCTCGGCAATACGGCGCCGCTGATCGTCATCGACGGCATACCCGACCGCCAGGGCGGCTTCAACCGGCTCGACCCCAACGACATCGAATCGTTCACCGTGCTGAAAGATGCCACCGGCGCCATCTACGGCGCGAGAGCCGCCAATGGCGTGGTCTTAGTCACGACCAAGAGGGGCATCAGCGGACGCCAGCAGCTGGCCTTCAACGCCAACGCATCGGTCACCCAGCCCACCCGCACGCCGAAGATGCTCAGCAGCCACGACTATGCACAGTCCGTCAATGAATACGACCAGCTGATAGGCCAGCAGCCGACCTACTCGGCCGGCCAGCTACAGAAATACCAGGACGGCTCCGACCCCTGGGCTATCCCAACACCGACTGGTGGAAGACCGTCATGCGCCCCTGGGCCTTCCAGACGAATGACGTCATGTCCCTCCGCGGCGGCTCCGACAAAATGAAATACTACCTCTCCGGCCAGTACCTGCGCCAGAACAGCATGTACAAGGGAGGCTCTGATTTTTATACCAACAAGAACGCCCGCGCCAACGTCGACATCCAGGCCTCGCCGACCCTGCGCATCGGCCTCGACGCCGTATACCGCAACGAGTACCGCCTCACCGAAGGCCCGCAGTACGGCAGCGCCGGCGACATCTTCAACGAACTCTGGAGCGCATACCCGTACCTGGTACCCCGCTATCCCAACGGACTGGTGGGTGTAGGCATCGGCGGCGGACCGCAGAACAGCATGGTCTACGTCCTCAACGGCCAGCTGGGGAATTCGACCTATAACTACGACTTCCTTCAGACCAAAACCTCGCTGAGCTGGAACCTCGACCGCATCACGCAGGGCCTGCACTTCGACGCCTACTACGCTTATGACCTCTTCTTCTACGGCTATAAGGGTTTCAACGCCCAGCCGCCACCCGCATACAGCTACAACACGACGACTAAGACCTACACCCAGATCTCGTCCACGATACCTCCGAACCTCAACGACTCCACGGCAAGGACCGAAGACCAGCTGTTCAACGCACGCATCGGCTGGCAGCGGAAATTCGGCAAGAGCTCGCTCGAAGCTTTCATCGCCTATGAGATGTCGAAGCAGACCTACACCGGCCTCGACGCCTTCAAGACGGGCTTCCTCAGCAATGGCGTACAGGAGCTCTTCGCCGGCAGCACGATCGGCGCCACCAACAACTCCGGCACCCTGCAGACGGCCCGGCAGAACTACATCGGACGTATCTCCTACAACTACGACGACCGCTATCTCCTCGACTTCAATATGCGCGAGGACGGGTCGCCCAATTTCCCGGTTGGAAAACGCTACGGCTTCTTCCCCGCCGTATCCGGCGCCCGGCGCGTCTCCAACGAGTCCTTCTTCCGGTCCAATACCATCGACGAGCTGAAGGTCCGCGGCAGCTGGGGCAAGACGGGTAATGATGCGGTCTCCCCCTTCCAGTACGTCCAGACCTACCAGCCCGCAGGCCGGTCAGATCTCCCAGTACCTCGCCGCCGGCTATTTCTACGGCGCCAGTCCCTCGCAGGTGCCCGGCTTCGTGCTCGGTCCCACCCCCAACGTAAATATAACGTGGGAGACGGCGACCACCACCGATCTTGGTCTCGACATGCGGCTCTTCAGGAATCTTACCTTCGGCCTCGACGTCTTCCGCAGCAAACGGACGCATATCCTCGTTCCGCCCAACGAGATCGTTCCGCTGTATACTGGACTCAGCCTTCCCGACGAAAATCTGGGCGAGGTTCTCAATCGCGGCATCGAATTCCAGCTCGGATGGCGCAAGACCGTCAACAAAGACTTCTCGTATTTTATCAACGGCAATTTCACCTATGCCGTCAACAAGGTGCTCTTCGAGGCGGAGCCCGCCAGCGTTCCGGCCTACCAGCGCATGACGGGCCACCCTATCGGATCTTTCCTCCTCTATCAGTCCCAGGGCCTCTATCAGGATACCGCTACCGTCAACAAGACGCCGCACCCCATCGGATCGGGCGCGGGCGATATCCGGTACAAGGACGTCAACGGCGACGGACAGATCAACGCCCTGGACAAGGTGCGAACCAATCAGTCCTCGACCCCCCAGATCATGTACGGCATGAGCCTCGGCGGCCGCTACAAGGGATTCGACGCGACGATCTTCTTCCGGGGACAGGCAGCCGCTCAGGCCCTGCTCCAACCCGGCGGTCTCAATATGGCGCAGCAGTTCTTCGACGGCCGCTGGCTCCGGTCCGGCGACAGCAAATACCCCCGCACCTTCAACGGCCCGACCAACGCGACCTACGGCTCCAATACCTATCAGTCGAACTTCTGGCTGCTCAACGACGGATTCCTGCGCCTGAAAAACGTCGAGATCGGCTATACTTTCGGTCGCGAAGGCCTGCTCCAAAAGCGAAGATCTCCTCCGCGCGCATCTATATCAGCGGGAACTGTCTGTTCTCGATCGATAAATGGGGTCCCTCCTTCGATCCCGAGTCGCCGGCTACCACCTCACCGGGTCAGGTGTCCGGTACTACCGGTCGCTACTACCCGCAACAAAGAGTGCTGAACCTCGGTCTGTCGGTCAATTTTTAATTCGCCCACCATCAAAACAAGATCAATCATGAAAAAAATAGCAATCATCATAGGGCTGGCGGTGCTGACAGGCATGTTCTCCTGTAAGAAAGTGCTGGACATCGAGCCCACCAGCAGTTTTTCCACGAACACCGTATGGAGCAGCCCCGCGCTGGTCCAGGTATTTGTCAACCAGATCTATGCCGAGGCGGTATTTGGCTTCAAGGACGCGGGCTTCGGCTGGGGCTCGCAGACGGACGAACTGCTCAGCAATTTCAACTGGTGCAACGAGAACCAGTACGTACAGGGACAGGCAACGCCCGACAACCAGAACAGCTCCTTCCCGCTGAACTATAGCTCGACCATCAATTTCTGGTCGACCCTCTACAACACAATACAAAAGACCAATACCTTCTTCGCCAGCATCGGCCAGCTGGACACGCTCGGCAACGGGGCGGCAATCAAGTCGATGACCGCTCAGGTCCACTTCCTCCGTGCGCTCTGCTATTTCGAACTGCTCAAGCGTTTCGGCGGAGTGCCCCTCATCACGAAAGTTTATACGGCTAACGACACGAAATTCAGCAACCCCCGCGCTTCATGGGACGATACCGAAGCCTTTATTCTTGCCGATATAGCGGCGGCCCTTCCGGGTCTGCAGGCGGCGGCGCCATCGGGTCAGGAAGGCGTTGCCACCACGGGCGCGGCGCTAGCGCTGAAGGCGAGACTGCTGCTCTACGCGGCAAGCCCGAGATTCAACACCGCCAACGATCAGGCCAAATGGCAGGCCGCGGCCGACGCCGCGCTGGCCGTCATCAATATGAGCCAGTACTCGCTGTACGGCACTTCTACGACCTATGGAAAGATCTTCACCGATTTCTTCAATCCGGAAGTGATCTTCGCCCGCGTGTACGGTAACGTATTCCTTGACCGGTACAATACGGTCTATCGCGACCTGAGCCCGAACGGCTACAACGGGTACAGTGCGTATAATGTCCTGGGACAAATGGTAGATGCATTTCAAATGAAGGATGGCAGCGCGTTCAGCTGGAACAACCCCTCCCAGGCCTCCAATCCCTATGCCAACCGTGACCCCAGACTATACGCCGACGTGCTGACGAATAATGCGTCCTTCCAGGGAAGGCCAGCACAGTTCTGGCTCGGCGGTCTCGATTCGAAGCTGAGCTCCCTCTCGCCATGGAACGCTTCGAAGACCGGCTACACCGTCCTCAAAATGGTCGACTCTACCTATAATTTCAACGTACAGCCCTACAGCCCCGCGCAGTGGATCGTCTTCCGCCTTTCGGAGATGTACCTCAACTACGCTGAGGCCGAGGCACAGCTGGGGCAGACGGCCACGGCGCTGACATACCTCAACAAGATCAGACAACGGGCGGGTATGCCGGACATCGTCTCGGGCGGAGGCGCGGACCTGATCGGCAAGATCATGCAGGAGCGCCGCATCGAGCTCTGCTTCGAAGGCCACCGCTTCTTCGACCTCCGCCGCTGGAATATCGCGGACCGAGGGCGCGGGCGACGCACTGGGCATCATCATCACCCCGACAAATCCGCCCCAGAATACGACGTTCATTTATCAGGTCGATACGGTCCAGAAAAGGGTATGGCTGCCGAGCTTCTACAACTATCCGATCCCGAGGTCCGAGACACAGGCCGATCCCAGCCTGACCCAAAGCCCGGGGTATAATTAAGATAAGTTAACGTATCTTAGGTCGGTTCAAACCTGCATGCGCATGAAAACTGTTTTTGGTGAAATAAGGAAGCTGGAAGCTGTCCCGTCCTTTTCAAAGCACGACCGCCTCGTCAATGGCATTATCAACGCCATCGAGGAGAAGGTGCTGATACCGGACGAGATGCTGCCCTCGCTGAACGAGATGATCCGCGAGCTCGGCTTCTCGCGCGATACCGTGGTGAAAGGATATCAGGAGCTGATCAACCGCGGCCTCGTGGGCTCGACGCGCGGACGGGGCTACTATATCACCAACGACAACACCGGCCAGACGCTGCTGGTAGCGCTGCTGATGTACAATATGGACACCTTCGAAGAGCAGTTCTACCGTAGTTTTCGGGCGGAGCTGGGACCCAATGTTCATTTGAATGTATTCTTCCATCACGGGAATATAGAAGTATTCGAGACGATCCTGACGCAGGCAAAAGGAAAATACGGCATGTACGTGGTGGCGCCGATACCGCACCCGAGGACAAAGCAATTGCTGGAGACGATACCGCGCAACCGCTTCCTCATGGTCGACCGGTACGAGCCCATCGACGGAGAGTTCAACCATATCACGCAGGAGTTCGCCAGGTCTTCCTATCAGACCTTCATGGAGCTGGCGCCCGTGATCCGGGAATACGACGAGATGATCTTCTATCACTCGGACGACTCGCTCGACCCGAAGGAGATCGTGGGCTCGTTCCGGAAGTTTTTAAAAGACGCAAAGATAAAAGGCAGGATCCTCCCGGAATACAAGCCGGGCTGTATCGAGAAAGGAAAGGTCTACTTCACCCTGGACAACTTCGCGATGTTCGCCATGCTGAAGGAGTGTCGGGAGAAGAGGCTGAAACCCGGCAAGGACGTAGGCGTCCTCTCCCACAACGACGAGCCTGCAAAGGACCTCATCGGTATCACGACCTACTCGGCGGATTTCTCGCTGATGGGGAAGAAGGCGGGAGAATTTGTCATGCGGAGGGAGATGGTCAGGGAAACGATGCCGATGGTATTGTGGAGGAGGAACACGTTGTAGTGAGCAACAATATAACCATAGCCAGTTTCCTCCTGTTCACGGGGATCATCGCTTTCGTGGCCTGGCGACAGTCGCGGAAGACGAAGATCGACACCCTTAGCGGGCTCTTCCTTGCCGGGAGGAGCCTCGGCTTCCTGGTAGTCGGCGGCGGGCTGCTGTTCGCCAATATCAACACCGCTACGATGGTGGGCGAGAACGAGCTGGTCTATACCAATAATATGACCGTCATGGCCTGGGGATGACCTCGGTGCTCGCGATGCTGGTGGTCTCCGAGTTCATCATGCCGATATACCTGCGGACCGGGATCGCGACGACGCCGGAATACCTGGCTAAGCGGTACGACAGATCGACGGGCAAACTGGTCTCGATCATTTTTTTGGTGAGTTATGTCGTGAACTTGTTGCCCACCGTACTCTACAGCGGGGCGGTGGCCTTCAACGGGCTCTTTCATTTGTCCGACACGCTGGGCATCGGCTACTGGCCGACGATATGGGTGCTCGTCTGGGTCATGGGCGCGACAGGCTGTCTGTATAGCGTGCTGGGTGGGCTAAGGGCGATCGCGGTCAGCGATACGCTGCTGGGGATGGGTATCTTTGCGGGTGGGGTGCTGCTGCCGTTCTTTGCACTCCGCTACGTCGGACACGGCGATTTAATGGCCGGCCTGCACACCGTCCTGAGCACGCACAAGGACCACCTGAACAGCATCGGCCGGCCGGCGGACGCGATACCCTTTCCGACCCTGTTCACGGGGATGATCCTGGTCAACCTCTACTACTGGGGCACCGAGCAGTATATCGTACAGCAGGTGCTGGCTTCCCGCGACCTGAAGACCTGTCAGCAGGGTATCGCCGTGGCCTGCGTGGGCAAGCTGGTGTCTCCGTTGCTGCTGAATATACCGGGCCTGATAGCGGTACACGTCTTTACACATATGAAGAATACCGCCGAGGTGTTTCCGGCCTTGTCGGCACTGGTGTCGCCGCCGTTCATATCAGGGTATTTCGCGGCGCTGATCTTCGGGGCCGGGTTGAGTACGTTCAACGCGGGGCTCAATAGTAGTAGTACACTGTTCGTATTGAATATCTACAGGCCGTGGCGGGTTTCTAAAGGACTGAGCGTGGAAGAAAAGGCGATGGTTGGCGTGGCCAAACGGTTCGAGCTGGTTATATGTTTTTTCGCGATGACGATCGGGCCCTTCCTGGTGTTTGCGCGCAGCGGATTTTACACCTATGTACAGACCGTGAATGGGTTTTTCAACGTCCCGATCTTCACGGTGATCTTTGTGGGGATGGTGACGCGGCGCGTTCCGCCTCTGGCGGCGAAGATCGGACTGGTGTTCTTTATCGTCAGCTATGGGCTCACCAGGACGCTGTTTCCGGTGCCCATGCATTTCTTGCACGTGCTCGCGATTCTTTTTTGGTGACGGCGGCGCTCATGCTCGCGATCGGACGCCTGTGGCCGATGGCGGAACCCTACCGGCAGCCGGTCAACAACAAGGTGGAACTCACGCCGTGGAAACACAGGCATATATATGCGATACTTCTGCTCGCAGCGATGACAGCCGCATTTATGCTGTTCTCGCCCGCGGGTCTTGCAAAATAGAAATATGATCAGACAATGGATAGTTGGGGGCATTGCCCTTTGTTCTTGTGTTGCCGCCCAGGCTCAGTCGCAGACGCCCCGGTGGGCCTTAGCCGGGGACGGAGGGATCAGGTGGGAGGTGCGTTCAGCCGCCCATGCAGACCATATCGAAATGGCCGGGAAGGGAATTGCCGCGATCGTGAGCTATGGGACGGATTCCCGCGGCGGGCTCGTACTGAGTCAGCATTTGGTTTTTCCCGGGTTGCGCAAGTTGCCCAATAATACGCGCGGCAGTTATACGGTGAAGATCGCCGACCACGTGGCCGATTCGATCCTTGTGGACGGCGTTGCGGCTGTCGAACGGCCCTCCGCCTTTTATATTCGCGGGTTATTGCGGGTGGAAAGCCGGACCCGGACGCCGCTGACGATGGAACGGACGATCTTTCCTTCGGTGGATAAGCGGGCTTATCTGGAGAGATATCTGTTGCGGAATAGCGGGGTTACGACGCTACATGTACACCTGCCCGTAGTTAAATCCGACAGCGTGACGAATGGCGCCCGTGAAGTGGGTGGCCCTTTCGTGGTGGTGCGGCGCTCTTATGACGGCGGGGACTTTGTACTGGCGCCCGGCAACAGCATTTCTTTTTCTTATGTCGTGGCGGTTCGCCGGGCGTCGGAAGAAGGGTATGTTTTCTCGGTCGCTTATGAGTTGCAGCGGCGGGAGGCGATGGTGAATAGTGTTTTTGGTTCGCTCGTTCTGCGGACGCCCAACGATACGATCGACCGGCTGTTCGCTTTTTGCAAGCTGCGGGCGGCCGAGAGTATTTACGATACCAAGGCGGGGCTGATGCACGGGCCGGGTGGGGGAGAGTACTATGCGGCGATATGGGCGAACGATCAGGCGGAGTACGCGAGTCCTTTCTTTCCTTTTCTGGGCAATGCGGCGGGGGACGAGGCGGCGGCAAATACGTTCCGGCTGTTTGCGTCCTATATGAATAAGGGTTTTCGGCCGATACCCAGCTCGATCGTCGCGGAAGGGGACTCGGTTTGGAACGGTGCGGGAGACAGGGGAGATCAGGCAATGATCGCCTATGGCGCGAGCCGCTATGGCCTGGCCAGCGGCGATACGATAGAGGCGCGGCGGCTCTGGCCGCTCATCGACTGGTGTCTCGAATACCTGCGGCGGAAAACAAATGCCCAGGGCGTCATCGGGAGCGACGCCGACGAGCTCGAAGGCCGCTTCCCCGCGGGAAAGATCAATCTCTCTACGAATGTGCTGGCCTATGGCGGATTTCTTTATGCTTCGCGCCTGGCGGCTTCGCTGGGAGATGGGGAGGTTTCTTTGCGACTTGCTGCCGAGGCTTCCCGGCTTCGTTCGGCGATCGAAAGCTATTTTGGCGCGCGGGTCAGCGGGTATGATACCTATAGATATTATGACGGTAATACGGTGCTTCGTTCGTGGATCTGTCTGCCGCTGGTGATGGGCATCTTCGACCGGGCGCCGGCCACCGTGAAGGCGCTGCTGTCGCCTTATCTCTGGACGAAGAACGGCATCCTGACGGCTGCGGGCGATACTACCTTCTGGGACCGTAGTACGCTGTATGCGTTTCGCGGGCTGTTCTATGCCGGTGTAACGGATACCTGTAACCGATATTTCTCGTATTATTCTCGCGTCCGGCTGCTTGGCGAGCACGTGCCCTATCCGGTGGAGGCCTGGCCCGAGGGCAACCAGCGGCATCTCTCGGCCGAGAGCGCACTTTATTGCCGGGTAGTGACCGAGGGGTTGTTTGGGATCGACCCGATGGGGCTGGGGGAATTTTCCCTGCTGCCGCGGCTGCCGGCGGGGTGGGGGTCGATGTCGCTGGAGCACATGAAGGCCTTTGGGGCGGACTGGGGGATCTCCGTGACCGGCAGGCACGTAGTCGTTTCGAGAAATGGGGTGGTGGTGAGGGATGTGGATTGGGATGGAGTGGAGCCGATCGTAGTTGGGGCTGCTGGCTCCCGGGCTGCGGGGTCTCCCCCTCCACCGGCGTCCGCTTCGGCTCCACCGACACCGCGCTGGCCCGGGCCTTCAACTGGGCAAAAGCCCAGGCGCTGGCCTACAAAGGCAAACCCTCCGATGCCGTCGGACCCTGGTACGAGTCAGCTCTACCTCCGCGCGACGCCTTCTGCATGCGGGACGTATCCCATCAGGCGATCGGCGGGGCCATTCTGGGCCTGGACGCCGAAAACAAAAACATGCTCACCCTGTTCGCGAGGAATATTTCGAAGTCGAAGGACTGGTGTTCCTACTGGGAGATGAACAAGCACGGCCAGCCCGCTCCGGAAGACTATCGTAGCGACAAGGAGTTTTGGTATAACCTCAACGCCAATTTCGACGTGCTGTCCGCGGCCTGGCGCCTTGCGGCCTGGACCGGCGACAGCAGCTATTATATGGCGCCGGCCTTCCGTGCGTTTGGTCGGGCCTCTGTCGGACCCTATATCCGGAGCTGGGTGCTTCAACCCGATGCTTTGCTGACGCGTCCCGCGCATCCCAACGCTCCAGTTCCATACAATGACCAGGACGCCTTCGATCGCTGCCGCGGCCTGCCGTCCTATTCCGAGGGGATCCCCAATATGAAGCTGGGTGTCGATCTGATCGCGGCCCTCTACCGCGGGATGATGACCTGGTCGGATATACAGCGCCGTCAGGGCAACGCGTCCTCCGCATCCGAATTCGCCCGCCGCGCGGAGCAATATCGTGTCCGTCTCGAAAAGGACTGGTGGAGCGACTCCCTCGGGCGCTACTTCACCTGGTACAGCAACGACGGCCAGTTTGGTATCAGCGAAGGCGAGACCTTTCTCCTCTGGTTCGACGCCCTTCACGACACAGCCCACGTCCGCCGCACCATCGACCACCTGGCCTCTGTCCGCTGGAACGTCGAAAACACTTCTTACCTCCCCTATATTTTTTACCGCGAAGGCTTCCCCGACACGGCCCGCCGCACCATCCTCTATCTCGCCGATCCTTCCACCGGTCGCCGCGAATATCCCGAGGTCTCCTTCGGCGTCGTTCAGGGCATCGTCCTCGGCCTCATGGGCGTCGACCCCCTGCCCGGGACCCGGACCGTCACCACCCTCCACCGCGTCACCGCCGCCCACGGCCCTGCCCACACCGCCGCCAAAGACCCTGCGCACCCCCGGGCCCTCAGAACCCGATGTTTCCTGGCTCGAAGACCTCCCCATCCTCGGCACAACCCTCACAATCAAACATACCGGTACCCTCCAATCCTCCCTCTCCAACACTGGCCCCCGCCCCATCACCTGGCGCGCCACCTTCACCGGAACCCACACCCGCGCCACCGTCGGCTCCCGCACCGTCACCTTAAAACACCAAAAAGATAAATGGGGACACACGACCTCGTTCATCGACGTACCGGTCCAGTCGGGTCAGGAAGTGGTAGTGAAAGTATTCTAACCTTCGATCTTCAATCTCTCCACCAGGTCGTGAAAATATTTCGGGGACCATATCGCAATTAGCCGTTCATCAGGTATGAATCGTCTTATATCATCCTTAACTCTTTCCATATTCACAGCATCTATTTTTTCATTCAACAGGCCGCGAAACTCTTCCTCCGTTATTGAATCCGTCTTCCAGTCACCACTTGCAATGGCCCGCTTCATAAAATGCGATAGGTTGAGCGGTACGCCCTTTTTGATATACCATTCCATATCGTACCAGTCCCGCCCCTTGACATTGTTCTGCCATTTGCGAAAGAGTAACGCATGCATCTTTCCCGCAAAAAGATCGGGAAGAGAAAAACAACGGACATAGAAAGAGAACGGCTGCGTGAGAAGCTTTTCTTCGGTGACAAAACCCGGAGGAGGCAACTTGTCCACTTCTATCTTGATCTTTATATTGGCTACCTGCCCCATCCCCTGCTGCGGCAGTATTCCATCGAGGATCAATTCCTTCCAGATAGTTTCCGACTTTAAAAAAGCCGATTCTATGCCGGATTTGATCTTCTTATCCTTTTCCCGGACGGACACCTGCATTCCCTGGGAACCAAATTCAGCGATGATCGCTTTAATATAGGGCTGAAAGGAAAAGTCCGGATCGTCAGCCAAAAGAGAAAAGTCCAGGTCCTCGGAAAAACGGTCCAGGCCATAGAATATCCGCAGCGCCG
Organism: Puia sp. P3; assembly: GCF_050632245.1. Classification (NCBI taxonomy): domain Bacteria; kingdom Pseudomonadati; phylum Bacteroidota; class Chitinophagia; order Chitinophagales; family Chitinophagaceae; genus Puia; species Puia sp. P3. The sequence goes on from NZ_CP192583.1 coordinate 608,608, forward strand.
TGCCCCCATAAAAGGCCGCTTTTTCATAAAATCCGGCGCGATAAAGCCCGGCAAGCGCCACCTGTTGCATGATTTCCCGCAACGCGGCTGACGCCTGTTCCCTGTCAACGGGATTATATGACTCGAGCCATTCCCTGATCATTGCCGCCGGATGGTTTCGATCAACAAGCTTAGTGATTCCTTTTTGGGTGCAGCAGGTATCCAGCTTCTCCATTCCGGAGATATCCAACTTCCTGAGCGCATCTATATCAATGCGCAGATCGTCTTCCAGATAACTCAGGACACCGGACCTGCTCCTGAAATTGACTCCCGCAGTACTAATAATCTTGTCGAACAGCGCCTTGCCGGGAGTCGCAATGAGGAAGCGCTGCTGCTCGTCTATTTTCACACTCTGTATGCCGTAGCTATAATATGGTAAAGACAGACGAGTATAACTATAGACGCCAAGAGGAGTCGAAAATCTGCGGCTGGGCTTTGTAGTCATCGAGCTGACTTCAAATACTTTTTCGGGTATCAGGCCGTGATAAGATAGGGCACTTTCCTGCGAAACATAACTCGGCCCCAGAACATGGTTGGCTATGAGAAATGGATCAGGCCGCACCTCCGTGATCCCCGGACCCGCGATATATAACCCCCGCCTCACCTGCGCCAGTGTCCCCTCCTTGATAAGATTGTGGATCTTGTCGTTTGGTTGGCTATATTCCTTTAAAAGCCAAGTCATTACATGGTGAGGAATCGGATTGGAGGCATATTGTCGTATATTTTGATCTACTCCCACACTCCAAATGTACGATTTTCTTAGGATAATCTGAATTTATTCGGTTTTCCTCTTAAATATTCACATATCGGTGTAAAAAAATACCACATAATCTGATATTTTTCGGTTATCTTATTAGATTTTACCCCCCCTTCAACAAACAATCACACAACGCGGGGTTTTTCTTTTAAAAGATCCGGCCGGCGCCTCAATGGCGGGACAACCGCGTCTCATTCTTTACGGGGAGGCTGTCCGTTCTTGTGATTGCTTCCCCGTTACAGTTGGTAAAATAGACATAGCAGCCGTTGTCCGAGGAACCGGTAGACCTTGCAGCCTTCGTGTTCGAAGAGGTATTCTACCTTATAGTCGTGATTGTTCACTGCCGGTTGCTTCGAGATGGGGTGCTGAACGGCGCAGCCTGCAAGCAGCAGCAGCAAGAGAGGGGTCAGGTGTCTCATAATTTAATTTTTATAAAAGATACCTAACTCCCCTGCCGCGTTTAGACCTTTGGTGGATTTTAATGGGTTCTTAAATGGATTTTAACCGGCCATTAATTAGTGATTGGTACTGTTGGAAACCGCTTCCCATTCGTCCAGCTTCCTTCGTCATTTCAGCGGTCTTCTTGCGGAAGTTTTCGACCGAGTCCGGGCCGATGGGCAGGTGCAGCGGAGGGTTTTCGCTGGCGGCGAGTTTGACGATCACGTTGGCCAGCTTTGCCGGGTCGCCGGGCTGGTTGCCATGGATATGCGTGGTTGCATTTCTGATCGCACCGACGGTATCCTTATAGGCGTCGAGGATCAGCCCCGAGCTCTGGTAGCTGTCGGTCGAGACGAATTCCGTGCTGAACAGGCCGGGGGCGGCGGCTATAACGTGGATGCCCAGGGGTTTCAGTTCCAGCGCGAGTCCTTCGGTGATCCCTTCAACCGCGTACTTGGTCGAACCATACAGCCCAAATCCGGGTACGCTGTTCAGGTAGCCAAACAAAGACGAAATATTGATGATATGTCCCGAACCCTGCTTGCGCAGATGGGGGAGTACGGCCCTGGTGACGTTGAGGAGGCCGAAGACGTTGGTGTCGTATTGTTTCTTCACCTCTTCGTTGGTCGCTTCTTCGGTGGCGGCCGGGAGGCCATAGCCGGCGTTGTTGACGAGGACGTCGATGCGGCCGAAGGTGTCGATGGCTTGTTTTACCCCTGCTTTTACCTGGTCTTCATTGGTGACGTCGAGGGTTACAACGAGCGCTTTTTTGGGGTCACCGAGGCTTGCGGCCAGGTCTTCGGCGTTCCTGCGGACCGTGGCGACGACCGTGTCGCCGCTGGCGAGCGCTGCTTTGGCAATTTCAAATCCAAATCCTTTTGATGCGCCGGTGATGAACCATACTTTGTTTTTCATGACTTTTATTTTTTAATGTTGTTATTGTATATTTGACCGATCGGTCACATTTTTGATAAAAAAATTTATAGGGTTTGTTCCCCGATCATTTTTTTCAGGTTACGGCTAATGATCGCCATTTTATCACTTTTCTTCGTGTTGCGGGTGATCATTACCCCGCCTTCGATGAGTGCGAACATCAGGGTAGCGAATTCCTTGTAATTCCAGTCGGGATTGAAGACACCCCGGGTAATCCCCTGCCTGATAATATCGATCAGCAGCTGCTGGCTCTTGTCGACATTCTTTGCCACCTTGACCCTCACGGCCTCGTTCATGTCGTCGGCCTCCACCCCAAAATTCATCATGGGGCACCCGCCGGTGACGGGCGGATTCAGCGGGTCTTTATACATATCGATGAAGGCAAAGAGTTTGTCCTTTGCATTGTCATACCGCCCCAATTCCGCGGCGACCCTTTTGCTGAGGAGCTGCAGATTGTAGTCGACTACCGTTGCCGCGAGCGTGTCCTTGTTGTCGAAATGGACATAAAGGCTACCCTTGGACAACTTTGTCGCTTCCATGATATCGCTCATCGCCGTCGCCGCGATCCCCTTCATATTGAAGATGGGCGCCGACCGCTCGATGATCATCTGTCTTGTTTCTTCTCCTTTTGTCATGGTTTTTCTCCTGATTACACTCCAAAGGTAAATGACCGATCGGTCATATCCAAATTTATTTTTTGATCTTGGAAATTGCGGATATTCGTTGAAATATTATCCTCAATGGACAATCCCGGATTTTTGATCGAATACCATTTATGGGCACACAAGAAAGTATTTGGACAACTGGCCGGGCTTACGGCCGAAGACTGGAATAAGAACACCGGTGGCAGTTTTGCTTCGTTGAAGGCATTGTACCAGCACCTGCTGGAGGCGGACTACCGCTGGCTGCAGCGCTGGAAGGGCGTGCCCTTCGCCGATATCCCGCCGCATTTTGTCGTCGATGGCGCTGAGAGCCTGGAGAGGCTGTGGCTGCCGCAGCTGGACGAGATGCTGATCGTGGCCGCCGAATTTATCGCGACGGGTCCCGCGCAGCTGGTGCATTTCGTCACGGGGAAGGGGCTAAAGGTCACGCAGCCCTGGTGGCAGACCCTCTACCAGGTGGTGAATCATGGTACCTATCACCGCGGGCAGGTGACTACCGCGCTCCGCTTACTGGATAAACAACCGGTGGGGACGGATATATTTTTATTCTTTCTGGAAAAGGAGAAGGCGCAATGAGTTGGCAAAGGTTAATGGCGTCCTGCACGGTGGTCCTGCTCGTCGCCTGCGGGCAGGGCTCCTCCGACAAGGGGATCAGGATTCCGCCGCCGATCGATTCATCCGTACTGGTGGCGCGCCATGCGCTGACGGAGAAATTTATCGATACGGCCGCGGATGAAGTATTGATGCAGGCGGTGATCGACGACATGTCGAAACGACTGGGTAATTCTTCCACGGAATATGCGACCATCATGACCTGGAACAAGGCCCGCCGCTCGGTATTTGTGGCCTGGCAGCTGGACGCAGAGGTCAGCAATGGAGGGTTCAGTCAGTTCTTCTACAACCCCAGCGGGAAATTCTACCCGCTCGTGCCCGAATCGCTGAAATATGTCGGGGCCTCGCTGCTCGCCGATCTGACGAGGCGGGCAAACAAGACCTATGAGCAGCAGCTCGAGAACAGTAAATCATCCAAAGGCGATTCTCTCAACGAGTACGACAAGGCGTACCACCAATTGACAAAGAAGGAAAGCCTGGAAAAGATGCTGGTCGATTTCGTCAGGGCCCACAAATCCGCATTTGTGGAGTGGTAGACCGCGTCGGGAATAAGGCTTAAGCCTTAACTTCGCCTGCATGATAAGGCAATCTGTTCTCCTCCTCCTCTGTCTGACGCCGCGCGTGAACCAGCCCGCGCCGCGCGTGAACCAGCCCGCGTCCCACATGAACCAACCCACCCCCGGCGTGAACCAACTACGGGTAAACGGCGACGTTAGACCCGACTATAGCGCGCGGATCCAAAAGTTGTACCACGCCATCGAGACCCGATTAGCCGATAAGAAGACCGGCCTGTACATCGAGACCACCGACAACACCCACAACGAACACCCGCACTCCTATATGTGGCCGCTTTGCGCCTATATCCGGGCGGCCAACGAGATGGAGGCGGCGGAGACAAACCCGGCTCACCCAGCCAACCCGGCTCAACCCGCCAACCCGGCTCACCCCGCAAAGTCCTACATGGCTCCCGTCCTAACAGCCATCGACCAGTACTACAACGACGAACCACCAGCCCCCGGCTACGGCGCCTATGTGACGAAGGAAAAGAAAGATACCCGCTATTACGACGACAATCAGTGGATCGCCATCGCCGACCTCGACGCCTATAACCGCACGCACCAACAAAAATACCTCGACCAGGCCGAACTGATTGACCGGTTCATGATGACCGGCCTCGACACGGTCAGCGGCGGCGGATTCTACTGGAGGGAAGGGGATAAGTCGTCCAAGAATACCTGCTCCAACGGCCCCGGCATCCTCATCGCGCTTCAACTGTATAAGATCACGCACAAACAAGAATACCTGAACACGGCGCTGGCCGTCTACGCATGGACCAACAAATGGCTGGAGTCACCGGAGGGCGTTTACTATGACAATATCCGGACCCCTTCGCTGAAGATCAGCAAGGCGACCTATACCTACAATACCGGCACCATGCTGCAGGCTAACGTCCTGCTGTACGGGATAACGAAAGACGAGAAATACCTGACCGAAGCCAAACGCGTCGCCGCCGCGGGAAAACAACATTTTTTCAAAGACGGCCGCCTGCCGGGGAATTACTGGTTCAACGCCGTATTCCTCCGCGGATACGAGGCCCTCTATCGGGTGGACCACAACCGCGACTGGATCGACTTCTTCGTCCAGGACGCCGAAGCCGTCTGGAATACCCGCGACACAGCCACCGATATGGTCGGCCCCAAACCCGCCAAATCCCTAATCGACCAGGCGGCCATGATCGAGATCTACGCGCGGCTGGCGGCGATTAATTTGTGAACCGGCGGAACATGGCGGGACGTCTAGCGACGCTGGGCAACTGAGTCCGCCATAAATAAGGAAACCGGCACCCGTATCCCCCTCGGCCGGTAATGGTCCGGATCATATTCCCCATTGACACAATCGGCTACGCACGGATTATACCCATTGATATCATAGGTGATCAAAATCTCTCCCTTTGCGTTGATATACTCCGGATGGATCGCCGGCCCATAAAAGAATGGCGAATGCCCTCCCACCTTATCCGGTATCGTATACAACAACCGCCGCGGAGAAAATGGCCCTGTGATCTTGTCGCTAACGGCAAAAAGATCCGCGTTCCCTGGTCGCAGGCCACGCTGAACTCCGTGCTGATGAGCACATACCGGGCTCCCACCTTTGCCACATACGTCCCATTCGACGCGCCCGCGCCGATATCCGCCATATGAGCAACAGCCGTATCCCAGCCGCTGCCGTTCCAGAAACTCCAGGGTGCCCGCGGACGAGACCGCAGCAGCCGCGCCACCACGACCCGGCTCTCGATATACCCGCTCCTGATCCCCAGGTATAGACATAGTCCCCTTTTTCTTCGTTGTCAAAGCCAAGACCAAAGACCGCGCCGTTGAACCACGGCAAAGAATCATAACCCACAGGCGTCAGATCCGGCATCCGCAGCCGCGCCAGAAAATCGCTGCCGCCACTCGCAAAGCCGAGGCCGCCGCTGGCATTGACGATGTTGTTCGCATAGACATAGACGGTATCACCCACCTGCCATCCCCCGGTGGGCCAGAGCAAATGACTGTCCCGCGGGTCGTTGCGTAAAAAACCCGAAGGACCAGAACCCACGAGCGTGGAGGTCGCAGAAGGCCGCCAGTCGCCCAATGGCTGCAGCAGTGCACTATTACGGACCTGAAAAAGACAGCCGACCGTCCCGCGTGCTTTGTTATAATTGTCAATATAGCTGTCGCCCATCATCCACAATACCCGACGGTCAGAGAGCGGAATGGAGATGCAGCCGTCACTCGCGATCCATCCGGTGTCGCGCTGAAAAAACCGACTAATCATCGTGTCCCGACGGACGCCACTCTGGCTGCGGCCGTTGACTGGCAGTAAGACGAAGAACAAAGCGATCCATTTAACCCGGAGGAAAAGGAAGGTCCCGATAACCACCAACCCCACCGCAATCACCTGGGCCTGACTCACCCTCAACCCCCAAACCTCATACCTCGGCGTCACCCTGATCATCTCCACAAGGAATCGTTCGCACCCATTCATCACCGCATACAAGGCAAACAGCAACCCCGGCCTCACGATCCGCCGCCTCACCGCCCAAAGCACCCCAAACAACCCCAGACAAACCACCGCCTCATACAACGGCGTCGGCCAAACGCCATGCACCAACCGGGTACAATATCCACCGCTGCAACCCGGAATATACTCACCCTGCCTTACACTATTGTGCGGATAGCGCCAGGCCCAGGCCCAGTCCGGCAGCCAGCCCAGCCACGCAGGCCGCACGCGGAAATTCGCGATCCCCCAGTCCCCGTCCCCCGAAAAATGACAGCCCAGCCGGCCGACCGCATAGGCCAGCATCATCCCCGGGCTGCCGATATCGAGAGCCGTCAACAACCCAATGCCATGCCGCCTGTTGATATACAAAAAGGCCGCCGTCCCCGCGATCAGCGCCCCATAGAAATTGAATCCGTGCAGACCGATATGACCCGGATCCTCAAACATAGCAAACAACAAAGCCCCGAATAAACCGGCAACCCCGCAGCACAACAACAGCCCATCCATCAAGCCCAGCCGACGCCACCCGGGCCGGTACAGCACAACAACCAGCACAGCAACAGCCAAACCCACCCACCAGTCACCCTGTACTGACACTAAAAAATCTGCCGGACTTCCGACAAACTCCGCCCAATGGCGGAAACGATACGTCAACTTCGCCGCAGTCACGCCGGCCACGCCACCGACCATAACCCGCACGACCCAGGGCCACACCGCCACGGCAAAATTGATCCCCCGCCGGCGGTACTCCGAGCCAAAAGCCAAAAAAGCCCCGGCAAAAGCCAACACCAAAAACAATCCAAAGCTTGCAATCATGATACTATTTTGACATGGCGAATTTCAATGCTGTCAAAAAAATATGTAAAAAATTTTCACTAAAACGATTTATTTCTACTTTTAAATCGGCCGCCCGGGCATCCCAACCACCAGCAAAGGCAAGAGATCACCCCGGAAATGCCGCCAAAATTAACATCTAATTGCTTGAATATGAGAATGAAAAAACATCCTCTCCCATCCACGGGCAGCTTCCCCGGTGATATCCTCCCGGCCCGGCCGCCTTCCAACGCTAAAAGTTCTCTATCGTCCGGCTTTATGGTCGGGTCAGTCCGCCCGGACGCCGCACGAAAAAAATATTTTTCGCACAATTCCGGCCCAAAAACGCATACAATTCTAACATGCCTGGGTCTGATGGCTGCTATAATAATCACATCGACGGCCTGCCAGAAGACCGGTTTCCTCGACCAAACCGTAACGACCAGCCTCGACGAGACTTCGACTTTCACGGACAGCTCGAACGCCATGCAGTTCCTGAACAACATCTATTCAAACATTGGCTTTGCCAGCGATCCGAAAAAGATTCAACGCCATCGGCCAGATCTACGCGGCGGGGCTCGAGGCAGCCTGCGACGAGGCGGAAGGACCGGCCTCCCCCTCCAACTACGGCAATATCCAGTTTGCCACTGGCTCCGTCAACCCTACTGTCGTACCCTCCGACGCATGGAGCATCAGCTACTCGAATATACGCGCTGTCAACCAGTTCATCCGGCACTTAACTATCATCCCCTTCAACAAGGCCCTAAAGACGCAGGTGAAAGCCGAAGCCAGATTTCTCCGCGCCTGGTACTACGCCATGCTGCTCCAGCACTACGGCGGCGTGCCCCTGATCGGCGATACCGTATACGCAAGCGCCGACAATATCGACGTCAAACGCAGCGCCTACCGCAGCTGCGTCGATTATATCCTCTCCGAATGCGACTCGGCGGCGACGGTGCTCCCCGTGTCCTGGTCCGGCGCCCAGTACGGCCGGATCACAAAGGCCGCCTGTCTGGCGCTGAAGTCACGGGTACTGCTATTCGCCGCGAGCCCGCTGTTCAACAACGGCGGCCTGGCGGCCGGCAATTCCGGGCTCGATACCGTCGTCGCCTATCCGGACAAAGATCCTAACCGATGGCAGCTCGCCGCCGACGCCGCAAAGGCGGTGATCGCACTCGGGGCCTACAATCTCTACGTCGACTCGACCTCGCGTCCCAACCAACCGGGCTTTGGTTTTCAAAAACTATTCACCCAGCGCTATAACGCCGAATACATCCTCTGCCGGATGATGGGCGACAACAAATACCTCGAATCCCTCTGGGACGTCCCCTCCCGCGGCGGCAGCGGCGGGTCGTTCGCCTATCAGGACCTCGTCGACGCCTTCCCGATGAGCAACGGCCTCGACATCACCGACCCGGCCTCGGGCTATGACCCGAACCATCCCTATCAGAACAGGGACCCCCGGCTGGACTACACCGTTATCCACGACTCTACCTTCCGCGTGACCTTCGGTACGAACCAGCCCTCGCCCGTTGAACTGTATATCGACGCCAGCGTCAACCCTCCGGTGCCCTCCAGCGGCGACGCCGTCTACAAGGGGACGCCGACCGGATTGTATATCTTCAAGATGATGGACCCCAACGTCATCAACAACAGCCTGAGCACCACGCCGCGGGTCTTCCCCTCATCCGCTACGCGGAGGTCCTGCTGAACTTCGCCGAGGCCACCAACGAAGCGACGGGACCCACCTCTCAAGTATATCAGGCCGTAGAAGCCATCCGTCAGCGCGCAGGCCTAAGACCATACCAGCTGCCCGCAGGCCTCGACCAGACCGCGATGCGCGCCGTCATCCAGAAAGAGAGAGGCTCGAGCTGGCCTACGAAGGCTTCCGCTTCTTCGACGTCCGCCGCTGGATGATCGCCGAGCAGACCGACAACCAGACGATGCACGGCATGGAAGTCGACCGCGGCCCGGGCGCGACGGTCACCTACAAGACCTTCAACGTGCGCAAGCACAATTTTACCAAAGCAATGTATCTGTGGCCGCTGCCCCTCGCCGAGATCGCCAAGTCTCCCTCGCTGCTGCAGAATCCATTATACTAACTATTGTAACCATATGCAAAAGACATTTCTTCTCTCCGCCATCGCAGCTGTGCTGCTGCTGGCCTGTAAGCCCGAACGCCTGGTAGCGCCCGGCGAGCCCGTCAAGGCGCTCAGCGGCAGCTGGCAGATCATCAAAGCGACCCGCAACGGGGCCGACCTCACCAACCGGTTCGACTTCAGTAAATTTCGTATCAGGTTCACCGACAGCAGCTACTCCATCGATAGCCTGGTGCCGTTCATCGTGAGTAAGAGCGGCAAGTGGGCCTTCGACGACCCGACCTATCCGTTCCAGCTGAGCTTTACACCGACGGATAGCGGCAAAAAATCCTCGCCGCTGCTGTATCCTGTGTCTGCGGGCCAACGGAATATCATTATCACGTTCAGCCCGGGATGCAGCCTCAACTCCTATCAGTACACCCTCCAAAAAGCGAATTAATGAAACGAAATAAATTCTGGTCCTGGGCACGGAAGATCGGCGGAGCCTCCCTCCTGCTGGTCATCGCCGCCTGTAGCATGACCATCGACAGCGTGGTCCAGCCTTCCTCGGTCAACGGCGGCGACATTCTGCCCGTGACCCTCAACGTTACCATCACTACCAACACCACCCAGACCTCCAACTTCATGGTGGCGGTACTCGTTCCCAAAGTCTGGAACTCGTCGAAGAACGCCACCATCACCTTTACCAGCGATATCTCCTCGGGTGACCAGGGCATGACCCTGATACCCGCAGGTACCCCGCGCCACAGGGCGGAGGCCTCGACTGGCCGACACTGCTCGCCACCAGGCTCGGTAACGGAGGCAACCTTCTCCCGGACTACGAGTGGGTCGCCTTCTATTCCAACTCCAGCTATTCCGTCGCCGGCAACGCCACCATCCACGCGACCGTCAGCATAAAGATCAAAACCAGCCCGGACAATCTGAGTTTCAAGCTCGGCTACTGCGTCGCCAACAGCACCGACGGCCTCAGCGGCAGCGGCCGGTACGGATCCTTCTTCAGCAGCTGCTTTCAGGTCAACGGCACCGGCGACCTCATCGACTTCTGCAACCCGCAGCTGGCGAATATCGACCCGCGCACTTCGCTGGACAACGATATCATCACCCTAACCTTCGACGGGGGCGTTACGCCGACCCCGCTGGACAACGCCGCCAGCGTATATCTCTGCGTATCGGGCCTTACCGACACAGGCGACAGCCTCTCGGTCTGCGAACAGACCAACAGAACGAAGATGCGGTCCCTAGGCCTCAACAAATGGCAGATCGACCTCTGGCCGCGCAAACTGTTCAACCTGCCCGACAACAAACACCTCACGGGTCTCCGCTATTTCTTTACCGACGCTGCCGGCGGCAGCAGGGTCGGATATGGCGGCGGATCGCTGCCCTTCACCTACACCTTCAAATGCCAATAACACCAAAATGATTGCTATGTTCCATTTTAATCGATATACGGCCGGTACCCTTCTGCTGGTCCTGCTGTATATGCTGGCGCCACGCCAGCTATCAGCCCAGACGCCGCTTCGCGGCACAGTCGTGGATGACTATGGCTATCCGGTGCAGGCCGCGGTCGTCCGCGTCAGGGGCACGCAAACGACAACGATCACCGCAAAGGACGGCAGTTTCCAACTCAACACATCAAAACCAGCCGTCCTCGTCATAGAAAAGCCCGGCTTCAATACCGCCGAGGTCAAAGCAACACAGGGGCGCGCACTGATCGTGCGAATGCCGCAGTCCTATATACAACTCCCCGCCGAGCCGCGCACCATCGGCGATACGATCCTGGTCCCGAATACGCCTGCCTCCACGCTGAACGTCCTCTACGGCCAGACGAATCAAAAGTCCTTCCTCGGGTCGATCGCCACCGCGGGCTCCAGCCAGCTGAGCTCCACGCCGGCCCCCGGCTACCTGTATGCGCTGCCCGGCCGTCTCGCCGGTCTCAACGTCATGCAGACCAGCGGCCTCTATTCGCCGCCATCCAGCTCGCTGACCAGCGTAGACATCTTTGTCGGTAATATCCCCAACAATACCAGTGGCGCGGGCCCCACGGACAATACGGAGTTCAGCGTCCAGCTGCGGGGGCACAACGCCAGCGCCGGTCAGTCTCCGATAGCGGTCGTCGACGGCGTACAGCGCGAATGGTATTCGCTCGATCCCGAAAGCATCGAGTCGGTGAGCGTCCTCAAGGACGCCCTGTCGACTATGCTGCTCGGCCAGAACAGCGCCCGGGGCGCCCTGATCGTAACGACAAAGCAGCCCGTCACCGGTCCGCCAAGGGTCTCCTTCACCGCCGAGACAGGAGTCCAGACGCCCATCAACATGCCCACTCCGCTGCCGGCCTACCAGTACGCCTACCTGCTGAACGAAGCCCTGCTCAATGACGGCAAGGCCCCGGCCTATACCGCCGCGGACTTCAACGCACTGGCGCAACCATACCGACCCCATCGGCCACCCCGACGTCAACTGGTACAAGACGATCCTTCGCGACAACGCGAGGCTCACGCGCTACAACCTCAACGTCACCGGCGGCGGCGCCGCGGCCCGCTATCTGGTTTCATTGAACTATATGAACCAGGAGGGACTCTTCGTCACCTCCGACGCGAACTCCTACAATACCAACGCCGGTATCAAAAGATATACGGTCAACTCCAAGGTCGACATCGACGTCAATAAAGACTTCTCCATCGGCCTCCAGATCTTCGGCCGCCTGCAGGACGGAAATCAGCCCGGGACAGGCACGCAGACGATCCTGCAAAATCTGCTCACCACGCCGAACAATGCATATCCCGTTAGTAACCCCGACGGATCCTACGGCGGCACCAACAACTATACCCAGAACCTGCTCGCCCAGACCATCAACTCGGGCTATCTGGCCGACCACCTGCACGACGTCATGGCCAACCTCGACCTGCGCTATAAATTCGACAAATGGGTGAAGGGATGGTGGGCGCGTGCTGCGGGAAATATATCGGTACAGGAAGCCAGCCTGCTGAACAGAAGCAAACAGTCGCCGGTATTCAGCCAGGCTATCTCGGCCGGAGGCGACACCAGCTATCACCGCTACGGAAACACCGTCAACCAGAGCAATTCGTTTACCAACACGGACTGGGCCCGCTACCGCTATGTACAGCTGTCTACGGGCTATGACCGTAATTTCGGTGAGCACGCGGTGAGCGCCATGCTCTTCTTCGACCAGAAGAACGTCCTGCTCAACTACGATATCCCGTCGCAGATGACGAATTTCGCGGGTAAGGCAGCCTATAACTACAGGGAGAAATACTTCGTTGAAGGCGCGGCCAATTACAGCGGGTACAACCGGTACGCGCCCGGTCACCAGTACGGACTCTTCTACGCGGGCGGTCTCGGCTGGAATCTGGCTAAAGAGAACTTCCTGAAAGGTCAGTCCAAATGGCTGGACAATTTAAAGCTACGCGTCACCTACGGCCGCACCGGCAACGCCAACGTCGACTACTACGGCTATTATATCTGGCGTCAGCATTTCTCCGCGGTAGCGGGTACCTATCCCATCGGCAGCAACTATCCCAATGGCGGAGGTCTCGCCGAGCAGGGCAACCCCGGGAGCCAGGTGCTGGCCAATGTCAATGCCACCTGGGAACGCGCCGACAAACTCGACGCCGGCCTCGACGTCGCCGTCTTACACAACCACCTGCAGCTGACGGCCGACTACTATCACGAAAGATATTTCGACGTCATGCAGACCCGGGCCGCAGCATCGCGCTCATCGGTAGCGGATATCCCGTAGAGAATATCGGCATAGATCTCTATCAGGGCGGCGAGCTGACGCTGACCTGGCAGGACCATATCGGCGACCTCAACTATTTCTTCACCGCCAACGGATCGGTCCAGCAGTCGAAGGTCCTGTTTATGGACGAGCAGTACCAGGCCTATTCCTGGAACGTCCATACGGGCCATCCCGTAGGGCAGCGCTACGGACTCATCGCAGACGGGATCTTCCAGACGGCCGCGGACGCGACCGCCGCGGCGACGATCGCGGGCTATGCGCCCCATGCGGGAGATATCAAATACAAGGACCTCAACCACGACGGGGTCATCGACCAGTTCGACGTCGCGCCCATCGGCAAACAGCGTCCGGTCATCTGGTACGGACTGACGGGCGGGCTTAGCTATAAAGGCCTCGAGCTCAGCGTGCTCCTGCAGGGCGTCGCCGACCGGGACGAATACGTGAACAATTCGTATCTGGACGCCGGGTTCCAGGGCCAGAACAACGGCTACTCGCAGGCCTATATCCAGTCGCTCAACCGATGGATACCCGAGGTCTCCACGACAGCGAGCTACCCGAGGCTGACTGCCGGCGGCAACGGCTACAACTATTCGCCGCTGTTCACGTCGAGCAGCTTCTGGCTGCGGGACGGCAGCTATATCCGCGTCAAGAACGTCAGCGTCGCGTACAATCTTCCCTACGACTGGATCAGGAGACTGAAATTAAGAGGCATCCGCGTCTTCGCCAACGCGCAGAACCTCTTCACGCACGCGGGTTACAGAGGCGTCGACCCCGAAGTCGCCATGCCCGCCTATCCGCTGCAAAAAGTCATCAACACCGGCGTCACCGTCAAACTCTAACGATCATGAAAAAATTGCTGTATATACTTTTAGTCCTGACAGCGGCCGCCTGTCAAAAATCTTATGAAAGCGTGCCGCTCGGCCAGCAGCAGACGCTGGACCTGGCCTTCGATACCCGTGACTCGCTGGGCAAGCAGGCGATGGCCTATCTGCTGACCACCTACCAGCAGTGCACCTACAACGGGCACAACCGCATCAGCGGCGCCTATCTCGATGCCGCCTCCGACGACGCGGTATCCTCCGCCCCGGGCATACCGGCGGTGCAGTCCATCGCCACCGGCGCCTATTCTGCGGCCTCACCCAACAACGACGACCTCTGGGCGCGCAACTACACCGCCATCCGAAACGCCACGGTCTTTATCGTTTATATCAACCGGGTGCCACTCCTCGAAAAGCTGCCCAACGGCTACCCCGCCCGGTCAGCCTACCGCAGCGAAGCCCGCTGGCTCCGCGCCCTGCTGTACTTTCAGCTGCTGAAACGCTATGGCGGCGTCCCGCTGCTCGGCGATACCATCCGACAGATCACGGACAACGTACAGCTGCCGAGAAATAGTTTTGGAGACTGCGTCAACTATATCGTCAGCGAATGCGACAATATCAAAGACAGCCTGCGCACCGCCCCGATGGTCAACCCGACCACCTATGGCCGCATCACACAGGGCGCGGCGATGGCGCTGAAGGCCGACGTGCTGCTGTACGCGGCGAGCCCGCTGTTCAACGGCGGCAATATCGACCCCAGCAACCCGCTGACCGGCTATACCAGCTATGACGCCAACCGCTGGAAGCTCGCCGCCGACGCCGCAAAGGCTATTATCGACAAGGGCGATTACCAGCTGATGAAATCTTTTAACGACGTCTTTGTCACGCAGGCGGCGCCCGTCGGCACCAACACCGAGACCATCGCCTGGATGCAGCTGGGCAGCCCCGCCAACAGCGTCGAGTCGGCCAACGCCCCCGTAGGCTTTACCTCGCAGGGCGGCAACGGCGCAACCAGCCCCACGGAAAACTTAGTCGACGCCTTCCCTTCCGATTCGGGATACGCGATCACCAACCCGCAGGCCCATTTCAACCCCAACGACCCCTGGTCGCACCGGGACCCCGTCTCAGTCTCACCGTCTTTCACAACGGTTCGCTCTGGCTGAACAGAAGCGTACAGACCTTCGACGGCGGACTCGACAAACCAGGCGGCAGCGTACAACAGACGAAAACGTCCTACTATATGCGCAAATTTATGGGCGCCTTCGAGAGCGTGAGCAGCAACCCGCCCTCGTATTCCGGGACCTTCCACGACTGGATCTACTACCGCTATGCGGGTGTTCTGCTCAACTACGCCGAGGCTACCAACGAGACGGCGGGACCCACCACCGATGTCTACAACGTGTTATACGCCCTTCGCAAGCGGGCGGGTATCCTGACGGGCCCCGACAATACCTACGGGGTACCACAGGCCATGACCCAGGCGGATATGCGCGAATTCATCCACAACGAACGCCGGATCGAAATGGCCTTCGAAGAACAGCGCTACTGGGATATCCGGCGCTGGAAGACCGCGGCGACAGTCTATAATGCCGCACCCCTCCAGGGCCTCGACCTCCAGCTGTCCAGCGGGGGCCAGCTGTTCTACAATCCGATACCCGTGCTGACGACTAAGTTCCGCGACCCGCAGATGTACCTCTATCCCATTCCTTATTCGGAGGTCATCAAGAACGGTCAGATGAAACAAAACCCCCAATGGTAGAATCACGCCAAACTATTTTATATGAATAAGCTTTTTATATTTTTATTAATCCTGCTGCTTCCGGGTCTGGCTCACAGCCAGACGGGCGGCCAGCAAAAGGTCATCACGGGCGCGGTGAAGGACGCCAACGGCCCGCTGGCCGGCGCCACGGTCATGGAGAAGGCGCAGCCCAGGAATCAGGTCGCGGCGGACGAACACGGAAAATTCCGGATCGTCCTGCACACCAGCACCATCGTCATTACCTATACCAACTACCAGCGGCAGGAGGTCACCGTCAAAAAGTCGGGCGAAATACAGGTCGTGATGGAACGCTCGAGCCAGGGCCTCGAAGAGACCGTCGTCGTCGGCTTTGGGCGTAAGAAGAGGATCACCAACACGGGCGCCGTCAGCAGCATCAACGCCGACGAGATCCGCGACGTTCCGACCTCCAGCGTCCAGAACGCACTCGCGGGCAAACTGCCGGGCTTCTTTACCCAGCAGCGCTCGGGTCAGCCGGGTCACGACGCTTCCGACTATTTCATCCGCGGCGTCAGCTCGCTGAATCCCGACGGCAACCGCCCCCTCATCGTAGTCGACGATATCGAATATACCTACGAACAGCTGGCACAGATCAACGTCAACGAGATCGAGAGCATCTCCATCCTGAAGGACGCCAGCACCACCGCGATCTATGGTATCAAGGGAGCGAACGGCGTTCTCGTCGTCACCACCCGCCGCGGCGCCGCGGGCAAGCCGAAATTCGACGTGAGACTCGAAGGCGGCGGCCGGGCTCCGGTCCGCACCCCGAAATTCCTCGACGCTTACCGTACCGCGACACTCGTCAACGAGGCCTATACCAACGACGGCCTCAACCCGCTGTTCTCGCAGGCGGACCTCAACGCCTTCAAGGCCAACAATGACCCCTATGGGCATCCCAACGTCAACTGGTACAAGGAGATCATGCGCCCCTATTCGCTGCAGGCGAACACCAACCTCGATATCTCCGGCGGGACGTCCAACGTAAAATATTTTATCAGCGGCGGCGCCTTCACCCAGAACGGTTCCATCCGGAATTTCTCCACCAATTCGGACGGCGTCAACAGCAACTATTTCTACAAAAGATACAATGTCCGGTCCAACCTCGACATCCAGGCCACCAGAAACCTCAGCCTGCGGCTGGACGCCACCGTTCGTATCGGCGATATCAACCAGCCCTACGGGTTGAACGCCATCGGAAGTATCTACGACTTCACCAAGATACACCCCTATTCAGCGCCCTTTATCAATCCCAACGGCAGCTATGCCTACGCCTTCGACACGCAGAACCAGCTTGCCGACCATCAACGCCTCGCTGGCGACGCAGGGCTATACCCGCAACCGCCGCACGGACTTCAACGTCCTGATGGGTTTTACCGAGAAGCTCGACGATATCACCCGCGGTCTCTCGCTGATCGGCCGCGTCGCCTATGCCAGCGTCGAACAGAATACGCTCACCCTGTTCCGCGGTTTCCCGCCGACCTATCACTATGACCCGAGAGATCTCAGCTATCACCTGAATACCGGCGTCAGCAGTGGCGGCTATACCTATGGCACGTACCGGACCCTGGGCAATACGGACCTCGACAACCAGCGGACCAATATACAGATCTATCTCAACTACGACCGGATGTTCGGCGCCGACCACCACGTCTCTTCGCTGCTGCTGTGGAATCAGGAGAGCTATCGCGTCGACGAGGACGCGACGGGCATCTTCCCGATCAGCGGCCAGGCGCCACAGAAATATCGCGGCTATTCGCTGAAATTGGGCTATGACTACAAGCAGAAATACCTGATCGATTTCAATGGCGCGCTGAATGGCTCGGACAGATTTCAGGCGGATAAAAGGAACGGCTTCTTCCCTGCCGTCGGCGTGGGCTGGAACGTCTCGCGCGAAGACTTCTTCAGCAAGCGCCTGCCCTCCGTCAATCTGCTGAAACTTCGGGCGACCTATGGCGTGGTGGGTTCGGACGTCGCTCCCGGCAACCAGTACCTCTACAACCAGGTCTATATCCAGGGCGCGAATCCCTATAGCTTCGGCCAGACCAACCAGACCGCCGGCGTCATTTCCGAGGGCGCGCTGGGCAACTATAATGTCACCTGGGAGAAAGCAAAGAAATGGGATGCCGGTCTCGACCTCAATCTGTTCAATGACAAGATATCCCTCTCGGCCGACTATTTCCACGAATACCGCTATGACCAGCTCGTAACGCCGGGCAACACCCCGCTGATCCTCGGCATCGGCGTGTCTCCGTCGAACGTGGGCATCACCGTCAACCGCGGATGGGAAGAGACGATCACCTACCAGGACAAGATCGGGGCGGTGCAGTACAGCATCGGCCTCGTCTGGTCGTACGCGAAGAACAAGATCTTGTATATGGCGGAGGCTGCTCCGCGCTTCCCATGGCTGGCAAAAACGGGCCATTCCATCAACCAGCCCCAGGGCTATAAATTCGCCGGCTTCTACAGCGCCGCGGACGTAGCGGATACCAAGGTGGCAAAGCCGGTAGGTGGAATCGCCATCCAGCCCGGAGACCTGAAGTACAAGGATCTCAACGGCGACGGGATCATCGACCAGAACGATATTACGAATATCGGGAAGCCCAACCTGCCCAACACGACCATCGGCATGCCGATCAAAGTCCGGTACAAGGGTTTCGACGCGAGCGTACTCTTTCAGGGCGCATTTGGCTATAGCCTCGGTCTGACGGGGACCGCCATCGAACCCTTCAAAGGACAGTTTCAGCCGCTGCACGAGCTGCGATGGACGCCTGCTACGGCTGCAAGCGCCGAGTTCCCGCGTCTGACCTCCAACCCATCCACGATCAACAGCCCGGGCTCGTACAACTCCGACTTCTGGGTGATCAACGCCCACTATATCCGCCTGAAAACCGTCGAGCTCAGCTATATCCTCCCGCGGAAATGGCTGCCGCTAAAGATCAACAACGGCCGCATCTACCTGAGCGCCTACAACCTGCTCACGTGGAGCAACGTCAGCAAAAAATACCAGTCCGACCCCGAAGCTGGCCAGCAATTCTGCCGGTGATGCTTACCTGACACAGCGCGTGCTCAACCTCGGATTGCAGCTGGGCTTATAGAATGAACAAGTTATGACGATACAACTGAAAATGTCTTTCATGCCGATCTGTTCCCTTTTACTAACGACCTTATCCTCTCCGGGGCAGCCGCCGGGGCACGCCGCGGGACCGGCGGACTTTGTCAACCCCTTTATCGGCGCCAGTACCAGCGTCGCCAAGGCGGGTGCCAGTCACGGCCTGGGAAAGACCTTCCCCGGAGCGGCCACGCCCTTCGGCATGGTGCAGGTCAGCCCCAACACGATCACGGGCGGCGATAACGGATCGGGATACAGCTATGAACACGAGTCGATCGAAGGCTTTGCCTTTACACAGTTGAGCGGTATCGGCTGGTACGGCGACCTGGGAAATTTTCTCGTGATGCCGACCACGGGGCCGCTGAAGACCGTCGCGGGCAAGCTGGGACATGAAGACGACGGCTACCGGTCCGTCTATGACAAGCAGACCGAAAAGGCGAGCCCTGGCTATTACACCGCGACGCTCTCCAAATACCACGTGAAGACCGAGGCGACGGCCGCGCCGCATAGCGGGATGCTGCGATTTACGTTCCCGGCGGGTCATACGTCCCGTATCCAGATCGATCTGGCGCGCAGGGTAGGAGGGACTTCGACCCTGCAGTCCGTCCATGTCGTCGACGACCACAGCATCGAGGGTTATATGCAGTGCGAACCAGGGGGCGGAGGATGGGGCAACGGCGAAGGACACGCCAGCTATACCGTCTATTTTTATGCGCAGTTCAGCAAACCCCTTAAGGACTGGGGCGTCTGGAGCGCGGACATCCCGGACGAATGGTCGCGTAAAAGAGAAGACGTGGAGAGCGATCGGTACCAGCAGCGGGTGGCCGCGGCGACCGTCACGCGCCGGCCGTCGAAAATGACAGGGAAGCATCTGGGATTTTTTACGGAGTTTGCCACCGCGGCCGGCGAGCAGGTGCTGATGAAGGCCGGTATCTCTTTTACAGACATTGAACACGCCCGTCTGAATCTACAAAGCGAGATCACGGGCTGGGACTTCGACGCGGTGCGCCGCGATGCGCATTCCCGCTGGAACGAAGCGCTCGGCAAGGTACAGGTCGAAGGCGGAACCACGGACGAGAAGACGATCTTTTATACCGCGCTGTATCACACGATGATTGACCCGCGTGGCGTATCGGACGTGGACGGTAGTTATAAGGGAGGAGACGGTAAGATACATAAGGGCCCGGGCGTCCGCCGCACCGTCTTCAGCGGCTGGGACGTATTCCGCAGCCAGATGCCGCTGCAGACGATCATCAATCCGGCCGTAGTAGACGAGCAGCTGCGCTCGCTGACCGAACTCGCGGACGAGACCGGCCGGCACTATTTCGAACGGTGGGAGCTGCTCAATGCGTATACAGGTTGTATGATCGGTAACCCCGCCGTCTCCGTGCTGGCCGACGCCTACGCCAAGGGCATCCGCGGCTATGATATTCAGAAGGCCTACGAGTACGCGCGCAATTCCTGCGAGCGCTTTGGCAACGGCGACCGTGGCTGGAGCGATATCTGCGAGCCAGAGGACCACCGGCGCAATTCCTATGGCAATTCCCCTTCGTCATCTCCAACACGCTCGAGAATGCCTATTCCGAATGGTGTCTCTCGCGTCTTGCGGGCTGGCTGGGGAAGAACGAGGACCAGGAAAAATATGCCCTGAGAGCGGCGAGTTATAAAAATATTTTCGACCCAACCCACCGCTGGTTCCGGCCAAAAAAGGAAGACGGCACCTGGGAAGACTGGCCTTCGGAAGGCCGGCTGAGACAGTTCTACGGCACCGTCGAAAGCAACCCCTACCAGCAGGGCTGGTTCGTACCGCACGATATACCCGGCATGGTCCGGCTGATGGGCGGACGGGACAGCGTGATCGCGGACCTGCTGCGTTTCTTCCAGGGAGCACCCGCCTCCATGCTGTGGAACGATTATTATAACCACGCCAACGAACCGGTACACCACGTGCCTTTTCTCTTCAACCGCCTGGGCGTTCCCTGGCTCACCCAGGAATGGACGCGCCGGATCTGCCAGCGCGCCTATCACAACAGTGTGGAAGGGCTGGTCGGCAACGAGGACGTGGGCCAGATGTCGGCCTGGTATGTGCTGGCGGCCGCGGGGCTGCATCCCGTATGTCCGGGCGATACGCGGTATGAGATCACGAGTCCTGTTTTTAGCAGGATCGAAATCGCCCTGGACCCGCACTATTATAAAGGGAAGCGGCTGACCATTGTCACGCACAACAACTCTCCGGAGAACGTATACATCCAGAGCGCCCGCTGGAACGGGCAGCCCTGGGCCAACTGCTGGCTTGACCATGCCGACCTCGCCGCGGGCGGCGTCCTCGAACTCGAGATGGGGCCGAAGCCCAACAAGGCCTGGGGGTAGAGCAGGACCTCGTCCACTATGCCAACACCCTGCAGGGCACGGCCAGCGATTTTGGTCTTAGTTACGGCAATACCTATCCGACGACGGCTCTTCCTTTCGCCATGAACGCCTGGAGCCCCCAGACCGGCCCCAACGGGGAAGGCTGGAAATACCAGTACAGCGCCCCGACTATCCGGGGTTTTGGACAGACGCACCAGTGCAGCCCCTGGGTCAGCGACTACGCGGTCTTTAGCCTGATGCCCGTGACCGGCCGGCTCGTCACGGACCAGAATGCCCGCGCTACGGGTTTTCATCATTCGAGGGAGACGGGCAACCCCGACTACTATACCGTGACCCTCGACGATTCTATAAAAGTCGAGATGACCCCGACAGAAAGAGGGGCGCATATGCGGTTTTCGTATCCACGCGGCGCCGATGGCTGGCTCGTGCTGGACGGGTATATCAGGAATCATAGCATGAATATCGACTCCGCTCACAGGAGGGTTGCCGGCTGGGTCGACAACGCGCGCTGGGCACCACAAGGCTTTCGCAACTATTTTGTGATGGAGTTCGACCAGCCTTTCGCCGGGGCCGGCGTCTGGGACGGGGGCGCGTGGCTAAGATTTCCCGGAGGCTGCGTGGTACAGGTAAAGATCGCCTCTTCCTATATCAGCCCCGAACAGGCTTCGCTGACACTGGACCGTGAGCTGGGTGGTTTCGCGGGTTTCGACCAGACCAGGTCCGAAGCACACCGTGTCTGGAACGAACTATTTAACCGCGTCCTCGTCGAGGGCGGCACCGAAGAACAGCGGGCTACTTTTTACTCCTGTCTGTTCCGCGCGAATTTATTCTCTCATCAGTTCTTCGAATACGGCCGCGACGGCAAACCGTACTATTATAGTCCCTATGACGGCAAGATCCACGACGGATATATGTATACGGACAATGGTTTCTGGGACACATTCCGGTCTCAGTTCCCGCTGAATACGATCCTGCATCCCACGATGGAGGGCCGCTATATGCAGGCGCTGCTGGCGGCACAGCAACAGTGCGGCTGGCTCCCGGCCTGGTCGTTCCCGAGCGAGACGGGCGGCATGCTGGGCAATCATGCCATTTCTTTGCTGACGGACGCCTGGGTCAAGGGAATCAGGACCTTTAGTCCCGACTCCGCGCTGAAAGCCTATCTGCACGAGGCCACCAATAAAGGGCCCTGGGGCGGAGCCAACGGCCGGCAGGGCTGGAAGGACTACTACGAACTGGGCTATGTGTCATATCCCGCCAGCCAGGGCTCGACGGCGCAGACGCTGGAATATGCATACGACGACTTCTGCGGCTATCAGCTGGCGACGGCGACCGGCCGGCCCTTTTATGCGGGCGTCTTTGGCAAGCAGATGTATAATTACAGGAATGTCTATGATTCTGCCACCGGATTTATGCGCGGTCGCGGCGCCGACGGCCGCTGGACTTCGAATTTCGATCCCCTCGACTGGGGCGGGCCCTACACCGAGGGCAACGCCTGGCACTATACCTGGTCGGTCTTTCAGGACGTGCAGGGGCTGATCAATATCATGGGCGGCGAGAAGAAATTTGTCATGAAAATGGACAGCGTGTTTACCGTGCCTTCAACGATAAAGGTCGGCACCTATGGCACGGTCATCCACGAGATGAAGGAAATGCAGCTGGCGAATATGGGTCAGTATGCCCACGGCAACCAGCCCATCCAGCATATGATCTATCTCTACGACTACGCGCGCCAGCCCTGGAAGGCCCAGCAGCACGTTCGCGACGTGATGGAGCGGCTCTATAATGCCGGCGAGAAAGGCTTTCCGGGCGACGAGGACCAGGGCGGAATGTCCTCCTGGTATGTCCTCAGCGCGCTGGGCATCTATTCTGTTACTCCCGGCACCGACCAGTGGGTCATCGGCAGCCCGGTGTTCCCGAAGGTGACGATATCGCTGGACAACGGCAGGCGATTTACCATCGAGGCCGCGGGCAATAACAAACAAAACGTCTATATACGCCGGGCGACGCTCAACGGCGTCCCCTATACGCACAATTTTATCCGGCACCAAGACATCCTCCGCGGCGGCCTGCTTCGCTTCGAAATGAGCGACACCCCCGCCTACGACAGGGGCATTCAGGATTCCGATAAACCATTCTCTTTAACAAAATAATGATGGGTATTTTCAAATGGATGGGTGTGCTGCTGCTCTGGGCCACCGTTAGCGCTACAGCTCAAAAAAGTCGCTCTTTCGAACTGGCGGCTCAGGCCGGCGGATAGCACTATCGGGGGATGGATCCCCGCGGTGGTGCCGGGCTGCGTCTTTACCTCCTATGTTCAGGCGGGTATCGAGAAGGACCCCAACTATGCGGACAATATCTATAAGGTCGACAAGAGCAAATATGACCGGGACTTTGTTTACACGACGGAGTTTGCAACGCCCGCGATAACGCCGGGCCAGAAGGTTTGGTTGCGTTGTGACGGGATCAATAGGAGGGGAGAGTTATTTGTCAACGGCCACCGGCTCGGGCAGCTCGACGGATTTATGGACCGGGGTTGTTTTGACCTGACGGGTTTGCTGGCTTCGGCCGGGCGAAATACACTTGTGGTTGTCGTGGGGTGGCCCGGACGTCCAATCGCGAATCACGCGAGTCCTACCTATATATCGAGCGACAGCTGGGACTGGATGCCCTCCGTTCCGGGACTGTTGCAGGGTATCACCGGGGATATATATCTGGAAGTTACGGGTGGGGTTCGGATCGCCGATCCCCGGGTCAGGACTTCTCTTGGCGCCGATACTTCGGTGTCTGTTAGCCTTGGGCTGGATAACCATGGAGGCGCCTCCGACTCTGGCATCGTCACTTGTACGATCGAACCGGGGAATATCGTGGTGACGCAAAAGGTGCGGCTGCGGGCCGGGGAGCATACCGATATCGGATTTCGGACGGTTATTAAGAACCCGCGGCTGTGGTGGCCCAACGGGTACGGGGAACCGAATCTTTATACCTGTAAGGTGGCTTTTTCCGGCTCCGACAGCCGGGCGATCTCCTTTGGCATAAGAAAATATAGCTACGATACCCTCGGCGGTGTGCTTCATATTTCCGTCAACGGCCGTCGCATCTTCGTCCGGGGCGGCAACTGGGGCATGAGCGAGTATATGCTGCGTTGCCGGGGCGCCGAATACGACCTCAAGGTCAGGCTGCACCGCGAGATGAATCTCAACATGATCCGCAACTGGATCGGCAGCACGACCGACGAAGAGTTCTACGACGCCTGCGACAAATACGGCATCATGGTATGGGACGATTTCTGGCTCAACTCGCATCCCAATCTGCCGGACGACGTTGATGCGTTCAATCACAACGCCGTGGAGAAGATCAAACGCCTGCGCAACCACGCCTCTATCGCCGTCTGGTGCGGGGACAACGAAGGCTATCCGCTGCCGCCGCTGAACGGCTGGCTTCGCGAGGACATTACTACCTATGACGCCGGCGACCGGCTCTACCAGCCCAACTCGCATTCCGATGCCCTCACCGGCAGCGGGCCCTGGGCCAATTTTCACCCGACCTGGTATTTCACCAAATATCCCGGCGGCTTCGGCGGCAGTCCAGGCTGGGGTTTCAGGACCGAGATCGGTACCGCGGTATTCACTACCTACGAGAGTTTTAAAAAATTCATCCCGGATAGCTCGGCCTGGCCGATCAACGAGATGTGGAACAAACATTTCTTTGGTCCTTCCGCTGCCAACGCGGGACCCGACCGCTACGACGACGCCATCAACAAAGGCTATGGAGTCGCTACGGGCATCGAAGACTACTGCAAAAAGGCGCAGCTCGTCAACATCGAGACCAACAAGGCCCTCTACGAAGGCTGGCAGCACCATATCTGGGACGACGCCTCGGGTGTGATGACCTGGATGAGCCAGCCGGCCTATCCGAGTTTTGTCTGGCAGACCTATGACTACTACTACGACCTGACGGGCGCCTACTGGGGAGTGAAGAAGGCCTGCGAGCCGCTGCATATTCAGTGGAGCTATGCCGACAATTCCGTCAAGGTGGTGAATACTACGCCCACGGATCGCACGGGCCTCCGCGCCGAAGCGATCGTCTATGGCCCCGATGGCCGGGTCCTGCCCCGCTATGGAAAGAACGCCACCGTCAATGCTCCCGCTGATACGGCGGTGCGCTGTTTTGATATCAACTTTGCGACGGAGAACCTCGCTTATAAGAAGCCCGCCTTCGCCTCTTCCGGTGCACCCGAGGCGCCGGATGCCGCGGCTGTATCCGACGGCAGCAGCGGTTCGCGCTGGAGCAGCCGACACTCGGATTCGGAATGGGTCTATATCGATCTGGGGCAGCCAACGCAATTCTCCGCGGTGACCCTCAACTGGGAGGCCGCCTATGCGAGCGCATATAAATTGCAGGTCTCATCCGACGCCTCGCGATGGACGGATATCTATCGTACTTTGGAAGGCAGGGGTGGGGTTGAGCAGGTGCGGTTTGCCCCCGTGACCGCTCGCTATGTGCGGATGTTGGGCGTTAAAAGGGCGACCCATTTCGGCTATTCATTGTATGATATCGAAGTTTATAAGGGTGGAAGACCTGTCTTGCCCGATGTACATTTTATCCGACTTTTGCTGAAGGACGCGGAGGGCAGACTGGTATCGGATAATTTTTACTGGAGAAGCAATAAGTTGGGGGACTATACCGCCTTGAACAGCCTGGCGCCGGCGCGGCTGCGGGTTAGTTCCCGGATGGTGACGCGCGGTGACCGTGACGTCATCGTCGCAACAGTGAACAATCCCTCTTCGCCCGTAGCGTTTGCTGTTCGCGTTCAGGCGGTGCGGGCTGTCGATGGCGAGCGGCTGCTGCCGGCACTGATGAACGACAACTATTTTACCTTATTCAAGGGCGAGAGTAAGACCATCGAGATCGACTTCGATCCATCCCTGCTCAAAGGCGGCAGCTACAGACTGATCGTAGAACCCTATAATAAATAACTATGCGAATATTTTTTCTTTCATGCTCCCTGGTTATTACACATCTTGCCTTTGCCGGCATCCGTCTCGGCAGCGGGCTTCAGGACGGGATGGTCGTGCAGCAAAATAAGCCCATGACCGTTTGGGGCTGGAGCGATCCCGGTGCATCGGTGGCCATCCTGCCGGACTGGGCCGCCGGCGCGACGACCGTCGTCGCCGATGCTTCGGGATATTTTTCGGGCATCGTGGCGGTACCCGCCGTACGCGCGGGGGACTACGGTGCTCATGCGCTGACCGTCAGCAGCGGGGCTTCACAAATACGCCTTTCCGATATCCTCATCGGCGAGGTATGGCTTTGCAGCGGTCAGTCGAACATGCAGTTCGCGCTGCGCGAGGCGCTCGACTCCACTGCCGAGGTCGCCGCGGCCCGGCATCCGCATATTCGCCTGCTAGACGTCGCCCTCAATTTCAGCGCGGCGCCGATCGATAGTTTCAGAGGCAAATGGACCGAATGTACGCCAAAGACGGCGGCCAGGTTCAGCGCCGTAGGTTATTTCTTCGGCCGCCGTCTCCAGCAGGCCCTCGACCTTCCCGTCGGCCTCGTCTTCTCCGGCATCGGCGCCTCCGCGGCCCAGGCCTATGTACCGCAGGACGTGCTGGCGGGCGATACGATGCTCGACAGGCTATACCTCGAACCGTATCTGAATAGTTCCCGGTCAAAAGAGATCGTCAACGGCGGTTTCTCCTTCGAAAAGGTCACGCGGCCGTATCTGTTGTATAACGCCATCATCTATCCGCTGCGGCGCATGTCCATAAGGGGGATTTGCTGGTACCAGGGCGAGGCCAACCGGCTGGAGCGGCACCCGTATACGCATTTGACACAAACCATGATCGCCAGCTGGCGCCGCCTCTTTGGACAGGGCGAGCTACCTTTTTATTATGTGGAGGTCGCGCCCTTCTTCTGGGATAACAAAGACTCCACGCTGGCGGACTATGCCTTCTTCCGCGAGGCGCAGCGCAGGATCTCGGAGCTCGGCAATACGGCAATGGTTTCCACCGTCGACGTCGGTGAGGCAAAAAATCTGCATCCGCACAACAAGAAGCCCATCGGCATCCGCCTTGCTCAAACCGCGCTGAACCGCACCTATGGACGGCTCGATACGCCCTGCTGCGGACCGCGCTACCAGCACCTCGAAATAAAGGGGCGTAAGGTCACGGTCTTCTTCGAACCAGGGACGGCTGATGGCCTGCATACGGACGGTGGCTCGGAACCGCGCGATTTTGTGGTGGCGGGCGCCGACCAGCGCTGGTATCCGGCGAGGGCAAGCATCGAAGGGGATAGGATAGTGATTTGGTCGGACGAGGTGAAGAAGCCCGTGGCGATTCGATATGCTTTTACCAATGCCGCGGTGACTGACCTGCGAAATGCCGCCGGATGGCCCGTGCCGCTGTTCAGAACCGACGCCTGGCCCGAACCGCCGATAAAAACGAAGTAAATGAAAAGATTACTCACGCTTCCGCTGCTGCTGGCTTCCCTTATCGGCGCCTCTCAGACCGGCGCCTCTCAGACCGCCTACTTCATCGACGGCTACCACGGCGGGATCTACGGCCATCTTCCCTCCCGGCAAACAAAGTTCATGGTCGAACAACTCGCGGCGCATCCCGACTGGAAGATCAACCTCGAACTCGAGCCCGAGTCCTGGGATTCCATTGAAAAATCCGATCCCGTCAACTACGCCGCCTTCCAGCGGCTGATCGCCGACCAGAGCGCCGGCGGCCGTATCGAGTACGTCAACCCCGCCTACGGGCAGAGCTATCTCTACAATATTTCGGGCGAGAGCATCATCCGGCAGTTCGACTACGGCATGAAAAAGTTGCGACGGCATTTTCCAGGAATAGTTTTTAGCACCTATTCCTCGGAGGAGCCCTGCTTTACGAGCGCCCTGCCGCAGATCCTGCGTTCCTATGGTTTCCGGTACGCCTCGCTGAAGAATCCCAACACCTGCTGGGGTGGGTATACGCGGGCTTTTGGCGGCGAGCTCGTCAACTGGATCGGCCCCGACGGGAGCTCGGTCCTTACTTCGCCGCGATCCGCGGTGGAGGCGCTCAAGCCCCGGTCGATATGGGAGACCATCGCCTCTTCCAACAGCGAGGAATATGTAAAAGCGGCCTTCGCGGCGGGTATCAGCCATCCGGTCGGCATGTGCTTGCAGGACGCGGGCTGGTCTTTTGGTCCCTGGCTGAGGGGACACGGATATGCTCCGACAAAGTACGAGACCTGGAGGGGCTATTTCGCAAAATGTTCTTCACAGCCTGCAGACTGGCATTTCTCGCAGGAAGACGTATTGGTAGGATTGATGTGGGGTTCCCAGTGTTTTACAGCGTATAGCCCGAAGCGTAAGACATTCGGAGAACTTATTGATTCAGGCCGAGAAAATGGCCGCCATGGCGGGTATCTGGAACGGGGCTCCCCGGCCATCGGTATCGCTCGACGAAGCCTGGCGAACCCTGCTGCTGTCTCAGCACCACGACTGCTGGATAGTACCCTACAACGGCAAGCCCGGCGACACCTGGGCCGACAAGGTTCAGCGCTGGACCGCAGGCACCGACGCGCGCGCCGATAGCATCATCAGGTCATCAGCCGGGTACGGCTCGGGCTGGGTTCGAGTGTACAACACTACCGGTGTGGCGCGTAAGGAATGGGTCAGCTATGACGGACACCGCTTCCCCGCCGATGTGCCTCCCATGGGGTATACTAGCTACAGAGCCGATGCTCTTCGATCCGATGCCGCTCGCGTCTCCCGTAACCCCAACGGAACCGTTACGATAAGATCCGACCTCCACACGATCGTGCTGGACCCCTCGAAAGGCGGGACCATCACCAGCTGGATCTTCGACGGACATGAATTGGTCGAACCAGGCAAGGGCCTCGGCGAACTACGCGGCAATTTTTACAACGACGGAGGCTTCCGCAGCAGCACCGAGGCCCATGCGGACATAAACACAGATCCCGACGGCTCCGTCACCGTCAGCGGCAAAATCGCGGGCCATCCGTTTACACAGAAGATAATAGTCCGCCCGGGCGAGCCCCGCGTCGACTTTCACCTGCGCATCGACTGGAAATCCAGCCCCGCCATCGGCGAATATGCCGACAACCCCAAAGACCAGGAAGTACGGAAAGCCTACTACGACGACCGGTACAAGTTGCTGGCGCTGTTTCCCGTGAATCTGGGCCCTGCAAAGATCTATAAAAATGCCCCCTTCGACGTGACGGAAAGCCGCCTGAGCAGCAGCTTTTACAATCGCTGGGACAGTATCAAGAACAACGTGATCCTCGACTGGGCGGACCTTGAAGGGCCCGCCACCGGTCTTCGCGCTCTTCACCGACCACACCACCAGCTATGCCCACGGCG
The DNA here is from genome assembly GCF_050632245.1 of Puia sp. P3. Lineage (NCBI taxonomy): Bacteria > Pseudomonadati > Bacteroidota > Chitinophagia > Chitinophagales > Chitinophagaceae > Puia > Puia sp. P3. The sequence goes on from NZ_CP192583.1 coordinate 638,205, forward strand.
ACAGCATCCCCCTCGGGCTAACGGTTCAATATTCCGGCAACGGCATCTTCTACCGGAACTATACCCTCGACGGTCCGACCGAGCTCAACTATGCCCTGCTGCCCTCCATACCGGCCGCTGGGACTCGGCGAGACTCTGGACCGCAGCGACAAAATGGAAGGAGCCGCTGATCGTGACGGAGGCCGGCGAAGGAGGCTCACGATCGCTGCTGCGCCCCGACCCGGGTATAGAGGTCGAGCCCGTGCAACGACAGACCGACGGATTACTCGTCCGACTTTTCAACGCCGAATCCTCCCAACGCGAGACGGTACTGCGCCTGGGCTTTCTTCCACGGGTGGCCGAAGAGATCGAACTCGACGGGCGAAAGATAAAGGAACTAAAAATCCACCGCGACCGACACGGCGCCTGGGTCCGGCCTCGAACTACCTCATTTTGGAATCAGAACAATAAAATTTGAACATGAATAAGTCCACGATCTTTTTCCTTGCGGCAACTTTGTCCTGTTGCCTGACATCCGCCCAACCCCAGACCGCTGTTAACGCTCGCGGGTCCCAGCCGATCACCCCCTTCCAGACCGGCGACCGCGTCGTCTTCGTCGGCAACAGCATCACCGAAGCGGGCTACTACGAGTCCTATATCTGGCTTTACTATATGCTCCACTATCCAGGCCGCCGGATCACGGTATACAATGCCGGCATCGGCGGCGACCGTGCGAAAATATCAATGCCCGCCTCGACGACGACGTCTTCGCAAAGAAGCCGACCATCATCTGCCTCACCTTCGGCATGAACGACACCGGCTATTTTGAATTTCTCCAGGCCAACGCCGACTCGACCGCGAAAGCGCGTATCCGCGAAAGTCATCTCTACTTTGACAGTATCCGCGCGCGCCTTAAAGCCTACACGCCGGCGAAAAAGATCATGATCAGCAGCTCCCTCTACGACGAGACCGTCAAAAATCCAAAGAACTATTTCCCCGGCAAGAGCCGCGCGATGCAGCAGATCGCGGCCTTCCAGCAGGAGGCGGCCAAACAGGAGGGCTGGGGCTTTGTCGACTTCCTCAATCCAATGACCGAGATCACGCTTCGCCAGCAGCAGAAGGATACGGCCTTTACGCTGACGGGCTCCGACCGCATTCACCCCGGCAACGCGGGTCATTTTGTCATGGCCTGGCTCTTCCTCAAACAGCAGGGCATGTCGGGCAAGGCCGTGGCCGAGATCGCCGTCGACGCCAGGACAGCAAAGGTTCTGCAATCCGACAATTGCAAGCTGTCGAACCTTACGACCAAACGCAACCAACTAAGCTTCGACTATCTCGCTGCCTCCCTTCCCTTTCCCCAGGACAGTCTCCCCCGGCTTTGGGAGAACCCCCACCGCCAGACAGAGGCGCTCGACGTCATCCCCTTCAATGAAGGGATGAACAGGGAAATGCTCACCGTCAAAGGACTTGGCAGTAACAATTACAACGTCCTCATGGACGGTCACGCCATCGGCTCCTGGACCGGCGAACAACTGTCTTCCGGCATCAACCTCGCGTTGGTGCAGACAACCCCCGAATACGAGCAGGCCATGTCCATACTCTGGCTCAACGAAAGAAGGATGGAACTCGAGTCCAAACTCCGCGCGTACTACTGGCTCCAGTTCGACTATTTCCAGGACCGCGGAATGAAATACAACGACGACGCCCGCGCCATGGACTCGGTCCTCGTCAAAGCAAAAGACCGACTGGGCCGTCGCCTCCAAACGAGATAACTACCGCGCCGCGCGCTACCCCGCCGTCCGCGCCTCCTGGCAGAAGGAAATGGACGGCATCGTCGACGAGATCTATCGCCTCGCCCAGCCGAAAACACATACAATTACAGTGAAGGCTCAATAACTATCCTCGGGGGCGGCGGATCCCGCCGTCCCCTTTAAAAAAACCTCCTCTCCCTCACATTCCCATGCCGGGCCCGAAATTCCTTCGGGGTCAGGTCCTTCTCCCTTTTAAAAGTCCGGTTGAAATTCGAGATATTGGTAAAGCCGCAGGACGCGGCGATTTCGGTAATGGGGTCCTTGGTATCGATCAGCATACGTACAGCGTGTCCGAGGCGTATCTCGTTGAGGAAATCGACAAAATTGACACCCGTTTTGGCCTTAAAAAACCGGCTAAAAGCCGTCTCCGCCATACCCACCAGCTCCGCCGCCTCCGCCAGCCGCACCGGCCGGTCGAAATTGGCGTTCATGAAGTCGATGAGCTTTTCCATCCGCACGCTGTCCATATAGATATAGTCGGCATTGTAGATCTTGTCGCCGGAGAGACAGCGCGCACCCTCGTCCTTCGCCAGCTCGTTGAGGATGGACATCAGTTCGATCACCGAGTCGAAACCGCTCTGGTTCTCGAGGTCCCGGAAACGCGGCGCCAGCCGCCGGATGGTCTCCGTAGAGAAGAGGATGCCCTTGAGGGATTGCTCGAAAAGGCCGCGGATCGAGCTTAGCTGGGTCCTTTTCAGGAAGATTTCATGAAAAAGGTCGCGGTGGAACTGGATCGTGATCTCAAAAACTCCGTTTTGCACTTGTGCGTAAACCAGGCGTGGGGAATATTGGGGCCGATCAGCACCAGTTCCCAGTCCTCGATCTCCTCGACGCTGTCGCCGACGATCCGTTTGACGCCTTTGGCGTTCTCGATAAAGTTCAGTTCGTATTCTTCGTGGTAGTGGACGGGGAAGTCAAACTCCGTTTTTGACCGGGCAAAGACGGAGAAACAGTCGGCCTTTTTCAGGGGCGGCGACTCTTTAAGTATGGACTTGGACGACATAGGCTGCCCCAAGGTAATATAATTTTCTACCTTTGTTAGGAGAAATTCCCCCATATGGTTAACCAGCTAAACCGCTTTCTCACCGCGCAGGAGCAGGACTACGACCAGGCCCTCTCGGAGATTCGCAGCGGGAGAAAGAGAACACACTGGATCTGGTATATTTTCCCGCAGATACAGGGGCTGGGATTCAGTACCAATGCCGTCTACTACTCCATCACGGATCTCCAGGAGGCAGCCGCCTTCCTCAAACATCCGGTCCTCGGCCGCAGACTCGTCGAGATCTCCCGGGCCCTCCTTGCTTTGTCCTCCAGCAACCCCACACAGGTCATGGGCAGTCCTGACGATATCAAACTGCGCTCGAGTATGACGCTGTTCTCGCTGGTACCGGGAACGGACCCCGTTTTTGGCGAGGTGCTGGAGAAATTCTTCGGCGGGGTGAAGGATGACCGGACCGTGGCGATCGTGTCCACCAAAAGGTGAACCACCCTCCGGCCTCGCGTGAACTGTCACACTCCAGCCGGCGTGAACCGCGGCCACCCTCCGGCCCCCGCGTGAACCAGCGCGGGACCCGGCCCCGCTTGAACCGTCCGTGAACCGTCACACTCCAGCCGGCGTGAACCAGGGTCCCCCTTAATTCAACCCCACCGTCAACTCCAAATGCTGCCGCTCCGTATCATTAAACAAAATCCATTTATCTCTCTTCCTCACATACGTATTTGGCGAGATCTCGATGTGGTCCTCCTTTGACGCCTCATACATTTTCCCCGAGAACGGCCGCATCAGCCGAAAACTAAATATGCTCCGGTAGTCCGCAAAGTACAGCGTATTCTTCGCCGGCAGCGTCACCGCCACCAGGTCCGTCTTCAGCATCGCCGCCGCCCGCCGCCAAAAATCATCCACCAGCATCACCGACGAATCGAGGTGGTTGCCCATCCGCACCCGGTAAAAAGGCTCCGCCTCGGGAATCGAGGAGGAAAAATCCATCCTTTCGATATTGATCCTGCCGTCTGTCCTTGCCAGAAGGTTGCGCGCGAGACAGCGCGGCAAGATCCTGATTGGTGATTCCAAACTTCTTGCACTGATTGGGGCCGATCATCTCATAACTCCCGCCAATGTCCAGGCCATAGGCGACGACAATACCCTCCGCGAGCTCCCGGGTAATAATGGGATTGGACGTGAATCGTGACGCCAGCAGTCTGCTATCGTCCACAGCCCTGATCATCGGAAAAATACTTTTGCCTACGGTGATACTCTGGCGGTTCCTTAAATAGTCGTCGGTTGTCTGGTCGAGCGGAGAACGTGAATTTGTGGTTGAATTCTTTCGGAGGAAGCTAAAGAAGCCCATGCGGGAATTAGTTTTTTTAGGTTTGGATTAGAGGTCACACCACACAATATAGAACGACCGTTTTCAAATTTTGCACTGCATAAACAATTTAACCTCCGCCAGAAGACATTCGGATCAACACACAATAAAAAAATCGCGACCCCCACAATAAGGCGTCGCGATGTTAAAGACCAAATTAATCACTGTGTGCACCCCCTTCTATGGGAAGGCGGGCAGATCGGTGTCGTGCCCACGTTTATTCGACCGCTGGGACAGAAAGTATTCTCTTGCTTTTCTCAGTCCAATCTCAATCGCGCGGGCTTCGTCTACACCATTCATCAACAGATTGTTTGCAATTTCCACAGCCTTCTGCCGCAGCCGCACGGGCTGGTGCCGGTAAGAGGGGGGTAATTGCCATTGTGCCGGGGCATAACCATTTCCTTTTTACAGTCACCATATAAAATATCGTGCCATTCGGCGGTTTCCGAGCTCCCATCGGGAACTGGAACAATAATTGCACCTAACGTCTATACTCAGCCCAGACCCGGGCTGATCCTTTACAACTTCCTGTCTTGTTTTCCCCATGCGCCGCAGAACAGTCTTCTGCGGGCATTGCCTTTTGCGTCGCATACTAATCCGCTACCTTGGTCTAATGCTCTGATTCAGCACTAACTATGTATTTATTGGAAAATTAATGCTCATGAAAATAGTCTTTACCTGCCTGTTTTGGACCGTCCTCTTTGTTCTCTCCGGCACCAGCCTTTCTGCACAGAACAACGCCATGAACATCCCCAGCGGCATGCGGTGGACTGCGGAAATAATTCCGCACTGAACGCCAATAATATTAAAACCCTCGAATGCTGGATCAAATTCGGCAACCTCACCAATGACCAGGAGATCATGAGCCGCAGTATCGCCGGCCAGGGGATCGAGTTCCTCGTGTATGCCAACAATCTGGCCATGTATGTCATGAAGGATGGCAGTAACTACGCCTTTACCAGCTATCCCATGACCAATTTCGTCACCGGCGTATGGTATCATATCGCGGCCTCCTGGGATGGCGCCAGCGGGACGACCCTCGCGATCTATGTCAATGGCGTCAAGGTCAGCGGCGTCCCCACCTCCGCCGGCAGTCTGGCCACCGGCCCCACCACTCCCACGGGTACCTTCAAGATAGGCGACTGGTCCGACCCTACCCACCGCTACCTGATCGGCACCGTCGACGAGGCGAGGGTATGGAGCACGCAAAGGACCGCCGCCCAGATAAAGGCAGGTATGTATGGCACCGTACCCGGTACCTCCTCCGGCCTCATCGCCTACTACAACTTCAACGAAGCGAGCGGCGCCGCCGTCAGCGCCACGGGCGTAACCGCACTCAACGGTACGCTCAACGGCACCGCCGCGAGGGTCACCTCGCCCGTTCAGTTCTCACAGAATATGGTAAATTTTGATGGGGTCGACGATGTTGCCGTAGCTCCTGCGAACAGCGCCTATGACCTTAGTTCGGGCACTGTAGAGCTGTGGGCACAGCCGACCGCGATCAACACCGTGCACCAGACCGTTTTCGGGGTTCGGGGTGCCGGCGGATCACGCTACAGCTTCCACCTGGACAACGCACACGTTGGGATGTGGAACTCCGGCGGATACCTCACACTCAACTATGCATTTACCAACAATACCCGGTACCATCTCAATTTCGTTATGTCGTCCACCAATACGGAAGTCTATGTCAACGGCACCGACATCGGCGGCATACCGCAGGGGCCGGGCACAGCCACCGGACAGGCGCTGCGCATCGGAGGCACGGAGACGGCCGGTGAAAACTTTACCGGAAATATCGAAGAGGTCCGTCTCTGGAATTTCCAGATGACTCCCACCCAGGTCACCACCTATATGAACACCAGTCTCACCGGCGCCGAAGCCGGTCTGATAGCCTGGTATCCTTTCAACGAAGGCAGCCCCGGCGCCGCCAACAGCGGCCTGACTTACGCCATCGACTATTCGCCGACCAGCAACCATGCAGTGCTGAACAATTTTGCCCTGACCGGCGCTACCTCCAACTACTCCCTGGCCACGATAGGGACGCTGCCGGTAACATACAGCTATTTCAAAGGCGCGCCGTCCGGGGACAACGTTCTGTTGACCTGGCAGACGGCCCAGGAGCAAAACAGCAGCAATTTCGTCGTCGAACGCAGCACCGACAATCAGAATTATACCGAGTTGGGCACCATTGCGGCATCGGGTAATTCGGCCGCGCCGGTCAACTACAGCTACACCGACAATTCTCCCGTTACAGGCAGCAACTACTATCGTCTGCGGGAAGTGGACCTGGACGGGAAATCGATGTATTCATCGACCGTACAGATCAATATGATGACCGGCTCCGGCAGGGCCCTGCGGACATATCCCAATCCTGCCAGGGAGACGATCAACTACATAGTCAGCGGTCTCAAAGGCGAAGGACAGGTGATGATAACCGACCTCTTCGGACGGCTGATGTTGTCCCGCGGCGTGAGCCTCGATTCCGGCACCAATTCTCTGCAGACAGGAAGCCTGCCCGCCGGCAGCTATCTGCTCAGGGTGGTCCCGGCAACAGGCAGCCCGGTCGTCACGCAATTCCAGATAGTAAAATAGTGCTTACTTCTTCCAGGGTACGTAGAAGTCGCCGTTAGTAACCGTCTTTTTCGGCGAAGACGGATCGCCGTTGAGGTAAAAATCGCCGCTGAAACTGCCTCTGACGGCAGTAGAATCGATAGAGCTGATGGTCAGTTTCATGTGGGTGCCACCGGTCATTATCGAACTTCCGCTGACGTACGTCACGCTGATGGAGGGATTATAGTTGCCTCCGATCGCGTATTTGGACGAGGTATCGCCATAGGTGCCCACTACGAGGTTTTGTCCGGCATAAAAGGAATTCCAACTGACGGCCATCACCTGCGGGTTACTCTGGTTGCCGGCAAAGCCTTCGAAAGCGATCATTGACACACCGGCGTTCGAGACCTTTACGGCAAGTGGAGAGGTGTTGAAACTTTGGGATTGTCCGTCGATGGTGGCGGTAAAATGGTAGTCGGAAGAAGAGCCGCCACTCTTTTTACAGGCCGCAAATACACACAAGGAGAGCACGCAGAAAAAACTGAGCTTTTTCAAGATCATTGGTTTAGGGGTTTTGTCAAAAATAAACTTCTTCCCTTACCGTATCGGGAAGACTGTATAGACGTGTCGAAAAAGCGCACAGTCGTGTTACTTCGGGGGATAGACGTGTCCGAAAGCGGACAAAAAATGTACGATAATGAACCCTCAGACACCCCGGGGCCATGGCGACGGTCTGGCTTTCAGTAGTTTGTAAGGTGGCACCGGGATTGGAGCGGATAATTATCCAAAACTTCTCCCATGCTCAGAGACTACTTCAGGATCGCCTGGCGCAACCTGCTGAAGAACCGGACCTCTTCGTTCATCAATATCAGCGGACTTGCGGTAGGCATCGCCGTCGCCATACTCACCGGCCTCTGGCTGTATGACGAGTTCTCCTTCAATACGTATCACGACAACTACGATCGTATTGCCAAAGTCGAGCTGAAAGGCGTCGGCCCCCACGGCCCCTATATGAGCCCGTCGCTTTCTTATCCCCTGGTCCTGGAGCTCCAGGAAAAGTACAAAGAGGAATTCCGCCGCATGGTACTGGTTTCCTGGACCTCTGGTAAGGTCCTGTCCTCGGGTGATAAGCAGCTGTCCTGTGACGGTCAGTACATGGGCAGTGAAGCGCCCGATCTGTTCGGTCTGAAAATGGTATGGGGCAGCCGGGCTGGACTGGCGGATCTACACTCCATATTATTAGCCCGCAGCGTGGCCAGGTCATTGTTTGGAGACTCGGACCCCACGGGTAAGATCATAAAATTGCAGGACGAGAGCGTAAAAGTCACGGGAGTATACGAGGACCTGCCGCTGAATACCGACCTCAGCAAGACCAAATTTATATCGCCGTTCGGCCTATGGCTCAGCAAGAATGACTGGACCCAAAAGACGAATACCGAATGGTTCAATCACTATATGCGGATGTTCGTTGAAGTTAGGTCCTCATCGGACTTTGCCTCCGTCGATCGCCGGATAAAGAATATCGTGATGGACAATATCCGGGATGCTACAGACGCCAATACGGTCGGCGAACGCAACACCAAGCCCGAAGTGGTGCTCTATCCCATGCCCAAATGGCATCTGGACGCGGCAGACCAGCGCCGACATGATTCTGATATCGCCCCAGGTCGTCTGGTCTGGCTTGTCGGGCTCATCGGCGCCTTTGTCCTGATCCTCGCCTGCATCAATTTCATGAATCTCTCCACGGCCCGCAGCGAGCGGCGGGCGCGGGAAGTCGGCATCCGCAAGGCGGTAGGCTCACTGCGCATCCAGCTGATCACCCAGTTCTTCGGCGAATCGGTGCTCATGGTCGCTGTAGCTTTTGCGGTTGCACTGGCGCTGACCTCGGCGACCCTGGGCTGGTTCAATCAGCTGGCGGCAAAACAAATGACCATTCCCTGGGCCAGCCCCTGGTTCTGGATGGTCAGTCTGCTCTTTATTCTTATTACCGGTGTCATCGCCGGCAGCTATCCCGCCCTGTATCTATCCTCCTTCCGGCCCGTAGTGGCGTTGAAAGGAAATGTCCGCCTGGGCCGCGATTCAGTAATGCCGAGGAAGGTGCTGGTCGTCCTGCAATTCACCATCTCCGTTGCGCTGATCAACTGTACCATCATCATCCTGCAGCAGGTGCAGCACGCCAAAGACAGGCCGGTTGGCTATGACCGCGAGGGGTTGCTCACCATGGAAATGCGCAGCGGCGAGTTCTATACCAAAAAGACCTTATCCGCAGCCAGCTGCTGAAGACCGGCGTCGTCGAAGAGGCCGCGCAGTCGATGGGTAAAGTGACGGAGCTGGCTTCCAACAACGGCGGGTTCTCGTGGGCTGGCTACGACCCCGATAAAGAACAGAACTACGGCACCATCGCCGTCTCTCCGGAATATGGAAAGACAGTAGGGTGGCAGTTTGTGCAGGGGCGTGATTTCCGCCGGGACTCGCAGCTGGACTCGTCGGGTATGATCATCAATGAATCGGCGCTGAAGTCGATGGGCCTGAAAGATCCTATCGGCACCGACGTCACCTGGACCTGGTGGATGGACAAGACACAGGTCATGCACTATAAGATAATCGGCGTGATTAAGGATATGGTCGTGGAGTCGCCCTACGCGCCTACAACAGCAACGGTGTACTACCAGAAGGGCCACAACGGCGGCTATAGCAATATGGAGATAAAGGTTCGTCCCGGCGTCGCCATGAGCCAGGCCCTGCCGAAGATCGCCGCCGTCATGAAAGAGTTGGTACCCTCAGCCCCGTTTGATTATAGGTTTGTCGACGAAGACTATGCAAAAAAATTCGCGCTGGAGGATCGAATGAGCAAACTGGCCGGCTTCTTCGCGGCCCTGGCGATCTTCATCTCCTGTCTCGGGCTCTTCGGCCTGGCGTCGTTCACGGCCGAACAACGCACCCGCGAAGTGGGCATCCGTAAAGTGCTCGGCGCCTCCGTCGTGGGCGTCTGGAGACTATTGTCCTCCGAGTTCGTGATCCTCGTGGGCCTCTCCCTGCTGATCGCCATGCCCGCCGCCTGGTATATCATGGGCCGCTGGCTGACGAGCTACAACTACCGTATATCGATCTCTGTTTGGGTCTTCGTCGCCTCCGGCGCGGGCGCGCTGCTCATCAGTCTGGTCACCGTCAGCTGGCAGGCCATTAAGGCGGCTGTCGCCAATCCTGTGAAGAGTTTGAGGACGGAGTAGGGAGGCTCCCGCCGGTGATGTCGAATCCTTCTTCGTCGTGTCCGCGCGTGGCGCCGCGGAATCTTTTGGTACCGTCGCGCTGTCCACTTTTACCGCGGGGACAGCCGCACTGTCAACGTGAACCGTCGCTGAGTCCGCGTGAACCGCCGCTGAGTCCGCGTGAACCGCCGCCGAATCGGCGTGAACCACTGCTGTATCCTTCGGAGACGCCACAACCGTATCCTTAGCCACCGTCACTACCGAATCCTTCGGGGCCGGCACCGCCGCAGCAGGCTTCGCAACCACCACTGGCACCTCCTCATCCTCCTGGCCTTTCTTCCTCTCCAGCAGGCGCAACAACTGCTCCGTCGGCGGAACGATCACCGCCCTCACCCGACGGTTGGCCGCCCGCCCTTCGGGCGTCTCATTCGGCGCCACCACCACATATTCACCATGCCCCGAAGCCGTCAGCCGGCGGGGGAAATATTATAGTCGTTCTGCAACGACCGCACGATAGCGGTCGCGCGTTTGACACTGAGGTCCCAATTGTCGAGCAATATGTCCTGGGGATAGGCGATACTATCGGTATTCCCTTCAACGATACAGCTGACCTCGGGATGGTCGTTCAGCACCCGCGCCAGCCGGCCCACGGCCTGTTTGGCCTTTTCTCCAAAGACATAGCTGTTGCTGTCGCTGCTGAACAGCAGCTTGTCGGAAAAGTCGACATTGACAAGGCCGCGCAGCACTCTTATATGGACATCCTCGCCAAGGCTGCCCATAGCCGCCTTCAGCTCGATCAGCACCGCCAGATTTGTCGAATCGCGCCGCGAGACCGCCATTTGCAAGGTCTGGAGATAGTCGTCCTTGGAGTTGATATTGTCGATCGACTTCTTTATACTTTCGGCTTGTGCGCTGGAGATCGCGGAGAGGGACTGCAGCTGCTTTTTCAGCTGCGCATTGTTCTCCTGCGTGACGGTCAGCATCAGATCCTGATCGCTCATTTTGGTCTGGATATCGATCTTTTGTTTCTTCAGCTGAGCGTTGTCGTCCTGGCAGGCCTTGAGGGTGCGCATCGACCAGGTGTACAGGGTGTCGTACTTATCGGCCTCTTTCTGCGCAGCCTTATACTGGCTGGAGCTGACGCAACCGACGAAAAAGGGTACTGTGAACAATAGGGTAAACAGACTGGGATGGACAGATCGCATATTGACGGTTTAAGATACGGGTCAAAGATAATAATATTCGCCGATCCGACCGATCCGGGGAGACACCCCTCCACTCCGACCGATCCGGACAGCCACTCCTCCACATTCAGTATCTCGCGCAGCTTCGGATTGTCGGTCGACATCGGCGGTATCCACGGGTTCCCCACCTGCTCGCGCCGCCACCAGTGCCCCGACCTGACAAAACTATAGCGGTAGAGGATTGCCCTTATATACCTGGGCGGCCTGTCAGGAAAAGGGTTGCCCGCGAACAGCCGCAGCGCCCCCGGGTCGTTGTGCAGCAGTTTCCAGACGAGGTGATAAGTCCAGGCGTATTCCTCGGGAGTGGCCATGGCCGCAAACCACATCTGCCAGTCCAGCCGCAGATGATACGGCGCGATCTGCGGTGGACGCTTGTCAGGGTCGGCCGGCAGTCCCTTATAGGGATAGGGTTTCCATACACCGGTCGTGTCATCCGCCCCCTCAAACACCACGTTCAGCCGTTCCCTTCCCACCGACCCAAAAGCTCCATAAGTATTCACCAGGTCCAGCGGGTCGTACGACGTATTCATTATCTGACGTGAAGAGAGAATATTCAGCGCCGGCTCGACGCTCAGCAGGACGACGATGACGGTAACGCTCCAGATGACGGCACCCGCGTCCCGTCCGGGTTCGGCGGCACGCGCCTGAGCCTGCTCCGCCATGCGAACGAGACGCCGGGGCAATACGCGGGCCCACCAGCCGTCGTCAAAACACGCGAGTGCCGGGACGATGGTGAGCCAGTTTAAAAAGGAGAGGTTGCCGCTGAGGATAAGGATCACCTGCAGCAGTATGATCACGCATCCCGCGATATGACGCCCGATCCGCGGCCAGAAAACGAACCATGGCGCGACCAGCTCAGCCAGCCAGTTGAACCACACGCCGACTTGCAGCGTCCACCTCGGCAGGAAATGAAACCAGCGGCTGAAAGGCCCGGGCATCGGCTGGGTCTCGAAATGATAATAGAGCGCCGTCCGGTTGGTCCACGTCTCGTCGCCCCTCAGCTTGATCATCCCCGAGCCGACCATGATCCGAAAGATCAGCCAGCGGAAGAGTATGATTATCTGCAGTGGCGGAGGCATCCGCGGAAACGGCCGCGGGTCAAGCAGCGGACAAAGAAAAATGGCGAGAAAGCCGGTCTCCAGCAGCTGGATCTCCCAGCCGTATCCATACCAGTCCTGTCCCACGTGGACAATGGACATGTACAGGAACCATAGTACCGTCATGACCAGCGCGTTTGCGTAACCGGCAAGTAATATACAGGAAAGTATCAGGCCCACCCAGGCCGTCGTCAGAAGGGCCGTATCGGAATGTACCAGCCAGAACAGCGACGGCAACCGTCTAAAACCCGCGCCGGCAGACCCCAGCGTCCCGCTCACCCGGCGTAGAAAAGTTCCGACAGGCAGCAACCCATCGGAACCTATCAGGGGAATGATCTGGTTGATCGCCGCAAGAAAGGCGACCGCATACACCAGTCCCAATAGCCGGAGAATAACGAATCTTGTTAGCCAGTAGGTAGGCTGACCGCCCTCAGTACCGTAGACCATAACAATTAAGTCTACCAGTAATTTACTGAATTATACCCAGGCGGTAAAATGCTAGTTGTACCAGGCGTCAAAAGCTGCTCTCACGGTATCTTCCACGGACGGCGCCTGCGAGTTGGCTATCTGCGTGTAGTGTATCTGGCCGAAGCGGCCCCGCCATTGATGGATGGTTTCATCGGCTTATTCGGATCGTAAACTATTGACCGGATTGACTACGGCCGCCTTTGCCGACTGAAATACCGTAGTAAGCGCTGCTATCGAAAAAACAATACCCGCCGCTCCCACAAAGATCCAGACGGAGATATCAGTGCGGTAGGCAAAATTCTCCAGCCAGCGGTGCATCATCCACCACGACAATGGGACGGCGATACAAAGCGCCACGGCGATCAGCCGGGCGAAATCTCGCGACAGGAGCCCGACGATCGATGGTACGCCGGCGCCCAGCACCTTGCGAATGCCAATCTCCTTTGCCCGCTGCTCCGCCGCATAGGCCGCCAGACCGAAGAGGCCGAGACAGGCGATGAATATGAGCAGTCCGGTAAGCACACCGATCAGCCCGCCCATCCGCTGCTCGGTCCGGTAGACGGCGTCAAAGTCCTGGTCCATGAAACTATAGTTGAAGGCCCGGTTCGGCTCGAATGCCTTCCATTCCGCTCTCACTTTTTCCAGGACATCGGGGATATGCCCCGGGGCGATCCGGATGGCGAATCCCGCCTGGTTGTCCTGCGGACGGCAGACCATCACCAGGGGCCTATACTTGTACGGATGGATGAATAGTTGAAGTCTTTTACGACACCGACGACATGAAAGTCCTTTGTGCCGCCGAGATAGCCGGGATAGCGGACGGTTTTCCCAAGGGGATCGCCGGCGATGCCGAATTTGCGTGCGGCTGATTCGTTGATGATGATGGCGGTGCTGTCGGTTGCCATTGTTTGGGAGAAATTTCGGCCGGTTACTATGCGCATATCCATGGTGGGGATATAGTCGGCGTCGACGATCCACAACTCGGTCTGAAGGTACATTCCTTTGCCGTCTGCCTGGCCGTAGTTGTGCCAGCGGCGGGTTCCTGTGGGCAGGTAGTCGGTCATGGTGACGCCTGTGACGCCGGTCAGCCGGCCCAAGGCTTTTTTGAGGTCTTCGGCGTGGGGCATGCCGTCGAAGTCGGAGATGACCAGCATCTGGTCGCGGCTATAGCCCTGGTCGCGGTGCTGTATGAAGTTTAGCTGCCGGAAGACCACGAGGGTGCCGACGATGAGGAAGACGGAAATGGAAAACTGCAGGACGACCAGTCCGCTGCGCAGCCCGCTGCCTTTGCCGCCTAAAGCCAGCTTGCCTTTTAGCACCTGGACGGGCTTGAAGGCGGACAGGAAGAACGCGGGATAGGCGCCGGCAAAAAGGGACATTGCTATGACGATCAGGAAGAGGAGGAGCCATGGGGTATTTGACAGCCGCAGCTCTTTTCCGGTGAGGTCGTTGAACCATGGTAAGGACAGCCAGGTAAGTGCGACGGCTATGATTGTCGCGGCCGTTGTAAGCAATAGCGCCTCGGTGAGGAACTGGCTGATCAGCTGCCGGCGCAGTGATCCGAGTACCTTTCGGACCCCTACTTCACGGGCGCGGTTGGCCGAACGGGCGGTGGACAGGTTCATAAAGTTGATGCCCGCGATGAGGAGGACAAAAACTGCGATCGCGGAGAATATCCACACGTATTGGATGCTCCCGTTGACGGCCAGCTCGTCGGTGCGGTGGGAATGGAGGTGGATGTCGGTCAACGGCGTCTCGCTGAGGGTTATCATAAATTCGCCTTTGGTCTCTTTCTCCATCTGTGCGTATTTGGCGGCATAAATGTTCATGAGCCCGGCGAGCTTTGTATCAAATGCCGCGCGATCGGTCCCCGGACGCAGCAGCACAAAGGTGGACATTGGATAGATGGCGAAAAAACTTGGGTTGTCGTCCAGCTGGTGGGCGGCGTGGATCGAGACCAGGAAGTCGAACTGCCAGCTGGATTGTTTTGGGACGTCGCGCAGGACGCCTGTGATCCTGAATGGTTTGTTGTCCTCTGCGTTTATGATGGTGCGACCGATGACGTGGGTGTTGTTGAAGTATCTTTTCGCTGCGCTTTCTGTGAGGACGATGGAGTGCCTGTCCTTCAGGGCGGTTAGGGGATCGCCTTCGATCAGCGGCAGGCCAAAGAAGGGGAAGACGTTGTCGTCGGCCCGGGCAACATTGGGTTCGGCTATGGCGAGCTGGTCTTTGTAAAAATGCGCGTCGGGATAGCGGGCGATGCGGGTGGTAGCTTCTACTTCCGGGTAGTGCTGTCGCAGGGTCGCCGCTATGACGGGGGAGGCGTTGGCCAGCTCTGAGACGGCGCCGTTGGACTTTACGTCGGTATTCAGCCTGACGATACGATCGGCGTTGGGGTGCCAGCGATCGTAACTTCGCTCGTCGGTCACATACAGTACGATCAGCAGGAAGGTGGTCAGGCCGACGGTCAGGCCAAAGATATTCAGGGCGGTAAACCCCCTGTTCTTCTGTAGCTGGCGGAGCGCCAGTTTGAGGTGGATGCTGGACATAGGCGTTAGGATGCGGCGCCCGCGGATTTCCATACGCCCAAACCGCGCGTGCCATGAATTATAAGGGTCCCCGAACGATCCGAACCGGCGCTCCACCGCGAGGATACCCCCACATTATTATGAGTTTATTAACTTTTACTCATTATATTTAGAAAATGTCCCCCGCATTTTAATTTGTGGGCGGATTTAATCTTAACTATCTGCCGGAAGGAATGCATCAAGAGGATACTATATGGATGGAAAGGCTCAGGAATGGGGACATGCAGGCCTTCGAAGTGCTGTTCAAGGCGTATTACGAAAAGCTTTGTCTGTTCGCCAACCGCCTCACGGATGACCTCCACGTAGCCGAAGAGATAGTGGCAGATACCTACGCCTTCATTTGGGAGAAAAGGGAGACGCTGCTCATCAGTTACTCCTTCCGCGCATATATGTATAGGGCCGTCCAGAACCGTTGTCTCAACCACCTCAAGCACCGCAACGTCGTCCGCGAATACGTCGACCACGTCCTCCAGGCGCACCTGCCCACCCACGACTACCAGGACCTCGTAAGGGAGGAGGAGCTCGAACGCGAAGTGGCCGAGGCCATCGAGAGCCTGCCCGAAAAATGCAGGGAGATCTTCAAGCTCAGCCGCTACCAGCATCTCCGGTACTCGGAGATCGCCCGGCAACTCGGCCTCTCGCCCAAGACCGTCGAGCGCCAGATGTCCATCGCCCTGGAAAAGTTGCGGCGCCACCTCAAACACCTCCTCGCCCCGGCCTAAAAAATATTTTTCCCCCTTTGAGGGTATCCGCCCATCCGGTTGTCTTAGGCTTCGTCCAGCTATGAACGAACAGATCCAGACACTCATAATCAGGTATATCACAGGCGAGGCCGACCAGGAGCAGCGCGAATTCGTCCGGCAATGGATTGCCCGGAGCCAGGAGAATATGGACTACTATATCCAGCTGAGAAGCACCTGGGACGACGCCCTGCACCACCCCGGCCAGCCCGCCGTCGATACCAATAAAGCATTCGAACAGTTGAGGCAGCGTTTGCAGGCCGGCCCGGATCCCGTTACGGGTCCGGTCGCCGCTCCTCATTCGTCGCCGGCCAGCGCGCCGCCCGCCACCTCGGCCAGCGGCCGAAGCCGCCTGATCACCCCGATAAAGGCCGCCGCTGCCATCCTCATCCTCCTGGCAGCAGGCACGGCAACCATCCTGCTGTCAAAAACAAAAACCGACCGCAGCCGCCACCGCCTTCGACACCTTCGTCGGCAACGGCAAAAAGAAACGACTCGTCCTGCCCGACAGCACTGAAGTCTGGCTCAACGCCGGCACCCATTTCAGCTATTCGGCGGGCTTCGGCCAGACCGACCGGGAAGTGGCCCTCGACGGAGAAGGATATTTTGCCCGTACACCACGACGGGAAGCTCCCATTCGTCGTAAAGGCCCGCGGCTACCGGGTCCGCGACGTCGGCACCATCTTCACCGTCAGCGCATATCCGGGCAGTTCCAGCTGGGTGGCCGCCGTAATGGAGGGCAAGGTCGAGGTGTCCGCCGACGGAGACAGCAGCAACACCGGCGAACAAAAAGGCGTCGTCCTCACCCGCAACGAAGTCCTGAAGATCCGGCAAAACGCCGGGGCAACCGTCCGCAGCAACGGCGCCAGGTATACGCCAGACCGGCAGAGCATCGACATCGGCACGCCCCAGGTCACCACCGCCGAACATATGGAGAAATACCAGGCCTGGCGCGACAACACCCTCGTCTTCGAAGAAGAGTCATTCGATGACGTCGCGCGCCGGCTCGAAAGGACGTTTAACGTAAAGATCAGGATCGTCAGCGCCGGCCTGAGCAGGATCATATACACCGGGAAATTCACGCGCGTACAGTCGATAGAAGAAGCCATGAAGATCATCCGAGAGACGACTCCCATCGTCTACGAGATAAAAAAAGACACGGTTACTATTCGCCAAACTAAAACTACAATCGAATGACACAGCCATAGCCCTAAAAAAACGCCGGGAAAAGTTGCAGCTTTCCCCGGCCAGAAAGATCATCAGCTAATAACGTACTGTTTTACCAAGGCAGTTATTAACTAATTAATCCATAACTAAAGGTATGCATTTGCACGCTATTTCAAAACAGCGAAAGGATTTTTTGCGTCAAACCCAAAAGATCATGAGGCTCACAGTATTCTTAATTCTTACCGGACTGATGCACGCGTCTGCGACACGTATACTCGCAGGACGCACGGTTCAATATTCAAGAAAGCAACGTCTCCCTTCATAAAATATTGAAGGAGATCGAGTCTTCCAGCGACTACAGCTTCTTCTACCGCCTGGACCAGATAGACCTGAGACAAAAGGTCAATATCTCCATCCACGACGGCCTGCTCGAGGCGGTGCTCAAACAGGCCCTCCACGGCCGGGCCCTGACCTACCACGTCATCGGCAACGTCGTCGTGATCAAGCCGATGGTAGAAAAAGAGAACCCCAACTCAGTCATCACCATCACCGGGGTCGTAACCGACTCCTCGGGCAAACACCCGCTGGCCGGCGTATCCGTCCAGGTCAAAGGATCCAACAAAGGCGACGTTACCAACGAGCACGGACAGTTCGCCATCAGCGCCCCGGACTCTTCGGTCCTCGTGTTTTCGCTGATCGGCTTCCAGCAGCAGGAAGTGCCTGTGGGTGGACGGAATAATATCTCGGTACACCTCATTGGTGCAAACACCGGTCTCAACGAGGTGGTAGTCGTGGGTTATGGTTCGCTCAAACGATCCAATATCACCGGCGCGGTATCCAGGTCGATATGCGGGACGTCGACGACCGGCCTATCTCCAATATCGGACAGGGCCTGCAGGGCGTGATCCCCAATCTGAACATCACTTTCAGCGACGGTCACCCGGGCGCTACGGCCAATCTCAACGTCCGCGGCTTTACGTCTATCAACAGAGGATCCCCCTGGTCGTCATCGACGGAATGCCCGGCGACCTCAACAATATCAACCCGAAGGACGTAGAGACGATCACCGTGCTGAAGGATGCCTCTTCGGCGGCTCTCTATGGCGGAAGGGCGGCCTACGGCGTGATCCTGGTCTCGACCAAACACGGAAAAATAGGGAAGGTCCAGGTCAACTACAACGGCAACTACTCCATCGCCACGCCCACGACCAGCCATTCCTTTATGACCGACGGCTACGCTACCGATCAGCTGATCGACCAGGCCTTCCAGATAGCAACGGGCAGCCCCTATACCGGCTATACGGCGGCGGACTATCAGCAGATGCAGGCGCGCGAGACCAATCATTCACTGCCTTCTGTCGTCACCGACACCCGCAACGGCCGTCAGCAATACATCTACTACGGCAACACCGACTGGTGGCATTTTATCTTCCGTAATACCCTGCCTTCGATGAGCCATTCGCTAAGCTTCTCCGGCGGCTCCGACAATATGGACTACTATGTTTCCGGCCGTTACTACCAGCAGAAGGGCATGATGCAGTTCAACCGCGACGCGTATACCAACTACAATATCCGCGCGAAGATCAACGCGAAGATGAATTCCTGGCTGCACCTGACCGAGAACCTGTCGTTCATGACCTCTACCTATAATTTCCCGGGATGGGGCATCAATACCACCTTCGTGGAAATGGGTGTACACGCCCTGCCTTCCTATGTGCCGACGAACCCGGACGGGACCTTTACCTACCGCACGCAGCTAAACAACTACGGCATCGCCGACGGTATGGCAGCGGATATCCAGTACGGTAAGTCAAAGGGACAGAACCAGAACTTCGACATGACCAATGTCGTCACCCTTACAGCCGGCCTGACGCATGATATCAGTCTCGTAGGCAGCTATGGTTTCGACCTGAATACCTATGGCAGCTGGCAGCGCCGCACCGAGGCGCCCTGGTCGGTCTACCCCGGCGAGACCGACTACGCCGGATCGGACTCCTATACCGAGAGCTCCAACACCGATCAGTACCACGTGATCAACGCCTATGGCACCTATACCCATTCTTTTGGCGATCACAACCTCAAGGTGACGGCGGGGTATAACCAGGAGTTGAAAAAATATAAATCCATCTCCGGCTCGACCATCAACCTGCTCTCGGTCGACCTCAACTCGCTCGACCTGGGTACTTCGGCGCCGACTACCAACGGCAACCAGGTGGAATGGGCGCTGCTCGGCTTTTTCGGGCGTGTCAACTATGACTACAAGAGCAGATACCTGCTCGAACTCGACGGCCGTTATGACGGCAGCTCGCATTTCCCGCCCGGACAGCGTTTTGGCTTCTTCCCGTCTGTCTCCGGCGGCTGGAGGATCAGCGAAGAGAATTTCTTCGATCCGCTGAGGGACATCTTCTCCGACCTGAAGATCCGCGGCTCCTGGGGCTCGCTCGGCAACCAGACCCTGAACACCAACCTGCGCGCGTCGGACTATCCCTATATCCCCACCATCGGCACCGGCACTTCCAACTGGCTGATCGGCGGCAACAAACCCCAGATACTGGCGGGTCCTACCCCTGTGAGCCCCAATCTGACCTGGGAAAAAGTCGCCAGCACGGACATCGGTACAGATATCGGCCTGTTGCGCAACCGGCTGAATATCGTGTTTGACTGGTACAATCGTACTACAAAAGACATGCTCATCCCGGGGCCCACGCTGCCCGTTATCTTTGGCGCGGCAACGCCCCAGCAGAACGCGGGCGACCTGGACACAAAGGGATATGACCTCGGCGTCGGCTGGCAGAGCAGCGTCCGCGCGGGAAGGAAGACGCTCAACTACCACGTTGGCATCGTCCTGTCCGACTTCAAAGCGCATATCACCCGTTTCAACAACCCGACAAAGCTGCTCAGCAATTACTATCCCGGTCAGCGCATCGGCGATATCTGGGGGTATACCGTGGACGGCTACTTCAAGAGCGACGACGAGGCGCAGCACTACTCCGTCAACCAGAAGGCGGTCAACTCCAATATTGGCGGCTCTCCCGGCGACGGTCACCTCCTGCACGCCGGCGATATGAAGTTTGTGGACCTCGACGGCAACGACACCGTCAACGCCGGACAAAATACGCTGGACAGGCACGGCGACCAGAAAATACTCGGCAACTCCCTGCCGCGCTACTCCTTTGGCTTTACGGCCGGCGCGGACTGGAACGGTTTTGACGTCTCCATTTTCCTTCAGGGCATCGGGCACCAGGACTGGTATCCCGGCAGTGAGACCTATATGTTCTGGGGCTTTTATGGCCGTCCGTACTACAGCTTTATTCCAAAGGACTTTCAAAGCAAGATCTGGAGCCCGCAAAACCCGAACGCGTATTTCCCCAAGCTGCGTGGATACGAGGCACTCAACGGCAACAACGAGCTGACCAGCGTGAACAATCGGTATATGCAAAACCTCGCTTACATCCGGTTGAAGAACCTGCGCGTGGGCTATACTCTGCCTGAGCGGATGACCAGGTGTCTCATGCTGACCAGGGTCAAGTTCTATGTCAGCGGCGACAATATGTTTACCATCTGCGGGCTGAAGACGAAGTATATCGATCCCGAGCAGGTGAGTGCCGACGCCAACAACGTCAGGGGAGACAACAATGCCCGCGACTATCCTTTTATGAAGAATTACTCGTGCGGACTGGACATCACTTTTTAAAAATGCGAAATGAAAAAATTACTCATATTCTTTGCACCCTGCGTGCTCCTGTTGTCCTGTAGCAAGTTCCTGGACCGCAAGCCCGTGTCGCAGATCTCGCCTGACAATGCGTTCAGCAGCGAGAGCGAGCTGCAGCTGTACCAACACTCTTTTTACGGGATGTTCCCGACGGCAGACGGTCAGTTTCCCTATGGTATCTATAATGAATCGATCGACAATATCGTGCTGGGCAGCCTGCCCAGTCAGTCGACGGGCCAGCGCGTGGTTCCGGTGACGGACGCCAACTGGAGCAATACGACGTCCTATGGCGCCGCTTCCAGCCCCAATGGCAGCTGGGGCAACCTCCGGAACGTCAACTTCTTTCTGCAGAACTACCAGAAGGGAAAGCTTCCGAACAATATTGCGGCTCCCTATGCAGGCGCCGCCCGGATGTTCCGCGCCTGGTTCTATTACAATATGGTCGCCATGTACGGCGCCGTTCCCTGGATCGGAACGGCCATTGATGCCAACGACACGACAGCGCTGAAGAGGCCACGGGATTCGAGGCAACTGGTGATGGATTCGGTGCTGGCCGATCTCAACTATGCCATCGCCAACATGACGTCCACCAAGACCATCGACCAGGTGTCGAAATATACGGCCATGGCGCTGAAGGCGCGAGTATGCCTCTTCGAGGGGACGTTCAGGAAATACCATGCGAACGACCTGTTTGGCCAGGGCCTGACGGGTGCTAACGACCTGCTGCAGCAATGCGCCGACATCTGTGACACGCTGATGAGGACGGGAGGCTACAAGCTGCACACGAGCACACCCGCCGCAGCCTACGGCGAGCTTTTCTCCGCGCAGGCTTCCGATCCGGGCGAGACCATCCTCGCGCGTACGTACAGCGCGCCGCTCGCAGTCTATCATAACCTCAACTACTATACGTTGTCTCCCTCCTACGGCAAACCGGGCCTCGAGAAACGGCTGGTCAACAGCTATCTGATGAAAGACGGCAGCCGTTTCACAGACATTGCGGGATACGATACACTGACATTCTACTCCGAAACCCAAAATCGCGACCCGCGGCTTGCGCAGACCGTGCGTGCGCCCGGTTACACCCGCATCGGAGCTACGCTTCAGCTGGCGCCTGACTTCAGCGCGACCACGACGGGCTACCAGATGACAAAATTCGTCTCCGATGCGTCGCAGGACGCGAATTCGAGGTCGGTGACCCCGCTGCCACTTTTCCGCTATGCGGAGGTGCTGTTGAACTTCGCAGAGGCGAAGGCCGAGCTCGGGACGCTGACCCAGTGCGGACATCGACCGCAGCATCAAGTTGCTGCGCGACCGCGTCGGGATGCCCGACCTGAACATGGCCCTTGCCAATGCCAGCCCCGACCCCTATCTCGCCGCCCAGTATACGCAGGTCTCGGGCGCGAATCAGGGCGTGATCCTCGAGATCCGCCGCGAGCGCCGTGTCGAGCTGGTGATGGAAAGCTTCCGCTGGAACGACCTGATGCGCTGGAAGGAAGGGCATCTGCTGACGCTGCAGTTCAAGGGCGAATATTTCCCCGGTCCCGGAACTTTCGATCTGGACCATAACGGTACGCCGGACGTGTGTATCTACACCGGTACCAAGCCCGTCGCGCAGCAGGGCGTAGTGTATCTGAAGCTGGGTAGCGACGTCGACCTCGAGAATGGCGCTTCCGGCGGGGATGTTGTAATTAATAAGACGATACCGAAGACGTTCCGCGAGGACAGGGACTATCTGTTCCCGATACCGTTGCAGGAGATCCTGCTGAATCCTCGGCTGACGCAGAATCCGAATTGGTAAATTCTACAGGGCGCCCCGGTCGGGGCGCTTTTTTTCCGTTCACTTTTTTCCGTTCACCGGCAAATGTCTGACCCGCTGTCCCGTGACACGATAGACCGCGTTCACGATCGCCGCCGCGGCCGGACCCTGAGCCGCCTCACCCGCACCCAGCGCGGGTTCCATCGGGCGGTCCATGACGGTAACCGAGACCTCGGGGGCCTGGCTGATATTAAACACGGGATAGGTTGCCCAGTTGAGACTCGTGACCCCTGGCTGTCGAAGGACACCTGCTCCTGCATGGTCCAGGAGGCGGACTGAACCATACCGCCTTCCGTCTGGTTTTTGATCCCGTCCATATTGATCACCTCGCCGGCGTCGATGACGGCCCACATTCGTAACACGCGCAGGTGATTGGCGACGCGCGCCACTTCGGCGGCGACCGCGCAGTATGCTCCGTTGTTCTTATATCGGGAGAAGGCGATGCCTGCCGTTGGCACGTCTCTGACCAGTTTTCGCAACTGCCCGACCACAGCCCTCGCGCGTGGGTCGTCGAGGTGTGCCAGTCTGAACTCGAAGGGGTCCTTACCCGCCGATGAGGCGAGCTCGTCCATGAACGATTCTATCGCGAACAGGTTCGCATAAGCGCCGAGGCTTCGAAGGGAAGAACTGCGCAGCGGTCCGTCGAAGAAATGCGCTTCCACCTGTTGGTTGGGAATAGAATAATAGGGCTGGGCGTTGCGGTAGGCCCCCCGCTGAAGCCGGATGCCCGCTCGGGAACCGGCTTTTCGATATAGTGTGCGGACAGCAGATTGGCGGCGTTGCCTCCGGGCCGGACGCCGTGCGTATCCGACCAGAGATCGTATTTCCAGTGGCTGATCTTCCCCGATGCGTCGATCAACGCCTCCAGCTCCATGACCATCGCGCTGCCGTAGGGCTCCCATCCGTGCTCTTCGTCCCGCGTCCACTGTACGCGGATATGTTTGCCGGGAAGGGCGATGGCTGCCAGCGCCGCGTCTGCGGCGACGTCGTCGGCGCCGTTGTGTCCATAGCAGCCGCTGCCGGGTACGCCTTTTATATGGATATTCTCCTCCGGCATATGGAGGAGGTTGGCGATCGTCGCACGCAGCGGATATACGCCCTGGCTATGGCTCCAGATATGAAGGTGGTTGTCGGTGTCGAATAGTGCGACGGCGCAGGAAGGGCCGATGGCGCCGTGCATGATATAGGGTTTGGAATAGCGGGATTTAAGGCTATGGGAGGGTATGGGTTCTCCTTTCTTTGTTACCTCTTCCGTCTTTACGGGAAGGGTCTGGAGATAGTCGGGCAGCTGCTGGTCGCGGAGATCCGGCAGCGGCGGGCCGTCCGACCAGCGTGAATTTTTTCGGAGTAAGTTTTGCGCCTGTATCGCCGAATATTCCCTCGCGGCGATGACCGCGACCCAGCTGCCGTTGACGATTGTTTGAATATAGTCGGGAATATTCTTTTTCAGTTGCTCGTCGTCCCACTGCAGCAGCTTGCCGCCAGGATTTGGCGGACGGAGTATGCGGGCGTGGACCATACCGGGCCAGCTGAGATCGTGTACATATACGGGTTCGCCCTTCGTTATTCGGGGGACGTCGCTGCGCGGGATAGCCTTGCCTACGAGTTGGTAACTGCTTTTGGGCTTTAGTGTCACCGATGCGGGAACGGTACCGGTCAGTTGTTTGCCGTCGAGTACTTCGTCGATGGTCAGTCCTCTGCCGCCGCTGCGCGGGATGATGATTCCTTTCGATAGCGTGAGGTTCTCCGTTGAAGTATTCAGTCGTTTCGCGCCTATCTCGAGCAGACTCTGGCGCGCGGCCGCGGCGGCGCGACGTATCGACATAGCGCTGCTTTCGATGGAGTTGCTGCCTGCGGTATAGCCTTCGTCGGGAGTACGGCCCGTCTCGGCGATGAGGACTTCGACCTGGGAGATTTCCATATCCAGCTCGTCGGCGGCCACCTGCGCGACCGCGGTGCTGATGCCCTGGCCGAGTTCGATCTTTCCGGTGAGGACGCGGATGCGGCCGTCGGCCAGCACTTCGAGCCAGGGCGTTGATGGTGGATTCGGCGGGCGGAGACGCTGCCTCTGCGGCGCCCTGCGTCGCGGCAAGCCCTGTCTCAGCGAGATCAGTCCGCGGCGAGATCGTCCCCGGATACAGCGGGTCCCTGTCCGGTCTGGACCTTCCACCGAGACAAAAGCCGATAGTAAGACTTCCGGCCGCCTTCAGGAACTTTCTTCGGGAGATAGACATAACACAGGATTGGTCGACGGGTGTCGTAAAAAGTTACAACAAAATCAGCAATAATAATACCATGCGGTAGCCGACCCATTGGCTGACAAACCCCATCCCAGCCCGAGAAGTTTGGTCCTGCGGATATGTTCGAGCAGCATACCACCCGCTACAAGAAGAAAGTAGCCCGCGGCGAGGGTAGGGGTGAGGATCGAATGGGCCGCCAGGCCAGGTCTGAGGATCGAGTGAGCCAGCAGGGCGGGTACCAGTAGCAGCGATCCCGCGAGAGATATCGTCATCATGTTGCCGAGATAATCCCATAGGGTTCGGCGGTTGCGGCTGATCAGGGCCGCCATCAATCCCTGAAAGACGATCTGTCCCACGCAGATCAGGTATTCCCGGTAGGCGCCGCCCGGTGTTACTACACCCGTCAGGAGGCGGGCATATCGGGTGAGGATGAATCCGGAAACCAGGACGGCGACGACGAGCCAGGCCAGCCGATTCCGCAGGCTGAAAGAAGGCTGTAAGGAGGCGTTGCCGGACGACGGCGCGGGGATAATGACTTTGCGGTTATAGGAAATAAAGGAGTAGAACTTGCGCATCAGCCAGGCGAATGGCCGGCATGCGAACAGGGGGCGGAAAAAGGGAATGAATGGCCGATGACTTTGAACAGACTATCGATCCCGTAGCTGACGGCCCCCGTCGTCGTATCGACCAGCGCGATCTCGTTGACGGCCCTCTGCCGGTCTACGACGGGGCAGACGCCGCCGCCCGCTACTACACCAGCGCCGACGATCTTCCCACCTCCTCCCAGCACCGTCCCACCTCCTCCCAGCACCTCCTGATAAGGCTCGCGGCCATCCCCGTCCAGCATCCCGCTGGCCACAAAACCACGGGAATAGAGATCACACATCGGGCACTCGGCGTCAAAAAGGATGATATGGTTTCTAAGGGTCCTCATAACTTATGGTTTTGTTATACAAATTTAATTAAAGTTTCTGAAGTTTCAGTAAGTAATGAAAATTAAGTAAAAATGATTTTCGAATAGGACCTTCTTATAATGTATAAAAAGACCTAATTTCACGGTATACCGCACCCGTTCCGGTATATCGCACCCGTTCGGCCCGTCCACCAAGCCGAAATTTCTTACCAAAATCGTCTCCTTCAATTTATTATCCTACAAAAGATCGTCGTCCCCAGGGTCATCCAATAACTGAAACCTGCCAACGGCTAAATGGTTAGAGTCCGGGGTTGGAATACTCGGTAACTTTTTCGCCCGAATCACTAACCATGACTATTACAGCTATCTATGAACTCTAATTTTACCCCTCTCCGGAAATTGATTTTCCTGTTCATCCTTCTCCCTCTTATTTCGACCGCCGTCACGGCGCAGGTCAAAAGCCAGCCGCCGACGAAGCCGGCAGGCCAGCCGCCGGCCCAGCTGCCTGTCCAGCTGCCTGTCCAGACGCAGATAAGTCCCAACCAGACTACCGGCCCGCAGGCACAGGCGACAAAGCTTCTGCAAAAAAATCTTCGGCCCGCCGGCCTCACCCAGGCAGACGTCGGCAGCTATTTCATTACCGACGCTTACGCGGACAAAAAGACCGGCCTGTTCATGGTCTACCTGCAGCAGACCTGGTCGGGCATCCCCGTCTACAGAAAGATCGGCGTCTTTGTCTTCCGCAACGATACCCTGGTCTCGAAAACCACCAATTATATTCCCGCAAGGGAAAGAGCGGCAGGACTGTCCCCCACGCCGGCCATCGACCCGACATGGGCCATCAGGGCCGCCGCTACTCATCTGTCGCTGCCCATGTCCCAAACGCCGCGCCTGCTGAACAAGACGGTCCTCCGACAGCATTTTGTCTACAGCGGATCCGGCGTCTCGAACGAGGACATCCCGGCCGACCTCGTGTGGCTCCCCGGCGATAGCACCAGGCGGCTCAGGCTCGCCTGGAACCTCCGTATTGCTACTCCCGACGGCAGCAGCAACTGGTGGATCAGGGTCGACGCCCAGTCTGGTGAGGTTATCGACAAAAGCAGCCTTATCGTCAGCGAGAAGAACAGCAATGACTGCACGCCGGCGACCGCGCCGGCCACCACGCCCGCGACCCGGCCCACGCTGCCTCCGGCAACAAGGCCCGCGCCCACGACCGTACCCGCCGGAAAGTCTTCCGCGATGGCCGAACCCTCCGCCTCATTCGGATCCCCCTCCGCCACCAGCGTCTCCTACCGCGTATATCCCTTCCCGATGGAGTCCGCCAACTTCGGCAACCGTGTCCTTGACCTCAATCCCTGGCTGCGCGCCGGCAGCGGCAATGACGCCGTGACGCTGGGCTGGCACTACGACAATACCAATAACTATAACTATACCCGCGGCAACAACGCCTGGGCAATGACAGATTTCAACGGCAGCTACGATATCGGCGGCTATGCCGATACCTCCACCACGCTGAGCCCCAGCCTGACCTTCGACAAACTGGTCGATACCAGCCAGACGGCGGGGACGTCCGGGAATATCCACGGCGGCCTCGACAATATGTTCTACTGGGTCAACATCATGCACGATATCAGCTACCAGTATGGTTTCGACGAGGCTGCCGGTAATTTTCAGGCCAGCAACCAGGGCAGGGGAGGGGAAGAGAACGACTACGTGCTGGCCTTTGCGCAGGACGGCGCCGGCATCAACAACGCCAACTTTCTTACCCCGCCCGATGGCTACAATCCGAAGATGCGGATGTATCTGTGGGACCTGACCAAGACCACAAAATTGCATATCTCCGCTCCCGCCGCCGCCGCTGGCGACTATAACGCAAGCGAAGGGGACTTCAGCTTCAAGAACAGGCTCGCCGATATCGGCCCCATCACCGGCAGCATCGTATACCTCGCCGACGCCACCGGCGGCACCCATCTCGCCTGCGGCAGTATCAACCCCACACCCAGCCTCACGGGTAAGATCGCGATGCTCGACAGGGGCACCTGCAATTTTACCGTAAAAGCAAAGAACGCGCAGAACGCCGGCGCCATCGCCGTCATCGTTGTCCAGAACTCCGCTGCCGCCATCGGCATGAGCGGCACCGACACCACCCTTACCATTCCGAGCATCATGATATCCCAGGCCGACGGCGCCACGCTGAAGGCCAACCTCACCAGTCTCAGCGGCACCCTTTCTTCCGGCGGTACCTATCGCGACGGCGCCATAGACAACGGCGTCATGGCCCACGAATTCACACACGGTATCTCCAATCGCCTGACAGGAGGCGCCGCCAACGCGGATTGTCTCGTCAATGCCGAACAGATGGGCGAGGGTGGAGCGACTATATGGCCCTGATGGTCACCACCGACTGGTCCGCCGCAGCCGTCACGGATGGCACGAAGAGCAGGGCCCTCGGCACCTATGTGCTGGCCGAACCTGCAACGGGAGGGGGTATACGCACCTACCCCTATAGTACCGATATGTCGGTCAACCCGTGGACCTACGCCATGCTGTCGACGAATACGGGCGGCGAGGTCCACACGATCGGGGAGATCTGGTGCGCCACCATCTGGGACATGACCTGGAATATCATCCAGCAGGAAGGCATCGACGCGGACATCTACCACGGCACCAAAGGAAATAATATAGCGCTACAGCTGGTCGTCATGGGCCTGAAACTGCAAACCTGCAGCCCGGGCTTCCTCGACGGCCGCGACGCCATCCTGAAGGCCGACTCCCTGCTGTACGACAACCGTCACAAATGCGCCATCTGGAACGCTTTCGCGCGCAGAGGCATGGGCAAGAGCGCCATCGAGGGCAGTTCCAACAGCTATACGGACCAGACGGCGGCCTTCGACCTGCCCAAAGGACTGGGTCTGGCAATTACGGCGAACAAGAGCCTGCTTTCGCAGGGCGACAACGTCACCTATACCGTCAAGGCCTCCTGCGACTGCCAGGCGCTGACCAGCATCTCGGTCGTGGATACGCTCTCCGGCAATCTGGCCTATGTCTCGTCCACCGGCGGCAGCGGGTCTACCTATACCGCTCCGGCCGTACACTGGGACAACAACAACTTCTCCGCGGGTGAGACAAAGACATTCACCGTCACGGCGAACGTCACCGGTCAGTATCGTGCCCTGATACCCTGATCTACGATTCGCAGGACCCATCAAAATACACCTGGACGCCATCGGCGATCGGCGCCTATCAGTTCGCCGTCTCGGGCGCAAGAGCGCACACCGGCACGCATTCCTGGTTTGCCACGGATCAGACCAACCAGGACATGCGCCTGACCTCCGGCGACCTGGTGCTCGACACCGCCTCGACACTTTCCTTCTGGCACTACTATGATACCGACCCGGCCTATGACGGCGGCGTTGTGGAGATCTCCACCGACGGAGGCACCACCGGCAGGACCTCGGATCCTATATGTCGGTCAACGGCTACACCGGCGCGCTCGACCCGACCACGCTGAACCTTAGCAACAGACCCGCCTTCTCAGGCAGCAGCGGCGGCTTTATCCAGACGGTCGTGACGCTGAGCAGCTTCGCGGGGAAGACGGCGAAGATCCGGTTCCGATTTGCCAGCGACGCCAGTTTTACCGTCGACGGATGGTATATCGACGATATCCTGCTGACCAACGAGAGAGGCGCTGTGAATCTTACCAGGTCTTTCAACGGCGCCTCGCTGTTATCGACCTCCAGCTTCACGTCCAAATTCGCCGTCGCCCCGCTGCCCGTCAACTTCGTCGGCTTCGAGGCTAAAAAGATCAACGGCTCGTCGCAGCTTGCACTGGACCGTCAACAGCGAGATCGACGCGGAGAAATATATCATCGAACGCAGCACCGACGGCTCCGCCTACACCGCTATCGGAGAAGTGCCGGCGACCAACTCGGGCGACTATTCCTTTACCGACGCCGCGCCGAAGGACGGCAGGGACTACTATCGCATCCGCGAGCAGGACTTCGACGGCAAGCCGACCCTGTCGGTGATCAAGCTGCTGCAGTTCAACAGCAAGTCCTTTGTGGTCAGACTTTCGCCGGTGCCGACCTATACGCACAGCGTTCAGCTCGAGATCGACGCCGACAACAATTCACCCGTGACCGCGACCCTGCTGAGCATGACCGGCCAGACGCTAAAAGTCTTTGTCGTCAGACCCGGTACGAACCAGCTGAATCTTGATAATTTTTCAAAAGGGATGTACTTTTTGAGAATTCGAACTAATACCGACGACACGCAGATCAGGAAATTAATCATTCAATAAACCTGCCATAGGAGGGCCAGAGTATGCAAAAATGTCATAGCTTTGGCCCTCTTTAAAGTAGTTTTTGTAATGTTAACAGTTGAGAAGATAGGCGGCACGTCGATGAGTGCCCTTCAGGAAGTTATTGACAACATTGTTTATTTCGACCGTTCAGGAGACAAATTATACAATCGCGTGCTGGTGGTCTCCGCATTTTCCGGAGTTACCAACATGCTGCTGGAAGACAAGAAGACGGGCGCTCCCGGCGTCTATCACCGCATCGTAAAAAGCGAAAATTTCCACGACTCGCTGAAAGAGATGGTCGCGAAGCTGAAAGAGATCAACAGGAAATACGTAGGTCTGGGGCTGGACCTTGCCGTCGCTGATAGTTTTATAGAGCAGCACGTCGCCAAGGCGCAGACCTATCTGGAGAACCTGGCCAATATTCTCGCCTCCGGCTACGTCAGCCGCGAAGGCATTCTGCAGGCCGCCCGCGAGATCCTCGCCTCCATCGGCGAGACCCACTCCGCCTTCAACCTCACCAATATACTCGTGAAGAAGGGACTCAACGCAAAATTGGTCGACCTCAGCGGTTTTGACGACCAGCGCCCCTTCACCATCGACGAGCGCATCAAGGACGCTTTCTCGGCCATCGACCTTCCCGCCTGCATCTGCATCGTTACCGGCTATGCCAAGGGCACGGAAGGTATCATGCGCGAGTTCGACCGGGGCTACTCCGAGGTGACGTTCTCCAAGATCGCCGAGATCCTCAGGCCGCAGGAAGCCATCATCCACAAGGAATACCATCTTTCTACGGCCGACCCCGCACTCGTCGGCGTCGAGAACGTAAAGCCCGTGGGATACACCAACTACGATATCGCCGACCAGCTGGCGGACGTAGGCATGGAAGCCATCCATCCCAAGGCCTCGAAACCTCTGGAAATTAACGGGATCAACCTCCGTATCAAAAATACTTTCGAACCGGCCCATCCGGGTACGCTCATCACGCGGGAATACGTCAGCGACACGAAAAGGGTGGAGGTCATCACCGGGATGACAAAGCTGATCCTGATCGACGTCTACGACCCGTTGATGGTCGGCAATGTGGGCAGCGACTTCCAGATCATGCAGCTGTTCCATGACCACCATATCAGCTATACGTTCAAGACGACCAGCGCCAACAGCATTTCGATCGCTATATGGGAGGCGGACTTCAAGCAGGAATTGATCGACGACCTGAAGAATGCCTTCGAAGAGGTCACGGTCGAGCCGGTAGCGATGGTCTGCCTGCTCGGCACCAATATGGACCAGCCCGGTCTGCTCGCCAAGAGCGCGGCGGCCCTGGCGGCGGAGAATATCAATATCGTAAGTGCGGGATTTGCGCTGAGGAAGGTCAACTTCCAATTCCTGATCGCGAGAGAAGATTTTAAGGGGGCGATCATCGCGCTGAACAAGGCGATGGGGTAACGCGGGCCCCTACAACAACAACGATCTACTCCACCCCAGCTTACGGTCAGATATATACGAAAGCAGCGAGAAGCCAACCCCCACCAGCCCATCCAGCAGCTGGTGTTCCTTCCCGTCGTACAATCCGCCCGCCATATCCTTCTCCAGATAGATCAGCGTCCTCTCCGTCCAGTACTCATAGGCTTCCTTATAAGCAAGCAGCGACCTCTCGGCGTACAACTGCCGATAGAACTGCGCCAACCCCGACGCCCCGTGACAAAAACTACTGTCGACAACCAACGTCGACCTCTGATCCTTCCGCATCAGCGTCTGCGCCCCGATCAGATCCGCCAGACCCGTCAGCTCCCTATCGCCAAAAGCTTCCCCCGCCCGATAGAACAGCAACACCTGATTGAGGTCTCCATAACACCAGCCCAGCCGGTTGGGAGCCGTGATCTCGGTTGCCTCCTGTCTGAATAGAGTTGGAAAGAAAGAATATTCTTCGTTGGAATAGTCGATATCCATTTTGTACTTCCGGATAAAGCGGATCCCTTCCCGCACGACCTTTTCGATGAGGTCCTTATGAACGGACAGCCGGTAGGCATTCAGGAGGATCAGCAGGATCCCGCTGAGCCCGTGCGAGAGTCCGAAATTGATATAGTCCTCTTCGCCCGTGCGAACGAGATAGTTGCGGAACCAGTATCCGGCGTCCTTTCTGACGGCCCGGTCGCAGAGCGCCCCGATCAGCTGGTCCAGACGGCGCAGGGTGTCAGGAGAAGGCTTCCTGCACGTGAAATAGTGGATGACCCCGATCGCCCCGTGCAGGTAGTCGATAAAGTCTTCGTCCATCTGGTGCAGGGCCATATTGAACAGCGACTCGTCAAGGTCGGCAAATTCGCGGTCGATATCGAAGTCCACGAATCCCTCCTGCTGCAGAACGCTCATCACATAGCCGAGACCCGATCCGCCGCTGCCGAACGATGCACCCGCCAGCCTGGAGACTCGGCGTTCAGACCGGTCATCACCGCGTCCAGCATGTCTTCGGCCTTATTGCCGTATTCCTGCTCGCCGGTTACCTTATAAAGATGGAAATAATAAAAGATCAAACCCAGCTTTCCGTTCAGGAAAGAGTCGTCCCTGCTGCTGGCCCCCCCGATGGCAGCATTTATCCTATCCAGCTGTGTTTGAACGATATGTCTCATTAAAAATCCGGTTTTCTTAGCTTCTGTAAAACTACGCCGGGGGTGTAAATGAGCTACTATTCTACACGAACTGGCCGATTGTCGGTACGTAAACGGTTTTTCGCTACAACAACTTATGTTTCATCGTCTCCAGGAATTCCGTCCGGTAGGTGTCCCCGAGGAGTATTTCCGCCCTGATATTGTTGAGGTGGATCCGGTTGCCTTCGACTGCGGTGATCTTGCGGAGAGAAACAATAAACGACTTGTGTACCCGCATAAAACCTTTTTTCGGAAGACGGTCCTGCAGGTCCTTCATATTCAGCAGCGCCATCGTCTTGTGACCATTGTGAACGATCGCGACATAGTTCTTCATCCCTTCGATATAGTCGATCTCGCCGAGATTGATCTTCAGCATCTTTCCCTTGGACTCGGTCTTCACGAAGATATAGTCGTCTTCGATGGGCTCCTCGGTCGGGCTGGGCGCAGACAGCGTGATCAGGTTGAGCGCCCGCTGGGCCGCCCTCAGGAATCTGGGCAGCGATATAGGCTTCAGCAGATAGTCGACCACGTCCAGATCGAATCCCTCCATTGCGAACTCGCTGTAGGCCGTCGTCAATATTACGCGGGTCTTGCCCTGCATGGCCCGGATAAAATCGAGACCCGAGATCTCGGGCATTTGAATGTCCAGAAAAAGGAGGTCGGGCTTTTTGGTATCTCACCAGGCTGAGCCCTTCTATCGGATTGGCGGTGGCGCCCGCCAGCGTCAGGAAAGGCGTTTGCCGGATGTGGTGGGTCAGAATGTCGATAGCGTGTTGTTCATCGTCGACGATCATGCAACTGATCATGGTAAAATGGTTTTAGATTAAGGTTTATTTATCGTCAGCTCAACAGAATAGTGCTGTTCTTCGTCGGTGACGACCAGCCGGTAGTTCTCGTGGTAGGCGTAGTCCAGTCTTCTGCGGATATTGTCCATTCCTATCCCGTGTCCCAATTCTTTGGGGCCGGTCTTTTTACGGTTGTGAATCGAAAAATGGATCCCCCCGCCACTGCTATCCATACACAGCCGGATTCTCACGGGATCATTCGGATTGATCAGCTCGCCGTGCTTGAAGGCATTCTCGAGCAGCGTGATCAGCACCAGCGGAATGATCCGGACGCTATCGATACTGCCCGTCACAGAAAAGTCGATGTTGAGCCGGTTGCTGAACCGAAGCTCGTTGATCTTGATGACCTTTTTCAGATTGTCGACCTCCCGGCTCAGCAGGACGCGTCCGTTGTTGTCGTCTTCCTGCTCCAGTGAATAGCGCATGATCTCGGAAAGCGTGAGGATAGCGTCGGACAAGTTCGGGCGAGGACGCGCAGTGATTTGGCGTAGAAGAAATTCAGGGTATTGTGCAGAAAATGGGGGTTGATCTGGCTCCTCAAAAAGGAGTATTCGGCCATCAGCGTCTCCTGTTGTGCCTGCATGCTTTTCTTTTCTGCGATCCGCAGCTCTTTCTGCCGCCTGATCGACTGGAAGGCGAAATAGTAGCCGAAAGAAAAGGCGGAGTAATTGAAGAACACCCACAGGGACGCGACGAGCATGCGAACCGCATTGAACGCAGGGACCGTCGAGTTGGCCAGGAGTAGCGGCGCGATCCGGTACCCGATAAGATAGGCCAGCGTAACGTAGGAAAAAAGAGCACGATCTCCGCGAACACCAGGCGGATATATCTCCGGGAAGGCAGACAGCGGAAGAAGACAAATGCGCTGCCATAAAAAACATAGATCCCGGGCAACTGGGTCAAAAGGATATCGGCGACATTGATCGGGAGATTGGGATGCTGGGTCACCTTTTGCAGGGTCCCAAGGAGCATGTAGGCCAGCCAGGCTATGGCATGGAGCAAAACGACCCGGTATTTTTTTTCGCCAGATAAGGTGATCATACTTTGCACGTCCTCTTCCCAAATATAGTAAAAATTGCGCTCCATCAATATTGGTTTGAATCGGTGACCTGGACCAAACTACTACGGGAGTCCAGACTTCGCTGGCTCCCGCGGGTAGCAAAAAGTAAAGGACGGCAGTACTATGGTGTGACGATGCCAGTCGCGCCGGTGATCGTATCGCATTCCGGAATGGTCGATACTACAGTCGGAATGACGTAATTCCTGATCCCGTTGTCGCTGGCGACGGTGTTTCTGATGACGGAGATAACGACTTTCTCAAAGGACAGTTTCTTGGGTTCGCGTTGTGTTGTCATGGCTTTAAAGTTAAATGGTTTGTGTTTGAGTTTTTTGTCTGCGTTTGTATAGTAAAGATAGTACGCAGAATACCCGGTCTAAAATTCGTTACACAAATCACTCTTTTCGATATACGAACGCGTCACATAATTTCTGCAGAGGAAATCGTATATAACTAACTCGTGTAGCCGAGAGTCGGAAGTGACGATCCTGTTCACCATCATATGTATATAGCTTCCCAGCAGACTGGTCAGCGAAACCTCGAGTTTTCCTTCGGCCACCAGCGAGTTGATGCGGTCGGCGATGGGCTGCATTTGCGCGGACCTTTCTTTCAGTACCGACACCAGCGGATACCACCTTCCGTCCAGCGGTCCCGCGCCTTCCATGAGTCCGGCGATATCGATCCTGTACGATCTGTATTTGTCGTTGAGCTGCGTCTTCAGCTGCTTGTCGAGACGGAACTCGACGGCAAAAGCGTCCCGCAGGTGCTGCAGCAGGGCTAGCCTTTCCGCGGCGCCCAGGCCAAAGCAGTCCAGCAGGTGGTCGATGGCGGGAAGCGCCCACATCCATCTCACCGTACCCCTTTCTTCTTCCGGGGTATGGGCCAGCATCTTCAGACAGGCCTCGCTGTCGCAGTGGAACAGCGATTCGGCCAGACCGGTAGCGAGCCGCCCGTATCTTTCCAGCTCGCGCGTATATGTCTCCGTCTGCAGGCGCCAGATATAGCCGTCGTTCTCGAAGCCCTGCAGCCAGGAATGCACGATCAGGATCACGTCTCCGATATGACGGGTGTCTTTGAGGCGAAACCTCACTCGCAGATGAAACTCCGGGTCGTTATACCGGATAAAGAACCATTTGTCGATGAGCCCGAACTGCCGGAGCTCTTCCGTCAGCGGAGCGATGGCCTCTGTAAGGATCCTGTCGGCTGACCGGATGCCGCAATAAAGTTTGAAATAGAGCCATTCCGAACCCAGCGTAAAATCTCTCTTTTCTGCTGTCTCCTCCGCCGCAGCCGGCCGCTGCGCCGCACCGGCTGCATAGCTACTGCTATTGCGGTGCAGCACCGCGATGAACTGACCCGAATAGACTGCCCCATTCCCGTCGCTGACGATCCCCTCCGGACGAATGAATTCTTTCAGCAAAAAATTTTCCCTGCCACGGACACTATCCAGGAGAAGCCGCACCATCGTCATATCCCCGAGGTCCAGGGGCAGCTCGTTATCCCCTTCGCAAAGCAGCACCTGCGCCGGCAGTCCCCATTTCGCACGAAGTTCCGCAACACGTGCAGCCAGCTCCCCCGCAGCCCATGTCCTTCCAACCTTCGATATCCTTCGACGCGGAAGATTCCAGCTGGCCAGCGACAGGATTACATTTCTATAACTGACGCGCGGCAGATGAGCGTGCTGCATTCTCAGGCTTCCCCAGCTGAACGTCAGGCTGGATTTTTTGCCCTGCGTCTGCAGGTCACAGAGCAGGCGATACACAGGCAGCGTGCTCAGTGCATAGTTGTGTGCGGTGCTCAGCCGCGGGACGATCGTTTTTCCCAGCCGGCGCGACCGGAGCACGACCTTTCCATTCTTCACGGACATATACAGGTCCTGCAGGTCGAGCTGAAATTCTTTTTCCACCGACGACTGCGCGAGATAGGGTATCTCGTACGCACGAAAGGCGGGATGAAGAAGGATATTCCCCGTCCTCGATTCCGGAAGATGCGCGATCTCGGCAAACACGACGTCCGGGTCCTGCTGCTGCTCGCCACAGGCGATATCTGTGGCCAAATCATTTATAGCCGGGTCGGCGTGGGCAAAACGGCCGAGGAGGTTGACGGCGCTCGACCCACCGGCGAGTTCGAGATAGACAGAGTCGGAGCCGGCGCACCGGAACATCACCGGCAGCGACGCCGGCAGGTCCCCCGACGGGGCCGGCAGTTTTCGCAGGTCCTCGTCCGTGAGACGGATGCCGGTCCCCTTCGCCCTCGGCTTCCTCCAGCCGCTGGTGCAGCAGCATCTCCACTTGCCCCCACCCCAACTTTTGTTCCGGAGTGGCCGTGCTGATCTGCAGGTCGCCTACCAGCGGACAGACGCCCATGCCACTGCCTTCGAGATAGCCGATGCCCGTCTCCGTATCCAGCACTTCGGGAAGCGACATCTCCTTGTCCCCATAGCGCTGCGTATACCGGCTGGCAAACGACCGGAGGGCCTCTCCACTTCTCGCCGGAGAAAGCCTGTCGAGCGCGTCCAGCGCTTCCGTGATCCGCGTTTGGACACCGGCGGGCATACCGCCCTCAGGCGCGAGTACCGCGTCGGTCTGGAACAGCCTGCTTTCATTATAGGCAACGCCAAGTCCGTCCAGTTGCTGCATGATCGACTTATACCAGGAGAGGTCTCCGCTGCGGTCTTCGTCCAGCCGGTCGAGAAGGAGCCGGACATGATTCAGCGCGCGCAGAACGGCCTTTATTTCCGGCGCGTCTTCCGAGACCACTCTCCGAAGGGTGACGAGCAACTGCTCCATATATTCCTTACCCGTTATACAGGGCTCCAGTTCGCTGACCAGCAACTGGCTGCTGATCAGTTTGTCTACATATTCTCCCGCGTCGCGCGCCGGGATATCGTCCTTCATCAGGAATTCGGTGAGCACTGCCGGATGGTCACGCCTTCTTCCGCCAGACCGCGGATGGCCTCCAGATAGTCGTTGGTGACGACCGAACTGATATGATAGCTGCGCGTTCCTCGGAATGCGCGTACTCTACATAGCGCAGCTCTTTGCCGATACGGTACAGACTATTATTGGGAAAATACAGCAGGCGGCTCCTCAGCAATGGCTGCGCCGAAAGATGCCGGGCCAGCGCGCAGAGATACTGCATATCCAGCCGGGTATGGCGCCGGACGCCTGTGCTGTCCATCCGGATGGCCGCACCGTCCTCTCCCCACTGCGTCACGGCACAACCGGAGAAAAGGCCGAAGGGCGTACACCTGCTGCTCATGCGCAGATAGTATTTGCGCACAGACCGCATCAGCCTGTCCACATCCTTTTTGGCCGTAAGCGTTCCGTTCTTCCATTTGATACATTCTTCATATAGTACGGTGGAGGCGAGGTAGAGGGCTTCGAGAAAAATGGGGTCCTGCAAAAGACGGTGGGTGTCGATATCCTGACCAGATTGGGGCAGCGGTAGCAGTGGAGTTCTGATGAC
This sequence comes from Puia sp. P3, assembly GCF_050632245.1. Classification (NCBI taxonomy): domain Bacteria; kingdom Pseudomonadati; phylum Bacteroidota; class Chitinophagia; order Chitinophagales; family Chitinophagaceae; genus Puia; species Puia sp. P3. The sequence goes on from NZ_CP192583.1 coordinate 676,422, forward strand.
CAGACGACGATCAAAGGAATAAGGAATTGGCATGGTGGATAGAGTTTTATCTAATATATATCCTTGCTGACCACCGGCATAATCGACTGTACGAACGGGCCGATTCGCGGTACCAACTCAGGAGGCCTCCCCGGGTGCCAACGCCACTGCAGCCAGAGGACAGTAAGGCGTTCGTACGGCGAAACAGCTTGTAGATGTATCAAATTTCCAAAGGGGTGTCCGCGATCTATTTTCGAATCAGCAAACACAAAAATCCCAGATCATGACACACCAACATCACCTCCTTCGGCCGCTGCCCCTCCTGATCGGGCTAGCCCCGGCAAGTTCTGCAACCCCGGGGCAGACCAGCCTGAAGGGGCGGGTCACGGACAACGGAAACAATCCCGTAGGGTTCGCCAACGTATCGTTGAAGGGCGGCGAGACAGCCGTCAACACGGTATCGGACAGCCTGGGACGCTATTCCTTCTCCAATCTCAAGCCACAAAACTATACCCTCGTCATCAGCTTCCTGAAAAGCGCAAGGACGATGACCATCCAGCTGAATCATGACACAACGATCGACGCGGCCCTCGACGTCTCCGAAAAAAGCCTTGCAGGCGTCACCGTCAGCGGAAGAAAGCCCCTCATCGAAAGAAAGGTCGACCGCCTGGTCTTCAACGTAGACAATTCGGTTGCCGCGACCGGAGGAGACGGCCTGGATGTACTAAAGATCACGCCGGGAGTAAAAGTCACCGACGACCAGCTGCAGATCATCGGCAAGAGCACCCTCAAGGTGATGGTCAACGGGAAATTCGTCCAGCTCTCGGGAGACAACCTGATCGCCTATCTCCGGAGCCTGCCGGCATCCAGCATCCAGTCCATAGAGGTGATCACGACCCCGCCGGCGAAATACGAGGCCGAGGGCAACAGCGGACTGGTGAATATCGTACTGAAGACCGCGCGGCTGGACTCGTGGAATGCCTCCGTCCGGGGTTCGCTCACGCAGAACTCGCTGCTGGGATACGGCGCGGGAGGCAGGATCGACTACCAGAAAGGCAGGCTATCCCTTTTCGCAGACGCCGGCAACGCGGAATACCAAAAGACCAACCACTACCACAACGAAATATATTATCCCGTCCAGACCTGGTCCAGCGATCGCGCTACACCGTCTTCCTTTAAAAACACCTATGCGAGGGTCGGGATCGACTATGCCCTTACACACCGATGGTCGGTCGGCGGCCAGTACGAAGGGGACTTCAGCCGCTCATCGCTAAACACCAGCTCGACGACCACTATCCTCAGCAGCGCGCAGCCAGGTGGACAGCTTTATCCGGTCGCAGGGCTATACCCAGTCCCGGAACACCGGCAACTCCTATAATATTCACAGCATCTATAAGATCGACTCTTCCGGCCGCCGGCTGTCGGTAGACCTCGACCTCTTCGACAACCACGGCAGCACCGGCGGGTATATGAGCGGTCTCAACCTCTATCCCACCTCCAAACCCATCGGTAACTCCGACTTCAGCAATTCGAACACCAACAACAGCTCGATCCGCAACTATTCGGCCGGCGCCGACCTCGAATGGCCGACGAAATGGGCCAGCCTGGACCTCGGCGGAAAAATATCCTCCAACGCCGTCGACAACGACTACCGCTTCACCAGCACCGGCGGGGTGTGGGATACCGACCAGAACAACCTCTACCGGTACAAGGAGGATAAACAGGCCGTCTATATCTCCGGCTCCCGGAAATTCGGCAGCCGCCTCGGAGACCCAGCTGGGGCTAAGGGCCGAGAATACCCGAACCTCCGGCTATTCCCGCGACTCCGACTCCACCCACACCAACAGCTACCTGAAATTTTTTCCCACGGCCTATCTTACCTGGCACCTGGGCGACAATAGATCACTATCCGCCGCTTATAACAAACGGCTCGACCGGCCCGGCTTCGGGATGCTCGATCCGTACAGGACCTACCTCAACTCGCAGACCAGCGCCCAGGGCAACCCGCTGCTGCAGCCATCCTTCACCGACAACGCCGAGCTGGTCTTAAATTTCGGCAACAACGAGACAAAACTCTACTACTCCTATACGACCGGAGGATTCGACCAGATCGCCTATATCGACCCGAACAACAATACTACGAGCTATACCTACGAGAACTACCTGAGATCCCGCACGTGGGGCATCGAACAGTCCCTCAGCATCAAACCGACGAACTGGTGGACCTCCAGCAATACCGTCAACCTCAGCTATTATCAGAACCGGTCGACCAATCCCTCCACCCCGCAGAAAGCCGACCTGCTGTCCGGCTACTTCTCGACCAGCAACGACCTTACCCTCAATCACAAAAAGAACCTGTTCTTCTCCCTGGGATACTGGTACAACCTGCCGCAGGTCAGCGGAGTGACGCATATCTCGGCCATGGGATCCCTCTCCGCCTCCTTCAAGGCCCTGCTCTTCGACAAGAAGGTGACCGTCGGACTGTCCGCCACCGATATCCTGAAGACACAGCTCGCGACCTGGAAATATGCCTCCAACGATATACAGGCTTCCTCGCGGAACTATTTCGACGCCCGGCAGGTAAGGCTCTCCGTCAGCTACAAATTCGGGAATAAGAATATCAGCGTAAAGAAAGAGACTTCGGCAACCAGGAAGATCGCAGCAGATCAGGCAACTAACAGTCACTAACCATTCATCTATATAAAATAAAAAAAATGAAACCTTCAAAGCTCAAGCTCGACAAGAACAAGCCGTTGAAGCTGGACAAGGAAGCGATAACCAAGCTGCAGGAGACGCAGCTGGCCAATATCAAAGGCGGCAACGCCGATGTGATCGATTCCTGTCTCGCCGACTCCTGTATCAAGTCCTGCAATCAGAACAGCTGTAACCACGCAGCCATCGAAAACATTTAGTAAACTCTTTTTTCACCATTTAAATCAAAACAAAATGAAACAAAGCAAAATCAAGCTCGACAAGAGCAAAGGTCTGAACCTCGACAAGGAAGCAATCACCAAACTGCAGGAATCTCAGATCGACGGCGTCAAGGGCGGTAATGCCGAAGTAGTTGGCTCATGCGCCGACGTCTCCTGCACGAAATCCTGCGCTGAGCAGAGCTGTAACACACACGCCGCTCTCGACGCCTAGTAAACAATTTTTATTCACCAACAAAAGCGATCGACATGACACCAAAGAAGATCAAGCTCGACCAGAACAAAGGCCTCAATCTGGACAAGGAAGCAATCACCAAGCTCCGGGAAACCCAGATCGAGAACATCAAGGGCGGAAACGCTCAGGAAGTAGGCACCTGTGTGGACGTCTCCTGTACCGCATCCTGCAACAAGGGATCGTGCAACACCGGCGCGGCTGAAGCTGCTGCGTAGCACAATATAGGGGCGTTAAGAGTGGCGATCCCATTTGATACGCCCCTATTATTCACCAATCAAACAATTAAAAATGAAAAGGAAGATCAAGTTAAAAAAGACGCTTTTCTTTCTCGACAAAGAGTTCATCACGAAACTTCAGGAGACGCAGATCGCCCATATCAAAGGCGGGAACGTCCCGACCAACCAGAACTCCTGCTACGTGCAGTCCTGTACGGGTACGGGCCCCGGAGGCACCAAGTCCTGCAACAACAATAGCTGCGACATCCCGGAATAAGCAATCAACCATCTATTTAACAAAATCAATCATTGTTTATGAAACAGAAGAAGATCAAGCTCGAACGCAGACTCACCCTCGACAAGGAGTCCATCGTCAAACTGCAGGAATCCCAGCTGGCGCACATCAAAGGCGGCAACTTCGCCGAGGCCCTGCCCTCCTGCGCTGCCTTTACCTGCAACCAGTCCTGCGACAAGAATACCTGCAATGGAGTCGCAGAGCCTGTCAACGACCTCTAACCTTTTCTTTCCATCTAAAAAGAACAGCCATGAAAGACAAGATAATCGAACAAATAAAGGAGGCTATCGGAAATAAGTTCCCGATCCTTTCGTCGATGGGCGTGTGCAACGGGCTGGCCGGTGTGTCTCTGTTCTACTATTATTACGCGACGTACAAAAAGGACCCCGACTACCTGGAGATGAGCGTCCGGTTCCTCGAAGAGTCCATCGACGGGCTCAACGACTGCTACAACGGAACCACCATCCTTCGGGACATCGTGGAGATCGGTACGCTGCTCAACTTCTACGCGAAGGAGAACGTGATCGACAGATCCGACATCGACTTTTTCTATATCAACTTCGATGATACGCTGGTGTCCTTTTTCAGGGAGAGCCTCTCGGCGGCCGACCTCAGCCCCATCTCCGGCGCCATCCACTACGGCTACTATTTCATCGACCGGCTTCGCGACAAGGACTTCTCGGCCGAACTGAATAACCTGATCGACCGAATCGAAGAACTTTCCTGGACCGATGCCAAAGGCATCTACTGGTACTCCAGCATCGAACGCCGGGGACACCACCTGATCGAACTGGGAGGCTCGCACGGCATCGCGGGTATCGTCAGCTTCCTCCTTCACGCCTGGGACAACGGGATCCAGCGGGACCGCGTCGGCCAACTCATCACCGGCGCCCTCGAATACCTGCTGCAATTCCGTCACGAGGACAGCAGCCTGTATACCTTCCCTTTCGACACCACCGAAAAAGGGCCAACCCCGGGATCAACCTGGCATACGGGGACCTCAGCATCGGCTATGCCTTCTATAAGGCGGGCAAACTGCTCGGCATCGACAAATACAAACTGGCCGGCATCGAGATCATCACCAAGTCGGGCAACGTCAGGGACGACAAGGGCGCATTCGTAAAGGACGCGATCCTGCTGTACGGCTCCGAAGGCATCAGCTCGTTCTTCTCCCTCTTCAGAAGCGAGCTGTCGACCGACCGGTTCGACGACGCTATCCACTACTGGAAGGACAAGACGCTCGGCTTCAACAACCACAGAAATGAGTTCGCCGGCTACAGGTCCTACTTCAACCAGTTCGACGTCAATACGCCCCTGTCGCTGATGAACGGTATCATCGGCATCGGGATCTCCCTGATGGCCGAAGAGATCGGCCCCAACGGCTACGAATTCCTCAAATATTTAAGATATACGTTATGAACACCGCCATCGACGATATCCTCGGCGAACTGCATTCCGAAATTACCGGCGCCGACTGGCTGGGACTGCAGGACGACGGACTGCTGGGGGGCAAGCTGGGCCTGGTCTATTTTACCACACCCTCTACAGGCAGTCGGGAGACGCCTTCTACCGGGACAAGATAGACGAGATCCTTTCGCACCTGCTCGACGAAATAGCAGACAACCGCAGCAGCGTGCTGCTGAGGTCCTCCCTAATGAGCGGTTTGACGGGGTTCGGGTATATCCTGCACCTCCTCGCGGAGGACGGCATCATCGACGAGGGGTTCCTGGGCCAGCTGGACGCCATCAATGACCTGGCCCTCAACGAATGCCTGCTGCTCATCGGGAACAGTAACTTCGACTTTTTCAACGGGTCCATCGGCATCCTCTTCTATTTTACGGTCATCGGCAGCCGGGAGAACGTGGCGATGATCGTCGACAGGCTCTACGAGGCATTCATCGCCGGCGACGGGACCTTTTACAACAACGCGGGCTACCTGGAAGGCATCCACCTCGGATATGCGCACGGGCTCCCGGCCATCATAAAAGTACTGGATGGGGTGAGGGACAACGAAAAGAGCGACCTCATGATCCGCCGCCTGCTGGAAGGCCTTCAGGAGATCGTCAAAGGCGCGGACGTGACCCTGGCCGAACGCCGGTACTACCTGCCGCGGAGCATCCACAGGGGCGCCGCGGAACAATACGAACACAACTGGCGGCCGGTGCTGGCCTGGTCCAACAGCGACCTCAACTTCTCCACGCTGGTGTATTCGATCGACGCCAGGCGCGGGGGCGCATACCTTCCCCAGGCGCTGGATCTGGCGAGGGGTACCACCGACAGAAGACATGAGTCTCAGACGCGGGTCTGGGACTACCGCTTCAATTTCGGCAGCGCGGGCGTAGCCCAGATGTACGGGAGGCTGTACAAGGAGACCGCCGACCCGCAGCTACAGGAAGCTTACCGGTTCTGGATAGACGAAAGCATCCGGCTCTACAGGGAGCCCGGAAAAATAAAAGAGCACAAGCTCAGTCTCATCGATAACCTGCCGGGCCTGTACCTGGTACTATTAGAATACAGCAACCCCGCCGTTGCCGGCTGGGACAAAATCTTCCTGTTATGACAAACGTAAAAATAGGGATCCTCGAGCTTGGGTACCGGACGGGTTCCGACTCGTTGTCCATCGTCAACGACATCCTGCAATACGGGATAAAGGCAGAGGAACTGAATTTCTCCCGGCTCTGGCTGGCGGAGCACCACAATGCGCATCCGCTGCATCCCTATACCAACCCCGAAATAGTCATGACCCTGCTGGCGGGCTTTACCGACAGGATCCGGATCGGCTCGGCCGGCGCGCTCATCGGCTACAGCTCCCCTATTTTCTGGCCAGTAACTACAAGTTGATGAACAATCTGTTCAACGATCGCATCGACTTCGGCTTCTCCAAAGGCCGGCCGGCCAACTACTCCAAACACGACTATTTTGGAGGCAAGGGCCAGGAGCATATACAGCTGTTCCGGAACAACCTCAACGATATCTGCGACCTCTACCTCAACGAGAAGACAAAATACGAGGAACAGGATATCGTACTTCCTCCCTTCGCCGGCCAGCTTGCCCCAGCTGTGGTACCTCTCCAACAGCTATACCGACGCGACACTGGCCATCGCCAAAAGAATGAATTATTGCCGCTCGCTGATACACGGCCTCGGCATCCTCAATAAGAACTATCATAAAGACCAGCTCGACGAGTACCGGGGACGATTCTGCGAGGCCCACGGCTACTGCCCCGGCACGTCGATCGCCATGGCCGTCAGCTTTACAAAGACCGCCGAAGAGATCGCGGAGACCGAGTCCCGCGCCGTCAATCCGCGCGAGGCCTTCTCTGTCATCGCCGTAACTCCCGAATCCCTCGGCGCACTCGTAGAGACATACAAGGACCTCTACGGCATGGACGAGTTTGTCATCTACGACACCGAAATGGACCCGGTCAGAAAAACGGAAAACCTTTTTAAAATCAGTGAAACCTTTGACTTATGATCAACAGCGCCATCTTTAAAGACAAGATCCTCCGGGAGCCCCTGTTCTCGCTCGACCACCTGCTCCGGATCCCGGAAGAGAAAAAGGCCTTCGACGCCTTTGTGGACTCCCTGTATGACAATATCCGTTTCAGGGACGCGATCTTTCTTTCTTCGCCCGAGTTGTTCCGGGAATGGGAGAAGGTGAGACAGGGCAAGGACAGAGGGACGGTGAGCCTGTCGATCATGAAATTCTTCCTGCGCAGCATTTCCAATACAGTGCCGTTCGGGCTCTTCGCCGCGTATTCGGTCAACAACGAAGCACCCGGGCACGCCGCGACCGCCGGAGAGTTCACGCGGTTCAGCGATATCGACTCGGACTACCTGATCAAGCTGATCGCCCGGCTGAACGACCACCCCGCCGTGAAAAAGATCGTCCGCTTTCGCAACAACAATACCATCTATCAGGTCGGCGAAAAATACCGCTATATCGAACCCAGCGTCGTCAACCGCAAGCTCAACTATACGCTGACGTCGATAGAATTCAGCGAAGTCGTGAGGCTGCTGCTCGACCTCAACCGGCAGGAACTGGCGTTCGACGAACTCGTCTTGGCCGTCGTAGACAACGTGGAGGACGTGGACGCGGAGACCGCCGCGGGATTTATCGACGAACTCATCCGCTCGAAAGTATTTCTGAGCAGCCTCGAGCTGGCGCTCAACGAAGGAGACCTGCTCGACCAGGTGATCCGGGTGCTGGAAGACGCGGGCGGGATGGTGCGCAGCGACGAATACCTCAATATAGTCATTGAGTCGCTGACAGAAGTCCGGGACAGGCTGATCGCGCTGGACCGCGAGGTGTTCAACGACCACGAGTCCTATACGGCGATCTTCGCCGCGCTCGAAAAGATCGGCATCGAATTCGATCGCAAGCTGATCGTGTGCTCGAACCTCCGCAGGAATGGCGCGAAATTCGAAGACCTCGAAGGGAAGGTGCAGCAGCTGATCGGCGCCCTCGAACGACTGTCTCCTCCTCCGTCGGGCAACGACAACCTGGTCAAGTTCAGAGAGCGGTTCTACCGCCGCTATGAAGACGCCGAAGTGCCGCTGCTGGAAGTACTGGACAACGAACTGGGCATCGGCTATCTGCCCGACCTCGAAGAACATTTTGTCTTCTCGGACCTCACCGACAATATCGAGCTGCCGGCCAAAAAGGTGACGCAGCAAAAGATCACCATCACCCCCGCGATATATCAGTTCTGGCAAAACTGCCTGCTGTCGGGCGAAAAGACCATCGACCTGAAACAAAAGGACCTCAGCTGCTTCGGGACGGAGTCGACATCCCTTGGGACCTTCTCGGTCATGTTCAGCTACGCCAATGGCCGGATCTCCCTGAAAAATGCGGGCAATTCGAGCGCGACCATGCTGCTAGGGCGATTCAGCTCGCGGGATAACTCGGTAAGAGATATGCTCAACGGAATAGCCGACGTCGAAGCCGGGTATTTTAAAAATGAAGTGCTGGCCGAGATCGTACACCTTCCCAACAACCGGACCGCCAACGTGACCATCCGGAACATACGGCGCAAGGCCGAGATCAGCATCCTCTCGAAGAATTCGGGACACGCGGAGAATATTCTGCTGGAAGACCTGGGCGTCAGCGTAAAGGGCGACAAGATCGTACTACGGTCCAGGACCAGCGGGAAAGAGGTCATTCCCTTCCTGACCTCCGCGCAGAACTACAGTTTCGACTCCCTGCCCGTCTACCAGTTCCTCTGCGACCTGCAGATGCAAAGCAGGAGGAATTATTTCACGCTCCATTTCGGTGGGCTGAGGCTTGGAATGATCGACTTTTTCCCAAGGGTCAGCTACGGAGACGATATCATCCTGCGCAAGGCCAGCTGGAGACTGAGGAAGAGTGAAGTGCTGAAGCTGGCGGGCTCCAAAGCCGAAAAAATAACATCCGATCAGCTGCTCGCCTATGTGCAAAAGGCGGAGCTACCCAAATACGTCTACTTTACCGAAGGCAATGAGGATAAGATGATCATCGACACGACCAACCGGACCCTGCTCGAGATCCTCGTCCAGGAGATCAACAAAAGGAGTATGTCGAGACGGTGGAATGCATCTACGATATCACCGAAGAACAGAACTACGCCAACGAATACATCTATTCCTGCTATTCGAAGAACGAGATCCCCGTGGGCCGGGCGGGTGGGGCAGGGCAGAAGGAGGTTCGCAGACAGTTTGTACCCGGCGACGAATGGCTCTATTTCAAACTCTATACGGGCCGTGTCACCGCCGACAATATCCTCATCGGCATGCTCACGCCGCTGATGAAAGATCTGCTGGGTCAACAACTGATCGACAAATGGTTCTTCCTCCGCTATAACGACCCCGACTTCCACCTTCGCGTCCGTCTGCACCTGAAGGACCTGGCCGCGATCGGCCCCGTCATATCCCGGATCAACAACGCATTCCGCGCACCGCTGGACGAAAAGAAGATCTGGAAGCTGGAGTTCTCGACCTACAATCGCGAGCTGGAACGGTACTACTGGGACAATATCGAGCGGACCGAGACCCTTTTCTTTTATGACAGCGAGTTCTCCTTGTCGCTGCTGGCATGGCTGCGGCTGAACAGACAGCCGGAAAAGGTCTGGCTATATATCCTCCGGTCGGTGGATGCGCTGTTCGACGCCTTCAATATCCCGCTGACCGAAAAGCTCACGATCGTCTCCGGGATGTTCAATTCCTTCTGGCTCGAATTCGGCGGCGACAAGGGCGTTCGCCAGCAGATCGCCAAAAAATACCGGCAGTACTACCCGGATATCGAACGCGTGTTCGGCGACCTGCCGCCGGGCCTCGAAGACATCTTCCGGAGGCGCGCGAACAAGCTGGGTACGCTGGTCTTCGACGGCTATAGTCACGCGCAGGTGGTCAATCTCTTGTGGAGCTATATCCATATGAACGTCAACCGTCTGGTCAGGTCCAGCCCCAGATTTCACGAGATGGCCATCTACGGGCTGCTGGAGAAGCAGTATAGCCGGAAAGTGGCGCTGGCCAACCAGGCTCTGAACGCGGGCCAGGCTCTGAACGCGGGCCAGGCTCAGAACGCCAACCAGCGGCAGGATGCCGCGGAAGCACTGCCCGTATAACAACTATTAAATCGTTTTGTATGAAACATATCAGACAGTATGACGCCATGGACTGCGGTCCGTCCTGTTTGGCGATGATCGCGGACTACTACGGGAAAAAATATTCACTGCAATACCTCAGGGACAGCTGCCATATCACCAAGGAAGGCGTATCCCTGCTGGGGATCACCGAGGCGGCCCACGCGATCGGCCTCGAGACGACCTCGGCCCTGGTCACACCCGAGCAGCTGGCGAAGATCAACCAGCCCTGCATCCTGCACTGGAACCAGAACCATTTCGTCGTGCTCAAACACGTGGGCAAGGGCCGCAAACGCTGGCGCATAGCCGACCCCGGCCACGGCATGATCTCCCTGAGCGACGAGAAGTTCGTCAAGGCATGGATAGGAGAGGGCCGGTCCAGCGGTATCGTCCTCCTCCTCGAGCCCACTGAAAAATTCTACGAACTGGACCCCTCCGGCGGAAATTCGCTGTCGGTCAAATACCTAGTCAATTACCTGAAGGCTTATAGCCGGCAGCTGATGATCCTCTTCAGCCTCCTCCTGCTGGGAAGCCTGATCACCTTCGTCTTTCCCTTCCTGTCCAGATCGCTGATCGACAGAGGCGTTTCGGGTAAGAACATCGGCATCATCAAGCTGATCCTCCTGGCGCAGCTGGCGCTTTTCACCGGCACCATCGTCATCGAGATCTTCCGCAACTGGATCATGCTCGTCATAGGGACCAAACTGAGCATCAATATCATTTCGGACTTTCTCGAGAAAATGCTGAAGCTGCCCATGAAATTCTTCGAGACCAAGATGATGGGAGACTTCAACCAGCGGATCCAGGACAACGAGCGGATAGAGTATTTTCTGACCTCACAGAGCCTGCTCACGCTGTTCTCGCTGATCACCTTCTCGGTCTTCCTCGGCGTACTGAGTTTTTATGACTATAAGGTACTGCTGATCTATATCGGTCTTACCGCGCTGTCCGTCGGATGGTCGCTGTACTTCCTGAAGAGGAGGAAGACCCTGGACTACTACCGCTTCCAGCACCAGAGCAGCAACCAGGAGTCCATCTACGAGATCCTCAACGGCGTCACGGAAATGAAGCTCAATAATTTCGAGGACTACAAGCGGTTCGAATGGCGGAAGATCCAGCACAAGCTGTTCCAAATCAATATCAAGATCCTCAAGAACGACCAGCTGCAGCTCTCCGGGTTCGACTTTCTCAACCAGCTGAAGAATATCCTGGTCACCTTTCTCGGCGCCACCTTTGTGGTCAGGGGCACGATGACGCTGGGAACCCTGTTGAGTATCTCCTATATCATCGGTCAGATGAACGCCCCCATCAGCCAGCTGGTTGGCTTCTTCAAGTCCCTCCAGAACGCCCGGCTGAGTCTCGACCGGCTCAACGAGGTCCAGAATCATCCCGACGAGGAGCGTCCCACCGACGTCGCGCTGGAGCCCGCTCCTCCTCACCGCATCAGCCGGGGCATCGAGCTCCGCAACCTGAGCTTCCAGTACGAAGGACCCCGTTCGCCCTATGTGCTGAAAAACGTCAGCCTCCACCTCCCGCACGGCAAGGTCACGGCCATCGTGGGCGCCAGCGGAAGCGGCAAGACCTCCCTGTTGAAACTGCTGCTGAAATTCTATCCGCCCACCCATGGACAGATCTTGTACGACGGAATGGATATCGGCGACCTATCCGCCCGCAGCCTCCGCGGCAACGTCGGAGTGGTTATGCAGGACGGCTTTATCTTCTCCGACACGATCGAACGCAATATCGCAACCGGCGACGACACCATCGATACTGCCCAGCTGGAGCGCGCGGTGAAGATCGCCAATATCGAGTCGTTCATCGCTGGTCTGCCCCTGCAATACAAGACCAAGATCGGAGCCGCGGGCAATCCCATCTCGGGCGGCCAGCGCCAACGGATCCTCATCGCAAGGGCCGTCTACAAGAACCCACACTATATCTTCTTCGACGAGGCCACCAGCGCGCTGGACGCCGAGAATGAAAAGGTCATCCACGGCAACCTGACCGAGTTCTTCAGGGGCAAGACCGTCGTGATCATCGCCCACCGCCTGTCAACCGTAAAAAATGCCGACAATATAGTCGTGCTGAAAGGAGGCGAGGTCGTCGAGAACGGCAATCATACCAAGCTGATCGGGGAGAGGCACGTCTATTTCAATCTGGTAAAGAACCAGCTGGAACTGGGGGCGTAGGCTGGGGGCCCGGGCCCCTCGGCTAGGTGAACCGGGCCCCTCGCGTGGCCGGGCCCCTCGCGTGAACCGGGCCCCAGGTCTGAATTCGCCCGAGGCCCCTCGCGTGAACCGTGTTACCCCGGTATCGGATAGCTCTCCACTACCCACTCGAAATTTTCTTCTTTTCTCCTCGCATGGCCGATCCCGGGCCAGGGCAGGTGATAGGCGAACACCTTTGATCTGGACGCCGCCAGCCGAGCCAGCACCCTCTGGCGCGTCGCCGCCGCCTGGGCCCCATCGGTATCGCCATAGAAGCCCCAGTCCGGATGCGCGAACTGCAATACGTCGGAATGCAGAAGGTCGGCAATATGTACCAGCTCCTCCCCATCCGAGAAGACATGCACCAGCGTATGACCAGGCGTATGCCCGGCTGCCGTTTGCAAACGGATACAGCTCCACAGTTCGTCGCCGTCCGCAAAGAAGTGCAGACGCGGCTTCAGTGTCTGCAGAGCGGCATGTGTGCTGCCGATGATCCCGCGAAGCACCTCCGTGTTGTTCAGACTGCTCTTCGAGAAGTCGGGTGCGTCCTGCATCCAGAACTGGTATTCTATTTCTGAAATATGGACCTCCGCCTGCGGGAAGACCAGGCTCTTATCGGGCTTCAGCAGCCCGCCGATATGGTCGGGATGCGCGTGTGTGATCACGATATCGGTCACGTCGGCAGGATTCATGCCCGCGTCCGCAAGAGAAGAGGGCAGCCAGCCGGAACCTGCGCCGAAGCCCGCGCCGCAGCCCGTATCCACGAGGATCAGTCTTGTGCCGGTCCGGATAGCCAGGACGTTTATGCCCAGCTCGATGGCTTCCTTCGAACGGAAATTATTCTTTAGCAGACTGTCGACGGCGGCGGCGGGCACTCCCTCGGCAAAACTTGGCTGTACCGGACTCATCCTTAACGACCCGTCTGTCACGACGGTCAGGTCGAGCTTACCCAGTTGGAAGTGATGAAAAGGGCGTGTAGCATTCGCTGCGGGACCGGCAGCGGCCGCCCATTTTGTAAAATAACTCCCCACTCCCAATAAAAATATGTTCTTCAACAAAACTCGTCTTTCCATTATGTGTTAATTTAACTGGCAAAATTATCCGGCCCGATTTTAGCAAACAAGTAGGTACCAAACGGTATCCTGGATACTAAAACGATACTAACACTGACAATCAGGGAAATAAATATGACAACGGTGGCAAAAAATCAGGAGACGGGCGTCTGCAGCATCGACTACGCCTTCCGCCGCCTCGGCGGCAAATACAAGGCGCGGATACTGCTATACCTCTGGCACAATAAAGTGCTGCGATACGGCGAGCTGCGAAGGAATATCACGGACATTACGCCCAAGATGCTGACCCAGACCCTCCGCGAACTGGAAGAGGACCGGCTTGTCAGCCGGACCGTCTACAGCGAGAAACCGCCGCGGGTCGAGTACGCGATCACGGAGACAGGACTGCGATTTATTCCTTTTATCCACCAGCTGAAAGAGTGGGGGGATACCCTCCTCGCCAGCGCCGATATTTCCACGCTTCCTCCGCTGGGATGTAAAGAGTTTGAGCGGTATTTTGGCCCGGGTTCGGACAAGGAGGCGTGAACCACGCAACTGCCGGCGCACCCTCAGCGTGAACCGCACCGCTACTTCAAGAATTTCCTCACAAAGAAATCCGCCGCCGCACCATACACTTTCACCGCATTCTCAAACCGCATCCAGTGGTGCGTATCATCCACGATCATCAGCGTCTCATACGGCACCCCCTTTTTTCGAGCCGCTGCACCAGGTCCACGCTCTGACTGAATCTTACGTTGCGGTCGTCGTCACCCTGTATGATCAGCACCGGCGAATGCCAGGTATTGACGGAAGCGACAGGAGAGGAGAGCCAGGCTGTCTTTTGCGCGGCGTCGAAATCGGGAGCTTTCTCGTATTTGTCCCTGCCCGATGCTGTGTTGCCCTGGACCGACCAGTCGTGTACGCCATGAAAATCCACCCCCGCCGCGAACAGCCGCGAATCGCGCGCCAGCGCCAGTGCGGTCAGGTATCCGCCGTAGGAACCGCCGTATATTCCGATCCGGCCGCTGTCCACAAAAGACTGACGGCGCAGCCACTCCCCGGCCGCCCGGATATCTTTGTATTCTGCCGCTCCCGCAGCACCCGCCTTCGCGGGCTTGTGAAACTCATATCCATAGCCGATCCCAAGGCGATAATTGACGGACAGCACCACAAATCCGAGGCTCGCGAGGTATTGATTGCTCGAATAGGCGTTGGAGTAATAGTCGGAATAGTGCCAGCCCAGCAACATTTGCCGCGGCGGTCCGCCATGGACAAAGACGATAGCGGGTTTTTTGCCCGCTCCGCCCGGTGGCATAAACAGATCGGCGTGTACCACCACACCGTCTTCCGACTTGAACAGCACCTGCTGCGGCGTCACGAGACCCGATGGATAGTCCGCGAGCTTATCGGCAGAGAGCAACTGTATCTTTCCCCCCTTCAGGACGGCGGGCAGCGGTGGCCGTTTGGCCGTCGCGCTGAGGAACACATACGCCGACCCGTCACCCGTCAGCGCGGGCGTCCATTCCAGCCCATCGCCTGGCGTCAGCACCCGCATATCGGGATGGTCCACGCTTACAACGGCAGCATGTCTTCTCTCGATATCGAGCGCGTCGGGCCCGGCGTTCGCGCTGAACAGCAGACGACGCCTGTCGGGGCTTAGCCGGATATGCTCGCACATAAAATTACCGGGCGTCAGCAGGGTCGGCTCCCCGCCTCCCGCGTCGACGGAATACAGGTGCGGCCACCCGTCATGGTAAGAAAGGAAGACGATACGGTTGCCGGCCGCCCAGTGCAGGTTGGCTCCGCCGTCCGTCGTGGGATACGACCCCCTCAGCGTCGCGGGCGCCTTCCAGAGCAGCGCGGGGGCGCCGCCCATGGTGTCGGCGATATAGATGCTCCGAGGGCTGGTGTCTCGCCGCGAGCAGCGAGTCGGGAGCGCCACCCAGTCCCGGCCTTCTGACAAATACGATCAGCCTGCCGTCGGGCGACCACTGCGGGTCCTCGTCCCTGCTGAAAGAGGGCGCGATCCATTTCAGCCCGGCAGTCCCTTTCGTATAGATGCCTATGACGCTGTGGTCGACGCGGCTGGCGACGAACAACAGCCGCCTGCCATCGGGTGACCATTGCAGTGATCCGACCCTGCCCCGTGTCGTGAACATACTCTTTGCAGCGGAACTGCCGTCCAGCGGCGCCGACCAGACCTGGTCGTTTTTGATGAATGCGACCTCCTTGCTATCGGGAGAAATGACGGGGTCATCGCCTTCCGACAAATATTTTACCGGGCCGCCGGAGAAAGGCGCGACGGCCACCTGCACCTTGAAGGGCTGCGTCTCGAAGGAAGGATTCACGGGCAGGTCGTTGTCCCAGTTGGCACCATGATCACCGCCCCGGACAAATAACACCCATTGCCCGTCCGGCGACAACGACAGGCTCGAGATCTCCTGTCCGTCGTCCTCCGTATAGCTGGTCAGTTGCCGCGGGATAAAGGCGCCACCGGTCGTCACGTATACATTGCGGCGGCCCTCCTCGTTGATGGCCCACGCGATATTCGATCCGACAGCGGCAGCCGTCAGCTCGGTTGGAAAGGGATATTTTTTAAAGGAAAGATAGGGCTGGCTTTGGGTTTGGGTTTGGGTCTGAGTCTGGGTTTGGGCGAACAGCTGCATCGGAAGCAGCAGCAGGAACAACAGCTTTCTCATGAGTATTCTTTGTCGTTTGGCGGGAAAAGGTACGGTTAATAACATGGAGTACCAAACGATAAGTAGAACCAATTAATTTTTCCGAAATGGCCTCTTTTCCGCAGCCCGGGCCCGTTGCATACGACTAATTTTATATCCTAAATCAATCGAACCATGTCCAGAATTTGGCGCAACCCCAACAACCTCACCAGCATCTCCTTCATCTTACTGGCCCTCGCGGGCGGTCTGGCCGTAGAAGCGTTTATGCACAACGGCTCTGTCTTGTATATCCTCGGATCGGTAGGTTTTCTCCTGCTGGCGATCACGGCATTTACAAAGGCGTTCCTGGAAAGCCAGCGGACCCTGGCCACGGCACGGCCTACCCGCCGCCCCAGCGACCACAACTAAGACCCAACGACCACAACTGAACACCGACCGTCCGTTAGCGGACATCCCGGGCCGAAGCCGTTACCTAAACCTCTGATTTTTACCTGACTACCACTCTGGCACCATTTTTCCCGCTGGTAGGACATGAAGCGTAATTTCCTTCTCTTCCTACTCCTTTTTTCGGCAGGAGCCTATAGCCAAAACGTACAAAAGATCATTTTTGAGCCCAGCGACAGCCTTAACGGGTACTACCTCGCCATTCCCCCATCGTCGGGGACCGTCAGGGGCGTAGTGGCCCTATTTTGTCCTTTTCAGAAGGCCGAAAGCATCCTGCCTGAGACGAGGCTGCACAATATCGCGGCAGCTACCGATCTGCTGACCGTCTATTGCTCTACGGGCCTCCGGCTGCTGCCGGACAGTCCGGCCATCCACCGGATGGATCGCGTACTCGCCCATGCCGCGGCCAAATTTGGCGCCGACACCAGCCATTTTGCGGTGGGAGGCTTTGACCTGGCGGGCACCGGCGTACTGCGCTACGCGGAACTGGCGCAGGAGCATCCACAGGATTTTTTCATCCATCCTCACGCCGTATTCGGCATTGCCGCCCCCGTCGATCTCACGGGACTCTACCACCTCTACGAACGGCAGATCAAAAAGAACTATTTCCCGCCCGCGGTGGGCGACGCGAAATTCATACTGAATTATTTCAACAAGGAACAGGGAACCCTTGCCGAACATCCGGAGCACTATAGTAGGCTTTCGCCGTTCAGTACGGCTTCGTCGGAACCCGGCAACGAACGGTGGCTGCATCGCCTGTCGCTGCGGCTGTACTACGACACCGATATCGAGTGGCAGTTGAGGACGCGCCGCAACGGATACTATGATACCGATCTTCCCGACGCTTCCGAGCTCGATCGACCGGGTGTTGCTGCAGGGCAACGGGCGCGCGGAGTTTGTGGCGTCGCGCCTGCCCGGTATGCGGAGCAATGGTAATCGCCATAGTTCCTCGTATTCTATCGTCGACGAGACCGACTGTATCCGGTGGATCATTCGATCGCTGCATATCTTCAGTCCTTCGAATCCGATGTCTTTCGCCGGTCCATATACTTTTACAGCGCCCGAGAGATGGGCTATCGAGCGGTCGTCGTTCCCTCCGCCATTCGCTCCCGACGTTGCGCTCACGGGCGTCGAGGAAATTCGCTTTATGCCGGGCTGGGGCTCGGCCGGCGCGCCCGACTACTGGTCGCTGGCCTATATGTTCTGGCTGGACGCGGGACAAAAGGTCGACGCCGCCGTCCTCAAGGAGAACATACGGCGCTACTACGACGGCCTCATCGTCAACGGCGGAGGCGGCGGCCCGCGAAACATTCCCAAAGACAAACTGATCCCTACCAAAGTCGGCATCCAGCAGGTGAAGCCGGAACCCGGCGACACCGGCACCTGGACAGGCACGGTAGACATGCTCGACTATATGGCCATGCGGCCGATGCGGCTGTACTTTACTGCGCACGTCAGACCCTGCGACGACAGGCAACACTTTCCGTTATTTCTCGAGCTGTCACCGCGACCATTCGAAGACCCTATCTGGCTGCAGTTGAAGCAACCAAAAGAGAATTTTGTTTGTTTACCTGAATAATTTTTTAAGCTATGCTAAAAACCGGCCGGTATGGGCCTCACCGCCGCAGGATGGTGAATTCGTCAAAGGGCGTCTCCGGCAGGCGACGCCCTGGACCCTGCCTTTTATAAGGAGATGAACGGTTGGCATAGACGCAAAGGTACACAATACCGTTTTTTTTGTATTTTGTACCCATCTCCATGAAACTCTTAACCCTATTACTGCTTTTTAGCCTTATCACAGTCGGTTTGCGTGCCCAGCGGGATATTGTCGAAAAGGCTCGCCTGAACACCCCGCATTTGCGTATCGATGCATCGGCACTGACGCAGCCGGCCAGACTGGCGGCCCTGATCGACAACGCGGAAAGAAGGCTGGATCCCGCTGCGCGACCCACCGCCAGCACCCGCCCCACCACCAAACCCGCTGCCGCTGGTGGTACCCGATCGACCACCACCGGCCCGCGCACCCTCTCCGCCAACTGTACCAACAACTCATTCCTCCAGACCATCGCCCTCACCAACCGGGTGATCTACCTGACCTCGATAGCCCATACCTCCGACGACGCTGTGCTCATCGGAGGCGAAATGTACGACAGCACGGTCCTTCACGGCGCCTGGAACAGCGACGCCTTTCTCATCAAGGCAGACGCCAGCGGAAATATCATCTGGACCAATTCCTTCAAGGACCTGCAGGGTGACCAGTTCTATTTCCTGAATATGTACCGCATGAAAGAGCTGTCTAATGGAGACATCATCGCGATCACCCATATCGATATCACGGGCGGAGCGAATACGATAGAGGTGATCTACCGGCTGACTCCAACAGGCAACGTCATCTGGCATACCGACCTCAACTCAATAATGCTCCAGAACGCCGTCAACCCCAGCCATGTTTACGTTGCGGTCGGCGATATCCAGGAGGGACACAACGGTGAACTCGTGCTGACCGGCACCAGCATCAGCCAGACCCATGGCGCACAGACGGCGACCGTCATCCGCCTCGACGCCAACGGGCAGTACCTGTCGGACACCAACTTCGGAAATCTGGGCAGCGACTACGACCTCGGCGTGGAGGGGCTCTCGTCCTATATCTCGGGCAATAGTATCGTCCTGACCGGCATCTCACACGGCAACAGCTATACCTGGTCGGAGGCCATTTTCTTCGTTACCATGGACTATTACACCGGCGCCACGCAGAACAAGCGTTTCTTCGTCTTTGACTATACCAACAACGACGCCCTGTTCAAATCTATCAGCTATTATTACAACGCGGCCATCCGCCAGGTCAACGGCCACACGCTGGTATATGGGCTCACCTTCCAGGCCACGTCAATGCCCTACGATACGACCGACTATTTCGACGTTGTCGATTTCGACGCGAACTATAATCTCGTGAACTCCTACAGCATCAGTTCGAAGATGCACACCAACTATGAGAACGAGATGATCTATTTCGACAACAAGGGGAACGGGCTGTATTCCATCGCGCACGAGACGTCTATGCCGGGGGGCGAGGCGACCGTATTCGGATCGGTGAGGGGAGGCTGGCTCTCCAAAGAGAGGGCCGCCGACTACGGAGCCAATATCATCACCGGCAACCGTATATGTCCCACTTTTTTCAACGATGGTGGATATGTCTTCGCGGATGGGTGGTACGACCGCACGCAGGGCAGCATGATAATGTATAAAAAGATGTACGATACGGACACAGGTACCGTGTGTCTCGGAAGAGATACCGCGATCATGTTCCTGCGGCCGGTGAAAGTAAAGGAAAATCCAGCTTATCCCTTTCTCAACCAACCCACGTTCGGTTTTATCAGGCCGGTCAGCTACAACCTCGGAACGGGGCCTACCCCGGCCAACAGAATGATGAGTCCCTGTCTTCAAACCAGCCACTGCGACCTGGTGAAGATCGACGGGCCGGCCACCTTCTGCGGCGCCGGCCAGCCTCACGAGTTCGTCGTGCACAGAAATCCGGAATGCGGAGCAACTGCGAGCTGGACCATCGACACGACCGTCGTCGAAAACCTGACTACCGTCAACGACTCTACGATATCGATCACGTTTAAGAACATCAACTGGCAGGGCAAGCTGCACGCCGACCTGCTGCCGGGCGTCTGCCAGCTGCCGCCGGCCGACTCCCTGACGGTGCAGATCACCGGCGTTCCCGAAGCCGTCGATCTGGGAGCCGACACTACCATCTGCACGGGGAATACCATCATACTCCACGCCGGCGCCGCCTACTCTTCCTATGCACTGGCAGGACGGGACCACCGGGCCGCAGGACTCGACCTATACCATCACGGCCGCGATGGTGACGGCCCCCACGGACTATACCGTGACGGTGTCCGACTTTTGCGGCAACAACAGCAGCAGCACTGTGCGCGTATCACCGGCCAACTTCCCGTTCACGGCCGGCCCCCCATATCCAAATGCAACGATGACGGCGTCGAACTAAAGGCTACAGGCGGGTTTACCAACTACCACTGGACCGCAGGCGCCTTCGATGAAAGCGGATCTGTGGACAGCATCGTTTACGTCATTCCCGTCACGAGCACCGACTATAGTGTCGCGGCGGAAAAATGGGCGGGCTGTACGGTCAATGCCTCTGTTCACGTCGACGTACTGCATTCCTCGGCCATCGACCTCGGCGCGGATATCGCCCTGTGCGAAGGCGGATACCGGCAGCTGGACGCCGGAGCCGGCTTTGACAGCTATGCCTGGAATACAGGACAAACAACCCGATCTGTAAATGCAGGCCAGGCAGGTACTTATTCTATCATTGCGACCGCGGCCAACGGCTGCAAGTCTTATGATACGCTAAACATAACGAATGTCTGGCCGCTGCCGGCTGTTGTTCTCGCGGGTGCACCCGATACCGCCATCTGCAGCGGCCAGCCGCTGCGTTATATTCTGCCGTCGAATGGCAACAGCTATCGGTGGAGCGACGGCAGCCAGTCTCCGTCGTATGTAATAGACAAGGCGGGCAACTATGCGTTGACGGTGACGACTCCCCACGGCTGTATCGCTACTGCCGCTGTCGTGGTGGCCGTCAAGCCTTCCCCGACGGTCCACCTGATCGCGGATACGACGCTATGCAAGGATAAAACACTCCTCCTGGATGCGGGCTTTAGTGGCGCGACCTACCGCTGGCAGGACGGCAGCACGGCCGCGCAGTATGTCGTTACAAACGCCGGCTTGTATTCGGTAAGCGTCGACCTGTCGGGCTGCGTCACGACGGGCTCTTCCCGCGTAGACTATACCGACGTTCCAAAATTCTCTCTCGGTAAGGATACCTTCCTCTGCGAGGGGCAGCAGTTCGTGCTGCAGCCCCCACCGGATCCCCAGACCCGCTACCTCTGGCAGGACGGCAGCAGCCGGGACTATTTTATTGTGAAGGATACCGGCCTTTACAGCCTTTCTGCTTCTAATGTCTGCGGTACCGGCTCCGCGTCATTGTACGTCGCCGAGGGCCTTTGCCGGCTGGTGATGCCATCGGCCTTCAGCCCCAATGCCGACGGAAAGAACGACCTGTTCCGCGTAAAATATCCTTTTGCCGCACGGGCATTTTTAATGGCGGTCTACGACCGGTTTGGCCAGCCCGTGTTCCAGACAAAGAATATGAGCGAGGGCTGGAACGGCACCTTTCACGGACAAACCCAGCCGATGGGCACCTATGTGTGGTATATTTCTCTCACCGATATACACGGGATCCGGCAGGAAGCAAAGGGTACGGTGTTGTTGGTGCGGTAGTGGCCGCTCCGAGGCTGCCTCCCGCGTGAACCGTTCCCCCCGCGCGTGAACCGTCCCCCTTCGCGTGAACCATCTCCCCTTCGCGTGAACCATCCCCCGCGCATAACCCGCGTGAACCACGTGAACCACCCCTACAGGGTCCCTACCAGCGGTCCAGCCCCAGTAACTTCCTCCCTAACGGTGACAACTCTGCGACCGGATTCCGGTGTTCCCGCTGCAGCGGGTCGCCGGGAAAGGCATACCCCTCCATCGCATCCCGGTTGCGCCAGCTGTCGATCCTCCACTGCCTCAGCGCGTCGTTGTCTTCCTGCGCCGGCATCATCGAGATATACTGGGCGATCCTGACTTTGTCGCCACTGGTGTTTGGACGGATACCGTGCGGTTCGAGACTGTTGAAGATCAGCAGGTCCCCGGCCTCCATCTTTACCTTGACCAGCTGAAACCCCGTCGTGTCGGGCTTGTAGTGGTCCCTGTCCTCCGGCTGGGTCAGCTTCCACGCGTCATAGGTGCGGTACAACTCGGGGATACACTGGAATCCTCCCATATTTTCGTCGGTCTGGTCGGCAAGCGCCAGCACACCCTGTACGTTGACCGGTCTCGTCTCGGGGTCATAGTCCCAGTGGATAAAACCCTTGTATTCAAATCCGGGGCGCAGCGGGAAGTTGAGGTTGGCCCTGTCGATCGTGACCCACAGCTTCTCCGTGCCCCAAACGTCGGCGAAAGCCTGGTGAACCCGGGGGAACTGCCGGTTGTCCCACATATACTGGTGGTTGTAGATCTCCACCATACCCGTATTGTTGAGCTCCTTCATCTGCATCGTGGCATTGGGCTTTTTGTACCAGCTCTCGATATCGTTGGGGTCCTTGTCCTCGTACTCCCAGAGATAGTCGGCCAGCCTTTTGACCTGCTCTTTCGGGACCGCGTTCTTTATGACGACATAGCCGTTGGTGACCCAGAAGTTCCAGTCCTCTTCGCTGAGTACCCGCAGGGGCTCCCCGTTGCTGCGGTCGTTGAGTTTCATCTGGCTCGACTTGGCGGTGGATGGGTTGCCGGGTATCTCTTTGTGCTCGTTGACCAGCGGCTGCGGAGACATCGCATTCGCGGCGGGACCAGGAGTCATCGATGGAGTATTCATAAATTTTCAGTTTTATAATCCAAAGGTCGGACAGTACTAAAAATCGGCCGTCCTGTCCGTTGACCACTCTTTGCGCTGTATTGACATTTTTTGGTAAATTCAGGGGGCAAAACCGGGCAATACAGCGCATGGGTACCCCAAATTCCATCAAACTCGAAAAAATAGACTTCAAGCCGGGACGGTCTTTCCGTCTTTTCTCGCCCCGGCTGCGGAATACTTTTTTCTGGCACTACCATCCCGAATTCGAGCTGGTATGGGTGGAAGCCGATGCCGGTATCCGCCACGTGGGCACCCATATATCCACTTATACCCGCAACGACCTGGTCTTTATCGGCGGTAACCTGCCGCACCTCAATTTCGACTACCGCGTCCGCAGCGAGTACCACCAGGTCGTCATCCAGCTGCGCACCGATTTCCTTGGCACGGCGATCGGTACTACTCCCGAGTTTGCGGGGATCCACAAGCTGTTTAAAAAGGCGCAATACGGGATAGCCTTTCACGGCACGACGAAACTATCCGTGGGCGGGCAAATGAAAGACCTCCCGAGATTGTCCCCGATGCACCAGCTCCTGCAGCTGATCAGCATATTCAATCAGCTGGCGAACGCGGAAAAACACGAACAGGAGGTATTAAATACCGGCCTCACCAGCACCAACTTTATTATCAGGGACAAGATCCGTATGGGCGCCATATATGAATACATCGACGCCGAATACCACCGCGACCCCGACGTCAACGAAGTCGCAAAAAAGGTCAACCTCACCACGCCGGCCTTCTGCCGGTATTTCCGCCGCCAGACCAATATGACCTTTACCGAGTTTGTCAATCAGTACCGGATCGAGCGCGCGAAGAGCCTCCTGATACAGGACAACAACGTCAGCGAGACCTGCTACGCCGTCGGTATTGGCAGCGTCAGCTATTTCAATAAGCTGTTCAAGGACATTGTGGGGGTAAACCCAACGGAGTTCAAGAGGTTGTACGACTTCGATACCTTCGAAGACGAGGGTACCCTCGATTAATGTGTATATTCAGACACCAAACCCATCTCATGAAACATAAATACTTATTCCTACTTCCTTTTCTATTCCCTCTCTTCTCCCGCGCCGGCGACACCACCTACGCCGAACGGCTCGGCTACCCCAAGGGCGCGAAAGTCCTCATCCTCCACGTCGACGACGCCGGCATGAGCTACGAGTCCAACGCGGGGGCGATCAACGCCCTCACAAAAGGCGCTGCCACCTCCGTCAGCGTGATGATGCCCTGTCCATGGGTCCCCGGTTTCGTCCGGTGGCTGAAACAGCACCCTGGCAAACGAAGGGACTTCAGCGACTATGACATCTCCACGCTGACCATGACCCCGACAGACACCACCGTTAGAAGCCTCGGCCCGCTGATCAACGACGGCGTCGCCCACCGATGGGGCGAATACGTCTCGCCCGAAGGCAAATATCCTTTCTACTCCCGCGGAACCAGCCCAAAAGATTGCCATGTATACTGGGTCCGCTTCGATACCCTCCTCAAAAAACTTACTCCGCGATAGCGCTTCAAAAGACAGGCGGCCTCCTTCAACCGGTAAGGACAGGCCCCTACCGGCAGGAGGATGCGATCAGTCCGGTAACGCCAATCACCGCCGCCGACCTTTTCATTGGCGCGGCCGCCGCGTCCACAAACGCCAAAAGGCCGCTCTTCTCAAACGGCCCCTGGCTGGTTTGTCGAACCAAGACAAACTATCACTGTGAACCCCCGGCTCGACTGCGTATAACTTAATGGATTCTTACATTCAGCCAGGTAAAGTTAACTCCACAAAGTCTCTCATTCAGCACAAATCACCCACCGGCGGTGAACAACCGATATACGGCAATTGACGATTATCAAGCGGTCCTAAGTAATACCCTTAATTAACTTTTTCTTTTCTGTTTTGAAGATATTGGCACGCCTTACTGGCAACATTATTGGATAGTGTAGGAAAATCCTCAGCGTGTATAGGTACTTCCACAAAAGCCTGGAAGTAGTTGGTTGAGGAAGAATATATCCAATTATAGCCGTCGTAATTTAGCGCCGAAATCCAATATCAGCATCTGATGAAGAGAATCCGTGCCGTTGTTACCCTATGGGTATGCCTATTATTTGCCCTCACCTCAGCCAGCAGAGCCAGCGCCCAAATGATCTCCGTTTATGCGTCACCGAATGGAAGTGCCTCCGGAGATGGCAGCATCAGCTCGCCCGTCAGCCTTGACCGCGCAGCAGCGATCGTCAGGACCCATCCGCAAACGCCCTGTACCGTCTGGCTCGCCGACGGAACTTACAAGCAAGTGAAGCTGGGCCCATCCGACTCCCGCTCGTCATCCGCCGCTGTAACCTACCAGGCCGTCAGTCCGCACGGCGCCGTCATCCTGCCTGAGAACGTAATGGACCTTCATCAGTTCAAACCCATTCCCGACAGTATACGCAATCGCATCATCAACACTACTGCAAAAGGAAAAGTCAGACAGTTGCCTCTGTCTGCGCTCTCACTCAACGATACGGCCGACTGGCCGCTGATGTTCACGCTCTCCAATCTGAGATCGCCGAAATTCTATAGGAACGGTAATCCACTGCCGATGTCCCGCTACCCGCAGGACACCACCATGACCATGGGCGAGGTCATCAGCAAGGGAAAATACAAAACCACGCCCGGTGGCAGCTTCCGGTTCAAAGACGACCGGGTGCAACAATGGCAGAAGGCCATCGAAGACGGCGGCCTCTTCCTCTGCGGCAACTGGCAGTTCACCTGGAAACTGGACGTGGTAAAGACCCTTTCTGTAGACACGAAGGGCAAACTGATCAAACAGGCCATCGGGTTGCAGGACGGCATCGGGACGCAGGACCCTGGCAGACTGGCGCCCGGAACGGAGCCCTACTACGCCCTCAATCTTGTAGAGGAGATCAACGCCGAAGGACAGTGGAGCATCAACTTCAGGACAAAGATGCTTTATATGTGGGTTCCGGAAACCGGCTCGGTAACTATGGATGGCGATTCCCAGACGCCGTCGGTCGATCTGGACAGCGTGAGCAATACTAGTTTTATAGGCATTGACGTCCGCGGGGGATCGGGTGACGCCTACGAGCTGAACCATTGCAAAAATATACTGATCGCCGGTTCGCATATCAGCCTGTGTTCGGGATATGGAGTTCGAATAGCAGATGGCAGCTCCTGTACGGTACAGAGCAACGATATCAATCAGGTCGGGGCGGGTGGTGTCATCATAACGTCGTCATCTCTTGAAAATGACCAGTCGGCACTCCGCGGCTCGGGGCACCAGGTCATCAATAACCATATCTACAACTATGCGACCGAGGCTCCCGTCTATTCGGCAGCCATCGACGTCAGTTCGGCAGTAGGCGCTTATGTCGCCTATAATAAGGTACACGACTGCCCCCACGTCGGCATCATGCATGGTGGTAACAATAATATCCTCGAGTACAACGAGGTCTATGACGTCGTCAAAAAATATACGGATATGGGCGCCTTTTACAAATTCCAGAAGACCCCTACAGGATGGAATGCAAGAGGCAACAAGATCCGCCACAACTATATCCACGATGCCCCCCGCGCCAATGGAGTGTACGAGGACGACTGTGCTTCGGGCGACAGCATCAATCACAATATCATCGCGAACACCGTCATGGCGACCTACAACCACAACGGTTATTTTAACAACTACTCCAATACCATCTACTTTGGGAATACCTATCCCGCGACCAGCATGGTGGAGACGCCGGGCAGCGCGGGTTATAGCGAGAGACACTCTGGTCTGGGCAAGATCTGGAATAATAGTTCCGCCTACAAGGGTGCTTATCCCGAGGTCGGCGATATGATCGGATCGGCTGGGCGTAATAATAAATACAACTCCCGGATCTGGCCCTCGATCATAGGCAGTGTGTTCGTCGGTGCGGAAAGCCTCTCCAACGTCAACGGGGACAAACTCTTCAATGCCGACGGAACGACCAATCCCGAGTACGCCGAGACCGGCGCTCCTTTTAAGAAGGATAATGTAGTGTTTAAGAATAATAGAAGAGTGTTGAACAGACTACAACAGCCGATCGTTCCATTCCGGATCGACAGCCTCCGTGCGGCCGGCGTTTTTGCGATGACCGGGGACAGCGACTGGCATATCAACCGTATCGGGCTTCACAAGGATAAATACAGGACCGATATTTCGTCGGTTAAGACCGAGGGTATCGATCCTTCCCTGACGGTGGCAGTTACGGGTAAACCCGGTGGGGCCTCGGCATCGGGTGGGGCGGCCTCGGGTGCAGGCTCTGCCCCGGGTGGGACGGGCTCGGGTACTTCCGGTTCCACAGTTTTCAAAACCTCGGACACCGTCCGCCTTACAGCCGGCATCAAAAGCCCCAATGCGGGATATATTTTTTCTTCTGTAAAGTTTATGGAAAACAACAAGGACATAACGAAGGACCTCATCGTCTCAAAAAAGCTGGTGTCCTATGATTCCGTGAAGTACAATATCGAATGGAAGAACCCCGCCGTCGGCACACATCGGCTGACTATGCACGGGTATGACGGAACGATTTGGGAGTACACTTCGAATGCGGTGGTGTTCACGGTGGAGGGAGATACGACGAAGAAACCCAAAGATTCCATCGTCACGCCGAAGCCGAAGCCCGAGACGCCAAAGACCACACCTGTACCCCCCACGACTACGCCAGTCCCACCGGCCGCCACTCCCGCGCCACCCGCGGACTCCACACCCGTAGCACAACCCTCAAAACAGGGTTCCTCGAATATCGACAACATCGATATGGGCCACAGGAAAATGGTTGTCTATCCCAACCCTGCCAGCAGCGTCCTCAACCTGGCCTACTGGAGCACCCAGCCGCCGGGCAACGTCAAAACGATGATCTACGACAACGGCGGCCGCCAGATCACCGGCAAAGCGGTCTTTATGCAAACCGGACAAAACCAGGTGAGCTATAACGTTACGTCTCTGGCGAACGGCATCTATGTGCTGCTGGTCGAGAACCCGGACCATACGATCGCTTCGCAACGGTTTATCGTCGCGCACTAGCCGGCCGGCCGCGTGAACCGCGTAACACGTCAACCGCCGCGGGACCCGGCCTGCCTCGTGAACCACGCAACACTACGGCGTAAACGGTTTGCCGTGCTTGTTCAGCTCGATCTGTATCCCCTTGTGTACATCGGACAAATAAATTACCGGCAGGTGGTTCACGCCCTGGCCGTCCCCGGGGCCATTCGCGCCGGGAGCCCCGGCCGACCCGTTCACTGCGGAGCCATTCGCGCCGGGAGCCACGGCCGCCACCCCATTCACACTCCTCTCCACCGCCTTCAGCGACGCGTAGTGTACCACATTGATAATGCTACCGCCGGCCAGCTCATATTTCTTCACCACTTCAGGCAGATCAACAACCCCGGCCCCGCCGACCCCAACACCAGCCCCGCCGTTCGCCCCAGGCGCCGCCGCAAACTCCGCCCCAGCCGGAAACGATTTCTTCCAGATCAGCTTGCGCTCCGCCGCCTCAGGGAAGGGGAACCGCAGGATCGCATTAAAGCGCCGGATAAACGCCTCGTCGATATTATTCTTCATATTCGTCGCCAAAATGATCAGCCCGTTGAAATCCTCGATCCGCTGCAGCAGATACGAGACCTCCTGGTTGGCGTACTTGTCGTTGGCGTCGCGGACGCTTGTGCGCTTGCCGAACAGCGCATCTGCTTCGTCGAAGAAGAGGATCCATCCCTTATCCTCGGCGCGGGCAAACAACAACTCGAGGTTCTTCTCCGTCTCGCCGATATACTTGGAAACGACCATCGAAAGGTCGATCTTATAAACGTCCTTCCGCATCTCGTTGCCAAGCAGCGCCGCAGTCAGCGTCTTCCCCGTACCTGGGGCCGTAGAACAGCGCGCGGTAACCTTTCTTCAGCCGGTCACCCATGCCCCAGTGCTTCAGGAGATGGTCGTTATACTTGAGCCAGTTGATGATCTCGCCGATCTGCGACTGCAGCTCGTCGCCGATCACCAGCGAATCCCGGCTGCGCTTCTCGGTGATCAGCCGCGCGGGGAAGCTGCTGTTGAAATGTGGTGGCGACGGACGCCCCAATAAAAATACGTCGATATAGTCCTGCGAGATGATGATCCTCCCGCTCATGACCGGCTCGCCATACGGCACCTCTTCCAGCCATAGTATTTTTTTCTGTCCCAGGAAATCCTCGACGCCGAACAGCGACTGCATCGCCAGCCGCTGCCGCCTGTCTTCGCCCGCCAGCAGGAACAGCGCCGTCTCTCCCGTCGGCAGGAAGCTGCGGGAGTTCTTTCCCCGCACACCACCCAGCTTCGGAAAATTACCCGCCCCCGGGATCTTGCTCTCTATTACTTCGTCAAACAGCTCCGGCTGGAAATGCGGCGCCAGCGCGATCAGCAACAGCGTGGCCTCGCCGACGTTGAGCCCGTTGTCCAAAATAAATTTCCCCAGGGGTAAATGCCACCCCGAAGGATGTGGCATCGCGGGTAGGGCTCCTTCCCCCGCACCCCCGGAAAATAATCATTCAACCGACTCCGGATCAGCTGCTCTAAATACATAAATTCTGGAAGACTATTCATACGCTATGAAGGTGTTTTCGAATCAATAACATTTGGACTCATTCCATTGCTGCAACAGCTCCAGTGATAGCTGAGCTCGTGCGGTATCGCCGGCGAGACATTGCCGCCAAGCCGCGGATCCTGCGTGCTCGACAACAGCGCCCCCGCGGCGGTCTTCGGATTGTTGCGCACCATATGGCCCGGGATCTCCGACTCACCGACATTGTCATGATAAGTCGCCGCCGCGGTCCAGAGCGCAGACCCATAGGTATGCGCCGTATGGTCCCGCGTCTCTACGTTGAAGAAGAAGCTGTCGGCATTCTCCGGCGTGATCTCAGTAGAATTGGGTTCCACCCGCCAGACCTCATAGTAGTGGAGCGGCATCTTTTTGTGCAGCGATATCGGACGGTTGTGGCAGTCGAACGCCAGCGCCATGATCGTGATGTCCTGAACGATATACCCGCCCTTCGCCGAAGAATTCCCCGAAAGCTCCCAGTTGATCCCCGATTTCAAATCGCTGCAGCCGTCGTTGGTGAGATACGATGGTTTGGCGGCCAGCGTCGGCGCCGTACTGGCCGGGTTTGCCTTGCTGCCGGACTTCACCGGCTGCGGAGTAAAGAACGCTTTCTCCTTTTTATCCCCGATACTCTTGTCCGCCGGGCCTCCGCCACGCATGGCGCCAGACTTACTGCTTCTGTAACTTCTGCTTCTGAACATGATATTTTATTTATTGAACACCCCCTCCACAGTACTAAATCTGTGTTCGCGATGATATTTATTGATATCGGCCGTCGGATAAAGAACCAGTGCCTGCCGCTGAAACTCCTGGATCAGCGTGTCTTCGCTGTCGACATGATGGGTCGGCGGGAACAGGAAGGACTGCAGGGCCGTATAGGCCGCTGCCGCTTCCGGGCCGGCAGCCGTAGCCGCGGCCTTGTCGATCGTGATCTGGCTTTTTTCTTTTGTGTTTATGGTGCTTCCCCACAAGGAGCCGCTGGCTCAGCCGGTTTAGGCATACTATCCACCACCGCCTTGACCAACTCCGCCGTCCTGGCCTTCGGATCGGTGCCGGAATCAAGAGCCCGCCACAGCGAATACTGCACCCAGGCAGGCCGGTTGACGCCGAGCATGATGGCATTGGCGACCGCCCTCTCCGAAGAAAGAAAATCACCCACGGTAGAAGTATTATCCGGCGCACTAACGACGACCTTGTGTTCGCCGTCCGCCTCGAAGCTGGCCGTTTCATTCCCCGGCTTGTAGCCTTTGCCAAGCCTGCCCATACCCGTTGCTCCGGGCCAGACGGTGTGCGACTTGAACTCGGCGATCCAGTCGTGCGCCGCCACCAGCTGATAGGTCCTCAGGTCGGTATCGGACCCCAGCACGCCGTGCATGGCCGTTTCGACCTCTCCACCCGTAGCGCGTTTTCCTGCGAGCGTGATAAATCCATCCTTGTCTATGTCCATGCCCTCATTCGTGCAGGCAGCCCAGTGCGTCGACGTACAGGTGCTGTTCCTCCGTCCGGTCGGCGGACTTGGTCTTTTGCGCTTCCGTCGCCCTGTTCTTCAGGTTTTTAAAAAACATCGCCAGGCTCGAGGAGGCGTCTTTTTTATTTCGCAGCATCCCCCACTGAAAGATCCCCAGACTCGCCATGATGTCCTTCGACGCGGCGCCCCCGCTGGTGGACCCAAATCCACCCTCGACCGTGCTCACGACGCCCAGCGTGGTCAGCTGCGGTTCGATATCGCCCTTCAGATTGTCCGGCAGCTTTCCGCCCTGGTCCGTCATCACCTTCTGCTGCGCCTTCGTCGATTTTGCCGGGACCCATCTGGCCTTGTCCGCGGTCTCTCCGTGTTTGTGGAACGACATCAGCATCCACGCCTGCCCGTTGCTCAGGGTGATGAAGGAACCCTCCCCGATATCGGACTTAACATCGGCGGGCAGCTTGTCGAACTCCGCCGGAGAAATGGCGCCTTTGGCGGAAACGCTCAACAGCTGGTCGCTGAAATTACCCTCTACAGCGTCAAAAACTACCGTTCGGGCATGACCGCTATTTTTGAGATGGACAGACTTGTTGTCCCCACCCGCATCACCCATCTCTGTCGCCGTCACCTCTCTGATCCTTACAATACTGCTGTCCCCGTTATTCGCGCCGCCTTTCAACCGCACTACACCAATGGCAGCCTCGCCCGCCGGCGCGATATCCCCCTGCTTATTGACAAAGGCGAATTGCTTGCCGTCCTGCCGCACCCCGACCCGGTGTTCGTCGCCCATCGCGGCATCGTTGAAAAGCGCGCCGTCACCAGCCTCGAAGAACACGGGTTCCGGCTTTGGCGCGGCCGCGTGCTTTGGCGCCGACGCGTGCTTGTGATGGGTATGCGGCTTGGCCTGAACCATCGCTCCCGACGCGCCCTGCTGTACGACGTGCGTCAGCTCATGCGCAAGCAGGTGCTTGCCCGTCGAACTGGACGGATTGAACTTGCCGGTATTGAAATAGATATCGCTGCCATGGGTAAAGGCCTGCGCCCCGAGTTCGCGGTTCATGCTGACCGCGTCGGAATCCGTGTGGATATTCACGCCGCTAAAGTCCCGGCCGAAGGAGGACTGCATCTCGGACAGCGTGGATGAGGGTAGGGGAGCGCCCCTGCCCCTGCTGCCGTCGACGCGGCCGGACACCGAATCCGGCGCCACCCGCGAACCGGAAGCCACCCTCGAATCCGTGGCGGCGGGCGAACCCGGCTTCATCTGAACCCCCATCTTCTCTTCCTCCTCGCAGTGCGCGCACTTCATCTGTACCTCCGGCTTCTCGCGGAGTTCGCGGTCGCGCCTCATCCGCTCGTCGTTGGTCGCGAAATTCTCGTCCTCTTCCGGCGTGGCCAGCCGCTGTATGCTGCTGATCTCCTGGCGCTGGATCGCCGGCTCGTCGTCCATATCCTTTTTACTGATCACCTTGTCGGCGACGCTGTCGGCCTCTTTTTCGTATTTGTCCCCGGCCTGACCGATGGACAGTTTGGTCTGGAAGAATGGTGTTTCTTCCTTTTCCTGTACCGGCGCCTGGGGCGTAAAGAAGGCCTCCTGTTCCGGTGACTGTGTCGCCGAATACGCCGCTTTTGTGCTCCGATAACTGCTGCTCTTATGCATCTTCGATGATTTTATAAATGATAGACTTCTACGGTCAGATCGAGATCGTCCAACAGTTCGACGAGCGTATGACCCGTAAAATTCGCGACTAGCCTCGTCAGCCCGGTCTGGTTCGCGGAAAGGCCGCCGTCGTACTCCGTCCCGCCGCCATAGTCCAATAATGTCTCTCCTCCGGAGACGCTGTTGACCCTGACCCTTTCCCCTCCGGAAAAGATCGAGTAGGCATAGGTGCCGGAGCCGCCGTCGATGAGAAAACAGACGATATCCCGTTCTTTGGACAGCGCTGCCAGGTCAAGGTCCAGAGCGGACTGCTTTTCGCCCTTTTCAAATGAGCAGGCATAGGGAATATCGCGTCCCAGGACGACGACAGCGTCATCGACCCGGGCGATTCCGATGCCTTCAAATTCCCGTGACGTAGCCTCGTCCATATTGGTGGTCCCTCCGTCCGAAGCATCGGCGTGGCCCAGGATAGCCAGTATCTTTTCGTCGCCGATCGACTGCCCTTTTTTTAATAACAAACCACCCATTGAAATTCCCATATCGATAAGTTTTATTCATTAAAGCCCTGACGGCCTTTCTATGTCCACTGCCATTGCTCTAAAGTTCGGCATTTTCTTGCCTCCGAATGCTTTTATAGCGTGCGGTCCGGACGGCCTCAGCTTGTCGAGCTCACCCTTTCGTAGCCTGTCGTACACGATATCCTGCGTTCCTTTATTTTCTTCCGCCGTATCGGAGGACTTGAATTCTTTGTAAGCTACCACCTCGTCGCCCTTCAGCAGGACGGCGTCGAGCATCGCGTAGTCTCCTGTCTCCCGTCCGTGGTCGTCCAGTATATTGATGCGGACCTCTCTTATTACTTCGTAGGTCTTTCCGTACACTTTCGACTTTGCGGCAGCCCAGGCTTCGCCGATGATATTGTTCTTCTGAATGGTGACGAGGTCGGTATTCTCGAACATTTCCCGGACCATCCTCCACTTCATCGGGTCGATGGCCGACCCGTCCGGCGTCAGGATTTGTTCGAGTATGGCGTCGATATGCGCATTGACGTACGCCCTGGCCTGGTCCCCCGCTTTTTTCCCTTTGAGGGATTCGCCGATGAATACCTTTATCTTTTTCCCTGTGGGCGTTTCCTTCGTCTCGACCTTCCGGACCTTGTCTCTGAAGATCTTTCTGGCCAGCGCCTCCCCGCCTTTCGAGAAGGCTTCCTTCAGCTCGATCTCGAACTTCAGCTGCTCTCTGATCTGTGCGGGAGTAAATTTGCCTTCGCCCAGCTGTTCGAGCGCTTTTTGCAGCTTTGCCAGTCCCATTTCTCCCGGGTCTGCCTCGTTCAGCAGGTCGAATACATCATTCCGGCTTCCTTTTGTGCGCGCAACGACCAGTCCGAGGGCCTCTCTGAAGTCCTTGTCCTTACCGGCCGGATATTTTTCCCGCAGGTTGCCGACGTCGGCAAAGCTCAGGGCGTCCATGATGACATTTATATCCTGATTGTTGGCCCTTCTTCTCATCAGGAACTCGGCCCCCTTGTAGCTGCCCGGAGTGGCAAGTCCTTCCATGAGGCTGTCGAACCTGGGTTTGCCAAGTGCCGTCTGGTCCTGACTGAGGAATAGATTGAAGTCGCCCAGCACGGCGTTCGGGTTGGGATACCGGTCGGCGATATTGTGCATGACCTGGAGGATCGTTGCGTCGGGGACATTGGCCTGTCTCATCTTCTGGAGGCAGTGATCCAGCAGCGGCGGCCTCTTGCCGGGCTGCTGCCAGTGTCGTAGGCAGAGACTCCTCGAAATTCTTTGGCGCGGGCCTGACGTCCGGCTTTGGATCCGTACCGGTGCCGGGCGGTTTTTTGCCGGAACCCGTCGGGTCGGAATCGGTGTCCTTAGCCGTGCCGATCAGCTTCATTTTTGCGCGGATAAAGGGCGGCGCTTCGTCGGTAATGATCGTCTTCCCGCCCACCTTTTTGATCCAGCCGCGAGCCTCCCAGGTATGCCAGGAAACGCCCGCGGTCTTCGCCTTGAAATGTTCGAAAACTCCGCGGCCCATGCTGTAGGCCGACACCGCCATCATAGCGCCCTGCTGTATCGCCTCTAAATTGACCTGCGCAAGCAGCTCTTCTTCCTCCGCCTTTGGGAGGTGCATGGCTCTTATCGCGTTGGCGTCCTCCTTGACCTTTTCATTGATCAGCCAGACATTTGCGCCGATATTCACCGCGTCGTAGATAAGGACAAGACCCCTCGCCTTTTCGATCGTCATCAGCAGATTGACCGATCTCGAGATCACCTGCGTCAGTTTGATTGCGGTCCCGGCCGCGAGGAAAACGCCGGCGATAATATTGATGATGTCCAGCGAGGTCTCGGCATCCCATTCAAAGGTCCCTTTCTCCCTTCGCTCCTGGATATTCCGGATGGACAGATAGGCTCCCGCCACGCCGACCGCCACCCCGAGCGCCGATACGACGGCAGCGGCCGCAGGCGACAACAGGCCACCCGACGCGACCACGCCGGCGATCAGCAGCACCAGCCCCAGCGCGGCCACGGCCATTTTCAGATAGTCCGTCCACTTGGTATACGAATCGAGGTTGCCCTGGAAGTCGGTACCCGGTACGCGATAGATGATCCTTCCTTTTCCGTAGTGGTGGCTGCCCGCAAAATTGTGGAATGCGCTGGCGATGCCGTCTCTTTCACCACTGGCCTTGTCACTGGCTTCGACGGTATCGCCGACGTAGATCATGTCGCCGGGTTTGGGCGCATCGAAGGTCACGTCCACCAGTTTCATCTTGTATTTTCCCTTCTCCGGTTCTGCATCGGGGTGATAGCCCGCCAGCATGATCAGGGGAACCAGGTTGCCGTCCTTCTCCTTGACCAGCCCTGCAACAACGCGGTAGACGGGCGATCCGCCTTTAAAAGCTTCACCCGCAGTGATAGTCCGCTTCCTCAGTTTCTTGATATCCTGCTCCTGGTTCCTGAGGGTTGCGATATATTCTTCGACGGCATGCTGGTCGCCGTATTTGTTTTCGGGGTAGGTCTGGCGGATCATGGCGAACAGTTCGTACAGCACGTGGTCCTCTTTTTTCAGCTGTATCATAAAGGGGTCGGCCGTTTTACTGCCATAGTAGGGCTCTCCTTTTTGCGATACTTTATGATAAAATTGAGGAGCCTCTGGGCATTGGCCAGCAGCGTTCTCGTATCTTCCAGGTCCGCCTTCGTCAATACCATCAGATCCGTCGTCTCCCGCTGCTGCAGCCGGTCGATCTCTTTTTCGAGCGCGGCTTTGGCGATCGGGTCCTTTTCTGTCGCGGCCTGTTTCTTCAGTCTGTCGATCTGGTCCGGGTTCTCGAACGCCGAGCTTCTGGCCAGGTTCACGGCTGTAGTGACGAAGAAGGGGAATCCCGCTGTGCTCGGAGGCTGGACATAGTCTTTTTTGTAGGAAGGCACGGCCTTGCCCATAAGCACAAAGTCGCCGAAGCCCAGCGGCTCCATATTGATCCTTCTGTCGGGGTCTTTGTCCGGCTCGTAACTGTCCACCGGGTCTCCGAGGTTTTGCGGCGAGTTCTTTACAAATTCATTGGTGAGATTTTCCATGTCCGCGGGGCCGGCGCCGGCGTCCTGTACCTTTTTGAGGGATACGGGCATTTTGAACACCTTCCAGGAATGATACAGTTTCATACTCGTGTCCATGGCCATGAGGACGCCGTTCAGCAAATTGGCGCCGTGTACCTCGGAGAAATCCGTGACCATGACGAACCGGTTGTGGGCGGTGTCTACGGTCGAGTGGTCCGGATTCAGGTCGGTCGCCCGGATAAAGGACGGGAAGGGCGGCAGCATCTGGATGGCGTCTTTGGGAATATTGTATTCATCGGCGAAAGTCGTCAGCAGCCGGACCCTGCCCTTGGACTGTGTCCTGGCCTCGGTGGCCATATCCTCGTGTTTGTGGGCCACCCCGATAAAGGCCATCGTTCCGCCCAGGCTTCTCAGCGCAACCGGAGTCTTGCCGGTTTTCTGGTCCTTGTCTATCTCCCAGATAAAATAATAGGCGAGCTGCGTATCCGGATTTTGGGCGAGGAATGCGTCCTTCCGGATCTCTTCGAGCAGGACGACCTCGTCGTATATCGGCTGGAATATCTGGTTGACCGTGGCAAGGCCCATATCCGCGGCGTCCTGGCTATTCGATTTTTGGAAGTCTTCCAGCGCCTTTCCATAGTCATCCAGCAAGGGGATATACTGTGACATCTGCACGTTAAAGACCTCTCTGCTATACCATTTGGGCAGGGGATATCCCGTCTCTTTAAAAGTCTGGACGATATCGGCCCAGAGGCTCACGTTGTTGACTGCCCGCCGGATCTTTTTCCTTTCGTCATCCGACAGCCGCAATTCCAGCCCTTTTTTGGTGAGGAAGGATTGGAAATCGAGGAAGACAGTGATGCCGATAAAGAGATCTTTCATCCTTTCTCCCTGTATGGCATCTTTGGTATCGCCGAAATGTCCAAATCTCTGGATATTCTTGTCGCCGAGCAGTATTTTGGACATGGGTTCCACCAGGGATTCGTCGTACTTGTCGTCCACGAGTTTTTTCAGAATGACTCCCAATAGTTGGGGAAGTTTCGGTCCCGGCTGGAAACTGGCGTCCGGAGAGACGACAAAGGTCACATACCCGAGGTTGCTGAGATCGAGCGTGGAATTGGGAATGAACTGATAAAAATCCTTGTCGATCTTTTTCTCCGGCGTTTTAGCCTGGGGAGCGGGCTGTCTTTGAATGGACGCTGCCGGGCTGCCTCCCTGCTGTACCGTATGGGTCAGCTCGTGGGCCAGCAGGTGCTGGCCGGCGCTGCTGTTCGTGTCGTATTTGCCCTTATTGAAATAAATATCGCTGCCATGGGTAAACGCCTGCGCCGAGAGCTCGCTGCTCATCTGCACGGCTTCCGGGTCCTGATGGATCCGCACCTTGCTGAGGTCGGCCCCGATCGAAGATTCCATTTCCTCCATCGTATCTTCCGGCAGGGACTCGCCGCGTCCGCGGTTGGAACTCAGCCTGCTTTCCAGAGAGGGAGCGGCTTTCGGTGCAGGCGCAGGTGCCGGGGCAGCAACCGGCGCCGCAACAGGCGCTGGCGCAGAAGCCGCGGCAGGCGCTTTCTGAATCACAGGACCGGAAGCGCCGGGCACAAAAAAGTCCTGCGCCGCCTCCTTCCCGAAGAAGGGCGTATTCGATTTGGCCGGCGTGGCCTTTTGCGATGATTCCGTTGTCTTCATTTGACGTCCCATTTTGCGTCCGGCTTCCCGGTGGCGGCCTGTATCTCCGGTCTGGTCATCGCGTCTATCGCTGCGACAAACATGACATAGTGTCCTCTTTTTACGGTATTACCCCTCGACATGATATTGGACGAATCCGTGATCTTCAATTCATCGGCGGCGTCCTGCCCGATCAGGTCTTTCACGGGATCGTAGTGCGTCGGCTTGTCTCCAAAGAATTTTGCCCTCGCCCCCGGCACGTCGGGCCTGGTGTCGACGTATTCGTCGCCAAGCCCGATCATATGCCCAAATTCATGGGCCGCCACATTCTGTTGATCGGTCTTTGGCCTGGTGCTGTCCTGTCTGAAAACGCCCACGCTGACATGCCTGAAGCTTGCGTCGGTCGTGGCCTCTTCCTTCCCCGCCGCCAGTCCGATAGTTAGGCATAGTCCCGGCAGCCCGTCCAGTTCTTTACTCACCGAGTCCATCCTCCGCTGGCTGAGCGCCTTGTTATAGGCTACGCTGCCCTCCGCGCTTGCCCTCCCCGTAAACTGCAGCGAGAAAGTGCAGTCGTTCGGGTCTTTGGCGGGCGGGATAGTAGCGATGAAATCTTTGATCTTTTTTATTGCCGCCTGACAATCCGTGTTGAGGTCGGCTTTGTCAAAATCGAAATTGCCGACGTCCTGGAGGAAATCGGGTTCATTCAGTTTAGTATCCTCCGCAACGGTCGGATCGCGGAGGTCCATTCTGGCCTGGTGGGTAGTGATGCTGCCCGCGGGCGCCGCCTGACCCGTCACCCTGGACCGGAAT
Organism: Puia sp. P3; assembly: GCF_050632245.1. Lineage (NCBI taxonomy): Bacteria > Pseudomonadati > Bacteroidota > Chitinophagia > Chitinophagales > Chitinophagaceae > Puia > Puia sp. P3. Next base: position 715,278 of record NZ_CP192583.1, read on the forward strand.
CGTTTTTCTTTGGCGCCGGGTTTGACGACATGGATGACCGTATGGGCATCCCCGGCCTTTGCCTCGGGAACCGCCGTCACGTCCACATTGGCCCTGTATTTGGAGAATCCGGGTTCGTTGAGCGTGAGCAGGTGCTTGTTGCTCCATCCGTCGTGGATACTCTTCACAAAATCGGTTTCGAATGTCGTCTGTTCCGGCTTTGTAACGCTCCTGGGGAAATCGAAGAACACATGGTGCGAAATAAAAAGGGTTCCCGTTGCCGGTTCAGGCCCGACTACAGCGTACTGCGAGTTGAAGAAGCCAAAATTGTGAACGAAATTATTGACCGAAAACTCGGGAGTTTTTGCCTGGGGCTGTCGCTGAATAGCGAAAAAAGGTTCTCCCCCTCCCATGTCTTTTTGAAAGAAGGGCTGTCCGGTGTCTTTGGCCGGGGCTTTTGTCGAAGTGCTCGTATGTGTCGCATCGGCAGCCTTCATAGATGATCACCAGTCGAGATGAATGGCCTGTTGCAGCCAGGGTAATTTAATGATACTCATATTCCAAGGGAAAGGATAGGTACGCACGAGAATATCCACCGCGTGCTTCTCGATCACCAAGCTGCAGCTTGTCGTTCTTCGGACTCAGCTTGCCGCTGCGCATGAGAAAATTCGCCCGCAGCCCTTCTACCGTTATATTTTTGACACCCCAGTGGGCGAGCAGACCTTCCAGCAGGTCGTCCGCCTCCTTCAGCTCTTCCAGGGTGATGAGCGACTGTTTCTCTACCGGGTATTCCAGCGGGCACCCGCAGAGGACCTTCGCGGCCGTCAGTTCGAACTCCCCGGCGACCGTGCGGCCGGTCGCGAGATAGTGCAGCAGGTGGATCGCTTTCTGCCGCGCTTCGTCGGCGATGAACTTTCCGCCGGCGAGCAGACCGCTGAGCTTAAACAGATGGCTAAGGAAAGGGTGGGTGAGGACGACGCCCGCATTCAGCAGGAAGAGTCCCTCCTCCGGCAATTGTTCGATGCTGAGATGGGTGGGCATGGCCGGGGGAAAGGGTATCGCTTTCCCCGGGATTGTGCTGGTAGCCGCTGCGGCGGGAAGAGGCGTGCTCATGGGAGCGCTGCTGTCGGCGCCCGGCCTCGCCCCCGGACCAACTGCGACTGATCTCCTGCTACGCCCGGAGCCGGTAACGCTGCGCGTCCGCCGATGGCCGGTGCGTCGGGAGGGCGCAGGTCCGCAGGTGCGGAGCCCTCCGATGCTTCGGGGTGACTTGCTGTCCCGGCGGGGCGCGGCTCGCGCGTTTCGGAAGACTGCTCAGTGCCCGCCGCAGGCGGCTCCACTATATCCCTTGCAATAGGATGCGTCGTCAGATAGTCCTGCAGCCCGGGTAGAAATTTCGCATAGTCGGCCCAGTAGTGCGTCAGCAGCCGGTGGGCCAGGGTTTCCGTGCTGGCTTCCTTTCCAAGACTTGCCGCCAGCATCAGCGCGTCCTGCCAGGCCTTCCCGGGCGTGGGGATGAGCAGCCCCGGCTGATAGTCCACTGTCTCCAGATTGACCGCATAGATCAGCAGGCGGCGCAACTCCTGCAGCGTCTGGGGCAGGGGAGACTGTACCACGGTGGTCAGTATCTCCGTAAGTCGCATCAGAAAAATATCGTCGTGCTGCTGCGCGATACGCGTCAGCGTCGCAGGCCGGTTGGTCAACAGACTCCGGACGCGGGTGATGGCGGGATAGTCGGTGGCCAGTGTCTCCAGCACCTTGTGCTCCCATTCCGGGGTCACGCGCAGAAGGCTCCATGGCAGATAGCCCTTCTCCATATACCAGATCCATTGTTCGAAAGCGTTATGACGGGCGCTCCGGCGCTGCACGCCACCGCCACCAGCCGGCGCAGAACCCTGCCCGGCGGAGAGTGCTTCCACCCCTATCGTCCGGGTGATATCGGGCGAACTCAGTTGTTCGATCAGCCGTTGCTTCAGAAGCCGGTCGTCAAAATCCCTCCTGCTGAACTCCCCCAGATCCAGTACCAGTCTGTCGATGAACAACACCTCTTCATCCCCCGCCAGTTGGTCGAACCATTTTTCGAGCACAGGCAGCAGCGTCTGATAGTACTGATCGCTCAGCCTGTTCTGCAGGTCGAAGGGTGGCTGTCGTCCGTCGAGTGTCAGCTCGAGCAATTGCCGGCGAATGATGTGGTCCATGGACTATTGATTTTGTGGATGAGGCCAGCAGTACAGCTCACTCACCTGCCCGGAGAAGGCAGGCAGCGCGTCCCAGCGGGTATTGAAAAGGTATTGTATGAAGTCGCAGCCGTTGTTGCCCGCAAGCCAGCCCTTGTATCTTGTTTCGAACTGGTGACAGTCCTTCGGGTCCAGCCATAGTACCCGCAGCATGACGTGCGCCGGCGCCTCCCTGTATAAGGCATTTTCGAGAACGAGCTTGTTGTCCGGCGGATAGAATTTCTCCGGCCATGCGGGCAGCACTACCGTGGCGATAAAGGACCACGGATCGTTGCCGGGTATAAAGGTCGGGCTCACCACCGGCGCGCAGGGGTCTGCGTCAGCATCGGGCAGGGTCCAGTCGTAGCTGCAGGCCGGAGGCTCACCGCAGTAGGCGACGCCGAGACAGGCGCAGTCCGCCTTGTCGCTATGACGCAGCAGAATATGTTCTATCAGGTGCAGCCCTTCCGTATTGACGGCCTTCTTCATGCGGCAGACGGCCGCAACCACCGCCTCGCGCGCATTATAGGACTGCGGATGCACGGCGATGACCGTCCCCGGATCCAGCAGGAATATGCCAAAACTCCGGCAGTCGCAGCCGAACTCGGGCAGGAAATTCGCGGCGACAGACACCAGGGGTAATGCGCCGTCGAGCGCCGCCTGCGCGCTGGCCTGGCTGTCATAGGTCGCCGTTCCGATCCAGGCCTCGGGCATATCCGTCAGGTCGATCGCGATGGACCAGCGCCCGTCACGACCCTGTACGACCGACTGCGTCCCCGTCTGTCCGATAAGCGTCGCGATAGCCGCGTCCCGCTGCCCAGGCGTGGAATAAGTATAAGGATGTTTCAGTACCGGCAATCCACCGACGACCAGGAAGCTATTGGAACAATCTGTCTTTCTGTAGTCCACAATCGTACCCTCTATGCGAAGCGCCGAAATGTACCCGTCCACCCCCGTCCACGCATCGTCTTCCGTCTTAAATCGCCCCGCGCTGAGGGCCAGCACCTCGGCCACATAAATATGATATACGGGGGCGCCGGAAGCAAGCTCCGTGAACAGATTCACCGGATTGCGCAGCAGGCTCATCAGATACGCAAAGTCCAGCTGGGCTTCCGCGATCGTCTTGTGCTGACAGGCGCATTTCAGTACAAATGGGGTCGTATCCGGAATCGTGAGACTGCAGTAATAAATATCGCCCGATTTTTTTATCGGATAAGCCCCCGTCATCGCGACGAGTCTGGCGATCACGTCCGCGTCCGCGCCGCCCAGCGAGACCTTTGTTTCTTTCGGGATATAGACCAGCGGGCCGTCGGGAGGAGGATTATTGCTGAAGACCTCCGTAAGACTGATCAGCGGACCGTAATTGCTCTCAAGCCCTGCGCCCTCGAGCAACATGAGATAGGCCGCGGTAAACGCCTGTTTGGCTTCATCCTCCGAAGGATAGCCTTTTACGCTTTCGAACAGTATCAGCTGTCGGCCGGAAGAATAGTAATAATTATGACTCTTTATCTGCCAGTGATAGCCGAAGACGCCCGTCACCGGGTCCCTTCTTTTTCGGGTGATCCTGCCGTCTACACAGACCTCGAGATATTTGATCCCCTGCGTGATCAGGTCGGAGAGCCGTTCTTTGGCGGCATCGGCGCTGGCCTGGTCGGGATAGTCCTGCGTGCAGAAGGCAACGCGCTGGTCGACGTCCGTGCAGAGCCAGGAGTATTGCCCCTGCTGGCTGACCGGGTCCATCCGGATCTCCGTATAATCCGCCGGGTTTTCTGAGCCCACGGCTTTCTGTATATCCTGATATAGTTTTAACCCCGAAACGTCCGACGTCCCCACCTCCACCACACTGGCGAGGTCCTCCGGCTTGCTCCACAGCGCGCGCAGCGCGTCCATGGCCGCGGCCGAACTCTCATAGTCCGCCTTGCTGTCGAGGGTGACCCTGCCGGCGTCCTCAAAGCCCAGATAGAAATGGAATTTCCATCGCGAAGGCTCGCTGCCGGTCTGTACTGTATAGAGTTGCCGGCGTACCTGGTCCTGGATCTTCGAGGCCAGCGCGGCCGACTCCGCCTGGGGCTGCCCGGTTGCATATCCCGCCACCTTGCGTCCTGCATTCGTGATCCAGATCGTGCAGGTCCCGGCTACCCCCTCCTCGACATAATAGTTAGCCGGTACCGTGAGTAGTAAGATCAGCTCTTTCGCGCCGGCCATCGCCGCGTCCCGCGTGTCATAGTCGTCGGCCGCCTGGAATTTGTATCCGTTGGGGGCCGGCTGGCCGTTCGCGACCGCCTGACCATTAGCCACCGGCTGCAGAGAGTAGTCGACCCGCCCCGGCTTGTCGGCTATCGTGTCGTTGATATCGATCCTGAACGCGTCCTGGTCGATATATTGTTCGGTGTCGGTTGCCAGCGTATTCCTGGTGAGCGTATCCGCCGTGCGGGCGGTGCTGCGTTTGGAGTAGTCGACGAGCCGCGTCGTCTGGGCAAAAGCGCTGGCGAAAACGTCGCGCGGCGAAGGCCGCTGCCCGAACAGCGCAGACAGTCTGTCCGCGATCGTATTGGCATATTCCTCGGTCGGATATTTGTCGGCGAGTATGGCGTTCCCTACGGTGATCGTTCCATCCGCGGCGACCGAATAATTGGACCGGTCGGCCATCTGCTTCAGCAACGCCGCGGCAGCCTGACGCGCCGCGTCTTCCGATGCGAATCTTTCAGGCGGGCTAAAAAGGTCTTGCCCCCGATCTTCAGCGAATAGCTATACTGGGGATCGGTCTTGCTGACGATAAAATTGCAAAGGCTATGACGGCTTTCGATAGGCGCGCCGATCAGCCCCTTCCATTTCTTCCCGAATCCATCGGCCTGCCCGCGCGTGCTGCTGAGGACGGCATAGTCGGACAGGTAGCGCTCTTCGGCGGCGTTAATATCCCCCGGCCTGAACTGCAGCAGCGCGTAATCTGTAAATCGCTCTGCAAACCGTGACAGCAGATGGTCCAGAAAATACTTGCGGCGTTTGTGATACAGCGCCGGCTCCTCCAGCTCGCCCCGCAGGACGGTCTGAAGATCGACGGTCTTGTAGTCGACCGTGAACGTAAATTTGTCCCCCGCAATGCTGAACAGGGAGTAAAGCGAATCCCCCATTCCGTTGCCCACCACATAGGCCGCGTGTTTCTGCGCGTCTCCCGCGTTCGCGAAAGTTCTTTTACTTACGAGCACCATGTCCGTGGAGGACGTCGTAATAGTATAGTAAAAACATTCCTGATACTGTAATACATTGACGGAACTCCGGTCCTCCAAAAGATCGGACTTCAGTATCGCGATCGCGTCCCGCATATCGCTCCAGTTGGTGAAGTCCAGAGCCGCAATATCGGCCGGCGCGACAGCCTGCCCCGGAGTACCCGCCGGCCCCGGCGCCGCGGGAAATACAAGTGTCGTTCCAGCCGGGCCCAGCAACCCCGCCAGATCGCCGGCCACATAATTCCCCCATAACTTCCGGACATCCGGGACATAATTCGGTCCATCCGGATCATCCCCATTGTCCAGAAAATTCAAAAAATAGCTCGATCCCCCTCCGCGGCCCATCGAAAAAAGCTCGCGTATATTCGCCAGCTGCGCCAGGTAGTCCGCCAGCAAGCTGGTCAAAGAACAGCAAAAAGCCTTTCAGCTGAAGCGCCCACGCCTGTCTCGCCTTAGGCGCATCTGCCGGAACACCTTCCCTGCTGATGCCGTACGCGTATGGAAAATCGTTCTGTATGGAATAGTAGTCGCCCAGGTCCGGCCGGTAATTGCCTTTGGGGAAGGGCAGGTCCAGATTGGGCAGCAAAGAATTAAACATATTCTTCTTCGCCCCAGCCGCCAGCAGGGCTTCATACTGCGTCGGGTCGAAAGGCACCGGCTTGCCGTTGCGCATGAACTGCAGACTGCAGCACCCCACTGTAAAATCCACCACACTGTTCTCGGGAATATTGAACTTCCATCCGGCACGGGCCGGGCTGCCGCAGGGCTTCCACTGCAGGTCGCGGATAGTTGTGATACCGGTAACCCCGAACAGCGCTTTATACATATCGGAAAGATGGATCTCCTTTTTCAGCTGGATCTGCTGCAACTCATCGGTGTCGAGAAAGCCATGGCTCACGCTGGTAGCATACGGACGACCCGCAAAGATCGCGTCGATCGGCCTGCCCTTGTCCAGCAGCTCCTGCAGCGTATAAAAATGCGGCGAAGGCGAGAGGAAGGCCCCCAGCGCCGCCATCATGTCCAGATAGACCTGTGCAACATCCGCTTCTGTCCCGAGCTCAACGATGGCATAAACCCCGAGCTCCAGTTTCCCCAGGACTATAACATCAGCCAGATCCTCGCAGAGATTGCGGTGCTCGCGCATCGCGTCCTTTACCGCCGCGACGACCGCCGTCTGATCCACGCCGTCTTCCAGCTCGACGAGGACGTGATAGAGCCCATTCAGGTGACCCGGCTTCCTGCCCTCCGGCAGGCAATTGTCCGGCTGGTCCAGCGCCACTTCCAGCCAGGCGTTGCGGACGCCGTCGATATCGGACAATAACTTGCGGTAGTCGACGATGGTCAGCGGATTGCACGCGAGTATCTGTGCCGGTGAATAGAAATTGTCGTCAGCTGCGCCGGCCCCGGCCGCCGCCGGATGGCGTGCAAAGATATCGGCCGCCGGCAACTTCGTCCTGTAGTCGAGGTCCAGCAAGGCATAACACAAAGCCTCCAGTATCGTAATACCAGGATCGTGAACATTATAGTCGGTCCAGAGTTTCCCCGTCAAATTTCCCAGATGGGTGATCCCTTCATTGCGGAGGTCGTTGAAATCAAGATAGGTAGTCATTTGATTAAATTTTTCCGCCCCATTTCGGGCAATCGTCCTGGACGATCGTTATATCAATATTACCCGCTATCAGTATCGAGCGCGGCGTCATCGGGAAGACCTCGGCCTGGTCGGAAGGCGTCAGCACAACCTCATCCTCCTCATGCCTCCACTTCCAGTCGAGAACATAGTCGAGATAGTCCCGGGTCTCTAAAAATCGGATCACGTCCGACCGGTTGACTACCTGGCCAAACCGGAGTTTGTCAAATTCTCCCACCGCCCACGGCGCCATGAACTCCCGTATATCGTCGCTGAGCTTCTGTTGATAAAAGACCGGGCCCTTCCCGCGAATGAGCTTTACCTGCAACACAAAATCCACCTTCTCGTACCTTGGATTCATCGCGCGGAACCGGACAAAGGGCGAGGTCACTTCCTGCATCTTCTGTTCGAGCTGCTCCAGCAGACTCAGCGGCGCACGCGGCTCAAAGCTCGCAGCCGCCTTCAGTTGGTTCAGGTCCGGAATGACGGCCATCAGCACATATCCCGGAGCCATCGGATAGTCGTTGGCGTATTTGTGCGCATTCAGCCCGATGCTATGGTTGATGCACTTGGCCTTGAACAGCTGCGGGAATGAATCCAGCGCTATTCTTTCATAATCGCAACGCTGGATCGCCCGGCCCTTGTGCCGCAGCGTCTCACTGACGCGGACATAAAAATAGCCGTCCGTCTCCGGCACCCTGCCTCCAAAGGAATCGTATGGCTGGTCGACCTTCTTCACATTCGCATCGGCGACCTCCAGCCCCTTTAGCGCGCCGGCGGCCAGCGGTACAGACAACCTCGCTTCGTCGTCGCCCGGCGCATCCGCGAACGTGGCGCGTATCGCCTGCGTAAAGACCTGGAAGGTCTCGGCGACGATCTTGCTGTTGCCGGCGATAGCAGCCTTTATCCACCAGTGACCGGCCGGCATCACCGTATTGTCGTTGGTTATATTGTCGGGTATCGCAAACTTGATGATCCCCGAAGCAGAGAGCTCGTCCGTAGCGTCGTCCAGCACTTCGAATCCCTTCCGCAGCGGCTTCCAGACATTGTGCCCGAGATAGCTCCATTCGACGGGTACAGGGTCCTCTTCCGTATCGGAGGTCGCCTCCGCCAGCTGGAAGAGCACGTTGACATCGCTGCCGGGGATGAGTCCGTTCATACCCAGGAACAGCGTCCCTTCGTCAAAGAAGGCCGGGAAGAGGGCGGGCGACTGCGACAACTCTTCTTTTTATACGTGCCGGCAAAAGGATAGAGATGGATCAGATCGACATCCGTCGCCGCGGCCGTCGCCGAATAGTCCAGCGAGATCCCCTGAATGATCGGCGTCCATGGCTCGTTGGGGATGATGGCCTGCTTCTGGTCGGTGCCGTCGATGATCTTCTGTCCGCTCGCGACATCCGCCTGTATCTTCTCGACCTCTGCCCGGAAATCGCTTCCCGGCCCCGGCGTGTACAGTCCGTGGCGAATATCGTCCGCCGTATTCGGACCGATGCCGGTACCGGGCGTGACGTCGACATTGGGCAGGATATCGGTCATCAGTCGCTGGTGAATATCGTCGATCGTCGCGCCGATATCGTTGACGCTCGACCGGATGGCATTGCTGCTGAAGACGATCGGCTCGCCGGTCTTGTCATAATAGACGGCGTTCTCGAGTCGCAGCTCGTCGTTATTGCCGTCGCTCTTTCCCGACAGCTTGCTCAGCGCCATCATCTGCCGCGCCAGCACGTATGCATAGTCCTTCTGTAAAAAGTCCTGGTTGCGCAGGTTCACCTTCAGAAAGCCATACATGGTCGCCGCTTCGTATTTGGTCAACGGCGTGGCGGGATCGATATGAAACCCTGGCGTGAGCCCCGGAAATCCACCGCTGCTGACCCCGATGGTCTGCTGGTATCCGGCCGGCGGACAGCCCAGCTGCACCGCGCTGTTGTCGAAAAGCCGCCGATCGGCCGACTCGGGCAGCCAGCCCTGTCTCTGCAGCGCTGCCACGTTGACGTGAAACCCGTCGGCGTCGAGCCCGTAGTGGCCGTGGTCATTGGGGTCTACCCAATAAGCCCGGTAGTATTCGTTGAAGCTGGAAGGCTTGTCCTTCCAGTTGAGATTGATATTTACGGAAGTCCATTTCTTACAGAAGATCTCCTGGCTGCCGATATAGAAATTGGGCCCGATCAGATTTTTCGGGGGCGGTGGGGGAGGAGCTTCGACCCCCGGCGGAGGGGGGAGGCGCCGGCAGCTGCGGCTCTGTCACGATATCAAAATCTATGATCGTAGGCCGTGTGCCGAAAGGATATATCGGCTTGTTGACGTCCTGAAGGCTCTCGTCGTTCTGTACCACGAATTTCCTGATACCGCAGGCGCTCACGTCGATATGGGTGTCGGTGATCGTAACATTCCGGAAGAAATGATACAGGGAGACTTCCGTTTGCTCCGTCGAAGGCGGCCGCAGACAGCAGCCGGCGTCCGAGGCGTTTGGCGGGTCGAGATAGACCTTTACCTTATCGTTTAGGCTTATGCGCGCGGCGGGGTTGGTGGTATTGATATCCTCTTTCAGGGCATCCTTATTGTAGAACGTGACGGCCGGCTCTTCGGGATCAAGGGTGACGGATACAGTCAGCGTGAAGACCCCGTCTGCCAGACCGCCGGGCGTCAGGGTAGGCAGCGCCTTCGGCGTGATCCAGTCTTTGGCGCCGCTAAGCCCAACCAGCAGACTACGCTGTGGCGGGAAAAAGGATAAAGACTCGCCAGCACCGCCGCACTGAACGCGGGCCACCGCGACGAATCCACCGTCACCTCATACTGGGTGGATGGCAGCAGGGCCCTCAGCTGGGCTTCCGTCGCAGGATCGACACCGGCCTTGACGGCCTGTTTGATCAGGTCCTGATTGAGGTAGTAATACGTCTTTGCAAAGGAGTCGGCCACCGCCTGATAGATCGCCGACAAATTGAAGATCGGCGAGACCCTGCAATTGAACGTGACCGTTATCGTCCTGAGCCCCTCGTTCAGTAACAAGACGGGCGAAGCAAGTACAAAAGCCAGACGCGCATTCGGATAGGCGCGCAACAGCCGGTCCGGATCGGTATACTTGCTGTACCGGTCTCCCAGCGTAGGCCAGCTGCCGGGGTCGTCGGTCTTGAAATCCTTGTCGATCCCGTCGGCCTTCGTGGCGTTCGGCGCCATATAGACTCCCTGAACATAGCTCTGGTCCAGTACGGCCTGGTCGTTGACATACAGCGTGCGCAGATCGGTGACCTGCGCCTGATTGACGACGATCTCGTCGTCCAGTGCGAAGAGGATATCCGCCTTGTTGGCGTCTTTCGGTCCCTTCACATTGACCCCTTTGGCAACCCGGTATTCCGACAGCTGCTTCTGGATCGTCAGGACGATATGCGCCTTGTCCGGAGTCGCCCCCTTCGGCTGCAGGGCCAGCACCTGCCGGTAGAAAAAGTCCAGGTGGTTCTTTGTGAATCCGTTGAGGCTGTCCTGAAGATGCCGGAAAAGATTTAAAAAGGCGAAGATCAGCGCGAGATGGGGCTGGTGCCGCTGCTTCAGGTCGTCGCGCAGGCCCTCGAAACTCTGCTGAAGGCTCAGCGAGGCGGCGCCCGTGCTACTGTTGATCGCCTTGAGAAAAGGCGTCATGCCGCCGAGGATAGCGTTGTATAGCGCGATCAGCCGGTCCCTCCGCGTACGCCCCAGCGCCTGAAATTGGTCGGAGGTCAGCGTCGCCGTCAGGTCGTCCGGCGTCAGACCCCATGTGGCGGTAAAGCTGGAGAATCCCACCGGCCGTATTCGAAAACATTTTACCCCGGAGTTGATATTAATGACCAGCGTCCGGATGGCATTCGGCAGATTCTTCTTGATCAGACCGTCGAGCACGTTCTCGATCGGCAGCCCCGTGTCGTTGAACTGGCTGTCCCAGCCGTTCAGCGGGCTGAGCACCGTATTATAGACATAGTTGACCAGAATGTCGAGCCCCGCTTTTGTCGGGCGGCGGAGGAATTTTTTCTGATAAGCCGCCACCTTCGAGGTAAAAACGTCCTGCCTGAAGTTGAGTATCGAGGCCGCGACAAAGGGAAGGCTGTCCCGGAAAAAGGGCTGCCAGTTCTTTATGCTGAGGTCTTCGTCATAGAAGTTGATCTGCCGCGAGAACTTTACGAAATATCCGAGCATATCCGCGATGGTACGGCCGTCCAGTTGTGCGGGGCCCTCCAGCAGATCGTCCATGATCCGCTGGCTCTGGCTCGTACCGGTATCGTACTGAAAGGGATGTATTAGCGCTTTGCAGTTCATATAGGTTGTGCCGCTTCGTTGAGATAATAGTCGAATACGTAGTTGAATCTGGAGTTGACGTTGGGTATCGTATACTCCACGGCGATCGTAAAGCGGCCTTCCAGGTTATCGACTGACCCGGCCGGCGTCACGCTGATATTCTCCACCGAAATACGCGACTCGTAGAAGAGTATCGATGTCTGCACCCTGTCCTTCAGATAGCCGATGACGGAGGCGTCGAGCGCGTCAAAAACGTGGCTGACCAGATTGCAGCCATATTCCGGTTGCATCACCCGTTCGCCAAGCGACGTGGACAAAAGAATATTCAGGCTTTGCTCTATGTCCTGGACCCCACTCACCAATTCAATCTTCGCTGTCTTATAGTTAAATACCGGCGGAAAGGCCCAGCCGGTGCCCAGGAACGGAAATGAGTTATCAGGCATAAGTTTAATATTTATCCGGCCGCTCTCGCGGCGCGGGATTTATCCCCCGATCTGCACGGTGGGAAGGCCGGCGACAATGACCCCGCTGTGCGCGGTCATATCACCCTGTCTTGCTGCCGGACGCCCTCCGATCAGCACAGATGTCGACCCCATGACAATGACGTCCGGAGGACCCACACAGACCAGCATATCCCCCACTACCGCGGCGGGAAGCCCGCCGATCAGGACATTGGGGACGCTGGGTCCGACCACGGGCCCGCCTACATGGGGTACCGGTCCGTTCGACAACGGGCAGGTATGCATATCGGTGATTCTTGCTGCGGATGGCATCGTCGGCTAGTTTATTTTTACGATCGAACCGCTGATCTCCATGATCCCCTGCGCGGCCAGTTTCGCCAGTGGCCCCTTCGACGTCCAGGTCGGCATCAGCCTTTACGGAGACAGACGCGGCGCTGATCGACAAAGAGGCTCCGGCGGAAATAGTAAGATTGGCGCCGGCCTTGATAGTCACATCCATAGGACTATTGACCGTGACGCCGCTGGTATCCATGGTTATCTGATTGCTGTTCTGATCCTTGATCTCGATCTTTGTCCCCTGCTCGTCCAGCTGTATGCTGTTGCCTGCGGGAGTATCGATGGTAATGGTCCTGGTCTGGTCGTTGAAATGCACGCGCATCTGACTGCGCGTCGTAATACCTTTTTCATTATTGGCGTCGGCGGGGTTATCGGCGCCGTCTTTGCGCTGCTATGCAGCATACCCAGTATTACCGCATGACGGGGGTCGTCGTTGATAAAGCCTACGATCACCTCGTCCCCGATCTCGGGCATAAAGAAGGCACCCCTGTTGGAGCCCGCGTCGAGACTGGCGACCCTCGTCCACAGCCCCTGCGCATTGTTGTCGATGACCGGCACCTTCACCAGTATGCGGAACTCGCCGTCCGGATCGTTGCCGAGCTGGACGACCACCCCGACCTGGAGCCCGTGTACGGAGCCGATCAGCCCCGCCGCCTGCCTGTCGTCGATATTCCTGTAGGTCTCCGAATACCGTTCGGGATCGAGACCAAATTGTATCTGCGTGTCCCAGGAGCCCTGCGTCACGTCCTGTCTGACGGCGGTCACATATACATTGCCGTTCCACCGGTCGCCGACGCCGTCGAGCTTCGCCATATCGCCGGGATTGATACCCGAAAAGCCCGTGACCCTGACGCGGCCCCTGGTCTTGGCGAGCCGGCTTCGAAGCATCAGCCCGTCCACCCAGTCCTGCAGCTCCTGCTCGAGCAGGTAGCCGCTGTGGTGCATTTCGTAAGAGTCGGGGCTGACTGCCCCCGCGAGGTCGCTGCCAGCGATATTACCCGGCTGCTTAAAGGCGGAGGCCTCGGTCGTATCCGCGTTGAACAGCTGCTGACCCGCATAGTCCCACGAATGCGCCTCGACCTTCTTCCACTGCTCGCGAGCGTCCATATCCGCCTCGAACTCCATGATCGAATAGCCATAGGCGACATTGACCACCGGACTCGTCGTCGTGTCGGGTGGACCGATCTTTATCGTCCCGTCCTGTACGTTCACCAGCATGCCGTTAGCCTCCGCGCGCAATAGCAGAAAATCCCAGTCCGAGACGTGGTGCTGGACTATCTGCTTGTGCGTCAGCTTCGTCGTTTTCAGGTCACCGCTGATTCCCGGATAGCGGGCAATGATATCGTCAAAGAGTTCGCTGTCCTTTTTGTTCTGGAAGTAGCGGCTATGCCTCCCAAGCGTCATCCTTACCGCCTCGTCGCGGCATTCGATGGTCAGGTGCGTATTGCCGCTCTCCTGGATGCACACCGACTGGCGCGTGATGACCCCTTTGAAGGCCTGACCGTTCTGCCCGTCGAATCCGATCCTGACGACAATCTTCTTCCCGGGAATAAAACTACCGGAGTCACTCACCTCGAATTTCCGCTGCGCGGCGTCCCCGTCCCTGACGATGATACGGGCCGTCGGTATCCTGTTCACCTCCTTCATGATGCTGATGCTCATTATCTGGTAGGTGGCATCGATCGTCTGGCCGTCTACCTGTATCGAAAAGGTGACGACGTCGTGCTTCGAAGGATTGGGTATTAACAGATCATCCATTGGGACTTAGCTTTATCAATGGTGGAAGAGATAGCTGAACACCGGCTTTCAGCTTTCTTATCGTCGTCAGCCCGTTGTAACCGGCCAGTTCGGTAAGGAATCCCGGATCGTCATACACGGAGAAGCTCAGGTTGTCCAGTCTGTCGCCCTGCTTCACCTTCTGATAGTGCGTCAGGTCGGGCGAAGTGGGTTTGGCCTCCGCCAGTATCTCCTCCCTGGACTTGTGGTGCAGAAAAGTCGCACTGATCTTCGCCCGGAGAGGACTCCCGTCCGGCTCGAACAGCGTGTAATTGATATCCACGTTGGACAGCACACAGCGGAAATTGATCTCCGACCCCCACATCACGATCAGGAAATTGGGCCGGTGGATCGGACCGTTCATGTCATAGCAGCACTTCAGGAAGTCCTGCGCTCGCAGCGTGACCGGCCTGGCGGTGTAACCCGCGGGAAAATTCGAATAACCCTCCATCGTATTCGTGCCGTCGAGGACGAAGTCCAGCTTCAGCTCTTCCGGAGCGGTACTCCTGTAGCGGATCTCCGTGCCCTCGTTGCCGTGCGCCTGCTGCTTGTCGACGCTCACCTTAAAATTCCTGGTGAACGTCTCCGGATTGATGGGGGCGACGAACATAAGGGTGGTCAGCTCCTGCTTGAACTGTCGGTCCTTGAATGACCGGATGCGAAGTTTTTCCAGATTTTTCCTATCGCCCATTTTTTTCTTTTAAAATTTCCAGTATCCTGTCGACGCACAGTTTGACGATTTGCTCCGGGGACTGAACATCCCCCGAGCCGGCGGCCGGCGCCGGGCTGCCCGATTTGCCGTCTTCGGTGACGGTAGCCCTGATAACCAATTCTCTTATCTCTACCGGCATAGTCTATCCTTTTTCTGCAAAGATCAAACGATTGTAATTTAACTCCAGCGTCTCCAGCAACACCTCTCCGCGCTCGGCGTTGAGCTCGCCGATCTTCCAGCTGCGGGGCCATACATTATTGATGGTCCAGTGGAGTATCGGCTTGTGCGTCTCGCCCAGCAGATAGATGTTGACCGTTGCCAACGGCTGGTATTTTTCCTCATCGAATGTCTGTTTCAGCCACGTCGTCACGCCCGAGCTGTCGGGGCCCAGCAACCCTCTCTTCAGGATCAGGGGCCCGTATTTTCTCCGCGTGGGCAGGACGTGCTCAAATCTGTTCTCTCCACCCTCGCGGATCGTCTCCGTATCGATCGTCGAGTCCAGCCCCGTGACGGACTGGAAACCGACGTCCACGGATTTGGCCGTAGACAGCGTGAAATTCACGCGGAAGTGGAAATTGACATTCTGATAAATAGTGTCAGCCATGGGGTATTTTTTATTACTGTGCCTCCACGATCCTCAGGCCTTCATGCACCAGATCCATCGACTCGATAGCGACCTCGTTGGCGTCCGCCTTCAGATTGGTAGACTGCACCTTCGACGGCCAGGCCTTGGTCAGGGCCCAGGTGATGATGGGCTTGTGCTCTTCGTCCAGCAGCTTGATCGTGATATCCCTTCTGTACTGGGCTGCGCCTTCCTGGAACATCATCGTCTTCTTCCACAATTCGAAGAACTTGAAGTCGCCGAGGAACGTACCCCTCTTCAGCGAAATATTGGCGTACTTGGTGAGACCCGGCTGTTTTGTCTTGTGATACACGGGAGCATTGCCTTCGCGGTACTCGATGACCTCGGTCTCGAAGTCGAGGCCGCTCACTTCGGTAAAGCCAAATCGATCTTCCCCCCATTCTACCTGGAAGTGAAATTTCGGGAGGGGATAATTCTTTTTAGGATCGTCTGCCATAAATTAATTTTTAAAACGTGAATAGATGATTTGAATGTTTAACTCCTGTCTGGCCACGGGCCGGCTCCTGCTTATTTGGCCGGTGCGCACCTTGTTGCCGGATCGACTGCTTTTATGACGGCGTCCAGTCCGTCCTTCCAGGCTTTGAACTTGTCGCGTTCCTTGGTCACCTCGAGCAGCTGCGTATTCAGCTCGTCCACGAGTTCGCTGTCTTCGTCGAAGATATCCGAGATCTCGTCGTAGTACTCGCTGTCGCAGATGGGGAACTGGAGCATCGGCGTGAGACCGATGTCCTCGATCTGGCCCTCGCCCTGTACGTGGTGATGGCGGTGACGGTGCTCCTTCTCTACCCGTCCGCCATAGCAATGCTCCTCGCAGTGGAAGGCTTTCTTCCATTCCTGCAGCACCGTATGGAGACCGAAATGGTGGCCGAGGTTCTTGTCGAGCCGGTTGGCCAGGTCGATGACGGCGATAAAGGCGTCGAGCAGCCCGTCGCGCGTGGCGATGAGGGCGTCCAGCTTCTTTCCGTAGTCTTCGATGACGAGGCGGATCCCCTGTCCTGCGGGCAGCGCGGGATTATTGATACACTGGATACAGGCGATGAGCGCGTCGTACTTTCTCTTCAGCAGGTCCAGCTGCATATAGAAGTCCCGGATCATACAGTAAAGTATCTGTATCGACTTTACCGTCAGCCTCGAATTCTTCTCGATGCGGTGGAGATGATGGATGAGGATCTCCAGCTGGTGGCAGATCTTGCGGGCGGAGTCGTCGATCTTCGTGAGCTCTTCGTACCACACGCCCCAGAAATCGCGCTGGGTCTTTATATAATTGAGATGCCCGGTGACGGACGCCACTTCCTTGTCGGCGGCGTTCAGCTGCGCGGTGACCTCGTTGTATTCTTCCATCCAGCCGTCATAGCAGCAGTCGCCCGTCGGAGGAGGTGGTTCATCGGGCTTCCCCTGGTTTCTTTTTTCACAACATTCCTTCACCTTGGGTTCCCATTCAACTATTTCACAGTTTTTATAGCTAAGTATGAGCATGGCATTGTTTTTAAATAGTTAAGTGTTGGGCGTTTGCGGCTGCTGTCCTCCGGTCTTGCCGGTCAGGTCCGAGAACGTGTCCCTTACTTCACCGCAGATCTCGCATACCTCGCAGAGACAGTCGTCGAGCCGGGGTTCGCAATTCCCCTTGCCTGCAGCGACGCATCCGCACTTCGGACAACATATCTCAGATACCGTGTGGTAGACGCCGTCATAGTCGCATCTCTGGTTATACAGGTCGATGATAGAGTCGGTCCTGTCGGCGAGGGACTGGACCAGATCTTTTTGCGCATTGTCCAGATCTGTTTTGCGGGTTTTGATGATGGTTTGCAGCAGCGTATCGAAGTCGACGGTCCTGGTGGAAAGCTCCGTCTGGAGCGCGACCAGGCTGACGACATTGCCGAATTTCTGGATGCCGATAATGTCCGAAGAGGCTTTGAAGATCGAGTCGATATCGAAGGCCAGCGCCTTGGGCATACAGACCAGCAGCTTCAGGATCTCCTCGGCGTCCTTGCACCCTTCCTCGGGATTGGGCGGCGGTGGGTTGTCGTCCTTGCAGTTGTCGGGATTCTTCCCGGTGATGATGCTCCACTGCGCGGCGCTGCAGCTGTCGTTGAGAGAGTTCTCGAGCTTGACCGCGGCGTCCCTGAGGTCGCCGACCTTTGTCTTCACGTCCTTGATGGTCGCAAAGACGCCTTTCATCGCGGTGGCGAGACTGTCGTCCCAGGTCTTGTAGTTGCCGACATTGGTCGTGATCCTCTTATTGGCCTGCATCAGCTGCGAGCCCATGGAGATCTCCGTGTTGATATAGCGGGAGAGGTTGTCCTGCGTGCGGAGGAACTTCTTTTCCTTCTTTTTATAGAGCGTCTCTTTTCCGTCGTAGGCGATCTCCAGTTTCTTCACGTTATCCCGGGCGGTGCCGAGATTGGTGCAATAGACCTTTTTCACAGCATTTATCTTCTTCTGCGTGGCGTTATCCTTTTCCTCGCAGTCGGGGATGCTGCTGGGTGGTTGCTGGGATGATCTTTGGTATGAAGTAGCCATAAATACTATTTTTTAGATTAATTTTCTGCGAGCATTTTGTGCATGAACTGCAGGATGATGAACTCGGCTGGCCTTACGGCTGCGAGTCCGATCTGGATGATCAGGCGTCCTTCCCAGATATCCAGCTCGGTCATCGTCTGTCCGAGCCCTATATGGACGAAATAGGCTTCCTTGGTAGACGCCCCCATGAGCGCTCCGGCCTTCCACTGCTGGGTGAGGAAATTCTCGATCATCGCCTTGATGCGCGTCCAGGTGTTCTCGTCGTTGGGTTCGAAGACGAATTGCTCGGCGGCGTTCTTCACCGAGGTCTCCACCATGATGAAGAATCTGCGGACCGAAATATAGCGCCACTCGTTGTCGTTACCCGCCAGCGTACGCGCGCCCCAGATGATGGCAGGTCCTCTGCCGGGGAAGGTGCGGATGACGTTGATCGATTTGCCCGCGATGGGGTCCACGTTCAGCGTCTGCTGGTCGTTGTTGGTGATCGACAGCTCGGGCTTGATCGCGTCGATGATATTCACGTTGGCCGGCGCCTTCCACACTCCGCGGTTGCTGTCCGTGGCGGCATATACGCCCAGGGCTCCCGAGGAGGCAGGCAGCAGCATGTTGAAGTCGAGGATGGCCGTCTGCGCCATGAAATAATACGTATTGGCCGTGGCCTTTGCGCCGTCCATCTTGCCGCTGAATACCGTTGCGCCAGTGGCGTCCTTCACCGTCAGCGTAACGTCCGAATCCTTGTAGACGAAGCTGACGTCCGTATAGATCCGGGGATAGTACACGGCCGCATATTTCAGGTCTTCCGGCGCCTGGAAAAGGCTCGCGCTGCGCAGATTGTCCACGTTGGAAGGATTGCCCGGCGCGATCGGCGTGGGGCTCATCCATACGTCCAGCACCGTGAACCGGTCCTTGAGATTGACGCATTGCTGGATGGCTTTGGAGTGGATCGTATAGTAGTCCTGCATCGACATGCTCATGGCGTCCGGGAAATGGATCAGCGTGACGTCCTGCAGCTTCTCGATCTCCGTGAGACCGGCTTCCAGGTCGGGCAGCTGTGGCGCGCCCTTGCTGTAGTCTCCGACCGAGACGATATAGCAGTCGCCGCCGCCGTTGTTGAAATACATCTGCAGCGCATAGTAGAGCATGAATACCGGCATAGCCTTCGGCTTGGTCACCACGCTGGGGGTGGTAAGAGAGAGATCGATGCTGACGACGATATCCGTCTCGGGCAGCGCCGGGGTCTTGACGCCGGGTGTACAGAAGATCTGCTGGTATTCGAAGATAGAAGATATCTTGACGGGCTTTTTGATCGTAGTGCCCGGCTCGGTCTCTCCGAGCGCGATCTCCGTGTAACCGATGAACGCGGGAATTGCTGTCTCGACGGACGCGATGGAAGGCGGGAGCTTTGGGATCTCTTCTATATACACTCCCGGCGTTTTGTAATCTGCCATAAATTTTGTCTTTTTTTTGTGTGAAGAATTTAAAATATTTGGGTGGGAGGGGGTGTTCTGGCTGAATGGGCCTGTCAGGGCCCCAATGGAAATACGTCGGATGCCGGAACAATGATATCTGCAAAGATTTGCTGTCCTTCCGGCTTGACCGGGAAGAATGGCTTTGGATTGGGCAGCTTCTGCGTCTTTACCGGTGTAGGCGCGAACGTATGAGACTGCGGCGCCAGCGAGACGAGATTGCCCCCGGTCAGTTTGAGAACGGCGGGGTAGCTGTCCTTTAGCGGCTTGCCCTGGTCGTTGATGTAGCGCCAGAAGGAATAGCGGCTCTTCATCCATACCCTCGAATACCGGCGGCGCGATAGCTACCGTGTAGTCCGTATTCCTGCGGGTGATGAGCAGTCCTTTGTCGTCGATGATGCTGAGGGGTGTGTTGCCGGGTTGGTTGATTATATTGACCATACCCCACGCATTGCTGCCGGCATAGATCCCGGAGAGAAAGACCAGCTTATAAGTTCTGTTATAGCCGCCGTTGCCGGTGACGGCGAGATTGTAAACGAAGAAATTCTCGGCGACCGTTGCGGGAACCGTATTGACCTTCTGTTCGTCTATGCGGATGGAGACCGACTGGAGTATGGCGATGCTGTTCACTGTTTGGGTATAGACGGTCTTATTGCTCATGTCGGTAACAGTGAAGCTGGCATTCTTTACCCCGTCCGCGGCGTCGAAATAGTACTGGAACTCCGGCGTCACCAGGATGCGGTCGGCCTCGCTGAGGAAGTTCTTTCCGGTGATGGGGGCGAACTGACTGGCGCCCCCGGCGTCGACATAGAAGGCGTTCACCGTGTTATTTGCCTGGGACAGTTCGCCCTGTTCGTAGTTGACAGTGGCCGACTGCTGGGGGATGGGGTTGGTGAGAAATGGCGCAGTCTTCGCGCCGGTGACGATGCCGTTGGAGAAATAGCAGAGACTGTCGAAGGCGGGGTTGAGCCGCCGGTTCGTGTATAGGTCAAAATCCGTATTCGTACGCGTGAGCAGCACGGGAATGCTCATGCCCTGGGAGAGGTCGGCCACCGGCGCATAGGCGATCTTCCCGCTGTCGGTGGTGGGGGTCACCTCGATACCGACCTTGAACCCCGAATAAGTGCGGATCAGCTTGAGCCGGTAGTCCTTGAACAGGCGTTGCGACGGGACGTAGTAGTCGATATCGCTGTTGATGCTCCGCTGATTGCGGTCAAAATAATCTTGCAGGAAGGCGTCGCGGGCCGCCGGGGACCCGACGCCGAAGATAGAGGAGCCGTCGGCGTTGGTGAGATAGAATTCGTGCAAAAGCCGTACTTCGAATAATATTTTATAGATCGTTTGCATTATCCCTTGTTCGTTGTATTGGATAGATTGGCGTTTACCTCTTCGACCAGCGGTATATCGCGCAGGCGCTTGCGTCCGGAGATGGCCACCAGCCTCAGTTTGTACATCACCGACGGCATCTGTTTCCCGCCGAGGACACCCCAGAGGTGGTTGATCTGTTCGAAGGTCAGCGTATATAGCTCGGGCTTTATCTTGAAATCCGTGATATCGTCATAGACGCTGAGCTTTGCGGGATCGTAGGCCGTAAAGGAATTCTTTCCCTGGAAGAAGCGGATCACGTGCGACAGCTTGGTCAGCGTGTCGAGGTATTCGTTATTGCTGGATATATTCTTGTTGACGCAGGATACCAGCAGGTATAGGTTGAGATACACCGGCGGGTTCTCGTACCGGGCCCTTCCCGAAGCGTCCTTCTTGAGTGCGGGGGCGTTCTTGAGCGTGCTTTCCTCTTCGATATTGACGACGGAGAAGACGATGCTGTTGTTCAGGTTGGTGGTCGTGTCACTGTCCAGCAGCGCAATATTTTCTACGGCAACCAGCGTTTCCGGCTGGGTGTATCCGTTAGCTCTTAGGTACTCGACGAACTCGTCCCGAAGTAATGAGATAGTTGTGTCTATCATATGTCAGTATCAGACTTTTGACAGGTAAGGGCAATACGGTTCCGTCGCGGGGAAGCCCATTTTTTCCCGCGCGGATGCAGGAGGCTATTTTTTAGCCACTTGCAAATAATGGTGGATCTGAGCTACAGGTAAGCCTTACGGTACCAGATGACTAGGGTCGAGCCAGGAGCAATGTCCCGGATCAGTAGAGGGGATAGTGTCATAGTTGGGCGTTGCGAGAGTCTCGGCACCCTGGACGGACGGGAGTTAAAGGGAACCCGGATAGTTGGTCCTGTTTGAGAGATGGTTTGTTAGATAGTTCGGATGCAAATCTGAAAAAACTATTTCATATTGTCAATACCATTTATCGGTAATAGTACTTTTCCGTGTTAAGTATTGCGCCGACTACGCTGATCGCGATTGCCGAAAGGCAGGACGAAATCACCCAACGGACCGCCGCCGCAGAATGTAAACAATTGAATTATAAAATCCTCCGCCGCGGCCTTCACCTCCCGCGATTCGCATAGTTCACGCGTCCTCCTCCATCAGTTGTTCACGCGGTTCACACCCTCCTGGACCAAAAATTGCGGCAAAATCAAATAAAATCCCCGGATATGAAATACAAACTTCTCGGTAACACGGGTCTCAAAGTGTCCGAGCTCTGTCTCGGCACAATGACGTTCGGAGGCAAGGGCTGGGCAAAGATGGTGGGCTCCCTCGACCAGCAGGCCGTCGACAAGATCATGCGGCGGTCCATCGACGCGGGTATCAATTTTATCGACACGGCCAACGTCTACTCGGAGGGACTTGCCGAGGAGCTTACCGGAAAGTCAATCAGGAACCTGGGCCTCAAACGCGACGATCTTGTCGTTGCGACAAAAGTGCGGGGACAGATGGGGGAAGGGCCCAACGACAGCGGCCTGACCCGCAAACATATCCTGACACAGGTGGACGCCAGCCTCAAAAGGCTCGCAACCGACTACATCGATCTCTATCAGATACACAGCTTCGATCCGCTGACGCCACTGGCAGGAGACGCTGTGGACCCTCGACGATCTGGTGAAAAGCGGCAAGGTTCGCTACATCGGCGCCAGCAACGTCGCGGCTGGCGGCTGATGAAGGCGCTGGACTTCTCCAACTACACCCGTGTGGAGGCTTTCGCATCCCTGCAGGCCTACTATACCATCGCGGGCCGCGACCTCGAAAGGGAGATGATCCCCCTGCTGAAGGACCAGCGGCTTGGATTGCTGGTATGGAGTCCGCTGGCGGGTGGCCTTCTTAGCGGCAAATACCGGCGTGGCGAAGAGAAGGGTGATACAGGTCGTCGGTCGGGCTTCGATTTTCCGCCGGTAGACAAGGAAAGGGCGTTTAACATCATCGACGTGCTGCGCCCGATGGCAGAGAGCAGGAAGGCATCGGTCGCCCGGCTCGCCCTCGCCGGCTGTTGCAGCAGGAAGTAGTGACTTCCGTCATCATCGGCGCGAACAAGATGGAGCAGCTGGAAGACAACCTTGCCTCCGTCGACATAACCTTCACGCCCGACGAACTCAAACGCCTCGACGAGGTAAGCCAGTTGCCACCCGAATACCCCGGCTGGATGCTGAGCTGGACGGCAAAGGACCGACAGGCGTGAACCATCTCGGGACCCCTGCGGTGAACCATTTCGGGACCCCGGCGTGAACCATCTCGGGACCCCGGCGTGAACCATCTCGGGTAAATTTTGTTTTTGCCAGAGGACAGGCTTAATTTACCTTAGTTTATTCCTGATATGACCTATAGAATCGGCTTTATTATCCTCCTCCTTCTTTGGGGGCCGGCATCGCTGCGGGCCCAGGAAGGCTGGCGACTCAAAACAGACAAGGACGGCATCGCCGTCTATACCCGTCTCTTTCCCGAATCCAAATTCAAGGCGATAAAAGTCGACGTGGAGGTCGACGCCACGCTGTCCCAGCTGGTCGCCGTCATTCTCGACGTCAACACCGGCGCCGAGTGGGTATACAGCACCAAGTCCTCCGTGTTGCTGAAACAGGTGTCTCCGTCGGAGCTGTACTACTATTCCGAGGTCAGCATCCCCTGGCCGGCAGCCAACCGGGACTTTATTGCACAGCTGAAGGCGGTGCAGGATCCCCATACAAGGGTCGTCACCATCTACGGGCCCGTCTTCCCCGACTATCTGCCGGAGAAAAAGGACATCGTGCGCGTGCGGCATTCCGAGGGAAAATGGGTTATCACACCCGTGGGCGGTCATCGCGTAAAAATAGAGTATACGCTGCGGGCCGACCCCGGCGGCGATCTGCCGGCATGGCTCGTCAATATGTTCGTGACAAAGGGCCCCTATGAGTCATTTAAAAAATTAAAAGAGCAGCTGAAGAAGCAGGTCTACATCAACGCGAAGCTGCCGTTCATAACGGACTAATCCCACCGCGTGGGCGATCAGTTCTTCCCTAAATGTAAAAGGATATTCCGGTGCATCTCATCGGGCTGAAAAGGCTTGTGCAGATAGCCGTTGAACCCGTGTTTCTGGAGGTCATCATACATATTCTCATAAACCGCAGCTGTAAACGCTATCGCCGGTATCTCTTTGTTGACCGACCGCACCTGCGTCAGCAGCTCCTTCCCGTCCATGAGCGGCATCTCGAGGTCGATCAGCAACAGGTCGAAGGACTGCTGCTGGAACATCTGCCAGGCCACGACCCCGTTCTCCGCCGTATTGATACTGGCTCCCCAGCTGTGCAGAAACCTCCGGGCGATCTTCATATTCACCGCATTGTCCTCGACGAGCAGGATCTTTACGCCATTTAGTTTTTTCAGGCTCTGCAAACTATCTTTCGGGACGATGGCCGACCGCGGTCTGAAGGACAGATAGATCGTGAAATAAAAAGGCTGCCCTTCCCCGGCTGACTCCTCACCTGCAATTGCCCGCCCATCTTCCAGACCAGCTCTTTACAGATGCTCAGGCCGAGCCCCGAGCCGCCATATTTACGCGTCGTCTCAGCGTCCGCCTGTGTAAAACTATCAAAGATCAAATGTATCTTCTCCTCCGGTATACCGATGCCCGTGTCCGCAACGGCGAAATAGATCTCGGCCCCCGAGTCCGTCAACTGTTTGACATGCGCGATCAGCCGGACCGAGCCCGTCTCAGTGAACTTGACGGCGTTGGACAGGAGGTTGAGGAGCACCTGCTTGAGGCGCATCTCGTCGCCGACAACCTTCTGGTCCTGCGGGACCGAACTGGTGTCGAGCAGCAGGTCGATATTTTTCTGTTGTATCGTGCTCGTGAACGTATCCGCGGCCTGGCGCAGCATCCCGCCCAGGTCGAAAGGTTCGTGGACCAGCTTGAGCTTGCCCTCATCCAGCTTGTTGAAGTCGAGTACCTCGTTCACGAGGTGGAGCATATGCTCCGAAGAATCCTTTAGTATTTTGAAATGATCGCTGTCCTGCAATTGTTCGTGCTCCTGCATCAGGAGATGCGTCGTGCCGATGATGGCGTTTAGCGGCGTGCGGAGCTCGTGACTCATATTGCTCATGAACCGCGTCTTGGCGGCGGCCGCTTTTTCGGCCCTGTCCTTTGCCTGCAGGATCTCGAATTCGGCCTGCTCGAGCGAGGCGATATGCTTCCTGTTCCGTTTTTCCTTGGCGTCGAGCAGCCTCAGCACCACATAGAAAAAGACGATCACCAGCAGGAAGTTGATGATGATATTCAGCTTGCGGTGGTTATAGGCGATGGCCGATGCCACGTCCTCCACAGCGGAGTGCTGGGGCAGGAAAAGAACGATCACCAGCAGATTGAGAACGGTGCCGATGGCGAATATGGTCACGACCAGATCGTTCCTGCGGACCCGCAGAAAAAGATCATGGCCATGACAAAGGGGAAAAGATATAGGAAAGAGCCCTGGTCGGAGCCCTGAACATAACAAAGGGAAAAGGCGTGAAGGTTGACAAAAAAGATGCTTAGCAGGGTCGGGACGGCCGAAAGCCCCTTTAAATTGAATAGAATAAAGATCGATAATACGAAGATCCCGGCGATTTCGATGATCGCGCTTTGCGTCATTCCGTCCGCGATATAATATATGAAATTGATGAGATTGCAACACATGGCCAGCACAATGAAGGTATTGAGCTGCCAGAATCTGGACTGGGGACTCGGTTTAGAGAGTAGTGTTTCCTGGTTTTTCAACTAGTTATAAAGATTGGCCAGGGCTAAAATATACTAAAATTTTAGTATATGCAACACAATAAAATTTGTTCCCCAGGCGTCCTCCGCGGTTCACGCGAGCACGCCGCGGCGTCTACATCTTCACCACCGGAAGATAGAACGAACCGTTGGAAATAACTTTTTTACCCGGACCCACCGTCTGGGTCGTGCTATTGACATAAATAAAATCGCCGCCGAATGTCCCCGTAGCGGTCTTACCATCTATAGAACTAATCACTATCTTTAGCGGATTGCTGGGGTTGCTGGAGATGACGGCGCCGGCGGCATAGACCTCGGAAGTACTGCCCGGATTATATACACCCTGGACCAGATAGTTGAGTATATCGGTTTGTGTGAGGTACCTGTTCCAATGGGATTGTCGCTCGGAGCATTATTGATGATGAGGCTTATATTCTCCAGACCGCCGCCGGCACTGGAACCCGCGACGAATGTGAGGACGGTCGCGCCCAGAGCATTAGTCATCAGCGCCTGCGGCTGTACGTCGAAATTCTTGGCGGTGCCGTCCAGCGAGAACTTGATATAATAGTTCGTATTGGTGTTGCCCCCGGTATTTCCTCCGGTGTTGCCACCTGTATTACCGCCGTTGTTATTATTGTTGCCGGTATTGACCTCGATGGATGTGTTCTTGCTGCAGGCGGCAAATAACAGGATCGTCAGGCAGAGTGCGCCGAGCTTTTGCATGGAGTTTAGGGTTTTGCGGGGTAGACCCGGCCCACAAGATATATAAAATATGGAAAGGATCATAGGCATATTATCGGGGTTGATCATCGGCAGCGCACAGCTGATCTATCTGGCGAACACGCTGCGCAGAAAGGTGAGACCCAGTGTTTTATCCTGGCTGGGATGGGCATTTCTGATGGGGACGAGCCTCGTCTCGCAGATCGTCGTAAAAGGATGGCAGTGGAGCCTTTCGTCCATACTTTGTTCCACCGCGGGTTGTGTGGCCATCGTTCTTTCGGCGCTGTTGAGCCGCAACTTTTCGCTCGTCAGGCAGGACTGGATCTTTCTCCTGCTGGGCCTATCCTGTATGGGGCTGTATTACTGGTCGGGGGACGCCTGGGTCACCACCGTATTCGCGATCCTGGCCGACGCCCTACTGGCCGTACCCACCTTCCTGAAAGCCTGGCGCGATCCCTCGAGCGAGCGCTCCGTCGCCTGGCTCCTCGGCGTAATCTCTTCCGTGCTGGCGCTGATCATCTGTATCGGCCACGATCCGCTGTACTTTATGTTCCCGGCCTATCTTCTTTTTCTGAATGGCTGGCTGGCCTGGATAACGAGGCCCGGCATCCCTTCTCCTTCTAACCAATAGCCTTTTGCAGCCGCGCGAGCATGGCCAGTATCTTCGGTTTCGGGTCGCCGTTACCAAGGGACTCGATGGGCAGGTATCCGTGATAGGACGAGGCTTTGATCATATTCACGATCCTGTCTACGTCGGTATCGGTCTCGACGCCGTTGACAAAGATCTTTTCCTTTAGCTGCCAGTTGATGGCATAGGGCAGGGACGCTGCGATCTCTTCATAGGGATCGTGTACCCGGTAGCTGCCGGTGTCGAGGATGAGGCCGAACCATTCCGAGTTGATCTCTTCGATCATATGCGTGACCTGCTCTGCCGTCTGTATAAAATCGTTGTGGTTCTGGATCCCGATGATGACGCCGTGCTGCTTCCCGTATTCGACGCAGGTAAGGATATCCTTCAGCATCCAGTCGGTGACCGTCGCGGGGCTGACCCCCTCATTCTTCTGGCTGCCCGCAAAGATGCGGAGCACCGGCGCACCCAACTTCGCCGCGACTTCGACCCAATTCTTTACAAGCGCCACCTCCTCCGCGCGTTTGACGGGGTCGGCGATGGTAAGATCGTTGCGTACTCCCGTGCCGCTGATGCCGACCCCCAGCCGGAAGGCCTTCCTCTTTATCGCATACAGATAGTCGTCGGGCGGCGGGGCAGGGTAGCCGCTGAGATAGTAGCCGGTGATATCCACCCCCTCGAACCCCGCTTCCGAGCAAAACGCGAGCATGTCTGCGACGGTCATCTGCCCGGCCATCAGCGGGGCGTTAAATGAATACGCGTTGAGGCTGGGTTTGATCTTTTTCGCCGCGGCAGGCGTCGAGCCGGGCGGGGTCATCCCCGTCGCAGCGAGCGCCGGAACACCCAACAGCGAGGTCAGAAAAGATTTACGGTCCATATGGCGGTTTTGAAATAAATATAACAAAGTTCCAAAAATCCGCCTCCCATCATTTCAGCGCTGAAGACGAAGTATTCTTTGGAAAGCTTCTCGGTATTGACGACCTCGTAAGTTTCGAAGGCGCCTCGGTCAGAGACCCCGACCGACCCCTACCGAACGGAACGATATTTGCTTGTAAGTCTAAATTTATCTTTCTATATTGCGGCATTCCAATGATCGTATGAAAAGAATACTTCTTTTTACCCTCTTTATTCCCTTCGTCGGCGGGTCCGGCTTTGCAAGGGCTACTACCTCTTCAGAGATGACTCTCGCAGACGTGCGGACGGGCAAATGGCCCATCAGCCTCGAAAAATGGAGCGGTCACCGCGATACATCTTTCGTATTATTATTCCGTGATCAGGGCGTTATGATGGAAGAAGTGATGGACACGCTGCCTTTCAAGGACTTGCGCCAGCTTCGCTATCTGGACAGCGCCTTTTCCCTGCTGAAGAACGACGGCGATATCGCCAATTTCGACCGCTTCAGCGTCAAGCGCACCACCACGCGGATATATGGAACCTCTTACCTACTGCGATATCAGGAGGGAGCAACGGAGTTCAAGCAACCCGAGGTGACGATCCTGCGCGGCACCATCAAAAAACTCTGACCGCCTTCACTCGCGAGTTATCCACAAATACAATATTCATTACAAACATCCGTTATAGCACAACTATGAAAAAGCTCATATTAATCGCATTGATAGTTCCCTTTTTCACGAAGAAGTCTGAGGCTCAGTTTACGCTTTCCAATTCTTCAACGGTCAGCCTGGTCGAGCTGCGATCGGCTTCCGACGCATGGCCTCTCGACCTGCAGCGGATAATCAAACAGACAGATACTTCCTATGCGCTCAATTTCCGCGACCAGCAGTACGCGAATACGGTGGTCATGTCGACACTGAAGTTCAAAGACAAGGCGCAGGTAAAATATTTTCAACAGGCCTTGTCCTCCCTTACGTCGCTGGGCACGGGGACCACGGCCAATTTCAAGGGTTTTAGCATCAAGCGGGCCGATAAAATGAATTTTGCCGAGGCCGACCAGCCGGTCGTTGCACCGGATCCGGCGCCCGCCCCCGTCACAAAAACCACTACCGCCAGATCCGGCGGAAAGACGGCGAAAAAGCCCGCCACCGTTGTGGCTCAACCCGCACCTCCGGTCGCTACAAAGAAAGTATCGAAGAAGGTCGACGAGGTTTGGTATCTGCTGACCTGCGAGGACGGGACAGTGACAAATTTCCAACAGTCGGAAGCTGACAGAATGATCGCGGCAATCCTGCCTTTGTAGGCATTATGTCGTTATAATAGAGCGCTGGGCCGTACCAAATTCGGTGCGGACCGGGCTCGCCAAAACATAGTATCTTTAGGTACTATGAAAAAATATTGCTTAGCCACACTGCGCTCACTCCTGGTCGTTCTGCCGATGATCTTCTGCAGTGCGATCCCCCGGGACGCCACCACCGGCCCCGGTCCACTAAGGGTCCCACCCAACGTCCATCACTATCTCTATGTCGCCGCGCCCGGTATCCGCAACTATCTTCAGTACGGAGGCCACGGTCTGCTGGTATACGATATGGACGATCATTTCAAATTCGTAAAACGCATTTCAACCGCCGGCCTCGACAAAGGCCAGCCGTCCAATGTCAAAGGCGTAGCGGTCAGCCTCTATACCCACTGTATCTATATCAGCACCATCCAGACCCTTCAGTGCATCGACCTCCTCACGGAAAAATCCCTCTGGGAAAAACAATACGAAGGCGGCTGCGACCGGATGTCGGTGAGCCCCGACGGCAAAACCATCTATCTCCCCTCCTTTGAAGGCGACGACTGGAAGGTGCTGGACGCGCGCACCGGCGACGTACTCCACAAGGTCGTAACCCATTCCGCGTCTCACAATACCATCTACGGCCCCGACGGAAAAAGGTCTACCTCGAAGGACTGCACTCCAACTACCTGACAGTAGTGCGCGCCTCCGACTACTCGACCTCGTTAGCAGGTCCCTTCTTCAACCATATCCGCCCGTTCACCATCGATGCGAGGCAGCAGCGCTGCTATGTCAACTGCGACAGCCTCCTCGGATTTGAGGTCGGCGACCTCGTCACCGGCAAGATGATCGCCCACGTCGACGTAAAAGGCTTCAGCATGGGACCCGTAAAAAGACACGGATGCCCGAGCCACGGCATCGCGCTGACGCCGGACGAAAAAGAACTCTGGCTCGCCGATGCCTTCAACGAGTCCGTACACGTTTTCTCCCTCGGGCAACCGGGTGACGAGACCGCCGGCCAGCTGAAGATCCGTCAGGCCAGTACCATTAAACTCACCGACCAACCCGGCTGGATCACCTTTAGCCTCGATGGAAAATATGCGCTTCCCTCGACAGGCGACGTCATCGACTCCCGCTCGAAGGCCATTGTCGCCACCCTCCGCGACGAAAAGGGCGCCCAGGTACAGAGCGAAAAGATGGTCGAGATCGGTTTTGCCGGCGGCCGGCCCGTAGTGGCCGGTGATCAGTTTGGGATAGGGAGGAAGAAATAGTGAATATACAGCTAACGAGATCAGGTAAATTACCGTAATTTCCGACCTTCAAGCGGTCAACATCGTGATTAGTAATAATGCGTACTTCATAATTACAGGCGGACCGGGCGTAGGCAAGACGACGCTGCTGGCCGAACTGAAAAGACGGGGCGCGCGTTGTGTGGACGAGGTCGCGCGAGATATTATCAGACAACAGGTGAGGGACGGCGGGAACGCGCTGCCGTGGGGTGATACGATGCGCTATGCGGAACTGATGCACCGGCGTTCGGTAGAAACATATCAGGAGGCCGGCGACGAAGGCCCCGTATTTTTCGACCGGGGGATACCCGATACCCTCAGCTACCTCCGGCTGATCGGTCGCGACATACCCGCGGCAATGGACGAAGACGCGCGGAACATCAGGTACAACAGCACCGTCTTCATCCTTCCTCCCTGGCAGGAGATCTACGGGACGGACACGGAAAGAAAACAGGACTGGCCGGAGGCGGTGAGAACCTTCGGACAGCTGCAAAAGACCTATGGGGAATACGGATACCAGCTGGTCGAACTGCCAAAGACCAGCGTAGGTGAGAGGGCCGGTTTATTACTTCAGAGAACCAACACACACATATGAGAAAACAACTACTTACACTGGCTGGATTCGCGGTGGCATTGACCACATCCGCGCAGCAGCCCGCGAGACTTACGACAAAGGACTATGAACGCGCCGAGAGCATGCTTGGCTACAGCGCCGAGCAACTGGTGGACCGGGCCAATGTCCGGCCGAACTGGCTTCCGGGAGATAAATTCTGGTACCGGATACTAACGGCCGAAGGGCATGAGTTCGTCCTCGGTCGATCCGGCAAAGGCTACGAGAACGGCCGCCCCCGACCTGGCAAATTTGGGCGTCGAAGCGCCCGCAAAAGCAGAGGGGCGCCGCGGCAGGGTCAATGAGGTGCTCTCTCCCGACGGGACGAAGGCGGCATTTATAAAGGACTACAATCTGTGGGTTCGGGATGTCGCGTCCGGCGCGGAGACGCAGCTGACCACCGACGGTGCGAAAGATTTCGGCTATGCGACCGACAACGCGGGCTGGAAGAGCAGCGACCGGCCGATACTGTCCTGGTCGGCGGATTCCCGCAGGATCGCCACGAACAGGCAGGACGAGCGCAATGTCGGAAATATGTACCTGGTGACGACCAACGTCGGCCACCCCGTACTGAAGGCCTGGAAATATCCGCTGCCGGGCGACAAAGACGTTGCCATGATCCAGCGGGTGATCATCAACGTGGATACGCCGAAGGTCGTCGTTCTCAACGTTCCCGCCGATCCCCACCGCGCCACGCTTAGCGACGATATCGCCAGCAGCGGGACCCTGGACGACGTGGAATGGACTTCGGACGACGCTCAGCTGGCATTTGTGTCTACCAACCGGGATCACAGACAGGAGAAGTTCAGGATCGCCGACGCCGCTACCGGCACAGTCCGCGAAGTCTTCGAAGAGACCGTCCCCACGCAATACGAGTCGGGCCGCGGCGCCATCAACTGGCGCTATCTCCCGCAGTCCGGCGAGGTCATCTGGTACTCCGAGCGCGACAACTGGGGCCATCTGTATCTCTATGATGCAAAAACAGGGCAGCTGAAGAACCAGATCACGAAGGGCGAATGGGTGGTATCCCGCATCGTAAAGGTCGACGAGAAGAGAAGGCTGATCTATTTCCTTGCCGCGGGCAAAGAAGCGGGTAACCCCTATTTCAACCATCTCTACCGCGTGAGCTTTGACGGCAAGAAGCTGACCGCCCTGAGCCCGGAGGAAGGCAATCATACGATAACCCTGTCTCCCGGCGGCAATTATTTGATCGACAGCTATTCGCAGCCCGACGTTCCGCCCGTGACCGTCCTGCGCAATCTCGACGGGAAATTGCTGACCACCCTCGAAAAGGCGGATATCTCCCGCCTGCTGGCGACGGGATGGAAGGCGCCCGCACAGATAACGGTAAAAGCGGCGGACGGCAAGACCGATCTCTACGGCCTGCTTTTCACTCCTTCCCATCTGGACAGCTCAAAAAACACCCGATCATTGACTATATCTATCCTGGCCCGCAGGGCGGCAGCGTTGGCAGCTGGTCATTCAGCGCCGGGCGCGTGGACGATCAGGCCCTCACCGAGCTGGGCTTTATTGTGGTCGCCATCGAAGGCACCAGCAATCCCTACCGCAGCAAGAGCTTTCATGACATGAGTTACGGTGACATGTCCACCAATACCCTCGCGGATCAGGTGGCCGGCATCAAACAGCTCGCCGGTCAGCACTCGTATATCGACCTCGACCGCGTAGGCATCTGGGGGCATTCCGGTGGCGGCTTTGCAACGGCGGGCGCCATGTTCAGGTATCCCGATTTCTTCAAGGTGGGGATCTCCGAGTCCGGCAACCACGACAACCGCAACTACGAGGACGACTGGGGCGAGCGCTACGACGGGCTGCTGACCATGGGCGCCGACGGCAAATCCAACTACGAAGCCCAGGCCAACGAGAACTATGCAAAAAATCTGAAAGGAAAGCTGATGCTGGCGCACGGTTTGATGGACAACAACGTTCCGCCTTACAATACCCTGCTGGTCATCGAGGCGCTGACAAAGGCGAACAAGGACTATGACCTGGTGGTATTCCCGAACGCGCCGCACGGCTATGGCGTCTACAGCCCCTATATGATGCGCCGCCGCTGGGACTATTTCGTGAGAAATCTGGCGGGTATGGAGCCTCCGGCAGGTTACGAGCTAAAGACGAAGACGGACCCCGCAGCGATGGGGAGGAGATGCAGGGGAGGAGAAGGTAGACAATACTATTTATGCCTTATAATGAAAAACTGGCCGACCGCATCCGCGAGGCGCTGATGGACACGCCCAAAGTGAAAGAGAAAGTGATGTTCAGCGGGGTGGCATTTATGGTGAACGACAAAATCTGCATCACCGTCGGGCCGGACAGGATAATGTGCCGGATCGACCCCGCGATCCACGACCAGTTGCTGGAAGAACGAGCCTGCCGGCCCATGATCATGAAGGGGCGTGAGTATAAGGGGTATATTGTTGTGAACGAGGAGGACGTACAGCGGAAGGCCGAGCTGGACTATTGGATAGGGCTTTGCCTGGATTTTAATCCGATGGCTAAATCGTCGAAGAAGAAAAAATCAGCTAACCGAAAAAAATAAGCCTGCTATGGAAAACTTAAGCGAAACCTTTCACCCGATCAGGGAACTACTCCATCCCAAAGCGCTGAAAGAAAAAGACCTCATGTCCCATGAAAACCCCATCAATCTTAAAGCGGAGAAGTCCTGGCCGGTAACCCTCCAGGACATTACCTTCTCCTTTGGGGCTGGCTCGGCCATGAAAGTAGGCCTGTTCAACGACGAGGATGACAAGGACGACGACGCATTCATCGCCACAAAGGACAAGACCCCCAACGCCCCCATCGTCCTGGACACCGCCAACGACGCCTATCTGAAATATACCAACTCGGTGTCCGCAAAGGCCAACGGGCAGCTGACCATGGCCAGCATCGGCTTCAATCTCAACCTGTCCCCCGGCGGCAGCGCCCGGTCGGTTTTCTATAAGCGGCACCCCAACACCCAGCTGGTACGGGACGCCTTCGCCGAGGACCTGAAAAGCTTCAGGACCATCTTCAAATTCGAGGACGTCGCCGCGCTCGAATCCGGCAACGGACTGGGATTCGCCGTCAACGGCACACTCAGCTGCAACCTGCAGATCCAGCGGTCCAATATCATCGCCACGGGTATCTCCGCCCTGAGCAGCCACCTGCCACTTGCCGGTAACACTCGACATCAGCCTTACCCCCAGTCTGACGGCGAACTTCAACGTTTCGGTGACGGACGATTTTGCCTACCTGCTGACCAAACTACCGGACGGGCGCTACCGGATCTGCGTCACCAAAAAGAAGACTACTTCAGAGAACGTTTCGCTCGGCGCGTCGATCGGTGTTCAGTTCGCCGACCCGACAACGCTCGGGCAGCAGGTCGGCGCCATCTGCGACAAAGTAATCCAGTCGGTGCTGGGCAACACCATCACCGAGATCAACACCGCAGTACAAAATTTCCGACAGGGGAAAAAATCACCGATTGTCGAAAAGCTGTTTAGTCTGTTCCACCTCGACCAGCTGCCGCAGCCCATCGACCTCCTCACCCCAAAACTCAAACAACTGGAGACGGATATTTCCAACACCGTCACGAAGCTGGCCACCGACAGCGTCCATCTTTCCTTTTCGTATCAGTATGGCCGCATCCAGGACGACCAGGAGATCCTCTCCATCCTGATCGGCGGCGACGACCTGAAGAACTACCATAGCGATCTGCTGAAGTTCAAGACCGGCGCGCTGCTCGACTCGATCCGAAAGAACGCGATACCCTATACGCTGGTCTCCTATCTGAACCAAAAGGTGCTGACCATCACCAAATCCTGGGGACTGGGTCTTACCCTCTTTGACTTCACCCTGCTGACCAGCAGCGACTATGAAAAGTCGACCACCAACGTCCAGACCGACCTTCAGGGAACCAACAGAAAAGTACAGATCGACAGGGAGAAGGGATACAAGTGGCGGCTGTTAAAGGCTACCGGCTCATGGAGCGGACAGATCAGCGCCGCCATGACCGATTTCTCACCGACTCCTACGCTGGAAAAATTCGGCTATACCTTCCTGTTGAATACGGTGTTGAAAGACCCCAGCGTCGGCGACAACGACCTCCGTTCATACCTCGACAGCGCCGCCGTCTGGATGGCGGTGAATCCCTCCGACATCGAAGGACTGGTGCAGAAATATGCGGCGGTAAAGGGGAAGGAAGTCCTTATAGAAGGCAAGCTGGTGTTCCCCGACAAGGTCATACGCACCCTGCTGCAGCAGATAGCCGCCGACGGCTGGGGGACGGCCAGCAAGAAACAGCTGCCCCGGGCAATGGGCGCGGCAATGACGTGGCTGCCCGACTATAGATCAAGGTCGAATATGCAGGCCCGGCAGGACATGTACGCGCCGCTGTTTGCTGAATACCTCGACAACCCCGACCAGGAGATAGAAGACCTGGCCTCCCTCGCCGAGACCGAGATACAGGGGCTTGGTGACGAAGACCACCTGGCCGAGTTCGAGGCCGATCGCGACAACTGGACCTTCGGCAATACCTTTGCCGGCGTCATCCGGAGCAACCCCGGACTGCAGGGCTGTCTGAAGAATTTTGTCACGGGCATGATCGATCTGCAGAATAAGATGGAGAAAGGCGCTGCATACACCGTTTTTGATCAGGCTTACGACAATATCAGGGACTGCCTGCAGTATTCGTTTGCTTCGATCACAGTGGGACGCTTCCTTCTGCTCTATGCCTCCGACCTCAATCTGTTAAAGGACGTGCGGCGTGTGCTGACCCTTAGCTACGGTCCCGACAACAACAGGACGGTGATCAGTTGCTCCGTCGTATAGTACGGGCTTCCACCCCTTCTTTGGTGATCTTTACGGGCTTTATCGTTCCGTCGGGGTCGAAATACATATGGTCGATACAGGTGACGCGGTGGTTGCCGTCGGTCTCTCCCAGCGGGCGGCGATGATAGACGATATAATAGTCGTCGGTCCCGGGAACATGGAGTATCGAATGGTGTCCGGCGCCGGTCGCGACGGCCATATCCTGCTGTAAGATCTTGCCGATACGTTTGAAGGGCCCGACAGGAGAGTCGGCTATGGCATAGGCAACAGAATAGTCGGGGCCGGTCCAGCCACCCTCGGACCACATGAAATAGTATTTGCCATTCCGCATGAACATATAGGGACCCTCGACATAGTGTTCGGGTGTTATCTCTCTGAACGTCGTCCCGTCGCCGAACGGCAGAAAGCCGGTGAAGTCGGATTTGAGCCTGGCGATATTGCAGTGCCGCCAGCCGCCGTAGATCAGATAGTTTTGTCCGTCCTTGTCCTGAAAAACGGCCTGGTCGATGGGCTGTGCGCCATTGTGGAATTTGTCGATCAGCGGGTGGCCGAGATAGTCCCTGTACGGCCCCTCCGGCTTGTCCGCTACGGCTACTCCGATGCCGCCGACCGACGAATCGTTCTGGATATCGTTGGCGCCGAAGAAGAAATAATATTTGCCGTCTTTTTTTGTGATCGCTGGAGCCCACATGGCGCGCTTTGCCCAGCGGATGGCGGTAGTGTCTAAAATATTCCTGTGCTCCTGCCAGTGGATCAGGTCGGTCGAAGAGAACGCGTCGAAATGGACCTGGTCTTTATATTTAGCCGAGTAGGTAGGGTAGACCCAATACGTCTTGCCAAAGATGGCGGCTTCGGGGTCGGCATACCAGCCTTGAAAGATGGGATTGCCGGAGGTCGGCGGCGCGGGCGTTTGGGCTGAGGCGAGCCTAACGGTCACCCAGACTAAAGTTGCCGCAATAGAGAGGAAGAAGATCCTCTTCCCATGGTGTCTTGCCCAGTGCGGATAGACGGGGACGGTCCGGCCATCAGGCAGGGTCTTTCGCGTATACGCGAAGATATATCCGATGATCAGCCCGAAAAGCCCTCCGAAGACGGCGCAGAAATATCCGAGGACGATCCAGCCCATATGCGTCCGCTCGGGGCGCGAAAGCTCTCTTATCCGTTGCTGTTTGAGGTCTTCGGCCTCGTCGCGCGTAATGGCCTGCCCCCTTTCTGCCAGTAGCTGTTTGGCCAGGGCGTAGTCGAAATGCCCCCATTCGTCCGGTTTGGCGATGATGTCTTTCAACTCTTCGTTATTGAACGATAATAAATAATAGCCGGGATCGACGTCGTGTAGGTGTTGACGGTAGTATTTTTCAAGCGACTCGTGGGCCCGGTCGAAATCCCGCGACCGCAGTTTGAGGTGGATCGTAGGCTCGACGACGTTGGTGACAAAACTTGGGTTGAAATTAGGGTTCTCGTCGACTATCTCCGAAGGAATGCCCAGCTCCGTTAGCTGTCCCGCGATAGTTTGGGCCAGCTGCGGATCGTTGAATTTCTGGAAGGTCTGGTAGTCTTCACTCATATAAACCGAAAATTACGTTATTTTAGACCAAATAATGAATATGAGAACCAACCCCTCCCGGTGCGACTGCTGCTGTCCGTCTGGCTTCTTTTGCCCTGCGTCCTTTTCGCGCAGACCCCATCTTTTGTCACCGACAGCCTCGACTCCTACGTGCGTCAGGGTATGAAGGACTGGCAGGTGCCGGGGCTGGCACTGGTCATCATAAAGGACGGAAAAGTGGTCGTTGCAAAAGGGTATGGAGTGAAAGACCTGAAGACGGGCGAACCGGTGGACGAGAACACGCCCTTCATGATCGCCAGTAATACGAAGCTGTTTACCGCTACGGCGCTTGCTCAGCTGGAGTACGACCACAAGTTGTCTCTGGACGACAAGGTCTCCAAATACATCCCCGACTTTCGGTTATTCGACCCGGTTGCCAGCCAGTTGGTATCCATACGCGATATCCTCAGCCACCGTATCGGCACAAAAACTTTTCAGGGCGATTTTACTTTCTGGAACAGCAACCTTAGCCGGGAGGAGATCATCCGCCGTATCCGGCTGCTAAAGCCGTCGCGTCCCTTCCGGCAGACCTGGGGATACTGCAACAGCTGTTTTCTGACGGCGGGACAAATCATCCCGAAAGTTGCGGGCAAGGCCTGGGAAGACTATATACAGGACAGCCTGCTAACGCCGCTGCAGATGACCAACACCTATACGAGCCTGCGGCTGGTGCCATCCACGGTACGACTGCCCACGCCATATACCACTGCCTTTACCGGAGACCTGCATCCGGTACCGCCTGACCACTGGGACAATCTCGGACCCGCCGCCGACCTGATCAGTACCGTCGCCGACCTCAGCCACTGGCTGCAGTGTCAGCTGGACAGCGGGCGCTGGCAAGGAACGAGGGTGGTTCCCTTCCAGGCGATGCTCGCCACGCGCGACATCAACTCCCTGATGACGAGCCGCAAGTCTTCCGAAGTTCCGCAGAACTTCATGGGCTATGGCCTCGGCCTCGTCGTCAGCGACTACAACGGCCACCAGACCTACTGGCATACCGGCGGAGCCGCGGGGATGGTGAGCATCCTGACGTTCATTCCCGACGAACGCCTTGGGCTGGCCATACTCACGAACCAGGACAACCAGGATTTTTTCGTCCTGCTGCGGCACCAGATACTCGACGCCTATCTCGGCGTCCCTTACAGGAACCGAAGCGCTGCCGCCCTTCCCGGTTTCCGCCGGGTGATGAAGGACACGCTGGCCACGATCAACGGCTGGAAGGCCCGCGTTACCGGCGCGAAGCCTCCGCTGCCTTTATCCGCCTACACCGGCCACTACAGCAATCCGGTATATGGTTCGATGGATATTCGTCAGAATGGGGGGCGCTCGCGCTGAAGTTCAACAGTCACGACAACCTGACCGCGAAGATGGAGTATATGGACAATGGGGAGTGGTTATTGTCCTACGACAATATCGAGTATGGCATCTATTCGACGAAGTTCATTGTGAAGGATGGAAAGGTGACGGGTGTGGAGACAAGACAGAGTGATTTTGTGGAGTACGATGGATATACGTGGAAGAAGGAGTAGAGAACATTAAACTTTTTTCACCCCCGTCAGTCTATTACTCCAAACCATCTTATATGAGGCTACCGGGAGTATACCTAATACTACTATTGAGCGTCGCCGGCGTCGGCCGCGTCAGCGCGCAGGATCGCTGGGGGAAGCTGGACGACTGGATGGCGGATAACGCGAAGGAGATGGGTGGCCGGGCCATCCTCGTGGTGTATAAGGATGGTAAGGTAGCGTATATGAGGTCGGTGAATGACATGAGCCGCCGGCAGAAGATGGTCACCAAGTTCATCAGCAGACGCCGGGGAAGGAAACGGATCCGGGCGACTATACCATTGAGAGCCGGCAGCCCATTGCGAGCTGCAGCAAGTGGCTGAGCGCCGCGCTCGTGATGACGTTTGTGGACGAGGGGAGGCTGGACTTAAATGACACGGTAGGAAAATATCTGCCGGTATTGTCGGAACACGGAAAGGGCGGGATCACGGTTCGCGAATGTTTGTCCCATCTCACGGGCATCAACGAGCCACCGCTGAAGCAGTCGATAAAGGAAATGAGAAACATCGCCAGCATGGACCAGGCGATAGCGACCATCGCGGACATGCCCATGGAGGGCCAGCCGGGAAAAGTATTTCACTACAGCAGTGCCGGTCTTCAGATCGCGGGAGCCATTCTGGAAAAGATCGGCGGGAAGTCGTTTGAGACGCTTTTCGCGGAGCGCATCGCGCAGCCGCTGGAGATGAAGAATACGGATTTTGGAAAGGGACCGGTAGCAATGCCCGCGGGCGGCGCGGGGAGCACGCCGGAAGACTATATGCATTTTCTGGTGATGATACTCGACAAGGGAATGTATAAGGGGCATCGGATTCTCAGCGAAACAAGCATAAATGAGATGCAGATCAACAGGATCACTCCGGACGTGACCATCGCGTATTCACCGGCGCAGGCGCTTGGCCTCAACGGTCTCGGGTATGGCTACGGCGAGTGGATCATGGGGACGGCGGTGACGAGTCCGGGTCTGTTCGGCAGTTTCCCGTGGGTGGACAGGGACAAAGGCTACTGCGCATTTCTGATGACGGTGTATATTAAGAACGACGGACGCGGCGAAAGATATACAACATTAAAACAGCTCGTCGGAGAGGCCACTGGAGCCCAGCCGGTAAATAAATTGTTAAATAACGAGCCGTTATCGTCATCCCGGCAGGTGCCGCGTTAGTTTGGTAGCCGCAAATGAAACAGGCAAAACTTCTGCTCCTCATCTTATTTTCATGCGTCGCGGCGGAATCGCAAAACGTCCGCCTGACCGGTACCATCTACGACGCTTCCGCGCGTTTTACCCTGCAGGGCGTCAGCGTAGTCGGGACCTCGGGCAAGGGAACCACCACCGACACCCTCGGACGCTACAGCATCAGCCTCCCCGCGGGCGATAGCGTATCCTTTTCCTATCTGGGCCGGGCTACGGCAAAAATACCGGTAAAAGAGATCCCGGAGGGAATCCCCTTCGACATGAGCCTGGACATTGCGGTCGACTCGCTGCCTGCTGTATTCGTTCGTTCACACAACTACCTGCTGGACTCCCTGGAGAACCGAAGGGAATATAAAAAGGTATTCGACTATGACAAGGGTTATGTCGACGGACTTAAATCGGGCCGCGGTGGCCGCGGTCTGGGCGTTGGGATCGATTTCGACATGCTGCTCGACGGAAGGAAGAACAGACAGATGCTGGCGCTGCAGAAAAGACTGGAATACGAAGAGGATGAAAAATATATCGACCACCGCTGGAACAGGTCCCTGGTACACCACATTACCGGGCTGGACACACCGGCGATCGATACATTTATGAGGGCGTACCGTCCTACTAAGGAATTTATCCTCAGCTGCGAGACTGAATACCAGTTCGATCACTTTATCCAGGAATGGGGGAAGTATTTTGCCGACGACTGGGTAAAAAGCCACGCGATGGCATCCGATTCTACCGCTCCAGAAATAGCCTTCAACAACTCGTCCTCGCGGCGCAGGTCCTGATCGGCGGGATATGGCTCGCCGACACCGAGATTCTCGGGCCATTGCTTCGCTGCGGCGACGAGCCGCTTCGCCTTATCAAACTGGCGCTTTTGAACGCATTCTTCGGCTTGTGCCAGCAACGCATCACGATACACGTCGTGGGCGACGGTGGCGCCTTCGAATGGAATAATCGTCAACTTGCGCAGAACCCCGACACTGGTGGCGTATTGTCGGCTGGCCAGGAGTGACCTGGCATACAACAGACCCATGATATAGTTGTCGGGATGTGATGAATAGAAGTTTCCCGCCAGTGCAACGGCGTGGGATATATTTCCATGCACCAGCTCATACTCCGCAAGCAGTTTCGTATACCTCCATGTCGGATCGAGCGCAACTGCCTTCTCAAGGTCCGCCTCGGCGCCCGAAGAATCCAGCACCGCGCGGAATGCATAAAAAGGCGCGAACGAAGGACTCAGCCCCGCTACCAGCCGCCGCGCTTCATCGAGTCTGTTGCGGTCTCTGTAGATCAACGCCAGTTGGTATCGAAGCAGCCACGACGAGCCCTTGCCAACCATGGACTCGAGCACGGCCGCTGTTTCCGAACGAAAGGAAAAGCCCGCACCGGATCGAGCGCCGTCGTATCCAGCGGCTCGAGTGCGTAAGCCAGGCCTGCCAGATCTTCACCTCGGCCACCGGCGGAGCAAGCGCCAGTACGCGGATGGCATCGCCGGAAAGCCCGCAGCCATGATACCAGATGGCCAGCTCGAGGTAGGTCTCCTGCGGCAGTTCGTTGCGGATCAGCGCCGTGACGGCTGCGCCTTCGTTTTCGAATCTCGCGAAATGATTTAGGTGGATCCAGCGTCGCAGCAGCGTCGCCAGCGTCGAGCGCCACGAGCGGGAATCCCCGCGCTGACGCGCAATCACGGCCTGCAATTGAAGCGCGTCCATATTCTGCGGCTGCGCCACAAGCGCTTTTTCGGCAGACACGGCCGCCCGGGGCCAATTTCCGGAAATCAAATACAGCCGTGCCAGCTGCGTATACGCCGCACTCCTCCAGGCCGGACTCAGGCTCGCGATGTCAAATCCATCGGCGGCGTCCGCATTCTTCCCCAATTGCATATTCACGAGCCCATAAATAAAATTGGCGCCGCCGTCTTCGGTATTGACGCTAAGCGCGCGCCGCGAGTAATCCAGCGCCTCCGCATACCGCATATTGCGATACAGCAGCCCGGCCTTCTTCACCAGCGCCGGCAGCAGCCACGCGTCCCGCAAAAGCGCGCTGTCGAACGAAGCCTCCGCTCCCGCATAGTTCTTCTGGTCCATATCCTCACACCCGGCGAGGTAGTGGCCGTAAGCCGAAGTCCAGTCAAAATTCGCGGGTGCGTCGACCGGACGCGACAAGTCACCCGCCGTCGGAGACGAAGACCAGGTTAGTAGCTGGCGTCCGAGGGTGGCAGTCAGCGAATCCGGGCCCGCCAAAGAGAACGAATCTACAAACAACTGCAGCGGCGCCAGATGCAACGCCCTGAGATAAGAACCGACCCGCAGCGTATCGTCGATCGCCTGCGTCGGTGAAAGCGGATCTTCACCCAACCCCCTTCCCGCACGATATTCAGCGCGCCGACATCGCTGGCCGACACGATTCCGCGCGTGCCCAGCACCGGATACCAGTACTCCTTCCAGCTGTCCGTCTGGAAAGGCGCCAGGCCGAGGTGCTTGAAAGGCGTCAGGCTGCTCTTCTCCCGTATTTTGATTGAACAGGCGGCCCGACTGCAGCTCCACATACTGGCCGTCTGTGTCGGTGAGCAGCCGATCCCAGATCATCCCCTGCCGCGAGAGCCCCCAGATCCAGATCTTCTTCCCGGCCTTGTCATCGTGTGTGCCATACCTCACCATGCCGTAGTCGTCGTTATGCCAGTAGGCCCCGGCGAAATCGGTATACTTGCCAAAGACGTGATATGACTTGTATCCGCCAAAATCATTGTTCTTATAGAAGGCGACGTTCTTCCCGTTGGCAGGATTGATTGGCCAGCTGCCATATTCGCCGTTATGACCGAGGTATTTGTTGCCGGGATACACGAACTCCAGGTCGCCATCCGCCTTGAGACCCGCGTTCATCCAGTGATAATAGGGCTGGTAGAGTGGCGTGGCATTGTACCAGAACGAGCGGGTCGTAAAATAGGCCTTGTCGGCGGGCAAGCGGATCTCCACGCGCCAATAGCTGCGGGTCAGCAGGTCGAGCGTGCCGATAAAACAACTGACGCTGCCGTCGTCGTTGGTCCGCGTCAGGTAGTCCACCGGCGTCGCGCAGTTGGGGGTATGGCCGATGATGCCGTAGTTGGCTTCCAGGCCGCCGCTGGTCCAGGGGCCCCGCATAGCGATATCGCGGAACTTGACCGCGTGGTTGTAATAAAGGAAGGGCTTGTTCGTCGACTTCTCGATGGCAGCCCAGACCTTGCCGCCAATTTCGGGAAGGATCAGCAGGCGTATCCACTGGTTCTCCAGCTCCACGACCTTCCATTGTTTGTCGACGGCCTTGGTCGTGAACCCGTCATAACGGAAATACGGATATACCGCCGTGTTCATCGGGATGGGGCTGGGGTCGGAAAATGGATAGGTCGGGAAGTCTTTTTTATATTCCTGAACTTTAGCGACTGCCGGTGCGGCTTTGATGATCAGCAGCCAGCCTTTTCCTTTACCGACGCTGATCGCGTCGCCCGGCCGGAAGTCCGCCGCGGGCTGGAAATTGCGGATCGCCGGCGCCTCGATCACGGCGCGGGAAGAGTCGATGCCCAGCCGCGCCCAGTCGATCTTAAGCCTGACGGTGGTGTCGGATAAGGCCCAACTCGCGATCGCGACGAGGGCAGCGTTCCGCCTCTTATAAACGGTAGAGAGAATGTTATTATTAGTGGTCGACACAGGACAACGCCCACTCCAATACCCAATCATCTCCGTCCCCTTCATCCCAAACTCATCCCATACTTTCCATATGGCCCGCGGGTCCGCATTATCCGACCAGGGCATCCGGTTCGTCATCCCATAGACCATTCCCCGCCAGGGGTTGCCGCCGTCCTGCAGCATCTCGCCCATGAGCCCAAACGGTATTCCGCTAACTTCAGTCAGAAAAAAGGAAGGATCGTTCTTCTCATAGTCGAAATATTCCCCGAACCACAGCCGGTTGAGATAGGGGAAATGCTCCATATAGAGATTGGCGCTGTTGTTGAAACCGTCGCTCTTGTTGTACTGGTTGGCGGAGTGGAGGTCGATGATACCGGGGTGCCCGTCGCGGGTCAGGACCCGTTTGATCCGCTTCATCGTCACGCGATCAAAGGCTACATCGTCCAGATAGATGCCGTCGATCCCGACATTCTGCACCAGCCAGTTCATCCCCTCCACATAATAGTTATGCCAGCGCGACATGCCGCTGTTGATCAGCGCCGCATCCTTTATCTCCGGGACGAACCACGCGGGGATATAGTCGTCGCCAACGTGCTCCTGGAGCCAGCTGAAACCTCCGCCCTTACCGGGTGAATAGATCTCGTGGCCAAGGCTACGCATCGGGAAAAAGTTCCCAGGCCCTGTCCGACAATTCACGGACCGTGTTATAGATCTTGACCTTTAACCCCTTTGCATGCGCCTCGTCGATATAGTTTTTCATCGCCTTCCACTCGATAAAGGGATAGTTGATCCAGGGATTGATCGGCGTCGCGTGATGAATATTGACGACGGTGGCGCCGGTAGCCGCAATGCTGTCGATCTTATTATAGCGGTGATAAAAACGCGTTGCCCACTGGAAGTCGGTATTGATAGTATGGAAAGGTGTGATCAGGAACGTAACATTATAATATAGCGTGTCGCCCTTCTTCATCGCGC
This sequence comes from Puia sp. P3, assembly GCF_050632245.1. Taxonomy (NCBI): domain Bacteria; kingdom Pseudomonadati; phylum Bacteroidota; class Chitinophagia; order Chitinophagales; family Chitinophagaceae; genus Puia; species Puia sp. P3. The sequence goes on from NZ_CP192583.1 coordinate 759,856, forward strand.
GGCTGCCGCTGTAGTTATGGACAAGGAATGAATTCTCGTTGGTCGACATGCTGATACCGCCTTTTTCTTCGTTGCCCCAGCTGGAGGGCAGCAGCAGCGGTTTCTGCAAGTAGAAATTGGTGTTCAGCGGCCGCGAGTACTTTTCGTCGCGGAGCGAATACTGCAGACCCGCGTTGACCGAGCCGATCCATGCGCCGTCCTGGTTCTTCGTCGCCACCTGCCATTTCCAGTCAAAACTATCCGGACAGTCGCCGCCCTTTCTCCCGAGTCCCATCATATACCGCGCCATCGTTTTCTTAAAAGGCATGTTCAGGCTGATATCGTCAAACGAAACCGCTTCATTAGCGACCAGTCTTATCTGGTACTGGAGGTAGCCGTCGAACTCCAGATGGGCCGAGGTCAGTACACCGGACCCCATCACCGGTAGCCGTCGTTGTCCACTCTACTGTTCCCGCTTCTTTTTTGGTAAACACGACCGGATCATACTGCAGCGCACTAACCCCCGCAATATCAAAGGACAGAGGAGCACTGAGCAGATCACTCGGCGTGGCGCCAATCCCCGTCATCTCGGGAGTGAAGAAAGTCTGTATCTGGGCGGGCAGGCCGGACGGCGCCAGCGTCAGGCGGCGACCCAGCAGTGAGATCGTGTTGCCTTCCAGCTTTCAGGTCGGTATAGGGAGCGATCACCGTATTCTCCTGCATCAGGGTAGAGTTCAGCCATTTCAGCCGGGTTTGTTCTTCGGGCTGACCGATACCGCCGTCATCGAGGATGGTCTGGTTGATCTGAAGCGTGATGGGGACCTTCGTCTGGGCGGCGTCTGCGGGTGAGATAGTGACGGTGCCCTTGTAAATACCGGCAGGAATATCCTTTGGTATATCCGCCAAACACCAGAGTGCCTGCACCTGGCCGGCCGGGACATCGACTGTTTTTTCAAATGACTTTCCCGTATAGTCGACCCCGTTAGTGTTTAGGCAGGATAGGGAACCTGCCGGAATCGTTGCGTCATTTTCTCCGAGAAGATCGCTGAAGGTAAGGTGTAGACTGGATATTGGTTTCAGAGTGTAAATCCCCAGCTGAAAAGAATAATTCTCCCCCGCGAAGCGGTCCCCGCAAAAGTAGCACGATACCCACGGCTCGTCCATCGCTGAGGCAACCGGTCCCTCATTCGTATGGGATAGCGCCGGTCCTCGGGGAAGACGAGATATTCCTTCTGTCCGCTGGCTTTTATGATGGCAGCGGTCTCTCCAGGCGTCGCGATCACCTGCATCGGCGAATAACTATTGAAAGAGTCGATGGGTTCGATGGACCTGCATACCGCAGTAGCCGGTGTTCCCGCCGGCTTCCAGTCACCGGCAAGAGGAGGGAGATAGACGCCCTTCGGATAATTGCTGCGGCCTTCATTCCGGTAGGGCATATAATAGACATAGTAGAGCCCTTTGCCGGAGGGCACCTGAAAGGTGACCTCCCCCGATGCATTGCTGATGGCGCCGACGGCAACACCGGAAACAAGAGCGCCCGTACTGCTGTCCTGCACGATGATCCTTTTCTGTTCGGGATGCACGTCGGGCCGGCGCCAGGGAATCACAACGCGGGTGTACTGGCCGTCGGATGTGACGGCGACAACGGCGCGGATATTGCCGAGAGAATCGGCGTTCCATTTTGGCTGGGCTTGCAGTGTAAGAGCCGTGCAACAAACAATGACAGAGAGTATTCCTTTCATGTACAGCTGAATTTTGGATGCTCTAAGGTAAAGGAGGCGTTTCGGGCAAAAAATGCGCAAACGTTTGCGCGAAAATATCAAACGTTTGCATTGACCCAAAACGCCGACCCGTCGCGGTCCCCGAATTTTTTTAATAAAGAAAACCTCTACTTTTATTTCGACCAAAACTATAATTGTATGAGAACGGTTTCCCTTCTTAGCTTATTCCTTCTAATGCTCTACGCAACCTTATCCGTCAGCGCGCAGACTAAAGTTACCAAAGAAATTACGGGTACTGTGACAGACGCCAAAGGCGTGGCGATGTCCGGTGTGTCGATCAACGAAAAAGGAACACAGCGGGGTACTGTGACCGACGCCAACGGATTCTTCAGGCTTCGTGTAACAGGCAAGTCGCCGGTGCTGGTGGCCAGCTATGTCGGCTACGAAGACCAGGAGATGAAGGTCGGCAGCCTGACCATCCTGACATTCGCGATGCAGGAAAGCACAAAAAAACTCGAGGAGATGGTCGTTATCGGTTATGGCGCGCAGAAGCGCAAGGACCTTACCGGATCGGTCAGCTCCATCAGCGCCGACCATATGAACCTGGGAGGCACCAGCGGCAACGTAGGGCAGGCCATCGCGGGCCGCGCGGCAGGTGTGCAGGTGCAGCAGTCCGATTTTTCGCCGGGCGCCGGGATGAATATCGTCGTGAGGGGCGGCAACTCCATTAATACGTCTAACCAGCCGCTGTATGTCATCGACGGCTTTACCTCCGACAACGGGTCTTATATCAACCCGAACGATATCGAGAGCATACAGGTATTGAAAGACGCCTCCGCAACCGCTATCTATGGCGGCGCGCGGCGGCAACGGCGTCGTCATGATCACCACAAAAAAGGGCAAGACCGGCAAGATGCTGGTCGACGTCGACAGTTCCGCCGGCACCCAGAGACTGACCTACAAGCCTTCGCTGATCAGCGGCAGCCAGTACCAGTCGATACAGAATGCGATCGCTGTGGAGAACGGCACTACCCCGCCTTTCAATGCCAGCTTCCCCAGCACCAACACCGACTGGTATGGCCCGGCGACGCGGAACGCCACGATCCAGAACCTCAGCGTCAGCGCCAGCGGCGGCGACCGGAATGGCCATGTCTATATCAACGGCAGCTATATGAAGCAACTGGGCGTACTTCGCAATACGGATCTCAACCGCTACAGCGCCCGTATCGGCGCGGACAGGACGGTCAGCGACAAGATGAAGGTCGGCGGCAACGTCTACATCGCGAGCAGCAACTCCGATGTTCAGAAATATTCCGGCGATATCACCGCGCCGTTGTATTCGATACTGACCTATGGTACCAATATCCCCGAGTTCAACAAGGACGGCAGCTACTACCGTCTGAACGGAAAGGACAACCCCATGGCCACCCTGCTGCTGCCGACCAATACCTCGGGTAACAAGCTCGTCAATGGCAATATCTTCCTCGACTACGATATCATCAAACACCTCACCTATCATGTCAGTGTCGGCGGGGAATTCTCGCAGACCACCAACGGCCAGTACCTGCCCCTTTCGCTGGTTGCGGGTCAGGCCAACGGCGGCGTGGCCTCCGAGCAGATGTTTACCACCGAGAGATGGCTGGTCGAGCAGTACCTGACCTATAAATACGTTATCGGCGACCATTCCTTCACTGCGCTGTTCGGTACGACCAACCAGAAGGACATTCTGCAGTCGTTGCTCGCGGGCAGCAAGGGCTACTCCACGGACGTGTTCCTGAATAACAATCTGGGCGCGGGCGCTACGAGTTACCCGGCGCCGGGCAGCTACAAGGACGAGATCAAACTGAGCAGCTATTTCGGCCGTCTCAACTATTCTTATAACGACAAGATCCTGGCGACCTTCACCCTGCGTGACGACATATCATCAAGGTTCGGAGCGAACTACCGGCACGGTCTTTTCCCTTCCGGCGCGCTGGCCTATCGCTTCACGGACGAGGGCTTTATCAAGGACAGCAAGGTGATCTCCAACTTAAAAGCCCGTGCCAGCTATGGCGTTACCGGTAATGACCGCATCGGCAACCATTCCTATCTCCCCACCTTTACGCCGTACAATACCGTGTTGTCCGACGGCAGCACCTTGTCTACGGGTATCGAGCCTTCGGGTCTGGCCAACCCCAACCTGAAATGGGAGAGCACGGCGCAGTTCGACTTCGGCGTGGACCTCGGCTTTGCCAACAACAGGGTCAACGCGACCGTCGACTACTATCACAAAAAGACCAAGGACCTGCTGCTGGCGGTGCCCGTAGGGCAGTGGTGGGGCTTCGGCTCGCAGACGGCCAACGTTGGATCCGTGCAGAATCAGGGCGTCGAACTGGGCATCAATACCGAAAATATCAGCGGGAAGGATTTCTCCTGGAACACCACCTTCAATATTGCGTACAATCGGCAGAAGGCCCTGTCGCTGGCCCCCAGCATCGCCTTCATCAGTAGTATCACGGCCAACCCCAGCGGCGTCGTTTCCGCGCAGGAATTCACCAGACTGGTGCCGGGAAGAGAACTGGGTGAGATCTACGGCTACAAGTACCTGGAGTCATCAAGACCGGCGACCAGCATACGACCGAGCCCAACGCCAAACCGGGCGACCCGCTGTTCGAGGACGTCAACCACGACGGCAAGATCACGCCCGATGACCGCACCTATCTGGGCAATACCAATCCGCACTGGATCGCGGGCTTCAGCAATGATTTCCGCTACAGGGGGATCGACCTGAGCGTCTTCTTCCAGAGTGCATTCGGATACCATCTGTACGACATGAACAGACTGGTACTGGAGTCCACTACGGGCGCAGCGGCGCTCGACCGGTGGGTGGCAGGTACCCACGAGAGTACCAGCGTGCCGAGGCAGGGCTATTTTCTGACTACCTATGGCAGCTATGTCAACTCGCGATTTGTCGAGAATGCGTCCTATGTCCGGTTGAAACAGGTGTCTCTCGGCTATACCCTGCCCGAAAGCCTGATCCGCCGCCTGCATTTCTTCGAAGGCATCCGGATCTATGCTACGGGTCAGAACCTTTGGACCATCACCGGGTATAAGGGTACGGACCCCGAGGTCAACGTTCACGCCGGCAACAATCCTGTGGGCGGCAGCCTTTCCGGATCGGCTGTCGTCAACGGTACCGTCAGCAATATCGCCGGCGGCCTCGACTTCAACTCATTCCCCGCATTCCGCACCTATACGGTGGGTTTAAAACTGACTCTCCACTAAAATTCAAACTCTGCAGATATGAAAAGATATTTTGCTCTTGTTGCGGCTGTGCTATTCCTCGGCGCCTGTAACAAATCGCTGGACCCGAAAGTATACAGCAGTCTTACCAGTACCAACGCATTCGTCACCAAATCCGACGCGATCGCCGCCGTCAACGCCGTCTATGCCCGTCTGAAGGGGCCAAGCGTGGGCGACAACTTTACCTACTGGACCGTGCGCCATTTCGCGCTGACCGATCTGTCGACCGATATCGGTCACTGCAGCTATGGCGGCGACCCGGGACAACTCTCGCTGGGGCAAGTGGAATTCCGCGAACGGTCTCATCGGCCAGGACTGGCAGTACGCCTACAAGTTGGTCTCTGACGCGAACAACGCGATCTATAACATCAGTTCGATGACGGGTATCACCGACGCCGAGAAGTCCCAGTTCCTTTCAGAGATCAGGTTCTGCCGCGCCGTGGCTTACAGCGATCTGACCGATGCTTTCGGGCCGGTGATCCTCGCTACCGAGAAAGACCTCGGCGAGCCCCAACTACACGGGCCAGCCGAAGCCGTCTCCCGTCGCCAGTGTCGACAGCCTGCTGGTCAGCGATCTCACGGCCGCCGCCGGTGTGCTGCCCCTCAACTACCAGAACAATCCGATCTATTCCACCAACGACGTGGGTCGCGCCACGAAGGGTGCGGCGCTCACGCTGCTGGCCAAGCTCTACCTGCGTGAAAACAACTGGCAGAAGGTAGTCGACCTTACACAGCAGGTCATGAACCTCAACACCTACAGTCTGTTTCCTTCCTATCTGGGGTTATTCAGTGAATCCAACAAATGGTGCAGCGAGAATATCTTTTCGGTGCTCTGTGACGCCAACACCAACGGAGCCGAGCTGATGAACCACTTCGGACCGCTGAACCACCCCGTGGTACAGAACCGCTGGCAGTACTATGCCGTGACCTGGGATTTCTGGAACAGCTTCGACACCGTGGATGACCGGAAATGGTGTTTCTATCCGGTGTATAAAGGAGTGGATGACCTGATCTACAAGCAGGGGCCGACGCTGACCGCGACCGCGCCTCCCGGATTCAGCTATATGGCCGATATCGCCACGAAGAAATACGCCGACTCGCTGGGTTCCGTGACCTCTTACTACGATGGTCACAGCGTGGACATCCTGCGCTATGCTGACGTTCTGCTGAGCAGGGCAGAGGCGCTCAACGAACTCAACGGACCTAACGCGGAGGCTTTTAGCCTGATCAATCAGGTAAAGGGACGTTCGCACGCGAAACTGCTGGATCCGGCGGGAGGATATACAAAGGATAGTTTTCGGGACGCGCTGCTGAAAGAAAGGGGCTGGGAGTTTTTCTATGAGGGCAAGCGCCGGGCCGACCTGATCCGCATGAACAAATACGACGTTCTCGTCAACGCCTACCTCACGCGCGTAGGACAGACTCCCGCGATCTCGTTGCCAAAGAATAAATATTTCCCCTACCCACTGAGCCAGGTACAGGTGAACCCCAATCTGAGCAATGCCGACAGACAATGATGAGAAATTTTGCGATAGGTTGTATGGTGCTTGCCGCCAGCTCGCAGATACGGCGTTGGCGGCGCCGTTAAGGAGATCCATATCGGAAGGCACCATAACAACGCCCTTCAGATAGAAGTGGACGCTTCGACGGCGGACTCTGTCGACGCCTATGTTCGCTACTGGCCGGATAGCGCGGGAGAGGCAGCGGCTTTGTCGTCGCCTTCTTCGCCGAAGGGCCTGGAGCACCGGATGGTCCTGCTGAACCTGGTGCCGGGTACGAAGTACTCTTATCAGGTGGTGGCCGGCGGCGTGGCGACGAAGACATATGGGTTTGCTTCCCCCGTGTTGCCGATGTGGTTGCAGGAGCAGTTCAAATACAGCAGTGATTCGCTGGCGCTGATACCGCAGGTCTTTAAGGAAGGGTTTATGCTGCTGAACAAAAGGGAGACGCCCGGCGTCGACTATATCGTCGACTACAAGGGCCGCATCCGCTGGTACCACGAAGCTGGACGGGACGGGTTTTAAGGTGACGCATTTTACCCGCGACCATACAGTGTTGTCCATCCTCGGGGAAGAACGACGAGCCGACCAGCTACGGCAGCGAGATCCCGGAGATCGATCTGACGGGAGATACGGTGAGATACCTTCCTAGGGGACGGGTGACCTTCGGTATTCGATCCACCACGAGATCCTGAAGGATTCGCTGGGGCGGTATCTGACCTTGTTCGTAGACCAGCGGCTGCTGGACCTGCGCCCGGTCGGCGGCGGCGCCAGTGATACGGTCAACGGCGACGGCATCCTGATACTGGATTCAACGGGAAAGGCGCTCTGGCGCTGGAGCGTGTTCGACGTGGTCGACCCGCTGCGCGACCCGCATTTGCTAAAGACCCGGCGGGACTGGATGCACGCGAACAGCCTCAACTTCGACAGGGACGGAAATTTCATCGTTAGTTTTTATAACAACGGACAGATCTGGAAGGTCGACGCGCATTCGGGGAAAGTGCTGTGGAAATTCGGGAAGGGCGGGGACATCGCGATGCCGGCGGAGTGCAAATTTACGCAGGCCCACGCCGTGCATATCAACCCTTCGGGGGCGCTGATGTTCTTCGACAATGGGGTCGAGAACAGGCTGTCAGAAGTATTTGCGGTACGGCTGGACGAAGCCCGACACAGCGCCGATATGGACCTGCACGTCAAGCTGCCTCCGGATATTTACAACGACCGGATGGGCAGCGCGTATATGATCACCGACAGCACGGTATTGTGCTGCAGCAGTAAGAGAAAGATCACCGTCCTGGTCAACAGGAAGGGAACCCTGCTATGGGATATGGAGACGGCGATACCGCCCTACCGGGTCGAATTTTTAAAGAAACAACAGGTGGCGCCCTGGCTGGTGCCGTGATAGTATATGAAAAAGTTACTAGTTGTCGCGGGAGGAGTTCTGGCTTTTGGGCCTGTACCAATGGGGTGAGTGAAGTTCCGCCGAAGGCGGCTGTCGTCGACGCCGTGCTTACCGTTGATACCTCCGCTATCCCGAATGATAAATTTGGAGAGCTGGTTCGCTATGGCAAGGAGTTAATGTACAACACGGCCTACTATATCGGTCCCGAGGGGGTCAACGGTCACTATACCCGGAATAAGATGAACTGCACCAACTGTCACCAGAATGGGGGCACCAAGCCGTTCTCGTTCAATCTATTGGCGTCACACGCCAGCTATCCCCAGTACAGGGCGCGGGAAGGGGAAGGTGCTGACGCTGGCCGAGCGGGTGAACAACTGCGTGATGCACCCGCACAATGGCCGGCCCCTGCCGCTGGACAGCAGGGAGATGGTGGCTTTTCTCTCTTATCTGAAATGGATCAATGGCGCGACGGGCGGCCGCGCTCACTTCAAAGGAGAAAAGAATCTGGAAGTGCAGTTCCCTTCAGTTGCCGCCGATCCGCAGCGGGGCCGGCAGCTGTATGCGGCCAACTGCGCGCGCTGTCACGGCGCCGACGGGGAGGGGATCATGCGCGGCGACAAGTCGACCTATGCCTATCCGCCGTTGTGGGGGCCGAACTCCTACCAGCCGGGCAGCAGCATGCACCGGATCATCAAGGAGGCGCAGTGGCTGAAGGCGAATATGCCTTATGACAAGGCCACCTGGGAAAAGCCTTTCCTGACCGACGCGGAGGCGCTGGATCTCGCGGCCTTTATCAATGACGACCGGCAGCACAGCCGCCCGACCGTAAAGAATTTCGACTATCCGAATATCGGCGAGAAGTCGATCGACTACGACCGTGGACCGTTCGTAGACCATTTTTCCGAACAGCAGCACAAGTTCGGGCCGTATAATGATATTATTGCAGAGTGGAGGAAGAAGGGAATGCGACCTGTCTGGTGATCGTCCGCAGCCGCGGGGCCATCTCGTTGTATTTTCTCAGCAGCGTAGCCTGATTGAGTGCGCGTACGTAGTTGTGGTCTTCGTACCTGCGTCCATAGTAAACGTCGTCATTCAGATAGTCGGACAGGAACCGGAGGGCCTGCATATACATCATAAACGCCCCGGCATACACGAAGGCGTCCTTCTCGGTCGGAGTCAGTTCGCCCCTCATCTCCTCCATATACCCTTCGACGATAGCTTTGAAATAAGATTCCCGGACTGTTATCTGTGTGAGGTCCTTTTCCTCTTCCGAGACCGGGGACAGATAGGTGCGCAGCATGTCCCCCACGTCGCTGATAAAATAACCCGGCATCATCGTGTCCAGATCGATCACGCAGATGCCCTTGCCCTGACGGTCGAACAATACGTTGGAGATCTTGGTGTCGTGGTGGGTGACGCGAAGCTGAAACCCTTTATTGGCACGGATATCCTCGTATTCCGAGACGATATTGTTCTGCGATTCGAGGTAGCCGATCGAGCCGTCCTGCGCTGCGGATTCGCTGTATATTGCCCTCGTCCAGCGCCGTCCGGAAATCCCGGTAGCGGCGGGACAGGTCGTGGAAGCCGGGCAGGGTCTGGTGGAGATTGTGGGCCGGGAAGCCGGACAGCAGGCGCGTGAACTCGCCGAATTTTTTGGCCGCTTCATAAGCCTGTGAGGGTGTGTCGGCGACGTCGATCGTTACGGAATTACCGACAAAGGGATAGAGCCGGAACCAGGCAGGGGCCGCTGCCTGCGACTCCGCGGTTGAGTCCTGCGAGCCGGCCTTCACGAGCGGCTGACCTTTCAGAGATAAGACAGGCCGGGGAAATATGGCGTCCGGGTAGTGCTTCGACAGGTAATTGCCCACCTGCCCGATATTATCGGCGATCGTCGCCGGGTCGGTGAATACCTCGCTGTTGATCTGCTGCAAAACAAAATCCCCTTTCGGACTCCTGATCCGCCAGGTGCGATTGATGAGGCCGCTTCCATGGGGAATGATTTCACAATCCGGGGAAAAACCATAAGCAGACAGGATCTGATCCAGCATAAGGTGTTTATTCTATCTCCAAACATAGGTAAGTTATCGGAGCTTTCCATGCGCAAACGGTTGCGCGAACAACCGACTGGAAGGAGGTTGGCGCCGCGGCAGCGGCGCAAAAAAATGGCCCCGGTATAGCCCTCGCTCGCGAGGGCGTAGCGGAGAGGGTAACAGATGCGCTTATTTCTTTCCGTGTACGATGAGTTGCCCGTTGATGACGACATTCTGGAAGGATTCCGGCTCGTCGGGCCGGGTCGGTTTTTCCTCTTCGGAGAGTATCCCGATCAGCATATCGGCGGCCTGCGCACCCTGTTCGTAAGGGTACTGTTCGACGCTGGCCATCGGCGGATTCTCCAGATAGCTGGTGATGGGCAGGTTGGCATAGCTGACGAAGCAGACGTCCTTGTTGATCTTCAGTTTTTGCTGGCGCGCGTACTGCATGGCGTCGAGCGCGATATAGTCGTTGATCGCGACGATGGCGGTGGGACGGGGACGCTGGCTCAGCAGGTCCTGCATGGCCCTGTGCGTGCTCTCGCGGGTGAGGTCCGTGGATACGACGAGTCCCATATCGATCTTGAGGCGGCGTTTTATCAGCACCTGTTTGTAGGTCTCGGTCCTTTCCTTCGAGGACCGCATCTGTTCGGGGCCGTTGAGGACGCCGATACGCCGGTGCCCCTTTTCGATCAGGAACTCGATCGCCTCGCGGGTGCCGCTGTTCATATTGGAGTAGACCTTGTTGAAGTCGGGCAGCGAAGGGACCCTGTCGAAGAAGACGACGGGAATATTGTATTTCTTCAGCGCCGTGAAATGGTCGTAGGTCGTCGTCTGTTTGCTGAGGGAGACGATGATGCCGTCGACGCGGTTATTCTTAAGGGTTGTGACGATGCGCCGCTCTCGGTCGATGTCGTCTTTGGACTGGCTGATGAGGACGCTGTACTTGTTGCGGCTGGCCGTTTCTTCGATTCCGTCGATGGCCTGGGAGAAGAACTCTTCCTTTAGATTCGGGATGATCACGCCGATGGTGAAGGTCCTGCGCTGTTTGAAGAAGATGGCCGTCTGGTTGGGTTCATAATTTAACTGCTGCGCCAGCTGCTGTACCCTCATCCTCGTCCGGAGGCCGATGCCGGGGTGGTCGTGCAGCGCCCGCGAGACCGTGGAGACCGAAACATTTAGCTGTTTGGCTATTTCCTTAATAGTAGGGAGTTTGGCATCCTTCATGGGATAAAGATAGGGGTTTCCTTTTACGGCCGCCCCGGAGTGGTCTTATCCCCGCGGTTCACGCCTTGCCCTCACCCCGGAGCCCAAAAAACCCGCCAGGGTCATGGCGGGTTAATTCATTCACTGTAAAGGGTTAGACGTTTTGTGGTACAGTGGTTTCAGAGACAGGCGCCGGATGCGCCACCGACGGCTTTCATTTGGATTGGATCACGGTTCTCAGGGATTGGATTACAGTTTTCAGGGAATTGGATCATTGGTTCATAGGGACTGGATTCATGGGTTCATAGGGGTGGATCGTTGGTTTCATAAGGATTGGATCACGGGTTCATAGGGACTGGATCGGTGTTCTCAGGGTAAAGACCATTGGGGTTCATAGATACTGGATTCGGGCTTTCCCGGGTACTGGATTCTGGGTTTTTCGGGTACTGGATTCTCGGTTTTTCAGGAATTGGATTTTGGACTTTTCAGGTATCGGATTTTCGTTTTTCGGCTTTTCGGATTTGGACTTTGCAACGGGTGTCTTGCGCTTTGACAACACAAAGATGCTACGGAAATCAGGGCTTTCCGAGTTTTTTCACATGCTATTCACATCATTGCCTGGTTAACTTAAAGGGCTTTACGAACAAACACCTAAAATGGGGTTTACCCTATCGGGGACCTTCGTATATTTACGATAGTTTGATGCCCCTAAAAGGTCAGATATTGCCCTAAAATCGGGATATTTGAATATGGCAACCAGCAAGACCACCATTCTCCAGACAGATATTCTTTCCGATAACTGGTATACACTAAAGAAGATCACCTATCAGCGGCAGAAAAGCGACGGGACATCAGAAACACATACCCGCGAAGCATACGACAGAGGCAACGGTGCAGTTATCCTGCTATATAACCGCCAGACAAGAACCGTCATTCTGACGCGACAGTTCAGGCTACCTACCTTTATCAACGGGAATCCCGACGGGATGCTGATCGAAGCCTGTGCGGGACTTCTGGATCTGGACCACCCCGAAGTCGCGATCCGCCGGGAGACGGAAGAAGAGACGGGGTACAAGCTATCCGCGATAGAGAAAATATTCGAAGCCTATATGTCTCCCGGTTCGGTGACGGAGATCCTCTATTTCTTTATCGCCGAATATTCCAGCGATATGAAAGTGCACGAAGGAGGAGGCCTCGCGGCGGAGGACGAAGACATCGAGGTCCTCGAATTGCCTGTCGACCGCGCGATGCGCATGATAGAAAGCGGCGAGATCAGGGACGGGAAAACGATCATGCTGCTGCAGTACGTCAGACTAAAGAACATCTTATAATATACAATCCACATGAAAAAACTTGCCTTATTCGCATCCAGCCTTTTGATCCTGGCCGGCACCACCGGCGCTCAGTCCGCGACACCCAACACCAGGCCCCTCAGGTGACGACAGCCAACGGCGTCATCGAAGGCGTCAAAGAAACCAACGGCATACTAACGTTCAAAGGCGTTCCTTTTGCCACCCCGCCGACCGGCGACCTGCGCTGGAAGGCGCCGCAACCGGTGAAGAATTGGAGCGGCGTGAAAAAATGCGACCACTTCGGACCACAGGCCATGCAGGCCCGCATCTACAGCGATATGATCTTCCGCTCCGCGGGCGTCAGCGAAGACTGTCTCTACCTGAACATCTGGGAGCCGGACGGCGACGCGAAAGACCTTCCGGTGCTCGTCTACTTCTATGGCGGCGGATATATTGCGGGAGACGGTTCGGAACCCCGCTATGACTGCGAGAGTATGGCGAAACAGGGCATCATCGCCATTACCGTCAACTACCGGCTTGGCGTATTCGGATTTCTGGCGCATCCCGACCTCACAAAGGAATCACCGAACCACGCCTCGGGCAACTATGGTCTGATGGACCAGTGCGGCGGCCCTGGCCTGGGTACACCGGAATATTCGTGCTTTTGGTGGCGATCCCTCGAGGGTGACGATCGCCGGCGAGTCGGCTGGCTCCTTTTCCGTGAGCGCGCAGATGGCCTCACCCCTGTCGAGGGGCTTATCGCCGGCGCTATCGGCGAGAGCGGCTCGCTACTGGGCGACAAGACCAAAACTCTGGCCGAAGCTGAGCAGAATGGCGTTGCCTTTGCCCACAGCTGCGGGGCATCGAACATCGCCGATCTCCGCGCCATGACGGCGGAGAAAGTACAGGACGCGGCGAAAACATTCAGCAACTACCGTTTCCCGGTCACCGTAGATGGCTATTTCTTCCCCAAACCCCCTGTCGATATCTATCAGTCGGGCGAGCAGGCGCACGTACCTCTGCTCGTGGGCTGGAATTTCCAGGAAGGCAGTTACAAATCTATTACGGGCAACGATGCGCCGACACGGGACAGCTATGAAAAAGGCGTCCGCAAGATGTACGGCTCCACGGCCGACGACGTGCTACGGCTCTATGCCGCGGCGGGCGACGCCGACGTAGAGGAGCTGGCGACAGAACTTGCAAGTGACAAATTTATCGCATATAGCACCTGGCGCTGGTCCGACGTCCAGGCGAGGACGGGCGGCAAGCCGGTATATCGCTATTTGTTTGGAGACTTCCATCCCGCGACCTTCCCGAGCGAAGCGAAGGGAACGAACGAGAAGGAGCAAGGGACGACGCTCCGACGAAGTCCCGCGCGTCAGCCGACGCATTCGGCGGAGATCGAATACGCACTGGGCAATCTTCCGCTGAACAAAGTATATTCCTGGACTCCAGTCGATGAAAATATCTCGTCGACCATGCAGGGATATTTTGTCAACTTCATCAAATCCGGCAATCCCAATGGCAAGAGTATTCGTATGGCTGCTTTACCGCAAGTGGCCCGCGGTAAAGCCCGGAGTACCCGCGACGGTTATGCATATCGGTGTGGAGACAGGAGCAAAAGTCGAGCAGCACCGCGACCGGTATTTGTTCTGGCAGAATCAATAAAACTATCATATGCGTAAAGTCTTGATCCTGGTAACGCTATTGCCCCTCTTTGCAACCGCACAGTCCTGGCAGAAACTGCACGATAAGGCCGTCGTGGTGGACACGCACAACGACGTGCTGAGCTCGGCTACGATGAATGGGCTCGATATTGGTACCGACCTGAAAGGAAAGACGCATTCCGACCTGGCGAGGTTCAGGAAGGGTGGGGTCGACGTACAGGTCTTCTCCATTTTTTGTGACGACAGGTATGGGGTGGGGAGCGCCTTCCGGCGGGCCAACCAGGAGATCGATTCGCTGTACGCAATTGCTGCGAGAAATCCGGACAAGATGCAGATCGTGTCGAGCCCGGAGGGGCTGGATCAGGCGGTTAAGCGGCACCGGCTGGGGGCGATGATGGGCGTCGAAGGCGGGCATATGATCGAAGACAAGATGGACTATCTCGATAGTTTGTACAAAAGGGGGTTCGGTACATGACCCTGACCTGGAATAACAGCACGTCCTGGGCTACCTCGGCGGTAGACGAGACGAGCAGGGCGTTTACCGTGACCCCCTATGGCCTGACGGAGAAGGGTAAGGAAATAGTCCGGCGGATGAACCGGCTAGGGATGATGGTCGACCTTTCCCATGTTGGCGAGCAGACCTTCTGGGACGCCATTCATACGACGAATAAGCCCGTGCTCGTGTCCCACAGTAGCGTATACGCGTTGTGCCCCGTTCCGCGCAATCTGAAGGACTCCCAGATCAGGGCCGTCGGGTTGAATGGAGGGGTGGTCATGGTCAATTTTTACTCGGGCTTTCTGGACAGCGCCTATGGCAGGAAATTGCAGGCCTTTTTGGCCAGACACAAGCCGGAGCTCGATTCGATGGCGGCGGCCAAAACTACCAGCTATGCGGTCAACGAGTTCCTGTCCAAAAATACCCCGAAGAGGCCGACTCCCTGAGGGCGCCCTTGTCGCTGCTGATGGACCATATCGACTATATCGTAAAGCTCGCCGGCATCGACCACGTGGGTCTGGGTTCGGATTTTGATGGGATAGAGTCTCCGCCCAGAGGACTGGACGACGTGACGACCTATCCATTGGTCACGGCGCAAGCTGGTGAAGAGAGGATACGGTAACAGGGATATAGAAAAGATACTGGGTGGCAACTTTATCCGGGTATATAAAGCCAATGCCATAAATTTACAACCATTATGACCTCGGGACCTATACTCATCTGCATCTCAGCGTGCGCTTTTCTCTTTTCCTGCCAGCAAATGGAGACCAGCGATACGAATACCACACCAACAGACAGCCTCGTGGTGACCAGCGTCTATCCCGTGCAGCCAATGCAGCTGGTCGCGCCCGTCGGTCTTAAACTCTCCTATACCGGCAGGACGACCACCGACAGCTCGGTCTTCTACCAGGTGATGTCGACCTATAACGGGGAAACATATGGGTTCAACCTCAGCGTCCCGAAGAAAGAGACCGGCACTGCCTATCTTTCCTCAAAAGGCAAGGCCAGCGATGACCTGCTACATTTTATGCAGCGGCTCTATGGACAACCCGTAGACTCCGCCAGCCGTATGGGCGACTATATCCCTGCCAGCTACTCCGCCCTTGGCGCGCTGATCGAGACGAAGACCGATACCACCGTCGGCAAGGCTGCGGGGGCTGCGGCGGGCGTGGGAACAGCAGGGAAGCCGGGGGCCGCGGTGTCCGCGGTCAGATCCGTGGACACTCTAAAAGTTCAAAAACCAGTCAGTCTGGGCACGCAGAACAAGCTCGTCTTCAGAAACGCCGCCGGCGACCAGGCGGAGATCTATCTCGACATCGACGAAAAGACGCACCTGATCGGTCTGATGGAAAAAGACTCCGTCAACCGGGCGCCCCTGATCAGGTGCCTTCAGCAGAAATAGCACTATGGATCTCGCGATCACTGGCGCGCGCTGTCCCGCCGCCGGGCGGGCCTATTTCCTTTGAAAAGGAAACCCGATAGGGGTTAGCTATCGGGCCTTTAATAGTTTGTACAATTGGACCAGAGCAACGGTAAAATGACTGAGAGGTTAGGGGTTTCCCGGTAAAAATTATACCGCACTAAAAGTATTTGATTCTGAGGAACTAAAAAATAGACCCCGGGGTTTGTTTTGGTTTTTTTGGCCGGCGGTCCCCCCGCCGACGATTCATATCCCCATCCTACCGCCTTCGATGGTTCACGGACCGGTCGAAGGCCCAAACCAAGACGGTCCCCATCCGACGGTTCCGTTCCCCGCCACCTCTCCCTGCGGTCAAGCATCCGTATGGGGAAAAGGAAAATCCGCCAGAAAAACGCTATTTTGGAGACAACTATGGACAAAAAATACTTCTTCCTCCGCCTGAACCCCGTCCGGCCTGATTTCACGCAGACGATGACCGACGCCGAGCGCGTGACGATGCACCAGCATGCTGCCTACTGGCGCCAGTTTATGGAAGAGGGAAAGAT
Organism: Puia sp. P3; assembly: GCF_050632245.1. Classification (NCBI taxonomy): domain Bacteria; kingdom Pseudomonadati; phylum Bacteroidota; class Chitinophagia; order Chitinophagales; family Chitinophagaceae; genus Puia; species Puia sp. P3. The sequence continues at coordinate 776,395 of NZ_CP192583.1, forward strand.
CGTGGTTTTTGGACCCGTCTTTGACCCGAACGGGGCGTTTGGGATGGGAGTGGCCCAGGTAGACGAGGAGGAGGAGCTGAAGCAATTCATTGCCGGGGACCCCGCTCTTGCCTTGAGTACGATCGACTATTTCCCGATGCGCGCGGTAATGCCGGGTTGACCCGCGGCCGCCGGACGTGAACCAGCCGGACGTGAACCAGCCGTGAACCGTCCGTGAACCAGCCGTGAACCAGCCGTCCGTGAACCAGCCGTGAACCAGCCGGACGTGAACCAGCCGTGAACCAGCCGGACGTGAAACACACGTCCCGGCCTACCCCAAAACCCGCCGCAGTGCGGCACCCCGATCCTCTGTCAGCAACCCACCAAAATCTTCCTCGATCCCATTCAGGTAACGCAACAACTCCTCCCGCACCCGCGCCGTCATCTCCCCAAAAACGAATCAGCGATCCGCCCTGCCAGCCGCTGCGCCCGCCGCAGGATTGCCTTCCCCTCCTTCGTAATGCCAAGCAGCCGCGCCCGCTTGTCCGCCGGATCGACGGCTTCAGTCACCAGCCCCGCCTGAATCATCCGGTTCAGGATATCGATACCCGTCGTTGGCCCGAAGAGGAGATTGTAGCTGATGATATCCGTCTTGCGGGCCGACCTCTTACTTTCGATCGCGTGCAGGAAGAAATACCATTCCACCTCGATGTCCAGCTGCTCTTTCAGCGCCAGCTTCAGATAAGTGCGCTGCAGCGAGGCGATACGCCCCATCATGCGGGACAGCTGAAAATTGGTTGCGTTTGACGATGCCATGCGACAAATATATCGAATCCGATGTAATTTTCTCCTACCTTCGCGCTATAAATAAGACCATGAAGAATTTTCTCGTACTATTCCGGGAGCCGGATGGAAGGACAGAACAACACAGCGAAGCCGACATCGCCCGTCACCGGGAGAACTGGGCGGAATGGATGACACGCTGGGGCGCGAGCCTCGCCGGAGGCAGCGGGCTTACGCTCAACGGCAGGCTGATCAAAGACGGTAACACCAGCGACGACATTCATCGCGTCGGGACGGAGATCGTCGGAGGTTTCCTGATACTAAAGGCAGAAAGTCTCGATGAGGCAGCAGGCATCGCCGGGACCTGTCCGATTTACGAATTCGACGGCTACGCCGAAGTGCGGGAAATGCAGAAATAAATGTCGGGCAAACGGTTTTTAGGCCGAATAAGGTAAATTAAGCTGGTAGCACTTATTGTAAATGAATTTAAAATGTCGTCACTTTAGACGATCGGGACATTTAACGGTATAGTGTACCCGAAACTTTTGCTCCCTATTTACTCGATGATCCTACCAACGCCGTAATGCGGGGGCAAACGCGATTTTCCAGCAGGCCGCGAATAAATACCTGATCGACTACTATCTCGGTGCGGCCGGCCATACCAACTATACTACTTTCCCGATCTCGCCGAAAAGCCGGTTTAAGCTGCGGGTATTGAAAGATATGCCCCTTCATCAATCCGCCGCTGTCGGCTCGGCCACGCTGGAAACACTGAAGAAAGGCTCGGAGGTATATTATGTGGACCGCAGCCCTAATACGGACTCGGTCGCCAATGTCGGAAAATGGGTCTGGTATAAGGTGAGTACGAAGACCGCGCATACCGGGTGGGTCTGGGGATATCCGTCCGGGATACAGGAAGCGACAGATGAGCGTTGAGAACCTTATATTTGCGGCCAAAACCTATCACCAACACTCTCTGATGACCGAAAATAAAGCGCTTACCCGATCGCTGCACGCGGTCCTTTTCCTGTTGTTCTCCGGCTGGCTTTACCTGTTCGTTACCACTCCCGTTCGAATCTGCCCGGACTCCTACGGATATTTTGCCGACGCCGATCACCTGTTCGAGCCAGGATACCAGACCATAAGGCCCGTCCTCTTCCCACTGTTCCTTCGGGTCTTACACGGTACCCCGCTAAAAATGAGCATAGTCGCCTATTTACTCAATTGTGGGAGCCTGTTATACATGGTAAAGCTAGGCAGTGGGAAGGCCCGCCCGCTGTTCTCGCGGCGGAATACTATCGTACTGATCAGTTTCCTGATGCTCATAGGGATATGGAGTTACTGCGGAACCTATCTGACTGAGTCCATTCTCTTTGCCGTACAGATATGGATCTTCATCTTTCTTTATAAGATCGTATTCCCCATAAAAGCCCCAAATGTCCTGGCGGCCATCGGCTATGCCCTGGCGATATGTCTGCTGGCAACCACGCTCAAGCCGTGGATAATGATCATGGTATTGCTGACCGCAGTTAGCCTGTTCATCGCAAGTCTTGCCATCCGGTCATTCCGGTCAAAAATGCTCTCTTCCTTTATACTGCTTGTCGTTGCAATCGTTGCGTTCGGCGTCAGCATGGGATATAACAGAAGTAAAAGCTTTGAAAAGGCCAATATAGTCGTCTTTATGGCCGGCTCGGGCTTCGAACGGACCCTGCAGGAAAGACTGACGGGCGACAAAAGCCTGAATAAAGAGGACTCTTCATTTCTGGCAGCGGTCCTTTCCGACATGGACCTGATCCTCCACAAATACGACCGGAATCCGTGGGATGCCTCAAAGGCCCGCGAACTCCGAGTATTGAATGTTCTCGATCCAGCATATGGACCAGGCATCGACAAAGCCTATCGGCTCGTGTATTTTCAGCGGTTCAGGGATTTTATGGGATTGGTCGGCCTGGCCTTCGAACGGCATATATCGGACCTCCGTCTCGACACGTCCTGCTTTGAGATCGCATACGGTCCCGAATTACCGGGCCTGCGGAACCTATCCGTCATCCTCATCGTCGGATTTGCAGTGCTGCTGCAGGCCTGGAACTCTACCAGGCCAGATCCGTCCACCGGGCGAAGGACCGGACTGCGGCCTATCGGGAACTATCTGAAAGAAAATAGACAGCTTTCGGTCTTCATCGGCGTCATGCTGTTGTCGGGAATTATTTTCAGCCTGCTGCTTACACTGGCCGGCGCGTTCGAGCTTAAGCGCACCAACCTTCCCTCCGCCATTTGCCAGGCGATCGCTATCGCGTGGATCGTTGTGAGTTACCCGGGCTCCGCTAAAACTCCTCCAAAAACGCGATGATATACCCGTCCGGATCGGAGATATAAAACTCACGTCCATACGGCATCTCCCGAAGGGGCTGGACCACATCGACCGAAGAGGCGGCGAGCCCGGCATAAAGATCGCCGACGGCCGCGACGGAGAACGTTATGTCGACGTGTTCATTTTCCCTTTTATATTCCCTGTCCGCGGCCGGCGGCTGCGCCGTCTGCTTGAGGTGAATGGAATAGCCATCCCGTCCGATGCCCGCATAGAAATCCTCGTAGCGGAACTGCACGCTAAATCCGAGGACGCCGGTGTAAAAGCCGATCGACCGGTCCAGGTCGGATACGAGCAACAGCGGGCTCATACCTTTCAATGACGGACGTGTGGCCGCGGGAATCGTTAACCCCATCCTCATTTCTATAAGGTGTTTGATAAACCCGGCCTTTTCATATGCGGCGATCGCGGGCTGGTTGTCGTAGTAGACGTCCAGGCGCAACTCGTTGATATTTTGTTCGATGGCCCAGTTTTTGAGGGCTTCGATAATGAGGCGGTTGACGCCTTTTCCGCGGTGTTCGGGGACGACGTACATAAATCCGAGATAGGCGTGATGGGTATGTTTGAGATAGTGCCTTCCCTTTTCGATGCGGGCATAACCCGATGCGATGAGGACGCCGTCGAGTTCGGCGACCATGAGCCGGATCTCCGGCGCGCTCAGCATATAGCGGATGTCGTAGTAGTTGATCGCCCCCCGCGGATGGTCGGGTCGAACGGGCGCTCTGCAGTAATGACTCCCTGCTCAAACACTAACAGGGCCGCGAGGTCCGATTTAGCCGCCTGTCTTACGTTGATAGATGACATGAGTAAATTTAAGGCAATAACACTACATTTATACTATGGCGGACCGATATAACGACCGACTGCGTCAGCTGCTGCTGCTCGCCGCGATACTGGGGCTGGCTTTGCTGCTGTTCCAGGAACTGTGGGCTTTCTTCCCGGGTTTTCTGGGGGCCGTCACCTGGTATATCCTGTGCCGCCGCATGTACAACTATCTGACGGAGAAAAAGCACTGGAACAGGTCGCTGGCAGCCTCTCTTTTCCTGGTAGGATTCCTCGTCTGCGCGGGCCTGCCTGTCTACCTTGCGGTCCGTCTGATGACGGCCAAGCTGAATACGGTCTTCTCCGATACCCACGAAATCATGCAGGTATTGCGGACCTTCTCCAATCAAATAAAGAACTGGACCGGTGAGGAGCTCCTCACCGATGAAAATCTTAAACAGCTGCAAAAGGGAGTCACGGGTTTTATACCGACCCTGCTCAACAGTACGGCGTCGATGCTGGGCAACCTGATCATGCTGCTGTTCCTTTCCTTTTTATGTTTACGGGCGGACAGCGGATGGAAAAAGGCCTGCGACCATGGATGCCCATGCGGGACGACAATATCCGGGTCCTGACGAAGGAGACCCACAACATGATCCGGGCCAACGCCATCGGGATACCGCTGATCTCGATGATACAGGGGCTGGCCGCGATGCTTGGCTACGCGCTGTTCGGCGTAAAGGACTATGTACTCTGGGGATTCCTGACGGGTCTGTTCGCCTTCTTCCCGGTCGTTGGGACGATGGCCGTCTGGATACCGGTCGTCGTCTATCTATCCGCGTCGGGCCATGGCGGCGCGGCGATCGGACTGGGGATCTATAGCCTGGTCGTAACGGGCAATATCGACACCGTGGCGAGGATCACGATACTGAAAGGTCTGGGCGATGTACACCCGCTGATCACGGTCCTCGGTGTGATCGTAGGGCTGAAGTTGTTTGGATTCTGGGGATTCATTTTCGGTCCGCTGATGGTCAGCTATTTCCTGCTGTTGTATAAAATATACTGTTCCGAATACGGAGCCTTACATGCTGAGGCCAGGGACTCTGGCGGAGCCGGCTGATATGCGGCTGCCGGTCAGCAACCTGTTATAGCATACATACGATACCATGAGAATTGCCAGCACTACCAGCGGAAACCAGGTCTGTCCGTCGGCGATGCCGTCGACCATGCCGTGCGAGATAGAGGCGAAGATGAAATCGAACGTAAATCCGGCATAGGCCCAGTCTTTTACGCGGCGGGGCAGGCGGGGAAGGATAAGGAGGATAGCACCGATAACTTTAAAGACGGTGAACCATACCCGGAAATAGTCGGGGTAGCCGAGGTGGCTGACACCCTGTCTGGCGATCTCCGTATTAAAGGTCAGCGCAGGCACCAGGCCTTCGAAGAGCACGATAAGGATCGTGCTGGTCCAGAAGATGATCTTTGTACTTTTCATGATGGTTGATTTTTAGCGTTGATTAATTTTTGTGTAGTTGAGCATCCATTTGATGCCATACCGGTCGGTGAGCTCTCCGTAAATACCGCCCCAGATGGATTGGTGGGGAGGCATCGCGACAAGGCCGCCGGAGGAAAGTCTGTCGAAACATTTGTTGAGTTCTTCGTTGCTGCTGCAGTGCAGGCAGAGCGCTATCGAATTGCCCTGTTTGAGCCGGGCGCCCATCAGGTCGGAGCCCATGACGATGGTGACTCCGTCCTTTGTCAGGCTCCCGCGAAGGATATTGGCGTCGGCCTTCGAGGGCATCTGCGCCCCCATGGCGGATTCGCCGACCTTTTGCATATTGAGCTCGCCGCCCAGGCACTGCTGGTAGAAGGTCAGTGCTTCCCGGCACTGGCCGCTGAAATGGAGGTAGGCGATCAGTTGTGTCATCATTTGTTGGTTTGGTTGGGGGTTAGTTGGGGGGCGAGGCGGACCATACAGCGAACTTCTTTTTCGCTGAGATACATTTCCACTCCCGCGCCCTGCGGGTCGATTCGCGGGTCGGCGGTCAGTTCGCGGAAGGCCCTGCCAAAGACGGAGGTGTCGGCCATAAAATCGTGGAGGACGATGCTGATATAGTCGCCTTTTTTTACGACGAAAGTTTCCGCGCCGAGTTTTTCCGTCTCGCCGGGGTAGGCTTCCTCTACGCAGGCCTTATAGACTATGGTGCCTTTGCTGTCCATCCAGGAGATGCCGAAAAAATGACGTCCTCCGGTTGGCGGGACCAGGGAGTGCAGTTTCTGGTATGCTGCGGCGACCCCATCCGGGAAACTGGCGGCCGGAATGCAGAGCAACTTGATGTCGTGGTCGAGTTTGTATGGTTCCATCTGGGTTATTTTGATACATCAAAGCTACCCCGCAATTTCTGTACGCGCGGGGCGGTAATCCGTCAATGTGAGGGGTTGTTTACGACAGTAAATGGGGTTATCTTTATGATCCAGGCGGCCTTTTGGAAGGACCGCCAATGACAATCAAAAAATGCTCGCACTATGAAGAATATAGCCATCCTTGTCCCCGAGACCGCCGTTATAGAGGCGGTCGCCGATCCACGTTATCTTTTCACGGCCCTCAACGAGTTTCTGAAAAGCCAGGAGCGCGAACCGCTGTTCAACGTGCAGCTGGTCGGGCTTACGCCGGAAGTCAGGCTGAACGATGGCATATTCTCTATTCATGTCGACGCCGTGCTGAAGATGGCAAGAAAACCCGACCTGATCATCGTCCCGGCCGTCAGTGGGGATATGGAGCACGCGGTGCGGCTGAATAAAGATTTTCTGCCATGGATCGTCAAGCAGTACAAGGAAGGCACCGAAGTGGCGAGTCTTTGTCTCGGAGCGTTCCTCCTCGCGGCTTCGGGGCTTCTCGATGGCAAACCGTGTTCGACGCACTGGCTGCTGGCCAATCAGTTCAGGACCATGTATCCCGACGTCGAACTCTGCGACGACAAGATCGTCACCGAACATAACGGTCTTTACACCAGCGGTGGCGCCAACTCCTACTGGAATCTGCTGCTATATCTCACCGAAAAATATGCCGGGAGGGAAATGGCCATTCTTGCTTCCAAGTTCTTTGTACTGGATATCGACCGCAACAGTCAGTCGCCCTTTAGCATCTTCAAGGGGCAGAAAATACACAACGACGCGGATATCGTAAAAGTGCAGGAGTTCATCGAGACCAACTACCAGGACAAGATCACCGTCGACGAGCTCTGCGAAAAGTTTGGGATAGCGCGCCGCACGTTCGAGAGAAGATTCAAAGAAGGCGACCAATAATACGGTACTCGAATACTGGCAGCGCGTCAAGATCGAGGCGGCCAAGCGGCAGCTCGAGCTGAGCCGTAAGACGATCGGCGAGGTCATGTACGAGGTGGGCTACAACGATACAAAAGCCTTCCGGGACATATTTAAAAAAGTCACCTCTATGTCGCCTGTGGATTACCGGAATAAATACAATAAGGAAGCATTCAATTAACAGTCTTGGTGGGGGTGCACAAATTCGTAAATTTGCACGCTAAAATCAACTTTACAGCCCTTTGTTGCCTTCCTCCATCCTGCATGACGAAAAGGTTCTCTTACAGCAAATAGCTCATGGAGATGAGGCTGCTTTTTCCACTTTGTTCTATGCGTACTATGCGAGCCTGCATCCTTTTATCATGAAGCTGACGCGGTCCGCGGAGGATACGGAGGAGGTGATACAGGAGACCTTCCTTCGTTTGTGGCTGGGCCGGGACCGGCTGCTGGAGGTGGAGACGCCCCAGGCCTGGATCCATACGGTCGCGGTGAACGAGTGTTATAAATATCTGAAGAAAAGAAGCAGTCGGAAGGACGGGCTTGCCGGGCTGAGGATGGTTCGGTCTGAGGATGGGGAGGAGACGCTGCACGCGGTGCAGCTGAAGGAGATAAGACAGCTCGTCGCGGAGGCCGTGAACCGCCTGCCACATCGCCGCCGGAGAATATTTCAGATGAGCCGGGATGAGGGGATGACGATACCGGAGATCGCGGAGGTGCTGAGGATCTCGCCGAATACGGTTAAGAATACGCTGGTTACTTCTCTCCGGAAGATCCGGGAATATTTGGCCGCGAAGGGGCATGGCGTGTAGGGGAGGGTTCCCCGGGGCACCCCCAAAAAAATATTTTTCCCCCCAATAGTCCTGATCCCCGTCCCGGTGTTCTTATTATACCGGAGGACTTCTATGCAATCTCAAAACATTCTTTATCTGCTGGAGCAACATCTGGCGGGACAATTGACGGAATCACAACGGAGTCAGCTGGATGAAATAATGCAAAATCCTGATTACGAGGATGTTGTGAAAGAGTGTTTGTTGCAGTTGATGCAAACGGCAGACGAAAGCGCCCAGCCCGGCGGCGACCGGATCCTCCAAAATATACTGTCGGTCGATAAGACAGCCGGCCAGCCGGCGGAGACCCGCGGGGGACCCTTCTTCTTCCTGCGCCGCCCGCTGGTGAAGCGCTTTGCCGCAGCCGCCGTGGTCCTGGTCGCAATAGCCGGAACCTGGTTCTTCCTCCACACCCCAAAATCCACCCCCGCGGTAGCCACTGTACCCCCAAAAGCCACAACCATCAAACCGGGCACTAACCGGGCCATACTCACCCCGGCCAACGGACAGCAGATCGTCCTCGACGACGCACAGAAAGGCGTACTCGGCCAGCAGGGAAAGACCCGCGTAATAAAATTGGATAGTGGCCAGCTCGCCTACGCCGATGCGGACGGGCCCAACGCGGGAGCCGCCGGAAATCCGGCCGGCACCGGAAACCCCGGAACCGCCGGAACCAACGCGGGAACTGCCGGAAATCAGGCCGGGACCCCCGGAACCACCGCCATCCTCTTCAATACCATCGCCACGCCCCGCGGGGGACAATACCAGGTGACCCTCCCCGACCACACCAGGGTCTGGCTGAACGCCGAAAGCTCACTTCGCTTCCCCACCGCCTTCACCGGGAAACAACGGACGGTCGAACTCACCGGCGAAGCCTACTTCGAAGTCGCCCCCAACAAAAACCAGCCCTTCCTCGTCAGGGCGGGCTCCACCGAGACCCGCGTCCTCGGCACCCAGTTCAACGTCATGGCCTACGGCGACGAAGGCCCTGTGAAAACTACGCTGCTCGAGGGCTCCGTTCAGATGGGCCGGGGGCAGGCTAATGCACTGCTCGTACCGGGCCAGCAGGGACAGTGGGACGCCGCCGCCGGCAAAATGGCGACCCGGATGGTCAATACCCGCCAGGTCACGGCCTGGAAGGATGGATACTATTATTTCGACCGTACCCCGGTGCAGAGCGTCATGCGCCAGATCGCCCGTTGGTATGACGTGAAGATCGTCTATCAGGGCCAGGCGCCCAAAGACGAGATCGTTGGGAAAATACCTCGTACGGCCGACGTGTCGGAGGTCCTCCATGTCATGGAACTCATCGGGATCCGGTTCAAAATAGAAGGCAGGACGATCACCGTGCTCACCTAGTTCAACTACTACACATAAGGCGCGCTCCAGAAATGCCGGTCAAAACAGGATTGCCTAATCATATAAAAACCATTGCGATATGAAAACTTAACCGCCTAACTCAATTCCCCCTCATAAAAAATGCCGGAGGTGCTACCAACACCCCCGGCGAATAACCTGGCTGTGACCAGGGAGAGGGTCCCGAAAAACACGTCAGCGTAACGACTATTTCACGGTTCTAAAACCCAATCTTAACAAAGTTATGAATTCTCCGATCTTCTGCTCCCCATTATATAATGGGCGGCAGACGCCTGCCATCAGACGCGGGTTGTTTGCTAAAACGTTTTTGATTATGAGGTTGACCACCTTTTTATTATTAGCCACCGCCCTTCAGATCTCCGCGACGGGCCTCTCCCAGAAAATATCCATTTCCGGGAAGAATATGTCCCTGGAGAAGGTCTTCTCCACCATCGAGAAACAGAGCAACTACTCTTTTCTCTATAAATACAACGACCTCCAGAACACCCGGCCCGTGGACCTCCATCTGAAGAATGCCGATATTCGGGACGTTCTCGACGCCTGTCTGAGAGAACAGCACCTGGCCTACACCATCGAGAACAATATCATCGCCATCCGAATCGCGGCGGCGGCAACAAAGGCATCGGCGACAGAAATAGTGGCCGAACAGCCCCCAGCCGTCGTCAACGGCGTCGTTTTGAACGAAAAGGGCGAGCCCCTTGCCGGCGTCACCATTCTGGTGAAAGGCACCCAGCGCCAGGCGCTGTCCAACGACAAGGGCGAGTTCAGGATCCAGGCCGACGAGACCGAGACGCTGGTCTTCACCTATGTCGGATACGCTCCCAAAGAGGCCCGCGTCGTGTCGGGGCAGCCGATGCAGATCAGCCTCAGCCTCGCACAGGCAACGCTGAATGATATCGTCATCACGGCACTCGGTATCCGCCGCAGCGAAAAATCGCTGACCTATGCGACCCAGCAGGTGAAGGGCGAAGACCTGACCACGGTAAAGTCGGACAATCTGATGAACACCCTCAATGGTAAGGTCGCCGGTCTTACGATCAGCCCCAGCGCCTCGGGAGTGGGCGGGTCCGCAAAAGTGATCCTGCGCGGCAGCCGCAGCGCCAACGGGAACAACCAGCCCCTGTATGTTATCGATGGTATTCCCATCTCCAACGGAGCTAACGGCAACGGCCAGCCCGGGGGTACGTTCGGCGGCACACCCGACGGCGGCGACGGCATCTCCAACCTGAACCCCGAAGATATCGCCAGCATCTCCGTACTGGAAGGCGCCAGCGCGGCCGCCCTTTATGGCAGCCAGGCGCAGAACGGCGTCATCCTGATCACCACCAAAAAAGGCAGGGCCGGTCAGACGCAGATCAACTTCTCTTCGTCCGCGTTTGCCGAAAGCCTGGCCTACAAGCCGCAGTTCCAGAACTCCTACGGCCGCACCACGCCTACGGCGACGGACAGCTGGGGTGTAGCCACCAGCGGCGGCCAGGACAACCTGAAGGACTTCTTCCGGACCGGCACCAATTTCACCAACGCCCTCAGCGTCAGCGGCGGCGGTCCCAATGCACAGACCTATTTCTCCTACGCCAACACGCTGGCGAACGGCGTCCAGCCGAACAACAAGTTGCAGCGTCATAACTTCACGCTGAGAGAGACGGCGCGTCTGTTGCACGACAAGCTGACCGTAGACGGTAATGTCAGCTATATCACCCAAAAGATCAACAACAGCCCGGCCCTCGGTATCTATCAGAACGCGCTGACCGGTCTCTACCTTTTCCCGAGGGGATTGAGCATCCAGCCCTATAAGGACCACTACCTGAACACGGACAGTACGGGCTTCGCCCGCCAGAACTGGCCCTTCCAGGACGGTCTCTACCAGCAGAACCCCTGGTGGGTCCTGAACCAGCAGCCCAGCGTCGCCAACCGCAACCGCATCCTCTTCCAGGGAAGCCTGCGCTACGAGATCGCTTCCTGGCTGAATGTCCAGGTTCGCGGCAACGTAGACCATATCGCGGATGACTACGAGTCCGATCTGTACTCCGGCACCAACGGTCTCTACAACAGCAATGGCCGCGGTCATATGGTTCTCAACAACCAGACCTCCGAGCAGAAATACGGCGACGCCATAATCAACTTCAATATCCCCAGCCATTCCGCTGTCAAAGTCAACGGTCTGGTGGGTACGAGCATCACCGACTACAAGACGAAGGGTATCTACCTGCAGGGCGACCTGTCCACTCCCGACTTCTTCACCACCGGGAATATCATCGCGGCTCTTCCTGGTCTGACCACCGTGACGACGAGCCCTGCTACGCAGAACATTCCGGCTAACGGGATCAACAGCGTGTTCCCCGTCCATAACCAGATACAGTCCGTTTTTGGCAACGTCGACGTCTCCTATAATGACTGGGCCTACCTGACGCTCACGGGCAGGAACGACTGGTCCTCCAACCTTTCGTTCACTCCCAACGAGTCGTTCTTCTATCCTTCGGTCGGTCTGTCCCTGATCCTGTCACAGCTGCTGCACCTGCCTTCCTTTATCAACTACGGCAAGGTCCGCGGCACGTATGCGGAGGTCGGCAATACCGTTCCCGCCTACCTGACCCAGGTGCAGAACACCCAGAACTCTTCCGGTCAGCTGGTCTTCAATACGGCCAACGCCTTCCGCACGCTCAAGCCGGAGAAGACAAAGTCCATCGAGCTCGGCACCGAATGGCGCATGTTCGACAACAGACTGAACCTGAGCTTTACTTATTATAAGACGAATACCCGCAACCAGTACTTCCCGATACAGCCCGTCACGGCATCCCTGTTCTCTACGGGTTATGTCAACGCCGGGAATATCCAGAATACCGGTATCGAGTTTACCGTCGGATACGCCGTCATCCGCGAGCGTGACTTCACCTGGACTACCTCGGTCAACGGGGCGCTCAACCGGAACAAGATCATCGACGTGGACAGCCGCGACAGCATCAATACCTTCCAGCTGACGCAGAACGGGAACAACGCCTATGAGTCACACATCACGAAGGGCGGCCAGTTCGGCGATATCTACGGCTCATGCGCTGCAGAAAGACGCGCAGGGACGGATCCTCTTCAGCGGCAGCGGTACTTCCGCCGATCCCTACATTCCGAAGAGCAATGGTACATTCAGCCTGATCGGTAACCCCAGCCCGAGGTATCAGCTGGGATGGCGCAACGATTTTACCTATAAGAAATGGACGATGGGCCTGCTGGTCGACGGCAAATTCGGCGGACACGTGTTGTCCCTGACCCAGGCCATCCTGGACCAGTATGGCGTATCGAAAGAGACGGGTGACGCGCGGAATGCCGGAGGCGTAAAGGTCAACGGTGTAGACGGCACGGGCAAGCTGGTCTCTACTGTCGATCCCAAGACCTGGTACGAAGCCATCGGCGGCCGCAACGGTATCTCCGGAGAATACATCTACAGCGCTACGGTTGTCCGTCTGCGTGAAGCATCCATCGGATATACCCTTCCAATACCTGACGGTTTCTTCAAATCCATCAAGGTATCCGCGGTAGGGCGTAACCTGGTGTACTTCTCGAAGAAGGCTCCTTTCGATCCCGAGCTGACCCTGTCTACCGGCAACGGTCTGTCCGGCGTCGACGTGTTCAACCAGCCCGCTACGAGGAATTTTGGTCTGAGTATAAATGCAAATTTCTAATTCAAAGTGAGCCACAGGCTCAAGCACAAATATGAAAAAATATATTTCCATTCGTACAATAGGGTTGTTTGCCGCGGCGGCGATTGCCGGCAGCAGCTGTACGAAGAATTTTGAATCCTATAATACGAATCCGACTTCGCTCACCAACAGTCAGTCGCTGGCCATCATCAATTCCGCCTACGGTCCCCTCGAGCAGGAGATCTATCATAACTACCAGGTCGCCCAAAATCTGAGTGCGGATGGTTTTGCAGGCTACCTCATGTCTCCGACGCCCTTCAAGGCCTCCTACGACCTCAACTATGGCCTGGTCGATGGCTGGGACCGCAACGGATTTGTAGACCAGTACAACTATATCATGGCTCCCGTCAGCAAGATCGCGGCGGCGGGCGCGCGCAGCGGCCGGCCCGAGCTGTGGGCAGTGGCGCTGGCGATACAGGTGGATGCGATGAACCGGGTCACCGACAGATTTGGTCCCATTCCTTACAGCAAGGCGGGTACATCGCTGACGGCCGTCCCCTATGATGCGCAGAAGGACGTTTATAATATGTTCTTTGCCCAGCTGGATACGGCGGCTTCCAATCTGAACACGTATATCGCCGCCCACCCGAACGATACGACCTCGCTCGGCGCCAACGACCTGGTCTATCAGGGGCATATGGATAAATGGCTGAAGTTCGTCAACTCGCTGCGTCTCCGGCTGGCAATGCGCATCGTAAAGGCCGACGCTACTACGGCCCAGGCCCAGGCCGAGAAGGCGATGACGGCCGCCGGTGGTCTGATGTCTACGCCTGCCGACGACGCAAAGTTTCAGCAGTCGGGTGGCCGCAACAACGATATCTGGATCGTGGCTTTTCAGTATCAGGGTGACTGCCGTCTCAATGCGGCGATCGCTACCTATATGAACGGCTACAACGACCCGCGTCTGCCGAAATATGCTTCTCCCGCGACGGACCCGACGGTGGTGGCTGCGGTAGGTTCCGGTAAATACGTGGGCATCCGCATCGGCATCAGCATCGCTGCAAAGGCCGACTACGTCAACTATGCCGGTCCCAATACCGACCAGACCTTTACGCAGACCGCGCCCCAGACGCTGATGACGGCAGCCGAGAGTTGGTTCCTGAAGGCTGAGGCCGCAGTACGTGGATGGAACGGCGCAGGCGATGCGAAAACCGACTATGAGACCGGTATCAACACCTCCTTCCAACAGTGGGGTGTATCCGCCGGCGGCTATCTCTCCGACGCCACCAGCACGGAGACCGCCTATGTGGACCCAAAGAACGCCGCCAATAATTCACCGGCTTTGTCGACGATCACCATCCAGTGGGATCCTGCGGCAGCCAACGAGACCAAGCTCGAGCGGATCATCACGCAGAAATGGATTGCGATGTTCCCCGACGGACAGGAAGGCTGGGCCGACTATCGCCGTACCGGTTACCCGCGCCTGTTCCCCGTGGTCAATAATACCAGCGGCGGGACGATCAGCACGACTACGCAGATCCGCCGTCTGGCTTTTCCGCAGAGCGAGTACACCTCCAACGGCGCGGCCGTGCAGAATGCTGTATCGGGCCTGCTGAATGGACCCGACAATGGCGGGACCCGTCTCTGGTGGGACGTGAATAAGGGGAACTTCTAGGACTAAGGGAGATTCGAATATGGAGGGCGGACCGTAGTGGTCCGCTCTTTTTTTATGTCAAATAATATTTGTCTTCTTCGTCCTCGGGGTCAGGGTTAAGCGGCCGCTCGTCCATCTCGAGCAACGAGTTCTCGAGGTTGCGGCACATCGCGTCGAGGGCCAGGTCGTTGGGGGCGGTGCCGAAAGGGTCTTCCAGTTCGTCGGCGATGGCCTCGAGCGCCACATAGGTATAGGCGATAAAGGTGACGACGATGGGTGTCATCCAGCCCAGGCTCTCGACGAGGCCGAAGGGCAGCATGAAACAGTAGACATAGACGGTCCGGTGCAAAAGGACGCTGTAGGAATAGGGCAGGGGAGTGGAGGCGATGCGTTCGCAGCCGCCGATGATATCCGACAGTTGGTTCAGCTGTTGGTCGAAGGACTGCTGGCGGATGGAGTCGATATTCCCGCACTGTTTGACAGACTGGACCCAGTAGCCGAGTGTCTTCAATAAGAAGACGGGCTTCCAGCGCGCGGCTTTGGCGCGGGAGGCTAGGTTTGCGGGCAGGAGACGGTCGAGGTCTGGGTCGGGGTCGGTCTGGCGCAGCTGGTGTTTCAGCGAGAAGGCCAGGGCGATAAGACAGTTGACGAAAGGCGCGGGCTGGCTGGGCTGGTCGACGAGGGTATGCGCCTGGCGGGTCAGCGATCTGCCCGTGTTGAGGAGGCCGCCCCAGAGGCGGCGGGCTTCCCAGAACCGCTCGTAGCTCGCGCTGTTGCGAAAGCCGAGGAAGAGGGCCAGCGCAATACCGAAGAGCGTAAAGGGCGCCGGGTTCATATGGATATCCCATCTGGCCAGGGTGGGCTCGTAGTAGACGACGGCGATGGCGACGATCAGCAGCAGGACCAGACGCGGCAGCAGGCGCGGCAGAACGGAGCCCCGCCAGATGAATAGCATCAGGAACCAGTGTTCTTTTTTGCGGATGATCATATAGGTAAATATCGTGAAATTTTTTGGGAGCTGCGGCCCCGCGTGAACCGCGGGTTATTTCCCCGCGGATAGCATCTCCTTCACCGCGGCCTCGATCTGCTGGTCCTCGCCGGCCAGGACGCGGCCGTATTCGTTGGGCACGCGGATATCGGGCTCGAGCTGGTGGTTCTCCGTGGGATGGTCCTCGCCGGCGCCGTAGCTGGCCACCATCGGGATGCCGAAGACGATGCGGTTGTTGATCTGCGTCTCCCACCAGACGGCGGTGCCGGTGCCGGCGACGGGCATGCCGATCAGCTTGCCGATCTTCAGCTCCTTATAGGCGTAGGGGAACATAAAGGCGTCCGAATAGTTGCCTTCGCTCATGACGACGCAGCTGGGTTTGGTCCATTTGTTCAGGGACTCTCCCCCTGGTCGTATGATTCTGCGGGTGGAGGGTGAAATACAACTTGCCGCCGAGGAAGGTGACCAGGTCGTCGTGGAGCCAGCCCCCGCCGTTGTACCGGGTGTCGACGATCAGCGCGGACTTGTCGATATTCTTCCCGAGCACCTTGTCGAAAGTGACTCTAAAACTTGGGTCGTCCATGCTCCGCACGTGCACATATCCCACCTTCCCGCCCGAAAGGCTGTCGACCATATGCTCCATCATCCGCGTCCAGCGGTTGTACAGCAGCGTGGAAGTCTCCACCTGTGGTTTGATGGGTTTGATATTCTCGTCATACGAGGCGCCGCCGCCACCGTGAAAGGAGATCAGCGTCAGCTGTCCCGCTTTGTGGTTCAGCAGCGAGGCCCAGTCGGCGCCGGCGGTGATGGGCTGTCCGTCTATCCTGTCGATGACCATACCCGGCGCCATATGCGTCCCGTCGATATCGAAGGGGCCGCCCGCAATAACTTCTTTCACGACCAGTCCATCGCCTCTTTTTGAAAGGTCATAGAGCAGTCCGAGCGCCGCCGTCTCGTCCCCGTTGGGGAAGTCCGGACGGTAACGGCCGCCCGTATGCGAAGCGTTGAGCTCGCCCAGGAACTCGCTGAGCAGGACCTGAAAGTCGTAGTAGTTGTTGATATGCGGGAGGAACTGCCGGTACAGCGTGTGGTAGTAGTCGAAATCCACGCCCTGCAGGTGCGGGTCGAAGAGCTTCTTCTTCACCTGGCGCCACGCGTGGTCGAAGATATAGGCGCGTTCGCCCGCGGCGTCGAGCTCCATTTCCGTATTGATGCGAACCGGCGAGATCTTGCCGTCTTCCGTCGTCACGCGGTACATACTGCCGCCCGCCAGCACGAACAGGAATTTCCCGTCGCGCGACATCTCGAGGCGGCCGCCTGCGGCGTCCAGTTTGGCCAGCTGCCGGGTCTCGTGCGTACGGAGCGTGGCGACCCACAGGTCGAAGCCTTTTTCATAGCTGGCGAGGTAATAGAGTTTTTCGCCGTCTTTGGAGAGTTTGGCGCCGCTGATCAACGTGGAGGTCGAGGTCAGGCGCTGGGTGCGGTCTTCCAGATTGCGAAGGTTTATGACGGGTAGCTCGGGGGTTTTTTGGACGCCGAGTCTTTCTTCTCCATCTCCTGGCGGAGTTCGAAGTCTTCCTTACTCAGCTGGCTGCGGTCCCAGGCCCGCGGGTCGAAGAACATCGCGTATACGTCTGTCTGGCTGCCGCGGCTGAGGTTCTTCATTCCCTGCCGGTTGTTGAGCCAGTACATCATTTTGCCGTCGAGTCCCCACTGCGGGCGCTCGTCGTCGAAGCCGCTCCATGTGAGATTGGTGCGTTTGCCCGAGCCGTCGTCCTTTATCAGCACCACCTCGTGGTTGTTCCAGCCGCCCCCTCGCCGGACTGGGCGAGAATATATTTGCTGTCGGGGGACCAGGCATAGTACTGGTCGCCGTCGGCATAGGAATAGTTGACGCCTTCGGGGATCAGGACCGTGCTGTTGTGCGAAGCCAGGTCATAAGATTTGAGGATATTGCGCTCTTCGAGGTAGGCGATCTTCTTGCCGTCGGGGGAGTAGACTCCGCCGAACTCTTCTTTTCTGGTGGCGATGACGGGTGTGGTCGTCGAGCTGCGTGGCCGCGTAGAAATACAGCTCGTCCTTAGCGGCTATGCTCACCTGCTGAATGTCCCAGGAATCGTGCGCTTCCGCCGAGTAGAGGAGGCTGCGGCCGTCGGGGCTGAAGTTCAGCATCCTTTCCTGGTACGGCGTGCTGGTAATGCGGCGGGTAGTGGCGCCGTCGGCCGAGGTGACGAATATATCTCCGCGGTAGACGAATGCTATCTGCTTGCCGTCGGGGGAGACCGCCATTTCCGAGACTTCTCCTTTTACGGGGATGATCGCCGTTTCGTCACCGGAGAAGTCGGCGTTGAGTATGATGCTCAGCTTTTGCGGCTGGCCGCCTTCCGTCAGCGTATACAGGTCACCGGCATAGGTAAAGACCAGCAGCCCGTCGTTGCTGCGCGAAAGCTGGCGCACGGGGTTTTTGTCGAAATGTGTCAGCTGCTGTGCCTGGGCGGGGTTGTCCAGGGAGGCCCGAAAGATATTCTGATTACCGGCCCTTTCGCTGAGATAGTAGAATGCGCCGCCCTTGCCCCAAACGGGCTCGCGGTCTTCTCCTTTAAAGTCGGACACCTTTGTATACTCGCGCGTTGCCGTATTGTAGACCCAAATATCGCGGGTGACGGCAGAGCTGTGGTGTTTGCGCCATGGGTCCTCATAGCCCTTGCGGTCCTGGTAGATGAGCCTGTCGCCTTTGTCGTTGTAGTGCGCGAATTCCATTCCGGCGCTGTTGAGCATAATGCTCGATCCGCCTTTCACGGGAACGTCGTATAGCTTCATGAAATTCCCGTCCGATGGGTAACGGGCAGAAGTATTGATATCGTGCCTGTCGGTCCCAAAAATGACGGACAGGTCGTCCGGGGAAAAATCGTAGGGGATATCCCGGGCCGAGTTGGTGGTGAGGCGGGTGGCTTCTCCGCCGCCCGCGGACATGACGTATATATCGAAATTGCCGTAGCGGTCGGAGGCGAAGGCGATCTTTTTGCTGTCGTGGCTCCAGACGGGGTAGCCGTTGTAGGCGTTGTTCAGCGTGAGCGCGACGGCGGCGCCGCCGGAGGAGGAGACCTTGAACAGGTGGCCCTTGTAGCCGAAGGCAATCCATTTTCCGTCGGGGGAGACGCTGGGTTGTTGAATCCAGCGGGGCTGGGACTGGGCAATAGTATGAAGGGATAAGGCCAGCAGGCACAGGGGCAGCAGATTTCTCATGGCGTGATTAATTTTTGGTCAGCCTAATGTAGGTAAAAATGGGTGACTTTGCTTTTTATGAGTTGTGATTGGCCTTGAACTAATTTGAACTGCGCCTGAACAGCGATTGTGCGCTGGCTTTCCCAATTTGCGGGAAAGTATAATTAAAATGAAAAGACTATTTTTCTTTTTGGGGTTGTTGCCCTTTATAACAGTAATGGCGCAGCGGAAGGCTGCGGGTGCTCCGCCAAAGGCAGATGCGGTGCCGCTGACGGCGGAGAACTGGGACTTCAGGCCGGGCGCCGTGGAATTTACCGATAGCGCCGGCGCACCCGCGATGAAGATCGTGGGGGACGGGCTCGTGGTGCTGAAGAACACCGATTTTGGCGACGGGACTATTGAATTTGATGATGTACTGGCCGAGAGAGGGTTTGCGGCATTCTATTTCAGGTGGCAGGACACCCTCGAGAACGAGAACTTTTATTTTCGAACACCGGTTGGGGCCGGGCATCCTTATGCCATCCAGGGCGTGCAGTATGCGCCGACCATCAAAGGCGTCAACTGCTGGGATCTGCTATATCATTTCCAGACCGGCGCTACCTACGACGTGGGGACGCCGCACCACGTTAAACTGGTGATCAGCGGCAGGCAGATGCGCGTGTATGTCGCCGGCCAGCCCGTGCTGGACGTGCCGAGGCTCGAGGGGAACACGACGCATGGCACGCTGGCCATTTCCGGCAACCGAATCATCTCCCATCTCGTACTGCGGCCGGGTCAGACCGAGGGTCTGTCGTCCGTTGAAGGAGCGGATCCTACTGCCGCCGACACGAGGTGGCTCCGGCGCTGGCGGGTGACGAAGGCCGAGACCATGCCTGCGGGCATCGATTTTGGTATGTCGATGATGCCGGGGAAGGACGCGGCATGGACCCCGATAGTCGCGGAGCGCCGCGGCCTGGTCAATCTCACGAGGCTCTATGGGGGCAATCCTTCGAACCGGAATCAGCCGCGTCGTATCTGCTGGCTGAAGACGACGATACACGCGGACAGCGCGCGGCCGGTCAACCTGCGGCTGGGGTTTGTGGACGATGTGTGGATGTTCCTCAACGGCCAGTGGTTGTACGCGGACAAGAATCACTATGGGGAGCCCATTGCAAAGAAGCCGGCCGGAAGGATCTCACTGGACAATGCCCAGGTGACCCTGCCGCTGAGAAAGGGGGATAATGAGCTGCTGGTCGGTATCGCTCATGATTTTTGGGGATGGGGGTTCGAGGCCCGTCTCGACGACCTGGACGGGATTGGATTGGAGCGGTAGGACGCGGTTCACGCGTGGTTCACGCCGCTGCGTGGGTCCCGCGGTTCACATGGTTCACGCCGCTGCCTGGGTCCCCCGGTTCACGACCGTTCACGCGACCCCCGGTTCACGCCCCCCTCAACCTCTTGGCCGTCAGCAACGACCAGGCCACCCGAAACGCGACAAGACTCTGCGCCGGCGCGCCACCCGCGACAAAGACGTGTTCGTACCGAAGACCAAAATTCAGTGGGACGGAGGAAGACGGGATGATATATCCCACACCCAGACCGGCCGCGGGGCCGCTGGCCCTGACGTCTTTTTCCGTCCCATCCGTATTGTACAGCGGGTTGCCGGCGGCGTCGGTCTGCTGGATATCGGTGGAGCCGATAGTATAGCCGGCGAGGGGCTCGACATAAAAACCGGTTCCGTTGGGGCTGAAGGCATGACGAAAGCTGACCAGCAGCGGCAGGAAGAGCAGGTGGCTATTCGCCGTGGCGTTAAAGGCATAGATGCCGGCCTCGAGACCGATATCGTCGGCCTTACCTACAGGAATGGCGCCATGGATAAAACCGCCAAAGCCGGTGGAAGACAATCCTTTTGTTGTTAAATGGGCTACTTCGATCTGCGCCTGCAGGGTGGCGCTAAAAATTACGGAGAATACAGACAGGAACAGGATCTTGCTGAGACGCATGATGGACAGATATTGGATTTGACCGAAAAATAGCATTTGTTTATTTGCTAAAGAAAAATATCGATACTTTTATTATTGCAGGTCAAAACTTACTATATGAAAAAAGTCTTATGTATAGCAGCGTTCGCGGCCCTGATGGCCGCGACTCCGAAGGAAGCCGCCTGGATCTCTCTGTTCGACGGCAAGACACTCAATGGCTGGAAGGTAGGTAACAACGCCGCTACTTTTTCCGTAGAGGACGGGGCGATCGTAGCACATGGCCAGACCGCTCACCTCTTTTATGACGGCGCCGTAAAGAATCACAACTTTAAAAACTTCGAATTCAAGGCCGACGTGATGACAGAGCCCGGCTCCAACTCGGGCATCTATATCCATACGCAGTATCAGGAGAGTGGCTGGCCCGCGAAAGGATATGAAGTACAGGTAAACAACTCACATACGGACTGGCGCAGGACGGGCAGCCTCTATGCCGTCGAGGACGTGAAGGAAGTGTATGTTAAGGACAATGTATGGTTCACCGAGTATGTCAGCGTGAAAGGAAAGCATATTACTATTAAGATCAATGATAAGACGGTAGTCGACTACACCGAGCCCGACAACGTTCAGCGGCCAAAGGATATGGCGGGACGCGTGCTGTCCAGCGGGACCTTTGCACTACAGGGCCATGACCCCAACAGCAAGGTTCATTTCAAAAATATAATGGTGAAGCCGTTGGATTAGTACAACGGTCCCCCTCTGGTCAGTTGAGGGGGCGAGATACACCAACTGATTATTCAAGTCCTTCTCCAGCCGGCGGGCCATGGGGATCAGCACCTCTTCTTCGATATGGGCGTGGACGCATAGGTCCTGCTCGAATATCTGCAGCTGTGTCAGCAGGATGCGGTAGAGCGATTCGTTGTCTTTCGGCGGCTCATACAGACGTATCGTCTGACGGATATCCTTCAGCTCGTCTTCGGTATCGTGGTGTTCACTGAGAAATCGGTCGATCGAATAGTCGCGGCGCGCGATGAGGATCCGGGAGAAGTCCGCGGGGCTTTCTTCGGCCTCGCGCAGCAGCTGAATATATGGGAGGAGGCGGGCTTCCTCTGCCTGGATATGCTCGGAGAGGTCCTGGACATACCGGCGGAAGAAGTTTTGAAGCGCGATGAGTATGGGGTGACCGGTCTCGTAGTGGCCGGACAGCAGCAGTATACTTTGCTCGATCTCGGGAAGCTTCTTCTCGAAGTAATAGATATGAGTTCGCTGGATATAATCCACGATCATCCCAATGGGAAAGGGGTCAAAGTCCCGGGCGTTGAATATCTTCTCTTCGAACACGCGCAGCAGGGTGGCGATAAATTCCGTCTGTTCTCCATCCGTCACCTGCTGAGTCTTATAGCGTTGCATCACCTGGGGATAAAAATCGCTGTTTTCGGGCATAGCCTTCCTACATTTAAACTAACACCAAATTTAGGGGAAATTCCCATAATTAGATGTGAAAAGGGATGAGGGGAAATCCGGAGAAAAGCTTCCCACGGCGGGGCGCCCGCGGCAAGACTGCGGGTTAACGAAAACGTTTGCGGAAAATCGGGCATTTGAAGTAGTAATGAAGTGGTGCCTGGAAAGGCCCGGACAGGTCAAAACAATATCTTTAGCCCTCATTAAAACCTATCTTATCATGAGAAAAAATTCAGTGCTTACCTGGGCCGCTGCGCTGGTCCTGCTCCTTTCGTCATGTCGTAAAGACATCAGTGTCAGTAGTACAACGGGGACCGTCCCCCGGGCGGCGACGGCCACGAACTTCAAGGTCATGGGCTATCTGACCTCGTGGGCGGGAAATGTCAGTCAGGTGCAGTTCGGGAATCTTACCCACGTCACCTATGCCTTTCTGATCCCCACGTCCAGCGGTGGTTATCAGCCGGTCGACAACCCTTCGAAGCTGTCCAGCATGGTCTCGTCCGCGCACGCCAGTGGGGTGAAGGCCCTGATCTCCGTAGGCGGCGGTGGAGGCGGCGGCGGGTTTGCGGGCATCGTGGCCAGCCCGGCGAACATCACCAACTTCGTCAACAACATGCTTGCTTTTTGCAACCAGTATGGACTTGACGGCGTGGACATCGACTGGGAATACCCGTCGACGGGGACCCAGGCCACCAATTTTCAGACCATGCTGACGCAGCTGTCGACGGCGCTGCACAACAGCGGCAGGATCCTGAGCATCGCCGTTATCGGGCTGGGCGGCGACTATGTGCTGAGCGGCGTATTCAACGTCGTGGACATCGTCATGGTCATGGCCTATGACGACAACAATTTCCAGCACTCGACCTACGAGTTGGCGACGCAGTGTATGGCGTACTGGCTCGGCAGGGGTTGTCCGGCTTCGAAGGCCATTCTGGGCGTGCCTTTTTATGGGCATGACTCTTCACAGGATCCCAATTCGGATGCGGCGGAGGTCAACTATAACACGATCCTTTCGAAGGGGGCCAGTCCTTCGCTGGACGTCTACAGCACGTTCGGTTACAATGGGCTGCTGACCATGAAGAGCAAGACCAGCTATGCGATGAGTGTCGGCGGAGGCATCGGCATCTGGGAACTTTCGGGGGATGCGACGGGCGCCAGTTCACTGCTGTCGGCTATCAAGTCGGTGGTGAATGCGGGTGGCGCGGTGAACACCAATGCGCCAACGGGGACAACGGTTACTTTCAGGGGCAATAACGGACTGTATGTCAGCAGTGAGAACGGGACAAAGGCCATGACCTGTACGCGCACGGTGGCCCAGGGCTGGGAGAGCTTCCTGGTCGTAGACGCGGGGCATGGCAAGGTGGCGCTGCAGGCGATGAGCAAGTATGTTTCATCCGAGGACGGTCAGCAGGCGATCACCTGCAACCGTACTGCCTACAGCACCTGGGAGGTCTTTGACTGGATCACGGCGGCGGACGGCAACGTGACGCTGCGGAGTACCAACGGGCTGTTCGTTTCGAGCGATAACGGAGCGAAGAGTATGACCTGTACGCGAACTGCGGCCCAGGGATGGGAAGAGTTCGGGATCAATCAATAGGCAAGGAGCCTGGGATCCATCAATAGGCAATCGTTCATACATATAGCAATCGTTAAAGGCCCGGGTTTATACCCGGGCCAATTTTGGACGTCGGCGCCGCGTGCGGCGGCCCACTATTTTGTTGTGTACAATTGGTTGAACAATAATTTAAACGTCCCGTGTGTCTGGGCGCGGAAGGTGATCTCCGGGCCGAAGGCGTAGAGTTGGCCCTGGCCGATGGTGGCGACGAAGGCGGCGACGCCGTCGCGAAGATAGGCCTGACCCCAGGCCCAGCCGCTGCGCAGCGGTTTGTCACTGGCGAACCACGCGATGGGGCGGACGCTGCCGTTGGCGACGGCTTCGGGGTTGATATTGAACACGGGGCTTTGGTCGAAATAGGTGTCGGCTTCCCTGGGCATGCCCCAGGTGGCGGCGGCGGTGCTGCCGGGGTTGACGCCAGGGGCGCTGGTGTCGAGAGTGACGCGCAGGACGCTGCCGGGGATATAGAATTTCTCGTTTGGCAATTTGCGCTCCTTCGCGCCGACCATCTCGACGAGGGCGTCGTGTACCGGTACGCCGAGGTGGTACGCGAGACTGGTGCTGCTGCCGATGGTGATGATGCGGCCGCCGGCCCTGAGGAACTGTTCCAGCTGCGGAATGGATTTCTGCGGAGTGATGCGTCCGAGATGGCTGCGGTACTCGGCGGGTATACTGTCGGGGTTGGGGTCTGTCCGGTTGAAGCCGCCGCCGCGCGCGTTGCTTTCCGCGCCGGGTGCAGCAGGGATGGCGCCGCCGACGAAGATGATGACGTCGTATTTGCTGCGGAGGTTGCCGGAGTCGATGCTTTTGCTGTAGATAATTTCGTAAGGGAAATGGTACTGTTCGAGAATATATCGGGTCCAGCCGGAGGGCATCGACCCGCCGTAGCTGTCCCAGAGGGCGACCCGCGCGGGAGTGATGCGGGAGGAGTTGGCGTGGCTGCCGATATAAAAATCACCGTTGGCATTACTTCTGGAGACGGACTTGCCGGCTTTCAAAAGGTCGTTGACGGCGGTATAGGATGCATTGCTTCGGGTATCGAGCCGCCCGTCTTTCGGAGTCGCCGGCGCTGCCGTCTGCGGCTGGCCGTAGGGAATACGCTCGAAGGGACCGTCGAAAGCCTCCACCAGCCGGTCAAAACGGATGCCCATGGTATAGGCCGAGGTCCAGCCGGCGGCGTCGTAGGGTGGTATCGGCGGTCCGCCGGGATAGGCGAAGTCGTTAGGGTGGTCCTGCGGTTCGAAGAGGTCGAGGACGTGGGGACGGAAGGCCTGATTAGTCCTGACGATATAGGAGCCGGCGGGGTAAGTCTTTCCGGCCACTGTAAAGGAAGCCGTAGCTTTTTCGACGGCGATGCCGGTGCCGATGAGGGCGTTGATGAATCGGATGGCGGTAGGGAAGTCGGGTTGATCGGAAGGCAGTATATAGCCGCGGGCGTCGCGGTTGGCGGGGTTCTTTAACACGCTATCATAAAATCGGACGGCGACTGTGTCCACACGGCGGCGGGCCGAGTCGCGGGAGTTGCGGGTGACGGCGAGGTCGGCGAGCCGGTTGATCTCCTCACTGCGTTTTGGCGAGAGCGTCCAGTTGTCGCGGCTGCCGCGTACTATGGAGTTGCGGCCCATCTTATAGATGTTGTAGAGCAGCTCGTCGCGGTAGCGGACGGCGTAGTCGAGTACCGCATAGTTCAGCGAGACGGAATAGTCGATGGATTGCCGGAAATGCCATTTCTGCGGGGTGACGGGGTTCGGCGTCGCGCCGCTGGGGATCAGGCGCTGCGGTACGAGGGGTATATCGGTGGGAGTCGGGCTGCCGATGATCTCCGTCAGCAGGCCCACCATATTGTGGAAATAGGTCGTGGTACGGAGGCCGCCGTTGTACCAGGTGGAATAGACGGAGCCGGCGCGCTGGGTATAGCCGGGTTTGCCCTCTATATTGAGGCGGTTGTTCATGGCTGCGCCGACGGCGTCGAGGCTGGTGATGACCAGCGGGTCGAAGACATAGTTGAAGGGGTCGCGGTACGGCGGCCCGGCAACGACCGAGCCGGGAGGTCCCGTCTGGTGGTGGTTGTACATGATCTGGGGGATCCATTCGACGAACAACTGGCGGCAGATATTCTGTGTCTCCCTGAGATTGAGCATATAGAAGTCGCGGTTGTTGTCGTGGCCGGCGTATTTCTCGTAGAGCCGGGGCACCTGCTCGAGCGACCTGGACTCCGGCCGCTGGCTGCGCATATACCAGTCCGATACCAGCTGCTGTCCGTCGGGGTTCACCTGGGTGAGCAGGACGATCACGTTGTCGAGTATGTGCTGTGTTTCGGCGTCGTTGCGGCTCAGCAGCTGGTACGCTATTTCGATGAGCTGCTGGGTGGCGACCAGCTTCGGTGGCGTGGAGGCCGCCGTCGATCCATACGACCGTCTTTCCTTCTTCCGCCAGGGCATGGGCCTGTTCATCGGTGATGTTCTCCGCGTGCGCGAGCTGCTGGGAGATGGTCTTATAGCGGTCAAGGTTCTTCAGGTTGGCGGGAGAGGAGATGATCATCATCAGCTGGTCGCGCCCTTCTTCTGTCTTTCCGATGACCGTATATTTCGCCCGGTCCGAGGCGGCCGCGATCGTTTTGAGATAGGCTTCTTCACGGGTATAGTTGGCGAGCTGATAGTCGTCGCCGATGTTCCAGCCGAAGAAGGACTTTGGGGTCGGGATATTCTGTGCCCTGGTTATCAGGGTCAGGACAAGGAGGGGGAGCAGAAGGAGGCTTTTCGGTCTCATGTGCAGTCTAAATTTTGAGGTGATGACTCCCTGCCGCAGGGAAATCGCCGTTAGGTGAATATCGTAATAAAATAGTAAATTTCGGAATGACACTGCTTATAACATTGTTGTTTGCACCGCTAATATCGGCAAACCAGCCGGTCGACTCTACCGGGAAAGACACCAGCAAATATGAAAAATTTACCGACCTGCCGTTGAAACCCCAGCGCAGTATTCAATTCACCACCACCGAAGGGACCTGGACATCCCTGGACGTTAGTCCGGACGGGAAAACCATCGTCTTCGACATGATGGGCGATCTGTTCACCGTGCCGATAGGCGGCGGAACGGCGACGCCGGTGACAAAGGGCCTGGCCTTCGACTCGCACCCGCGCTGGAGTCCGGACGGGAAGAAAATCCTCTTCTCTTCCGACCGCAGCGGCGCGGAGAATATCTGGTGGATCGATCTGGAGAAGAAGGATACCTTCCAGGTGACAAAGGAAAGGGACCAGAACTTCCCGAGCGCGGCCTGGACGCCCGATGGCGACTATATCGTGTATTCGAAAGGGAAGATGCAGGTACAACTATATATGGTACACAAAAATGGAGGCGGCGGCGTTCAGCTGATCAGCACGCCGCCGACGCTGAAGACCATCGATCCGGCGGTGAGCCCGGACGGACGCTATATTTATTTCTCGCGCCGCACCGGCCCGTGGAACTATAACGCGGGCCTCCCGCAGTACGAGGTCGGCTGCTACGACCGGGAGAACAGCAGGATGACGACCGTCACTACCCGCTATGGCTCCGGCTTTACCCCCGTCCTTTCCAAAGACGGAAAATGGATGGTATACGGAAGCCGGTTCGAGGACAAGACCGGACTGGTGATCCGCGACCTCGCCAATGGAGACGAGCGGTGGCTGGCCTATCCGGTACAGCGGGACGACCAGGAGTCGATCGCGACGATGGGCGTGCTCCCGGGGATGTCATTCACGCCGGACAGCAAATTCCTGGTGGCGGCCTATGGCGGCAGGATCCACAAGTTGCCCGTCGATGGCGGCGTTCCGCAGGACATTCCCTTCAGCGCCGACCTGCGGCTCGAACTGGGCCCGAGGCTGGCCTTCAAATATCCCATTGCCGATACGGCCTGGGGGCTGGCGACGCAGATACGCGACGCGGTGCCTTCGCCGGACGGGAAGAGGCTGGCCTTTACTGTGCTCGACAGGCTCTACGTGATGGACTATCCGAAGGGGACGCCGAAGCGGCTTACCAATAATAATTTTATCGAAGCGCAGCCGGTGTGGAGCCGGGACGGCAAGTCGATCGTCTTCGTGTCCTGGGCGGCTCGGGGCGGAGAGCTCTGGAAGTCAGGCGCCGCGGGCGGACCCGCGCAACAGCTGAGCAAGCTGCCGGCTTTGTATCAGAACCCGGCATTCAACAACGATGGGTCGAGGATAGTTTTTGTCCGGACGCACGCGCAGCGCTTTAGGAATGCGATCGAGATCTCCTATGACGACGCCGAGGACGAGCTCTGCTGGATGCCCGCGGGCGGCGGCGGCGTTACGGTGATCGAACGCGCGAACGGGCGATCGAATCCGCATTTCGTGCAGGGAGAGGACCGGATCTATCTGAATAACGGGAATGGGGATCTGCTTTCCATTAAATGGGACGGGACGGACGAGAAGACCATCGCGCACGTGACGGGGATCACCACCTATGGTATCAGTATCTACAAGAACGGCAGACCGGTGGGCGGCGGCGAAGGCGAGGGCAGATACGATATGCTGAGCGAGTCCATCGGCGAGGCGGGAGAGGTGAATACGCCGTCTCCGGCGGCAGTCATCACGATGGCGCCCAACGGGAAAAGGGCGATCGCGGAGATCAACAACGAGATCTATGTAGCCACGATCCCGCGTACGGGTAAGCCCCTCAATATATCGCTGGCCGAGGCGGGTTCGGCGCAGTTCCCGGCGAGGAAGCTCACCGAGCTGGGCGGAGAGTTCCCATTCTGGGAGTCCGACGGCAACAAAGTACACTGGTCGCTGGGCAACGCGCATTTTGTCTACGACGTGAATGCGGGCGAAGCGTATGACGACAGCGTGAAGGCGGCAAAGAAGGACAGCGTCGCTGCCAGAGCGCTAATGGACAGTGCATCAAGGGCTAAATCCGACAGTATAGCGAAGAAGGCCGGCCCCAGGCCGCCGGCGCTGTTCCATCCCACGGAGAACCAGGTCAAAGTATACTATCAGCGCGATATGCCGAAAGGCGCGGTCTTGCTGAAGGGCGCGCGGGTCATCACTATGGAAGGCGAACAGGTCATCGAGAACGGCGACATCCTGGTGGAGAACAACCGGATCGCAGGGATCGGCGCGTCGGGCAGCCTGACCGTGCCGGCGGGCGCGAAAGTCATCGACGTGGCGGGGAAGACCATCGTTCCGGGGTTCGTCGATACCCATGCGCATATGTGGCCGCAGTGGGGGATCCACAAGAATCAGGTCTGGAAATACGTGATCAATCTGGCCTATGGCGTCACGACGACCCGCGACCCGCAGACGGGGACCACCGACGTGCTGACCTATGCCGACGAGGTCGACGCGGGCAGCGTCATCGGGCCGCGGATCTATTCCACGGGTCCCGGCGTGGGATTCTGGGACTACAACGTCAAGGACTCCGCGCAGGCCGAGAGCATCCTGCGCCAGTATAGCAAGTACTACAATACCCACTATATCAAGATGTACCTGACGGGCAACCGGCAGCAGCGCGAGTGGATCATTATGGCGGCGAGGAGCCAGCAGCCGATGCCGACCACCGAGGGCGGGCTGAATACCAAGCTCAATATCACCAATCTGCTGGACGGCTATCCCGGGCATGAGCACGCCATTCCTGTTTTCCCGCTATACAACGACCTCGTCCGGTCGATCGCCGAGTCGAAGATGTGCGTGACGCCGACGCTGATCGTCTCCTACGGCGGACCTTTTGCGGAGAACTATTTCTGGGAGACCGAGAATCCATATCATGATACGAAGGTCCAGTACTTTATGCCCTATGAAGAGCTGGCGGGCAAGACGCGGCGGGTCAAGGCCGGATGGTTCATGCCGGAGGAGCAGGTGTTCCCTCTCCACGCCAGGTCGATGCGGTCGCTGGTGGAGAAGGGCGGTCTCGCGGGCATCGGCAGTCACGGGGAATTCAACGGCCTGGGTTATCACTGGGAAATGTGGGCGATGGGTTCCGGCGGGATGAAACCTTTTGACGTGTTGCGCACGGCAACCATCCTTGGCGCTACGGGTCTTGGTCTGGACGGCGATCTGGGCAGCCTGAAGACGGGGAAGCTGGCTGACCTGGTCGTGCTGGACGCAAACCCGCTGGAGAATATCCGGAATACAAATACCGTAAAATATGTGATGAAGAACGGCCGGCTGTTCGACGGAAATACCTGTAATGAAGTTTATCCGGCCGCGCATGCCCTGGACATGAGCGAATGGAAATATGACAAACCCGCGAATACGACGGGCTTGAAGGAGTAGTAAGTGAAATACGCCATCACCATCATCATCTCTTCTCTTTTCCTTTGGCAGGCGCCCCGTGCGCAGACCTGTCAGGGCGGGCTCGGGGATCCGATCGTCAACATCAGTTTTGGCAGCGGGTCGGGTGTGGGCCCTGCATTGGCGAATGGTATCACCACGCTGCAATACGTCACTTATCCCTGTCCGAATGACGGGCAGTATACGATCACCAGTTTTACCAGCGGTTGTTTCAGCTCCTGGTTGACGATCACGCAGGACCATACCGGTGACGCCAGCGGCTATTTCATGCTGATCAATGCGTCCTATAACCCGAGCGATTTTTATGTGCAGACCATCAGCGGGCTTTGCGGAGGTACTACCTATCAGTTCGGAGCCTGGATGATGAATGTGGGAGTGATCTCCAGCCAGATACGCCCCAACGTTACATTCAGGATCGAGAAGACCGACGGGACGGTCCTCCAGACCTATAACACCGGCGATATTCCACTGACCTCGACGCCCAACGAATGGACGCAGTACGCCTTTTACTTCGACACGCCGCCGGGTGTTTCGTCGGTGGTCCTGCGCATGATCAACAATGCGCCGGGAGGCGTCGGCAATGACCTTGCGCTCGACGATATCACCTTCCGCGCGGCGGGCCCTTCTGTCATGTCTCACGTCGCCGGATATCCGAACGATACAGTCACACTTTGTGACGGCAGTGTGCCGGTACTGCACCTGGCCTCGACGGTGGAGACCTATTGTTATACCTCGGTGGTCCGGCAGTGGCAGCTGAGTACCGACGGGGGAACCAACTGGAATGATATCGCGGGGCAGAGTGCGCTCATCTTTGACGTGCCGCCGGCCGGTCCGGGCAGCTACCTCTACCGGATGACCGTTGCCGATGCGGGCAATGCCGGTATAAAGACCTGCAGCGTGTCTTCCGACCCGGTGGAAGTGGACATCCTCCGGCTGCCGAAGCCTTCCGTGAACATATCTTCGTCACCCTATGTGTGTACGGGTCAGTCAGTAATTTTTGCCGCAGCGCCGGTGGACGGCGGGCCGGGGCCTGCCTTTCAGTGGAAGCTGAATGGTTTTAGCACTGGCATGGTTACGGGGGATTCGACTTTCGTCCTTTCCGCGCCGGTCAGTACGGACGTCGTCAGCTGTGTGATGACGAGCACCGCGGCCTGTGCGGTCGATCCGGTGGCGGTCAGCAACGAGTTGTCTGTTCCGGTGATTCCTATCCCGGTGACGGGTGTGGATATGATGACTTCGGCGGACCATATCTGTCAGGATAGTCTTGTCGTCTTCACGGCGACGCCTTCCAATGGGGGCGCCAGTCCTTCCTTTTTCTGGCTGGTCAATAATTCTGTAGTGGATTCGTCCGGTGCGGTCTATTCGACCTCGCGACTGCGTAATGGGGATGAGGTCAGTCTGATTATGAAAGGAAGCCTGCGATGCAGCCCGCCGGTGGGTGCGCCGGAAGTGGTGGCAATGACCGTCTGGGGTCTGCCGACCATCTCGGTGTTCTCAGATACTATCATTGCGGGTGGGTCTTCGTTAATGCTGTCTCCTGCCTACACCGGCGATATAGCCAGCTATCTGTGGAGTCCTGCGCAGGGGCTGGACGACGTGGGGGCGGCGAGGCCCATGGCTCGTCCGGCGGTGACGACCGCTTATCGACTGGACGTCGTTAGCGCAGAAGGCTGCCGGGCTTCGGCTACGGTGAAGGTCGAAGTCTACTACGACCTGCAGCTGCCGGGGGCGTTTACGCCCAATGGCGACGGAGTTAACGACGTATTTCGTATTCCTCCCGTTGTACCTGTACATATAAGGCGTCTGGCAGTGTATAACAGGCAGGGGGCGATGCTGTTTCTGTCGGAGAATGCCGGTGCCGGCTGGGACGGGACTGTTGGCGGCGTCGCACAGCCTACTGGCGTATATGTATGGTATGTCGAGTACGACGATCCGGTGACGCGTCGGGTGGAGAGGAAGAAAGGGACGCTGGTGTTGATAAGATAATTGCCAGGGCCTCTTGCGAATCTCATATATAAACTGTAAATTCAGTGAGACTCTTTCAACACTGCCTTTTACACCGTATGTTTCGGCGAATGAGCGTGGCGGAGCGACAAGGTGCGATACGTAGCAATCATCTTTTTCATTTCCCTTTGGCGGATGGCGGATGGACAGACTTGCCAGGGGGGCTCGGAGACCCTATCGTCAACATTAGTTTTGGTAGGGGGGCAGGGCTTGGCCCTCCGTTAGCCCCTGGTATCACCAACCTGCAATATGTCACCAACCCCTGTCCTTCCGACGGAGAGTATACGCTGGTCAGTCGTACCAGCGGATGCCACAGGAATACGTGGATGACGGTTAACCATGACCACACGGGCGATAACAGCGGCTACTTCATGCTGATCAACGCCTCTTTCAAACCAAGTGATTTTTATGTCCAGACCATCAGCGGACTTTGCGGGGGTACCAGCTACCAGTTCGCGGCCTGGCTGATGAACGTGGGATATCTGGTTCTGCAGATACGCCCCAATGTCACCTTCCGGATCGAGAAGACCGACGGGACGATCCTTCAGAGCTTTAATACCGGAGACATTGCGATCGGAGCGATATGGAGGCAGTATGCTTTCTATTTCGACACGCCGCCGGGTGTGGAGTCGGTGGTCATACGTATGATCAACAATGCGCAGGGAGGGCCGGGCAATGACCTGGCGCTGGACGATATTTCCTTTAGGGCGGCGGGGCCGCTGGTGACCGCGGCCGTTGCGGGATACAATACCAGGAACGTTTCCATATGCGACGGCGCCGTGTCCGTGCTGCACCTGACCTCGGCGATCGAGAACAATTGCTATCCTTCCGTAGTATACCAGGTGGCAGACTAGCGCCGATGCCGGAAAGAACTGGAAGGATATAGCCGGGGGCAATGCAAGGAATTATGATCTGCAGCTCGGGGGTACCGGACGCTGTCCGTCTCCCCAAATCCGCCGGGTAGTTACCAGTACCGCCTGGCAGTAGCGGAAGCGACTAATGCCGGTATAAAGAACTGTACCGTCGCTTCCGATCCGGTGACGATCGATATCGTTGCGCGGCCCCGCGCTT
This sequence comes from Puia sp. P3, assembly GCF_050632245.1. Classification (NCBI taxonomy): domain Bacteria; kingdom Pseudomonadati; phylum Bacteroidota; class Chitinophagia; order Chitinophagales; family Chitinophagaceae; genus Puia; species Puia sp. P3. The sequence goes on from NZ_CP192583.1 coordinate 809,710, forward strand.
CGGTGAGCATATCTTCGTCTGCCTATGGCTGTGAGGGGGTTCCGCAGTTGTATGTTGCCGCGCCCGTGAATGGCGGGCCGGGACCGTTATTTCAGTGGAAGCTGAATGGTTTTAGCACGGGTGGGGCTTCGGCCGATTCGAGCTTTATGCTGCCGGCGCCGGTCAGTACGGATGTCGTCAGCTGTGTGATGACGAGCAACGAGACCTGCGTTTCCAATCCTGTGGTGGTGAGCAATTCGATCACGGTACCGGTCGAGCCGGTTCCCGTGACGGGTGTGGATATGACGGCGTCGGCCGACCATGTCTGTGAGGACAGTCTTGTGGTGTTTGGCGCCAGGCCCATCAATGGCGGGAGCAGTCCTGCTTTTGGGTGGCTGGTGAATGGGAAGGTGGTCGACAGCTCGGGGCCCGTATACGCGACGAGGTCGCTGAAAAATGGGGATGTGGTGGGGCTGGCGATGAGGGGAAGTCTGACCTGTAGTCAGTTGGTGCGGGCGCCGGAGGTGGTGTCGATGACAGTTTGGGATGCGCCGACGATCGCTCTTTTTCTGACACGGTAATAGCGCCGGGGGCTTCGCTGCTGCTGGATCCTGTGCTTACGGGTAATATCGTTTCTTATGTCTGGAGTCCCGGGACGGGGATTGAGTGACGTTTCGGCGCCGCGTGTCATTGCGCGTCCGGCGGTGACCACCGGATATCGTCTGGATGTCACTACCGTCGACGGATGCCGGGCTTCGGCGGAGGTGAAGGTGGGGGTTTATTACGATATGAAGATGCCGGGGGCGTTTTCGCCGAACGGGGACGGTCATAATGATCTGTTTCGTGTTCCGCCGGTGGTGCCGGTGAAGATTAAGAGGTTATCCGTGTTCAACCGGTCGGGAGCGATGCTATTCTCTACGGAGAATGTGGGCGTGGGGTGGGATGGTACGGTGGATGGAATTGCCCAGCCGGCGGGTACATATGTGTGGGAGGTGGATTTTGACAATCCAGTGACGCATATAGGTGAGAGGAGGAAGGGGGCGGTGGTGCTGGTGAGATAATTTCAGAAATGCTGTGACCGGCCGGAAGATATGCGTATATTACCGGGCAATCGGATAATTACAATGAAACCTCTATTCCTGGTGCTTGCAGCACTGCTACCCGTATCCGCCCTGTTTGCTCAACAGTGGACCGCGATCGACCCTCCTGATAATATTTTCAATAACGTTATATCTACTACGGTCATTGACAAGGCCGGAAATGTCTATGCCGCCGGCGAATTCACCAACGGCAGTCACAAACACGTAGTCGCCACACTGTCCAATGGCAAATGGATCGAGCTGGGCGGGTCGGCTTCCCTGCAGGCCAGCGGCGGCGTTTATGCGCTGACGACCAATCCCGCGGGGAACCTTATCGCAGCGGGCGGCTTTGTCGATGCCACGGGTAATTATTATGTCGCGAAATGGGACGGGACGCAGTGGACTGAGCTGGGGACCGGAGCCAATGCACTTCACATCAACGGAATCATTTATGCGCTCACGACGGACCCGGCGGGGAACGTCTATATCGGGGGGAGTTTTAGCGACGGCGCGGGCAATTTTATAGTCATGAAATGGGACGGCGTCCACTGGACAACGCTGGGCAGCGGCAACCAGTCGCTGCGGGCCAATGGTCTTATCTATTCGATCGTAGCCGATGGCGCGGGCAGCGTTTATGCGGCGGGCTCCTTTACCAATGCGGGCGGCGCCTACTATGTCGCCAGATGGGACGGCAGCTCGTGGACCGAAACAGGCAGCGGCGCAGGCGCACTTGGCGCCAACAGCTGGATCAATTGCATCAGGGGCGATAAGTCGGGAAAGATTTACGCGGGAGGGGATTTTCATGACACCAACGGCGACCGGTATGTGGCCGTCTGGGATGGCAGTGGATGGAATCGCCTCGGCGGCACCGGGTCCGCGCTGCAATTCAACGACGCTATCCAGTCGATGGTTATTGACCCCGCCGGGAATCTCTATACCGGCGGCCGCTACAACGACGCGATATCGGGAGCTTTCTTTGTTGCAAAATGGGATGGCGCGACGTGGACCAGCGCGACGGGTGTCAGCGTGACGGCGACTCCCAACGACGTCATCAATTCCATTTCGGTGGACAGTACAGGGAAAATATATGCAGCGGGCCGCTTCAAAGACTTCAACGGAGACTATTATGTTGCGGTTTGGGATGGTGGTAAATGGAACGAACCCGGACTCTATGGCGCCAAACTTCATGTCGGGGGCCACGGAATATCGGCGTTGACAGTGGACAAGGCAGGGTATGTGTATGTTACGGGTGATTTACAGGGCAATGCTAATGGCGTTACTCCGGTTGTCGAGCGATGGGATGGCACGGGTTGGTCGCAGCCGGGCGGCGGGGAGAATTTCGCCGGTGCCGCCGGAACGGCGACCTGTGTCCTGGCAGACGGCGACTACGTTTATCTGTCCGGAGATTTTCAGCTCGGAAACCAGCATCACTATCTCGCGAAATGGGACGGCAGTACATGGAGCGAGGTGGGTGATTTTATGACAGCGCTTGGCCCTACCGGTAAGGTCGACTGGATGGCCAGAGACGGCCGGGGAAATATTTATCTATCAGGAAATTTCAGCACCGGATACAAGGCGGCCAAATGGGACGGAAAGTCCTGGCAGCCATATATTGGCGGCGTGGACTGGCTGCCTTATTTTGTTTCAGATCCCGCCGGTGATCTGTACTATGGCGACTCTTATTATGAGCCGGTAGGCGGTCTCAGGGAGTTCAGCAACGGCGGCTACAACTGGACAGAACTGGGTGGTATCCGATATCCGGACGCCACTAATAAGTTCAATGCGCTGGCCTTCGACAGCAAGGGTAATCTGTACGCGGGCGGCAGCGTGACCAATGCGGCAGACGATAGTTATGTCATGAAATGGAACGGCCAGTTCTGGGACACGGTGGGCGGGTCCGCGGCACTGAGCGCAAGCTACCCCATCAATTCGATAGTGGTCGATGCGGCCGACAACGTGTACGTGGCAGGAGGGCTGTCGAAGGGTTTGCAGGAACATATGGCTAAATGGAACGGTAGTTCGTGGAGCTGGATCGACATGCCGATTGATTACACAGGCCCTGGAAGTGGCCCGGTTAACGCGTTGACCCTGGACGGAAAAGGGAATCTTTTTGCCGCCGGATCGTTCTATGACGAACACGGCAATTTTTATGTAATAAAGTATCAGCTGGCCGACACGCAGTACCCGGTGATCTCTGCGATTCCGCCTGTCTATTGCAGCACCCAGGGAGTGCAGACGGCCAGTGTCGTCAATTTGCCGGGCGATGCCAGCGTAGGGGTAACGGTGCAGCTGGATGGCAGTCCGATCGTATTACAAACGGGAGGAAGCTTTAGCTATGACGTCGATCGGCTGTCGGCGGGCACGCACCGGATCGTCGTCGGTTTCTCCTATGGCAGCGAGGTCAGGACCAGCACCGATAGTTTTCTGGTCAGGGTAGCGTCTACGCCCGTTGTCAGACTTAGCGCCAGTCAGCAGACGGTTGCGGGCGGCGATGTCCCCGTGCATCTGACAGCTGTCAATGCCGGCGGGGAGGAATCAGTCCCCTTTTCACGTTTGCGGGCGACCGGTCGTTCAGGGATATTCTGCAGGCCTCTTCGTCTGTTAATACGGTTGCCGTACCCGTCGACGGACTCGTTGCCGGCGTCAACAGGATCTATGTGCAGATGCAGACCAGTGACAGTTGCTACACTGCTGCTGTTGCGATCGATAGCATAGATATTACCAAAAAGGCGGCAACGGCATCGTCGATCCGGACAACCCGGGCCGGACGATCACCGCGGGGCCCAATCCTTTCGTGCAGGACGTCCGTTTGACGGGGCTCAGCGAGACAAAGGCCTATACATTGTCTATCCGGAGCCCCAGCGGGAATGAGGTGTTCAGGGTGGCTGTTACCGGGCAGACGAGTGCGGTGCTGGAAGTTTCGTCGCTGAATCCTGGATTTTACTGGCTGGAGGTATATGATAATACGCGTAATCGCAGGATCGGTCATTTGTCGTTGTTGAAGGTGCAGTAAGCGTGAGCCGCCGCGCGACCCTGGGGTTGGGGCCATCAGACGATCACGACTAACCGCTGACCGCCGGGGACGTCGACGTCCCAGACTGAGGCGATATCTTCCATCTTCAGGGTCGCAGCCTTCAGCCGGAGCACACCGCTCTCCGCCAGCCGCAACATCTCCGGTAATATTTCTTTGAAAAGCACACCGACCTCGGACCGGGACCAGGCGCCGAGACCGGAACCCGTCGATGCTGGAGGTTGGCGCTTCGGAGGCTGGCTGCGTACAGCTGGATGGCGTCTCCCGACATGCTGCCGACGGATACATATCTTGTAAAGTTGGTGAACCCGCCGTTGCCTTTCAGACAGCCAAGAATCATTTCGGCGCTGTGGCCCCACAGGTAGTCGATGACAATATCGATGGGCGTCGCGGCGTGGATCGCGGCGAGTACCTGCTGGAAGTCGGCTTGGGACAAAGAAATCGTCTGGTCCGCTCCGAGGCCGGCCAACTCATTCAGCGACTCCGGGTTTCTTCCGGTCGCGATCACCCTCGCCGCACCGTAGTGTTTGGCGATCTGTACGGCGATTCGCCCGGTAAATCCGGTTGCGCCGTTGACGAGTACTGTGTCGCCGGGTTGGATGGCGGCCTTGAACCGGAGACCCATCGCCGAGCCGATGACGGCGTTGGGGAGGGCTGCCGCTGTGGCGTCGTCGAGGCCGTCGGGTATCAGCACCAGGGTGTCTTTTCTCAGGCTGGCTGTTTTGGCCGGGGTTCCGTTGAAACCTATGCCGTAGACACGGGTGCCGTCAGGGAGTAGGCCGACCCCGTCGCTGCCAAAAATTGGAGTGGGGATGGCTCCAGCCCCTTTCCCAGTCGGGGCCTTCCTTGAATAGTGGGTTCCAGCGGCTCTGGATCTGTCCAGGTGTTTGATGGCTACGGCTTTCATGGCAACCATTACTTCATCGCTGGTAATTACTGCTGCTTTCATTTCTTTTTTGACAAAGCTAGACCGGAGGGGTGCACGGACGATAACATATGTTATCCAATTCAGAAATGGGCCTTTCCTTTTGCCAGCTTGCTCTTGATGCGGCTGAGGTGCACCTTGCTCACGCCGAGATAGGAGGCGATATAGTGCTGCGGTACGCGGCGGATGATATGTGGTCGTTGCTTCAGAAGATTCTGATACCGCTGTTCGGGCGTGTCGCGGATGAAGGAGACAAATTCATTCATATAGCGCAGCTGCCGCTGGGCCATCATCTGCAGCATCATCTGTACAAACCCGGGTTCGAGACTCAGCTCGTCCATCAGCCGCGTAACGTGTTTCTTGTGCAGCAGGTAGACTATGGACGGCTCGATCGTTTCGATCGTGACGGGACTGGGGACATTGTTGATAAAACTTTCCAGCGAGCTCAGCCCCTCGCCCTCGAAAAAGAACTGCACCGTCTTGTCGGCGCCGTCCTTGTTGAAAAAGGTCCTGACACAGCCTTTTTCGATATAGATATAGTGCTGGGACCTGCGTCCTTCTTCAAGCAGGACCGTCTTTCGCCGGCGCCTCCATCCGGCGTTGCAGGGGCAGGTATCGTTCCCAATAATCGTTGAGTGCGGGAAATTTATTTCTGAAATGAAATAGCATGGATAAAGCTAATTTTTTCTACGCAGACGCAGCAACCCGACGTCCTGAAGGACGCAGCTCAATACAAAAAAGCGAAAAAGGCGACGCCAATTATTTTTCCACAATAAAACGGCTCACCGGTATCGATGAGCCGCAATACAATCAGTTTGTATGGAAGTTGATCCGCTCTTAGTTCGCGCCTCCCGGCCGCGGCTGATATTTCTGTTTCATCTGTTCCAGCATCATCAACAACCGGTAGGCCGATAAGATATCCGTGGCAAAATTCAGCTGCCGCTCGTCAAGGCTGCTGCCCTTTCCCTGCAGCGCCTCCTGCGCGTTGACTGCCAGTTCCTCGTCCGTCATCGGCGGACCATCACTCAGCGATTGATAGTAGACCATCTGCTGCTGCAGGTCCTTCTTTACCGAGGCGGCGACCTTCGCCGCGAGCCCGTAGTCCCCCGACTCATAACAGTCCTGGAGGAACCGGGCAGAGGTCTGGTTGTCGATATTGCCGATATTGCAGGTCATGCCATAGGGGAAATTGGATTCGCTGACGCCGGCGTCGTAGTGTTCCAGCACCTTTCTTGCTTCGTCCTTCCGGCCGGCGGAGATAAGACTGGCGGCCAGTTCGGCGTGGGCCTGTTTGATGATGTTGAGCCTTCTTCTGTTCTCTTCGTCAAAATAAACGCCGGGCCGGGCGGCGTTTCCGTAGCGGAATTTCTGCATGACGGTATTGTAGGCGGGCGCTGTTGTCGACGCGCTGGTCGGCGACGGGCACCAGTTGGTAGGCCATGCCCCTGCTGCGCGCATAGCGGGTGAGGCCGAGGGCGTCGAGTTCATTTGTGGAGGTGAAACAGACGGGGCGCTGCCATTTGTTGGCGGCGATGAGGGCGAGCATGGTCAGCTCGTTTTTCAGCAGATACCGTTTGTTCGGACTGATATCCAGGTTCAGTTGTGGGACGATGGCGTCGTCGCGATGCGCCGTGCCGTTGGCGACAACCCGGCCCGCGTCCACGGGGACGGAAAATTTCCGGGTGGGCAGGGTATTCAGCGGAGTGCCGTTGTTCGCCTCGACCATATACCGGGGATCGTCATTGGCCAGCACCGTCCTGAAGGTATCATAGAGGTCATAGTATTTGTTCTTGTCATAACCCGGGTGGTCGGCAAAATAGACGATGCTTTTCCTGTCGCCCATCACCTGTTCCGGTGTAAAGATCACGTCGAAGGGTGCGCTGTTGTTGATCTTATACCGCAGCTGGTTGATATACCAGTCGGAGCCCGTGAGCGTATTGACCATGACGCGGACGTCGGGGCGAATGCCCTCCACCTCCTGTGCATACCACAGCGGATACGTGTCGTTGTCTTCAAAAGAAAAGAGGATGGCGTTGGGCGGGCAGCTTTCGAGATAGTCGACGGCGAAGTCGCGGGCCAGGGTCTTCCTGCTCCGGTCGTGGTCATCCCATTCCTGTGTTCCCATCAGAACGGGGACGGCCAGGAGACAGAGCAGCGCGGCGGCGTAGGGTGCGAGGCGGCCGGCAGCGCGGAACTTCAGGCGTTGCAGCATATTCGCGACGCCGATAACCCCCAGCCCGATCCATATGGCAAAGGCATAGAAGGACCCGGCAAAGGCATAGTCCCTTTCGCGCGGCTGCATCCCGGCCTGGTTGAGATAGATCACGATCGCCCATCCGGTAAAGAAGAACAGCAGACCGGTGACGAGGAGGTCGCGGCGGTTGTGCTTCCACTGCACGATCAGGCCGAGCAGGCCCAGCAGGAAAGGCAGCATATACAATTTATTCCAGGACTTGTTGTGGGCGCGGGCGGTATCCGGCAGCTTCGACTGATTGCCATAGAGCAGGTTGTCCACGACGGGGATGCCGCTGATCCAGTTGCTGTCGCGGGGATTGCCGAAACCCTGCAGGTCGTTCTGTTTGCCGGAGAAGTTCCACATAAAGTAACGGAAGTACATCCATCCCGTCTGATAGCGGAGGAAGTATTTGATATTGTCGGCCATGGTCGGCTGGTCGCCCTCGTCCAGTCCTGCCCAGCGACGGTAGGTGCCGATCTCGTCGCGCTGGGTCGAATTATCGTACATACGGGGAAAGATATGCGCGGATGGGGTGTTCGCCCAGTCCATGGTATATTTCTTTCCGGCGGTCTCGTATTTGTCCTGTCCCTTTGCGAGGAAGTCGCCGGCTTCGACCATCGGGGGGTGTCCGTAAAGTCGGGGCCGTATGCGATCGGCCAGTCGCCGTAGTATTCGCGGCTGAGATAGCTGACGAGGCTGATGGGATTGTCGACGTTGTACATGTCGACGGCGGTGTCTGCGTTGCTGCGGATGAGGGTAGTGAAATAAGTGGAATAGCCCAGCAGCATAAAGGAGGCACACCAGAGGCCGAGCTTCATGAAGGGCCAACCCCTTTTCGTCGCCCAGCGGATGAGCAGGAAGATCGTAATGGCCAGCAGGATGAAGAAGGTGGTGAAGCCCGAGAAAAAGGGCAGTCCCATCGAGTTGACAAAAAAGATATCAAAGGAGCTGGCGCTCTTTATCGTGGACTGGATGACAAATTTCTGTACGACGCCGGTGATGACACAGCCGATGAGGAAGGCAATGATCCCGCCTTTCAGGCTGGGTTTGTATCTTCTGAAATAATAGACCATCACGATGGCGGGGATGGTGAGCAGGTTCAGCAGATGGACCCCGATAGAGAGCCCCATCATATAGAAGATAAAGACGATCCATTTATCGGAGCCCTTCTCGTCGGCGTGTTCTTCCCATTTGAGGATGGCCCAGAAGACGAGGGCCGTGAAAAAAGCCGAGGATGCATATACTTCTCCTTCGACGGCGCTATACCAGAAGGAGTCGCAGAAAGTATAGGCCAGGGCGCCGACTACGCCGGCGCTGAGGGCCGTGAACACATTCGTTGTCAATTTCCGGGCAAAATGGGTGATCGTCCAGAACAGGAACAGGATCGACAGGCCGCTGGCGATCGCGCTCATGAAATTCACCGCACGGGCTGCGGTATGCGGATCGTCGCCGAATAATACAATAAAGAATCTACCCAGCAGGATGAACAGCGGCGCGCCCGGCGGGTGCGGGATCTGCAGTTTGTAACAGCTGGCAATAAATTCACCGCAGTCCCAGAAACTGCCGGTAGGCTCCATCGTGAGGATATAGACAGTACACGCAAAGAGTCCTACTATCCATCCCGTGATCCGGTCGAGACGCTGAAAATTTCCCTGCATATGCTTATTCGGTTTTTAGTGTTTCAGATGGATTGCGGCTGCCGACTTTCAGCGAGTGAAAGCTGACCGTCAGGAAGGCGAGCAGAATGCCTCCGGCGCCGGCCAGTAAAAAGATCCATGGCTCGACGCCGACGCGATACGCAAAGCTCCCGAGCCAGCGGGAGACGGCCAGCCAGGCCAGTGGCGTAGCTATCAGCAGCGCCAGGACGACCAGCACTACGAAATTTTTGGCCATCAGCAGCGTGATATTGAGAAGGCTCGCCCCGAGTACTTTGCGGATGCCGATCTCCTTCGTCCGCTGGATGGCGGCGAGGGCGGACAGGCCGAACAGTCCGAGACAGGCCAGCAGAATGGCCAGCGAGGCAAATATCGAGAACAGACTGGCCGTGCGGGTCTCGGTCTGATAGAGACGGTTATAGTCTTCGTCGAGAAAATGGTATTCGAATGCCTGTTCGGGCGAGTATCCCTTCCAGATAGTCTGGAGCGAAGCGATCGTCGCGGGCATCCGGTCGCCCTTTAGCCGGACCAGCATATAGCGGACCCATTGGGTATCGGCGAATAGCATGAGGGGGCCAATTTCGTCGTGCATCGAGGCGAAGTGAAAGTCCTTTACGACGCCCTTTACGATGCCGGGGATGCCGCGGGAGATCTTCTGGCCGATGGCCTGCTGGGGTGTCCAGCCGATCTTGCGGACGGCCGTCTCGTTAAGTATGAACCGGTAGACCGGAGTGAGGGAGTCGTTGTCGTCGACGTGCGTGGGAATATCCGAGGCTGTAAAGTCTTCACCGGCGAGTAGCTGCATCTTCATCGTCTTCAGAAATCCGAGGTCGCAGGGAATGGCTTTGACAGGAAAATGAACCTGCTGACGGCCGTTGTCGGCCTGGAGGATATCCCCCCAGCGGGCGGCAACGGGAAGGTCGTGGGCGCCGGAGATGCTTTCGACACCGGGACTGGACAGCATGGCCGTCTTTATCTGTTCGTAGCGGGAGAGCGCGCGGTTGTTGACATGCACCACAAGGACGTGGTCGCGGTCGAGACCAAGCTTTTTGTTCCGGATAAAGTCGACCTGCCGGAGGATGACGATGGTTGCGCTGATGAGGAAGAAGGAGATGACGAACTGCAGTACTATCAGCGTGCGGCGGAGTCCGCCTTTTCCGCCGCCGATGCGGAAGCCTGACCGAAGGATGTTGACGATCCGGGTATTTGCCAGCACGAGGGCGGGATAGGCGCCGGCCAGGACGCCGATGACAAGACCCGTCAGAAGCAGCGTCGCCAGCGGACGCAGCCGCAGCAGACCGGATGCGTGCAGCTCTTTGCCCGTGAGCCCGTCAAAGACTGGTATCAGCTGGGTCGCCGCGATCACAGCGAGGACCAGCGCGATCATCGTGATCAGAAGGGATTCGCCTGCGAACTGGATGAAGAGTTGTGTCCTCACCGCGCCGAGCACCTTGCGGACGCCTATCTCTCCCGTGCGGCTGGAAGACTGGGCAATGGCGAGATTGGTATAGTTGAAGCCCGCGATGACGAGGATGAGGACAGCGATACCGGTCAGGATCAGGACATAGGTGATACTGCCGTTGGGGGTAAAACCTTCGAGCGTCGAATACAGATGAACCCTCTTCAGCGGTTCGAGGTGGTAGTGGAGATAGTCTGTCCCGTGGAGTTCGGCGTTCTGCCGGGTGGAAGGCTTTTCCATATAGGTGTTCACCTGATGTTCCAGGGCGGGAATGCGCCGGCCGTCTCTTACCAGCAAATAAGTCACATAATTGGCGGTGTACCATTGTTCGTACCGCGAGGCGCCCAGGTTGTTAAAGCTGACGATAAAGTCGAATTGCAACTGGGTATTGGAAGGTGGGTCCGCCAGGACGGCGGCGACCCGGTAGTCTTTATCGTCGTTGATGCGAAGCACTTTGTTCAGCGGGTCAGCGGCGCCAAAATATTTTTTGGCCGCGGAGGCGGTCAGGGCAATATTTGTTAGTTCCCCGAGTGCGTTGGCGTCCCCTTCCAGGACGGGGAAGCTGAAAATGTTGAAAAAGGAAGCATCGGCGTAGAGGAAACGGGGCTCTGTAAACGAAGTCGCCCCGTAGCTGACCTTCGAACCGTAGACGAGCGTCCGCGTATAGTCTTCGACTTCCGCGAAGGTTCTTTTTAACTGCGGACCCGCTTTGGTGCCTGTGGTGGCGAAGGCGGAGATCGTTCCGCCGCTGGACCGCTCGCTGGTGATCCGGACTATGCGGTCTGCTTTTTGATGCATGCTGTCGTAGCTAAGCTCGTCGGTGATATACAGACCTATCAGGATACAACTGGTCAACCCTATCGTCAGACCGAAAATGTTAATAAAGGAAAATATTTTTTTCCGGGCCAGATGACGAAGGGCCAGTTTCCAGTAATTGCTGAACATGCGAATCGGTTTGCGTTGAAAGCCAGCTTCAATGCCTGTGCCAGTTCTGTAATCGATTTACAAGCAGGTAATTAGGGGGTGAATGTGGAAAACTGTCCGAAAGCGGACAAAACATTGTTCGAAATTGAAAGCTATATTCGCGGGTAAGGCGGCACAGGGGCATTACTTTTGTGACAGGTTATTCACCAAATAAAAAAATTTATGAAAGCGATCGTTTTAAAGGATTTTGGCGGGGTTGATCAGCTGCAGGAAATGGAGCTGCCGGCCCCAGGAATTAGCGACGGTGAGGTTTTGGTAGAAGTGAAGGCCATTAGCATCAATCCTGTGGATATAAAGACCCGGGAGGGCAAAGGACTGGCGGAGAATCTGAAAGGCAGCAGCCCGATGATCCTGGGATGGGATATTTCCGGGGTGGTGACGGAGTCGAAGTCCGACCTGTTCCAGGAAGGGGACGAGGTCTTTGGGATGATCAATTTCCCGGGGGTAGGGCGGGCCTATGCCCAATACGTGGCTGCGCCGGCGGACCAGCTGGCATTAAAGCCCGAGCAGGTCAGTCATCCCGCGGCGGCGGCGGCCGGTCTGGCTGCTCTGACGGCGTGGCAGGCATTTGCCGACCACTCCAGACTGAAATCCGGGCAGCGGGTTCTGATACACGCGGCATCGGGCGGGGTTGGACATTTTGCGGTACAGATCGCCAAACATATCGGCGCCTACGTCATCGGGACCTCTTCCGCGGAGAACAGGGACTTTGTCCTGGGGCTCGGGGCCGACGAACATATCGATTATAAGACACAGGACGTGGGCGCGGTCGTAAAGAATGTCGACCTCGTTCTCGATCCGCTGGGTGGCGCCAATATCGACCTGTCCCTGAAGACCCTGAAAAAGGGGGGACACTGGTCAGCCTCGTTGCCGAGCCGAAGGATAAATTGGAGGAGAAGGCAGCGGCCGCGGGTGTGACGGGAAAGAAGATGTATGTACAGTCCAGCGGGGAAGATATGGAGGGTATCAGCGCAGCTGCTGGCCGATGGTGATCTGAAGCCCGTCGTTCTGAAACTGTTTCCGTGGGATAAGATCGCAGAGGCGCACCTGCTGGTGGAGTCGGGCAGGGCCCGGGGTAAAGTGGTGGTAGCCGTATAAAATTTAAAAGCCCCGGTTCTTCGCCGGGGCTTTTTTGGGCTCTGTTTACAGCGCTTCGATCGAGAATCTTGTTTGCCTTTCCTTCTGGTTGTATTCCGATATCATCACGTGTCCCTCCTTGGCGGGGAATACCGCGACAAAACTGTTGCCGTCCTTGTGCGGGATCGTGCGGGCAACCTTATTCTGGTTCGTATTATAGATAACGATGTTCTTTTGGTCGTCGACGACGAGGTAGTTGGTTTTCGTGTCGGAGTTGCTCACCGTATAAAAGGTACGGTTAGCGTAGTCGTCGGCCCGCCACCTCGCAGCCGCCGGGAAGCCGCCGAATGCCGGAAGGGATTTTTCGACGGTCAGCTTGCCTTTGGGGTCCTGTTTGAGCAGCAGAACCTTTCTACTCACATAAGAGTGCGTGCCGCCTCCCATCAGAACGGCCGGGATGACGATGCTCCAGCAAGTGGCAACCGACACGCCGACCGCTACCGCCCTGAATCTGCGGTGTATGCCGTCGCCGGTGAACCAGGTATTGCCCTCGAAGTCCCTGAAGGAGCTTTTGAGATAGGCATACCCGCGTGACTCTTCATAATACCCGTATTTGTCGATCGTCTCGCCCTGCGATCCGTCTGCCCAGTAGGAGAAGGAGGCCTGGATGTCGTTGCGTTTGTGTCCGTTGAGGGCGATAGAGAAGACGCCGCTGTAGGGTCCATGACGCAGATTTCTTCCGCTCATGTAGTGCATCCCGTAGATGTATCTCCTCGCGTTGCCTTTGACGGGGTCGATGACCAGGCCGGATACGAAGGGTTTGCCGGTGGTGGGATCGTTGCCGAAGGCCAATACTTTCAGGGAATTGCCCTTTCTGTCCTTCAACAGGAATTTGGGGTAGGTGGTCGTGTCGACCGCGTTGTAGCTGGCGACCTCATAGCCGCCTTCTTCCATCTTGTCCTTTTTCTGCATGAGCAGGGACACTTCCTGTCCGGAGGTCAGCAGGGTGAAGCTATTGGCCACGTCTTTCACCGTCTTTTTCCAGTAGAGATTGCCGTTGGCGTTGAAGATAAGGAGATTGTTTTTGTTGTCGTCGCCATAGAAGACGGCAAAGCCTTTGCCGGCGACGTTGCTCATTTGTACCTGCTGTTTCAGGCGGCCGCTGCCTTTTATAGTTTTGTAGCCGTACCAGTACGATTCCTGGACGTCTGCTTTCACGTCGAGCCTTTCCGTATACTTATTGAGGATCTTTCCGTGCAGGTCGACGAACTGGGCAAAGAGGTCTTCCTTAAAATTATCTTTCTGGCGGCGGAATTCCTTGTTGGAGCGGAACTCCTTTCCGGCGTAGTTGCTTTTTACATACACCAGGCAGATGACGTCCTGTTCAAAAGCGACGGACTGCAGGAGCAGTCGTTCTTCGTGGAAGTTGACCGAGCCGATGTCGTTGAGGTTCTCGTCCATGATCGAAAGACGGTAGTTGAACGAATCAGCGCTTACCCTTTCCAGTTGGGTGAAGACGAGATAGCCTACCAGATTGCCGTCCTGGCGGATGATCTGCAGCGATGACGAGACGCTGTCGGCGACCTCTTTGAAGACCTTGGTCTGGGCACTGGGTCATCATAGGAATGATAAGAAGAGAGAATAGCAGGGTTTTTAATAGGGGGTTCATGGATGGATTTATTTTTCAAAGTTGTTGGCAAATTCACAGTACATGCTGTTCGCGTTGGCGCTTGTGAATGCGCGGGCGGCCCAGGCCTTGTTCTTGTCCGAGTTGTCGGGGTCGAGGGCCAGGGTGCCGAGCAGGGCTCCGAGGTCTTTTTCGTCGGGCGACCGCCAGAAGGCCTGGGTCTGCATGCTCTGACAGTATTGTTTCAGGTTGTCGCGGGGTATCTGTTCCAGCATGGTCTGCAGTGCGTAGTAGTCCTTCGAGATCAGTTCTTTCTGGACGATGCCGATGGCGTTGAAGCGGGCGAGCTCGCGGTCTGCGTAGTAGAGTCCGGAGAATACGTTGCCGGCCATGAAATCGTACCAGGGGTCCTTGTCGCCTTTGTCCTTCAGCTGGAGGATGCGGTAGAGGCATTCGGTGAGGTCGGTCGTCGAATAGAGGTCCCAGATGATCATTTTATTGACCTTTTCCACTATGGGCGCGGGTATCGGTGTCTGCCGCGCCGTGGCGACGGACAGGGCCTTTGTACGGTTGTATCGGATGAGGCAGTCCGGGTGGGTCTTCAGCGAGTCCGCGATGCTTGTCGTATCGGTGAAGGCGTATGCGCGGGAGGAGAGTCCTTTCGATCGGCGTTGGGCCCAGGCGTCTTCGTAGGGGAGCTTCCACGCGGCAAAATAGTCTTTCAGGGGGTGGTGGAGCGGCTGCTTTGGCTGCATGTCCGAGCTGTCCAGCCGAAGGAAGAACCTGGCGTTGAAGGGAATATTGGTTTTCTTCAGCAGGATGACGGCCAGCGAATCGGCGTCGGTCTCGAGGTACCGGTCGTGACGGTTGCGGCTGAACGTATACCCCTGAACGACTTTCGAAAGTCGGGAGAAGCGGTCGTATTTCGAGTCGAGGACGGCGTTGAGCGATTTTTTGTAGTCGTCCGACCCCAGCCACTGGGCACGGAGATAGATGGAGGTCTCGACGTGGTGGAGAATATTGTGCGACAGTTCGTGGGCGATGATCAGTGCGAGCTCTTCGCGGCAGGAGGCAAAGGCGATGATGCCGACGTTGACGGCCAGTACGTTGCCGCCTGTGGAGTAGGCATTTATCGCGGGACTGCGGTCGATGAGCAGCAGGGGTTTTACGGGGATCATGGTCTTGTTGGCGTCGACCAGCTGACGGACGATATCGTCGACATAGCTGTAAACCTCCCGGTCATGCACATAGTCGTTGTCCGTGAGCGCGCCGATCACCGAGTTGGTACGGCGGTCCCATAGTTCCCTGTATTCCTTTTGGGTAGCCCTGTCCCTGAAGGCGTCGGGGCATGACCATGCCTTTTTCAGCGAATCCTTTTGTTTTTCGTAATAAAAATGGGAGAGGTCCTGGTAGTTGTACAGGTTTTTTACCTGGGCGCTGGCGACGGAGCCGGCGAGGACCAGAATGAGAGGCAGTAACTTTCTGAAGGACATGGATCTGCGGGTTTACATTTAGGTTACCCATAATAACGAAAATCCGGTCGGAATATTTTTCCACTCTAGTAGTAAAAGCGTAGTCGATTATTTGGCGCGGAGCCTCTTTGGAAGCATATTTGGTTATTCGCGGAGACGCTGTTTCCGCGGGGTATTATAATCTTATCACTTAAAATGTTTGCTTATGAAATTCGCAAAGGTCACATGTCTGTGGGCCCTCGCCCTCGGTACGCTCACCCTCTTTTCCTGCAAAAAAGACGTAAAACCCTCTGAGACAACCAGTGCCGTCACTACGCCGCGCGCCGCGACCTACACGCTGGTCTGGTCCGATGAATTCAACGGCACCGGCGTCGACGGCGGTAAATGGAACATCGACAACGGGAATCCCGGTGTCAACAACGAAAGGAGTATTACCAGGCGGCCAATGCTACCGTTACCGGCGGCAATCTCGTGATCACGGCCCGCCAGCAGTCGATGGGTGGCCAGCCCTACACCTCCGCAAAACTGGAGACCTACGGCAAGTTCTCCACCACCTACGGGCGTATCGAAGCCCGGATCAAACTCCCGATGGTACAGGGCACTGGCCGGCCTTCTGGATGCTGGGTAACAGCATTAACCAGGGGAACCCGCTGGCCCGACTGCGGGGAGATCGACATCATGGAGCATGTCAACACCACCAACACGATCCTGGGAACCATGCACTGGAATGGCGGCAGCGGGCATGTCCAGTATGGCAGCAGCACCAACACCACGCCCGGCGACTATCACGTCTATGCGGTGGAGTGGGACGCCCAGGGTATCCGCTGGTATGTCGACAATACCCTGTACGTCAACGGGAACATTGCCAACAACATCAACAACACGGGGGCTTTTCACAATCCCTTCTACATCATTCTGAATCTGGCCATCGGCGGCGATCTGCCGGGGAATACCATCGACAACGGGTCGTTGCCGACGACCATGATGGTAGACTATGTCCGCGTCTACAGTATGACCAATTCGGGTGGTTCGGGCGCGCCGATCGGGCAGACCATTACGCTGAAGGGCAGCAACGGACTGTATGTCAGTGGCGAGGATGGTACGAAGGCGATGACCTGTACCCGGACTACGGCGCAGGCACTGGGAGCAGTTCCTCGTGGTCGATGCAGGCAACGGGAAGGTGGCGCTGCAGAGCATGGGACAGTATGTCTCCTCCGAGAACGGGGTCAATCCGATCACCTGCAACCGTCCGGGCTTTTCCGATTGGGAGGAGTTCACCTGGGTCAGCAATGCGGACGGGACCATCTCGCTGCAGGGCAACAACGGAAAATTTGTATCTTCCGAGAACGGGACCCAGGCGATGACCTGCAACCGGGCGACGGCGCAGGGCTGGGAAACTTTCCGGGTAAATCAATAGGATTATGAATGTTGAATATTTTCATCCGGCGGTTCGCTGCCGGATGTTTTTTTGGTGTTGTTGTTTGGTGGTGTTGCGGCCTTTGGACAGGGGGATGACGCACGCTTTACGGTCGATGCGACCGGCGGCTATCAGCGCCAGGATCTTCGCTGGTCGATTGCCGGGAATAGTGCGGGGACGTCTCCCAATGTCTATTCCGAACTGAAATGGAAGGGGGTAGGGCGTGTATCGACCGGTCTGGATATTTCGTGGAAGGCGTGTAAGAATTGGGTGGTATTCGGTGAGGGCAGCAGGTCGTTCACGGTGTCAGGGGCGGTATCGGACAAAGACTATGGGGCTGATGACCGGAGGGACGTGATCTATGACCAGTCCTTCGGCGCGAATAAAGGTTATGCGTATGCGCTGTTCTTTGGACTGGGATATCGATGGCGGGTTGGTGGCCGACTTCGCCTGACGCCAGTTGCTGGCTATGGCCTTAGCGGGCAGCGGCTTTCGATCACCGACGGCGGCCTGCTCGACAGCTATTACAGGACCCGGTGGAATGGTTTTGGGGGCCGGCTATCGGGGGATTGGCAACTGGGTGCAGGGTGGGGCCTCCTGTTCAGGGCAGCGTACCATCAGGTGAACTACCGGGCTGAGGGAGACTGGAATGTTATACAGAATTTCCGTCATCCGGTGAGTTTCAGGCACTGGGGGGATGGATACGGGCTGGAGGGGCGGCTGGGGGTAAGCCGCAGTCTTGGTGGTGTAGTTGTTTTTTTAGAGGGGGGTTATGCCGGCTGGAGCACGGGTAAGGGCGTGGACGAACTCTATCTCGCCTCGGGACAGACGAGTCAGACGCGGCTGAATGAGGTCGTTTCCGGTGAATCAGGGATTGGTGCCGGGGTCCGTATCGGCTGGTAGTCTTTTATTTCCTTTCCGTTTTTGTCTTTGTTCGTCTTTTAGCAACTCATATTTTGCGCGCTGGTCGTTATTGAGGACCGCTGAGATCTTTGCGTCGGTGTCCTGTGCCAGACCGCGCCGGGCCTGTCCGTCCTGTCTTTTTTGTCCGGAAGAGTGGTTGCGGAGGCTGTCGAGTGAGACGGTGGCATCGGCGAGGATCGACCGGATCTTTTCGACCTGGTCCTCGTTGAGACTGAGTTGTTTGGTCAGGGTGGTCAGCCGGTGCGCGGCCCGCATGGCGGGAGAGGCCGGAGTTTTTGTCGCGCAGTGTCCGGGGTCTGGGCAAGAAGGGTGGTGGTCAGGGTCGACGCGAGGAGTACAAATAAGAGACGATTCATGCTGTGTAATTTAGGTGCTGGCAACTGAGACCGGATTTATGCGCCGGAGTTTAAAATAGATTAAAAACGAATTAAACCTTAGGGGCCTGTCAGCGTCAAAACGGGCACGGAGGCCTTTTTGTTATGAGAACAGCTTTTTTAATATTCGCGATCATCGGCGTGGCGTGGGGGTCCGGGCCGGAAGGCGGGGGCTCTAAAATGTCGTTTCCCTATCGGAAAGCGGGTCTTTCGGAGCGTCAGGCCGCAGCGCATCTGCTAAGCCGTTTTACCTACGGTCCTGGTCCGGGGCAGGTGGACGAGGTCGTCAGCATGGGTCTGGAGAAATGGTTTGCCCAACAGCTGGACGGGGCGGAGCCGGACGACTCGCTCGGACAGGTGCTGGACCGCTATGACGCGCTCAAACTAACCAATGAGCAGGTGATCAATATCTACCCACGTGCCGGGCAGGTGGTCCGGATGGCTATCCGCGACGGCGTGGTAAACAAAGATTCGGTGAAGGCCGACCGGAAAGAATACCGGGACCTCATCCAGTCGTATATGCAGGAGAAGGGATACAAGCGCGAGCAGGAGTTGTTCCGTCAGTTCATCTGCCAGAAGATACTTCGCGCGGCCTACTCGCAGAACCAGCTGCGGGAGGTGATGACGGATTTTTGGTTCAACCATTTTAATGTTTCCATTACGAAGAATGACTGTGCTGAGTTCATCCCGGCTTACGAGCGGGATGTGATCCGGCCTTCGGCGCTGGGCAGCTTCAGCGATCTGTTGATAAAGACTGCCAGTTCCCCGGCGATGTCATACTATCTGGATAATTTCAACAGCAGCGTGCCCATGAACAACCGCGGCCTCAACGAGAACTACGCGCGCGAGGTAATGGAATTACATACGTTGGGTGTGGATGGGGGTTATACGCAGCAGGACGTGACGCAGGCGGCGAGGGTGCTGACGGGATGGGGCGTCTATCCGATGACGGAGCAGGCGCGGGGGGTTGTGGCGCGCTTCAGCGAAGACCAGCTGGCTAGAAAAGGTTTTGTGCACAACGGCGATTTTTCTTCAACGCCAACCGCCATGATAAGGGAGAAAAGATGGTACTTGGACACGTTTTTCCCGCTGACGGAGGATATGAAGAAGGCGTAGAGCTGCTGCAGCTTGCTGGCGCACCATCCCTCGACGGCAGCTTTTATCACGCGGAAAATAGCCGTGCGTTTCGTCAGCGACAACCCGCCGCAGTCCCTGCTGGACAAGATGGCGAAGACCTTTCGGGAGAAGAATGGCGATATCCGGCAGGTGCTGATCACGATGGTCACGGCGCCGGAGTTCTGGAGCGCGGAGGCGGTAAGGGAGAAGACTAAATCACCATTCGAACTGGCGATCGGCGCGGTGCGCAGCCTTCATGGGACGATAGAACAACCTTTTCAACTGTACAACTGGGTCTCAAGAATGGGCGAGAAGAAATACTACTATCAGGCGCCGACGGGCTTTCCGGACAAGGGTGCGTACTGGATAAACACCGGCTCGCTGCTGAACCGGATGAATTTTGGACTGGCCCTGGCCACGGGACGTATACCGGGAGTGCGCATCGACCTGGGGGCGCTGAACAACGGGCACGAGCCGGAAAGCGCGCAGGCCGCATTGGTGACCTATGGCAGGATCATATTGCCCGAGCGTGATCTGGAGCCGACGATCCGGCGCCTTACGCCGATGCTGACCGATCCCGCGCTGGCGCAGAAGGTGGATGAGGCAAGCTCGAAGGCCACTTGTGGCACCGGGCGAGGGGCAGGTTGACAAGGCGATGGGTAGCGGCAATCCGATGCTGGGACAGGTAGTGGGTATCATTATCGGATCACCGGAATATCAAAGACGATAACCTTTAAAACTATTACCAGCATGGTATCGAGAAGAGGATTTTTGAAGGGAGGCGGACTGGCTCTTTTTGGCGTAGGCCTGATGGGCGGCATCCCGGCATTTATGGCGGAAGCGGCGGCAAGCGACAAGATCGTCGCCCCGTACAAACGAAGGAAGGCGCTGGTCTGCATTTTTCAGCGGGGGGCGATGGATGGGCTGATGGCCGTGACGCCTTTCGGAGACAGCTATCTGCGGTCGGCGAGGCCGGGGCTCTTCATGTCTGCGGCTGCCAGCGACAAGAATCCGCTGATCGATCTGGATGGTCGCTGGGGGCTTCATCCGGCCATGAAGGCATTTGAGTCATTGTATAAAGAAGGGCGGTTGGGCATCGTACACGGCATTGGCTCGCCGAACAATACGAGGTCACATTTCGACGCGCAGGATTATATGGAATCGGGAACGCCTTTTAACAAGGGTACGGCCAGCGGCTGGCTGAATCGCGCGGTCGGACTGTTGGGGCATGACGCCGCAACGCCTTTTTCCGCGGTCAGCCTGACCTCGGCGCTGCCAAGGTCCCTCTATGGCGACAATCCTTCGGTGGCGATCAGCAACCTGCAGGACTTCGCAATCCAGCTGAAGGGCAATCCGGGTGCGGCAAGCACGGCGGCCCGAAGTTTTGAAGACCTCTATGACCAGACCTCGCCGGGGCTTCTGCACGAGACGGGTAAAGAATCTTTCGAAGCCATGAAAATGCTGCAGCAGGCGGACGTTCGGAACTATCAGCCTTCCGGCGGGGCGGTCTATCCTCCCACACCGTTGGGCAACTCCCTTCGTCAGGTGGCGCAGCTGATCAAAATGGATGTGGGTCTGGAAGTCGCGTTTACGGAGTCCGGTGGATGGGACACGCATTTCAACCAGGGTACGGACAATGGCATATTTGCAAGGAATGTGACCGACCTCAGCAACAGTATTGCGGCGTTCTGGAAAGACCTCGGGGCTTATCAGGATGACGTGACTGTGATGACGATGACAGAGTTTGGGCGTACGGTCCATCAGAACGGGACAGGGGGCACTGACCACGGTCGGGCCTCCTGTAATTTTATTCTTGGTAATAATGTGGCCGGGGGCAAAGTATACGGTAGCGTTCCCGAGCTCGCCGTCGAAAACCTCGAGGACAGGCGCGACCTGCCGGTAACCACGGACTTCCGCAGCGTGTTCAGCGCGGTGGCGGATGCACACCTGAAGATAGCTGATGATAAAGCATTATTTCCCGGTTGGGATGGAAAGAAAGCCGAATTGATGAAGGCTTAAAATTGAACCGCCGCATCGGGGACGCGGCGGCACGGTGAGGTCGTCGCGCAAATACCCTAATTTTAATGAGCCGGTGCAAATAGAGGAACTGCGTTTTTGAGGTGCCTTGCGGCATAGGCGCAGGGTAGCCCTATCGCGATCATCAATATTATCATATTTACAAGGACGAATGAAAGAGAAGGGGCCTGCGCGCTGCTTTCGACAACGGCACAACCACAAGGTTCATGACGACCCAAACCAACAGGCCATACGCTGCAGCATCGACAATTATCCCTGAGTGCATCCATGGATATATAACGAAATAGCAAAGCACCCAGCACATCGCAATGACAAAATGGAAGAGTACGCCCATCGCTACCATACCGGCGCCGCCGGTGAATGCCGTCTTGCCGAAAACGGCGCTGGCGATATAGCGGAATAGTGCTGACGGTTGTTTGTTGCCCCTGGCGATAAAAAAGAGCGTGGCAGCGAGCAGGTCAAGAGCTCCGGCGATCAGGCCGGTGACGAGAATGGTCATATTTTTTTCTCAAAAGTATTGGGTACCCGCTATTCCCGTTTTGTAAAAACGCGACAATTCGGAGGGAGGATGCCTGCGTATTTTTTGAATTCGTTGGTGAGGTGGGCGTGGTCGTAGTAGCCGAGGTCGAAGGCGATGCGGAGAAGGCTTTCTTCGGTAGCGGGCGTGGAGGTTTCGCGCGTGCCGGCCTGCCGCAGCTGTTTTAGTACTTCCTGGAACCGGACGATCCGCAGAAATTCCTTTGGGGGATGCCTACATTTTCCCTGAAGATCCGTTCGAGGGTTCGGATGCTTACATGGGCTTCGGCGGCGAGGGACTCGACAGGGATTTGCCCGCCGGAGTGGAAGGCTATTGTATAAAGGGTAATAAAATTGTGTTTTTTATCGATTGTGATGGGGTGACTGGCGAACCATGAGTCCAGTTTGTCGGGCTGGGCTTCCTTCAACAGTTGTTGCAAATCCTCGTTGTGAAATTCCAAAAGGGTGTCGACCGCTGGTTCCATCGGGATGCCGAAGTAATGATAGAACCCGCCGGGTTTGAAACGGATTCCGCTGAGAATGGCGCCTGCCTCGCTATGAACCACGCCATAGGCGGTCATCGTTCCACCGAGGTAGAGCCGGCTCTGGGTGTAAGGGGATCATCTCTTCGGGGCGAGCCATGGGATTGAAGTGGACGGTGGTATTTCCACTGTTGAAGATCAGGTCGGAGCAGCCGTCAGCATATACCCTTCGGCCGGAGGATGAGGGGGCCGGTCCTGCGGATCCAGTAAGCGGCAATATGGTCCTGCAGGGCTTCCGCGGGTATGTGCTCAGTATAAGGCATCTCTAGGAATTCTTAATGTACCCCTTCTGCTTCAGCTGCTCGATCACTTTTTCGCTGAGTTGTTTGCCCCATTCCGAGCCGATCTGCATCGACTGCTGCATGATGATGGGCATTTTGTCGATCATTTTTTTGCCGACGGGTGACTGGTAGAAGGCGATCAGCATGCTGGATGTCGTTGTCGGTAAAGTTTTGCTCGTAGACGGGGATTACCTTTTCGAAGAGATCCGACATGTCGGCTTCTTTCATGAAGGCGTCCCAGAATTCGGTGGTTGCGGCGGGGTAGTTCTGTTTGTAGGAGGAGACGATATTGGTCATCATCTGGTTGCCCAGTTTGGCCATGCCGGTGAGTTCCATCAATTGGCGAATATGTTTGACCTTTGTGCTATCCTGGGCTGCAAGACTGAGGGAGGAAAGGAATAAGGCTGCGATAATAGCAGTTCGGAGCATAAAAATAGGTTTAGGTAAATTTAACGTATAATTGGAGAAATAAAGTATGGGAGACACCAGGCAGGGAGTATTCCCGATAATTGCCGACAATTTTACCATTCTGCGGAACAGGGATATCCGGATCTATCTTTCCGGCAATGCGGTCAGCCTGATCGGCGACTGGATGCAGCAAACGGCGCAGGCCTGGGTGGTCTGGGAGATGACCCATAGCACGGTGGCACTGGGGATCGTTGCCTTCTTTGGTCAGATACCTTTTTTCTTTTTGGCCCCTGGGTCGGGGTAGTATCGGACAGGTATGACCGCAGAAAGATCCTTCTGATAACGCAGTTCCTCATCATGCTGTGCGCTTTTGTGCTTGCCGGCCTGCTGCAGGCCATTTGCTAAAGCTGTGGCATGTCTACGTGCTGGCCTGCGTGCTCGGGATCGTTTCGGCTTTCGACGTTACGGCCGAACAGGCTTTTATCAGCGATATAGCCGGGGATGGGAATATCCGAAAGGCCGTGGCGCTGAATAATTCCATTACCCAGCTGACGAGGCTCGTTGGGCCGTCGATTGCCGGCTATCTGATCGCGAAGGTCGGGGTTGCGCTTTCCTTCTGGCTCAATGGGCTGACCATCATCGTCACTATCCTGAGCATCGCCGCCGTACACACAAGGTCGAAGCGGTCGGTGGCGGCGGGCAACGGACTCAAACAATTTCTCGAAGGCTGGCGCTATTTCCGGAAACACGGTCTGCTCAAGTTGATCATGGTCTTCGCGGCGACCCAGGCATTTTTGGATTGTCTACTATTCAGTTGTTGCCGGCGGTAGCGTCGGATATCCTGAAAGGGAATGCGGCCACCCTGGGTAGGTTGCTGGGCGCCGCCGGCGCGGGTGCGCTGGTAGGCATCGTCTTTGTCATGCCTTTTGTCGAAAGGATCAAAAGACCCTGCATGGCTATCGGAGGGGCTTTGATGTGGTCGGGGGTCTGGTATATCCTGTTTTCGCGGAGCAACAATTTTTACCTTACCCTGGCCTGTCAGTTCATGACGAGCCTGGGCGCGGCCAACGTAGTAACCCTGTCCATCGGACTTTCGCAGGAGCTGACGCCTCCCGGTATGCGGGCACGAATCGTGAGTACCTTTCTGATGATCATTTTTGGGTTGCAGCCCGTGGCTTCGTGGCTGATAGGGACCGGGGCCCACAAATGGGGACTTCAGCCGATGATCCTGGTGAATG
This sequence comes from Puia sp. P3, assembly GCF_050632245.1. Lineage (NCBI taxonomy): Bacteria > Pseudomonadati > Bacteroidota > Chitinophagia > Chitinophagales > Chitinophagaceae > Puia > Puia sp. P3. The sequence goes on from NZ_CP192583.1 coordinate 834,087, forward strand.
GTATACTGATGGTCCTGGTACCGGCGATACTGCTGACGCTGCCGCGGCTCAACCAATTGCGGCGACCGGACAATGCGTCGAAGGGGCATGACCGCTGTGTCGGATTTTAGGTCACTTCGTATGCGAAGGAGGGTATTTCCTGCAGCAGCCTGTCCAGATTGAGCAGGGATTGCTGAAGGCCCGCGGCTTTCTTTTTCTTTTGGGTAAGATTGAACAGGGAAGCGGCGAGGATATTGTTCTTTATGTACAGTTCGATGGTCAGCCTTGTTTCGGTCGGGCCCAGTTTTTCGAGAATATAGTAGGTCGAGGTGGTCCGCTGCTCGTCCGTTTCGCTGAACTCGATCCTGTCTGACTGGTAGGAATAGCTGCTGGCGTATACGGCGGACTGGCCATTAGCCAGTATGAATCGGGAGCGCATGCCGATGCGGGGCAGATAGTGGTCGATATCTTCTACTTTTACGATGCCTTCCTGCCATCGGCTGCGATAGCTGAGGTCACCGGTCGCGTGAAAGAGGGTGATCATGTCTGTCTGGTAGGTGCGGGTTAGTGAGAGGACCTTTAGTCTTTTGGCCAGCCCCAGTTGAGGTGAGGGGTCGGGGGAAGGCTGTTTTTCAGATGGCTCAGCTGGGTATATTGGAAGGGTATATCGCCGGTTTCCGTCTGTTTGACGCTGTCATTCCATTCCATCCACTGGGTGAGTGCGGCCAGCGGTCGTTGCGGGGCAAGGTTTTGGGTGACGAGCCAGTATTCGTGCTGCTCTATGTCGTTCTTGAGCAGCTGATGGGCGACGATGACGTCCCTGCCGATCAGCTTGTTAAAGTTCTTTACGTTGTAGCCGGTGAACTCGCCGTAGTGGGTAATCACCTTGAGTGTAAGTGAAATGGCGGATTTGCAGGCCTTGCACTGGCAGAACCGGCTGTTGTCGTAGGCGACGAGGTGCTGGTGAAAACGGCAGAACATCTTTTCGACCTGTTTGTAGATCGATTCAAGGCTGGGGATCTCGCCAAATTTGTAAAAGAGGATGGCGTCGCCTTCGATCTCGGACACCTCGAGTCCGATCTGGTTCGTATTGATCAGGATCTCCAGCAGTTCCTGAATGATGAGACGGCTGTGACCGATATCGTTCTCGTTGACGAACTTTGTAAAGCCGCTGATATCTGGAATAAAAAGAAGGCCTTTGTCCTCCATTTTTTTCTTTAAAGTTAACTACTTATGCGCGCACAGCTGAGGCTTTTTATACGGTGTTTGTCGCTGGTCCTGGGCGTTGTCTTTCTGATCTTTATCTGGAAGAGCCTTCCGATCGTTAGTGGCTATGCCGCAAAAGTCGTGGCTTCGGGTGTCTTTGTCGCGGGGAGACCGGCGAAGGATGTCGTCATGCAGGACCTTGTAAGCTTTCCGGCGAACCTGGCCTCTTGTAGCGTGGACAGCAGTGATAGCAGCGTGACTGCAAGTGTTTGGGGGCTGGCGCGACGAAAGGCTATATACCGGAAAGGACTTGGGGCAACGCTTGTCAACGGTGTGAGCGAGGCAGAGTTAAGGGGACAACAGCCGGTGCTGGCGTCGCCGCCCGCGGTGGATCAGGATACGGTAGACTGGCCGATCGGGGATAGAGGGGGGCGGGTGTTGGTGTGGATGAGGCGGGTATGAGCGGCGCGATGGGATTGGCTTTTGGAGGGCGGGAGAATACCGGAACAAGGGCAGTGATAGTGATCTATCATGGGAAAATAGTAGCTGAGCGTTATGCACCCGGCTTTGACCGGCATACCCGTCTCGCGGGCTGGTCGATGACGAAGGGGGTGACGAGCGCGATGGCCGGCATCCTGGCAGGGCAGCACGGCCTGGACGTGGGCGAGGCTGCGCCGGTGGAGCGATGGAAGGCAGATGACAGAAGCGGGATAAGAGTGGAAGACCTGCTGCACATGAACAGCGGCCTCAGCTGGTGGGAGCTGTATGCTGGTCCCGCGGCCGCCACGCGGATGCTGTTCGAAGAAAAGGATATGGGTGACTTTGCCGAACGGTCGGCACTGCGTCATCCACCGGGAAGCGTGTTCAATTATTCCAGCGGGACCGCCAATATTCTCTCGTCGGTCATCCGGGACAGGATCGGGACCGGCTACTACCGGTGGCCGTATGAACAGCTTTTTTACAGGATAGGTATGTATAGCGCCGTGCTCGAACCGGATGCAGGCGGCACTTTTGTCGGGTCGTCCTATTGCTACGCCACGGCGCGGGACTGGGCGCGGTTTGGGCTGCTGTACCTGCAGAACGGCGTGTGGGACGGGCAGCGGATACTTCCCGCGGGGTGGGTTGACTATACAAGACGGGGCAGCGGTTACGGCGCGATGTGGTGGCTGAACGCGGACGGACGACGGTTTCCCGAAGTACCGAGGGACTGTTATTCCTGCGAAGGCTATGAGGGGCAATACATTTGGGTGATCCCGTCCCGCGACCTTGTGGTGGTCCGGCTGGCGATGGAGCATGGCCCGCGACTGAATGGTGCCGTCTTTCTAAAGAGTATATTGTCAGCCCTCTAGTCCAGCATTATCTTCTTCCCCTCTTTTGCCGACCTGGTTGCGGCTTCCAGTATCCGCACGACGATGAGGTTGGTGGGCAGCGAGGTCAGGTCGTTACCCGGGTCGAGTTTGCCGCTGAGTACGTCGGCCAGGTAGGGGATATTGTCTCTGTAGACGGCGGGATGAACCGAAACGCTGTCATAGCTGCGGTTGTTCCTTTGCAGCAGTGACTTGTCGTTGAGCGCATGCAGATAGCCGGTAGTCCCGAATACTTCCCAGTCTTTTATGCTGAAGGGCCAGTTCGAGGAGGCTTCGATGATACCCGTTGCGTCGGGGTATTCGAGGAGGATAGTGGCATCGTCCTCGACCTTCGGATAGACGGAGGGTTTGATGTGGTGGGCGATCGTAGTGACGGAGATGGGTGCCTTGCCGTGCATGAGCCATGTCATCAGGTCCGCGCCATAGCAGCCGAAGTCACGGAGTGCGCCGCCGCCGTTCATGACCGGGTCGGTCAGCCAGTTGAGGAAGTCGGGGCTGCACCCTATCTCTTTCGGGCCCTGGTGTCCGTCGTGGACGATCATCTTGCGGGGTGCGCCGATCGAATTGTTGTTCACCATTTCAAAGATCTGCTGGTTGGTATCGTACCAGGTCGTCTCATAGTTGGTGAGGACGTGGATATGGTATTGTTTGGCGAGTGCGGCAATACGGTCTGCGTCTTTTACCGTGGTTGCCAGCGGCTTCTCGACCATGACGGAGATGCCTTTCGGGGCGCAGGTCTCGACTACTCCCAGGTGCAGGGAGATAGCGTTATAGGCCAGTACTGCGTCGGGATGCGTATGGTCGATGAGTTCTGTGAGGCTGTGATAGAACAGCGAGTCCGGCAGCTGGTAACTTTTTTATACCGGGCGATCAGCTGCTGATCGGATTCGGCAATGCCGGCGATAATGACCTGCCCTTTTTTGAACTGACGCATAACGTTGTGGACGTGATCGTGGGTCAGACCGGCTACCCCCACGCGTAGAATTTTTTGCCCGGTGGCGGCGTGGATAACCAGCATATTTATTGCCAGGAGGATGGCTGGTTTTCTGCTAAAAAAACGGCTAAATAAAGAGTTGATAGTCATAACGATTGATTGTTCGGTGTAGCAAGTCTTAACAGACTCTTTGCAATATATATGCTTTTATACTTAATCTCTGGCTGCAATATTGTATCTAATAATGCAGGATCAAATTTAATGTTATGAAACACACAGTGTTCGCTAACACCTATAAAAATACAATTATGTCAGTTAGCAAAAAGACCATTTTATCACTCAGTTTATTGTTAGCGGTTTCCCTTGCCGCTACAAAAGCGAGTGCTCAACTTAGCGTTGGTATTTCAATCTATACTGCACCACCTGTCATACCCGTATACACGCAGCCGCCCTGTCCGGTGGACGGATACATCTGGATTCCTGGCTACTGGGCATGGGACTCTGATATGGAAGGATATTTTTGGGTGCCGGGGTATTGGGAAGCACCGCCTCAGGTAGGGTTTTTATGGACACCAGGTTACTGGGCCTTTGCAGGCAGCGTCTATAGCTGGCACGCCGGCTACTGGGGACCTCATGTAGGCTACTATGGTGGTATTAACTACGGATGCGGGTATGGAGGCAGCGGTTACTATGGCGGCGAATGGTACAACGGGCGCTTCCGGTATAACACGGCTGTGACGCGCGTCAACACGACCGTCATACACAATACTTATATCAACAGAACAGTGATCAACAATGTGACCGTCAACAAGGTCAGCTATAACGGCGGCCCGAACGGGGTGAGTTATCGGCCAAATGCCCGTGAAGAAGCGGCTATGCGTGACCGGCATATCGAGCGGACGGCGGAACAGCAGCAGCATCAGCAGACGGCTATGCGGGACCGTAACCAGTTTGCTTCTGTGAACCACGGACGGCCCGGAAGTATGGCAGTAGCGAGGCCCGCGGTATATCATCCGAGCGCGCCTATAACGGCGAATAACAGACCCCGTCCCATGGAGAACCGGGCTCAGCCGCAGCAGCAGAACAGCAGACCGCGGCCCGAGATGAACAGGCCTACTCCGCGGGAGAACCGTCCTCAGCCACAGATGAACCGGCCCCAGCCGCAAATGAATCGTCCGCAGCCTGAGGCCAACAGACCGCGGCCCGAGATGAACAGGCCTACTCCGCGGGAGAACCGTCCTCAGCCACAGATGAACAGGCCTCAGCCGCAGATGAATCGTCCACAGCCGCAGATGAATCGTCCGCAGCCGCAGATGAATCGTCCACAGCCGCAGATGAACAGGCCGCAACCTCAAAACAGGCCTCAGCCGATACAGCGCCCGCAGCCACAACCACAACGGCCCCAGCCGCAGCATGGGGGAGGTGGGGGCCACGATGACCATCATAACGGCAGATAGCCGGTAAAATACAAGAAAGCCCTCCGGAGGGCTTTCTTGTTGCGTGCTATTTCACCTTCATTTCGATCTTGCCTGCTTCTTCTCCGGTGACCTCGTAGTTGCTGCCCAATTTCCTGGTGATCTGGGCGAGGAGGTCGTCCGTCGATCCGCTATGGACGACCGAATAGTTGCCAACGCCGCCGGAGAAGGACTTGTCCATCGACTTATAGCCGGGTACTCCGGAAATGATATTGGCGAGGGCGGTATAGGTGGCAAAGCTGGCGTTGTTGAGGGTTATCTCGGTGGATTTGTCGCCGTTGGAATTGCCGTTGCCCGCAAAATTGCCGTCGGCAGTGATGTTGAGTGAATCCCGGACTTTGGCCATATACTGTACGGCTTCCACGATCCCGTCTTCCATAACGGCGGCTACAGCCGGGTCGGTATCACCTGTCTTGACCAGACCGAGTACCGAAACGCTCTTGCTTGCCCTCGATTCCACCCGGAATACATGGGAGATGATGATGTCGCGGGTCTCGGGGTTGATCATCTTCAGGTTGAATCCCATCTTGACATATTTCTTATTGCTTCCGACACCTACGACGGATACGCCTTTAGTCTTTTCGCTGTACTCGATAACCTCGCCGGTGACAACGATCTGCGCCCCCAGCTGCTTGCCTGCCTTTGGTGTCTTCTTGCTGCTGTAGCCGTTGCTGCCGGCGTCGATCTCCCCTGTAAGGTCCTTGTTGTTGCTGAGGCTTTCCAGGACCCTGTAGCAGTTGACCTCCTGGAGGGCATTGGTGAGCATGGTCGTCAGGTTGTCACCGAGTATCGGGGGGATCTTGTCTGCCTCCGGGGCCTGCCCCTTGTTGAAGATCGTTCCCAGGGCTTTGAGTCTATTGTTGGCGGCGGCGTTTTGCTGGGTCTGTCTGCCTGGTTGTACCGTTGTCACCGTGAATCGGGTGACGCTGAGCCTGGCCCTTTTTTCCAGCGGCAGTGCGTTGCACTCCTGTTTGACCGCTTCCATCTTGACTTTTTCATCTTCCTGCGCAAACAGGACGTGGCAGAAGAGGATCAGGCCGGGGATCATTCTGATCGATCTGGAGAAGATTGCATTCATAAACTTTACAATTTGAGTTATGGGTTAAGAAATACACAGTGAGGGACTGGGATTGGGTGGGATAAGAAGGGATGGGAAGAAGGTCGGAGGACGGAGTAACCCGAGTCGTTGGTCGACGGTATTCGATTTTGGATAGTGGAAAATGGATAGGATGGATCCGGACGGACGTAGTAAAATGAGAAGAAGCTCTTTGTGGAGGAAGTAAAGTCTATTAATTTACGTACTCTAATGTAACAAAAAATGTCGAAAAGCTGGTTATTGGTCCTTTTATTTATACTGCCGGGTATATGGGTATTTTCCCAGCCGACCACCTATCCCGCATCCTTTACCGTAGCCCAGGACGGCACCGGAAACTTCAAAACCATTCAGGAGGCCGTGAATGCGGTTCGTGATCTGTCGCAGCAGTGGGTCACCATTCATATCCGCAAGGGAGTGTATCGTGAGAAAGTCGTTATTCCGTCCTGGAAGACCATGGTCCGGCTCGTCGGCGAAAACCGCGACAGCACGACCATCGAGTGGGATGACTTCTCCGGAAAGCCCAATCCGGGTGGAAAGGACGCTTTTGGCCGGGACAAGTTCACGACCTATACCTCCTATACCGTACTGGTTGCCGCCAATGATTTTTCGGCGGAGAATCTGACCATCAGGAACACCGCGGGCCGCGTTGGGCAGGCCGTTGCCCTGCACGTGGAGGGCGACCGGTGTGTGGTCAGCAACTGCAAACTGCTGGGTAACCAGGATACGCTATATACGGGTACTGAGGAGAGTCATCAATATTATAAGGACTGTTTTATTGAGGGGACGACGGACTTTATCTTCGGCGAGGCGACGGTCGTCTTTAGTCACTGCGTGTTCAGGAGCCTGATCAATTCCTTTCTGACTGCGGCGTCCACGACGCCCCGTCAGGCTTTTGGTTTTGTGTTCATGGATTGCCGGCTGGAGGCTGACGATTCGGTAAAAAAGTGTTTTTGGGGAGGCCGTGGCGACCGTATGCAAGGACGGTCTATATACGGACAGAAATGGGGCCGCAGATCGCGGCTGCGGGTTGGGATAACTGGCGGAATCCGGAGAACGAAAAGACCGCTTACTATGCCGAATATGAAAGTCGTGGACCGGGTGGGGCGTCTGACCGGCGGGCGGCGTGGTCGCACCAGCTGACGGCAAAGGAAGTCAAACAGTACACGGTCGAAAATATCCTGGGACAATGGATAAAACAATACCAGCCTACTCGCTGAAGCAAAATAGTCGGGACGGGCATTCGCTGATAGAGGTCGCGCATATGGGGAAAGGCATCCATCCCGAGCCTGGCTTTCTGATCCCGCATCGGAAAGACTATTTTCTTTTGTCTTTGTAAAGAATGGCAGCAGCCGGCACTGGGTCGACTTTATTCCGTATACGCTGGCGCCTGACACGCTGTATTTTACTACCCCGCACCAGGTGCATTTAAAAGAGGAGCTGCGGCCTGCGGAAGGAATGGCGTTGCGTTTCACCGAGGAGTTCCTGCGTCTGGAGGATATCCGCTCGCTTATGGACCTTCCCATCATACAGAATCCTGCCAACGGACACGTGCTGAGGCTCGCGCCGGAAAACGTCCAATTTTGCGGGGATTCGTTCCTGCGGCTGATAGCGGAGTTTGGGGCCGATGGTGCGTGGAAGAACCGGATGCTCGCGGCCCTGTTGCAACAGCTGCTGGTTTATATGAGCAGGCTCTATCAGGAACAATATAGACAGGGCACTGCACCCAATCCGGTGCTCCGTGCGTTTCAGAACCTTGTCAACCAGCATTTCGGAGAGTTGCATGCGGCAGCCGACTACGCGGGACTTCTGCATCTCAGCGCCGATCACCTTAACGAAGTAGTCAGGCGCCACAGCGGAAAGACGGTACTCACGCATATCCATGAACGCATACTTGTCGAGGCAAAGAGACTGCTGCTTCATACCGAACATTCCGTAAAGGAGATCGCCGACCAGCTGGGATTTGCCGACGCTGCCTACTTCAACCGGTGGTTCAGGCGGATGGAAGAGACGACACCGTTGTTATACCGGGAAGGCATCCGGGAAATGTACCGTTGATGCCCGGTAATGTGCAGGGGTTATTTGTCCGTAGCGATCGACCTTTGGTGCATGAAAACACAGACAGCACTTCGTTACGGGCGCCAATAAGAGTATTGGCTTTGAAGTCGTCCGCCTTTTGGCCGGCGCAGGATATCATGTTTTTTTAGGCAGCAGGGACAGTGAAAAGGAGAGGCAGCCGTCCGCCGACTGGCCGGGATCGGCCGCGTAGAGCTGCTGGTCGTCGACGTTAGCAGTGAGGGGTCGGTGAAGGCCGCCGCGGAGGAGCTGGAGCGGCGGGTCCCTTGTCTGGACGTACTGGTGAACAATGCGGGCGTTCGCGGTAGTCTGCCGCAGACGCCGTCGGCTGCGGGCGACGACAATATGCACGAGGTATTCGAAACAAATTTCTTTGGTCCGGTGAGGATGGTCCGTCATTTTATGCCGCTGCTCGGAAGGTCGGAGCTGCCGCGTATCGTCAATGTGACCTCCGATCTGGCTTCGCTGACCCTGCACAATGATCCGCAGTGGCGTTATTATCCCATCAAGGGGGCGGCCTACGGACCTTCCAAAACGGCGCTGAACGCATATACCGTGGCGTTGGCTTATGAGCTCAGGGATAAAGGCTTTAAAGTGAATGCGGTGAATCCGGGGTATACGGCGACGGCGTTCAATAATTTTCAGGGGCATAAAAAGGTGGAGGATGCCGCCGCGATCGTCGCGGAGTACGCCCGGCTGGAGAAGGACGGCCCGACCGGCAGGTTTGTCAGTGACTATGGGGAATCGCCGTGGTAACGAAATCGTTTCCGTGGAAATCCTGTCTGTAAAGGCGGGATTTGTTCTATATTGGGAAAAATTGAATTGACATATGGAAAGAAGAAATTTTTTGCGGGGTGCGGGGATGGCGGCCGCGGCTGCGGGGTTTGGTCTTAAGGGAGTAGCGGGGACGGTCGCCGGGTCCGCGGCGGGTCCCGGTGCTGGTCGTTCGTCCCTGTCTGTGACACAGCTGGGGATCGCGGGATATACGTTTGCTAAAATACCGCTGGACCAGGGGATAGCGATGATGAAGAGGGTGGGGGCAAACGCTTTGTCGATAAAGGATTTTTATCTGCCAATGAACAGTACGCCCGAGACGATACAGAGTATGAAGGAAAAGTTCACTTCCAGCGGGATAAAGATCTATGCGGCCGGGGTTATTTATATGAAGACGCAGGCCGAAGTGGACAGGGCTTTTGAATATGCAAAGGCATTGGGCGTGGACCTGATCGTCGGGGTCCCGAATCCTGAGCTGTTGAGCTATACGGAAGGAAAGGTGAAACAATACAATATCCGGATCGCGATCCACAATCATGGTCCCGAGGACAAATTGTATCCTTCGCCGGTGAATGTTTATGACCATATCAAGGGGCTGGACAACAGGATGGGGCTTTGCCTGGATATCGGCCATGCGGCCCGCGCCGGCGCCAATCCCGTTGAGGTCATTGGAAAATATGGGAACAGGATTTTCGATCTGCACATCAAAGACCTGTCCGAGATCGCGGTAAAACCAAAGCCGATCGAGCTGGGGAGAGGAGTGCTGGATATTCCGGGAGTGGTGAAGGCGCTGGCGAAGATCCGTTATGCGGGGTATTGCAGTATCGAGCACGAGATGGATATGTCGGATCCCCTGCCGGGTATTGCTGAGTCGGCTGGATATTTCAGGGGCGTGGTGAAGGGAGAGGCTTATTAAGCTGTGTTCGGTTATTCGCAGGTGAAATGAGGTCGTAAGGTCTGTTAAATGCCTCCTGCGAGACCTTAAAATATTCTGCCAGCCGGCGAATGCCCTCCTTGGAAAAGGAATAATTCTCAACGGTCTCACTTTTTATCAGGTTGACTTTCATAAAGGCAGAGTTTTTATTTATAAGTTCTCTTTTTGAGAACTTATTTTTTTGTTCCTATAAATTTTTTTTGTGTGGGGTAAACAGCCTGGAAATTAGAATGAAAGGAAGAGAGTGGCGCAGCGGGAGGTCGTAGTAATTCGGAGGAAGTTTCGGAAAAATACGCTGATTTTGGAGAGTTTCTGAAGGGGGCGGCGGAGTTAGGCGGCGTCACGGTGACTGCGTTGGGAGGGAGGGGGCGGCGGGAATTTAGATAATTCGGGGCAGGCAACTCCTGCCGGAGAAGCGCCGTTTGTAGTTGTACCTGCTGAAACCTTCTGTGCAGGACTTTCTTCGGCAGGAAGCCCTTTCTTTGATTTGTTTTGCGTTGTTCTATGGCCATGGGATCGAGTCCCCTTACCCTCTCCTTCGGTGCGGCGACTGCCAGGCGGCGGTCGTCTGGTGATCTTTTTTGGTCTACTCATCCAACTTAAAAAATCTAGGTTATGAACAATGTCTTCACTCAACTTTTATGGGAAACGCGGTCCCGCCGGCATGCGGCTGGGCTGGCATTGGCGTCACTTCTGCTTTTGACGATTGGCTGCCGGAGGCAGGTCATCGACAAAGACGACCTGCGTAATTTTCAACAGGTGAATCTGGTGGCGAATAGCTGGAGTTACGGTCCGAAACTAAAGGACTCGACTTTAATGAATGCCTGGGGGCTGGCTTTTTCGTCCAATGGTATTGCGTGGGTCAATTCGAATGGCGCCGGGCTCAGCGAGTTGTATACTGCTGAAGGGGCCATCGTCCGTGCCCCGGTACTGATCCCCTCCCCTACAGACACGATGGGGGGTACGCCTTCCGGTATCGTATTCGCGGGTGGAAAGGGTTTTAAACTGGCCAACGGTCAGGCGGCGGCCTTCCTGTTCGTCGGCGAGGACGGCGTCGTTTCCGGCTGGAATGGCGCAGCCAACAACAAGGCGCTGCGGATTGGCAACAATTCGGCTACGTCCTCGTACAAGGGGCTCGCTCTGGCGTCGAATGGCGGGCACAACTATATTTACGCCGCCAATTTCAAGACCGGAAAGATAGACGTCTGGGATACGACCTTTACGGCGGTGTCGATGCCGTTCAAGGATCCGGGTATCCCTTCGGGATTTGCTCCCTTTAATATCCAGGCGATCGGTACCTGGCTTTACGTCTCGTATGCGAAGGTCAAGCCGGACGGTGACGATCAGGCGGGACCGGGCAATGGTTTTGTCAGCATCTTTACGACCAACGGAACCTTTGTAAGGCGGTTTGCGAGCCGGGGATCCCTGAACTCGCCATGGGGACTGGCTATGGCGCCCGCCGGCTTTTTGGAATCCAAAGACATGGACGGGGATGACAATAGCGGAAGCAACAGCGGGCCTGGCAAAGACGGGGAGATCCACGACATTATTCACCATTTCTTCGACAAGAACCAGCCGACTATCCTGGTGGGTAATTTTGGGGATGGCACGATCAATGTCTTTACCCAGGACGGGACATTCTGGGGACATCTCCGGTCACACAGCAAGACGATCGTTATCCATGGGTTGTGGGCCTTGTCCTTCCCTCCGTCCACGGCGACTGCCATCGATCCAAATCGGCTGTATTTTACGGCAGGACCTAACGATGAAGATGACGGACTCTTTGGTTATCTGATCAAGCAATAATTGTGGTGTCCCGGTGATAGATGGGGGATTGGTTCCCCTTGTGTCCGATGGGGAATCGGGTGCCCCGGCGGTGTCCCGGGGTCCGGTAAAATAAGTTTAGGGTTCGCGCCTGGCGAACAGGGTTTAGAGGGCGGCTGACTTTTTCAGGTCGGGCTGTCCTCTTTTTTATATTTTTGGCCAAAAGCTAACTTATGAGAAAGGTTCTTAGGGTTCTGTTACTGATAGTTGCCGGGCTCGTGGTTGTCGTTGCGCTGCTGGCCCTCTACGTGAAGAAGGGGCTGCCACATGTGGCGGTGGTCAAAGAGCTAAAGGTCGAGGCTACGCCGGCGCGGGTCGAACACGGACGCTATCTCGCGAACTCCGTTGCCGCGTGTATAGTTTGTCACAGTAGCAGGGACGAGCATATCTATGCGCTTCCCGTGAAGGACGGCACGCTGGGAAAGGGAGGGGAGGTCTTCAGCCGCGAGTTTGGTTTCCCCGGCAATATCTACGCAGCCAATCTCACCCCCTACCATCTCGGCAACTGGTCGGATGGGGAGCTGTTCAGGGCGATCACCTCGGGGGTCAGCAAAGACGGACATGCGTTGTTCCCCATTATGAACTATCCGGCCTACGGGCGGATGGACCAGGAAGACGTCTTCAGCATCATCGCCTATGTCCGCAGCCTGACTCCCATCAGTCATGACGTGCCGCCTACCGAGCTGGATTTCCCGTTGAATTTTATCGTCAATACTATTCCTTCGCCGGCGACGCTGAGTCCGCAGCCAGATTCCAATAATGCGTCGGCCTACGGCAAATATCTGGTGACCATGGCCAGTTGTGTTGAATGCCATAGCAAGGCGGACAAGGGGAAGATCATTGAAGGGACCGAATTTGGGGGAGGAAGGGATTTCGGGGTCGTGAACGGGAAGACCATTTATTCCGCGAATATCTCGCCGGATACGGCGACGGGTATCGGCAACTGGACCAGGGAGTTGTTTATCCGGAAGTTCAAACAGTATACGGACAGCAGCTATAAGCCCAGGACCGTGGCCCAGGGGAATTCAATACGCCGATGCCCTGGACTGCCTATGCGGGGATGAGGGAAAAGGATCTTGCCGCGATATTCGCGTATTTGAGGTCCGTGAAGCCGATCCACAACGCAGTGACGAGAATCGCCAACCCGTGAACCATGTGAACTGTGGAGTCAGTGAACCATGTGAACCGTGGAGTCCGTGAACCATGTGAACCATGTGAACCATGTGAACCATGTGAACCATGTGAACCAACCCGCGAACCAGGGAACCAACCGTGAGCCATGGCCAGGCGGCTCCATCAATAGGCATATGGCTCCAGAAATGTACTCTTCACCTGTTCCGACCGGATGATATAGTACACCCATACAAAACCGTATACGCAGTTGCGGACAAGCCCGAACGTCAGGTCCTCCCTGTATGCGTCAAAACCCGAAGGCATGGGGATAAGGTGATAGAGGAGGATCAGCAGCAGCTGTCCCGAAAGCAGTATGCCTACCTGCCAGATGAACATGCGGGGAAAGATGTCCCTTCTCCGGAGAAACCAGACCAGCGTGGCCCCGGAGGCGGCCAGACAGCTGAGGTGGACGGCCATCCTGCCGAGATAGAGGTACTGAAGGGCGCGGCCGCCGGCGCTGCCGTATGCGGCCCAGTTGCTGTCGCTGTAGTAGTTGGAGCTCAGAAAATTGTACAGGTTGAAGCCCAGGCCCACCACGAGGCTCGCGCCAAGGAGCAGGAGCCATCCGCCCAGCGGGTAGCCCGAACCGGGAGAATAGAGTGTCTCTACGCTGCGGCGGTTTAGCCAGACGAACAGCCGGGAGAACAGAAGCGAGAAAAAGAATGTCAGCCAGATGGCGGGCCAGCAGGCCTTTATGTTCTCTGACGGCGGCATGGACATGGAACCCGTCCGCTCACCGGCGGGCTTTTGGGCTGAAGGGAGGCCGGCCGGGACTTCATTCACGGTGATCTGGAAGGAGACCGACTCTTCCATTTTGTTGTAGTCGTCCCTGTATTGTTTCACGGCTGCCGCGGGTATCCGGTCTTTGAAGGTCCGCAGCGTGTAATAGAGTGACACGTGCGAACCGTTGGTTTCGGGAACGAAGTCGAACTGATAGAACTCATTTTTAATATGCACCGGTGTCCATTCGATCTCGTTGGATTCGGGCAGGTCGAGGTTCAGCGTAAAGTGGATATTGCGGGGATACGAGAGGAGGACGGGCTCGTTTGCTTCGATGTCAGAAGGGTCAGGGATGTATTGTTTAACCTGTCTTGCATAGTAGTCGAAAGACCTTGCTCCCTTTCCGCCGGTCTGCCACAACTGGGGTATGGTATAGGTTTCGGTGACCCTGAATTCGTTCTTTATGCTGTCGTCGCTGTAGACAACATTCGATTTCATTTGAATACCGTCGAAGGTGGGGGCGTAGTACTGGCGGTACGATTCTTCGATATCTTTTATGCTGTTCTCCGCGAACACCTGCCGCTCGTCGTCGGCCGCTCCTCCCGTATAAACGCTGTTGATGGTATAGCGGGCGGTATCGTCAAACCGCGCATCGAGCTTTTCGATAATAGTATAGTCATAGATATGTCCGGGAGTGACGGGCACCAGCCCTTGTTCGCCTTCCTTCAGCATCAGCGCGTAGCCGTAGGCGGGGACGTAGATGCTGGTCAGTTCGCCCCTTTGCTCCGATATTGTGGGATCGATGAAGAGCCAGCTGCTATCGGGCCGGTGGATGCCGACGATGGAGTGGTCAAAAACGGCCGGTGAAGGCCCGGCATCGACCAGTTCGCTGCGGTCGCCGGTACTGATTAACGCAACGTAGGCGGGTATCCCCTCCTGTTGCAGGATGACGGCCAGCAGGAGCGCCTTGTCCTTGCAGTCGCCAAACAGCTGGCCGAAGACCTCGGCGGGGGCGTGGGGGCGGTGGGTATTGGCGCCGATCTCCAGCCCCAGATAGCGGACGTCGTTCTGTACAAAACGGGCGGCCTGGTTGGCGAAGAGGTCTTTGTCTCCCTTTGCAATGGCGCGCCATGACGCCATTTTCTTCAAAAGGGCCGCGGGCAGCTGATAGTGATAGTTGTTAAAGGTGGTAAGCCCCCATCCGACCACTTCTTTCCACCCGGCGTATTCCGAGATATAGGTCGTGGAGTTGTTGCTGTAGGGCGGATTGTCCCAAAAATAGACCAGTGAGCCGGCCTGGAGCGACTCTTTGGGAGCGGGGGCCTTGTCCCGGGGCAGGATATGCAGTCTGCGGGAAGGGGTTGTGACGATGGCCTTATAATAATTACAGACGGCGGTCGCCCTGTTGAAAGTATACTCGTCCGAATACTTATTGCCAAATACGGGGTTGAAGCCGACAACGGAATACGCTACTTCTATCCGGTCGTTCTTTCGTACGCCTTTCAGTGTCATAAAAGCCCGTTTGAGCCCGGTGTACTGAAATTCGTCCGCGTCCGTCTCTTCCTGGACTACCTTGATCTGGTCGTTCCGCAGCTGATCAAGTGCGGCGCCGTCCCGAAAGATGGTAATACGGTGAAAAATGACCTGCTGAAACTGGGGAGAGAAAGTCACGGAGACCTCGGATTCGTTCTGGACCCCCGTTTCATTAATGATGTGTTTAATATAATGCGTGTATTCCGTATTGGCGGGCAGGCTGGTTTGTTCTTCGAGGAGCTCGAAGTAGAAGCCGTCGCTGATATCGCGCTGAACGGGGCTTTTCCCGCAAGTGGGTGTACCGGGAATAGCCAGGACGGGAGGGTGCCGGTCCGGACTCCGGGTGCTGCCTGGCTGTTGTAGCCGATAAGGGCCAGGCTTAGGATAATGGACAGTGCGATACGCATGAAAGGATTTTATATTTAGCGGTCCAAACTTAGTCAATAAGGTGCATTAAAAGAAAAAGGGCCCGGATAGAAATCCAGCCCCGTTTTTAAATCCAATATCCTATGAAAAACCGAGTAGGATAATACAAGCTGCGTGCCGGAAGGCCAACCCCGACCCCAGGGTCATAATTATTTATTTATGCAATTGATTTGTATGGGGTTATGTTTTTAATATTTCCGTGAGGACTGGGACAGGATTGTGGCATAGCCACCATTTTTCTCCCACGGATGGAAAAAAATTCCAGCGGGGGGAATGGGGTGAATCAGCCCTGGGATGAAGCCAGTTACTGGTATCCCGGATTTTGAACCAGGTGAGAGTTGGCCAGGATCTCGGTTCTCGGAATGGGGAGAACGAGTTTGTCGTTGTCAAAGTCAAGTCCGGTGATATCTGCCCTGATCCGCCGGAGGGTGGAAAGGCGGTCGCCTTCGAAGGCAAGTTCGCGGAAACGTTCTTCGACAAAGTCGGCAGCGGCAACCGTGGTCAGTGCGGCTGCGCCGGCCCGTTGTCTGACTGTATTAATATCCGTCAGGGGCTGGGTACCCCCGGCCGGGCTGCCGGCCCGCAGGTTGCCTTCACCGCGGGTAAGGTACATTTCAGAGAGCCGGATGACGGGGATTGCCTTGAAGAATTTTACCCATTTGTTGGTATAGTCGCCGGTAAAGCCGGAATTGCTGGACCCGGGACTGACGAAGCCCAGCCGCACGTCGTTGGGGTCGTCAAAAACCCCGGAATAGAGGGGGCTGACCTGTGCGTCGCCGCGTCCGCCGGTCTCGTAGGGAGAGTAGAAGGTTGTAAGGCCGTTGTTGGCCGTGCCGGCGTTACTCTGGGTATTCTGCTGGATGGCAAAGACGTCTTCGGTCGAGTTGCCGTCGATATTGAAGGTCTTGTCGAACGTCGTGAGGGCGAAATTCTTTGACGCGATCACGGTATCGGCGTGGGCGGCGGCGTCTGCATAGCGTCCCATATTCAGGTATACGCGGGAGAGCATGGCGTGTGCGCTGTAGACGTCCGCCCGGAAATCGCTGTTGGAGGAGGGAAGCAGCGCCGCGGCGGCGGTGAGGTCTGCCACGATCTGCGAATAGGTTTGCTGGACGGTTGCCCGGGATGGCTTGCCGGCGGCGGAGGAGTCATAACTATAGGTGGGCTTCAGCACAAGAGGAAGGCCCGGGTTGGCTGCTGCGTTGCCGTCGGACCAGGGTTTGGCGAAGAGGTTTACCATCTGGAGAAAGGTCGTACCTCTTATAAACAGCGCTTCCCCTTTGTCGCCTGGCGGTCGCCGGCGTCGACCAGGTCGATCTTGTCGATGATGGTATTGCAGAGGTTGATGATGCTGTAGCCGACGCCCCAGGCGTTCTGGGCGATGATATTGTCCGCTTTAATTGTTTTATGCTGGACGGCCTGGTAGTCCTGGAAGGTGCCTATGAATACGACCTGGCTGTCGGACGCGAGGAGGTCGGGGGTGAGGATAAAGGCCTCGCCGAATGCCCCGGGCGACTGCATCTGGCTGTACGCGCCGAAGAGCAGGGCTTTTACGTCATTGGATGTCCTGATCTGGTCGGCGGTCAGGGAGTTCTGGGGGACGGTATTCAAATTTTTATTACAGGCTGTGAACAGCGCGAGGGAGATGAGGATGTATATTCTGAGTTTCATACTGATCGGAGATTAGAATTTGACGTTCAGACCAAAGGTGAATGTTCTGGGTTGCGGAATGGTATAGAAGTCCACGCCGCCCGAGGTAGATCCTGAAGGCAGGCCTGTGCCGTTGAACAGCGTGCTCACTTCGGGGTCCGATGGATACTTCGTCCAGGTCATCAGGTTGGTGGCCATGAAGTACACCCTGACTGCACTGACCTTTAGCGCCGTCGCCGCGGCTGCGGGCAGCGAATAGCCCAGCGTCAGGTTTTTCAGCCGGAGATATTTTCCGTCGTAGAGCCAGCGGGTGGAGGTACCTCCTCCGGTAGCGAAGCTGTAGCCGTCGGGTGTGATGCTGAGTCCTGCCCTGGGAACGTGCGTCTTCTGACCTGGCGTCTTCCATGCGTTGAGGATGTCGGTGGTCTGGTTGTCGAAATTGGAATTGGCAAATCCATCTGACATGTACTTACCCGCAGAGTTGAAGATCTTGTTCCCCGTGACGGCATAAAGGAAGAAAGAAAGGTCGAAACCTTTGTACGAGAAGGTATTGGTCAGGCCTGCGGTATAGTCGGGGGTATATTTCCCGACGGTGAAGAGGGCCGCGTGGCCGGTGTAGTCATTGGTCGGTTTGCCGTCTGCGTCCGCGTAGAGGGCGTCCCCGTTGGCCGGATCGACGCCGAGGTATTTTTGCATATACCAGCTGCCGATCGGCTGGCCGTCCACGGCGCGCTGCAGGCCATCGCCGGTGGTGACGACCTGGCCGCCCAGACTGCCGACCCGGTTCCTGTTATAACCAAGATTGAAGGTCGTCGTCCATTTGAACTGGCCCGTGAGATTTTGCGAGGCAACGCTTAGTTCAAATCCCGCGTTGTTCATTTTACCCAGATTTTCATAAATGGTCGTGGAAGCGGGAAGGAATTGGTAGTATCCGGTCGTGGCGGGGATCGATGTTTGCAGCAGGAGGTCGGTTGTGCGTTTATTGTAATAGTCGATCTCTCCGGTGATGCGATTTTTCCACAGGCCAAATTCCAGGCCGATATCCGCCTGAGCCGTCTTCTCCCAGCGGAGGTCGTTGCTCGCGAGTTGTCGGGGAGTGAAGCCTGGAAGGTTGGGGTAGTTGGTGACCGAGTAGAGCGACTGGTATTGGTTCTCGCCGATCTCCGAGTTGCCGGTGAGGCCGTAGCTGGCTCTCAGTTTGAGGAGGCTGACCGGACTGTGTTTCATGAAGTCTTCCTCTGATATGATCCACCCGGCGGATGCCGCGGAAACCAGCCGTAGCGACGCTGGGAGGAGAAGCGGGAGGACCCGTCGGTTCGGATACTGGCGGTAAAAAGGTATCGGTTCCTATAAGAATAATTGGCTCTCAGAAAATAAGACAGGAAAGTATAGCGGTCGCCGATGGTGGAGGCGTTGGTGATGTTGGTGGCGCCGGAAAGATTTTTTATGGCGTCGGAGGGATAGTCGCGGCCCTGGGCATTGCTTTGGCTGAGGTCGTTTTGCAGGTAGCTCATACCGATGACGGTATTTAGCCGATGATCGTCTCCGATAAGCGGGGTATAGGTGAAATAATTATTGGTATTTAAGGATGTGCTTTGGGCATTGATCGTCTGTCCCTTGCCCACTCCTGCGCCGTCTTGGCTCTCTTTTCCCCTGAACAGGAACTCGTTGAGAGAAAGGATGTCGGCGCCCAGTTCGGACCGGAAAGAAAGTACGGGCAGGATCGTTAAATTGGCATAGGCGTTGCCCATAGTACGGTAGGTAGTCTGACGATCGAAATCATAGAGCGCATCGTAAATGCCGCTTGGATAAAGGGGATTTGGGTTGGGAAGTCCCGTGGATGGGTCGGTGGCCGGCGCAAAAGGCAGTTCGGCAACCAGCTGACCAGGGTAGAGAATTCGTTGTCATTGGTTACTTTATTCAGTTGTGACCGGTCGACGGCGAGGTTGACGCCGAATACCAGCCGGTCCGTTGCATTGTGGTCGATGTTGAATCTCCCTCCATACCGCGTGAAACTGTTGTTGATCACAATTGCGTCCTGCTTATTATAGAATCCTGAGATAAAGAAACGGGTTTTGTCGCTGCCGCCGCTTGCGGAAAGATTGATCTGATGGGAAGGAGCATTCCTGTGAAAGCCCGCGGCCTGCCAGTCCGTATTGATGGCGGCATTCTGCCAGTCGGTACCCAGTGAAAAGTTATCGTACACATATTGGTAGTCATTTGCCCAGTACCATTTGACGGCCGAGTCGGCGGATGGAAAGCCGGTGATTTGGTTGTTGAAGTCGTAGGCGCCGTCTGTCTCCGACGCCTGTCTGGCGAGTGCGAGGTATTGACGGGCGTCGAGGAACCGTCGTTTTCTGGCGGGGTTGCTGATGCCGGTAGTTGTATTGAGCTCGAAGATCGTCCTGCGGCTGTTCTTTCCTTTTTGGTGGTGATCAGTACCACGCCGTTGGCTGCCCTTGCGCCGTAGATAGCGGAAGCGGAAGCATCCTTCAGGATATCAACGCTTTCGATGTCGTTGGGGTTGATATCGGTCAGCGGATTGGTCGGCTCGTTGTTGCCGTCGGACATGGTGGCGGTGGTTACGGGCAGGCCATCGACTACGAACAGTGGCTGACTGCTCGCCGAGATGGAGGAGATGCCGCGAATATTGATCTGGATGGCCTGGCCCAGCTTGCCGCTGCCGGACTGTACCACGACGCCGGGCGCCTTTCCCTGGAGGGCGGATTCAAAACTGGGGGCGGGGTAGTTCTCAACCGCTTTTGCGTCGAGCTTGCTTACCGAACCCGTGATATCCCTTTTGGCAGCCTTGCCGTATCCTACGACCACGACCTCGTTGAGGGCCTTTTGAGAGGAGGAGAGTAGTATCGTCAGGGGTTCATTTTCAGCAGACAGGGTTAGTTGCTGGTCGTCATAGCCAATATAGGAGATATTGAGAGTGGTGGTTTTTGGGGAGACGCGAAGGGAAAAGCTCCCGTCGGGTCCCGAGACGACCGTTGTCCGGGATCCCCTGGCGTTAACCGTGACTCCCGACAGAGGGGACTTATCAGCGGCATCCAATACCTTACCGTAAACCTGCCGTGACTGGGCCGAAGCCTGACACCAATGGAATAGCAGAAGCCATAGGACACAGTGGAATTTTCTCATAAGAGCGTCAGTTAACAGTGAAAATTTTGAGTCCGTGAAATTAAAAAAAACATTACGTAGAAGTCCTTTTATTTATATATAAAATTCCGTAACTTCAAAAAGCACGCTTGTCGCCATGGGATGGAAGTTCGTCATATCAGTAAGCTTGTATATCACTTTTTATTGTCCTTCTCTCTCCGCTCAACGGGTCTATTACTGTGAACCGTACAGTGATAGATTTACGATAAAGGAAGAGTTACTGGGCAAGGTAGCGGAGTATTATTGGGTAGCTTCGACCACCCGAAAACGGCTGCCGAAACACAGTACCGAACTGGCGGAAGAGAGGAATTTCGCGGTATACAATACCCGGATGAACCTGGTCAACTTCATCGGAGAGGCTTCCTCTTATCCGGGCGATCCCATCAAGGAATACCTTATTACTACCAACGATCATTTCGACCAGGTACATCTCCTGAAGAACGACCGCAAGCAGGTCGACGTTTTCCTGCAGCGCTATGAGGCCGACGGAAAGCCGACTGTCCCGGGTGTGGTCATCGGGACCTTTCCGTTTGACGAGCCAGGCAACAGCTTCATGCTCGTTCGTTCGGAGGACCGCAGCAAGCTACTCCTCGTCGGTTACGAATTTATTGCCAACTCCGCGCCCAGGATACATACGATGCTGTTCGATCAGGACTGGCAGCTGCTGGCCGAGAATGTGTACAGGCATCCCTATCTCACACAGCCGATGATACAGGACGACTATACCAGCTTTCCGCTGGAGGATTTCAACAGCGCACCCGTGAAGCTGGCCAACAACGGAGAGTGGCTGATGATGGCGCCTTCGAGGAAGGACCATAATTTCCTTTTGTTCCATTTCAGCCCGACAGACACGACGGTCAACTGGAAAGGCATTTTGCTACCCGGCACGTCCGATATGGAGGACGTTTGTTTGTCTATAGACAATGTGCACGGAGATGTAGTGGCAGGCGTCCTCTCTACCTTTCACTATTCGACGCTGAAGAACGTGCAGGTCGTGCACTACTCGATGCAGTCCCGGGCTTTCGATTTTGATTCTTCCTACCGGCTGACGACGCTTGGCGGTAAGAAGGTAAAGAACGGCAATCTGGTGAAGGAGAATTTTATGGCGGTGCCCGGCAGGGGGTTCCTGCTGATGAAGGAATACGGAAGGCCATTCGATCTGGATATGGACGACAATACCTATGACGACGGGTGGGATCCTGCGATGCTCTTTACGAGCAATGGGATCCCCGACGCGGGCTCAGCCGCCGGGCGTCTCCGCTGGCCGGCTCCGAAGTATGGGTATTCGCGTTATAAGTCGTCGGTCAATCCCCGTATCACGACAGGGGTGACCTCAGCCTGTATTATTTCCCTGCCACCAGAAAGGACAGTTCCTGGATGGGGATGATCAGTCAGGAACAGGTGACCGAGCTCAATTCGCCGAGTCTTTCCTATATGGTGGTGCCGTTGCAGGACAAGCTGTTCTTTCTCTACAATAGTTTTGTACACGGGCAGAGTATGTATGCTTCCACGACCGTGATCAACCAGCAGGGCGAGCTGGTGTCCGACGAGGGGATCCTGTTCTGGGGACTGAAGAACACGCTGAATTTTCAGCAGTCCAGACAGATGGCGCCGGACCAGATCGTCATTCCCTACGACCGGTATCTCAACGGCAGCGGGAATGTGCAGGGCAGGATCGGGTTTGCCGTCGTTCAGTTCTAAACTATTTCTTTGCCAGCCCCTGCTTCGGCTCGGAAGCTTTCATCAGTTCCACCAAATAATTGCCCCAGATGGTGGGGTTGGAGTGCGTGCCGTGACCGGAGGTCAGCTCGGTGGTGGGCAGCAGGATATATCTTCCTTTTGGTACTTTCTTTATACAGGTGTCGAGGATGCCCATTTCGGGGGGATTGCATTCGTCATCGGCGGAATTGACGGCGTAGAAGGTGCATTTGATCGTGCCCAGCCGCGGCTCGGGGTTGTAGTAGCGCGAGGCGTCCATGGCGTAGATAAAATCGTTGGCGTCCTGGCGGCGGATAAAGCCTTCGACGGCCATGTCAAAACCCTTTTCTGTCTTTTCGCGCGTTGGCGATCTCCGCTGCATCTGCCAGGGACTGCTGGTCATCCACATCATCGAGGTATAGGCGCCGCGCAGCCCTTCTGCCGGTGGCTCCGTGTATTCTCCGCCCTTCCATGCCGGGTCGTTCTTGACACACTGGATGCCGGCGTAGCGGGTCATCCGGTTACGGCCTGCTATCTCGACGGGCAGACTGGCGTTGGCCATACAGGCGTCCATGAAGTCGGGATAGGTCTCCGCCCAGACCCAGCAGTGCATAGCGCCCATCGAGGTCCCGATGATGAGGCGCAGGTGGTTGATCCCCATTTTTCGGTGAGCACCTTATAGTCCGCCTGGACCATATCATCGTAGGTATATTTCGGGAATTTCATGTGCAGGCCGTCGCTGGGCTTGCTGGACTTGCCGTGGCCGATGCCGTCGGGCAGGATGATAAAATATTTCGAGGCGTCGAGGGTCTGGCCGGGTTCGAAGAGGTGACCGCCAAAACCCTGGTTGACGAAGTTATGGCTGTTGCCGGTGGTCCCGTGCATGATATAGACGGCGTTGGCCACTTTACCGTTCTTGTCCTTTACCGGTTTGCCAAAGGTCGTGTAGTGCAGGCGGAGGGCGGGAATGGTCTCGCCGTCCTGAAATTTAAAATCTTTCAGCTCGTAGTCGACTTCGGCGGAGTCGGTGAGATTCAGGGGGGCAGAGTTCCCCCGTTGCGCTTGCGTGACCAGGTTCGCCATGCCGAGGACGGCGATGATGAAGAGTTTGATTTTCATGGAGTGAATGTATCGAATTAATCGGTCCTGCGGTAGACGGATATTAATCCGGTTTTTACGTATTTTGATGGACAAAATCAACATATGAGAAAATTATTGTTTGCGGCAATTGCCCTGGTGGTCTTTGCTTCCTGTCAGCACCCCGCCGGTCTGGTCACGGTGTCCAGCTATTTTGCGACGCAGGATTCGGGGGTGCAGAACGGGAATATCACAATGGTGCCTATCAAAACGCCAAAGGGTGTGTTCAGGGTCTGGACCAAAAGGTTTGGGCTTCATCCTACCATCAAGGTATTGCTGTTGCACGGCGGACCCGGCGGGACGCACGAGTTCTTCGAGAGTTTCGAGAACTTCCTGCCGAAGGAAGGGATCGAGTTCATCTATTATGATCAGCTGGATTCCTATTACAGCGACCAGCCCAATGACAGCAGCCTCTGGACGACGGAACATTTTGTAGAAGAGGTAGAGCAGGTGCGTCAGGCGCTGGGACTGAACAAGGACAATTTCTATTTGCTGGGGCACAGCTGGGGTGGAATTCTGGCGATGGAATATGCGTTGAAATATCAGGATAACATGAAGGGGCTGATCATCTCCAATATGATGGCGAGCATACCGGAATATGAAAAATACAATGGGGTGTTACGGTCGAAGATGCGCAGGTCGCTGGTGGATTCCCTGCAGGCGTTTGAAGCGAAGGGAATGTACAAGGACAGCGTCTATCAGTCGCTGGTCATAAAGGAATATTATAATGAGCATCTATGCCGGGTGAAACCCGAGTGGCCTGACCCGGTGATGCGGGGTTTCAAACACCTGAGCGAGGGTATCTATGTAGCTATGCAGGGGCCGAGTGAGTTCAAGACCGGCGGGCGGCTGATCAAATGGGACCGGAGCGCAGACCTCCCTAAAATAAAGGTGCCGACGCTGACCATCGGCGGAGCGTTTGACACTATGGACCCGAAGTATATGGAGTGGATGAGCAAGCAGGTACAGCATGGGTCTTATGTTTTCTGTCCGGAGGGCAGTCATTGTGATATGTGGGATGACCAGGCGCATTATTTTCCGGGGCTGATCGGTTTTCTTAAGGAAGCTGGATGCCGGTACTGCCCACTGAGGCGGGACGCCCCCGACCTCACTAAGCAAAAAATGAGGGACCCTGGCTAATATACGGGTAGGCCGGAGTTTATTAGTCATTACCTTTCCATCTTCTAAATCATATTGCAGATGAGAACATTTTGTTTGGCCATTTTACTGCTGGCGGTCGTAGCCAGCGGGATGGCGCAGTCCACAGAAAAGCCGCCGTTACACGGCAATCACTGGATGGCGGTGACGGGTAAGCCGCTGGCGGCAGAGGCCGGAGCGCAGATTTTTCAGAAGGGAGGAAATGCGATAGACGCGGCTTGCGGGATGCTGGCGGCGGTTTGTACCATGTGGGATGTACTAAGTTGGGGCGGGGAGACGCAGGCGATCATTTATAACCCGAAGACGGGGAAGGTGATTGCGATCAATGCGCTGGGCTGGGCGCCAACCGGGGCTACGCCGGCATTTTTTAAGGGGAAGGGATATGCTTTTCCACCGGAATACGGTCCGCTGGCGGCGGTGACGCCGGGGACGCCGGGCGGGCTTTGTTATATGCTGGCCGAATATGGGACGATGAGTCTGAAGGAGGTGCTGGCACCTGCGATGGAGATGGCGAAAGGCTATGCGATAGAGGCGCAGACCGCGAATAGTTTTGAGGCGCAGAAAAGGCGACTGAAGGAATGGCCATACAGCAAGGCGCTGTTCCTGCCGCATGCGGGTGAGGGCAGAGAGGCTCCGGAGGCAGGGGAAGTATTCGTGCAGAAAGACCTGCTGGAGACCCTGACGAAGATGGTGGACGCCGAGCAGGACGCGCTGAAGCATAAGAAGGGTAGGAAGGAGGCGATCATGGCTGCATTTGACCGTTTTTACAAAGGCGATATCGCGCAGGAGATCGTTCGCAGCAACCGGGAGCAGGGTGGGTTGTTCACGATGGAGGATCTGGCGCAGTGGAAGCCGATCGAAGAAGAGCCGCTGCATGTGAGCTACCGGGGTACGGAAGTTTACAAGCTGCAGCAATGGACACAGGGGCCGTCGATGCTGCAGGCGCTGAATATCCTGGAGAATTTCAACCTTAAGGATATGGGCTTTAACAGTACCCGGTACATACATACCGTCTACCAGGCGATGAATCTGGCTTTCGCGGACCGGGACTTCTACTATGGAGACCCTTATGTGACGACGGGGCAGCCGATGAAGGGGCTGCTGAGCAAGGAGTATGCCGCGGCGCGGGCCAGGCTGATCTCGTATGATAAGAACAATGCGACGGCCGCGCCTGGTGATCCTTATCCGTATGAGGGGCGCACGAATCCTTTTACGGATCTTTTGAAGCAGCGGGAGAAGATGAGTCTGCCGCCGGTGCGGGGATTTGGGGGGCCGAATACGGGTGGATCGATGAATTCTGTTGTAGGCGTTCCGGCGGGGACCTGGCTGGCGTGAACCGCGGGACCAGCAGCGTGAACCGTGACGACCTGGCCTTCGACCATACCGACCCCTCAGCGGGGACCGACGAGAACCTCTATCATGACCGTCTGTGGCGGGGTACGACGAGCATCGAGGCGGCGGACAAGGACGGCTGGGTGATCTCCGTCACTCCGAGCGGCGGGTGGAATCCGGCCTGTGTTGCGGGGCATACCGGGGTCGGAATGTCACAGCGGATGCAGAGCTTTGTGCTGGACTCGATCGTCTGTCCCTTTAACGTCGTGGCTCCGCATAAGCGGCCGCGTGTGACGCTGACGCCGAGCATGGCGCTGAGGAATGGCAAACCGTTCCTTTGTTTCAGCGTACAGGGGGGAGATACGCAGGACCAGAATCTGCTGCAGTTCTTCCTCGACGTCGTGGACTTTGGGATGACGGTGCAGGAGGCTACGGAAGCGCCGAATATCAACTCGGATCAGCTGTGGCTGTCGCTGGGTGGAGAAAGAATGGAAGACCGCAGGCCGAGGCCGGGGCATATCCTGCTGGGTAGTGTGACGCCGCCTTATGTACGAAAAAGACCTGCGGCAGTTGGGCTATACGGCGACCTATGGAGACAGGACGAGCGGGCCGATCAATGCGATAATGGTTGATGACAAACACAGCACCTTCTGGGGTGGGAGCAGTAATAACGGGGAGGATTATGGGATAGGGTGGTAGAAAATAGTAAAGGGACCTTACGGTCCCTTTTTTATGGCCACTGGCCGGATCAGGATTTGAAGGGCGCACCCTTGAAGGTTTTTTTGAATTCCAGCCAGTCTGGTATCGAGACGTGCTGTACGTATGGGTTTTCGGGGTGATTCTTTATATACTCCTGGTGGTAGCCCTCTGCGGGATAAAATCCGGTGTAGGGCAGTACCTGGTGACGATCTTCGCGTGGTATTTTTTCTGGTCACGTGTTACTTCCTCGTCGATGATCTTTTTTCGTTGTCGTTGCGGTAGAAGACGGCGGAGCGGTATTGGGTGCCTTCGTCGGGTCCCTGGCGGTTGAGTTCCGTCGGGTCCATGCTGGCGAAGAAGGCAGCGACCAGGGTGGCGTAGGATATTTTGGCGGGGTCGTAGAACACCTGTACCGTCTCGGCGTGGCCGGTGGTGCCGGTACATACCCTTTCATAGTCGGGGTGTTTGTCTGTCCCGCCGGCGTAGCCGCTGACGGCGTCGCGCACGCCTACCAGGCTCTGGAAGACGATCTCTGCGTGCCAGAAACAGCCTTCTGCGAAATAGGCGACCTGTTCGTTGGCGCCGGGTTTACTGGATTCCTTTGCGGGAATATTTACGGGTTGTGTCTGGCCGCAGGCGGCGAGGAACAGGATGCTTGCGGCGGTAAATAGAAATTGTTTCATAATTATTTAAGGGCTTTTGAAGTTGATTGGGCCGGTCTATCTGAGGGCTTTTGAAGTTGCCGGGGGCTGGCCGCCTTCCGGGACAAAGATCAGCGCCGCGGAGTTCATGCAGTAGCGTTTGCCGGTGGGGCTCGGGCCGTCGTCGAAGACGTGTCCCAGTGCGAGCCGCTCTTGCTGTCGACCACTTCCCATCTTACCATGCCGTCGCTGTTGTCCTTTACCAGGCGCACCGCGTCGGGGTTGATCGGCGCCCAAAAGCTGGGCCAGCCGGTGCGGGAGTCGAATTTCTGTTCAGAGCTAAAGACGGGTTGAAGGGAGGCTGCGGAATAATAGGTACCCTTCTGGTAGAAATGGTCGTATTTTCCGGTGAAGGCCCTTTCCGTACCTGCTGGCGCAGGATATAGTACTGGTCGGGGGTGAGCCGGGCCTTCCACTCCGTGGGGGTAAAGGCCATCGGGTATTTGGCACTGGTGTTGGCTATCGGCGGGTCGGGATATTTTTGGGACTGGGCCTGGGCGGCGAAGCTGCCCAGCGCAAAAAGAGAGATCAGTGTAAATGCTGGAAATTTCATGACGCGTTGTTTTACGTATAATAAACGAAAGATGACCCGTAAGGGTTTTGTCCAAAATGTTAAGGTATTAAACATATTCAAGATTTTTAAATTTGTAAACCGCGGGGAACCGCCGGCCGGGATCCAGGGAGTTAGTCGTGGCCGACTGAAATAACTTACAGGCATTTGCAACATTTTAACAGTATGGGCGACCCTATAGGAAATGGCAATCCATGTTCAAGAACTACCTGAAAGTCGCTTTTCGCAATCTTTGGAAAAATAAGGGCTTTTCCTTTATCAATATCATCGGTCTGGCGATCGGGATGTCGAGTGCCATCCTGATCCTGTTATGGATCCAGAACGAGGTGACCTATGACGGGTTTCACGAGAAGAAGGACAGGATCTACGAGGCCTGGAACCGGGCGGCGTTCAGCGGCGCCATGCATAGCTGGCATACCACGCCAAAGGTGCTGGCTGCTGCCATGCAGCGGGACTTTCCGGAGGTGGAGCATGCGACGAGGGTCAACTGGTCGAGCCGGCTGCTGTTCACGGTCGGCGAGAAACGACTGATGGAGCAGGGGAATATGGTGGATTCCGTCTTCCTGCAAATATTCAGTTTCCCGATGCTGCAGGGAAACCCGGCAACGGCATTGAATGACGGGCATTCCATCATACTTACGCAGGGTTTTGCCAGGACCCTTTTTGGAAGCGCCGACCCCATGGGAAAGGTGGTCAGGATCGACAACAAAGAGAATTTTACGGTGACGGGTATCCTGAAGGACCTGCCGAACAATACGCGTTTTGACTTTAAATACCTTTTACCGTGGGCTTACCTGCGGCGTCAGGGGAATGAGGACGCCAACTGGGGCAACAACAGTACGCGGACCTATGTATTGCTGAAGTCAAATGCGACCCTGGCATCGATAGAGCCCAAGATGAAGGTGATCAAGACGCGGTACGACAGCACCGAGAAACACTGGGAAATGTTCCTCTATCCCATCAGCCGGTGGCGGCTGTATTCCAATTTCAAGGGCGCCGTGGAAGACGGCGGCCTGATCGTGTTCGTTCGGTTGTTCGGAATCGTTGCCGCCTTTATCCTGCTGATCGCCTGTATCAATTTTATGAATCTGTCGACGGCCCGCAGCGAGCGACGCGCCAAAGAGGTCGGCATACGAAAAGTCGTGGGCGCGCCGCGGGGCACGCTGATCGGGCAGTTCATCGGAGAGTCGGTGCTGTTGTCCTTTATGGCGGCGATACTTGCGATAGGGATCGTGCTGCTGAGTCTCCCGGCATTCAACGAGCTGACGAAAAACACCTGTATATTCCTTTCGGGAGTGTCTGGTTCTGGGTATCGGGTATTGGATTCATTCTTTTTACCGGGCTGCTGGCGGGCAGCTATCCGGCCTTTTTCCTTTCGTCCTTCCGGCCGGTGAAGGTCCTCAAGGGGACTTTCAAGGCGGCGAATGCGCTGGTAACGCCGCGTAAGATCCTGGTTGTTCTGCAGTTCACGTTTGCCATCACCCTGATCATCTGTACCATCATCGTCTCGCAACAGATAGACTACGCGCGCAACAGGGATACCGGTTATGAGCGGGGCAGTCTGGTCTTCCATTTTATGACGGGCGATATCGAAAAGAAATACGAACTGATCCGGCAGGACCTGTTGTCGTCCGGTGCGGCTGTCGCGGTGTGTAAGACGAGCTCGCCGCTGACCGAGAGTTATAGCGATACACTGGGGTTTCAGTGGGAGGGGAAGGACCCCGGTGACAAGACGGATTTTAACTTTTTCTGCAGCGACCAGCATCTGGCGAAGACCACGGGAATACAGCTGGTGAAGGGGCGTGACTTCGATCTGCGGCAATACCCGACTGACAGCACGGCTATGATGCTGAACGAGTCGGCGGTAAAAGCGATGCATTTCAAAGAGCCGATCGGGCAGATCGTCAGGGAAGACAATACCGCCTATCACGTGGTTGGTGTCATAAAAGACTTTATCATGCAGTCGCCCTATGAGCCCATTCGGCCGATGGTGGTCATCGGGGCGAAGGGCTGGTTTTCCGTGATAAATTTCAAATTGCCCGCCAATGCGCTGACGTCGGCCAGTCTGAAAAAGGCGGAGGCCATTTTCAAACGGTACAATCCCGACTACCCGTTCGAATACCGTTTTGCCGACGCCGAATACGCGCAGAAGTTCGACGACGAGCAGCGGATCGGGACCCTGGCGGGGCTGTTTGCCGCGCTGACCGTGTTCATTTCCTGTCTGGGGCTGTTTGGGCTGGCGACCTATATGGCGGAGAACCGGATCAAGGAGATCGGCGTAAGAAAAGTCCTCGGCGCATCAGTAGCCGGCATCGCTGCCCTGTTGTCGAAAGATTTTCTAAAACTCGTACTGCTGTCCTTCGTGGTGGCGGCGCCGGTAGCCTGGCTGGCGATGCATTCCTGGCTGAAGGACTATACCTACCGGGTAGAGATCAGGTGGTGGGTATTTGCAATGGCTGCGCTGTTGTCGATGGGGGTTGCCTTGCTAACCGTGAGCTATCAGGCCGTGAAGGCGGGGCTGGCCAATCCGGCGAAGAGTTTGAGGTCCGAGTAAAATAAATTATTTAGTACTCCACCTGAACCAGCGCACACCCATCGTGGTGAAGACCAGGGTATAGCCCAGGTTGCCGAGAAGGTTCATATAATTTGTACTGGTCCAGCTGCCTGGCGTCAGGGCCGAAGCAATGAGGTTTTTTGTGGTACCATAGGGTGACCAGTCTGCGACCTTTCCCCAGACGTCTCCGAGCATTCCGAAGGAGGCGAACTGTCCGATCATGATAAAGGCGAAGAAGACGAGTCGCGTCGTGACGTTGACCATCTCCGGATTCTTTACCAGTCCCACGATCATCTGACCGAGGGCGAGGTAGACGGCGCCTCCAAGGATAGCGGCGAGAAAGGCGAAAACATAATCGGCGACCCCCAACTTGATATGGTCGATCTGGTAGCCGATATAGAAGAGCACGAGCGTCGTGATCATGATCATGACGAGCTGAACGATCAGGCGGCTCACGATGATGGTCCACCGCGGGGCCGGCGTGACGCGCAGCCGCTGGAAGATACCTTTGTCGCGGTCGCGGGCAATGGCGTTGGTATAGCCCATCAGGCCGATGGCGTTGAGGCCGACGGTGATGCAGTTGGACAGCGCGAAGGCGCCGCCAAATTTGTCGACCAGCCCTTTCCATGAGATCAGGATGATGGAGGGAATGAGGATGACCAGGAGGCTTGCGCGCCGGTTGCGCCACTGGGCGGTAAGGTCGGCCTTGAGCAGACTGGAGAGGACGGTGCCCGCCGGGGGAAGGTTGGCCAAAGGACGGTCGTTGTCAATTGGAATGGTCGTAGTAGCCGGAGTAGTAGTGGTTGACATGTCTTTTGATTATAATAGGATTATGATCGTATAGCGGTTCCTGTTAGTCCGATAAAAACGTCCTCCAGCGTGATCTTGCCCTTGCGGGAGGCGCGGATGACCTCGGGTCGGTCGCGGTTGTCGTCGATGATCGCCTGGGGGGTATCGGTGGTGATGATCTGGCCGTGGTCGATGATGGCGATGCGGTCGCAGACGGACTCCGCCTCTTCCATCGAGTGGGTGGTCAGCAGGATGGAGTGCCCCTGGCGCGCATGGCTTCTATTCTTTCCCATAGCTGGCGTCGGGACTGGGGATCGAGCCCCGTGGTGGGTTCATCCATCAGCACCAGTGGTGGTTGGTGGATGGTCGCGATCACCAGCGACACGCGTTGCTGCTGCCCGCCGGAAAGCTGCCCGAATCTTTTAGATCCGGAATCTTCCAGCTTGATGTCAGCGAGTATATCGGCGGTCCGTTCCGCGGAGAGGCCAATGCCGTGGATGCCTGCATAGAGGCGGATGATCTCCGACACGGTCAGCTCGGGCTGAAAACTCGTGGACTGGAACTGGACGCCCATCGACGCCCGGGCCTGCAGGGGGTGTTTGCGGTTGTCGTAGCCTGCAATGAAGACGGCGCCGCCGGTAGG
This sequence comes from Puia sp. P3, assembly GCF_050632245.1. NCBI lineage: Bacteria > Pseudomonadati > Bacteroidota > Chitinophagia > Chitinophagales > Chitinophagaceae > Puia > Puia sp. P3. The sequence goes on from NZ_CP192583.1 coordinate 865,698, forward strand.
TTTCACCAGCCCCTCAATGGCGCTGAGCGTGCTGGTCTTGCCGGCGCCGTTGGGACCGAGGAGACCGAATATCTCTCCCTGGTGTACTTCGAAGGAGACGTCCCGCACGGCCTTGAAACTGCCATAGCTGACGCTCAGATTGGCGACCCGGAGGACCGGGGGATTTTGGTTGCTGTTCATAGGACTAAGTTAATCCGTTGGACGGGAAGGCCAAAGGCAAAGGCGGCGATTTTTGGGAGATTCCCGGTAAGTGGTGGCCCCGGGGCGGTGAACGGGTGGTAGCGGCAGCGGGGAATGGCCAGCGACGTGGTGGGGGAGGGTGGGGTAGGCCAGGAGTTGAAATGAGAATGTTACCTTATCGCTAACATTGACCAATGACCGTTGCCGGGGAATGAGAACCTATAACTTAGGCGCAAATTTTTGTTATGCATAAGTTAGCAACAAGTCTTATCGCTCTGTTTTTGTCTGTAGCCTTTTGCGGTGGGCTGCACGCTCAGTCCCTGAAGAACACCGCGTGGAAATTTTATGTCGACCAGCTGCACGACTCGCTGGTCTTCCATATCGGTATGGATTCCAGCTATACTACGACGGTTACGGGTGAAGTGGTGGTCCGGTCGTTCTGCAGGATCGACAAGGATACCGTAAAGATCAAGGACTTTGAAGGGCAGTATAATTGTCCGGACGGAGAAGGTGTTTACCGGTATGTAGTGGAAGGGGATGTGCTGAGTTTTTCCTGGTCACCGATCCCTGTCCAACGCGGGCCGAAGTCTTAAATGGTGTAAAATGTAAAAAAACCCCGGCATAACCGGGGTTCTTTATTATTGCTTTTTGCGTTTACAGATTACAGGCGGGTTACAACTGTGCTCTCGGTCAGCGTCCTGTTGACTTCGAACTGACGTACGATCTCGTTGTTGGCACCCGTGCGGATGATGAACGTGGGGTGGATCTGAGCATCAGTGTTCTGGAAGAATACAGACTTGGAGAAGTGTGCATCCGAGAACTGCTGGTGGTATACTACGTCGCCGTTATCATTCTTGATGATCAGGGAGAATTTCTCAGAAGTGGGGTTCTCGAATTCTACCTTGAAGATGATGTTGTTCTCGGTAGTACCCTGGTATTTAACAGAAACCTGTTCTTCGGTTACAGAAGATGTCTTTTTGCTGTTGATGCCGCCTTCGTTTGCGCTTGCTGCGTTGCTGAAGAAAACTACGATGGCGGTGAGTGCTGCTGCGATTGATTGCTTAGTGTTCATAATATTATTCTTTTATTTTTTACGATGTTGTTAACTAAAAATGTTATAGGCGACAATCGTGTGAGTTTACCGGCGGCAATCGTAAGAAGTATATGGCAGAAGCAAAAGGCAGGCAGTTCGGTTGGACTTATTCAGGAGCAGGACGCTTATCATCTGAATTGTTACACAAATTTAGAGTGCCGTGGAGGCGTATACAAACCCACTTTAATCGTTTTTTATTACGCCAACCGGAGAGGGTTATGGTTTATTTTGTTGATAATTAGTTATTTGTATCGCCTTTTTGAATGATAACCAACCCTTTTTTGTTAAGGAAATATGAATGGATATTGCGTATTTTCGATTCCATGAAGCCATTAACCATAACCCTTGCCGCCTGTCTGCTGATGGGATTGGCCTTTGGGCAGGACAGTCCATTATGGATGCGTTATCCTGCTATTTCACCGGATGGTCAGACCATCCTTTTTAGTTATAAAGGAGATATCTGGTCGGTACCGTCCCGCGGCGGTTCTGCCGTTCCGCTTACGATCAGTGAATCCTATGAATACGCTCCGGTATGGTCGCATGATGGGCGCTGGATCGCTTTTGCTTCGGACAGGTACGGGAATTTCGACGTCTTTGTCATGCCGGCTGCCGGAGGCGAGGCCAAACGGCTAACTTATTTCAGCGGCAGGGAGATACCGAGCAGTTTTACCGCGGATGATCGGCGGGTACTGTTCAGCGCCGTGAGGCAGGATCTGGCGACAAATGCGCAGTTCCCCACCGGTGCTATGTCCGAGCTCTATAGTGTTCCCGTTGCCGGGGGCAGGGTCGACCAGATATTGCCCGTACCGGCGATCAATGCGACTGTTAACTCGACGGGAGACAAGATCATATACGAAGACAACAAGGGATATGAGAGCTATTGGAGGAAACACCATACCTCCTCTGTGACCAGGGATATATGGTCCTACGATACTCGGTCGGGGAAATATGACAGGCTTACGAGTTATAAGGGCGAGGACCTGAATCCGGTGTTTGATGTCAACGACAAGGACTATTATTATCTGAGCGAGCAGGGCGGCTCGTTCAATATATATAGGGGTGGCGGCGCAGCGCTGACACATTTTGCCAAACATCCTGTACGGTTCCTGACCCGGGCGAAAGACAATACCCTTTGTTTCGGTTTTGACGGCGAGATATACACGCTGAAGCCTGGCGGCGAGCCGCAGAAGGTCGCAATCCGCCTCGCGGCGGACGGTAGGGGTTCGATGGAACGGATACTGCCTTTCAGCGGCGGCGTCACCGAAATGAAACTATCTCCCGGCGGCAAGGAGATCGCTTTTGTATTCAGAGGCGAGATCTTCGTGGCGGCTGTGGAAGGGGGCATCGTCAAGCGGGTCACCAATACGCCCTGGCAGGAGCGAAGCGTCAGCTGGAGCCCGGATGGACGCCAACTGCTGTATGCTTCGGAGAAGGACAATAGCTGGAATATCTATACTACGGGCATCGTTCGGAAAGAAGAGCCCTATTTTTACGCGTCTACCGTGCTGAAGGAAGAGCCCGTTATTGCAACGCCGGCCGAAGAGTTTCAGCCCGCGTTCTCGCCCGACGGAAAGGAGTGGCCTATCTGGAGGACAGGGTAACCCTGAAAGTGGTCAATCTGGCCAGCAAAAAAACCCGCACCATCCTGGCTGCCGAGAACAACTATTCCTATTCTGACGGGGACCAGTACTATCAGTGGTCGCCGGACGGCAAATGGTTCCTGGTACAGTATGGGCTGGCCAATCGCACGATGAGCTCGGAAGTAGGGCTGGTGGCGTCTGACGGGAGATCACCTTTGACAAACCTGACCCTTAGTGGCTATGACGATTTTACTCCCAAATGGGCGATGGGCGGGAAGATGATGATCTGGGGGTCGAATCGCGAGGGTGCGAGGGTACAGGCGGGTTATGCAATAACGGGGGATGTATTTGGGATGTTCTTTTCGAAGGAGAGTTTTGACCGGTTCAAGTTGTCGAAGGAAGATTTTGCCCTGCTGAAGGAGGTGGAGGATAAGAAGAAGGAGGATAGCACGAAGGCAGTGAAGGGGGCCAAAGGGAAGAAGGATACAGCCGGCGCTGCAGCGAAAAAGGATTCCACGATAAAGATCGACTGGGACAATCTGACCGACCGCAAACTGCGGTTGACCACGCACACGTCCGACGCGGTGGACTGGCTGCTGTCGAAGGACGGAGAGAAGCTGTACTATCTCAGTCGGTTTGAGAAAGGGTACGATCTCTGGATGACGGAGACGCGTACGAAGGAGACGAAGTTGTTTGCGAAGTTGGGCGCAAAATACGGCGGGATGGAGTTGTCGGCGGACGGGAAATTCATTTTCCTGCTGGGAGACGGCCGCATAACGAAGATCGACGCTGCCAGCGGAAAGGCGGAGCCGATGGGGATCAACGGAGAAATGGCGCTGAAGGACGCCGAAGAGAAGGCCTATATCTTCGACCATGTCTGGCGCCAGATCAAGGCGAAGTATTATGTGGTGGACATGAACGGGGTGGACTGGAGCTTCTACTACACGGCGTATAAGAAATTCCTTCCTTATATAAATAATGACTATGACTTTTCGGAGATGCTGAGCGAGATGCTGGGCGAACTGAACGTGTCTCATACCGGGTGTTATTACTTCGGCGGCGGCCGGCCCACGGCGGACAGGACGGCTTCGCTGGGACTTCTTTTCGACTATAAGCACAGGGGCAATGGACTGAAGATCGCGGAGGTCCTCGACGGCGGGCCGCTGGATAAATTTTCCGAGCGGGTAAGGCCGGGCGTGGTGCTGGAGAAGATCGACGGGGAGGATATTACCGATACGGTAGACCACTATAAATACCTGAACAGGAAGGATGGCAAGCTGCTGTTGCTGTCGCTGCTGGATCCCGGGACGGGTGTGCGCTGGGAGGAGACGATCAAGCCGATATCCATGGGTGAGGAGAACGAACTTTTGTATAAGCGCTGGGTGAGGCTGCGCCGTGCGGAGACCGATTCGTTGTCGAAGGGGAAGATAGGTTATATACATGTCCGGGCGATGGATGACGAGAGTATGCGTACGGTATTCGAGGAGGCGCTGGGCAGGAATTTCGGGAAGGATGCGATCATCGTCGATACCCGGTGGAATGGCGGGGGGAATATACACGAGCAGCTGTCGGATTTTCTCAACGGCAAGAAATATTTTGATATTATACCGCACGGGCAGTATGTGGGTTCGGAGCCTTATGATAAGTGGGTGAAACCGTCGATCGTGCTTATTGGTGAGTCGAACTATTCCGACGCGCATCTTTTCCCCGCCGCCTACAAGCTGAAGAATGTGGGCAAGACCTGGGTATGCCGGTCCCGGGTACGGGGACCTTTGTCTGGTGGGAGGTGCAGATCGATCCGGGTCTGGTTTATGGCAATCCCATGGGCGGATGGAGGGCGCCGGACGGCCTGTTCGAAGAGGGGCACCAGCTGGAGCCGGATATCCTGGTGAGGGATGAGCCGGAGAAATTATCGGCCGGTCATGACCAGCAGATAGAGGAAGCTGTTAAGGAGTTGATGAAGAAGTAGGCGGGGCACCCCATTTTGTGAGCATGGCGGTGAGTTCGGAGAGGTCGATGGGTTTGGACAGGTAGTCGTCCATGCCGGAGGTGAGGCATTGTTCGCGGTCCTGCGGGGTGGTGTTGGCGGTCATGGCGATAATGATAGGGTTGGGCGCCGCGGGGAGTTGGGCTGTAGCGGAGGTGGAAAGGGACGCTGCAGCCGCGGCCCGTTTTTGTGTCCGGATGGTGCGGGTGGCTTCGAGTCCGTCCATCTCGGGCATCTGGACGTCCATGAAGATGAGGTCATAGGGTTCTTTGTGGAGGAGTTCGAGTACTTCTTTTCCGTTGTTGGCGATGTCGGGAGAGTAGCCCATTTTTTTGAGGAGGATGAGGGCGAGTTGTTGATTGATGGGGTTGTCTTCTGCCAGGAGGATATGGAGGGGGTATTGTTCTGCGAGTGATGGGATGGTCGAAGGGCTGGATGATAAGGAAGACCTGAGGCAGGTGTTTCCCGGCTGGTTATCGGGATGATCGGGATGGTCGAGTGTGATACTGGCTACTTCGAGTAACTGGTCGCAGCAGGTGCGGATGGTGCTGAGGTAGTGGCGTTGTTCTGTGTTGAGGGAGGTCTGGTCAAGTAGTGTGGACATGCCGATGATACCGTTCATGGGGGTTCGTATCTCGTGGCTGAGCCAGGAAAGGAGGCTGCTTCTCCGGAGCTGCATACGGCGGATATACAGCAGACAAAGGCACAGAGCGATAAGGAGTATGGCTACCAATAGGAGTAGCATTGGCCAGGGTTTTCAGAGCATTAACGAATGAGGACAAGGGGCCCTGTGACGACCAGGGGCGGCAAGATAACGATAGTGGGAGGTATGTATTTTTTATTGAGGCCCTTTTTTGGATAGGGTAGGTGTTTTAACTTATTTTTTGCCAATACAAATTGGAGTGGGCCTTACCGTTAGATGGGCGTAGCAGGGATGACGGGGTTGTCGCCGGTTGGCGTTAACATCCCCTGGGTACTTGCGGGCGGTGTTGGCTCTAGACCTCGTCCAGGTGGAAAGGCAGGCGCCGGATGCGTTTGCCGGTAAGGTCGAAAATGGCGTTGCAGAGGGCGGGTGCGAGTGGTGGCAGGCCTGGTTCGCCAACGCCGCCGGCTTTCTCATTGTTCTCAGCGATATGGACTTCTATATCGGGGATTTCATTAATGCGAGGCATTCTGTATGTGTCGAAATTCTTCTCTACGGCCATGCCGTCCTTGAAGTGGGTGTCGTGTTTGATCGCGGCGCCGAGTGCCATGACGATACTCCCTTCCACCTGAGCCCTGATCGTGTCGGGATTGACGTACCAGCCGCAGTCGATAAGTGCGGTGACCTTGTCGATCCTGAGCTTGCCGTCCGGTTTTTTCGAGACTTTTACCACTTCGCCGACGATGCTGCCAAAACATTCGGTGACGGCGGCGCCCCAGCCTTCGTTCTTCCCGCGCTGGCGCCAGCCCGTGAGGTCCATCGAGCTGATCGATGAGGGTCTGATAGCGTTCTTCGCGGAGGTATTGTCTCCGGAATGCCAGCGGGTCTTTGCCTGCCGCGTGTGCGAGTTCATCGATAAAGCTTTCGTAGGCGAAACCATTGGTCGAGGAGTAGACCGAGCGCCACCACATTACGGGAATGGGGGATTCTGTCGGGATATCCGAGATGCTGTAGTGGGGAATGGATTCGAGCCAGGGTTTGGGGAAGCCTTCGAGGGCGCTGTTGTTGTAGGCGCCTTTGTCGGCGCCGGCGTTCTCGTGGTCCATGTTCTGTGCGGCGATCTTTGTCTGGAAGGCGTTGATCTCCCCTTCCTTGCTGAGTCCGGCCTTACAGCCGTATACCGCTGCCGGCCGGAATGGTCCCTGCGTCATGTCGTCCTCTCTTGTCCACACTACCTGTACGGGGGCCTTTATTTCCTTCGAGATCAGTACTGCCTCGTGGGGATAGTCGAGGAAGGCCTTGCGGCCGAAGCCTCCGCCGAGGAAGGTCATATTGACCACGACTTTTTCGAGCGGCAGGCCCATGCGCTGTGCCAGGTCGGACTGTACCCAGTCGGGTCCCCGGATGGGTCCCCATACTTCGATGCCGTCGTCTTTGACGTGTGCGATACAGTTGAGGGGTTCCATGCAGGCGTGGGATTCGTAGGGTGTTTCATAGACGGCCTCTATCTTTTTTCTGATTTTTCAAATTCTCTTTCGAAGTTGCCGGCGCTGCGGTCGTTGAGTCCGGGTTTGTTGAGGTCGTCGTGCATGCGGGCAAAGAGCTGTTCGGTATCGAGGTGTTCGAAGCCGGTGTCGTCCCACTCGATCTTTAGGAGTTTGCGGGCCTGCATAGCTGACCAGAGGTTGTCGGCAACGACGGCTACGCCTTCCTGGAGGTGGTCGAAGACCGTGCGTTTCACTAAGAAGACGTGGGTGACGCCGGTGATCTTTTTGGCGGCTGTATCGTCGAAACTTTTGACCTTGCCGAGGATGCGGGGACTGCGTTCGACCACCGCGTAGGACATATTTGGTAATTTTTTGTCTATTCCGAAGATCGCTGTACCGTTTGTTTTTAGCGGGTTGTCCTGGCGGGAAAGGGGTTTGCCGATGAGCTTATAGTCTTTTCGTTGTTTGAGCGGTGGGTTCTTTGGCGGTTCGAGTCTTGCGGCGTCCTCTACCAGTTCGCCATAGGCGAAGCTTTTGCCGGAGGTTTTGTGGAGGATCCGGCCTTTTTCCGCATAGCATTCTTCTTTTGGCACGCCCCATTTTTTTGCGGCCGTTTCGATGAGCATTTCGCGGGCGCATGCACCTGCGTGCAGCAGCTGCTGGTAGGACCCGCGGACGGAAGAGCTACCGCCGGTGATCTGGCTACCGTATTTCCTGTTGTTGCCGGGGGCGAAGGAGATGCTGACCTGGCTGAGGTCCACTTCCAGCTCTTCGGCGATTATCTGCGGAATGGCCTGGTAGGAGCCCTCGGCCCATTTCGGCGCGGTGGTTCCAAAGGGTGACCTTGCCAGTCTTGTCGATGGAGATCCAGGTCATGAGTTCGATGGACTGGCCTTCGGAGATGGCGGGGTTGATGATACCGGGGTTAGTGGGAGAGGTGCCATCCGCGTTCTTCGGGAATGCCCGGATGCCGAGTGTAAGTGCGATGCCCGAGAGGCCGGCGTTTTTGAGGAAGGCGCGGCGGGAGTTGGTAGTTGGTTCCATGGCTGGAAATTATTTGTTGGTTTTGGCAGGGGGGTTAGGGGCCTGGGTGGTGGAGGTCTGAGGGGCGGCTGCGGCGGTATGGATCGCTTTTCGAATGCGGTTATAGGTGCCGCAGCGGCAGATATTGCCTTGCATGGCGATGTCGATGTCTTTATCGGTGGGGTGGGGGTTCTTTTTGAGCAGGGCCGCAGCGGCGAGAATCTGACCGCTCTGACAGTAGCCGCATTGGGGTACCTGTTCATCGAGCCAGGCCTTCTGCACGGGGTGTGAATTGTCCGGGGAGAGTCCTTCGATCGTGGTGATGGGCTGGTTGGCCACCATCGACGCGGGTATCGAGCAGGAGCGGACGGGATTGCCGTTCAGGAGGACCGTGCAGGCGCCGCACTGAGCTACGCCGCATCCGTATTTGGTGCCTGTGAGGCCGGCGAGTTCGCGGATGGCCCATAGCAGAGGCATTTTCTCGTCAGCGGTAACGGGTGTTTTTTTCCCGTTGATCAGCAAGGTAAATGTTGGCATGGCAGGGCGGTTGAAGTGTGCTTAAGGTAGCGAATTTGGAGGAGCCTCTGTGTGAATTTACGTCAGTGGTAGGGCGTTATTTATCGGGGGAACGAACGGTTCACGCCGATGGGCGGAGGCTCCGCGGTTCACGCGGACGGAAGCTCCGCGGTTCACGCGGCGGGAGGCCCCGCGGTTCACGCCGATGGACGAAAGCTCCGCGGTTCACGCGGACGGGGGTGAATGCGGCCCTATTGAAAGAGAAGCAGTGCGGGGTTGACGGAGAGCAGGGCCTGGTGGACGAGGGTTCCTTCTTCGTCGATATGCTGTACGGGAATTTCCCGTTGTTGCAGGGACTTGCCGATCAGTTTGCTGCGGTGGCAGTTGGCGGGTTTGCTTTCGCTGCATAGCAGCGCCACGCGAATGCCCTTTTCGTGGGCGGTGACGATGCGTTCGAGTCCTTCGAGGAAAAAAGGCTGGACGCGTACGAGGTCATAGTCCAGTTTGCCGTAACTATTATAGCATCCGGGGTCGGTAGGGCGACCGCCAAGGCTGTTGCCCATATAAATATAGCGAAAGCCTGCTGCGCGGATGGCGGTGACCAGTTCGGGCTGTCGGTATTGGGGGTTGAAGGTGGAGTAAGGGACCGACCTGACGTCGATGACGAACTCGATGGAATATTGTTCCAGAAGCTCGAGGAAGGTGGATAGCGGGCGGGTGCCGTGGCCGATTGTGAATATCATAGCGCTAAGGAAGTTGGTTGAACAATGCTAATTTAATTAGTAATCCCGAAATATAAAAATGTTTGCGTTAATTTTCTCTTTAACATTTCTTTACAGATTGTTATAGATAAGTTATAGTCTTTATGTGTCGCCCTTTAGTATTAAACCTGGCGGTATTTTTACGTTCTCATATACGCACATTAAATCAGAGAATCATGAAAAAGCTATTAATCATACTGTTCTCGCTCGGCCTCGCTTATGGGGCTTCGGCTCAGCGGGGTCATGGCATCGTCCGCGGCGGCGGTTATCATTATTATCCCCGGACTTATGTTGGAGTTGGGGTGGGACTGGGATACGGTTTTTACCCCTGGGGTTATCCCTACGGATGGTATGGTCCCTATGGCCCGTACCCGTCCTGGTACTATGGCTACGGGGCGATGCCTTCCCGTCTGGCGCTTCAGATAGACGATATCAAGAACGACTATAGCGCGCAGATCAGGGATGTGCGTCACGATAAATCGATTGTCCGGAAGGACAGAAGGGCTAAGATCGACCAGTTGAAACACGACCGTGATGCAGCGATCATACAGGCCCGCAGGGATTACTACTATAATTCCCGCAGGAATAACAATAACAACGCCCGGCCGGGCCAACCCGGTAGTGCACCCAATGATCAGAAGAATGGTTCGTCGTCGAATGACCAGCCGGAGTATCAGGATCAGAGGGGTTCAGATAATGCCGGTCAATAGGTAAATGAATTCCGACACCCTGTCCAAGGTAAATGGATTCCGACACCCTGTCCAAGGTAAATGGATTCCGACACCCTGTCCAAGGTAAATGTATTCCGACACCCTGTCAAGGATTCAGTATCTTATAAGTCAAACACGTGTGGTCCGCCTCGGCGGACCACTTTTTTATTTGATCTTTTTCTGCAGGAATAACTGTTCCAGTTGGTTCATGCACATCGTGATGCCCTGTTCCATGCCCATTTCGATGACGGTCTTCAGGTCGTTCTCGCTGGCGTAGTACATTTTGAATTGCACGAAGGTGCCGGTGGGCGTTTCCGTAAAGGTATTGCTGCCGGTCGAAGAAGGAAGCGCAGGATTCGGCGCGGCGTTCTCGTCGGCGAAACTATCTCTTATACTATAGCTTTTGTGATGGTCGATGGCGAGATAGTCCATTCTTGCCCAGTGCTTCTCGCCTTCGGGGCTGACCATCGCATAGTGCCAGTAGCCGCCTACAGCAAAGTTCATTGACTTTGTCTCCGCCCTCCAGGGATGGGGTGCAAACCACTGGTCGAGCAATTCGCTCTCGGTATAAGCGCGCCATACAAGGGCGAGCGGGGCGTTGAATTCACGGGAGACAAGAAGCGATTTTTCCTTGAAGTCTTTCTCAACTTTGGTCTGGCTGTTAGTTACCATTTTATTTGTTTTTAAGGTTGTTCAATACATTTTCGAGCTGGTTGAACTTGGTGTCCCACATCGAGCGGAACTGTTCGATCCATTGGTCTATCTCTTTTAGCCGGGGTGCATCTAATTCGTAATAGACCTCCCTTCCGGAGGATTTGTGCTTCACGAGCTGGCATTCTGTGAGGATGCGGATATGTTTCGATACCGCCTGTCTGCTGGTATTGAAATGGTCGGCCAGGGCGGTCGGGGTCATTGCCTGTGCTGCGATCAGCACCAGGATCGCTCTTCGTGTGGGGTCGGCTATCGCCTGAAATGGGTCTCTTCTTGTTTCCATCGTTTCGTTTTTGGCAACTATCTGGTTGCAAATATAAGCGCAACCATTTGGTTTATCAAATTTTATTTTGAAAAATTTACAATGGGGGGTGGGGCGGACCCGGCGGGGATTTGACGCGCTGGAAGCCGCGCGGAATGCCGGGTGGACCGAAAGCGGGGACGCGCAGGGTGGACCGAAAGCGGGGACGTGTCGCGTGAACCGAAAGCGGGACGTGACGGGTGAACCGAAAGAGGGGACGTGCCGGGCTGGCGGGGCATTGCCCCGCGGGTGCGCTTAGTCGATCACGCTGACCAGTGTATTTGCATGAGGATCGATCCGGATTTGTGTTGGTTCTGCTGCCAGCGATATTTTTACGGTGGTGGCCCTGTCGCTGATATCGACGTTATATGGCGTTCCGTCGAGGGTGTACGCGAGTGGAAAGTCCCAGGAGCCGGTGGCTGTCTGTGTAAATGTCAGTGTAAGTTGTTTTTTATCGGTATCATAGCTTCGGCTCACCCGCAAAGTTGGATGACCGGGCTGTTCGAGCCATTGATGGAAGAAATTATGGAGATCCTGACCACTGATCTCAGACATGATCTTTTCGAAATCGCTGCTTGCGGCATTTTTGTTCCTGTAAGCGGTGTAGTAGGCCGAGATGCCCTTCCAGAAGAGTTCGTCGCCGATGCGGCGACGGAGCATATGCAGAACCCAGCCGCCTTTCTCGTAGCTGTTGGGGTTCAGGAGTGTCATAAAATCGGTCCTGACGCTGCTGTCTATTACGGGCGTGTGTCTTTTCGCCTCGAAGGCGATCACTTTCTCCCTGTCTTTCCGCATTCTTTTTTCCAGCGTATCGGCGCCGTATTTATTCTCCAGATAGCAGTGGGTCATATAGGTGGCGAACCCTTCGCTGAGCCAGAGGTATTCCCAGCGGGACTCCGTGGCCGCGTCGCCGAACCACTGGTGCGCTATTTCGTGCGCCATCAGTGACTCTACGTCGGGAGAGTTGACAGAATTTTCGAAATAGCAGATGGCGCTGGCGTTTTCCAGTCCGCCAAAACGGGTTTTCGACTGTACGTTCCCGCATTTCTCATACGGATAGGGGCCTATGTGCTTTATGTAGAAAGGGAGTATCTCAAGCGCATAGGAGTAGCTTTTGAAACCGGCTTCCCTGTTCTCTTTATAGACATAGTCCATAACGGGAATGCCCATCGCGTCGCCGGGATGGTCGACGGCAAAGTCGGAGACGCCGATCATCATTACCTTGGGGGCCAGCGGTACGGCTTCCTGCCAGTGCGTTAGCTTCCTGTTGCGGCCAATCGTCTTTTCTTCTTTGAGCGCGCCGTTGGCGACGACGGTATAGTGTTCGGGTGCGGTGATATGCCAGTCGAGCGTCGCCTTGTCGGAAGGATGGTCGACGCAGGGCAGCCAGTTGTGGGCGCGGTTGGGCCAGTTGTCGCCGAAGAAGCCGCGGTTCCCGAATTTGTTTTTGGAAATGATGAGGCCGTCTGCGGGTATGCCTTCGTAGACGATGGAATAAATATGCTTTTCCCCGGCTTTGGCACTAACATGGAAAAGGAGCTCGCTGACGTTCTGGGTAAAGCGGACTCCGGCGCCGTTCTCCGTGATCTTTTTAACCACCATTCCCTTGCCGGATTCATTCTTTCGCGTGAGGTCCAGCTGGAAGCCTGCTGCGGCGTCTGTCCGGAACAGCACGGTCACGGCCGCCGTGCCGCGTATGACGTTGGTGCTGTCATTGAGGTCCAGGGAAAAATCATAGTGCTGGACGTCGATGGAGGGATTATATGGTTGGGCATGCGCGGAGACCACGAGGCCAGCCGCCAGGATGAGGAAATAGAGCTTTATCATGCTACGAATATACGTTTCGCACAACAATAATGCTTTCCCGTTTGTATCCAATGGTTAGCCCATTTTAACTGGCCGCGGGTCCTGGATGAGCCAGATCGATCGGCAAGCGGCGGATTCTTTTGCCGGTGGCGGCAAAGATCGCGTTGGCCAGCGCCGGAGCGACAGGAGGCAGGCCGGGTTCCCCGACGCCTTTGATCACCGGGCCGCCGTCGGCGAGTATGTACGTTGAGGGCGGGCATTTCATTGATCCGCAACATCCGGTTGTTGTGGAAGTTGCTTTGTATGGACCGGCCTTTTTCGAAGACGATGCCGTCTTTTGTCGCTGCGATGATACCCATGACGATCGCGCCTTCCGTATTGGCTTTCGCCATATCGGGATTTACGACCGTGCCGAGGTCGAGTACGCAGTGGACCTTTTCGATCCGGATGCTGCCGTCCTTTCGCGCCGATACTTCCACGACGTGTGCGGCGAGGCCGGCGAAGAACTTATACTGCGCCACGCCGCGGCCCCAGCCCTGCGGGAGGGGCTTGTCCCATTCCGAGATCTCTTTGAGGCGCGTCAGCAGTCTTTTTGTATCCGTCTCTTTAGTCAGCATTTCCAGACGGAAGGCCATCGGGTCTTTTCCCGCCGCTACCGCCATCTCGTCGATAAAACATTCGTGGGCGAAGGCCAGCGTCGAGCTCGTGACCGAACGCCAGGGCTGCATCGGGATATGTATATCCGCGAAGACATAGGCGTTCTTCATATTGGGAATCTCGTATTCCTCGGTCGCTGATGCCTTCGGTCATCGAACGGTCGGGTTTGCTTTTGTCGTAGTTGGCGTTCTTCGTGGCATTGATGGAAGGCGAGATCACCTTGTGCTGGAAGGCCACGGCCTTGCCGTCTGAAGAGACGCCGCCTTTCATGGCCGAGAAGGTCATGGGTCGGAAGGGCCCCAGCTGGATATCGTCTTCGCGTGTCCAGATGACCTTGACGGGTTTGCCGACGGCCTTCGATATGCCGGCTGCTTCGCCCGCGTAGTCGGCTGCCAGGCGACGGCCAAATCCGCCGCCGAGGAAGGATATATGCGGAGTGATGTTCTCCTGGGGGATGCCGAGAGATTCCGACAGCTCGCGCTTGACGATCGACGCGCCCTGTACCGAGGTCCAAATGTCCACCTTGTCGCCCTCCTGCCAGTGCGCGAGACAGTTCATCGGCTCCATCGTGGCGTGGGCGACGACGGGCGTTTCATACAGGACGTCCAGTTTGTGCGCGGCCCCGGCCATCGCGCCGTCGAAATCACCGCTGTTGTGTGCAACCAGTCCGTCGGTCTTTGCCAGCTCGCGCAGGTGTACTTCGTAGTCTTTTGTATTGAAACTGTCGAAGCCCTGGTGATCCCAGACCACCTTCAGCGCCTTTCTTCCTTTCAGCGCCGCCCAGTAGTTGTCGGCGATAACGGCTACACCCTCATAACGGTTCTTGCCCAACACGCGCTCGGCCTTTACCGTGCGGATAACGCCTTTTACCTTCAGGGTCTCGCTGTCGTCGTAGCTGACGAGCTTGCTGCCGAACACGGGGCATCTTTCGACCGAGGCGTACACCATTCCGGGCAGCTCCATATCGATGCCGTATACGGCCTTACCCGTCACCTTCAGCGGAATGTCGGGACGGGGCGTGGACTTACCCAGTATCTTAAAATCTTTGGGATCCTTGAGTGTGGGATTGGCGGGCACTTCCAGCGTGGAGGCTACTGCTACCAGTTGCCCATAGCCGAGACTTTTGCCGGATGCCTTGTGGACGACGTTTCCGTTCTCCGCCCTGCACTCTTCGACGGGGACATTCCAGGCGCGCGATGCCGCGGTGCATAGCATTTCCCGGGCCGAGGCGCCGACCTTCCGCAGGTTCATATAGGAACCCCTGACGGACGAGCTGCCACCGGCGGACTGGCCGGGTATCTCTTTTTGCCCGCTGCTGTTGATGATGGTCACCTGGTCGAGGGAGACCTCCAGTTCTTCTGCTATAAGGGAGGGAATGGACTGCCAGGTGCCCTGGCCCATTTCCGGCTTGGGATTGATGATGGTGATCTTACCCGACGGTTCGATGCTGATATACGGCGTGATGCCAAAATGTTCGGGCAGGTCCGTCAGACCGGTAGGCGGGATATCGCCCGCTGACATCTTTTGAATACCGGCTGCGTCGGCGTTGTTCACCGACGATACGCCAAGGATGAGGGCCAGACCGGAAAGACCCGTATGTCTCAGGAAATCGCGGCGGGCTATTTTATTTGTGGAAGACATAGTATTGAATTTTTATATCCGGGTAAGGGACTTTTTCACAGATGTGGGCGCCGTGGGTTTGGCGGCGGAAGCGGCCAGATGAATGGCCTTGCGGATCCTCTCATAGCATCCGCAGCGGCAGATATTCCCCTGCATCGCGACGTCGATCTCGGCGTCGGTGGGGTGGGGGTTGCGGTGGAGCAGGGCCACCGCGCTCATGATCTGACCCGACTGGCAATAGCCGCACTGCGGTACCTGCTCGTCGACCCATGCCTTTTGGACCTCTTCGCCCTGTTTGTTGCCGGTCAGCCCTTCGATGGTCGTGATCTTCTGTCCCGCGACCGCGGAGATGGGAAGGCCGCATGACCTGACCGCGCTTTCACCGAGGTGTACCGTGCAGGCGCCGCACTGCGCGATCCCGCACCCGAACTTGGTGCCTTTCAGCCCGATAATATCACGGATGACCCAGAGCAGCGGCATATCGGGCTCGGCTTCAACCTTCACGGGTTTATTGTTAATGGTAAGCGAATAGGAAGGCATAGTCTGAATTTTACTATGAATTTACTATTAATTTGGGAGACGAATATTTTCCCGCGGGAGCCGGGGGCTAATTTTTTGCTTAGGAGGCTTTGTGCTAATTTACAACGTTATGGCGAACTATATCAATTGTCCCAACTGGATGCACCGGTTACCAGCTGTTTACAAACTTATCGTCAGTTTTGCGGTCGCCACCATCATCTCGGCCGGACTTCTGCCGATCCGTATGGAGGGGCTGACGCGCATCATGATCGGATGGGACTGTTTCAGCATTTGCATGATCGTTATCAGCGGGGTCATCTTCGCCAGCATGCGGCCGCGACAGATTCGGGTACTGGCCAAGACGGAGGACGCCGGCCGGATCGTGGTCTTTTTTATCGTTCTTGTGGCGATCATCGGCAGCCTGCTCGGGGTAATGCTGCTGCTCGGCAACAGGAATGCGTGGCTGCTGAACAAAAGCATCGAGACCTTTATATACCTGTCCGGGGTCGCCTGCTCCTGGGTGTTACTGCATACCATGTTCGCCTACCGCTACGCCCTGCTCTATTACGGCGACCATCCGCTGGACCCCGATATACACACCGTCGGACTGCAGATCCCCAACGAGCTGTGGCCGGACTACCTCGACTTCGCCTACTTCGCCTTTGTGATCGGTATGACCTTTCAGGTTTCCGATATCGAGATATCCTCCAGGGTGATCCGGCGCGTCGCGCTGGTGCATGGGGTGCTTTCCTTTCTTTTCAATACCGTGATCGTGGCGCTGACGATCAATGTGATCGTGGATATAAGGAATTGATCTACCTGAACCTGTCCGAGATCGTATACGCCACGCGGTCCGTCACGCGGCGGAACGTCTCCGCATTGAACTTCCGGATGCGGCGCAGGCGGCGGCCGACGAGGAGGCGGCCTTCGGCGTCGTAGTACTGGGGCTGCTGGAAGTAGGTGAGGATATAGTATTTTTTGTTGACGAAGGGGGAGTTGAAAACGCGGGGCCAGAGGGAGATGTAGACGAGGGAATGTTTCTTTACGTCGGGATAGGTCCAGTAGTTCAGGTTGTCGACCCAGGTACATTCCATCGAGCGCATATTGGAGATAATGTAGTTGATGGCGGCGGTGTCGTAGCCATAGCGGAGCAGGGTGTCCTGGAGACGGGGTTCGCCTACATTGTATTCGTAGATATAGGTGAGGGTGTCGGTGATGAGCTCGAGCGAAAGGCGGTTGAAGGGCCGGTCTGTGAATTCGATCGAGAACGGTTTTTGGGCATAGGCCGAGCGGAAGGTCTCTTCGATGCTGTCGAGGATCGGCCGGTTCTTGCGGTAATAGTTGGAAATATTGATGGTCGTACAGGACATGCCCTGGATGAGCACCAGCAAAAACACGATATATAGTCCAGGTCGATGGCGCATAGAGTTTTATTTTGTCGTTGACGGAGGCGAGCAGTGCGTCACTCCAAAAATGATCTTTTTAAGAAACCGGAGGCTGACCTGTCTTAGTGTGCGGCCGCCATAGTCCCAGTATACGATATCGACCATATCGCTCTCCGGGTCGTCGTCCGCCTTCCGGATGGAGGAGAGTACGATAAAATGCGTGGGGAAGCTGTTCCTGAACCGTCCCTTGTCGTGATTCTTCTTGTGCAGATAAGTGTTGTTCACATAAAGATAGGTATACCCACTTTTCAGTTGTTCGGTCAGATAGCCGTAGAGGTCCTTAAAGTGGGGACGAAAGATATCCGATCCTGTAGCATCGACCTCATAGCCGATAAGGTCCCTGATCATACGGTTGAACTTCCCATAGCTGACGGCGGCCCAGAAAGTGTCTTCCGCTCCGGGCTTGAAACGGCACCAGAAGAAGTTGAGATAGGACCGGAAATGATCCGCCAAAATGAGGAACCAGATCTGGTCGGCGGGGCGGATGTCGAGGATGCCTTTGAACCGTAGTGTTCCCGCGGCCCGGTGTACTTCTTTGGATGGTGTAAAGGTGATCCTGCCCCATGTTGCCTCTCCCTTTACAAATAGCTCAACCATGAACCGGGTATAGGTCAGCGGGTCGTCGTGCAGCGGCAGATAAGAAAGCGCCGCGTAGCCGCAGAAATTGGTATTGCTGCCCTGGTAGATAGCCAGCGGAGCCGTGATATTGGCTTTCAGGTTCTCGATAAAAAGGCTGCGTCTGACATTGGGCCAAAATTTACTGGAATCGGGCAGTTTGGTCTTTTCCAAAAATTCCAGCGCTTCATTGGGTGTAGACGGGGGTGATGCGGTCAGCCGGGAACAAAGCAGTAAAAGGCCGGCGAGAAGGGCATAGGTGTTGTTCATGCGGAGTAAATTTACTGTAATATTGTCTAATATGAAAAGAGTCAAACCCTGCCTGGTCCTTCTGGCGAGCACAGTATTATTGTCCTGCGGCAACGGTGACGGCAGGGGTTCCGGCGACTCGACGACTGTATTTACATCGATGCCGGCGAGCTCGACACATATCGATTTCCGGAATGATATCAAGGAAGACGAGGACTATAATGTACTTACGTACGAATACATTTACAACGGCGGGGGAGTAGCCGTGGGGGATGTCAACGGCGACGGACTGCCCGATCTTTATTTTACGGCCAATATGGGGCCGAACAAGCTTTATCTGAATAAGGGGAACTTCCGGTTCGAAGACGTTACCGAACGGGCTGGAGTGCAGGGGAGGCCGAAATGGAAGACGGGGACGGTGATGGCGGATGTCAACGGCGACGGACTGCTGGATATTTATGTCTGTTATTCCGGACCCGGGACGGACGCTGACCGGGCGGACGAGCTGTATATCAATAATGGGGTGAAGGACGGAGTGCCCAGCTTCACCGAGTCGGCGAAGGCCTATGGGCTGGATGCGCCGGGTACCTATACGACGACGGTGGCTTTTTTCGATATGGACAACGACGGCGACCTGGATATGTTCATGGTCAATCACGCCGCGATGTTCTACAATCCTTTCTACAATACGGACAAGCTGAGGGCGAAAAGGCATCCGCAGTTCGGCAACCGTCTCTACCGCAATGACAACGGGCATTTTACGGATATCAGCGAGCAGGCGGGTATCTATGGCAGCGGGCTGAATTTCGGGCTGAGTGTTTCGGTCGGTGACGTCAATGGCGACGGCTGGCCGGATCTCTATACCACCAATGACTATGACGAAAGGGATTTTCTTTATCTGAATAACCATAACGGTGGGTTCCGCGAAGTATTGGACAAGGCGGCTGGTCATATTTCGGAGTTTTCGATGGGCTCGGATATTGCTGACTACAACAATGACGGGCTGGACGATATTATGGTTTTGGACATGCTGCCCGAAGGCAACCACCGGCAGAAGCTGCTCCGTGGGGCCGACTCCTACGACAAATACGTTATGCGGGTTGACCACGGCCTGCACCACCAGCAGATGCGAAACACCCTTCAGCTCAACAGGGGTATGGACAGCAGCGGTATGCCGTTGTTCAGCGAAGTGGGGCAGATGGCCGGGGTCAGCAGTACGGACTGGAGCTGGGCGCCACTGTTCGCGGACTTCGACAACGACGGCTGGAAGGACCTTTTTGTCTCCAATGGCATCCTGAGGGATATCACCAATCTCGACTTCGTGAAATATACTTCCGGTTATTCGTCTGGTTACAAGGAAGTCGGAGGCGACAAAAAGGAAATGTGGCGGCTGGTGCAGGATATGCCTTCGACCAAACTCCGCAACTATCTTTTCCGGAATGACCACCGGCTGGGTTTTTCGGATGTGACGAAAGAGTGGGGGATCACGGAGATGGGTATACATGACGGTGCGGTATATGCTGATTTAGATGGGGATGGAGATCTGGATCTTGTGGTCAATGATCTTAATGGACCGGCGCTGGTTTATAGAAATAACACCATGCAGTCATCGAAGGCGCACTATCTGCGGCTTCGGCTGAAGGCTGACGGCAAGAATACATTTGGCCTGGGGACGAAGGTGGAGGCAATTGCGGCGCACGGCAGGCAGGTCCTGGAGGAGTTTACGGCGAGAGGATTCCAGTCATCCGTAGACCCGGTAATGCATATCGGGTTAGGGGAGGACAGTGTGGTATCCTTATTGGTAACCTGGCCTTCGGGGAAGACGGGATATATGGCTAGTGTAAAAGCCGATACGCTGCTGACGCTGGATGAGGGTAGCATGGGCGCTGCCGACGTTGCACAGAAGGCGGCGGCGGGTGGGGTTGTTTTCAAGGATGTGACGGGCGTCAGCGGGGTGGATTTTGTCCATGATCAGGCGGCGACGATTGATTTCAAGATATCTCCTTTACTGCCTTTTCAGGTGTCAAAGACCGGTCCGGCGATCGCCCGCGGCGACGTCAACGGTGACGGTCTCGACGATCTTTTTGTCGGCGCCTCGGCCGGATTCGCCAGTCAGCTATATATACAGACCGCGAAAGGAAAATTTGTGGCGGCGGCCGACCAGCCCTGGAACGCCCCGAAGGACTACACCAATTCGGATGCGCTGTTCTTCGACGCGGATGGAGACGGCGATCCGGACCTTTATATCGTCAGCGGCGGCGCGGACTATCCTCTTAACGACAGAAGATACCAGGACAGGTTGTATGAGAACTATGACGGACGCGGACATTTTCGCCTTGTAGCCGGTGCGCTTCCGGCGGAGACCACCAGCGGCTCGTGCGTACGCGCGGCCGATATCGATCATGACGGGAAGCCCGATCTGTTCGTTGGCGGATATGTACTGCCGGGGCAGTGGCCGGCGCCACCCGAAAGCTTCGTCCTAAAGAATAAGAGTACAAAAGGTTCGATCCGATTTGAAAAAGACATGATTGACACCACGCTCAGCCGTTGCGGAATGGTGGCGGACGCGATGTGGATGGACCTCAACAAGGACGGATGGGAAGACCTGGTCGTCGCCGGACCGTTCATGCCGATCGAAGTCTTCGAGAATCACAGCGGGCGGCTTGAAGACCGCACAAAGGTCTATGGCCTGGGGAGACGGCGGGCTGGTGGTGCCGCCTTGCAGCGGCAGATGTCGACGGGGACGGAGACAGCGATATCGTGGCGGGGAATATGGGACTCAATACCCAGTTCAGGTCGGGGCCCGCGACGCCGCTGACGGTCACCTATGGCGATTTTGACGGGGACGGGGTTATGGACCCGATATTGTGCTATTACAGTGAAGGGAAGAGTTATCCCTATATGACCAGGGACGAACTCTTTGACCAGATGCCTTCGAAACAAAAGAAATACAGCAGGTATGCGGACTATGCGGATGTACAGTTGACGGACCTTTTTACGCCCGGGCAGCTCGGCGACCGGTAAGACGATCAGGGTCAATACGACCCGGTCTCCTGCTGCTGCTGAAAAAAGGGAAGGAATTCCGTACGCAGTCTCTTCCGGAAGAGGCGCAGGTCAGCGCTGTCAATGGAATAATTATAAAGGATATGGACGGCGACGGAAAGCAGGATCTCCTGCTGGCCGGTAATTTTTTCCCCTTCAAGGTACAGCAGGGTCCACTCGACGCGGGGATGGGTGTTTTTTTGAAAGGCGACGGCAAGGGAAACTTCGATGCGGAGCCAAATAGTTTGACGAAGTTGTCTATTATGGGAGATATTCGTAATATTACGTCGTTAAAAACGACTGCCGGCCTTCTGATAGTAGCAGCAAAGAACAAGGGTGCGGTGCAGCTCGATAAGGTATCAGGTGAAATAAATCTATGCAACCCTCACTATTGCATCGAATACAGTTTGACAATGATGAGACTGCTTTCCGGCAGTTCTATACGGATAATATGTTCCGTCTGTTCCAGTTCGCATTCACCTTTGTACAGAACAGGGAGCAGGCCGAAGAGATCGTCAATGATGTCTTTTTGCGGCTGTGGCAGAACCGGTCGCGGATCAGTCAGATCGAGAATATCTCCGTGTACCTCTATGTGGCGGTGAAAAATACGGCTGCCAATTACCGGCGGCAGAGTAAACCCAGGGATCTCGGGGCGGTGCACCATTTTTACCTGAGTCCCGACCCCGAACAGATACTGATCACGGACGAGCTGCGGAAGAAAATAGCCGCATCGATAGACGGCCTGCCCGCACGCTGCAAGCTGGTATTCAAATTGGTAAAAGAGGACGGTCTTAGCGCCGCCGAGGTTGCCGCCATATTGGATATCTCCTACAAAACGGTTACCACACAACTGACCATAGCACTTAAAAAGCTGGAAGAAGCGCTTAGACCTTCCCTTCCGAAAAATTTTTCGGCTTCTTTTAAGAAAAAGTAGGAATTGCTGTGTCCTGCTCTCAGAATGAGAGATAATTCAACCGAATATGACCGGGTCATTGAACTAATGGCTAAACGACTGGGGAAGACGGCCTCGTTGGGCGAGCTTGATGAGCTGGATCGACTTTTGTCCGTCAATCCTTCATATTCGTACCTGGCAGAGGTGGTTATGTCACTGAAGGGGAATTCCGAACACGTGGAAAAAAGCATGCCGGAGGCCGAGCTGGCCAGCAATGGCTGGGCCCATCTGGCAGAGCGGATGAATAATGCGACCGGCGGCAGACGCAAGGCCGGCGTGATAAGGCTGATGCGGTGGAAATGGGCGGCGGCGGCTGTGGTATTCGTGACGACGGGATGGGGTGTTTACCGGTGGAGCAGCGAGCCGGCGCAGTCGACGATGTATGGTTCCACACAGGTGGAATACGGGAAGAAGACGATGCTGGTGCTGGAGGATGGGACGCAGGTCTGGCTGAATGCGGGCAGTCGCCTGCTGTACCCCAAAACCTTTAGCGGGAAGACGCGGGAGGTCCAGCTGGAAGGAGAGGCTTTTTTGACGTAGCCGAGCGCGCTCACCAGCCATTCTTTGTTCATACGGGTAAAATAACGGTACGGGTATTGGGGACAAGGTTCGACGTGAAGGCTTACCGCGAGGACGAGAAAGTTTCGGCGACGCTGATCAGCGGGAAGATACAGGTGATCATGAACGACGATCCCGAAAAGAAGATATTGCTTTCCCCGCACGAGAAGCTGACGGTAGTGAAAGGAGAAGTGAAGGGCGGTACGATCGTGGAGAATGAACTCCGCTATCAGGTGCAGTTGCTTCCACAGGCCGATCGCACGGAGACCGTCGCGGAGACCGCGTGGATGGATAACAAGATGGTGTTCAACAACGAGACCTTTGAGGATGTGGCCGTGCAGCTGGAACGGCGGTATGCGGTGCGTGTCGAGTTCGGGGATGACGGGCTGAAACACGAGCACGTCAGCGGCGTATTCGAGAAGGAGACCCTGCAGCAGGCTCTGGACATTCTAAAGATGACGACGAAGTTCAATTATCAAATAGACAGCAACATGGTAAGGATTGTTGCCAACCAAAACTAAATTTATGGTGCGAGTATGTTTTGTCCTGCTGATGGCGGTCTGTCTGCAGGTGTCAGCTCATGGCTATTCCCAGGAGACGTTCAGCTTTCACCTCAAGCAGGTGGGAGCGCACGAGATCTTCAATGCTATTCAGAAAGAAAGCAGGTACCGATTCTTTTACAACAACGACTATCTCCGGCAGCTCGGAAAGGTGGACCTCGATGTCACCGACGCTTCGCTTCCCAGTATCCTCGACCGGGTGCTGGCAGGGAAGTTCGGGTATACGATCAGGGACGGCCGCAAAGTCATCATCATTCCCGTAAAACAGCCGGATCCGCCTTCGCATGAGGCCAAACCCGATACGGCCGTTAAGGGGAAGATCACCGATGAAGGCGGTAAGCCGCTGGGCGGCGTAACGGTGAAGCTGGGTCGTGGCGGACGCGCCGTTCAGACGGATGAGAACGGTAATTTCAGCATCGATGCTTTGGCGGGAGACGAGTTGGTGATCAGCTATGTCGGCTACAAGGAGCAGCGAATTGCTGTAGGCTCCGATAAAGCTGTCGCCGTACAGATGCAGCCCAATGCTACCGGTCTTGCCGATGCGGTCGTGGTGGGATATGGCGCGCAGCGCAAACGGGACGTGACCGGCAGTATCGCCACTGTAAAAGGCGAGGATTTCAGGAATCTGCCGGTGAGCAATGCGGGTGATGCGCTGCAGGGGCGTGCTGCGGGTGTGGATATCATCAGGGACGATGGTTCTCCCGGCAGCGAGCCCAGCATTCGTATCCGTGGTACGGGTACGCTGAACAATTCGGATCCGCTGGTAGTCATCGACGGCGTACCGGCTACGGGTCTGAATGATGTAAACCCCAATGATATCGCCTCCATAGAAATACTGAAGGACGCCAGCGCCTCGGCCATCTACGGAAGCCGTGCGGCGAACGGCGTTGTACTGATAACGACAAAGAAGGGAAGTTTCGGCGAGCAGATGAAGACCAGTGCGGGTTACTACTGGGGCTTCGACAAGGCGGCCAGGTATCTGGACCTGCTGACTGCGCCTGATCTTGTGAAACTGAAACAGGAAGCCTACAACAACGACGGCCTGCCGGTGCCCGGCGTATGGCTTGGAAATACCTACAGCACTCAGAAGACGGACTGGCAGCGGGCGCTGTTCAATACCGGGCATACGCAGAATGCGGACTTTGCGGTGAGGGGCGGGAATCCCAACAGTACCTACAGCTTTTCCGGCAACTATTTCGACCAAAAGGGGATGATCGTCAATTCCTATTTCAAACGATACAGTTTCCGCATCAACTCGGAGCACAAGATATTCGACCGGCTGAAGGTGGGCGAGAATATCGTCTATTCGCATACGGACGGGGCCGCGCCGAATACAAAATCGTCTCAGACGGGGTTGGTGTGGAGCGCGATCCGATTTAATCCCGGCATACCGGTAGTCAATCCGGATGGCAGCTGGGGCAGCTCGAAGGCGGACAACCAGCTGGGGGATATCAACAACCCGGTAGCGACGGCCACAGAGGTAGACAAGTCCGATAAATTCGACCGGATCCTGGCCAACGGATACGCAGAACTGGAAATACTGAAGGGGTTGAAACTTAGGGCCAACTATGGCTATGATCAGCAGACGGAGGACTTTTATGAGTTCGACAATGCGCTGGCCAACCAGACCCGCGGCCCTTCTACTGCGACCCTGACCCGGGGCTCGGGCAAGAGCTGGTCGTTCCTCGAGGAATACTATCTGACCTATAACAAACTGTTCGGCTCACACAGCCTGACCTTCACGGGTGGATACTCCGCCCAGACCTTCAAGGGAAATTATTTCAACGCGACCCGCGTGGGATACGACGACACCAGCGCCTATCAGCGGGTGCTCAACCTGGGCAACAGCAGCAGTGCGGGCAACTCCGGATTCAACGTGCCGACGGCGGGTCTGCAGTCGTATTTCGTACGCGCCAACTATTCCTTCATGGGTAAATATTTGCTGACGGGCACGTTCAGGGCTGACGGCAGCAGCAAGTTCGCGCCGGGCAAGCGCTGGGGCTATTTCCCTGCGTTCTCTGCAGGATGGCGGATCTCCGACGAGGACTTTTCCGCGACAACGTGAAATTCGCTAAATACCCTGAAGATCACGGGAGGGTGGGGACAGCTGGGTAATCAGAATATCGGCGACTTCCAGTACCTCAGCGGTATCGGGTATGGCGGCGGCGGCGGGCTTCGGCGGAGGTGGATACGGCTACAGCACGGGCACGGGAACCGTCTACCAGAACGGCGCCTATGTGATCAGCATCGCGAACCCGAATATCACCTGGGAGCGCGCGGTCATGACGAATATCAGCGCGGAACTGGCGACCCTGAACAACCACCTCACGGCGACCATCACTTACTTCAATAAGAATACTTCGGACATGCTGATACCCTATCAGCTGGTAGAAACCTTTGGCGCACAGAACGGCGGTAATGGTCTGGCCAGCGACGACGCCGGGAATATCCGGCTGCCCGACCTCAATCTGGGGAAGATCAACAACCATGGCATCGAGCTCGAGCTCAACTATTCGAACACCGCAGGCAAGCTGGGCTATTCGTTCGGCGCCAACGGATCGTTCCTCAGAAACAAGGTGACCAAACTGTTCGGGGATGCCGCCTATATCGGCGCTCCGTTGTACGGACGTGAGAACGTGGATATTTCGAGGACTTATGAGGGACAACCGATCGCCTCCTTCTATGGCTATAAGACGAATGGTCTCTACCAGACCCAGGCCGATATCGACAAGTCCGCGGATGTCGCCAACGATCCCAACAAAGGTGATATCAAGCCGGGGGACGTACATTTCCGGGACATCAACGGGGACGGCGTGATCGACGACAAGGACAGGGTGAGACTGGGAGATCCTAATCCCAGGTTTGTATTCGGCGTTCATGGTTCGGTCAACTACAAGGGATTTGACCTGAGTTTCAATTTTACGGGCGCTACCGGATTTCAGCTGTACGACGCCGACCGTCTGGTCGGGCTGGACGCGACGCAGGTATACAACTGGTATGCGGAGCAGAACGGCCGCTGGCATGGGGCAGGTACGAGCAACAGCATTCCGAGGCTTTCCACCTATAACCTAAATGACAACTACAGGTCGTCCGACCTCTGGGTAAAGAACGGAGCCTATGTCACGCTGAAGAGTGCGTCGATCGGGTATACCCTACCTAAGCAGCAGATCGGCGACGTGAAGCTCCCCGAGATAAGGGTCTATGTCAGCAGCTACAATGTCTTTACCCTTACCGGGTACAAGGGATATACTCCGGAACTGGGTTATACGAATCCCGGTTCTTCCGGTCCCAGCGAGCCGCATCCGTATTCCTCTACGCCAGGAGTGCAGCGTGGAGTGGATGTAGCGCAGTATCCCCAGTCGCGTAATATCACTTTTGGGGCTACCGTAAGCTTTTAACCTTAACCCTTCAAAAAAGACAATATGAAACTACGCAACAATATAATATTGGGTTCCCTGGTGGTGGTGACGGCTGCGGTGGTCGCGGGCTGTATCAAGCATCCGCTGGACCAGGTGCAGAGCGGGCAGTACAATACCGGCAACTACTGGCGCAACCAGGCCGACGTTATTGCCGGCATCAACGGTATCTATAACGTTCTTTATACGGAAGACTGGATAGGACATCATATCTATGTTTTCGACGACCAGTCGGATGATATCTATGTCGCGGGCGACCACCCCGACTTCAAGGCGGTGGGCGTATTCAACGCGGATGCGACGCAGCAGATCATTGGAGTCACCTGGTCGTTTGCGTATGAGCAGATCGCCAGGGCCAATAATGCGCTGATCTATATCCCGAAGGTGCCGGTGATGGATGATGCGATCCGTCAGCGTTCGCTGGGTGAAGCGCATTTCCTGAGAGGCTACGCCTATTTTGTCCTCAGTGAGATCTACGGTGAAGTGCCGATCATTACGGAGAAGAATGTGACCGACGTCAACTATAATGTGGCCAAGTCTTCGGTCGACAGCGTTCGTGCGCTGGCGGAGGCGGATTTTCTGGCGGCGGCAAGCATGCTGCCGGAGACCTATCAGGATGCGGACAGGGGCAGGGTGCCGCAGGGGCTGCATGGGGGATGCTGTGCAAGTTGTATATGACCGAAGACCGGCTTGCCGATGCGATCAAATACGGCACTTTTGTTTTCAACGACAAAAACTATGCACTGGCCGGAGACTACACGGATAATTTTACTGTAGGCAATCAGGAGAGCAACTCTGAGATCTTATTTGCCGTCTGAATAACAGCCAGCTGACCTCGAATGTTCCGAGCTCGGCCATCGGCCAGTATTTTACGATCCGCGCCTGGCAGGGCTGGGGTTTCCACCAGCCGACCGAGAATTTCGCGGAGGAGTTCGAGAAGGCGGATAGCGTTCGCAAACGGGCTACGCTGATATCCGTCGGCGACTCCCTTCCCTACCAGAAGAATATGGTTCAGATCGAGGCCCCGGATGCAGTCCAGATGTTTACGGGCATGACCGGCCAGTCGACGGGCCGGATGCTGCCGTCCATGTCTGCGACGGGCTATGCGGTCCGGAAATATACGGCCTTTGTGTCCGATGGCAACCCCACGCACGATGGCATGATCGATTTCAACCTCAAGCAGCCCTGCTGCGCAGCGCGGATGTTTATCTGCTGCTTGCTGAGGCTAAGATAAGGCAGAGTGGTCCCGGCAGCGGAGATGCAGAGTTGAACAAAGTGCGGATCCGCGCCGGGTTGCTGCCGAAGAGCGGGGCGACGATGCGGGACCTGGTGCACGAGCGCCGGGTAGAGCTTGGCGCCGAGAACACGCGCTGGCAGGACCTGCTTCGCTGGGACAAGGACAAGCTGGTCAATATCGATACGATAGTGAGCAAGCCGATGGCGGCTTCACCTTTGCCGCCATTTAATGGCGCTACTGTCATTCCTCCCCGTACCTTTACGAGGCCAAAAGATTATTATATGCCGATACCTCAGCAGATCGTCGACGAGAGTAAAGGCATTATCAAACAAAATCCGAATTACTAATTTGAGAAGATTCGTCGTCGTCGCTATCGCCCTGGTCTGTGGTCAACTTGGTTATAGTCAGCTGGACAAGGCTGCCGTGGGAGCTTTTGTTCAGCGGGTGGTTGGGGACAGGGCCTCAGCATTTGTGGTCGAGTATATTGCGCCCGCGGGTGGCAGGGATGTCTTTGAGCTCGAAAGCAGGGGCGGGAAGATCCTTTTGCGGGGGAGTAACGGGTTGAGTGTGGGTTCTGCGCTCAATTGTTACCTGCGGGAATACTGCCACAGTCTGATCACCTGGAATGGAGTTGACCTGCGGCTGCCGGCTGCTCTGCCTCTTGTGAAGGGACGGGTTCACCGTGAGACACCGTATCAGTACAGGTATTATATCAACTACTGCACGTTCAACTATTCGATGGCCTGGTGGGACTGGGCGCGGTGGCAGCGGGAGATCGACTGGATGACCCTCAACGGGATCAATATGCCGCTGGCCCTTACCGGTGAAGAGGCGATCTGGCAGCAGGTCTACCGGAAAATGGGCTTCAGCGACGGCGAGCTGGACCGGTTCTTTTGCGGGCCGGCGTATTTCAGCTGGTTCTGGATGGGGAATCTGGACGGATGGGGCGGCCCCCTGCCGCAGCACTGGATGGATTCGCACCGCGAGCTGCAGAAGAAAATACTCGGGGCTGAGCGGTCGATGGGCATGAAGCCGGTGCTGGCGTCGTTCACGGGCCATGTACCGGCCGGGTTCACGCAGCGCTTCCCGGGTGCAAAAGTGAAGAAGACGAATTGGGGAGCGGGTTTTGACGACGTGTATATACTCGACCCTTCAGACCCGATGTTCGAGAAGGTCGGGCATCTTTTCATCGAGGCGCAGACAAAGGAATACGGCACCGATCATTTCTATTCCGCGGACACCTTCAACGAGAATACGCCTCCGACGGATGATTCCACCTATCTCAGCGGGATGAGCAGGAAAGTATTCGCGTCCATGGCGGGCGCGGACCCAGGGGCCGTCTGGGTGATGCAGGGGTGGATGTTCCACTATAACGCGAGCTACTGGAAGCAGCCGCAGATACAGGCCCTGCTGAAAGCCGTTCCGGATAACCAGATGATCGTACTCGATCTCTACAGCGAGAGTCACCCGGTATGGAACCGGACTTCGGCCTACTACGGAAAGCCCTGGATCTGGGATATGCTACAGAATTTTGGGGGTAATATCTCGCTATGGGGAAGGATGGATGCTGTGGCGGCCGGGCCTTCCAGGGCTCTGCATGATCCGTCGGCCGGGAAGATGAGGGGAATTGGACTGACACCGGAAGGGATCGAGCAAAACCCCGCCCTGTTTCAGCTGATGCTCGACAATGTGTGGCGGGACAGTGTTATCGATCTTTCGGACTGGCTTCGCCGGTATGCCGTTCAGCGGTATGGTCTGGAGGATGAGAAGATCGGGGAGGCGTGGAAGATATTGTCAGAGACAGTTTATAAGGGTGGGTTGGGTGAAGGGGGGCCGGAGTCTATTATCGTATCGCGGCCGATGACGGACGTGTGGGGAGACCGGGTGAGGACGGTGCTGGACTACGAGCCGGTACAGCTGGTGAAAGCATGGAGCCTGTTCGTGGGAGAGGCGGATCTGCTGGGCGCAAGCGATGGCTTCCGGTATGACCTTGTGGACATAACGCGGCAGGTGCTGGCGAACTATGCACTACCCATACAGCAGAAATGGGTGCTGGCCTATTTGCAGCATGATAAGGCGGGATATGATAAATACACCGGGGAGTTCCTGGAATTGATGGACGATATGGACAGGCTGCTGGCGACGCGGAAGGAATTCCTGCTTGGGCGCTGGATCGGCGATGCGCGTCGTTGTGGCGCCGACGCCGCGGAGAAGGACCTGTATGAGAAGAATGCGCGGGACCTGGTGACGCTGTGGGGAGACAAGGAGAGCGGTCTCGCACGAATACTCCTGCCGGCAGTGGGCGGGTTTGATAAAGGATTTTTACAAGCCGCGCTGGCAGAAGTATTTCGACGTCCTGCGGCACAAGATGGAAATTGGCGACCGGATGGAGACCACGGTGTTCGAGCAGAATATAAAGGACTGGGAGTGGAAATGGGTGAACAGCACCGGGGGAAATTATTCGGAAGAACCGGTGGGGGATGCGGTCGAGGTCGTGAAGGGGATCTACAAGAAATATGCGTCACGTTTATAGTTGGTTGTTGGCGGTGCTGTGGCTTGGCATAGTCCAGGCACAGGAGCCGAATGATCATATCTTTCCGGAGGCGGCAATTGCGAGTCGCTATATTCATTTCGACAGTAAGGGATTCTTTATCCATGGACGGCGGACCTTTTTGGTATCGGCGGGGATAGAGTATGCGCGGGTGCCCAGGGGTTTGTGGGAGGACCGGCTGCTGCGGCTGCAGCGGGCGGGGTTTAACTGCGTGGAGGTATATGTCTTCTGGAATTTTCATGAGCCAGCCGGTGGGAAATTTGAGTTTGGCGGGGACAAGGATTTGGGGGAGTTCCTGCGGCTGGTTGCCCGGATGGGGATGTATGCCATTGTGAGGGTTGGCCCCTATGACTGTGCGTGAGTGGGACAACGGGGGTTATCCGTTGTGGCTGAAGTTTAAGACCGGGGTGCGGGTGCGGGAGCACAACGCTGAATTCGAAAAATATGTGGGGCGCTTTTTTGACAGGGTGGTGCCGATCGTTGCCGCGAATCAGATACATCGGGGCGGACCGGTGATCATGGTGCAGCTGGAGAACGAGCATCCGCTGGGATGGGGGACGGACAAGCCGAATGCCTATTTTGATTTTTTGCAGCGGAAGGCGCTGGAACTGGGCGTTGAAGTGCCTTATTTTTTTAGTGGTCTGCACCATTCGAGCGATCCTGCGGGGGATGCCCCGACACTCTACGACCCGGCACGGCCGAATCCCTGGTTCACGACGGAGTTCTGGAGCGTGTGGTATAACGGATATGGGTCCGGGCCCGCGGAGGCGCGTCTTTTGAGGCGCGGACTTGGAAGATCATCCAGCGGGGTGGTGGCGGATACAACTACTATATGGCTTATGGCGGAAGTAATTTTGGCTATACGAATAATGATGAAGACGCTGCTTCCTACGACTATGGGGCGGCTGTCGGGCAGGCGGGTGATCTGCGGCCGATATACTATAGTTTTAAAAAAACGGCTCTGTTTGCGAGGAGTTTTGCGGAAGAGCTGGCCGGGCGGAGGGTTCATTTTTCGGATAGCGGCGTTGCCGTTGACGGCTATGTCCGGGTGACGGGGGATTCGGCGAAGTTGCTGGCCCGGTGTGGCGCGGGACTGGTGGTGTATGGAAAGGCAGGGAGTATGATGGTACTTAGGTTTGAGGGTGGTAAGGAGATCAGTGTGCGGGTGCCGGATGGGTTGTTGCCGGAAAAATATGATGTTGGTGGATCGAATGTGCTGGTGACGAACTTTGAGGGGGCGGAACGTTGCTGGGTCATTGGGGACACGATCGTGTGCGGGCCGAAGTTTGTGGGTACTCTGCGGTTGGCGGAGGGATCGATGGTGACGGAGGATCCGGATGATACCGTTCATGCGGTTGTATATACGGCGCATGGCGTGCGGCAATTTTTTTCCACCGGTAGTCATTCGCTGCCGGCTACGCGGGTTGGTCCGTGGAGCTGGACGAGGGCGCCGATGACGAGGATGGCTATGCCGGGCTTCGACGATCATGACTGGAAGTCGTCGCCGGAGCCGCTGCAGATGGGCGCGGATGGAGACAGTACCGCGGATGCCTGGTACAGGACCTGGGTGGAGGCGCCGGGCGATGGCGATTATACTTTACTGGTGGAAGGCGCAGACCGGGGGCTGGGGTTTCTGGACGGAAAGGCTCTGGGTGCGGTGAATATAAAGGAGGGGGGCAATTGCCCTGCATTTGACGAAGGGCCGTCACCTGCTGGCGGTGTTTACCGCGCACGACGGAAGGGACAAGCTGGCGGCGTATATCGGGGGACTGGATTCCGTGGCGCGTAAAGGGTTGTTTGGAAGAGCCCTGCTGGTAGGGGGAAGCCGGCGGTCAGGACTTTGGATGGGTGGCGGGTGTTGAAGGGAGGCGTTTGGGTGCCATATAAGATAGGCGATGACGTTTTTGACAAGAAGGCGGGGAAGGCGTGGTTTGAGGCGGAGCTGCCGGATGTGGCGCCGGGGGTGCGACAGGCCGAGCTGAGGTTTGCCAGCGTCGACGAAAATGCGGACGTGTATATTAATGACAGAAGGTTGGTACGCCACGAAGGATGGAATACGCCTTTTAGCGTGTTGCTCGACCGGATAGATACGATGCGGAGGCCGGTGCGGCTGAAGGTATTTATTGAGAACTATAGCAATGAGGGGGGATCGATCAGCCGGTGCGGTTTTCGCCCTGGGCGTCGCCGGCAGAGGTGAGGGGCTGGAAGATGAAAGGTGGGCCTGGGGCGGCGGGGGTGGTTTTGGCGTGGGGCCGGTGCTTTGGAAGACGAAATTTACTGTGCCGGCTAACCGGGGTTGGGTGAGTATCTGGCGCGTGGTACCGGATGGCCTTGGGCACGGCTCTGTGTGGGTGAACGGGCATAATCTTGGCCGGTATCCGGAGAAGATACCGGTGAATGGGCTTTATATACCCGAGTGCTGGTTGCGGGCAGGGGAGAATAGCCTGGAGATATTTGACGAGGACGGAAAGGATGCGAGCCGTGTATACATCGGATTGGAGACGGCTGCGAGCAGGAAGGTCTCTGTGCTGAAAGGGCTTGGGGCTGTCGGTGGCAGCCGGGCTGCGGAGGCTGTGGACCTTGTGCGGTGGGTCAATCCTTTTATCGGTACGGCGAAAAGTGACGTATTTACTCGCTGGGGTAATGAGGGTGGGACCTATCCGGGGGCAGTGGCGCCGTGGGGGTATATACAGCTTTCGCCTGAGACGAGAGCTGGCGGCGGGTATGACTATGGGGACAGCGTGATACGTATGTTTAGTTGTATGCGTCATCCGAGCGGGTTTCCCAATGGTTCGGCGGGGAGGTTTTTTGTAATGCCAGTTCGGGGTGGTAGCCTTCCGAAGGGAAGGGTTGCCCGCGCTTTCTCGCACGCCGACGAGATGGCTGAGCCGGGGTACTACCGGGTTCGGCTACGCGATGATGGTACCCTTGTCGAGGCGACGGCGGACACCCTGTCCGGCCTTTTCAGAATGACCTTTCCCGCGGGAGTTGCGCGCGGGATATTTGTCGGTGACACCGCGGGTCTGCATTTCGGATTTAGCGAGCGATATCTGTCCATCCGATCTGTGGAGGGAGGAGAGGTCTTTTCTTTTCCGGCGGGAACGGGACCGATACTGGTGTGGGTCGGCGGGGAGGAGAGTGATTTTGAAGGGATGCGTGCCTCCGTTAAACAGAAATGGAATAAGGTCTTGTCGGTGGTGGATGTTGATGGGGAAAGTGACAGGGACAAGACGATATTTTATACCGCATTGTATCATTCGCTGCTGGTGCCCTGGGTGGCGCCCGGCGGTGGCTATGGTAATTTTTCTCCCTGGGATACTTACAGGAGTTTGCATCCTTTGCTGACCCTGTTGTATCCGGAAAGGCAGGCGGCGATGATGCGGTCGATGATGGAGATCTATCGCAAATACGGGCATCTTCCGACCGAGTCGATGACCGGGAATCATGCGGTATCCATATTGGTGGACGCGTATTTGAAAGGGGTAAGGGCGGTGGATGCGGGTGTCGCCTATGAAGCCATGATGAAGAGTCTCGTCAGGGGACCTTTCCAGCAGGAAGACCGTCAGGTGTATGCTGACAGCGGGTATGTGCCGATGACCTGGCCGGAGTCGGTGACCCGCACGGTGGAATATGCGTACGACGACTGGGTGCTCGGGCAGTACGCGGGGTTGGTCATGGGTGATGGGGAGAAGGCGGGGGTGTTGAAAAGCCGCTCGATGGGCTGGCGGAAGAGCCTGTATGTTCCGTCCCTGCTGTTGTTGCCGCGTGCGGGGGACTCTTTCCGGGTAAGGCCGGGCAACACGGGATACAAGGAAGGGGACGCCTGGGTATACAGCTATTTTGCGCCGCAGGATGTGGAAGGGCTGATCGATATGATGGGCGGGGACGGGGAATTTGCACTCCGGCTGGACTCCGCGCTGAGGGACAGAAGGATCGTATTCGACAATGAGACCGTATTACATCTTCCTTACCTTTTCAATTTTGCGGGCAGGCATGATCTGGCGGTGTATTGGTTGGATCAGATCATGCACCACCGGTATACCGACCAGCCGGGGGGCCTGCCGGGTAATGATGACCTGGGGGCGATGTCGAGCTGGTATGTATTCAGCGCGCTGGGCTTTTTCCCCTGGTGTCCCGGGCGGGCGGAATATGCGGTCGGAAGGCCGTTGTTTGAGAAGGTGGTGTTGCACCTGGCGGGAGGAACAGATCTGGTGATCAGGCGGGGCGGGGGTGGTTATGATGGGTTGACGATTCCTCATAGTATGATCGCTGCCGGTGGTGGAGCTGGTAATTGGAGATAGGGTAGAGGCACCGGAAAGGCGGCGACCGGAATTTATAGTTTCGGGGGTAAGGCTGGCGTCGTCCCGGGTGCGTCCGGGGCAGGTCAATATGGTGAAGTTCTTTATCGAAAATAAGGGAGTCGAGGGTGTGAGGGTCCTTCGTCTTTTTGTCGGCGGACGTGTGGTGGGCAGTGTTAACTGTCTGGCCGGGACGGGCATGCGAATTGAGGATTCGATACGGTTCAGGTGGTATCCGAAGGGTGAGTTTCGGGTTTGTCTGGATAGTGCGGGGGCGGGAGTCCTTACCGTGGCCCCCGAGCCTGGTGTTCCGCTGCCTTCGGCACCGGAAGTGCAGGAGTTGGATATGCGGGCAGTATTTCGGATAGGCGATAGTGTTAGATTGTCGTTTGTGGCTCAAAATGTCGGCTGGAATCCCGGGAGTTTCCGGGTTCCGGTCATGGTGGATGGGAAGCCGGTAGCGGTGGATACTATGCGGCTGGGGGCGGGAGAGCGGAGCTCGCGCCGGATGTCGTGGAGGGTGGGCTCGCGGGGTTGGCATCAACTTTGGGTAGGTAATAGCCGGAGGCGTTTCAGGGTTTACGACAGCGCGGCCTCGGCCCTTGTGCTCGATCTGGACGGAGGCTGGAAAGACAGGTCGGGTTTTGGGAATAACGGGGTTGTTTCGGACGGACTGGTGCGTCTGCCGGGCAGTTACAGCCTGAATGATCTGGGCCGGCGGCTGACGATGCTGCTGTGGGTATATCCGGAAAAAAGCGGCCGGGGTCTGACGGATATATTTACCAACGGTGACAATCACGTCCTTCAGGTCGTGGATGGCCGCCAGCCGACTTTCTTCGCCGGTGGCTGGGGAAGGGGGACTGCACCGTCGACCTGCCGTCCGACTGGGAGGGGCACTGGCATCTGATAGCCGGGGTTTGTGATGACAGCGGGTTGAAGGTATATATTGACGGTGTGCGGCGGGGCTTTACGCCGTTGGAAAAAACTGTACATTTATCCGGGGGAGAGAATGTGTGGATGATCGGAGGCAATGAGGAATTTCCCGGGCAGCGGATCTATAAGGGGAAGGTGCGGAGGCCGAGGATTTTCCAGGAGGCCTTGTCTGACGGTGAGATCGGCGAGATCTATCAAAAAGAAAGTAAGAATCCATGAAGTATTATCTGACCTTTTTTACCCTGACTTGCATGACGGTCGGGGTTTTTGCGCAGGGGAAGCCCGGCGCCGCGGGGTTGCAGAAGCCCGGGGCTCCGGCGCCGCAGGACAACCGGCTGTGGTACCGGCGTCCGGCGGACGTGTGGACGGAGGCTCTGCCCGTCGGCAACGGAAGGATGGGTGGGATGGTTTATGGCCGGGTGGGCGATGAGGTGGTATCGCTGAATGAAGCGACGCTTTGGTCGGGAGGTCCGGTCCGCGACGGTGTGAACCCCGAAGCGAAACAGTATCTGAATCCACTTAGGATGGCGTTGTTCACGGAGAACTATGAAGAGGCCGGGCGTTTGGCGAGGAAGATGCAGGGGGGCTGGTCGGAGAGCTATCTGCCTCTGGGCGATCTGCAGCTACACCAGGAGACCGGGAAGCCCGCCTCTTATTCGAGAGAGCTGAATATCCGCGATGGCATTGCGCGTACTGCCTACACGGTCAACGGAGTGAAATATATTCGGGATGTGTTCGTCTCGGCGCCGGACCAGGTGATGGTGATCAGGTGGACCAGCAGTGGAAAGGGCGCCATCAGCCTGAGGCTTGGCGCCTCGAGCCTTCTGCGGAACAGCCATGCGGCGAAGGACAGTGTCTGGACGATGCGGGGAAAGGCTCCGGCGCATGTAGATCCCAGCTATGTGGACTATACCAAACAACCCATCGTTGATGACGATGTGGATAGCTGCCATGGAATGCCCTGGGCGATGTCCATGCGGGCGGTGAGCAGGGATGGGGCAGTGACCGTAGACACGGCAGGTATAGCAGTCAGCAGGGCTTCGGAAGTTGTGCTATATGCGTCTCGATGCGGACGGGATTCAGGGGTTACGACCAGTGTCCCAATGGAAGTGTCGAGGAGGCAGGGGTTATCGAAAAGGCGGTTCAACTGGGGTATGACGAATTAAAGTCCAGGCATCTAACGGACATGCACAACTATTTTGACAGAGTGACGCTGAATCTGGGCATCGGATCCGCACTACCCACCGACGAGCGGCTCGCCGCCTACACAAAAGGCGCAGCCGACCCCGGTCTGGAAGCACTCTATTTCCAGTACGGCCGGTATCTTCTGATCAGCAGCTCAAGGACTCCGGGTGTACCTGCCAACCTGCAGGGTATCTGGAATGCCGAGTTGCGGGCTCCGTGGAGCTCCAACTATACGACCAATATCAACTTGCAGATGAACTACTGGATGGCGGAAGAGTGCAACCTTCCGGAGATGGTGCAACCCCTTATCGGCCTCATCGGGGACATGTCGGTGACGGGCGCCCGGGCCGCGAAGGAATTTTACGGTGCGAAAGGGTGGGTAGTCCATCATAACAGTGATATATGGGCGATGGCGACCCCGGTCGGAGACAAGGGCAGGGGTGAGCCGAAATGGGCCAACTGGCCGATGGGCGGCGCCTGGCTGGTAAGGCATCTCTGGGAGCACTATCTGTACACTGGTGACAGGACGTTCCTGAAAGATACGGCACTGCCGCTGATGAAGGGTGCGGCGGAATTTATCGGAGACTGGCTGATACCGGATGCGCGCGGGCGTCTGGTGACGGCGCCGTCGATGTCGCCGGAGAATGATTTTATCTATAAAGACGATAAGGTCGCTGATGTTTCGGTCGCGACCACGATGGATATGGGGATCATCCGGGACCTGCTCGACAATCTGGCTGCCGCGGATAGCGTGCTGGGGGATACCAGCCTCTCCGGTCTGCTGGCGTTGCGCGCCCGTCTGATGCCTTATCAGGTCGGCAGCCAGGGCCAGTTGCAGGAATGGTACAAGGACTATGCTTCCCCCGACCCGCACCACCGGCACGTATCGCATCTTTACTCCCTGTATCCCGCACACGAAATATCCGTGGCGCGGACCCCCGATCTGGCCGCTGCGGTGAAGCAGTCGCTGATACTGAGAGGGGATGTAGGCACCGGCTGGAGTATGGCCTGGAAGGTCAATCTCTGGGCGAGGCTGCTGGACGGCAACCATGCTTATCAACTATTCCGGCATTTGCTGCGGCTCACACGGGTCAACGAGATCCGCATGGGTGGCGGCGAAGGCGGCGGCGCTTATCCCAATCTGTTCGACGCACATCCCCCTTTCCAGATAGACGGTAATTTTGGGGGTGCGGCGGGTATAGCGGAGATGCTGCTGCAGAGCCAGGACGGGGACCTTCACCTCCTCCCGGCCCTGCCGGATGCGTGGGCAGGCGGTTCGGTGGCGGGGCTGGCCGGAAGGGGCGGATTTGTGGTGGATATGAACTGGAAGAACGGCCGGCTGGTCTGGGCCGAGGGTTCTTTCGAGGCTCGGGGGAAGGTCGTCATCCACAGCGGCACGCCCCTGATAATGAATGAAATGCGATCGAGGGAAGGATGGGGCGGGCTATGTATTGGAACTGGACACCAAAGAAAATGTAACTTTTTATCTCAGCGGGACGTAGTAGATATCAGTCGCGTGCAACATTGTTCACGAGGCGGTGACTTTAACAAAAACATCTACTATATGAAGCGTATTCTTATCGCGTTAGCTTGCGGTCTGCCCTTTATCACACTAAGTGCGCAGACTCCCTATATGCAAAAATCTTTTCCCCGCGACGCCGTACATCAGGTGGAGGCCGAGACTTCCGGTGGGAATATATCGGTAATGGGTGAGTCGTCAGGGGAAGCCCGCATCGAGGTATATATAAAGTCCAACAACGGCCGCGAGGTCTCCAAAGAAGAGATACAGCAGCGTCTCAACGAGCAGTTCGACCTCACGGTGGGCCTCGAGGGCGGAACGCTGAAGGCGATAGCTAAGCATAAGATACGCGATATCAACTGGAACAGGACGTTGTCGATCTCTTTCGTGATCCATACGCCTTCGGCGGTCGGCTCTTCGCTGAAGACCAGTGGCGGCAATATCGATCTGGCGAATCTTTCCGGGAAAGAAGACTTCAGGACCAGCGGCGGCAATCTACATATCGACCAGCCGAGGCGGTATGATCACCGGCCGGACCTCGGGCGGCAACGTCGCGATCGTCAATTCGAAAGACAATATCGACCTTCAGACCAGCGGCGGCAACATGAGCGCGCAGCACTGCGAAGGGACGATCCGTCTCCAGACTTCGGGCGGCAATCTCGACCTGGCAGATGTTAAAGGTAACGTCAGGGCAACGACGTCCGGCGGTCATGTCGGCGGCACGAATGTTACGGGTGACCTGCAGGCGCGGACTTCGGGCGGCAATATAGATTTCGATAATATGAACGGTAGTCTGGCGGCCTCGACCAGCGGTGGCAATATTCATGTCACTATCAACCCGGCAAAATTTGTCGATCTTTCCAATTCAGGCGGCAATATCACGCTCGAGCTCCCGAAAGACAAGGGTATGGACCTGAATATCTCGGGCGACCAGGTACACTCCACGGCGATGACAAATTTCAAAGGGGACGTGGACAAGCACCGCATTAGTGGCAGCCTCAATGGCGGGGGTGTATCGGTGAAGGTTGATGGAAATGGCGGAAGCGTGCATTTGAGTTTCAGATAAAAACACGGAGATAGTATATTTGTGATAGCCCCCGGCCAAATCCCGGGGGCTACTGCATATGAGAAAATATATTCTTACAGTCCTTGTTTTCGCCGGCTTCTTTACCGGACACGCACAGGTGATCGTCGACAGAGACCCCGAGATAGCAAATATGATAAAAGAAGTGAATGCGGATTCCCTTCAGTCTTATATCAAAACGATGGTGTCCTTTGGGACGAGGAGCACCGTGAGTTCGGTCACTGACCGGAAAAAGGGCATCGGGGCCGCCAGGGAGTGGGTGCTGTCGAAGTTCAACCAGTTTGCGGCGGCATCCGGCGGACGACTGACGGCATTTGTGGATACTACTACCTATGCGGCGGATGGCCGACGGGTGAAGGAGCCGATCAATCTGGGCAATACGGTGGCGACCCTGAAGGGGACCGACCCCAGCGACAACCGGATCTTTATTATCAGCGGTCACCTGGACAGCCGGCGGACGGACGTAATGGATGGAGTGGCTGATGCGCCGGGCGCCAATGACGATGGCAGCGGAAGCGCGGCGGTGATGGAGTGCGCGCGGGTGATGAGCAGGCATTCTTTCCCTGCGACGATCGTCTTTGTCACGGTCAGTGGGGAAGAGCAGGGGTTGCTGGGTTCGGGGTATATGGCAAGGAAGTCGAAGGCGCAGGGCCGTACTATCGAAGCGGTGCTGAACAACGATATCATGGGCAGCAATAACAGCAACGAGACCAATATCATCGACAATACGCGCGTGAGGGTTTTCAGCGAAGGGTTGCCTGCCTACGATCTGGACAAGCAGGCCAAACAGATCAGGCAGCTGGGGCTGGAGAACGATGGGGCGGCCAGGCAGCTGGCGCGTTATGTAAAGGAGGTTGGGGAACGGTATGTGGACAATCTGGAGGTTGTGATGGTCTACAGGAACGACAGATTCCTGCGCGGGGAGATCATTCACCTTATGTCGAGAACGGCTATGCGGCGGTGCGGATCACCGAGATGAATGAGAACTACAATCACCAGCACCAGGACGTGCGGACGGAGAAAGGGGTTGTTTATGGCGACCTGGCCGAGTTTATGGATTTCGAATACCTGCGGAAGAATACGGCCATGAACCCGGCCAGTCTGGCGAACCTTGCGAAGTCGCCGGGGATGCCGCAGGAGGTGCGGGTGGAGGTGCGCAGCCTGACCAACGGGACGCAGCTCAGCTGGAAGGCGCCGGCCTATGGTAAGGTGAAGGGGTATTATATACTGATGCGGGAGACCACCAGCGCGGTCTGGCAGAAGAAAATATTCTCCGCGTCGACTGATATTAAATTACCCTTTTCGAAAGACAATTATTTCTTTGCTGTTCAAAGTGTTAGTGAGAATGGGAACGAGAGTTTACCCGTAGTGCCCTTGCCGGGGAGATAGCGGGTGTAACCTTTTTCCCGTGATAGGCGTCCAAGGGGATTAACCTTCAACTATGTTTTCCAACTACTTCAAGACTGCGCTCCGCAACCTGTGGAAGAACAAGGGTTTTTCTGCCATCAATATCGTCGGCCTGGCCATTGGCCTTTCGACCTGTCTGCTGATCCTGATATTCGTAATGGACGAAACGGGATACGACAAGTACAATGAGAATGCAGACAGGATCTACCGGCTGGATGGGGACATCAAATTCGGGGGAATCATTTCATTCTGGCAACTGCGCCGGCGCCGGCGGGCCCCGCGATGCTGCGGGATTTTCCCGAGGTCGAGAAGGAAACGCGTTTTCGGATGTACGGGGGGCTGACCGTGAAGAAAGGGAATCAGAATATCCGCGAAGACGCGGTTATACATGCGGATTCCACGCTGTTCGATGTGTTCACGCTGCCTGTGCTGGCCGGGGACCCGCATACGGCGCTGGTCGAGCCACGTACCATCGTCATCAGTGAAAAGATAGCCAAAAAATATTTTGGGGATGCGCCGGCGGTTGGGCGCAACCTGATCGTCAACGACAGCATACCCTACAAGGTGACGGCCGTTATCAGGGATATGCCGGAGCAGTCGCATTTCCGGTTCGATATTTTTGTAAGCCTTTCGGAATCGAACGAGGCAAAGAGCACGACGGAGTGGGTAAGCAATAATTTCAATACGTATGTCCTGCTGCGGAAGGGTGCGGATCCCAAAAAGCTGGAAGCGAAGTTGCCGGGGATGGTCCGCAAATATGTCGGTCCGCTGCTGATGAGTGTGGTGAACACCTCCCTGGATGATTTCTTTAAAAGCGGCAATTTCGTGGGCTTTTATCTGACCCCGCTGACCTCGATACATCTGCACAGCAATAAGACCTCCGAACTGGGGGCTAACGGGAATGTCCAGTACGTTTA
This sequence comes from Puia sp. P3, assembly GCF_050632245.1. Taxonomy (NCBI): domain Bacteria; kingdom Pseudomonadati; phylum Bacteroidota; class Chitinophagia; order Chitinophagales; family Chitinophagaceae; genus Puia; species Puia sp. P3. Next base: position 907,260 of record NZ_CP192583.1, read on the forward strand.
TATTTTCTCCGCGATAGCCCTGTTCATACTGTTGATCGCCTGTGTCAACTTTATGAATCTGTCGACCGCGCGTTCGGCCAACCGTGCCAAAGAAGTGGGTGTCCGCAAGGTGCTGGGCTCTTTGCGCGGCCATCTTGTCTCGCAGTTCATGATGGAGTCCCTGCTGATCAGTCTGGTATCCATGCTGCTTGCGCTGGGGCTGGCGTGGGCGTTGTTACCCGTCTTCAACAATCTTGCCGGGAAGCATATGTCGATCGGTCTGTTCTCCCGGCCCTGGCTGGCGCCGTCGATACTCGTGCTGGTTGTGGTGGTTGGCATTCTTGCCGGTAGTTATCCGGCGTTCTTTTTGTCGGCGTTCCGTCCTATTGCGGTATTGAAGGGGAATTTGGCTTCGGGTTTCAAGACCAGCTGGCTGAGAAACTCGCTGGTCGTCTTTCAGTTCGGTATCTCGATCTTTCTTATCGTGGGTACTGCGGTTATCTACCGGCAGGCTGGGCTATATCCGCGAGCGGTCGCTGGGCTTCAACCGGGAGCAGGTGCTGATCATCAATAATTCCTATACGCTGGGTAACAAGGTCAGGGCCTATAAAGACAATCTGCTGAAGCTGCCCGGTGTAAAAGGCGTGACCATGACGGGTTTTCTGCCAACGTCGGATTCGCGCAATGACGATGCCTTTTTCTTTACGCCCGACCTGGACCCGAAGAAGGCTATATCGATGCAGGACTGGAACATCGATGAGAGTTATATCCCGGTTCTTGGAATGGATATGGCGGCGGGAAGGAATTTTTCAAAGGATTTTCCGACCGACTCCAATGGTGTCATCATTAACCAGGCGGCCGTACAGCTAATGGGTGGCGGAGACGTAATTGGCCGCAAACTCTATGAGCTGGAGAGTGCGACGAGCAAGAAGCTGATCGAATTTCATGTGGTAGGGGTAGTAAGAGATTTTAATTTCAACTCCCTCCGGCAGGTGGTGACGCCGGTGGGTTTGTTCCTGCACAACGACAGGGGAAGTATAGCGCTGCGGCTTGGTACGGGTGGCGATCTTTCGCGGCTGGTGAAACAGGCGGAAATGGAATGGCGGAAATTGGCGAATGGGCAGGAGTTTAGCTATGTCTTCATGGACGACCAGTTCAATTCCATCTATAAGGCCGAACAGCGGATGGGAGGGATATCGCTGTCCTTCTCGCTGCTGGCTATATTTATCGCCTGTTTGGGGCTTTTTGGTCTGGCGGCATACGCGGCGGAGCAGCGAACGAGGGAGATCGGCATCCGAAAGGTGCTGGGTGCGAGTGTCGGCGGAATTATTACGCTGCTGTCAAAAGATTTTCTCCGGCTGGTGCTGGTAGCGGCCATACTGACTTTTCCACTGGCGTGGTGGGCCATGCACGGCTGGCTGCAGGATTTCGCCTACAGGATCAGTATTGGCTGGGAGGTATTCGCGCTGGCGGCTGCGCTAGCGGTATCGATCGCGCTGGCGACGGTGAGTTTTCAGGCGGTGAGGGCGGCGCTGGCAAATCCTGTAAAGAGTTTACGATCGGAGTGAGCCATGGAGAGCCTGCCCGGCCGGGGTCTATGTTTGCGCTAAAATTTATATTAACTTTAGTCGCAAGCCCTGAATTATGAGCAAATCTATGCAAAACAACTCCCGTAGTATTATAGAGACCATTCTGGTGCTGCTATTGTTGTTGAGCCTGATGCTGGCATTGTATGACGTGCTGAAGGTCTTCTTCGGCGTCCTGACTTTCGCGCTGATCTTTTCCGTCTCCTTTTCGGGTATATTTGAACGTTTGGTCCGCCTTGTCGGCAACCGGCGCAAGCTCGCGGCCGTTGTCTATTCCATCCTGCTCGTCGCTATTGTCGCGTTGCCCGTCATCCTGATCGTTGGGGCGGTGCGAGCCCATATCAGGGAGGCTATCGAATGGATCGGCCGTATCAGGGCCAGCGGTATTCCGCCATTGCCGGAATGGATCATCAGGCTTCCGGTCGTCGGATCGGATATCCAGGCTTTCTGGCAGCAGCTGCAGGATAGTCCGAGGGATACGATAACCCATCATGAAGAGCAGGTCCGCATGCTGTTGCGTCGTGTGCTGGCCAGCGGCGTTGGGATGATCAGCACCATTCTCCAGGTAGTAGTTGGAATAGTTATTTCGGCGTTCTTCCTGGTCTCGGGGGACAAGATACTTCAGCCGATAAAGGCGACCGTCGCCCACCTGCTGGGCCGGAGGGATGGCCTGACTCTGCTGGCGGCTACCACGCAGGCGATCAGGGGCGTCTCTATCGGCATGATGGGGACGGCATTTATTGCGGCGATACTGGCGTGGGTCGGGCTGGCGATCGCGGGTGTTTCGTTTTCGCTGGTCCTTGCGGGGGCCGTGTTCTTTCTGGTGCTGATACAGGTGGGGCCGTTGCTGGTATGGGTGCCGCTTGTCATCTGGTCGGCGATGCAGGGGCATACGGCGATGACGGTATTTTTGATCATCTATGGAATAGGACTGCTGGTCATCGATGGATTTTTAAAGCCGGTGCTGATCGCGCGTAGTGGGGGGAAGCTGCCTTTTCTGGTGATGTTTCTGGGAGTGATTGGGGGGCTGGCGGCGTGGGGGTTTACGGGAATGTTTAAAGGTGCCATTATAATGGCGGTTTTTTATACGCTTTTTACTTCGTGGTTACAGAAAAAAGAATGGCCATCAGCTGACGCTGGCGGCCATTCGCCGGGTAAGCGGTACGCTTACACCATTAGCGGGGCTCAGCGGCCGGGCGGGCCGGAGCCGTAAATGCTTTCTTCATTAGTTCGGTTACTTCGGAAATGGCGCGTTCGAGCTGGTTGTCCCTGCCACGGGAGCCCTGGGTCAGGTCTTCCGGAACGAGGATATCGGGGTCGACGCCGTGTCCTTCTTTGAACCAGCTGCCATCGGGGTTGAGCATCCGGAAGGTGGGGACGGTGACGTTGCCGCCGTCGATAAGACCGGGAGCTCCGCTGATGCCGATAAGACCGCCCCGGTGCGCGTTCCGATGAGGGGGCCGAGGCCTGCCTTGCGGAAATAGTCGGGGAAGGCGTCGCCGCCGGAGCCGCTCCATCCATTGATCAGCATGACCTTGGCTCCGAAATTACCTGCCGGAGGGGTCTGGAAGGCTGCACCATCGCGGGTCGCAAAGAAGGCCAGCGGCTTGCGGTTGAGCATCTCAACGAACCGGTCGGGTATCTGGCCGCCGTTGTTGAATCGTTCGTCGATGATCAGCGCCTTCTTCTCGAGCTGGCCTGTGAACTGCCGGATGAGCTCGTTCTGTCCGTCGAGGCCTGTGCTCGGCACGTGGATATATCCCACCTGGCCGTTGGTGGCCGCTTCGACCCTCGTTCTTTTCTCTTCTATCCACGCCAGATTGCGCAACCTGAACTCAGTCGGCATCAGCTGGACGACGACCGTATGTGCGCCGCTCCAGCCAGCGCTGCTGCTGTATGTAATTTCCACCGACTTGCCCGCGAGGTTGACGAAGGGCGCAAAGACGTCGGTCTTTGTAGTAAGCGGAATGCCGTTAACGGCGAGTATATAGTCGCCCTCTTTGACGGGGACGCCTGGTTGTGACAGCGGCGACCGGACCTCTGCATCCCATGAAGCCCCGCGGATGATCTTTTTGATCTTATAGTAGTCGCCTTCGGGGGTCCAGTCGACGCCGAGATAGCCGACCGAGGCGCGTTTGGTCTCTTCGATCGCACCCCCGCCGTGATAGGTATGCGAAGAGTTGAGCTCGCCGATCATTTCTCCGATGATAAAGTCAACTTCCTCGCGGGTAGAGGCTTCGTCGACCAGTTTGCCGTATTGCGTGCGTACCTTTGCCCAGTCGACGCCGTGCATAGCCGCGTCATAGAAATAGTCGCGCTCGAGCCGCCAGGCGTCGGTATATATTTGGCGCCATTCCTCGCGGGGAGTGACCCACTGCTGCATCTCGGAGGTCCGCAGTTTCTTTTCCATTTTCTGCCCTTCGTCGGCGGCTACGATGAAATAGCCGTGATCTTTTTCGACGAGGATGTGTTTGCCGTCTGCGGCCAGCTCGATAGCCCCCACGTCTTCGAGGATAGTTTTTGTCTTTCGTTTGTCGATGTCGTAGAACCGGAGGGCCTGTGCCTTCAGGCCCGATCCCGTATTGGGTTGCTGCAGATAGAGCAGTTTGCCCTCGGCCGCCTGGAGATTGTTGTAGTTACCCGCTTCACCCGGCAGGATGATCAGCCGGCTCTCCAGTGCGTCGAAGTCGATCTTTACTTCGGGCGCGGATGGCTTCGACGCGGGTGGGACGACTGGTGGTTTTGCTTTCTTGTCCGCTGCGGCGGTTTTCTCTTCCTCCTTCTTAATGGCTACCGTATCGCTTTTCGGATACAGTGGAGAAGGCGTGGACTTTTGCAGGACGATCGCCGCGAGTCTCGTTGAATTGGGATAGATAAAGGTATTGTCCAGGTCGCTGTACAGCGGCTCGAACGACTGATTGGTGGCAACGAACAAATATTTGCCGGAGGGGTCGAACGCCGGGCTGCTGGTGCTGTAGAAGGGCGACGTTACCTGGTGGAGCTGTTTGCCGGAATAGTCGTAGACGAATACCGCGCTGTGGGTGTTTGGCAGGTCGCGGCCATAGGCCAGCCAGCGGCTGTCGGGAGACCAGCTTGCCTTGAAGGATTGTAAGGGGCCGTCGGTCATATAGGTGCCGTGGTCGACGACCGTGGTCTGGTCGGTGCCGCGGTCATAAATATTTATCTTCATCGCCTTGTCGATAAAGGCGAGTTTTTTGCCGTCGGGTGACCAGTAGAGATTGTAGCGGAAGCCCGGGCCGTAGGACGTGAGCTTTTTTCGGGGGTATTCTTTCCTGCTTCGCGGATCGTGAGCTCGTATTCACCCGAGCGGTCCGACCAGTAGGCAATGTATTTGCCGTCCGGAGACCAGGCGGGAAAGCGTTCGGCCACGCCGGAGCTTTGGGTAAGATCGATCACCGGTCCATCCTCGGCCGGGACGGAATAGAGATCGCCGCGCGCCTCGAACAACACCTGTTTGCCGTCGGGACCGACGAATGCGTTGTAGATGAGCTTTTCCGTTGGCTGGAGGCTGGGGCGCAGCGCGGACTCGTCGCTGACCAGCTGTACGGACACCTGTTTGTACTGGTGAGCGCCGAGCGAATACAGAAAGAGGGAGCCGCCTTCCTCGAAGACGATATCGTCGGGGCCGAGGGAGGGATAGTGTACGTCATAGTCGGTGAAATGGGTCAGCTGGGTAAATTTTTTGGACGTGATGTCGTATTCCCAGAGGTTCATTCTTTTTTCATCGCCACGGTCGGAAAGGAAGTAGATGCTGTTGCCGTGCCACATGGGCAGTTCCTCGTCGGCGTCGGTGCCCGCGGAAATATTCTCGTCGGCATAACCGTTGAGGTGGAAGAGGTGGATCTTGCCCGCCCAGCCGCCGCGGTAGCGTTTCCAGTTGCGGCCTATCTGTGAGGTGTAGGTGAAGGCGAGTTGTGTCCCGTCGGGAGAGAGCGAGCCGTACTCGGCGTAGGGCATTGGCAGCGTTTCGGCGGGTCCGCCTGCCGCAGCGATGGAGAAGAACCGGTTGAAGCGTTCGCGGCCGCTCTGCCGGCCCGAAGCGAAGAGCAGGCGCTTGCCGTCGGGATACCAGTCGACGACCCTTTCGGCTCCGCTGTACCATGTGATGCGGGAGGGGATGCCACCCATTGTCGGAATGGTATAGATCGAGTTATTGCCGTCGTAGTTGGCGGTGTAGGCGATGGTATTGCCGTCGGGCGAGAATTTAGGGAAAGACCTCGACGCCGGCGGGCGAACTGAGGTGGATCGCTTTTCCGCCTTCCTTAGGAACGACCCACAGGTCGTTGGCGTAGGTGAAGACGATCTGCGTCGCAGATACGTCGGGATAGCGGAAAAGTGCGGCATTGGTCTGTGCCTTTGCCGTAGTGGCGAAAAGGCACACGAAGGATAGGATGGTTAATGGAGTTCTTTTCATAATGATGATATTTGATCGGCGGGCTATTTTGCGAACAATTGACTGATGTCCTGAAAGGCCTTGAATTCGAGGGCGTTTCCCGAGGGATCGAGAAAGAACATGGTGGCCTGTTCACCGGGAAGACCTTTGAACCGGATGTAGGGCTCGATGACGAATCGGATACCGCGTTGTCTGACGCGCTGTTCCAGCTCGTGCCACTGGTCCCATTCGAGGACCACGCCATAGTGGGGGACGGGAACGTCGTGTCCGTCGACGGGATTGGAGTGAAGGCCTTCGGCGGCGGGCCTTGGTTTCAGATGGATCACCCACTGATGGCCGTACAGATCAAAATCCACCCATGCGTCCGAACTGCGCCCCTCTTCACAGCCAAGGACCTCGCGGTAAAAGGTTCTGGCTTCCTGCAGATCATAGACCGGGACGGCGACGTGGAAGGGTGTGATTTTTTTCATATTTTCAATTATTGTATGTGCCGGTGCTTTTGCCGGGACGATGCCTTAAAGATAAAACATTTAACCTATGCTGAAAGTAAGGCTCATAAGGGCTGTCGCGATTTCTGGATTATTGGTGCTGGGACTGTGTGGACGGTCGCAAAACAAGATCGTTGTATACCAGACCGATTTTGGCCTGAAGGACGGCGCGGTGTCGGAAATGAAGGGCGTGGCAATGGGCGTTTCGCCTGACCTGAAACTCTTTGACCTCACGCATGAGATACCCGCCTATGATATCTGGGCGGCGGCTTACCGGTTGCAGCAGACCGTACCCTACTGGCCGGCCGGGACGGTATTCGTCTCCGTGGTAGACCCGGGAGTGGGGACGGCGAGAAAGTCCGTAGTGCTGAGGACGAAGACGGGGGTATTTGTCGTAACGCCGGACAATGGGACGCTGACGCTGATCGCCGAGACGCTTGGTATATCCGAGATCAGGGAGATCGATGAGTCGGTGAACAGGCGCCCGGAGTCGAGGAATTCTTATACGTTCCATGGCCGGGACGTATATTCCTATACGGCCGCGAGGCTTGCGGCAAGAGTCATCAGCTTCGAGCAGGTGGGCCCTCTGCTACCCAGACAGGAGGTGGTATCGATACCCTATCAGAAGGCTGAACTGAAGGGGTCGGTCATTGCGGGGACTATACCTGTATTGGACGTGCAATACGGTAATGTATGGACGAATATCCCCGGCGAATTATTTGGACAACTGCACGTGTCCTTTGGTGAATCTGTGGATGTTCGCATCTTCCATCAGGGAAAGGAGGTCTATAAGGGAGATATGCCCTATACGTCAACGTTTGGCTCTGTGCCGGTGGGCAAGCCGCTGGCCTACCTGAACAGTCTGCTGCAGCTGTCCTTTGCGCTCAATCAGGGCGATTTTGCCGCAGGCAATAAGATCGGCAGTGGCGGAGAATGGCGGGTAGAGGTGCGTAAAAAATAATCGGCCATGACCTTTTATGAGCAGGAAGTAAGGAGGATCAGCGCCATGCTGTATCCCCGGCCCGAGCTGAGCCGGCGGATCGTAGAGGCGAAGGAATACATCGACCGGCAGTATCAGGGGCCGGTGGACCTGTCGTCGATAGCCGGCAGGGCTTTTGTCTCGAAGTTTCATTTCCTGCGGCTTTTCAAACAGCACTACGGGATGACGCCGCACCAGTACCTGACGGCGGTGCGTCTGCGGGAAGCGAGGCGGCTGCTTGCGGAGGGGCTGCCCGTCTCGCAGGTATGCGGGGCCGTGGGATTCGACAGCATCTCGTCCTTCAAGGGACTGTTCAAACGATACTGGGGTAAGACGCCGTCGATGCTGAAAAAAGCAATTTTGAAGACGGGGGCGGAGGTAAAAGATCGATAGCTTCGGGTCATGAAAATAGCAATAGCACATGTAATGGTCGACGACCAGAAGAAGGCGCTCCATTTTTATACGGAGGTGCTGGGTTTTATAAAGAAAAGAGATATTCCGATGGGGGAGCATTCGTGGCTGACCGTGGTCTCGCCGCAGGAGCCCGATGGTACGGAGTTGTTGCTGGAGCCGATGGGTTTTGAGCCGGCGCGCGTATTTCAGAAAGCCCTTTTCGACGCGGGTATACCTGCTACGATGTTCAAGGTGGAGGACATACAGGAGGAATACCGGAGGTTGCAGGGAAGGGGTGTGGAGTTTAAGATTCCTCCGACGCAGATGGGGCCGTCGACGATTGCGACGTTTGCGGATGGGTGTGGGAATTATTTGCAGATATTTCAGGTGTGAATTTGGCTCCCGGGCGGGCGGCCGCGGCTCTCAGAAGTACAACTGCACCATATGTCTCCAGTATTTGGCCTTGTGGGATTCTCCGTCCCACAGGTGCAGGGCGTTCCAGATGCCTTTTTCCCATAGGGCGTTGCTGATGGCGCGGTTATTGTCGATGAAGACGTCCTTTTCTCCTATCACAAAGATTATCTCCAGTGCTTTCAGCTGTTGTATCAGCATGGGGTCGTTCAGGTTGGGGATGAACTGGCTGGGCATGTTGTAGTAGATATTCTCGTCGCGGTAGCCCTCGAAGAGGTCGTCGAAATGTTCCATCGAGCTGGTAAGGTCATAGCGGCCGCTGAGGCCTACTACTTTATGGAACAGGGTGGGGTGTTTGAAGGCGAGGTTGGCGGCGTGGTATGCCCCGAGGCTGCAGCCGGCGGCCACTATCGTGGCATGAGGGTTGGCGTTCCCGATGCGCTCGAGGACCTCGGTGAGGATGTATTTTTCGTATTGCAGGTACCTCAGGATGCGTTCGGCGGGATGCAGGTGTCTGGAATAGAAACTTTCCTTGTCTACGCTGTCGACGCACCAGATCTGGATGGCTCCTGCCTCGATCTTTCTCCGTAGGGCTTCGATCACGTGCCAGTCCTCATAGTCGAAAAAGCGGGCGGTGCGTGTGGGAAAAAAAGGATGGGATCGCCTGCGTGGCCAAAGACCAGCAGTTCCATGTCTCGTTCCAAAGAGGGGCTGAACCATTTATGATATTCTCTTCTCATGGCGTCCGGGCAGATAGATATTGCAATATGATCTCTTTCCATAAAGCATAGCCTTTCGCGTTGATGTGCAGTCCATCGGGGTCCAGAAATTCTCTTTTCGGATAACCGGAGTTATCGGTCATCCTATTATAGACATTTATAAAGTGCAGGTTGTTGCCTTGCCTGGTAATTTCTTCTTCGATAATTCTGTTCGTGTAGCGGATACTATCGACGATGTTCCAGCGGGTGATGCTGGGTTTTATGGAGATAAAGGCCAGCGGGATATCGCCAAAGCGCTGACGGGTGCGGGTGACCAGCCTGCTGAAAGAAGATGAACACCTCTTCGGGGTGGCGGCCGTCGCCCAGGTCGTTGTCTCCGGCATACACGATGATGGAAGAAGGGCGGAATGGGGTTAGCAGCCGGTCGAAGAACCAGTCGCAGGCCGCGAGGGTCGAACCTCCGAAACCCAAATTGGCGGGTTGCCAGGGTGCAAAATCTTCGTACAGGCTCTCCCACAGGCGAATGGACGAGCTGCCATAAAAGAGCAGTTTAGGATCGTAGGTCAAGGACGTCCTTTCTTTTTCTAGCCGCTGGACTTCGTTCTCATACCAGACCATAGACGGGGTTTGTCTATCAAATATAAGTGGAAGTAAGGATAACGGACCGCTTCGACCAATTGATAAAATTAAGATAACGGGCGCAGTTGGCTAGGACAGCGGGGGCAGTTGGCGCGTGTGGTATTCGTTCAGCCGGGCGAGCATGGATACGAGCTGCTTCTTTTCTTCTCCTGTCAGCGTCGCCAGGAATTCGGCGTGAACAGGGTTGAGTTTCGTGTAGCCCTGCAGGAGTGTTTGTTTGCCTTTTTCCGTGAGGCTGAGCAGGGCGGAACGTCTGTCGTCGGCGTCCGGTGTTTCTTTCAGAAAGCCTTTTGCCGCAAGTCTTTTCGTGATCTCGACGCCGGTGGAGCCTTCAATAAGCATTTCCTGGCAGAGTTGTTTTTTATTGGGGTTGTTCATGATGGCCGCCTGGACGAGCATGGCAAACTCCTGGGGTTTGGTGAAGCCGAGGTATTTGACGATGGGCTTGCTGCGGAATTGGAGGATGCGGTGTAGCCTGGTGATGAGGAGGATGGTCCGGGCTGTGGTGTCGGTCTCCGCGTTCACGGCGGTTGGTGCGGATTCGGCACTTGTCGCATCAGGTTTGGCGGTTGTCGCTGCGCCGGCTTCGGCCGTCTCTGCCAGGATCCACCGGGCAAAACCAGTCATATCCCCGTCGGGGAACTGGTTGAGATACTCTTCCCAGCTTTGATAATAAAGGCATTATGGAAGAAGCGGACAAGCCCATGCACCAATTTTGGTGCAAATTATAAAAAATATCCGACAAAAATGCTGCATATTGAACCGATATTGTTTATTTTCACTTTCCTAATTAGAACAAAATTGTTTCATTATGGAAAATATTTTGCTCGGCCTTATCGTCTTCTTTTCCCTCGGGCGGGATTGGCAGTTTTGGCTTATTGACCTGGCCGGTTTCGTGATAGAAGCGCTGGAGCCCGGGAGGGTATAGGGCGTCTGCCGTATATTGCTGAAAATTTGGACTATGAAAAAATTCTTATGGACAATAGCAGTGGCCGCGGGGGTGATTGCGGGCGGACCTGCGATAGCGCAGCAGCCCGGTTTCGATACCGCGGGTATAGTCGGCGGGGCTCTGGAGCAGGTACCGAGGGCAGTTCTCGTTCACGGAAGGCGCGGCAGTCGACCCGAAAGGCAATATCTTTTTTACAGATCAGCCCAATAATAAAATATGGGAATGGCGCCTGGACGGGCGGCTGGTGCTGTTCATGGACAGCGCTGGTCGGTCGAACGGGATGTATTTCGACCGGAAGGGCCGGCTTGTCGCCTGTGCCGACGAGAACGATCAGTTGTGGGCGATCGATAAAAATAAAAAAGTTCGCGTCCTGCTGAAGGGGCTTGGAGGAAGGAGGTTTAACGGCCCTAACGATCTCTGGATCGACCCGCGGGGGGCATCTGGTTTACCGATCCCTATTATCAGCGGGATTACTGGACGAGAACAAAGCCCGACCTCGATGCTCAGAACGTGTACTACCTGGCTCCGGGTGCAACGGAGGCCGTGATAGCCGCGGATGGCTTAAAGCAGCCTAACGGTATCGTGGGTACGCCGGACGGGCGCTATCTCTACATATCGGACCTTGGAGCAGGAAAAACTTATAAATACAGCATCGGGTCCGGCGGCCGGCTGTCGGACCGGGAGTTATTCTGCGGCAAGGGCTCCGACGGAATGACGCTGGACGCAAAAGGAAATGTTTATCTCACCGGCAATGGGGTTACGGTCTACAGCGCTTTGGGCAGGAAGGTAGCATATATACCGGTGCCCGAAAAATGGGTGGGAAATTTGTGTTTTGGGGGTGGGGACAGGAAGACGTTGTTCATTACAGCGTCCACGGGAATTTATACAATTCCAATGAGGGTAAGGGGCGTAGAATAGTTAGTGCGTGACTAAGAACTGTTCGATCATTTCCCGATAGGCCTGCATGGTATCCGGCTTGGCTACTACGTCCTGGGCTCCGAGTTCGAGGCATTCCTTGTAGAAGTCCCGCACCTGATAGGTGGAGTAGACGATGGTTGGGATATTCTTGTACCGCGGCTGCGCCTTGAGAAATAAGAGGCTTTCTTTCCCGGTCATCCTGGGCATATTCTGGTCGAGGATGATCAGGCCAGGGAGGTCGTCATCCGCGGCATTGTTAAGTATAGCTACCATTTCAAGACCATTCTCGGCGTTGTTGATAATGGAGTCGGGGTCTAGTTCATGTAGTAACTCTTCGAAGATCTGACGATCGTCGGCGTCGTCGTCTACAAGTAGGATTTTTTTGTACTTCAACATAACTTGATGTTATAAATCAGTGTTTTTTTGGCAATATCCACTCAAAAATGGTCCCTTCACCCTCTTTACTGTGGACCGCGATAGTGCCATTGTGTCGTTCGATGATCTTTTTGTTATTGCAAGACCTATGCCCGTGCCTTCAAAGCGGTCTTTGGAATGAAGGCGCTGAAAGAGTTTGAAGACGTCATCGGCAAACTTTTCTTCGAAGCCGATGCCATTGTCAGTCAGGGTGAACCGATAGTAGTCGCCATAGGGATCGGCCGGGCTGTTGAAATCCTTGCCGCGTATGCATTGGGCATCCAGTCGTATGATGGGTGGGACGCCGGGTTTACTGAATTTCAGGGCGTTGCTGATAAGGTTGTGCAGTACCTGGCGGATCTGCCCGGGCAGGATATCGATCTCCGGCAGATCGCCCGCGGTGAGTTCTGCTTTCTTTTCCCGGATATTTAATTCAAAGTCGTCCACGACCTCTGCGAATACGACCTTAAGGTCGGTTTTTTTGAAGAACGAGACTTCGGCAGAGAGCCGGGAGAAATTGAGGATGTCGATGATCAGCGCCCGCATGCGGTCGGTGGAACGCACGATCTTGTTGAAATGGGTCCTGACGTCATCGGGCATTTGCCCGTCATACCGTTCGCGGATGGCATTGGCGAACATATGGATCTTTCTCAGTGGTTCCTGAAGGTCGTGCGAAGCGATGGAAGCGAACTGCTGCAGCTCGTGGTTGCTCGTCTCCAGGGCCTCGTTCATCTGTTGCAACTGGGCGGTGCGTTCGGCTACTTTCTCTTCCAGGAGCTGTTTGGCGCGGGAGAGTTCTTCGGTGGCCTTCTTTAGGTCGGTGATATCGAGCATGGAGCCGAGCATCCGATAAGGCGTGCCGTTGGGGTCGTGCAGGATATAGGCGCGGTCGAGGATGGAAGCGTAGCTGCCATCCTCCCTGCGGAAACGGTATTCGCGGCTCCACTGTGTCTGGTGGCTGTTGATGGCTGCATAGATGCTGTCTTCCGTCGCGGCGCGGTCGTCCGGGTGTATCCTCAGGAGCCAGCCATTCCGGTCGGGTGGCTTCCCCGGAATCTCGTGGCAGAACCGGTGGAAGAAGGTATCGCTCCACCATACGATGTTATTGACGAAGTCCCAGTCCCAGAGCGCGTCGTTGGTGACGCGGGAGACGAGACGAAATCGTTCTTCGCTGACGGCCAGCGCCCGGGTCCTTTCGGCCACCTTGTCTTCCAGTTCGGCATTCAGTCGCCGGAGCGTCTCCCGGGCAGAGACCAGCTCCATATAATTGGAGCGCAATTTTTCTTCGGCCTGTTTGCGTTCGGTAATATTGGTGAATGTGGCTACGAAACCATCCATCATCTTTACGATGGTGACCTCGTACCATTTATCGTCCTCTGTTATCCGGATAAAACCGTGGAAATTCCTGCCCCCGTCGACAACCTCCATATATTTTTTGAGGAGGTCGTTGGTCGTCAGCTGCGGCAGCTGACTCTTCAGGAAAGCTCCTTTCAGGTCCTCGTTGGACCTGTGTACCATGGCGTTGGCGGCGTAGTTGGATGAGAGCAGTGCAAAGTCGATGATGTGGTTGCCTGCGTCGCGACTGGCCTGGAAAGCGAATATGGCGCTGGGACTGGAGTTGAACACTCCCCGGATAATATTGTTGAGGTCCGTGATCTTTGTGATATCGATGAATGCGATGATCACGCCCTCATTCCTGCCGTCGTGGGTAAGATAGGGCATAATACGCATGAGCAGGTTCTTCCCGCCGACCAGCTGCACTTCCTTTTCGAGGGCCCGGCCATTCTTTAGCACGGACTGCGCGTCACCCAAAAGATTTTCCGAACGGATATTATTCGAGATATGGGTAAGAGGCCGGCCGATATCCGATTCGATGAAGTTGATCATCCTGGAGGAGGCCGGGTTGAATTTCCGGATACGGAGCTTGTCGTCGAGGAATACCTGGGCGATATCGGTACTACGGAAATAATTGTCGAGGTCGTCGTTGAGCTCGATCAGCTCTTTGATCTTCAGCTGGTGTTCGGTGTTTAGCGTGATGAGCTCTTCGTTGAGGGACTGCAACTCTTCATTGGAACTCTGCAGTTCTTCGTTCGCAGAGAGCAGTTCTTCGTTGGTAGACTGTAGTTCTTCGTTGGTGGTCTCGAGGTCTTCAATCGCCAGTTGCAGGTGGTTCTTGGTCTCGTTTAGTTCGGATTCCAGGGCGCGAACGTATTCTTCTTCGTGTCCGTTGTGTTGCCAGGTGTGACCGTTGCCGTTGCTGGTTGCTTCCTCGGAGGCAGTCTCCCTTATGGCAAGCATCGTATAGGATTCGGAGGAGTTTGCGGCACCCGGGCGGATGAATATTTCCAGCGACACCATTTTGTCGTCCTTGAGATAGCGGATGTTGCGCAGGTGAGCCTTCTCTTTGGTTTTTTCCGCCTTTCTGATCTCGGCGCTGAGCAGGATCGAAATGCCGGATGGGACCATCCTGAGGAGGTTGAGGTGCAGCTGCCTGCGGGGGAGCGTCAGGAATTTCTCGTAGGGGCCGATGGTCTCGCGGATCTCGAAATTGCTATCTACGTAAATTGCAACAAAGGAAAGGTCTTCCGTCAGTACCTGTCTGAAGTCTTCCCATAGGATGGACTGCGAGCGGGTATCTTTCGGCAGGGCGGACTTTGCGCCTTTGGCGGTGCGGCTCGTATATCCTTCCGCGAGTCCCTGCTGGTAATGGTAGCTGGGTTTTGTTTCGGCGGTCTTCCGGTAGATCTTCCACCTGCCACTGACCTCTTTGACGTCTTTTTTGAGAAGGCTGGAGTTTTCGCTCGGTCCGAGAAAGATGAATCCGTCTCTACCGGCAGCGAACAACAGTAAAGAGAAAATACGTTGTTGCAGTATTGGGCTGATATAGATAAGCATATTGCGGCAGCTGACCAGGTCGTTGCGGATGAAGGGTGGGTCCTTGATGATATTGTGCCGGGCAAATACTATCTGTTTGCGGATGCGTGGAATGATCGTATAGGTCTTGCCGGTGCGGGTAAAATATTTCCGGAGCAAGTGGGGTTCGATGTCCTTTTCGATCGAGGAAGGGTATTCGCCGATGGCAGCGAACTGGATGGCTTCCGAGTCAATGTCGGAGGCAAATATCTTGACGCTGAGATTTCTGGGGCTGTTCCCGAGAACCTCGTCAATGACCATAGCGAGCGTATAGGCCTCCTCGCCGGTGCTGCATGCGGTGACCCAGACCTTGATCGTATCGTCCTCGTCCTTGTTTTCGATGATGGCTGGAATGACCTTCTCCCGCAGCAGGTCGAAGGCTTCCCTGTCCCGGAAAAACCGGGTCACTCCGATAAGGAAATCCTGTCCCAGTTGGCGGACCTCGTCTTTGTTCTCCTGCAAATACGACACGTACTGGTCGGGGCCTGAAAAATTGCCCTGCATTATTCGCCGGTTGATGCGCCGGAGGATTGTCGGGGTCTTGTAATAATGAAATTCGACGCCGGACTGCTTCTTTATAAGGTCAAAGACCGATGTGAGGAACTGCTCGTCTTTTTTATCGTTGCTATACAGCTGGGCGGGCGGGGGAGATATGATCGAGTATCTCGTTGCAGATGGCTGAGGGGGCAGGATAAAGTCGGCGTTACCGGCGGCGATAACGCTGTTGGGCATGCCGTCGAATTTCGCGGTGGAGGGGTCCTGGACAATAACGAGGCCTCCTTCTTTTTTATCGATTCCGTGCCTCTGGTGCCGTCGGTGCCCGTTCCGGACATGATGACGGCGATGGCCCTGGTTTTCCGTTCTTTGGCGAGTGAGTTGAAGAATACGTCGACGGCATTGTTGGGAACCTTCAGGTTGGTCTTCTCTGTCAGCCGCAGCTGATTCTTCTGAATGGTGATCAGCTTGGTATTGGGGATGACATAGATGCATTTCCGTTCGATCTCCTGGTGATCTTCCGCCTCGAATACCTTCATATCCGTATGGCGGCCGACCAGCTCGACGAGCAGGCTCTTATAGTCCGGCGAGAGGTGCTGGATGATGATGAACGAAAGGTTGGGCGTATTGGGCATACTGTCGAAGAACTCGTGGATAGCCTCCAGACCGCCCGCGGACGCTCCTATGGCAACGATATAGTGGTCATATTTATTTGTTGCTGTACTCATATAAAAAACTTCTGAGCGTTTCTGCGACGGACAGCTCGTCTTCCGCCCAGGGAAGGGAAGTACCGCTTACGGTCTGGCGCCACAATTTGAATGAATTGCGCGGATGGTAGTTGAGACCATCCTTTTCATAGACGATCCTTCCGCCGGGATCTCCGCCCCAGTCGATGATCTTTTTGACCTCGGGTCTGAACAGCAGTACGTATTCTTCCTTGTGAGGGTTGAAGGGGATCGCCAGCAGGCCGCTGGCCATATCCATATACGGAGCCGCGTGGTCGAACTGTCCGGAGAGGTGGTCTGTCTGGTAAGACCGGGTGAGCCGGCGGGTATGCAGCCAGAGGAGTAGTTCGTCCAGGCTGTCCTTGTCCGGCAGAGAGCCCAGTGTGGTTAGTTCACCGTTGAGAGTGACTGCGGCGCCGGTGGCTTTGAAAAGGTCGAGGACCGTCGTGTCTCCATGCTGCAGGGCCCCGGGAATATTGTTGGTTTCGAATACCTGTGCAACGATCCGGGCATATGACTGCTGGGTACTGGTATAGCTGTTGTGCTTTTCCTTATTCTGGAGCGTATGCATGCGGGACGAGATGACGTTGGACAGGAGCTCGAAGATCGAGCAGAGTTCGAAACTGAGCGTTCTCGCCGTCCTGTGATGGCAGGCGATAAGCCCCCAGAGCCGGTCGTTGTTGAGGATACGGGTCGACATCGACGCGGTAACGCCCATATTGGCCAGATACTCGAGGTGGACCGAGACGACTCCACGGACATTGCAGTCGGAGAGATCGGTGAAGGAATGCGTGACCGGGTTGATCACCGGGTATAGTTTGACCGGCCGGTAGTTGCGGTCGGGAATAAAGCGATAGGGGTTACGGAGGTAAAGGTCGCGGGCTTGTTTGGGAATGTCAGATGCGGGGAATGTAAACCCAAGGTAGGCTTCCATGTCATCGGCCAGTTGTTCGGCGATCACGGTACCGTTCCAATCCTGGTCGAACCGGTAGATCATGACCTTGTCGAAACCGGAAAGGCGCCGGAGCTCGCGGGCCGCGATGGCACAGATATCCGTCGTTGTCGTGGCGCTTTCGATGAGGGCCATGGAATATTTTATCTCCTGGTAGATGCTGACGAATGAGCGGAGGCTTTCTTCCTCGTGGGGCCTCACCTCGAGCTCTGCGAGAATATGGTCCTCCTTTATATGGACGAGGGCAAGATATTTTTTGTCGCCGATGGACCAGACCTGGGGTATCCTGTCGGAGCTATTTCCGCCTGCCAGCAGTTGCAGAGCGGCGGCAGTGGGCGCGGAGAGGAGGGTGTCCAGCTTTGTCCGGATCAGCTGTGGCGCGGACAGGCCAAATATCTGGTCTGTGTTTTCGCTCGCCTGGATTATGGCAAGAGAGGTCCGGTCCAGGACAAGCAGGACGCCATAGGGTTGCACGGTGTTGATAAGGTGGATAGGTACTTTACCGCAGAGTTCCGAATCATAATTGGGGTTGGAGCTCATGTTTTTCGATCCAGTTTTTAAAAGTTAGGAAAGTGTCTTCTGCCGCCGCTATTATCTCGCGGCGCTCTTCTGTTGAAAAGGGTTGATTGAGATAAGTCTTAAAAGTTGTCCACATATGGCCGGTCTCGGCCCCATAGCCGTTGAAAAAGGACAGGCACCTGGTCGAATCCAGCGAGCGGCAGATCATGCCTGCGATGATGCGTCCGCCAAGGGTGCTCCCCTCGAGGACGTACATGGCGCCCAGCGCCCTGTGGAACGAGTCGATGACCGGCAGCCTTTCGCAGACCTGCTGATCGGGCACGGGAAGGCCCGACTCGCGGATATCCCACAGGATATATTCTGCGCGGCTTCGCCGGTTGATGTCCGTGAAATTGTCTTCTGTCAGGTATTGGCGGATCTCCTGTTCCACCGGGGCATAGAACCCGTGAAGCCAGTTGAGCATTCGTATATAGTCTTCGTAGGAGGAGATCTGTTTCAGAGCGACGATCATCCTCTTTTCCGAAGCGTGGTGTACTTCTTCAGTGTATTCCTTTAGTTCGTCTGTGAGCATGCCTAAAGTTTTTACTTGTTACCGATTGGCCAAAGTTATATTTCCGGTAGCTTAGAGGCTGTAGAACGTGTGTGGAAATAGTTCCACAAAATGGTCCTATCTTTCGCTCAGACATCATTCTATCTATCTATAACTTATGGACAATCGTAGGGAATTCATCAAAAAAGCGGCCATACTTGCGGGAGGGACAGGTCTGCTGCCATCGTCGATCCAGCGGGCACTGGCTATTGACCCTTCGCCGGGCAGTACCTGGCTGGATGCGGAACACGTAGTGATCCTGATGCAGGAGAACCGGTCTTTCGATCATTGTTATGGAATGCTGCAGGGCGTAAGGGGATACCGGGATCCCAGTGGCTGTCACCGTGCCTGGAGGCAATCCTGTCTGGCTGCAGTCGAATGCCGCGGGAGAGGTCTACACGCCTTTCAGGCTGGATATCAAGGATACAAAGGCTACGTGGATGGGGTCATTGCCCCATTCCCTGGACAGACCAGGCAGACGCGCGCAACGAAGGGAAGCATGACCACTGGCTGCTGGCCAAGCGGTCGGGGAACAAGGAGTTTGCGGGCATGCCGCTGACGATGGGGTATTATGACCGAAGAGACCTTCCTTTCTATTATTCACTGGCGGATGCTTTTACTGTAGCGGATCAGAACTTCTGTTCGTCGCTGACGGGTACTACGCCAAACCGCCTGCATCTGTGGACGGGCACCATTCGCGGCGGGGCATCGGCGAGGGCAAGGGTCAGGAATGAGGACACGGACTATGGTGTGGAAGCGTCCTGGACCACATTCCCGGAGCGGCTGGAGGATGCGGGCGTAAGCTGGCGCGTCTATCAGAATGAGATCAGTATCTATCAGGGATTTCAGGGAGAGGAAGACGCCTGGCTGTCCAACTTTACGGATAATCCGCTCGAGTGGTTCACCCAGTATCAGGTGCGTTTCTCGCCGGCGTATATGGACCATCTGCCGGAGATCGTTGCGGCGCTGAAGAAAGTGATCGCGAAACTGGAGGCGAAGCTGGCTGCCACGCCTTCCGACGATGTCATCAGACATAGGGTCGCGGAGCGGCAGGCCGTATTGAAGATCGTGGAAAAGGACATGACGGTGGTCACCCCTGAAAACAGGGACAGGCTGGACCAGCGAACGAAGAACATCCACGGGCGCGCGTTCACACGAAACAGCGGGGATCCGGATTTTCATTCACTCGAAAGTCTGGACTATACGGATGGCGACCGGAAGAGGGAAATGAAGGCTCCGAAAGGTGACGTTCTGTGGCAGTTCAGGAAGGACGTTGCGTCGGGCGATCTCCCGACGGTGTCATGGCTGGTGGCGCCGGAGAATTTTTCCGATCATCCCGGCGCGCCCTGGTATGGCGCGTGGTATGTTTCGGAAGTGATGGATATTCTGACAAAGAATCCGGAGGTCTGGAAGAAGACCATCTTTGTACTTTGCTATGACGAGAACGACGGATATTTCGATCATGTCCCTCCGTTCGTTGCGCCTGATCCCGCGCGGCCGGAGACGGGCAGGGTGTCGGAAGACATCGACGCGGCTTCTGAATATCACAGCCGTGAGCAGGACCTGAAGCATGCCAGCGAAAAGGCGGCGCGGGGCGGCCCTATCGGGCTGGGCTATCGTGTACCGCTGGTGGTTGCTTCGCCGTGGAGCCGCGGCGGCTATGTCAACTCGCAGGTGTTCGATCATACCTCTATAATAATGATGATCGAGAAGTTGGTACGGCATCGAAAAGGCAGGGAAGTCCGCGAGACGAATATCAGCGGCTGGCGTCGCGCGATCTGCGGCGACCTAAGCTCGATGTTCAGGCCCTACAATGGTGAGAAGATCGTGCTGCCGGAGTCGTTGGGTTTTGAGGAGACGCTGAAAGGCATCAACAAGGCGCAGTATCTGGGATTGCCGATGGGATATAAGCAACTGTCGGAGGGAGAGATAGCTGCCGCCCGTCACGAAGGCCATAAATGGAAGGGGTTGCCTGGCCAGGAGAGGGGACGCGCAGGTCCTGTGCTTTGCCCTATCTGCTTGGGGCCCGGGTTAGGGTGAATGGGGGCTACTGCGAGTTGACGATGGAGGTCCACGGTTCGGCCGGTGCGCCCTTTACGGCGTATATGGATGGTAGTATCCGCAACTATGCGGTCAAATCGGGTAGTCTGACCGATAAGTTCTCACTTGGAGCAGGTAAGTATGACCTGCGCGTTCATGGGCCCAATGGTTGGTACTGGGAGATGAGGGGAGCGGCCGGTGAAGTGGATTTGGGAGTGCGGCTAATGATTCAGGATGGCGTGCTGATCCTCGGCCTCGGTGGTGCTCATACTGTGGAGATAACGGATAATGCGTATGGTGAGGGGACGAAGGTCCGGAGGCCGGGGGACCGAACAAGGACGGGAGTTTTGGTATCCGGCTGCCGCTGCAGAAACACCGGTGGTTCGACTATACGGTGAGGGTAGATGGGAATGAAGGATGGCTGCGGCGGTTTGCGGGGAGGGTGGAGAATGGGCAGGATGGGGTGACGGACCCGGCGATGGGTTGACGCTCCGCGGATTGGCAGCGGACTGCAAGGGAAAGTTAATATCCGGGAAGTGCTGCGTATGTTTCCATCCTATATTTATCCCTATCAAAGTTAACATATGCGAAAAATTACACTTTTGTCTTTTCTGTTGCTGGGAATGGTTGGCGGGTATGCACAACGAAATGCCGGCGCCGTGCCGCCTCCGGCTACTCCACAGGTGGAGAAGATGCCGCCGGGCAGCCGGGTGCTGAATATCGATTCGTCGGTGACCACGCATTCGCAGGTCACGATCAAAGGCCAGGTAGTGCCTTATGACGCTACGGCCGGGACGATGCCCGTCTGGGACGAAGAGGGCAAGCCCGTAGCCGGCGTGTTTTACACCTATTATGAACGTTCGGATATCAAAGACCGGGCTGCTCGGCCGCTGGTCATTTCCTTTAACGGCGGGCCCGGCACTCCGTCGGTGTGGATGGAGATAGGATATACGGGGCCGCGTCGTCTGAACATCGACGATGAGGGATTCCCGATCCAGCCGTACGGCGTGAAGGAGAACAACCAGTCGATCCTCGACGTGGCGGATATCGTCTATCTCGATCCGGTGAACACCGGCTTTTCACGGGCGGTGAGCGCGGCTATTCCCACCTCGCGGTTCTTTGGCGTCAACGAAGACATCAAGTACCTGGCGCAGTGGATCTCCACATTCGTAAGCCGCAAGAATCGCTGGGCGTCGCCGAAATTCCTTATCGGCGAGAGCTACGGGACCACGAGGGCTTCCGGGCTTGCGCTCGAGCTGCAGGAGGCGCAAGTGGATGTACCTCAACGGGGTCGTGCTTGTATCGCCTACCGAGCTGGGTATCGAGCGGAGTGAGTTCGTTAAGGCCTCGTTGCGCGTACCGTACTATGCGGCCACTGCCTGGTTTCACAAGGCCCTCGGTCCGGATGAGCAGCGTCGCGACCTGACCGATCTGTTACCTGAAGTAGAGAATTTTACGATCAACGAGCTGATACCTGCGCTGGCCAGGGGCGGATTCCTTGAGGAGGCGAAGAAGAAAGAGCTCGCGGCGAAGATGTCCAAATATATCGGGTTGTCGGAAAAGGTGATCCTCCAGTCCAACCTCGTGATCCCTTCGAATTTCTTCTGGAAAGAGCTGCTGAGGGATAAGGGCTATACCGTGGGCCGTCTGGATTCGCGCTACAGGGGCATCGACGGGAGCGATGCAGGCGACAGCCCGGATTACAATGCGGAGCTCAACTCCTCGGAATCACGCCTTCATGCCGGCGATGAATGTTTATCTGCGCGAGGAACTGCACTACAGGACCGATCTCAACTACTACCTGTTTGGTCCTGTCCGGCCGTGGAATAACCAGAACGATCATACGGGCGAGAACCTGCGGAAGGCGATAGCGGAGAATCCTTTCCTGCATTTGATGATACAGTCCGGATATTATGACGGAGCCTGTGACTATTTCAATGCGAAATACAGCCTGTGGCAGCTGGACCCTTCGGGCAAACTGAAGGATCGTTTGTCCTGGGAGGGTTATCGCAGCGGGCATATGATGTACCTGCGGAAGCCTGATCTGGAGGCGGCGACAGAGAGCCTGAGGAAATTCATTAAAGCATCGTTGCCGAAACCGGGGAATCGGCTAAGTACTAGAAATGGGGAATCGGTGAACCGGCGCCTTATCTTCCACAAGAATCTTTTTTCAGCCGGACCTATTGGGCCGGCTGTTTTTTTATCCGTATGATGACCAGCTTGGACACAGGCGTATTGCTTTTTTCCGCAACGGTATCAATGGGCACGAGCACATTTGTCTCGGGGTAGTAGGTGGCGGCACAACTGCGGGGGATGGGATAGGGAATCACCACAAATCTGTGGGCGACCCGCTGGACGCCTCCGTGCTCATTGTATATGTCTACGATATCGCCCTTAGTGAGGTTTTGCTCCTGCATATCGGCTTCGTTGAGGAAGACGACGCGCCGTTCGTTGTATACGCCGCGATAGCGGTCGGTGAGGCCATAGATGGTGGTGTTGAACTGGTCGTGGCTCCGGATGGTCATCATCATGAGCTGTCCTTTTTCCAGGGGAGTCTCGCGCGGGTTGGCGACATTGAAATGGGCTTTCTGGTCGGGCGTTGCGAATTTGCCGTCGCGTGCGCTGTTGGGAAGGTAGAAGCCGCCCGGCTCGCGCACGCGGAGGTTGTAGTTCTCAAATCCCGGGATGACGCGTTCGATGTCGTCGCGGATAGCGTCGTAGTTGGAGATGTATTTGTCCCATTTGATTTTGGAGGCGGCCAGCCTTCTGGTCTCGTGCTCCTCCTTTCCGCGGCCGAAAGTGGCTTTGGCCGGGCGGCAGACGATGGCGGGTTCGCTGAGCAGGTGTTCGCTGACGGGGTTCAGCACTCCCTGTGACGACTGGACCACGCCCATTGAATTTTCGCAGGAGACGAATTGTTCCTGGCCTCCGGTAAAGTCCCGGTCGCTGCGCGCGAGGCAGGGAAGGATATAGGCTTCTTCGCCGTGTACGAGATGGCTGCGGTTGAGTTTAGTGGATACGTGTACGGTCATTTGACAGCGGCGCAGCGCTTCGGCGGTATAGGTCGTATCGGGAGTGGCGGACAGGAAATTTCCGCCCATGGCAAAAAAGAACTTTGCTCTTCCTTCGTACATGGCTTTTATCGCGTTGACGACGTCATAGCCGTGTTGCCGCGGAGGTTCGAACCCGAAATTGTCGCGGATGGAGTTGAGGAGCTTTTCTGTCGGTCTTTCCCATATGCCAACCGTGCGGTCCCCCTGGACATTGCTGTGCCCGCGCACCGGGCAGGTGCCGGCGCCGGGTTTGCCGATGCTCCCTTTTAAAAGGAGGAGGTTGGTGACCTCCTTGATCGTGTCGACGGCGTTGGTATGCTGGGTAAGCCCCATTGCCCAGCAGATGACGATCTTCTTCCTGTCTTTTATCATGTCGGCGGCTTTGCCGATGTCTTCGATGGAAATTCCGCAGTTATGGGCCAGATCGGGTAGGGATACCTGTTTGAGGTGCGCCATGAATCTCGCCGTAGCCGGTGGTTTGGTCCCGGATAAAATCGGTGTCGAAGACGGACCCCGGCGCTTTTTCTTCCTCCAGCCATAGCAACAGTTCGATAGCCTGCAGGAGGGCCATATCTCCGTTGAGTTTGACGGGGAGGTAGAGGTCCGTCAGCGGGGTCGCGAGGCCGAGAAGGCCTTTGATCTGCTGGGGGTTGTTGAAGGCCATCAGCCCTGTTTCCGGCAGCGGGTTGACGGAGATGATTTTCCCCCCGTTGAGTTTTGCCTTTTGAAGGGCCGTGAGCATGCGGGGGGCGTTGGTGCCGGGGTTTTGCCCCATGATAATGATCAGCTCCGCGATATGCAGGTCTTCGAGCGTCACCGATCCCTTGCCGATGCCGACCGTCTCGCTCAGGGCCACTCCGCTTGACTCGTGGCACATATTGCTGCAGTCGGGAAGGTTGTTGGTGCCGTATTCCCGGGCGAACAGCTGGTAGAGGAAGGCGGCTTCGTTGCTGGTGCGGCCGGAAGTATAGAAGATCGCTTCGTTGGGGCTGCTGAGACCGTTTAGGGATCGGCCGATATGGTTGAACGCCTTGTCCCACGAGACCGGCTGGTAGTGGGTGGCGCCTTTGGGCAGATACATGGGCTGGGCGATGCGGCCCTGGCCGCCCAGTTCGAAGTCTGTGAATGTGGCGAGTTGGGCGACGCTGTACTTTTCGAAAAAGTCCGGAGTGAGTTTTTTGGTCGTCGTCTCTTCCGCCACGGCCTTGGCGCCATTTTCGCAGTATTCGGCTAAGCCCGAACGTTCGTCGTCGGGGTCGGGCCAGGCGCAGGAGGGGCAGTCGTAGCCGCCCTTCTGGTTGAGGTGCGCGAGGGCCTTCAGACCCCGGGCAAGGCCGGCTTCGCCGATGACGTGGCGGAAACTGGAGACGATGGCAGGCAGGCCGACGGCGTCCTTCTTAATCTTTTTTTGATGAAGGTCGTTGAGCTGATCGGGGCTTTCGGCTGATGGTTGGTCCATATACTTCGTTTTATATCCGGTTCATGAGCCGGGTTTTATACCCGGATGCGGTGAGCGCCGGAATAGATATTGAATCGTTGTTCTCTCAGGAATCCCACCAGGGTGATATCGGATTCGTCGGCCAGCTGTACGGCCAGGCTGGAAGGGGGCCGATAGCTGCTATTATTTTTATTCCGGCCATGGCGGCTTTCTGAATGAGTTCAAAGCAGGCGCGGCCGGAGAGTAGAAGAATGACGTTTGTCAGTGGAAGGAGGTTGTCCTGGAGGGCGCGGCCGATGAGTTTGTCGACGGCATTGTGACGGCCGATGTCCTCCCGGAGTGACAGTATCATTCCTGTGCGGTTAAAAAGGGCGGCGGCGTGGAGTCCCCCGGTAGTTTCAAAAATGCTTTGTTCCTGCCGGAGCATTGGTGGAAGACCATGAAGGATATGGGCTTCGACAGGAGGGGCTTCTTTTCCGCCTGTCGTCGCAGGGGCTACGGTCCGTAGCGCCTCTATGGAGGACTTTCCGCATACGCCGCAGCTGGAGCTCGTATAAAAATGACGCTGGAGACGGTCGATGTCCGGAGCGATGTTTTCGTGCAGGCTTACTTTGATAGTGTTATAGCCTGAGGTTATGGCTTTTATGGCCTGGGCGTTTGGCAGGATGGCTTCGGTGAGGAGGAAACCGATAGCCAGGTCGGTATCCTGACCGGGTGTGCGCATGGTGACGGAGACGTTTTGCTGCCGACGCGCGGCAGCCGGACCGTATTCCAGGCTGATTTCCAATGGTTCTTCGACTGCGACGGCGTCCGTGATCAGGACGGGCGCGGCTTGACTGGTTATCTTTTGCACGGGTATTAGCGTGACTCCGCTGGCCATATCGCCGGTCGGGACAGTTGGTATCGTGGAAAGGTTGGCCATAACACTAAGTTACGCCAAACCGGACGTAGTCCGGTTTGGATATTTACCGTTGCTTTTGCAAAAATTGGGCGAAGGGCTCGCGGGACGGAATTATACAGTAAATTAGAGAATGAATAGACTGCTGGTGCCCCTTGTGACTATCGCCGGATTTGTGCTGCCGGTGATCTCTTTTGGTCAGCCATCTTCCGCTGGCCCGTCTTTTTCCGCTGACGAGCTACGCCGTTATGAAACGGAGGCAAAGGCCGTGACGATCATCCGGGATGATTGGGGTGTGCCGCATATCTATGGAAAAACGGATGCGGATGCCGTTTTCGGGCTGATGTATGCCGAGTGTCAGACCGATTTCAGCCGCGTGGAGAAGAACTATCTGGAGATGCTGGGCCGGCAGGCCGAAGCATATGGTGAAGGCTATTTATATACCGACGTGACGATGCGTCTGATATATGACAGTGCACAGGCAGTGGCCGACTATCAGAAGAGTCCGGCGTGGATGCACAAATTGCTGGATGCTTTTGCCGACGGCGTCAACTACTATCTTTATAAGCACCCGGAGACCAGACCGCTCGTGCTGCGGCATTTCGAACCCTGGTATCCGTTGATGTTCACTGACGGCAGCGTATCGGCGACCAGTCTGGGAGGTGTACGGCAGGACGAGATCAGGAATTTTTATAGTAAGGGTCCGGTGACAGGGATCGTGCCTGTGAGGAAGGTGTCGGCGGTTGAGAGGATGGTATTGGCGGACAGGGGAATATTGCCGCCGGCAGAGCCTCAGGCGGTTACCGGACCGGTGGGTAGTAACGGGTCAGCGGGTGGTGATGGTTCCCACAATGAGCCCGCGGCTTTGAGTAGCGGCGGTTCGCAGCCGTCGGATGAAGACGAGACAGAGAAAGGTTCCAACGGATTTGCGCTGGCCGGGTTCCGGACTGCGTCGGAGGGCACGGAGCTATATATTAACCCCCATGTACCATTCTACTTCAGAATGGAGGCGCAACTGGTGAGTGACGAAGGACTGAACGTCTATGGAGCGGTGACCTGGGGCCAGTTTTTTATCTACCAGGGGTTTAACGCGCACTGCGGATGGATGCATACGTCGAGTTATGCGGACGTGGCCGACCTGTATGAAGAAAAAGCCAGCCAGGGTGATAAGGGTTGGGTCTACGAGTACGAAGGACAAAAGAAGCCGGTGACGATGAAGCCGTTCACGGTCTACTATAAAAAAGACAGCAGTCTGCAGTCTGTGCCGGTGACGGGACTCTACACGCACCATGGTCCGGTGATGGCGAGCCGTGATGGAAAATGGCTCAGCCTCCGGGAATACAACCGTTCGCTGAATGCGCTGATGGAAGCGTGGATGATCACCAAGGCGAATACCTTCGACGAATACAAGAAGGCGATGGATATTCGCGCCAATACGACCAACAATACGGTGTATGCGGACGACCAGGGAAATATCGCCTACTGGCACGGCAATTTTATGCCGAAGCGGGATCCCACCTACGACTGGTCGATGCCGGTAGACGGCTCAATTGCCGCCACTGAATGGAAGGGCCTGCACGAGCTGGACGAGATCGTGCATGTATATAATCCGGCTACGGGATGGATACAAAACTGCAATTCCACCCCCTACAGCCTTTCGGGGAACAGCAGCCCCGAGCGAAATAAGTATCCGCCCTATATGGCTCCCGACGGAGAGAACTTCCGGGCCCTGAATGCGGCCAGGTTGCTGAGCGGCGCGTCCGAATTTACTATCGACAGTCTTATCTCCAGGGGTACGATAAATATCTGATGGCCTTCGACGTGTTGTTGCCGGCTCTGTTCGAGGCTTATGCCTCGGCGCCGGATTCTACAAAGAAAATCTGCAGGAGCCGATAAGCGTTTTGCAGCGATGGGACAGGCGTTCGGACACCAGGTCGGTTGCGACGACCCTTGCGGTAGAGTGGGGTACGAGGATGATGCAGTATATGCCGCGTCCAAAGACTTCCGAGGAAGCGTCCAACGCGGTAGCGAATATAAAGGCTGAGCTGGAGCAGTCTACCGCGGCCCAGAAGACCGGCGGCGCTGAGCGCTGTGGTCAGCGAGTTGAAGAAACAATACGGTACCTGGAAAATAAATTGGGGTGACCGTTGCCGTTATCAGCGGCTGACGGGTAAGATCACGGAGACCTATGACGACGCCAGGCCAAGTGTTGCGGTGGGTCTGGTGGCGTCCTCCTTTGGGGCTCTGCCTTCCTATGTGAGCCGGGTGATGCCGAATACGAAGAAGCGGTATGGGTATTCGGGGAATAGTTTTATTGCGGCGGTGGAGTTTGGCAAGAAGGTGAAGGCGAAGACGATCGTGACGGGAGGGGAGAGCAGCGATCCTGCCTCGCCGCATTTTTCGGACCAGGCTACGATGTATCTTTTTGGTGTGTTCAAGGACGTGCTCTTTTATAAGGAGGACGTGCTGAAGAATGTGGAAAAGAAGTACCAGCCGGGGAGGAGTGAGTCTGCCGGGCGGCGTGTGCGTATCCGGCCATCAATTTTGTGAACCGCGTGGCGAACCGAGTCATCCCACGCGGTTTTTTTTATTTCATTTTGCTAAAAAATGTAGTAAATTGGATGCCCTAAAGGGTATTTTATGAGGCAGGAGTTGACGGTGGACAGGAATTATAGGGCAAGGCAATCGACAATTTTAGCCTCACCCTGCCGGAAGTGCAGTCCGGCCTGGTTCGGGAGACGCTGAAGAATCCCTACAATTTTGATTTCCTGATGCTGGGGAAGGAGGCAAAAGAGCGGGATCTGGAAACTGCGCTGACAAATCATATCCAGCGATTTATTTTGGAGTTGGGACGGGGCTTTGCCTATATGGGAAGGCAGTATCCGCTGAAAGTCGGCGGCAGTGATTTTTTTCTGGACTCCGGATTCAACAATATAAGGAGGCGGGTATATATGTTATTTTGATGATGGAACCGGGAGGAAAATGGGGGATAAAAAGGATACGCAAAACAGACATGGGGAGAAATCCCAGCACGAATTTTGGGAATCTCTCCTTCGGGAATTTAAACCTAAAACACATCGTATGAAATCAACGCGTCAAGACAAGAATGCCGGAGAAAAGGGATTAACGCCGGCGACCGGAGCAACGGCAGGAGACAGCGGGACTGGCTCGGGAGCATCGGGCAGCGGATCTTCGGGAAGCTGGAGCATCAGGCTCGCGCGGAACCGGCGGATCGGGCTCAGGATCTTCGGGCCGCAGTTCCGGATCGGGAGGGAGCAGCGCTGGCTCGCACGTCATCTTATCCGGAAGTATGCGGGCGGTGCGGCCCGGGGCAAATGTGCTGGGCGTGGCGGACCCGTCGGAGTGGATAGAGCTGACGATAAAGATCCGGCGGAAAAAGCCGCTGCCTGAGATCACCAGGGCCTTAACGGCAACACCGATGAGCCGCGCCGAGCTGGAGGCGCAGTATGGGGCCGACCCGGCAGATATGGAGCTGGCGAGGACGGTATTTACCAGATTGGGCCTGAAAGTATTGAAAGAAGACGCCGCCAGCTGCAGCATGAGGGTCGGCGGAGATGCGCAGGTCATCGAATCGACCTTTCAGCTGAAGTTGTTTCATTATTCGCACTCGTCCGGCAACTATCGGGGAAGGAAGGGCGATGTAATGATTCCTGCCGAGCTGAAAGATATCGTCACGGGGGTTTTTGGTCTGGATACCCGAAGCATGGTCAAGAGAAGGCCGATAAAAAGGAGGAGGACCTCGCTGGACCTGGCGGAGCGGGCGGCGGCCAGCCGGTCGTGGTTCTATCCGGCAGAGCTGGCTTCGATATATTCTTTCCCGGACGGCAACGGGAAGGGACAAACTATCGGACTGGTGGAGTTCGGGGGCGGTTATTTCGAAGCTGATCTGGCGACTTTCTGCAAGAATGCGAATGTCTCCATGCCCTCCGTCCGGACGGTTTCTGTCAACAATACGCCGACCAACCAGAAGGATGGGGCGGAAGGAGAAGTGATGCTCGATGTTGAAGTGGTAGCCGGCGTCTGTCCGGCGGCGGACATCGTGGTTTATTTCTCTTCATTTGACGAGAGCGGATGGGTCAGTGTCGTCGATACGGCAGTCCACGACCAGCAAAGTCAAATATCGGTATTGTCGATCAGCTGGGGGTATGCGGAAGATGCGCCGGGCGCCTGGACGCCCGCCGCGCTGAATTCGATCAACGACACGCTGAAGGCGGCGGCCCTGCTGGGGGTCACCATTCTTGTGGCTTCGGGCGACGATGGCTCGGACGACCAGGTCGGTGACGGACACGCGCACGTAGACTTTCCTTCGTCCAGCCCCTATGTGCTGGCTGTTGGAGGGACAACGCTGAAAAGGTCGCCGACCGGCGCCGTTACCGAGACGGCCTGGAAGGATGGGGACGGCCTGCGCCAGGACAACGGCGGCAGCACGGGCGGGGGTGTGAGCACCTTTTTCCCGCGTCCCGACTGGCAGACGGCGACGATCGATTCTGTCAACCCGGGGAGTATCGCCGGCAGGATAGTGCCCGACGTGGCGGCGGATGCCAGCGCCAATACCGGCTACTGGATGGTGGTCGACGGCCAGGGAGGAGCAAGCGGTGGAACCAGCGCATCCGCACCATTGTGGGCGGCACTCATTGCGCGCATTAACGCAAACCTGCCCAGCCCGGTAGGTTATCTGAACCCGTTGCTGTTTCAGAAGGGGGCGGACGGAACGCCCCTGGGCGTGTCCGGGTTCCGGGATATTGTCCTGGGGGACAACAGTACTGCCTCTATCGGAGGCTACCAGGCAGGGACGGGATATGATGCGGTCACGGGATGGGGAGTGCCGGTAGGGACGGCCCTGTTGGATGGGTTGAAGACAATTAAGAACGGATCCGGAGGTTCGGGCGGCTCCAATGGCGGCCCGGGCGGTCCCAATGGCCCCGGGGGCCCGGGTAATCCCACCGGCTCTTAGTAGTCTTCAAATTAGGAAAAAGAACTACCCGGACCCCCCGAATTAACAAAAATTTCAACATTCAGTAATCGAATCATAATGTACCAAAGGGTACCCTACCCCGGAAAACGTGGTAATGTTGCATAACTTATGCGACCTCTACTTCTGCTTTTGCTGGCTGGGCTTACCGCGGCACCCGTCTCCTTCTTCCAGGGAAAACCCGGCATGTCGTTATCCCGTAGTGTTACCGTCGATTCATTGGGCGCCTGTCAGGGTATCTCATGGCTGAATGGCAGGGCCTATCTGTATGGCGACAGGGAAGTTGGGATGATCCGCGAGTTCGACTGGAAGGGTGACTCCCTGTCCTATACGGGGCACGAATACCGGCTTACCATGCATGACACGGACGTGATCAACCACCCCACGGGACTGGCTGTGCACGGTCATATGCCCGTCTTCATGGGTAACAGCGTGATACTCAACAAGGCCACCAATCAGTGGAAGGCCATTATATATTGTATCGACTGGGATGGTCTGAAAAAGACCGGGACCCTCGACGGCGGCAATCTGAAGAACGTCATAGAGGATGATGCCTGCATCCAGGGCACCCGCCCCGAATACGTGGAATACGATCATAAATGGTATGTGGCTACGGCGGACTACGGCAACAGGGCCAACGAGGTCCGGCTCTACGATCCGAAAGCGCTGGAACGCGCAAAGAAGACCACCGACAAGGGTGTCGTCTATAAGAAATTCACCTGCGGCCCCTGGGTTCAGAACATGCAGCGGATACCGAAAAAGAATCTGTTGGTGCTGATCCAGAATCAGATCGAAGGAAGGAAATGGCAGTTTACCTATGTGGACCTGAAGAAGTCATTGGAGTCGGGACAGGCGGAAGTAGTGAAGGTGGTGACCGGCATCGATAGGGGAGACGAGTTGGAAGGGTTCTCCTTTATGTCTTCCATTTCAAAAGGAGTAGCAGTGACATCCTCCCGTAGGGGAAATGTCAATTTTTTGGATATAAACTGGTAAGGCGACATGCAATCGGATAGGCGTAGCGATAAAGAACTCTGGCGGTTGGTCTCGCAGGAGAGCGACAGATCTGCGTTCGAACAGTTGTACAGGCGTACCCTGCATGCACTGATGGCGGCCATCTACAAATGGTCGGACGATGCGGCAGAGGCAGAGGATATACTTCAGGAAGTCTTTCTCGACCTGTGGGACAAGCGTGGAAAGATCAGGATACAGAACGAGTTTTTCCCCTACTTATACAGCATGGCCCGGTACAAGATATTCGACCGCCTGCGTGCCGGGCAGCTGTCCGAAAAGCAGGTGCATGCATGGATAATGGTCATGCAGGAGGAGGCGGTCCTCACGGCGGCTTTCCGTGAAGAAGAGCTGGAAAGCAAAGAGGCGCTGGTGACGTCCGAACTCGAACAACTGCCCGCCCAGATGAAACGGGTTTATCTGCTTAGCGCCCAGGAGGGAAAAAGCATCCGGGAGATATCGGAAGAACTATTAGTCTCACCATATACCGTAAAGAATCATCTGCAAAAGATCCGTAAGCGTCTGCGTACGGCGGCCTTGCGGCTTTCGTGCGGGCACACAAAGCAACAGCACCCGCCTGTCTGCCTTCTATATACAGAATGGCAGCTTTATCCGCTGTACCAATATAACGCTGGGATATAACCGCCAACGATAACGGCGATGCACAAGGCGGGTATCCAGGATATCCGGTTATACGCTGCCGTTAACAATGATTTTACGATCACCGGATACAAGGGTTACAATCCGGAGGTTGACTATAATTACAGCGTCAATGGCAGCTTCGATCCGGTGAAGATGTATCAGAATATGGGGTACTAGGGATCAGAGGATCCCCGGCGCTTGCCGCGGGCGGCTAACTGCGTAGCCATCGTTTGGCGAGCAGTAAGATGGGCAACCGCCAGACGGGGCAGGTCTGTCGAATATTCCACCGGCGATTTGACGGAAGATGCGCGCCGGCTGGTGATTGCCGGAGAGGGTGAACTGGATGATAGCGGAGAGTGCGTCGAGACTTCCGGCCAGCAAAGTGGTCAGGAGGACGGCCTGGACAAAGGTGGTATTTCGTTCGAACGAAGATGTGGACACCTTTAAATTTAATAAGTTTGGCGTAGATTTAAGAACCCTTAAAACACAATATTTTTAATTGAAACTAACTCGAAGGGAATTTCTGCAGAGGTCCGGGCTACTGGCCGGAGGAACCGTTCCGGCAATGCTGGGCGGCGCAACAGGTGCGGCGATGCTGGCTGACGGAACATATCCGGCAATGCTGGCTATGGGGCTAATACCGGCTGCTCCCGCGCACGAATTTCGGCCGGAGGGGGATGGCGGCGGGAAGCAGGTCCTGATACTGGGGGCGGGGCTGGCCGGAATGACCGCGGCCTACGAACTAACGAAACTCGGCTATAATTGTACCATCCTTGAAGCAAGGGACAGGGTGGGCGGCCGATGCTGGAGTGTCCGGAAAGGCGCTGTCAACGAGGAAGTTGGGCTGGGGCTGCACAGGGCTGCCTTTGACGAGGGGCTGTATTTCAACGCAGGCCCTTCGCGGATACCACACCATCATGGCCTGACGCTGCACTATTGCAAAGAGCTGGGGGTTCCGATCCAGGTATATAACAATGTCAATGAAAATGCTTACTATTTTAGTGAGGGGAAGGGGCCTCTGTCCAACCGGAAGATAAGGGTGAGGGAAGTGCATAATGATATGCGGGGCTGGATGGCCGAGTTGCTGGCCAAGGGTTTGGACGGGGGTAAGATCGAAATGGCGATGAGCAGGGAAGATACGCTGAAGGTGATCGAGTACCTGCGTGCGGAGGGGGGACTCGATATCGACAAGCTGTACAAGGCGTCGGCCCGGAGGGGTTATGCCGAGACTCCCGGGCCGGGGGACAGGGAAGGCAGGCTGGGTGATCCGATGGCGCTGGCGGCCATGCTGCAGTCCGGGCTGCTGGACCCCGACTTTTACAACGTCGCCGAATACACCTATGAGTTGCAGGGAACTCTGTTCCAGGCGGTTGGGGGGATGGACAGGATCGCGACGGCGTTTCAGCAGAAGGTGGGGCATCTGATCCGTCTGAATGCCGAGGTAAGGTCGATCCGTAACCTTGAGCAGGGCGTAAATGTGGTCTATAAGGACGGGACCGGAGAAAAGAGTCTGCAGGCCGATCTGTGCATCTGTACGATCCCGCTGCCGGTGCTGAGCAATATCGACCATAATTTTTCTTCCGATGTCAGCCGGGCCATAGATTCTGTTGTATATATGAATACGGGGAAGATCGGGTTGCAGTTCAGGCGCCGGTTCTGGGAGGAGGACGAGGGCATTTACGGAGGGATCACGCATACGAACAACCAGCTCGACCCAGCTATTTTATCCTTCCAACGATTACTTGAGCGGTAAGGGAATTCTCATAGGATACTATAACTTTAATGACAAAGCCGTGGCCACGGGAAATCTATCTTATCAGCAGAGGGAGCAGTTGGCGCTGGAGAAGGGCAGTCAGATACATCCACAGTACAGGCAGGAGTTCGAGAATGCGTTTTCGGTGAGCTGGCACAGGACGAAATATAGTCAGGGTGGCTGGGCGCTGTATTCGCCGGAAGAGCGGCAGACTTTGTACAAGCCCATGCTGCAGCCGGACAAGCAGGTCTACTTCGCCGGCGAGCATATGACGTATTTGAATGCCTGGATGGCGGGGGCGCTGGAGTCGGCGAGGAGTGTGGTTGCGGCCCTGCACAGCAGAGTGACGAATCAAAGATTTACATATCCCGTGTTAGGGAGTTAACGGAGTTGGGCCCTATGAAACGCATGAGAAAATAGTCATTTAACCACCAAAATATACTCTTATGGGCAACTCCATCAGTCGTCGTACACTAATAAAAAGGGGCGCCTTATTAGCCGGCGGATTTTCCATTGCCGGCGGCCTGCTCGAAACTGCACAGGCCAGCCCGGTCATCAAAAGCCCGTCTTACTCTTTTCCCGAGGTCTGGTCGGAAAGAGATATTCCGATGGATCCGATAGTGCCGATGAAAGCGCGGCTGTCTGCCAACGAAAATCCCTTCGGTCCCTGCGACAAGGCTAAGGCTGCGATCATGGAGGCGCTGCCGACCAGCTATCAGTATCCATTTATGGCGCTCGGCGACCTGGTCCAGAAGATCTCCGATTTTGAAAAGGTCAAAAAAGAGAACATTCTGTTGTCATCCGGTTCGTCTCCCCTTTTGATGGCCGCCGGTCTGTACTATGGCAAGCCCGGCACCAATATCATCACCGGCGATCCGTCCTATGCCGACCTGCCCTCGAAGGCCGAAAGAATGGGTGCAAAATGGGTGAAGGTGCCGCTGACGGCCGACTACAAGCTCGACCTCGACGCAATGGAGAAGGCGATCGACGCCAACACCAGTCTTGTCTATATCTGCAATCCCAATAACCCGACGGCTACGGTACTGGATAAGGACAGGCTGAAGTCCTTCTGTGAGCGGGTATCCAAAAAGGTGACCATCTTTGTCGACGAGGCGTATATCGACTATCTCGACGACCCGCAGGGTACGACGCTGATACCGCTGGTCAGTTCAGGCGCGAATATCATCGTTGCGAGAACCTTTTCAAAACTCTACGGTTTCGCCGGTCTTCGTATAGGCTATGTAGTTACACAGCCGGAAACGATAAAGAAGCTCACGATGTATTCCGAGGCTACCTGGTCGATATCCGCCACTACGCTGCATGCGGCAATCGCGAGCTACCAGGACCGGGAGTTCCTCGACGCCGCGCTGAAAAAGACGATCGCGTCAAAGAACTATCTCTACGAAGTGTTGAAGAAAGAAGGATATACTTATGTCCCGTCCGTCGCCAATTTTGTGATCTTCCCGATAAAGATGGACGGCGAACGATTCGTGGGCGAGATGATGAAGCGGGGCGTCAGTATCCGTAACTGGAAGTTCAATAGCCAGGACTGGTGCCGGGTGAGCATCGGCAGGATGGACGAGATGGAGGCTTTTGCATCGGCGTTCCGGGAAATATCCTAAATTCATCGATCATAAAATAATTGCTATCACACATGAGGAAATTCCTTTTTTCTTTCTGGCTGCTGGCAGCCGGCCTGATCTCTGCGCGGGCGCAGGATAGCGTCAGCCGGGCCCTTACAATGGCAGAGTACAACAAGGCTAAAACATTCTCGGTCGCCGATCTGGACAAGGACACGTATATCAAGTTCGAGAACGCCTATATTCTCGACAAAGGCGGATTCGGCAAGCCCTATTTCATCACGGGGGATGACGGCATGAAGAAGAGGGTCGACCTTTACCGGCTGATCCTTAAGGAAGGGCGGGTCGATCTGGGGACCGTCATCTATTATACCACCGAGACGGGCAAGCGGTATACAGCAGTAATGCCGGGTTATAAGGCCGACGGCAAGGTTTGGGAGAAGTATTTTGAAGACATCCATGGCATCGACAACGAAGAAAAGTTCTATGTACTCAAGCTGTCTTATGTACTGTCGAAGGAACTGGGTTTTCAGTTCTACCGCTCTGCAACCGGCGGTACGGGCAAAGAGATCAGCCGGGAGTCCGGGACGTATGGAAATGATATTTGCTTTCCCGGTGATATGAAGGTGGAGATGGCGGGCGGCGGGTCAAAGCCGGTCAGCGAAATAAAGAGCGGCGATAAAGTTATCGCCGTGGATCCGTCCACGCATCTTGCGACGACCGTGACGGTGAAAGACCTGACGGTACATGCTGCGAAGAACTATGTCATCACAAATCTCCTGCTGTTGTCGGCGAGCGGCTCCGGCCGGGACCTGACCCTCGTTACAAAGAGTCTGCAGGCGACGCCCAACCATCCGATGGTCACCGCGGAGGGAGAACGAAAGGCGGGAGACCTGAAGGAAGGCGACAGGGTGCTTTGCCGGGATGAAAAGTCGGGGATCTGTCAGGAGTTCACGGTATGGAGCAAGAGGGAGGCTGCCGGGGGTGCGCAACCCGTTTATAATATCGTTGCAGGAGCAGGAAACACGTTCATCATGAATGGGGTGATGGTGTTGCAAAAGCCGTTGAAAAATTAACCATGGGATGGAAACTGTCAATGATCCTGGTAAAGGCGCCCACGCTACCGCCGGGCGGGGTATTTGTGCGCGGCTGAAGCTGGTGGTTTGGAAAGTGGTAGTAGTTGGGCGGCTGAATGTCAGTAGAATGGGATAGCTTTGCGGCCATGCAAAAACCCGTACTGGTCATCAAGCTTGGTACTGCAGTACTCACCAATGATAAAGGCGAAATAGCGCAGGCCACCATCAAAAAGGTGGCGGCAGGGATTGCCGAACTCATCCAGGACTATAATGTTATTTTGGTGTCCAGCGGGGCCGTGGGCAGCGGGAAGTCGTTTTTTGCACGGTATAAGGGGACGCTGGCCGAGCGAAAGGCGGCTGCGGCTGTGGGAAACCCCATTCTGATCAGGCATTATCAGCGGCATTTTTCTGTATATGGCATACCGGTGGCGCAGGCGCTCTGCGAGCGGCAGCATTTCTCGAGCAGACCCAGGTGGCTGCAGCTGAGGGAAACCTTTGCCGAGTTCTGGAAGAATGGCATTTTGCCTGTAATGAACGAGAATGATCTTGTCAGCAATGTGGAGCTGAAGTTTTCGGATAATGACGAGCTGGCTACGCTGACGGCCGTCGGGTTTGACGCCGATGCGCTGTTATTGTGTACGTCGGTGGGCGGGTTCCTCGACGGGGACAGGCGGGTCATCCCCCGGGTGGAGAAGGTGGACGGCCGGATACTGGGTCTGGTGCAAAAGGGTAAGAGCAGTCTGGGTCTGGGGGGATGGTGTCGAAGCTGACCTTTACGCGGCTGGCCTGTTCGCTTGGGATCCGGGTGGTTATGTGCGGGCTGGGTGGGAAGACGCCGTTTGCGGATGCGCTGGCGGGGGTATCGGGGACGACTTTTGTTCCGAGCACCAGCAACCTGAAGGCCCGTCAGAAATGGCTCGCGAGCGGCAGCATCACTCTGGGGAGCATTTTCGTCGACAAGGGCGCCGCAAGGGCGCTGGAGCAGCGCCGCAGTCTGCTGAGCGTTGGCGTCAAAAAGGTGATGGGGAAGTTTGCGCAGGGCGAGGTAGTGCAGCTGAAAGACGAGGATTCGACCATCATCGGGGTGGCGAAGGTCAAAATGGGCGCGGCGGAGATGATGGGCAGCCTGACGAGTAAAAATACCATTGCGGCGCATGCCGATGATATAGTCCTATTTTAACGATATGAATAGCATAGAACCTCTTATCATAAAGACCTATAAGGCGGCGGTACAACTGAGGAAGACCGGCGACCGGCAGATGAAGGCGGCGCTGCAGCTGCTGGCGTCCGAGCTGGAGAAGAATGCGAAACTTTTATTAAAGGCCAATGCCAGCGACCTCGCGCGGCAGGAACCCGACAATCCGCGCAATGACAGGCTGATGCTGAATGAGCAGCGAATAAAGGCTATCGCCGGGAGCATCCGGAAAGTGAGCAGGCTGCCCGATCCTTCGGGGCGGCTGCTGGCGCAGCGAACCCTGTCCAACGGGTTGAAAGTGGAGAAAAGGTCCGTGCCGCTGGGTGTGGTAGGGGCCATCTATGAGTCGAGACCCAATGTTACGTTCGATATTGCGGCGTTGTGCCTGAGAAGCCGCAACGGCTGTGTCCTAAAGGGCAGCCAGGAGGCCAGGGATACGAATGAGGCGGCTGTGGCGCTGATCAAAAAAGTGCTGAAGGCCAGCGGCATCCATCCGGATGCCGTAACCCTACTGCCTTCAGACCGGGACAGTGTGCAGCAACTTTTCACGGCTACGCGCTGGGTCGACGTGCTCATACCGCGCGGGTCCGATTCGCTGATCCGTTATGTAAGGGCCAATAGTCAGGTGCCGGTGATCGAGACGGGGGCCGGCGTCTGTCATGTCTATGTCGAGGCTACTGCAGATGTAAAAATGGCGACGGATATCGTTGTCAATGCCAAGGTTTCGCGCCCATCCGTCTGCAATTCGATGGATACGATGGTCGTGGATGCGGCGATCGCTGCGTCCTTTCTGCCGGTGGCCGCGGCAGCGCTGGAAAAGTATGGCGTCGAGATCTTTGCCGATGCGCCGGCGGCCAGGCTGCTCAAGGGCTATCCTTTTCTTCAGAAGGCCACGGAGGCCGACTATGCGCGGGAATTCCTCAGCCTGAAATGCGCGGTCAGGGTCGTTAAGAATATGGACGAGGCGCTGGACCATATCCAGCGTTATTCCACGCGGCATTCCGAGGCGATCGTGTCAAAAGATAAGGGCAAGTGCGAACGGTTCCTTGCCGAGGTGGACGCGGCGGCCGTGTACGCCAATGCCTCTACTCGTTTTACAGACGGGGAAGAGCTGGGGCTGGGGGCCGAGATCGGGATATCCACCCAGAAACTGCATGCGCGCGGCCCTTTTGCGCTGGAGAAGCTGGTGACGGAAAAATGGATCATCCGCGGGAAGGGACAGATCAGGAAGTGAGATCAATCCGACGGAAAAGGCAGATCAGGAAATGCTATTAAATGTAATTTCTACATTTACTTGTTCGTTTTGTAAAATAAAATAATTATCTTTTCGACAATTATTGTTTGTTTAACCAAAACCACACAGTTTGGCATATGAAAAAGACACCAGTCCTCCTTCTGCTAGTTGCCCTATTCCTGACTTCCGCGGTCCGTTCGCAAACGGTGCAGCTCAGCGTCAGTGATACTTCGGGGCCTCAGATCAGCCGTAATATCTATGGTCATTTTTCGGAACACCTGGGCCGCTGTATCTACGACGGTTTCTGGACGGGTGATCATATCCGGATGGATATCGTCGACGCGCTGAAGAAGATAAAGATACCGGTGCTCCGGTGGCCTGGCGGGTGTTTTGCCGACCAGTACCACTGGCGCGACGCGATAGGGCCAAAAGATCAGCGCAAACGGACCGTCAATGCCACCTGGGGCATGGTGACAGAAGACAATTCTTTCGGTACGCACGAATTCCTCGAACTCTGCGGGCTGCTGGGCTGTCAGCCCTATGTCGCCGGCAATGTCGGCTCGGGCACTCCCGAAGAGATGGAGAACTGGCTGGAATACCTCAACTTCAATGGTAAAAGCACCCTGGCGGATCTGCGCCGTCAGAATGGGCGTCAGGAACCGTGGAACGTCTCCTTCTGGGGAGTAGGCAATGAGAGCTGGGGCTGTGGCGGGAACATGACGCCGGAGTACTATGCCGGGGAATACAACCGGTATTCAGAATTCTGCAAGGATTATCCCGGCGCCCCGCTAAAGCTGATCGCCAGCGGCGCCAACGGACCCGACTACAACTGGACCGAGGTGGTCATGAAAAATATTAACCGCGGACGCACATGGGGACTGTCGACACACTATTATACGGTCGCAGGCACCCGGCAGCACAAGGGTTCCGCAACAAGTTTCGGCGAGGACGACTATTTCAAGGCGATGGAGGCCTGTCTGCGGATGGAAACCATCGTCAACAAACATTCGGCGATCATGGACAAATACGATCCGAAGAAGAAGATAGCCCTCGTAGTGGACGAATGGGGGATCTGGACCGATGCCGAGCCGGGTACGAATCCCGCCTTTCTCTATCAGCAGAACAGCATGCGTGACGCCCTGATAGCGGCGACTACGCTGAACATCTTCAACAACCACGCGGACCGGGTAAAGATGGCGGCGCTGGCCCAGACGGTGAACGTCCTGCAGGCGCTGGTGCTGACGGACAAGGACAAGATGCTGCTGACGCCAACCTATCACGTTTTCGATCTGTATAAAGTGCATCAGGATGCCCACTCGCTGGCGGTGAAGTTCAGCAGCCCTGACTATGGTCATGGCGGAGAGAAGATACCGGCGGTGAACGTTTCGGCTTCGAAGGATTCCAGCGGCGCCGTGCATATCTCCTCGGGTAAATCTTGACCCGGCAAGAAAAATAACACTTAAGACCAGCCTTGCGGGGGTGTCATTCCGGACTGTACAGGGGCAGATACTGACCTCTTCCAAATTCAACGATTTCAATTCTTTCGATCAACCGGACAGGGTGAAGCCGGCGGTATTTAACGGAGCGAAGAAAGACGGTAACAGTCTGTCGGTCGAGATGCCTCCGATGTCGGTTGTTGTACTCGAGTTGAAATAATTAAATTTTTCTCCCTACCTTCGTCCTGTACTTTAGGGGTGCTCGTTCATACGGGCTGAGATAATACCCTCAGAACCTGATCCGGATAATACCGGCGAAGGGAAAAGACGGACTCTCTCTTACGCGTCAATGCGGCACCTCGTGTATCTATTTTTTGTGGAAGCGGATTCCACGCAAATAGCAAATAGTCATGATAGAGGTGTCCATCAATCAGCAAAAATTTCAGATCCATGAGACCGGCACGCTGGCCGATGTGCTTCCCTTGTTGGAGATCCAACAGGCAGACGGGATAGCCATTGCCGTTAACGGAGCGGTGATCCCGCGGACGGAGTGGCCGTCGTGTGCGCTGAAGCCCGGGGATCGGGTTTTTGTCATAAGAGCGACGCAGGGAGGTTAAACTAATATTTACCTATATGAGAGAAGATATTATCAGCCGGGAGCCGCTGTCCGCTTCGCAGAAAGTATACACACCAGGAGAGCTTTATCCCGGACTGCGGGTGGCGGCCAGGGCCATCACTCTTACGGGACCGAACGAACCGGTAGTCGTGTATGATACCAGCGGGCCTTATACCGACCCATCGGCCGAAATCGACGTGCAGAAAGGTTTGCCGCGTCTGCGCGAAGGCTGGATCGTGCGGGGAGAGTCGGAGCCGAGGCGGGTCAGGCAGGGGGGAGTGGTGACGCAGATGTACTACGCGAGAAAGGGAGTCATTACTCCCGAGATGGAATATATTGCTATCCGGGAAGGTCTCAGGCCGGAATTTGTGCGGAACGAAGTAGCGAGGGGCAGGGCGGTGATCCCGTCCAATATCAGGCATCCCGAGGCGGAGCCGATGATCATCGGGCGGAATTTTCTGGTGAAGATCAACGCCAATATCGGCAACTCCGTGGTCAGCTCGGGCATCGGGGAAGAGGTTGAAAAGGCTGTATGGGCCTGCCGCTGGGGAGCCGATACCATCATGGATCTCTCGACCGGGAAAAACATACACGAGACGAGGGAATGGATACTGCGCAATACGCCGGTGCCGGTGGGGACCGTCCCCATCTATCAGGCGCTGGAGAAAGTAGGGGGTAAGGCGGAAGAGCTGAGCTGGGAGATATTCAGGGATACACTTATCGAGCAGGCCGAACAGGGTGTGGATTATTTCACCGTACACGCGGGTGTGCTGTTGCGTTATGTTCCGCTGACCGCCAGGCGGGTGACGGGAATCGTCAGCAGGGGCGGCTCCATCATGGCCAAATGGTGTCTCGCGCACCACCGGGAGAACTTCATTTACACCCATTTCGAAGAGATCTGTGCCATCATGCGGGCGTATGACGTTTGCTTTTCGCTGGGGGACGGGCTTCGTCCGGGGTCTATTGCCGATGCCAATGACGCCGCGCAGTTTGCCGAGCTGGAAACGTTGGGCGAGCTGACGAAGAAGGCGTGGCAGCGGGACTGTCAGGTGATCATCGAGGGGCCTGGGCATATCCCCATGCACCTGATCAGGGAGAATGTGGACAAGCAGCTAAAAGAATGCGACGAGGCGCCCTTCTATACGCTTGGACCGCTGACGACCGATATTGCACCGGGCTATGACCATATCACGTCCGCTATCGGCGCGGCCATGATCGGCTGGTACGGCACGGCCATGTTGTGTTATGTAACGCCAAAAGAGCATCTGGGTCTTCCGAATAAGAAAGACGTTAAGGATGGTGTGATCGCCTACAAGATAGCGGCGCACGCGGCCGATCTGGCGAAGGGACATCCGGGAGCGCAGCTCCGGGACGATGCGCTGAGCAAGGCGCGGTTCGAGTTCAGGTGGCAAGACCAGTTCAATCTCTCGCTGGATCCCGATACGGCCCGGTCGTTCCATGACGAGACCATGCCCGCGGAAGGGGCAAAGATCGCGCACTTCTGTTCGATGTGCGGCCCGCATTTTGTTCGATGAAGATCACTCAGGAAGTGCGGCGATATGCGGAAGAAAAGGGGATGACCGGCGAGACCGCGCTGGAAGAGGGTATGAAGGAGAAGGCCGATGATTTCAAGAAGCAGGGCGCCGAAATTTATTTGTAGTGAACAGTGAACCTCAACGATCTGTGATGACCAGTGATTTTTTAATAGCTGTCTTAACGCTGCCGGCGACTTTCGACGGAGAAGCGGAATTGCTGGAGGGCCTGCTGGAGGCGGGACTGCCCAAACTGCATATCCGGAGGCCGGGCGGGGCTGTGGAAGGCCTGTTGTCCCGGCTGGCGCCGCGCTGGGCTTCGAGGCTGGTGCTGCACGGGAGTGTGGAACTTGCGGTGGAGTTCGGGATCCCTCAGGTGCACGGGAAGGTGGGGTTCAGGGATGGGGATGGAATGAGTGGAGGAGGGCCGGTCGTTGAATTTCCGGTGCCGGTGGCGACACACGCCTCCCGCGGCGCCGTGGCTGTTTCTACTTCCGTCCACAGCTGGGAGGAATTTGCGCGGCTGCCGGAAGGGCTGGCCTATGCATTTATCAGTCCGTTGTTCGACAGCATATCCAAGCCGGGGTATGGTGCGAATCCGATGCTGCTGCGCCAGCCCGCGGGGCCGTTGCGCTGTATGCCTGTCGCGCTGGGCGGGGTCGGCGGGGATAGTCTCCCCGAACTGCTGCGATGGGGCTGGAAGGGAGCGGCGGTGCTGGGCTGGGTATGGGACGAGCCGCACGAGGCTGTAAGGCGTTATGAACAACTAAAAAAGATATTGAATGGCTAGCGGGAGGGTGAATGTGCTGGTAGTGGCGGGCTATGACCAGAGCGCGGGGGCGGGGGTGTTGTCGGACGTCAAGACGCTGGAGGCGCATGGCGTATATGGTTATGCGGTATGTACCGGGTTTACCTTTCAGAACGAGCGGATGATCAGCCGGGTGAAGTGGTTTTCTTTGGGTGATATTTTTGAACAGATCGACGTTTGTTTTGCCAGTGTGCGCTTTGACTGGGTGAAGATCGGCATTACCGAATCGATGGAGTCAGCGCTTGTTATCATCCGGCATTTGCGGCAGCACAACCCTGATATAAAGGTCG
The DNA here is from genome assembly GCF_050632245.1 of Puia sp. P3. NCBI lineage: Bacteria > Pseudomonadati > Bacteroidota > Chitinophagia > Chitinophagales > Chitinophagaceae > Puia > Puia sp. P3. The sequence goes on from NZ_CP192583.1 coordinate 950,934, forward strand.
TTCTGGACCCGGTGATAAGGGCCAGCAGCGGAGAGGTGTTTTGGGGTGGCGTGGAAGGCTGGGAGGTGCTGGCCGGGCAGTGTTATCTGCTGACTCCTAATTGGGAGGAGATCGGGTGGTTGTATCCGGGAGAGGATGTGATGGAGCGATGCCGGCGGCTGACCAGTGAAACGGGGGCTTCCGTCTATCTCAAGGGGGGCACCATCCTGAACTGCCGGGCCGGGACTATCTGTGGAGCCGGGGCGAATTGCGGGTGTTGGACGCGCTGGCGGGCGGCGACGAGGTGTATCCCAAGCATGGCAGCGGCTGCGTCCTTTCCTCGTCGCTCGCGGCGAATCTGGCCCTGGGCTACCCGTTGGCGGAAGCCGCTGTTTATTCGAAGCGATATACCGGGCAATTTTTGACAAGCAATAAAACTTTACTTGGATGGCATCACCGATGACCTGGCGGCCCTCGGGCAGGCTTTATTTTCTGACAATGGACGGAGCGCCGATCGACCATTTGCAACAGGTCGAGGCGGCCTGTCTTGCGGGCATCCGCTGGATACAGCTGCGAATGAAGGATGCGCCCGATGACGAGGTCCGGCGCGTGGCACTGGCGGCAAAAAGATAACCGATGCCAGCGACTGCGCTCTCATCATCAACGACCGGGTGGAAGTAGCGTCGGAGGTGAAGGCACACGGTGTACACCTGGGCAAGCAGGATATGCCGGTCGGGGCTGCAAGAAAGATACTGGGAGAGGACGTGATCATCGGAGGGACGGCGAATACGATCGAAGATATCCGCGAACATCGGCGGCAGGGGGCGGACTATATCGGACTCGGGCCATACCGGTATACGACGACCAAGAAGAACCTGAGTCCGATACTGGGACTGGACGGTTACAGGCGGATCATGCGGGAATTGCGCCAGGAGCAGCTGTCCATTCCCGTGGTAGCGATCGGCGGGATAGAGATGAAGGACGTGGGACAGTTGTTTGACGCGGGTCTGCACGGCGTCGCTTTCAGCGGAATGCTGGTGCACGCGGGAGACCGGAACGCGGTAATTGGATCACTCAATAAACTATTTTAACTATGTTGAAGATTGCGGATAAGAGTTTCAGTTCCCGGCTTTTTACGGGGACGGGGAAATTCGGGTCGTTGCGGGTAATGGAGCAGGCGATCCTCGAGAGTGGGTCGGAGCTGGTGACGGTGGCGCTGAGAAGGGTGGATGCGGGGGCTGGCGACGGCGATATCCTGTCCCATCTGCGGCATCCGTGGTTGAATCTGCTGCCCAATACGTCGGGGGTCAGGAACGCCCGGGAGGCGGTATTTGCGGCGGAGCTGGCGCGGGAGGCGCTGGGCACCAACTGGCTGAAGCTGGAGATCCATCCCGACCCGAGTGGCTGCTGCCCGATGCGGTGGAGACGCTGATAGCGGCGGAGCAGCTGGTGAAAATGGGGTTTATCGTGCTGCCCTATATACACGCCGATCCTGTGCTGTGCAAGCGGCTGGAGGACGTGGGTGTTGCGGCGGTGATGCCGCTGGGAGCGCCGATAGGCAGCAACAAGGGGCTGAAGACCTATGATTTTCTGGAGATCATTATACAGCAGAGCGCTGTGCCGGTGGTGGTCGATGCGGGCATCGGCGCGCCTTCGGATGCGGCCAGGGCGATGGAGATGGGCGCCGACGCGGTGCTTGTCAATACGGCGATCGCGGCCAGTCCTGACCCGGTGCTGATGGCGAAAGCGTTCAGACTGGCTGTGGACGGCGGAAGGATGGCTTTCGAGGCCCGGCTGGCGGCGAGGTCTGCCGGGACGGCGGTGGCGAGCAGTCCACTGACGGCGTTTTTGGACTAATACAATACGACTATGTTCAGCGAAATTTTTGATCGGTATAGCTGGGATGAGGTGAAGGAGAGTATCTACCGCAAGGGGGCGGCGGATGTGGAGCGCGCGTTGTCGAAGGATCGGCGCGATTTGGAAGATTTCAAGGCCCTGATCTCGCTGGCGGCGGCGCCTTATCTGGAAGATATGGCCCAGCTGAGTCATCGGCTGACGCAAAAAAGGTTCGGGAAGGTGATCCAGCTGTATATCCCCCTGTATCTCTCCAACGAGTGTCAGAATATCTGCACCTATTGCGGGTTTAGTCTGGACAACAAGATACGCCGGCGGACGCTCGCGGCGGGTGAGCTGCTGCGTGAGGTGGAGGCCATAAAGGCGATGGGGTACGAGCACGTGTTACTGGTCAGCGGAGAGGCTAGCCAGCAGGTGGGCGTGGACTATTTTCTGAAGGCGCTGGATCTGGTGCGGCCGCATCTGGCCCATGTTTCGATGGAAGCGCAGCCGCTGGATGAAGAGGAATATGCGCGGCTGACAGAGCGGGGGTTAAATGCCGTGCTGGTCTATCAGGAGACGTATAACCGGGAAGGGTACAAGTTCCATCATCCAAAGGGGAAGAAATCAAATTTTGGGTACCGGCTGGGGACGCCTGATCGTCTGGGTGCGGCGGGTATTCAGAAGATGGGGCTGGGGGTCCTGATCGGATTGGAGGACTGGAGGACGGATAGTTGGTTTACGGCCCTTCATCTGGGATATCTGGAAAAGAAGTACTGGAGGACAAGATATTCGTTGTCGTTCCCGCGGCTCCGGCCTTTTGAGGGAGAGGGGGTCAAGGGGGCGGGTTTGCAACCCAGGGTCGTCATGGCGGACAGGGAGCTGATCCAGCTGATCTGCGCCTACCGTTGTTTGGACGAGGATGTCGAGTTGTCTCTTTCGACGAGGGAGAGTCCGGTATTCAGGGATCATGCGATCCGGCTGGGAATAACTTCGATGAGTGCGGGGTCGAGGACCAATCCGGGAGGGTATGTGGTGGATACAGGGTCTCTGGAACAGTTCGAGATACACGATGACCGGAGTCCGGCTGCGATCGTGAAGATGATCCGCCGGCAGGGATATGAGGCCGTGTGGAAGGACTGGGACAGGGTGTTGCAGGTGTGAGTGGAGGGCGGGCGGAGGGGAGGTGGCTGAGGCTCAGGATGCGTCCCTCGGTGGAGGGTGACGGCGGGGAGGTGGCGGAGGCCCAGGGATGCGTCCGCGGTGGAGAGTGACGGCGGGGGCTCAGGATGCGTTCGCGGTGGAGGGTGAGGGTGTGTCCCTGGTGGAGGATGGAAGCGGGCTCCGGGGGTATTGGACCGGGAAGGTTAAAATCGGTGTAGGGGTGAGGCGGGGTTTGCGATAAATTGGAGAATGGAAACACCAAAACTGATCATGACAGGTCTTTTGTTCGCACTGGCGTTCGGGGTGAACGCGCAGGCATCCCGGGAGACCACGCAGACACGCGGCGGGAACACGGGGAGCCCGAACTTCAGCTACACCATCTCGATGGACGATCCGTCCACGCATCTTTACCATGTCGAATTTCGTTGTGCCGGGCTCGGGGGGCGACAGTGGATCTTAAGATGCCGGCCTGGATGCCGGGTTATTATCAGCTGCTGGACTACGCGAAGAATGTACAGAATTTTCGGGCTGTCGGTGCGGCGGGGAAGGAGTTGGGTTGGGAGAAAATCTCTTCCAATGCCTGGAGGGTGGAGAATCCGAAAACGCCAATCACCGTGAACTATGACGTTGTGGCCACGAAAGCCTTTGTGGCGCAGCCCTGGCTGGACAGCACGCGGGGCTACGTGGCGCCGGCGGGAGTTTTCCTCTATGTCAGCGGGTATATTCACGAGCCGGTGACGGTGGAAGTGAAGCCGTGGTCGGGCTGGAATAAGGTAGCTACAGGTCTGGAGCCGGTGGCTGGCAGGAAGAACGTGTACAGGGCTCGGGATTTCGATATTTTGTTCGACAGCCCGATACTGACCGGCAACCTGGACGACCTGAAGCCATTCACCGTGCGCGGTGTTCCCCATTATTTTACCGCTTATAAGCCGGGGCAGTTCGACGGGGACAGCCTTATGAACGACCTGAAGAAGATCGTGCAGCAGGGCGTTGATGTCATTGGCGACGTGCCGTACACGCACTATACCTTTCTGGCGATCGGGCCGGGCAGGGGTGGTATCGAGCACCTGAACTCTTCGACCATCGGGTTTTCGGGAGAGGCCCTGAGTAAGGCGGGCGAGCGCCAAAGGACGCTCTGTTTTATCGCCCATGAATATTTCCATCACTTTAATGTAAAGCGGATCAGGCCGATTGCGCTGGGGCCCTTCGACTATGACCGGGAGAACAGGACCAATATGCTGTGGGTCTCGGAAGGTCTGACCGTCTATTATGAATATATGCTGGTGCGCCGGGCCGGTCTGATGAGCGGCCAGGACCTGCTGCAGCATTTTCAGTCCGATATTGCGGCGTATGAGAATAAGACCGGACATCTCTATCAGAGCCTGGCGCAGTCCAGCTATGAGACCTGGTCGGAGGGGCCGTTCGGAAGGACGGGGGATACGGTAAACAAAACGATCTCCTATTATCAGAAGGGGCCGGCGGTCGGTCTGCTGCTGGATATGGCCATCCGGCATTCGACGGGTAACCGGAAGACGCTGGACGACGTGATGAGGACAGTGTACCGGACGTATTACAGGGAAAAGCAACGGGGGTTTACGGATTTGGAGTTCAGAAAGGTATGCGAGAGTGTGGCCGGGGCCGATCTGTCGGAGCTGTTCGATTATGTATATACGGTGAAGGAGCCGGACTACGCCAAATACCTGGCTTATGGGGGACTGGGGATCGAGGCGGGTGAAAAGACCTGGAAGCTCTATCCTTTACAGGAGGTGGATGAATTGCAAGGGAAGATCAGGAAGGACTGGATGAGGGAATAATTAAAGGGCCCCGGATGATCGGGGCCCTTTTTGCTTAGTATAAGAAGAGTTTAGTGGTTAACGCGTCACCCGTGCGGGTCAGTACCCGAACGATATAGACGCCAGCCGGCAGATTGGATACGTTGGCCTTCCCGCCGGAGAGCTGGCCCTGGCGGAGGATATGTCCGCCGATATCGCATAGCGAATAGCTTTCGTTGTTACCGCGCAGGTAGACGATCTGGGCGGTCAGGTGACCGGTCTTGAACCAGGTGACTCTGCTGGACTCGCCGAAGTTGAGCACGCGGACAATACTGTAGGTGTATTTGCTGTCCAGGTCCGCTTCCCTGAGGCGGTAATAGTTGGGACCGTTGATGGGTGTCAGGTCGGTGAAGTTATAGTCAACGGCCTGGCTGCTTTTGCCGGCGGCGGGGACCGTGCCGATGGCGGTAAACGTCTTGCCGTCAGAACTTCTTTCGATGACAAATTCTTTACTGTTCTCTTCCTGGGCGGTCTGCCATTGCAGGTAGCCTTGCAGTCCGTTGCGGAATGCGTTGAATTTGGTAAGGGTCACCGGCAGAGGGACGGGGATGACCGTCAGGGCGTGTTTAACGAAATTGGAAGTTGAGCCGGTCAGTGCAAAATTCTGCAGCGTTCCGTTGTTGGCTGCTACCTGGTCGAATGCGGTTGTCATGCCGGTATTGTCACTGGCGGCGATACCCTGGTCGAACGTGAACTGGCTGATCAGGCCGGGTTCGGTACCGCTGAGCGTCTTGTCGTAGTTGCTGAAGATGGTCAGGGCGTCCAGCGGTGAGTTCCAGAGGCGGACCTCGTCGATTGCGCCGTTAAATGGTTGTTTGTCGCCGTTGACGGGGTCTTTTGTGATTCCCAGGGTCACCGGAAGGGCGGCGCCCAGCGTATTCGTCTGGGGTGTTCCCATCGTGCCGGGGATATCGGCGAAGAACATACCGTCATAATAGATATGGGTAACTGAATTGGTCGGGTCGTTGACGAGGGCCATCTGGTGCCATTCGCCTGTCGGTATTATATCGTTGGGGAGGTCGCCGGGTTGAAGGCTGTACAGCAGCGGCGTGGCGCTGCCGTTGTCGATGGCGATCTGGGTGGTGTTCATCAGGATGCCGTACTGTCCGAATTTGCTCAGGACGGTGCTGAAGGACGGCGCCGTTGGGAGGGTGGTGGCGTTAAAATTGAACTCGATCGTTCCACCCGTTGCGGTGGCGCCGTTCAGTATATTATCATAAGCGGCGCTGTCCGGGATGATCACCTGGCTGTTGGCGGAGCCGTCGAACAGCAGTGCGTTGGATGAATCCGATATTGGCGACCAGGTCCAGTAGTTGGCCGGGACGGGGTCGCTGTCGAGGCCGCCGTCGCCTTTTATCTTACCGACATTGGTGTTGCTGTTGGTAATGGAATTGTCCAGGAGGTGGGTACCGTTGTCGTTCATTTTGTACCAGGCCAGAAGGGTGGGGTCGGAGGGATTGGGATCCGAGAACATGTCCCTTCTGATGGTGAACGGCGAGCGCATTGCGCTCCAGGATTTCATGTCGTCGATCTTCGCCTTTGCGAACTGGGGGTCGGTCGGCGTCGTGACCATGGCGCCGATGCGGAACGGCTGGCCGGCGTTATAGGTGACCCATCCGGTGGCTACGACCGTACCGTTCAGGTACAGTGTGCCGTCGAGCGTGCTGCTGTTGACGGACAGGGCGACGTGGGTCCAGCGGTTGGTCGGCATCTGAACGCCGGTGGTAATAAGGTTCTGAAGCCAGAAATCACCCGCCAGCATGGTGCCCGTCGCGTCGTATCCGATGTAAAAGCCGTTGCCGTTGACGTCACCGACGGATACGAACTGGTGTGGCAGGCCGTCGATCGCGGCGGCGTCCACATAGACCCAGAATTCGAGAGTAAAGTCGGCGGTGCTCAGGGTACTTGCATCCGATTCGATGTAGTTACTGCCAATGAGATTGAAGGCCTGATGCTGGGCAAAGGAAGGACTGACAAACGTTACTAATGCGCATGTGGCGAGAAAAGTATAAAGTTTTCTCATAGGAACTGAATTTGGTTGTCAAGATAGAAAAAATGTAAAGTCGGTCCTAGTTGCCGAAATGAATTTACCTGCGAGTAAGGGTAATGACTGATATAATACGGCATTTATTTTCTACAGTGCGAGAGTTTACGAAGCCAGGACTTCTGGCTTCTACGAAGAGATAGAGGGAATTCACTAACTTAGGGAACCAACCATCACTAGTACGTATGGCGACGACCAGGAATATACCATCACTGGATGACAGGCGCGAAATATCGACTGCGCAGCGCGACGAGTTCAGGGACAACGGGCATTTGCTTGTGCGTGGATTGCTGGGTGCGGAGGGAGGCGGCGGCATACCGCGGGGTTATTCTCGAGGCGGTGAAAAAGCAAAGCAGGGAGAAGCGGCGGCTACCTGATCGGGGCATCTATGGACGAATGTTCGGGCAGATGGTCAATCTGTGGCGGGTAGACGAGGGGGTCAGGCAATTTGTGTTGTCGAGGAGGCTTGCGCGGGTGGCGGCAGATCTTCTCGGCGTATCGGGGGTGAGGATCTATCATGACCATGCGTTGCTGAGGGAGGCGGGAGGCAGGGCGACGTACTGGCATCAGGATCAGTATTACTGGCCGCTGGACACGGCGGATACGGTGACGATGGCTATGCCGCTGGTGGATCAGAGCGTCGAGATGGGGATGTTCGTATTTGCGTCCGGATCGCATAAGAACGGCACGGTCTGGGATGCCAAGCTTTCTGTCGAGCCGGACAGTACATACAAAAGATATATCAGGGAACATCATTTTCCGCTGAGTTATCCGGCGGGTATGCGCGCGGGTGATGCGACCTGGCATTATGGAAATACGGTGCATCATACGCTGGCCAATGAATCGGATCGGCGTCGCGAGGTGATGACCATTACTTATATGGCGGATGGGGCCAGGGTGACACAGCCGGCGCACAAGGCGCAGGTACACGAGTTGAATACCTGGCTGATGGGATTGCCGCCGGGCAGACTGGCGGCGTCTGGAATTGAACCCGCTGATAAAATAAATGTGGAGTATTTTCTACGGAGTGACCAGATTCTCCGACGGGTTAACGGTGAAGACCAGGTGGGCCGGATTTTGCAGTGGAAAATGGTGGGTCCGGGGATGCCAGAATGGGAAACCGGTGGACACCGTGGCGGTTACTGGTGGGTAAGGAGGTCAGGGTTTATCGGGTACGTCTACCGGTTATATTCGAGGTGATCCGGAGCATACCGGCGCAGTGCAGGGAGGTTGAGCTATTTATATATACATATATATAAATGTATGTTTTTTTTGGGGTAAATGGGCAATTTCGGAAAATACCATTTATTGGGTATTTTTTCTATCTGGAATTATTCCCATTTTTGCATCGGCATCCAAAAATAGTCTCTAAAAGATTTGAATATTAGGAAAACTAGCTTTACTTTTGGTCAACTATTAACGCCTGCCATATTCAAATCCTCTGAATAAAGGCTATTTAACTCTTGCATGTATTTTCTTATTCGAGCCACCATCCAGTGAAATTCCTATTTCTGTCTTTGGAACCTGAAGTTTAGAAATAATCCACGTCGCTACAGATAAGCCTGCTTCTCTATCATAAGAAGTATACGCCAATACCTCTTGTTAGCCAAGTTTTCCATTGCCAATCCTGGAAAGATTAGTTACTAGTTTAGTGACCCTAAAAAATTGAACCCCCGGTAATGAAAAAGCAAATTCTGGCGATTGATGATAGTAAAGCGATAAGGTTTTTGTTGCAGACTGTTTTGGGAAGAAGCTATCAGGTTGTGACCGTTCCAGACGGTTATTCGGCGATGTATTATTTGTCTAATCGTGAGCTCCCGGATATTATCATTGCGGATCCTCAACTTCCGGATATGGAAGAATGGGAATTGATCGCGCAGCTTTCGACGAGCGGATTATATGGAGAAATTCCTTTGATCGTGCTGTCGGGACTGGACGAAGAGGAAACGGCCGCAAGATCACTTCAATACGGAGCCGTCAAATATTTCTCAAAGCCTTTTAATCCTGTGGACCTGGTGAATTTTCTGGGAAACATGGTCAGGAACGATTCTGTCAAAGCCTCATAAGAATAATAGCGAAGGTTGTCATATGAAAAGAACGCACCGTTGTGTTTACCAAGTCGTGGACGTATTTTCCTATTAGCATCAAGCGCTATTTCTGAACCACCGTATGTATGAAACTTAAACCTTTTTTATGGAGTTAGCACTACAACTCAAGACCGTAGAGAAAAGAACTAAAACAGCGTTCGTCCCGGGTTATCGTTCGTACCATCTGCCCGTTGCCGCCGAAATGCACTATGAAGGTTTCTATTATATCGGTAAGAACACCGATCATATTGAGAAGCTGGTAAAGATGTATGACCGTGGTTACGCAACAGAGGGTCTGGACAGTGCCAGGGCTGAGCTTTTAAGGAACCTGAATTCCGAGCAGCACCTCGTACCCGAGGTTATCATCTGCGAGGCCAGGTTTGGGGTTGAGGAGGTACAGGAGCTTGCCCGTTTTGTACGGCAGCATCCGGATCTCCGCAGCATTCCTTTTATTCTGGATTGCTCTGGTATTGCGGTTGCCGACCTTGCGGTCTGCAAGAAGCTCATCCGCCCGGATGAGGTAGTTTATCTTCGTGATACTACGGAAACGGACCTGAAATGTAAGGTAGGTTTTCTGCGCAAAATGAAGACGGTCGAAGCCAATGTGTCTGTTCCCGAGGATCGAGAAAGAGGCGAGGACGGACCGCTGGAGTCTGGGTCCCCTTTCGAAGAGGGCCTTCGATATTATTGTGGCATCCATTGCTTTATTTATACTGAGTCCTTTGTTCCTGCTGATCGCGATAGCTATACGGATCGAATCCCGTGGGGGCTTTATCTATATTGCGAAGAGGGCTGGACGGGGATATAAGATATTTAATTTTTACAAGTTCCGTACGATGTACCGGGATGCGGATAAGCGCGTTGCCGAGCTAAATCACCTGAACCAGTATACTACAGGGGATGGCAAGGGACCGGTCTTCTTCAAGGTAAGCAATGACCCCCGTATCACCAGTGGTCGGCAGGCTGTTGAGGAATACCAGCCTGGATGAACTGCCCCAGTTGATCAATGTGCTGCTCGGGGATATGTCCCTGGTGGGTAACAGGCCGCTGCCTTTATATGAGGCTGCAACGCTGACTACGGATGACTACGCGGCCCGCTTCCCTGCGCCTGCTGGCATCACCGGACTGTGGCAGGTAAAAAAGAGGGGTAATAAGGACATGTCAGTAGAAGAGAGGATCAGCCTTGACATAGACTATGCGTCCAAATGCAATTTCAGCACCGATCTCTGGATCATAGCAAATACGCCGACGGCGCTATTCCAAAAGGAGAACGTTTAAAAAAAAGATAGTATATTTAACCGCTTACCCAACTGATTACTCTACTGTTTTATGTCAAACGATCAACCCTTAATCTCCATTGTTACTCTAACATGGAACCAGACGGAAGTTACCTGTCAGTTCCTTGAATCCACCCGTCATCTTACCTACAAAAATTACGAAATACTCGTCTGCGATATGGGGTCGGAAGTCGATCCGACCGAACGGATCAACTCGGCGAATTACCCCAATACCCGCGTCCTGCGCAGCGAAAAGAATCTCGGCTTTACCGGCGGCAACAACTGGGGCATGCGCCAGGCCAAGGGTGATTATGTATTTATCGTCAATAACGACACTGAGGTAACGCCGGAGTTGCTGGATGTTCTTATACAGCCTTTCTTCGACGATCCGACCATCGGAGTCACCTGCCCCAAGATCCGTTTTTACCAGCAGCCGGACATGATCCAGTATGCCGGGTTCAATCCCATCAATGTATTTACCGGCCGGACCACCGCGGTTGGCAGCAAGGAGACCGACAGGGGCCAGTGTGACGTCTCGGGTTATACCCATGGCGCCCACGGTTGTGCCATGCTTGTTAGCAGGGAAATTATCAACAAAGTTGGTATGTTTCCCGAAAACTTCTTTATTTATTATGAAGAATGGGATTGGAGTGCCCGCATTCTGAAGGCAGGGGTATCATATTTACTATCAGGCCAAGGGGCTGATCTACCACAAGGAATCGATCACGATGGGCAAGAAGAGCGCCATCAAGGTCTACTACCATACCCGCAACCGCATTCTCTACATGCGGAGAAATACTGCATGGTATCAGTTTGCAGTGTTCATAACTTTCTTTATTTTGGTCGCGGCGCCAAAGGCCACCATTACGTACCTTTTGAAACGGCAATTCGAACACCTGCGATCGTTTATAAAAGGGACTACCTGGAACCTGACCGTGTCAAAATATTCACCTGTATAAAAAACCCTTTTAAATAGTCAGCGATGGCAAAATCACTTGTTACCGGCGGAGCAGGATTCATCGGCTCCCATGTTGTTAAGCATTGTTTGGCGCTCGGCCACGAAGTAGTCGTTCTGGACGACCTGAGCGGAGGATTCGAAGACCATATTCCCGATGGAGCACAGTTCGTAAAGGGAAGCGTGGTGGATCACGACCTCGTCACCGATCTTTTCAACGAGCACCGGTTCGACTATGTATACCATCTGGCCGCTTATGCAGCAGAGGGTTTGTCTCATTTTATACGACGTTTTAATTATAACACCAATCTCGTCGGCAGTATCAATCTGATCAATGAATCGGTCAAGCACAAGGTGAAATGCTTTGTTTTCACCTCTTCCATTGCCGTCTACGGCAAGGGTCAGCTGCCCATGACCGAGGCGCTGGTTCCGCAGCCCGAGGACCCCTATGGCGTATCCAAATATGCTGTAGAGATGGACCTGAAGGCTGCTCATGAAATGTTCGGTCTTAACTATGTTGTTTTCCGTCCGCACAATGTATACGGCGAGAACCAGAATATCGGCGATAAGTACAGGAATGTGATCGGGATCTTTATGAACCAGATCATGCAGGGTAAGTCGATGACCATTTTTGGGGATGGCACCCAGACGAGGGCGTTCAGCTATATCGACGACGTCGCCATTCCTATCGCAAAGTGTGTGAATATTCCCGCCTCCTACAACGAAGTATTTAATATCGGCGCCGACAAGCCCTACACAGTCAACGAGTTAGCTACTGTCGTCTGTGAAGAGTTCGGCGTTGAGCCCAAAATTTCCCATCTCAGCGCAAGAAATGAAGTGCTGCACGCCTATTCCGATCATACCAAGGCACATTCCATATTCGGAAGTCCTACGGGTATCGATCTGAAAGAAGGTATTGCCCGTATGGCCGCCTGGGCCAGAGTGGTAGGAGCCCGTCAGAGTCAGGAGTTCGGAAACATCGAGATCACCGAAAAATTACCGGACGGCTGGGGTATCAAAAAGCAACCCGCATTATAGTCAGCCATGGCAAACAGGGTTAGGTTACTGGAGTGTATCCGGCAGGGACAGATCGGTGGAGGAGAGACCCATTTGCTCAGCCTCGTCGAGAATATCGATAAAGAGCGGTTTGACCCCGTTGTTCTTTCTTTTACGGAAGGACCGATGGTAGACAGGCTCAGGGCGATGGGGATCCCTACGCATGTTATCTACACGGAGAAACCTTTCGACGTCAGCAAGCGGAGAGAGGTCCGGCAGTTCCTGGAGCGGCATGGTGTGGAGCTGATCCATGCGCATGGCACCAGGGCAGCTTCTAATGTCATGCATGTTGCCCGCCAGCTGAAGATACCGGTCGTATATACCGTTCACGGCTGGTCATTTCATAGCGACCAGTCTTTTCTGGTGAGGAATCTGCGTAAAATGGGTGAGCGTTATCTTACTTCCCGGTCCAGTCTGAATATTTCTGTTTCGGCGTCCAACAAACAGACGGGTGTCGAGGCGATCAGGGGATTCCGGTCGCAGGTGATCAACAACGGGATCGACCGTAATAAATTCGACCCGGCGAGCGTTTCAGGGCGGCTGCGGCAGGAGCTGGGGATTGCAGAAAATGAGGTATTGATCCTTTTTATAGCCAGATTTACTGCGCACAAGCAGCCGCTGACGCTGATGAAAGCCTTCAAAGATGCGCTGCCGGAAATGCCGGATATGCGTCTGGTACTTGTAGGTGATGGCGACCAAAAGGCTGAAGCTCAGGCTCTTTTGGAGCAATGGGGTCTGGGAAGGAAGATTTGTCTGCTGCCTTTTCGCCAGGACGTTCCCGAGGTGTTGGCCAGCGCGGACGTCTATGTGCTGCCGTCTCTTTGGGAGGGGTTGCCGATCGGGCTGCTCGAGGCGATGGCTATGGGCAAGGCGGTGGTCGCGACGAATGTGGACGGTACAAGGGAGGTAGTGCGGGATGGCGAGAATGGCCTAATGGTGGGGTCCGGCAGCGTGGAGCAGCTGGCGAAGGCGCTGATTACCATCGCTAAGGATGGGGAGCTGCGGGGCCGGCTGGGGCGATGTGCCAGAGAGACCGTGCGGTCGAAATTCGACGCGGCGGCCATGACAAGAGAAATTGAAGCTGCTTATACCGAAGTATTAAAACAAAAAGAAAACTAAGTTATGGAGTTCGAACGGATTGCCGATATCAAGCGACTCAACTTCATTATTGAAGTATTACGCAGCAGGCTGCCTGAAGGCGCGGAAGTGCTGGATGTAGGCTGCGGCAACGGAGTCATCTCCCGGTCGCTGGGCGCACAGGGATTCAAGGTGCGCGGCATCGACGTCAGCGACAAGGCTATTGCCAAGGCGAAGTCTCTCAATACCCTGCCCAATGTTCGTTTTGAAGTCGTCAGCGCCGAGCAGCTGGTGGCGGAAGGCAGCAGGTACTATGCGGTCATCTGCAGTGAAGTGCTTGAGCATCTTCACGAACCCGGCAAGTTGCTGGGCGTCCTGAGTCAGTCGTTGCATCCGGACGGTATCCTGGTTGTAACGGTGCCCAACGGCAAGGGTCCCCGGGAAAGCCTTGTGACCAAGCCTTTTATCAATATGCAGAAGAAGCAGGACTGGCGCTGGCGGATGCTCCTGAAGGCGAAAAAGTTATTTGGATACAGCGGAACCACGAAACAGAGCGACGCCGAAGACCTCACGCATATCCAGTTCTTCACCCGGAAATCGCTGGATCGGCTTGCGCAGGACAACAGGTTCCGAATCGTACGATACGGCAAGACGAATTTTATCGAAGATGTGTTCCCTTTCAGTTTCTTTACCAAGAAAATAAAGGCGCTGCAGCGTATGGATTGCGCCATCGCCGAAATACTACCCTATAGTTTTACAGGAGGCTTTGTGACCGTGTGGGAAAAGAACCAGACGGCCTCGTGACCTGATGAAAAAAACTAAACCGACATGAAACTTTTCGACCTTAAGAGACCCGCAGCACTTTGGATGAGACCCGTTCAGCTGGATTATGTACCAGGCACCTATGTCAAGGAATTTGACGGCTGGCGCGGGCTGGGTATCTGTTTCGTTGTGCTGGCGCACTATTTCCCGGTCTATTTCATCGGGTCCTGGGTCTTTATGGAGATGTTTTTTGTCATGAGCGGTTTTCTCATTACGGGTATCCTGCTGGACTCGAAAAATAAGAAGGACTATTACAAAGGATTTATCCTGCGCCGGGTGCTACGGGTCTTTCCGCTGTACTATATCGCTCTTATTCTCCTGTTTTTCGTGGTGCCGGCCAGCTGGATGGAGTTGTCCTATTACCGGCAGCATCAGGTATGGTTCTGGACCTATCAGGAGAACTGGCTTTTTTCGGTGGAAGGCTGGCCTCCGGGCAAGGCTCTCCGTCATTTCTGGTCGCTGGCTATCGAAGAGCAGTTCTATATCGCATGGCCGCTGATCGTCATGCTTTTCTCGCCGAAGAATCTGGTGCGGTTTTGCGTTTTTCTGTTCTTTTTCAGCTGGGGATTCCGGAATATCGGTATGCATATCGGATTTGTCAACCCTTTTCCCTATGTCGCCACCCTTGGCCGTATGGAAGGGATCGTGCTGGGCGCGATCATCGCCGTGCTATCCCGCACCAACCGCGGCATACTGGAAAGGCTGGCGATACCGGTCACCGTGGTATCCGGGATACTTTCGGTCGTCGTGTTCTTTGTGGCCAGGACGATGCATATGGAATACTATGTCAACTACAGCGTCAACTATACCCTGGTGGACCTCTTTTTTGCGGGGATCATCGTTATGACCATGTGTAAGAGCGAGCTGATCGGGCTGAAAAGACTGCTGAATCTGCAAGTGTTTAAGCAGCTGGGGGTCATGTCTTATTGTATATATATATTTCATCATCCGATACACGTGCTCGTTACAGAGAATTTTACTGACTATTTCCGGGCGCTTACCGGTAATGACAGCCTTGCCAAGCTGATCTGTGTGGGTATTGCCTTTGTCATTACTGTCCCCGTCGTATACCTGCTGCACAAAAAGTGGAGGTTCCGATGTGGAAACTGAAGAAGTATGTGTGATTTTGTTAATGAAGTATCATCTACCCCGGAAAAGTTTGCAGAATCGGAAAAATTTGAGTTTATTTGCATGCGATTTACTGCTATCACCTCTCACTCCTTATCTACCTATTGTTGAAAATCCCTTTTATCCCTGAATTTCCGCATTTTACTCAGTTCCATTAGTCAGTCCATTTCCTTCCATTTTTTAGGTCCAGTGTGCCTACTGTAAAACTATTTCGGCGATTGCCGGGATGGCTTGGCGCAAGCTTATGTCTTGTTGTGAGCTGTTTTTATAAATAGTTAATTACCCTTCCAAATATGAATCAGAGATTTACCCGACGACTAAACCTGCTGCTTGTGGTGCTGGCTTGCCTTTTTGGGCAGTCGCTCATGGCGCAAACCGGTGTCCTGAACCCTAATGACCCTATTGTCATTTACAACTCTGCCAATCCCCCCACGCTACCGCCTGCGGGAGTACTGGCCAAGCTGGGTGAAGACGACCCGTATGAGCTATAACACAGACGATTTCAAGTGTTATGTTTATAACTATGTACAGTTCCGCCTGAAATGGCCGAAGAGCTGGACCCCTGGTGATACGAAGAAATATCCGCTGTATGTTTTCTTCCACGGAGTAGGTGAGGGTGGAAACTACACGGACAATGAGTTCCAGATGGCGCATGGTGGCGACGTCCACCAGAAGGCCGTGAATAACGGAACTTTTGACGGCTTCCTGCTCTATCCCCAGAGTGCAGCCGCCAGTGGTGGCTGGAGTCAGGCGCAGCTGGACGCCATGGCGGATGTGATCATGAATCACCTCGTCCCCGAGATGAGGGTGGATCCCTTCCGTATCAACGTGAATGGTCTGTCAGGCGGTGGCGATGCGACCTGGGAATTTGCCGAGACGCATACGAATCTGTTTGCGGGCGTTATTCCGATGAGTGCGGCGAACATCTCAGACATGAACTATGTCAATCAATTGAAGTTTACGCCCATCTGGCTGTTCCAGGGTGGTCTCGACAAGGCTCCGGACCCTTCTACGACGATCCAGTTGGTGAACGCTTATAATAATGTCGGCGGCAACCTGAAGTATACTGTGTTTCCCAACGACGGACACAATACCTGGGATGACGCCCGGAAACAACCCGACTATTTCCCCTTCATGCTTAGGGTATACCAATCGAATCCCTGGGTACTGACGGGGAAGAACCAGTTCTGCCCCAGCGAGGCGATCAATGCGACGATCGGCGTGGTCGGTGGTCTGGACGGTTATCAGTGGCGCAAGGACGGAGTGATCATCCCCGGTGCGACCACCAACACGATAACGGCGACGGCAACGGGAACTTATGATTGTCAGGTCCTCCGCGGGTCGACCTGGTCGCGGTGGTCGCCGATCCCAATGGTGATCAGCATCAAGCAGCCGACGGTTCCGCCGACGATAACGCTGAGCGGTCTGGCGAGCAATGTTCTTCCTGCGCCAGATGGCAACACTTCGGTAAACCTGATGGTACCGGCGAACTATACGAGCTATGTCTGGAAAAGAGTGGATTCTCCCGCAACCCTCGATGCCACCGGTAATATTCTGACCGGCGCTACGCCTGGTCAGTACGCGGTGCAGGTATCGGAGCAGTTCGGTTGTGCGAGCGCTCTTTCAAATCCCTTTACGGTGATCAGTGCGAACGGTCCCAATCCGCCTTCGGCGCCCGTGAATCTTCTGGCGACGACCCAGTCCAAGACCCAGATCAAGCTGACCTGGGGCGAGGGTGGTGGAAATCCGGAGACCCAGTTCGAAGTCTATCAGGCTCAGTCGCAGGACGGTCCCTATCAGCTGGTCGGCTTCTCGCCGGCGAACGTGGACTCTTTTGTGGTGGGCAACCTGACTCCCAAGACAACCTATTTCTATCTGGTCCGGGCGATCAACGCGACGGCAGGGTCTGCAGTTGCCGGTCCTTCCAGTTCGCAGACTCAGGCGGACGTTACGTCGCCCACTGCGCCAGCCAATCTGCGCATCACCGATCTCGGTCCGACGTCGGTGCAGCTCGCGTGGGATACTTCTACCGACAACGTCGCTGTGACGGCCTACGATGTCTTTATCAACGGTAACAAGGCCTACACCATCGGCAACGTCAATACCTTTACGGTACCGACCCTGGTGCAGGGGCAGACCTATACGTTTGCGATACGTGCAAAGGATTTTGCAGGCAATATCTCGCCTTACAGCAATCAGGTAGCCGGCGTACCACAGTTCACGGGCCTGAACTACAGCTACTATACGGGTTCCTGGACGAAGCTGCCGGACTTCAACTCGCTCACACCCGCGGCCATCGGCAATGTCAACAACGTAACGCTGAGTAATGCCCTGAGCACGACGAACTACGGTTTCAAATGGACGGGTTATATCTATGCACCTGTAGCGGGCAGCTATACTTTCCAGACCTCTTCGGATGACGGCAGCAAGCTGTACATCGACGTTCCCTATTCGGTGAACGCCAGTGCGAACGTCAACAATGACAATACGCACGGGACAACGACGGTCACCGGCAACACCCTGACCCTGAGCAAAGGCGCGCATACCATTACGATCACCTATTTCCAGGGCACCGGCGGATTCGCGATGGGCGTCCAGTGGAAGACTCCTCAGACGAACAACAAATTCGTGGCGATCCCGGACAGCGCGTTCACGCAGGGGCTGCAGCCTTCGGGTGCGGTACCTGCCGCGCCGTCCAGCCTGGTGGCTACTACCGCGTCCGCCAAGAAGATCAATTTGACCTGGCAGGACAACGGCAGCACGGAGACTGGCTTCCAGATCTTCCGTTCGACCAGCGCTACCGGTGCGTTCCTGCCCATTGCAACGGTGAAGCCTAACCGCACCAGCTATGGCGATTCGTCGCTGAACCCATCTACGACCTATTATTATAAGATACAGTCCATCAACAACTCCGGATCTTCGGCTTTCAACAATCAGGGCGCTCCCGGGCTGACCTACGCGCTGTACACCAATTACACGGCGAACACCCTTGCGGCGATAGCAACGTCTACGCCTGCCTCTACGGGTACGTCTACCAATTTCAGTACGGGCGTGACTTCGCAGACGACCAAATTCGCGCTGCAGTTCAACGGGAACATCCTGATCAAGACTACGGGAAGTTATACGTTCTACTCCAACAGCGGGGACGGAAGTACCCTGCTGATCGACGGAAATCAGATCGTAAGCAATGACGGCGTCCACAACACGCAGGAGAAATCCGGTGTTGTTGCGCTGACGGCGGGCTTCCACACTATCCGGGTGAATTTCTTCCAGCAGACCGGGTCATTTGCCCTGACGACTTCATGGGCTGGCCCCGGCATTTCGAAGTCGGTAATACCCGACTCTGTCCTGGTCATTCCTCCGACGAGTGCGACGACACAGGCGCTGCCCGCGGTACCGGCCGATCCCAGTGGTCTCAGTGGTACCTCGCAGGGCCCGACCCATGCCAGCCTCGGCTGGTCGAATAATGACGGCAGTACGACTGGTTTCGAAATATGGCGTTCGCCAGGATCGAACTCCAACTACGTGCTGGCGGCGACTGTGCCGGTATCATCTTCCTTTGTGGACAGCGGCCTGACGAACAATACGCAGTATTTCTACAAGGTGCGTGCGTTCAACGAGGGCGGCGTCTCCAACTACAGCAATGAGATCAGCCTGACGACCAGCAGTGCGGCGGTCACCACGGTGAGTTTTGCACCGGTCCCCAACCAGGCCCTGGTCAACGATACCACGGTTGTAGTAGCGCTCAGCGCGTCCAGCAGCAATGCCGGCGCGGCGATCACCTGGTCGTCCAGCGGTCTGCCGTCCTTTGCCACGCTGGCGGACAACCACGACGGTACGGCGTCTCTCACGATGAAGACCAACAGCTCCAGTCTGGGGGCGTATAACAATGTTATTCTGACGGCGACGGACGCCTTTGGCGGCGCCACCAGCGATACGTTATCCATTACTGTAACCGGCCGGAATGTGAATACGGTGCAGGTGTCCTTCAATACGAACAACAGTCCGGTTTCGACGCCCGGCTGGAACGGCATGAACATTTCGGGTGCGGTCAATGGTGCAAGCGCGACGAATTTCGTCGACGTCAACGGGGCTGCGACCACGGAAGGTGTCACCATCACCAGCAACTACGACGGCGCCTACCCGGCGGGTATGAATACCGGCAACAACAGCGGTATCTTCCCGGACGATGTGCTGAAGAACTTCTACTTCGGCTCGACCTTCAACACCTATTCGTTCAAGGTAACGGGTCTGAGCAGCAACAAGAAATATTCTCTGGTGCTTTATGCCGGCTATCCCTCGGGCCCCAGCGACGTGGCGACCTATGGTAATCTGACCGCCAACTATACGGTGGGCAGCCAGACCCAGAGTCTGAATGCGGCCAACAATATCAGCAAAACGATCCAGTTCGCCGGTCTGTCACCTGACGCCAGTGGTTCGATCACGGTCTCGATGGCCAAGCCTCTGGGTTGTGCCTACGTGCTGATCAACGACATGCAGATCCTGTCTTACGACGCGCCTGCTACCCCGTCGTCGCTGCTGCCGCCGACGAGTCTGGTGGCGAATGGTATCACGAACAGTTCGATCCGTTTGACCTGGGTCAATTCGTCGGATGCGCGCACGGGCCTGCAGATCTGGCGCGGTACGAGCCCGAAGGGAACGTTCACTCCGCTCGCTACGGTAGCCGCAAGCGCGACGACCTATACGGATGCGAGCCTGCCGGCCAATTCGACCTATTTCTATGAGGTGCGCGAGGCGGTCAGCGGCGGTCAGTTCTCCGGCTTTAGCAATATCGCCGGCGGCTCGACGGTACAATACACGGTGAATGTCAGCCTGAACTCGCAGACGCTGGGTGCCCAGCCGGCTCCGTGGAACGATATCAATACGCTGATGGACGTTGGGTTCAGCCTGAACAACCTGACGGATATGAACAACAATGCGACGGGTATCAATTTCAACCTGACGAGGCCTTTCACGAGCTTCAACGACCAGTTGGGCCTTACGACGGGTAATAACAGCGGCGTTGTGCCGGATGCGGTCATGAAGACCTTCTATTACAACTCGCAGGGTGATACCGCGACGGTGAGCATCACCGGCCTGTCCAGGACCCAGATCTATAACTTCGGGTTCTATGCGGGTACTGTCTTCAACAGCAGTCCGACCATCGGTATCTATCAGATCGGCAACCAGATCGTCTCGCTAAGCGCCTACAACAATACTACGAATATGGTATTCATCTATGGCGTCAAGCCGGATTCGACCGGTACCGTGAACATCTCGTTCTACACCGATCTGACGACGGCCTATGCGATGTGGAGCAGCCTGACCATCCAGGGTATGCCTTCGCCGGATGTGATCGCCGCTGATTCTGCCGGCACGGCGGGCACGATCGCAACCCGTCTCAGCAACAACGGGACTACGGCAACCGCCAATAGCTTCCAGCTGACCGGCGCGAACCAGCAGCTGACCAGCGGTGCGATCGGGGCTTATCCCAATCCGTTCGTTGACAATGTAGTAGTTAGCCTCAATCTGGCTCAGGCAGCCGACAAGTTCACCCTTGTCGTGGTCGACGCCGCGGGCAGGATCATGCAGAAGCAGGAGTTCAGCGGTGTTCCGGCCGGAACCTGGCAGCAGACCCTGAACTTCTCCAGACTGACGAAGGGTGTCTACTTTATCCAGGTGTACGGTTTGCCCGATGGGAAGACGAGGTCCTTCCAGATGGTAAAAGTCAACTGATAGAAATAACAAATAGTTGGTACAAACGAGGACCGGTCGAAAGACCGGTCCTTTTTTTGCTAGTAAATAATGTGAGATTTGTGTCTCCCGATCTCCCATTGCTATTTTCTATAATATCCCATTTCCAAGTCAGCTGTTGCTAAGCGTACGATGCCTTTGCGGCACATAGTTTTTTCTATGTATACTTTTAACCATAGCTAATATGAATACCCTTTTTACGCGAATTCTGACTTTTGGATTGACATTGGGTGGGTTTTGGGGAATAGCGAATGCGCAGACCGGCGTGCTGAATCCCAACGATTCGGTGATCACTTACAATGCTTCGCAGCCGCCGGCGACCCCTCCGAATGGGACGCTTGCCAAGTGGGTAAGGACTGTACGGATGAGTTATCCGACGACGGACTTCAAGTGTTACTACTACAATGGCGTCCAGTTCAGGCTGAAGTGGCCGACGGACTGGACACCGGGGGCTGATGGCAGGACCTGGCCGCTGGACATTTTTTCCACGGAGTGGGGAAGCGGGCACTATTTATGACAATGAATTTCAGCTGTACCATGGCGGGAACGTCCATCAGGCTGCGGTCAACACTGGAAAATACAATGGCTTCCTGCTTTACCCGCAGAGTTCCAGTGGGTCAGGCGGATGGTCCCAGGGGCAGATAGATGCCATTGCCCAGCTGCTGACGCAGTATATCATTCCCCAGTGCAAGGTGGACCCCAACCGGATCGGGGTGACCGGGTTGTCGGGGGAGGTGATGGGGCCTGGCTTTTCTCCTATAGTCATCCGACGCTTGCCGCCGGGCTGATCCCGATGAGCTCGGCCAGCCTCCTGGACATTCCTTATGTTCAACGAATGAAATGGACGCCCATCTGGCTATTCCAGGGTGGACTTGACAAGTCTCCGGACCCGGGCACTACGCAGCAGTTGGTAAATGCCTATGGCAATGCGGGCGGCAACCTGAAATATACCCTGTTCCCCGCGGATGGGCACGACACCTGGGATGATGCCTGGAAACAGGTAGACTATTTCCCTTTCCTGCTCAGGGTGAACACGGCCAATCCCTGGGTGCTGAAGGGGCAGAACCAGTTCTGTCCCGGCGTCGCGATCAATGCCACAATCGGGGTAGTCACCGGCCTTGATGGCTATCAGTGGCGAAAGGACGGTGTTATCATTCCGGGCGCGACGAGGGATTCGATCAAAGTGACGGCGACGGGCACGTACGATTGCCAGGTGAAGAGGGGGACGGTCTGGTCGGCGTGGTCGCCGATACCTGTGGTGATCAGTACGAAGCAGACCACACCTGCTCCGACGATCACGACGACCGGTCTCGAAACGATAGTGGAGCCTGCGCCCGACGGCACGACGGGGGCATCGCTGATGGTCCCGGCCAACTATGCGAGCTATGTCTGGAAGCGGGTGGATTCTCCGGCTACGCTGCCGAGCAAGACGAATATACTGAACGGCGCCACCCCTGGACAGTATACGGTATCGGTGATGGAGCAGTTCGGTTGCAATGTGGCCACGGCGAATCCATTTACGGTGATCAGTGCGAATGGTCCCAATCCGCCGGGGGGTCCGGTAAATCTTCTGGCGACGACGACCGGAAAGACCCAGATCAGGCTGAACTGGGGTGAAGGAGGGGTAGTGCAGAGACGCAGTTCGAGGTCTACCAGGCTTTGGCGCAGGCGGGACCATACAAATTGGTCGGTTTCTCTCCGGCCAATGTGGACAGTTTTGTGGTAAGCAATCTGATACCGAATACGACGTATTTCTATAAAGTGCGTGCGATCAATGCAACGGCGGGGTCTCCTGCGGCGGGGCCGTCGAGTTCCAGGACCCAGGCGGATATCATTCCGCCGACGACTCCGGGCAATCTGCACGCCAGCGGTCTTTCGCAGTCCACGATCACGCTGGTCTGGAACGCTTCCACGGATGATGTGGGGGTCACGGCTTACGATATCTATGTCAACGGTAATTTATCCGGCACCGTGGCGGGCAATGTGACGACCTACCAGGCGTCCAACCTGATCAATGGCCGGACCTATTCGTTCGCTGTGAAGGCGAGGGACATTGCGGGCAATGCGTCGCCCTTCAGTAATCAGTGGGTGGGGGTGCCTTCGCTGATCGGCGTCAACTGGAAATACTATATGGGTACCTGGACCAGTCTGCCAAATTTCTATGCGCTGAGTGCAGTCTCCGCGGGTACGCTGAGTATCTATTCGCTCAGTCCGAAAACGGTGAACTTCAACTACGGCTTCCTCTTCCAGGGCTGGCTCTATTTCCCGGTAGCGGGTTCGTATACTTTCCGGCTCATCTCCGGAGATGGCAGCAAACTTTATATCGACGTGCCCTATAGCGCGACGGCGACGGCGACCCTCGACAATGACGGCGTACACGGCGACAAGACCGTTACCGGGAGTGCCCAGAACTATGCCGCCGGCGCGCATAGTTTTGCCATGACCTATTTCAAGAGTTCGGGTGGAACTTACGGCACCCTTACCCTGCAGTGGATGACGCCGCAAACGAACGGTCAGTTCGTAAACATTCCCAACTCTTCATTCGTTCAGAATGCCGTTGTCGGCGGGGCGGTGCCTTCGGCGCCATCCAATCTGTATGCTGCGGCCGCAACGGCAAAGAAGATCAACCTGACCTGGCGGGATAACAGCAGCAACGAGACGGGGTTCCAGGTATTCCGTTCGGCTTCCGCCGGTGGGACCTATCTGGCTGTGGGAACGGTGCGACCCGGCGTGACCTATTTTGGCGACTCGACGCTGGATGGGTCGACGACCTACTACTACAAAATCTGGGCTATCAACCAGTCCGGTTCGAGCGCCTATTCGTCGATCGCCAGCGCAACTACCCTTGCGCTTCCTCGGGCTGCCGGCCGCGCCGGGTGGTCTCAGCGGTGTGGCGAAGGGGCCGACGGGAGTCAGCCTGAGCTGGACAAATAACGCGAATAACGCCACTGCCGTGGAGGTCTGGCGGTCGCAGGGGTCGAACACCAATTATGGATTGGATGTGAGGTTGCCGGTCGCTGTTTCGTATACCGATACCGGTCTTACAAAAAATACGGTCTATTATTACAAAGTACGTTCGGTCAATGAAGGCGGCAATTCCGGCTTCAGCAACGAGATCAGTGTGACGACTCCAGGTTCGGCTACGACTACGGTGACGATGACGGATATACCTAATCAGACGATGGTCAATGACACGACGGTTGTGGTCAACCTGAGCGCGTCGAGCAGTATTGCGGGGACGGCGATCTCGTACTCTTCGGCAGGTCTGCCGGTTTTTGCTGTGCTGGCGGATAACCATAATGGTACGGCGACGCTGACCATGAAGCCGAAAGGTACCGACCTTGGCAGCTGGAAAGGAGTCTCGGTCACGGCTACGGATGCCTTTGGCGGCAGTACGACCGACTCATTCAATATTTCGGTAAATGGCCGGAATGCGGACGTCGTGCAGGTCAGCTTCAATACCAGCAACAACCCGGTGACGGCAGCGGGCTGGAACGGGATGAATATTTCCGGTGCGACGAACGGAGCGAGTGCAGGTAGTTTCAGGAACACCGGTGGAACAGTCACTACCGAGGGCATCACGCTCACGAGTAATTTCGACGGCGCGTATCCGACTGGTATGAATACGGGCAATAACAGCGGGATCTATCCGGACAACGTATTGAAGAACTTTTATTTTGGATCGGGGACCAGCAACTATTCCTTCAAAATAACGGGGCTGAGTGCCGGCAGGAGGTATTCGCTGGTGCTGTATGGCGGGTATCCCTGGTCGGCCAGCGACATGGCCAGTTATGGCAATCTGATCACCAAATATACGGTGGCCGGTCAGACACAGACGCTGAATGTCGGGAACAATATCAGCAAGACCATACAGTTCTCCGGTCTGGCGCCGGATGCGACCGGTGCGATCGCTGTAACGGTGAGCAAGCAGGCGGGTTCGGCTTACTGTATCATCAACGACATGCAGATCATCTCCTATGATGCATCCGCGACGGCGCTGACCCCGCCGTCCGGCCTTAAGGCGATCGGCCAGAATTTCGCGGTCAGGCTCAACTGGGTCAATTCGTCCGACGCGCGCACGGCGCTGGAGATCTGGCGGGGTACGAGTCCATACGGTAATTTCAGTCTGCTGAATACGATCGGGGCCAGTGTCACGACCTATCTGGACGCGAACCTGCCGCCCAACAAGACCTATTTCTACAAGATCCGTGAAGTGGCGGGCGGCGGACAGTATTCCGGTTTCAGCGATACCGTCGGCGGGTCTGTCGTGCAGTATACGGTAAATCTGAGTCTGAACTCGCAAACGGCGGGATCGCAGCCGGCTCCGTGGAATGATATCAATACGCTGCTGTCCAATGGGTTCACTTTGAGCAATATGATGGATATGAATGCACAGAGGACGGGTATCAACTTCACTTCGGTGAGGACATTCACCAGCTTTAACGACCAACTGGGTCTGACGACGAACAACAACAGCGGCGTGGTGCCTGATGCGGTCATGAGGACCTTCTACTATAACTCGCAGGGGGATACCGCGACGATCAGCATCACCGGTCTGTCGATGACCCAGATCTATAATTTTGGGTTCTATGCGGGCACTAATTACAGCAACGGGCCGACCGTGGGAATCTATCAGATCGGTAACCAGGTAGTTTCGCTGAACGCGTATAACAATACTACGAATATGGTATTCATCAACAACGTCAAACCGGATTCGACGGGTACGGTGAATATCTCGTTCTACACTGACGCCAGCACCGCCTACGCCATGTGGACGAGCCTGACTATTCAGGGCATGACTTCGCCGGATGTGATCGCGGCAGATTCGGCGGGTATTGCGGGATCTATCGCGTCGCCCGCGGGCGATACTATCAGGACATCGGATACTGCAGCGACCGGCCTTGCGGGCAGCCAGCTGGTCAACGGGAAGATAGCAGCCTATCCGAATCCATTCATTGATAATGTTGTAGTCACCCTCGACCTCGCCCAGGGGGCCGACAAGTTCACGCTCGTCGTGGTGGATGGCGGCGGCAGGATCATGCAGAAGCAGGAATTCTCCGGTGTTCCGGCGGGAACGTGGCAGCAGACGCTGAATTTTTCCAGACTGACAAAGGGCGTCTACTTTGTCCAGGTCTACGGGTTACCAGGTGGAAAGACGAGGACCGTCCAGATGGTAAAGGTCAACCGATAGACAGAAGCAAATAAATAGTTGGATCTCCGGAGACCGGTCTTTTGCGACCGGTCTCTTTTTGTTATTTACCGACTCAGTAATGTTCAGAAATAATATAGGGAAATGCTTGTATGGATAAAAAGATTAACATATCTTGCACTGCATCGTTCTCTCCTCCCCTCTATCCCCTGGATTTCCAACTCTACTTTTTAATTTCCAATTTCTCACGGAATGTCGACCATCGACTGTTATCCTTCTTCTGCATACCACGACTAATAAACGCCAGACGCACGTAAATTACCAGGTCCTATACAAACCATCACCTCCAGTATCGGTGCATGAATTAGTCATTTATAACCGGTTTGTATACTCTTAACCTTAAGTAATATGAATACCCTTTCTACGCGAATTTTCCTTCTCGTCCTGACAATGGGTTTGTTTTTCGGATCTGCACGTGCGCAGTTTGGCACCGGCGTCCTGAACCCCAATGACCCTGTAGTGACCTACAATCCGGCGGCTCCGCCCGCGAACCCTCCCGGCGGCAACGTTGCGAAATGGGTTCGGACCAAACGGGTCAACTACAACACGGACGACTTCAAGTGTTACATCTACAATGGCCTCCAGTTCCGGCTGAAATGGCCTACGACCTGGACCTCCACCAACGACGGCAAGACCTGGCCGTTGTATCTTTTTTCCATGGCGTAGGAGAGGCGGGTACGGTTTACGACAACGAATTCTCCATGTCTCACGGGGGCAATGTCCATCAGGCTGCCGTCAACAGCGGCAAGTTCGATGGCTTTTTGCTTTATCCGCAGAGCAGTGCGGCGTCGGGCGGATGGAGCCAGGCACAAGTAGACCTGATCGTGACGCTGCTGAATAATTTTATCATTCCGCAGTGTAAGGTAGACCCCAACCGTATTGTGGTGAATGGTCTGTCCGGCGGCGGGGATGCGACCTGGATGTTTGGCGAGACCCACGCGATAAATACGGCCTGTCTCGTCGTGCTGAGTGCGGCGAACATTTCGGATATCAACTATGCGAATACGCTGAAGTATACGCCCATCTGGCTTTTCCAGGGAGGACTGGACAAATCTCCGGACCCATCCACGACGATTCAGCTGGTCAATGCCTATAACAATGTGGGCGGAAACCTGAAATATACCGTCTATCCCAACAACGGTCACAATACCTGGGACAAGGCCTGGCAGGAGCCGGACTATTTCCCCTTCCTGATGCGGGCGCACGTAGCCAATCCCTGGGTGCTGACGGGGAAGAACCAGTTCTGTCCCGGCACAACGATCAATGCCACACTCGGTGTTGTCGCCG
Source organism: Puia sp. P3 (assembly GCF_050632245.1). Taxonomy (NCBI): domain Bacteria; kingdom Pseudomonadati; phylum Bacteroidota; class Chitinophagia; order Chitinophagales; family Chitinophagaceae; genus Puia; species Puia sp. P3. The sequence goes on from NZ_CP192583.1 coordinate 978,438, forward strand.
GTTTGAGCGGCTACCAGTGGCGGAAGGATGGACAGATCATAAGTGGAGCGACTTCCAACACGCTGAATGTGACGGCGACGGGTACCTATGACTGTCAGGTAAAGAGAGGCACGACCTGGTCGGTCTTTTCTCCGATCCCGATGGTGATCAGTCTCAAGGCGCCGACGGTTCCGCCGACGATAACGACGGTTGGTCTCGAGACGATCGTCGAACCTGCGCCCGACGGTACTACCGGGGCTTCGCTGCAGGTACCTGCCAACTATACCAGTTATGTATGGAAACGGGTGAGCCCCGCGGCGACCATGCCGAGCACGACCAATGTGCTGACGGGTGCTACGCCTGGACAGTACACGGTGGCCGTGACCGAGCAGTTCGGTTGCGCCGCAGCCACCTCGAATCCCTTTACGATAATCGACGCGAACGGTCCGAATCCTCCCGGCATACCCGGTAATCTCCTCGCGACGACCACGGGCAAGACCTCGATCAAAGTGACATGGGACGAAGGCGGAGGAAATCCGGAGACCCAGTTCGAGGTCTATCAGGCCCTGTCGCAGAGCGGCCCATACAAGCTGATCGGCTTCACAGCGGCAAATGTCGACTCATTTATAGTCAATGGCCTGCTGCCCAAGACGACCTATTTCTTTAAGGTCCGCGCGATCAATACGACCGCCGGGTCGCCCGTAGCGGGTCCCGCGAGCTCGCAGACGAATGCGGACGTTACGCCGCCGACGGCGCCGGGGAACCTGCGCTCGACGAGCCTCTCGCAGTCTACGGTAACGCTGGCCTGGAACGCGTCCACGGATGACGTGGGAGTCACGGCCTATGATATCTATGTCAATGGCAACCTGACAGCCAACGTAGCCGGGACGGCAACCAGCTTCCAGGTCGCCAATCTGGTCAACGCAAGGACCTATACGTTTGCGGTCAAGGCCCGGGACGTTGCCGGCAATGCTTCGCCGTTCAGCAACCAGCTGTCGAGTACGCCATCTCTGACCGGCGTCAACTACAAGTTCTATACGGGTACCTGGACCAGCCTGCCCGACTTCAATGCGCTGAATCCTTTCACTGCGGGTACGCTCAGCAGTCCTTCACTTAGCCCCGCGACGCAGACGAGGAGCTATGGGTTCCTGTTCACCGGCTTTATCAATTTCCCGACGACGGGACAATATACCTTCCGGATCACTTCGGTCGACGGCAGCAAGCTGTACATCGACGTGCCTTATACAGCCGGTGCGACGGCTAACGTCAGCAATGACGGCGTGCACGGCAGTACGACGGCTACGGGTTCGGCCACGACCTTTACTGCGGGCGCTCACCCGTTCGCCCTGACTTATTTCAAGAGCTCGGGCGGCAACAACGGCAGCCTGACCCTGCAAGTGGCGGACCCCGACGAACAGCAATTTCGTCACCGTCCCCAGTTCGGCCTACAACCAGAGCGCAACCAATTCGGGTACGGTGCCCGCAGCGCCATCCAATCTGGTAGCAACCACTGCGACGGCGAAGAAGATAGGCCTCACCTGGCAGGACAACAGCAGCAACGAGACCGGCTTTCAGCTCTTCCGTTCGACCTCAAGCGGCGGCACCTATGTGGCAGTGGCCACCGTGAAGCCCGGAGTGACCAGCTATGGCGACTCTACGCTGAACCCATCCACGACCTACTATTATAAGTTGACGGCCATCAACCAGACCGGGTCCAGCGCCTTCAGCAATATCGCGAATAATACGACGCAGGCACTGCCAGCAGTGCCCGCCGATCCGAGTGGTCTCACCGGCATGTCTGAAGGCCCGACCCATTCCGCCCTCAGCTGGACGAACAATAGCGGCAACGCCAGCGCCATCGAGATCTGGCGTTCACCCGTCTCCAATGCCAACTACGTGCAGGCGGCGACGATACCGGTCAATACCTCCTACACCGACAGCGGTCTGACGAACAATACCCTGTATTTCTACAAGGTCAGGGCGCTCAACGAGGGCGGTGTGTCCAACTACAGCAACGAGATATCCCTGACGACGAGCAATACGGCCGTCACCACGGTAGTGCTGACCAACATTCCGAACCAGACCATGGTCAACGATACGACCATTGCACTGGGCCTCACGGCGTCCAGCAGCAGTCCGGGTGCAGCGATCACCTACTCGTCGACGGGTCTTCCCGCCTTTGTAACGCTGGCGGATAACCATGACGGTTCGGCTTCGCTGACGTTCAAGCCGAACAGCACTAACCTCGGCACGTACAGCAACGTTATCGTAACGGCAACGGACGTATTCGGCGGTAACACCAGCGATACTTTCGCCATCACGGTGAACGGCCGGAATATGAATACCGTCCAGGTTTCCTTCAACACCAGTAACTATCCGTTCAGCGTCGCAGGCTGGAATGGCATGAACGTAGCCGGAGCTACCAATGGCGCCACCAGGAATAACCTGGTCGATGTCAACGGAGTCACGACTACCAATGGCGTCACGATCACCAGCAACTTCGACGGTGCCTATGCAACGGGCATGAATACCGGCAACAATAGCGGTGTCTATCCCGACGCCGTCCTGAGGAACTTCTACTTCGGCTCGACCTTCAACAACTATTCCTTCAAGGTGACGGGTCTGAGCGCCAGCAAGAAATACGCGCTGGTACTCTTTGCCGGATATCCGTGGAGTGCGCAGGATCAGGCGACTTACGGAGCCATGATCACCAACTATACGGTGAACGGCGTGTCGAAGACCCTCAACGTGGCCAACAACATCAGCAATACGGTGACATTCCCGGGTCTGTCTCCGGATGGTACGGGAGCGATCACGGTCACGATCAACAAGCCGCTGGGTTCGGCCTACTGTCTGATCAACGATATGCAGATACTGTCCTATGACGCGCCTGCATCACCGTCGGCCCTGTTGCCGCCCACTAACCTGGTGGCCAACGGCCTGACCGGAACGTCGATCAAACTCAACTGGGTCAACTCATCCGACGCCCGTACGGGCAACCAGATCTGGCGTGCTTCGAATCCGGCCGGTACCTTTAGCCTGCTGACGACCGTAGCGGCGAATGCAACGACCTATACCGACCAGAACCTGCCGTCCAACTCGACCTGGTTCTACGAAGTGCGTGAAGCGGTCAGCGGCGGTAACTTCTCGGCCTTCAGCAATATCGCCGGCGGTTCGACGGTACAGTATACGGTCAATCTGAGCCTGAACTCGCAGACTGCGGGTGCACAGCCGGCTCCGTGGAATGACCTGAACGTGCTTTCTTCGCAGGGCTTCACGCTCAACAACATGATGGACATGAATGGGCAGCGGACGGGTATCAACTTTACGCAGACCAGAGAATTCACCAGCTTTAATGACGGGCTGGGTGTGACGACGGGCAATAACAGCGGTGTGGTACCGGATGCGGTCATGAAGACCTTCTATTATAACTCGCAGGACGATACCGCCGTGGTCACCATCAGTGGTCTGTCGAAGACCGGTATCTACAACTTCGGGTTCTATGCGGGTACTGTCTACCCCAACTCGCCGGTAGTCAGTATCTACCAGATCGGCAATCAGTTCGTTTCGCTGAACGCCTTCCAGAATACCACCAATATGGTGTTCATCAACGGTGTCAAGCCGGATTCGACCGGTAGTGTCAGCATCACCTTCTATGCGGATATCACCACCCCGTATGCGATGTGGAACAGCCTGACGATCCAGGGTATGCCTTCGCCGGATGTGGTTGCGGCAGATTCGGCCGGCACAATGGGTACCATTGCCACACGTATCGGCAACACGAATGGGGTGATGGCCACTGCAAACAGCTTACAGTCAACGAATTCTGGGACCAACTTTAGCCAGGCACAAGGATTGCTTGTCTACCCGAATCCGTTCGTAGATAATGTGGCTGTGAGGTTGGATATTCCCCAAAATGTTGGTAGATTTACGCTCGCAATTGTAGATGCAGCCGGGCGGATCGTGCAAAAGCAGGAATTTAAGGATGTGCCGGCGGGTGCATGGACAAAGGTCCTGAACCTCGGCGCCCTGAGCAAAGGAATCTACTTCGTCCGGGTTTATGGATTACCAGGTAACCAGGCAAAAGCATTCAGACTGGTGAAAGTTCAGAAGTAAGGCAGATATCAGAAGATAATATCGATTGCAGGACCGGTAGAAAATACACCTACCGGTCCTGCCTTTGAATATAGACCAAAAAGAAAAATAATGGAATTTTTGTATTTGTTTAGGGCGCTCCTGCGCCGTAAATGGATCATTTTGATTTGTGTTGTTGTATCGTCCGCAATCGCTTTCATTCTTACACGCAACGTCAAAAAATCGTATCGATCCACTGCACAGCTGTCAACGAGATTTACCGTAAGCGACCAGCCCAATGGCGCGGTGAACTATATTCAGAGTGAATTTAAATTTGGGAACGTAATCGAGAATATCACCTCGCCCAACGTGATGAGTCTCGTATCCTATCATCTTCTTCTCCACGATCTTCAGTCACCCAACCCCTTTACGGTCCTGAACAATAAGCAGCAGGCGGACGCTTCGAAGGCCGACAAGCAGCGGGTCATTCAGAACCTTTCCGCGCACCTGGAGTCGATCAGTATGCTGTCGACGACGGACGCGATAGACAAACAGATACTCAGTCTCCTGTATATCTACGGCTATGGCGCCGATGCCCTCACCAGCAATCTCAAGGTGGAGCGGTACCAGAAGACCGACTATATCAATATCGATTTCAAATCGGGGAATCCCAATCTTTCCGCCTTTGTTGTCAATACGCTATGCGACGAGTTCCGCCGGTTCTACAACCAGACGGAAATGCAGCACACCGACAATAATGTCACTTCTCTCGACTCCATCGTCAAGGCAAAGCGGGCGGCTCTCGACCAGAAGCAGCAGACTAAGGAGCAGTTCATGGCCAATAACAAGCTAGTGGATGTCAACCTTGAAGGCTCGAACAAACTGGCGCAGCTGAGTGCCTACGAGAACCAGCTGATCGAAGAGAACAGCACACTAAAGAATGCTTCCTACCGGCTGAAGCAGCTGGACGACCTGATCCGTGGTGTCCGCAACAAGGGGCAGAGTGTGGCGGAGGATCCGGCCACTACCCCGAAAACCACCAGGCCCGTCCAGACGGGCACGTCGGCCAATGGCGAATATATCCGTCTGCGCAAGCAGTATAACGACCTCAACAACGAGTATATCGCCAAGGGCGGCAACGACCCGGAGATGAAGAAGAGGCTCGATGGCATCCTGCAAAGCATGTCCCGTCTCAATGTCTCCGATGGGGACGATGGCGGAGGTATAACGACGGGCGGCGGAGGCGGTGGCGGATCGGCGACGCTCGACCAGCTGACCCAGCGAAGGATAGACGCGGCGGCCGAGGTAGAGGCATCCAACAATAAGATCGCCAGCATACAGGCCAAGATCGACCAGCTGCGCAGCGGTCTGTCGGGCATGGCTTCCAAGGGGGCCAACCTGGACCAGTTCGACAAGGATATCCAGCTGGCGTCGGCCGAATATACCGCGGCAAAGGACCAGCTGAATATGGCGCTAAATGCGCGGGAGAGCCTGCCGGATTTTAAACAAACGCTTACCGGTGAACCACCGCTGGGTCCCGAGCCATCCAAGCGGCTGCTGATCGTCATCGTCAGCGGGCTGGGCGCCTTTATCATTGCCTCGCTGGTGATCATCTTCATCGAATTTTTCGACAATTCCATCCGGAGCCCGAGCCAGTTTCAGCGGCTCACGGGGCTGCGTCTGCTGGGGGCTGTCAATCGCATTAACCTCAAGGGACAGGAGAACGTTCTCAAGAAGATCGCGAAGTTCGACGAAGAGGAGAAGGCCCGCGCCAGTACCTTTCTCGAGCTGCTGAGGAAGCTGCGCTATGAGGTGGAGGCGTCCAATAAGAAAATATTCCTTTTTACCAGTACGGAGCCCGGGCAGGGTAAGACCATGCTGGTCCAGGCCCTTTCCTATATCCTCAGCCTTGGCAAGAAAAAGGTACTGATCATCGACACGAATTTCTGTAACAACGACCTCACCAAGAATATCAACGCCGAGCCCGTTCTCGAAAAATATGACCTCAACGGACATTCGTTTGACAAGGGTGCATTCCGTCGCCTGCTGACTCCTACCAACATCGAAAGGGTGGATATCATCGGCTGCGCCGGCGGGGACTATACGCCTTCGGAGATCCTGCCGAAGAACCACCTGCTGAAGCACCTCGCCGAATTGAAGGAAGAATACGACTTTATCCTGCTGGAAGGGGCGCCGCTCAACGAATACACCGACACCAAAGAGCTGGAAAGCTATGTGGAAGGTATTGTAGCCGTCTTCTCCGCGGAATCCAGCCTGACGGCTATCGACAAGGAGTCAATCCGTTTTCTGCATGACAACCGTGATAAATTCCTTGGCGCCATTCTGAACAAGGTGGAGACCTTCAATCTTGAATTGTAAACAAGACCCCCTAATACCCTCCAGTCGATGACCGTTCAAACCAAAGAGGTGCAGCAAAATGTGTTGAAAGTACCGGGAAACAAAGCCTCGACCTCGCGTATCTCCTGGGTAGACCATGCCAGGGGATCGCCATCCTTCTTGTCGTCTACCGCCATGTGGTCATTGGCCTGCAGCGCAGCGGCGTTGCGATCACCAGTACGCAGTTCGATATACAGGAGCTGTTTTACAATTTTCGTATGCCGGTGTTCTTTATCCTTTCCGGGATCTTTGTGGCGAACAGTCTCCGGAAAAAACCCGCGTGGACGTGCTGAAGGACAGGGCGCAGACGGTCCTGTATCCCTATCTGGTCTGGGGAGTCATCATGGTCACGCTGGAGATGGTCTTTGTACGGTTCGCCAATGCGAGGCGTACGTGGATGGACTATGTGGACATCCTCATACAGCCCAGGGCGATCGACCATCTCTGGTATCTTTATGCGCTGTTCAATACCAGCGCGCTCTACCTGCTGCTGAGCCGACTGATAAAAAATCCCTGGATACACGGGGCGATCGCGATAGTGCTGCATTCCGTCACGTATCTGGCATTTTTGCAGGGAAACAGTCTGGTATCCGACGCCTTTTTCTTCTATCCTTATTTCCTTATCGGGACGCTGATATCGCCGGTGCTGCTTAACAGGGAGCGCGCCGACAGGCTGCTGTCTTCCCGAAACCTGCTGTGGGTCGTGCCGCTCTTCATGGTGGGACAGTGGTATTATTTCATGCACCGAACGAAGGAAGAACAGGAAGGCTATTTCCCGCTGCTGTTCGTCATCAACCTCGTCGCCTGTTACTTTGTATACCTTATTGCAAGGTTGCTCGAAAAGGGGGAAATGCGTGGTTGTCCTGGCTTGGAAAATATTCACTGTATATCTACATCCTGCATGTTCCGATCGCGGCCATCGTGCGTAATCTGGCTTCCCATTCGGGTATTGTCTTTAACAGCTGGGTACTCATCTTTACCTGCTGGGGCCTTGGCGTGACGGTCCCAATTTTGCTATACCAGCTGTTGACGCGCTTCGGCTTTGGCAAGCTGTTCTCATTAAAAAACAAACCGGCCGCATGAGCATTTTCAAGAAATATGCCTACTGGATAAATTCGGGTAAGTATACGGCCATACAGAAATTCTCGGTGCTGGGTATGGGGATCGTGTCCTTTATGCTGCTGACCCGCAATCTGAGCAAGACCGGTTATGGGGTATGGGGGTTGTTTCTGACGATCTCCAGCATCACAGAGACGGCGAGGACGGCGCTGATCAAGAATGCCTTCATCCGGTATATGCACCAGACGCCGGAGGCCGAACACGGGCGGCTGCAGTCGGCGGCGCTGGTGCTGAGTCTGTCGATCAGCACGGTTCTTGCGGTCCTATTCCTGGGAGCGGCCATACCGGCGGCGTCCTGGCTGAAGGCCCCGGACCTGGCGGCGATGCTGCAGTGGTATGCGCTGACCCTGATGCTGACGGCCTTTTTTCGCAATGGGAGATGCTTCTCAATGCCAAAATGGACTTTCGGGGCGTCTGTTTCATGTATTGCATCCGGCAGGGGCTCCTGCTGCTGGCGATAGCCGTATATTTCGTTCTGGGGAGGGCCATCACCCCGGTCTGCTTTCATTTTATTACATGCTCTCTGTGCTGGTGGGCGCGGCTGTCGGGACGCGGTATGCCTGGCGCTATACCCGCTGGGATTTTACCGGCTACCGACCCTGGATCGGCCAGCTGTGGCGGTTTGGGCGCTATGTATTCGGTAATAATTTCTGTTCGCTGCTCTTCAGGAGTACCGATAATTTTATGACCTCCCATTTTATCGGAACGGCAGTTTCAGGATCTTACAACGCCTGTCTGCGGATCGGTAATCTGGTGGATATGCCCTCGCAGGTATTTGGCGACGTATTGTTCCCGAAGGCCGCTAAGTTCAGCGCTTCGGACAGGTCGGCCGTGAAGCATATGTACGAGCGGACGGTTGGGGCGACTCTCGTCTTTTCCTTTCCGGCGCTTCTGCTATTGTTGTTGTTCCCCTCCCTGATCCTTCATATTCTGGCCGGCGGCAAGTTCATCGACGCGGCGCCGATCCTGAGGGTGACGGCTTTTTTCGGCTTTACCTTACCCTTTATGAAGCAGTTCGGGACCATCATGGACGCCACCGGCGACCCGAAGACCAACTTCGGGGTCATGTTCCTGGCCCTTTGTATAAATATCGTCACTAACTGGGTCGGGATCCATTATTTTGGGATCATCGGGGCCGCGCTGGGCACCGCAACCACCTATTTGATTATCTTTATTGTCATCCAGACCATCCTGAACAGGAAATTCGGCGTCCGGCTGTGGAATGTCTTCCGGAATATGGCGTCGTTGTACCGTGAGCTCTTCCTGCACGGGATGGCAGTCATAAAACCCAAAGTCAATGTCGGATCTGCAGGAAAAGAAGGGTAATCCACAGCGCCAGAATGCGCATGCATTCGTTGTCATCCCTTTTGTGGCCCTGGTCATTCTTGCGCTGGGTATCAAGATCACTTTTTTTAGCCGGTATATGGAGGTATGTGAATCATGAAAAACACGTCCAAACTCATCAGGAATATTGACCGTCCGAAGACTGTCCTGCTACCCGTCCTCCTCCTCGGACTGACGGCAGCGGCGGCTATCGTCATGGTGAAGCTGGGGTTGCCGATGGCTATGTTGATCGTCCTGGGCGTGTTGGGCCTGGGCGTAGGCATCTTTATGATCGCCTATCCGGAATTTGCGTTTTACGTCGCCATCAGCTCGAGTTTCTTCGTCTTCTGTCTGCTGCGGCTTATCGGTTCGGATATTCCACTGGTGACCCTGATCGACGTCATGGTATGGGTAACCTTTGTGGCGGTGCTGATCCGGAAAGGCATAAAAGGGGAATCTTTCTGGAAGTACTGTGACAGCCCCATCATGCTGATGTACCTGATCATTCTCCTGTACACCTTCCTCGAATACTTCAATCCGAATGGCGGCAACAAGGAGCTCTATTTCCTGTTCCTCCGGCGAGTCATTACGCTGCTGCTCTTTCTTTATTGTATTCTGCAGCTGCTGACCAATATGCGCGCAATAGACAGGTTCTTCAAGGCCTTGCTGATCCTGATGTTCGTATCGGCGCTGTATGGCTGTTATGAGAGCTGGTTTGGCATGCCTGCCTTCGAGCTGAACTATATCACCTCCGACCCGCTGCGTGCCGCACTGGCGTCGCTGGACGGGGGCGGCTTCCGGATATCTTCCTTTCTGCCGAGCTGTATGGACTTCGGTCTGCTGATGGCTGCCTCGACGATCATATTTCTGGCCTTTTATCTGCGTCTGAAGACGACTAAGCGCCGGAAGCGATTGTTCCTGATCGCGATGATCTGCTCGGCGCTTTCGATGAGGTTATTCCGGGACCAGGACGGCGACCCTGATGCTCATCGTGATGGTCGTTCTTTATGTCCTGATGACCATCAATGAAGTGAAGACGGTCATCTTTTCTTCCATTTTCGGGTTCCTGCTGCTGGCGGTGATCTTTGGACCCAGCTACGGCAATGGCCAGCTGCGCCGGCTGAAGAGTACCTTCGACCTGAAGTCAGAGGAATCGCTGAATGTACGCGATATGAACAGGCACGCCATCCAGCCCTATATCTACGGGCATCCCATCGGTGGGGGCGTCGGCACTACAGGAGTACTCTACATCAGCTATAACCGCGGTCATCCGCTGGCCGGCTTTCCCGACGACAGCGGCCTGCTGGCAATCGTGCTGGAATACGGGTATATCGGACTTCTGATCCACTTGCCTGACCTATTTTATCATCCTTCAGCAGGGTATCCTGACCTATTATCAGACCAGCGATCCCAAAAAGAAGATCTATCTGCTGAGCTCGGTCCTGTTCGTATTCGGCTTTGTCTTTGCCCAGTACGCACAGGTTGCGATAGGGCAGCTGCCGAACGGCTTTGTCTATCTGGGCCTCAATGCGGTCATCATCCGGCTGCGGCAGATGGAAAAGGAAAAACAACCAAGTTTAACCACTTAATCAATGGAAAAAATCAAACGCATGAAAAATTGTACCCTTGTCCTCATTGGATTGCTGTTGTGTGCCGGCAGCCATGGCCAGTCGCAAAAGAACGCGAGCAACTACAATCAGAATGTCGACAGCGTGGCGGAGGCTCTGGTGGCCATGGCTATGAACAATGCGTCGATAAAGACCGATATGATGCTGGCCGAGCAGTTCAAGTACCTGTACAAGGCGAGCAAGACGAGCTGGCTCAACAATATCGCTATCCAGGGCAACGTCAACGAGTTCTCCTTCAAGAACCAGAACACCGACCCTCTGAAGTCCAGCACCCAGTACCCCAAGTATAACTTTGGCGTTGTCATCCCGTTCGGTATGTTCATCAACAATCCGAAGCAGGCCAAGGCGGACTATTACAAATATCAGTTTGCGATGGAGCAGGTGAATGTCGACAAGCAGAATGTTCGCCGGGACGTCCTCATCAACTGGCAGGACTATAAAATGAACAAGAAGCTGCTCGCGCAGCACGAAGAGCTGGTCAATGACTGGCGCATCATTCATCAGAAGAACGAGCAGAAGTTCTCCAATGGGGAGATCAGCCTCGAAACTTTTTACAATTCCACGAAGACCTATACGGAAGAGCTGAACAAGCAGGAGACCATCAACAGCGCCCTGAGGACCACCGCCGCAAAGCTGGAGGCCCTTATCGGGATGAATATCGAGGATGCTCTGACGCAGATAAGTGTCCAGAAGGGCAGCACACAGACCACCGGCGGCGGTACAAAATAAGAATCCCTGACAATGATAAAGAACAGAGACATCGTTGTCGTGGGGCTTCAGCCCTGGGATATCAAGATCGGCAGCAATTGCAAGAATATAGCGCTCGAACTCTCGAGGCACAACAGGGTACTGTACGTCAATGCGCCGGTGGACCGTATAACCCGGCTGCGCCAGCGCAAAGAGTCGGGCATGATCCGGAGGATGGACATCCGCAGGACCGGCCAGAACCTTGTGTCCATCGGGGACAATCTCTGGAACCTATATCCCAAGAGGCTTATCGAGTCTGTCAATTGGATTCCGGAGGGGCCAATCTACCGTATAGTAAACCGCCGCAACAACAGCCGCCTTGCGGCTGATATCCGGGAGGCCATGGCTGTGCTTGGTTTCGGGGATATCATTCTCTTCAACGACAGCGATATGTTTCGCTCCTTCTACCTGCCGGAAATGCTGAGACCGGAAATCTCCATCTACTACAGCCGTGACAATCTCATGGCCGTGCCCTATTTCGCCAAACACGGCCGTACCATGGAGCCTGCGCTGATGGCGGGTAGCTCGCTGGTCTGCGCCAACTCCGAATATCTGGCCGACCTGGCCAGGTTGCACAACCCCAACTCTTTTTATGTGGGGCAGGGCTGCGATCTTTCCCTTTTCGATCCGTCCCGGGTACCGGAAATACCAGCGGACCTCGCTGCAATCAAAAGACCCGTTATCGGCTATATAGGGGCGATACTCAGCTATCGACTGGATCTTCCGTTGCTGGTCGAGCTGTGCGGGAGCAAGCCGGAGTGGAGTTTTGTCTTTGTCGGAAAGGAGGACGAGGCTTTTGCCGCGAGCGAGCTGCATGGGATGCCGAACGTGCATTTCCCGGGGCTGAAGAAAGAGGACCAGCTGCCTTCGTACCTTGCGCATTTCGACGTTGCGATGAATCCACAGAGCGTCAACGGTATGACGGAAGGCAACTATCCGCGTAAGATCGACGAATACCTCGCGATGGGCAAACCGGTCGTTGCGACGGCGACGAAGACGATGAGCATGTTCCGCGAGCACGTTTATACGGGTACGACCAGCGTGGAGTACATTGACCTTATTGCGCGGGCGCTTCGCGAGGATAGTGGAGAGCGGGCGTTGAAGCGCATCGAATTTGCGCGTGGGCATACCTGGGAGAACAGTGTCGCGGCTATCGCCGCTGCGGTGGAAAACAGTGGAGGCGGCCCGGTCCGGTGGAACTACTGCGCGGGGGTAGGGGTCTCTCTCCTCGCCTTGTCCCAGAGCACCGACTGGCGTCCCCTGAGGTGACGAAAAAATCCCTGATACAGCGAAAAATTAAGAAAGAAGAAATAGTATGGCACGTAGAGCAACTTCGACTTTACGTTGCGGTTAGCCAGCATCCACCCTGCGATCGCCGCGAGATAGAACAGGATCTGGCCGGCGAGGACCAGTTCGTATAGCCTGCCTGCCCCGTCCAGCACGAGTACAAGGTTGAATATAAAGATCACCGGCAGCAGCAGCGGGCACAGCGTCCACCGCAGTACGCGGTGCGATATATACTGGAAGGAGAGGACGGGGTATTTGAAAAAGTTGAGGAGGCCTGCCAGCATTCCCATGGACTGGAAAGCGCCGGCGCTGATGCGGATCTTTCTTTTTCTTTCGTCTTTCAGCGACGCGGATGGTGTTTCCATTGCGTAGGCGTCGGGCTCGTAGTGGACGCGGTAGCCTTTTTGACAAACGCGCAGGGAGATGACGAAGTCGTCCAGCAGCACGTTGTCGCCCACGGGCTCGTACAGCTGAGTTCGTATGGAAAAGAGTTCGCCTGCCGCCCCGACGACGGTATACAGTTCGGCGTCCTGCTTTTTCAGGAAGGATTCGTATTTCCAGTAGAGTCCTTCTCCGATGCCGGCTACCCTTGCCGTTGCTGGTTTCCATGATCTTTTTTCTCCTGCGACACCGCCTGTTTTCGGGTCCAGATAGTGTCTTGCGATATTATAGATACTTTCTTTATTCAGGAGAGTATTGGCGTCGGAAAATATGGCGATGGGTGTGGTGACCTGCTGCATGGCGCGGTGCATGGCTGCGACCTTTCCTTTCCGTTCGGGCCGGTGCAGGACGGTGATCCTGTCGTAGCCGCGCGCCAGGGTGGGTGTGGCGTCGGAGGAGCCGTCGGTGATGAAGATGATCTGAAGTTTGTCTTCCGGGTATTCCAGTGCGAGCGTATTCGCTATCTTTTCCCGGATGAAATCCTCTTCGTTATAGGCTGCGATGATCAGTGTGACTGCGGGAAGGTCGGCGGCGGGCACGCCTGCAATTTTGATGCGCGCCTTTCCAAACATTTTTTTGCCGCTAACAGAAACCATACCAGGAGGCCGTAGCCGGCGTAACTATAGACAATTGTCAATATTCCGACCCAGAACACTATTTTGAACAGCACCATGGCTGTAAAATAAGGAAGAATGCGGGCTTTCGCGTAAAAAAAATAATGAGAACCCCGGGCTATATTTTTTTATTGGGACTCAGCTACTTGTAGTGAGATACACGTATATTGCGGAAAATCCTATCAAAAATAGCATAATTACTCGATCGTCCTCCTTTATACAAACAAGCGCCTGAGGCTCTCTGACTTGTTTTGTAAGAAAATTACGCACGTAGACATATTGTGTAAACCTGTGTAATTATTTTCCCACAAATGGTATAGTTCTTGTGTGATACGCAAGACCTATGAGAGCGGACCCTAACAGGCATCAGGGTCGAAACATTTTTAATCCACATATCCTAAATGAGTCATGAACCGAACTTTACAACACCTGTCGCAAAAGAAGATTCTGGTTTTATGCTGTTTTCTGTTACTGCTCTGCGGAAATGTCTTCGCCCAGAGCGAGCCCAATGATCCGATCACTTATGACACGACCATTACCGAGAAGGCAATGGGAGAAGGTCCTTTACCTGGCAGGTAAGGATCACGAGGCAGAAAACAGACAATAGTCCGCGTCCGGCCATCTTTTCGATGCCGGGTTCCGGCGAGGTCGGCACGAGTCTGGCCAACCTCGTTGCATACGGTCCTCACTACTGGCTGAACAACGGCTGGGATGGCGGCGTCAAGCTGGGTAACGGTGTACACTACCCGATAATCATCACTGTCGAGCAGCCGACCAACAACATGCGCCCCCGGCATTTGAAGGCCGTTCTTGAAACTCTGCTGAACACATTTCCGATCAAACGCAATTCCGTTCACGTAGCCGGGCTTAGCCAGGGTTCTTACGAATGGGGTGAGCTGATCGGTTTTGCTGCTTCTGCGGGTGACGAGACTGCCATGAGCGAGATCAAGAGCTGGGTCGACCTCGAGGGCGTCGGACCCGGGGATAATTTCCTGGGCTTCGATCCTGTCTTCCCGCAGGCGTATCAGACGTGGGTAAAGAAATACGGCGGAAGGTTCTTTGGTCTCGAAGGTACTGCCGACTCGAGGAATCTCTGGCAGCTTGTCCCAGGCGATGAACAGTGCGGCCCCCAACTCGGCTTTCTTCTCTTATGAGAATATCGGCGGCGGTGCTCACTGCTGCTGGAACTCCATGTACGATCCGTCTGTGACCAACTGGACCTGTGTGGGCACGCCCGGGAATCCCAACGTGGTTCCGTCCACCAATCCGGCGAGCACGATGGGTTCCTATTTTTATTCTGCCACTACGGGGTCCAATATATTTCAGTGGATGCTGCGTCAGGGGGACACGACCCTGGTTACGGGCGGTTCATCGACTCCGCCGTCGTCGTCGCCCACGGTGAGTGCGGGCTCCAACCAGAGTCTGCAGTTGCCCACCAGCACTATCAATCTGACCGGTGTTGCCACGCCGGCTTCGGGTCATACCATTGCGTCTTCTGTATGGAGCTGGACGAGTGGCCCTGCTACTTACGCCATCAGCACACCCAACAGTCTTGCGACGGCTATCACCGGTCTGACGACGGCAGGGGCCTATATCTTTACGCTGACAGTGACCGATGACGCGGGCCAGACCAGTACTTCCCAGGTGACGGTAACTGTGAGCGCGCCTGCGCCGCCCACGGTCAGCGCGGGCAGTCCTATATCGATCACGCTGCCGACCTCGACTGTCAATCTTTCGGGTACGGCTACAGCGAATGGCGGCGCCACGATCTCTTCCACGCAGTGGACGGTGACCGGTCCCAATACGCCGGTGATCGTTTCTGCAGGTTCGCTGGCGACTGCGGTGACGGGGCTCGTGCAGGGCAACTATACTTTTACGCTGACTGCGAAAGATAATAACAACAGTACGTCGACCTCGCAGGTCGCCGTCACAGTGAGTGCGGCGAGCACTCCGCCGCCGGTGACCGGTGGTCCGAAGATCCTCGTTGCGACTGGCGAATACCAGGTATTCTTTATCGATCAGAATAAGAAGCTGTGGGGTGTGGGTACGAACCTTCGTACGCTGGGTATCAACGAGACCGGGACTCCCGGCGCTATAACTGCACTGGCGGTACCGTCAAATCTGACCTTCGTGTCTGCGGCCTCGGGCCTTCATGGCGGGGCTGCGATCGACAACAGCGGAAATGTCTGGTCCTGGGGCGACAACAGCCAGGGCCAGGTGGGTATCGGCACGGTAACCGCGACGGAGGTAATGACGCCGACCATGGTGGACAAGGACGTCAACGGCAACCCTTTTGGTAGTGTCGCTTCGATGTGCGCCTTCTTTTCGGGCAATGTCGGTCAGGGCTATTACGCTATTAAGAATGACGGAACGCTGTGGGTCTGGGGACAGACGCTCGGCGGCATGCAAGGAGATGGTACTGCGGGTACTGCCAACCTGACCCGGCCCAAGCAGGTGGTCATGCCCGGCGGGCGCCTTGTCAAACAGGTATCTGCGGGTAATCACGCGATCGTCCTTTGTACGGACGGCACTGTCTGGACCTTTGGCGGTTCGGGCGAAATGCCGCAGAACCTTGGTTATGCGGTCTCGGGAACCAGCTATTATGCTCCGGTCCAGCTGACCACTCTTTCGAATATTGCCCAGGTATCGGGCGGCGGCAGTTTCAACTATGCGCTGAAGGCCGACGGCACCCTGTACGGCTGGGGATACTATGGATATTATATGGGCGGCACGGGTGGTGTGAACTCCCCGATCGCCACGCCTACCGATCTGACTACCCGGCTCAATTTGCCAAAGCCTATCAAGACCATCGTGTCGAACATGGTCTGTACGCACGTCATCCTTAGCGATGGTACGCTGTGGGGTTGGGGGGATAATGCGCAGGGTACGATCGGTATCGGTAAAGAGTTGGATTACTCCAAGACCGCCTATCCTTATGCGTGGGACTGGAATCCGGGGGAGCTTCTTGTGCAGTCTCCCGTCCAGGTGACCACCCGGACCGACTTTGTCGGTATTTTCGCTACATGGCCGTTTGTCCTATTCACCTATGCGGAGACGTCTGACGGCCAGTTGTATTCCTGGGGGCGTAACAAGAGCGCCGTGCTTGGCAACGGCGTAGTATCGTGTTCGCCCGATGTGGCGGCGAGCTATCCGAACTCCTGGGACGTTGTGACGGCGACGCCGGTAAATCCGCTGGCGCAGACAAAGACGACGGTGGTCCCTTCGCCATATTGTATGGCTAATCCTACTACCAGTCCCTGTAATCAGTGTTCACTGGGTGTTTTCCCGGTAGCCAACGCGGGGGCGGCGACTACGATCGCGCTGCCGACCAACTCGGCGATCCTCGGACGCGAGCGCCTCTTCCAGTCCTGACGGCAGTGCGCTGACCTATACCTGGACCCTGAAGTCCGGCCCTTCAACGTATACGATCTCGGCCCCTTCTTCGGCCAAGACGCCGGTAACGGGTCTGGTACAGGGTGTTTATACTTTCCTTGTTACTGTTAAGAATGCTTCGGGCAATAGTTCGACGGCGACGGTGACCGTGACGGTCAACCCGCCTGCTTCGGTCACTCCGGTGGCCAATGCGGGTTCGAATGCGACCATCACCCTGCCGACCAACTCGGTAAACCTGGATGGCAGCGCCTCTTCGACTCCTGACGGCACGTCGCTGACCTATGCCTGGTCGCTGTTGTCGGGTCCTGCAACCTATACTATTACCAGTCCCGCTGCGGCCAAGACGCCGGTGACGGGTCTGGTGCAGGGCACATATACCTTCCTGCTGACGGTCAAGAACGGTTCGGGTGTCTCGGCGACCGCGCAGGTAACCATAACTGTCAATCCGGCTCCGGCCGTCATCCCTGTGGCCAATGCGGGCACTGCTATCAATATTACGCTGCCGGTCAATTCGGCTTCGCTGGATGGCAGCGCCTCTTCGAGCCCGGATGGCAGCTCGCTGACCTATGCGTGGTCGCTGCAGTCCGGTCCTGCCGCCTATACGATCACCAGCCCGACCGCGGCCAAGACGACCGTAACGGGTCTGGCGCAGGGGACCTATAAATTCCAGCTGACGGTCAAGAACAGCGGCGGCAATTCGGCTACCGCGACCGTGACGGTGACGGTAAGCCCTGCCGCGGTGGTCACCCCTGTGGCCAACGCGGGAGCTGACGTGAGCATTACGCTGCCGACGAGTACGGCAAATATTGACGGAAGCGCGTCTGCGAGCCCGGATGGCAGTGCGCTGACCTATGCCTGGACCTATGTTTCCGGTCCGGCAGGCTATACGATCACCAGCCCTGCAGCGGCTACGACGACCGTAACGGGTCTGGCGCAGGGTAC
This sequence comes from Puia sp. P3, assembly GCF_050632245.1. NCBI lineage: Bacteria > Pseudomonadati > Bacteroidota > Chitinophagia > Chitinophagales > Chitinophagaceae > Puia > Puia sp. P3. Next base: position 996,382 of record NZ_CP192583.1, read on the forward strand.
CTATATCTTCCAGCTGACTGTAAAGAACGCCGGTGGCAACACGGCTACGGACCAGGTGACGATCACGGTCAATGCGGCTGCGACGGTCACTCCGGTGGCCAGCGTAGGGGGCCGATCGGTATCACGCTGCCGACCAACTCGGTTACGCTGGATGGCAGTGCCTCTTCGAGCCCTGACGGCAGTTCGCTGACCTATGCGTGGACCTATATCTCCGGCCCGGCCGGCTATACCATCGCAAGTCCTGCCGCGGCTAAGACGCTGGTATCGGGTCTGGTACAGGGGACGTATAAATTCCAGCTGACGGTGAAAAATAGTTCGGGCAATACGGCGACTGCGACTGTAATCGTTACTGTCGGCGCCGCGCCTGTGGTGGTCCCGGTGGCCGACGCGGGCAGCGATATCTCCATTACACTGCCGACCAGTTCGGTAAGTCTGGATGGCAGCGCGTCATCGAGTCCTGATGGCAGTGCACTTACCTATACCTGGTCGGAGCAGTCCGGTCCGGCGGCCTATACGATCGCAAGTCCTGCGACTGCGAAGACGGGTGTGACGGGTCTGGTTAAGGGTGTCTATACGTTCCAGCTGACCGTTAAGAATGCCAGCGGCAATTCTTCGACGTCGAGCGTGACCGTGACTGTCAATGCCGCGCCGGTAGTCATTCCGGTGGCCAGCGCAGCCGGGCCTATCGGGATCACACTGCCAACCAATTCGGTGACGCTGAATGGCAGTGCCTCTTCGAGTCCTGATGGCAGTGCGCTGACCTATGCGTGGAGCTATGTTTCGGGTCCGTCGAGCTATACGCTGGCGAGCCCCACGTCCGCACAGACGGCTTTGACGGGTCTGGTCGAGGGGACCTATACCTTCCTGCTCAAGGTGACCAACAGTCAGGGCAATACGGCTTCGACTTCGGTCATCGTGCTGGTGAATCCTCAGCCGGTGATCACGCCGCTTGCCAATGCCGGCGCAAATATCTCGATCACGGAGCCGGCCAGCTCGGTGACCCTTGATGGCAGTGGCTCTTCGAGCCTGGGTGGAGGCGCGCTTACCTTTGCCTGGAGCTATGTTTCGGGTCCTGCCGGATATGCGATCGCCAGTCCGACGGCGGTGAAGACCGGCGTGACGGGTCTCGTGCCGGGTACTTATGCGTTCCAGCTGAAAGTTACCAATGCGACGGGTGGCACGGCCACGGCGATGGTCTATGTATACGTGAACAGCCTCAATGTGGCGCCGGTTGCCAACGCAGGCAATGATACGACCATTACGCTTCCCACGAATAGTGTCAAACTCAACGGAACGAAGTCCTATGATCCGGATGGCACGATCGTCTCCTACAACTGGTTCATGTCCTCGGGGGCTTCCGGTGTGACCATTGTCAATGCGAATACTGCAACGCCTACGGTGGTCGGCATGCCTTCGGCCGGAAGATATACTTTCGTACTAACAGTAATGGACAATGGCGGCATGACGGCGACGGCTCCTGTTACGGTAACGCTCAATGCCGGCAGCGGTACGGGCAACCCCGGCAGCGGAAGCGCCTCTGTGATAGCCGATGCGGGCAGCGATGTCTCACTGGCTCTGCCGGCGGACAGTCTGGTCCTGGACGGAAGTCATTCGTCGGCGGTTGGCGGGACGATCACCAGCTATGTCTGGGCGCAGCTGAGCGGTCCCGGAACGGCAGTTCTGAACAATCCCGGCGGCGCGGTCTGTCCGGTGGGTGGTCTGCAGACGGGTCAGTATACCTTCCAGCTGACCGTTACGGACGACAAGGGTAATGTGGCGATGGATACGGTAGCTGTTTCGGCGGTCTTTACGAACCGGAGTGCCGAGAACATTAACGCCGATATCTTCCCCAACCCGGCGCAGGATGTCGCCAATCTGACGATCAACAGTCCGGCTACCGGCCAGATGCAGATCAATATCGTCTCGATGTCGGGTAGTCTTATACAGTCCAGCCAGTCGGATAAGAAGCTGCCCACTGAAACGCGGACGCTGAATGTAAGCAACCTTTCGAGGGGTGTCTATGTGGTGCAGATCGTGATCGGAGATGGCAGGACGAAGATCGTCAAGAAGCTCGTGAAGCAATAAGAAGTCAGACGCTGAATAGATAAAATGAAAAGAGGGTCCCGGCCGGGCCCCTCTTTTTTATTGGAAGCTGTTCTTAGAATTTGAGCAGCTGCTGGCCACCGATTCTGTTGTAACCCTGGTAAAAGGTCAGCTGGTATACGCCGGGGGCGAGGTCGCTGGTAGGAGTCTGGTGGAAGCCGCGGTTTAGCCTGAGCTGTTTGACGGTTCTTCCATTCATATCCGTAACGCCGATCATGATATTGTCAGCCTGTACGGTAATATTCAGAAGGTCTCTTACCGGGTTGGGGCTGGTCTGGACATAGACAGCGCTCTTTGAGCCGAAGCCGATGACGTCGATCTGGGAATAGCTCTTTTTGCCGTCGAGGTCGGTCTGCTGCAGGCGGTAATAATTATATCCCTGAAGAGAAGGAGAGGCATCGGTAAAGGTATAGGCGGTGGTCTTGCTGGTATTGCCGCTGGCCTTGACTGTGCCGATCGGAGAGAAGCTCACGCCGTCGGAGGATCTTTCAATAATAAAGGCGTCGGTATTCGATTCCTGCAGTGTCGTCCAGTTGAGGACGGCCTGAGAACCGGCTGCCCTGACGTTAAAACTGCCCCAGGTGAGGGGAGTGTTCCGGTCCTGGTGACGGTGACGGTGTTGCCGCTGACGGTCAGGGTGCCGATATTGGCGGGGAGGTTGGCGGTTGCGAAACTGCCCGTGAAAGTGCCTGCTGTCGCGGTCATCACTGTATAAGTCGCGCCGATGGCGTCGCCGAATGCGTTATCGACCACGGTGAGCGTCGAGGAAGAAAGATTGACGCCGTTGGCCAGTGCGACCTGGGAGTAGCTGGCGCCCGCGGTCGGGGTTGCGCTGTTGGAGACGAGGTTGACCTTGTAGGTGGGTGATCCGGTCGTAGCGAAGTTGCCGCCGACGTTGAGTATGGCTGCTGCGTTGTCGTCGCCGGGGATGACCGTGCCGGTATTGCTGCTGGTGTTCGAGAAGCTAACCTGTCCGAAGCCGCGGATCGAACCACCACTGGTAGCGAAGGTGTTGCTTACTGTTAGGTTCAGGGCGGGATCCTTCAGATACAAGACACCATTGTTGGTGAGCGTTCCGGTGTTATTGGTAAAGAGGCTGACTGCGGCTGCCGGAAGGACCGCCATCGAGTCGTTATTGATGATACTGGCGCCGTCGAGGGTAAAGAGGTTGCCGTCGATCCAGTTGATCAGGTTGCCGTTGGTCAGTACTGCGCCACCACCTACCGCTGAGGTATTTGAAAACTGGACTTCACCGCTATTGGTCGTCGGGGCGGCCAGGATACCACTGTTCTCGACTTTCAGCAGCGCGTTGAGGCGATTGAGGATGCTGCCTGTTCCGGAAACGGTCCCATTGATCAGCATACAATCTTCCGGAGTTGTCGATAGCATTGGGAGGAGTATTGGCCAGCGTGATGGTATTACCGCCACCCATTGCCAGTTTGCCGCCCGTTGCAACGACGACCTGGTCGATAGTGATCGTAGCCTGGAGGGCCACACTGTCGGTGCCAAGGATCGTTATAACGCCGTCGGTGGAAGTGGGGAATGCAGCTGCGGCTACCCAGGCAGAGCCATTCCAGGTCTGCCAGGTTGCGATAGTCGTCCAGTCGCCACCTCCTGTGCCGTTGGTCTGGTAGTCCCCGACGGACTGGGCGCTGGCTGAATTTGTCGTGACGAGAAGTGATAGGCAGGCGCAGGCAAGAAAAAGGGTAAATTTCAATTTCATTTGAAGAATTTTGCGGTGGTACTTGAATAATAGAAATTAGTGCGGTTCTTACGCAGGACATTGGAGAGAGAGCAATGTGGATATAAAAGTGAGTTTCCCGAGAGGATATAAGATTAACCCAATAGTGAGAAGGTGCAGCGTCTGGTGCCCGCCAAAGATAGAATAAAAATAAAGATACTAAAAATGGCGTTTTTCGTTTTTGCTTTAAAAAAGGGCTTTTATTTATAGTAAATTTACGGCTGAACCCCTAATTATACATGAGACGTAGGAAAGCAATAAGAAATATGGGGCTATTGTTCGGCGGAGTCCTCGCCGGAGGGGCGGGTTGGGAATGGTGGAGCCTGTACAAACGGCCCTCCATGGAGCTGCTACAGCGTAATCTGGCCCTCCTGGACGACCTGGCAGACACCATCATCCCGGCGACCGACACTCCGGGTGCAAAGGCGGCCGGGGTAGGGGCGCTGATCTTTGTGATGGTCCGGGACTGTGCCGATAGAAAGACCCAGAACAATTTCACCGAAGGGCTTCAGGATCTTATCGACAAGGCGAAGAGCAGGTACGGAAAGCGTTTTGGCGAGTGTACGGCGGCTCAGCGGGAGGCGCTGCTGGATTCCTTCGAGGACGCCGGACGGGCCGGCGGGGTGCTGGGAAAGGTCCGTAAAAGGCTGACAGGCGACAGTTTTTACACGACACTGAAAAAATACACCGTGCTCGGCTATTGTACCAGCAAGCCGGGGGCGACAGAGGCGATGCGCTACGACTATATACCGGGCAAATATGTGGGCAGTCTTCCACTCCAGCCGGGGCAGCGCAGCTGGTCGACGCGGTAGACCCTCAATCAACAAAATAAATTTTGACCATGGGTGATCCCGCACAGGACATTCATTTGAATATCAAGGCTAAGGAACAGCATACCTACGATGCGATCGTCATCGGGTCGGGTATCAGCGGGGGATGGGCTGCCAAAGAGCTCTGTGAAAAGGGCCTTAAGACGCTGGTGCTCGAGCGGGGCCGGGACGTCGTCCACGTCAAAGACTACCCTACAGCGCTGTTGAATCCCTGGGAATTTGAGCACCGGCTTCAGAACCCGGAAAAGGACCGGCAGGAGAATCCCGTTCAAAGCACGGCATACGACGAGGGGAACAAGCATTTTTTTGTCAGCGACAGGGAGCATCCTTATATCCGGGCTTCCCCCTTCCATTGGATACGAGGCTATCAGGTCGGCGGCCGTTCGCTCACCTGGGGCAGGCAGTGTTACCGGCTCAGCGACCTCGACTTTACGGCCAATGCAAAGGAGGGGATCGGCGTGGACTGGCCGATACGATACAACGATATTGCTCCGTGGTATGATTATGTCGAGCGGTTTGCCGGGATCAGCGGCCAGAAGGAAGGGCTCTCTCATTTACCAGATGGGGAATTTCTCCCAGCCATGGAAATGAACAGCCTGGAAAAGCATTTCAAGGATACGGTCATGCGCAAATTTGAGGGGCGTTGTGTGACGATGGGTCGCACGGCCAATCTTTCCACCGGGGTGGGGGGACGGGGCCCTTGTCAGTACCGCAACCTTTGCAGCCGGGGTTGTCCATTCGGCGGGTATTTCAGCAGCAATTCGGCAACCCTGCCTGCGGCGATGGCGACGGGCAATATGACCCTTCGTCCTTTTTCCGTTGTTACGGAGATCCTCTACGATCCGGATAAGAAAAGGGCAACGGGCGTCAGGGTAATGGACGCCGTGACGCACCAGACGGTGGAATATTATTCGAAGATCATTTTTTTAAATGCGTCGACCATCGGCTCGGCGGCGGTTCTGCTTCGGTCGAAGTCGCATGCCTTCCCCAACGGGATGGGCAATGGCAGCGGACAGGTGGGGCATAATCTGATGGATCATCATTTCCGTGTGGGTGCGGAAGGGATTTATGGAGGGTTCGGCGATGAATACTATTCGGGCAGAAGGCCGAATGGAATATACATCCCCCGATTTAGAAACCTGGATGGTGCGACGGGCCGTAAGGACTATGTCCGCGGGTTCGGTTATCAGGGTATCGGGTACCGTAGGATATGGATGGATACCGGGGAGAACATCTCCGGTACGGGGGCGAAGTTCAAGGACCAGCTGACCAGGCCCGGGCCTTGGGCGCTATGGCTGAGTGCATGGGGAGAGACCCTGCCATATTATGACAACCGTATCGAGCTGGATGGGGGGCAGAAGGACCAGTGGGGGCTTTCGCTCGTGAAGGTTCATTTCAGCTTTCGCGACAACGAGACGGCGATGCGAAAGGATATGCAGGCTTCGGCGGTGGAGATGCTGTCGCAGAGCGGGTTCACGGACGTCGAGCCGTTCGACTTTCATGCGGTGGGTGGGGATTGCGTGCACGAGATGGGGACGGCGAGGATGGGCCATGACCCTGCGAATTCTGTCCTCAACCGGTGGAATCAGCTGCATGAGGTAAAAAATGTTTTTCTGACGGATGGGAGTTGTATGACTTGCGTGCCAGAACCCATCGCTTACTTATATGGCGCTGACGGCGCGCGCGTGTGATTTTGCGGTGACGGAGTTAAAGAAAGGAAATTTATGATCTTGCAACGATATTGCCTTATTCTATTGATCGTCCTTCCCGCCTGTCTCAGAGGGCTGGGACAACAGCGAACGCTTCCGCGTTATCTTATCGGCTGCGGCGAATACCAGGTCTTTTTTCTAAACAATTCGACCGGTAAATTATACGGCATCAGCACCAATATGCGTCTGCTCGCGCGGGGCGATAATGACGGCGAGCCGGGACTGCCGGCAATGGTTGCCATTCCCAGGAACCGGACGATAAAGGCGGTTGCTTCCGGTCTGCACAACAGTGTTGCGGTGGATAATAATGGAGAGGTATGGACATGGGGCAGCAATGAGAACGCCCAGGCGGGTACCGGAACTTCGGAGAACCCGACAGATGATTTTCCTCACAGGATCATGCAGGATAGTCTTGGCAACCCGTTCACGAATGTTGTACAGGTTGCGTGCTGGGCCAACCAGACGGCGGAGGGCTGTCTGGCAGTGAAGGATGACGGCACGGTCTGGATATGGGGGAAGACGGGTGGAGGTTTTCGCGGCAATGGATTATATGGCGCCATCAACAAGCGGCCCGTTCGTGTCGATATCCCAGGCAATAAAAAGATCGTGAAGGTCGTAGCCGCGGAAGTGATACTTGCGCTGGCGGCGGACGGAACTGTGTATAGTTGGGGCGGTGACAACCGGCCCTTTCTGCTGGGCAGGACCGGTGCGGATTTTCGGAGGCCCACAAAAGTTAGTTTGCCAAAGCCTGCGAAAGATATTGCGGGAGCGAGCTATATCAGCTATGCGCTTGGTGTGGATGGAAAATTATATGGGTGGGGATACGCAGGAGCTTACCTGGGTATAGGTAAGGATGGGTACAAAGGAAACGAGCCTGTTGCGTTACCGCGCGACCTCAGCGACGAACTACGCCTTGCAAAGCCGGTGATGGCGATCGCAACGAACAGTGTCAGTACGCATGTGATCCTCACCGATAGCACCCTCTGGGGGTGGGGCGATAACGCGACGGGCTGTATCGGTAATGGCGAAGAACTCGATTTTGCAAATCATATGCCACCATATGCCTGGGATTTCGGTCCTGCGCAGCTATTCGTGCAGAAGCCTGTACGTATCGCACCTTCCGTGCATAACTTTACTTACCTGTCTGGAGGCAGTGCATATGTATTTTATACATACGCTGAAACAGCCGATGGGCGGCTGTTCTCGTGGGGTCGTAATAAGGGCGGCGTGCTTGGAAACGGTGTCGTAGGCGCAAGTCCTCAGATAATTTCCGTGTATCCCAACTCGTGGGATGTTCCACTGGCTACAGAGGTCGATCCCTTTGCCCTGAAGAGGTATTACGTATCAACCAGTCCCTATTGCGTACTCAATCCTGAAGGCAGTCCCTGTAATGAATACAAGATATCGGATAACCGCAAACCCGTTGCAGACGCGGGTTCTGTCGAACAGACAGCTGTTCGCGGTATCGTCCGGCTGGACGCGCGGAAGTCATACGATCCGGACGGACGTATATTGTATTACAGATGGACTCAGACCAGGGGACCGAAAAAAATAAGGATTGATACCCCTGGAAGCGATATAATTACTCTTAATAATTTGTTGAAAGGAGAATATGAAATTCTTCTGACGGTCACCGACAACTCCTGGACTACTGATAGTGTGAAGGTTAAAGTAATTGTTTCCAATTAACGTTGAGTAGCGCCCTCAGTAAATCGTACGAATAACCTCCTAATTCGTATGGATAGTGGTATTCTGGTATATTTCTTGTTTAGTGTCTACCGTTTTCTACAGGTGCACGGTTAAACCTTTTTCCAGAACAATTTTAGTAAACAAATCAATTTCATTTCTATCGGGACTATTTGGTTAGGCTCCGACAGCTAAATCCATTTTGACTATGAAAGCATTTTACACAACCAAGACCATGCTGGCTGCGTACCTCTGCTGTGTGTTTTACCTCTTTATTCCATCAACTTCTTTTGCTCAGGCCGAGCCGAACAACCCCGTCACTTACGACACAACAATTACCGAGAAAGCAAATGGTGAAGGACCTTTCACCTGGAATGTACGCATTACGAGACAGAAGTCGGACGCATCTCAGCGGCCCGGCATTTTCTTTATTCCCGGTTCCGGTGAAGTGGGCACTAACGCCGCCCTGTTGAGAAGCTATGGACCGCACTACTTTATCGCCAACGGCTGGGACGGCGGTATCAAGCTGGGAAACGGCACGCACTATCCGGTGATCGTGAGCATCCAGCAGCCGACGCAGAACATGCGTCCCCTGGCACCTGAAAGCCGTACTCGAGACGCTGCTGAACATTCTTCCGGTCAAGCGCAATTCCGTGCATGTCGCCGGTCTCAGCCAGGGTTCCTACGAATGGGGCGAGCTGATCGGCTTTTCCGCCTATTCTGGCGATCAGTCTGCGATGAGTGAGATCAAGAGCTGGGTCGACCTCGAAGGTGTTAGCCCCGGCGACAATTTCCTTGGTTACGACGCCCCCTTTCCTCAGGCCTATCAGACCTGGGTCTCCAAATATGGAGGTAAGTTCTTCGGTCTCGAAGGAACGAATGATTCCCGTAATATATGGAAACTGTCCCAGCCGATGAATTCGGCAAAGGCTAATTCTGCCTACTTCGCATACGAGAACATCGGCGGCGGTGCGCACTGCTGCTGGAACTCGATGTTCGATCCTTCCGTAAAGAGCTGGATCGCCGGTCAGAACGCCAATGTTGTCGCCTCCACGAATCCGGCGACTACGTATGGCTCCTATTTTTATTCTGCTACAACGGGCTCCAGTGTGTTCCAGTGGATGATCCGTCAGGGCGATACTTCGATGGTTGGTTCTGTGAGCGCGCCTCCTCCAACGAGCACTACGGCGCCGACCGTCACTTTCAGCGGTCCGGTCTCCACCCAGTTGCCGACCAATACGATTACGCTGTATCCTTCTGTAACATATTACGGCGGGGCGACGCTGAAGTCGCGGACGCTCAGCCAGGTCAAGTGGTCCGAATACGGCCGTCCTTACCAATATCACAGGCACGACTCCGTATGTGGGCGGGATGGTAGCTGGCACTTATTACTTTAAAGAGACTGTTACGGACAGCTATGGCAATGTCGGATCTGCAACGGTGAGTATCACCTGCCGGGCTGCAACGTCCACGACGTCTTCCACGACCTCTTCGACGGACGCGATAAGCACGCAGGCTCCTACGGTGACGTTCAGCGGTCCGGTATCTACACAGCTGCCTACCAATACGATCACGCTGTATCCGTCGGCTACCTTCTATAGCGGTGCCACGCTGAAGTCGCGGACGCTCAGCCAGGTCAGCGGTCCGAGCACGGCTACGCTTACCAATGTGACCGGCACTACGCCGTACGTAGGGAACATGGTTGCGGGTACCTACTCTTTCAGGGAGACGGTGACGGACAGCTACGGCAACACGGGTTCGGGCACGGTCAGCATTACCTGCCGTCCGGCTTCGACGACCGGTTCTACGGGCGGTACCGGTTCGACGGGTACTACCAGCGGTACGGGTACTGTTACGCCTTCCATGGTCAAGACCTTTGTGGCCCCCGGCGAGTACCAGGTGTTCTTCCTCGATCAGAACAAGAAACTCTATAGTATCGGCACAAATCTTTATACGCAGGGTGTGAATGGCGCCGGTGTCCCCGGTACCACGCTGAAGCCTGCGGTGCCTTCCACGCTGACCTTTAATTATGCGGCGGCCGGTCTGCATGGCGGTGCAGCCGTCGACAACAACGGCAATGTATGGGCATGGGGTGACAATGATCAGGGCCAGTGCGGCAATGGGGTGACCAGCACCAGCCAGCAGCTGACTCCGGTGCAGGTCACTACCGATGTGACTGGGGCCACCTTCACCAATGTCAAATTCCTGACCGCCTTCTACTCGGGCAACGTCAGCAGCGGATGGTATGCCATCAAGAATGACGGCACCCTTTGGGTCTGGGGTCAGACGCTCGGCGGTATGCAGGGCGATGGGACAACGGGTAACACGGCCCTGACGCGTCCCAAGCAGATCTCTGCCTGGTGGCCGGAAGGCTTCGCAGATCGTTGCGGGTAACCACGCTATCGTCCTTATGACCGACGGTACCGTGTGGGTATTCGGCGGATCTGGTGAGATGCCGCAGAACCTTGGCTATGCTTCTACTTCGACCAGCTATCTGAGTCTGGTGCAGCTCGACGGGTCTTTCCAATATTGTCCAGGTGTCCGGCGGTGGTCCGTTCAACTACGCTCTCGACGCCAACGGCAAGCTGTTTGGATGGGGATACTGGGGTGCTTACCTCGGTGGCGCCAGTGTCAACAACCCGGTCGCAACGCCGACCGATCTGACCAGCCGGCTGAACCTGCCGAAAGCGATCAAGATGGTGACGTCCAATATGGATTGTACGCACGTGATCCTTACCGACGGCACGCTTTGGGGCTGGGGTGAGAACGCGCAGGGTGAGATAGGCATCGGCTCGGAGCGCAACTGGGCTACGGCTCCCTACCCCTATTCGTGGGACTACAGCCCGATGCAGCAGATGCAGATAGCGCCGATAAAGATAACTTCAAGGACTGATTTTGTCGCAGTATTCGGTACGCAGCCGTTCGTAATGTATACCTACGCTGAAACGTCCGACGGAACGATCTACTCGTGGGGAAGGAATAAGGGTGGTGTACTCGCCAACGGCATCACGGGATGCAGCAGCGTAACCGCATCTTATCCCAACTCATGGGACGTTACCTCGCCGACGATCGTCACCCCGCTGGCCGTGACCGTTGCCACGCAGGTGCCTTCGCCCTACTGCATCGCGCATCCGACCACTTCGCCCTGCAACTCCTGTTCACTGACAAGTATTGCAACGAAGGCGACGGCTGACGAGCCCGGGGCTACTACGGCAAGCGCGAATACCCTGGCTGCCGACGCTGCCAGCACCTCGCTGACGAAGGAAGCGCTCGATATCTATCCGACCGTCACCAACGGTACGCTGAATATCCGTCTCGCCAGCGATGTTACCGGGATGGTTCAGATGGCCATCTACGATGTCAGCGGAAGGCTGATGGAGATCGACAGGACGGGCAAGGAAGGACAGATCATGACGCAGACCCTCAATGTATCGAGACTGCCCGCGGGTATCTATACCATGCAGGTACTCATCGGTACGCAGAAGAGAATGACGGGACGATTCGTCAAGCAATAACAGAATACCTGATCGTACACTTATAATCAACGGGCGGTTTACTGCCTCTCAAGGGCCTCAGCTTTAGCAGCTGGGGCCTTTTTCTTTAGTGAGAGCAGCCACCAGATGGTCCAGGACCCGAAGATGATCATAAAGGGATGCGCCGGATAGGCGTACCGGGGAATGGCCACAAGAATAGTATGGATACCTGTCAGCACGACGAAGGGGAGGATCAGCAGCCAGGCGTCGAAACTCCTGCGGTTGAGCCAGAAGCCGACAATACCGAAGACGACCAGGAAGAAATTACAAAGGCCCAGCATCAGTCTGGTGGCCGGCGACCGGAACCCCTGTGCGTCGGAAGCGACAAAGCCCCACAGTTCCCAGAGATTGGCGATGCGCTGGCTCAAAAATTCCCCCGGTTCTTTCTTCATATGGTCCATATATAGTTGGACGGCCTTGTCCTCGGTGTCGATCTGCGGGTATTTATCGCCTATTTCGAAGTCGATATAGTTGCCTTTGGCGGTGACCGAGTAGAGGATGTTGATACGGGCGTTGCCTTCTATGGAAAACTTACCTGTCTGTAAGTAACAGTAAGAGCCGAGGAGAATGATAGGAATGAAAGCCGTGATTAACAGGCGGTAGTTGAGCCGTCGTTTCCAGACGAGCTCGATCGCGACGATGAGAAGAAAGACGGGAGCTATGTTGGTTCTGACCAGGGTTGTCAGGCCGAAGAAGAGGCCGCTGAGCCAGTTCTTTTGCCGGAAATAATAATAGTAAGACCCCAGGAGGAAGAAGAAGGTCGGCCCCTCGGACATGATCCAGCGGACATAGTTGAGCAGGGGAGGGAAGATGGCGAAGATGATACCGGCGGTGAGTGCCACCGTCCTGTTCTTCAGGGTACGGAGGGCGATGTCGTAGACGAACCAGATAGTTGTGGTCGACATGAAGATATTGAGCCAGAGCAGGAGTGTCTGGGAGTGGTTGGCGGTGATCTGTTTGGCGATGAAGACCATCAGCGGGTATCCGTTGGGGAAATAGTTGAGATAGCGCCCCTCCCGGAGGATCTCGGCCTGGCGGTAGTATTCGAAGGAGTCCCTGTGCATGTGGATCAGCGGGACGAAGAACACGAATGCTACCCGTATCAGGAATCCGGCGACGAGCAGGATGGTCAGGGCCTTCTTCGATCGGGCCGGATCGAGCGGATCTTTAGGGAGGGAATGGGCTTGGTTCATGATCGGTTTTTTAACGAAAGGGTTTATAGAAAGCTATTTTTGCAAGGGCGAGCATCGGTCTGTCACCGCTGCTGTCGCCGTAGGCATAGATCTCGTTGTATTCATCCAGCGGGTGTTGCTGACGGATGCGTCTGACTTTTTCTTTGCCGTGACAGTTGGCCCCTTCGATGGAGCCTGTGAGTACGGGCCGGTCTTTTTTGGTGGTTACCGAGAGTTGTGTAGCGATGAGGGATGCTCCTTCCGATGCTGCCCATTTGCTGATCCAGTTGGACGGCGAGGCGGAGACGATGACGATCTCGGCGTCCAGGTCTTTGAGCTTTTTCAGCTCGTCCAGCGCTTTGGGGCGAAGGAGGCCAGGCAGCATTTCGGTGGAGAAGCGGTCGCAGCTGGCCTGAAAGTCGTCGAGCGGGCGGTTACGGAAGAAAAAGGAGAGCACCCTTTCCTTGGCCTTCTGGTTGGAGATGATCTTCAGCTTCCAGGCGGCCAGCCATGGTGCGGCCAGCAGAAATCCGAGGCCGAACAGTAGTCCGCCTCTGTCATAGCGGATAAATTCAAGCAGCGTATCCTTTGTTGTAATCGTGCCGTCGAAGTCGAATAATGCGATGCGCCTGTTCATTCGTCAGAGTTTGAGCTTTTTGAACATAAATTCCGGTATGCTTTTGATGATCAGCATGATCCAGCGCCAGAACCATTTGACGTAGATCACGTTCTTTTTCCTGCGGCGGCAGCATAGATGGCCTGGGCCACTTTGTCGGGTGTGGCGGTCAGCAGGGGTGAGAGGGGCATTCCCTCCGTCATGCGGGTATATACGAAGCCGGGCTTCACGGTCAGCACGTGGATGTTCTTGTGGTACAGTCGGTTACGAAGGCCGGAGAGGTAGGCGGTAAAGCCCGCCTTGGCGCTGCCATACAGGTAGTTGCTCTGGCGTCCCCTTTCTCCCGCTACGCTGCTGATGCCGACGATGAGGCCATGGCCCCGGGCCTCGTAGCGCGAGGCGGCTATATTCAGGATGCTGACGGCGCCGGTGTAATTGGAATCGAGGATGGTCCTGCATTCGGTCCAGTCCTTTTCCGCCTTTTCGTTGTCTCCGAGGAGTCCGAAGACGCAGATGGTGATGTCGGGTATGACCGGGAGGGCATCGAAGAATGCCTTGTGTCCGCCGAAGTCGAGGGCGTCAAATTCGTGCATTGTACAGGAGACCCCGTACCGGATGGCGAGGTCCGACTGGATTGGTGCAAGCCGGCTGGTCCGGCGAGAAGCCAGCTGAAGGTCGTAGCCGTGGGAGGCGTATGTTTTGGCGAGGCTGGCTGCTATGTCCGAGCTCGCGCCCAGTATAAGCACTGAAGGCATCTCCTATGAACGATTTTTAGTTAATTGAACAGTTGTATATCCTTTATATACAGTAACACGATATAGCTGGCTACCCAGAGGAGCAGCGTGATCTGTATAAAGCGGTCCCGGTACAGGATCTTGGTTGGTGAGCCGCTATCGGCCGTTACATAGATGATCTGGAGGTATCGCATCAGTCCTGCAAATACGAAGATGCAGGGTATAATAGAGTCTCGAGGTACCCATCTTGCGGGTCGTCTCGTCCGATATGGTATACATCAGGTAGGCGACGGGGATGACCGCGCAGACGATGGCCAGCAGCACATTGAGCAGCTCGAGATTGTATCCTTTGATCGACTTTCTCATGTCGGTGCCGCTGCTGATCTTGAGGAGGACGTCGTCCCTGCGTTTGCCGATGGCCATAAAGATAGCCAGCAGGAATACCATGATCACGATCCACTCCGACAGCGGCACAAAGCTAACGACGGCGCCGGCCTTTATGCGCAGGACGAAGCCGATGGCCAGAATGAAGATATCGAGAATGGCGACGGACTTCAGCCCGAGTGAATAGGCGAGGTTGATCAGGAAATAGATGGCCAGGACGAAGAGGAATTTCTCGCGGATCAGCCAGGCGATGGTAAACCCTCCTATCACGAGCACGATCATAATGATGATGGCGGCGGTTGGGGAGACGGTGCCTGCGGCCAGCGGGCGTTTGCATTTTGTGGGGTGTTTTCGGTCGTCTTCCCGGTCGCGGTAGTCATTGAGGATATAAATACTGCTCGCGGTGAAGCTAAATGCGATAAAAGCCAGAAATACGGCCGTCAGCTTGGCAGGATCGAGAATTCCCCGGCAAAGAACAAGGGTATGAAAAGAAACAGATTTTTAGCCCAATCTTTCGGTCTGAGAAGTTTAAGATACGCCACAGCATTAAATTATCGCGACAAAGTACAAACAAAAAGACAAAATTTATAATATTGTCTCGAAATAATATCAAGTTAACCCACCCGTTATGCGTCGAAACCTGACCCGAAATTTAGAGCTGCTGATCATTTGCTTTCTCGCTATTGTTCCTTTATTCATCCACCTGCCATACAGGGTCAATATTTTCCTGTCCTGGGAGGGGGCGTATCGTATCAGTCAGGGTCAGCTGCCCTTCAGGGATTTCGGGACTCCTCTTGGGGGGATGTACTGGGTTATCCCTGCGTTATTTTTTAGATTACTTGGTTCGGGCCTGTTTACGCTGATAGTGGCGCAGGTCTTTATCAATATTATCTCGGGGCTTGCGTTCAGGTCGATCCTGAAGAGTCTCGGCGTCGATGCCGGGGTCCGGCTGGCCGCGGTGCTGCTGTTTTGCATTTCGTACTCGTTCTTTAATTTCTGGCCGTGGTATAATCATTCGGTTATAGTCTATGAGCCTGGTGGGGCTTGCGTTTGTTCTATCGTATATGGCTGGGGGCGGTGTCTGGTGGAAGCTGGCTGCGGGGTCGTTGTTCGTGCTCTGTTCGTTTCTTACCAAGCAGGACGGCGGCGGTCTGGCGATATTGACTGCGCTGGTGCTGCTGGCTTATCATGGATTGCAAAGCAGACGGTGGATGCCATTGCTGATATTTGCCGCGTCGTTTGTTGTCTTGTGCCTTATCGTGATGCTGCCGTTGTCGCACTATGGGTTCGGTTACTGGTTCAACCATGGGCAGCCTCCGCATACTGCGAGGGTCTCGCCGTTCGATATCGTCTCTGAATTTTTGGAGCGAGTCAGTGGATAAAATTCTATATCGCTCTGATCGTGCTGCTGCTGGTGTTTCGCTACCGTGGCTGGCGGCAACTGGCCGAAGACCGTCAAACCGTGCTGATCGTATTGCTGACGATATGTATCCTGGGTGAGGCCAGCGTGCTGCAGGTGACCAGCTATACGCCTCCGGACAACAATATCTTTTTTCACAGTTTTGCTTTTGTGTGCGTGTTGACGCTGCTGGCGCCGCTGCTGCCGGTGAAGTTGGGTTCTCCGCGAATATATATCACGCTGTGCTGCTGCGTGCTGCTGTGGTGGAGCGGAGTTTGGTGGAAGTATACGCAGCGGGTGGCTGGAAAGTTCCTGGCGTCCAAAGCGGCGGCTTCGCCTACGGGTGAGAATGTGATCAATAAAGATACCTATATGATCAACCGGGATACGACGACGGAGATCCCGACCGAAAAGTGGGTAGAGTGCGGATTGCCCGCTTTCCGGAAGATAACGATGCCGGCGCCTACAGTGGATGGCATCCGCCGGCTGATGGAAATGCCGGTGGTAAAAGGGGGAAGAGGGGGCGATCTGAAAGTACTGAATATGTCCGAGCTGACGCCGCTGGCGGAAGAGATACCGTATCGGCTGGAGCGAAATCCGCAGCTACCGCTGTGGTTTCACCTTGGGGTGGGCATGTTCAACCGTCAGGCGGAAATTTATGAGACGAGGATCAGGGACCACTATTATGATCTGGTCCTGTTCGAATATGTTCCAACGCTGAATAATTTTTATCCTTTCCGGGTGAGGGATTCCCTGCAGGTGCACTATTCGAAGGTGGATTCTTTTATGGCACCGCGGCGGGGAGGGGAGACCCAGGGGGTTATCGAGGTTTTTGTGAAGCAGAAGGAGTAATTTTACCGGATCATTTCGGGTAACAATTCCATATTATCGAATCCCATTGAATATCTGAAGGGGGTTGGGCCGTTGCGGGCAGAGCTTTTGAAAAAGGAGCTCGGGATCTTTACTTTCCAGGACCTTTTGGAGCATTTTCCTTACCGGCATGTGGACCGGACGAAGGTGAATCTTATCCGGGAGATCGGGCCGGGGACGGAGTTCATCCAGGTGGCGGGCCGGATAACCAGCGTCAATCTGCTGGGGGACAAGCGGGCGAGGAGGCTGGTGGCGGAGCTGAGGGATGCTTCGGGCACCCTTGAACTGGTCTGGTTCCAGGGGATCAACGGGGTGCAGAAGCTGGTGCAGGTCGGGGGGAGTTCCTTGTGTATGGGCGGGTTGGTTTTTTCAGGGTAGTCCGCAGATCACCCATCCGGAAATTGAAGCTGGTGGAGAGGGGGAGCCGCGCCTGCGGCACGGCAGGAGTATCTCGAACCGGTATATCCTACTACAGAGAAGTTGAAAGTCAGGGGATTAGGTGGGCGACAGCTGGGGAAGCTGACGCAGGTACTGATGAATATGTTGAAGGAGAAGGACTTACAGGAGAATCTGCCGGAACGGGTGATTCCGGAGGGGGCCTGGCCCAGCCGGTACGAAGCATACAGACAGGTGCATTTCCCTGCGAGTCCGGAATTGTATGAGCAGGCGGTGGGCAGGCTAAAGTTCGAGGAGTTGTTCATGGCGCAGCTGCGGCTGGGGCTTATTAAGTCCAGGCGGCACCGCTCCTCGAAGGGGGTGGTATTCGGGCAGGTGGGCGAGCTTTTCAATCGATTTTACACGCAATATTTACCCTTCGAGCTGACGGGCGCTCAGAAGCGGGTTTTAAAAGAGATAAGGCGGGATACGGGCAGCGGCCGGCAGATGAATCGTCTGTTGCAGGGGGACGTGGGCAGCGGAAAGACCATTGTGGCGCTGCTGGCGATGCTGCTTTCGCTGGACAACGGGTATCAGGCCTGTATGATGGCGCCGACGGAGATACTGGCGCGGCAGCACTATGAGGGTATTTCGGCCCTGCTGAAGGAAATGCCGGTAGAGGTGAGGCTGCTGACGGGTTCTTCCAAATCGAAGACCAGGAGGGAGGCGCTGGAGATGGCTGCTGACGGGAGGCTGCATATTCTGATCGGGACGCATGCGGTTTTGGAGGAGACGGTGCAGTTCCGGCGGCTGGGGCTGGCGATCGTCGATGAGCAGCACCGGTTCGGCGTGGCGCAGCGGGCGCGTCTATGGGCGAAGGCGGACATTCCGCCGCATGTCCTGGTCATGACGGCGACCCCCATACCGAGGACGCTGGCGATGACGGCCTATGGCGATCTGGACTACAGCGTGATGGACGAATTGCCACCCGGAAGGCAACCAATTTCGACTGTCCATCGTTTCGAAGATAGGAGGCCGCAGGTGATGGATTTTATCCGGTACGAGATCGGAAAGGGTCGTCAGGTCTATATCATTTTCCCGTTGATCGAAGAGTCGGAGAAGCTGGATTATGAGGACCTGATGAAGGGGTACGAGAATATAAAGGCGTGGTTTCCGGAGCCGAAGTACTGGGTCAGCATGGTACATGGGCGGCAGACCAATGAGGTCCGGGATACGAACATGCAACGTTTTCTCGCCGGAGACACTCAGATAATGGTCGCAACGACGGTGATAGAAGTGGGGTGAATGTGCCGAACGCGTCGGTGATGGTTGTTGAGAGTGCGGAGAAGTTCGGGTTGTCGCAGCTGCATCAGCTGAGGGGAAGGGTTGGTCGCGGGGCGGAGAAGAGCTTTTGCATTCTGTTAACGAGTCCCCGTTTGGGAAAAGAGGCCCGGGAGCGGATGAGTATCCTTACCGAGACGAACAATGGCTTCAAAATTGCTGAAAAGGACCTTGAATTAAGGGGGCCGGGAGATATAGAAGGGACCCGGCAGAGCGGCCTGCTGAACTTTAAGCTGGCCAATATTGTTCAGGACAGGGAATTGCTGGAGCTCGCCCGCGAAAAGGCGGCGGTTCTGCTGGAGGAGGACCCGGAGCTCGTGGCCGAAGAGAACAGGGCACTGAAGGTCTATCTGCAATCACAACATGGTAAAACGGCCTGGAGCAAGATATCATAGGAAGGATTTGCGCGCGGAATATCGTAAATTGTAAGAGGCCGATATTAAGTCAAAACGAAACACAACAACTTGGGAAGAATATGCCTTATTGCTACATGGCTAATGTTCTCCTTCTTTCAGCTTTCAGCACAGTCGGGAGGTTACTCCAGTCTTGAATTTGTCGAGAATAAGGGGCAATGGGATACGCTGGTAAAGTTCCGTGCAGAGATGACGGCGGGCTCTCTTTTTATGCAGCATAAGGGATTTACGGTAGTGATGCATGATACGAATGATCTGCGACGGATCAGGAGGTTGTTGCACGGAGATGCTGTGGATGGCGTTTCAAAGACGGCTGTGAGTTCGCCGGCGGCGGCGGCCGGCAGGAAGGTGACTACGTCCACCGACGACGGTCAGGGGAAGAATGGCGGAAGCGGCGGGGCGCCGGGGAGCGGCGCCGATCCTTATCTGCTGCACTCGCACAGCTACCGCGTGAGTTTTGAGAACGCGAGCGACGGAGTGGAGATAGCCCCGGAAAAGGCGCTGAATTCCTACAACAACTACTTCATCGGGGACAGTAAGTATTGGAAGAGCAATGTCAAAATATATCAGGGTATTCTTTACAAAAATATGTACGACGGTATCGACGTGCATTATTATACAGAAATGGGCTTTGTGAAGTACGACATTATCGTTCGGCCCGGAGCCGATCCGGGGAAGATCGTATTGAAATACGAGGGACAGAACAAGCTGACCGTAAAAAAGAACCGGCTTTATGTTCAGACCTCGGTCGGTACGGTGCAGGAGCTCGAGCCCCATTCTTATCAAATAACGGATAAGGGGAGGGCGGATGTGGAGTGTAACTATGTCCTGCTGCCGGGCAACAGGGTACAGTTCCTGGTAAAGAACTATTCTCCCGGCGCGATGCTGGTCATCGATCCCCTGCAGATATACTGTACTTTCACCGGCAGCAAGTCGGACAACTGGGGCTATACGGCGACGTATGACAATGCAGGCAACTTCTACGCGGGCGGGATCGTGCTGGATGAGTCGAAGCTGAACCCTCCGGGACTGGGAGGAACCGGCTTTCTGGTGAGCACCGGGGCTTTCCAGACCACGTTCCAGGGGGTGATGGCAGTGAGGGCGGACCTTCGCCGGGTTATGACTACGACGTCGCGATCATCAAATTCGATTCGAAATTGCAGGGCAGGTCTTACGCCACCTATCTGGGGGGCAGCGGGGACGAGCAGCCGCACAGTATGGTCGTCGACAATGCCGGTGACCTTATCGTGACGGGCCGTACCAGCTCGCCGAATTTCCCGACGAATCCGGGCAACAGCACGTATGGGACCGGCGGTAACTTCGATCTGTTCGTCACGAAATTCAATCCCGGCGGGACGGGTATCATCGGGTCGAGGAGGATCGGCGGGTCGGGGTCCGACGGCGTCAATTTCAAGCCGAAATATCTGGTCTCTCCGGGCGGGGCCGACAGAGGAGCGCAGGACCTTCGGCTCAACTACGGAGACGACGGCAGGAGCGAGGTGATCCTCGACAACGCCGGCAATATCTATATCGCATCCTGTACGCAGTCGACGGACTTTAAAATAACGAACGGCTTTCAGGGAACCTCCGGCGGCGGCCAGGACGGCGTGGTGATCAAGGCCAGTCCGGATCTGAATACTATTCTCTTCAGCACCTATATCGGGGGCAGCGGCAGTGATGCGGCATTTGTGCTCAAGATCAGTCCGCTGGACAACAGCGTCTGGGTGGCCGGGGTACGATGAGCAGTAATTTTCCGGGCACGGGAGGAAATGTGGTACAGCCAAAATTCGGCGGCGCGGTGGATGGGTTCGTGGCGCAGATCAGCAATGACGGCTCTGCGCTGATGAAAGCGTCGTACTATGGCACCGGGGGGACGGATATGATCTATGGGCTCGAGTTCGACAAGTCGGGGTTCCCCTATGTCACGGGTACAACTACGAGCGTGCTGCCCGTATCCAATTCCAGTTTTAACTCCGGGGGCAACCAGGCCAGCGGCAAGCAGTTCATCACCAAATTCAAGCAGGACCTTTCGGGCATAGTATATTCGGCCAATTTCGGGCCGGGCAATGTGAGCTCGCCCAATATCTCGCCGACGGCTTTCCTGGTCGATCGCTGCGAGAATGTGTACGTCGCGGGATGGGGTGGGGGAGCGGATATCAATGACGGATTATCTGAACAGCGGTACGTCGGGGCTGTCGGTGACCTCCGACGCGAACAAGTCTACGACGGACGGCGAAGACTTTTATTTCTTTATCCTGCAGAAGAACGCGACCGGTCAGTTGTACGGCAGCTTTTCGGGGCAGAACAGGGGTGGCTTTGGCGACCATGTGGACGGGGGAACGAGCCGGTTTGACAAGCAGGGGGTCATCTACGAGGCCGTCTGCGCTAACTGTTACGGGGGGCGGCGTTTCCTACCACGAGTCCTACCCGGTCGCAATCGAACGGGACCGGCGACAAGGGGTGTAATGAGGCGGCGGTGAAGATAACCTTTCAGTTTGCGGGCGTGGTCGCGGGGCTGAAGGCGGTGACGCACGGTCGCGGGGACAGCGTGGGTTGCGTTCCGCTGGCGGTGACCTTCTCCGATACCGTCCACAACGGCAAGAGCTATATCTGGAATTTTGGGGACGGGACCACGCTGAGTACGACGAATACCTCGGTGGACCACAGCTATACGGCGGTGGGCAACTATCAGGTGATGGAGGTGGCGATCGACAGCAACAGCTGTAATGTCGCGGACACGGCTTACCGGACGATCGAGGTGCGGGACAATCCGGCATTTCTGGATTTCCGCTATGACAAGTCCGGCCCCTGTGACCAGTTCAACTATATCTTTACCAATCTGTCCACGCATGCGCCGCGTGCGCCGAACTTTACGGATACTTCGTTCACGTGGACTTTCGGGGACGGTTCGCCCGCGGTGACGTCGGGACTTGTGCAGCAGCCCTCGCATTCCTATGCTTCACCGGGGCCGTACAACGTTACCCTCACGCTGATAGACACTAATTATTGCAACTATCCGACAGATACGGTGAAATTGCTTTACGTGGCGCAGAACGTGAAGGCGCAGTTCACTACGCCGGCGTTTGGCTGCGCTCCTTATACGGCTGTATTCAGCAATACGTCCGTTGCCGGTCAGAAGTTCTACTGGAATTTCGGCGATGGCAGCGGGATAGACAGCGTGGAGATCTCCCCGAGCCATCTATACCCCAATGTGGGTACGTATACGGTGACGCTGACGGCGGTGGATTCCGCTACGTGCAATATATCGGATACCTATACCCTCACCCTCAACGTGCAGGGCAAGCCGACGGCCGGATTTACCTATACGCCGCTGCCGCCCGCGCCGCCGAACACGCCGACCGTCTTTACGGATGCGTCCTCGCCGTCGCCGCTGGTAAAGTACGAATGGTTCTTTGGGGATGGGTTTTCGGAGGTGAAGACCACGCAGGATACCGTGGTCCATCAGTACAACAAGACGGATACTTTCCGGGCCTGTCTGGTCGTTACCAATCAGTCGGGGTGTACCGATACCGTCTGTCATGACGTGCCGGCCCTGATCAATCCGTTGCTGGACGTTCCGAATGCGTTCACGCCGGGCCGGTTCGGGCAGAATGCCATCGTCAAGGTGGTGGGCTTCGGGATCATACGGATGGACTGGCGGATCTACAATCGATGGGGTCAGCTGGTCTTCCAGAGTAACGATCCGTATTTTGGATGGGACGGGACCTTTAAGGGTCAGCTGCAGCCGATGGACGTGTACGGATATACGCTGGAGGCGGAATATTCCGACGGGACGCGTGCGGTCAAAAAAGGAGATATTACGTTGATCAGGTAGATTAATACCTTTGTAAAATGCACTATTTGAAACACCAATTGAGGAGAAGGCTTTATATCGTGGTTGGCCTTTTGATCGTCCTGCTGAAGGGTTTTGCCCAGGACGGCTCGTCCAATATTGAATTTGTCGAGAACAAGGGACAAGTGGGACAGCCGGGTAAAATTCAGGGGCGAGATAGGCGTAGGCGCCGTGTTCACTGGAGAACAACGGCTATTCTGCCTTATTGTACAATGTCGAGGACCTCGACAGGATAACGAACAACCACCACGGGGTAAAGCAGGGCGGTTATACGAAGGTGGGTAATTTTGTCTCCCCCCAAGGGTCCCGGGACGGGCGGGCCCGATCCGCAGGACGCGCTGCGGTCGCACGCTTACCGGGTGAGTTTTGTCGGCGGGAACGAACAGGCCCCTGTCGAGGCTGACAAGGTACTTCCGGGATACAACAACTATTTTATAGGCAATGACCCCTCCAAATGGGTGTCGAACTGTAAGGTCTATCAGGGGGTTCTTTATCGTAATATTTATCCGAATATCGATATCCGTTATTATACCTACAATGGGCTACTGAAATACGATATCGTCGTGCATCCGGGCGGCGATATCGGCCAGGTGCGGATGAAGTACGACGGGGCCACGAAGCTGTCCGTCAAAAAGGGCCAGCTGATCACCGGAACGACTGTGGGTGATGTAACGCAGCCGGCGCCGTATTCGTATACGTTCGATCCTGCCAAAGGTCGGGCGAGCGTCGACTGCCGGTATGTGGTCACGGACGGGAATACGGTGAGCTTCAAAGTCAGCGGCGCCGATCCAGGGGCTACCCTGATCATCGATCCTTCGATCGTCTTTTGCACTTTTTCCGGCAGCAAGGTCAGTAACTGGGGTTTTACGGCTACGCCTGGTCCGGGAGGTACTTTTTCGCCGGCGGCATCGTGTTCGGCGGGGCGTTCCCATGGACTACGGGGGCTCTGCAGCCGGTATATGGCAACGGGCAGTTCGACGTGGGGATCATCAAGCTGAGCAGCAATGGTGCAAGCAAGATATATGCGACCTATCTGGGCGGTTCGGATTCCGAGACGCCCCATTCTCTTTTCTCCGATCAGCAGGGCAATCTGGTGGTGCTGGGACGGACGTATTCGACGAATTTTCCGTTCAAGACCACGGCTGGTGTGGGTGGCGCGGCGGATATGTTCGTGGCCAAGATCAACGCCGCGGGGAGTGCGCTGATCGGGTGTATGCGCATCGGCGGGTCGGGGAATGACTGTGTCAATATGGAGGATCAGGTTAGGACGCGTTATGAGGAAGGCCGATTCGCTGATCCGCAATTACGGGGACGATTCCCGCAGCGAGGTCATCATCGACGGTTCCGGAAATATCGTTGTGGCTGCTTCGAGCCAGTCGCCACAGGGGCCGAACGGCTTCCCGATCATCGGGTCTGTCTTTCAGCCGACTTTTGGCGGCGGCCGTCAGGACGGGGTGGTCGTGAAGATCGATCCCAACTGTGATCATATCATCTGGAGCAGCTTCCTGGGCGGCAGCAGCAGTGACGCGGCATTTGTGGTCAAGGCGAATCCCATGACCGGGGACATCTACGTCGCGGGTGCTACGGCCAGTCAGAATTTTCCCGGGGATCATACGGGAGTCGTGCAACCCGGTTACCGGGGTGGTATCTGTGACGGTTATATTGCTCAGATATCTGCCGACGGATCGACGCTGAAGCGGTCGACTTTTCTGGGGACGGACGTGGCGGACGCCATATATGGGCTGGATTTTGACAAAAAGGGATTTCCCTATGTGATGGGGACGACGAATGGCAGTTGGCCGGTGATCAATGCGGCCTATTCGATAGGCGGATCCAAGCAGTTCATCGTGAAGCTGCAGCCGGACCTGTCGAACATGATCTACTCTACGACCTTTGGCACCAGCGGCCCCGCGCATGGGCTTCCTAATATATCGCCTGTGGCTTTTCTTGTGGATCGCTGCGAGAATGTATACGTTTCGGGTTGGGGCGGCTGGATCATCGGCGGCGAGTCCGATCCCTACGGGCAGGTCGGGACCATCGGGATGCCGGTGACGCCGGATGCCCAGAAGAAGCTTAGCGATAACCGGGATTTTTATTTTATAGTCATCCAGAAGAATGCGTCGGCCCTGCTGTACGCGACTTTTTTCGGTCAGAACGATAATTCGAGGAGTATCAGTGAGCATGTGGATGGCGGAACGAGCCGTTACGACCAGAACGGGGCTATTTATCAGGCAATCTGTGCGAACTGTAATGGCGGGCAGACGGGTCGTTTCCCGACGACGCCGGGGGTGTGGTCGCCGAATAACGGAGCGGGCGTCAACGGATGCAATCTGGCGGCGGTCAAGATAACGTTCGGTTTTGCCGGTGTGGGTGCGGGCCTGAGGGCGTCTGTCAACGGCCGGCTTTATGACACGGCGGGTTGTATCCCGATGGACACGCGGCTGGAGGATACCATTCGCAATGGCAAGTCCTATATCTGGAATTTCGGGGATGGGAGTCCGGATACTTCCACCAACACGTATGCGGTGAATCATACCTATGTCAATCCGGGAACGTATAAGGTGATGATGGTAGCCATCGATTCCAATAGTTGTAATGTTGCGGATACGACCTACCGGCATGTGATTGCGCGGACGGACAGGGCGGTGCTGGATTTTGATTATATAAAGGATCCGAACGTGGCCTGCAATCTGCTGACCTATGATTTTACGAACAGGTCAACGGCGCCTCCGACGAAGCCGTTCAGTCCTGATGCCTTTACCTGGGATTTCGGGGATAATTCCCCGCGGATCGTGACAGGAACGGCCGGACTGGTCCATAGCTTTGCGGCAGCGGGGACCTATAATGTCACCCTTGTGCTCAATGACACGGGCTATTGCAACTATCCCGATTCGGTGACTAAGCCGGTGAGGGTTTCGCCCGTGGCCAAGGCGCAGTTCGAGACGCCGGCCAGTGGCTGCGTGCCGTATAATGCCGAATTCAACAATACTTCGCTTGGCGGGGCGACCTTTACACTGGGATTTCGGGGATGGCAGTCCGGTCTCGACCGATCCGAACCCGACGCACCTGTACACCAGTACGGGGACCTTTACGGTGCATTTGCACGAGGAAGACCCCAATACCTGTAACAAGGTATCCGACACTTCGATGACGATCACCGTGAATGTGAATCCGACGTCGGCCTTTACCTGGATGCCCAATCCGCCGACCCCGAATACGCCGACGGTATTCACCAACGGGTCGCTGGGGGCAATAAAGTTCGCCTGGGCCTTCGGGGACGGGGATTCCACCTTCAAGAACTCGATGGATACGGTGATCCACCAGTATCAGCAGACGGATTCTTTTCCTGCCTGTCTGGTGGCGACGAATCAGTTCGGCTGTTCGGACACGGTCTGTCATACCGTACTGACCCTTGTCAATCCTTTGCTGGACGTGCCCAATGCGTTTACGCCGGGCAGGTTCGGTCAGAATGCTATCCTGAAGGTTCACGGTTTTGGTATCATGAAGATGATGTTCAGGATCTACAACCGGTGGGGAAAGCTGGTTTTCCAGTCGGACAGTCCGGACTATGGCTGGGATGGTACCTATAGCGGGCAGCTGCAGCCGATGGATGTCTATGCTTATACACTGGAGGCCGATTTTGCGGATGGAAGGCATGTGAGCAGGAAGGGGGATATTACGCTGGTGAGGTAGGGGTGCCGGCGGTTCACGCCGGGGGTGAGGTCAAGGCAACCGCGCGATTCAAGCAAGCGGTTAATGTCAAATTAAAAGACAACCAAAGTTCTGGTACTTACGTTAAATAGATTAAATTGAGGGGAGTGAAAAATATATTTCTTTTGGGTTGCTGTGTCGTTCTGGGTATCACGACCGTATCCGGCCAGGACCTGCATTTTTCGCAGTGGTTCAATTCTCCGCTGACGACCAATCCTGCGAATACGGGTTTTATCCCGGACGCGGACTACCGGCTGGGCGCCAATTACCGCAACCAGTGGTCGGCGATCATGGCCCTGCCGTACCGTACTTTCAGCGCCTGGGGTGACGCCCGGGTCTTCCGTGACCGGTTCGAGAATGGCTGGATGGGGCTGGGGGGCGTGGTTCTGAGGGATGACGCCGGATCGAGCGCCCTGACGACGACGCAGATCTATGGTTCGGCGGCTTATCACCAGATGGTGGGGTTTGCGAGCCTGATCTCGCTGGGTTTTAATGTGGGGTGGGTGAACAAGCATATCAACACGCAGAATCTGAAGTTTCCGGATCAGTTCGACGGAAAATTCTTTGACAATACGCTGCCGACCACCGTCGTGATCGACCGGCCGTCCGACAATTATTTCGACATGCAGGTGGGGTTGAACTATGCCTATTTCCCGACCAAGAATATCTATCTGAACGGAGGGTTTTCGATACAGCATATCAACCGGCCCCGGGAGTCTTTTTTCAGCGTTGACCCGGTAGGTTTTGACAGCAGGATCTCGCCGCGCTATATCGGATTCGTAAATGCCAGTCTGAAGGTGAATGACCAGGTGATCATCAATCCGCAGGGGTATTATACGCAGATGGCGCAGTCTTCGGAGGTGGTGCTGGGGATGAGTGCGCAGTACAATCTGCAGGATGACGGCGATCAGCAGGTCATCGGGGGGCTCTACTACCGGGCGGGTGATTCATTTATTCCGATGATCGGATTTATCTACAAGAATATCAAGCTAACCTTCACATACGATGTCACCAGCTTCATCCATTAAACATTATGATAATGGGTATGGAGCTTATGAGTTTGCCCTGCAGAGTCAGGGTTTTTACAGCCAGTATAACGGTGACCGGAGGCAGTCCCTGTGTCCGACATTCAAACAATGATGAAATGGGTTTGGGCGTGAATCGGATTTTATCCGATGTTTGCGCCAAATCGGACGAAGTCCGGATCGCACAAGTATTGAAATCTTTTAAAACATGATAAAAAAGGTTCTGGTCGCCTTTGTCTTTGGCATTATGGGACTGGGTGTTCGGGCTCAGCATATGCATGCGCCGGTGAATACGTATACGGATGAGGGTTCCGGTACGGGTTTTCGAAAGGAGAATCTGTTCCTGGGAGGAGGTCTTGGGCTTGGTTTTGGGTCCTATCAATTCAATCTCGGGCTTTATCCGGAGGTTGGCTATTCGCTCAATAGCTGGCTGGATGCGGGGGTTACCGTCAATTTCAACTACAATTCGATAAAGGCGGATCCCTATTATAACGGAAATATACGGACGCACCAGTTCGTGTACGGGGGCGGAGTGTTTGGAAGGGCGTATGTGTTGCCGTTCCTGTTCCTGACGGTGCAGCCGGAGTTCAACTGGCTTAGTGTGAACCAGAAGGATATGGGGTCGGGCGCGACTGCGAATTTCAGCGCGAATGCGCCGAGCCTGATCCTGGGCATCGGGTATGGGCAGCGGATCGTGGGCGAAAGCAGCTTTTATATCCTATTAGGATTCGATGCGATATCGAATAAGAACTCGCCGTATAATGATGTGAACGGGCACCCGCTGCCGGTGGTGAAGGCGGGGTTCGATGTGTTTGTACACAAGAGGTAGCGGCATGGACGAAGGTCTGTTCGCGGTGTGCCGGCGGTTTACGCGATATGGTTGGCGAGGTCGGCGGGGGACGCACAGAACGTGATACGCTCGTCGACTTTGTCATAGAGGAACCCCTCTTTTTCGAGGCTGCGCAGGTGTTGGAGCAGGTGGTCGTAGAATCCGTCCGTATTGAGGACAAAGATCTTTTGCTGTGGATCTTCAGCTGGTTCCAGGTGAGCATTTCGAATAGTTCGTCGAGGGTCCCGAAGCCGCCGGGCAGGATGATCGCTGCGTCGGACCGCTCGTACATCATTTTTTTACGGACGTGCATGTCGGCGACAATATGAAGTTCGGATATGCCCTGGTGGTGGTGTTCCCATTCTTTCAGTAATTCGGGTATGATGCCAATGACCGTGGCGCCTTCCGCGAGGGCGGAATTTGCGATGAGTCCCATGAGCCCGGTGCTGCCGCCGCCATAGATGAGGGTCAGTCTGAGGTGGCCGATCAATTTTCCCAACTCGGCGGTATGCTGGGCGAAGCGGGGGTTTTTCCTGTTTTCGAGCCGCAGAAGACTGCGACGGATGTTATTTTCATATAGTTGGCGCAAAATTAAACTTCCTGTATTAATTGCGTTTTACTATTTTGCAAGATGCCATCTTTTCTTCTATTTTCTTTTGTTATCGGGTATTTTCTATTGTTGCTGGCCGTGGCCTGGCGGACATCCCGACATTCCAATAATGACTCTTTTTTTATCGGCAACCGCAATTCCAACTGGATGCTTGTGGCGTTTGGGATGATCGGCACTTCGCTGAGCGGAGTGACCTTTGTGTCGGTGCCGGGTACGGTGGGAGATTTTGCGGGTGAGGGGTACAAGGCGTTTGCCTATTTTCAGGTCATCATCGGGTATTGGTTCGGGTATCTGGTGATAGCTTTCGTCCTGCTGCCCCTGTACTACAGGCTGCAGTTGACCTCCATCTATAACTATCTGCATAGCCGATTTGGCTCGGTTGCATACCGGACCGGCGCTTTATTCTTTATCATTTCGAGGACGGTGGGGGCAACGGCGAGGCTTTATCTGGTCATCAATGTATTGCATATTTTTATTCTGAAGAATATGGGGGTACCGTTTGGCGCCACCTGTTTTGTCATTTTGCTGATGATCCTGCTGTATACGTTCGAAGGCGGGGTCAAAACGATCGTCTATACGGATACGCTGCAGACGACGTTCATGCTGCTTGGGCTGGTGGTTTGCACCGTCTATATCCTGCAGCATCTGGGGCTGAGTGTCGGTGGCGCTATGCAGGCGCTGGAGGCGAAGGGGTACACCCGGGTTTTCAACTGGGACTTTAACAGCAGGGGATTCTTTCCGAAGCAGTTACTTGGGGGGATGTTCATAGCGATAGCGATGACGGGTCTGGACCAGGAGATGATGCAGAAGAATATCAGTGTCAAAAATGTCCGCGATTCCAAAAAGAATGTGGTTGTGTTCAGCTTCATCATGGTGCTGGTGAGCTTTCTTTTTCTGTTGCTGGGAGGGCTGTTGTATCTGTATGCGGAGGGCAACGGGGCGTCTTACCGGGGGCATCAGCTGCTGCTGGGCGGGCAGGGTGTCATCGGTGATGACCTGTTCCCGACGCTGGCGCTGCACTATCTTCCTCAGGCGGTCAGCGTCATATTCATCATTGGACTCATATCGGCGCTGTTTCCGAGCGCGGATGGCGCGCTGACCGCGCTGACGTCTTCGTTTTGTATCGACCTGCTGGATCTGAAGAACAGAGGGGGATGAGCGAACAGCAGAAGAAGCGGACCCGGATGACCGTGCATATCTGTTTCGCCCTGGTGTTCCTGATTTGCATCCTGATCTTCAAGTGGGTGAATAATAAATCGATCGTCAATACCATTCTGGATCTGGCGGGGTATACGTATGGGCCGTTGCTGGGTCTGTTTGCGTTTGGCATCTTTACGAAGCGGGTGCTGGAGAATACGTGGAAGATCACCGCGCTGTGTTCTGCTGGCGCCGGTGGTCTGTTATTTTATCAGCCATTATTCGGCTGTATGGTTCAATGGGTTTCAGATCGGGATCGAGTTGTTGCTGGTGAATGGGATATTGACGTTTTTGGGGTTGTGGGCTCTTTCGCGGCCGCAGGGAGGAGTGGTTAGGGGGTAGGGCAGCGGATGGCGGATCACGGGGGGGCCTTGGCGGATGGACGGGCCGGGGTGTCCGGTGGGGATATCTTATCTTTGGCACAAATTTTTTTCAAATGGAGATGATAGAGCCGCTGGTTCAGGCTTATGCGGAGCGTTATTCTTCGGCATTAAGCCCTCTGTTACAGGAGATAGCCGACTTTACAGCGAAAAACCATCCGGAGGCGCAAATGCTCAGCGGTCCGCTTCAGGGGAAATTCCTGCAGCTGCTGAGCCTGCTGGTCGGGCCGCGGCGGGTCCTCGAAGTGGGAACTTTTACGGGGTACAGTGCTCTTTGTCTGGCGGAAGGGTTGACGGAGGATGGCCGGCTGCATACGCTGGAACTGCGGAATGAGGATGCGGACCGGGCTGAGGCTTATTTCAGGCGGTCAGAGCATCGGGACAGGATAGTATTGCACCGGGGGAACGCGTTAGCGATCATTCCAACCCTCGACGAGACCTGGGATCTGGTGTTCATCGATGCAGATAAGGTGAATTACGCCGAATACTATAAAATGATCCTGCCGCGGGTCAGAAAGGGTGGATTGATCGTTGCGGATAATATATTTTTTCATGGAGAGGTGCTGCCTGTGATGGAAGGGAAGGCGGTGAGTGGCAAGAATGCCAAAGGGATACAGGCGTTCAACGAGCTGATCGATGCCGACCAGAGCGTGGAAAAGGTGATGGTGACCCTGCGCGATGGTCTGTTCCTGATCAGGAAAAAGTAAAAAAATCGGGTGCCGATGAAGTATAAGTGGTTTATCATATGGGTGTTGCTGCTGGCGGGGGCCGATTTGAAGGCGCAGATCAGCGCCAACGGGGTGATCTATGTCAATACCTATAAGCTCATTGCGATAGCCGAGATGCAGCGGTCCGGTATCCCGGCTTCCATCATTCTGGCGCAGGGGCTTCACGAGACGGAGGCGGGGACGAGCGACCTGGTGAAGCAGTCCAATAACCATTTCGGTATCAAGTGCAAGGAGGACTGGAAGGGACCGGTCGTTTATCACGACGATGACGCCCGGCACGAGTGTTTCAGGAGCTATGCCACGGCGGCGGACTCTTACCGGGATCATTCCGATTTTCTGAAGAGGGGTAGCCGGTATGCCTTTCTCTTCGACCTGGACCCGACCGACTATGAAGCCTGGGCGTACGGGTTGAGGAAGGCTGGCTATGCCACGAATATCCGTTATTCGCAGATACTGATCAAGCTGATCAGGGACTACAATCTGCAGCAGTATTCCCTGATCGCCATGGGGAAGATCAAGCCTTCCGAGGAGGTGGCGCTGACTATGCCAGTGGCTGGCGCCGGTTACGGCTTTGGCGGCGGATGCGGGGGCGCAGGGGGCTCTGCGGTGGATAGCGGGTCGGCAGGGAGCGGCACTTATGGCTATGGTGGGAAATCTTCCGGCTCCACAGGTGCAGCCGGGGGCCAGGCCCAGGTGTCTTATCCTGAGGGTGAGTTCCAGATCAACCGGACCAGGGTGGTATATGCACAGGCGGGTACGTCTTTGCTGTCGATAGCCAATCAGTACAGTGTGTCGCTGCCAAGGCTCCTGGAGTTCAATGACATGAAGGAGGAGGACGTACTTGTGAAGGGACAGTTGCTATTCCTGCAGCGCAAAAGGCGTGAGGGTTCCATCGGTTTCCACGTGGTAAGGGCAGGGGAAAGTTTGTATGATATTAGCCAGGTAGAGGGTGTTCGGTTGCAGGATATGCTGGAAATGAATCAGTTGACTCCTGCCGACCAGCCGGCTGCGGGAGAGAAGATATATTTACAGGGATCAGCGCCGTCGCGACCCCGGCTGGAAGGGACGGCGAGTAACAAAAAATAGTTGCAGGTATGTCTATAGTACGGGTACACGACAAGGATTTTGAGCCCTATTTGCCAGCGGAGCAGATCACGAAAAAGATAAAGGAGATAGCGGAGCGGATGGATACGGATTATGATGGGAAGAAGCCTTTATTTGTGGCTATTCTGAACGGTTCGTTCATGTTTGCTTCGGACCTTTTCAAGTCGCTGACCATCGAGGCGGAGATCTGCTTCATAAAACTGGCTTCCTATAAGGGGACCAAGTCATCGGGTCAGGTGATCACCGCGATCGGTCTTGACACTGATATGCATGGGCGGCACGTCGTTATTCTCGAAGATATTGTCGATACGGGGAAGACGCTCAGCGAATTTCTGCCGCAGCTGGAGCACCAGCAGCCGGCTTCGCTGAAGATCGCTGCTTTGCTGCACAAGCCGGAGGCGACGGTATACCCGATATCTGTAGACTATCTGGGTTTTTCGGTGCCGAACAAGTTTTTGCTGGGCTATGGCCTTGATTATGACGGCCTGGGACGCAATATACCATCCATTTATAAGTTAGTAGAGTGAGGGGGCTTGACAAAGAGGAGGGAACGCATTAATTTAATGAAAATATCCGATTGAGAAGTGCACTACTGCTGCTGTTGAGTATTCTGCTATCGTTGGCCCCGCGGGCGCAGTATTACTTGCGCGGGGAGATCAAAGACCAGAATAACAGCCTCTTGCCAGATGTGAAAATACTGCTGCATTCGAGCGGATATCTCTATCATTCGGGCAGTTCGGGGGCTTTCGGGATACCTATACCCCAGACATCGGATACTTTAACGCTTTCTGCCGAGGGTTTTCAAACGATCACATTGCGGGTGGAGTCCAGCGTTTATCAGACGATCCTGATGAAGGCTAACCATAATTCCGCGCCGTCTACCGCTGTGCCGAAGAAGAGTCTGTTGTCGCTGACCAAAGACCTGCGGGCTACGGACAGAAAGGGCTGGACCGTTGGTGCGGAGACCTATTCCTCGCTGGTGGAGAACGATTTTATCCCGGCTACGCGGTTTCCGGAGACGGGGTTTGCGGTCACCATCGACAAGGCTTCCTACAGCAATGTGCGGAGGTTCCTGAATATGGGCAGTACCATTCCTCCGGACGCGGTACGGATAGAGGAGTTGCTGAATTATTTCAATTTCGGATATGTCGATCCTCCGCGGGACAGCTGTTTTTGCTGCATTCCAATTTATCGGACTGCCCCTGGAATCCGGCTCATCAGCTGTTGTTCCTGCAGGTATGCGCGCGGAAACTGGATCCGTCGCGGATACCGCCCGCGAATCTGGTATTCCTGGTCGACGTTTCGGGGTCGATGGACCTGCCCAATAAGCTGCCGCTGCTGAAATCAGCTTTTAAATTGCTGGTCAACAACCTACGCCCGATAGATACCGTCTCCATCGTGACCTATGGGTCGTCCGTGGCGGTCTCTCTTCAGCCCACTTCGGGGCGTGACCAGAAGAAGATACTGGAAGCGATCGAGGACCTGGCTCCGGGTGGCGCTACGCCGGGCGAGGCGGGTATACGGGCGGCTTACCGGGTAGCGAAGAGTCAGCTGATCAGGGGAGGGAATAACCGGGTGATCCTGGCAACGGACGGGGATTTTAACGAAGGAGAGACTTCCGAGGAAGAGTTGGAGAAGCTGGTGACGCAGTACAAGGACTGGGGTGTTTATCTGACCTGTCTGGGGGTGGGGATGGGCAACTATAAGGATTCGAAGCTGGAAGCGCTGGCGAAGAAGGGCAACGGGAATTTTGCGTATCTCGACAATGCGATGGAGGCGGAGAAGGTCCTTGTGAGGGAGTTTACACAGACGGTCTATGCCGTGGCGGACGACGCCTATCTCAATATCGATTTCAATCCGGGGCTGGTAAAGAGTTACCGGCTGATTGGATTTGACAATAAGGAAAAGGTACTTTCGGACACCCTGAGTCAGCTGCAGGGCGGGGAGGTAGGGTCGGGGCATTCCCTGCTGGCGCTGTTCGAAGTGGCGCCGGTGGACGCGGACAGTGTCAGGGGTAATGCGGACAGACTGGCCAGGGTAGTGCTCAACTACAGGCTGCCAAACGACCATGTGGCGAGGGCCAGCTATTATGAGTGTTCCAGCCAGCTGACGCCTTTTGAGAAGCTGCAGCCCTGCTATCGTTTCGCTTCTTCGATCGCCCTGTTTGGCGGGTTGCTGAAGAAGTCGCGGTTTATCAGGCAGGCTGACTGGAAGGACGCGATCCTCATGGCGGAACACGCCAGTGACCCGGGTGATGGGATGCAGCAGGAATTCATCGCGCTGATCGAGAAGGCCCGGCGGATATATGGAAAAAGCCACAGACGCCGGCACGAGGAGCAGGACTAAAAAATGAACCCGGCCGGGGCCGGGTTGTGAAATATTTAGCGCCGAACAGCGCACGGAAGAATTTAGCTGAACATTTCCCTTACTTTATCGAAAAAGTTACGCTCGTTCTTGTCCGGTTTGGGCTGGAAATTCGGGGAATCGCCCAGTTTCTCCAGTATGGATTTTTCTTCCGGTGTCAGGTGCTGGGGTGTCCAGACGTTGACATGGATGAGCTGGTCGCCTCTTTCGTAGGAGTTGACGGCGGGGAAGCCCTTGCCTTTCAGCCGGAATATCTTACCGCTCTGGGTGCCCGGGGGTATTTTGATCTTGGCCTTTCCGTCGATGGTGGGTACTTCGGCCTGGAGGCCGAATGCCGCGTCGGTAAAGGAGATATGCAGTTCGTAGGCGACGTTGAGTCCGTCGCGGTGAAGTTCGGGGTGTTGTTCTTCTTCGATGAGGATGATGAGGTCGCCGGGGGCGCCGCCGCGTTCGCCGGCATTGCCTCTGCCACCGACGCTGAGCTGCATGCCTTCCTGGACGCCTGCCGGTATGTCGATGGTGACGGTCTCTTCACCGTAGACCCGTCCTTCGCCTTTACATACAGAACATTTAGCGGTGACGATAGAGCCTTCGCCGTTGCAGGTCGGGCAGGTGGTGACGGTCTGCATCTGGCCGAGGAAGGTATTGCTTACCCGGCGTACCTGGCCGCTGCCGCCGCAGGTGCCACAGGTCTGGACGCTGTTCTTGTCTTTGGCGCCGCTTCCGCTGCAGGTGGTACAGGAGACGTGCTTTTTGACTTTTATATTCTTGGTTACGCCTTTTGCAATCTCTTCGTAGTTGAGCTTGATCTTTACGCGCAGGTTGCTGCCTCTTACGCCGCGTGAACGGCCGGTTCCACCGCCGCGACGGCCGCCGCCGAAAAAGCTGCCGAAGATATCGTCGCCAAAAATATCACCGAACTGGCTGAAGATATCATCCATGTTCATGTTACCGCCGGCGCCGAATCCGCCCCGGCCATTGCCCGAGAGACCTGCGTGCCCATAGCGGTCGTATTGCGCTCTTTTGTCCGAGTCGCTGAGTACTTCGTAGGCTTCGGCTGCCTCCTTGAATTTATCTTCAGCGCCCTTGTCGCCGGGGTTGCGGTCCGGATGGAACTGCATGGCGACCTTCCTGTAGGCTTTTTGATCTCGTCTGCGGTGGCGCCTTTCGATACGCCCAGTACTTCGTAATAGTCTCGTTTTGACACTGCTTTTAATAGTTTTACTTACCCACTACCACCTTGGCGAAGCGGATGATCTTGTCATTGAGGTAATAGCCTTTCTGCACTTCGTCGATAACCTTCCCTTTCTGAGCCGGGTTCTGCACGGGGATCTCCGTGATGGCTTCGTGTTTTTCAACGTCAAAGTCGGTATCGATGCTTTGCATGGCCCTGAGCCCTTTTCCCTGAAGAACCGAGCGCAATTTGGAGAAAACCAACTGAACGCCTTCCTTTATCTGGTCGATATTGTCCGTTTTCTTTAGCTGCTGTTCGGCGCGGTCGCAGTCGTCAAGAACGTCCAGTAACGATGTAATCACTTCTTTACCAGCCGTTTGCCTGATCTCGAGGTTTTCGCGTGCGCTGCGTTTCCTGAAATTGTCAAATTCCGCGAACAGACGGAGGTATTTATCCTTTTGTTCCTGGAGCTCGTCTTTGCATTTGTCCAGCTCTTCTTCCCGGGCGCTGATATCGTTGAGATGAGTGGTGCCGGCGATGTTCTCGTCGGTATTCATGTCGTCCAGCGGGTCGGGTTGCTGGTCGTCTATATTGAAATTGGTCATAATTCGTATTATTTGGGCAACAAAGGTAAGGTTGTCAATATTCCTGCCAAGCGTAAAAGAGAGACAAATTGTCCTGATTTTCCCGGGGGGTATGACGGAGCTGACGGAGGGTGCCAAAATTGGGAGTACCTTTGCGCCCATGACGAAAGTTTATTTGAAAAGGAAGATCAGCAGGAGGGTGGAGAACGGACATCCCTGGATATTTGGAAATGAGATAGATAAGGTGGAGGGGGATACGGAAGGAGGGAGCATCGTGGACGTTTTTACCCACGATAAAAAGTTCATGGGCCGGGGGTATCTCAACCTGCAATCCCAGATATCGGTAAGGCTGCTGACGAGGGACAAGAACGAGAGTATCGATGACGACTTCTTTTACAACCGGCTGCTGGCGGCACTGGGAATACCGGCAGCGGATCGGATACGTGGAGAACTGCCGGCTGGTCTTCGGTGAGGCGGATTATATGCCGGCCCTGATCATCGACAAGTTCAACGACTATTTTGTGTTGCAGACCCTGGCGTTGGGGATGGACCGGTGGAAGCCGGCCATCGTTGCGGCACTGGAGAAGATATTTCAGCCGAAGGGTATCTACGAACGGAATGACGTCCCGGTGCGGGAGCTGGAGGGGCTGCCCCAGCAAAAGGGTTTTTGTCGGCGCCATTTGATACTCAGATCATTATAAACGAAAACGGCCTCCAGCTGCACGTCGACATCGAGAATGGGCAGAAGACGGGGTATTTTTTGGATCAGCACGACAACAGGAGGGCGATCCGGCATATCGTGAAGGGGGCCGACGTTCTGGGCGCCTTTACCTATACGGGCAGTTTTGAGACCCATGCGGGGTTCTATGGCGCGAAGTCTGTGCTGGGGCTGGATATTTCCGAGAATGCCGTCGCGCAGGCGCGTCGCAATGCGGAGCTCAACGGGCTTTCCGGGGTGTGCCGGTATGAGGCGATCAACGCTTTTGATGCGTTGAAGCAGTGGAGTAAGGAGGGGCGGCAGTATGACGTGGTGATGCTGGACCCGCCGGCCTTCACCAAGAGCCGGGAGACGATACAGAAGGCCATTACAGGATACAAGGAGATCAATCTGAGGGGGATGAAGCTGGTGAAGAAGGGAGGATTCCTGGTGACCTCTTCCTGTACGAATCTGGTGCAGCCGGAAATGTTCCTGGACACGATCCAGCTGGCGGCGAAGGATGCGCGGAGGAGACTGAGGCAGGTGACATTTCAGGCGCAGGCGAGTGACCACCCGATCATCGAGGGATGGGAGAATACGAATTACCTTAAATTTTTGATTGTTCAGGTGTTGTAAAAGCAGGGGGACTGCCCTTATTTGTTGACCTGGAAGATCCCTGAATCAGTGATACGACCGCTTTCATCCTTTAGCTGGAAGGTATAGAGGCCGCGGTTGAGGTCGCTGAGGTTGACGGTTCGTTTATCGGTGATCTCTTTTTCGTCTTTTACCATTTTTCCAAGGAAGCTGAAGATCTGGAGGGTGTAGCTTTTATTGGCTTCTTTGACGAGCTCAAAGGTGATGTAGGAGACTGCGGGGTTGGGGTAGAATTTGTAAACCCTCTTCTCCGTATCGGGGAAATTGCTCCTGACCTGGCTTTTTGCCTGGAAGGAGTTCATAAGAATAATGGATAACAAAATGTAAAAAATCCTCATCCGCGGGTACATTTTACAAGTGATTCCAAAATATAGGTTTTACTTCAAAGATACAAATCCCAGGCCGAATTTCCCTGCGAAATTATATGGCCGGTAGGAAAACCGGCCATATTTAATTAATTGATTGCTATTGTTTTGCGACGTGTTAGAGGCCCCGGGGGCCGGGGGACTTCAGGAAAGTCCCGCCAGGGTCTTCTGGATGGCTGTGAAATCGGGCAGGTCGCTAGCTTTTCCGAGGACCTCGGCATAGCGGACGATGCCGTCCTTGTCGATAACAAAGGCGCTGCGTTTGGAGACGCCCCGCAGGTCGACGGCGAAGGTTTCGTAGAGGCAGCCATACGCTGTCGAGGCCTCTTTATTGAAATCGCTGAGCAGGGGGAAGTTGAGCTTTTGTTCTTCCTTGAATTTGGCGAGGCTGAAGGGCATGTCGACGCTAATGCCGAATACCTGGGCGTTGGCCTTGTTGTAAAGGGCGATGTTGTCGCGGGTGCTGCATAACTCCTGTGTACATACGCTGGTGAAGGCGGCCGGGAAGAAGAGTAGAAGGACGTTCTTTCCTTTGTAGTCGGAGAGGTTTACTTTTTGTTTGTCGGAGTCGTATAGTGTGAAGCCGGGGGCTTGCTGGCCGATTTGGATAGTGCTCATGGGAATGTTATTTATTGGTAAAGGTTACAGCAAAAAATTATTTTAAGAAATAATTTTTTTGCGGCGGGTCTAATGATTGTCCGCGGAGCGGACGAACCGGCTCCGCCGGTTCAGGGACTAAAATTTCGGACAGAGGATTCGGTACTTCGCATTTTCCCGATCGAGAAAACCGATATAGGAGATGGAGAGTTCAAAGCCTCCTCTGCCCTGGCTGGCGGTCTTTAGTTCGGAGATATTGGCGTCATAGCTGAGTGCGACGGCGAGAGAATTCATTTCCAGTTTGATAACGGGGATAAGGGCGTCCTTCCATCGGACGAAGCCGCCGAGGTGGAGGGTATAGCCGGAGTTTTCCGGATCGTCCCCGAGTTTGTAGGAATAGAGCACCCCGGCGATGGTCTCCTGCGACGGCCCCTGGCGGGAGTGGTCGGCCTGCACGGTAAAATAAGCCTGTTCGTTGATGATTGCTTTTATACCCGCGGAGAAAACGTATTTGGGGTCCAGCTCGACGGAGGGGTTCTTATAGAAGGAATTCTTTGGCCGGTTGAGGTGGTGGTAGGCGAAGCCGGTGAAAAAGGTATTGTGATTGTCGGGGCCGAAGGTAGTATTGAAACTGATACCGAGGCTGCCGTCGAGATAGTGGACGTTTGGGGAGAAGTTGGTTTCGCCGTTGGGCAGTGCGGGGTCATAGGCCGTCCCGTTGTACTGGCTGTTGGTAGTGACTTTGGTGATGTCGATCGATTTTGTGACGAGGCCGCCCATAAATCCAACGGAGAGGTACATGGCCTTTTCGTTGCTCAGGGACTTGTGATAGTTGAGGGCGGGCAGCAGTTCGGTAGTGGTCAGGGCAGCCGTGCCGGCTTTGTCGTAGAGTACTTCGAACGCTGTAGTGAAATAGTCGCTGCTTCTGCCGACGGGCCATTTGTATTCACCGCTGAGCGAGCCGGTGCGGTAGGCGTTGGTGAAACTGTTCCACTGGTCGCGGAAGACTGTCTGGATGCGGTAGTCGCCGGTGAAGATGCCGGCCAGGGGCCGGGTTGCGCAGCAGCGGTGTCTCGAAGAACTGCGAGAAGTGGATGTCCTGGGCCGACGTTGACCGGGCGGTGGCCAGCAGCGCAAGAAGGACGATATGGCGGAGATGTCTTTTCACTTTTTAGTTTTTAGGTCCTATCGGATCAACGAGACGTCGCCGTGCAGGCTTATCACCTCGGCGTTGTTACAAATCACCCTCAGCGATATAGATATAGGCGTCTACCGGCGCCGGGCGGCCGTTGATATTGCCGTCCCAGCCCAGCGTCGGGTTATTCGCGGGGAAGTCCCTCCGTTCGAACACCAGCTGTCCCCAGCGGTTGAACACGCGAAGCGACTGGATATTGTAAAGATTGCTTCCACGGGGAAGAAATAGTCATTGTTGCCGTCGCCGTTGGGCGAGAACGTATTCGGGATAAAGTAGTTCTTGTCGTTACAGATAGTTTTGACAAGGATGGAGTCGGACGCCACGCAGTTATTGACGTCCGTAACGGTGACGCGGAAAAGCTTTTGAATACGAGGGTCGCGGAGGGGTTGGCGCAGTCGGCGCAGCTGAGACTGTCCGCCGGCGTCCATACCCAGGTGGTGACGTTGCTGCTATAGGTAAAGGGAATGGTGATCGGAAAGCCGACGGGTGAGGTTATCTCGTGGGGACCTTTTATTTCGGGAAGGGGGTTGACGACAATTGCTGCCGAGGTCGTGTCTTTGCAGCCGAAGGGTACCGAAGTTTGCAGACTCACGGTGTAGGGGCCGGGCTTATAGCTGGAGGACGGGTTCTGAACGGATGATTTCTGTCCGTTGCCCATATCCAGGCCCAGGAGACGGGTTCGGTCATGGCGTTGGTGGTGGTGCCCGCGAATGTGATAATTCCGGTACAAAGCGGACTGGTCACTGCAATCACCGGATGAGGGGTGGGGTGAACTTTTACGGTGTCTGTATATGTTTCCGCGCAGGTACTGTTGGTGGTGACCTTCAGCGTAGCCAGAAATGTGCCGGGTTTGTTATAGAAATGTTCGGTATTGAAATCGGCGACGCCCGAGTTGTGCATCTGCGGCGAGGTTCCGTCGCCGAAGTCGAGGGTCTCGTTGACGATACCGTCGTTGGTGATGGTATAGTCTGTGAAGACGACCGTGCCGCTGTCGCAGAATGCGTGGGGGTCGAGGCTGACAAAGGGAACCGATCCCGGGACCTTGATTGGGCCGATGAAGGTTCCGATATTGACAATACAGCCTGTTGCGTCGGTCAGCACGAGCGTTGGGGTATAGACGCTTGGACTTCGGTACATGTGGAAGGGTGTGAGGTTCTGCGAAGAATCCGAGGTATTGTCGTCGAAAATGAGGTGTGAACTTCGTATATCCGGGGACGGTAAGGTTGAATTGGATGGGCACGGAATCGCATTTGCTGAGGTCGGGGCCGTAGTTGAGTCTGGAGGTTTTGTTGGGATCGAGCAGCAGGACGCGACGGGTGGCCGAATCGAGGCAGCCGCCGGGACCGCGGACGAACAGCTTTGCGTAGAAGGTGTCGAGTGTATTGTAAAAATGCGAGGTAACGGGGAGGGTCGAGGTCGAACCGTCGCCGAAGTCCCAGTAGAGTGAATCGTAGTACTGCCCGTGGGCGGTGAACTGGGTTTGCAGCGGCGCGCAGATAGCCGTGGTGTCGGCGATATCGAAGGCTGCGATGGGGTTCTGGATGCGGATGGATTTGGTGGTCGTATTGACGCAGCTGTAGCCATCTGTTACCGTGAGGGTGACATTATACGTTCCATTGGCGGCATAGGGATGGATGCCAGTCGCGTCGTCGGGGCTGCCATCACCATAGGTCCGCTGGTCGGTGAGGTTGTAACCGATGGAGGTGTCTTTGAATATCAGCGGCGTTTTCGGGCAGTAGAAACTATCGGGGCCGATAAAGCCGGCGATGGGGCCGGTGATGTGGATGGGTGTTGGGGATGTGAAGGTGCGGGCGCAGCCGTTGGCGTCCTTGATCAGGAGTGTTACAGTATACAGACCCGTGTCTTTAAATTGGTGGGTTGGGTTTTGGTTGTTGTTGTCGGGCTTCGAGCTGTCTCCAAAGTCCCATGCCCAGAAGGACACTGGACTACCGGTGGCTAGGTCAGAGGTTGATTTGTCGGTAAAAAGAACATTACTGTTAATGCAGCTTCCAGCGGGCATGGTAAAGGATGCGTCGGGATAAGTTATTTGCACCGGATGGAATATGGAATCTGTGCAGCCGCTGGCTAATTGGATGACCAGCCAGAGATCATGGGTTCCCCGTCTGACGCTTTGGATCTTTGCCGTGTTGGAGGGGCTAAAAACGTATGGCAGATCCTTATCATAATCCCAGTGCCAGTAATAGCCTGTTATCAGTTCTGGATTGGGAGACATTGCAGTCAACGAGATCGGAACACCTGAGCATTGGGGCGAAGGGACGCTGAAACTGAAGGACACGTTGCCTAGCGTAATAGTCTTGGTTAAGTGCTGGACGCAGAAGCCCTGGGATACTGTCAGAGTGACGTCAAAGGATTTGAGGCCTGGAGGGCTTGGAGGAGTATAGGGATGAACGACTGTTTGGTTGTTGGGGCGCGTCAAACTTTGGGTGTTGCCATCACCAAAGTTCCACACTGCAGAAAACGGGTCGGTCTCGTATTCCTGGGAAGTGTCCTTGAAAGTTACGAGATAGGGATTGCCATGAACGCAGTCTGCTGTATTTGTCCAGAGTACGATCGGCGGGTTGATGCGTATGTCCAGTTCTGCCGACTGCGGGCAGCCGTTGTGAATAAGATCGAGCTTGACGATCTTTTTTGCTACACTGAAATAGCTGTGTTTTATACTGGGCTGGTTGGTGTTGACGATATTGCCGTCCCCAAAATCCCAGTGCCAGACAAACTCGCCGGCGGGGCTGGCGGGATCGCTGAAGGTGATCGAATCCCTGCCGCAAAAAGTATTGTCGGGCGGCAGCGGCGCCGGGTCCGTCGTGATACTTGCCGGGACGGGCGTTCCTATCTTTATGACGTCGGTAAAGGTCTGCGAGGTCTGGCATCCTCCGTTGGTAGTGACAGTGAGGCTGACCGAATGGGTGCCGGTGCCGGCAAAAGTGAACTGGGGGGACGCCGCAGTGGAAGATGAAGGCGTTGCATCTGGCGCCGTCCGAGGACCGAGGAGGCGATGCCATCCGGCGCGGTGACGCTGGCCGAGGGTTGGATGATCGTATGGTCGGGCGTTGTATTGATACAGGCCCCGAGGACGCCGCCGAGACCCGTGATCACGGGAGGCTGGACCTTTATATACTGCGGCATGGTCGTGGTGCCAGAGCATCCTCCGGTCGTAGTGGTCAGCGTCACGTCAAAATTTCCGGTCGACGTATAGGTATGCACCGGGTTCTGGTCTGTGGAGGTTTGGCCGTCGCCAAAATCCCACAGCCAGCTGGTTGGCCGCGGGAGTGGTCTGGTCGGTGAAATGGACGGTCAGGGGAGCCGCGCAGCTGATCGTCTTGTCGGCGATAAAGACGGGATTGCCTGCAACGCCTACCTGGATAGTTTTTGTTGCGGTAGTGGCGCAGGAGGCGTACTGGATGTTCGCCGTGACCGTATAGGTGCCGTTTGCGGCATAGGACTTGGTAGGAGTGGGGTCGGTCGAGGTCGAGCCGTCACCAAAATTCCACTGGGCGGCCAGGGTGCAGGTCCCGATCCGGTACCGAATGTGACGGGCGTATTGACGCAGGTATTGTCGGGTCCGCTGATCGTGGCGGTGGTATTGTTGAGTGGGACGGTCTGGGTGAGCGTGCCGGTGCATCCCAGGTCGCTGGACACCTGGAGCGTAACGTCGTAGTTGCCTGTGGCCGGATAGCTGATACCCGCCGGGTTGGCGTCGCTGGAAGTTGCGGGGGTGGCGCCGTTGCCGAGGGACCAGTTGTAGGTGAGCGTACCGGGGCCGGCGGTTTGGTTGACGAAGTTCAGCGCGAATGGGGCGGAACAGGCGGCGGACGCCTGGTTCCACGCAAAGTTGGGCTTGATGCCGTCGACCACCCGCATATAACGGCTGTGTATAGTCGTATAGGAGCAGCCGCCGGAATTGGTGACCTTCAGCGACACATTGTAGTAGCCGGTCTGGTTGTAGACATGCGTCGGGTTCTGTGCGCCGGACCCGGTGCCGTCGCCAAGGTCCCACTGCCAGGATACGATAGATCCCTGCCCCGGTGTCGACTGGTCGGTATACTGTATATTGGCCGGGACGCAGGCGAGGGTGACGTTGGACGTGAAATTGGCCACGGGGAAAGGGAATACGGTGATGTAGTCTGTTTTCCGGATGGCGTCGGCGCCGCTGCGGTTGCGGGCGATCAGGGTTACCGTGTAGGTGCCGGGGCTATTGTAGGTTGCGGTGGGGTTTTGTTGGGCGGAGGTCTGTCCGTTGCCAAAGTCCCACTGCCAGAAGGTGGGGGTGTTGGTGGAATTGTCCTTGAATTGTACGACGAGAGGGCCGCAGCCGCTGGTGGTAGACGCCGAAAAATCCGGGACGGGCGCCTGCGCTCGGGTACTTACTATTCCAAGGGTACAGAAGCAGCTA
Organism: Puia sp. P3; assembly: GCF_050632245.1. Lineage (NCBI taxonomy): Bacteria > Pseudomonadati > Bacteroidota > Chitinophagia > Chitinophagales > Chitinophagaceae > Puia > Puia sp. P3. The sequence goes on from NZ_CP192583.1 coordinate 1,040,766, forward strand.
ATAATGATCAGTAGTCTTCGTATCAACGAAATTGTTGTTTTGATATTCCAATGAATGCAAAAACCTTTCCAGTCAGAAAATGACTGAAGGCTGAATAGGAGACAGGAGAGTCTTCGGGAGGAGCGGATTACTGCTTTTTCAACTGCAGGATATTGGTAGCGTGTTTGACTGTATCTATCGACCAGGCGGATACGCTATCGGTATAGCTGTCTTTTATGGTCCATGTCGCGTTTAACAGGGACACCGGCTCTGTAGCTCCCGGAAAATTGGAGGCAATGGTCCGGTTGGCGATATTGACCGCCCATTGACCAGTGACAGATGCGCCGGCCTTCGTACCCGTGACCGTATTATTCGCGTCAAATTTAAAGAGATAACCGGAGAAAGAAGCTGTTATATCGCTATCATTTTGCTTATACCCACTGACATACCAATAGCCGTTAGTCATGATCGACAGCACGGCGTTCTCAGCCTTTTTCTCGATAAACTTTTTACACGAAGTTCCGAGCAACGCGAACGAAGCCAGTAAGGCCAGGGGAGTGTGCTTTTCATGGCAACTTGGATTTACCTCAAAAGTTGTAAATATTCCGGTATTTTTCAAGCAAATAGCTCAAAAAATAACCGATATCGAGGATTTTTCCGGTGGCTTTGGCGCACAGCTCCTCACTGGTGTAACGTCGTCCGTATTGATGGACGTTGACTCTCAGCCATTCCAGGAGGGCAGTTGTGTTGCCTTGTTCTATACTGTTATGTAAATCAGCGATTTGTGCGGTGGCGGCCGAAAATAGCTGGGCGGCGTAGAAGCTGCCGAGACTATAGGTCGGAAAATAGCCAAAACTGCCATGGCTCCAGTGCACGTCCTGAAGGCAGCCTTTTTTGTCGTCGGGTACCGTGACGCCGAGCCAGGTGTGGTAATTCTCGTTCCACCATGCCGGGATATCGGCGGTTCGGAGTTCGCCGCCGATCAGCCTCTTTTCCAGTTCGTAGCGGATCATCACGTGAAAGTGATAAGAGACTTCGTCGGCCTCTGTGCGGATGAGGGAGGGCTGTACCTTATTGATGCCCTTATAGAACTGTTCGGTATTGGTTGCGCTCAGCTGTTGGGGAAAGATCTTCTGAAGGCCGGGATAGATGGTCTTCCACCAGGACAGGCTTCTTCCAATGTTGTTCTCCCAGAGCCGCGACTGGGATTCGTGGATGCTTAGCGAGGCATATTCTCCCAGCGGGAGTCCGTATTCCTCCGGTGGCAGGCCCTGTTCGTACAGGGCGTGGCCGGTCTCGTGGATACAGGACCATGTCATATGATTGAAGTCGTTCTCGTCGACGCGGGTGGTGATGCGGACGTCGCGGCTGTTGAAGTTGGTGGTGAACGGGTGTTCGGACAGGTCCTGCCTGCCGGCTTCGAAATCGAAGCCCATTTGTTTGATCAGACCCATGCCGAAATCCCATTGTTGTTGTTTGGGGAAGTGGCCGTGCAGGAAGCTATCGTCGACCTGTGGCCGGCCGCCGATGGTTTGCAGCAGGTCCTTCAGCGGGCTGCGAATTTCGGAGAAGACTTTGTCGAGGAGGGTGATCGTCGCGCCTTTCTCGTACTGGTCGAGCAGGGCGTTGTAGGGATGCTGTTGATAGCCTGCGAGCTCCGCCTCTTCCTTTTTCAGCTGAACCAGTTGATCGAGGTCCGGCTGGAAACGGGCAAATGAGTTGGCATTTCTCGCCTGGAGCCAGCTATGAAAGCTGCGGGAGGTAGTTCTCGCTGAGTTGCCGGATAAAGGCCGGGGTGAATTTCTTTTGTTTGTCGTAGTCTTCCAGACTCAGGTCTACGTTGCGGCGCTGTGATTCGCCGAGGTCTCCGCGTCCCTGCAACTCCTGCAGGAGAAGGCCCGGGGAGGGATCGATAAACCATTCGTGGGCGATCTCGGAAAGGGTAGCGAGCTGACGGCCCCGGAATTCCGCGCCTTTGGGCGGAAGGTAGGTCTCCTGGTCCCACTGGAGTACGGCCGCCGAGTATTTTACGTCGGCGATCTTCTGCATGCGATCCGTATATTCCTTATAGAGGTCGGCGGTAGACTTTGTTAAAACCATTTTAACAATTTTTCTGGCTGGGAATTTTTATAAATTAATTGCATTTTAAGCATCTTTTTCTGATTGAGTTGAATAATTTCACCGTATGAACAAGCATCGCTGTCTTTTTGCCCGTTGTCCTGCCATTGTTTTCACTGCTGCTTAGCCTGATTGTTTCTCCGGTCAGCGCCCAGAAGCTGGACTCTATGCTGAACGTCTACGCAAATAATTTCCCTCAGGAAAAGGTCCATATACAATTCGATAAGAAGATCTATGCTCCCGGGGAGACGATCTGGTTCAAGGCTTATATATTTTCGGGAGCGGACCCGTCCCTTTACAGCAAGAATTTTTATGCAGAGCTGTCCGATGCGTCGGGAGCTATTCTCCAGCGTAAGGCGTATCCGGTTTCGGAGTCGAGTACGGCGGGCAATTTCGACCTGCCGAAGACTTTGAAGAGCGGGCATCTGCATTTCAGGGCCTATACCACCTGGATGACGAATTTCGATACGGCGTTCTATTTCGAAAAGGATATCCGCATTTTCGATAAGCAGCTGGACTCTGCCGGGGTGACGGTGACGCTGGTGCAGCGTCAGATGAAACTGCAGTTCTTTCCCGAAGGCGGAGACCTGATAGCCGGAGTGGAGGGTACTGTTGCATTCAAGGCGAACGATCAGTTCGGCTATCCCTTTCCCGTGAAAGGGTCTGTGGTTGACAAGTCGGGTAAGGAGGTGCTGACATTTGCCTCGGATCACGACGGGATGGGGAAGTTCCTGGTCACTATGGATAAGGACGATTCGCTGACGGCGGTATGGAAGGACGATGCGGGGATCGAGCACCGGACGGGGCTGCCTGCTGCAAAGACCTTGGGTGCTTCGCTGCGGGCCATACCCGGCAATCAGAAGGTGTTGTTTTCCGTTGCGCGCGCCCAGGATGCGGGTGCGGATTTTCAGCATCTGACCATCATCGCGCATATGCACCAGCATCTGGTGTATAAGGCCAAGATCAACCTGGAAGAAAATTTTATGAGTGGGGGTACGATCCCAACGGGGCAGCTGCCGTCGGGTGTTTTGCAACTGACAGTTTTTACGGCGGATATGGTGCCGGTGGCTGAGCGCGTGGTCTTTGTCAATAACCATGAATTTCTTTTCCATCCGGATATTGCGGTGACGCTGAAGGGCGTGACCAGGAGGGGTAAGAACTCGCTGACGATCGATGTCCCGGATACGCTGAAATCGAATATGTCGCTGGCTGTCACGGATGCCACGGCTGACGGCGAGTTCCCGGGCGATGACAATATCATATCCCGCCTGTTGCTGACCGGGGAGCTGCGGGGATATATTCACAACCCTGCCTATTATTTCTCCGGGACGGCGGACAGTCTGACCAGGCACCTGGATCTGGTGATGATGACTCATGGCTGGCGGCGGCTGAAATGGGATATGCTTGCCCGTGGGCAGGTGCCGGTGATCAAAAATCCCGAGCAGGACTACCTTTCCATGAAAGTGCAGGTGCTGGGTGTGGACGCCAGTAAGATCAGCAGGGACGAGTTCATGAATGTCATCATGAGCCGCAAGGACTCCAGCACGCAGATGCTGCAGATACCACATTTGTCGGGAAATAATTTTGGCGTAACGGGGCTTGTCTTTTTTGATACGGTGCGGGCTTTCTACCAGTTCAATGTCAATCGCGCACTGTCCGATCAGGCGGCCATCACCTTCAATACGGGTCTGGTAAGAGGACCGCGTACGGCTAAGCCGCAGACGGCGGCATTCGAAGGGTGGACTGCGGAAGACTCCGCCTATCTGAGGCGCAACCGGTATATAGCGGAGGAGATAGCGAAGGTAAAGCCGATAGACGATGCGAAGGTGAAGACCCTCGAGTCGGTGACGGTGAAGGGGCGTGTGAAGAGCGAGGTTGACAAGCTTGACGAAAAATATGCGTCGGGTCTGTTCGGCGGCGGGGATGCCTACAAGTTCGACCTTATAAACGATCCGCTGGCGGCCTCGCAGCTGGATATCTTTACCTATCTGCAGGGCAAGGTCGCGGGTCTGCAGATCACGCCTGGAAATGGGCCGGGTGGCACGCCGTCGCTGAGTTGGCGCGGGGGCAGTCCGCAGTTGTACCTGAATGAGATGCAGGTGGACGCTCAACAGCTGCAGAGCACGCCTGTGACCGACGTCGCCCTGATCAAGGTCTTCCGGCCGGGGTCGGGAGTAGGATTTGGCGGTGGTTCGGGCGGTACGATCGCCGTATATACCAAGAAGGGGGGCGACGAGAAGAGGTCCGATCCCAATTTCAAGGGGCTGTCCCGGGCGATCCTTATCGGGTATTCGATGCCGAAGGAGTTCTATGTGCCGAACTACCGGAGAACACCGCGCAGAATGAGAATGGCGATCTCCGGACGACGCTGTACTGGAAGCCCTATCTGCTGACGGACAGGGATAGCAAGCGCGTGAATGTCGACTTCTTCAACAACGATATTTCCAGGAAGCTGAGAATAGTGATGGAGGGCTTTAATGAAGACGGTAAACTGACACATATTGAAAAGATCATTCAGTAATGAGAATATCTGAGGTCATCGGTCATTTGGAGGCACTTGCGCCATTGTCCTGGCAGGAGTCGTACGACAATGCCGGATTGCTGACGGGGCGTGGAGGATGGGAGTGTTCAGGAATTCTCACCACACTGGATGTGACCGAGGCGGTGGTTGCGGAGGCTGTTTCGCGCGGGTGCAATCTCGTGGTGGCCCATCACCCCATCGTGTTTGGCGGGCTGAAGAAGATCACCGGGCGCAATTACGTCGAGCGGACGGTGATCGCGGCTATCAAAAGGACATCGCCATATACGCCATTCATACCAATCTCGACAATGTTGTGCGGGAGGGAGTGAACGGGCGGATTGCGCGGCGGCTGGGGATTTCGGGAGGCAGGGCGCCGTTGCCGCGGGCGGGAACCCTGCAAAAGCTATATTGTTTTGTTCCTGTGGATCACCTGGACACGGTCCGGGCGGCGATTTTTGCGGCCGGGGCAGGGCATATTGGGGGGTACAGCGAGTGTAGTTTTGGCGTGGGGGGATCGGGACGTTCAAGGCAGGGGAGGGGACGCAGCCCTACGTGGGGCAGCAGGGGTTGCGGCATGAAGAGATGGAGGTGAGGCTGGAGGTGGTCGTTCCGGCGCATCTCAGCCGGAAGGTGGCGGAGGCCATGGTCGCTGCACATCCTTATGAAGAGGTTGCGTATGATCTGGTGCCGCTGGCCAATACCTGGTCCGGGGTCGGATCGGGGCTGGTGGGTGAATTGGCTGAGCCGATGGCGGAGCGGGCGTTTCTGGACCTGTTGAAAAGGGAGTTCGGGGTGCCGGTGGTCCGGCATACGCCGCTGACGGGGAGGACGGTTTCGAGGGTGGCTGTTTGTGGAGGCGCCGGTAGTTTTTTGATTTCCAATGCTTTAGCTTCTGGGGCCAACTTTTATGTGACCTCGGATGTTAAATATCATGAGTTTTTTGACGCGAACGACCAGTTGGTTATAGCCGATATCGGTCATTTTGAAAGCGAGCAATTCACTGTTGACTTGCTTTTTGAGGTTTTGCGGGAAAAATTTAGTAATTTTGCGGTCCTTAAATCGGGGATCAAAACGAATCCGGTTAATTATTACTGAGCCGCGGGGGAGTGGTTCGGTAGAAGTAAAATAAACTTATGTCAAACGTAAAAGAATTCTCTGTTGAGGAAAAGCTCACATCGCTTGTGACCCTCCAAAAAATTGAATCGAAGTTAGACGAGTACAAGATCCTGAAGGGTGAACTTCCGATGGAAGTCAGCGACCTGGAAGACGAGATACAGGTCTGCACGCTCGTCAGACTCGCGTGGAAGAGGAGATCAATGGGATCCAGGAATTCATCAATCAAAAGAAGGAAGCGATCAAGGAAGCCGATACCCTGATCAAGAAATACGACAAACAAAGCCAGAACGTAAAGAACAGCCGCGAATTCGAGGCGATCAACAAAGAGATCGAGATGCAGCAGCTGGAGGTCAAACTGGCGGAGAAGCATATCAAGGACGCCAACGAGGAGATCGCCGAAAAGGTACAACTGCTCGAGAAGGCGAAGAAGAACATCGGCACGAAAGAGTCTGTTCTGAAGAACAAGAAGGATGAGCTGGACAAGATCATCGCTACTACAGAAAAAGAAGAAAAACATTTTACAAAGCTGTCCACAGACGCGAGAGAGAAGGTAGAGCCCCGGCTGCTGCATTCCTATGACCGCATTCGCGGCAACTACCGGAATGGTCTGGCGGTAGTGCCCGTGCTGAGAGACGCCTGCGGCGGGTGTTTCAACGCTATTCCGCCCCAGCGCCAGAGCGAGATCCGCCAGCGGAAAAAGATCATCGTGTGTGAGAACTGTGGTCGTATCCTGGTCGACAACGAACTAAATGACTCTATTGAAGTTAAATAGGTTGGTTTCGGGAATATCTTTTAAAAGGCGTTCGATAACAGAACGCCTTTTATTTTGCGTGGTGATCACGGCTTGCATGATGATCGCGGCGCCCAGGGCAGTGACGGCAGAAAAGCACTATGATTTTAGCGCGGGCTGCCGGCAGGCCTATCAGGCCATCATCCGGTTGCGGCTGGAAGAAGGCGCGAGGCTACTCGAGCAGGAGAAGCGACGGGACCCGTCCAATCTCATCCCTTATTTTCTCGACAATTACGTCGATTTTTTTCAGCTATTCTTCAATGAAGATCCGGTACTATACCAGGCCGCCCGCGGCCGGCTCGACGCGCGTATCGCCCTGATGAGCGAGGGGCCGGAGTCTTCGCCTTTTAGTCTGTTCACGAGGAGTATCATTCATTTTCAGTGGGCTGCCATCCGGATCAAGTTTGGCAGTAATTGGGATGCAGGCTGGGAGTTCCGGAGATCGTTTATCCAGAGCAGGGAATGTGAAAGGAAATTCCCTGATTTTGGACCGGCGAAGATGTTGAGTGGGGCGATGCAGGTCGTGGCCGGGACGATACCAGATGGATACAAATGGCTTAGCAATCTGCTGGGGATCAGGGGAAGCGTGGCGGGCGGAATGGCGCAGCTGGAGAGGTTCATGGCGATGGAAGGTCCCGCTGCAGAACTGTACAGGGAGGAGGCGATCTTTTATTATCTCTATTTGCAGTTCTACATCGGGAACAGGCACGAAGAAGTGTTTCAGTTCATCCGGCAGCGCCGGCTGGACGTGAAGAATAATCATCTTTTCACTTACCTGTACGCCAATCTGTGCATCAACGATCACCGGTCGGCGATGGCGGAACAGGTCATCTCGCAGATGAACGACGGACCTGGTTATATGGACATGCCGGTCTGGGATTTGGAGATGGGTTATGCGAGGCTGAACCATCTGGACCCTTCGGCTGCTGCATACCTGGGGCGTTATCTGCAGCGGTTCAGGGGCCGGTTCTATGTAAAGGACGCGCTGGAAAAGCTGAGCTGGTCTTATTATCTGAGCGGAGAAATGCAGAAGGCGGATAGTTGCCGGTTGCTGGTAATACGGCGTGGCTCGGCGGAGGCGGATGCTGACAAGCAGGCGTTGAAGAATGCGCGCATCGGGAAATGGCCGGACAAGAGGCTGCTGCGGGCGAGGCTGCTTAGTGACGGCGGGTATTATTCGGAGGCGCTTCCCTCGCTGGAGGGGATGAGCAGTTCGGACCTGGCCTCGCCGGAGGATAAGTGTGAACTGGCCTACAGGCTGGCGCGTATCTATGACGGATTGGGGAGAAGTGATGAGGCGATCGGGGCTTATCTGACGGCCATCAAGACGGGGAAGAGCTAAAAGAATATTACGCTGCCCGTGCGGCGCTGCAGACGGGATATATCTATGAGCAGCGGGGGGATAAGGTGCGGGCGGTGGCATTTTTTCAGAAGTGTTTGTCGCTGAAGGATCATGACTATAAGAATTCGCTGGATCAGCGCGCCAAGGCGGGGATTGCGAGGTGCAAGGGGAGTGAGGTCGTGAACCGCTGCGGGTGAGGCCGAGAACCGTGTGAACCACGGCCGGTTGTGGAAGTGAACCGTGACCTTTCGGGTGTGGGAATTTTGTGCGGTACAGAATGGGCTAAATCATTAATTTGCCGTCGTCTTATGTTACAAAGCATCCATATTCAGAATTACGCCATTATCGACGAGCTAGGTATTCAGTTCTCGCACCGGATGAATGTCATCACGGGTGAAACGGGGGCTGGTAAGTCCATCCTGATGGGGGCTTTGTCGCTGATCCTGGGGGACAGGGCCGATACGGCCGTGCTGCTTCAGCGCGACAAAAAGTGTGTGGTCGAGGGGAGTTTCGGGGTTAAGGGGAGGAAAGAAGTGCTGGCCTTTTTTGCGGAGAACGAGCTGGATGTGGAAGATGAAGTGGTGATCCGGCGGGAGATTGCTCCTACGGGCAAGTCCAGGGCTTTTGTAAATGATACGCCGGTCAACCTCGAGCAGCTGAGGAAGCTGAGCTCTCTGCTGGTGGATCTGCACCGCCAGTTCGATACCCTCGAGCTGGGTGAATCCGATTTTCAGCGGGAGGTGCTGGATGCGCTTGCGGGACAGGGTGCGGCTCTGGAAGAGTACCGCAATACTTATCGGACGTGGCAGTCGGCAGTGAGGGAACTGGCGACCCTTCAGGAGCAGAAGGCGCAGTTCAACAAGGAGTTCGACTATAATAAATTTCTTTTTGACGAATTGAGTGAGGGCGGCTGGAAAGACAACGAGTTGGAAGAACTGGATCAGGAGCTGAAGTTGTTGAATAACTCAGAGGGTATCAAGAACGCGTTGTCGAAGGTATACTATGACCTGAAGGAAGGTGAGCAGCCGATGGTACAACAGCTGAAGGTGCTGCAGCATTCACTGCATCAGTATGCGGCGTTCCATGAGGAACTGAAGGGTCTTGCCGACAGGATTTCCTCTGTACAGATCGAATTGCAGGATATTGCCGGGGATGTCGAAAGGGTCAACGAGGACGTGGGCTATGATCCGCGTCGTATCGAGGAGATCAACGAGCGGCTGTCCATGGGCTACAAATTATTAAAGAAACATGGCGTGCATACTACGTCCGAGCTTCTTGTGATCTCCCGGCGGCTGGAGGAGAAATTGAAGGATTCCCTTCAGGTGGATGAGAGCATTGCGGCCGGCGAGAAAGAGGTGGGGCGGCTCTTGCAGGAGGTGAAGAAAAGGCGGCGGCTCTGTCCAAAGCTCGTCAGGCGCAGGTCGAGTCGCTGGAGCAGCAGGTCAACAAGTTGCTGAAACAGGTGGGGATGCCCAATGCACGACTGAAGGTGGAGGTGCAGGAGGCTGGGCTGAATGCCTTTGGGATGGACGATATTCAATTCCTGTTCGACGCCAATAAAAGCAACCGCTTCGAGCCTATCCGCAAGGTGGCGTCCGGCGGCGAGCTGAGCCGGCTGATGCTTTGTATCAAGTCTCTGGTGGCGGAGTCGATCGATCTGGCTACGCTCATCTTCGACGAGATCGACACCGGTATCTCCGGGGAGGCGGCGAAGCAGGTCGGGATCATCCTGAAGAATCTGGCCAAAAAGAGACAGGTCATCTGTATAACGCACCAGCCGCAGATAGCCGGTAAAGCCGACGCGCACTATTTTGTATATAAGCAGGTGAAGGGAGAAGCGATCAAGACGAATATCCGGCTGCTGAGTCAGGATGAGCGGATCACGGCCATCGCCCAGATGCTGAGTGGGGAGAAGCCTACGGCCGCGGCGCTGGAGAATGCGAGGGAGATGGTTATGCAGTAGGGGTCCGCGGCGGCGGGTGGACGCGTATTGCGTACCGGGAGCGGGGATTAATGAGGATTATCTATGAGACTTCGATCGCTACTTATTTTATTGGTCATTATCGTGGTGTTGGTTCCATTCTACTATCTCAACAGGTGGTTGCAGCGGGTGATAAAGCCGCGGGAGGCGGCGGTGCGGTTCTTCCTATTTATTTTCGCGAATTTTTTGCTGATCATCATCTATACCGTCCTGATAGTGGGCATTGTAGTGAGGTTGTTTGGTCAATAATTTGTTATTTTGCGAGACTAATTAAAAATTCAATCTATGTCATACAACCTGTTAAAAGGGAAAAAAGGGATCATTTTTGGCGCATTGGATGAGAAGTCCATTGCGTGGAGGACGGCTTTGCGTTGTCATGAGGAAGGGGCGCAGCTGGTGCTGTCGAATGCTCCGGTGGCATTGCGGATGGGTGAGATCAACAAGCTGGCCGAGGCGGTGAATGCGCCGGTTATCGGGGCTGACGTGACCAATATGGATGACCTGAAGAAGCTGTTCGAAGAGTCGATGAAGCATTTTGGCGGGCCGGTCGATTTTGTCCTTCATTCCATCGGGATGGGGCTGAATGTGCGGAAGGGTAAGCACTATGTGGAGATGGACTATGAGTGGAACAAGAAGACTCTGGATATATCGGCTATGTCGCTGCACCGGGTGTTGAGGACGGCCTGGGATATGGATGCCCTGTCGGAGGGCGCCAGCGTGGTGGCGTTGACGTATATCGCTGCGCAGCGGGTATTCCCTGACTACAATGAGATGGCGGACGCGAAGGCTCTGCTCGAGAGTGTAACCCGTAGTTTTGGCTACCACTATGGCGTGCGGAAGAAGGTAAGGGTCAATACGGTCAGCCAGTCTCCCACCCGGACGACGGCGGGCAGCGGGGTAAAGGGTTTTGATGGGTTTATCAATTTCGCGGAGAAGATGAGTCCGCTGGGGAATGCATCGGCGGACGAGTGCGCGGACTATTGCGTGACCTTGTTCAGCGATCTGACAAAGATGGTGACTATGCAGAATCTATTCCATGACGGAGGGTATTCTACCACCGGGGTTACGGGAGCGGTGATCGATCAGATGGAGAAATAGGAGGGCTCAGGCCTTATGATAAAAGAAAAAGCGCCCTAAAAGGCGCTTTTTTATTGATTCGTTTAGTATTCGTCCTCGTTAAAAAAGAAGTCCTCCTGACTCGGATAGTCCGGCCAGATGTCGTCGATGCCTTCGTAGATCTCCCCTTCGTCTTCCAGCTCTTGCAGATTCTCAACGACTTCGATGGGGGCACCGGAACGGAATAGCGTAGTCGATCAGTTCATCCTTAGTAGCCGGCCAGGGGGCATCTTCGAGGTAGCTGGCTAATTCAAGTGTCCAAAACATCTTTCTTAATTTTTCGCAAAAGTAATTGTAAATCCGAAACCACCAAATACCGTTTGAAATTAAACCTTTTTACCCCGGTCCGGCCGGGATTTTTCCAAATTTATGCCCCTGATATGGGTCCTAACGTGTAGGTTTGCGTTGAACAGTAACGACATTCCACAACTAAATAGTATGTTAACAGCCAAGAGAATAGAGAAATATTACGGCAACCTGCATGTATTGAAAGGGGTAGATGTTTCGATCGAAAAAGGCGAGATTGTGAGTATTGTGGGGCCTTCCGGTTCAGGGAAAAGTACCTTACTGCATATACTTGGCACTCTGGATGAAGCGGCAAAGGGTGAGATCTTTTTACGGGATAAGAAGATCCATGACCTGAAGGGACGCCCGCTGGCAGACTTCCGTAATCGTCATATCGGGTTCGTGTTTCAATTCCATCATTTGCTGCCGGAGTTCAGCGCGCTGGAGAATGTTTGTATCCCTGGCTGGATTGCCGGTAGGAAACGGCGGGAAGTCGAGGATAGGGCGCGGCAGCCGCTCGAGGCATTAAGGGTCGGGCACCGGGTAGAGAATAAGCCAGGTGCATTGTCCGGCGGGGAGCAGCAGCGGGTGGCGGTAGCCAGGGCGCTGATCAATAATCCGGATATTGTTTTTGCCGACGAGCCGACTGGCAATCTGGATTCGGCGAATGCGAAGGAGTTGCACCAGCTGTTCTTTGACCTGCGAAGACAGTTCAAGCAGACATTTCTGATCGTGACGCATAATGAGGAGCTGGCTACGATGAGCGACCGGGTTCTGCACATGAAGGATGGGCTGATCGCGCAGGGGTAGGGGCCGGCCGGGGGGACGGGGTCTGCGGGGCGGGGACCGGATCAGATCCGGGGCTTCGAGGGAATTTCGGGGGCGTTGAGGACGTGGGCGATGTAGCGGGAAAGTTGAAAAAAGTAGTCGCTCAGGCGGTTGAGATAGCGTATGACGATGGGTTCGACGTACAGCTGTTCTTCCTGCAGGCGGACGCAGGTGCGTTCGGCGCGGCGGCAGACGGTACGTGCGATATGCGCGGTTGAGACGGCGAGGTGGCCTCCCGGCAGGAGGAAGGAGCGCATGGGGGGAAGGACGGCATCCATCCGGTCGATCTCTTTTTCGAGTGCGGTGATATCTTCTTCTTTAAGATCGGGGATTTTTAGTTTGGGTTCTTTTTCCGGGTCGCAGGCGAGGGACGAGCCGATGGTGAAAAGGCGGTCCTGGACGTCGCGAAGGACCGGGATCGTATCGGAGAAGAGGGGGCGGCCGCGTAGGTAAGTGACGAGACGGCGGATCCGGCGGGGCCGGAAGAAGGTGGGGCGGCGGCCAGGCTGAGTTGATCGCCGAGCAGACCGACAAAGGAATTCAGTTCGTCCACCGTCCCGTAGGACTCGATACGCAGGTGACTTTTGGGGACTTTGGTGCCGCCTATCAGAGAGGTTGAACCCTTGTCTCCTGTTTTGGTATAAATGCGCATAGCCATGGTGGAATGGAGTTGATTTGAGGATGGGGGGCCTAAGGGGCGACGGTTTCGGCGGCACGCCTGCGGTCGCTTTCAATGAGCCCGTCGCGCAGTCTCACTATCCGGTGGGCATAGGCGGCAATATCTTCTTCGTGGGTTACGAGCACGACCGTATTGCCGGCGGACTGTATACTCGTAAAGATATCCATAATTTCAACAGAGGTTTTTGTGTCGAGGTTGCCTGTGGGTTCGTCTGCAAGGATCAGCGAAGGATTGTTGATCAGGGCGCGGGCGATGGCGACCCGCTGGCTCTGCCCTCCTGAAAGTTCGTTGGGTTTGTGGTGGCTACGGTCCGCCAGACTCACTTTTTCAAGGACGGCGAGGGCTCTTTCGTGGCGTTCTTTGCGGGGTACGCCTGCGTAGACGAGGGGAAGGGCGACGTTCTCTGCGGCGGTCAGCCGGGGAAGCAGGTTAAACTGCTGGAAGACAAAGCCAATCTCGATATTGCGGACGTCGGCCAGGCTGTCGTCCGGCATTTTACTTACGTCCTGTCCGTTGAGGATATAACGGCCGGCCGTAGGTGTATCCAGACAGCCCAGAATATTCATTAAAGTGCTCTTGCCGGATCCGGAGGGGCCCATCAGGGCAACGTATTCATTTTTGAAGATGTCGAGGGATACGCCTTTCAGGACGGGGAGTTCCTGTTTACCCATGAAATAGCTCTTCCGGATGTTGTCCAGGTGTATGATTGGTACCCCCGCACGGGTGGTAGGATTATTCACAGGAAAACTGTTTACAGGTGTTGGGTTCATGGGTCAGCGATTCATGATTTGCGGATGACTTTCGGGACGTTGAAGTAGACGCCGTCGGTCGCGGGCGCGGCGGACAGGGCTTCTTTCCGGCTGACGGAACCCTGGGGAAGGTCTTCCCGCAGGACGTTGATTTCCGGGCTCATATGTAATAGCGGTTCGACACCGGTGGTATCGAGTTCGCCCAGTTTTTCAACGAAATGGATCATTCGCTGAAGATCCTTCTTTATCTCTTCCTTTTCCTTTGCATTAAACTCGAGTCGCGCCAGACTGGAAAGATTTTCTATCAGTGCATCATTGACTTCCATGCGGAGGTGCTTTGGGGTAAAAATAACTTATCTTCGCCGTTCTTATGGAAAAAAAGCGTGAAATCGTTATGAGCGGCATCCGGCCGACGGGATTCCTGCACCTTGGCAACTATTTTGGCGCGGTGAGGAACTATGTCCGGATGCAGGACTCCTATACCTGTTACTTTATGGTGGCCGATCTGCATGCTCTGACGACGCTTAGTGAGACCAGGGACCTGAAGGGGCATGTACGGCGGGTGATGGCTGAGAATATTGCCTGCGGGCTGGACCCCGACAAAGTGGCTTTTTATTGCCAGAGTCATGTGCCGGAGACCGCCGAGCTTTATCTGTTCTTTAATATGCTGGCGTATGTTGGTGAGTTGGAGAAGACGCCGACTTTCAAGGATAAGGTGCGGCTGCATCCGCAGAACGTAAATGCAGGGTTGCTGACCTATCCTGTACTGCAGGCGGCGGATATTCTGTTGCACAGGGCGACGCTGGTGCCGGTAGGAAAGGATCAGGAGCAGCATCTGGAAATTGCGCGGAACTACGCAAACCGGTTCAATCATCGATATGGAGGTGAGGTTTTTCCGGAGGCCTACGCCTTTAATTTTGGCGAGGCGCTGGCGAAGGTGCCCAGTCTGGATGGAACGGGGAAGATGAGCAAAAGCGAGAACCAGATGGCTACGATCTACTTGTCGGACAGCGATGAGATGATCGTCAAAAAAATTAAGGGGGCAAAGACAGACAGCGGTGCGGCCGAGCCGGGGGCCGCGATGTCAGAGGCGGTTGCGGGTCTGTTCCAGCTGCTGCGGCTGGTGGCATCCGAAGATGTCGTGTCGAAGTTTGAGGCAGACTATCAGGCGGGTACTATTCGCTATGGTGATATGAAAAAAGAGCTGGCGGCGGGTATGGTGCAATTCATTGCGCCGATCAGGGAGAAGGCGGAAGCCATCCGGAATGACGATGTCTATCTGCGCCGGATCATGGAGCAGGGGGCGGCGAAGGCGAGGGCCAGTGCCGCGGTAACTATTCAACTGGCGAAGGAGGCGATCGGCCTTAAATACTACTAAAAACTAGCTGAACTAAACACCATGGTAAAGAATAAGAAGCCTAAGCATATCGCAGTAGCCGGGAATATCGGCGCCGGGAAGACGACGTTGACAGAGATGCTGAGCAAGCATTATCGTTGGATACCGCAGTTCGAGGACGTCGACCACAACCCTTATCTGAATGATTTTTACGAGGATATGCCCCGCTGGTCCTTCAACCTGCAGATATTCTTTCTGAACAGCCGTCTGAACCAGCTGCTGGAGATTCATACCGGCACGGAGACGGTGATACAGGACCGTACCATCTACGAAGACGCGCACATTTTTGCGCCCAACCTGCACGAGATGGGTCTGATGAGCAAGAGGGACTACAACAACTATTTCCAGTTCTTTCAGACCCTGAAAAGGATGGTCCAGCCGCCGGACCTGCTGATCTATCTGCAGGCGTCGGTGCCTACGCTGGTTGCGCAGATACAAAAGCGTGGGAGGGAATATGAAGAGAATATCCGTCTGGACTATCTGAAACGGCTGAACGACTTTTACAACAAGTGGATCGAGGGATACAAGGAAGGTCCGTTGCTGATCATCGATATCGACAAGAATAAGTTTCCGGAGAATGAGGAGCATCTGGGTGAGATCATCACGAGGATCGACTCGCAGTTGTATGGACTGTTCTGAGGGACGGCTTCCGCGGGGAAATAAAAACCCCACCGGGGATGATGGAGTTAGTTTTGGCAAACAATCGAAGACTACAATTGTCGATTGAGACGCCAAGTTCTGTAAAATCTTTTTAATTTAAAAAAGTTTTTTAACCTTTTTTTCATTTTTAATGTGCCGCCCGGCCTGCGCCGGGCGGCTTTCTTGTTATTTAGACCCTGGGGTAGGGGTAGTCAAAGGGTAGCGCCGGGTCGGGGACCGGCCGCCAATATCTCTGAGCTGACCCCGGAGGCGTATTTTTCAAAATTGGTAAGGAACCAGCCGGCTACCTTGTCGGCCATCAGGTCGTAGGCGGCCGGATCCGGCCAGGTCTGGCGCGGGTTCAGCAATTCGGGCGGTACTCCGGGGCAGCTGAGGGGCATTGCCACGCCAAAAACGGGGTGCGCCCGGTATTCCAGGTTGTCCAGCGCGTTTTCCAGCACGGCGGTGATCATCGCTCTGGTATAGGCCAGGTTGATCCTGTTGCCTTTGCCGAAGGGGCCGCCGGACCAGCCGGTGTTGATCATCCAGACCTTTACCCCCTGTTGTCTGATCTTTGCGCCGAGCAGCTCCGCATAGCGGCCGGGGTGCAGGGGCAGGAAGGGGGCGCCGAAACAGGCGCTGAAGGTAGGTTTGGGTTCTGTAATACCGGTCTCCGTTCCGGCCAACTTGGCGGTATAGCCGGAAATGAACTGGTACATGGCCTGGTCGGGGGTAAGCCGGGAGATGGGGGGCAGCACGCCGTATGCGTCGCAGGTCAGAAAGAAGATGTTCTTTGGAGTAGGGCCCACTGAGGGTTCGAGGGAATTGCCGATATAGGACAGGGGATAGGAGACCCGGGTATTTTCGGTGACCGAGCCGTCCTCGAAATTAATGCGGTTGGAACCGGTGAAGAATCTTATGTTCTCTACCAGGGCGCCGGGCCGGATGGCGTGGAAGATCTCGGGTTCCCGGTCTTCTTTCAGATGGATACATTTAGCGTAGCAGCCGCCTTCGAAATTGAAAATATTGTCGGTGGTCCAGCCGTGTTCGTCGTCGCCGATGAGGAGTCGCGAGGGGTCGGCGCTGAGGGTTGTTTTGCCGGTGCCGCTGAGGCCGAAGAAGATGGCCGTATCGCCGTCCGCGCCTTTGTTGGCAGAGCAGTGCATGCTCAGTACTTTTCTTTCGCGGGGCAGGATGAAATTGAGGATGGAGAAGATGCTCTTTTTGATCTCTCCGGTATATCCGGTGCCGGCTAGCAGGATCAGCCGGTGGCGGAAGGAGATCGCTACGGCGTTCGGGCTGCGGGTGCCGCATGCCGCGGCGTCCAGCTGCAATCCGGGTGCGAAGAGTATCTGCCAGTCGGGTGTAAAATTATCCAGTTCTTCTTCCGTGGGGCGGAGGAACATGTTATATGCAAAGAGGTTGGTCGAAGGAGTTTCGTTAACCACGCGGATATTGAGCCGGTGACGGGGATCGGCGCAGACATAGCAGTCGCGGACCCAGACCTCGGGCAGCTGGTTGAGCCAGTCGCGGATGGACGCGAAGAAGGTGTCAAAATGGTGTTCTTCCATGGGCTGGTTGAAGTCATTCCAGTGCACGGCGTCTGCGGTGGTCTCATCTTTCACGATATAACGGTCTTTTGGGCTTCGGCCGGTAAAAGTACCTGTCTGAATGACCAGGGCGCCCGTGTCATTGAGTTCGCCTTCCCTTCTCCGGAGACTTTGTCTGGATGAGCTCCGCTGGCGGTAATTGGTAGTGGAGTTTGTCTGCGACGTATAAACCGAGCTTGGCCAGGCGGTCGGCCGGGGCTGCAATAACAGGTACTGACATAGATAGCAATCGTTTGTTTGGGGCAAAGCTAAAATTAAATTTTTCATTAGCTTGCCGGAAAAAGGGGGTAAAATTAGAAATTATCAAATCTGGCGTACCATTGGTTAAAATATTGCCAAACTAACAATTGTTAGTTTAAGTGGTTTCGGGAGAAACTGGGGAATTAATGATCAATCCATAAATTTGTCGGCCCCGGGGGCGAAGACCTAAATTTGAATATGAGATATTTTCCGATACTTCCAGAGCTGTTCAGTGCCAACCGATCGCGTTTTGTCCAGGCCATGGAGCCGGGCTCGATCGCTATTTTTGTGAGCAATGACGAAATGCCATCCAATGGGGACGCGCACTATTCTTTCAGGCAGAACAGCGACCTGTTCTGGTTGTCCGGGATCACTCAGGAGGACAGCATGGTCGTGCTTTTTCCGGATCATCCGGATACCAGGTACCGGGAGGTGCTGGTGCTGGTCCGGCCGAACGAGCTGAAGGAGAAATGGGATGAGCACGCCGGCTGCGGGCTGAGGAGGCAAAGAAGGTTTCCGGCATCGGCACGGTGGTCTGGCTGGACGCTCTGGATGGGTTGTTGCAGCAGCGGGTGCACCAGGCGGATACCATTTACCTCGACTCCAACGAGAACGATCGTAAAGGCGGGCCGCTGATCACCCGGGAGTACCGCTATATCCGCGAGATGAAGGAGAAATATCCTTTACACAATTACCGCCGGAGCGCGAAGGTCCTGCGCGAGCTGAGGGCCGTCAAGACGGCGCTGGAGGTCTCGCAGATGCAGGAGGCATCGGACATCACCGGCGCGACCTTTCTGGACGTACTGGGAATGATGAGGCCGGGGGTGATGGAATACGAAATAGAAGCGGAGGTCTACCGGGGATTCCTGTCACGGCGGAGTTCGGGGCCTGCATACAGCAGTATCATTGCGAGCGGCGATCGTGCGAGAACGTTGCACTATATCAGCAATAATCAGGAGTGTAAGGATGGCGAGCTCGTGCTGATGGATTTCGGCGCAGAGTACGGAGGGTATTGCGCCGATCTGACGAGGACGGTGCCGGTGAGCGGAAAGTTTACCAAAAGGCAGAAGGAGGGTATACAATGCCTGTCTGGACCTTCATCGTTTTGCAAAGAGCTTGTTAAAGCCTGGGATCAGCCTTGCTGATTATCACAAGCGGATGGGGGAAGAAGCGAACAAGGCGTTTGTACGTATCGGATTGCTGGAGTGAATCCGACGTCAGGAACCAGACGCCCGAAAGTCCGGCTTATTTTAAATACATGTACCATGGCGTTTCTCATCATCTGGGTATCGACGTACATGACCTGGGGCCGCGCAGCGAGCCGTTGAAGCAGGGGATGGTGCTGACGGTCGAGCCTGGTATCTATATCGAGGAAGAGCAGCTGGGGATCCGTATCGAGAATGACGTGTGGATCACCGCGGATGGGAATAGGGACCTAATGGAGAAGATACCGATAACGGTGGAGGAGATCGAAAGGGTGATGGCCGGGAGGAAGTGAATCATTGAAAAAGATATATATTTACGAATGAAAAGTATACCGAACCTGTTCACACTGCTCAATTTGTTCTTCGGATGTATCGCTGTGATCCTGATCCTTCAGAATGGAATTACTGTACTTACGGGTCCCGAGGGGGCGCAGTATATCAGCATGCCGGAAAAGATAGGCGTTGCGTCGCTGTTCATCGGGCTGGCGGCACTGGTAGACTTTCTGGACGGGCTGGTTGCAAGAATATTCAATGCTACTTCTCCGATGGGCAAGCAGCTGGATTCGCTGGCTGATCTGGTGAGTTTTGGCGTCGCGCCGGGGATGATCCTGTATCAACTGCTGCGGATGAGCTTTGCGGGACAGGAGAACGGGCTTGACGTATCGATCGTATATCTTCTTCCTGCCCTGTTGTTCCCCTGTGCGGCGGCTTACCGGCTGGCTCGGTTCAATCTGGACACTTCTCAGCAGTACGGTTTTAAGGGGGTACCTACTCCGGCTGCGGGGCTGCTGATCGCTTCGCTGCCGTTGATCTCCTGGTATACGACCAGTCCCACGGTGGAGGCGGCTCTGGCGAATAAGTGGGTGTTGTACGCGCTGATCCTGCTGGTTGCCTGGCTGATGGTCAGCAGGCTGCCGCTGATGGCCCTGAAGTTCAGGGATTATTCGTTCAAAGGCAATATGCCCAAGCTGGTCTTACTGGCGCTGGCCGTGCTATCGGCCGTGTTCTTCCGCTGGCTGGCTGTACCGTTGGTATTCATACTTTACATAATTGTATCTTTACTGACAGCCAAAAAAATGCGTAGTTTTGGCGCCCGGCCGGAACAAGCCGGGGATAATTTAAAATAAAATATCATGACCTTTTCTGTTCAGGTAAAAGTTATGCCGCTAAAAGAGCTGTTGGATCCGCAGGGTAAGGCGGTGATGGGTGGATTGCAGAATCTCGGGATCAGGAGTGTCAGCGATGTACGCATCGGGAAGAGCATTTCGCTGCAGATAGAGGCTGCAACTGCCGAGGAGGCGAAGTCTATTGCGGAAGAGGCGGGTCGTAAGCTGCTGGCCAACCCTGTCATGGAGTACTTCGAGATAGCCGTAAATTAGTCGTCGTTTTGCTGTATATAGTTCCTTCTCCCATTGGTAATCTGCAGGATATTACGCTCCGGGCGCTGGACGTATTGAAGGGGGCAGATCTCGTTCTTGCCGAGGACACGCGTAACTCTTCGAGGTTGTTGAACCATTACCAGATAATTAAGCCGTTGTCGCCTTATCACCAACACAATGAACATAAAGTATTGCATCACCTGGTGGATCAGCTGTTGCAGGGCAAAAAAATGGCTTTGTTAACGGATGCGGGGACGCCAGGTGTTTCGGATCCGGCATTTTTGCTGGTAAGGGAATGTATCAAAGTGGGGGTGAAGGTGGAGTGTCTGCCGGGTGCTACTGCTTTTGTCCCGGCGCTGGTCAACAGCGGATTGCCGATGAACCGTTTTTGCTTCGAAGGTTTTCTGCCGCCGAAGAAGGGAAGGCAGACTGTGCTGAAGCAGCTGGCGACGGAGGAGAGGACGATCGTATTGTATGAGTCGCCGGTGCGGCTTGTGAAAACCCTCGAGGAGCTGGCTGTATATTTCGGGGCGGAGCGGCAGTGTTGCGTCAGCCGCAGAACTGACGAAGATCTATGAGGAGAACAGGCGGGGTACGCTGCGCGAGGTATGCGATCATTTTAAAGAAAGGGGTGTAAAGGGCGAGATAGTGATCGTTATCGAGGGGGTGTCCGGGGGAGGAAACAGCGGGTGGAAGAGGACGAAGATGAATAAGTGAACTATAACCTAAATATATGTTTTTATGAAGAAGCTACTTTATCTGACACTTATCTTTGGTTCTTTGCTGACGTCTGTCGGCGCGAGCGCGCAGTTCGGTTCTGTACCCGGCGTTGTGACCGATTCTTTTAAGACCAGGTATCCGAATGCAAAGTCGGTGAGCTGGTCGAGCAAGATCGGCGGGACCTATCAGGCTAGTTTTACTGCGGATAACGGGAAGGAAGTGGCGAAGTTCAATAAGAAGGGTGAATGGCAGAACACGACGAAGGAGATAACCCAGGACGCTTTGCCTTCTGCGGTAAAGGACGGGTTGGCCAAGAGCAAGTATGCGGATAAGACCGAGTGGGAGATCAGGTCGGTGACCATTCGTTATTTGCCAGGCAATGTTACGCAGTATATCCTTCTGGCGGCGAAGAACGATATTCAGAAGAGGAGTCTGCTGTTCAGCGCCGATGGTCAGTTACTGAAGGACGGAAATACATTGTAATCCATGAGAAATAAAATCGCTCTGGCGACGGGACTTGTCCTGTCGCTTAATTATTTGCAGGCTCAGCCCGACCGCTGGCAGCAGCGGGTGAAATACACGATGGACGTCAAAATGGACGTTCAGACGAACCGATTCACGGGTGACCAGACGCTTGCGTACACCAATAACTCCCCGGATACGCTTTCAAGGGTGTTTTATCATCTCTACTGGAATGCGTTCCAGCCGAACAGTATGATGGATAGCCGCAGCCGTGAGCTTGGGAAGGTGATGATCGGCGGGCGCCGTGGCGAGCAGCCGGACTGGGACAGCCGGGTAAAGGATCGTATCCAGCACCTGAGCCCCGACGAGGTCGGCTACCAAAAAGTGATCTCGCTGACCATGAACGGCGCGCCGCAGACCTTTAAGGTCGACGAGACTATTCTCGAAGTCGGTCTGAGCAAGCCGATACTGCCGCATGCAACGGTCGTATTTCAGATGAAATTCGAGGCGCAGGTGCCGCTGCAGATACGCCGTAGCGGCAGGGACAACCCGCAGACGGGGGTTCGCTATTCCATGAGCCAGTGGTATCCCAAGATGTGTGAGTATGACTATGAGGGATGGCATCCTACTCCCTATGTCGCCCGTGAGTTCTATGGGGTCTGGGGGGACTATGACGTCACTATCAATATCGACAGGCACTACATGCTGGGCGGCACGGGCTATCTGCAGAATCCGCAGCAGATCGGGTTTGGGTATGAGGCGCCTGGGACAAAGGCGGTACAGCCCGCGGGGGACAGGCTGAGCTGGCATTTTATCGCTCCCAATGTGCACGACTTCATGTGGGCGGCGGATCCGGACTACAGGCATCTTGTTCGCAGGGTTCCCAACGGACCGGTGATCAATGTCCTTTACAAGAATGCTTCCGGTGATCCGAAGGCGGACACGGCCTGGAGCGAGCTGGCGGATGCCGCGGTCCTGGTGTTGCCTTTTATAGAGAAGACGTTTGGCAAATATCCCTACAAGCAGTATTCCTTTGTCCATGGTGGTGACGGGGGATGGAATATCCGATGAGCACGCTTATCAATGGCCCAGGGCTTGGCACTGCCTTCCACGAGTGGATGCATAGCTGGTATCAGGGGATGATGGGAACCAACGAATCGATGTATCCCTGGATGGACGAAGGGTTTACGAGCTATGCTGCGGCAAGGGTGAACAGCTTTTATTATCATGAGCGGCTACGGCTGCATCCGAACGACGCGGGTCTTCAGCAGGTGATCGAGCGGGAAAAGGAAGAGCTTCCGCTGTATCATGCTTCGGCATACAACGCCTATTTTGCACTGGTAAGAAGCGGACTGGAAGAGCCGATGACGACGCACGCCGACCATTTCAATACCAATTTTGCCTACAGTATCGCTTCCTACGGGAAGGGGAGATGTTCCTCGAACAGCTGGGCTATATCGTGAGTGACAGCGTGCTTGACAGGATACTGCTGGAATACTACCGGTCGTGGAGATTCAAGCACCCCAATGCGAGTGATTTTGTCCGGGTGGCGGAAAGGGTAAGTGGCCAGCAGCTGGACTGGTATAAGGAATACTGGGTGAGTACGACCAAGACCATTGATTACGGAGTGGACAGCCTTTGGGAAGAGAATGGAAAGACGAAGGTCCGGCTGAAGATGGTGGGGAAGATGCCGATGCCGGTGGATGTCCTTATACAATTCAAGGACGGGAGTAAGGAGATGGCGTATATTCCCCAGTACTTGCAGTTCGGGGCAAAGCCCGTGGAAGATGCAGGCATTCCAAGGACGGTATTCGAGCCGTGGAAGTGGACGCATCCGACCTATACATTTGAAATAAATCACCGGCTCACGGATATGGTGGTACTGGATATCGACCCGAGTCAGCGCATGGCCGACGTCGATAGAAAAAATAACAGACTTGAGTTGAAGTGGTAGAGTTCAGATGAAAGTGAAACTAAATAAAAAGGGGAGCGATACCGCTCCCTCTTTTTTTGCAAATCATTCTGTTACGCGTGATGGATAAGGTGAAATGACTAATCGTACTTGATGCAAACAGCCCATAAAACAAAGGTATATGACCCTTCAGGGTATAACAATACCACTTTGTGGTAGTTTTGTTATCGAATAGGCTGCGCGCGTCCTATCTGCCATAGAATTTGTTAATGGCTTCGACCCTATTGTTCACATGTAGTTTTTCATATATGTGATATACGTGCTTGCGGACCGTTTCCTGGCTGATAAAGAGTTTGCCGGCTATTTCCTTATAGAGCATGCCCTGGGCAAGGAGTTCGAGGATCTCGTTCTCCCGGTTGGAGAGGATGCTGATGGCTTTGGCGGGGGCGCTGGTGGCGCTGGTGTCGGCGGTAGCGGCGCCTATCTGGAAGGCGTTGACGACCTTCCTGGCGATCTGGCTGCTCATCGGGGCGCCGCCCTCGTACAGTTCACGGAGGGAGTCGAGCAATTTGCCGGGGGCCGTCTTTTTCAGGATATACCCATTGGCGCCGGCTTTCAGGGCTTCAAAGATCTTTTCGTCTTCTTCATAGATGGTACACATCATGAAGAGTATTTCCGGGTACAGCGGTTTTAGCTGTCGTACACAATCAATTCCGTTCTCTCCGTCTCCGAGGTTGATATCCATCAATACGACGTTTGGTTTCACGAGTGGAATCTTTTGCAGTGCTTCTTCGGCGTCTACAAAGGACCCAGCCAGTGGTATACCCATCTGCCATCAGGATGATCTGTTCGAGAGCAGAGCGGATGTCTTTGTTGTCATCTACAATGCAAACAGATATAGTCATGGGACAAAGGTCCGATGGATTTTGCTAAAAAAATACCATGAAGTGGTAACTTTTTTGCCGCGGTACGCGGTTTGTTGGGAGCGGGGTTACGAAAAAGGAACCTGCAGGACGTATTTCTCTTTAAAATACTCCTGGGGGAAAAGTTCATATATCTCCATGATCCTGGGGCGGGTATGGCTGTCTGCTATTTCCCTGGTCAGGTCGCCGCCTTTCAGACAGATCAGTCCACCCGGGCGTTGAGGGGCTGGCTTACGGAGAAGGGGGCGGGCCCGGACCAGAGCTCTCCGAGGGGGCGACGGCGCGGGAGACGGCGACGTCGAATTTCCTGTCCTTTATTTCTTCGGCGCGGGTGTGCCGGGTGGTGATATTGCTGATGCCTGCGCCCGCTGCAACGGCCTCGACGACCTTTATCTTTTTGCCGATGCTGTCGACGAGGTGAAACCGGGTCTCGGGGAACAGGATGGCCAGTGGGATGCCGGGGAAGCCGCCACCTGTGCCGATATCGATGACCTCCTGACCGGGTGTGAACGCAAAGGCTGCCGCGATGGCGAGGGAGTGGAGGACGTGCTTTTCATAGAGGCTGTCGATGTCTTTGCGGGAGATCACGTTGATCTGTGCATTCCACTCCTTATAGAGTTGCCCGAGCGCGGCCATTTGTCCGATCTGCGCAGGCGTAAAGTCGGCAAAGTATTGCAGGACTATTTCCAGGCCTTCCGGGGCTTTTTCCATAGCGTGACAGAAAAGATGAGGTAATAGATGAACATCCAGATATCGAGCAGCCACCACCAGGGAAGAGATCGTCTTCTCCCAGCCGGTGCATCGTTTTCTGGAAAATATATCCCTGTATGGCGAGGCGTATGCCGTAGAGCACGAGTGTGAGCCGCCAGTCGAAGAAGAGGCTGATGATCAGCAGCGGATAGAAGAGGACGTGACTAAGGGAATAGAGGCCCAGCAGAAATTTGTGCAGGGGTTTATAATATTTGGCGGTCGTGTAGTGACGGGCCTTTTGCCGGAACCAGTCACCGAAGTTCTTTTGGGTTCGGAGAACGTAAAGGTGTCGGGGTCGATCACGATCGTCGTGTTCTCTTTGGTAGCCACCTTGTTGATGAACAGGTCGTCGTCGCCGCCCGGTACGTGGTTGATCGCGGAGAAGCCTTTGTTGCGGGAAGAACACGTCCTTCTTGTAAGAAAGGTTTCTGCCTACACCCATGTAGGGAATGCCGGCGAGGGCGTAGGAAAGGTACTGGAGGGGCGGTATGAAAAGTATCGAAGCGAATGATCTTATTGAGTATGCCGGGGCCTTTTTTATAGGGGCTGTAGCCGAGCACTACTTCTATTCCGTTGTGGTAGCCGTCCTGCATCTTGTGCATCCAGTTTTCGCTGGCGGGGTAACAGTCCGCGTCCGTGAGAAGAACGATCTCGTAGCGGGCTTCCTTGATTCCCATGCTGAGCGGGTATTTCTTGCCGGGGATCCCGATGGCTTCGTGTTCGAGGTTGACGATGTGGAGACCTTTGAATGTCTTCTTAAATTCGTCGAGCAGGAACCGGGTGTCGTCCTGGCTGTTGTGGTTGACGACGATGACTTCGTGTGTGCTTGTATAGGTCTGACCGAGCGCACCCAGCAGATGGTTTACGAGGCGGGCGGCTTCATCGCGGGCGCAGATGATGACGCTGACGGGGTGTTGCTGGGACTGCTCTTTATCCCTGGGTGTATAGAACGCCAATCTTCTGAAGAACCAGCCATAGTAGAACAGCTGTACTATGGTGATCAGACAAAAAAGAATAAACAACAGTTCGAGCCAGGGGAAACTCCAATACAGTTTAGTCATAAGTGTTCTGGGGGCGGGTGCCTGCCTGCGGTCCCGCGACAGGCACGAAAGTACGAATTATCGCCGGATATATTGTTTGCCGAAGGCCGTGCGCGCGATATTGTAACAGAGTACCGTCTTAACCATCCGGTCGATGGGAATGTCAGGGTTTTCACCTATGAACCGGTGCACAACCCGCGGATTCGGTTCGAGCATGGCGGTGGTGTTTCCCAGGATAAGGTCCAGTTCGGGGACTTCCGGGTTGACCAGTTCGTCGAAGAAAGTCTTGCTCACGCCTGTGTCCACGTGGGGGAATGCGAAAGTCCTGTATTTTGGGGTGAACTGCTCCCTGTACCCAGGCCGTGGATTCCCTGGTCTGTCTCCAGCTGCTCGGCGAGGGGCACCAGAGAGTAGAGGGGGTGGTCGATGCTGTGGGCGCCGACGGAGAAGCCCTGCGCTATCAACCGGCGTATCTGGGCCTTATCCATGAAGGGCTTTTGTTCCTTGCGAAAGTTCTCAAAATCGAGGTCAAAAAGGGGCGCCAGTCCGTCGAACAGCTGTCTGTTGAGGTAGTTCACGCTGACGATGCCCGTTCTCAGCTGGTCGGCGGTCGTAGCCTGTATGCCGAGTATATCGCCGGCCGTCTTCAGTAGGCCCGGTGTGATGGTCATCCGGTCGAACCTGTCGAGGATCAGGCTTTTTGAAATTATGGAAGACCGACCTATTGTCGACAAAGGCCGGGTTGAGGGAAGAATGCTGCGGGCACTCCTTTTCGTAGGAGGATCGGCGCTGCCGTCTCGTATACCTGCCGTAGGCCGTCGTCAAAGCAGATCAGAAATCCTTTTTCCGCGAAAGGGCGACCGCCTCTGTGCCTGTTCGGCTACCTGATCAAGACTCAGGGGGCGAAAGTTCCGGAGCAGCCAGTCCAGGTCCGTCTCAAACTGCCGGGAGTTCTTGTAGCCGTAGAGTTTGTCGATCCGAGGGGACGGGCTCGTCTGACACCGAGGTGATGAAAAGGGGCTGACCACGCCGAGGCCCGACTTTTTCTTCAGCCATTGAATATTCAGGGAGGAGACGCCTCGCAAAAGCGATCCGTTTTATTGCTGATGTCATGGCTTGAGAAGATCGTCTATATACAAAACTTTGCTATGGTCGGTCTTGAGGAAGGCGTTCTTACTTTGTCCCAGGCGGAAGAACGAGCGTACCTGATGAAAGAAGAACAGAGGCATATACCATACACCTTTCGACGGAGTCCTTGTCCCGCGCCATGGTCGTGCAGATCACGATAAAGGAGAGGACAAAGAGCCCTACAGCGGCGAGCCAGGCGACCGAAAGCCATTTACTTATAAAGAAATTGACAACGATAAAGAAAAAGGCGATGAGCATCTGGAGGAAATAGGGCGGCCGGGTCAGGTTGTAGCCGAAGTAGGCGAGGTTGAAGTCAAATCTCCTGACGCCGTAGAAGAACAGGTCAAAGGCTTCGGAGAGGAATTTAAAGTAGGCCCTGATCCAGCGGTTGCGCTGCTTTTCCAGATTGTGTGCGTCTTCGACTTTCTCGTCGTAGATGATGGCCTCGGAGGCATAGCCGATCCGGTGAACCCGTTTGGCGATCTCGGCCTGCATCTTTTTATCAAAGCCGCCTACCCGGCTTCTATTGTCATACAGGATCTGTTCGTAGAGCGCTCTGTCGACAGATACGCCGGTGCCCCAGATATTTGTCGACAGGCCGAGGGCGGTCCGGCTATCCCTGTCGATGAAGGTATTGAAGATCGCTCCGGCGCTGTCCATCTTTTCGTATGTGCCACCGACGTTCTTCGAGGACAGGTTGCCCTGGACGGCTTTGTATCCTTTGTTGTACCATGCGTTCAGTTCTTCCAGAAATTTGGGATGTACCAGATTGTCCGGGTCGAAGATGATCAGGACTTCGTCAGCCGGCTGAAAGCGGGCGAGTGCGTAGTGGATCGATCTTGTCTTCGAGTGCAGGGCTTCCTCCGGCCTCAGCAGGTGGATGCGCGGGTCGTCGAAATGGAGGTCGCTGATATCGCAGTCGTCCGCTACTAGATAGGCGTTGAACTTGCTGTAGGCCTGTTTTTGCAGGGAGTCGACGATCGGCCGTAAAAAGGTGGTATCCTGGTGACTGGTGACGATGATGCCAAACTGATAATTTTTGAGTGGCGCCGCCGCGGGTTTTTTCTGCGAAAAACCTTTTGTTATTCCATATAGAAGGAAAAGGACAAAGGGTTGGATGAGGAAGGAAGCAAGGAATGCCTGCAGGAGGAGATAGAGGACCCAAAGTATAGTTAAAAGTATTGCCATTCGCATCATTTAGGGTGCCCAAAAATAATATGGAAAAAGGGATTTTTCAGACAAAATTAGGTATTGATAACCATTAACTTATATATTTTGAAACCGGGGGATTGGGTAGATGCTGTAAATTGCGCCACAAATCATGGCAGCACTACAATTTGAGCTCAGCGGAAAGGACCCGCATTCGGCGGCCCGGGCGGGTACGATCACGACCGATCATGGCAGTATTCAGACGCCCATTTTTATGCCCGTGGGTACGGTGGGCAGCGTAAAAGCGGTGACCCAGCAGCAACTGAAGGAAGACGTTCAGGCGCAGATCATACTCGGGAATACTTATCACCTGTACCTGCGGCCAGGTCTGGAAGTTCTGGAGGCGGCCGGCGGTCTCCATCGTTTTAATGGCTGGGACAGGCCGATCCTGACCGACAGCGGCGGATATCAGGTCTTCTCTCTTGCGGGTACGCGGAAGATACAGGAGGAGGGGGTGGTATTCCAGTCGCATATCGACGGGTCGCGGCATCTCTTCAGTCCGGAGAAGGTGATGGATATTCAGCGGTCCATCGGGGGAGATATCGTAATGGCATTCGACGAGTGTCCGCCGTATCCCTGCGACTATGTCTATGCGGAGAAGTCGATGCGTCTAACTCATCGCTGGCTGGACCGTTGCTGGGAGCATTTTCACGAGACTCCGGACAAGTATGGCTATACGCAAAACCTTTTTCCCATCGTACAGGGCAGCGTCTTCGGTGACCTGCGCAAGGCTTCGTGTGACTACGTGGCCGGAAAAGGGGCGGTGGGCAATGCTATTGGCGGGCTCAGTGTCGGAGAGCCGGAGCAGGAGATGTACGATATCTGTCAGGCGTGTTGCGAGGACCTGCCGGCAGACCGGCCCCGCTATCTGATGGGGGTTGGCACGCCCTGGAATATTCTGGAGTGTATCTCTCTGGGCATTGATATGTTCGACTGTGTGATGCCGACCCGCAATGGACGAAACGCGATGCTGTTCACGTCGAAAGGGGTGATCAATATCGACAACAAGAAATGGGAAAAGGACTTCTCGCCAATCGACGATGGGATCGACAGCGGCATCAGCAACTATTACAGTAAGGCCTATTTGAGGCATCTGATAAAGGCGAAGGAGATACTGGGGCTGACCATCGCGAGTGTGCATAATCTGGCGTTCTATCTGCATTTGGTAAAGGAGGCGCGGAAGCATATTTTGAGCGGAGATTTCGTGGCGTGGAAGAACGAGCAGACAGAACTGTTGCGGAGGCGGCTTTAACCTTTTGTAGTGAATTGAAATTAAAAGATTTATATATATTTGGCCATGTTGAAGCTACTTGACCGGTACATACTCAAGAAATTCCTTGGAACATTTTTATTCACGATGGTGGTGATCACCACTATTGCGGTGGTGATCGACTGGAGCGAAAAGGCCGACGATTTTGTCCGGTCGGGGCTGACCGGCTGGCAACTGGTGATGCTTTACTGGATCGGGTTCATCCCCTTTATCATGTCGATGATCTATCCGCTGATGGTCTTTATCGCCGTCATCTATTTCAGCAGCAAGATGGCGGGGAGGTCGGAGTTCATTGCCATTCTGGCGGGCGGGGTCCGGTACAACCGGATGCTGAGGCCTTTTATCATCGGTTCGGTATTCCTGTCGCTCATCTTCTGGCTGGCCAGTCAGTATTGGGTGCCGAGGGCCAATGAGATACGGACGGATTTCCAGGCTGTGTACGTGGACCGGAACAGCAGCTACAACGGTGATCCATACCGGAACA
Source organism: Puia sp. P3 (assembly GCF_050632245.1). Classification (NCBI taxonomy): domain Bacteria; kingdom Pseudomonadati; phylum Bacteroidota; class Chitinophagia; order Chitinophagales; family Chitinophagaceae; genus Puia; species Puia sp. P3. Next base: position 1,070,637 of record NZ_CP192583.1, read on the forward strand.
ATAATTTCTATCTCCGCGTAGACCCGACAACTTTTGTCGGCTTCCGCTATTACGATACGGTAAACAAGACGGCCAGCAATTTCTTCCTGCAGCGGGTGAAGAACAACAAGGTTGTCTACAATGTGCGCGCGGAGACTGTACGGTGGGATCCCCAAAAGAAGGACTGGCGGTTGTCGGGCGTTATCGAACGGCATATCAACGGAGTGGAGGAGTCCCTGTCCAAAGCAGACAGTATGCATATCAATCTGAATGTTCAGCCGAGAGAGCTGAGGAGGGACGACTACCTGAAGGACAAGCTGACGACACCCGAGTTGCACCAGTTCATCCACATGGAGGAGGTGAGGGGCACGGAAGGGTTGAATACTTACAAGGTGGAGTTGTATCACCGGGATGCTACGCCTTTTTCCGTGATCATCATGGCTGTGATAGGCGCTATCCTGGCCACCCGGAAGATCAGGGGAGGGAGCGGTCTGCATCTTGCCGTAGGGATCGTTATGGCGGCTATATTTGTCGTGATGGACAAGTTCGCGGTGACGTTCTCAACGAAGGGGAGTCTGCCGCCGATGCTGGCCGCGTGGCTGCCCAATATCATATTCAGCGGGGTAGCCGGTATTTTATACCTCCGGGCGCCGAAATAGATTAAATTAATCTAAAAGTGGTCTAATTCATTTGCTCCTCCGCGATTCCTACACTACCTTTAGCCACCAAAAGAGCGTTATGGCAACTATAAAAGAAAGGTTTAAGTCAACGTCCGATGTGGTGGCGGCAGAGATCAAGGAATTATTAAAGGAGCATGGAAGTAAGAAAATAGGGGAGGTTACGCTTTCACAAATATATCAGGGGATGAGGGGGATAACGGGGCTTGTCACCGAGACCTCGTTGCTGGATGCACAGGAAGGGATCCGTTTCCGCGGTTATTCGATACCGGAGCTGCAGCAGAAATTACCGAAGGCCAATGGTGGCACGGAGCCTCTGCCTGAAGGATTGTTTCACCTGATGTTGCTGGGTGAGCTGCCGTCGGATGATGATGTTCACGATATCACGGCCAACTGGCAGCGCAGAAGCCATGTTCCCAATCATGTCTTTGCGGCGATAGAAGCGTTACCGCTGGATTCCCATCCGATGACGCAGTTCGTAGTGGCTATTATGGCCCTTCAGACCGAGAGCAAGTTTGCTGAGCGATATGCGAAGGGAATGGCCAAGAAGGACTACTGGGAGGCGGTATTTGACGATTCGATGGACCTCATCGCCCGTCTGCCGCGTGTTGCAGCCTATATTTACCGCAGGAAATACAAGAACGAGGATCATATTCACCCTGACGGTCTGCTGGACTGGGCGGGGAATTTCGCGCATATGCTGGGCTACGAGGATGAGACCTTCCGTGAGCTGATGCGGTTGTATATGACGATACACGCCGACCATGAAGGCGGCAACGTGAGCGCGCATACGACGCATCTGGTGGGTTCGGCGCTTAGCGATCCGTATCTGAGTCTGGCAGCGGGGATGAATGGTCTGGCGGGCCCTCTGCATGGTCTGGCCAATCAGGAAGTGATCAAATGGATACTGGAGATGCGGGAAGAGTTGGGAGTAGAGTTGCCCGGTAATGTGCAGATAGAGGCCTATGTAAAGAAGACGCTTAATGAGGGGAAGGTGGTGCCGGGTTATGGTCATGCGGTGCTGAGGAAGACAGATCCCCGATTTGCCGCGCAGATGGAGTTTGGCAAGAAGCATATGCCTGACGATCCGCTGGTGCAGACGGTCTGGAATATCTATGAGACCGTGCCGCCGATACTGCAGTCGTTGGGTAAGATCAAGAACCCGTGGCCGAATGTGGACGCGCACAGCGGAGCGCTGTTGGTGCACTACGGGCTGGTTGAATATGAATTCTATACGGTGTTGTTTGGGGTGAGCCGTGCGCTGGGAGTACTGGCCAGCTTGTGCTGGGACCGTGCTCTTGGTTTCCCGCTGGAAAGGCCGAAGTCGGTAACGACTGAGCTGGTGAAGGATTGGCTAAAGGGGGAAGGAGAGATCTGGGGAGACTAAATTTTTTGATGATAAATGAAGAGGTCCGGGTAGCCCGGACCTCTTTTATTTTGGAGCTGCCTGGGCGGTGAATTATTTTAGAGCCTGAAGGATGTCCTGGAGGATATCGTCGCGGTGCTCGAGTCCGACTGAGATGCGGATGAGTCCCGGGGTGATATTGACGGCGGCCCGTTCTGCATCGGTCAGTTTGGCGTGGGTCGTGCTGGCCGGATGTGAGGCGATGCTTTTAGTGTCGCCGAGGTTGGCGGTGAGGGACAGCATTTTGAGCTTGTCGAGGAAGCTTTTGCCGCTGGCGAGTCCGCCTTTCAGTTCAAAGCAGACGATACCGCCGCCATTTTTCATCTGGCGGATGGCGATGGCGTGTTGGGGATGGCTGGGAAGGAAGGGATATTTCAGTGAGGAGATAGCGGGATGTCCTTCGAGCGCTGTTGCGATATGGAGCGCATTGGAGGAATGTCTTTCCATTCGTACGTCGAGTGTTTCGAGGCTTCTGCTGAGTACCCATGCGTTGAAGGGAGACAGGGCGGGGCCGGTGCTGCGGCAGAAGAGGTAGACATCTTTTATAAGTTCTTTCTTACCTACGACAGCGCCGCCGAGTACGCGGCCCTGACCGTCGATCCATTTGGTGGCGGAATGGACTACCAGGTCGGCGCCGAAGTCGATGGGTGTCTGGCCGATGGGTGTGGCAAAGCAGTTGTCGACGTTGTAAATCAGGTTGTGTTTTTTGCACAGCTGGCCCGCGGCTTCCAGGTCTATTATGTCCAGGCCCGGGTTGGTGGGGGTCTCCAAAAAGAACATTTTGGTATTGGGTTTTACCGCGGCTTCCCAGGAAGCGGGGTTGGATCCGTCCACATAGGTATACCCGATGCCATATTTTGGAAGATATTTGGTGATTACTCCATGCGTGCTGCCAAAGATGGCGTTGCAGCAGAGCAAGTGGTCGCCTTGTTTGAGGAAGGCGAGGAAGGTTGCCATAATGGCGCTCATCCCAGAGGCCGTGGCGAAGCCGTCTTCGGCGCCTTCGAGGGCGGCGAGCCGGTCGGTAAATTCCTGGACGCTGGGGTTGCTGAATCGGCTGTAAATATAGTCGTCGTTCTCGTCGGCGAAGGTAGCGCGCATTTGTTCGGCGTCGTCGAAGGCAAAGCTGCTGGTCAGGTAGAGCGGCGAGGAGTGTTCGCGGTCTTTGGTACGGTCTGAACGGATGCGGATGGCGTCTGTAATGCGATGACGTGACATGAAGTTCTTTTATTGATGTTTACACTGCTGCTTTGGTCGAGTAGGCGTGGGCTCCGTTGACGGTGACGCCCCAGGTGATGCTGGTGTGTCCTTCGCGGAGGGTGGCTGCCACAGAGCAGTATTTGTCCATTGAGAGCTCGCAGGCTTTTTTGCCTTGTCGGGGTCGATGTCGCCTTTTAGTTCGAACACGATGTGGACGTTGGTCCAGAGAGAGGGTTCCTTGCCGTGTTCGCGGTGTCCTTCGATGGACATGTCGAATCCTGTGACCGTCTGTCTTTGTTTCTTCAGAATGGATACTATGTCGATGCCGCTGCAGCCACCCAGCCCCATCAGGAGCATCTGCATGGGGCGGACGCCAAAGTCTTCGCCGCCCGATTCGGGGGTGCTGTCCATTCGCACAATATGTCCAAAAGCGTCTTTTGCTTCAAATCCAAAGTCTCCGTTGACCCTGCTTAGCTGAATCCGTACCATATAATAAAATGCTATTTTTTACAAAAGTACACATAAACCGCCGGAGGTGGTTTGTCCGAAGGACGGACGTAAATAAATTACCGGAAATGCCCCATATTTTTCCGATAGGGGCATTTCGGTATACTCGCAAGCCCTTATTTTGCATCGAAATTAGCAACGGCTCCATGAATTATTTTACATATGACGCCCCTTTTGCCCTGGAAGGGGGGCCCTCCTTACCCGGTATTACGATAGCCTATCATACGTATGGCAGGTTGAACGAGGACCGGAGCAATGTGGTGTGGGTCTGTCATGCGCTGACTGCTAATTCCGACGCGGGTCACTGGTGGCCTGGGGTGGTAGGGGAGAATGGCGCGGTCAGTCCGGACGATTATTTTATAGTATGCGCGAATATTTTGGGGTCCTGTTATGGCAGCACGGGTCCGCTGAGTGAGGACAGCCGAACGGCTAAACCCTATTTTAGCCATTTCCCGGCGGTGACGATCCGGGATATGGTGAGGGCGCACATCCTGTTGCGCAAGCATCTGGGGATCGGGAAGATCCATCTGCTGATGGGCGGGAGCATGGGAGGATATCAGGCCCTGGAATGGGCGGTAATGGAAAAAGACGTTATTCAGCAGCTATTCCTTATAGCGACCTCGCCCGCGGAAAGCGCCTGGGGGATCGCCGTTCATACGGCGCAGCGGCTGGCTATCGAGGCGGACGGCAGCTGGCGGGATGAGCGACCGGATGCGGGCGCCCGCGGACTGAAGGCCGCGCGGGCCATCGGCATTCTGACCTACCGCAACTATGGCATCATGGTCCGGAAGCAGACGGATACGGATGTGGAGAAGCTGGATGGTTTCAAGGCCTCTTCCTATATCGACTATCAGGGAGACAAGCTGGTGAGCCGGTTCAATGCCTATTGTTACTGGCTGCTGACCAAGGCCATGGACAGTCATCAACTGGCGAGAGGAAGGGGAAAGACTGTGGAAGACGTATTGAAAAGCATCGAACAAAGAACGCTCCTGATAGGTGTTACCAGTGATATCCTCTGTCCGATGGAAGAGCAGCGGCATATGGCCGATCACCTGCCCAATGTCCGGCTGGTGGAAATAGATTCGGTCTACGGACACGACGGCTTTATGGTAGAGGGTGCTACTATAGCCACTCACTTGCGTGAGTGGCTAGGGAGAACTTACCAGGAAAGTTTGCCCTGATAGTAGTCCATTACTTTTGTCCGGAATATATAGGTATATTTTGCCGCGGCAAGATTCGTATTGGCCCTGTCGACATTATTTTTCGCGATCACATACACGTCTGAATTGACAACTCCCTCATTGAAACGGATCTCGGTAGTACGGAAGGATTCGGCAAAGGCGGCGGCCTGGTCCATAAAGAACTTATATTGTTTGTAGGCGGCCTGCATGCTCTGGAAGGCCAGTTCGACGTTCTGCTGCAGGGCAAGCCTGGCGTTTGTGGCGTTGAGCTGGGCAGTCTTAAGATTGATCTTTGCGATGCGGACGTTGTTCCTTGCCCGAAGGTTGTTGAGGATGGGTATATTCAGCTGCAGGCCGACGTAGGAGTTCTTGTTCTGGGTGAACTGGTCGCCCCAGCTGATTTTCTCGTTGTGTGAGAGCTGGGCGGTATCCAGCACGGGCAGTTTTGCACCACCGTTGCCGATGACATAGGACCCGGTGTTGTGTGCGGGGTCGATCCCGATGGGGATGGACTTGAATGCCAGACTCGAATAGTTGGTGGAGATACCGCCACCGAATGAAAGGCTGGGGTAGTACTGGCCTTTTACAGCCTGCAGGAATTTCTGATAGGCCTTCAGCCTGAGGTCGACGGATTTTATAGAAGGATAGATATCCAGCGCCGTCCTGTAAATGCTGTCGGACGACTGCTGATACTCGGAGATAGAGATGGCGGCGGTGACGCTGTTCTCGTACTGTACATCCCTTTTGTAGGGGACGTTCATCAGTTGGAAGAGGGTTATTTTGGAGGCTTCCAGCGAGTTGACTGCTGCTGCGATATTGACCTCATCGCCAGCGTACTGGCCTTTAAGGTCGGAGAGGTTCGACAGGAGGAGCAGGGCGCCTGAGTTGTTCAGTGTATCGAGCCGGTCGACCTGCCGTTTGTCGATATCTGCCTGTTCCCGGAGGATGGTGAGCTGGTCCTGATTGCTCAGGATGAGCAGATAAGCCAATATGACATTGAGCGTGATATTGTCTTTCTGTTGCTGCAGGTCGTATTTGCTGGCTCCGTATGCATAGTTGTTCGCCTGCAGGTTGTGCAGTAACTGGAGGCCGTTGAACAGAACGATGCTGCCGCTGACGCCGTAGTTGCCGGTGTTCACCTGATTGACATAGGTGTAGTCATAGGAGTTGAGGGTACGGCCAAAACCGATCTGTTGCGACGCGGATGCGCTGATATTGGGCAGCATATTACCCCATGCCTGATCGTACTGGACCTTACTGGTCTGGGACTGCAGGTCGGCCTGGTTGACGACCAGGTTATTCTTCAGGGCGATGTCGACAGACTGTTTGAGGGTTAGGATGGAGCCGCCGATCGAGTCCATGCCTGGGGTCATCCCCTTTGCGTACTGGGCGTCGGCCGTTGGTGCGGATAGAAATAAGACCGAGAGAAAAAGAAAGCAATTCAAATATCGCATAGTGACTTTATTAAGATTTATCGACCCGGCCGTCGAGGAGGTTGATGATATGTGTTCCGTAGGCGGCGTTCTTCTCGGAGTGGGTCACCTGAATGATCGTAACCCCCTCGTTGTTCAATTGTTTAAAAAGTTCCATGATCTCTTCGCCCTGCCGGGAGTTGAGGTTGCCGGTCGGTTCGTCGGCGAGCAGCAGCTTGGGTTTGCCGATCAGTGCGCGGGCGATGCCTACCAGCTGTTGCTGGCCGCCGGATAGCTGGGTGGGGAAGAGGTCTTTTTCCCTACTATCTGGAAGCGGTCGAGGATATCCGCTACCATCGCCTGGCGTTCGGAGGATTTGATGTTTTGGTAGATCAGCGGAGTTTCGATGTTCTCGTAGACCGTCAGCTCGTCGATGAGGTGGTAGGCCCGGAATACGAAGCCTATATACTGTTTGTACAGCTGTGAGCGTTGTTTCTCTTTTAGGGTGTGCACGGGCTGGTTCAGGAAAAAGTATTCTCCTTCGGAGGAATCGTCGAGCATGCCGATGATGTTGAGCAGGCTGGACTTACCGGAGCCGGAAGGACCCATGATGGAAATAAATTCCCCTTCTTTTATTTCAAGGTTGATGTCTTTTAGTATAAAGTTCGGTTTGCCGCCGACGTTGACCCATTTGGAGATGCGCTTTAGTTCGATCATTGTTGTTGTTTTTTGATTTTTGAGTTCCAAGATTACGAATTGTTTTGATTCGAACCTTTGGGGTCACGGTCTTATTGTTAAAGACATGCCGGAATGTAATTGTATGATTATTATATAATTATGGAGGTGTGGAGGGTTTTTTAGTCCGGTTTCGATACAAGAAGTGTACGTTTTTGATACAGGTGGCAAACCGGAGGAGTTCGCACACGAGGCCCAGGGCCGGGTGTGCAGATATTATTCGGTGCGGAGGTTCCTGATCGGGTTGCCGGTGAGTGCCCGCATGGTGAGGAGTGTGATGACGGTGAGGATCAGTACCAGGATGGGCAAAAGGGTTAGGAGGAAGGTGATGGGCGTGATTGTGATCCGGTAGGCGAAATTGCTGAGCCAGCGGTTGGCCAGCCACCGGCTTGACGGGCAGGGATATGGCAGCGGCGATCGTGGCCAGGCGGATGATCTGGGTGGACAAGAGCTGAAGGATATTGATATTTTGGGCGCCGAGTACTTTTCGGATGCCTATTTCCTTTAGCCGTCGCTCTATGGTGAAGAGGGTGAGGCCGACGAGTCCCGGGGTTGCGAGGACGATGGCGAGGATGGTAAAGAAGCTAATGGCCGGCCGAGGAGTCGTTCTTTGTCGGCCAGACGGGCGAAATTGTCGTCGAGAAAACGGATGGTCAGTGGCGTTTCGGGTTGAAATTCCCTGCCTGTCTTTTGAGCCAGTCGAGGAAGGCTGCGGTATTACCGCCGCGCAGGCGGATGGCGAGGGTGCTGCCTTCCGGGGTAAAGCGCAGGATGGCCGGGCCGATCTTTTCGTGGAGGGAGGCGTAATTGAAGTCCTTTACGACGCCGATGACCCTTTCGCTGCCGTTGATGATGCTGCCGACGGGTTTGAACAGGCCGAGGGCTGCGACGGCAGATTCGTTCAGTATAAGAGAATTGGTATCGGACAGCATTTGCTTATTGAAATTCCTTCCGTCGGTGAGGCGCATTTCCATGGTACCGATATAGCGGTCGTCGACGGGGAAGGTCTGGATGTTCATGTCTTTTGTCATGGACAGCGAGCGGTAGCTGGCCATGACGATGTTGGTGCCGGCCGGGGTCCGCTGGCAGAAGCTGGTGCTGGCGACCTGGGACTGCTGTTCGACGAGTTGGCGGAAGGCGGCTGACCGGCTCTTCATATCGCCGATATTCTCGACGAGCACGACGCCTTCGGTCTGAAAGCCTTTGTCTTTGTTCTTCATGTATCGCAGTTGGCTATAGACGACGAAGGAAAGGAACACGAGAGCGGTGGCGATGACGAACTGGAGAGTGACCAGGCTGTTGCGGATGCCGGCGTTGCCTTTCCCGGAGCCGGTGGCGGAGGTTGTACGGATTGCGGTCAGGGGCTGCATTCCGGTCAGATAGAATGCGGGATAGAGACCGGCCAGTATTCCAACGACAAGGGAGAACAGGATCAGTGCGATGTAGTTGGAGGAAAGAAAGGGTATGGGGCCGGTGAGCGAGATACCCGTGGAGTACTGGTAGAGGTAGAGGATGACCTGGATCAGGCCGCAGGAGATGACCATGGCAAGTGTGCTGAAGAGGATGGATTCTTTTAGTATCTGGCGGGCGAGGCGGGTGCGGGAGGCGCCAAAGGTCTTCTTCAGTCCCATTTCCCTGGCGCGTGTGGACGCGCGGGCTGTCACGAGGTTGATATAGTTGATGATGGCCAGGGCGATGAGGAGGATGCTGATCGCGCCGAGCAGCCGGACCTGGGTGATATTGCCCCGGGGGTGATATCGAATTTCATGTCGGCGTCGAAGTGGATATCGGTCAGTGGCTGGACGATAAAGCTGACGGCCATATTGCTTGCGGCCCATGAAGTATAGGAAGTGGTGGCGCCGCTGGCGGGATAGATCAGTTTCTCACGGAGTGTTTCCAGCCAGGTGTGGAGTCCTTTGAGAGAGCCCTGCGGTTTTAGCTTGACGTAGTTGTATTGGGCAGCCGACATCCAGTTGGCCAGGTTGCTGTTGGTGGCAGCCGGTTGAGGCAGGAGCAGCTGGGCGTCGAGGTGGGATCTATTGAATTCTTCTTCGAGGACGGCGACGACTTTATAGGGCTTCATTTCTTTTCCGACGAGCAGTGTTCTGCCGATAGGGTCTTCTTTGCCGAAGAGCTTGCGGGCGTTGGATGCGGAGACGACTGTTTCTCCCGGAGCGAGGCCAGCCGCGGGCAGGAAGCCTCTGGACGCTTTGTAGGAAAAGACTTTGAAGAAAGAGCCGTCGATATAGTAGGGGCGGATGCCTGTGAAGGCCCTTTCCTGAGCACCGGTGCGGATGGGGGTCTCACTGACGTCCGTGATCGAGGTCGTGTACTCCACGTCCTTGCAAGACGCCTGTAGAAGGGCGGGCAGCTGGGGCTGGCTTACGGCGAAGGGGCCCATGTTGAAAAAGTCCGTGCCGATACGGGCGATCCGGTCGGCGTCCCTGAAATGACGGTCGCAGTTGAGTTCGCGCCGGGAATAGATGAGCAGTATAAAGGATGCGGCGATGCCGATGGAGAGGCCGCCCAGGTTGATCACAGAGAAGGCTGGGTATTTCCGGAAACTGCGCAGCGTATGGGACAACTCTTTCATAATTGAAGATAAGTTATTATTCGGTATGGAGGCTGCGGGCCGGGTTGGCGGAAGCGGCGCGCAGTGTCTGTGTGGTGATGGTCAGCAGGGCGATTGCGAGGATGAGCACGATCGGAAGTGCGAACATCCAGGCGTTGATGGATACCCTGAAGGCGTAGTTCTCCAGCCATTTCTGCAGCAGGAACCAGGTCAGGGGATGGCGACCAGGAAGGAAATGAGCACGGGGCGGATAAAGTCCCTTGTCAGGAGCACGAGCAGGCTGGGGAGGCTGGCGCCGACGATCTTGCGGATGCCAATTTCTTTTGTGCGCTGGTTTACGACAAAGGCGGCGAGGCCGAGGAGGCCCAGACAGCTGACGAAGATCGCGAGGCCGGCAAAAAGACCAAAGGTCTGGCCGAACTGCTGGTCGGCTTTGTACTGCTGTGCGAAGTGGTCGTCGAGGAAAAAATAGTCGAAGGGGTTGCCGGGGAAGTATGTCTTCCATTTTTGTTGTATGGAAGCGATCAGGGCGGGCCAGTTGTTGCGGTCGCCCGTCAGTGTCAGCGAATAGTAGCCGCCTGCGTTGGGGAAATAGCGGTAGATATGGGCGTCATAGTCCTGGTGCAGGGACTCCTGATGGTGATTGCCGACGACGCCGACGATCGTATACGTTCCGCCCCAGAATTCGATCTTTTTATTGAGTGCCTGTTCTGCGGTGGTAAAGCCAATCTTTTTCAGTGCCGCTTCGTTGAAGAGGACGGATTGGGAGTCGACGAGGCCGGGATAGAAGTTGCGGCCTTTCAGCAGGTGGAGGCCGTAAGCGCTGAGAAAGTCGTGGTCGATGCCGATGATCCGGTATTGCTCGGTTTTGTCACTGCCGACCAGCTTGATGCCGCCGGCGTTCCAGCCAACCTTGTTGCCGGGTACTTCCGTGGAAGTCGTCATTTGCTGAACGCCCGCGAGGCGCAAAGCCTCTGTCTTGAATGCGGTGAATTTATTGTCGTAGGTAGAGTCTGTGACGCGCGGACCGCTGAGGACAAGGGTCTGGCTGATGCGGACGCCGAGGTCCTGGTGCTGCATATAGTGCAGTTGTCTGTATACGGCGAAGGTGCCTACCATAAGGATAACGGACGCCATGAACTGGATGATCACGAGCGACTGGCGCAGCAGTGCCCCGTGTCCTGTTTTTGCCAACCGGCCTTTCAGGACTTTGATAGGGGAGAAGGAGGATAACACAAAAGCCGGATACAGGCCGGACAGGAAGGTACCGGTTATGAACAGGCCGGCGAGCGCCAGCCAGAAGCCGGGGTCTTTGAACAGGGATAGGTGCAGGTCGTGTCCGGTCAGGGTATTGAACAGGGGCAGAAACGCGAGGATCAGCGCGAAGGCCGGGAGTATGGCGATGAAGTTGATCAAAAAGGATTCGAAGAGGAACTGGCCGATCAACTGGCGTCGGAGCGAGCCGAGGACTTTGCGGACCCCTACTTCCCTGGCGCGGTCGATAGAGCGGGCGGTTGCGAGGTTGACGTAGTTGATCCAGGCGATAACGATGATGAATACGGCGATGATCAGCAGGAAGTAGACGGTCTTGCCGTCTCCGTTGACCTCGGTCTCGAACATGTAGTGCGAATAGAGGTGGATGCTGGGTAGCGGCTGGAGGTGAAAGACCATGCCGGCGTGGTCCTTTTTCATATCTTCCCCCCATTTGGCCTGTACTACTCCGTTGATCTTTTTTCGAGCAGGTTCGGATCGGTTCCGGGCCGGGCGATTATGTAGGTCAGGAAAGCGTCCCAGTTCTTTTCCGTCTCTACTTTCGGGCCGCGCCACTGGACCAGGGTGGCCCAGGAGACGAGGATGTCGAATTTAAGATGCGTATTTGGGGAGGATCCTGTATGACGGCGGTGACCTTGAAATTATCCCTCCGGTTCATGCTGATGATCTTGCCGACGGGGTCTTCGCTGCCGAAATACCTGCGTGCGGTGGATGCCGTTATGACCGCAGAATAGACGTCTTTGAGTGCGCCGTTGGTCGTGCCGGCCACGGCTCTGTATGAGAACATGGGGAGAAAGGCATCGTTGCAGAAATACATTTTTTGTTCTCTGAACTCCCGGTCCTTGTAAGACATGACGGCGCCCATCCCTGCCAGCCTGGCAAATGATTCTACCTCGGGAAGACCTTCTTTGACGATCGGTCCGATGCCGGTGCATCCGGCGGCCCATTGCGTACTGAGTTTGCCGTTGTCATAGCGGTCGAGCTGCAGGCGGTAGATGCGGCCGGAGTTGGGTTCGTAGCGGTCGTAGCTGAGCTGGTAGCGCGCATACTGGACGATCAGGAGGCTGGCGGCGATGCCGAGGGCAAGGCCGAAGATATTTATAAAAGAGAAGACCTTGTGTTTGAAAAGGTTTCTCAGGGCGACAGTGAAATAGTTGATGATCATATGATGAGGTTATTCTGACCGAAGGCTTTTCACGGGATTTGCGAGTGCGGCGCGGATCGAACGGTATCCGACAGTCAGTGCGGCGATAACTGCGGTGAATCCGAGGGAGGCGAGAAATACGGCTGGTCCCAGCGGGACGCTGTACTTAAAGCTTTCCAGATAGCTGTGCATGGCCCACCAGGCGATGGGGGCTGCGATGACGAAAGCGATTAGTATAAGGCGGCTGAATTCGTTGCCAAAGAGCCAGAGTATCTGGCCGATGCCGGCGCCCAGCACTTTTCGTACGCCTATTTCTTTTGTTTTCCGGACGGCCATGAAGGACACCAGTCCGTACAGGCCGAGGCAGCTGATGAAGATCGCGATGCCGGCAAACAGTTCGACGAGTGTCAGCAGGATATTGTCCAGAAAATAGAAGTCGGCGATCCGTTCGTCGAGGAAGGTATAGGAATAAATATAGTCGGGATAAATACTGTTCCATGTCTTTTCGGCTGTGGAAAGGAAGTCCCGGACATGGCGCGGGTCGAGGCGTACGCTGAGCCCCTGGTAGCGGTGGTAGTTGGATACGATGCAGACCGGGTCGATATCGCTGTGGAGGGAATAGTCGTGAAAGTCGCTGACGACCCCAACGATCGGAAGGTTGTGGTCGTCGACGTTGATCATCTTGCCCAGGAGGTCCTTCGGGGCAACGCCGATCTTTTTGGCGAAGGTCTCGTTTACGAGGTATTCGCGGACGGTGTCCGAGGGGAAGATGTTCCTTCCTGCGATCAGTCTGAGTCCGAAGGCGGAGAGGTATTGGTCGTCTGCCGACTTTACGTTGACGCTCCAGTGTTCGGACAGTGTGCGGTTGTCATAGCGGACGTCGGTGCTGTTATTGCGCCGGGAGGCGGGAGGCTGATAGTTGAGCGACATTTTTTCGACGCCGGGAAGGCTGGCCAGTGCGGTCGCGGAGCGAGCGCATTTTTGTGAGGTCGCCCGTGGGCAGGGAAAGTGTAACGATGGAATCTTTTTGGAATCCCATATCCGCGGTCATCGAATAGTGCATCTGGTATGCGATGATGATCATGGACGTTATCAGCAGCTGTGCGATGGTGAACTGGACGATGACGAGGATACGCCGCAGGGAGAAGCCGCCGACGTGTGCCTGTGACAGCCGGCTTTTGAGCGCCAGGACCGGCTGGAAACGGGCGAGTACGAGGCCGGGATAGGAGCCGGAAAGGAAAACGATGACGACGATAATGGAAACCAGGGAACAAGGGGACCCGCCAGTCGGAAAAGAGACGGATATGCATTTGTGCGAATGTCAGTTGGTTGAGGCCCGGCAGCGCCAGCGGCGACAAACCATAGGCGAGGGCGCCGGCGAAGACGGTGATCAGCGCGGTCTCGGCGATGAACTGCCAGAACAGCTGGTTGCGGAGGCTGCCCAGTACCTTTCGGACGCCGATTTCGCGGCTGCGGTTGAGCGCCTGTGCCGTCGCCATATTGACGAAATTGACGCAGGCGATGATGACCGAGGAATATGCCGATGAACAAAAGAGACGCGCTGTATTTTTTATCGAAATAGCCGTCATAGCGGGCGTCATAGTGGATGTCGGCAAGCGGCTGGAGGAGGAAATGCCAGACCTTTAAATCGTCGGGGTCCTTGAAATATTTTGCCACGAGGCCTGGCAACGCCTTATCGACCAGTGCGTCACTGACGCCCGGCCTGAGCCGGACGAAGCACATGCTGCCTGTGTACACATTGCTCCAGCTGCTGTCGCTGGCGAACCAGCTGTTGTAGTCCTTAAGATTATCGTATGAGAGATATATTTCCTGGGTGCGGTCGGTGTTGCCGGGAATGTCTTTCAGGATTCCGGTGACCGTGAAGTCAATGCGGTTGTCCATCCGGATCCTTTTGCCGATGGCGGATGCATTGCCGAAATATTTCTGTGCGATGGATTGGGTGATGAGGGCGCAATGGGGGCGGACGAGGGGCGTCTGCCTGTCGCCTTGGGTCAGGGGAAAATTAAATATATCGAAGTAGGCCGGTTCTGCGAAGGCGACGCCCTTGTCTTCGACGAATTTTTTCACCTCTTTTTCTTCCGGCAACGAGATCAGGGTATTGCGATAGGTGACCACCCTGGCTGTAGCTTCTGCGAAGTTATAGTCACTACGGAAGGCCTTTCCCAGCGGCTGCGGAACAGAGGGGCTATAGCTGATGCCCTGGTCATGAAATTCCGTTACGATCCTGTAGATCCTGTCTTTGCCGGGATGAAAATTATCGAAGCTCAGCTGATAGGAGAGGATGGTGAAAATAAGGATGGCGGCGGCGATGCCGAGGGTGAGGCCGACGACATTGATCGTCGTATAGCCCTTGTAGCGGAGGAGGGTGCGCCAGGCTATTTTCAGATAGTTCTTTATCATAATTTTTTTATTCTGACCGAAGGCTTTTCACGGGATTTGCGAGTGCGGCGCGGATGGCCTGGAAGCTGATGGTGATGAGTGCGACCACGGCTGCCAGGATACCGGCTGTCAGGAATACCCACCATTCGATGGAGATCCGGTAGGCGAAGTCCCGGAGCCAGTTGTGCATCGTATACCATGCAACCGGGAAGGCGATGAGTGCGGCGATGGCCACGAGTTTTAGGAAGTCACGGGAGACCAGTGTGACTATGCTGCCGGTGCTGGCGCCGAGGACTTTTCGTACACCGATCTCTTTCACGCGCTGCGAGATGGAAAAGGCGGAAAGGCCCAGCAGGCCGAGGCAGGCGATAAAGATGGCGATACCGGCAAAGCAGGTAAAGAGGCTGCCCTGTTTCTGTTCGGAGCGGTACAGCTGGTCGAATTTGTCGTCGAGGAAGCTGTATTCGAAGGGCACTTCGGGCAGGTAGGTCTTCCAGGTCTTTTCCAGTGCCGCGAGGGCGCCGGGGACGTCGTTGCCGGAGAGCCGGACGGAAATATTGTTGAAAGAGTTGCTCTGATAGCGGGAGTTGGGCATTACCAGGATCAGCGGGACTATCTGCTGGTGCATGGACTCGAAGTTGAAGTCGCCCATGATGCCGATGACTTTTCCTTTTGCGTCCCCATAGCCGAAATTCCTTCCGATCAGCTGGGCGGGGTCTTTTATCCCGAGCGCTTTTGCGGCCGCGACATTGAGCAGGAAGTTGGTGCTGTCCGTGGCGTAGTCGCGCGAGTAGTCTCTGCCCGCGACGATGGGGATATGGTAGGCGCCGACGAAGTCGTGGTCAACGGACACAAATTTGATGTCGGCTTTGACGGGTTGCAGGGAGTCGCCGCTCTCGGTGGATGCGCCGCTTTCGTCCAGCAGCCGGCCGCTGGGGATGCGGGATGACCTGGCGACCTCCAGTAATCTGGGGTCGTGGGTCAGGCGGGTGCGGAAAGACTCGTAGGTCTTGTCGAGGCCGGCGTTATAGTTCATGACCAGGACGTGGTCCTTGCTAAATCCGAGGGATGCGGTCTGCATATAGTGCAGTTGCTGGAAGACGATGGCCGTGCTGATCAACAAAATGATCGAAACGGCGAATTGAACAACTACCAGTGCTTTGCGGAAGCTGATGCTGCTGCCGCCGGCCTTGAACAGTCCTTTGAGCACCTGCTGGGGCTGGAAGGAAGACAGGAAGAGGGCGGGATATAGTCCGGACAGCAGACCCACAACGAGGGGCGTAAGGATCACGGCGATCAGTACGGCAGGCTGGAGAAGGCTGTGTATCGAGAGCTGCAGGCCCGTAATATCGTTGATCCATGGAATACATAGCCAGGTAAGGGCGGCGGCCAGCAGGACGGAGATATAGGAGACGAGTACCGACTCGCAGAGGAACTGCAAAATGATCTCCTGCCGCTGTGCGCCGGATACTTTTCGGATGCCGATCTCCTTCGCGCGAAGGGTGGACCTGGCCGTGGAGAGGTTCATGTAGTTGATGCAGGCGATCAGGAGGATAAAGAGGGCGATTGCGCCAAAGATATAGACTCTGTTAATGTCGCCGTTCTCTTCCATCTCCTCGTCGAGGTGCGAGCGGAGGTGGACGTCGGTCAGCCGCTGCAGGTAGAGGCGGGTGCCGGAGGAAGCTTTGGCCAGCGGATCCCGTTTGTTCGTCGGCATATGCCGGTCGATGAAGGCGGGAAACTGGGCTTCGATGTTGTGGGCCGGGTAGTTCTCAGGAAGGAGCAGGTAGGTAAAGAATGCGTTGTTGCTGAAGCTTGAGGCCGGGTTCTTTGCCCCGTAGATGGTCGAGTCGTTGAGCGTGGGGAAGGAGAGGAGCACTTCCGGGTGAAAATGGGAGTTGGAGGGAAAGGGGGCGATGATGCCGGTGACCTTAAAGTTGACCTGGTTGTCGAGGCGGACGATCTTGTTGATAGGGTCGGCGTCGCCAAAGTATTTCCGGGCGACGGCCGGTGTCATGACGATAGAGAACGGATCGGCGAGGGCGTTGTGGCGGTCGCCTTTGAGCAGGTTGACGTCGAAGACGCTGAAGAGGTTGTTGTCCGCGAAGTAGAGGTCCTTTTCGTTGAACACCTTGTCCTCGTAGCGTATGGGGCTGGGGTTGGAGGCCAGCAGCCGGGTCATTTTCTGAATATCGGGGAAGTCGTTGAGCAGGAGTGGGCCGAAGGCCGGCGCAATGGCTCCGAGGTGGAGGGAGACGATGCCCTCCTTGTTGTTCCAGCTGCGGGTGACGCGCCAGATCCGGTTCGCCTGTGTATTGTATTTGTCGTAGCTGGTCTCGTGCAGAATATAGGTGAGGATCAGCAGACAGCAGGTGAGCCCTACGGTGAGCCCGAATATGTTGATGAACGAGATGAACTTGTATTTGGCGAGGTTGCGGAAAGTGATCTTGAGATAGTTTTTAAACATGACGGTGCATTTGGGTCATTTCCGACCATTTAAGAATTAAATCAATATGTCTCTTTCCGTAACCTTCTAACTTAGATAAGGATATTTTCCGTCACGGTCTGACCGTCCAGCATCCGGATGATACGGTGGCTGTAGCGGGAGTCGTGTTCGGAGTGGGTTACCATGATGATGGTGGTACCTTGTTCATTGAGATCCGTCAAAAGCTGCATTACTTCATTACCGTTGCTGGAGTCGAGGTTACCTGTCGGTTCGTCCGCGAGGATGAGCTTGGGGTTATTGACCACGGCGCGGGCGACGGCGACGCGTTGTTGCTGACCACCGGAGAGCTGCTGTGGGTAGTGGTTGCGGCGATGCATGATCTGCATTTTGTCCAGGACGACCTCTACCCGCTGTTTTCTTTCGGGGCCTTTTACGCCCAGGTAGATGAGGGGGAGTTCCACGTTCTCGAATACGGTGAGTTCGTCGATCAGGTTGAAGCTCTGGAATACGAAGCCGATATTCCGTTTGCGCAGGTCGGCCCGTTTGCGCTCGTTGAAGTGGGCCACTTCCGTGCCGTTGAACAGGAAGCTGCCGCCATCGGGATCGTCCGAGGAGGCCGAGGATATTCAGCAGGGTGGATTTGCCGCAGCCGGAGGGACCCATGACGGAAACGAACTCGCCTTCTTTTACCTCAAAGCTGAGTTTGTTGAGTGCGATAGTTTCCACTTCTTCGGTACGGTAGACCTTCTGGAGTTCACTGATCTTGATCATATTAAAATCTGTTTAGGTGATTAACGCTGGTTGTTATATAGATAAAAGTCTAAGGATTGGTAAAGATGTTGCAATCGGCGTGACCGAAACCTTCACTTTTACTTTTCTGACGGAGTCGCCAGCGGCCCCTGGGCAGCAGAAGCGGGCGCGCTCGTTGGATGAGGCGGCGGTGCTCAGGCAGAGGAGGAAGAGCAGGGTGTAGAATTGTTTCAGTCGCATGATTGTTAGTTTTTTATGGACGACGGCCCGAGGCCGGATGTTACAGATGCCGGGTTACTTTTTCAAAACCAATTCCTGAATATTGCCATACGTTTCGTAGCTGGAGGTTATGACCTTGTCGCCGGGTTTCAGTCCGGAAGTCACCTCATAAAAGTCCGGATTCGCGCGGTTCAGCTGGATATCAACGCGATAGGCCATTTTACCGTCTTCGCTGACCTTGAAGATCCAGTTGCCGCCGGTCTGCTGGTAGAACCCGCCCTTGGGTACGAGGATGGCGGTCGTTTCGTCGCTGAGGGCGAGGGTGATCTGCAGTGTCTGGCCTTTGCGGATACCTTTGGGGACCTTCCCTACGAAGTTCATGTCGACCATGAAGCGGCCGTTGGTAACCTGCGTATAAACCTTGACGATCTTGAGTTTATACGTTGTATCGTTGAAGGAAAAGGTCCCGGTCTGGCCGGTGAAGACCCGGTTGATATAGTGTTCGTCTACGTCGGAGAGCCGGACCTTGAAGCCGTCGAGGACGTCGAGCTGGCCGAGGTTGTATCCCGGGGTCTTCTGCTGGCCTATTTCGGCGTCGAGCGAAGTGAGCTGGCCGTCGGCCGGCGCGACCACTACGAGGTCGTTGACTCTTTTTTGAGAATAGCAAGCGTGTTCTGAGCGCCGGCAAAGGATTGTTTGTCCTGTTCTTCCTGCTGCTGGCGGGAGATGGAATCCTGTTTGAGGATCTCTTCTGTAAGCTCTTTTTTCTTCAGGAGGTAGTTGTAGTTATTCTGTGCGGTCTGCCATTCCTGGGAGCCGATAACCTTCTGGCTGTAGAGCTTTTTGTCGAGGTTGTAGATCCTTTCCGCCTCGTTGTACTGGCTTTGGACGTCGGCCATATTGTTCAGTTTGCTGACTGTATTCTGCTGGGCGGTCACTTTGGACAGCTGCATCTGGGCCAGCATGGTAGATACGGTGGTGGTGTTGTTGGCCAGGGTCATTTCCAGTTCGGTATTGCTCAGCCTGAGAATCGGGTCTCCTTTTTTGAGGGTGGCGCCGTCCTCTACGTACCGTTGTTCAACGCGCCCGCCGTCAGCAGTTATAATGTAGATGGTTGTCAGGGGCAGTACGGTTCCGTTCTGGGGAATGGATTCCTGAAAGGGGGCCTTGGTGACTTCGCTTATTGTAATACGTTCCAGATCGACGTTCAATTTCGACTTTCCGGAGGTGAAATAAAAGCTTCCGGCGATGAGGACGATCAGTGCCGCGATTCCGCCGATGGTCATGAGACGTTTGGTGGTCCAGGTTTTCTTTTTCTTATGATGTCTACCATAACAGATTCAAAAAATTTGATTTACTTACCGATGCCGGACTTGGTCCGTTTTTTTAAAAAACCACCCAGTATAAAGATACCAGGAGGTATACACATGAGAAAATTCCAAACGGTAGTCTATCAAACACATGCCAGAAAGCAACCCCGATGATTTACAGTTGGTTAGGAGCGATCCGGCCTGATTATAGTTCATTTTTGATACAAAAACTGTCCGGTTTTGATACAGTAGGCCTTTTGGACAGTTTTATATAAAAAATTAATTGCCATACATTTACATTTAAGGTATACTTGTAGATGAACGATGTTGCACGGATGGCGAAAAAATTTGCCGTCCATAAAACGTAAGAATAATATGAATCTGAAAAATGCTTCCATACTAGCTGTTGATGATGATCCGGATGTTCTGACCGCGGTGCGGCTGTTGCTGAAGACCGAGGCGGCGGACGTGGTGACCGAGAAGAACCCGGAGAACCTGCGATCTATCCTTTCGAAGCGGAGTTTTGACCTTATCCTGCTGGATATGAATTTCAACAGCAGTATAAATACGGGAAATGAGGGGTTGTTCTGGCTGCGGAAGATCAAGGAATTCGGTTCGACTGCGGCGGTCATCATGATCACGGCATACGGCGATATCGATCTGGCGGTGAGGTCTCTCAAGGAAGGGGCGGCCGATTTTGTGGTCAAGCCCTGGCATAACGAGCGGCTGATCACGACCATCAAGGAGGCGCTGAAGAAGAACGATCCCAAGCGTAGCGGGAGTGGGAAGGACGAGCCGTCCGACTCGGTGATAGGGTCGGGCTGCTGGGAGAGTCGGAGGTGATGCGGGACATCTTCTTCAAGGTGGAGAAGATCGCGCCGACTGACGCCAATATCCTGATCCTTGGAGAGAACGGCACGGGGAAGGATCTGATCGCAAAGGCGATCCACCAGCATTCCCTGAGAGCGGAAAAGCCCTATATAAAAGTGGACGTGGGAGCGCTGACGGAGACGCTTTTCGAGAGCGAGCTTTTCGGGCACAAGAAGGGGGCGTTTACGGATGCGCGGGAGGACAGGATAGGGCGTTTCGAGTCGGGCAGCGGAGGGACGCTGTTCCTGGATGAGATCGGGAATATCTCCCTTCACCAGCAGGCTAAGCTGCTGTCTGTGCTGCAGAACCGGCAGGTGACGAGGCTGGGGTCGAATCAGCCGGTGCCGATCGATATCCGGCTGATCTGCGCCACGAATGTGCCGCTGACGGAGCTGGCGAACGAGAGCAAGTTCAGGAAGGACCTTATTTACCGGATCAATACGGTAGAGATCATGGTCCCGCCGCTGCGCAGGCGGGAGGACGATATTATTCTGCTGGCGAGGCATTTTGACCGGATCTATACCAATAAGTACATGAAACCGCAGCATGATTTTGACGCGAAGGCGATCGAGAAGCTGAAGTCCTACCACTATCCCGGGAATGTCCGGGAGCTTCAATATACGATCGAGCGGGCGGTCATTATGGCGGAGGGGGATGTTTTGCAGGCGAAGGACCTTATCTTCTCGCCGATAGAGACCGTTATGCCCCAGATGGACGAGCCGCAGGAGCTGAAGCTGAGCACGATCGAGAAGAATGCCATTCTCAAGGTAATCGAAAAGCACAATGGCAATATCTCAAAAGCGGCCAAGGAGTTGGGTCTGACCCGGACTGCGCTATACCGAAGGTTAAGTAAATACGATATTTAATTATGGTTTTCAAGCGATACCAGGAGCGGATCCTGATACGGGTGTTATTCATGTTCCTTACGCTGTCCTGCGCCTCTTTTCTGCTGGTGAAGGGCAGGTATGGGATCGAACTGATCGTCCTGATCCTGCTGATCATCTTTCAGCTGGTGGATTTTTACAATTTCCACCGCAAGGCGCAGCAGGAGGTGGAGCAGTTCGTGGAGTCGATCCACTACCGGGACTTCTCGCGGTATTTCGACGTCAAGGAGGCGCCGATCGAGCTTCAGTCGCTGCGGCAGGGGTTCAATGAGATCAACAGTACGTTCAAGCTGATCAGCCGCGAGAGGGAAACGCAGTTCCAGTACCTGCAGAAGATACTCGAGCTGGTCAATACAGGAATACTCAGCTATGAGCATAAGAGCGGGGATATCGGGTGGATGAACGAGTCGTTCAAGAATATGCTGGGGGTGCCCTATCTGAAGACCATCGCGTCGCTCGAGCGGAGGGATGCCGCGCTGTACCAGGAGATACTGAACCTTCGGCCGGGGGAGAACAAGATCGTTTCTCTGACAAAGGATAAGACTGTCTTCAAGACGCTGATGGCCGCCACGGCGTTTCAGACGGACGGACGGGTGTATAAGCTGATCGCCTTTCAGGACGTGAATGAGGCGTTGGATGAGACCGAGGCAAAGGCCTGGCAGAAGCTGCTGAGCGTGATGACCCACGAGATCATGAACTCTGTAGCGCCGATATCCTCTCTTGCGGAGACCATGCTGCACCGGCTGCAGGAGTCGGCGCGATTGCTGGAGGGGCAGCCGGGAGCGCTGGAGGATCTGGAGCTTGGTATCGGAACTATCCGGCGCCGAAGCGAGGGGCTGTTGAAGTTTGCGGAGACCTACAGGAGTCTGAATAAGATCACCACGCTGAATCTTAAGCGGGTGTATGCCCGCGATCTGTTCGAGACCCTGCATATCCTGATGGAGCCGACGCTGGAGCAGAAGAAGATCGAGATGGACATTTTGCTGACGGATACGGAGCTGATGCTCGACGTGGATACGAATCTTATCGAGCAGGTGCTGATCAACCTGGTGGTAAATGCTATCGACGCGGTGAGGGGCAGCGCGGAGCCGATGATCACGCTGTCGGCCTACACGGGCGGCAATAGCCGGCCAATCATCAAGGTGGGGGATAACGGGATGGGGATGTCGCCGGAGGTAATGGATAATATTTTTATACCCTTCTTCAGTACGAAGAAGACTGGCAGTGGAATAGGTCTAAGCCTGTGCAAACAGATCATGCTGCTGCACAAGGGAATATCCAGGCACAGTCGATAGAGGGAGTCGGGAGCTCGTTCCTGCTGCACTTTTAGGATCTAGGATTCTCCTATCCATTTTTTGAAGGAGGCGGAGTTCTCCTGGCTGATGATGATCTCCTCGTTGACGGGAAGGGTAAGCTCGACGCTTATCTTGGAGCGTTCGAGGGGTTTGAAGCGTTTTACGTAGTTAGCGTTTATGATATACTTGCGGTTGGCGCGGTAAAAGATATTTCTGTCGAGCTGGTCCTCCAGGTCGCTGAGGTTGGTAGTTTCCGCCATGTATTTTTTGTTCTCTTTGTCTACCAAAAAGATCAACTTGTGTTCGGTGAAGAAGTAGCAGGCGTCTTCGATGCGGACGGTCTGGAATTCCACGCCTCTGCGGACGAGGATGCGGGACCGCTTTGCGGTCGTGGTTGCCGAGGTAGTCGGGCAGGGGATAGGCCTGGTTGGCGCCTGTGAAATGGTTTTGGAGGGTCTTGTATTTGCGGATGGCGTTCCTCAACTTGTCCTGGCTGATTGGTTTGAGCAGGTAGTCGATGCTGCTGTATTCGAATGCCTGGGACAGGTATTTGTCGTAGGCGGTCGTGAATATGACGGGGCAGGTGACCTTGCAGGCCTTGAATATGTTGAAGGAAAGTCCGTCTGATAATTGGATGTCCATTAGTATGAGGTCGGGCTGTGGATTTTTGTTGAGCCAGCGGACCGTCTCGTCGACGCTGCCACAACTTGCCGCTATGCTTATGCTCTCGTCGATGGCCTGAAGTTCTTCTACAAGGTTCTCGGAAGCAGGGCGTTCATCTTCTACAATCAGGACTTTCATGTGGCGAAATTTATGATTCAAAAATAGACACCATTGTCGAGTAATTAGTTACCGTTCGTATAGTTTTATATATGACGTTGACGAGCGGCAAATGTTGCATATTTTTCAACGACAGGGCAGGATTTTTCAACCATCGGTGTTCAGAATTTTATTATCGGCAGTTTTACTGTGAAAGATTCAAAATTATTCTCCACGATGATATTTCTTTTCGTCAGCAATTTGTAGCGGTTATCCAGATTGCTCAGGCCAATTTTGGAGCCTGGCTGAGCGCCATTTCTGCGGTTGAGGTCGTTTTTCACGATGACGTAGTCGGAGTGGATGGAGACGTTGATGGCGAGCGGTTTTTCTCGCTGAATTCGTTATGCTTGATGGCGTTCTCCACCAGGGCTTGCATTGAGATAGGTGGTATCAGGTAGTTCTCGGCCGAGAGATCGTTGATCTCGATGGTCATGCTGATGGCGTCGGCGAACCGGATCTTGAGGAGATAGAAATAATTGCTGATGAACTCTGTCTCTTCGCGGAGCAGGACGAGGTCTCTTTCCTTGTTGCTGAGAATATACCGGTAGACGCGGGCGAGGGTATCGTTGTAGAGCCGGGCGCTTTTGGGGTCGCGGGTGATGAGGAAGGAAAGGGTGTTGAGGGAATTGAAGATGAAATGGGGGTCGATCTGGTTCTTGAGCGCTTCCAGTTCGGCCTGGGCTTTGGCGACGTTCAGTTGTTCGACGCGGGTTTCGGTGTCTTCTTTTTCGCGGTTGAGAAAAAGGATCTCATAAATATTGGTGATGAAGCAGGCGGCGATGATGATGACGAGGACGCTTTTGAGGACCGATTCGTTGCCGGGTCGTATTTCGTGTGAGCAGTAGTGCCAGAGGTTGAGGAGGACGGCGGATACCAGTCCGGAGTACACGATGTTGGCGAAGAACAGGGAGACGATGATCTTGTAGTAGGTTTTTTTTGACCATGGGTAGCGGGCGCGGATAAAATACATGAGGCGGACGTTTCCCTCCCATACGAGAAAAGCGACTGTAATAAAGAAGAGGTAGCAGGCGATGAGTTCTGTGGCGGTGTAGAGGCGGTTACTGATGAGACCTGTGAGGTTTGGTATAAGCAGGCCCAGGGCTGGGATGCCTATTAGCTTGACCATTCTGTCATCCAAAACTTGTTGACTGTTCATAGCAGTTGTAGGGCCAGGGCGTTGAGACCTGCGCGCATTCGATTTTTAGCGTTTGGGAAAAGTAGTGTTCGTTGGTGTAGTAGAATGGAATAACGGCAAGTAATTCAATTGTGCTGTGATAGAAAAGTTAATTTATTGTAAAAGGAAGGAATGGAGGGATTAGTGATGCAGCGTTTCTATGAGTGGTTTTGGTCGCCGCCCGGCTACGCCTGCTGCGCAGGGATGGCCCGCCGGGCATCCTGAACCGCAGAGCAAAGTGAATTCGTTCATACATCTAATTACGCCATTGGGCCTCGATATTTCCCGTTTGAGTCAGTTTATCTCAGGCCTGAGGGGTTTTATGTTTACCTTGCCGCTCAGCAAACTTGTTCGAGGGTAAAAATATTTTTCTAATGGACAACTTCCTCGGACTTCAATCTAAAGTTGTCCTTAGAAGTTTTCTCATGTGACCCGCAGGTGGTTTCTACCACCTGCTTTTTTTTTGTACAAATTTTTTGCACGGTGATAGTTGGATCGGGGAGAGTGGGTAAAAAGTGCGACTAGGGGAAGTGGGTAGTTTAGTGCACAAATTCTCCAGGAAATTAAAATATTAAAAAAGCCGCCTCGTGGCGGCTTTTTTTATTGCGTGTCCCACCAGATGCGGTCGGTGATGTTTGCGGTCTGCTGGGGCTGTGGGTTCGAGGTCAGTTCGGCCAGGGGGTAGGGGAAGCGGCGTGGTATAGAGGGGACGTAGGGATTCTGGACGATGGTCAGTGCCGGGAAGCCGGTGCGGCGCCAGTCCGTGAAATTTTCGATCGACAGGAAGTTGGCGATATCCTTTTCTTCCATGATGCGCTGGATGCCATTTGCGGCTGTCAGCGGGCTGCGCGCCGCGAGATAGGCCAGTACGGTGGCTGAGGTGGTATCGAGTCCCAGTGCGGACATATGGCTGTTGATCGCGTTAATATATACCGGTGTGGCCGCGGCTGCTCCCGACGTGCGGAAGACGGCCTCTGCCTTTATAAAGAGGGCTTCCGGGTAGTTCAACAGTGCCTGCGGGGCGGCGGCGCCTGCGTAAAAGTTGTTGATGCCGGCATATACCTTATAGTTGGGTGCCGGGATGGTCCCGATGATCCGGCCGAGATAGCTGCCGCCGGAGCCTTTTTCGCGATGATGGGCAGGCGGGGGGTCGTTGTTGGCGGTCAGGAAATTGACGAAGGTGGATGCGAGTACCGTGGGGCCTGCGGTTGGGTCGGCGTTCTCGAACCAGGGGTTCTCGCTGCCGGAGTTATCGGAATAGGCGGCAAAGAGGGCTTCGTCGGAGGCGTCGGCAAATCCGTTCTGCAGAGCGGTGAGGGCCAGGCCGGACTGGGTCGCAGGGTCGTGGCCGGGTGCTTTTGTGAGGTGCATATGGAACCGTGCTTTCAGCGTCCATGCGAATTTTACCCATTTATCCATGTCTCCTCCGTAGAGCAGGTCGTCGGCGCCGGGCGTGACGGTTCCGGGGTCGAGGGCGTTCTCGGCGATTGCGCTGTCGAGCATAGTCTGGAGTGATTTATAGACATCTTCCTGTTTGTCGTAGACCGGGTGCAGCGCGCCGTTGAGGGCCTGGGACCATGGGATGTCGCCCCACATATCCGTGACATAGCCGAGTGTATAGGCCGTGAGTACTTTGGCTACGACGCCATAGGAGTGGTGTTTCATGGTTTCGGCCTTGCTGTCGATGATGCGCAGGTTTTGGAGGATAGTGCTATAGATGGACAGGAATTGCTGGTCCATGTCGTCGGGACGAACGCGGTAGGTGTCGTTCTGGGGGAAGAGCTGGTTGAGGGCCGGCTGCTGGGTCCAGTAATTGGTGACCACAGCCACGGCGACGTAGTTGCCAATGGTGAGGGCTCCCCCGGCGAGGTCCGTAGAGATGGCTGTCTGGGTGGGGACGAGGAGGAGGGTTCCCTGGACGTCCGCCGGATTGTTCGGGTCGGTGTTGACGTCGAGGTATTTTTTGCAGCCGGCCGAACTGATTGCGAATGCCAGCATATATATGATGATCTTTTTCATTGAGTTTGTTTTGGGTGATTAATGATTTCGGGTCAAAATGATGCCCGGAGTCCCAAAATATAGCTGCGGGAGGTTGGTGTCAGGAAGTTGATCACGCCCTGGCCGTTGCCGCTGCCCTGGAGGCTTACTTCCGGGTCGGAGCCGTTGAAGTGCGGCTTATAGATCCAGAGGTTGTTGCCGGAGAGATTGATGCTGATCGACCTGAAGGGGGCGTTCTTCAACACCGACTTATTGAGCGTATAGCCGATGTTGACCGACCGCAGCTTGATATAGGTAGCTCTTTCGATGACCTGTTCGTCGATGCTGCTGACCTGCTGGAACCAGGCCTGTGAGGTGATGGCGGTCGTGTTGGGCTTACCGGTGCTCTGATAGACGCCTTTTACGACGAGGGGTTTGTCGCGGTCCTCCGTTGCCTTCGGGGTGCCGTAGAACCAGTTGTAGTGATTGTCGAGGTTAAAGAGGTCTCCGCCCTGTCTCCAGTCGAATACGAAGCCCAGGGAAAAGGCCTTCCATGTAAAATTATTGACCAGTCCGACCTGGAAATCGGGACTGTTATTGCCGATGATGCCGTTGGGTCCAACGATGGGCAGGCCGTTGTCGTCGACCTCTACGTTGCCGGCGGAATCCCGCAGGTAGCGGGAGCCATAGAGGACGCCATAGGGCAGTCCCGGAAAGGCATATACGCCGCCGCCGCCGCCGAAGCCGCCGAACTGGAGTTTGTCAACGCCGGTCGCCAGTTTGAGTACCTTGTTGCGGATGCGGGTGAAATTGACGTCGACGTCCCAGGAGAAATTGTTTGTGCGGACCGCGGTGCCGCTGACCAGGAGTTCGAACCCGCGGTCGCGCATGCTGCCGGCGTTGAGGTTGTATTTATAAAAGCCGGAGGAGGGGTTGATCGGCGTTGGTGTCAGGAGGTCGGAGGTCTTTCGGTCAAAATATGCACCGTCAAAGGAAAGCCGGTTCTTCAGGAATTTCAGTTCGAGGCCGATCTCGTATTCGCGAAGTTTTTCGTTCTGTAGTGTTGGGTTGCCGAGTATGTTGGTGAGCACGAAGGCCGTCTGTCCGTTAAAGGGGTAGTTGATATTATTGGCGGTCCCTGTCGCGGGGACGAAGGGTGTGGTGAGCGAATAGGGAAGGAGGTTGTCGTTGCCCACGGCCGAATAGGAAAGCTTGATCTTGCCGAAGCTGAGCGGAGTGTTGGGAGACATCAGCTCGCTGAAGATAAAGCCGAAGGATGCGGAGCCGTAGGGATAGTAGTGTTTTGCCGCGGCCAGCACCGAGCTGCCATCGTAGCGACCCGTGAGGCCGAGGATCAGCATTTTTCTGTATTCCAGGTTGGCCTGGGCGTAGTAGCCGACCTTTCGGTAGCGGGAAAGGTTATCCGTGGCGTTTTGTACGCTCATGGTGGCGACGTTGTAGAAATTATCGATCGTCTGTCCGAGTCCGGTCTGTGTGTAAAAGCGGGAATACTGGGAGAATATGTTCATCCCGATGGTGATGCTGCCGTAGAGGTCCTCCGTGATGTTTTTGTGCGCCTCCGCGATGAGGTCGTTGTTGAACTGCCGGAAATTCTGTGTCCTGTTCGACACGCCTCCATTGTTGAAGAAATAGCCGTTGACGATCTGGTTGGATTCGTGGTAGCTGGATTCGTCGGTATAGATATCCGCGCCCAGTCTTTCGGTGAATGAGAGCCAGGGCAGGGGAGTATAGACCAGGGTCGTTACGGGCAGAAACCGGTTGATCGTCGAAACGAAGCCCGTGTTGTCGAGAATAAAATAAGGGTTGTTCCTTCCCGTGCGATACAGTCGTTGTGTTCCGTCGGGGTTGGTGGTGGGCAGCGGGTTCCAGGAGATCGGGGCTGCGTACACTGTCCACAGCGGGCTCGAGAGGCCGTTGCCTTCTTCGATGCGGTTGTTTACCGAGTTGACGTAGTTGACCTGAAAAGTAGCAGTGAGTGTGCTGGTGATCTGGTTGGAGAATTTGCCAAAGACCGAGTGGCGGGTGAAGTCCGTATGGGGCATGATGCCGTCCGTCTTCAGGTAGGAATAGGATAGCACGTAGCGGGATTTGTCGGTTGCGCCGGTGACGTTGATGTTGTTGTCGTAGGTATATCCCGTCCGGAAGAATTCTTTTGCGGGTTGTGTTTGGCTACCGGGGCGCCGTTGACCTTCAGCGTGTCGATGAGGGGTCCCCGGGAGCTGGACGCGAACTGGCCGTTGTTGCCGTCGATGTACTGTCCGTTGAAGCCCTGGGCGTATTTGTCCTGCGTCGCCAGGTAGATGGGTTTGTTCATACTGACGCTGCTGCTGACGGTCAGCTGGGGCTTGGCCGCTCTGGAGCCGGTTTTCGTTGTGATGATGATCGCGCCTCTTGCCGCGGCCGAGCCGTAGAGCGCCGGTTGCGGCGGCGCCTTTCAGCACGGTCATCGTCTCGATGATATTCGGGTCGATGTCGATGCCGCGGTTGGACGTGCTGCCCTGGTTGAGGGAGACGTTGTCGGCGCCCTGGCCGAAGGCGTCGATGGCGCCGGCCTCAGAATTGTCGATCGGGATACCGTCTACGATGAAGAGCGGCTGGTTCTCGCCGACGAGGGAGGTGGCTCCGCGGATGACGATGCGGGAGGAACTGCCGGGCATGCCGGTGGAGTTGGTGACCTGGACGCCGGATACTTTACCCGCGAGGGCGTTGACGATGTTGTCCTGTTTGGCGGCTACCAGCGTCTCTCCCTTTACTTCCTGTGCGCTGTAGGTGAGGTCTCGTTTTTCGCGGCGTATGCCGAGTGCGGTGACGACCACTTCGTTGAGCATTCTCGATCCTGCTGCGTGAAGATGGATGTCGGCGTTGGTGGTATTCGTTACGTCGACCTCCTGTGGCTCGAATCCGACGGCGCTGACGATGAGGACGGAGTTTGGTGGGACATTTATTTTGAAGGAACCATCGGATGTGGCGCTTACGCCTTTTTTAAAACCTTTAATTCTGATGGTGGCTGCGGAGATGGCGTTTCCGGCAGAGTCTGTCACTTTTCCATTGACTTCCCTGCCCTGCGCGCCGGCCCATACTGCGCAAAGCAATAGCAGTAGGAGCAGCGTGAACTGCTTTCTCATAAATCTGTAGTTTGGTGAATGGTTACAAAGTCAGAATAAGAAGTTAAGAAAGAATATGCAAGGGTTGGTGGGGTTTGTGACCGAACCCTGAAATTATACGTCCAGGGATGTGCTGTCAGCGCCTGAATATTTTTTATCTTCAGCAAAAACCAAAATTCTTCCTTATGTCGAATGCTACTGGTGGTCTTTCCCGGACTTTAGGTCCATGGATGTTGTGGGGGCTGGGAGTCGGTTACGTCATTTCGGGGATGTATTTTGGCTGGAATCTGGGACTGGAGAAGGGTGGTACGGCGGGTCTTGCGCTGGCTACGGGAGTAGTTATTCTCCTGTATATCACCTTTACGTTCTCATACACCGAGCTGGCTTGTGCTATTCCAAAGGCCGGGGGTGTCTTTGACTATGCCACGCGGGCGATCGGCAGAGAGTGGGGGTTTGTGGCGGGGGCGCGCGCTGCTGGAATTCCTGTTCGCGCCGCCGGCGATAGCGGCGGCTATCGGGGCGTATTTTCATATTTTTTCCCGGGGGTGCCGGTGAAGGTGATCGCTGTGGGGGCATTTTTGGTTTTTACGGCGTTGAATATTTATGGGGTGAAGGCGGCTGCGGGTTTTGAGCTCGTCATAACGCTGTTCGCGGTGTTTGAGTTGTTGTTGTTTGCGGGCATCTGTTTCCCGCATTTTCAGTGGAAGAATATCAGCCGCGATGCGCTGCCGCACGGCTTGGAGGGGGTCTGGTCGGCGATACCATTTGCGGTGTGGTTCTTTCTGGGCATCGAGGGGGTGGCGAATGTGGCGGAAGAGGCGATCCGGCCGCAGCGGAATGTGCTCATCGGTTTTGGGTCTGCGCTGGTTACGCTGATCGTGCTTTGTGTGCTGGTCTTTCTTTCCTCCATCGGGGTTGCGGGCTGGCAGGCTATCGTATACCCGGCGCCGGGAGCGACGCCTTCCGACAGTCCGCTTCCGCTGGCTTTGTCGAAAATAACGGGAACGGATGGGTGGACGTATCATCTGCTGATAACGATCGGGCTGATGGGGCTGGTTGCGTCATTCCACGGGATCATCCTGGCGGCGAGCCGGGCGACGCTCGAGTTTGGCAGGGCCCGCTGTCTTCCGGCTTTTCTCGGGCGGGTACACGTCCGCAGGCATACGCCTGTTGCCGCCCTGCTGGTCAATATGGGGTTTGGAATTGTCACCCTGTTGCTGGCTCCGACCGAAGATATCATTACCATTTCCGTCATGGGGGCATTGTCCCTGTACGTATTGTCGATGATATCGGTGGTGGCGCTGCGCAGGAAGGAGCCGGGGCTGGAACGGCCTTTCCGGGTGCCGTTGTATCCCGTCTTTCCGATAGTGGCGCTGGTCATCGGTTTTGTATGTCTTGTGGCGATGATCACGCTGAATATTAAATTATCGGGTATCTATTTTTTGCTTCTGGCGCTGAGCTATATTTGGTTTCATTTTTTGTTAAAAAGTCCATCGATGCCAAACAAACAATCACTACCTGAGCTGCTGGAAGGGCTGGCGGCTGCGAAAACGGAGAAGGTCAAGCTGGCGATAACGGATATTGACGGAGTGTTGCGGGGAAAGGTGATCAGCTTTGATAAATTCAGGTCTATTGCCGAAAAGGGTTTTGGTTTCTGCGACGTCGTGTTTGGCTGGGATGCGCAGGACCAGGCCTATGACAACGGCGCTTTTACCGGCTGGCATACGGGCTATCCCGATGCGGTTGCGGCGGTGGATATCTCCACGCTGCGGAGGGTGCCCTGGGAGGGTGGGATCCCCTTCTTTCTTGCCGACCTGAAGGGGGAGGCGGTATGTCCGCGCAGCCTGCTGAAGAAGGTGATCGGCCTGGCGGCGGAGCTGGGGTATTCGGCTGTTTTTTCGCAGGA
Organism: Puia sp. P3; assembly: GCF_050632245.1. Taxonomy (NCBI): domain Bacteria; kingdom Pseudomonadati; phylum Bacteroidota; class Chitinophagia; order Chitinophagales; family Chitinophagaceae; genus Puia; species Puia sp. P3. The sequence goes on from NZ_CP192583.1 coordinate 1,101,896, forward strand.
GTTCGAGTGGTTCAATTTCCGGGCGGGGAGTGATGTGCAGGTTTTTGAGGACCTGCGGCCTTTGTCGCAGGGGATGTTCGGATATTCGATATTAAGGGCGTCGCAGAACAGCGACTATTTTCATGCGCTGTTCGACGGGCTGAAGCAATTCGATGTGCCGCTGGAGGGATTGCATACCGAGACCGGGCCCGGGGTGTATGAGGCGGCCATTGTATATGCGGACGTGCTGGAGGCGGCGGACAGGGCGGTTCTTTTCAAGTCCGGGGTCAAGGAGATCGCTTCGCATCGGGGGTATTCTTCCGACCTTTATGGCCAAGATCAGCGAGACCCTGCCCGGCTGCAGCGGGCATGTGCACCAGAGTCTGTGGACGGCGGACGGCTCGGCGAACCTGTTCTATGACGGCGCATCTTCCACGGGGATGAGTGCGCTGATGGAGAGCTATATTGCGGGGCAGCTGTATTGTCTTCCGCATGTGCTGCCGATGTATGCGCCGACCGTCAACAGCTATAAGCGGCTGGTCGAGGGGGCATGGGCTCCGACGACGCCGACCTGGGCGGTGGACAACCGGACGACCGCACTGCGGGCACTGCCTGGAGGGGCATCGTCCACGCGGCTGGAAACGAGGGTGGTTGGGTCCGATTCCAATCCCTATCTGGCTATGGCGGCCTGTCTGGCCACGGGATTATACGGGGTGCGCAACGGGATGAAGCTGACCGTGCCGGCTACGAAGGGCAGCGGGTATGCCGACAAGAGCAGGGGAATATTGCCCCGGAATCTTTGGGAAGCGACCTGGGCGATGAAGCAGTCTCCGTTGGCAAAGGAACTTTTCGGCGAAGAATTTGTGGATCATTTTGTAAGGACGAGGGAGTGGGAGTGGCGCCAGTTTGCGCAGGCGGTGACCAATTGGGAACTAAAAAGATATTTAGAGATCATATGACAGACTTCAGCGTAATCAGACAGTACAATTTTCCGACGACCGTCAGGTTCGGTGCGGGAGTGGTGAACGAACTTTCGGAGCATCTGGCCGCCATAGGGCTCAGTAAACCTTTGCTCGTTACCGATCGGGTGGTGGCGGATCTGGATTTTTTCCGGGCGCTCAGGAAGCGCCTGGAGGCAAGGGGCAGCTCGGTGGAGGTATTTTCGGACATCCACAAGAACCCGGTAAAGTCGGATGTGCTGAAGGGAGGAGATGTATTCGATGCGACGGGCCGGGACAGCATCATTGGCATCGGAGGGGGTGCCGCTATGGATGTGGCGCGGGCTATTGTTCTGCGGGTCCATCATCGCAGGGACTTATTCGATTATGACGACCTCATTGGAGGAGATCAGTATGTGACCGGAAAGGTGCCTTACTTTATTACTGTGCCGACTACGAGCGGGACGGGGAGCGAGGTAGGGCGCAGCGCCATCATATCCGAAGACGATACGCACCGCAAGCGGATATTGTTCTCGCCAAAGCTGCTGGCGAAGGTTGTATACGCGGACCCGCTGCTGACGATGGAACTGCCGCCTTTTGTGACCGCCGCGACCGGTATGGACGCGCTGACGCACAATTTGGAGGCGTATATCGCGAAGATGTGGCACCCGATGTGTGAGGGCATTGCGCTGCAGGGGATCGAGCTGATCAACGAAGTTATCGTTCAGGCCGTGCATAAGCCGGACGTGGATTCGAGGAGTAAGATGATGATCGCTTCGCTGATGGGAGCGGTGGCCTTTCAGAAGGGGCTGGGGGTCGTGCATTCGCTGGCGCACCCGATGTCGTCGTTGCTGGACACGCACCATGGGCTGGCCAACGCGGTGAATCTGCCCTACGGGATGCGGTTCAATATCGCGGGCAGTGAGGCGAAGTTCCGGAAGATCGCAAGGACTATGGAATTGAAGGAAGATAACGGGGAGGCCGTGGTCGCGAGGTTATTCGAACTGAACGAACAACTGGGATTGCCGGTGAGGCTGAGGGATGCCGGCGTGAAGGAGGAACATTTGGCGACGCTGGCTGATCTGGCGTTTGCGGATTTTTGTCATCCCAACAATCCCAAGCCGGTGAACAGGGAGGATTTTTTAAGACTGTATAAGGAGGGTCTATGAAGATCGGTTTGACATATACGGGGACGTTGTGGAAGCACGAGAACTATGTAAGGTGGTTGCAGGGAGGAAACGGGGATATCGAGGTGATCCGGCTGGATGCCGGCCTCGGGAACCTGGCCGATCTGCAGGAGTGTGAGGGATTGGTGCTGTCGGGCGGCGTGGATATCGATCCGGAACTGTATGACGGGCCGATGGCATATGTGAAGGCGCCCGAAGCCGGCTTTCAGACGGAGCGGGACCTTTTCGAGCAGGCGGCGTTGCAGCTGTCGTGGGAGATGGGGCTGCCGGTGCTGGGTGTCTGCCGGGGACTGCAGCTGATCAATGTGAGTTGCGGCGGTACGCTGGTGCAGGATCTTGGGGAGACCGGGGATGAGGTACACGAGAATGTGGCGGGGGTGGACAAGCAGCATCCGGTGAGTCTGGTCGCCGGGAGTCAGTTGGAGGCGATGGTGGGCCATGAGACCGGTGTGGTCAACAGCGCGCATCATCAGGCGATAGACAGGCTGGGTGAGGGGCTGCGGATCAACTGCCGGGCGGAGGATGGGACGATAGAGGGTATCGAGTGGGAAGAGCCGGCGGACAAGCCGTGGATGATGGCCGTGCAAGTGGCATCCGGAGCGGATGTTGAGTAATGGACTGACGGACGAGTTCCTCTACCGTCCGGTCAGGGATCAATTTATTAACGCGATAAAATCAAGATATGCAGATCATTAATCCGGCTACGGAAGCCGTTATCGACGAGATAGCGGAGGATACAGAAGCAACGGTAAAAGAAAAATATGCCCTCGTGAGGAAGGGACAGCGGGGATGGGCGACCTGGCCGGTAGATGAAAGGCTTGACGTTATCGGTCGGTTCTTCGAATTGCTGGAAGCGGAGAAAAAGGTGCTGGCGGAGACCCTGACGGCGGAGACTGGCAAGCCGTTGCAGCAGTCGTATAACGAGCTGAATGGGGCCAGGGCGCGGATCCGCTGGATGCTGGATCATTCGACGCAATGGCTGAAGGAGGAATGGATCGTGACGGAGGGGGCAACGCGGGAAAAGATCAGCTATGAGCCGCTTGGCGTCATAGCCAATATATCTGCGTGGAACTATCCCTATCTCGTTGGCGTGAACGTATTCATTCCGGCCCTGATCGGCGGTAACGGGGTGCTGTATAAGCCGTCGGAATATGCGACGCTGACGGGAATGCATATACAGCGGTTGCTGTATAAGTCGGGGGTGCCGGAAGGCGTCTTTCAGCTGGTGGCGGGGAGGGGCAGGGCCGGGGAGTGGCTGCTGGAGCTGCCGCTTGATGGTTATTTTTTCACCGGCAGCTATCGTACGGGTCGGTTGATCGCGGAGAAGGTGGCTTCGCGGCTGGTGCCCTGTCGAGCTGGAGCTGGGGGCAAGGATCCGTTGTATGTAATGGATGACGTGGAAGATATCGGGAAGGTGGCTGCGGCCGCTCTGGAAGGCGTGGTTTACAATAACGGGCAGAGCTGCTGTGCGGTCGAGCGGATATACGTACAGGAAGGGGTATATGACGATTTTGTGAAGGCGTATACCGAGCAGGTGCGGAAGATGGTGGTCGGTGATCCGATGGATCCGGCTACGGAAATAGGTTCGCTGAGCCGGCCGGGTCAGCTGGAATTCCTGCAGGATCAGATAGCTGATGCTGTGGGGAAGGGTGCGAGGCTTTTGTATGGCGGGGGCAGGATAGGCGGGAAGGGCTATTTTATCGAGCCGGCGGTGCTGGTGGATGTGGATCACGGGATGAGGCTGATGGTGGAGGAGTCTTTTGGGCCGGTGGTGGGTATTCAGAAAGTGAAGGACGATGCGGAGGCTGTGGAATTGATGGGGGATACCGAATATGGATTGACGGCTGCGGTGTATTCGAAGAGCTATGATCGTGCCGAGGGGGTTATGAGGCAGTTGAATACGGGTACCGTATATTGGAATTGCTGTGACCGGGTGAGTGCCGGTCTGCCGTGGTCGGGGAGGAAGAATTCGGGGTTGGGGATGACGTTGTCTTATCAGGGTATCAGGGCTTTTGTACAGCCGAAGGCTTATCATATACGGCCGTAGACGGGCGGCCGGCGGTGAGGTCCGGGGACGGCGGTTAGGCCGGTGGTGGCCGGGAGATCGCCGCTCCTCAGGGCGTGGGAATGAACGTTATACACGCCCTGTGTATATCTAATTCATAGTTTTTTCTTATATGTTTACTAACATTATGGTATGACCCGCCCTGGTCGCGCCGAACCTGTGTTAACGTATAGTCCCGGCCCTCTTTTTTAATCCACAAGTACTTTCCATTATGGTCAAGTTTTACTATTCGTTTAGTAGGGGAGGGAGTTTTTTTTTGATGACGGCCCTTTGTTGTGTGGTGGGGATGGGGTTGAGGGCGCAGACGCTGGGGTCGAACATCATAACAAACGGCGGGGCAGAGGTTACGCCGGTAGCCAATGGTACCAACTGGGCGGACGGGGGGCGACGACGTTTGGCGATGCAACAGGTACAGACGGCGGGGTGTGGTATCTTACCAACAGTACTACTTATCCGCAGCCGTATAATGCTCCCATGCGGTCGTTCAGCGGGAATCAATTTTTCAATGCGGGTGTTAATGTCGCTCCTTCTACTGATACGAGGACGCTATTTCAGCAGATCAAGAATTTGCCGTCTGCGTTCACCACGCAGGACCTGACGTTTAACCTCGATTTTTATGTGGCCAGCAATGGTTTGTTCGGCACCGACTATAATCTGGTGGACGTAAAAGTTGAATACAGGGATGCAACCGAGTCCAACATTTATGTCTTCGAATATTCTCTTATACCTACGGCCGTTGGTCCTACAGGCTGGGTCCATGTTAGTGATACGCACGATATCCTGGTGACTGATGCACTGGATCATATAAATATTACGCTGACGGCGGACAATTCCAATACGTCCAGTCCTGTACAGGCTTATTTTGATGAGATCAGCCTGATCGCGAATGCGAAAGTATTACCGGTGACGCTGGTGGATTTTCATGCGCTGAGGGATGGTGACGGTAGTGTGGATCTGAAATGGGAGACGGCGCAGGAACAGAACAGTAAATTCATGGAAGTACAGCGTAGCGGGGACGGGAAGGTTTTTACGACGATCGGCCAGGTGGCGGCGGCGGGGAACAGTACGACGCCCAGGGATTATACGCTGACGGATAAGTCGCCGCTGGCGGGAAGAAATTATTATCGGTTAAGAATGGTAGATATAGACGGGACTTTTAAATACAGCAAGGTGCTGCAGGTGGCGATGGGGGACGTGACGGAGGGGATTGGCGTGTATGGCAATCCATTTCACGATCAGCTGGGAGTAAGGATACCGGCGCAGTCGACCGAGCGGCTGGTGTTGTCTTTATTCGACCAGACGGGTAGGGTTTGTCTGCGTCAAAATTACACGACGCAGAAAGGAGATAATCTCATCAATCTGTATCCGCAGGGGTTGGCGGCGGGGGTTTATCTGTTGCAGGTCCGCGGTGACCGGACGAATCAGACTATCAGAGTATTGAAACAGTAGTATACCTTATTGATGGGGAGTACGAGGAAGCCTCCGCCTGTCGGCGGGGGCTTAGTATTTGTGGGAAATTGCCGCATTTCTAAAAAAGAGAGGGCAATAGAAATTGCCGCATTTCTAAAAAAGAGAGGGCAATAGAAATTGCCCTCGCGTCACGACTTTTGTGACCATTCAAAACTAAAAATATAGAAAAACTTAAATGTTTGGATTAGACGCTAAAACCGGCGTGCAATTTTCCGCTTAATTGTCAAAATTACTGTTCTGATTGGATAAATCAAATCATTCGATGCACTAATTGCCAGCTTAATGTTAAAAATTGGCGGTTTGCGTAGGTATGGCGTAGAAACCAGTGCAGGGAAGGGTTCCGCAAACGTTTGCGGGAGCGTTTGCGTAAAATATACATGGGTTAGGGGTTGTTTGTCCATTTGGGAAATGATCTTATTTACTTCTGTTTCGCTGGTGCGGAGTTTGGTCTGGCACCAGGTGATCAGTTCGGACGCCCGACGGACTTTTTGGGCCAGAACGTCTACGGCAACGGACTCGGATTCGATCTCTCTTGCGATGGCTGCGAGTTCCCTGTATGCTTCTTCATAGGTGAAAGTCGGTTCCATTGTAGTCATTTTTTGCGGTTACTGTTGCTGTGATCTCTTTATCGGCCAGGACGATGCCGATGTCGTTGCCGATGGTCAGGTCGTCGGGGTTGCTGATTATTTTATCGTTGTGTCTGATGATGGCGAAGCCGCGCCGGAGTGTGTTTTCGGGAGAGGCTATTTTGATGATGGATACAAAATGGTCGAGGTATCTTTTCTGGTTTTTGCAATAGTTGTTGCTGTGGATCAGCAGGGACGTTCGGGTGGATACCAGTTCCTGCTGGCGGCCGGCGAGGATGGTACGGGATTTATTAATGATGCTGTTGTTTACTCTGTTGAGGGCTCTGTTATTGTCGGCGAATTGTTGCTGCGCCCTGATGACGATATTCTGCCGGAGGCGGATGACGGAGTCTTCGAAGGACCGGTTCTGATTGATGATAAATTCGGCGGCTTTTGTCGGGGTTTTCGTGGGGGTATGGGCCATGAGGTCGGCGATCGTCTCATTCTTCTGGTGGCCGATGCCCGTGATGATGGGGATTGGGAATTTGGCGATTGCCTTTCCGATCATATAGTCGTCGAAGATGAGGAAGTCGGTTTGTGCGCCGCCGCCGCGGATGATGACTACGGCGTCGTAGTTGTTGCCGCTGTTGAAGACGTCGATGAGGCGGGAGAGGAACTGCTGGGTGTTGTTCTCTCCCTGGACGACCGTGAAATATTCGTCGATCCTGAACGTATAGCCGAAGGGGTTGTTGCCGAGGGTGTGGTGGAAGTCCTGCCAGCCTGCCGATGTGCGGGAAGCGATGACTGCTATGTGCTGGATCACTCCCGGGAGGGCCAGTTGTTTATTCTTTGTGTCGAAGCCGCCGGGTGTTTGCCAGATAAATCCGGGGTTTTCGCGGACGAGGCGGACGAGGGTGGCCTGGCGCTGCTGTTCGAGCTGGCCGAGGGTAAAATTGCTGTCGACTTCGTTGACGTTCAGCTGGAGGCCGAATACGGGGTGGTATTCGACGGTGACGTTGACAAGGACATTTATATTATTGGTAAAGCGCTGGCCGGTGATGTTCTCGAAGCTGGCGACGCTGGTAGCGCCTCTGCCCCATGCTTTCGCCTGTATTTTGGCGATGAGGGCGTTGGAGGCCGTGTCTTTTTCGACCAGGTCGAAGCTGTGGTAGTTCTTTTCCTGCCGGAAGGTATGGCTTGTTACGTCTGCTACGACCCAGAAACTAAGGCGCCGGAAGGCGTTGTTCAGCGTCTCCGCGATATTGGTGGTGAGCTGGGAAAGTCGTATTGGCTGGATCAGAGTAAAAGTTTATCCGGATTCGGGATAAAGTTAAGAAAGGCCTGGAAATTGGCTTTGTATTTCCTTTTGTCGAGTTTATAGTAGAAGGCGCCTTTTTTTGAGTTGGCCTTATCTTTTTCTTTTGTTTGATCAGCAGTTCGGTGGACAGGACTTTGCGGCTGAAGTTGCGGTTGTCGAAGGTGGTATCATAAATGCCTTCGTAGAGGATCTGCAGCTGTGGGATGGTGAATCTGGAGGGCAGCAGTTCGAACAGGATGGGGTGGAGAGCGGCTTTGTAGCGAAGCTGGCGTTTGGCGATGTCCACCATTTTCTTATGGTCGAAGATCAGGTCGGGCATTTTTTTGACGTGGAACCATTCGGGGTGGTATTCGTTGCTGAGCTGTTTCTCGTACTGGTGGATGTCGATAAGGGCGAAGTAGGCGATGCTTAGGGTCCGTTCGACGGGGTCGCGTTCGGGTTCGCCGAATGCGCGCATTTGTTCCATATAAACGCCTTCGAGCCCGGTCAGTTGTTTGAGGATGCGGTTGGCGGCCTGTTCGAGGCTTTCGCCGGCTTGGAGGAAGCCTCCCATGAGGCTCCATTTTCCTTTTTCGGGTTTTAGTCCCCGTTGTACAAGCAGCAATTTAATGTCAGTCCCGTCGAATCCGAAGATGATACAATCTACGGCAACAAGCATACGGGTTTCTCCCGGATAACGATTCATGAGTCGATTGGTATAGGTTTATATATACGGTTCGAATATACTACCAAAACTTTACATAAAGTGCCATCAGTATCAGGATTGTAACGACGATGAGTGCGATTGTAGAGGGTTTTAGGCGGAACATCTCCCGATCGAGCTCGAAGGCTTTGGGGTTGACTTTGGGTCCGGCGAGGCTGAGCCCGACCATGACGATGACCGTGAACAGGAAGGCGAGGCCCATGCAGATGAGGAAGGGGATCTGCCAAACGGTAGTGGCGACGCCGTTTTCGACGATTTGGGTCGGGTATGCCGTATAGAGGAGTGTTTCGTGGCCCGACAGCTGGGGGCGTATTCGTTGAAGTATACCGAAAGGACGAAGCCGGTGACGAGGCCGGCGACTGCCGCGGTGGCCGTGGTCCTTTTCCAGAACATGCCGAGCAGGAACATGGCGAGCACGCCGGGGCTGATAAAGCCGGTGTACTGCTGGATGAAAGTAAATCCGCCTTTTCCGCCGATGCCGAGGACGTCTTTCCAGGTGAAGAGGATGCCGATGAACATGGCTATCACCACGGCCAGGCGTCCGGTCCAGACCATTTTTTGTTCGGTAGCTTCTCTGTTGAAATACTTTTTGTAGATATCGAGGGTGAAGATCGTGGAGATGCTGTTGACCTTGCCGGCGAGGGAGGATACGATGGCGGCGGTGAGGGCGGCTATGGATAGTCCTTTCAGGCCGCTGGGCAGGAATCCGAGGATGGCGGAATAGGCGTAGTCTTTTCTGCCGTCGGTAAGGTTCAGGTGTCCATTTTTGTACAGGACGAAGGCGGCGATGCCGGGAAGCATGACGATGATGGGCATCATAAGTTTGAGCAGGCCGGCGAAGAGGATGCCGGTGCGGGCGGTGGTGATGTTGGCGCCGAGGGCCCGCTGTGTGATGTACTGGTTGCAGCCCCAATAATTGAGATTGACGATCCACTGACCGGCGAAATACATGGCGATGCCGGGCAGGACGAGGTATTTGTCTACTTCGAGCTGCGTGGAGGCGGCGGTCGGCTTGTGGAAGATCATGCGGAAGTGTTCCGGTGCGTTTTTGAGGAGTGCGTTGAATCCGGCGAGGGCGCTGCTGCCCAGACCGAAGCTTTCCGAGACGACTGTGAGGGCGAGGTAGGTGGTCGCGAGGCCTCCGATGATGAGCACTGCTACCTGGATGACGTCGGTGAAGCCGATGACTTTCATCCCGCCGAGTGTGATCAGGAGGGAGAAGATGGCCAGGGCGATCATAATCGTATGAAGGTGTTCGCCGGGTATCAGGCCGTTGATGGCCACGGCGCCGAGGTAGAGGATGGAGGTGAGGTTGACGAAGACGTAGAGGAGGAGCCAGAAGATGGCCATGATCAGGGCAACCGTTTCGTTGTAGCGTGTCTTCAGGAACTGGGGCATCGTGTATATTTTGTTCTTCAGGTAGACCGGAAGAAACCATACGGCGATGATGATCAGGGCGAGGGCGGCGATCCATTCGTAGGCGGCGACGGCGATGCCGGCGAAAAAGCCTTCGCCGCTCATTCCGACGAATTGTTCGGCGGAGATGTTGGAGGCGATGAGGGAGGCGCCGATGGCCCACCAGGTGAGGGAGCCTTCCGCGAGGAAGAAGTCTTTTGTATCGGTGACTGCCTTCCTTTTCCGGCGGTAGATCCAGATGCCATAGGAGGCGACCAGCACAAAATAGATGATGAAGACCACGTAGTCAGCGAATGCGAGTTTCCTGTCCATATGCAAGCAAGATTTATGACTGTCCCCCTTGCGGGGGGACAGTGGTGGGGTTATTTATAGTAGGCTTCGTTCCAGCGGAGTTCGTTGCGGAACTGATACAGGTCCGTCTTTTTCCGATAAGTGCGAATTCGATGCCGGCCATGTCGGCGAAGTCGCGCATGTGTTCGGCCGTCAGATTTTGGCTGTACCCGGTGTGGTGGGCGCCTCCTGCCTGGATCCGGGCCGAGCAGCCGGTCTTCATGTCCGGGTAGGGTTTCCAGAGGACGCGGGCCACGGGCAATTTGGGCAGGGCGTGTGCGGGCGCGATGGCTTCGACCTCGTTGACGAGGAGGCGGAAGCGGTTGCCCATGTCGACGATGGACGCGTTGAGGGCCGGGCCGGCGGCGGAGTTGAAGACGAGGCGGACGGGGTCAGACTTGCCGCCGATGCCGAGCGGGTGTATCTCGCAGGACGGTTTGCCGTCGGCGATAGATTCGCAGATCTCGAGCATGTGCGCGCCGAGGACGAGATTATTTCCTGGTTCGAAATGGTAGGTATAGTCTTCCATGAAGGAATTGCCGCCGGGGAGACCGCTACCCATGACTTTCATAGCGCGGACGAGAGCGGCTGTTTTCCAGTCGCCTTCGCCGCCGAAGCCGTAGCCGCTGGCCATGAGTCGCTGGGAGGCGATGCCGGGCAGCTGGGCGATGCCGTGGAGGTCTTCGAAGGTGTCGGTATAGCCTTTGTAGTTGCCGTCCTCAAGGAAGCTGCGCATACCGAGTTCGATGCGGGCTGCTTCGCGGAGGTCTTTGTGGCGGTCTTTGCCTTTGTGCAGGGGGCGGCGAGTGTATAGCTATCCGCGTACTCCTGTACGAGGGTGTCGATGGATTTGTCGGTGACGCCATTGATGACTTTTACGAGGTCGCCGACGCCATGGGTATTGACCGAGTAGCCAAATTTCAGTTCGGCTTCGACCTTGTCGCCTTCCGTGACAGCGACGTAGCGCATGTTGTCGCCAAAGCGGACGAAGCGGGCGCCCTGCCAGTCGTTCCAGCCGGCGGCGGCGCGGGCCCAGGCGTTCACCTGGCCGAGCGTTTCGGGATCCTGCCAGTGGCCGGTGACGACTTTACGGTCGAGGCGCATACGGGTCATCATGAATCCAAATTCCCTGTCGCCGTGGGCGCTCTGGTTGAGGTTCATGAAATCCATATCGATCGTATCCCAGGGAATATCCCTGTTGAACTGCGTGTGAAGATGGACGATGGGTTTCTGCAGGATGCGCAGTCCGCCTATCCACATTTTTGCGGGGAGAACGTGTGCATCCAGGCGATGATGCCGATGCAGTTGGGTGCGGTATTGGCCTCCTGACAGGCGGCGTAGATCTCTTCCGGGGATTTGACGGTAGGGCGGAAGACGACCTTTACGGGGATCTGGGGGGAGTCGTTGAGCGATTTTGCTATCGTTTGGGAATGTTGTGCTACCTGGCGGAGGGTTTCTTCTCCATAGAGGTGTTGGCTGCCGGTGACAAACCAGACTTCGAGTTTCTTTAGATCCATAGTGTAATTGTTATTTTATTGTCCGTAATAGGAATTCGGACCGTGTTTGCGTTCGTAGTGTTTTTTTATCAGTGAGTCTTTTAGTCTGGGTGCGACGGAACTGATCTGTTCGGTCAGGTAGGCCATCTGTGCGATGCTCTCGAGGACTGCGCTATTGTAGACGGCTTTGTCGGGCGTTTTGCCCCAGGTGAAGGGAGCGTGGTTGCCGACGAGGACCATTTCCACTTCTTCGTAGCTGAGGCCGCGGTCCCTGAAGGCGTTCATGATCTGAAAGCCGGTCTGGTATTCGTAGTCGCCCTGGATCATGTCGTCGTTCATCGGCGGGGCACATGGGACGTCGACGGTGTTGTGGTCGGCGTGTGTGGTGCCGAAGATGGGTATGTCGCGCTGCGCCTGGGCCCATGCGGTGGCGTAGGTGGAATGTGTATGGACGATACCGCCGATCTTTTCCCAGTGCTTGTACAGCACGGCGTGGGTGAGGGTATCGGAGGACGGGCGAAGTTTGCCTTTGACGGTCTTCCCGTCGAAGTCGACGATCACCATGCTGTCCGGTGTGAGCTCTTCGTAGGGTACTCCGCTGGGTTTGATGGCGAAGACGCCGAGGTCACGGTCTGCGGCGCTGACGTTACCGAAGGTAAAGAGGACGAGTCCCAGCCGGGGCAGTCGCATATTGGCCTGGTAGGCGGCTTCGCGGATGTCGGTGTATTTACTCATGGGTTGCTGTTTCTTTTTCTATGAACCCGCCGAGCCGTGCATAGGCGTCGAAGCGGTCGGCGTATATTTTTACTTTGGACGGGTCGGGGCGATAGGTGGCGTCGAAACCTTGCCCGATGGCTGCCATGGCGTCTTCCACTTTGGGGTAGATGCCGGCCGCGGTAGCGGCGAACATGGCCGCGCCGAGTGCGCATGTCTGTTCGCTGCCGTGGATGCGAATGGGTCTGTCCATTACGTCGGCCATCATCTGCATGATGAAGGGGGATTTTTTGCCACTCCGCCGAGGCCGATGAGGCCGCGCACGGGAACGCCTTCCTGGATGAACCGGTCGACGATAGTTCGTGCTCCGAAGCAGGTAGATTCGACGATGGCTCTGAAGAGGCGGGGGGCGTCGCTGCCGAGGCCGATGCCGGTGATGGCTCCTTTCAGGAGCTGGTTGGCGTCGGGTGTGCGTCGTCCGTTGAACCAGTCGACGGCGAGTTCGGCATGGGTGTCGGCAGGCAGGGCCGCGGCCTGACGGCTGAGTTCGGGTATAATCTTGTCGATGATCGAGTTGGCTTGCGCTTCGTCTGGCCATAGCTGGCGGACGGGCCAGGCGATGAGGTTGCGGAACCAGGCGTAGGCGTCGCCGAAGGCGGACTGGCCGGCTTCCATGCCCATCATGCCGGGAATGACCGAACCGGGTACCTGGCCGCAGATGCCTTTGACCAGTCGGTCCTTTACTTCGTCCAGAGGGGCGACGAGCATATCGCAGGTAGAGGTACCCATGACCTTGCTGAGGTGGTAGGGTTCGATCTGGCCGCCGACCGCGCCCATATGTGCGTCGAATGCGCCAACGCCTATTACGACGTCGGCGGACAGACCGAGGCGGGTCGCCCACTCAGGGGAAATGCGGCCTGCGGCCTGGTCGGAAGCATAGGCCTTTTCGTAGAGCCTTGCGGTAAATCCTTTTAACAGCGGGTCGAGGGAAGCGAAGAATTCGTCCGGGGGATAGCCGTTGAAGGCCGTCGCCCAGAGCGCCTTGTGGCCGGCTGCGCATACGCTGCGTCGCATTTCCGAGACGTGTTTGCCTCCTGTGAGGAGGAAGGGGATCCAGTCGCAGTGTTCCACCCAGGGAATAGCAGGCTTTTCTGACGTCGGCGTCGACGCGAAGAATGTGGAGCAGTTTGGCCCAGAACCATTCGGAAGAGTAGATGCCGCCGACAAACTGCAGGTAGTTGACGGGGAATTTTATCGCGTGTGCGTTGATCTCCGCCGCTTCTTTTACCGATGTATGGTCCTTCCAGAGGACGAAGAGTGCGTTGGGATTTTTTCGAAGGCGGGCAGAAGGCCAAGGGGCGTGCCTGTTTCATCTACGGCAACCGGTGTCGAGCCGGTGGTATCGACGGAGATGGCTCTTACTGCTGCTGCTGCCGCGGGGCCGGCTTGTGCGAGACAGGCGCGGATGGTGTTCTCGAGTCCTTCTATATAGTCGAGGGGGTGTTGTCTGAACTGGTTGTCGGCGGGGTTGCAGAAGAGTCCGTCTTTCCAGCGGGGGTAATAATATACGGCTGATGCTATTTCGCTGCCGTTGGCAGTATTCACGAGAAGGGAGCGAACCGAGTCTGTTCCGTAGTCTACTCCGATTACAAAATTATCTTGTCCCATATGGCTTTTGTCCAGGAGATTCCGTTTGTTTTGAGGGAATTCCTGTCAAAATAACATTTATTTCCCGGGTTTTTAAAAATTAATTTTTTGGGGGAGGCGAGCAGGGGTGCATTGGGGGGACGGAGGGAGCGGTTGGGGTGCCGGGGAGACGGGGGCTGCGGATGGGTGCCGGGGAGAAGGGGGCTGCGGATGGGTGCCGGGGAGACGGGGGCTGCGGATGGGTGCCGGGGAGACGCGGTCGGGGGGCGTGCGGTGGGGTGGACCGTGCCGGGGGTGTGGGTGGTGGGAGAGTTGGGCTTGTTGGGGAGGATTGGGGGATTTTAGGATGGATTTGGGGGGGATTCGGGGGAATTTTGGAGAGAATTGGGGGAGAATTTGGGGTTGGAGAATTTTTTTGGTGGCGACTAGGACTATGGAATGGAAATGTGGTCTTGTTGATAGGGAATTGAAGGACGATACGTAAAGATTATGCTATCATACTTTTTACGGATCATAAGATACCAATTCCGTATAGTTGAAATCGGAACGTGTTGATTCCTAGAAACTTATCTTCAAAATTACACACTATGTTAGACGGAAATAACCTAAATTACCCTGCCCCTCAAACCGCCGGAGAAAAAATGGAAAAAAAATTAAAAATCAACAGGATCAAGGCTGTCCTAGCAGAAAAAGATATATCGCATAAGGAGCTGGCTACCAGAGTCGGCATCGCGCCCAACAGCGTTACGCGTATCTGCAACAACGAATTTCAGCCTACTTTAAAACTGCTTCGCGAGATCGCTCTCGCACTTGATGTCGACATCCGGGAGTTACTGATCCCGACCCGCACCTTCTGATCAGATCGCCTTTTATGGACTTATTTTTCTGACCCTCCAATATTTTACGGGGGAGGGTTAACGTACGTATCTTTAGGCCGATGAATCTATTGGCCTATGTTTAGACGTTATTCTTTGTCTCTTTTTGTCTTTTTTGTTTTCTTTTCTTTTTTGGTGAGAGCCCAGCCGGATAGCGGACACGCCGGAGGGCAGGGGTATGCCCCGGCGGAGGGACTGTCGGGCGACCGATTCATCGACAGCCTCAAACTGGGTTTGTCGAAGGCGCAGACTCCATCCGACAAGGTGCAGTATCTATTGGAACTTGCGTTGTCTTCCTATATGGACCCGCTGATGGGTGACCTGTATGTCAGCCGCGCGATGGAGACGGCCGAGCTGAGCCGGGACCGCAGGCTGATGGGTACGACCTATATGACTATCGGACGGCGGTATATGAACAACCCGGGCCTGTCCGACAATCTCGAGCGGGCTATCGGCAATTTCAACAGGGCTGCCGCCATTGCAAAGGCCAACGACCTGGAACTTTTTGCAGGTGCGCGCCTACAGTGAGTTGTCGACGGCCTGGATCTACAAGGGGAACAGACAGAAGGGTCTGGAATACTGCAACCAGGAATTGTCGATAGCGGGCGCCAGCCAGAACGATACGACAAGGGCCATGGCTTATGCGTCGATGGGCGACTATTATCTGTCTGCAGATGAGAAATTGCTTGCATTCAGGAATTTTCTGGAGGCGCTGCAGGTTGCCGAAAAGAGCAATAAGGAAAGTCTGCTGAGTGATGCCTGGGAGCATCTTTCCAGATTCTATTCAAGCATCGGTGAATACGGCAAGGCGATCGACTACCGGATGATGATGTACCGACAGGACAGCAAGGCGGGGCGCCCGCTGGACGTCATTCGGGACATGTACAGCACGGGCGATCTTTTTACGCGCAGCAAGCAGCCGGACCTTGCGCTGAAGATGTATGAGAAAGCCATTCTGTTTGCGGACTCGATGCACTATGACCTGCTGAAGGTGGACCCTTATTTCCGCATTTTCAATATGTACTTCAACCTGCATCAGTATTCAAAAGGTTACAGCTATCTGATGACCCACCAGTCGATCGTTATTTTCCTGCAGAATATGGGGTACCAGTATTTTCTCGATCAGCTGTATGCGATGAGTATGACCGAACTCAAGAAATTCGACAGTGCGGGTTATTATTTCCGGAGGGCGGAGCCGGATATGGACAGGAAGAGCAATCCCGAGCAGCACTATAATTTCTATACGGCGGTCGGCGACTATAATATCCGGAAGAAGGACTATCCACAGGCGATTGCCAGTTATCTGAAGGCCTACCGTATCGGCGAGGAGATCAAGGACCTCGAAGTGCAGGAGACCTGTGCGCAGATGCTGGACTCCGTATATAGCATGGCCGGGGACTACAGGTCGGCGCATCTGTACAATATCCGTTATCATTCCGTGAAGGACAGTCTGAGGGATATGAGCCGGGACGCGGACCTGCTGAAGATGGAAGTGGAGAATGACAATCAGCGGCGCGAGCGGCTGGCGCGCGAAGAAGAGGAAAGGGTCGAACACCGGCACAATTTGCAGTATCTCGGTTTCACCATCGGCCTGGTGGCGCTGTTCGTCGTTCTGGTCATGCTCGGGTGGTTTGCCGTGCCGGCGGGTTTTATCAGGGCGCTTGGCTTTGTGTCCTTTATCTTTCTTTTCGAGTTCATCATTCTGCTGGCGGACAAGTCGATCCAGCGCTGGACGCACGATGAGCCCTGGATGGTGCTGATGATAAAAATCGGGCTGGCGGCCGTTCTGGTGCCGCTGCATCACTGGCTGGAGCACAAGGTGATACACTATCTTAGTCATAGGAAAAGGGTCGTTACGGAGAAGAAAATACAGAGTGAGGCGTCGTAGAATGAATTTTATTCTAAAAATAACTATCTTTACATAATAAAATATGGAAATCCTTTTAGACAATATCGATATGCGGATACTCCGGCTGATGCAGGAGAATGCACGTATCTCGAATGTGGAGCTGGCGCGCGAGCTGGAGATGGCCCCTTCGGCTATGCTCGAACGGGTGAAGAAACTGGAGCAGAAGAAGGTGATCCTGCGATATAACGCCCAGGTGAACGCGTCATTGATCGGTCAGCGGCTACTGGCTTTCATTTTTATAAAAACCACGGACGGATTTGGTTCGCCCGTAACGGGTCCGGCGCTTGCCAAGATCCCGGAGGTGCAGGAAGTGCACAATATTGCCGGGGATGACTGTTATCTCGTCAAGGTCAGGACGGCGGATTCGGCGGCGCTGATGTCGCTGATGCGAAATGAGTTTGCTCAAATCCCTACGATCCATTCTACGAAGACTACGATCGTGCTCGAGACCGTAAAAGAGGAACAGCGACTAAATATTCCAGATTCCCAAAAATAGTAGTTATGTCTACTCCTTCTAACAGGCCTGCCTCCACGATAATGGTGGTGGTAGCCTTCGCAATCGTATACGTTGTCTGGGGTTCGACCTATTTCTTTATCCGGCTGTCGGTGCTGCATATTCCGCCGATGATGGTGGGCGCATTCCGATTTATACTGGCTGGGACCCTTATGCTGCTGTGGTGTCTATTTACCAGGAAAAAACTATTCTCGTGGAAGGTCATGCGGCCGGCCATCGTGAGTGGTCTGCTGCTGCTCGGGACGGGCAACGGGGCTCTGATCTGGTCGGAGCAGTATATTCCAAGCAGTCTGGCGGCTATTCTGCTGGCGGCGGGGCCGGTGTGGTTCGTGTTGCTCGATAAGGGGAAGTGGAAGGAGAATTTCCGGAGCCGGTCGACGATCGTCGGGCTGGTTGTCGGGTTTGTCGGGGTGTTGCTGCTTTTCGTGCAGCAACTGAGCAGAGGGTTGTCCGGGGAGCATATGGAAACGGTGGCTCTGGTGGTACTGGTGCTGGGGTCGGTCTCGTGGGCTGCCGGTTCTCTTTATTCCAAATACAGGACGGCCGAAGGCAGCAGTAATGCGGTGAATGCGGGCTGGCAGATGTTTGCGGCGGGTGTTGCGTTTATCCCCGCGAGTCTCGCCAGCGGGGAGTGGGGGGCGTTTCATCCGGCGGAGGTGCCCCTGAGCTCGTGGATGGGGATCGTCTATTTGGTGACGATGGGTTCGCTGGTCGGTTACAGCGCGTTTGTCTGGCTGCTTCAGGTGAGGCCGGCTACCCAGGTGAGTACGCATGCCTATGTCAACCCTGTAGTTGCGGTGTTATTGGGCACTTTATTTGCCGGCGAGCGGATGAGCTGGCTTCAGCTGACCGGCCTGGCGGTGATACTGGTCAGTGTGCTGCTGATCAATTTGTCAAAATACCGTTCGGTCCCCGGCACCAGGCCTCAAAAGAGGGCGGGGGTGATGGCGGCGGAATAAAATAAGTTGTACATACCTACTATATTGATGTCATTTTCTCCGAGGATTCAACCAGAAAGGGAGATAATTTGTTAATTTGGGGCCGGAGGGAACTTCCTACAAAACACCGGCCATGGACCAGACCAGTATCGACTATAGCAGTATTTTAGAACAGGCGCAGCATTATGTCCGATCCTTTTTCGACACGCACATCAGTGACAAGCTGGTTTATCACAACAGAAAGCATACGGAGCGGGTCGTGGAGGCGGCCGTACAGATCGCGCAGCATTATCAACTGAATGATGCTGAGTTCTTTACCGTTAAGATTGCGGCGTGGTTCCATGATATCGGGTATCTTACCGGGGAGGGGCCCGGTCACGAAGAAAGGGGCGCGCGCATGGCGGAGTCTTTTCTGGAAGGGACGGGAGTGGACAGGGGAATCATCGATTCCATCCGGAAGTGTATCCTTGCGACCCAACTGCCCCAACGGGCCGTGACCCTGCTGGAGCAGATCGTCTGTGACGCTGATCTGTATCATCTGGGGACGGAGGAGTTCTCTGACCGGAACAAGGCGATGCGCAGGGAGGCTGAGGCGGTGAAGCACCGGAAGATAAGCAAGGACGAATGGCGAAAGGGTACGATCCGTTTTCTGGAGAGTCACGCATTACTATACCGACTATTGCCGGCTATTGCTGAATGAGAAGCAGCAGGAGAATCTGGAAAAGCTGAAGGCAAAGGAGCCGGATGACGAAGAACATGTGCTGAACGGGCTGTTGCGGCAACATGGTTTGCTGGATTCCAATGTCGCGGGCAACGGGAATCCGCTGGAGGAGGTTGCTACGCAAGGCGGGGGTCTCCGATGACGGCCATGGTGATTCCGACGGGGAAAAGCCTGCGGCGAAGAGAGAAGAAGAATAAGAAAAAAGATCCGGGCCGTGGTATCGACACGGTGTTCCGGATCACGTCGAATAATAATCAGCGGCTGAGTTCGCAGGCGGACAGCAAGGCGCATATTCTGATACAGGTGAACGCCATCATCATTTCGGTTTTGCTGAGCCTGCTGCTGAGGAAAATAGAGGATCATACCAATCTGGCAATACCTGCTACCCTGTTGTTGTTCGTGAACCTGGTCACGATCATATTCTCCATCTTGGCGACGCGGCCGCATGATTCCGCCTGGTACGTTCACCAAGGCAGACCTCGACGAAAAAAGGTCAATCTTTTGTTCTTCGGTAATTTTTACCGGATGAGTCTCGAGGAGTATGCGGGCGGAATGCTGGTCATGATGGATGACAAGGACTTTCTTTACGGCAGTCTGATCCGGGATGTATACTATCAGGGGATCGCGCTGGGCAAGAAGTATTTGTGGCTGAGGTGGTCCTACAATGTGTTCATGTATGGTTTGATCGCGTCGGTACTGGCATTTTTGATAGCGGCGCTTTTCTTTCCGTCAAGGTAAAATTTTTATGCAGAATACTGTCGTACATATTATTAAAGGGATCGAGGGAGCCGACCAGCCGGATTCCCGCATTTCCTTTCAGGGGTTTTATCAAATTCCTGAAGGAGAGGAGGCGGGAGGAAGGGACTATGCGGGTCAGGTTCCTGGATTTTGTGATCCAGCACTTCGAGCAGCGTCTGGGGGACAAAAACTATGTGGAGCTCGATGAGTTGGATAAGTATGCCGATCTGCTCGAGCTGATGTATACCTGTATTTCGCCGGCAATCTCCGACGAGAGCGATCTGGTCTGGGCGTTGGCCGTACCTGTGAGGCCCACGATCTTTTACGGGACGGACGCGATGTATGATCTTTTACGGGATCCCGACACCAATCAGAAAAAGGCCAGGATCCTCGAGAAGGACAAGGAGCGTCACGAGCTGAAATACGATCTGATCTATTCTCTGATACTGAAGCATCTGTATCAAATCGAGCTTCCGGCGGGAAACAGTCTGGTGAAGTCCTGGCTGAATGAGGCGACGAGGGATGAGCACTTATTATAATGTCAACATAGATACGCGTTTTACGGAAGTGACGGCTAAAGGGCCGCTGCCGGAGATCGATGCGCGGCTGTTCAGTTCGCACCTGTCCCATCCGGAGCTGATGGTCTGGCTGAAGCAGCATCTGCCGCTGAATCTGTTCCGCTTCGAGGGTATCAATGCGATGACGCTGACGGATGTCACCACGGAGTATGTGATGGACAGCATGAAGAATATCATACTGGATTCCGACTGCTGCGGGACGGATGTACGCAATCAAAAGGTGATCCAATTTCTGAAAACGCTGGCTCACAAGACCGGTGTGGAGATCGGGCTGGTGCGCTTTCCTGAAGGTGAATGGAAGGCCGGTGTTCTCCCGGAGATCTGCCGTCACAGCGTACTCGCGGAGGCATTTACCGATGATGCCATGGCGAAGAGCTATCAGCGCATGGTGGAGGACTATTTTCTCGATCCGCAGCAGTTGGTGTATGAGTCGTTGCCGGCACAGCAGCCGGGGAGGTCTTTTTCCTCGAGCCATTGCGCAGGATTGGGGTCTGTTGTTATGCGCTGATACCGGTGTTTTATAATAACCGGCTGGCGGGGGTGATGGAGGTTTCTTCGAAGACGGAGGGACAGGTGGACAGCGAGCTGTTGTCGAGGCTGGACGTTGCTGTCCCGCTGCTTGCTCAGATGCTGCAGCGAAGCGTGGATGAATTTGACGCCCGAATCAAGGCGATTGTCAAGGAGAATTTTACGTCGATACAGCCGGCGGTGGAGTGGAAATTCAATGAGGCGGCTTGGCATTTCGAGGAAATGCAGGAACAGGGTGAGAATCCGCCGGTGATCGAGACGATCTATTTCAAGGATGTGTATCCCTGTACGGGGCTATCGATATCCGCAATTCCACCATCGGGCGGAACGGAGCCCTGCGGAAGGATCTCGAAGTCCAGTTCGACATATTGACGCTGACGCTCGGGCCGTCTGCACGAGGCGGTGAGCCTGCAGCTGATCGAGGAGCTGCTGTTCCGGGCCAGGGGATGGCAGAAGGCGCTTGGGGGTGCGCTGACGACGGCCGATGAGCTGAGTCTGAATGCTTTTGAAGGATAAGGTCGGCGGTTTTCTGGAACATTTTGCGGAAAGCCGGCCGGAGGTAAAGGAAATAGTCCGTCCTTATCTGGAGGCGATCGACGAGGAAAAG
The DNA here is from genome assembly GCF_050632245.1 of Puia sp. P3. NCBI lineage: Bacteria > Pseudomonadati > Bacteroidota > Chitinophagia > Chitinophagales > Chitinophagaceae > Puia > Puia sp. P3. The sequence goes on from NZ_CP192583.1 coordinate 1,123,133, forward strand.
GGGGTTGCATTTTCCAACCGCAGGGACCTGGAGGTGTCGATCCAACTGGTCAATAAGACGATCAACCGGCATCTGGAGGTGGCAGCCGACGAGTTGCAGAAGTCCTATCCGTCCTATTTCGAGAAGTTCAGGACGGATGGTATCGAATCACGATATTTATATCGGGCAGTCTATTGCGCCCGGGCATCCGTTCGACCTTTTGTATCTGCGTAATCTTCGGCTCTGGCAGCTGAATTCGATGGCTACGATCGTTCGGCTGACGCATGCGTTGTTGCCGCAGATGCCCGAACGGCTGGAGACGACGCAGCTGATCTTTGTGCATTCTTCCTCGATCGACATCAGTTTTCGCAAGGACGAACGGCGGTTCGATGTCGAGGGTGGATACAATATCCGCTATCAGGTGGTGAAGAAAGAATCGACAAGGTGCACGTGCGGGACACGAATGAAAGGCTTACCCAGCCCGGTAAGATAGCGATCATCTATCTCAACGAGCGGGAGGCGGATGAGTACTGGGGGTATATCCGGTATATGCAGGAGAAGGGTGTTCTCGGCCTGGAGGTAGAGAATCTGGAGCTGGAAGAGTTGCAGGGGGTGAGCGGGCTGCGGGCGTTGCGTGTCGGGGTGAACGTAGAGGATGAAGAGGGGAAGAGGGAGTTTCGCGTAGAGATGGAGCGGATGAAAGGCTAGTGGTCACGATGTATCAGTTCATTTTTATAGTGCTGTTTTTTTCGATCTCAGGGTGCAGGGAACCGGAGCCGGTGTTCTCTCCTCCGGGTTATGATCTGGCCTCTCCCCAGAAGTTTGTGATGGGTGAAGTGCTCCATGAGATATCGGGTATTGTGTTCCTGAAGGGTAATCCCGATACGATGTATGCCATCGAGGATGAGGCGGGCAAGCTATTTCATTTTCATTTAGGGGATCGCAGTTTTCCATACTGGAAGTTCGGAAAGCACGGTGACTATGAGGATGTCGCGATACTGGACGATAAAGAGTTCGTGGTGCTGCGAAGTGACGGGAGTCTTTTTTGTCCTTCCCAAAGAACAGGCCGAGAAGGGGGAGGCCGCGACGAAGGTCTACGAGCATATACTCCCGACAGGAGAATACGAAGGGCTGTTTGCGGACGAGGGGGCAGGCTGATCGCGCTGTGTAAGAACTGCCCGGATGACGACCAGCGGGAAGAGGTCACTGCCTATGTGCTGCAATACAATGCGCGGCGTGAGTTGGCGGTAACCGACCATTTCCTGATAGAGGCGAAGGCATCGAAGCTGCGCAGCTCGGACCATAAGAAGGTGAAATTCCATCCGTCCGCGCTGGCCCGGCACCCGCTGACAAAGGAATGGTTTATCCTTTCGTCCGTCAACAAGGCCCTGCTGGTGCTGGACGGACAAGTGGAAGCTGAAGAAGACCTATCAGCTGGACCCCATCCTTTTCAAGCAGCCGGAGGGGCTTGCTTTCGACAGCAGGGGAAATATGTATATCAGCAATGAGGGACATGGGGAAACGCGAACGCTTTGTTGTTCAACTATAAGCCATAATTATGAGCCGAATTTTAAGAATCGTCAGTCTGGTTTTATTGGTTTCAACCGTTTGCCGGACGGGATATGCGCAGGGCGACCGGGTTGTGCAGCGGATCTATCTTGTGGGGGATGCGGGAGAATTGAAGGACGGGCATCATCCCGTGTGCGACTGGCTGAAAGGGCATGTAGACTGGAATGACACCGGCAATGTGCTGGTCTATCTGGGGGACAACGTCTATCCGCATGGTATGCCGCCGGAAGGGGCCAGGGGTGTGGACGAGGCCAGAGAAATAATAGACTATCAGTTGTCGGTAGTAGCGGGTAAGAAGGCGAGGGCCTTTTTTGTACCGGGTAACCATGACTGGAAGCAGGGGAAGCCTGGAGGATGGCAGCAGGTCAAGAATGAACAGAATTATATCGATTCGGTGGGACTGGCAAATGTCGATTTTTTGCCGAAGGACGGTTGTCCGGGACCGGTAGCGGTGGAGGTGGGAGAGAAGGTGGTGCTGGTGGCGATGGACAGCGAGTGGTGGCTGCAGGAGGAGGGGGAGCGTCCGGGGCTGGAGTCGGGCTGCGAGTGTAAGGACCCGAAGGCGATTACCAATGCGTTGAGGGATATCATCAGCAGCTATCCGGACAGGCTGATCCTGGTGGCCATGCATCATCCCCTATACACACATGGCGAGCACGGCGGATACTACACCATCAAACAACATATTTTTCCACTGACGGATATAAAGCCGGGGCTTTGGATTCCCCTTCCGCTGATCGGGTCCATCTATCCGATAGCCCGGGGGTATTCGGGAATGTGCAGGACGTGGCGAATCCCCGGTATAAGGACCTGCGTGAGGCGGTGGAGTCCGTGATCGCCGGGCATCCCAATGTGGTGCATGTGGCGGGGCATGAGCATACCCTTCAGCTGTTGCGGCACGACAGCATTTATTATGTCGTCAGCGGATCGGGTTCCAAGAATACAAGGGTAAAGATGGGGCAGTATTCGCTGATGGCGAGGGAGGGGCATGGATTTTCGGTGATAGAGGTGACGCAGAGCGGGAAGGCTGAAATAAAGTTCTATTCGGTTCCTGAAGGGGAGACCATCTATACGGCTGCTTTGCCTCCGCTGCGGCCCAAACCGGTGGTGGAAGAGCTGGCTAAGAGCTGGCCCGATTCGGTGACAATCGCCGGTGATCCGGAATTCCGCGCCGGTGGGTTCAAGCGCTGGCTGCTGGGTGCCAATTACCGGAAGGAATGGGCGGTACCGATCAGGGTAAAAGTATTCGATATGACGGGGTGGACGCCGTTGCAGAGGGGCGGCGGGAATCAGACGCGGTCGCTGCGGATGACCGGTCCTGACGGGAAGCAGTATGTGCTGCGGGGGTCAGGAAATATGTGACCGAGAATGCGTTGCCGACGGTCGTTGCCAAGGATGCGCTGGTGCAGGACCTTGTGGCGGACGGGGTTTCCGCGTCCTATCCCTATGCTGCGATGTCGATACCGCCGTTCGCGACGGCGTTGCATGTACCGCATGCCAGCCCCAGGATGGTGTACGTCCCGGATGACCCGAGGCTGGGGAAGTTCAGGAGGCGACTATGGCAACTTGTTCGCCTTTCTCGAGGAGCGGGAGCCGGGCAACGGGAAGAAGACCTATAATATGGAGGATATCGACAAGAAATTGTTTGAGGATAATGACAACGGGGTGGATCAGCATCGGGCGCTGCGGGCGCGTCTGCTGGATATGTTTGTCATGGACTTCGACCGCCATGAGGACCAGTGGAGGTGGGAGGCGGATGATTTTGGCAAGGGGAAGCTGTTTTCCCCGGTGCCGAGGGACAGGGATCAGCCTTTTTTTATCAATAAGGGGGTGTTGCCGTGGATTGCGGGGAGTGCTTTTCTCGCGCCTCAGCTGCAGGGGTTCAGGCCGAAGGCGAGGAATATCAACACCTTTAATTTCAATGGCCGGAATTTCGACCGCAACTATCTGAACGAGCCAACGGAAGAAGAGTGGCGCAGGGAGGCTGAGGCCATGGTCGCGACGATGACCGACTCGCTTATCGAGAATTCGCTGCATTTACAGCCGGTGGAGATCCACTCCTATTCCATGAATTCGATCATCGCGAAGCTGAAAGAGCGGAGGAAATACTATGTGGAGGATGTGATGGCTTACTACAGATTCCTGTCGAAGCAGGTGAGCGTCTTTGGCAGCAGCAAGAACGAGCTGTTCGATATCGACCGGCAGGGGAGGGATTCGGTGACGGTAACCGTCTCGAAACTGACGAAGGAAGGAAAAGACGGGACGGCAGATGTATAAGCGGACCTTTTATTCCGGCGTGACGAAGGAAGTAAGGCTGTATGGACTGGGAGGCAACGACGAGTTCAGAACCCACGGTCAGGGCGGCGGTGTGCTGGTCCGGATCATCGGAGGCCCGGGGGAGGATGTCTATAAGACGGAGGCGGCTTCGCCTGCGGTGAAGACGAAGATCTACGACCTCAGCACCGAGAAGAGCGATTTCGAAGGAAAAGGAGGGCATCGGGAATTCCTGTCGGATAATGCCAGTGTAAACGGTTTTGACCGGCTGGGATACAAATACAATATACTGACGCCTTTGCCGAATATCGGATATAACCCCGACGACGGCGTGTTGATCGGATTGATGTTCAGCTATGTCACCCGCGGATTTCATAAGGAGCCGTATAAGCAGCTCCACAATCTGACCCTGCTGCATGCCTTGTCGACGAAAGCCTATGCGTTCAAGTATAATTTCGAGGCGATCCAGGCGGTCGGGAAGCCGGACCTTCTGGCGGATGCGGATGTCAGGGCGCCGAGCAATACTATCAATTTCTTCGGTCTGGGCAACGAGAGTGTTTATGTTAAAGACGCGAAGGAGGGCATCCGTTATTACAGGGCCCGGTTCAACAGCTATGATGTAGACCTCCAGCTGAGGAAGCGTTTCGGGAAGGCGTTCTCATTTGCGGTGGGACCTGTATTCCAGTATTTCTCGCTGGATAGCGCCGACAACAGGGACAGGTACATCAACCAGACGGGGCAGAACGGTTTGGATCCCGGCTCTCTGTATCTTTCCAAGGCATTTTTGGGTGGAAGGGCAACGGCGACCGTCGACAACCGGAATGACAAGGCGCTGACCTCACGCGGGATCTTTTGGCAGACCCGCTTTAGCAGTCTCGGAAATCTGAATAATAATAGCCATGCTTATTCACAGCTGAACTCCGACCTTTCGGTGTTCATGAGTTTCAATTCCCGGGCGGACGTGGTACTGGCTTCACGGGTAGGATACGGAAAGACCTTCGGCCAGTACGAGTTCTATCAGGCGCAGTATCTGGGGGCTGGAGAATCTGCGGGGCTACCGGAAATACCGTTTTGCGGGTGACGAGATCTTCTATCACAATCTCGACCTGCGGGTGAAAGCTGGGGGATTTCGAGACCTATCTGTTTCCCGGTTCGCTGGGGCTGCAGTTCTTCAACGATATCGGCAGGGTGTGGCTGAAGGGCGAGGACAGCCATCAGTGGCATGATGGGTATGGCGGCGGCATATGGATAAGTCCGTTGAAGAAGTTCGTATTCTCGGCCAGTTATGGGCAGGGGACGGATGGGGGTGTGTTCCTGTTCAAGCTGGGATTTCAGTATTAGATAGAAGGGACGGACGGTGGCGTTGGTGGCCCCGGTGGCATAGTGATTGCATATTGGCGGAAATCGGGCCCGGCGGAGGCCGGCGAAGACCCGGCGGCGGCGGAGCTAAGGGGAAATTGATAAAATTTGTAATAATCTGGTTGTAAATGCGTTCTCGGAAGTGAAACCGGATTGAACGTATTTATGGTGCCTTACCGTTACCACTTTTGTGCCTTACTGCTGCTGTTTCATTCAATCCTGGCCTATCCTCAATCAGAGCATCTATCCTTTGAGCATCTGGGGACGGCCCAGGGTTTGTCCCATAGCAATGTCATCTGCACTCTGCAGGACAGCCGGGGTTTCATGTGGTTTGGGACGAGGGAGGGGTTGAACAAGTACGACGGATATCTTTGTACAGTTTACAGAAACAAGATAGGTGATGACAGGAGCCTGACCAACAATCTGGTCAATGCCATCGTAGAGGATGACAAGGGTTATCTGTGGATCGGGACCTGGGGGGCGGGCTGGACCGTTATGACAGGCGCACCGATCAGTTCGTTCATTTCCGGCATAATCCGGCGGATCCGAACAGCCTTTCGAGTAATCTGGTGCTGTCGCTGCTGAGGGACAGCCGTGGTTATCTCTGGATAGGGACGGAGGACGGTGGTCTGAACCGGATGGATTCCACGGGCCGCTGTGTTCATTATATCCACGATCCGAAAGACGAGCATAGTATCGCGGCCAATTATGTGAAGGCGCTCTGTGAGGATGCCGACCACCAGATATGGGCCGGTACCGCCAGTGGACTTTGCCGGCTGGACAGGAAGACGGGGGCCTTTTACAGATGGCTGCACAACGAGCATATACCTTCCTCGATCAATAACAACTCGGTTACTTCTCTTTTTACGGACAGTCATCACCGTCTCTGGATAGGAACCTACAGCGGACTTGACGGCTATGACCGGGCGACGAGCGGATTCAGGCATTATCAGAAGGGCGGTCATTCCGCTAAGGGTATCACCAATAATACGATCAATTCGGTGACGGAAGACGGCGACGGTAATATCTGGATAGGTACGGAGAATGATGGTCTGGTGATCCTCGATCCGGAGACGGGTAACTGGAAGCACTACCTGCACGATGAGGTAGATGCGTCGAGCATCGGAACCAACTCACTCTACGGTATTTGCAGGGACAGTAAAAAGAATATGTGGGTGGGGTCCTTCAACGGAGGCGTCGACTTCGTCAACAGGGATGCACGCAAGTTTGCCCACTACAAGCATAATTCGTCTCCGTATAGCCTCAGTAATAATCATGTGCTTTGTATCTATGAGGATCACCGGGACAATCTGTGGATCGGGACGGACGGCGGAGGTCTGGATCTGCTGGACCGTAAGACCGAACGGTTTAGGCATTTCCGGCATGTTCCGGGGAACTCCGCGACCATCTGCGGCGACTATGTGCTGCGGGTGGTGGAAGACAGCAGGCACAATCTGTGGGTCGGGACCTGGGCGGATGGATTGACGATCTATAACCCGCAACGAAATACTTATACTCATTTTAGAAATAACCCTGACGATAAGCATAGTCTTCGCAGCAATAATGTATGGGCTTTGTGTGAGGACAGCCGTCATCGTATGTGGCTGGGTACGTATGGGGGCGGACTGGAGCTGTATGACCCTTCCATCAGGGGATTCATCCATTATCAGCACAATGACGAGGACACGAATTCTCTGGGTAATGACAAGATCCACGTGATCTTCGAGGACAGCCGAGGGCGTATCTGGATAGGGACGGATGGAGGAGGGCTGGACCTTTTCGATCCTGAGCGGGGAAAGTTCAGGCATTATCGTCACAGGGATGGGGCCAATAGTCTCTGCAGCAATTATATCAATGGAATATTCGAGGACAGGGGCGGGAATCTGTGGATAACGACTACGGAGGGAATGTCGAAGATGGCAGGGGACCGATTTGTGACGTATACGATGCGGGATGGATTGCCGGACGATGTCATTTTTGCATTTCTTGAAGATTCCGCGGGGGTGAGATGGATCAGCACCAATAAGGGGCTGTGCCGGTGGGATGCGGTAAGCGGGAAGATAAAAAATTATGGCGTATACGACGGTCTGCAGGCGAACGAGTTCAAGGAGAATGCCTGGTGCAGGAGCCGTAACGGGCTGCTCTATTTCGGCGGCGGAAATGGATTCAATGTGATATCGCCGGAGCATATGCGTTCAGAGCCTTTCGATCCTCCGCTGGTGATGACGAGTTTCCAGATCTTCAACCGGGAGGTACCGATCGGTCAGGACGGGGATATGGTTTCGCCGTTGAGTGCTTCGATCGGGGAGACGAAGTCGATCGAACTGCCGTATAAGAATTCCGTCATCACCTTCATTTTTGCGACGCTGAATTTTACCGACCGGGAGAAGAAGAAATATGCGTTCATGCTGGAGGGATTCGACAAGACCTGGAACTATGTGAACCTGAAGCGTTCCGTGACCTATACGAATCTGGACCCCGGTACGTATCAGCTGAAGGTTAAGGGGTTGAACAATGAAGGGGAATGGTCCGGCAGGATACTTAGTTTGAAGATAGTTATCACGCCTGCCTGGTGGATGACGTGGTGGTTCCGGGTTTCGCTGATCGTGGTCATTCTGGTCTGTGTGTTTGTCTTTTATCGTCTGCGGTTGCGGACCATGAATCAGCTGAACCGGGAGTTGGAGAGACAGGTCAGGGAGCGGACGGAACTGCTGACGACGCTGAGCCAGGAGGAGCGGAATGCGAGGGAGGAGGCGGAGCGGGCGCGGGAAGAGGCGGAGCAGGCGAGCAAGGCGAAGAGTGTCTTCCTTGCTACCATGAGCCATGAGATAAGAACGCCCATGAATGGCGTGATCGGGATGGCTTCCCTGCTGGCCCAGACGCCTCTTACGTCGCAGCAGAAGGAATACAATGCTACCATCATCAATTGCGGCGAGAGTCTGCTCAACGTGATCAATGATATTCTGGACTATTCCAAGATAGACAGCGGGAAGATGGAGATCGAGCAGCGGAATTTCGACCTGCGTCAGTGTCTCGAGGAAGTGCTGGGGCTCTTTTATGAGCGTGCGATCAAGTCGGGACTGAGGCTGGGATATCATATCGATCTCAAAGTACCGATGTATGTCGTCGGGGATGCGCTGCGGCTGCGGCAGATCCTGATGAATCTGGTGAGCAATGCGGTGAAGTTCACCCACGAAGGAGAGGTGACTGTCGTGGTGCGTGTGCTGACGGCCGATGGCCTGGGGGGCTCGAGCTGGGTTTCGAAGTGCGGGATACGGGCATTGGAATACCGGAGGAGAAGATAGAGACATTGTTCAAGCCGTTCTCGCAGGTGGACTCGTCGACAACGCGTAAGTATGGCGGCACCGGACTTGGGCTGGCGATCAGCGAGAAGCTGGTGGCGCTGATGGGAGGTAGGATCAGCGTGCGGAGCAGGGTAGGAGAAGGGACGCAGTTTGCGTTTTCCATGAAGGCGCGGGCGGGTGAGAAGCCGATAGACCCGGCGAAGGAAGAGACTGTGGCGCGGGAGGTGATGAAGACGGGTTTTGCGGAGGAGTTCCCCCTGCGGATACTGATAGCGGAAGACAACCTGATCAATCAGGAGCTAATGAAGCAGATACTGGGTAATCTGGGATATAAGCCGGATACGGTAGAGAATGGGGTATTGGCGGTGGAGGCGGCTTCGCGACATGCCTATGATCTTATCCTGATGGACGTTCAGATGCCGGAGATGGATGGGTTGGATGCGACGAGGAAGATAAGGAGGGAGTTGGAGAGGCAGCCGGTGATCGTGGCGTTGACGGCGAATGCTATGCAGGGCGACCGTGAGGAGTGTTTGCAGTCGGGGATGGATGACTATATCAGTAAGCCGGTGAGGTTGGGGGAGTTGATGCAGATGCTGGAGAAGTGGGCGAAGCAGGGGGCTTAGAGCTCCGTGGAGGGGTGGCGTGGGTTCGGGATAGTTAGATCTTTCGGTGCATGGAGGAATCGCGGATGATGAGTTCGCTCCGGATGATGATAGTATCGGTCGAGTTGGCGGAGGGGGATCCGCCGAGCTGATCGAGGAGGCTGCGGGCGACCTGTTCGCCCATCTCTTCGCCGGGATAGTTGATCGTGGATAGTTTGGGATGCGTGATCCTGGAGATAGCGTCGTTATTGAATCCTACGATAGCGATGTCCTGGGGTATGGCAATACCGCCTTCTTTCAGTGTCTGGAGAAATACAGCAGCAAAGAAATCATTGGTTATAAATACGCCGTCGGGGCGTGTCTTAGCGCTCATGCCGATGATCTGGCGGGCGGTGCGGACCGCGGAAATTTCGCTGAGGTCGTTGACGATGAGCAGGGAAGGATCGTATTCGAGGCCGTAATCGGTGAGGGCTTGTTTGTAGCCTTTGAGGCGTCCGGCGTAGACATTGCGGTGGAGGTCGGCGGTGATGTGGGCGATGCGGCGGCAGCCCTGGGCGGCGAGGTGGGCGGTGGCTTCGTAGCCGGCTTTGACGTTGTCGATGACTACGCGGGTTCCATATGGGAATTCTTCGACCCGGTCGAAGAAGACCACGGGGATGTTTTTGCGGACGAATGGTTCGAAGTGGTCGAGGTCGGCGGTATCGAAGGCGAGGGAGGCGATGAGTCCGTCCACCCGCTTGTGAAACAGATTGTGTACGTTGGCGACTTCCTTTGTATATGTTTCGGAGGAGTGGCCGATGATCAGGTCATAGCCGGCTTCGGTGGCGACCTTTTCGATACCTGCGAGGACGGAGCTGATGAACTGGCTTTTGAGCTCGTGTACGATGATGCCGATAGTATGGGTCTTTTGCATCCGGAGGTTGCTGGCGAAAGAATTGGAGCGGTAGCCCATCTCTTTGGCCTGGTCCATGATACGTTTGCGGGTCTTGATATTAATCGCAGGATGGTCTTTGAGGCCGCGGCTGACGGTAGCCGGGGAGAGATTGAGCACTTTGGCGATGTCGTAGATCGTGATCTCTTTTTTCCTGTCATTTGAGGGCAAGTTATTTATTTGGGGGTAAAATCGCCAAAATAAATAAACAATAAATAATCTGGAAATAATCTAAGCTGCAATCGGTTGCAATTCGATTAATGTTGCTATATTTACCGCTCTGCGGGGTGGGGACGGTGAATTGTCGCGGGGGGCGGATGGCCGCGGAGAAATTGCGTATGAAAAATTGTTTGCTGCATGTTGTTATTAGGTATTGATCTGGGGACCTCTTCGATAAAGGTGGCGGTGACCGACGCGGATAGTCATAAGGTGCTGGCTACGGCGCGAGTATCCGGAAAATGAGGCGGTCATTACGTCCCGGCAGCCCGGCTGGGCGGAACAGTCTCCCGAAACCTGGTGGGAGTATGTACAACAAGCTATAAAGCGGGCGCATGCCAGCGGTGCTTATGATCCTTCGGAGATCGGGGCTATTGGGATTGCGTACCAGATGCACGGATTGGTGCTGGTAGACAGGGAGCAGCGGGTTTTGCGGGACAGCATCATCTGGTGTGACAGCAGGGCCGTGCCTTATGGGGACAAGGCCTTTTCTACTATTGGCGAGGCGCGCAGTCTCGACCGGCTGCTGAACTCACCGGGGAATTTTACCGCCGCGAAGCTGGCCTGGGTGAAGGAGAATGAGCCGGATGTATATGCCGGGATCGACAAGGTGTTGTTGCCGGGGGATTTTATTTCTTTGCGGCTGACGGGGGAGGCGACGACGCATATCTCTGCCTTGTCGGAGGGTATATTCTGGGATTTCAAGGATGATAAATTGTCTTCGGACGTTTTCGGGGTCTTTGGCTTTGACGAGCGAATGATCCCCGAGGTGCGTCCCCTATTCTCGTCGCATGGCGAGGTCAAGCCAGGTGTGGCGGCCGGGCTGAAGCTGAAGGCGGGGATCCCCGTGACGTATAAGGCGGGGGACCAGCCGAATAACGCTTTGTCGCTGAATGTGCTGGAACCTGGGGAAGTGGCGGCAACCGCCGGGACCTCCGGCGTCATATATGGGGTCAGCGACCGGCTGACCTATGATCCAGGTTCGAGGGTAAATTCGTTTGCGCATGTCAACTACCGGCCCGATGCGAAGCGGGTTGGGGTCTTGCTGTGTATCAACGGTACGGGGATATTGAACAGGTGGATAAGGGACCTGACGGGAGGGCGCGAGTATTCGAAGCTAAATGAGGAAGCTGCGGCCATCCGGCCGGGGAGCGATGGATTGAGCGTGCTACCGTTCGGGAACGGAGCCGAGCGTATCTTTTACAATAAAATTATCGGGGCGCAGGTACTGGACGCAGATCTGAATGTCCATGGAGCGGCGCATCTGTACCGGGCCGGGCAGGAGGGGATCGCATTTTCCTTCCGGTATGGACTGGATATCATGCGGGAGAATGGGATGAATCCTTCGATCATCCGGGCGGGGAAGGCGAATATGTTTCTGAGCCCTGTGTTTACGGAGGCGTTCGTGAATGCGACCGGTGTGCCGGTGGAACTGTATAACAGCGACGGCAGCGTGGGCGCTTCGCTGGGCGCGGGTATCGGCGTCGGTAAATTCAGACATGCGAAGGAAGCGTTTGCGGGATTGAAGCCGTTGTCGCTGGTGGAGCCCCGCCGTGTATCGGAATATGAGGAACTGTACAGAAGATGGAAAACAAAATTGGACCTTTTTTTAAAATAATATAAAATATATAGCTATGCCAGTTATCAGCGGAGGAGAAGGAGTTCTTTAAAGGAATAGGACAGATAAAATATGAAGGCCCGGGGTCTGATAATCCCCTTGCCTATCGTTGGTATGACGAGAAGAAAGTTGTAGCAGGGAAGACGATGAAGGATCATTTACGGTTTGCGGTCGCCTACTGGCATTCTTTTGTCGGTAATGGGGCCGACCCGTTCGGAGAGCCCACCCATGTATATCCATGGAATGAAAAATCCGATCCGGTAGCAAGGGCTAAGGATAAGATGGACGCGGCTTTTGAATTTATCACCAAGCTGGGTCTGCCTTACTTACTGTTTTCATGACGTCGATGTCGTTGACTATACGAATGATGTAGCCGATAACGAAAAGCGGCTGAATGCGCTGGTCAACTATGCGAAGGAGAAGCAGGCGGCCAGCGGGGTCAAACTGTTGTGGGGTACGGCCAATCTGTTCTCCAACAGGAGGTATATGAACGGCGCCGCCACCAACCCGGATTTTCATGTGCTGGCGCATGCCGGGGCACAGGTGAAGGCGGCACTGGATGCGACGATAGCGCTGGGGGGAGAGAATTATGTGTTCTGGGGCGGAAGGGAAGGTTATATGAGCCTTCTGAATACGAATATGAAACGGGAGCAGGAGCATCTTGCCCGATTCCTCCATACGGCTAAGGACTATGCGCGCAAGCAGGGCTTTAAGGGAACGTTCTTTATCGAGCCCAAGCCGTGTGAGCCGACCAAGCACCAGTACGACTATGATGCGGCTACGGTCATCGGATTTCTGCGGCAGTATGACCTGCTGGGTGATTTCAAGCTGAACCTGGAGGTCAACCATGCTACGCTGGCGGGGCATACTTTTACGCACGAGCTGCAGGTGGCGGTGGATGCGGGGTTACTGGGCTCGATGGATGCGAATCGCGGGGACTACCAGAATGGCTGGGATACGGACCAGTTCCCGACCAATATCAATGAGCTGGTGGAAACGATGCTGATTATTCTTGAAGGCGGTGGTTTTCAGGGGGTGGTATCAATTTCGACGCCAAGCGCCGGAGGAATTCCACGGACAACGCGGATCTGTTCTACGCGCATATCGGGGGCGTGGATAATTTTGCCCGGGCGCTGGTGATAGCGGATATGGTCCTTACGAAATCGGACTATTGGAAGGTGCGTGCCGATCGGTATGCTTCTTTTGACGGAGGGAAGGGCGCTGCCTTTGTGAAGGGGCAGGTTAGTCTGGAGGACCTGAGGGAGTATGCTGTTGCTAACGGCGAGCCGAAGGTGATCAGCGGAAGGCAGGAGTACCTCGAGAACCTCATCAACCGGTTTATATAAATTTTTAGTATATGTGCGGATAGCCGGCATATGTCGGCTATTTGCCTTATTTTTAGGACTTCACTCAACCTCATCGCTACCATATGCAAATGTTACAATCGCTGGACAAGGTCGTTTTCTTCATCTATTTCTTAATCGTTGCATTTTACGGATTTTGGATCTACAGGCGAAAAAAGGCTGCGCAGACCAATTCCAAAGATTATTTCCTGGCGGAGGGTGCGTTGACATGGTGGGCCATCGGTGCGTCGCTGATAGCCTCGAATATTTCTGCGGAGCAGATGATCGGCATGAGTGGATCGGGTTTTTGCTCGGTCTGGCTATTTCCACCTATGAGTGGATGGCTGCCGCGACGCTGGTCATCGTGGCGATCTTCTTTATTCCCGTCTATCTGAAGAACAAGATCTATACGATGCCGCAGTTCCTGAGCCAGCGGTATAACGACAAGGTAGCGATGATCATGGCGATATTCTGGCTGGCCCTTTATATCGTGGTGAATCTGATGTCGATCCTTTATCTTGGGGCGCTGGCGGTGAGCGGCATCTCGGGTCTCAATATCAATCTCTGTATCTTTCTTCTTGCCGGTTTTTCCATTATTATCACGCTGGGGGGGATGAAGGTCATCGGGTATACCGACGTCATTCAGGTCTTTTTCCTGATACTCGGCGGGTTGGTGGCTACTTATATCGCGCTGAATCTGGTGGCTGAGAAGTCCGGCCAGTCGGGGCTGCTGGCGGGCTTTAAGATACTGACGAAGGATGCCCCGGACCATTTCCATATGATCTTTAAAAGGATTCACCCAACTATGTGAGTCTTCCGGGTCTGACCGTACTGATCGGGGGGATGTGGATCGTAAACCTTAACTATTGGGGTTGTAACCAGTATATAACGCAGCGGGCATTGGGGGCAGACCTGAAGACGGCGCGCAGCGGTATTTTGTATGCGGCTTTTCTGAAGCTGCTGATGCCGGTGATCGTCGTGTTGCCGGGCATCGGCGCCTATGTTCTGTACCAGAAGGGAATGTTCCATACCGAGATGCTTAGCTCATCGGGGGTTGTGGACGTAAACAAGGCGTACCCCAATCTGATGACGCTGCTGCCCGATGGTTTTAAGGGGCTTGCGTTTGCGGCACTAACGGCTGCGATCGTGGCTTCCCTGGCGGGTAAGGCGAACAGTATCGCTACTATTTTTACGCTGGATATTTACAAAAAGGCGATCAACCGGAATGCCGACGAGAAGCATCTGGTGACGACGGGTAAGATCACGGTCATTGTCAGCATGCTGCTGGCTATTCTGATGTCGCTGGTCATCGGTGAGAAGCTGATGGGTGAAGGAAAGCAGGGTTTCAACTATATTCAGGAGTATACGGGGTTTGTGTCTCCGGGGATCTTTGCGATGTTCATACTAGGATTCTTCTGGAAGCGGACGACCTCGAATGCGGCGTTGTTTGCCACTATCGGGGGATTTATTATGTCCTGTGTCCTGAAATTCCTTCCGTCATGGGGAGTTAACCTGGACTGGCTGACGCCTTACGGGTTCTATCAACCGAACTTTGCGAATGGCGGCAAGTACGAGATACCATTCCTTGACCGGATGGGGTTTGTGTTCCTGTTCTGTATCGCGGGGATGGCGGTCATCAATTTTGTGGAGAACAGGCGGGGTATTAAGAACAATGGGATGGTGGTTGACACTAGCATGTTCCGGGTATCGAAGGGTTTTGCGGTCGGCGCGCTGATCATCTGTGTGCTGCTGATCACCTTGTATACGGTATACTGGTAGTGGTAGTCGTGAGATAATATTGGAGACCGCCTCAGGAGATGGGGTGGTCTTTTTATTTTAGCCGTTCGACTTTTGTTTTAGCTGTTCGAGTCTTCCTTTGAGACCGGCCTCTATGTCTATTCCTTCGACCAGTGTTGCGTGGATCCAGTGTCATGAAATCGTCAGGGTGAGTCTGGCTCTTTCCTGTCCGGGCGTTGATGCGTGTAAATCTCGTCCAGAGGATGGCTTTGGGCTGGCCCGACTCGTCCATCATGAGCATTTCCACGACAAGCCAGGTATCGCCCCAGGCGATGAGCGCCGACTGGATGCCGACGCGGTCGTTGTAGAATACGGGCCGGAGATAGCGGATCTCGTGCTGGCTGACGACGAACATGTCACCGCGCTGCGCCCATTCTTTGAGGTCGATGTCGTAGTGAGTTTTCAGGTGGTCTTCCCGGGCGTTGAGGAAGTAGTCGATGTATTTGCTGTTGTTGAGGTGGCCGAGCGGGTCGCAGTCGTTGAAGCGGACCGTATAAAAGGAGACAGGTGTTTTTTCCATTTATGTGGAATTTGGCTGAGCAAAGATAAGGGTCCTTGCGGCCCCGGGTAAATCAAAAAGGCAGCCGGTGAAGGCTGCCTTTTGCTGTGTGTGACCTTGTGTGACTACCAGATGTTAACACGAAGACTGTCGGCGCGATACATCTTGTCGCCGTATTTGACATTAAAAGCCTGATAAAATTCCGGAATGTTGACTACGGGGCCGTTGACGCGTTCTTTCGCCGGAGCGTGTACGTCCGTCATCAAGCGGGGAGGCCGGGGCTTCCTTTCTTTCCTGGTACATCCAGCCGTATGCATAGCCGAGGAAATAGCGCTGGAGGGAGTCAGTCCGCCGAGCTTTTCGTTGTTCTTATAGGCCGCGGTTTTTTGAAGGCGTCCAGTCCGAGGAGGAGTCCGCCGAGGTCGGCGATATTCTCGCCCTGGGTGGCGTCGCCGTTGACGTGGAGGGTATCCACGGGGTTGAATTCGGAAAATTCTTTTATGATCAGGGAGGCGCGCCGGCGGAATTGTTTTTCGTCTTCGGGCTGCCACCAGTCTTTCAGGTCGCCGTGTTCGTTGAACTGGCGGCCTTCGTCGTCGAAGCCGTGGGTGATCTCGTGGCCGATGGTGGAGGCCGCGGCGTATCCGTATACGAATGCGTCGTCGAGCTCGCTGTCCATTTTGCCGGGAACGGCGAAGATGCCGGCGGGGAGCACTATTTCGTTGTTGCTGGGATTATAATAGGCGTTATAGGTCTGCGGGGTCATGTCCCATTCGGTGCGGTCGACGGGTTTACCGAGGCGGCTGAATTCATAATTATGCCACCAGGCGGCGGCTCGCTGCATATTGAGAACAAAGGGGCCGCGGTCGATGTGCAGCGCGCTAAAGTCTTTCCATTTATCGGGGTAGCCTACTTTTTGGTGATATGGGCGAGCTTGTTGAGCGCTTGTTTTTTGGTCGGCTCGCTCATCCAGGTGAGTCGTTGGATCCTTTCCCTGTAGGCGTCGCGGATGGCTTCGACGAGGTCGGTATAGCGTTGTTTAGCTGCGGGCGGAAAGTATTCTTTTACAAAGAGCTGGCCGAGGGCTTCACCCATGGCGCGTTCTTCTGCGTCGAGAACCCTTTTCCAGCGCGGACGGGGGATGGCGGCGCCTGTCAGGGTCCGGCGGTAGTCGAAATAATTATTGAATGTGTTTTTGTCGAGGTAGGGTGCGGCGGACAGAACGAGGTGCACCCGGAGGTAGTTCTTCCAGTCGCTGAGGCTGGTTTGGGTCAGCTGGGCGTTGAGGGCGGCGTAGAATTCGGGCTGGCCGATTATGATGGAGTCGACTTTTTTGAGGCCGGTGTTCCGGAACCAGTCTGCCCAGGAGAGGGCGGGGGTGGCTGCTGGAGTTTGGTCCAGCTATATTTATTATAGTTCTTTACGGGGTCGCGGAGTTCGGCGAGTTTGCGGGAGGCTTTGGCCAGGCGGGTTTCGAGGTTGAAGACTGCGGTGGTGCTGGCTGTTGTGCCGGTGGAGACGGCGGTTGCTCCCGTGTGGTAGAGGCTGTCGAGCTGATGGAGGGTGATGGAGATATATTTCTTGTAGGCCTCCCGTACGAGTACAGATTTTGGATCGGTTTTGAAATAGTATTCGCGGTTGGGGAGGCCGAGGCCGCCTTGTCCGAGCTGGAAGGCCATGAGGTCGCTGTTTTTGGCGTCCTGTCCCACGCCGTCGTCGAAGAGGACGCCGATATTCCTGTTGTGAAGTTTCGCGGCGATGCGCAGAAGGTCTTTTGTAGTATGGATGGCGCGGATGGAGTCGAGGTCCGGGCGGAGGGGGCTGAGGCCCTGTTGGTCTGCGCCGACGGAGTCCGTGCCGGAGTACCAGAGGGCTCCGATCTGCTGTGAGACGACGGTTTCGGTGGGATGGGCGGTGGCACGTTCGCTGATGTTGCGGGAGGCGTTGGTAGATGTCTTCGCGTACGAGCTGGCCGATGCCCCAGCTGCTTTCTTCGGGGGGATACGGTTATTTTTATCCAACCGCCATTCGCGTAAGTAAAGAAATCTGTGGCGGGGTTGATGGTTGTGTCGAGGTTTCGGACCAACAGGTCGGGAGGGATCGACTGGTCGTGGGAAAATGCGAGGGCAAACAGGGGTAAAATGAACAAGGCTTTCCTGCTAATCATGCACTAGTATAGTACAAATATTAACGGCAACGACGCTTTTTAGCTAAAATATTGACTAACGGAATTTTAGCAAGATGAGTGGAGGGGCACGATAAGGGTGGTTGGGTAAAATATGGTTTATCTGCAGCAGTCTTTTTTGCGGATGAAGATCGCTTTGAACAGACGGACGAAAATATTTCCTATGGTTTTCGCGGCGCTCATCTGGTATTTATGGTGATATAGTCGATCACCGACCCGACGGTGGTAAGTTTTTCAGCTTCTTCGTCGCTGATCTTTATATTAAAAGCTTTTTCCATTTCCATGAATGCTTCGAGGACATCGAGGGAGTCGAGGCCCAGATCGGTGGAGAATGATGCTGTGTCGACGAGGGCTGATTCGTCTACGCCGAGCTTTTCGTGGATGATGTTCCTTACTCTTGCCGCGATGTCGGACTTTCTGGTGGTAAGCGTGCTCATAATCAATTTTTTAATGGGGGGGTGGCAGGGCTTGCAGGCAATCGTGCGGTCAGTATGGAGTGTACAAAGATACTGCGAAAAATGATTGTTTATTGGTAATTTGCGCGGCCAAAACTGGACGAAGTCCAGTTTGTACACGAGGCTTTGCCGAGTGTACTGACATAGTGATACTTGGGCAAAAAAGTATTTTTTGGTGAACTTTTTTGCCCAAATTTTAACATATGAGTAATACGCCTAAGAAAACAATCATTGTGACTTCGTCTTCGTCCGCTCCTGCGGGGGCAGCGGCGAAAAAGAAGGAGATGCCGGTTAAGATCGGACTGCTATTGAATTTTGGTCAGGAGAAGAGGGGGGATTGTCGGTCGAGCTGTTGCTGGTGATGGAGAAGAAGGAAGGGAGGAGCTATCAGCGTATACCGCTGACGGGTGCATTGTACAAGACTTATTTACCGAGTCTGCCCCCGGCGGTTGCTTCGGTGATCCGGAAGCTGGCGGATGAGGCTTTGCTCGAGTGTCTGGTAAAGGGAGGGTTTGCGTGGCTAAGGGATGCGGATAAGCCCTGGGACAGTCTGGACGAGCGGCACTATATCGTCCTGCGGCATTGGATGAGTGATGCCCTTCAGGAGTTGAAACCGCTGACACCCGCGATACCGCTGTTGTATTATTTGCCGGCCGGGCAGCCTTTTATGAGCACGAATATCCGGCCGGCGTCGATCAGCACGGCGACCCCAGCGCTGCGCTGGGTGCTGGAAAGAAAGGGTGGCTATCTTTCGCTGCGTTGTTTTGTCGAGATCAACAGTGGCGTTTTCCCGCTGGAAGAATTTCAGCGGCCTCCTTATTTTTTGAAGAGCGGGAACGAATATTTTTTGCTTAAGAAGGATGACAGCGCTGTGTTGGATGAGCTGGCCGCGGGGGCGATGGAGGTTCGCGAGGAAGGGCTGCCGCGTTTTCTGACGGAGGTGGTCAGGCCGCTGGCGGAGCGGTATCCTGTTGATATGGATGCGGTGATCCGGAAAGAGACGATCGATGTGGCGCCTTCCGGTCGGGTATATGTAAGCGAACTGAATGAGAATTTCCTGCTGATCAAGCCCAAGCTGGCTGTATGCGGAGCACGAGCTGGAGGATGGCGAAGAGGTGGAGACGCGTATCGAGGAGGACGAAAGGATCACTATCATACCGCGAAAAAAGATATCGAGCAGGAACTGATGGGTGTACTGCGGGGTTTGCATATGAAGTTCGAGGGGCAGACCAACGGATATTTTTATCTGAATTTTAAGGAGGCGCTGGAGAAGAGCTGGTTCCTGCGGTTCTATCAGCAGATGCAGCAGATGGATATCCCCGTGCTGGGGATGAACAAGCTGCGGAAGTTCAAATACAACACGAGTGTCCCACAGTTCGAGATCATCACGGGTCGCAGTATCGACTGGTTCGATCTTACTATCCGGGTCAGCTATGGCGATCTGGTAGTTCCGTTGAACGAACTGCGGAAGGCCATTCTGGGCCGGCAGGATTATATCCTGTTATCTGACGGAAGTCTGGGGATATTGCCGAAGGAGTGGATAGACAAATATTCGCTGTTGTTGCGGATGGGGCATATGCGGGAAGGGGGTATGCGTCTGCCAGCGGTACACTGGGCGATATTGCAGGAGTCGGGCGGAGCGGATGAGGAGCTGCAACGGGAGCTTTCCGAGAAGAAGCGGCGGTTGCTGGAAGTGGACCGGGACCGGCGGTGGCCGGTGCCCGCCGCTGTGAATGCCCAGCTGAGGGATTATCAGGTGGGCGGTTTTCAGTGGATGTGTCTGTTGGATGATATGGGTTGGGGAGGTTGTCTGGCCGATGATATGGGTCTGGGAAAGACGCTGCAGACGTTGAGTTTTTTACAGCACCTGGTGGAGACCTATCCAGACGAGACACATCTTGTCGTATGTCCGACCTCGTTGTTGTATAACTGGGAGGGGAGCTGAAGAAATTCGTGCCGGGTCTGGATTGGTACATCCATTACGGCGCCGACCGGGAGCTGGATGAGGAGCGGTTCAGGCGGGCGCATGTCATCATTACCAGCTATGGGATGGTGCGGAACGATATCGAGCATTTTTCGAAGTGGAAGTTCGGATACGTCATTCTTGACGAGAGTCAGGCGATAAAGAACCCTGCCTCGCAGGTGCGCAAGGCGATACAGCAGCTGCAGGCGCGCAACCGCCTCGCGCTGAGCGGGACGCCGGTCCAGAATAATACTTTCGACCTGTATGCGCAGATGGATTTCCTCAATCCGGGTATGCTGGGCAGTTCGGAATTCTTCCGGACCGAGTTTGCGACGCCGGTCGACAGGAATGGGGATAAGGAGGCAGCGTTGCGGCTTCGCCGGCTGGTATATCCCTTCATTCTGCGGCGTACCAAGGAGCAGGTGGCGCGTGATCTGCCGGACAGGACCGAGATGATCCTCTGGTGTGAGATGGGGGAGGAGCAGCGGAAGATATATAATAGTCATAAAGAACACTACCGGGAGAGTCTGCTTGACCGGATCGCGGAAGATGGGATGGGGAAGAGCAGTATTTACATTCTGGAGGGGTTGACGAAATTGCGTCAGATCTGTGATAGTCCGGCGATGCTGAAGGATGGTGAGTTTCCGAATGTCTCGGCTAAGCTGGATGAGTTGGTGAGGGAGATCGAGGAGAATACCGGAGAGCACAAGGTACTTGTCTTCTCACAGTTCACGTCCATGCTGGGGTTGATCAGGGAGGCGCTGGATTCGCGGGAAATCGGGTATCTGTATCTGGATGGGAGTGTGCCGGCGGAGGCGCGGCGGGAGAGTGTGGAGCGATTCCGGGAGTCGCCGGATATGCGGGTTTTCCTGATCAGTCTGAAGGCTGGCGGGGTGGGGTTGACGTTGACGGCGGCGGACTATGTATATCTTGTGGACCCCTGGTGGAACCCGGCGGCGGAGCAGCAGGCTATCGACCGGAGTCACCGTATCGGTCAGCAGAAGAAGGTGTTTGCGTACCGGATGATCTGTAAAGACTCCGTGGAGGAGAAGATATTGCAGCTGCAGGAGAGGAAGAAGGCCCTGGCGGCGGATCTGGTGGCCGATGAGGGGGGATTTGTGAAGCAGCTGACGCAGGAGGATGTGGCTTATTTGTTCAGTTAGGCCGTGGTTTGGTGGTTTGGTGGTTTGGTTTGACGGGTCGGGTGCCGGTGGTTAGGTGAGGCGAATGCCGGTGTCGGTGATGGAGATCTTTTTTCTTTATAGAGGCGGCCTGTGGTCATTTTGAAGGTTTTTTTGCTCATGCCGAAGAAGGAGTAGATGGCTTCGGGTTCGGACTTGTCGTGATAGGGGAGGAAGCCTTTATGTTCTTTAAGGAGGCGGAGGATCTTTGCGGACGCGTCTTCGGTGCGTTCGTAGCCGGGGGCGCCTGCCACGACGTCGATCTGTGTCTCGCCCGAGGGGGACTGGTCGGCGGCGACGATATTTTTTATGAAGCCTTTGAAGCGGTCGCCGACCCTGATGTCGCGGAATATTTCGTTGAAGTGGAGGACGCCGGTGTGGCGGTTGTTGATGATGACGACGTAGCCGATGTCGGTGCGGCGGAGGACGGTGAGGTCTACGAGGTCTTTTTCTTTTACGGTGAGGTCTTCGTTGCTGAGGAAGGGTTCGATCTTTTCCGTGGCGGCCAGGCGGCCGGTTTGTTCGTCGAGATAGATCTTTACGAGGTAGTCGCCGCCGAGGCGCATGCCGCTGAGTTGTTTCGATTTTGGTACGAAGAGGTCCTTCATGAGGCCCCAGTCGAGGAAGGCGCCCAGCGGGGTGACGCTGACGACGCGGAGTCTGACGATGTCGCCGAGGATGCCGAAGGGTTCCTGGGTAGTGGCGATCAGGCGGTCTTCGCCGTCGTGGTAAAGGAATACTTTCAGGGTGTCGCCAGGCCTGGTTCCTCTGGGCACGAAACGTGTGGGCAGGAGTATACCTTCTTTGCCGTCATCGAGGATGAGGCCGAAGTTCAATTCTTTTTTACGGTGAGCGTATTGTATTCGCCGATGCGGATCATGGTGCAAAGATAGAAGTTACGGGATATTTATTAGATTCACGTTTATGAAGCTTTCAAACTTAGTGGTATTGGTGGTTCTGACGGTTCTGGCGGCCTGCAATGGCGGGACGAGCCGGAATATCACCCTCGGTGAGGGTACTCGGTATACGAATAATTCGGGGGATTCCCATGAGGTGAAGCTGCCGGACGGGAGCCGGGTCGTGCTGCGGCCGGGGACGCAGCTTTCCATTGCGAAGGGGTTTGGGAAGGACAACCGGGATCTCGAGCTGGATGGGGAGGCGCTTTTTGACGTGGTAGCGGTTGCGGGGCGGCCGCTGGTACTCCACACCCGGAATCTGGAGATCACCGTGCTGGGGACCCGGTTCCATGTGGATGCGTTCAGGAAGAATGCCGGCGAGCAGGTGGATCTGCTGGAAGGGAAGTTAAGGGTAAAGAAGTCCTATCATTCCGACACGGATAATGAGCCGGAGGTGCTGGATTCGGGAGATATGGTGATGATCAACCGGGATATCGACCTGATGGAAAAGGAGAAGATGAGTCCGGCTGAACTGGAGAAGGTCAGAGCGATGAGGTGAGGATGGATTCTGCGGTTTTCGCGGACAGGTGTGTTGCGGAAAAAGGAAGGGGAATTATTCCCCTTCGTCTTCGGCAAAGGTCAGGACGTAGTTATTATTGTCGGTGATCGAGAATTCGGTCGCGCCGTAGAAGGTTTTTTGGAGTTCCTGGACGACGTTGACCTTGCCTTTTATCTGACTGAAAAAATCCCGGATACGGGGCAGCCGGATGTAAAACAGGAGCGATCCACCGTCCTGGCGGCTGATGATGGGAAGTGTGTCGCCAAGGCTGGTTAATGTCTGGAACATGATCGTGACACTGCCGTTGGTCATCATGGCCCAGACAAGGTCGCCTTCTCCCTGCTGGGGTACCGACATGACCAGGCCGAAGCCGAGCTGTTCGTAGAATGCGATGGTTGCGTTGATGTCCTTTACAAAGATGTTTGGTGCAAGTGATTCCATTGTCGTAAATTTTGTGGGAACTAAAATACTAAAAAATTTAGTATTTTAAAATTAATTTGGGGAAAATCGAGTAATTTGGACATATGCTGCACGTTGTTTCCTATCAGATCGCAGACAGTATCGATGTCAGGGGGTTCCGGGCTGCCTATAAGGAGGGGATCTATCATTATGACGCGGATGAATTGTTCTACAAAACAGGGGATGACACCTATATATACATCTTCAAATATGGCGTGGTTTGTTTTACCAACTGCAGCGAGGCGGGCCGGGAGGAGTTTCTGCAGCGGATAGCGCCGTTTGGCAAGAATGTATTCGAGCTGAAGCTCAGTGAGGAGTTTGAGGTGGAGACGGACGCCAAAGAGAATAAGTTCGGGTATAATAAAATAGAGGTAACGAAGCCTGATGAGGAGGTGATCCGGCTGATCATGCTGAATGTCAGTCAGTCGGTGGCGCTGGACTATTTTCAGGAGCAGACCAATCTGATACAGGAAGAGACGAATGAATATACGCTGAGGCTGGAGCAGAAGGGGCGGCTGAGTATGTCGCGGCAGGACCTGAAGATGTATATCGGGAAGACGCTTAACCTGAAGAACCGCATTGCGGAGAACCTGTATATATTCGATAGTCCGCCCGAGACCTGGGAGGATGAGAATTTGAACCGGATCGATCTGGGGTTGAAGCGGACCTTCGACCTGCAGGAAAGATACAGGGATATCCGGGAGGGTCTGGAGATCGTGAAGGAGAACCTGGAACTTTTTAAGGATTTACTGCAATACCGAAACAGCACTTTTCTGGAGTGGATCGTAATTATCCTGATTGCGGTCGAAGTGTTGAATTTACTTTTCGATAAATTGTTTTAGGGGGTGGGTTGACGTTATCGTGTCCGGTTTACATATTCAAAAATGGGTATAAACAACAACAAAGCCGATATATTTCAAAAAAATTAATCTGAATACAGCTGGTTGATTATTAGGTTTTTAATTTGTAAAATCGGACGATTTTTGCCAATATTTCCTATACTTCGCGAATATAAATTGCGCCTGGCTGCCCGGCCTTTTTTCTTTGGTGCAAAAACTGTTTATGAGCAAACAACGATTGCCGGGCGCGATACTGCGTGGAATGCTGCTATGCATTTTCCTTCTTTTTCTTTATCCATTTGCGAGGGCTCAGAATAAAACCGTGACGGGAACGGTATTGGATGATAAGGGTGTTCCGTTAACGGGGGCGACTGTGCGGGTTAAGGGGGGTAGCAGTTCAGGGGTCAGTTCGGATGCTGCCGGTAGATTTAGTCTTTCTGTTCCGGTTAATGCTACGGCACTGGTGGTGTCGTATGTGGGATTCGAAACGCAGGAGGTTGCGCTGCGGGGTGGAGCCGATCTTCGGATCGGTCTTCAGGCTGGGCACTCCTCCATGGACGAAGCTGGTGGTTGTGGGGTATGGAACGCAGAAGCGAAAGGATGTGACGGGGGCGGTCTCTTCGGTGAAGGGTTCGGTCCTAAAGGATCAGCCTGTGACCAGTATCACTGCGGCATTGCAGGGACGGGCGGCAGGTGTGGAGGTCATCAATAACTCGGGGCAGCCGGGGTCTTCGACGCCGACGATCATCATCCGGGGGCTTTCGTCGCTGCACCAGCCGGCTCCGTTATACATTGTCGACGGGGTGCGTGTCCCGGGAGACAATATCAATATCCAGGACATTGCGACGGTAGATATTCTGAAGGATGCGAGTGCGGCGGCCATCTATGGTTCGGCGGCTGCCGGGGGCGTGATCCTGATCACGACCAGGAGGGGCGCAGGGGCAAGCCTACGGTGAATTTCAATGTGAGGTATGGCATCACCAAACCCCTGCTGGTGGATGATCTTTTGGGTAAGGCGGACTATATCAAGCTGGAAAATGTCATCAATCCTTCGTATTTCAAGAATGCCGCGCATACGGATACGTTGTCGAATACAGACTGGGTCCATGCTCTTTACGGCAATGCCTATGAGCAGAACTACAACCTTTCTGTCTCGGGGGCAACGCCGGCGGTGAACTATCTCTTATCCGGATTTTACAATGCGCAGAAGGGTATATTCATCCGCAATTATTCCAATATCGGCGGGGCGCGTATCAACACCGATTACAAGCTGGGAAATATATTCAAGATAGGCGAACAGATCGCCTTTTCGCAGCGCAAGACGGCGCCGTTGGTGGGTGACGAGGCTCAGTTGCACAACGCGGCTTTCCGGACCTCGCCGGTGATCCCTATCAAGAGCGGGGATGGCAGCTGGGGGACCGTTCCGCCGGGTTACGGGATACAGTTCGGGGCGCCGAATCCGGTAGGAGCCGCCTGGTCCGCCGATGCGGTGGATGTACAGAATAATTTCCAGGGGAATGTCTATGGTGAGATAAAGTTGCCGCTACATCTCAATTTCAGGACGACGCTCGGCTATTCCTATTATCAGGAAACGCAGGATTATTATCAGGCGCCGTTCAATTTCGGGGCCGTTGTCAACTCCACGAACGCGCTGAACAAGATGTATAACCAGAACGGGCAATTGCTGAGCAATTTTGTGCTGACCTATGATCAGGAGTTCGGGAAGCATCATGTGACCGCGGTAGCCGGTTATGAAGAGATATCGACAAAATACAATAATCTGGCTTCGACTGTGTCTGCGAACGGATTGCCGGATTTTTCGATCGTTACGACCTCGCAGTCGGCGACTACCGCCAACGGCAGCTATGACCCGAACAGTCTGATCAAGTCGGAGTTCGGGAGGGTGAACTACAGCTATGACGGACGCTATTATTTGTCGGGGTCGATCAGGCAGGATGCGAACTTTACGGTGTTTGGGCCGAACAAGCAGCGAGGAACCTTCACTGCCGCGTCGGCGGGCTGGAATATCAGTAATGAGGACTTTTTCGGATCGCTGCTGCCCGTCGTCAATCAGCTGAAGCTGCGCGGAAGTTACGGCACGCTGGGGAACAGCAATGTGCCGCCTTATACCTTTGCTGCGTTCTATGGGCCCTATTCAGGGGTCGCCGGATTTAACAATACTTCGGTGAATGCCGCCAATTTCGCGCCCGGTGCCCCTCTTTATATCGGCTCATCCATCAATACCATTCCCAACTCTAATCTGCACTGGGAGTCGGTCAGGGAGACCAATATCGGGCTCGACGGAGAGCTGCTGAAGGGTAAAGTCTATTTCAGCGTCGAGTGGTATAACAAGACGACGAAGGACATGCTGTATGCGTTGCCGCTGCCACCCAATTCGGGCTATTCGGCTCCGTTCTTTACCAATATCGGCAGTGTCAGCAGCAAGGGGCTGGACGTGTTGCTGGGGTATAAGGACAAGACTGGGGACCTGGGTTATGATATAAGCGCTACAGCGGGATTCAATACCAATAAGGTGACCAATCTGGACGGGATCGCCACAGATGCGTTGTACGACGGCTACAACTACTACAATAACGGCAACGAAGGGTATGGCGTGATGGCCAATCAGCCGATAACGATCACAAAGAACGGACTGCCTTTCGGTTCTTTTTATGGCTATAAGGTTGTGGGGATGTTCAAGACCGATGCCGAGGCCGCGGCGAGTGCGCAGCCGAATGCACACGCGGGGGACTTAATTTTTGCACATGATCCGAAGAACGGCACGTCGCTCAGCTCTGCCGACCAGCAGGTGATCGGCAATCCCAATCCCAGGCTCGTGTATGGGATCGATATCCGGCTAAACTACAAGGGGTTCGATGCGGCGCTACTCTTCAACGGCGTAGCGGGTGTGGACCTGTTCAACGGGGTGAAGGCCTATGAGCAGTATCCTTTTGTCAGCGATGCCAACGTAACGACAAAGGCGCTGGGCGACTCTTATTTTGGAAGCAACGGAATTACCGGGCAACCGCGGATGGGTATTGTCAAGCCTGACGGGACGTTCAGCTATGACCCCAACGGAAATTACACGAAGGTGAACAGCTATTTTGTGGAGAGCGGCGGCTATATAAAGCTGAAGAATCTTCAGGTCGGGTACAGCCTGCCTTCGGGAGTATTGGACAGGCTGAAGATCAGGAGTGCGCGCATATTTGTGATGGCCAACAATCTGTTTGCGATCACCAAATATTCCGGTCTCGATCCCGAGGTCGGCAGTGCGTTCTCGCATGCGAATCTCAGCGGGTACGTTGGAAATTCCGTGGGTGTGACGACGCGTGGGTTGGATGCGGTGTCGCAGTATCCACAGAATCGTATTTACTCGGCCGGTATTGATTTGAATTTTTAAAGAATCCAAATGGACCACGGGTCCATCGGCCGAAGGCCAATATATTATCAAATTTTTGCCGAATGGCTAAGGTTGGAATTGCCATTCGGCAGCAAAGAATTTAATATGAAGAATGTAATCTTTTTTGTTTTTGCGGTGGTCCTGGCGGCGGGTTGTTCGAAGGATCCCAGGTCCGTAGTGCCTCCTAATCTTTATTCAACGGCGAATTACCCGAACAGTATCGACGGGTTGAACAGTGTGCTGGCGACGGCGTATTCTTCGATGAGGGACGCCAATATGTTGGGGTTCAATCTGCTGCCAAAGGCGATGGCCAATTGTACTCATGCGGCGGATGACGGCGGATACGATGCCGGGTGGGTGGAGATGTGCAAGACGGATTTTTCCGTTTCGAACTCTTATGCGCTGGGGGTATGGCAGGTCTGTTATGCCGGTATCAAAAATGCTAATACGGTGCTGCAGGCTTCGAATGAATATATGGTTAAGTATGCGCACGCGGGAGATGACAAGACCGTGAATCTGATAAAGGGGCAGGCTTATGTGCTGCGGGCCTATTATTATATCCAGCTGGAGACCCTGTTCGGTCAGGACAACGTGCCCGGCGGAGGGAGTGGTCTGGGGGTTCCTATCGACACTTTGCTCAGCACTTCGCTGGCTGCGTCGCAGGTGGCGCGTGCGCCTATCAAAGACGTATGGGCGCTGATCGAGAGCGATCTGACCCAGGCTTCGGGGCTGCTGCATGGCCGGTGTGGGCCGGGACCGAGCGGGGGCGTGCGAGCGAGTGGGCGGCGAAGGGATTGCTGGGCAAGGCATACGTATTTACGAAGGACTATGCGAATGCCAGGACGGTGCTTTTGGACGTGATCAATAACAGCGGCAAGTCGCTGATGTCTTTTTCGAAATACCGGGATGCTTTTACCGGGATCAGCGCGAATGAATTCAATGAGGAGTCGCTGTTCGAGCTGAATATCGACTATTCTGCCAATGGCAACTACGGGGTGTACGGCGGAGCTCCGAACTCGACGAGCATCAACGGGCTGATCTGGTCGCCGTGGATACTGGGGACTGATGGCAAGGAGGATGACGCTATTGCGCTGGGTTATGGCAACGAGGTGGTACACGACAAGAATGTGCTTCGATTTGGGTTCCCATTGCCGCCGTATACGCTGGTGGCCAATCCCGTGTATGATCCGTCGCAGAAGGCGTCGCCGTCGAATCCGGCGAAGATCATGGATCCGGTGTATCGCGCCAGTTCGCTGGCGGTAAGGGCGAACAAGACCTGTGATCCGCGTCTTTTCGTCAATGCGCTGCAGCCGTGGGTGGATTCGGCGATCAGCAGTCCGGCGGCTGGCTATGTGCCGGGGACGATACCTGTGGCCGGGTTTGTGCCTGTTTCGCGGCCCGCGGGCGCGCCCGATCCCGGTGTTTATAAATGGAGTTTCAGGAAGTATGCGCCTGTTTATTGTAATGTGAACAATGTTCCAGGCGGACAGGCTGACGGGGCGAATATTTATCTGTTGCGGCTTGCGGATGTATATTTGTTGTATGCCGAGGCCTGTATCAACAGCGGCGCTTCGGCCGAGGGGTTGAAATATATCAACATGGTACATCGCAGGGCTTATGATCTGCCGGTCGCTGCGACTTCGGGTGTAGACTATGCGACGCTGACCAGTGCGACGCCGGCGGCAGCGGCGAATGACCCGGTGCTGGGGAATAATCCGCTGTATTATGAGCGGTGGGCCGAGCTATTCAATGAGGGGCATTGGTGGGTGGATGTCTCGCCGGTGGCATCTCGGAAAATCGGAGGCTGCATTTTATGTGGGGAATATGGCTACCAGTACGCTGAGTTTTCCGGATAAGTCGTATGCGTGGCCGATACCGCTGCAGGAAGTAAACGCCAATTCGAAGATCGGGGGGCAACAGAACCCTGGATATTAGATTTGATGGCCGGGGCCTTTGGTCCCGGCAAATTTTAAGAGAAAATGTATGAGGCTTATTGCTTGTTTTTGCTTATTGCTTGGAACTTATTTGGTGAACGGACAGGAGACGGTTCAGATGGGGAGGGTGAAGTTGGTGGTTGCGCTGGATAGGGAGGGGACGCCGGTGTATTCGGTGAATTTTGGGGACAAGGCGGTGGTGTTGCCCTCGCGGATGGGATTTGTGCTGAAGGAGGATTCCCTTTTTACAGGGGGTTTAGCTGGAAGGGGGTGGACCGGCGGTCTGTGGATGAGAGCTGGAAGCCGGTGTGGGGTGAGGTGGCTACTATTCGTAACCGTTATGAGGAACTGACCGTACATCTAAGAAAGGAGGATCGTCTGCTGGATATTATTTTCAGGGTATTTGAAGATGGGGTTGGGTTCAGGTATGTATTTCCCGTGCAGCCGGAGCTGAAATATTTTGTGGTGGAGGATGAGCGGACGCAGCTGGCGATGGCTGGCGACCACAAGGCCTTCTGGATACCGGGAGACTATGATACCAACGAATATCTTTATACGGTGTCGGCGTTGAGTCGGGTAGATAATTCTGCGATGGTGGCGTCTTCGGCGGATATAGCCGTGCGGGTGGCGCCGGATCCGCAGTCGGTGCAGACGCCGCTGATGATGAAGAGTGCGGATGGGTTGTATGTAAATATTCATGAGGCGGCGCTGGTGGGGTACCCGGCGATGCAGCTGCATGTGGACCGGAAGTCTTTTGTGCTGGAGTCGGCGCTTGTGCCGGATGCTGTGGGGAATAAGGCGTATCTGCATGCGCCGTTCGCTACGCCGTGGAGGACGGTGATCGTGAGTGATAAGGCGGCGGATATTCTGGCGTCGAAGATGATACTGAATCTGAATGAGCCTTGTGTTATTGGAAATACGGGTTGGATACATCCGATGAAATTTGTCGGAGTTTGGTGGGAGATGCAGACGGGGAAGAGCACGTGGTCGTATTCAAATAATGCCGACAGTCTTCCACTCGTGGCCAGTGGGCGGCATGGGGCGAATACGGCGAATGTGAAGCGGTATATCGATTTTGCTGCGGCCAATCATCTGGGTGGGGTGCTGGTGGAGGGATGGAATGTGGGGTGGGAGGATTGGTTTGGCAACTGGAAGGAGAATGTATTTGATTTTGTGAGTCCTTATCCGGATTTTGATATGCGGGAGGTGTCGGCTTATGCTGCCGCGAAGGGGGTGCAGATGATCATGCACAACGAGACGTCGGGATCGGCCACCGGCTATGAGCGGCAGATGGATACGGCGTTCCGGTATATGACGGCCTGGGGATACCATTCTGTAAAGACGGGATATGTCGGGAAGATCATTCCGAGGGGAGAGCATCACGACGGGCAAGTGGATGGTGGATCATTATGTCCGGGTGGCGAAGAAGGCTGCTCAGTATGGGGTGATGCTGGATGCGCATGAGCCGGTGCGGCCTACGGGTCTGCAGCGGACCTGGCCCAACTGGATGGCCTGTGAGGCGGGCAGGGGGAATGAATACAATGCGTTCAGCAACGGGAGTCCGCCGGAACACGAGACCATTTTACCGTTTACAAGGCTGATGGGTGGACCGATGGATTATACGCCGGGGATATTCAAGCTGCGGAATTATACGAATGTGGCTGGGAGGCAGATGCATTCGACGCTGGCCAGTGCAGCTGGCGTTGTATGTGACTATGTATAGTCCGCTGCAGATGGCGGCCGATCTGCCGGAGAACTATGCGGCGCATATGGATGCCTTTCAGTTCATCAAAGACGTGCCGGTGGACTGGGATGATACGAAGATACTGGAGGCGGAGCCGGGGGATTATGTGACGATAGTGAGGAAGGGGAAGGGGGCGGACGGCTGGTATATGGGGGCGATCACGGACGAGCGTGCGCGGGTGGTGAATGTGGGTCTTTCGTTCCTGGACCCGGGGAAGAGGTATAAGGCTACGGTATATAAAGACGCGGCGGGTGCAGACTGGAAAGAGAATCCGGAGGCGTATGTCATCGAGACGCTGACGGTGGATAGTGGCTCTTTTTAAAGATCCGGTTAGCGCCGGGTGGTGGGGCGGCGGTTAGTATCACACCGTTTTGATCTCCATGATGCGTTGTTCGAACTCTTCGTTGGGGACGATGGATTTGTTTCTGATGCGGGTTTTGTAGGTGTTGATGGTATTGACGGAGTATTCGAGGATGCGGGCTATTTTTTCGTTCTCGTGGATGCCCATCCGGATGAGGGCGAAGATCCGGAGGTCCGTGTTGAGAAATTCGTTGTCTTTTAGCTGGATGCGGTCTTCTTCGCGGAAGAGGTCGTTGAAGCGCTGGATGAAGTCCGGAAATAGTTTGAGGAAGACCTTGTCAAAATTTTGAAGGAGGTCTTCCTTTTCTTTTTGAGGTTGGTATTGTTGACGATGGTGATGACGTCGTCCCATTTCCGGTAGGCGATCTTTTGCTCGAGGGATTTTTTGAATTTCTCGATTCTGGCAAAAAATTCGGAGTCGGCGTTGAAGAAGTAGCCGATGTATTCTTCCTTGATCTTATTGGCTTCGGAGAGCTTGCTGTTGGTCTCCACCAGCCGTTGGTTGATGGCCTGTTCTTTTATGTGAGCCTCCGTGATGGTGCGTTGGGCGGCCTTGAGCCGGCGGACCTGGCGAAGGATCACGACGACGAGGGTGATGACTACCAGCAGGAGGATGGTGGCGATGACGGACCATGTGAGGAGTACGCTCTTTTGCTCTTCCACCCGGCTGATCTTTTCGCCTTCGATGAGCGGGAGGATGGCGCTGACCTGTACTTTCCGTTGGCGGGCGCCGTAGAATGTTGCGTCGCGGATGGCTATTTCGATGTAGGAGGAGGCGTTGCGGACGTCTCCTCTTTTATAGAGCAGCTGGGCCAGGTTGAAGATGGCGGATGTTTCTTTAGTGGAGGACTGGATGTCGGCGATGGCGGCGCGGATGAGCAGTATGATGGCGGAGTCGGTCTGTCCGCTGGTGATGTAGATGTCGCTGAGGGTGGAGGTAGTGATGGCGAGCTGGTGAAGGGAGAGGTCGGGGCGTTTGAGCAGCTCTGCGAATTCTGCCAGGGCTTCGGCGGGGCGGCCCGATTTGATTTCTTTTAGTCCTTTGTAGTAATTACCGGAGAAGGTGCCCTGCGGATAGAGGCGGAGGGCAGAGTCCATGTATGCATTGCCCTTCTTAGTGTAGGCGGGGGTGTTATAGCGATCGTTGTCGAAATCGCCGAGGTCGTAATAGTAGCGGCCCATGAGTGCGTAGTATTCGGCCTGGAGGCTGTCCGGGGCGCTGTGAATGTCGATCTGGCTGAGGCAGTCGTGCGTCTCTTTGAACATGCCGGAGGACAGGAGGCAGAAGCCGAGCTTTAGACGGGCGTAGGTGATACGGTTGGGGTCGCCGAGGCGGGAGGGCTGTTTCCTGGAGCTGGCTGGCGTAGCTGAAAGCGGAGTCATAGTTAAAGACCTTGTATTCCTGAAAGAGCCTGAGGATGGCGTCGAAGTTTTCGTTGTCGCTGCGGGCGGCGGCGGCGCTGTACCATAGCTGGTGGATGGTGGTTCTTTTCGCGGCGTCGTAGCGGGGGTGGCTTCGACGGTCAGGTTGAGCTGGTGCAGGAGGTTGCTGATGGTTGACTGGGTGTTCTGGCACCAGGCCGGGGATAGGGCAAGGAGTAAAAACCCGGTTAGGATCTGTCTCATAATCATTGGCAATGGATGGCCAAATTAGACATTTTTTTCGTGGATGTATCGGGTAAATTCTGCAGTTATAGTGCAGGGAAGGGAGGGTATTAAATCGGTTGAATTTGGGGGGACCGGTGATGCCTGAGCGATGAGGTAGGGGTAAAAAGAAGCCCAGATAGAAATCCAGGCCGTTGCTAAAATCCAATATCCTATTAAAAGCCATGATAAGTATATCAAATTAGATTCCACATTTGTCAAAGCGGGAAATTGCGGTTTTTGTGTGGCCTGGTGTAGAGGATAATCCTCAGTGGGGGTGGTAATTTCTCAAAAGTGTATTTTTACAGTATGATTACGGAAAAAGATAAGGTCTATCTGCGAATGGCCATCGAGCTGGCGAAGCAGGGTGTGGAAGAGGGGCAGGGTGGCCCGTTTGGTTGTGTAATTGTTAAGGACGGAGAGGTGGTGGGAAAAGGGTGTAATGGGGTGACCTCGACGAATGATCCGACTGCGCATGCGGAGGTGATGGCGATCCGGGATGCGTGTCGCCGGTTGGGTGATTATCAGCTGAGCGGTTGCGACGTTTATACATCCTGTGAGCCGTGTCCGATGTGTCTGGGAGCGTTGTATTGGGCGAGGCCGGACCGGGTGGTTTATGCGGCTTCGCGGTTCGAGGCGGCGGAGGCGGGGTTTGACGATGCGTTCATCTATGCCGAGATCGGTCTGCCGGATGAGGACAGGCGAATACCTTTCATACACGGTGTAATGGATGAAAGCGGGGATGTATTCCTGTTGTGGAAGGAGAAGGGGAATAAGAGGTTGTATTAAAAGCCGATTCCCCCTTGCGGGGGAATCGTTTATAGGCGGCTTTCGGTTGGGTTATTTGCTTCTTTTGCTATAGAACTGCCAGTTTTCGGAGCTGTTTGCGCGGAGCGTGATGGAGGAGTCGGCGTTTTCCACTGTTACATAGTAGCTATTGACGCCGTCGCCGTTGAATTCGAACAGGTCGGTGATCCAGTATTTGGCGAAGTCCCTTTTCAGGTCGAGGAGCAGCTGGATCGGCAGCTGGCTGGACTTGATGTTACGGGTTACGGCCAGGAGGTCGCCGTTGTCTGAATAGAAGGCGTAAAGGACCATGTCATTCATTTTAAAGGTCAGCTTGTTATAGCTGGTGGTAGTTTCCAGGCCGATGATCTCGGCTTTCTGGAAGTCCTTCTGGAAGGAGGCCTTGATGACGTCTGACTTGTCAGAAGGTGAGGTGTTAGCGAAGCTGCTCATAACACCTATGGTGAGGAGCAGGGCTATTGAAAGGGCGATTTTGTGAGCTGAACGTTTCATATACTTTAATTTTATTGGTTGTTTGGTGATTGTTTGCATAACAAAGATAAGGTACATGGAAGGTACTATGCAATACATATTACCTTGAATGGCATATTAGCCGGTTGAACGGTTATTTTTGCTGGATGAGCTGTAATTTGTTGTTTCATTTGAGTGGCCGTTGGGAGGGATTTGGTAGCTCCGGCGGGTTGATTAGAGGGATGCCAGCGGGGTGCCATAAAATCTTATAGCTGATTATCAGTTGGTTATGATTTTCCGGGGGATGGAGACCGTACGATTTTGACAAGTGGAGTGTTCGGAAATGGGGGATGGCGGGGGAAGGATGGATGGTTTCAGTGGTGGGTGGAGTGGGCCCTGGGGAAGGGAGGTGGTTTTTGGGACGGGTGGAGCGGGTGGGGTCTGGGCCCGGCGGGAGGCCCGGAGTAAGGGGGTAGGTGGTTCTAGGGATGGGTGGCGAGGATGATCTCTTTCAGGAAGTGGTTGACTTTTTCGGGTTGGCTTACGACGAACATGTGGTCGCCCTTTTCGACGATATGGGTGGGGGAGGTGAGGCCGATGGGGAAGATCTCGTCGCGGGTGCCGTGGATATGATAGAAGGGTTGTGGTATTTCCCTGTTGTCCCATTCCAGTACGGCGTTGATGGCCCAGCGGATGAAGCGGTCGTCGCCGTCGCGGATGATGTCGAACATGAGTTGGCGGTTGGATGCGGGGCGCATGGTGAGTGCGTGTTTGGCCGAGCTGGCTGCTTTAAGAAAGGATGGGGAGATGAGTTTGCCCATGCCGAGGCGGCCTGCTAACCGGAAGTAGCCGGGAAGGTGGTCGGTGACGGGAATGCTGCTAATAATGATGGTGCAGACGGGCCGGATCCGTTTGGCGATCTCGACGGCCATCATTCCGCCGAGGGATAGTCCCACGAGAATAAAGGGTTCGCTGGTATCGATCTGTTCGGTGAGACGAAAGGCATATGCCTCCAGGCGTTCGTTTTCGATGGGATCGATCCAGTGGACCCAGGAAGGAGTGTATCCTTCGGGTAGCCGGATGTGGGTGAAAAGGCGATAGTCGGCGCCGATGCCTGGGATAAAGTAGACTTTCAATTGATAGCGATTATTGCCGCTACGAATTTACGCCGATTTATTGGATTGGCCCTGTCAGAGCCGGCGTTCGGACTCCTTAATGGGGAGGTCGTTGATGCTGGCGTATCGTTTTTTCATGAGGCCGTTGGGATCGAATTCCCAGTTCTCGTTGCCGTAGGCGCGGTACCACTGTCCGTCCTTGTCGTGGTATTCGTATTCGAAGCGGACGGCGATGCGGTTGTCAGAGAACGCCCATAGTTCTTTTTTTAGCCGGTAGCCCAGTTCTTTCTGCCATTTGCGGGTGAGAAATTCGACGACCTCCTTTCGGCCGTTGAGGAATTCCGATCGGTTGCGCCATTCGGTGTCAGCGGTGTAAGCCAGCGAAACTTTTCCGGGGTCTTTTGTATTCCATGCATCTTCGGCCATTTGTACTTTTTGGATGGCGGTCTCGCGGGTGAAAGGGGGAAGGGTGGTTTTTGTTCTGTATTTGACATTGTTATGATTTGTTGCGTAAAGGTAGACCGACCAGGTTGTCCTGGGATGGTGTCTTTTATTTATTCTCTGGTATTAAATACTGATCGACGGCAGGGGAAGGTGATGGCCAAGTGGCGGAGGGTAGGTAATCTGTGCCATAAAATGGATGGAGTGTGCCGTATTTTGGGGGTGGCAGGGGGTAGCTTTGCATTATGGTAGTCCGGCTTTTTTACGTTCGGGAGAATGGTGAGCGTTGCTGTGTTAGTTTGTCCGGGGAGTTTTTTAAAAGCTTCTCGTGGGACCCGGTGTATATCGAGCGGTTTGCGTTTCTGTCCGGGGGAAATGGGGAGTGGGAGATTGCGGGAGAACTGAGGTCGCGGATAGGAGGACTGCTGGATGAGTTGAGAGAGTTGAGTGCGACTGACGGGGCAGGGGCTGCCGAGCTGGAAAAGCTGTTGCTGCTGCGGTTGTTGTTTGTGCTGGAAGAAGGAAAAGCGTATCTTACACCCGGTCACCGAGGCGCTGAAACGGCTCGTGGAAGATAATCAAATCAATCGGGTATGGGCAAGCCTATCGTATTTTACAAGAACCTGTATGATACATACTACAAGCTGGGGCTGCCTGTGGAGGGCATCGATCCTGCCTCGGATTTTACCATCAACAATCTAAAGGACCTCCATCCGGAAGCTGCCATTCAAGTCTCATAGTTACCGCCCCAATTATTTTTCCTTTTTGTTCGTCAAGGATGCGAACGGCAGGTATTCGACGGATGACCTGAGTTTCGAGTCTGTTCCCGGCACCATCTATTTCACCAATCCCGGTCATCAGAAATCCTTTGAATGGACGAGGATGGAGGAAGTATACCTGATCACTTTTACGGAACAGTATCTCAAGGAGAATGTACACCAGGATATTTTTGCGGAATTCCCTTTCCTGCTGGCGGAGACGGTGCATCCGAAGGTGCTGGAGCCCGCGGTGTTTGCGGAGTTCGAGCAGTTGTATCTGCAGATCTATAAGGAGTACCAGCTGGATTCGGTCTTTAAGAAGAAGATCATCGCCGGTCTTTTTGTGGTCCTGCTGCTCAAGATAAAGGAATATTTCTGGCTGGATTACAACCCTATTTCGGAGGGCAACAGGAGCTCTCAGATCGTCAGGTCCTTTAAGAAGGATCTGGAGTCGCACTACCGGGATCTGGTGAACGGGAAGGCCGACAGGGTGTACAGGGCGCATGACTATGCGGTCTTACAGAGCCTCCATCCGAGCTATTTAAATAATGTCATCAAGAGTAAGACGGGGAAATCCATCACTTCCTGGATCACGGAGAAGACGATAGCGGAGGCCAAGTCGTTGTTACAGCAGTCGGCGCTGTCGATAAAGGAAATCGCTTACGTGTTGGGGTTTGCCGAGTCCACGCATTTTAGCAACTATTTTAAGAAGTATACGGAAAGTTCGCCGGCTGACTACAGAAAGCAGGCGGTGAGGGTATAGGTCCTGGGGCCGGGGAGGACGCCGTTGAAGGCGGCAATCTTTAAATTTTACATCTCTTCCTATAATCCTTGTAATTAAGTCGGGGTATCGCCAGCGTAGCTTTGTGTTATCAAATTAAAACATAACACAATGAGCACGTTAAAAGGAAAAACAGTTTTGATAACCGGGGCATCCGGTGGTATCGGTTCTGAATTAACCCGTGAGTTTGCGAAGGCGGGGGCACAGATCGTGGTTCACTATGCAGGCCGGAAAGATCCCGCTCAACAGCTGGCTGATGAGATCGTCAAGGGTGGCGGCGAGGCTATCATACTGCAGGCCGATGTCCGCAAGTCTTCCGAGGTAAAGAAATTATTCGATGACTCCATCGCGAAGTTCGGCAAGATCGACGTGGTGGTGAATACGGCGGGTATCATGATCACCAAGCTGATCAAGGATACGACGGACGAGGATGTAGAAGCACAGTTCGAGTCCAATATCAACGGTACCTACTATATTCTTCGGGAGGCTACCGCGAAACTGGCCAATAATGGAACCGTCATCAATTTCTCCACCAGCAACAACCGGTTGATGGTGCCTACCTATGCGGCTTATGCGGCTACAAAATCCGCC
Organism: Puia sp. P3; assembly: GCF_050632245.1. Lineage (NCBI taxonomy): Bacteria > Pseudomonadati > Bacteroidota > Chitinophagia > Chitinophagales > Chitinophagaceae > Puia > Puia sp. P3. The sequence goes on from NZ_CP192583.1 coordinate 1,161,187, forward strand.
GTTGAGACGATGTCGAAGATCGCCGCCAAGGAGATCGGACGTGGGATCAGGGTCAATACCGTCAGTCCCGGGCCTGTCAATACCCCTCTGTTCACGCACGGAAAGCCCCAGGAAGTGATCGACCGTCTTGCTGCGATGTCGGCTTTTAACCGGATCGGTGAGCCGGAAGATATTGCGCCTGTAGTCGTGTTTCTCGCATCGGATGAGGCCAGGTGGATCAGCGGACAGAATATCGGCATCAATGGCGCATTTGCTTAGGATGTACCTGCTCAATCAATCATTACTATAACAATCTTAAAAAAATCAGTCATGAACAGTCTGAAAGGGAAAGTTGCCCTGATCACCGGTTCCGCAAGGGGACTTGGGAAAGCAATCGCAGAACGGTATGCTGAGATGGGCGCGGATATCGTACTGAATTTTTCAAGGGATAAGGCAGCAGCGGAAGAGACAGCAAGCATTATCAGTAAGAAAGGTGTCAAGGTAGTGGCCATCCAGGGTGATGTGAGCAAGGTATTGGATATTCAAAACCTGTTCAATGAAGCGCTAAAGGCTTTTGGAAAAGTCGACATCGTCGTTGCCAATGCGGGGGTCGAGATGGTCGAAACGCCGGTAGTGGATTTCACGGAAGAGCAGTTCGACAGGGTATTTACCATTAACGCGAAGGGTTCGTACTTCACCATGCAGCAGGCGGCGAAATATGTCGCTGACAATGGCCGCATCATCTATATCGCCAGCAGCACGACGTCCTTCCCTGTCCCGGGTATGGCGGTTTACGGCGGGAGCAAGACGACGCCCCGTTATATGGTAGACGTATTGTCCAAGGAAATAGGTCATCGTGGTGTCACGGTCAATTCGATCATTCCATTTGCCGTAGACCACGCCGGGATCTTTGTAGACCCGACTGCTTATCCCCGGCTGCGCAAACAGCTGCTGGACAGCTGTCCGATGGGCCGTCTGGCGGAGGTAGAGGACGTGGCGAATGCGGCGGAATTCTTTGCCAGCAATCTGTCGTCTTTTGTGAGTGGTCAGCACCTGCTGGTCAATGGCGGAGCAACCAACTAATTCCTGACATTAGATGGAGAAGGGAGGATCACCCGCCCCGATATCGGGCAAGCTGAATATTAACCCGACGGTGAGGAAAGCCATAGACGCCTTGCAACGCGGAGAAGTAAGGATCTGGCTTTCCCTGTTCGTCAGGAATGCGGTCTTGTACGATCACGGAAATGCGATGACCGCTGCGGAGTTTATCGAGAAATCGGTCGGGCGGGAATGGTTTACCCGTATTGACGGGACGGAGGATGCGGGGTTGTCCGTGTTTGGGAGTTATCATACTGCACAGTGGGGGATTTTCTGATTAGGTTCTTATTTGTACTGGATGGCGGGAAGATCCGGCGGCTGGAAGTTTCGCAAGCGGCCTACTGAGATTGTTTTCCTCGCGTTTGGTCTCTTCTTCGCTCCGACAGGGAGTGCGATATGCGTAAAGGCAGCTATTTTGCGCGTTTGATAATAAATCCATTGTTTACGGTGTCCATTCCTATCCTGGGGTAGTAGTCCATTGCGGAGGGCGCCGCCAGTAGGAGGAGCATGCAACGGTCTCCGATAGCCTCTTTTGTGAGCCCGACCAGCTGTTTGCCGATGCCGGCCTTCTGGTATTCCTTTCTAACGGCCAGGTCTGACAGATAACAACAATAGTGAAAGTCGGTCAGTGCCCGGGATACTCCGACCAGGAGCGGACCGTCCCAGGCGGAGATGACGAGATTGGAGTGATAGTACATGGACTCTATTCTACCCGAGTCGTCGATGGGGCGGGAGAGGCCTGAACTTGCATAGAGGTCGATGATGGAAGCGGTGTCGGGGAGCTGGTCTGTTTTGTACGTGATATTCATAAGCGGCGATTTTATATTCCAAAAATACGGTGGGATAGGACTACCTTTATGGCCCAGATCTAATATATCAAGTAGTCCAGCATGCTTCCATTCGACAAACTTCTTCCTATCGACAGGGGCGCGGCGCCCGCCGTCTATCTGCAAGTGGCGAATTCCATGATCCAGCATATCCGCAGCGGGGTGCTGAAGCCCGGTTATTCCTTGCCGGGGACGCGTGAGCTTGCGGGTATTCTGGGGGTTCACCGAAAGACGGTGGTCGCGGCGTTTGACGAGCTGTCCGCGCAGGGTTGGATAGAGGCGGTTGCGCGGAAGGGTTTCATGTAACGCGGGAGCTTCCGGAGGTGAGGCCAGGGAAGTGGGCTAAGTATGGGAGGAGCGGGAAATGGGCTAAGGGGGGAAGACGGGAGAATGGGATGAGGATGGGACGACAGGGGATTGGGATGAGGATCGGGGGACCGGCAAGGGGAATGCTTTTTCGAGGGAGATGGCCGCGCCTTTTTATGTGGTTGGTAAGGGCAATATGCGGCTGCCGGCGCTGACGGTTCCACCGCGTCTGATCATCGACGACGGGCATCCCGACAGCCGGCTTGCTCCGCTGGAATTACTGGGGCGGGAGTATCGGGCGAGGTTGAACAACAGGGGCGGGCGGCAGCAGGTGTATGCGACCATGACGGCCGGGTCGCCGCGGATGCGGGAGGCGATGGTGGGCTATCTTGCCGATACGAGAGGGATGCAGGCGTCTGTGCCCAATATACTGATCACGCATGGAGCGCAGATGAGCATTTATATCGCGGCGCAGCTGTTGTTGCGGCCGGGAGATGCGGTGGTCGTGGGAGAGCCGGGGTATTATGTAGCGACGCAGGTATTCGAGAACATGGGAGCCAATTTGCTGCGGGCGCCGGTGGATGAATATGGGATCGACGTGGATGCCGTCGAGCGGTTGTGCAGGGGGAAGATCGTGCGGATGCTTTATCTTGTACCGCATCATCACCATCCGACTACGGTGACGCTGAGTCCCGAGCGGAGGATGCGCCTGCTGGAGATCGCGGAGAAATATAATTTCGCCATTGTGGAAGACGACTATGATTACGATTTTCATTATTCGTCCTCTCCCTATCTGCCGCTGGCCGCCAGCGGTCACAACAACCGCGTGGTTTATATCGGTTCGTTTTCCAAATCATTGTCGAGTTCGATCCGGGTGGGGTTCATGGTCGGTCCGGAGGCGTTCATTCTCGAGGGAGTCTATCTGCGGCGGCTAATCGAACTGCGCGGAGATAATCATATGGAGGATGCGCTGGCCGAGCTGATCCGGAACGGGATGTGGGACGGCACCTGAAAAAGGTGAACAGGGTCTATGAGGGACGGAGGGATCGTCTGTGCCAGCTGATCGATGGGCATCTGGGGGGTATCATCGACTATCGCAAGCCTTCGGGCGGGATGGCGATATGGGCCCGTTTCAGCAAGCGGGCTCCGGTGAAGGAGCTCGCTGCAAAGGCGCTGAAGATGGGGTTGTATATGAGCGACGGCCAGGCATATAATACGCATAATAAAGACTATAATGCGATCAGGATGGGATTTGCGTCGCTGAGTGAAGAGGAGATGGACGAAGCCATTCAAATATTGAAGAAATGTTTATAATATGCGGCTGCGTCCGAGGATAACGAACAGGGAGAGCAGGAGCAGTGTCATGTTCACCGCGACGTTCTTCGGTTCTCCGAGGCGGTAGTGGATGGGTGCAGCCAGGAGCATGACCAGTGCGAAACAGGCGGCGCTCGCTATGGTAAGAAAGGGAAGGATGTTTAGTGCCCATGGCAGGATGATCCCGATCGAGCCTGCTATTTCGCTGGCGCCGATGATGCGGATCTTTGCCTGCCGGAGGCCGACGACGCCTGTCTGACCGCGGGCGATCAGTCGTTGTTCCGGGAGTGTGGTTTTGCAGAGACCGGAATAGAAGAAAGTGGCGGCGAGGATGCTTTGCGTTATCCAAAGTATGGTATTCATGACTGTGCGTTTTTCTGCCACAAAGCTCTAACGGGACGAAGGGATTTCCTTTGATATATATCAAAAACGGGGTTTAGGATTGAGCGCGGATGCGGCTGAGTGTTTCCTGTGTCATGCCGAGCCAGGAGGCGATCATCCCGAGGGGCACTCTGTTGAGCAGTGTAGGATTGGTAGTGATGAGCTGCTGATAGCGGTCGTGGGCGGTGGCAAAATGCAGGTCGTCAAAGCGTTGTTGCAGTTGTATGATACCCTGGCTGAGGAATAGCCTTCCCAGGCGGTCGATGCCGGGGTGTTCCAGGTATAGCCTTTCGAGGCTGGTGTAAGAGAGCGCCCAGAGGGTGGAGTCCTCGAGGAGCTGGATGCCTCGTCTGTCCGCGTTACGTGTAAGGAAGCTGATGATGGAGACCGCGATGCTGTTCTCGGTGCTGATCCAGTCCGTGACGTCTTTTCCTTCTTTGATGTAAAAGGTTCTTGTGAGGCCTTTTTCGATGAACCAGAGATAGTGACAGACCGAGCCAGTGGCGGAGGAGATGGTGACCTTTGGGGAGGTCGAGGCGTTCGAGGGCGGAGGCCAGGGCGGCTTCGGCCGTTTCTGACAGGCGGGTAAAGTTTTTTATATAGGAGAAGAAGGAGGTCACGGGAGCAAAAATAAATTTTATTCTATGATGGTCCATGATTTTATCGAGGGTATCGTTCCGGTGTCGGCCGGCCTCAGGGAGCGGCTTGATTCGATATTAAAGCCGAAGATTTTTGGGAGGAAGGAGTTCCTGCTGAAGGAGGGGCAGGTTTGCGATAAGATCTATTTTGTCGAAAGGGGATTGGTGCGGATCTATTATTTAAATGACGGCGTGGAAATTTGTTCGGGGTTATTGCTGGAAGGCGGGTTTATGATATCGGTCGAGAGTTTTTTCAGGAGGCAGAAGAGTTATGAGTTCATCCAGGCGGTGGAGGAGACGGAGGTTTGGTATATTTCGTTTGATGAGCTGGAGGCGGTATACAGGGATTTTCCGGAATTCAATATTGTGGGCAGAAAACTGATAACGGAGTATTATATCCGCAGTGAAGAGCGGAATTATGTATTGCGGAGGCTGTCCGCGAGGGAAAAGTATAGATATTTTCAGGAGTTGTTCGGGGCGAATACCGTGAGGATCCCGCGGAAGGATATTGCCTCCTATCTGGGCATCAATCTGGAAACGCTGAGCAGGTTGTCGCGGAAAATCTGACTTAGGTCAAATTTTTTCCGTGGTCTTTTTCTTATTTGGCGTCAGCTAAATAAGGTAATCCAATGAATTATAAGTATTGTTTGTTGGCGGGGCTGACGGTCGTGTCGGTGCTTGCTGTAGCATTATTGCGTCCGATTGCGCAGCCTCCCGTGTTTCATCATTTTGCGGGTGGGGGCAAATTTTTCGGGGTGGTGAATGGGGCGAATGTGCTCAGTAATCTTTTGTTCCTGATCGCAGGAGGGGTGGGATTGGTTGGTTTGAGAAAGGGGGCTATAGCCGTGTTGTCCTGTTGTATGGGGTTCTTTTTATGGGTGTGGCGCTTACGGGTGTGGGTTCGGCCTGGTATCATCTGAGGCCGGATAATGGCCGCCTCGTTTGGGATCGGATGCCGATGACGATCGTATTCATGGCGTTATTATCCATAGTAGTGGCGGAGTTTGTGAATCTGCGGCTGGGGGTGGGGTTGCTGGTTCCGTTGGTTTTGGTTGGTGTGGGGAGTGTTTGGTTGTGGAGCTTTACGGAGGAGTGGGGGTTTGGGGATCTGAGGTTGTATTACTGGGTTCAGTTCTATCCGATGGTGATAATCCCGGTGATCCTGTGGCTATATCGGGCCAGGGGTGGGATCGCCGGGGCGGAGAGTACGGTTATGGAGGGAAGCCGGCGGAGCAGGGGGACGGTTCGGCCGTTGGTGTGGGTGGTAGTTTGGTATGCGGTGGCGAAGGTTTTGGAGTGGAAGGACTGGGAGGTTTATCGAATGACTGGGGTTAGCGGGCATGTGTTGAAGCATCTGGCGGCGGGGGTGTCGACGGTGTATTTTGTGGTGATGTACAGGAGGAGGGTCAGGTAGCCTGTCTTTTGGCCGTGCAGTAGGCCTTTATATTGCGGATGGCCTCGTCCAGGTTCGACTTGACCGTTTCGGAGGAGACGTTTAGGATGGTGGCGGCCTGTTGTCTTTTCAGTCCTTCTTTTTTTATCAGGATATAGGTGTTCTTTTGTTTGGAGGGAAGGTGGTTGACGGCTTCTTCGAGGAGTTGTTCGTATCCTGGATTTGGGTCTTCGGAGGGTTGGGGGATTGCGTCTATACTGCGCTGAAAGGTGGCCTCCCTGCAGATTTTTCTCAATGCGCTATAGATGGTGTTCTGGGCGATGGTGAAAAGCCAGGCGTTGAACTGTTCTATCCGGGGCAGGGATGTTCGTTTGAGCCAGACCTTCAGAAAGACGTCCTGTACGATCTCTTCCGAGATGGCGGCGGACTGGGTCAGGCGGAGGGCGGTCAGATAAATAGTCTTGCGATGGGACCTGAACAGCAGCCCGAAAGCGTGTTGGTCGCCTACCGCTATTTTACAAAGCAGCTCTTTTTCGTGAGCGATCTTTTCCTGCAAAGTAGTTCTGGTTCGGTATGTTATGAAATTAAAAAAAATTTTCGAATGCCGTACCCCCGAATTAGTTTTTCCTGCGTCTATTATGGTATAAATACCAGATTTCAATCATGAAGAGCCGAATCGAGCAACTGATGGAGCGGTGTATGGGGGAGGGAGCCACAGAGGAGGAGCGGAAAGAACTGCTCGGTCTGCTGCAATTATCTGAGAATGAGGAGGAGGCCCGGGGACTTATCCGGGCCGCGCTGGAAGATACTGCCACCCGGGGTGGGGATGAGGGGGATATGGATGAAGAAAGCGCAGGCAGGGTGCTGGCGACGATATACGGGGAGGGCCATGGCAGGGGTCTTATTCCTGTACTATTGAAGTGGGGACTGGCGGCGGCGGTGTTGCTGTCTGTGGTCTGGGGGACCAGTCTTCTTTTTAGGCAGAAGGAACCTGTAAAGGCAGTAGCCCAGCAGCGGAGGGACAGTGTTTACGATATCCCACCGGGCCGGAATAAGGCGACGCTGACGCTGGCGAGTGGAGAGGCCATTCAACTGGATGATGCAAAAGCCGGGAATATCGCCGATGACGGAGGGGCGGAAATCAGGAAGGCCGGGAATGGCGGAGCGCTTAGTTATCGTGCTCTTGGAAGGGAGGGGAAGGAAGTATTCAATACCATCACAACGCCCCGGGGGGCCAATACCAGGTGAATCTTGCCGATGGAAGCAAGGTATGGCTGAATGCCTCGTCGTCGCTGGTATATCCCACAACATTTACGGGTAAAGACCGGACGGTGGAACTGACCGGGGAGGCGTATTTTCAGGTCGCCAAAAAGGCCGGGTGTCCTTTTTTTGTAAACATCAATGGGGTCAGGGTGGAGGTTCTGGGGACGGCGTTCAATATCAATGGATATGACGATGAGCCCGTCATAAAGACGACTCTTGCAGAGGGAGTGGTGCGGGTGGAGGCGGCGGGCCGTCGGCTGGTGCTGAAGCCGGGGCAGCAGGCGGTGTCTGAAGGCAACGGGAAGGCGTTGCGGCTTGAGCCGGATGCGGACCTCGACGAGGCCCTGGCGTGGAAAAACGGAGTATTCAATTTCAACCGGCTTGATATCGGAACGGTCATGCGGCAGATAAGCCGCTGGTATGATGTGGATGTCGTCTACGAAGGTGTCAGGCCGGCGGGGCATTTCAGCGGTATGATCAGCCGGAATACGTCGGTTTCGACGGTGCTGAAGCTACTTGAATTTGGAGGCGTGCATTTCAGGGTTGCAGGCCAAAAGATCGTCATCATGCCCAATTAAAAACCGGAAGTGGGTCGAAGCACTTCCGGCGAATATGGGTCTTGCTGAATAAAAGTCTGGGAAAGACTGTTTTTATTTCTCAACCCGTCTGACCGGGGTCATCCGGGCGGACCCAAAGTGAACAAAACTATGCAATTAACTGCTGATTGCAAAGTTTCGCCGAGGCGGAGCTTTGCATTGAAAAAGATCTTCCTTTACATGCGAATTACCTCTATTCTGCTTTTGGCGTGCATGACCCAGGCGAGCGCTTCGGGTGTCGCGCAGACAGTAACTCTTTCCGGCAGAAATATTCCGCTGGAGAAAGTTTTCCGGGAGATCCACTATCAGACCGGATACAATTTCTTTTATCGCAGTGAATGGGTTTCACCGGGAGACAAGGTGAGTCTTTTTGTACGGGATGTCCCGCTGCAGGAGGTGCTTGACATCTGTTTTCGCGGGCGTTCGCTGAGCTTTTCCATTGTCGACAAGAGTATCGTAGTAAAGAAGGCGGAGGCGGAGGTGGCCGTCAGTCCCGCCTTTGAGACGATATCCGGCCGGGTCATCGACGAGACGGGGCAGCCGGTAAACAAGGCCAGCGTCCGCATCGAGGGTAAGAGTGGCGGGACCGAGACGGATGCTGACGGAAGGTTCAGTATCAGTGCCTCGCCAGGAGATATTCTCCTGATCTCGTATATCGGCTATAATACCGAAAAGGTCACGATACTGAGGGGGAAGAGCAGCTATAACTTCTCCCTGACGCTGGCAAACAGGCAGCTGAGCGATGTGGAGGTTGTGGCGGTGGGCTATGGGTCGACAAAAAAGAAGGACCTTACCGGCGCGGTATCCGTAGTGAATGTGGACGATATGAATAAGCAGCCGACCAATCAGATCACCAGCCAGCTGCAGGGGCAGGCTCCGGGCGTGACGATCATCGGCAGCGGGCAGCCCGGAGAGCAGCCGCAGGTGCGGATACGGGGTATCAATACCTTTGGTGACAATACTCCGCTGTTCGTAGTGGATGGGGTTCCTACGCTGAATATTTCCGATCTCAACCCCAATGATATCGCGTCGGTGCAGATACTCAAGGATGCCGGTTCGGCGTCTATTTACGGATCGAGAGCGGCGAACGGAGTTATTATCCTGACGACCAAGAAGGGGAAGAACGGCAAGCCGGTGGTCTCCTATGATTCCTACACAGGATTCCAGACGGTCAGGAGAAACAATGTCTGGAATACGCTGAGTCCGCTGGATATGGCCAAGCTGAAGTTCGAGGCGCTGGCCAATTCGGGTACGCCGGTGACTCCTTCCGCTGCCGATGTTCTGTATGGGGGCGGGCCTGATCCGGTGTTGCCGGACTATATCAATCCGGCCGGGGCCCATGAAGGTGATGCGTCAGTAGACCCCTCGCTGTATTTTGTCAACCCGAACTATACCGATCCCAACGATCCGAATAATTTCTATCAGATAACGAAGGCGAACAAGACGGGGACAGACTGGTTCAGGGAGATCACGCGGAGTGCGCCGATGACCAACCAGAATCTCAGCGTAAGCGGAGCAACGGATAATGCCCGGTATCTTTTCTCGTTCAATTATTTCAACCAGCAGGGTGCGATCGTCAATACTTATCTAAAGAAATATGTGATCCGGTCGAATACCGGCTATAGTATTTCCAAAGACATCCGCGTAGGTGAGAATATATCCTACAGCATTTCGCGGAACCCCAGGGTGGAGCCATTGCAGGCTTACGGGGCTATTGCCTATACGTTCCGGGACCAGCCGATCATTCCGGTACACGATATAAAGGGCAACTATGGCGGCACGAGTTCCGGCGCCGATCTTGGGGATTCGCCCAATCCGGTGGCGACGCAGGAGCGGACGTCCAATGACAGGAGCCTTGACCGGCGTCTGTTTGGCAATGTCTATGCGGAGGTCGACGTCCTGAAGCATTTTACGCTGAGGACCTCTTTCGGCGGCGAGGACTACAGCGGGTATTCCCATAGTTTTTCCTATCCGACGTATGAGAACAAGGAGAACACGCTGACGAACTCTTATTCGGAGGCTTCCTATTCCGGGTACGACTGGACCTGGAGTAATACGCTGACCTATCATACTGTAGTCGCCGGCGATCACGATATCAAGGTGCTGGGTGGTGTGGAAAGCTATGACGAGGAGTCGCAGCGGCTTGGCGCTACCGGATTTGGATATTTCTCTTTCGATCCCAACTATGTAACGTTGTCGGATGCTTCGGGCAGCATAACGGCCAACAGCGGCCGGGTCGGATATGGGCTCTGGTCGCAGTTCGGCCGGGTGGACTATGGGTATAAGGATAAATATCTTGTTAGTGCGACGGTCAGAAGGGACGGTTCGTCGAAGTTCATGAACCATCCTTATGGCGTATTTCCGGCGTTCTCGGCGGCGTGGAGAATTTCGCAGGAGAAATTCATGGAAGATATTCCCTGGCTGACCGATCTGAAGATCCGCGGGGGATGGGGTATCATGGGGAACCAGATCAACCTGGGTGCGGATAATGCCTACTACACTTTCAAGGGGAGCAAGGCTAATTCCTATTACGATATCGGGGGCACCAATAACTCGGTAGTGGAGGGTTTTGCGATCGGTCAGATCGGGAATCCGGATGCAAAGTGGGAGAGCGACGTCAATACGAATATCGGATTTGACGCGACGCTTTTCAAGGGTGCGATCGATGTTACAGCGGACTATTATATAAAGGCTATCCGCGATCTTTTGTACAACCCGACGCTGCCAGGGACATATGGTTCGGGGATCGTGCCCTATCAGAACGTGGCGGCGATGCGGAATCATGGTATCGACTTTTCGATCAGCGGCAAGAAGACCTTCGGCCGGGACCTCCGTCTAAGCACGACGCTGACCTTTACTTCGTTCAATAATAAGGTCACGCAGGTGACGCAGAGCACCAATTATTTCCTGTCGGGAGATGGAAGGAACTTCGGTCAGAAGTTCATTCGTAACCAGGTGGGTCATCCGGTCGGTTCGTTCTACGGGTACAAGATCAACGGTTTTTGGAATACCGCGGACGATATCGCGAAGGCGGATGCCGCAGCACAGCAGTCGAAGAGTGATCCTACGGCGATATATCAGACGGATGAGGGCGTCGGCCGTTTCAGGTACGCCGATGTGGATGGAGATGGTCAGATCACGGATGCGGACCGCACTTTCCTCGGTAATCCCAATCCGAGTTACAACTACGGCATCAATTTAGGGGCGGCGTATAAGAATTTCGATCTCTCCATCTTTTTCTACGGAGTATCGGGCAACCAGATCTGGAACCAGGTGAGGTGGTGGACGGATTTCTATCCTTCGTTCGGCGGCGGAAAGAGTCATACGGCGCTGTACGACAGCTGGACACCCAGCCATACGAATGCCAAAGCGCCGATCCAGGAGAATGCCGGCTATGCCAGCACCAACGGGGCTCCCAACAGCTATTATATCGAGAGCGGGTCGTATTTCCGGGCGAAGAATGCGATGCTTGGCTATAGTCTGCCTAAGGACCTCATCAGGAAGGCGGGCGTGCAGAGTCTGCGTTTTTACTTACAAGTCACGAATATCTTTACAGTCACGAAGTATTCGGGTCTTGATCCGGAGATCACCGGAAAGGGTGTAACGGAGTTCGGGATCGATGAGGGGTCCTATCCCAACAGCAGACAATATCTTGTAGGCGTAAGTCTTAAATTTTAAATCGATCAGTCATGAAAATCAAAATAATTTTCTATATAGCGTTGATGGGAATGTTGTTCGGGTGCAAAAAGAGTTTTTTGCAGCGGACGCCGCAGGGCTCTCTGCAGCCCGGTGATCTTGCAACAAAGGCCGGTGTGACCAATCTGCTGATAGGGGCGTATGCGGCGCTGGACGGACAGGATACGGTGGGGACCGGGGATATGGTCAGCCTGGGCGGCGGCAATGCGTGGGGTGTTTCTCCGAGTAACTGGCTGATGGGGAGTGTGGCGGGGGGGACGCGCATAAGGGCAGCGATGGTACGGACCAGATCGTTTTCATGCCGCTGGTTACTTTTACGGTAGACCCGAGCAACAGTATTCTCAACGATAAGTGGGTAGCGGTATATGAAGGTATCACCAGGTGTAACAATGTGCTTAAATATCTGGCGCTGGCTACGGATATCCCGCATGCGGACGGGGTGAATATCAAGGCGCAGGCGCGGTTTCTTCGTGCGCATTATTATTTCGATCTGAAGAGGGTCTTCGACAAGGTGCCGTGGATCGACGAGGCTACGACAGACTTTACGCCGACCAATACTGTTGATCTCTGGCCGAAGATCGAGGCCGATATGAAATATGCCTACGACAGTCTGCCGGAGTCGCAGGGTGATATCGGCAGGGCCAATAAATGGGCGGCGGGGGCATATCTCGGCAAGATATTTTTGTATGAGAAGAAGTATAGCGATGCCGAGCCGCTCTTCACCGCTGTCATCAACTCGGGGAAAACGCCCAATGGTCTTGCGTATGGTCTGAACGATCAGTTCGAGCACAATTATATGCCCGCTTATGAGACGAATAATCCGGAGGCCGTCTTTGTTATCGAGATGGCCGCCAATATAGCGGATGGGACCATCGCGAACGGCAATCAGGGGGATGCGCTCAATTTTCCTTATGGGGCGACCACTCCTTTTCCGTGCTGCGGGTTTTTCCAGCCCAGTTTTGACCTCGTCAACTCTTTCAGAACGGATGCCAACGGCCTGCCTTATCTCGACGACTACAATTCACATCCGATAAAGAGTGATGAGGGGTTGCTTTCCTCTGACCCGTTCACGGCGGATGCAGGTTTTATCGATCCGCGCCTGGACTGGACGGTTGGGCGCAGGGGAATCCCATATCTGGACTGGGATGTTTATCCGGGTCAGGACTGGGTGCGTGACCAGCGTTACGCGGGGCCCTATGCGCCAAAGAAGAATGTTTACTGGAGCGCGACGCAGGCGGCGGATGCGGATCAGAGTCAGTGGGCGCCGGGATCGTCGATCAATGTGTTCGTGATCCGGTTCTCCGATGTGCTGCTGATGGCGGCGGAGGTGGAAGCGCAGCTGAACAATCTGGATCAGGCGGAAGACTATGTGAACCGGGTGCGGAACAGGATGGCGTTGCATCCGGAAGGGTGGGTATACAAGTATTCAGACGATACCGATCCTTCGGCTGGTTTTAGTGGAGATCTGGCGGCGAATTATAAAATAAGTCCTTATCCGGCGGGCGCTTTTGCGAGCCAGGCTTATGCGCTGAAGGCGATCTATTTCGAACGGAAGCTGGAGTTGGCGATGGAGGGATATCGTTTCTTCGATCTTGTGCGGTGGGGGCTGGCGCCGACGGCGCTGAACGGATTTTTTGCGAGTGAATCGAAGCTGGTCACGGACGTGACGGGTGGACATTTTACGACGGGAAAGAATGAGCACTATCCAATCCCGCAGCAGCAGATAGACCTGACGCAGAAGGCAGGGAAGAATACGCTGACGCAGAATCCGGGGTATAATTAACGAGGGTGGGCATTTTGCGGAGGAGAAGGTATTTGGGAAGCCGGACCTATGGTCCGGCTTTTTGTATATTTAGGTAAACATTGTATTATGGGTGCTGCGGGAGGGTAGTCGGGGAGGTCCGTCCGGGGGATGTGGTGTGGTTTTCGGCCGGAGAGCGGCACTGGCATGGACTGGATGGAAAAGGTATCGGATGAGCAATACCGAAAATAGAAATAAAATGAAGACCTTAATTTTAACTATGCTGATGATATCTGGCGTGGGACGGGTGGCTGCGCAAGGGGACAAGCCAATGGTGCGGATGGCGAGGATCGTCGTGGATTCGGCGCAGCTGGATAGTTACAGGGCTGCGTTGAAGGAGGGGATCGAGGCGGCGGTTCGTGTCGAGCCGGGGGTGCTGACCTTTTTGCCGTCTATGACAAGGAGCATCCTACCCGCGTTACTGTCTTCGAGGTTTACAGGGATGAGGAGGCTTATCGGGCGCATCTGGAAACGCCGCATTTTAGAAAGTATAAGAGTGCGACGAAGGATATGGTGAGGTCGCTGGAGTTGGTTGATGTGGCGCCGATCGCGCTGGAGACGAAAATGGGAAGGGCACCCCACTGAGTGGTGAGGTGCCCCTGGTTATTTGTGTAATTAACGTCTGTCCTCGTAGAGCCGGAAGTAGAGGGCTTTTCTGAGGGAGATGTAGGCTTGTCTGAGGTCCGTCTCGGCACTGGGCTTTGTGGCCACCGAAATCGTCGGGGGCATTGTGGAGGGCGTTCATCGATGCTTCGATGTCGCGCATGGCCTTTGTGATGTTGGGGTGCCGGGATTCTTCTGCGCGCATCATTTGGGCTTCGTTGGGGGCCGGGGGCCTGTTGCCAACGATGACGTCCAGACTGATCCTGACTTGCGCATGCGTGACAGTTGCTACTGCCATGAAAAGGAAGGAGAGGAAGAGGATTTTTTTCATACCTTTTGAATTGTTAATGAATAGGCGGTCCGGGATAGGACCGGTAGATTTCATTGAAGTTTAATTCACAGGTTTTTCAGCAGGAGAAAATTTAAACGGAGGTCTCGGAGATTTATTTGATGGTGGGTGGATAATTTTGTGGCCCGCCGGGGTGGCGGTTCATAATTTTCAAAAGGATAAGCATTGAATAACGGACAGTCGAGCAATCTTTCGTTCGGATATATTGTAGGGACTACCAGTCTGGCATTTGTAGTATCGCAGCTGGATGTATCCATTGTCAACATCGCGTTGCCGAGTATTGCCAAGGCATTCTCGGTGAAGATAAGTTCGCTTCAGTGGATAGCGGATGCCTATACCGTCGCGTTTGCCGCATTGATGTTGTCGGCGGGAGGGATGAGCGACCGGCTGGGCTCGAAGCGTGTTTTTCAGATGGGGCTGGTGCTGTTCGGGCTGGCGTCTGCGGGTTGCGGGCTGGCATGGAGCGCCGGTGGTCTGATCGGGTTCCGGGCTTTGCAGGGGATTGGCGCTGCTACGATGATCCCGAGCTCGCTGTCCATCCTCAACCAGGCGTTTTCACGATGAGGTGGATCAGCGGGCGAAGGCTGTTGCGCTGTGGACAATGGCGGGGGCATCTCTATCGCTGCAGGGCCCATTTTGGGCGGTCTGCTTCTTCATATCGCCAGCGCGGAGGCTGATATTTATCGTCAATATCCCTATTTGTGTGGCGGGGTTTCTGCTGAGTGTGCGGCTGAACGAGAGTGAACGGCACCCGCATCAGGGGTTGGACGTTTCGGGGCAGGTCCTTTGGATGCTGGCGCTTACGACCTTTATCACGGCAATTATTGAATGGCATGCGAAGGAAATCCCGCATTCACTGGTCCTGGGGTTTTTTCTTTTCAGCGTGATCATGCTGCTGCTTTTTCTGTGGATCGAGAAGAAGGCCGGGACTCCTATTCTGCCGCTGGAGTTCTTCAAGGCCCCTGTCTTTAATGTGCTGATGCTGTTCGGAGTGATTGTGAATAATGCCTATTACGGTACGGTATTCGTGCTTAGTCTTTACCTGCAGGGTGTTTTGCACTACGATGTTGTCAGGGCAGGACTCGCGTTCTTGCCGCTAACCGGAGGGTTTGTTATCTCGAATATTGCCAGCGGAAGGCTGACGGCGAAGTTTGGCATCCGTCTACCGCTGCTGGTGGGGAGTCTTCTGGCAGCGGCCGGATATGCGGGATTGCTGATCGCCACTCCGGAGACGCCGTACTGGCATCTGTTCATTCCATTCCTGGTCATTCCTCTGGGTATGGGAGTAGCCGTTCCAGCCATGACGACGGGTATTCTTTCGAGTGTCGAAAAGACCAGGAGCGGGACGGCGTCCGCGGTGCTGAATACTTCGCGGCAGGCGGCGGGTGCCATGGGGGTCGCGATATTTGGGGCTATGGCCGGGGGAGGGGCAGCGGGTATTGCTTCTGCGGTAAGGGTTAGCGGAATAATCTCCTGCGGTAGCTTGCTGGTGGTGGCGGTGCTGATCTACAGATATATATGGAATAAAAAAACCGGACGTGAAGTCCGGTTTAAAGATTGGTGAGCGGTGAGTGTTTTATCGGTGATTGACGATGTTTTAAAATTTGTCAAACCATAATTTTGTCGTCAGCAGGTCGGGGCCCTGGTCTGCGACTGCTTTCTGGTAGCTCGCGCCGTTCAAAGTCTGCTCGGACCCGGGGTATATAAATCTTTCGGGCATCTTTCCGCCCAGCGTGCCGGCGACAGCCGGAGTCAATTGGGGGTAGTCCAGTCTTCTCCATTCGGCAAAGGCTTCGAGGCCTTGTCCAAATAGCGCGATCCATTTTTGGTTGCCGACGGATTTCTTGTAGTTGGAAGCGTCGTATTGTACGGATGCCTGTGCCAGGTAGTTGCCTGTGACGGTAGCGTCTGTGATCCCATATTGGCCAAGGCTTGCCAGCACGGCCTGATTGTAAAGAGCGGCTGCGTCGCCCGTGGTAAATCCGCGGGACACCGCTTCGGAGAGGTCGAACAATACTTCGGCGTAGCTTATAATTACGGCTGGTGCGTGGGGGCTCTGAAATAGTCCCCGGGACGCGAAGTCCTGCTCAGGCCAAGGTTATTGGCGTCTCCGGTGAGGAGGCCGTTGGGCACGCCGACATATCCGTGTGGGGCGTCATCGGTTGGCTGTGCGTAGATGGGGAGGCGCGGGTCGTTGAGTGCGGCTAGTCTGTCCACGATGGTCTTGCTGATCCGGTAGTCCTGTCTTGTATCGAACGTAAGGCTTACCGGGTTCTGGTTGGGAGAGTCCTGGTAGACGAGTGCTGCGAGGTCTGCATTACTTGTGAAATAAGAGCCGCCCTCGCCTTGAATATCGGTCAGGACTTGCTTTGCAAGTGTGGGTTCCTGGTCGGCGATCCGCAGGGCGATGCGGAGGCGGAGACTGTTGACGAATTTCTTCCAGTTGGCGATCTTTCCGCTGTAAATCGGATCACCCTGTATAGCAGGTCCTGAAGGGTCCAGCAGGGTCTGGGCCGTTTTCAGGTCGGAGAGCAGTCCCAGATAGACGTCTCTTTGCGGATCGTATGCCGGCGTCAGGAAGCTGTCGATATTGCCGGCCTGTTTGTAGGGGATGTCGCCGTAAGCGTCGGTAAGGATCTGAAAGGTCCATGAACGCAGGGCGAGCGCAACACCCTTGTAGTTGTTGTTCTGCTGCTGGCTGCCGATGGATATCACCTTGTTCAGGTCGGTGATGCTTTGTCCATACAGCGCTTTCCACAGCGAGGTAAAACTACTGTTGTTGAAGATATAGCGGTCGGGGTCCGTATACTGGATCTTTGCCCAGTGCTGGATGAAGAGCAGGGAGGAGTTCAGGTTGTTGTCCACTCCCCAGTAGGCGTCGGACGTGAGCTTTTCTGCGGCCGTGAGCAGATAGTCCGGTTGCGGGTTCTCGGTAGCGTTGGGATTCTTGTTGATACCGGCCAGTTCTTTCTTGCAGGACGTGGCGCCCAGTAACAGTCCCCCAAGTATCAGTTTATATATATTGTTCATCGTAATTAGAATTTGAAGTTTACATTGATGCCATAGCTGCGTGTGCCGGGAAGGCTGAGATCCTCGAGGCCCTGTCCGTTGCCTGTGTTGAAGGCTGTCTCGGGGTC
Organism: Puia sp. P3; assembly: GCF_050632245.1. NCBI lineage: Bacteria > Pseudomonadati > Bacteroidota > Chitinophagia > Chitinophagales > Chitinophagaceae > Puia > Puia sp. P3. The sequence goes on from NZ_CP192583.1 coordinate 1,178,568, forward strand.
AACGTTGGGGACCTTCTTATGGATGATCCAGAGGTTGCGTCCTACCAGGCTGATGTTGGCACCGACAAAGCCGATGGACTGTATCCATTTAGAGGGCAGGTCGTAGCCGAGCTTAACTTCCCTCAGCTTGATAAACGAGGAGCTATAGATCCATGCTTCGTCGAAGTTGTTGAGTGTCTTATAGTATTGTGATGCGGGCAGGATGGCCTGGTTGGCTTTGCCGGCCTGGGTGACGCCTTTGAAGATGATGCCGTCGTCGTAGACTTTCTCTCCTGCGGGACCGGCCGATCCCGGCACGGGCGCTTTGGAGTTGTCATTGCCCGGATAGTAATAAGAGAGTCCGCCGTGGGCTGCGTCCCTGCCGAGGGAGGGTCGAGGCCAGGACACCTGTGTAAGCGCCTGTGGCGTTTGTGGAAGAATATTGTCTTCCGCCGAAGGAACCGTCTATCAGGACGCTAAGGGTGATATGGTCGTAGGTGAACGTATTGGTGATACCGCCGAGCCAGTCCGGGGTATACTTACCCAGTACCTTGTTGTTGGGATTGGTCGCGGGTGTTCCGTCGTCGTTGACGATGACCTGTCCCTGTGCGTCGCGCAGGAAGGCTGTTCCGAACAGGCTGCCGTAGGCCTGACCTACGGTGGCTACGGTCTGGATGGAGCCGTCGCTGCCGAGTACATAGTTCTTCAGCAAGCCCTGGTTGTCCAGCGATATCAGCCGACTGCGGTTCATCGCGTAGTTGGCGTTGATATCCCAGTGTAAAGTGGGTGGATTTGACGGGGATGAAGCCCAGTTGCACTTCGAGGCCTTTGTTGTTGAGTCGGCCGGCGTTGACGAGCTTTTGCGAATAGCCGGTAGAATTGCTGACGTCGACGTTCAGGATCTGGTTGAAGCTGCTGCTCTGGTAAAGGCTCAGGTCGAGGCGAATTCTGTTGTTGAAGAAGCCTGCTTCGACGCCTACTTCGGAGGAATTGGTCGTCTCCGGCTTGAGGTTCGGATTGAGGTCGAGAGCGCCTGCCGTCAGCTGAGGATTGGAGCCGAAGGTGGGCGTAATGAACGGATAGGTGTTCAGCAGCCGATACGGCGTCGCGTCGGCGCCAACCTTCGACCATCCGCCCCGCACCTTGGCATAGCTGAGGACGTCGCTTTTGATGTCGAATGCGTCAGACAGGACAAGCGAGCCGCTGATGGACGGGTAGAAATAAGAAAGGTTGTTGACGGGCAGGGTAGAAGCCCAGTCGTTGCGGGCGGTGAAATTTATAAAGGCGTAGTTGTGGTAGCTAAGCTGAGCCGATCCGAACGCGCTGTATGTTTTCAGCTTGTAGAAATTATTCGATGATACCAGCGGGTCCCTCGAATTGGTCAGCGTGTAGAGGCCTGCGACTGCCAGCCGGGGGCTTTCTGGTCGTTCTCTTCGAAGGATTTGGTCCGCAGGTTGGTTCCGCCCGGGACTTCGAGGGCGAAGTCGTCGTTTAGCTTCTTATTGTAGTTGAGGGTAAACTCGGTATTGGTCTCGTTGACCGTGTAGGCGTCTTCCTCGTAGGAACCGTAGGGAGTTCCGCTGGTTCCGTAGGCGATGCGGAGCTTTCGCCTGTCGGTATAGTAATCGGTGGCGGACTTTATGTTTGCCGTTAATTCGCTGGTGATCTTATAGCTGAGGCCGATGTTGCCGATCAGGCGGTCGCGGCGCTGGCCGACCGTATTCTGATTCGCGACGAAGAATGGATTGCTATAGTATGAGTTGTTCCAGTTGAGGGGGCTGCCGGTGCTGTAGTAGTGATCGCGGAGTTTGTCCATATCTACCTGGCGGCCCATCCAGATGAACTGGAGCATGGTGCTGGTAGACCGTTTGCCGCCCGAACCGGGCAGGTTGCCCGCGCTGGTCTGGACGTAGTTGGCGTTCACAGTCAGCGTGAGTTTTGGATCGAGTTTGAGTGTGGAGTTGATCGTGAAATTGTTTCTGCCGAGGTCGCTGTTGGGTATGACACCGAACATCTTCTGCGTATTTGCAGAGAATCTGTAGTCGTATTTGTCGCCTGCGTCTCCGATGGATACGCCATTGCTGTAGCTGACGCCGGTCTTGAAGAAGCTTTTTACGTTGTCGGGGTGCGCGATGAAGGGTTGCGGTGTGCCGTCGAAGAACTGTGGGATGAGCTGGCCGTTCATCTTCGGGCCCCAACTCTCGTCGACGTTGTCATTGACGCCGCCGCCGGCGCCGTCCTTATAGCTAAATTCTCCGTTTGCGCCCTGGCCGAATGTGTTCTGGTATTTCGGGAGGGTCAGCAGGTTGTCAAAGCTGGTATTAGAGTTGACGGTGATGCCGACGCCTTTTTCTTCCTGCCGCTCTTGGTCTTGATGAGGACTACGCCGTGTGCTGCGCGCGAGCCATACAGGGCGGCTGCGTTGGGTCCTTTCAGGAAGCTGATGGATTCGATGTCGTTGGGATTGATGTCGGAAATCGGGTTGGCAAAGTCGCGGGAAGGGGCCGTACCCAGCTGCTGGTCGTTGTCGACGGGAAATCCGTTGATGACGAACAGGGGTTGGTTATTTCCCGAGATAGAGGTCTCGCCGCGGATAACGATGCGGGAGGATCCCATATCTCCCTGGCTGTTGGTGACGCGGACGCCGGCCACTTTACCTTCGATGGTATTGACGAGGTTGGGCTCGGAAGTTTCGGAGATGTCTTTGGCTTTCAGCTCCTGTACGGCATATCCAAGGGATTTCTTTTGTCTTACGATGCCCAGGGCGGTCACGACGACTTCGTTGAGAGAGCCTTTGGCCTGGTCGAGTGAAATCTGAATGGGGGCTGTTGATGCGGGCAGTTCCTGTGTGGTATAGCCAATGAAGCTAAACTGAAGGATGTCTTTAGCGGAGGCGGATATTTCGAACTGGCCCTGTGTGTTCGTCTGGGTGGCTTTGGCGCTCCCTTTTATACGGACGGTAACGCCGTCGAGGGGCAAATTGTCCGGTTTTCCGGTGACTGTGCCTTTTACAGGGAATGTTTGAGCATGAGACTGGAGAGAGAAAAGATAAGCATTAGTCCGGTGAGGCTGGTGAATAGAAGCCTCCGCCTTGCCGGCATGAGCCCGGTTAGCAGTTTTTTCATAACAGTGAAATTTAGTGACTCGATGTTTTCGAACTGCAAATATAAACCCTACTTGGTTTATGGACTAATATTTTTTACTGAGGTATTTGTATGGTTTATCGAAATGTGGATGAGCGGCATGGGAAATTCCTCTGGCGTATGAGGAGCATGACATGTGACAAATGTCAACGTCATATTGTGTCATTTGCCTCGTGATCGGGACGTGGTTGTTGGCCAATTTTGTCTCATGCAAAATAAAAAAAGCAACAACGATCCTGTTTTTTATCAGGACGCGACGAGGTTAGCGGAGCTGATCCGAAATCGCGAAATTTCCCCGGTTGAAGTCGTAAAGGCTCATCTGGACCGTATCGAAGCCGTCGATCCTCAGGTCAACGCCATCGTAACGGTGGCGGATACTGCAATGGAAGCCGCAAAGGCCGCGGAAGCGGCGGTGTTGAGAGGAGGTCCGCTGGGTGCGCTGCACGGCGTTCCATTTACTGTCAAGGATTCTATCGACACGGCGAATGTGTTAACACATCGAGGATCGCCTATTTTCAAGGGACGCATGCCTGCGACCGATGCGACGAGCATGGCCCGGTTGAAGAAGGCAGGTGGTGTTTTGCTCGCGAAAACTAATTTGCCGGAGTTCTCTTACTGGATCGAGAGTGAGAACCTGCTTTCCGGCAGGACGAACAACCCATGGGACCTAAATCTTTCTCCGGGTGGTTCGAGTGGCGGGGAATCGGCTGCTGTTGCGGCGGGTCTGTCTCCGCTGGGGCTGGCGACGGATCTGGCGATCTCTGTGCGTTGGCCGGGTGCGCTGACGGGCATTGCGTCTTTGAAGGCCACACATGGCAGTATTCCGATGACGGGGATCTGGCCGCGTCCTCCGCGCCGGTTCTGGCATGTGGGACCGATGGCGCGTTCGGTCCGGGATCTGCGGCTAGCCTATTCCGTGCTGGCCGGACCTGATGGGCAGGATGGATTTTCGTCCAGCATGATGGGGTTCGATGCGGGGATTGGTGATTCTTTTCAGGGGACGTCTTCGAATAGGCTGGTTGGTGGAACCGGGGTTCGGAGCGATCGATCCTGAGATTGCCAGGACTGTAGAGGCAGCGGCCGATGCGCTTCGGCAGTTGGGGCATATTGTCGAGCCGGTTCATCTTCCTGCACTGGAAGCGGAGTTTGCGCTGGACTATTATGTCAAAATGCATATCATGGACATCAAGCCCGCGATTGCGGAAGCCGTTGCCGGCCGGGGTGAGGATGAGATCTTCAAAATGGCGAGGACTGTGCTTGCTTTCCCTGACACGCCGATGAAAGATTTTATTGCGGCGGAGCAGTCGGCGGAGCGGTTGCCGGACGGGTATGCGGAATATTTTCAGAAATACGACGCGATGATCACGCCGGTATTACCTGTCGTTGGACACGGACATAATATAAATGAGATTGTTGTAAAGGGTCAGAATGAAAGCATCTTTTTGCTGCAGGGGGCTACGGTACCGTTGAATATAACGGGTTTGCCGGGCGTGTCGGTGCGGTTCGGTACTAGTGAAAGCGGCTTGCCGATCAATGTGCAGGTCGTCGGGAGTTGGTTGGCTGAATCGACGATACTTCATATTGCGTCTCTTTTGGAGGAGGTGAGAGTGGTGGACAGGCTGCATCCTGAACTTTAGATTTTTGTGTTAGCCTTCCGGGTGTTTTCCTGGAAGGCTTATTTTGTCGTTGTGAAGTCTTTTTCGAAGACGGCTCAGGGTTTCGCGGGAAATGCCGAGGTAGGAGGCGACCATGTGGAGGGGGACTTTGTTGAACACTTTTGGGTAGGTCCTTTGGAATTCGAGGTATCGTTGTTCGGCTGAGCTGCTGATGAGGGAATAGATGCGTTCCTGTGCCATTTCGTAGGCTCTGGCGGAGAGGTTGTCGTAGAAAGTTTTTAGTGCGGGGATGGTGGTCAATAGGTTTTCCCAGTCGGTTGTGGCGGAGTCGCGGATGGATTGGAGGTCCTGGGGCGATGAAGTATAAAATTACAGGGTAAGTTGTTAAAGATTTACCCTGTTGTCGTTTTCAGCGTCTTCGCGGGAATTATTAATTTTCGAGGGCTCCTTTCAGCTGTTGCAATCCGGTATTCAAGTTTTTGTTAAGCGCCGCTTCGATGATTGGTTTCATTTTGTTCATTGGATATTTCAATTCGGGGTCCATGGAGGCGAAAAAAGCCATTTCTTCATCCGCGGCATTTACCGGGTGGCCTGTCAGAACGATTGTGGTTTTGCCATTTTGGTCCATGAAAGGGTAGAATTGGGGTGACGCCCGGCGAGAAAAGACTATTGGACGTTGATAGAAATGAAGAAGCCGGACTTTTGGTCCGGCTTTTGGGAGTGGAGATTACCGGAGTCGAACCGGTGACCTTTTGCATGCCATGCAAACGCTCTAGCCAACTGAGCTAAACCCCCTTGTTTTTCCGGCGTGGGCCGGGATTGGGTCCCTAAGCTGGTGGATGCCTGAGGGGCGGGTGATGCCCGGTGGGGCGGCCAGATTTGGGAGTGCAAATATATGGGATTTTTGGGTTAAACAATTCAAAAATTCCCGGTGTTATATATTTTTGGGGACTGCTCCGGATTGGGGCAGGGAATCAACTTTACCGATATGGGATTTCTGAGACAACTTGCCGAGTATTTTTATCTCAAGAAGAGGGATCCGAATGCGCCGCATACGCAATGGATGAAGTATATGCATGGGATCAACCGCATATCTATTTTTATGTTTTTGGTTGCCATTATTGTGATTATTGTAAGGTTGTTATTTTTCAGACATCATTAGTGGGACCACGCGGGGTGGGGTGTGAACCGCGGGATGGTGGGACGTGAACCGTTGGACCGTGGGGGTGTGAACCGAGTGGGCTAGGACTGCGGCTGTGTGGCGGGGTGTTCGTGCATGAAGCGGAGGATGCTGGAGGCGGCGTTGGCTGAGGCGTGGCCGCCCCGGCTGAGGAGTTCTTTCAGGTTGAGATAGTCGATGCGGAGTTGTTGGCGGCGATCGGGGTTGTGGAGGAGGTCTTCGAGTTCGCGGCGCAGGTTTTCGGGAGTCAGCTGGTCCTGGATCAGCTCGCGCACGACGAGTTTGTCCATGATGAGATTGACGAGGGAGATATATTTTACTTTGATGAGGCGTTTGGCGATCTGGTAAGAGATGTTGCTGCCTTTATAGCAGACGACTTCGGGCACGGCGAAGAGGGGCGGTTTCGAGGGTGGCGGTGCCGGAGGTGACGCAGGCGGCTTCCGAATGGAGGAGGAGCCAGTAGGTCTGGTTGCAGACGGAGGAGACGTTGGGGTAGGGGGAGAGAATGTCTTTATAAAACTCTCCGTCCTGGCCGGGGGCCTGGGCGACGACGAACTGGTAGTCGGGGAAGAAGCGGCTTGCTTCGAGCATGACGGGGAGTTTTTTGAGGATCTCCTGTTTGCGGCTGCCAGGGAGGAGGGCGATGATGGGTTTGGAGGATGGGGCGCCGGTGTTGTTGGAGGAGTCGGCGGAGCGGAATTTGTCGATGACCTCGACGAGGGGGTGGCCGACGTATTCGACGTCGTAGTTCCATTTTCGGTAGAACTCTTTTTCGAAGGGAAGGATGACGAGCATTTTGTCGACGTTGGCCCGAATTTGCTTGACCCTGTTCTCTTTCCAGGCCCAGACCTGGGGGATATATAATAGATGATCCGGAGGCCCTGCTGGCGCGCCCATTTGGCGATTCGCATATTGAAGCCCGGATAGTCTACCAGGACGAGGGCGTCGGGGCCGTAGCCGGTGATGTCCGCCTTGCAGAAGTCTATATTGCGGAAGATGGTGCGGAGGTTCATCAGCACTTCGGCGAATCCCATGAAGGCGAGGTCTTTGTAGTGCTTGACCAGGTGGCCGCCGGCTTGTCGCATCAGGTCGCCTCCCCAGCACCGGACGTCGGTGGAGGGGTCTTGTTCTTTTAGCTGTCTGATCAGATTGCTGCCGTGCAGGTCACCGGAAGCTTCGCCTGCGATGATATAATACTTCATGAGGGGATAAAGATACGGACGCGGGTTGGTCACGTCAAACAAATCATCGATATTAGCTGTTTTGGAACGTTTATTCCATGATGAAAAGAGAAATCAGTTTATTACAGGCTACCTCAATCAATATGATCGACATGGTGGGTATCGGACCGTTCGTAACCCTGTCGATAGTCATCAGTATAGTTGGCAGCAATCTTTTTATCTGGGCCTGGGTATTCGGGGCTGTGACGGCCCTGATCGACGGGATGATCTGGAGTGAACTGGGGGCGGCTTATCCGCTGGCGGGTGGAAGCTATAATTTTCTCAAGGAGGCGTATGGCCCAAAAGGGGGGAAACTGATGTCCTTTCTTTTTGTGTGGCAGACCTGTCTGCAGTCTTCCATGGTCGTGGCTTCGGGCGCCATCGGGTTTGCGCAGTATTTCAACTACCTGATGCCGCTGGGCTTCTGGTGGGAGAAGGTAGTTTCAGGGTCGCTGGTGATCGTGATCACGGCGTTGTTATACCGAAATATCCGGACCATCGGAAAGATGGCGGTGTTCCTCTGGGCGGGGGTGATCATAATTATCCTTTGGATCATCATCAGCGGGTTCACCCACCGGCAGGTCAGCTACAGTTGTCTGCCTTCGGGCGGTCAGTCGATGTTCAGCACGGCGTTTGGTCTGCTCGTCGGGCAGGCGTCGGTGAAGACGATCTACAGCTATCTGGGTTATTATAATGTCTGCCACCTGGGCGGGAAATCAAGAATCCGGGTCGTAATATTCCCCGCAGCATTTTTATCTCCATCTTTTGTATTGCGGCCCTCTATCTGGCCATGAACCTCAGCGTGGTCGGGGTGATTCCCTGGCGCGAGGCGATGGGGTCGAAATTCGTAGTAAGTCTTTTTATGGAAAGGATCTATGGTTCGCATACGGCGCAGATCGCGACGCTGCTGATCCTGTGGATCGCCTTTGCGTCACTATTTGCGGTAGTGCTCGGTTATTCCCGGGTGCCCTATGCGGCAGCGGCGGATGGCAATTTCTTTCCCATTTTTGCGCGGCTGCATTCGCGCAAGGATTTCCCCTATGTCTCATTGCTGTTCGTCGGCGGGCTTGGATTCGTGTTCAGTCTGCTGCTGAAGCTGCAGGAGGCGATCAGCGCCATTCTCGCCATGCGGATCCTCGTGCAGTTCGTGGCACAGGCGGTGGGGGTCGTGTTGCTGAGAAAGCGAAACGGGACGGCGAACCTGCCGTTCAAGATGTGGCTGTACCCCTTGCCGGTAGTGCTTTCAGTAGCGATCTGGCTGTTCGTTCTGTATTCGACGGGCCTTGCTGCTCTGCTGGGAATGTTTCTGACGGCCTGCGGAGTGATCGTATATTATGCGTTCAGGGGGAATTTTGAACGTGCTAAACTCAAAATATCGTAGATTTCCGGCCATATATTTTTTACATATGAAAAGAAGGAAGTTTCTTCAGCAAGGAATGATTGCTTCGGCGGGATTGCTGGCCGGAGGAAAGATAATGGCAAACGATGGGCCTGATGGCAGCGGGGGTGGGGGTTTGGGCGCCGAGTTCCCGGTGGTGAGGATACCGGAAGCCAAGCGGAAGTTCAAGTGTCAGGCAGTAGAGAAGGTGATCCGGGAGGTGAGGCAGAATATCGGGAATAAAGAGGTCGGGTGGTTGTTCGAAAACTGTTTTCCCAACACGCTGGATACGACGGTAGACTTTGAACTGATCGGCGGCAAGCCGGATACGTATGTGATCACCGGAGATATCGACGCCATGTGGCTGAGGGACAGCAGCGCCCAGGTATGGCCCTATATCAGTCTCGCCAAAGACGACAAAGACCTTCAGCAAGCTTGGTGAGGGAGTCATCCATCGCCAGGTGAAGTGCATCCTGAAGGATCCATATGCCAATGCTTTTTACAAAGACGAATCAAAGGTCAGCGAGTGGAAGGCTACGGACCTTACCGATATGAAACCGGGGATCCATGAACGGAAATGGGAGATCGACAGTCTCTGCTATTCCATCCGCCTTTCTCACGGATACTGGCAGATAACGGGGGACAAGTCGCCCTTCGACGAGCAGTGGGTCGCGGCCATGAAAACAGTGCTCGACACTTTTAAAACTCAGCAGCGCAAGAATGGCGACGGGCCATATAGCTTCCAGCGGAAAACGAGCTTCGCTACCGACAGCGTTCCCCTGCGTGGTTACGGGTACCCCACTAAAAAGTAGGTCTGATCCATTCGATGTTCCGTCCCAGCGATGACGCGACGATCTATCCTTTTCTGATCCCCTCCAACCTGTTTGCGCTGAGTAGTCTGCGGAATTTGCGGACGATGCTGGCAGCACTGTCTGTCGGGAAAGACCTGGATGGGGCGGCTTTCGCGCTGGAGAACGAACTGAATGCCGCGCTGCTGGAGCACGCAATCGTGACGCATCCTGTTTTTGGGGAAGTGTTTGCCTATGAGGCGGACGGTTTTGGCAACCATACCTTCATGGATGACGCCAATGTACCGGAGCCTTCTGGCGCTGCCCTATCTGCAGTCTCCCCACTATGAGGGCGATCTTTCGGTGCTGCATCCCGACAAACGCGGGTACACGGTCTACCAGAATACGCGCAGGATGTTACTGAGTGAAGCCAATCCTTTTTACTTCAAGGGCGCCGCGGGGAAGGGATCGGTGGCCCTCATGCCGGGCTGAATATGATCTGGCCGCTGAGCATCATTATCCGCGGGCTTACCAGCCATGACTCGCAGGAGGTGGCGCACTGTCTGAAGCTGTTGCAGAACAGCCATGCGGGGAAGGGTTTCATGCACGAGTCTTTTCACAAGGACGACGTGAATAAATTCTCCCGCCCCTGGTTTGCATGGGCGAATACCCTGTTCGGGGAATTTGTGCTGAAGACCTATAAGACGCAGCCGGCGTTGTTGTCGTAGTGGGACGCCGGCCCGGGGACCGGCCGGCGGGTGAATGGGTCTAGCTAACGGTTACGAGGTAGTAATTCTTTTTCCCTTTTTGTACCAGAATATATTTTCCGTGAAGGAGGTGAGAGTCGTCGACAAGTGCTTTGACGTCTTCCACCTTCTTTCTGTTTATGCTGAGGCCTCCGCCCTGGACCAGTTTGCGGGCTTCGCCTTTGCTGGCTATGATGCCCGAGTCCGCCAGGAAGCTGACGACGTCGACGCCGAGGCGTGCAGTATCGTAGCTGAACTGAGCGACGCCTTCGAGAGATTGCAGGTCTTCCTCGCTGAGTGATTCGGCGGGGGCGGACTGGTTAGCGAAGACTTTTTCGGTATCGGCCAGGGCTTTCTGGTAGCCGGCTTCGCCGTGGACGAAAGTGGTGACGTGCTGGGCTAGGGTCTTTTGGAGTATACGGTGTTCCGGGGTCTTTTTGTGCTGGTCTTCGAGAGCGCCGATCCCCGCTGGGGAGAGGAAGGTGAAGATCTTTATCCATTTTTCAGCGTCTGCGTCGGAGGCGTTGAGCCAGAACTGGTAGAAGAGATAAGGGCTGGTTTTGTCGGGGTCGAGCCAGACGTTGCCTTTCTCTGTCTTGCCGAATTTGCCGCCGTCGGCCTTGGTGAGGAGGGGGCAGGTGAAGGCGAAAGCTTCGCCGCCGGCTTTGCGGCGGATGAGCTCGGTACCGGTGGTAATATTCCCCCACTGGTCGCTGCCGCCCATCTGGAGTTTGCAGCCACGGTGCTTGTACAGCCAATAAAAATCGTATCCTTGAACGAGTTGGTAGGTGAATTCAGTGAAACTCATGCCGTTTTCGCCTTCAAGACGCTTTTTAACGCTGTCTTTGGCGGACATATAGTTTACTGTAATATGTTTCCCGACGTCTCGGATAAAGTCGAGGAAGGACATGTCCCTGAACCAGTCATAGTTGTTGACCATTTCGGCCTTATTAGGGAGGCTGGGATCGAAGTCGAGGAATTTTTCCAGTTGTTTTTTGACGCCGGCCAGGTTATGGTTTAGGGTCTCTTCGCTGAGAAGGTTGCGTTCTTCACTTTTTCCGCTGGGGTCGCCGACCATTCCGGTGGCGCCGCCGACGAGCGCAAATGGTTTGTGTCCAGCCTTTTGTAAATGAACTAGCAGGAGGATGGGGACCAGGCTGCCGATATGGAGGCTGTCCGATGTGGGGTCGAAACCGATGTATCCCGAGGTCATTTCTTTGGAGAGCTGTTCTTCTGTTCCGGGCATGATGTCCTGTACCATGCCGCGCCATTTGAGTTCTTCGATCAGATTCATGGGGCAAAACTATGGTTTTTTTCGGGTACCTGGTCTCCGGATGAAAGGGGATGATGCGGGTCAGGAGGGGTGGAAGAATGGGTGGTTTGGCCGGTTGCAGGGTGGGAGGTAAGGGTTTGTTTGTAAAAAGCGGGTTTGTGGTTGATTATGAGCGGTTTAGTGGAAAAGAAAGGCGGATGTGATAATATGTTAAGCGTACAATATAATGAATGAAAGCCCGTTAATCCTGGAGGCCCAAAAATTCCGTAGAAGCAATGATCCGATCCGTTGAAAGCCCACAAAAATACCATAACCGTTGGCTTATGCTGAAAAGAATGCGGGGTAAGACAAGTATCTACTCCTTTTTGCTATTCGTAGCCGGATCCTTATGTCACCTTTCTGCAACCGCTCAGTTCACCAAATATTCCAATGAGTTCCTAAATATCGGTGCGGGAGCCCGGGGGATGTCCATGGGGGGCGCCCAGGTCGCATCTGTTTCGGATGGTACGGCGGGTTACTGGAATCCGGCCGCCCTGGCGAATATCCGCGACAACCCCCAGCTGAATGTGATGCACGCCGAGTATTATGCCGGCGTGGGTAAGTATGATTTTGCCAATCTGGTGCTGCCGCTGAAGGACAACAAGCGGACCATCGGATTGACCCTGCTTCGTTTTGCGGTAGACGATATTCCCAATACCATATTTTTGGTCCAGCCCGACGGGACGGTGAATTTCGACAATATCACGACGTTCTCGTCTGCCGACTATGCTTTTATCTTTTCCCTTGCGCAGCAGGGTACGCTGGGGAGGAACACTCATTTCAATTTCGGGGGTAATGCCAAGATCATTTACCGTAAGGCGGGGGATTTTGCGACAGCGTGGGGGTTTGGATTTGACGCGGCCGCGCTGCTGAGCGGAAACCGATGGAAGGTAGGGGTTGTGGCGCGCGACGTGACGACCACCTTCAATGCCTGGTCGTTCAGCCTTAATGAGGCGATCCGTCAGGTCTTTTATGAGACTCAGAATGAGATACCGGGCAAATCGACGGAACTGACCGCTCCCCAGCTGATGGTGGGTGGCTCTTATAGTTTCAGGATCAACAAGAAGTTGTCTCTGCTGGCGGAGGCCGATCTGGACGTGACGTTTGACGGCCGCCGGAATACGGTGATCAGCACCAACCCTGTGAGTATCGATCCGAGGTTGGGACTGGAGCTTTCCTTCAAAGATGTGTTCTTTGTCCGGGGAGGAGTCAATAATTTCCAGAAAGCGCTGGATGACAGAGACACTTTGAACCAAAAGAAGATATGGGTCTATCAGCCCAGTGTCGGGGCCGGCTTTCGTGTCGGGGATGTGCAGATCGACTATGCGTTCACCAATCTTGCGAATCAATCGTATCCATTATACACCCATGTATTTTCACTGCGTATCGATATGAGAAGGAAGGATGAAAAGAAGAAAAGGTAGTGGGGTATAATTTAACGAAACCAGATAGTATGAAAAAGTTTTTTACTATTGTTGGCTTACTGGTATTATCGATCGGGGCATTTGCTCAGGCCTATAATAACGAATGGATAGACTTCAGTAAGACCTATTACAGGTTCAAGGTTGGGGCTACGGGCTTATACCGCATTCCCCAGGCGGTGCTGGCCAGCGCCGGAATGGGTGGCGTATTTGCACAGAATTTCCAGCTGTTCCGCAACGGGAAAGAGGTGCCCATCTATGTAACCGGGAGCAATCCGGGCGCTCCTTTGGGCAGTACGGACTATATCGAGTTCTGGGGCCAGAGAAATGATGGTGTGCCGGACAATCCTCTATACCGCAGCCCCAATTATCAACATACACAATACTATAGTCTCGAGACGGACACCGCTGCGTATTTTCTCGTAGAGAATACCAGCGGCAGTGCCTTCATTATACCGACGTGGCGAATAATGCAGCGGGTTCATCGCTGACGCCCGAGACTTCTTTTATGTATACGGCAGGCAGTTATTTCAAGTCGGGTTCCGGTTATCCCAATCCGGGGTTTGCGCAGGTGGTAGGGGAATATATTTATTCTTCGTCCTATGATATCGGCGAGTTCTGGGCGACCGATGCGATAGCGCCCGGTGCGCCCTATACTGATACGAAGGGAGGGTTATTCGTCTATACGGGTGCGGGTGCGCCGGATGCGAGTATCAAGTTTGGGATGGTTGGGACGGCCGACAATATTCGCACTGTTCAGGTGACGGTGAACGGGACGACGGTGGATAACGAATCCATGAACAGCTTTAACGACCTGCTGACGACGAAGACGGTTCCGTTGGGAGTGATCAGCGGGGGCTCGGCTTCCGTCGCGTTTGTCAACAGCAGTGCGGTCAGCACGGACAGGATGGTGGCATCTTTTTATGAGTTGACCTATCCGCGTCAGTGGAATTTCGGCGCGCAGTCCAGTTTCCTTTTTCAATTGCCTGCCAAGGCCGCCGGATACTTGCTGAATATCACCAATTTCGCGGTATCAGGCAGTATTTTGCCGATACTCTATGATCTTACGGATGGATCGCGCTATAGTGCTGTGGTGAATGCAGGTACTGTCTCCTTTGCTCTGCCGCCTTTATCGGCAACGCATAGCTATGTACTGGTGAATGAGGACAATACGACAATCCGTACGGTGACGGCGCTTACGAGCAAGCGGTTTGTGGATTTCAGCCAGCCTGCCAACCAGGGGAATTATATCATTATCAGCAATCCGCTATTATATACGGGATCCAACGGGAATAACCCGGTGGTGGACTATAGGAATTACAGAGCGAGCGTTGCGGGAGGCAGTTTTGCCGCGAACATTTATGATATCAACGAGCTGGTAGATCAGTTTGCGTTTGGCATCAAGAAAGATCCTTTGTCGATACAGAACTTCCTGCGTTACGCAAGGGCGAAGTTTGCGGCCAAGCCGCAGTACGTGCTGCTGATCGGTCATGGGCTGATGTATTCAGACTATTATTATTACAGCGAGTTATCGCATCTCCCGGAATCCGAGATATTGGACGCGGTGCCTACCTATGGCGCGCCGGGGTCCGACAACAAACTGGCGGGCAACAATGGCGTCGATGCGGTACCGGCGATCCCGATCGGAAGGATTTCGGTCGTGTCGGGGCAGGAACTGGAAGTATATTTAAGTAAGGTAAAGGAATACGAGCAGGTTCAGCAGACGGCACCCAACACGCTGGCCGGCAGGCTTTGGATGAAGAACGGCGTTCACCTGACGGGTGCGAGTGAGCCCTTTCTGGGAACGATCCTTTGTAATTATATGAATGCCTATGCAAACCTGATCACGGGGCCTACGTACGGTGCCAATGTGACGACGTTTTGCGATGGAAATGCGTCGAATGTGAGTCAGGTTCCCACTACGACCATTTCGAATCTGTTCAGCACGGGCATGAGCCAGCTGTGTTATTTCGGGCACTCTTCGAATCAGGTACTGAGCTATAATCTGAACTCTCCGCAGGACTATAATAATGCGGGAAAGTATCCGGTATTCTTTGTAAATGGGTGTGACGCGGGTGATTTTTTTGTCTATGATCCGGGTCGGCTTTCGACGAGCAAGACCCTTTCGGAGTCGTGGGTATTGGCCAATGGCAGGGGTCTGTGGCTTTTGTAGCCTCCACGCACTTTGGGATAGTTAATTATCTCAATATTCTTCTAAACGGGCTTTATACGCTGATGGACAGCCTGGATTACGGAAAGCCGCTGGGCGTTTTGCAAAAGGATGCACTGCAGAATCTCATGAATGTTGCGCCGACCGACTATTTCGCGCGGTTGCATGCGGAGGAGATGACGACGCATGGTGACCCGTTCATAAAGCTTAACCAGGGTCCTACCGACTACGCCATCGAGTCCTCGGGAGTGGATATCAACCCCAGCTTTGTATCCATTTCCAACAATTCGTTCACGATGAAGGCGCGTTTTTACAATCTTGGCCAGGCGGTCTCGGGGAATGTGGTAGTCCAGGTAAAACGAACCTATCCGAATGGAACTACGGACATCATCCTGACCAAAACGATCCCTGCCATAAAATATGCCGATTCCATCGAGCTCAATATTCCTATTGTGGGATCGAGAGACAAGGGGGATAATAAGATTACGGTTTCCATCAATCCGGACAAGCTCATCAATGAAGTAACTTACGCCAATAATTCGGTTACCACGGATGTGTTCGTCTATCAGGATGAGGCTACGCCGGTATATCCATATAATTATTCGATCATCAACGCGTCGTCATCAAAGCTGATCGCGTCGACTTCCAATCCCCTTGCTGCTCCGCAGCAATATATCATGGAGGTGGACACGACACAAAATTTCAATTCTGCACTGAAGGTATCGAAGACGCTAACCACGTCTGGCGGAATTCTGGAGTTCGATCCGGGGATCGTTTTTATGGACAGTGTGGTATATTACTGGAGAGTGGGGATAGTACCGACCAATCCTGGAGGAAACTACACCTGGAACAATGCCTCCTTTATATATATCGATCCGGCGCATAGTACGGAGGGTTTTAATCAGTCTCATTATTTTCAGCATCAGCAGTCCACCGCAACAAATATGCAGATGGCGACGAATCGTCAGTGGCAATTTCAGCCGTTCAACCATGATATTTACCAGACAAACGCGGTCTATCCTGACGGTGGTACCTTCGACAATCAGTTCGCGGTAGCCGTCGACGGGAATCAGGATATCCAGAGCGCCTGCGTCGGGCAGTCTCTGATCTTCAACGTATTTGATCCGGTGAATTTCAAGGCCTGGAAGAATGTCGACGCCAATGGCAACAACCTGCATCTCAGCGGCAGCGGCGATGCGAACTGTGCGCCGTCGAGAAACTGGAATTTCGAATTTACCTATATGGATGCGACAGACCGTCAGAGGATGGTCCGTTTTATGGACAGCATCCCGAACGGATACTGGGTGACTGTAAAAAACATTCCTTTTGACTATCAGTCCGGGAATGTCTACGCGTCCGACTGGCTTGCCGACACGTCACTTCCGGGTGTTGGTCCTGGGAATTCCCTGCGCGACAGGCTGTTGAGCGCGGGCATGGCTATTATAGATTCGTTCACCAGGCCAAGGGCGTTTGTATTTATTTATAAGAAAGGTGATCCGTCGTTCGCGCCGCAGTATAAGATGGGGGACAAGATGACCGATTTTGTAACGCTGGAGTCTTTGTGCCCGGGTCCAATTCTGAAAGGAAACGTTGTGTCGCCGCAATTCGGCCCGGCCAAAAAGTGGGGAGCTGTTCATTGGAAGGGAGTGGATTTGAGTAGTCCCGCCACGGATACGGTAGGGATACGTGTGATCGGTGTCGATACGCTGGGAAGACAGGATACCTTGTATGCGCTGAACAGGGCGGCACAGGATTTTGATATTTCCGCCGTAGATGCGAAACGGTATCCCTTTGTAAAACTACAAATGACGACTGCCGATACGATACACGGGCAGCCTTACCAGTTGAAAACGTGGAGGGTAAATTATACGCCCGTTCCGGAAGGGGCGCTGGCGCCGTCTGTATTGCTGAAAGCGCCGGATACTGTCGTTCTGGGCCAGCCATACGAATTTGCCATTGCGTTCAAAAATGTGAGCCCTTACGCTTTTGACAGCATGCGGATAAAGTTGTATATCCTGGACAAGAGCAATGTAATGCATACGATAGCGCTTCCGCGGAGGAAACCGCTGATCAGCGGCGATACTCTGAGGCTGGATTATATCCTTGATACAAAGACGTATGCCGGTGCAAACACGCTATACGTCAGCTTTAACCCGGACAATGACCAGCCCGAGCAATATCTCTTCAATAACTTTCTGTATAAGGCATTTTATGTGAAGGGGGACAGCAGGAGTCCGACGCTCGATGTGACCTTTGACAATGTTCATATCCTGAACAACGATATCGTGTCCGCGAGACCGCATATCCAGATAAAGCTGCAGAGTCAGTCTCAGTATCTGCTGCTGAATGACACTTCGATGATAAGCGTGCAGCTAAAGTATCCCGACGGGTCTTTGCATACCTACGGGTTCAACAGCGACACGCTAAGGTTCATACCGGCGGCGAGTTCGACGAATAACGTGGCGACGGTGGACTTCAACCCGGCGTTCCTGAAGCAGTATACCGCGGACGGCGATACTTATACACTGATCGTCACCGGCAAGGACCAACTGGGCAATGCTGCGGGTGCAACGCCTTACAGGGTAAGCTTTAAGATCATTACGAAGGCGATGATCTCGAATATGCTGAACTATCCGAACCCCTTTACGACGTCGACTGCCTTTGTGTTCACGATCACGGGCAGCGAAGTACCCCAGAACATTAAGATACAGATACTGACCATAACCGGTAAGATCGTCCGTGAAATAACCAAGGAAGAGCTTGGGCCGCTGCATGTCGGGCGGAATATTACAGAGTTCAAATGGAACGGAACGGATATGTACGGTTCGAGGCTTGCAAATGGGGTATATCTGTATCATGTGGTCACGAATCTAAATGGTCAGTCGCTGGATAAGTATAAGGCTTCGGGTGATAATACCGACAAATACTTCAACAATGGATACGGGAAAATGTATCTTATGAAATAAAACGGTATCTTGGGCTGACCCAATTCTTTAATACGTCTGAGATGACCGCAAAGCGCAGCATTTTCCGGAGGGCTGTCTATTTGTTGTATGTACTTTTTGCAGTTTTCCTGCTGCTGGAGATCGGTCTGCGTGTATACAATCCTTTTCATTTCAGGCTAAAAGGAGACCGCATCGTGCTTCCAGCCAATCAGAAGCAAATCATTACCAATCGAATCAATCCCCGGCTGGATCCGAAGATCGTCAATACCCGCAATTCCCTTGGCTTTCGGGGCCCCGAGCTGCCGGATACAGGCGGTGGGCTACTGAAAATCATAACGATCGGTGGCAGCACGACCGAATGTCATTTTCTGAACGATGAGAAGACGTGGCCCTATCTGTTGGGGTTGAAACTTTCCGATTCGCTGCCGGGGTGCTGGGTTAATAACGCGGGGCTTGACGGACATTCCACTTATGGACATATAGTACTGCTCAATGGGGTTGTCAAACAGCTGCGACCTTCCGTGGTGATATTCCTAACGGGTATCAACGACGTAGAGAACGACGGGCCCACATTTCATGACAGGCTCAATACGCGTGGGTCGGCTGCGGACTGGCGGCATTATATTTTCGAGAACAGCGAAGTGCTCAATCTGGTGCTCAATTTCGTCAGGGGTTGGAGGGCGCAGAAGTTCAACAACACAACGGATGAGTGTATTGTCCTGGACAGCACGCAGCGGAGGCCGTTGGCGGACACGGTGGTCAGGAGGCGGATGGCGTTGCAGGGGCCTTATCTCGATGCCTACCGGGGCAGGCTGCTGCAGTTGGTGGACACCTGTCTGGCGTGGCATATCTCACCGGTGCTGATGACCCAGCCCAATCTGTTCGGAGCGGGGAAGGATCCGGTTACGCATGCCGATCTGGAGCTGTATCCTACCGATCCTGGGGATCATGACATGAACGGAAAACTGATATGGGCGATGCTGGAGCAGTATAATGACGTGGTTCGGGAGGTTTGCAGGGAAAAGGGGATATTACTTATCGATCTGGCGCGGATGATGCCCAAGAATAGCCTTTATTATTATGATATGTCCCATTTTACCAATGAAGGGGCGAGGCTGGTAGCGGAGATCGGTAGCCGGCCAGCTCGGGCCGGTATTGCGGCAGATGCCGGGAGGCTATACCCGATAGCGCCGGCAAGGGCGTTTGCGAGCTTGATATGGCCGGAAGGTCTGATATGGTCATCCAGAATGTAGTAGTCAGCGGGAGTAAACAGATGCTCTATATGCACCGTGTGAACGTGGTCTTTGAACTGCGTTTTCGGGATGGCGCCGGCTAGCTGTCTCTCCAGCGCGGAGATGAATTTTTCGGACAGATCGTCGTAGGCTTCGATGTTGAAGACATACACGTTTACGCTGTCGAAATTGAGGTCCGATCCTTTCAGGACTTCGAGGAACAGGCTTGCTTCCTTGTCGAAACGGGCGGTGTCCTCTTTGCCCGACGGCCCGTGCAGAAAGGCTTTGGAGGCAGCCGGGATGACCTGCCGGGCAAGAAAGATCTTGGCCGATGTGCAGAAATATTTGAAGGGAAACCAGGTGGTGCTCCATTTCAGCACGTCTTTGGCCGAGTCGTATACGGATGGCGGAGAGATGAAGGGCTTGTCGCCGTTGCGCACGTAAGCCTCGTTCTCCTCGGCGTCGTTGCTACAGTATTGAATGATGACGGTGCGGAGTGCTGATCGGTTGAGGTATCTTATGGAGGCGAGTTCCCTTGCTGTTCCGTAGGAGGACATTCCGGTATTGAGAACGGTAGTCCCGGTCATTTGCTGCAAAAGAGATGGAAAAGCTTCGTGTTGTTGTACGCCCCAGCCGAGCGTGTATGAATCTCCCAGGCATACGATGCCTGGAGAGTCCAGTGCGTGGCTATCGTCGCGAAAGCCGCGGGAGTCTGTATAAATGCTGTCGGAGAATTCGATATTGCTGAACAGGCATCGGTTGTCGCTGATCAGCCGGTAGAAAAGTGAGCTGTCGTACCGGGACATGGCCGGGTCGAACTGAACGATATTCCGCGTGTAGTTGTTATAGTAGTATTTTGCGGTGGGTAACAGGATGCGGGGGATGGATGAGGGGTGGTGGATCATCAAATAGCTGACTGTTTCAAAAGAACACAAAAGGAAGACGAAGGTCAGGAAACTTTTCCTGCGGGCTTCTAGATGAGGCAGGTTTTTCCATGCGGTGGATTCGAGGATGCCTGTGATCACGGCCCAGGAAAGTGTAATCAGCTGGATGCAGCTGAGCAGGTTGAAATGAAATTGAAGTGAATGCGGGAGCCGTTTTTGAAGGACTATTTTGATTACGGCCAAAACAATGAGGATAACGAGGGCGAGCAGTATTTTGCGCAGAAATCTCATTAAATCCGGGAAGATAGGGATTTTTTGCAAATTTGGCCCTGCATGAAGATACTTGGCATTTCGGCATTTTATCATGACTCGGCGGCGGCGATCATCCAGGACGGAGTGATCGTGGCTGCGGCGCAGGAAGAAAGGTTCTCGAGGATCAAGAACGATCCAGGATTTCCCTCGAAAGCTGTTGAGTTCTGTCTTCATTATTCGGGGATTCGGCTGAGCGAGCTCGATGCCATTGCTTTTTACGATAAGCCATTTTTGAAGTTCGAACGTCTGCTGGAAACATACTATTCCTTTGCGCCGTCCGGACTCGGATCTTTTTTGCAGGCCATGCCTGTCTGGATAAAGGAGAAGCTATTCTTAAAGAAAATATTGTACAGGGAGCTGGGGAAGCTGGGGCCGCTGGACAAGCGAAAGGTTCCGTTGCTTTTTCCCGAGCATCATCTTTCGCATGCGGCCAGCGCCTATTATCCTTCGGGGTTTGAGGATGCGGCTATCTTAACGCTGGACGGGGTGGGAGAGTGGGCTACGATGTCGCTTTGCAGAGGAAGTGGAAAGGATATTACTATACTGAAGCAGCTGGATTTCCCGCATTCGCTGGGATTGTTGTATTCGGCGTTCACCTATTATTGTGGATTCGCGGTGAATAGTGGCGAGTACAAGCTGATGGGGCTGGCACCTTATGGGAACCGGGATGGGGCGGATTGCCGGAGGATGGTGGAGATCATAAAGACGAAGCTGGTTACGATAAAGGAGGACGGGTCCATATTCCTTCATCAGGAAAATTTCGGCTACGCTACCGGGGACAGGATGGTGAAAGACCGGGTATGGCAGCAATTGTTTGGTTTTCCGCGGCGGACTGAAGATGGTCCGTTGGACCAGCGGTATTGCGATATGGCGCTGGCGGTTCAGGAGGTGACGGAGGAGGTGGTCATGCGGCTTGCGCGGGAATTGAAGGAGCTGACCGGATGCGAGAACCTTTGTATGGCGGGTGGAGTAGCGCTGAATTGTGTCGCTAACGGCAAACTGGACAGCGCGGAATTATTTAAACAGATGTTCATACAGCCTGCCGCGGGGGATGCCGGTGGTGCGCTGGGGGCTGCGTTGGCGGCTCAATATATCTATTTCGGGAAGGAGCGGCGGGTTGAGTTTCCGGATGCCATGCACGGCTCGTTGCTCGGCCCGGAATACGGCGAAACGGATATTTTGCCGGTAGCAAGGAAGTATAACTATCCGCACCGCATGTTCAGCGATCCGGCGGAGTTGACCACGGCGACGGCGAAGTTGATCGCGGATGGAAATATCGTGGGGTGGTTTCAGGGGCGGTCGGAGTTTGGTCCAAGGGCATTGGGTGCGAGGAGCATACTGGCGGACGCCCGTAGTCCGGAAATGCAAAAAAAGCTGAATCTTTCGATCAAGATGAGGGAGGGGTTCAGGCCATTTGCGCCGGCCGTATTGGCGGAGGAAGCCGGCAAATATTTCGAGCTGACGAGTTCTTCGCCGTATATGCTTCTGGTAAAGGAGGTGAAGAGGAGCAGGCAAATACCGGTGCCTGCGGATTTTGAAGGCCGTGGGTGGGCGGACAAGCTGTATCTTATGAAAAGCGATATCCCTGCCGTTACGCATGTCGACTACTCGGCCCGGATACAGACCGTTGATAAGCGTACCAATCCTTTGTTCTGGCAGCTGCTGCGAAACCTTGAAGCGGAAACAGGGTACGGGGTAGTTGTCAACACAAGTTTTAATGTCAGGGATGAACCGATCGTAAACAGCCCTGAAGATGCCTTCCGGTGTTTCGGTCAAACGCAGATAGATTATTTGGTTATAGGGAATTATATATTTGGCAAGAAAGAGTATATTGTGCAGAGTGATACTTAATACTAAATCAGGGTTATGGATTTTTTGAAGGATTTGTGGGCATTTTTGAAGGCCAGAAAAAAATGGTGGCTGGCGCCGTTGATCATTGTTCTGATCCTTTTAGGCCTGCTGATCGTTCTTGGGGAAGCTCGGCGCTTGCTCCCTTTATTTACACACTTTTTTAGTGATTGTTTCATGGAAAAAGACAAGCAACTGGAGACGCTGTTGGTAATCGTGATTGCGTTGGTGTCCGTCTGGTTTTTCAGGAGGGCGCAATGGCTGCTTGTCGCGGCGGTCGTCGTCGGGTTGCTGGGGATACTATCGCCGCTGTTCAGGATGGTCGTACATAGTGCATGGATGTGGCTGTCGAAGATGATGGGTGAAGTGTCGGGGAGGATCCTGCTAACGGTGGTCTATTGTTTGTTACTTCTGCCCATTGCCGTTGTGGCCAGATGGATGGGGAAGATAGGTCTTCGCCGGCGTCCGGATGGTGACAGCTGTTTCATAGAAAGGGGACACACCTATAAAAAAGAGGATATGATCCACCCATGGTAGGCACGGGGATGAACACAAAGAGAATGCTGGCGCCTTTTGCGCGGCTTTTTTTGTTGATTACCGGTTCGGTTTGTCTTTTCTTTTCCAATTTTTCCAGGACGTTTGCCTCGGATGATTTTGAGGTGATAAAGAGGGTCGGTCTGGACGGGGATATCCGAACCCCAGGGTTTTTCCGGCCGCTATCGGATATCACGCTTCTGATCAATTATAAGTTAGGAGGGGTCGATCCCTGGGGATATTACCTTTTCAACATTCTCCTTCATGGGGTGAACAGCTATCTTTTATTTTTATTTTGTCTGCGCTGGAAATGGACGGATGATATGCGGCAACAGAGGGCATATGCGTTGTTGGCTGCTGTTTTATTTCTGGTCTATCCATTTCATAGTGAGGGTATCAACTGGGTGCTCGGGAGAGGAGCGTTGCTGGCTGCATTCTTCGGTCTTGCTTCTCTGGTAGTGTTGTGCGGTCATGGCGACCCTGTTGGAAAGCGGGCATGGGTAGGGTGCTTTTATTTTTTCGGCATGGCTGGATATGAGACGGCGATAGTGCTGCCAGTGTTGTGTATAGTCGTTCTATATGTACAAAGGACGGAAAGGAGAGAGTTATTCCGCTGGGGAATTGCGTTTGGAATTGTGCTGGCAGCGCATATAGCAGCAAGGGTGGTTTTCTCGGGCGGTCTGGCCGGGGAATATGGAGGGCTGTTTTTTAAGAGAGGGGCCGGAATATATTTTTCCAATGCGGCTAAGGTTGGGGCCCGTCTATTGCTCCCGCCGGATGACGATAGTTACAGAATGTGTTTATTGGCTGCGATACTGCTGGTCGGGCTTTCGGTGTGCGGGGTGGTGTTTTACCGCCGTTCGCGGGGATTGTCCGCTCTGAGGGGCTATGCGTCTGCTCTGTCGGGAATGCTGGTTGTCTCCTGCATTTTGCCGATGCTGACGGCGGTAAGTACGCGTACTTCGGAGAGTGACCGGATGCTGTACCTGCCGTCTGTGTTCGTGTGCTGCCTGATAGCGCTGATGCTGATCTTTTTGGGGCGCGGGCGCTGGGTGCTGTTATCAGGAACGTTGGTCCTGGGATATATGGTCTTTTTCCTTGAAAAGGGAAATCGCAACTGGGCGGAGGCATCGGCTATCACCAAAAAGATCCTTTTTCTGGCGGATAACAGGCGTAAAGCAAGCCACCTGTTCATAGTCAATTTGCCGGATGAGAAAGACGGGGCGTTCATATTCCGGCTGGGATTTTCGGAAGCGCTGGTGCTCTCGGGAATCGATACGACGGGGATAGTGGTAGTCAATCACCTTTCGAGAGATGAGGAGTTGCTGCTGGGTGACAGAATCGAAGCGAAGGCGCTGGCTGCGCCGCCGGGGGTATTTTTTCGCCCCCGCGGTGACTGTAAGGCGAAGGTTTGCAGGGGATGGGGTGGAAATAAGTGGACCCGTGCGTAAATGGATAGCGGGGCCGGAGGATCAACTGGTCGTGTTCGACAAAAAGAGTTTCAGGCTGCTCACCTATTGACCGCGGGGCCGGGTTTTGGTCTGAGCTCAGGGAAGTTTGTGCCGAGCCAGGGCGAAAGGTCCTGGCAGATGATCTCCGATACTTTTTCAGCGCCTTTGTTGGTGTAGTGCAGTTTGTCGTAGTAAAAAGCGGTATCCCGGGGCATTTTTTCCGCCAGGTCTATACAAAGTATATTTTTTTCGCGGGCTACTTGTCTGGTGGTTTCATTATAGGGTTGAAGCTCCCGCCAGAGCAACTGCCATTTCCCTGGCGGGGAGGAGGTGTCGACGGCCATTGGCTGAGTGATGAATACCGGTCGGATATTGCTAAGCCGGCAAATATCAATTAGCCGGTATAGTCTTTGTCTGTAGGCGGTAAGCAGGCAATCCTGACTTTTTACGGCGGAGTCCATTTCCTGATGACTGAGCGGAGGTCCTCCGGACGAATCTTCGCTGGCGGGAGGTAAGATGCTGACGGGGAATAGTGTGTTCTTGAGATCAAAGAGCAGATTTGCCGTTTCGAGATGAAGGAGCGCCCATTTCCGGATCCTGGAGCCGGGATAGTCATCATAGGATCGTTCGTTGCTGTCGAGGTCCCGTCTGTTCACGTCATTGAAGCCGACGAGGAAGAGGGCAATCTTCGGCCGGAATGCAAGTGAAGGAAGATAGTAGCGGAGAAGGTTGTAGTGACCGTAGGTAGAATGTCCGTCTATTCCGGCATTGTTGATCCAGACGGATGGGAACGGTTTGGAAAGTTTTTGTTCCATCAGGTCGGTCCATGTCCGGCCTTCGCTGAGGTAGGTGCAAGCGGTGGTACTGCCTCCGACGGCAAGGATGCTGAGGCGGCCGGTCATATCCCGGGCTGGTTCGCTGCCGCGGAAGCCGATGCTGTTCCGTCTGTTTATTATGACACTGTCGAGACGGGGGAATGTGTGATTGCGGATGCGGAACGTGGTATTGGTCGATAATTCGAAACGATCGCCACGGATCCTTGTTGGAAAAGGATAATAGATACGCAGGATGATCTCCAGGCAAATAAAAACTACTATAAGGAGGTAGGCCGTGTAAAAGACGGTCCGGAAAAGCCTGCTTCTTAGGGCCGGAGGCGGGTTATTGCTGGAGGTCATTTAGCCTCGATACGTATTTTCCGATGATATCAAATTCCAGATTCACTTTGCTTCCGGGGGTAACTGATTGAATATTAGTGTGCTCGAATGTGTATGGGATGATGGCGATGTCGAATTTGGTCTTTTTGACGTTGAAGATGGTGAGGCTGATGCCGTTGAGGCTGATGGAACCTTTTTCTATGACGAGGTGGCTGAATTTTTTGGGGAATTCGAACCGGAATTCCCAGCTGCCGTCCTTGTCGGTGCGTTCGAGGCAGGTGGCGGTGGTATCGACGTGTCCCTGGACGATGTGGCCGTCGAGGCGGCCGTTCATGACCATGCATCTTTCGAGGTTGACGAGGTCGCCGGGCCGCCAGTCGCCGAGGTTGGTTTTTTCGAGGGTTTCTTCGATAGCGGTGACGCGGTGGAGGTTGCCGCCGGTCTCTTCAACGGTGAGGCAGACGCCGTTGTGGGAAAGGGATTGGTCGACTTTTAGCTGGGGTCCGAGGGTGGATTCGACCCAGTAGGTTTTGTTGGTGCCGCTGGTTTCCAGGGAGTGTATTTTTCCCAGTGATTCGATGATTCCGGTAAACATGGGGGTAAAGATCGGTTTTTTGGAGGAGATTTGGTTTTTGGCCGGGCGGATGTGGGATTTTGGTAGGGTATCCAGGGATGGTTTGTGATATTTTTGGGGCCGGAGATTGATTTTTGGAAGGGAGGAGGTTGATTTTTCGGGAATTTAGCCTATCTTTGCTGTCCACTTAAAGGAGGTATATAAAAATGTTAATCATCGATTCCAAAGATTGCGAGAATATCGACAAAGCGCTGAAGAAGTACAAGAAGAAATTCGAAAAGGCTAAAACCTTGTTGCAGTTGAGAGAGCGTCAGTCGTACACCAAGCCTTCTGTTCAACGGAGGGGTCAGGTGTTGAAGGCGATCTACAAACAGCAGGTTGCCACCGGCAAGTTCGAGAAATAGCATTGCTACTTATAAATTTGTGAGGCTGTCCCGTCAGGGGTCAGCCTTTTTTGTTTTGGGGTGGATGGTATGGGACGGTTCACCGGGTGGTTTTGGAAGTGGAGGAGGGTGGGGCGGTTCAAGTGTGGTTTTGGGTCGGGGGATCAGGGTTGGAGAGCCGGGGCGTGGGTGACCGGGGCGTGGCGCCGGGGTGGGGGAATGGATTAGATTGTTTAATTTAGAGGAAGTTATGGAGTTTGATGCGAGAATACCGGTGCAGTCCTTCCTCGACTATTTGAAGTTCGAGAAGAGGTATTCTGCGCATACGATACGGAGCTATCAGGATGACCTGGTGGCTTTTTTGATTTTATCCAGCTGGAGTTTGGGGGAATGGGGTTGGGGGAGGTGAAGGCGGCGATCGTGAGGAGCTGGCTGGCTTCGCTGCGGGATGGAGGGCTGAGTCCGAGGTCAGTAAACCGGAAAATATCTTCGTTGAAGTCCTTTTATAAGTATCAGTTGAAGACGGGTGGGGTGGAACAGTCGCCGATGGGGGCCATTATTGCGCCGAAAAGCCGGAAGCGGCTGCCGGTATATGTCGAGCAGGGAGATATGGCGGTACTTTTTGATCAGGTGAGGTTTGCGGACGACTGGGGGGGGGACGAACCGGCTGGTGCTGGCTATTCTGTATCATACCGGGATGCGGCTCAGTGAATTGGTAGGGTTGAGGGAGCGGCAGGTGGATAGTGGGAATGGGTCTGTTAAAGTTGTGGGCAAGGGAAATAAGGAGAGGGTGATACCGGTGAGTCCGGTGCTGATCGGGATGGTAAAGGAATATTGTGCCAGGAAGAGGGCGGAGCTGGAGAATCCGGATACCGAGTATCTGCTGGTGGGAGCGAAGGGGAAGAAGCTATATCCCAAATATATATACCGGGTCGTGCACGGGTATCTTGCGCAGGTGACGACGATCGATCAGAAGAGTCCGCACGTGTTGCGGCATACGTTTGCCACGCATCTGATGAATGCGGGTGCCGAGCTGAACGCTGTTAAGGAGTTGCTTGGCCATGCGAGTCTGGCGGCGACGCAGGTGTATACGCATAATACTATTGAAAAATTGAAGGATGTCTATAAAAGAGCGCATCCTAAAGCATAAAAAAAATTGGGGTTGGCGCAATATTTTTTAGTGGTCATTTTAACGTTTGTAGCCGCATAAATTCTGCGTTTTATTTGGAAAAAACCATTTGATAGGTTAACTTCATTGTCTCACTATTCGCGTTGTCTGAACCTTATCCACGACTTTCTCGCAGCAGTAGTTCTTTAATTTATTGTTCACTGATTAAAAAATGGGAATGCTATGAACGTAAACATTCAAACTGTGCACTTCGATGCAGACGGTAAACTGGTAGATTACGTAAACAAAAAAATGACCAAATTAAGCACCTTCCATGACAGAATTATCAAAGTAGATGTGTTCCTGAAGCTTGACAATGTGGTCCACACTATCAAGGACAAGATAGCTGAAATCAGGGTCCATGTTCCCAGGCATCATTTTTTCGTAAAATGCTCCTCAAAATCTTTTGAAGAATCCTTTGACAGCGCTTTTGATTCGCTGGTCAATCAGGTAAAAAGAAAAAAGATAAGACACTAGCCTAAAAAAATTATTTAAAATTAAAGACCTCCGATCGGGGGTCTTTTTTTTGTGGGTATGGGACAGGGACGGGTGGTTTTGGGCAAAGTCCGCGTTATATTGCGGACATGAATTTTCAGCATCGGTTAAAATGGAGCCGTAGTCTGCCTTTGATGATCGTTGTGCTGGCTGTAGTTGTGCCTTATGGGTTGTTGTTGCTGCGTTTTTCGCTAAGGAATGACCAGATAGAGTATTACCTGCCTGTCCGTATGTACATGAGCGATGCTTTCAGGCATCATGAATTCATGTGGTGGAACCCTTTTATGTCGGGGAGTTATCCGATACACTGCGATATGCAGTCCTCCGGGTGGAACCCGATAGCGCTATTGCTGGCGTGGTTGTTCAACTACAATGCGGCGTTGCTGGCGGTGGAGTTTTTGCTTTGTTATGTGATCGGCGCCGTCGGCTGTTTTTATTTTGTGCGGAATTTTTCGGGCAGCTTTTACAGCTGTGTTCTGATGGCTGTTGCCTATGGCTGTGGCGGCTATGCTGCTACCATCTCCGAGTTCATGAGTTGGGTTGGGAGCTTTGCTTTTTTGCCGTGGGCGCTGCATTTTTTATCGGATGCTAAAGGGAGGGGATTTATATTCCGCTGTCAAACTTGGGGTGGTTATGTGGCTGCTGCTTGTCTGCGGGTATCCGTCTTTCCTGATCTATCTCGGATATGGGATCGTTTGGGTGATGCTGGCTTATTCGTGCAGGATGTATCTTACCGGGCGGCAGAAGGATGTGCCGGGGCTATTGGGTTTGGGGTTATTGGCGTTGCTGGTGATGGTGTTGTTGTCGTTACCGGCTATTCATTCCTTTTACGAGTACCTGTCCTATTATTCGCGGGGGACGCGGGCGGAGGATGAGCATGTCAATACCGAATATTTCGCCTGGAATTATCCGATCAGTCTTTTGCTGCCGGTGGCGGGAGTATTGGTGTTCAACAACAACCTCTATATGGGGCTGCTGATCGTGCTGGCTTTTGTGACCGGGCTGAAAAGGAAGGTGTTTTCTTTCAGGGACGGGGTGTTGCTGGCCGGGTTCCTGTTTACGCTGCTGTTTACGCTGGGGAGAAGTACGCCGGTGAGGATCTGGGCGGCGCATCATCTGCCGTTGATGGGGGCATTTGGGTTTTCGCATAGTGCAGGTGTTTTTTTGATGCTGGTCGTTTTTGTGTGGGCGGCGCCGGAACTGGACAGGCTGTTTGAGGGCAGAGGGGATATGCGTGTTGTGCGCTGGTGCGCGGGTATAGCGGGTGTGCTGGTCGGAGTTTGTCTGTTGTCGGGCGCCGGCAGGGAGTTGCTGAAGACGAAGCTATTGTATGATTTTTATTATTTGTCGGGTTGCTTTCAGCTGCTGATGCTGGCGGTACTGTGTTTTTTTCCGTGGGTTTACAGGAGTGGGCCGAGGCTGCTGGTGTTTGGGTTACTGGATCTGGCCGCGGGGGTGTTTGCGATGATGCCGTTGTCCGGATTGACGAAGACTCCGCCTGGCGTTTATGACGGGAGTGCGGCGGCTTTTTATCGGGAGGATGCGGGGACTTATCTGTTTTCGCCGGCTGCGAGGGTGGCGAGGATACTGGGAAGGGATCCGCATACGAGTGTGAATGCGATGAAGGTGACGGCGCCTGGTGTTTTCGCGTCCCATACGCATTCTCAGGCTTATTACGACTATGTTATGGACGCGGGGAGGTATAGAAGGTTGTTATGGGGGCCGTTTGCTTTTTCGAAGGATAGTACGAGGCTGCGTGTAGATGCGGTGGAATTGCGTTATGACCGGATAGCGATCGATGTGGAGGCGGACGATAGCTGCAGGATGGTGATCCAGCAGACTTATTACGGGAGGTGGAGGGAGGAGGGGAGCGGTTCCGGGGTTTATTTGGAGGAAGGGGGCTAATGGGTGTATCTTTGCGAAAGGGTGAGAACAGGGTGCGGTTGTATTACTACTGCAAGGATCTTGTCGCCGAGGGGGTGATTTCGGTGGTTGTTTTGTTAGTGATCGGGGTTGTTTTACTGATTGGGGAGAGAAAAAGAAAATTGGATGTAAAAAAAGCGGTTTAAAATTTTTGATTTTGACAATAATACCTACCTTTGCCTTCCCAAAAAAAACAGTAGATCAGTGTTTTAAGGGTTTTGGGGTGAGTTATAAGCCGGAGTAGCTCAGTTGGTAGAGCAACTGATTTGTAATCAGTAGGTCGGGGGTTCGATTCCCTTCTCCGGCTCGTGAGGGGAGAACGGTTCCCCAGGAATTTAGCCGGGCAAGTAGCCAGTGGCCAACGGCAACAGACTGTAAATCTGTCCTCTTCGGAGTTCGGTGGTTCGAATCCATCCTTGCCCACAACTCAGTTTCCGGGGTCCTGCTGCAGCGGGACCCCGGTTAAACGGGTTAATGTTCTTTTAGGGAATATGCGGAAGTAGCTCAGTTGGTAGAGCGACAGCCTTCCAAGCTGTAGGTCGCGGGTTCGAACCTCGTCTTCCGCTCAGGTTCAAGGAAAGTAGATGGCGGCGGGTGTATGCCGCAGGTGTGAAGCCACTGGACTTAATCAGCCGTTGTAGCTCAGGGGTAGAGCACTTCCTTGGTAAGGAAGAGGTCGAGAGTTCAATTCTCTTCAACGGCTCAGTAGTTTTTTTGAGATAGCAAGACTGGAAGATCAAGATTTACGAATATTGCGGAGTGCTTTTCCGAGAAGGGGTGCCGCATCAGAATTTTTAAACACAACTTTAAAAACAGATAACAATGTCAAAAGAGACCTTCAAGAGGGACAAACCCCACGTTAACGTTGGTACGATTGGTCACGTTGACCATGGTAAAACCACTTTGACTGCTGCTATCACCTCTATTCTGGCTGGAAGAGGGTTGGCGCAAGCAAAAAAATATGATGAGATCGATGCAGCTCCGGAAGAAAAGGAGAGGGGTATTACCATCAACACAGCACACGTCGAGTATCAGACGGCTAACCGTCACTACGCGCACGTGGACTGTCCCGGTCACGCTGACTATGTAAAAAATATGATCACCGGTGCTGCTCAGATGGATGGCGCTATCCTGGTAGTTGCTGCGACTGACGGCCCGATGCCTCAAACGAAAGAGCATATCCTGCTGGCTCGTCAGGTAGGTGTTCCCCGTATCGTTGTTTTCATGAACAAGGTAGACCTGGTGGACGATCCTGAGCTCCTGGAACTTGTTGAAATGGAAATCCGCGAGCTGTTGTCTTCCTACGGCTTTGACGGCGACAATACTCCGATCATCAAGGGTTCTGCAACTGGCGCCCTGGCTGGTGAAGACAAGTGGGTTGCGGCAATCGACGAGCTGATGGCAGCTGTTGACAGCTATATTCCCCTGCCTCCCCGTCCGGTCGATCAGCCTTTCCTGATGTCTGTTGAAGATGTGTTCTCTATCACGGGTCGTGGTACTGTTGCTACGGGTCGTATCGAGAGAGGCCGTATCAAGGTAGGTGAAGCTATCGAGATCGTTGGTCTGCAGGATCAGCCGCTGAACTCCACCGTTACAGGTGTTGAAATGTTCCGCAAGCTGCTGGATCAGGGTGAAGCTGGTGACAACGCAGGTCTGCTGCTCCGTGGTGTTGAAAAGACTCAGATCCGTCGTGGTATGGTTCTTTGCAAACCCGGCTCTATCACTCCTCACACTGAGTTCAAGGGTGAAGTATATGTGCTGAGCAAGGAAGAAGGTGGCCGTCACACGCCGTTCTTCAACAAGTATCGTCCCCAGTTCTACTTCCGTACTACGGACGTAACGGGTGAAGTTACTCTGCCTGCTGGTACTGAGATGGTTATGCCTGGTGATAACACTTCCCTGCACGTTGTGCTGATTCAGCCCATCGCCATGGAAAAGGGTCTGAAGTTCGCTATCCGTGAGGGTGGTCGTACGGTAGGAGCCGGTCAGGTAACCGAGATCATCAAGTAATTTGATGGGGCAATCAGATAGGAATCTGACGAATCTGATAGTCTCTGTAGTCAATTTTTTATATCTTTGTGAAGTTCTGAAAGCTGTTCCGATTGCCTTCGGGATAGCTTTCAGACTTTAAATCGGCATCGTCCGATTTGAATAAACAAGATACGGGCATAGTTCAAAGGTAGAATAGAGGTCTCCAAAACCTTAGATCTGGGTTCGAATCCTAGTGCCCGTGCAGCTTAAGACGCCGAAGGCGTCTTTTGAGTGAAGGCTGGTTCCGAGTTGAAGGGGGTGAGTGATTCAGACGGACTGGCATAAAAACAATAAAAATGAACAAAATCACGACCTATTTCCGCGAGTCATATAAGGAGTTGCTGGAAAAAGTGACCTGGCCTACCTGGCCTCAATTACAGTCGTCGACGATCATTGTATTGGTTGCGACGTTGCTGATCACGTTGCTTGTATGGATCATGGACTTTGTTTCCAGTTCGATCCTGCATTTCGTTTATTCGTTGTTTGGGAAGTGATATTGCCTGCAAAACTTATTTTATGACAGAAACGATTAATCAACAAGACGTCAAGCCCCAACCGGAAGGTAAACCCCAGCCGGAGACCAAGTGGTATGTCCTCCGGGTTGTGAGTGGTAAGGAGCGTAAGGTAAAGGAGTACCTGGACAAGGAGATTTCCCGTGGTGGGTGGAGCGAGATCGTGAAGCAGGTGTTTCTGCCGGTGGAGAAGGTATACAAGGTACAGAATGGTAAGAAGGTGATGCGTGAGCGCAACTATTATCCCGGGTATGTGATGGTTGAGGTGACGGATGGCAAGCTCGGAGACGATTTGAAGGAGACGATCAAGAATACGAATAGTGTCATTCATTTTTTAGGAAAGGAGAATCCGATCGCATTGCGGAAGGCTGAGGTGAACAAGATGCTGGGTAAGATGGATGAGATGGCCGAGTCGGGCAGCATGAGTATGAGTGAGCCGTTCATCATTGGTGAGACGATCAAGATCATCGAGGGGCCGTTCAATGACTTTAACGGTATTATCGAGGAGGTGAATGACGAGAAGAAGAAGCTGAAGGTGACGGTGAAGATCTTTGGTCGCAGTACGCCTGTGGAGTTGAACTATATGCAGGTAGAGAAGATCGCTTAGCGTTAGTTGATATATGGAATTAAAAAAGCCCTCTTTTAGAGGGCTTTTACATTATATGCACCTATAGATTAGTTGTTGCTGTCATTGTCATTATCGAAGTCGAAAGTGGGTGTGCTTGTCGGCTCGTCGTAAGCGCTGGTGATGGGTTCTGTTGTTGTAGGCTCGGGGGTGGGCACAACTACGGCGGGCTTAGGCTTGGGGGCCGAAGGTCTTTTTTTGGCGGCTTTTTTAGGAGCTGCTTTTTTGCCGGCGCTTTTTTGGCGGGTGCTTTTTTAGCGGGCGCTTTTTTGGCGGCTTTCTTAGCTGCTTTTTTAGCGGCTTTTTTTGGAGCTGCCTTTTTAGCTGCTTTCTTAGGGGCTGCTTTTTTCTTTGCGACTTTCTTTTTCGCAGCTTTCTTGGGAGCAGCCTTCTTAGGAGCGGCCTTCTTTACCACTTTTTTGCAGCCTTCTTGACAGCCTTCTTAGCTGCTTTTTTAGGAGCTGCTTTTTTTGCCGGCTTTTTCTTAGACTTTGACATAGTGTGTTGAGCGTTTTAAGTTGTTATGTGAATTGTAATGGATTATGAATGCAAAAGTTAGTCAGAAATATTCAAATATAAAAAAATGGGCTAAAAAATTGTTCACAAAACTCGCGAGGGGTGGGGATTCCGGGTAATGGTTGCCGGGGGAAGTCTTGTGGGGAGAGGGTTTGCGGGGCGTCGACTTGTTCGGGGGCTTGCGGTGGCGTGAACTGTAACCGAGGGACCGAAGGTTACGGCCGAGGGGGAGCGTGGCGAAGCAGCTCCGACGAAGGACTACGCTGTTCGGCCTACTATGGGTGGGTGGTAGGATAGTGGTGGGCAGGGGTGAGGATGGGCGGTAGGTTCTTTGTTGGGGCGTCGGCCCAAAGGCGGCTTACACAGCACGCCACGCCGGCCCTGGGAGTCGGGTCCCGAGGTAAGGGGTTGGGAAGAGCTGGCGGGATGGATTTGGGGAGGGTTGGGAAGAAGGTGGGGGAGGGAAATGTTGGGAAAAGTGGGGGAAATAGTGGTGGAATTGGGAAAAAATGTTACCTTTGCGTCCCCAAATAGAAAGTTCTTACAAGAGTTGGTTTGGGAGTTTCCGACGGGTTTAAATATTCTTTTTAGGCGCGGAGGGGACGTTAACACCAAAAAAAGTAACATGG
This sequence comes from Puia sp. P3, assembly GCF_050632245.1. Taxonomy (NCBI): domain Bacteria; kingdom Pseudomonadati; phylum Bacteroidota; class Chitinophagia; order Chitinophagales; family Chitinophagaceae; genus Puia; species Puia sp. P3. The sequence goes on from NZ_CP192583.1 coordinate 1,212,737, forward strand.
CAAAAGAGATTTCCGGTTATGTTAAGTTGCAGGTTAAGGGCGGTCAAGCCAATCCTGCTCCTCCTATCGGGCCGGCGTTAGGTTCTAAGGGTGTGAATATCATGGAGTTCTGCAAGCAGTTCAATGCCAGGACCCAGGATAAGATGGGTAAGGTCCTCCCTGTTCTCCTTACCGTCTACACCGACAAATCGTTCGAATTTATTATCAAGACTCCCGCCGGCGGCTCGTGCAGCTGCTGGAAGCCGCCAAACTGCAGAGTGGTTCAAAGGAGCCGAATCGTAACAAAGTTGGAAAGGTTACCTGGACGCAGGTAGAAGCGATCGCGAAGGACAAAATGCCTGACCTGAACTGCTTCACTGTCGAGAGTGCAATGCGCATGGTAGCCGGTACTGCCCGTAGCATGGGTATCACCGTCGAGGGAAAAGCTCCCTGGGCCAATTAATTCCCTAACTATTAAATCATTACGAGATGGCTATCGCGAAAAAAGAAAAGCAGTTGCAGCGAAGGTTGATAAAAATAAAGTTTATACGCTGAAGGAAGCTTCTTCCCTGGTGAAAGAAGTGAATACTACGAAGTTCGACGCTTCTGTCGACCTTCATATCCGCCTTGGTGTGGATCCCAAGAAGGCTGACCAGTCCATTCGTGGAACGGTGAACCTGCCTCACGGTACGGGTAAGACCAAGCGGGTACTGGTACTTTGCACGCCTGACAAGGAAAACGATGCAAAGAATGCCGGTGCTGACTATGTAGGTTTGGATGAATTCATACAAAAGATCGAAGGCGGATGGGTAGACGTGGATGTGATCATCGCCACTCCTTCTGTCATGCCTAAGATCGGTAAGCTGGGTAAGGTACTGGGTCCCCGGAACCTGATGCCCAACCCCAAGACCGGCACGGTAACGAATGATGTCGCTGCTGCTGTCAACGAGGTCAAGGGTGGTAAGATCGCTTTCAAGGTAGACAAGGCTGGTATTATCCATGCTTCTTGTCGGCCGGGTAAGTTTTTCTCCCGAGAAGCTGCAGGAGAACAGCCGGGGAGCTGATCAACGCCATCATCAAGGCTAAGCCGGCTACGGCAAAGGGTACTTATGTGAAGAGTGTTTTCATGGCGAGCTCTATGAGCCCCGGGATCGCTCTGGACGCAAAAGCATTCATCCAATAAAAATTGATTTCACCGGGCCCGGTGTAAGCCGGGGCCTACAAAGCAAGTGGATATGAACAAAGATCAAAAGAACGAAGTAATTGAACTGTTGAAAGACAAGTTCAATCAATATAACAACTTCTACGTCACCAACACGGAGTCGTTGACGGTAGAGCAGGTTGGTAAGCTTCGCCGCATCTGTTTCGACAAGAACGTCGAGATGAAGGTGGCTAAGAACACCCTGATCAAGAAGGCGCTGGAAAGCATCGACAGCACGCGTTTCAGCGCGGTATGTTCGAGTCGCTGAACGGCGTTACGGCACTGCTGTTCTCCGAGAACGCCAAGGAGCCTGCAATGATCATCAGTTCTTTCCGCAAGGATGCAAATACGGAAAAGCCCGTTCTGAAGGCTGCCTTCATCGACGGGGACGTGTTCGAAGGCGACGACCAGCTGAAGGCACTGACTACGCTGAAGAGCAAGCAGGACCTTATCGGCGAGATCATCGGTCTGCTGCAGTCTCCTGCGAAGAACGTCATCAGCGGCCTGAATGCCGGCAACAAGCTGGCAGGTCTGATCAAGGCGCTGGAAGACCGTGCTGCGAATTAATGATACCCGCGAAGCGGGTGAGTAAGATAAAGCCCAGGCTCTGGGGCGTGAAGACAAGAGCGAATTTTTTAAAAACCTCACGCCGGAGCAGATAAACAAGCCGTGAAGGCGGAAAAATTTACAATTATGGCAGACTTGAAAGCATTTGCTGAGCAGTTAGTAGGACTGACTGTAAAAGAAGTTAACGAATTAGCTAAGATCCTGAAGGAAGAGTACGGTATCGAGCCTGCAGCTGCTGCTGTAGCCGTTGCCGCTGGTCTCCGGTGCTGCAGCTGCTCCCGCGGCTGAAGAAAAGGACCTCTTTCAACGCGTTATCCTGAAGGCCGCTGGCGCCAACAAGCTGAACGTTGTTAAGGTTGTGTAAGGACCTGACCGGTCTTGGTCTGAAAGAAGCCAAGGACCTCGTTGACGGCGCTCCGAAGCCCGTTAAGGAAGGTGTAAGCAAGGCCGACGCTGAGGCGCTCGTAGCTAAGCTGAAGGAAACCGGTGCTGAAGTAGAAATTCAGTAAGGTTTTAGCGATCAGAACGCATCGACTCCCGGCCGAGGCCGGGGTTTTTTGGCTTTTTTGGAGTTGTAGCAAAATTTGTGTAGTAATTGAATATTTGCTACATTTGCGGTCCGTTTCCCTGCGCCAAACTGTTCATTGATAATCGTTTACATTTGTAAAGCAATGATAATCAATGATTGCGGTTGGCGAATTGCGTGGAACGGAGCAGAAAGCTTAGATATTTTGGGTAGAAAGTCGAATTAAAAAAACCGGTTTTAAACAATATGTCTTCAACAAAATTGCAAAAACAGGATCAATTTCGGTAAAATCAAGCACCTTGCCGAAACCCCTGATCTTCTGGAAGTGCAGATCCAATCTTTCAAAGAATTTTTTCAGTTAGAGACCACGCCGGACAAACGCAATATCGAAGGTTTGTTCAAAGTGTTCAAAGAAAATTTCCCGATCACCGATACGCGGAATATTTTCATGCTGGAATTTCTGGATTACTTCATCGATCCGCCCCGCTACACGATCGAAGAGTGTATGGAGCGTGGTCTGACCTATGCGGTCCCCCTGAAGGCCAAATTGCGTTTGAGTTGTAATGACGAAGAGCACGTGGACTTTCAGACGATCGTTCAGGACGTGTTCCTTGGGAATATTCCCTACATGACGCCCCGCGGTACCTTTGTCATCAACGGGGCCGAGCGTGTGGTCGTCAGCCAGCTGCACCGTAGTCCCGGTGTATTCTTCGGTCAGTCGATCCACCCCAACGGCACAAAGATCTACTCTGCACGTGTGATCCCCTTCAAGGGTGCCTGGATGGAGTTCGCTACCGATATCAACAACGTGATGTATGCTTACATCGACCGGAAGAAGAAATTCCCGGTTACGACGCTGTTGCGTTCGATCGGCTATGAAACGGACAAGGATATCCTTGAGCTGTTCGGCATGGCCGACGAGGTAAAGGCCGACAAGAAGGCCCTCCAGAAATATATCGGTAAGAAGCTGGCTGCCCGCGTACTTCGTACCTGGGTGGAAGACTTTGTGGATGAGGATACGGGTGAGGTCGTGTCGATCGAGCGTAACGAGATCGTGCTCGAGCGTGATACGATACTTGACGAAGAAGCCATCGACATGGTGGTGGAAATGGACGTCAAGAGCGTTTTCATCCAGAAAGAAGACGTCGGCGGCGACTATGCCATTATTTACAACACGCTGAACAAGGATACCTCCAACTCCGAACTGGAAGCGGTACAGCATATCTACCGCCAGCTGCGCGGTGCTGACGCTCCGGACGACGAGACTGCGCGTGGTATTATCGATAAATTATTCTTCAGCGACAAGCGCTATGACCTGGGCGAAGTTGGTCGTTACAAGATCAACCGCAAGCTCAACCTGAACCAGCCGCTGGATCAGAAGACGCTGACAAAGGAAGACATGATCGAGATCATTAAGTATCTCGTTCGTCTGACCAACGCCAAGGCCGAAATAGACGATATCGATCACCTGAGCAACCGTCGTGTGCGTACGGTCGGTGAGCAGTTGTATGCTCAGTTCGGTGTAGGTCTCGCCCGTATGGCGCGTACCATCCGCGAGCGGATGAACGTACGTGACAATGAGGTGTTCACTCCGGTGGATCTGATCAACGCCAGGACCTTGTCGTCCGTAATCAACTCTTTCTTTGGTACGAGCCAGTTGTCCCAGTTCTCTCGACCAGACGAATCCCTTGTCCGAGATCACGCACAAGCGTCGTATCTCCGCCCTCGGACCGGGTGGTCTGAGCCGTGAGCGTGCGGGCTTTGAAGTTCGTGACGTACACTACTCCCACTATGGCCGTCTGTGTACGATCGAGACGCCGGAAGGTCCGAACATCGGTCTGATCTCTACGCTGTGTACACGCGAAGATCAACGAAATGGGCTTTATCGAGACCCCCTACCGCAAGGTCGCCGACGGACGGGTCGACCTGAAGAAACTCACTTATCTTTCCGCCGAAGAAGAGGATATTGCCAAGATCGCCCAGGCGAATATTGCGCTGGACGAGAAGGGAAATTTCGTCGAAGAAAAGATCGTCTCCCGTCAGACGGGTGACTTCCCCATACTCGACAAGAGCGAGGTAGAGTTCATGGACGTAGCGCCGAATCAGATCGTTGGTCTGAGTGCGTCGCTGATCCCCTTCCTCGAGCACGATGACGCCAACCGCGCGCTGATGGGATCGAACATGCAGCGTCAGGCCGTGCCCCTGATCCGCCCCGAGATGCCGATCGTCGGTACAGGGCTGGAAGCGAAGGCTGCCCGTGACGCGCGGATACAGATTCACGCCGAGGGCGAAGGTGTCGTCGAGTTCGTCGATGCCAACGAGATCCATGTTCGCTATGATCGTAATGACTCACAGAAGCTGGTGTCTTTTGAAGAAGACCTGAAAGTGTATAGACTGACCAAGTTCATCAAGACCAACCAGGAAACCTGTATCAACCTGAAGCCTGCTGTGAAGAAGGGCCAGAAGGTAAAGGAAGGCGACTTCCTGACCGAGGGCTATGCAGTTCAGGATGGTGAACTGGCGCTGGGTCGTAACCTGAAGGTGGCGTTCATGCCACTGGAAGGGTTACAACTTCGAGGATGCCATCGTAATCAGCGAGAAGGTGGTGAAGGAAGATCTTTTACTTCCGTCCACATCTCCGAATACGAGCTGGAAGTCCGCGATACCAAACTGGGTGAAGAAGAACTAACGCCGGATATCCCCAACGTATCGGAAGAAGCCACCAAGGACCTGGACGAGAACGGTATCATCCGTGTCGGCGCCCAGATCAAGGAAGGTGATATCCTGATCGGTAAGATCACCCCGAAGGGCGAAAGCGATCCTACTCCGGAAGAAAAGCTGCTGCGTGCCATCTTCGGTGACAAGGCGGGTGACGCAAAGGATGCCTCTCTGAAGGCTCCGAGCGGTACTGAAGGCGTCGTTATCTCGAAGAAGCTGTTCCAGAGGGCGAAGAAGGATAAAGAACGCAAAGGTTCGTGAGAAAGCTGCCCTGGAAAAGATCGAGAAGGTTCACGAGAAGAACGTGTCCGACCTGATGGAGATCCTGCTGAGCAAGCTGACAGTGCTGCTGAAGGAGCATGTCTCTGCCGGTGTCAACAACAACTTCGGTGAAGTTCAGATCGGCAAGGGTGCGAAGTTCACCTCCAAGAACCTGGCCGGTATCGACTACCTGAATGTGAATCCGCTGGGCTGGACGGGCGACGCAAAGACCGACGAATCGATCAATATTTTGTTGCACAACTACAGCATCAAGTATAATGAAGAGCTGGGCCGCTACAAGCGTGAGAAGTTCAATATCTCGATCGGTGATGAGTTGCCGGCAGGGGTACTGAAGCTGGCCAAGGTGTATCTCGCCGTCAAGCGTAAGCTGAAGGTGGGTGATAAGATGGCCGGACGGCACGGTAATAAAGGTATCGTTGCGAAGATCGTGCGTGCAGAAGACATGCCGTTCCTCGCTGACGGAACACCTGTAGACGTAGTTCTGAACCCGCTGGGTGTACCTTCCCGTATGAACCTGGGTCAGATCTATGAAACGGTTCTGGGCTGGGCCGGTGAGAAGCTCGGTGTCAAATTTGCAACGCCTATCTTTGACGGTGCTACTGTCGAAGAGATCGCTGACCATATCCAGAGGGCCGGGTTGCCGAGCTTTGGTCATACCCATCTTTATGATGGTGAGACAGGAGAGCGGTTCGACCAGAAGGCCACGGTGGGGATCATCTATATCATCAAACTGCACCACATGGTTGACGATAAGATGCACGCCCGTAGCATCGGACCGTACAGTCTTATCACGCAACAGCCGCTGGGTGGTAAAGCCCAGTTCGGTGGCCAGCGTTTTGGTGAAATGGAGGTTTGGGCACTGGAAGCCTACGGCGCATCGAATATCCTGCAGGAACTGCTGACGCTGAAGTCGGATGATATTATCGGCCGTGCGAAGACCTATGAGTCGATCGTGAAAGGTGATAATATTCCGAGGGCGGGTATTCCTGAGTCCTTCAACGTACTTGTGCATGAGTTGAGGGGGTTGGGATTGGATCTGAAGTTTGATTAAGCCGTCGGTGCGGTTAAAATTGGCTCCGCTAACTGATGAATAAATACGCAAAGCCACCCCGGGAGCGGGGTGGTTTTTTTGTTATATTTGCATCCAATCCTAACCGTGTGCCATACCAAGCGTCTCTCCTTGCATTGACACTTTCTATTTGTCTATTCAGCAATGCCCAGAACAAAGCCTTTGTTCCTGAGAGAGAAGATTCTGTTTTACTTTCCCGTCTGAGCGACAACTACTTTAAGATATACGAGCAGGAGGAGTCGAAACTGCCTTTGCAGTACCGAAGGGATTACAGGCAAATCTATGCCGACCGCTGGAAGTCCATCAAGGAGCGATTCGACAAACAGGAAGTGTATACCCCGGGGCCAGCCCAGGCCTACCTGGACTCTTTGCTGGAAGGGATCGTCAAAGCCAATCCAAACTTGCGGACCTATTCCATCCGGTGCTATTTTTCGAGGTCCTGGATTCCCAATGCCAGCTATATCGGAGAGGGGATCATCCTATTCAATATGGGTCTTTTTTGCCGGCTGTCCGACGAAGGACAAGCCGTGTTCATATTGTGTCATGAAGTTGCGCATTGTGTGTTGCAGCACCCGGAAAAAAGCATTGCGCAATACGTGGAAACGCTGAATTCGGTTGCTGTGCAGGACGAATTGCGGAGGCTGAAGAAAACAACTTATCAGAGGAATGAACAGCTGGAACAAGTGATGAAGGGCCTTGTTTTTGATGATCGCCGGCATAGCCGTTACCATGAATCCGAGGCCGATTCGGTCGGAGTGGAGTTGATGAGACATACTGCGTATGACGCCCGGGTTGCGCTTAGCACACTGGCCCTGCTGGATAGTATCGACGAGGATAATTTCGATATAGAATCCTTTTTGCCCGCTCTATTCAACTCGAAGGACTATCCATTCAAAAAGAAATGGCTGCATAAGGAAACCGGGTTTATGGGAGGACAGGTAGAAACGGTCAGCATGGTCCTGACCGATTCGCTGAAGACGCATCCTTCGTGTAAGGACCGTATTAAAAGATTGCAGGGTTGGTTAGCTCCGAATGGGAATGGGGCCGGAATGGACAAAAAAGCAGGGAAATGGGACAGTTGCAGGATCTTTTCCGGTACGAGCTGATCGAATATGCGTATCAGAGTCATGCCTGTTCGGAAAGCCTTTTTTATGTCTGGAACTGTTAAAGGAGCGTCCCGCGGACGTTTACGCGATTGCGCATACGGGAAGGGTAATGAATGAGTTTTTCGTGGCGAGGAAAGGACATTTGCTGAGCCGGGTAACTGACCTGCCCTCCCCCTACTATCCCAGGAATTACAATGTGCTGCTGCAGTGGATCCAGAACCTCTATATGGAAGATATGGCTTCGATCAGCTATTATTTCCTTAGCTCGCGACAAGCACAATGCCGGGGCTATGCGCTGTTTAGGGAATCATATGAGCAAAGTGAACGGCAACTTCAACAATAATTTCATTCATCCATTTTAAAAATACCCCCATGTACACCCTAAATCCAAGACGATGCCGGTTATTTCCGCTCCTGATATTACTATGTTTACCTGTGACTGCCCTTTTTGCGCAAGGCAAGCTGAGTATCGACAAAGTATATACCGCTTATTTACAGAGTAGTGGTCCGATCATGGAAAAGGGACAGGTCAAGGGTTATTTCTTTCTATATCAGAGTGATAAGATCGACAAGACGACCAACGAGTATACCCTCCAGATACTGGATGAGAACCTGAACAGGATAAAGAGTATAAAGTTTGACGATAGCAAGGACATCAGCCTGCTGGAGGCAGCGTATAACGGCTCGACCATTGCATTTTTATTCAGAAATGAGGAGGGCAAGACGCTTGATCTGAAAGTGTATGATTTCAGCGGCAAGCTAAAATACACTTATAGCAATGAACTGGATAAGCGCAGCGAGGAAATGATAAAACAGTTTGGCCTGGGGGTGCACGGAGAGGCTGGAGGCAACAGGCTGGTATTCGATATCGGCGAGAGGGGATATGTGTCGGTCACACCGCTGAAAGATGGAAAAGCAAGGACTTATCAGGTGGATATTTATTCTTCGCAGTCAAAGAAGCAGTGGAGCTATCTGCCTGCCGACGACCAGGGCAAATTCAGCTACGCCGAATACCTGGGCTGTACGGACAGCCTGGTTGTCCTGCAGGTATTCAGGGCCAACAACATGTTCGGCAACGATGCGACCTCCCACATAGTGGGAATCAATTTTGTGACCCGTAAAAAGCAGTTCGATATCAAAAGCGATGATGAGAAGAATCCGTTCGCTCCGACCAATATCGTTGCTATCGAGGGAACCCACAACCTTATGGCGATCGGGCCTTATTTTGAAAAGGAAAACAATCCGTTGAAGGATGCCAGTAAGGGGCTTGAGGTTTGTGAAATTACGACAACGGGACAAATAGTGAGCAAGACCCTTAATTCCTGGGCGGGGGATTTCAGCAAATTTCTGCCGATTAATAATGCGAAAGGAAAGATCGATGGGATAGGTTACCTGTATATCCATAAGGTGATCCGGACCCCGGATCAACGGACTTTTATAGTAGGGGAAGGATACAAACGGGAAGCCAGTGCGCTGGGGATTGCGACAACGCTGATGGGGCACTATAACGGCGTCACGAAGATTGTTATCACGGATCTGGTAATTATGGAGTTCGACGACCATTTTAAAGTGCAGAATGCGACCGTTTACGATAAAACGAACAATACGGCGGTCGCAGGCAGTATGTCCGATATAAATAGCCAGCATGGTCTGGCGGTAGATTTAAAGGCGATGGGCGCGTTTGATTATGAATTTACTACCGGGGAAGACGACAATTCAAATTTTGCGGTATGTTATAGCGACTGGGTGAGGAGTTCGGATTATAAGGGACAAACGTTCAACAGTATCCGGTACAACGGTAAGAAGTTCATTTCGGATAAGATCGAATTGAAATCGAAAGCGACTTCGCTGCGGGTCTTGCCTGGTAAGGCAGGGACGATCATGATCATAGAGTATTTTAAGAAGGATAAACGTCTTGAGCTGAGGCTGGAGAAGCTGGGATAGCCCTTTGCGGCGGGCGAGGAAGCGGTCGCGGAGGCGGAGGAAGGGTTTTTCGATGAGGAGGTGGAGGAGCCAGCCACCGAGGAAGGAGGTGATGACGGCGGCCCAGAAGGCGGTGTAGCTGTCCTTGCCGATGCCGTATTTTTCGAGGACGAGATGGGTGAGGTGGATCAGTTGTTTATGGGTGAGGTAGATCGAATAGGAGAGGGTGGCGATGAGGCGCATGGCGCGTGATGAATAGCGGTAGAGCAGGCTGCTGGGGCTAAGGGCGCCGAGGACGGCGAGGCCGTAGGCGACGGATATCAGGGGAAAGCCGAAAACGGCGCCGGAGAACTTGTACTGGTAACCGTTGTGATCGGTCAGCCAAAGTCCGATGAGGAGGAGCAGGCTGGTCAGTAGCAGCGGGTTGCCGTAGCGGGTGGCTTTTTGCCAGCATGCCGGGGCGGAAGTGGTAGAGGGCGGCCAGGGCTACGCCGGCGAGCAGGCCGTCGAGGCGGGTATAGGTAGGATAGTAGATATATCGATAGTAAGCCAGGCCGAAGCTCGGGCTAGGTTCTACCAGGAGGTACCAGCGGCCAGGCGGACGGCGAGGCCGAAGACGAATACGATGGGAATAAGCCAGACGGCCTTTTGGCTGGCTTTCCTACTGACGAAGCCGATGATGAAAAGCGGGAGGACGAGGTAGAACTGTTCTTCGATGCAGAGTGACCAGGCGTGGGAGAAGGCTCCCTGGTGGATGATGTCCAGCCCGAAGTTCTGTGTAAAGGTGAGGAATTTCCAGGTGGGGGGCAGCTCGCTGCGTTCCTTAAAACCCGGAAACAGGAGGTAGAGGGCGAGTATGAAGAGGTAGGCGGGGACGATGCGCAAAAACCGTTTGAAATAAAATTCCCCATAGGAGATATTTTCCTGTCTGGCCATTTTGGCGAAGAGCTGGCCGCCAATCAGGAAGCCGCTGAGGACGAAGAAAAGGTCCACTCCAGTCCAGCCGAAGCTGCCGATGAAGCTTAGCCCGTCCGGGTGGCCAAAGATACCATAGTGATAGATAAAGACGAGGATGATGGCCGGGGCCCGGAGGTGGTCCAGGCCGGCGAAGCGATTGACGGAAGCGCCGGTTTGCACAGGAAAGAATAAATAGTATGAGGAATAAAATGCTATTTGTAAGATAGCAGGAAATCCTTCAACTCTTCATAGCGCGGCGATATTTTTTTGCTATGTTTTTCCTTTTTCAGTAACGGTGCGATGGCGGGTGGAAGTGCGATCTTTTCGCCGGTGACCTTTTCGACGGTATCGTAGAATTTTACGGGATGCGCTGTCTCGAGGAAGATGCCTTTTTCGCCCGGGTGCCAGTCGAGATAGTTCTTCAGAGCGAGATAGCCGACGGCTCCGTGGGGATCGGGCAGGTAGTGGTGGTTCGTGTTCAGGTCTTTTATTGTCGCGACTGTCTCGGCGTCGGATATGCTACATGCACTGAGTGTCTGTTTGAGCTGGGGCAGCTGCTGGCCGAAAAGTTCCAGTATGCGGACGAAATTGCTGGGGTTGGCTACGTCCATTGCATTGGAAAGTGTTGGGCGCGCGAGTTTCGAGCGGTATTGGCCCGTGGCGAGGAAGAGAGGATGGTGTCGTTGGCGTTGCAGGCGGCGATGAAGTGCTGAACGGGGAGACCTGCGCGCCAGGCCATGAGGCCCGCGCATATGTTGCCGAAGTTGCCGCTGGGTACGCTTATTACCGGCGGATGGTTTTTGTCGGCCCATTGCTGCCAGGCGAAGAAATAGTAGAATTGCTGGGGCAGCCAGCGGGCGACGTTGATAGAGTTGGCGGAGGTGAGGAATAACTGCTGCTGCAGTGCCGGGTCGGCGAAGGCGTCCTTTACCATCTGCTGGCAGTCGTCGAAGCTGCCTTCTACTCGAGCGCCTTTATATTCTTTCCGAGGGTGGTCAGTTGTAGTTCCTGTACGCTGCTGACTTTTCCTGAGGGGTAGAGGATGACGACCTCCACGCCTTCCACGCCGTAGAAGCCGCTGGCGACGGCGCCGCCGGTATCGCCGGATGTGGCCACGAGGACGGTCACGGATTTGTCGTTACCCCTGACGAAATAGCCCGGGCAGCGGCTCATGAACCGGGCACCCACGTCTTTAAAGGCGAGGGTAGGGCCGTGAAAAAGTTCGAGCGACCAGGTGCTGTCTGTGACGGGTACCAGCGGGAAGTCGAAGTTGATCGTTTCGGCTACGATGCGCTGCAATTCGGTGTCGGGGAGGGTATCACCGGTGAAGGGACGGATAACCTGTTCGGCGATCTCTTCGTGCGAAAGCTCCTGGATGTTGTCGAAAAAAGATCGGGAAGAGGTGGGGATATTTTCGGGGAAATAGAGACCCCGGTCGGGGGCCTGCCCGCGGATGGTGGCTTCTTTGAAGCTGACTTTGTCGGATGGATTGCTGAGGCTATAGTAGATCATTGTTATATCGGTTTTACTCCCTGTTGATTGATGGTGGTCACGTAGGTGTGGTGGTCGAGGCCGATGCGGGAATAGACATCGTGCATGATCGTTTCGAGCTGTACGGCCGTGCTTTGGTCTTTGCTGAGCATGAAGATGGAGGGACCCGAGCCCGAGATGCCGCCGCCGAGAGCGCCTGCCGACTTGCATTTTGTTTTTATTTCGTCGAAGCCGGGTATGAGCATGCTGCGGACGGGTTCGATGATAACGTCTTCCAGCGAGCGGCCGATGAGGTCGTAGTCTTCCTTCATAAAGCCGGCGACGAGGCCGGCGATATTTCCCCACTGCCGGATAGCGTCCTTGAGCAACACCTGTTTGCGAAGGATCTGCCGGGCGTCGGAGGTGCGGACCTCGATCTGCGGGTGTACAACGGTGACGTGCAGGGGTGGCGCGGGGATGGATACGATGTCGAGGGGGAAGATGCTGCGGATAAGGGTGATGCCGCCATAGATGCAGGGGGCGACGTTGTCGGCGTGTTTGACGCCGGACGCCACTTTTTCGCCGAAGAGGGCGAAGCGGACGAGGTCTTCTTTGGAGAAGCGGTTGCCGAGCAGGTGATTGGCGGCGACTATTGCGCCCGCGGCGCTGGCTGCGCTGCTGCCGACTCCGCTGCCGGGTTTTATCTGCTTGTTGATGATGACTTCGAAGCCGATGGGTTCACCGATCTCTTCGAGCATGGCGATCAGCGGGGCTCCGGCGGTGTTCTGGGCGGGGTCGGCGGGCAGTTGGAATCCGTCCCTGCTGGTGATGACGATGCCGGGCTGGTCGAGGAGGCGGACCTCCATGAGGTCGTAGGGCTTATCGAGGGCCATCCCAAGGATATCGAATCCACAGACGAGATTGGCTACGGTGGCGGGACATTGTACTGTGACCTGTTTCATGTATCTATGGGATGTTATGAATTGATGATTCGGAGGATGTCTGCAAATACACCGGATGCGGTGACCTCTGCGCCGGCTCCGGCGCCCTTGATGACGAGGGGCTGTTCGGAGTAGCGGTCGGTATAGAAGAGGACGACGTTGTCCTTTCCATACAGGTGGTAGAGGTCGTGGTCGGGGCCTATATGGTGCAGGCCAACGGAGGCTTTTCCGTTGTCGTAGCGGGCTACAAACTTCAGTTTTTTGCCTTCTTTTTCCGCGGCGAAAAAGAGCTTTTTAAAGTGCTCCTCTTCCTTCATCATCGCCTCATAGAAGTCCTCGACGCTGCCCTGCATACAGGATGCGGGGAGGAAGGAGTTGTTGGTAATGTCTTCCATCTCGATCTTTTCTCCGGATTCGCGGGCGAGTATCATGATCTTGCGCATGACGTCCATGCCGCTGAGGTCGAGGCGGGGGTCGGGTTCCGTATATCCTTCTGCCTGTGCCTGGCGGACTACGAGGGAGAAGGGGCGTTCGCCGGTGTAGTTGTTGAAGACGTAGTTGAGCGTACCGCTGAGTACGGCCTCGATACGGCGGACCTTGTCGCCGCTGCGCAGCAGGTCGTTGAGGGTGCCAATGACGGGGAGGCCGGCGCCGACGTTGGTCTCGAAGAGGAACCGGGCGTTGTATTCGCGGGCCAGATCCTTCAGGCGGCGGTAGTTGACGTAGGGGGAGGAGCAGGGCTATTTTATTGCAGGCTACGACGGAGATGCTTTTCTGAAGAAGGGCGTCATAGACCTGGGCTACCTCTTCGTTGGCGGTGACGTCGGCGAACACCGTATTGCGGAGGTTAAGGGAGGTGATACCATTTATCCATTTATCGAGCTGCATCGGCTGACCATTGTCCAACTGTTCTTTCCAGTTGCGGAGGTCGATGCCGCTGTTGTTAAATACCATTTTGCGGCTGTTGGCCAGACCGATGACCCTCACATGGATGCGCAGTTGTTGTTCGAGAAAGGACTGTTGCTGCTGCAGCTGGTCGAGGAGGCGGCGGCCTACGTTGCCGGTGCCGGTGACGAAGAGGTTGAGCTGTCTGTAGGAGGTCTCGAAGAATTCTTCGTGGAGGACGTTGATGGCCTTCCTCACGTCTTCGGAGGCGATCACGGCGGAGATATTCCTTTCCGAGGAGCCCTGGGCGATGGCACGGACGTTGACGCCGTTGCGGCCGAGTGCGCCGAACATTTTGCCGCTGACGCCGGGGTGGCTCTTCATGTGTTCGCCTACGAGGGCGATGATGGAGAGGCCGGTCTCTATGATGAGGGGTCGACCGTTCCGGCGTTGATCTCGGAGGTAAAGGCGCGGTCGACGGCGGCCCCGGCGGCTGCGGCGTTGGACTCGTCGACGCCGACACAAATGGAGTGCTCGGACGAGCCACTGGGTGATGAGGATAACGTTGATCTGCTGGTCGGACAGGGCTTCAAATAGACGCCGGGAGAAGCCGGGTATGCCGACCATGCCGCTGCCTTCGAGGCTGAGGAGGAGATTTTTCCTATGCTGGTGATGCCGCGGATGCTGCTGCCGTTGTGGGCGGCTTCCGGGGCGATGACCGTGCCCGGATCTTCGGGGGCGAATGTATTCTTGATCCAGACGGGAATATTCTTTTTCATGACCGGCTGGATGGTGGGCGGGTAGATGACTTTTGCTCCAAAATGGGACAGCTCCATGGCCTCCTGGTAGGAGATATGAGGGATGAGTTTTACATTGGAGACCAGGCGCGGGTCGGCCGTCATCATGCCGGATACGTCGGTCCAGATCTCGAGGACTCTTGCGTCGACTGCGGCGGCGAGGATCGCGGCGGTATAGTCCGAGCCTCCCCTACCGAGGGTGGTGGTGATGCCTTTTTCGTCGGAGGCGACGAAGCCGGGAAGGACGAACAGCCGGGTAGTCGCTTCGTCTTTCATGTATTCGAAGATCCGGCGGTTCGTGGTGACAAAGTCCACTCGCGGCGTGGCCGAAGCGGGAGTCGGTGCGGATGAGGTCGCGCGAGTCCTTCCACTGGTGGGGGACTTCGAGTGAGGTTAGGCGGGCGTCGATGATCAGGGACGAGAGCAGTTCGCCGTAGCTGACGATCTTGTCCTGGGTGCGGGCGGAAAGCTCACCGAGCAGGAAGATGCCGCTGCAGATGTCTTCTATTTCGTTGCAGCGGGTCTTTACGAGGCTGAGGGCGCTGCTCTGGCGGGTAATGGGAAGGAGGGCTTTTACTGTATCGAGGTGGCGGCGTTCGATGTCCTGTACCTTTTCCTTGTAGGATTCGTCGCCTGAAGCGGCTGCCTGTCCGGCCTGGATCAGCATGTCAGTGATGCCGCCGAGTGCGGAGACTACGAGGATGGTTCGGTCGTTGGCGGTTGCCTGTTTGACCAGTTCGATTACTCTATTGATATTGTCGGCATTTGCTACGGAGGAACCGCCGAATTTGAGAACTTGCATAATCTATTTCGTTTATAGATGCTGTATTATGTGTTTTGAAAACGGTAGCTAGAGGAGCCCAGGAGGTAATATGGAATTGTACAACCCTTAACGGGTTGTAGTGGAGGTGATAATTGTTGTAAATTGTGCAGCCGTCGTGGTTGCACCGGAGAAGAGGGTTGTATCGTGTGTTCTCTTTATCACCTTTTGAATCTGAATGCAAGATAAGAGAAATGAATGGTAAAACAAAAAATGGCGGTTTCTTTAGGCAAAATAAAGTAATTTCGGGCCTCCATTGAAGGACTACTGCGCTTTAGGTGTATTCTTTGAACAGTTTTAAATTACGGTTATGAACTATCAACCATCCCAGGGGTTGCAGCAATTCAAGAACCTGGTCGGTATCAAGTTTCAATTATACAACAGTCTTTTTACTTCTCTGCCGTTTCACCGGATAGAGAAGACGGGGATCATGTTGTCCCTTTTGCTGACCATTTGTGAAGAAGGATATCTAAAGAAGCAGAGTCCGGAGCAGATACTGGAAGAGTTCTTTAAGAAATATACGGCGGCGGGCGGCGAGAGGGAGAAAGTGGATGTCCTCTTCCGATTTGTTCAATATGTGGAGCGGCAGATCGTCCTGTTCGATGCGCTGGAGGATGCGGCGTTCCGGCATGTGAACGATATGGGCGGGTCGGGGACGATGAAGAACCTGCTGTCGGAGGTAGCGAGGACGGGGAAGGAAGAAGAGCTCGAGGAGAAGTTAAAGGACTATTCGGTGCTGATGGTGCTGACTGCGCATCCCACCCAGTTCTATCCCGGTCCGGTGCTGGGGATCATCAATGATCTGTCCAGGGCGGTGATAGAAAACAATGCGTCGGAGATCAATCTTTATCTGCAGCAGCTGGGCAAGACGCCCTTCCTGAAGAAGCAGAAGCCGACGCCTTATGATGAGGCTGTAAGTCTGATCTGGTATCTGGAGAACGTATTTTACCAGGCGAGCGGGCGCATCATTTCCGCGCTGCGTGAGCAATTCCCGCATGCGCTGAGCAACGAGAATCCGGTGATCAAGATGGGTTTCTGGCCCGGCGGAGACAGGGACGGCAATCCGTTCGTCAAGTCCGAAACGACGCTGCGGGTTGCTGAGGCTTTGCGGGGGGCCATTATCCGCTGCTATTATTTCGATGTGCGCCGGCTCAAGCGCAGACTGACCTTTAAGGGAGTCGACGTGCTGCTGGCCGATCTTGAGCAGAAACTGTACAATAATATATTCGTTCCCAATCAGCGGACGGATATTTCGAAGGAGGAGATACTGGCCGTGCTGAACCAGATAAAGGAGATCATTATCTACCAGCACAACGGTCTGTTCGTCGACAAGGTGGACAATCTGATCGGGAAGGTGATGATCTTCGGGCTGCATTTTGCGACCCTGGATATCCGTCAGGACAGCAGCGTGCATGGGAACGTCCTCAGGGCTATCGCGGCGAATGAGAAGCTGTTGCCTTCGGACTATGATGCGTTGTCTGTTGCCGAAAAGGTAGAACTGTTGCCTGCGCTGAAGGGGAAAGCTCAGCCGAAGTTGTATGAAGACGCGCTGATCCGGGATACGATCGAGAGTGTGGCCGCGATGCGGACCATCCAGGAGCTCAACGGGGAGAATGGCTGCTGCCGCTATATCATCAGCCAGTGCAGCAGCGCGCTGAATGTGCTGGAGGTAATGGGTTTGCTGTTGCTGGGAGGGTTCAGTAAGGATTCCCTGACTGTAGATATCGTACCGTTGTTCGAGACGGTGGACGATCTGAAGGCTGCGGCGTCCGTCATGCAGGAGCTGTATGAGAATCCCTCTTACAGGAAGCATTTGAAGAAGAGGGGGGATGTGCAGACGATCATGCTGGGTTTTTCGGACGGCACAAAGGACGGTGGCTATCTGATGGCCAACTGGGCGATCTATAAGGCGAAGGAAGAGCTGACGCGGATATCGAGAAAATACGATGTGGACGTGGTGTTCTTTGACGGGCGGGGCGGTCCTCCTGCGAGAGGGGAGGCAAGACCCACAGATTTTATGCGTCGATGGGCAAGAATATCGCGAACAAGCAGATACAGCTGACGATACAGGGTCAGACGGTGAGCTCGAATTTCGGGACGATCGATACGGCTCAGTTCAATATCGAGCAGCTACTGAATGCGGGGATCTCGAACGATCTTTTCTCGGCCAAGGAAGAGACGCTTCAGGAAGGGGAGGAGGCGCTGCTGCAGGCGCTGGCGGAAGAAAGCTATAGCGCCTATATCGCGCTGAAGGAGCATCCCTATTTCCTGCCTTATCTGAATGAGGTGAGTCCCCTGCGGTTCTATAACGAGACGAATATCGCCAGCCGGCCCACGAAGCGGAAGAGTTCCGGCAGGCTGGAGCTGAAGGATCTGCGGGCGATCCCGTTTGTAGGCTCCTGGTCGCAGCTGAAGCAGAATGTTACGGGCTATTACGGTGTAGGGAAGGCGTTGCAGACGCTGGACAAGCAGGGGAAGTGGAAGGCGGTAGAAGCAGCTATACGACAATTCGCCCTTTTTCAAGACGCTGCTGGACAACTGTGAGATGGCGATGAAAAAGTGTTTCTTTCCGCTGACCGAGCATTTTTCGCGTCATCCGGTGTATGGGGAACTGTGGACGCTGATCTATGATGAGTTCGAGCTGACGAAGAAATATATCTTCAAGCTGTCGGGGAAGACCGAATTGATGGCGGACTATCCGGTGGAGCAGCTGTCGATACAGATGAGGGAGCGGATCGTACTGCCGTTGAGTACGATACAGCAGTACGCGCTGACGAAATTCCAGGAGCTGGAGAAGACTGGCGGTAATAAGCCGATGAAGGAGGTGTATGAGAAGTTGATTATGAGGAGTAGTTTTGGGATTATCAATGCAGCGAGAAATTCGGCTTAGGGTTTCAGGATGTACCGAATTTATTGGGGCCGCGCATAAGCGCGGCCCTTTTTTAGTTGGAGCGTAGGATCTGACGGATGTAGATCTGGTACAGGTCGGATAATGGGATCGAATATTCTGGTGATGACGAAGATATGCCTGGTCTCAGCATTGGTGACCAATAAAGAGATTTCTTATGGAGGTAGGGAATTCTACGATAATCCAGGCAGGGGTCAATAAAATGGAGCGACTTTAGGTGTTCTTTTCTTTAATTAACATCGTTTTTATTTCTGTAGATATATGCGCCAGATAAGTGCTATTGTAGCAATCAGGATATAAAATGCATATAACAAATGAATGGGTTTCAGTTTCAACTTCGGCGTCCTGTAATAAAGTCTCATATATAAAACGATTTAGGTAGATGAACATAGTTCCTTGCATATGAGGAGGCGGTGTTAGAGTTCCTGATGCATATTTTTGAATTTTAATAAGAATTTCTATTATGACGTAAAGGTAGGTGGAATATTGTTCGAAGTACATGACTGCAATTGGTGATGCATGTCATGAAGCGCTGTACTGGCAAGAGGTTCAAAGGATGCAAGGTGGGACAACTGATGTTTTTTTTGGAGAATGAGCGAGACAGGAGGACCAGGAAATGGAATCTTCAAATATTAAATCAATGATCAGGAAAATTTAGAGGAGAAAAAAGGAAAATTTTATATGTTTAATTTATTTAATATATTTAAAAAATTTTTATTGGATTTTTTGCGGTTGGTCTGAAAGCTAAAACGCTCCCTGAGGTGGAAAAATTCAAAAAGAAGCCTGCGTGAAGCAGGCCTCTCTCAGTGCGTTATATGGATGCGGGTATTATGCAGCATTAATACCTGGTTGCGGAACCTGAGATGGTGGTTCCAACTGGGTAGAGCCGAGTTGTGCCGGAACGGCGAATTTTCCATTGACTATACGGAAGTAGATGAGGCTGACGATGACGGAAACGACGACAGCCAGCAGTATGGCGATCCTCGCGATGTCCCGGTAGACTTCTTCGGAGAAGGCCAGCATGGTGGTAAAAATGGACATGGTGAAACCAATGCCTGCAAGGGTTCCCATGCCGAAGATCTGTTTCCAACCTCGTGTTGGAGGGCAGGTGAGCGATCTTTGTAGCGACCATTACGCGGCTGACGATGAAAATGCCTACCGGCTTGCCGATCACCAGACCGAGCAGGACTCCCAGGCTTACGGTGGTGCCAAGTGCTTCCATGAAATTTCCGGGTATATGAATGGCCGTGTTGGCCAGCGCAAAAAGAGGAAGAATGAAAAAGTTGACCGGTTTATGAATATATTTTTCTATGAGAGCCAAATCTTTTACGGGCGTGGAGAAAGCAAAGAGCACCCCTGTGATGCTTGCTTCGACGCCTGAGCGGAGCATGGCGTACCAGAGGCCTGCTCCCAGCAATATCTGCAGAGCGCCGAAGGCGAGTTTACGGTAATTGCAGGTAAGGAGGAGAATATATAATATTCCGGCAATGGACAGCCAGAGTGCGCTAACATGGCCTCCATAAAAGAAGGCGACGACAACGATAGCGCCAAGATCATCTATAATGGCCAGTGCCATGAGCAATATTTTGGCGCCGACGGAAAATCGTTTACCTAGCAGTGAGGCGATGCCGATAGAAAAGGCGATATCTGTAGCAGTTGGTATACCCCACCCGTGCGCGTGAGGGGTATACAAGTTAAAGGCGGTGTAAATGAGGGCGGGCATGAGCATACCGCCGAGCGCTGCGCCGAAGGGAAGCACGGCTTTTTGAATGTGGCCAGTTCGCCGTTGACCAATTGTCTTTTTATTTCCAGGCCTGCAAGCAGGAAGAAAAAGCCATAAGGAAGTTGTTGATCCATTCCAACGGAGAGGAAGGAAGATGGCCGGACGCCAAAGTATGAGATTCTGCTTTCCATCCGCTGGTATACCAGGAGCCGCCTGAATTGGATATAAATAAAGAGACGAGGGTGCAGCCGATGAGAAGGATGCCAGTAGAGCGGCTGTCGTTGATAAAATCGCGGAGGGAGTCATGATCCGGTGGCGGAGTGGACTGGTCGTTGATGCGATTGCCATACTGGGAAGATTTAAATTATAAAAATATCTATGTGATATTATTTATGCTCTTATATTAAAATTAATGAATTCTTGCGAATATATTTTACATAACCGCCATTTTAAGTATTGAAAATTAACATATAAAATTATATAATATAAAATTAAAAGGATAATAAACTATTGTCATTCATGCTGCTGGAAAGGAAAATAAAATGGGGACTTAACGTCCCCATTTTATTTCGCGCAAATTATATCAAACTAGTCTACATAGCCGTGTACACCCATTTCTGGGATGTCGAGGCCTGCGATCTCGTCTTCTGCCCTGACCCGGATCGGGGTGATCTTGTTGGAGAGCTTAAAGAAGAAATACATGACGGGGAATACAAAGGCGGCGCAGGTTACCGTTCCGATTAACTGGGCAACGAACTGGCTGGCATCTCCGTAAAAAAGGCCTTTGACTGTACCTGAGACTCCGTTCCATCCATCGCCGTAAGACCCGTCAGCGAAAAGGCCCAGGGAGAGGACTCCCCATGCTCCATTGGCGCCATGAACTGCGAAGGCTCCTACGGGATCATCGATCTTTAGTTTGCGATCGACGAAGTTGTAAACGACTATGACGAGAATCCCTGCGACTCCTCCAATGATGACGGATCCGATGGAGTTGACGAAGGCACAGGGTGCGGTGATGGCCACCAGGCCGGCAAGGAGTCCATTACAGAGCATTCCGGGATCGGGTTTCTGGCGTTTTGCATACATGTAGAGAAGCGCTGCGAGCGTACCAGCAGTTCCTGCCATCATTGTATTGACTGCAACTACAGCGATGCGATAGTCCTGGCCTGCCAGAGTTGAGCCCGGGTTAAAGCCGAACCAACCGAAGGCGAGAATGAAAGTACCCAGGATAGCCATGGGAATGTTGTGGCCGGGGATTGTGTTGACAGTGCCGTCCTTTCCGTATTTGCCGATGCGGGGACCGATAACGATGGCGCCTGCGAGTGCGGCCACGCCGCCGACCATATGGACAACGGAAGAGCCGGCGAAGTCGACATGACCGTGTCCCAGGTGAAATTGGGTTCCGAGAGTAGCGAGCCAGCCGCCGCCCCATACCCAGTTGCCATAGAGCGGGTAGACGAACATGGAGATAAATAGCCCGAAGATGATGAACGACTTAAACGACCATCTTTCTGCCATAGAGCCTGTAGGGATGGTTGCTGTGGTATCCATAAAAACCATTTGGAAGAGGAACAGGGTAAAGACGCCTACGTCATAAACCTTGCTGTTCAGGAAGAAGCCCACGGTGCCGATTATATTGAAGTCGTGGCCGAACATATGTACGGCATATTCGTGAGGTATGACACCGGGCGCTCCCCCCAAAGTAGCTGCGTTCAGTCCGCCTCCGAACATGAAGGCAAAGCCGCAGACCCAGAAGCCAAACATACCGAGGCCGTAAACGAGAAAGTTCATGCCCATGGTATGGGCTACGTTCTTTTTCTGCGTGAAACCAGTCTCCACCAGAGCGAAGCCGGCCTGCATGAACATGACCAGGAAACCTGCGATCAGGGTCCACATGATGTTGGTCGCGATCTTGTTATGGCCGTCGGCGTTGCCGATGGTGTTAACAGTGGAGATCACCTTGTTGAGGGCGGAGTCTTTGGTGGCGGCGAGTGTGTCGGTTCCGAGGTCTTTGATGGTGCCGGTCTGGGCTCCGGTGGGATCCTGCGCCATGGATGCGAGGGGGCGCCAAAGTGGCAAGCATCAGGCCAAGCGCGGCCATCGCAAAAAAGAATGAACGAATTTTGAACCTGCTCTTTTGTTTTACTCCCATTGTTCAGTTGTTTTTGATGAAGAATTAGTTTAGGCGGTGTTGTATAGATTAGAATGAATACACTGCAGCGATCAGGAAACTGGCGGTGCCTTTTGTACCCGTGCCGTCGCTCTTGCCGAATATTTCCATATTGGCCTTGTCGTAGCGGAATTCGGGCATAAAGATGAATCCGTCTGACCTTGAACTGAGCGGTAAGGGTCGTGGCGAAAACCTTGTCGGCGCCGATCTTTACGTGGTCCTTGTCGCTGAAGTATTCGCCGCGGAGGGTCATGCCAAACCAGGACGCGGGATCGAGGTTGAGATAGAGGGCTGAACCCCACCATGTATGGCTCATGGCGTAGTCTTCGGCGAATTTGCTGGACTTGTTGACCGTTCCGTTGATGCCGAGGCTGAACAGGCTGCTGATTTTGGCGGTGCCAACGAGGTCGTATTGGTGGACCTTGTTGTCGCCGGTGTCTCGGCCACCGACGTAGTTGAGGTATAGCTTAATGTTGTCATTTGGGGCGTAGCTATACTGAGCGATCAGGTTCTTTTTGTCCGTGTAGCCAGTGGGAACACTACGCCAATCGGTGGGGTTGGAAACGCCGATCATGAAGCCTGACTTACCGACGGTGATATCGGCTTTGGCGCCGGTGTGGGTAAATGGGCCGTTGGTGAACATGTAGGACATGCTGTAGTTGCGATTGGCATAGGCGTCGACTACTTCGTAGCCGATGTGAGGTGGCCCAGAGTGCCTCCCGTGAGTTTCAGGTGCTCATTGACCGTATAGCTTAGGTACAGCTGTTTGACCGCCTGGGTTATGCCGTTGACCATTGTAGGCGAATTCCTGGGCCCGGGGGCCGAATCCGAGGTCGGCGACCAGGTCGACCCTGGCCGTCTTGTGCTCGAGCTTGAGGGTTGCCATTCCAATGCGCGCCTGGCCATGGCTGCCGGTAAATGAGGTGTAATTGTTGACTTCTTTATTGAAATTGTAGCGGCCGTATACGTCGGCTGATCCGGTGATGGACAGTGCGGGCGGAGCGGGGCGGCGGCTTTGGCTGTATCGGCAGGAGCCTGGGCCCATGTAACGCGGGAGAAGCAGGTAACGATAAGGCACAAAAAGATTTTCCTAAGCATTTGCAGAAATGTTTTGGTTAATAAATAAATATGGAAACGGAGGATGTAGGGCTTAACGGATTTTCACATTAAAAAAAATCACAAGTGATGGTGTGTAATGCTAATATAGTCAATAATGACCAATGAAGGGTATAATTAATTATATATCGCAAATATTAATATGATAAAAATAACGTTGTTAACCACGTATAAAGAATTAATAAAGAATTATTTAGAATGTTTTATATGTTTTTTATAGTATTTCAAATATTAATTTTATTAAAAAATAATACAGAAAATCTAGCTTTTATTTAACCGCAGAAATACTAATGTGTGAAAAGGACGTATTAGTTAATGGCGGAAATGGAGGTGTGGACGGGGGGCAAAATGTTGGATCGGGGATGGAGGAGGAAGCGGGTCGGGGAAGTTGGATATGTGACTGGGAAAAGAAAGGCCGCCTTTTGGGAGGCGGCCCGGTGTGGCTATTTTATTGGGATCCGGTCTTTGGGGCCGGGGTACCCTTAGAGTGCGATGATGCTTTGGTCTCTGCGTTCGAGCAGGAGGAGCCAACGAGGTATTCGTCGACTTTGCGGGCGCATTCGCGGCCTTCGCTGATGGCCCAGACGACGAGGGACTGTCCGCGGCGCATATCGCCGGCCGTGAAGACTTTGGCGATATTGGTCACGTAGTTCTTTTCGCTTGCTTTGACGTTGCCTCTTTCGTCGAGTTCGACGTCGAGTTCTTTGAGCAGGCCCTGGTGCTGGGGGTGGACGAATCCCATGGCGAGGAGGGCGAGTTCGCAGGGGAGTTCGACTTCGCTGCCGGGTACTTCGGTGAATTTGGCGGTGCGGCCGTCCTCGGTCATTTTCCATTCCAGTTTGACGGTCCGGAGCGCTTTCAGGTGGCCTTTTTCGTCACCGATGAATTCTTTTGTGGCGATGGCCCAGTGTCTGTCGGCGCCTTCTTCGTGGGAAGAGGAGGTCTTGAGGATCATGGGATAGGTGGGCCAGGGCATGAGTTCGGTGCGGGCGTGCGGGGGTTTGGGCATGAGTTCGAACTGGGTTACGGACATCGCCTTGTGACGGTTCGATGTGCCTACGCAGTCGCTGCCGGTGTCGCCGCCGCCGATGACGACGACGTTCTTATTGGTGGCCCATATTTCCTCCCCCTGTACCGGGAGGGAGGAGACGCGTTTGTTCTGTTGTTTGAGGAAGTCCATTGCGAAATGGACGCCTTTGAGTTCGCGGCCGGGGATCGGCAGGTCGCGGGGGATGGTGGATCCTCCGGCCAGTACGATGGCGTGGAATTCGCGGAGCAGGTCGTTGATGCCGACGTTGACGCCTACTTCGGAGTTGCATTTGAAGGTAATGCCGGCTTCTTCCATGAGGCGGACGCGGCGGGCGACGACCCATTTTTCCAGTTTGAAGTCGGGTATACCGTAGCGGAGCAGGCCGCCTGGTTCGTCGTCTCTTTCGAAGACGGTGACGTTGTGTCCGGCGGCGTTGAGCTGGTCAGCCGCGGCGAGTCCGGCGGGGCCGGAGCCGACGATGGCGACTTTTTTGCCGGTGCGGACGGCGGGGTGGTTGGGTTTTACGAAGCCTTTGTCGAAGGCGACTTCGATGATATGTTTTTCTATTTCCTCGATGGCTACCGGGGGCTGGTTGATGCCGAGGACGCAGCTGCTTTCGCAGGGTGCGGGGCATATGCGGCCGGTGAATTCGGGAAAGTTATTGGTAGAGCTGAGGATATCGTAGGCTTCCTGCCATTGCTGGCGGTAGACGGCGTCATTGAATTCGGGGATGACGTTGCCCAGAGGGCAGCCGCTGTGGCAGAAGGGAATGCCGCAGTTCATGCAGCGGGCTGCCTGGTGATTGAGTTCCTCGGCCGGACCAGGTGTTCACAAATCTCGCGATAGTCGTTCTTCTCCTGCACGGGGCGTTTGGAGGGTAGTTCGCGCGTATATTCCAGAAATCCAGTGGGTTTACCCATGATCGATATGTTGAGAATTTGAGGTTGGAAAATGGCGGCCGCAGAGAACAACGGAGTGGCTGAGTCACACATGAGAGCCTACTCCGCGTTCTCAATTTCTTTACTTATGAGTTGTTCTCTGCGGACGGCCGGATTTTTCCAGTAATACTCTTTTATAGTCTGTCGGGAAGACCTTGACGAAATGCTGCAGCTGGTTCTCGAAGTCGTCCAGTACGAATTTCGCGACGGTGCTTCCGGTATAGGCGTAGTGGCGCTGGATCATGTCTTTGAGGTCGCTGATATCGCCTTCTTCGACGGGGTCAAGCTCGACCATCTCGCGGTTGCAGCGGGATGCGAATTTGCCGCGGACGTCGTAGACGTAGGCGATACCGCCACTCATACCTGCGGCGAAGTTCCTTCCGGTTTCGCCGAGTATGACGATCCTTCCTCCTGTCATGTATTCGCAGCCGTGGTCGCCTACTCCTTCCACTACCGCCCTGACGCCGGAGTTGCGGACGGCGAAGCGTTCGCCGGCTTTGCCGCGGATAAAGGATTCACCGGAGGTAGCGCCGTAGAAGGCGACGTTGCCGATGATGCTGTTCTCCTCGGGGACGAAGCCTGCGTTCTGAGCAGGGTAGACGATGAGGCGTGCGCCGGATAGACCTTTTCCAAAATAGTCATTGGCGTCGCCTTCGAGCTCGAGAGTAACACCCTTCGTGTTGAAGGCGCCGAAGCTCTGTCCGGCGGTGCCGGTGAATTTGAAGCTGGAGGGTGTCTTCCGGGAGACCTGCGCCCTTGTATTTTTTCGAGATCTCGTTGGACAGAATAGTGCCTGCCGTGCGGTCGGTGTTCCTGATGTTGAAAGATGCGAAGACTTTCTGCTGGTGCTGGAGGGCCGGTTTGGCGGCTTCGAGCAATTTCCAGTCGAGGACGTCTGCAATGCCGTGGTCCTGGTCTTCCATTTTGTGCAGGCCGGTATAGAGTGATGCCGGCTCTTTGTACAGGATGGGGGAGAGGTCGAGCTTGCTGTATTTCCAGTGGCTGACGTTTTCCCTGATCTGCAGGCTGTCGACCTGTCCGACCATTTCGTCGATGGTGCGGAAGCCGAGTTCGGCCATGATCTCTCTCAGTTCCTGGGTGATGAACTTGAAGAAGTTGACGACGTGGTCGGCGTCACCGGTGAAGCGTTTGCGCAGCTCGGGGTCCTGTGTGGCTACGCCGACGGGGCAGGTATTGAGGTGGCATTTGCGCATCATGATGCAGCCTTCGACGACGAGGGCGGTTGTTGCCGGCCCCATTCTTCGGCGCCGAGCAGGGTAGCGATGGCGATGTCGCGGCCGGTCTTCATCTGGCCGTCTGCTCTGGAGGACGACGCGGCTGCGCAGCTTGTTCTTTACCAGTGTCTGGTGGGATTCGGCGAGGCCGAGTTCCTGCGGCAGGCCGGCGTGGCGGATAGAGCTGAGAGGGGATGCGCCTCGTGCCGCCGTCGTGTCCTGCGATGAGGATCACGTCGGATTTAGCTTTTGCTACGCCTGCTGCTATGGTGCCTACGCCTGCTTTGGACACGAGCTTGACGCTGATGCGGGCGGCGCGGTTGGAGTTCTTGAGGTCGAAGATCAGCTGTGCAAGGTCTTCGATGGAGTAGATGTCGTGGTGAGGAGGCGGTGAGATCAGGCCTACTCCGGGAGTGGAGTGGCGCACCTTGCCGATCCATTCGTCTACTTTGTGACCGGGCAGCTGGCCGCCTTCGCCGGGCTTGGCGCCCTCGGGCCATTTTGATCTGCAGTTCGTCGGCCATGGTCAGGTAGTAGCTGGTGACCCCGAAGCGGGCGGACGCGACCTGCTTGATGGCGGAGCGCATGCTGTCGCCGTTGGGCATGGGTTCGTAGCGCATTTCGTCTTCGCCGCCTTCGCCGGTATTGCTTTTGCCGCCGAGGCGGTTCATGGCGATGGCGAGGGTGGAATGGGCTTCGTGGCTGATAGAGCCGAAGGACATGGCGCCCGTCGCGAATCTTTTGTAGATAGCTTCCGCGGGTTCGACCTCGTCGACTGAGATCGAAGGGCGGTTTCGTTTGAAGTCGAACATGCTGCGAAGGGTTGCTGCCTTCTCGGTCTGTTCGTTGACGGCCTTCGAATATTTTTGAACGTGTTGTAGTCGTTGGTCCGGGTGGAGTACTGCAGCAGGTGGATGGTCGTGGGGTTGAAGAGGTGGAACTCACCTTTTCTTTTCCACTGGTAGACGCCGCCTACGGGGAGTCTTTCCACGGGGATGTCTTTCCGGCTGAAGGCGAAATAGTGCTTGGAGAGTGTCTCGCGCGCTATCTCGTCGAGGCCCATTCCCTCGATGCGGGAGGTGGCGCCGGTGAAGTATTTGTCGACGACGGTCCTGTTGAGGCCTATGATCTCGAAGATCTGGGCGCCCTGGTAGGACTGGAGTGTAGAGATCCCCATTTTCGAGAAGACCTTGAGGAGGCCGTCGCAGACTGCCTTTATATAGTTCTTTTTGAGGGTTTCGGCGTCGAGCGATGTTTGAATTTTGTCGCTGAGTTTCATATCCCGGATGCTGGACAGGGCCAGGTAGGGGTTGATGGCTGTGGCGCCGAAGCCGATGAGGCATGCAAAATGGTGTACTTCCCAGACGTCGCCTGCTTCCACGATGATGCCTACCTGTCCTCTGTATCCTTTGCGGATGAGGTGGTGGTGTACTGCGGCGGTGGCGAGCAGGGAGGGGATGGGAGCGTGGTCGGAGTCGATGGCCCGGTCGCTGAGGACGAGCACTTCGAAGCCGTCTTCCACTGCGTCTACCGCGTACCGGCAGAGGCGGTCGATACCGGCCTTGAGGGAGCCGGCTCTTGCCGTCGGCGCGGAAGTAGGTCTGCAGGGTCTTGGCCTGGAAGACGCCGGTGTCGATACTGCGGATCTTTTCCAGCTCGTGGTTGCCGAGTACCGGGTTTTTGAGGGCTACGCTATGGCAGGCCAGCGGGTCTTCTTCGAGAATGTTGCTGTTGCCCCCGGCGAAGGTAGCGAGTGACATGACGAGACGTTCGCGAATGGGGTCGATGGGAGGGTTGGTCACCTGGGCAAACAGCTGTTTTGAAGTAGCTGCTGAGGTGCTGGGGCTGGTCGCTGAGGACGGCCAGCGGCACGTCGGTGCCCATGGAGCCGATGGGTTCTTTTCCGTCGACGGCCATCGGTGCGATGATCGTATCGAGGTCTTCGGTGGAATAGCCGAAGGCTTTCTGGTATTTAAAGATCTGTTCCGATTCGAGGTGGGTAAACAGGACCCGGGGTTCGGGCAGTTCTTCGAGTCTGATCTTGTATTTGTTGAGCCATTCTGCGTACGGCTGCTGCGAGCAGACAGAGGCTTTGAGTTCGTCGTCGCTGATGATGCGTTCCTGCTGGAGGTCGACTACGAACATCTTGCCGGGCTGGAGGCGGCCTTTTCCTTGATCAGAGACTGATCGACGGGGAGGACGCCTGTTTCGGAGGCCATGATGACGCGGTCGTCGGTGGTAACGCAGTAGCGGGAGGGGCGAAGGCCGTTGCGGTCGAGTGTTGCGCCGATGATGCGTCCGTCGGTGAAGGAGATGGACGCGGGTCCGTCCCGTGGTTCCATGATGGAGGCGTGGAATTCGTAGAAGGATTTTTTCACGGGGTCCATCTGGTCGTTGCCGTCCCATGCTTCGGGGATGAGCATCATCATGACGTGTGGCAGCGAGCGGCCGCAGAGTGTGAGCAGCTCGATGACGTTGTCGAGGCAGGCGGAGTCGGACTGGCCTTCCGAAATGATGGGAAGGAGCATGTCCATTTCTTCCTTGGAGAAATAGGGTGAGGTAAAGCTCTTTTCGCTAGCCTTGAGCCAGTTGAGGTTACCCTGGAGGGTATTGATCTCGCCGTTGTGGGCGATGTAGCGGAAGGGCTGTGCGAGTTTCCAGGACGGGAAGGTGTTGGTGGCAAAACGGGAGTGGACGAGTCCGAATGCGGAAACGACGCGCTTGTTGCCGAGGTCCGGGAAATAGGGTCTTACCTGGCCGCTGGTGAGCTGGCCCTTGTATACGACTGTTTTATAAGAGAGGGAAGCCACGTAGAAGCCGATGGCGTCCTTTTTTATCGAGTTGTTGATGGTATGGCTGGCGTAGTTGCGCAGCAGGAACAGTTTGCGTTCAAAGTCGTCGGGCTGTTTGATATGATCGGGGCAGGCGACGAAGACCTGTTCCATTTCGGGTTCGACGGACAGGGCTGTGGGGCCGATGCCGTCCGGGTTGACGGGTACTTTGCGGTAGCCGAGTATTTCGAGACCCAGTTTTTCCGCCGAGCGGGCGAAGATGTCGCGGCATTCTTCTTTCAGGCGGATATCGCGGGGA
Organism: Puia sp. P3; assembly: GCF_050632245.1. Classification (NCBI taxonomy): domain Bacteria; kingdom Pseudomonadati; phylum Bacteroidota; class Chitinophagia; order Chitinophagales; family Chitinophagaceae; genus Puia; species Puia sp. P3. The sequence goes on from NZ_CP192583.1 coordinate 1,242,188, forward strand.
AAGAAGAGCATGCCTACGCCGTATTTGCCATAAGGGGGGAGGTGGATGCCGAGACGAACGCATTCGTCAAAAAAGAATTCGTGGGGCGTCTGGATCATAATACCGGCGCCATCTCCGGTATTGTTCTCACAACCGCAGGCCCCGCGGTGCTCCATGTTCTCCAGGATCGTCAGGGCGTCGGAGACGATCTGATGGGATTTGTTGCTCTTGATATTGGCAACAAATCCGATACCACACGCATCGCGTTCAAACTCAGGGGAATAAAGACCTTTTTGATCATGTTTTGCTAGCAAGATTAGACGTTATTCAAAAAAATACATAAATAATTAGATTTTCTTATGGCATTTGCAATGATCAAGCAAATAAAAATACGAAAAAAACAGGTTTTACTCGGATATTATTTAATTTTTTTTCGTCAATTTAGTCACAGGGTTGCAATTTTTGTGAATATCCCGGTGGGTAGACCGGTGATGGGCCGGCCCGCCGGGGGACCGATGGGGCCGTGGGATATTGGTAGTACGGTGGTTTCGGGGGCTGGCTGGTTAAACCAGATACCCGAACAGGGTGTCGTCCTTGTTGAGTTCGGTGTATGTGATATTGCAACGGGTCAGGTTCCGGATAAGGGTTGTATAGTCTTCTCTGGAGGTGAGCTCGACGCCGACGAGGGCGGGGCCTGTCTCCTTGTTGTGTTTCTGTATGAATTCGAAACGGGTGATGTCGTCGTTGGGCCCCAGTGACGTGGTTGACAAATTCCTTGAGGGCGCCGGGGCGCTGGGCAAAACGGATGAGGAAATAGTGTTTGAGTCCTTCGTACTGGAGGGATCTTTCTTTTATTTCCTGCATGCGGTCGATGTCGTTGTTGCTGCCGCTGACGACGCAAACGACGGTCTTTCCTTTTATATCGTCAGCGAAGTCGTCTAGTGCGGCGATGCCGAGGGCTCCGGCGGGTTCCACTACTATTGCGTCCTCGTTGTAGAGTCGCAGGATGGTGGAGCAGATCTTTCCTTCGGGCACGAGGTGCATGTCGTCGAGGACCTCGCGGCAGATGGAGAAGGTCAGTTCGCCTACTTTTTGACGGCGGCGCCGTCGACGAAGCGTTCGATGTTGTCGAGGGTGACGGGGTGGCCGGCGTCGAAGGCGGCGAGCATGGAGGGGGCTCCTTCGGGTTCGAGGCCGATGATCTTTGTGTTGGGCGAAAATGTTTTGAAGTATGCGCCTGTTCCGGAGGCCAGTCCGCCTCCGCCTACGGGTACGAAGAAGTAGTCGATGCCACGGAGGTCTTCGAGCACTTCGAGGGCTACCGTGCTCTGGCCTTCGATGATGCGAAGGTCTTCGAACGGGGGGATGAAGGTCATGTTGCGTTCTTCGGTGTACTGGCGGGCTGCGACGGCGCAGTCGTCGAAGGTGTCGCCGACGAGGATGATCTCGATGTTGTTCTCCCCGAACATTCTGGTCTGGTTGACCTTTTGGCGGGGGGTAATAATGGGCATGAAGACGACGCCTTTGACCCCGAGTTTGCGACAGGAGTAGGCGAAGCCCTGGGCGTGGTTGCCTGCGCTGGCGCAGACGACGCCTTTGTTCAGTTGTTCGGCCGGCAGGGACACCATCATATTATAGGCGCCTCTGAGTTTGTACGAGCGGACGACCTGGAGGTCTTCGCGTTTGAGGTAGACCTTACAGTCGTATTTTCTCGACAGATTGTGATTGTAGGTCAGCGGGGTACGGCGCACGACGTTCTTGAGCCGACTTGCGGCGGCCTGGAAGTCTAATCCCCAGCTCCTTGCGGAGCCGGGGGTAGAGAGTGTATCATTAGTTGTGTACTGCATTTGCTTTTTGTGCTGGTTGATTTTCGGGGCGGAGACTTCTGACGGTCTTACCGGCCTGCCAGAGTTCGCTTTCGCGGAGCTCTTTCAATTCGGCGTCCAGCTTTTCGCGATAGTCGGGCTGGCTGTTGGAGTCGATGGAGCGCTGCGATTCTTTGCCTGTGGCTACGCTTTCGTACAGTTCGGCGAAGACGGGCAGGGTAGCGTCGCGGAATTTCTTCCACCAGTCGAGTGCGCCGCGCTGAGCGGTGGTCGAGCAGTTGGCGTACATCCAGTCCATGCCGTTCTCGGCAACGAGGGGCATCAGGGACTGGGTCAATTCTTCGACGGTCTCGTTGAATGCTTCGGAAGGAGTATGGCCTTTTTGCGCAGTACTTCGTACTGTGCGGCGAAGATGCCCTGGATGCAGCCCATGAGGGTACCGCGTTCGCCGGTGAGGTCGCTGAATACTTCTTTGCGGAAGTCGGTCTCGAACAGGTAGCCGGAGCCGACAGCGATGCCGAGGGCGACGACGCGGTCTTTTGCTTTACCGGTTGCGTCCTGGAAGATAGCGTAAGAGCTGTTGAGGCCGCGGCCCTGGAGGAACATGCGGCGGAGCGAGGTGCCAGAGCCTTTGGGGGCTACGAGGAATACGTCTACGTCTTTGGGAGGAACGATGCCTGTCTGTTCGTTAAAGGTGATGCCAAAGCCGTGGGAGAAGTAGAGTGCTTTTCCGGCTGTGAGGTGTTTTTTTACCGTCGGCCAGAGGGCGATCTGGGCGGCGTCGCTGAGCAGGTAGCAGATGATGGTTCCGCGTTGGAGGGCTTCTTCGATCTCGAACAGCGTCTCGCCGGGAACGAAGCCGTCTTTTACCGCCTTATCCGAGGTCTTGGAGTTCTTGCGCTGGCCGACGATCACGTTGATGCCGTTATCCTTCTGATTCAGCGCCTGGCCCGGGCCCTGTACGCCATAGCCGATGACGGCCACCGTCTCGTTCTTGAGAACCTCCTGAGCTTTGGCGAGAGGGAATTCTTCGCGGGTAACTACATTTTCTTCTACACCGCCGAAATTGAGTTTTGCCATGATTTTTTGTTGTTTGATTGTGTTTTAGTTAGAGTTATTTTTCCGCCCCTTTGGGGCTTATCGATGGTTTACATACTGAATACCTTGTCCTGCTGGCTGAGGAATTCGTTCTCGACGACTTCTTCGCCGGGTTCGGTGAGTTCGAATTCTTTGAGTTTTTCGTGGAAGCCGTGGCTGTCCTTTATAATAGCCACCCTGGCGCTGCGAACGAATTCGATGAGGCCGTAGGGTTCGAGGGCTTCGGTGAGGCGGTCGATCTCTTCGCGCTGGCCGGTGGTTTCGAAGACGGTATAGTCTTTACGGATCACTACGGCGCGGGCTCCGTACTGGCGGAGGAGGCGTTCGACCTTTACTTTCTCGACAATTTCATCAAGTGGGGACTTTATAAAGCGCTAATTCCTGCCAGATGATCTCGTCATTATTATTGTAATATGCTTTCAGGATCTCCACCTGCTTTTCCAACTGGCGACAGAGTTTGCGTACGACCTCTTCGGTTTCGTTGATAACGATGGTGAAGCGGTGGATGCCTTCTACTTCCGAGGGGGAAGTGTTGAGGCTTTCGATGTTGATCTTTCTGCGGGAGAAGACGATGGCGATGCGGTTGATGAGGCCGATCTGGTTCTCCGTATACACTGTGATGGTATATTCCTGTTTACTCATGATTTATAATTTAATTGCTTCTATGCGAAGACGTTTATAATTGCCGTACCAGGTGTGGTTGCGGTAGTTGGTGGGCCGGACTGCTTCCTGTATCTCGTCGAGGATGGGTTCGATCTCCGACTCGGGGATATCGCTGAAGAAGGCGTTCCCGAACATTTTGACAAAGTCCTTGATACCGTTCTCCGTGTCCTGCTAGCTCGGTCGGCCTGTCGAAGTGTGCGGCGAACCGGACGCGGAATCCTCTTTTTCCAGCAGGGAGGAGTACTCGCTGAGGGAGGGGAAGTACCAGACCTGTGTAGCGGCGTTGCTATAGTATCCGTGGCGGGTGAGTGCCTTGCGGGTCGCTACGACTATTTCCTCTACGTTGCCTTTGCCGCCCATTTCGAGCATGAGCCGCCCGCCGGAGCGGAGGTTCTTATAGATATTGTCGATGGCAGCTTCCTTGTCGAGCACCCAGTGGAGGGTGGCGTTGGAGAAGATGGCGTCGAAGGGGGTATTGAAGTGAAAGTCCGTAGCCGTGCATACCGGAAGTCGAGGTCCGGGTAGGCGGCGCGGGCTCTTTCGATCATCGAAGCCGACTTGTCGATGCCGACGACGCGTGCTCCTGCACGGGCTATCTGATTAGTCAGGTAGCCGGTGCCACAGCCGAGGTCCAGGATGCGTTCGCCCTGCTGGGGCGCCAGTTGCTGGACCACGTCTTCGCCGTACTTAAAGACAAAGCTGTGTTTGTCGTTGTACAGGCGGGCATTCCAATTGGTGTTGGTGGTTGTCGTCATACCTTGTTATTTAAGTCTGATCTCGCTGACGCTGCAGCCCTGGGAACCATGGGGAAAACGTTGTTTTCTTTTCCCGTGAATACTTCCAGCAGGTAGGAACCGTCGTGGTCGAGCATGGCTTTGACTGCGGCTTTGAGGTCTTTGCGATCACTGATGCTTTGTCCTTCGATATGGTAGGCCTTCGCCAGCGTTACGAAGTCGGGGCTGGTGATATCGACAAAGCTGTATCGTTTGTCGTGGAAGAGCTGCTGCCACTGGCGGACCATTCCGAGGAAGCGGTTGTTCAGGATGAGTATTTTCACCGCGGCGCCGAACTGCATGATCGTTCCGAGTTCCTGCAGCGTCATCTGGAAACCGCCGTCGCCGATGATGGCTACTACTGTCCGGTCGGGTGCTCCGAATTTTGCGCCGATGGCGGCGGGCAGGCCGAAGCCCATGGTGCCGAGGCCACCGGAGGTGATATTGCTTTTGGACTGGTTGAACTCTGCATAGCGGCAGGCCACCATCTGGTGCTGGCCGACGTCGGTGACGATGATCGCGTTGCCGCCGGTGAGTTCGTTGAGTGTCTTCAGGACCTCACCCATCGTCATATCCTCGGTGGTGGGGTTGAGTTCGTCCTTGATGACGGTCTCTACTTCCTGCTGGTAGGCGTCTTTGAATTTTTTGAGCCATTCGGGGTGGCTTTTTTCTGTATAGCTTCTGTCAGCAGGGGGAGGGTCTCTTTGCAGTCGCCCCAGACGGGAACGGTTGCTTTGACGTTCTTGTCAATCTCAGCGGGGTCGATATCGAGGTGGATGACTTTGGCCTGTTTGGCGTATTTGTCGAGGCGGCCGGTGACGCGGTCGTCGAAGCGCATGCCGACGGCGATCATCACGTCGCATTCGTTGGTCAACAGGTTAGGGCCGTAGTTGCCGTGCATGCCGAGCATGCCGACGTTGAGCGGGTGGTCGGTGGGCAGTGCGCTAAGGCCCGGGATCGTCCAGGCTGCGGGGATGCCGCTCTTTTCGACGAAGGCCCTGAATTCCTGTTCTGCCTTGCCGAGGATGACGCCCTGGCCGAATAGGATGAAGGGTTTTTGCCTCGTTGATGAGTTTCGCGGCTTCGGCGATGTATTCCTTACGGACGATGGGTTTGGGCCGGTAGCTGCGGATGTGTTCGCAGCGGGTATAGCCTTCGTAGTTGAATTTCTGGACCTGGGCGTTCTTTGTAATGTCGATGAGCACGGGTCCGGGGCGGCCGCTGCCGGCGATATAGAAAGCCTTGGCGAGTGCTGCCGGTATTTCGTTGGCGTCGGTGACCTGGTAGTTCCATTTGGTGACCGGTGTGGTGATATTGATCACGTCTGTTTCCTCGGAAGGCGTCGGTTCCGAGGAGGTGGGCGAAGACCTGGCCGGTGACGCATACCAGCGGGGTGCTGTCGATCATGGCGTCGGCGAGGCCGGTGACGAGGTTGGTAGCGCCGGGGCCGCTGGTGGCGAATACGACGCCGGTCTTGCCGGGAGGCGCGGGCGTAGCCCTGGGCTGCGTGTATGCCTCCCTGTTCGTGGCGGACGAGGATATGCTTCAGTTTGTCGCTGTAGTCATAGAGGGCGTCATAGATCGGCATGATGGCGCCGCCGGGATAGCCAAAAATGGTATCTACTCCTTCTTCAAGGAAGGCTTCGAGTACGGCTGCGGAGCCACTCAACTCCCGCACCACCGGGGTTGCTGTTTTTGATGCAGCGGCCGTCTTTGTGGAGAGTGGATTTGGGTGTTGTCGTCGTGTTGCTCATAATGTAAATTTTATAATTAAAAGTGGACCACAGGTCCGCTGCCCGAAGGGCAATTTATTAGCGGTTTTGAGCCGGGGGTATTATTGTTGGACCCCCGTTGAAAAATCATTGTTCGTCGGTTACGCAGCCTTCGGCGGCGGTTTTAACTTGTTTGGCGTATTTAAAGAGGAGGCCGCGGGTTGCTTTGAGGGCCGGCTGTTTCCAGGCGGCTTTTCTTTTGGCGAGTTCTTCCGGGCTGACCTTCAGAGTGATAGTATTTTTTGTCGCGTCGAGTTCGATGATGTCGTCGTCCTTGACGAAGGCAATGGTCCCGCCCTGGTGGGCTTCGGGGGTGATATGCCCTACGACGAAGCCGTGGGTACCGCCGCTGAAGCGGCCGTCGGTGATGAGGGCGACGCTTTTGCCGAGTCCGGCGCCGATGAGGGCTCCGGTAGGCTTGAGCATTTCGGGCATACCGGGTGCGCCAACGGGCCCTACATAGCGGATGACCACTACGTCGCCGGCCTTGATCTTACCGGTGTTGATGCCGTTGATGAGTTCGTGTTCGCCGTCGAAGACGCGGGCCGTGCCTTCGAAGCGTTCGCCTTCCTTGCCGCTGATCTTGGCAACGGAGCCGCCTTCCGCCAGGTTGCCGTAGAGGATCTGGAGGTGGCCGGTCGCTTTGATCGGGGTTTCGAGCGGTTTGATAATATCCTGTTTTTTGAAGTCGAGTGTGGGGATGTCCTTCAGGTTTTCGGCTAGCGTCTTGCCGGTGACCGTGAGGCAGTCTCCGTGCAGCAGTCCTTTTTCGAGCAGGTATTTCATGACGGTGGGGATGCCGCCGTGTTCGTGGAGGTCCTGCATGAGGTATTTACCGCTGGGTTTGAAGTCGGCGAGGACGGGTATTTTGTCGCTGATGGTCTGGAAGTCGTCCTGGGTGAGGGGTACGTCCACACTTTTCGCCATGGCGATGAGGTGGAGTACGGCGTTGGTGCTGCCGCCGAGGACCATGATGGTGGTGATGGCGTTCTCGAAGGCTTTCCGCGTCATGATATCGCGGGGTTTGATATCTTTTTCCAGCAAGAGGCGGATGGCGGCGCCCGCGGCTATGCATTCGTCTTTTTCTCTTTGCTGATAGCGGGGTTGGAGGAGGAGTAGGGGAGGCTCATGCCGAGGGCTTCGATGGCGGCCGCCATGGTATTGGCGGTATACATGCCGCCGCAGGCGCCTGCGCCTGGGCAGGAGTTACGGACGATGCCCCGGAAATCGGCTTCGTCGAGTTTGCCGGCTATTTTTTGTCCGAGGGCTTCGAAGGAGGAAACGATGTTGAGGTCCTGTCCCTTGTAGTGACCGGGGGCGATGGTGCCGCCGTAGACCATGATGGCGGGGCGGTTGAGCCGGCCCATGGCGATGAGGCAGCCAGGCATGTTCTTGTCGCAGCCGGGAAGGGCGACGAGGCCGTCGTAGTATTGGGCGCCGCAGATGGCCTCGATGGAGTCGGCGATGACGTCGCGGCTGACGAGGGAATAGCGCATGCCGTCGGTGCCGTTGGCCATGCCGTCGCTGACGCCGATAGTGTTGAAGGTGAGGCCAACGAGTTCCTGTTGCCAGACGCCTTTTTTGACGATCTGCGCGAGGTCGTTGAGGTGCATGTTACAGGTGTTGCCGTCGTAGCCCATACTGGCGATGCCTACCTGGGCCTTTTTGAGGTCTTCGTCTGTCAGTCCAATGCCGTATAACATCGCCTGAGCGGCGGGTTGGGTCGTATCCTGAGTGAGCGTCCTGCTGTATTTGTTAAGTTCCATTTTTTAGATCGTTTCCGGTAAATATTGTTTTTCTATGACTAAGTTGTTGTAGGCTGACTGAATCTTACGTCCAAGGGTAGACGCCCAGGGTTTCGGGAACTGGTATTGGTCGATCGAGGCCCAGCCGATCACTTCGGCGGCGGTGCCGCAGAAGAAGGCTGCGTCGGCGGTCTTGAGCTGGTCCACGGTGAACTGTCCTTCCTCGACGGGAATGTCGTTCTCGCGGCATATTTCGAGCACGGTGGCGCGGGTGATGCCGGGGAGGATATTTCCCGTTGCCGGGGTAAAGAGTTTGCCGTTCTTTTCGAAGAACATATTGGCTCCGGGTCCTTCGGCGATGAAGCCGTTGCCGTCTGTCAGGAGTGCTTCGTCGTAGCCATTGCCTTTTGCTTCCTGGCTGGCGAGGATCGAGTTAACGTAGTGTCCGGATGCTTTTGCTTCGATCTTAAAGCCCTTTGGATTGGGGCGCTGGAAGGAAGAGGTCATTACTCTCAGGAGTTTTTCACCGAGGAAGGGGGCCATTTCCCAGACCTGGATGACGGTATACGACTCCGTGTTGAGGTTGAAGCTCATATTGGCGGGGCTGTATACGACGGGCCGGATATAGGCGTCCTGGAGGTTGTTGGCTTCGAGGACCTGGTAGGTGGCTTCGATGAGTTGGTCCGTGCTGTGGCTGTAGGGTATGTTGAGGGCATCGGCGGAATTCTTCAGTCTGTCGTAGTGTTCGACGGGTTTGAAGATCTTCGTTTCGCCGGAGGCGGTACGGTAGGACCTGATGCCTTCGAATACGGCATAGCCATAGTGAAGGGACTGACTGTAGAGGTCAATCTTTGCTTCGGAAGCTTTGAGGAGCTTGCCATCCAGCCAGAGAACAGTGTTCTCGTTATAGTAGTTTGCCATGTTAAAAAAAGAGACCCGCCTTTGGGAGGCGGGTCTCTGGTATTTTTATGTTTGTATTTAATTTACCACCCTCCTCCCGGAATTGCAGGAATAATAATCACCACCACCACAATAATTGCGGCTAAGAATCGCTTGGTGATCATATTTAGACTGCGTTTTTCCACGAAGGAGATATTATTCGTGCTACGAATATACGTCCGCCAATTGAACAAACAAAGAACTATTTGCAACTATTTTGTGCAGTGCCGCATAAACGCGGCGCTGACATTATATAATAGTCGACTTTCTCAGTTCGATATTCCCTTTATGAATATCGCCTCGGGATTTTTCCGCCAACGTAGTCGCTGATGAGCTCGCCGATGGTGGAGGTGAAATAGAAATTTATAGGGTCGATGTCTTTTGTTACGAAGCCGTTCTGCAGGGTCCAGTTGGCTGCTTCGCGCACTTTACCGGCGTCTGCGTGGAGGCCGAAGTGGTCGAGGAGCATGGCTGCGGAGAGGATGCTGCCGAGCGGGTTGGCGATGTCTTTCCCTGCGGCACGGGGATAGGGAGCCGTGGATGGGCTCAAAGAGGGCTGCGCCTTTGCCGATGGAAGCGGAGGGGAGCAGGCCGAGTGAACCGCTGATCACGCTGGCTTCGTCGCTGATGATGTCGCCGAACATATTCTCGGTCAGGATGACGTCAAATTGTTTGGGGTTGAGGATGATCTGCATTGCCGCGTTATCTACGAAGAGGAAATCCACCTTGACGTCGGGGTATGCGCCGGCGATGTTCTGAACGACCTTGCGCCAGAGGCGGAGGTTTCCAGAACGTTGGCTTTATCGACGAGGGTCAGTTTCTTTTTGCGTTGTTGTGCCGCCCTGAAGGCGAGGTGTGCGATGCGTTCGATCTCTTCGCTCGTGTATACGCAGTCGTCGGAGGCCTGTGTCGCCTCCGCGTTGATCTCTTTTTTCCGAAATAGATGCCGCCGGTGAGTTCGCGATAGATGACGAAGTCTACGTCTTCGAGGATCTTCGCTTTCAGCGGGGACAGGTGCTGGAGGGACGGATAGGTCGTTACGGGGCGAATGTTGGCAAACAATTGCAGCGATTTCCGCAGTTTGAGCAGACCTTGTTCGGGGCGTATTTTGGCGGAAGGATCGTTGTCATATTTAGGGTGACCGATGGCTCCGAACAGAATGGCGTCGCTGTTGAGGGCCGCTTCGATGGTTGCGTCGGGAAGCGGGCTACCGGTTTTGTCGATCGCGTCTGCGCCCATCAGGTGGTACGAGTAGGTAAACTCGTGTTCACCCTGTTCGGCGACGGCGTTGAGCACCTTGATCGCCTGACGGGTCACTTCCGGGCCGATGCCATCGCCTTCAATGACTACAATGTTTTTTTGCATAAGATAGAATGTTTGGGTATGGGTTTTTATGCGTGTGCTTTTTCAAAGTTTTCGATCTCTCCGCGGATACTCAGCAGGTAGTCGATGTCGTCGTAGCCGTTGAGCAGGCAAGTTTTTTTATAGTTGTTGATCCCGAATTTTTCGGTTTGGCCTCCGAAATCATTAGATATCGTCTGGGCTTCGAGGTCGACCGTGAATGTTGCTCCGGGGTTTTGCCGGATGGAGGCAAAGGCCTCTGCGAGGAATTCTTCGCTAACGGTAATGGGGAGCAGGAAGTTGTTGAGGGCGTTATTCTTAAAGATGTCGGCGAAGAAGCTGCTGACGACGACGTCGAAGCCATAGTCTTTTATGGCCCAGGCGGCGTGTTCGCGGCTGGAGCCGCAGCCGAAGTTCTTTTCGGCGACGAGGATCTTGCCGCTATAGGCGGGGTTGTTGAGTACAAAGTCTTTTTTGGGGGTGCCGTCGCTGTTGAAGCGCCAGTCGCGGAACAGGTTCTCTCCGAATCCTTCGCGGCTGGTGGCTTTGAGGAAGCGGGCGGGGATGATCTGGTCCGTGTCGACGTTCTCCTGCTGGAGAGGGACGGCGGTGGAGGTGACTTTATTTATTGACTTGCTCATTTGGTTTGTTTATATGAATTCACGGATATCGGCTACTTCGCCGGTGATGGCTGCGGCGGCTGCGGTCAGCGGGCTGGCGAGCAGTGTGCGGGCGTTGGGTCCCTGACGGCCTTCGAAGTTGCGGTTGGAAGTAGAGACGCAGTATTTGCCAGCCGGAATCTTGTCTTCGTTCATGGCGAGACAGGCGGAGCAGCCGGGCTGGCGGAGGTTGAAGCCGGCGGCTTCGAAAACCTTGTCGATACCTTCTTTTATGGCCTGCTGTTCTACCTGTTTGCTACCGGGGACGACCCATACTTCCACGTTGTCGGCTTTCTTTTTCCCTTTACGAAGGAGGCCACCATGCGGAGGTCTTCGATTCTGGAGTTAGTACAGCTGCCTATGAAGACGTAGTCCACTTTTTTGCCTTTTATGGGTTCGCCTGCGTGGAGTCCCATGTAGTCGAGGGATTTGCGGAAGGCTGGTTGTTCTTTTGCCCCAATCTCCTGTTCTGCCGGGATATGGCCTGCAACGCTGACGCCCATGCCGGGGTTGGTACCGTAGGTGATCATGGGTTCGATGCCGGCGGCGTCGATATTTATCTCGAGGTCGAATTTCGCGTCGGCGTCGGAGTAGAGTTCTTTCCATCCGGCGAGCTTTTGATCCCATTCGGCGCCTTTGGGGGCGAACTCGCGTCCTTTGATATAATCGAAGGTTGTCTGGTCGGGGGCGATCATGCCGCCGCGGGCGCCCATTTCGATGCTCATGTTGCAGATGGTCATGCGGGCTTCCATCGAGAGGTCGCGGATGGCTGAGCCGGCGAACTCGACGAAGTAGCCGGTGGCGCCGCTGGCCGATATTTTGGCAATGATATAGAGGATGATGTCCTTGGAAACGACGCCCTTCCCGAGGGGGCCTTCGACGTTGATGCGCATCAGGCGCGGCTTGCTCTGCATGAGGCACTGTGTGGCCATTACCATTTCCACTTCGCTGGTGCCGATGCCGAAGGCGATGGAGCCGAAGGCACCGTGGGTGGAGGTGTGGCTGTCACCGCAGACGATGGTCATGCCGGGCTGTGTGAGGCCGAGCTCGGGCCCTATAACATGAACAATGCCCTGGTAGGGATGACCAAGGCCGTATAGTTCGGACGTGATGTCTTTTGCAGTTCTCCACCAATTTTTGGACCTGTATCCGGGAGAGTTCCTCCTTTATGGGCAGTTCCCGGTGGATGGTGGGCACGTTGTGGTCAGCCGTGGCAACGATCTGCCGCGGACGGAAGACTTCGAGGCCTCTGTTCTCGATGCCTTTGAAGGCCTGCGGGCTGGTGACCTCGTGGATGAGGTGTTTGTCGATATAGAGTACGGAGGGGCCGCCGTCAATAGTTCTGACGATGTGACGGTCCCAGATCTTTTCAAAAAGTGTTTTTGCCATATTGGATAAAACGTTTTATTTAAGCTGTTACGGCTGCTTTGTTGTGTGCCTCCGCGAGCCGGACCAGGTCGGTATCTTCTACTTCTTTCTTGCTGTCTGCTACCTGGAGGAATTGCTGGTACAGGATGTCCACGGCGTCGCGGTCGAACTCGAATCCGAGGGTGCGGAAGCGGTAGGCGAGGGCCGAACGTCCGCTGCGGGCGGTGAGCACGATCTTAGAGCTCTGCTGCACCGACCTCTTCGGGTCTCATTATTTCGTAGGTGGTGGATTCTTTCAGGAATCCGTCCTGGTGGATGCCGGAGGAGTGAGAGAAGGCGTTGCTGCCCACAACGGCCTTGTTGGGCTGGACGGGGACGCGCATCGTGTCGGAGACCAGCTGGCTGAGGGGGTTGAGCATTTCGGTTCGAACGCCGGTGTAGAGGCCGAGGGTTGAGGCGTGCTGTTTGATCACCATGACCACTTCCTCGAGGGAGGTGTTTCCGGCTCTTTCGCCGATGCCGTTGATGGTACATTCGATCTGGCGTGCGCCGGCGATGGCTCCTGCGATGGAGTTGGCGGTCGCCGGGCCGAGGTCGTTGTGACAAGTGGCAGGAGACGATGGCCTTGTCGATATTGGGAACGTTGTTGAAGAGATACGCTATTTTTTCGCCGTACTGGTGGGGAGGCAGTAGCCCGTGGTATCGGGTATGTTGACTACCGTAGCGCCGTTGGCGATAACGGTCTCGACCAGTCGTGCGAGGAATTCTATGTCGGCGCGGCCGGCGTCTTCGGCGAAGAACTCGACGTCGTCGACGAAGTTTTTGGCCCATTTGGTGGCTCTGGCGGCGCGTTCGAGGATGTCTTCGCGGGTAGTGTTGAATTTATATTTGATATGGATGTCGGAGGAGCCGATACCGGTGTGGATACGGGGTCTTGCTGCCGGCCTGAGGGCTTCGGCGGCTACTTCGATGTCTTTTTGTACGGCGCGGGTGAGGCCGCAGACGGTCGCATTTTTTACAATTTTCGCCACCTCATTGACCGAGGTGAAATCGCCAGGGCTGGAGATGGGGAAGCCGGCCTCGATGATATCGACGCCAAGGGCTTCGAGCTGGAGAGCCAGCTGGATCTTTTCCTTTGTATTCAGCTTGCAACCGGGTACCTGTTCTCCGTCGCGGAGGGTTGTGTCGAAGATGAAGATTTTCTTGTCGGTCATTAGATTATTTTAAAAAGGTTCGAAATTGGCGGTTTAGTGATGGGTTGGTGACGGTTACCGATTTAACCGTACCTTCGAAAATAGTTGTGATTTTTATCGATCTCAAACTATAATTGGTCTGATTTTACACCCTTTAGGAGGGTGTAAATGAGCCGAAACCCACTGCTGACAAGGATTTTAAAGTTTTAAATTACGATGCCCAACCGTTCGTCAGATGCTCTGTTTCAGCTGATCAAATCCCTGGAAAAGTCCGAAAAACGGAACTTTAAGCTCTACATTACGCGTAATTCCTCCAGTGAGGACCTAAAAAGCATACAACTCTTTGATGCTCTGGACAAAATGGATGAGTACGACGAGGTTCAGCTGTTGAATAAGAACAAAAATCTGCGAAAGGCTCAGCTGTCCAATGCCAAGGCCCATCTCTACCGGGAGATCCTGAGCAGCCTCTCGTCTGATTCGGCAGGACGAAAACATTGATATTCAATTACATGAGCAATTAGATTACGCTCGGATCCTCTACAATAAGGGGTTGTATCTGCAGAGTCTGAAGACGCTGGACCGGATCAAGGAACTGGCGAAGGCGAATAATCAGGTGACCTTTCTGTTGCAGGTGTTGTTCTTCGAAAAGACCATCGAATCACTGCATATCACGCGAAGCATGCAGGACAGGGCGGATCAACTGGCGGGGGAGACCGACGCCGTGAATGAGCAGCTGAGGATGATCGGGAGACTGTCGAATCTTTCGCTGGAGCTATACAGCTGGTATATCCGCAATGGGGTGGCGAGGAATGAGAAGGATGAGGAGGCAGTGCGGGAATTCTTCGAGAAGCAGCTGCCCACGGATATCTCGGGATGTCAGGGGTTTTATGAGAAGCTGTATCTGTATCAGAGCTTCTCTGGTATGCGTATATCCGGCAGGACTTTCTGATGTACTACCGGTATACGCAGAAATGGGTCGATCTTTTTGACCGGGAGCCCTATATGATGGTGACTGAGACCTCGCACTACATCAAGGGGATGCACAACCTGCTGGGAGCGCATTTCGACCTGCTGAACGACGAGAAGTTCAGGGATACGCTGAAGCAGTTCGAGGAGTTCTCTGAGTCGGACATCGTGAAGAACAATATCAATAACAGGATACAGACCTTTGTGTACCTCTATATTTCCAAGCTGAACCAGCATTTTATCGACGGCACGTTCACGGAGGGACTGACGCTGGTGCCTTATATCGAGGACAAGCTGAAGGAGTACTGGATCTATCTCGACAGGCACCGCATCCTGGTGTTCTACTATAAGATCGCGTGTTTGTATTTTGGGGCCGGGGACTATGGGAAGACGATCGACTACCTGAACAAGATCATCAACTGGAAGGTCGATCTTCGGACGGATCTGCAGTGTTATTCGCGGTTGTTGCATCTGATCGCTCACTACGAGCTGGGGAATTTCGATCTGATGGAATATCTGATCAAATCGGTATACAGATTTATGGCGAAGATGGGGAATCTGAGCGGGGTCGAGGAGGAGATCTTCCGGTTCCTGCGGAGGTCGTTCGGTCTTTCTCCGGGGAAGCTGAGGCCGGCGTTCGAGCAGCTGGTGGAGAGGCTGAGGAAGTTCGAGGGCAACCGCTTCGAGACGAGGGCTTTTATGTATCTGGATATTATTTCGTGGATGGAGAGTAAGATCCGCAGTGTGCCGGTGCAGGATGTGATACGGAAGAAATATCTGGAGGGGGAGAGGAGAGGGTAGGCGGCCTCTCCTGAGTCGGCCCGTCTATTTGCATTCGTAATCGTATTTGGTGATAAAGGTTTCTCCGACGGTGTCCTTTGCCGTGGTGGAGATGATCTTGCCGTCGGGCCGGAATTGATAGGTATAGGTAAGCCCGTGGCGGGATTTGAGCAGGTTTTTGGTTCGGGTTACTTCGAAGCCTCCTGCGAACTGGTCGAAAAAGAAAGCATCTCCCTGTTGGCGTGGCTGGTCGGTATAGTATTCGAGGCGGCTCGTTGTGGTGTCGTTCGAGAAAGAGATCATATTGCCGCCGGACCGGGTAAATTTCGTAACGATGGCGTCGGTTAATGTGGAGCTGACAAAGATGGACTTAGTGAGCTCCTGCCCGTTGTATTCGTAGTCTACGTTGAACCAAAGCTCGCCGGCTGCGTCGAGGGTCCCGTGGATATTGGAGGCGAGGCCGTCTTTGTTGTTGGTGATCACTGTCCTGGTGATTGCCAGTCCTTTGACGGTCGTAATGGCGACGACGCTGTCGGCGGCGCGGGTGAAAATGGTTATGACGGTGTCACTTTCCTCCGATCGAACGAGGTGTCCCTGTGCGTCGTAGAAATATTTGGTAGGTCCCCTGGTTGACAAGGGCGCCGGAGAAGCTGGCCCGGCTGATGAGGCAGGTGGGGGGTGTAGGGGGAGGCGGATCGTGTTTTTGCAGGCCGCAAGGACGAGGAGGGGGAAAGGAAAAGTAAGTATTTCATGAGCTGGATGAGATTTAGGATGTAAGTTAGCGGGGGGCGGGGAAGGGATGGAGAGAGGATTTCCCGGCGGAGGGGAGGGTTTTTCCAACGGAAAGTGAACGAAATGGGGTTGGGGGGTGTTATAGGGAGGAGGGTATTACAGGCGCGTGGGCGCCGTCGTCTTGTGTGTATAAAAATAGTTCAGGGCATTGGTGGAATTTTGGAAAACGGGTTTTTCCGATTAAATTCGTACCTTTGCCCTCCTTAATTTAGGTTTATTGGCATTACTTGTGAGCCGGTGGGCCTTTTTCTAAGGTGTAGGAGGTTGGTTATCAGTTGAGTTGGCAAAAGAATAAAAACCGCATATTGCAATATGGCTATTAAAAAAGAAAATCGTCCCAGAGCCACTTTTTCAAAAATCACTATCGGATTAGCTTCGCCTGACAGCATCCCTGGAAAGGAGCTACGGGGAAGTATTGAAGCCTGAGACTATTAACTACCGCACGTACAAGCCGGAGAGAGACGGTTTGTTCTGCGAGCGTATTTTCGGGCCCGTTAAGGATTATGGAGTGCGCCTGCGGCAAGTACAAGCGGATCCGCTACAAGGGGATTGTGTGTGACCGTTGCGGAGTGGAAGTCACCGAAAAGAAGGTAAGGCGTGAGCGGATGGGCCACATCAAGCTGGTGGTTCCTGTAGTTCACATCTGGTATTTCAAATCTCTGCCCAACAAGATCGGTTATCTGCTGGGGATGAGTTCGAAAAAGCTTGAGAGCATCATTTATTATGAAAGATATGTAGTAATTCAGCCCGGCATCCGCACGGACAAGGGGCAGAATTACGGGGATCTTCTGACGGAAGAAGAGTATCTGGAGATACTGGAGACCCTGCCGAAGGACAACCAGTACCTGCCTGACGAGGATCCTGCCAAGTTCATCGCGAAAATGGGTGCGGAAGCGGTTCATGACCTGTTGGAGCGTATCGAGCTGGATCAGCTGTCCTTCGATCTGCGGAATGCGGCTGCGAATGAGACGAGTCAGCAGCGTAAGGCAGATGCCCTGAAGAGGCTGAGTGTCGTGGAAGCTTTCCGCGACGCGAATTCCCGGATCACCAATCGTCCGGAATGGATGGTGATGCAGTATATTCCGGTGATCCCTCCAGAGCTGCGTCCGCTGGTTCCGCTGGATGGCGGCCGTTTTGCGTCTTCGGACCTGAACGACCTGTACCGTCGGGTGATCATCCGGAACAACCGTCTGAAGCGTCTGCTGGAGATCAAGGCGCCCGAGGTGATCCTGCGTAACGAAAAACGTATGCTGCAGGAGGCTATCGACTCCCTGTTCGACAACAGCCGTAAGTCCAATGCGGTGAAGGCAGAGGGCGGCAGGGCGCTGAAGTCGCTGAGTGATGTACTGAAGGGCAAACAGGGCCGTTTCCGTCAGAACCTTCTTGGTAAGCGCGTGGACTACTCCGGCCGTTCGGTTATCGTGGTAGGTCCCGGAGCTGAAGCTGCACGAGTGCGGTCTTCCGAAGGATATGGCTGCCGAGCTGTTCAAACCCTTTATCATCCGCAAGCTGATCGAGAGGGGTATTGTAAAGACGGTAAAGAGCGCTCGTAAATTAGTCGACAAGAAAGAGGCTATCGTTTGGGATATCCTCGAGAATATACTAAAAGGTCACCCGGTGATGCTGAACCGTGCCCCGACGCTGCACCGTCTGTCTATCCAGGCCTTCCAGCCCAAGCTGATCGAAGGTAAGGCTATACAGCTGCACCCGCTGGTGTGTACGGCGTTCAACGCCGACTTTGACGGTGACCAGATGGCCGTTCACGTGCCGTTGAGCAGCGCTGCCATTCTTGAGGCGCAGCTGCTGATGCTGTCTTCGCACAACATCCTCAACCCGCAGAACGGTACGCCTATCACGCTGCCTTCCCAGGACATGGTCCTTGGTCTTTATTATATCACCAAGGGGCAGAAAGTCTACGCCTACTGAAAAGGTGAAGGGAGAAGGCAAGCATTTCTACAGTGCCGAAGAGGTGATCATCGCCTATAACGAAGGTCAGGTGGACCTGCACGCCTATATTAAGGTCAAGACGCAGGTGCGTACCAGCCTGGATACGATCGAGAACAAGCTGCTCGAAACGACGGTAGGCCGCGTATTGTTCAACCAGACTGTACCTGTCGAGGTGGGGTTTGTGAATGCGCTGCTGACGAAGAAATCTCTGCGTGAGATCATCGGTAATATCATCAAGCTGGACGAATATCCCTAAGACGGTGAAGTTCCTGGATGATATCAAGCAGCTTGGTTTCCGTATGGCCTTCCGTGGCGGTCTGTCCTTTAATATCAATGACCTGATCATCCCCGATACGAAGGAAGAACTTCTGGACAATGCGAAGGGTGAGGTTGACGAAGTATGGGAGAACTACAATATGGGTCTGATCACGAATAACGAACGTTATAACCAGATCGTCGACATCTGGTCGCGTGTCGACACCCGTATCACGGAAACGCTGATCACCGAGCTGAGCTCCGACAAACAAGGGTTCAACTCCGTGTACATGATGCTGGATTCCGGAGCCCGTGGCAGCAAGCAGCAGATCAAGCAGCTGGCTGGTATCAGGGGTCTGATGGCCAAGCCGAGAAAGTCTGGTTCTACGGGTAGTGAGATCATCGAAAACCCTATCCTTTCCAACTTCAAAGGTGGTCTGAACGTATTGGACTATTTCATCTCCACGCACGGTGCCCGTAAGGGTCTTGCGGATACGGCCCTTAAGACGGCCGATGCGGGTTATCTTACCCGTCGTCTGGTGGACGTCGCACAGGACGTGGTCATTACGGAAGAGGATTGCGGTACGCTGAGGGGTATTGCAACTTCCGCGCTGAAGGATAATGAGGACATTGTTGAACCATTATACGATCGTATCCTCGGACGCACCTCGCTGCACGACGTTTACGATCTTGCAACCGACAAGCTGATCGTTTCTGCCGGTGAGCAGATCACTGAAGAGATCGGCCACGCCATCGAGGAAGCCGGTATCGAAACGGTGGAGATCAGGTCGGTTCTGACCTGCGAAAGCAAGCGCGGGGTGTGCGTCAGGTGTTATGGTAAGAACCTGGCGACGGGTTACACGGCTCAAAAGGGTGACGCGGTCGGTATCATTGCCGCCCAGTCCATCGGTGAGCCTCGGTACCCAGCTGACCCTGCGTACCTTCCACGTGGGTGGTGTTGCGGGTAGTGCCTCGGTAGAATCGACGATGCCCGCCAAATTCGAAGGCACCATCCAGTTCGATGGTCTTCGTACGGTAACGGCGGAGAACAATGAGGGTGCAAAGATCCAGGTGGTCATCGGCCGTACGGGTGAGGTTCGTATCATGGACCTGAAGAACGACCGTCTGCTGGCTACCAACAACGTGCCTTATGGTGCCATACTGAATGTAAAGGACGGACAGAAGGTCATGAAGGGTGAGGTGATCTGTACATGGGACCCTTTCAACAACGTCGTGGTCGCCGAGATCGCGGGTACTGTGAAGTTCGACGCCGTTATCGAAGGTATTACCTATCGGGAAGAAGCGGATGAGCAAACGGGTCACCGTGAGAAGGTGGTTATCGAAACCAAGGACAAGACGAAGATACCTTCTATCAATATCGAAGGCAATAAGGAGGTCAAGAGCTATAACCTGCCGGTAGGTTCACACATCATCATCGAAGGCGGTGAGGAAGTGAAGGCCGGTCAGGTAATCGTGAAGATCCCGCGTGTGCTTGGTAAGTTAAGGGATATCACGGGTGGTCTGCCGCGTGTGACGGAGCTTTTCGAAGCGCGTAATCCGGGCAACCCTGCGATAGTGAGTGAGATCGACGGTGTGGTATCGTTTGGTAATATCAAGCGTGGTAACCGCGAGATGATCGTGGAAGCCAGGGACGGTGTCATCAAGAAGTACCTGGTACCGCTGACGAGGCAGATCCTTGCACAGGACGGTGACTTTGTCAAGGCCGGCTCGCAGCTGTCCGACGGCCAGGTCGCTCCTGCGGATATTCTCTCTATCAAGGGTCCGTTCGCCGTACAGGAATATGTGGTGAATGAGATACAGGAAGTTTATCGTCTTCAGGGTGTGAAGATCAACGACAAGCACATCGAGGTGATCGTTCGCCAGATGATGCGTAAGCTGACGATCGTCGACCCGGGCGATACCCGATTCCTCGAAGAAGATACGGTCGACAAGTTCGATTTCCTGGAGGAGAACGACTGGATATTCGACAAGAAGGTTGTCTCCGATCCGGGCGAGTCTACCAAGCTGAAAGCCGGTCAGATCGTAAGTCTGCGGGAAGTCAGGGAAGAGAACTCGATCCTGCGTCGTAACGATAAGAAGCTGGCTGAATTCCGGGATGCCAATGCCGCCACTTCGGCGCCGTTGCTGCTCGGTATCACGAAGGCTTCTCTGGGTACGCAAAGCTGGATCTCGGCTGCGTCCTTCCGAGGAAACGACGAAGGTGCTGTCTTCTGCGGCCATTCAGGGTAAGAGCGACGATATGCTCGGTCTGAAGGAGAACGTGATCACGGGCCATCCGATACCGGCTGGTACGGGTCTGCGTGACTTCGAGAACATGATCGTGGGCAGCAAGGAAGAGTATGAGCTGCTGCAGACGACCCGGGAAGCGATGCAGTTCGACGAAGAGGAGTAGTCGGTTATACTTAAAGAAGGAATTGTTAAAATAAATGTAAGTAGGGGGTAAATTACCCCTACTTTTTTATCTTGCGATCTTATGAA
The DNA here is from genome assembly GCF_050632245.1 of Puia sp. P3. NCBI lineage: Bacteria > Pseudomonadati > Bacteroidota > Chitinophagia > Chitinophagales > Chitinophagaceae > Puia > Puia sp. P3. The sequence continues at coordinate 1,262,783 of NZ_CP192583.1, forward strand.
CAAAATCTCTACTATTCTGGCCGTTGTCGCCATTGCCCTGGCAGCGAGTTTCTATGTTATTCAGAACAAGCAGATCCGGGAGTTGAAGGCGGAGGCGGGTGCGGTAAAGAAGCCCACTGCGGGTGTTAATTTCCGTATAGCCTATTTCGATCTGGATTCGCTGCAGGCCCACTACGACGGTTTTAAGGAAGCGCAGGACCAGGCGAGGACGAAGGAGAATGATATGTCGATGACGCTGACGAGGATGGACCGGGACAACCAGAAGAAGATCGAGGCCTGGAGGCAGAAGGGGAATACGATGACGCAGGCGGAGGGAGAGCAGGCGCAGCGGGAGTATGCGGATATGCAGCAGCGGTTTGCGGCTACGAAGCAGCAGCTGGAGCAGGATCAGTATAAGTTCACGGAAGAGCTGCGGTCGAAGATCCGGAAGAATATCGAGGACTTTTTGAAGAAGTACAATAAGGAGAGGAATTACTCCTATATTTTCGCATACGACCCCAATTCGTTTGTGTATGGAAAGGATTCCGCGTATGATATTACTTCGGAGATCGTGAACGGGTTGAATTCGGAGTATAAGAAGAAGTAGGCCGGGGACGGGGACTTGCGAAATGCATCGATTTTCTTATCTTGGGGGTTATGGCAGAAACTACCAATACAACCACCATTTCGGGGAAGACCTCTGTTGCAGAGGGGATTACCAATCATTTCAAACCTACGCTGGGATTGCTGGACGGTACGATGATCGTCGCCGGGTCGATGATCGGGTCAGGGATCTTTATCGTCAGTGCGGATATAACGCGGAATGTCGGGAGTGCCGGATGGCTTATTCTTGTCTGGGCGCTGACGGGGTTTATGACGCTGACGGCTGCGGTCAGCTATGGCGAGCTGAGCGGTATGTATCCGAAGGCGGGCGGGCAGTATGTCTATTTAAAAGAGGCTTATAATCCGCTGACGGGGTTTTTGTATGGCTGGAGTTTCTTCGCTGTAATCCAGACGGGGACCATTGCCGCCGTGGGGGTGGCTTTCACCAAGTTTGCGGGGTATTTCTTTCATTCGCTGGAGCTGAATGATCCGCAGAACATCGTCGTATCGCTGGGTTCGCTGCATATCTACAATGCACATCTGGTCTCGATCGTCCTGATCGTTTTCCTGACCTTTGTCAATACTCTGGGTGTCAAGACGGGGAAATGGATACAGACCATCTTTACGGTTACCAAATTACTATCGTTGTTCGGGCTGATCGTGTTCGGATTTTTCCTGGGCGCGCAGAAGGGGGTATGGCACGCGAACTGGGCGGATGCCTGGAATATGCATCGTCTTGTGCCGGCCGGTAGTGGCGGTGACCTGCTGAGCAGTCCTATCGTCGGGCTGGCCGTGGTCGGCGCTGTTGCGGCGGCTATGACGGGCTCTATCTTTTCGAGCGATGCCTGGAACAATGTGACGTTCATTGCGGGCGAAATGAAGAATCCGAAACGAAATATCGGGCTTAGCCTGTTCTTCGGGACGCTGATCGTCACTGTCATTTATGTATCGGCCAATCTGATGTACCTGAGTGTGATGCCGCTGAATCATATCGCCACGGCTCCGCAGGACCGGGTGGCTGTTGCGGCTGCCAATGTCATCTTCGGGAACGCGGGGACCTATGTCATCGCCGTGATGATCATGATTTCTACGTTCGGCTGCAATAACGGGCTTATTCTGGCTGGCGCCAGGGTGTATTATACGATGGCGAAGGATGGGTTATTTTTCAAACAGGCCGGGGTGCTGAATAAGGCGGCGGTGCCGGGCTGGTCGTTGTGGGCTCAGTGTATCGTGGCGAGCGCGCTTTGCCTTAGTGGAAAGTATGGGGATCTTCTGGATATGATCTCGTTCGTCGCGGTGTTCTTTTATGCGCTGACGGTGCTGGGTATTTTTATCCTGAGGAAGAAGCAGCCTGGTGTGGAGCGGCCGTACAAGGCGTTTGGATATCCGTTGCTCCCGATCGTGTATATCGTACTTGCGCTGGTGTTCTGTATAGCGCTGATCATTCAGAAGCCGACTTATGCTATTTGGGGCGCGATCATTGTGTTATTGGGCATACCTTTGTACTATATCGCAGTTTCGCGTAGGAAAGTTGAATAATTCGCGGAGGAAAGCTGAATAATATGACGGATTTTACAAAGTTATTCGAAGGGTTCGGGCAGATCAGGGCCGGGGTTATCGGAGATATTATGCTGGATACGTATTTGTGGGGGCATGTAGAGCGGATATCACCGGAGGCTCCTGTGCCTGTCGTGTCGCTGGACCGGAGGGAATACCGTATCGGCGGGGCGGGGAATGTGGCGCTGAATCTGGCTTCGCTCGGGGCTCGTGTAGCGGCTTTTTCGGTCATCGGGAAGGATGCCGATGGCGAGTCGCTGGAGGGGATGCTTGAGGCGAATGGAATCGAAACGGGATATCTTACGCGCAGCGGCGGCCGGATCACGACGAACAAGGCGAGGGTGATGGGGCGGAATCAGCAGATGATGCGGCTGGATTCGGAGACGACGGCAGACCTCGCGACAGCGGAGGAGGACGAGCTGCTGGATCAGTTGCGGATATACCTCGAACGGGAGAAGCCACAGGTTGTCATCTTCGAAGACTATAATAAGGGAGTACTGACGGCGCGTGTGATCCGGGAATCGTTGGCGCTGTGCCGGCATCACGGGGTGATCACGGCGGTCGATCCCAAACGAAAGAATTTCTTTTCCTATACCGGCGTGACGATCTTCAAGCCCAATCTGAAAGAGGTGAGGGAGGGGCTGAATCTATTGGTAGACGACGTGCAGCTGCCCGTGCTGAGGCATATTCACGAACAGCTGGCGGCCCAGTTGCGGCACGACATATCCTTTATAACACTCTCGGAGAAAGGGGTTTTTTATCAGAAGGGAGAGGAGTCGGCGCAGGTGTCGTCGCATCTGCGGAATATCGCGGATGTTTCCGGCGCCGGGGATACGGTGATCGCGGTGGCTTCGCTGGTATATGCGGCTACGCGGGATGTTCGGATAATGGCGGAGGTGGCGAATATTGCCGGTGGGTTGGTGTGTGAGGAGGTGGGGACTGCGGCTATCAGCCGCGAACGGTTGCTGCAGGAGTGTGGGAGGTTGTTGGGTTGATGGGCCTTCGCGGGCGTGGACTGAGGCCGGGGCCAGGTCCCGAAGTGGGCGAGTGGATGATATTCAATGATTTTGCCCAGGTGTTAGTGGCTGTTCAAGCATGTGCGAATAATCTTCAAAAATCTCAGGCATAAATTTTTCTAGTTTTACCGGTCAAAAAATCATTAGCGCTATGTCGAGGTTTACTCTCGCGATACACGGCGGGGCCGGTACGATACTTAAGGAAGATATGACCCCTGAGCTGGAACTGGCTTATCTGGAAGGTCTGCAACAGGCCATGGATGCCGGGTTCGCGGTACTGGAGCAGGGCGGTTCTGCCGTCAATGCCATCAAGGCGACGATCGTCATTCTGGAAGACAATATGTTGTTCAATGCCGGGCGTGGCTCGGTGTTTACTAAGAAGGGGGTTCAGGAAATGGATGCGGCGATCATGGATGGAAAGAGCCCGGAAGCGGGCGCTGTCACGGGAGTCCGTAACGTCCGCAATCCGATAGAGTTGGCCACGGAGGTGATGCAGAACAGCAATCACGTATTTCTGAGTGGAAAAGGCGCCAGTGATTTTGCGATCAAGCAGGGGATCAAACTGGAGCCGGATGAATATTTCTTTTCGCAGTTCAGGTACGACCAGTGGAAGGCCATTCGCGACAGCGATACTTATTCACTCGATCATACTCATCAGCGGCTGGAAGAGCTGATGCGGGACAAGAAGTTTGGTACGGTAGGGGCGGTGGCCTGTGATCAGGATGGGAATATTGCCGCTGCGACCAGTACGGGCGGGATGACCAATAAGAAGTATGGCCGTATCGGGGACAGCCCGATGATCGGCTCCGGGACTTATGCGAACAATCTGACCTGCGGCATATCCTGTACGGGCCACGGAGAGATGTTCATCAGGGCTGTCGCGGCGCATGACGTGAGCTGTCTGATGGAGTACAAGGGGTTGTCCCTGCAGCAGGCGATGGAGGTGGTGGTACACGAGAAACTGATGGCTATCGGAGGAGAAGGTGGGATGATCGGTGTGGATGCTGAGGGGAATGCGGCGCTGGTGTTCAACAGTCAGGGCATGTACCGGGGATATAAGAGCAGTGACGGCAAGGAGATGGTGGCGATCTATAAATAGTTATGAAAAAATATGCTGTTATTGTAGCCGGAGGTTCCGGAAGCCGGATGGGGGCTGCGGTGCCGAAGCAATTTCTTTTGTTGAGGGGAAGGCCGGTCCTGTGGTATTCGCTGGAAGTTTTTTAGGGGCATATACGGATGTGGAGATAATCCTGGTAGTACCTGCGGGGTTTATGGCGGATACGCAGGCAATGGTGGACACGACGCAGTGTCCGCGGAGAGTCCGGCCTCGTAGAGGGAGGGAAGACGAGGTTTCATTCGGTGCAGAATGGTCTGCAACTGGTGCAGGAAGAGTCGGTCGTTTTTGTGCATGACGGGGTGCGTTGTCTGGCGAGTGAGGCGTTGGTGAAGCGTTGTTATGAGCAGGCGATGGTGTCGGGGTCGGCCATTCCCGTCGTCAGTTCCAAAGATAGCGTGCGTATTGTGAATTCGGAGGGGCATGCCACCATTGACCGGGACAGGGTGAAACTGGTACAGACGCCGCAGACCTTTTTAAGCAGGATCCTTTTACCCGCTTTTGGTGTCGAATATCGCGAGGAGTTCACCGACGAGGCCACGGTAGTGGAGGCTGCGGGGCATCCGGTAAGCCTGGTTGAGGGCGAGGTGAATAATATCAAGATCACGACTCCGGTAGATCTGCTGGTAGCGGAGCAGCTATTGGGGTTCCCGAGTTAACGAAGTTCTGCCGGTGTTGGGGGAGTTACCGGGGTGTTTTCAGCTGCCAGAGCTGGTGGAGTGGCGTTTCGGGTATATTCACTATTTCGTAGTGATCGTGGAGGAAGTTTCGCCAGATAGTTTTTGCCGACTGGTCCCGCCAGTTGAAATCGGTATCCTCGAGGATATATTTTGTCCGGTGGCTGCGGAGGTCGCCGATGATGCCTTCCAGTTCGTTATGGCCGGCGTCCCAGCCATCGAACCATCCCCAAAAATGGTGATAGATCCAACGGGAAGGTGCGAGGATGTGAAATTTATTGTAGGTATATACAAAGTTGTTGTCTCCAAAAACATATAACTGATAGTCTTCGTGGCTGGTCGCGACGGGTTGGCGGCGGAGATAGTCGTAGACCGGATATCCCTCGACCATATCGTTGTTTTGCGTCGTAAGGTGGGTGCCGTGCTGGATGGCGTTGTAGAGTGGAAGGCAGCCGATGAGGATGCCGAACAGCGCCTGGCATTTTCTGTCTGCGAGGAAATTGTTCCGCTGAAATGCGAAAACGGTGAACACGAGGATTGTCAGCGTTGCGGAGAGGGGCAGATAATAGTAGTTGAAGGCGGGGCCTGACCTGGATGAAAGAAATTCGGGGAAGAAAGCCGCGCTCAGCAGGGCGACGACAACAAGTTTTTTGTTTGCAGCGTCCTTTAGCAACAGTGCGGTGAGGCCCAGCGACAGTGCGATGAGCAGGGGCATCTCACAGTTGGTGAATTCCAGCCCTTCTTTTAGCGCGTGAAAGTGTTCTGCAAGAGATCTTTTTTCGGTATACCAGGAGAAGTTGAAAACGAAGGCGTCCTGCCAGAAGGCGGTGAGTGCGTGGTGGGTGCTGAAATAGAGAAGGATCGGGAGGGTGACGATGGCCGATCCGATCATGGTTTGAATCAGGCGGGTGGCAATGGTAGAAGCGGATCGGGTCAGGAGGGCATATATCAGCAGGGGCAGGAGGGGGAGGACCTGGTCCTGCTGCATGAAGAAGATGAGTGCAGTAAGAATGCCCATCCAGTAGTAGCGGCGACGGCCGGCGTCCATCAGGAAAGTAAAAAGATGAGCTGGAAGACGGCGGTATATTCTCTTGTCATGCCGATGCCGCGGCAGACCTGGTAGTTGCGGAGCAGCAGGTGGAAGACCAGCGGCAGCAGCCAGGGTAGTGCGAGGCGGTACTGGCGGCAGGTGCGGAAGAACAGCATAGTGGCCAGGGAAGCCAGCAGGGTATCGATGATCCAGAGTCCCCAGGGACCGAGAAGGAGGCCAAAGTAATTCAAAAAAGATAAGGGGTGGTTTGTGGTCGAAGAGGTCGCGGTAGGGTATGCCGCCCCTGGATATGAGGAAGCCCGCATACCGGAATATTTCCTTGTCGTCATAGAAGAGGTCGACGGGTGGACAGTATAGCAGGGATAAGAGCAGACATGCTGCCAGGAGCAACATTTGCTGCAGCCGGTAGTTCTTGCCGATGTCTGTGGTGGTGATGGTCATTTTATCTTTTTAACAACCTGGCCGGCCAGGGCAGGTTGTTATACCGGTAAAAAATATGGCTGGTCGATACTGCCGAAGTTCGCATAGAAATGTGCGATGCCTGGCTGGTCGGAGCCTTCGAAATCGAGGGTCAGTCCGCTGCCTGCAAATTCCCGGATCAGCTGGTCCAGCAAAAAGTGGTTGGCTTCTTTTTTCGGCCATCCGGCAGGGTGGTTGACTGTAGCAAATATAGTCTGTCCGCGTCGCGGAACAATAGGGCCGTCGCCAGTAATTGCTGTTGCGGACCGGTGACGGCGCGGAGCAGCAGCTTTCCTCTTTTTGCATCAGTGCGCAGAGCTGTTCGAAATGGCGGTAGTCCTCCGGCCGGAAATAGGGCAGTTTTTGGGCGTACTGGCTGTGGTAGCTGTCCAGGACGGTTGGGAGGTGGTAGTCGGGAAGATAGTTGAGTTCGGCGGCGGCTGAGAGCCGGAGGTTGCGGACCAGGTCTTTTTGTAGCGGGAGGCCAGCGTGTGGTACGGGTCGTTGAGGGCAAGGATATAGTTGACGCGGGGTTCGGGGGAGGTATTGTTTGCGGGGGGACCGGGGTGGTATTTTTATGGTTCAGGTAGAGTTCGGCGAAGCGGAAATGGGTGTGTAGTTGGTGGAGGAAGGTATCGGTCAGGGCGGGGTCGATATGGGGGCCGAAGATACCGAGCTGTTGGGTAAAGGCTGGCTGGTAGATGTAGCGAATGCCCCATTTCCGTCTCCGGGGAGGGGCATGACGGCCTGGTAGTCTCCGAGTACGAGTGCGCTCCACTGGCCACCGGCCATGTGGTCGAGGTAGAAATGAAAGCCGTAGACCAGGCGGTTGGAGGCTTTTTCGATGCAGGCGTCCCACCGGCGCGCGTCGATGTCCTTTCCTTCCAGAAACCGGATATGGACATTGCCATTGCTCATACTTATGACTACTTGCTCCCCAGGAGCTTCGCGAAGTTAAAGTTTGTGATGTCTATGCTGAATGAAATTCGTTTCCAGAACGTGTTCTGGTCTGGTACGGTCTTCAGCTGGTCGCCGAAGTCCTTGCTGTAGACCAGGGGAGCGTATATGCGGACAATGTCTTTGAGCAGCGACAGCTGGAGGCCGCCGACGTAGAGGAAGTGGCTGGTAGGCGGATTGTCCTGCCAGGCGCCGGAATAGGTGCCGGCGTCGAAGAAGATCTTCAGGGGTACCCAGGCCGGGACGATCTGTTGGGGCAGGGTGGTGGTGAGGTTGAGGGCTGCCACCCAGTTGTCCGAGCGTCCCTGCAGGCCCTGGAAGAGGTCTGTCCTAAGATGGAGGTCGCCGTCGCGCAGCATGATCTGCTGGCTGGCTATGCCGGTAAATTCCGACCGGCCGATGAAATAGTTGCTGTAGGTATAGTCTTCGTCGCCTCTTATAGCGGTGAGTTTGGGTTCGAACCGGATGAGGTCTTCGTTGATCGAGCGGGTTCCGATGTAGCCGAATTTGGCGCCGAAAATACGTGCTTCGAGGCCTCCTCCTTTTTCGTAGTTGAAGAAATAGCTGCCGGTGAGGTTGACCCGGTAAAAGGATGCGCCCTGCTGCACCTGCAGCTGGGCTTTATAGGGATAGAGTACCCGCTCGTCGCGGAGATCTAGGCTGAGCTGGTTGAGGTAGCGAAAACGGTATTTCCCCTGTATAGGATAGTAAACGGAATCGGTGGATTTTTGTATGTATTGATCCAGCAGTCTTTCGCCGATGAGGAAGGTCTTCCATTCGATGAAGCTTTCCTGTGTGCTGCGGGCGTCCTTTTGGGAAAGGTCAGGCGCAGGGTTGGGACGAGCTTGTAGAAACCACCGGTAATGCTTTTTCCGTTGCTGTCGATACCGGAGATGGTGGAGAATCGCTGACCATTTATTCCGAGGTCTATTTTTCCGAAGGTCCGGGTGGGATACCAGGTATATTTCAGGCCGGCCGCACCGACGAACTGGTGACTACCGGTGGCGTACATGGGCGCCAGGTAGAACTGTAACGGGTCGGCGGGAAGGTTATAGTTGTGAATGAGGGCTCCGACGATGAATTTGTCGTATTTGTTGTAGGCGAGGGCCGGTAAGAGATTGATATAGTCGAATTGTCCGGTATGGTTGAGGTTGAACAGGATGGTCGGTTTCAGTCTGCGGTGCGCCGGTGGAGTAAGAGGGCCTTTTTTGCCGAGGAGGGCAAAGATCCGGCTGTTGTCGCGGTGGCTGGTCTCGTCGACGACGGAAAGAAAGTCTTCCGGATACGGGTGTCTGAATGCCCATCTGCGGAAGTATTCGCGCATGCAGCTGTCGAAGGTGGCTGTACCCAGGGTATCGGCGAGCAGTCCGAGCCAGTAGCCGGCCTTGGAATAGGCTGTCAGGTAGTAGTTGGTCTCGGAGAAGTCTTCGGAAGGGGTCGATATGGGCTGGTCGCGGTGCTGCGCGTATGCGACGTCGAGGCCCCACTGTTCGTCGTCGGAAGGGAGCTTGTTCTGCAGCCAGTCTCCGGGTCTTTCGGGTTTGTATTTGGACGCTTCGTAGCGGGCGTCGTAGTAAGTATTGATGCCTTCGTCCATCCATGCATACCGGCGTTCGTCGGTGGCCAGGATGCCATAGAACCAGTTGTGGCCGACTTCGTGTTCAATGGTCATGTCGAGGGACCGGGGGCTTGCGTCGGGGGTATTGATGGCGGTGATCGTCGGGTATTCCATGCCACCCGTGGAGCCGGCTTTTGTCTGTACGGCCGTGACGGTGTTATAGGGATATTCGCCGATGAGGGCGCTCCGGAATTTTATGGCGTCCCTGATGTACCTGGCGCTTTTTGCCAGGCTTGACCTGCAGCCGGTGTATAGTACGAATAGATGTGTACGGTATGGCCGGAAGGGAGGGTCAGGGTGTCGTAGTCGGTCGTAAATCGCCGGTCAGCGAACCAGGCGAAGTCGTGGATGTTGCTTTGCCTGTAGCGCAGGGTTTTGGTGGGGGCTGGCGCGGGGGGCAGTTTTCGAATGGGTTTTTGAATGGGTTTATGGATGGGGTGGCCGGGGTGGACCGGTGCCCTGGGCTTTTGAGGGGGGAGCGGGGGAGCTATTTCCTGCAGGCCGGGGGCGTCCTGGAGTTCGCCGGTGGCTGCAATTGTGTATGGCGCCGGGACGGTGATACGGACGTCATAGGAGCCAAATTCGCTGTAGAACTCGCCCTGGTCGAGGTAGGGTATGGGATGCCAGCCGTGCCTGTCGTAGACGGCTGGTTTGGGATACCACTGGGTGATCTGATAAGAAGTATAGGTCCTGCCGGTTTGGGGGTCGATGGTCGTGGTATAGCCGCCGCGTGAGAAGTTGTAGGGCAACTGCACGTGGAAGGGGGTGGACAGGGTGGTCATCCCTCCGGGAGGAAGGGGGTGGGGAGGATGACCTTTACGATATCGATGTATTGGGGATGGTCTTCCATCCGTGCTTCCTGGTCGTCTACGCGGAAGTTGAGCCGGTTGACATAGCCTTTTTGTTGTTTTTCCGAGAAATAGAAATCGGTGCGGCCGTTGGTGAGCAGTTGATCGCTGAAGGCGGTGCGGTCGTTCTTGTAGGCGTTGGGCCAGCAGTGGATCCAGATGAAGGGGAGGGTATCGGGGGAATTGTTCGTGTAGTTGATCTTCATGAAGCCGTCGAGGGTGCGTTCGGCGTCGTTGAGGGTGACGTCGATGGTGTAGTCAACTTTTTGTTGCCAGTATTTTTGGGCGGACGTGGTGAGGCCGGCCAATATGAGTAATAAGAGAAAAAGTTTTTTCATGTTGTTTGCGCCTGTCAGTGTTCCTACCGGCCTTGTGCCATGAAGATGATCCGCAGGGTATGCACCATGATCTTCAGATCGAGGCCGAGAGAAATGTTTTCGATATACATCAGGTCATACTTCATTCTTTCGAGCATTTCTTCGGTGTTCTCTGCATAACCGAACTGGACCATTCCCCAGGAGGTGAGACCCGGTTTTACTTTTAAGAGGTAACGAAAATACGGGGTGCGGAGATATAACTGATTGACATAATATTCACGTTCGGGGCGGGGGCCTACGAGGCTCATTTCGCCTTTCAGGATATTCCACAGCTGGGGGAGTTCGTCGATGCGCCATTTGCGCATGGTTTTGCCCCAGGAGGTGATGCGTGGATCCTGGTGGGAGGAGAGGGCGGGGCCGTCTTTTTCGGCGTCGGAATACATCGACCGAAACTTATAGATCCAGAATTTCTTGCCTTTGTAGCCGATCCTTTCCTGTTGGTAGATGATCGGGCCGCTGGAGGACAGGCAGACGCGGATGGCGGAGTAGAGCATCAGGGGGAGAACGCGATCAGGCCTATAACGGAGATGGACACGTCGATGAGGCGTTTGACGTTGAGCTGCCATTCGGGCATGAGTCCGGTGTGTATGTCCGACAGGAGTGCTCCCATGACGTCGCTGGTCCTTACGGAACCGGAGAGGATGTCGAGGGTGCTGGGCAGTGTTTTTATGCGGACGTCCTTATTGCTGAGTTTTTCGACGATGGTCTCGAGGTCTTTGCGGGAGGAGCGTTCGAGTGCGACGACGACGAGCTGGATATCGTGGCGGTCGATGGTTGTCTCGATCTGGTCGGGCTTGCCCAGTTCGGGCAGATATCGGGCGATGCCGTTGTTCTGCTGGTTGGGGCTGCTGATATAGCCGGCGTAGTGGTAGCCGGACTGCCGCAGGCCTTCCCGGGATTCCTTGTAGACGCGGGTTGCGACGGCGTCGCTGCCGATGAGGAGTGCGTTGAAGGCGACCTTTCCTTTTCTGACCTGGTTGCGGACGTAGTTGAGTATAACGAGACGGCCCGTGACGGTCAGGAGGAAGTGGCTAAAGAGGAAGACGAAGTATGTTTGATAGAAATAGTGGTAGTCTTTTACGGGGTCGTTGATCACGATGGCAAAGAATACGATCGTACATCCGACGATGGAATAGATAAATGTGTTGGTGCTTTCGTTCAGCCGGGATTTCTGGTACAGGTTGCGGTAGGAGCCCATGAGGGTGTAGAGGGCGAGCCAGCCGAGGGGTATGGTACTGGTGCCGAGCCAGAATCGCTGGGTGAGGAGAAGCTTATGGTTATAGAAGATGGTTTCCGATAGCAGGATCCGGCGGCTGAAGTGGAAGATAATGGAAGACAAGAGCGCCGTTGCATAGTCGCTGAGAATATACCACAGGATAGAGACTGTATGGAGCTTTCTCTGCATGCCCGAATCAGGTGTTGATCGTGTTGTGTTTTATCTTTTGAAGGATCTGGTGAGCGATGTCCATTGCCCGTAGTCCGTCTACTTCGGAAACGCGCGTTGGGGTATTGGACAGGATGGCGGTGCAGAAGGCTTCCAATTCCAGTCTGATGGCGTTGACTTCGGGTACGGACGGATTGGAAAGCGCGATCGTCTTTTTCCGTTGGGGGTCTCTATATCGAAGGAGAAAACGTCAAGGTCCTGGGGCGTTTTCAATTTTATGATCTCGGTCTTTTTATTGAGGAAATCTATTCCAATATAGGCATCTTTCTGGAATAGTCGCATTTTGCGCATTTTTTCATCGATATGCGGCTGGAGGTGAGGTTGGCTACGCAGCCGTTGTTGAATTCTATGCGGACGCTGGCTATGTCGGGGGTGTCGGTCATGACGGCGACACCGCTTGCGGAGATAGTTTTTACTTCGCTTTTTACGAGGCTGAGGATGATGTCGATGTCGTGGATCATCAGGTCGAGGATGACGCTGACCTCGGTGCCTCTGGGATTGAACTGGGCCAGGCGGTGAACCTCGATGAACATGGGGTGAAGGGGCGTGGATTGAACGGCCAGGTAGGCGGGGTTGAAGCGTTCGACGTGTCCGACCTGGAGTTTGATGTTCGATTCCCTGACGAGTTGTACGAGCTCGCGGGCTTCGTCCATGGTATTGGCGAGGGGTTTTTCCACGAATACGTGTTTTCCCTTACGGATGGCTTTTTCGCACAGGTTGAAGTGGAGGGGGTCGGGGCGACGATATCGATGAGGTCGCAGGCTTCGATCAGGCGTTCGGGGTCCAGAAATCTTGGGATCTGATATTTACCGGCGACTTCCTGGGCGATGCTGTCGTTGGGGTCGTAGAATCCTACCAGTTCTGCTACTTTTATTTCTTTCCAGTTATTGAGGTGAAATTTTCCGAGGTGACCGACTCCAAAGACGCCGACTTTAAGCATTTATTAATTTTTATTCGGCCCCAAACCTACACTAAAAAAATGGAAAGTATGGGGACGGTTTGTGCGTTAAAAAATGAAGCACCACGCGGGGTGGTGCTTCGGGGGATGGTTTATAAAGAGATTTAGTGTGTGTAAGAGGTCCCTGCTATCCTGGGCCGGATATATTTTACGAAGTTCCGGAAGGTAAACGGGGTGTCCTGACTCGGGAATATCTTGGTTTTGATGACCAGTCTGAAGGTCATCAGGAATATGGGAATAAAGAGTATGAGAATGGTATAGAACCAGACGGAATAGGCATTCATGAACAGGGTACGGATGCATACCTGGTTGGCCTTTTCGGTGCCCATGGTCAGGTTGAGTACGCCTTTGACCGAGGGGAAAAGGATGGGGATCTTTGTCCAGTTGGCGTAGCGGACGTCTTCGTAGTGATACTGGAGGTTATATTCCGGTGATACCTGTTTGGAATAATAGGGCCAGTTGTTCTGGACGTCCGCGAAGCTTGCGAGCCGGGCGTCGGGCCTGACGAAACAGAGGTCGAATGTGGGGTCGAGGATTACCCAGCTGGTGCCGTTGTAGGCTTCGACGAGATTGTGCGCGCCGTAGATGCCGTTTGCTTTCATCTGGGCGATACGTACGGGGAAGTGGTAGGTTTTGACGATCCGGGCGAGGACCCGGGAATAGCTGCCGCAGGCGCCCCGGGTGGTCATGAGGTCAAAGGCGGTGGAGTGAATGGCCGCTTCTGCGCCCATGTCCGATTTTGCGTCCTGAAAAGTATATGCTCTGTCGCTCATCAGCTGATGGCAGACATTCATGGATTTTACGAGGATGGAATCTGGAGTATCATTGGCATCGATCCTTCCATCGATGGTGTTCTTGATGCTTCCAAAGAGGCCGTTCTCGTAAGTGGCCTCCATTTTGAAATAGCACATGGACGCTATTGCAAAGCCGTTCAGAAACATCAGGAAATACAAATTGCTAAAGGCAGCTTTAATAAGCAGGAAAGGGTACCTAAATCCCATAGTTTATGTATAAGGTTGTATAAGGTTATTAACAGGTTTGGATCTACTACTTGCTTTAACGCCTAATGAGGGTTTTATTGTATGTAGCCGGATTTTGACCTCGGAAATTGTCTTATTATTTAAGCTGTCTGAAAAATACAGCTAAAAAATACCCTTTTCCTATAAGCTTATTTGATCATATAAATCAGCCTTTCCGGGCCTATTCCGGTGGCCTTTAAGGCTTTCCATTTAGACGGCAGCCGGGTAGGCAGCTGCGTAATTCCCGAAGGGGTGATCTCGAGGCCGAGGAAGCCGTTCAGGACGGCCTGGAGCATTCCGCCGGCGCCCGTGGCGAAATAGGGATTGTTGCCGGTGGCCGTCTCGGCGATCACGCCGAAGGGCGGGCGGAGGTTGGGTCTGTATCCGCCGGTAAAATCGGCCAGTGCCTTGTCGGGCATACCCAGTCTGGCGTAGAGGATGGCGAAGATGGCGTGGGTCATGGCGGGGCCTTCGCCTACGCGGGGTTCATAGTAGTCGAGGTCTTTCCGGATAGCGGCGGGGCTGGTAATTTCCTTCAGGGGGTAGGCGAGGAGATTGACGTCGGCCTGTTTGATGGACTCGCCGTTGTAGCCGGCGTGTTCGCGTGTGACCCCGTCGGGAAAGCGGAGTATCGGGATATTATTTTTGACGTTGAGCCAGTCCGGGTCGGGTGTCAGGCCGAGGATGCGGGCGGCGTCGGTGGCGTCCTGGAGGTTGGCGCGCGCGGCGGCGTTGGTATAGGCGTTGTTGTCTACGTTCTCGGCCCATTCGTCGGCGGCGACCACGTTGTTGATGTCGTAGTGTCCAGGGTCGTTGCGCTGTACGCGGCTTGCCCAGAAGTCGGCTGTAGCCTGCAGGAGGGGTAGCCTTTTTCCCTGAGCCAGGTCTTGTCACGGGTGACGCAGAAGTAATTCCATGCGGCGATGCCTACGTCTGCGGTGATATGGTGTTCGAAGGGGCCGCTGAGCGCCCATACGGGCGTTTCTTCGTTGCCGCTGGCTGCACTTTCCCAGGGGAACATGGCGCCTTTATAGCCGTGGCTGGCGGCGTTGTGCATGGCTGCGGGCAGGCGCTGGTAGCGGTATTCCATCAGGGAGGCGGCAATTTTGGGCTGCAGGAGGAGTAGGGCGGGGTACATCCATATCTCGGTATCCCAGAAGGTATGGCCATTGTAACCGAGGCCGCTGAGTCCCATCGGGGAGAGGCTATAGGAGGTGCCTTCGCGGGCGAAGGAATAGAGGTGATAGAGCATGAGCCGGACCTCGCGCTGGGTGACGGGGTCGCCTTCTATGATGATGTCGCTCTGCCATAACCGGTCCCAGGCCATTTCGTGGTCTTTTATTAGCTGGCGGCTACCCTGGAGGGTGGCGAAGAGCGTGAGGCGTTCGGCTTCGTTGAGGGGGTCGTCGTCGTGGGCCGATGTGAGCGTCGAGCCTACGATGGAGAAATGGTAGGTCTGTCCGGCGGTGAGCTTCTTTTTGAATTTGAGCAGGTGCATGTTGTTGTCCCACATTTCGTGGATGACGCGCGGTTCGGAGCCGTGGGGCTCGTCGAAGACAAAGCTGTTGGAGGCTGCCATGAGGAGCTTGCCTGTGGGGCTTTTGGCGGTCGAGGTCAGGAGGGATATGGTGACATGGGGGCGGTCGATCTCGTTGTAGTAGTTCTCTACGTCTTTGAGCATGTCTGGGGCTTCCATGACGCTGGCGGGGACGATCTCGATGTCTTTATGTGCTGTGATGGTGATATCGACGAGGGCTGTATAGGGCAGCTGGCGAAGGGAATACCAGGAATAGCTGACCGAAGCCCTATCGGCGTAGTCGAAGCTGGTCGTCAGGCAGGCTCTTTTCATGTCGAGGCTCTGGCGGAAGTGGGATAATTGTTTGGCGTTTTCCAGGCGGCGGCCGTCTATATCGAGGTAGCAGTTGACGAAATTGAATGTCTTGAGAATATTGCTGACGCGGCCCCGGCCGTAGAGGTCGAAGGCACCGTTGAGGACAATGTCTTTGGCTTTAAAGGGTTCGGTAGAGGACACCAGGCCGAGCATTCCGTTGGCGACCGTGACGCCGTAGTAGTTGGATGGGTCGATGGTGTCGGCTTTTACGAACCAGGTGGAGGAGTCGGACGGTGCGGCCTGAGTATGTTGGCCGGGGGTTTGAGCCTGAGGAAGCAAAGGAAGGCAGGTACTGGCGGCGAAAAGCAATACGATGACGATACGCATGGGTACAATTTACCATATTATTTGTTAACTTGCCTTCAGACCTTATTCTATATGAAAAATTTTGCCAATGAAGCGGGCACGGCGGGGAAGGATCCCGTGAATATCGTTGCCGCCCTTCTCAGGGAGCTGTCCGTACCGGTGACCGATGCTACCATCAGGGACAGTCTTCTTTCTCATCCAAATTATCCCAGTCTTTTGTGTGTGTCTGAAAGTCTCGAACAATGGGGACTGGACACGATGGCGCTTGACATCGCTCCGTCAGGGCTGTCTCAGTTGCCCTGTCCCTTTCTTGCTCACTGTCCCACGGTCGGGGACGACCCCTACTGGATAGTAAAGTCGGCCGGCGATGAAGGGCTTGTTTGCATGGACAGCCGGCGGCGCATCCGGCCAGTTGCATTCCAGGATTTTTGTGACGTCTGGGATGGAAAGGTGCTGGTCATGGAAAAAAGGGAAGTGTATGGCGAAGCCGACTATCGGGAAAGGAGGCGTGCGGAGAGATGGGGGCGGGTGCGGATAGCGCTGGGAGTATTGGTGCTATTGCTGCCAATGGTCGCGGCGCTTCGGGTGTATATGAGGGAAGGCGGGGACGGCCGCTATTTTTCGGCATTACTGGCGGGGAATATTTTTGGTGTGGTGGTGGGGTTGCTGCTGCAGGGTTATGAATATGGGTGGGCGGGTGCGGGGTTGAAACGCTGGTGTTCGCTGAATGGGAAAATGAGCTGTGAGGCGGTGCTGCAAAGCAGAGGAGCCAGAATTTGGAAGGATGTGTCGTGGGGTGATCTGGGGCTTGTGTACTTTGCCGGGTCCCTTGCATACGGCTGGCTGGTGGCTTACGTCGGGCTATCGCCGGCGCCGCTGGTGGTGTGCAATTATCTATCTGTCGGGTATGTCATTTTTTCTTTGTTCTATCAGGGGCTGGTTGTGCGGAAGCTGGTGTTTTCTCTGTCTTCTTATACAGGGGGCGCTGGTGGTCGAAGGGTTAGCTGCGCTTGTGACGAGGCAGCCGGCAGGGCTTGCGGACGGTATGTCTTTTGTTTTTGTCGAAGCGATAGCGGGGGTTTGCTGGATCTTGCTGAAGCCGTTGTGGGTGCGGTCGATGGAAGCGGTAGTGCTAAGACGTGGGCTGACGAGGCTGAAGAGAAATGAGCTCGTTTTTCGCGGGCTTCTGGGGAATGAGGATGCGTTGAAAAGCGATCCCGGGGCAGTGGGGCTTGTCATCGGTGATGCCCATGCGGAGCGATCGCTGGTGCTGGTCAGTAACCCGTACTGCGCGCCCTGCGGTAAAATGCATCAACAGCTGGAGCGGCTGCTGGAGAACGACAGGCGCTGGAAGGCGCGGATCATTTTTTCCATTGCGGGTCAGGATGAGGATGCTGTCGGGGCCGTCAGGTCTTTTTTCACGCGGCGGATAGTGGAGGTGAGGCGGGGCTCAGGCAGGCTTTGCGTGACTGGTATGGGGAGATGAAAAGAGGGGCGGAGGGTTTCGGCGCGGATAAGAGAATAGCGGAGATGCTTGACTGGTGCGGGAAGGAAGAGATCCGGTATACGCCGGCGGTATTTGTAGACGGCCGCCGGCTGCCTGAGCCTTATGATATCGGGGACCTTCAATTTTTATAAGTGAAAACATTCTATCAGTGAACGGGTTTCCTTTTTTCCTCAGACGGGCAGGATGGATTGTGGTCCTGCGTGTATTGCGATGATCGCGCAGTATTATGGGATGCATTGCACATCGGCGAGGGTTGTGGAGCTGTGTGAAATGACGGCGGATGGAATTAGCCTGCTGGGGCTGAGCGGCGCGGCTGAGGCGGTCGGTTTCCGGACGATGGCGACGGAGGTAACACTGGAAGTGATAGAGAAAGGGAATTTGGTACCGTTCATCGCGCACTGGTCGGAGCGGCATTTTTGGTGGTGTATGAAATAAGTGACGATCGGGTATGGGTAGCCGATCCCGCGCGGGGTTTGTTTGATATGGGGAAGGAGGAGTTTTTGGAGCAGTGGGGCAGTGAGGGGAAGGGGATCGCGCTGTTGCTGGAGCCGGGGCCGGGGTTGCCGATAAAAAGCGAGCTATGAATTATATTCAGACATTTTGGTCGGGTCCGGGTGTAAGGACCGGGGAGGAATTGTATGGGTTCACGGGAGGGTGGCTTTCGGCCGAGTATCATTGGATGAGCTGGGCTCTCAGCGTCCTTCAGGCGCATAAGATCTTCGGGAAGGTCGGGCTGGTCACGGACGGGCCGGGTGCGGAAATGCTGGTGGGGGTGCTGGGGCTGCCGTATTCGCGGGTCTCGACGGCTCTTGACGGGATGTCCGGGCGTTATCCCGCGGGTCTTTGGTCGATGGCCAAGATCTACTCCTATAGCCTGCAGCAGGAACCCTTTTTGCATCTGGATGGAGACCTTATACTCGGGGCGGCGCCTTCGGATGAGTGGCTGGGTTCGCCGCTGGTGTGTCAGAATATCGAAAAGGATCTTTTCTTTTACCGGGCGACGCTTGACAGGATAAATGCGTGCTTTTCTTATCTGCCGCCTCCATTCGGGCGTTCGTGTTATGCGGGCAGGGAGATATACAGCTGTAATGCCGGCCTTTTTGGCGGGACCGCGATAGCTGTTATTCAGGACTATTGCCGGGCCGCTTTTGAATTCGTGGAAAAGAATCTGTCCTGCCTTGGAGAGGTGCAGCCGAACGATCTCAATTTTATCTACGAGCAGTATTTGTGTTATTGCATCGCAAAGGAGAAGGGTGTGGACGTCGCCGCTTTTTTGCCGGAGGTAGTGGAAGACCCGTTATATAAGGAGCTGGTGCGGTTTCAGGATGTTCCGCCGGCGCCGCTGATCCATCCGGTCGGCGGATTTAAAAAATTGCAGTGGGTGTGTAATAGTCTGGCGAAGCGTCTGCGGGATGAGTATCCTGATAGTTATTACCGGATCATCGAATCGCTGCGGGGGGTGGGGACGGCGTTGCGGAGCAGGATATATCTGGGTAAGATGGGGGATGATGGGGCGGGGTATGAACGGACGGAAGCGGCGCGGGCCTGGCTCACCAGGAAGTATGGATCGTGGGATGAAGCGAGTCTTGCGCCGCAGGAGCGGCGGTCTTTTGAAGAGGTGAGCAGGCTCGAGTCTGCGAGTGTCCGGCATGCGCGGCATTTGTTTGGGGAGGGAGCGGACCTGGGCATGTGCGAAAGAAAGGAATTCGAAGTTTACCGGGGGATCCTGAATCTGTTCTCGCTGCCGCCTGGGGAGCGGGCGGAATGTTATTTCCGGTGGAACCCGGATGCGCTGGTTGTCGATGTGAAAAGAAAATGGGTAAACGAAAAAAGCAACCGGATCGAAGATATCATTTCTCTGAACTTTAACTGCGGTGAAGACGAGGAGGTGCTGGTATCGGGGAAGGTGGTGATAACGCCTGCGGCGTTACAATTATCTGTAAGCGAATATTATCTGGACGAACTGGATGCGCTGATCGCAGAGGCTTGTCAGGAGCCGCGTTCGTTGAAGGACCTGCTTTCGGAGTTGGAGGAGTGTTTCGATCCGGAGGATATTCAGCGCGATTATACTGCATATTCAGGGCTGATAGAAGAGTGCGTAAAGCGATTGTTATTTGCGGGTGTTTTAGTAACTTCAGAGCATTAAACATTTTCCATATGAAAGAAAAATTAAAACAGCTTGGTTCCCTGAAATTGGGAAAGGAGCTAACTAAGAATGAAATGAAAAAGGTTGTCGGTGGCGACAGCTGCTACACTGTGTGCACGGGTGGAACTTATTTTGGGTTTTGCCAGGCTTCGTATTGCGCCGCGGCCGGCCATGGTAGTTTTGTTTCCTGTGGATCCGGCTGTTTTGGCGGAGGTCTTTAATTTTTGCTGAAATTTTTTGTTATGGTCCCGGCTCAGGCCGGGATTTTTTTACTTTACGTGCTTATGAAACTGATACTATCATTGGTGGGTGTTGTGGTTCTGTTGATAGCCGGGAGCTATCTGGTCATTCCGGGGCAATTGCATATCGTAGTAACGAAGACGGTCCGGTGCACGGCGAGTGGCGCCAGTCGTGCGATCATCGAGGAGGCCAACTGGGAGAAATGGCAGCAGGGGGGGCTCGGGTTTTTGCGCTGACCGGTAAATATTATCATGCGGCGGAACTTGGATTTGATCAGGCGGGCGGCGGTTTCAGGGATAGCGGCCGGGTGAATATTCTGCCGCTGACGCTGGATTCTCTTCTTCTGCAGTGGACCTGTGTGGTGCCGACGAGTGGGAATCCACTGCTGCGTTATGCGCGATACCGGGATGCTATAGGGCTGAAGAAGGCGATGGACGTCATGCTTGAAAATGCGCGCGCCTGGATGGAGAAGAAGGAGAATGTTTATGGAATCGACGTATGGAATGCGATCTCAAAGGATTCGGTGTTGCTGATCGCCAAAATGAAGACTGTGGGCTATCCTGATACAAAGGATATCTATAAGACGATCGGGGCGTTGCGGAAGTATATCGCCGAGCATGGCGCAAAGGAAACAGATCATCCGATGCTGCACGTGACACCGCTGGAGAATGGGCAGTATGAGTCGATGATCGGTATTGCGACGGACGTTGCGCTGGACGGGAATGCAATTTTTGAGCGGAAGCGGTTTATTCCATGGAAGGTGGTGGTGGGGCAGACGAGGGGCGGTCCCTGGAAGGCTGAACGGGCGATGAAGCAGTTGCAGCAATACCTGACGGATTACGAGAAGGTGACGATGGCGCTGCCGTTTCAGCTGCTGGTGACGGAAAGGGATCAGGAATCGGATACGACGAATTGGGTAACGCAGGTGGTACAGCCCGTGTCATAGGCGGAATTAGGGTAGGGAATTTTGGGGGGAATCAGGGTTGGTGAGTTTTTGCGGCGGGGGCTGCGGGTGAGGAGAAGCGGATGATTCTTGCGCTGTCGTTGTTTCTTGCGAGTATAAAGGAGGGGGATCCGGCGATGGTGAGCGGGAGGATGTGGCGGACCTGGCCTTTTATGGCGAGGCTGTTGAGCGGGGTGACGGAGAAACTGTCCTTTCCTTTGTTGAGGAGGATGGTGCCATAGTCTGCGTCGTAGCGCCCCATCTGGATGTTGTTTTCATAGTAATTACCAAAGAGGAGGATATCGGGAAGGCCGTCTGCGTTGACGTCGGCGACCGCTGCGTCCCTGTAGGGGGAGAGCTGGGCTTTCCATGGGAGGGCTGTCGCCGTGAAATTGCCGTGTCCATCGTTGATGAAGATGGAATTGGCGAAGTAGTCGGCGGTGAAGGTATCGGCCTGGCTGAGTTTTTCTTCAGGAAAGAGGTCCGTGAGTGATGCCTTTGCGAAGTCTTTTGCGTAGAGGAAATTCTTTTTCAGGGAGGGCATTTGTCGTTCGAGCTCGCTTTTGTCGGCAAAGGGGAGCTGTTTTCCGTTGAGGTAGTAGGTGAGGATCTGTTCTTTTTTTCCGTTGCCGTCGAAGTCGTAGTAGTACATACGGACGGGCTGCTCGGAGGAGGCGCTGAGGCGGCTGTTGAGGCCGAGGTTGCCAGCGATCAGGTCGATGTCCCCGTCATTGTCGATGTCGACGGGCATAAGGAAATTCCACCATCCTTTTTTTGTAGTGACCATCTTTTTGACGAAGCGGCCCTGTGTATTCATAAAAGCGACGAGCCCGCCCCATTCGAGGGAAAGGAGGAGGTCTTTGTGGCTGTCTTTGTCGAGGTCGCACCAGCAGGCGCGGGTAACCAGTCCGATGCCGGAGAGGTCTTTTCCGAGGGTGGTTGTGACGTCGGTGAAGTGGCCTTTACCGTCGTTGCGGAGCAGGTATGAGTTGGGGATCTTGCCGTATTCCCGGGAACGGATCTCCCGCCTATGAAGAGGTCGGGGTATCCGTCTCCGTCAAAATCGTCGACCGCCACCGAAGAAGCGTTTATATAGAGGTCGTGAAAAGCGTCGCTGAGTTTTGTGAGATGGCCTTTGCCGTCACCGAGATATATGCGGGGGCTGAGGAGTGTATCTTTTCCGTAATACTCGTTGCCGCCGCTGGCCACCACGAGGTCCATATTTCCGTCCTTATTGAAGTCTGCCCATTGTGCGTCGACGTCTTCATAGCTGCTGTCGGCACCGAGGGTGGGTATGGCGGCGCGGGCAAATGTGCCTCCTTTTGCCTGGAGGAATACGGCGTTCTTTTGCCATTTGGAGGCTCCGATAAAGACGTCGTCGAGGCCGTCGTTGTTGATGTCGGCTACTGCCAGTGCGGGTCCTTCGGTGGACAGCATATGGGGAAGCAGCGGTTCGCGGTCAAATTCGTGAAAATCGTTCTCTGTGTGCCGGTAGAGCAGTCCGGTGCTATTGGTAATATCTTTTACGGGTGGTGTGGGGTTGGCATAGTGGGCGGTGAGCAGTCTGTAGTCGAAGCGGGGAAGGCCGGGCTGCCAGGAGAGGCTGATGGATGTGTCGCCGGCGTGCCGGTCGATGCGCTGGCAGCTGTTGTCGGGCCATACGAGGAACAGCGAATCGATGGATGCATGGCCGAGGCCCATGTGCAGGGGATATCCATGCTGGACATAAATCCTCTGACGGGGTATTTTTCGCAGGTGCGGATATCTTTTCCACTGAACAGGATGAGTTTGCTTCCGAGGGCCCGCAGGTTCTTTTCGGGGCCGTGCAGCCGGACGTCGAGGTAGTCGGCTTTTTGCCGATTACCGGAGTTGTTGCGGTAGATAAGCGCGGGTCCGTCGATGCTGTTGACGACGAGGTCGAGGTCGCCGTCGTTGTCGAGGTCGGCGTATATGGCGCCGTTGGAGTAGTTGGGGATGGATCCGGAGATGCTGTCGGCTTCGTCGGTGAACTTCATCGAGCCGGTATTCCTGTAGAATTTGCTGGGCAGTTTGATCTCGGGAAATTTCTTTATGAGGTCGATGTCCTTGTCGGTGCTCTGGTGCATCTGTTCCTGGAGCTGCTGGTCGGATAGGAAATTGATGAAGTCGATATCGTTGAGTCTTTTTCGGGATGCCGTTGGCGATGAAGAGGTCTTTGAGGCCGTCGTTGTCGAAGTCGATCCAGAGCGGCGACCAGGACCAGTCGGTGGCGGCGACGCCCGAGTAGAGTCCGATCTCGGAGAAGTTGCCGTCGGGGCGCTGGAACTGGAGGTTGTTGCGGGTATACTGATAGCTGTAGCCGTAGCCGATCTTCATCCTGTAGATGTCCCGGGTATTCTCGCCGAGGGAGCGTTTCAGGATGCTGGGGTCGTAGGCGAGCATGTCCATGGTGATGATGTCGGGATAGCCGTCGTTGTTGGCGTCTGCGACGTCAACGCCCATGGTGAACTGGCTGGTATGCATGATCCGCTGTTCTGTGGCGTCCGTGAAGTGTCCTTTTCCGTCGTTGATATAGAGATAGTCGTTCTCGTGGAAGTCGTTGCCGATGTAGATGTCTGGGTAGCCGTCGAGGTTGATATCGGCGATGGTGATGCCGAGGCCGTAGCCGATGACCGAGCTGTGGATGCCGGCCTGTGCGGTGACGTCGGTGAATTTTCCGTTGCCGTCATTGCGGTACAGGCGGTCGCCGGAGAAGGGGTTGGACGTAGCGAGTTTTTCTTTTCTCGGCCCGAAGGTACCGTTCTCGTGGATCGAGTGGTTCATGAGATAGAGGTCGAGGTCGCCGTCGCCGTCGTAGTCGAAAAAGGCGGCCTGTGTGCTGAAGCCGGAGAAGTCGAGGCCGTATTGAGCGGCTTCGTCTTTATAGGTCGGGACGCCGTTGCTGTCGATGCCCTGGCAGATGAGGAGTTGGTTGTGGGTAGTTGGGAGGCCACCGAGGCGGCCCACTTTGCAGACGTAGATGTCGAGGAGGCCGTCGTTGTTGACGTCGGCGACGGATACGCCGGTAGACCAGCCGTGGTCCTGGGGGATGCGGGCGGTTTGGGTGACGTCGCGGAATTGGGGACCCGTGTTTGGACCGGTGGTGGTGTTGAGGAAGAGGCGGTTGTCTTCCTGGTTGGAGGCAAAGAAAAGGTCGATGCGGCCGTCGTTGTTGAAGTCGCCTGCGCCGATGCCGCCGCCGTTGTAGTAGTACATATAGTCCAGAACGTTGAAGTTCTGGTCGGGATGCAGGGTATTGCTGAATGCGAGGCCTGTTTTGCTGCCGTCCAGTACTTCGAAGAGGGGGTTGTCGACTTTCCGGCCCGGGTTGCTACAGCTGGAAAACAGTGTGACGACGGTGAGAAGAAGACAGGTGATATAGCGCATTACTGGATTTCCTTTCTTTTGTCGGATCGGGTTTCGAAGAGGACCGGATACTCGTCATTCTGCAGGAAGAGTAAATATACATGATTCTTCCCGGGAATCAGGCTGATATCTCTGATCTGGCCGGGCAGGCTGAGGCCTGAACGGTTCGACGGGAGGTCGGTGAAGCGTGCGTGTCCATCGTTGAGCAGTACGTGGCCGAAACTCGCGTCGAGGCGGCCAAACTGGGGAAGGAATCCGAATTCGTTGCCGCCCATGACGAGGTCGGGGTGGCCGTCCTGGTCGATGTCGGTGGTGCGGATGGCGTTGACGGACGAGAGCTGGACGCTGGTGGGCATCCGGGTGATGAGGAATTGGCCGTTGCCCTGATTGATGGCGACGATGGAACTGCAGAAGTTGAAGGTGCTGACCTCTGCGCTGTCGAGGGCGCCGGGGGGAAACAGTTCCTGGATGGACTTGTGGGCGTAGGCGTCGTGTTTGAGGTTCTGTTTTTTGAGCATGGGCAGCTGGAGTTCCATATCGTGTTTGAGGAAGACGGGCATGTCTTTGTTGCCGACGAAGCGGGTGAGGACTTTGTCGTAGATGCCGTTGTGGTCATAGTCTTTGACCCAAAGTTTGACGGGGTGGGCGGAGTCGGGTCTCAGGTAGAAGTTCTCGCCGAGGTTGCCGAGTACGAGGTCGGGGCGTCCGTCGCCGTTGAGGTCGGTTGCGAGTGCGGATTCCCACCAGCCATAGAGGTTGCGGAGGCTGGTCGTTATTTCGGTGCAGTGGTTATTGCGGAAGGAGAACAGGCGGGGCGCCATCCATTCTCCGGTGACGAGCAGCTGCGGGTGTCCTTCGCCGGTGAAGTCGGCCCAGCAGGCGGCGGTGACCATGCCGAGGTGACGAAGGGCGGGGTTGATAGAGTCTGTATTGTCGGTGAAGTGTCCGTGTTTGTCGTTGAGGTAGATAAAGCTATAGGGGCTGCTTCCGTATTCGCGGGGGATGCTGCGGCCACCGATGAAGAGGTCGGGATAGCCGTCGTCGTTGAAGTCGGCGGCGATCGCGGCGGAGGTGTTGACCCCGTTGCCGTTGTTCTGGAAGGTGGAGGCGTCGAGTGTAAAATGGCCGTGTCCGTCGTTGATGAACATGCGGAATTGCATCTGGCGGCTGTCGGGCGGGTTGTTGTTGCCGGCGGGGCCGATGAACAGGTCGCGGTCGCCGTCGTGGTCGGCGTCGAGGAAGAGGATGGCGCCGTCTTCGAAGTCTTTGAATTGGTCAAATGCGGGCTGGGGGCTGAGCTGAAATCCGCCTTTTGCGGTTTGCAGGTAGAGTTGTCCGGGGTGACCGGGCGTTCCCCCGACATAGACGTCTTCGAGGCCGTCTCCGTTGACGTCTGCCACGGACGATCTGGGTCCTTCGCGGGAGAGCATTTTGGGCAGGTTGCGTTCGTAGTGGAAGTCTTCGTTCTCGTCCTCCGTGTGTTTCAGAAAGGGTCCCTGGAGGCGGTGGAGAAGGAGGGCTGCGGAGTCGACGGGTGGGGGCGGGGGATAGTGTGGGTTGACGGAGGCGGTTGTCTGGTCGAGTTTCAGGGTCTCGTTGATGCCGGGATGGTCGAGTTTTGTCCAGGAGTTGTCTGGCCAGATGACGATAATGGAGTCGAGGTTTTTTGTCTGGCCGATGCCGATGGTCGTCTTGTAGTCGACGCTGGACTGGAAGCCGCGGCTGGGGATGAGCTCGCGGTAGAACTGCTGGCTCCCTGCGAAGGCCTTGATTTTGGCGCCGATGGCGAAGGTATTGGGGCTTTTGCCCTTCAGGGTGATGGCGATATAGTTGTTGCCGTTCTGTTCGCGTGCGTTGTTGTGGTAGATGAAGGCGGGGCCGTTCTCGTTGTTGATGACTAGGTCGAGGTCGCCGTCGTTGTCGAGGTCTCCGTATGCCGCGCCGTTGGAGAAGGAGGGCTGGCTGAAGCCCCAGCCGGCGCCCATATCTGTAAAGCTGAGCTGCCCTGTGTTGTGGTAGGCTTTGTGCAGCATGGGGTTGACGGGTATTTTGTTCAGGATGGTCTCTATACCCTGTCGCTGGCCGGTGAGGACCATTTTCTGAAGGACCTCGTTGGCGAAGAAGTCCATGAAGTCGAGGTTGGTCACGTCCTTGTTGACGCCGTTGCAGACGAAAATGTCGTTGAGGCCGTCGTTGTCCATGTCGAAGATGAGGGCGCCCCAACTCCAGTCCGTTGCGGACACCCCGCTGTAGTTGGCGATGTCCATGAACTGGCCGTTGCCTTTGTTGAGCTGGAGGCAATTCTTCATGTACTGGTGGTAGAACCCTGATTTGAGTTTTGCGTTGTAGAGGTCGATATTGTCGAAGGAGCCGAGGGTTTTGAGGCGATAGTCGTCTTCGGGGAGCATATCCGTCGTAAAGATCTCCGGCATCCCGTCGTTGTTGATGTCGGCGAGGTCGGCGCCCATGGAGGAGAAGCTTGTGTGTCCGAAACAGTTCTCCATTTCGTCTTTGAAGGTGCCGTTGCGCTGGTTGATGTAGAGGTAGTCTCTTTCGTAGGAGTCGTTGGATACGAAGACGTCGGGCCAGCCGTCGTTGTTGACGTCGCCGACGGATACGCCGAGTCCGAAGCCGATGAGGCTGCCGTGTATACCGGCCTGGCGGGTGACTTCGGTGAAGTGGCCATCGTCGTTGCGGAAGAGGTGGTCGCCGCCGCCTTTGAGGAAGGGTGCTACGGGCCATTCGGCGTCGGGGAGGTCGCGGCGGTTGGAGTTGTTGAGCGTATTGACGGGGATGGGGCTGTTGTTGATCATGAAGCAGTCAAGATCGCCGTCGTTGTCGTAGTCGAAGAAGGATACCTGGGTCGTATATGCGGAGATATCGAGACCGAATGCTTTTGCGGAGTCGGTAAAATGATTGTGGTGGTCGTTGATGTAGAGTTTGTTGCGGCGGTGGCCGGAAGCCATGTGACCGGAGTTGCAGATATAGATGTCGAGCCAGCCGTCGTGGTTGATATCGGCGAATACGACGCCGGTGCTCCACATGCTGTCCTGAGTGATGCCGGACTGGCGGGTGATGTCTTCGAATTTAAAATTGCCTTTGTTGAGGTAGAGCTTGTTGTCGCCCATGTTGGAGGTGAGCAGGACATCTGGGAGTCCATCGTTGTCGATGTCTCCGATGGCTACGCCTCCGCCGTTGTAGAAATTGCGGAACAGGAAGCTATTTTCCACCCGGCCGTCGTCGACCTTGTTGTTGAAGTCGATGCCGGTATTTTGTTCGAGCCGGAACAGGGTTGGGGTGGTATTGTTGTTGTGGCAGGCGCAAAACAGGAAGATAACGGTGAGGAGTGGGAGTGATCTCATTGGCAATTCCAGTTGGGATACAAGGTAGTATATTCTTAGGGGTTCGGAAAAAAACAAGGGGCCATTTTTGAATGGCCCCTGTTAAAGTTTATTGATCAGCTATTGTTAGTAGCCGGTGTTCTGTTTCAGGTTCGGGTTGGCTGCAAGGGCGGCTGTCGGAATCGGATACAGCAGGTTCTTGGTATCGCCAGTAACCGACTTGTATGCCCATGCTTTCAGGAACATGCCATAGCGGATGAGGTCTGTACGGCGGGTAGCTTCCCAGTACATTTCGCGTCCCCTTTCTGCCAGCAGCGTGTTGGGCGCGTAGACGTTGGTGGCGTCGTTGAGGGTCATGGTAGTCATGGCCGTGGTTCCGCGTGCTGCTCTCAATTTGTTGACCAGGGCGAGGGCGCCGGCGTTGTCGGGAGATGCTTTGCGCATCATGGCTTCTGCCACCATGAGGAGTGCGTCCGAGTAGCGGAAAAGGATCGCCCAGTTGCCGGCGGTGTTGTTATAGTTGACACCCGCGTTGGAATAGTCGGCCGGGTATTTCAGGATGCGGTAGCCGGTGACTTCGAGGTTTGCGCCAAGCTCTTTAAGGTCGGACGCGATAGTCGGTGTAAAGATCAGGGGTTGCCCTTGCGGTCTGTGTAGGGTTTGTTCTTTTCGTCGTATTGCTGTCCGATGAGGATACCCGGCCTTACGCCTGAAATGTCCGTGGATCCCTTGTAGAATCGTCCGCCGATGCGGGGTCTATGAGCGTGTCATTGGGCGTTGCGGTCATGGTCGCATTTACTCCGAATGTGTTGTAGAAGTCGGCGACGGTGGAGAATCCGTTCCAGCCGCCCTGTGAACCATACTTGGTAAAGTATTGGTTATAGTGCAGGGTCGACCACCATTTGTTGTGGATGCCTGTGTTGTTGGTGACGACGCCGGCGGTGTTGGGGCAGGCGAAGATGGTCTCTTTGCTCGAACTGTTGGTCGGGTTGAAGTTGTCGAAGAAGTTCGCGCTCCAGGCATATTTGGGATTATTGAGAATAGTGTTGCCGAGAGTAATGACCTGCTGCATATCCGCATCGGAGAATGTCGGCGCGGAGCGGTTGACGAATGCGCCGTGGTTGAGGTAGAGTCTCATGAGCAGGAATCTTGCCGCGTCCTGGTTGGCCTGGATTACGGTATTGCCGGCGTCGAGGTCGGGCAACGCGGCGTTGAGCTCGGAGATGATGAACTGCACGGCGCTGTCTCCGGTGTATACCTTAGGTGCGTTCAGCAGGTTGTCGCCCGGCGGACGGAAGGGGAACTGACCCCACAGGTCGAGGATCTGGTAGAGGGCGATGGCGCGGATGAAGCGCGCTTCGGCGATCTGACCCTTCGAGGCTTTGAACGAGGGGTGAGTACGTTGGTTGCGTCGAAGTTGATCTTGTTCATTGCGTTGAACATGGCGAGAAAGACATCGACTCCGTCGACGGTCCAGTTGTGCTGGTGGAGGGCTCTCCATTTTCCGTTGTCATCCCAGTCGCTGCCACGGGTAGGGATAAGGCATTCGTCGGCCGAAACTTCTTCCAGTGCGAAGATGTTGCCGTTGTCCGAATAGGGATTGCCTACGTCGTTGTATGCATTCTGGAGTACGAAGGCGGCGCCGAGGGCATTGGCCGCCTGTTGGTTGGTCAAGGTACTATTAAGGTTTTGGTCCAGCTTGGTACAACTGGCGACAATCGCCAGTGTCACCATCCCCGCGGCCATTTTAATATATTTATTCATAGTGTTCATATGTCTGAGTTTATCAAATTTTTATAATCCAAGGTTAAGTCCAAAGCTGATCGAACGGGGAGTAGGATAGGGAATATACTCCATGTTACGTGAAGGATAGTTGTTATTGCTCTTATCCACGTTGACTTCCGGGTCGAAACCTGTGAATTTGGTGATCACGAAAAGGTTGGTACCGCTGACAAAGACGCTGAGGTTCTTAACCTTTCCGCCGGCGACGTCACCAATCATATAAGAGAGGGTGGCGTTTCTGAGCTTGACGAAATTGCCGTTCTCGAGGTATCTGCTGGAGGCGGCTACGCCGTCGGAGATGCTTTCGGTGGTCTTGAAGTCCTTGACGTCGGAGTTGAGGCCTTTGGAGAACTGTCCGATGTTGGTGATGGTGTTATGCGTGTTGTTGTAGATCACATAGCCGGTGGCGCTGTTGAAGTTCATGCTCAGCGAAAGCTTCTTATACCTCAGGGAAGTGCTCAGACCCATGAGGACGTGGGGATTGGGGTCGCCTACGAAAGAAGGCGTATCGGCGATGATCTGGTTGCCACCCTGGTCGAATCCATTGAATTTCTTGAGGTAGAATTCGTTGACGGGCTGGTTGTTTGTGATGATCTGTGCCAGTGCTCCGGATACGCCGTTGCCGCTGACCTGTGCGGTCGGGATGGGCGCCTGGTCGAATTTGGTCAGCTTATTCTTGTTATAGGCGATGTTGAAGTTGACGTCCCGGAGAAGTCCTTCTGCTGAACCACTGCTGCTCCGATCGAGAACTCAACACCGGAGTTGATCAGGTGAGCGGGCAGGTTGATGAAGTAGATGGAGGCGGGGGCAGGTTGAATAGCCGTGCTTTGGAAGAGCAGGTCGGTGGTGTTCTTGTGATAGTAGTCGATGGCACCGTAGATCCTGCCTCTCAGCAAGCCGTAGTCGAGGCCGAGGTTGATGGAAGTCGTTTTTTCCCATTTGAGGTCGGGGTTGGCGACGTTGGTCTGGCCGATGCTGTTATAAGCTGAGGAGCTGAACTGTTCGAGCGCGGCGCCGGCGGGGAATTCCCGGTTACCGGTGATACCCCATGAAGCGCGGAACCCGAGGTTGTTGAACACTTCGCTGTTCTTCATGAAGTCTTCGTTGCTGATATTCCATTTAGCACCGACGGAGGGGAAGTATCCATACTTGTTGTTGGAGCCGAATTTGTTGGATCCGTCCGCGCGGATGGTACCGGTAAGGTAGTATTTGTCCCGGAGGTTGAGGGTGACCCTGCCGAAGTAGGATTGTATCTCTGTTCTCGGGTCTTCGATGGTGCTCATCGGGAACTGGGTCTTTGCGTTCTGCATAAACTCAGTATACTTGACGCCGACGCGGTTGTTGAAGTCGACGTTGGTATTGAAGCCCGTGGCGGCGCTGGCGTCGTTGGAGAAGTCCGTTTTCCAGTATTCATAGCCGGCTACGGCGTCGAGTTTGAGGTCTTCCGTGAGGTCGGTGCGGTAGTTCAGGGTATGTGTGAAGGTCTGTGAGGTCAGGACAGTCGTGTTGATGGCTGCGAAGCCGGCCCCGGATACGCCTTTCAGGTTGTCGACCCAGCCGTCCATGTTGGTTCTTCTTCCGCCGCTGCCGTGGTTGATGGCGTAGAGGAATTTATAGTCGAGGCCTTTGATGATGTTTACGGTAGCGGAGATATTGCCAAGGAAAACGTTGACGTCGGCTACGTCGCTGAATCCGTCGAGTACGGCCAGCGGGTTGGTTGCCGAGAAGCTGTTAGCGGCAAGGCTATAGCCGTTGCCGTTGCGCAGCGCCTTGGTGGGGTTCCAGTTGAGTGCGTATGACATCAGGTTGCCACCTGCGCCGGCGGTATTACTGAGCAGCTGCATGTTTTCCGTGGTGTGGCCCGCGATGAGGTTGAAATCGAAGGTGATCCTTTTGTCCAGGGAATTTATAGGTACCTGCGAAGTTACCGAGGTATTTGTCGAGGGAAGTCTTTTTGATGAGGCCCTGGTTGCTGGAGCCGAGGAAGGAGACGCGGAATTTTCCGTTGTCGTTGCCGCCGCTGAGCGCCAGGCTGTAGTTCTGGGACAGTTTGTGCTGGGCGATCTCCTTGAGTGGGTCGACGGATGCGCCGGAGTCGAATTTGAGATTGTATTTCGCGAGATTGGCCCTGTATTCGGAGGCATTCATCACGTGGTATTTTTTCATGTACCCGATGTTGACGCCCCAGCTGGTATTGAACTCGAGCTTGGTGCCGCTGGAGGCCGCCTTTTTGGTAGTAATGACGATAACGCCGTTGGCGCCGCGGGAACCGTAGATGGCTGCGGAGGAGGCGTCTTTAAGGATGTCGATCTGCTGGATATCGTTGGGATTGATATAGAGCAGGGGGTTGGTTTCCGGGGTAGGACCGAAGTCGAGACCGTTCTGGCCCAGGTTGAGGCTGGGGCGGGCGGTGCGGCCGTCGAGGGGAACTCCGTCGATAACATACAGCGGGTTGTTGTTAACCCGGATGGAGTTGTTACCGCGGATCTTGATGGTTGTTGCGGCGCCGGGCTGGCCGCTGTTGTTGGTAATTTCCATGCCCGATACTTTACCGGTGAGGAGCTGGTCGGGGGAGGTAACTACGCCCTGGTTGAAGTCTTTTGCCTGGACGGATACGAGTGAGCCGGTGACGTCCTTCTTGCGTGCGGTACCATAACCGACGACTACGACTTCGTTGAGGTTGGAGGTGGTAGTGGCCATGGTAACGGTAAGGGAGGTCTGGTCACCTATCGTGACCTCCTGGGAGGTATAGCCAACGCCGCTGAAAACCAGTGTGGTCGCGGTGGTGGGGACGTTGACGGAGAAAGATCCGTCGGCTGAGGTGCTGGAACCGGTTTTGGAGCCTTTTACGGTAACGCTGATGCCGGCGACAGGTGTGCCTTTGTCGTCGGAGACCTTACCGGTGATTGTTTTGGTTTGGGAAAATGCGTTTTGTGTGAAAAGTACACAAAGCAGGAGGAAGCTAACCCATCGGGCAAGCGATCGTTGAATGGTCATAAAGCAAAAGTTTAGCAATTAATGATCAAAGTAAAAAAATTATAGATTACTTAACAAATTTTTTTTCCGATCTATAATCCTCTGTTACTGACAGGTATGGACATTATAATTGAATTGGGTGCTGCAAGGGTGGGATGGAATATTAGCTAAAAGGAATTAGCAAAGGGTGAAGGAGGGGATTTAGCGGTTAGGGTAGGTGGCTTTGGCGAGTGTGAATAGTTCGATGGGGGTATTGGGAGAGGACTGGCGGAGGGCGTGGATGATGGCGCGGGTGGTGGCGCCGGTGGTGAAGATGTCGTCGATGACGAGGATGGGGTGGTGGGTGGGAAGGGAGCGGGAGATGGAGTAGATGTTTTGGAGTTGGGTTTCGCGTTGTTCGCGGGAGAGGGTTTTGTTGCTGAGGGTCGGTTTGGATTTTTGGAGGTGTGAGGGGAGGTATTGGCAGTTGAAAGAGGTGGCGAGTTTTTGGCCGAGGAGGTCGAGGGGTGTGGGGGAGGTGATTGATATTGGGAAGAGGGATGGGGTGGTTGGTGACTGGGAAGATTGTTGGGTTTGGGGTTCGGCGGGTTGTTGGGTCTGGGCGGTTTCGGGGGACTGGGTTTTGGGGGATTGGGGGATCTCGGTTTCGTCGTGGCGGAGAGCGCGGAGGATGATGGTGTCGGGGGAAAGGGGATTGTGGCTAAAGCCTTCGAGGGCTGCCCTGATCCAGTTGGCGAGGTCGGGTTGTCTGCCGCGTTTGAATTTGAGGAGGCTGCGGGAGAGGGGATCGGCAGTTGCGGTCAGGGGGAGATAGGAGCAGAGGTAGGAGTGCCGGATCTGTTCGTCTTTATATATTATATGTGTCGTCTGCAGCCCCATTCTTCTTCTTATTGTAGCCGAGGGTAAAAGTACGACTTTCTTCGAGGGGGTGGATCCGGAGCGGCGGGATTCCATGAAGAAGTAGACGAGCCAGAAGGCAATTCCTGTCGGTATCCACCATACGGAGGAGAGGACGAGGAAGAAGAAGAAGGCGCCCGACAGGAAGGACAGTATACAACCCTTGACCGAGAACATATCCAATGAAGATTTGATGGTTAAAACTACTATACGAAATTAGTATTATTATTGATTCGTTGGATAGAGGAGAATTGTTGATGGTGGAGAATTAAAGAGATCGGCTGCGATCTTTTAGGGGGAACCCACTAAAATTTTGAGACGGCGGGAAAGTTGGTGATAGGCGGGGACGAATTTTAGGAGAGGTGGTGGGGGAATAGTCTTATGTTTGGTGGATGGAACATTTACTGGCCAACTGGGAGAAGAGGTTTACGGAATGGATAGAGTCTAACGGTGATCATTCGGATGGATCGCATGATCTGGGACATTTTCAGCGGGTGTGGAAGGCGGCGCGGTATATCAACCGGGAGGAGGGGGGCAGGCTGACGAGCTGGTTCTGCTGGCCGCGGCCTATTTTCATGATCTGGTATCGTTGCCCAAGAATCATCCGCAGCGTAGTATGGCCTCGCTGATGAGTGCCGAGCGGACGACGGCGTTGCTGGAGGCGGATTTTTCCGATTTTCCCCGGGAGAAGATAGCCGGGGTGCGGCACGCCATACACGCGCATAGTTTTTCGGCGGGGGTGAAGCCGCTGACGGCCGAGGCCGAGGATCCTGCAGGATGCGGACCGGATGGAGGCTGTGGGGGCGATAGGGCTGGCCCGGGTATTTTATACGGCGGGTCAGATGAGTCAGCGGCTGTTCGACGGCCGCGATCCGATGGCAAAGGGGAGGGTAGTGGATGACCAGCGGTTTGCGCTGGATCATTTTCAGGTGAAGCTGCTGAAACTGCCGGCCATGATGAATACGGGGGCGGGGAGGCGGCTGGCGGAGAAGAATGCGGATTATCTGCGGGAATTTTTGAAGAAGATAGAAGAGGAGATCGATGGAGTATATGGAGAGACAAAATGACGATATCGGGCGTTTGCTGGACGACGCGGAGACGCATTTTCTGGCGCATATTTCGCTGGACTGTGTCGTGTTTGGCTGGCACGCCAATGAGCTGAAGATACTGCTGCTGAAGATGAAGAATCTGGACAGGCTGGCATTGCCCGGTGGCTTTGTGATGCATGAGGAGACGCTGGAAGAGGCTGCCATCCGCACGCTGCGGGAGCGGACGGGACTGGAGAACATATTTCTTCAGCAATTCCAGGTGTTTAGCGACCCTCTGCGGAGCGATCCGGAGAACCGGGCGAAGGACCTGGAAAAGATGGGGATCAACCGGAAAAGGGCGGCGTGGTTCGGACAGCGGTTCATCAGTGTGGGATTTTATTCGCTGGTCGACTTTTCGAAGGTGGATCCGCGCCCCGACATGTTCTCCGATGCCTGCAGCTGGTATAATCTCGGGGACAGGGGGACGATGGTATTGGACCACGATCATATCCTGCAAACGGCTCTGGCCGTATTGCGGACGCAGCTGAACCATCAGCCGATCGGCTATAATCTTTTGCCAAGGAAGTTTACGCTGCCGGAGCTGCAGAAACTGTATGAGACGATACTGGACCGGAAGCTGGACCGCAGAAATTTTCAGCGGAAGGTGTTTTCCTATGGCATTCTGCGCAGTCTGGATGAGAAGAGGACGGGGGTAGCGCATAAGGCTCCGTACCTGTATAGTTTTGACCTGCGGCAGTATCAAAAAGCACTAAAACTGGGATTGCAAGGTGGGTGGTAATACACAAATCATATTGATCGAGAGCGTCGGGTGGATCGGGAGCGTGGCGATCGTGCTGGCCTATGCGTTAAATATGTTCAGGAAGCTGGCATCCGACTCCGCGGCTTATTATACCCTCAACATTGCGGGGAGCCTATGTCTGATCGTAAATACACTATATCATCACGCCATTCCTTCCGCGGTAGTAAACGTCATCTGGATCTTTATCGCGCTTGTGGCGGTCTTTCGTAAGAAGTGAAAATCAGTTGATTGAACCGGCCAGGCAACTTGGACAGCTTTTCCTTCGTATTCGGTAGGAAGGGGTGGGAAAATATTGTATCTTGAGCTTCCCTCCTTTTGAATCTTCATATCCCCTGAGAACCCGGACGCAGATCGCCGAAAAAATCCCACGATGAAGCATTTTGTACTTCTATTTTTTCTAGTAACTGCCGTAGCTGCGTGTTTTGCGCAGTCACAGTCCTGCCCGTTGAACAACAATTTTTCACTGGGCAGTCTTACGCACTGGGCTGCTTATACGGGGAACAATGCGACGGGGAATCCGGCGCCGGACGACCGGTTGCAGCATTATGATTCCTCTTCGGGGGCTCCTTCGGGCACCCAGGGTGTCAGTGTTATCTACGAATATAATCTCCCCAGCGTTCCAGGGATACAGATATTGTCTACGCCGGGGACGGATGCCTACGGGAAGTATCCTACGATACCTACGATCAACGGTTATAAATACACTAATTCCATCTTACTGGGTTCGACTACCATTACTCGTAGCAGCGGTTCGGGGGTAGGCGGGGGCTATGTGCGGGGAGTGAGCTATCGGATAAGTGTTCCGGCGGGCCCTCCCGAGGAGCCCTATACGATGACCTATGCGTATGCGATGGTGCTGGAGAACGGGACGCATAATTCCGCCCAGCAGCCGCTGTTCTCGGCGACTTTGAAGACCAATGACGGCGTTATCGCCTGTGCCTCGCCGTCTTATTTTTTGCCAACGCTGAACAATGCGGACAGCAGGGGGAGTGGTGCGATACTGGATTCAGCGCTGGCGAAGAGTCAGGGGTTCTATCTGAGCGACCTTCCTTCTCCCAACTCCAACCCCAATTCCCAGAGCCCGAATGCGGAGCATCTCCGGGATGTGTGGGCGAAGGGCTGGACGGAGGTGACCTTTGATCTGTCGCCCCGGCGGGGGCAGCAGGTGGTACTGACGTTCGAGACGGATAACTGTGTGCCTGGCGGGCATTTTGCCTACTCCTATATCGCGCTGAGGAATACCTGTGCCGGGCTGCAGATCAGTGGGCCGGCCGTGGCCTGTATCGGCAATACGCTGACCTATTCCGTGCCCGGGCTGACGGGGGCAACCTACCAGTGGTCCGTGCCGGCCGACTGGCAGATCGTATCGTCTACGGATACGAGTGTGCTGCAGGTAAAGATCGGCAATGCCGTCGGGACGGTAGTCGTCCATGAGGCCAACAGCTGCGCCAACCTGAGTGCGACGCTGCCCGTTACGACCGCGCCGCCGACGATTGCCGGTGATGCGACCGGCGGAATCGAAGTGTGCACGGGTACAAACGCCAGTGTACTGACGGTGACGGGCAACCGGGGGAGTGTGGTGAATTGGCTGTCGACGACGGACGGAACGAACTATAGTGTGGTGAACAGCCTGGCGATGCCGTATACGGCCCAGAACCTTACGGCGACGACCA
Organism: Puia sp. P3; assembly: GCF_050632245.1. Taxonomy (NCBI): domain Bacteria; kingdom Pseudomonadati; phylum Bacteroidota; class Chitinophagia; order Chitinophagales; family Chitinophagaceae; genus Puia; species Puia sp. P3. The sequence goes on from NZ_CP192583.1 coordinate 1,299,394, forward strand.
CCTACCGGGCGCTGGTGCAGAATGGAGAGTCCTGTACGATAGATACTACCACGGCTACCACGGTGCTGGTGGATCCTAAAACCGTAGGTGGCAAGCTGACGCCGCCTTTCATGGCATTCTGCAAGGACCAGACGAAGGATGCGCTGCTGACATTACAGGATGAGGTGGGGAAACCGGTCAACTGGCAGTCCTCTCCGGATGCGATCGGCTGGACGGATTTTGCGCCCGTATACAAAGAAGATCAGTATTCTCTGGTGGGGCTGTCGGCGCCTACAAAATATCGGGTGCTGGTACAGAGCGGTGTTTGTCCTTCTGCGTACAGCGATATCGCCGATATCGATTATGTCAATGTTCCTTTCCCGAAAGCCAGTTCGGCGCCGGCGGATACGCTGATCTGTTATAATACGCCGGCTACGCTGACCAGTACTATTTCGATCGGCACCGACTATTCCTGGAACACTACCGCGAACCTGACCGGTGCGGGGAATGGCAGTGTGTCTGCGCTGCCCTTGTCGATGACCATCACGGCCGCTCCGCTGACGACGACCCTTTATGTACTGAGTGTGGAGAATGCCGGTTGTCCCAATATCCTGAAGGATACGTTTCTGGTCCAGGTGCTTCCGAAGATAAATGTGGATGCGGGAAACGATACTTCGGTGGTGATGAACCAGCCTCTGCAGCTGCATGCAAGTTCGGACGATACGACGACGGCGGGTGGTGACAAGTTCACCTGGACGCCCATTATCGGACTGGATAACCCGGATATTGCGGACCCTATTGCGAGCTATACCGGTGAGACCGATAGTGTAAGGTATCTCGTGACGGCAACGTCGGCGCACGGTTGTACGGGTTCTGCGGAGGTGAAGGTGACTGTGTATAAGACTTCCCCGGATATATTTGTGCCTAGTGCTTTTACGCCGGATGGAACGTCCAACAGGGTGTTCCGGCCGATTGCGCCAGGGATGGCCAGTTTGCAGTTCTTTGTGGTATATAACCGATGGGGACAGCTGATGTACAGGACCTCGCGAGCTGGGACAGGGATGGGATGGGATGGTCAATGGGAGGAGGGCCGATGTCGGCGGGTATGTATGGATGGTACAGGGGACGACGTATACGGGGAAGGTTATCTCGCATAAGGGGACGATGGTTCTGGTGAGATAGGTATATTTGTCCAATGAGACATTTTTTATTAGCCATTTCTTTATTGTTGGTGAGGCCGGGGATCTCGCAGGTGACTGCGGATATGAGCGCCGCATTTCCGGTGATCGACGGATTGTATAAGGGTTATGCCGCCCGGAATCATTATCCGGGATTTGTGTATGGTATCGTGGCGGACGGACGGCTGGTCTATACGGGATCGGTGGGGTATAGTGATGTCGGGAAGAAGATACCGGCCACGCCTGCTTCGGATTTCCGGATCGCGTCGATGACGAAGAGCTTTGTGGCGGTAGCCATTTTGCAGCTGAGGGATGCGGGGAAGTTGGGTCTGGATGATCCTGCTTCGATGTATATACCGGAGCTAAAGGGGCAGCAGGGGCCGGCGTCGGATGCTCCGCCGATAACTATCCGCCATCTGCTGAGTCATTCGGCGGGTTTTCCGGAGGACAATCCGTGGGGGGACCGGCAACTGGAGGTGAGTGATGATTCGCTGATGAGGCTGGTCAGAAAGGGGATTAGCTTTTCGAACAGCCCTGGTATCGGTTATGAATACAGCAACCTCGGATTTACCTTGCTTGGCTATATCGTGCAAAAGGTGTCCGGACAGCCTTATGAAGACTATATCACCGAACATATTTTGGGACCGCTGGGGATGGGGCATACCTATTGGGAATATACCAGGGTGCCGGCGCCGCGGCTGGCGCTTGGGTATCGCTGGCTTAACGGGGGATGGGTGGAGCAGCCGATGCTGCATGACGGGGCCTACGGGGCGATGGGCGGGATGATCACGACGATCGAAGATTTTTCCAAATATCTGGCATTTCAGCTGGCGGCCTGGCCTTCACGGAGCGGGGCCGAGGAGGGACCGTTGAAGCGGAGTTCCTGCCGGGAGATGCAGCAGCCCTGGACATTCAATTCGCTGAATACGCAGTTCAGGTATTATCCAGGCGGTCAGGCATGCGCGGTGAGTTCTGCCTATTGCTATGGTCTGCGGTGGAGCAGGGACTGCAAGGGAAGGACGATGGTCGGGCATACCGGCGGGCTGCCTGGTTTCGGCAGCAACTGGATGATGCTGACCGACTATGGCGTCGGGGTTGTGAGTTTTGGCAATCTTACTTATGCCAATGCCGCGGCTATCAATATGCAGGTGCTGGATACGCTGGTGAGGATACTGGGTTTGAAGCCGAGGACGGTGCCGGTGACCGGGATACTGGAACAAAGAAGGAAGGAACTGCTGGCGTTGTTGCCCGGTTGGGAAGGGGCAAAGGAATCGGGGATATTTGCGGTGAATTTTTTGAAGACAATTTTTTGGATTCGTTGAGGAAGGAGGCGGGGGCTGTGTTTGAGAATATCGGGAAGGTGGTGAAGGTAGGGGAGATGAAAGCGGAGAATAACTTACGGGGAAGTTTTTTTATTGAGGGTGAAAGGGGGAATGCGGAGGTCAGGCTGACGCTTACGCCGGAGAATCCCGCGATGATACAGGAATATCATATTCGACTTATTGGAAAGTAGCTCTCGCAAACGTAGGAAGTATCAGGGGGAGGGTTAATGCAAACGGCGGGTTAGGGATCAAAATTCCGAATCAGACATTGCCTTTTGATAGTCTGGGGCTTAGCAGGGAGGAGCGCAAAAATGTAATCGCTTTCATGCGAAGTTTGGATAACAGATAGAATATATCACCCGTTATTAATAGTAAAATAATCTTATATTGATACCGGTTTTCAAAACTAACTAAGACCTTTGAGCCCCATAACGCAAGCTGTGCTCATACAAACCAAGGATATAAAAGAAGGTAATAAGGAGGCTTTTTATAAAGTTTTCGAGCAGTATCATTTAAAACTTTATCAGTATATCTACAGATATACGGGGTCTGTGTATTATTCGGAGGAGACCGTCCAACTTAGTTTTATAAGGCTGTGGGAGAAGAGGGAAGGGCTTTCCGAGGAGTATACCATTTCCACGCAGTTGTTCCGTATAGCGAGGAGTATTCTGGTCGATCTGCTGCGAAGGGAAAAGATCAGGAGCACGCAGGAGTTGTCGGATGTATTTGTTTCGGAGCAGCTGGAAGACGAGCGGTTCATATATAAAGAGGAGCTGGGGATGGTGCTATCGGCCATCGAGGAGTTGCCGGAGCAGTGTCAGCAGGTCTTCAAGCTGAGCCGGTTCAATAATCTTTCACATAATGAGATCAGCGCCCAGTTGTCAATTTCTCCAAAGACGATCGAAACTCATATCTCGAAGGCGTTGAAGTATCTAAGGAAGAGTATTTTACAATTTTTTTAGGGAAGGATGGATTATTGTTTGTGAGGGACTGGTGGTCCCCACGGGGAGATTTTTTTGGGAAATGGAGAAATATTTTTTTTAGCGGGCTAGGGGTAAGAGCCTTTTCAAACGAATAATAGATATGCGCATTTCAAAGCAATTAATTGAACTGGTTCTTTCCGGAAGGGGTAATGAGGAGGATGAAGAGGTGGTAAGGGCATTTTTCAGGGAGTATCCGGAGAAGCTGGCTCAATATCTTACGGAGGCAAGCTGGGAAGGGTTTGAGGGAGATGTGCGTTCGGCTGTGCCCAGAGAGAAGATGCTGGAGGTGATCGAGGGGAAGGTTGGGAAGATGGAAAGGAGGGCGCCGGTGAGGAAGATGCGCTATGCGTTGGCTGCCGCGGCGGCTGTGGTGATCGTGGTCGTAGGGGCGAGCAGGTTGCTGAACAGGAGTAGGGGGGCGGTGGCTATTCAGAAGCCGGTGGTGTCTGCGCCGGTGGTTGCCGCGGCTGTCGCCGGGCTTAGGACGATAGAGAATAGTACGCTGAAACCGCAAATATATTCATTCCCTGACGGGAGCCAGGTGAAGTTGTCCGGAAGGAGTAAGATCAGCTACAATAGCCCTTTTATCAATAATCGCCGGGACATTTATCTGGAGGGGGAGGGGTTTTTACCGTCGCGAAAGATAAGGCGAGGCCTTTTGCGGTGCATGCGGGGAATATCGTCACGACGGCACTGGGAACGGTGTTTCGCGTCAGCGATAAGAGCAGTCCGGTCACGACTGTCCAGCTGTATAGCGGACGGGTGGTAGTAGGAGGCCAATCTTTTTCGGATGTATATCTGCGGCCTGGGGAGCGGGTGTTGCTGAACAACAGCAATTTTACGGTGCAGGTGAGGAGGGAGGAGTCGAAAACGGTGGCCGCGGCCGGGCCTCAGCCGGTGGTGTTGTCTTTTACAAAGGAATCTTTGGCAGAAATATTCAACCAACTACAGAAGGAATGTTCCGTTACTATTTCGTATGATGGGGTAAGCCTGCAGAATATGGAATTTACGGGGGTGTTCAACGGCGGGATGGAGACCGTGGAGTCTTTCCTGAGTACGCTGTGCGAGATCAATGAATTGACGCTTAAAAAGACGGCGGGGAAAAGTTACTCCATACAGGCGAAATAAGCAACCGGCATATTCATCTTTTTGACGAGGCCCATGGGCCCGATGGGCTTGTCTATTCTATAAAACCTGATACAAAACATCAAATTAAGGCTTATGAACAAACTGTTTACGGGACTATTATTAGTAGCCTTTGCCTTGCGGGGATGGCACAAGGGACGCCCAACACCGCGACCGGTATCGTCCGGAACGAGGGTGGCGAAGGGCTGGAAAGTGCGGTCGTCCGGCTGATGAGCAGCGCGAACGGATACAACCAGACCACGACGACGAATGACAAAGGCATTTTTACTTTTGGGAGGGTACCTGTTGGCGGAGGGTATCAGTTCATCATCAGCCATATTGGTTATGCCAGCGATACGCTGATGGGATATGAAATGAAGGAGAATGGCCGGATCTCGCTGAGTGTGATCCTGCAGAATAAGAATTCGAGCCTGGACAGGGTAGTGGTGATCGGGTACGGGACCGTGAGAAAGAAGGATCTTTCGGCTGCCGTCTCGGAGGTGCCGAATATGGACCAGATCAAGGAAAGGCCCGTGGTGAATGTCGAAAATATGATACAGGGGCAGGTGGCCGGTGTTACGGTTGTCTCCAATGGCGGCCATCCGGATCAGACCCCCAAGGTGACGATCCGCGGTACTGGTTCGAGGGGGAATGAAAGCGTGCTCTATGTTGTGGACGGAGTGCCCAATGCGCCCTATAATCCGGCGGATGTCCAGTCGATCACGGTATTGAAAGACGCGGCTTCGGCGGCGATCTATGGTGCGTTTTCCGGTTCGGCCGGGGTCATCCTGATCACCACGCGTCAGGCGATGGCGACAAAGGGTAGTCCGAGTATCGACTATACGGCGTTTGTGGGTGCGAAGACCGCGTGGAGGCTTCCGCAGTCGCTGGCGGCGGACAAGACCGCGCAGGTGGCGAATCTGGCGGCGAAGAATGCGGGGCAGCAGCCGCTGGATGGCTGGGATGCGACCAAGAATCCCTATGACCAGGTGACGAGGACCGACTGGGTCCATTCGATATTTCGCACGGGGCTGACCCATCGTCATACTATTGCAGTCAATTCGGGTACGGACAAGTTCTCTACGCTGTTCGAGGGACGGTATGAGGACAATGAAGGTACTTTGCTGAATACTTATGCCAAGAATATTTCGGGAAGGATGAATGCGAACTACGTTTTTAGTCCGCACGTGAAGTTCAAGCAGGACGTTTTCGTCAACAATAATGATAATCGGGGAACCTCTACTGACAATGGATATAGCGGGACGATCCTTTCGGCGATCTATATGCCCAGGTCGGCCACGGTCTACTATAACGACGGTAGTTACGGCGGTGTAGGTCCGATCGGGTCTCCTTACAATGGGATCCACGGTGACGCGATCAATCCGGTGGCTACGTTGCGGCGTAACCAACCCTACAATAAGACGACGGACATCCAGTCGATATCTGAACTGAAGGTGACGAATATCGTTCCCGGTCTTTCTTTCCTGACCCGCTTCTCCTACCGGTCGTCGAACTGGCTGTATAAGGATTTCGATCCGAAGCGGCCCGAGCCTCGAAAGCCCAACAATCAGAATACGCTGACCTATAAGACGAACCGGGAGCACTACTGGATCTGGGAAAATACGGCGAATTACGAGCATCATTTCGGACGGCATAGTCTTGGCCTTATGGCGTCCACGACCTCGCAGGAAGACTATAATATGGGTTTTACCGCGTCGGGAAAGACATTCGACAACGAGGCGACCTGGGCGCAGTTCTTTGTCAATGCCGGAGACTTTACCGGTATGATCCCTACGGACTACGAGACGAAGGACAGGAACGTTTCTTATGTAGGCCGTTTGTCCTACAGCTGGGCCGACCGTTATTTTCTGACGGGCAGCTACCGGTATGATATTGCGGGCCGTCTGGCGGCGGGATATCGCGGAAAGGGTCTGCCGGGTGTCACGGCTGCGTGGAAGATCAGCTCGGAGCCCTTCTTTAGTGTAGCCCCGATAGACCTGCTGAAGATCAGGGCCAGCTGGGGAAGGATCGGGAACCTGGGTTCAATCAACCTTTACTACGGTTATCCGACGCTGACGCTGGACAATTCTTATCAGGTAGGTGACGGCGGTCCTTATTCTCCCGCGCTGTATATGGCCAATGCGGTTACTCCCTCCCTTTCCTGGGAAACTTCCGAGCAGAAAGATCTGGGGGCTGATATCAGTTTGCTGGGTGACCGGCTGAGTTTCACGTTCGATTATTTTGACAAGCTGACCTATGACCTTATTCAGCAGCAGTTCACCAACTGGCCCAATACGATGGGTATCGGCGCGCCGCTGGTCAATCAGGGAAAGATCCGGAATTCGGGTTTTGAGTTTTCGGGTACCTGGAGGGGTAAGATCGGAAGGGTGAGCTATGATGTGGGCGGCAATATGGCAACGCTGAAGAACAGGGTGGATTATATCGATGGTAATCCCAAGTCGGTTTGGACGTTTGGCGATGCCTGGAGGGGTACGCTGGTTCCTTTCCAGAGCGTAGTGGGCCAGCCCTACTATTCCTACTGGCTGGTTAAGACGGCGGGGATTTTTCAGAGTCAGAAGGAAGTGGACGACTATGTCGGTCCGAATGGGAAGATACAGCCCGGCGCGCGTCCCGGCGACCTGAAATTCGTCGACCAGAACAAGGACGGGAAGATAACGGATGCGGACAAAGTTTATATGGGCAGTGCGGCACCCAAATTCACCTACGGATTCACCGCGAATGTGAGGTATCATGGTTTCGACCTGAGTCTGTTCCTGCAGGGGGTGAGCGGTGTGAAGCTGTTCCATGCTTTCAAGGAGTCTACGCTCAATGGTGCGGAGCAGGGGTATAACCGCTGGGATAAAATTCTCGACGCCTGGTCTACCACGAATACAAAATCCAATATTCCCATCATTTCCGCGAACGATCCCAATAACAATTTCCAGACGGCCTCCGACTGGTACCTCGAAGACGGGAGTTATCTGAGGGTGAAGAGTGTCATTATCGGATATACCTTCCCCAAGTTCATCAAGAAAAGCAGTCTGCGGGTATATATCAGTGGGGACAACCTGCTGACCTTTACCGGATACAGCGGGATGGACCCCGAAGTGGGCGGCAATGGTCTGGATGGCGGGCAGTTCCCTGTGTCGCGGGTATACTCAGCCGGTGTAAAACTTAGTCTCTAAAAATATTTCAACTATGAAAAGGATTTATTCGATCATATTATTGATTGTTGTATTCACCTCGTGTTCGAAGAACTGGGTGGATACGAAGCCGAACGGAAATCCGTCCACTGCGAATCTTTGGGATGGGACAACCAACGTGGAAAAGGGGATTGCAGGATTGTATGTGTCCATGGCATACGAGAATACCTGGGGCCGGAACCTTTTCTGGATGCAGAATGCCGGCGATGATCTGATTGTGGGCAGGCCGAAAGCGGACGGGGAGAATATCAAGAATTTTGTTTGTACGGGCCATGAAGGATATATGTCCGGCGCCTGGAACGACCTGTATGGGACGCTGACCAAGGCCAATGAGGCTATTGCGGGTCTGCAGAACGCGACCAATATCTCTGCCGATCTCAAGAACAGATCGCTTGGTGAGGCCTATTTTATGCGTGGTTTTGTACATTTCTGGATCGCTTATCTGTGGGGACATAAGGATCAGGGTGTACCTTATGACGGCGTGGAGAATGCCGGGTATGGCAAGCGGATACCGCCCCAGCTGAAGTCGGTTACAGAGAACTATGCGATCATAGCCAGCGATATGCAGAAGGCCGCCGATCTGCTGCCGTTGTTCAGCACCTACAGTTCGGCCGATCAGGGCCGGGCGCATAAGGCGGCTGCGCTGGGTTATCTGGTCAAGACCTATGCATACTGGGCGCAGTACGATGCCAGCAAATGGGCGCTGATCCCTGATTTGTGTGACCGACTGAAGAACGAGTGCGGAAGGGCGCTGATCGCCAATCAGGGCAGCGGAGCAAGCAATTACAGGGCGGTCTTCAAGGTGGCTAACAACTGGAGTTCGGAATATATCTGGTCTGTGACCTCGGGTACGCTGGGCGGATCGGAGTTCATGGGGGTCGTGCTGGAGAATACGGGATGGGGGCTCTATAATGGCTGGGGTTATTTCCAGCCGACGGAAGAGTTGTATGACGAATATGAAGCTGGTGATCCGCGCCGGGAGGCTACTATCTTGAATTTCGGGGATCAGTTCACTTATTTTGGACTGCCGTGGAAATATTATTCGACGAACAGTCTGTCGGGTTTTCAGATCAACAAATATATGGAGCCTTATTCCTATGGTACCAATGGGGATGCGGGGACCAATTCGAAGATCAATCAGAATGGGGACTATCCCACGACGAGTCTGAATCTGCCATTGATGCGGTATGCCGAGATCCTGCTGTTCAGGGCAGAGGCGCTGATACAGCAGGGGAAGAATGCCGACGCTGCGGCGCCGTTGAATGAAGTGCGTGCGCGGGTTGGGCTGGCGCCGATCGCGGTGCCGACGATGGCGGACCTGAAGCATGAGCGTCGCTGTGAGCTGGCCTGTGAGTGGACGGACAGGTGTATGGATCTAAAGAGATGGGGTGATGTGGCCGTGATCAATGCGCCGTTGCATGGAAGGATACATTCGGTGAAGACCGATCCTGCGTCGTCATATACGATACAGCAGGTGTGGCCTGCTCGCAACTATAGCGCAGCTAAGATTGCGTGGCCGATGAATCCGGATGTGATATCGAGTAGTAATGGCGTGTATAAGCAGACGCCGGGGTGGTAGTTTTGAGTAATGATTTGGGAAAACCCTGCCAGACGGCAGGGTTTTTTGTCTATTGGTCAAAAGAAATTGAAGAGGCGGGGTAGAAACTGTTGTTTTACAGAAAAATAAACAACATGGAAAATACGCAACGTCAGAGTTACCTGGATTGGTTGAGGATCCTATCAATAGCAGGGGTTTTGATCCTGCATTCCGGAATGGCCTATGCGGGATGATCTGTGGTGGCATATCAAGGACAAGAACAGCAGTCAGCTGATACTGATGCTGAATATTGCGATGCATCTGGTTCGGATGCCGTTGTTGTTCTTTATCAGCGGGACGGTCAGTTATTATATGATGCAGAGGAGGAGCGCGGTTAGTTTTATCGGGCTGCGTTGTACTCGTTTGCTGGTGCCATTGGTGGTGGGGATGCTGGTGGTAGTGCCGCCGCAGATCTATATGGAGCGGCTTACGCAGGGTTATAAGGGAAGTTATATGGAGTTCTATAAGACCGTCTTTCGGTTCAGGTTCTATCCTTCGGGAAGTCTTAGCTGGCATCATCTGTGGTTCATTGCGTATCTGTTCATCTATGATCTTGTATTTGCCCCTTTGTTCGCGTGGATGATGAAGAGTGCGAAGCTGCAGCGGGCGCTGGGCTGGCTGAGCAGGGGGAAGCTGGTGTTCCTGCTGGCTGTGCCTTCTATCGTTTGGTTTGTCTGTTTGTGCAATCCTTTTGATGAGTTTCCGGACCTGGTACATGACGGAGCGTATTTTGTGTACTGGCTGTTGTTTGTGCTGGCGGGGTTTGTGTGTATTCTGACGCCTCAGCTGATGGAGGCTTTGCAGCGGAACAGGCGGTCTGCGATGAGCATTGGATTGGTGTGTCTCGCAGGGCTGTATTATTTTGCGCTGAATCCCGGTTCCCGGGGCGGGTCGCTGGCCTGGATGAATGTGTTGTTGCGGCCGGTGATGGCGTGGTCATGGGTATTTGGGTTGATCGGGTATGGGAAGCAGTATCTTAACCGTTCGCACCCGGTGCTGGGGTATGTGAATCAGGCCGTGTATCCTTTTTATATCCTGCACCAGACGGTGATGGTGGTCCTCGTATACTATATCACGCGGTTTCATGACGGGGTCGGGATGAAGTATGTGTTCACGATCTTCGGAACCTTCTTTTTTACGGTGGGAATCTTCCACTTTTTTATAAAGCCATATCCGGTGATGCGGTTTTTGTTTGGGATGAAGGTTTCCGGGGGCAAGCGGAGGATGGCCCGGGTTTCCGCGGGTGAGGATGAGCCTATGGTGGGACAGGATCCCGTTGGTGAAAGAGGGGGTGGGAGGAGCTTCGTGGGAGGATTGGTTGGCGCAAGGGGTTAGGCCGGGTGGTTAGTGGATGGAGAGTAAAAGAGCCGGCTCTTGCGAGCCGGCCGGCAGAAAGGCTGATTAAGGTCTAAAGGGAAGGTAATGGTTTCTCCTCCGATCAGGGTGAACATTTCGGAAAGGGTGAGTGAACAGAAATTGCCGATCAGGGCGAGTTCCTGGATGGTAAACTCGCCCAGGTGGTCGGTCAGTTCCATAAAACGGTCGTTCTCCTTTCCGAGGTCTGATGCGACAACCGAACGTGGTACGACATTAAAAATGTCCCGAAAGGTCTGGATCTTATTCTTCAAGAACAAAGGTCTAATGGATTGATACCGTTGATCCCTCATCATAATCAAAGAAAGTATTTTATAATAGTTATCGCCTGGCGCGGCTCGGTTTCTTGGTTTTTTTGGGCCAGATTCTTAGTTTTTCTGGCTCAGTTTTTTGGGAAGCGGGATAGTTGCTTTGGGATAGTAAGAGGGAAAGGAGGTTTGTGTTTGTAAAAATACTAAATAATTTGGTATTTTGGACGTTTTTGGAGGGGGATTTTTTTGGGGGAATTCGGGTAAATGGTGGTATATTTTGAGTATGAATACAAATAGAAGGCAATTCATTAAGACTGCTGGGTTGGGGATTGTTGGGGCGAGTTTGATGGGTAAGGGACTCGCCGAGGTGGGTGGTGTATGGTGGGGGAAGGGTTTGGGCGGGCTACGCCGGAATCGCAGGGAGTATCATCGCGGTCGATAAGGGATTTTTTGGCTGCGGCGAATGCGTCGGGGATCAGCTGGCATAGTATGATGCTGGTCCGGCATGGGCAGGTGGTGGCGGAGGGGTGGTGGAAGCCGTATGAGCCGGGGTTTGTGCACAGTCTGTATTCGTTGTCCAAGAGTTTTACCAGCACGGCGATAGGATTGCTGGTGGAGGAGGGAAAGTTGGATATACATGCGAAGGTGGTATCCTTTTTTCCCGATGATCTTCCGGCTAGTGTGAGCGATAATCTACGGCAGGCGACTGTAAGGAGTCTATTGACGATGAATACGGGGCATGCGGAGGATACGATGCCGAAGATGAGGGCTTCGTCCGATAGCTGGGTGCGGACTTATCTGTCTCAACCGGTGGAGTTTACTCCGGGGACGCATTTCTTATACAATACGGGCAATACTTATATGCTGGGGGCGATCCTTCATAAAGTGACGGGTCAGACGCTGGAGGAGTATTTGAAGCCGAGGTTGTTTCAGCCTTTGGGCATCACGGGTTATGACTGGGAGGTCTCTCCGCAGGGACTGAATACGGCGGGTTATGGTTTGCGGGTAAAGACGGAAGATATTGCAAAGCTGGGACAGTTGTATCTGCAGAAAGGAAGTGGAAAGGGGGTGAGGTACTGACGGAGCGGTGGGTGGATGAGGCGACGAGCAAGCAGACGGAATCGCAGGTCAATAACGGGGACTGGTCCGAAGGATACGGCTATCAGTTCTGGCGTTGCACGCACGGGTTCTACAGAGGAGATGGAGCGTATGGTCAGTTCTGTATCGTCATGCCGCAGTACGACGCGGTACTGGCGGTTACGGGTCAGAGCCCGGACATGCAGAAGTCGATGAATATTATCTGGGATCATATACCTGGCGGGATGAAGGACGGCGCATTGCCGGAGAATCCCGAAGAACACATGGCGCTGAAGAAGGAATTGTCTTTGCTGGAGCTGCCGGTGGTAGCGGGTGGGATATCGGTGTTGCCGGGCGTGAAGAGAGGTGGAGGTTCTTCGCTGGCGGAACGGGGAGGCGGGTCGGTGCCTGCCGGGGCTTACGACAGGAAGCACTGGGTGGTGGGGGAGAATGAATTTGGAATTAAGAAATTGATGTTCGATTTTTCCGGGAAGGGTGGGGTGCTGTATGTCGAGAAAGATGAGCGGCCGGCGAAGCTGGAGTTTGGCTGGGGGAAGCTGGATCCTGAACCGTCAGCGGGAAATGTATGTGTTCGGGGCGGGCGGACTTTTCCCGATGCCTTCGCGTGTGGCGGGTACGGCGGGCTGGACAGATGACAAGACACTAAGACTGAACCTTCGGTTCGTGGAGGCGATCTTTGGGGATACCCTGACGTGCCGGTTTGATGGGAACGAGCTGAAGGTCGAATTTTTGAACAGTTTGGCGGAGACGGCAACGAAGAAGACGCCGGACCCGAGGAAGCCGCTGGAGGGGAGGATGGGGTGATGGATGGAGGCTTTAAAGATATCCTGAAATTCTGGAGGGCGGCCGAGCTATTTAATCTTCCGGACGTGCCTGTTTCCAAAAAGAAAAAGCAGTATTCGGATCTGCTCCCGGGCGAAGACCTGCCGTGGGAGCCAGGGGTGCTGCCTTCGCCGAAGGAAGGAAAACGGTGGCGGCATACGCTGTATTTTCACGTGTTGAATAAGCAGGAGGTAGTGGCTTTATTGTCCCGGCTGAGCGACCCGAAAGAATTCAGAGAGCCGGTCGGCGGGGATACCTGTCTTTCCGCTCTGGTCATAGATCATCAGGGACGGCCTGCCGGGCGAACGTATGCGCCGGCGGCGTTTCCTTATGGCATAAAAATCGTCCGGGAGAAACTGGACTATGAGGAGTTGCCGGGATTGTTGCGGAAAGCCGGTGAGGATTTTCTCAAACGGTGGGAGGTGGATGGAGGGATGGTTGACTGGCGGATGCTAAAGAATGAACTGGGCTTGCTGGGTGAGGTAGCGGGGAAGGATCTGCAGGCGCGTGTTCAGGTGCGGTGTATATCGGATCAGGTAGATGAGAGGGCTGTGGCGGAGGCTCCTTTTCTTAACAGCTATTATTTAAGGGACCTGAATAGTCTGATCAATTCTTCGGAGGATGCGGGTTTGCCGCTGCGGACCTTTGTGGGTTTGGGGATGGATCATAATGCCCGCGTCGATCTTCTTCAGCAGCGGGTGTTATTGGAAAAGATGCATCCACGGCATCAGTCTCCGGCGAGATGGCCTTCCAGTCCTTTGTTCGGTCTTTACAGCGCACAGCAGGCGGCGTTGAATATTTGTTTGTCGGGGCTCAGGGATGGCGGCGGTCTGATAGGGATCAATGGTCCTCCGGGGACGGGGAAAACGACTTTATTGAGGGAAATAATTGCAGACGTAGTTGTGAGAAGGGCGCAGCGGTTGCTGCGGGTTGGGGCTCAGAATCTTTTCGACAGGAAGCTGGATTACGATCGATGGACCGATCGGGTATTACAATATCGATCGCAGCGTATTTGACAATGACGGGATCGTAGTGGCGAGCAATAACAATGTGGCCGTCGAGAATATCTCTAAGGAGTTGCCGGTTTCGAAAAGCATCGATTATGGGAGTTACGGTCCGGCGGATTATTTTTCGCGTATCGCAGGGCTGATCCACGATGAGCCGTGCTGGGGGATGGTGAGTGCGGCGCTTGGCAGGTCGGATAACCGGAGGGCGTTTGTCAGCAAATTCTGGTTTGGCAAGGACTACAATTTTCGAAAGCTTTTGAAGGAGGATTGCCGTGGACGCTGGTGTGATCATGGAGAATGAGCGGGAGTTTGAAAAGGTGGCCGGGGAGTTTGCGGCTCAGTTGGAGGGATATCTGCGTTTTCAGCGGCTGGCGGGTGAGTACCATGATCTGCTGGAGCGACTGGTGGTTGAGGGGAGTGATTCGGGTTGGGTGGAATTGGGTGGATTGGGGGATCGGCTGGTTGCCGAATATGATATTGCTCCGGAGTGTTTGCCGGGGAAAGATTTTTTGAAATTGCCGGTGGAGGAAATTCACCGGCTGACGCCTTATTCGTCGGAGAAGATAAATATTCTCAGGGGAGAGATATTCTTAAAAAGTTTGCGGCTGACGGAACTGGCTATCCGTGTGAATGCGCGGTATTTCAGTGCGAATCTGAATGCCTTTGTGAATATGTCGCCGTATAAGGTGATCGCGGGGTTGGATGAAGGGGTCGCGTCTGTCCTGTGGAGTAGTTTTTTCTTTTGTATTCCGGTGGTGTCGGTGACGCTGGCTTCTTTTCAGTCGCAGTTTTTTAATATGGGGAAGGGGTCGGTGGGGTGGGTGCTGATCGATGAGGCGGGGCAGGCGACGCCGTCGTCGGTATGTGGTGCGATCTGGCGGGCGAAGCGTTGTGTCGTGATCGGGGATACGCTACAGATACCGCCGGTGGTGACTATACCCAGGGGTTTGGGGAGGATGCTTCAGGATGCGTATGGAGTTGGGGAAGAGTGGAGTCCGGTGGGATCTTCCGCGCAATACCTGGCGGACAGGGTTACTAAATATGGAACGTATATCGCGGGGACTTGGACGGGGGTGCCGTTGCGTGCGCACAGGAGGTGCAGTGAGCCGATGTTTTCTATTGCGAATGAGATCGCGTATAACAGGCAGATGGTGAAAGTGACGAAGGACAGGGGCCGTGATCTCCCTACGGGTGGAAGCGGGTGGATCGATGTTTTGCCGATGACGGTGATCGGTCATACCGTTACCGAGGAACTGCAGGTGGCTGAAGATCTGATTCAGCAGTTGGTGGGGTTTGATGGGAAGGTTTTCGTCATTACTCCGTTTCGCTCCGTTGTGGAGGCGTGCGGCGGTCGTCTGAAGCAGTTGTATGGGGTGGATTGCGGCACGATCCATAGTTTTCAGGGAAAGGAGGCCGAAGTCGTGATCCTTATTCTGGGAACGGGTGCCGGCGCCGTCGAAGCGCGGAACTGGGTCGCTGAAAGCCCCAATATACTGAATGTCGCGGTGACGCGGGCGAAGGAAAGGCTTTATGTGGTCGGGAACCGGGAGGCCTGGGGAAGGCATAGGTACTTTGATTACCTTACGGGAGTATTGAGGAAGAAAGATCATCATAGCGGGAGGTTGTTTTAGTTGGAAAAATACTTTATGTTTGTAGTATAGTATAGGATAGAATAGAATGGCTTTGAACTCGACCGTAATCATAAGTTTTCTGGCGTTCACTGTAGTTGCCGCGGTGATCGCGGTATATAAGACGAGGGGACAGAAGCTGGGAACTTCCCTGGCCTATTTTCTTGGGAACAGGAATTTCGGCTTTTGGATGATCGGGTGTTCTCTTTTTCTTACCAACATGAGCGCTAACCAATTCGTTGGCGAGAACGAGTATGTGTATACGACGGATATGTCCGTGATGTGCTGGGGGATGAGTTCGATACTGGCAATGCTGGTAGTGGCGGAATGGCTGATGCCGGTCTATCTTCGGATAGGCGCGGTTACGACGCCTGATTTTCTGGAGCGGCGATTTGACCGGGCTACCAAGCGCATGATCTCCATTATTTTTTTGGTAAGCTATCTTGTAAATCTTATTCCATCTGTCCTATATGGCTGTGCTGTTGCGCTGAACGGAATCCTGCACATCGATCAGCGGCTGGGGCTGAGTTATTTTGCCGCCATCCGTGTGCTGGTGGTGCTTGTCGGGGTGATCGGCGGCTGTTATACTCTTTTGGGTGGACTGAAGGCTATAACGATCAGTGATGTCGTGCAGGGTGTGGGCATGGTGCTGGGTGGGGCGTTGCTGACCTGGTATGGGTTCAGCTATCTGGGAGGGGGTAGTGTGGCGGAGGGTATACATCGCGTGGTCAGCAGTAAGCAGGAGCATCTGAATGCGATCGGGGGGCCGGGGAGTGCGGTGCCTTTCAGCACTTTGTTCACGGGCATGCTGCTGATCAATGTCTATTACTGGGGGATGGAGCAGTATATCGTTCAGGAGACGCTGGCTTCGCGGGATCTGGCGACGAGCCAGAAGGGGATCGCACTGGCCTGTGTGGGGAAGCTGATGGCGCCGTTGCTGCTGAATGTGCCGGGGTTGATGGCGCTGCATTTGTATACAGGGTTGGGAAATTCGGTGAATGCCTTTCCTCAGCTTGGTCAGCGATGTGATGCCGCCGGTAATATCGGGATTTATGGCGGCGATCGTGTTTGGCGGGGCGTTGAGTACGTTCAATGCAGGACTGAACAGTCTCGGGACATTGTTCACGGTGAATATATATCAGCCGTGGATGCAGCGCAGGGGGAACGGCCGGATGAGAAGGAGATCGTTCGGGGTGCGAGGGTATTCCAGGTGCTGGTGATAGCGGGGGCGTTTATTTCGCGCCTTTGATCATCAATTTCAGCGGTGGTTTTTACAACTATCTGCAGAAGGCGGCCAGTTTTTTCAGTGTGCCGATATTCACGGTGATGACGGTTGGTTTTTGACGAAGAAGACGCCGGCGATAGCGGCGAAGGTGGGGTTGGTATTCTTTGTCGTGAGTTATATGCTCACACAGTTCGTGTTCCATACGGGGTTGCACTATTTGCACGTGCTGGCGATCCTGTTCGTGGTCACGGTTGCGGGGATGCTGCTGATCGGGAGGTTTTATCCGATGAAGGAGCCATTCAGGGTCGTGAATGAAGGTGTTGCGACGCTTTCGCCGTGGAAGCAGCGCTATTGGTATTTTGGGCTGCTGATCCTTGCCATGATAGCGATGTTCGTTGTTTTTTCCCCATTGGGTCTTGCACATTAATCTTTTTAATATTTACGATGAGAAAACCTTGTTTATCCTGTCTGTTGCTGTCGAGCATTTTGCTTGCCTGTTCTGGTCTGCTGGCGCAGCAGAAGATCGATGTCCATACCCGGAATATGAGTTTGGTATTAACTATAGGACCGAATGGAAAGTTATACCAGTCCTATCTGGGGACGAGGGTGGCCGTAAGTTCTACACCGTCCGATACGTTGGTAGAGAGCTATGCGCAGGGTGGCGGGAGTTATCTTTTCGAGCCGGCTATCCGGATCGTTCATGCGGACGGGAATCCGTCTCTGGATCTGCGGGTGGCTTCGTGGGGGACAGATAGCACGGATGGCAATATACGGGTGACGAGCATTGTCATGAAGGACCCGGTCTACCCTGTAACGGTGGTACTGGAGCTGAAGTCGTATGTGCGGGAGAATGTCATTACTTCGGGAGTCAGGATCAGTCATGCCGAGAAGGAGCCGGTGAGGGTAAGCAATTTTGCTTCCTCGATGCTGCATTTTCATGCGGACAGTTACTGGCTGACGCAGTGGCATGGCGACTGGGCCCGGGAGATGCAGATGGACGAGAGCCGGCTGACGAGCGGGATCAAGATCATCGACAGTAAGTTGGGCACCCGTGCGGATATGTACCAGACGCCGGCTTTTTTATTGTCTTTGAATGGAAAGTCTACGGAGGAGACGGGAGAGGTGCTGGCGGGTACGCTGGGATGGTCGGGCAGTTTTCAGCTGTTGTTCGAGGTCGACGAGAAGGACAGGCTGAGTGTGCTGCCGGGAATGAACCCTTATGCGTCGGATTATGTACTCGATCCTGGGAAGACGCTGAAGACGCCTGAATTTATTTTTACGTATTCCGATGGGGGCCGGGGTCGGGCGAGCCGCAATCTGCATGACTGGGCGCGCAGTTACGGAGTACTGGACGGAAAGGGGCCGAGGATGACGCTGCTGAATAACTGGGAGTCGACGCAGTTCGAATTCAACGAGCAAAAGCTGGACACTTTATTCAGCGAAACGCGAAAACTGGGTGCGGATATGTTCCTGCTGGACGATGGGTGGTTCGGTAATAAATATCCCCGCAACGATGATCATACTTCGCTGGGCGACTGGCAGGAGGACAGGGCCAAGTTGCCGCATGGGATAGCGATGCTGGAGAAGGATGCCGCCGAAAAGGGTGTGAAGTTCGGTATCTGGGTCGAGCCGGAGATGGTGAGCCCAAAAAGCGAGTTGTACGGGAAGCATCCTGAATGGGTGCTGAAACTGCCGAACCGCGCAGAGAATTATTTCCGGAATCAGCTGGTTCTGGACCTCGTCAATCCGGCGGTTCAGGATTTTGTCTTCCGGACCGTGGACGATCTGCTGACGCAGCATACCGGTATCGCCTATCTGAAGTGGGACTGCAACCGGATGATGACCAATGCTTATTCGCCTTATCTCGGGAGTCGTCAGTCGAATCTTTATATCGACTATGTGGCGGGTCTGTATGCCGTTCTCGAGCGGCTGCGGGCGAAACATCCGTCCGTGCCGATGATGCTGTGCAGCGGCGGCGGAGGAAGGACGGACTACGGGGCGTTGAAATATTTTACGGAGTTCTGGCCCAGCGACAATACCGATGCGGTCGAGCGGGTGTATATACAGTGGGGTTATTCTTATTTCTTTCCGGCCAATACGATCGCCTGTCATATTACTTCCTGGGGGAAGGAGCCGCTAAAATTCCGTACCGATGTGGCGATGATGGGGAGGCTGGGTTATGATCTGGACGTGTCGAAGATGACGGAAAAGGAGCTTGGGTTCAGTCAGCAGGCGCTGAAGGATTATCGCCGGCTGAGCGCTGTCATCGGGCAGGGCGATCTGTACAGGCTGCTTGCGCCTTATGATGCTCAGCGGGCTGCACTGATGTATGTTGACAGTGATAAGAAGAAAGCTGTATTGTTCGGCTATGTGCTGCATCCGCGGTATGGCAGTGTCTGGGCTCCCGTGAAGCTGCAGGGGCTGGACGGGGCCAGGACCTATCGGGTGAAGGAGATCAACCGGTATCCCGGAACGCCTGCGGTGCTTGCGGAAGACGGGAGAACGTTCACGGGAGAATACCTGATGAAGACGGGGATCGGCGTTCTGGGTAAGAAGGAGTTGACGAGCGCAGTTGTCGAGATCACGGCAGAATAAAACAAAATAACTATGTCTGGCAATCGTATATTATTGTTGGCTGTATTCCTTGTGTTGTCGGGTGTAGTGGCGGGGCAGCAGGTCTGGAGTTTCGGAAAGGCGAACAGGATCGTATATGACCTGAACCGCGGGGTGTACTCTCTGGTCCTGAATGGACGGCAGGTGGTTGGTGATGCGTATGCATTGTGCAAGGGGGACGGGGTGTTCGATTCGCGGGTGGCCTCGTCGCCGAGGAAGGTGGTGAGGACGGGGAATTTGTATACGGTGAGCACGGGGAAGCTTCGGCAGTTGTTCTATGTTTATCCGGGTAAGGACTATGTTGAGATGGAGGTGAGGGTCGGGGGAGCGAAGTGTAATTATATGTCCGTGATGACGGGGGCATTTGCGGGAGGTAATATGCGGGCTTTGAAAGTGCCTTATGACAACGATATGTATGTTCGCTATGATGCGCGTGATCGGGGGAAGGGAAGGTTTATGAGCTCGGAGGTCACGGCGGTTTATAATGACTCGACCAGGGAGGGGATTGTCATGGGTTCGCTCGAGCATGATGTCTGGAAGAGTGGAGTGGATGTGGGGGATTCGGTGTCGCTGTTTGCGGGTCTTTCCGATACGACGATCACCCATGATCGTGTGCCGCATGGGATGGTGGGCCTGATGAATGGCTATTGCCGAAGTCCGCGGATGGTGGTTGGCCGCTGGGCCGACTGGAGGAACGGGATGGAAGAATATGCCTGGCTGAACATGCGGCTCGGGCCGCGGGTGGTATTTGGCTGGGACAAGCCGGTGCCGATCGTCTGGAACAGCTGGGGTGCGATACAGGATAAGCTGACGCTGGGGAAGGTGAAGGGGGTTGTGGATTTTTTGCATGATTCGGTCATCGGCTTCCGGCGGTCGGATGGCAGTCTTTTTATCGATCTCGATGCTTTCTGGGATAATATGACGCCGGGTGGTCTGGATGGGGATGTGAGCAAGCTCCGGGAATTTGTCGCTTATTGCCGGGAGAAGGGGATGCATCCGGGAGTATACTGGACGCCGTTTGCAGAGTGGGGGAAGAGTGAGCGGCCGATAGCGGGGACGAATTACCGGTATGAGCAGGCGTGGACGCGGCAAAACGGGAAGCCCGTGGATATCGATGGGGGCAGGGCTCTTGACCCGACGCATCCGGGCACGCGGTGGATGATCGTGCATGTGCTGAGCAGACTGAAGGCGCTTGGTTTCGAGATGATCAAGGTGGATTTTCTCGGGCATGGGGCGGTCGAGGCGGATCATTTTTATGATCCTTCCGTGACGACGGGGATGGAGGCTTTTCGCCGGGGAATGTCGCTGGTCGACAGCGTACTTGACGGGAGTATGCTGATGTATGCCGCTATCTCACCGAATCTCGCTACGAGCAGGTATGTGCATATGCGACGTATTGCGTGTGACGCGTTTTCGGCGATCGACAATTCCGAGTATACGCTGAACAGCACGGGGTATGGCTGGTGGCTGGGGCGTATGTATAATTTTATCGACGCGGATCATGTCGTGTTCAATGTGGCGCCTGATGGTATGAACCGGGCGAGGCTGGCTGCGTCGCTGGTGACGGGTACGCTGACCACGGGGGATGACTATTCGATTCCCGGCAAGTGGCGGAGGATGGCGGAGTCGTTGTTACAGAATGAGGAGATGCTGGGTATTGCGAGGAAGGGGGTCAGCTGGAGGCCGGTGGAGGCGAATACGGGAGACAGAGGAGTGAATATTTTTACGCAGGTGCTTGACGGGGTGAGGTATGTGGCGTTCTTTAACTATAGTGATAAGGATCGGGAGTATTCGTTGCCGCTGTCGCGGCTGGGTATTGGATCGTGCAACGCCACGGAGTTGTTTGGTTCGGGGGCAATGGATGTTGTCGGACAGCTTAGGGTAGTGGTGCCGGCGAGTGATGTAAAGTTGTATCGTTTAAAGTGAATTTCTTCGGATAAGTATGGTGGGGATGGTTTCGCGGACCGGCTCGCGGCGGAGGACGAATTCGGCGGCTTTTTCGGCCATGTATTTGAAGTCTGCCGAATAGGTGGTGATGCCGTTGCAGATGATCTCTTTGACGACGTCGTCGTTGTGTGAGAGGATGCCCACGTCTTTTCCAAGGGTCAGTCCTTTGGCCACGCAGTCTTTGAGCATGGCCCAGAGTTCGGTATTATTGATGGTAAAATATACGTATCCTTTCTGGATGGAGCCGGGCTCGTAGTTGGTTGCGATGGTGCTTTTCACCTTATAATCTTTTACGAATTTCTTGTAGGCGTTGAGTATTTCGATAGGCGTATCGGAAGAAGGGCGGTAGTAGTACACCATGCCCTTATAGTGGCTGATGGTTGAGCTGAGTTTGCTGAATGCTTCGTAGGAGGATCGTTCGAACTCCTGGGTGATGTGCGAGAATTCGCCGCCGATGGGTTCGTAGCGGTCGATCATGAGGAATTTGGACATGGGGAGGGTATGGATGATGTCGGCGGTCCTTTTGTGGGGGATGGGCGCTACGACATACATTCCGTATTTCCCTCTGACGTTGGATATGATGCTTTCGAAGACGTCGATGTTGTTGTGGTGAAAGAAGACGTCTACGTGTGTTGTTTCGCCGAGCAGGTCGCGGAATGTCTTGTAGAAGACTTCCTGGAAGCTGTCGAAGGCGAAGATGATGAGGGCGAGTCTCAGTTGTTTTTCGGTGTCGCCGTTGGCGACGTAGAAGCCGACGCGGTTCTTGGACTCGACGATGCCGCGGCTGGTGAGGTCTTTGTAAGAGCGGGCGATGGTTTCTCTGGCGAAGCCGAATTCGCGGATCAGGCTATTGACGGAGGGGAGCATGTCTCCCTGGGAGAGGATCTTGTCGTTGATGGCATTGATGATGCCCTGAACCAGCTGTTCGTGTTTCGATAGTCCTGCTATGCCTTCCAACTGTCGTATTTCCTGGAATACGTCGCGCATAGATAAAGATGTTTTTTTTGTTTCAGGCGTATAGCCCGCTCCGGTAGGTTGGGGCTATACTACACTGTGCTACTGCAAATATATTGTATATTTTACGGTTTTTGTGATTTCCGGCCATCGATCGGTTCGGAATGGTGTGGCGGGAAAACCTTCCTTATTGAACAGATTGGATTTGCTGGCGTCGTCGGCCCGAGGCGTACCGTGCGGCGACGGGGTGTGGGACTTCGTGAGCGTATAGGTCTACCAGGTCGCCTGTGAGAGAGGCTATTGCCGGGAAGAAGTGTTTGTCGGGGCCGGCGAGTTCGAATCCGGTGAGGTTGCCTGCGGCAGCAAGGGGGATCCCGTGAAGCGCAATTTGATGTGGCTGCCTTTTATTTCCATTGATTTGTATTTGGGGCCTTCGGCGACGACGTGTTTTCCGTAGGTGTCTCTGAGGGCTAGCATTGCCAGTCTTTTGCCGACGTCCTGTTTGTTTTTGGGGTGGATATCGTTGGGCTCGCCGATGTCGGTGGTTACGGCCATGCCGGTATGGGGGACTGATAGTGTCCGGGTCTGGGACTCGCGGAGTTCGGTCCAGGCGCTGCCGGTATTGCTATTTCCGTGGTCTGCGCTGAAGCTGGCGATCTGTACGTAGTAGAAGGGGAAGTCTTTTTCCTTCCAGTGGCTGCGCCAGTCCTCAATGATCAGGGGCATGGCTTTCCGGTACTGGTAGCCGCGTTTGGCGTTGTTCTCGCCCTGGTACCAGATGACGCCTTTTATAGGAAAGGGTGTTATCGGGTGGATCATGGCGTTGTACAGGAGGGATGGATAGCTGTTGGGGCCGATGTTGGCGTGGCCGGTGGCTACGGCTGCCACCTGGAATTTCCAGGGGCCGGAGAGGTCGGTGCGGGTTGAGCCGGAGACGAGGCAGATGTCGTTGATGTTGCCGTAGACGCCGCCTCCGCCGCCGGTGTCGTCGACCTTTATAGTTATAACGTTCTTGCCTTCGTGGAGGATCCCGGGCGGTATTTTGTAGATGCGTCTGAGGTTGTAGCCGTTGGTGGAGCCGACGGAGATGCCGTTGACGAAGGTTTGGTCGTTGTCGTCGATGGTACCGAGGGAGAGCGTGACGGTGTCGGTGTTGGCGGGGTTGGTGGGGGTGTTGCCGGTGAGGATGGTGGGTGAAGGGTTGGAGGGTGAGTTGCCGGTGAGTGAGCCGGGTTTGAGTTCGAATTCTTTTCTGAACCAGACCTGACCGTCGAACATGTTGCCGAGCTGCTGGTTGTCCCAGAGGCCGGGGAGCTGCATTACCGGCCATTTGCTGTCGTCGAAGGATATCGTATTCCAGGCGCCGATGGCTGTCGTATCGGGCAGGTGCCCCTGTACGTTATCCACCAGCCGGAGGATCTTTTTCCGAGGTTATCCCGCAGTGAATCCATGTCGAGTACCGGGAGGTTTTTTACTGCGTCGTGGTATTCCGCGCTGGTGTCGAGGCTGTTCCTGCTGATCCATGATTCGATGTCGGTGCCTCCCCATGAAGAGAAGACGAGGCCGATGGGGACCTTCAGGGTTTGGTATAGTTGCCTTCCGAAGAAGTAGCCGACGGCCGAGAAGGGGCTGATGGTAGAGGGGCTGCATTCCTGCCATAGTGCGGGTCTTACGTCTTCTTCGGGTTTGCCGCTAATGCTCTTTTTCACGGTGAAGAGCCGGATATTGGGGTATTCGGCGTGTGCGATCTCGTACTGGTAGTTGTTGACGCTGGACCATCCGGAGACGGGAAATTCCATATTGGACTGGCCGCTGCAGACCCATACATCGCCGATTATGATGTTCTTATAGGTCAGGCTATTGGTGCTGCCGGCGATCTTTAGTTCGAAGGGACCGCCGTAGGGGGTTGGGGGAAAGGTGGCTGACCATTTTCCGTTGGCGCCTGCGACCGGTGTCCGGGTTTGTCCGTGGAAGGTGACGGTCAATTTTTTGTTGTTGGGTGCGTAGCCCCAGATCTTTACGGGTTGGTCGCGTTGGAAAACCATGTTGTCGCTGAAGATGTGGGGGAGGCTGACCTGAGTGATAGTGTGTTTTAGTCTCAGGAGTTTGGTTTCGTGGGGGGCTATTGTTTGGTTGAGTGTTGTGGTCCCGTGTGTCCAGACGTCGCGGGCTTCGTATGTGCCGCCGGAGGCGAGGCCGAGGTCGTTCCAGTTGAGATTGGGTTGTTGAGATCTGTCTGATTTATTGAGGATGGCGACTGCGATGTCGCCGTTTGCGAGGGGTTTGGTGAATATCGCGCGGGTGGAGTCGTTGACGATGCGTTTGCCCTGTATGCCGAGTGGGTCCTGGTCGATCGCGATGGCTTCTTTGTTGGTGAGGGTCGTCTTTGTAACGTCGCTTAGGCTGCGGAGGTCGTTGCTGGCGGTGAGGGGTGCGGCCATTATACAGTATAGGCTGAACTGGCTTTGGTATTCCTGGTCGTTGCAGCCGATTCCGCCGAGGTCGGAGGCGGGGCCTTTTTTCCGTACAGGCCTACCACGAGCATGTCGGGGTCGTTCCAGTGTCCTTTTTGTGCGAAGCGGTCGAGGCCGCCGTTGATGTCGACGATGTTGAGGATGCCCATGCCTTCTTCTCCGGGCTTTGCCTTCCATTTGTCGCGGACGTCGCCGGTGGTTCGCCAGACGGTGCCTCCGGCTTCCGCTGCCCATAGCCAGGAGTTGTCTGTCGCCCCATTCACAGATGCCCAGACGGATGGTGCGGCCTGAGGCGTTGAGGGCGTCGGCCATCGCTCTGTATCTGGCTTTTGCCGTGGCGACGTCCGTGGGAGCGTTGCAGTAGTCATATTTGAGGTAGTCGATACCCCAGGAGGCGAAGGTGGTGGCGTCCTGCTTCTCGAAGCCGAGGCTTCCGGTGAATCCGCCGCAGGTGAGGGGCGCCGCGTCGGAATAGATGCCGAGTTTGAGGCCTTTGGAGTGTACGTAGGCGGCCAGGGCCTTAATTCCATGGGGGAATTTTTTAGAATCGGGGACGAGGTTGTTTTGGGCGTCGCGACCGCTGACCCAACCGTCGTCGATGAAGATATATTGGTAGCCTGCGGCTTTCATGCCTGAGGTAACCATGGCGTCGGCGGTTGATCGGATGACGGATTCGTCGATGTTGGGGCCGAAGCTGTTCGAGGACATCCAGCCCATCGGGGGTGTGGATTGGGAGGGGTGGCCTATCGGGGATGTGGATTGGGCGTTGCAGGTGAGTGATGCCGCGAGTAGGAATGGGAAAATGTGTTTTCGCATGGTTGTTATCTGATTGGGCTGGTTTTGACGGTATGGATCTCGCCGTTGAGCCTGACCTTTAAGATACGGGATTGTTTTGAATAGACGTGATAGCTGGTGATCCGGCCGTTCTTCCATTTGAAGTCGACGGTAAAGTTGCCGCGCGCTTTGAGTCCTGTTACTTCCCCTTCCTGTTGCCATTCGTCGGGGATGGCGGGCAGGAAGTTGATATATCCTGCGTGGCTTTGGATGAGCATTTCGGCGAGTCCCGCCTCTCCGCCGAAGTTGGCGTCGATCTGGAAGGGCGGGCCGGCCGAGAACAGGTTGGGGTAGATGCCGCCTCCGGCGCCATAGTTGATATTGGTGGCGAAGGTGGGGCGCATGAGGTGTTTGAAGAGCAGATAGGAGCGGTTGCCGTCGTAAAGCCTCGACCACATCAGCATTTTGTAGGCGATGGACCAGCTGGGGCCGTCGTCGCCCCGGGCGTCGAGGGTCTTTTTGCAGGCCGCTGCAAGGTCGGGGGTGCTGTCCGGCGTGATCAGGTTGGCCGGATAGAGCCCATAGAGGTGGGAGATATGCCGGTGGTGGGGTTCGGTTTCGGGATAGTCCTCGAGCCATTCCATGATGCGGCCGTCGGGTGCTATTCGTCCCGGGGGAGGTATTTGCGACAGCTGTGTCTGCAGCGTATCCCTGAAGGACCTGTCGATGCGAAACAGTGTGGAGGCGGCGATCACGTTGTTATAAAGTTCGCGGACGATCTGGTTGTCGATGGTCGGGCCCATGCAGATGCTGGCGTGGTTGCCGTTGGGCAGCATGAAGGCGTTTTCGGGTGAGGATGAGGGAGAGGTGACGAGCCAGCCTGTTTTGGGGTCGCGGATCAGCATGTCCTTATAGAAAGCGGCTGCTCCTTTCAGGATGGGATAGATCCTGCGCAGGTAGGCGGTGTCGTTGGTGAAGGCGTAGTACTGCCAGAGATTGTTGCAGAGCCATCCGGAGCCGGATTTTGTCGCGCCCCATGAGGCGCTTTCGCCCGGTTCCGTGAAATGCCAGGGGATTGGTGATGACGTGGGCTACCCAGCCGTCGGCCTGATAGTAGGCGCGGGCTGTCTTTTTTCCGTAGGGTACCATTCCTTCCACCAGTCGCGCTAGGGGCAGGTCGAGTTCGGACAGGTTGCCGACGTCGACGGGCCAGTGGTTCATCTCTACGTTGACGTCGAGGTGGTAGTCGCCGTTCCAGGGGTATGTATCTGGTTCGCCCAGAGACCCTGCAGGTTGGGTGGCAGCAGACCGACCCTGGTGCTGCTGATGCTCAGATAGCGGCCGAACTGATAGAAGAGGGTTGCGAGTCCGTTGTCGGCTGCCGGCGTTGACTGGAAGGCGATCAGTCTCTCGTTGGTTGGCAAGTCGTCCCGGGACTGGGGCCCGAGGTTTAGGGATACCCTGTTGAAGAGGCGCTGATAATTGGCTATATGGTTTTTCTTTTCTGTCGCGAAGGGCTGGCTACTGGCTTTTGCCAGGAGTTGTGTCGTGTTGCCGGCGTACTGCGGGTTGTTGAAGTCGGTACCAGCCGAGACATACAGCGTTAGCTCTGTTGCTCCTCTAATGATGAGCTTGTTGTCTTTTGTGTGCTGGCTGCCGTCCTTCAGTACCGCCTGCACTTTGGCGAGGTATTTCATGCCTTTGCCGTCGGTGCCGTTGTCGAGCTGGCCTTCCATCAGGAGGGTGTTACCGTTGCTGGTGATGGATCTTCTTTCGGGGCGGTCGATGGATATCGCGCAGTTGACCATTCCGGGTTTGTCGGACGAGATCCGGACGATATCGACGTCGGTGCCGAAGGAGGTGAAATATTCTTTTCTGTATTTTACGCCGTTAACCTCGTAGGTGGTGGTGGCGATGGCGCTGTCGAGGGAGAGCTGGCGGTGGTAGTTGGTGTGTGTGCCGCCGCCGCTTCCGTAGGAGAAGTCGAGCTTCAGGGTTCCCAGCATCTGGAAGCAGCCCCACTGAGGACCTCCGGAGCCGGGGCCTTTGCAGATGAAGTTCTTGTCCACCAGTTGTTGTGCCTGGTCGTTCTTTCCTTCGAAGAGCAGTTGTCTTATTTCCGGCAGGCTTTTGTAGGCGTCGTAGTTGTTCGCGTCCTGGGGGATCCGGACCATAGCGTGATGTCGTTGAGAACGATGTTCTCTGTGGTGACGCCGCCGTCGGGGGTCATACCGAGCCTACCGTTGCCGAGAGGGAGGGCGCCCTCCCATTGGGCAGCGGGCTCTTTATACCAGAGGTGGAGGGGATGAAGATGAGTTTGGGCGATGCCTGTCTGTGAGAGACAGGCGATCGCCCATGTTAAAAATAGCTTGTAGTTGAACGTCATAATTTTCAAACTTACGGATTGCGCGATTATTGCTTGAACCAGAATGTCAGCTGGCTGAGGTTGACGTAGCTGGGGTCGTCGGTAGTTTTTAAGATGCGGACCATCATATAGCGTACTGGCGGCGGATTGGAGATCAGGTCCGCGTTGACCGGGGCGACGCCGTCGTCCGTGCGAACCACTTCTTTTAACAGGGTCCAGCCTTTTGTTACTGCTTCGTTCTTCCATCCGGGGTCGTTGCCTGGGAGCAAAGTCTCTGCCCCGGTGGTATCGGCGATGCCCCAGATCTCGAAGTCGATGGGGTTGTGGCAGCAGTTGCGTCCTATTTCCTGGACGCGGATCAGGTTGTTGTAGGTAGTGCCCATGTCGAAGCTGAAGTGCTGCGGAAAGGGCGCGGAGCCGTCGGAGTGGAAGATGTCGGGGTAGCCTTTTGGCTGTGTGGCTCCGTCCCAGAGCTGGCTCATGGAGGTGCCGAAACCGGCGTTCATGTCGTTGGGCAGGTGGATCTCTTTGAACAGGCTTTTGTCGCACTGTACGATCCTGAAGATAGAGGGGAAGGTGTCATAGCCGGTTGCCAGGAACGTGTCAATAGCGCTTCTCACCGGGATATAAGACGACCGGTACAGGACGGATGTGCCAAATTTGAAGTTAGGGAGCAGGATCGCAGTACTGTCCGGGGAGATCTGTGTTTGCTGCGCGCCCGTGTTGTCGGTGTATTTGATCACCGTGGTGATATTGATCGAATCGGGTCTCCGGAAATTGATCGTTACGTCTGAATTGTTGCTGCTGATCACGAAGGGCGTGTCCTGGTTAGCGGGACGGTTGTGCAGGTAGTTCTGGTAGATGCTCCCGTAGATGCGGACGTTGTCCAGTTCGGTCGTGATGGACTTGTTGCCGGCGTTGTCATAGGAATTGATGAAGAACGTATAGTTGTATTCCTGGAGGTTGCTGATCAGGCATCCGACGGTATCGGAAGGGTTGTGTTTACTGGCGGGAATGACGAGAGAGTCGGCATAGTTATTCCAGTAGACCACGTATCTGGCGACGCTGGGGTCCGGGCTTGGGTGCCAGGTCAGTTTCACCCTGAGGTTGCCGGGTGAGATAGCGACGGCGCTGACGGCGCCGGGGTATGTTTTCTCGCTGCCGTTGAGGAAGGCCCTGAAATCTGTCGGTTTCCTCGAGCAGGAGAACGCGTTACAGAGGAGCAGGACTATGAGAAGGGTTCTTGTATAGTACTTCATAATAATTTGATGTTGGTTAAAATGGGTTTCCGTATACCGACATTTCGTTCATGTTGTAATAGTTGTTGGTGCCGCCCATGGTCTGCAGGCATTCGAACCGGATATACCGGACTTTGGGAAGGTCGATCGAGAAGTCGAAGCTGAAGCCGTTCTTCCATGTTTGGATATCGTCGTTGGTCAGGGGGTTGTGAGCGGGTTTGGGCGGCGCATTGAAGAGGCCGAGGTTGACCCATCCGCCTGGAGTTTTACTGCCGACCGCGGGCAGGTGTGCCGTGTCGGATGGCATCAGTTCGTCCTGGGGGACGTCGGCTCTGCCCCACATGACCCATGTCTGGGGTGCGCCGGAGTTCCATACGAATATATTACCGTCTCCGACCCTGTCCCAGACGACGTAGCGGCTGAGCTTTGCAGTCTGGCCCATGTCGAATGTCGCCCATGCAGGCCAGATATTTGGCTTGGCGCCTGTGGGTAGTATGGGCTGCTGAGTATTGTAGCAGAATTCGCCGTAGTTGTTGTCCCATAGGTTGCTCAGGTTGAAGAGGCCGTTCTGGTAGTTGCCTACGTCGGTGGCGAGTACGTATGCCTGGAATCTGGACTTATCGAGGATCGTCTCGAAGAGGGGTTTGATGGTCTGGAAGAGCGTGTCGGAGACATTACCCCACTGGTCGGTGACGTAGAGGCCGAATTTCTTCGGGATGGTATCGTAGCCGCGGAGGCTGTAGTCGATGGACGCGTCGCCGGTATAGTGCTGGTCCTGGATCTGGTATTTGCTGGTGATGGGGTCGGGGAGCAGGGTGATGATGCCGACCGGTGCACTGGTGGTGTCGGTCGTTTTAATGTTGATACCGCCGAAGTCGGCCTGCAGCGCCAGGGCTGCATAGACGAGCTTGTAGGGCGGTGTTTTGGGATGAACCGTTACTACTATCGAGTCCGACTTTACCTCTGCGCGGGAAACGGTCCACAGCACCAGCTTTATAGTCTATGGTGTCCGCGAAGCCGCTGACCGTAATGCTGTCGGAGTAGTAGGAGGATTTTGTCTGACGGCTGGTCTTGCTGTTGATCTGGTAGTTGGCCAGTACGTAGAGGATATTCTTCGAATCCGGGAGCGTATAGGTGATATAGGCGCCGCCGTTGAAGTTGACGACTTTGATATTTGAGACCACTCCTGGTTTCGTTTTGTCGTTCGAAGTGACGGCGTTGTAGTCGGAGGCCTTTTTACAGGAGGCGACCACGAGGCAGACTATCGTCAGGACTGTGAGCCATGATGGCGAGGGTTGCCGTTTTTTGAATATTGCAGATACCATATAATAATTCGTTTTTGTGTTTTTACCAGTAGGGAGTTTGGACGAGATTGGAATTGACCAGCAGGTCGTATTTCTGGATCGGGAAGAGGTAGTCCTTCAGTCCGAACTGCGGCTGGTAGACGGTATGCAGGTTGTAGTAGGCGGAAGTTGTCTTGGCCAGTGTCTGCACGCTCCATCCGACGAACGGTGTCGCAAAGAGGTTCTGGAGTTCTTTCCATCTTCTGAGGTCCCAGCCTGCACGGCCTTCGAAGGCGAGTTCGATCCTGCGTTCCTGGTGGATGATGTCCCTGAGGCCTTCCTTTGTAGACGGTTTGGAGGGGTTTCTCGAATAGGTCGACCATGCCTGCTGAACGCCGGGCAGGCCGGCTCTTGTGCGTACCGCGTCTATCCATTTATAGGCGTCCGCGGTGGGGCCGTTGGCTTCGTTGAGGCATTCGGCGTAGAGCAGCCAGAGGGCGGTCAGTCGCATGAAGGGCCATGAGTAGCCTTTTTGGACGAAGCTGCTGTTGGCGGAGGCTGTCAGATAGGGCACCAGCTTTTTGGGCCAGTATCCGGTGCTGTTGTAGGAGATGGGGTCGCTCGGCGATGCGGCGCCATTGACGGCGTTGATGTAGTTGGGATTGTTGTCGTCGGTGTTGCCGAAGCCGAACCAGATGCTGCCGTCGAAGGCGACGTCGGCATAGTATCTTTCTTCCCTGTTGAGGTTGCCCTTGTTCGTCGAATAGCCTTTTTTGACATAGTAGCCGTTGGCGTCGTCGCCCTGTACGACCTTGTACCGGTTGGGGTAGTCCCATGAAACGTCTTCACTGATGGGTACGCCGTGGTTGGTATAGAACAGTTCGGTCTCGCCCATCGGGACGGAGAAGTTGGAGAAGAAGTTATAGACGGTCGTTGCGTCGGATGTAACGCGGGGGCAGGCCTGTATCTGGTATCCGAATCCGGGGTTGAGCGTCCAGATCTGTTCGACGTTCCAGCTGTCTGTTACGGCGCCCTGGATATTCATCAGCTTTTTGGTAGAATCGCTCATATGGGTAATGCCGCTTTGCGCCACGAACTGGTACAGGGCGGCTCCGGAAGCCTCGGGCGGCGTCGATGGCGGCCTTGCAGGCGTCGGCGGCCTTCTGCCATTTGGAGGCGTCGGGGCTGGCCGGGTAGAGGGGTCTGCCGGTGACGTCTTTTATGCTGGCGTAGTCAGGGTTGCCGTTGAAGAGGGGCTGGCCTGGGTGGCGAGGACCTCTGCTTTTACGGCGAGTGCGATGACCTGGGTGATGCGGCCGTCTTCTGTGATCGTGTTCATGATGGTCGGCGGGAGGTTGGGGATTGCCTCATCGAGCAGCCGAACGACATAGCTGAAGCAGGAGTCGACGGGTTGCTGTTTTTGCCTTACCTGGTCGGAAGGTGCGTTGACCGGAAGTGCGGCGTCGGCGATAGGGATTGCGCCGTACATGCGGATCAGCCAATAGTGGTAGTATGCTTTCAGGAATTTCGCTTCGGCTATCCACCTTACTTTGAGGTCCGGTGTGAGGTCGGGGGCGGTATTTACGTTGTCGAGGAACGTGTTGCAAAAGCGGATGGCCTGCCACATGTTTAGGCCCTGGTTGTAGGCGTCCCAGTAGTTCATCAACGGATTTTGGGCATTCTGGAAGCCGCGCATCAGATTGAAACCCGCGTCCTGTCCGTTGCCCGGAAGACTTTGATTGGCCGGGAGGTCGGTGGGGATGATGACTTCGCCGGAGGCGGTAAAGCCCGGATTGCGTACGACGTCGGCCAGCCGCTGCATTATGGAATAGCAGTTGCCGACGAGGTAGGATTGCGTTTCGTTGGCGTTGGCGAATGAGCTGTTGAGGGTTGCCACGTCGTCGGGCGTGACGTCGAGGTATTTCTTACAGGACGCCCCGGACAGTAACAGCGCTGACACCAGCAGTATTTTGTAGTTCATTTTATGATGATTTGTGCGGATTAGAAATTGAGGTTGAGGCCGACGTTGAACACGCGCTGGATAGGATAGCCGAAGCCCTGACCGGCCATCTCGGGATCCCAAAGTTTGAATTTGCTGAAAGTCAGCAGATTCAGGCCGCTAAGATAGATCCTTGCGTTATCCATGTAGGCGCGTTTGATCCATCTGCGGGGGAAGGAGTATCCGACCTCTGCTGATTTGAGGCGCAGGAAGCTGCCGTCGCGCATCCACCAGGTGCTTGTCTGCTGGTTGTTGATCGCATTAAATGTAGACAGGCGGGGATAGAGCGCG
This sequence comes from Puia sp. P3, assembly GCF_050632245.1. NCBI lineage: Bacteria > Pseudomonadati > Bacteroidota > Chitinophagia > Chitinophagales > Chitinophagaceae > Puia > Puia sp. P3. The sequence continues at coordinate 1,332,124 of NZ_CP192583.1, forward strand.
TAGAGGTTCTGGTTCCCTTCGGACCAGTGATTGTCGGCGTAGGCTTTCAGCAGCTGGGCGTTGTTGACGAAGGGAGCGGTACCATAGATCCCGTTAGAGATGTCGGTATTGGCTGTAGGGTTGATGAAGAAGGATTCCCTTGCCAGGCCCTGGAAGAAGGTACTGAGGTCGAAATTCTTGTATTGCAGGGAGAATCCGAAGCCGTAGATGATCTGGGGTGTCTGGGGCAGTCCGATCGCTACCTGGTCGTCGCCGTCGACGATACCGTCACCATTGACGTCCCTGTATTTGATGTCACCGCCCTGAGGTGGGATGCCGTTGCCGAAGTTCTGGGGTGGGGCGTTCCGGGCCTCCTTATCGTCGACGAAGAGTCTTTCGGCGATATAGCCGTAGGGCTGGTTGATGGGCTTTCCTTTTCTGTATTCGTAGCCGTACTTGTATTGGGGCTCTTCGGTGTATACTACCTTGTTGGAGGTGACGGTGAGGTTGCCTAGGAATTGGGCGGTGAGGTCTTTCGAGATCCGCTGGTTGTAGGTGAGGTTCAGGTCGAGACCGTTGGCGGTAGCTTTGCCCAGGTTGGCCTGGAGGTTGGCATTGGCCGTATTCTCGATACCGACGGATACGGGAATATACCCGCGGGAGATCAGGATATCGTAGCGGGATTCGTGGTAGATCTCCGCGGTGATGCTGAGGTCTTTTAAAATGGTAGCCTCAATGGCGATATTGCTCTTTTTCGACCGTTCCCAGGTGACGTCGGGGTTAGGATAGGCCTGAATGGTCGTTCCGTACAGCGTGTATGAATTGGTGTTGCCGAAGGAAGAGTAGAACAGCGGGTTGTAGTTGGGGGCGCTGCTGTTGCTCTGGTTGTTGTCGTCCGGCGTGACGCTCGAGAGGTAGAAGAAGCGCTGGCTTCCGATGTTGTCGTTACCCACGAGGCCATAGCTGCCCCTTAGTTTGAGCCGGGTGATGACGTTGGCTATGCCGCCGTCCCAGAATTTTTCGTTGGATATCACCCATCCGGCGCCGATGGTCGGAAAGAAGCCATAGCGGTGGTTGGGGGCGAATCTTTCCGACCCGTTGTACCCGAAGTTGAATTCCATGAAGTAGCGGCTGTCGAAAGAATAGGAAGCGCGGCCTGAAACGCCGAGGTTCCTGTAGGGCAGAGAGCTCAGCAGGTCGTTGGCGTCGCCGTACTGGGTTTGCTGGCGGGTACCGATGACCGTTGCACCTACGGAATGTTTGCCGAAGCTGTGGCTGTAGTCCACGGTGCCCTGCAGGTAGAGATAGGTATAGACGGTCTTGTTACCGGGATAGTAGCTGAGGAATTCCTGAGCGTCACCGGGTTTGTTATTGAGCCAGTTGAGGGTGTAGAAGCCGGTTTTGGGATCGGAGAAGCCGATGCCGTAGTAGAAAGGTTTGTACGAGCGGGTCAGGTCAAAGTAGGAGTATCGGTTGGTGCTGAAAATGCCGTGGAAGCTGAGGCCTGGGATAAAGTCAATTTTCTGCGTCAGCTCGAACTGGGCGGACATTCTGGACTCGGAGAAGCTCTTGTATCCGTCCATCAGGTCGGCATATGGGTTGTCGAGGAGGCCGCCGGTGAGGCCGGGGTTGTTGCCGAAGAGGATATGATGTGTCAGTCGGTTTGCGCTGTCCGGCTGGTAGTACGGCGCGAAGGCAACGGGGCTGGTATGCAGCGCCTTTACGTAGAGGTCTGTGGAGAAGCCGTCCTGGCTGCTGGTTATCGGTCCTGTATAGTCGTTGAAGTTGCCCCAGAGGCGGACTTCGGCTTCGGTGGATTTTGTCAGGCTGAGGTTGATGTTGGCGCGCAGCTGGTAGTTCTCGTACTTCATTCCTGAATTGAAGTTGTTGACCGGGTTGACCTGGAGAATGCCGTTGTCTCTGGAATAGGACCCGGACATATAGTATTTGGCCAGCTGGGAGCCGCCGCTGGCGCTGAAGTTGGCGCGGTTGGTGGTGGTGCGGTCTCTGAAGAGCGTGCTCATCCAGTCGACGGCGGGAAAGATATAGGGGCTGTTTCCCGGGGCCTTGTCGATGGTCTGCTGCGTATTAAAGATATCGTTAGGGGTAAAGGGGGTGTTTGCAGTGGATTCCTTGTGGTGACGGCTTCGTTGAAGTTTTTCATATAGGATATGGGATCCGCCAGCTGTATCTTTTTTGTGGGCTCGGAGATGGAGGTCTCTGCGCGGACGTTGATCCTTGCCTTGCCAATTTTGCCGTCTTTTGTCGTGATCAGTATGACGCCGTTGGCGCCGCGGGCGCCGTAGAGGGCGGCTGCGCTGGCGTCTTTCAGGATAGAGAAGGACGCTATGTCGTCTACCTGGAGACGGGCGAGGTCGCTGGCGCTGAGCTCGACGTTGTCGACGAGGATCAGGGGCTGGCGCTATAGCCGAGTGTAGTGACGCCGCGGACGAAGAAGTTGGCGTTGTCGCGGCCGGGCTGGCCGGCGCGCTGGAAGGATATCAGGCCTGCGACTCTGCCGGCGAGTGCGTTGGTAAGGTTGCTGGAGGGGATCTTAAGCTCAGTCGGATCGATGCTGGTGACGGATCCGACGACGGCCTCTTTTCTTTGTTTGCGACCGTAGGCTGTGACGACGACGTCTGATATGTTGGCTGCGACCGGGTGCATCACGAGGGCTACTTCTTTTGTCGATTCCGTTATTGTCAGCCGCTGGTCGGTGAAGCCAACGTAGGAGAACTCGATAACCGAGCGGGGGCCGACGTCGAGGATGAATCTGCCGTGGCTGTCGGTGTAGGTACCCGAATTCTTTCTGCTGGTGTTTACGACGCTTACGCCTGTCAGGGGTTTGCCTGTCGAATCGACCACTGTACCGGTGACGGTGATGGGTTTTTGTGCGGATGCGGTAATAGAGGAGAGAAAGAAGAAGACGAGAATGATTGGCACACGGGGAAATAGCCGTTTGCGCAAATCGTAGAGATTTGTCATAAGCAAGTAACGTTTTAGTATTGGTTAGTGTAGTGGTAGGCTGTGGCCTTTCCGCGACATGTGCGCAGCGTCCGGCTGTTCTATACTATACTATACTACAAATATAGCCAATTTTGGATGTGGTGCAAGTTTTTTAGACGGCGATGGGCTGCCTGTTGTATTTGGCTTTATAATCCAAAGGGGATAAGCCAGTTAGTCTCTTAAAAACTTCTCTGAATGCCTTGTCGTCCGAGTAGCCGACTTCGAACATTACTTCGAAGATGGTTGTCCTTTCTTTTCGAGGAGTCTTTTGGCGACTTCGATCTTAACGCGCTGGAGGTATTCCATTGGCGTGTTGCCTACTGCTTTGACGAAGCGTCTGTCGAAGTTGCGTCTGCTGATGGCCAGTCGGGAGGCCAGGTCTTCGAAGGAGATCTTTTCGGTGAGGTTCTCTTCGATAAAGGTTTGGGCCTTGCTGATCAGTTCGTCGCCGTGGTTCTTTTGGGGTTGGAAGACGGAGAAGGGGGACTGGGATGTTCTTTCGATGTCGATCTGGAAGATCTTCGAACAGTGGATAGCGATCTCTCTGCCGAAATATTTTTCGACGAGGAAGAGGACGAGGTTGAGGAATGAGAATGCGCCTCCGTTGGTATATATTCTTGGTCCGACGGTGATGAGGCGGTCGGTATGGATGCCGATATTGGGAAAGCGTTGTTTAAAGTCGGAGGCTGTATTCCAGTGGATGGAACAGGACTGACCGTCGAGGAGTCCGGTGGAGGCCAGAAGGAATGCGCCTGTGCAGATGGTGGCGATCTCAGCGCCGTTGTTGTATTGTTCTGTGATCCATGTGATGAGCTCCTTATTCTTTCCGATCACGTTGTCATAGTCATAAGATATGGCGGGTATGATCAGCAGGTCGGTTTTTTATCTCGTTGACATTGACGGGGTGGACGGAGAAGAAGCCGTCCTCCAGTTGAATCTCCTTTACGAAACCTGCGAGGCGTACGTCGATAATGGATGCGTTGCCGAGCTTTTGCCAGTATTGGTTGGCCCGGGTCAGGATCTGGAATGTGCCGGTGATGCTACTCAGGTTGACGTCGCCTTCGGGGACGACGATAGTGACTTGCTTCATTGCAGGAATTTGAGCAAGAAAGTTACGATTATTTGTTGTCCATATCGCCCCTGTGCGGGGTGTTTTTTGGTATTGCGGTTATTGTTTGATAAATGTAATGGGGAATGATCGCTGGCCGCTGAGGACGTAAGCGATATACGATCCGGCAGTAAGGCTGCCGACGGGTAGGGTTGCGCCGTCTGGCTGTGAAAACTTGTAGCTGGCGAGCACCTGGCCGGAATTGGAAATGATATTGACGCTGCCGCCTCCGCTGATCCCCGGTGCGCTGATATGAAGCATATCTTTTGCGGGAATCGGGTAGAGGGTCAACTGGCGGGGTGATCCGCCGAATGCCAGGGTGACGACGGGGGAGTAGGATGAAACGCCCGAAGCATCGGTCATCAGTAGTCTGTAATAGTTGGTGCCGCTGAGGGGTGAATTATCCGTAAAGCTATAGCTCTGCGAGGAGAAGCCGTTACCGACGCCTGCGATGGCAGCGATCGAATTGAACTGCGATCCGTCGGCGGAGCGCTGAAGGGAGAACTGGTCCTGGCCGAGGTCGGCGGCGACCGTCCATTTTGCCAGGGCTGAATTGTCGGATTGTCTGGTGACTGTAAAGGCTTCGAGTGATATGGGAAGGACGTTGTTCTGGTTGTAGACGATGGTATAGTATCCCGCGGGCAGGTTGGAGGCTTTTACAATCATTGAAACGATGTTGCCTGAGATGCTGCCCTGGGTATAGCTGACCAGCTTGTTTGTCCCGGTGGCGAATGTACCGTCCGTTGCGTTATAGAGGATGCTGTAATAGTAAGCCGGATTTGGGGTCGTCCCGTTGTAGTCGTTAAAATTAAAATTCAGGGTGACGTTGCCGGAGCTGTTGCCGTTGAATGTTCTGACGTACCAGGAACGATTCCATACATAGCTGTTGACGGGGACATTGGTCAGGCCTGAGTTGAAGTTGACCGTATTGGTCTGGGCGTTGTGTGCGGCCATCACGTAGCCTGCTGAGCCAAGGAAATCAGAAGCCGTGATACCGCTGCTGAATCCCAGTCCGTCTGTGGAACCGGCTACGTCGGAGAGAACGTTGTCGGTGCTAAGGATATATCCGATACCTACGAGGTTCTTGTTCCAGGTGGGTTTTGTGGGAGGAGTGAATTTTGTATATCCTGAAGACGGGAGCGAGCCGCCCAGTCCCCATTCGGATGCCTGGTAATTCTCCAGCAATACTCTCTGGGTATTGCTGAGAGGGGCGCTGTAGACCAGGAGTTCGTATACGGGGTCATTGTTGTACATGCCCCTGTTCAAAAAGGTGTTGCTGATGGAGTATGTGCCGTTGGTAGGGCTCTGGGCTTGCGCGACGACAATGTGCGTGGCCGCGGTGGTGGTCATACTTTGTACGCCATTTAACCACATGGTGGGTGTGGCCCCTGTGTTGTACGCCCAGTCGTTGACGTTGGGGCCGTCGGTATAAGACGGGGCGGCTGTACCGGCACCTCCGGTGAAGCGGACGCTGAAGTCTGTGAGGGAAGGCGATGAAAACAAGTACTGGTAGCTATTGCCGAGCATGGCCACTGGTACTGACGATGGTCATATAGGCTCCGGCAGGCCCTGTCATGTACTGGGTGTTATTCGCGAAAGTGACGGCGCCAAAGCCGTTGAGCTGATTGGTCTTGTAGATCGGCCGATTGGTGTTGGTGCCCTGTACGGCGTCCGCGCCGTTGCCGCTCTTGTCCTTCCAGGTCGCAATGGAGGCGCCGTTGGCGGCCTGTGTGCCTGATGAGTTCAATATAGTTGTGGGATCTGCCGCGGTCAGCCACAATTCAAGGTTTGAATTTCCGAGACCGGCCGGGTAATAGTGTTGTGCGCTTGTTGCGAGTGATAGGAATAGCAAGCACATTAGAGGATATGGGCTTTTCATGATATTGATTTAAGGGCGACAGCTGGACTTATTCAGCCCGTCGCAAGTTAGTGACAATAGTTGTGCCTTTCTACACTTCTTTGATTTTCATGACGTTTTCGGACACTGACATTCCCAATTATGGAAAAATCGACTAATTATTGGAAATTGATTATCAACGGCGTCTGTGTGTGTGTGTGAATCGATAATCAGGTCTTCCGTGAGATGGAAATCTTCCCATGATGAATAATATTTCCAATTATTTTTAGTTATTAGGTTGTATCAAGGAATAAAAAGATACACTTAGTCCTGCATACCTCTGATATCTTGACTGAGTTACCGTGATATAGTGGAAAGCATCGGGATTGTAAGCCCATGTTGAAAGCTGTATCCAGTGACACTTTATGAAATATCTGATAATAGTAGCAGGGCTAATGGCAGTCCTTGTAAAGTAATTCTTTTGGTCAGACAACGCAGTCGAGTGGAAACTGGAGTGATCCGAGTATCTGGTCGGGCGGTTCGGTGCCGGCAGCCAGCGGTACGGTGACTGTGAGTAATCCCGTCACTATTGATGGTAATCTCTCGCCGACCGGTACGTGGACATTTGGAAGTAATGCCAACGATCAGCCCGGTGGGACTGCATATACATTCAACCCTAGTGCGGGCTCCAATACCATTACCGTTAATGCGAACGAGGTAGTCAGCTTCGAAGGAGGGAGTTCGGGCACGCCTAATCAGTTCAACAGCGGGACGATCAAGATTTACGGCACGCTAATCCTTGGCTATACCGATTTCAACAACAGCGGGAATCTGAATATCACCGTTGAGCCGGGCGGGACGCTTATTATTAACGGAGACCTGAACAGCAAAAATAACAGCGGTCTTTTTGAAATCGACGGCGCGCTGATCGTCAACGGAAATTTTACCGCATCGACGGGGAGTGTTACGGTTAGCGGGACAGGTACGATCAATACCACGGGGAAACTGACGTCCACCGGTAGTTCGACGATATTCGGCACAGGCAATGACTGTAATACAGGTCCATGTTCGGGGACTGCATTGACTTGCAGTTTTGCCAACAGGGTCACGCCTGTGGGAGGTGTAGTGTGTTCGGGAACTACTCCCGGTACGTTGACGTCCACGAATACGGCTGGCAGTCCGACCTATCAGTGGCTGGTCAGCACGGATAATATCATCTACTCAAATGCATCCGGGGTCAGCAATGCTTCGACCTATGTTGTGCCTTCTCTTACTCAAACGACCTGGTATAAGGTGAAGATCACTTCCGGCGGATGCACCAGCGTATCGCCGGAGGCGAAGTTTACGGTCGTCAGCGGCGGCGGCTGGCTTGGAGGGACGAGCACCGACTGGAACACGGCCAGCAACTGGTGTAGTCTAACCGTTCCTACGAGTACGACCGATGTAACGATTACCAATACCGGTTCGAATTATATGCCGAGGATACTTACGGGGGAGGCAGCCACTGCCGGGAATATAACTATCAGCAATACCTCGCCCAGGTCGTCGATCACTATCGTCGCGAGCGGCACAGCTTCTCTGGCTGTTTACGGGGACCTGACGAATAACGGACTGTTTACCGACAGTTCCACCGCTGCGTCGGCGGGAATGATCGTGGCGGGCGGCGTTGCTCAGAATTTCGGCGGTACCGGCGGCCTTGCACTTAACAATATGACCATCAATAACGGGTCGGGGACTGCCACTACTCTGAATATCAACAACAATAATCTAACGATTAGCAGTCATCTAACAATGACCTCCGGCATCGTCAATCTCGGGGGTTTGTCCGTTTCGTTGGGGTCATCGGCGGCCAGTACCGGCGTTTTAAGCCATTCTGCGGGGTCATGGTTTTATGGGGGAGCATTCGTCCGGTGGATGCCAACGTCGGCGGTCACTCTGGGAGTTGATGCGAGCCTTTTTCCTGTTGGCGACGTTTCCAACTATCGTCCGATGTATCTGGGCAGCAGCGGGCTCACGACGGGTGGTACCGTCAAGGTAACTCATACGAGTGTGTCCGGCGCCTCGGCTGTTTCGTTTGCCGACGGAGCGTCGACGGTCTCGATCAGGTCGAATTCCTATTGGACGGTGGCTACCGGCAACGGGATCGCGGGTGCGGGGAATCCATTTACTGTTCGCACGGAGGGGACGGGGTTTGGCATTGTCGGCAGCGTCAGTGACCTGCGGCTGACGCTCGTCAATTCTGCTGCGCCGGGGACCGCGGGTGTGAATGCGGGCAGTACGGGCAACCCGCAGGTGAACAGGAACAGTTTTTCCGTTGCCGGTCTGGCCAACAGCTATTACTGGGGATCGGTCAATCCCGGAATGACGACCCTGCCTGTGACGCTGCTATCGTTCACCGGTGTGGCCCGGTCGGGAAGGGTGGTGCTGAACTGGACGATCGGAGAACTGACTGCCAGCTATTTTTCGGTGGAGCGGTCGGTCGACGGGGTAAATTTTGTGGAGATCGGCAGGGTTGCGGCTGCGGGTAGTGGGTATACATATACTGACGGGGGTGCGTTTGTGGGGAAGGACTATTATCGTCTTCGGCTGGCCGATCAATCGGGGAGTTTTTCTTATTCGGGGGTTGTCGTGGTTGAGTTTGGCGGCAATGTCGATTTTGTTCTATTCCCGAACCCTTCGGATGGACGGGCCATTACGGTACGCGTTGGCGGTGCGGTGGCCTGGTCGATCGATGTATTCGACGATCAGGGCAGGAGGGTAGGGCGCGGGTATTCCGCGGATGCGGCGCAGACGATATCCTTTGGTCCCAGGTTGCCGCAGGGAGTCTATTTTGCAAGGGTGATAAGTAAGACGGGTGCTCGGGTAAAGCAGTTCGTGGTGACGCGGTTATAGATTCAACGCGATCTTTCCGAATAGCCTCATTCCGTTGAAGCCCATCTGGACTGAATCCCGGGGGCCACCTGACTCGTTGTCTCCCGCCCATCCCTTTGCGAGCGGGTTTACGCCGAGGTCGGGGTGGACGTTGAACAAATTGTCGACGCCGATGAAAACGCTTACTTTTTTGGAGATCTTATAGGAGCAATAGAGGTCGGTTGTCGAGCTTGCCGTCGAAATTAAAGTGTTCGGGTACCAGTACATGGGAATCTGCGTCCGTAGGCACCATCGGATCGATCCCCGTCTGGTTGGGGTTGTCGTCTGTCGCGGCTCCGAAGCCCAGCAGGGTTATTTTCCCAAACCAGGTAAGATGTGTGCCAATCCCGAATTTATCGACGTTATAGTCGATGTTCAGCGCAAATTTTTGTTTTGGAGCGGATGCGATCAGGAACGCTTTTTCGCGATCGCTGAAGAAGGTCTTCTGGTTGAGTGCGGTTCCGTTGAGAGCGGGCGGAACGTGTATGGCGTCGAGATCCATCTTTTGAATATTGCCGGCGAAGAGGACCTTGAGTCCGTTCTTTCCCCATCTGGTGGAATAGTCGGCTACGATATCCAGCCCATAGTTAGTTGTATTGACGGCATTGGCAAAGAACTGGACGGTGGTGACCTGGGGCGGGATCTGCGAGGTAAAGGATGGGGGAGGGTGTTGTCGTTCTTGCTAAAGAGGCCGGACAGGACGATCCTGTTCTTTACTTTCACCAGATAGCCGTCAATTGTAAATGTAAGTCCTTTGGCAGCTTTCCAGCTGAAGCCGGCGCTCGCGTTGACGGAGGTTTCCTGTTTCAGTTCGGGTATGCCGGCGGCTTTTGTAATGGGGTCGTCGTTGCTGGCGATGCGGGACTGGATGAGTTGGCCGCCGCTGAAGGACGTCAGGGTGTTGCTGAAATTTATTTGTTGCAGGGAGGGTGCGCGGTAGCCGGTGCTGAAGGAGCCTCTGATGTTGAGGTCGTTTGTGAGGCTGTAGCGGGTGGCGAATTTAAACGTTGCGACGGAGCCAAAATCGGAATAGTGTTCGAACCGGATGGCGCCGTCAAGCAGCCAGTCTTTTGTAATGTTGAGTTCGGCGTCGGCGTAGAGTCCCTGGTTGGTGCGTGATTTAGCTTTTTTGTCGGCGGGGCTGAATCCTGGAAAGCCCTGGGCGCCGGAGGCTGCCGTGCGGAGGGAATCTGCGCTGCCGTCGCCTATGAGGTTGGGGTAGATGCGCTGGCTGGAATCGTAGCTTCCGTACGATCCATACTCACCTACATAAATCCCATACCTTTCGTATCGGAATTCGGCGCCCAGGCCGAGGTTCAGGCCATTCGCAACCGTCTTGAACGATCTGCTGAAGTCGAGGTTCAGCGTATTCTGCAGGAAGTTAAAGCCTCCGTCGTCGAAGTGGTTGGGTTTGGTGGCGCCGATGATGGAGGCGTTGTATGTTTTGTCGCCGTAGTAGTGAAAATCGTTTCTTCCGAGGGTGTTGCTGAGGTCCCAGGTCCATTGGTCGCCTGCGTCTCCTCTTAGTCCGAGGGCGATGGAAGCGTCCTGGATATGGGTTTGGATATGGGGGTTATAGTAGGTTTCGCCGTCGATAGACCTTCGCATGATGGAAGGGTCATAGAGGAGGTTGCCGCCGGCGTCTACGGGGAATCGTTCGGGTTTCGCGCTGAAGTTGCGGGAATAGGCGTAGGCGTCGGAAGCCTTGTAGTTATATCCGCCGAATGAGTAGAAGGTAGTTCGTTTTGAGGGGCTTGTCGGGATCTCCATATTGTACATGACGCCGCCTGTAGTAAGGGAGCCGTCTCCGAAGGCCCTTCGTCCGGTATTGAGGTATGGAATAGCATTTTTATCGTTTTGCCAGTTGGATGTGTCAACCTGGCGATAGGTTTTGCCTTGTTTCAGGAATTCGGCGGAAATATTGATGAAGCCTCCGTTCTTGCCCAAGGTAAAGCCGTCGTTGGCGGAGATGGTCGCGGTATTGCCGTCGATGGCGCTGCCGGAGTAGTATTCATTGCCTTTGTTGAATTTTCTGGCATTGAAGGAGTAGTCGTCGTAGCCGCTCCAGCCGGCGTTGATGGCGAGGCGGTGGACGTCTTTTTTCAGAATAATATTTATAACCCCGGCGATGGCGTCCGAGCCGTATTGTGCGGAGGCCCCGTCGCGGAGGATCTCTACCCGGTCGACCGCGGATTCGGGAAAGGCGTTGAGGTCGACTCCCGAGTTGCCTCTTCCTCTGGTGCCGAAGAGCGTGACGAAGGCGGTTTGGTGTCTTCTTTTGCCGTTGATCAGTACCAGGGTTTGGTCGGGGCCGAGGCCTCTGAGGGTGCCGAGGTCTATGTGGTCCGCGCCGTCGGCGCCGCTCTGTTTATTATAATTGAAAGATGGGGCGGCGACGTTGAGGATGGAGGTGATATCCATTTTGGCGGTAGGAAGGTCTATCTGGTTGATCTTTATGACGTCGACGGGGACGGGCGTTTCAGTTTTGGCTCTTCCGGCGCCGCGGGTACCGACGAAGACGATTTCGGTGAGTTCCGAGGAGGCGGGCAGCAGTGCTATGGTGATCTGGGTTTGTCCGTGAAGGGGGAATGACTGGGTGGTATAGCCGATGAAGCTGATTTCGAGGATATCGTTTGGGCTGGCCTGGATCCTGAAGGCGCCGTCGTTGCTGGTGGATATTCCGCTGGATTTTGCGGACCGGACCTTTACGGTGGCGCCCGCGAGGGGGAGCCGGTTTGAGCGTCGACCACTTTGCCGGTGACTTGTGCGAGCAGGACACAGGGAATGGCCAGCCAGCAGGTGGCCAGGAGGAATATTCTCATATGATTGGTTTTGGTTATAGGAAGATAACAATAAAAAAAGGGGTGAACAAATATTTTGATGATGGGTTTGGGGGCTGGTATGGTCGAAAATGGTAAAACTGCACCTGTTTCGGTAGCCTATTAAAGCTGATATTTGTCCATATGAGTAATATCTATATTATCGGAGCGGGAACTATCGGGAGGGCTTTGGCAGGGGTCCTTCGGCGGCATCGGCGGGATGTTGTATTGGTGAGGGCGAGTGAGGCGGTGCCGCCGTCGCTATTGCGGCTCAGGGTGGTTTATGAAGGCGTTCCTATAGAGGAGGAGGTCGCGGTTTGCGGGTTACAGGATGTTGTCCGGTTTGACGGCGTTGTTGTGGTGGCGACGAAGTCTTATGGCAATGCGGCGCTTGCCGGGGTACTTAAAGACAAGGTTGGGGATTCGCCGGTTGTCATTATGCAGAATGGGCTGGGAGTGGAGGATGCATTTTTGCGGGAGGGTATCGGCAATGTGTACAGGTGCGTATTGTTTGCAACGAGTCAGTATCAGGAGGATGGAGGAGTGGTATTCAAGCCTGTGACTGCTTCGCCGATCGGTGTAGTGGATGGGCGTGCTGATATTTTGTCTTCGGTAGTGGATGCGATCAATACGCCGGTATTTCCGTTTGCCGGCACGCCGGATATAACGCCGATCGCCTGGTCGAAGACTATTGCAAACTGCGTTTTTAATTCCGTCTGTCCGCTGCTGGAGACGGATAACGGCATTTTTCACCGGAACGAGGAGGCGCTCGGGCTGGCGAGGAAAATAATAGCGGAGTGTGTTGCTGTGGCGGAGCTGGAGGGGATACGGATCTCTGCGGAAGAGGTGACTGCGCGTCTGCTGCTGATCAGCAAAGCGTCGGATGGGCAGCTGATCTCCACGCTGCAGGATATACGAAGCGGGAGGCCGACGGAAATCGATACGCTGAATTTTGCTGTTGCGAGGGCGGCGGAGGCGAAGGGCAGGGATGTGCCGGTAACGAAGGCATTGGGGGAATTGGTGAGGTTGAAGTCGCTGGCGCTGATGTTGGTTTTTGTTCTTGTGTTTTTGGGGTGCAGGGGGCCGGTGAAGGATGGGGGGCGGGTTTGGCATCGGGGCCCGGTTTGGGTGCCAGTGCTGATTCGGGTGTGGCGGCGGGTTCGGATCTGGGGGTGGGTTCTGGTTTGGCAGCCGGCTCCGGTGCTTCGCCGGGGTTGCTTTCGGTCAAAAGCATGCAGAGGGATCTATTGGTTCTTTGGGGCAGTATTCAGGAGATACACCCGGCCTATGGTTTGTATACTTCGAGGGACAGTATGTTGCAGATGTACCACCGGACGGCGTCGTTAATTGACAGGCCAATGTCGGAGAATGAATTTATTGCGACGGTCTATCCGTTGTTAAGTGCGTTGAAATGCGGGCATACGCAGCTGAAGCATTCTTCGGCTTATAAGTCTTCTGCTGCGGACAGGATGTTTCATTTGCCTTTTGAGGTGCTGGTCAGGGATGGCAGGGTCTGGGTGACGACCCATCAGGTAAAGGAGTTGGCGACCGGAGACGAGATACTGGCGATAAATAATGTGCTGGCATCGGAGATCGTACGTCATGGCAGTGATCTGTATGCCGGAGATGGTAATAATAAAACTTTCAAGGAATTATTTTTGAGCGAGTACGACGGGTTTGAAGATGCGTGCAATAAGTATTATCACTGGAAGTCGCCGTATCGCGTCGCCCTTCGTAATGGGCGGGGTGAATTCAGGATCGTGTCTGTGGACACAGTTGCTTATGCGGCGCCGCAGGCTGAGCATGTTACCGAAGCGGACAATTACAGGGGGTGGACGGTATCTGCGAAGACGGATTATCTGCCGCTGCGGTTCCTCGGGGTCGACTGCATGTTTTGAAGTTCATAGTTATCAGTATTCCGACACTGGTGTTTATGACAAGGCATTTGAAGAGATACGGGCTAAGGGGGTTAAGAATCTGATCATCGATCTGCGGCATAATACGGGGGGATATCCGGATCGGCGCAAAACTGATGACCTATCTGGCGGACGAGCCTTTTCAGATGGTGGGGGAGGTGTGGACGAATGTGGCGGACCCGGCGAAGGGCAGGTATGCGCAGTATTTTGATACGGTTCGCACGGAGAGTTTTTATCAGAGCTTTAAGCCGACAGGTGTTGTTGAAAGTGGGCATTATAAGTATGATTTTCGGCCGGCCTTTGGTCATTTGCTGGGAAGAACGGCGCTGGCCCGGAGAAATCATTATAATGGCCGGCTATTTGTGCTGGTCGACGGCGCGACATTTTCTTCGGGGGCACATACTGCGGCTGTTATTAAGGAATATTGTAAAGGGGTGGTCTTTGTCGGGCGTGAAACGGCCGGTGGTAGTGAGGGTTGCAGCGGGGGGACATTGCAGCATCTGACGCTGCCGAATACGGGGGTTGTTGTGGAGTTTCCTGGCTGAGACTGGTGTCGGTTTTGAAGAAGCCGCGAGTTGGGCGGGGTATAGTGCCTGATCATGTGGTGGAGTTTACGGCGCAGGATGTGGTTAGAAAGGAGGATGTGGATTTGGAGAAGGCGATGGGGTTGATTCGGTAGGGCCGGGCGCGGCCATATGCTGTATGGCGGCTGGTAAATACAACTATGCGGGTATTGCAGGTATGATAATTTATTTCCATTTTAACGGGGATAAATGAAAACGGCTGGGACAAAGGCTTCGGCCAATATTGCCAAAAAGGATGTGCCCTTCTTTGGAAAAGAGAAGAGGCTGGAATTTTTTCGTCCCCGTCCAGGGGTGATCCAGGCGAAGTCAGAGGCGCCGGAGACGCCAGACGACCGGCATCTAAAATCAAACAGATTCAAGGGCGATGAAATTTTGGAAGCCTGCTTTGATGGCGAGCAGGATAAATATTTACGGAACGGGTCCCAGGGCAAAGCGATTGAAAAGGTTCAACTCACCTCTTGTTGAACTAGGTCTTGATCTTTCGAAATTCGGAGCAGACGGAAAATTTGGGGATGAGACGGGTAAAGCCGTGGCAAAATTCAAGGCAGATCATCAGATATTCCCTTCGGATCCTGTGGTGGGTACAAAAACGATCAAAGCATTGGATGATATCCTGTTCAAAAAAGGAGGGGGAGGTGGTAGTCCGGCATCTACCTGCGCCGATGGTGCGGTAAGCAATGAAAAGGAACCCCTGCCTCCGATCCCGCAGCCGACGATCAAAGAAATGAATGCGAATGATCTTTTGGAGTTGGCGAAGAAAAAGCAACCTGCCGGACAACCTGTTCCGGCACACCCTCCACTTGGGTTTACCAGCCCGACAATTGGAAATATAAAACCAGCTTCGGTCAGATCGGTTCCGGGAGATCAGGAAGGCTGCCTTAAATGCGTGGCCGACTGGGATGTTCCAATCCCCACTGTCGAGATATTTATCGCCACGGGGATTTTTCCGATGAACCGAAGCGATTTTTCACCTCGAGGGCGGGGATGCGTCAGGTTGCCCCCGGTAGCCATCCCTTCGCTGGTACCTGTAAAAAAGAGGATACTGCCGGAAGCGGAGCCGGTGATCCTGAATGCTGAAATGGAACACTGGTCTGATTTTGTTATAACTTTTTTGATCGTCGCCGGGAGATATCTTTCTAATATCAGGAGGCTTACGCCTGAGAGAACGCATTTGCGCGGAAAGGATCAGTCCGAATGTCTACTGAAGGTATCTCAATTCCTTTTTGATACTACAACCGCTCCGATCCCACTGCCGCCGCTGTCAGTTTTTGGCAGGTTAGCCGGTGAAGATGTAACAGATGTATACATCAATACGACCTCTAAGCGAGAACCGGCTCATACGGCAATTTCCGGGCCGCCTGCTGATCAAACGCCGGTGATTCCGAATATCGATCCTGATAAAAACCCGTTTGGATGTAAGGCGTACTTTCGAAAATTCGATAAAACTCTGGCGCCGGGAGTACCGGGTCCGCCGTTTAGCCAGATTGTCGAAGACAAGAACGGGAGTATTCCTAAGGGAGAACCCTGGCATACTCTTTAGGCTCTAAAAATGGGATGGGTCGATCGAGGGTGAAGTTGGAATTGAGTTCCAAATGGTAATTGAAGATGCGGACCGGACGGGACTCGAACGAGGGCGCGTTTATGCTTTAGATACAACGAGTTGTTGGGGTGGCGGTTTCGGGGCGACCGGATTGCGACCGGGGAAAGAGCTGGGGTGAAGGTACGGTAATTAGTTGTTCGGTTTATGGAATTATTTTAGGATGGCCTCCACTTTTTGGCGGCGGTGTCAAAGGTAATCCCATTTCTCTGGTCCCGGGTCAAGGAGTGGCCTTCTTCGATGATCTCAATGGTCGGGATTAGGCCTACTTCCTGCTCCCGGGCCAGTGTATTTAGGTTGAGCGTATTTCCGTACGTCGGCACCACCGTCTGCAGCCAGCCAAAATAAGGCTCATTATGCACCCTTCCCGGATCATTCCACATTGAATTGCGGATAGTAAAATTTTCCCTGCTGATGGAAGTCCAGACGTTAAAAATGAGGTCTTCACTGTGGTCAAGGATGGGTATTGTTACTCGCCCCCGGTGGAAAAAATGCTCCTGGTCGATCACGCATAGGCTTTCTGCTAATTCAATACGGGTTGCCCGCTCTTCCGGCGGCACCGAAAAATAATAGTCCGGATATTCGTCGCCAAAGCAGAGGGGCATTTCATCGTAGACCTGGCCACAGCAGGAGCATTGGTATGAGAATTTCTTTTTCTTGGGGTTAAAAAATTGAAACAATTTCATATCAATCGGTCGGATGTTTGGATAAAAAAGGTTGTCTGGTAAGGTGGTTGTCGTACTCTGACTTTCTAAAAAATGGCCAATAATCGAAATCGCTCGTTTTTTTGAACGCTTTGTAGGCTATCAATTGTGCCTTTCTTCTTTTTCGGAAATTTTGCCCCAGGGTCAAAAGGCACACCAGAAAATCCACAAGCGAAAATGAGAAGATGGGGCTCTTTGTATCAAATGCCGGCCATTCATATTCGAGTTCCGTGTGAAGAAATAGTATGCAGCGTGCGATGACTTTTAAACTTTCAGCGGAAAGCTGATCGGGCCCCTTCAATTTATGATTTCTGGTATCGTCATATAAACCCCAGCATACTTCCAAAATGGGTAAAATAACCGGGTCGTCGGTCTTTGCATAATTGGATCTGTAATATTGTTCCGGCAACCAACCGTGGCTTATATCGTCAAGAATATCACTCTCAAAGCCATCATTAGAGATTGTTCCTACTGATAGCTGACGCATGTGATATGCTAGTCGTTTTCTTCGTTCTTTGTCGACCATGATTATCCCTGGGTTGACATTTTCTGCACTACCTGAAGCAATTTATTCATTTTATCGTTATGTGCCTTCACCTGATCCGGCTGGCCGAATTGCCTCGTGATAATGGACAACGACTCCCTCTGGATAGTTTTGGCGACATAGTTTTTTAAAGCCGGATCGATCTTTCCTTCAATTACAAACTGGGCAAAGGCCGTTCCAATAATCGCCTCGTCTATATCATTTAAATAGGATGCTCCCCATGTTCTTTTGCGAGTTCAGGGCTATCTGGCGGAGTTGTTCGTCAGTTAATTTCTTACCTCCGCCAGGCATAGAGGAGTATCGTTCATTTTCTTTCTTCAGCATTTCGATCTCCTGGGCGATGAACGATTCGTCCAGATGGGCTGGGGTGGAGGTGTACAATTTTATCCTTGCAGTATCCAGTTCGTCCCAGGCGAAAGGCGGAAAATTCCAGGAGTCAATTAGTTGTTTTAAGTAAAGTATGGGGGAGGTTGTTGGATGGCTTTTCCGCCATTTTTGAAATCCGTATGCGGCGTCGGATCCGGCGTCACTGCCAAAAGGGCCGGATTCGTCGATCGGGCTCCAATAGAAATCCTCCTTCATCAATTTTTTCGCATTGGGATGAGCGGTTGTGAGAGAAAACTCAAATCTTTCGCCATTCGTCTGACCTTTGGTGGTGAGGCCTAGAACAAAGAGCGAAATGGACAAGAGTAGTAAAGTTCGTTTCATCAGCTAATATAGTTTTTGGATTTGTTTTCCTGATTCATATCCGGTAAGAGACAACCTTTCAATGTGGGGCAAATTCAGCTTTTTGCACGGAATCCTAGTAACAGCCCGCACGGAAACCTAATAACGGTACAGTCTCGATATTGGCAAAATGCGATCTATATTTCTGTAAATAAGCATTATACATATGCATGTAGGAATATTTTACTGCGTCAGATTAGTATAATCGCACAACATCATCCTAGTATTTTTGCCCGCCCGGCTCATTGCCGACGCTAGAGCTTAAAATGCCTTTTTGATTCCCGAAACACGTCCGCAAATTTGGGAAGGTCATAGACCTGATCTTGCAGTTTCCTTTAGCCAGGCCTGACCGAGATTTTTTTCCTTTTCCAGTACCTTTGCTCGAATAGTCGAAAGTCATGCCCCTTATTCTTTGCCTTGCGTTCAAATTCCGGTTTAAGATGCCCGGTATCCAGGCGTTCGCTTTCTGTCAAGTGCCAGAAATCGTATAGATCTCTTGGTTCGGTTCTTCCCATTAGCGCCGCCATTTTTTCGATCAGGATCTCTTCCAAGGGATAGCATTTCAATGAAAACGACTCTTCCGGCAAATCGCTATAAAGGATAAATACTTTTTTTACCACGACCGGAAATTCAAGGACTTCCTTTCTGGTGAGATCTCATCTTTATATCCCGGCTGGTCAGGCTTCCTTGCAATGGACCAACGTAATTTACATAGAAGGCAAGACTACCGCTTTCATGCGTCATGCTTTCTTTTTAGTTGCAAGGTAATATTCGTTTCTTCCTTTAAAAAGCCATAGACTTTTTCGAACTCTGCCAATAGATCCTCGTTCATGATACCATTATCGAGCAGAGTGAAATCCAAATCTTCAGAAAATCGATAATCCGGAAAGTAGACCTTCTTGAGAACTGTACCTCCTTTGAACACCAGGTTATCGGAAAGGATGGCATTCTTGGAAATACCAAGCAACAGCCAGCTCAGCACATAATCCTTTTCTATTTGGGTGTCCTTGAGCTTGTATTTTTTAGCGACGGCATTAATTTCTTTCGAGGTGGATCATATCATGTGAATATGGGTGAAGTAATGTCTGTTGTTTCCATATTCTGCAAAACATTCCACTTGTGTATCCATTTTCCTTTCTTTTCGTAGGAGGGTTCTAGCAGAATAAAGGAGTTGGATCTTATTCGCTGAAGATCGTCAGAAATAGGGTTACTTATATCCAGCAAATCCAATAGAAATCCTAACCGTTTAATCACTGATTGGGCTTTAAACCGTTCGCAATAATGATATAGTTTTGGATAATCTATTTTGTCTTTCGATTTATATAATGCTTTCGCTATTTCGACGATACCGCCGGAGTAATCTGGCTTATAGAGACTGTCGACAAATGTTTTCTCCAGGTCGGAGCAGCTTACCTTGTTAAAAGCATCGATCCATATTTTCTTGCCGCCAAAGAAATGGTGGGCATTGTGATATATGAATTGAAATTTGATGCCCTGGATTTCTAGTATGGAAGGCTTTACCTGTTGGTTCACGACAATGCGTTCAACGAGGGAAGGTTGGGTAATCAGGCTATGGATCTCCATCGCGCTGTAGTAGCCGATATAATGTTCCGCATCACCGACAAGGTATTTTGCGATCAAATGCCAGTTGGGGAAATAGGTTTTCCGGTCTTGTTCATAAGGTATAATCCAATAAACTCCTTCTTTCAGACGTAAGAGTAACCCGCGTTTAATCATGTCACGCATCAGCTTCTTGACTGCGTCTTTGGTAGAAGTCTTTAGTAATGAGTATGCTTCGTCTGTTGTAAAGGCTGGCCGATTCAAGTCGTTGAAGTGTTTTACGACTTGAGCAGATTTGTTTGACAATGTTTTGTATGTTGTATCCATTTAGGGACTTTTGAAGTCTCTATAAAGATAGAAAATATTTTATAATTTATTATAAAGCTTCTTGGAGACTTGGGAGGTCTCTAAATGAATATAAAAACAGTTACAATGGGTAATTGGCAATTAACCAGATTGTTATGCCCGCAAATCGCTCTTCAGCTTTAATAACAGGGGCTCAGTCTACCATTAGTAATTTACAGGGCGTGGGGTCAATTGCCGCTAACAATGACCTCGCAATACTTGGTGTTGAAATTATAGCTTGGCCCGGAGCCAGATTCGGCAGGTTGTTCCATAAACTGTTGTCTACTCCGCCTATGGAACGTTTTAGACGATTGACTACATTAGCATCATTGATTTTGTGCAAGATAAAACTGTTGATCAGACCCAATACTTCATCGGGTAAGTGTTGAGGGAGCTGGATAACGAAAATTAAACCTAGCCATCTTTTCCTCCCTCTACGGGCAATTCTGGCGACCTGTTCAAATAGGTTAGACATTCTTTCAATCTTTTCTCTGGATAGGAACTCATGCGCTTCCTCAATAATGATGGAAACGGGGGTAGGGCTTTTTCCTTTTTTAGGGCAGACTCGTAGGCCTCTTCCTGTACCAATTGTATTTCGCGCAACAAGTTGGCGATTACAATATTGTTTATCATGGTAGAGTCTGTATCGCTTAGATCAATAATAGACATTGCGCCTGCCTGGATCAACTCTTTAAATGGAATTGGGATCCGGAGGGACCCCTTAATGGTTTCGAGGTGGGCATTGATGGTCTTCGCTTCCTCTGTGTTTCCCTTCACCCGCTGAGCTTTGACATCCCAAAGGATAGGGGGAATTTCGCGATTGGTGCGGATCTCGGCCCGCTCTCCATTGACAGAGACGCGGACGGAAAGAGGGGCCTTGCCGTTTTTCAGGCGGTGCTTGACTTGCCAGATGAGGATCGAGAAGGTGTGCTTCGTGTTCATACAATTCAATTTTTTGATAACCGAATAGTTGTTTTGAAGCTCTTTTCCCAGGGTGAAATCCGGTTCGGCCAAACCGCTGAAACCGCGGCCAGCAAGGGTTTCTGGACTATTCGGTTATCAAATTTCCGGTGGCTAACGTGATAACCGAATTGCGACCGAATAGATGGACATGATTGATAGCGATTGGACATGCCCGAAAAGCAAAAACCCGCATCAGCATTGCATCTGAAGCGGGTTTAAACGACTTGGTCTGAGTGACTTGCGGACCGGACGGGACTCGAACCCGCGACCTCCGCCGTGACAGGGCGGCATTCTAACCAACTGAACTACCGATCCGTGGTATGTTGATTTGTTGGGGGTGCAAAGATAGGGGAAGGAGGGGGGAATAAACAAATTGGAGAGATAAAAATAATGGGTGTGGTTTTGACGTAGAGAAGTAGTGGTGGAAGTGATGGATTGTTGGGGGAAAATGGGGATGTTTGCGGGGAATGGAAGGGAAACGGACATACAGCAAGACAAGAATTGCGCCCACCCCGAGTGGGTTTTTGCATTTGGGGAATGTGGTGTCGTTCGTGAGGACGGTGGGTCTGGCGAAGTCTTTTGGTGCAAGGATTTTGCTGAGAATCGATGATATGGATCGGGAGCGGGTGGTGCCGGAATATGTGCAGGATATTTTTGATGTGTTGAATTTTTTGGAACTGCCGTGGGAGGAGGGGCCCCGGAATGTGAAGGAGTTTGAACGGGAATGGTCACAGGTGCATCGCATGGGGATGTATCGGGAGGCATTGGAAGATTTGAGGGAGAAGGGGGATGTCTTTGCCTGCAGCTGTTCGAGGGCGAAGGTAATGAGGGATAGTCCGGATGGTGTTTATGCGGGGACTTGCAGGGATAAGGAGTTGTCTTTTTGATTCCGGGGATGTGGAGCTGGAGGTTGAGGACGGGGGATGAGGAGGTTGAAATTAGAATGATGGAAGGAGGAATTGTGAAGAAGAGGTTGCCGAAGGAGATGAAGGATTTTGTGGTGCGGAAGAGGGACGGGTTTCCGGCGTATCAGCTAAGCTCGTTGGTGGATGATCGTTTTTTTGGCGTGGACCTGGTGGTCAGGGGAGAGGACCTCTGGGCGTCGACGGTGGCGCAGTATTATCTGGCGGTCAGGCTGGGGAGAGAGTTTGTGGCGACAGGTTTTTATCATCATGCGTTGCTTATGGCGAAGGAGGGAAAGAAATTGTCGAAGTCAGCGGGGGATACTTCCATTCAGTATCTGAGGAAGCAGGGTTGGAAAAAGAAGGATGTGTATACGATGATCGCGCGGATGATGGGTGTGGCGGATGAGCCCGCGGACTGGGAGGAATTGTGGGGACTATTAAATGAAAGCATATGAAAAGATTGTTGGTATTGCTGATGGTTGCGATGACGGCCGGGCAGGGGTTGGGGCAAAAGGTTATGAAACCGAATGTGCTGATCATTCTGATGGATGATATGGGTTATGGCGATACGGAGCCTTATGGGATGACGGGGATATCGACCCCTAATTTTAACAGGCTCTGCGGGGAGGGGACAAGGTTTACGCATTACAACGTGGGGCAGCCCGTGTGTACGGCTTCGCGAGCAGCCTTGCTGACAGGCTGCTATCCCAACCGGGTCGGCATGTGGGGTGCATTGCTGCCCGGGTCGAAGATCGCGCTGGACCCAAAAGAGGAGACGCTGGCCATGCTACTGAAGAAGAATGGCTATGTCACGGGAATGCTGGGGAAATGGCATCTGGGGAATAAGCCATCCTATTGGCCGTTACATTATGGGTTCGATTCGTTTTTGGGGCTGCCCTATTCGCATGATATCTGGCCGAGGGATAAGGATGGGAACCCGATCACAGACCAAAAGAATATGAGAAGTCTCTGGCCGGAGCTGACGATGATCGAAGGGGATAGGGTCGTGGACACGATAAAAACGCATGCACAGCAGGAACAGTTCACGACGCTATTTACTGAAAGGGCGGAAAAGTTCATACGGGCTAATCGACAGCATCCGTGGTTGCTCTATCTGGCGCAGCCGATGCCTCATGTGCCTTTGGCGGTTTCGGAAAAGTTCAGGGGAAAGAGCGAACTGGGGTTGTTCGGGGACGTTATTATGGAGCTCGACTGGAGTCTTGGACAAATTATGAAGACGCTGGATGAAACGGGGCAGGCTAAGAACACGATACTCATCGTGGCCAGCGATAATGGACCGTGGCTGAACTTTGGAAATCACGCCGGCAGCTCGGGGGATTCCGGGAGGGAAAGGGAACGACGTTCGAGGGTGGGACGAGGGTGCCTCTGATCATTCGCTGGCCGGGACAGATTCAGGCAGGAGGAGTGAACAGCCATTTAATAACAGGGATGGACCTGCTGCCGACCATCGCCGCCGCAACGGGGTCCGGGCTGCCGGCCAACCGGATCGACGGGTTGAACTTTTGCCCTCGCTGCAAGGGAGCAACAGCGTGGGGCCACGGGAAACGTTCTACTATTATTACAACAAAAACAGTCTGGAGGGAGTGCGATATAAGAATTGGAAGCTGGTATTGCCGCATCCTGCCAACGTTTATACGTCATCGTTGCATGGAAAGGATGGAAATGGGGGAAGCATTCTGAAGCAGGATATACCGATGGCGCTGTATGATCTGGCGCATGACCCGGGAGAAGCTTATGATGTACAGCAGCTATACCCGGAGGTTTTGCAGCATTTGCTGAAGATAGCTGACGAGGCGAGGGCTGACCTGGGAGACGATCTGACGGGACAGGAGGGCAAGAACAGGAGGGCGGCGGCGAAGGTGGAGTAGTTGCCCGGGAAGTGATGGCCCCGGGTGGAGACGTGGCCCGCGGCGGGAAGAGGTTGTGCCTGAGAGGTGGGGGTTATTTTTTGTGGCACAGGAAGACGGATTCGTTCTCCTGGATAGCGTAGATGCGGAAGGGGGCGAGGGTTTCCGGTGAAAGGGGGTCGACGTGAAACCCGGCTTGCCGGAGGCGATGGATATAGTCCGTTTTTGAATAGATGCGCACGTGGTCTTTTTGACCGTACAGGGCCGCCTGCCGGACGGGGTCGTCGATAAAGGGTTCTTCGATGGTCGTTGGCAGGGTTTCGGAGTAGGGTACCTGCAGGATGGCGAAGCCGTGGTTACGGAGCACGCGGAACATTTCTTTCATGGCCTTTGCGTCTTCGGGGATATGTTCGAGGACGTGGTTGGCGATCAGCACATCAAAACTATTATCAGGGAAAGGGAGACTTGTCGCGTCGGCATAGCGGACTGAGCTGTCGATGTTGCGATAGAATCCGGGGGTGAGGTCTACGGTGGTGACGTGGCCGGTCACTCTTATGTAATTATAGAGGTGTTTTTCGGGAGAGAAATGGAGTATATGTTTTTCGGCGACGGGGAGGTTGGTTTCGAAGACGGCTTTCAGGAGTCGTTCTCTGTTCTTACTAAGGCAGCGGGGGCAGCAGACGTTGTCGCCAAAGCCCGCGATAACGTGGTTGTCGATGATGGCCGTCGCTATGTCGGGGCCGGGATATTCCGGAACGAATTTTTTATAAGTAGCGCCGCAGAAGTTACATTGGAAAAATGGGGCTTGCCGGTGGCGTATTTTGCATAAGCGATCCTGAGATATTGGATGCGTATCCCGTCGAGGACCGCCCTGTATGTGGATTGGAGAGGGTGGTAGAGGCGAAGTTTCTTTAATAGCGTTTTCAGGTATTCTTTCATAAGCTTTCAGCGATGTGATATACAGCGGAAGCCCAGGTGCTCCATGCCGGAGTCTTCGGTACTTTCATACGGCGTGATACGCGATAGCCGGAGCAATAAGAATCGTTGCAAAGAAAGGAGCCGCCGCGGATGACGCGTTTTGTCGCATATGGTTCGTCAGGATCATAACTTTTGACCGGACCTTTTGGGTTTGTTAAACCGTCGGAAACGGAGTAGTAGTTATTATTGTAAAAGTCGGAGCACCATTCCCAAACATTTCCTGCTATATCGTAGAGGCCATAGCCGTTGGGGGCAAAATGATCCCACCGGTGCCGTATGATAGTAGTGGTCGGTCTCTGTATTCCTGTCCGGGAAATGGCCGTCCCAGAAATTCCCCTTTGCCTTGCCGGAGTTGACGCCTTCGTTGCCCCAGGGATAGTCGTTATCTTTCAGGCCGCCCCGCGCCGCAAATTCCCATTCCGCTTCGGTGGGCAGGCTCTTGCCGGACCATTTACAATAGGCCATTGCGTCGTACCAGGAGATGTGCACAACGGGGTAGTTGTCTTTTCCTTCGATATTGCTGCCGGGTCCCTGCGGATGTTTTCAGCCGGCGCCTTTTTTCCAGGCCCACCACTGGCTGTAGTCGTCGAGAGGTATGGGGTGATCCGGAGGAGAGAAGACGAGTGATGCGGGGACGAGGAGGCTTTGGTCGGGTGTGGGCGTACCGGGTGGAAGTTGTTGCTTTAGCTGATCCCAGTCGGGCTTTTTCTCGGCGGTGGTGATATAGCCGGTTGCCTTGACAAAGGCGGCGAACTGTGCGTTGGTGACTTCCGTCCTGTCCATCCAGAAGCCGTCGACGGTAACGGTGTGTTTAGGGTATTCGTCGGGTTGGGCTTCTTTGTTGTCTCCGCCCATATGATAGGTTCCGCCGGGGATCCAGACCATGCCTGGGTGAGGGGTGCCGAGGCGGGGTGTGTCGGGGTTGGCTGGTTGTTGGGTGTTTGACGTGCCGGTGGCGGCGAAGCGGGAAGGGATGCCGGATTCGCAGGAGATCGCTTTTGTTTTTGTGGATGCGAGTTTGGTCGGGTCAGTGGCGATGGCTGCGTTTTGCTGTTGCGTATTGTCGCCGCAACCGGCAGCGAAGAATAAAAGAAAAATGATCAGCCTCCCGCGTAGCATACTCCTGAATTGTAGGACGCAAAATAGGGAATATTTATTGAAGTAAGACGGGATTGGCGCGGGGGATCAGTGGGCCGCGAGGATGGAAGTTGCGGGTTTGTGGTTGAAATTATAGAACAATAGGGAGCAGGCGACGCAGGTAACGATCAGCACGATCCAGAGAGTGATGAAGCTGTAGCGCTCTACGATGATCGAGCCGATCGCAGGGCCGGCGATACGGGCGACCGACCAGAGAGGGCGTAGGCGCCGGAGTATTTGCCGATGTTGTGCTCTTTTGCGCGCTGGAGGACGAACGAGCCGATGAAGGGCATGGCCAGCATCTCGCCGGCGGTGATCAGCAGGACGCAGGCGCCTCCTGAAATGAGGGGGAAGCTGACGGGGAGGATGAGGAGCAGATAGCCGACCGCGGTGAGGGCCACGCCGGCGGCGATATACATGGAAGTATTGGGTTTGCGCTTCTCGAAATAGCGGACCAGTGCCAGCTCGAAACCCGCGACGACGATACCGTTAAGACCCATCAGTATGCCAATAGTAGACTCGTTCATATTCCACTGCTCTTTCCAGTAGACGGGTACCAGCCTGAACAATAGGAAAAAGCAGGTAGTGTAGACTGTTGCGATTCCCAGGAAACGAATAAAGATGGTGTCGGTGAAGACGGAGGCTTGTTTCACTGTGGCGGTTGTGGATTGTGAGGAGTATTTGAAAGGGGCTGCTTTTGGTAAGAGGGCGATGATCAATGCGCTTCCCAGCAGATAACTGGCTCCTTCGCCCCAGAAGAGCCACTGATAGTTGAAGGCGGCGAGTATCCCTCCCAGAGAGCTGCCGATGCCAAATCCGATGTTGGTCGCCAGTCTGTTCAGTGCGTTGGCGCGGGTGATGGTGCCTTCTGCGGCGTAGGTGGCGATGGCCGCATAGTTGGCCGGGCGGAAGGCCTCGGCAAAGAGACTCGCGCCGGTGCAGAGCGCGCACAAAACCCAGAAGTTGTGGACGGCCCCAAAGCCGATGAAGAGCAGGCCGGTGGCGGCCGTGGTGATGATCTGCACCGGCGGAAGCCCAGCCGCCCCGTCAGATAGCCGCCGAAGAGGGAGCCGGCAATTGCGCCGATGCCAAACAGCGTGATGATCAGGCCTGCGTCGGCAAGGCTGCGGTGGAGCTGTTCGGTGACATAGATACTCATAAAAGGAATGGCCATCGTGCCGCAGCGATTGATGAAGATGACGAGACTGAGTAAATATGTTTCGCGATTGAGGCCCTGAAAGGCGTCGCGATAGGTGGTGGCGAGTGACATGGCTCTATTGTTTTTTATTGATCAGTGCGTCGATACTCCAGCGATACCCTGCCTGGGTGCTTAGCAGGAAGCCCGCGGCACTGACGGTGAAGACGGAATAGTTAATGGGTGAAGTAATGCCATAGCTGATGGCCATGGCGATGGCGAAACCGGCGGTGAGTATTCCGCTGGCGAAGGCAGCCTGCCGGGTAAACAGGCCGAGGAGAAGGAGGATACCCACGGAGATCTCGGCGATGGTAGCGACGACGGCCAGTATCTCTGCGAGCCCGCGCGGAAGGAAACCCATCACTTCGTGTGCGTAGGCGGAGAAGTGCTGCCAGTCGCCCCAGCTGACCCAGGGTTTGCCGTTGGGGCCCCAGACTCCGAGGCGATCGAGGCCGAGGATGGTGAAGCCCGATCCCATGGCCAGGCGGAGGTAGAGTTGTGTTATGGCTTTGTTCATGTATGCTGAATTATTTCAAAACAAATATCTAACTTTACTGGACCAGTAACATGGTCCAGTTTTTATATAGCAGATGGCCCAGATATTACCTTTTGACCGACTGATCGTTTTCGACAGAACCGGGGATACCGCGGTATACCTGCAGATAGCCAATGCCCTTGTCCATCATATCCGGACGGGGGTATTGAGGCGGGGATCGCAGCTGCCTGGGACGAGGGAGTTGTCCGTGATGCTGGGCGTGAACCGGAATACGATAAAGGCGACCCTCGATGAGCTGCAGGCGCAGGGGTGGATCGAGGCTATACCGAGGAAGGGCGTGTATGTGGCGTCGGATCTCCCGGAGGTGAGGCCGGGGAGGGAAATAGGGGGAGGTGGGGCCCTGGGGAGGGAGACCGGAAAGGCGGGAGAACCGGGGACCGGAGGGGTGATGGTGGGCTGGTGGGTGCGGGTCTGCCGTTGAGTGAGCGTGGGGCCGCCGCTGCCAATTTCGATCTGTTGTACGAAGATGAAGGGGGAGTTATGGACAGGAGGCGCAAACCAGGGAATATTTTTATCGACGATGGTTTTCCGGACAGCCGGCTTGCTCCGATGGATGTTTTTTTGAGGGAGGTAAGAAGTCTGCCGGGTTTGCCTTCCTTCCGCCAGTATATGCAGTATGGGTCGCCGATAGGGACAGACTATCTGATCGGCATCCTGACGAACTATCTCAACGATACGAGGGGCTCCGTATCGGCAAAGGAACGCTGATGATCACGAGGGGAGTGCAGATGGGGACCTATCTTGCTGCGAATGTTTTGCTGAAGCCGGGGCAGCCAGGTGGTGGTGGGTGAGCCCGGTTATGCTTATGCCAATAAGACGTTCGAGAAGCTGGGAGCGGTGCTCAACCGCGTTGCTGTGGACGAGCAGGGTATCGACGTAACGGCGGTGGAACGGCTTTGTAAGAAAAAGAAGATATCACTGGTATATGTCATGCCGCATCATCATAGTCCAACCACGGTGCGGCTGTCCCCCCAACGGCGGATACGGTTGCTGGAGCTTGCGCGTCAGCACCGGATGGCGATCATCGAGGACGATTATGACTATGACTTCCATTATGATTCCAATCCGGTATTGCCGATGGCCAGTCTGGATCACTATGGAAATGTCATCTATGTCGGAACGCTGAGCAAGACGCTGGTGCCGGCGGTGCGTCTTGGATTTATGACGGGACCGGAGGATTTTATACAGCTTGGCGGCGAAAAGACGATCGATCATAGATTTTCAGGGGGATGCATTTACGGAGCTTGCAATGGCGGAGTTATTCCGAAACGGTACGGTCAGCAGGCATATACACAAATCCGTTAGAACGTATCACCAGCGAAGGGATCATTTTTGTGCTCTGCTGGAGAGTGAGCTCGGGGCCAGTGGTCCAGTTCGTTCGGCCGGAAGGCGGGATGGCGGTATGGGTGAAATGGCCGCAGGTGGATCTGGCGAGATTGTCGGAACTTGCGGGTGGTAAGGGGCTTGATATCAGCGATGGTAAATTTTATAATCCGCCGGGGAGGAACTATTTTGGCATGAGGATGGGGTTTGCGTCGCTGGATGAAAGGGAGCAGGAGAAGGCGGTGGGGATATTGAGGGAATGTTTGAAGAAATTGTGACGGATATTTTTGGAAGGAGAAAAAGATGTTAATCAATGACGTTTGAGCAATTAATGAGGGAGCCGAAGCATCTGCTGCTGAAGAGTATCAGCGGGAACCGGGCGTATAATCTGGCGCCGGCTTCCTCAGGTTCGGATATCAGGGGCATATTTGTGTTGCCGCAGAGGGAGCTTTATGGTCTGAGCTATACGGATCAGGTGGCAAATGAGAGTAATGATGAGACCTTTTTCGAGCTTGGGAAATTTATGGGGTTGCTATGCAGGAACGATCCTGATATGCTTGAATTGATCGGCGTACCGGAGAATTGCATATTGGTCCGTCATCAATTGATGCAGCTGATCAGGCCGGAGGATTTTCTTTCCCGGTGGTGTCTGGATACGTTTGTGGGGTATGCGAAGGAGCAGCTGAAGAAGGCAAAGGGGGACGGGAAGAATTATCGCGCCGAGAATATGATGCATAGTATCCGGCTGTTGAATATGGCGGAGGAGATTGCCAGGTATAAGAGGGTGGTCGTATATCGGGAGGACCGGGAGTTTTTGCTTCGTATCCGCGGCGGGGAATTCGGGTATGAGGAATTGATGGATATGGTGGAGGGGAAAATGCTAAAAGTAGAGGAGGCATACAGGAAAAGCGACTTGCCGGACGCGCCGGAGATTGGTCCTGCAGAGGAGTTGCTGGTAAGGATCAGGGAGGAATTTTATCAGAGAAGTATCGTGCATGCGGTCTCCATTCATCCATATGATCCGGGTTGGCCTAAGCGGGCAGGGGAGATTGCGGTGCAGCTTAAGCAGGTTTTGGGGGAAAATCTGATCAGGGTGGAACATATCGGTTCGACATCCGTGCCGGGTCTTTCGGCCAAGCCTGTGATCGATCTGATACCGATCGTGCGCGATCTGGAAGAATTAGATCAGCAGCAGCATCTGATAAAGGCCTTGGGGTATGAGTGGAGGGGTGCTTTTGGTATCAGCGGCAGAAGATTCTGTCCGTTGACCAGTCCGTCGGGGGAGCGGGTCGTTCATCTGCACTTTTTTCAGGAGGGGGCGGTCAATATTTTGCGTCATCTCGCCTTTCGCGATTATCTGCGTGCTCATCCGCAAATTGCACGGGAGTACGAAGCCGAGAAACGGAGGGCCGCCCGGCTGCATCCGGCGGATTCGCTGGCGTACAATGATGAGAAGGCGGCGTGGGTGCAGAAATATGAAAAGGCTGCGGTCGAATGGTATGAGAAGAATGCCGATATCAAAAATAAGTCAATAGCTTTGTAGTGAATGCAGATACCTCCGTCCATCGACGTCGCCGGGTTTGTACGGCACTATCTTTTCCTTGACGGGGAAGGGGATGCGGTGCATCGGCTGCGGCTTTTTCCGGATGGGAATACGGGGATAGTCGTCAATTCGTCTTCGCCGCTGACGCTGGATGGCCAGATTCTTCCCGATGCGTTTCTGTATGGTCAAATTACCGAGTTTAAGGATATTTATTGTCACGGACCGTCCCGGTTATTTATCGTCGTCGTGCGGCCGGATGGTTTTAACCGTCTGTTTGGATTGAGTGCCGGTGAGCTGAAAGACAAAGTAGTTGCGCTTGGGGATGTATTTGGGGTTGAGGGGGAAGGTCTGGAGGCGGGCGATTGCCGGTGCGGGTGGGGCGGAGGAAACGATAGGGATCGTGGAGGATTTTTTCCGGAAGCTGTCTTCAGAGCGATCGTTGGATGGCAATTCATTGGTTGCAGCGTCGCTGCAGCTGATTCAAAAAAATAATGGAATGATTGCCGTGGGTCAGCTTGCGGAGGGCCTCGGATGTCATAAGCGGCGGCTGGAGCGCCAGTTCATGAATGCCGTTGGGCTTAGCCCCAAGCGGTTCTGTAATATCGTTCGCGCCCATGCATTTTTGAAGCATTTGCCGGAGGGGGAGAGTCTCACGGGATATGCCTACGAGAGTGGATATTATGACCAGGCGCATCTGATCCGGGAGTTTAAGCAGATGACGGGGCTGACGCCCTCGCAGTATTTAAAAAAGACCGTGCCGCTGGCGGTGAATTTTCTTCGGATGGAGGGGTGAGAGAATGTGAACCGCGGGAAGGGACCGGATGGATAGATGAGGTCGGGAGCCCGGTTGTCGCGTTTGTACAATTTTGAGTCCCGAAGTTTTTTCAGTTTTGCAGCATGAAAAAACTTGCAATTGCAACTGCTCAGTTCGAGCATCGGAGTGGGGACAAAACTTACAACCTCAATACTATCGAACGGATGACGGCTGATGCCGCCGGGAAAGGCGCGGATGCCATTGCTTTTCATGAATGTTCGGTTACGGGCTATACGTTTGCGCGTAAACTGTCGAGGGAACAAATGCTGGATCTGGCCGAACCGATGCCGGACGGACCTTCCATACAGCGACTGACGGATATCGCGGCCAGGTACGATGTAGCGGTTCTTGCGGGTCTTTTTGAAAAGGATGAGGAGGACCGCCTTTACAAGGCCTATGTCTGCGTTGACAAAACGGGCCTTGTGGCCAAATTCAGAAAGCTGCATCCCTTTATCAATCCATATCTGACGCCTGGGAATGCGTACTGCGTTTTTGAGCTGTTTGGGTGGAAATGCGGGATACTTATCTGCTACGACAACAATGTTATCGAGAATGTAAGGGCGACAAGGCTGCTGGGAGCCGATATTATCTTTATGCCGCATGTCACAATGTGTACGCCCTCTACGCGGCCGGGTGCGGGTTTTGTCGATCCTCAGCTGTGGATGAACAGGGAGAATGATCCGACGTCATTGCGGCTGGAGTTCGAAGGGATGAAAGGACGGGACTGGTTGATGAAATGGCTGCCGGCGAGGGCTTATGACAACGGTATCTATTGTGTGTTTGCCAATGCGATCGGGATGGACGACGATCAGCTGAAGAATGGCCGTTCGATGGTGCTGGACCCCTTCGGCGATGTTCTTGCGGAATGCACGGAGCTCGGTGATCAGTTCGTTCTCGCCACGCTGGTGCCGGAGAAGCTGAAGCAGGCAGGCGGGTACCGCTATATTCAAGCGCGGAGACCGGAGTTGTACCGGGATATTATCGGGCAGGACCATGTCTCCGAACAGAAAGTAGTGTGGCTTTGAAGGGGTTGGGGATGCCCTCGCGGTGATGTGGCTTTGAGTGGCGGTTAGCCCTCGTAGAAGGGTAGTGTTTTTGAGATAGCTGGAAGAAACGGCCAGCCGCGACGCGTAGAATTTGACGCTCATCTTTTTTGAATAGTTTGACTCCAGCAGGTGTTGAAACCGTTGGTAGAGTTCGACGTTGCGGTCTTTTGTCGCCATCGGGGTGATAGTATTCGAATACCGGTGCAGGTAGACCAGGAAGATCCGCAGGAGGCCGAGAGCGACGTCGGTCTGCTGGTAACGCATATGCTCATATTCGCTCCATAGCAGCCTTACCACGCCGTTGAGCTGGGTTCTGTCCGCGTCCGCGATCTGTATCTCGGTATATTCGACCGCGCCGCCGTGAAAGCAGTCGGAGCTGAACAGGGGGCGGAAGTGACCCTGGCCGCGTCGACGAATGTTTTGTCGAATGAGAAGATATATCCTTCGGCCTCCTGGCCGAACCGGAGCTGGTTCATATTCAGGAACCGGAAGCAATAGACTTTGTTAGCGGAAAGGTGGCCTTCGTTGCCGCCGCTGTAGTACATCCCTTTGCCGCGCTGTAGCCAGACGATACAATATTCTGACCAGGACAGGCTCTCCTGTTGGTCCGCTGTCGTAGATGTTCTGATCGTTTGCAGAGAGATCGATGTCGTGCATTTCATTTTTAATAATTTATGAAATGGCTGATCCAAAGTGCATACCAGTTCGGCAGGCAATTGTATGTCAGTATTTTGCGTTGCTTTTTGGCCACGGTGAGGTGATTGAGGGCATTGATATATCGTCGTTCGGCGATAGGTCGTGGCGAGGGGCAACGGAGGGGGTGTGTCTGTGGTATTATTTGACTGCGCGCAGCCTTATTCCGACGAATGCGGTGACGAGGAAGACGGCGCTCGCGCAAATGGCTGCCGTCAGATTCATAGACCGGACGAAGGCTGTTCTGGCCGTATTCACAAAAATGGAGCCCAGCGGCTCACCGAGCTGGATGCCCGCGGACAGGGCGGCTCCAAGGGTGTTGCGGGAGGCTTCCCGCAGCGAGACGAGATGCCTGCCGGAACTCCGAAGTCCATTCTTGCCCTATAGGCTGCTGTCCAGATGCTGCCCAGCAGCGCGATGCCCAGTGCGCTGCCGAGGGTGGTGCTCGTTTCCGAGATGCCTGCCGCGGCACCGGCGCTTTGGGGTGGGGCAGAAGCAACCACCATATCGATGCCGAGCGTGACGACTGTGCCGCAGCCCAGAGAAATAACAACGGACCCTGTGAGCAGGCCTGCCAGATCATGTGTACCGGTAAAGGCGAGCGCAGCTGCGCCGGCGCCCATAACGGTCAGGCCTATCGTCATGAGCGGTCCCCGGCGGATGCGGCGCGCCAGTACGGGGGCGAGCGAGCATACGACGATGCTGGCCGCTGCGCTGGGGATGGTCAACAGTCCTGCTGTAACGGCATCCATTCCGAGGACCAGTTGAAGGTACTGACTGACAAAAAGGAATATTCCGGACCAGGTGAAGAGGGATATCATCAATGCTGACAGCGAAGTAGTAAATGTGCGATTTCGAAAAAGGCTGAAATCGACGAGGGGGTCTTTTATTGTCCGTTGCCTGTTCCAGAAAGCGGCGCCGAGTACGAGCCCGACGACTATGAAGGCGAAGGACAGGACGCCGGCACCTGTCTGCGATATCTGTTTGATACCGTAAATAACTGCGAGTACCGTCATAACGAGCAGGCCGGTGCTGACAAGGTCCATCGGCGCAGGCCGGGTCGCGCGAAATTCCGGCAGCAGGCGGGGGGCTATCAGGAGCAGGAGGAGCATAACCGGCACCGGCATCAGGAATACCGCTCCCCACCAGAATTTGTCGAGCAGGAATCCACCGATGAGGGGCCCGAGCATGGTGCCTGCGGAGAAGCAGGTGGTCCGGGCGCCGATGGCCGTCGTTCGCTGGGCTTCGTCATGAAACATATTCCGGATAATGGACAGGGTAGATGGCAGAAGGGTGGCTCCGGCGATGCCCAGCATGCCGCGGGCGAAGATCAGCGTGAGGGCGCCGGGGGAGAAGGCTGCTGCTACGGAGGCTATGGCGAATGCGACCCCGCCGATGAGGAGTAGTCGCCGCCGGCCAATTCTGTCGCCGAGGGTTCCCATGGTGATCAGGAAGCCGGCTTCGAGGAAGCCATAGCTGTCGGAGATCCAAAGCAGCTGGACGCTGTCGGGCTTCAGCGCGGTGCTGAGAGCGGGTACGGCGAGGTACATGACCGTCATGTCCATTGACACCAGCAGCGCGGGGAGGGCCAGTACGGCGAGGCCGATCCATTCTTTGCGTCCGGCCTTTTGTTGCGGTAGTGCTGTGGTGTCCATGAAATGTTTTGGTCAAACTTACCATTAATGGGTTGGGTTGGCAAGGCGTGATTGCGACAATTTTGGGGTGTGGGTGCGACACGAGGATAGTTCGGGTGTGGTAATGGCCATCCCGGGAGTGATCTGGTCCACTATGGGAGTTAGTGTTTGGGGGTGGTTGAAGAGAGGGTTAATTTGGTGGTATAAATTGTCTAAAATGAAAAAGTCCCTGTTTTCTTTGTTTGTTGCCGTCGCGGCTTTTGGTGGGTCTGTCAGTGCGCAGCAGTCCGGGGTGCGGAGGACCGACCTTCAGCGGCACGATCTCAGCGCTCCGGGCCGGGAGGCCATTCAGGTGCGTGTCGATATCGATCCTGGGGTGACCGCGCCGGCGCATAAGCATCCGGGTGAAGAGATCATTTATGTTCTGGAAGGGGTGATGGAATATGACGTTGAAGGTAAGCCGCCGGTGACGCTGAAGGCGGGGGATGTATTGTTCATCCCGGCGGGGGTGGTACACTCAGCGAAAAATGTGGGGACCGGGAATGCGGGTGAACTGGCGACATATGTGGTGGAAAAGGGGAAGCCGTTGGTAGAGGTGGTGAAGCGATAACGCGGGATGGCGTTTTGACAAATGAGTACCAGAGAGCAACCATTCACGAAGGAATGCGTCTACCGGGACCCGCATCTCTGGAAGGATGCATATAATCTACGGGCGCATAAAAAAGCCCCGGCAAAGCCGAGGCATTTTTTGATCTTGCGGACCGGACGGGACTCGAACCCGCGACCTCCGCCGTGACAGGGCGGCATTCTAACCAACTGAACTACCGATCCGGCTCATTTCCGGTTGTTGGGGCTATACGGGTGTGTAGCCTTTAAATTTTCGGGATGGCAAAGATAGGAGATTTTTGATTTTATCCAACAAACTGAAACAAAACTTTCACAGAAAAATTTGCATCCCTTAATTTTACAACCTTATAACAATCCTGGTGGGCTTTGGCGCGCCGGGTGTAACACAATCAATATGCCCCAAGCAAAAAATCGACAATTCCCTGGACTTTGAAAAACCGATCAAGGAGTTATTTGATGAGATTGAAAAACTTAAGCAGACTGCCGAGAAGACCAAGGTGGATCTGAGCGATTCTATAAAGAAGCTGGAAGATCAGGTCATTGAGAAGCGCCGGGAGATAACGCAGCATTTGACGGCCTGGCAGAAGGTACAGCTGAGCCGCCATCCTGACCGCCCCTACACGTTGAAATATATCGATAAAATGTGTACCAATTTTGTGGAGTTGTTTGGAGACCGGAATGTCAGGGATGACAAGGCGATGGTGGGTGGTTTTGCCCAGCTGGATGGACAGACGGTGATGATGATCGGGCAGCAGAAGGGGACCAATACCAAGATGCGGCAGCTGAGGAATTTTGGGATGGCCAATCCGGAAGGATATCGTAAAGCGTTGCGACTGATGAAGTTGGCCGAAAAATTCAACAAGCCTATCGTGACTTTGATCGACACGCCCGGGGCCTATCCCGGGATGGAAGCGGAAGAAAGGGGTCAGGGAGAGGCGATTGCCCGGAATATATATGAAATGATGCGTTTGAAAGTGCCGGTCATCTGCGTGGTGATTGGAGAGGGGGCCTCTGGCGGGGCGCTCGGCATTGGAGTGGGAGACCGGGTATTTATGCTCGAAAACTCCTGGTATACGGTCATTTCTCCGGAAAACTGCAGTTCTATTCTCTGGCGCAGCTGGGATCAGAAGGAGAAAGCCGCTGAGGAGCTTCGCCTGACGCCCGACAATATGTATAAGTTCGGGTTGATCGATAGCATCGTCCCGGAGCCGCTGGGCGGGGCCCATTGGGACTACAGTGAGGCGGCTGGGCTGCTGAAGCCTAAGCTGGTAGAGACGCTCCGTGAGCTTGGGCAGATAGACCCCGGGCAACGGATAGAGAAGCGGATCGAAAAGTTTGGCCGGATGGGCTTCTGGAATGAAGTGCCGGCGTAGATGAACCCGGGACCGGGGCGGCCGGGCGGGGCCCAACTGGGACTGGGGCCGGGTTGAGGGGAACGGGGTAATTTAACAACATATTCTTTTTAATACTTAATAATAATGGGACTTCGTGAACAGCTCCGTGGGACCGGAGTGGCTTTGGTAACGCCTTTTCAAAAGAATTTTAGCGTAGACTACACTGCACTGGGCAAGGTGATCGACTTTGTCATCGAAGGGGGTGTCAACTACGTTGTCAGCCTCGGGACGACCGGGGAAACGCCGACTTTGTCGAAGGAAGAGAAGAAGGAAATCGCGCTGTTCACCTACGATAAGGTGGCCGGAAGGGTGCCCGTGGTCGTGGGAATCGGGGGGAATAATACGGATGAACTGGTGCAGGAACTGGGTTCTTTTCCGCTGGACAAGGCTGTGGCGGTACTGAGCGCCAGCCCTTATTACAGCAAGCCGTCACAGGAAGGGCTTTTTCAGCATTACAAGGCGCTGGCTGCGGCTTCGCCAAAGCCTATTTTACTGTACAATGTTCCCGGCCGCACGGGCAGGAACCTGAATGCCGCTACGACGATCCGATTGGCAAAAGAAGTGAAGAATATCGCGGGTATCAAAGAGGCCAGCGGCGATATGGCGCAGTGCATGGAAATACTTCGGG
This sequence comes from Puia sp. P3, assembly GCF_050632245.1. Taxonomy (NCBI): domain Bacteria; kingdom Pseudomonadati; phylum Bacteroidota; class Chitinophagia; order Chitinophagales; family Chitinophagaceae; genus Puia; species Puia sp. P3. The sequence goes on from NZ_CP192583.1 coordinate 1,369,063, forward strand.
ACAAGCCGGAGGATTTCCTGGTCGTCAGTGGGGACGACGCGCTGGCTTTTCCGCAGATCGCCTGTGGAATGGAAGGGATAATCAGTGTGGCAGCCAATGCCTATCCCAGGGCGTTCAGCGATATGGTCAGTGCGGCTCTAAAATCAGACCTGCGCAAGGCCAAACAGATCAATGACAAGCTGATCGCCGGTTATGAGCTGATGTTCGCAGAGAACAACCCGGCCGGCGTGAAAGCCTTTATGAGCGAGATGAAGCTGATCGGCAATTATCTCCGTCTGCCGGTTGTGCCGGTCAGCGAGGGGTTGCAGGGGAAAATAAAAGAATACATAGCGGGATCATAGGCTTTGTTATATTTTACTGGCCGACGGGCTGCATGGCAACGGATATTGCTGGCAGCCCGTTTGCATTTTAAAGGTTATGCGAAGGGGAGTAAAATTTCTGATCTATGCCGCAGGCGCAATCGTCATATTGCTGGTGGCTGCATATCTTGTCGCAGGTCCATTGATCAGGCAGAAAGTGGACGCGGCATTGCGACAGTTGCCACCTTCCCTGCAGGTCAGTTATGCGTCGCTGGATCTGGGAGTCTTTACCGGGTCGGCAGTTCTTCGTGGTGTAGAGGTAAAGTTTGTTCCATTGGCGGATACGCAGCACCGACACTGGGTAGAAACCGGGAGGGTCGAACTTTCGGGGGTGCGCCTTTGGGACCTGGTTTTTTCGAAGGAGCTTAGGGCGGCCAGTCTGACTGTGGAAGGATGCAGGGCCGAACTGGATGAGTATCTCCTGAAGAAGGATATTCCGCTGCCTCGTGTGGAATCGCCTTTTGCTGTTGTGTCGATAGCGAAGATCCGGTGGAAGGATGTGAGGATGGAGGTGCATAGGGGAGGGGTGAAGACGGTCTATCTGGCAGGAGAAGGCTCGGTGAACAGAGATCGCCTGGCTGAGCTTCTGATCGATACTCTGAGGTCATGGCCTGGAGTGGACAAGTTGGAGCTGGGCCGGACGAAGGGACATCAGGTTGATTGGGTGGCGGCGAGCGGCGGCGATATAAGAGTTACGGGTCTGGATGTTGACGGACTTTTTGCACATCGGCTGATTGCGGATGAGATAAGTGTTGGACATGGCGTCGTATACGTGTTCAGGGACAGGCGGCTTCCGCTGGAGGCCGGAGAAAAGCCGATGCCGGCGGAGATGCTGAAGCGGCTGCCGATGGAGGTAAGGGTGCGATCGGTCAGGCTCGGGCTGACCCGATTTACGTATGAAGAGTTCCCTAAAAAAGGAGATAGCACGGGTGTCCTTCGGATACTTCGTCTGCGGTGCGTTGTCGCTCCGCTGATCAATCATCCTTTGCCCGGCGATCCGGACTATGTTGTGGTAAAGACCGAAGGATCGCTGATGGGATCGGGGACGGTGGAGGCGGCTACGAGGGTTCCGTTACAAAAAGGTGAAGCCTATAGGGTAGAGGGTGCGTTTCACCAGCTGGATCTGACAACGTTGAATCGGTCGGCCGAGACCCTGGGGGTATCCATCTGGAGTCAGGGATGCTGAACAGTCTGGAATTTGCGTTCCGAATGGATGAAGAACGGGCGACGGGGCAGATCGTTGGAGAATATCACCATCTTGTGGCGGATAAGCTGAGGGGCAATAAAAAGGTGGATAAGCTTAAATCGTTCTTTTTGAAGAGCCTGATCATACCGAAAGACAAGGACAGGAGTCTGTCCCTGGCGAAGCGAACGGGCAAGGTGGACTATAAGCGGGACCCGGAACGGTATTTTTCCTATTATTTACTGCATTCGTTGCTGGTGGGTGTCAAATCGAGCTTTTCACTGGGCTTTTTGTTGCCGGGCTAGATCTTATACGTGACGCCTTCGAGGGCGAGGTCGGTGTTGGGGAAGATCTCGCGCGCTTCCTGTTCGAAGGCCTGGAGTTTTTCGTATTTGGAGCTGAAATGGCCGATAAGGAGGCGCTGGACGCCGGCCATTTTTGCGATGGTAGCCGCCTGGGCGGTGGTACTGTGAAAGCGGCGTCCGGCCTGTTCTTCGAGGTCTTTGAGGTAGGTGGTTTCGTGATAGAGGAGGTCTACGCCGCTAACGTTGTGGGCGATGCGTTCGTCAAAAAGTGTGTCTGCGGCATAGGCGTACGATTTGGCTTTTGTTGCCGGCTCGGTGACCCATTGGTTCTCGACGATGCTGCCGTCTTTTTGAGATAGCTTTCGCCCCATTTGAGGCGGTCGAAAAAGGAAGAAGGAACCTCGTAGGTGCGGGCTTTTTCGGGGTTGACGCGACGGAACGGGCGTACTTCGCGGAATCGGAAGCCCCAGCAGGCGACGCGATGGTATACGGGGAAGCAGCTGACCTCGAATTTGGGTTCCCGGACGATGACGCCTTCGTCCTGGAGTGGATGAAAGCGGAGGGGATAGGGGAGCTGTATATCTGCGACCTTTAGCTGCAGGTCGATGATGTCTTTGAGGGCGGCGGGCGCGTGGAGGTGTATCTCCTGGGTCCTGCCGAGGAGGCCCATGCTGGTGAGCAGCCCGATGAGTCCGAAATAGTGGTCGCCGTGGAGATGGGAGATGAAAATATGGTTGATCTTGCTTCGGCGGATCTTGTATTTGGCCATTTGCATCTGGGTGCCTTCGCCGCAGTCGAGCAGGAAAAGCTGTTCTTCCATCGTAACCACCTGGGCGGTCGGGTGACGATCAAAAGCAGGTAGAGCGGAGTTGTTGCCTAAAATTGTGACGGCCAGCATTACTCGATTTTAAGGTTACGATCCTGACTGAACGGAGTCCAGTTGGCAGGGCAGGCTTGCGGCCGGCGCTACCGACACTTATTTTCCGTGGTTTAGACGATGGATATGCGTTATCCGCTGCATAAGTCCGGAAAAATGATGGTGTTATAGCGAATATAGGGTTAACGTTCCTTAAAAGCGTTGAATTGTGTGTAAAATATTTCTCAGATACCCGAGCCCTGGCGAAGGGTACGAGCGAGAAGGAGCGAGGAACGACGCGCCGCCGAAGCTCTCTTGCGGCCGAAAAGATTGAGGTGAATCAGGAGGAGATACGGTGGATGAAGAAGTCGACCCACTTGGGGGAGGGGTGTTGTTTTGGGGGAGGGAGCCATTATAATGGTTGTGGTCGGGGCCGAAGAGGGGTTGAGGAGGGTTAGGCCGTTGTTCTCTTTTTCAAATAAGTCTGGAAAATGTCCGATATCGTTAAACTTAGAGAACCATCGGTTGTTAGACTTCGTAAGTACTTGATATGTACTGTTAATGGAGCCCCTCCGACGGGCTGGCAGGTCAGGGGACCTGGGGATGGAAGACCGGTCGCGCCGGAAAGCACTCTTTGAAGGATTCGTTCGATATCCGCTGACATTACCGGGATTTTTCTGTTTTTCTGACTTTCTGTCTTGTTGTCTCTGTTAGAGCCGTCAACCCTTCAGGGGTGAAGTGGCCGGGGTTGACCGATCGCCTGATGTGACCCGCGGGCGCTGGGTAGTGAGTGTAAACCGCAGTTGGGATGCGGGGTGTAAACCGCAGTTGGGATGCGGGGTGTGAACCGGGGAGGGTACGGGGTGTGAACCGCAGGCAGGGTATAGGGTCCCGGCCGATGGGCGGGGGCTGGTGGGGACAAGGAAGGTTAGGGGGATGGAAAGATAGGGCGCCGGAAGATGTAGGGTTGATGGGGAAATATAGGGGGGCCGGAGGGGCCTGCGGACCCCGGGGTTAGAGGTCGTCGCCCAGCATTTCTCTTTCGACCTCTTCGAGGTGGACGATGTCCCAGGCTTCGCTTTCGGTGGGGGTGACGTTCATGAGCTCAAGGAGGCCGCTGTCCTCGAGGCTTTTTTCGACGGCGGGGGTGAGTTCGCAGATGACGAAGGAGGCGCTGTTGTCGTAGAAGCTTTGCTGGACCTTTACGAGGAATTCGGCGGCAGCATTGTCCACTTCGGCGATGTCTTTTAGTATGAGAACCACGTTTTTAACGTCTTTTTCCAGAAAGGGGAGTAAACATTGCTGCAAATCTTCTGTCATATTAGCAGCAAGGGACGGTTCCTGGATAGTAATGGCATGAAATTTTTTCTCTGGTATCAATTTTGACTTGCATATACACTTAAAGATTATTAACGGCCGTTAATAAAGAGGCGGAAACAGAAGTCAAAAATATTCGTTATTATTGTATAAAGCTCAATAACTTAAAAATGGATAATAATTTTTCAGCCCAGGTAAAGGAGATTATATCGTTCAGCAGGGAGGAGGCTTTGCGACTGGGGAACGATTTTATCGGTACGGAGCATTTATTGCTGGGGTTGATCCGTGAGGGTGATAATACAGCTGTGCGCATTTTGAAGTCATTTAATGTGGACCTGTATGAATTACGGAAGGAAGCTGGAAATGGCAGTAAAGGATAAGACCGGTAAAAACATAGCTAATATCAATAGTCTGCCGCTGACCAAACAGGCGGAGAAGGTGATACGAGTGACTGTTCTGGAAGCAAAAGCCCTGAAAAGCCCCACTGTAGAGACTGAACACCTGATGCTCTCCATCCTGAAGAACAAAGAAAACATTGCTACTCAAATCTTAAATCAATTTGACGTGGACTACGACTTATTTAGAAACGAACTTGGCGTTGTTAAAAGCAATGACGTTCGCAGCGAGTATGCAGAGGAGAATGATGATGATTTCGATGAAGAAAAGAAGTACTCACAACAGAAAGCGCGTTCTGCCGGGAATGCGAAAAGCAAAACTCCGGTACTTGACAATTTTGGCCGGGATATCACCAGACTGGCGGAGATGGGGGCACTGGATCCCATCGTAGGCCGGGAGGAAGAGATCGAAAGGGTCTCGCAGATCCTGTCCCGCCGCAAGAAGAACAACCCGATCCTCATCGGCGAACCCGGTGTGGGTAAGACGGCGATCGTGGAAGGTCTGGCCCTCCGGATCGTTCAGCGGAAAGTATCGAGGGTATTGTTCGACAAGCGTGTTATTTCCCTCGACCTGGCGGCTCTTGTTGCCGGTACCAAATACCGGGGTCAGTTCGAAGAAAGGATGAAGGCGATTATGAACGAACTGGAAAAGAACAGGGACGTCATCCTGTTCATCGATGAGATACATACGATCGTCGGCGCGGGCGGCGCAAGCGGTTCGCTCGATGCGTCCAACATCTTCAAACCGGCTCTGGCCCGTGGCGAGCTCCAGTGCATTGGCGCTTCGACGCTGGACGAGTATCGCATGTACATCGAGAAGGATGGTGCGCTCGACAGACGTTTTCAAAAGGTAATGGTCGATCCCCCAAGTGTGGAAGAGACCATCCAGATACTGAACAATATCAAGTCCAAATACGAAGACTATCATAACGTAACCTATTCGGATGATGCGATCGATGCCTGCGTAAAGCTGAGCGACCGCTATATGACGGACAGGCTGCTGCCCGACAAGGCTATCGACGTACTGGATGAAGTAGGCGCAAGGGTTCACCTGAAGAACATCAATGTTCCCCAGAACATCGTCGACCTCGAGAAGAAGATCGAAGACGTGAAGAATGAAAAGAACAAGGTGGTAAAGAGCCAGAAGTTCGAAGAAGCGGCCTCGCTGAGGGACACTGAAAAGCGTCTCCAGGAAGAACTGGAAAAGGCTAAGGCGGAATGGGAAGAAGAAAGCAAGCACAAGCGCTATCCGATAGACGAAGAGAATATTGCGGAGCTGGTCAGTATGATGACCGGTATTCCCGTCAAACGGATGGTTCAGGCCGAAACGGAAAAGCTGAGGAATATGGCCATCGACATGCGCGGCATGGTAGTCGGTCAGGACGAGGCAATCACCAAGGTGGTGAAAGCTATCCAGCGCAACCGGGTAGGTCTGAAAGACCCAAAGAAGCCGATCGGCACCTTTATTTTCCTCGGACCTACCGGGGTTGGTAAGACAGAGCTGGCCAGGGCGCTTGCCCGCTATATGTTCGATTCAGAGGATTCGTTAATCCGGATCGATATGAGCGAATACATGGAGAAATTCACGGTGAGCCGTCTTATCGGCGCGCCTCCGGGATATGTAGGTTATGAAGAAGGCGGTCGCTTGACGGAACGAGTTCGTCGCAAACCCTACTCCGTGATCCTGCTGGATGAGATCGAGAAAGCACACCCGGATATTTACAATATCCTGCTGCAGGTGCTGGACGACGGACAGCTGACGGATGGACTGGGCCGCAAGGTGGATTTCAAGAACACGCTGATCATCATGACATCCAACATTGGTGTACGTCAGTTGAAGGACTTCGGCGACGGGGTTGGTTTTGCAACAGCAGCCCGTACCCAGAATGCCGATGAGAACAACAAGGCGGTTATCGAAAAGGCACTCAAGAGGACTTTTAGTCCCGAATTTTTGAATAGGATCGACGACGTTGTGATCTTCAATTCGCTGAATAAGGAGCATATCTTCCAGATCATCGATATCCTGATGAAGGGTGTGCTGAAACGTCTGAACAACCTGGGCTTTACCTTGGAACTGACGGACGAGGCGAAGAGCTTCCTTGCGGATAAGGGATACGACTCACAGTTCGGGGCGCGTCCTTTGCACAGGGCTATCCAGAAATATCTGGAAGATCCTCTGGCGGAAGAGATCCTGAATATGAATATCAAGAACGGGGATGTGCTGATCGCGGACCTGGACAAGGAGAATTCCAAGATCAAGTTCAGCCTGAAGGAGAAGACGAAGGAAAAGTCAGAAGCCTAGAGCTCATTGTATAAAAAAGAAAAGCCATCCGTCCGGATGGCTTTTTTTCTGCATTTTTGTGGTGCAATGGACAAAATAATCATCACGATCGATGGCTGGTCTTCGTGCGGGAAGAGTACGCTGGCAAAGCAGCTGGCACGGGAGCTACACTACGTATATATCGACAGCGGCGCCATGTACCGGGCCATTACGTTGCATTTTCTTCGGAACCATGTGGACTGGACGAATCCTGAGGCGGTGGAGCATGCGCTGGGGGAGATCCGGCTGGAGTTCATGACCAACCACAAGAACGGGCAGACGGAGATGTGGCTTAACGGCGAGAATGTGGAGTATGTGATCAGAGATCTGGTCATCGCCGAAAAGGTCAGCGAGGTTGCGGCTATCCGGGCGGTCCGGGAGTTTGCCGTTTCCCGTCAGCAGGAGATGGGGAGGAAAAAGGGGATCGTGATGGATGGACGGGATATCGGCACCGTAGTGTTTCCGCATGCCGAGCTGAAGATATTTATGACGGCGGACGAGGACGTGCGGGTACAGAGGAGGTTTAGGGAGTTGTACGAGAAGAACCCCAACGTCACGCTGGAAGAAGTGAAACACAATTTATCCATGCGGGATTATATCGACTCGCACAGAGAAGTGAGCCCGCTGAGGAAGGCGGAGGATGCGATCGTGCTCGATAATTCGCATGTGACGATGAAGGAGCAGCTGGATATAGCCAAGAAATGGGTAAAGGAGATACTGGGCTGAGGCCCGTATACTATTCAGGCGGCAGCTGCGGATTCCGGGCGATCTCCCACAGATGCCCATCGGGGTCCTTGAAATAACCGGAATAACCTCCCCAGAATGCTTTTTGCGCCGGTTTTGTAAGAAAAAACCCACCTGATGGTGGGTTTTTATATGGAAGGTTTTTAAAGCTTCTAGCGAAGGAAGAGCATTTCGCGGTACTTCGAAAGGACCCACTCCTTGTCGTCGACGAGCAGTTCGAGCTTGTCAACGTGGTAGCGGATCTGGTCGAAGAAAGGCTCTTTCACCTGGCTGTTGTAGGCGATAGCCTTGGTGCGGGTGTCAGAGATTGCGTTGGCAACCTTGCGTGCTTCGATCATTTTCTGTACCAGCTCGCTAACTTTTGCGATGTGTGTGGAGATCTGTTCGAGGATCGCCTGCTGGTTGGAATAGAAGTTAGCGGGGAGGCCGAGTTCCTTCATGCCCCTGATATTCGCGATCAGCGTATTCTGGTATTTGATAGCCGGGGGCAGGATGTGGCTGGTAGCCAGTTCGCCCATGATGCGGGCTTCGATCTGTACCCGTTTGATGTACATTTCCAGCTGGATCTCGTGGCGGGCTTCCAGTTCGATATGGGTATAAACGCCGTTGGTCTCGAAGAGGTGCTTGGCTTTTTCGGTAACCATGGCGTCGAGTGCCAGCGGGGTTGTGCGAACGTTGGGCAGGCCGCGTCTTTCGGCTTCGTGGTGCCATTCGTCGCTGTAGCCGTCGCCTTCGAACAGTACTTTTTCGCTGCCCACGACGTATTCGCGGATAACGTGCATGATGGCGATCTCTTTCTTCTCGCCTTTTTCGATGAGGGAGTCGACGTCTTTCTTGAACTTCTTGAGCGTTTCGGCAACGATGCTGTTGAGCGAGATCATCGCGTTGGCGCAGTTGGCGCTGGAGCCTACGGCGCGGAACTCGAATTTATTGCCGGTGAAGGCGAAGGGCGAGGTTCTGTTGCGATCCGTGTTGTCGAGCAGCAGTTCGGGAATACTTCTGTGCAGGTCGAGTTTGAGGATCGCTTCGTCCTGTTCGTCGAATTTATCGCCTACTCTTTCTTTTACGTCGGCCAGGACCTTGCTGAGGTATTCGCCGATAAAGACGGAGATGATAGCGGGAGGAGCTTCGTTCGCACCCAGGCGGAAGTCGTTGCCGGCGGAGGCGATGGCAGCGCGCAGGATGTCGGAATAGTCGTATACGGCCTTGATCGTGTTGACGAAGAAGGTCAGGAACATGAGGTTGGTCTTGGGCGTTTTGCCGGGAGCCAGGAGGTTGACGCCGGTGTCGGTAGCCATGCTCCAGTTGTTGTGTTTACCGCTACCGTTGATGCCTGCGAAGGGTTTCTCGTGGAGGAGTACGCGCAGTTTGTGACGGCGGGCAACGCGGTCCATTATGTCCATGAGCAGCATGTTGTGGTCGACGGCAACGCTGACCTCTTCGAAGATGGGAGCGCACTCGAACTGTGCGGGAGCCACCTCGTTGTGACGCGTACGCAGGGGAATACCCAGTTTGTAGGCTTCGTTCTCGAAGTCGCGCATGAAGGCGTATACTCTTTCGGGAATGCTACCGAAATAGAGGTCTTCCAGCTGTTGGCCTTTTGCGGGGGCGTGACCGAATACGGTACGGCCGCTCATGACCAGGTCGGGGCGTGCGTTGAACAGGCCTTCGTCGATGACGAAATATTCCTGTTCCCAGCCGAGGGTGGCCGTTACTTTACCTACGTTCTTGTCGAAATAGTGGCAAACGTCGACGGCTGCCTTGTCGAGGGAGGCGAGCGCCTTCAGCAGGGGAGCTTTGTAGTCGAGGGATTCGCCGGTATAAGAAACAAATATCGTCGGGATGCAAAGGGTTTTGCCTGTGCCGATCTCCATGATAAATGCAGGAGAGGAGGGGTCCCAGTGCCGTGTACCCGCGGGCTTCGAAGGTTGCGCGCAGACCGCCGCTGGGGAAGGAAGATGCGTCGGGTTCCTGCTGGATGAGCGCGGCGCCGTCGAATTCTTCGATGGGCGTGCCGTCGCTCTTGATCGTGAAGAATGAGTCGTGCTTTTCAGCGGTAGTACCTGTCAGGGGTTGGAACCAGTGTGTGAAGTGGGTCACGCCCTTGGCTTCGGCCCATTGACGTAAACCAGAACCAATTTGATTGGCCACAGCGCGGTCAATCTTCTTGCCGCCCTTGATGGAGGCCACCAGGCTCTTGTACGCTTCGTCACTTAAAAATTCACGTGCAGTTTTCAATGTGAAAACGTTCTCGCCGAAGATGGCGGTTATTTTGGCCGTACCAGGAACCTGGCCGTCCGTGAAGGTGTTTAAATTGTCAAGAGCTTTAAATCTTAATGAGGACATATGCTTGAAAAGTTTTAGCGAAACTAACTGATTGTGCGGATATAAATAAATTTTTGACACCGTATGTGTAAAAATGGAAATTTCACAATAAAAAAACCCAAAAAAATGAGTTTTAGCCGGTTTTATGGGTGCTTTATGTCAAGTTTTTGACTATGCTAAATATTTTTAATTTAATCAATTAAACAATATGAATATTTTTCAATATGAGTGGTTGGAATTGAGGATGTGATTTTCGACCAGGTCGTCCAGCCGGCGGATAATCGGGAAAGTTTTCAGCCACCAGAGGGCCGGGGCCAGCAGGAATGGGAGGAAGAAACTGCGGTACCGGACTATCGCGCCGGCGAAGGGAACCATGGCGCCTATCACGAGAAGGCCCGAGAGGGAGAAGAAAAGGCAAAAAGCCAGGAAGGGTTGGGGCGCGGAAGGGTGTTTGCGGCGCCAAAGCAAAGATATTATTATAAGACACCATATTGTCACGAGCTCAACGGAAAAGGCCAGATAGAGTGGTTTTCCTCCTGAACCGGGCAAGTGGTTCGAAGAGGCCATTGCGGAGGGCTGCGGGGAGGACCCTAAAAATGCCGGGCCAGGTGCCGTCCATCGGGGGAGAGGAAGGCGGGAATTGCCTTCCAGCTGCGAAAATTCGAGCTGGCGGGCGGTGATGGCCTGGGCGAGCCGGCCGGACAGCCCTGGGGCGAATACAAGCAGTAAGATCGTGAGGGCTGCTATTGCCGCGACCGGAGTGAGGAGCCGGCGGGTAAGGGAGGGTTTCTCCAGGAGCAGCCATATAACCAGGGCCGGCAGCAGAGAGAGGACAATATAGAACCGGAAGAAAAGGATCAGCAACAGCGAGAGGAGGCAGCAGTATAGTGATCTCCGGTGAAGGCGGGGCGAGACGAGCCAGCGGTCGAAGGCCCATGTCAGTAATCCCAGCAGCATATACAGCACGCCTTCCCGGTGGATGCAGACGGTCCAGAACAGGGTAGAGGGCAGGAGGAAGACGGTAAGTGCTGCCGCGGCGGCGTCGGGAAAACGCCTGCGGAAGACCCGGAAAAGGGCGATATTCCCGAGAAATACCGGAAAGGAGAACAGGAGCGTATTGATATCGAGGTTGTCCCGGGAGAATATGTTCAGGAGCATATTGACACCGATGATCCCGTTGTGGGTGATGTAGGTGAGGGTCGAATTGTCTTCCATGAACCGGGAAAAATCGGACAGCAGGCGGGTGCGGTACATAAAGCTCAGCTGGTAGAACTGCCATGGATCGCCGTGTCCGGGGTAGTAGCGAAAGGCAATCCAGTTGTGGAGGATGCCGGTGGCGGCGTGCAGCGCAAAGAAGAGCAAAACAAAGACGGGTCTGATCCCGCAGTCGCGGACAAAGGGGATCTTCAGCAATCCGTATATGATCAGGAGACTATAGCCTATAAACAATAGCAGGTGCATTATTCTTAGGAATGTAGGATAGAATTGATCTTTGTCCTGTAGATATCGACGATTATATCGTTTGAAAAATGTTTGAGCACTGTCTTTCGGCCTTCGAGGCCCATTTGATGTTTTTCGGTGGCTGAAAGATAATAATAAGTGGTCATTTTTTCCGCCAGGCTTGCGACGTCCTGTTCTTTACACAGGTAGCCGTTGACGCCTTCCTCGATGAGCGTCCGGCATCCCGGCGTGTCGGCTGCTATGAGCGCCTTGCACATGCTGGCTCCTTCGAGCAGGCTCAGGGGGATACCTTCCCTGTAGTAGGATGGAAGTACGATGCAGTCCGCCTGTTCGATAAAGCCGGCAACGGCGTCTGTGTGTCCCAGATAGTCGATGGTCTTGTCGTTGTGCCATTCGTGTATCTGACTTCGGGGGATTGCAGCGGGGTTATCGTCGAAGAAGCCCAGCAAGCTGGCAGTTGACGGCGAGTCCTTTTTGCCGGAGCAGCCGTGCGGCCTCGACAAATTCGTAGATGCCTTTATAGCGGATCATGCGGCCTACGAAGAGAAAGGTGATGTCCTTCTTTTTATTGTCAAACGGGGCAGGAAAGAATTCGTTGGGGTCTACTCCTTCACCGGGCAGGAGGAATGTTTTACGGGGGTCGACGAGGCGCGAGGCCGTGAAGGTGTGCAGGTCGTCTTCATTGAGAAACCAGACTTCGGCGGTGGTTCGCAGGCTGTTCCTGTATAAAAACTTGACTGCGGACCGGAGCCAGCCTTTTTTGGCGAAAGTATATCCGAGGCCAGTGATGATACTGACAGAAGCGACCCCGGCGTTCCGCGCGGCGATGGAGCCGTAGATATTTGCCTTGATGGTATAATGAAAGATAAGGTCGGGTTTGACCCGGTTGTAGTGGTGCTGTAATTCTTTCCTTAGCAGCCTGTTCTGAAAGACCGAGTAGGCGGTGGCCCTGAAATGTTTCAGTTCGATATATGTCAGGCCTGGAATCGATTCAAAATGAGGTGTGTAAGAGTCGCGGGGGGCGAGGACGAAGATGGTGAAGCCGTTGTCGATCAGCCGTCTAATAAGAAATAGCCTGAATCTGTAGATACTCCAGCTCGTATTTGCAACAAAAGCGATCTTTCGGTGTGAGGCCATGGGGGACAAACCTACTGATTCATGGTGATTTATTCAAAATAAAGGGTTGAGATTGGGAAGGGGTTCGTACTTTTGCGGCTTATGGAAATAACCATCAAAACAGCCGAACAGTTGCGTCTTACTGCGGAAGAGTTCGGGTTAATTCAGAAAAAGCTGGGTCGTACTCCAAATTTTACAGAATTGTGTGCTTTCAGCGCCATGTGGAGCGAGCACTGCAGCTATAAAAATTCGATCAGTGGCTGAAGACCCTGCCGAGGGAAGGTAAGAGGATGCTGGTGAAAGCGGGCGAAGAGAACGCGGGTTTGATGGATATCGGCGATGGATTTGGGGTTGTTTTCAAGATCGAATCACATAATCACCCGTCTGCCATCGAGCCCTTTCAGGGGGCGGCGACAGGCGTAGGCGGTATTCACCGGGATATATTTACAATGGGGGCGAGGCCTATCGCTTCGTTGAATTCGCTGAGGTTCGGGAACATCGCGGCCGCAAAGACCCAGCATCTGTTGTCGGGTGTGGTACACGGCATCGGCCACTACGGCAACTGTTTTGGCGTGCCGACGGTAGGCGGAGAGATCTATTTTGAGGACTGTTATCATACCAATCCTCTGGTGAATGCGATGAGCGTTGGTATTGTAAAGAAGGGAGAGACCATATCGGCGACGGCGGAAGGCGTAGGCAACCCGGTGATCTTTGTCGGCAGCGCTACCGGCAAGGATGGTATCGGCGGGGCGTCGTTTGCGTCTGCCAATATCACGGGTGAAAGCACGAAGGAGCTGCCGGCCGTACAGGTGGGTGATCCTTTCCAGGAAAAGAAGCTGCTGGAAGCCTGTCTGGAAGTGATAAAGACGGGCGCAGTGGTCGGCATGCAGGATATGGGCGCCGCGGGAATCATCTGCAGCACCGCGGAGATGAGCGCCAAGGGCGAGGCCGGGATGCGGATCGACCTTGACAAAGTACCTGCCCGTCAGGAAAATATGAAAGCCTGGGAGCTGCTGCTGAGCGAAAGTCAGGAGCGTATGCTGATGGTTGTGGAGAAAGGAAAGGAAGCGGAGGTTATCCGGATATTCGAGAAATGGGATCTGCCGGCCGCCACAATCGGCGAGGTTACGGGCGACGGCCTGCTGAAATTCTATATGAATGGCGAACTGGAAGCCGAGATCCCGGCTGTTGAGCTGGTGCTGGGCGGCGGTGCTCCGCAGTACGAGCGTCCCTACAGCGAGCCTGGCTATCTGGAGAAGATCAGGGCATTCGATGCTTCGAAAATAAAAGTTCCGGCCGATCTTCAGGAAGCTGGCCGAGCAGCTGGTAGCCATACCCAATATTGCCTCCAAGAAGCTGGGTGGCTGTCCAGTATGACAGCACCGTTGGGGCGGCCAATACCTCGACGAACCAGCCCAGCGACGCTTCGGTGGTGCTGGTGAAGGTGACCGAGCCTGGCGAAGGTTACGAACGAGGAAGCCTGAACAGTGTTCAGGCCCGAAGTTCTGGCAAGGCGCTGGCCGTGACTACGGATTGCAATAGCCGCTATGTATACGCCGATCCCTACAAGGGGGCGATGATAGCAGTTGCGGAAGCCGCCCGGAATATCGTCTGCAGCGGTGGTCTGCCGCTGGGCGTAACCAACTGTCTGAACTTTGGAAATCCCTACGATCCGGGAGTCTACTATCAATTCGTCAACGCGATCAGGGGTATGGGTGATGCGTGCCGCAGGTTCGATACTCCTGTGACGGGCGGTAACGTCAGCTTCTACAACCAGAATCCTGACGGAGCCGTCTATCCGACGCCGACGATCGGGATGGTAGGGCTGCTGGAAAACGTGAAAGATAAGATGACGCTGAATTTTAAGGAAGAGGGGGATCTGATATTCCTGCTGGGGATTCCCACGGATGATATCGGGTCATCCGAGTACCTGCATAAGATACAGAAGGTCGAGTTCAGCCCGGCCCCTCATTTTGATGTGGAAGAGGAGGTGCGGTTACAGGAGAAAGTGGCCGAGCTGATCGCGGGTAAGCTGATTCGCAGCGCCCATGACGTCAGCGAGGGAGGTCTTTTTATTACGCTCGCTGAATCGTCGTTCCCCGGCGAATTCGGTTTCGACGTATCCGCTTCCGACGCGGGGATCAGAAAGGATGCCTACTGGTTCGGGGAATCCCAGAGCCGGGTGGTGGTGAGTGTTGCGGCGGATGCCGTTGACGCCTTTAAGAAGGCTGTCGGGAAATTCCCTGTCGCGCAGCTGGGGGTTGTCACCAATGGTGAGTTTAAGGTGGACGGAAAGGACTGGGGAACCGTCGTCGAATGGAAGGACAGGTATGACCGGAGTCTCGAGAATTATATGAACAAGCTGGTCGAGCTTAACTAGACACCGGCGCTCCGGGGGAGCCTCCTGAGGGTTTGCAGGAGCGGATATTCCACGTACCTGTAGAAAAGAATACCGTTGATGACGGCAATCAGGAACCATGTAACGATGGAGAGGTTGAAGTTCATTACCGGCCCGATCCTGACAAAGAGCGCTTCAAGTGCCGTATACGTAATATAGTGGGTGAGGTAGAGTGAATAGGAGGCATTCCCAAGGAGCTGGACCCACCGACGATTCCATAGCGGCAGAAACAGGCCGTTCTTTTCGAGGAAAACACACCCGGACATTATCAGAGCGGCGGGTATACCCATTTGAAGCACCCGCTGAAATGCAATACGGCCTTCTGCGGTACCGGATAGATCGTTCAGAAACATTGAGCCATAGACAGTATCAAGCAGGTATAAAGCAACTCCACCAATCAGCAGTCCATACGCAACTGCGCGCGACGGCAAGACGTGGCGATACCACAGGTATATGCCGGCTCCCATCAGAAATTCGAGCAGTATCGGATTCGTAACAAACCAAATTCGGGCGTCTGTGATGCCTGGAATGTAATAGCAGGCTACGAGTATGATGCCGAGTGCGATTAGAAACCGGGGTTTGTTCTTTACGGGAAGGGCGATCGCGATTGCAAAAAGGATATAAAAATACCATTCGAAATTCAGCGTCCATGCCACAGGCAGGATACATACGTTCCATATGGCGCTATCGGCCAGCGGCAGAAGGATTACCGACTTCAGGAATACCTCATACCCCGGAACATAGTCCTTCAGCATGTGGTGAATGTTGAGGGCCAGAAAAATCAGCAGGGCGATATAGTACACGGGGTTGAGTCGTATGAATCTTTTCTTCAGGAAATGCAGGCTCTGGTCCCGCCCGTTGTAGCCGGCGGCGGTCAGGGAGATGATAAAACCGGAGATCACAAAGAAGATATCGACTCCGATGCCGAGCGCGCCGACCTCGCGTGATATGGGCCGGGAGGGATAGTAGCCGGGCGGGGTATATACCTGTGTTTCTATGCCGTGGAGGCAGGCGATAAGCAACGCGGCAAGCATCCGTAGAAATTGTATCGATCCCAGTCTCATCTGTTGCAAAAGAGTATATTTGCACAATTTCGGTAATTCCGTCAAAATATGAAAGAATCGACAGGTATCGGCAAGCAATATATAGTAGTCACCGGTGCTGCCGGGTTTATCGGCAGTTGTCTCACGGGGTATCTCAATCAACAGGGGTATCGTGACCTGATACTGGTGGATGCGTTCGGAGACCCGAAGAAGGATCCCAACCTGGACGGTAAAGAGTATGCGTTCCGGGTGGAGAGAGAGGAGTTCCCGGACTGGCTGGAGGAAAATAAGCCGGCTATTTCCTTTGTCTTTCATATCGGGGCTCGGACGGACACGACGGAGTTCGACTATTCCATTCATGAGCATCTCAATGTCGACTATTCGAAGAAGATATGGGCTTACTGCGTGGCTCACGGCATCGGTCTGGTCTATGCGTCTTCTGCCGCGACTTATGGCGCAGGAGAGAAGGGGTACGATGACCGGCATGGGCTGGAGAAGGAGCTAAAGCCGTTGAATCCCTATGGGGTTTCGAAAAATGAATTCGATAAATGGGCGCTGCAGCAGGAATCGGCTCCGCCTTTCTGGGCTGGTCTTAAATTCTTCAATGTGTATGGGCCGAGCGAGTATCACAAGGCGAGGATGGCGAGTGTGATCTTTCATTCCTTTAATCAGATAAGGAAGGATGGGGTGGTAAAGCTGTTCAGGTCGCATCGTCCCGACTACAAGGACGGGCAGCAGCTGCGGGATTTTGTCTACGTAAAGGATGTGATAAAAGTGTGTTACTGGCTGATGGAGCATCGTCCGTCGAGTGGGCTCTACAATCTGGGAACGGGAAAGGCGAGGTCGTTCGAGGACCTGGTGAGGGCGACCTATGCGGGGCTGGACATGCCAGCCAATATTCAGTATATCGACATGCCGGAGGATATCCGTGACAAGTATCAGTATTTTACGGAAGCCAATATGCAGAAGCTGCGGAGTGCGGGTTATACGGATGCGTTCTATTCCCTGGAAGAGGGCGTGGGAGATTATGTCCGGAACTATCTGGCGAAGGGTAAATATTATTAAACTTATGAATAAGAAGATCGCCATCATCGGGGGCGGCAACCTGGGTACGGCCATTGCCGAAGGTTTGATACAAAGTGGTTTTGTTTCTCCCAAGCATATCCTCATTACAAAAAGGAATTTACAGACCCTGAATCATCTCGAGCGGCAGGGGGTATTGGTCAGTGACAAGAACGAGGAGGCGGTGCGATATGCGGACCTCGTCATTCTGGCTGTGAAGCCGTTCCAGGTGAATGATATTCTGTCCTCGCTGAAGGCCGAGTTCCGGGCAGACAAGCAGCTATTGGTATCCGTGGTGACGGGTGTCAGCATCGGTCATATTTCCGAGAGGCTGGGAGGCAAGGTGCCGGTGGTGCGGGCGATGCCCAATACCGCGATAGCCATACAGGAGAGTATGACCTGTATCGCGGCGTCTCCGAATGTGCCGGAGGACCAGCTGCAGTATGTGCTGGAGATCTTCGACCAGCTGGGCAAGGCCGTAAAGATAGACGAGAAGCTGATGGACGCGGCAACGGTGCTTGGCGCCTGCGGAACGGCGTTCGCCATGCGGTATATCCGGGCGAATATCCAGGGAGGTATCGAGATCGGATTCGATGCGGCGACGGCCAATCTGATTGCGGCGCAGACCGTAAAGGGGGCGGCGGAGCTGCTGCTGAAGAAGGGTTCGCATCCCGAGCAGGAGATCGACAAGGTGACTACGCCGAAGGGCTGTACGATTGCCGGGTTGAACGAGATGGAGCACCAGTGGTTTCAGTTCCTCTCTGATCAAGGGTCTGGTGGCGAGCTATGACAAGATAGCGAAGGACTAGTAGAGGGTTCCGTTGTCCATGTCTACGGTGCAGCCTATGAATCCGGTCGACGGAGTTATGGCCGGGTCGGGGCTGCCGGAAATATAAAAAGCCTTGCCTTCTTTCCAGGCGGGGTACAGGATCCCGTCTCTCATCACGAATATGTTTTTTCCATCGCAGTATCCCCATGCGTCGTGGGAGTAGTAGGAACTGTTTGCTCCCTCCGAAATATAGAGGAGTCGTTTGTTGTTCTCCAGTCTAATTTCATAGTGCCGGATGGACGGGTCGTTGTTCCTGAACTCTTCGAAGCTGGCGTAGGCTCCCGGGACGAGGGAGCTGTCTCCGTTGATGGGCAGGCCGAAGCGGGATTCGTTGAAACGGTGGATGTCTTCGAGGCGGAGCCTTCTGTCTGAGGAGGAGGGGCGTTGTGCGGTGAGAAGGGAAGCGCTGTCGGCCAGTTCGCCGAGGATGGCCGAGAGGTCTTTGTCCCATACGGAGTAGGGGCTTTTGACCGAATAGACGGCTTTTGTGGTGAACTGGAGGGTATCGAAGCGGAATATAGGTGTGTAGATGCCGTCCTTTTGGGCGTAGACCTCGGCCTTGAGGCGGATATGCGTCCTTTCGTTGAGTTTTCGGGGGTCTTTTTGTTTGTCTTCATTGCCGTAATTGGCGTCGGAGAGCCAGAGGGTGCGCAGTACGATGAGGGCGGTATAGGGGGCGCCGGGCCGGGCGTATTGTTTGTTGAGCCAGGCGGCGATCTCGGTGGCGGCGGGTTGGGCGAGGACGAGCTGGCGGTCGCGGGAGCGGCTGAACGAGGAGGCGGCCTTGTTGGTGTGTAGGCCGATGCGTGCCGTATCGGGTCGCTGGTCGATAAGTTCAAAGTGGCTGAAGAGGCCCTGGGGGGTGAGGGCGGCGTCGCTTACAAGGCGGATGGTAGTCATGGGCAGGCCGGAAAGTGTGGGGGTGACCTGGGCGTAGGTCAGGGAACAGACGAAAAGGCCCTGGATAGAAAGGAGAATAGGTAGTTTCATAGTATATCGGATAGACGTGTAAAATACTCAAAATAATTTGAGGGATGAATTATTTTTTCTTATATATATAAGTGATTGCTAGTGGGTTAGGTTTTGGATGGGATGGATGATTTTCGTAAAAGTCCCCGGAAACATGCCGGGTTTTACCTTGTTGGTAAAATAAAGAGGCCTTATCTTGCGTTTGAATTGGCGAGCATTTAGACCTTCCGTGGTTGTTTGGCTTGGAGGAGTATGGAAAGGAAGCGGGAAAATTAATCAGTACCGTAGAAAAGCACTTAAATCCAATCCATTATATCATGAAGAAAGGAAAAACCCTTACAGCCTTAGTGTTAGTTCTTGAAATTGCTTCAATCGCGGTCCTCCATGCTGTAAAGATCAATCAGACGGAAAAAACCGTCAGCAAGGAGGTTTCCGGGAATGTGAATCCTGAGCCGATGGATTCCCGGGTTAAGCCCACGTATTCCATGGCAGCGTTTAAGTAGAAAATTGAATTAAGTAATAGAATGATGATGAGAAGCCGGTGTCAGCCGGCTTTCTTATTTTATGATAGCTGTGCGCAGGATGTGCGCAATTTTTTCGGGTGTATTTTTCCGGCAAAAGAATTTGATGTAACTTTGCATGACCTCCTGGAATTTATTTTTCTATTATCTTTTTCGGCAGGTCAAACAGCGGGCCGGGCTCAGCAGATGAGCAAATGGTCCACGGTATCTTTTGATTGCTGGAAGCCCGTCTTTTTGATAGATGGAAGGCGACTTTTGATACCGGAGAGCGGGGATCGGGAACGTAAAATAATCCTTTTTCGCTGTCGCCAATAACTAAACAACGCATTTAATAATAAATTAATTGACCATTATATGGCTAAGTATATTTTTGTTACAGGTGGTGTTACTTCTTCGCTCGGAAAAGGAATTATCGCGGCTTCGCTTGCGAAGCTCCTGCAGGCGCGGGGTTTGAGGGTGACGATCCAAAAGTTCGATCCTTATATCAATGTAGACCCGGGTACGCTGAATCCCTATGAGCACGGGGAGTGTTTCGTGACGGAAGACGGTGCGGAGACCGATCTCGACCTTGGGCACTACGAGCGTTTCCTGAACATATTTACTTCGCAGGCCAATAATGTGACTACGGGAAGGATCTACCAGACGGTGATCAACAAAGAGCGGGAGGGAGCCTATCTCGGGAAGACGGTGCAGGTGATCCCTCATATTACGGATGAGATCAAGCGGAGGATGCTCCTGCTCGGTCAGGGTAATAAATGGGATATTATTATTACGGAGCTTGGGGGTACGGTGGGCGATATCGAGTCGCTGCCTTTTATAGAGGCGGTGCGGCAGTTGCAGTGGGAGATGCCCGAGGAGGACTGCGTAGTGATACATCTTACGTTGATCCCTTACCTGAAGGCAGCGAAGGAGCTGAAGACCAAGCCTACGCAGCATAGTGTCAAGTTATTGAGCCAGGAAGGCGTTCATCCGGATATTATCGTTTGCCGGACGGAGGAGCCCCTTTCGCCGGATATCCGCAAGAAGATCGCTTTGTTCTGTAATGTCAAGCCGGAGGCGGTGATCGAGGCTGCGGATGCACCTACCATTTATGAGGTACCGCTGACGATGATGCGGGAGAAGCTGGATGTCATCTGTCTGAAGAAGATGAACATTACGAACTATCGTGAGCCTGAGCTGGTGAAATGGAAAGAGTTCCTCGACAAACTGAAATATCCCAAGAGCCGGGTGACGATCGGTCTGATCGGAAAATATATCGAGCTGCAGGACGCTTACAAGTCTATTCTCGAATCTTTTGTGCATGCGGGGGCGATGAATGAGTGCAAGGTGCAGATCGTCAACGTACACAGTGAATTTATCACGGATGAGAATGTGGCTGAGAAACTGGGCAATCTGGACGGTTTGCTGGTCGCGCCAGGATTTGGGCATCGTGGAGTCGAGGGGAAGATAATAGCCGTGAAGTATGCCCGGGAGAACAAGTTGCCCTTTTTCGGGATCTGTCTGGGGATGCAGATGGCCGTCATCGAATATGCCCGCAACGTATTGGGTCTGAAAGACGCGCATTCGACGGAAATGGACGTGCATACGCCCCATCCGGTGATCGATCTGATGGAAGAGCAGAAAAAGGTGACGGCGAAGGGTGGAACGATGCGGCTGGGGTCCTATCCCTGTGTACTGAAAGAGGGTACGCTGGCCTCGGGTATCTATGACGGGAAGAGCGAGATCACGGAACGGCATCGTCATCGCTGGGAATTTAATAATGCTTATCTCCAACAGTTCGAGCAGGCGGGGCTGGTTGCCAGCGGCTCGAATCCCGAAAGCGGGCTGGTGGAGATCATCGAACTACCGAATCATCCTTTCTTTTTGGAGTACAATACCATCCCGAGCTGAAGAGCACGGTGGAGAATCCCCAACCGATATTTGTCCATTTCGTAAAGGCCGCGAAGGAGTTCGCGGAGGCGAAGAGCGCGGTCAAAAACCCGCTGTTGCAGAGCGAGATGATATAGGGGTTTACCGGTCGCATGGGGCTATTGGCCGCTATTGTTTTGGCGGCGTGATAGGCCCGTGCTATATTTGCACTTCTTTGGCCCGAAAGGGCCTTGTCCGAAGGACAATTATTAGCGCTTTGTCGGAGATGCGCTAGTTTTTGGAGAAGTGCATCTCCGACACATAACAAAAAATGTCATGGGAATGGATCGCAATACGGTAATTGGGTTTGTGCTGCTGGGGGTTTTACTTTTCATCTACTTATTTACGTCAACCAAGAGCAGTAAAGAACTGGCGGCCCGGCAAAAGCGGGAGCAGGACTCGATTGCGTTCGTCAATTCGCGCAAGCAGGCGGCGGCTGCGAAAGAGCAGAAGGCGATGGATACGGCCACGACCGCGGCTGTGGTCGATTCGAATAGTTTTGACCGGGCGTTCAGGAGTGCGGAGAGGCAGGTTACGGTCGAAAATGATCTGGTGAAGATCGTTTTTAGCAATGAAGGCGGGCAGCCGGTAGACGTGGAGTTGAAGAAGTTCAAGTCCTATGACAGCACGCCCGTCAGGCTGGTAAGGCCTGGTACGGACAGCCGCATCAGCTATTCCATCAATACGGGTTCGAATCAGTCGGCGCAGATCGCCGATCTTTATTTCGATGCCGCGCAGGTGGTGAAGAATGCGGACGGAAGCCAGACGGTCCGGTTCAAACTGCCCTCGCCGGCGGGAGAGTCGCTGGAGCACGAGTTCGTGCTGCCTGCCGATAGCTATCTGCTGAGCTGGAATGTCCATGTGGGCAACCCGGACAAGCTGTTCACCCAGAATACGATGAATCTGACCTGGCATGCGCAGCTGGACAAGACGCAGGAGAATGTTTCGATCGAAAAGCAGTATAGCAGCATCGGTTTCTTCGAGAACAATAGCTTCGACTATATGTCGCGGGGGACGGAAAAAGATTTTGAAAAGCCGGTGCAGTGGCTGGCCTTGTCCCAGCAGTTCTTCAACAGGACGATTATCGCAAAGAACAATTTTGTTGCGGGCGGCGTGCGTGTCGTGAAAGAGACCTCGGACACGTCGAGCGTCATCTCGAAGGTTGACGCCACTCTGCAGACAAAGATCCCGGCTGAAGCGTCGGCGACGGTCCCTTTACAGTTGTATTTCGGTCCGAATGATTTCGATATCCTGGACAAGCAGGCTCCGGGCATGACGCATATCATCGATCTGGGCCGCGGGATGTATTCCTTTGTCCGTCCGGTGAACGTATATATTATCCGTCCGGTTTTCAATTTTTTCAAATCGCATATTTCTTCTTTCGGCATCGCGATCCTGCTGCTGACCCTCTTTATCCGTCTGGTCACTTCTCCGCTGGTATATAGCAGTTATCTCAGCGGTGCGAAGATGAAGGCGCTGCGTCCGGAGATAGAAACACTCCGCAAGAAGGTAGGCGGCGATCAGCAGCAGATGGGGGTCGAGCAAATGAAGCTGTTCCGGGAGGCGGGGGTGAATCCGCTGGGGGGCTGTATCCCGGCGTTGCTGCAGATCCCGATATTCTTTGCATTGTATAGTTTTTTTAGCTCGAATATCGGTCTGCGGGGAGAGCATTTCCTTTGGTCGAAGGATCTGTCGACATATGATACGATCGTGCATTTCGGTTTTAGTATTCCGGGTTATGGGGACCATGTGAGCCTTTTTGCGCTGTGTGCTGTGGTGACGAGCTTCCTGATCTCCCTGTACGGGATGAGCATGACTCCGGACCAAAGCAATCCGGCGATGAAGTATATGCCTTATTTTATGCCGGTGATCCTGTTGCTGGTGTTTAACAAGCTGGCTTCGGCGCTGACCTGGTATTATACGGTTTCGAACGTGATAACGCTGGCGCTACAGTTTGTGATCCAGAATTATATTATCGACCACGAGAAGATACTGGCGAAGCTGCAGGACAACAGGAGCAAGCCGAAGGCGAAGTCCAAGTGGCAGGAGAGGCTGGAGCAGATGCAGGAGCAGCAGAAGGAGATACAGAAGAGGACGCAGGGGCGGAAGGGATAGATTTTTGGGATCTCGTCTGTGGGCCTGCGGTCGTGTGGACTGTTCCGCCGCTGTTCGGCCTGCTATAGGGGGGCGATAGTAACGGATTGGGCGATTGGGGGGATCGGTGGAGGAGTGGTTTTATAAAAGGATAGTTGGGTGATTTGCAAGTCTGGCGGGTCTTTCTTATTTTTAACGGATTTTATGAAAAATCCGATCTATACGACCCTTTTATTGATATGTTTTGGGCTTTTGTTGTCGCCGGCCTCGAAGGGGCAGAAAAAGATAGCAGAGTTGACCCTTATCTACGACTATTCCGTTTTTATCGGGAATGTCAAATCTGATGATATTGGGGCTGCGTCGCATACTGTCTATATCAAGGGGAGCAAGTCCCGCTCGGAAATGAGCAACGCGCTATTTTCTTCCACAACTATATTTGATGCCAATACGGGTTTTGCCGTCGTTCTGAAGGAGGTCAGCGGACAGAAGCTGCTGATCCGCCTGAATCCCCAGAACTGGTCGGAGAAGAATCAGATGTATGAGGGCATTGTTTTCAAAACTACGGGTGAGACAAAGGATATTGCCGGCTACAGGTGTGTAAAGGCGACGGGACAGACGAAGTCGGGGATGCTGATCTCGGTCTATTATACCCGCGATATCATTCCTGAGAACCGCCAGTACGACCCGGCATTCCGGACCCTGGACGGGCTTCCGCTGGAGTATGAGCTGACGAACGGGAATGTGCGGATACAGTACCGGGTATCAAGGATCAATTTGAATCCGGTGCCGGCGTCGAAGTTTGACCTGCCGAGCTCGGGTTACCGGGAAATGAACTATGAAGAGAGTAAGACGATGAATGTTGGGGGATAGGAGAAAGGGGGAATAAATCTTTGGAGGCTCCGGGACCGGGGCCTTTTTTTCTTTATGGGGGTTGACTATTTCTGTAAATTGACGCGAAGGTCAAGCAGGCGCCAGTCGAGCGAAGCGAGACGATTATTTGTGTAAATTGACGCGAAGGTCAAGCAGGCGCCAGTCGAGCGAAGCGAGACGATTATTTGTGTAAATTGACGCGAAGGTCAAGCAGGCGCCAGTCGAGCGAAGCGAGACGATTATTTGTGTAAATTGACGCGAAGGTCAAGCAGGCGAAGATTGCTGCCGCTGTTGTTGAGATAAACCGAGGTGTTCATCTTGTAGCGATAGGGGAGGATGAATACGCTGTTTCCTCTTTCATAGGTAACTAAAGTGTTGAAAGACACGTAATTGGATGTCTTTTCGGTACCCAGAAGGTAGGAGCCGGTATAGGTGGGGCCGGCCTTAAGGGTGAAGCCGGTCGAGGTGCGGATGGGGGTAAAGCTGGTTTTGAGGGGAACGCTGTTGTCCTTTTCTTTTCGCCACCGCCGCCTTTGCTGGCGAAACTGAGGCCAACCACTGCAATCAGCAGGGCACTGACGAGCGTTCTGCGCATCAATTTCCTCCATTGTATGGTTGTTGATATAAGCATTCTAACACAAATGTAGTAAAAAAAATTGGGTATTTTTTAACCGCTCGTCACAAACTTTAATAAACCTTTAACGCATTGATGGCTAAAAAGTTACAGATTAGCCATTTTTTCTTCTGTTTTACCGGTCTTTTTTAACATTTTTTTGCCGGCAAAGGTTCGTTTGTCAAAGTTCGAAAACCGAGCCAGGTTTTCATTCTGTTAAATTATACGGATCGCAGCTGCCGTAGGTTGCCATGGCAGGGACATTTTTTACCTTGAGAGGGTAAGAGTGTTTTACCACCATGGGGTGGGGTGAAATATTTTCGGAAGAGAAATTTTTATCCCGTAACTTACAATAACCTTTAACACATGCAAGAAAATCCATACCACCAGGATAGAGAAGAATTGAAGGAATTGTTGAAGCAGTATCAGGATTTGAAGAGTGGCAGGCGTCATTCCTTCATGGAAGAGGAAGCTTTCGAACGCATAATTGACTATTTCGACGATACAGAGGATCTGATCCAGGCGATCGAAGCGGTTGAACTGGGGATCGAGCAGTATCCGTACTCGTCGGCCCTGATGATCAAAAAAGCGGATCTGATGATCGCCACCCGGCGATATAACGAAGCTCTCGCTATTCTCGAGCAGGTGGAGCTGCTCGATAGTTCGGATATCAACCTTTACATACTTAAGACGGATGCTTATCTGGCGCTGGACAAGCCCCAGCAGGCGGCCTCGTTGCTGGAGAGCGCACTTGCGCATTTCGAGGGGGACGAGCGGATCGAACTATTGTTCGAGCTGGCCGATGTATACGACGACTACGAAGAATTCGACAAAATATTCGATTGCCTGAAGCTGATACTCGAGCAGGACCCGGCTAATGAGGAGGCGCTGTACAAGATCTGTTTCTGGACCGATTTTACGGGGAGGAACGAAGAGAGCATCAAGCTTCACCAGCAGATCATCGATGAAAAGCCTTACAATGAACTGGCCTGGTTCAATCTGGCTGCGGCTTTTCAGGGATTGAAGCTTTATGAGAAGGCGGTGGACGCCTATAAATACGCGCTGGCTATCGACGAAAAGTTCGACTATGCGTATCGCAATATGGGCGATGCGTATATTCGTCTGCGTAAGTTCAGGGACGCCATCGAGTCGCTGGAGAAAGTGCTGGAGTTGTCCAGGCCGGAGGACGTGATCTATGAAGCTATAGGTCACTGTTATGACAAGCTGAACAACTATGGGCAGGCCCGGTTCTACTACCGCAAGGCGTCGCATCTGAATCCGGATGACAGCAAATTGTATTATAAGCTTGCCTGTACCTATATCAACGAGGACCAGTGGGGGCAGGCGGTAAAGCAGCTGGAAGCGGCGATGCGGATACACGCCATGCAGCCGGAGTACAATCTGGCGATGGGGGAATGCAAGATGCAGCTGGGTGAGTTCAAGGAGGCGATCCAGTACTTTTCCAATGTCGTTCGTATCAGGCCGAGAAATATCTCCAGCTGGGAGGCGCTGATCCGTTGTCTGTACAACGCCGAATATTTTGAGGAGGCGCTCGAGCAGGTGGAGACGGCTATCCGGATCACGGGGAGCAAACCATTGTTCATCTTCTATCTTGCGGCCGTATACTTTGCTCTGGGCAAGAGCCGCGAGGGGCTGCTGCAGCTGGAGAATGCGATGGCGAAGGCGCCGAAACTGTTAAAAAAATTACTGGAACTGAATCCCGTCATACTTCAATACCAGCCGGTGGTGGATGTGATTGCCCGCTACAAGAAGAACAAGTCTATTTAGTCCCCTCCATACATTAGAATATTCTGTATTGTGTTCGCATGCTCGCGTTGTAAGCGATTGTTTCCTATTTTTGCGACGCTTACTAATGTTTTACGTAGTATACGAACCAAAAACCAGAAGATGAATTTTAAACTTACGCAAATGCCGGATCGGTTGCAAAAACCGCGGCAGAATGGAATTACGATGGTCATGGACAAGGGGTTGAGTATCGATGAGGCGAAGAATTTTCTGAGTGTAGCGCATCCGCATGTAGATATTGTCAAACTCGGTTTTGGAACTTCTTTCGTAACGCCGAACCTGAGGGAGAAAATAGAAGTTTACCAGTCATACGGTTTACCCGTCTATTTTGGCGGGACTCTTTTTGAAGCATTTCTTATCCGCGGGCAGTTCGACGACTATGTCGCTGTTTGCAAGGATTATAATATCTCTTATATGGAGGTCAGCGACGGATCGATCACTATTCCGCATACGGAGAAATGCGGTTATATCGAGAAACTGACCAAATACGGCACCGTGCTGAGCGAAGTAGGCAGCAAGGATGCCGCGCACATCATTCCCCCTACAAGTGGATCGAACTGATGAGTGCCGAGCTTGGCGCCGGAGCTTCCTATGTCATTGCCGAGGCGCGTGAGGCGGGGAATGTCGGGATCTATCGAGGCAGCGGCGAGGTGAGAGAGGGCCTGGTGCAGGAAATCCTGACGCAGATACCTGCGGAAAAAATACTATGGGAAGCTCCCCAGAAGGCGCAGCAGCTGTATTTCATCGAACTGATCGGCTGTAATGTGAACCTGGGGAATATCGCCCCGACGGAGGTTATCGCCATGGAAGCCATGCGTGTGGGTCTTCGCGGAGATACCTTCCATATGTTTCTCGACAAAGCGAATTCCTGATGCATAAGTATGGTCTGATCGGCTATCCGCTGACGCATTCCTTTTCCCAGCGTTTTTTCACGGAGAAATTCGGGCGGGAGGGTATATCCGACTGTCTGTATTCCAATTTTTCTTTGGCTGGCATTGATGGTCTGTCCGGGGTTCTGGCCGATCCGGAACTTCGCGGGCTGAATGTGACTATTCCGTACAAGGAAAAAGTGATCCCTTTTTGCATGGTCAGAGCCCGGTGGTGGCGGAGACTGGCGCCTGTAATTGTATCCGGATCGAAGGGGGCAGGCTCTTCGGCCACAATACCGATGTGGTGGGGTTCGAGCAGTCGCTGGCGGCGAAGCTGGCAGACCATCACCGGCAGGCGTTGGTGCTGGGGACCGGAGGGGCTGCAAAAGCTGTAGAATATGTACTGCGAAAGCTCGGTATCGGCTATCGTCTTGTGACCCGGAGGCCGAGGCCTGATACGGGGGATCTGGGATATGAGCAGGTGGATGCGGCGGTTATGGGGGAACACACGCTTATTGTTAATACGACGCCGGTGGGGATGTATCCAAAGACGGAGGAGGCTCCGCCTTTGCCTTATGAGGCGCTGACCCCGCGGCATTATCTTTTTGACCTGATATACAATCCTTCGCGCACCCTCTTCCTTCAGCGGGGAGAAGAGAGGGGGGCGGTAGTGGAGAATGGATATGACATGCTGATCCTCCAGTGCGGAGGAGAGCTGGAGGATATGGAATGCCCCGAATGAGGGGTTATGATGGATGGGGCGCCGGGTAGTGGAGCCCTTGCGGGGCGAGCCTTTGGCCCGGATTTGGAGCCTCTGGGCAGGTTATGACAAAAGTTTACTGCATACTTCTTTGGGAACGGCTGCTATTTTCTTCAATGAGTAGTCGTAGCAAACCATGCCGGTGCGGGCGTGGGTAACGGAGACCCATTTTTCTCCGCTGAGCTTTTCCAGTTTGTAATAAAGATCGAAGCCAATTTTTGAGAATTCGGCTGCCGCGACCGAGGCCCGGAGGGTTTCTCCGTAGAACAGTTCGTGCCTGAACTCGATGGTGACGTCGGACATAATGAGACCTATGCCGGCGACGTTGAGCTCCTCGTAGTCGTGGTGGCGGAGGAACTGGACGCGGATCTCGTGGATGAGAGCGAGGATAGAGTCGTTGCCGACGTGGCCGCCGTAGTTGAGGTCGGTGATCCGGACGGGGATCTGGGTCATAAAATTGAAACTGGCGGGCATGGTGAGTTTGGTTCTGGGCATATGCAATCGTTTTTTATTCGTGGTCTTTGGGTTGTCTTTGTAAAAAGGCCACCAGCTGGTCGGCGGCTTTGCGGCGGTGGCTGAAGCGATTCTTTTCTTCGAGAGACATTTGTGCGAACGAGCGGCTCTCGCCTTCGGGGACGAATACGGGATCATAACCGAAGCCTTTTCCTCCGGTGGGCTGCTGCAGGATATGGCCGTTGCAGATGCCTTCGAACTGGTATTCTTTCTCCTGCCAGATGAGTGAGATGACGGTTCTGAAGCGCGCCCGGCGGTCGGGGTTGTTGCCGAGGTTTTGCAGCAGCTTTTCTATGTTATTTTCATTGGACCTGCCATCGCCGGCATAGCGGGCGCTTTTCACCCCGGGCTCTCCGCCCAGGGCGAAGACTTCGAGGCCGGTGTCTTCGCTGAAGCAGTTGTCGCCGGTCAGCCGATGGATGGTCGAGGATTTTTCCGTGGCATTGGCTTCGAGTGTGGGGTGGGGTTCGGGGATATCGATATCGATGCCTGCCTGGCGGAGGCTAACTACATTCAGGGTGTCGCCGATGGCGGCCTGGATCTCTTCTACTTTATGGTCGTTGTTGGTGGCGAAAATGATGCGCATGGTTGAGGATTGCAGGGCCTGGCGGATGAAGTCCGATTTGGCCCGGGAATAAGATTCGCGGTCGTCGCGGTGTTGCTTTGCGAGGGTAGTTTTTAGGGCGGCGTATTGCTGTTTCAGGTGTGGGTTCATTTGGAGGAGATCCCTGAATTGGCGCTGGTCCTGTGCTTTTAGGTCGCCCTTTAGGTGAAAATGGAGGTGGGCGGCTCTTTTGTTGTCGCGGACACGGATAAAGAAGCGGCGTTCTGGCCGGTTGTCAAGTTCGGGGGGACGTAGTGCCAGTCGAAGGGGCGAAGGCGTTCTGCGATGGCGTCGATGTCATCGAATGTTGTGAGCTCCGTCATCAGGTCGATGATCGGCTTGGCCGGAAGTCCTGTCACGGAGGTACTGCCGAAGTGTTCGATGGAGTGGATAGCAAATGGGGCGAGGTGGAGGAGCAGGGCGTTTGTTTCCTCTGCCGCCCTTGCGGGCCAGGAGGGGTCCGGGGGAGTATGAGGACGGTTTCGGTTGCCCATGAAGGCCAGTCGGCGGATGGTTGGCTTTTGCCTGGTGACGCGGCAGAGCGGGGTTGCTCGCCGGTGTCGAGTGTCTGGCTGGCGTCGGGCGACTCGCCGGTGTCGGGTGCGTGGCTGGCGTCGGGTGTTGTGACTGTGTTGGAAGTTTTGCTCATACGTCGAATAAGGTTTTGAGGCAGACCCATAGTTTGCTTTTCAGGAGTTTGCTTTCATCGGAGTTTTGGACGAGTTGTTCGAGGGGTGATGCGGAAAGATATGTACACTGGTCGTAGGGCTGGAGCTTGAAGACCGGGAAATTGATGGGTAGGCGGATGGTCGTGGGTTCCAGTCCGAAGAGTATGACGACGGATGGCTGCAGCTGGTCTCTCAGTGCTGTGATATTGACCGCGGCTGCTGCATGGTTGACGATGGCGACGTCGCCGATGTTCATGCGGCAGGCTTCCAGTATTTTGGTGAGGAAGTTGAGCTGGTTGTCCGGCAGAAATGGGGTGCCGGGGGCGTTGACCAGAATGGTCACTTTCCGGCGGTGGTTACCCAGTGTTTTGTAGGGTTGGGTGGTGTCGGGTGTTTTTGTGGCGTCGGGTTGCCGGGATATGGCGCCTGCGGGTGGTGGGGCTGCGGCGGCGGTAGCGGGGGTGGATTGTGCGGCCGTGGTGGATGTGCCTTTACGCATGGCGGCGGCGATATCGCCGAGGGAGGCGCCGGGACTGGGTTTGGCTGCCACGGGTGGGTTGGCCGGCGGGGGTGCTGGTGCCGCGGGGGATGATGTGGCGGTCGTTGCGGATGGTGGTGTGGCGGTTAACGTTGCCGTGGCTGGCGTTGTTTTTTCAGTTGTTGGTGTTGCTGGTGCCGCGGTTGGGGCAGCCGGGGGAATGGGGCGGCGTGCGGGGACCGAATCGGGCGAGGTCAGCAGGGTATCCCTGTAGAGTTCGTCCACGATGAAATCCTGTAACTGAATGTTATTGAGGCTCATAATTTACTTTCGGGTTTGATAGCAGATCCTGTTGTAAACTAACAATTGTTAGTTTTTGATTTTGCAGGGACAAAGATTGTTCGTTTCTTTGTGCCAACAAAAAATAAACAACCATATGATCGCAGCGTTGGATATCCAAGTTACGAAAACGGGGAAGAGTAAGTTACCTGAAATCGATTTTAATAATCTTCCTTTCGGTAAATATTTTACCGATCACATGCTGGAAGTCGATTATGCGGATGGGGAATGGAAGAATGTGCAGATAAAGCCTTTTCAGAATATGTCTTTGTCTCCGGCGCTGGCGGCGATCCATTATGGTCAGTCTATTTTTGAAGGTATAAAGGCATACAAGGACCGGGAAGGGAATCCTTTCATATTCCGTCCTTATGATAATTTCCGGAGGTTCAATATTTCCGCGGAGAGGATGATGATGCCGGTGGTTCCGGAGGATATTTTTATCGAGGGGATGCGGAGGCTGATCGATATCGACCGGGACTGGATACCGATGAAGAGCGATTATTCGCTGTATATCCGGCCGTTCATGTTCGCTTCGGACGACGTGATCGGGGTGAAGGCGAGCGATACCTATAAATTTATGATCCTGCTGAGTCCCACGGGGCCTTATTATTCGGCTCCGATGAAGATCTATGTGGAGGAGAAGTATACCCGTGCGGCCCGTGGGGGTTTCGGATTCGCCAAGGCTGCGGGTAACTATGGGGGCAGTATGCTGGCGACGGCTGTGGCCAAGCAGCAGGGATATGACCAGGTCCTGTGGACGGACGCGTTCGAGCACAAGTATGTGCAGGAGATCGGGACGATGAACGTCTTTTTCGTGATCGGCAACAAGGTGCTGACGCCGGATCTGGAAGCTGGTACCATTCTGGAAGGGGTAACCCGTGACAGCGCGATCGAGGTGCTGAGAGAAGAGGGGTATACGGTGGAAGAGACGCCTATACATATCGATGACGTGGTCCGGGCCTATCAGGCGGGTGAGTTGAAGGAGGTGTTCGGGACCGGTACGGCGGCCACCATATCCATGATCAAGGAGCTGAAGTACGAAGACTATACGATGAAGTTCGATACGGACACCTGGAAGGTAGCTCCTACCGTGAAGAGGGTGCTGACGGATATCCGTGAGGGCCGGAGGGCCGATACGAAGGGATGGATGTTCAGGATATAGGTCCAGGGAGTGGGGGGCACAGTCAGGAAATGTGTGGAAGCCGCGTGGAGCAAGGAAATATTGGTCGATGAAGCCCGTTTTGTCTGTTTTTTTGTGAAATTATTTGTTTATTTCCCGATAGAGTGCTAGCTTTGCAGTCCCAAAATAAAATAGGTTCAGAATGCCTACGATACAACAATTAGTAAGAAAAGGAAGAGAGATCATTCGTGCAAAAAGCAAATCCCGTGCGCTGGACGCCTGTCCTCAGCGTCGTGGTGTTTGTACCCGCGTATATACGACAACCCCTAAGAAGCCTAACTCCGCGCTCCGTAAGGTAGCGAAGGTTCGTCTGACGAACAAGGTGGAAGTTATCGCGTATATCCCTGGTGAAGGGCACAATCTCCAGGAGCACTCCATCGTGCTGATCCGCGGTGGTCGTGTAAAGGATCTTCCCGGTGTACGTTACCATATTGTTCGTGGCAGCCTGGATACGGCTGGCGTGAAGGATCGTAAGAAGAGCC
This sequence comes from Puia sp. P3, assembly GCF_050632245.1. Taxonomy (NCBI): domain Bacteria; kingdom Pseudomonadati; phylum Bacteroidota; class Chitinophagia; order Chitinophagales; family Chitinophagaceae; genus Puia; species Puia sp. P3. The sequence continues at coordinate 1,401,450 of NZ_CP192583.1, forward strand.
GTTCGAAGTACGGTACGAAGAAGGACAAACCCGGTGCAAAACCCGCCGCTAAGAAATAAATAATAATAGTTAAGAATATATAATCTCAAGCAATGAGGAAAACGCAAGCCAAAAAATTACCGCTGGCCCCTGACGCAAGGTATAACGACACGCTGGTGACCCGCTTTGTGAACAACCTGATGTGGCAGGGTAAAAAGAACACGGCTTACAATATTTTTTACGATGCCATCGACAAGGTCGCGAAGCAGACCAATGAAGATGGGTATGATATTTGGAAAAGGGCTCTTTCCAATGTTACTCCGGCCGTAGAAGTACGCAGCCGTCGTATCGGTGGTGCTACCTTCCAGATCCCTTCGGAAGTTCGTGCTGACAGGAAGATCTCTCTGAGCATGAAGTGGTTGATCCGCTACAGCCGGGAAAGAAACGGTCGCAGCATGGCTGATAAGCTGGCCGGTGAGATCGTTGCGGCAAGCAAGGGTGAAGGTGGCGCTTTCAAGAAGAAAGAAGATACGCACCGTATGGCGGAAGCCAATAAGGCTTTTGCACACTTTAAAGTATAATTATTTACTTTTTTATATATCAGAGCCCTGCGGTTTACCGCGGGGCTTTTGGTTTTGGGGCCGGGGGAGTGAGGCCGGGTGCGGGTGCGGGGGCACCGGCAAGCGAGGGCGGGGGTAGAGGGGAATGGAGGGACTTGTAGGGGCAGGTGGGGCGCCGTGCCGGGGGATTAGGCTGGGTGTAAGACGGAGGGATGGGCGTAAGTGAAGCTGGGAAGGGGGTGTCGGGGGAGGATGGGGTTGGAACTGGGTAAATTTTGTGTGTAAAGGACCATTGGGCTGCGTTTTGCATGGAATATTTTAGTTACCTTTGCGCACCGAATTTATTTTCAGCCCGAGGAGGGTCCCGCAAGCGGGGATTTCGAGGGAAACCGGTTGAAAATCAGGAATTTGGGACTAAAAGTAAAAGATTCAAACTTTTTAATAATTAAAAATGGCAGACTTAAAATTTCAGAGAAACTTCGGGATTGCGGCTCACATCGATGCCGGCAAAACCACCACCACGGAGCGGATCTTACGCTACACGGGGATGATTCACAAAATCGGTGAGGTGCATGACGGTGCTGCTACTACCGACTGGATGGAGCAGGAAAAGGAGAGGGGTATCACGATCACCTCTGCGGCTGTAAGCTGCCAATGGAACTTCCCTACCGTAAAAGGTACGGCAGACGCCAATACCAAAAAATATTATTTCAATATTATCGATACTCCGGGTCACGTGGATTTCACCGTAGAGGTGGAACGTTCCATGCGTGTTCTGGACGGTCTGATCGCTCTGTTCTCTGCGGTTGACGGCGTTGAGCCTCAGTCCGAGACGGTATGGCGTCAGGCTAACCGTTATAAAGTACCGCGTATCGGCTTCGTCAACAAGATGGACCGCAGCGGTGCTGACTTTCTGATGGTTGTCAACCAGGTTCGTGAGATGCTGGGTGCGAAGGCCGTTCCCCTCCAGCTGCCGATCGGCGCTGAAGACGATTTCAAGGGTGTGGTCGACCTGATCAAGATGAAGGGTATCATCTGGCATATGGAAACGGAAGGTATGACGTTCGATGAGATCCCCGTGCCGGCCGACATGAAGGAAGAAGCTGAAGAATGGAGGGCGAAGCTCGTAGAAGCCGTTGCCGAATACGATGACAAGCTGATGGAGAAATTCTTCGATGATCCCAACAGCATCACTGAAGAGGAAATGCACGAGGCTATCCGCAAGGCTACCCTGGACCTGAGCATCGTTCCGATGATGTGTGGTTCTTCCTTCAAGAACAAGGGTGTGCAGACTGCGCTTGACGCTGTGTGCCGCTACCTGCCTTCTCCGGTCGATATCGAAGATACGCATGGTACCGACCCCAACACGGGCGAGACCCTGATCCGCAAGGCCAATGCGAAGGAGCCCTTCGCTGCGCTGGCTTTCAAGATCATGACCGACCCCTTCGTAGGTCGTCTGGCGTTCTTCCGGTGTTATAGCGGCCACCTCGATGCCGGCTCTTATGTCCTGAACGTAAGAAGCGGTAAGAAAGAGCGTATCAGCCGTATCATGAAAATGTTCGCCAACAAGCAGAACCCGATCGACTTCATCGAAGCCGGTGATATCGGCGCCGCTGTTGGTTTCAAGGAGATCAAGACCGGTGACACACTGTGTGACGAAGATCATCCGATCACGCTGGAGAATATGTTCATTCCCGAGCCTGTAATCGCGATCGCCGTTGAGCCCAAGACGCAGGCTGACGTCGACAAGATGGGTCTGGCTATCTCCAAGCTCGTCGAAGAAGATCCCACCCTCCGTGTAAATACGGATGAAGATACCGGTCAGACCATCCTTCGTGGTATGGGCGAACTGCACCTGGAAATCATCATCGACCGTATGAAGCGCGAATTCAAGGTTGAAGTTAACCAGGGCGCGCCCCAGGTTGCCTATAAAGAAGCGTTCACCAAGGCTATCCAGCACCGTGAGGTGCTGAAGAAGCAGACGGGTGGTCGTGGTAAGTTCGCCGACATCCAGTTCGAGATCGGGCCTGCCGATGAAGAGTGGCTGAAGGAGAATGAAGGAAAAGACTTCCAGTTCGTCAACGATATCTTCGGTGGTAGCATTCCCAAGGAATTCATCCAGCCGATACAGAAGGGTTTCGACAGCTGTATGGGGACGGGCGTACTGGCCGGTTATCCGCTGACCAGCATGAAGGTCCGGGTATTCGACGGTAGCTATCACGATGTCGACTCCGACGCAATGAGCTTTGAGCTTTGTGCCAAATCCGGCTTCCGTGAAGCTGGTGTAAAGGCTAAGCCGCAGCTGCTGGAGCCGATCATGAAGGTGGAAGTTCTGACTCCCGACCAGTACATGGGTGACGTGACGGGTGACCTCAACCGTCGTCGCGGTATCCTGGAAGGTATGGATAGCCGGAACAACCTGCAGGTCATCAAGGCTAAGGTGCCGCTGAGAGAGATGTTCGGTTATGTGACCGAGCTTCGCTCGATGAGCTCCGGCCGTGCTACCTCCACCATGGAGTTCTCTCACTACGCTCCGGCGCCGAACAATATCGCCGAAGAAGTGATTGCCAAGGTGAAAGGGAGAAAGGTGAATGCCTGATTTTTACCGGTAGACAACTAAATATTTCCAGCCCCGCCGTACCGGCGGGGCTTTATTTTTGATATATTAAACCTTGAAACCCCAGGATAATCCAACTGTCAAACTTAAAAACCAACATATGAAATGCAAAGCATTCGCGAACACCATCTGAAAAATCAATTTTGGGGGTGAGCAAAAAGTATGTAGTAAAGCTGATGTTTTTGGTCATGGTCCTCGCAGGGGCGGGTTCGTTGTCCGCCTCCGCACAGGTCTATGTAACGGTACGTCCTGAATGGCATCGCGTGGAAAGAAGGCCTGTGGGGCCCCGTGGTAGTGTGTGGGTCGAAGAGGATTGGGAGTACCGGGGCGGCAGGTATGTTGCCGTTGGCGGTCACTGGGTTGCGCCTCCCCATCCGGGATGGGTCTGGATCCCCGGCCGCTGGGTACACGAGCGCAGGGGCTATCAGTGGATCCCCGGCCGCTGGAGAAGGCGCTAGTCGGGTTATTTGAAAATTAAGTAAAGAAATAAGCCTGGTGTTTCAGCCAGGCTTTTTCGTTGTAATTTCCGGGCGAAAATTTTTCATTATGCGGTTGTTCGTGGTGGTTCTTGTCCTTTGTTCTTTCTGCACGGTCAGTGCTCAGCCGGGGTCTTCCAGTCTGAAATGGAATAAGGCGGGTGACGCGTACTATATGGTCAGTGGCGGAAATATCAGTCAGGCCAGTATGCTGGGTGGCGAGAAAGTGGTCGTGTCCCGCGAATGGCTTAGGCCGGAGGGGAAACCGCTGGAAATCCGGAGTTTTGCTTTTTCGGAAGACGGGAAACAGGTGCTAATCTATACAAATGCCAGGCGGGTGTGGCGGTATGATACACGGGGAGACTATTGGGTGCTGGACCTACATACGCGTGCGCTGAGGCAGGTGGGAAAGGGTCACCCGGTCTCATCGCTGATGTTCGCCAAGTTCTCGCCAGACGGCACGAAGGTGGCCTTTGTAAGCGAGCATAATTTGTATGTGGAAGAGCTGTCGACGGGGAAGGAGACCTGTCTTACGTCGACGCACGGCACCCGCAAACTGATCAACGGAACTTTTGACTGGGTATACGAGGAAGAGCTGGAATGCCGGGATGGTTTCCGGTGGAGTCCCGATGGCCGGAATATCGCCTACTGGCAGATCGATGCCAACCGGGTCAGGGACTATCTGATGCTGAACACGACCGACTCTGCCTATCCTTTGTCGTACCCGTGGAATATCCCGTGGCCGGGGAACCGGCTTCTCCTTACAGGATCGGGGTCGTGGATGTGAACACCGGAGCCAACAGGTGGATGGATATTCCTGGTGACCCTACCCAGAGTTATCTGCCGCGGATGGAGTGGGCAGATAATTCTTCGGAACTGGTACTCCAGCAGCTGAACAGGAAACAGAACGAAAGCCGGCTTCTCCTGAGCGATGTTGCGACCGGGAAGACCACACCGATCTATTCCGAGAGGGACAGCGCTTTTATCGAATGCAGGGGCGCATGGCAGGACGGGGTGATAGCGGGCTGGGACTGGATCAATGGAGGGAAAGAGTTTTTATGGGTGACGGAGAAGGACGGCTGGCGGCATATCTACCGGGTCAGCCGGGATGGAAAGAAAGAAACCCTGGTAACGAAAGGGGACTATGATATCATCCGGATCTCTTTGGTCGACGAGAAAAACAATATGGTCTATTTTATAGCCAGTCCGGAGAATGCGACGCAGAAATACCTTTTCAGGACCCGGCTGGACGGGAAGGGAGGCTGGAAAGACTGACGCCCTTGAGCCAGCCAGGGGACGCACGGATACGATATCGGTCCGGGCGGAAGATATGCGCTGCATGTCTACAGCAGTGCCAATGCGGGCGAGAAGCAGCAGTGGGTCCGGCTTCCGGGGCATGAGGTGGTGGCCACGGGGTCTTCCGGGAGTGGAGACGGACCGTCGGGGAAGAAGGTGGGAATTCTTTACCGTCAGGACGGCGAGATGGGGTCCGGATGGATGGCTGGATGGTGAAGCCGGTGCCTTTCGACAGCACGAGGAAGTACCCGGTCGTATTTTACGTTTATGGCGAGCCGGCGGCGCAGACGGTAACCGACGAGGCCGGGACCGGCAGTAATTACCTTTATACGGGGGATATGGCGGCGGACGGGTATATTTATGTCAGCCTGGACAACCGGGGTACGCCGGCTCCGAAGGGCCGGGAATGGCGTAAGTCGATCTACCGGAAGATAGGGCGGTTGAATATCCGGGATCAGGCGATGGGGGCCCGGGAGGTGCTGAAATGGCCGTTTGTGGACACGGAGCGGGTGGCGGTTTGGGGATGGAGCGGGGGTGGTTCGACGACGCTGAACCTGCTATTCCAGTATCCCGATATTTATAAGACAGGGATTGCCGTTGCGGCAGTTGACGACCAGCGGACCTATGATAATATCTACCAGGAGCGGTATATGGGGCTGCCTTCGGAGACCGCGGCGGACTATGTGGCGGGGTCGCCGATAACCTACGTTAAGGGATTGAAGGGCAATTTATTATATATTCACGGGACCGGGGATGACAACGTGCATTTTCAGAATGCGGAGCGGTTGGTGAATGCGCTGGTGAAGAGTAATAAGTTGTTTCAGCTGATGGTCTATCCGAACCGCAGTCATGGAATATTTGAGGGGGAGGGGACGCAGCAGCATCTGGCGCATTTGTACACCGATTTTTTGAGGAGGAATTGTCCTCCGGGAGGAAGGTAAGGGGTAGACCTGGGCTTAAGCGCTGGCCCGGGGGCGAGATTTTTTTAAAAAAAGGTTCGATTTTTTGGGCAATAAATAAACAAATACATACCTTTGCATCCCCGTTCGAAAAAATGGGATTTGGCTTATGTCTCAACGAATCAGAATCAAATTACAGTCATACGATCACAATCTGGTGGACAAATCCGCTGAGAAGATCGTTAAAACGGTACGTAGTACCGGAGCAAGGGTAACAGGTCCTATTCCTTTACCCACTCGTAAGAAGATCTTTACTGTACTGCGTTCGCCGCACGTCAACAAGAAGGCCCGTGAGCAGTTTCAGCTGCATACGCACAAGCGTCTTCTGGACATCTACACTTCCTCTTCGAGGACTGTAGACGCGCTGTCCAAGCTGGACCTGCCGTCCGGTGTGGATGTTGAGATCAAAGCCTGACCGGGTCTAATGATTAGACCGGGCATTGTGGCAACGATGATCTTTATGTCACGAGCAATGGTCGACAAGTTCTTTCAAAATCTATCTATAAACTCCTGGCTTCGGCCCGGATAAAATAGCGCTGGATTTGGCCCGTTTCGCTGAGGTGTGATAGTGAGTTGTGAGAGGCAGCCTGGGGAAACAAGAGGGCAAAATAAATGAGTAAACTACTTCGGGGGCCTGCGAGCAGGCCGGACGGGGTGATACATATGAACAAGCCATTCAGGGTTTGTTTACTGCCGGTACTTCTGTTCGATCCGGATCCACACAAGGTGGTAGAAGGATGACGCAAAGAAAAGGTCGGCTGCAAACGAGGGATTGAAGTTATAGATCGATGCTACATTACCAGGTAGTATGTCTATGGCCGGTCTCATACCCGATGGCATAAATTTTTAAAAGAAATGAAAGGCATTATTGGTAAAAAAATCGGGATGACCAGCATCTTCAGTCCTGATGGCAAACAAACAGCCGTCACGATCATCGAAGCGGGTCCCTGTGTCGTTACACAGGTTAAGACAAAAGAATCTGACGGTTACACTTCCCTCCAGCTGGCTTTTGGCGAAAAGAAAGAAAAGCACACTACTGCAGCAGAAAAAAATCACTTCGCAAAGTCAAGCAGCTCTCCCAAACAGTTCGTTAAAGAATTCCGCAATTTTTCCATAGAAAAGAATCTTGGTGATTCCATTACTGTTGACATTTTCGCCGAAGGCGACAAGGTCGAAGTCGTTGGTACTTCGAAAGGTAAGGGATTTCAGGGTGTCGTTAAGCGCCATGGCTTCCATGGTGTAGGCGAGCAGTCTCACGGTCAGCACGACCGTCAGCGTGCTCCCGGTTCTTTGGGTAACTCTTCGGATGCCAGCCGTGTAATGAAAGGTGTTCGTATGGCGGGCCGCATGGGTGGTGATCGTGTGAAGGTGAAGAGCCTGAAGGTCGTGAAGATCTTCCCTGAGAAGAACTACATCCTGGTCAGCGGGTCTGTACCTGGTCACAATGGAGCAATTGTTTTAATTCAGAAGTAAGTTAAGAACCATGGCGGACCCCGGTTCGCCACATAAATCGAACTACAATGCAAGCAGACGTATTAAATATAGAAGGAAAGAAGACAGGCAGAACGGTGGAGTTGCCGGAGGAGATCTTTGGGATCGAGCCGAACGACCACGTGATCTACCTGGCCGTTAAGCAATATCTTGCCGCTCAGCGTCAGGGTACGCACAAAGTGAAGACCCGTCTGGAAGTACAAGGTTCCAGCAAGAAGCTTCACCGTCAGAAGGGAACCGGGGGCAGCCGTAAGGGTAATCTGCGTAACCCGTTGTACAAGGGTGGTGGTACCATCTTTGGACCCAAACCCCGCGACTATGATTTCAAGCTGAACCGTAAGGTGAAGGATCTGGCCAAGATGTCTGCCCTGGCTCACAAGGCTAAGGAGAATGCCATCGTGGTTGTAGAAGATCTCAACCTGGAAGCTCCGAAGACTAAGCAGTTCGCTTCTGCGCTGAAGAGCCTGAACATTGCGGACAAGAAGGTTCTTTATGTATTGCCTGGCGAGGAGAGCGAGAATCTGTATCTGAGCCTGCGGAATGTGCCGACCGTAGAAGGTACGCTGCTGGCTGATATCAATACCTATGATATCGTCAATGCCCAGGTGCTGGTGTTGTCCGAGTCTGCGGCGAAGATCTTTGCTGCTGATGAAGAGGTTAAAGCCTAGGGGACCACGGGTCCACCGGCTGTAACCGAGCGAAGCGAAGGTTACGAACGAGGAGGAGCGTGGCGGAGCAGCTCCGACGAAGTTCAAATATATAAGATCTGCGACGGGGACGGGATAAATTTGAAGGAAGACCGGACACGAAGCAATTGTATAACAACTGAAAAATTATAAGAGATGAAACTCTCTGAAGTTCTAGTAAAACCGATACTGACAGAAAAGGCGAACTCCCAGCAGGACAAGCTGCGCAGGTATGCTTTCCGTGTCAACCGTAAGGCCAACAAGCTGGAGATCAAGAAGGCTGTGGAAGAATTCTATGGTGTCAACGTAATTGACGTGAACACTTCTGTAGTACCGGGGAAGAACAAGACCCGTTTCACAAAAGCTGGTTATGTTCAGGGTCGTAAGCCGGCCTATAAAAAGGCTTTGATCACTGTGGCTGAGGGTGAGACGATCGATCTCTATGCAGCAATCTAACTAATTCATTAAAGCACGCGGAGCTGATAAGTCCGCAAAAACGATAAAAAGACATGGCACTGAAAAAATACAAACCGATGACTGCCGGCACCCGCTGGAGAATCGGGAACGCCTATGCCGAGGTCACTACGGATACGCCGGAGAAGACCCTGCTGGAGAAAGTAAAGTCTACTGGTGGTCGTAACGTACAGGGTAGGAGAGCGATGCGCTATATGGGCGGCGGTCACAAGAAGATGTACCGTATCATCGATTTCAAGCGTAGCAAGAAGGGTATCAATGCGACTGTTGCGTCGATCGAGTATGATCCGAACCGTACGGCTTTTATTGCGTTGCTTAACTATGCGGATGGGGAGAAGAGGTATATCCTCGCACCCCAGGGGACTTCAGGTAGGCGCTACCGTTGCCTCGGGCGACGCTGTTGCTCCTGAGGTTGGGAATGCGCTGATGATGAAGAACATGCCGCTGGGTACCAACGTACACAATATCGAAATGCAGCCTGGTCAGGGTGGCAAGCTGGTGCGTAGCGCCGGTACTTCGGCTCAGCTGACCAACAAGGAAGAAAAATATGCCGTTCTGAAGATGCCTTCCGGCGAACTGAGAAAGGTGCTGATCAATTGCTATGCAACTGTCGGTGTGGTTTCGAACAGCGACCACTCTCTGCAGAGCATGGGTAAGGCGGGTCGCAACCGTTGGAGGGGTATCCGTCCGAGAAACCGTGGTGTAGCGATGAACCCTGTAGATCACCCGATGGGTGGTGGTGAAGGTAAGGCCTCCGGTGGTCAGCCCCGCAGCAGGAACGGTCAGTACAGCCGTGGTCTGAAGACCCGTCAGAAGGGTAAGGGCAGCGACAATCTGATCATTCAGAGGAAGAACGGTAAAAAATTAGCGAAATAATTTAACAATCAATCATGGGTCGTTCAATTAAAAAAGGTCCTTACGTAGACTCCAACCTCGAAGACAAGATCCTGGCCATCAATGAAGGTACGGCCAAGAAAGGGGTGATCAAAACCTGGAGCCGTCGTTCCACTATTACCCCCGACTTCGTGGGTCATACGCTGGCGGTGCACAACGGTAACAAGTTCATCCCCGTGTACGTGACAGAGTTCATGGTTGGACACAAGCTGGGTGAGTTTGCACCTACGCGCAACTTCAAAGGACATTCAAGTAAAAAGATCGCATAAACTCATTATAATGGAAGCAGTAGCTAAATTGAGAAATTACCCGACGTCGCCCCGTAAGATGCGCTTGCTGGCTGATGAGATCCGTGGTATGCATGTTGAGAAGGCGCTGGCCTTGCTCGAGCATCATCCGCAGCATTCGTCTACTCCGCTGCACAAGCTGTTGTGGTCTGCAGTGAAGAACTGGGAGCAGAAGAACGAAGGTCAGAGCGCGGCCGATGCCGGTCTGGTTGTTAAGACGGTTTTTGTGGATGGCGGCAGGACATTGAAGCGTATGCGTCCGGCTCCTCAGGGAAGAGGTTATCGTGTCCGTAAGCGGAGCAATCACGTAACCATCATCGTTGATTCAAAAGTCGTTTCGCAAAATTAATTGATAAAACTTATTTAATTATAAACATGGGTCAGAAAACGAATCCTATTGGGGCAAGACTCGGGATCATCCGCGGATGGGAGTCTAACTGGTATGGCAGCAAGAAAGATTATGCTACCAAGCTGATCGAGGATAACAAGATCAGGACTTACCTGAATGCCCGTATCAATAAGGGTGGGATTGCCAAGATCGTTATCGAGCGTACGCTCAATAAGCTGATCGTAACGATTCACACTTCCAAGCCTGGTATCATCATCGGTAAAGGCGGTGGTGAGGTTGACAGGATCAAGGAAGAGCTGAAAAAGCTGACGGGTAAGGACGATGTCCAGATCAATATCCTGGAGATCCGTCGTCCTGAGCTGGATGCGAACATCGTTGGGGATACCATTGCCCGCCAGATCGAAAACCGTATCAACTACAAGCGTGCAATCAAGATGGCGATCGCCTCTGCGCTTCGTATGGGTGCCGAAGGGATCAAGATCAAGGTGAGCGGTCGTCTGGGTGGTGCTGAAATTGCCCGTACGGAAGAGATCAAGCAGGGGTCGTACTCCGCTGCACACGCTGCGTATGGATATCGACTATGCGAATGTGTTTGCGCTGACTGTATACGGTAAGATCGGTATCAAGGTATGGATCTGTAAGGGTGAAGTGCTGGCGAAGAGGGATCTGAACCCGAATTTCGTCGGCGGTAAGGAAGGCGGCCTGAGCGATCGTCGTGACAGAAGGGATGGTGACCATGGACATGGGGGTCGTGATGACCGTCGTGGTGGCGGTGACCGTGATCGTCGCGGTGGTGGTGGACACAGGGATGATCGTCGTGGCGGTGGTGAGCATCGTGGAGGCGGAGATCGTCGTGGTGGTGGAGATCGCAGGCATTAATCGCATTGGTTGCGTCCGGAATGGGATGGACCGAAGTAAAAACAGATACAAGAATCTCGAAAATAATTCAAGATGTTACAACCGAAAAGAACAAAGCATAGGAAAGCACAGAAGGGTCGTATCCGCGAGGTGGCTAAGAGGGGTGACACGATCTCTTTTGGTTCGTATGCTTTGAAATCGCTGGAAGCGATCTGGCTGACAAACCGCCAACTGGAAGCTGCCCGTCAGGCTTTGACCCGCGCAATGAAGCGTGAGGGAAATGTCTGGATCCGCGTTTTCCCTGACAAGCCAATTACCAAGAAGCCTCTTGAAGTGCGTATGGGTAAAGGTAAAGGTAACCCTGAATACTGGGCTGCAGTAGTCGAGCCGGGTCGTATCCTTTTCGAAGCTGACGGCGTACCGCTGTCGGTAGCGAAAGAAGCCCTTGAGCTGGCTGCGCAGAAGCTACCGATCAAGACGAAGTTCATTGTTCGTCGTGACGTAGTAGCCTAAACGACCCGGAAGGGAGTTGGTGGCCGGAGGCCGCAGATATTAGCGAAGACCGGGGCCCGGTGGAACGAAATATAAACTAGTAAAAAGACTATACGATGTCAAAGAGAATCGATTTTGTAAATAGCCTGAAGGACCAGAATGAAGCTGATCTGAAGGCCCGTATCCAGGAAGACGAGTTGCGCCTGAAGAAGCTGGAGTTTGCGCATGCTATTTCTCCGCTGGAAAATCCGATGAGCATTCGCTCTTTGAGAAAGGATGTTGCCCGCCTGAAGACGGCGCTGGCGCAGAAGAAAACTAAGTAAAAGAATTGCCGTGCTGCCCCACCGGGCGTAAAGCGGCCGTAATAAAAGCAAAAAGCTAAAAAAATGGTTGAAAGAAATTTGCGCAAAACAAGGATCGGGGTGGTACAGAGCAATAAGATGGACAAGACCATCACTGTGGCTGTTGAGCGGAAAGTGAAGCACCCCATCTACGGTAAATTCGTAAAGAAGACTACCAGCTTCCATGCACACGACGAGAAGAATGAGTGCACGGTTGGAGATATCGTGAAGATCATGGAAAGCCGCCCGCTGAGCAAGACGAAGCGCTGGCGTCTGGTGGAAGTCGTTGAAAAGGCGAAATAACAAAGCAGATATTAATTATATTTTTCGGGCCGTGATGCGGTCCGGCTCTAAAAGCTAATAAAATGATTCAGCAAGAAAGCAGATTAAATGTAGCTGATAACAGTGGTGCCAAGGAAGTATTGTGCATCCGGGTATTGGGTAACAGCGGGCAGGATTATGCCGGCATCGGTGACAAGATCGTTGTCACGGTTAAGGATGCATTGCCTTCCGGCGGGATCAAGAAGGGTACCGTTGCCAAGGCGGTTATCGTGAGGACCAAGAAGAAATTACGTCGCAAGGATGGCAGCTATATCAGCTTCGACGACAATGCTGTGGTATTGCTGAATGCTTCCGACGAGCCCCGCGGTACGCGTATCTTCGGACCTGTCGCAAGGGAACTGCGTGACAAGGGCTATATGAAGATCATCTCTCTCGCACCTGAGGTGTTGTAGTATTAATCTAATGGCCTCGCTGGTGTGCGGGGGAAAAACATAAACAAATGATCAACAGATTTAAACCCAAGTTCAATATTAAAAAAGGTGATAGCGTGGTAGTCATCACCGGTGACGATAAGGACCCCAAGAAGGCCCGGAAAGTCCTCGGAAGTTTATCCCGACAAGGCGAAGGTCCTGGTCGAGGGGGTGAACATTGTGACCAAGCACACCAAGCCTTCCGCACAGAACACCAAGGGTGGTATCGTGAAGAAGGAAGCTCCCATTGCCATTTCCAACATTATGTTGTGGGATGCCAAGGCTGGCGCCGCCACGAAGGTTAAGCGCAGCAGGGAGAACGGGAAATTAGTTCGCATCGCTAAAAAATCAGGGGAGGTTATCAAATGAGTACTGTAAAATACACTCCGCGTCTGGCAGACAAGTACAAGAAAGAGGTTGTACCTGCCCTTATGAAGAAGTTCGGCTATGCTACAATCATGCAGGCGCCGAAGCTGGAAAAGATATGCATCAACCGCGGTGTTAACGGCGCCGTCACCGACAAGAAGCTGGTGGAAGTAGCCGTTGACGAGCTGACGATGATCACCGGCCAGAAAGCTGTGACCACTCAGTCCAAGAAGGATATCTCGAACTTCAAGCTGCGTAAGAACATGCCGATCGGTGCGCGTGTTACGCTGCGTGGCGAGAAGATGTTCGAATTCCTGGACCGTCTGGTATCTACGGCCCTGCCCCGTGTACGTGACTTCAAGGGTATCAACGAGAAGTCGTTCGATGGCCGCGGTAACTATACGCTGGGTATCACCGAGCAGATCATCTTCCCGGAGATCGATATCGACAAGGTGAACAAGATCACCGGTATGGATATCACTTTCGTGACCACTGCCGGTACCAATGAGGAAGCGTACGAACTGCTGAAAGAGCTGGGTATGCCTTTCCGCAACATGCGCAAAGAAGAGCAGCAATAATTAAAATAATAAACGTAATAAAACATGGCTAAAGAGTCTGTAAAGGCTAGACAAAGAAAAAGGGAAGCGCTGTCGGCAAAGTTTGCTGAGAAGCGCGCCGCTTTAAAGGCCGCCGGTGACTATAAAGCACTGGACCAGTTGCCCAGGAACGCGTCTCCTGTAAGGCTGAAGAATCGCTGCCAGTTGACTGGCCGTCCCAGGGGATATATCCGTTATTTCGGGATCTCCAGGGTTATCTTCCGTGATATGGCCCTCGCCGGCAAGATCCCGGGTGTGAAGAAAGCGAGCTGGTAATATTTCCCCTACGGGGTGAGGATATCGCATTGTAAAATTTTTTTGATCATCTTTTTTAATTGTAGATAGACAATGGTTACTGATCCAATAGCAGATTTTCTGACAAGAATCCGGAATGCGCAGATGGCGAATCACCGGATCGTCGAGATCCCGGCTTCCAACCTGAAGAAGCGTATGACTGAAATACTGTACGACAAGGGGTATATCCTGAAGTACAAGTTCGAGGATGATACCAAGCAGGGTGTTATCAAGATCGCATTGAAATATGATCCGGCTACCAAGGAGCCCGCGATCAAGTCTCTGGAGAGAGTCAGCCGTCCGGGTCTGCGTCAGTACGCGAGCCCCGCTGAATTCCAGCGCGTGAAGAATGGTCTTGGTGTATCGATCATCTCTACCTCCAAGGGTGTAATGACGGACAAGGAAGCGAAGCTGCAGAATGTCGGCGGCGAAGTGCTTTGCTATATTTATTAGTCGAACGGGCCTGCTGCTTATAGCAGCAGGCCATTGTAATATAAAAGCTTCCGGTACATTAAGCCAGTACCTATACAGGCTGACCGGCCGGCGGCGGGAATTGAATAACAATCATCTAATTAATTGAACTAATTATGTCACGTATAGGTAAACAGCCGATCGTCCTCCCGAAGGGGGTAACCGTAACGGTAAGTGCGGACAACGTATTGACAGTAAAAGGTCCCAAGGGGGAACTCAAGCAGACTATCGACCGCGATATCAAGGCGGAAGTAAAGGACGATCATCTGACGTTCACGCGTCCAACTGATCAGATCCGTCACCGGGCGCTGCATGGTCTGTACCGTGCGCTGGTGCAGAATATGGTGAAGGGTGTTACGGATGGATACAAGAGGCAGCTGGAGCTGATCGGGGTAGGTTTCAAAGCCTCCAATCAGGGCAATATCCTGGACCTGGCTCTGGGTTATTCTCACAATATCATTTTCGAGATCCCGAAAGAGCTGAAGCTGGCTACTTCCCAGGAGAAAGGGGAGAACCCGAAGATCACCCTGGAGGGTATCGACAGGCAGCTGATCGGTCAGGTTGCGGCCAAGATCCGCGGTCTGCGTAAGCCTGAGCCGTACAAGGGTAAGGGTGTACGTTATGTGGGTGAGGTGGTACGTAAGAAGGCTGGTAAGTCTGCGGGTAAATAGTCTGCGGCGCGGCTTTAAATAAATTTTAAAATACGCTCCCTGGCTGGAATCAGGGGGTTCAAATAGAGAAAAAATGGTTACGAAAGCAATCAGAAGACAAAAGATCAAGTTCCGTGTCCGCAAGAAGATCGCGGGTACGGCTCAGCGGCCGAGACTGTCGGTATTTCGCAGCAACGGCGATATTTACGCACAGCTGATCGACGACGACGGCGCCAGGACGCTGGTGTCTGCTTCTTCCCGTGATAAGGATATCGCGGCTCAGAAGGGTACGAAGTCCGAGCAGAGCAAGCTGGTTGGTGCGGCTATCGCACGCAAGGCTGTCGAGCTGGGGTTGAAGGACGTGATCTTCGACCGTGGCGGTTATCTGTATCATGGTCGTGTCAAGGCTCTGGCAGACGGCGCCCGTGAAGGTGGCCTGCATTTTTAATCAGTAAAGTAATTTTGTAAAAAGCTTCGTAAATAATTACAATGTCAAAAGTTATCTTAAACAGAGTTAAAGCCGGTGACCTGGAACTGAAGGAAAAGGTGGTTGCTATCAATCGTGTGGTAAAGACGACCAAGGGTGGCCGGGCATTCAGCTTCTCTGCATTGGTGGTAGTCGGAAATGAGAACGGCGTCGTCGGTCACGGTCTGGGCAAAGCCAAGGAAGTACAGGAAGCGATAACCAAGGGTATCGAAGATGCGAAGAAGAACCTGATCAAGGTTCCGGTGATGCATGGCACTATCCCTCATGACCAGCTGGCCAAGGAAGGCGCTGCGAAGGTGCTCATCAAGCCCGCCGCTCATGGTACGGGTGTGATCGCCGGAGGCAGTATGCGTGCGGTGCTGGAAAGCGCCGGTGTAACGGACGTACTGGCGAAGTCGCTGGGTTCCGCCAACCCCACAACGTGGTCAAGGCTACGTTCAAGGCGCTGGCGATGCTGCGTGAGCCTATCAATGTCAGCCGGACCCGTCATATCTCATTAAAGAAAGTTTTTAACGGATAATACCCGATAATATCGAATTATTATGGCAAAGATCAAGATCACACAAGTAAAGAGCGGCATCGACCGTCCTGAGCGTCAGAAGCAAACCCTGCGCGCGCTGGGTCTGAAGAAGATGCATGCTACCAAAGAAGCTGGAAGCTACTCCGCAGATACTGGGTATGGTCCGTACGGTGGAGCACCTGGTGAAAGTCGAGGAAGTAAAGTAATTATTCTGTTCGCGGGCCTTTCCGGTCCGCTCGCGAGGGGCGATTCCCCGTTAAGTAAAAATCAACAACAATGAATTTACACACTATCAGGCCTGCAAAAGGCGCAACGCATAAAGAGAAACGTTTAGGCCACGGTGAAGCTTCCGGTAAGGGTGGTACTTCTACCAAGGGTAACAAAGGTGGACAGAGCCGTGCTGGTTATCAGCGCAAAATGGCTCACGAAGGTGGTCAGATGCCTATCCAGAGAAGAATCCCCAAGCGTGGTTTCAGCAATATTCACCGGGTAGAATATAAAGTGTTCAACCTGGGCCAGATCGAGCAGCTGGCCGAGAAGTACGGTATCACGGAATTCACTCCTGAAAATCTGTATATCAATGGTTTAATCGCTCAGACCGATCGCGTCAAGATCCTGGGTAACGGCGAGCTGAAGAGCAAGCTGACCTTCAGGGTGAATGCAGTGAGCGGGAAGGCTAAAACGGCTATCGAAGCTGTCGGCGGAACAGTCGAAATTTTGAAATAATTTTTATGTAGCTTTACAGACGCATCGGAGTGGTGCGTCTTTTTGGCTTTGGTGCCGGAGGCGAAAAAAATTACGTGTTTATTAAACTTACACATTGTTCCCGTGAAGAAACTCATACAGACACTACGAAATATATGGAGCATCGAGGATCTTAAAAGCAAGATCATCGTGACGTTGACTTTGTTATTCGTATACCGGTTTGGCACGTACATCGTGCTGCCGGGTATCGATCCGAACAAGCTGAGCGCGCTCAGCGGTAACGCAAAGGGCGGGGCGCTCGGTCTGATCGACGCTTTCTCCGGTGGGGCCTTCTCTCAGGCGTCCATTCTTGCGCTGGGGATCATGCCTTATATCTCCGCTTCCATCTTCATGCAGCTGATGACGATCCTGATCCCACAGATGCAGAAGGTACAGAAGGAAGGAGCCAGCGGTCAGAAGAAGATCAACCAGTGGACCCGTTACCTGACCGTGATCGTGACCTTCGTGCAGGCTTATGCCTATGTCACCTATCTGAAGGGACTTGGAAGGGAAGCGATCGTCGACTCTTTCAGCACTTATTTCTGGCTGACCACTCCGATAGTCCTTACTGCAGGTACTCTGTTCGTCATGTGGCTGGGTGAGAAGATCACGGATAAAGGACTTGGAAACGGTACGTCCCTGATCATCATGATCGGGATCCTTGCCCGTCTGCCCCGCAGCTTCGTCCAGGAATGGAACGCGAAGCTCGCCAAGGGTACGGGTGGCATACTGATCTTTGTGATCGAAGTTTCGGTGCTGATCGCCATCATCATGGGTCTGATCATTCTGATCCAGGGTGTACGCAAAGTGCCCGTTAACTACGCCAAGCAGATCGTGGGTAACCGCCAGTTCGGTGGCGCCCGTCAATTCCTGCCGCTGAAAGTCAACAGCGCCGGTGTAATGCCGATCATCTTTGCCCAGGCGATCATGTTCCTTCCGACCATCTTCGCCAGCTTTGACTCGACGAAAGGCCTTGCCCGGCTGTTCTCCGACCCCCGGGATTTCATCCATATGCTGATCTATGGTGTGATCGTGATCGGTTTCACCTTCCTGTATACGGCACTTATCTTTAACCCGAAGCAGATCGCTGATGACCTGAAGCGGAACAACGGATTCATCCCGGGCGTAAAGCCTGGCCAGCCTACGGCGGACTATATCGGTTCGGTCATGGACAAGATCACCCTCCCCGGCGCGTTTCTGCTGGCACTGGTGGGTATCCTGCCTGGTTTTGCACAGCGTCTGGACATCACCCAGGGTTTTGCTTCCTTCTTCGGCGGCACTTCGCTGCTGATCATGGTCGGCGTTATCCTTGATTCTCTGCAACAGATTGAAACTCAGTTGCTGATGCGTCAGTATGATGGTCTGATGAAGAGTGGACGGATACAGGGACGTCAGTCGTCTGTGGCGAGCTCTGTGATCTAGGATAGTTTGACAGAACAGATAAACATTTTTATATTTAACCTGTTAGGTAATAAAGCCTAACAGGTTTTTTTACTAAGACATGATTCATTACAAAACAAGCACCGAGGTCGAGTTAATGCGGGACAGCGCCCGGTTGGTCAGTAAGACGCTTGCAGAGGTCGCCAAGGTGCTGAGGCCTGGGGTAACGACCCTCGAGCTGGACAAGCTGATAGCTGAATTTATCCGGGACAATGACGCGATCCCATCCTTCCTGAACTATCACGGGTATCCATTCTCTTCGTGCATCTCCGTCAATGACGTGGTGGTACACGGATTCCCCAATGAACAGCCGCTGAGAGAGGGTGATATCATCTCGGTGGATATCGGGGTGATCAAGAAGGGCTGGCATGGCGACCATGCCTATACTTTTGCGATCGGAGACCCGGGGCCTGCGGTGATGCAGCTGATACGGGTGACGAAGGAATCGTTGTATAAAGGCATTGAAAAGGCTGTAGCCGGCGGCAGGGTTGGTGATATCGCTTATGCTATTCAGGAGCATACGGAGAAGAAATATGGCTATGGCGTTGTGCGCGAGCTGGTGGGGCATGGTCTGGGTAAAAGCCTTCACGAAGAACCGCAGGTACCCAACTATGGCCGCAGGGGCACGGGCGCGAAGTTGAAGGAAGGCCCGGTGCTGGCGATCGAGCCGATGATCAATCTTGGGAAAAGGGAAGTATATACGGAGAGTGACGGCTGGACCGTGCGAACGAATGACCACAAGGCCTCCGTGCATTTTGAGCACGATGTGTGCGTGAGGAAGGGACAGGCAGATATACTTTCGGATTATAGTATTATAGAAGCGGAGGAGATCCTGAATCCGCATTTGTTTACGGTTCAGGCGGCGCCGATGCCATCTTAATAGCTGCCCCTCTCCGAGGGGCTTTTTTTATGAGTAAAAGACTGATCATTGTTGGTGGCGGCGCCGCGGGAATATTTTGTGCTGTCAACGCGGCGCGCAGGGCTCCCGGCCTGAAGGTGATGGTGCTGGAGAAGACGGGTAAGCTATTGAGCAAGGTGAAGGTGAGCGGCGGCGGGAGGTGTAATGTCACGCACGCATGTTTTGACATTGGAGAGATGGCCGAGGAGGTATCCCAGGGGCGGGCATTTTGTGCGGAAGGCCTTTCACCGATGGTTCACGAGTGATACTATAGAATGGTTTAGGGAGAGGGGAGTGGAGTTGAAGAGGGAGGAGGATGGGAGGATGTTCCCCGTGAGTGATGATTCGCAGACTGTTATCGATTGTTTGATGAAGGAGGTGAACAGGTATGGGGTGGAGATCTGGCAGCATGCTGAGGTGGTTTCGGCGGTTGCCGGGGGGATGGTGCCGGGGTTGCCCCGGGTGGTGGTGCCGGGGTTGTTGGGGGGAAGGATGGTGCCCGGGGTGGTGGCCCGGGTTTTCGCCTCGTTTTGAAAGATGGGCGCGTGCTGGAGGCGGATTTTGTTTGCGTTGCGTGCGGGGGGTATCCGAAGTCGGAGATGTTTGAATGGATCCGGAGATTGGGGCATACGGTAGAGGAGCCCGTACCGTCTTTGTTTACCTTTAACATGCCGGGTGATCCGATCACGCGGCTGATGGGCGTGTCGGTGCCGGAGGCGCAGGTAAAGATCGTAGGGAGCAAATTGACGGAAAAGGGCCCTTTGCTGATAACGCACTGGGGGATGAGCGGTCCGGTTGTTCTGCGGCTCTCGGCCTGGGGCGCGAGGGGAACTGCCGGGGGCGGGTACAAGTTTCAGATACAGGTCAACTGGGTTCCCGATCATAGCGAACAGGCGGCGCGTGAGCGGATGCAGGACATGCGCTACGAGCGGGCGGCGCAAATGGTAGGAGGGAAAAACCCCTTTGGACTTCCGCAGCGGCTGTGGGAGTATTTTTTGACTGCGGCCGGTGTCGGAGAAAGCGTTCGCTGGTCCGACCTGCCATCGAAGGAGCAGAATAAGCTGGTGAGTTTGCTTTGTGCAGGCGGGTTTACCGTTGGGGGAAAGACTACCTTCAAGGAGGAGTTTGTGACGGCGGGAGGGGTTCGGCTATCGGAGGTGGACCCGTCGAGTTTTCAGAGCCGGAAGGTGCCGGGGTTGTTTTTTGCGGGAGAGACGCTGGATGTGGATGGGATAACGGGGGATTCAATTTTCAGCATGCGTGGACGAGTGGATGGGTGGCGGCGGATACAGTGGTGGGGTTGGCGGACGATTGTGCTGGTGACAGTTTTTGTCGATGATCCGGAGGCATTGATGGCCAAGGCTTTAGCTGCGGGTGCCGGGGAGCTGAACCGCGAGCGCGCGGCGACTCCGGGATGGTGTTGAAATCAGCCGATTTTTTCGTATCTTTGCAGCCCCGAATCAAAAACTTCGGGGTTTTATTATGTCTGAAAATAATATTGTTAACTCAAACGCTGAATCACAGGAGACTCCGGAAGCTGGCGACTGCTACTGCCGAGGCTACAGCGACACCAAAAGTACCTGCGTTCGTGCAGACTCCGCATGACGATTTTGATTGGAGCATTGACAAAAGGAACGTAGCTGTGTACACCAAGGAAGAAAAAGAAAAGTATGACAAGGTGTATGAGAATACGTTCGTAGCTATCACCGACGGTGAGCTGGTTAAGGGCCTGGTTGTGGGTCTGACCAAGACGGACGTGGTAGTCAACATCGGATTTAAGAGCGATGGTCTGGTGTCCCTGAACGAATTCCGCGATCTCGCTAATCTGAGGACTGGCGACGAAGTGGAAGTAATGGTTGTCGAGAAGGAAGACCGGGAAGGTCATCTGCACCTCAGCCGCAAGCAGGCCCGTATCACGCGTGCATGGGAAAGGATCGTGGAAGTACACAAAACCGGCGAAGTGGTTACTGGTACGGTTACCAGCAAGACCAAGGGTGGTCTTATCGTCGACGTATTTGGTATGGAGACGTTCTTACCCGGTAGCCAGATCGACGTCAAGCCCGTTACGGACTACGATCAGTTCGTCGGCAAGACTATGGAGTTCAAGGTCGTCAAGATCAACGAAGCGATCAAGAATGCTGTCGTATCTCACAAGGCCCTTATCGAAAGCGATATCGAAGCACAGCGTGCAGAGATCATCAGCAAGCTGGAGAAAGGACAGGTACTGGAAGGTACGATCAAGAATATCACCGATTTTGGTGCGTTCATGGACCTCGGCGGTCTGGACGGTCTGCTGTATATCACGGATATCAGCTGGGGACGTATCAGCCATCCGAGCGAGGTGCTGAAGCTGGACCAGAAACTGCAGGTTGTAGTTCTGGATTTCGACGACGGCAAGAAGCGTATCAGCCTTGGTCTGAAACAGCTGACTCCGCATCCGTGGGACGTGCTGCCTGAGACTATCAAGGAAGGCGAGATCGTCAAGGGGCGTGTTGTCAATATCGAAGACTACGGTGCGTTCCTGGAAATCATGCCGGGCGTAGAAGGTCTGGTTCACGTGAGTGAGATCACCTGGGCGAATACTCCGATCAACGCGAAGGAATTCTTCAAACTGGGCGACGAGCATCAGGCGAAGGTGGTTACCCTCGACAAGGAAGCCCGCAAGATGAGCCTGTCCATCAAGCAGCTCAGCGAAGATCCCCGGAACACGATCGAGCAGAAATTCCTCAGGGCAGCCGTCACAACGGTCTGGTGAAGAACATTACTCCCTACGGCGTATTCGTGGAACTGGCTCCTGGCATCGGTGGTATGATCCATATCAGCGACCTGAGCTGGCTGAAGCGTTTCAATCACCCGTCCGAGTATACGAAGGTTGGTCAGCACATCGACGTGATGATCCTCGGTATCGACAAGGACAACCGCAAGCTGCAGCTTGGACACAAACAACTGGAAGAAGATCCCTGGAATGCTCTGGAGGAAACCTTCTCTGTTGGTAGCGTCCACGAAGGTCTTGTTATCCGTAAGGACGACAAGGGCGCCATCGTACAGCTGCCTTATGGTCTCGAAGGCTTTGCCCCCAACCGTCACCTTAACAAGGAAGATGGCAAGCAGGTACAGGCTGACGAAACGGCTCCGTTCATGGTGATCGAGTTCGATCGCAATGAAAAGCGTATCGTTCTGTCTCATACCCGCATCTGGGAACAGGTGAAGACTGAAGAGAAGGAAGCTGCGAAGAAGGAAGCAAGGGTTGATGCCGATAAGACGCGTAAGGCTGTCAAGAATATCCAGAGCAAGGTTGAGAAGCCGACGCTTGGTGATCTTGGAGCTTTGGCTTCTATCAAGGAGAAGCTCAAGCAGGAGGAGAAGGATCAGAATCAGGGTGGAGAAGGTGCTGCGCACTAATTAGTGTAACGCTGAAAATACAAGGTCCCGGTGCTAACCGGGACCTTTTTTATTTAATTATGGGCCTTCGGCCGGCGAACTCGGGGTTCGCCCCGGAGGGCGGCGAGGTGGTCGTCGTTGAATTCGAGGAGGGAGTTTAGTTTGAGGTCGGCGGCGCCCCATTTGGGGAGGTGGGACTGGTCGGGGACTGGAATGGAGACGCATTTCATGCGGGCGGCTTTGGCGGCGATGAGGCCGTTGAAGGAGTCTTCGAAGGCCAGGCACTGGAGGGGGTTGGCGTTGAGGGCGCGGATGCAGTCCATGTAGACCTGGGGATGGGGTTTGCCGTAGGGAAGGTGTTCTGCGGAGGCGACGGTTTCGAAGTAGTTGCCGATCTTCAACTTGTCTACGACGACGTGAACGAGGGAGAGGGGAGAAGAGGTGGCCAGGCCGATGTGGAATTGCTTTGCCGTGAAGTATTCCAGCGCTTCGTGGACCCCGGGGAGGGGGGCGGCGTTTGTCAGGATCTTTCCGATAACGTTTTTGTGGAGGGCTGCTTCGGCGGCGGGGATGGTCGCCTTGTCGATCCCGAAGTGGGTGAACCAATAGTCCAGCCATTCGCGGGTGCGGAGTCCTGTAGTGTGGTGGTACTGGACGGGAGTCAGGGTAACGTTGAACTGGAGAAGTGTTTCCATACCGGCCTCCTGCCAGCAGGGTTCGGAGTCAATGAGGAGCCCGTCCATATCGAAGATAACAGTATTGAGTTGCATAGGGCTCAAAGTTAGTGAGATGAGATGACTCTGTAGTCCAATAGTTTTGCGTACATTCGAAGCTGGCGATGAAACGCCAATACACGTGATGGTTCCACTGAGAGAACGTTTGAAGGGCTTTCGCCTTGTGCGCAAGCTGGTATATGCCATTGTGGGGATGATTTCTTACCCCGGACTGACAATTGTGAACCGTCTAAAGATCAGCGGGACGGAAAATTTACGCGAATTGCCCAGGGGCAATGTCCTTTTTGTCAGCAATCACCAGACTTATTTTGCGGATGTGATCACTTTCCTCCATATATTTTGTGCGGTCAAATGGAGGAAGAAGAACAGGCTAGGCGTGCCTTATTATCTGCTCAACCCTTTCACAAACGTATATTATGTAGCGGCGGAAGAAACGATGAAGGCTTCGTGGGTGAGCCGTCTTTTTACGATGGCCGGCGCCCTGACGGTAAAGAGGACCTGGAACAGCGGAACCTCTGAAGTACGTAAGGGATTGGATCCTTCCGATACGCGGAAGATATTCCGGGCGCTGGAGAGCAGCTGGGTGATTACTTTCCCGCAGGGCACGACGAAGGCCTTTGCGCCAGGACGAAAGGGTACCGCTCATATCATCAAGCAACAGCGTCCCATCGTGGTGCCTGTGGTCATCAGCGGATTTTGGCGCGCGTTCGACAAGAAGGGGCTCAAGTTTAAGAAGAAAGGAGTGCAGTTGTCTGTAACGTTCAAGGAACCGCTGAATATCGACTATGAGGCCCCGGTGGAGGAGATCCTGGCTCAGGTGATGGACGCCATCGAACAGAGTAAGAAATATATGATGAAGGGGGCGCATCACTGGACCGACCGGAGGGAGGTCGCGACGCGATAGCGGCGCAGATATCGGCCCCGGTATAGCCGCCGCTTGCGGTGGCGTGGCGGAGGATGGAGGCTGGACTTTCGAGTTTGCAAAAACGGGTTTTATGAAAAGGATACTCCTAATCTGTCCGTTGCCCTTTTTGCTGTTATTGTTTGTTTCATTAAGGATGGGTCCGCGGGAGCGTTTGGAGGGAGAGGCTGTGGGATGCGGGCCTGGGTCTGCCGGGGCGGACGCCGGGCCGGATGCCGGTGGACGTTATGCTCCAGCGTTCAAAGGCTGGGGACACTATCAATACCGTATTTCCACTGCCGACGACAGCGCGCAGTATTATTTCGATCAGGGGCTGAGCCTCTATTACAGCTATCATCTTAAGGAATCGCTCGCGTCATTCCGCGAGGCCGCGGTCAAGGACAGCAATTGCGCCATGGTTTACTGGGGGCAGGCGCTGGCTATGGGCCCCTATTACAATGACACTTATTACTACAAGGAGCCGGCGCAGGTATTGCCGGTACTGGCGCGGATGCGGGAACTGTCCGGCGCCGCTTCCGCGAAGGAGAAGGGGCTGATCGCTGCGCTCGCTGAGAAATATTCGGAAGATACGACGGACAGCCGCAGGATTGCGCTAAACAGGGCCTATTCGGAGCATATGAAGGCCCTGATGGGCGATTATCCCGAAGACCTGGACATAAAAGCGCTTTATATCGACGGGGTAATGGTCGAGCATGCCTGGGATATGTGGGACGGAGAAGGGAATTCAAAAGCCTGGACGCCGGAACTCGTCAACTTTTGTAAGGCCATCCTTGCCGTCAACCCGGATCATCCAGCCGCCCTCCACTACCATATCCATCTGCTGGAGGCCTCGCGGCATCCGGAGGAAACGCTTTCAAGCGCCGACCGGCTCAAACGCGAAATGCCAGGCGTCGCGCATATGGTGCATATGGCGAGTCATTCCTATCAGCGTGCCGGGTTATTCGGAAAGGGCGTGATGGTCAATGATTCGGCGAGCGCGGCGCAACTGGGTTATTTGGGAATGGCTCCGCAGCTGCATCTTACGCCGAGGGTCATACACTATTATGCGGTAGAAGCTTATTGCGCGATGACCGGCGGAATGTATGAGAAGGCCATGCAGGCGGGAGCGCAGTGTGAGCAGATCGTCACGGCAGGGGCTACGGGCGCGCCTCCCGGGCTTTATCTGCAGTATCTGTATATGATCCCCGTCGTCGGACAGGTGAGGATGGGCAGGTGGCAGGAAATACTTGACAGGGCTTTGCCGGATCGGCGTTGGGTGAATGCAAGGCTTCTCAGCGATTTTGCGAGGGGGATGGCTTTTGTGCGAACGGGGCGCACGGATGATGCGCAGCGTTGTCTCGACAACCTGCGGGAGCGTCTGAAGGATCCGGCGCTAAGGGTGCGGCGACTGCCGGGGAATGCGCCTATTGAGGGAGCATCCGTTGCGGCGGGCATCCTGGAAGGAGAGCTGCTTTTTTCTCAGAAGAAGGCCGATGAGGCGGTCGCCGTCCTTGGCCGCGCGGTTCAGCGGGAAGATGCCATGGCCTACTCCGAGCCGAAGGACTGGTTATTACCAGCCAGTGCAGTATCTGGGGGCAAGGCTACTGCAGTTGGGGAGGCCGGCGGATGCAGAGAAGGTCTATCGCGAAGATCTGGTGCATAACCCGGGATGCGGATGGTCGCTGGTGGGTTTGGCGAAGAGCGTTGAAGTGCAGCATAAGGAAGGTGCGGCGGAATACAGGGCCCGGGCACGGGAGGCGTTCGGGCAGGCGGAGGTGGTGCCGGTGGCTTCGGTGTATTGAAGTTTACGACTTGAGGAAGAAAGCCTTTAACTCACCGGCGTCTTCGGGTTTCATCTTTCCGCCGAGGATGAGGCGCAGTTGTCGTCTGCGAAGGGCTCCGTCGTACATGCGTCGCTCTTCGTCTGTTTCGGCGATGAGTTCGGGGACGAGGCGCGGGCGGCGGTTGGGGTCAAGCGCGACGAAAGTGTAGTAGGCCTCGTTGCTCTTATATTTATATTGCTGTGTATGGTCTTCGCCCCAGACCTTCATGTGTACTTCCATCGAGGAGTTGAAGGCGCGGCTGACCCTTGCTTCAATGTGTACGACGTTGCCGAGTTTTATGGGGTTTTCGAAGGAGATGTTGTCGACGGAGGCGGTGACGACCGGGGCGTTGCAGTGTTTGCCGGCGGACAGGGCGGCGGCGATGTCCATCCAGTACATGAGGCGGCCACCCATGAGGTTGCCAAAGACGTTGGTATCATTGGGCAGGACCAGCTCGGTCATAATGATCAGGGATTCTTTGGACGTTTTTGCCTGGGTTTTCATACTGCAAATATATAACAGATGAAGAGATATATCGTTTTGACCGGAATGTTCCTGTTTTATTGTGCCGGCGGGCCTTTGCTGGCGCAGCGGCGGCCCAATATTATTTTTATTTTATCCGACGATCATGCCTATCAGGCGATCAGCGCCTATGGGAGCCGGCTGGCCGTGACGCCGAATATAGACCGGATCGCGAAGGAAGGTGTTCTTTTTACACGCGCGATGGTGACCAATTCGATTTGTGGTCCCAGCCGGGCCAGTCTGCTTACGGGGAAATACAGTCATAAAAACGGATACACGCTGAACGAGAAGAGATTTAATACCGATCAGCCTGTTTTTCCGGCGCTGATGGCGGAGCATGGTTATCAGACGGCGTGGATCGGGAAATGGCATCTGGGGAATCTACCGAAGGGTTTCGACTATTTCCGGATCCTAAACGGGCAGGGAGAATACTACAATCCGGATATCATTGGTCCAAAAGACACGACGCGGGTGAACGGATACGTGACCGATATCATCACGCAGATGACCGAAGACTGGCTGAACGCCCGGGATACAAGCAGGCCGTTTATGCTGATAATGGGGGAGAAGGCGACCCATCGGGAATGGCTGCCCGATCTTCAGGATCTGGGAGCTTTTGACAAGACGGATCTGCCGTTGCCTTCGACATTCGATGATCGCTATCAGGGCCGGCGGGCGGCGGCGGATCAGGATATGACAATCGCAAGGACGATGCGTCTGAAGGAGGACCTGAAGGTACACGCGGACTATGAGCATGGCGGGATCTACAACCGGTTCACCCCCTCACAGAAAAAGGCATTTTACGATTATTACGAGAACAGGATCAGCAGGGAGTTCGACGATCGTAAGGATACCGGCGAGGCGCTGGTGCGCTGGAAGTATCAGCGTTATATGAAAGACTATTTGTCGGTCGCGCGTTCTCTGGACCGGAATATCGGGAAGGTGCTGGATTTTTTGGACGAGAAGGGCTTGACGCGCAATACGGTGGTAGTTTATGCTTCGGACCAGGGGTTCTATCTGGGCGAGCATGGGTGGTTTGACAAGCGATGGATCTATGAGGAGTCTTTGCGAACGCCTTTCGCGGTGCGGTACCCGGGCGTGGCGGCTGCGGGGTCGCGGGTTTCGGCGATCACGCTGAACGTGGACTGGGCGCCTACTCTTTTGGATATGGCGGGGATAAAGGCGCCGGCGGATATGCAGGGAGTTTCGTTCTTGCCGCTGTTAAAGGGGGATGGTGCGGCTGCTTCGCGGTGGAGGAAGGCGATGTATTACCACTACTACGAGTACCCGCAGCCGCATCATGTCTATCCGCATTTTGGGATCAGGACAGAGAGGTGGGTGCTGGCGAGGTTCTACGGTCCGGCTGATTTCTGGGAATTGTATGATCTGGACAGTGACCCCAATGAGTTGAAGAATCTATATGGGTCTAAGGGATATGAGAGTGTGATTGCCGGGTTGAAGAGGCAGTTGCGGGATTTGATCGTCCAGTACGACGATCGGGAGGCGCTGGGCATGATGGACATGAAGTGATCAGACGGTAGTTTCCGCGCGATCAGACCGTGACCTTTTCGCATTGCTGCAGGAAGGACTCGTCTGCGTCGGCGCCGAGGCCGGGTGTATCGGGTATCTCCAGAAAATAGCCTCTGTACCGAACCCCGCCGGTGACGGGATCGGTCTTGTGTCCGAGCATGCAGGTGTCCATGTCGTGGAAGATGATGTTGTCGTGCGCCAGTGGCGAGCTGGGCGAAGGCGGTGAGGGCGACGCGGCTTTCCAGCATACCGCCCATCATACAGGGGATGCCGCGCTGTTCGCAGACGGCGTTGATGCGGGCAGCCTCGAGGATGCCGCCGGATTTTGCAAATTTGATGCGTTGACGTAGTCGCAGGCCCTGTCGGTGATGAGGCGGAGGGCGTCGTAGTGATGAAATACGCTTTCGTCGGCCATGATCTTAACGGGGACGGATGATCGCAGTTCGGGCAAGTGCGGGTCGTTGTAGGTGCGCATGGGCTGCTCGCAGAACTGGACGCCGAGATCGCCCATCTCTCCGAGGGCTTTTTGGCGGATTCAAAGTCCCAGCCCTGGTTGGCGTCGATGCGGAGGATGATGTCCGGCCTACGGCCTGGCGGATGAGTCGGACGCGCAGGATGTCTTCATCGGCGGTACGGCCCAGTTTGATCTTGATCATACGCACGCCGTCCTGTTTAAATTTTATCGCCTTTTGAGCCATGTTTTCCGGAGTGTCGATGCCGATGGTGAGGTCGGTTTCGATGTCCTTTTTCTTTCCCCCGAGGAATTTATAGAGTGGCTGGCCCGCGGCTTTTGCGGCCAGGTCGTGGAGGGCTATGTCGAATGCGCTTTTGATGGTAGCGTTGAAGGCGGTGAAGTCGTGGAGTTCCTGCATGCGCTGGCTGGTGGCCAGCGCGTCTTTGCCTTCCAGAGGGCAGCGAAGTCCTTTGCCATTTCGAAGCAGGTAGCCGTGGGTCTCGCCGACGATCATGGGGAAGGCCGAGCATTCTCCGACGCCGTAGTATCCGGCGTCGGTGTGGACGCGGATGAGGATGTTCTGGGCGTAGTGCATGGTGCCCGTGGCGATGGTGAAGGGGGTGCATCGGGATGCTGAACTTGTAGATATCGGTATGGGAGGATGGTCATGGTGGCCGCAAAGATAGGGGTTATGGGGTAGTGTCCGTGAATTGGCGGATAGTAGCAGGATATTAACCGGTGGTCCCAAATAGCGGGACGGAGCGGGATTTCCTTACCTTTGCCGCCAAAATCAAGGTCCGACAGATAATGAATACAGAGCCAGCCCCTGTCTCTTTCGAGAATACCGCCAATGCCTTCGAATACAAGTCTGACAAGGAATTAAAGAAAGCCGCCTTTTTGTTTTCCAGTATGGGTTATTCCTCGCTGGTTAAGCTGGGGACCCGGCTGACGCCCTGGATGATCCGGGCGGGGTTGCCGGTGAAGGGGCTGATAAGGGGGACGATCTTCTCACAGTTTGTGGGCGGTGAGACGCTGGAAGAGACGGCTGCGGTGGCGAAGAAGCTGGGGGGGTATCATGTCCAGGTGATCCTGGATTATGGGGTGGAAGGGGGTGATGAGGGGGAAGAGGGGTTTGATCATGCCAAAACCGAGTTTATCCGGGTTATCGAATATGCGGCTACGCAGCCGAATATACCGCTGATGAGCGTGAAAGTGACTGGCTTTGCTCGTTTTGGACTGCTGGAGAGGCTGGATGGGGCCATGAAGAGTGGGGGACGGGGAGCCTGATGAAGCGGTATACGCGGGCGCTGGCGGGGCTGACGGAGGCGGAAAGGGAAGAGTGGCAGCGGGTTAGTCAGCGGATGCAGCAGATCTGCCGGGCGGGCGCCGACAAGAATGTCGGGGTGCTGGTGGATGCAGAGGAGACCTGGATACAGGACCCGGTGGACGTGCTGACGATCCTGATGATGGAGCAGTTCAACAGGGGGCGGGTAGTGGTCTACAATACGATACAATTATATCGCTGGGACCGGCTTGCGTTTTTGAAAGACTCGCATGAGGCGGCGGAGCAGAGGGACTTCATTCTTGGGGCTAAGTTGGTTCGTGGAGCCTATATGGAAAAAGAGCGCAGGCGGGCGGAGGAGATGGGGTATGCGTCGCCCATACAGGCGGACAAGGAGGCCACCGACAGGGATTACAATCTGGGGGTGGAGTTTTGTGTCGCGAATCTGGAGCGGATCGCGCTGATCGTTGCGTCGCATAATGAGGAGAGTAATTTACTGGCTGTTGAGCTGATGCGGCACCGGGGGCTTTCGCTTTCGCATCCGCATCTTCATTTTTCGCAGCTTTATGGGATGAGCGATAATATTACGTTCAACCTGGCGAAGGCGGGTTGTGCGGTAAGCAAGTACCTGCCGTTCGGGCCGATCCGGGATGTGATCCCCTATCTGATGCGGCGGGCGCAGGAGAATGAGTAGCGTTTCGGGGCAGACGGGGAGGGAGTTGGGGTTGATAAAGAAGGAAATGAAGAGGAGGGGAATGTAAAAATTTGCCCCGGTTTTTGCGTAAATAACGAAATTTACAACAAATTTGCAGTCCCAAAGGGGAAGGGGTCCCGGGGATGAAGTGAAAGGATCGTTAGCTCAGTTGGTTAGAGTACTTCCTTGACATGGAAGGGGTCACCGGTTCGAATCCTGTACGATCCACGAATTTAAAGTTGAAGGCGCGTCATTCGATGCGCTTTTTTTTGCCTGAAATGGATTGGTTGACAGTTTGTTATGCGGGTTTTATCCGTTGTAGATCCTGGTTTGGCTGATATGGAATGTTTCGGGTATCCGTCTCTCTCCTCACTACCGGTGAATATATCCTCTTTAGAGCATATAAATGATAAAGTATGGCTTCGAATCTATTATGATAGATTAGCTTTCCGTTGACAAACTTCACTTTACCAGGGAGAGCCTTCCAAACAGATAAAATCGAAATGGGCCTGAATTTCTCCACTTTTTTGGGCATTTCTAACGATCAGTGTAAATGTTTCTATCTCTGTCTCCACGTCCCAAACGGAGTGTTCCTGATCGATCAAAAAGTGCTTAAAATTGAACTCGTCAAACCCCCAATACTTTGGGTCAGAAAATACCTTTCGGGAATCCTTACCGCGCTTGAATAAGGTATTCATCTTCTCATTATTTCTGAACACTGAAAAAAAGCCCAGTCGCCCAGGTGTCCCGACAACTCACGAAATCATAGGCATTCAAAAACCCTTCATCCATAAAACTACGAAGATCCCCCAGAATAATATCGATATCGCATTGCCCCCAAAAATCATATCCACTTGCATAGTGATTAAAAATTAAACCCAGCACCGGTTTGTAGTCACAAAGCTTGTAGGGGGTATCGATATTTACAGCATATCCGAGTTTCTCACTCACCAATGTTCTAATGTCATTCAGCGACTTTATTTCAACAGATACGTTGTCAGGAAGTTCCTCTTTGCAGGGAATATCAGTGAAAATAATGAAATCTACAGAGGGATTAAATTTACAGGAATGCAGGAAGTACTTGAAATACCAGGGAAATGTACCATAGTAACAGACGAAAATGACAATTCTGTGTTTAAAGTTACTCATTTCTCTTCGACTTAAAGTAAATGCGGGAGGGACTGATAAAATAGGTGTCGGGAATGGCTGACCGGATATTTCGTGGCTGATAAACTCTCTTCAGCCAATAGAGATGATAAAGAATGCCATTCGAAACGGTTTTTATAAATAATCCTCCCGTTTTCGAATCTTATTTTTCCCGGCAGCCCTTCCATAAGCATGAAGTCAAAATGGGCCCTGATCTCATGGTTGATCTGCGCTCTCCTGACTATGTGAGTGAAACTTTCAATTTCAGTCTCAAGATCAAATATGGACTTGCCGGCCGTTAGCTCATCCTGCACAAAATTGCATTCGTCAAAGCAAAAATGCCTATTTCCGGAAAAGACCTTCACATAGTCTTTGCTTCGCATAAAAAGGGTGTTGACCGTGTTATTGTTCCTATAAATTGCGAAACATCCGGTCGTATAGTCGTGTCTTAGGCTTATATAATCATATTTTGCAAGGAAATCCTTTGTGAGAAAGCCTCAGAATATTTCCATAGACAATGTCAATGTCACTTTGGCCCCAAAACTCATAGTCATCTATATATTCTGAAAAGATCTCACCATACGCCGGCTTGAAGTCGCACAGTTTGTATGGGAAATCCAAATTGACCTCAAATCCTAATTTGCGGCTGACCATTACCCGTAATTCACCCAATGACTTTCTGACTATTTTGACGTTCGCGGGTAAAGAGCCGTTATACCCGCAGTCTGAAAAATATTAAAAAATCAATCTTAAAATTGAATTTGCAGGAATGCAGAAAGAAATCGAAATACCACGGCAGGCTACCGAAGTAGCAAATAAAAATTATGATCTTAGATTGTGCTTTTCGTTTCACTAGTCAAATTTGCTTGTTAGACTACTTAAAAGTCTATCCAATAAGCGCCTTTTATTGGTAATAATGTCAATTCGAACTGTCAGACCTGTCCTGTATTGAATGGCTTTTTTATAGTCGGTAATCAAACCTTCAGGAAGTGTTAGCCTTGCCAGGTAGCCGCTATCCGTGGAAATGCTGCTTATAAAATCGATCTTTCCTTTTACCTTTCCAAATTCTTCGTGGGGATAGGCCGGGAACTTAACCCATGCCTGCTGACCGCTTTTCACTTTTACCGAAATTATTTTGCGATATAACTGCTTCTATATAATACCTCGAATTGGCCGGATTAATAAAAGCCAGTACCTGTTCTTGTTTTAACTGCTGATTTTCCTGGATAAATGAGGAAAAATTAACTTCGCCGTCGATGGGTGCACTGATGATGTATTTTCTTTTCCATTCTCCAATTTGACTCTTCAGGGTATTGGTGGCTTGAGTAAATATTTCTTTTTGCTGTAGTATTTGATTGTCAAGTTCAGCTATCTCCTTCAGTTTTTCGTTTTGCGCACTTTCGTTATTTATAACTGAAATTAAAATCTGTGGCAGCGACATCTTTTTGCCTATATGTTGGCTTTTTTCATTCCGATACTCCATTGCAGAGGTTACTTTTCCCTGATTGAGGATTTCCTGAGCGTCAAAAGTGGTATCCGACAGGGCAAGATCCTGCTTTGTTAATAGTTGCAGGTCCATTAAAGTTGAATGCATTTGTTTTAAATACCCCATATCAGTATTCAGCATCCTTCTCTTTTCCAGGTAAAATCCATTCCTGAGATAGTTCATAAAGCTGGTATATGCCTGAATAAAGATCTGATAGGGTGACTGAATCTCTCCCAGATGATTAAAGGAGGGCGCCGGCAGCAAATCGATCACCCGATGGGTAGTTTCACCTCTCAGTTGTGCGCCAAGACTGTCCAGGTAGTTTGAAAGAATTATTACCTCTTCCGGATCGGCGACGCTCTCCATGTAGCCGACAATCTGATCTTTATGGACAGTTTCCGCTTCTCTTACGAATAATCTCATCAGTTTGCCAGTATTATGAACTACCAGTTCCTTTGGTGCATTGATCGAATTCAGGTGCCCTTTAGCTTCAACAATATCAGAGTATCTCATGAACCAGGTTAGCGCCAGTAGAAAAAGCAGGACAAGAAAAAGGAAACCGATGCCCCACCGGACGATCAGGGGAAGGCTTTTCCGAGACGATCTCATCCATTTCGGTCACGTTCCCGAAAGCGGTTTGCGTGGGAGAAGCGTTGTTAATTGCCTTGTTGACGGGATGGCTCAGCTGTTTCGTTACTTCAGTTTCCAAGTTCCAGTTGATTTTTTACGAGATTGTAGTATTTCCCTTTTTTTAGGGTCAGTTCCGTGTGATTCCCTTCTTCAGCGATCACTCCGTTTTCGAGTACAATGATCTTGTCGGCTTCTTTTACCGTGCTGAGCCGATGTGCTACTACTACTACTGTTTTCCCGTGAAAGAACGCCTGCAGGTTCTCGAGTATCACTTTTTCATTGTTGGCATCCAGGGAGTTGGTCGCTTCATCGAAGAAGATGATCTTCGGATTCTTATATACAGCCCGGGCAATGGTAATTCTTTGCCTTTGGCCGCCGCTGACGCCCGTGCCTTCGGCTCCGAGCTGGGTATAAAAACCCAATGGCAGTGATTCTATAAAGTCTAGAATATTTGCTGTCCGGCAGGCTTCAATAAGTCGTTCTTCGTCGATCGCATCATCGGTAACCGTAATATTTTTCCTAATGTCGGCATTGAAAATAAAACTGTCCTGCATCACAGCGCCGCATACGCCTCGCCAGAATTTGGGGCTTACCGTCTTTAAATTGGAATCACCCGAGGAAAATTTCACCCTGGTACGTCTCGTAAAAGCGTAGCAGCAATTTAATTAAAGTTGTTTTGCCGCTTCCGCTGGTTCCTACGATAGCCGTTACTTTCCCCTGAGGTATCGACAGGTTAATATTTTTCAGTACGGGTTCATTGCCCGCGCCTGCGTAGGTAAAAGACAAATTCCTGACCCTGATGCCATGTCTTTCAGGCAGGTATTTTTTGAATTGCCTGTCTGAGGGTTCTTCATCGTCCAGCGAATGGATATCGTTTAGCCGTTCCAGAGATATTTTTGCATCCTGCGCGCGTTGCGTAAATCCAATAATTTGCTCGGATTGGGCTATTCAACTGTCCGATAATATACTGGATCGCCAGCATCATGCCCATCGTCAGAGATCCGTCTACAACCAGTTGGGCGACACAAAAGTAATTAGGATATTTTTTCCCTGGTTGAAGAAGAAAGCTCCGACTTGCTGAAGTTGGTCGAGAGTCAGGCTTTTAAAGCTCAGTTTAAACAGACTCGCCTTTAGGCTTTCCCCATGCCCACCGATAGGTGTTTTCCGCGTTGTTGAGTTTTATCTCCTGCATTCCATAAACTAACTGCATCGTCGCATTATTCTCTCTTGCTGCGACTGAGAATCTTTGATAGTCCAGCTTGCGCCGATACTTTAGGAAGAAGAAGATCCACAATACGTATAAAACGCTTCCGACAGCGAAGATGCCGAATATGCCAACGCTATATTGAAGTAGCACTAGCGAAAATACAACGATGCTGAATACAGAAAAGAGTGTATTTACTACAGCCCCTGTCAGGAAGGTTTCGATCCTTTGCTGATCGTTTAATCGTTGAATGATGTCCCCGGGGTGTTTGCTGTCAAAAAAGGTCAACGGCAATTTTAACATCTTAGACCAGAAGCTTGAAAGCAAACCAATATTGATTCTGGTGCTGATATGCAATAGTAGACGGTTTCGAATAAATTCGACCAGGGTTTGTGAGAAAAGTAGCATAAGCTGAGCTGCCAGAATGACCTGTATAAAGCTTCATATCCCTGCTATCGATACCGGTATCCACGATACTTTGAGTCAGGTAAGGAAAAAAACCCGCAGTACTCCGGCTATCAGGAACCCCAAAATTATTTGAAACAGGTATCGCCGGTGCTGTTTTACATATGCGAATAGATGCTCCCATCCTATCTTTTTGTTGGGGCTGTCATTCCTCCCTTCATAGTCCAATTCTTTAAAAGTAGGCGTGGGTTCTAACAAAAGAATAGTACCCTTCATCAATCCGTTGTCGTTTGTCGAAAGCCAGTTTTGGAGGAATTGTTCCCTGTCAAGCGTGATCAATCCTTTAGCGGGATCGGCGATCGTCAATTTATTTTTGTGGAGTCCGGTGTCAGGACTACAAAATGATATTGTTTCCAGTGAATGATCCCGGGTAGTTTTGCGTCCTCTATCAACTGGTCGAATGTAAGTTTGGCGCCTACGGTCCTCAGCCCGATGCTTTCGGCGGCGTCGGCGAGGCCGAGCATCGATACCCCATTTTTTGCATATTGTGATTTGTGCCTGAGATGGTCCAGCGAGACCACTCTTCCATGATACTTAGCGACCATGCGAAGACAGGCAGGACCACAATCCATCGCATCAAGTTGTCTATAGACGGGGAATTTCAATTTTTAGAATTTCTCATTCAATTATATTCTGTGAGTGCGGTTATCGAGCCGGTAGGTAATTTAAAAATAGTTGGCCAGACCCGTCCGATTTTCGCTCTTGAAAAAGTCAATAAGCAGTATCCTTTAGCCGAATTATTTTTTTTATTAGGAAGAAAAATTTACATTAGTTAACATTAAACCTAATCCATGTTTACCACCCGTGATATCAGATTGCTTCGCATTACCAGGCAAATGAAACAGGAAACGATTGCGAAAAAAATGAATATTAGTAAGCAGCGATATTCGAAACTTGAAAACCACGGCAATCTACGTCCGGAAAGAGTGGAGGAGATATTGATGGTGCTGGGATATACAAGTGGAGAGTGCGAAGAGATATTTGGATTCTATTCCACCTCAGTAAGTCTTTTCTAAGTTCCTGTACAGTTGCAGCCTGGACTCAAATGCGGCTAAACTGCCTGCTGGTGCATGATTTCCAGTCTTCAAGGCTTCGATGGCTTTTTCTTCGGCAGCTATCGCCTTCGATGTGTCGTGTGCGCGCCAATACCAGTCCGCTATAATATGATACGTGTTGGGAAGGTCAATGGTCTTCGGTGAGTCGTCGATCCTGGCCTGATAAAGCTTCGGCGCCCAATTCATAAATCCGGGGCGGTAGCCTCAGTGTTTCGAGAATACGACTTGACATTGTTGAATATGATATAATAAGGAGGAGTGCGATAAGTCGACGTCACCATGAAAACTTTGCCATACTCGTAGGCTTTTTGCGGGTCCGTTTTGAGCAGCAAATTAAAAGTACAGGCGGCAACGTTCGGCGCATATTTAAGATCGGGTTCATTTTCAACTATTTCGTTAACTCTTCTTAACAGGAATGAATCCGATTTCTCAGGAGCGCGCTTTTCGAGATCGGCTTTATAATATCGCAATTCATCACCTGCTGAATCATCCAGTGCTTCCCATCGCTTGTTCAATTTCCGATCGACCGATGCTTTTTCAATGTTCAGGCTATCGTTCAATAGTCCAGGCAAGACTTTATCAAGGGAGTTAGGGTGCCCGATCCAGGCCACCCTTCCCTCCTGATTTACGACAAAAGAGACGGGTATGCCGGCCTCCCCCGAAGCATTCAACCAGGTGGTCGTCATAAAAGTGCTGTCTTCTGCCGCTACTGAGTAATTCATCGCGCTTCCCATGCTGTCTACAAATGCCCTTAGGGAATTCATCGCAGGCGTTTTCTCCATCACATCGACCCCAATAACGGTGACCGCCCTCTTGTATTTAGCTGCTACCTGGGAGAGATGAGGCATCGCCGCAATGCAAGGTCCACACCAGGTGGCCCAGAACTCCACTATGTAGACTCTGTCTCGTTCGAAGCCATGGATTGGTGTACCCTTTAGCCATGCACGCATCCGAAGGGGCGGCGCGGCATCACCGATGTTGAGGGGACGCAGTTGCGTCTCCTGTCCATTTGTGGCTATCGCCAATAGACAGAATACCAGCATCAGCGAATATATTGACCGCATACGGCAGACCTTTAGTGTTATTCAAATTTAAGAAAATTATCGTCGGATCGGGATAAAGGTATCGACTTATTGATTTTTTCAACTCATCGTAATTTGGTAATGAATGAGGACAAATTTAGATTTGGCTAGTACCTGTTCCGCATTCATCGATTTATAAGTCTGAATTATGCTTTTAGAATATAATCCCACTGTTCGAGCGGTAATCAACTATCTGCGATTGTTAGGCGTAAAAGTGAACTATGCGACTGTAGACGAAACCTTGCAAAGTCATCCGAATTGGCCCAGCCTGCTTTGTATCAGCGACAGCTTATCGAAGTGGCGCATACCCAATGCCGCGGGTCGTATTGATAAAGAGGAAATCAACCAATTATCGGTCCCCTTTCTGGCGCCCGTTCGTGACCTGGACAGCCCATTTGCCATAGTAAAGGATGTTACGGAGACCGAAGTAGTGTATTTCCCGAAGGGATACGAAAGATACATCGTGGAGAGAAAAGAGGAGTTCTTTAAGATCTGGGAAGGGTTTTATTTATTGGCCGAACCCAATGAAAGCTCCGGTGAAGACGAGGGAGAATTCCGTAAGGTCAGAAAGCATGGCCGCATCAGAGCCCTGATCCAGGGTTCATTATTGGTGCTATTGCTATTTGCATCATTTCATATTTTCCGGACCAGGATCGATAGAATTGGCCCGATTTCGCTTTCGAGCGTATATATTCAATTTTTCATTTTCCTGACGGGAGTTGTTGTTACTCTATTGTTACTATGGTACGAAGCTGGACGATAATAACCCTCTTTTTGCAAAAGGTGTGTACGGGATTGGCCAGGACGAATTGCCGGGCTGTACTCAACAGTGCCGGATCCAGACTATTCAACTGGATTAGCTGGAGTGAGGTTGGTTTTATTTATTTCAGTGGTAGTTTTCTTTTGCTTTTATTCTCATCCGGTTCCCTGAGCGGCGCCATGGTACTATTGGGGTGGTTGAGCATCCTGGCCTTACCCTATCCGGTGTTCTCTGTCTGGTACCAATGGAGAGTGGCGAAACAATGGTGCCTGCTTTGTCTCAGTGTGCAGTTCCTGCTGGTCATTGCAGCGCTGAATGCGATGGGCGCAGGTCTGTTTCGTGCTCAGTTCGATCATCCTTTTGAACTATTGGTCAGTGCCGCCGTCTGTTTTCTGTTACCTGCCCTGATCTGGGAATTCGGCAAGCCCTTTCTATTTAAAATGCAAAGGGCGAAGAACATACACAGGAACTATCTGCGGTTGAAATTTAGCGATGAGATATTTGACACTTTGCTAAAGAAACAAATGGCATTGACGATACCTGCGGACGGGTTGGGTATCGATATGGGAAATTCGGGAGCTGCCAATACATTAATAAAAATATGTAACCCGTATTGCGGCCCTTGTTCAAAGGCACACCAGCAGATCGAGGAGTTACTTGAACAACACGACAATCTGCGGGTCAAAATAATATTTACCGCTTTAAATGACGACAGCGACAAGGGCGCGATCCCTGCGAGGCATTTAATGGCTTTGGCTGGAATGGGCGACAGGAGGTTGACCAAACAGGCGCTGGATGACTGGTATCTGGCGGAAAAGAAGGACTACACCCTTTTTGCAGCCAAATACCCGCTAAATGGCGAGCTGGCAAAACAAGGCGTCTACCTTGAGGCGATGTCGTCCTGGTGTAAGGAAATGAAGGTAGCCCAGACTCCAACCATCTTTTATAACGGATACCGGCTACCGAGTGCTTTTAACATTGATGATATAAAATATTTTCTTTGGGAATGAGTCCGGTGGTCCTGCGCCGATGTTACCGCATCGACATTCCTGCGGCGGATCGGAAAGGGAGAATGTCGTTGTAACCATTGTTTACTTTAAAAATAGAAAAAATGAAAAAGACAACGAAGATCAGTCTTGCGGCTATTCAGGGGAAATTAAGCCGCGCCGAAATGAAGAAAATTATGGCGGGCAGCGAAGCCGGCTGTGACGCCTGGTGCAATTGCACCCAGTGTTTATTTTCAGATAACACGATCGGTTCATGCAGGGCGTCTTCCAGCGGGTCATGCTACTGCGCGACGGGCACCTGTTAGCCTGCCTGTTGTTATCCGCAAGGCTGGAGTCGACTTACCAGGTCGGCTGCGGCCTTGTTCTATTTGTGGGCGGCGAGGCCGTACCGGATGGCCGATTCGAGGGTATCGAGGTGGATGTCTTTGAGGGTTTTGAATTTGATGCAGTAGCCGGTGACGCTGGCTTTGCCGAGTTGTTTGCCGAAGGTGGCGGACAGGTAGGTTTTGTCGGCGAGGCCGAGGATGTAGACGGAGATGCCGGTGGTGTTGGCGCTCAGGCCGATGATGAAGGATTCTTTGGTTGAGCCATCGGCATATTTTATGGTGTAGGAACCGTGGCCGATATTGGGGTTACTGACAATTTTGCCGTCGCTGTTTTTGCCGTCGAAAAACCAGAGTTTGCCTGTTGGTGTGATGTGCAATGTGAGTTGGTGGAGGGTTTGCAGGTCGGTGCGTTTTGGTTCGGGCTGGCTGGCGATATATTCTTCGATCTGTTGTTGTACGGTCATACCGGTATGGATGGTTAGAATTGAAAATAGATAAAAGAGCTGCTGCTCTCCTGGCTGAGGATCAGGAGGATGAGCATTAGCGACCAGGACAGGCCGGTGACCCACCAGGGGAGGCGACGGATGAGGTCCAGGATGGTGGTGTTGCGCATCAGCCAGTGGGCGACGAGCATCGCGGCGACGATCACGGCTACCTTGATGATGGCGATGGTGGTGAGCAGCGGGGTAGCTTCATGGACCATCCCGAACATAGACTGGAGCACGTTGCCGGCGCCGGTGAAGGTGGGGCTCCGGAAGAAGACCCACGTAATATTGATGAGAAGGAATGTCAATAGCGCATAGGCCCATCTGTTAGACGCCGGCAGGCCGATGCCTGCTTTTACCGGTTCGGCCATGGCGGGAATGGGATTTCCTTCGCGGGAGAGGCGCGAGTCTTTTCTGTCGGTGAAGAGTCGTTCTCCCCAGAGGTAGAGACCGTGGAGCCCGCCCCAGGCGACGAAGGTCCAGTTGGCGCCGTGCCAGAGGCCGCCGAGCAGCATGGTGATCATCAGGTTCATATAGGTCCTGAGGCGGCCTTTGCGGTTACCGCCGAGTGGAATGTATAAGTAGTCGCGGAGCCAGGCCGAAAGGGTGATATGCCATCGCCGCCAGAAATCAGTAAAACCGATAGCCGCATAGGGGAAACGGAAGTTGAGGGGCAGGATGAAGCCAAGGCAGAGGGCTGCTCCGATGGCGCAGGTGGAGTAACCGGCAAAGTCGAAGAAGATCTGCCCTGAAAATGCCAGCACGCCCGTCCATGCGTCGAGGGCTCCCAGCTTTCCCTGTGAACCGAATATCGTATCCGCGGAGCCGGCGAGCATGCTGTCGGCGAGCACTACTTTCATGAACAGTCCAAGGGACAAAAGGAAGAGTCCTTCCATCAGCTGTTGTTTGGTAGCCTTGCGTGGGCTTTCGAACTGGGGCACCGAGCTGCGGGGGCCGTACGATCGGGCCGGCGACAAGGTGGGGGAAGAAGGTCACGAACAGGGAGAAGTCCAGGAGAGATCGCACGGGCTCGCTTTTCTGTTTAAACATATCGACGGTGTAGCAGAGCGTCGTGAACGTATAGAAGGATATGCCTGCCGGCAGAATGATATTTGGTTTTGCCGGATGGAAGTTGACGCCGACGAGATTGAGGACGGCGACGAAATTGTCCAGCAGAAAGGTCCCGTATTTGAAGAAACAGAGCATCCCGAGGTTGCCGATGAGGCTGACTACGAGCAGGAGGCGTTTCTTATGAATATTCGTTTGTGTATACAGTGCGCGACCCACAAAGAAATCGACCACGGTAGACAGCCATAGCAGAAAAATAAAAGGAGGATTCCAGGCGGCGTAGAAAAGATAGCTGGCCAGCAGCAAATTGATCTTTTTTTGCCGCCAGCTGAACGGAAGGTTGTGCAGGATGACCACGATGATGAAGAAGACGACAAATGTATAGGAGTTGAAGACCATGGCAGGGGTGTTAGTGGGTGAAAGATGGGGGAAGCTCGGTGATCAGGGCCTTTGTGTAGGTGATGGCATCCTGAGGACTGAGGTGGGACCATTCGGGACAGGTGAAATGACTGGTCTCCGGGTAGTCGGTGAAAAAGATGCCCTTGCAGTTGGTGGCTGCGAGCAAGTGGGTCCCAAAATCTGTCCCTTGTAAAGACGTGTTGCTCGGCTCCTCCCATCACGCCGCTTGAAGGGGTCCGAATGAAGACGACCTCACCGCCGCGGGATTGAATCTTGCCGACCGCTTCTTTGACCTTTGCCAGCATCGGGGGAACAGGGTTCTCTTTTGGCGGGGGCGCATTCTTTCCCATCTCCATGACAAATAACCAGACATTTTGTACACGGTGCTGAAGGCTGGTGTCGGCGAGGAACCTCGGGGGTCATTTTGCTTCTCCGGTCGAAGTCCGAGCAGTTGAAGTCGTCTGGGAATGTTGGAAATACAAATACTCCTGGCCTGTTGGGGATATTGAGCCTATCCAGTCCGGCGTTGAGCGAGTATTTGTCCTGGTCGAGGAAGACGAACCAGGACTCGAGGGCGTGATTGAGCACGAAGCTGGCTTTTTGCGCGGGTGTTCTTTTTTTGTAACAGTCAAGATATGCGGTGGGTTTTTCCAGGCTCATATGCTCGCTGGAAAAGAAGATCGGTTCTGTCACGTCGACGACCAGCCTGCCGCGAAAGTTGGGATCGTTGCCGAGGTCGGTGAGTATGGGTACCGGGGAGCTGCCTTCTGCTGCGAGCTGTACGGCGTGTCTTCCCGTGGTCTGCTGCCATGTGTCGATGTCGAGGTCGAATTTGATGCGGGAAGAACCGATGAATACGGTTGTTTTGTCGGCCGGCTCGTAGACCATAGCCCGCTTGTCCGCCCATAGCTCTTTGCTGTTGTCGTAGGAAATGGTCACGCCTCTGCTGCGCAGATAGAGCTCCCAGCTGCCGATGGTCAGAACCACGAGCACCAGGGCGAGGATGGCTGCTTTCCGGAGATTGTTTGCAGGCATGCTTTTGTTTTGGATTGAATAAAGGGGTTACAAAATCGGTTGTTTTGTGGTGGTGTGAGGCGCTATGGATAAGAGGAAAGGCGGAAGGGCGGAATTCCGGCAAGATAGTTTTTTTATTGGAACGGGCCAATTCCCGAAACTGGGTATTTGTTTTTTGGTGGAAGCGGTGGGAAGGATGACGGGGCGGGGTTATTCGGTACGAAGGTTTTTGATGGGGTCGGCGAGGGCCGCGCGGATAGTTTGCAGGCCGACGGTGAGCAAGGCGATGCTCATGGTCAGCAGACCGGCCAGCGCGAAGATCCACCAGGATAGGTCGATCCTGTAGGCGAAGCCGGCCAGCCAGTGGTGCATGCCGTAGGCTGCGAGGGGCGCTCCGATGGCAAATGCGATCCCCACCAGTACTACGAACTCTCTGGCGAGGAGGCCGATGATGCCGGAGACGGAGGCTCCCAGCAGCTTGCGGATACCGACTTCTTTTGTGCGTCGCAGGGTACTGAAAATGGTGAGGCCGAAAAGGCC
Organism: Puia sp. P3; assembly: GCF_050632245.1. Classification (NCBI taxonomy): domain Bacteria; kingdom Pseudomonadati; phylum Bacteroidota; class Chitinophagia; order Chitinophagales; family Chitinophagaceae; genus Puia; species Puia sp. P3. Next base: position 1,444,415 of record NZ_CP192583.1, read on the forward strand.
GAGACAGGAGAGGGAGATAGCGAGGGCGGAGAAACAGATGAAGAGTCTGCCAAAATGTTGTTCGGTGCTGTACTGGGCGTTGTATGTTTCGTCGGCGAAGAACCAGGTAAGGGGGAGGCCGGGCGCCAGTTGCTGCCATTTGTTGCCGAGGGCGCCGAGCATGCTCTCTGTCGGCGGGGTATTGATATCTAGGGTGAGAAAGGTGTATGAGCCGCTGAGCATCCGGATGGTGAGCGGCTGGACCTTTTCGCGGAAGGAGTGAAAGTGGAAGTCGCGGATGACGCCGGTGATGAGTCCTTTTCCGGAGGCCTGTTCAAACGGTCGACCGATGGCGTCTTTTGCGCTATTGTAGCCGAGGCTTTGGGCGGCGGCTTCGTTGATGAGCATGGCGCCCGTCGAGTCGGGGCTTTGGCTGCCGGAGAAGCCTCTGCCGGCGACGAGGCCGATATGGTACTGTTGTAAAAATCCGGTGTCGACGAAATAGACGTCGGACTGAAAGTCCTGCATTTCTCCCCAGCTGTTTTGTATACGGGTATCTATCTTATTGTTCCTTTTGCCCGGGACGCCCGAGGAGATGCAGACGTTGTCCACGCCGGGGATGCTTTTCAGCAGGGTGGTGACCTGGCCGAGATGGCCTGCGATCCGCGGATCGAACTGGAAGTCGATGACGAGCTGGTGGGCGTTGCGGAACCCGAGCTGCCGGGTTTGCATAAAGGTCAGTTGCCGGTACACGACAATGGTGGCAATGATGAGGACGATGGACAGTGTAAACTGTGTAACGACAAGCGTCCTGCGCAAGAGGGCGCCTTTCAGACTGGTTGCAAACCGGCCTTTCAGGGTGGTCAGCGGATCGTAGGCGGAGAGGACGAAGGCTGGGTACAGTCCGGATAACAGGCCAGTCAGGAGGGCGATCAGGGGAGGAGGATGAAGGTTGAGGCGTGTTCGAAAAGGCTCGTGACGATAGTCTTGCCGACCAACTGGTCGAATACCGGGACCAGCAGGGATATGGCCAGTAGCGCGAGGAGGAAGGCGATGGCGGTCAGCGTCAGTGCGTCGAGCAGGAACTGGATGATGAGCTGGCGCCGGGACGCCCCAAGAACCTTTCTGAGGCCGACCTCTTTTGCGCGATAGGTCGAGACGGCGGTGGTCATGTTGATAAAGTTGAAGCAGGCTATGAAGAGAACGAAGACGGCCAGTAGCGAGAAGATATAGATATTCCGGATGCTGCCGGTGACTTCAGAGCCGGCGCGTCTGCCCCTTGGCTTGCCGTGCAGGTAGACGCTGCTCAGTGGTTCGAGGGAGAGTGCATATTTCCGGATGGACTGGTCGTAGTGACGGGTCACGAAGCCGGGCAGCTTTGAAGTGAGGTGAGCCGCGGCTGCCGGTGTGGGCAGCACGAGGTAGGTATAGAAGCCGGAGCGCATCCAGTTGGTTTCCGTCCCGGGATTCCAGACCTGGGTGAGGGTATGGAGAGACACGAGGATGTCGACGCGGAAATGGGAGTTAAAGGGCATGTCTTTCATGACGCCGGTGATATAGGCTGTGTCCTTTCCGTTGATCAGCAGCGTGTGACCTAACGGATTTATATGGCCGAAGTATTTTTCCGCCGCCGACTGCGACAGGATGATCCGGAACGGGTCGTTGAGTGCGGTATGTGTATCGCCGCTGACCATCGGGAGGGTGAACACGGAGAAGAGGGAAGAGTCGGCGTAGGCGATGTTCTCTTCGTAGTAGACGCCGCGGTCGTTCTGTACGATGATATAGTCGAGGAGGAAGCGGGTGGCGGCACTGGACTTCGGGGAATTCGTTCTTTAGGGTGGGTCCGAGGGGGCGCAGGCGCTCTGGTAGTCGATGCCGGATGGGGTCCTGACGTCGGTGACGACCCGATAGATATGGTCCCGTTGTTTGTTGTAGTTGTCGTAGCCGGATTCGAAGGCGACGTACCGGAGGGCGAAGAAGCAGACGGAGATACCGGTGACGAGGCCGAGGATATTGATGGCGGTGAAGACCTTGTGGGTGCGGAGATAGCGGAAGGCCGTCGTGAAGTAGTGGGGTAGCATGTTGGTTGTTGTGCGGCGTTAGGAAATCGTTAACAAATGTCGAATAAACGTTTGCAGGCAAGGGCTTGTCAAAAGGGATCGAAATATCCGTTGTAAATTATGAAAAAATTCATTGCTTTTTGTTTGATCGTATCCTGTGTTGTGATCGTATCCTGTAGTAAAAGTTCGTCGGGTCCCGATCAGGGGCATGGGTCAAATTCGTTGTTCCCGCTGGCTTTAGGAGATCAGTGGGACTATGTGGATTCATCGTTTTCCGATACCGGTCTGGCGGAGATCGGCCATGATACGATGACGGTGAACAGCCAGCGGCTGCAGGACAATTTTGGGACTACCTATGTCGGGATCACCAATCCGGGGGATGGTTTCAGGGGAGCTATATACAGGTGGATCCTTCCAATTCGATCGTCTATGAGGTGGACAGTCCTGCGTATTCACCGTATACGTTCTTTCAGGCGGTAGGGCAGGATGGGCCGATAGGGACAGGGGCCGACTATTCCAATCCGGGTTGTCCGATACAGTCCATCCAGTACGGTTATGCAGCGCCGGTATCGGTGGCGGGGTATTCCTGTCTGAAGAATGCGGAAGTGGTGACGGACTGCAATAGCGTGATCAGGGAGGAAATATTCTCTTATCTCAGTCCCGGGGTTGGGGTGGTACGGATAGAGGACTATGTTTCGGATACGGCCAACGGTAACAAGTTGTATCAGGACTATTCGCAGACGCTCACGAATAAGGTATTGCACTAGGATTGGAAAGTGGATGATCTATCCATATCGGTGATTTTCAGTGATCTATAAATAATTGATTAGGCCGGATTTAACAGCATGCCGAAAATAAGAGCACGATTTTTGCGTTAGATTGGGAAAACGAATCCGTTATGAGAAAATATGCTTTTTGGGTGGCAGCGGGCTTTATGGTGCTGGTGATGGCCTGTAGTAAGAACAAGTCGAGGCCCGGCGGGCAGACGGGACAGCTGGTCGGAAATTATAGTTTTCAATATCTGACTACAACTATCAACGCAAGCGAGTCGGTCACCTATTTGGGGCAGACGGCTTCTGTGGTGCTTATCGGCGGTTATAAGACGAAGCAGAATACCGGGACCGTAGTGTTTACGGCAGACTCTGCAATCGGGAATGGAATCGGTTATTCCTACGACAGTACCGCGATGGCTATAAAGACTATACCGGGGGCGCCCAAAGACACGACTTATCAGCAGCTCTCGGATACGGTGTCTGCAACTTCTTCTTCGTCCCAGTATACCATCATCGGTACGGACTCTATCTATTTCCCCGGCGGGGTGATCGGAGCGGGGTCTGCACTGGCTGGTTCGCCGATCCCCGTTGCCCCTCCGACCGGCGGTCATTTTTCCTTTGTGGGTGACACGCTGGTCATCACCACGGTGATCAATACCACTTACCCGGATAATTCGCTGGGTGTGCCTGCGACTGTGAATGCAAATGTGAATGCTACAATTAAACTTTTTGAAGCAGTAAAAAGTCTGCATAAAGAATTTTCGTATATTGAAACAGCGTAGACGATCTCTGCGCTGTTTTGCATATGAAAAATTCACGTCGCAGTTTCCTTCAACAAACAACGGCCCTGGCTGGCGGGGCGCTTATATTACCGTCTCTGGGGATCCAGCCCTGGGGCATTCCAGAACAGTGTCTGCAGCCGACAAGATCAATATCGGCGCTATCGGCATCAATGGTATGGGCTGGGCGGACCTGAGGGCCGCACTGAAGCAGCCCGGGGTGAATGTCGTGGCGCTGTGTGACGTGGACAAGAACGTGCTGGACCGGCGGATGAAGGAATTGGCAGATATGCAGGTGGACACCAGCGCCATCAAGACCTACGGCGATTACCGCCAGCTGCTGGAGCGGAAGGATATCGACGCGGTGATCATCGGGACACCGGATCACTGGCATGCGCTGATCATGATCGAAGCGTGTCAGGCGGGAAAGGACGTGTATGTAGAGAAGCCAGTGGGTAATTCCATCGGGGAGTGCCGGGCGATGATCGCAGCGCAGCAGAAGTACAATAGGGTGGTGCAGGTCGGACAGTGGCAGAGGAGCCAGCAGCATTTCAGGGATGCGGTCGATTTTGTCGGTACGGGACAGTTGGGAAATGTACGTACCGTCAAAGTGTGGTGCTACCAGGGTTGGATGAAGCCGGGGCCGGTGGTTCCCGATTCCGATCCCCCGCGGGAGTGGACTATGCGATGTGGCTGGGGCCGGCTCAGACGCGGCCTTTTAACTCCAGCCGGTTTCATTTCAATTTCCGGTGGTTCTGGGACTATGCGGGAGGATTGATGACTGACTGGGGCGTACACCTGCTGGACTATGGCCTGCTGGGGATGAAGGCGGAGGCACCGAAGACGATTGCGGCGCTCGGGGGTAATTTCGCATATCCGGACCTGTATGAGGAGACGCCGGATACGCTGACGACGCTGTATGAGTTCGACAAGTTCAATCTGGTCTGGGATCACGCGATGGGTATCGATAATGGATCGTATGGCAGGGATCACGGGATCGCCTATATCGGCAATAACGGAACGCTGGTGCTTAGCCGTCAGGGTTGGGAAGTTATCGAGGAAAAGCAGGGCAAGAACAAGGTAAGCAAGCCCTGGGCGGCCGTGGCAGACAACGGCCTGGAGAATCATATGGCCAATTTTATCAGTGTCGTGAGGAGCCGTAAAATGGAGGAACTGCGTTGTTCGGTGCAGGAGGCTTCGCATGTGGCGACGGTGGCGCAGATGGGCAATATCAGTCTGAGAAGCGGGGAACGGCTGAGCTGGGACAGGGAGGCGGGGAAGTTTACCGACGGGAAGGTGAATAAAAAATATCTGATGAAGGAATACCACAATGGGTACAGATTGCCAAGCATTTAGAGGCTTAAAGGGGTGTGATTTCGGCCCCTATAGGGTAGGATTGCGACGTTTGCAAGTTGTCCTTAGGAAGTTAAGTATTTTATAACAATTTGTCCTAATGTCTTGTTAAACCAGGCCGGTATGACCGTTTGTCCGGAGTTACCTCAAAATTTTCTCTCATTTTTGCCGTTTAACAATTAAACTTTAGGAACCCCATATGAAGAAACTCGCTGCTGTAGTAGTCATTGTACTTGGATGCAGGGTGGCCAGGTGCCAGGATGTGACCGGAGGGGTTAGCCCGATGGTTAGGGATTCAAATGTCGTTGTGGTGAGTAGAGATACGATCCGGGAGGTGAGTATGGCAACGGGCTGGGGGTCGAAGGCGGATACGGTTCCCCGTTTCAACTGGAGTCAGGGGCTGCCGGCGTGGAAGCAGCCATTCCCTTATAAGTCGTTTTTGTTCCGGCGGTGATGATCGCCTATGGTGCGACGGCTGTGCATAACGGCACGCTGCAGAAGTTCAACGGATCTTTGAAGGAACAGGTCTGGGAGGACAATCGGCACAGCAAGACGCATATCGACAATTTTCTGATGTTTAGCCCTGCGCTGGCCGTTTATGGGCTGAATGCGCTGGGTATCCATGGTCAGCATAATTTTAAGGACAGGACGATGATCTATCTGCTGGCGAATGTGTTCGCGCAGGGGACTGTGTTCTCGGTAAAGGGTTGGACGCACGAGTTGAGGCCGGATGGATCGGACCGTATGTCATTCCCTTCTGGTCATACTGCGGAGGCTTTTGCTTCGGCGGAGTTTATGCGTCTGGAGTATAAGGACGTGTCACCGTGGTATGGTGTTGCGGGCTATGCGCTGGCTACGGCGACGGGCGCGCTGCGGATGTATAACAATGCGCACTGGTTCAGCGATGTGGTCGCGGGGGCCGGGGTCGGTATCGCGTCGACTCGTCTTGCCTACTGGCTGTATCCGAAGATGCAGCACTGGTTCGGAAAGAAAGAGACCGACGAGCGGGGGCCGGTAACGATGCTGACGCCTACGTACCAGAATGGAGCTGTCGGTCTCTCGTATATTAAAGTGTTCTAGACGGGGAGTTTGCCCCGCGTTAGTTCTTCCCTATCGCATATTGGATGCCTGCAAGGACGTGGTGCAGGAACAGCGGGTCTGCCCATGAAGCGTCGGTATGACCGAAGCCGGTGTAGAATGACCTGCCGCCTTCGAACTCGTGGTACCAGGCAATGGGGTGGTTGTCGCCGTTGGCGCCGCCGGTGTAGGATGTCTCATCCAGCTTTAAAAGTACTTTGATGCCGGGGTTGTAGTATTTGTAGTTGTACAGCTCGTCGAAATGTGTCCAGGGATCGGGGATGCCCTGGGTAGCGGGATTGTCCTTGTCGACGACGGCGACTTTGGCCTCCTGTTGTTTCGGGTGGGACTTAAAATAACCGCCCACGAGGTCGCCGTACCACTGCCAGTTATACTCACAGTCCGCTGCGGCGTGAATGCCGACGAAGCCGTGTCCGGCGTGTATATAATCCTGAAGGGCCTTCTCTTCATCGGGGCCGAATACCTTGCCGGTGGGGTCCAGGAAGATGAGTGCGGCGTATTTCTTCAACGTTTTTTTACGGAACTGGAGCGAGTCTGTGGTGGTATCCACCAGGAAGCCGTTCTCTGCGCCGAGTTTTTTGATGGCTTCGATGCCGGTTGCGATGCTGGCGTGGTGATAGCCATTTGTTTTGGAGAAGATGAGTATTCTCGGCTGGCTTTTGTGGTGTGCCGCTGTGAAGGCGGTGCTGATGATAAGGAGGGTCAGGACCGCGGTCGCTATTTTTTTCATGGCAAATATTTATTAAAAAAATCCCGGGCTTTGGGCCCGGGATCATGTGTTATTTTTTGAGGGTCATGATGTAGGTGATGATGGTCTTGATGTCGTCAGCTTTCATTGCAGGATGGGGAGTCATCGGAACTGTTCCCCAAACGCCGCTGCCGCCGGAGATGACTTTTTAACGAGGCGGTCGATGGTAGTGTCGGCTGCCGGAGCATATTTGGCTGCTACGTCGCTGTAGGCGGGTCCGATGGAGGCGCCGCTGGACTCTTTCTGTACGCGGTGGCAGGTGGTACAGTCGCTGCCGGCGATCAGTTCGAGGGCCTTGTCGCTGGTAGCTGAGCTGGCTGGTGCAGGCGTGGTGCTGGGGGCAGCGGCTGCAGTGTCTTTGTTTTCGGTAGCTTTGGTTTCTCCGTTATTCCCACAGGCGGCCATGAGAACGGCGGCCGACAGGACTACTGCTAATTTTTTGCTCATAGTATTCTAATTTGATGTATATGTGCCGGAGATTCACTCTTCCAAATATTAGCGAACCTCCGGCAAAGCGCTAATAATTGTCTTTCAGACGAAGCCCTCCCAGGGCTTCCTTTGAAGCGGTTCGAAATTAGCTCAAACCGAGCACTTTGCGGTTAAAATTTTCGTCGCTTCCGGTGCCTGCGAAGTCGTCGAAGGCGCGTTCGGTGACGCGGATGATATGGTCTTTTATAAACGGTGCGCCTTCGCGGGCTCCGTCTTCGGGGTGTTTGAGGGCGCATTCCCATTCGAGTACGGCCCATCCTTTATAGTCGTACTGGGTGAGTTTGCTGAAGATGCCTTTGAAGTCGACCTGTCCGTCGCCGAGCGAGCGGAAGCGGCCTGCGCGGTTGACCCAGCTCTGGTAGCCGCCGTAGACGCCCTGTTTGCCGGTGGGGTTGAATTCCGCGTCCTTTACGTGGAACATGCGGATCCTTTCGTGATAGTTGTCGATGAATTCGAGATAGTTGAGGCACTGGAGTACGAAATGGGAAGGGTCGTAGAGGAGGCAGGCTCTGGGGTGGTTGCCGGTATGTTCGAGGAACATTTCGTAGGTGATGCCGTCGTGGAGGTCCTCTCCGGGGTGCAGCTCGTAGCAGACGTCTACTCCGTATTTGTCAAATTCGTTGAGGATCGGCATCCAGCGGGCGGCGAGTTCTTTAAAGCCGGTCTCCACCAGGCCTGCGGGGCGCTGGGGCCATGGATAGACCGTGGGCCAGAGGAGGGCTCCGCTGAAGCTGGCGTGGGCGTTGAGCCCCAGGTTGGCGGAGGCTTTGGCTGCGTATTTCAATTGTTGGACGGCCCATTCCTGTCTTGCTTTGGGGTTGTTGTGGACGGCTGCCGGGGCGAAGCCGTCAAAGAGAGCGTCATAGGCGGGGTGGACGGCGACCAGTTGTCCCTGCAGGTGGGTAGAGAGTTCGGTGATCTGCAGGCCTGCAGCGTTGACGATGCCTTTTATTTCGTCGGCGTAGGTCTTGCTTTCGGCGGCTTTCTGCAGGTCGATGACGCGTCCGTCCCAACTGGGTATTTGTACGCCGATATAGCCGAGTCCTGCGGCCCATTTGCAGATATTGGCGAGATTGTTAAAGGGTGGTTGGTCGCCCAGGAACTGGGCGAGGAATATGCCGGGGCCTTTGATAGTGGTCATAAGACAATGTTTTTTAGTTGTTGTGTTCGCGTTATTGAGGGATTTCGAAAAATGTCCATTTCTCCATGCTTTCGTTGCTGCGAATGACGTTGTCGATGAAGGCCATTCCGCGGACGCCTTCTTCGACGGTGGGAAAGTCCTTTTCTTCCGGAGTGGGCTGTCTGCCTTCGAGTTTGGCGGAAAGCGTCAGCGCGAAATTCCGGTATAGGTTGGCAAAGGCTTCGAGGTATCCTTCGGGGTGGCCGCCGGGCGTACGGGAATTGTGTTTGGCATAGGTCGAGAGCCATGGCTGACCGGCGCGGTAGATCTGGGTGGGCTGGTCGAGCCATTTTACCAACAGCGTATTGGGTTCCTGCTGGGCCCATTCGAGGCCGCCGTTCTCACCGTAGACGCGTATTTTGAGGGCGTTCTCTTCTCCTGCTGCGACCTGGGAGGCGACGAGTATGCCCGTAGCGCCGTTGTCAAAGCGCAGGAGGACGTTGCCGTCGTCGTCGAGCGCGCGACCTTCCACCATGATGCTGAGGTCGGCGCAGAGTTGTTTGATCTGCAGGCCGGAGATATATTCGGCCAGGTGTGCGGCGTGTGTGCCGATATCGCCCATGGCGCCTGCTTTTCCCGAACGGGATGGGTCGGTGCGCCACTCGGCCTGTTTGCTGCCGTCTTTTTCGGAGAGTCGGCTGAGCCAGCCCTGGGGATATTCCACGTAGATCTTGCGGATCTTTCCAAAGGCGCCTTCCTTCACCATCTGACGGGCCTGTTTTACCATGGGGTAACCGGCATAGGTGTGGGTGAGGCAGAGGAGGAGTCCGGTCTGCTCTACTTTCTTTTTAGCAGGATCGCTTCATCGAGGGAGAAGGTCATGGGTTTTTCGATGACCACGTGAAAACCGTTGTCGAGCGCCATCATTGCGGGAGCGAAGTGGGCGTGGTTGGGGGTCACGATAGCGACGAAGTCCATTCTCTGGCCGGCCGGCAGGCCTGCTTCTTTCCGGATCATCTCTTCGTAGGACAGGTAGACGCGGTCGGAGGGAAGGAAAAGGTCCTTGCCGGACTGGCGGGCGTTCTCTGGACTGCTGCTGAATGCCCCGCAGACCAGTTCGATGAGTCCGTCCATATTGGCGGCGATGCGGTGAACGGCGCCGATGAAGGCGTTGCGGCCGCCGCCAATCATTCCCATTCTTAGCTTTCTATTCATGATGATAAATAATTAATTTAAATATGAAGTGGAGGATTTTTCGGGTGATCGCAATTTAGGCGGTTTTTTTAATATAAATCGATTACATTTAAGCAATAAAAAAACGATTTTGCCATGACTTCAACCTCTGCCATTCAACGTAACAAACTTTTTGTCTCGAGTTGTCTTGCGCTGCTGGTAACTTCTCTTTCCTTCGGGATCCGTGCGGGTGTTCTGAATGACCAGGGTGTTATTTACCATCTCAATGCGTCTCAGTTGGGGACTATTGCGGCTACTGCCTTCTGGGGTTTTCCTCTCGCTATTATCATTGGCGGATTTGTGGTGGATATCATTGGCATGAAGAAGCTGCTGGTCTCGGCTTTTGTATTTCACCTGCTGGGGATCCTGCTCACGATATTTGCAAACGGGTACTGGACGCTCTTTTTGTCCACCTTATTAATAGGGATAGCAAACGGTACTGTGGAGGCTGCCTGCAATCCGCTGGTGGCGTCGCTGTATACGGAGAACAAGACGACGAAGCTGAATCATTTCCACCTGTGGTTTCCCGCGGGCATTGTGATTGGTACGCTGGTCGTATTTGCGTTGAATTCGCTGCTCGCCAGCGGGCAGGCCGTACGTCCAGAATGGCTGTTGCGGGTAGAAGTTGCGGTGATGCTGCTCCTGACGCTCATTTATGGTTATCTGTTCTCGAAGCTGAAGTTCCCTGTGACAGAGCGTGTGGCTGCGGGTGTGAGCACGGGAGATATGTATAAGGCGCTTTTTAATCCATTGTTCTTTTTTATGATCGTCTGTATGTTCGGGACGGCGATAACCGAACTGTTCACGAATCAGTGGACCGACGTACTGTTCAAGACGGTTACCGACAATGCGATCCTGATCCTGACGTTCGTGGCGGGTGTGCAGGCGCTGGGGAGGGCTTTCGCGGCGCCTGTTGTTCACCGGCTGGCGCCTCAGGGAGTGCTGCTGATCTCGGCTATTCTCTCGGCCCTGGGGATCTATCTGCTGATACATCTTCATGGTTCGGCGATCTTTGGCGCGGCGATCATTTTTGGCCTTGGGGTAGCGTTCTTCTGGCCCTGCATGATCGGATTTGTAGCGGAGAATCTGCCGAGGACGGGCGCTGTGGGGCTGAACCTGATGGGTGGCGCGGGGATGTTCGGGGTATCGATCTATATGATGTTCATGGGCGGATACTACGACCAGCTGATGATCCAGAAACTGCCCCCAGGAGCTAGTTTGGATGCCTACAGAAGTGCGGCTCCCGGAACGGAGATGGCGAAGGCCTTTAATGATGCCCGGTCTGCGGCGGGGCCGGAGGTGCTGAGCACGACAATGGTAATACCTGTAGTTTTGATAATTGCTTTTGCGGGTCTGGTGTTTTTCATGCGGAAACGTAAAAAGGAAGACATATTAATTGCGCCGGGAATGCAGAATCTTTCGTAATTTCCTTTTTTGTTTTACCTGTTGACCTGATCAATTATGTCTAATCAACCCTCGAGACGTCTTGCTATAAAAAATATTGTTGCGGGCACTGCGGCCCTTGGAACAGCGGGACTTTCTTCTCTCAATGCATCGGCAGCGACCAAAACCAGCGAAAACGTGAAATTAAAAGGTAATATCAATCACTCCGTATGCCGGTGGTGCTACGGAGATATTCCATTGGATGATCTTTGTATTGGGGTAAAGAAGATCGGTTTCAGCGCGATCGATCTGGTCGGTCCAAAGGAATGGCCGACGCTGCAGAGCCACGGTATTTTTTCTTCAATGTGTAACGGCGCGGAGATCAGTCTTACCAAGGGCTGGAATCATGTCGAGTATCACCCCACGCTGATCAGGAGTTATCTGGAGCATATTGATCTGGTGGCTAAGGCCGGGTACAAGAATCTCATCTGTTTTAGCGGCAACCGGGAAGGCATGGATGACGAGACCGGGCTGAAGAACTGTGTGGATGGTCTGAAGCAGATACTCAAGCTGGCGGAAGAAAAAGGAGTGGTCATCCAGATGGAGCTGTTGAACAGCAAGGTCAACCATAAAGACCAGATGTGCGACAATACCAAATGGGGGATCGAGCTGGTGAAGCGGATCGGGTCTGAGAATTTCAAGCTGTTGTACGATATTTATCATATGCAGATCGATGAAGGGGATGTGATCCACACGATCAATGACGGGCACCAGTATTTCGGGCATTATCATACCGGAGGGGTGCCGGGAAGGCACGAGATCGACGAGACGCAGGAGCTGCATTATCCGGCCATTATGAGGGCGATCGTGGCGACGGGGTATAAGGGGTTTGTGGCGCAGGAGTTCATTCCTTCGTGGCCGGACAAGCTGAAGGCGCTGAAGGCCGGGGTGAAGATCTGTGATGTCTAATTTAACACTAAACAAAAATAGCTAACGATTATGGCTGACAACACGTATGATGCGATCGTCATTGGGTCCGGGATCAGTGGCGGCTGGGCTGCAAAGGAACTTACGGAGAAGGGGCTGAAGGTAATCATGCTGGAGCGGGGACGGAATATCGAGCATATCAAGGACTATGTGAATGCAAATAAGGAAGCCTGGGATTATCCTCACCACGGCCGGGCGACAGAACAGATGAAGAAGGATTACCCGGTACTGAAGAGAGACTATCCGCTGAATGAAACTAATCTCGACTACTGGGTGAAGGACAGCGAGTGTCCCTACACCGAGACCAAGCGTTTTGACTGGTTCAGGGGCTATCATGTCGGCGGGCGTTCGCTGATGTGGGGGCGTCAGAGCTATCGGTGGAGCGATTTTCAGTTCGAAGCGAATGCCAAAGAGGGCATCGGGATCGACTGGCCTGTGCGGTATAAGGAGATCGAGTCGTGGTATACCTATGTAGAGAAGTTTGCCGGTATCAGCGGATCGAATGAGAACATTCCGCATTTGCCGAACAGCCATTTTCTTCCGCCGTATGATATGACCTGTGTGGAGAAGGATGTTTCTGCGCGGCTGAAGGAGCACTATAAGGGAATGCGCCAGATGATCATTGGCCGGGTGGCCAATATCACGGTGCCTCACGGGGCCGGCCGGGTTGTCAGTTCCGTAACAAGTGCTGGCTGGGCTGTCCGTTCGGCGGCTATTTCAGCACGCAGTCTTCGACGCTGCCCGCGGCGATGAAGACGGGCAATCTGACGCTGCGTCCGTGGTCGATCGTTACGAAGATCCTTTATGACAAGGACACGAAGAAGGCGACCGGAGTGGAAGTGCTGGATGCGGAGACGAACCAGACGTATACGTACAAGGCAAAGATCGTCTTTTTGAATGCGTCGACGCTGAACAGCGCATGGATCATGATGAACTCCGCCACGGATATATGGCCCGACGGGCTGGGCAGCAGCAAGTGGCGAGCTGGGGCATAACCTGATGGACCATCATCTGGGAGTTGGCGCGAGTGGCCGGGTTGACGGGTATGAAGACAAATATGTGTATGGACGCCGTGCGAACGGAATTTATATCCCGCAGTTCAGGAATATCAACGGCGACAAGCGGGACTACCTGCGCGGTTTTGGCTACCAGGGTGGTGGTCTGCGGGCCGGATACGAGCATATGCCGGTGGCGGAATACAGCATCGGGAAAGAGTACAAGGAGTCGCTGACGGAGCCGGGTCCCTGGATGATGAATATCGGCGGATTTGGCGAGATCCTGCCTTATCATGAGAACAAGGTAACGCTGGACAAGACGAAGAAGGATAAGTGGGGATTGAATGTCCTGAATATAGACTGCGAGCTGAAGGAGAACGAGCTGAAGATGCGTAAGGATATGGAAGCCGACGCTGTCGAGATGCTGGAAGCCGCGGGTGTGAAGGATGTGAAGAGCCGGAGCGACAATCCCTTCCCCGGCCGTGGGATCCACGAGATGGGTACGGCCCGTATGGGGAAGGACCCGAAGACCTCGGTACTCAATTCTTTCAACCAGGTATGGGACGCGAAGAACGTGTTTGTTACGGACGGGTCTTTCATGACTTCTGCGAACTGTGTCAATCCTTCGCTTACCTATATGGCCTTTACGGCGAGGGCGGTGGATCATGCGGTCAGCGAACTAAAAAAAGGGAATTTATAAATCATCAATCATTAAAAGATATTTTATGAATAGAAGAGATGCGATCGCCCGGGTGAGCCTCCCTGCTGGGCGGAGCCATACTGGGTACAGAAGCTTTTCTTTCGGGCTGTACCAATGCCCCCGACAAGAAGATCGGCGGGGTAGGTGCGAATTTTTCCAACGATGATATCGCTTTCTTTGACCAGATAGCGGAGACTATCCTGCCTAAGACGGATACTCCGGGTGCGAAGGAGGCGAAGGTCGGGGAGTTCATGGCCCGGATCGTAAAGGATTGCTATACCGATAAAGACCAAAAAGTCTTTTTGGACGGTATGCAGGCATTGAACGACGCCAGCCAGAAGAAGAATGGCAAGTCCTTTATGGACAGTACGCCGGAGCAGCAGCACGACCTCCTGGTCGATCTGGACAAGGAGCAGAAGGCCTATATGGATAAGAAGGGTAAGGATGATCCTTCGCACTATTTCCGGATGATGAAGGAGTTGACCCTCTGGGGGTATTTTACTTCTGAGCAGGGGGCGACGAAGGCGCTGCGTTATGTGGCTGTGCCGGGGAAATGGGAAGGATGCATTGACTATAAGAAGGGGGATAAGGCCTGGGCTACGACTTAGAATAATAAGAAATGAATGATATGTTGATGGCGCCGTCAGGCGCCATTTTTTTGGGCGGATGGGGTAGGGCCTATTTTTTGGTGACTTTGGAAAAGTCTTTGGAGATGCGGCTTTTGATGATGCCGGTGGTATCGGTGCCGTCGGGACGGGTGAGCCTGACCGTGAATTCGCATATATAATAGGCCTGTTCCTCGAACCAGGAGACCTCTTCCATTTTGAATTTGAGCGGCGGGGCACCGGCGGGCTGTTCTTTTTGGAGGTATTCGGTCATGGTCTTTTCGAGGTTGTCTTTTACTTGCTCACGAGTAAGTTTGCGTTCGCAGGCGCTTAGAATAACGGTGATGGCAATGCAGCCGGGCAGCAGTAGACGAAGTGGGTTCATTTAAGATTGAATTTAATAAAATTGAGGCATTTGGCGGATGGAATAAAAAAGTGCAAGAAAATGTTAAAATAATATTAGTTTTAGAGAACATAAACGATGTAGTTTCACATATTGAATAATGTCACGGCTTCATCAGCTATGTAAAAACATTTTTTGCTTATGCCATTCAAAACTAACTCCCTTCTACGGGTATGCCTGCTCGCATGCCTAGTCCTATCCGGGTTTAATTTGTTCGCTCAAACCAAAAAGGTTACAGGTAAAGTTGTCGGAACTGCTGACAAGCAGCCGGTCATTGGCGCTACTGTCCAGGTGAAGGGCGGTAAGGCCGCCGTTCAGACTGGTCCCGACGGCAGCTTTGTGATCGATGCGGGCGACAGAAGCACCCTGGTCATCTCATCGGTGGGGTATGAGAAATTTGAGATCCCTGTTGCGGGTCGTACCGATCTCGGAGCAATATCGCTGGCCACTGCCAATACTGCCTTAAATGAGATCGTTGTAACGGGTTATTCCGCACAGAAGAAAAAGACATCACCGGGTCGGTTGCGGTGGTGGATGTTAAAAGTCTGAAGTCGGTGCCGGGCGGTACTTCCGAGTCGCTGTTGCAGGGCCAGGCTTCGGGTGTGAACGTCGTCAACTCGGGCGTCCCAGGGGTGGCAGCAACGTCAGGATCCGGGGTATCACGTCGTTCGGGAACTCCGATCCGCTGGTTGTGGTCGACGGTGTTCAGATCCCCGGCGGTCTACATGATCTCAATGTAAATGACATCGAGTCGATCCAGGTGCTGAAGGATGCCGGTGCGGCCGCCATTTATGGTGTTCGGGGTTCTAACGGCGTAATCGTGGTCACCACGAAGAAAGGCCGTCAGGGCAAGGCTGTGATCACTTACGATGGTTATGTCGGTACCCAGCGGCCCCTGAGCGGCAATCCTTTTAATATTGCCAATACGCAGGAGACGGCCAACGCGATCTGGAAGGAATTTGCCAATTCCCCGCTATTCCGCTGAATCCCAGCAACTACAAGAATAGCCAGTTCGGTTATGGCGCTACGCCGGTATTGTATGATTATCTGACGCCGATCAACACCAATAATGGCGGGCCGAACACGGATCCGTCGACTTACAAGCTGTATACCAACCAGATCACCAAAATGAATAAGGTTGGAACCAACTGGTGGGACGAGATCACGCATCCCGCGATGATCCAGAGCCATACGGTTGCTGCGAGCGGCGGCAGCGACAGGTCGAGCTATTATTTCTCTTTCGGCTATTTCAATCAGGAGGGTACACTGATCGACACCTATTTAAAGCGCTATACGGCCAGAATGAACACCGTCTTCAATATCAAGGACCATATCCGCGTAGGTGAGAATGCAACCCTGATCTACAGAAAGACGCCGGGTCTGCCGGGGAATAACCAGAACGAGGGTAACCCGATCTCTTATGCCTATCGCGAGAGCCCGATACTTCCGGTGTATGATATCATGGGTAATTTCGCCGGTTCGGGTGTAAAGGGTGTCGGTAATCCCCAGAATCCTGTAGCGAACCTGGAGCGCACCAAGTACAACAAGTACAATGACTACCAGATCGCGGGTAACGTCTTCGCTGAAGTCGATTTCCTGAAACATTTTACGATCAGGACGAGCTTTGGCGGCGTAGTCGACAATTTCTTCAATAACGAGTTCAAGTATACTGCGTACGAGAATGCGGAGAACAATACCAACCCGAACTCTTATGTAGAAACGCAGGGTTTCAATACCAGCTGGACCTGGACCAACACGATCAAGTATAACAATACCTGGGGCGACCATTCGCTGACCGTACTGGGTGGTATCGAGTCCATCTCGAACTACCAGCGTCAGTCACAGGAAACCCGCGGTAACTACTATATTACGGATGCCACCCGTCTGCTGGTCGACCCCGCCCTCTGGACCCTGTCATTTGGCGCACCGGCGACTCAGACCAACACTTCCCGCGTAAACAATGTCGACTATCCCATCACCAGTTCGCTGTACTCTTATTTTGGTCGTGCTGACTATGCCTTCCAGGACAAATACCTGCTGAGCGGTACATTACGCCGGGACGGAAGCTCGATCTTCGCTCCGGACAAGCGATTTGGTGTGTTTCCCTCGGTGACCGCCGGCTGGCGTATATCCAGGGAGGACTTCATGAAGGATGTGACCTGGATCAACGACTTAAAGCTGCGCGGCGGCTGGGGTAAGCTGGGTTCTCTGGCCAATACCCGGGCAACGAACAGGTTCAACCTGTTCGGTCAGGCGGCTGCCAACTCTTCCTATGATATCGGCGGAACGGGTACCTCTTCTTTGCTGGGCAGCTATGCCAGCCAGTTCGGCAACCCTGCAACGACCTGGGAAGAGGATAAGGTAACCAACGTCGGGTTTGACGCCACTATCATTCGAAATAAGTTCGACGTCTCTCTGGAGTTCTACAAGAAATCGGTAAGCGGTCTGCTGTTCAATGCTCCGCTGCCGGGAACTGCGGGTAATGCTCTTGCGCCGTTCAACAATACTGCCAACGTTGAGAATAAAGGTATCGATGCCGCTGTATCTTATCATGGCGCTGCTGTCAGCAACCAGCTGAAGTTCGATATCGGTCTTACTTTCACCACTTACAGCAATAAGATCAAGACACTGGGACCAGGTATAAAATATCAGGCCAAACCCAGCAACGGTTCGAATCGTATCGGCGCCTTCACGCGTCTGCAGCCGGGCCAGCCTGTCGGCGAGTTCTTTGGCTACAATGTGGTCGGCATCTTCCAGAACCAGTCGGATGTTGACAAGGCTCCGACACAGGATGCCAAGGCGATCGGCCGTTTCCAGTATCAGGATATTAACCATGACGGAAAGATCAGCGACTCGGACCGTACGTTCTTCGGAAACCCCAATCCCAAGTTCGTTACGGGTCTGAACCTTGCTGCGAGCTTTAAGAACTTCGACTTCTCTGCGTTCTTCTATGCTTCGGTCGGCAACAAGGTCATCAACTACGTTCGCTACTGGACGGATTTCCCGCAGGTGTGGGATGCCGCCATGAGTAAGGACGCGGCGCTGCACAGCTTTGGTCAGCCTGGCTGGAATGGCAAGACGCCGATCCTGGAAAGAGGTGGTACTTTCTCTACGACGGACCAGTTCAACAGCTATTATATGGAGAGCGGCAGCTATTTCCGCTGCAAACAGATGCAGATCGGATATACCCTGCCCGCGTCGAAGATCAAACAGTTCGGCATCGACCGTTTCCGGATCTATTTACAGGCGGCTAACCTGTTCACGATCACCAAGTACAAGGGGCCGGATCCTGAACTTCAGACTTCTGATCTGAACGACAATACAAACTTTGGCATCGATCTGGGTAACTATCCTGCCAATATGCGGAACTATAACTTAGGCGTACAGGTCACTTTCTAATCCATTAATAAGTCCCAAAAAACAATAATATGAGATTGCTGAAATATAAATATCTAATACCCGGTCTTATCGTAGCGGCAACAGGTGCGGCCTGCAGTCACAGCTTCCTCGACAAAACACCGGCCGGCGCCTTGCAGAGTTCGCAGCTGGCCAATAAGGCGGGTGTAAGCTCGCTGCTCATCGGCGCTTATTCCATGCTGGATGGCGAAGGGGCTGCAACGCAGGGTAACCAGTACGGTTCCGGCGCTTCCAACTGGGTGTTTGGCGGAGTAGTAGCAGACGATGCCTATAAGGGGTCTACCGGTCCCGACCAGAACGATATTACGCCATTGCAGACCTGGACGGTGAGCCAGTCGACCAGTTCGTATCTTCAACAGAAATGGACGGCCCTGTATGATGGCGCACAGCGTGCGAATGACGTTATCCGTACGATGGCTATCGCGACGGGCATATCCGCTGCGGATCATGCGCAGCTGATGGCCGAGGCTAGGTTCCTTCGGGGATTCTTCCATTTCGAGGCCAAGAAGATCTGGGGAAATGTTCCCTGGGTGGACGAGACGATCAGTGCTGCCAATAAGAACGTAAATGTTCCGAACAATGCAGATATCTGGCCGAAGATCGAAGCTGATTTTCAGTTTGCGATAGACAGTCTTGCGGAGATCCCTGCTGACAAGGGCCGCGCCAACAAGTGGGCTGCAAAGGCATATCTTGCAAAGACCTATATGTACGAGCACAAGTACGACAAGGCCAAAACATTACTGGACGACCTGCTTGCCAACGGAAAGACGAGCACCGGAGCTAAATATGATTTCAATCCGGGCGGCTATTTCAATAATTTCAACCCCGCGGCCGGGGCGAAGAACAGCAGTGAGTCGGTATTCTCCGTGCAGATGTCGGTCAATGACGGTAGCGGAACCAATGGTAACTACGGGGACGTGCTGAACTTCCCGAACGATGGTAGCGGTCCCGGCGGATGCTGCGGTTTCGATAACCCTTCTATCAATCTGGCCAATGCTTATAAGACAGATGGCGGCGGTTTGCCGTTATTCAACACCTATAACAGCGGCAATTCTGTGAGCGATCCGAATACGCCTTATGTAGGTAATCTCGATCCCCGGGTAGACTTCGTAATGGGACGTCCTGGCATTCCTTACCTGGACTGGGGTCCCCATCCCGGCGCTCTCTGGGTTCGTGACGGTACGGACGGTTATTTCAGCCCGAAGAAGAACGTTTATGCCAAGAGCCAGAAAGGTATACTTTCTTCCAATGAGACCAGCTTCTGGGGGCCCACCCAGATAGTTGCCAATAACGTAAATCTGATCCGTTATTCCGACCTGTTGTTGTGGGATGCTGAGTGCGAAGTGGAGATCGGCGATCCTGCCAAGGCGCTTACCTATGTCAATATGGTACGCAACCGCGTCGCTACCCATCCGGAGACCTGGACCTACAAGAATTCGGATTTCGATGCGGGTACTTATACCTATAAGACTACTACGACGCCCGCCGCCACTTATGTGATCAGCCCATATCCGGTAGGAGCGTTTGCCGACAAGAACTATGCTATGACGGCCATCCGCTTTGAAAGAAGGCTGGAACTGGCCATGGAAGGGCAGCGTTTCTTCGACCTGCAGCGCTGGAATTCGGATCCTACCTATCCTATGGATATGTCGGTGGTGCTGAATAACTATGCTACGGTTGAAAAGACCAGGCCCAGCAGCTATAGCGTTAACCCGACCGCGACCTTCCACAAGGGAGTGAATGAGCTGTTTGCTATTCCGCAGAATGAGCTCGACCTCGAGAATGCTACCGGAACGGTTATCCTGAAACAGAATTCGGGGTACAATTAGAAGAGATATCATTACCTGACCCATTAACGAGAGGGGAGATTTAGGTCTCCCCTTTTTTCTTTATTTTCAGTCTTAAATCTCTTTCCATGCGTCTGCGTTTGACGATAGCTTGTTTTTCTCTTCTTGTACTGGCAGCGTGTACTCGCAAAAAGCCACTGTTCGTCTCCCTGCCGTCTTCGGAGACGGGTATACATTTCAACAATACCATCGTGGAGAACGATTCGATCAACCCCGCGGATATGATCAATGTATACAATGGCGGCGGCGTGGGTATCGGAGATTTCAACAGGGATGGTTTGCCGGATGTCTATTTTACCGGCAATCTGGTGGCGAACAAGCTGTATTTGAATAAGGGTGGGTTCAAGTTCGAGGACATAACCGCGGCGGCTGGTGTGGACGGGGCCGGGAAATGGTGTAAGGGTGTGGCGGTGGTGGATATCAACAATGACGGCTGGCCGGATATCTATGTCTGTTCGTCGATCTACTCCGACTCTTCGAGGAGGATGAATCTGCTTTATATCAACCAGGGGAATGGGGCGGACGGGGTGCCGCATTTTAGGGAGATGGCTGCGGAATACGGACTGGGTGCGGGTTGTCATTCGACGATGGCGAGTTTTTTTGACTACGACAAAGATGGAGATCTTGACATGTATCTTGTGGTGAACGAGAATATCCGTTCTGACAATCCCAATTTCTTTCGTCCGATAAGAACGGATGGCTCGAATCCGA
Organism: Puia sp. P3; assembly: GCF_050632245.1. Lineage (NCBI taxonomy): Bacteria > Pseudomonadati > Bacteroidota > Chitinophagia > Chitinophagales > Chitinophagaceae > Puia > Puia sp. P3. The sequence goes on from NZ_CP192583.1 coordinate 1,465,095, forward strand.
GTACGGGGAGGCTGTACCGGAATGACTGGAATGCGGCGCTCAGCCATCCTGTTTTTACCGATGTTTCACGGGAGGCGGGTGTGCTGGTGGAGGGGTATGGGCATGCGGCGACCGTTACCGATATCAATCGGGACGGGTGGCCGGATATTTTTGTCTCCAATGATTTTTTGTCGAACGATATTCTTTACATCAATAATCGGAACGGGACGTTTACGGACAGGACCAGGGAGTATTTCAAGCATACTTCCGCGACGGCCATGGGGCAGGACGTAGAGGATATCAATAACGACGGCCTGATGGATATCATGGAACTGGACATGAACCCGGCGGACAATTACCGGAAGAAGACGATGATGGGCGGGAACAACTACCTGACCTATCAGAACTCGGACTATTTCGGATATCAATACCAGTATGTGCGCAATACGCTGCAGCTGAATCAGGGTCCGAGGGTGGGCCAGAACGATAGTATCGGAGCGCCGGCGTTCAGTGAGATCGGCTGGTATGCGGGGATGTCGGAGACGGACTGGAGCTGGACGCCGATGGTAGCGGATTTTGACAATGACGGGTACCGGGACCTGGTGGTCACGAATGGATATCCGAAGGACGTTACCGACCATGATTTTACCGTGTTTAGGGCAAAGGCGAATAATCTGTTGCCGAAGGCCGAGCTACTACAGCAGATACCGGAAGTGAAGCTGCGGAAGTATGCGTTCCGGAATTCGGGCAATTGCAGGTTTTCGGATGTGTCGGCGGACTGGGGATTTACGACAACGGCCTATTCCAACGGGGCTGCCTATGCGGATCTCGACAATGACGGTGATCTGGACGTGGTGATCAATAATATCAATGATGAGGCGATGGTTTATCGGAATGATTCCCGCACGGCCGATGGCGGAGGCGCTCACTGGCTTGGAGTTGTGTTTAACGGGGATTCGTTGAACAGGGACGGTATCGGAGCGCGTGTCGAATTACATTATGGTCATGGGCGTCAGCAGGTGTACGAGAATGAGCCCTGGCGTGGGTATCTCTCTACGATCGGGGCCGGGGCGCATTTTGGGCTGGATACCGTGACGGTGGTGGATACGGTGCGGGTTATTTGGCCTGGTGGGAGGGTGGGTATGTTGTTGCATGTCCCGGTGGACAGGGTATTGAAGATGGATATCAGGGATGCTTCTGCGGCGGGTGCAAGCGGCCGGGTGGCCGGGGCCATGTTGTTCAGGGAGGTGACCGATTCGGTGGGGATACATTTCAGGCATGTGCAAAAGGATTATATCGACTTTACGGTGCAGAAGATGTTGCCGCATAAGTTTTCGCAGTATGGTCCGGCGCTGGCAGCGGGGGACGTGGATGGTAACGGACTGGACGATCTGGCGATGGGCGGCGCGCCGGGGCATGGGACCCAGCTGTTCCTGCAGCAGTCCGACGGCCGATTTGTCCAGCGGCCGCTGGCGGCGGGGGATAGTCTCAAAGTTTCTGAAGACATGGGTATGTTGTTGTTCGATGCGGACGGGGATGGGGACCTGGACCTTTATATCGCCAGTGGGGGTTATGGGAGCAGTCCGCAGGCGCCGGTATACCAGGACAGATTGTATATCAATGACGGGAAGGGGAATTTCGTGGTCGAAGCGAAGGCGTTGCCGGTCAACCTGACCAGCAAGTGTTGTGTGCGGGCGGCGGATTTTGATCATGACGGGGACCTCGGACCTTTTTGTTTCGGGACGGGTAGAGCCGGGGCACTATCCCAAACCGGTGACGAGCTATATACTGCGCAATGACAGTAAGAGCGGGGTGGTGAAATTCACCGATGTCACCGCGCAGGCGGCGCCGGGGCTTGTGGGGGTGGGGTTGGTTTGTGATGCATTGTGGACGGACTATGACGGTGACGGCTGGCCCGATCTGGTGCTGGCGGGGGAATGGATGCCGGTGACGGTGTTTCACAATGAGAAGGGCGTATTTCAAAATGTTACTTCGGGTACGGGTGTGAGTGACCACAAGGGTTGGTGGAACAGTATCGTGGCGGGGGATTTCGACAAAGATGGGGATATCGATTATATCGTGGGGAATATGGGAGAGAATTCCTTTTACAAAGCAAGCATGTCCTATCCGGTGCGTGCCTATGCCGGGGATTTTGACAAGAATGGCATATACGATATGGTCCCTTCCCTGTATCTGCCGGACCGGGAGGGTAAGCTGAAGGAATACCCGGCGGAGTCGAGGGACGATATGCTTCGTCAGATAAATGCTTTGCGGAAGAAATTCCCGGACTATAAGTCTTATGCGGTGGCTACGATGGATGATGTATTGGGTGCGACGGAACGGAAGGGAGCACTGGTGGTGGAGGCTACTGATTTTAGAAGCTGCCTGCTGAGGAATGACGGCAATGGGCGGTTCAGTCTCGAGCCTTTGCCGATGCAGGCGCAGTTGTCTTCGATCAACGGGATGGTGGCGGAGGATGTAGACGGGGATGGAGCTGTGGATGTCGTTCTCAGCGGGAACGACTATGGGGTAGAGCCTGCTGTGGGCAGGTATGATGCGTTCAATGGTCTTGTGCTGAAGGGGGATGGGAAGGGAGGTTTTTCGCCTTTGTCGATATTGGAGAGTGGATTGTATTTGCCGGGAGATCAGAAATCGTTAGTTAGTTTGAGGGGGCTGGTGGCGCTTGTTTGCTGGCTGCGGGGCAGAACAGGGGGCCGCTGCAGGTGATGAGGTGGAAGACTCCGGTGCGGGTGGTGGCGCTGGGGCCGTCGGATGTGAGCGCGGTGATCAGGTATAAGGATGGCTCGTCGAGGAAGGAGGAATGTTATTATGGTTCTTCCTTTATGTCGCAGTCGGGGCGTTTTCTGGCGCTGACCGGGGACGTCGCCGGGGTGACGGTTAAGGATGGGACGGGGAAGGAAAGAAAGGTTTATTAGATGAATGTTATGATAAAATGGGTATTGTCCTTGTTTGTGTTGTTTGTTAGCTGTAATCGTCTGCCGAGGAACAAGAGTCACGCCGGGGTACCGGAGGAGTCGGTCCTGGAAGGGAGGCGCCTGGCTGCGGTGTATTGTCAGTCCTGTCATGAGTTGCCGGACCCGGCTTTGCTGAATGCGAAGAGTTGGGAGAAGGGTGTGTTACCGCAGATGGGGCCGAGGCTGGGGATCTTTTATAACGGCTTTGATCGCTATCCTTCGAGCCGGGGGACGCGAACGTACCTCCGGGCTATTATCCATCACAGCCATTGCTGAAGCCGGAGGAATGGCAGCATATCATCGATTATTATACGGCTGTATCGCCTGATTCTTTGCCGGGGCAGGTGCGGTCTCATCCGATACAGATAGGTTTGCCTTTGTTCGAGGCGCGTGTTCCTGCTATGAGGTATGAAATGCCTGCTACTAGTCTGGTGAAGGTGGATACTGTGGGAAGCCTGGATATTTTTGACGTCCATTATCAGAAGCTATATCGGCTGTCAGGGGGGCTGCAGGTACGCGACAGCGTCAAGGTGGAAGGAGGGATCGTTGGTCTTGAGAGGCAGGATGGGAGCTGGCTGGCCTGCAATATCGGTGTGCTGAATCCCAATAACGGGAAATTTGGGCAGCTGGAGCGGATCGTTGGTGATAGTGGTTCATTGCGGGTGGACAGTGTTCCGCTGACGACAGGTCTTCGGAGGCCGGTGCAGGCGCAGGGGGTCGATCTAAATGGGGATGGCCGGATCGACTATCTGGTCTGTGAGTTTGGGAATCTGTTAGGAGAACTTTCGTGGCTGGAGAATAAGGGAGGCGGCCGGTTCGAGCGGCATGTGCTGCGGGCGACGCCGGGAGCGATAAAGGCTATCGTGAACGACTATAATCATGATGGGAAGCCGGATATATGGGCGTTGTTTGCGCAGGGGGATGAGGGTGTTTTTTATTCACGAACAAGGGTGGAGGGGAGTTTGATTCACGGACTGTGCTGCGGTGGCCGCCTTCGTATGGATCGTCGTATTTCGAGCTGGCGGATTTCAATGGGGATGGGTTTGCGGATATAGTTTATACGTGCGGTGACAATGCGGATTTTTCGCCGGTCCTGAAGCCGTATCATGGGGTTTATATCTATCTCAACGACGGTCATAACAGTTTTAGGCCATGGTATTTTTTCCCCATCAATGGGTGTTATAAGGCTGTAGCAAGGGATTTTGACGGCGATGGGGATCTGGATCTGGCTGCTATCGCTTTTTTCCGGATTTCAGTCATCAGCCGGAGGAGGGTTTTGTGTATCTGGAGAACCGGGGCGGGGGGATTTCAGGCCGTACAGTTTGCCTGAAGCGCAGCGGGGGAAGTGGTTGACGATGGACGTGGGAGATCTGGACGGGGATGGAAGGGTGGATATCGTGCTGGGCAATTTTTCTTTTTTTGCGCCTGTTACGAAGGCGGGGGTCGACTTTAAGCGGGAGGCGCCTTTTCTTTTTTTGAGGAATACGGGGAGGAAGGAGTAACGCCTATCTTTGGCGCATGAAAAAATATTTTATGGTTCTGGTCCTGGTGGCTGGTTGCTTCACGCTTGCTCTTGCGTGGGGTCCCCGGGGGCATCAGCATATCAACCGTGCGGCCGTGTTGGGCCTACCGGTGGAGGTGCGTCCTTTTTTCTACAATCATATCGATTTTATTACGGAGGAGGCGGTGGTACCCGACCTGCGGAAGTATACAATTAACGACCGGGCGGAGTTTCCGCGTCATTATATCGATCTGGAGTTATACAGTCCGGAGTCGAATGTTGCGGAGCTGCCGGCGACGATGAGGGAGGCGAAGTCGAAGTATCCGGATAGTATGCTGAATAAAGCGGGGACTTTGCCGTGGACGATCCTGGAGGTGGAGGAAAAGCTGACGAAGGCGTTCAGGGCGAAGAAGAAGACCGAAATACTTTTTCTGGCGGGGGATCTTGGGCATTATATTGGGGATGCGCATATGCCGTTGCATACGGCTTTGAATCACGACGGTCAGCTGACGGGGCAGAAGGGGATTCATGCTTTATGGGAGGGACAGTTGCCGGAGACTTTTGGGGAAGGGTATAATCTTTATACGGGTGAGGCGAAGTATATCGACGATCTGAGCAGGGAGACCTGGGCGATGATCGACTCTTCGCACCGGCTGGTGGAGAAGGTGCTGGCGGTGGATAAAGAGTTGGCGGCGTCTATGCCGCGGGAAAGGGTTTATGTGCTGGATTCGGCGGGTCGTGTTGTGGCGAATCAGTATGGGGATGTGGTACATACGAAGGAGTATGCGCGGGAGTTCCACAGGCGGCTGGGGGGAATGGTGGAGAAGCAGTTACGGGGAGCAATAGCCGAAGTTTCGGCATTTTGGTATACGGCGTGGGTGAATGCGGGGAAGCCGGATCTGTCGGGGTTGGATCCGATGGAGCTGACGGAGAGGAATAAGAAGGATATGGAGAGGGATTTGAAGAGATGGAAGGAGGGTAGGGTGGAGATGGTGAGGCCGACGGGGGATTTTGAGCGGAAGTGGGTGGAGTAGGGGGCGTGGGGCGGCTCGGGAGAACCAGGGGTTAGTGGTGAAAATACGGGGATGGGAATTAAAATTTGATTAAGGATTAAACTTTTTTTATGGCGGGCCTTCCATATTGGTTAGTATACGCTTTGTTGTCGGCGGTCTTTGCCGCTCTTACGGCGATCTTTGCGAAGATGGGGTTGAAGGATGTGAATTCGGATCTGGCGACGGCGATACGAACGGTGGTTATTTTGGTGATCACGTGGGGGATTGTGTTGTGGAGGGGGAGTGGTGCGGGATGGAGGAATCTGACGAGGAATAACTGGCTATTTTTGGTTTTGTCGGCGGTGGCTACGGGGCTTTCGTGGCTTTTTTATTACAGGGCGTTGCAACTGGGGAAGGTGTCGGAGGTGACTGTGATCGATAAGGGGAGTATATTGTTTACGATACTGTTGTCGTTTGTTTTTTTGCGGGAGCCTCTGACGCCGAGGGTGCTGATTGCGGCGGCGATGATCTTTGGGGGGATGCTGGTGTTGGTGTGGAAGTAGATGGGGGGATGAAGCCGGATGGAGAGAGCTGTGTTGAGGGCCGGCGAACGGTGAATGGGGCCGCGGCGGGGAGAAGTAGCATAATTATTGCGGGGGGATTATTGATTGAAGGTTATACCTATTTAAAACATAAGTACTATGCGAAAACACGTGTTGGTCAGAAACATTGCTCTTCTATTTTTATGCGTTTCGGTATTTGGGATGGGTTCCTGTAAGAAGGAGATCACCCAGGTAGTGAATCAGGGTTTTTCAGCGATCTATACGATCAAGGCGGGTGACTGGAAGGTTAATTCCAATTCCACCTACATTAATGTAGAGCTTAGTGTAAAGGAACTGGATCAGGTAATCCTGGATCATGGCGGCGTTTCGGTCTATATTTCACTGGACGGGGGCAAAACGTATGAAGCCGTGCCGGAAGTCGTGGATAACGTGGCCTATGGCTCTTACCATTATTTGAATACGGTAGGTATCGATCTTAGCCCGGCGGACAATACGGGGACGGTAACGCTTCCGACGGGTGATATCCTTGCGAAGATCGTGCTTTTGGATGCCCAGCCCCTGGACTAGGCGCTGCTGAAGAGATGAAATTATGGATGCCTCTCCGGGTTATGCCCCGGAGGGGCATTTTTGGTGTAATGTCGGGAGGTATAGTTGGACCGCGCTGGTATAGAGAAAAATAAATCTTTGAAATGGACAGAAAATCAGGGCTGAACGGGAATAACTTGTTACTTTTAAGAACAAGAACCCTGATCGTAACCATGTCGTCCCTTAGAACCCTCTTGAATCCTGATAATCAATCTGCTGTCGATCCTTTTTGCCCGACGCCCCCGCTGTATAATATTTTCCAACCTACTAATTACTGGTGTGTCTTCTGAGGGTATTCATAACGAAAAACAGCTGCTATTGCAGATAGCCCAGGGGGATAGGGATGCTTTCAGGGCATTCTATGCCGCGTATTATTCCAGGGTGCAGCAGTATGTGGCCTTGTTTGAGCCTGCGCGGACCAGCCAGGACGAGCTGACTCAGGACGTGTTTGTGCGGATATGGGAGAAAAGGGCGAGGCTGGCGGCGGTGGAATCGCTGAAAGGCTATTTATTTCTGGTGACCCGTAATGTGGTATTCAATTTTATCCGGGCGTTGAAGGTGCGGCAGCGGGTGCAGCAGCTGGATGAGTCAGTTCAGGTGGTTTCTAACGAGCTGGAGCATGAGCTTTTGTTCAAGCAATACTACCGGATCGCCATCGAGGCGATGGACAAGTTGCCGCCTGGACGTCGTAAGATATTGAAAATGAGTATCGATGACGGGTTTAGTCTGGATGAGATCGCCAGCGAACTGAATATTACCCGGGCGGGTGTGAAAAAGCAGCTGTATGCTGCGACTGCATTTGTACGGCAGTATCTGCAGGAGCATGGGGAGATAACCCTGCTTTTATTTGTTTTTCTCTCTCTTTTTGAATTGTAGATCAGGCTATTTTCGTGGCGACCGGAAAAAAAGTAAAATTTTTTTCGGGCGAGGTATCCTTTGTTTGCCGGCGCGTGTCTTTATAATAACACCTTATTTATGAATTTACCGGAAGCCAAGCAATTTGTCGCCCAGTTCATCAAAGGAGATTACACTCCGGGGGAATATGAGGCCTTCTTGCGGTGGTTGAAAGGTGCGACGATGGACGAGTTGAATGCGATAGCGGATGAACATGAATCGATGGATGATCAGTGGGCCGCTCTTGCTTCGGAACCATCTGCTGACTGGGCGAGTAAATTAGAGCGAAGAATAGACGTCCTGGAAGAAAGGGGTTTGATCCGCAGGTTGAGTCCGGAAAGATTTATTCGCCGGAGGACCTGGGTAGCCGCTGCTTCTGTGATCGTCATATTGTCGGCCGGTGTATATCTCTTTGTCAAGGAAGAACACAAAAAGGCGCCTGTGCCGGAAATTCCGGCAGCAGTAGAAGCTGGCGATGAGCACTTATACGAACCCGAAGGGTGGAGATCAGAAAGAGCTCATCCTTGCCGATGGTAGTAAGGTGTGGCTGAATGCTGCCTCTACGCTGAAGTTCCCGAGTGACTTCAAGGGTTCAGAGAGGGTTGTTGAATTGTCCGGTGAAGGCTTTTTCGAAGTGACTAACGACGTCGCCAAACCTTTCCGGGTGAAGATAAAGGACGCAGCGGTGGAAGTTCTTGGTACGCATTTCAACATCAAGGCGTATGAAGATGAGCGGATTAGCAGGACAACGCTGGTAGACGGTTCGGTGAGGATGGAGAGTGGATCGCAGCGGGTTGTGCTGAAACCGGGGGAGCAGGCGGAGATACCTTATCCTTCGCCGGGGGTAACTGGAAATATAAAAGTAGTTCCGGTCGGAAATACGGATGTTGTGCTGGCGTGGAAGAATGGGTTCTTTCAGTTCGACGGTGAAGACGTGAGGTCGGTCATGCGTGAGTTGTCGCGGGCCTATAACGTTGATATAAAGGTCGATCCAAACGTTCCGGAGGACAAGGGTATAACGGGGATATTTAAGAGAGAGGAAAGTCTGGAAAGTAATTTGAAATTAATAGAGCATATAAAGAGTCTGGGTATACATTTTCACGATAATGGAAAAATAGTTAGAGTCACACTTTGATATAATATTTTCCATAACCATTGAACCGAGTCCAACAGTTACAGCCGCGGTCACGGGTAAATAATAAAATAAGTATTTATTTTATGTTTATTCATGATTTGTAGGCTGTAACTTTATTTCTTAAACCCGAGGTTTGATGGGGATACTAAGACTAGCTGTCTCAACCATATTAATAGCTTGCCTACTTAATAGCCTGCCGGCATATAGCCAGCCTAGTCCTCTCATTACCCTCACTAAAAAGGATATGAGCTTACGGGAGGCATTGGACGAAATTCACAAGCAGACGAACTACACGTATGCGGGGGAATCTAACTTCACACAATACAGTCATCGGATAAGTATTTCTGTCAGGAAGGCGCCGCTGAGGCTGGTGCTGGACAGTTGTTTCAGGGATCAGCCGTTCACGTATGAGATCGTCGGAACGGCGATCGTGATCAATGCGCGGCCGGTCAGGGATCAGACTGTTCATGGGTGGATATTCGATGAGAAGAAGCAGCCGCTGGAGGGTGTGACGATTCTGGTCAGGGGTGAACCGATGACGGCGGCGGTGAGCAGGGTAAGCGGAGAGTTCAGTATTCATATGCATTTTGCGGATGACCGGCTGGTGTTCAGCAGTGTGGGGTATGAGATGCAGGAGTTGGCGCCAAAGGAGGGTGAGGATGCTGTGGTGGTTCTCAAAGAGAGGATAGGAGAGTTGAGTGATGTTGTGGTGGTGCATAACGGTTATACGGAGAAGACGCAGAAGGCTAGCACGGGGTCATCGGATGTTGTGGGGACGACTTTGATCAGCCGGAGGGTGTCGACGAGTCTGATGGACCGGATCGATGGGGTGACCAGCAGTGTTTTATTCAACAAGAATATACAGGCGAATACGAATCAGTCTTCGATCACGATACGTGGGCGGAGTACGATATTCGCCAACCCGAATCCGCTGATCGTTATCGACAATTTCCCCTATTACGGGGATATCGGGAATATCAATCCGGAGGATGTGGAGAGTATTACCATATTGAAGGATGCGGCTGCTGCGTCGATCTGGGGAGCGACTTCGGGGAATGGGGTGATTGTGATCACGACGAAGAAGGGGAGGCTGAATCAGGCGCCGAAATGGAGTTTTACGACGAGTCAGACGGTTGGGGCGAAGCCGGATCTTTATTATCAGCCTATATTATCGTCTTCGGATTATATAGATATACAGCAGTTTCTGTTTAGGAATAAGTTTTATAATGGCGCGCTGAGCCCTATTCAGCATGGAGCTATTTCGCCGGCTGTGGAGATATTTGATGCTGCGAATAAGGGGACGCTGTCGTCGACGGACTCGGCGGCGCAGATCAACGCGCTGAAGGGGCTGGATAAAAGAAGGGATTTGAGTAAATATTATTATCAGCGTAGTCTCAATAGTCAATATGCATTGAACGTAAGCGGCGGGGGGCAAAGAATAGCTATTATTTGTCCGGGGGATTCGACGAGAACAGGAGTAACCTTGTGAGAAATCTGTATAAAAGGGCGACATTAAATGGTAGCAATACTTATCTGGTGTTGCAGGACAAGATGGAGGTGACTACGGGAGTAAGTTTTGCGACCAGTAAATTTTATAATAACAATAGTGGAGTCGTTCCCGGATCTTATCCCTATGCGAGATACGCCGATGCCAGCGGAAATCCTTTGCCGATAAATTTTGGACTTAAAAACTCTTACATAGATACTGCGGGTGGCGGCCAATTGCTGGACTGGCACTATGTACCATTGAATGAACTGAAAAATTCAGACAATACAACGAATCTGGCGGACTATAGGATCAATGTTGGATTGAAATATGCAGTTCGAAAGGGATTGGAGATACGTGTTTATTATCAATATGGATGGGGGGATTCGATTAGTAGTAACTACCAAAGTCTGCAGACCTATTCTACCCGGAATTTGATAAATAGCTATGCACAATATAATAACGGCCTATTCTCTTTTCCAATACCTCACGGCGGGATTCTGGATGAAGTTCGAAATACCTACACGGCGAATAACGCCCGTTTGCAGATCAGTTATCAGGACTCTCTATTTGATCATGGGTCGCTTAATGCAGTCGGCGGAGCCGAAATTAGGGGATATAGAGGGAGAAAGCCGTCGGACGAGGCTATATGGATATGAGAAGGGGGTAGGAAGTAGTGTTCCTGTCAACTATGATTCGTCGTGGCAGCAATTCCCCAGTTTTGGAGCGAGTAAGATACCCTATCTTGATTTAAATGGGAACACAGCAGAAAGATATATTTCGTACTATGTCAATGCCGATTATACCTATTTCGGACGATATACGCTATCGGGCAGTGCGAGATGGGATGAGTCAAATCTTTTTGGTGTAAAAGCCAATCAACGAGGTGTGCCGCTATGGTCGGTCGGCGGGGCTTGGTTTTTGTCCAGGGAAAATTCTATAATGCAGACTGGCTGCCATTCTTGAAGCTGCGCGTAACTGATGGAGTCAATGGTAATATTGACCGTAGCACCTCGGCATTTACTACTGCCTATTTTAACCAGGGAGGAAATTCTTATGGATCTGGAAGCGCAACGATCACCAATCCTGCTAATCCTTCTCTTCGTTGGGAGAAGATCAATATTTTCAATGCCGGATTGGATTTCTCTTTTCGGAAGGACAAGTTTGGTGGCAGCATTGATTACTATATAAAAAAGGGAGAGGACCTGATAGGAGAAAGTCCGTTGGACCCGACGGTCGGCCTTACCACATTCCGGTCAAATGTGGCAAATATGTCGGATCATGGGCTCGATTTTACATTGCATACTAATGTAAACATCGGGAAAGTTCTCTGGAATAGTGTTTTATTATTTAACTATGTCGAAGATAAGGTGACTGTTTACAAGGAGAAGATAGGTCCGGTATACAATTACATTACAGGCACTTCCATAAGTCCAATTATTGGAAAGCCGTTGTATTCGTTGTTTGCGCTTCGCTGGATGGGGTTAGATTCAAAAGGCAATCCTCAGGGGTTATTTAATGGCAAGGTTTCAACGCAGTATGGTACGATGCTTGGGTCCGGCGATTTGAATGATCTGGTCTACATGGGTCCACTGACGCCGAGGGGATTCGGAAGTTGGAGAAATAGCCTGTCGTGGCGGCAATGGGGACTGTCATGGAATATTGTCTACAAATTTGAATATGTCTTTCGGAGGAACTCGATATTTTATTCCTACGTATTTAGCGGAGCGTCTCAAGGACATCCGGACTACGAGCGCAGATGGCAGAATCCAGGCGATGAAAATAGGACCAACGTACCTTCAATGATCTATTCGTTGGACCGAACCAGGGACAATTTTTATCAGAATTCGACAGTGCTGACTGAGAAAGGAGATCATATTCGCTTGCAGGATATCCAGCTGAGCTATGATCTGGTTCGACCGGAGCATCAACGAATACCGGTGTCCCATGTCAAGGTTTATCTGTATGCGAATAACATAGGGATACTGTGGAAGGCAAACCATGCCGGAATTGATCCTGATTATATCTCGGGGACGCCGAATCCAAGGACCCTGGCTATTGGACTAAAAACAGACTTCTAAAGCTTTTGATATGAATAAATCGATCTGGTCTTTTTTTGTCGGCTGGCTCATGCTAGTCCTGGCCGGAGCGCTTCTCGAAGGCTGCCATAAACAGGATTTTTTGGGTAAGAATCCCAATTCGACACTCATTGTTCCCAGTACATTGTCGGATTTTCAAAATTTGTTGGATAACGATTTGGTGATGAATCAGGTTCCGGCGTTGGGCGATATATCTGCGGATAATTATTTCATGAGTGACGATTTGTGGCAGACTTCGGGAAGCAGGGTACAGAACGCTTATTTATGGAAGCCGGATATTTTCGTTGGCCAGGGTAGCGTTGAGGACTGGAATTACCCTTATCAGCAGGTTTATTACGCTAACGTAGTGCTGGATGGTCTGGAGAAAATCAAGGTTGACAACAGTAACGCCGCTACCTGGAATAGTTTGAAAGGCCAGGCCCTATTCACCAGGGCGTTTGGCTTTTTCAATATTGCCCGGCTGTTTGCTCCGGCATATGATGAGGGTACGGCAGTAACTGACGTCGGAATTCCTGTGCGTTTAACCCAGGACGTTCAGTCTCCGTCGGTGCGTAGTACGGTAAAGCAAACCTATAGTCAGATAACGGGAGATCTGCGTATTGCTGCGCAATTACTGCCGCAACGAGTCTCGATGACTTTTGTTAATCGAGCGTCCCGTCCAGCTGCGCTGGCGATGCTGGCGAGAGTCTATCAAAGCATGCGTAAGTATGATTCAGCAATGATTTATGCAGATAGCGCATTGTCTTTGAATCTTCCCCTGCTGGACTACACTGGTCTTAGTGTAGGAGCTATAACTCCTTTTACCAAGCAAAACGCAGAAATTCTTTTTCAGGCCGTTTTTGTCAATTATAGTAATAGCAATTCACAAATACTGGCCTATGGCACCCCCAGTTGCTTTATTGACTCAACTTTGATTCGAAGCTATGATAGCAACGATCTCCGACTGGCCCTTTATTATGCCCCGACGGGTGGATCGACCTTTGGTCTGAATGGAAGCTATACAGGTAGTATATTTCCTTTTGGAGGCCTTGCGACCGATGAACTCTATCTTATCAGGGCGGAATGCAAGGTTAGGACAGGTGATACGACCGCGGCCGCAAATGATCTTAACGCGCTACTCGCCCTAAGATGGAAGAAGGGTAAATTTACCGGAATTAAATTTGGTTCGATGGGCGGGGCTTTAGATACTGTACTTTTAGAAAGAAGAAAGGAAATGCCATTTCGTAATGTGAGATGGACCGATCTGCGCAGACTGAATAAAGATGACGCCAGCATAACTCTTTTCCGGGAAATTAAGGGAGTCCGAGATACGCTGGCGTCAAATGATAAACGCTATGTCTTACCAATTCCTCCTGACGTGTTACGGCTAAGCGGAATACCTGATAACCCGCGTTAATAGGAATGTGGAACTTACACGGACTATTTTTTATTTATTTTGCTATCGTTCCCTACGAGTTGGATGAAATGGTAAACACCCGACCGGCAGGGATAATAATTGCCAAATCCATCGGTAGTATAAGTGCAAGTGCTGAGTGCCGCATCACAGGTGTAGTTAACTCCAAATGTGCCGGCAGGCATATAAGCGCCTCCAGTCTGATAAAATTGCTGCTGCGTACGGCAATCGCCTTGCGGGGTTGTTGCAAGAGCGCCGCCAATGCTGAGACAAACAACAAGGGTCATAATCGTCCATTTGATCTTTTTTCATACGAACTGTTTTAAGTGATTGTTATGGGTTTAAATTGTTTTTTACGTTGAAGGATAATGCCTCCAATTGATAAGGCCACGAAAAACAGGTTCAATGCGACGTGTTGTTTCCAGGTCAGGCGTTTGATGACGCCGCCACAGGAACAAGGTATCCGGCCAAAAAAATTGAGCAGTATCATTATACTGTAAACAGAGAACGCGGTCATGAAAGAGAATGAGATCCAAAAACCTAATAGGCGTGTGCGTTCGAGGAGAACGAAGATGCAGATCAGGATCTCGCTGCAAGGTATGATCCAGACCAGGAAAGGAGTCCAGGAATTGGGTAGCGGCTGGTTGTTCATCTCGCCTGTAAATGTTTGGAAGTCCAAAAATTTACTGAGGCTGGCATACAGAAAAAGCATGATCAACAAGGCAGAGATACACTCAAGGAGTACCTGTCTTTTAAACATAGTTCGGTTGGTTTAGACACAAGCTTTTGGCTAAGCTATTGGCTAAGCAAATTGTTAAAAGGTAATCATGAGCGGATAGGAAAACGAGCATTGTACGGGTCGGATAGTGATGCTAAGAGGGATAAAAAGGAACAGGTTATTAATTAGATTTTAAATATCGGCAAAAATCGTAAGACTACAAAGACCAATCTGAAAAAAATTAATGCTAGATGTTGCTCTGTATATTGCAATAATCGAACCACTCAGTTTTTTAAGAATCCGTTTGCAACATTTCCTGTAGGCGATCGTTAGAGAACATTCAAATGGCGGCAATAGTTATCATCTAATCAACGTTTGGTCATGCGCTTCAACTATTTCATCCTATCCTCATTTCTTATATTCTCCGCTCATAAAGGACGCTCTCAGAGTACAAATACTGTCTATAATGATCCCGGGTTCGTGTCTGCGATTTTGCAACAACATAATACGTATAGAACGACGCTGGAGTTGCCTCCTCTCGTCTGGTCTCCGGATCTTGCAAAAGATGCCCTGGGCTGGGCCGAACACCTCGCAGACATTGACAAAGGTCAACATGATCGGTCTATCGTGGGTAAGGAAGGCGAAAATTTATGGTGGGGAACGGCGGGCGCCTACTCCTACACGGATATGGTTGGTTTTTGGGGAAATGAGAAGAGCGCTTTTCACTATGGTGTGTTTCCCGACTGTGGGAAGGGGATGATCGGACACTACAGCCAGATCGTTTGGAAGAACACAAAGACGGTGGGTTGTGCGCTGGCTAGCAATGGGCAGACCGATTATCTGGTTTGTCGGTATGCCCCGCCGGGAAATGTTTACGGAGAAAAGCCCTGGTAAAGCAAATTCTGGAAATGAAATTCCTGGTTGAGAGTCTCGCGATGGCTGCTTACCTTCATGTAAATTAACTGATATGTTAAAGTATTCCTTCCTTTTAGGTTTGAGTCTGTCGGCTGGGGTTGTGGCGAGTGCGCAGGTCAGGACGATCCCCGCCGGGGATGCCGCGAAGCATGTGGGCGACAGCGTGACCATTTGCGACAAAGTTGCCAGCGCGCGTTGGCTGGAGAACGCAAAGAATCAGCCTACATTCCTGAATTTGGGTGAGACTTATCCCAATCAGCTGCTCACCGTCGTCATCTGGGAAGACGTCCGCAAGGCTCTTGGATATAAGCCGGAGGAGAAACTGATGGACAAAAAGGTTTGTGTGACGGGAAAGATAGAGGAGTTCAGGGGAAAACCTCAGATCGTCGTGCATCAGCCGGCTCAGCTAAAGGAAGAGCAAGGCAGCGGCCTGTTCCGCCGAAGAAAGAGTAGGGGACCGGTAGCCTCGCGGGGAGTATATTTGATCAGGACTCCGAAGCGCGAATCAATTCGTCCATCGAGATTCCCATATGACTTTCTTCATAGACGCATTTGCCGTCGCGGATCAGCAGTACCTGCGGGGATTCGTGGCGGACATTGAAGGTGTCGGCGATCTTGTTGGAGACGGGCCGGTTATTGATGAGGTCGAGGTAGTAGAAGTCGATGGAGTCGGGAGCCTGATTCCTTTCAAGCCGGTTCTTGACCAGGGCGCTTGTGGAGCAACGGATACTGTGTTTGAAGATCAGCTGGGGACGGGAGCTGGATTTTGTTCTGATCTCATCCAGCTGGTTCTCGGACTCTAATTTGATCCAATTCATGGGCGCAAAGATAGTATGTGGTTTGGACATACCCCATTATAACAACGGACATAAAAAAGGTTATCAATTGGATGATAACCTCTATAATATGATATCTACTGGTTCCGGGGAGAGTTAGGGTTCCGGATCGGATGTACTAGCGACCGCCGTATCCGACAAAGCCCTGGCTCATTTTGCAGCCACCGTGAGCACCGGCACCGCGGGAAGAGGCGCAGGAAGCAAAAGAAGCAGCAATAGCGAATACGAGGGTTACAATTACAATTGTCTTTCTCATTTTTTGTGGTATTTAAGATTGCGTGATAAATTGCCTGGTAAATCTCTGTCCCGGGGACAGGGGGGAATTGGAACCAGGTAATTCAAAGGACGGGATCCGGATGTGGATAGAAGAGATTAGTAGGGGGCTGTTTCGAAAGGATAGAGAAAGATTAACTGTGGAGCCGACACAAAGTAAATACAAAAATCCGGAATTCGCAAGAGGGGGCGCGCCGGAATTATAAAATTATGTAAAATTGACCCATGAAAATACATTTTATAGCGATCGGGGGTAGTGTGATGCACCAGCTGGCTATCGCGCTAAAGCGCAAGGGATATATAGTTACGGGCAGTGACGACGAGATTTTCGAGCCGGCGAAGGGCAATCTGGAGAAAGAGGGGATCCTCCCGGCCGAGATGGGGTGGTTCCCGGCGAAGATCGAGCCGGCACTGGATGCGGTGATCCTCGGGATGCACGCAAAGGCGGATAATCCTGAGCTGCAGCGGGCGGGCGAGCTGGCCCTGCCCATCTATTCCTTTCCGGAATATATTTATCAGGAGAGCAGGGACAAGACCAGGGTGGTAGTTGGCGGAAGTCATGGGAAAACTACGACTACCGCTATGATTATGAACGTTTTAAAAGATGCAGGCAGGGATTTTGACTATCTGGTGGGCGCCAGGCTGGAGGGCTTTTCCCAGTCCGTGAACATTACTCAGGCGCCCGTGATCGTGTGTGAGGGGGATGAGTATCCGGCGAGCACGCTCGAGAAAAGGCCGAAATTCCATTTTCTGTTCCCCCATATCGCGGTGCTGACGGGGATCGCCTGGGACCATATCAATGTATTTCCGACTTTTGACAACTATCTCGAGCAGTTCCGCATCTTTATCGACAAGATCGAACCGGGCGGGGTGCTGATCTATAATGAAACGGATGAGGTGCTGGCACGGCTGGTAAAAGAGCAAACAGGGAAGAAGGCTCTGCGTACGATCGGATATGGGGTACCGGAGCATCGTATCGAAAACGGCATAACAGTTGTGACACTGGAAGGTCAATCCGGCTCCCTGAAGGTGTTTGGCGAGCATAACCTGTTAAATCTCCATGCTGCATATCTGGTTGCCAGGGAGTTAGGGGTTGGAACGGCCGAATTTCTGAAGGGTATGGCTTCTTTCTCAGGGGCCGCCAAACGGCTGGAATTGCTGGCCGCCAATGACAGTGTGAATATTTACCGGGATTTTGCGCATGCGCCATCCAAGGTGAAGGCAACGATCCGGGCGGTGAAGACCCAGTTCCCGGGGCGGAGGCTGATCGCGGTACTGGAACTGCATACCTACAGCAGCCTGAATGAGCAGTTTTTATCCGAATACAAGGGATCGCTGGACCCGGCGGATGATGCGGTGGTTTTTTACTCGCGGCATGCGTTGGAACTGAAGCGGTTGCCTCCGTTGCCGGTAGAGAAGGTAAGGGCGGAATTTGGCAAGCCTGGGTTGGTGGTGATCCAGGACAGAGAAGAATTAAGGGCCTGGTTGATGCGTGAATCTTTCAAAAATGTTAATTTGCTTTTAATGAGTTCGGGTAATTATGATGGGCTGGATGTGACGGCCTTGTCGGCCGAGGTCATATAACAGAAGACCATATAATTATTATATAGAGAATGTTACAACTTACACGCCCCTTAGCGATCATTGACCTGGAAACGACCGGTGTCAATCTTGGCAGTGACCGCATCCTGGAAATCGCCATCGTGAAGATCATGCCTGATGGCAAGCAAATCGTAAAGCGCAAGCTGATCAACCCCGAAATGCCTATTCCGGCGAGTTCTACGGATATTCATGGTATCACCAATGAAATGGTAAAGGACGCACCCAGTTTCAGGCAGGTAGCGAATGAAATGAAGCAGTTCCTGGACAATTGTGATCTGGCGGGGTATAATTCCAATCGTTTCGACATACCGATGCTCGTGGAAGAATTTTTAAGGGCGGGTATGGATTTCGATGGCAAGGGGCGCAGATTGCTGGACGTGCAGAAAATCTTTCATATGATGGAACAGAGGACGTTGAGTGCCGCCTATCGATTTTATTGCAACAAGGAGCTGGAGGGTGCGCATGGGGCTGAAGCGGATGCGTCCGCTACCTGGGAAGTGCTGGTAGCCCAGGTTGTAAAGTATCCTCAGTTGGGTACGAATATTGAGACAATACTTAAGTGCATCGGCGAAGAGCCGGTTGTGGATTTTGCGAGGCGTTTTACGATGGAGAATGGAATAGAAGTGTTTAACTTCGGAAAACATAAGGGGCGCAGCGTAGCGGAGATACTGAAGGCTGAGCCTCAATACTATGATTGGATGATGAAGGGCGATTTTCCGCTTCACACCAAGCAGAAACTGACGGAGATATTCAACAGGACTATGTTAAAAAAGGGCTAACGGGCGGTCGCAGGCGGTAAAAATTGTTAACTTTGTACATCAATCACACAAACAGGCAGTTGGAAAAGATAGTTATCATACCTACTTATAACGAGAAGGAGAATATAGTAAATATCCTCGATGCCATATTTCAGTTGGGCCAGGGGTTTCATATCCTGGTCATCGACGATAGCTCGCCGGATGGCACAGCGGATATTGTCCGGAATTACCAGTCGAGGGTTCCGGGACAGCTTTTCCTCGAAGAAAGGCAGGGTAAACTGGGTCTTGGAACTGCCTATATCCATGGATTCAAGCTGGGCGGTGCGGAACAACTACCAGTTCATTTTCGAGATGGACGCGGATTTTTCCCATAGCCCCAAAGACCTGGACCGTCTCTATAATGCGTGTAAGTATCAGGGTGGGGATGTGGCGGTCGGTTCCCGTTATGTCAAGGGCGGTGGCTTTGTGAACTGGCCCAAGGATCGTATACTGCTGTCCCGCGGCGGCTCGATCTACACCCGGCTGATCACCTGGATGCCGGTGCAGGATCCCACGGCGGGGTTTGTTTGTTATAAGAAGGAAGTGCTGGAAACGATCAATCTGGACCAGATACTTTTTGTCGGTTATGCGTTTCAGATCGAAATGAAGTTTGCGGCCTGGAAACTGGGCTTTAAGATAAAGGAAGTGCCGATCATCTTCGAAGACCGTAAGTTCGGCGTTTCCAAGATGAATAAGGGTATTGTCAAAGAGGGCATACTCGGAGTATTGAACCTGCGCTGGCAGTCATTGTTCAAGAATTACCGTAACCGGGTCAAGAATGATGTAGTGCCTATGCGTAATTTTTCCCGTGAGCCGGTCGCCGAGGGAAAATAAGGGTCAATGAAGAAAGCATTTATCCAGTTGCATATCGCTGTCCTTCTCGCGGGGCTTACCGGTGTCCTTGGTAAGCTGATCTCACTCAACGAAGGTTTATTGGTTTGGTACCGGCTATTGCTGACGGCGCCGTCGCTGTGGCTGCTTGCATTGGTGCGCAGCCAGCAGGTGCGGATTGACAGGCGCGATGTCTGGCGAATCTTCGGAATCGGCGGTATCGCCGCGCTGCACTGGGTTGCCTTCTATGGCAGCATCAAATACTCGAATGTGTCGGTGGGGCTGCTTTGTTTTTCGGCGATCGGATTCTTTACTGCGGTGGTAGAACCGCTGGTCTTACGGCATCGTATAGATGTAGTTGAATTGCTGCTTGGTGTGCTGGTCATCGTCGGCATATTCTTTATATTTCAGGTCGACCCGCATTTCAAAGCTGGGGATTGGGATCGGACTCGTCTCGGCGTTCCTGGGCAGTCTTTTTCCGGTGTTGAACAAGCGTATTTTGCGCCGGGTTTCTTCTGAAAATGTGACGCTGTACGAGCTGAGCGGTGGTTTTTTGGTGCTGACGGTACTAATGCCTTTGTATCTATGGCTGTTTCCGGCCCCTTCGCTGTTGCCGGGCTGGTCGGATCTCGGCTGGCTGCTTATTCTTGCCTGGGCTTGTACGGTACTGGCTTTCAATCTTTCCATGAGCGCTCTCCAAAAGATATCCGCTTTTACCGTGAACCTTACCTATAATCTGGAGCCGGTGTACGGGATCCTTCTTGCCTTTGTATTATTCAGAGAAGATAAATATTTAAGTACGGGATTTTATGTCGGTTTTTTGCTGATATTGCTTTCGATTGTGCTGCAGATGATGAGGTTGAAGAAAAAGCAATTGAAGACAACGTAGTGCGTATTGACCAGGGTGGGAAGATAGTTTCCGGAATTGGGAAACAAAAGAAATGGAGACTGTTCCGAACATTCGGGTTATTAATTGGTTATAAGCTGGCATCCGGTTGGAAAACGAATGGCAGCCGAGCGTTTGGGATAGTGAGAAAGGAGGCCAGTTGAGACCCTGAAAACTATTAACACTATGGTAAAAGAATTTAACAGAAGGTTTTTTACCGGCATTTCGTTCTTGTTCATCATGCCTTTTGCGATCGGTTCCGGAAGTTCTCATTCCGTGGACAGGTCAACCGAGCGGATGTATCTGGACAAGCATTCAAAGGAGTTTGTACTGCGCTATGTCCAGAGCAACACACCTACTTTATTTTCCATCAAGCAAAAGAGTCATCTGCCTTTTATTATTGCCGACTCGATCTTCCGTCAATATGATCTGCCTTCATCGCTGAAATATCTGGCGGTGGTAGAATCGGAACTGAACCCCAATGCGGTCAGCCGTGTCGGCGCTGTAGGCGCTTGGCAGCTAATGCCGGCTACGGCGAGGATGCTGGGGCTAAGGGTCGGTCAGGGCGTCGACGAGCGGACGTTGTATAACAAGAGTACACGTGCCGCTGCCCGATATCTCAGGGACCTGTATGCGCAATTCGGGAACTGGTTGCTGGTGCTGGCGGCGTACAACAGCGGTGAAGGAACGGTAAACCGTGCGATCCGTCTTTCGGGAAGCCGTAATTTTTGGGAGCTGCAGTCTTTTCTTCCCGCGGAGAGCAGGATGTACGTGAAGAAATTCGTTGCCTCTTATTATTATTTCGAAGGACAGAATGATGAGGTATCAGGCGGCCTTGCCGCTAATGTACCGCACCAGGCTTCTCTTGGCGATAGGCAGTAGGGTCTCGTCCATGGGAAATTTCAGTTCGGTTTCGATGGAAAAGACGGCCGGGTTGGGCAGGCTGTTGTTGATCCGAATGAGTTCCGCCTTTATATTCTCGTAGGTGTTGACGATGTTGCGCGCCCAGCTGTCGATGTATTCGGTGCGGATGCTGCGGTATTTCTCGTCGTGTTTTTCAAAATCGAAAGTCTGTACTGGTAGACCCTTGTGTCGGAGTAGTGGCCCGAGCTGAGGAAGAAATATCCTTCGTGGCTGTCGAGGGGTACGATGCCGACGGGGTAGATCACCAGTTTTTCTTCCACAAATTCATAGATCTCGGTTCCGCTGCTGATGGTCTGGCGAATCTCCTGAGTGGCATAATTGATGATCTCTTCCAGCTCCTGCATGAGCTCGTCGTCTTCGATGAGCTGTTCGTAGAGGACCTGGAGTTTCTCTATCTGGATGCCTGTGAGTTTCTTAGGGAATTGTTCCTGAAGGTATTTTTTGTTCTCCCGGAAAGCAACGAGGTTGTTGTAGTGGAAGATGATGTCTGCCAGCTGGGGGTAGAGCTTGTTCTCATTGAATTGGCGGTGTATCTCCTGGAGATAGGCCAGCAGGGTATACTTTTTCAGCTCGAAGTCGATGTAGCCATCGGCGAACCAGGTCTCGGATAGTGCTTTCATGTTACTGAATTTACGAAAATCCGGCCAAAATTGCAAGTGGGGGCTACAACTGTCTGTCGGGCGAGAAGTTTTCCAGTTCGCGGGCCACTGCGGAGCAGAAGGTAGCGCCCAGGCTGCCGTCCACGATGCGGTGGTCATAGGAGAGGGAAAGGTACATCATGTGTCGGATGACGATGGCGTCTCCTTCCGCTGTCTCGAGGACGACGGGGCGCTTTTAATGGCGCCTACGGCGAGGATGGCCACCTGAGGCTGGTTGATGATCGGGGTTCCCATGAGGCTGCCGAAGGTGCCGACGTTGGTCAGGGTGAAGGTGCCTCCCTCGGGAATCTTCGGGGCGAAGTCGGCCCTGTCTTGCGTTGTCGGCGAGGGAGTTGACCTGCCGGGCGAGGCCGGTGAGGTTGAGCTGGTCGGCATTGCGGATGACGGGTACGATCAGGTTGCCGGAGGGCAGCGCTGTGGCCATGCCGATATTGATGTCTTTTTTGACGATGATCTTATCGCCGTCGAGGGAGCTGTTGATCAGCGGGTATTTTTTGATACAGCGGATAATGGCTTCGATGAACAGCGGTGTGAAGGTGAGTTTGGTATTCTCTCTTTTTCGAATTCTTTCTTCACTTTTTCGCGCCAGTTCACCAGATGGGTCACGTCGGCTTCCGACATGCTGGTGACGTGGGGGCTGGTGTGGACGCTGCGGACCATGTGGTCGGCGATGAGTTTGCGCATCCGGTCCATTTCGATGATCTCGACGTTGCTGCCGTAGAGGTTCATGGGCTGTTGGGCCGGTGGTTCGGATACTACGCGGGCCGGGGTCGGGATATTGGGCGATGCCGTGGTGATCTCGGCGGGTGTTTCTGCCTGTGCGGCGATTGTGCCGCCTGTGGCGGGTTGGAGGCCGGACCTTTTATTGGCTATATATTGTAAGATGTCTTTTTTGGTGACGCGGCCTTCGTTGCCGGTGCCGGGGATGGATTCCAGCTCGGAGAGAGGGACGCCTTCGCCTGCGGCGATGTTGAGGACCAGAGGGGAGTAGAATCGGGCGTTACCGTTGGTCGGAGGCGACGGCGGGGGCGGGGTCGCCTGGGTTATGACCGTCGGCTGCGCTGTCACGGTCGGCTGCGCTGTCACGGGAGCCGCCTGCCGGGTGGCCGTGCCGTTGGTGCGGATGCGGGCGATGACGGCGCCGATCGGAACTACGTCGTTGACATTGTATAATATCTCTTCGATGACTCCTTCCGTTGCGGAGGGGACTTCGGAGTCGACTTTGTCTGTTGCGATCTCGAGGACGGTTTCGTCCTGTTTGACGGCATCACCGGGCTGTTTGTTCCACTTTAGAATGGTGGCTTCCATTATACTTTCACCCATTTTTGGCATTACCAGGTCGACGAGAGACATAGCGTTAGTTGAATTTGAGCCAAAGGTAATTAATTTGGGGATAATCGCGTCAACCGGGGGACGGGCCGGAGTTGGCTGTGGACCAGGGAGTGGGGGTGATGGGACAAAAGGATTGACCGATTTTAATCAGTCATTCGAGAGAATGAATTTTCTCAAGAGATTCATCGCATTTGTTGCAGCCAGTTCAATATTTCGCCCTCTGTCGAATCGGAAATTGAATTTTTGGGTGAGGACCCCTTGGCGGTTGCCGACGGCGATCCAGACGGTGCCTACCGGCTTTTCGGGGCTGCCGCCGCCAGGACCCATGATACCGGAGGTGGCGATGGCATAGTCGACGTCCAGCAGGCGGATGGCGCCTTTGACCATTTCTTCCACGGCGGGTTCGCTGACGGCCCCATTGGCTGCGAGGGTGTCCGGGCTGACCCCGAGGACATTTTCCTTTACGGAATTGGCGTAGCTGACCACGCTGCCGTTGAAATATTCGCTCGAGCCGGGGATGGTCGTTATGAGGTGGGCGATGTGGCCGCCGGTGCAGCTTTCGGCTGTTCCGAGGGTTTTGCCGCGGGCTTTCAGGAGTCGTCCGATGGCTTCCTGGATGGAGATGTCCTCGTCTGTGACCATCCATTCCGCGACCAGTCCCTTCAGGGTATCGAACTGCTGCTGGATGAGCGATTCCAGTTGGGGGGCGTCGTCTCCGTGAATGGTGAGGCGCAGGCGCACCATTCCATAATTGGGCAGGTAGGCCAGCTTGATAGAGGGGGGAGGGGCTTCTTCGAAGGTCCGTATATAGTCTGCAAGGAAGGATTCCCCGATGCCCGCTGTCAGCAGGGTTCGGTGGGAGATGAAGGGGAACTTAAAATGTTGATGGAGGGCCGGGATGACGGTGTCTGTCATCATGCCTTTCATTTCGTGGGGGACGCCGGGCATGCTTACAAAGATGCGGCCTCTTTTTCAAACCACATACCTGGGGCTGTTCCCCGGTGGTTGGGTATGACGGTGCAATTATCGGGTACCTCCGCCTGTGAGAGATTGCGGGCGATCATGGGCCGCTGGAGCCGTTCGAAAATCTTCTTTACGTTGTCGAGGGCGCCCTGGTCGACCACGAGCTTGCCGCCGAAGTATTCGGCGAGCAGGGGTTTGGTGATATCGTCCGCGGTAGGTCCCAGGCCGCCGGTGATGAGGATGATGGAGGCCCTTTTGAATTCGTCGTCGAGCGCCTGCCAGATGTCATCTTTTACGTCGCCTACGGCGAGGCGGTGGCCGACCCAGATGCCGTTCTTATTGAGCTCCTGCGCCATCCAGGCGCTGTTGGTATCGATTACCTGCCCGATCAATAGTTCGTCTCCGATGGTGATGATGCTCGCCGTGATCTTTTCCATGGGATAAAAATAACGAGTTAGGGGAAAAAAGGTTTGAGCTTTTCGGCCATTTCTTTGGGCATGGGGGTTTTTTCCATGGTCTCAGACCGCAGAAAGTACAGGAGGACGTCCCCAACCGTGAGCAGCTTGCCTTCGGCGTTGAAGACTTCCTGACGGAAGCGGAGGCGGTGGTCGGAGGGCCATTCGCTGAGGGTGGTGCGGACGGTGAGGAGGTCGTCGTAGCGGGCGGGGCGCAGGAATTTGGCGTTCCATTCGACGACGGGGAGGATGGTGCCGCTGTCTTCAAGGTCTTTATAGCTGATGCCCGCTTGGCGGATGGCCTCTACGCGGCCTACTTCAAAATATTGGGCGTAGTTGCCGTGATATACGACGTTCATACGGTCGGTCTCTGCGTACCGGACGCGCATTGTGGTTTCGCTGATGTACATAGTTGTGTTATTTGCCCATCATTCCGTCTACGCTGAAGCGGCCCGGGCCAACCATGAGGACGGCGAAAAAGGCGGCCGGGTAGGTCAGGGTAAGTTCTTGCTCGTGCAGGGAGTGGCCTTTGTCAATGATGAAGACGATCACTGCAAACTCGATGGTCAGCACCAGTGGCGGCCAGACGGGTGACGAAGCCCAGGACAAGCATGAGAGCGCAGAACACTTCCGCGAATATGACGAGCACCACGGTCCAGCGATGGCCGAGGTGGAACGGGTTGGGAAAGGTGTACTCGTATTTGCCGAAGTGGAGCATTTTATCGAAGCCGTGATTGATGCAGATGAGCAGGCCAAATACCAGGCGCAGTACAAGAGACGCCACATTGAAGGCGTTTTCCGAATACTGCGTTGACAGGAATTTTTTCATGTTAGGTTGGAATTTGGGGCCTAAGATAGGGGATTTATAAGGAAATGTTAATCTAGGCAGTTATCCACAGGTGTTTGGAACGATGTTTGGTCAAAGGCAAAATAATTAGAAACTTAGCACGTTAACGGCTCAGGGAGCCTTCCAGCGAAAAACACCGAAACGGGCTACGGGCCCGTTGGAGACGATAAAAATCAAATCATTTTCCAGTGAAGTATACTGTATTATTTTTTTCGTCATTCTCTTCAGCTCTTCGTCATTTGCCCAGCAGACCAGATATTATGACGACCCGCAGGCCAGCTTCAGGCAGGGGGTGGAGTTTTTCGAACACGAATATTACTCCCTTGCGTTCCCCATCTTCCGGGACCTGAAGTATTCACTGCGCGAGACGGACAAAAGCAATAACTATGTTGAGTACCAGGACGTAAAATACTATTATCTGGTGTGCGCCCTGGAGCAGAATGACAAGACGGCCGTAACTGCGGCCCAGGAGTATATCGATCTGGAGAACAATGCTCCGAGGGTGGGTATGATCAGTTTTCACCTGGGAGAGTATTATTTCCGGCAGAAGGACTATACCGCCGCGCTAAAGTCTTACGAGCACGCGGATATCGACAATCTGAGCAACAAGGATATAGCGGATATGAAATTCCATCAGGGGTACTGCTATTTTACGAAGAAGCAGTTCGATAATGCCCTGCCTTTGTTCAATGCCATCCGGCAGCTGCCAAAGGATCCCAACTATATCGACGCCAACTATTACTACGGCTTCATCTGTTTCTATCAAAAGAAGTATTCCGAGGCACTGGCGGCTTTTAAGATAGTGGAAGATAATCCCACATATGAGAAAGTAGTTCCCTATTATGTGGCGAACATCTACCTGGTCCGGGGGAGAAGGACAAGGCGATCGAATATGCGGAGGCGAGGCTGAAGAAGGGGAACCAGTATTATGACGCAGAACTGCGGCAGCTGGTGGGGCATGGCTATTATGAGAAGCAGGATTTTGTGAAGGCGCTCCCTTATCTCGAGCAGTACGTCAATATGTCGAAGAAGGTCACCCGGGAGGACCTTTACGAGCTGAGCTATTGTTACTATCAGACCAGGAACTGGAATAAGGCGATAGCCGGGTTCAGGCAGATGGCCGGCAGCAAGGACTCTCTATCGCAAAACGCTATGTATCTGCTGGGAGATGCCTATCTGAAGACGGCGCAGAAGGCGAATGCGCGGAATGCGTTCCTGTTCTGTTCGATGAACAGCAGCAATCCGAAACAGAAGGAGATATCCAAATTCAATTACGCTAAGCTGTCCTACGAGCTGGGTTACCAGGACGTGGCGCTCACCGAGTTCCAGGGCTTTCTTCAGCAGTATCCCAATTCGGAATACGGCCGGGAAGCGCGTGAGTTGCTGGTCAGCGTGCTGGCGGGCACGAATAACTATAAAGATGCACTAACGCTGCTTGAGAGTGTGGATCATCCGTCGGATAACGTACGCCGCCTTATTCCCACGGTCCTGTACGGCAGGGCCACCGAGCTGGTGAATGACGGTCTGCTGCTGAATGCCAACGAGCTGCTGGACAGGGCGCTGAAGGACCCGAATAACGGCAGCGTGCTGCCCTATATTCAGTTCTGGAAGGCAGAAATTGCCTACCGGCTGAACCGGATAGACGACGCCATCCGGTATTTTCTGGAGTATCTGAAGAGCGGTGGTGTCAACGGGGAGGTCAATCCGACGGACGCAAGGTACAATCTGGGCTATTGTTTCCTCAAAAAGGAGAATTACCGTCAGGCGCAGGGCTTTTTCGAGCAGGTGGTACGCAATCCAAAGATCGGGTCCTCGCCGCTGGAGCAGGACGCTTATGTCCGGGATGCGGACTGTTATTATATGAACCGGGATTACCGGACGGCGCTGGCGATGTATAATAAGGTGGTGGATTTTTCGTGGCCTGCCAGCGACTATGCGACTTTCCAGAAGGCGATGATTGCGGGTGTAAGCAACGGCAAGGACAAGATAGCCCTGCTGAATACGATCAACCGGCTTTATCCCGGCAGCAATCTGTCGGCGGACGTGAATATGGAGATAGCGGGTACCTATCTGGCCGGGGAGAACTACCGCGAGGCGCTGTCCTATCTGAAGAATGTTCTCCGGAGTCAGGGGGCCGATGCGCTCAAACCCAGGGCATATCTGCAGTCGGGTATCGCCTGGTACAATCTCAATAACAACAAGGAGGCGCTGAATCAGTATGATTCGCTGCTCCGGCAGTATCCCAATTCTCCCGAGGCTCAGGACGGGCTGGACAATGCCAAAACCATCTATGTGGAAGAAGGGCGCAGTGCCGAGTACGTGAATTTTGCCAAGGGCATGGGGGTCGAGGTCAGCGCGAGCCAGGAAGATCAGCTGGCTTATCAGGAGGCGGAGGTGCAGTTCAATAATGGAAATTTCCCCGGCGCGACGCAGCGATTCGAAGCATATCTGGCCAAGTTCCCGGAAGGAAAATTTTCGCTGGAGGCCAATTATTATAAGAGCGAGATCTATTTCTCCCAGAAAGACTGGCCGAAGGCGGTAGTCGGGTATGCCGTTGTAGGGGACAAGGCGCCGAACAAGTTTGCCGAGAAGTCGCTGCTGCAGGCGGCCCGTCTGTATTTCTTCAACCTGAAAGACTACGCCAACTCGGAAAAGTATTTCGGCAAATTAAAGGATTTCAGTTCTTCGCAGGAGAACAAGATGGAGGCCATGCGGGGTCTGCTGCGAAGCCAGTATCAGTTGCAGAAATGGCCTGACGCGGTCGCCAATGCGAAGGAACTGCTTACTCAAAAGGGATTGAGCGTGGACGACAAGGTGCTCGCGAATATGGCGATCGCCAAATCCTATCAGTCGGCGGGTCAGTGCGAGACGGCGCTTCAGTATTTCCGGGTGGCGGCGCCGCTGACAAAGTCGGCTTATGCGGCGGAGGCGCGTTATCAGATAGCGGACTGTCTCTTTAAACAGAATCAGCTGAAGGACGCGGAAAAGGCGGCATTCGAGGTCATCAACAAGTCGGGCTCCTATGAGGAGTGGGTAACGAAGGCTTATTTGCTGCTGGGGGATGTCTATGTGGCGGAGAAAGATTATTTCAACGCGAAGGCCACTTTCCAGAGTATCGTGGAGAATGCCAAGATAGAGGAGCTTCGGCTGCAGGCCCAGCAGAAGCTGGCGCAGGTGACGGAGGAGGAGAAGAAGAACAGCAAGGTTGATTCGACCAATTAATCATTCATTCCAGAAACTCGATCCATGTATAGAATATCATTCTTTTTACTGGTGTTGGCGGGAACAGGATCTTTTGTGCAGGCGCAGGATACGACTAAGCGCAGGACCATCGATATTACTTCTTCCTTCAAGCCGGTGCTGCGGGATGCGGTAAAGATCAATTTCAATGCGGCGCCCCCGGCGGTGGATACGTCCCGGCCGAAGCTGGCGTACAATATTCCCGCCCAGTATCTTTTCCTGAACTATCTGCCGGGGGAGATGAAGCCGGTTGCCCTGCAGCGGGATTCGGTGAAACCCTGGGAGAATTACAACTATATCAAAGTGGGAGTAGGGAATATACATGTGCCGTATATCCGTACGGGGTTTAGTTTTGGCGACGGTCAACGTACTTTTTTCAATTTGTTCGCCAGTCAGCTGTCCTCGAAGGGGAATCTGCCTTTTCAGAAGAACAGTCTGACGGACGTAAAACTGGTAGGGACGGTGAAGACGGAGAACAAGCTGGAATGGAACGGGTCGCTTGGATTCAAGAACGACGCCTATTACCGGTATGGTTACCGGCCGGATACGCTGAAGTTCACGTCGGATGATCTGAAGGTGACCTATCAGACCTATGAGGGCCAGCTGAGTCTGCGGAATACAGAGCCGACGGAGTTTGGGCTGCTGTATCATCCGAATATCAGAGTGAATGTATTTTCGAGCAAATGGAAACGCGATGCCAACGAGGTCAATACCGTATTCAATCTGCCGCTGGAGAAGACGCTTGGGGACAATTATGCTTTCGATCTCGGATTTACGGCGAATCTGACCCATTACCATCAGTCGCTGGTGGGGGCGACGGTCGACCAGAATAACAATATCTATATGGTGAATCCGGCGTTTTTGGTGAAGACGTCGAATTTGTTCCTGCAGGCGGCGGTGACGCCTTCATGGGATCAGAAGGTCTTTCATCTGTTGCCGAATTTTCTGGCGGATATCTCCACTTCGGACCAGCGGTTCACGGTGCAGTTGGGATGGATCGGGTATTATGACAAGGGGTCGTTTCAGCGGTTCGAGTCGATCAATCCCTGGCTGGCGGCTCCGGATTCTTTTGCTGAATACGCGCGTGCAGGAGTGGTATGGCGGGTTCAAGGGGTCTATCAGCAACCATTTCAGCTATGCGGCGAAGGTCGGATTCCAGCAGTATAAGAATATTCCTTTGTTTGTGAATGACTCGGCGGTGGCGATGAACAATCAGTTCGACGTGCGGTATGAGCCTTCGATGGATGCGTTGCAACTGCATGGCGAGTTGAGCTATATCGTGGGAGATGAGTTTTCGGCTACCGCGGGTGTCAATTTATATGACTACCGGCATCTGAAGGTGAATGCAAAGGCCTATGGGTTGTTGCCAATAGAGTTCAATACGCATGTGAAATGGCAGTTCTTCAAGGATTTCTGGGCCAAGGCTGACTTTTTGCGTTTGGCGGCGCCCGCTATCTGACGCCGGACGGAAAGGCCCTTAAGGGAAACAGCGGGGCTGATCTGAATGCGGGTGTCGAGTTCAAGGTATTGAAGCAGCTGAACCTTTGGTTCCAGATGAATAACATATTTAATAACAAATATGAGAGGTGGCACCAGTACCCGGTATATGGCTTTAATGTTTTGGGGGGTGTGGTGTTTACGTTCGGACAGAAATAGGGGGACGAATTGGGGTAACAGAATGGACCACAGGTCCAGCGGCCGAAGGCCCATCATTAGATGTTTTGCGTCATTCGGGCAAAATTGAGAGGAAACGAATGACGCAAATGTGCTAGATTCGCAGCCAAAGCTAAAAAATAAGCCATGTTTGCGGTTTTGAATGCCTATTTGTTTCAACACAGAAGTATCAGTATTCCGGGTCTGGGTACGATCTACCTGGAGACTTTGCCTGCTGAGGCAGACGTGGCTGACCGCACCATGTTGCCGCCGGTATACCGTTTCCGATTTGACAAATACTTCGATGCTCCGGACAAGGAGTTCTTCTCTTATTTGGCTTCCCAGCGAAATATACTTGATTTTGAAGCCATTAAATGGTATAACGAGTTCTCCTTCGAACTGCGTAACCGGATAAAGGCCGAGGACGAGGTCAGCTGGGACGGGGTGGGGATACTGAAGAAGGATGACTCGGGTAGTGTGTTGTTCGAGTCGGCGAAGGCGCCCGCATTTTTCGTTCAGCCTACGCCTGCCATAAGGGTGCAGCGTGAGGATGCGCAGCATACACTTGTCGTTGGGGACAGGGGAGCGGACCAGCGGCGAGATGAATGAATGGCTCCAGGAGGAGAACAACGGACGCCGAAGGCTTTCGTGGTGGGTGATCGCGATCGTGCTGGCCGTAGCGGGGCTGGCTGTTCTTGGATGGCATTTCTATACTCATGGCTGGTCTACCGGCAACCAGATAAAATTTTAATTCCTCCGTATCGTATATGTCTTTAATCCATTATAGTCAATGTCCTTCCTGTAGCTCGGAGAGTATAAAGTTTGCGTTAAAAGCCATCGACCATACGGTGTCCCGGGAAGGTTTTGAGATCTGGGAGTGTCAGAATTGCGGATTACGATTTACCCAGGACGTACCGGATGCCGGATCGATCGGCGTGTATTACCGGTCCGACAATTACATTTCCCATTCGAATACGAATAAGGGGCTGATCAATCAGCTCTATCATATTGTCAGGGAGCAGACCCTGTCCAATAAATACAGGCTTATTTCATCGGCTACGCGTAGCCGGCAGGGTAAAATGCTGGATATCGGCGCGGGGACGGGGGCTTTTGTGGCGCATATGAAGGAGAAGGGCTGGGAGGCGACGGGATTGGAGCCGGACGAGGTAGCGCGGGAGAAGGCGCGGACGGACAACCGGGTTCAGCTGCTGGAGATGGATCATCTGTACTCCCTGCCGCAGGAGAGTTTCGACGTGATAACGCTGTGGCATGTTCTGGAGCATGTCCATGATCTGCATTCCTATCTGGAGCGGCTAAAGACGCTGATTAAGCGGGACGGTCGTATTTTCATCGCGGTGCCAAATTATACGTCGCATGATGCTGCGGTTTATAAGGAGGCCTGGGCGGCTTACGACGTGCCGAGGCATCTGTATCATTTTTCACCGGATTCGATGGAACGGCTGGTGAGCGGGCACGGGCTTCAGCTGCAGTATAGCCAGCCGATGTGGTTTGACAGTTTTTATATCAGCATGCTCAGCGAGAAGTACCGGACCGGGCACGGCAATCTGGTGCGGGCCGTGTGGAATGGGATGGTATCCAATATAAAAGCCTTCATAGATAAGTCGAAGTGCAGTTCGCTGATTTATGTGATCTCGAAGTAGGGAATGGGGGTCGTGCCGGGCAGTGTTAGCCCGTGACCGCGCCGGTTAGAAGGGGAATTTTATTTCGTAGATACTCGGCCAGAGTTTTCCTGTTACGTATACTTTTTCATTTGTGGAGTCGTAGGCGATGCCGTTGAGGACTTCGGCTCCGGGGTATTTGTTGCGGGCGTCGTTCTCGAGGCCGTCCAGGTTCATTTTTCCTACCAGCTTTTCCGCTGGCGGTGTCAATTTTCAGAATGTAGTTGGTCTGCCACTGGTTGGCGTAGAGGTAGCCTTTTATCAGCTCGAGCTCGTTGATATTGCTGACGGGTCCATTGTTGTCGGTGACGCCGAGGACTCTTATCAGCCGGAAAGTTTTGGGGTCGAGGTAGTTGATATTGCTGGTGCCGTCGCTCATGATGAGGCTGGCGCCGTCGGTGGTCATTCCCCAGCCTTCCTTGCTTGGGAAAGTAAATTCTCCTAATTTTTTGAACGTTTTGGCGTCGTAGACGAAACCGACTTTGGTGGTATAGGTCAGCTGGTAGACTTTGCCGTCCGAGGAAGACGATGCCTTCGCCGAAGTATTTATTCCGGTCGAGGGTGACTTTCGGGGTGATCTTTCCGGTGGAGAGGTCGACGGTGCCGAACATTGACTTACGGCTTTCGGGCATTTCGGGTTCGGTCCCTGTGGCTTCGTAGAGCTGGCCGTCGTGGAAGAGGAGGCCTTCGGTATAGGCGGAGGTGTCGTGAGGGGTAGCTTTTATGACTGAGTAGTTGATCGCCGGGGGGTATTATCGGGTGTTTTGGTAGTTTCGGCGGTGGTATTGTCCTGCCGGTCGTTATTGTTACAGGCGGTAAGCAGGCAAATGAGGGCAAAAAATACGGAGACTCTGTTCATGGTGTAAAAATTGTATAAAAAACTTGCATTTACCAAAAAAAATTTATTGTTTTACAGCAGCTTATCTTCTGGATACCATTCCTGCCAACACTACACCACAATACCAGGCCGGAAGGAATCCGGTGGTTTCTCATCTCACCGAGAAGCAGTATCCTTCCTGAATAACTAAATTAATTCCAATTTAACCTTCTTACGTCCAAAACGGCGTCAACGGGCTTGCTATATGCTATCCGGTTACCCTCCAATACCGATGATCTACCGCTGTAAAAGACGGTAAAATGAAGTATTTTCTACCCTTTGTAGGATGCATGTTGATCTCATTACCCGGTCTGACGCAACGAGACTGTCGTTCGTTCGACTACAGGCAGCAGCAGGTGAACGCTGACCCCTCTCTGGCCGCGAAGGTGGAGGCAGTCGAGCAGTTCACCCAGATGCGGCTGCACAGGTCCTCTGTCACCATCGCCGGTGAGGGGATAAAGGAGACTATTCCCACCATTATTACGATCCCTGTGGTCGTCCATATCGTTTATAATAATTCTTCCCAGAATATCAGCGATGCCCAGGTGGCGTCGCAGCTGGATGTGCTGAATGCAGATTATGGCAAGCACAATGCGGACACTTCTCTGGTGCCGGCGTATTATTCGGGGCTGGCGGCGGACTGCGGGATACGCTTTGTTCTGGCGGGTGTCGACACGGATGGCCGTGTGACGACGGGCATCGTCCGAACGCGTAGCAGTGCTGTTTCTTTTTCTCTCAATGACGACGTGAAGTTCAGCGCCCGCGGGGGATGATGCGTGGGATCGTGACCGATATCTGAATGTCTGGGTATGCAATCTTTCCGGGGATGTGCTGGGGTATTCCAGCCTGGTCGGCGGGCAGAAGGCAACGGACGGCGTGGTCATCAGGTATACGGCGTTTGGTACGAAGGGGACGGCTTTGTCTCCCTACAACCGGGGCCGGACCGCCACGCATGAAGTCGGTCACTGGCTGAATCTGATCCATGTATGGGGGGATGCACCCTGCGGGGATGATCAGGTGGGGGACACGCCGCCCCAGCAGCAGGCGACCTACGGCGATCCCGGCGGGATCGTCATTTCCTGTAATAATGCCCCATACGGCAATCTGTATATGAATTATATGGATTTTACGGACGATATCGGGATGCATCTGTTTACCAATGGTCAGCGGGACCGGATGCGGGTGTTGTTTGCGGATGGAGGTTTTAGACATTCTTTGCTGACTTCGCCTGCAGCGATCGTGGCGACTCAGGTGCAGGGCAGCGGAACCGGGGCTGTGGTATCGGGGGTTTTGCCGGGTGCATATCCCAACCCGACTATGAGTGGCACTACGGTCCGGGTGACGGAGGTGGGGGAGTGTTAGGAGTTTATAACATGATGGGTGACCGGGTGATGTCGGTGCGGGTTACGCAGACTTCTGTTCGGCTGGAACTTTCCGGGCTGACCGGCGGTGTATATTTTGTGAGGATGGAGGGCAAGAGTGGGGGAGTAAGGGTGGTGAAGTTGTAGGGTGCCCGGGTCGGGTGGTTGGGATGGTGGCGGGTGTTAGCCCGGTTCACCGCCGCTGGTCATGAGTGCTGCTACTTTTTCGCCGACGATGGGGGCGAGGGCGACGCCCATGCCGCTCATGCGGACGGCGCAGAAGACGTGTTCGTTGACGGCTCTGATGATGGGCATTTTTTCGCTGCCCATGCCCATGATGCCGCTCCAGCGGTGTTCGATGGTATAGAAGCGGCCGGGGAGGATGGTTTCGGCGAGGAAGCGTTCGAGCTCGTTCTGGATCTGTTCTGTGGTAGTCATATCGGTAGTGGTCTCTTCTTCAAAGGCCATGTTGCGTGCTCCGCCAAGGAGGACGCGGTCACCGAGGTTCCTGAAATAATAGAATCCTTCGTCAAAATGAAAGCTGCCTTTGAAGGGCAGACCGTCGACAGGTGAGGTAACGAGTACCTGACCCCGGGCGGGGGTGATGTCCAGCTGTGGCAGCAGCTGGCGCGCGAAGGCATTGGTAGTGACCAGCAGCTGGTGGGCTATCAGAGGGATGCCGTGCTGGGTATGGAGGAGCAGGTGGCCGTGTACTTTTTCGAAGCCGGTGATCTCGGTGTTGTTGAGTATGTTGACACCCATGGATTGAACCAGGCGGATGAGGGCCTGGCAGAGTCTGCCGGAGTGCAGCTGGCCTTCGGACTGGTTCTCGATGAGGTATTGAACGCCGGAGAAGCCGAACTCACTGATGCGTTCGTTCTGGAGGCGGAAGGTTTTCTGCTGGCCGGTAATCTTTTTTAGGTGGCGGTTGAATTCGTCTATGGAGGACCGAAGTTGGTCGAGGTCGGAGAGGTCGGGGATTTGCCGGTCGGAGGTTTCTTCTTCGGTTTCGGGTGATTGTTGGGTGGTATGGTTTGCCGGGGTTGTGGAGGCCTCGTCGGAGGGGCTTGTCGATGTGGGGTTTGCAGGAGTGAGTTTTGTTGGGTTGGAGGCTGCGGTTTTGCCGGCGCCGATGAGCTCGTATCCGCCGAATTTTTCATAACCGATGGCTTCGGAGCCGAAGACTTTTTTATTTTTGATCCCACGATAGCGCATATCCACGAGTTCGAGCAGCTGGTCCATGCCGAGTTGGTGGGAGTCGGTGACGAGTTCGGAGAGGCTCCCGAAGCAGGCGAAGCCGGCGTTGCGGGTGCTGGCACCAGTAGGGATGAGGCCGCGTTCGATGATCGTTATGCTTAATGAGGGGGCTAGTTTTTTCAAATAATATGCGCTCCAGAGTCCTACCAGGCCACTGCCTGCGATGACGATATCGGCAGGCGCAAAAAAACTTTCTTTTTCCCAGACGGATAGCTGTAACATACTTGTGATTTCGGCTGAAAAGTAAACATTAATTTTGACTTGCGATTTTTTGTCCCACATTAAGTCAATCAAGTGATACAATGCCGAAAAGAAATACTATACCGGTGCACAAGCTGCAGGAGCATACCGACCAGCGGTATCATCTCGAGCGGGTGGACCGCGAGAACGACCGAATCAAAAAATCTGCGCCAATAGATGCGCATCGGGATGACCATTATATTTTCATGGTGCTGGAAAGAGGGTGGACGAGGATGATGGTGGATTTTCAGCAGTTTGAATACAGGGGCAGTGCGATCTATTTTGTACTACCCGGACAGGTGCACGATTTTCAGGGTGTGAGTGACGATGCGATCGGGTGGTACCTGGCGATAGAGCCGGGGCTGGTTCCGGATCTCTTCAGGGCTGTGCTCGAGGACCCGTTGCTGCATCACCGTCCGCTGTCTCTGGATGAGCCGACGATCGGGCCGCTGGCGCAGTGTCTGATGCTGGCGCATACGCTAAGGCGGCAGCAGGAGTCGGTGTATTCCCGTCAGTGTATTTTTCGTTGCTGGGTTCGTTCGTGGGGTTGGTTGCGGATGGTTATGCGGGGCGGCCGGTGGCGGCGGACGGGAATCTTTCGAGACCTAAGATGATCACGCTGGAGTTCAGGCAGATGGTGACGCAGCGGTTCAGGACGATGAAGAGTCCGGCTGACTATGCGGAGGCGATGCATTTGTCTTTGTCGTATCTGAACGAGATCGTGAAGGAGACGACGGGGTTTCCGGTGAGTTACTGGATACAACAGGAGGTTATACTGGAGGCAAGGCGGCTACTTTATTACAGCCAGTGCAGTGTGAAGGAGATCGCGTTCGAGCTGGGGTATGAGGACCATACTTATTTTTCGAGACTGTTCAAGAAGCAGGCGGGGCAGACGCCGGGGGAGTTTAGGGCGGGTTACAGGGGGAGGGGGATGATGGAGGGGTGGTTCACGCGGTGGAGGGGGATGATGGAGGAATGGGTCACGCGGAAGGGCGGGCAGGTTTGGGGACGGCGGGCTGGGGGTACCCGCGAATAGTCCAATGCTTACCCGCGATACGCCATTGGCGGGGAGGACCGGTTGTCGTTGTTTTGTAGCATGAATAAGCTAACACAAAAGGCGCTATCGCTGGCGGAGAGTCCTTTTATCCATAGTGCGAAGGTTTTGGCGGTCCGGACCTGGGAGCCGGATTCGATGCGGGAGATCGACCTGCATCTGCCGGACTGTGATATGAGAAGGTGGAACAGTGCTCAGCACATTAAATTCAAGGTTGGGAATTTTGTATACCGGGATTATACGCCTTCGGGTTGGGATGCGGAGACGAGGACCTGTACGCTGATCGTGGTTACGGCGCATGACGGACCGGGAAGCCGGTGGGGGCGGTCGCTGAAGGCGGGGAATATGGTTTCCTACCTGGGGGTGGATTCGTCTCATCAGCAGCCCGCGCCGGGTAGGCCGCTGGTGTTTCTGGGAGATGAGACGGCTATCGGTCATTTTCTTGCCTTGCGGCAGTTGGCGGGTAACGGGGTTGCGATCAGCGGGGCCGTTATTTTGTCGGAGGAGCACCACCGCGATGAGTTTGGGCAGTATTTTACGGGTTGGGGGTTGCAGTCGCTGAGAAAGAAGTCGTCAAAAGACTATTTCGAGCTGGAGGAGTGGGTGACGGGGTTGAGTATCGAAGAGCATAAAGACACCATCTTTTATCTGGCAGGATATAGTCGCGAGATGGTAAAGCTGAGAAGACTATTGCGGCGGAGGGGGTGAGCCCGGGGCAGGTGAAGGCGCAGGGGTTTTGGAATTAGGGCGGTGGCTCGGTTCGCGCCAATGGCGTGGAGGTCAGCCCAGCGGGAGGATGATGGGGTTGAAGGCCTTGGAGGCGACCATTACTTTTTGTCCCACGCGGAGGCTGGCGATCTCCGTGGAGGTGGCGACGACTTTCACGATATTGTTTCCGGACAGAATGCTTACAATATAAACGATGTCCGCGGGTTGGATATCGACGATCTCACCGGTGGTCCTGAATTTACTACTTATCTTTTCTTCGAGGAAGACCTGGGGCGCGGGGCCTTGTTTTTGGATCTTTCCATTTTCCAGTACTATTACGTCATCGGATAAACGAAAAATCTCCGGCAGGTAGTGGCTGACGAGGATCGTCGTCAGTCCGTACGTCCGGTGTACTTTTCCGATGAAGTCCTGCAGTTTGAAGCGCATTTCGTCGTCGAGGGCCGAGAGGGGTTCGTCGAGGAGGAGCAGGCTGGGGCGGCGGGCGATGGCGCGGGCCAGGGCTGTGCGTTGTTGCTGGCCTCCGGAGAGGAGGGGCGGGTTTGCGGTGCTGGAGTTCCTGCAGCTCCAGCATTTCGAGGGAGGTCGTCAATGATATGGCGGTCGGCGTCTTTTGGGAGGGCAAATTGTAGTTGCTGGCGCACGGTCATGTGGGGGAAGAGGGCGAAGTCCTGGAATACAAATCCGATGGAGCGGGATGGTGTGGGGAGGTGCGTGATGGAACGCGATGGCGTATGGGAGGGCTTGTGATGGCCGGTGTCGAGCCAGGTCTCGTCATTCATCCGGATATAGCCGGTGTTAGGATCGGTCAGACCCGCGAGGATGCGAAGTATCGTTGTTTTGCCCGCGCCGGAAGGGCCGTAGAGGGCAAGTAGGCCACCTTTTTCAGCTGGAACTCTATGTCGAGCAGCTGGCTGCCGGCAGCGGTATGAAGGGTTTTGGTGGCTTTGAAATGGAGGCCTGCGCCGGATGTCGTCATAGGGGGGATTTGTTGTGGCGGTAATTGATGAGATAGACCGGCAGCAGGACAGAGAAAGAGAGGGCCAGCAGGGCCAGCGCATAATGATTGGCTTCGGGGTAGTGCGTGGACTGGACTTCGTCGTAGATGGCTACAGAGGCTACTCTTGTGACGCCTGGTATGCTGCCGCCGATCATCATAACGACGCCAAACTCTCCGATGGTATGGGCGAAGCTGAGTACGGCACCGGTGACGAGTGGCGCGCGCAGACAGGGAAGCAGGACACGGATGAGGGTTGTCCAGTCTGATTTGCCGAGAGTCCGCGATGCTTCGTTGAGGTCGGCAGGGAGGTTCCGGAAGCCGGCCAATAAGGGATTGACCATGAAGGGAAGGCTATAGATGACGGAGGCGATGACGAGGCCGGGAAAAGTAAAGACCAGGCGGATATTCAGCCAGTGGTCGAGCAGTCTGCCGGGTCCTGACGAAGGGCTGAAGGCCAGCAGCAGGTAGAAGCCGAGCACCGAGGGGGAAGGACCATGGGGAGGCTGATAACGGCTTCGGCGAGCGCCTTCCATTGCCGGCGACGTTCGGCCAGCCACCAGGCCAGGGGAATGCCGAGCAGCAGCAGGATCGCCGTGGTCAGGGTGGCCAGGCGCAGGCTGAGCCAGAGTGGTTGCCAGTCAATCATGCGCCAAACTTACTTCATTCGTTTTGATCAGCGCAATTACGTCCTGATTCTCTTTGAGAAAGAGGGACTCGCAGGCTGATCGGGTGATTACCGACACTATATTGGAGGTGGTGGTGAGGGAAAGGGTCAGCTCGCAGAGGATGGCGCCTTCGGTGACGGCGGTGATGCGGCAGGGCAGCTGGTTGCGGACGCTGATCTGAAGTGGGGGAGGGCGATCATGACCTCGGTCTCTTTGAAGAGGACGCGGATGGCGGCACCTTCTTTTAGCCAGGGGCTTGTGGAGGGTGTGTCAATTATAAGGGAGTGGAAGAGGTAGCCTTCCGCAAGGACTTTTACAAGTGAGATATTTTGTTCGGTCGTGATGGATGTGATGTGCCCGTGGAGTGTATTCATAGCAGTGGGTTGGCGGTGACGAATCGGGATTGGGTGGTTAGGGTTGGCCGAAGCCGAAATTTTTGAGGACGGAGGCTGCTGCCGGGGAGGTAAAGAAGGCGGCGAATTTTTCGGCGCCGGTGTTGTTACTGCGTGGGGCAGCAGGGCGTAGCCCTGCTGAAGGGGCTGGTGTGCCGTTGCGGGAATGAGCCAGAACTTGCCGCCGGTCTGCTGCATGGCAGGGGAGAGGGCCAGCGAGAGGGCGATGATGCCGACGTCCGCTGCGCCGCTCTGTGCGTACTGGGCGGTCTGCGCGATGTTTTCGCCGAGGACGAGCTTGTCTTTTATCTTGTCATAGAGCTGATAGTAGCGCAGGCTTTCTTCCGCGCGTTTGCCATATGGAGCGTGCTGCGGATTGGCGATGGCGATCTTTTTTATGGAGTTGTTAAGGAGAGTATTCATCCCCTCCATAGCGGGGTCGAGTTCTTTGCTCCAGAGCACCAGCCGGCCGATGCCGTAGAGCTTCGGATCGGAGAGGGTCAACTGTTTTTGCTGCAGCCGGCGGGGGTAGTCGACGTCGGCGGAGAAGAAGAGGTCGAAGGGGGCTCCGTTGCTGATCTGCTGGAAGAAGTTGCCGGATGAGCCGTATACGACTTTTATTTTTATTGTTGGGTTGGTGCGGGTGAAGACGGCGATGGCGGAGTCCATGGCGAATTTGAGGTCGGCCGCGGCGGCGATAAGGACCTCGGAGGATTGCGGCGGGTGGGATGGGTGAAATGATTGGAGCGGAAGGGTTGCGGCCAGGGTGATCAGCAGATATAGAAGAGCTCTTCTCATGAATGAAAAATTGTACCATAAATTTATGACCTTTGCCGCCATATGAGCCATTTATTTACTGCTTTTACGCTAAGAGATATTGTTCTCGGGAATCGTATCGTGGTCTCTCCGATGTGTCAGTATTCTGCGATCGACGGCATGCCAAACGACTGGCATCTGGTACATCTGGGTGGCAGGGCCGTCGGCGGCGCGGGGCTGGTCTTTACGGAGGCGACAGCGGTCTCGCCCGAGGGGAGAATCTCCCCTTTGACCTGGGGATATGGAAGGATGAGCATATTGAAGGGTTTCGGCGCATTGTGAAGTTTGTCCGCGCGCAGGGCAGCGAGATCGGCATACAGCTGGCGCATGCGGGACGGAAGGCTAGTGTGAAGGAGCCCTGGAATGGGGGAAAACTTATAAAGGAAGCGGATGGCGGCTGGCCGGTGGTAGCCCCGAGTCCCATACCCTTCAGCGAACACTACGGAGAGCCGGTCGAACTTACGGTGGCGGGTATCCGTCATGTGGTCGAAGACTTCAGGATGGCGGCGCGGAGGGCGATGCTGGCGGGATTTAAGGTGGTAGAGGTGCACGCGGCGCATGGTTATCTGCTTCATCAATTCCTGTCGCCGCTGAGCAATCACCGAAAGGATGAATACGGAGGCAACTGGGAGAACAGGGCCCGGTTGCTTGTTGAAGTTGTGGATGCGGTCAGATCGGTATGGCCTCCGGGTTATCCGTTGTTCGTGCGGATCTCCGCGACCGACTGGGCCGATGGCGGATGGTCGGCCGACGACGCTGTAAGGCTGGCGCCGCTATTGAAAGAAAAAGGCGTAGATCTGGTGGACTGCTCGTCGGGAGGATTGGTCGCGCACCAGAAGATACCCGTGGGACCGGGGTACCAGGTAGGGTTTGCCGAACGTATCCGGAAAGAGACCGGTATGTCCACCGCCGCGGTGGGTATCATTACCAGCGCTGCTCAGGCCGAGACGATACTGGCGAGCGGACAGGCTGATCTGGTGGTCATGGCCCGACAAATGCTGCGCGATCCATATTTTCCCTTGCATGCTGCCGATGAGTTGGGGTATAAGGAAATGCACTGGCCTTTACAGTATGAAAGAGCCCGAAAGGGTAAATAGTGAAGAGGGCAGGATGAGAAAGGAATGCCGGCGCATTTGTGGGGGAAAAAAACAGGTTTTGATGAACCAAGGTTAAACCATTTTGTAGTACAGCTTTCTTAAAGTTACCCAATGAAATTGACGTATTACGGACATTCAACCCTATCCATCGGAGTAAACGGAAAAACGATACTGTTCGATCCCTTTTTTACAGGGAATCCATTTGCGAAAGACCTTGATATTGATAAGATTGAAGCAGACTATATTTTTATAACCCATGGACATGGCGATCACACGGCCGATCTGGTGAATGTGGCGAAAAAAACGGGCGCCAGGTGTGTGGGAGCGGCGGAGGTTGTGGGGTGGCTGAAGAAGAACGGGGTGGAGAATGCGCATCCGTTGAATCACGGGGGACCGGTGCCCTTTGATTTTGGGAAGGCCAGGGGGTGAATGCCATTCATTCGTCTTCCTTTGGCGATGGCAGTTATGCCGGCAATCCGATGGGATTTGTGTTTACGACGCCGGATGGCAATTTTTATATGGCTGGGGATACGGCGCTTACGATGGATATGCAGTTGATCCCTCTGTGGGCCAAACTGGATTTTGCTGTAATGCCGATCGGGGGCAATTATACGATGGACCCGGCGGATGCGATACACGCGTCCGACTTTGTAAAATGTAATCGAATAGTGGGCGTACATTATAATACCTGGCCGATCATAGCCATTGATACAGAGAAGGCTAAATCAGATTTTGAGGCGGCAGGCAAGCAATTGCTGCTGCCGAAACCGGGAGAGACGATCGGACTGTAGCCCGGGATTTTGTTATTGAATTGTAAATAGGGGCATATTGCGGACCTTTCAGACTAAGAATTTGGGAATGTTGCAGCGCAATTAGCCAAATAGCTGTCATTACACTGGCAGAGGAATTGATAAATCAACTAATAAACTGGCCTAAAGCATTCGGATTTGATAAAAATTTACAAGCATGGACATAATGGCTATTTAAGAAGAATCAATTATGATGGCGTAGTCTATAATGATCTGGATACGCTGCGGGCACTGCAGAGAAATCATGTCTTTTCGATCCCTTTCGAGACGCTGGATATTCACAATCAAATACCTATTTTATTACAGATCAATTTTTTGTACCAGAAAGTAATTCTGGACAAGCGGGGAGGATATTGTTACGAGCTGAATATTTTATTCCATCGGCTGCTGACGCTGTGCGGATTCGACGTGAAGATGGTTGCGGGTCGTCTGCATCATGGCAATAA
Organism: Puia sp. P3; assembly: GCF_050632245.1. Classification (NCBI taxonomy): domain Bacteria; kingdom Pseudomonadati; phylum Bacteroidota; class Chitinophagia; order Chitinophagales; family Chitinophagaceae; genus Puia; species Puia sp. P3. The sequence goes on from NZ_CP192583.1 coordinate 1,508,047, forward strand.
TAAGTTTGGGCGGGAGTGCGAGCATATGGCGCTGCTGGTGGAACTACATGGGCGAAAATGGCTGGTCGATGTCGGTTATGGCGATTTCTCCCTGGCGCCTCTGGCGATCATGCCGGGCGAGATCCAGAGCGATGGCCGCAATTATTACCAGATCATCGACCCGGTAGTCGTGGATGGCAAGTCCTATCTTGGCGTGGCCAAATGGAATGCGACGAAGCAGGACTTCAGGATCGATTATATCTTTACAGTTACTCCAAGGGCATTGTCGGATTTTCATGCCATGAACGAATATCACCAGACCTCTCCCGAATCGCATTTTCGCCGGAGTCTGATCTGTACGCTACCCACTAATGAAGGGAGGATCAGTCTGATCAACAACAAGCTGGTCCGCACGGAGAATGGTAAGCGGCAGGTGAAGGTGATCCAGGACGAGGAACACCGGGAAGAAATGTTGGAGCAATACTTTCATATGGATATGGTATATCTGCCCTAGGCTTCCGGCTGGAACATGTGGCAGAAATCGTCTTTATACGGGTTGCGTTCGATGAGCTGGTAAATGTAGCGCTGCGAAGAGTCGCACCATTCATTGTATTCTTCCTGGTCCATGTTTGCCGCGGTATCGATGGCGCGGATAAATTCTGAATGATCGTTAAAGGGAGGTCCCAACCTACTTTCTGCGGGGCGAGTTTTTGCCATGGTGTATTTGCCGATGTTATTACGGGCCGGCCCAGGCTGAAGGACTCGAGGATCGCGTATCCGAAGTTTTCGCCCGTGGTGGGGAGGGCGAGAAAATGGGACTGTTCGATGTAGTTTCTGACCTGGGCATTGGGTATGGCGCCTGTAAAGGTGACAGAGATATTCCGGGGCAGTTCTTCGGAAAGGTGTTTGCAATTCAGGAAATAGCCCGCGTCTTCGGCGGGACCGACCACCTTCAGTTCTATTCTGGAACTCATTTTTGACAGACATTCGAGCAGAAAACGGAGGTTTTTTACGGGGTGAACGCGTCCAAGGAAAAAGGAGCAGCAGCTCGCCGGGGCGTTTCGTGGGATGGGTTACGGGTTTTTGCGGGAATGGCGGGGGATATGCGATCCTTGAAATATGCACCTGCCTGCCAAATGTTCTGGTGATGTCGTTCTGTTCCTCGGCGTTGGTTGCGTGAAAGTTGATGAATTTCGGGATCCTCATCAGTCTGAGCAGGGCGAAGTACAGCCGTTTTTTGAAGGGTTTTATTTTGAGCGCAAAGCTTTGCAGCATTCCGTTGGGGGACAGGAATATTTTTTGCCGGATGAGCCCCATTCGTTTTATCAAAAGGGGGAAAATGGCGAACCACACGGAGTACATATTGCTTAGGTAGATGAAGTCGATATTGTTCTTCCTGATCTGCCGAACAATATTTCTGAATCCCAGTGATTTCGGACTTGCGTAGTAGACGTTGATATTGTCCATGCTTGTCCATTGGTCCGTCTGGACTCCCCGTAGGGTTGGGAATCTCCAAGGTCCCGGTCAGAGGTCATAATAAAGATGCTGTACTCGTCCCTGAGCAGCATTGCGAGGTCGTAGACGCTGGTAATGATACCGCCGGCTTTGTAGCCCGGGTAGAACCAGTCCGTTAAAATGAGCAGACGTTGTTTCATAACAGTTGGTTGAATCAACGGAACCTAGGAGAGAGGGAGTTGTTTGCTTTGACGGAAGGAGGAGGATTCTCGGATCTTATGCAAAGATAATGCCTATAGCCGCCATCTTGCAGCGATGGTGGGAGCGATCTGGAGGGGACCATTGGTATCTGAGGGCCGGTACAGGGTAAGTTTAGTACCCAAAGACAATTGCTCTAAGAGTTTGTACCATAGTTGAGGTTCGGCGAAGAAATAGATGCGTTTGCGTCCGTTGGTGTTCTGTGTCCATATGGAAAAGTCGCCTGCGATTTCGAGGCGATAGTGTAGAAAACCTTTCCACCAGTACAGGGTGAAGAGTGGATCGACGGACGAGGGTGTGTACCTGAGGTATAGTTGTGACGTGAGCCAGACGCCTTTCCATTGAAAGGGATATTCGAGGCCCGCGGAAAAGGTGTTGGAGATATAATAGCTATATTGTTTGGGTTCCGTGATGCCAGCGCCGCCACTATATTGCAGGGCCAGATAGATCTTTGGTTTCCAGAACCGGAGGGATTGCGAGACCTGCAGAAAGAATTTGCCGATATTGTTGCCGGCGCCGTAGAAGTCGGCTTCTGTCTTGAAGAGGAACGAGCGAGGTTTGACAACCGAACGGCCGGAGTCCTGCTTCTTCCAGTATTCGAAATAGAGGGTTGTGAAGTTGCGGGGATTTTGCGCCGGCGAAACGGTATGGCGGAAGTCATAGTGGAGCTGGAGGTTTTGGGCCTGGGTCATCAGGGATGCGGAGGCGATCAGGATCAGGAGGAGTCGTTGCATATGTGTCGTTTTTGTGAATGTCAGGCAGGGGAAGAAGGCGGTCCGGAATTGCGGCGTAAATCTGGCGTAAATGATATATCTTACTGTCAACCAATGAGTAATAATAGCATTGACCTGCGGGTTTTTGACCGGCTTTTCCGGGACGCGTGCCTTAAATGTTACGGGCATCCGGTGGAGGAGCCGTTGACGGAGACAGAAAGCAAGCTGTTGTAGCAACCGGATACTGGAGGAGACGGGTTTGGTAGTGGGCTGGAAAAGCCTGAAGAATTATTCGCTGTTTGTGATGGGGGCGTCAGGCCGTCAGGAGAATCCTTCGGTGGCCAGTCTGGATACTTTGTCCCGTTATGTTCTGTCGGCGCCGTATGAGACGGAGGCGGAGAGGAGGAAGTCCGCCGAGCCGTATTCGTGGTGGTTTAAATATAAGAGAGAATGGAAGCCGATACCGGGAGTGGAGGCGGAGAGGCCCCGGCGAAGGGTGTGGGTGGGGCGGCTCGGTTTGCTGATAGGGCTGGCATTTCTGGTATTCGCGGCGACATTTTTCTTCCGAAGGAGAGGCGGTGGCGCGGAAATCTTTACAGAAGAATTCCATTCGCTGTCGGAAGATTCGCTGAAGGCGAGGGGTTGGTGGGTGGCTGCAAAAGACGAGGGCTGGTGGGCGAAAAGGGGGATAGTCCGGGTAGTTTGACGTTGTATACGCTGAAGGGAGACAACTGGCCCGATCCCGTGGAGGCGCCGGCGATCCGGAATTTGTTGTGGCGGTCGCTTTCCTGTGACTGCTGTACGCTGGAACTGCGCCTTAACGATTTTATTCCGCGTCAGAACTGGCAGCAGGCTGGGCTCATTCTGTCGGAGGATACGGGTTTCGGGGGAGGAGCATGAGGGTATCCATTGCATATAATGATTTTGGCGGCGGATACCGGATACCGGGGGCCGTCATTTTACAGGCGATAACTTCTTCCGGGGGACGGGCCGGTAAGCCGGAGGAGATCGCGCATTATTCGATTGTCAATATGGATACGCTTACGAGGCGTCCGCTGCTGGCGAAGAATCTGGACCATTCGGCGATCAGGATAGAGAAACAGGGCAGCCACTGGCGTCTGCTCTATGCCGATGGCATACTGGAGAATACTTCCTTCAAAGAAGTTGGTGAGCCATGAGTTCGCGATGAAGCCGCGGTATGTTGGGTTGTTTGCGCTGAAAGGGTTTGTGGATAGTGCCCCGGTGGTACCGGCACGTTTCTCGTTGTTCAGCGTCCGCAGCGAATCTTGTCCGTAGTATCGGGATTTGGGGTGCGGGATAGGAGATGTCGCAGGGAAGGACTATTTTTAGGGCATGAACTTTTTTACCGCTGTCTGCTGATCGTAATGACTGTTGCTTTTGTCGCGGGCTGTGATGAGCCTGCTCCTTCTTCGAAGAGACATGCCGCGCGCCGCGATTCTTCGGCCGCCCCTGCGGAGAGGAATACGCTCCCGCCGCCGGATGTTTTTGTTGCGGCTCCCCATACTATCGAGGGTTGCGTCGGGTTGTATACGTATGATTCGCTAAAGACGTCGTTCGACAATCTGGATGTAGACAAGGGGAAGAAGATACTGGCGACCAAGACGGCGGAGATTGCGTATCTGCGATATCACGGCAAGGATGTGGTGATGAAGTACGACAAGAAGGAGAGTAAAGTGGTGGATAAGCAGACGACGAGGGAAGTTTACAGGGGCAGTGGGTATGTGGTGGTGCTGACGATCCAGATCATACAGGTAAAGGGAGAAGAGATGTTATCGACCGGGACGCTGGAGATCACCCAGGGGGATAAGAAGGTGAAAATAAAAGTGAGCGGGGTCAGCGGGTGTTAGGACAGATTATTATAGAATGAAAGAGGCCCCCGGTTTGGGGGCCTCTCTATTTTTAAAGGTGGATTGCTTCTCCGTAGGCCACTTCGACGGCGTCCTTCACGGACTCGCTGATGGTGGGGTGGGGGTGGATGCTGTTGAGCACTTCATGATAGGTCGTTTCGAGCTTGCGGCCGACGACGGTCTCGATGATGATCTCGGTTACGTTGTAGCCGATCATATGTGTACCGAGCCATTCGCCGTATTTGGCGTCGAAGACGACTTTACAAAACCTTCGGTATGTCCGGCGGCGGATGCTTTGCCGGAGGCGCTCAGCGGGAATTTGCCGACTTTTACCTCGTATCCGGCGTCGCGGGCCTGTTTTTCGGTCATGCCGACAGATGCGATCTCTGGAGTACAATAGGTACAGCCGGGGACGTTGTTGTAGTCGAGGGCTTCGGGCTGGTGTGCGTATTTCTTTTCGTTGTATGCGATGTTCTCCACGCAGATGATGGCTTCTTTGGAGGCGACGTGGGCGAGGGCCTGGCCGGGGGCGCAGTCGCCGATGGAGTAGACGCCGGGGACATTGGTCTGGTAGAATTTGTCGACTGCGATCTTGCCTTTCTCGGTCTTGACGCCGAGGGTTTCGAGGCCGATGTTCTCGATATTGGCGGCGATGCCTACTGCGCTGAGGAGGACGTCGGCTTCGAGGGTTACTTCACCGTTGGGGGTCTTGACCTTTGCCTTTACGCCGTTGCCGCTGGTATCGACTCCGGTGACCTCGCTGTTGGTGAGTATTTCGATGCCATTCTTCTTATAGATCTTCTCCAGTTCTTTGGAGATGTCTTCGTCTTCTACTGGCACGATGCGGGGAGGAATTCGACTATCGTGACCTTTGCGCCCATGGACCAGTAGAAGTAGGCGAATTCGACGCCGATGGCGCCGCTGCCGACTACGATGATGCTTTTGGGTTGTTCGGGAAGAACCATTGCTTCGCGGTAGCCGATGACCTTTTTGCCGTCCTGTTTCAGGTTGGGCAGTTCGCGGCTGCGGGCGCCGGTGGCGACAATGATATGTTTGCCTTCTACGATCTGTGTTTTACCGTCAGCAGCGGTGACTTCGAGCTGGCCTTTCGCCTTTAGTTTGCCATAGCCCATGAAAACGTCGATCTTGTTCTTTTTCATGAGGAACTGGACGCCGCGGCTCATTTTGTCGGCTACGCCACGGCTGCGTTTGATGACCGCGGGGAAATCGGGTGTACCGGAGGCGTCAAAGCCGAAGTCTTTGGCGTGCTTGATATATTCATATACCTGGGCGCTCTTCAGGAGGGCCTTGGTGGGGATGCAACCCCAGTTGAGGCAGACGCCTCCCAGGCTTTCCTTTTCAACGATCGCTGTCTTAAAGCCTAGCTGAGAAGCACGGATTGCGGCTACATAACCGCCGGGACCACTTGCCGAGAACGACTACATCGTATGCCATTTTCTAACCTTTTTTTATTATAAAATTATAAAAATGCGACCGGCGAAGGTACTTTACCCGGGGCAAATTGCCAAAAATGGGGGGGAGGCATTACCTTTGCGCCCATGAATCAAGTCCTGAAATTAGACCTACTGGCTATCGCCGTACATCCTGACGATGTGGAGCTGGGATGTGCCGGTACTTTGCTGATGGAAAAGCGCAACGGGAAGAAGACGGGTGTCGTCGACCTGACCCGCGGGGAGCTGGGCACGAGGGGGACGCCCTGAGCTGCGGGCGGAGGAGGCGGCGCGTGCCGCGGCGATCCTTCAGCTGGATGTCCGGGAGAATCTGGGGATGGCGGACGGGTTTTTCCGAAATGACGAGGAGCATCAGCGGCGGCTGATAAGGGCCATCCGGAAATACCGGCCGGAGATCGTGCTTTCCAATTCTCTGGAGGACCGGCACCCGGATCACGGCCGGGCGGGGCACCTGATCTCGGATTCCTGCTTTCTCAGCGGGTTGCGGAAGGTGGAGACGGAGGACGAAGAGGGCCGCCCGCAGGAGCACTGGAGGCCGAAATACGTATTCCATTATATTCAGGACCGGTATGCCAATCCGAATTTCGTATACGATATTTCGCCGGTTTTCGAGACTAAACTGGAATCTATCAAAGCGTATACTTCACAGTTCTTTTCCACCGTTTATAGTGCGGAGGAGCCTCAAACCTATATTTCGACGCCGGAATTTCTGAATGCCGTCATAGGGAGGCACCAAATGTTCGGCAAGATGATCGGAGTGCCTTATGCTGAGGGGTTTATCACGGAAAAGATGATCGGAATAAGGGATTTTGACTCGTTGGTACAGAGGGATACGTAATTATGTTGATTTTAACACGGATTGGTCCGTAAAAGGGCTAATTTTACACCCGCATCTATTTTTAACTTTTTATAAAGGCTCATCATGTCACTTCCAAAGTTTTCGGCCAGTACCCAATCTTTTCATATCGAACTGAAAAAGAGGATCAGCAATTATTTTGAGGAGGTGGGTCAGTCCCAGACGGGAAATTACAATCTCTTCATCAAGGCAGTGATCCTGATGGTGAGCTTTGCTTTTATCTATATCCACCTGGTCTTCTTCACTCCGTCTGCTTTCTGGGCAATTCTCGAGAGTGTGCTGCTTGGTGGTGTTGTAGCCGCGATCGGATTCAACGTGATGCATGACGGTGCGCACGGCAGTTTTTCCAAATACAAATGGGTGAACAGCCTGGCTGCTTTTTCGCTGAATATACTGGGCGGCAACAGCTTCATGTGGAATATGAAGCACAACGTAGTCCACCATGCCTATACGAATGTGGACGGTATCGATGACGATATCGATATCCAGCCCTGGATGCGGATGAGCGAGACGCAGAAGAAATACAAACTCCACCGGTATCAGCACCTGTACTTCTGGGTACTGTACAGCGTCCTTTATATCTTCTGGATCTTCCTGCTGGACTACCAGAAATATTTCAAGAGCAAGGTCGGCACCGTGCCGCTAAAGAAAATGAGCTTATCCGATCATTTCGTATTCTGGGGTTTCAAGGTTTTTCATGCGTTCCTGTTCGTAGGTCTTCCGATCTACCGCCTGGGCTGGTTCGACTGGATGATCAGCTTTACCATCTTCACGCTGGTAGCAGGGTTTGTGCTGAGCATGGTCTTTCAGCTGGCGCACACGGTGGAGCATACGGCTTTCCCGGTTGCAGATGAGAAGACGGGCAGGCTGGAAGACGAGTGGGCTGTTCATCAGATAAAAACGACAGCGAATTTTGCGACCAACAACCCCGTTGTTTCCTGGCTGGTTGGCGGGTTGAATTTCCAGATCGAGCATCATCTTTTCCCTAAAATATCTCACGTACACTATCCGGCGATCAGCAAAATCATCCGGCAGGCCTGTCAGGATTATGGTCTGGTCTATATCGAGTATCCCCGGGTGCGCTATGCCGTGGCCTCGCATGTTGCGTTCCTGAAGCAGATGGGAAGGAAGTAGGGACGCAGGCTGGGGCCCGCTCTGTAGTTGGGCTTTTTGGTCCCGAAATTACCTTCGAATTATTGTACCTTTGCGCCCATGAGCAAAGTAAAAATAGGTCTGGTGCAGATGAGTTGTACGGCTGACAAGGCTGCCAATCTGCGCAAGGCGATGGACAAGATCAGAGAGGCTGCCGCTGAAGGGGCGCAGATCGTCTGTCTCCAGGAGCTGTTTACATCCCTGTATTTCTGTGACGTAGAAGACTATGAGAATTTCAAGCTGGCCGAGGCGATCCCCGGTCCTTCTACCGAGGCGCTTGGTAAATTAGCGGCGGAGCTGAACGTCGTGGTCATCGCCAGTCTTTTCGAAAAGCGGGCGCAGGGGCTTTATCACAATACAACGGCGGTGCTGGATGCGGACGGCTCCTATCTGGGCAAGTACCGGAAGATGCATATCCCCGACGATCCGGCCTACTACGAGAAATTCTATTTTACTCCAGGCGACCTGGGGTATAAGATATTCAGGACGAAATACGCCAATATCGGGGTGCTGATCTGCTGGGATCAGTGGTATCCCGAAGCGGCGAGGATCACGGCGCTGATGGGAGCGGAGATCCTTTTTTATCCGACGGCTATCGGCTGGGCCACCAGCCAGGACGAGGCCACCAATACCGAACAGTACAATGCCTGGCAGACCATTCAGCGCAGCCATGCCGTAGCCAACGGGGTTCATGTGGTCAGCGTGAACAGGGTGGGTCTCGAGCAGGATGGGGCGATGAAATTCTGGGGCGGCAGTTTTGTGGCAAACCCGTTTGGGTCGCTGCTATACAAGGCTACTCACGATGCCGAAGAGACGAAGGTAGTGGAGATCGATACGACGGCGACGGACCGGTATCGTACGCACTGGCCTTTTATGAGGGACAGGCGGATCGATTCTTATCAACCAATTACGAAACGTTATATCGACGAAGGATGATTGATCTTATGAGACCGCCCAAAGAGTCCGGCTATTATTTTCCCGCAGAATTCGGCAGACACGACGCCACCTGGCTTAGCTGGCCTCACAAGGAGGCTTCATGGCCGGGGAAGATAGAGAGCATTTATCCCGCTTATGCGCGGTTCGTAAAGGAGCTGGCAAAGGGGGAGGAGGTCCGCATCAATGTCGTGGATGAAGCGATGAAGGCATTTGCCGTTGCCCGGCTGGAAGCGGCGGGTGTGGACATGGATATGGTGCGGTTCTTTTTGCATCCGACCAATGACGCGTGGTGTCGGGACCATGGTCCGGCTTTTCTGATCAACCCCGCGGCCGCTCAGAAGAAGGTGATCGTGGACTGGAGCTATAATGCGTGGGGGGACAAGTATCCTCCCTATGATCAGGACGATGTGATCCCTACACTGGTCGGGAAGGCGCTGAATCTGCCGGTATATCATCCGGGTATCATCATGGAAGGCGGTTCCGTGGAGTTCAACGGGAAGGGCACCGTGCTTACGTCCACCTGCTGTCTGCTGAATCCCAACCGCAACCCCGGGCTGAATCAGGAGCAGATAGAGGGTTATCTCCGCGACTTTTACGGCGTGGAGCAGATACTGTGGGTAAAGGAAGGGATCGTCGGGGATGATACGGACGGACATATCGACGACACGGTCCGGTTTGTAGACGAGGACACGGTGGTAACGGTGGTCGAGACTGACAAGGGGGATGAAAATTATGAGCTGTTGCAGGACAATCTTACAGCGCTGAAGAAGATGCGGCTGCTGAATGGTAAACAGTTGAATATTGTAGAGCTGCCGATGCCGGGCGCGGTTATCCATGAGGATATGCGTCTGCCGGCGTCATATGCCAATTTTTATATCGCCAATGAATCTGTGATCGTGCCGACCTACCGGAGCGAGCATGATGAGAAGGCGCTGCAGCTGATACAGGAGTGTTTTCCAGCCCGGAGGGTAGTGGGTATCGACTCAACCGATATTATTTGGGGGCTGGGGAGTTTTCACTGTTTGAGCCAGCAGGAACCTTTTGTTTAGCGAAGGGTCGTCGGGGGTGACTGCAGTGGAGGCGAGTGGGTGGCATGTCGGGTGCAGGCCGCGGGTGTTTCAAGGCTTCTTCGCGATCAGGAAGAGTTCGGTTCCGGCGCGGGGTTTTATCGAATTGTAGCAGGGCGCCAGGGTTTTTATTTCAAATTTTTTTCAAGAAGGGTTTGGTATTCGTCTTTGTGGCCGCCGAAGGGTGGGCCGCCGACGAAGTTCCTGTCGAAGAGTAAGCCTATGAGCTTGCCGCCGGGGCGCAGGAGTGTGTGGGTATGTTCCACGTATTTTTCGCGGAGGGCGGGATCGAGCGAGCAGAAGAAGGTCTGTTCGAGGATGAGGTCGTACTGGCCGGAGTGTTCGAAGAAGTCGCCGGTAATGACCGGAATGCCGGGGAATTTTTCGCGGAGGCGGCCGGTGAGGGTTGGCGAGATATCTATCAGGGTGACGGAGGTGAAGCCGTTATCGAGCAGCCAGCCTGCTTCGTATGCGTTGCCGCAGCCGGGGATGAGAATCGATATGGTCTTGTCGGTGAGTTGGGACAGGTAGGCTTGCAGGGGCGGGGAGACCTGGTGCATGTCCCATGAGGTGTTGTCGTTGAGCCAGCGATCGTCCCAATAATTGGCAGGCATAAAAAAAGGGCGGATGATCGTGTCATCCGCCCGGGAATTTATTTGGTGATGGCTACGATCGGAACGTGGCTGTGGTAGGCCAGTTTCGACGTGCTGGTCGTTTTGAACATATTCGAAAGGAAGGAGTGTTTCCTGGGGAAGGTAAGGATCAGGTCGATGTGGTTGTCGGCGACGAACTGGTTGGTCGCTTCGATGAAGTCGAAGAGCCGGATAAAATAGAATTCGGGGCTGTAGGCCTTCAGCTGGGTTTCGAGTTTGGTCCTTTCCGCCTTGTATTCGTCAGTCACCTGTACATAGTGTTCGTGGTCGACGTTGACGATGTGCAGGCGGGGTTTGAAGAGGTCGAGGACAGACTTGACTGTTTCGAAGGGAATGGTGTCTTCGACTTCCTTGAAGTCAGTGAGCAGCATGACATTTTTTGCGGACTGGGAATGGGCGTCCGGGGGCACGATGATGACAGGGGCGATGGCTCTCTGGACGATGTTCAGGGTATTGCTGCCCATGAAGATCTGGCCCAGGCGCGTTGCGCCGGTAATGCCCATGATGATCAGCTGGATATTATTTTGTACTACGTATTCTTCGAGGGTGTCGAGGAAGCGGTTGGCTTCTTCAGCGATGGTCGAGATCTTGGCGTTTGTGATAGTGGCGAGCTCGGTCTTTACGCTGCCGAGGGCAAGTTCGACGATAGCTTTTCTGCTGGCGTCCTCTTCTTCGTCTGTGCCGAGGGGGCTGCTGTCGGAACCGTATTCGAGGGCGTCAAACACATTATAAAGAATAATATGGGCATCGGGTACGCCATTGGCGATGTGGGCTGCATAGCGGGCAGCGTTCTTGGAAGCATCGGAAAAGTCGATCGGAACAATAAAATTATTCATATATGTGAAGGTTGGAGGTAAATATATCGATTTTTGCCCCTGAAAGGCAAAATAATTCTTATTAACGAGTTTTCAACAAGGGTTTTTATGGGGGCATCATTTTGGGGAAGATTCTCTATTTTGATGTAGGTTTGTCGCCCGGCTAAAGATGGGGCTGGGGTTTGTTCATCATTAAATATTGTACAGTGCGATTAAAGAGCCTTGAAATAAAGGGATTTAAGAGTTTTGCTGATAAAACCCATATCAGCTTTGACGAGGGCATTACGGGCATTATCGGCCCGAATGGCTGCGGGAAGAGCAATATTATTGATAGCATCCGCTGGGTCATCGGCGAACAGAAGATCAGCCATCTGCGTTCGGAGAACCTGGAAAGCCTGGTATTCAACGGTAGCAGGACGCGCAGTGCATCCGGTCTTGCGGAAGTAAGCCTGACCTTCGAGAATACCAAGAATCTGCTGCCGACCGAGTTCAGCACGGTGACGGTCACCCGCAAATTCTACAAGAGCGGGGAAAGCGAATACCGGCTCAATGACGTCAGCTGCCGGCTGAAGGATATTCAGAATCTCTTCATGGATACGGGTGTGAGCACGGACAGCTATGCCATTATCGAGCTGGGGATGGTGGACGATATCATCAAGGACAAGGAGAACAGCCGTCGCCGAATGCTGGAGCAGGCGGCCGGCGTCACCATCTATAAAACGAGAAAGAAAGAGGCCCGTCAGAAACTGGACGCCACCGAGCAGGATCTTGCGCGGATCGAGGACCTGCTGTTCGAGATCAACAACCAGTTGAAGAGTCTGGAGAATCAGGCCAAGAAGGCAGAGAAATACTACGAGATCAAGAAGGAATACCGCGAGCTGAGCATCGAGCTGGCGAAGGCCGCTCTGGAAGGGTTCAACCTGACCTATCGAGATCTGCATGAGCAGTCGGACACCGAGACGGACAAGAAGATCCGGCTGGAGGCGATCATCGCGCAGGAGGAGGCCGACGTCGAGCAGCAGAAGGTAGGGTTTATCGAAAAGGAGAGGGCGTTGCAGTCGATGCAGCACGAGTTCAACGACCTGCTGCAGTCCCTGCGTACAAAAGAGAATGAAAAGAACCCGGCTTCGCAGCGGCTGAATTTTCTGAAGGAGAAGGCGGGGAGTCTTGAGGAGTTCCTGCTGAAAGGAGAAGGTCAGCTGAAGGGACTGGAAGAAAGTATTGTTTTCACCCGTCAGCAGGTGGGTGAAGAGGAAAATAAATTATCGGGGCTGCAGGAGCAGCTGGAATCCCTGAAGGATTCCGTCGATGAGACCCGTCAGGTGTTTGACTCGAGGAGGGTAACGGTAGACGCGCTTCGTAAGGAGAATGCGCAGATACAGCGTGACCAGTTCGAGGCGGAGAAGAAGGTGGCGGTAGCCGACACGTCGATCCAGAACCTGCAGCGCAGCATCCGTCAGCTGGAGGAAGAGAGGACGGTCCGTGACAGCCAGCTCAAGCAGCTGGAGGAGGAGCGTCTGCTGAAGGAACAGGAACTGGAGTCCGGGCAGTCCAGCCTGCGTCAGCTGCAGGATCACCAGGAGCGTATGAAGGAAGCGATCCTTCAGGCGCAGGGGCAGCTGGAAGTGCTTCGTCAGCAACTGGCGGACGAGAGCCGTAAACTGGATGCGCGAAAGAATGAGCACGATCTGCTGAAGAGTCTGATCGATTCCATGGAGGGCTATCCGGAGAGCATCAAATTCCTTCATAAGAACCCGGCGTGGAATTATAATGCGCCGATCCTTTCGGATATCATCTATGTAAAGAGGGGTTCCGCGCCGCGGTGGAAAACGTGCTCGAGCCGTACCTGAACTATTATGTGGTCTCGAATCTGCAGGAAGGCATGCAGGCCGTACATCTGCTGGACGAGAATAAAAAAGGGAAGGCCAATTTCTTTTTGCTGGATAAGGTAGCGGGAAGCGAAGCGATGGTGACTGCGCAGGAAGGGCTGGTGCCCGCGATGAGCGTCATCGAAGTCGACGAGAAATACCGCAAGCTGGCGGAGCATCTGCTGGGAAACGTTTTTATCGCGGAGAACGAGGCTGCGATGGAGAACAGCAACGGGGCGGTCGTACTGGAGAAGACCGGAAAATATGTAAAAGGAAAGTATTCGCTGACCGGCGGCAGTGTCGGCCTGTTCGAGGGCAAGAAGATCGGCCGCGCCAAGAACCTCGAGAAGCTGCAGGAGGAGGTGGGCAGCCTCCAGACGACGGTCAACGACCTGAAGACGGCGATACAGGAGAAACACAACGAAGTAGTTGGGTACAACGAGCAATTGAAAGAGCAGGCTATCCGTCAGACCCAGGACGATATCAACCGGCTGACGAATTTTGTCTTCTCCCTTCAAAATAAGATCGAGAACCTGCATTCGCAGCAGGATTCTTCCCTGGGACGGCTCGAAGAGCTGCAGCTCAATCTGGAAGAGACGATCGCGGGCATCGAGGATACGCGCAATGCCTGGGCCGAACTGGTGAGAGTGGTGAGCGAACTGAAGGAAAAGAGCCAGGTTGCGGAAGAAGAATACCGGTCGGCCGAGCTAGCCTATAACAGCAGCTCAGCGAGCTATAACGAGTTCAATCTGCAGGTGACGCGGCAGCATAGCCGGATCAACGCGCTGAAGCAGGAGATGGATTTCAAGAGCAAACAGCTGACCGATCTGCGCACCCAGATAGAGGCGAATGTGTCGCAGCTGAAGCAGACGCATGAGAGTATTACGGAGAGCGAGGAACTGTTAGGTGGTTCGGAGGGAGCCCTGCTCACCCTGCTGCGGAAGAAGGAAGAGGAGGAGAAGAAGCTGAACGAGGCCGACCAGGCGTACTATAATTTACGGAATGCGCTGGGCGAGCGGGAAAGCGAGCTGCGTCATAAGGTGAAGGAGAAAGAGCAGCTGGAACACCTGCTGGGTGGTATCAAGGACAGGCTGAACGAGCTGAAGCTGCAGCTGGCGGGGATGAAAGAGCGGCTGAACGTGGAGTTCAGGATCAATCTGGACGATATCATCGATCAGCCCCGTACGGGAGAGGTGCCCGTTGAGGAGCTGCAGGAGAAGGCCGATAAAATGAAGAAGAGGCTGGAGAATCTCGGCGAGGTGAACCCTACGGCTATCGAGGCTTTTCAGGAGATGAAGAAGCGGTATGAGTTCATTCTCGAGCAGAAGAACGATCTGGTGAGTGCGAAGGACAGTCTGTTACAGACGATACAGGAGGTAGAGGCCACGGCGAACCAGCAGTTTCTGGATACGTTCAACAAGGTGCGGGAGAATTTCCAGCGCGTCTTCAAGTCTTTGTTCACGGAAGAAGATACGGCGGATATGATCCTGGTGAACCCGGAGAATCTGGCGGAAACGGGGATCGATATCGTGGCGAAGCCCAAGGGCAAACGTCCGTCTTCGATCAGCCAGCTGAGCGGCGGGGAAAAAGACGCTGACGGCGACGGCGCTGCTCTTCTCGATCTATCTGATCAAGCCTGCGCCGTTCTGTATCCTCGATGAGGTGGATGCGCCGCTCGACGACGCCAATGTCGGTAAGTTTACCAATATGATCCGCCAGTTCAGCGAGAATTCGCAGTTCATCATCGTAACGCACAATAAGATGACGATGAGTACCGTGGATGTGATCTATGGGGTGACCATGCAGGAGCCGGGAGTGAGCAAGCTGGTGCCGGTGGATTTCAGGGGATTGAATTAGGACTATATGACGAGTATTTGCTGGCGTTCGGTCTTTTGCTGACGGCGGTGTATGTAGTGGTTAAAAAATGAGTTTTGCGATGCGGCCGTTTGATCCGGCGAGGAAGACGGTTTTCCCTTTTTTGGCGCGGTGGCAGACATGGAAGCCGGCGGAGGAGATGAGGTTCCAGTTCATGCCGTTGTCGGTGGAGATGTCGACGCCGGAGGTGCCGCAGCAGAGGACGGTGGAGTCGTTGATGTATTCGACGCAGCCGCGGTAGCCGTGGGGCGGGGTGGTGGGTCGGATCCAGGTGGCGCCGCCGTCGAGGGTGAGGAAGCAATTTTTATCCTGTACGGTGTCTTTGGCGAAGTCGCCGCCGGTAACGATAAAGGTGTGCGGGTTTTTTACGGCGATGGAATTCGCGCCGGTGCTGGTGGCGCCGTTGAGGAGAGGGAGGTCGATGGCTTTGTCGCGGATGAAGAGGCGGGAGCGCTGCGGGCCTCCGCTGACGAAGCAGGCACTGGCCGGGGAGAGGGCGCGGATATTGGTACCGCTGGTCGCGAAGCAGCCTTCGGTGGAGTCGGCTTTGGGTAGCTCGGCGTAGGGGATATCGTGCCAGCTGTCGCCGCCGTCGAAGGTTCTCGTGACAAAGAACCTGCCGTTGATGGGATCGCCGACGATGATGCCGCTGTCGTGGTTCCAGAATTCCATGGCGTCCATAAACATTCCCACCGTTTTATTCTCATAGACAAGTTTCCAGGTCTTTCCGCCGTCGGTGGTTTTTAGTATGTCGGCGGGTTCGGCGATGGCCATGATGATGGCGGTCTTTTGGTCGAACGCTTCGACGTCGCGGAAATCCCTTTTCTCAAAGCCTGGGACGGTGGTCCAGGTCCATGTGGCGCCGCCGTCGACGGAGCGGCCGACGGTGCCGTTGCTGCCGCTGACCCAGACTATTTTGTCGGAGACGGCGCTGAGTCCGCGGATCGATGTCGGCCTGGCGCCGGGGGCAGATGCCTGAGGGCTCGTGGTGAGGAGCTGGATGGATGCGTGGGGTGTGCCTGCCGGTTGGGTCTCCTGTGCGAGCAAGCCAATTGGGGTGAAAAAGCAACAAAACAGCGCGATCCAAACCAAAAAAAGGATATAGTAAAGGGGATTTTTCATATCTGTAAAATAGCACAATATTGGCATCCGAGGAAGTATGCATGGACGTTTAATTGTGATAACGCTGTTGTTAGCGGGGCCTTTGTCCCTGTTCGGGCAGACGCCCAAGGATATGCTGATCAAGCCGGCCGATTCGTTACAGCGGGGAGATACCACGGGGCAGCGGGACCTGATCGGGATATTTCTCGATGTTACGAAGATCCAAATACACCACCCGCGCAGCGAGGCGGGGAGGCGGGTTTATTTCACCGCGCTTCCGCTGAGTACTTCGGTTCCCGGCGGGGGGAATGCGCTGATCACTTCGACGCAGGCGGGTTTTTATCTCGGCGACCGCAAGCAGACCTATCTGTCGACGGTGACGTTCAGTCCGAGCTTCAATTTCAGGGGACAGTTCAATTTCCCTTTCCGTGCGAATATCTGGTCCGCCGACAACAAATGGGACTATCAGGGGGATATGCGCTTTTCCATCTATCCGCAGTATGTATGGGGACTTGGCGGCGATCATCCGGAGGACCGGAAGGTACTGGTGCGGTATAGCTATTACAGGTTGTACGGCAGCGTGCTCAAGCGGATCACGCCGTATCTGTTGTTTGGTCCCGGTTATGATCTGGACTACAATATCCATATCCGGCCTGCCGACGATTCGGTCGATATACAGAAATTTACGGAATATCCTTACGGAACGGTCAATCATTCCAATTCGTTCTCGCACGGCTTTACGGCGAATTTGCTACTGGACACCCGATACAATCTTTTCAATCCGGTGCCGGGGATGTATTTCAACGCCGTGTATCGCATCAATCCGAGATTTCTGGGCAGCAATACCACCTGGCACTCGCTGTATCTGGACTGGCGGAAATATATTGCGTTCAGCAACAGGGGACAGAATATGCTGGGGGTTTGGAGTTATTACTGGACGACGCTGGGGAGCAATGCGCCCTATTTTATGTTGCCGGCCATTGGGACGGAGCCATATCAGCGAAGCGGAAGGGGGATCTACCCGCTGCGTTATGTGGGGAAGTCATTGTTTTACGTGGAAACGGAATACAGGCGGGATATTACGCGTGACGGGCTTTTTGGGTTTGTCGTGTTTGCGAATATGAATACTGTTTCCGAGCCGACGTCGCATCAGTATGCTTATTTGCATCCCGCCGGCGGAGCGGGGCTGAGGATAAAATTCAATAAGCATTCAGGCTCGAATCTGGGGATCGATTATGGAGTGAGCAAGCATTATAATGCGGTTTATTTTAGTTTGGGAGAAACGTTTTGAGGATTATTTGTGGTGGTGGTGTTGGGTTTGGGTTCGTGGACTTCTTCCAGTTGGACGTCCTGGACGACGAGGGGGGCTGGGGGTTGGCGGGTGGTGTCGGAAGGGTCGTGGTGGGATTTTTTTTGTAGTGTACGTGTAAGGGGTGTGTAAATTTTTATATTGCTTGTCGTGCAGGTCCTGATAATACTTCACGTCATATAGCTCAGGATATGTCCTGAATCAGTCTTTCGCCTGACCTTCGTTGGCGCAATGCTTCACACTTTCATAATTGTCAATAGAAAATGTATTCATATATTCCACGGAAGGAGTCCCTTCGTGAGACTAGCTTTCTTAGTGGATAGCTGTAATAATTGGTATCCCTGCCGGTAATGGCCTCCGGGTAGTCGTAGCCACCCGGAGGTATTTTACCGAAGTATTGCAGGAGAGAAGTATAACGGTTATGCAGACAAGGTATTTGGGCATGTAGGTGGTATCGCGTTTTGAGCAAGGCCTCGCGGTTGGCGGGGCGCAGCTCGCGGTTATGCGATAGTGATGTCTTTGTCGAGGTAGACGTCCTGGATCGTCTTTATCATTTCCACGCCGTCTTTGAAGGGGCGCTGGAAGGCTTTGCGGCCGAGGATGAGGCCCATGCCGCCGGCGCGTTTGTTGACGACGGCGGTGAAGACTGCGTCGTGCATGTCGGATTCGCCTTTGGATTCGCCGCCGCTATTGATGAGGCCTACGCGACCATTGTAGCAGTTGATCAGCTGGTAGCGGGTGAGGTCGATGGGGTGGTTGTCGGGATGGGTCAGTTTGGAATAGACGAGGGGCGAGGTTTTGCCGTGTTTGGTCGCCAGGTAGCCGCCGTTGTTGGTGGGTAGCTTTTGTTTGATGATGTCGGCGCGGAGTGTGACGCCGAGGTGGTTGGCCTGGCCGGTAAGGTCGGCGGAGGTATGATAGTCGACGCCGTCTACTTTAAAGCCGGCATTGCGTGTGTAGCACCAGAGGACGGTAGCCATTCCGAGTTCGTGGGCGACCTCGAAGGCTTCTGCGACTTCTTTCAGCTGACGATCGCTCTCGGGGCTGCCCCAGTATACGGTGGCTCCGATGGCGACGGCGCCCATGTTCCAGGCGGTTTTAACGGTGCCGAACAGGGTCTGGTCGTAGCGGTTGGGGAGGCTGAGGAATTCGTTGCCGTTGATCTTGACGAGGAAGGGAATACGGTGGGCGTACTTGCGGCTCATGATATCGAGGACGCCGAAGGTCGAGGCTACGGAGTTGCAGCCTGCTTCGATGGCGAGCCTGACAATATTTTCGGGGTCAAAGTACATGGGGTTGGCGGCGAAGGATGCGCCGGCGCTGTGTTCCACGCCCTGATCGACGGGAAAAATAGAGAGGTAGCCGGTGTTGGCCAGTCGTCCGTGGCCGATAAGGGTCTGAATGCTCCGCAGCACCTGATTGGAACGGCCGGAGTTGGTCCAGATCTCCTCCACGTGATTGGGAGAGGGGAAGGCGCTGATGGTCGATTTGTCAATGACGGGCTTATGATCTAATAAAAACTGGGCTTTGTCGCCGAGAATGTCGAGAATTTTCTTAGACGCCATGATTGTTGACTTTTTGTTGTAACGCAATTTACCCCGTCCGGGGCAAAAAGAAAAAAATGGTGGGGAAGCTGGAAAGTTGAACCATGAAAAGTACAACAATTGGATGGGATTGATGGTTAAACAATGAATATGGAAATAGGAATAGACAGTTTTGCCGCAAGGTTTAGTAAAAAGGGCGCGGCTGCGCTGAGCGATATCGATGCGATGGAGCAGTTGCTGGAGAGGATGGTACAGGCGGAGCGGGCTGGTCTGGACGTTTTTGGAATCGGGGAGCACCACCGGAAGGGGTTTCTGGATTCGGCGCCATCGATGATACTGGCTGCTGCTGCGGCACGTACGGAGCGGATCCGGTTGACCAGCGCGGTTACGGTGCTGAGCGCTGCCGATCCCGTGCGGATATTTCAGCAGTTTGCGACGCTGGACCTGATCTCCAGGGGTCGGGCTGAGATGGTGGTTGGGCGGGGATCTTTTACCGATGCGTTCCCGCTGTTCGGCTATCAGCTGAGGGACTATGACGAGTTGTTCGGGGAGAAGTTGGGTCTGCTGCTGGAGCTGCGGAAGAATGAGGTCGTGAACTGGTCGGGGAAATTTCGTCCCGCGCTGATCAACCAGCCCGTGTATCCGCGTCCTGTACAGGAGCAAATACCCGTCTGGGTCGGAGTGGGTGGGACGCCGGAGTCGTTTGTTCGTGCGGGAAGTCTGGGGTTGCCGCTGATGGTGGCGATCATCGGGGGTGAGACCCACCGTTTTCGGCCACTGGTCGATCTTTACCGGGAAGCGGGCAGGCGGGCGGGGTTTGCGCCGGAGCAGCTGAAAGTTGGTTTGCATTCGCTGGCTTATGTGGCGGAGACGACGGAAAGGGCGGTGGAGGAGTTCTATCCCGGTTATGCGGCGAGTATGACGGAAGTGGGTCGTGAGCGGGGCTGGCCGCCGATGACGAGGGGCCGGTTCGAGGCTCAGAATGGGCCGACGGGGGCTTTGCTGGTCGGTGGGCCGGAGGAAGTGGCCGGGAAGATACTCCGGCATGCGGAGGCGCTAGGGGGATCTCGCGGGTGACGCTGCAGATGGACAGCGCGGAGCTGACGCATGAAAAATTAATGGAAGCTATAGAATTGATCGGCCAGCGGGTTAAGCCTCTGCTTAAATAAGAAGACCGCCTCGCGGCGGTCTTTTTTCTATGCGTTTCTGTTGATACAGTTGAGGTCCTGGAAGGCGATCTCGAGGCGTTTAGCGAAGGTCTCTTCTCCTTTTCGAAGCCAGACGCGGGGATCGTAGTGTTTTTTGTTGGGCTTGTCCGGACCTTCGGGGTTGCCGAGCTGGCCCCGGAGATAGCCTTCATTCTTCTTATAATAATTGAGGATCCCTTCCCAGAAGGCCCACTGCAGGTCGGTATCGATGTTCATCTTGATGGCGCCGTAGCCGATGGCTTCGCGGATCTGGTGCTGGGGGCTGCCGCTGCCGCCGTGGAAAACAAAGTAGACGGGCTTGGGGCCGGTCTTCAGGGTCTTTTCGATATGGTCCTGGCTGTTCTTCAGGATGACGGGACGGAGTTCGACGTTGCCCGGGCTGTATACGCCGTGTACGTTGCCGAATGCGGCGGCGACGCTGAACAGGCGGCCCACCTTGCTGAGTTCCGTATATGCGTAGGCGACGTCTTCGGGCTGGGTGTAGAGCTTGTGGTTCTCGACACCGCTGTTGTCGACGCCGTCCTCTTCACCGCCGGTGACGCCGAGTTCGATCTCGATGGCCATGCCAAGGGGTTGCATACGTTTGAAGAACTCTACCGAGGTATGGATATTCTCTGCGATCGGTTCCTCGGAAAGGTCCAGCATGTGCGAGCTGAAGAGGGGCTGTTTCTTTTCCTTATAGAATTGTTCGCCGGCGTCGAGCAGTCCGCTGACCCAGGGGAGCCATTTCTTTGCTGCGTGGTCGGTGTGCAATACGACGGGAACGCCGTAGTATTTGGCGACGTTGTGAATATGAAGAGCGCCGGAGACGCCACCGGAGATATTGCCCTGGAGCTGGTCGTTGGGCATGCCCTTACCGGCGATGAACTGAGCGCCACCGTTGGAGAACTGGATGATGACCGGGGAGTTGACCTTAGCGGCTGTTTCGAGTACGGCGTTGATGGTGTTCGTTCCGATGGTGTTGACAGCGGGCAGGGCGAACTGGTTGTCTTTTGCGTCTTTATAGAGGGCTTCCAGTTCTTCACCAAACAGTACTCCGGCTTTGTATTTTTTCATGTTTTATGAACTTTGAAGCCGCGAATATACGGTAAGAGCACCTAATCCTCGAATTTGCTCAAATTTTTCTGCAAAAGCGCTAGATTTTTTGAAGCGTCTGTTTTAGTTGTCTTTTGACGAGCTGGCCCATGGAGCGGCATTTGTGGAAGGCGGGGCTTTTGAAGTAGTCGCCGAGTTCGGATCGAAGCTGAAGTAGTTTGTCGGGCGTAGAAATGGCGTCCCGGGACATGATATTGAGCAGTTCCATCAGCCGAAAACGGGAGGATGCCACGCGGAAGGCCATCATGGTCCTTTCTTCGGTCTGGTATTGTTCGATCGATTCTTTGTTGAGGTGTTTGAGGCTGAGGTCGACGAGGGCTCTGTTCTCCTTGAAGAACTGGGGGATGTAGAGGTTCTTTCTGCCTTCGTAGGACTGCTGGTCGAAGTCGATAGCTCTGATGCGGTATTGGTAGTCTTCGATGTCGGGTGTGATGTCGACGACAAAGTTATAGCTGCGCATGTCTCCGAGCAGCCGGACAAAACAGCGTTCGTTGAACTTTACAAATTCCTTGGAGAGCCGGATCTTGTTGGTCTGGGGATCGTCGAGGAAGTTTTTGATGAACAGGTCGCCAGGGATGCCGGGGATATGTTCTTCCACCAGGGTATTGTGCCAGGTGAAATAGGTGATGCGGTTGGGGGAAAGGAGGTGTTCGAGTTCGAGTCCGTAGATGCGGGAGGCGTCGGCCTGTTTGATATAGTAGTGGTCGTAGTTGTCGTTGAATTTATTGACGATGCGGATGCGGAAGGGGCAGGAATTGGCGAAGCTGCAGAAGTCGATGCGTGCGACGTCGAGGTGTTTGGTAAAGGTGAGGTCGCCTTCTGTCTTGAGGATCGCGTACATTTGGACGAGACCTTCGCGGATATAGTCCCAGTGGCGCATGTCGTAGAGGGCGGTTTCCCAGAGGGTGTCCCGGTCGTGTTTGTCTTTCAGGGGGACGGAGTAGGTGATATGCTGCAGGAGGTCGCGGTAGGAGACGGGGAGTTTTACTTCCCGGCCGTGAGTTTTCAGGTAGTTGCGGAGGGGTTCGGTGACGGGGAAGATGGGTTTTTCCGGGAGGGTTTGTTGGATTCTCCGGAGGGGTCCATGGAAGAAAGCTGATCGCTGAAGTGCATGGATCAAAGGTCGTGAATTTGGGTGAGTTTCCCGAAGAGCTGGCTGAAGTAGGCGGGTGCTTCGAGGAGGCGGCTTCCGTACCAGCTGAAGATCTGGCCGTCGACGAGGGCGATATCGGCAGAGGGAGGCAGGAGTTTTTTAGTTCGTCGATGTGTTTTTCGCGGAAGGGGTAAGGTTCGGAGGAAAGGAGGATGAGGTTGCAGCGGGAGAGGGTTTCGATATCTATGATCGGGTAGCGGTCGACTGCGGCCAGGGCGTTGGTGAGGCCGCAGCGGCGGAGCATGTCGTGGATGAAGGTGTCACCGCCGGCGGCCATATAGGGGTCGCGCCAAATAAGATACGCGGTGGTAGGGGAACCGGAAATCGGGATAAGGGTATCGAAGCGGCGCCGGATCTCGTCGGCGAGGGATTGGGCCTGGGTGTTGCGGTGGGTGAGGCTGCCGACGGTGCGGATCATGTCGAGTGCGTCGGGGAGCGATTTTACGTCGCTGACCCATGTGGTGTAGCGGCTGGCGAGGGCTTCGACCTGCTGTCTGTCGTTCTCTTCCCTGTTGGCGATGATGAGGTCGGGTTTGAGTTCGTCGATCGTTTCGGGATGGAGGTTTTTTGTGCCGCCAACGCGGGTTTTTGTGCGAAACCAGGAAGAAGGATGGATACAAAATTTGGTAATGCCGACGACTTCGTCATCGAGGCCGAGGGAGTGGAGGAGTTCTGTCTGGGAAGGAACCAGAGATACGATTCGCATGTTACGGCAATGAAGACCTCCTGCTAAACTGGTGATGCTCTAATCAGAATAAATTTAGCAGGAGGGTTAGCAAAAGCAGGGTTTGGTTCGATAGGATTGGACTGCTTTTCGTGGTTTGTTCGGACGTTGGATTTTGAGAAGAATACGTTTTAGTCTTTAAGGGCCAAATGTCGTTCTATTGTTAGTACAGATAGTTCGGAAAAAAGAAGTTGACTGATATTGGATTGAATTTCTTAGGTATTGGGTTCTCGGTTTTCTATTGGATATTAGGACTCGGTTTTGGTTTTTCGGATATTGGTGATTGATAACTCAATTACCAATCAACTTCTAGATCAAAAATAAAATGTTAAAGTTGATCCATCAATAGAGATTTTGCTTTATTTATGCGTCGCAGCTTTTACTAACCCTTTCGTAATCATTGCATAATGTACCAGAAAAAACACGCGTCGGAGGACTAGTAAATCTACGATCCCTGTTGCGTATTAACTCCCAAGTGCTTGAATTACATCGTATTTGGTGACAATATGGTAATTGCCGCTCTCGTCTTTGCCGAGTACGGCGCCGTTCTCCCGCGTTATCAGCGTGCTCAGTCGTTCGAGCGGCGTATCGAATGCTACTATGGGATAGGCCTTTTCGAGTACATCCCCGATGGTCTTTCCCTTGATATCCGAGCCGTTGCTCATCATGCGGGAGAAGAGGCCGCTTTCGCTGATGGCTCCGATGACCTCGCCTTTGTCCAGAACGGGGAGGTTTTCGATGTTGTATTTCTGCATGAGGTCGAAGGCTTCTGCGACGGTCTGGCCGGGGGCGGCGGTGATCAGGCGTTTTGTGCCGCGGCCGGCGATGATATCCCTGAAGGTTTTTACGTCGAGGAAGCCGCGTTCGAGCATCCATTGGTCGTTATATATTTTACCCACATAGCGGCTGCCATGGTCGTGCAGGATGACGACGACGAGGTCGTCTTTTTTGAGCAGGTCTTTCAGCTGTAGCAGGCCCTGGATGGCGGTGCCGGCGCTGTAGCCGCAGAAAAGTCCTTCTTCGCGGGCGATGCGGCGGGCCATGATGGCGGCGTCCTTGTCGGTCACCTGCTGGAAGACGTCTACGTATTTCATGTCGTAGTTTTGCGGCACAAAGTCTTCTCCGATGCCTTCGGTGACATAGGGGTGGACTTCCTTCATATCGACCTCGCCGGTGCGGAAGTATTTGGTCAGCAGTGAGCCGTAGGGGTCCATTGCCCAGACCTGGATGTTGGGGTTTTTCTCTTTCAGGAACATGGCTGTGCCGGTGACCGTGCCGCCGGTGCCCGTAGCTACTACGAGGTGGGTTATTTTCCCGTCCGTCTGCTCCCAG
The DNA here is from genome assembly GCF_050632245.1 of Puia sp. P3. NCBI lineage: Bacteria > Pseudomonadati > Bacteroidota > Chitinophagia > Chitinophagales > Chitinophagaceae > Puia > Puia sp. P3. The sequence continues at coordinate 1,532,480 of NZ_CP192583.1, forward strand.
ATCTCAGGGCCGGTGGTCTCGTAGTGGGCCTGGCGGTTGGCCAGGTTGTCGTATTGATTGGCGTAAAAAGAGTTGGGGATCTCTTTGGCGAGCCGTTTTGAAACGGAATAGTAGCTTTTGGGGTCGTCCGGTTCGACGTTGGTGGGGCAGACGATGACCTCGGCGCCGAGGGCTTTGAGGATATCGACTTTTTCTTTCGACTGTTTGTCGGTGGTCGCGAAGATGCATTTGTATCCTTTTACGACGGCGGCGAGGGCGAGGCCCATGCCGGTATTGCCGGAGGTACCTTCGATTATGGTTCCCCCGGCTTTAGGCGGCCGTCCTTTTCGGCCAGCTTCGACCATTTTCAGTGCCATTCTGTCCTTTGCGGAGTTTCCGGGGTTGAAGTATTCGACTTTCGCAAGGACGGAGCAGGGAAGGTCTTTTGTCAATTTGTTGAGGCGAATCAGCGGCGTATGTCCAATCGTTTCGAGAATATTGTTTTTGATATCCATGGTGGAAATTTTGTGCTGCGTAAAGGTAGGATTTTGTCTACATTTGCCGCCCCTACAAAACGTACCGGGGGCAGAACTATGGAACCTATCTATATTCAAAAGATTGCTGAGAAATTAAGCTTTAGTGTAAAGCAGGTAAACAATATTTTCGGTCTTCAGGCCGAAGGGGCGACGATTCCCTTTATGGCCCGATACCGCAAGGAGGCCACGGGAAATATGGATGAAGTGCAGATCAACGATGTGGTGGAGCAGATAAAGTATTTTACCGAGCTTGACAAGCGGAAGGATACGGTCATCAAGACTATCGACGGCCTGGGCAAACTAACTCCCGAACTAAAGTCCCGTATCGAGGGCTGTTACGATGCGACGGTGCTGGAGGATATTTATCTACCCTATAAGCCCAAACGAAAGACGAGGGCTACTGTTGCCATCGAGAAGGGGCTGGAGCCGCTGGCAAAGCTGCTTTTCGAGCAGGGGAACGGCGACGTGGGCGAGGAAGCCGCAAAGTATATCAATGAGCAGGTAAAGGATCAGAAAGACGCGCTGCAGGGGGCCCGGGATATTATTGCCGAGTGGATATCGGAGAACGAGCAGGCGAGGAATAAGGTGAGGCAGCTTTATACGGAGACCGCGACGGTGAGCGCGAAGGTGATCACCAGCAAGAAAGACGAAGAAGAGGCGCAGAAATACAGGGATTATTTCGAGTTCAGCGGGTCGCTCGCGGACAGTCCTTCGCATCGGATACTGGCGATCCGCAGAGGGGAGAAGGAAGGATATCTTACGATGGACCTTTCGATCGACCGGCAGGGGGCTGTGGATGACCTGGACAGGATATTTGTGAAGGGGGCCGGTGCGGCGTCGGTGGAGGTGAAGAAGGCGGTCGAAGATTCATATGACCGGCTGTTGAAGTCTTCCATAGAGAATGAGTTCCGGCTGATCAGTAAAAATAAGGCGGACGAAGAGGCGATCCGGGTGTTTGCGGAGAATCTCCGGCAGTTGCTGCTGGCGTCGCCGTTGGGTTCGAAGCGGGTGCTGGCGCTGGACCCGGGTTTCAGGACGGGCTGTAAGGTGGTCTGTCTGGATGCGCAGGGGAATTTCCTGCATAACAGCACGATCTATCCGCATCCGCCGCAGCACGACACGCAGGGAAGCATAGCCGAACTGAAACATCTGGTGTCGAAATATGATATCGAGGCGATTGGTGTCGGCAATGGTACGGCCGGCCGGGAGACTGAGCAGCTGGTGCGGGGGATCGATTTTGGCAGGCATTTGGCGGTGTTCATGGTCAATGAGAGCGGGGCTTCGATCTATTCGGCTTCCGAAGTGGCGAGGGAGGAATTCCCGAACGAGGACGTTACGGTACGCGGCTCGATAAGCATCGGACGCAGGTTGCTGGACCCGTTGAGCGAGCTGGTGAAGATCGATCCCAAATCCATCGGGGTAGGGCAATATCAGCACGACGTCAACCAGAACAAGCTGAAAGAAGAGCTGGACCGGGTTGTGGAGAGCTGCGTAAACCACGTCGGGGTGGACTTAAATACGGCCAGCAAGCATTTGCTGACCTATGTTTCGGGCCTGAGCGGAACGTTGGCGAAGAATATAGTGGAATACAGGGCGAAGAACGGTGCGTTCACGAGCCGGGATGAATTGAAGAAGGTGAGTCTGATGGGGCCGAAGACCTTCGAACAGTGTGCGGGATTTTTGCGGATACGGGAGGGGGCCAATCCCCTCGACAATAGCGCGGTGCATCCGGAGAGCTATCATGTGGTGGAGTCGATGGCGGCTGACCTTAGCTGTTCGGTGGCCGATCTGATCAGCCAGGCGGAGTTGAGGAAAAAGGTTGTAAAGAAGAAATATGTTTCAGAGTCAGTTGGTGAGTTCACCATTGAAGATATATTGAAGGAACTGGAGAAACCAGGACGGGACCCCGCAATCAAATCGAAGAGTTTCGGTTTGAAGAGACGATCAAGACGATGGAAGATCTCAAGCAGGGAATGACGGTGCCGGGTATCGTCACGAATATTACGGCGTTCGGGGTGTTCGTGGATATCGGGGTCAAGCAGGACGGGCTGGTGCATATATCCCAGCTTTCGAATACTTATGTATCTGACCCGAACTCGGTGGTCAAGCTGCAGCAGAAGGTGATGGTGACTGTGCTGGAGGTGGATGGGGCGAGAAAGAGGATCTCGCTGTCGATGAAGGGGAATACTCCGGCGAAGGGTCAGGGTGGCGGTGGTCAGAGGCCCGGTAGTCAGGGAGGAGTGCAGAAGGGCAAGCCGGGTGGAGCGCCGGGGAAAGGAAGTCGTCCTGCCGAGACGCCGGATGCATTCCAGTGCCAAGCTGATGGAGCTAAAGAAAAAGTTTAAGGATTAGTGGTGCTGCGTTTTTTTGCTGAAGGTACATATCGAGCAGCATCCAGCTCATGACGACGAGGACCAGCATGAATCCGATGACCCAGGTGCTGTTGAATGTTTTGGAATAGTCGATCCTGTTCAGCTGGTCGAGGCCGAGGTCGTTGGCGGATGGCAGTTTGATGGAATTGGAAGACTGGCTTCCCGAAGACCATTTGAACTGGCTGAAGACGAAGGCCAGCAGGCCGGCGATCATGGTCAGGAAGAAGGCGCCGATGCCGCGGATGACGTTCTTATTGATATACGATTTTGTTGCCGGAGCTATCTGGTAGCGGGCGATCTCTTCCATGACGTTTTTGGTGAAGCGCATGGAAGGGGCTTCCAGTTCGGATGCGTTGAGCAGCTGGTGGATGTTGAGCAGCTCGCGGTATTTCTCCTGCCATTCCCTGTTGGTGGCGATGAGGGTTTCGATAGCCGACTTCTCGGCGGGGCTGCAGCCTCCGTCGATATAGTTCCAGAGGCGATCTTCCATGGGTTGCTGTGTATTCATGGTAGTTGTGTAATGAAAATTAAGATAAATCTTTGAGCTCATGACTGAAATGTTTTTCCAGTTTTTCCCTCAGGCGGTTGCGTGCACGGTGTAGTTTGACTTTTACGGTATTGGGTTCGAGTCCCATGATCTTTCCTATTTCTTCCAGCGACTGTTCTCCTTTATAAAATAGTGTGATCAACTGGCTGTCGTCGGGGCTTAGCAGGCGGATGGCCTCGTTGATCATGGCGTGTCTGGACTTTTGCTCGATCGTGTTGGCGTTGAAACCGGATTCTTTGTTCTCCAGTTGGACCGCGGTCCTTTCGTTGTCGATCGAAATGGTGTCGAGCCGTTTCTTTCTCAGGAACGTGATGCAACTGGTCCGGACTACGGTATAGAGCCAGGTACTGAATTTGGCATCACCGCGGAAGTCTGCGAGTGAGCGGTAGGCTTTTACGAACACGTCCTGGCTGATCTCTTCGGCGTCTTCCCTGCTGTCCGTAAAACGGAGTACGAGGGTGAATACGTATTGCTGATAGCGCTGGACCAGTGTTGCAAATATAGCCTGATCCCCTTGCAGAATCCTTCGAATGATCTCTGTATCAGTGAGTTCAGTGTGCATTACTATGGTATAGGACGCGAGGTGTTTAGGTCAGGTTACAAGATACCGATAAAAAAAGAATATGGGGTTGGTTGTAACCTCCCGTTTCCGGCCGTAGTCTGAGGTAGTGTAGTTCATTTTTTACAATTAAAGGAAATTATATGGGACCAGAACAATTGGTTTTTTTGTGGCTCATTTTGATGAGCTTAGGGATTTGCGCAGTAATATTTGGCTGGAGGTATATGCGCAGCAGGGAGAACTTGTCGATGATCGAAAAGGGGTTGGATCCGAGTATCAAGCCGGAGCGTCCGAGGCCTGCGCCTTTCAGGAGTCTGAAGTGGGGGTTGTTGCTGGTGGGAGTGGGTCTGGGATTGTTCGTGGCCTATTTGCTGGATAATACGTTATTATACAGGATCGGGCATGATCACGACGACACGAACGGCGCGAATGTGAGCATTTATTTTGCGCTGATCGCGATTGGCGGGGGCTGGGGCTGATCACCTCCTATAAGATCGAGAAGAAGGAATTGCTGGATAAGGAGAACTAGGTATATTTTATATTTTTAGTAGAATGTAAAGGCCGGTCTTAGGGACCGGCCTTTGTCGTTATTTGACGGTTTCGAGGGCTTTGGCGACTGCGGGGTCGTAGGCGTTGGATACTTCGTAGTATCCTTCCGTCCGCCATATCTGTCTGGCCATCAATGCTTTGATCCGGTGCTGGAGGACCGTCTTGTCTTTTGTTGGGACGTTGCGGAGGTTGACGGTATCTTTTTCCGCGAAACTCACGAGTGCGTTCCAGAGGCGGTCTTCGTCGTGGTAGCCGCTGATGAAGTCCGCGGGTGATTTGAAGTTCTGGAAAGAGGGAATATGCTGGGTATACCAGGTATATACAAATCTGCTGAGGGTACCGTCGATATAGAGGGTGGTGACCTCTTTTGAGAGGGTGCTGGTATCGAATCCGACGAAGATATCGGGGGTGATGCCGCCGCCTCCGAATACTGTCCTTTTTTGGGGGCCAAGGGTTTTGAAGGCGGGTCCTGCGTGCTGGCTGGAGGTATCCCCGTGGAGGACTTCCCCGTCATGAAACCGTTTCATCACTTCTTCGTTGTAGTCTTCGTGTCCTTTGTCATAGGGTTTCTGGATACTGCGTCCGGTGGGAGTATAGTAGCGGGCGATGGTGAGGCGGAGCGCAGCGCCATTGCTCAACTGGTACTGTTCTTGCACGAGACCCTTTCCAAAAGTCCTTCTGCCGATGATGGATGCGCGGTCCCAGTCCTGGAGGGCGCCGGCGAGGACTTCGCTGGCGGAGGCGGTGCCTTCGTCGGTGAGAAGGGCCAGCTTGCCTTTTTCGAAGAGGCCTTCGCGGCGGCAGCGGTATTCGACTTTGGGGGAGCGGGCTCCGACGGTATAGACGATGAGTTTGTCGCCGTCGAGGAAGTCGTCGGCGATCTCGATGGATTCCTGCAGGATGCCGCCGCCGTTGCCCCGCAGGTCGAGGATGAGGCGCTGGAGGCCTGCGCTCTGGAGTTTCATCAGTGCCTGGGCAAATTCGGCGTGGGTTGTTTCCGAGAATTTACTGATCCGGATATAGCCGATGTCCTTGTTGATCATGTAGGCGACGTCGACGGAGGGCAGGGGGATGGTTCCCCGGATGATGCTGAATGGCCGGGCGGGGCCGGATTCGCCCGCCCGAAGGAGGGTTACCGTTACTTTACTGGCGCCCGGTCCCCGAAGGAGTTTGCGGATGCGGTCGTTGGTGATGCCGTTGCCGGCAACGACGGAGTCGTCGACCTTTACGAATTTGTCGCCCACTTTCAGGCCTGCCTTATCGCTGGGGCCGCCGGCGAGGACGTTCATTACGTTGACGGTATCGTCGAAGATCTGAAATTCGACGCCGATGCCTTCGAAGTTGCCCTGGAGGTCTTCGTTGACTTCCGAGAGGTCGGCGGGCGGGATATAGAGGGAGTGCGGGTCGAGGTGGGCCAGCATGCCGTCGATGGCGTTCTCTCCGAGGGTGTCAGTTGCTATGGGGTCGACGTATTTTGTGGTTACCAGGTCCATGACTTCCTGTACGGGGGTCTGTTTGCGGGTCTTGAAGAACCCTGTTGGGCGAATATTGCCGCGAAGGCGGAAGCCGATGAGCATCCCGACCATCATGACGATTGCGAATAGCAGGGGAAGCCAGACCTGTAATTTTTTCATTCGAACGAGCGTTTTTAAGTAGTTGTGGCGCGAAGGCTGCAAATTAAGGAATCATATTTTAAATTGCAGCCGGAAACTGGCCAGACGGTCCGGTGGCTAAACCCGAGGGTTACGGGATAATTTAACAAAAGACGAGCCAATGAATATATTGATCGCGGATAGTGGATCCACCAAATGCGAGTGGTGTCTGCTATATGACGGAAAGAAAAAGAAAGTGGATACGCAGGGGATCAGCCCTTATTTTCTGGATGCGGCCGGTATCGGGCGGGTCATAAACCAGGAGCTGGTGCCGGCGTTGAAGAAGTGGGAGGTCGATGTGGTTTATTATTATGGTACCGGTTGTAAGGATCCGGATAACCAGAAAATTGTGAAGAAGGCGATACGCGGGATCTTCCGGAGCGCCAAAGTAAACGTGACGCATGACCTGATGGGGGCGGCGGTGGCGTTGTGCGGCCATGAGAAGGGGGTTGCCTGTATTTTGGGGACGGGGAGCAACTCGTGTTATTTCGACGGAAAAAAGATCGTTAAAAACAGTCCAGGACTTGGCTACGTGCTGGGGGATGAGGGGAGTGGAGCTTATCTGGGTAAAAAAGTTTTACAATACTATCTTTACAACACGTTTGACGAGGAACTGCGGTATAAGTTCGATGCTAAATATACTACGAACAGCAAGGAGATCCTGGCCGCTGTGTACAAGCAGCCGTTGCCCAACCGGTATCTGGCTTCGTTCACGCTGTTCCTTGTAGAGAACCGGGGGCACTATATGGTGGAGAACATCATCGAGGACGGATTGAACGATTTTTTCTTTAATCATTTGTGTAAGTACCGGGAAAGCTGGAAATTGCCAATTCATTTTGTAGGAGGGGTGGCGTATGGGTTCAGGGATGTAGTAAAGGATTTATGCAGCACCTATGAATTTGAGCTGGGGTCCATTTTGCAAAAGCCGATGGACGGGTTGATCAGGTTTCACCAAAATCAAAAATAACTAATAGCGCATGGCAATCGAGAAGTTCACTGAGGAAGAAAGTCCGTATCATGGCCTGGACCACATGAGTGTAAAGGATATATTGACCAATATCAACAGGGAGGACAGGACGGTCCCTGAGGCTGTAGAGAAGGTTATTCCTCAAATCGAGGCGCTGGTTGTGGCGGTGACTGACAAGATGCTGGCGGGCGGGAGGCTTTTTATATCGGGGCGGGAACGAGCGGGAGACTTGGGATACTGGATGCGAGTGAGATCCCGCCGACCTACGGTATGCCTTTTGACCTGATCATCGGAATCATAGCCGGGGGCGAGACAGCGATCCGTAAGCCGGTGGAGAATGCGGAGGACGATGCCCGGCAGGGGTGGCTGGACCTGGAGCAGTACGAGGTGTCGGACAAGGATGTGGTGGTAGGAGTGGCGGCCAGCGGGACTACGCCCTATGTGATCGGGGCGCTTTCGGAGTGCCGCAAGCGGGGGATCATCACGGGCTGTATCGTTTGCAATCCGGGTTCGCCGGTGGCTGCCGAGGCCGATTTTCCGATCGAAGTGGTGGTCGGGGCCGAGTTCGTGACCGGCAGTACGAGGATGAAGAGCGGGACGGCGCAGAAACTGGTATTGAATATGCTGTCGACCACCGTAATGATCCGTATCGGAAGGGTGGAGGATAACAAGATGGTAAATATGCAGCTGACGAACAGCAAGCTGATCGACCGGGGTACGAAGATGGTGATGGAGGGGACCGGTTTGACGGACTATGAGCAGGCGAAAGAGTTGTTGTTACGCTCGGGGAGCGTCAAGAAGGCCGTGGATTCTGTAAGTACAAATTGAATTGGCGTATATGCACGAGATAGAACCTTTTTATAACTGGCGGCATATGTATACGAGCGAAGAGGACGAGCGATCGCCTTTTTACGGGAGGGTCTATTCGGAATTTGAATTTTCACAGACTATCTATAACTATTATATCCATCCGCAGTGGGATGATTTCGGGTCGAGGACGCTGTATATGAAGGTGCTGATGGCCGATTATGACGAGCACTATGTGGTGATCGAGTTGTTTGGGGAGTGGAATGACGCGATAGAGAACGATATCATGAATCTCAAGCGGGAGGTGACAGATAAGTTTTTTGAGTTTGGGATCACTAAGTTTATTCTCATTGCGGAGAATGTGCTGAATTTCCATAGCGGGGACAAGGACTACTATGAGGAGTGGTATGAGGAGGTGAGTGATGCCGGTGGATGGGTGGTCATTTTGAATATGCCGGAGCAGACGCAGCATGATTTCAAGAAGGCCAAGCTGAACCGGTATCTGGAATTGATGGAGATCGATAACTGGCGGACGTACAAGCCATTCCATCTGTTTGGACTGATTGATCAGAAAATATCCAGCAGATTGGACTAGAGGAAAAAAATTTGGATTGTTTCGATAAGTCCCTATCTTTGGTATACTAATATGATTACTGCAAAGACATACCGGTTTTTTTACTTTTATTTTTACTTCTACTTTACGAGTAGGCCGGGATTGCTTTTGTTAAATAAATAAAGAAAAATAACAACAAAGAGGTCCCGGTCAAAAGCCGGGACTTTTTGTTTTTGGACCATGAACAAGCCGCAGAAAAATATGAAAGTTTCTATTCAGGGTTATGAGGGCAGTTTCCACCAGGTGGCGGCCCAGCAATTCTTTGGCAAGGACGTGGAAGTCGTGACCTGTGCCACCTTCAGGGAAGTGATACGGGTGGCGTCGAGCAGGAAGGAGAGCGACGGGGGGTAATGGCGATCGAGAATTCCATTGCGGGCAGCATTTTGCCGAACTACAATCTTTTGCAGAAGAGCAATCTCCGGGTGGTGGGGGAGATCTATCTCCAGATACGGCAGCACCTACTGGTGAATCCGGGGGTAACGCTGGAGGATATCCGGGAGGTACATTCGCATCATATGGCTTTGCTGCAGTGTATCGACTATCTGGAAAAGCATCCCAACTGGAAGCTGGTGGAGACGGAGGATACGGCGTTAAGCGCGAAGCATCTGCAGCAGCATCGCAGCAAGCATACTGCCGCGATAGCGAGCAAGTTGGCCGCTGATCTGTTCGGGCTGGAGATCATCGCGCCGAACATTCATACGATGAAGAACAACTACACGCGGTTCCTCATCCTGCAGCGGGAAGACAATGCGATGGAGCCGCAGGAGCCGAACAAGGCGTCTGTCAACTTTCATACGGATCACTCGAGGGGCAGCCTTGCGAGGGTGCTGACCAGGATAGCGGAAGGGGGATCAATCTGAGCAAGCTGCAGTCTTTCCCGATACCGGGCAGCGAGTGGGAATATTCGTTTCATGCGGATATGGAATTTGACGATATCGGACAGTTCCACCGGGTGATCGAGGCGATACACCCGATAACCGCGGAGCTGAAAATATATGGGGTGTACAGAAAGGGAAGAACAGTATAAAATAACATACATGAAAACGGCCAGAAGACTGGATGGTATCGGGGAATATTATTTCTCGCAAAAATTGAGGGAGATCGACGAGTTGAACAAGCAGGGAAAGAACGTGATCAATTTGGGTATCGGCAGCCCCGACCTGCCGCCGCATCCGGACGTGATCCGGGTGTTGCAGGAGGAAAGCGCGAAGCCTAACGTACATGGGTATCAGTCCTACAAGGGATCTCCATTGCTGCGCGGCGCGATCGCCGCCTGGTACCGCCAGTGGTATGGTGTGGAGCTGAACCCCGACACGGAGATATTGCCGCTGATCGGTTCGAAGGAAGGGATCATGCATATCTGTATGACCTATCTGAATGAGGGGGACGGCGCGCTGGTGCCGAATCCCGGTTACCCGACGTACCGGAGTGCCGTGAAGCTGGCCGGGGGGAATGCGTGGAGTATAGCCTGACAGAGGCCGGTGGCTGGTATCCTGATTTTGACGAGCTGGAGAATGTGGTGGCGGCGCACGGCAGTATAAAACTGATGTGGGTGAACTATCCGCATATGCCTACTGGTCAGCTGCCTGACAAGGGGCTTTTTGAAAGGCTGGTGGCTTTTGGTAAGAAGCATAGTATACTGATCTGTCACGATAATCCGTACAGCTTTATTCTGAACGAACATCCGATGAGTCTGCTTTCCGTGCCTGGGGCGAAGGAGGTGGTGATCGAGCTGAATTCGCTGAGCAAGTCGCAGAATATGGCGGGCTGGCGGGTGGGTTCCCTGTCGGGGGCGAAAGAAAGGATCGACGAGGTCTTGCGGTTTAAGAGCAATATGGACAGCGGAATGTTCCTTCCGGTGCAGCTGGCGGCGGCGAAGGCGCTGTCGTTGGGGCAGGACTGGTACGACGGCGTAAATGCGGTCTACCGGGAGCGCAGGACGAAGGTATTCGAGCTGCTGGAACTGCTGAACTGCGAGTTCAGCCGTGAGCAGGTGGGGTTGTTCGTCTGGGCAAAGATCCCGGGCAAATACAAGGATGGGTATGCGCTGAGCGATGCTGCGCTGTACGGCACCGGGGTGTTTATAACGCCGGGGGGATATTCGGGCCTGCGGGAGACGGGTATGTAAGAGTGAGTTTGTGCAGTACTAAGGAGAAATTACAGGAAAGTATTGACAGGATAAAAACAGCGGGAAATGTTTGATTCAATTACGATCGTTGGGGTGGGTCTGATAAGCGGCAGTTTTAGTCTGGCGCTGAAGGACAAGGGGTTGGTAAGGAATGTTATCGGGGTAAGCCGGACAAAGGCGAGCCTTGACAGGGCATTGGAGCTGGGGCTGATCGACGAAGCTCTTCCGCTGGAAGAAGCGGTAAGGAAGAGTGATCTGATCTATGTCGCTATCCCTGTGGATGTCACGGTGCCGATGATGCGGACCATCATGGATCTGGTCACGGACCGGCAGGTGGTCACGGATGCGGGGTCGACGAAGCAGGCGCTTTGCGAGAGCCCGGCGGATCACCCGATGCGAGATCGATTCGTAGCGGCGCACCCGATGTGGGGTACGGAGTACAGCGGGCCTGAAGCTGCGGTACACAATGCGTTCGTTGGTCGCAGCTGCGTGATCTGTGAGAAGGAGAAGAGCGCCGCCGATGCGCTGGATATGGTCGAGGGATTGTACAGGGATATGGGAATGCATATGGTGTATATGGATGCCGGCAGCCATGATATGCACGCGGCATATATTAGTCATATTTCGCATATTACTTCTTTTGCGCTGGCGAATACGGTGTTGGAGAAGGAGAAAGAGGAGAGCGCGATCTTCGAACTGGCAGGCGGTGGTTTTGAGAGTACGGTGAGGCTGGCGAAGAGCAGTCCGGCCATGTGGCTGCCCATTTTTATGCAGAACAGGGAGAATGTGCTGGACGTGCTGAACGAGCATATCAGCCAGCTGCGGAAGTTCAAGGCCTGCCTGGAAAAGGAAAATGCGGATTATTTGAGGGAATTAATGGAAAATGCAAATAGGATCAGACGGATTATCAAATAGTTGTATGTTAACAAAAATGGGTAGCTGAGGCAGAAATAGCGTACCTTTGCGGCAAATTTCAACACTATATGACGACATTTGAAGGGTTAGGACTAGACCCCAGATTAGTACAGGCTACGGATGCGCTGGGGTTTAAGCAACCGACACCCATACAGGAGCAGGCAATTCCTGTATTATTAAGCGGAACGAAGGACCTCGTAGGACTGGCACAGACCGGAACGGGGAAGACTGCGGCTTTTGGCCTGCCGCTGCTGCAACTCGTGGATGCGGCTCAAAAGCATCCCCAGGCGTTGGTGGTATGCCCCACGCGGGAACTGTGTATGCAGATCGTCAACGAGGTAGAGCTGTTCAAGAAATTCATACCCGGGATGCAGGTTCTGGCTGTTTATGGCGGAACGTCCATCGGGTTGCAGATAAGGGATCTGAGGAGGGGGGTACAGATCGTCGTGGCTACGCCGGGTCGGCTGATCGACCTGATCGAGCGAAAGGCGATCAACCTGGACCAGATCAGCTATGTGGTGCTGGACGAGGCGGACGAGATGCTGAACATGGGCTTTCAGGACGATATAGAGTTCATTTTGCAGAATACGCCCAAGCGGGATGCGACCTGGCTGTTCAGCGCGACGATGCCGCCGGAGATACGCCGGGTGAGCAAGAAGTATATGCAGAGTCCGATGGAGATCACGGTCGGAAAGGTGAACACGGCGAACAAGAACATCGATCATCAGTACTATGTGACGTCTGCGCATCAGCGTTACGAAACGCTGAAACGCATCATAGACTTCAATCCGGGTATCTACGGGATCATCTTTACCCGTACCAAGCTGGATGCGCAGAACATCGCCGAGAAGCTGACCCGTGAAGGATACGATATCGACGCGCTGCACGGCGACCTGACGCAGCAGCAGCGGGACAAGGTGATGGGGGAGTTCAGGGAGAAGACCCTGCAGCTGCTGATCGCTACGGATGTGGCGGCCCGCGGTATCGACGTGAAGGAGATAACACACGTAATCAACTACGAGCTTCCTGATGACGTGGAAGTGTATACGCACCGCAGCGGTCGTACGGGAAGGGCGGGCAGCACGGGGATCGCGCTTTCCATCGTGCACAGCCGGGAGATCGGCAAGTTGAGACAGATAGAACGCATCGTGCAGTCCCAGTTCCATAAGATGGAGATCCCGAGCGGGAAGGACGTATGCAGAAAGCAGTTCTTTAGCTTTATGGACAAGCTGCTGCAGACCGATATCAGCCATGGGGATTATGAGACCTATGTTCCGATGCTGGCGGAGAAGTTTGCGGAGGTGACCAAGGAAGAAGTTCTAAAGCGGGTGGCGGCGATGGAATTCGACCGTTTCCTGAAGTACTACGAGAATGCGGAAGACCTGAACGTGCGGGAGCGCAGCAGGGATACCGGACGTGACAAGGGGGCGCCAAGGGAGCGGAATTTCAATCGTGTGGACGAGGGTGGCCGTGGTCGTGGAGCGAGGGAGTTCAACGGCAACGGGGAGATGACCAAGCTGTTTGTGAACCTGGGTACGAAGGATGGATTTTATAAGGCCAGTTTCCTGCAGTTCATACTCGATATGAGCGATCTGCGGAAGGAGGTGCTGGGCCGGATAGATATGAAGGAGATGAACAGCTGGATCGAGATCGACCGGAAGTCGGCGCCTCAGATGATCAGGGCGATCGACGGAAAGAATTACAAGGGGCGGAGGATCCGGATGAACGACGCTAATTCGAGATAATAAAATATATAAATTTTCACTTGTTATGGAAGCAACAGCAGCAAAAAGTGCGAAGGAAGTTGTCCAGGCTGCCTGGAACAAACGCCCCTTAATTATTTCCGGTCCCTGTAGTGCAGAGACTGAGGAACAGACCGTGGAGACTGTGGTCCGTCTGGCAAAGACCGGTAAAGTAGACGTCGTCCGTGCCGGGATCTGGAAGCCTCGTACCCGTCCCGGCAGTTTTGAGGGCATTGGAACGAAGGGGTTGCCCTGGCTGCAGCAGGCAAAGAAGCTGACGGGGCTGCCGGTGGCGATCGAGGTTGCTACTGCCAAACAAGTGGAAGACGCGCTGCATTTTGACGTGGACGTGCTCTGGATCGGGGCCCGTACGACGGTAAACCCATTCAGCGTGCAGGAAGTGGCCGACGCGCTGCGCGGCGCCGATGTGCCGGTGCTGATCAAGAACCCGATCAACCCTGATATCGAGCTGTGGACGGGCGCCGTGGAAAGGGTGGCCAAGGCCGGCATCAGCCAGATAGGCCTGATCCACCGCGGTTTCAGCAGCTATGGCAATACGGAATACCGGAATGCGCCGATGTGGCATCTGGCGATCGAAATGAAGCGCCGCACGCCGGGGCTGATGATGATCAACGACCCTTCGCATATCAGCGGTCGCCGCGATATCCTGCTGGACGTTGCGCAGAAGGCGATCGATCTGGACATGGACGGTCTGATCATCGAGACGCATATCGATCCCGACAAGGCGTGGAGCGACGCAAAACAACAGATAACTCCCGAGCGTCTGGCCGAGCTGCTGGACAGCATCAAGTGGCGTCATGAAACGACGACGGAGAAGGCGTTTATCGATGCGCTCGACAAGCTGCGTGAGCAGATCAACCATATCGATGACGAACTGATCCAGCTGCTTGGACAGCGGATGAAGATCGCCGACCAGATCGGGAAGTACAAGAAAGACAACAATATCACGATTCTTCAGACCAACCGCTGGAATGCGATCCTCGAGAAGGCTTTTGCGAAGGGCGACAAGCTCAACCTTTCCAAAGAATTTATCACCAAGTATTATGACGCGGTGCATATGGAGTCCATCAATCACCAGAACAAGATCATGAATAGCTAGCACGTGGTGTATCTCTTTGTCCATGTGATCTGGTCTGTTCGCCGGCGGGAATCTCTGTTGAGCAAGCCGGTGAGGAGGGTATTGTTTCCACATTTACAGAAGGAGTGGGAGGAGAAGGGGAATCCGTATCGTAGCGATGAATGGGGTGGAAGATCATGTGCACTGTCTCGTGCAGCTGCTGGCATCCCAAAACCTGCTCCAGGTGATGAAAAGCATCCGGGGTTCGGCTGCGGCATGGATCAATGAAAGCAAACTGCTGACGCTGACGGGTGAACTGGAATGGGAGGATGATTTCTGGGCCGCGTCGGTGAGCCCCAGTGGGGTAAAGCAGGTGGTGGAGTATATAGGGAAACAGGAAGAGTACCACAGGACGAAGACGCTGGAGAATGAGTTGGAGATTTTTGAAAAGTTCCTCGGCCCCCAGGGTTCCGGTAAAATTTAACCCCGGGGCCGAGAATATTTAATAACGGGCCTTCGGCCTAACCGAGTGGAACGAAGGTTACGAACGAGGACCTCAACAGTGTTGAGGTACGAAGTTCTATCTGTGGTCCATTTTTGTCAAAGAATCCTTAGTATGAATAAGCTGCAGTACAAATTTTCCGGTAAGACGACTACCTGGTATCTCGATGCCGAATTTTTCTCATCTGGAGAAGCTGGTCGGCAAGTCCAATGCGGTAGTCATAACCGACGAGCATATATTCAGCAGTCATCAAAAAAGGTTTGGGGGATGGAATACGATCGTCATCAGCGCCGGCGAGTCCTTCAAGGTGCAGGCGACGGTGGATTCAATCGTCGAGCAGCTGATCGAGTTCGGGGCCGACCGCAGGACGGCCCTGGTGGGTGTGGAGTGGCGGAGTCGTGACGGATATCACGGGTTATGTGGCGGCGATCTATATGCGCGGTGTTTCTTTCGGGTTTGTCCCGACTTCGATACTCGCGATGGTGGATGCGTCGATCGGCGGAAAGAACGGGATCGACGTTGGCGTGTATAAGAATCTGGTAGGGACGATCCGTCAGCCGGAGTTCCTGCTTTATGACTATAGTTTGCTGAAGACCCTCCCGAAAGAGGAGTGGGTGAATGGGTTTGCGGAGATCATCAAGCATGCGGCGATCAAGGATGCCGCTTTGTTCAGGGAACTGGAGAAAAACAAACTGACGACCTATCAGAAGGACAAGGCTGCGCTGGCGAAGCTGATCCGTCGCAATGTGGCGATCAAGTCGGCGGTGGTCGAGAAGGATGAGTTCGAGCACGGCGAACGGCGGCTGCTGAATTTCGGGCATACGCTGGGGCATGCGATCGAGAACCTCTATGAGCTGTCGCACGGGCAGGCCATTTCCATCGGAATGGTTGCGGCCTGTATGATCTCGGAAGAGTTTACGCCTTTCAGGGAGACAGACCGGGTGATGAGTCTGCTGAAGAAGTATGGGTTGCCGACGCTGGCGGAGTTCGATCCGAAGGAAGTGATGGCAGTGCTGCGGATGGACAAGAAAAAGGTGAAGGACTCGATGAACTATATTTTGCTGAATAAGGTGGGGCAGGGTATCGTGAAGCTGATACCGATAAATGAGCTGGATAAATTGTTGCAATCAATAATAACTGCGCGGTAATATGCGGGTAACTATAGAACCATCGAAATTAAAAGGGGAGATTTTGGCGCCGGCTTCGAAGAGTAGTATGCAGAGGGCATGTGCGGCGGCGCTGCTGCGTGTTGGGGATACGGTGATCCGGCATCCCGGGCATAGTAATGATGATAAGGCGGCGTTGGGGGTGATAAAAGATTTGGGGGCGGAGGTGACCGAGGGGAATGACGGGGAATTGAGGGTTAAGAGTCAGGGAGTGAAGGCAGGGAAAGGATTGGAGGTCAATTGCGGAGAGAGTGGGCTGGGGTTGAGAATGTTTGCGCCAATTATGGGTTTGAGCGGGGAGACGATAAAGGTCAGGGGTGAAGGCAGTCTGGTGACCCGGCCGATGGATTTTTTTGACGAGGTATTTCCGGAGCTGGGGATCAGGGTTGTTTCCAATGGAGGTAAGCTGCCGCTGGAAATTCAGGGACCGCTGAAGCCTGCAACGATTTCGATCGACGGATCGCTCAGTTCTCAATTTTTAACCGGGCTGTTGTTCGGATATGCGGCTGCGGGAGCGAGCGGGGTTGGGATCAAAGTAAATAATCTGAAGAGTAAACCATATATCGATCTTACGCTGAACGTAATGTCTGCGTTCGGTTGGGAAGTGGAGAACAGGAATTATGAAGAGTTCTTTTTTGCCGGAGGCGGCACGGCTCGCGGTGTTGTGGACTATACGGTGGAAGGGGACTGGAGCGGCGGGGCGTTCCTGCTGGTAGCCGGAGCCGTTGCCGGTCCTATACTGGTGAAAGGATTGGATATTAAGAGCACGCAGGCCGATAAGGAGATCATGCGTGCTCTCAGAGATAGTGGTGCGAAGATTGACATGGGCGACGGTATTTTGATCGGTCCCGGGGCGCTGAAGGCTTTTGAATTCGACGCAACGGATTGTCCCGATCTTTTCCCGCCGCTGGTCGCTCTGGCGGCGTATTGCGAGGGGTAACGGTGATCCGGGGTGTGAGCAGGCTGGCGCATAAGGAGAGCAACCGGGGGCTGACCCTGCAGGACGAGTTTGGGAAGATGGGGTTGTCTATCGAACTGGATGGGGACAGGATGCTCGTACACGGAGGGTCTCTGCGCGGGGCGACTGTCCATAGCCGTCATGATCATCGGATCGCGATGGCATGTGCGGTCGGTGCGCTGGGGGCGGAAGGGCCGGTGACGATAGAGGAGGCAGAGGCGATAAATAAGTCGTATCCTGATTTTTATGACGATCTGAAATTATTGGGAGGACAGCTATGAACAGTATGGGTCGATTTTTCCGCGTGAATATTTTCGGGGAATCCCACGGCGAGAGCGTGGGGGTGAATATCGACGGGTGTCCCGCGGGTCTTCCGCTGGTCCTGGAAGATTTTCTGCCTGATCTGGAACGCCGTAAGGGAGGAATGCAGAAGGGTACGACGCCGCGAAAGGAGGACGACCTGCCGATCTTTAAGAGTGGGTTGTTCAACAATTTTTCGACGGGTGCGCCGATCACGATCCTGTTCGAAAACAACAATACCCGGAGCGGGGACTATGAAAAGCAGCGGGCGGTGCCGAGGCCTAGTCACGCGGATTTCGTGGCACACAAAAAATTTGGGGGCTTTGAAGACTTCCGTGGAGGAGGCTCATTTTCTGCCCGGCTGACGGTGGGGCTGGTGGCCGCGGGCGTTATCGCGAAGAAAATATTAGGAGACGTCGTTATAAGCTCGTCTATTCTGGAAATAGGCGGAGAAGCGGATCTGGACAAGGGGCTGCAGAAGGCCATCGAGGCAAAGGATTCAATCGGTGGTATCGTGGAATGCCGTGTCAGCGGGTTGCCGGTGGGACTGGGTGAGCCTTTTGGGACTCCGTAGAGTCGTTGCTCGCTCATGCGGCGTTTGCCATTCCGGCGGTCCGGGGTGTGGAATTCGGGACTGGTTTTGCGGCGGCGAGGATGTTTGGCAGTCAGCATAATGATGCCATCGAGAATATGGAGGGACATACGAGGACCAATCATGCAGGCGGGGTAGTAGGCGGTATCACCAATGGCAACGAGCTGGTGTACCGGATTGCGATAAAGCCTACTTCATCCACGCCGAAAGAGCAGAAGACGCTGAACTGGGAAACGGGGGAGCAGGAGAGCTTTTTCTGTCAAAGGGCGTCATGATCTTTGTGTGGCATTGCGTGCGCCGGTGATCCTGGAGGCGATGACGGCCATTGTGCTGGCCGATCTTTTGCTTTTAGAACAGGGTGTAAGGCGGGTTTGGGCCTGACAATTGGAAATCTAAGGTTGTTATATTATATTGAGACATATATGAATCTCCCTAAGCGTTTCGTCCTGTTATTTTTCCCTGTCGCGTTATCGGTGTTCTTATTTTCCTGTCATGATCATACCCGCAACGAGGTGAAGGATCAGGGAAAAGCTGTGCCTGCGACGGCGGGTGAGCATGTAGGGACCGACCTGAAGAGCATACTCGAATACGCGGCCGGCAATGGGGACAAACTCGTGGATTCGACGACCCTGCTGTACCGTAAGCTGGTCAACAGCGTGTACGACAGCAATGGCTATACAGCCATATGGAGCAGCAAGCGAAGCTGGAAGCCGGTAGCGGATAGTCTTTTTGCTTTTATCGACAGCTGTAAATACTATGGGCTGTTCCCTTCCGACTATCATTTTGCGCCGCTGGCTTTTATACACCGTGTGGTGCGGGAGGATACGCTGGCCAGGAAGAACGAGGCGCTCTGGACGCGGGCTGATCTGATGCTGACGGACGCCCTTTTTATGCTGGTGAAGCATTTGAAACAGGGGCGGCTGGATTACGATAGTGTGACGCTCAGAAAGGACTCGGTGCTTTCCGATTCCGTCTATACGCAGACGCTTGCAAAGGTCCTGGGGACGAGAGAAGTGGCTGGTGCTTTGCAGGAGCTGGAGCCAAAGCATTTCAAGTATGATTCGCTGAAGACTTATCTGAAGGAGTGGCTGCGCACGGTCCATTTCAGGCCACTGACCTGGCTGGAATATCCGTACAAGGATACGGCAGCATTCAACAATTCGCTGGTGATGCGGCTCCGGGAATCGGGCTATGTGGACTCGGCCATGGAGGCGTCGGATACGGCAAAGCTGGCGCAGGCGATAAGGAATTATCAGACGAACAACAAGATCAAGGTTACGGGCAGGGCCAACTCCGAGACGGTGACGATGATGAACAACTCGGATTGGGAGAAGTTCAAGCGGATTGCGATAACGATGGACCGGTTCAAGCTGTTGCCTGATAGTCTGCCCAGGACCTATGTATGGGTGAATCTGCCTTCTTTCAACATGCAGGTGATCGACTCCGATACCGTAGTCCTGGAATCGAAGGTTATCGTAGGTGCACCCAAGACGAGGACGCCGCAGCTGACCAGCGAGATCTCTAATTTTGTGACCTATCCGCAGTGGACGGTGCCGATGAGCATTATCATGAAGGAGATGCTGCCGGCCATCAAGAACAATGTCGATTATATCCGCAAGCAGAATCTGATGGTCGTGGATTCGAGGGATAGTGTCAGAGATCCGCTGACGATCAACTGGAAGCGGCTGAATAAGAACAATTTCCCTTATCAACTAAAGCAGCGCCAGGGGGACGATAATTCCCTCGGGGTGATGAAGTTCAACTTTAGGAATAAATATGATGTATACCTGCATGATACTAATGGCCGATGGATGTTCGACAACAAATTCAGGGCGTTGAGCCATGGCTGTGTGCGGGTGCAGCAGTGGAGGAAGCTGTCGGATTTTCTGGTCCGGAACGATACGCTGAAATATCATCCGGATACGCTGAAGGCCTGGATCAAGCGGCAGGAAAAGCATACGGTCTGGGGTTTTGCCAAAGTGCCGATATATCTGCGCTACTTTACCGTTGATGCGAAAAAGGGACATATTGTTTTTTATGATGATATATATGGCGAGGACAAGCTGCTGAGGAATAGATACTTTGCCAATAAGCCGATAATTTAGTTATTTTGTGATGCGGGCCCTGCCCGCACCACAAATCCAAATCCATGTCCAAAAAAATTAGAACGGGAGTTCTTGCCTATCTGTTACTGCCTGTTGCGGTGTTTGGCCGCGGGCAGAAGCCTTCCCGTAATTCCTCCTCTCATAACAAGGGTCATCACAAGACAGCAGCCACGAAAGTTCAGTATGGGGTTGCGAGTTATTACGCCAACAAGTTCGAGGGCCGAAAGACGTACACCGACGAGATCTTTACTCAGTCGAAGCTAACGGGTGCGAGCAATACGCTGCCGATGCACACCTGGGTGCGGGTGACGAATCTGCATAACGGGAAGTCGGTGATCGTGCGGATCAATGATAAGATGCATCCGAAAAACAAGAGGCTGATCGATCTTAGCCGCGGTGCGGCTGAAAGGCTGGGTTATGCGGGCCGGGGATTGACGAAAGTGAGGATCGATGTGTTGGGGAAGAAGAAGCCGGCTGAGGCGGAGGAAGAAGATGCTTTGACAAAAGATAACCAAACGAAGTGAAAGTTACGAACGTTCCCGGGGGAACCGAAGGTCTGAGCGAGGGAAGTTCTCCGCCGAAGTTAAACCGGCGCGGGGACCCGCGCCGGTTGGGGTACGTTTACTGTTTCATTTTCTTAAACACACTGATTGTGCCGCTTGTAGAAACATGCAGCAGGTAAGTATTTTTAGGACCTCTCACGGTGATATAATAGCATAGCCCGTCTTCTATTCCGTCAAATTCGACTGCTTCGGTCACTACGTATGAGGAGTAGTCTTTTTTAAGATTCATAAGCGCCGGGACGGGGAGGTTTTCGACGCTGATGAAGCGGCTGGTTGCGACGGGATCTCCGGCCGCGTTGTAGAAGGCCTGAAGTCTGAGGCCGTTCCAGACAAAATTCACTTCTGTAAATTGTCCCTTTGTCTTGCAATTCACGTCTGTTGCCTGGGGAAATTTTTCCAGGAAATGTTCCATACCTTTGAAGCGCGGTATCGAGGGGACGTCGGTTGTGATGAAGTGAGGTGCCGAGGGATTGCCGGTCGTGATGAAGCCGGGTTTCGGTGAACCGCCGGTTGCGTTTGCACTGTTGGCCGATAAAGTTAATGCCAATATAGCGGCAAAGATTGTATATCTCATAGTTCCATTTTTTAGAGTTGCCAAAATGTTTTAAAATAGCTAGCTGCATGGTATTAGACCAACGGAATGCCAAACAAGTTACAGGCTGTAATGTGTTGATTTTGAAGAGGAGGCCAGGTATGGGACTTACAGCGGGTGTCCGGAACCGGACGTTTGGTTGTCCGTTAATGGACAGGAACCGGACTGTGTCCGGTTCGCACCGTTAGGTGCAGACATATATTATTTTGAACTTTAAAATTATAACACACATGAAAGCGAGCATTGGTATCAGCCCGGCGAATCTTCAGGCAGTTGCAACGGAAATGAGTAAGTTATTGGCGGACGAGTTTTTGCTTTACACCAAGACGCGGAATGCGCACTGGAACGTCGAAGGTCCGGATTTCCACACGAAGCATGTATTTTTGAAGAGCAGTATGAGAAGCTGGACGAGATCATGGACAGCGTTGCTGAGCGGATCCGTCAGCTGGGCCATTTTGCTCCTGCCACGCTGAAGAGTTTTTTGAATCTGACGCATCTTACGGAGGTGCTGGATCAGCGGAATGACAGTCTTTCGTTTATAAAGGAGTTGCTGACGGACCATGAGAATATCATTATTTTCCTCAGGGGGAATATCAACAAGTTTGCAAATGACTATGGTGACGCGGGGACCAGCGATTTTATCACGGGGTTGATGGAGACGCACGAGCAGATGGCGTGGTTTCTACGCGCGCATCTGGCATAGTTCGCGGCCCGCGGCCATTCGTTGCGGCCGAATAGTATTATGAAAAAGCCGGCTTAGCGCCGGCTTTTTTATTGATCTTTATTTTTCTTTCCGCCGAAGAGGCGTTTGAAGAATCCTTCCTTTTTCTTTGGGGCCTCCTGTGGTTTAGTGTCTGTTACCGTGATCTTTACCGCCCCTTCTTTACTTTCCTTTTGGTGGGTCGCTTCTTTCAGGATCTTCTGTTCTTCGGGAGACAGTTTGGAATCGACGGGTACGGTGGGTGCGCTGGTGTCGAGGTACTGGTTGGCGCGGCCGTTGCCCTGGTTGGCACCTTCGGCGCCGGGAGGCGGTGTCTTTTCGATGAGGTTCATGTAGTCATACATCATTTCGCGGCGCATATTCTCCGGCTGGATGAATTTGGCGTTGCGTTCGATGCCGAGGGTCTTGTCGGCAAGGACTTTGGTGAAGAAGTATTCCCAGATGGGGCGCGCGGCCTGTGCTCCGTAGCCGAGGCCGCCTTCGAGGTGGATGAAGCGGTCGTCGCAGCCTATCCATGCGCCGCCCATCAGCTGGGGGATATAGCCCATGAACCAGGCGTCGGAGTTATCGTTGGTGGTACCTGTTTTTCCGCCCATTTCGGCTACGCCGAGGCGGTTGCGGAGGCCGGCGGCGGTACCGAAGTCGACGGGGCCCTGCATCATGCGGGCCATCGTATAGGCGGTAGCCTGGCTGATGACCTCTTTGCGTTTGGTATCGAAGCGGTCGAGCACGTTACCGTTCTTGTCCTCGATGCGGGAAATATAATAGGGCATCGTGCTGAAACCTCCGGAGGGGAACATGGTATATCCCCACATCACCTCAAAAAGGGAGAGATCGCAGGCGCCAAGGGCCATGGACGGGTAGGGGTCGATCTTTGTGGGGATGCCGATCTGTTTGATATAGTCGGCGAAGCGTTTGGGGCCCACCTGTTTCATGATATAGGCGGCGACGCCGTTGACCGACCATGCGAGGCCGTTAGCCATGGTCATGGAGCCACCCTCGTACTTGTCCATACGGGCGGGGACGTTGCCGAAGCCGGGAAAATACTGCTGGCTGGTCGTACACATCGTCTCCGGGGTCATATTATAGTCTTCGATGCCGAGGCTATAGAGGAAGGGTTTGATGGCGCTGCCGACCTGGCGTTTGGTATTGATGTTGACGTGGTCGTATTTGTAGGTCTTGAAGTCGATCCCGCCTACCCAGGCCTTTACCGCACCCGTCACCGGATCCATCACCATGAATGCGGTCTGGAGCATCGCCTGGCTGTATTTGATGGAGTCCAGGGGGGTCATCACGGTGTCCTTTTCCCTTTTTGTATTCCATGCGAAGACCTTCATGGCCACGGGGTGGCTGAAGGTCTTGCGGATCTCGGCGTCGGTGAGGCCGTCGTCTTCGAGGTTGTGCCAGCGGTCGCTGTTGCGCATGGCGGATTCGAGGACGTTCATATGGTCTTTCCAGATGGTGCCTTTGCGGATGCTGTACTGGGAGACGAGGGCGCGCTGCAGGATGGGAAGCTGTTTGGCGACTGCCTCGTCGGCATACAGCTGCATGCGCGGGTTGATGGTCGTATAGATCTTGAGGCCGTCCTGGTAGAGGTTATAGGGTTCGCCGGTGGCGGGGTTCTTGTGTTCTTTGCACCATGTCTGCAGGTAGTTGCGGAGGACGTCCCGGAAATAGGGGGCGAGACCGTTGTTCTCGTCGACTTTTTTATAGCTGCTAAGGTCGATTGGGCGGACTTTCAGTTTCGCATAGTCGGGCGCGGAGAGGTAGTTGTTCTTGACCATCTGGCCCATGACGGTGTTGCGTCTTTCGATGGCCATCTTGGGGTTTCTGCGTGGGTTGTAGATGGTGTTGCCTTTAAGCATACCGATGAGGACGGCGGCTTCGTCGACGTTGAGGCGGTCGGGTTCCTTTTGAAAGAACGTGCGGGAGGCGTTGCGGATGCCGTAGACGTTATCGCCGAAGGGAACCTCGTTGAGGTAGAGCGCGAGGATCTCCTGTTTGGTGAAGTTGCGTTCTAATTTTATGGCGATGATCCATTCTTTCAGCTTTTCGATGCCGCGCCGGGCGAAGTTTTTCGAGCCCTGGTCGAGCAGGTTTTTGGCGAGCTGCTGGGTGATGGTGCTGCCGCCGCCATCGCGGCCGAGCTTGACGACGGCGCGCATGACGGAGAAGCCGTCGATGCCGGAGTGGTCATAGAACCGTTCGTCTTCGGTAGCCACGAGTGCGTTGATGACGTTGGGAGAGATGTCTTTGAATTCGACGTTGCTTCTGTTGCCCTTGTCTTTATAGAATTTGCCCATTGGCGTGCCGTCTTCGGCGAAGACTTCGGTGGCCAGGGTGATGGAGGGATTTTCGAGCTCTTTGAGGGAGGGTAGCGAGCCGAATACGCCCAGGTTGATGAGGATAAGAAAGAGGACGAAGGCCCCAGGGCATAGAAAAATATTTTCCAGAAAATACGGACGAACCTGTTCGATTTAGTAGCCGACGACATATGTTTTACGATAGTTAATACTTTGTTTATGCGACCCGGGGCAATTCTTGCCCCGTTCGGGGCTAAATGTCTGGCCTTCGGCCTGTGCGGGCCACCGGCCCCATTCCCGGGCGGGTTGTTAGAATTTTCCCGGATAAGCGGCTGACAGGAATTTCCTGTAGGCGGGCATATCCTTGTTGTTCAACAACAGATCAAGGTTGGGAGCGGATATAATCAGGAAACTGTATTTGCCTGCCGGCAGCCAGGGGACGATCTGTCTGGGCGCCAGGGCTTTGGCTTTTTGCAGGTAGTCGAGGGCGTCACCGGCGTTCCCGAAGTTTCCGATGACAACCATTTTGACGCTGTCCGTGAGGTCGGCGTTGTTTGTCGTCAGCTGCTGGCTGTAGTATTCTTCTGCATTATAGCGGCTGAAGGCATTTTTCGTCTCATTCACGTAGACAGGGTCGACCTTGTTCAGCACAATGAGTACCGAATGGGGCTTATCCGGGTTAAGGGAGAAGACCGAATTAAGAGAACGCAAATTTGCGGCCAATCGGTCCGTGGAGTCTTTTATTCTCGCCATGACAGTGTTCAGAGAGTCGGTTTTGCGCCGGATGGCGGCGGCCTGGGCCGAGTCGTTGCTTGCCTTGACGGCGGCCGCCTTCAGGGAGTCCTGGAGCTGGCGCAGCTGGGTCATGCGGCTGGAGTCCATGACGATCTTGTTCATGCCGGCCGAATCGGTCTTCAGCTTGTCTATTCCGGCGCCCGGTTTGGCGGCGTCCGGCTTGTTCTTCACGAGCATGTTGGAGTCGTTGCGAACCAGCCGGGGCCTGTTGTCGGCTGCGGGTGTGGGTTTGGTATTGTCAACCACGATGGAATCGTCGTCTTTGGCGCGGGTCACCTGCAGCCGGGTGAGGTAGTCCTCGATCTCTTTGCGGCGGTTGAGGACGTCGAGGAGATTGGCTGCTTTGGCGGCCATCGGTGTTTTGGGCCATTTCGTCTGGATGGTGGTTAGGATCGATTTGGCCCGGGGGTCCTGCCGGCTGCGGATGAGGTAGACGGATTCGATGTAGAGCAGCTGGGGTGTCCAGTATTTGTCGCCATAGAGACTGTCGGCGACGTGTTTTTGGGCTTCGGCTTCTTCGAACCGGCCTTCGATATAGGAAAGGTAGATCTTCTCGTACTGGTGGGTGGCGTTGACCTCGGGCCTTTTGGCGGCTTCGACGGTAGAATCCGGGTTTGAGGCACGGGAGGTAAGGGAGGCTCCGGGATATTTTTGTTTGAGGCGTTCGAGTATGCGGGCTGCGTTGGCTTCGTCGCCGAGTTTCTTATAGCAGTAGTACATGTTGAAAAGTGCTTCCTGTTCGCGTTTGGTCTCAGGGAATTTCACCAGCAGGCTGTCGTAGGTGTTGACGGCGGAGAGGTAGTCCGGTACGCCATCCTGAAGGGTTTTGGCCATCGTAAACAGGGCGCTTTCGATAGAGTCCATCGAGTGCTGCATTTTCTCCGGTGTCAGCGGGAGGTTGGCCAGCAGCGTTTTGAAGTCGATGGCGTTGGAAGCTCCCGGTGTCAGGGTGTTGGGTACGAGGGGGCCCTGCTGTCCTTGTCTTGCTGCGCCGCCCCCGAGGCGTATGGCGGACGAGATCTGCCAGTTATCGGAGTTGGGGCGGTTGCCCCATTTGGTCTTGAATTCGGTATAGCCTTTGGCTTTGAGCGAGGGGTTGTTAAAGTACCAGTCGGCGGAGCCGCCGGATTTGAACATGTCGGGGGCGGCGGAGTTGTTTGCGGCGAGAATGTTATTATTGAAGGTGCTGTCGGTTTCGTCGCGCAGGCCCTGCTGGCGGCGGAGAGCCCGGACCAATTTTTTTATATAGGCGTCGCGTTGTGGTGGGGGCATGGCGGCGATGCGCTGGAGGCTGTCCTGGCGGTCGATCACCTGCAGTTGGGTGACGATGGTGGCGAGGGCGGCTTTGCGGTCGGGGAGCCAGCTGATGTCGCCGAGGGCGGCGGCGTCGATGGGGCCGATTGTCAGGCTATCATAATAGTTCTTTGCAGCGCGGTATTTTTTCTCTTCGAAGGAGATATTGGCCAGCTGGAGAAAGGATCGGTTGCGCTGCAGGCTGTTGGCGGGCGAGGTATAACGGGTGCTTTGCAGGAGGAAGCTTTCGGCGCCGGCCTTATTATTTCGTTCGAGCTCCATCTGGGCGGCCGTATAATAGATAATATCGCGGTAGGACTCGTAGCGGTCGCGGTGGGCCATGTGTACGAGGGCCTGGATGTTACGGGCGATGAAGTCTTCGCCGCCTTCCTTGTTCTGCCGGATGGCGTTGAGGCGGGCGTAGATCTCGAGGACGGGATTGTAGGTGTGGGTGATGGTCCGTTCGTAAAAGGTTCTGGCGTCGAATGAACGGCCGACGCGTTCGTAGAGCTGGGCGATGAGGTATTCCCAGCGGGCGACCTCTTCGTGGTTCGCTGCCGCGGGTAGGGCTTTTTCGAGGTAGATGGCGGCGCTGTCGTAGATGGATTTCCGGTAGAACCAAAGCGCTCTGACCTCGTTGAGGCTGGGTTTGAGGCGCACGGGGAATTCCGGGTCATTGCCGAGGACCTCGATGAGGGCAGAGGCTTCGCCGTATTTTTCCTGTGCGATATAGTTGCGAACCTTCCAGACCAGGGCGTCGTTGCGGCTGGGCGGGAGGGAGAGAGCCTTTTGAACGAGGTTTCTTTTCTCGACGGTGGAGACGATATTGGCGTTGCCGCCCTCGTCGGCGTTGGCGTTGCTGCCGATGGGTTTGTCATAGCCGTCGCTTTCCTTGGGGGCGAAGGCGTAGTTGAGGAACTGGAGGGTGATATAGGCCGAGTCGAAGTCTTTTTTGAAATAGTAGGTTTGGCCGATCAGCAGGTAGAGGTTGTCGATCCAGTCGTTGCGGGTATCGTGGATCAGGATACCGGCGGTACATTTATAGATGATGGAGTCGAGTTCTCTTTTCTGCGAAAGGGTGGCGTCGAGGGTATAGTTATAGAAGGGGAGGAGGAGGGTATAGTCGTCCCGGAACTGGGATTTGGCCCGTTCGAGGATCATCCGGAGCTTCTCTTTGGAGTTCCACCAGTAGTTGTAGTGGGTGATGGTGTTCTGGATGAACCGGCGGCTTTTTTTGAGTTTTTTGCCGTCATTGGATTTTTCGGAGGCCAGGGTGCGGTTTTCGAATTTTTTGGGTTTTGTCAGGGTATAGTCAACGCCTATCTGGCCCGAGGAGGTCAGGTAAAAAAATGAAAATACCATTAAAAGTACTGTCCTGATGTAGGTCACCGATGTCCCTTTATTCGATTGCCCGCAAACTTAGTTTTCCTTCGGGAATTTGCCCAAAATATATTCCCTCAGGGGAAACTGTCTATTGATTGGCCTTCGGCCGAAGGGGCTGCGCCCCTTTGTTCCCTTCGGGAATTTGCCCAAAATATATTCCCTCAGGGGAAACTGTCCATTGATTGGCCTTCGGCCGAAGGGGCTGCGCCCCTTTGTTCCCTTCGGGAATTTGCCCAAAATATATTCCCTCAGGGGAAACTGTCAATTGATTGGCCGTCCGCAATATAAACTCAAAAATCAGCCAAATATTTTATTATCTTTATGGCAATCAAGTCCAATTCCGATAATATGGCCAAATTCGATGCCAATTCTACCTTGAAACGTCTCCAAAACCGCTACAGACTGGTGGTAATGAATGATGATACATATGAGGAGGTAGTGACTTTCAAGCTTTCCCGCCTTAGCGTTTACACTGTTCTCTGCACGATATTTGTATTGTTGACCGGACTGACGGTGGCGTTGATCGTTTTCACGCCGCTGAAGCTGTATATTCCGGGGTATGGGGATGTGAATAACACGAAGGACCTGCGTGAACTAAAAATACGTACCGATTCGTTAGAGCAGGAGGTGAGGTATAAGGATCAGTATCTGCAGGGGATCCGGAGTGTGCTGCAGGGGAATACGACCGTGAAGCTGGATACGAGTTCGCTGAGTATTCCGAAGCCGGAGAGGATCAATGAGTAGGGGTGATAGAATCTAATACCGGGAAAACTTATTAAAATCCATATTTATGTTTAACGGCAAGACCAAATCTGACAATTTTTCTATAGGCGGAGATGCGCCTGTTAGCGCGAGCGCGAGCCTGATCGGGGCTGGCACGACAATGAAAGGAGATATCACCAGCAACGGTGATCTTCGTATCGACGGCGCCCTGGTAGGTAATATCCACTGTTCTGCCAAGGTCGTCATTGGCGCCAATGGCTCGGTTCAGGGGGATATCAACGGTCAGCAGGCTGATATCATGGGCAAGGTAACGGGGACTATCAAGGTAAAGGACCTGTTGCAGCTGAAGGGTGGAAGTCTGGTAAACGGAAATATCCAGGCGACCAAGCTGCAGATCGAACCTACGGCCAACTTCAACGGGGAGTGCCATATGACCCCTGCGGCTGTAAGCAGCGCTCCTTCGGGCAACGGCAAACCCGCCGACGTAAAGAAGGAAGTTAAACACGCAGAAATTGCCGCGGCGGGATAGCTCAAATGAAAATAAGGATGATGGCGCGGGTGGCGCGCGCGGAGGCGGTGATAAGAATGACCGGCGGCGCGAGCTGATGCGATATGCGGGGCTGTCTTCGCAGGTAGCGGCCTCGATAGGTTTTGCCGTGTTTATTGGGGTAAAGGCCGATAAATGGCTGAAGGTTTCTTTTCCAATCCTTTCCTGGTGCTTACCTTTGCTGGTAATAGTGGTTTTAATTATACAACTGATAAAAGAAGGATCCAGGAAAAACAATGGGAAATAAGGTAACCGGCAAGTCTTTTCTGCCTATTGTGGTTGTTTTTGTATTGACAAGTCTCTTTATCTGGCTGGCGGGTCCGCTGCTGGAAGCATGGAAGGCGGATCGCATGGTACTTGCAGGTGGGAATATTCTCCTTTTTTTGGTGACCGGTATTAGTTTTATTCTGTATTTCAAGGCTTTACACAGCAGTAATGTGCATGCCTTCGTACGGGTCATGTATGGCAGTCTCCTTATCAAAATGCTGGTTTGTCTGATCGCGACGTTTATTTATGCGTCGGTGGCCGGTCGGGCCGTGAACCGAAATGGGGTCATCGGTTGTTTCGTATTTTACATTCTTTATACTTTTTTCGAAGTGAAGATCCTGATGGAACTGACCAGAAAGCAGGGGAAGCCAGACAATGCCTAAGCAAGAAGCTCCACTGGACTATCTCAAGCGCTGGATCCCCGGCGCCGCGGCGCCGTTGGTGCTGGAATATCTCAACCATTACCAGGTACATCTGACTATCACGCGCGAGCGGAAGAGCGTGCTCGGGGACTACCGGCACGCGACGCGGGAGCAGAACCACCGGATCAGTGTGAACGGGAATCTGAACTCCTGGTCTTTTTCTGATCACGCTGATCCATGAGCTGGCTCATCTGGTGACCTTTATGGAATATGGCAACCGGGTCCAGTCGCACGGAAAGGAGTGGAAGTCGGTTTACCGGAAGATGCTGGAGGAATTCCTGCGGCTTTCGATTTTCCCTTCCGATATTCTGGATGCGTTGAAAAAGAACCTGCACGATCTGCCGGCGAGCAGCTGTGCGGACGAGGGGTTGATGCGGGTGCTTCGCCGGTACGACGAGAATACGGGCGAACTGCTGCTGGTGGAGCAGATCCCGGAAGGGGCTGTTTCAGTCTGGAGGATAACCGGGTGTTCCGGAAAGGAAAAAATTGAGAAAAAGATACCAATGTATGGAAGTAGCCACGGGAAAATTGTATCTTTTCAGTCCAATCTACGAAGTGAGACCTGCCTCGTAGGAATTCTCCCCTTAATTAGCCCTCGCTGTCTGACCTGATCTATGGAATGTTCGTTATCTGAAGGATACGCAAACGTGTTGATCACCGCCCGTTTTTAATTCGACCTAAATTTTCTTTAGCATCCACTTTGAGCATCCGTGGTGGCCGGTGTTGCCCATTGGGGCGTCGAGATAGTGGAAACCGAATTTTTCATAGATGGCCATGGCTTTCTGTAGTTCGGGCATTGTCTCGATGTACACCTGTTCATACCCATAGTCGCGGGCAAATGACAGTGATCGCCCGATCAGCTGTTTGCCCAGCCCCATGCCTCTCGCTATCGGCGTGAGGTACATTTTCACCAGTTCGCATGTGCCTTCGGGCAGGCCGTCCGAAGGAAAAATCCCGCCTCCGCCTGCAATTTGCCCGTTGATGAGGCCGACGTAATACCGGCTGCCAGGCAGCTGAAAGGTGGAGTACATTTCGTCGGTGGCTTTGTCGTAGTAGGCGGTGCCGGGCTTGTTGGCGCCGAATTCTGTGAGTGTATCGCGGATGATTGATGCTATGGCTGGATTGTCGGCAGGGAGGATCGTTCTTATCGAGATCATACGGCAAAGATAGGAAGCCCCGGACAAACGATGGCCTGTGGAACTATCTAGCTGAGGATGGCGATGACGGTGTAGAGGATGGCGATGGAGGCAACCATGATGCCGAGGAAGGGTTTGTCTGCGTTTTTCATACTGTCGTTTTTATGTAAGTAGGGATATTACCTGGTTAACGACAGGGGAAGGGCAAATAGTATGTGTGCGCGATGAGTTTTTAGGCGTGTACAGGGGAATGCTGATCCTGTATGGCGTCGATGAGTCCGGCGCGGTGGTAACTGTCGCGGCTGCAGGAAAAGACGGCGTTGCGGTCGGTAGTTGCGGAGAGTTTTCCGAAGCCCGATTTTTCGAGCAGAATGGTCCTTGGGTCGCCGGCGCCGATATGGTTTAGCGTAGTCAGGATGCAGCCGATCGACGGGTCGTTGAACAGGGATGCGATGCAGGTGCGGAATGCCGGGAGGTTGAGTTTCTCCTGGAGAGAATGATAGAAACAATAGATGCCAATGGTCCCGGACGCCGAGAGGTATTCGCCGCGAAGGTCCATCTGGACGGCGGGATGGACCTCCAGCAGGAAGAGGATATGGTTATACTGCGAGACGAGGTAGGCGCCGAATGCGCCGCTGGTATCCATGCGGTCGTAGATCTCCCATAGTCCTTCGTCGGGATATCGTGTTTTGCTGTTTCCGTAGAACTCGCGCCGGAATATTTCGCGGACGACGGACCGGTCTGTGTGTTTGTTAACAGGCCTTACGGAAAGCGTTCCGTTTGCTGGGTGTTTGGCTAAAGAAAACATAGAGGCTTGGTTTGGTTGGCAGAGTGGAACCATTAGTACTAATCCAGCCTTAAGTTGGTAGTGAGTGCTTAACCAGAAATAGTGAGTGCTTAACCTGTGAAAATTGAGAGATGTTGCAAAAATGTGTAAAAAAGAGAAAGGATAGCTAAATCAGGCGGGATTTAAACCAATTCTGTTTACAATTTTGTAATAAAATGTAAGGGTAAGCACCTAGGGAAGGCCACTGGAAGGGCCTCAGAGGTCGGAATAGGCCGCGGGATGGAGGAAAACGATGTCGACGTGGGAGACGTTGTGCTGATATTCCGGGGCCGCGACCAGTTGTTTCCACACGGGATCGCCGGAGAAGGCTTTCCAGTGTGCTTCGCGGGAGGCCATATCGTCGAAGCTGGTCATATACATGAGGTTGGGCATATGGGCGCCATTGAGAACGGAAGCGTAGAAGACAGCGTTGAAGCCGAGGCGGCGGAAGAGGGGGATCTCTCCGCCCTGATTGAACATCCGGACCTTGCTGGCAAAGTATTTTTCGGTGGGTCCTTCGTAGCTGCGCAGTTCATAGATGCGCTGGTCGCGGGGCCCGTGGAGGGAGTCTGGGGCGGCATGGCGGGGCATGTCCGGGAAGGCCTGCAGGAGAATGGACTCCATGCGAAGATAGGGAGGGTTGTCCCAGACGGCGTCGAGGTATTCCTTGCCGTCGGTCTGGTATTGAGCGTCTTTTTCGAGGCTTTGCGGCAGGGTGGCCAGCTGTTCCATTGTTTTTGCGGGTATGAAGACGTAGATCTTACGAATAGCGGCGGTGTCGTTGCCTATGGGTTTGAAGACTCCTATGCCGGAGAATCCGAGGCGGTGCATAGCAGGGACGAATGCCGTCTGGAGGAATTTTTCCACTCTGGTCTCCTGGTCCGAATTTTTCAGCTGATAGATACGAATGGAATAGTATTCCTGTTTTGGCGGACGTGCGAACGTGCCTGTGACTAGGGAGAGGAAGAGGGTAACGGCAAGGAATTTTTTCATGATCGGAACAATTTGGATACGATAAATGTAGGCAGTTAAAGTCTTTTAACAAAAACTTGAAAGATTTTAATACTGAATACCAATCAATAAGCCGATTTTTACAACCTCCTGATCGATCTATGAGATATCTAATTTTTTCCTTAGTGGCATTTTTGCTGCTGTTTTCGTTGCACAGCAACGCACAGCAGTTTCTGACCGGTAAAGTTTTCAAGAAGAACAGTGCGGAGGCGCTGGTTTCCGTCAGTATACACAATATCAGCGCCCAGCGATAC
Source organism: Puia sp. P3 (assembly GCF_050632245.1). NCBI lineage: Bacteria > Pseudomonadati > Bacteroidota > Chitinophagia > Chitinophagales > Chitinophagaceae > Puia > Puia sp. P3. Next base: position 1,565,383 of record NZ_CP192583.1, read on the forward strand.
GACCTGTCGGAAGAGAATGGCAGCTATCGTATCCAGGTCGTCCCGGGGGACCATGTCTCCTTTTCTTCGGTGGGTTATATGGCTGATACCGTAACGGTGACGGCGGCTATGCTGACCGGGGATTTTCCTGTGTACCTGGATGTAAGGGCGCAGACGCTGAAGGCTGTGCGGGTAGGGGAGTTCTCCAATTATCAGCTGGACTCCATGGACCGGCGTAAGGAGTATGCGTGGGTATACGACCACGGCAATACGCCGCGGATGGAGCATGAGCGGAAAGGGGATGGGGTTGGCGTCACGCTGAATATCTTCCGGAATGCCTCTGCGAAGGAGAAGCAGCGGGAAAGGCTGGAGAAGCGGCTGGCGAAGGAAGAGGAAGAATATTATATCGACTCGCGCTATAATAAGGACCTGGTTACCAAGATCACGCGGCTGAAGGGTGACAGTCTGCAGCAGTTCATGACAAAGTACCGGCCTTCATTCGACTATTGCCGCAGGGCGGCGAACGTAGACATCCTCGTCTACATCAACGACAGTTACAAGCAATATGTGAAGGGGGATTAGTGTATATTTGATACACTATGGGCAAAGAGCTAAGAAGTCGTAACTGGTTTGGCAAGACCGACAAGATGGGTTTTATTTATCGCAGCTGGATGAAGAACCAGGGGTTTCCGGAAGACATGTTCGATGGCCGGCCGGTCATCGGTATTTGCAATACCTGGTCGGAGCTCACTCCCTGTAATGCACACCTTAGAGATATAGCCGAGGCGGTAAAGCGCGGCGTTTATGAAGCCGGGGATTTCCGCTGGAGTTCCCGGTGATGTCCCTTGGCGAGACCCTGCTGAAGCCGACTGCCATGTTGTTCCGCAATCTGGCGAGTATGGATGCCGAGGAATCGATGCGTGGTAATCCGCTGGATGGGGTGGTATTGCTGACGGGCTGTGACAAGACTACGCCTTCCACGGTGATGGGAGCGGCAAGCGTCGATCTGCCTACCATTGTTGTACCGGGTGGGCCGATGCTGAACGGGAAATTCCAGGGGCATGATATCGGATCGGGGACGCATGTCTGGAAATTCGACGAAGACCGTAAGAAGGGGATAATGAGTGATGCGGACTATCTGCTGGCGGAGAGCTGTATGTCGCGCAGTCCCGGGCACTGCATGACGATGGGGACGGCTTCCACCATGGCCTGCATGGTCGAATCGCTTGGGCTGACGCTGCCGGGGGCTGCGGCGATACCGGCGGTGGATTCGCGCAAGAAGGTACTGGCGCAGCTGTCGGGAAGGAGGATCGTAGAGATGGTGAAGGAGGACTTGCGGCTGTCGCGTGTGCTGACGCGCCCCGCCTTTGAAAATGCGATCAAAGTGAATGCGGCGGTCGGAGGCAGCACTAATCTGATCATACACCTCACTGCAATAGCGGGGAGGATCGGGGTGCCGCTGGCGCTGGAAGATTTTGACAGGCTGGGAAGCCAGATCCCGCTGCTGCTGAATCTCATGCCATCCGGAAAATTTTTGATGGAAGACTTTTATTATGCCGGCGGTCTTCCGGTGATCCTAAGCGAACTGCAGAAGCAGCTGGATATGGACGTGGTGACGGTGAACGGGAAGACGCACAGGGAGAATATAAAGGGCAGGGAGACCTGCTATAACCGGGAGGTCATTGCGTCTATCGAAGAGCCGTTGATACCCCATGCTGGAATTGCGGTTGTCAAAGGAAATCTTTCGCTGAATGGCGCCGTTATAAAGCCTTCTGCTGCGACTCCCGCGCTAATGCAGCACCGGGGGAGGGCAGTGGTGTTCGAAAGTATCGAAGACTACCATGCCCGTGTGGACGACCCGGCTCTCGATATCGACGAGACCAGTGTCATGGTATTGAAGTATGTCGGGCCTGTGGGCTATCCCGGCATGCCCGAGGTAGGGAATATGGCCCTGCCGAAGAAATTATTGGAAAAGGGGGTGACCGATATGGTGCGTATCTCCGACGGAAGGATGAGCGGGACGGCGTATGGTACGGTGGTCCTGCACGTATCTCCCGAATCGGCGGTTGGCGGGGCGCTGGCGCTGGTAAAAAATGGCGACTGGATCGAGCTGGACGTCGCCGGGCGCAGGCTTCATCTGGACGTGCCGGAGGCTGAGCTGGAGCGGAGGAGGAAGGAGTGGTCGAGGCCCGCGGTGCCTGGGACCGACAGGGGATATGTGCATTTGTATGTGCAGCATGTACAGCAGGCCGACAAGGGGGCCGATCTGGATTTTCTGGTGGGGGGATCGGGGTCGCAGGTGAGCAGGGATTCGCATTAATATACTTCTTTGTTAACTGACTACTGCTTATGAATCTTTTGATCGTTCTGTTCGGCATTCTTTTGCTTGTGGTGATGATCTCCTGGGGCAAGGTGAATGCGTTTCTTACATTTCTCGTCGTATCTATTCTTGTTGGTCTTTTGCTCGGTATTCCGTTCGGCAGCATTACAAAGAGCGTATATAAGGGCATCGGGGACACGCTGGGGGAGTTGTCCATCGTGATCGTGCTCGGCGCGATGCTGGGGAAAATAGTGGCGGAGAGCGGCGCCGCGCAGCGGATCGCCACGACCATGATGAATGCCTTCGGGACGAAGTATATTCAGTGGGCGCTGATGGTGACGGGGTTTGTCATCGGTATACCGTTGTTCTACAATGTCGGATTCGTCCTGATGGTGCCGCTGATCTTTTCTGTGGTGTACAAGTACAAGTTGCCGGCGGTGTATATCGGGCTGCCGATGCTGGCCTCTCTTTCCGTTACGCATGGTTTTTGCCGCCGCATCCGGCTCCGGCCGCGCTGGTAGGGCAGTTTCACGCGACGATGGGGAAAACGCTGCTGTACGGCATATGCATAGCGATCCCGGCGATCATCCTTGCGGGGCCTGTCTATAGCAGGACGCTGAAGAAGGTCGTCGCCACTCCGCTGGAGGGGCTGGTGGCTGCTGAGCGTCCCGAGTCCGAATTGCCGGGCATCGGGAACAGTCTTTTGTCTTCCCTGCTGCCAGTGATACTGCTGATGCTGACTACGATAATACCCCTGGTGTTCAATCTGCCGCCGAAGGTGAAACAGATCGTCGAGTTTTTTGGGAACCCCTCCATTATTCTGCTGCTGGCTATTGCGACGGCCACCTATAGCCTGGGTATACGCTGCGGCATGAAGATGAAGAAGATCATGAAGACTTACGAAGAGGCGGTAAAGGACGTGGCCATCATTCTGCTGATCGTAGCCGGCGCGGGCGCGCTGAAGGAGGTATTCATCGACAGCGGCGTGAGCCTGGAGATTGCCGGCGTATTGCAGGGATGGCCGATCCACCCGTTGGTGCTGGGCTGGCTGATGGCGGCCATTATCAGGGTTTGTCTGGGTTCGGCGACGGTGGCGGGGCTGACGGCGGCTGGGATCATCCTGCCTCTGATGACGAAGATGCACGTAGACCCGAACCTGATGGTACTTTCCGTAGGGGCAGGCAGTCTGATGTTCTCGCATGTCAATGACAGCGGGTTCTGGCTATTCAAGGAATATTTCAATCTCTCGATAAAGGATACGATCCGGTCCTGGTCGCTGATGGAGACGATCGTATCGCTGGTGGGACTGGCAGGGGTTTTGTTGCTTAACCTCTTGGTGAATTAAGGAATTGGGGTGCCCCCGGGGGAGGTGGTCCGGCGGTTGGGGCCGGGAAGTCCCGCCGGTATTGGGGTGTGGCGGGGAAGGTGTCCGGGGGTCGACCGGCGGCTGTCCCAATAATTTTTTATCTTAGAGGCAGTGAATATAGAGTTGTATATACAAAGCGGAATCGTGGAAAGTTATGCGCTGGGTCTGGCGACTCCCTTTGAAGTTGCTGAATTTGAGCAGCTGTTGCCTCATTTCCCTGAACTGCAGGAGGCGCTGTCTGAATTTGAATACCATCTGGAATTGTTTTCCATCGATAACGAGGTGCCGCCGCCGCCGGAGGTGAAGGAGAGAATAAAGGCCCGTATTCGGGAGGTGCCGGCGGTGCCGGAGAAAGGACAGGGCGGATCGGGTCGGCGGGCCGGAGGAAATGGCGGCAGGGAAAAGAAGGGGGTGGAATATATACCTGTCGAGGTCACCACTCCGTATATCCGGGTACACAAGCGCTGGAGGACCTTTTTATCATAGTGTTCATCCTGTCCAAGATATCTGCTGGCGCTGGCGATCTATTATTTTCTGGAGTACCGGCATACACAAAATCAGGTGTTGCAGCTGGAGGAGCAACTGGGGAAGAGGGAGGCCGGAGTCGGAGGGGAGGGGAAATAGGGCCCGCGGCGGCCGGTGAGCCGGAAGAAAATAAAATTTTGATCGTTTGGGTTTGGGGATTAATTTTGGCGGGCAAAGGACCAAAGGTCCGGTCGAATAACATGACATATAACAGGCAACATCATCACCACCATTTTTTCTTACCCGTCGGGTAGGCCGGTGATGTTTTGTCTAAAAAATAAAACTTATTAGGGGCTTACCGGGTGGTAAGCCCTCTTTTTTACCGTCCTTTTCCGCGCCGGTGGCGTGGGGAACAAAAACAGCATCGTGAACAAATTAAAGATCGCAATTCAGAAGTCCGGGCGCCTGTATGACGACTCGGTCAAACTGCTGAAAGACTGCGGAATCGACCTTAAGAACGGCGTCAACAAGCTAAAAACGGAGTGCGACAATTTTCCCATGGAGATCTATTTTCTTCGGGACGACGATATTCCCCAGTACGTGGAGGATGCGGTTGCTGACATCGGCATCGTAGGGGAGAACGTGCTTTACGAGAAGAACAAGAAGGCCGAGATCGTCGAGCAGCTCGGTTTTGGAAAGTGCCGGTTGTCGGTGGCGGTGGGCAGGAGTGAAGTGTATGAAGGGGTGGAGTTCCTTAACGGAAAGAAAATTGCGACCACCTATCCCACCCTGGTGCGGCAGTTCCTGGAGAAGAACGGTGTCCGCGCCGAGATCCACGAGATCAGCGGTTCGGTGGAGATCGCTCCCGGCATCGGGCTTGCGGACGCCATTGTCGACCTGGTCAGCAGCGGAAGCACGTTGTTCATGAACGGGCTGAAAGAGGTAGAGACCGTGCTGAGGTCGCAGGCCGTACTGATCCGGAATGAGCGGCTTGGGGCGGACCAGCAGGCGCTGCTGGAGAAATTCCTTTTCCGGATAAGGGCGGTTAAGAAGGCACGGAACACGAAGTATATTCTGCTGAATGCGCCGAACGAGCGACTGAAGGAGATCATCGGCCTATTACCGGGGATGAAGTCCCCGACGGTGCTGCCGCTGGCGGAGGAGGGATGGAGCAGCGTACACAGCGTGCTGAATGAAAATGATTTTTGGGATATTATCGAGCGATTGAAGGCTGCCGGGGCGCAGGGGATCCTGGTTGTACCTATTGAAAAGATGGTGATCTAAAACATAGTTATGGAAGTCATTGATATCAGGGATTCATTGGATGTGCCGGCCGGCGGCTGGCTTTCCAGACCGGTGATCGATACGAAATCGCTGGAGCGTACCGTCGCCGAAATCTTACAGAAGGTCAGGCTGGAAGGCGATGCCGCCGTTCGGGAGTATTCGCTGCGGTTCGACAAGGCAGAGCCTGGGGCGCTCGGGCTGAGTGCCGCCGAGATCGGGGCCGGCGCCGCGGCAGTCGGAGAAGAGCTGGGCGCCGCTATTCGTGCGGCGCACGCAAATATCGTGGCTTTTCACAGCCGGCAGCGACAGTCCGAACAGGTGGTGGCCGTACAGCCGGGTATCGACTGCTGGCGAAAGTCTGTGGCCATCGAGAAGTGGGGCTATATATCCCTGGAGGGACGGCGCCTTTGTTCTCGACGCTGCTGATGCTTGCGATACCGGCAACCATCGCGGGATGCAGGGAGATCGTGCTGTGTTCGCCGCCGGATCATCAGGGGCGGCTGCATCCGGCCATTCTCTTTGCGGCGCAGCTGGTAGGTGTGACGCGGATCTTCCGCGTGGGCGGGGTACAGGCGGTTGCGGCGATGGCGTATGGAACGGAGTCCATTCCGAAAGTATATAAGATATTCGGCCCGGGTAATCAGTATGTCACCTGCGCTAAGCAGCTGGTACAGCGCGACGGCGTCGCCATCGATATGCCGGCGGGGCCCAGCGAGGTGGCGGTATATGCCGACGACAGCTGCGATCCGGATTTTGTGGCGGCCGATCTGCTGTCGCAGGCCGAGCATGGGGCGGACAGTCAGGTCGTGCTGGTGAGTCCTTCGGCGACGGTCGTGACGGCGGTGCTGGCGGAAGTGGACCGGCAGCTGGTGCTGCTGCCGAGGTCGGATATGGCGCAAAAAGCGCTGGCTCACAGCCGCGCCTTTGTCGTGAGGGATAGCGATCAGGCGATGCGGCTCCTGAACGACTATGCGCCCGAGCACCTGATCCTGGCCTGTGACGATCCCGGGCGGCTGGCCGGGCAGGTAGTGAACGCGGGGTCGGTCTTTATGGGGCACTATTCCCCCGAAAGCGTCGGCGACTATGCCAGCGGCACCAACCACGTGCTGCCGACCAATGGCTTTGCCCGGGCATACAGCGGGGTGAGTCTCGACAGCTTTGTCAAAAAATAACGTTTCAGCAGCTGACGAAGGAAGGTCTTTCGGCCATCGGGATGACCGTGCGGAGAATGGCGGAGGCGGAGGGTCTGGAGGCGCACGCAAGAGCGGTAACCATAAGAATGGAAAAAATTAAAAATCATGTTCAATTTAGATAGTCTTCTTCGCGATAATATACGCAACCTTGTACCCTATTCCTCGGCGCGGGATGAGTTCAAGGGCGAGGCGCGGATCTTTTTAGACGCCAACGAAAACAGTCTGGGCTCTCCGCTAACGAAGTGGTATAACCGCTACCCGGACCCGCACCAGTGGAAGGTGAAGGAGGCCATCAGCAGGATAAAGGGAATTCCGCCGCAGCATATCTTTCTGGGGAACGGAAGTGACGAGTGTATCGACCTGTTGTACCGTGCATTTTGCGTCCCGGGCAAAGACAATGTCATCATCAACCCTCCGACCTATGGGATGTACGAAGTGAGCGCCAATATCAACGACGTCGGGGTGAGACGGGCGACGCTGCTGGACGATTTTCAGCTGGATCTGGTACATCTGGAGAATCTTGTGGACAGCAATACCAAGATCATCTGGATCTGTTCGCCGAACAATCCTACGGCCAATTCCATGAACAGGCAGGATATCGAGGTGGTCCTGAATAATTTCCCTGGACTGGTGGTCATCGACGAGGCGTATATAAATTTTTCGCGTCACAAGTCTTTTATCCAGGAGCTGAGCGACTATCCGAATCTCGTAGTTCTGCAGACGATGAGCAAGGCCTGGGGCTGGCGGGACTGCGTATGGGTATGGCTTTTGCAAGCGAGGCAATTATCGATGTCTACAATAAGGTCAAGCCTCCCTACAATATCAGCCAGGTCAATCAGGAACTGAGCGCTGAAGGCTCTGGAGGAGGTGGGGCAGGTAAACGATATGATCCGTCGAGCTGGTGGCTATGCGCGGGGAGCTCGCGAAGGACCTGGCTGCGCTGCCGCTGGTGGAGAAGGTCTACCCCAGCGATGCCAATTTCCTGCTGGTAAAGATGGAGAATGCCCGTGGGGTTTATGAGCGGCTGCTGGAAGATGGGATAGTTCTCCGGGACCGCAGCAAGGTGGAACTTTGTCAGGGTTGTCTTCGTATAACGGTGGGTACGGAAAAAGAGAATCAGGAGTTGCTGAAGGCGCTTGCCAAAATGGGATAGTCAATTGCCAAGATAAGATAAAAATTAGTGAGGCTGTACGTGGATGAGCGGTCCGGCAAATAAGATTTTTTCAACTAAATTACATCCTGTTAATTCAGTTAATTCATCATCCATGCAACAATTCATCAAGAAAGAAATTTTCCGGAAAGCCGCTGGTATTACGGCTGGTTTATTCTGACGGGCCTGGTCGGCCTGGCCAATGGTGACGGCGGCGGTGCTAAAAGGCAGCCTGCTAAAACCGCGGATGCCGCCAGCCAGCTGAAGCTGCCAAAGGGTTTTTCGGCTGTAGCTGTGTCAGAGCATTTTGGGCGGACGCGGCATATCGTTGTGGCGCCGAACGGGGTCGTTTTTGTCAAGCTGAGCAAGTTGAAGGACGGAAAGGGCATCTGGCGTCTGGTCGATAAGAATGGCGACGGCAAGGCGGATGACAGCACGGGCTTCGGCGGCTATACGGGTACGGGGATCGCTATCAGCAGGGGATATCTGTACGCGAGCTCCAATGAGGAGATCTACCGCTATAAATTAGACGACAAGTTCAATGTCGTCAATCCCAATCAGCCCGAGAAGATCGTCACCGGTCTGCTGGATCGCGGGGAGCACAATACCAAATCGATCGCGCTGGACGGGAAAGGCAATATCTATGTCAATATCGGCGCTTATTCCAACGCCTGCCAGATGAAGGACAGGACGAAGGGGTCTCCGGGTATGAAGCCCTGCCCGATACTGGACTCTGCGGGAGGGATATGGAAATTCAAAGAAGACAAGGCGAACCAGACCTACGGTGATGGTGAACGTTATGCTACCGGTCTCCGGAATGTGGTAGGCCTGGACTGGAATACGGCAACCAATTCACTGTTCGTCATGCAGCACGGCCGTGACCAGCTGCACGATCTTTTCCCTGATATATGGGATACGAAGCAGAGTGCGGAAGCTGCCGGCGGAGTGTATGTATGAACTGCACCAGGGCTCCAATTGCGGATGGCCGTATATTTTCTACGACGAGTTCCAGCATAAGAAGATACTGGCGCCCGAATTTGGCGGCGACGGGAAGAAGACGGCGGGTGAAGATGCGCAGGACCCCGTAGCGGCTTATCCGGGTCATATGGCTCCCAATGGGCTGCTGTTCTATACCGGCAGTCAGTTTCCCGAGAAATACAAGAACGGCGCGTTTATCGCCTTTCACGGCAGTTGGAACAGGGCTCCGGAGCCGCAGAAAGGTTATTTTGTAGTTTTCCAGCCTTTCAAGGACGGCAAGCCCAGCGGCGACTGGGAGGTGTTTGCGGACAATTTCTCGGGCGGGCCGGAAAAAGCGGCTTCCGGACGGGTGGACTATCGTCCCTGCGGACTGGCGCAAGGCCCCGATGGAGCGCTCTATGTTACGGACGATACCAAAGGCGGGATCTGGAAGATATCGTATAAAAAATAATCTCTTACATGCAAAAGAATCTATTTATCGCATTGACCGGCGGCCTGTTCGTGCTGGCCACGGTATTGATGTCGCAAACGAAGAAGCCGGCGGCAAAGCCGGGCGGTTCGGGTGGTCTTCAGGCCTCCGTTACCCGGGGAAAACAGGTGTATCTCGAGCAGTGTCTGGCCTGTCATCAGGTGGACGGACTGGGGGTGCAGGGGATGAATCCGCCGCTGGCGAAGACAAAATTTGTGATGGGAGATAAGAAGGCGCTGGTGAAGATCGTGCTGACGGGTATGCAGGGCGTGGAAGCTGGAGGGGAGGAATACCATGGCGTGATGGCGCCGCATCCAGATCTTACGGATCAGCAGATCGCGGATGTGCTGACCTATGTGAGGAATAGTTTTGGCAATAAGGCCACGGCTGTGACGCCCGGGGAAGTAAAGGCGGTGAGAGCGGCGAATCCACCTCCGGCGCAATAGTAGGGAAGGCGAAAAATTATCGGGGGTATTGCAGATTTTCTGCGATACCCTTTTTGTTTTGCCGTAGTTTTGGACCCAAATGAAGCGTATTTTATTTATCGACAGGGATGGTACCCTGATCAAAGAGGCTCCGCCGACCTACCAGATCGATTCTTTCGAGAAGCTGGAATTTTACTCCGGATATGTTTGAGTATATGAGCCGGATCGCCAGGGAGTTCGACTATGAGTTGCTGATGGTGACCAATCAGGACGGGCTGGGGACGGCTTCGTTTCCGGAGGACAGTTTTTGGCCGGTGCAGAATTTTGTGCTGAAGACCCTGGAAGGAGAGGGGGTAAAGTTTAGCGGGGTCTTTATCGACAAGAGTTTCCCGGAGGAAGGGAAGGCGACTCGCAAGCCGGGGACGGAGATGCTGACGAAGTATCTCAATAATCCCGACTATGACCTGGCGAATTCCTTTGTGATCGGGGACCGGATCACCGACGTGCAGCTGGCGAAGAATTTGGGGTGCAAGGCGATATGGCTGAAGATCGATGAGACTCTTGGAGGGTCGGAGATCAGCGACTCGCGGAGTGCACTGGAGGGGTCCATCGCGCTGGAGACGCCGCACTGGAGCAAGATATATGAATTCCTCCGGCTGGGGCTTCGCAGGGTGGTACACGAGCGGAATACGAGCGAGACGCAGATAAAGATCGACCTGAATGTCGACGGCGGCGGCAAGTCGACGATCATCACCGGGCTGGGGTTTTTCGATCATATGCTGGAGCAGATCGCGAAGCACGGGAAGATGGACCTCGCAATCCGGGTCAATGGCGACCTGCATATCGACGAGCACCATACCATCGAGGATACGGGTATTGCGCTGGGCGAGGCGTTTGCGAAAGCGCTGGCGGACAAGCGCGGGATGGAGCGGTATGGGTTTGCGCTGCCGATGGATGAGGCGGATGCGAAGGTGCTGATCGATTTCGGAGGCCGCAACTGGATCGTGTGGGATGCGGAGTTCAGGAGGGAGTTGATCGGCGAGGTGCCGACGGAGATGTTCTTTCATTTTTCAAGTCGTTCACGGACGGGGCGAGGTGCAATCTGAATGTTGAGTGCAAGGGGGAGAACGAGCACCACAAGATAGAGGCGATCTTCAAGGCCTTTGCCAAGGCCATACGAATGGCGGTTAAGCGGGATCCGCTGAGTAATTATCTGCCGAGTACGAAGGGCGTATTATAGTCGGAAGAAGATCTTTTTCCGGTAGAGGAAATAGCACAATCCCCACTCGCAGGCGAAGATGGTGAGTGAGGTGATGACGGCACTGAGGACGGAGGGAGTGTTTATTAGTTGGAGGAGGCCGCCTGTGATGGCCGCGGCATAGCCGTTAAACCAGCGGTGTCCTACGATCTCGAAGAAAAGATAGATGAAGATCGAGTTCATGCCGATGATGGTGAAAAATTTCAGGTGGCGGCGGTGGTCTTTTATGTCGATATACCAGTAACAGAATGCCAGAACCAGCAGGCTATAGCCGAGCGAGGCGATAGTGAAGGAAGACGTAGCGATGCGTTTAATGATGGGCGTGACATTGCACCAGTCGAGGATATAGCCGAAGAGCAGGGTGGAGACTCCCCATAGAATGAGGGATCGGGTCTTGTGGGGTTTTTGACCGAGGAGAAGTTTTCCAGCCATGGCGCCGCCGATGGTGTGTACGGAGGTGGGGATGCAGTTGATGGCGACCCAGCCGCCGTGGTTGATCTTGTTCATCAGCAGGAGGTCCATATAGTTGCCGAAGTTGTGCTGGTCGGTGAAGGGTTGGTCGAAACCGGGGACATGGGTCAGGCGATAGAGGGCTTCGGTCAGGAGGAGCAGGGCTATGCAGGCGATGATCTGCGCCGTCATAGTCCAGCGGTAGATGACGAAGGCGATCAATGTTGTGAAGGACAGTTGCGTCAGCACGTCCCAGAGCTCGAAGGACAGGCCCGATTTTCTAACAGCGTAGTCGAGCACTCCCCAGAAGAATAACCAGCCGCATCTTTTCAACGTTTTTTTAAAGGACTGGCCCCAGGTCATTCCATTCTGACCTTGTTTTTCGAGGGAAAAAGCCATGGCTGCGCCTGCCATAAACATGAAGGCGGGCTGTACGAGGTCCCATGCGCGGAGGCCGTGCCAGGGGTGGTGGGAGAGTTGTTGAACGATGGGGAAGAAGGGGGTGTTTTCGGTGGTCTGTGAAAGGGATTCGTAGAGGCCGGCGGCTTCGAGGGCGAGCAGCACCATGATGAGGCCGCGCATGAAATCGAGGGATAGCAGGCGTTGCGGGGTTGTTGGGATTGGCATCATTAAAAATAAAAAAATTTGGCGATTTGGGTTTTGACCATGATATTTGCCTTGCAATGAAAAATAATTTTATTCAACAAGTGGTGGTGGCATACTAGTCTCAAGCGGGGCAAGTAATGCTATTACTATAGGATTACCATATTTCGGGCCCCGAGTTTCGGGGCCTTTTTGTTTTTATCGCCGAACGGGGAAGCCGGACGGTTAAAAATCCGCCGGAGCAATCGGCGGGGCCAAATGACTGAGAATGAAAAAGATAGCCATCAAGACCCAATGTAAGAAGCTGCTCTCGGATATCTATACGCCGGTAGGCATTTACCTGCGGCTGAGGGACCGGTTCCGCGACACCATCCTGCTGGAAAGCACGGACTATCATGCGGCGGAGAACAGCTATTCCTTTATCTGTATCAACGCCATCGCGGGTATGGAGATCACGGACACCAGGAGCATCGAGTTCAAGCTGCCGGGGCAGAAGCCGGAGCGGACGCCATTGCAGCAGCTTTCCGATACGCCCCGGCTGCTGTGGGAGTTCATGCAGCGCTTCGAGGTGGAGGCCGCGGGAGAGAGACCGGTGAGGGTAGCGCAGGGGTTGTTCGGGTATACGACTTTTGACGCGGTGCAGTTCTTCGATACGATAAAATTTAGTGAGAAGAATGGGACTGCCGGGGCTATCCCGCTGATGCGCTACCGGTTGTATCAGTATGTTCTGGCCATCAACCATTTTAAGGACGAAATATACATTTGCGAGAACAAGATCGCCGGCGTCGAGTCGGAGCTTCAGGTGGTGGAGTCGCTGATCAGAAGCAAGGATGTCCCTGTCTATCCTTTCCAGCCGAAAGGAGAGGAGAGCTCGAATATGACGGATGAACAGTACCGGGAGATGGTGAGAAAGGGTATCGCCAGTTGCCTGCGGGGGGATGTGTTCCAGATCGTGCTCAGCCGGAGGTTTCAACAATCGTTCAGCGGCGATGAGTTCAATGTATATCGCGCACTGAGGAATATCAATCCTTCGCCCTATCTCTTCTTTTTCGACTATGGTGACTACAAGCTGATGGGGTCTTCTCCCGAGTCGCAGCTGATCCTGCAGAACGGGGAGGCGGTCGTTCACCCGATCGCGGGGACGTTCAAGCGCAGCGGAGACGATGCCACCGACCGGCTGACGGCGGACAGGCTGCTGACGGACGCCAAGGAGAATGCCGAGCACGTGATGCTGGTGGATCTGGCACGGAATGACCTGAGCCGCAACTGCGACGACGTAAAGGTGGCGCACTACAGACAGGTGCAGTACTACTCTCACGTCATCCATCTGGTAAGCGAGGTGCGGGGGATGCTGAGGCAGGGGTATAATCCTTTTGAGCTGCTGGCTACTACTTTTCCCGCGGGGACGCTGAGCGGGGCTCCTAAGTTCAAGGCGATGGAACTGATCGACTCCTATGAACCGACTGCCCGCAGCTATTATGGCGGTTGTATCGGGTACATCGGGTTCGACGGCAGTTGCAATCATGCGATCATGATCCGCAGTCTGCTAAGCCGGAATAATACGCTGATCTATCAGGCCGGTGCTGGTGTTGTGGCGGCCAGCCAGCCGGAAAGCGAATTACAGGAAGTAAACAATAAGTTGGGTGCGTTAAAGTCTGCCATTCTTTACGCGGCTCAAATCACCGAATATAAATAAACGTGATGCGCATACTCGTGTTCGACAACTACGACTCTTTTACGTATAACCTGGTACATCTGGTGGAGAAGCTGCTGCAGCAGAAGGTCGAAGTCCATCGCAATGATCGGATTCCCCTCGAGAAAGTAAAGGAATACGACAAGATCATCCTCTCTCCGGGGCCCGGCGTCCCTTCCGAAGCGGGATTGCTGCTGCCGCTGATCAGGGAATATGCCGCGTCGAAGTCCATTCTCGGCGTTTGTCTGGGGCATCAGGCGATCGGAGAGGCCTTTGGGGGAAAGCTTGTAAACCTGAGCACCGTCTATCATGGGGTGGCGACGCCGGTGAAGGTGCTGAAGCCGGGGGCGCTGTTCGAAGGGCTGCCGGAAACTTTGGAAGTGGGTCGTTATCACAGCTGGGTGGTAAGTGACGAAGGTTGGCCGGAGGAACTGGAAGTAACGGCGCGGGACGAGAAAGGAATGGTGATGGGCCTGCGTCATAAGCAACTGGACGTGCAGGGTGTTCAGTTCCATCCGGAGAGCGTCCTGACGCCGCTGGGAGAAAAGATATTGGCTAACTGGTTAAAGAATTAAGAGCGATGAAAAAGATACTACAATTTTTATTCGAACATAAGACGCTGGATCGCGGGCAGGCGAAGGATGTGCTGGCGCGCATAGCAAGGGGCGAGTTCAACGAAAGCGAGCTGGCGGCCTTTATTACCGTCTACCTGATGCGGAGCGTTACGATCGAGGAGCTGCAGGGCTTCAGGGATGCGCTGCTCGAACTGTGTGTGCGCGTAGACCTGGACGGACATGAGACCGTCGATATCGTCGGCACGGGTGGCGACGGGAAGAATACGTTCAATATTTCTACGCTGGCCTGTTTTATCGTTGCGGGTGCGGGGCATAAGGTCGCCAAACACGGCAACTACGGGGCGACCTCCATCAGCGGCGCCTCCAATGTGATGGAGCAGCTGGGTTATAAGCATAAGAACGATGCCGGCAGGCTTCGGCGGGAGGTGGAGGAGGCGGGCATCTGCTTCCTGCACGCACCGCTGTTTCATCCGGCGCTGAAGACGGTGGGACCGATCCGCAAGAACCTCGGGATCCGGACTTTTTCAACGTGCTGGGGCCGATGGTCAATCCGGCCTTTCCCGCGACACAGCTGATCGGGGTCTATAACCTGGAAATGGCGAGGATCTATAATTATTTGCTGCAGCAGACGGAGGGAAGGTTTACGATCATCCATTCGCTGGACGGGTATGACGAGATATCGCTGACGGGGGATACGAAGGTTATTACCAACAAGGGAGAAAAGATCATGACGCCGGAAGAATTAGGAAAGAGAATGGTAAATGCTACCGATATTTATGGAGGCAATACGGTGGAAGAGGCGGCGAAGCTGTTTGTGAAGATCCTCAGCGGAGAAGGCAGCTGGGCGCAGAATGCGGTAGTGATCGCTAATGCGGCGATGGCTCTTTTTCGGGTGGAGGGTTCGATAGTTATGCTGCGGCATACGCCGCGGCGGTGGAGAGTCTGGAGAGCAGGAAGGCTTATGGGGCTTTGGAAAAATTAATCGCATTACAATGAACATATTAGAGAAGATAATAGCATTTAAGAAGAGGGAAGTGGAGGAAAGGAGGGCGAGGGTGACGGTGAAAGAACTGGAGGGTATGGATGGATTTTCGCGGGAAGTGCTGTCTTTGAAAAAGTTTCTGACGGACCCGTCGAAGACAGGGATCATTGCGGAGTTCAAGCGGCGCAGCCTTCAAAGGGCGTGATCAATGACCGGGTGAGTGTGGAAGAGGTGACGGGAGGGTATGCGGCGGCGGGGGCCAGTTGTCTTTCGGTGCTGACGGATGAGGAGTTCTTTGGCGGGACGAGCGACGATCTGCGGGCTGCGAGGGTGAATGGTCTGCCTATTCTGCGAAAGGATTTTATGATCGATGAATACCAGATCGTCGAGGCGAGGGCGATAGGGGCGGATGTGATACTGCTGATCGCGGCCTGTCTTTCGCCGGAAGAAGTTAAGAGGCTGGCGCGATTTGCGGCGTCGCTGGGGCTGGAGGTGCTGCTGGAGATACATAACGAGGAGGAGCTGGGGCATATTTGTAACGAGACGCCGCTGGTCGGCGTCAACAACAGAGACCTGAAGACGTTCACGGTGGATATAGAGCGCTCGATACGATTGAGTAAGCAGATCCCGGCGGGGAAGCTGCTGATCGCGGAGAGCGGCATTAACGATACTGCTACGATACTACATATGAAAAAGGCCGGATTTCAAGGCTTCCTGGTGGGTGAGCATTTTATGAAGGAGAAGGATCCGGGGGCCGCATTTGCGGCATTTGTCGGAGAATTAACCAAAAACATATGAGAGTAAAAGTATGCGGAATGACCGAGCTCGATCAGGTCAAACAGCTGGACGCCCTGGGCGTGGATTTTGCCGGGTTCATCTTCTATCCGAAGTCGCCGAGGTATGTTGTCAGGCATCTGGCGGGCGAGCAGCTGAGGAAGGCGAAGCTGCGGATCGGCAAGGTCGGCGTATTTGTCAACGCCAGCTATGACGAGGTCATGAAACAGGTAGACGCATACGGGTTGGACATGGTGCAGCTGCACGGCGATGAGACGCCGCGTTTCTGCGAGCAGCTGGCCAATTATATTACGGTCGTCAAGGTATTCCGGCTGGGAGAGAACGATCCGATAGACTGGCTGGTCCGTCCTTATCAGGACTCCTGCGATATGTTTCTCTTCGACACGGAGGGGGTAGGGTATGGCGGTACGGGGAAGAAGTTCAACTGGGATACGCTGAAGCCGGCGCATATCGACAAGTTGTTCTTTCTGAGCGGGGGCATCGAGGCGGCGGACGTGGAGAAGCTGAAGGAGTTTGCCCGCGAACCTGTAGCACGGAAATTATTCGCGATAGACGTCAACAGTAAGTTCGAAACGAGTCCAGGAGTAAAGGATATGAAAAAGGTGAGGGCCCTGCTGGACAATATTAAAAATCCAAAAGTATAAATAACTTTTTATTATTATGAAGACGTATCAGTCTCCGGATGAACGGGGGTATTATGGAAAATTTGGAGGTGCATTCATTCCTGAAATGTTGTACCCGAATGTGGAAGAAGCTGCGGACCAGGTATCTGGAGATCATGCACGAGCCCGCGTTTCAAAATGAGTTTCAGTCGCTGCTGCGGGACTATGTGGGGAGGCCTTCTCCGCTGTATCTGGCGAAGCGGCTGAGTGCGATGTACAATACCCCAATATATCTGAAGCGGGAAGACCTGAACCATACGGGCGCGCACAAGATCAACAATACTATCGGTCAGATCCTGCTGGCGCAGCGGCTGGGCAAGCACCGGATCATTGCAGAGACGGGTGCCGGTCAGCACGGCGTGGCTACGGCTACGGTTTGTGCGCTGAAAGGGATCGAGTGTATCGTCTATATGGGAGAAAAGGATATCGAGCGGCAGGCGCCCAATGTTGCGCGGATGAAGATGCTGGGGGCAAAGGTGGTGCCGGCGACCAGTGGCAGCAAGACGCTGAAGGACGCTACCAATGAGGCGATCCGCGACTGGATCAACAATCCGGTGGACACCCACTATATCATCGGCAGCGTGGTGGGACCGCATCCCTATCCGGATATGGTGGCGCGTTTTCAGAGCGTGATCAGCGAAGAGATCAGGTGGCAGCTGAAGGAGAAGACGGGCAGCGAGCTGCCGACCCACGTGATCGCCTGTGTCGGCGGCGGCAGCAATGCTGCGGGAACCTTTTATCATTTTCTGGACGAGGGCAGCGTGGAGCTGATCGCCGTCGAGGCGGCCGGTCATGGCGTGAACAGCGGGATGAGCGCCGCGACGACGCAGCTGGGCAAGCCGGGGGTTTTGCATGGCAGCCGCAGCTATGTGATGCAGACGGAAGACGGGCAGGTCGTAGAGCCGCACAGCATTTCGGCGGGGCTCGATTATCCGGGTATCGGACCGCTGCACGCGCATTTGTTCGACAGCGGCAGGGGCACTTTTCTGAGCGCGACGGATGAGGAGGCGGTGAAGGCGGCATTCCTGCTGACGCGGCTGGAGGGTATTATCCCTGCGCTGGAGTCGGCGCATGCGCTGGCGGCCCTGGAGCAGCTGCAGCTGAATGAGAAGGATACGGTTGTGCTTTGTCTCAGCGGAAGAGGAGATAAGGATATGGGAACCTATATGAAAGTAATGGAGGAACAAACTATATGAGCAGGATATCAAAACTTTTTGCTGAAGCGGATCGCCCGGTATTGAATGTGTACTGTACGGCGGGTTTTCCGCATTTGGACAGCACGATGGAAGTGATCAGGGCGCTGGAGGACAACGGGGCCGACCTGATCGAGCTGGGGATGCCCTATAGTGATCCGCTGGCGGACGGTCCGGTGATACAGGCGAGCAGCACACAGGCTTTGGCCAATGGGATGACGATGGCGAAGCTGTTCGATCAGCTGAAAGGATTGAGGCCGGCTGTTGACGTGCCGGTATTGCTGATGGGATATATGAACCCGGTTCTGCAGTATGGCTTCGAGCGTTTTTGTGCCTCCTCGGCGGAGGTGGGTGTAGATGGACTGATCCTGCCTGATCTTCCGATCTACGAATTTGAAACGGAGTATGGGCCGGTGATGAAAAAATATGGTCTGGATTTTATTTTCCTGGTGACGCCCGAGACTTCGCCCGCGCGTATCCGGAAGGTGGACTCTCTGAGTACGGGCTTTCTCTATGCCGTCTCGTCTTCCTCCACTACGGGGAAGAATAAAGATATCAACGACCAGCAGGCCTATTTTCGGCGGCTGCAGGAAATGAATCTGCGGAATCCGGTGCTTGTCGGTTTTGGCATCCGGGATAAGGAAAGCTTTGCCGCGGCGACCCGGCATACCAGTGGCGCGATCATCGGGACGGCCTATATCCGGGCGCTGGAAGCCGGGCTTCCGGTGCAGGATGCGACGCGTAAATTTTTGAATGGCATATTAAAATAAGCTATGAATCTTGCTATCGTAAAGTATAATGCAGGTAATATCCGGTCGGTTCTTTATGCGCTGGAGCGTATCGGGAAAGAGGCCGTGGTGACGGATGACCCCGCGGAGATAAAGGCGGCGGATAAGGTCATATTCCCGGGAGTAGGCGAAGCGAGTACGGCGATGGGCTATCTGAAGGAAAGGGGGCTTGACGAGCTGATCAGGGGACTGCAACAACCGGTGCTGGGTATCTGTCTGGGGATGCAGCTGATGTGCAGCTATAGTGAAGAGAACGACACGGAGTGTCTGGGTATATTCCAGAATCAGGTACGCCGGTTCAACGGGGATGGGCTGAAGGTGCCGCAGATCGGCTGGAACAATATTTTCGGGCTTCGTTCGCCGTTGTTCGAAGGCGTGCCCGAGCAGAGCTTTTGCTATTTCGTGCACGGTTACTATGCCTCCAGCGGCGAGGATACCATTGCGTCTTCCGACTATGGACTGGTGTATAGTTCGGGGCTGCAGAAAGGGAATTTTTACGGAGTGCAGTTCCATCCGGAGAAGTCGGCGCAGGTGGGAGAGACGATACTTACCAATTTTATCGATAAAATTTAATTTTCAGATGGAGATCATTCCGGCAATTGATATAATAGATGGGAAATGCGTTCGTCTCACGCAGGGTGACTATGCGCAGAAAAAGATCTACAACGAGAACCCGCTGGAAGTGGCGATGGAATTCGAGGACGCGGGTTTGAAGCGTCTGCATCTGGTGGATCTGGACGGGGCTAAGGCGGGTGCGGTGAAGAACTGGAAGGTGCTGGAGAGACTGGCGGGGAAGACGGGACTGGTGATCGACTTTGGCGGCGGGATCAAGACGGAGGGGGATGTCAATATTGTGTTTAGCTCCGGGGCCGCGCTGGCCACTATCGGGAGCATTGCCGTGAAGAACGGGCCGCTCTTCGTGAGCTGGCTGGAGGAGTATGGGGCGGAGAAGTTCCTGCTGGGGGCGGATGTCCGCGACGAGAAGATAGCGGTGGGCGGATGGCTGGAGACGACGGACAGATGGGTCTATGATTTTATACAGGAGTTTCTGGAGAAGGGGGTGTCGCAGGTCTTTTGTACGGATGTGAGCAAGGATGGACTTTTGCAGGGGCCGTCGCTGGAGCTGTATAAAAATATAGTCGGGAAATTCCCGTCCCTTCATTTTATTGCGAGCGGGGGTGTGAGCTCCTTTGATGATGTGCTTCAACTGGAGGAGGTCGGGTGCAGCGGTGTAATTATCGGGAAGGCTATTTACGAAGGGCGTATTTCATTGAATCAATTAAAGAGTTATGCTGACTAAACGTATCATACCTTGTCTGGATATCAAAGACGGCCGAACGGTGAAGGGCGTCAATTTCGGAGAATATCCGGGATGCGGGCGATCCGGTGGAACTGGGGGCGTTGTATGCGCAGGAGGGGGCGGATGAGCTTGTCTTTCTGGATATCGCGGCGACGAATGAGCAGCGGAAGACGCTGCGGAAGCTGGTGAACAGGATCGCCCATCATATCAATATACCGTTTACGGTCGGTGGGGGTATCACGAGTGTCGACGACGTGAGCCTGCTGCTGCAGAACGGTGCAGACAAGATCTCGGTGAATACGTCTGCTTTCAAGCGGCCTGAGCTGGTGTCCGAAGCTGGCAAAGGAGTTCGGGAGTCAGTGCGTAGTGCTGGCCATCGATACGAAGCAGGAGGAGGACGGGCAGTGGTATGTCTATCTCAATGGCGGAAGGGTGAAGACGGAAATGCTCTGTACGGACTGGGCGAGGGAGGGAGTGAACAGGGGCGCTGGTGAGATCCTGCTGACTTCCATGAATAATGACGGCACAAAAAAAGGGTTCGCGCTGGATATAACGAGGGAACTGGCAGGTTCTTTGACGGTACCGGTAATAGCCTCGGGCGGCGGCGGGACGAAGGAGCATTTTGTCGACGTGCTGGGCGAGGGAAAGGCTGATGCCGCACTGGCCGCCAGCATTTTTCACTTTAAGGAAATTGGGATTCCGGAATTAAAAGGATATTTGCAGGAGCATAACATAACGGTTCGAATATGAATAGTTTGCAGATCGATTTTAAGAAATCGCCCGACGGGCTGGTACCGGCAGTGGTCCAGGATGTGGACACGGGCAAGGTATTGATGCTGGGGTATATGAATGTGGAAGCGCTCGAGCAGACGCAGAGGGAGGGGAAGGTGACATTCTTCAGCCGCAGCAAGCAGCGGTTGTGGACGAAGGGGGAGGAGAGCGGTAATTATCTGCTGGTTAAGCAAATTGCGGTGGATTGTGATCAGGACAGTTTGCTGATCAAGGCCGAGCCGCTGGGGCCAGTATGTCATACAGGAGCGGACACGTGCTGGGACGAAAAGAACCACCGGGAGGATTTTCTGGCCTGTCTGGAGGAGACTATCGCCGAACGGCGGCTGCACGGGGACCCGGAAAACTCTTATGTGGCACGTCTTTTTGGCAAGGGAATCAATAAGATAGCGCAGAAGGTAGGGGAAGAGGCCGTCGAGCTGGTGATCGAGTCGAAAGATCATGACGACGGTCTTTTTCTGAATGAGGCGGCGGACCTGCTTTTCCACTATTTGATCCTTCTTAACGCAAAAGGGTATAACTTACAGGACGTAACAAATGTGTTGCGGGAGAGACATAAAAATTAGAGTTAATATGAAATTATTTCTTAGTGTGCTGGTGGCGCTGCCGGTGTTGGCGATGGCGCAGGCGGGCGGTTCGGGCGGTAACGGATTTACAATCAGCGGGAGCGTAAAAGGTGCGGCGGAGAACACAAAAGTGTCGTTGACCGATGGCTCCAATCCTACGGATACGGTTGCATCGACGGTGGTAAAGGACGGCAAGTTCACGCTGAAGGGACATGTATCGGAGCCCAACCTTTACGAACTGAATTTTGTTGGGCAGGGGAAGAAGGCCCCGCTGTTCATGGGTAATGATAAGATGTCGGTCTCGGGTTCGACGGAGGATATGAAGGAACTGAAGGTGAGTGGTTCTGCGTCGAATGACGATTTTATGGAATTTCAGAAGATGTTCAATCCTTATTTCGTGCGGCTGAATTCCGTCATGGCACAGGCGAATTCCCCGGCAGGAGTGACGAAGAAAGACTCGCTTTTCAGTGAGTACAAGAAGCTCACCGATAGCATTTTCAAGCAGATCGACGGGTTTGTGGACAGGA
Organism: Puia sp. P3; assembly: GCF_050632245.1. Taxonomy (NCBI): domain Bacteria; kingdom Pseudomonadati; phylum Bacteroidota; class Chitinophagia; order Chitinophagales; family Chitinophagaceae; genus Puia; species Puia sp. P3. The sequence goes on from NZ_CP192583.1 coordinate 1,587,193, forward strand.
AGAAATCGTCCTATGTTACTCCCTTTGTGCTGGTGGTCGTGAATCAGCTGACGGAAGACGCGGCGGCGCAGGACAGGCGTCTGCATTCGCTGTCTCCGGAGATTCAGAAAGGATATTACGCACAATATCTGCAGAAGATGGTAGACGACGCGAAGATCGGTGCGGTTGGGACCGAGGCGCTTGATTTCACGCAGAACGATACGTCCGGTCATGCGGTCACGCTTTCCTCTTTCAGGGGGAAATATGTGCTGGTCGATTTCTGGGCCAGTTGGTGCGGTCCTTGCCGGATGGAGAATCCGAATGTGGTGAATATGTATCAGAAGTTCAAGGGTAAGAATTTTACAGTACTCGGCGTTTCGCTGGATAAGTCGAAGGAACCGTGGGTCAAGGCGATCAAGGATGACGGGTTGGCGTGGACGCAGGTCAGTGACCTGAAATACTGGTATAATGAGGCCGCGGCCAAATATCATATTCAGAGTATCCCGCAGAATCTGCTGGTGGATCCGAATGGAAAGATAGTGGGACGTAATTTGAGGGGGCCGGATTTGCAGGCGAGGTTGTGTGAATTGCTGGGATGTAATTAAAGAGATGGAGGGGCCGGGTGACCGGCCCCTTTTTATTAGTTGATGTGTTTTAGTTAATGTCTTTTCCCTGCTGCAGCATCGGCAGCAATTTTTCAATATTGGTTTTATTGAGACCGTCGGGCGCCTGTGCCTGTGCTTTTTTGAGGTAATCGAGGGCTTTTTTGTAGTCTCCGGTTGCGGAGTAGGCGCGGGCCATGCCCATATTTGTCGTGAATTCGTTGGGGTGTTTGTCGTAGTTGAGCTTGAAGGCGTCGAAGGCTTCCTTTGGCATTTTTCGGGTGATCAGCTGTCGGGCGTATTGGTGGACTTCGATGACTTTGCCGATGGGGAGCGCTTCTTTCATTACGGCGTCAGCTTCTTCTTTCCGGTTGAGGAGGGTCAGCACCTGGGCTTTGGTGGAAAGGCTGGTGAAATTTCTGTCGCCGACGACGTTGGGGTTGGTGGCGGAGTCGGCCCAGGCGAGTCCTTCTTCGAGGTCGGTGTTGTGTTGTACGCAGAAGAGGGCGGCCTGGTTCCATGCGTTCCAGTTGAAGCCTTTGTCTGTGCGCAGTTCGCGGCGGAAGGATTCCAGTTGCGTTTTGACGTAGTCGACCTCGACTTTGAAGGGTATGCTCAACTTTTCCCATTCGAGGGCGACGGTAGCGGAATTTTCTTTCTGGTCCAGGAATTCATAGCGGAGCCATTCCACTTCTTTATCCATTGGTACGGGTTTGACGGTGACGCGGAGGGCGTCTTCTTTCTGATCGTAGAAGAAGCTGCCCCATGAGCTGCTGTTATGGGAGAAGATCAGCGTACATTCCATGGGGCTGTAGGCGATGAAGAAGCCGTATTTGCCGGCGGGCAGGGGTTTGCCTTCGACTGTGACGTCGGTGGAGAACTCGATGGTAGTGTTCTCGTTGGCGCCCGCGCGCCATGGTGCGGCTTTGCTGGTGCCGTAGCCCTGATACGTATATCCTTCGGGGACAAGTTTGCCCCATATTTGTCCTTCGCGGCCTTTGACGCCAGGGCGGTCGTAGTGCAGCGTTATGTCGGTGATGCCTATGCGCTCTGTGACGGCTGCTTTTTTATTTCCTCCGCTGGGGAGGGATGTGAGCTGGGCTTTCGCTACTGTAAGGAATAGCGTCAGCGCGAGGCTGATGGCGAGGTTTTTCTCATAGTGAAGCGATTTTGGTTGGGATAAATGTAGGGTTTACCCGCCCGGGGAGAGGGGAATTTACACCGAAGGCGGAAAAAGCACTATTGTAGCTGTCGTTTGTAGAGTTGAATGGTATTCTCGTAGCCAAGGTAGAGGGCATCGCAGATGAGGGCGTGGCCGATGGAGACTTCGTCGAGGCCTGGATATTGCGGGCGAAGAAGTTGAGGTTGTGGAGGTCGAGGTCGTGGCCGGCGTTGAGGCCGAGGCCTGATTTGACGGCGCATTCGGCGGCGCTGCGGTAGGGGGCGATGGCTTTTTCCCGGTCTTCGTGGTACTGGTGCGCGTAGGCTTCGGTGTAGAGTTCGACGCGGTCGGCGCCGGTGGCGGCGGCGCCTTCGACCATGGCGATCACGGGGTCGACGAAGAGAGAAACGCGGATCCCTGCTTTTTGGAAAGTAGAGACGATGTCGGTGAGGTAGATCCTGTGGCGGATGGTATCCCAGCCGTGGTTGGAGGTTATCTGTCCGAGTGCGTCGGGGACGAGGGTGACCTGGGTGGGGCGGACGTCGAGGACGAGGTCGACGAATTTTTGTTCCTGGGAGTTGCCTTCGATATTGAACTCGGTGGTAATGATCTTTTTGATGGCGTAGACGTCGGCATAGCGGATATGGCGTTCATCGGGCCGGGGGTGGACGGTGACGCCGTCGGCGCCGAATAGCTGCGCGTCCACTGCTGCTTTGACTACGTCGGGGTTGTTGCCGCCGCGGCTGTTGCGGAGGGTGGCAAATTTGTTGATATTGACCGAGAGTTTTGTCATGGGGCAAAGGTAAGGGCGGGGCGTCTTCTCCGGGTTAGAAAAAATAATGTACCGGTATATACCAGTTCGGAAAGAAGGTGATATATTTATACCATGAAAGGGAAATCTGTAACGGACCTGATCCGGATCGATCCGGCGCTGACGACGCCTGTCTACAGACAGATAGTCCAGTCGATCGCGCGGAATATCGATAGCGGCGTGCTGAACAAGGACGATATGCTGCCGTCTGTGAATCAGATAGCCGCCGAGTTCTCGCTGGCCCGGGGTCTGTGTTCACGGCTTACAATGAGTTGAGGAGTTCGGGGATCATCGATAGTATTCCCGGGAAGGGGTATTTTGTTTTGAGTACCGAGACGCGGCAGAAGAAGAAGATATTTTTACTGTTCAGTACGTTTACTCCATACAAAGAGATTCTGTACAATGCCTTGCGCGGCCATTTGCCAGAGGGTTGCGCGCTGGATATCTATTTCCATCACCACAATTTTCAGATGTTTGGGACGCTGATCAGGGAGCAGTCGGCGTACTACAACAGTTTTGTCATCATGCCGGAGGTGCATGACGGTACACTGGGGGTGTTGTCGAAGCTGGATCTTAAATATACGTTTTTGCTGGATGTTGGGTTAAGGGAATATCAGGAACACTATCCCGGCGTCTATCAGAACTTTGAAAAGGATATCTATTCGATCCTGATGGATTCCGTGGAGCTGGTGAGGAAGTACGAACGGTTATTCCCGGTCTTTCCGGAGGGGTTTCGGACGAGGGATATCATTACCGGTTTTCAAAAGTTTGGGAGGAAGAAGGTGGTGCCTTGCGAGGTGAAGGGGGCTGTGACAGCGGGTGATGTCCGGAAGGGGGATGCATTTATCGTGATCGACGACAATAGTCTGGTGGATGTGATGCAGGTGGCGACGCAGAAGGGCTGGCAGTTGGGTAAGGATATCGGCGTTATTTCGTATAACGAGACTCCATTGAAGAGTGTGATCGGCAATGGGATCACGACGATCACGACCGATTTTGCGGCGATGGGGAGGACGATGGCGGAGATGGTTGTGTCGGGGAAGCGGGAGGTAGTGGAGAATCCTTTTGTGATGATCGATAGAAAATCTTTCTGATATGAATGGTATTGAAGGGGCGAGTCTATTTTTTGGTGGTGGGCGGTTGTCTGGCGGCCCGGTTGAGCGGTTGACGAGGCGGATCGGGGACCTGGGGGATATCTTCAGTGACAGCGAAGCCTATGCGCGGCTGCCGGTAGATCGGGTTGTTTATGAGGTAGAGTCGCATTTTCCTGTTGCGGGTGGAACGGAGGGAGGGTTGTTTGTTGGGATCACGTATATCCATCCGGGTAAGGTCGGGCAGGAATATTTTATGACTAAAGGGCATTTTCATGCCGTCAGGAACAGGGCGGAAGTGTATATCTGTATCGAAGGCGAGGGTATGCTGATCCTGATGAATGAGGATCATTCGCGGGTATGGGCGGAGAAGATGGAGCCGGGCAGCATCCATTATATCAACGGGCATGTGGCGCACCGAACGGCGAATACGGGCAGCGGCGTCCTGTCTTTTGGCGCTGTATGGCCTTCTGATGCGGGGCATGACTATCAGACCATCAGTGAAAAGGGGTTTTCGAAAATATTGGTTGAAAAGGATGGGGTGGCTACCCTGGTGAACAGACCATGAACAAACACTATATAGGTATCGATCTTGGGGGCACGCGTGTAAAACTGGGCCTGGTGACGGAGGGAAGGGTCGTGGCGCGAAGGATCATCCCGGCGTCCGACGGGCTGGAGTCGGGTTTACCGGTGATCCAGAGAGAGTGGATGGGCTTTTGCACGCGAATCAGGTGTCCCGGGCTTCGCTTGGAGGGATAGGACTTGCTTTTGCCGGTCTCGTGGATCCGTCTGAGCAGCGAATACTTTCGACCAACAAAAAATATGACGACGCGCTGGGAGCGGATCTACCGGGATGGGTGCGGCAGCACTGGGATGTTCCTTTTTATATGGACAATGACGCCCGGATGGCTGCCGTGGGAGAGTGGAAATACGGGGCCGGAAGGGATACCGACGACCTGGTGGTGATGACCATCGGCACGGGTATCGGGACGTCGGCGATCATCGGGGGACGGCTGCTCCGTGGGCGTCATTTTCAGGCGGGTGTTCTGGGCGGGCATATCTCCGTGCAGTATGAAGGACGGGACTGTACCTGCGGCAATAAAGGCTGCCTGGAAGCCTACGGTTCGACGTGGAGTCTGGCCGGGAGACTGGAAGGGATCGATGATTTCGAGGCGCTGTTTGCAGCGGCGGAAAAGCGGCAGGGCCGACGCGTTGCAGGTGAGGCAGGATTGTTATGATATTTGGTCTGCTGGGATCGTAAATCTGATACATGCCTATGATCCCGAAGTGGTGGTGCTGGGAGGGGGAGTGATGGCGAATGCCGAGCAGATATTGCCCTATCTGACGGAGAAGGTTCACCGGCGTGCCTGGTGTCCGTGGGGTAAGGTGAGCATAAGAATTACCCAATTACATAATGATGCGGGTGTATTGGGAATTACACATTGTTTGAGGGAAATTATATGAAATCAAATTACGATAAGAAGCCTTTTATACAGATGGAGGGTGGCCGATGCTGGCAAGGGTGGGAGGAAGTTGGAAAAGTTATTCGGATGCATGAGGAGAAAGTGATCGTCCCGGAAACCTATCCTGGAGTCCAGGATGAGGAGGTCGTTTCGAGGTTGCAGGAGGAATTGCCGGGGAGGTGGTATTTTACCGGGGATGCATTTTTGCCGGAAGAAGCAGTATCGAAGCTGGTGTATCCGGATGTGACGGATGACGAAGTCTTCGGCTATATAACAAGGCTATCCATGAAGGATTTCTTTGACCCTGTGCGGCTGCGCGCGATGCAGGAGGAGATTGCCCGGGATGCGGGGGCGTCTATGTCTATGGGCCGGGCGCATCGCTGGTTGCGGGGCGATGGGACTTACTGGTATATTTCGACATGCCCCGCTGGGAGGCGCAGCTGAGGTTTCGAAGGAATGAGATCGCGAATCTTGGGCTAACGGATAAGAATGTGAAGGCTTCGCTTCAGTACAAGCAGGCGTTCTTTGTGGACTGGCGGGTAGCGGATAAACATAAGAAGGAGTTGATGTATCGGTGGGACTTTGTGGTCGATACTACTGTTGCTGGTCAGCCTCGTATTGCAGCGGGGAATGCGTTGAACGACGCGTATGCGCTGGCTGTGCGGAGGCCTTTCAGGCTGGTGCCATTTTTTGATCCGGGGCCTTGGGGCGGGCAAGTGGATGAAGGGTGTTTGCGGCCTGGACGAGTCGCAGCCGAATTATGCCTGGTGTTTTGACTGTGTGCCGGAGGAGAACAGTCTGCTGATAAGATTTGGGGATATTTTTTTCGAGACGCCGGCGATCAATCTGGTGTTTGCGCAGGCGAGGGCGTTGCTGGGTGATGCGGTGCAGGCCCGGTTCGGAGACGAGTTTCCTATCCGGTTCGATTTTCTGGATACGATGGGAGGGGGAATCTGAGTCTTCAGGTACATCCGACGACTGAATATATCCGGGAGCATTTTGGAATGGACTACACGCAGGATGAAAGCTATTATATTTTGGATGCGCAGGAGGATGCGGTTGTTTATCTGGGATTGAAGGAGGAAGAGAGGTCCGGTGTGAAGGTGACTTTGCCCGGGGAGATGGTGGAAGCGCTGACGGCTGCGCAGGATGGGGGAAACCATTCGATGCCGAAAAGTTTGTGGGGAAGTGGCCGATAAAGAAGCATGACCATGTGCTGATACCGGCGGGGACCATACACTGTTCGGGGAAGAACAGCATGGTACTGGAGATCAGTGCGACGCCGTATATCTTCACCTTCAAGCTGTGGGACTGGGGCCGGATGGGGCTCGACGGTAAGCCGAGGCCGATCAATATCGGGCATGGGCAGAAGGTGATCAACTGGAGTCTTGGGCCAGAGCGGACGAAGAGGGAGCTGATCAATACGGTCTCGGTGGTAGACGAGGGACCGGGGTGGCGGGAGGAGCGTACGGGGCTGCACGAGCGGGAATTTATCGAGACGCGGAGGCACTGGTTTACCGGGAAGGTTGCGCATCATCCGGGAGGCAGCGTGAACGTGCTGAATCTGGTCGAGGGAAGAGAAGCGATAGTGGAAAGTCCTTCGGGCGCGTTTGAGGCATTTGTCGTTCACTATGCGGAAACCTTTGTCATACCGTCTGCGGTCGGAGAGTATACCATCCGTCCCTATGGGGAGGGCGAGGGGCAGCTATGTGCGACGATGAAGGCGTTTGTACGAAAGAATGCATAAATTATTTCTATGTCTAAATATGCCAGCAAACCTATCCCGCCGGAAAAGCCGGCTGTAGCGGTTGTCGAGAGGCCCTGGGGTTCTTTCAGGCAGTTTGCGAACAATGAGGACTGTACGGTGAGTCTGATGACGGTGCTGCCTGGACAGCGGCTCAGTCTTCAGTCGCATACCGGGCGTGCGGAGCTGTGGATCGTGATCGATGACGGCGCGGTGGTGCAGGTGGGAGACGTCGTTCGGGAGTGCCGGGCCGGGGAAGAGATATGGATACCTGTGAATGAGCGGCACCGCCTGAGCTGCGGCGGTGACAGTCCTGTCCGTGTACTGGAGGTGGCATTTGGCGACTGGCAACAAAACGATATCTGCCGATATGACGACGACTACCAACGCTGATAAGCGTACCAATTTTATCTGTCTGACGGTGGCCCTTGGCGGCCTGCTGTTTGGATTCGACACTGCTGTCATCTCCGGCGCTGTCGGGTTGATCAAGGCGCAGTATGTTCTTGATACGACCCGGGAAGGTTGGTTTGTGAGCAAGTGGTCTCGTAGGTTGTATTGCGGGTGTGCTGGTTACGGGGATGCTGAGCGACCGCATTGGGAGGAAGCGGACGATATTGCTTTCGGCGCTTGCATTTTTTGTTTCCGGTATCGGGTGTGGTGTCGCCGGCGGGTTTGGGGGGCTGGTGGCGGCCCGAATCGTTGGGGGTGTGGGGGTGGGTATGGCGTCGGTCATCTCTCCGATGCTGATCGCGGAGTTTGCGCCGGCGGACCGGAGGGGGAGGATGATCGCCTATTATCAGCTGGCCATTACCGTTGGGATCCTGCTGGCATACTGCTCGGATGCTTATTTTGTGGCGACGGTCGTGAAGGAGGCATGGCGGCCGATGTTCCTCGGCGATGGCGGGGCCGTCGGTGGTGTTTGTGCTGTTATTGCTGAGGGTCCCCGAGAGTCCGCGGTGGCTGGTAGCCAAGGGACAGAAGGAGAAGGCGCGGGAGGTGCTGAATCGTTTGCGTCCGGCGGCGGTTGCGGCGACGGAGTTCTCGCAGATCGTGGGGGCGGCTGCGAGGGACGGGGACAGGCGGGTCTCTTTGGCGATGGTGCGGTTGCCGCTGGTGATCGGGATCCTGCTGGCGGTCTTCCAGCAGTTCTCAGGGATCAACGCGATCATCTATTATGGGCCTAGTATTTTCGCGGCGGCGGGCATCGGGGGAGCAATGCGCTGATCTTTCAGGTGATCATCGGGGTTATCAATATGCTGTTTACGATAGTGGCGATCCGGTGGTGCGACAAATACGGCCGGAAATTTCTGCTGACGACGGGGTTGAGCGGGATCGTTCTTTCGCTGGTTCTGTGCGGTTTTCTGTTCTATACGGGACATACCCAGTGGTATTTTTTGCTCGTGTTGCTGCTCTTGTATATTGCCTGTTTTGCGTTCTCGCTGGGTCCTGTGACCTGGATCATCATCAACGAGATCTTTCCGACTCCGGTGCGGGTGCGGGCGGTTGCCGTCTGTACGATGGCGCTCTGGATCGCGGTTTGGGTGGTGGGGCAGTTCTTTCCGTGGATGCTGGCGAAGGCGGGTGCGGCGGTGACCTTTTGGCTGTTCGCGGGTTTTAGCCTGGCCAATTTTTTCTTCAGTTGGAGAGTGGTGAAGGAGACGAGTGGAAAGACTCTCGAGGAGATGGAGGAAATATTTGTATCGCCCCACTAGGGGGCGATACAATGGTATAGTTAGTTCAGATGAATCGTCGGGTTGCCATCGGACTGTTTGAAAACTTTTGTCTGATAGATCGATTCGCCTTCCGAGGTTTTAATATTGAGCTGATAGGTTCCGGGGATGAGGAGCTGGAGGTCGTTGAGGGGAATTCTGTTGATCCCGTTCCTGAGTCCTGCGCCGAGCATCCGGACTATCCTTCCTTCCGTTATGTCCGCGAGCAGGATGATGCAGTCAATTTCTTCGTCGCAAGTAATTTCAAGAATAATGTAATAGTCGAACGGATTCGGATAAACCGAAATTTCTTTTGCCATAACCATAATCCTGTAGTTTATCTGTGGTGATTGGAAACCCTGGTCACGACCCTTATGGGGATCAGTGCAGGCATTTTTTCTTTTGAAAACGCGGGAGTAAGGAGGATGGTAATTTGGTTGATGAGAGTCTTCATACTGTGCGGTTTACAGATATAAAGTCCAATTTGCTGCCAAAAAATAATGGGTTGGTTATGTGCGGGTTGCGGATCGAAGGAGTGGGAGTGTAGTCCCGTGATGGGAAGATTTGCGGTTTTTTGGGAAAGTCCTCGTAATACTACTAATGGGCATTGTGGAAAATACTAAGTGGAAGGCATTAGAATCGGCCGACGAGTTTGAGGTTGAGGAGTCTGGGGGTGAGGCGGTTGGGGATCGCGTAGGTGGTATTGGAAAAGTCTTTTATGAGCATGTAGGAGATGGTGTTGGCGCGGTCGATGAGGTTGAATACCTCGAGGGTGGCCCAGATGTTCTCGAAGTTGCGGAATGGGCTGTGGCTGCGCCGGTTGCTTTTTTCGCTGTCGAGGAGGAGGGCGCTAAAGCCGACGTCGATACGGATATAGGGGTCGATGGTGAGGGCGTTGCGGTAGCGCAGATTGCCGGGGATATTGAAGGGGAGGTCGCTGCCGTAAAGAAAATTCAGGTAGGCTTTGAGGTTCTTGTTGGTAGCGAGGTAGTCCTGGAGGAAGAGTCCGAGGGTAAAGAGCCGGTCGGTGGGGCGGCGAACCCAGCCGGCCTCGGTCTTAACGCTGTCGGCGGGTCGGCCCTGTGTGTCGAGGGTATAGTTGTAGTAAGACGTGTCGATCTTTTCCCTCGACCGCATAAAGCCGAGGCTCAGCCAGCTCTCCGCGTCTTTTACCAGTTCGCCGAAGAGGCGGAACTCCACGCCTGTCGTATAGGCTCTGGCGTCATTCTGTCCAAAATACTGGATGTGTACGTTGTTGATGTCGTAGGGGTCGACCCTTGTCATTTGTTTGTAGTAGGCTTCGGTGGTGAAGCGGAAAGGGCGGTCGCCCAGTTTGAAATTCCGGTCGAAGCCGGCCACTACCTGCCGCTGCCGCTGTGCTTTGAGGGCGGTGTTGAGCGTTCCGTCGGGGCGGAGCATCTCCCGGAAGAAGGGGGCTGGTCGTAGATGCCTAGCGAGGCCTTGTATACGATATCTCTTTTTGCGTTTCGGGGCCGCCATGAGGCGCCGACCCGGGGAGAGAGAAGGAGCTCTTTGTTGAGCGTATTGTAGTTGTATCGAACCCCGCCCTGAAGGGTAAAGTCGCCGTTCTTTTGAAGGAGGAGGTTGTCCTGTATGAAGCCGGTCAGGCGGGTGATGCCGGGATTATCCGTGGAGTGGATCACGCCTGTAATGCTGGGCACGCCGGGGTTATTGGGAAGCGAATAGCCGGCGGAGTCCTGGTACTGCCACTCGTTGAGATGCGAATTGACGAGCTGCCGTTCAGCGCTGACTCCCCACTGGAGGAAGTGTTGGTTGACGGCGAGATACCCTTTATGGGTGGCGTTATAGACCTGGATATTCAGCTGGTCGCGGGCAAAGTTCTGGTAGGTGCCTGCGCCGAGGGGACTGGTGATCTGCCCGAAGGTGGCGCTGGTTTTGTCGAAGTCGCGGTCGCCGAAGAGGTATGCGCCGGTGATATCGTAGTCCTGCTGTTCCTTGTCTTCGAAGCGGGAGGCCATCCATTTGAGCCGCAGGTTGCGGTTGATCTGCTGGGTGAGGGAGAGGCCGGCCATATTGGTCTGGTACCGGTCTTTCTCCTGGCCGTCGAAGAAGATGTCGAGACCGAGGTTGGCAGTATAATAGGGAGAGAAGATGGAGGAGGTCAGCTGGCTGGATTCGGGGATCAGGTGGAATCTCGTCTGGGAGAAATTGCCGAGAAATTCCAGCTGGTTGGTTTTGTTCAGCTGCCATGTTAGAAGTGCCTGTATGTCGGAGGAGGAGGGGGCGTATGTGCCTTTGGTCTCCTGGCTGCCGAGCAGGGTATTGTTGGTGCGGTTGCGGGCGCCGACGAGCCAGGTAAATCTTTGGGTTGCTCCTTCCAGGTGAATCCCCTGTTCGAGGAGGCCTGCGTAGACGGACCCGCCGAAGCTGGTTGGTTTGCGGTACTGGATGTCCAGGGCGGAGGACATCTTATCTCCGTAGCGGGCCTGGAAGCCTCCTGTATAAAAGTTGACGCTGCGGGTGAGTTCGGGGTTGATGAAGCTCAGTCCTTCCTGTTGTGCGTTGTTGACGAGGTATGGGCGAAATACTTCGAAGTCGTTCACGTAGACGAGGTTTTCGTCGTAGTTACCGCCGCGTACAGAATATTGGGAGGTCAGTTCGTTGTTGGAGCCTACGATTATTTTGAGCAGGCTTTCGATGCCGCCGACGGGAGCGGGTATATTGATCGCATTTTTTGGGTTGATGCGGACGAGTCCGGTCTCGCGGCTTTCGCGCTGATCGGAGACGACTACCTCCTGTAGGGTTTTCTGGCCTTTTTCCATGCGGACGACGACGTGCTCTTCTTCCTGTTCGTTCAGCAGGAAGTTGCGTTGTTCCGTCTTATAACCGGTAAAAGGAGAAGACGAGGGCGAAGGCGTGTTCGGCGGGTACTTTGAGGCGGAAGGTGCCGGAGTCGGTGGTCATGAGACCGGACTGTCTGCCCAGTACGGTGACAGATACGCCGGAGAGGGGTTTTTCATTCTCGTCGAGGACTTTGCCCGATACAACGGCCAGCTTTTTCTGCGCGCTCGCAGGGAGGAAGACGAGGAGGAGTATGGTGACGGCAATGAGGGATCTCAAGCAGTTTACAGTTTAACGATCAATTACAGTTTTTAAGTGTATGGATGGTCGCTTTGGGGTCGCTGGAATGGAAGACGGTGGTTCCTGCCACGAGGACGTCCGCTCCGGCTTTGGAGAGGCTGGTTGAGTTTTCTACGGTGACGCCGCCGTCGATCTCGATCAGGGTGTCGAGGCCGCGATCGTGGATCATGCGACGGAGGTTGCGTATTTTCTGAAATGTGTGTGGAATGAATTGCTGGCCACCGAAGCCAGGGTTGACGCTCATGATCAGTACCAGGTCGATATCCTGCAGGAGATCGGAGAGGAGGTCGACTGGGGTTGCGGGGTTGAGGGCAACGCCGGCTTTCATGCCCAGGGCTTTTATCTGCTGGACGTTTCGGTGGAGGTGGCGGCATGCTTCGTAGTGGACGGTGAGGCGGTCGGCTCCGGCCTTTTTGAAGTCTTCGGCATAGCGTTCGGGTTGTTCGATCATCAGATGCACGTCAAACACCTTCGTTGTCGCTTTGCGGAGCTGCGCGATAACGGGGAGGCCAAAGCTGATATTGGGGACGAACATCCCGTCCATGACGTCCAGGTGGAACCAGTCTGCGTTGCTTTCGTTGAGCATTTTGCATTCGTCTTCCAGGCGGAGGAAATTCGATGCCAGTAAGGAGGGGGCTATAATGGGCATGCGTATTTAGCTTTTGGCCTTAAAGATAGTGATTACTGCAGTCTTTTGATCCTTTCGGCGGCCTCGGTAAAATCCTTGTCGAGGGCGATGGCCTGACGATAATAACGCACGGCCTCGTCTTTTTGTCCTTTTATCTCGTAGCAGCGGCCAGCCCAGTAGTAGCCGTCGGGGTAGGTATTGGATACCTGGATGGTCATGCGGAATGTGCTGAGGGCCGTATCGTAGGCTTTTTGCTGGTAGAGGGCGATGCCCTTTTCGAGGTAGGCGTCGGTGAATTTCCAGTCTCTGCGGATGCAGGAGTCGAACTGTACTATGGCTTTTTTGTACTGCATCATGTTGGCGTAGTAAATGCCTTTTATAAAGAAGGGGTCGAGCAGTTCGTGGGTGCTGTCCTTGCCGAGGATCCTGTCGCAGATGGAAAGGGCGGCGGCGTTGCGATGTTCGGCGTAGAGGTGGGCGAGTTCCAGCGCATAGGTATTGACGGGCTGGAAGCTGGTAGGCCTTTTCGAGCGCCCGAATGGCGGCGGCGGTATCTTTTTTGTTTTTCCAGCAGCAGGCCTTTTTCGTACCAGGCTTCGAAGTCCGACGTGTCTCTTTTCAGGAGGCCGTCGTATATGCCGAGGGCTTCGGATACCCGTCCCGTCTGCTGGTAGATATCGCCGAGCATATCGGGAAAGGAAGGATTGCCGGGAAAGCGTTGCTGGCAGTCGGTGAGGAGGCGGATGGCCTGGCTAGTTTGTCCGAGGATGGCGAGTGTCGAGGCATAGCGGGTGGCGGTGTATTCGTCGGGCGTTATTTCCCATGATCTCTGATAGTCTTTGAGGGCCAGTTCGTGGAGGTTGTTGCGGGACAGTAGTTCGCCTCTTCTGAAATAGATGGCGGCTTTGTCTGCGGCCTTGTCGGCCGAGAGGCTGTCGGTCAGCGCTGAGTAAGGGGAGTGCGAGAGAATTGCCGCCTGTTGATTGTCTTCACCGGTCTTGTTGTTGTGACAACCCGCTATTCCGCATCCGATAAGGCCCAACAGCAGGCAAAGGGTCCGCAATGGTAACTTCATCCTGCAAAGCTAAGAAAAACCGGCTGATGGCCCTTTTGTCGTAGCTTTGGGCCCTAAAATTTTTTGGCATGTATACGGGATTGTTGCATTTACATAGTTTTTTGCGATGGGTTATCATTGTCCTGGCGGTAGTAGCCATTTACAGGAGTTATAATGGAATGAAGTCCGGCAGGGCTTTTGGAGCCGGGGATAAGAAGACGGGGCTTTTTCTGATGGTCTCGGCGCATACGACGCTGCTGATCGGTCTTTATTTGTGGCTGGCGGGTCCGTGGGGGCTGGCTAATATCTCCAATCTGGGTTTTGGGGCGGTGATGAAGGATCCGGTATACCGTTTTTTTGCCGTTGAGCATATTTTCGGGATGCTTGTTGCGATCGTGCTGATCACGATCGGGAGGGGTGCGGCGAAGAAGGCGATACCGGATGCTGCGAAGTTTAAGCGCTCGTTCTGGCTGTTTCTGGTGGCGCTGGTTATTATTTTGGTTACGGTGCCCTGGCCGTGGCGTTTAGTGGGTGCCGGGAGGCACTGGATATAGTTGATGAATTAAGGGTATGAATAAAAGGCCGCCACGGATTCTACTCCGTGGCGGCTAATTTTTTGTCAGGGTCAAACGATCGATTTTCAGGCTCGTCGTGGGTCTTGGATTAGGGGATAACAACCCTGGCACTTCTAAGTTTTTCAGGTTTGGATTTTCGTCTGTTTTCGGGTTCAGATTGAAGTATTGCACTACAGTCAGTCGGATACCAGTCAACAGGTCTTCATTCGGATGTTAGGATCTAAGTGGGTTTTCAGGGAGATTTGGACTACGGTTTCTTAGGTTTTTTGGATTGCGCTACAGTTGGTCTTTTTAGGATTTCGGGACTTAGCCTTTCTTAAGATGTTGGATCGTAATGGTTTTTGGATTTGGATCGTTGCGGGTTTTTCAGGGATTTGGTTTGTTTCGTTTGCTGATACAAAGATGCAAAGGAAATGTTAGAATGGGAAGTTTATTCGACTAAGGTGGGGTTTTGCCCGACGAAAGTACCCGAGCCCCCGGCGAAGGGTACGACACGCGCGTGGCGAAGCAGCGCGGACGAAGGTCTAGTGCACGACGAAAGGATTGGGGGTCGGACCGGAGGTCGATGGTTGAACGGTGATTGCCGGGGGATGGAGGACCGGAGGCTTACAGGATATTGAGGCGGGCGGCTACTTCGTCCTTATGGCCCTTGCCGATAGGGACTTGATTCCCAAGTAAGTAAATGGTGTTGCCCCGAATGTCGTCGATTTTATTGATGTTTACGATATAGGACCGGTGTACTTTGATGAAGATGGGGCCGATGAGTTTTTCTTCCATGTTCTTCAGTGTGCTATAGGTAATATAGCTTTTACCCTGGGTGACGAATTTGACGTAGTCTCGCATGCTTTCGAGGAAGAGGATATCGTCCTTTTTAAGTTTGATGAGCTTGTCTTCCGACTTGATAAAGAGGAAGTCGGTATCGGGGGTGGTGGTGGTTGTCTGTTGCGGGGCCGGGATGGATGTGGGTTCCGGGGACTGAGCCTGGACCTGCTGTTGCTGGGTTAGTTTTTGAATGGCTTCCAGAAAGCGTTTATAGGTGAAGGGTTTTTTTAGATAGTCGTTGACGTGGTACTGGAAGGCGTCGAAGGCGTATTCGGTCTTGGAGGTGGTGAGGATGATCTTGGGGGAGTAGGTGAGGCTATCCAGCAGGTCGAAACCTGTGGCACCCGGCATTTCCACGTCGAGAAAGAGCAGGTCGACTTTTTCCCGGTCGAGGAATTCCAGGGCATCCGCTACGTTGAGGAAATGCCCTTTCACTTCGACCAGGTCGCTCTTCTCACAGAACTTGCGCAAGAAATCCGCAGCGATCTGAATGTCTTCTACTATGATACAAGAGATCTTCATCCAAAAACAATGAGTGAAACGGCTGGTCCGGAACTTCGATCCTCGACACTCTTGAGAATCTCGATCGTGACCTTCGCTACGCTCGGTCATCCGGTGCCGCAACCTATTGGGGTTACGGCAGGTCAGGCTTTCGGCCTGTTGGCAAACGATGTTGGGCTGCCCCGATCCGGGGGCCGTCCCTTATTCTCTCCCTTCGTTGTAAAGCCTTAGTCTATCGTATTCTTTTTCAATTATATGCTGAGCTCTTTCCTTGCGTTGTATGAGGAGAATGTATTCAACCCGCAGTTCTTCCGCACTATTAACGGAACATTTGTTCTCGAATTGTTGGCAGAGTTCCTGAAGATCGGTAAAACCGACGTAGCCGAACAGGGTTTTGCAGGTATGTACTGCGGTTCCCATAGCGGGAAGATTTTTGCTGTCGTAGGCGTGTTCGACGCGTTGCCAGTAGATTGGAAGGTCTTTCAGAAAATCTTCAAAAACGGTTTCCGCGTATATGGTATCGCCTTCGAACAGTTCGGCTAAGAATGTGGCATTCAAGCTTTCATCAAAAACAAAGGTTGTACGGATTTTTTGCATATTAGCTGCAATTTTTTTTCCTTTATACGTTAAGAGTATATATGTATAATGAACATGTAGTCCTTAACGGGATACGGGAACATTATCCAGACGGGAAAAGTTCCTAATTATTGTCCAAAATCCAAATTTATGAAAAAAATTAGACCCTTACTCCTTCTGCTGATCACCGTAGGAATTGTTGCATCAACATCCACTCCCAGTTATTCTCAGTCTCAGTGTAATCTTTTGCAGGTGAACAACGCGGCCGCCGATGCGCATTCTTACAATGCGGGTTATTGGTTTGGCGTCATGGAGCTGCCTTTTCTTTTCATATCGGTATTCTTTGCATTTCTCACCGCCTATTCGCTGAGGGGTGGAAAGTTTGGGAAGGGTATGAAGTTCATGGCCTGGGGCTTTCTGGTGATGGCTGTAGGGCATCTGCATATGCAGATAGAGCACTACTACGGGTTCAACCTTTTCAGAACAGTATTGGGTTCGCTGAGTGGAAGTATCGCCTGGTTTATCGCGCTGATCCTCACGTGGGGGTTATCCGGTCTCGGCTTTTATTCCATCTATAAAGCCAGCAAAGGGGCTTAGGATCTTTCATGCTGAAAAAATTATTGTGGAACAGGGACAGGTCCCGCTCTATGAGGGGGCGTAACGACCAGTCTGCGTTGTACCGCGCTTTATTCGACTTTCTTATCACCTGCATATCGGTGCCCGGGAATGCGGAGCATGCTGATACAGCTGGGTCATAAGGCTGCCGGGAAGGACGCGGAGGAGGTCTTTCATACCTATCTTCTTTTCGAAAAATATCTGACCTCGTTCGAGCTGATCGAACAGCATACGAGAAAGTCGCTGCGTGAAAGGGTCCGCCAGCGATTTCCTGCGTTACTGCACGACGGTTCTATCTTCAATATACTTTTTGTTTCCGAGGCCGAGCAGAAGAACACGCTGGCCATTCAATTCCTCCAGTCATTCCTCACAAATGTCCACGAGAAAGCTGGGCAGGGCGGGGGATGGCTATATCGACAAGAAGTTGAAAGAGCTTTCTGTCCTTGAGGTCGATATACAGGAACCCGAAATATTCAGGAAGCTGCAGTTTCTGAGTTTCGAAGCGTTTAAGTTCGTAAGCAACAACTACGGTGATTCGATGGCGGGGAAGATCTTCGAGAAGAATTATGAAGCGTACTCCGCCAGATATAAAGAGCTGGAAGTTTTTCCCTATATGGTCTCTCTTATTCCGAAAGAGATCGTGGACCGGGAGCATTTGGGCATTTTTACGCAGTCGCAGATAGAGCAGATCTTTTTGGATAAGCTGGCCGAGTCGGAGCAGCTGAATATTGCGCTGGACCAGAAGATCAGGGAGAATGAGCGGACGCAGCGCCTGCTGCGGAAGAACGAGATCATGCTCAGCGGCGTGATCTCTTCGGCGCTGGATGCGATCGTCATTGTCGGCGATGCGGGGCATATCTTGCACTGGAACCAGGCGGCGACTGAGATCTTCGGTTATACGGAGAGTGAGGTGCGGGGACGCACGCTGATGGAGACGATCATTCCTTTTTCCTATCAGTATTCTTCCTGGAACGGTTTCAAGGGTTTCTTGGGGAGACGAACGATACGTTCGTCAACCAGCGGGTCGAGATGACGGCAATCCGGAAGAACAGGGAGGTGTTTCCCATCGAGCTGACCATTACGGGGATCAGGGACGAAAAATGAATTTTATTACAGTGCATTTATCCGCGATATCTCGAGCCGCCGTCAGCGGGAGGAAGAGCTGATGCAGATGAAGGAAAAGGCAGAGCAGGCGGCCAAGGCCAAGTCGCAGTTCCTTAGCGTCATGAGCCACGAGCTTCGTACGCCACTGAACGCGGTCATCGGGATCACGCATCTGCTGCTGCAGAGCGATCCGAGGGAAGATCAGCAGGAAGACCTGCGGACCCTCCAGTTCTCGGGAGAGAGTCTGCTGAATATCATCAATGATATCCTCGACTTTACAAAGCTGGACTCGGGCAAGATCGAGCTTTCGGCTGTCGACTTCAATCTGCGCGATCTGACGCAGAGTCTGTACCAGTCGTTCAGCTTTAAGGCGAAGGAGAAAAATATCGTCTTCGACGTCGAGTACGACGAACGGATGCCTTTCTATGTGAAAGGGGATAGTTTCCGCCTCTCCCAGGTGCTGAACAATCTGATCAGCAATGCTATTAAGTTTACGCAGGAAGGATCGGTGAAACTGAAGGTGGAGATGACCGAAAGTAACGAGAGTTCGTTCGTGACGCATTTTGCGGTTGTCGACTCGGGTATCGGTATTGCAAAGGATAAACAGGAAAAGATATTCGAACAGTTCACCCAGGCTGACAGCGATACGACCCGGCTCTATGGGGGTACGGGTCTGGGGCTTTCCATCTCCGGCCGGCTGGTCGAGCTTATGGGAGGCAGGCTGCTGGTCGAGAGTATTCAGGGCCAGGGGTCTACTTTTATTTCAGGATCGTGCTGCAGCGGGGGAGATGCCATCTATGGCTGCTGCTGCCCCGAAGGTGATAACGAAGAGCAATGACCAGTTCAGGAACAAACAGATCCTGCTGGCGGAAGACAATGCATTCAATGCGAATATCGCCCGCCGATTCATAACGGGGTGGGGCGGCCAGCTGGATATCGTCGTGGATGGGCGGCAGGCGCTGGAGTTCGTAGCCCGCAAGAAATATGACCTGATACTGATGGATGTGCAGATGCCCGTGCTGGACGGGTTTGCCTGTACCCGGAAGATACGCAAGCATTTCAAGGATATTCCGATCATCGCTATTACGGCCTCGCCGAAGAACGAGATCATCAGTGAGATCATCGAGTGCGGGATGGATGATTTCGTCAGTAAGCCTTTTAAGCCGAACGAATTAAGGAGTAAATTGCTGGAATGGTTGTAGGTGGACGGTGATTGTGGCGTCGCGCCGGTAATTTGTTTACTTACAGTTGGGGTGCTGGCGATACGGGCGGCGTTGGCCAATCCGGTGAAGAGTTTGAGGACTGAATAGTTATTTATGAAGCCCGGGGGCCGAGTTCGATGACCTCGCAGTCTTTCATGTTGGTGCCGTCGATAGTGAGGCGGACGAGGGTGCGGATGGTGTGCCAGCCCTGGCGGCCGGCGGCGCCTGGGTTGATATGCAGGCATTTTATCTTGTCGTCGTACATGACCTTCAGAATATGGGAGTGTCCGCAGATGAAGAGCCGGGGCGGGTCAGCGACTAGTTTTGGTTTGACTGCAGGGTTATATTTCGGGGGATAACCGCCGATATGGGTCATGAACACCTTTATTCCTTCGGACTGCCATCGGAGGGTCTCGGGAGTAGATGGAGCGGACGTCCTGTCCGTCGATGTTGCCGTATACGCCTTTCAGGGGACGAAATTCCTTTAATTTATTGGCTATTTCTATGGTGCCGAAGTCGCCGGCGTGCCAGATCTCGTCGCAGGCTTCGAAGTGGCGGAAGACGGCGGGGTCAAGGTAGTGGTGGGTGTCGGATATGAGGCCGATTTTCAGCATGGGGGTGTTGGTGGGTGATTGGTTGATGGTGGGCCATGAGAATGAAAATTACTGTAAATTTACGGGAACGATTAGCCTTATAAATTATGCCGCATTATTATTCCCTGGGAAAGATACCACACAAACGTCACACACAGTTTCGCCGCGAGGACGGAAATCTTTATTCGGAACAGTTGTTCTCGACGGAAGGGTTCTCAAACGACTATAGTTTGCTTTACCATATTCATCCGCCGACGGAGATCATTTCGACGGATGACCCTTACGAAGTACAGCCCCGGATAGCCGAAGAGAAGATGTTAAAACACCGGAGTTTCGAGGGGTTCAGTGTGAAGCCGGAAGCAGACTATCTGAAGAGCCGGAAGCCGGTACTGGTCAATAGCGACTGTCATATCGTGCTTGCTGCGCCGCAGCAAAGCATGAAGGATTATTTTTATAAGAACGCCGACGCCGACGAGATGATCTTTATTCATAGAGGCAGCGGGGTATTGAAGACGCAGTATGGAGAGCTCGCCTTCGGCTATGGGGACTACCTGGTCATTCCGAGGGGCACGATCTATCAGATACAGTTCGAAGACGCAGATAACCGGCTGTTTATCGTCGAATCCTTTAGTCCCATCCGCTATCCCAAAAAATATCTCAGTCCATACGGGCAACTGCTGGAACATTCGCCCTATTGCGAGCGGGATATCAGGGGGCCACAGCGGCTGACGAGTATCGACGAGAAAGGCGATTTCCTGATCCGCATGAAGAAGAAAGGAAGGATGTACGGCATCCATTACGGTCATCACCCGCTGGATGTCGTGGGCTGGGACGGGTGCTGTTATCCGTATGCCTTCAGCATTCATGATTTCGAGCCCATCACGGGCAGGGTGCATCAGCCGCCGCCGGTGCACCAGACGTTCGAGGGACATAATTTCGTCGTCTGTTCGTTCTGCCCCCGTCTGTTCGACTACCATCCGTTAGCGATACCTGCGCCGTATAACCACAGTAATATCGACAGTGATGAGGTGCTGTATTATGTCGACGGGGATTTTATGAGTCGAAAGAACGTGACGAAGGGAATGATCACGCTGCATCCGGGTGGGATCCCGCACGGGCCGCATCCCGGCGCCGTGCAGCGGAGTATAGGGGCGAAGGAGACGAAGGAACTGGCGGTGATGGTGGATACGTTCCATCCGCTGATGCTGACCGTGGATGCGTTGGAGATAGAGAATCCAGGCTATACGATGAGTTGGGCGGAATAGTGTATATTAGATGGCAAATCGCCGTCCATGAGAGTTGTCCAACTACTGCTGACCCTGACCGGGCTTTTGTTTTTTTCCTGCCGCCCGAAGGAGAAGGCGGATCTCCTCATTTATAACGCTAAGGTATATACGGTAGACAGCGCTTTTTCGGTTGTCTCCGCTATTGCCGTCAGGGACGGGAAGGTGCTGGCGACGGGTACGGACGCCGGGATCCGGGCGAAGTATGACGCGCCGGAGGGGGTCGATGTGGGCGGCAAGGCTGTCTATCCCGGGTTTATCGATGCGCATACGCATTTTGTGCGGTATGGTCAGTCGTTGTTCACGGCGCCTTTGTATGGGAGCGAATCTTTTGAGGAGGTGGTAAGGCGGGTCAAGGAGTTTGCGGCCAGTCATCCCGGTCAGGCCTGGATACAGGGGCGGGGATGGGATCAGAATAAATTTCCCGGAAAGAGTTTTCCCGAAAATAGTTTGTTGAACGAGGCTTTTCCATCGACGCCGGTGATATTGGGCCGGGTGGACGGGCATGCGCTGATCGCAAATGCGAAGGCGCTGGAACTGGCGGGAGTGAAACCGGGTCGGACGATCGAAGGCGGGGTTGTGGAGACAAAGAACGGGCGTCTGACCGGGGTGCTGATCGATAATGCGGAGCGGCTTGTCCAGCGCGTGACGCCGGGGCCGACGGCGGCTGAGTGGGCGGAGATGCTGAACGCGGGGCAGAACAACTGTTTTGCGGACGGTCTTACGACGGTGACTGAGTGCGGTCTGGACAGGGGCAATATAGAAATGCTTGACTCGCTGCAAAAGGCCGGGCGGGTGAGGATGCGGGTTTATGTCATGCTAAGCGACAACCCCGCCAATCTGAGCTACTATATTCCCCGCGGACCCTATAAGACGGACCTGCTCTACGTGAAGGGGGTGAAGGCTTATGCCGATGGCGCTTTGGGTAGCAGGGGGGCCTGTCTCCTGAGCCCCTATGACGACAAGCCGGGCTGGCGGGGCTTTTTGCTGAGCAGTCAGGCGCATTTTGATTCGCTGGCCGCCATGCTGGCGCGTACCGATTTTCAGCTGTGTACGCATGCGATCGGGGATTCGGCGAACCGGGTCATTTTGCAGATCTGCAATAAATACCTGAAGGGCGCCAACGACAAGCGCTGGAGGATAGAGCATGCGCAGGTGATCGACTCTGCGGATTTCGACCTGTTTGGAAAGGCGTCGGTCATTCCTTCGGTGCAGCCGACGCATGGGACGAGCGATATGTACTGGGCGGGTGAGCGGCTGGGGGCGCGCCGTCTCCGGGGCGCTTACGCGAATAAGCAGCTGCTTCGTCAGAATGGGTGGCTGCCGCTTGGTACGGATTTTCCGGTGGAAGATATTAGTCCTTTCAGGACATTCCTGGCGGCTGTATTCCGGGTGGATGCCAAAGGGTACCCGTCGGGAGGGTTTCAGATGGAGAATGCACTGAGCAGGGAGGAGGCGATAAGGGGGATGACCATCTGGGCGGCGAAGGCGGATTGTCTGGAGAAGGAGGTGGGGAGTCTGGAGGTTGGGAAGAGTGCGGACTTTATAATTCTGGACAGGGACCTGATGAGTGTGGGGCAGGGGGAGGTGTTGCAGACAAAGGTGGAGGGGACCTGGGTAAGGGGGAAGAAGGTGTTTGGACGGTGAGGGGCGGCCGCGGGCCGGGGGTTGCGTAAGTGATAATCACTCATAATTTAGTTATAAGGCTCCGGCTTCGGCCGGGGCTTTATTTTTGTAGCTAAAGAATTTATTATGGAATACAGAGAACTGGGAGAAACGGGCATCAAGGCGTCGGCGATCACGTTTGGGGCCTGGGCCATTGGCGGATGGATGTGGGGAGGGACCGAGCGGAAGGACGCCGTGGAAGCAATACGCGCGTCTTATGAACAGGGGGTTACTTCGATCGATACTGCGGCGGTTTACGGGCAGGGGTTGAGTGAGGAGATCGTCGGGGAGGCGCTGCAGGGTATTCCGAGGGACAGGGTGCAGGTCATGACGAAGTTTGGAATGCGGTGGGACCTGAAGAAGGGGATTTTGCCTTTAAGAGCCAGGACAATGACGGAAAGCCGCTGGACATTTATAAATATGGGGGGAAAGAAAGCATTATAAAGGAGTGTGAGGACAGTCTCAGGAGGCTGAAGACGGATTATATCGACCTTTACCAGCAGCACTGGCCGGACGTCACCACGCCTATCCCGGAGACTATGGAGGCGCTGGCTCAGCTGATCAAGTCGGGAAAGGTGCGGGCTGCGGGTGTTTCCAACTACGACCGGGCGCAGATGACCGAGGCGGAGAAGACGTTGAAGCTGGCGAGCGACCAGGTGCCGTATAGTATGGTGCGGAGGGATATCGAGCAGGAGCTGGTGCCTTATTGTATAGAGAATAAGAAGTCGATCTTAGCTTATAGTCCTTTGCAGCGGGGAGTATTGACGGGGAAGATCAGGCCGGGGTATACCTTTAATGAAGGGGACAACCGGGGGGACAGCAAGTATTTTACCGGAGGGAATCTCACCCGGATAAATGCCTTTTTGGAGGAGTTGCGGCCTTTGGCGGCGGACAGGGGGCCAGTCTGGCGCAGCTGGTGATCCGGTGGACCCTGGACCGGCCGGGTATAACCATTGCGTTGGTAGGGGCCCGGAATGCTCAGCAGGCGGTACAGAATGCGGGGGCGATCCGGGTAAGGCTCAGTGCGGAGGAGGTAGCGATGATCGATGCGAAGCTGGCGGGGCTGAGGATAGAGTAGGGGATGACATCGTGGATGGTTTGGGGGTTTGGGGATTTGGCCGGAAGCGGGGGAGGGCCCGACGGGAAGTTTGATTATCGGAAGTGGCTGAAATCCCTTAAATTTAAAAATAACAAACTAAAACGATGTCATATGATCCAGTTTCATGAATTAAGAAATGGGGATATTGTGCTGGTTGAGTTTGATGGCCAGCGGAACGAGGGGGAAGTGATCGGCCTGGACGGCGCCGAACGTAAGATAAACGTCCGGGTAGGGGAGCAGGATGAGTTCTGGTATGATCCTAAAGACCTGTTTCCCATACCATTAGACGAGGGGCAGCTCATGAAGCTGGGTTTTGACAAAATGGCGTTGGAGAATGGTCAGGTAAAGTATATGCGGGGTCCTTTCAGGATATTGCTGAGTAAGGACGGGGATTTCTCTCATTTTGAGATGTGGTACAGGGAAGACCGGCGGCATATGACCCAGCCGCTGAGTGTACACCAGCTGCAGAATCATTATCATCAGATGACCAAGATCGACCTGAGCCGGGCGGGGCAGCCGCATTAGGCGGGTGGCCCTGGGGGTGGACCGGTGAGATTTCCCGAGGGTTGAACGGTCGGGGGTGGGCCGGTGGGTTGCCCGAAAAGGGGGACGGCGATGGGTTTTGCCCTGGAAAGGGATAAACCGGGGAAGATTTGACCGGTAAAGTGGTAATTTTGGCCTAATTTTGCCGCAATTCAATCAGTGGCAAAAAATTATATTTTCACTATTTTTTGACGTAAAGGGAATTATTCCTATCTTTGCGCTCCCAAAAACTGTATGGCGAAACAAGCACTCATTAAGCAAGATGGTATCATTTTAGAAGCTCTGTCCAATGCTATGTTCAAGGTCAAACTGGAAAACGGGCATGAAATACTGGCTACTATCTCGGGGAAGATGAGGATGAATTACATCAGGATTTTGCCTGGTGATAAGGTGGGAGTAGAGATGAGTCCATATGATTTGACGAGGGGAAGAATAATATTTAGGTATAAATAAATACGTTTTATGAAAGTTCGTGCATCCATTAAGAAGCGCAGCGCTGATTGTAAGATCGTGCGGAGGAAGGGGAAGCTGTTTGTAATCAACAAAAAGAATCCCCGCTTCAAGCAACGTCAAGGTTAATTAAAAAGCTTAAATTAAAATAAGAATATGGCTCGTATTGCCGGTGTAGACTTACCAAAAAATAAAAGAGGGGAGATCGGACTTACCTATATCTTCGGTATTGGCCGTGCTACCGCTCAGTACATCCTGACTCAGGCAGGTATTGATTTCGATAAGAAGGTGAATCAGTGGAATGACGATGAGCTGAATGCTATTCGTAATATCATTACCAATGAGTTCAAGGTTGAAGGTGCGCTCCGTTCCGAAGTTCAGATGAATATCAAGCGTCTGCTGGATATCGCCTGCTACCGTGGACTGCGTCATCGTAAGGGTCTGCCGGTTCGTGGTCAGCGTACCCGTACCAACAGCCGTACGCGTAAAGGTAAGCGTAAGACGGTTGCCGGTAAGAAGAAGGTAGCCAAGAAATAGTTGGATATCATGAGCTGGTGCCTGCCTCGGCAGGTCACTGGCTTATGTGTTTATATGGAGCCGGCCGATTGGCCGCCCAAAATTTGGAAGTTGCACCATTTTTTCGGATCAATCACGGATACCCGGTGCAGGAGGAGGGTTGGTCCGGTCCCGGATCGTTTGAGATGGGATCAGCAAACAAAAAAATTAAAGACTACCTAAGTTCAGAACATGGCAAAAGCACAAGCAAACAGCGCAAAAGCCGCTGCAAAGAAAAGGATCGTAAAGGTGGATGTATATGGGGATGCTCATATCGTCGCCAGCTTCAACAACATCATTATCAGCCTTACCAACAAGAATGGCCAGGTTATTTCCTGGAGCAGCGCCGGCAAGATGGGTTTTAAGGGCAGCAAGAAGAATACGCCCTATGCAGCCCAGATGGCTTCGCAGGATGCCGCGAAGACTGCTGTTGACGCAGGTCTGAAGAAGGTCGATGTTTACGTGAAGGGTCCTGGTTCGGGTCGTGAGAGTGCGATCCGCGCGCTGGCCAACAACGGCATCGAGGTGGTAATGATCAAGGATGTGACTCCGCTGCCCCACAACGGCTGCCGTCCTCCCAAGAAACGTCGCGTATAGTTTTTTTAAGCGTGTACCTCCTAACCGGGGGTACATGTTCGCATATTGCAAGCTGGATAAGATCGAATTTTAAGATTTTTAATGATCTTATCCGGGAACTCAAAAATCTAACCAATCAATTATGGCACGTTACACAGGTCCAAAGACCAGAATTTCCCGCATTTTTGGAGAGCCTATCTTAGGCAATGGCAAGTATTTAACGAAGAACAGCAACCCTCCCGGACAACACGGCGGCACGAAGAAGCGTAAGGCTCCGGGTGAGTATGCGCTGCAGCTGAAGGAAAAGCAGAAGGCTAAGTACACCTATGGTGTGCTGGAGCGTCAGTTCCGCAAGACCTTCGACGAGGCTAACCGACGCAAGGGTGTAACCGGTGAGAACCTGATCCGCCTGCTGGAATCCCGTCTGGACAACACGGTATACCGTCTCGGTATCGCTCCTTCGCGTCCTGCTGCCCGTCAGCTGGTTGCGCACAAGCACGTTACCGTCAATGGTGAAGCTGGTGAACGTTCCTTCTTTCGAGCTGCGTCCCGGTGACGTGATCAGCCTGAAGGAGTCTACTCAGGGCAACACGGGCCTCACCAGCCAGATCCGCGGCAAGAATGCCAAGATCAACTGGCTTGACTGGTCCGAGGCCGAGTTCAAGGGTACTTTTATCGCTTATCCTGAGCGGGAGAGCGTGCCTGAGAACATTAAGGAGCAGCTGATTGTTGAATTGTATTCCAAGTAATCGCTGAGGATGGCCCTTGCCGGAAGGTGAGGGTATCCGAGGTCAAAAAGTTAAATCGTAAATTTAAATATGGCCATTTTAAATTTCCAGAAACCAGACAAGATCATTCTTCAAAAGGCGACTGATTTTGAAGCTCAGTTCGAATTTCGCCCTTTAGAGCCGGGTTATGGTGTCACCATAGGCAACGCTTTGCGCAGGGTGTTGCTGAGCTCGCTCGAAGGATACGCGATCATTGGGGTCAAGATCGAGGGCGCTGATCATGAGTTCGCTACCCTGAAAGGTGTGACGGAAGACGTGGTGGAAATCATCCTGAATCTGAAGCAGGTGCGTTTCAAGAAGAAGGTGGAGCATGAGGTGACTCAGGAAAAGATCACGCTGAGCCTGAAGAACAGGACTGAATTCACGGCCGGAATGCTTGGCGAGGCAACTCCCAGCTTCGAGGTTATGAATCCCGGTCTGCTTATCTGTACCCTGGATTCTTCTGCGAAGTTCGATATCGAACTGACCATCGGTAAGGGCCGTGGTTATGTTCCCGCAGAAGACAACAAGCCTAAGGATGCACCATTCGGTTATATCCCGACCGACGCTATATTCACGCCGATCAAGAACGTAAAATACGCTATCGAGAACACGCGTGTTGAACAGCGTACGGACTTTGAAAAGCTGATCATGGAAGTGTCTACGGACGGTACCATCCATCCGGAAGAAGCCGTTAAGCAGGCTTCGCGCATCCTGATCCAGCACCTGATGATCATCACAGACGAAAACATTACTTTCGACAATAAAGAGGAGAAGAAAGAAGACCTGGTGGACGAACAGACTTTGCAGCTGCGCAAGATCCTGAAGACCCCGCTGGAAGATCTCGACCTTTCCGTTCGCGCCTTTAACTGCCTGAAGGCTGCGAAGATCAACAGTCTCTCCGAGCTGGTGACCTACGAGCAGGAAGACCTGATGAAGTTCCGCAATTTCGGTCAGAAGTCCCTGGCTGAGATCGAGCAGGTACTCGGCGAAAGGGGTCTCCATTTCGGAATGGACCTCGGCAAGCTGAAAGTAGATGATGAATAAATTTTTTTAACGGACGGACCGCTTTTGGGCGGCCCGTCTTTTTTTAATACAGCCTTACAATTCCTGACACGGTGTAAGGTTTAAAATCAACAGTCATGCGTCACGGAGACAAAATCAACAATTTAGGCCGTACAGCTTCTCATCGCAAAGCGTTGCTTAGCAATCTGGCCATTCAGCTGATCACGCACAAGCGGATCGTTACTACCCTTGCAAAAGCCAAGGCCCTGCGTACTTATATCGAGCCCCTGATCACGAAGGGTAAGGACAATACCACGCACCAGCGTCGTGTAGTGTTCAGCTACCTGCAGGATAAAGAGGCTGTTACGGAGCTGTTTGGGACTATCGCTACCAAGATAGCCGGCCGTCCCGGCGGTTACACCCGTATCATCAAGCTCGGAGCCCGTGTCGGTGACAACGCCGAAACGGCGATGATCGAGCTGGTAGACTTCAACGAAGTATACGGCAAAGGTAAAGGTGAGGCTAAGGAAGCTGCTGCCGGTAAGAGGACGCGTCGCGCTGGCGGTGCCAGGAAGAAGGCTGCCGGTGAATCCGGTGAGGCCCCTGCCGCTCCAGAAGCCAAGTCTGAAGAGAAAGCTGGCGAATAAGATCGCGCCGACTGAAATAATAGGGACCCGACGTTCGCCGGGTCTTCCCCTGAACGCAAAAGCGTTCAGGACATCGAAGAAAAAATTGACCCGGACTTTTATGTGTCGGGTCAATTTTTTTTGGTAATTTCGCAAAATTTTTCGTTGCAAATGTCTAACACTTCTTCCCCCATTCCGGCTATCCTCTTACTGGAAGACGGCACCGTTCACCATGGTCAGGCTTTTGGTAAAAAGGGCACTACATCCGGCGAGATTTGTTTTAATACCGGTATGACCGGCTATCAGGAAGTATTTACGGATCCCAGCTACTACGGTCAGATACTGATCATGAACAGCGTGCATATCGGGAACTACGGAGTGAAGGACAGCGATATCGAGTCGGGCAGTGTCAAGATCCGCGGCCTGATCGCCCGCAATCTGGAGGAACAGTTTTCGAGGATGCAGGCCAAGGGGTCTCTTGATGACTATCTCAAGGCTAACAATATCGTCTGTATCGAAGGGGTAGACACGCGCGCGCTGGTCGCTCACGTGCGGATAAAGGGCGCCATGAACTGCGTCATTTCCTCCGAAACGACGGACGTGGAGAAGCTGAGAACGGTATTGAACAATACGCCTTCCATGGACGGCCTCGAGCTGGCTTCCACGGTCAGCACGGATAAGGAATACGAGCTGGGTGATCCCAACTCTACGGTCAGGGTGGCTGTGCTGGACTATGGCGTAAAAAAGCATATCCTTCAGTGTATGGTCGACCGGGGGGCTTTTGTGAAGGTATTCCCGGCGAAGACGCCGCTGGCCAAGCTGAAGGAGTTTCAGCCGAACGGCTATTTTCTTTCCAACGGTCCCGGCGACCCGGCTCCGATGGAATATGCCATCCCCATGGTAAAGGAGATCCTGAAGGAAAAGAAGCCGCTTTTCGGCATCTGTCTGGGGCACCAGCTGCTGGCGCTGGCCAACGATATACCCACCTTCAAAATGCACCACGGCCACAGGGGGCTGAACCATCCGGTAAAGAACCTGATAACGGGACGGTGCGAGATCACAACGCAGAACCACGGATTTGGCGTCGACCCCGAAGCTGTGAAGAAGGCCAGCAATGTGGAGATTACCCATGTCAACCTAAACGACAACTCCATCGAAGGGATCCGGCTGAAAGACCGTCCGGCCTTTTCTGTCCAGTACCACCCCGAGTCGACTCCCGGCCCTCACGACAGCCGGTATCTTTTTGACGATTTTATCGCGCTGATCAAGAAACATAACTAAGCCATCATGCGTATAGCGATCATCAACGGCCCAAACCTTAACCTGCTGGGTACGCGGGAGCCGGAAGTATACGGAAACCAGACCTTCGAACAGTATTTTACCGGGCTGAAGACGCTGTTTCCCGGTGTCGAGTTCAGCTATTTCCAGAGCAATGTGGAGGGCGAGCTGATCAATGAATTGCAGCGGGTAGGGTTTTCGGTTGACGGGATCATTATGAATCCGGGTGGTTATACGCATACCTCTGTCGCTATCGGAGACGCCGTTGCGGCGATCAGGAGTCCCGTAATCGAGGTTCATATCAGCAATGTGCACGCGCGGGAGGAGTTCCGCCGGTTGTCGCATGTATCGGCGAAGGCGAAGGGGACTATTGCCGGCCTCGGGCTGAAAGGATATGAGCTGGCGGTGAGGTCGTTTTTGCCGGGGTGAGGCCCGTGTTGCGGGAGGTTTTTGGGGCCTGCGGCCCGGGTTAGAGAAAGACCTGCATCATCAGTGCAAAGCCGGTATCATTCTTTGGATCGTCTGTTTTTCGGAGGATGTGGAGGCCGTTGGCGCTCCAGACCTTGAATACTTCT
The DNA here is from genome assembly GCF_050632245.1 of Puia sp. P3. Lineage (NCBI taxonomy): Bacteria > Pseudomonadati > Bacteroidota > Chitinophagia > Chitinophagales > Chitinophagaceae > Puia > Puia sp. P3. The sequence goes on from NZ_CP192583.1 coordinate 1,616,969, forward strand.
CCTTTTTTGTGCGTGAGTACTTCGTGCTCCATTTGCGGGAGCAATACGCCTCGCGCGATCCATCCGAGGTCGCCCTGGGTCTTTGCTTCTCCTCCCATTGAATAGGTGATGGCCATTTGTTCGAAGGTGGCCGATCCGCTCTTAATTTTTGCTATGATCATATTGCCCAGAGAGTCCGCTACGCGGCGGCTGAAGACCGAGGTGTCTATGAAGATCTGGCCGACGTGGAAGAATTGGTTGGGGGCTTTGGTAAGCAACTGTACGAGGAACTTTCCACCTTTCGGGCCGTAGGGGCCATAGACCTTTTTTCCTTGCCGTGATAAGCCAGGCTGTCCGCCAGGCTGTTGAAGACCCGGGTGCGGGTTACGACGATGGTGTCGATCTTGAAGCGGCGCTTCAGGATCTGCTTGGTGTAGAGGATAGGGTTGGGGGATTGTTCGAGTGCGGTTTTCATGCCGGCGATCGTGGTGGGGACAGTAATGGGTTGCGTTTGGCCGGCAGGGACGGCCTGCCGGGTTTGCGGCTGGGATGAGGGTTTGCCGGCGGCTGCGGGTTGTTGGGCCAGGGTAGGGAGGGCGACGATCAGAAAGATAAGTCCTATGTATAGTTTCATGTATGTCAGTTAGGTATACAAATATAGCGGGGGGCATCATAATCTGGAACGATTTTCGTTAATTTTAGTAATATGAGACCATTGATAATTCTTGTGTGTATGGCGGTGCTGCAGCTGGCGGCTTTGAAGGGGTATTCCCAGTGGAAATCGTTTATGATCGGCGCCAAAGGCGATACGCTGAACTGCGTAGACAAGCAGGACAAGAAGCAGGGGCGGTGGGTTAACCATTTCGACGAGGTGCGGGGCGAACCCGGATTTGAAGAAGAGGGTGTATATAAAGACGACCGCAAGGAGGGAACCTGGCGCCTGTATAATCTCGGCGGGGATCTGACTGGCGTCGAGTTCTATAAATGGGGTAACAAGGACGGAACCTGCCAGTATTTCGGCATGAATGGTACGTTGCTGCGGGAGGAGAGCTGGAGGGCGCTGAATCCGAATAAACAGTTTGACACGCTGACGGTGGAGGACGTGGACCACCTCGATAAATACAAGACGGTGATCGTCAAAAATGAAGGTGTGGCGCTAAAGGACGGAGAATGGAAGTTCTACGATCCCATGACGGGTATGATCGACCGCACGGAAGTGTATACCCTTGGGAAGCTGGAGAAGCGTGGAGGCGTCCAGCGTAAGGCCGGCCCGGCGGATTCTGCAAGAGCCGTGGCCAAGCCCGAGGAGGTCCTTGAATTCGAGAAGAAGACAGGGAAGAAGAAGGTCAAGGTGCAGAATGGGAGCACCTATTGAGTTCAGCCGTTATTTCACTCCAATTACATGATGATTCTGTTCGCCAGGCGACGAAACCGTCGGGGCGGACGAGTAGGGCTCCTTTGATCCCGTCCAGCGGATAGGTTGAAGGGTGATGGGGGAATTGAGGAAATAGTTAGTGGCCCAGCAAAAAGTATTTCCAGAAGAAAAGTACCTGAAAGTCGATGCTGTTTCGCCAGTAGCCGCCGTTGTGGCCGCCGGGGCGTTCGGTATAGTCGTGGTCGATCTTTTTATCCAATAATTTTTGATGGAGGTTGCGGTTGACGGTGATGAAAAAGTCGCTGGTGCCGCAGTCGAAGATGATCTTCAGGTCGCCGTTGCGGAGGTTGTCTGCGAGGGTGTAGACCGTGTTGTTGTCCCAGTTGTCTTTATGGTCGGTGATGGTACCGAGGTCTTTTTTGATGCCCCAATTGTCGGGGAAGGGACGGAAGTCTACGCCGCCGCTGGTGGCGCCGGCCGCGCCGAAGAGTTCGGTATGGCGGAAGGCGAGGTAGAGGGCGCCGTGGCCGCCCATGCTGAGGCCGGTGATGGCGCGGTGCGCGCGGTCGGGGACTGTGGGATAGTGGGTGTCGATATAGGAGATGAGCTCTTTGGTGACAAAGGTCTCATAGCGGACGGAAGGGTCGATAGGGCTGTCGAAGTACCAGCTGTCTACGCCGCCGTCGGGAGCGACGAACAGGATGCCGAGGTCGTCGGCTTCTTTCTTCAGCTGCGGCGCTGTGGCCGGCCATTGGGCGTAGTTGGCGCCGTGTCCGTGGAGGAGATAGATGACGGGGAAATGGGTGGGTTCAGCGGTAGCGCCTTTTATGGTTGGGGCGTGTTCCGGCTGTATGACGACGCATTTGATGTCTTTGTTCATGGCGTCGCTGTGGACGAGGATGGTGTCGACGCGGGCCGCGAAGGTATTTGTGGTCAGGAAGAGGAGAGGGAGAAGGAGGTACTTCATAACAGGTATGTTTGTTTCCAAATATAAAGTAAAAGCCCCGGTACTTCCGGGGCTTTTTGTGCTAAACAACATTAGCAATATAGTTAGAACGCTTTTTTATCCTTACCGGTCAGCTGCATGGGGTTGTTGCTCTGCGGGATTGCGCGGGGCCCGAGCTGTTTGGCTTTGAAGACCTCGAATTTACTTTCGGTCTGAACGACGGGCCAGCTGTTGTTGGTCTCGTCGATGTCGGCCGTTTCGCGGTTGGGGTCGAGTTTGATGCTTTGGACCTCCTTGTCTTTTACGAAGAGTTTGGTGAGGTGGCTTTCGTTCTTGCGCCATACCTGGGCGGGTATGCGTTCGACCTCTTTGGTGCCGTCCTTGTAGGTCCATTCGATTATGATGGGCATTACGAGGCCGCCTTTATTGCTGAACTGAAGCTCATAGTATTGTTTCGACTGGACCCGTTGTTTTGTAGCCTCATCCATGGGTTCGTCGAACTGGGTGACGTGGAGGGCATATTTTGCCGTATCGTAGGGTATCTGGCCGCGGGTATATTTCCAGTAGAAATCGTGGAGGGCGGTGTCGGCATCGGTTGCGAAGACGATGTTCTTGTCGTCGCGGTTGCGGTCCTTCGAGATATCCGTCGGGAACTTGCCGGTAGGGAAGGGTTTGTCGATGTTCTTCATGGCCATGGAATCGACTTTCGCCGGGGCGTGATCGAAGTCTGCGACCAGGTGCTTGACGCTGTCCAGGGAAAGGTCGACGGGCTCGATTCCATAGAACCATCCGCGCCAGTACCAGTCGAGGTTTTCGGCGCTGGCGTCGTTCATCGTGCGGAAGAGGTCGGCGGGTGTGGGGTGTTTGAAGGCCCAGCGGCGTGCATATTCCTTAAAGGCATAGTCGAAGAGTTCGCGGCCCATGACGGTCTCGCGGAGGATGTTGAGGGCCGTAGCAGGCTTGGAGTAGGCGTTGGGGCCGAAGTTGACGATGTTCTCCGAATTTGTCATGATGGGCTCCAGCTGATCTTTGGGCAGCTTCATATAGTCTACGATCGCCCAGCCCGGTCCTTTGCCGCGAACGGGGAATTTGTTGTCCCAGAGTTCTTCGGTCAGGTATTCCACGAAGGAATTGAGGCCTTCGTCCATCCATGTCCACTGGCGCTCGTCGCTGTTGATGATCATGGGGAAGAAGTTGTGACCGACCTCGTGGATGACGACGCCGAGCATGCCGTATTTGGTGGCTTCGCTATAGGTGCCGTCCTTTTCGCAGCGGCCGTAGTTGAAGCAGATCATCGGGTACTCCATCCCATTGGCTGCCTCGACGCTCTGTGCGACGGGGTAGGGGAAGGGAATGGTAAAATGGGAATAGGTCTTTATCGTGTGGGCGACGGCTTTGGTGGAGAACCGGCGGTAGAGGGGATAGGCCTCTTTGCCGTAGTAGCTCATACACATTACCTTCTTTCCTTCCACATAGGCGGGCATGGCGTCCATCACGAATTTGCGGGAAGACCCCCAGGCGAAGTCGCGGACGTTGTCTGCCTTGAAGATCCAGGTCTTTTTGGCCTTGTTCTTTTTTACCTCGGAGGCTTTCGCTTCGGCGAGGTTGACGATCTCGATGGGTTCTTTGACGCTCTGGGCCTGCTGCCAGCGGCCGAACTGGGTGGGAGAGAGCACGGCCTGGTAGTTCTGGCATTCGCCGGTGGCGCCGATGATATGGTCTGCGGGAACCGTCATTGCCACCTTGAAATTTCCGAAGGTGAGTGCAAATTCTCCGCGGCTGGTGAACTGATTGTTCTGCCAGCCCTGAAAATCGCTATAAACGCAAAGACGGGGATACCACTGGGTCATGGTAAAGATGTAGTTGCCGTCTTCGGGGAAATACTCGTAGCCGCCGCGGCCGCCGAGCTTCATACGGTCCGATATATGGTAGTTCCAGTCGATCTTAAAGATGAATTTCTGACCTGGTTTCAGGATCGCGGGCAGCTCAACGCGCATCATCGTCTTGTTGACGGTATAGTGAAGCGATTTGCCGAGGGCGTCGGTGATCTTAGTGATATTGTCGCCGTAGTCGTTGGCTTCGTGGGCGCGACCGACCCTATCCAGCATCTGGTCGCTGACGATCTTTTGCATGGATCCGCCGTCTTGGTAGTTGGCGTTGTTCTTCGAGCTGTGTTCGTTCTCGTCGAGCTGCAGCCAGAGATAGGTGAGCTCGTTGGGAGAGTTATTGGAGTAGGTAATGGTCTCCGAACCGGTGAGCCATTGTTTGTCTTCGTCGAGGCTGCAGGTGATGTCGTAGTCGCATCGCTGCTGCCAGTACTTTGGTCCGGGGGCGCCACTCGCCGTACGGTACTCGTTGGGCGTGGGCAGGATGGTGCCCAGGGCCTCGAACTTATTCCCGTGGTTGGAGGTGGGGTTGTTTTGAATATTCTGAGCCAGCAGGGTTCCCGCGGAACAGAAACTCAATAAAATAAGCAGTTGTCTTTTCATGTGTGTGTTTTATGTTAGTAGTATACCAGAGATCTATTAAGGCCAGCGATCGAATGCCATTTTGAGGGAGGCCAGCAGCACGAGCGCCGAGACGCCCCTGATCCACCAGACCCTCCGGACTTTCATCAGATGGACGAAGATAAAAGAAATCACCAGGATAATGGCTACGACGAGCAGCTGAGCGGCTTCAATACCCAGATTGAAAGCGAGCAGCGGGACTACCAGATTGTCTCCTCCCACCAGGCTGAGCAGGCTGTTCGCGAATGCAAGCCCGTGGATCAGGCCGAAGAAAAGCGCAAAGAAATAGATGACCGGCAGTCTGGAGGGGTGTTCGACCTGCCCCGTCCGCTGCAGAAGGTTGTTGATGGCCGTTGCGACGATTGTCAGGGGAATCAGGAACTCGATCCAGCGGGTGGCAAAATGTACGAGGCCAAGGGCGCTGAGTGCGAGGGTGACGGAGTGCCCGATCGTAAAGGCGGTGACCAGAATCACCACCTTCCGCCAGTCTTTCACGAGGTAGCGCAGGCAGAGAGCAGCCACGAAGAGGATGTGATCCATGGCTTCCCATGTGAGGATATGACCGATGCCGATACCGAAGTAGAGCTTAAAATCGAGCATAAGTTCAAAATTATTCAGACTTTTGTACTACAAAAATTTATCTTTTAAATGGCTGCATCCCTATTTAAACGGACCAAGGGTCCGTTGGCCGAAGGCCAGACATTAGCGTTTTGCGGAAAAGACGCTATTTTTTGGACAGCGGCTTTTCCGCACATATTTAAACGGACCAAGGGTCCGTTGGCCGCAGGAAAGGGGCCGTTGGCCGCCTGGTTTGCCGCGGTGGGTTTGGCTTTGATCCTGGCATCCGCCGCCCCGGCTGCGCACCCCCTGTATATCACCGTGACGGAGATCAAACACAACCCGAAGGACAAGATCCTCGAGATAAGCTGTAAGGTATTTACGAACGACCTCGAGACAGTGCTGGAAAAGCTGGCGAAGGCCAAGGTGGACCTGTCCAGTGAAAAGGACAAGGCGGCGAACGACAGGCTGATCGACGAATATATCGAAAAGCACCTGAGGCTAAAGGTGGACGGGAAGCCCGTAGGACTTCACTATGTCGGGAGCGAAAAGGAAGCTGACGGCACCTGGTGCTATTTTCAGGTGAACGACGTTCCGGCGGTCAAACGGATAGACGCGGTCAATGATCTGCTGTACGAGAGCTTTAGCCAGCAGATCAATATCATGCACGTGACCGTCGGCGGTGAACGGAAGAGTACGCGGCTGGATTGTCCGGAGGCGAATGCGTCGTTTCAGTTCTAGCACGGGATCAGTCTTCCCTGTTCTCCTCTTCTTCGTCCTTGAGTTCTTTCTTCACCTCTTCGGGCGGGATGACCAGCACCTTGTCGATACGCTGGGCGTCCATGTCGATGATCTCGAAGTTAAAGCCTCTCCATTCCAGCTTCTCGCCGCTGTTGGGAATATGTTCCAGGTGGTTGAGGAGGAATCCCGCCAGGGTATCGAATTCGTGGTCCCCTTCGTCGCGCCATTCGGTCTTGTGAAAGTGTGCGAGGAAGTCGTAGAAGGGGATCTGGGCGTCTACGAGCCAGCTGCCGTCTTCGCGGGGTTTGATCTCGTAGTCCGAGATGTCCTGCTCGGCAATCTCACCGATGATCGCTTCGAGAATATCGTTGAGGGTGATGAGGCCCAGGAGGCTGCCGTATTCGTCGACGATGAAGCAGCAGTGGATCTTGGACTGTTTGAATTTTTCCAGCACCATATAGGCTGTATTGTTCTCGGGAACAAACAGCGGCGTGGACATGATGTCTTTGAAGGGGACGTTATCGTCCGTGACGTAGAGGGTCTTTATCGAAACGACGCCCTTGATATTGTCGATCTCGCCGTCGCAGATGGGGTAGACCGAGTGGGGTTCCCTGATTATCTTTTCTTTTATCGTTTCTTCGTTGTCGTCGAGGTCGAACCAGATGATGTCGCTGCGGTGGGTCATCAGCGAAGTAATATTCCGGTCGCCGAGGTGGAAGACGCGTTCGATGATCTCCTGTTCGGCCTCTTCGATGGCGCCCTGTTCGGTGCCTTCGTTGATGATGGCTTTGATCTCGTCTTCCGTGACGGCGCTATCGGCGGAGGGGTTGATGCTGAAGATTCTGAAGAAGAGGTTGCTGGTCTTGTTGAGCAGCCAGACGATGGGGTAGGTGACCAGGGACAGGATCCGAACGGGATTGGCGACGAGACGGGCTATCTGTTCGGCTCTTACCAAGCCGATGCGCTTCGGGATGAGCTCGCCGAAGATGATGGATAGAAGGGTCACCGCCACCAGGATCAGGGCCGTGGAAAGATTGGCGGCGTAGAGGCGCAGAAAAGGTATTTTTTCGAGGTAGGGCTGGAGCTCTGCGCTAAATTTTTCGCCGGAATAGAAACCGGTGAGGATAGCGATCAGGGTAATGCCTATCTGGGCGGTGGAAAGGAATAGTTCGGGACTCTCTGCCAGCCGGAGGGCTTGACGGGCCTTTTCATCACCATTTTCCGATAAGTTCTCGAGACGGCTTTTGCGTGCCGACACGAGGGCGATCTCGGCCATGACGAACAACCCATTAAGAAAGATCAGAAACAGTAAAATTATCACATCAAGCATGGTGTGGTATATGGGGTTGTATATGTAGTGTACCGAACTGGAAACGGAACAGGCGGCTCAGCTGCCAGCCGATGATCGAACCGATGATGCCTCCGCAGGCGACGTCCAGGGGAAGTGCACCCCTACATAGACCTGTGCGTAGGAAATCAGGAAGGCCCAGACGAATACGAGCGACCACCAGCGGCTGGTATGTCGCAGGGTACGGTATATAAAGAATGCAAGGGCAAAATGGTTACAGGCGTGGGATGAGGTAAAGCTCGAGCTCGACGGACAATAGGCCGCAATAAATCTCACCGAATCCGCCAGCAGCGGGTCGCCGCAGGGACGGGTGCGCACGACGAGGGTATCCTTTATGAGTTTGCTGCTGATCAGGTCGCCGATGATGGCGGTCATGATCAGATAGGCGGACCACCACCAGCCTTTTTCTGCCAAAATTGATCGTAATAAATACGAGCAAAAAAGGTAGAAGGGAACCCACAATTCAGACTCCCTCATAAAGAGGAAAAGCCCGTCCAGAAAGGGGGACGTCCAGGCCTGATTGATCCGGGAAAAGAGCCAATAGTCACCCTGTAAGATACCGTGTAAAAGGCCCGGTTGCGCCCCGGAGTCGAGTAAAATCATGGTTTCATTAATAATTGACCTACTTTTACGCCCGTTTTATCAATTTATGGGCATGTCAAACAGATCGGCAACAAATTTACCAAATATACCAAAAACGGTGCGTTTGGTTTTTTCAACGGGGATTATTTTTTTGTTGATCATGAGCTTATTACGCCTTGCTTTGTTTTTGTCGTTCAGCAGGCAGGGGCATAGTTTCGGGGCCATCATTCCGTCCTTTGTGCTGGGTATTAGGTATGATCTGCGTTATGTGGGTATTTTGGACATTCTTTTGTTGCTGCTGGGGATGATCCGTGTATCGGACCCTTTTCGCAGCGGGTGGGGCAGGCGGCTAGCCATGGGACTGACCGGTATCGCGGCATTTCTCGTATTATTCCTGTATTCGGTGGATTTTGCCCACTACAGCTATTTATCGCAGCGGTTGAACGCGAGCGTTTTGAATTATCTGACGGATGCCGGCATATCGGTGAATATGGTCTGGCAGACCTATCCCGTGATCCGGATCGTATTATTACTAATCTTTGGCACCTGGCTTTTTCGCAGGGGTTTCAGGGCTCTTTACGGGCGCATTCATCGCGGGCCGGCGGTCGGGCTATCCCGAAAGGCCGTTGTTGCCTGGTATCTGGTGTCTTTCCTGCTGCTTGCGCTGGCGATATTCGGCCGGATCGGCCAGTATCCGTTGCGGTGGAGCGATGCGTTTACGCTGGGCAGCGACTACGAGGCCGCAATTGCACTGAATCCTTTCCAGTCTTTCTTCAGCAGCCTGAAATTCCGGCATAGCTCATACGACGAAGCAAAAGTAAAGGAGGCGGTGCCGGAACTGGCGCAGTATTTCGGTTGGGACAGCGCCATCGGCAAGCGCCTTTCTGGTAGTTCCGGTCTGCCCGACGGGCTTTGTGAAAGGGTCGTTGCGCCTCGTCCGGGGACGCTAATGTCCCGTCCCAATGTGGTGGTCGTCATCTGCGAATCTTTCAGCGCCTATAAAAGCAGTATGTGGGGAAACCCCTTGAATACTACCCCATTTTTCAGCGGACTATGCCGGCAGGGAATCTTTTTCGACCACTGTTTTACCCCGAGCTATGGAACGGCCCGGGGTGTCTGGGCCACGGTCACGGGTATCCCCGATGTTGCGGCTGCAACGACCACGTCCAGCCGGAATCCCGCTGCTGTCGACGAACATACGATCATCAACGATTTCACCGGCTATGACAAGTTCTATTTTCTTGGCGGAAGTACCAGCTGGGCCAATATTCGCGGCTTGCTGACCAATAATATCAGGGGGCTGCATGTGTACGAGCAGGAGAACTTTTCGGCGCCGAAGGTCGACGTCTGGGGCATCAGCGACAAGAACCTGTTCCTCGAGGCGAATAAGGTATTGAAACAGCAGCATCAGCCCTTTTTTGCTATCATCCAGACGGCGGATAACCACCGCCCCTATACGATCCCGCAGGAAGATCGCGCCGCTTTCCAGCTACGAACGATGCCGCAGGACTCGTTACGCAAGTATGGGTTCGAGAGCAACGAGGAGATGAATGCCTTCCGATATACAGATTTTGGCTATCAGACCTTTGTAGAGGCGGCGTCGAAGGAAAAATATTTCGACAATACCGTTTTTCTTTTTGTCGGAGACCATGGCATTGACGGAGATGCGGGAGATATGTTCCCAAGGGCCTGGACCGACCAGCGTCTGACGTCCGAGCATGTGCCGCTGCTCATCTATGCGCCAGGACTGCTGCAGCCCCGGCGTCTCGGAGGGGACTGTTCGCAGCTGGACGTTCTGCCTACGCTGGCGGGACTTTGTCATATCCCTTACGACAACACGACGCTTGGCCGCGATCTGCTGGATACGGCGACAAACCGGGGGAAAGAACTGGCTTTTATCTATGACCCGGATGCGGCCAATATCGGTGTCGTGAAGGGGGGATATTTTTACCGTCGCGGGCTGAGGACGGGGAAGGAGGAGATGGTGTCTACGGATAATAACGTGCCGGTATCTTCGGATGTACTGAAGGGCCAGGTGGGACAGGAGATGAAACGGTTGTCGCAGGGGATGTATGAGCTGTCGAGGTATATGTTACTGAAGAATAAGAAAAAAGATCGAAAATTGGCTGCGGGGAAAGGTGGGCTTTAGCCGGGTTGCGCCTAAAAGCTTATTTTTGCAGACATTAAAACAACTATCTGTGGCATTGATCAAAAGCATTTCCGGTATCAGGGGAACGATCGGCGGTAAGCCCGGAGATAATCTGACTCCGGTGGATATAGTTAAGTTCGCTGCGGCTTACGGCAGTATGATCCTGCAAAAGAATGGAAAGAAGGTGGTGGTTGGACGGGACGGCCGTATCAGCGGTGAGATGGTGAGTGCGTTGGTCGTGTCGACGCTGAGGGGGCTGGGTCTGGACGTCATCGATCTGGGAATGTCCACGACTCCTACGGTGGAGCTGGCTGTACCGGGGGAAAAGGCGGCTGGCGGCATCATCCTTACGGCCAGTCACAATCCCAAGGAATGGAATGCGCTGAAGCTGCTGAACAGCGAAGGAGAGTTCATCAGCGCCGAAGAGGGGGCTGTTATCCTCGAAAAGGTACAGAAAGAAGATTTCATTTTTGCCCAGGTGGACAAGCTGGGTGAATATAGGATGAGCAACGACTGGCTGCAAAAAAGTATCGATTCGGTCGTGAACTATCCACTGGTCGACGTTCCCGCCATCCGTGAAAGAAAATACAGGATCGTGGTCGACGTGATCAACTCGACGGGAGCGCTCTTTATTCCGCCGTTGCTGAAGGCGCTGGGAGTGGAAGAGGTGATCCTGCTGAATGAAGAGGTCAATGGCCGGTTCGCACACAATCCGGAGCCGCTGCCCGAGAACCTGACAGGTCTGAGCTTAAAGGTTCAGCAGGCGAAGGCCGACCTGGGTATCGCCGTAGACCCGGATGTGGACCGCCTTTGTTTCGTCTGCGAGGACGGGGGCATGTTTGGCGAAGAGTATACGCTGGTGGCTGTAGCGGACTATGTACTGAGCAAGCGGCCGGGGAATACGGTCAGCAATATGAGCAGCACCAAGGCCTTGAAAGAGGTTACGATCCGGCGGGGCGGGGAGTACTATCCTTCCGCGGTCGGAGAGGTCAATGTGGTCAGGACGATGAAGCGGGTGAATGCGGTCATCGGAGGGGAAGGCAACGGGGGCATTATCGTTCCCGACCTGCACTATGGCCGTGACGCGCTCGTAGGCATCGGTCTTTTCCTCAGTGCGCTGTCGCACCATAAGAATGGTATCAAGTCCTTCCGCAGCCAGTATCCCGACTATTTTATCTCCAAGAACAAGATCGAGCTGGCTGCGGGTATCAATGTGCCTGCGATATTCGAAAAGATCAAAACGAAGTATAAGAACCATCCGATCAATACAGACGATGGTCTGAAGATAGAATTCGACAGTGACTGGGTGCATCTGCGTACGTCCAATACGGAACCGATCATCCGTATTTATGCGGAGAGCAATTTCGAGACGACGGCCAATAATATAGCGCTCCGTCTTATGCAGGACATCAAGGAATTTATCGCGCCATAGGCTATGGAGAGAATTTATTTCGATAATGCGGCGACTACCCCTCTGGATCCCCAGGTGCTGGAAGCCATGATGCCCTATCTTACCGATAAATTCGGTAATCCTTCCTCCATCTATTCGTATGGCAGGGAGACGCGGCTGGCTATAGAGAATGCCCGTAAGTCGGTTGCGAAAATCCTCGGCGCCCATCCGGCTGAGATCTTTTTTACTTCGGGAGGGACGGAAAGTTCGAATACCGCTATTACCGCGGCGGTGAGGGATCTGGGCTGCACGCATATCATTTCTTCTCCGCTGGAACACCACGCCACGCTGCATACGATAGAGCATCTGCACAAGCGGGGGAAGTGGCGCTCAGCTGGGTAGAGCTGTTGCCCGACGGGCATATCGATCCGGAGGACCTTGAGCGGAAGCTGGCCGCGAGTAAAGAAAAGACCCTCGTTACGCTGATGCACGCCAATAATGAGGTCGGGAATATGCTCGATATTCATGCGGTTGGGGAGATTTGTAAGCGTTATGGGGCAGTATTTCATTCGGATACGGTGCAGACGGTTGGGCATTTCCCTTTCGATCTGCGCAATACGCCGGTACATTTTATCACGGGCTCCAGTCATAAATTTCATGGTCCGAAGGGTGTTGGAATTCTGTACATCAACGAGAATGTGCGGATCAATCCATTCATACAGGGTGGTTCGCAGGAGAGGAATATGCGGGCGGGTACGGAGAACGTTTATGGCGTCGTCGGTTTTGCCAGGGCGCTGGAACTGGCGACGGCGAATCATGCTGCGGACAGCGCCCATATCAGAGAGATAAAGGTTTATATGATGGAGCAGCTGGAGAAGCAAATGAAGGGTATCTTCTTTAACGGCGATCCGTTGGGCCGCAGTCTTTACACCGTCCTGAGCGTATCTTTTCCCAAGACCGAACGATCCGAGATGTTACTTTTCAACCTGGACATCCACGGGATCTGTTCGTCCGGCGGGAGCGCCTGTACCAGCGGTGTCGAACAAGGATCGCATGTAATTCGGGCCATCAATAATAACCCCAACCAGGTGACGGTACGCTTTTCGTTCAGCAAGAACAATACCCGGGAACAGGTCGATACGGTGGTGGCCAAACTCAAGGAGTTGATATAAGCTCATCCGATGCGCTACATTATTGGAATTGACATTGGTACCACCAACACCAAGGCCGTTGCACTAACGGACGAAGGAGAAGTGCTGGGCAGCGCCAGCGCGTCCTATCCTGTATTCTCAGAGGAAGAAGGCCAGCACGAGCTGGATCCGGAGCAGCTGCTGGAGGCGGTGCTGAAGGCTTTGGCGGCGGTTCGCGTCCGGACGGGCGGAGTGCCGGGCCTCGCGGGCATTTCTTTCAGCTGCGCGATGCATAGCCTGATCGCGGTAGATGCGTCGGGCAAGCCGCTGACGCGCGCTATCACCTGGGCCGATCTCCGGCCCGCACCATATGCGAAGGTCCTGAGGCAGAGCGCTGCCGGCAGGCGGATCTACCAGCAGACGGGCGTACCTGTACACGCGATGTCCCCCTTTGTAAATTAGTCTGGCTGAAGGCGGCGGAGCCTGGGATATTCGACGGGGCGGCCAGATATATTTCCATCAAGGAGTATATCTGGTGGAGGCTTTTCGGAGAATACAAGGTCGATCTGTCGCTGGCCTCTGCGACGGGGCTTTTGGATATCCGGAGTTTTGACTGGTATCCGGAGTCGCTGGAAGTTGGCGGGGATCGGCGCCGGGCAGCTTTCGGAGCTGGTGGCCTGTACGTACAGCGCTACCGGGCTGTTGCCGGAGTATCGTTCGCTGGGTTTGCCGGCCGGGCTCCCTTTTTAATCGGTGGCAGCGACGGCTGTCTGGCCAATTTGGGCAGCAGTGCGATAAAGCCGGGGGAGACCGCGCTGACCATTGGCACGAGCGGGGCGGTGCGTATGACCGTGCCGGCGCCGGAGTATGATGTCCGTCAACGGATATTCAGTTATATTCTGACCGACCGTCACTATGTGTGCGGGGGAGCGACCAATAACGGGGGAAATGTACTGCAGTGGTATAATAAGAGCGTGCTGAAGAAAGAGGGCGATATCGATAATCTGGAGAAGGATGCAGGTACGGTGCCTGCGGGTTGCGAGGGGCTGGTGTTTCTGCCTTATCTGCGGGGGAGCGGGCTCCTGTCTGGGATGCGGATGCAAAGGGCGTGTTCTTTGGGGTAAGGTCGGTGCACGGGCAGCGGCATTTTATACGCGCAATTCTGGAAGGGGTTTGTTATTCGCTGTATCAGATAGGGGCTTCTTTAGAGGAGACGCTGGGTAGGATCGAGCGTATCTATGCCAGCGGGGGATTTACCCGGAGCAAGATGTGGCTGCAGCTGGTGGCGGATGTGTTCATGAAAAGGGTATACGTTACCGGTACGGCGGATGCCTCGGCTACGGGCGCCGCGATGATGGGGTTCTATGCGCTGGGGATCGTGGAGGCCCTGGAGGATACGGCAAAGATGGTGAAGGTAGTGGAGGTGTATGAGCCGGATGCCGCACGGCATGCGGTGTATATGAAGAATGTTGAGATCTTCGGAGAGTTGTACGGAAGGTTGAAGGATATGATGTAAAAATTTTAAGGCTCACTTGTAGTGAGCCTTAATTCTTCCCTTTTCCTGAATGAATGAATGTTAATTGATAGAGGATCTTGGACCAAAAACGGGCTTGCGATAACAGGTATGCAAAGTTATTATATATATCCAGGACATACTACCTCTATACGCCAGGAATGTGCCTCTTCAAGAATAATCAATAAATGCCCTAGCGACCCTTTACCAGGTCTCTGGGTAAAATACCGAATTCCTTTTTGAAGGCTTTGGCGAAGTGGCTGAGATTCGAGAATCCGATCTCGCTGCCGGCCTGCTTGATGCTGCACTGTCCTGTGATGAGCAGGTCCTTGGCGCGCTGCAAACGGCTTTTGTTGTAGTAGTCGTAGAGCGTGTGTCCATACACCTGCTTGAACAGATTCTTGAGCTTACTGGTGCTCATAAAAACTTCGTGAGCCAGCGACTCAAGGGAGGGGAATCCTTCAAGGCGGCTACTCAGGATCTGTTCGACGTGCTGCATGCTTTCCAGGTCGTTCTTTTTCACCGTACGCGGCAGAACGGCCTGCTCCTGACGGAGGAACGAGTGCAGGAGTTTTTCGATCAGGTGTATGATCGCCGAGAGCCTTCTGATCTGGCTGACGGGGTCATTCTCCTTTATTTCAAACAGCTCTTTCAGCATCGTCCGGTGGGAGAGATTGATGAACAGCGGGTTTTCCACTGTGCTGTTCTCTCTTGCGAAGGTTGCCAGCTTTTCGAAGATGTCCTGGGGCAGGTATTGCATAGCCAGCTCGTGCGAGCAGAAAATAAGTAATCTCTTGACGGTGCTGCCTGCGGAGAACTTCAGAAAGGCGGTATCCCGGGCGTCGGTCAGGAAAATATCGTTCCTGAAGGGCCTTTTATCGGAGACGAGCTGTTGCCGGTGGCCGACAAGCATTTCTTTCTGTACTTCTACGAGGTTGAAAGATATAACAAAGCCTTGTTCACCGGATTGGCGGGTCATTTCCAGTGTCGCTATCCAATTTCAGGTTCATCACTGAATAGGAGAACCCGGGATTGATATTCCTGGCTAAGATAGTTCCCGTGCCTAACTGGGCGGGAATCGTGAGCACATTGTCCTTTACAGGGGTGTTCAGCAGAGTTGCAAAATCGGCCAGCCATTTTTCAAAATTTTCCAACTGAAACGAGTACATAACCATAGTCACCTCTTTTTTGAAATGTTTACTTAATATCTAACTCAATGGCATTTAGTCGCGGTTCGTAGGTGGGGGAGAAGTAGCGGCGAAGCAAACAAAAGTGCAAAGGTATATGAAATAACCGTAGCAGTTTGTCTGGAATGAGCCTTTTGATAGCTGTAAAGGCTATTTAACAAAAATTTTAGTAGGACTATTTACTTACTCTTAAGTACTTCCTTAGGAAGAACGCCGAACTCCTTTTTAAAGGCTTTGGCGAAGTTGCTGAGGTTGGAAAAGCCGATGTTTACGCCTACCTGCTTGACGGAAAATTTCCCCGTTGACAACATTTCCTTGGCCTGTTCGAGGCGGTGGCGGTTGTAGAACTCGTACAGTTTCATGCCGTAGATCTGCTTGAACCGGCTCTTGAGCTTTGTGGAGCTCATCATGGCTGTCTTGGAGAGGACTTCGATGCTGGGGAATTTATTTAGTTGATTATCACTGAGAATGCGCACGATCCCTTTTAGGGCCTCGAGGTCTTTTTCGCGTCCTTTTGCCCATGTTTTGCCGTTGATATTGGGGAGGGCGGACCGGAGGAGGAAGGAGGAAAGAAATTTTTCGGCCAGCAGAAGGGCTCTGTTTTGGAGGAGGAGGTGGTAGAGGGGATTGGATGGTTCGGCCGCATAGATATCCTCGAGGACTTGTCTGCATTCGAAGGAGATGGGTTCGGCGTAGGCCGGGAGCCGTCGGCGAGGCGGAAAAGGTCGGAGAGGACGTCTTCGCGCACGCGGTGACGGAGAAAGGAGGGTGGGAAATAGAGATGGACCCCTTTCAGCCGGGAATTCCGGGGCAGGACCGTTTCCTTTCTGCCGGCGGTGGAGGAAAGGAGCAGGTGTCCGCGGTGGTTTCTGTCGGAGCAGGGATGTCCGTTCTCCCGGACCATATAGATGTCGCTGGCTTTTATCTGATTGAAGAACAGGCTGAGTCCCGGGGTGGAGGTGGCTTCGCTGACGAGCTGGAGGTCGTCGCACAGAGAGAAGTTCATCACCACGCAGGAGATGCCTTCCGGCAGGTGGGCTGTCCGGATGGACCCGTCTCCGAGGTCTCGGGGAATGGTCAGGTAGCCGGGGGCTGCCGGCACGTGCAGCAGCCTGCTAAATCCTCTGAGCCACTGTCTGAAATCACTGAGCTGATAGGAATATCTGATCATAGGACAACTATTAAGCAGCGATGGGGGAGTTTTGGGCCGGCAGCACGGGCTGCTTTGCATACGTAAAATAGCGAACGAACCGATTGGGTCAGTCCTTTTTGGACATAAAGGAATCTAGTACGGATAAAGTGTCTTTCGGTCCTGATGGACCAGACGTCCGGATTGGTGTCAGGGCTCGCGGGGATTGGTGTTTGGGCTGGCGGGTTATTTGAGCGAGCTCTTGATCTCCTGGAGTTTGAGGAGCGCTTCCACGGGAGTAAGGCGGTTGATATCGATGTTCTCGAGCAGGAGCCGGATATGCTGGAAGGTCTCGGTGTGGGCGTCGAAAATGGACAGCTGCATTTTGGGCGCTTCCATTTTTTGAGTGAGTTTTCGATGGGAGAATCGACGTGTTTGTCTTCCAGCTGGTGGAGGATCTCTTCTGCCCGTTGCAGCAGGGAGGGGGCATGCCGGCCATTTTCGCGACGTGAATGCCAAAGCTGTGGATACTGCCGCCGGGTGCGAGTTTGCGGAGGAAGATCACTTTGTTTCCTACCTCTTTGTTGGTGATATGGTAGTTGCGGATCCGGGGCAGCTTATTTTCCAGCTCGTTGAGTTCGTGGTAGTGTGTGGCGAAGAGCGTTTTGGGTGTATGGGGGGAGTTGTGCAGATATTCGGCGATACTCCAGGCGATGGAGATGCCGTCGTAGGTGGAGGTTCCCCTGCCGATCTCGTCCAGCAGGATAAGGCTGGCGGGGGTGATATTGTTGATGATGCTGGCGGTCTCGTTCATTTCGACCATGAATGTCGATTCTCCGCCGCTGAGGTTGTCGGATGCTCCGACGCGGGTAAAGATCTTGTCTGTCAGCGGGATCCGGGCGGAGTCGCAGGGGACGAAGCTGCCCATATGGGCCATCAGGGTGATTAGGGCGGTTTGGCGCAGCAGGGCGCTTTTACCGCTCATATTCGGGCCGGTAAGGATGATGATCTGCTGGTTGGTGGCGTCGAGGTGCAGGTCGTTGGGAATATAGGATTCGCCGGGGGGCAGCTGTTTTTCGATGACGGGGTGGCGGCTGCCTTTGAGTTCGAGTTCGCGGTCTTCGTGCAGCTGTGGTTTCTTGTAGTTGCCGGTAAGGGCGTTGTTCGCGAAGCAGAGGAGGCAGTCGAGTGTCGCGAGGACATGGCCGTTGGTCTGGATGGGAGCTATCGAGCTCTGGAGGAAGGACAGCAGTTCTTCGTAGAGGCTTAGTTCGAGGGCCATTATCTTGTCTTCCGCGCCGGTGATCTGCTCTTCGTATTCTTTCAGCTCGGGGGTGATATAGCGTTCGGCGTTGGCGAGAGTTTGCTTGCGCATCCATTCGGCCGGGACCTTGTTCTTGTGGGAGTTGGTGACTTCGAGGTAGTAGCCGAAGACGTTGTTGAAGCCGATCTTGAGGCTGGAGATGCCGGAACGTTCCGCTTCTTTTTGCTGCAGTTCGACCAGGTATTCTTTTCCGCCGCTGGCAATTTTTCTCAGTCTGTCCAGTTCTTCGTTGACGCCTGACCGTATGGTACCGCCTTTGGCGACGGCGGCGGGCGGGTTGTCTCCGATTGTTGCCGGGATCTTTTGCTGCGCGCTTTGGCAGGGATCGAGTTTTTGCGTCAGGTCGGAGAGCCAGCCATTCGGGAAGGTTTCAGCCTTTATTTGTGCGGTATAGTCGAGGCTCCGTGCGAGTTGCTGGAGTTCGCGGGGGCTGATCTTGCGGATGGGGATCTTGCCGACGAGTCTTTCGACGTCTCCGCACTGCTGGATATGCTGTGTGAGGGCTGTGCGCCTGGCCGGGTCTTTTATAAAGTATTCGACGGCGTCGAGGCGCTCGCGGATGCGTTCGGCTTCTTTCAGCGGCATGAGCAGCCAGCGTCTCAGGAGGCGGGCTCCCATGGGTGAGACGGTGTTGTCGAGGACTTTGAGGAGGCTTTGTCCTTCGGCCGATCCGGACGGACCGAGCAGTTCGAGGTTGCGGATCGTGAACTTGTCCATCCAGAGGTAGTCCTCCCTTTCGATGCGCTGGATGGTGGAGATATGCTGGAGGTTGGGATGTTCGGTGTCCTTGAGGTAGTGGAGGATGGCCCCGGCCGCGATGATACCGGATGACATTTCTTCCACGCCAAAGCCTTTGAGGGAGTGGGTCTGGAAGTGTTTGAGCAGGTTTTCCCGGGCGAATGCCTCGTCGAAGAGCCAGCTTTCGAGCGTGTAGGTATAGAACTTGTTGCCGAAGACCTCCTTGAAGTGTTTCTGGAAGCTGCGCTGGAAGATGACTTCGGCGGGGCGCAGGGTTTGGAGGAGGCGGTCGGCGTACTCGGTGTTGCCTTCGGCGAGGAAGAATTCCCCGGTGGAGATATCGAGGAAAGAGAGACCGATGGTTGTGGTTGGCCCGGAGCCCCTTTTGGGGGTTTTGGCCGGGAGGACGCCGTTTTGCGGGTTGCCCGGGTGGCGCCGCCGGCGGTAGCCGGGTTTCCGGTGGCCTGGGTATCGGGCCAGCTTTCGGGGAGTGGATGGCGGCGAGGAAGTTGTTGCTGCTTCCTTCGAGAAGTTTGTCGTTGGTGGCGACGCCGGGGGTGACCATTTCGGTGACTCCTCTTTTTACGATGCCTTTGACGGATTTGGGGTCTTCGAGCTGGTCACAGACCGCCACGCGGTGTCCTGCTTTGACGAGTTTGTGCAGATAGGTGTCCAGGGCGTGGTGCGGGAATCCGGCCAGTTCGGAGGAGGAGGCGGCTCCGTTGTTCCGTTTGGTGAGCGTGATACCGAGTACCCTCGAAGTGACGATGGCGTCTTCGCCGAAGGTTTCATAAAAGTCGCCTACACGAAATAGCAGGATGGCGTCGGGGTACTTTTGTTTGATTGCCCGATGCTGTTGCATGAGGGGGGTATCTGCGCTGCTTTTTGACATGAGGGACAAAAATAAGCAAGGGGTGACAAACAAAAAAGCCGGCTCCCTGCGGGAACCGGCTTTGTCGAAGGATGGTTGATATGTTGTGGACAGTTAGTTGTTTAGAAGGCGCCGCGACCGGCCGGGCGGGGTTCGGGCAGGGGTTTGCGGGGGAGTTTTTCGTCGCGCTGGGCTGTATTGTAGACGAATGCCGCGACGATGGTGGCGATCTGTTTCAGGTCGTCTTCGCGCAGGTGGTTGTACGAGTCCATATTGGTGTGGTGTGTGCGGGTGCTGTATTCGATCTCGTCCTGGATGAACTGGAAGCCGGGAAGGCCTACGGCGTCGAAGGACTGGTGGTCGGTACCGCCGGTGTTGCTGACGTTGACGGTGGTGGCGCCGAGGTCATGGAAGGGTTCCAGCCATTTGGTAAAGATGGGGCGGCAGGCTTCGTTGCCTTGCAGATAGATGCCGCGGACCTTGCCGGTGCCGTTGTCGATGTTGAAGTAGCCTGCGAATTTACCGTGTTCGGGCAGCAGCTGCATATTGGCGGGGTCGGCGAAGGTCTTTTTCACGTAGCCTCTGCTACCGAGGAGCCCTTCTTCTTCACCGCTCCACAGGGCGATGCGGATCGTCCGGCGGGGTTGTATGCCCAGGGTTTTGAGGATGCGGATGGCTTCCATCATGACGGCGCAGCCTGCGGCGTTGTCGGTGGCGCCGGTGGCGCTGTGCCAGGAGTCGAGGTGGCCGCCGAGCATGACTATTTCGTCTTTTAATTTTTTGTCGGCGCCTTTGATCTCCGCGATGACGTTATAGCCTTTGGTATCGTCGGTGAGGAATTTTGTTTTTACGTCGGCATCGATACTAACGGGGATGCCTGCTCTCAGGAGCCGGACGATGGTCATATAGTCTTCGAAAGATGTTACGATGTCGAGGAAGTTTTCGGGAGCAGAGGGCTGGTAGGAGCCGCCTCCCTGGACGAATATGGTCCCGTCGTGACCGCGGGGCGACTCGCTGAGTATAGCGACTGCGCCTTCCTGTTGGGCAAAGGATTTCAGGGCGTTCTGAAAGGCAAGGGCTCCGCGGTTGAACTGTGCGCGGCGACGGCGCATTTCTGCGGTGTCGACGGGGCGCATGGGGAGTTTGGCCATCGAGTCGAGCTGCTGGTCGGTCCAGCGGTAGGCGTCGGGAGTAAAGCTTTGCTGGTAGACTGCGTCGAGGTCGGGGATGAGGATCTTACCCGCCAGTTTGCCCTTGTACTGGTCGAGGGCGGCGGAGTCTTTGGCGGTGATGAGCATGACGGACGCGGATTTGGGTCCGCTGGTTCCCGCGCACCAGGCCTTGGGGCAGGCGATCAGTGGCTTGTAGTAGGGGGCGGTCATGGCTACATAGGACTTTTGCAGGTCCCAGCTCTTGCCGAATTCTCCCCGGGGTCGAGCGTGGAACCTGTCAGGCCCCATTGTGTCAGTTGTTGTTTGGCGTAGTTGGCGGCCCTGAAAAAGCCGGGGGAGGAGGTGAGGCGGTTGCCGCTGGCGTCGGTCAGGTGAAAGGCGATGTCCATTACCTGCGAGTGCTGCAGGCCTTCCAGGCGGATCTTTTCGATCGTGGCCAGATCGACTTTTTCTTCCTGGGCGCTGAGGTGGATGGACAGGACGAGGAGTCCTGTGAAGGTCAATAGTTTTCTCATGAGCGATTTATTGTTTGTGGGTTTAAGGTAAGGGTTTGGGGGACGAAACGGGAAAAAAGGCGGCGGGAATGTACGGACGGTCATATCTTTACACATGCGCAAATTGGGGATGGATGAGTTAAACCGAAAATCGGTGAATGAATTCCGGGAGTCTGAAAAGACTCCGGTGGTCGTGGTACTGGACAATATCCGCAGCATGCACAATGTCGGCAGCGTCTTTCGTACGGCGGATGCTTTTCTGCTCAGGGGAATCTACCTTTGCGGATATACGCCGCAGCCGCCGCACCGGGATATTCACAAGACGGCCCTTGGCGCGACGGAAACGGTCGACTGGCGCTATTTTGCGACGACGGCGGAGGCGGTCAGGTCGCTGAAGGAGGATGGTTATGCTGTATTTGCTATAGAGCAAACGGTAGGAAGTGTACCTTTGCAGGAATTTTCTGCGGGTTTTAGTGGCCCGCTCGCCGTGGTCCTGGGAAATGAGGTGGATGGGGTTGGTGAGGAGGCGCTGGGCCTGTGTGACGGGAGCGTGGAGATCCCGCAGTGGGGGATGAAGCATTCGTTGAATATTTCGATAGCGGCGGGGATTGTGTTGTGGGAGTTGGTGCGGGCGCGCTTTAAATAAAAAAATATGAGTACTGTAAAGAATTATCTGAGTCTGATCAAGTTTTCGCATACGATTTTTGCGATGCCGTTTGCGATGATCGGGTTTTTCCTGGGGGTGAAGTATGTGAACGACGTTGCGCCTCTGACGCTGGAGCAGGTGCTTGTCCGGTTTGCGCTGGTCATTGGATGTATGGTCTTTGCCCGCAGCGCGGCCATGGCTTTCAACCGCTGGCTGGACGTGAAGTTCGACGCGCTGAATCCGCGTACGGCTATCCGTGAGATACCGAAGGGCATCATTTCGAAGAACAGCGCCTTAAGATTTGTGATCTTTAACTGTGCGGCCTTCGTGGTATGTACCTGGTTCATCAATCCGCTGTGTTTTGCGCTGTCTTTTGTCGCGCTGGCGGTGGTGCTCGGGTACAGCTATACGAAGCGGTTCACGCCGCTGTGCCATCTGGTGCTGGGGCTTGGGCTTTCGCTGGCGCCAATTGGTGCGTATCTGGCGGTTACCGGTCATTTTGCGCTGTTACCCATCCTTTTCTCGCTGACTGTCATCTTCTGGGTCAGCGGTTTTGATATTATATATTCCCTGCAGGACGAGGAGTTCGACAAATCCCAGAACCTTTATTCGATGCCTTCGTGGCTGGGTAAGGTTAGGGCGCTGCGGGTGTCCGAGATATTGCACGGTCTGAGTACGGCTGCTGTGCTGGCGGCGGGTATCCATGGCGGGTTTGGCATTTTATACTGGATCGGGGTAGCCATTTTTGTATCGATGCTGGTCTATCAGCACCGGCTGGTGAAGCCGAATGACCTGAGCCGGGTAAACCTGGCCTTCATGACTGCGAATGGAATCGCCAGTGTAGTATTCTCCGTTTTTGTGATCTCCGGGCTTTTTGTGCGATAGATGCGCATGTTTTAAAATAATGCGTATATTTGTTCCCTGAATGAAGGAAAGACTAAATCTTACCATTGACGGCTCGCTGCTGGAGGCGATGAAGGCCTATGCTGCCGGTAAGGGGATGAGTGTCTCCGAGCTGGTGGAGAGTTATTTCCGGCAGGTGACGAGGCCGGTGGAGCGGCAGAATATATTGGACATGGTGGATCGCCTGGAGTGCCCGCCGGAAGGTGAGATAGCAGGAAAGGCTGTTGCAGGCGGGGAGGGGAAATATGGCATTTAGAGTTTTTTAGACGCCGGTATCCTGCTCGACTTTACGCTGAAGCGGTCTGATTTCACCGCGGCCCGTCAGTTGATGGAGTGGGCGGTGAAGGGGCGGGTTCAGGCCTATATTACGCCGGCGGTGGTACAGGTGATCGGCCAGCGGCTGGCGGCGGCCTACGGAGCTGAGCGGGCGAAGGAATTGTTGCTGGCGCTGCTCGCAGAGGTGCAGGTCATCGATACCGGGCATGAGATCGCGGTCAATGCGCTGCATTCGAAGGTGGACAATACAGAGGACGCCTTATCCTACTATACGGCGCTGCACCACAAGCTGGATTATTTTATCACCCGAAACACAGACCTGTCCAGGGCGGCCATCCCGGTGTTGCCGGTATGTACGCCGGAAGAGTTCATAAAACATAACAGTTAGACAGTTTATGGCCAGGATACTCGCGATCGATTATGGATTGAAGCGTACGGGGTTGGCGGTTACCGATCCCCTGCAGATCATAGCAACAGGTCTGACGACCGTGGAGTCGCCGAAGCTGATCCAGTTCTTAAAGGACTATTTCAGGACGGAGACGGTTGAGCTGATGCTGATCGGGGAGCCGAAGAACTGGGATGACACCGATACCCATGCCACGCCGCTGGTCAGGGAGATCATAAAGAAGTTGCAGAAGGAATTCCCGTCGATCCCGCTGAAACCGGTGGACGAACGATATACGTCGAAAATGGCGTCGAGGGCGATGATCGATATGGGCCTGAAGAAGAAGCAGCGGCAGAATAAGGCGCTGATCGATGAGATCGCCGCCACAATTTTACTACAGGAATATTTGAGCAGAGTTAACCAATAATTATAACACCATGATTTTACCAATCGTCGCGTATGGTACCCCTATTCTTCGTGCTGTGAGCAAAGACATTACTCCTGACTATCCGAATCTGGCCAAACTGATCGCGGATATGTGGGAGACGATGTATTCCAGCAAGTGGTGTGGGGCTGGCGGCGCCGCAGATCAATCGGGATATCCGGCTTTTTGTGGTGGATTCGGAGCAGATATTTGCGAACCAGGAGGAAGATGAAAAGGGCAAATACCCCGATGGCCCCGGTATCAGGCAGGTGTTTATCAATGCCCATATTGTAGAGATGCACGGCGACGAGTGGGCTTATAATGAGGGTTGTCTGAGCATTCCGAAGATCAGGGAAGACGTCTATCGCAGCGAGGAAGTGACGCTGGAATGGGTGGACGAGAATTTCGAACCCCATACGCAGACCTTTAATGGCATTTCCGCCCGCATTATACTGCACGAATACGATCATATCGAAGGAAAACTGTTCATCGACTACCTGAAGCCGTTAAAGCGAAAATTGCTGAAAGGGAAACTGGATGATATTTCCAGGGGTAAGATCAGCGTTGATTATAAGATGATGTTTCCGCGTTAATCCGCGAATTGCACGGAGTAGATCATGGGCAGGTAGTTGTTGAGTGTCTGCCAGTTCTCTCCCGGTCGGGAGAGAAGAACAGATTTCCCGTGGTGGTGCCGAAGACCAGTGCATCGCCGGAGACGGCCATTGCGTGGCGATAGACGATGTCGAAGCAGTTCTCCTGCGGCAGTCCTTTCCGGTATTCATTCCATGTTTTTCCTCCGTCGTCTGTACGGCAGATGCATAGCGCGCCTTTGATGGCCGTGCGGACCATATCGCTGTCGGCGGGTGCGACCCAGGCCTGATCGGGGTCGTCGTCTGCTACGGCGATCGCGAAGCCGAATCGGGCGGGGCCTTCGGGCTGGCTTACGTCGAGCCAGGTATTTCCGCTGTCTGTCGAACGGAAGATGCCGCAAGTGGTTTTGTTGCCAGAGGATATCGGGGTTGGTGGGCGCGGCTACCAGGATATGCGGGTCGTGGCCGATATTGGTATCCGGATCGGGCAGGAATTCGGCTTTCAGGCCGTTGTTGCGGACCTGCCAGCTGTTGCCTGCGTCCGTGCTCTCAAATACGCCGGCGCAGCTGATGCCGATATGAATGTGATCGGCATTCCTTGGGTCGACGACAATGGAGTGTATGCCGGGCTGGTCGCGGCCTCCGCCCATCCAATTTGTCTTTCGGGAAGGGTGACGCCAGAGGGATTCAACGAGACGGAAGTTGTCTCCGCCGTCGTCGCTAACGAATAGTCCGCCTGGGTCGGTGCCGAGCCACAGTTTCGAGAGATGTCGCGTCCCGCCGTGTGCCATCGACCAGATATAGCGGGTAGCTGCCGGCACGCCGTCTTTTACTTCTTCTCCTTCGGGATAGGCGGGGAGGGAACTTCTGTCCAGCTGGCGCCTCGGTCGGTGGAGCGGTGTAGTTTCACTCCCCAGTGGCCGTGGTCGAGGCAGGCCCACCAGGTGCCGTCGCGGGGATCGGCGTAGGCGATGGAGACGGGTTGTCCTTCGAAGGAGAGGTTTTCGACCTGCCAGCGACCGTTAAGACTACGGTAGGCGATCAGCCCTTTGCGGGTGCCGAGGAGAATGGTTTGCTTCATATGGTGTATCGTTTAGCTGGTATGCGTCGTTTAACAGTGATGCGTCGCCTAGCCCCCCGATAAGGCCTGCATGATGTAGATCTCGCCGGTCTCGGGGAATGGATCGGTGAGCGATGCCCGGTCCTTTATGATCGTGCCGTCGATAAAAATGTTGACGTGCTGGCGGAGCTTGCCCTGTTCGTCGAGCAGGTAGCTTTTGACGCCGGGGTAGGCCTGGTCCATTTCGTTCAGGACCTCTTTTAGTGTCCTGCCGTTGGCCGGGGTGTCCCGCAGGGTGGGGAAGAACCGACGTAGCGCGTATGTAAATTTTACCGTTGGCATATTACCTGGCGATTACGCGAGTCTGTTGGCGATATAGTTGCGCCATTTGGCGATGACTTCCCGCATATCGGCGGGGAGCTCGCTTTCGAACAGCATGTCTTTCCCGGTCGCGGGGTGGACGAAGCCGATCGTCTTGGCGTGCAGCGCATGCCGGGGGCAGACGGCGAAGCAGTTGTCGACAAATTGCCGGTATTTGCTAAAGACCGTACCCTTCACAATCTTGTCTCCGCCGTAGGTGTCGTCGTTGAACAGGGGATGTCCGATATGCTGCATGTGCACGCGGATCTGGTGGGTACGGCCTGTTTCGAGGACGCACTGTACGAGGGTGACGTATCCGAACCTTTCCAGTACTTTATAGTGGGTGATCGCCTCTTTTCCGTGGTCGCCTTCGGGATAGGCGTCGAAGAGCTTGCGAAAACGCTGGTGGCGTCCCACATGCGCCACGATGGTGCCCGAGTCCTCGACGAGGTCGCCCCATACGAGGGCCATGTACTGGCGCTTGACGGTGTGGTCGAAGAATTGTTTGGCCAGGCTTCGGACCGCCTTTTCCGTCTTGGCGAGCACCATCAGTCCGCTGGTATTCTTGTCAATACGGTGGACGAGGCCCCAGCGGGGAAGGTCCTGTTCGCTGAGCTCTTTGTTTTTTTGCAGGAGGTACCATGCGACGCCGTTGATCAGGGTGCCGGAGTAGTTGCCGCTGGCGGGGTGGACGACGAGTCCGGGGGGCTTGTTGATGATCATCACGTCGTCGTCCTCGTACTCGATATTCAGGGGGAGCTCCTCGGGGATGATCTCTTCGCCGTGTGCTTCCTTGTCGGAGTACATGACGATCTCGTCGAGGGGTCTGATCTTATAGTTGGGCTGGACCTGCTTGTTGTTGACGAGCACCATGCCGGCTTCAAGCGCTTTTTGGATCTTGTTGCGGGAGGCGTTCTCGATGCGCTGGACCAGGAACTTGTCGATGCGCAGGGGTTCCTGACCTTTGTCCACTTTCAGGCTAAGTCTTTCATATAGCTCATCGGACCCGTCCGTCAACGGGCTTTCGTCCAACTCTTTCTCCTGATCGGGTGTGTTGCGCATATTTTTTGGGTTTACAGTAGGCGGGAACGGACCCGGTTTTGCGCAAAGGTACTAAATCGTACCTTTATGGGTCGCTTATGCAAAAAGTCGTTTATAAAGACCTTGGCCGGACCGAGTATCAGGCGGCCTGGGATTATCAGGAAAGCCTTTTACAGGAGAATGTACGCGCCAAGACGGTTGCGCGCCAGCGGGCCGCGGAAATGACGGGGGACGCCCTGGCTCCTGTGGATATTGCCGCTGAAACTACTCATTACCTTTTATTTGTGGAGCATCCACCCGTCTATACGCTGGGTAAGAGCGGGCATATGGAGAATGTGCTGATCGGGGCCGGGCAGATGGAGGAGAGGGGGTGCAATTCTTCCGGACGAATCGTGGCGGGGATATCACCTTTCATGGACCGGGTCAGTTGGTGGGGTATCCTATTCTCGATCTGGAGCGTTTCTACACAGATATTGGACGGTATCTCCGGAACCTGGAAGAAGTAGGGATCCGGGTGCTGGCCGATTATGGTATTGTTGGGGGCCGTTCCGCCGGTGCAACGGGGGTATGGATCGGTCCCGACGGGAAGGGGAAGGCGCGGAAGATATGTGCGATCGGTGTCCGGTGCAGCAGGTGGGTGACGATGCATGGATTTGCTTTTAATGTCAGTACGGATCTGTCCTGGTTTGGGGATATTATTCCGTGCGGCATTGCCGATAAGGAAGCTACTTCGCTGGAAAAGGAGTTGGGTAGAAAGGTGGACTTTGAGGAGGTGAAGGAGAAGTGGAGGAGGTATTTTGCGGAGGTGTTTGAGGTGGAGTTGGTTAGAAGTCTTTCGGAATAAAAAGTTTGTTCTTTTCCTTGAGCTGGTCGCCGTCGTAGAGCTCGAACCGAAACCATCCGGAGTGCTGAAAATTGGTTTTATCGAGTATGAGCGAGGCGTCCCTGATCTCCGTCAGCTCGAAAAGGAGTTTGTTACTATCGTCATAGAATCTTACGGCATAGTGTCTTTGGGCCGCGCCCGGCAGAGAGACGTGAATGTTCCCTTGCTTTCCCGTAAAGACATATTGGGAAACTCTGTATTCTTCCTTTGGAATATAGGGCTTGATCCGGAGTGTATCGCCGTCGACGAACAACAGCGTATCTTTTGTTTTTTTCAGCAATGAATCGCGGAAGGCCTGTATACGGCTGGTGCCGGTGAAGCTGGCCGATGAGGCTGTCGCCCTTTCGGACGAATACCGTATTCGACAGTTCGACCGAGGGCATGGTGTGAATCGCCGTGGGGCTTTTCACGCGGGCTTTTTCTTTGTCTGCCGGGTCGACATAGAGGATGCGGGTGCCGGCCATTTTTGCGAGGGTGAAGTCCTCCTCCTCTGCTTTTTCGTTCTGGGCGGCGGAAGCCTTTCCTTCGGTGGAAACGACGCCTTCGTTAGTTGCGCCGGGCCGGTGAGACGGTGTGAAAAGGTATTTGCCGTTGTCGAGCACGATGAAAAGACGATAGTAAAAATTGGGGTGCGGCGCCTTGTTGTCTGTGATGCCGTTGGCGGGAAGTGTTGGGTCGGGAACGGTCAGCAGCGTCGCAAAATTCTTAAGGCTGTCGGTCGAACGCTGGATGCTGATCTGTGTGACGACGGGATATTTATTATGCCAGCTGATCAGGATCTTGCCGGGGCCTCTGGCTATGGCTGAAAAGTGCGGGAGAGTATCCTGCGCGGGGAGAAGGGTGGTTAGGAGTACGCCGGTTAGCAAAAGGCCGATCATTTTGACCATAGACGGGAGGCTGATAGTTGTGTACCCAAAACTACCAAAATCCGGGCCTAAAAATCCAACTGGCCGGTGGAAAGGGACCGATTGCCCTGTAATCCGCCGCTGTGGACGACTAATATGTGCGAATGTGGCGGGTACAGATCGCGGCTGATGCTGTCATCGAGTGCGTAGAATAGTTTGCCGGTATAGACAATATCGGAGGGTATGCCGGTTTCGTGATAGAACCGATTCATAAAATCCAGTAGTTGCCGCGGATGACGGGCGTATCCGCCGAAATGATAGTCGGACATGAACTGCGTGCGCTGCAGCATCTCGGAAGTGAGATACTTTTCTCCATCGATGTCCTTTGGCGAATGCATTCCTTTTAAAACAGGGATTCCGATGACTTGCTGACCGGGACTAGTTGCGCGGACGAGACCCAAAAAGTTGTGCCTGTACCGACGGCGCAGAGAATATGGGTATACGATTTGCTATCGATGCCCCGGAGAATTTCCGCTGCCGCGGATGCCGGCTTCACCGCCGCCACCTTCCGGAATTATATACGCGCCGGGGTATTGGTCGTTGAGTTGTTGTAAGAAAGCGGGCTGGTCTTTCCGGCTATAGGCTTCGCGGGAGATGTAGGACAGCGACATGCCGTAAGCGGCGGCGTCTGTTAGCGTAGCGGAAAGGGTTGCCGGTTGTTCGCCGCGAATGACGCCGACGGCTGCGAGTCCCAGCTGTTGTGCTGCAAAAGCTGTAGCGACGAGGTGATTTGACCAGGCGCCTCCAAAAGTGAGGATCGGGGTGCCCGGGGTGAGCATGGCATTGTGAAGATGGCCCTTTAGCTTGAACCATTTGTTACCGGACACAACGGGATGAAGCTGGTCCAGGCGAAGCACGTCGACGTGGAGATCGCGGTCTGTATATTGCTTTTTTCTCAATTGTTCGATAACCGATGGATAATTCACCACTAATTTTTATTTTCGTGTCCTAAAAATTCAAATTTAAAATTTAAATAATGCAACCAACCCTTTTGATTTTAGCAGCCGGCATGGCGTCGCGGTATGGCAGTATGAAACAGATTCAGAGTTTTGGACCCAGCGGAGAGACGATCATGGACTATAGTATTTATGATGCCATTCGCGCGGGCTTTACAAAGGTAGTGTTCATTATCCGGAAGGATTTTGCCGAAGACTTCAAAAATATCTTCGAGCCGAAGCTGAAAGGAAAGTGGCGCTCGATTATGTATATCAGGACCTGCATTCTTTTACCGGTGACTATAAGGTGCCTGCCGAACGTACCAAGCTCCTGGGGTACGGCACATGCTGTACTTTGTGCGAAAGATGCGATAAAGGAGCCGTTTGCCGTAATCAACGCGGATGACTATTATGGTCGTGACGCTTTTGAAAAGGCCTATGCTTTTTGACCAAAGATGTGAATCCTTCGACACAGTCGATCATCGGTTATGAGCTGGCCAAGACGCTTTCCGACAATGGAACGGTGAGCAGGGGGTATGTCAGGTCGATGCCAATGGCAATCTGGTCTCGATCGCCGAGCGGACGAAGATCTACCAGGACGGTGATAAGATCACGTACGAAGAGGACGATAAAAAATTCGAGGTGCCTTTGATTCGAAGGTATCGATGAACTTCTGGGGTTTTGACGCCTCTATCTTTCCCTATCTCGAGAAGCTGTTCGGTGATTTTTTGAAGGAGCAGGGCTCCAATCCAAAGGCGGAGTTCTTTATCCCGATAATCGGCGATAAATATATTCAGGAGAAGAAGGGGAATATCAAGGTGATCCCTACGTCGGCCAGCTGGTTTGGAGTAACGTATAAAGAGGACGCGCCGGGCGTACAGGCGAGTCTGAATGCGCTGATCGCGAAAGGGGAGTATCCCTCGAATTTGTGGAAATAGTTGACTGTTCTGCGCTGCCGCGCGGAGTAAATAAAAAGGCCCGTCAGAGACGGGCCTTTTTTAATTGCTTTTTACGATGAAGATGCAGTCTTCTATCCGCCGGATCTGCTGTTTGCGGTCGAGACCTTTTATCGAGGACGTCTGCGGCAGGTGCAGGTGGCTGAGGGTGCTATCCGACTTTAACAGGATGCTGTCGGATTTCATCGAGTCAATGGCGCGGTAGATGTTTTTTGAGCGAATGGCGAAGACCACTCCCTGGGCGCCCTGCTGGCTGGAGTTGACGATGCCGATGACTTCGCCGTCGTTATTCAGAACGGGGGTTCCGCTGTTGCCAGGATTAGCGGAGATGGCTATCTGGCAGGCGAGGGTATCGCCCTGGAAACCTGTCTTGGCGCTCATATAGCCCTTGTTGTAGACGATCTCATCCCTTGGATAGCCGAGGGTGAACAATTCCTCGCCCAGGTCGGACCCGGACTTATTGATGCCATAAGGAAGGGTATTCCAGGTGCGGAAGGAAGTGTCTTCGATCTTGAGCAGGGCCGGGTCGGCCTGACGGTCGAGGTGGATGATCCGGGCATTGAATGTGCCCAGGTTATTCTGGACTTCGACCAGGGTCGAATTCTTTACGACGTGGGCGTTGGTGACCGGGTAGCCTTTCCCGTCAACCAGGAAGCCTGTGCCACCGGAAGTGAACGGGGTAGTGGCCTGCGCGGAAGCTGAGTTGATCTTATTGGTAAGGTTGTTCAGCCGGGCGTCTGTTGTCTGGAGGCGGCGGTCGAGTAGTTCGACGTGCTCTCTGCTGACTTTGGGGGATAGGGCTGTGACCAGGCCGCTGATTCCCAGGGCGGTGATACCGGCGATGGAGGCGGCTACGCCAACTACCCGTTTGTATTTATTCCACAGCGTCACGACTTTGACGGGGCGGGATTTTTCGATCGCGCCTTCGCGGGTCAGCTGTTGGTGGACCTCATTCAGCTGGGATTTGAGTTTGTCGATCTCTCCGTATTGGGTGAATTGGTCCAGAAATAAGGAATGTTCGACCACGAGCTGGTCGACGTCCGGGTTGGTGGCCCGGATATGCTCGAAGAACAGCTTCTCCTCGGGGAGCATTTCTCCGCGGAGGTAGCGTTCGACTGCATCTAACAGGGCGGTGTCTTTCATCTTTCGCACTTATTTTTTGTACTGACTAAATATTTTCTTCAGGCGCATCAGGCATTTGTACTTCTGGTTCTTGGCGTTGTCCGAGTTGGTGTATCCAAAATCGGCTGCTATTTCGATCATATTCTTCTTTTCCAGTGTAATAGGCCTTCAGGAGGCTTCTGCAGGGTTCCCCAAGGTTATTGAGGGACTGCTCCATTACCAGGAAGTCCTGGTTGCGCTGTTCGTGTCTTTCGAGCTCGTCTTCTACAGGCACTATTGCCTCAAGGCTGTCTACTTCGGCAGAGTATCGCTGGAGCTGGCTGAGTCGTTTGAGCCAGAAGCCTGCGGCACACCGAATAAAGGTAGGTCTTTAGCTGACAGTTGAGTTCAAAGGTTCCGGATCTGACCTTTTCGTAGAGTACGATCATGGCCTCCTGAAAGATGTCTCTTGCATCGTCGGGATAGCCGCTGTTATTAAGAATCAAGGATAAAACCATGTTATAATGTTGTTTATAAATGGTTTCGATGGCCTTTCTGTCGTTTTGTGCCAGTCCTTCGAGCAATTTTTGTTCGGATATCTCTGTCCTCACGCGTTAAGCAATATTTAATACCCAAATTAATGATTCGTAACCCAAACGGAGGACAAAAAACAAAAAAAGCTTGCGGGCCGGTTGGTTTTAGCTCTTTATACATTAAATTAATAAATATATAAAAATCATTGATTTTGCCGGGTTACTTTTTTATTCCTCTAAGTATTAATCCTCCGAAACCATTCAATTAACGCAAAAAACAATCTCAAATGAAAAAGTTCCTGTTCGTATTAGCTATCGGTGCATTTGCAGCATGTAATAACAGCGGTGGCGCTGAAGCTCCCAAAGATTCTACTGTTGTTAAGGATTCTGTAACCAAGATGTCTACGGATACCACTAAGATGTCTACTGACACCACTAAGATGGCTGCCGACACCACTAAGAAAGATACTACGACCAAGAAATAAGTTTTTTGCGTCGGTATAGATAAAGGCCCCGTTTCGGGGCCTTTGTTTTTTATGGGGTTTTGGGTTGGTTTTTTGGGATGGTTTTTTGGATTGGCGCGGTTCACGGGGCGTGGCTGTGGTGGATGGTTCACGGGTAGCGGCGCGGTTCCCGGGTGTCGGCGCGGTTCACGGGTGTCGGCGCGGTTCCCGGGTATCGGCGCGGTTCACGGGTGTCGGCGGCTGTAGCGTTTAGGTGAGGGATGGTCAGCTTTTTGTCCGGGGATTGGTATTGGGCAGGAGGCCGGTGAGCAGACCGAGCAGGGGCAGGTATGCGCAGAGGTGGAATACGTGGTTGATGCTGGTCTGGTCGGCGAGTTTGCCGAGGACGGCGGCGCCGATGCCTCCCATACCGAAAGCCAGGCCAAAGAAGAGGCCGGAGATCAGCCCCACTTTTCCAGGGAGCAGTTCCTGCGCGTAGACCAGGATGGCGGAAAAGGCGGAGGCGAGGATGATCCCGATGAATACGGACAGGACGCATGTCCAGAAGAGGTTCGCATAGGGAAGCATGAGGGTAAACGGAGCTACTCCGAGGATCGAGAACCAGATAACGTATTTACGACCGAAGCGGTCGCCGATGGGGCCGCCGATGAGGGTGCCCGCGGCGACGGAGAACAGGAAGACGAACAGCAGCATCTGCGCGTTCTGAACGGAAACATGGAATTTATCGATCAGGTAGAACATATAATAGCTGCTCATGGAAGCCATATAAAAGTATTTGGAGAAGATAAGGACGAGCAGGACGCTCAGTGCGAGGACGATGCGTCGGGTGGGCAGGGCGTCTTCGTGTTGGTCCGGCGCCGACGAGGCGCCTTTTTTGGACCGGGCCGGCAGGTTTTTCTTATACCATGCGCCGGCCTGCAGTAGGACGGCGATAGCCAGCAGGGCGAAGCATCCAAACCACATGATGCGGGATTGACCGTAGGACGCGATGATATGGGCCGCCAGCAGCGGTCCGAGGGAAGCACCTGCGTTGCCGCCCAGTTGGAAAAGAGATTAGGCCAGACTCCTCCGTCCGCCGGAAGCCAGATAGGCCAGTGCGGGAGGCTTCGGGGTGGAAGATCGATGAACCGATGCCGACCAGGGCTACCGCGACCAGCACCAGCGGGAAACTGGCTGCCTGGGAAAGGAGAATGAGACCTGCCAGGGTGAAGCACATACCGGCGGCGAGGGACCAGGGCTGTGGCTTTTTATCGGTGTACAAGCCGACGAATGGCTGGAGCAGGGAGGCCGTGAGCTGGAAGCAGAATGTGATCAGGCCGAGTTGGCCGAAGTCGAGGTGCAGGGAGTTTTTCAGCAGGGGATAGGTGGAGGGGATAAGGGACTGCATCGTATCGTTGAGCAGGTGTGCGAAGCTGATTGCCACCAGGATGGAGAAGACGGTTTTTTGCGTGGTGGTGGTGACGGAGGTTGCTGAGGTCGTGGACGTTGACATGGTTCTAAAAGTTTTGTTTATCTGATCATCTGATGTTTAATAGTTGTATCGATGCGGACCCCGGGATGTTCACGGGTAGGGCGTGTGATGCAGGGTCGGATGGTTCACAGGTAGAACCTGTGATGCAGGTTCGGATGGTTCACGGGTAAGACGTTTGGTCCCTGATCGTTGCTCAGACCGGTCCGGTGATCTTTGCTGCGTAGAGCCAGGCTTTTTTGGGGTCCTGGTCGATGATGCTTTGGAGCAGGGCTTCGTGAAGTGACTGGGTGCGGAGAAAGGTTTCAGGGGTAAGGTGGATTTCGTGAAAATAACGGCTTACCTGTGCGGCGAAGCTGCGGTACAGGTCGGCGAGTATGTCGTTGCCGGAGGCGACGGCGATGGCGATGTGAAAACAGATATCGGCGTCGATGGTAGCTGCAATGTCGCCCGCGCGGGCCCAGGCGGCGCGTTTTTCGAGCAGGGTCGTCATTTTGGAGATGTCTTTCTTTGAACGGTTGACGGCTGCTTTTTCGGCGATCTTTAGTTCGAGGAGCTGTCTTACTTCTTCGAGGTCGGCGGTGTCGGCGCGGCGGAGACGTTGCTGCAAGTGGTTCGGTAATGCCTTTCTGGGACTGGACGATGGTACCGGAGCCCTGGCGGACGCTTAGCAGGCCAGTGTTGGAGAGGATGCGGATCGCTTCGCGGATGGTGGAGCGGCCGACGCCGAATTGGGACATCAGCTCGGGTTCGGACGGGAGTTTGTCGCCGGGCTGGTAGACGCCGAGGGACAGCTGTTGCTGAAGTTTGCTGACGACGGCGTCGGCGAGGGACTGACGCTGGATCGGGATTGATTTTTTCGTCATATAATCATATCATCTGATGACTTCAAAGGTAGGACAAATTGGGAAATTGGGAAATATTTTTGGGGATGAGGTGAATTATTGTGGGAAGGGTGGATAGGACAGTAGGGTGAGGAAGATGGCGGAAATGGGGGTCTCGCCTTTGGAGAGTTGTTCGTAGATGCGGCGGATCTCGTGGACGGGTTCGTATTTGTGGACGTAGGCGTCGATGCCGGTCTCGGTCATCTTTTGGGCGATGAGGGGGTCGTAGATGCTGGTGTAGACCATGATCAGCGGCAGGCCGAAGCGTTTACGGAGGGCGGAGACTGCCATCCGGAGGTTGTTCGTATCGCTCTCCTGCAGCGAGCCGATGATGACGAGGTCGAAGTGGTGTTGTCCCAGGCTCTGGCCGAGAGGGTGGTGTAAATATTTTCGGACCAGGAAACGTGGACGGATGGATTGATCTTTTGGAATACTTCCTGGAAGGCAAGCGGGATCAGGGGGAGGTCGTCGATAACAAGAATCCTGTCCAGCGACCTGGATATTGGTGTGGTTGCAGAGGGCATGGACAAATATATAAAATATATTAGCGCATATATATCACCGTTTGATACTTTTTTCGGTGGATACAGATATCGCGTAGCAGGTGACGAACAGGGTGGGCGGGGGACGAAGGCCCGGTGAAGCAGGGGCGCTCCGGGGGCAAAAATTATCCGATATTTGCCCTTCATCCAATAACTTCTTACATGCGCATAGCAATCAATGGGATGGGACGTATAGGCAGGCTGATGACCCGAAGGCTGTTCGGGATGGACGGGGTTGAGCTGGTAGCGGTCAACGACATCATGGAGCCCGACAACCTGGCTTATCTTTTAAAGTATGATTCGGTGTATGGTACCCTGCCGTTCCCGGTGGTTTATTCGGATGGACAACTGACCGTGCAGGACCATAAGATCCGTGTTTTTCGGGAGGAGAGCCCTTCCCGTCTGCCCTGGAAGGAATTGGGGATCGATATCGTGCTGGAATGCTCGGGACGGTTTTCCAGCAGTCAGGGGGCGGAGTTGCACCGGCAGGCGGGGGCTTCCAAAGTCCTGTTGTCGACGACGGGCAGCCTGGATGTACCGCTGCTGATCTATGGATTTAACCAACAGGTACTGACTGCCGATAGCGCGATCGTCTCTCCGGGCGGGTGCATGACGAATTGTTCGACGCATATCCTCTATCTGCTGAACCAGACAGGGATCGAATCCGCCCAGGTAAATATCCTCCACTCGTATACTTCGAGACAGGAGCTCGTGGATGCGCCGCACAAACAATTCCGCAGGGGAGAGCCGCCGCAGAGTCCATCATTCCTGTCGAGATCGACCTGGGTGGTTCGCTGGAACGACTATTGCCTGCACTGAAGGGCAGGATCGGAGCGGTCTCGACGCGGGTGCCCGTCGCCAATGGGGCAATGGCGGATTTTACGGTGCAGCTGAAAGCGGAGATCACTGCGGCTGATGTCAATGAGCTGTTCCGAAATGCGGCGAAACAGGAGTATAAAGGCATTCTTGACTATACAGAAGAGCCGCTGGTGTCGCTGGACATAAAGGGGGACACGCACAGCTGTGTGATCGACGGTACGCTGACGTCTGTCGTGGGCAGGCAGGTAAAGGTCATCGCCTGGTTCGACAACGAATATGGGTATACCAGCCGGATGATCGACTGGCTTTTTTACTGGAAGAAATTTTTATAATATGAATAGTTCACTTTCGGGCAAGGTTGCCCTGGTCACCGGCGGCAGCAAGGGTATCGGCGCCGCGGCGGCGCTGTCTCTGTCGGAAGCGCGCGCCCTGGTGGCTATCTGTTCGCGTAATGAAGAAGAGCTGCGGCAGATGGCGCTGGAAATAGAGTCGAAGACGAGTCACCGTGTTCTGGCCGTCAGGGCGGATGTGAGCGTGCAGGCCGATGTCGATCGCCTTGTCGACGAGGTGCAGTCCGCCCTCGGCGGGATCGATATCCTGGTCAATAATGCCGGGGTTGTCGGCGAGGTCGGGCCATTCGAGGAGATCCCGACCAGCATATATTCCGAGACATACGAGGTGAACGTGGTTTCGATGGTTCGGATGGTCAAGGCCGTTCTGCCGGTGATGAAGGCAAAGAAATGGGGCAGGATCATAAATATTTCTTCGGAGAATGGGTTACAACCCGACCCCGATATGACACCTTACAATCTGACGAAGGCGGCCATCATCAATCTCAGCAAGAGTCTGTCCAGGACGCTGGGGCAGTATAATATTCTGGTCAATACCGTTAGCCCGGCCTTTATCTATACGCCGCTGGTGGAGGACATGATAAAGGGGATCGCGGCGCGGCAGGGCAGCACGGTGGAGGAAGCAATGCAGCGATTCCTGGCGGAGAAGAGACCGAATATCGAGCTGAAACGGGTGGGACGCATCGATGAGGTGGGGGCTGCAGTCGCTTTTCTGGCTTCCGAGCAGGCCTCCTTTATCACGGGCACTAATCTGCGCGTTGACGGAGGATCGGTGGCTTCCATCTAAAAAAATAAAAACTGACTATGACCCGTCTATCCCGCCGACTCCCATCCGTAGACGCTTTCAGGGCGATCACCATGTTGCTGATGATCTTTGTCAATGACCTCATACTCGATCTGAAGGTGCCGGCCTGGCTGGAGCATGCGGAGGAGGGCCAGGACAGGCTGGGGTTGGCAGATACAGTTTTTCCGGCGTTTCTTTTTATCGTCGGCCTTTCCATTCCATTGGCTATCCGGCACGGCCATGAAAAGGGTATGACCCGGCTGGATACCCTGAAGCATATCCTGCGTCGTAGTGTGGCCCTGCTGGTGATGGGCATTTATCAGGTCAACTATGAAGAGTATACGACCGGCCCTGCCCTGCTGTCGAGGTGGTGGTGGATCCTGCTGGTCACTATCGCCTTCTTTTTCGTCTGGCTGGTCTATCCGGCTGACTGGTCCCGCGGGCGCAAGTGGTTGTTCAGGGGGATCGGCGTGGCAGGACTGGTGGTGCTTGCAGTAGTTTATAAGGGCGGGTCGGCCGAACATACGGTATGGATGAAGACGCACTGGTATGGGATACTGGGGCTGATCGGCTGGGTCTATCTTGTCTGCGCGCTCCTTTATTTGCTGATCGGCGAGCGGAAGGGGGCACTGTTCCTGTGTTTTTTTCTGTTCCTTGGGATTTCGATCGGGTGGAATGACGGGATGGTCAAATCGTTTTATCACGGACCTACGTACTGGTGGCTTGACAGCGGCGGGCTTTGCGCCTTCGCCATGGCGGGAATCATGGCATCGGTCTATTACAGGAGGGCGGCGGCCACCGGCGGTTCGAAGGCCCTGCAGCAGTTGTTCAGGCTATTGCTCGTGGCGCCGGTATTGCTGGCGGCCGGGTTTCTGCTACGCCCTATCGGGGGCATCGCAAAGCTGGGGGTGACCCCATCGTGGATATTGATCTGTACGGCTATCAGCATTGTCGGCATGGTCCTGCTGGCGGTAATTGTCGACCTCAGGGAGAGTGAAAACTGGTATCGCCTGATCAAACCGGCAGGCACGATCACACTGACCTGTTATCTACTGCCTTATGTTCATTTTGCGCTATTTCATATCGTTGGCTACCAGCTCGCCGGACGCGTTGCGAACGGGCTGGATCGGGGTAGGCAAGTCTTTTCTTTTCGCTTTTGTGATCGTCCTGCTGACGGGCATACTGGAGAAGAAAAGATCCGGCTGTCGGTCTAGCCGTCTAGCGTGCCGTGAAAGACGCGGTCAGCCGCTGGTCTCCCGAGTTAGATCCCAGAACCAGTCGGTATTCCCCTTTATACAATTTCCATTTGCCGGTAGCGAGGTCCCATTTCTGCAGTTCGGTGGCCGGGATCGACAGTGAGACTGTTTTACTGTTTTGCGCAGGGACGGTCACGCGTCGGAACGCTTTCAGCTCTCTGATCGGCATCCTGTCTCCCGTTGGATATTCGATATAGGCCTGGACGACCTCATCGGCGTCGAGACTGCCGGTATTACCGACCGTTAGGGAGAAGCTGACGCTGTCTTTCAGTGTATAGGTCTTTTGGGTTGCTGCTGCCAGGCATAGGTGAAGTCGGCGTAGCTAAGGCCATAGCCAAAGGGATACTGGACGGGGCCGTTGTAGTAGCGGTAAGTCCGGCCTTTCATGCCATAGTCGTTATAGGTGGGAAGGTCGCCGAGGCTGCGGTAGAAGGTCACGGGAAGGTGGCCGGAGGGAGAGACCTTGCCGAACAGGATATCGGCCAGTGCGTTGCCGCCCTGTTCGCCGGGATACCAGGCGAGGATGATCGCGTCGGCGTAGGGTTCGACGGAGGACAGGTCGATGGCGCTGCCCGCGGTAACGACGAGGACCAGCGGCTTTTGGCCGATGCTTTTGCGGAGTGCTTTCAGATACGCGATATGCGCCTGGGGCAGGCTGAGGTCGGTGCGGTCTCCGCCGTGGGCGGCGAGAAATGCGTCGCCTTCTTCTCCTTCCATGACGGGTGTGAGGCCGAGGACGGCTACGGTCACCTCACAGTTGGAGGCTGCCCGGGTACCGCCGAAGTGAACGGTGTCCTTGTAGTCGCAGCCCTGGTCGTATTCGATATGTACGCCGGGGCCTGCCGCGGCGGTGATGCCTTCCACGAAGGTGACCATATGGGAAGACACGCCGTGGTAGTTGCCGGACAGCGCGTCGAAGGAGAAGGAGTTGGGTCCCACGATCATCATCGAATTGGGTGTCTTCAGGGGCAGGACCTTGTTGTTATTCTTGAGCAGCACCATGCTCCGGGTCGCCATTGCCCGGGCCAGGGCGATGTGTCCGGCGTTGTGAACGCTGTCGGCGCCGTAGCTGCTGAAGGGGACTTTTGATTTGTCGTCAAAGAAGCCCAGCTTCATTTGTGTGCGCAGGAGGGCTGCGAGCGCGCTGTCTACTTCCTGTTTGGTTAGGAGTCCTTTTTGCACGGCTTCGAGCACGTCTTTTCTGGAGGATGCTGGAGCAGTCGAGGTCGACACCCGCCTTTATGGCAGCCGCGGCGGTCTCAACGGGACCAGGCAGTGCTTTGTGGCGGAGGAAGATGTCGTCGAGGGCGCCGCAGTCGGTCACCACGTGTCCATTGAAATGCCATTCTTCCTTTAAGATGCGGTGCAGCAGGGTGGGGCCCGAGCAGCAGGGCTCGCCGTTGACGCGGTTGTAGGCACACATGATGGATTCTACTCCGGAATCGACCAGTCTTTTGAAAGCGTAGAGATAGGTCTCGCGGAGGTCTTTTTGGTCGACGATGGCGTCGAACGTGTGCCGGTTGGATTCGGGGCCGCTGTGTACGGCAAAGTGTTTGGCGCAGGCCGAGGCCTTGAGGTAGTTGGGGTCGTCGCCCTGCAGTCCCTTGATAAATGCGGAGCCCATCGTTGCGGTGAGGTAGGGGTCTTCGCCGTAAGTTTCTCGCCGCGGCCCCAGCGGGGGTCGCGAAAGATGTTGATATTAGGGGACCAGAAAGTGAGGCCCATGTATTGTTCTCTGCGCCCGGCGTTGGTGGAGAGATTGTATTTTGCCCGGGCTTCGGTGGATATGGCGTTGGAGACCTGGCGGAGGAGGTTGTTGTCGAATGTGGCTGCCATGCCGATGGCCTGGGGGAAGATGGTGGCTTCTCCGGCGCGGGCTACTCCGTGGAGGGCTTCATTCCACCAGTTGTAGGCGGGGATGGAGAGGCGGTCGACGGCCTCGGCTGCGGAAGCCGAGAAGCTGGACTTTCTCTTCGGGGGTGAGGCGGGAGAGGAGGTCGTTTACGCGTGCCTGTTGGGGCAGGCTGGCGTCCCGGAAGGGTTGGGCTGAGCCGGCGAGGGTAGAGATGAGGAGGATGAGCAGTAAGTTGAAACGTATGGACATGGCGCTTGAATTTGGGGCCGTAAGATCGGTGAAATTTGGGAGATTTCAATCGGTTGCACGATTTCCCTGGTGGTAGTGGCGGACTGGACGGCCAGGATAATGTCCTGGACGATGGTGGCGCCGGGGGTGATCGTGACGGAGACGGTTTGGGGGGTGTGGCCGGGGGATGAGTAGGTGATCTCGTAGTTGCCGGCGGCGAGGGAGAGGGTGTAGAGACCGTTGTCGTCGGTAGAGGTGCCTTTGCCGCTGTTGGCGGCCTGTACGGAGACGCGGCTCAGGGGGGTGCCGGAAGGGGATTTTACCGTGCCTTTGAGGGTTCCGGACTGGGGTTGGGCCTGGGAGACGGTGGGGATAAGGAGGGTGGCCACCATGATCGGGAAGACGGTGACCAGCAGGAGGAGGAGGCGCGAAGTATTGACCTGTATATTTCTCATCGAAATTATTTAGAGGGCCACTTGTTGTTGGAGGGGTCGGTGTCTACAAAGATACCGCCGTTCAGTTCGAGGGACTGGACTGTTTTGCCGGCGGCGGGGGTAAAGGTCACGACGGTGTTTTTGGGGTTGTCCTTCCAGACGGCGGGTGTCTGGTGGCGGGTCTCCGTGGTGCCGTCGGAGTAGTGGATGACCAGATCGAAGGGCATGGCGAAGCCGCCGATGTTGGCGACGGAGACCTTGTTGCCGTCTGCACCGGTGATGGCGAGATCGAGGTAGCCGTTGCTAAAGTACCAGTTGTTCCAGAACCAGTTGAGGTCCTGACCGGAGACATCATTGAAGGTATAGAAGAAATCCCAGGGGATAGGGTGTTTGCCGTGCCACCTGTCCATGTAGGCGTGCAGGCACTTTTGAACTGGGCGTCACCCAGAAGGTCTTTCATGGCGAGGTAGCCGATGGACGCCTTGCCGTAGGCGTTGTTGCCATATCCGACTCCTTTCATGGCGTCCGCGGGAGTTATGATGGGCAGGTCTTCTTCCTGGGCGGGATCATAGGTGTAGGGATTGATGCGGAATTCCTTATAGGCGTTGTCGGCCCTGTCGACGCCGAGGTCGGCGCGGCCGATCAGCAGCTCGAGGGTGGTGGCCCAGCCCTCGTCCATAAAGGGGTAGCGGGATTCGTTGATGCCCATATAGAAGGGGAACCAGCTGTGCGCAATTTCGTGCTCCACGACGAAGCGGGAGAAGGTGGGGTCGTCGGTGGTGTTGTCGTTGACCATCATCGGGTATTCCATATCGGCATAGCCCTGGACGACGGTAGTCTTGGAGAACGGATAGGGTACGCCGGGCCAGTTAGCGGAGAGCCATTCAAGTGCGTGCCGTCCGAACTCTACCATCTGGTGGAAATCTTTTGCCGTATCGTTATAGGCGGACTGAACGCTGGCTCTTCTGCGGGTAGACGGGTCGACGACAACGCTGGATGCGTCCCATGCGAAGCTGGTTGCTGAGGGCGCAGGTGACGTCGCTGATGTGACCCGAGGTCCAGGTCCAGGTGTTGGTTGGTTTTTGGGCAGTCACTTTTCCCTGGAGGATATCGTCGGGACTGGCTACGCGCACGATGGCGTCGTTGCGCAGTGTCGAGGCAAATTTGCGGGAATAGGAGGAGGTCAGGACGTCGTCGGGATTCTTAAGATCGCCCGTTGCCCATACGATATAGTTCTTAGGAACGCTGACGTTGAGGATATAGTCGTTGAAGTCGTTGTAGAATTCCTGTGAATCCGTGAAGTCCATTCTGTCCCAGCCGCTATAGTCGTCGAACACAGCAACGCGGGGATAGAAATAGGCCAGAAAGTAAGTGGTGGAATCGATCATGCCTTCCCGGTTGCTTTTGAGGGAAACGGTATAGTGCCAGTCAAATTCGAGCTGGAGCGAATCGTGGGGCGCCAGTGGAGTGTTCAGTCGAACGTTCTTCCAGGTGCCGTCGCGCTCGGAGGCGCGCCATGTCTTTGCGGTACCATTCTCGGCATAGCGGTCGATGGTAACCCCTTGCGTCAGGTAGTCGGGCGTTTCGCCGACGATGCGGGCAATGCCGGGTTTGTGAATATTGGGGGTGAGGCGGACGACGATGACCCTGAGAGTGTC
Organism: Puia sp. P3; assembly: GCF_050632245.1. Lineage (NCBI taxonomy): Bacteria > Pseudomonadati > Bacteroidota > Chitinophagia > Chitinophagales > Chitinophagaceae > Puia > Puia sp. P3. Next base: position 1,659,842 of record NZ_CP192583.1, read on the forward strand.
GGGGCTGTTGTTTGTATAGACGATCTTTTCCGTCCCGCGGATGGTTCTTTCCGGCGGAGCGGCGTTGATATTGATGACATACTTTCCGCTGTTCTGCCAGTAGTGGCTGCCGGGGCGACCATCGGGAGAGCGGGTTCCTTTTTATAGGCCTCCTTTATATTTCTGGGGGTGTAAAGCGGCTGGGCTTTTGCGGTCGAGAGGGAGATAACTGAGACCAGGAGGATGCAAAAATATCTTGCCATACAAACAGAAGTGTTTTATGGCGGGAAGGTATAGATAAATCTCAACAAAAACCCCGTTGCCGGGATAAGCAATCGTTTTGAATGGATCAGCGGAAATCGGACGCAAGGTGTTCTGTTTATAAATATAAGGAAAAGAATTTAATCCGGAACGATGATTCCGGAGGATGAAAGGAAAAGTATTAGTCCCGGATGGGTGATTCGGGGGACCGAGATAAGAATTTTTGAGGCCGCCCGCGTCGATGACGAGTTTTTGGAGGACGGAGGCGGGGTCGGCGAACCAGAATTTTAGTGTGTGGCGCCCGCGGCGGGTGACGTGATGAACAGATGTGGCGATCCGGATATTGTCGGCCACCATCCTGTCCCAGTTGCCGCGCGCTTCGTTGTCCCTGCTCATGTCTACCAGTTGAGGCTGTTCGTCGTCGATGGAGACGCCATAATGGATGGCCTTCCGGTTGAATTGAAGGATGGGGGAGAACCAAGCCTGTACTGTCACCGATCCGGTATCGGACAAAAAGACGTCGTATTCGAGCCGGGGGCTGTTGCCGCCGGGGGTAATTGAGGGAGCCGTGACAGGAGTGGCTTCCACGCCGGAGAGTGTCCGGCCGAGGTCCGGAATAGTCAGCCAGTGAATGCCGGAGGATTCGATACGACGCGAAAAGTGTTCCGCCTCCATGGAGACGCATCCCCCGGTTTCGATAAATATGTGCGGGGGAAATGTATGCCGGTTGGCTGTTACGGATATACTCAGTTCCTTTTTGTCCGGACCCGTGATGTAAATGGTTGCCCGGCTGCTGTTGGCGGAGGGAGTTTTTGACCAGTCGATGCCGATGCTGACGCGTTCCGCGGGTCTGTCCTCTTTGATCTTTACCCATGGCGCGTCGCAGCGGATGGTGTAACCGACAGGCGACGATGTGCGGCTGAATATATCGATGCAGCGCTCTTTTCTATCGATGGATTCGAAAGTAAGAGCGGGACCGGCGGGATCCCCGGCCACCAGGAAGGCGAGTCGTCGAGGGCCAGACCCCAGGCGGTGTCGGCGACAGGCGGCAGATCGATTGTCTTTACTTCGGGCATGCTGTTGTGTCTGGGCTCCTGCCAGTAGGTATAACCGATATGCGTCTGGTCCATCATATGGGGCCATTTACCGTTGGCAAGGGAGGTATTGTAATAGTGGGAAAGCGTAGAGTCTTTTTCGTACAGCAGGCGCGCTTTTTTGGCGAGCGCGTTGGTGGAGGCCCGGCCCTGGGTCGCGTAATATCTGTTGGTCGCGACGGTAAAATACAGTTCGTTGAGGTTGGCGCTTGCGAGTACCGGGTATCCGACGAGTTCGTACCATGCGTCCTGGGAGCCGGTAGGCAGCAGGCGGCCGATGGAGTCCGTGCGCCGCGCGAGACGGTTGTAGTCGCTGACTATTGCCGGGGCTTCGTTGTAGTTGAAGAGGCTGTAGGTGTCGGGCGAGAGCAGCTCGGGTTTTCGGCGGCCGTTGTATTTTGTATACAGGCGGATGATGTCGGCGACAGCGGATGCGTGCTGCGGGCCGAACTGTTGTGCTGCCCAGCGGCGCGTGTATTCATTCAGCTTTTGGGCAGGCCATTGGTCGGGGGACCAGGCGTAGTCGAGAAAGAACTGGGTGGGAAATTCCAGCGGCTTGATATCGCCGACGTTGACGATCCATATGTTGTCGGCGCCGTACTGTTTTGTCAGGTGCAGTTGTTCCCAGGCGCGGGCGATGGGGTTGGTGTTTATCCATTTGTAGTTGCGGGGACCGCCGACGTAGTCGAAGTGATAGTACAGGCCGTAACCGCCGGCCCGCGGCTTTTCGCCGGGCGGCGGGAGTTTGCGAACGTTGCCCCAATTATCGTCACACAGTAAAAGGGTGATATCGTCGGGTACGCGCATGCCTTTGTCGTAGTAGTCCTGTACTTCTTTGTACAGCGCCCAGGACTGGGGCGTGGCCGAAGGAGCTTTGCCTGTAACGTCCGCTATGATGGCGCGTTGGTTTGCGACGATCTTTTCGAGCAGGGCGATATTGCTGCCTTCCTCCATGGGTTTATCGCCGTCGCCGCGCATGCCCACGGTCACGATACTTTCGTGGTGGTCCATGTGTTCGATGCCCTTCCGCCAAAAGCTGTCGAGGACTGTGGCGTTGGCGGAATAGTCCCATGGACCTTTGCCGTATCTTTTCCACTCCTGCTGGGCGCGGAGCATGGGTTCGTGGTGGGAGGTGCCCATGACGATGCCGTATTTATCCGCGAGCACGGGGTTGAGAGTGTCGTCGTCGTTGAAGGCGTTGCCCCACATGGCGGGCCAGAGGTAGTTGGCTTTCAGGCGCAGCAGCAGTTCGAACACTTTCTCATAAAAGTCGTGGTTGAAATTTCCGAATTTGGCGTGCACCCAGCCGCTGAGGGCGGGTGCTTCGTCGTTGATAAAAAAGCCGCGGTATTTGACTGCGGGAGGGTCGACGACGGTGTCGAGGTGGTCGAGTGAGAGGTGGTCGCTATGTGCAACGGGGACGTCGGCCCACCAGTACCAGGGGCGATACGCCGATGGACTGTGAGAGGTGAAAGACGCCGTAGGCCGTGGCCCTTCGGTCGCTACCGGTGATGACCAGTGCCTGGCCGATATTCGGCCGGAGGTGAGGAATTGATTTAAGAAGAAAGGATTCCCATTTGCTTTTTATCCGTTCTGCGGAAATGCGACGGTCCTTTGCAAGCTGTTGTATCAGTGGACTGCCGTCGAGGCTGCCGATGATAATGAGCTGAGGGGTGGCGGTTTTGGGGAGACTGGTCAGGAGAGCGGGGCGTTTGCCGGTGACGCGTTCGATATCGTCCTGCAGCAGCGCGGCGGCCCTGTTCACCAGCCAGTGGTCGGCGGTGTCGGCGTAGATGGCAGGGACGTCCTGGCCGTAGCCGCGGAGGGCGAACAGCATTACAAATAATAAGGTCAACTTTTTCATGTTCTGAATCAATTAGAAGCCGATGGAATTCCCTCCGTCGACGGGCAGGACGACGCCCGTCAGGTATTTGGCCTGTTCGGAGGCGAGGAACAGGGCGGCGTCGCCGATGTCCGCGGGCTCTCCGAGGCGACCGAGTGGGGTGCGGCCCAGCGCCTTTTGCTTCCTTTCGGCGTCGCTGTTGAGTGCTTTTGCCGACATGTCCGTTGCTATGAATCCGGGTGCGATGCAATTGACGAGGATGCCTTTCGGGGACAGTTCGACGGCCATGGCTTTTGTCATCCCTTCGATAGCAGATTTTGAGGCTGTATAGGCGATCACTTTGGGGATGCCGTACTGGGAGGCCATCGAGCTGATGTTTATTATGTTGCCGCTGCCGTGGGGAAGCATGGTCTTCACGACTTCGCGGGAGAGGCTGAATACGGCTTTTACGTTGGTGAGGAGGATGCGGTCGAACTCTTCGTCGGTGACCTCGGTGAATTCCTTTTCATGTTGATGCCGGCGTTGTTGACCAGGATGTCGATGCGGCCGTAGCGGCCGGTCACCTGTTGCACGAGGGCGGGTATGGCTGCGAGGTCGCTGAGGTCAGCGGAAAGGGGGTGGCAGTTTGCGCCGAGTCGTTCTGCTGCCGCCATGAGTCTTTCCTTGTCGCGTCCGACGATGACGGTCAGGATTCCGGCGGCTGTGAATTTTTCCGCGATGGCCAGGCCGATGCCGGAGCCTCCGCCTGTAACGAGCGCTATTCGTTGAGTTTTATTCATAGTATTACCTTGATGTTCCGGGTGCGTAACTGTTAAAGTTGAGTTTTTCATAGTAGTCGAGGGTATGGGCGGGTTGTTCCGCGCCGGCCGGAAGGGGCTGGCGGGAGAAGGTCTGGAAATAGAGCAGACAGGCGTCGCGCCACCAGACCGCTTCGTTCTCCTGTATGGATAGCAGCATGGTTATCTGCCGGGCGCGTTGTTCGTCGATCCTGCTTTTTACTGACGTCCAGGCTTTCTCCATCCATCGGACGGAGTCGACGCCGGTGTAGTATTTATGACAGAGTTCCTGCCAGAGGGTGCGTCCGGTCTGCATGCGGTGGTCCCATGCAACGTGGTGCCACCAGAGCAGCCATATGTCGGGGCATTTGCCGGGGTCCTCCCACTGGGTGCGTGCTTCGGGAGCGTATTGCTGAAGCGCGTTGCTGCCCGTGGCGGTGCGGTCGAAGCCGATGCCGGCGGAGTCGGCCCTGTGAAAATAGACGGGGTTCCAGTCGGCGCGGGGGCCTTGTCGTACCAGGGCGCGGGACCGTAGTGGTGGCCGTAGCCCATGATGTGGTGAAGCCCTAACGGCGTCATGTAGTCGACGGTGATTTCCCGGGAAGCAAGCATCATTTTTTTGACCGTATCGACGAAGGCGGGGTCGTTGGTGAAGGTCTGGCGGATCCACTCGTCGGCGATCGCCGCGGACGATAGCCGGTGGTCCCATGCGAGGCGGCCGAAGGCATACCAGTTGGCCTGACCGAAGGGGTGGCCGCACCAGTCGATGTCGTTGCCGATGTTCGCGACGCCGGCCATTCCGGTTATGGTGGGGTAGACGGGGGGACCTGCGTCGAGGCATTCTTTGAACAGGGGGGCGAGGTATACCAGGTGCGTGGAGAAGCCGAGGTATTCCTCGGGTCAGCTGGAACTCGAGCATGAGGGGAGTCCGGGGCATGGCTCCGAACAGGGGGTGAAAGGGCTCGCGCGGCTGAAAGTCGATCGGGCCGTTCTTGACCTGCACCCATACGTTCTTATGGAACTGGCCGTCGAGCGGCCTGAATTCATTGCAAGCTTGTTTGGCCCGGTCTTCGGACGATTCGCTGTAGACGAAGGCGCGCCAGATGACGATGCCTTTGTGCGGCGCCAGTGCGTCGGCGAGCATGTTGGCGCCGTCGGCGTGTGTGCGACCGTAGTTCTGCGGGCCCGGTTGTCCTTCTGAATTGGCTTTTACGAGGAAGCCTCCGAAGTCGGGAATATATTTATATACTTCGTCCACTTCTTCTTCCACCAGTCCTGTACGGCGGGGTCCAGCGGGTCGGCGGTTTTGAGTCCGCCGATGGTAATGGGGCTCGCGAAGTTGACGGAGAGATAGACTTTGATGCCGTAGGGGCGGAATACGCCCGCCAGGGCGGCCGCTTTTTCCAGAAACTCCGGGGTAAGGATCAGCGGGCTGGCGTTGACGTTATTAAGAACCGTGCCGTTGATGCCGACGGAGGCGTTGGCGCGGGCGTAGTCGGTATAGCGCTGGTCGAGGTATTTGGGCAGGGTAAACCAGTTCCAGATGGAGAAACCGGCATAGCCTCTTTCTACGGTGCGGTTGAGGTTGTCCCAGTGATCGAGGATCCGGTAGGGCAGGGATGGGGCGCTGCTAATATTGAGGTTGACGATCGGTTGTTGTGTCTGAATCAGACGGATGAAATGAAAAATGCCGTAGAGAAGGCCGTTGTCTGTGTTGGCGGTGATGAGAGTCACGTGCTTGCCGGCTATCGTTACCGACCTGATGAGGAAGCCTTCTTCGCCGAGCGGGGCGAGGTCTTTTTCGAGGTGGAGGCTGGCGACGGTCGTCAGCCGGGCGGGCGTGCCGACTATCAGCGCTCCTTCGGTGAGGATGTTGTGGAGGACGGGGAGGGGTTTGCCCACGAGGCCTTCGAGGGCCTGCGTCAATTCTTTTTGGGCTGTGGGGGCGGCTTCGATACGGAGGGCGGTCAGGTGCGGATCGCTGACCTTGTCGTAGCGGAGCCAGAGGCGGTATCCGTCTTCGGCGTGGAGGCCGATGTGAAAAAGAAGGGCGGTCAGCAGGAAGAAAAAGGTTCTCATGGGCGGGTGGGTTGCCTGCTTACCGAGGAGTCCCGCAGGATCAACTCGGAGCGCAATATAATGGTATTGGTGGAGTGGATGTTGGATGTGCCGCTGAGGTGGTCGATCAGGTTGCGGGCGGCGACCTGCCCCATCTCATAGCCGGGGTAGTTGATGGTAGTCAGATTGGGTTCGACTACCGTGGCCACCGGGTCGTTGTTGAAACCGACAAAGGCGATATCTTCAGGCACGCGTATGCCCATTTGTTTGAGGGCTATTATGCAGCCGACGGCGCAGTTGTCGTTGGCCACGAAGACGGCGTCCGGAAGGGGATCCATTTCCCGGATGCGGGCGGCAGCTTCCGCGCCAGCCTCCTGGCTGAGGTTGCCTACAATAATATAGTCTTCCAGGAAGGGGAGGCGCTGGTCGGCAAGAGCCTGTCTGTACCCCTGGAGACGATCAATATATACGTTGCGTTTTTGTGTGGCGGTGATGTGGACGATCCTGCGGCGTCCCTGACTGATGAGGTGGGTGGTAGCTTCGTAGGCCGCTTTCCAGTTGTTGATGAGGATGCAGGTGCAGTCCTTCTGGTCGGCGGTACGGTCGAAGAAGATGAGGGGGACCTTTTTTTGATGAAGGACTCGAAGTGAGCCAGGGAGTCCGTATCGTAGGTCAGTGAGACCAGCAGGCCGTCGACCCGGTTGTTAAACATCGTGACCGCATTGGCTATTTCCTTTTCGACCGACTCGGAGGACTGGCTTATAATAAGATTGTAGCCCTCACTGGTGGCGATGTTTTCCATGCCGGCGATGACGGAGGACATGAAATGGCTGTTGATGCGTGGGATAATTACGCCTATGGTATTGGTACGCTGCGTCCTAAGGTTGCGCGCAAAATGGTTGGACCGGTATCCCATCTCATGGGCGAGGTCGGAGATCTTCTTTTTAGTCTTCTTGCTTACTACAGGGTCGTCTTTCAGGGCTCTGCTGACCGTGGCAACCGATATATTCAGCTTGCGGGCGAGGTCATAGATGGTTATTTCCTTCTCGTTGCTCATACAATCGTTTACATATCGAAAATAAGGCTAAAATTCGGATATTTTTTCTAAAAAAGTGTAATCGGTTACATTTTTTCGCAAGTGCCGCAGGCATGCGGATTCAGCGCTCAGTTGGTCGGGACGGAGGCGAACGGGAGTAGACTAAATCGTAGCCGGGATGGGGTGTCCGGGAAGCGCATCCGGACGGAGGCGATCTTTCAGGTGACCAATATCGTTAGTGCGGACGCCCGAAGGCGATCGGATAGCGCTGGAATTGGCATACTCCCAAATGATGCCGATATTGCGTTTCAAATTAATCATATGCGCAATATAATTGGGAAGGGTTGGTTGCTGTCGGGAATGATCCTGTCGGGTTTGGGGGCTGCCGCGCAGGTCAAGGTTCCGAGGCTGGTGAGCGACGGGATGGTGCTGCAGCGGGAGATGCCGATCCATATCTGGGGCTGGGCGTCACCGGGAGAGAAGGTCACGGTGAAGTTCGGCGGTGAGACGGTCAACGGGGAGACTAACGACCGCGGGAAATGGGAGGTGACGCTGTCGCCCAAAAAGGCGGGCGGCCCTTATGTAATGGATATCAACGGGATCAATCATATCTGGCTGAAGAATATCATGGTTGGCGAAGTGTGGGTATGTGGCGGGCAGTCCAATATGGAGCTGCCGATGGAGAGGGTTAAAGAGAAGTATCCGGACGTGATCGCCCACAGTGAAAATGCGGCTATCCGGCAGTTCAGGGTTCCGCTACGTTATGATTTCAACGGTCCGCGGGAGAATCTTTCCGGCGGAAGGTGGGAGTCGGCGAACCCGGAGACTGTGCTTTCCTTTTCCGCGACGGCTTATTTCTTTGCGCGGTCGATCAACGAACGCTATCATGTGCCGGTTGGGCTGATCAATACGGCTGTGGGGGGCACGCCGGCCGAGGCGTGGCTGAGTGCGGACGCACTGCGCTTCTTTCCCGAATATGCTGCCGAGGCAGCCCGGTACGCGGATACAAACAATATCAACAAAGTTATAGAGGGCGACAGGAAGGCCGGCGAGGACTGGTATGCCCGTGTGTGGAATGAGGACAAGGGATTGCATGAGGGCAAACCCCGGTATGATCCGTCAAGTCCTGCGAGTGACTGGAAGCCGATTGAAGTGCCAGGGTACTGGGCGGATCAGGGGGCGGGTAGTATCAACGGCGTGGTCTGGTACCGGAAAGATGTCGATGTGCCGGCTTCGATGGCGGGGCAGTCCGCGAGACTGCTGCTGGGCCGGATCGTGGACAGGGATTCGGTATATGTCAATGGGAAATTTATTGGAACTATCGGGTATCAGTATCCGCCAAGGCGCTATGAGGTGCCGGCGGGGGTATTGCAGGCCGGAAAAAATACCATCGTCGTGCGGGTGATCAACAGTTCGGGCAGGGGCGGTTTTGTTCCCGACAAGCCTTACAGGCTGATGGGGGCGAAGGATACCGTCGACCTGAAGGGACAATGGGCGTATAAGGTAGGGATGGTCTCGGGGCCTTTGCAGCCGCAGACCTTTATCCAGTATAAACCCATGGGCGTTTTCAATGGGATGATCGCTCCGCTGACGGACTATACCATCCGGGGCGTGATCTGGTATCAGGGTGAGTCCGATGTGGAGAAGGCTGCGGAGTATCAGGCCTCGTTTTCGGCGGTGATAGCAGACTGGCGGCGGCACTGGAACGAGGGTCTTTTCCCTTTTATTTTTGTGCAGCTGGCGGGTTACGGACCTGTAAAGGACCGTCCGGAGGAGAGTCATGAGGCGGAGTTAAGGGAAGCGCAGCGGATGACGCTGTCTGTGCCGAGGACGGGGATGGCTGTGGCGATGGATCTGGGGGAATGGAATGATCTTCATCCGCTGAACAAGGAAGACGTGGGTAAGAGGCTGGCTTTGTCGGCGGGGCATGTCGCCTATGGCGATAACGATATGATCTGGACGGGGCCGCAGTACCGCTCGATGAAGGTGAAGGGCGAAAAAGTGCATGTGGTCTTCAACGAAGCGGAGAGCGGGCTGATCGTCAAAGGCGGCGGAGAGCTGCGTGGTTTTGCGGTTGCTGGCGCGGACGGCAGGTGGGAGCCTGCGAAGGCTGTCATCGAGGGGAAGAATGTGGTGATCGCCTGGAGTGAGGCCGTGCCCAATCCGGTGGCTGTGCGGTATGCCTGGGCCGACAATCCACAGGGTGCTAATTTATACAACAGGGATATTCTATTCCACGACGGCTTGCCGGCGCCCTCCTTCGCCGCGAGGGTAAAGGAAGGCAAGGCAAAATAAGCGTTGGTTCTAGCGCTCCGACAAGTAATGCTTGTCCGCCGTTGCACGGGGCTGGATGATGGTCAGCGTGAGGCTGCTGTCTTTGGACAGTGCGGGCAGCCAGCGTGCGTTGCAGAACATAAATATGCTTTTTCCGGATGTCTTCCCGGAGACTATGGCGCCGACGTATTCGCTCTGAAAGCGGGGTTCCGAAAAAATGTTCTTCATGGCTCTGTTCTCGAAGTTGGTGGGGTCGAGGAGGCCGTTGTACGCGTTGGCGGCCTCGTGCCGGTTGGCGACGATCGTGGGCATCAGGATGTCGGGTTGTTCCTGGTAAAAAACGTCTTTGTTGAATGCGGCGTGGTCTCTTATTCCTTTCCGGTCGCCGGGGCTATGTCCCATTTTTTTGTCGTTGAGGCCCATGAGGTCGAATGTGGGGCCGTCGTAGTCAAGCGCAAAGCCACCGACCGCGATGACTGCCGCCGAAGGTTTGGTAGTCTGAGGAAAGAGGGTGTTGAGTTCTTCTGCGATGGCTTTTCCTTGTTTCGCCAGGACGAATTCATTTTCGATATCGTTGTGGGGTGAGCTTTTCAGTCCGAACAGGCTGTTGATGGCGTAGAAGGCGCAGAACAGCAGGACTACGCCTCCGAGATAGAGGCGGGATTCGTTCGTGTAGAATTGCAGGAGGACGGGAATGCCCCAGATGGCGGGAAGGAGGAGGTACTGGTAGAAACGGAAGCCGCCGAAGTGGTCGTCGCCGGTGACACAGGGCAGTAGTACGGCCATCCAGGTGAGGAGTGACAGGACGAAGAGGCGGGCAGACGCGCGCCATTTGTAAGAGAACAGCAGGTACAGCAACAGTGCGAGTACGAGGAGGGTGACTAGCGGGTTGTAGCGGGCGAGAAAGTTCTGTGCGTAGCGCAGGCCGTTGGTGAGGTTATACCATCTGTCGGGTGAGACCTTCGCGTAGTAGGTATTGGGCAGGGGGTATCCGAAATAGCGGGTGCGGAACAGCACGAGTACCACGGTGGTAAGAATGGACAGGCCCAGGAAGGCTGTGGGGAACAGGATGCCGAGGCCTTTTTTGCGATAGATCCAGACTAGGGCGCCGGTGAAGAAAATGATCCAGGCCATGGCTTCGGGCCGGCAAAGGATCAGGAGGGGGCGAGCACCAGCAGCAGTATTTTATCGGATATAGGCGGATTTCCGCCCGAATAACTTTTCAGCAGAAGAATGAGGATCGAGGTGTACAAGAAATTCCACAATGCGTTCTCCATGAGGCTCAGGATCGACCAGGTGACAAAGCCCGGGCCAATGCAGATGAGGTAGCCGCAGAAGATGTAAATGAAGTAGCGCCGGAGGGGTAGGGGAGCAAAAGTATCGACGTCCTTAACTACTTCCTGATAGACCATAGTAACGGTAAGGCTTGTCAGGATCAGCTGGAAGACGACGATCAGCGTCTCAGGGTGTGCGGTCAGGTGGTAGAAGCCGCTGCAAACAAGGACCCAGAGCAGAGAGGTAAAGCCTTCCACTCTTTCCCCGCCTTTATTGAAGACAAAACCTTCGCCGTGTGCCAGCCGTCGGGCATAGTTCAGGAATATATCGGCGTCGTCGATACCGGGCGCGGGGCGGCCCAGATAATAGTAGGAAACCAGCGTCAGAACGGATAAAAGCAGGAAAAAAAGAACAAGGTGTTTGACAAGGCGCATGCGATTTTTAATTTACTTTGTAAGCTTACATAATATAATTTTTCTTTATGAAAGGACCCTATTTAATGGAAGAAACGATGCGCTGGTATGGCCCCAACGATCCGGTCAGTCTTTGGGATATCCGGCAAGCAGGGTGTACGGGTGTGGTGACCGCATTGCATCATATACCAGTTGGAGAGGTATGGACTTTAGACGAGATTATCAAACGAAAAAAGGAAGTAGAGGCAGCAGGGATGCGCTGGACAGTGATCGAGAGCCTCCCGGTACATGAGGATATCAAGAAACATACCGGAAATTATGAGAAATATATCAATAACTATAAGGAGAGTCTGCGCAATGTGGCGAAGGCCGGGCTGGAAGTGGTGACGTATAATTTTATGCCCATCCTGGACTGGATGCGGACGGATATCGCCTACGAGATGCCCGACCGGAGCAAGGCGCTTCGATTCGAAAAGGCGGCTTTTATTGCATTCGATCTGTTCCTGCTGAAGAGGCCGGGGGCGGAGAAAGACTATTCGGCTGCCGAGATCGAAAAGGCGAAAGCGCGTCTGAGCACGATGAGCGAAACGGAGAAGGAAACGCTTTACCGCAATACGCTGCTTGGCCTGCCGGGCAGCGAAGAGCGATTTACGGAAGAGCAGATCCTGAAGGCGTTGCAGACCTATTCCGGTATCGATGCCGCCCAACTGAAGCAGCACCTGTTCTATTTCCTGCAGCAGGTGGTCCCCGTGGCTGAAGAGCTGGGGCTGAAGATGGCGATCCATCCGGATGACCCTCCCTATCCCATTCTTGGGCTGCCGCGCATCGTTAGTACCGAGCAGGACGCGCGTGAATTGCTGGACTGCGCCCCATCGCCCGCCAACGGGCTTTGTTTCTGTACCGGTTCCTATGGGGTCAGGGCCGATAACGATCTGGCCGGAATGGTCCGTCGTATGGGCGACCAGATCCATTTTATTCATCTGCGCAGTACGCTGCGGGACGCGGAGGGAAATTTTTTCGAGGCCGATCACCTGGACGGAGACGTGGACATGGTGGCGGTGATAAAGGAGTTGCTGGCTGTACAGAAGAAGAGGGGTATATCGCTGCCGATGCGTCCGGATCATGGGCATCAGATGCTGGATGATCTCACTAAAAAGACGTATCCCGGATACAGCGCGATAGGAAGGCTTCGCGGTCTGGCGGAATTGCGGGGAGTACAGCGTGCGCTGGCGACCGGGTTATAAGCATGAAATTCCCCGATATGAGAAAATATCTGCTTTTTATTTTGCTGGTTTCGGCGGCGGCGGGCCTGCGGGCCCAGGCCCCTGCGTATGGCGGTAAGCTAAAGCCGGAGCAGGTGAATATGGATATCCGGCATTATACGATCGACCTTGCGCTGAATATTCCCGATCGAAGCCTGTCTGGATATGCTATAGCGGACGTGCGGCTAAAGGAGCCGGCTTCGGTGCTGCTGCTGGACCTGATGGATTCATTCGCTGTAGCTGCGGTGACCGTCAACGGCAGGGTCGCCGGCTTTACCCATGACCATCACGAGTTGCGTATTACGGGCAGCTGGCAGGCGGGGCAGGCCGCGGTAAAGGTCGTCTACTCCGGGCGGCCGATGATCGCGAAGAGACCGCCGTGGGATGACGGGTTTACGTTCACGAAGGATTCTACCGGGCATCCCTGGGTGGCGGTGACGGCCGAGGGGACGGGCGGGAAGCTCTATTTCCCCTGTAAGGATCACCCCTCCGACGAGCCGGATGAGGGCGTCGATCTTACTATCAGGGTCCCTGCCGGGCTGGTCGTAGCCGGTCCGGGGCTGCTCGTGGATAATAAGAAGGGCGTGTATCACTGGCGGACGACGTATCCCATCAACAACTACAGTATCGTTTTTAACGTTGGGGACTATGCGGTGGTGAGCCGGGATTATGTGACGGTCTCGGGGCATAAAGTACCGATGCAGTTCTATGTACTAAAAGAGCATCAGGACAGGGCGGCGCACCAGCTGGACATGCTGGCGCATATGGCGCAGATAAAAGAAAAATACTTTGGCGAGTATCCCTGGGTGAAAGAGAAGATCGGACTTGTGGAGACCCCGCACCTGGGCATGGAGCACCAGACGATGAATGCCTACGGCAATAAATTCAGGTATACAGCTATCGGCGGTCAGGATTTCGACGGGTTGATGAACCACGAGTTCGGTCACGAGTGGTGGGGAAATAAGGTGACGGCAGGGGACTGGGCCGACTACTGGATACACGAAGGGATCGGTACGTTCGGGGATGCCTTGTATACGCTGGATATGGAAGGGGAAGCGGCCTATGAGAAGATATTTCAGCGTGATGTTCCGAGGATCAGGAATAACAAGCCCATCGTGCTGGGTAAGGATATCGCCGAAGAGGATGCCTATCACCCCGATATCTACCCGAAGGGTGCATTTTTCATGCATACGCTGCGGTATATTCTCGGCGACAGTATTTTCTTTCCTACTCTAAAACATTTGTCGACAGACAGCAATACGACCTATGCGAATACCACGAGTACGGAAGACGTGCAGCGGCTGTTCAGCGGGGCGGCTGGCCGCGATCTGTCCCCATTGTTCCATCTCTTTCTGTATACGACGGACAAACTGGAGGTCGGCGTCAGGCTGCAGGACTCCACGCACTGGCAGGTGAAGCTGCTGAATATCGATATGTCTCTGCCGATGGAGGTCATGACGAGCGGTGGGACCAGCACTAAAGTGCTCGACAAAAAGGAGTGGTTGTGGTCAGCGAAACGATGCCGCTGATCGATACAAAAAGTTATTACCTGAAAAAAGTTATTTATGAATAATCCGATGTTTGGCGCAGCTACCTATACGGGCCGTCGTCAGCGACTGAAAAAGCAGGTGGGCAAGGGGCTGATCCTGTTGCTTGGAAATGAAGAAAGCAGTATGAACTACCGGGACAATCTTTATCCTTTCCGGCAGGACAGCAGCTTCCTGTATTTTTTGGGTTTGGACAAGGCCGGACTTGCGGCGCTGATCGATGCCGACAGTGACAGGGATGTCGTGTTCGGGGATGACCTGACTATGGATCAGATCGTCTGGACCGGGCCGCAGCCTTCGCTTGCGGAGCAGGCAGCGCCGGCGGGGATCACCGACACGAAGCCGTATGCGGAGCTCGGCAGGCAGCTGGCGTCGGCGGTTGCCGCGGGAAGGACGATCCATTTTTTGCCTCCTTACCGTCCGGAAAATCTGCTGAAGATCAGCGAATGGCTGGGTATTGCGCCGCCGGCTGTCAAGGGCAGGGCTTCGGTCGAACTGATCAGGGCGGTCGTTGCACAGCGCAGCATCAAGTCCGCGGAAGAGGTCGTACAGATCGACGAAGCGGTCGATACGACGGCGGCCATGCATCTGGCGGCTATCACCGGCGCAAGACCGGGGATGACGGAGGCGCAGCTTGGCCGGTGGCCTGCAGGCCATCGCCATCAGGGGCGGCGGGAACCTGGCGTTCCCCACGATACTTACGGTCAACGGACAGGTGCTCCACAACCACTATGGTCCGACTGTAATGAAAGAGGGCAGGCTGGCCATCTGCGACAGCGGGGCGGAGAACGGGATGCATTATGCCGGAGATATGACCCGGACCTTTCCGGTGGGGAAAAAGTTTACGCGTCTGCAGCGTGAGATGTACGATATCGTGCTGGGCTCACAGCAGGCGGCAGTTGATGCGTTGAGGCCGGGCATCATGTTCAGGGATGTGCATACATTGGCCGCGGAGAAGCTGGTGGAGGGACTGAAGGCGGCCGGAGTGATGAAGGGCGATCCCGGGGAGGCCGTAGCCGCCGGGGCTCATACGGCGGTCTTTCAGTGCGGGCTTGGGCACATGATGGGGCTGGACGTACACGATATGGAAGATCTTGGTGAGGAGTATGTGGGTTATACCGATGAGCTGAAGAAGAGTAAGGAGTTCGGGTGGAAGTCGCTGAGGCTGGCCCGCGCGCTTGAGCCGGGATTTGTGGTGACGATCGAGCCGGGGCTTTATTTTATCCCGGAGCTGATGGATCAGTACAGGGCGGAGAAGAAGTTTATGGATTTTATCAATTATGATAAGCTGGATGGTCTGAGGGATTTTGGAGGGATAAGGATCGAAGAGGACCTGCTGATCACGGAGTCCGGAAGCCGGTTGTTAGGCAAGCCGCTGGCCAAGACGGCTGATGAGATCGAGGCATTACGCAGTTAAGGGGTCGTCTTCGGACGACCCTGGGGAAAGCGCCTAAATCGATATACGAGACTTAGTAAAAGTATTCTGCCCGGCAGGTTGGTCTGCCGTGTTTCTACATAATTGAGGCCGACGGTTTGCGTGAAATTGTTGACCGTATTGAGGATGCCAAAAGCGGAGAAGCGGACCTGCAGGCTGCGGTCGTGCAGGAAGTCCCCTGGAGATGCTGGCGTTCCATAGCGCAACAGACCTGGAAGGCAGGGCGCCCTGGCTGCCGGTAATCTGGAGGCTGTAGTTGGATGCGAGGGTCACGGCGCCGGGGAGTTCCCATGATGCGTCCAGAGAATAGTTCTGCAGCCACGTTTTGGTGTTCTGGTTGGCATAGATCGAATACAGTGCTCCCGTATAGTCAACGCTGCCGAGCGCTTCGATGAAGAGCCTTTCTACGGGGTGGAAGTTCAGTTTCAGATTGGAGCCCCAGCCGAGTCCAGTCGTAATATTTTCCTGACCATTTACAAAGCTGGCGTCTCTGCCATAGCGGACGTGTACGCCGATGCTACTGTTGCCTTTCCGCTGGTCGCCGATTGGGAAGCCGTAGGCGAGGTTCGAGCTGACATGCCAGACGCCGTCCACGTTGACATATTGTATCTGCTGGACGCCGCCGGAGAGGACGGTGGTAGCGGGTGTGATCTGGTGCTGGGAAATGTCGCCCTGCAGCGCGACCTGGAGGTTACGGAAGTTACGGCTGTTAAAGCCGGTATAGTTGGCGCTGAAGCTGTGGGTCAGCTGCTGCAGCAGGTCGGGGTTGCCGATATGGACCAGGAAGGGATTGGTCAGGTCGGGAAGGGGCTGCAGCTGTTAGAATGGTAGGGCTGGTTGTATTGGCGGAGTACTGCAGATTGATGGACTTTCCTTTTTCGGGCGTATAGATCAGGGAGGCGCGGGGATACCAGTTGATCTGGTGCTGTCTGACCGAAGTATTCATTGTAAGATTGTGGTCGTCGAGGTCGCTTAGCTGGAGGGTCATACCCAGCTGATAGCGGTATTTTCCGTCGGTGGCGTTGTATCCCGTACTTAGCCGTTGTATGGTGTTGTAGTTGATGAAATGGTTGGTCGTCACCGTATCGCGGATGTCGTATTTGCCCGAGGCGCTGTCAAAGTCAAAGGACTGTTTGTCAGACCTGCTGGTGGACCTGTTGTACCGATACGTAAAGTCGAGGACGTGCCCGGGTTTGATGGGTTCGGTATACGAGGCGGAGGCGCCGTAGCCGTCGTTTTTGGATAGTTGTCCCGATGTCTGGTCGATGAGCGCGCGCAGCTGCTCTTTGCCCGTGCTGTCGAAATAGTTGACGAGGGAGTAGGTCGCGGCGGGCTGGTCCTGGACGGTCGTGCGCCTGGGAGAGGGTGACGAAGAGGGTTCGTCCCGGCAGGCGCCAGCGGCGGCGGAAATTGAGCGTGTTGTTGAGCGAGTAGCCGTCTGAGTGGTTTTCGTTGTCTCGTATGTCCCCTGGTTGCTGGTCCAGGGGGCGGCGGATTTTTGTGTAGAAATGAGAACGCTGTCCTGCGAGCTGCTGCGGGATGTTTGCGGCGTATAGACCGACCGGAGGTTGACCACCGTAAAGCTGTCGATATTGTATTCGAGGAAGGAGTTGGCGTGGTAGCTCTGGTTCTTGGAGACCGAGCTGCTGTAGCGGTTCTCGAGAAGAGAAGAGTCGGTGAGCAGGGTTTTTCGATGGGTGGAGGTAGCCAGTGCGGTGTGGGTGCCGTTGCTGCCTGCGTTGAGGGTGACGGTGAGTTTTTTGCTTTTGTCGGTGCGGAAGTTCAGCTGGGCATCGTTGAAGGTCTGGAGGCCGCCGCTGCCGGGGCCGTTCTTGTTGTCTTTCCCGGTGAACTGGTTGTTCATGTTATTGAGGTTGCCGGTGGCGAAGATCCAGTTGGAGCCCAGGCTGGTAGCCGTGCCGCCCGCGGAATAGCTGCTGGTGACGCCGCCTTTCCCGTTGCCGCCGCCGGAGCCGGTGCCGGCGTATGCCCTGCCGAAATAGCCTCTTTTTCTATTCTTTTTCAATTTGATGTTCAGTGTCTTCGTACCGGTCGTTTCCCTGACACCGGTGAGGCGGGCTCGTTCGGTCTGTGAATCGAATGCTTCGATCTGGTCGACGATATCGGCGGGCAGGTTTTGTGTGGCGGTGCGGGGGTCGTTGAGGAAGAACTCTTTCCCGTCCAGATAGATCTTGTCGACTTTTTGGCCCTGCATGGTCACGTTGCCATTCTTGTCGATATCGATGCCTGGCAGTTTGCGGAGCAGGTCTTCCACTGTTGAGTTGGGGCGGGTGGGGTAGGCGCCTGCGTTGAAGGCGATCGTGTCGTTCTTTACGATGGCCGGCGGGATGGCTGCGTGAACGACGACTTCCATCAGCGCGGCTGCGGAGTGGTGAAGGCTGATGCGGACGTGCCGGGTGGTGTCTGTCCTGTCGAGCGTCACGGTCAGCGTATCGGGGGAGTAGCCCAGATAGGTGGTGACGATTCGGTAGGTGCCGGCAGTCAGGCTGCCGAATGCAAAATCCTTTTTGCTGCTGCGGGTGCGGCGCAGGATATTGCCGGATGGCATCTGCGCGAGGGTGATGGTTGCGTCTTCGAGGGGCTGGTGTGTGGTGCTGTCTGTTACCGTCCCGTGGATGGACGGGGCGGAACTTTGGGAATAGGTATACTGAGATGCGATCAACAGAGATATAAAGAAGAATAGATAGCGCATAGTGGGTAGGGGGTAAAGGTAGGCGTTACGGATGCAGCCCTTCGGGAAATATGTCGAACGGGGATTATGGAAGGATGAGCTTGCTGAGGAGTGTATAGTCTTCGGGCCGGTCGATGTCCCGGAGGATATGGTCGTGCGGCATGGGGATGAGCAGGTGGTGGGCCTGGTAGTGGCGAACCAGCTGGCGGCAGCCTTCTTTTTCGGGGTGGCTGAGGATCTGTTTGCGGAGGGTGGCGGGGAGGATGACAGGGTTGCCTTTTTCACCCTGGTATTCGGGGATGCCGATGCAGTGAGAGTCGAGGGCGTGGGCTTTTTCCCAGGCTGCCGCCAGCTGCGCGTATTCTGCTGGACTGATCAGGACCATATCGGCGAGGCAGATCATGAATCCGTCGCCATTGGCGTCGCATACGCCTGCCCGGATGGAACTGGTCATCCCTTCACTGTATGCCGGATTGTGTATGAAGCGGAGGGGGAGGTCTTCGAGTGCGCCGGTGATCTTCGGGGCTTCGTAACCGGTGACGACGATAATCTCGCCGATGCCGGCTGCGAGGAGGTTGGCTGCAGTGGCGGCGACGATGGTCCTGTCTTTCCAGGGTAGCAGCAGTTTGTTGTCGTCTCCCATCCGTCGCGATGTGCCGGCTGCGAGGAGGATAGCGGTGAGCATAGGCCTAAGTTACAATATTTTGTTTAGCTTTGGGACCAACCAGAAAGACCGCATATGAAACCTAACGCTGCTATTTTCAGAAATAGCGTTCTCTTACTTCTGACCTTTGTATTTGTCACGCACCACAGTTCACTTGCACAGCAGCAGCAACAGCAGCCCCCATTTTGGAACGAGATCGCGGAATTTAAAAAGAAGGACAGTGTTCAGCATCCTCCGTCGGGGGCGATACTTTTTGTCGGCAGTTCGTCTTTTCGTAAGTGGACGAGCGTGCATACCGATTTCCCGGGCTATACGATCATCAACCGTGGGTTTGGCGGGTCTACGCTGCCCGATGTGATACGCTATGCGGGCGATATCATTTATCCGTATCATCCCAAACAGATCGTGATCTATTGCGGTGACAATGATCTGGCGGATTCGAAAGTTTCGGCGAAGAAGGTATACAAGCGGTTCGTCAAACTCTATGATCTGATCCGTAAACACTTACAGAATGTGGACGTCGTCTATGTATCGATAAAGCCGAGTCCGAGCCGGGAGAAGCTGATGCCTGTGATGGAGGAGACCAACGACCTGATCAGGGATTTTACGGCCACGCACAGCCATGTCGTGTTTGTGGATGTCTACCACCTGATGCTGACGCCGCAGGGTCGTCCGATGGACGATCTGTTCGTTGGGGACAAGCTGCACATGAATGAGAAGGGCTATAAGATATGGCAGAGGGCTTTAACGCCTTATCTGGATAAATGATCGGGTTATGTGAATAAACGGGGCTGAATATTAAGGAATTGTGATTTTCGGCATTAACACTTGGATGAGCGGGTATACTGAATATTTTTGCGGATTAATTAGGCAAGTTATTACCTTTACTTGCGAAAGGAGAGTGAGGCCAGGAGGGTAAACGTAATATGCTAACCGTATGTTCAAGGATACCATGGCGCTACGAAAGAAGATACTTTTCACGATAGGATCTCCGAACCAGACGAGCCAAATGCACCAGATAGCTGCCCAGCTATCTGACTATGACTGCTACTTCAGTCAGCTATACAGCAAACATCCTATCGTTCGTCTCGTGCAGCGCACGGGGCTGCTGGACACTACCATACTAGCGGGGGAGTTTAAACGAAAAGGCGATGCTTATCTCGAGAGGCATCAGCTGCGCAATGATTATGCCCGCGGCATTTACAACAATTCTTACGATCTCGTGTTGATGTGCTCCGATCTGCTGGTGACGGGCGAGCTAAGGAAGATGAAAACGGTCTGGGTCCGAGGAAGGGATGACCGATCCTATCACCAGCTGGGGGAAGATGACGCGCAATCTGGGACTACCCGGTTATTTTGCCAAGAATACGGCTTACAACGGGAGCAGCAATATCTGCGATGTTTACTGTGCCGCGTCCGAGGGTTATAAGGAACAGTTCACTCAGCTTGGTACGGACGCGTCGAAGATCGTCGTAACAGGGATACCCAACTATGACAATGCGGCTGTTTTTCTCAACAATGATTTTCCGCACAGGGACTATGTGCTGGTGGCGACCTCTGATATACGTGAGGCCTTTAATAAGGATGACCGGCCGGCTTTTATCCGGCGCTGCGTGGAGATTGCGGGCAACAGGAAACTGATCTTCAAGCTTCACCCGAACGAGAAGAAAGAGAGGGCTGTGGCGGAGATCAGGTCAATCGCGCCCTCGGCCCATGTTTATACGGAGGGCAACACCGAGCATATGATCGCCAATTGTGAAGAGCTGATAACGCAGTATTCCACGGTGGTCTATATCGGGATCGCCCTGGGGAAAAAAGTGCATTCCTATTTCGATATCGACCAGTTGAAGCGGCTGGCCCCGCTTCAGAACGGGGGGCGTGTCGGCTTCCCGAATTGCGGATGTATGCAGGCAGTATATAGAGTACAAGGGAGAGCCGGGTGGTTTTTCGCCGAGGTTCAGAACACCCAAACTTCAAATCGCATAAATGAATACAACAGAAAGAAAGATCGTTACGGTCGTCCAGGTGAGAAGAGGTTCTTCGCGTCTGCCGGACAAGGTGTTTCGTCCTTTGTCAGGAAAGTCTCTGTTCGTGAGGCAGGTCGAGCGTATACTGCAGTCGAAGTTGTGCGGGCAGGTAGTAGTTGCGACGACGACGAATGCGGCGGACGATCTGGTATGGGAGGTTTGTCAGCAGGAAGGCCTGGAGTGTTTTCGCGGGCATGATCAGGACCTGCTGGACAGGCACTATCAGGCGGCGTTGAAATACGGGGCGGATACGGTCATCAAGATACCGGGCGACTGTCCGCTGATCGATCCGGCAGTTATCGACCAGGTGATCGCTTTCTATCTGGAGAATGCGGATAAGTATGACTTTGTAAGCAATCTTCATCCGGCGACTTTTCCGGACGGGAACGACGTGGAAATAATGTCTCTGGGCGTGATGGAGGAGGCGTGGAAGTATGCGGGCCGGGCCTTTGAGCGGGAGCATACGACTCCTTATATCTGGGAGCGGCCTGAGCGTTACAGCATCGGCAATGTGGTCATGGACGGCGGCCTGGACTATTCCATGACACACCGGCTGACGATCGACTATGAAGAAGACTATCAGTTCATAAAGGCGGTCTGGGAAGAGCTTTATCCTGTCAACCCTTTATTCGGTGTGAACGATATTCTGGCATTACTGGAAAGAAGACCGGAGATCTACAATATCAACCGGTCGCTCGCCGGCGTCAACTGGTACCGCAATCATCTGGGTGAAGCTGGAAGACGGTGGATGGGGAGCAGACGCGGTTTGCCGCGGGTGATGTCAAAACGGATACGGGTGCGTTGAGCGCGATTGCGCTCAAGGTGAGAGAACACATCATCCGGATGACGGCGGGTGGCGGATGTTTTATCGGCGCTTCGCTGTCCTGTGTCGAGCTGATGGTCTATTTATATTCGAGCCATCTTCGCCGGGGCAGTGGGCCGGCCGATCCTCAGCGGGATTATCTTTTCCTGTCGAAGGGGCATGACGTACCGGCGCTGTACGGGACTTTTGCAGAGATGGGTATGCTCGATGCAGGGCGGCTATCCAACCATCTTTCGACGTCCGACAGCATTTACTGGCATCCCAACAGAAATATTCCGGGTGTGGAGTTTCACTCCGGTTCGCTGGGTCATTTACCTGCTGTTGCGGCCGGTGTGGCGCTGGACTGCAAATTGCGCGGAGCCGACAACCGGATAGTTGTGATCACCGGTGATGGTGAGCTGAACGAGGGCAGCGTATGGGAGACCCTGCTGGTGGCCAGCGCCTACCAGCTGGACAATCTGACGATCGTGGTCGACCGCAATCAATTCCAGGCGAATATCCGGACGGAAGACCTTATTCCGCTGGAGCCGCTGGAGGATAAATTCAGGGCATTCGGGTGCAGCGTGCAGCGGGTAGACGGACACAGTTTTGCCCGTCTGCAGGAGGCGTTCGCTGCCGGACAGTCCGGAAAGGTAAATGTTATCATTGCCGATACGGTGAGGGGCAAGGGATTGCCCAGTATCGAGGCCAGTGGCGGACAGGTGGTTCTGCGCTTTCTCCGAGGGGAGATCCGCGCAGCTGCTGGAAGAGCTGCATGGTAACGCGGAGGCATCCATTGAATCAGAAACATTGGTAGTACGTTAAAACCCCAATATGACTTACGAAGAATTACTGACAGAGACGGCGTTGAAAGACGAACGGTTTATAGTAATGACGGCGGAGAACCGTGCGCTGGTGCGCAATATGCCCAAGGTTTTGGGACATCGATTCGTGGATACGGGGATTACAGAGCAGACGATGGTCGGCATGGCTGCCGGACTTGCACTTCGCGGACGGATTCCGGTTATTCATGCTCTGGCCCCCTTTCTTACCATGCGGGCATTTGAGTTCATCCGTACGGACGTCGGTATTGCGCGTCTTCCGGTGAAGCTCAGCGGTTTTATTCCCGGTTTTTTGTCGGATGGCAACGGACCTACGCATCAGGCTATCGAGGACGTATCCATTTTGCGGGGTATCCCCGGTATGGAAGTCTACTGTCCGGCGGACGAAGACGATCTGGTAAAGATGCTGCCCGAGGTATGGTCGTCTCCGGCGCCTGCCTATGTGCGGATCAATCATAAGAAGGGCAGCTACGAGCACGAAGCCTATACGCCGGGAAAGGCCGAGGTGATCGGTGAGGGCTCTGATATTACGCTGCTCGTCTATGGGTTCCTGTTCGAGAATGCACTGAAGACGAAGGAACTGCTGGAAAAGCAGGGGCTTTCGGTAGGTCTGGTGAATATGCGGAGTCTCAAGCCTGTGGATGAGGACGCGATCGTTCGCGCTGCCGGGAATTCGAAGCGCATTGTGACGATAGAGGATCATTTCAGGACCGGCGGCCTTTATTCCATCGTGGCCGAAGTGCTGCTGGGGCGTCGCATGACGGCGGACGTGCAGGCGCTGTCGCTTGGCGAGCGCTGGTTCAAAGCCGGTACGCTGAATCAGGTGCTGGAGACGGAAGGATTTACTCCCGAAAAAATGGCTGATAAAATAATCACATATGCCCAATAAGGTAACATTCAACGAGAACTATCCTGACATAACGGAATCGAATAAATTATATGAAAGAGCCCGGCCTATCATGACGCCGGTGACGCAGACTATGGCGAAGGGGCCGGGACAGTATATTAATGGCGTGGCGCCGAAGTACCTGAAGAAGGGAAAGGGGGCCAGTGGTGTGGGATGTGGACGGCAACGAATATCTCGACTATAATGCGGCGATAGGGCCGCTGTCCCCTGGGTTATGCGTATCCCCGGGTCGATGCCGCTATTGTCGAACAGCTGAAAGATGGTATCACTTTCTCGCAGATGCACGAGCTGGAACTGGAACTGGCAGAGCTGGTACATAAAGTCATTCCGAATGCGGAGTCCATCCGAATCAGCAAGACCGGCGCCGATGTGACGAGTGCCGCGGTTCGTGTAGCCCGGGCTTTTACGGGTCGCAATAAGGTGTTGTGCTGCGGCTATCATGGATGGCATGACTGGTATATTGGTGTTACGAGCCGCGCTCAGGGGATACCGGAGGCGGTGAAAGAACTGAGTGGAACGTTTGAATACAACGATATCAATTCCGTACAGGACGCGCTGGATGAGGATGTGGCCTGTGTGATCCTGGAGCCGTTCGTGTTCGAGGCGCCGAAGAATAATTTTCTTCAGGAGCTGAAAGATCTGTGCGCGGCCAATGGGACGCTGCTGATCTTCGACGAGATGTGGACCGGTTTCCGGATCGCGATAGGGGGAGCCCAGTGAATATTTTGGCGTGGTGCCCGACCTGGCCTGTTATTCGAAGGCCTGCGCCAACGGGATGCCGATCGCGCTGCTGACGGGGCGTCGGGATGTGATGTCCCTGTTCGAAGGAGACGTGTTCTTCTATACGACATTTGGCGGAGAGGCATTGTCTCTGGCTGCTGCTATAGCGACGATACAGGAGCTGATCGAGAAGGATGTCCCGGCTTATCTGGCCGAGAAGGGGAAGAAGCTGAAGGAAGGTTATAATGCGCTGGCGGCCGAGCTGGGTATCAGCGGATATACAAAATGTACGGGATATGACTGCCGGTCGATGGTGAGTTTCGACGCCAGCGCGGGCAATCCGCTGGAGCTGAAATCTTATGTGCAGCAGGAAATGATCAAGCGCGGTATTCTGTGGAGTGGATTTCACAACATGATGTATAGTCATACGGATGAAGACGTGGAATATACGCTGAAGGCTTACCGCGAGGTGCTGGGGCTTTTGAAGGCTGCGGTGGAGGCTAAGGATGTGACCGGGCGGTTGAAGGGTAAGCCCGTGGAAGCGGTATTCCGTAAGGTGAGCAATTTTAATATGAAACCCGCTAAGGCCCGGTAGGACCTTGTCGGAAGGACAATCATTAGCGTACGAAAGCGTAAAAGTATGGATCTATTTAGCCTGGACGGAAAGGTTGCGATTGTGACCGGCGCCTGCGGATTGATAGGGACGCATCACTGTGAGGCGTTGGCGGAAGCGGGTGCGAGGGTTGTTGTAGCTGATCTGAATGAAGATGCCTGTAGCGCGGTAGCGGCGCGTCTGGAGGAAGGGCATCTGGGAGTCGGTATGGACGTGACGAGCAGGGAATCGCTGGAGGCGGCAAAGCGCAGGATACTCGGGGCCTTCGGGCGGATCGATATACTGGTGAACAATGCGGCGATCAATGACATGTTTGAGAACCCGCTGCTTGCGGGGCAGCAGTCGATGTTCGAGCACTACCCACTGGAGATGTGGGACAGGTCCTGGAAGGTGAATGTAAGCGGCGTCTTTCTTTGTTCGCAGGTGCTGGGCGGTGTGATGGCTGATCAGGGTGGGGGGAGCATTATCAATATCGCTTCCACGTATGGGATCGTGGCGCCGGACCAGAGCATCTATAGGAATGCGGCGGGGGAGCAAACCTTTTACAAGTCTCCGTCTTATCCTGTAACCAAGTCGGCGGTGATCGGTTTTACGAAGTTCCTGGCTTCCTACTGGGGGCCAAAGAAAGTAAGGGTAAATACGCTTTCGCCGGGAGGGGTGGAGAATAGCCAGGACGTATTTTTTAAGAACAACTATTCGAAAAAAACTTTGTTGGGCAGGATGGCCACGGCCTCCGACTATAAGGGGGCAATTGTTTTCTTGGCCAGTGAAGCTTCGGCGTATATGACGGGAGCCAATCTGGTGGTGGATGGGGGTGGACCGCTATTTAAATCGGAGGCCCCGGCCTCGTCCGAAGGACAATAATTAGACAACATGAAAGAAAAGGCTGGAAAAATAAAATTGCTTTTGACCGATGTGGATGGGGTATTGACGGATAATGGTGTCTTTTATGGCGAGAGCGGGAGGTGCTGAAACGGTTTTCCATCCGGGATGGGATGGGCGTCGAGCGGCTGAGGAAGCTGGCGGGTATCGAGACGGGTATAATCACCGGCGAGCTGTCGCCTTCGGTGGCCCGGCGTGCGGAGAAGCTGCATATCAGCGAACTGCATCTCGGTGTAAAGGATAAAGCTGGGCAGACTTACGGCAATCATGGAGCGGCTGGGGATCGGCTGGGAGGAGATCGCGTATATCGGGGACGACGTGAATGATCTGGAGGTCATGGAAAGGGCGGGGCTTAGCGCCTGTCCGGCGGACGCGATGTCCCAGGTCAGCGGTATCGTACATTACCACTGTGCGGAGAAGGGCGGGTACGGCGCTTTTCGCGAATTTGCAGAGTGGCTGATAACACAAAAAAACAATACTGTATGAATACGAGTAAGTCGTTCCAGGTTAGTTCAAAAAGGACTATCGGGGCCGGACACCCCGTCTATATTATTGCCGAGATTGGCATTAATCACAACGGTTCGATGGACATCGCCAAAAAGCTGATCGATGAGGCCGTACTGGCTGGCTGCGATGCCGTCAAATTTCAAAAGAGGACGCCGGAATTGTGTACTCCGAAGGACCAGTGGCATCTGGAAAGGGATACCCTGGGGGCGGATGACTTATATCAACTACCGTAAGATGATCGAGCTGGGTTATGACGAATATTCCCGGATCGACGCCTATTGTAATGAAAAGGCATCGACTGGTTCGTCTCCTGCTGGGACGAGGCTTCAGTCGATTTTATGGAGCAGTTCAACCCGGGCGTATATAAGTTCGCGTCCGCGTCGCTGACGGACCATGCGCTGATCGAGAAGGTGAAGCAGACGGGCAGGCCCTATATCCTTTCGACGGGGATGTCCACGATGGGGCAGATCAGGGAGGCGGTCGACAAATTTGGTACCGATAGTCTTATGATCGCGCACAGTACTTCGGCTTATCCCTGTCCTCCGCAGGAGCTGAATCTGAAGATGATCGATACTTTGTCCAAACTTTATCCCGGGACGCCGATCGGCTATTCCGGTCACGAGACGGGGCTGGCTACTACGGTAGCGGCGGTAGCCATGGGCGCCTGTTTTGTCGAAAGGCATTTCACGCTGGACCGCGCGATGTGGGGTTCAGATCATGCGGCGTCGGTCGAGCCCCAGGGCATGCAGAAACTGGTGCGGGATATCCGGGACGTGGAGCTTGCGCTGGGTGACGGGATCAAGAGAGTATATGACAGCGAAGCTGGGCGCGATGAAAAGGCTGCGGAGGACGCAGAATACCGCGACGGCCGAAAACTAATTCAATGGGAACGATCGTCTATTATACGACCAGTATCCTGGTATTGAGCGTATTTGTGTTTATTTACCTGGAGCGGAAGTATCCGTATACTGCGGGCATACCCATCCTCCGCGATGGATTTTGGGTGGACCTGATCTGGTATACTTTTATTCAGAGTTATTTCCTGAAAATCCTGATCTTCGACTATATCATCGAACCGATGAGAAGGGGCTGGCACCTGCAGTCGATGCACTGGCTGGATCACTGGCCGATCGCACTGCAGGTGCTGCTATTTCTGGTCATACACGATTTTTATATTTACTGGTTTCACCGGGCGCAGCACCATTCCAAATTGTTGTGGAAGACGCATGAGGCGCACCATTCGAACAAGGAAGCTGGACTGGCTGGCGGGGACGCGCTCGCACTCGCTGGAGATCCTGATCAATCAAACGATCGAATTTGCGCCGATCATACTGCTGCTGGGCCCAAATTCTCCTGTAGTCGCCATCAAGGCGCTGATCGACGCCGTTTGGGGGATGTGGATCCATTCCAATATCGACGTGAAGTCGGGGAAGCTGCAGTACGTCATCAACGGTCCGGAGATGCACCAGCGGCATCATGCGAATGACCGGGCGGTGTTCTATGCCAATTATTCGACGAAATTCGCCATCTGGGACTGGCTGTTCGGTACGGCCTATCTGCCGGGGAGGAAGAAGCCGGCGGAGTTCGGGCTTTATTATGACTATCCGAAAGATTATTTCCTGCAACATCTTTTTGCCGTTAAAAAGCTGGATGAGCAGCAGCTGATGCGAAAGTATTCGTGGTTCAGGGTCTATTATTTCTCGCGGCTGCGGGTGACGAACTGGATCTCGGCGCGTCTGGGGCTCAGAAAGATCGATGGACTGGTGCCGAAGGAGGGGCAGCCCGGGACGCCGGTGAAGGAGAGACCCGTGGTCGAATCCGTCGAGAACTAAAAATTCTTAATTTTAAGCATGGCATGGCTCTATCTGGTGATTGCGTCTCTGTTCGAGATCGCCTGGACTTTCTCTCTCAAGTTTATGAGTGTTAAGAAACTGAGGGCGATCCAGTGGAAGGGTTATTTTACGCATTCGGCGAACTGGCTGGTGCTGGCGCCTTTTGCGGGGTATATCGTTTTCGGGGTTTGCAATATCATTTTCTTTTCGATGGCGATGAAGGAGATCCCTGCATCGACCGCGCTGGCGGTGTGGATGGGGACGGCGCTGGTTGGCGTGAAGCTGGTGGAGTTGTTCTTTTTTAAGGGGAATTTCGATATGATGCAGTTTGTGTATATGGCTCTTATATTAATAGGCATAGTGGGGTTGAAGAGAAACCCCTAAAACGCCTCGCGGAGCTGCACAGTGAAAGCGTTGGAATGCTTCCCAACGCCGTAGTCCACACGTAAATTTAGTTTTTCTTCCTTGCCGAGGGCAATCGGGCTCCGCCGCCGTCGGCGCCGCCGGGCTCTTCGAGTTTGCGGAAGGGTGTATTTCCGTCGGTGAAGCCAGCGAGCCCTGGAAGGCGAGGACGGAGGTGGGATGGGGCCGATGCCCGATGTACTGCCGCCCCCAGAAATTGTCGGGATAGTAGCTATAGGAAGCCTGGAATCGGGCGATATGGTCTTCGTGGGGGAAGAAGATGGTTGAGCTGAGTACGAGGATCAGCTGTTTGCGCAGGGTATAGAGGCCCAGCAGATTGACGTCCGACGTGCGGATGGAGCTGTCCTTTTTTTGTGCTTTGAAGAAATGGGCTACGATGCCGCCGAAGCCCCAGTCTGTTCGTCCGGAAAGCAGATCCGGAGCAAAAATAGGACCCCCTGATGGACAAAAATCATTTTTTGGAAAACCAGTCCCAATATGGGACGTCCGGCACGCCTTTATGCCAAAATTAATAGTTGATAATCAAAGAGTTGGTAGTTGGTATGCCAATTGTCTTATACCTAACGTCCGCAGCGATAGAGAAACACACGGCGACGGACAAACAAATTCAATCTTTACCCAAACGTTATAACTATGACAACTTCAACTGCACAGAAATTAGAGCAAGCGACCTTGAAGAGTAAGATCATGGAGTTACAGAGCGCGCTGTTTTTCACCGAGAGCCTGTCGATCATTAAGCTTCCGACGCATGTGATCTCTGATGTAGTTGTTGATGAAGCGGGTGATATCTGGTTTGTGATCCCGAAGCCGGCGATGCATATCGACGCCTATGAAATGGAGATGCCTGCAAAGCTGGACTTCTTCAAGAAGGGGATGGATTTCTTTGTAAAGGCGAGGGGTACGGCTTACCTGCTGACGAATACAGAGGTAGACGGTATTCCTGAGGAGATGAAGGAAAGGATGCAGGATGAGCAGGTGATTGGGGTGAAGGTAGTTGTTGCAAATTCCGATCTGGTGGATAATACACCGAAGCCTTCTCAGAATTGGCTGCAGGCCAGCAGGTCGCAGCTTGTCGAGCTGGTTCTTCTAAGACTTTGATGTTGGAACCGAAAATCTAGCATACTGCGCGTGTTACATATAGGAAGCTGAGTCCGCGACTTGTTCGCGGATTTCAGTTTTTATAGGGGTCTGTTTACGCGGGTTGCCCGCAGAGCTAAAGGTTTTATCCCGTGGCGGCGATCCTAAAAAGAAAAAAGGCCCACTGTAGAAACAGTCGACCTCTAACGATTGCTTGCCATATGAAAACTCTTTATCTGGAGTGCCCTTTTTGGAGGGCTTTAGATTGTCTCGCTTTTGATGATACAAATATAAGCTGGTTTTTGGGCAGGAGGTAGACAAGTTAGCGCCGATTTTATTATGTCAAAGCGTGGAAATAAAATGTGAAAACCGCTATGGGAGAGAGTTTGGGAAGATTCTTAACATGAAGCCCAACCTGAATTATGGGATTTTTTCTACCCGGAAACATGTGTGTTTTCTTGTCTGTTTTACTGTTTTGTTGCACCGTCCTGAACTGTCCTGTATGTTTTGCTCGTCTTATTTGTATCTTTTAGTGTCCTGGTGGAGTGGGATGAGAACTTTGCGGTGGGTAAAAAAATGGTCAACTACTTTTGGGCAGCTGACCATTTGATAGGATAGGGCCTAATGACAATGGCCTTGATTAGTGCAACCCCTCTCGTCGCGGGTCGCTAAATTTGGGATAACAAAGATAGGGAATTTGCTAAATAATTTGGGAATAGCAGAAGGTTTTTTTGGTGTTGCGGGGGTGAATTTTATTTTGTCTTTTTATTGGACATATTTCCCCGATATTTACCGGGTACAATTTTATAATAAGGAACCTTTGAATATGGCTAATAAGGGATTGAAAAGTGATATCGGACGGATCGTTCAGCAGACTATGCCGGATATAGTGGAGACGAGGCTGCGGGAATATCTCAAGGAGCAGTCGTTCAAGCCGGGGGATCCCCTGCCGAAGGAGATCGATCTGGCCGAATCGCTGGGGGTGAGCAGGAATGTTGTGCGGGAGGCGCTGAGCCGGCTGAGAATGCTCGGAATGGTGGAGACGAAGAAAAAGAGGGGGATGGTGCTGGCCAGCCCGGATATTCTGAGTTCGTTCGAGCGCGTGCTCGATCCGTCGATCATTGGCGAGAATACCCTGAAAGATATTTTCGAGCTGCGGCTGGTGCTGGAGATGGGGCTGGCTGAGCTGATCTACACCCGCAAGACGGCGGGGGATGTGGCGGAACTGAAGGAGATCGCCCTGCGGCAGATGGACGGAAAAAAGGACAATTTCAGGATCAAGAATGAGATCGAATTCCATGGAAAGCTCTACGAGATGAGCGGCAATGATACGCTGAAACGCTTCCAGAACATGCTTCTTCCCATCTTCGACTACGTGGTCAAGACGGAGCCTCGATTCATCTCGGGGAAGGTCTCCCACCTGGACCTGGCGACCATTCTGGAAAAAGGAAGCAAGGAAGAGTTCAGGGAAGGGATGTACGAGCACCTCAAACCTCATTTTGACAGATTGAAAAGACTGGGATAGGCGGCCCAAATATTGGCAGTTCTCCATTTTAATTTGGAGGAGAGGGATTTTTCCCTACATTTGTTATGTAGTACATAAGTACTATTGAACGTAATACTTGCCAATATGAGATCTTTTCTAAACCAAAACGGCTTCGCGGGCTATGCCGCCGGAGCCAGCTGCATTCTGGCAATGACCTTATCCATGGGCTCCTGTCAGAAGAAAACTGCTGCTGCCGCTGCCGCGGACAGCCTGAAATCAACCAGGCAAACCACCGTGGCTCCGGCGCTGTCGGCGCCCATCCACAACAGTCTGCTCCTGTTCAACGGGGGAGACGAGGGGGCGGGCGGGGTAGCCACCTATCATTCCTTCCGGATCCCGTCTATTGTCCGGACGAGCAACGGGACGCTGGTGGCCTTTGCTGAGGGAAGGAGGTGGAGTCCCAGTGACTACGGGGATATCAACCTCGTCTGCAAACGGTCGACTGACAACGGTTCGACATGGTCGGCCTTGCGCGAAGTATCCGCGAACGGTGCCGGCACCTGGGGCAATCCTACGGCGGTATATGACAAGGACAGCGGCCGGATCTGGCTTTTTATGAGCTGGAATGACCAGTACAAGACGCAAATCTCCGATTTTACGCAGTGGGGTGACCGTCGCGTATTTACAACCTATAGCGACGACGACGGCCTCAGCTGGTCGGCGCCGGTAGACAGAACGAGCGCGCTGACGCCTTCCGATTACAAATGGGACGCCATGGGGCCCGGCATCGGGATACAGACGGCGATGAGCCATCCGGGAAGGCTGGTCGTCCCTGCCTATGGACGCAATATTTACAGCGATGACCACGGTAAGACATGGGCCTACCAGCCGATAGCCGGCGGCAAGCACGAGAGCACGATCGTGGAGCTGATGAACGGCAATCTTTTGAGAAATGACAGGCCGAGCGACAGCGAGTGGGCCACTGCGAACTATCGCAGAAAGGCGGTGGGGACGATCGATGCCGGCTTTGGCGCCTTTGTGTCCGACAACGGCCTGCCGGACCCGAAATGCGAGGGTTCCATACTTCGCTATAATACCGACAATCCACAACGAATCATATTCCTAAATCCTAATAGTACCAGCAAGCGCTGTAATATGACGGCGCGGATCAGCTATGACGATGGCGCTACCTGGCCGATAAGCAGGGCCATCTATGATTGGAACACCTGTGACTACACCGCTATCGAGGCCGGGAATAATATCGCGAAGGGCGGGTATTCGAGCATGATCAAGACGTCAGACTACGCGGTGGCCGCGCTGATCGAGATCAACGAAGGCCTCAGTGATAACAGCACCAGCCACAAATCCATTGAATTCCACAAGTTCAACCTTGGGTGGATCGTCAACGGCGCCACCGAACCTTAGTCTATTATTAGGCCCATGAAGAAGGGCCCGGTAATACAATTTTTTAATGTCTCCAAAAACGATGAAACTGCGTATGAAAACGAGAAATTTTTTCTCCCTTTACGATTGCTTATGCTGACGGCGGTGTTCTTTTTTACGATCGCCGCCTCCTACGGTCAGACCCCTTCTGCTGTCACAGGAAAAGTGACGGACAGCACCGGCAAGGGGATCGAGAATGTGACCGTCAGGATCAAGGGTAGCAAGGGCGCGACGGTAACGAATGCCGGGGGGTATTCCTCATTTCTGTCCCGCGTCCCGGTGCGACTCTGGTATTTTCGGCTGTGGGCTTTGCTCCACAGGAGGCGCGGGCGTCATCGGGTGCGATCAATGTCTCTCTTCAGCGTGTTGTCGACAATATGCAGGACGTGATCATCGTCGGGTATACGCAGCAGAGCAGGGCGAAGACGACGGCGGCGGTGAGCAAGCTGGGGCCGGACGAACTGAAGGACGTGACGGGCGCCAACCCGGTGCTGGCTCTGGAGGGCAAGATGGCGGGGGTGAATGTCCCTGTTAGTTCGGGTCAGCCGGGCGCATCGCCGGCCAATATCATCATCCGTGGCGGCACCAAGCTGAATCCATATGGTACGGCCATCGGCAACAGCGGGGGCGACGCTATCGGCAGTTCGGACGCCACCAGCCCACTGGTGATCATCGACGGGATCTACCGTCCGATGGCTGACGTCAACCCTGAAAATATCGAGACTATCCAGGTGATGAAAGACGCCGCGGCGACCGCGGCCTATGGTTTCCGGGGCGCCAACGGGGTTATCGTGGTGAAGACAAAGACCGGCAGGTATAATACCAAACCGCGCCTTAGCCTGAATCACCGGACTACCTGGGAGACGGCCTCGCGTAGTCTGGACTATATGAATGCGACGCAGTATCTGAAGCTCGCGCGTACGACGGTATTCAATACGCACGACGCGCTGGACAAGAACAGCCTGCTGAACAACGGCGGTTTCTCCGCGGGTACGAGGGTTTATACGGCACCAGGCCAGTATGGCATCAATATCAATCTCACGGCGCTGTACGACAATATCGTGGCGGTAGAAGGTCAGAGCTATGTGGACAATCTGATAAAGAACAAAGGTTTCATGACGATGGACGATCCCATCAATCCCGGTACGAAACTACTATATGCCGACAACCACTACCAGGACATGCTGTGGGTCACGGGTCTGACCAATAACGACAATCTCTCCATCGACGGCGGAAGCGACAAGGCCAATTATTTCCTGTCGGCGGGCTATACGGACCAGGCTGGGACTTTTGTGGGCACCAACTACAAGCGGTATGACGCACTTGGCAATTTAGGTTTCAAACCCGTGGATAATTTCAAGGTCGACCTGATGTTCAACTATCAGAATATCGAGCCCAACTATGTGGCGGGTTTTGTGAACGAGCTGGCGAGGGGCACGCGTATCACGCCGCTGATCCGGATCTTCAAGGACAACGGAGATCCGACCCCGGGCGAGCTATACACCGTTCCAAATAGATTTCACACGCTGAAGTACGACCGGACGCAGGTGTCTACGGAGCAGTTCATCAGCCGGCTGGCCGGCGACTGGACCATTATGCACGGTCTGCATTTCAAGCCGTCTGTCTCCTGGTTCGCGAAGGACTACCGATATTTGTATATGCGCAAGGGGACTCCTGCCAATGAGATACAGCCATCCACGCAGCGGCAGAAGAACGAGTCGACGACCAACACGAGACAGCTGATGATCGACCAGATCCTGCAGTATGATTTCAACTTGAAGGATGATAATCATTTTACTGTCCTCGGAGGTTTCGAATACACCCGGAATACGGGCAATACCATCAATATCGGTTCGCAGCGCGCGACCAACGACTATATCTTTACCATCAGCGAACCGCCGAACAGTACGATCAACGGGGTTACGACGACCAATGTGACCGATTTCTCGACGTCGCTGTCGGAGACCCGCAGCGCCAGCTTTTTCGGGCAGATGAACTATGATTTTGACGGCAAATACCTGCTGAGCGGAGCGCTTCGTTATGACGGCTATTCGAACTTCGCGCCTGAGAATAAATATGCGTTCTTCCCGTCCGTCTCGGCCGGCTGGAATATCGCCCGGGAAAAGTTCTGGCATATCGAGCCTGTCAGTACGTTCAAGCTGAGGGCCAGCTGGGGTCAGGCCGGTAACAACGACCTGAGTATAACCGATACCTATGGTAACTACACGACAACGACCTATGCGCAGTCGTCGGGCGTCGTCCGGGGCAATCTTTCCAACCCCAATCTGAAATGGGAGGCTACTACGACGACGGATCTGGCGGCGGAGTTTGGTTTGTTCAGGGACAAGCTGAGCCTTGTCGTGGACTATTATAACAAGGTCACGAGCGACCGGCTGGCGTCCAAACCGCTGCCTTCCGAAGCACCTTTTGCCTCGATCCCCTATAACAACGGGAGTCTGAGGAACAGGGGTATCGAGGTCGAGCTGGGCTATACCACGCTGAAGTCGCATTCGTTCAGCTGGACGACCAATTTCTCATTTGCCATCAACAAGACGGTCGTTACGAAGCTGCCTGCGAATGGCCGTGCTAAGAATCGCCAGGGCGGAGACCTCATCTGGGACGCCAATAAGAAACAGCTGGTCGAAGCCGGCGGGTATGCCGAAGGCGAGCGGGTAGGCGGCCTCTGGGGTTATAAGGTGCTGGGCGTGTTCGCTACCGACGCTGAAGCGGCTGCCTGGAGCGCCAGTCACAAGGACAATCTCGCATCTCCCTCGGGTATAACGGTGGGCAAGCATGCCGGTGACTTTATCTGGCAGGACACCAATGGCGATGGGATCATCGACGCCAAGGACCAGGTGTTCATGGGATGGAGGACGCCGGCGATCATGGGTGGTATGCAGAATACCTTCTCCTATAAAGGCTTTTCGCTGCGTGTGGCCGTCGATTTCGCGATGGGACATATTATCAGCAATGGCGCGCTGGCCCGATCGCTGGGTCAGGGCAGGGCATATAACGAAGGGGCTCCCAGGGCCGCACTGGGATCAGAGATCTGGCAGAAGGAAGGCGATGTGGGCAAGAAATATGCGCGGTTCTCCTTTGCCGACTACGATTTCGGGCAGCGCAACTATCTGAGGAACGCCTCACTCGGCACCAATTACACCTATTCGTCGGACGCTTCGCCGATGCTGGAAAAGGGAGATTTTCTCGCGGTCAGGGAGATCAGGCTTTCCTATAATCTCGCGCCGTCGCTTGCCCGGAAGATGCGCGCATCGGGTGTGAATGTTTATGCGAGCGTAAATAACGTCGGATACATAACGAAATACACCGGGTTTAACCCCGAGACCTATACGGGTGTAGACGGCGGCGGCTATCCCCGTCCGAGACAGTATTCCTTGGGAGCAACCCTGAAGTTCTAAAAACGAATCAATCATGCAAAAGATAATAAATATACTGATAGCGCCGGCCTGTTTGCTTACACTTCTGGTGGGATCTGGTTGTAAGAAGATGATCGAAGTGACTCCTCAGTCCAGTATTACGGAACAGACCTATTTCAAGAGCGAGGGGGATTTCGATCCTTATCTGACGGGCATTTATCCGTCGATGCGGTCGCTTGCCAACAATGTAACCTATGGTACCGAGCGGAGCGAAGAGCTGATACCGGCCCTCAATTCCAGGTTCTCCACCGCCTGGTCGCAGATACTCTCGCCGTCCACGGGGGCGCTGAATTACAACGACTGGTACAAGGCCATCGGCAACTGCAATCTGCTTTTCGATAAGATAAAAGGATTCTCCTTCTCTTCCTCTCCCGATACGAAGGCGCGGATACTGGCGGAGACCTATGCGCTGCGCGGTTATTTCTATTTCCATCTCACGAGGATCATCGGTGATGCGCCCATCATGCTGCAGGCGGTTGTAGACGAAAATGTGCCGCTGCTGGCGCGCTCTCCCGCGAAGGATGTCATGAAGCAGGTGTTCAGCGATCTGGATTCGGCTATTTTCTATTTCAGGTCGGTGAGCGGATTTTCGGTGAAGACCTATCCGTCGAAATATAGATTCGCCTACGGTTCGGTTCAGGCGCTAAAGGCAGACGCCAAACTGTGGGACGCAAAAGTTTTGGGTGGCGGAAGCGCGGACTTTAATGATGTAGTTGCAGCCGCGTCGGAAGTGGAGGCCTCGGGGCTGACGCTGAATGCCGACTACGGCAAGGTGACGTCGACGCGTGCGTCGGCCAACACGGAGGTAGCGCTTGCGGCCTACTATCTGCGGGATGAAACGGGCGCCAACTATGCGCTCAATGCACTGCCTTATCTGGTGGGTGGCGCACAGGGAGCGGTCAATATCGACAGCCTGCCCTATGTACAGACCACGACGAACGGTCAGGGAGCCTATCAGATCAGCGCGAAATCGAAGGCGCTGTTCACTAATCCGAAGGACAAGCGGATCCCGTATACCTGGGTTACACAGCGGAATATCGATTCCAGGACGAAGGACACCGTGAATGGCATCTCCTGGATCACCAAATATGTCGGTACGAAGTATGCGGATGACCGCGTTTCGGACAATGACGTGATCATGTATCGTCTTGCCGATGTGTTCCTGATGAAGGCGGAGGCTTATGCCGGACTGGGCAATACGACCGATGCCATCACCTATCTGAACAAGGTGCGAAGCCGCGCGGGTACCGGCAACTATGCGGGGGCAACGGATGAGCCTTCGGTCGAGCTGGAGCTGCTGAATGAGAGGGGAGAGAGCTGTTCTTCGAGAACAAGCGCTGGTACGATCTGGTGCGATTTCATATTGCGGGCACCATTAACGTATATACCTATGTACCCAACCTGGTTGGTAAGACTACTCCGTTATACTGGCCGCTAAATACGACTGTGTTGGCAAATAACAGCAAGCTGACCCAGACGCAAGGATATAATTAACCTGGTTTACAATACAAGAACTATGAATAAAATTGAAGGATTGATCGCGGCGGCGTTTACCCCGTTCTATGAAGATGGCTCTATTAACAGAGATATGATCCCTTTACTCGTGAACAAGCTGGTCAAAGATGGCCTGAAAGGGATCTTTGTTTGCGGCAGCAACGGCGAGGGACCGAACATGACCATCGACGAGAGAAAATTTGTTGCCGAAGAATTTGTAAAGGCCGCGGCGGGCAGACTGAAGATCATTGTACATGTCGGGCACAGCAGTATTACCGAGGCCCGGGCGCTTGCGGTGCATGCTGCTCAGATAAAGGCCGATGCCTTTGCGTCGGTGGCTGCTTTCTATTTCAAGCCCACCAGCGTCCAGAACCTGGTCAACTGTATGGGTGATATAGCCCGCGCTGCCCCGGATCTTCCTTTTTATTATTATCATATCCCGCATCTGACGGGAGTGGGTATGGATATGGTCAAATTCCTCGAGCTGGCGGAGGGGACTATCCCCAATCTGGCCGGTATAAAGTATACGGCGTCTACCCTGCAGGAGTATCAGTCCTGTCTGAACTACAAGAAGGGTAGGTTCGATATTTTATTCGGTATAGACGAGATGCTGCTGCCGGCTCTGGCTGTCGGGCCCGCGGCGCTATCGGGAGCACCTATACTTTTGCTGCACCGCTGTATTTGGCCGTGATGGAGGCGTTTAGAAAGGGAGATATGAAGGGGGCGAGGGAGGCTCATGCGTATTTGGTGGAGGTGATACGGGTATTGCTGAAGTATCCGCCCATTCCCGGGCAGAAGGCGATCATGAAGATGCTGGGGTGGGATCTCGGGCCGAGCCGGCTGCCGCTGACCACGCTGAGCCAGGAAAATTTCGATCAATTTTATAATGAGCTGGCGGAGTTGTCTTTTTTGAGAAATTGCCCAAACTGGATGGAGTCCAGTTCGCGCACGTTCCCGAGTGAAGCGAAGGGAACGGACAAGGGGAGCTCTGCGAAGCAGCTCCGCCGAAGTCCTGCGCAAGTAGTTGTGATTTTGGGACAAAAATTTATTTTTGAGCCCAAATTTTTGTCCCAAATAAAATCTGCGGAGCTATGGCGGCATTGAAAGGCTGGTTCGTATGCATTTTGTGTATTTTAACTTTGAACAGCATGGGTCAGGATACTGCCGGTCAGGTATTTTTTAACTGGAGCCGGCCCGGCAGGTACCGGATGCCGACGGCTTTGCGGGTAGCTATGCGGGTGTCAGCAATGGTGCTCTTCTTGTGGCCGGGGGAGCGAATTTCCCCGGTGGTGGGCGTCCCTCGACGGGGGGCGTGAAGACCTGGTATGACAAGATCTTTGTACTGGAGCGGCCCAACGGAGAATGGAAGGAGGCTGGTCGGCTGCCCCACCCGATGGGATATGGCGTTTCGTTAAGTTATGGAGATGGGGTAGTGTGTCTGGGCGGGGGCAACGGTAGTGGAAATTTTTCCGATGCGTTTGTTTTGAGGTATACTGACGGGAAGGTGGTTGTGAGTTCTTTGCCGTCGATGCCCGAGCCTTTGATCAATGGATGTGGGGTGATCGTGGGTCATAGTGTGTACGTTGTGTCGGAGAATAATTTCTGGTGTTTGGATCTTTCGGCTGCCGGCCGGAAATGGCAGGTGCTGAGGCCGCTGCCGGGGGTATCGAGGATACTGGCCGCGGCGGGTGTATATGAAGGCAAGGTATATGTTTTTGGCGGAGTGCACATGACGTCAGATCCTGTGCCTTTGCGAAAGTATCTTAAAGACTGCTGGGAGTATACTCCGGGCAGGGGGTGGAAGCGGATAGCCGACCTCCCTCATGCTCTGGCTGCAGCGCCTTCGCCGGCGTATAATGCAGGGCAAAATCATCTGATATTGTTTGGCGGGGATGACGGGGCCCTGGCTTCCCAGGTGGCGGTATTGAAGGATTCGCATCCTGGATTTACGAAGGACGTTCTCGCTTACAATATCCTGACGGATTCCTGGTCGGTAATGGGGGCTACTCCTTCCCCTGCGCCGGTCACGACGCCGCTGGTCGTGTGGGACGGAAATATCGTTATAGCCGGTGGTGAGGCCCGGCCGGCGGTGCGAACCAATCAGGTGTTGGTCGCGTCTCCCCGTCAGCCTTCCGGAAAGTTCGGCGGGCTGGACTGGACGGTCATTGCGCTATACTTTGCCGTTGTCATCGGGATAAGCGTATTCGTATCGAAGCATATGGGTTCCACTACGGGCGATTTTTTCTCGGCGGGCAGAAGATACCCTGGTGGGCTGCCGGTCTGAGCATTTTTGGGTCGAAGCTCAGCGCGCTGACTTTTATCGCCATACCCGCGAAAGCCTATGCGACGGACTGGGTATATGTGATGAACAACGTCATGGTGCTGGCCATTGCGCCCGTGGTAACTTATTTCTATTTGCCTTATTTCCGAAAACTCAAACTGACCAGCGTCTATGAATATCTGCAGATCCGGTTCGACAGGCGGGTCAAGCTGCTGGGGAGTTTTACGTTTATCGTTTTTCAGCTGAGCCGGCTCGGCGTCGTCGTATATCTGCCTGCACTTGTGCTGAGCACCGTGACTGGGATCAATATCTTTGCGTGTATACTGGTGACGACGATCATTACGACGGCGTATAGCGTGGCCGGAGGTATCGAGGCCGTCGTCTGGACGGAGGTCATGCAGGTGTTCGTTCTGCTGGGAGGGGCCCTGGTGAGCTTCTTTTTTATTACTTCCCATACTTCCGGCGGGTTTGGAGGTTTTATCCGGGAGGCTTACGCCAATGACAAGTTCAGGGTGGCGAATCTGGGCTGGAGTATATCAGAGCCGGTACTATGGGTGGTTGTCATCGGGACGCTGCTGACCAATCTGGTAACCTATACTTCCGACCAGGTGGTGGTGCAGCGCTATCTGACAACGCCTACGGAGAGGGAGGCAAGGCGGTCTGTCTATACCAATGCGCTGATGGTGATACCGGCCACCGTAATCTTTTTGGGGTAGGTACGGCGCTGTGGTTTTTTACCGGCATCACCCCGGCAGGCTGAACCCGAATGGCCGGGTGGACGATGTCTTTCCGTGGTTCATTTCCCAGCAATTGCCGGCGGGTCTGTCCGGTCTTGTGATCGCGGGCCTGTTTGCGGCTACCATGTCCACCATCGGGTCGAGCATGAATTCAATCGCTACGGTGCTAACGACTGATTTTTACAAGACCTTTCGAAAGGGGGCTACGGACAGGCAGTGTCTTCGGTTTGCGAAAGGCTCCACGGTGGTCCTCGGCGCGCTGGGCAGTCTGATAGCGATGTATCTCGTCTATCTTCAGAATGCTTCTATCTGGGACCAATACCTGAAGATCATCGGTCTGTTTGGCGGGTGTCTGGCGGGGATGTTCGCCGCGGGCATCTTCTTTCCGCGGATCAACAGTACGGGTATCCTTGTTGGATTTTTTGTCAGCTGTATCGGGTTGTATTTTTTACAGCGCACGGATGCGGTCAATTTCTTTTTATACCCTGTGTTTGCCGTGGCGGGTTGTTTGCTGATAGGTGGGCTTTTTAGTTTTCGGAGTTCTGCTAAGGTGGCGACGGCGGTTGTGGTGCTTTGTTTGGGTGGGTTTGCTGTTTCGGCGCAGACATTCAATTATGTCTATAAGAACGGTGATGACGGATATAAGTGTTTTCGGATACCTGCGATCGTGACCACGACGAAGGGCACGGTACTCGCCTTTGCCGAGGCGCGGAAGAATAATTGCGGCGACGCGGGTGATATCGATCTGGTCGTCAAACGGTCGGAGGATGGCGGCAGGACCTGGAGCGCGCTGCAGGTGGTCTGGAACGATTCTACCAATACCTGCGGTAATCCCGCTCCGGTAGTGGATGAGGCAACGGGGGCCATCGTGCTGTTGTCGACATGGAATGCGGGGACGGACAGGGAGAAGATGATCAAGGACCGCACAGGGAAGGATACGCGCCGTGTGTTTGTGCTGTCGTCGACGGATGACGGGCATAGCTGGTCGTCTGCCCGCGAGATCACGGGGGAGGTAAAACGGGATGACTGGACCTGGTATGCCACGGGGCCGGGAAGAGGCTTGCAGGTCAGCAAGGGCAGGCATAAAGGGAGGTTAGTCATTCCGTGTAATCACGAAGAGTCGGCGACGAGGAATAATGCTTCGCATGTCATCTATTCCGATGACCATGGGCGCAGCTGGAAGCTGGGTGGCTCTGCACAGGACAGCACCAATGAGGCGACGGTAGCGGAGCTGTCGAATGGCCGTCTTTTGCTGAATATGCGTAACACGGGGCATGTTCGCTACCGTCAGATAGCTGTCAGCCGCAACGGAGGTAAGAAGTGGTCGGCGCTTCCGCCCGATACGGCGCTGGTCGAGCCTCGTCTGTGAAGGCAATCTTATCCGGTATCATTTTGCCGGGAAGAAGGATTGCCTTGTCTTTTCCAACCCTGCGAGCAGGACGGCGAGGGTAGGCATGACGGTGAGGGTCAGCTATAACGACGGCTTAAGCTGGCCTTATCAGAAATTATTGTATGAAGGGCCTTCGGCCTATTC
The DNA here is from genome assembly GCF_050632245.1 of Puia sp. P3. Classification (NCBI taxonomy): domain Bacteria; kingdom Pseudomonadati; phylum Bacteroidota; class Chitinophagia; order Chitinophagales; family Chitinophagaceae; genus Puia; species Puia sp. P3. The sequence goes on from NZ_CP192583.1 coordinate 1,701,492, forward strand.
CTGTCTGACGGTGCTGCCGGATGGAAACCTGGCCTGTCTTTATGAGGCGGGATACCAGCGGCCTTACGAGGGAATTATACTGGAAGAGATCGCTATCGATAATATAAAATGATGCTTACACCTAAGACCCTAAAGGGGAACTGGGGCACTTTATTGCTGCCTGTCAACAGTGATGACAGGATTGACTATGGCCGGCTTTCGGAGGAGATCGGTCAACTGGCCGGCGCCGGGCTGGATGGTATTTATTCGAATGGAACCGCCGGCGAATTCCACAACCAGACGGAAACGGAATTCGACATGGTGCAGGAGATCATGGCCGAGCGGTGCCGGGTTGCCGGCATGCCTTTTCAAATAGGCGCCGGTCATCCGAGCCCGGTCATTTCGCTGAATAGGGTGAGGCGTTGTGTTGCCTTGTCGCCGGACGCCTTTCAGGTGATCCTTCCGGACTGGGTGGTTGCCTCTTCGGAAGAGCAGGTCGACTTTCTTGCGCGGATCGCTGAGGCGGCGGGCGGCATTCCGCTGGTGCTGTACAATCCGCCGCACGCCAAACAGGTGCTGGGGCCGGCGGACTTGCTGAGGCTTCGGACCGCTATTCCATCGCTGATCGGTGTAAAGCTGGCTTCCGGCGATGCGAGGTGGTTTGCGGAGATGCGTTCGCTGAATCTGGATATGTCGGTGTTTGTTCCAGGGCATTTGCTGGCGACCGGTGTTCGTGAGCGGGTGGCTTCCGGCGCTTATTCCAATGTCGCCTGTCTTAGTCCGAAGGGGTCGCAGGCGTGGTGGAGGCAGATGGGTGCCGATCCGGATGGGGCGCTGCGGGTGCAGGAGCGGATATTGCAGTTCTTTGCTACCTGTATCGTGCCGTTGAAGAATGCGGGCTATTCGAATCCGGCGTTGGATAAATTTCTGGCAGCAGTGGGAGGGTGGGGGAATGTGGGGAACGAGGCTGCGCTGGCCGTATAGCTGGATCGATGAAAAGGAAGTCGTGGGGGCCCGGGTTGTCGCGAGGAAATTCTTACCGGAATTCTTTTAAAAATTGTCTATATGAAAATCAGGGTTCTGTTGTTCTTTTTATTGCTGGGTTCGGTGGGTGTTCGGGCGGAGGTTGAGCTGCCGTCCGTGATATCGGATAGTATGGTGTTGCAGCAGAAGTCGGAAGTCGCGTTATGGGGATGGGCGAAGAAGGGTGTAAAGGTGACGGTCGTTACTTCATGGAATAACAGATCGTATAGCGCGGTTGCCGGATTGAACGGTGGCTGGCGGGTGATGGTTGGTACGCCAGCGGCCGGAGGGCCTTATAGCGTTGCTTTCGATGATGGTAAAAAGAAGGTGCTTCACGATGTTTTGATCGGAGAAGTATGGATATGTTCGGGGCAATCCAATATGGAGATGCCGGTAAAAGGTTTTGGCAATCAGCCTGTGCTTCATTCCGCCGAGCTGCTGATGGATTCGCGTAATCCGCAGATCCGTCTTTTTCGTCTCGAAAGGGCGATGACGAGAAAGCCGGAGGTCAACTGCAAGGCTACTTCATGGGAAGAAGCCGGGCCAATGAGCGTCAGGGATTTCAGCGCGGTAGGCTATCAGTATGCGAAGATCCTGCAGGAGCGACTGAAGGTGCCGGTGGGAATGATCATGAGCACCTGGGGAGGCACGGTCGTCGAGGCCTGGATGGACAGGCATAGTCTGGAAGCCTTTCCGGACATCAGGGTTCTGACGGATGGGGATACGACGAAGATCAACAAGAATGAGCCGGCGGTCCTTTTTAATGCGATGGTCAACCCGTTGGTAGGATATGGGATAAAAGGGGTGATCTGGTATCAGGGGGAGCAGAACAGGCCGAATCCGCAGGTCTATGACCGTCTGTTGGCGGGTATGGTAAAGGAGTGGCGGGATTTGTGGAAGAGGGGTGACTGGCCGTTTTATTATGTACAGATCGCGCCCTTTATTTACAACGACAAGCTGGGACCGGCGGCGCCACTGCGGGAAGCGCAGCAGCGGGCTTTGGCGCTGATACCCCGGTCGGGTATGGTGGTCAGTATGGATGCGGGGGAGGAGAGGACGATACATCCGGCCAATAAGACGGTGATCAGTCAGCGGCTGGCGGCCTGGGCGCTGGCGGATGCGTATGGATGGGAGGGGTGCCGTATATGAGTCCGGTCTATAAGGGGATGAAGGTCGCGGGGGATACGGTCACGGTTAGTTTTGATAATTCTGTCAATGGCCTGACGTCGTGGGGAAGCCGATGGAGGATTTTGAGGTGGCGGGTGAAGACAGACGGTTTTATCGGGCTACGGCGCGTATCGTTGCGAAGGGGGTGCAGTTGGTGTCGGACAGTGTGCCGGTGCCGGTGGCTGTGAGGTATGGGTATAAGAACTGGGTTGTTGGCGATCTATATAATACTGAAGGGCTGCCCGCTGCCCCTTTCAGGACGGATAATTGGTGAGTTGACAAAAGCTGGGCAGCCCTGCCGGACTTAGTGACTATAGCGGTCGTTTCGCCAGGGGTAGGCGGTACTGGAGTATCCTCTTTCTTCCCAGAAGCCCAACTTATTTTTTGAGAGAAATTCTATCCGGCTGATCCATTTTGATCCCTTCCAGGCATATAGCTGTGGTGTGATCATGCGGACGGGGCCACCGTGTTCTTTTGGCAGGGGTTTGCCTTCGAAGGTATGTACGAGGAGCACGTCTGGTTTGAGTGCTTCTTCCATCGAGACATTGGTGGTGTAGTCGTCGTAGCCGTGACACAGCAGGTGAGTGGCCGTGTCTTTTGGCTGGACGAGGGCTGCGAGGTCGAGCAGACGGACGCCTTTCCAGTTCATATCCAATTTGGACCAGGTCGTGACGCAGTGGAAGTCGGAGGTGTCGTCGGTTTGTGGGAGGGCCAGAAAGTCTTCCCAGTCGAGGGTAATGGGGTGTTCGACTTCGCCGTCGATGGTAAGACGCCAGTCTTTTAGTGCGATATCGGGTTGTATTCCCAGGTCGAGCACGGGCCACTTGGTTGTGACGATCTGTCCGATGGGGACGAGCGGCATGCCGTGGCGGTTGGGGCGGCCTGAGCCCATGGGACGGTCGTCCGCTACGGAAGGGGTTTGTTTTATTTTTCTTCGAAGCGGGCCTTTAGCTTCATGCGGGCTTCGACAACGCGGTTGAGTTTTTCTGATCCGTCCATAAGCTGGAATTGTCCACGAATTTAGCCAAAAATTTCGATGAGCAGGACGGCCGTAAGGGCTCCGGCGAGGGTATTGAGGAAGTTGACGGAATTGTTGGTTATGAGGCCTTTTCGTTCAAAGAGGGCGCCGAGGAGGGAGTCGGCGAGGTTGCCGATGGTGCCGGCGAGGATGATGATCCAGTAGTGATGGTGTGCTATGAGCGCGATGGTGGCCGAGCCGGCGACGCCGATCGATGTCCCTTCTATACTGATGACTCCGTCCTGTCCTTTTTGGTCGGGTTTCCAGGTTAAGATATTGAAACATCTTTTGCCGTAGACCATTCCGAGTTCGGAGGAGAGGGTGTCGGCCATGGCGGAGGATATGCTACCGGAGAGGGCTAGTTGAAAAAGAGGTTTGTGGGAGGGGAAGAGGATGGCCCCCAGGCCGGCGAGGGCTGCCACGCCTGCGTTGGCGAAGACCTGACCGGTGGTTCGACGGGACTGGTGGTCTGCGTTGGCGTGTACGGATTGTTTATGGCGTTTGCCCCAGGTGGTAGCGGCGGTGCCGAGAATGAAAAAGGCGGCCAGCATACCGATGCCTTGCAGGTCGCCTCCTTTGTAGATGATCCAGCCGAGGATGGCGCCGGCGATGGCGGCCTGGGGTGTCAGCTTTTTTAGGGCGGCGCTCGCGATGGCGCCTGTCAGTATGATGGTGAGGGTGATCCAGTCGCCGGGACTATTTGGGAACATAGGGCCCTCCTGTTTCGCCCCAGCCCCAGCGGGGCATCGGCTCTGTCTCGCCGACGGGGTTCTCCGTCTGTTGTGAATTGATGACGGCGATGCGGCTACCCCATTCCAGGTAGCCCAGCAGGGAAGAGCGGAATTCGGGGTCGTCGGGAATGCCGATCTCGTCGGCGGTTGTCAGGAGTAATTGTATCCAGCGCTGGCGCTGATGCTCGTCGAGCATTTTGCCGATATGGTGCGCGATCATGATGGCATGGCTCCCTTTGTCCTCGGCAGTATATTGCGCCGGGCCGCCGAATACTTCGCCCACGAAATGGGCTACGTGCCGGGGATGGTCCTGGGACATGGTCCGGAATACCGGGCCAAGGATTTCGTCCTGAAGGACCTTGTCATAGAAGAGGCGGAAAAGGCGCTGGAGAGTCTCGTCGCCGCCCGTCCATTCGTACAGAGTCGGAATATTTTTTTCCATAGTGTATATTTTTAGAATAGTGCTTTTTGCATTTGTCCGTCGTCGTTGCCAAGTGCGGGGAGGTCGGCGTAGGTGAAGGGGGCGCATTTCGGTTGACCGTCGGGGCGTGGCGTCCGTCCGCGGATGCTGTACACGGCATCGGCGACCAGCTGCCCGGAGGGCATCTCATATGCGAGGATACGGGCGATGGCTTCGTCGCTGAGGTCGGGCTGGAGCCATTCCAGCTCTGTCTCCTTTGGGAGGAAGAGGGGCATGCGGAACGCGTTGTCACCGCTGTTGTGTATCTGGCGCATGACGGGATTGGCCGCACGCGTGATCAGGGTAAACATTCCCCGCATTTCTCCCGTCTCGGGGTCGGACGGGGTTTTTGTATTATAGTGATAGAGACCGGGAATGCAGAACATCGGCCGGTCTTTCAGCGCGATATGGTAGGGAACTTTGTTCTTCCATCCTTTGATCTCGCGGTGCTCGTAGATGCCGGTGACGGGGATGAGACAGCGGGTCCTGCGGATACGGTGCCAGAACGAGCGTGTGTCTTCGAGGATCTTTTCGCTGCGGGCGTTGACCATCGACCTGCGCATGGCCTTGACCTTTTCGGGGGTATCCATGTATTCGGCGATGATCCCCCATTCGAAATATTTTCTGTGGTAGCGGCCATTTTCGAAGATGATCACGGGGTAGCGGCTATGGCCCGGGGCCATGAAGTGGATGCCCATGTCCAGGTCGAAAGGGATATCACCGTCGTGGATAAGGTCGGGGAAGTAGTCATCGATCAGTTGTAAGGCCGAGTAGTAAGAGATGTCGAGGCACATATTAGTATTTTTCTATCAGGTCAAATGGTATGGTATCGTCCTGTCCGTCGTAGGTGAATTTAAGAAAAAATTGTCCGAACTCTTCGAAGAGGCCGATCTCAATCTTTTCCCCGGCTTTCTGCGGTATCCATGCGGAGTGCTGCGTACGGATATAGTTTCTCATCTTCTGCTGGTAGTCGCCGGGAGGCGTCCATTCCACGCCTTTTCTTGCGGCGTAGAAAACTCTGTATCCGGTGGGTTGACGGGCGGCGATCGACAGTCTTTCCAGGTGTGCGCTAATGCTGGCGTCGTAGAGGAAGGCGTTCCTGTCCTTTTCGATGGCCTTGAGATGCTGGAGGGCGGTAGACTCTTCGTCGGCGGGGTAAGAACGGATCATGAAGGCTGCGCTGATGCCTGCCGTCATTCCCCGGGCATAGGTTTGCCGGACGAACCAGCGTTTGCCTTTCCTGAGCTCGTCCTCCAGAAGGCCGGTGGACAATAAAGGCAGCGGGTTGTACATAGGGCGTAAGGTACGGAAAAAGCCGTCTCGTACGAGACGGCTTTTGGTTCAGGCTGTGGTCATGGTTGAGCGGCTCCGGATGCCGACTTTTTCGACGATTGCCCGCAGGAGTATTGTTGTTGGTCAGGGCGTGGGTGGTCGGTCCCTCTTCTACTGCAGTGTTGACGAGTTCGCTGGCGGGAAATATGCCGTACTTGAAACTAAACCGGGTTTTGCCGGGGTACATGGTGAAATCTTGTGGAAACAAAAGTAGGTAATACTAAATATTTTAGTTTGCAGAGTGCTAATATTTTTAGTAATTTTGAGGGTTGGAATGTTTTTGTGAACCGCGACAGATTATTGCCAGGCAAGGTTCGGAGACGGAACGAGGTGATAAAAAAGTCAAAACAGCTGTAACCAGGTCGGCAAGTGGAATTTTCATTTTCTTTTGCTCTATGATAAAGCGAGACGAGCGATATACTATTGTCAGGACCATGTATGAGGCTGGTCATGTCGCTTCGTTCAACGACATCTTCAAATACATACCGAAGACCGTCGTTGCAAACGATCTGGGGAAGAAGTGGACCGGTTCAACAAATTAATGGAGAAGGTCGAAAGGTTTACGCTCGAGGAGATTTATATGCTTGGTAATTTTTTGGGACTTACGGAGGAGCAGATCTATGACCTTGTGCGGGCCGAGTATGTGAATAGCAAAGGGAAGATCAAAAAAACGAAAAAGTCCTGACAGCGTGATCCAGGAGAGATTTAATCAGACCATTGACCTTGTCCGGAACACGGGGCAGGGGTTTTCTTTTCTTAAGAGCCTGCCGGCTGTCTGCCGGTCGGGGGTAGTTGTTTTTTCATTTTTTAGTAGGCCGTCGAGGGGGAATAGTCAGCGGAATGTCCTGGCGGGGTATGAGTTGAGGGCTGAGTTGGCGGGGCGTGGGGGCGGTCCGGCGGTGGGGTTTGCGGCATTGCTGGAGGGGTTGAGGAAAACGGTTTGTAGTCATATCTGTGTTTCGGTATTCATAACGGAGGCGGGGACCTTTAGCATTTTCTCGGATTTTGACAGGGAAGAGCTGATCGGGGCGCTGTATGAGCCTGGCGCGCCGGCGGAGGCTCCTGTATTCGGTCATCTCTTTAGGAACGGGGAGTTGTCGCCGGGGAAGAGACCGAGATGACGAGTTTGCCTTTTGCGGTTCTGTTCTCCATGGCGGTATAAGCGCCGTCAATTGTCTTCATCGTATATTCTGTTGGGTCCAGTAATGGTGTCAGTAGTCCGGCTTCGGCGAGTGTGGCTGCCGCCATTAGTATTTCGCCGTGGTGTGCGCGGCCGCGGCCTGTGATCAGGGGGAGCAGGGTAAACACGCCCGAGTAGGATGCGCCGCGGAAGGAGAGGGGGGCGAGGTTGTGAGTGCCCCAGCCGAGGATGCTGACGACGTGGCCCTCGTATACTTTGACTGCTTTGAAAGAATCGTCGAGCGTGGTTCCGCCGAGGGTGTCGTAGACGATATCGAATCCTTCGCCGCCGGTGCAGGCGCTTACGTAATCTTCCACCGGGAATTGGGTATAGTCGATAGGGGTGGCTCCGAGTTTTTCGGCCAGCGCGTGCTGGGACGGTTTTACCGTGGTGAAGACTTCCGCTCCTTTCGCCCTGGCCAGCTGTATGGCGATATGGCCGACGCCGCCTGCGCCACCGTGCACCAGTACTTTTTGCCTGGCCCTACACCGGCTCTGTCCACCAGTCCTTCCCAGGCGGTAATGAAGATGAGGGGTAGCGCGGCGGCTTGCCGCATGGTCAGGCTGGCGGGTTTTTGGCGAGCAGGGCGGCGTCTACCGCGGCGTATTCGGCCAGAGAGCCCTGTATGCCTGCTATGCCGCCGGTCATGCCAAAGACTTCGTCGCCGGGGGCGAATGTCGCTACCCCTTCCCCGTTGCTACTACTACGCCGGCCATGTCGATACCAGGTATGGCTGGTAGTGTGACTCTTGCGTGGGCAGCCTGGCCGGCTGCTATCTTCAGGTCCAGCGGATTGACTCCGCTGGCCATTATTTTGACCAGTACTTCTCCTTTCCCGGGCTGGGGCTGAGGGATGTCTGTTAGTTCGTATGGTGCGTTGAATGTTTTTAGGACGAGTGCTTTCATGTTCTTATGTTTCATTGCAAAGGTCTGCTATGCCGGGGTGCCGGGTGTTGTACTTTTTCGGCATTTTGGTGTAAGATTTTACCTGTAAAATTTTTGGTTGAATGTTTGGAAGGATGGATTTTGGTTATTTACTTTGTAATTCAAAGTGCTTTTTTATGGCAAGTAAAGAGTTGAAAACGATCCGGAGATGGATTATGTTTTTCATCCTGGCGCTCGTATTGAGTGGGGTGACGGCTTTTGGGCTGGAGACGGAGTTGGGGTGGTTGCTGGGTCATTGGCCGGGAGGAGGCATTGGGTTACGTGGCTGGGTGAAGGAAGTATATGCCGCATTGAGAGAGACCAATGTCCGGTGGCCCTATCTGGCTTATGGCTATGACTGGCTGGCATTTGCGCATCTGGTCATTGCGGTGGCGTTTATTGGTCCTCTGGTGGACCCGGTAAGGAACAAATGGGTCATTCTATTTGGGATGATCGCCTGCGTTATGGTATTTCCGCTGGCATTTATAGCGGGAGCGGCCAGGGGTATTCCTATCTATTGGAGGCTGATCGATTGTTCGTTCGGGGTTATCGGGTTAGTGCCGCTGGGTATCTGTTATCGCAGGATCGGGATGCTGGAAAAAATGATGACGGTTTAAACAAAGTAAGATTGACGTTTTAAACAAAGCTGTTTGTGTTAGTCCATTTTAGTTTTGTGCTATCAAACAATTCAAAATGGAATATATGAACAACAATGGAACGACACAAAAGCCGCTTGGATCGGGCTTTTCGGCGGCATCGTCCGCGGCAGATGTGATCAAAGGGATAGACCTCAATGGGAAAGTCGCGGTTGTGACCGGAGGATACGCGGGTATTGGACTGGAGACTGTAAAAACGCTGGTGGGGGCAGGCGCGGAAGTCTGGGTGCCGGCGAGGGATGTGGCGAAGGCGCAAAAAGTCTGGAGCATGTAGCGGGTGTGTCGGTCAGACCGATGGACCTGATGGCGCCGGATTCGATCGATGCATTTGCGGGCGAATTCCTGGCTACGGGAAAGCCGCTGCACCTGCTCATCAATAACGCAGGGATCATGTGGGTACCGTTGAGACGGGATAGCCGGGGTAATGAGTCGCAGCTTTCGACCAATCATCTGGGGCATTTTCAGCTGACGGCGCGGTTGTGGCCGGCGCTTAAACTGGCCGGAGGAGCGAGAGTGGTAACGGTGTCTTCCTACGGGCACCATATTACGCCATTCGACTATGAAGACCCGAATTTTGAGCGAAGGGCGTATGAGACGCTGCAGGGTTATGGCCATTCGAAGACCGCCAATAATTTATTCGCGGTGGAGTTGGATCGGCGCGCTGCCGTCTATGGCGTGAGGGCCTATTCGCTGCACCCGGGTTCGGTGAACGGAACGGATCTTGGCCGGGAGGCGTCTTTGGAGCTATTTATACAAATGGGGATGTGCGATGGTGATGGAAAGCTTTTACCCGATCTTGAAAGTAAGCTGAAGACTGTTGCGCAGGGCGCCGCTACGTCCGTCTGGTGTGCGACGAGTCCAATGCTGAACAATATTGGGGGTGTATACTGTGAGAATTGCGATGTTGCGGAGCTGGACCTGGGGGATATCGAACATCGGTATGACGAGCCCTCGACGCTTCGCGGCGTGAAACCGTATTCGATCGAACCCGCCAATGCGAGGCGGCTTTGGGAGTTGACCGAAGAAATGACTAATATTGAGTTTCCGGTTAACTAGGATGGATTTTCAGACCAACTATATTACCCCCGATATCAAGCTCTCGGAGTACAGAGGCGAGCTATACAAGGCGGAAGCAGCTTTTGACGACCATATTTTGGTGTGGCTGATAGCTGGGGAGACCAGGATCATTCAGGGGAGGCGAGTTACAAGCTGGGGGCCGGCAGTATATTTCTGATACCGAGGAATCATGTTGCCAGTTTTCTCAATTATTCCGGTGAGGGCCGATTGCATAAATCCGTGACGATGCATCTGACGGTGCCGATGCTGGAGCGATTCTATGCTTCGCATCCTCCGGTGGCGGCGGTGCCGGTGCCGGTAAGGGTAATGGATCTCGGGAAGCATCCGCTGCTGGAAAGCTGTCTGTCTTCGCTGATACCTTATTTTGATGTACAAGGAGCTTTCCCGGCGAATATTGCGGAGTTAAAACTGGTCGAGGCGGTGAGTATACTGAGGCTTGTCGAGCCTGCCGTTGACGGCATCCTGGCGAATTTTGAAGAACCGGGTAAGATAGACCTGGCCGCGTTTATGGAAAAGAACTATATGTCCAATCTGCCGATGGAGCGTTTTGGATATCTCACGGGGCGTAGTCTGTCAACGTTTCAGCGGGACTTTAAACGGATCTTCCATACGACACCGCAGCGGTGGCTGACGAGAAAGAGGCTGGAGCTGGCGCACTACAAGCTGGAGGAGAAAAAGGAGCGGCCGGTCGATGTGTTCCTGGACGTTGGATTTGAAGACTTGTCGCATTTTTCATATGCGTTCAAGAAATGTTTTGGGTATTCTCCGGCGGAGTTGGCGGAGAGGGCGAGGACTTAAAGAAAAAGATAACCTTTACGCGCAATATTAGCTGGAGCGGCTGAGATAATTTCGGCCCCTCACTCCCCGAATCATATACCATCGCCAACAACAAGCTGGTTGCGGGTGACCCTAATGAAAAGAACTGGCCCACCAGCTATGGCAGCAGGGGCAAGGGGGCGGTTGGCAATACGAGCAGGAACAAGATCTATATCTGGGACCAGACCAGTCAGAATAACGTTAGTTTCCGTACTTGACCGCTTCACGAGTTTTCCGTCCAATATCGACCTCAACGAGGTCAACCCCGGCAGGACAAGGCTTGCTGCCATGGCCCGGGGGTTGAATCTCTCGGAAATCGATCGGGCTCCTGACGAGCTTATGAATGCCATGCTCTGGAAGGCAGTCAAAGGCGAGGGAGTCAGAGTGCCGGCGCCGGTGCGGGCTGCGTTCGTGAATGCGGGGAAGAAAGACGAAGATGACTAATCTTCTTCCAGTAGTAATAGGAAAGTATTCCTGGTACGATCCATAAGATCAGGGTAAGCATCAGTGGATCGAATTTGGGGGCCGATGCGAAGCAGGAATAGACTGCGCCTGAGAGATCGAAGAACAATCCGGCATAGGCCCATTCTTTCACTCCTTTTCTGAGGTTCGGGATCAGGATGGCGATTACGCCGAGGACTTTGGCAATGCTGATGAACTGAATGAAATAGACCGGAAAGCCCATTCCGTCGTGCATGACCTTGATGGTATCAGGGGTAGGCTGCAGGCCACCGACAGAGGCGAACAGCATGAGCAGTGAAAAAAGGACGGTGAAGGTCCAGTAGAGAATGTTGATTGTTTTTGGTTTCATGTTTTATTATTTTTTGTTGTAAAGCTGATCATCCAGTTGATACCGTATTTGTCAGAGAACTCGCCGAAATAGGCGCCGAAGAACATATCCTGTAGTGGCATGGTGATATTGCCGCCGTCGGACAGTTCGTTGAAGATGCGGGTCGCCTCGTCTCTCGTCGGAGGCTCGACGCAGATGTGCATATTATTACCCTGTACCAGCGTAAAGCCCATTTCTTTTGGCGCGTCCGTCCCCATCAGAATATGGTTGCCGGTGATCGGCAGCTCGACGTGCAATACCATTTTCTTGATGACGTCGTCGATCGGAGGGTGGTTGGCGTCGGCCGGCAGGTCGCCAAAATGCTGAATACCCTTGCCCGAAAACTCTGTCTTAAAAACGGACCGGTAAAACATGAACGCTTCCTTTGTGTTGCCTGGGAAGTTGAGGTAAGAGCAGACGCGGGCGGTATTGTCGGGTCTGAGCTCACTTTTGATCTGGAAGCGGGCTGCGAAGTACTGGTCGAGATTTGCGAGCGCCATCGTAAATCCTTCTTTAAACCCGAGTTCGATGATCTTTTCGAGGTCGGCGAGGCTATTGTATTTTATTGTGATGTTTACCGTGGTGGTCTCCCCGCTGGCCGGCGCGAACGCGACGTTCCATAGTGATCTCGGGAAAGCGGTATTGACGGCTCCCTGCTCGTCGCAAAAGGCGTCCAGTCCTGAAAAGTTGCTTTTGGATTCGATCTTTTTGTAGTCGGCCCTGCACCAGTGGACGATACCCTCGGGGAGATCATCGCGTAGAGCCAGAATCCGCCTTCGCGAAAGTCCATGGATTTTGTTCTGGTCTGATAGGGTTTTGGCGCCCACCACAGATCCAGCAGTTCGGGTTTGGTCCAGGCGTCCCAGACCAGGTCGAGGTCGGCCGCGAACTCCCGTTGAACGTCGATAGTGTTCTTTTCCTTGTTGACAGTGAAATCAAATTGCAGGCGAGGATTCATTTTCTGTTGTTTTTTATCGTGGATAATACGTTGTCCAGCTGGCTGAATCGGGTCTCCCAGATCTTTCTGAACTGGTCGAGCCATTTGTCGATGTCTTTCATTTTTTCTATTTGTAGTTGGTAATAGATTTCCCTGCCCTGCTGCGATTTTGTCAGCAGCTCGCATTCGGACAGGATACGGAGGTGTTTTGAAATTGACTGCCGGGTCGAATCAAAATGTTCGGCAATGGCATTAGGGGTCATGGCCTGCAGGGCGATCAGCGCGATGATTGCTCTTCTGGTGGGGTCTGCGATGGCCTGAAATACGTCTCGTCTCATGAGTTCAAGTTTAAAATAAGAAGCCGTTCGGTTGCAAATATACGCGCAGCCAATCGGTTTCGCAAATTTTTTTATTTGGGGTTATCTGGCCTTATAAAATTGGAGGGTGTCGTCGATGAATGAGGGTCAGCGGGCCGTTCATTCGCGGGAAGAGTGAATAAATTTCACGATTTCTTCGATATCAGGCAGGTAGTTATCCGTGGTATTGATCGTCAGAGTCGGAACAGGAATATCAGGAGCTGAGTATGCCTCTATCAGGGATTCGCCGGGCTTTTTGGTGAGCTCAGACTGGTCGCCATGGAATCGCGCCCGGTCGTTGTCCGAGCTGATCCTGTGGGTAAATCTGCTCATTGCGAGTTGGGGCGGTATTTCGCATATAAGGATTCGTACGTCGGCAATGGTCTTGTATTGGACGAGTTTTGGATGCCAGAGTTTGTGCTGGAAAGCGGCCTCTGCGATTACCGAGATATTTTTCGAAAGCAGCAATTCTATGGTTTGGAAGAAAGTTTCGTAGACGTGGATTGCGGCGCCGGGGTCTAGTTCGTTGTGGTGCGAGCGTAGCGTATTGAGATATCCCTCCTTGAAATCGTCCCTGGAAATTAGCGGGCATCTGATCTTTTTTGAAAGGAGATGGGCCAGGGTTGTCTTTTCCCGAAGCGGGTCTGCCGGTCACTATGGTCAATAATGGTAATGTCAAGGTACCGTTTGGTTCAAAAATAGAACTTAATTTCGCATAAATATTCTTTTATGAAGGGGGTAAAACATCCTGGATCAGAGTTGCCCGTTCTGTCCAAGGCCACACGGGAGCAGGAGAGAAGGATATTGCTCGACCTCGGGAACGATATAACGGTGTCCGGGAGAAGAAGGATCTGCTGGTACTTTTTACGAAGCGGATCAAGGGCTTGTTTTACTTTACCCATACGATAGTCACGCTGATCGACCATAACGGCAGTTCCTTCCCTTTATATAGTGACGGATTTCACTATTTCACTGAATATCGTGATAGTTTGGCAGCGTTTTTTCCTTATTCTATTGATTTTTAGCTATTTGAGTTTTTGGCATTTCCCTGGACAGCATGAATATGAAAACAAAAACTTCAAGTATGAAAAATCGTAGTCATTGGAGGCACCGGCCTCATCGGAACAAAAGTAGTAGCCAAACTTCGTCAGTTGGGGCATCAGGTCATTGCCGCGTCTCCGAACACGGGTATCAACACGCTTACGGGCGAGGGATTGGCCGAGGCGCTGACCGATGCGGACGTCGTGGTTGACCTTGCCAATTCTCCGTCCTTCGAAGATCAGGCTGTCATGCAGTTCTTTCAGACGGCGGGTCACAATCTGCTGACAGCGGAGATCAATGCCGGTGTAAAGCATCACGTTGCGCTTTCGATCGTCGGTGTCGATCTTATGCAGGACAGCGGCTATATGCGAGCCAAGCTGGTCCAGGAAGACCTGATCCGGAAATCGGGTGTGCCTTATACCATCGTCCGTAGTACACAGTTCCTCGAATTTATCAAGGGGATCGCGGATCAGGCCACGGAGGGAAATATCGTACATATATCGAATGTGGAGTTTCAGCCCATTGCCGCCGAGAATGTAGCCACATTTGTGACTGAAGCGGCGGTAAAGTCTCCCGTCAATGGAATAGTGGAGATCGCCGGTCCGGACCGTATGCCCCTGCCTGAATTTGTCGACCGGTTTTTGAAGGCTACGAATGACCCGCGGAAGATCGTGCCTAACGAACACGGTCAATATTATGGCGCCCAGATCGGAAATACTTCACTGGTGCCGGCTGGTCAGGCGAAACTGGGAGCTATTGGATTCGAGGCGTGGCTGAGTGGCCAGCTGCAGCATGCCTAGGGGCCGGGTTTGACTTTCACCATTAAATCGAAGACCATGCATTTTTCCTTCTTATATCCCAGAAAAAATGAGCAGCAGGAAGAACATCCGCTGGTTACGCTTCACGAGACCGCCGACAGAAACACCAATGAGGGGGGCGAATTTCTTGACGACGCTCTCCGTATGGAAGACATGGTGCTGACGCCGACCGAGCTAAGCATTGCGGCCGGGAGCCCTGAGAAATTGTTGTAGTGTCGCCACTTTAAAACTTCATTATTATGAGAACTTGTGCGTCGCTTGCCGAGGCCATGGCTGACCTGAGGGACAAAGGTTATGAAGAAGACTTCGACGTCGAAGCGTTTGGGCTCTATTCCGGCGATGATCAGGACATGGAGGAAGACCCGCAGGACTTCCGTATCGATGAGGTCATCCTGATCGGAGAGTGCTCGGGGCCGGATGACAACACGGTCGTATATGCCGTCACGTATTGTACGGGAGTGAAAGGTATCGCGATAGGTAAACACGAAGCAGATTCGTCGTTGCCCCGATAGTCTGTTTTTGTATGACCGTCGTAATGGATATTACGCCCCCGTCATTATTGGCGGGGGTTATTTTTGTTTGTGGAGCCAGTAGGTGACGGCCGCGTCGTGAATGACCAGTTGCTGTCCTTCGTCGTTAAATTCAAAGAAGAAGCCGAACCTCGTATTTCGAAATTCGTGGTCAGACAGGGCTTCGAGGGTAAACTGCTGTCCTTTGGTCTCAAGGGCCAGATTATTATTGGTGCAGGTGGTGGTAACCTGCAGACCGTTGTCGCCCGCATAGGTGCCGGTCAATGGCTGCAGCTGGTCCCGTTGTAGTGTTACGGGAATGAACCGGGGTATTGTCGCCTGTTCGCTGAAGCATATTTTGAAGACCAGGTTCAGGATCTTGTCCTTGGGGTATACTTCTCCATTGGTACAATAGGCGATCGCCAGATCGTTTTCGGGATAGTACTGAAGGGAGGACGCAAACCCCTCTGTTTTGCCATTGTGGCCGTATCCGGAGTGCGCGCTGTCACCGAATGGGAACATCCCCCAGCCATAGCCGTCCTTTTCTATCCGGGTCATGCGGGCGAGGCTGGCCTTGCCAATGAGTTTGCCGGTGAAAATGGCCTTGATGAATTTACACATATCCTGCGTCGTGGAGATCATGGCGCCAGCCCCGCCGAAATTGTCGAGGTACACTGCTTTTTCCTCCTGCCAGTGGTTGTCGAAATATTTAAAGGAGGGTGTTTCTTTGTTCTGAAAACCGGCGTGGTCACCGTAGTATGTATTTGGGAGGTCCAGCTCATGGATGATCCTTTCGTATACGAGGTCTTTGTATGGCTCGTGGTAAATCTTTTCGAGGATATAGCCGAGGAGCAGGAAATTGGAATTGTTATAGTCCGCTTTTGCGCCTGGCAGGAAGTCTGGCGGCTGGTTTTTGATAAAGGTCAGCAGTTGTTCGTGGGTATGCGGTTGTTCTTTCCATGCGTCGAAGTTGGTGGCGGTGGCAGTGAAATTAGCGAGTCCGCTGCGGTGGCCGAGCATATCGGCGATAGTGATCCTGCCGGCGTTCGGGAGATCGGGGAAGAATTTGCTCAGGGTATCGTCGAGGGATAATTTCTTTTCATCGACCAACTGGTAGGTCATCACGGCTGTAAATAGTTTGGTAATCGATCCGAGGCGATAAGCCGGGGGCTGCTCTTTGCCGAAGGATCTCTGGTAGACGGCATGTCCCTTTTGGGAGATCGTGATGCTGCCGATGGCGAGGTTTTGGGCGGTCAGATTGTCGAACAGGCTATCGAGTTTTATCTTGTCAATGTTCTGCGGGAAGCTGTTAATTGAGAGTAGGGTGAGAACGAAAGCCAGTGAGAATTTCATGTAATAAGGGGGTTTTAAGAAGAATACATCGTGGAAAGAAATGGTACGGCATCCGGGAAGACCTGAAGATAATCGCCGACAAGATCGAGGTTGAACTTGGAGGGACCGACCGTCGGGCTTGAATTCCGGAGGCCGGTTGGTTAGGTATGACGGTCTAGCTGGAGTGGTCGTGGAGGATCTTCCAACCCTCTTTTGTGCTGATCATGACGAGGGAGTAGCGGCCGGAGCGTTCCGGCAGGTTGTTGCCGGACAGGGTGAATTTACCGGTCAGCAGGGCGTAGTTCTCTCCCAGAAGGGTTACTTTCAATTCATCGTACTGCAGGTGCTGTTTTGGCATTTTTCCGTTGAAATAGTGGTTTTGGTAGAGGTCCCGGATCGAGCCGAGTCCGACTGGTCCGGTGGGCATCATCATGGTGGATGTGGTGGTATACATCTTCATGAAGTTGTCCAGGTCGCCATTGTTCCAGTCATTTTCCGAATTTTTCATGGCGGTAATGATCGCGGTCTCCTTTGGGCCGGCGGGTGCTTGTGCACTGAGGTTAGTGTTTAGGAGAGAAAACAGGGCGATAAAAAGGGTGGTTATTTTGGCGGCCATATGGTGTGGATGTTTTTGGTCCTTCTAATTTAGGGGATTCACTTGAAATCGAACATATTCAGTATCAAATGCGGACAATTTGAATAATAGTACATTGTGTAAGTGATTGTTTGATATTGGGTTGTACTCTGGCATTTCTTTGGGGGTATGGTTGGGGCTTAATCAAACCAGTCAGACATGTTTAGAAACTATTTAAAGGTCGCTTTCAGGAATATTGTCCGGCACAGGGCTTTTTCGGCCATCAATATTTCGGGGCTGGCGATTGGCATGGCCTGCAGCATATTCATTTTGCTGTGGGTGCAGAATGAGTTGAGTTATGACAAATTTCACAAGAATGCCGGTTCGATCTACCGGGTTTCTGCAGGCGGCGAGAGAAATTCGGGGCCCATGCTTCCTGAACTGAAGGCAAAGATTCCGGCGGTAAAGAACTATGTCCGGTTGAGTCAGCCAACCACGACCGTTTTTGCGACTGGCGCAAAGCGGTTTGAAGAAAAGGCTGTCTTTTATGCCGATTCTACTTTGCTACAGGTGTTCTCGTTTCCCCTGGTAAACGGGAATGCGGAGTCTGCGTTGGCGCGACCCGATGCTGTATTGATCACGGAGGATATGGCAAAGAAATATTTTGGCAGTGAGGACGTGGTGGGGAGAGGTCTTAAAAAGGGATAACAAGGACAACCTGGTCGTTACCGGTGTACTCAGGAATATTCCGGCAAACTCTCATTTACAGTTTGATTTCATCATGCCGATGTCCGCCATCGAGCAGACGGACTGGCGTTTGAAGGACAAGATCTGGGCCAGTTATGATTTCTATGATTATATACAACTCGATGAACATATCAGAGCCACGCCGACAGCCTTAGCCGGGATCGCGAAGCAGATCGATAATATATTTGGCGAGCATGTCAAAGAGAATCCACCCACGATGGGGCTGGAGCCTTTGGCTGATATCCACCTGCGTCTGCATTACCGGTCTAATTTGCCGGGGCAGGGGAATATCGGGTATGTAAATATATTTTTCATCGTTGCGTTGTTCATTCTGGCGGTTGCCTGTATCAATTTTATGAATCTGGCCACGGCGAGGTCCGCGCGCCGGGCGAAAGAGGTGGGGTTGCGGAAGGTAGTGGGGGCGGGTCGCATGCAATTGATCGGTCAGTTCCTCGGCGAGTCCTTGTTCATTTCGTTTATTGCGCTGCTGATCGCGGTCGTTATTGTATGGTTGTTGCTCCCCGTCTTTAATGACCTGGCGGGCAAGCAACTTTCACTACAGTTACTGGATGGAAAATTAATAGCGTTGTTGCTGGGCATAGCCTTGTTTACAGGGATTTTCTCCGGTAGTTATCCGGCGTTATTCCTGTCCGGATTCAGGCCGGTGAAAGTGCTGAAGGGAAATATGAAAATGATGGGGGTAGTCTTTATTTCCGGAATGGACTGGTCGTACTGCAGTTTGTCGTTTCGATCGTATTACTCGCGGGCACGGCCGTCGTGTACAGGCAGTTGAATTATATCAGGAACCGGGATCTGGGGTTTAACAAGTCGAATCTGCTGTATATGCCGATGGCCGGTGAGTTGGGAGACCGGCAGCGGGCACTGAAAGCGGAACTCGAAAGTAACCCCCTTACCGCAAACTTTACTACTATCACAGACCCGATATCCAATTTATCCAGCAACACCTCCAGTGTAGAATGGGAAGGGAAGACCGAGGCAGACAAGAAACTTTGGTTTTCAAAGGCCTGGGTGACCGATCGTTTTTTCGATGTCCTGCAGATGAAGATGGCGAGCGGAAGAGCCTTGTCAACGACCGGGTTTGCCGACTCCGGCAACTATGTGATCAATGAAAAGGCGGCGAAGGTCATGGGGATGACCCCGGTAAGCGCGGTCGGCAAACCACTGACATTTAATGGCGAAAAAGGGATCATAGTAGGAGTGGTAAAAGATTTTAACTATCAGCCGGCGCAGCAGGCCATCGAGCCAATGGTACTTGCATTCAATCATTGGAACGGAGGAATTGTCTTGCTGAGGACGCAGCGCGGAAAGACGGAAGCCACTATTCATGCACTGGAGAAAATAAACAAAGAGCTCAATCCCGCCTATCCTTTTTCCTACGGTTTTGTCGACCAGGACATCAATAGTTTGTACAGCGGCGAGCGGCAAATGGGCAGTCTTTTTAATGTTTTTGCGATCATAGCCATTTTTATTTCCTGTATGGGTTTGTACGGCCTGTCAGCATTTATGGCTGAGCAGCGAACCAGGGAAATAGGCGTAAGAAAGGTGCTGGGGGCATCGGTATTCAATTTGGTGTATTTGTTGTCTACGGGGTTTACAAAGCTGATATTGATCGCCGTTGTCATTGCGATCCCCATCGCCTGGTTTGTTATGAATAAGTGGCTCAGCAGTTTCGCTTATCGGGTGGATATCGGCTGGGTTGTTTTTTTGCTCGCTTCGCTGGGGGCGTTGGCGATAGCCTGGATAACGGTGAGTTATGAGTCTTTTAAAGCGGCAATCCTCAATCCAGTAAAGAGTCTGAAATCCGAGTAGGTTTTTTATTTCAAGGCGACGAAGAGGTCGGTTTCCAGCAGGTTTTCGTCTTCCGACATATGTCCATAGATCTCGATGTAGGGCATGCCTGGTTCGTAGCCCATCTTTACTAATTCCTGCCGCATGCTTTGGCCGGCTCGTTTTATCAGGCTATAGGGGCCGATATGCTTGTAGCTGGCGTATTTTGTAAGGTTGATGATCTTCTGTTCGAGGCCAAGTGCCTGGGCGGGGGTGTCGATAAGCTCAACGCCGGAAAACACCCTATCGCCGGATTCAAATACCCAGACGTTGAGACCCTGGTTTTTTAGTCCGTTCGATTTGACGATCTTCCACATCCTGTCCATCAGCTGAAAG
Organism: Puia sp. P3; assembly: GCF_050632245.1. Lineage (NCBI taxonomy): Bacteria > Pseudomonadati > Bacteroidota > Chitinophagia > Chitinophagales > Chitinophagaceae > Puia > Puia sp. P3. The sequence continues at coordinate 1,721,181 of NZ_CP192583.1, forward strand.
GCTGTTGGGACGTATTCTCCGTTGCGGGCAATGCCGGAAAAACCGTGGAGGCTAAGCGTGAAATTTCTATTGAAAATTTCGACTGTCATTGTTACAAAAATAGAAAAGTTGGTTGGTATATGGAGTTTTTCCACTATGTTTATGGCGATTGCAAGTTTTTATGCCAATGGAAAAACTGATTAGAACGAGCATATATTCGTATCAACTTGATTAAATCTAATAAAGTTGCTTAGCACTAAGGAATTAAAGGCTGGTGATGAATTTTACTTCAAACAAGTATTTGACCAATACCATCAAAAGCTGTATTTCTTCATTCTTTACAAAACGAAATCCGAATATATAGCGGAAGAAGTGGCACAGATGGCGTTTACCAAACTTTGGCAATGCCGGCAGACCCTTCACGAAGAATATACTGTTTCCACCCAACTATTCAGGATCGCGACAACGGTACTTATCGATTTTTTGCGAAAGTACAATAACAAGAATGCGGTGACGGCCCCTCTCGATGCGGTGGATATTGACGAAGGGGTTGACAGTACCAATGAAAAGATGCAGGGTGTTGAATTACAAAAGAAGATCTCGGAGGCCGTCAATGAACTGCCTCCGGTGCGTAAACAGGTGTTTGAAATGAGCCGCGAACAAGGCATGTCACATAGAGAAATTGCTGCGTCCCTGTCAGTTTCATCGAGAACGGTAGAGACGCATATTTACAAGGCGCTGAAGCAGATAAGAAAGCATATCAGCGTTGAAACCGACTAAATTGAGCATGATTTGGTAACTGAAGAGGTCATAATAAGATTTTTTGAAGGCAGGTGCAGCGCTCAGGAAGCTGCTATGGTGGAGCTGTGGTTCAGGGAAAACCCGGCTCAACTGAAAGAGTATATTGGAATGGAAGAATGGGAGGGCTTTCAGCCAGCCCACCCGCTGCCAACCGATGTATCGGGCAGACTGTGGCATAACATAAATAAAGATGCTGCATCGCCCGCGACTCATCGCTTGTGGTTCAGGTGGGCCGCAGTCGCGGCAGCGGTAATATTGGTTGTGGGTTTGTCGTGGCAATTCCTTTCGATCGGACAAAAGAAAAATGTAAATACCTCCTTAACGGCTGGAAAGACCAGGAATGTCGTCAACAATACGCCTCAAAAAATGGCGATTGAATTAAGCGATGGATCTACGGTGGACTTATCGCCAAATAGTTCGCTTTCTTATGCCGAAGGCTTTGGCTCCTCGAAAAGGGAAGTGATAGTAAATGGTGAGGCGGAGTTCAACATCACTAAAGACGCCGCCAGGCCTTTTTTGTTTATAGCCAGTCAGTTTCGATCGCTGTACTGGGCACCCGTTTCACGGTTGATTCATATGAAGCGAATAAGGCCGCCAAAGTAATTTTGCATGAGGGGAAGGTAATGGTAAAGCTCTCCGATTCTTCTTCCCATGGCGATAAAAATGAATTTTACCTTTGCCCCGGAGATGTTTTTGTATCCAGGAGAGTAAATAAGGCATCCCATATTCTGCATCTGGAAAAAGATAAAGATGGTTGCTATGTATTCAACAACTACCCATTGGATGTAGTATTTGACCAGTTGCAGATCATCTACAATACGAAGATCGTATATGACAAGGCGGAACTAGGTAACCGAACCTTTATTGGAAAAATAGATAAAAAGGATTCGTTTGACCATATACTTCAGAGCATCGCGCTGCTCAACAATTTCCGGCTGCACAAACAAGGGAATAATTACATTATAAGTAATTGATATGTATGCGGCCCGGCCTCAATCCATATTAAGTTAATATTAACGGTACGTGGACGACGGGGGTAATGCGTATAATATTGTATGATCACACCAATTGCCAAAATCAAACTGCTACCACTTCTTCTCTTAGTGGCGCTCTGCTGCCACGCCCAGTTGGCTGTCAACGCGCAGAGTTTCAATGAAATAAAAGGACAGGTAAATGACGAAAGGGGACAGCCTGTTACCTACGCTTCTGTTATTGCCAAAGGCCAGGGCAGCAGCGCGGCCGCTACGACACAAACGGATTCTCTGGGTATTTTCACGTTTCACAATTTGCCTGCGGGAGGTCCATACTCTTTTGTTGTTTCACATGTAGGTTATCAAACGCAAACGATCAGTGGATATGATATAAAGGCGGATGCCAATATATCCCTGCTCATCAAGTTAAGGGCGGTGGAAAATGGATTAAACGAAGTGGTGGTTACTGGACGTGCAGGTGCTTTAAATCGCACAAAGCTGCAGACGAGCTATTCGGTTACCAGTATCGGTTATAATGCGCTGAGCCTGCAAGGGCCTACCAGTGTCACCGAAACTTTAAAGTCGGTGCCTGGATTTTGGGTCGAGGCGACCGGAGGTGAGGCGAGCGGTAATGTCAGAGCCAGGGGTGTTCCGGTGGACGGTTATGGATCGATCCAGTTGCTGGAAGACGGGGTTCCTGTACAGCATGACCCGGCTCTAGGTTATCTGAATGCCGACCAGGCGTTTCGTTTTGATGAGACCATTCAGTCTATCGAAGTTGTTCGTGGTGGTCCTTCTTCTGTGTTTTACTCGAATGCTCCGGCGGGAGCGGTAAACTTTATCCCGCGTGCCGTTGGTGACAAAACGGAGGGCATCTTTAAGGTGACCGTGGGAGATGGCAGGCTTAACAGGGAGGATTTTTGGATAGGTGCTCCGGTTGGTGACGGTTGGAAACTGTCTGCCGGAGGATTTTACCGTACAGGGACTGGGGTTCGTAATCCCGGTTATACCGGTAATCATGGCGGGCAGATCAGGGCTTCTCTCGGCAAGAGCTGGGAGAAATCGTCCTTTAATATCGACTTTAAGCAGCTGAACGACGATGTGGTGTTTTATACCGATTATCCGATGACTTATGACAGCAAGGGGAAAATAGTAGCGGTACCGGGTTTTAACGGCAACTATGGGGCGATCGCCGGCGCCGAAACGCAAAGAATGAATATGGTCCAGGGGGACAGCAGTCTTTACCACTATGATAATACGGTCGGGACGGCTGTCAACAGAAGCAGGTGTCTGTCAAATTCCAGACTGAATTTGCCGAAGGATGGATCCTGAAGAATGCGTTTCGCTACAGCAGTACACAAACGCAGCGGAACGGTCTGTTTGCGCTGAATGTACTGACGGCGGATTCGTTTTACAGGGCCCAGGCGGGCCTTTTGTCGCAGGCTCCGGGCGCGTCGCAGCTGGGATTTCAATATGTAACCACCGGCACACCATATGCTGCTAATCAGAATGGCAACGGTCTTGTCATTCAGGGTGGGTTAAGGGGTATTACGATGCCAATGACGGAAGTTGCCAACGACCTTCACCTTTCGCATGTTTTTTATACGGGTTCTTCCAAACACGATTTTAACTTTGGCTACTATTATGCACATTTCAATCAAAATTTCAGCAGGTATTCTTCAAAGGCGTATCTGGACGTTCAAAATAATTCTAGGCTGCTGAATATTGTTGCCCTGGATGGAAGCGGCAAGGTAGTGAAGAACTTTTCCGATAATGGCGTATCCCAGTATGGATACGAGTGGGCGGATGCCAATGGAGAACAGACGACCAATGCGCTGTACGTCAGTGATGAATGGCAGCTGACGCCTAAGTTTCGCATCGATGGAGGCGTACGCTGGGAAAATACGCAGACGGATGGCGTTGTGGAACAATCGAAAGTCGTCAATCTGGGTACTTACGCGACTTCTCAGATAACAACCGGCAACGGCGTATGGCAGGGTTACAACCACCATTTCGACTACACTACCTGGACACTGGGGGCGGACTATCAGCTTTCTGACAATATGGGTCTTTTCGCCAGATATACGTCCGCAGCGCGTATTCCCGGATTTGCCACTTACTATACCAATGTCAATTCGACGGCTGTTACCCAAACGATGCAGCTGGGTGAACTCGGGTTCAAATACGCCCGCAGAGAATTCGCTTTTTATGGTACGGGATTTTATACGAGGTACAACAACGTCGGTTTTACCAACACGGTGAGTACCCTAAATGGCTTCACTCAGGTGAATGCATTCGCCAACACGAATACTTATGGTCTTGAACTGGAGGGCAGTGTGTTTCCGGTAAAATGGTTCGATGTTTCGGCAACGGCGACCTTGCAGCATGGAGAATACCAGGGTCTTGTAGCGGAGGCGGCCAGCGGCGGTACGCTTACTCAAAAATACAATTACAACGGGAATAAGCTGATCAGGGTACCGCAGGCTTCTTTAAGGGTCGTTCCGGGAATCAATCTTTTTAACAGCCGGATTCGCGTGCAGGCCCCGATAGAATACGAGGGAAAGCGTTATACGGATGTCGCCAACTCTCAGATACTTCCTGCCTATACGCTGGTTAGTCTGGATGCACAGATAAATGTCACTAAGGAGATCTCGGTTTTTGGGGTTGTCGATAATCTTACTAATTCCCTGGGACTTACGGAAGGCAATCCTCGTCAGGGCGAGATCCAGAGCGCGGCGGCGGGTCAGTATATATTCCTGGCGCGGCCGTTGTTCGGCAGAAGTTTTAAAGTGTCTTTGAGATATAAGTTCTAATTATGAAAAAGCCGGGCAGTATTTGGTTGTTGTTATTGTGTTTGTTTTTGCTGGATAGCGCCCGCGGTCAGGTGATCATCTTAAAAGGTAAAGTTGAAAGAAAAGACCTCCATACTTATATTGAGAGGTCTTTTTCTTTGCCCGATAGCGTTAAGCGGATCAGCGTAGTTTTCTCCTATAACGGAAAGGACCAGCGCACAACGATCGATATCGGGCTTATGGATCCTGTGCGTTTCCGGGGGTGGAGCGGCGGGGCCAGGAACTCCTTTACGATCAGCGCCGAAGATGCAACTCCGGGGTATTTGCCAGGAGCGCTTCCGGCCGGGAAATGGACGCTGTTGCTGGGCGTCCCGAATATTCGTGAAGGAGTGGTTTCGGAATATGAAGCGCGGATCACTATAGAGACCAGGCCCGTGATCACGGAATTTTCCTCCATGCCGATCCGTGCTGCGGAGGGATGGTACAGGGGAGATCTTCATATGCATACCGGAAACAGCGACGGCAAATGCGCCTCGCAGCTGGGAAATCAGGTCGGCTGTCCGGTATTCAGGATCGTGGAAACCGCGACTGCCGGGGGGCTTGATTTTATTTCGGTGACGGATCACAATACGGTGGTGCAGGCAGAAGCTCTGCGCGAGTTACAACCGGCATTCGATAAAATACTACTTGTACCGGGACGGGAGATCACCACATTTTACGGACATGCCAACGTTTTCGGCCCGGCGGATTTTATTGATTTCAGGATGGATGCTCCGACCCATGCGGCGGCAAAGGGCTGGATGAATGCCGTAAACAATAGCGGGGGCCTCCTGTCCATTAACCATCCGGGTCTCCCATCGGGGGAAGAATGTATGGGCTGCGGCTGGCAAATAGAGAATATTCCGGATGGGGTTGTGGCTGCAGTTGAAGTAGTGAATGGCAGCACTATGAAGTACAGTATCGAGGGGCCGGTCCAGGGCTGGGTTTTTTGGCATAAGATGTTGAACAGCGGGCAGCATGTAACCGCGATAGGAGGCAGTGATGACCATCGTTCCGAAGCTATTGGAAAGCCTACTACAGTAGTTTATATGAAGGAGTTGTCGGTGCAGGGGCTGATCGATGGTATCAGGAGCGGAAGAGTTTTTATAGATCTTGAAGGAAATAGGGATCGCTTTCTGGATTTGTCCGTCACCGGTAAAGAGGTGTATATGGGAGGGACGGTGAAGATTGGGCGCACGGATACTGTTGGTTTGACGCCGTATGTGAAGGGGCTTTCCGGGGGGAGAATAGAATTTATCATTGATGGGAGGCCGGATGCGGCGCTGACCAGAGAATTGCGGTCGGACGACGAGAAAATTCCGGTAAAATGGGTGCCGGGGGGTGGCAGGCATTCGGTGTATGTCAAGGCCCGGGATAAGGATGGGAAATTGGTTCTGGTTGGTAACCCTGTATATCTTGAATAGCTATTGCCCGGATTGTCCGGATAGCCTGTGGATCGCCGGATTTTTACCTATATTCGGGAAGCCTTTTAACCATGAAATTATATCCTGCTGCCTTTGTTGGCCTATTGATGATAGTTTCCCTGCAGACATACTGCCGGGACTACAGGCAGTTGCGTGCCGGTGGGGGAGTGATTCGCGTGCTGATCGTGGATGGCTTTAGCAATCATGACTGGAAACAGACTACCCTGATGGTTCGAAGTATCCTGGAGGAGACGGGGCGTTTTGAAGTGACGGTTTCCACGGCACCGAATACTGTGGACTCGCTATCCCGGACGTCCTGGGACCCGGCATTCGAGCGATATGACGTCGTCATCCAGAACACCAACAATATCCAGGACACAGCATTGCGCTGGCCGCGTAGGGTAGAGCAGCGGCTGGAGGCTTATGTCAGAGGAGGGGGCGGTCTGTACGTTCTTCATTCCGCCAACAATGCCTTTGCTTCCTGGCCGGAATACGATTCGATCATCGGATTGGGATGGCGGCCCAAAGATTTCGGATATGCGCTGCAGCTGGACGCTGCCGATCATATCACGCGGATACCGCCGGGACAGGGCGAAGGGACCAACCATGGAGCCAGATTTGACGCGGTGATCCATATCGTGACCAGGCACCCGATCAACCAGGGGTATCCCCAGCGGTGGCGAACGGCTTCGATGGAACTTTACCGTTATGCCCGCGGTCCGGCGGAAAATATTACGGTCTTGTCCGCGGCGACCGATAGCGTCACGGGAAAGATCTTTCCGGTTGACTGGGTGGTCCGATATGGAAAGGGCAGGGTGTATGCTTCCAGTATGGGGCATTTATGGAAGGGGGATGTCTACCCCGTGAGCTATAGGTCCATTGACTTTCAGACGACGCTGATCCGGGCAACGGAATGGCTGGCGAGGGGAGAAGTGAGTTATCCGGTGCCCGGGAATTTTCCGACGGCGGAGGGGACTAGTTTGCGGGTGGAGGCGCCCTGGAATGCCATGAGAAATACATCCCGACAGCTAAGGCTGATCCTTGTTCCTTTTGTAATTATCGCCATTTGCGTAGTCGGTGCTTATACGTTCTTAAATTGGGTCTTATTCATTAAGACGAGGGCGTTTTCGCTAAACGAAGAGGTTATCAATATTTGGATACCGCTTGCGCTTCCATGGATCCCTATACTGATATGGTTGTGGCCCCGAATAAAATTATTGAACCTGAAGAGGAAGAAAACCGATCTTCCCGGGTTGTATTTGGTGATTGCCGGCTTTGCGATTGTTGTACCAACCTGTATCGCCCAGTCGTATCTTCAAACGGCGTCCGGCGAACTCACCCGACTTACCACTATCGAACAAATAGGAAAATACGAAGAGACAAAATATTATACGTTGGGCAAATTTTATATCGACAAGGCTCATGTTGGCGTACAGACCTCCTTTGAGGTAACCGGCAAACACAGCGAAAATCTCAATATGAATTTGTACGTGGTCTTGCCGATCCTTTCCTCGGAGGAAGATACGTTGCAATATCGTTGCCTGGCATGGTATGGGATCAAGTATCATGAGCAAATCAGTAACAGACTCGACAAGGACGAGAAGGAAGCGCGTTATCAGACGTTTGCGAATACTAGCCAGGCGGACTTTGACAGGAAGGACGTCAATCAGTTTGTCTATCTTGACCGGATCGGAAATACGGACGACCATAAGGAGTATATTAGCGCGGTTAAAAATAACAAAACCTTCTCTACTGACGGGACTGCTATTTTGATTCCGGTAAATGAGCCATTCGAAGCACGCAATGGAAACAAGCTGGCCTGGATATTCGGCGCTCTGGCGATCGGAATGACCATTTGGTCAATTATGGTAGCTATTCCGAAATTTGATGATTCCGCACTGGAGAAATTCGAAAATGGGATTGAAGAAAGGTCGGATAGTGCAAGGGAACTTTGGTCGTTTTTTCTTCCCAGGGAAGGTTTTTTCATTACGCCGATCATAATCGATATCAATATTTTGGTCTTTATTATTATGGTATTTGCGGGGCTGGGTTTTGTATCGTTCAAGGGCGATGATTTACTGGCCTGGGGGCGAACTTCAGACCTGCTACGGGCAATGGACAGTGGTGGAGGCTGGTCACGAGTGTGTTTTTGCATGGGGGGATCATGCATTTGCTTGCGAATATGTATGGACTCTTATTTGTTGGGATCTTTCTGGAACCAAGACTGGGGAAAATCCGGTTTGCCATGGTCTACCTGATCACGGGGATCCTTGCGAGTATCGCGAGTCTGTGGTGGCACGCCGCGACGGTCAGCGTCGGCGCTTCGGGAGCGATCTTTGGGCTTTATGGCGCATTCCTTGCGTTACTTTTGATGAAGGTCTTCCCTAAGGATTTCAGTAAGGTTTTTCTTGGGAGCACGTTGATTTTTGTCGGTTTTAATCTTGTGATGGGATTTACGGGAAGTATAGATAATGCAGCGCATCTCGGTGGGTTGGTGAGCGGGTTTGTGATTGGGTTGATTTTGTCTCCGGGATCGAAATTTCGTACGGAAAGTCCTAAATTTCCTCTATGAAACGTTCGCAGCGCGGCTTCTTTTATGGTGACACGACGGACCTGATCCGGTTGGACGGCGTGACCCTGACGGACACGGTGTATGGCCAGGGTAGGGTAGACTGGCATTTTCACGAGGACGATTATTTTACCTTTCTTCTGGAGGGCGGAGTGTGTGAAGGAAACCGCAAAGAAGTTTACGAATGCGTGGCCGGGGACCTTCTCTTCCATAACTGGCAGGATCGTCACTACAATATCGGATCGAAGCGATACACCCGCGGATTTCACGTCGAGTTAACCGATCATTGGTATGAGCGGCTGGGTATCCCCGCCAATCTGACGGAGGGCAGTATGCAGCTCGCTGATCCGTTGATCAAGAGTCAGATGTATTCCATTTTTAGGGAGGCCAAGCTTTCGGGACAAGGGGCGCAGCTGGGCGTGGATGCTGCGCTGGCACAGCTGTTCGGCATCCTGGGAAAAATGCGCGAGGCGCGGGGTGGGGCGCGGAAACCGGACTGGGTGGGCAGGATCAGGGAAATGTTTAGGGACGGGTCGGAGGATTGGTCGCTGGTGAGACTGGCAAATGAGGTGAATGTCCACCCGGCGCACCTTTCAAGGGAATTTTCCCGATATTTTCATACCGGTCTCGGGGATTATCTGCGGCTGGTGAAGGTGAATCGCGCCATGCGCTTGCTGTGCGACCCGGAGCGGTTGCTGACGGAGATTGCGTTTGAGTGCGGGTTTGCGGATCAAAGCCATTTTATCCGGTCGTTCCGGAATTATTACGGGGTGACGCCATTGGAATACAGGCGGTTGATGGGAGTTGGCGGCCCGCGCGCCCATTTTGGCGGGGTGGGCGGTGACGGCTCTGGCCTGGACGTTAAGAATATTCTATTTTTCTTCCCGGTGCGGGTATAAATTTGGGTCCTAACCTGTTATACTATGCGTTTCCTTCTATTCCTCGTTTTCGTACAACTATGGACCGTCCGGCTTTTTGCTCAGGCTCAGCCGCCCAAGGGACAGATCATTTTTTCCGATCGCGCTATTCCTTCGAATCAGCTGCGACCCAGGGATTATTTGCAGCATTATACCCTCACCAACAATAGCGACCTTTTTCTTACCGCCAATATGGGGCGCTCCCTGCTGGATGACCTTCACCGCGTTGCGCCGGGCCTGCCGAACGACAGCCTGTTCAAACGTAATTCCGCGGGCTATCAGTTCTCTCTTTTGTCGACCACCGCCTGATCTATAGAAGTGATTGCTGGACACCTGTCGAGACCGTGAGGGACCGGGCGACCATTCTTAAGCAACCACTGCTAGACTATCCGCATGAAGGTGCGAGCTGGAGTCAGTGGTTCTGGCTCCGGTTCGCGCGTAATGGCGGCGATTCCGTGCTGACAGAAGGCTCGCATCTGCTGCGGCTCGAGATCCGTTCCTCGGGTCCGGGTTGGGAGAGACACCCTGCATGGAGCTGTTCTTGCTTCCGGAGACCTGCGATTGCACGTGCAACGGAAGGTGGTAGTCGATGTGTCGAAGGTTCGACTGAGCGCGATCATGCCGTACGATGGGTTCGGGTTGTCGACGGAAGGGTACGATAGCGCAAGGATCAAAGAAATGAAAGGGCTGATCGATGCCGGGATTTTCAAGCATATCAGTAGCGTCGTGGTGATCAGGAACGGGAAGATCCTGATCGAGGAATATTTCAACGGTGAGACGCGCGAGACCCTGCATGACCCGAGGTCGGTCGGAAAATCCTTCGCTTCAACGATGATGGGGATGGCCATCCGGGACGGCTATGTGAAGAGCGAAGATCAGCCACTATCAGACTATTATGCTGTCAAAGACTACGCAAATTATTCACCGGAAAAGGAGAAGGTGGCCATCCGGGACCTGCTGACGATGTGCTCCGCGTTTGACGGGGATGATGACGACGGTAACTCGCCGGGGAATGAAGATATTATGTACGACAAGGATAATTGGGTGAAATGGACGCTCGATCTGCCATTGAGCGCGACGCGGCCAAGGGATCGCTGGCATTATTTTACGGCCGGGGCGATGCTGACCGGTGATATTCTGAATAGCCATGTTCGCGGCGGCCTCGAGGCTTACGCCGATCTAAAATTATTCAGCCCGCTGGGGATACGCGACTATCAATGGCAGTATACTCCCCAGCATGTGGCGAATACAGCCGGCGGCATCCGGCTGAAGGCGCTGGATTTTGCGAAGTATGGTCAGCTCTACAAGAATGGCGGGGTATGGCAGGGCCAGCAGGTGCTCCCCGCGGAATGGGTGCGGAAGACCTTTACCAAATATCACCCATTACCCTACGGACCCGATCAGTTCTATGGGTATTTTTTCTGGAACAAGGCATACCGCGTCAGCGGGAAAGACTATGAGACCTGGTATTGCACGGGCAATGGGGGCAATAAGATCTTCGTCTTCGCCGACCAGCCGTTGGTCATTGTGGTGACCGCGACGGCTTACGGGATGCCTTACGCGCACCCGCAGGTGGATAGGATGATGGCGGAATATGTTTTACCGGCGGTTGTGGGGAAATGATTTTTGAAATTTATAATGGCACAAGTAAGGCGAATTTTGGCTTGTGCAGGGAGAAAGTCGGTGGCATCTTTCGAATCTATTCGTGGGTGTTTTGGGGATTTTGTTGTCTATTGACTAGTTTTGTTGAAAATTGACAATGAGCAAGTTGTTGTCAACAACTGAACCCTAACAGTAATGGGTAATTACTCTGGAACTCACTGCGCTGCCCAGTATCGACAGAAAGATTTGGGTCGCGGCGGTAGAGGAAGCTGACGCGCTGTTGGTGTGGGGCGGCGACGTTCTGTACCTTTCGTACTGGATGCGGCAGTCCGGACTCGCGGATCTTTTGCAGTCGCTACAGCTGGTCTATGTGGGCGTGAGCGCCGGTAGCATGGCCGTATCCTCCGTCTTCGCAGAAACCTATCGCAACCCGCCCTGTGGCAGCCATAGTGCGCTCACATCGGAAGATATTGTATTCGATACGCCTCAGGGAGAGATCAGGCGGATAATTGCTACGGCGCAGGGAGCTGGGTTGGTTGACTTTGCTTTGATCCCGCATTATAATAACGAGAATTTTCCGGATGCTTCTGAGGTTAATGCAGAAAAATGGGCTGCCAGGCTGACTTCTGATGTGTATGCGATAGATGACCAGAGTGCGATTAAAGTAGTGGATGGTGCAATCGGGATTGTGTCTGAGGGACGCTGGAGGTTGTTTGACCGTCGCACGTGAATATGATCCAAGGGCTCTTTCTCTTGCACCTGAATACTGACCATGTCATTAACGATAAACATTTCAAACAAAAGTAATATTTGCTGGAACCAACATTAAGTGGTACCTTCCGCAAATTATCGGCTCCTTATAGTCTGATCTGCTTGTTTGCCCTATCGTCAGTTCGCACGTATAAGTTCCCTCATTAAATTTTGTTTTATGCAGATCTATATTGGTAATTTGAGCGAAATGACGACGGCTCATCAGCTTGCCTGCTTGTTCCTGCCATTCGGCGCCGTGCAACTTTCTCATATCGAATGCGACGGGAAGACGGGACGTTCACTTCGCTATGGTTATATTGAAATGGATACACTGAATGCAAAAAGTGCGATCAGGAAATTGAATAATATTCTTTTTATGAACACTTATGTGGATGTTGCAGCAGTGTGACATTGAATATATGTTCTGCAATTGAGCCCGGCGTTTTGCCCTTATAATAAAAAATCTCATTATGACCGTTGATCAAATCGAGCGTAGTATTGGTGCCCAATCGGATAACTTCTCCAGGATCGTTCTGAAAGCAAGAACCGTGGAAGGTATATTTATAAAAGCGCCTGACTTTGCAGAGTTGAAGAAAAAGAATTTTTGGCGTATCGTAACCGTAAACAAGATGGAGGAATATGGCCAATCAAAAGATTTAAATCTATCGCGGATTTTTAATGGTCAGGAATTTGTCAAGATCGCTTCCAAATAAGATGTTCATGAATATCAGAATTTTCAATATCAGTTTGAATACCACCGACACCGAATTAAGAAAACTGTTCTTTCAATACGGCAGTGTCGACTATGCGATTGTGAATAGAAATTCCCTGAATGGCCGGTCGCTAAGGAGCGGAGAAATCTGCATGCCGGTATCGGCGCAGGCCAGGCAAGCGATAGTTTCCCTTGACAAGACAGTCTTTGATGGAAAGATCATTTCTGTGAGCGAACTTCCAGCGGAGTTGTATTAAGGCTCACGGCATTTTATTTCTCTCTTATCAAAACAATACTTATTTCATTGCCCTTGCCGGCAGAAGTATGCCCAGCCCTGTCTCCCCAGGGGTGTAAGTTTTATCTACAATAGTCGTCCGTCTGATCCAAATAAAAATGCCCCCGCCAAAGGCGAGGGCACATGAATCGGTGCTACGCTCAGTTCAGCAGGTTATCGAGAGGTATGGCGTCCAAATAGGGCCCCAAAAAGTCGATGTTGTCAAACACCCAATACTCTTCGATGGCCTTATTCTCAGGATTGCAATACGCTTCCACATAATAACTGCCGAGCTGAAACAAAAATACCATAGATTCGAAGCTGCTTCTCTTGGCGAGAAGGACACCTCTGTGAAGGACAGTCGATTTTTTCTCTTGCTCATTCAATAAAATAAACTCAGAAAGTCTCATAGTTAACATTTTAAAAAGTGAACATTTTAAACTATTTACTAAAAACCTTATGCTGAAAAGAAATCGTCGCCGCTAAGGAGTGGTGATGGATGTAATGTAGCCCTATTAAATGAATATCGCTGCTTTATTTTGAAGTTCGTATCTTCAAGCTTCTTTAATTCCGTTTTGACTTTCTCAATATAAAAACTTCAACCATCACAGTTCTGAACATCTTTTGGTATCGGCACGTCCTGCTGTCGGAGAATATGAGCGGCGGAACTGATGTTAATTTAAATTATGACAAAATACACAGGTATCGAACTCTTGAAGAGAAATCTCGAACAGGTCGACGCAAAATTTATTAGCTTTTTTGAAAAGGAACAACCGCGGTGGCCTTCGGAACAGCGCGACTATTTACGAAATCATTATAAAAACCTCGATCAATTGTCGCCCGCTGCTATTTCATGGGATAAGCTGAAGATGGAAAGGCTGCCGGATGATATTTTGCAGGAGGCCCGCGCGGCATTTGCGGCATTCGAGCGAGGCGAAGAGTATCAGGCGCCGGAATGACCCGGCACACAAGTATTATTTGCCGGTGTCGGCATTTATTGATATATTACAGTAGCCTTCGGTGTTTTATTGTCTGATCTGCCAGTTTCCCTATCGTCAGCTCGCACATATAAGCTCCTCCATAAAAATTTTATCTTATGCAGATCTATATTGGCAATTTAAGCGAAATGACGACGAGCTCATCAACTTGCCCGTTTGTTCCTGCCTTTCGGCGCCGTGCAGCTTTCACATATTGAGCGGGACGAGAAGACCGGACGGTCTCTTTGCCGTGGATTTGTTGAAATGGACATGCTGCACGCGAAAAGCGCGATCAGAAAATTGAATCATATTCTTTTCATGAACGCTTACGTTGAGGTATTGGCAGTTTGATATAAAACATCTTCCGGTATAGTGGAGATTTGTTGTTGTTGAGAGAGTTCCGGTTTTCCTGATTTTTGACTATCTTCAGAAATGATTGCTTGCTATTCATTCAAAATAGCTCCGATCTATGTCTATACGGATAGCCATCAATCACAAGACCACCTACACCTACGACCGGCTTGTTGCCTTATCACCCCATGTGTTCCGCCTGCGGCCGGCAGTCCATTCCCGCACTCCGATCGAGGCGTATTCGTTCAAGGTTTCGCCAAAAGATCATTTCATCAACTGGCAGCAGGATCCCTTCGGGAATTTCCAGGCCAGAGTGGTATTTCCCGAAAAAGACCAGGGAACTCGACATCGAGGTAGCGGTCATCGCCGATCTGGTGGTCATCAATCCCTTTGATTTCTTCGTCGAGGACTATGCCGAAAAATATCCTTTCGCCTACAAAGAACACCTGGCAAACGAACTCGTTCCCTATATGGAGATGGAAGAGGGCGGACCGCTGCTCGACCAGTGGCTACACAAGGTCGACCGAACGCCAAAACCCATCATCGACTTCCTCGTCTATCTGAATCGACAACTAAACAAAGATATCGCCTACACCGTCCGCATGGAGGCTGGGGTCCAAACCTGTGAAGAGACATTGACCAGGGCGCTGGGTTCCTGCCGCGACTCCGCCTGGTTGCTGGTGCAAGTCCTGCGGCGGCTGGGGCTGGCTGCGAGATTTGTCTCAGGCTACCTCGTCCAGTTGACGGCCGATGTTAAATCACTGGATGGTCCGTCGGGAACGGAGAACGATTTTACGGATCTTCATGCCTGGACGGAAGTGTATCTTCCCGGCGCCGGCTGGGTAGGGATGGACCCCACGTCGGGCTTGTTTGCCGGGGAAGGCCATATCCCGCTGGCCTGCACCCCGCACTATGTCAGCGCCGCGCCCGTAGTAGGCGCCACCGAAGAATGCGAAACCCGCTTCTCCTTTTCCAATACCGTCACGCGCCTCCACGAAGACCCCCGCGTAACAAAACCCTATACCCCGGAACAATGGGCCACCATCGATGCCACCGGCTACAAGGTCGACGAAGATCTGCTGGCCGGCGATCTGCGGCTGACCATGGGCGGGGAACCCACCTTTGTGTCCATCGACGATATGGAGTCGCCGCAATGGAACACCGATGCCGACGGCAAAGAGAAACGACTCCTGGCCCATGACCTGCTCTTCCGGCTTCGCGAGCAATTCGGGCCGGCGGGGATGGTCCACTATGGACAAGGAAAATGGTATCCCGGTGAACCGCTCCCCCGCTGGCAATACGGCCTTTTCTGGAGGAAAGATCATGTCCCGCTGTGGAAGAACCACCGGCTGATCGCCCATGAAAGAACATGCCGGGGATATACTCAGGCGGATGCGGGCCGGTTCATCCAGGCCCTGGCCGATCACCTCGGCGTGAGCGAAGAAAATAGCAGTCCCGCATACGAAGACCCCTTTTACCTCTTATGGACGGAAGGGAAAATGCCCGTCAACATCGATCCTGCCCGGGTCAACTGGAAAGACCCGCTCGAACGCCGGACGCTCTACCGGCTGCTGGACACCAACCCGGGTGCTCCTGCGGGTTATACGCTGCCGCTGAAATGGGATTATGATCGCGGTAAATGGAAAAGCGCAAAATGGATCCTCCACCGGGAGGCGCTTTTTCTGGTGCCGGGCAACTCGCCCATCGGCTTGCGGCTGCCGTTGGATTCTCTTCCCCTTGTCGCCAAAGAGTACGCCGCGCAACGAGTCGAGCGTAGCCTTTTTGAAGAGCTGGCGCCGCTGGGGGATTACCGAACGGCTGTAAATGCCCGCTATGGCGGGCCGGCCGAGCCTTTCCAGCAAACGATCGGCCGGCAATCGACGATGCAATTCACGGAGACGATCATCACGGCCCTTTGCGCGGAAGTCCGGGACGGCATCCTATATATCTTCCTCCCGCCGATGGATTACCTCGAACATTATCTCGATGCCCTCGCATCGGTCGAGGCCACGTCGGAAAAACTGAATCTCCCGGTCCGCATCGAAGGGTATGAGCCACCAAGAGACTACCGCATCGAACGGCTCGTAGTCTCCCCCGACCCCGGTGTCATCGAGGTAAATATCCATCCTGCCAACAACTGGAAGGAGTTGACGCACAACATCGGCACCCTCTACGAGCAGGCTTTTTATCCCGTCTCGGCACCGAAAAATTCATGCTGGATGGCCGGCATACCGGGCACCGGCGGTGGCAACCATATCACCATCGGCGGCTCGAAGCCCGCGGACAGTCCGCTGCTGCGCAGACCCGATCTGCTGCGAAGTCTCATCACCTACTGGCAGCATCACCCGGGCCTCTCGTATCTTTTCTCCAGCGCCTTTATCGGCGCCACCAGCCAGGCGCCCCGGGTGGACGAGGGGCTGAGCGAGAAGCTGTACGAGATGGAGATCGCCTTCAGCCAGGTGCCCGAGTGCGACTTTATCCCGTTCTATCTCGTCGATCGCATCTTCCGGCATTTGCTGACGGATATCACCGGCAATACGCACCGAAGCGAGTTTTGTATCGATAAACTTTATTCGCCCGATACCGCTTCCGGGCGGCTGGGCATCCTCGAGTTCCGCGCATTCGACATGCCGCCGCATAAGGAGATGAGCCTGGTGCAGATGCTCCTCATCCGGGCGCTGATCGCCAAATTCTGGCGGAAGCCCTACAAACATGGTCTGGTGCGCTGGGGAACCAAACTTCACGATAAATTCCTGCTTCCGCAATTTGTCCGGGCGGACCTGCAGGAAGCTGGTGGCCGATTGCAACGAAGCCGGTTATCCTTTTGACATCGGCTGGTTCGATCCCTTCCTTGAGTTTCGTTTCCCCCGGTATGGCACTGTCAGCCTGCAGGGCATTACGATGGAGATCCGGATGGGGATCGAGCCCTGGAACGTGTTGGGGGAAGAGATGTCCGGCTCGGGAACAGCGCGATATGTGGACTCCTCATTAGAAAAGCTGCAGGTAAAGGTCAGCGGCTGGAATGGCGACCGCTACGTCTTGTTGTGCAATGGGCGCCGCGTCCCGCTGACAGCTACGGGTGTAAAAGAAGAATATGTTTGTGGGATCCGCTATCGGGCATGGCAGCCTTCTTCGGCACTTCATCCGACTATCGGGATCGATACACCGATAACTTTCGACATCGTGGATACCTGGAACGGCCGGGCCATCGGTGGCTGTACGTATTATGTGTCGCATCCCGGCGGCCGCAGCTATGACGCCTTTCCCGTGAACGCTTACGAGGCCGAGTCCAGAAGGAGTAATCGCTTCGACACCACCTCTTTTCAGCAGGACGTGCTCCGGCCTTCACCCGACCTGTCCGCGCTGCGGCGATATATTCAACAGGACCGGCTGCCCTTTCCCTGTGATCCCCCGCCGGAAGAGATCAATAAAGAATATCCGCATACGCTGGACCTCAGGCGTTTCCGAGGCCGTGGATAAACCGGAGTTTTTCTATCACCGGGCTGGAAAGAATAAATGGATAAAAATCGGGATGCCCCATGCTCCGGTTCATGCTGTTGACGGCAAAACAGAGCGGCAGCCACCGTCGGATCAGCCGGTTAAAGTCTTTCATCTTATAGGGATCTTTCGGGATGCTGGCGCTGATCCCCGCCGATTCGTCCAATTCCACTGGGTCGACGGAGATGCCGAAGGACCAGGCAGTTTCCAGCGTATCCATCATATGTAAATAGTGTGCCCAGGTTTCCGCCCAGTCTTCCCAGGGATGTGACGTCGCATAGGGGCTCACAAAGCGCTGGTCCCAATCGGCCGGCGCCCCATTCGAATAATAGGTGGCCAGAGCGGCGGAATAGTCCTTGCGTTCGTCGCCGAACAATTGGCGGTATTTGTCAATGACGGGCCTGTCCCTGATCAGCACATCCCAATAGAAATGGCCGATCTCATGGCGAAAATGCCCCAGCAGGGTCCGGTACCGTTCGCCGAGGTCTTGTTTGTTCCGCGTCCGCTGCGCCTCGTCGGCCTCGGCAATATTGATAGTAATGATCCCGTTGTCATGACCCGTCATGACGTGTTCGCCATTGGGGGAATCGGCCATAAAATCGAAGATGATGGATTCGGTTTTTCCGGGACAGGTTACCTCGAAAGGCAAATGTAACCGCAGCAGAGAATAGATTAGCCGGTGTTTGGCCACTTCCATATTCTTCCACCGGAGCCGGTTTGCATTGTCTTCCAGCGAAGGGATCACCCGGTTCAACGTGCAGGCAATACAAAAACCAGATTCTGAAGTGGCGGGAATCAGCCAGTTGCAGACCGCGTATTCCGCATTCCTGCAGTATTTGTACCCGGATTCCGGTTCGAGCGTAAG
Source organism: Puia sp. P3 (assembly GCF_050632245.1). NCBI lineage: Bacteria > Pseudomonadati > Bacteroidota > Chitinophagia > Chitinophagales > Chitinophagaceae > Puia > Puia sp. P3. The sequence continues at coordinate 1,739,702 of NZ_CP192583.1, forward strand.
CATTGTCAACGCGGTGGGGTCGAAACCCACGGCATATCCGCAATTCAGGCAGATGCTATTCTCGAAATACAGGGGGTTATGACAGTTGTTGCAGGTGTATACTTTCATGATGAGGTTATGGAACCTGGGAGGAGCAACAATTGTACCACGGGGATTGCCTTACTCCACTCTTCTCATATCCACCGACACGGACAATCCGTGTGTCCCGCTGCTGAGGAGGATTCCCCGCATCGGTGCGATGTCCGCGTAGTCCCGGCCCCAGCCAATGGTGACATGCTGCTCCGCCGGCAGCAGATTGTTGGTAGGGTCGAAGTCCACCCAACCCAGATTGGGGATATAGACGCTGAACCAGGCATGCGAGGCGTCAACGCCGATGAGCTTTTCGACCCCGGGCGGCGGGAGCGTTTCGATGTAGCCGCTGACGTACCGAGCCGGCAGACCGGCCGATCGGCAACAGGCAATCGCCAGGTGCGCAAAATCCTGGCATACCCCTTGCGTTCGCGCATGACCATCGCCAGCGGCGTAGAGACGGTAGTGAAGCCGGGGTGAACCGGAAGTCCGTATAGATGCGGTGCATGAGATCACCCGCGGCCTCAAGCACGGGTCTCCCGGGCAGGAAGGATCCCCGCGCATAGGCGGCGATATCGTCGTTGGCGGCCGTCATCGGGGTTTCGAAGAGATAGCCACCGATATCGGCATCCTGTTCCAATGAAGGATCTCCCGCGGCCTCCATCCGCTGCTCGATTTCGGAAGACACTCTCACCGACAGTTTCGCATGCTCTTTTTCGATGGAGAAATAGATGACTTTGTTGCCGAAGAAGTCTTCGTATTCGTGGAAGGTATCGGGTTCGGGATGGATCTCTACTGCCACCGAAGTACAAGATTGCCGGTGAGTATTCCGCGGCACCAGCCGTAGCAGGTTGTAGCATACGCTCACCGGCTCATGATAGGTGTACGTCGTTTGATGGGAAATGAGGTACTTCATGTTTGAAATAGGTTTTTGAGATCACATCCGGGATCGTGGCCAGCAACAGACTCATGCGGGACAGGAAATCGTCAAGCAGATGATAGTTGTTCCCATCGGCGGTCAAAGTCGTGAGCTGATCCTTATCAGATGATTTCAGGAGGGCGTTGGCTTCTACGATGATCCGCTCGTATTCCGCCAGGGCATGACCCGTCCGGGCTTCGGGCAGATTTTTACGATGTGCATTTAGCCGGTCCACCTGATAGGTGAGGCTCCGGGGATTGTTGGGATCGAACAACAGGAAGTCCAGCACCAGCCGCAGATCGATCGGACGACGATATTTGTATCTGTAATTGACAAGACTCTCCTGACTCATCAGCACACTCTGTTGCAGATTGTAGTCGACGAGATCGCTGTTTCGGACCACCAGCGTGGTTTTCAGCATCGAAAGCAATAACAGGCTTTGCTCTATCTTTCGGCCGATGTCGAGTACGATCCATCCCTGTTCGCGGGAAATGCTCTCTCGGTTGAGGCCGATAAAGGCTACGATGAAGGTGATAAGATTATCCAGCGTATGGAGCATGCGGAGGTGGCCCTGATGTGAAAGGGGATGTCCTGGGCCAGCTTCCTCTTCCATGGTACGGAGGACTCGCCAGGTATCGGTCGACCAGTGTTCACGAACTTCGTGGATGACCCGCTGCAACTGCAGGAAATTAAACTTCAGGCTTCCGTTCCTTCTTTCATTCAGCAGTACCTCTTTCAGTTCCGTCCAGGGATTGGCGAATTTAGCCTGGCTTTGCGGCCCTGTAAATCCGGGATACGTGTAGGTATATTGGGTGAGGGCCACGAGCAGGCTTTTCTCCGTGTGTTGGTTGTTTTCGGTGTTCAGCTTGTTGCCTTCGGCGAGGAATTGCATGACGGTTCGCAGGAAGCGGGCGTTGCCCAGCACCCGTTCGGTATAACGGCCTACCCAGAACAGGTTTTCGGCGGCGTGGCTGGGTAGCATTTCCTCTTCCGTTTCTGCGATTCGGTCGGGGGGTACCTTCAGCGCAGTGAGGGTACGGTCCGGCTCCGGGGAGAGGATCCAGGTGTCCTTGCTGATGCCGCCGGATTGGTTGGAGATGATAAAACTCCCCGACTCCGAACCGGTGCGGCACAGCCCGCCGGCCATCGCCACATAGCCGTCTCCGCTGCTGACGAGAAAGCTGCGGAAAAGGACTTTCCGGGTCTCGATCTTTCCGCCGATGAGGGCGGGCGTCGAAGATATATCTACCTTCTCCTGGCCGACGAAGCTGGGCCGGGTTTGCGAGGATCCGCGCCTTCAGATCCTGCAACTGCGCGGCGGAGAGTGCGGCGCCGTCGATGGATGAGCTGCCTGCGGGATTGCGGGCGATCTTTTTTATGACGAGGGCGGGCAGGTGGTTCAGCACATACTGCATCTCTTTGGGCTGCCCGCACCACCAGGTGGCGATGGTTGGGATAAGGAGGTCTTCGGACAGAAGATAACGGGCCATTCGCTGTAGGAAGGGCATCATTCCCGGGTTCTCGAGCACGCCGCTGCCGATGGGGTTGGCGATGCTGACATGGCCGTCGCGGACGGCCTGCAGGAGTCCGGGGACGCCGAGGCGCGAGTCTTCTTTCAGTTCGAGGGGATCGCAATAGATATCGTCCACGCGGCGAAGGATAACGTCCACCCGTTCGAGGCCGCCCATCGTTTTCAACCAGACGTAGCTGTCCTTTACGATGAGGTCGTTGCCCTGTACGAGCGTGAAGCCGAGGTAGGAGGAAAGGTAGGCGTGTTCGAAATAGGTTTCGTTGCTGGAACCGGGGGTTAAAATGACGATCCGTGGAGCGGCTGGCTGCCTCGATTGGGTGGGCTGACGGGGGCGAGCCCGTTCAGGCCGTCCCGCAGGGCGTTGAAATACGGGGCCAGATGCCGCACTTTTTGGCCGTCGAAGAGTTCGGGTACGACACGCGTCATCGCCGTGCGGTTCTCGAGGGCGTAGCCGGACCCCGAGGGCGCCCGGGTACGGTCGTTCACTACCCATAGGCGGCCGTCGCGGCTTCGGGCAAGGTCGGCAGAGTACATCACGAGGTGCTGGCGGCCGGGGAGTCGGATGCCGCAGCACTGGCGGAGGAATCCGGGGTGGTTGTAAAGAAGCTCGAAGGGCAGTATTCCATTGCGGATCAGCCGCCGGTCGCCATAGATGTCTTCGAGGATGAGGTTTAGCAGGCGCGCCCGTTGCAGCAATCCTGCTTCCATGTAGGGCCATTCGTCCTTGCTGATCAGGAAAGGGATGATATCCAGTTGCCAGGGCCGGTTAAGGCCCGAGGGATCACCGTAAATATTATAAGTGACACCGTTCTCCCGTAGCAGCCGGGTGAGGTCTTCGTTGCGGCCGGCGATCTCTGCGCTGCCCAGCCGACCATAGGACTGAAAAAACTCCGCCCAGTGCGGAGGCATCCCGCCGCTCGCGGTCCCCCTATTCCCTCATGCAGTCCAGCCTGGTCAGCGAAATGGTCCATGAGGCTAAAAATAGGGATTTTGGGGAAGAAACCGTTATGAACGAATAGTCAAAAAACGCCAGTTTGTTCGGGCATCGTTATATATTTGTAAATATAACGAACAGGAATGAAAGCACTTGTTAGTAAACCAAACCTATTCTATTCGATTCTTCTGTTATTCTGCTTAGTGGAAAATGCAAATTCTCAGTCGCCAGGCAGTATTAAGGGCAGCGTTACCGACTATGGAAGAACGAGTTTGGCTCATGTGAATATTGTCCTTGATAAAACAAATTTCCACACGACCACAAACGACAAGGGTGAATACAGCATCGGTAACATCGCGCCCGGCAGCTACCGTATTGTTATTTCGCACATAGGCTATCAAACTATTGAACGGGATATTTATGTAAAACAAAATGAGACTGTCGAATATTCTTATGCGCTTCAGGTCAGCGCTTTTGAAATTCCATCGGTTGAGGTGTATGGAGAAGGCAGATTTACGAATATTGCCCGATTACCTGAAATCGTTGGAACAACTATTTATTCGGGTAAGAAGAATGAAGTGCTGCTTCCTGACAGCATGAATGCAGATCTTGCTCAGAATAAAGCCAGAGATGTGTTTGCCAGAGTACCGGGTATCACTTCCTGGGAGTTGGACGGTTCGGGTACCCAAACGAGTGTGGCTGCAAGAGGGTTAAGTCCTCACAGATCCTGGGAATTCAATGTGAATCAGAATGGCTACAATGTTAATAATGATTTATACGGTTATCCTGAAGCAATGTACAATCCTCCACTGGAGGCTGTGCAGGAGATCCAAATTATCAGGGGATCTGCCGCTCTTCAATATGGACCTCAGTTTGGCGGCATGCTTAATTATGTAATTAGAAAACCCGACACTGCTAAAGTATTGCAGTTTGAAACTCAGCAAACTTTCGCATCGTTCAATACGTTCAATTCATTCAATGCATTGGGAGGGAGAAAGGGAAAATTTACTTACTACGGGTACTTTAATTATCGCAGCAGCGACGGATGGCGTCCCAATTCCAACTATAATTTCCTGAATGGTTATGGAAGTTTGCATTATAATCCGACGGACAAAATGGATATTGCTGTCGAATATTCAAGGGAAAGCTATGTGCAGAAATTTGCTGGTGGGCTTACCGATTCAATGTTCGCCGCCAACCCGCGTCAGGCAACAAGAAGCAGGAATTATTTTAATCCCATAATTAATTTACTTTCCTTGAAATTGGATTATTCCATAAATTCCAGGACGCAGTTGAATGTTAAAGCGTATAGTTTGTTTGGACAAAGAAATATGGTGATCGCCAATCCCAATCTGGCGACAAACGCGGACACTATTATAAAGACATTGGGTTCCTACGCGCAGAGGCAGATCAACCGGGATTACTATCAGAGCTATACTGTTGATGTTCGGGTGATAAGAAAATACAACCTGTTCGGTAACGAAAGCGCATTGTCGGGCGGAGTGAAATATTCAAACATCTCAACAGACAGAAGACAAAGCGGAGTGGGAACCACGGGAACTGATTTTGATCTTACTATGACTGGTGATTACGGTATTAACCTTCTTTTTAGAACGGTTAACTATGCTGCATTTCTGGAAAATATTTTCAGGATTACCAATAGGCTGTCCGTCACCCCTGGTATCAGGTATGATTATCTTAATACAACGCAAAACGGAACCCTATACAGCGTTTATAACGATTTTCGTCCCGTTTCACTTTCAACTTCCAGAAATATTTTGCTTGGTGGAATAGGGGCGCAATACAAAATTGCCAGGAGTGCGGAATTTTATGCGAATTATTCCCAGGCCTATCGGCCGATCCTTTTTTCGAACCTTATAATCGGCTCAACCACGGCAGTGATAGACCCGAATTTGAAGGATGCAAAAGGGCACAATGCAGATATTGGAATAAGGGGAAAGATCGGGAATATATTGAACTTTGATGTGAGTGCCTTTGAATTATATTATAGGAACAGAATAGGAAATATAACACTATCAGATAATGCCGGGAATCCCTATTCGTATACAACCAATGCGGGAAATGCGCGAACCAGAGGAGTGGAGGCCTATTTGGAAATTCATTTGCTTAATCTCAAAGATGAGAACTTCAACTCCGACCTTTCGATATTTTCATCCTACGCCTATAACGATGCAAAGTATTTGAGCGGGACGTCCGGAAAAGTTAATCTGAGCGGGAGAACTCTGGAAGATGCTCCGAAATATGTTAGCCGATCCGGAATAAACGGCACGGTCAGGAATATATCTGCCACAGTTTATTATTCCTTTGTGGGCGGATTGTGGTCAGATGCCAACAATACGCCTGGCTCCGAAAAGAATCCAAGTGTGGGATATGTGCCGTCCTATAAGGTGATGGACTTCGCCATGAGCTATAAATTTCTTGACCATTGCAATATTAGAATTGGCATAAATAATTTGACTGATAATAGATACTTCACCCGAAGGACCGAAACGCTGGTTTATCTTGGTAAGGGTGTATTACCGGGTGATGGGAGGTCTGTCTATTTTACGTTGGGTGCGAAATTCTGATCAACGGCAGAAGATCTGGCTCTCTGAAATGCCAACTTTGCTGAACCCCCCGGGAGAAATAGGTATAGGTAGCGCAAAATGTGCATTAAAAACCCCACACCACTCCTGGTTAGTGCTGCAAAAAACATTTATACTGGCTGGTGGCATAGTTATTGAATTTCGTAAAAATAAGCGGCTGGCCAAACGCTCAATTAGTCAGCTTAATTCACTCACGTTTAAAATTTTTATATGAAAACGAATAAAATAACGGTCCTTGCATCAGGCTTAGCGATGGCATTTACTCTATTTGCTTTTACTACTTTTAAAAATGGCTCCATCAAGGGAACAGTGAGCCCGTCGGCCGCAGCAACTTCGGCGTACGTTGTTTCGGGAATGGACACGATGAGAACGAATATTCGAAACGGTGCTTTTGAAATTGGTGAAGTAAAACCCGGCACTTACAAACTTGTGATAGAAGCCGTCTCTCCATATAAGAATTTTGAAAAGGAAGGAGTAGTTGTCAATGAAAAGAAGGCTACTGATGTAGGAGAAATTACCTTGCAGCAATAATCCGTTTTTCAGACCGGGGCATCGTCGATTATTCACTACGTAACGACCGAACGGGGTTCATCAGTGCAGACCTTACCGACTGGAACCCCACCGTCAAGGCCGTAATGACAAGCGCAATCGCGGCTGCCAGAACAAATACGAACGGGTCAATGGCGATCCGATAGTAATATCCCGCCAGCCACTGATGAAGAAAATAATACGTTGTACCTACTACCAGGGTTCCTTGCGAATATGCATTTCCACCGAGTGAGTTTTTCCGTCATCGGTGAGTTTTATCGTATTCCCGGAGCCTTTCAGGCCGTCCACTTCCCATCCCGATGCAGAGTCGTCGGCTAACTGGAAAACAGTAATCCGATACTCGGATCTACCATAGCGATACGTCAGTTGGATCGAGGGCCAGCCCGTAGGAAAGCATGGCCGGAATGACAACGAATCCGACTGGCGGTCCATCCCGATCAAAGAATCCAGAATAAATTGATACATCCAGCCGGCGGAACCCGTATACCATGTCCAACCACCCATACCCTTATGTGACGAATTTGCGTATACATCAGCCGCCATCACATAGGGTTCTACCTTGTAGACGTTGATCGACTCCTCATCGTTTGCATGGTTGATGGGATGGATCAAATCCAGCAGTTCGCTTACTTTTTCCCGCTGGCCCAGTTTTGCAAATGCCATCAAGGTCCATATCGCCGCGTGTGTATACTGGCCACCATTCTCCCGGACTCCGGGTACATAGCCTTTGATATATCCGGGGTTCAGTTCCTTTGAATTGAAAGGAGGGTCAAGGAGCTGGATCAATTTCAGGTCTTTCCTGACGAGCTTTTCTTCGAGGGAAGCCATGGCCATGCCGGCCCTTTTATCGCCGGCCGCTCCGGATAGTACGGCCCAGCTTTGGGAAACGGCGTCGATGCGGCATTCTTTATTTTCCCGGGAGCCTAAAGGCGTACCGTCATCGAAATAAGCGCGCTTATACCATTCGCCGTCCCAGCCCGTCGATTCGATCCTGGCCTGCAGGCTGTCCGCTTCCGTTCTGCACATCTCGGCAAAGAGGTGATCTCCGTAGGAATCTGCCGTATCGGTAAACCGGCGCAGTACATCGTAGAGGAAAAAAGCGAGCCAGACGCTTTCGCCCATGCCTTTGCTGCCTACCTTGTCCATTCCGTCGTTCCAGTCGCCGGTACCAATGAGCGGCAGACCGTGTACACCAAAGCGCAGACCGTGTCTGATGGCTTTTACGCAGTGTTCAAAAAGCGTCCCGCCGATGTTGCCGCTCGCCGGCAGGTCATAGAGGGATTCTTCTTCCGGATGAAGGAGCCTGCTTTCCAGGTAGCCTACGCTGGTGTTAAGCACGGCCGTGTCGCCAGTGACCTTGATATAACGGGCTACCACATAAGGCAGCCAAAGCATATCATCGGAACAACGGGTTCTGACACCCCTCCCTTCGGGCGGATGCCACCAATGTTGTACATCGCCCTCCACGAATTGCCTGGATGCATGTAGGAGGATCTGTTCCCGGGCCAGATCGGGCTGGCGTAAAGCAGGGCCAGCACATCCTGCAACTGATCCCTGAACCCAAAAGCGCCGCCTGATTGATAAAATCCGCTCCGGCCGAATAGCCTGGCGGAAATGGTTTGATAAAGGAGCCAGCCATTGCCGTAAATATTCAGGGCGGCATCGGGAGTCGTGATCTGTGTTGATCCCAGGATATCCTTCCAGTATTCTTCAACCCGGACGAGCGAGAATTGGGCAGCGCGTGGGCCTGAAAGTTTCCTGATGAGCCCGGCCGCTTCGTCGGCATTCGGCGCGCTCCCAAGGACAAACACCAGGTCTTTTTCGGCACCTTCCGACAGATCGAATACTACCTGAAGGGCAGCGCAGGGGTCCATGCCTGCCCCTTTTCTGCCGGAAAGCCTTTTGCGGTACATCGCTTGCGGATCCTGCAGATTTCTATTCCTGCCGATAAATTCGAGGCGGTCCGTGGTGAACGCCACGGGGCCTGCTTCGTCGACCTTGAAAAAGTTAACCCGTTCTGCAAACGCCGTGTTGTATCTATTCATAAAAAGCAGCGCTCCGCTTTCGGTATCCTGTTCGGATACAATATGCATGGCCGTTCTGCTTGCGACGTCGCCAAGGATAATTTCCAGGTAGCCTGTGGCGGAGAGCTTGCGTCGACGGCCCGACTGATTTCTTATTTTTAACAGCATCCAGCTTAACGGGCAGGTTGCTGTCTACAAACACGAACATTTCTGTCGAAATGCCTTGTTCGTCATGTTGAAAGCTGCTATAGCCGAATCCGTGCGTAGCTATATAGGGGCTCGCACTGCCAACGGGGAAAGGCGTGGGAGACCAAAAATGCCCCGATTCTTCGTCCCGCAGATAGAATGCTTCTCCGCCGGCGTCCGTCACCGGATCGTTGCTCCATGGTGTAAGGCGATATTCATGTGCGTTAATGCACCAGGTGTAGGCGGAGCCGCTTTCCGATATTACGGTTCCCATATCCCGGTTGGCGATGACATTGACCCAGGGTGCGGGTGTCGTTCTGTTCTTTCCCGTAACTATCTTATATTCTTTGCCATCGGTGGTGAAACCGCCGGTACCATTGTAAAAAAGAAGGTCTTTCGGCAGCATGAGGTTGCCCAGGGGGCTCTTCTGCTTGCCGGGAGGTCGTCTGAACGAATTGCAAAGGCGTTTTTCCCAGGTAGATCTGGTTCACCTGTTCCGAAAGCGTTCCTTTATGATCATAGATGACGACTCTGGCGACACTTTCAAAAAGGATACGGTCTTCGGGAGAGATCTGGTCCGCAGACCGGACGAATATTTTGCCGGGTTTTTGGTAGAGCTGATTCCCGGCATCCGTATTGACAAGGCCCTGTATCTGGTCCTGCAGGAGGTGTCGGTACGATCCATGATCTTCGTTCCAGATCACGAGGTCTACGGACAGACCTTTCAGGCGCCAGTAGGCATGCGCCTGTATCATTTGCTGTGCGAGCACGAGGTTTTCCTGTTCCGTCATATGAAGCAATACGATCGGGAGGTCCCCGGACACGCTATGGCTCCAAAGGCCGGACTGCCCTCTGAAATTATTGATGATCATGGCTTCTTCACCACGAAATGCCGGGTTGGGATAGATCAGGGAGGACGCAAGCTCCTCGTAAAGCTGCGCATTGGCTTCCGTCGCATTGATCTGGCGCAGCAGGACCTGGTTATGGGTCCACGAGAGCTCGAAGGCCCGGCTTTTCAGATTCTCGTCGCGGTATTTGTTCATCAATGCCTCACAGGCTTCCCTCGTTTCACTGATCCCGTAGATAAGATCGATGGTTGCGGTATGATTTGGCTTTATCAGGATGCGATAGCGAATGGCCATGATCGGATCGAGCACGGCGCCTTGGCTGCCGGAGAGTTCCTCTATGTCCATGGCCTGTGGGTAGACCAGCGACCTGCCCCGTCCTATAAAGGGCAGCCGCGCGGTCTCATAGGACGTGGCCTCTATGACGGCCCCACGGACATTCATCAGGTGAAACATCCGGGGTGGCGTCTCCTCTTCGGAGCGCGGGCGGCGGGTACAGACAACCGCTGTAAGTTCAGGAAGGATCTCTGTTTCCACAAACAGGTTGCTGAAAGCGGGATGCGCCTCATCCGCGGCCTGGGTCGCCATGACCACTTCTGCATAGCTCGTTATCTCCAGCACTCTTGAAAATACAGATGTATTGGTGATTTTTACCCTCCTCATTTCCATATCATCCTCCGGCGAGACCACTATTTCCGTTTTAGTATCGATCCCGTGATCGACCCTGCGGAATTCAACATGCGACTGTGAAAATATTACCTCGTACTTTTTGGCGGTGTGCAACGTAGGTTCATAGGTATTCGACCAAAAATTGCCGGTGCTCACGTCCTTAATATAGCAAAAGATACCCCGGTCGTCCCTGGTAGGATCTTCTCTCCAGCGGGTAACCGCGAGGCCTTTCCAGCGGCTGTATCCGGCTCCGGAATTGGCGATCATGACCTGGTAGCGACCATTGCTCAGCAGCTGTATTTCCGGTATCCTTGTATGAGGAGTATTGATGATCCGGACTTGAGCGGCAGCCTGCGATGAATGCGATTCAGCCATGTCCTCCGTATGCGCATAGAACAAGGTGGTGCGCGGGATGCGTTCCTGTAAAAGCAGCAGGGTCGCCTGAAAACGGAGTTCAGATACAAACCTTTGCTGCATCGGCCGGTTCAACAAGACATAGGCCAGCGATAGCAGCCCCATTCCCTGGTGGTGGACCATATAAGATTGGATGATTGCCGAAGTCTTGCCCCTGGGCAGCCGGGAAGCAGTGTAGTCCACCGCCTCACGAAAACCGTATTCACCTTCCAGTCCTTTCTCCGATAAGATCTGCAGATTGGCTACGGCCTTTTCCGGCATAATCATCAATGCCAGCATGCAGGCATAAGGTGCAATAACGAGATTCTCTTCCAGTCCTCGGGTGAGCCCGAGTCCTGGAACGCCGAACGCCCGGTACTGATAGTTCAGACCGGCGTCTAAAAGATTGTAAGCGGATTCCGAGATGCCCCAGGGTTTGCCTTGCTGGCCCGCATACCCGATCTGCCGTCGGACCATCGCTTTATTGGTTTGTGCAAGCAGCGTATTTTCATACGTTGGCATCACCAGCTGGGGCATCAAATATTCAAACATCGATCCGCTCCAGGAAAGTAAGATAGGGTCTTCACCGGAGTCGGCGAGCAAACGCCCGAGTGCGAACCAGCTTTCCTGCAGGAGCTTTCCCTGGGCGATACCTACAAAAATTCCCAGCCTTGCTTCGGAGGCCAATAGATCGTAGAAGCCATTGTCTTTTCTCTGTTCATCGATATTGAAGCCGATCCGTAGAAGACCGGTAGACGGGTCCAGCAGGAAATCATATTCAATTTCGCTCAGCTGTTCGCAATGTTCCGCCAATTGCTCCAGGTGGTCGATCCCGGCTGCCGCCGTGCTTTCGGCCTCGAAAAGGGCGGTGCGCATCCGGGCGAGCCAACTCTTGTCTTCCGCAGTCGGGGCTTGTTCTTCATATTGCGTCAATGCGGCCAGGCATGTCTCCCGCATGGCCTCGAGCGATCGCAGTGTCGGTGTCTGTTCCGTGGGCGCCAGGCGCGCGAAACGTTCGGGGATGGGTAACAGGTCCATCCAGGGGATCAATTGCAGCAGCTGGCTTTGGTGATCGTTGACCTGGTGGGAGAACCTGCCGGCCCATCTCGATAGCCCGGTATCGCCCTCTTCTTCCGGAATGCGTAGTTGATCTACCAGGCCGCGCAGCTGGTCAAGCAGTTTTTTTATGGAGATCAGGGATAATTTTTCCTGCCGTTCTTGTTGCAACAGCGTATTTATTTGGCCAATGACCAGGACGAAACGTCCTTTTGACTCGGCAGAGACAATCGCGGCAGTCGTTCGGAAACCTTCCAGCACCTCCCTGGGGAATATGGGTTGTTCGGGCAGGCCCAACAGCCCCTGACGCAAAGTGAGAAGATGTCCGACAAGGTTCCCGCTGTCGACGGTCGACACATACCTTGGGAACAGGGTAGTCAGAGATTGTGTATCGTACCAGTTGCAAAAATGCCCTTTATAGCGCTCCAGCTTGTTCATGTTCCCGAGCGTGAGAGCGCATCGGTCCGCGAGCTCAGCACCCGAAATGTAGCCAAAATCGTATGCGGCAAGATTGGAAAGTAGCGCCAGCCCCATGTTGGTAGGTGAGGTCCGGTGAGCGATGACGGGTCCATCGTGTTCCTGGAAGTTGTCGGGTGGTAACCAATTGTCATCCGCTGTTACGAATTGTTCGAAATAAGCCCAGGTCTTACGGGCGGTCATGTGCAGGAACGACCATTCCTGCATGGACAATTCCGGAGGGGTATCCTTCTTGGGTTTACTCAGGCGCCACACCACGGCTGGTGAGAGAAGCCACAGTAAAAGGATGGGGGCGGCTACCAGCAGATGTTGCGGATCCGTCGGCAGTAATGCGCCACAGACAATGGCCAGGATCGGCGGTACCGGCATAAGGCGGTAGGTAGACGCCAAAGAGTTGCGGCGCTTTCCGGACTCGCTCGCAGAAGGCGTCCATTCCATTAGCCTCCGGCGGGAAAAATTCATTCGCCAGAGTGTTCGTAGAACCGCGTCTGCGTACCGGAGCGCTTCGAATGGAAGTATGCAGAGGCCGAACACGAACCGGATCAGCATAGTTTTCACATTTCCTGTGATTTCCTTTAGGTGAGATCTGACCGTCATATCCTCCGGCTGGTGCAAAAGTTGCCAGCCCGTTGCGAAGATGGGTTGAAGCAGGAAGATCGTATAGACTGCCACGGTCCAGAACCAGGGAGAAGGGAGAACGAACCACCCTGTCAAAAGAAGACACAATAGCGATATGGGAACAAGGCTTCGTCTCAGGTTGTCGACTATCTTCCACCTCGACAATGCGGAAAGCCTGTTCATGGCCACTTTTCCTGCTCCGGTAGTAATAAAGGGTAAGATCCAGCCAGCGATCTGCCAGTCCCCACGGATCCACCGGTGATGACGTCGAAGGTCCGATTCATACCGGGAGGGATTTTCTTCATACAGGAACACATCGCTTACCAAACCGGATCGTACATAACAGCCTTCCAGCAAATCGTGGCTAAGGATCCGGTTTTCCTGAAAAAGGTCCTTGAAGGTCAATTCAAAAATGTCAACGTCATAGATCCCCTTTCCGATAAAAGATCCTTCGTCAAAAAGATCCTGGTATACGTCAGAGGAGACGCGGGTATAGGGGTCGATGCCCGATTCGCTGCCCTGCATATTTAGATACAGGGAGGTCGTAGTTATGGGCATGGACGATTCCACTCTTGGCTGCAACACGCCGTATCCCGCCGTAACGCGCTTTTTCCGCGCATTGTATACGGGATGGTTCAGGGGATGTGCCATGGTCGCTACGAGCTTCCAGGCGGATTCTCTCGGGAGCTGGGTGTCGGAATCGAGGGTGATCACGTATTTGACATCATAAAGAATGCGATAGTCTCCCCTGATAAGTGAAAAATCATGTTGTCCCTTATGCCTCAGCAAGGCATTAAGCGCCGATATTTTTCCCCGTTTGCGTTCGTAGCCCATCCATTTTCTCTCCCCTGCATTCCAGACCCTCGAACGATGAAAAAGAAAGAATATATCGTTCTCCGTTCGCCGGTATTTGCGATTCAAAGCGTCGATCCCGTCGCTTGCCAGATCGGTCAACGACCGGTCTTCCTCGAGCCTTTCCACATTGGCATCCACGTGGTCGGTAAGCAACCCAAAATGCAGGTTATCCCCTTTGTTAGCGAGGAAGCGAATTTCCAGTGCCTCCAGCAGCGTTTCGATATATGCCGGACTGGTGAGCAGGGTCGGCACTACCACAAGGGTGCGATATTCGGGAGGAACTCCCTGTGAAAAATCCATACGCGGCAATAAGTGCGGCTTGACCAGCAACGTGGATATCCAGTTGACGAGGGCAATGGCCAGTTGCACGGATGCAGGGAGCGCCAGCAGGACGACCACCGGCAGCAGCCATCTGTTGGGAACGCCGTCACTGGCCGGAAGATAGTACAATGCAGCGCTGATCAACAAGGTTAGTACTGCAATGGAAGACAGGTAAAGAAAGAGCGGGATCCTTCTGAACGTCCGGAGCAATTTACGGAGTGCGCTATAGTGGGGCCTCGCTGCCAGTAAGGTCTCCTTTACTCCTTTGTCGATCAGGTAGTAACCTACGTGTTGCTCCCTTTAGCGGAGGGATTGGTGTCTTTGTGTTTTCCGGCGAGGGTAAGTACCTTTTTGTGCAACGTCCGTCTCGGGCAGGCTGGAGTCTTTTGCGATGGATTCCACAACGTGGCGGTACCGGTCCCGGGTAGCGAAATCCATGGACGAATATATGCCTGCGGGGTCTTTGACCAATAGCTGCTCTACGATGCTGAGTGTCTCGACAAACTCCCGCCAGTCCGTTCTTCCGATAAACCGCAAGGTTCCGATGCTGTTACGGACAGAGACCTGGTCGGCAGCCTGTTTTTGGTTTTCCTGTCGGACAATCGTATTGGTGTTGGTGCCCATGCCTTCCAATTGCTGCTCGAGCCAGCTAAGCGGCAAAGCCAGTGCGGGTCCTTTTCCTTGCAGGCTCCGGGTAAATTCGGCTACGAAAGGGCTGCTCAGGGGAGGTTTTGAGCGTACCATGTCTGCGATCGTCAGGATCAGATCTTCCGTCTCGCTTTTTATCGTGTCGATCATTTTGTCGGTCCAGTAATCGGCCAGGTTGTGATCGACCATATCCAGCGCTATCTTTCCGCAGACCCTTCGCAGGTTTTCGATAACGGCCAGTCGCAGCATGATGGGTATGGCCCACAGCTCACCGAGCGTTAGTACAGAGGTTGTCTGATAGGCGGCAACAAAACTGCCGAGGTTCTGGGCATCCACCCTGCCGTCGCTATGCGAAATGATCTCCAGCACGATATCGTAAACCCGGGGCATACCCGCGGAAGTGCCGGTGGCCAATGTGGGGAGTCCTTCGCTGTAGCCCTTGGGAAGATGTTTCCTGGCGAGAACTACCTGCTCCTCGATGAGGTAAAAATTGTCAAGTAGCCATTC
Source organism: Puia sp. P3 (assembly GCF_050632245.1). NCBI lineage: Bacteria > Pseudomonadati > Bacteroidota > Chitinophagia > Chitinophagales > Chitinophagaceae > Puia > Puia sp. P3. The sequence continues at coordinate 1,754,909 of NZ_CP192583.1, forward strand.
TGCGCCGGGGGTGATGGCTTTCCCCGTTTGGATGTTCCCGACCAGCAGATCACGCACTTCCAGTAACATGTTTTCGTTGTCGGCCAGCCTTTTCAGCAAGTGAGCTGCAGGACGGTTGGTCTCCAACCGGTGCGATCCGGCAACTGTCGTGGCATGGCTGTTCAGTTGATCCGAGGCTGTACAGTCCGGAGCGAAAGGGCTCCTCATTGTCATAGGCCAGGGCTTTTCCGGCACCCTGGAAATAAACGCGTAAACGGGACAATATGTCAAAAACCGTACTGGCTGTGACTTTCATAATTGAAACTGGCTGAGTACTGCGATCCTTTCGAAATAATGGCCGGAATGACGCAAAACTGTGTAGGGAGAAAAGGGAGAGTCGGTGAATTTACGCCTTTTTGGCGACTATTGGTAATAAGAGTTACGTCGGACCATTCTTAAAAGATGAGCAAGTATTGTATCTTAGGCTTCATAATCGCGTCTCTTAATGACTTTCCGAATTTACCGTCCATCCTGGTTTTAATTTCGTAAAAAAGTTTTGGTGAAAGATTTAATATCCCCGTCTATAGGGATGGCCTCAAGATCCCCGGGACTATGGGCAAAGGGTTCATCAAGTTCAGAGATATAGAACCGGGCATCCGATTCGCCATGCACCACTACACCCTGAAACAAGACCTTCATTTGAAGCGAAAAGGCCCGGCGGAGAATTATGATCTGGTCTCGATCGTATTTAACAGTAATGAGATACCGCTGGAGATCACGCCCGACCGTAAGACCGCCATCCAATTCCTAAAAACCAACGGATCGTCGATCCAGATCGCCTCCAGCGCTTTTAGTACCGAAACGATCTTCCCAGCCAATATCGAAGTGCATTTTGGAGCTATAGGCCTGTCGCGTGAGGTACTTTGCGGCATGGTGGGACTTGAAAAAGTAAGCGGGCCTTTGGCGACGATACTGCGCGGAGATGAGTTGTTCTTTTATCACGAGAAAATGCATCCGGAAGTGCAGCGAACGCTCAGGCAGATATCGGAGACGGATGATAGGGACGAATTGAGCTCGTTGTATTATAAGATCAAAATTCGTGAGCTGATCTATCTGCTGTTCGCCAAACTACTGGAGAGGGGAGCGACAAACAAAGGCCGGTTAACAAGGCCGACCTCGATAAGCTGTCTGTCATTCGTACGACGATCCTGGCCGATCTAAGCCAGCCGCCGGAATTGCATGTCCTGGCGAGAATGGCGGGGATGAGCGAAACGAAAATGAAGCAATTGTTCAAACAGACTTACGGCGATACGATCTACAACTATTTTCAAAACGAGCGGATGAGGGAGGCCGGCTTTCTATTGAAACATGCCGGTTATTCTGTGTCGCAGGCCGGATATTACCTTGGTTTTTCGAACCTGAGTCATTTTTCCCGACTATTCGAAAAACACTACGGCATCACTCCAAAAAATATGCCTCCGCCGGATAGGACTAATTTTCCGTCGCCTTGTGCTATTTCTTTCCCGGGGCCTGATCTAGCTTTGTCCTGTCGGATAAAAAATTCCGACAGCAATAAAATGAACATCTTACTGACAGAATACAGAAAGGGGGGCCTTGTCTTAAAGAACCACATCGTTATGGCGCCCATGACCCGGAGCCGGGCCGTCAATAATCTTCCCAACGATTTGATGGCAACCTATTATGGACAACGTACCGGGGCGGGACTGATAGTCACGGAAGGCACTTCACCGATGCCCGGGGGTCTGGGTTATCCGCGTATCCTCGGCATTTACAACGAGGCGCAGATAGCCGGTTGGAAGAAGATAACCGACAGAGTAACACCGGGGAGGCAGCAAGATATTCCTGCAGCGTGATGCATACGGGCCGTATTGGACATGTAGACAATTTACCCGAAGGTTGGGACCTTGCAGGAGTCTCCGCCATCAAAGCAGCGGGGCAGATCTATACTGACACAGCAGGCTTGCAGGATCATTCCGAACCGGTGCCTTTGACCAGGGAAAGCATCAACAAGGTGATCGAAGGTTTCGTTGTCGCAAGCGAAAATGCCATGAAGGCTGGTTTTGATGGAGTGGAATTGCATGGCGCCAATGGCTATTTGCTGGAGCAGTTCTTGAATCCAAATATCAACGATCGGGCCGATGAATACGGCGGAAGCATCGCCAACCGCGCCAGGCTCACGCTCGAAATCGCAGCAAGAACGGCTGCGGCTATCGGCCCTGACAAGCTAGGTATCCGGTTTTCCCCATTTGCCAGTCTCGGGGATCTGAAATCCTATGATGCGGAAGAGGTGCATGCTACCTATGTCTACCTGGCCGGGGAATTAGATAAGATCGGGTTAACCTATATTCATATTGCCGCTAATCCCCTCATTCCGCAGAAGACCTTTGACGGCATCCGTGCGAATTTTTCAAGAACGATCATTCTGTGCAATGGAATAACTCCGGAAAATGCAGAGACCGTTCTTGCCAATCAGTTCGCGGATATCGTTGCATTCGGCAGGTCTTTTTTGGCGAACCCGGATCTCGTTGATCGGATCGGGAACCGGGCACCGCTCAACGCCCTGGACCCCACCACTCTCTATACTCCCGGAGAAAAGGGATACATCGATTATCCGGCCCTGCAGGCTTCGTTAGCCTGATAATCCTTTTTTATATTGCAAAAACTCATTTTTTATGATAGACAATATCAAAGCCATCCATGAGGACCAGGGGCAAACCCTATCTGTGGTCGGGGACAATTACCGGATCATTATTTCAGGGGAGCAGACCCAGGGCGCGTACGCCGTCATCGACATGCTCGTTCCGCCGGGCGGAGGCCCCGGTCCTCATTCTCACGCCAATATCCAGGAGTTATTTTATGTAGTCGATGGGGAGCTCGAGTTCAAAACTGAGGCGGGAAAATATACCGCCAAGAAAGGGGCGTTCATCAACATTCCCAAGGGCGGCGAGGCGCATTGTTTCAAGAATACCGGTAATGGCATGGCGCATTTGTTGTGTACGGTGATCCCTGCGGGGCTGGATGCGTTCTTTCAGGAGATCGGCAGGCCAACCAGTCCTGGAAAATTCTTAGCGCCACCGGTTTTGAATGTGGAAGAGGTGGCCAGGCTACAGGCTGCTGCGGACAGACATGGACAGAAAGTATATCCTCCCGATTATTTAGGTTGAACGGATGTCCGGCTATCATGAATCACTTGACAAAGATGCTATTTGCGCCTGCATTGAAGGTCCCATCGGTCAACGCGACGGAAGTCCCATTTTTCCAGTCATTTGAGACGCTCGTCGTGGTCCCATTCTGCCCGTATCAGCGTTATGTGCCGCACCATGGATAAGTACACCCTGACCGGCTTGCACCTCTGCCAGATCTATTACTTCCGGTCCGCCGAATTCATCGATCCCAATTGCTTTCATTATTGTTCTTTTTACAAAGGTCTGCATCAGCGGCGGCGTAGACTTAACCAAAATGCCCTTTGATTTAACCAAAGCGGCGAAATACTGGTTTTTTAAGCGCGTTTGCTGTCTATCGATCGGGCCGGCGACCCCGACTGGGCGGGCTGGGCCGATTGAGCATTTGCGGATGAGGCTGAAGCCAGGAGACTCAGGATCAAAAACACGATCGAAAATGAGATTTTTCTATTGACTGATCTTGTTGACATTTTTTTGAATCTTGCTTGTTTGGAATAATGGAATTGGTCTTCCGGATTATCTGTAGACAATGACAGGGCGCACTGGTCCTACGAACGTAACGACCGGGGGCCGTCTTATCACTACGACCGGAGGGCGGAAAGCGGGTCGCACTACAACAGCCGGACAAACGACTGGCCTTACTACCATAGGCGGCCGTACTATTACTGCCTGCCTTACCAGGGGATGGACGGGGACCGCGGTCCGGATAATTACCTGGGCATTGGTTCTCAATGTGACTACGCTGAGTAGTATCCCTATGACCAGTACGGAGAAAAGCATTTTTTTCATGACGAGTATTTTTATTGTTTTCGAATACAGATTTGACGATAGCCAAAGAACGAAATCTATTAAAAGGACATAAAACGGGCAGATAGCCTGCCGAAACGGGCATTTCTAGAATTTTACCGAAAGACCGCTGTTCAGGATATATCTTCCGTAACCTGCTTCGACGAACAGCCCCGCCCGCTGAGATAATCTGAACCTCACCCCAAGCGCGAGCTGGCGCGCCAGATCGGGCAGGTCAGGGGCTGTGACGGCTACCTTGTTGCCAGTAGGGTCTGTATACTCCTGTTGCCAGCTATTAATGCCAATGGCAGTCCTGATATAAGGGGCCGCCATAGCACTTATGGGAAAATATCTTACGAGGCTGATCATGAAGCTCCAGGCTTCCAGCCGCCCGATAAAGGCGGGATCGACGGAATAATAATCGTAATAAGACGCACTGACTGCGCCATGGGCCACCATCGCCCCGATACTCATCTTCCTGCTGAACTGATAATTCACGGAACCCGTAATGACCCCCGATTGTGAACGACTTCCCCTGCTCATCCCGTAAAAATCGGGGAGATATTTTCTGTCGAGATCGGGAAACCCATAACCTACAGAGACATTAACGCACGGTACGAATGGTTGCCCGTCCCTGCGTGGCCGGGACTGCGCGTCGGCGCATCCCGTAGTTAGCAGGGCGGATATAAGGGCGAGGAGAGGGATCATTTTTGTCTTATACATTATCCTTTTGAGTTTAATTTACCGGTGAAGAGATCTATAAAACCTTTGAATACGAGCCTAAACGGATTGTTACCAATGAAACCGGTGCTGATACCGTAATCGGATCTTTCAGTTTCCGGTTGATAAGTTTTGAACAGCCTGTCCCAGATCATTATGACACCACCAAAGTTCTTGTCGATATAGAGGGGGTTTTTCCCATGGTGTACGCGATGCGCAGATGGACTGTCGATAATTCCTTCCAGCCTGCCCCATTTTCCGATGGCCTCCGTATGCATAAAGAACTGATACAACAGGTTGAGCCCATAACTAAGGGCAATAAAGGAAGCAGGAAAACCTGTGACGGCCGGGGGATAAAGAAGAGAGGGCTGATCACTGCGCTCAGCCAGTTGAGACGATAGGAAGTGGTGAGATTTATATAGGGACTCGAATGGTGGATAAGATGAAAAGCCCAGAGAGGCTGCCAATTATGGGAAAGCCGGTGAAACCAATAGTAAGTGAAATCGGCCAGGACAAAACAGACTGCAAAGGTCCGGGCCGAAGCGGGCAGGTGTACCGGTGCGATTCGGGAAGCTCCCTGTAATATAAATAACTGGTAACCTGCAAACAGGTATTTGGATAGTTGAAAGCCTGCAAGGATAACGAGATTGGCAAGGGTATCTTTCAGACCATAGGCCTTCTTGTCCCGACGCCAGCTCCAGATGATCTCTGCCGTGATCAGCAAGGCCAGGGAAAATGATGATCGCGATGGTATGTTTTCCATTTCTCATGATAGTTTCTGTTTTAAAATAGTATCCTGTAAAAATGGAGTATCGCGGTAAGCGGCGCGGGCCAAAACCGGGTCAGACGGGCAAAGAGACCATTAAAGCGGACATGTGGTTACCGGCCGGTATTGAGCCGGGCCGCAGGTTCAGGACCAGGGGCTTTAATTCGTTAGACTCACCGAATGGAAGGACCATAACGCCTTGAGCGAACCATTGCCCGTTTTTTTCAACCGATTGAAAAGTTGGATATTTTTTACTAAATTCGGTAAAGCATTGTTGCTCCCATTTTTGTCTCAACCTCAAATTGCTGTCATATGAACACCATCTCAAGGAGGCGTGCCATTAAAACGATTGCTACCGGCAGTGGCATCCTCCTGCTTTTTCCAGGAAAGATCTTCTCCGCCCGGATAGGCTCCAAAGACAAACTGGGAGTAGCGCTTGTCGGCCTGGGCTACTATAGCACCGACCTGCTGGCGCCGGCCCTGCAACAAACCAGACACTGTTATCTCGCAGGCATTGTAACGGGTACCCCCGCCAAAGCTGAGGCGTGGCAAAAAAATACAATATTCCGGACAAGAACATTTACAACTATCAGAACTTCGACAGCATCGCGAATAACCCCGATATCGACGTGGTCTACGTAGTCTTACCGCCCTCCATGCATAAGGAGTACGTGATCAGGGCCGCTAATGCCGGCAAAGAAGTATGGTGCGAAAAACCCATGGCATTGACGGAGTCGGAATGCACAGCCATGATCGATGCCTGCAGGACCAACAAAAAGTCGCTTGCCATCGGATACCGCCTTCAGCATGAGCCGAATACCCAGGAATGGCGCGCGCTGGTAAAAGGACAAAATCTCGGCAAGGTAAAAAAGTCGACTGCGCGGCCGGCTACCGCGAAAACCGCACCGATCACTGGAAGCAAAAAAAGGAGATGGGTGGTGGAGTATTGTACGATATGGGCGTGTATGCTATCCAGGGAGCCAGATTAGGGGCCGGAATGGAGCCAACCTCCGTCCTTTCCGCTCAAACCTCCACAACGCGACCGGAGATCTATAAAAACGGCCTCGACGAAACAACCGTCGCCCAACTTGCATTTCCTGGCGGTGTGACCGCTGACATCAAAACAAGTTTTGGGGATTATATGAATTTTATTACGATCAGTTGTGATAAGGGAGACATAAAAATGCAGCCCTACTCCGAATACAATGGCCAGAATGGCGCCAGCCCACTGGGCATCATCCATCACCCCTACCAGGTTCCTTTCCAACAGGCCAAACAAATGGACGACGATGCCCTTTCCATTATAGAAAAGCGCCCCATGCTGGCGCCGGGTGAGGAAGGCCGGCGCGATATTCGCGTTGTCGAAGCAATCTATAAAAGCGCGTCGTCAAATCAGCCCGTGCAACTATAATTCCGATCAATTACCAGGCCTCGATGATATGAACTATGATGGTGTCGAACCTACCCGTCACTTTTTAGGGTGACGGGATCAACCCCAAATAGTATTGGCTTTAACTAAGATACTCTCATCGATTCTCCAGCCCGATGACGGAAGTCATACCGACCTATAATATATGTCACGGTTACTGAAATAAGACAATAATACCTTTAGCCAAAAACCAATGTCTGTTTATTATAGGGTACGATATGGGTTTGCTGACTGACCGGCTGCCCTTGTTACGGAACCGCTCAAATCCCTTGATCTGCTGAGCCATTATCAACTCGGCTACTATGGGGCCAGTACGGGCGCCGCTGCGGCCTTGAACGCGGCGGCCGGGCTCCCGGATGTCGTCAGGACCATCGTCTCCAGGGGAGACCGGCCCATCGCATACCTTCGCTGGTTTGTTCAACATTTGCACCCGTCATTGATTGTAAATCAATAAAAGTCTATGAAATATGTTTACCGACAGGATCGATGCCGGTTTTGCACTGGCTGAAAAATTGAAGAAATACGCCCGTATGGAGGGTGTTATCCTCGCTGTTCCCAGAGGCGGCATCCCGATAGGATATGTGGTCGCGAAAAGGACAGGCTTATCGCTCGACCTGCTGATGACCAAGAAAATAGGTCACCCGCAGAACAGGGAATATGCTATCGGGGCCGTTAGCCTGACGGACAGTTTTCTTCTGCCCCATATAGGCGTCTCATCGGCCTATATAAAGGCAGAGACGGAACAGATCCGGAAAAGACTCAAGGAAATGCGACTGAAATTCATGGGGACGGCTGAGCCACTTGCCGCTGAAAGACAAGACTGTGATCGTCGTCGATGACGGGGTAGCCACGGGCAATACGCTGTTGAGCACCATCAACATGATCCGCAAAGAAGGGCCGGCGCGGATCATCATTGCCGTGCCGGTCGCTTCCCGAAGCGCCGCCGAAAAATTGTCGTCGGTTGCCGATGAGTTTATTTCTGTGCTTATTCCCGATGAGTTCTATGGCGTTGGGGAATTCTATACCGATTTTCACCAGGTAACGGATGAGGAGGTGCTGTATTATCTCAATGAGCTCCGGGTGTCTCCTGCTCTTCCCAAAGAAGCAGGTATTAAAATTTTCGATTATGGCAAAACTAATCAACTATGATCTCGAAGCCAGGAAGAAATTGCGGGAAGGTGTAGATCACCTGGCCAAGGCCGTTGTCATCACGCTCGGCCCTCGGGGACGGAATGTAGTATTCGAAAAAATGGATGGTTCTCCCCAGATGTCCTGTGATGGGGTTACCGTGGCCAAGCAGATCGAGCTGGAGGACCCTGTCGAGGAGATGGGGGTAAAGATGCTGCGGGACGTGGCGGTACGTATCTCGGAGGCCGCAGGCGACGGAACGACGACTGCCACGCTGCTGGCCCGGTCGATGATCGATCTGGGCCTGAAGAGAGTGGAGGCTGGCATCAATCCGATGGAGATAAAGAAGGGTATCGACAAGGCAGTAAAAGCGGTGAGTGAAAAGCTGAAGACCCAGGCTATTCCCGTTGGCACCAACAGCGAGAAGATCGAACAGGTGGCGAGCATCTCGGCAGGTAACAACCCGGAGATCGGGAAGCTGATCGCGGAGGCGATGAAAAAAGCAGGAAGGGAGGGTGTAATCACCATCGAGGAAGCGAAAGGATTCGAGACCTATGTGGAAGTGGTGGAGGGCATGCAATTCGACCGGGGCTATATCTCGCCCTATTTTGTAACTGATGGCGACAAAATGACCGCCGTATACGAAAACCCTTATATCCTGCTCTACGATAAGAAGATCTCGGGGATGAAAGAGCTGCTGCCCCTGCTGGACAAAGTGTCCCAGTCGAACACCCCGCTGTTGATCGTCTCGGAAGATGTCGAAGGGGAGGCTTTGGCGGTGCTGGTGGTCAACAAATTGCGGGGTGTGCTGAAGATCGCAGCCGTGAAAGCTCCAGGTTACGGCGACCGGCGGAAGGAAATGCTGGAAGATATCGCCGTGCTCACGGGGGAACGGTCATCATGGAAGAGAAGGGAATTAAGCTGGAGAATGCCGACATTCCCCTGCTCGGCAGATGCGCAAAGTTGATCATTACGAAAGACAAGACGACGATCATCAGCGGCGCGGGAGATAAGGAGAAGATAAAGGCTGCCGTGGCACAGATCAGGGAACAGCTGAAGGATACCAAATCGGACTACGACAAGGAAAAGTTGCAGGAGCGGTTGGCGAAGCTCTCCGGTGGTGTGGCGGTAGTCTATGTCGGCGCCTCGTCGGAAATTGAGATGAACGTGAAAAAGGACATTGTGGATGACGCCCTGAATGCCACGCGGGCGGCCATGGAAGAAGGGATCGTTCCCGGCGGAGGGGTGGCCTACCTGCGATGCCTTCCAGACCTGGATAAGCTTACCGATATTACCGACGATGAAAAGGTAGGGGTGGACATTGTAAAGAAGGCATTGGAAGAACCGCTGAAGCAGATCGTCATCAATGCTGGATTGGAACCCGCCGAGATCGTCCAAAAAGTGAAATCGGGGGAAGGAGATTTTGGCTTTAATGCCAAAACGGAGCAATTCGAAAGATTGCTGGAAACAGGGATCATCGACCCGGTGAAGGTAAGCCGGCTGGCACTGGAATATGCCGCATCGGTCTCCGGCATGTTCATCACGACAGAATGCGTCATCGTCAAAAAGCCGGAAAAGAAAGAACCGGTAGTGATCGCCAATCCCGCTGAGATGTTGTAACGGCCATTCGGCCCCAAACACGTTACCATGAGCAAGAAAAAGAACCCCGTCAAGCCTTCGGAGATCCCGCTTCCCGGTCCAGAGCCGGAGGTGAAGCCGGATTCACCCGTGGAACCGCTTATCCCGGACCATGATCCGGAGATCAGCCCTGAAGTGGAACCGGAAGGGCCTCATCCGGGTCCGTCGGAGATACCCGCACCGGAAAAGGAAACCTGAAAAAGATAATATCATGAGACGATATTTTACCACCGAAGCGCCCTTCAATGAAGTCGAGGCTATCAGCGCCATCAGGCAGTGGAGCTATCCCTTGAAGAGTAAGGCCGACCTGACTCCGCTGCTCGACAGGATCGGAGATGCACGGATCGTCATGCTGGGGGAGGCCAGTCATGGGACGCACGAATATTATATGTGGAGGGCGCATATTTCCAAACGCCTGATCGAAGAAAAGGGATTCAATTTTATTGCGGTCGAGGGGGACTGGCCGGAATGTTACCGCTTGAACCGGTTTGTCAAGGGCTATGACCAGGAAAATAAGAGCGCGTTCAAGGTATTGCAAGGATTCAACCGGTGGCCAACGTGGATGTGGGCCAATTGGGAGATCGTAGCGCTCGCCGACTGGCTGCAACAACACAATGCCGGCCTGCCTGCGAATAAAAAGACCGGTTTCTACGGCCTGGACGTGTACAGCCTTTGGGAAAGCATGGAAAACATCATGCAATACCTGAAGAAGACGGATCCTGCCGCTCTGAAAGTAGCCGAAGAAGCGTTCCGCTGCTTCGAACCCTACCGGGACGAGGGCGGCGAGTATGCGCGGGCGGCGCAATTCGTGCCGGACCTTTGCCAGACGGAAGTCGTAGAGCTGCTGAAGAAAGTACAAGAGAGGCTCCCAACTTACAATACGGATCATGAGAATGTGTTCAGCGCCGAACAAAACGCCCTGGTCGCGGTCAACGCCGAAAAGTACTACAGGGCGATGATTGCGGGAGGGCCGCATAGCTGGAATATCCGGGACCGCCATATGGCCGATACGCTGGAACGCCTGCTGACCTTTCATGACGGAAATTCAAAGGCCATCATCTGGGCGCACAATACCCACGTAGGAGATGCCCGGGCCACAGACATGACGGACGAAGGCATGTATAATATCGGGGAAGCTGGCGCGGCTGCAACATCACGAAAAGGGAGTGGTGCTGGTTGGCTTTGGCTCCTACAAGGGTTCCGTCATAGCCGGCAGGGGATGGGGCGCCAGAATGCAGGACATGCAACTGCCCGAAGCGAAGAAGGGAAGCTGGGAATACTTGTTGCACGAGGCCGGCAAAGCCGACAAATTATTGATCATGGATGATCTCGCGGCCAATGACATGCTGATGGAGCATCATATCGGCCACCGGGCAGTGGGTGTAGTATACAATGCGGCGTATGAGCAGTATGGCAACTACGTGCCCTCGATCCTGCCGATCCGGTATGACGCTTTCATCTACCTGAATGAGACCAAAGCGTTACACCCGCTGCACCTGGAACCTCATGGCCGCGAAACACCTCAGACATATCCTTTTGGGGTATGAGGTACATGTTTACCCTGAATACTTAAACATAGAGACCCATGACATCGGATCAGATCGATAGATTGATAAAGGATGGTCAATTCGCCGACACGCGCGGCTTGCCGGAACTGATCGAGACGCATATTTCATGGGTGATCCTATCCGGTGACTATGCTTACAAGATCAAAAAGCCAGCTCATTATTCTTTTCTCGATTTCTCTACACTGGACAAACGAAAGTATTACTGCGAACGGAGGTCCTATTGAATAGAAGACTCACCGAAAATATTTACCTGGATGTCGTTCCGATTCAGGAAATAGGCGGGTTATATTCCGTCAGCCTTGCTGAAGCTTCAGCGCCGGGAACGACGATTGAATATGCGGTGAGGATGAAAAAGCTGGACAGGAACAGGCAGATGGATGTGTTGCTATTGCACAACAAGGTAACCGGCACCCATATTACACGCCTTGCCGAAAAGATAGCTGCTTTTCATAAAAGAACGGATATTATCTACAAGAAGGATTGTTGGGATCTTCACCTCAAATTCAATGACCTGGCTGCAGAGATACCGTATTTGCAGCAATTTGCCGGTGAGGCGGGGGAAGATAGGGCGGATATCATCAACCGGGCGATAGATTGTTCCAACTCCTTTATGGAACGCCAGCACCACCTGCTGATGGGAAGACTCGAAGCGGGGTATTTCAGAGACTGCCACGGCGATCTCCATTCCAGGAATATTTTCTTGCTGCCCTCGCCGCAACCCTTTGATTGCATTGAGTTCAATGATGAGTACCGGCAGATCGATGTACTGAATGAGGTCGCATTTCTATGCATGGACCTGGAGGCATTCGGAAGACCCGAATTATCCGGCATGTTTATCAGCGATTATAATCGCTTCTTTCCTGCTATTCGATCCCCGGAAGAACAACAGCTCTTCCTCTATTACAAGGCTTACCGGGCCAATATCCGGGCAAAGGTGAACGTACTCAGGGCGCGCGGTGCAGACGATGATCTTGGTAGAGATGCCTTGCTCACCGAAGCAGGCAAATATCTTCTGTTGATGGACGGTTATTTGAATGATCTCAATGCCGGATCACCCGCTTCCTGACTGGCACCCAGAATCACAATCAGGCTTGTAGTTGAAGCTCGTCATTTATTTGCGTCTCGGAAGGTCGTAGCTTTGTTTCAACATTATCCGGAGTTTATCGGTCAAGTAGGAAGATTTAAAAGACCGTAACACTACCAACGTCGATGGAAGGCAGGCTTTCGAGCCTGCCCTTTTTGTGATGTACATTTTGCCTGATACCCAGGTAGAAACTATGGGAATGAATCATGAATAATTTGACGCAACGGACAATTACGGGGGCTGCCCTGGCACTTATAATTACCTTTTTGCTAAGTTGGAAGGCTGGTGGCTTCATTTTATTGGTCCTGACGTTAAACCTACTCACCCTACTTGAGTTTTACCGCCTATTTCACGCCGCCGGCCTTCGTCCGATCAAAACTGGCGGCATCTTATTGTCCACCCTAATGATAATGACCTGTGCGCTGACGATCAGCAAATACATGGAGCCAAAAATTTTGCTGGTCAATATTCCAATCGCATTCGGAATCTTTATCGCCGAACTGTTCCGGCGGGAGCCGAATCCTTTCCACAATTTGGCTTTCACCTTCTTGGGCATTCTATGTATAACAGTACCCCTGTGCTTTTTTGTCATCATAGCTTATTTGCCGGTGGGTTCAGGGTTATATCATCCAAATGTAGCTCTTGGGTATTTTCTAATTCTTTGGGCCGACGATTCGGCTGCCTATTTCACGGGTAAAGCGTTCGGCGCCCATCCCTTATTTCAACGCGTCTCACCCCGAAAGACCTGGGAAGGAAGCATCGGGGGGGCTGCCTGCGCTCTGCTCGTCGCTTACCTTGTATCACTTTATTTTTCCGGACAACATATGATGGTCTGGATGGGTATGGCAATGACAATAGTTGTTACGGGTACCTTCGGCGATCTGATAAAGTCGCTTATGAAAAGAAGTCTTAATATCAAAGACTCCGGAACAATTTTGCCGGGTCATGGGGGAATGCTGGATCGTTTCGACTCGTTGTTGGGTTCAGCGCCGTTTGTTTTTTGCTATTTTGTTTTGTTAGACAAATTGTGAATCGGGCAATATTAGCAAGGGTATTGTTGCCTCAAAGATCATTTCCCGTGTATGGCTTCTCATGAACCATCGCTCCGGAAGCGAATGCGGGTGAGGGATCATCACTGCCATTTCGATTGCATGGGTCCGCGCGAATTGATTAAGGCTGCCCACCACATCGTCTCCCATTTCATATTCATATTTTATATCCCATTTCTTGTCCAAATCCTGCAAAGGGGACCGGTTATGGATGACCTCGATAAATTCCTTCGCTCCTTTTTTGACGACACGGAGTGCATAGAGCTTCGACCCAAAAATGGCCACCAATTCCCTGAGCGGGTCCAGGACATGGATATTCATGTCTGGCCGGATATCGTTACCCAGGAGAATGTTCATCGGCGGCAGATAACGAGCATCCTCCGGCACCACCAGAAGTGGAATAGGTGTTTTTTCTTGCCAGTGCGGTCACTGTACTTCCCAATAGCTGACGGACCGACTTTCCTTTGCCCTTCATACCTGCAATGATCATGTCCGCATATAATTCCGATGCGGCATCCAGGATAGCCGCTACAACAGGCCCTTTTACCGCGAGGGTTTCAACCGGCTGGACCCTGGTCTGCTGAAAAAGCTCCTGCTGTCGCCGAAGTCCTTGTTCGACAAAGTCTTTAACACCGGCGGCATCGATGAAGGTCATAGACATGGTATCCGTGACGGGCACGGGAATTTCTTCGTAAGCCGCGACGAGCGTGACGGTCGCTTCGAGCGCCAAAGCCAGTTTCAGACCGTATTCGACTGCCCGGTCGGATGCCGGGGAAAAATCGGTTGCAACAAGTAGGCGTTTCATGACTCTCAATTTTTGTGAACAAATATATCCGGTCGGCCGGGCATTCCGGATGACCCGGGTCAGGCGAGAAGGTACTATAAGAACTGTTGATTGCCGCTGACCTGGATCACCGATGTTAGTGATATTTTTCAGGTGACTCCCTAACCCCCGATCTTGTTTACCGATTGACAATAGTCTAATTTCCTATAAAAATTGGGTATGCCACACATAGCGACACCGGTAACGGGAGCCTTGTTTGGGACGTTTCTGCAGGACGTCAGGGATATCGAGAAGAGATACCCACGATGTTTTGGCAAAAAGTATTACCGGTACTCTTTTACGACAAATGAGGCTGATAAATTTGAGCTGGTGATAGAGCCGGATACTCTACCCAAAAGCGTCCAAAAAGAGATTAAATTATCTTTCGATTCACGCTTGAATGGGAGCGGAAAAAATTTCGCATGAAGACCTTTCTTTGTCGCGACGGATTTTTCGGATGCTTCGGGATCTGCCACCCGATACGGAGTAGAAATGGCTGACGAATTCAATGGCAGGGTAATCCTTTGCAATGCTTACCAACAAATTCCGGTCACTGTGGTTGATACAATAGTATTGCTAAAGCCGGAAGATACGAAGAAGGCCGCGCAGGAGCGGTTGGAAACAGAGGCCGATCGGGTGACCGGTGAAAAGGTCGTACCAATCGAGCTCCTTTCGAAAGAAGGCCCCGTAGTCGAGGCCATCCGGGAGCAGGCCACGAAATGAATGCCGACCTGATCATCATGGGCATGAAAGGAAGGGGTAAGGCCATGCGTCGGATGTTGGGTAGCACCGCAACGGCACTTGCTGAAAAACGACAATTCCCCTGCTGATCATACCGGAAGGAATATCCTATTCCAGACCGAGAGCTATCGCGCTGGCTAACGACATAACGCCGTACTCGGACAGCCATTTATTGGATACGCTTCATATCATAGCTGAGAAATCTCACCCCCAATTTTACGTTGTGAGAGTTATTCAGAGAAAATACGGGGAGGTGGTGGAAGTGCTCAACTTGTCTTCCGTGCTGGAGAGCATGGTAAAGACTCTGGATCCTGTTTACGAATACCCACTCGATAGAAATGTCGCCCATGCTATAACCGAATTTGTTTCAACCCACCATATCGATATGCTGGCTATGATCCCGCATCGGCACTCCTTATTTGATAAGCTGTTTCACCCCAGTGTTACAAAAGGAGTTATTCTTAAGACGAAGATTCCCCTGCTCATCTTGCCGGATATAAAACCAAAACATTAAGGCTGAACCCTGCTAACAATGTTAGCAGCCGGAATGCTCAGGAAAGGAATATCTCTCAGAGATTCTCCATTTCCATCGAACCTCGAATCAAAGGGCGTGAAAAAATCGCTGAAGAGGGAGGAGACTATTTTCTCTCTTTTGGCTAAAGTACTGGTTGGCATAAAGTCGTCTGGGCCTGTGCAAAGAGAAAGGAAAGGCAGCAGAAAATGCAGGGTATCTTAAGTAAGGGGCTCATATCGAATCGATATTGCTTTACATCGCAATCCAGCCACCGTCGACGGCCATAGCATGGCCTGTAACGAAGGACGCGGCATCCGAACACAGCCAGACCACCGCCTCCGCCAGCTTCGGAGGGCTCGCCAAAGCGGCCTACGGGCTCCATATTGGTAAATTGTTGTTCTACCGCCTTGTCTTTACCGGTGATGCGGTCGATCATGGCGGTTCTGATAACACCGGGGCATACCGCATTGATACGGACGCCCTGTTTGGCGTTCTCCAGGGCGGCGGTCTTTGTAAGACCCACGACGCCGTGTTTACTGGCCACGTACGCGGGCAGTCCGGCGAATCCTACCAGGCCCGCTACGGATGCGCAGTTGACGATGGCTCCCCTTTCCCTGTCGCAACATGTGGGGCAGTTCGTGCCGCATGCAGAGCCAGATGCCGGTGAGGTTAACGGCAAGGGTCCTTTCCCAGTTCTCGAGCGTGCAATCCTGTGTTGGCGCGGATATGCCTTCAATGCCGGCATTATTGAAGGCGAAGTCCAACCTGCCGAACGCAGAAAATGTCTTGTCTATCATCGCTGTTATATCGCCGGGTTTGGCGACATCACAGAGAACGAAGAGCCCTTTTGACCCTGCTGCTTCGATCTGATGAAGAGTGGTTTGCTCTTTATCCTCAATACAGTCAGCGATGACGACCCGTGCACCCCTTTTGCAAAAGCGATGGCCGTCGCCTGTCCGATACCGAAGCTCCCGCCTGTGACGAGTGCAACTTTATTGTCGAATATCTCTTTCCATATGATGTCATTAGTCGATGAATGATATGTTATCCTGGCGTCTTGGATGCGGTTCGGGAGCTTCATCTGAATAGCCGAGGATGATCGAAAGCTGTACCTGCTCCGAGGGGGAATCAGCATCCTGTCATATGCTGGGGTGTTCTCCACATATTTTCCAAAGCCGACGGGGCAACTGCTGAGACCCAGGGATTGGGCAGACAGCATGATGTTCTGTGCGCACATGCCGATATCGAGCGGGGCCCATTCGTTGTCCCGGGGAGCAGTGATGAATATGACGACGGGGGCGCCATGGAACACCGGGTCTTGAATGGCGTGAAGATCGATGCCGTGGGAAAGGTGCAAAAGCCCGGCGATCTCTTTAGCTCCTTTTGACGAGACCGGCTGCTCCGGAATGCAGGGTTTCCTTGAAGACCTTTGCTCCGATTTGCCGGGAGAACAATTGGACGGTTTCCCTGTCGGTCAGGATATAAAAGTGCCAGGGCTGCCGGTTCATGGCAGAGGGCGCCATACGGCCTGCATCCAGTACGCGCTCGATCAGGGCCCGCTCGACGGGATCGGTCTTGTATGTCCTGACGGCACGTCTTGCGAAAATGTTTCTTTCTACCTCGGTTTGACGTGTCAGTTGTGCTGTGGTAGTCGGTTCCATTTGGGATAATTTGAAGGGTTTAGTAATGGGCTACGAAGATGGGTAGACTGGTAAGAGTTGGCATCCAGGATCAGTATGTCCGCAAATTTGCTTTCGGCCACGAGTCAAAGGCCGGAACACCCGTATTTCGATAAATGTCGGCTTCTATGCCTGCCTCTTCTGCCAACTGCCGGAAAAGACCGGTGTTCCGATCCCTGGTTACTGCCCTCGCCTCGCCCATGTTGACAGTCACTTCTTCCTCGGAAACCAGGTTGTCCAGGAAGATGGCTGTTAGTTTAGGTCCGGTAAGCCTGGCCAGATAGCAGGCGAAGTCGACTGCATTTTCGTCCAGGTTTTGGCTGTCAATGGCCAGGAGAATCTTTTCCATAAAAATGTAGTTTGCTTAAAGGTCGCTTAGCCAATTTTTGCTGGAGATGATTCGGGTCAAGAGGTATACTGATTAATGTCAGAAATGTCGGGACATACGCCGAAATAAGCGCATGCACCGGGAATGCTTAAATTTGAGAAATGGGAGAACGATGGCGAAACGGGCTTACTACCTTGTCAACGGGATAACGGTCTACCGGATTATCGCGGTTTTCGCATTGATCATATTGATCGTGCAGCATCATTGGCATGTCTTTCGTTGGCTTTTACTGCTGAGTTTCCTGACCGATGCGTTAGACGGCTTTTTGGCACGGCGGTATGGAGTGATTAGTAAGGCGGGGGCCGTGCTGGATTCCATTGGCGACGATCTAACCGTCGCGGTAGCTACCATCGCCTTGCTCGTCTTTGACCCCACCTTTTTTCGGAAGCAGCTCGTCATTATCGTCATACTGGTCTCGCTCTATCTTATACAAACGGTGGCTGCGCTGATCAGGTATAGAAAATTGACCAGTTTTCACACCTGGCTTGCGAAGATTGCGGCTGTCTCGCAAGGAGTGTTTTTGGTTGGATTGTTTTTCACGGCGAATTTTCCGGCCTTGCTCTTTTACCTGGCTGCAGTCTGTACCGGTTTAGATCTTTTGGAGGAGACGGTGATGGTCTTTATGTTGCAGCACTGGGAAGCGGATGTCAAAGGTATCTTCTTCATTAGGAAGGGGAAATGATCTTCCCACCTGGCCGGTATTCAAAAGGGCCGCCTGAACGCCAGGAGGTTGATCCTGACAATGAGCTCTTCATCCGTCGGGTGATTTACGGCCGGCTTCTGCGCCGCCGGATTCCATCGGGCGGGCTGCACATACTTTTAGTCGAAAGCCCGACGCGATTATCTCCTTAAGGTTGGCGAGACCCCGGCGAACCTCGGAAGAGGTCTATCAAAAAGTCTCTCGAACTTGAGGCGATTACAATGAATTTTAAAAAATGCAGAGAAAAAAAGAAACGCTATAAATGAGAAATTTATAGCGTTTTAGTCGATTTTGTTAGACCAAATTGCGGAGAGGGAGGGTGTGGAACCATGTCCTCCACGCGCTTTATTTTCAATGATTTGACTCGGTTGTGGCTGATTGGGCATCTTGAATTCAATCGGAAAGAAATTTGTCGGCTGCTACCACGCAACTAGGGAGAGTCCTTGGATTTCATTGAAAAGGCCGTCATGGGTTACTAGGGTAAGGTCGTTCTGGATGGCGATTGCCGCAATCCAAATGTCGTTTCAGGAATACGGGTGAATTAGCTCGCATCCTTCCTCAAATGCCTTTTCAATTGCCTGGGCATCCTCCTTGCTCCACAGGCCTATGAAGTCATGGGCAGAAGGCCGGCCGGCGTCCTGGCGATTGGCTGCTTTTTTTACAATGCTTTCGATTTGAATTAGAACCGCCTCATTCTTGACTTTAATGAAATCCTCAATGAAGCGCATTTTTCTCGCGTCTGAATACATAAACTCCTTATTTTTTTTGGGCCCTTCCGAAGGAAGCAGAAGCAAATCGGTTTGCAGCTCGTCACTTATTTAAATACGATGAACGCTGTCTGAAATTTTTGACACCTTTGATTGAACTGAAGCTGCACAGCTGTCGACGTAATATAGGGCGGAAAGCATTGGAGTTCTTCAAGCCCATTTGAATGCAAACCGATGCAAATTACAGCGGTTAAGCGGGGACATCGGTTTGTCCATCTATTCCCGGCGTATTTGTAGCTACAAATTTAATAAAAAGCGCTCCTTTTTATCAAAAAAATGGTTATTTTTATATTTTGCGCGCCGGGCATGGCCGCTCGGAAGGAGTTGGACCAAATCATAAAAGTTGGATATTTTTGTATCATGACTACGGTAACTATTGACATATTAAATGAAAAAGCGCTGAGTCTTCTGCGAGACTTAGAGTTGCTCAAATTGATCCGCCTTCGCAAGCAAAAGGAGGAATCGAATGTGACTGGAATAAATTTGGTTGCCAAATACAAAGGAGCGATGACTCGCCAGCCGCTTGATGAAATCGATCAACAGTTAAAGGACCTGCGCAACGAATGGGAATAAAATATCTTTGGGACACCAATACTGCTATTTACTACCTTCAACGACAATTCCCCGCTTCCGCTGAACAATTTATGGATGGTATTCTCAAAGAATTCCAGCCGTGCATTTCCGCAATCACTGAAATCGAGCTAATGTGTTGGAAGACGGCCGACGAAAATGATTTGGCGGTCCTAAACAACTTTATTGCAGATTCGATTGTGTTCCGAACTGGATAAAGATACCAAGACGAAAACCGTTTCATTACGCAAAGGCCATAAAATTAAATTGCCAGACGCCATTATTGCGGCAACAGCCATTGTCAATGGACTTACTTTGTTGACAAGAAACGTGTCTGATTTTCAGGCTATCTCGGATTTGTCTTTTATTAATCCCTGGGATAAATAATGTTCCCCATCAAAAATGATGAAGATAATAATTGTTATGGGTCCGCCCTATTCAGGTAAAGGCACCCAATGTGAAATCATAAGCAAAGCTTTAGGTTTTGAGCACATATCAACTGGCGAACGCTGCCGTCAGGAGAAATTGAATAAAACAGAGATTGGTCAGATTATGGCAAGCTTTGAAGAAAAAGGAGATCTCGTTCCTGATGCGATTATGAAAAAACTTTTTGGTCAGATCATCGATGAAAACAAAAAGAATAAAGGGATTATTTTGGATGGTTACCCACGCACGAAAAAGCAAGTAGATGACCTGATTGAATTGACAAAAGCCAGAAATGAGAAAATTAGCCTGGTGATCAATATCGACGTACCGAAACATGAACTTTTAAAGAGAGCTGCTAAAAGGGCAGAGGTTTCCAATAGGGAGGACGATAAGGACGCTCGGAATTCATATGAAAAGAGTGCAGATTTTTGAAACATCAACCCGTCCGGCAATAGACTACATGAGGACAATACTACAAGTCATAGACGTGAGTGGGATAGGGCGTATTGATGAAATAACTCACAGAATAACTCAGAAAATCAATCTCTGAATTTCGGCGGCGCTTGTCTCCTTCTGTTATGAAAGGATATCAGTTGAATACATTTGGCTCTCGGATTCGGGAGAAAATCATCTACATAAAAAAACCTCACAGAATATTGACTGGCAATAACCTATGAGGCTCGGCGGAGAGGGAGGGATTACCTCCGCAACGCTCCGGTGATCCCGTGAGGGGGGCGTCAAACAAAATGATCAATGCCGGCACGATAGTGCCGGCATTTGTTTTCCCGGTCCGCTTTGGCGAGCAGGTAGAACTTCGTCGGGGCTGCTTCGCCACGCCCCTCCTCGTTCGTGAAGTTCGCTTCGCTCCTTCACACTCCCCGAAAAACAAATGCCCCCTGTCGGGGGCACTGATCGTTTTGTTTGCGGGCCTTACGATACAATTCTCGAATCACTTTCTTTTTGATTTAAAGCGACTTGCAAGCATAGCGGTTTGATTCCCAATTGCTTGTGGGTCGCTTTTCTATTGTATCACCCTCAAATATTTGGCACGTATGGAAAAGATGATGTGTGCGGACGCAAAGCAGCTCGATCTTGTGGACTATTTAGCCTCCCGGCCATCAACCGGCCAAGGTTAGAAACCGGGACTACTGGTATCTGTCTCCGTTACGGGAGGAAAACACCCTCCTTTAAAGTAAGCCGGACCTTGAATGTGTGGTACGATCATGGTACGGGTCAGGGCGGCGACCTGGTTGATTTCGGAACCCTTTACCATAAATGTACGGTCCGGGAACTGCTGGACCGGCTTTCCGAATACAAGCCCGGCAACTCCCTTTCTTTTCAACAGCCTTTCCTTTCCCAGCCTTTGGGGGCGGGTGAAAAGAAAGATTCCCCTGATACTAAGATCGTGATTTTGGACACCCGCCCCCTCGCGGATCGGGTCCTGGTAGACTACCTTGAAAAGCGAGGTATTCCCCCGGAAATTGCCCAACGGTCCTGCCGGGAGGTCGATTTCCGGCTCTATGGCAAACAGCAAACCGTTATCGGATTCCGCAACCGAGCCGGTGGATACGAAGCTGCGAAGCGAACACTTCAAAGGAAGCAGCGCCCCCAAAGACATATCCTTTATCGACAATTGCACCGGACAGATTGCCGTCTTTGAAGGCTTCTTTAATTACCTGTCATTCGCAACGATCAACAAGAATCAACAGGCTCCCCTGACAAATTGCCTTGTCCTTAATTCCCTGTCCTTCTTGGAAAGAAGCCGCCCCCTGATGGAGCAGTACTCCCATGTACACCTCATCTTGGATCGGGATACTGCCGGCAGGACCAACACTGCAAAGGTCCTGCAATGGGATCGGGACAAGTACATCGACAGGAGTGATTTCTACCAGGGCCGCAAGGACCTAAACGAATGGCTGATCCACCGGGATCATAGCCGAGAAGTCAGCCAGAAGATAGGAAGGCGGCTTTGAAGTTCGGGTAGCCAGCTATGTTTCGGTATAACCGAAACGCTGGCCCCCTCATGCTGGCGCATTCGGGGACCCCGTTTTTCTCATGCTGTCGCATTCAAAAAACAAGAGGAGGAAGATATGGAGGAGCAAAGAACAACCACCAAGAAGAAGGGAGGCCGCCCCAAAAAGGCCGTAAAGAAAGATCAAATCCTCGGCCGTCAAATGCAGCTTGTTTGAGCGCCGCGCTATCGAAGCCGGGGCCAAAAGTTCCCGGCTGACAGTATCCGAATATCTACGGGAAATGGCCCTGACCGGAAAAATTGACAGCAAGGAAAAAGCCCTGCCGAAAGAAGTTTTGGCCCTCACTGGAACCATCAATCACATGGCCGCGAACCTTAATCAGATCGCCAAAACACGCAACAGCGGGGAAGAACTAAACGCCCTGGAGCGGGCCACTTTAAAGGTGCAGTCCGAGGATTTAAAGGGTCTCGCCGTACAAATCAAAACCTACCTACAATGATCGGGCATGTCTCCCAAGGCGGTTCTTTTTCCCACTGTATCAGCTATTGCCTGGAAGATAAAAAAGAAGCTGACGGAAGAAATGAAACAGCAGCTTGCCCAGACGGACCATCTACAGCATAAGGACCGGGCGGAGGTCCTGGAATATAATCAATGCTTTGGCAACAAATATGAGCTGGCCGCCCAATTTGTAGATGTAATGAAACTAAGCAAGCGGGTAGAAAAACCTGTTTTACACCTTTCCCTACGGCTGGCTCCAGGCGAAACCCTTACCCGTGAACAATGGATAGAAATAGGCCGGGAGGCCGCCAAAGAGTTCGGCGTCGCGGATCATCAATATATCTGCGTCCTGCATAAAGACACCAAAGAACCGCATATCCATATCGCCGCCAACCGGGTCGGGTTCGACGGAAAGGTCGCCAGCGACAGCAATAGTTATAAAAGGATGGCCGCCCTCTGCCGGAGGTTGGAAAAACAGTACGGCCTCAAACAGGTACTTAGCCCCCGCGCCTTCCTTTCCCGCGAGGATCGGCTATTGCCCCGGCATGACAAACGGAAGGAACGGCTCCGGGAAAATATCCGGCAGACTTTAAACCAGGTAAGCCAGTTTTCCGAGTTCCAAAAGAAAATGGAGGACCTGGGCTACGAGTCATCAAAGGCCGGGGGATCTCCTTTATTGACGATAAGAAGGTAAAAATAAAAGGTAGTGAGGTCGGTTTTTCTTTAATGAGAATTGAAAAAATCTTGGCTCTCAAACAAGAGCTAACGCAAAGACAGAACGAGAGGTTATTGCGGCAGCACTTCGGCAACGGCACTACCTCAAAGGCCCCCGTCAACCGTACAACTGCAGATTCTGAAGTAAAGTGACCCGGTTGTTCTGAAGCAAAGTGTCCCACCGGTGGGTGCGTAGATGATAAAGTTAATTCGTTTTGTCTTTTCGTAGTGATTCTCCTTTCAAATCTATTTTATGGACCCTGGCTGACAATCTGTCCATGATAGCGTCGGCCAGGGTAGCGTCATTGAGGTAATCATACCATTTTTTGATCGGCAATTGGGAGGTAATGATCGTCGCTCCTTTACTGTACCGGTCTTCCAATATCTGTAAGAGGGCCAGTTTGGCGGGGTGATCAAGCTCTTGCAGACCAAAGTCGTCGAAGATCAATACCGGCATTCGGGCCAGCAAGTTTAATAGCTTGACGTAGGAGCCTTCCACTCGGGAGGTAGCCAGCGTTTCCAGAAAGCGGCTCATTGAGTAGTAGAGCGTTTTATAGCCCAGGATGCAGGCTTGTCGTCCCAGGGCGCAGGCCAGATAGCTCTTGCCGGAGCCGGTGGCGCCGGTAATCAGGACCGTTTCTCCATTGCGGATAAAAGCACCTTCGCAGAGCAGCAGCAACTGTTCCCTGGTTAGATTGCGTCCGACAGAACATTGGATCTGTTCCGGCAAGACGGCGTATCGCAGACGGGCCAGCCGCAGGAACAGCTGGGTCCGGTAATGTAGTTTCGATTGCAGTTCTGCTTCCGTCAGCATGGCCACCATTTCGTGGGCTTCCGGATGCAGGTGAACGGGTTGGCTGGTGATGGCTTCATAAGCCCTGGCCATGCCATGTAGTTTAAGCTCCTGGAGCTGATCTACCGTGTGTTGGGTGTTCATAAAAATTGATTAATTGATAAATAAATAAAGCTTGCTGATCCTGGCTGCATTGTATGTAACGGCTATCCGTAAGCATCACTTCCCCGAACATTTTCATGCTCCGGTATCTGGAAAAGATTGCCTTGAACAGTTGGCAGCTCTTCCTTATCCACGTTGTTATGCAAGATGGTGTGGATGATCCGGTAGGTATACGTACCAAAAGCAATAGCTCTTCTGCAGGCGGCTTCCAGCCGCTTGGGGCCATAGATCTTAGCCAGGCGCATAACGCCCAGGGAAGCTTGGAAGCATTGTTCGGTAAAGGTGCGTGATTGAAAAAGAGCTTCCAGGAAGGCGTGGGTATCCGGGCCGATGGTGGCTGCTTTTTTCAAAAAATCATCTTTGTTCCAGCCACGCTGCTCGTGTATTTTCTGATGGGCTTCCGGCATATGTTCTTTCAGGGTCGTCCATCCCCGTCGCTTAAAGCTCCTGCGATGTAGTGCCACTCGCTGGTGAAGATGATAAATTTCAACCGTATCGGTGTCGTAGATAACATCCAGCTGCTTGCCGATGTATTGATAGGGAACGCTATAGTGATGCCAGTCTTCTCCCAGAATGACGTGGTAGTCCTGGCATACTTTCGCCTGGACCTTGTGCTTCAACTCGTACAAGGTGGCAGGAAGTGCGGCCAGCAATGGCTTCTCCTGTGACTCGAACAATTGCCGACGGTTAAAGGTCTCTTGCCGGAAGGGTTCGTTATGATGCTGGTGAAGCTGCCCTTCAATAGCAGCATTGAGTTCAGCCAGGCTAAAGAACACCCTGTCCCGCAGCGGTGCATAGATCCGCTGGTAGACCAGTTTTACCTCATTCTCCACGTGTGGCTTATCTCTGGGCTTGCGAACGCGCGCAGCCAATAGCCCGATCCCATAGTACATGGCCCATTGTTGGATCATCTCGGTAAAAATGGGCTCATACCGGCAACTCCTTTTGACCACCTGCGCCAGGTTATCGAACTTGGCATACCGGGTGACGCCGCCGAACCATGCGACACATTTGTTCAGGCCTTTTGCCAGCCTGCGGTAAGGTGGCATCGGCCAACGCTATGGCATAACTATAACCACTGAATGGCAGCACGCAGATCAATACAGGAACAGCCTTCACTTCCCCGGTTTCCGGGTCCGTATAATGCATTTTGCCACCGGCAAAATCCAGCAGGGTCTTATCTGCCGGCTGGTGCTCAAAATGCATCGTAGCCTGTTTAATCCGCTGATGCTGCGCCAGCAGATGGCAAAACTGAGAATAAGAATAGCCCACGGGATAATCCTGCTGGTATTCCTTCCACAGCAACTGCCGGGTCACTCCCCTTCGCTTCAGCTCTTCGGCATAATACTGCATTCGGGATAGAAAATAGGCACACCGGCTGTTGATGTCCGGCGCTACCGGCGCCGCAGGCGGATACATGACCGCGCATAAAGACGGATCATCCAATGCCAGTAGCTCATCAAGCGGATAGGAAGAATGCCGGGCGATCTTCGCATATTTTCTCACTGTCCGCCGGGCAAGATGTAATTGCTTGGAAATGTTGTTCAGCGACACCTGCCGGTGCATCAACTGAAGAATGGCGCGTACCGTTTGCATCTCTTTAACTCGATTGGCCATAGCTCTGGATTTAAGTCCCAAAGCTCTGGAAGGTTAAAAATGTACGCACCCGGGTGGGTCACTTTGTGCCGGAATGTCAGCAGGATCGAGGCGCTAAGGTGGGTCACTTTCGATCAGAATTCCAAACTTTTTAGGATCGCAAAGCGGGTCCCAGGCCTCTACCGGGACACTTTGATCCAGAATCACCGGGTCACTTTAGACCAGAATATGCATACAACCGTCAATCATCTGCCCCGGTCGACAGAGAAAAGGGCTCCGGTATTCCAGACCGAAAATCAGATCGCCGCCCTCATTTCTACTCTTTTGCAACCGGTGCCACAAACAGGGGGCGGTGTTCCCTACGAGCTGACGGAGGAATATTTACGACGCAAGAGAAAACGCCCCAAGATTTCACATTAACTACTAAAATCAAAATTTATGGATACTACGAAACGGATGGAAGACCCGGATAAAAAGACCATTCAATTGGTTCTGGAAGAACATACCCAGGAGCAGGTGTACAACACCAAAGCGGTCAACGACCTGGTTGCCGCTGTCAATACCCTAACTGGAAAAGTCAAAGGATTGGAAGAAAAGCTGGACGAACCCAAGCCTATAAATGTTTCAGCCGATACCCGCCCGGTCCAGGAAATTGTCAAAAAAGGCGTCACCGATATGAAGTTCATCGTCGGGACCAAGCCGGTGCCGGTTGTAAAGAAATTTCAAATCTTGCTATTCCCGGAGCAGGATGCAAAGCTGTTCTATAAGATCGTTTTCGGGCGTTGGTTCCTTTTTTTGGTCCTGATGTTACTGATAACAAACCTCTACCAATTCTCCGTCCATTGGAGCGATAACCAAAAGGAAGTCCAGCGGGTGCAATTGAAAAATGACCGGATTATAAGAGCCTGGTTTTATCTCTACCATCATGCAGGGAAAACTGGAAAGGAAGTAATGGATACCGCTTTTAATAGAACCAATTAAACGTAAAAGTCGGCTACGTTCAATAGGGTTTCTATATCTCTCTAAGCATCGATTGGAATTTGTTTCTCAAAATTCACAAAATTTGCGGACTACGACCCCTCAACTCTTCACCTGTTTTGCTATATTTGTCAATATTTGACAAGTCAATATTAAAACGATGAAAAGTCAGTTTGGGGAGAGAATCCGAGAGCTCCGGGAAAAGCAAAATTTGTATTTGCGACAAGTTGCACCGTCATTAGATATGGACACGGCCCAACTGAGTAAAATAGAAAAGGGGCTTCGTCAATTAAAACGTGAACAGATACCGATCCTTGCCGAAATACTAAAAACCAATAGTGACGAATTAATGACACTTTGGTTAGCCGACCAGATCTATGCTGTTGTAAAAGACGAAAAGCTGGCAAACGAAGCAATGCAGGTTGCAGAGAAAAGCATTAATCTAAAAAAACGGAAGAATTAATTTATGCCGATAGAGACAGGACAAATAGTTAAGAACCTGATACCAGCAGAACCTGTAACGGTGAATCAGATTCAACCATTGGGATCAATGGTCTCCATAAAATTCACCGGTGTCAATACAAACCGCGCAAATACCAAAGTAATTTCGAAAGACGAATTTGACGCGCTTGAAATGCTCACCCAAGAAGGAACGTTCAACTTCAAAGGAGACCCAACGCGATTCGGTTTATTTGCTGAAGCAGAGCGCATCAATTCTGCCTACCAGTTCGACCCTTTGTTCGCAGTAAATTGCAGTATAGTTGATCCGTTGCCACATCAGGTAGAAGCCGTTTATAAGTTCTTATTGCCTTTGCCAAAAATCCGCTTTCTGTTAGCTGATGATACGGGTGCCGGTAAGACCATTATGACGGGATTGCTCATTAAAGAGTTAATGATGCGTGGCCTTGCCGACCGGATATTAATTGTAACTCCTGGCGGCCTTACAAAACAATGGCAAGAAGATGAAATGGGCGTAAAATTCAATATTCCTTTTACATTAGTTAACAGAAGCCTATTTTCATCAGACCCTAACGTATTTCATACAGCACAAAGGATTGTAACGTCTATTGACTTTATATCAAGAGAAGAGGTGTTAAATGTTGCCAGCAATTCTCATTGGGACCTCATAGTATTTGACGAATGCCACAAACTATCAGCTTATGACTATGGGAATAAGCAATATTTATCACTTAGGTACAAAGCTGCACAGGTTTTATCTCAGCAATGCGAGCACATATTGCTTTTAACGGCAACGCCGCATAGAGGTCGAACTGATACATTTAAGAAGTTATTACAGCTTTTAGATGAAGACATTTTTGCGACAGATGAAATTGCGTCAACGCGAATAAAAGAGCTTGAGCGTAATGGCATTAACAAGTTTTTTATTAGGAGGCTAAAAGAAGATATGAAAGACTGGCAAGGTAGCCCCCTCTTTAAAAAACCGTCATACCAAAACGGTAGCTTATCAGCTTACACAGGAGGAAAAGGAACTGTACGATGCCGTAACAAGGTATCTGACAAAGAAGAAGGAAGAAGCTTCGGAAACAAAGAATATCCATGTTTCCTGGCCTTGACGGTAATGCAACGTAGGTTAGTAAGCTCAATCTTTGCTATTAAGAATACATTAGAAAGAAGATGGAAGGCCCTACAAGGTATTGTAGACAGAAGTAAACAAAAATCCGAATCTTTGGAGCCAACGACATAAACTGGAAGGATTTGATGTTGACAATATCGAGGAATATGAAGAACTGGAAGATGATGAAAGGGATGCGCTGGAAAACATCTTATCCGACCCGCGAAAATTTAAACTATTCACTACTGCCAAGAGTTTGGCTGAAATACAACAGGAAGCCGGAGAGGTAAAGAAATTGTTTGAGATGGCTCAAACACTTTTTAACCGTAAGCAGGAGGAGAAGAAATTTCAGGAACTACAGGAATTACTTAAATCAAACGGCGTTTTAGAAAACGGCGAAAAATTGGTAATCTTTACCGAACATAAAGACACTTTACTTTACCTCGAAGAACGTCTTACTAAAAGTGGGGGCTATAAGGTGGCTACCATCCACGGAGGCAAACTGGTAGACGAACGAAGGGAAGCACAATGGGAATTTGCCAAACCCGATACTCAAATATTAATTGCTACAGATGCCGCTGGCGAGGGTATAAATTTGCAATTCTGCCGCCTGCTTATAAATTGGGATATTCCTTGGAACCCAAACCGATTAGAGCAACGGATGGGAAGAATCCACCGCTATGGCCAAAAGCAAGATGTTTTGGTATTCAACATGGTAGCAAGCAATACCAAAGAAGGTAAAGTGCTAGAAAGGCTTTTAACCAAGCTGGATATTATCCGCGAAGGTATGGGAGATGACCGTGTTTATGATGTAATACAGGATGTATTGGAAGGTGTGGGCTTGGATGATATTATTAATTCTGTATTTAATGGTAAAGAAACAAACTTAGACAGGTTTTTATCTCAGGATGACGCTACTTTAAAGCTCAGATTCACTGAGAAGATCAACCAGCAGAAAAATAAATTAGCGCATAGTACGGTTGACTACAGGGATGCAAGAACCCTAAAGGAAAACTCTGACGAGAAAAGGTTGCAACCTATATACATCCGTTTGTTTTTTGAAAAGGCATTTCAAAAACTTAGGCGGCCAATTTGCGGAGTTAAGGCAGTCTATTTTCCGCATTGATAAAATGCCTGAACCTGTTATTGCAGAACTAAAAGAAACCTACAAAATTCACTTCGATGCCATCAGGTCTATCCAATTCTGCTTCGATAAACAGATATTTCTCGATTACCAAAGCATTGGTGATTTGGGCAAGGTACATTACATCAACCCCGGCAACCCGGTTTTTGATAGCCTGGTTACTGTCGTTCGCAATTTGTATCGGGAAGACATGATTAAAGGAACTGTTCTTATTTCCCCGGATGATAAAGAAGATTACTTTGCCTTTTTTGTCAAGAGCCAGATAGTTGACAATAGAACAAGCAAAAACGACGATAGCATTACCGATGAAAAACTGGTGATGGTATATCAATCCAAAGATGGCGATTTTCATATTACATCACCTGCTAAGTTTATTGACTTGCATACCCCTACGGAGTTTACTAAGCCCATTGAGCCGCCAGCAATTGTTAGCACCAACGATGTGGTGCAATGGAGTTTTGAAAAAATAACAGTTCAGCAATTTGAAGACACTAAGGCTCACGTAAAAAAGGATTCGGCAGACCGCAAGGTATATTTAGAATCTGCCTTTACACAGGTGATAATGGACTTGCAAATCCAGGTCCAGGAACTACAAGGCAAAGTATTATTGGGCGACGGCAAAGTGCAGGAAAAGATTTTGAAAAAACAGGAGCGCATAACCGAACTGATAAATAAGAAACGGAGCCGACTGGAAAGTTTAGATCTCATGGCGCAGCTTAGTCCCAAAGCTCCAGAGGTATTAGGCTGTGCGTATGTAGTGCCACTAACCCAAGTAGAATACATAGGCCACTACGGAATGAGCCGTGACGATGAAGCCGAGGCTATAGCGATGGAGGAAGCGATGAACTATGAAATTAACGCAGGCTGGAAACCACAGGATATCAGTGCAAACAATGAAGGTTATGATATAAAAAGCATTAGCCCTGAAGAATTGAAACGATATATTGAAGTAAAAGGCCGCAGCGCAGGGGATGGCAGCATAATGCTTAGTGAAAATGAAATGAACCGGCTGGCGCAATTAGGCAATTCAGCCTGGCTGTACATCGTAATGAATTGTAAAAGCAGCCCAGAAGTGTACCGGATACAAAACCCCGCAAGAGCTCTAAAATTTGAATTAAAGGCAAAAGGGGTTCAATACTTTTTGCCAATGGCAGAATGGAGAAATAAAACTTGCTAAATGAATAATCAGAAAGAAACCATCCGAAAATTTGTTAACTATATAAATAATCCAGACCATTTAGGCGGGTTTTGGCTGCCTAACATCCAAAGACCATTTGTTTGGAGCGAAGACCAAATAGAACGATTGTACGATTCAATTCTTAGGGAGTATCCTATCGGTACATTGTTAATATGGAAAAACAAAAGCAAAATCAAACACCGCAAATTTATCGATAATTGGAAGGATGATTTGAGACTGCTTGACTTTTATGTGCCGACCAATGAAAACCCCAAAATGCTTGTACTTGATGGACAACAACGCATGCAAAGCTTGTATATAGGCTTAAAGGGAAGTTACAATGGTAATGAGCTATATTTCAATGTGGTAAGTGGTGACCTGAAAGCTCCGGATGACAGGAGGTACGAGTTTAAGTTCTCCGCTAATGCACCTCGATTTCCGTGGGTGAAATTCAGCTCTTTAGTTTTTCCGGATAAAAAGAACAAGGAGTTCAAACAAGAACTTATTCAGTTAGCTGGCCGTGATTTTACTGATAAAGAAGACGATAGAATTGACGAAAATATTGAGCTTGTCAGAAATGTCTTTTGCACACAAGACAATCTGCTTTACCAGGAAGTAGATAGTATAGACAGGCCAACCGCATATACAGAAGATGATATTGTAGAGATATTTATCAGGGCTAATTCAGGCGGCACAAAACTGGACAAGTCAGACCTGTTGTTTTCATTACTTGTATCTTCATGGGATGAAGCTAACGAAAGCATGACGCTTTTGCTGGATGAGTTAAATAATGATGGCTATGCCTTTGGGAGAGATTTTATTCTAAAAACATGCTTGACAATCTTTGATAAGGGAGCAAGCTATGAGGTAGCTAAATTTAGAGACGGAGATACTAAACAAAAAATAGAAGATAACTGGAGCGCTCTTACAAATGCGATAAAAGATGTAAAAGATTTTATTAAGGGAAGAACGTATATCCAAAGCGACAAAGCACTTTACGTCTTACCTGGCGCTTACACCGCTTATTTATTTCCGGTATCATTATCCAGACCAATGGAAACAGGCCAAAGGAATCAATGAGTACCTTGTACGCACTATGTTAGTAGGTGCATTTAGTGGCAATCCAGATAGTCTAATTGATAAGATAGTTAAGAAAATACAGGAAGAGAATGATTTTGTTATATCGAATATATATGGTGTAATTCGCGATGATGGCAGAAACTTGGAATTGAGTAAAGATGGTTTGTTAGCAATTTCATATGCAGATAGAAGGATACACCTGTTATTCAATTTATGGTACACTTTTAACTACACCCCCGCTTATATTCAAAATGAACCGCAGGTAGATCACGTTTTTCCTCAATCTATACTAAAAATTGTAAAGGATTACAATCCAGACTCAGGAAGAATGAGCCTAATGCGCTATAAACAACCGCTGCGAGATCAGTTAGCAAATATGATGTTGCTATCGAGGCAAGAAAACGGAGCCGGTGGCAAAGGCGCTACATCTGCCGAAGATTGGTTTGCGGATAAGGACCAGCAATACCTCGACCTGCATTTAATACCAAATGATCCTGAACTATGGAAACTTGAGAACTATGAAAGATTTATAGAAGAACGGAAGAAGTTAATAATTGCAAAGTTTGACTACCTGCTAATAAGATCATAATGCCCCATCCAAAGAAATTAATAGAAGTAGCAATGCCGATAAAAGAAATATCGGCTGAAAGTGTAAGAGATAAATCTATCCGGCATGGGCATATATCTACGCTGCATCTTTGGTGGGCAAGGCGGCCATTGCCCGTTTGCCGTGCCGTTGTATTTGCAAGCCTTGTACCTGACCCTTTAGATGAGAACTGTCCACAGGCTTTTCGTGATGCTGTTGAATTATTGTTAGGGAAAAGAAAACAACATAGGAGACCCTTATAGTCCATATAGGGACATTCCTTGGACATCCATATTTGATCCGATGGAGGATAATTTGCGGAATAGATTGCAAATGTTTATTGGCAAGTTTACAGAAGAGATGCAGCAGCACCTGTTACATCAAAAACCTAAACCGGGAGCTAATAACCTGTTGACCGATACCAGTCTCATAAAATGGGACTGTAAGAATAATGAAGCCATTATCAATAAAGCGCGAAAACTGATATGGGTGGCCCATAACTCTAATGGCGGTAAATCTGTGGAAATACTTCTCAAAGATTTCGACAAGGCATATAAAGCTATAACAGAGGCAGAGGAAAACCTTTACAGTATGGCTGACAGGCATATTGCTACTGAAACCGTAACGGCTAAGCAAGCTGCTCTGAATGCCACCATCGACGCATTCCTTGATAAAATGCCAAAAGTATTTGATCCTTTTGCGGGCGGCGGTGCAATACCACTTGAAGCTGCAAGGCTCGGTTGCCGGACTTTTGGTAACGATATTAACCCTGTAGCGCATATTATACAAAAAGGAAGCTTGGAATTTCCGCAGAAATACGGCAAGCCAATTATATATAGCAAAACCGAGTTTGAAAAGCTATATGGCAAAGAGGAACTGATAAAATGGTGTATAACAAATGGTAAACATGCAGATGCGAAAGACCTAAAGATAGAAATAGCCAACCGGTTATCATTTGATGTAGAGTTTTATGCAAAAAAGCTGTTGAGCGAAACGGAAAAAGAAATTGGCTATTTATATCCAACGGATAAAAAGGGCAATGAACCCATTGCTTATTATTGGGCGAGAGTTGGAACTTGTATAAATCCGAGTTGCAAAGCCGAAATACCTTTACTAAAGAGCTTTTATTTAGCTAATACCAAATCCAAACTTGTATATCTCAATCCAATAATAAAAGGGAAGTCCGTAACTTTTGAAATTAAAATAGGCAAAAGCCCAAATGAAAGTTGGCTGTACCGTGGTAATCTTCAATGTCCAGTATGCGGAAATACGACCGACGTCAATGCTTTAAAACAACAATTCTTAGACAAAAAAACTTCTGAAAGATTAATTGCGGTCATCGAAGAAGGAAAAAATTCAAAGGAATATCGACTACCTAAAAGTACAGAAATAGAGATTTTATCTAAGGTTCCAAAAATGTCGAAAGACCCAGCGAACCAATGCCTATTAAATACACTCAGGCCCTACCTGCCTGTACTTGGGGTTTTACTAAATGGAGTGATTTATTGACAGATAGGCAAAATTTACTGGTTAATTCGATTATCGGCAAGTTTTCCAAATTATCTAAATCGCTCAATTTTCAAGATAATTATGATACAGCTTTGAAATGTTATTTAGCAATTTTCATAGATAGAATAGCGGTAGCTAACACGTCTTTTGGAATATGGCATTCAGGACGAGAAACTTTAGAAAGAATAATGGGGAGGCAGGCTATATCGATGGTTTTCGACTATCCAGAATCCAATCCGTTTTGTAATTCCTCAGGCAGCGCATTAAACCAGTTGGAGTGGCTAACAAGATATGTAGAGTCAGAAGGAGAACAGCCATTTTCAACCGAGCTTAGAAATGCATCAAGTGGTGAAAAGTCGCAATTTCCTGAGAAATATCTTTCTTGTGTTGTCACTGACCCGCCTTATTATGATGCAATTGCCTACGCTGATTTGTCAGATTTCTTCTATGTATGGCTGAAACGTACTTTGGGTGAAGTTTTCCCATTGAATTTTGCCACACCTCAAACTCCCAAAACTCAAGAATGTACTGCATTAAAGCATCATCATGATGGAAATTTGGAATCAGCGAAATCTCATTTTGAAAACAAACTCCTCCAAATTTTTGATGCAATTGAGCATCAAACTTCTGATATTGTCAGTATCATGTTCGCGCATCAAAGTACAGAGGCATGGACTACTTTGTGCAATTCAATTTTAGGCGCGAGGATGAATATTACAGGAAGCTGGGCAACTGATACTGAGATGACCGGAGCACTTAAAAACTAATAAAGCATTTCTTTCAAGTTCTGTTACAGTATGTGCAAAGCCTGCCCAGCGAATTAATGCTGGAAATTTCAAAGAAGTCAAAAAGGCAATTGAAAAAAAGGTAGAATCTGAGGTGGAAAACCTGTACGCTCTTGGATTCCGTGGTGCTGATCTACTAACAGCCTGTTTTGGTCAGGCTGTTAGCGAGTTTGGTAAATATGAGAAGGTAGAAAAAGGCAGATGGCAGTGAGGTAACGGTGGCTGAACTATTAGAAATGGCCAAAGAGAGTGCTTTTAATGCATTGCTTAAGGGTTTTGAGGGCGACGACTTTACAAAATTTTATATTGGATGGTTACAACTAAATGGTTTTGCCGAAAGTGATCATGGAGAATTGAATACGTTAGTGAAAGTTGGTCTGTCTGTCGAAACAAGTCAGCTATTTAAGGAGCATATCTTAATACAAAACGGTAATAAACAAACTTTAGGAGGCTTCCAGGAACGCTTGGCTAAAAATAAAAACTTAGGAGAGCGTGCCAATAACTTACTTATAGACGAAGTACACCGGGCTATGGCCTTATATAAAGGCAGCAACCGAACTGCACTACTACAATATATTGAAAAGGTAGCGTCCCAGCCGGAAAATAGCTTCTGGCGGGTGCTCACGTCATTGTGCGAGGTACTTCCTGCTGGTAGCGAAGACCAAAAGCAAGCTCTGGGCCTGCTTACAAATAAAAGCAGTTTGATAAGAGAAAGTAAAGCGGCGCAAAGACCAGTAACGGAGCAAACAAATCTTTTCGGACAATAGACTTTAACACAACTGAAATATGCAACCTTGGTTTAAAAATGTAGGGCCACATAAAGATATTCAGGACGGACACTTAGATGAATCCATCTTTGCTGCTAACCTGGCAGAAGTAGCAGCCGGTACAGGCAGGGAAATCTACACAAGTCCTGAAATTTTTTTCAGAAAACCTATTTTACGGCAGGCTTAAAAAGCATTGCCAAACGAGTAGTACAAGGGTTGAATGGCGGTCAGGATGCAGATAACCGTGTTATCAGCTTACAGACAGGTTTTGGCGGTGGTAAAACCCACACACTGATTTCTCTTTTCCATTTGGCAAAATGGGGTAACAAGGCGATAAAAAGCGAACATACCAAAGACCTACTGGCCGCAACCGGGGAGCCCAAATTTGATACAGCGCATATAGCCGTCTTCACCAACACCACCAATGATCCGGTACAAGGCAGAAAAGTACATGGTTTTACCATTCGCACCCTTTGGGGGGAATTGGCATATCAGTTGGGCGGAGCAGCGGCTTATGAACTAATCAGGGCGAACGATGAAAAGCAGATTTCACCGAAGGGCTTATTTAAAAAGGTACTGGAGCAATGCAAACCCTGTCTGATACTCATAGATGAGTTGGCGGACTATTGCGTGAGCGCATCGGCAGTAAAAGTAGAAGCAAGCAATCTGAGCGATCAAACGGTTAGCTTCATACAGGAGCTTACAGAGGCGGTAACAGGCACGGATAATTGTGTGCTGATAGCCACACTACCGGCCAGCGCCCAGGAATTGGCAGCCTCCCCCATTTCTTCGCAAATACTTACTGCTTTAGAAAACCGCATAACCAGGGTTGGAGCAAATATGAAGCCGGTGGAGGACGATGAAATATTTGAAGTGGTAAGAAGAAGGCTTTTTGAGGATTTGGGAAGCGACGATGAAATAGAAAAGGTCATTTCGTCTTATGCCCACCTCTATCAGTCGTTGATGTCAGAGATTCCGTCTTATGCTTTAAAGACTGACTACAGGGAGAAACTAATGAAATCTTACCCGTTCCACCCGGAGTTAGTTGATATGTTCCGCCTGCGTTGGGCAAGCAACCCTTTCTTTCAAAGAACAAGAGGCGTATTGAGAATACTGGCGGCTATTGTGTCCGACCTCTGGAAAAGGCAAACATCCCTTACCGGAAGCCAATATCTAATCCATACTTCTGATGTAGTGTTATCCAATATAGAGGCACTGACCAGTCAGATCACTATTTTGAACGGAGCAAGTTGGGATTCAGTAATCGCTGCGGACGTTTCAGGTACGTCATCCAATGCGTTCAGAATAGACAACGATGTGAAGGCATTAGGTAAATACAACCTTACACAAGGCATAGCAGCGACCGTACTATTAGGCACATTTGGCAGCAAAGGACAAAACAAAGGTGTTGGCATTGATGAGATAAAGTTGTGCATGGTAAAGCCTGATGGCTTTAACCATAACGACATTAACGGAGCAATTGACAGAATGGAAGGCAATGCCCACTACCTGTATTATAGTAGCACAGGTATTAAGCGGTATTGGTTTGATACCATTCCTAACGTAAACATCCTGATAAACCAGGCAAAGGGTGACATTAAAAATCCCGACATTACTGCCGAAATACTAAGAAGGGTGACTGAGAAATCCCGCGGCGTCCAGTTGTTCAATACATTGGTAAATCCGTCTGAAGATATACCGGAACAAATGAGGCCGACACTGGTTATACTCAGCCCGAAATACCTGGCTAGTCCTATCGAAGTTAATGGAAATACAAAGCCCCTGATTGAAAAACTTGCGACTAAAAAAGGCAACAGCGAGCGAATTTATCGTAACACAATGCTGTTTCTGCTTTGTTCAGAAGTGGGCGTAGGGAAGCTGCAAGATGACATTAGGAACTACCTGGCCTGCAACAAGATCAGTTCAGAGTACAGCTCTCAATTAAACAATGAACAAAAAGCTGATATTAAGAGACGGATTGAAGAGGCAGGTAAGCAATCTGATACGTCATTGGTCTCAGCTTACTCGTTGGTAGCAAAATACTCCGTAAAGGGTGGCGTAGAAACACTGGTCATAAAGCAATTCAAAGACAGCCTCGACAACCAGATTAACAGCAATGTCATAAATGCTCTTAAAGAGGACGAATGGCTGCTGGAGTCGGTTGGACTAAGCACATTGAGAAATAATAACCTTCTGCCCACACCGGAGGAAGCTATTAAAGCAAAAGATGTTTTCGAGGCCTTCCTTCGTTTTGACGATAAACCAATGGTTACAGGCCCTGAAGCTGTTTCAAAAAGCATTCAGAAATACTGCACCAACGGGGAGTATTGCATAGCCACAGGCGACGGTAATACCTACACGAGATTCTTTTTCCAGGAGCCGGTTCCGTTTTTTGACGTAAACGACATTACCTATTGGTTAGTTGACAAAAACCTTAAACCGCAACCTCAGCAGCCCGGACAACCCGCAACTGGTGATACAGGGGAAGCTACTACACCGCTCTCACAGGTAAATGAACCGCCTGTTATGTCCGGTAATAATGGCTCCGAAGAAGCAGGTCCTGCCAAAAGATTTAAATCAATTACCGTATCCGGCAACGTACCTCTGGAGCGATACACTGAACTGTTCAACTACTTCATTACCCCATTTGCAATGAGTGGTAACAAAATAGAAATAGAAGTAAGCTTTAAAATTAAATCAAATACTGGCAGCCCCATTGACGAAAGCAAACAGCAGTATAAATCGTCAAAGGAGGCTGCAAAGCAATTGGGGTTAAGATTTGAGGAGGAGATTTGAAGGATGATATAGGTCTCAGTTAAAGCGATTCGATTTCTTGCTCAATTGCTTCAATTTGCGCCTCCGCCATCAACTGATAAATAGGTGTTTCAACACCTAAAATCTCAAATGAGATACACAAGGCGTATGGAATTTCATTTTCAAGATTTTTATCCCAGCCAGCATGTCCAATGACGGCTATATTGAAATTTTCAGAGAACTGATGAGGCCTTATAGTTGTCCAACTTTTCTGGACAAGTGGAACTGTTCCTATTTATACCGTTATCTGCCCAGGCCGGGTTTTCTCGTAAAACCCACCTAATTGCTCCGCCATCCTCACCACCCTGATCAAATTCTCCCTCTTGTTCCAAATATTCAATTGTCCGATTCCTAAAACTTTGAAACCGCTCATTGTACTTAGAGGAATGCCACTCCAGCCAAGAGCTTAAATATGAATGGGCACCCTTCCTTGTTTGTCGAGTTTTTGCCGTAAATGCCAATGTAACTTCAACCAGCAAACTAAAATTTCCCGCCTCACCTCTAAGCTCTGGCGGTATATTAATACTATATATATCAGCCTTTTTTGCGCTCAGATGGCCATTCTGAATAAACGTAATCCTTTTAGGATGGTTATTTAGGGCTCGGTCAATATTTGGGATACCATAACCATAATATCTAATATGGTCCATTGTCGGGTTGTCAATGCATTGCTCAGGAAGCCTGGCACTTTGAATAATTAAGGCTCGGTACATTTGGGCGGGTTCGGTTGGGTGTTCCGCTTGCAATCGAGATGCAATATAACTCACCTTTGGTGCGCTAAAGGAAGTCCCATAGTCCTTTCCTGTAGCCGAGGCTCCATGAAGGGTCGAATTGACTACATGAATGGAGGTTTGATCTATTGGCTTAATCTCAATGGCCGTTTTATTCCTGACTAAGTCGCCTCCATATTCTACAACGTCCGGCTTTATTGAGCCCCACATTCCTAGCCCTGTTCGAGAAAACGGAGCTATTCCATCTTTTCCACCGACGGAAACATAGTCCTCGTTTTCAAAATCTTCTTTGCCGACTGATCCTACTGTTATAGCAAACGAGCTAATCGCAGGACAGGCAATCCTGCTGCCTTCCTGATTGAGGTAATTCGGGTAGTCATTGCCTGCCGATAAATGATCATTGATGCCTAAGTTAGA
This sequence comes from Puia sp. P3, assembly GCF_050632245.1. Classification (NCBI taxonomy): domain Bacteria; kingdom Pseudomonadati; phylum Bacteroidota; class Chitinophagia; order Chitinophagales; family Chitinophagaceae; genus Puia; species Puia sp. P3. The sequence continues at coordinate 1,794,164 of NZ_CP192583.1, forward strand.
AAGGTCAGCATTTTGCAGATATAGATTGCCCGCTGAAATGATAAAAATAATATCGTTTTTCATGAATTAGCTTGTCTAGAGATGCAGCCAATGGGGACATGTGAATTCCAACATAAGAACAGTCTTCCGCAACCGATAAATTATAAATCCTCGTTGGCAAATACTCAGATACAATCTGATTCATTAGAGAAGGAGATAATCGCCTATCGCTAATTTTATTTCTATTGTCTAAAATTCGGGCATTCTGAATAAAGCTATGCAATTGATACGTGCCCTCAGACGGTATTGCATTTGGGTAAAGAATCGCTCCCGCAACTTTTGTTCCGTGACCACTTCTTCTAACATGATCTGCAGTAGAGGCATCTCCTTCGACATAAGACCTTGAGTTAATGGAATCAATTGCGGGTGAAATGAACCGGTGATTTTCTTGAATACCGCTATCTATAACACAAACCTTTGCGGACGCTTCCAACGGAGCGACTATTGTCACTCCGTCTAACACACCCAAATTGCTAAGATCATTTTCTGCGATATAAGTTGGGCTAAATTGAGCTTGAAAGAGATATTGATATGTTAGCACCACATCTTTAAGCCCCCTTCCATTTATTGATACTTTAAAAAAAATGGCATCTACCCCGTTATCCCAAATATCTGTAAGTTCACCTTGATAGAAGTTTATATATGTTTCAATTTCACCCTCTCTGGCTCTCTGCCGTTCATCCCGCAACTCCCACAATTCGCGTTCATACTGTTGGTACTCTACTACTTTCTCGTTAAACTTTTCCTCGGAGTCAAAATCGTTTTTAGAGGGGGTAAACTTTTTTTATTAACTACTGAACATGATACCCCCAACTCGACTGAATAAGCTGTATTGTCGTCGATCTCTCCCCAAGATCTCGCAAGTTCTCCTTTCAGCAAACTTAGCCTCCAGTTGCTATCAGTTGCGAGGCTCCATATTTTTTCGCTGCCGTATTTTTGTAAGTGCCTTGCTCATTTATAAATTCATCAATATTTTCCTGAAATTTTTCAAGATTGTCCACGGACGCGCCAATTATAAATCCTGATTCTTCTTCTGATATGATCTCAATTCCCCAATTTACTAGCGAATCAGGCTTAAAAGTGTTTGCGTCTATCTGTAAAAAGACTGAAATGTCATTTTCGTTTGCTATTGCAATACCATTAGCCTTTTTCTGTTGAATTTCATTGTCGTGATTGGAAACTACGACTTGGGAGGCGCCTGATAGATATTGACCATGTTGCCCTCTATTGGCTCTATTACTAATAGTAGGTCCCTGATCGCCGCCACCACCTCCTCGACCACCGGTTGGCTTCGCAATGCCTTCTACTTTTACGGGTAATTTTAAGTGAGGAAAATCGGCCATGCTAATCGTTTATCATTTTAGGTATAGGGCGTTTTCCGACAATGATCTTTCAAAATGGCCTTGATGTAATACCTTTTCGTTGCCAATCACTGCGAACTTTGCCGCATCATTCGCAATTTTCACAACCAAGGCTGCACTGAACCCTACCATTTTATTAACTAGGGATTCCCAATTAATATCTCTTGAAGTCTCAATAGCGGACAATGTCAGTTTTAGAAGCCTTTTTATTTCTTCCTTACTGGGCTTAGGGATTTCTACAATATCATCAAATCTCCTAAACAAGGCTTTGTCAAGAATATTATCTAAGTTCGTTGTAGCTATAAAAAGACCTTGAGAGTTATATTCCTCAAGGAGAGTTAAAAGCATATTCACAATACGGTGCATTTCTCCAACGTCTTGTGAGCTGCCCCTAGTTTTTCCAATTATATCAAATTCATCGAACAACAACACACAAGCGTAATTCTTAATCCCATCGAATAGTTTCGCTAAATTGGCAGCAGTTTCCCCCAGATAGGAAGAAATGATAACGTCAAATTTTACTTTCAAAAAGGAAGGCCCAAATTCCACGCAATTCTTTCGGCACTCATACTCTTGCCACATCCGGGGCCACCATATAACAGAATCTTTTGCTTGTGCTTTAGGCCAAAATGAGACAATCGCTCTCTGGCAGCATATTCTTTTTCAATTCTGTTAATCTTTTCTTCGGTCTCCGGCGGCAAAACCATTTCATGACGTAACTCGTCTCTATCTATTGAAGTAGCTAATGGAAAATTGTGTCGCTTATCCGTCGGAATAGTTACGCCGGTAGGTAATAAACGCCGTAGCTCGCCTTTGAATTGTTGATTTGCCTGAATGTTACGATCAAGGATGGAATTTAATTTTTGTGCTAGTTTTAAATGTCCTTTCTTTTTTCATCCTCAACTATCAAGCTTGCTACTTTTACGACATCGTCGTTTTTATCTCCTTCAATGGATCGAAACAATCTCAATAATAAATCCTGGTTCATGTTTATTTGTTAAGTGGCATCTAGAAACGGATTTTGAAATCAGGGCTTTTAAAATTTATCGGTCCCCTTTATGGCTTCCTTTTTTAATAATTCGTTTTTTTCCCTTTCGCTAGTAAGTAGCCTTTCATACAATTCAACTACCTTATCCAATGGGTTAAACGTGCATTGGTAATTGAATCCACTATGGTCATAAAAGGTATTAAAGAAATGGTTCGCCGCTTCCTCACTAAAACTTCGGATAGCTTCGGGCGCTACTTTCAAGATTTTAGCTACTTGCTCCAATATGTTAGGCTCGATGGTCTCCTTCTGTTCCAATAGGGAAACCTTCTTTTGAGTCCAGTCTTCACCCAGACCGTAGGCTAGGGCCTCTTGCTTGATACCCAACATTTCCCTAAAACGTTTAATATTCCGGCCTTCGTGTACTTTCGGCATATCCGCATTTGTCATGATGCAAATTTAGTTTATTATTCCAAGGTAAGATAGTCAGAATTTCGGATAATATACGGGTAAAATATCCTCCTAGTCATTCAGAGATAGTAATTTAACGAATTGGTTATACTTTAATTGTGTCGTTACTTGCTCCTACAATTCGCTACGATCATGGAGCCAACCGAACAACAAGCAAGCCCAATACAAAATAACCCGCCATTCAACGAAGAAGCCTGGATCAAACTGATCTTCCTGCTCAGTGATACCCAGGACTGGTTGAATGAACTTGTAAACGGCGCCGTCATGCAGGTGCCCATGAAGAACAGGAAGCGCCTTTTGCGAAAGACCTATTACCTCAACGTTTCCGCTCTGGCCCATATTCTGCAACGGCATTATTTCAAAATCCCCCGCCACCCGGATGCGAGCAAATTTACCATCTCCGTACTGGAAATCCTGTCCTATCTACGGGACATATCCACCGAACCCGGCACTCCAGTTGCCGGTTCCCTGATTTTTCGGCGCACCGTGGACGTTCATAAGACCGTCGGCTTTGACCGGGATCAATTGCCCACCACCCATATTACTGTCCTAACCGATTCCGGGGTCGGATCATAACCGCGTTTCCAGGCATTCATTTCACCCTTCCAGCAGAAGATACCGCAACCTAAAAGTATTATTATATGAAACATGAACATGACTATCTCGATACCTCCATTTGGTATAAGGAAAAAATAACCGATCCTTACCAAATATTTGGCGAGTTCTTTTCCGCTGCCGACGTGGTTTCCCATAAAAGAACCGTCAAAGATGCCCTGAGTGCGGCCAGCCTCCGACCGAATCTATGACAAAAGAAATCCCGGCGACCTACTGTATAGCTTCGGGCAATTGGAATCCATTATTAATGCCGCTTATCTCCTGAATAAGGAGAAAAAGAAAAGCCCCCTTTCTATAGAAGTCAACAGCGTTTTTGACCCAAACCTTTTCCGTGGCTGGTTAGGGGGTGATCTCACCGATTGGGACTATTTCCCGCGCATGGTGTCCCTGAAAGAATATAAAAACCCGTACATCGTTTTCAAACGGTTTTTCAAATTCCAGGAGTTGGCGGATTGGAAAACGGATTTGCGAACTATTGCGGAATATGCCTTGGTTAAGACAAGCCTGTCCGAGGCGTGTATCGACATGGATACCCTTTCCATTTACTGTTTTCTCACCAAGTTGATCGAGGCGGTGCACCTGATAGACGTGAGGGAGGTTACCCATATAGGCGGTCATATCAAGAACCGGTATAAAAAAGGCTATTGATCCTTGGCCTCCCTTTTCAGCCGCACAAGCCATTTCTCCACGTCTGCCATGACTTCCGCCGTCTCTACGTCCGGATAGTATTTCTGTACATAAGCCCGAAAACCTTCCTTGGTTTTCGGGCTTTCCCATTCCATGACCGTCAGGCTTAACATCGGCCATTTCTTTGTTTGCTGCATAAACCCATAAAGAGGTAGATACGGAGGAGCGAAGTAAAAGGAGTTTTCGACCAGCTTTTTGTATAAGACCGGATTTAACGCCCTTTTCATATCCCGGACAACATCATACAGGATTCGGAATTTGCTGCCTTGCTGTACGGTAGTACGCTAGCGCGGGCATTCCTTCGTCCTGGAAGAAAACAAACAGGTATTCAATAAATCCTTCTTCCATCACATCGCACAAGTCTTTGCTGTAAAAGGCATATTCCTGCTTGAACAGATCCAAGGAGAAATCCGACTGGTTTTTGTCCACAATGTAGTCAATCAGTTCTTCCTCCTTTTTTACAATATCCTCCAATTTCGGCCCGTACATTTTACCGTCCATGAAGATCACGTACCGGGGCTTGGAAAAAAGCTCGAAGTAGTAGCTTTTAAAATAGATCGGCTTCCGGTCGAATGTCATTTGGACATAGAGGGGATAGGTCAATTTGCCATGAAAGAAGACTTGTTTAAGCCTGTCATTGAAATAGACCTTACGGCCAACCTTATATGCCTTATCCATTTTGATCTATTTTGGTTCATATAGATATACTTGTTAAAGAAACGTGCCACAAAACCGGTCAAAACAGCACATCGGGCACCAAATAAGCATAAATAAAGATAAACGGAGTTAAGTAATGCTAAATCTGTCACAATCTACAAAAAAGTTATGGTAATACTGAAATTAGCATAGCGTTTGTCGTAACTTAGAGGAACAAAGATATTATTATAGAAAAATATTCTGTGAGGCAATAAGACAGACAGGAGGTGTACGATGAGCAAGATGACAGCAGAAAGGGCGGCGAAGATACTAGCGGAAGACGGCGTATTTGTAACGATAGAAGAAGCGGCAATAGTAGTGGAATTTTTACGTACATTGGCTAAGGTCGCAGTAGCCCAATATCTCCGGGAAGAAGAAGAACCACTTAACACAACAGAGGGCGACAATACAACAACCACAATTTAAATATTTCTTATGCTGACTGTAGACTTATACATTCGCGTATCGACGGACGAGCAAGCTGACAGAGGATATTCGCAACGTGACCAGGAAGAACGGCTCCGAAAATACTGCGAGCATAACCAAATGACGATACGCCACGTCATTTATGAAGATCATTCTGCCAAGACCTTCGAGCGCCCGGAATGGAAAAAATTGTTGCTTGAACTCAGGCGGCGCAAAGGACAAATTGACTTTGTCCTATTCACCAAATGGGACCGTTTCAGCCGGAACGCCGGGGATGCTTATCACATGATCAATCTCCTGAAAAAGATTGGGGTGGAACCCCAGGCCATCGAGCAACCGTTGGATATGTCCGTCCCGGAAAACAAATTGATGCTGGCATTTTACCTCGCTGCCCCTGAAGTAGAGAACGACCGGCGGGCCTTAAATGTATTCAACGGGATGCGTCGGGCAAGAAAGGAAGGCCGCTGGATGGGTCCCGCTCCGATAGGATATAGCAACAAGTCGAAGGAAAACGGAGACAAATATATAGCCCTTAACGAGGCCGAAGCCGTTCACCTTCGATGGGCATTTAATGAACTTGCCAGGGGCAATTCAATACCGAGCAGGTCTGGAAAATGACGCTGGAAAGGGGGCTAAAATGCAGCAAGCACAATTTCTGGCTGGCGATCCGCAACCCGGTTTATTGCGGAAAAATCTTTGTCGCCAAGTTCAAGGACGAAGACGCCCGGCTAGTCCCCGGACAACATGAGCCGTTAGTATCGGAAGAACTATTTCAGCAGGTGCAGGACGTGCTGGATGGCCGGGGCAGGATTTACCGCCCGAAGGTGCAAACCCTTGACGAATTTCCTTTGCGCGGGTTCTTAATCTGCCCGAGATGCGGGAGGATTTTAACCGGCAGCCGCTCGAAAGGACGGAACAACTATTACTCCTATTATCATTGTATTCCCCAATGCGGCATCCGGTTTAAGACCCAGGCTGCGAATACGGAATTTGTCCGGGAACTTAGAAAGTACGTCCCTCGCCGGGCAATGGTCAATGTCTACGGGGAACTGATTATGGAAGAATTTAAGGATGCGACCTATATGTCCCGGCAGGAGCGCAACAAGGTCTTGAAGCAAATCGACGTGCTAAACGACAAGCTCAATAAGGCTCGGAGGAAAATGCTGTTTGAAGAAGTAGACCCGGCGGACTTCAAATTAATGAAAACGGATTGCGAAAGGGAGATCAACGCACTGGAACGCCAGGTAACGCAGCTTCCACACGATACAAAAACAATCGAAGGCATCACCAAAAAGGGGCTGAGCAATCTGATCCTATTGGATCAACTCTATGAGAATGGGACGGTTAGAGAGAAGCGCGAAATCGTGGGTTCAATATTTCCCGAAAACCTCACTTTTAACGGTGAATGTTATCGAACCACGCGACTAAACGAAGCGGTCCGCCAAATCTATCTGATAGAGAAAGAATTGCAGGAAAATAAAAAACGGCACAAGCAAAGGAAATTTTGACTTGTGCCGTAAGGCGGAGAGGGAGGGATTCGAACCCCCGGTACGGTTGCCCGCACAACGGTTTTCGAGACCGCCACAATCGACCGCTCTGCCACCTCTCCGGAGGGTTCGTGTCGAAGGGTGGCAAAGATATGGTTTTTTGGGAGAAATGGAGGGAATTTTGAGGACGAGGAGGGTGGGTCCGGGAAGGCGGGAGGAGGGATTTTGGAGAGATTGGTGGAAAACCAATAGTTTTGGCGTCTAATTCGATAGGAAAATGTCAACTGGGATTGTCCTGATCATCGACGACGAGGAGAAATTGCGTACCCTGCTGGCCCGGATCATCCGCACTGGAAGGATATACGGTGCTGGAAGCCGAGACGGTAAAGGCCGGGGTGAGGCTGCTGGATAAGGAAGATATAGACGTGGTACTCTGTGACGTAAAGCTGCCGGATGGGAATGGGATAGAGTTTGTAAGAGATCTGAGGAATAAATACGGGTCGGTAGAGACGATCCTTTTGACCGCTTATGGCAATATTGCCGACGGGGTCACGGCGATGAAGAACGGCGCCTTTGACTATATCACCAAGGGTGACGACAACGACAAGATCATCCCTCTGCTGGCGCGGGCCATGGAGAAGGTACAGCTGCAGAAAAGGGTTGCGCAGCTGGAACAGCAAGTGGGTAAACGTTATACTTTCGAGACCATCCTCGGTCACTCCTCCCTGATAGCCGAAGCGATTGCGCTGGCCCGAAAGGTGGCGCCTACCGACGCTACGGTCCTGCTGCTGGGGGAGACGGGGACCGGCAAAGAGGTCTTCGCCCAGGCCATTCACAACGGGAGCAAACGGACGTCGAAACCCTTTATCGCCCTCAACTGCAGCGCTTTTGGCAAGGAACTGCTCGAAAGCGAGCTGTTCGGGCACAAGGCCGGCTCCTTTACCAGCGCGACAAAAGACAAGAAGGGCCTGATCGAAGAGGCCAACCTCGGGACGCTGTTCCTCGACGAAATAGGAGAAATGCATATCGACCTCCAGGCCAAGCTGCTGCGCGTGCTGGAGACCAGCGAGTTCATCAAAGCTGGGGGATACGAAGCCAACAAAGGTCAACGTACGCATCATCGCCGCTACCAACCGGGACCTGCAACAGGACGTCGACGACGGACATTTCCGCGAGGACCTTTTTTACCGCCTCAACGTTTTTACGATCTTTTTGCCGTCACTGCGAGACAGGAAGAAGGACATCCCGCTGCTGGCGGAATTCTATCTCCGCATCTTCTCCGGAAAGGGGAATAAGAGAATTGAGGGGATCAGCAAGGATTTTCTCGACCGGCTGCAGCAGCACGAATGGAAAGGGAATATCCGCGAACTCAAGAATATCATCGAAAGGGCGGTCATTCTCTCCGACGGGCCGCAGCTGACGGTGGACAACCTGCCCTCGGAGTTTCAGACAGCGGGATTGAAGTCGACGGGACCGCTGTCCGCGTTTGATCTCGCCAGTGTCGAAAAATTACATATACAGCGCGTACTTAATCATACCAAGGGGAATAAGACCGAAGCCGCCCGGCTGCTCAATATCGGTCTTACGACGTTATACCGGAAAATAGAAGAATACAAGCTCAGCTACGAGGCGTAGGCCCCTGTGCCGGCAGGCCAGCACCATTTTGGCAAAACCTTTCCATTTTGGTAGGGTGTTTTCGCGTCTTATATTCCGGCCATTATTCCGCCCGCGCGCTATAATTCAAGCCTGTCCTGCATTTGAAGCCGCCGGCCGGGGACGGGCACGGGCCGGGCATCCCTTTTGACTTTCAAGAGAAAAATTTACTTCAATGCTGACAGTGATCTTATTACTGGCGGGGCTTATTGGTTTTGCCCTGTTCTATAAGGCTATCGACTTCTTTGATAAAATCTAATTATTATGACCCTGTTATTCATCATTTCCATCCTGGTTTTCATTTACCTCTGTTACGTACTGGTGAAACCGGAAAAATTCTAAGCCTAAAAACTGATTTTCATGAACACACAACTAATGGGCGTCGCAGCCATGTATCTTCTCACGGTGCTGCTGGCAATTCCGCTGGGTAAATACATCGGAAAGGTATATATGGATGAGAAGACCTGGGCTGACCGTCTTTTCAATCCGCTGGACCGGATCTTCTACCGCCTGGGGGATAAGACCCGACCGGGAAATGAACTGGAAGCAGCACCTGACGGCGCTGCTGACCATCAATCTGGTATGGTTCTTATTCTCGATGCTGGTCCTGATGAACATGAGCTGGCTGCCGCTGAACCCGGACGGCAATCCTTCCATGTCGGCTGACCTGGCCTTCAATACGACCGTCAGCTTTGTCAGCAATACGAATCTCCAGCACTATTCCGGAGAGACCGGGGTGTCCTACCTGGGACAGCTGGTGCTGATGCTGTTCCAGTTCATCAGCGCGGGGGCCGGTATGGCGGTCTGTGCCGTAGTGTTCCAGGCCATGAAAGAAAAGACCACCGAGAAGCTGGGTAATTTCTACGCATTCTTCGTCAGGTCCTGCACCCGTATCCTGCTACCGTTGTCGGTGGTAGTTGCGCTGCTGCTGCTGTTCAGCGGTACGCCAATGACCTTTAAAGGCAAGGATACTTATATATCCCTCCAGGGAGATACTGTTCACGTCAGCCGTGGACCGGTAGCCGCGATGGTGGCGATAAAGCAGCTGGGCACCAATGGGGGCGGCTTCTTTGGCGCCAACTCTGCGCAGCCGCTGGAGAATCCCAATTATTTCACCAATATGGTGGAGAACATCAGCATCATTCTTATTCCGATCGCCCTGGTCTTTGCGCTGGGGCACGTCCTTCGGCGCAGGCGATTTGCCTGGGTGGTGTTTGGCGTTATGACGGCGGGGTTCCTGTGCCTGCTCTTTCCCGCTTTGCACTATGAGGCGAAGGGCAACCCCGCGATCAGCAATATGGGGGTAGTCCAGCCATGGGGAAGCATGGAGGGGAAAGAGGTCCGGTTTGGTCCGGCAGCATCCGCCTACTGGGGGATCACGACCACCGTGACCTCCAACGGGTCGGTCAACGCCATGCACGACAGCCTGACGCCACTGACCGGCATGTTCGCTCTTTGGGGTATGATGGTCAACTCCTTTTATGGCGGCGTGGGAGTAGGCTTCCTGAACTTCTATATTTTCATAATCATAGCCGTTTTTATCAGCGGATTGATGGTGGGACGTACGCCCGAATTCCTGGGAAAAAGATCGAAGCAAAAGAGATGAAGATCGCTACGATCATCGCGTTGCTGCATACATTGCTGATCCTTTCCTTTACGGCGCTGTCGTCCTATCTCTATGCCCATGACCCGAAGGGCAATGCCGGCTGGCTGAACAACCCGGGATTCCATGGTTTCTCCGAAATGCTGTATGAGTATACCTCGTCTTCTGCCAACAACGGGTCGGGCTTCGAAGGACTCGGGGACGGCGTCCCCTTCTGGAATATCACCTGCGGTATTGTGATGCTGCTCTCCCGTTTCCTTCCGATCATCGGGCCGGTAGCTATCGCGGGGATACTCGCCAGGAAGAAATATGTCCCCGAGAGCGCCGGTACGCTGAAGACGGATACGGGAACCTTCGGGGTCATGACATTTGCCGTGATCATAATTGTAGCGGCACTGTCTTTCTTCCCGGCTTTGGCGCTGGGGCCGATAGCCGAGTTTTTCAGCATGAAGTAGCACATCTATAAAACCGATCAAAATGACTAATTATAATAACAGTAATAAATTATTCGACCCGAGGCTGGTCAGGGAGGCGCTCAAACAGTCCTTTGTCAAGCTGAATCCGACGATCCTGTTTCGCAACCCTGTGATGTTCACTGTAGAGATTGGGACGGTCATCATGTTGGGTGTCTGCATCTGGATCATGGCAGGCGAGAAGAGCCAGGGCGCCCTCGTCTATAATATTCTGATCTTTATCATTCTCCTGTTCACGCTTTTGTTCGCGAATTTTGCCGAAGCCATAGCCGAAGCCAGAGGAGAGGCCCAGGCCGACAGCCTGAGAAAGACGAGGGAGGACACACCGGCAAAGAAGGTCTTTGCGGTAGGAGAGATCTTCGTAGGGGAAGTAAAGGTCATTCCGTCCTCCCAGCTGAGAAAAGGTGACATATTTCTGGCTGAGGCGGGGGACATCATACCCATGGATGGCGAGATCATCGAGGGGCTGGCTACCATCGATGAAAGCGCGATCACCGGCGAATCCGCGCCCGTCATCAGGGAATCGGGGGGCGACAAGTCCTCGGTGACCGGCGGCACCAAGGTCCTCAGTGACCGGATCAAGGTAAAGGTCACCACCCAGCCAGGCGAAAGTTTTCTTGACAAAATGATCGCGCTGGTGGAAGGCGCCAGCAGGCAGAAGACGCCCAATGAGATCGCATTGACCATTCTGCTGGCCGGCTTTACCCTGATCTTCGTGATCGTTTGTGTTACGCTGAAGCCATTTGGTGACTATTCCAATACGCCTATTACTATAGCGGCTTTTATTTCATTGTTTGTGTGTCTCATTCCTACGACCATCGGCGGATTGCTGAGCGCGATCGGGATCGCCGGTATGGACAGAGCCCTTCGGGCGAACGTGATCACGAAGAGCGGCAAGGCGGTAGAGACGGCCGGAGACCTCGATACGCTGTTGCTCGACAAGACCGGCACCATTACTATCGGCAACCGCAAAGCGACGAATTTCTGGCCCGCGGAAGGGGTAGAGGAGGCGGATTTCATAGAAGCCTGTGTGCTGGCCTCGCTCGCAGACGAGACGCCCGAAGGCAAGTCGATCATCGAACTGGCCAGAGCCAACCCGCATACTTATGCGCTGAAGGACGCTCGGTTTGTGGCCTTTACGGCCGAGACCCGATGCAGCGGAATTGACCTCGGTGGACCCACGATAGTTGACGCCGGCGCCGGTAGCAACGGCTCTCAGCGTATCCGTAAAGGCGCCGCAGATGCGATCAAGAAGATCGTCAACCGTGAGGGACACATCTTTCCGGTATCGATGGAGAACAGGGTAAAAGAGATCGCCTCCAACGGAGGAACGCCGCTGGCCGTTAGCCGTAATGGACAGGCCCTGGGTGTCATCGAGCTGCAGGATATCATCAAGCCGGGGATACAAGAAAGGTTTCAGCGGTTGCGGAAGATGGGTGTAAAGACCGTAATGGTCACCGGAGACAACCCGCTGACGGCAAAGTATATTGCGGAGAAAGCCGGTGTCGATGACTATATTGCCGAGGCCAAGCCGGAGGATAAAATGAACTATATCCGCAAAGAGCAGCAGGGCGGTAAATTAGTGGCGATGATGGGAGATGGAACAAATGACGCTCCCGCGCTGGCGCAGGCCGACGTTGGTGTGGCCATGAACAGCGGTACGCAGGCGGCCAAAGAGGCCGGGAATATGGTGGACCTGGACAACGACCCTACGAAGCTGATCGAGATCGTCGAGATCGGGAAGCAGCTGCTGATGACGAGGGGAACGCTGACCACTTTCTCCATCGCCAATGACGTCGCCAAGTATTTCGCGATAGTGCCGGCGCTCTTCATCTCTTCTATTCCGGGTCTGAGGGCTTTGAATGTCATGCAGCTGCACACCCCCGAGAGCGCCATCCTCTCGGCTGTGATCTTCAATGCGATCATCATTCCGCTGCTGATCCCGCTTGCGCTGAGGGGCATAGCCTACAAGCCGATAGGAGCGAGCGCCCTGCTGAGAAGGAACCTGCTGATCTACGGGTTTGGGGGCGTGATCGTACCGTTCATCGGGATAAAACTGATCGACCTGGTGGTATCTGTCTGGTTTTAAACATTAACAATCGTCTAATCATGAAACAGCATATTTTACCCGCACTGAGGCTTACAGCAGTCTGCATCCTCTTTTTTGCGGAATATACACGTTAATTATACTGGCAGCCGCACAGCTGGCTCCCAATAAGGGCGAGGGGGAGACCCTGGCGATAAAAGGGAAAGTAGTTGGTTACGCACTGGAAGGGCAATCCTTTACCAGGGACGACTATTTCTGGAGCCGTCCTTCGGCCGTGAACTATAACGCGGCGGGCAGCGGCGGCAGCAACAAGGGGCCATCCAATCCCGACTATCTGAAGGATGTCCAGGCGCATATCGATAGCTTCCTGGTGCATAATCCGGGAGTGAAAAAGGAAGATATTCCGGCTGAGCTGGTGACGTATTCGGCTAGTGGACTTGACCCCGATATTTCCCCGCGGGAGCCAGAGTGCAGGTAAAAAGGGTGGCCAGGGCCAGGAATATGAGTGACGAAGAACTAAATCAATTGGTTGACCGTTGTACAGAGAGACCCCTGCTGGGGATGTTCGGACCTGCGAAGGTCAATGTGCTTCAACTAAACGTTGCTTTGGATGGCCGATAAAGACGAAAGCGTACAGCATTTTTTGGAGCTGATCCGCCAGTCGAGGCGGGGAAGTTCAAAATATACATCGGCATGAGCGCCGGGGTGGGGAAGACATTCCGTATGCTTCAGGAGGCACAGACCCTGCTGCGCAACGGGGTCGACGTGAAGATCGGCTATGTGGAAACGCATAACCGGAAGGAAACCGAGCTGCAGCTGCAGGGCCTGCCGGTACTGCCCCGGCGCAAGCTTTTTACAAGGGGAAGGAGCTGGACGAGCTGGACGTACAGGCCGTGATCAATCTCCACCCCGAGGTGGTGGTCATCGACGAGCTGGCGCATACGAATATCGAGGGCAGCAAGAACGAAAAACGGTGGCAGGACGTGATGGACATTCTGGATGCGGGGATCAACGTGATCAGCGCCATCAATATCCAGCACATCGAGAGCCTGAACGAAGAGATACGGAATATCACGGGTGTGGAAGTGGCCGAGAGGGTCCCGGACAGCGTGCTGAAGGAAGCGGACGAGGTCGTCAATATCGATCTGACGGCGGACGAGCTGGTGACGCGGCTGAAAGAAGGGAAGATCTACACCGCCGACAAGATCGCCCTCGCCCTGCAGAATTTCTTTCAGCCGGAGAAGATCCTCCAGCTGCGCGAGCTGGCCCTGAAAGAAGTGGCCAGCCAGGTGGAAAGGAAGATCGAGACCGAGCTGCCCAGAGGGACGCACCTGCGTACGGAACGGTTCCTCGGCCTGTATCAGCAGCAACCACGAGACGGCGAAGAAGGTGATCCGCAAGACGGCCCGTCTGGCGACCTATTATCATTCCCGGTGGTTCCTGCTCTATGTCCAGACGCCGAAGGAGGATGGGGACAAGATCGGGCTGGCGGCTCAACGGCATTTAATTAATAACTTTAAGCTGGCGACCGAGCTGGGGGCGGAGGTGATCAAGATAAAACAGCCGAATATTGCCAGAGGGATCATGGAAGCTGGCAGAGAAGCACGCCGTTACGACCATCTGTATCGGCAAGCCGCATCTGACCCTGTATAATGTGATCGTGAGCACGGCGGTATTCAATCAGCTGCTGCAGCGGCTGGCTGCATCGGACATAGACGTGGTTATATTATCATAAGATCTGGGCAAACTATATGAGCATTCGACTAAAAACGAAATTATCCATCGGTCTGGTCTTTTTATTTATCGTGATCGTGCTTTTCGGAGTGCTGGGGCTGTTCTATATCAACCGGCTCAGCAACGAAGGCCGGCTGGTATTGCAGAATAACCACGAGTCTCTGGTCTATTGCAACAAGATGCTACAGGCATTGGAGGACCTGCCGATCGATAAGAATGCGCTTGCCGTGTTCCGGGAGAACCTGGTGAAGCAGCAGAGGAACGTGACGGAAGTGGGCGAGAAGGAGGCGACGGAAGACCTGATGAGGAACTTCAACGAAGCTGGTGGCTGATCCGTCAGATGCCGGCAACTATTCGGATATCCGGCGAAGCATCAACAAGATCATAGACCTGAACGAAATGGCCATCGTCCGTAAGAATGGCATCGCCCAGCAGACGGCGGAAAACGCGAAGAATATCCTGACGGTGCTGTTCACTATTCTCACCCTGGTGTCCTTTACTTTTATCTTTAACCTGCCCGGGATCATTTCGGACCCGATCAGAAGCCTTTCGGAGGGTATTCAGGCCATTGCGGAGAAGAACTACAAGAAGCGGATCTATCTGAAACAGGAAGATGAGTTTGGCGACCTGGCGGGCGCCTTCAACACCATGGCGGAGAAACTGGACGAATACGAGAACAGCAACCTGGCGCAGATGCAGTTCGAGAAGAGCCGGATCGAGACCATCATCAACCAGATGAGGGATGGGATCGTCGGTCTGGATGAGAAGAAGAATATCCTCTTTCTCAATGCCGTGGCGGAAAAAGCTGCTCGGGTTGAAGGAAAAGGATATCACGGGGAAGTATGCCCCCGATGTCGCGCTGACCAATGACCTCATGCGGACCCTGCTGCAGGAAAGTCCCGAGAAGAAGGAGCTGAAGATATACGCCGATAGTAAAGAAAGCTATTTCAGCAAGGACGTGCTCGAGGTCACCAACAAAGAGACCATCATCGGGCAGGTGATCGTCCTGCGGAATATCACACCCTTCCACGAGCTCAACGAAGCCAAAACTAATTTTATCGCAACTGTCAGCCACGAGCTGAAGACCCCTATTTCTTCCATCAAGATGAGCGCCCGGCTGCTCACGGATAACAGGGTGGGCCCCCTGAATGCCGAACAGCATGAGCTGATCCGCAGCATAACGGATGATTCGGACCGGCTGCTGAAGATCACCGGGGAGCTGCTGAACATGTCGCAGGTCGAGACGGGGAATATCCAGCTCAAGCTGCAACCGGCCAGTCCCCTGACCATTGTCGATCAGGCCGTGCAGGCGGTACAGTTCCAGGCCCAGCAGAAACATATCCGGATACAGACGAGGGTAGCCGAAAACCTGCCATTTATCCAGGCCGACCTGGAAAAGACCTCGTGGGTGCTGATCAATTTCCTGACCAACGCCATCAAATATTCGCCGGAGGATTCTGGTATCGAGGTGACTGCATTCCGGGACAGCAATAATATCGAGTTTATCGTAAAGGACCAGGGGCGGGGTATCGACGAGAAGTACCTTCCCCGGATCTTCGACCGGTATTTCAAGGTCCCGGGGACCCATGACCGTAATGGGACGGGGCTGGGGCTGTCTATCTCCAAGGAATTCATAGAGGCGCAGGGCGGGCATATCTGGGTCAATAGCCGGGTGGGAGAGGGTAGCAGTTTTGGGTTTACTTTTGTTCTTGCGTAGGGTGCGGTAATGGGCGTCCGAGGATCGGGTCGGATAGGCATCAGCGTGAAAAAAGAATAACCCCAGGGGCCAGACCCTGAAAAAAGCCCTGCGGGCTGGCGGCGGCGGCATGATCCGAAACAGGGTCGAAGGCGGCAGTTCCGGCGACGAAAAGCACGAGCCGGCGAGCCATCCCAGGCCTGCGGCCGGATTGCAGGGAATCTAGTCTCATTCAAACGGCGCTTCCAAAGAAAATTATTGATAATGAATTATTTACAACACCATTTTTTAGAGGGGGTGAGCTAGGATTAGTACTAAACTATTTGTAAGGGTTTACCCTGAGGGTAACTTCTATTTCTTTAAAAATGACCACAGAAGATTTTTGTTGGTGAATAGAAAAAGAAGTACATTCATGGTCTAATAGGATAAGGTTTAATGGTTATGGTATTTGATTAGTGCATCCCCGCCTCAAGCGGGGATTTTTTTATCGGGATAAGGTGTTGATTAGTGCCTAAAATAGGAAACCAGATCGGAAAACTCCCAAATCAGATACCTGATGCAAAAAAGAACCGGTATTACCATCCTAACTGTCGAGGATAATTCCAGCGACTTATTCCTGCTCGAGCATATGCTAAGATCCTCGGGTCTGGACATCGCGCAGTTGTATTCGGCGGACCATATTCACGAGGCCTATACCTTGCTGGAAAGGCATACTATCCACGTAGTTTTACTAGATCTCACGCTGCCGGACAGTTTCGGCATTCACACGTTCATTTATCTGCGACCGGTGGTTCAGCGGATACCGGTGATCATTCTCACAGGGATGTCGGACACCAATATTGCCCTGGAGGCGATAAAGGAGGGGGCGCAGGACTATCTTGTTAAAGGCGAGTTAACGGAGGGGTTGCTGGCCAAGGCGATCCAGTATAGTATGGAGCGTAAACGTACGCTGGAAAATCTACGATTGAGCAATGAGCGTTTCAACACGGTGGTAAAGGCTACCAACGACGCGATCTGGGACTGGGATATCCTCACCAATAAGGTATTCATGGTCGGCGACAATTACAAGCAGCTGTTTGGCTATGATATCGTGGATGCGTACACTCCGGATGGATTTCTCGAGGAGATCATTCATCCGGAAGACAGGGACAGGGTAAT
The DNA here is from genome assembly GCF_050632245.1 of Puia sp. P3. NCBI lineage: Bacteria > Pseudomonadati > Bacteroidota > Chitinophagia > Chitinophagales > Chitinophagaceae > Puia > Puia sp. P3. The sequence continues at coordinate 1,811,295 of NZ_CP192583.1, forward strand.
GACCAGGCGGTGGAAGCTGATCAGGGATGGCGGGTCGGGCAAGCTGGGAGGATGAATACAGGTTGCGGCGCAGTGATGGCGAATATGCCTATGTCCATAACCGGGGGCATCTGATCTTTTCCGCGGACAGCCGGCCGGTGCGTATGATCGGTGCGATCCAGGATATAACGGAAAGAAAACGGTCTGAAGCGGCCATACGGGCGTCGGAGGAGAAGTACCGGCAGATCTTTTATAAGAACCCGTTTCCCACCTGGATCTTCGATCTGGATACGCTGCAGATCGTGGAGGTCAATGACGCGGCGCTGGAGAAGTACGGCTTCGACAAGTACGAATTTCATCAGCTAACGATGAGGGATATACACTCGCCGGGTGAGGCGGATATGCTCATGGAGGGCTTCCGCACTGTGTCCGATATGCAGTCCGCGCCCATCAAACTGTGGCATCATCACAAGAAGGGCGGGGACGTGATGGTGGTCGAGATCACGCCACACCTGATCGACTATTTCGGGAAGCTGTGTATGCAGGTCATCGTCAACGACGTAACCGAGCGTATCCGGCTGGAGAAAGAGCTGGCGCTGCAGCACAAGCTGAAGCAACAGCAGATAACGGAGGTGGTGCTGGGTGCGCAGGAGCGTGAGAGGTTCGAGCTGGGCCAGGAGCTGCACGACAATATCAACCAGATACTGGCGACTTCCAAGTTATATCTGGACGTGGCTATCGAGGAGCGGGAGCCGAGGTTCGAGCTGCTGGCCAAGAGCAGGAAGAATATTTCGATGGCGATCGAGGAGATCCGCAAGCTGTCGCACGAGCTGATAACGCCCAGTCTGAACGATCTGGGGCTTATTCAGTCGATAAAAGAGCTGATCCGGAGCATCCAGATGGTAGGGAAGATGAAGATCCGGCTGATGATTTCCGGGGTCGACGAGCAGTCGCTGCAGCCGGAGCAGAAGATCAATATATACCGGATCATCCAGGAGCAGCTGAATAATATTTTAAAGCACGCCCAGGCGAGTTCGGTCGAGCTGGAGTTGAATATGGTGAAGGAACAGGTCCGGCTGCGGGTGGCGGATGACGGGAAGGGATTCGATACGCGTATGCGGAGGAAGGGGGTGGGGCTTTCCAATATCATGAGCCGGGCCGAACTGTATAATGGGAGGGTGGAGATCGATTCGGCTCCGGGAAAAGGGTGCAGGCTGGAGGTTATATTGAACTCTAAGGTGTTGCCGGAACAGGCTCAGTAAAGAGCTGTCCGGAATGATATCGATTGCAAAGCAATGTTGTGAGGAGGAGGAATGGGGCTCCTGCCGAGGCAGGCGGACAAGGAAGGTGGAAGATGTTGGTGTTACAGGAGACGGCTATGGCTGTTGGTCCTGTGAGACACGCAGAACGGGTATTGTTTGGCCATAGCGTTTAATCGCAGGATCATTTCTTCGGAAGGGAGAGGCGCCATTGGGACCTCGTCTTCTTTGGCTTTTTTCGAGCGGGGATGTTCTGACGATTTTAGCGGTGGCTGGCAAGGTGGTCAGCTGCGAGCTGACGGAGGGGACAATTAATCCTGGACGACATTGGGCTTCATCTGATGAGGTGTTAGTGAATTAACAAAAATGGTTTATAACACATCTTCCATGCAAGCTAATCTTCGACGGGACAGATAAAATCGTAGTGAAATACTAGGTATGTGAAGGTACAGAAAAAAGCGTTTGAACTACAATCAAAACGTGCATTTTTTGTGAAAAATTCTTTTGTGTATTATGTACTCATTTTATGAAAAACGATTTAGTGAAGTGATAAGACGATTTAGTGAATGACGCGGGAGAGTAGGTTACTCAGCGGATTTTTTTGCAGGCGAAGGAAAGTGGTGTTACCGGTGAAATTTTGAACGCGTAGCGGTAGTCGGCGTAGGGCAGCTGATCTGACCGGTTCGGGGCATCGATACAGATGCGGGGCGGGGAGGATTGCGTGCGGACGGTGAGGAGAGTGCTGTCGGCGATGATCTTAAACCCCTGCCGTCGGGGCGGGTTATAGACAGCCACCGGTACTGTCGAAGGCGCTGGTCCCGGTAATCCCTAAGCGATAGCAGGATGGTACAGGAAGGTGTGGGTTGCTGGCCGTATGCTGACAGGGAGTCGAATCCGGCTGGTAGGCGCCAGTACATTCCGAAGAAGGGGGAGGGGTGGGCCCTGTTTGGAGGTATCCGTGGACAGCGACTGTTCGACCAGGATCTCACCCGCGGCGTTGACGGTATAGCTCAGGTGGAGGAGGCTGGACGTTTCGGGGAGGTGTATATTCCGTCCGGACGATGACGAGCTGGCTGCCGGTGCTGGTCGAGAACAGCTGCGGATGGGGGGACGGTTATGGAATCCGGCCAAAGCCGGGGTTTGCAGCCGGGTGTATCTTCTCATGAGCTGGCAGTCTCCGGAGGTGTAGGACTGCAGCCAGCCGGTCTGTTTGTCGAAGCGGACCGGAGGGGCGGGTGACTGGATGGTAAAGAGGCCGTTGGAGTCGGTATAGGTCAGGTCGCCACTGGGTTTGACGGGGAGTAGGCTGCCGGTCCAGGGGTGGAGGAGGAGATGGGTTTCCGGAGAGGAGGTCCGAAGGGGGCGGGAGCCGGGCTTATGGTAATAATAATGAAGGTCGAGGTAAAGCTCTTCGGGGGCATCGGGCGTGATCCGCGCAGGCAGGCGGATCAGGGCAGACTTTTGGGGGGGACGGGCAGGGCGGCGATTTTTCCTTTTTGCCGGACAAGGCCATTGGCCTTTAATTCCCAAACCAGGGTTATATTTGTGTAGTCGCGAAGGCCGGTATCGTTGACGACACGGATGGCGATGGATTGACCAGGGACGAAAGGCACCAGTACGGTGGGAAAGGGACTGGTTTTTGGGCTAGCGCCGTAGCACTCAAAAGAATAGCAAAATTGCTGATAGAGGCTTCTTCATGAGCAGTTTTGGGGGTGGTCCCTAATAATACTAAAAATTTACTGAGAGACACGGGCTAAAACGATTTAGTTCTTATCTTTATAGCCCAATCCACAGAAATGAAGAAAGTTTCCATCAGCGATATCGCTCGCAAAGCGGGTGTCTCTGTTTCCACAGTCAGCTTTGTAATGAATGACAAGGCGGTGAAAATGCGCATAAGCCGCGAGGTGATAGACAAGGTCGAGAACGTTGCCCGCGAGATGGGCTATCGTCCCAATCAGCTGGCGCGCGGCCTTCGCACCGGAAAGACCAAGACCATCGGTCTTATCGTGGAAAATATCTCCAACGCTTTTTTGCTACGCTGGCGAAGACCATCGAGGACGAAGCCAAAAAGTACGACTGCAGAGGTCGTTTACTGCAGTACCGACAACGACGAAGAAAAAGCGCGTGAACTGATCAATATGTTGTCCCAGCGGCAGGTGGACGGATATATCATCACTCCGACACTAAATCTCGCGGATGAGATCCGCAAACTGCAGGCGGAGAACAAGCCCGTCATACTGATCGACCGGTATTTCCCGCAGCACGACGAGATACCCGCGGTGCTCGTCAACAACTACGAGGGCGTGACCAGGGGGAACAGAATATTCTTATCAGCAAGGGCTACCGCAAGATCGCGCTGATAACGATCGAGACGGAGATGGCGCATATGAGGGACCGCGTGCGTGCCTACTGCGACGTGCTGAAGCAGCATGGAGTGAGCAGCGAAGGACATCAGGTGAAGATCATTCCCTACAACAGTTCGAAGGAAGGCGCCCTGCAGAAGTCGAGTCGCTCCTTGCGGGCGCGGGTCAATCTGTAGAATGCGGTTTTCTTTCTGACCAGATTATCTGGGTGTGCCGGGTATCAGAGGTTATTAAGAAGTTACACATTAAAGTTCCCGAACAACTGGCTGTACTTTTGTTTTGACGACAACGATATTTTCCCGGTTGTATACGCCCACGATCTCGGTCATTCGTCAGCCGATCGAAGAGATAGGTCAGAAAGCCATGGCGGCGCTGATCGACCGCCTGGAAGCATTCGGGAGAGGATGTGGTGCAGGAGAATGTGCCCGTGCAGCTGCACGCGGACCTGGTTCCCAGGGAATCGATCTAGGATGACGGGTTAATTAACGCACCCCGGCAATTCAACCTGTAGAAGGTAGTGCCACAAAAAACCGGAAGCGCTTGAGACCGCTCCTGGCGTAATGCCTGGTCATTACCGAAACCGTTAGCAACAAGGATTATCGATGTTTAAACCCAAACACTGCAAACTAATGCATTTATAACGTCCTGCAAAAAACTCTTCCGCAGGGGCGATGAAAACTATGAAAATGACCATAAGAGCTCCGGGAACACGAAGTTGGTGCGGAATCGGCGTTATTAAGGCAGGAAGGTTCTGACAAAAATAGCCGGACGTTGTCCCGGATTCCCCCCGGCAAACTCCCTTGCCGGACATATATTGAAAAAATAGACCGGGTACTTTTATTTTTAGCCGGTCTATTTTTTTGCCCTAAATTCGCACAAATTTCTTCCAATGAACTTGCATGAATATCAGGCTAAAGAACTACTGAAAAAGTACAATGTACCCGTACAGGAAGGCATCCCCGTAGACAATGCCGGGGCCGCTGAGGAAGCGTATAAGAATCTTAAGGTTCAGTTCGGCAATAACTTCGCAAGTGGTGAAGGCCCAGATACATGCAGGCGGCCGTGGAAAAGGAAAGATCGAGGGAACCGAGCAGAGAGGGGTCGCGGTTGGAAAGAGTGCGGAAGAGGTCAAACAGATCGCTTCCAATATTCTCGGCGGAACGCTGGTGACGATCCAGACCGGTCCCGCAGGGAAGAAGGTCAATAAGGTACTGATCGCACAGGACGTCTACTATCCGGGCGCCAATCCGGTGAAGGAATTTTATCTGTCCGTGCTGCTGGACCGTAGCAAGGGTCAGAATGTCATCATGTACAGCACGGAAGGCGGGATGGATATCGAAGAGGTCGCGCACAACACGCCCGACAGGATCTCCAAGGAGGTGGGTACATCCCGGCGGCGGTCTTTCAGCCTTTCCAGGCGCGCAAAATAGCCTTCAACCTGGGGCTGAGCGGTGAATCCTTCAAGAATTGCGTAAAGTTCCCGTTACCAATCTTTATAACGCCTATGTCGGGCTGGACTGCTCGATGCTGGAGATCAACCCGCTGTTCAAGACCAGCGACGAGAAGATCATCGCCGTCGACTGTAAGATGAATCTCGATGACAACTCCCTGATGCGTCATCCGGAACTGGAAGCCCTCCGTGACATCAGCGAGGAGGATCCGACCGAAGTCGAAGCCGGGAAGTACAATCTCAATTTCCGTAAAACTGGACGGCAACGTAGGCTGTATGGTCAATGGCGCCGGTCTGGCCATGGCTACGATGGACATGATCAAGCTCAGCGGCGGTGAGCCTGCCAACTTCCCTGGACGTAGGCGGTACGGCCAATGCCACGACGGTAGAAGCGGGTTTCCGCATCATCCTGAAGGACCCGAAAGTAAAAGCGATCCTGATCAATATCTTTGGCGGTATCGTTCGTTGCGACCGGGTAGCACAGGGTGTGTGATCGACGCCTATAATTCCATTGGCGATATCAAGGTGCCGATCATCGTTCGTCTGCAGGGCACGAATGCCGAAGAGGCCAAGCAGCTGATCACCCAGAGCGGGCTCAAGGTTCAGTCTGCCATTCTCCTCAGCGAGGCGGCAGCGCTGGTTAACAAAGCCGTTAGCTAATCATATGGGTAATACATCCATTTTACAGCAGATAGAAGAGGCGGTCCGTTCTATCAGGGCCGTTTATTCCGTCAGCCCCCGTATCGGCATTGTGCTGGGGAGTGGTCTGGGAAATCTGGCGCAGGAGATAGTAGCGGAGAAGGAGATAGCCTATACCGATATTCCGCATTTCCCGGTGTCGACGGTAGAAGGGCATCAGGGCAAGCTGATCTTCGGCACGCTGAACGGTCAGCCCGTGGCGGTGCTTTCGGGACGATTCCATTATTATGAAGGTTATAATTCCTGAGCAGGTCGTTTTCCCGATAAGGGTGTTGAAGTTTTTAGGGGTAGAGACGCTCCTGCTGTCGAATGCGGCGGGGGATGAATGCCCGTTTTCGCGTCGGCGACCTGATGATCATCCACGACCATATCAGCTTCTTTATAGTCAATCCTTTGCTGGGCAGGAACGAGAGCCGGCTGGGACCGCGTTTTCCGGACATGAGCGAACCGTATAGCAAGGCGCTGATCCAAAAGGCGAAGGCCATTGCGGGCAAGCTGGAGATCCAGCTGCACGAGGGCGTTTATGCCGGTGTGACGGGGCCGACATTCGAGACCCGTGCGGAGTACAAGCTCCTCCATTTAGCGGGGGGAGACGCGGTGGGTATGAGTACGGTTCAGGAGGTGATCGCGGCGAGACATATCGGTATGTCCGTGTTTGCTATCAGCGTGATCACGGACCTTGGTATCCGGGAGGAAGACAATATTATCACGCACGAAGAGGTGCTGGCGGCGGCAGCTGCCGCGGAGCCGAAATTAACAGCTCTTTTCAAGGGGCTGGTGTCGGAGTTGTAATTAAATGAGTAATTTAACCGGAATTTTTCAGTAGTGAAGAGACGCTCAATTATAACAGCGCTGCTATTCCTGTTGTTACTCGTACCGGGGGCCAGTATCCTCGCCCAGAATCCGCTAGGCCGTTTTGGCAATATGGGGGGTATGGGCGGGGGCGGCAAAGGCGATACGCTCCAGCACCGGAAGGCCGATACTATTACCATCAATTACCGTTATCTCGATTCGAGCCGGCTGCAGAAGCTGGATTCTTCTATTTTAGATTTTGGCAGGAGGGTGCCCCGCCCTTCGACCTGGATCAATCTGGGCAATATGGGTACGCCGGCGCGGAGCACTGGTCTTTTCGCCGAGGATGCAGTCGGGGTGGGACCCGGGATGGCACTCTTACGATATTTATGCCCTCAGGGTGGAGGATACCCGGTTCTTCAACACGACCAGGCCGTATACCGAGCTGGGGTATATGCTGGCGGCGAGGGGGGAACAGCTGGTGAGCGTGTCCCATACGCAAAACAGGGGGCCCAATTTCAATTTTTCGTTCGACTACCGTCTCATAAACGCACCCGGCATCTTCCAGAATCAGAATACCAATCATTCGAATATCCGGGTGGCCACCTGGTACCAGGCGAAGAACAAGCGGTATCAGAATTTCTTTGTAATGGTCAGCAATAAACTGGCGGCTTCTGAGAACGGGGGCATTCAGAATCCGGCCGACCTGGATTCCATTCAGTACGCTAATCAGGCGACGCTACCTGTAAAACTCGGCAACGGTATTCAGCAGGCTACGGGGAATATCTTCTCCGCGCCAATCACTACCGGCACGCGCTATTCGACGGCGACTTTTATGATGCGTCAGCAGTACGACCTGGGGCAGAAGGATTCCATCGTTACGGACACTTCGGTTATCCCGTTGTTCTATCCCCGTGTAAGGGCGGAGCACACCATCTCGTACAGTACCTATAAATACCGGTATTTCGACTTCAGCACCAATCCGACCTATATACTGGATTCCACGTATTACAAGCAGAACTATGGCGTGGGGCTGCTGTCGCCGACGACAGACAGCGTATATCTTCAGGATAAGTGGAGTGTGTTTTCCAACGATTTTTCTCTTTATCAGTTTCCGGACTCTAAGAATCCGCAGCAGTTCGTCAAGCTGGGCGCTACGCTGGAGTTGCTGACAGGGACCTTCGATTCCTCACTGACCAGCCAGACGACAAAAACCATTCATAAGACCAATACGCAGAACGTTTTTGCGCATGGGGAGTACCGGAACAAGACACGCAATCAGGTGTGGGATATCGAGGCGTATGGCAGGCTCTATCTCAACGGGCTTAACTCGGGGGACTACAATGCCTATATCTCACTGCGGAGGCTGATCACGCGGCAGGTCGGTTATTTTACCGCTGGTTTCGAGAATGCCAACCGGACGCCGGGGTTTGTATTCGACCGGTCGAGCGCTTTCTATCTGGACACGACGTACAAGAGTGGCATCAAAAAGGAGAATACGACGCATCTTTTTGCTTCGCTGGACCAGCCGCAGCATCACCTGAGTCTGTCGGCGTCCTATTATCTGATGACGAACTATGCCTTTTTCACCAACTATTCGCGGGTGGCTCAGGCTGATGTTTTTAACCTATTGCAGATCAGCGTGCGGAAGCAGTTCACGCTGTACAGGCACTGGAAATGGAGGACGCTGACCTATCTGCAGCAGACGGCGGGCAATTCGCCGGTGCACGTGCCGCTGCTGGTGTCGACGAACCAGGTGGGCTATGACGGCAGTCTGGGCTTTAGAAATCTCAACACCAGTTTTGGGGTGGAGCTGAGGTATGTTAGTCCTTATAAAGCGGATGGATATGCGCCGGTGGTGGGTCAGTTCTATACGCAGGATTCGACTATCAGGCAGAAGTTGCCGGACATCAATTTTTATCTGCATTTCCGGGTCCGCGGGTTTACGGCTTTTATAAGGGCCGAGAATATCAATGCGATGAAGTTCAGCCCGCACGGGTTCGGTTGGTATAATAATAATTTTGTGGCGCCCGGCTATCCCTCGCCGGGGCTTGTTATCCGGTTTGGTTTCTTCTGGGGATTTGTGAATTAGGTAGCCCGCCGCCGCGGGCAACGCGGCCGGCGGAGATGGATTCCGCCGCGGGAAGGATGGCTAGCAGTCCGGCTCGTCGCAGGGGGAGTTCTCCAGTTCAATTTCCAGCGTTGCGTGCTGGATGTTCTGGTGGAGGAGCTCGTGTTTGATGCTGTGTTTCAATTTTTCCACTTCATCCATTTTACAGTTGCGGTCGACAACGAGGTGCGCCGTCAGAGCGTTCTCGGTGGTACTGAGGGCCCAGATATGAATATGGTGGAAGTCTTTTACCCCGTTCATTTTTGCGATGATCTCCTTTATTTTCCGGACCTCGATGCCTTCGGGTACTGCGTCGAGGGAGAGCCGCAGGCTGTCGCGGAGCAACTGCCGAGCTGCTGAAGAGGATGACGATGGCTACGAGGAGGCTGAGTACGGAGTCTATCCAGTACAGGTGGGTATAGAAGATGATGATACCGCCGATGACGAGGGCGGCTGAGACGATGGCGTCCGACAGGAGGTGGAGGAAGGCGCTGCGGATATTGAGGTCCTTGTCTTTTCCTTTTAAGAACAACAGGGCGGTGACGGCGTTGATGGCGATGCCGATGGCTGCCACGATGCTGATCGTTTTTCCGGGCAGCGGTTCGGGGGACATGAGCCTGTGCAGTGCTTCATAGCCGATGGCGCCAAGGGAAAGCAGCAGAATGGCCGCGTTGAGCAGGGCCACGAGGATGGTCGTTTTCTTGTAGCCGTAGGTATATTTTTCTGTTGGTCTGACCTTTAGCAGGCGGATGGCGATGAGCGACATGGCCAGGCTGGCTACGTCTGCGAGGTTGTGTCCGGCGTCCGAAAGGAGGGACAGGGAATGGATATAGAGGCCGACGGATGCTTCGATGATGACGAACAGGAAGTTGAGCACGATGCCGATGACGAAGGCCTGGTTGACGTCTTTGAGGTCGACCGGGTGATGGTGGTGTCCCGGGCTGAAGCCGTGGTCGTGGCCTCCGCCGCCGCTGTGATCGTGGCTGTGACCGCCGCCGCTGTGGTCGTGGGAGTGATCGTGTGAATGCGTGTGTGCCATAGTGTTTACCGGTAGTCGTCCCGGGCTGGTGAGAAGCTGTCGATGATCTTGCAGTCCGTGATAGCGACCGCCGAATGCGGGACGTTGGAAGGGATGACGTGAACGGTGCCGGGCGTCATCAGGTATTTTTCGCCGCCGATGATCATTTCCAGCTGGCCTTCCATGATATAAGTGATCTGTTCGTGAACATGGTGGTGTTCGGGTGAGACGCCACCCTGTTTGATCTCCCAGAAAACGAGGGAGGAAGTTTCGCCGTGGACCATTCTGCCGTAGAAGCCCGGGAGGGTATTCTTTACAGGTATATCGTTGAGGTTCTGCATGCCTGTTTTTACCCGAAGGTAGACAGAAATGTGGATAAGTGGATAAGGTTAGGTGGCTCTGGGTGCAGGAAAGATTGTACTCTTGTTGCAAATCCTTTGAATGAAACCAATTATGCCCCTAATGGTGGCCGTAGTGGCCCCTTTTTTGCATTTTCGCAAGCGCCTTTGACGCACGAAGATTCCCTTGTGTTAAAAGAAGCTACCGATTCCGTTGCCCGGGTGGACTCGGTGTTGCGGAGCCGGGTGCGTGTGCTTTCCTTTGATGGTGCTATCGATGCGGTGTTGAAGGACCTCCCTTTTAATCTTAAAAATATTACCGGCGAGCTGGTGCTCGCGCAGGGTGAGTTCGAGAACTATGCGTCGATCGTCGAGCTGCCTGGGTCGGAGCAGTGTATCGTGACCCGCTGGCATTCGGCGGATGATACGACGGCGAGCTGGCAGGCGAAGATGGCGAGCGGCGATGATTTCGATCAGGCCGCCAAATCTTATCAGGAACTGTTCCGCAAGCTGCAGGGATGCCATCTCACCCTGGTCGATGGCAGTGTCATTTATCTGAAAGGTGACTGGGAGCCCGCCAAAGAGAGCGCTTCCTTCACGACCAGCACGCTGAAGCTGATGACCGGCGACTGGCGTTACAGGGACGTCAAGGTCGAGCTGGAGCTGGTCTATCAGCTGGCTGACTGGGCCGTTCATATCAATATCGTTACCAAGAAAAGAGACGACGAGGTCGGCGGCCGCGGACTGGTGGAGAATCAGTAAGGAGCTTTAACGGCGCCGCCGTCCACCTGAATTGTCGTGCCGGTGATATATCCCGCCAGCGGGCTGGCGAGAAAGGTCACGACGGCGGCCAGTTCTTCCGGCTTGCCGATGCGGCCGAGGGGAATGTCTTTGGCGCGCTGCGCGAGCAGTTCTTCGAGGCCGGGGCCGCCGGGCTGGACGGGCGGTATGGCATCTTTTACCCTGTCGGTCAGGATGAGGCCGGGAGCGACGTTGTTGACGGTAATATTATCCGGGGCCAGCTCGTTGGACAACATCTTGGCCATACCGACCACGCCCATGCGCATGCTGGTGGAGAGGACGGAGTTGGCCAGATAAGTTTTTACGGAAAGGCTGGTAATATTGATGATGCGGCCGCTGCCGGTGGCGCGCATATGCGGGATCACGAGTCGGCTCAGGCGGACGAAACTCATCAGGAGGAGGTCGAAGGCCGACTGCCAGGGCGGCTTCGTCGAAGGATTCGAATTTGCCGAAGGGAGGGCCGCCGGCGTTGTTGACAAGGATGTCGATTCGGCCCAGCTGGCTGGCGGCGGTACTGACGAAGGCTTCTGCCGCTTCGGGATTTTGGACGTCTACGGGGATGGCGAGCACTTTCGCGTCTTTTGCCAGTGCGCGGATCTCTGCCGCGGTATTGTCGAGTGTTTCCTTGTTGCGGGCGCCGATGACGATGTTTGCGCCTTCCTGGGCGAGCATCACGGCGCAGGCTTTACCGAGGCCTTTGCTGGCGGCGAGGACAAGGGCCGTTTTCCTTTCAGTTGAAGATCCATGGACTATTGAGCTTAGATTATTATCGTTCGAAGTAGGCGACGCTTCCACCGACCCATTCCTTGTCTTTGTTGTAGCTGACCCCGATCATTTTCCCTTTGCTGAGGCGGGCCAGATTGACGGCGAGTGTGGGGCGGCTGTCGCCGTCCTTCCAAAGGTACATCATCCGGATCTCAACTTTGGCCGGGATATCCGGGGTAGGGATGGCGTCGGCGTATTTGACTTTTTGCTGGAGGATCCAGTTCTCCGGGTCGGGGACGTCGAGGTCTCCGGGCTGAACGTCGATGATGACGCCGCGTCCTGAGAAGGAGAACAGGGGTTTCAGGACATAGTTCCCGAGGTCTGCCGGGGGCTGTTTGAGTTCGTTGAGAAAGAAGGTCGGCGGGACGAAAGGGTGACGGATAAAGGGAAGGGTGAACTTGCTGACGCGATAGAACCAGCTGGGGTGGGCTACCCATTCGACGTCGAGGTCCTGACGAATATCGACGTGCGGGCCGAGGGTGTTGCCGACGGCGTTGAGCTCGTCGAAGATCAGCCGGTTGTAGATGCGTTTGACGAGCGTTTTTTTGCCGGTGGAGGGATGCATGTAAAATAGCCGGCGGCCTTCCTGTATCAGTTCGGTCAGGCATACCAGTTGTATGCCGAGGTAGTCTCTTGTACAATAGAAGTCTACCCTTGTCTTTTGTTCGTTGGGCTTTATTTCGAGAAGAATGACGTTCTCCGGTGCGTGAGTGCCGAGGACGGTCTCTTTCAAAAGGGTGAGGTAGCTATCGTGGTCATAACCGCTGAGGAACTGGCTGTAGTTGTCGGGTACGGGGAAATGGCGGCGCAGGGTTTCGGGGTAGTATACCTGAAAGCCGTAGAGGCTGGCGAAGCCCTGCATTTCGATGAGTCTGGGAGTATAGCCCCGGCTTTCGTCCTCGCAGATACCGAAGTCGAAGACGAGGAAGTGCGGAGTGGTCGTTCTCGTTGGCGACGCGTTCGTTGGCGGGGATGGCGCGTTCGGTCCATTCCTTGAAGCGGGTGTCGAGGATGATGTCTACGATCGACTCGCACGCTTCTGTCGAGCTGTGATGCCAGTGCTTTGGGAACGAAGACGGGGGTTTCGGCGAGGCGGAAATCGATGGCGCCGGGATAGCGGCTGTCGAGGTCCGTCAGAAAATTGGCGTAGCGCTGTCTTGTAAAGGTTTCGTTAAACGCGGTCCGCAGTGCTGGTACCATGCAGGCTTGTTTTACCGTAAGGTACGGTGTTTAATCCAAAATGGGCTCGGGCCGCCGCAAAGTCGCTAGTGCGCTGTCGAGGAAATTGGGAATGATATGGCTGTATGTCCAGAGGATCTTGTCGGGGTCGTTGAGTTGTTCGATCATACTCTGCCATTTGGCTTCGCCGTGTTCGGCGATGACGGTGTGTTTACGGTCGTCCCGCTGCAGGTACATGCTCATGCCCGCGGCGTCGGCTTCGGGATGAAACTGCGTACCGACCATATAGGGGTTGAAGCGGGCGGCCATGATCGCTCTTTCGAGGGGGACGTGGGGTCTTTCTTTTTCGATGGCCAGAATGCGTCCGCCCATCTCTTCGAGTCGCTCGTAGTTGGGCTGGATGACACGGTAGCTGCGGCTATCCACGGCGAAGAACGGGTCCTGGAGGCCGGCGAATATAGGTTCGTCCTGGGCTCCTTCGAGCATATGTACGGGAAAGACGCCGAATGCCGTGGACTTCCGGTTCGTGACGTGGGCGATGTTATAGTGGCGGCATACCAGCTGGAAGGAGTGGCAGATAAAGAGCACCCGTTTGCGGGCGAGGGAGGGGGCGGTCGTGTTGAAGCGTTCAACTTCGCCGAGCCAGTCGAAATAGACGGCTTCCCACTCGGAGCCTTCGCTGTCGAGAGGGCTGCCGGGACCTCCGCTGGAGATATAGATATCGTAAGAAAGATCGGGGACCTTTTTTCCCAGGCGGACCTCAAACTCGTCGAGTTGGACGGACTGGTTGTGTTTTCTTCCGTATTCTGCTATTAGTTCACGGATACAGCGCATCCCCTGGTTGGCAACGCCTTCATAGAGGTCGAGGATCGCTATTCTTACTCTGTTCTGCGGTTCCATCCTTCAAAGGTACGCAATTTTTAGCTGGAGGCGCGCCGGTGGCCGATCCAGGGGGATGCGGTGACGATGACAGGGGGAAGGGATGGTTACGAGTTCCACTCGATGATCTGGTAAAAGTCGTCCTTGAAGCTATCGCCGATGGGGATGATCTTTTTGCCGATATAGATCTCGTTGCGGGCGATGGAGTCGATATGGGTGAGGCTGACGATAAAGGAGCGGTGCACGCGGATGAATTCTTCCGGCGGCAGCTTGAAGGAGAACGATTTCAGGTTGTTGAGCGTCAGTATGGGTTCGGCGCGGCCGCGGACGTGTATCTGGGTATAGTCCTTCATACCTTCGCAGAACAGGATATCCTCGAATTTCACCTTTATGATCTTGTATTCCGATTTTACGAAGACAAATCGGTTGTTGCGGTGGTGGATATAGATCGTCGTGGAAAGATAGTCCCGGATCTTGTTCATCGTGGAGAGGAAGCGTTCGAAGGAGAGGGGCCTGAGCAGGTAGCTGAAGACGTCTATCTCGGTCTCTTTTTCTTCCTGTTCCTGTTTGTCGGCGATACAGATGACGATGGGGTAGTAGCCGGCTTCCTTCAGGCGGACCATGACCTTATTGTCGAGCAGGCGGATATCCCAGAAGATGATGTCCGCGCGGTGCGAGGTGACGAGCTGAAAGACCTCGCCGGCGGATTCGCATTTGCCGGAGAAGGAAAGTTTGGGTGTTTTGGCAATATAGTCCTTTAAAAGGGCGGACTGCTTGGTGTTGTCTTCCACAACGATACAGTTCAGCATTCCCATCATCGGGAAGCCCTGCATCGGTTGGTGGAGATCGAACGTATTACTCAAATTTCTTTCCTTTTGTATACCAGATGGAACCGTAGTTGATGTTGAAGGTGACGTTGAAATAGTTTTCGCGGATCAGGTTGTTCTTTGTGGTGCCTTTTACTCCGTACTGGAAGGTGATGGAGTAGGCCAGCGGGGTCTTGAGGGAGTTGATCCCGAACCCGGCGGTGACGCCCATGTCTTTGATCTGCTCGCCGTTGATCTGCAGATAGGAGTTGCCGTAGTAAACGCCCGACTGGAAATAGCTGAGTTCGACGCGGTTGTTGTAGAGCGCTTTTTTCTTCGAGATCTCGAAGCCTAAGCTACCTCTTTCGCTGCTGGCGATGGCGTAGTCCTGGTCCTGGGTATACGTTCTTGCTCTTTACGGCATCCCAGTCCTGAAAGCGGTAGTCGGCCACCCAGGTAAAATGCTGGTTATGTGTCAGCGAGACGCCGACGCCGTAGCTGTTGGGCAGGGACAGATAGCGCTGCTGGATCTCGTTGTTCTGGAGGCTGACGGAGTCGTTGTCAAGGACGCTTTTATTGTAGGAGGCGAGGAGGTCGGCACGGGGAGAAAAGGTGCCGCCGATACCCCACTGCCAGTGTTTGCCGATATTGCCGTATGTCTGCAGACCGTAGGTCATGTACAGGTTCTGGAGGTTGACGTCATTGGTCGTAGAGACCTGTGTTGCTCCGCTGCCGGCCTGGATGATGTCTTTTTGGTTGAGCTGGCCGAAGATATAGCCTGCTTCCACGCCGATGGAGACGTGGTGGAAGAACTCGTAGGAATTGGCCCAGTAAACTTTGTTTACGCTGCCGTGTCCCGAATAGTAGTGGTTGGCTATTTCGGTACCGCTGCCCTGGATGTCATAGGGGACGTTGAACTCATAGTTCTGGGTACTGAAGGGGACGAGGCCGATACTGCCGCCCCAGTGTCTGGTGAGTTTGATACCCATGGCCAGGCGCCGGAAGGTGATGTCGCCGCTCTGGGTGCTGGCGATGTCGACGGGTGAGCCTTTATAGTCGATAAAGCTACCACGGATGCCGGTTTCCATGGTAAAATACTGGTTGGCCAGTTCGCTGAAAGACGCCGGGTTGTTATTGATCAGAAAACGGTTGGAGCGATAGGCGATGCCGGTATTGCCCAGACCCGTAGTCCGGTTGTAAAAGCCATCCTCTATGTCTCCGAGGCCCATCTGGGAATAGGGTGAAAAGTTACCCTGTGCCATTGCCCCAAGGGAGATCACAGTAAGCAGGTATATGAGGATCGAACGTTGCATCCGTATAAGTAATTAGTTGATTATTGGTGGGGGAAAAGAGAAATATAGTAAACGTTCAGGAGCACCCGCTGATTGACAGGGTAGGTCTGGTCTGCTATCACCAGTCTTCTGAAATCCGTTTCATTGGCCGGTGACGGTATGCTGAGTATCAGCCCCTGGTCGGAGGCGTTAGCCGCGTTGTTGGTGATCTGCGTCTTGACGAAAGCGGTGACGTCATAGGTATAGGTAGTGGTCAGCGGGGCGAAATAGTTGAGGGTAAGATTGCCCGTCTGAGCGCCGGACAGGCCGATGGCCGGTACCGGGATCCCGAGTTCGTTGTTCTGGTCGGTCGTATAGATACCCAGCGTCGGCGGAATGCGCCACTGGGTGGTGAAGCTGCCTGGCACGGGGCGAACGGTCAGGGTCGCGCGCAGGAGTCCGATATAGTCCGGTCGCTGCGCTATGGCGCGCAGATAGGGAAGCTGAGCTTCACGTTGAGGCCGGTCATGGTCTGCACATAGGCTGCGTTGCCGGTAAGTTTCGACACGGTAGCAGGTGGGGTCTGGACTCTGGCTGTGGGCAGCTGCAGCTTGTCCAGAGCCGTCCCAGGGCTGGATTTATCCGCGAACTGTCTGTACAGGTGATTGAATGCCAGACTCCTGTTGGTGATATTGAAATCGATATACTTCTGTGTGCTGATGACTCCGGCTTCGCGGTAGTAGATACGCATTATACAGCTATCCTTGAAGCCGTAGATGGCGCCTGTCTGGCCGCTATTGAGGACGGACTTCGACGAGAGGGCCAGCCCGTGAAACCAATTGAGCCATTTGGTGACGTTCTTGAGGGTATCGGACAGGCTGTACACCATATTATATAGCTGTTTCCCGAGATTGTCGTTGAGCCTGATCTTGACCGTATCACCCTGTCCCGCGCCCTGACTTATATAGGGGACGGTGTCGCGTTGTGTCGGATAGATGAAGATGGGGCCGGTCTGTCCGAGGGAGTCAGGGTCGAGCGGCAGAACCGTCTTGCTGTTGAAGCCGTTCTGGAAGGTCGCCAGCTGGTAGAGCGAGTCCACCTGGTTGACGACGTAGTTCTGGCTATAGGTCGTATCTCCGTAATAAGGGTTGTTCTTTTTGAAGAGAAGTAGACCGATGGAATCGTAGCGGTCGTTGATGGGGCTCAGTGCGGGGAGAGAGCCGGGAGGGGAGACCTGCCAGTAGGCGCGGGATGTTATGTTCCCGAGGTAGGGGTCGTTGTAGGAGCCTACCATGAGATAGCCCGTTCCGCTGGTCGAAGTAGAGTCGCTATAGACGGTCGATAGCAAAACTGTCGACGTATCCACAACAACAATATTGGCACCGTTGTTATCGTTGGTATAGGAATTCCCGAAGAGCAGGTTGGGCTGTTTTTGACAGCTTGTCCCTAAAAAAAGAACCACAGAAAGAAAAAAAGCAGTTTTTTGCCTGGGTATTTGAATAGTGTCATGCTGGATTTCTTATTGGTCTGAAGGCCAAGTCTTGACGGGCGCTTTCCGGCGTCTTTTTGGTATGGGCTGTTTTTATTAGATTCCGTGCAATATTAGGGGCCCTTCTTGTTACTATTTTGTTAGTATGTATCAAAAGTACTAAAAAAACGACTAACTGACTGTTTTTATATACCAATCCAAAATATCTCCGGATGTTGTAACTGTCTTTTTTTCAGCACTATTTCTTTTTTTGTATATGAAAACTGGCTGATTGTCTATTAAATATCCCCAAAAATACATTTTAACGAATTTCCTACCTGGACTTCGAATACTTTAGCGAAAAATTTCACTAAAACATGAAGCGGATCAACATTACTTTGTTCTCATTAATGTTAGTCGGTATCCTTTTCAGCTGTACCAAAGCTAGCTTAAACTATACACAAAACGGCAACTGGGTTGGGCGTGCGACCTTCCCGGGAGTACCCAGTGGCGCGGCCGCTTCCTTTGTCATCGACAATGCCGCCTACATCGGTACCGGCATCAATCCGCAAACTCCCAACACTCGTTTGACGACCATGTTCAGATACACTGCTGCCCCCATCTCTACCGCCAGCCCGACCGGCTATGACAGCGCGCTGGGTGCGTGGAAGCAGATCCAGGATTTTGCCGGTGCGCCCCGCAGCAATGCTGTTGGTTTCGCAGTGAACGGCAAGGGTTATATCGGCACGGGTATTGGAAACGATGGTTTTACTGTCTATTCCGATTTCTGGTCCTATGATCCCACAGCGGACGCGTGGACACAGGTCGACAGCATCCATGACAGCAAGAAGAGCTATCCCCGGAAGGACGCGGTTGCGTTCAGCTTTTCAAACACGGCTTATGTGCTGACTGGTACGGACCTCAACTACTATTTCAACGACGTATGGCAGTATGATCCGGGCGCCAACAAATGGAGCCAGAAGTCATTCATGCCCGGGTCTCAGCGTTCGGGCGCGGTCAGCTGGGTTTACAACAATAAGGGTTATCTGCTGACGGGCCGGACTCCCGGTTCCCGCTGGGCGGTCAACAATATGTGTTATGATTTCTGGGTTTTCGATCCGGCAAAGGCTGACAGTGTGGCCTGGACGAGGCTGAGGGATATCTCCAACACGAGCAGCAGCACATACGACGACGGTTATACGAATATCGTTCGTGAGTTGGGTGCGGGCTTTGTCATCACGGGTACTTCCAGCGGCGACAAGGGCTATCTGACTACCGGTGCGAACGGTACTTCCTACACCTATACCTGGGAGTATGATTTTGCTTCCGATCTGTGGACAGAGAAGACTCCTTTCGAAGGCGGCGCGCGTGTAGATGCGGTCGGCTTTACGATCAAGAACCGTGGATTTGTCGGTACCGGTCTGCCTTCGGCGACGGGCGGCGGCATTGGATTCCGAGGATCTGCTGGAGTTCTTCCCGAACCAGATCTACAACCAGTTCGACTAAGCAGGTGGTGAAGTTCTTTCGCAGGTGGGGGATCACCATTCTGTTGTTGCTGGGGATTGCGGCTGTAGTCGTTTACAATGTATATCGCCGCAACCAGTACAAAAAGGATCATGTCTACGTCGAACTGCGGGCCTTCCATACAGATAAAGGGTGGGGGTACGAGATCCTGCAGGACGGACGGATCTATATTCATCAGGATGTCGTTCCGGCCATCGCCTCCCGCGGCTGGGGATTCAGGACGAAAGAAGATGCGCTTGCGGTAGGAAAAAGATCTACGACAAGCTCCTCGCGCGGCAGATGCCGGCGATGAGCCCACAGGAAATAAAGGATATGGGCATAGTGCCCGCAGATTCGCTGCAGCACTGATTGCCGTTCAAATATTGCTAAGGAACGCCGGCTAATGCCGGCGTTTTTTTATGTATATTAGTATACATGAAACCTTATCTATTGACCCTCCTTTGCGGAATTGCCGTTGCCGGCATGGCACAATCCCGCTATGACCAGCACAAGGCCTTCGATCCCCTTTTTTATCCTTCCGGAAGTACAGTTTACCGCAGCGCCGGCGGAGCACCCGGGCCAAAGTACTGGGCCAACCGCGCGGACTACGTGATACGCGCCCTGCTCGATACGGTGCGGCAGTCCATCAGCGGTGATGTCCTGATTACCTATACCAATAACAGCCCGGACGAGCTGTCTTTTCTATGGCTGCAGCTGGACCAGAACATCTACCGGGCGGCTGCGCGGGGTGTGGCCGCGGGACCCGTCCAGGCGGGAAGGTGGTCGGACAAGAATTTTACCCAGGGGAGCAGATACGGTCGGTGACGGTATTGCTGAAAGGGCAGGAATTGCGGGCCGAATTTATGGTCACGGACACGCGGCTTCAGGTGTTCCTGCCATCGCCGGTGGCTGCTGCCGGAGGGGTTGTGCGGCTGCGCATCGGGTATAGTTTCGACATTCCGGAATACGGCACAGACCGGATGGGGCGTCAGCCTGGCGCGGGATGGGTGGATCTATGAGATAGCGCAGTGGTATCCGAGGATGGCTGTATACGACGACACGGGAGGCTGGGATGTACTTCCTTATCTTGGGGCGGGCGAGTTCTACCTTGACTATGGCAATATGGACTATACGATCACCGCGCCTGCGGGGCTGGTGATCGTCGGTTCCGGAGAACTGCGGAATCCTTCCGAGGTGCTGACACAGGTGCAGCTCGGGCGATTGGCCGAGGGCGAAGGAAAGCCCGAAGGCGTTATTCATCCGTACTGCAGAAGAAGTGAGGGAGGGCAGGGACCATGTTGGAAAGGCGCAGCTGGTCTGGCATTTTCGGTGTAACCAGACCCGTGATGTGGCCTGGGCGGCGTCGAAGGCTTTTATCTGGGATGCGGCGCGTATCGATCTGCCGGACGGAAAGCGGGCGCTGGCGCGAGTCCGTGTATCCGGCGGAGGCGGCGGGGCCGACGGCCTGGGGCAGGAGTACCGAGTTTGTGAGGAGCAGTATCGGGCTGTATTCGAAACAGTGGTATCCGTACACGTATCCGGTAGCCACGAATGTTGCGGGGACGGTAGGAGGCATGGAATATCCGGGGATCGTATTCTGTTCGTCCGGAGAGCGGGGAGCCGGTCTCTGGGACGTGACCAATCACGAATTTGGACACAACTGGTTTCCTATGATAGTAGGGTCCAACGAAAGGAAATATGCCTGGATGGACGAGGGGTTCAATACGTTCATCAACGATGTCGACACAAAGGAGTTCAACGGCGGTGAGTTCTATCACCGGGGAGATCGCTGGCAGGCGGCAAAATATCTGTTCGGCGACCGGAGCGAGGCGATCATGAACTGGCCGGACGTCATATCGGATGCCAATCTGGGTAATGCGGCCTACGAGAAGCCGGCGCTGGCGCTGCGGCTGCTGAGGAGTCATGTGCTGGGGAGAAGCGATTCGACTATGCGTTCCGCACCTATATCCGGCGATGGGCCTTTAAACACCCTACTCCATGGGATTTTTCCGGACGATGGAGAATGCGGCGGGTGAGGATCTCGGTTGGTTCTGGAGGGGCTGGATATTTTCCAACTGGAAGCTGGATCAGGGAGTAAAGGAGGTGCGGTATGTGCAGAATGACCCGGCTAAGGGTTCGATCATTACGCTGGAGAACCGGGAGGAGA
Source organism: Puia sp. P3 (assembly GCF_050632245.1). NCBI lineage: Bacteria > Pseudomonadati > Bacteroidota > Chitinophagia > Chitinophagales > Chitinophagaceae > Puia > Puia sp. P3. The sequence continues at coordinate 1,832,142 of NZ_CP192583.1, forward strand.
TGGTGATGCCGGTGGTACTCGCCATCGGTCAGGAGAACAGGGCATCGGATACGCTGGTGCTGCCTGCGGAGATATGGCAGCGCGGGGCTGTCAAACATATCGCGTTCAGGTCGGTTTCGAAGATCAGGTCGGTCGTTGTGGACCCGCGCCATGAGTTTCCCGACGTCGATTCTACCAATAATGTCTGGAGGGCGGATACGACGGCTATAAAGCCGTACTAGATACCGGCCAGGAACTGGCCGTGAATATAGTCCATGACTTTTACCAGGCTTCCGGTCTCTTCGTATACTTTCAGCTGGCGGTCTGCGCCGGTACCTGTTTCGAGAATTTTTTGGCAAAATGGGCGGCTTGTCTGCTGTTCAGCGGGTCGACGACGTCGTCAACGAAGTCGAGCAGCTCGTAGATGAGCGCGCGGGTGTTGACCTCTTCTTCCTTGCCGAAGTCGATGAGGTGTCCGTCGATGCCGTAGCGGCTGGCGCGCCATTTATTTTCGTTGATGAGGGCGCGGGAATACTGGATATAGTTCATGTTCCGGGTGCGGAGCTTGTAGATCTTTACGCAGATGGCCTGGAACAGGGCGGCTATACAGATGGTCTCGTCGACGGTCATGGGGACGTCGCAGATGCGGAACTCGACGGTATTGAAGAAGGGGTGTACGCGGAGGTCCCACCAGATCTTTTTAGCGTTGTCGATGCAGTTGGTTTTGACTAGCAGCTTGATGAAGCGGTCGTAGTCTTCGATGCTTTCGAAGTATTCGGGGATGCCCGTGCGGGGAATTTGTCGAATACTTTTGTCCGGTAGGATTTGTAGCCGGTCTGTCTGCCTTCCCAGAAGGGTGAATTGGTGCTGAGGGCATAGATATGGGGGAGGAAGTACCGGGTGGAGTTGGCGATATGGTTGGCCATCTCACGGCTTTCCATGCCGACGTGAACATGCAGGCCGAAGATCAGGTTGCTGCGCGCGGCCTCCTGGAGTTCGTTGACGATCTCGTTGTAGCGGATATGTTCCGTGATCAACTGGCTTTCCCAATGACTGAAGGGATGGGTGCCCGCGGCTCCTATGTGGAATCCCAGATCGCCGGCTATCTGGGCTATCGTCCTGCGAAGGGTAGATACGTCCTTGTGCGCTTCGCTGATGTCCCTGCATATATCGGTACCCACTTCTACGACGGCCTGGTGCATTTCGGCCTTGACCTTATCCCGGATCATTTTCTGCCCTTCCGTGACGATCTTCTGCTCGTGGCTTTTCAGCTCACGGGTCTCGGGGTCGATGACCATATATTCCTCTTCGATGCCAAGGGTGAATGTCGAATAGTTAATGTCTGCCATATCTGTTGATGATGACCGGGCTCCGGCCGGTCAGACGGATAAGGTACGAATTTATCGAATGGAGTGGACACTGTGCCGCAAATATTTTCCCCAGGTAAGGTTGTCCGCGTCGTCGTGCTGGACGAGGGCGCGCTCGATGGCGTAGTCGGCCGATGTCTCTACGACCCAGTTGAAGTTGTCGCCGCCGACGCTGGTCCTTTCTGCGTCGGGGGCGGGGTTGCAGAAGTCGATGGCATAAGGTGTACCATCGCGTATGGCCAGTTCGACGGTGTTGAAGTCATAGCCGAGCCATTCGTTGATCTTGATGACTATCTCTTCCATCTGTTGCAGTCTTTCGGGAGAGGGCTGGAAGTCGGCTGCGTAGCGGAGGTGGTGGGGGTTACGGGGTTCGTAGGACATGATACGGACATGGCGTCCTCCGATGCAGTAGCACCGGTAGTATTCGGTGAAGACGATCTCTTCCTGTAACAGCATGACCAGCTCGGCCCGTCTCGCGCGTGTTTCTGGTAAAAGTCTTCGGCGCTGTGGAGCTTGTAGACGTTGCGCCAGCCGCCGCCGGCAAATGGTTTCATATAGGCGGGGAAGCCGACATAGTGGAATATCGTCTCCCAGTCGAGGGGGAAGGCGAGATTGGAAAAGGACTGGTCCGAGGTTTCGGGAGGAAGTTCGCGGGAGGGCAGGATGACGGTCTTGGGTACGGGTACGCCGATCTTGGTCGACAGGCAGTTGTTGAAGAATTTCTCGTCGGCGCTCCACCAGAAGGGATTATTGATCACGGCTGTACCGCAGAGCGCGGCGTTCTTCAGGTAGGCGCGGTAGAAGGGTACGTCCTGGGAGATGCGGTCGATGATAACGGCATAGCCGGAGGGCTCTCCCTGAACGACCTTGTCGATGCGTACTGGTTCTGCCGTGACGCCGGCGATATTTCTTTTATTGACGGCTTCGATAAAGGCCATAGGAAAGCTGCGTTCTTTGCCGAAAAGGATGCCGATTTTTTTATTGCTCATGTGTGATGAATTTAGAAGATCAGGGGATATCCGTGCTCCGTCAGGGAAGGAGCGACAGATAGTGGGGAAACATCTCTTTCCACACGGGCCAGTCGTGGTCACGGTTCGGTCGGATATCGAGCCAGTGCTGTATGTTTTTGGCGTTGAGCAGGCGGCTCATCCATTCGTTCTGTCCGCGGCAGATATCCCTTTCGGCGGTGCCGAGCACGATCCCCATTTTCCAGAGGGCGGGGTCGGTTGCGTCGGGGATGAAGTCCACGGGATTGTTGAAATAGATATTGTCGTCGTAATAGCCATCGGTGAATGACCGGATGTCGAAGACGCCGCTCATCGAGAAGCAGTTACGGGTAACGGAGGGGTGGCGGAATGCGAAGTTTGCGGCGTGGTACCCGCCAAAGCTGCAGCCGGCGACGGTTATCTGCTGCCGGCCGGTGTCCTGCAGGGCGCGGGGGACGATCTCTTCGAGCAGCAGGCGGTCGTAGAGGGTGTGCATCCATACGCGTTCTCCCGGGGGGACGGATTTGTTGTACCAGCTGGAGGCGTCGATGCTGTCGGGGCAGTAGATCTTTACCTTTCCGTTGTCGAGGAACCAGGCAGCCGTTTCGATAAGGCCCTGGTCCTTGTTCTGGTAATAAGAGCCCCGGGAGGTAGGGAACAGGACGACCGGATGGCCGGAATGCCCGAATGTGAGCATTTCAAAATCTCGCCGGAGTGCAGGAGAATGCCATTTATGATATTCTTCGTGGAAAGACATTCCTCTAATTTAGTATTTTTGGCGCTATGTCGATAGATGCCGATACAAAGATTAAGCAAGAAATGTTAATACTCGAGTCCGTGAACCTGGGCCGGACCGTACAAGCAGATATATACCTGTCCGGTGGGATGTCTGGGGAAATGAGCTTGTTACTGATCAACGACGGACAGGACCTGGCCCGGATGGGTTTTGCGGGGATGCTGGAAGGTTTGAACACGGAGCCCCTGCTGTGCGTGGGGATCCATGCCGGCGAGCAGCGGATGATGGAGTATGGTGTGGCCGGTCGTCCGGACTATCTGGGCCGGGGGGCGAAGGCGGGTGACTATGCGCGTTTCGTCCTCGAAGAGCTGATTCCCGCGGTCAGGCAGCGCTATGGGGCGAAGTTCAGGGAGAAGGCTTTTGCGGGGTTTTCGCTTGGGGCGTTGTCGGCCCTCGATATCGTCTGGCACTATCCGAAGGAGTTTGCAAAGGCGGGGCTATTCTCCGGGAGCTTCTGGTGGAGAACGAAAGACAAGAGTGATCCGGGGTACAATGAAAATACAGACCGGATCATGCACGACGAGGTGAGGAAGGGCGGGTATTATCCCTGGTTGAAATTGTATTTCGAGTGCGGGACTGAGGACGAGTCGGAGGACAGGAATGGCAACGGCATCATCGATTCCATCGACGACACTCAGGACCTGATCAGAGAGATGGTTATTAAGGGTTTTGACAGGACCGAGGGACATCAAATATGTGGAGATCTCCGGTGGACACCATGACGTGGAGACCTGGACAAAGGCGATGCCGGAGTTCCTGTTATGGGGATGGGGGAAGTAAAATAAGAGAATAAGAAAAGCCCGCCGAATCCAATAATTTTTGGGGCGGGCTTTTGCTTGTAGGTTTGTTTTTAGTTGAACATATAACGTACGCCCAGCTGCATTTGCCAGCGGGAGGCGGAGGTATTGTCCTTATAGGAATTGGTGTAGGGGATCGCGTTCACACCATCCTGATAAGGCATAGAGAAGATGGGGGTTTTGCCATCGGCAGCCATCTTGTCAAATGTCAGCGGAGTGGTGGTGTTCGGCGTTTTGTAGACGCCCCAGTTGCGGTTCAGGAAGTTGCCTACGTTGAGCAGGTCCATCGTAAAGCGCAGGGTGTGGCGGGTCATGTTCTTTCCTTTGCCGGTAGTCAGATAAACGTCCTGGGTGATGTTCATGTCCAGACGTTTGAACCAGGGGTATACCACTTGCGTTACGCTGTGCGACTTCGCCGCGGTGGGTGCTGAGGTATTTGTCCTGGTTGATGAAGGCGTTCAGCTGTGCGCCGATCTGTTGCGGCGTACGGAGGTCGTTGACGCCATTGACTGCTTTCGCGGCTTCGAGCTGACCGTTCTTGACGTAGGTGTTGATATCGTCCGTGGTCGGGATATACATCAGGTCGTTGGAGGTGTTGCCGTCGTTGTTGAGGTCACCCGTGTATATATAAGAGTTGGTACCTGCTGGTGCGGCTTCGAAGATCAGACCGACAGACGTGCCGAGGTGCTTGGCGTAGTCGAGGCGGTAGGATGCGGAAGCGATCACGCGGTGGGGCAGGTAGTAGTTGGAATAACCGGGCGTGGCCTTGTTCGGGTCGGTGTAGACCGGCATGGAACCCCACATCGTGGCAGCGGTAGAGCCGCCGACCATGATGTCTTTGGATTTCGCGTAGTTGTAGGCGACGCTGACGGAGAGGTTGCGCCAGTTCTTCTGGATCTGCAGCAGGGCGTTATAGGAGAAACCTGCATTGGCGTTGGTCATATAGATGGCGTTGCCGATGCTGGGGTTGTTGACGCTGGTTGGGCTGCCGGCCAGGGGTAGATCTTGGTACCGGAGTAGCGTGTCCTTCCGTCTCCGGGGCCTGCGAGGCCGACGCCGCTGGAGGGCAGGTTGATATTCTGGAAGTATACGGCCCTGGTGTCCTTGTTATAGTTGAATTCGGCGGTGACGACCCAGTCATCAGGCAGCTTCTGGTCGATGCCGATGCTGGTCTTGAGGGTCTGTGGGAATTTGAAGTTGGGGTCGGCAACGTTGATGCTATACGAGCTGGCGAGGCCTGAAGAGGCGTTGGTCGGCCTGTATTTGTTGACGTCCTGGGAGAAAGTATACGGAGCGCCCTGGGCGGCGGAGGTGGCGCTGATCGAGCCGAAGAGGGCTACGCCGCTGTTGCTGGCCTGGTTGCTGATCCATACGAAGGGGGAGGACCGGCGAAGAGGCCGATACCGCCGCGAACCTGTGTCTTGTGGTCGCCGAATACGTCCCAGTTGAAGCCCACGCGGGGAGAGAAGACGGGCGAGGTTTTGGGAACCTGTGCCGTGTTGGCGTGGATATGGTCCCTGAACTGGCTGAGCGTGTCGACAACCGGATTGTACAGGAAGTTATTGGTAAAGGAGGCCATGTCAACGCGCAGGCCGTATACGAGGGTAAAGTTGGAAGTGATCCGAAACTTATCCTGTGCGAAGAAGCCGAGCTCCATGTCCTTCGGTCCGACGAGCGGGAAGGAGCCGTCCTTGGTGAGGGTATATGACAGTTGGTAGTTGATGGGGGCTTTGCCGGTATAAAAATCCGACAGGCTGGCGAAGCGATAGGTCCCTTCATAGCTGGGCGAAAAACCGTTCTGGTATTTTTTCCAGGAGTCCTGGGTACCAATGGTGATCTCGTGTTTGCCTTTGTACAGCGTGAAGATATCGGTCAGCTGGTAGACGTCGGTGTTGAGCTTGTTGCCATAGGTATACAGCTCGTAGCCGAATGACGTATAGGGCTGGCCGTTGCCGTCGAGAATGTCGACCATTGGAAAGGGGCTGTCGGATAGCGCATTCCTGTAGTCGCGGAGGGCGGTGTAGCCGATCTGCAGTTTGTTGGAGGCGCTGCTGCCAAAGCGGCTGTTGAGCTCGGCGAGGTAGATGTTGAAGTTATTGTGGATCGTATACCCGCTCTTGTAGAAGGGCAGTGCATACTGTCCTGCCGCGCGGCCGTAGCTGCTCTGGACCGAGCCGCTGTTGCTGGCGGGCTCGTCCTGAAAGGAGTTGAGGTAGTTGTACTTCAGCGTCAGTGTGTGCTGCCTGTTGATATTGATGTCGAGGCGGGCCGTGATCTTGTCGCTCTGCGTACGGTAGGTATAGCCCTGGTAGGGACCTGGGTCGTACTGGTAGTTGCTGATCAGATACTGGCGGAGGCGGTTAAGCGTGTCTGCGTTGGCGTTGGATACGGTGGTGCCGTTGGGGGCGTGGCTGCCGTCGCTTGCGATAAAGGTGGTGCCGGGGTCTTTTCTTCTTTCCTGTTCGGCGTTGACAAAGAAGAACACTTTATTCTCGATGATGGGGCCGGAAATAGAAGCGCCGCGGACATTATAGCTCAGGCTCTGGCGGGGGATGACATTGGTCTCCACCTTGTAGCCGAGCAGGCTCTCGTTGCGGAAGCCGGTGTAGACCGTCCCGCGGAACTGGTTGGTACCGCTGCGGGTTACCGTATTGATGCCGCCGCCGGCGAAGCCGCCGTTGCGAACGTCGAAGGGAGAGATGGCTACCTGGATCTGCTCGATGGCGTCAAGGCTGATGGGCTGCGCCTGTGCACGGCCGCCGAGTGTACCGGAGAGACCGAAGGAGTTGTTGAAGTTGGCGCCGTCGACCGTTACGTTGTTGTACTGGCTGCTCTGCCCGCCGAAAGCCAGGGCCTCCGTTGGAGGAGGAAGGGGTAAGACGGGTGAAGTCCTGCAGCGAGCGGCTGACCGTCGGCAGTCTTTCGATCTGGCTGCGGCTGATGATCTCCTGGCTGCCTGTGTGGCCGTTGTTGAATACTTTATCCTGGCGGCGAGCGGTGGCGACGACGACTTCCTGCAACTGCGCGGAGGCGTTGCTCATGGCGAAGTCGGCCTTGAACACCTGGCCGAGGGTGAGGAATATGTTGTCCTGTTTTTCTTCCTTAAAACCGACGAAGGAGACGGTTACCGTGTAGGGGCCGCCGATGCGAAGATTGGGAAGGTTAAAACGTCCGTCCTTACGGGAAGTGGTCGAATAGACCGTACCGGAAGGTGTGTGGATAGCCGTTACCGTGGCTCCGGCGAGACCGGTGTTACCGTCAGCGACCCGTCCTTCGATCTCGGAGGTCGTCTCCTGGGCGAAGGCCACAGCGCCGAATGTGATTAGGAAAATAAGAAATAGCAGTTGTTTTAACATGTTTGAGGTTTTTGCGGGTGCAAAGAAAGGAATTACGTTTGTTTTGGTACGTATGAAAATATTAAGTTATTATTAACATACACGCAGCGGCGTGGTCTTTTTTATCCACACGAAAACCCCATTTCTTAACGCGGCGCTATCATAAAAAATGCCCCCAAAAGTGTCTAACTTTTTGGGGGCACATCAATTGGGACGGCTTTTTTATCAGGCGATATATTTTAGAATGTATAACGGACGCCGAGCTGCATGTTCCAGCGGGAAAGGAAGTCGGAGTACTGCCAGGGCTTGTTGGTATACTGGTTCAGGCCGAAGGCCGGGTTGTAGTACCAGATGGGGGTAACGGTGCCGTTGGCATTCGTGTTGAAATGGTCGACGTTCAGCGGCTGCGCTTCCTGGTTGCTCAGGAAGTAAGAGCGGCCCCAGTCTTTGTTGAGCAGGTTGCTGAAGTTGAAGATAGTCGCCGTGATGGAGATCGTATGCTGTTTGTAGACTGCTACGCCTTCTTCCAGCTTTCAGGTCGAAGTGGTGTTCGAACGGAAGCCTGTCGCCATTCCTCGACGTGTTCTGGCCGATATGGCTGCGCAGGTAGCTGGTCGAATTTTCGTAGGTCTGGAAGGCTGCGAATTGCTGGGCTGCCGTGAAAGTCTGGTTGACGCCGTTGATCTTGAAGGTCTTGGTAGCGGCGAACTGGGAGGCATCCGTAGGCAGGTACATCAGGTCGGCACCGCCGCTGGTAGAAGCTTTGGCGGTGGTAGAACCGTCATCGCCGTTGAGGTCGCCGAAGAACACGTACGAGAAGGGCTGACCGGACTGGCCGATGTAGACGAGACCTACGTTGGTGTAGAAGCGGCCGTGGCCATACTTGAATTTCTTGCCGATATTGACGACTACGCGGGATCCTAGGTCGTAGTTGTTGCGGGCTTCGTCGAGGTTGTTGGTACCGTTGATGTTGTAGGCGAAACGGTACTGGGAAGCAGCAGTCGAAGAACCACCGTCATTGGCGCCGTAGGAGTGGCCAAGGCTATAGGCTGCGCTGGCGAACCAGCCGTTGCTGAACAGCTTGGACAGCATGAGAGAGATATTGTAGGAATATCCCAGCGTCGTGTTGGTTAGCGTATAGAGGTTCGAGTAAGCCGCGTTGACCTTGTTGCTGTTATACCAGGGGCGGGTCGTGTTGCCCAGGTTGATGGTAGTCGTCGAAGGCGCCAGGTTGATGTCCTTGTACAGGATGTCCTCGATGGTCTTGGTATAGATGCCTTCGAGCGTACCGATGATGCCCCAGGGCAGGCGCTGGTCGATGGCCAGGTTGCTTCTCAGCGTACGCACGTATTTGAAGTTGGGGTCGGTCAGGTTGATGGCCGGTCCTACGCCAGTAGCGGGGTGGAAGGGTGCGTTCGGATTGAAATGAACGTTGTTGCTGGCGATCTGAGCAGGGGTGAGCGTGCTGGAAATTGTGCCGATACCGGTATTGCTGTACTGGTTGGAGATCCATACGAAGGGAACGCGGCCCGTGAAGAGACCTACGCCGCCACGCACCTGTGTCTTCTTGTCGCCGAATACGTCCCAGTTGAATCCGACGCGCGGGGATATCAATACTTTGGTTGTCGGGATCTTGTTGGTCGCGACGCCGTTGGCGATGGCGATGGGCGAAGTATTGAAGGCGGAGTTATCCGTGGGTTTGGAAGAGAACACCGGGATGTCGGCGCGCACGCCCAGGGTAACGTTCAGGTTGTCCAGTACGCTATAGGCGTCCTGTGCATAGAAGCCGAGCTGGTAAGCGCTGACGTTAGCTACCGGCTTGGGGTTCTTGGGGTCTGTGGAATAAACCGTCTGATACTTGTTGGCGAAGCTGTCGATGCCCTGTACGTCGGCGTAGAATGCCTGGAGGTTGCTATAGGTATAGCTGCCGACCAGACCCTGCAGGAACACGTTCTTCGAGTTGTAGAACTGATTGTCCGTGCCGAAGGTGAAGGTATGCTTGCCTGCGTACAGGTTGACGTTGTCTGTGATCGTCAGGATGCGCTGGTCAAGGGAGTTGGCCTGCGAGCTGAACTCAGTACCAAAGGCATAGGTAGCGCCGTTGTCGGAGATGCTTACGGCGGGGAAGAGAGCTCCCGGAGTAGCGCGGGCGTCCTTGGTAGAGGTATAGGTAGCACGCAGCATGTTGGAAACCTTCGTGCTGATGCTGGAGTTCAGTTCCAGAACCGTGGAGTTGGTCCTCGAGTTGAAGTTGTATCCGTTGTTGTAGTAGCTCATGGAGTTGGCTCCGTCGCTGAAGATAAAGTTGTGTCCCTTTACCCAGCTGTTGCGGATGGTGAGCTTGTTCTTGTTGTCGATATTCCAGTCGACGCGGGCGAAGATGGCGTTCGATTTCTTTTCGTTATTGAAGCCATTGTATGCTCCGGGGTCGTAGGACCAGCCGGGGTGTTTGCTCGCGTCTTTCAGGAAGGCGCTCAGCTGATCCAGCGTTGTGAGGTCCTTGATCTGCGACCCGGAGGTGCCGGGCAGGTTGATCGGGGGCTGAGAGCGGCTTTCTCCTTCGTAGTTGACGAAGAAGAACAGCTTGTTCTTGATGATGGCGCCGCCAAGACGTGCTCCGTACTGATTGTCGTGGAAGGTACCGTATTTGGTGCGGGTGTCGGCGCTTTTTCCTACCAGGCCCTGGTTCTGGTTGAAACCGTAGATGGAGCCGTGGAATTCGTTGGTGCCCGAGCGGGTAACGGCGTTGACGCCACCACCGGTGAAGCCGCTGAGGGTAACGTCATAGGGGGCGAGAACGATCTGTACCTGCTCGATGGCGTCGAAGGGGATAGGGTTCAGGGAAGCCTGACCGCCGTTGGTGCCGCTGGATGCGAGGCCAAAGATATCCGTAGCGTTGGCGCCGTCGATGGTGAACTGATTGTATTTATTGCTGCTGCCGGCAAAGGACACTCCCAAAGCTGGAGCCGTCGGTACCGCTCTTTCTCGCGTTGGCGCGGGGGTCGAGGCGGGTGAAGTCGTCGATATTGCGGGTAATTGTAGGCAGCGTAGCCAGCTGTGTCTGGGAGACCTGTGTTGCCGGGCCCTGACGCTGGGGGTTGATGATCGGGTTCTTCCTGTAGCTGACCGTCACTTCACTCATTGTCTTTGAGTTGTCCTCGAGGACCGCGTCGAGCTTCAGGGGAGCGCCCAGTTCGAGAAAGAGGTTGTCATAGGTTCTTGCGTTAAAGCCTACGAAAGAGACGGTTACGGAATAAGGTCCGCCTACGCGCATATTCGGCATGTTGAACCGGCCGTCTGTGGTGGCGACGGCGGTGTAGGTCGTCCCGGAGGGAACGTGGACGGCCTTGATGGTCGCCCCGGTAAGGTTTTCTTTTTGTCACTTTTGACCGAGCCAAGAAGCCCTGAGGTCGTGACCTGGGCGTTGGCAGCCAACAGCGAGAATACGGATAGAACAATAAATAGGACTCGTCTTATCATATAAAGTGATTTTTGCGGGTGCGAAGAAAAGCAGGTTCTGCCTTTCGGGATGTCTTTTAAGGTTAACAAATTCTTAACTAATCGAATTTTAATGTGGCAGGCATTCAGAGGTTTTCGAGGAAAATTGGAGGGATCAGTGATGCTGTCGGTTGACAGGTGTTAAAGAAAAGCAAAAGTAGAAAAAGGCTGCTCGGTAAGAATAAATTTACATGAATGGCGGACGGAAATGGTCGAAAATACCCATTTTCCATGAGGAATGGTTGCTGTGGACCGGCGGGTAAGGGTCCGGGGCTGGCCTGTGGGGGTGTTGGCTGCGAGGCATCCTTTCATAACTTTCCGGCGTTTTTATTGTTAATTTTGCATCAGTTTAAATCAATCTATGCTATCCAGTATACCAAGTGCTATCGAAGATATAAAAGCGGGCAAACTGGTCATCGTTGTGGACGACGAAGACCGTGAGAATGAAGGAGATTTCATTACAGCCGCCCGGAATGTAACCCCTGAGATCATCAATTTTATGAGTAAGGAAGGAAGGGGTTGATCTGCGCCCCCCTTGTGGAGAGCCGGTGCGACGAGCTCGGTTTGGGGCTGATGGTCAATAACAATACGGCTATTCACGAGACCCCGTTCACCGTCAGCGTCGACCTGCTGGGACACGGCTGTACCACGGGCATTTCTGCCCATGACAGGGCCGCTACGGTCAGGGCTCTGATCGATCCGGCGACAAAGCCTGAGGACCTGGGTCGTCCGGGGCATATTTTTCCGTTGCGGGCCAAGACCGGCGGGGTTTTGCGCCGGGCCGGGCATACCGAGGCGACTATCGATCTGGCCCGTCTGGCTGGTCTGGAGCCGGCCGGGGTTCTGGTCGAGATCATGAACGAGGACGGTACGATGGCCCGTCTGCCCGAGCTGGTCGAGATCGCCAGGAAGTTCGATCTCAAGATCATATCTATCAAGGACCTCATCGAATACCGGCTGAAGACCGACTCGCTGATCGAGGAGATCGTGAGGGTCGATATGCCTACCCAATTTGGACATTTCAAACTTATCGCCTTCAGGGAAAAGAATACCAATAACGAACATCTGGCCCTTGTAAAAGGAGAGTGGAAACCGGGTGAGCCTGTATTAGTGAGGGTGCATTCGTCCTGTTTTACGGGTGATATACTCGGCTCTTACCGTTGCGACTGCGGGGAGCAACTGCACGAAGCCATGCGGCTGGTGGAAAAGGAAGGCCAGGGCGTTATATTATATATGAACCAGGAGGGCAGGGGCATCGGCCTGCTGAACAAGCTGAAGGCCTACAAGCTGCAGGAAGAGGGGATGGATACGGTGGAGGCGAATCTTCATTTGGGCTTTCCTATGGACAAGCGTGACTATGGAGTGGGCGCTCAGATACTGCGCTACCTGGGTATCACAAAGCTGAGGCTGATCAGCAACAATCCGCGTAAGAGGGCTGGTTTGCTGGGTTATGGTCTGGAGGTCGTAGATACGGTGCCGGTGGAAATTCATCCCAACCCCCACAATGAACGATATTTGACTACCAAGAGGGATAAGTTAGGGCATGAGATCCTGAAGTAATTTATTTTGACCCCGTAGTGTCCTGGGGTGGGGCCGGAATGGTAGCCGGCTTTTTCTTTTTCTTCTTTTTAAAGATCTCGTCGATGCGGTCGAAGTCGCGGCGGTAGGAGATGCTGGCGCCGGAGCTGTTTTGCGTATGGTTGCCGGTGGAGATATAATTATAGGAGTCGCGATAGAAGAACGTAAGGGCTACGCGTCCGTCGGGGGTGATCTTGTATTCTGCCGCGACGTCGGGGAGAAACTGGAAGGAGGAGGCCGCCGCCTGTTGTGCCGTCATGCCGAAGTCGAGCGCACTGCCCACGACGAGGGTCAGCTTTTCGTTCATAAAGCTTTTGGCGATGGAGAAATTAAAATTGGTACGGTCGTAGGCGAGGCGGCTCTGGTCCGCGACGCCCGTTGCGTCCGCCACGCCGCTGTAGAGGTTGGTGTTGAAATTCACCTGGATGCTGTTGTCTTTGAAAGCCCTGCGCAGGCGTGACTGCAGCAGCCTGGAGACGCCGGTGGAGACGGCGCCGGAGATGCTGTTCACTACTACGTTGGCGGTGGCTGTCGAGGGATCGAAGTTGTTTGCACTGCTGGACAGGGGGACGAATGTATTGAATACGACCAGCGTGGATACCTGTTTGTTGAGTTCGTTGGGGTCATTCTGGATCAGCTGCATGAGAGACTGTGCGGTCAGGTCGTCTTTCAGGGGGCTGTTCTGCGCCTGATCGATGTGGAAAGTAATCCTTGGAGACACCAGTTTGCCGGCGAGATTGGCCGTTACGAGAATGGTCACCCGCTGGCGGTTGAGGTTGGGGTTGCTGAAAAAGGAGCTGCCTCCATTGGCGACCCCAGTGTCGCTGAACCGGATGTTGTCGGCCTTGTAGACGGCTTCGATGCCGATGTCGGCGTCGTAGGGATTGCCGGTCCACTGGATATAGTTGCCAACTCCTTCGCTAAGGATAAAGGGTTTGTGGATAAAGGACTGGAAGGTAAAGTTGTAACTTCCCCTGTCGATCTCGTAGCGGCCGTTGAGCCGGAGGTCTTCCGAGGTTCCGACGGTCATGGTAAGGTTGCCGTGGCCGTTGGCCTTGATGATATCCCCGCTGATGGGGTCGAGGATCATATATACGTTGGCGTAATTGTTAGCGTACATGTCCAGGTTGACCAGCAGGTTGCTGCCCTTTTTGTCCGGGCCCAGGTTCTTCATTTCTTTACCATACACTTTCCAGACGATAAAGTCGGCCTCTCCGCTCTCCCGGCTGATGGAAGGGGAAGGTATATGTTGGAACTGTCCGTCGGCTCTCCCTTGATATTCATGACCATATTCTCTTCGGGTCCCTTCAGTGTCATTCTTGCCTTGCCGATGACGGTGCCGTAGAACTGACTGTTGTCCGTGGCTTTGGTATCGAGAAGGAGGAGCCGGTTGGTATTCATTTCGAAGTCAAAGCCGAGGTCGTCGAATGCATGGTGGAACAGCCGGCCGTGGAGGAGGTCGGCTGTGTGTCCGAGCCTGTCTTTTAGCTGAAAGGACCCGAAGTCGATGGTATCCTTTTTAAAATTGATTATTGCCGCCGGTATCTTATACGTGCACTGGGTATAGGCGACTTTGAGGGATGCGTCCTTTAAATTGACCGTTCCGAGGTAGAGGAGATGGGATCCCGGGCCGGTGATCCGCAGCTTGCCGCTGGCGTTGCCGGTGAGATTGGTAAAGATGCCGCCGAGGTATTTTTCAAGGATGTCGACCTTCATATCGGCGACGTCGGTGACAATGTCGATGGGCGGCCCAGCACTGCTGTCGTTCAGATTGATCAGGGCTTTTGCGTCGAGGTGATAGTTCTTGTTATCCGAATGGAGGGTGGCGTTGATCGCGCCGGTGGAGTTCTGATAGTCTCCGGACAGCTGCAGGCGGCCGATGGAGTCGTTGGCGAATCGAAACTGGTCTGCTTCGCCGTTGAAATTGACCGTAGGCTTGCCGAAGGGATTGGTCATGTCGATGCTGCCGGTCAGCAGGCCCTCCAGTCTTTCCGATTTGACGATATACGGAGTAAAGTCGCCGATATTGATCTTTTTTACGTCGACGTGTATATCGTTCCAGTTGCCTTCGCCGGAGGGATGAGTGGTCATCCTTATCTCCTGGTCGCCGCTATGGATCCTTAGTCCTTCCGCCGAGAGCACGTTATTGTTAAAGGCGAGCTCTCCGTCCCTGTCGATGTTCCAGGTCTTGCTGTTGATATCGAAGGTTGACGGGTCGAATGTGACGTGTACCCCTGTGGGCTGGGTCTGGACCCTTGCCGAGATATTGGCGGAGTTGAGTGTCTGGTTGGCACTGGTAGTCACCTGCAGGCTGGACAGGTCGTTGGCCGACCGGAGACGGATATGCGTTGATGGGAAGTGGAGGCTGTCGCTGAGCTGTACGTCCCCGATGCTGGTCTCTATGGACAGGCTGTCAAGATTGCCGCGCCCTTTCAGGGTGAGTTTGTCAAAGGCGATGTGTTTATAGCCAAAGGAAGGCAGATCGACGTTGAGGTCGAGCAGGTTGTCCCTGGTATCGATACGGCCGCTGATAGCGGAGTTGTTGAAGCCCTTCAGGTCTTTGTTGAACAGGTCGATATAGTCCTCGACCTTCTTAGTGGTGATGACAAAGCTGAAGTTCTGGTTGATGGGTACGGCTTTGGCGGGCTTGATATAACTGGGATAGTATTTGTTGAGAAAGGTCTGAAAGGATGCGGGCAGGTCTTTGATAGAGAACTCGCCGACGACGGCGCCGTCGAACTCATTGCTGACGACGGTGATGGTCTTGTTGTTGTCGATGATGCTGGATTCCAGGGTCAGGGAGTCAAAAGATACCCTCTGGCCGTTCTTGAAGACGGAGGCGTCGTAGATGCTGGCGTTGCCCAGGAAATTGTCGATGTCGTCGCCGGTAAAATTGCATTTGAATTTTCCGTTGAACTGTACGGACTGGTTGGTAAAATGCAGTTTGCTGAGGTCTGCCTTGGAAACTTCGGCGGTGAAGTCGAATTTTGGCTGCAGCTGGCTGAAGTCGATCAATCCGTTGAGGTGTACGCCCAAATTGGGGTCGCTGGTCGTGAGCTCTCCGTTGAATTTCCTTTTGGCCACGGCGCCGTTGACCTTTATTTGCTGATAAGTATAGTTGTTGAATTCGAGCGAGGAGATCGTTCCGTCGAGGGTAGCGTTGAGGGTTCCTGTCCTCAGACCTGCGCCGCCGATCTTACCCTGGAAGGCGATCCGGCCCAGGTTGTCGTTGTCGAGAAATGTGCCGAGCCGGAAGCTATCCGTCGAAAGCGTACCGGAGTAGAGGGACGGGCCATTTGCAGGGAACTGCATGTCGACATTGGTGGACAGGGCGCCGAGGTTGGTTTCGATGGTGCCTTTTGTGACGAAGTCGCGGATGGTCCCCGAAAATATTCCCCTGAACCGGAGCCAGCTGACCTGGTCGAGACGGGGCTGGTGGACGTCCTTTATCGCAGGGACGAGGGTGAGCATGTCCGCGTAGGTAGTCCGGAACTCGTTGGACGTAAATTCGATATGTGTGGTTTCGATGTGGGGTAGTCCTTTCAGGTGTATGTCGCCGTTGAGCAGGGTATTTTTGCCTGCCTCTACCACCACCTTTCTTCCCTGGAGATCGGAAACGGTACCCTGCAGGTCGCCGGTGATGCGTATGCGTTTGTCCCAATTCTTCAGATCGGGTGCGAAAAAGGCGATGTCGTCGCTGCTGATTTCCGAGTCGGTGAATCTTGCGTCCATTCTGATCTTTGTCTCAAAATCCGACATGTCGTCCAGGGTATTGAAACGCATGGCGAAGAAGTTGCGGAGGTGGCTGCGGTTGGTTTGCAGGTCGAGGTGCGCAAACTCCATGGCTTCCGGAAACCACTTTATGCGGGCGCTGAGTTTTTACGTCGAGGCCGCTGCGTTCTTTGGTGCTGAGCAGCAGCTGAGCGGTAATGGTATCGCGTCTGAGACGGAGGTTGGTGAAGCTGGTGTTGACGGCGGAAAAGAAGATATGGTCGCCGTCGAAGTATTGGTTGATGACGGTATCGGCCTTTTCTTCGTGGCGGAAGGACCCGTTCTTTATCGAGATGCTGCCGGCTGTAAAGTCCCAGTCGTCGGGGTTCAGCCGCAGGTGAAGGGGATCGTTGACGATGGCCGCGGTATCTATCGGGGGATGGGGTCTTCTTCCCTTGTAGTTGGACAGGATGAAGTCCGGTTTGGAGAAGCTGAGCGTGCGGATACGGGCTATCTTTTCGTGA
Organism: Puia sp. P3; assembly: GCF_050632245.1. Taxonomy (NCBI): domain Bacteria; kingdom Pseudomonadati; phylum Bacteroidota; class Chitinophagia; order Chitinophagales; family Chitinophagaceae; genus Puia; species Puia sp. P3. The sequence continues at coordinate 1,848,713 of NZ_CP192583.1, forward strand.
AAACTGATGGTGTCGGCGTCGAGTGCCAGACCTTTCAGGCGCAGTTCCATGTCCTCTCCCCGCCAGCCGTCGCGTTTGAGAAAATGGATATTGGTCAGGTCCAGCTCTTTCAGGTCGAGCTGCAGTCCCGGAGTGGTATCTTTCAGGGCCGGATTTGTCGGCGGCGGCGACGAAAAATAGTCGACGAGGAACTGATAGTTCCAGATGGAGTCTGTACGCTGGAGCTTGATGGTGGCGTCTTCAAGGCCGATATATTTCAGCTGGGCTTTATCCTTGAAAAACCACCAGTCGGTGATGTTTACTTTTACTCTGCCCGCAAAGAGGAGGGTGTCCCTGTTCTTGTCTTCCACCAGGGTACTATCCATCATCATCTTGTTAAAAAGGGAGAAGTCGACGTGTTTGATCCGGATGGTGGTATGGAGGTCGTGGGAGAGGCGGTTGGTCACCTGTGAAACCAGCCATGTCTGGACCGGGGGCAGCTGGATGAGAACCCATCCCGTAATCAGTAACAGTAATAGAATTAATAATGTATTACGGAGTATTTTCCAGATCTTTCTCAGGGGCTAACCATTTCAGGTGGTAAAATTACGCTTTCAGGGGCGTTGTGCAAATTCGATACCAATAAAAGCTCAAAATTCGTAGACCCTAAGAATTGGGAAAAGTTTATCGTCTAATATGCTTGTCCTGCATGAATTGGTTAAAGGCTTCGGAAGCGCCCCTGGAAATGGAAAGACTTTGCCAGGCTTCGCCGCGTATCATCTTACCGATATACACGATCTGGCCGACGTGGTGGGGATAATGGGCCAACTGTCTGTTGATGGCATCGACGACCATGAGGGGTTCGTGGCGGATGGTGATGGTCTTCATGAGGTCTTCTTCCCTCAGGGAACGGAGGGTATCCAGGAGGCAGGTCCAGCCTTTCTCCCAAAGGGCGAGCAGGTCTTCTTTTCCGAGGCTGGGGTCGGTAAATTCCTGGTCGCGGTTGCGGCCCGGTTTTTCACCGTCTTCGGTGAGAAAATTGGTCCAGCGACTGGTCATATTGCCCGCCATATGGTTGATGATGACGGCGATGCTGTTGGAGGTCAGGCTGGATCCGGGGGATGCCACGGGGACGAAGTGAAAGTCTTTGTCAATCGAGCTGGGAGAAGGTGGCATCGCCGAGCGTCTTGTAGGTCATGAATCTTTTGATGACGGATTCGAGATAAGTCTGACCAAGGGTAGCGTTCATTAGGTTAAAATTTTTTGTCGTTTAATAGCCGTCGGCGGTGTCGTCGCCGCGGGAGTCGCCAACTGCCTGAAGCCGGTGGTCGGGGGTGACGCGGATCAGTTCGGTCCTGCCGATGGCTCCGCGCGGAGTGATGGTATACCCCATTGCCTTAAGGCTGTCCCGTGTTGCATTGGGAAAGCCGGATTCGACGTATAGTTCGTCGGGTAGCCATTGGTGGTGGAATTTGGGTTTGTTGACGGCTTCGTCGGGGCTGAGTCCAAAGTCGAGGACGTCGACGATGGTTTGAAAGACGGAAGTGGTTATGGTGGTCCCGCCCGGGGTTCCTACGACGAGGTAGACCTTTCCTTTGTCGAGAACGATGCTGGGGGTCATAGAGCTGAGCATGCGTTTGCCGGGGGCGATGGCATTGGCGTCGGTACCGAGCGCCCCGTACATATTGGGTACGCCCGGTTTGATGCTGAAGTCGTCCATTTCGTTGTTGAGGAAAAAGCCCGCGCCGCCTACGACTACGCCGCTACCGTAGCCGCCGTTGAGTGTTGTCGTGATGGAGACGGCGTTGCCGTCCTTGTCCATGACCTCGAAGTGGGTAGTCTCTTCGCTGGCCGGGGACAGCACACCCGCCTGGATGTCTTTGCTGTTGCCTGCTTTGTCCGGGGGGATATCGGCTATGCGTTTTTTGAGGTATGCCGCGCTGGTCAGGGTCGATACGGGGACGGCATAGAAATCCTTATCTCCGAGGAACTGGGCCCTGTCCGCATACGCGAGCCGTTCGACCTCGGTCATGAGGTGGACCGCCTTGACGGAAAGAAAACCATAGTCTTTGAGGGGAAAGTTCTCCGCCATTTTGAGCATCTGCTGCAGGACTACGCCACCGCTGCTGGGCAGGGGCATGGTAACTACCGTGTAGTTCCTGTAGGGGAAGATGGAGGGCGTACGTTCTTTTGCGGTATATGCCTTGAGGTCGGCTGCGGTAATAATTCCGTGGCCTCTTCGCATCTCTTCGAGGATCAGCTGCGCGGTGCGGCCCTCGTAGAAGCCTTTGGCGCCCTTGTCGCGGATGAGGCGGAGGGTGGCGGCGAGGTCTTTCTGGATCAGGATGTCGCCGGCCTTCCAGCCGGCGTCTCTTATGAAAACGGGGGTTACGGTGTTGTATTTTTTGAACCCGGACTGGCCGGCGTTGAGGCTGCGGGCTTCCGCCGCCGTGATGGCGAACCCGTCGTCGGCGAGGTCGATGGCGGGCTGGATGAGGCGGGCGAAGGGGAGCCGGGCGTATTTCAGTTCGGCGAAGACGCCGGCTACGGCGCCGGGGACGCCGGAGGCAAGGTGTCCGTTCTGGCTGAGGTCGGTGCGGGCATTGCCTGCGGAGTCCAGATACATATCGCGGGTGGCTGCGGCGGGGGCTTTTTCGCGGTAGTCGATGGCGATGTTGGCACCGGCCGGAAGTTTGCCGTTGGCTTTCCCGAGGTGAGCGACCATGAAACCGCCGCCGCCGATGTTGCCAGCGGCGGGGTATACGACGGCGAGGGCCGAGCTGGGTGGCGATCGCGGCGTCGAAGGCGTTTCCGCCCTGTTTGAGTATAGCCACGCCTGCGGCGCTGGCATGTGGGTTGGCGGATACAACTGCGCCGTTGGATACCGTAATTGTTTTGGATTGTGCCTGCAGAAGGCCTGGGATCAGGAAGGTTGCGATGGCGATAGCCGATAAGCGCATAAAGAGAGTATGAATTTCAACGTAAGTTACCATTTTTTTATTTTACCCGATTGCCTACATTCGACACTATGTTTAGCCACCGATATCTGGTCTTTCTGTTTTTGCTGATCGCCAATTCTAGTTTTTCCCAGAGCGCTGTGCCTTCGCCGCAGGCATTTCTCGGCTATCCGCTGGGAAAGCATTTCACGCCGCACCATAGGATCGTGGACTATTTTAAGGCGGTGGCGGATTCGAAGCCGGACCAGGTGAAGCTGGAGCAGTATGGGACGACTTATGAGGGCAGGCCGCTGCTGCTGGCGTATATCGCTTCGCCTGAGAATATGCGGCGGCTGGAGGAGATCCGTCTGAACAATCTCCGCCTGGCTGGAGTCCTTCACGACAAGGCGGGAGATGAGACCGCGCCGGTGATCGTATGGCTTAGTTATAACGTGCACGGGAATGAGCCGGCTTCTTCGGAGGCGGCGATGAAGACCCTTTATACACTGACGGGTGCGACGGATCAGCGGGTACAGACCTGGCTGAAGAATACGGTGATCGTCATCGATCCCTGTATCAATCCGGATGGCAGGGATCGCTATGTCAACTGGTACAATGACGTCGTCGGGGTGCAGCCGAATGCCGACCGGCAGGCCAGAGAACATCAGGAGCCCTGGCCGAGGGGCAGGAGCAATCACTATAATTTCGATCTCAACAGGGACTGGGCCTGGCAGACGCAGACGGAGACCCAGCAGAGGCTGAAGAAATACAATGCGTGGCTGCCCCAGGTGCACGTCGACTATCACGAGCAGGGCTATAACAATCCTTACTATTTCGCTCCGGCGGCCGAGCCGTATCACGACGTCATCACTCCGTGGCAGCGGGAGTTTCAGGTGATGATAGGAAAAAATAACGCGAAATATTTCGACTCGAATGGCTGGTTGTATTTTACCAAGCAGGAGTTCGACCTTTTCTATCCCAGCTATGGGGATACCTATCCCATTTATAATGGTGCGATCGGGATGACTTTCGAGCAGGGTGGCATTGGGGCCGGTCTGGCGGTGCAGACGGCCGATGGGGATACGCTTACGCTGGAAGACCGCCTGGAGCACCATTTCACCACGGGGATCTCGACGATAGAAGTCGCGTCGCAGCACGCGGCCAGGCTCGTAAAACAATTCCACCAGTACTTTGTTGATGCGGTAGCGCGTCCGGGCGGCGAGTATAAGGCGTATTTTCTGCGGAACGATTCTTTCGGTGACCGGCTCGAGCGGCTGAAGAATTTTCTGGACAGGAATCTGATCGAATGGTCACCGGTATCAGCGGGCAGTTTTACCGGGGTTGACTATGAGACCGGAAAGACAGCCGGATTCAGGGCCGCGCCGGGGGATATCGTCATCAATGCCGACCAGCCCAAGTCGAATCTGCTGCGGGTGTTGTTCGAGCGGCAGTCACATATCAGCGATTCCGTCACTTATGATATCACGGCGTGGTCCGTACCTTTTGTATATGGCGTGCAGGCGTATGGCCTGAATGCCTACGTCAAAGGGGATGATAAGGCGATAGCGGGGCCGGCGCGGGTAATGCCCGACCGGTCATACGGGTATGCGATCCGCTGGACGGGTATGCGGAGCGTCCGTTTTCTGACGGAGATGCTGCGGAAGGATATAAAAGTAAGATATGCGGAGCGACCCTTTCAGACGGGAGGCATCTCCTATGGCAGCGGGACGCTGCTGATAACGGCTACCGGCAACGGACAGCCGGATAGCTTGTGGTCCGTCGTAATGAACGCCAGCCACAGGGCCGGGGTGGTGCCGGAGCGCATAACTTCCGGTTTCGTGGAAAAGGGGGCCGACTTCGGCAGCGATCTTGTCCACCTGGTACATAAGCCCCGTATCGCCCTGCTGACCGGTGAGGAGGTCAGTTCGCTGGACGCCGGAGAAGTATGGCATCTTTTCGAGCAGGAGATCGACTATCCCGTCACGCTGATCAACGCCGATGAGATAGGGGGTACTACGTGGAAGAATTTTGACGTGCTGATCCTGCCGAACGGGTATTACAAGGCGCTGGAAGAAAAGAGCAATGAGGACCTTATCCGCAGCTGGGTCAGGGAAGGGGGAAGGCTGATCGCGATGGAGGGCGCCGTGGCCCAGTTGTCGAAACTGGATTGGGGGATCAGGCTGAAGGGGGAGGCCGACAAAAAAAGAAGAGGAGAAGGGAAAGAAGGACGAGGGCAATCAGTCGTTGCGCCGTTATGAGAACCGGCAAAGAGATGAGGTGACGAACAGCGTTCCCGGCTCTATATACAAGGTGGAGCTGGACAATTCGCATCCGCTGGCCTTTGGTTATCCCGACCACTACTATACGATCAAGCAGGACGATAACCTTTACGAATTCCTGAAGGATGGCGGATGGAATATCGGGGTTATCCGGAAGGACAACTATGTAAGCGGGTTTACCGGTGTGAAGGCCAAGGAGAAGCTGAAGGACGGGTTGCTTTTCGGCGTGCAGGAGATGGGCAGGGGGAAGACCATATATATGGCGGATGATCCTCTTTTCCGCAGTTTTTGGGAGAACGGGAAATTGTTGTTCTGTAACGGAGTATTTTTGGTGGGTCAGTAACTCTTTTTTGACCCGGTTAACGAATCACAGATTAAAAGAATATCGAATGTTTAAGGTTGTCGGAGCCGCCATGGCGGTATTTTTATTGGGAAATGTTGTGCTCGCGCAGGCTCCTGCGACGATCACTTCGGGAGATATCTACCTGCGCATGAAAAAGCTGAATGTGCTGGGGACAGTCCTGTATGTAGCGGCACATCCGGACGATGAGAATTCACGGCTGATCGCCTATATGGCGAAGGACAGGCTGTATCGCACCGCCTATATGGCGATGACGAGGGGGACGGCGGACAAAATCTGATAGGAGACGAGCAGGGTGTCGAGCTGGGACTGATCCGGACGCAGGAGATGATGGCGGCGAGGAGGATGGATGGCGCGGAACAGTTCTTTGCCCGGGCCTTTGATTTTGGGTTCACCAAGTCGACCGAGGAGGCGCTGACGACCTGGAATAAGGAAAAGATACTGAGCGATGTGGTTTGGGTCATCCGGAAGTTTCAGCCGGATGTCATTATCACGCGTTTTCCGGAGGACAGCCGGGCGGGGCACGGGCATCACTCGGCGTCGGCGGTGCTTGCACACGAGGCGTTCAGCGCTGCTGCCGATCCGTCGAAGTTTCCGGAACAGTTGAAGTATGGCGTGAAGCCCTGGCAGGCCAAAAGGATCCTGTGGAACGGTTTCAATTTCGGCGGTGTGGCTGCGGGCATGGAGGCGCTGGTAAAAATAGACGTGGGCGGTTACAATCCGATACTGGGCAAGAGCTATGGCGAGATCGCCGCGGAGAGTCGCACCAATCACAAGAGCCAGGGGGCGGCGCTTACCCCTGCCCGTGGTCAGTCGATGGAATATTTCAATCCGGTCGCCGGGGAGCCCGCGCATGACGACCCGATGGACGGTGTAGTTACTACCGGAGCAGGGTAGAGGGAGGTGAAAAGATCAGCCGAATGGTCGACCAGTTGGTGCAGGACTTTTCCCTGCTGCATCCGGAGAAGTCTGTGCCGGGACTGGTTGGGGTATATAAGGCTATCGGTCAGCTGAAGGACGGGTACTGGAAGACGCAGAAGCTGAAGGAAGTTCAGCAGTTGATAGAGGCCTGCAGCGGGCTTTGGCTCGAGGCCGTGGTGCGCGGCCCTTATGCTGTGCAGGGAGATTCGCTGTCGGTGGGGATCGTGGTCAACAACCGGCTGGGTTCGCCGATCGCCGTTCGCGGGGTGAGTGTGGACGGATTCGATACCGCCTGGCGGCAGCAGCTAGAAGGCGACAGGAATTATTCTTTTTTGCATAATATTTATGTATCGCCCAGGCATCCCGTTACGCAGCCTTACTGGCTGGCCGAGCCGATGTCGCCGGGCTCTTTCAATGTGAAGGACCAGCAGCTCATCGGCAATCCGCTGAGCGCGCCGGCCTATGAGGTTAAATTCAGGCTGGACGTCGGCGGCGAGGAGATGGTGTTCACGCGCCCGGTGCTCTACAAGTATACCGATGCCGTAAAGGGCGAGCTTTATCAGCCGCTGACAATACTGCCGCCTGCGACGGCGTCGTTCGACCCGGGTCTGGTCCTGTTCACGGACAAGGAGCATAAGTCTTTTTGGGTGGAGGCGACGGATCATACGGGGCGCGGGAAGCTGCCGGCGATGCAGCTGACCCCTCACGCCGGGCGTGGGGGTAAAGGCGAACGGGGGCTCTATTGCAGGCGGATTTTCGTGGCAGGCGCAGCCCCTCAGCGGTACCGCGGGGATAGAGACGGCGAATCTGCTGGTCGGCAGGGACACCGCCACTGGAGATGAAGACCATCGCATATGACCATATTCCGCGGATCGACTATTTCCGTCCGGCTGTCGAAAAATTTGTGATGGCGGACGTCAGGACGGCGGGGCATCGTATTGGCTATATCGAGGGCGCGGGAGACAAGGTACCCAGGCCCTTCAGCAGATGGGGTATGAAGTAGTGCCCCTGAAGGAAAGAGACGTGACGGCAGCCAACCTCAGGCAGTTCGACGCCGTTGTTACCGGTGTCCGGGCCTATGATGTCCATGGGTGGTTGTTGTCGAGACACGATATTCTGATGGACTATGTAAAGGAGGGCGGCAATCTGGTCGTCCAGTATAACAGGGACAACCTGGGCCGGATGAATACCAATATCGGACCGTATGGTTTTGCCGTGAGCAATATCCGGGTGACGGACGAGCGGGCGCAGGTGAATTTCCTGCAGCCGCAGCATCCGGTACTGAACTATCCGAACAAGATCACGGATAAGGATTTTGACGGGTGGATACAGGAGCGGGGTATCTATTTTGCAGGTCAGACCGATCCGGCCTATCAGGCGGTGCTGTCGATGAAGGACCACGGGGAGCAGGAGCAGAAGGGGAGTCTGGTAGTTGCGAACTATGGGAAGGGGACCTTTGTCTATACGGGCCTGGTCTTTTTCCGGGAGTTACCGGCCGGGGTGCCGGGCGCCTACCGGCTGATGGCGAATATCATTGCGTTGAATCAAAAAGAGGGGTTCTGATGCGCAGACGGATCGATATCGCTCTCGTCATAGCGATTATTACAGGACTGGTAGTGGGGCGATTTATAAAACGCGCGACCTTTGGACTGGTGGTCGGGCTTATCATAGGGTTGACGGTGGCCTGGCTGGCTACAAACAGGAATAAAAAATAAATCTATGGATGAAGAGCGGGTGCCCCTGTTCAAAAAATGGAGCTACTGGTATGCGCTGGTTATCGGCTTTCTGGCCGTGTGCGTTGCGCTCTTTTATCTGCTGACCAAACATTTTTCATGAGCCGTCCTGACTGGTTCGTATTAGCGCTGACGTTGCTTGTTATCATTGCCTATGGTCTGTATAAGGGCCGGGGGCACAAAGGATCTGGAAGGCTATTTCCTCTCGAACAGGACGGTTCCCTGGTATATGGTGCTGCTGGGCATCATGGGGACGCAGGCCAGTGCGGTCACTTTCCTCTCGGCTCCCGGGCAGGCGTATACGGACGGGATGCGGTTCGTGCAATACTATTTCAGGGCTGCCGCTGGCGATGGTTGTGCTATGTATCAGTTTTGTCCCCGTCTTTCACCGGCTGAAGGTGTTCACGGCGTATGAATACCTCGAGAAGCGGTTCGACGGCAAGACCAGGACACTAACCTCTTTTCTTTTTCTTTTACAGCGGGGCCTTTCCACGGGGATCAGTATTTCGGCCCCTTCCATCATCCTTTCTTCCCTGCTGGGCTGGAATATCGTCTGGACCAATATTTTTATGGGTGGTCTGCTGATCATCTATACGGTGACGGGCGGCGCAAAGGCGGTCGCCTATACGCAGCAACTGCAGATGATCATCATCTTTAGCGGGATGACCATTGCCGCCTATATCGTGGTACACAGGCTGCCCGCGGGGGTCGGGTTGAGCGAGATACTGCATATCGGAGGCCGCGCGGGCAAGCTGAATGTGATTACGACGGGATTCGAGAGCAGGGGAAAGGGATTCGACTGGAACGACCGCTACAATCTGCTCAGCGGAACGATCGGAGGGTTCTTTCTCGCCCTCTCGTATTTCGGGACGGACCAGTCCCAGGTGAGGGGAGGTATCTGACGGCGCGGTCGCTGACGGAGAGCCGGCTGGGGTTGTTGCTGAACGGCCTGGTCAAGGTGCCGATGCAATTCCTCATTCTGCTGTTGGGCGTGATGGTCTTTGCCTTTTATAAGTATAATCCCGAGCCGATCTTTTTTAATAAATCGCAGATCACGGTACTGGAGCATTCGAAGTATAAGGATTCGCTGGCGATCGTTACGGCGCAGTACGATGCGCTCGAGCAGCGGCGGCTGGGCGGCGATCCGGCAGGGGACGGGAAGGAAGTTTATAAGGCGACGGTCCGCCGCTGGCTGGATGATATCGGCGGGGATTCGAATGATACCAACTACATTTTCCTGCGGTTTGTCACCGACTATCTGCCGAAGGGAGCTTGTCGGGCTGCTCATTGCCGTGATATTCCTTGCGGCATGGGGTTCTATCTCGGCTACGCTGAACTCGCTGTCTTCGTGTACGATCATCGACTTTCACAAGCGCTTCTCGCGCGGGGTCTCTGCGGTCCAGAGAATACCGGCTTTCGCGGTTGTACACCTTTTTCTGGGGGGCGTTCTGTGTGGCGGTGGCGCAGCTGGCCTACAATCTGGGAAACAGCCTGATCGAGGCGGTGAATGTGCTGGAGTTCCCTGTTCTATGGAGTGATTCTGGGGATATTCCTGGTTGCGTTCTATCGCAAACGCATTGGCGGTCATGCGGTATTCGTCAGCGCCGTCATTGTCGAGATAGGTGTGGTCGTGCTGGGCGTGCTGATCCAGAAGAAGGTCGTTGGGCTGAGTTTTCTGTGGCTGAACGTGATCGGCGCGGCCGGGGTGGTCGTATTGAGCGAACTATTAAATCCTTTCTTATGCAAGCGTGTTCCTTCCTCCCCGCAGCGACCCGGATGAGAAATAAAAAACCCGGCGACCGCCGGGTTTCATTAATTGCAGAGACATATTATTGGAGAGAAGCGATGAGCTTTTCGTTGAGGGCGACGTGAGTCTGAATTGTTGGCCTGTTTGGCCAGTTCGATCCCTTTTTCGCGGTGGCGATGGCGTCCTGTTTCTTGCCCAGTTTCGCCTGGCAGCGGGCTTTCTGATAGGCAACGAAGAAGGCTGTAGGGTCCAGGGCCAGTGCTTTGTCAAACCACTCCAATGCTTTATTGAGATCCTTGCCATTTTCCAGGTAGTACATGGCAGCCGTATAATAGGGATGGTTGTCCTTGTTCATGGCGTTGTCTATCTGGGCCATGATCTTCGAGTCGATATCGGTAGTGATGGGCAGCATCACGATGGTGTTTTCCCAGATGAGCTGCAGGCTGCAGGAAGAGGACGTCACGTCTGCGAACAGGATGGTGAAGGTCTCGACCGAGAAGGGCAGGTCATGGGTTTTGGCCGTGACGCGGACGATGTCCTGGTCGGGCTTGTATGCCGCAGGGCTGGTGACGTCCAGCTCGGCGGGTGATAATGATGGTCCACTCGTCGGCGGCGGGGATGGTGAGCAGTCCGTATTTGCCGGCGGGTATTTTGGTTCCACCGATGGTGACCGGGTCGCCAAAGGTGAGTGTTGTTGCCTGATTGGCCCCGGTGCGCCATACTTTGCCGAAGGGGACGAGGTCGCCGAAGATCTTACGGCCTTTTACTCCCGGCACTGGAATAGGAGAGTTCGATGGAAGAGAGGCCAAAATCCTGTCGTACGAACTGGGGTGTGGAAGGCGCAGGCGTTTTAATGGATTGTGCCATGGAGGGCGTACAGAGATACCCTGCAAGGACAAAGGAAAGCAATAGCTTCTTCATGTAATGGTGGTTTTGAGGGCCGAAATTACGTCAAAATGTGACGCGTACTGCGGCGCGGGCGGGATGGTTCTTACTCACTTTCCACTGAGGACCTTCCGATATCAATCGGATCACGCCCGCGTCGTGTGCGGGGGTCAGCGAACGTTCGACCTTGAACGAAGAAAGCACGCCTTTTTGCTGACGTCGAAGGAGACGAGGACCGTTCCTCTTACGCCGGAGTCGGCGCCAAGGGTCTTTTTCCCTGCGGTCAGATAGTCGAGATAGGCTTGTCTTCCGCATACCGGCGCGACGGTTATCCATAAAGAGTCGATCTTTTCCTCGCCGGGTGAGGAGACGAAGGCTCTTGTCTCTCTGCGTTTGGCGCCATATCCGATGACTACGACTTCGTCGAGGGAGTTGGATTGTTGTTTGAGGTAGATAAGGTTGCCGTTCGCTGCACGGGGGTCGAGGGTGTTGAAGGCTAGTGATGAGGGCTCATAGCCGACCATACCGACGTTGACGCGAAGGATGGAGTCGTGGTTTTTGGCGGGATCGATCTTTATGCTGAAATAGCCCTGGTTGTCCGTGACGGCAGAGGCCCTGCCGGCTAGTTGCAGGGTCGCGCCGGGCAACGGTTTATTGTTAAAGTCGAGAACTTTGCCGGAGAAGGTTCTGGCGGGGAAGATGGCGACGGCGTGAAGGGTATCCCCGAAGGACCGGAATTCCTGGCTTCTTTTGTATGAGGGGGTGAAGGCCGATTGCGCGGGGACGGCTGACGGCGTCGGGGCGGCTTTTTTCTGATAGGGCCAGGCCGGGTGCAACGGCGGGGACATTGTATTGAATACTGTCGGCCTGTATTTTGTCCGCTTCAGATGGGAGCGCCGGTTTGGTGAGTTGTGAGGAGGTAAGGTCCTTTTGTTTTATGACGGGCGATTGTTTGAGGGTTTTGGCGGGTCTGGTTGTTTCGGCTTGTGGCGTTGCGGCGGGTTCGGCGGATTCTTTGGCGCCCCCGGCGTACGCGGTCGAGGGACCGGCTGAGTCGGCTTTCACAGGTGCGGCCGGTGGGGGTACCCACCTTTTGAGTCGCGACGGTTGGTTGTCCGGATCTGGTATTTATAAGGAAGTACCAGGCGCTGAAGCCCAGTCCGATGAAGAGGACTGCTGCAACGGAGATTCTCCTCCATGGTATGAGCAAGCGGATTTTGCCCGGTGTGAGGGGCTGGGTTTTGGCGGGACCGGTCGCGCGGGTGTTTAGCCTGGCGTGGAGTTCGCCGAGGTCGCCGGCGGCAGTTGGATGGGCCTCATAGCCTTCGATGGCGTCTGCCAGGAAGGGGTCTTCGAGGGCTGCTTTTTCCAGATCGAACATTTCGCGGGCAGACATCTCTCCATTCAGATAGCGCTGGATATCCGATCCAGAATAATGGGTGGTATTTTTCATTTGTCCGCTCATGCTGTGGCTTTCTCCTGTTGTTCGATACAGATCTTTAAATTTCTTCTGCCGTTCTGGATATGGCTTCTGACCTTATTCCATTGCAGGCCGGTGATCGTCGCTATTTCCTTATAACATAAATTTTTCAGGTAGAAGAGTTCGACGACTGTGCGCTGGTCGGCGGCCGGGGTCTCGATGCATTTGGACAGCCGGCCTAGTTGTGCTTCCTTCTCCATCCTGTCATTCAGATGCAAATCTTCCGCCGTTTGCATATGATCGGGGTCGAAGCTCCCGGTGCGGACCCGGTTGGAAGAACGTAACTTCATGAGACAGTGATTCTTAGCGAGGGTGTAGACCCAGCCTCTGAAATACGCTACCTCGTGTTTGGGTAGTTTTTGCGCCAGCTCTTCGAAAATATCCATTACGGCATCCTTCGCGGATTCGGATTCACCGAGGTATTTAAGGCAGACACCATACAGCAGGTCGAGATACCGCTGGTAGAGGGTTGTCAATATATTGAGGTCGGAGGAGGACTGGTAGGCGGAGACCAGCTCCTGATCGCCCCGATCGTCGGATGATATATTTGTTAAGAAAGACAACGAAATAAAGATAAGGAAATGTTGATTACCTGGTAGTGCCGGGTTTGAAAGCCGGGTGGTAGCGGTGCAGGGTCTCGCGGAGGAATTCGCGGTCGAGGTGGGTGTAGATCTCGGTGGTGGTGATGCTTTCGTGTCCCAGCATTTCCTGGACGGCCCGGAGGTCCGCTCCGCCTTCCACGAGATGGGTAGCAAACGAATGGCGGAAGGTATGCGGAGAGATGTTCTTGCCGATGCCGGCTTTTTGAACGAGGTCTTTTATCAGCAGAAATATCATGACCCGGGTGAGTTTGGCGCCGCGGCGGATTGAGGAAGAGGATGTCTTCGTTGCCTGGTTTTGGCGGGACGTGGACGCGGATATCGCGCTGATAGATCTGGATATATTTTATCGCGGAACTGCCGATGGGCACCAGTCTTTCCTTATCGCCTTTGCCGATGACGCGTATGAAACCCACGTCGAGATAGAGGCAGGAGAGGCGGAGGTTGACGACTTCGCTGACGCGGAGTCCGCAGCTATAAAGAGTTTCCGGGATGGCCTTGTTACGCCCGCCTTCGGGTTTGCTCAGGTCGATGTGGCCGATGATCGCCTCGATCTCGTCAAAGCTGAGGATATCGGGGAGGGCTCTTTTTAGCCGGGGAGATTCCAGGAGTGTGGTTGGGTCTGTCCTGACGATCTGTTCGATCGAGCAATACTTGTAGAAGGACCGGATGCCCGAAAGTATACGGGCCTGAGAGGTGGCGTTCAGCCCCAGTTCGGCTATCCAGTGGAGAAAGGACTGGAGGTCTTTGAGCCCGATGGCGTCAGGGGGCTTTCAGTGTACCTGCCGATTGCAGGTATTGTGTCAGTTTGTCGACGTCCCGCAGGTAAGCCTCAATGGAATTGTCCGACAGTGATCTTTCCAGCTGGAGCCAGGGCCTTATATCCTTTTTTATACGGGTCCCACATGGGCCGAAGATAACTAAAAAAAGAGCCGGCTTTTAATAAAGGCCGGCTCCTGAGTCAACATGAGGTAGGTATACGGATCAAAATTTATCCCAAAACAGTTTCGTTTCTACTTTATCGCCCCCGATATCGCTGGATGCTTTGGTGTAGTTGTCGTTGTTCACCTGCTGCTCCGCTGTTGGATAGGAGAAGCGGTTGGGGAATCCGGAGACAGCGGATACGGGCGCGCTGAGCTTCGGATAGTCGAGGCGGCGAAGTTCGGTCCATCCGTCATAGGGGCGGTTGTAGAGGGCGATCCATTTCTGGAAGCCGATCTTCTGGTGCCAGTCGCCGGTGGCGGTCGTATATGCTACGTCCGGACGAGCGAGGTAGGTGGCAGCGTCTGTAGCGGAACCGCCCCAGGCGAGGATGGATGCCGTGATGGCGTTGTTATAGTGGGCTTCTGCCGTTCCCGCTACGGTGTAGCCTCTTTCGATGGCTTCGGCGCGGAAGAACTCGATCTCGGCGTAGTCCATGAAGAAGTTGGGAGCGGTGGCGGCGGATACCTTCGAAGAAGGCTGGGAAGTTGCCGACAGGGTATTGTTCGAGCCGACGGTGCCGCCAACGAAGTCGCCGTTGTTGTTCTTGGCGAAGAAGCCGGCAGTGCGGGGTCGGACATGCTGAGCAGCGGTGTCATGAGGTCCGTAGCCGCGACATAGTCACCGCGCCCGCCGAGGACGATGTCCGAATACAACGGGTTGGTGTTGGGGGTGCTACCCAGGTAGGTCAGCGACACGTTGTCTGTAGCGGATGCGGGGGCCCCTGCGTCGGATGCTTCGACGGCTGCTTTTGCGGCAGAGGGATCGACGTCTGCGAGTAACATACCCATTTTAAGACGAAGGCCGTTGGCAAATTTGATCCATTTGGCCATGCTGGCTCCGCAGAGCATGTCTTCCGTGGAGGTGAAACCGGCTCCGGAGGCTGTGCTCATTTTGGAGATGTCGTCGCCGAGGCGTTTCATGAGATCGGCATAGACCGTTTTGGCGTCGTCGTATTTGGGCCGGGTCACGGTGAAGTCGAGGGCCTGAGAGTAAGGAATGTTGCCGAAAGTATTCACCAGGATGCCGTAGGTATATACCTGCATGACGTCGAGGATCGCCAATTGGTTGGTCTTGACGGCCGGAGCGATATTGGCGTCGGCCTTGACCAGCTGTGTTGCGTTGTTCATGTCCGAAAGCACGTCTTTGTACATACGGTTCCACCAGGCCTGGGGGATATTGCGGGTTGTGAAATTATAGCGGGCTTCGTCCTGGTAGGTGGTCATAGCCCAGTGTTTTACCGTGAAGCGCCAGACATTGATGTTCACGCTGGCGTTGGCCAGTCCGTCCGAGAGGTTGCGCGTGGCATTGGCAAACAGTGCGCCGGGAGGGGCCGAAATCGGCTTCTTTGTCTCGTCGTTGATGCTGTCGATATTTTTTGTACAGGATTGCAGCAGGAAGACAGCGAATGCGGCGATCAGTACTTTATTTTTTGAAAACATATCTCGAAATTTTTTTGTGTTAGAGTTTTACTTTCAGGTTGACGCCGAGCGAACGGGTTGTCGGATAGGCGCCACTCTGGTAGCCCTGTGAGTTGCCGGAAGAAAGGTTCTCTTCGGGATCGGCATAGGGCAGGTTCTTGTGGATCAGCCAGAGGTTGCGGCCTACGACCGAAAGCTCCATCCCCTTGATGAATGCGGCCTTGCCCCAGACGCTGGAAGGCAGGTTGTAGGAGAACACCACTTCGCGGAGCTTGATATAGCTGGCGTCATAGACAAACTGTGAATTCGGCTTGGTTGGCGAGTTGGCGGAAACGACCACGCGCTTGGTGTTGGGTTTTCCGTCTCCCGTTACGCCAGGCAGGATGACGCCGCCGCCATTGGCGAGGGTGTTGCGCTGGGGATTGCCCAGGTCATTGAGTCCGGCCGAATTGGGAAGAATACCGGTGGTGGAAGCATAATACAGGTCGAGCGAGAACAGGTCGCCCCCTGGCGCATGTCGACGAGGAAGCCGAGCGAGAATCTTTTATACCTGAAAGTATTGTAGATGCCGCCGATCCAGTCGGGGTTGGAATTGCCGAGAACGTTATTGGTCGTCGTGGTGACGCTGTCATAGCCTGTGGAGGCGATGAGGGGACGGCCGTTGAGCTTGACATTGGTCTTGCCCTGGATGGTGCCGAAAGGTTGACCGACCGTTGCGTTGATGGTAACGCCGCCCTGCGAAGCTGGTGAGCAGCAGGTTTTGCGTTCCTTCGAACAGCGACAGCACCTTGCTGCGGTTGCGCGTCCAGTTGACGTTCACGTTCCAGCTGAAATCATTCGTCTTGACGGGTGTGAAGTACAGCGTGGCTTCGATGCCTTTGTTCGACACGTTACCGGCGTTGACGTATTTGGAGGCGAAGCCGGAAGCTGTCGATACGTTGACGGCAAAGATCTGGTCTTTCGTAGTGGTCGTGTAGTAGGTCAGGTCAAATCCGATGCGGCTCTGCAGGAACGACATTTCAAGGCCGATCTCTTTGCTGTCCGTCCGTTCGTTCTTGAGTAAGGGATTGTTCTTGGTGTCAGGCAGGGAATAGAGCAGCGTGCTTCCGAAGGGCGCGTTGACGTCGTAGGCGTCCTTCAGGGCCAGCGGGGGGCGTCGCTACCGACAGTTGCGTAGTTGGCTCTCAGCTTACCGCTGGACAGCCACTGGAGATTCTGCAGGTGGTGCGCGAACTGCCAGCTGCCGCTGACGGAATAGTAGGAATACCTGTTATTGTTTTTGGGCAGGGTCGAAGAACGGTCACCGCGGTAGGATGCGTCGAGTGACAGAAAGCCCTGCCAGGTCAGCGTAGCGCCTCCGAAATAGCCGTCGACGGCCCTGGGCCTGTATATTTCGGTCGGTGCAGGAGCCGTACCCTTGGAGTTGGAGATAGCATAGAAATTGGGAACTACGAGTCCGCCGCTGGTAGTGGCGAAGATCGAACTTTCCTCTTCCTTGCGCTTGTTAAAACCGGCGAGACCCTTCAGGTTGAGGTCGGGACTGAGGTCTTTGTCGATGTTGGCGATGAGGTCATAGTTGGTCTCGTTCCAGTGTCTGTTAAATCGGGTGTAGAGCGGAGTCCCCTGGCTGCCAACGGCGATGCGCTCTTCTCCGGATCTCGTCGTAGTTGTCGACGGATATGCGACCGACGAAGTTGAGCCAGCTGGTAGCCTTATAGTTGAGGGCGACGTTGCCGAACGTACGATTGCGGCTGTCGTTCTCGTAGTTCTTATAGCGGGTCCAGTAGTAGTTGTTGGTATACTTGGAGACGAGGCCGGCTTGCGTGGAAGGGTCGGCCCAGTTCCAGGTGATGTTCTTATCCGTACGAAAGAAGGCTTCCTTCTGTTCCTGGATATCGACGTTGGTCTGATACCACTGGCGGAAGTTCTGGTTGAGGTTGAGGCCGCTGTAGCCCGTGCCGTATCTGCCGAGGCCGGTCATGCGGGAGTAGTTGACGGTAGCCGATGCCGTAAGGCCGCGGGCGACGTTATAGCTGGCGGCGAAGTTGAGTGTGTTCTTTGTCAGGTGGCTGTTGGGCAGGGTGCCTTTCTCGTCGTTGCGGGTAAAGCCCAGCTTGTAGCTTCCTTTGTCACCGGCGCCGTCGAGGCGAATGTTGGTGTTGTTGGAGACGGAGGTCTCATAGAAGGTCGAAGGATCGTTCTTGGCAGCTACCCATGGGCGTTTAGTATGAAAGTAGGGAGAGGTGGGGTCAAAAGCGTCCCAGTGGTAGACCAGGAGGTTCGGGTCGAACTTCGCGCCATAGGAAGCGTCTTCGGAGGTCGGGACAACATACTCTTTTGTACCGTTGCCGAGAACGTCGAAGAACCAGAAGCCGTCCTTCGTGTAGTTGGACGAATAACCCGCACCGTATTCATGCTGGTAGGTAGGGAAGGTCGACTTGTCGATCTTGCCTACGGTGAGACCCGCATTTACCGTAACGTTGGTTCCTCTGCGGCCTTGTTTGGTGGTTATCATGATAACCCCGTTGCTGGCGCGGGAGCCATAGAGTGCGCTGGATGCGGCGCCTTTCAGGACGTTGATCGATTCGATGTCGTCGGGGTTTATGTCTGCCGCGGCGTTGCCGTAGTCGTAGCCACCCGCGCCGCGCTGCTGCGTTGCGGTATTGGTATTCGCGTTGTTGAAGGGCACTCCGTCCACCACGAACAGGGCCTGGTTGTTTGATATGAAGGACTTGTTTCCACGGATGACGACGTTGGTCGAACCGCCCATGGCGTTGCCCTGACGGATCTCGAGGCCGGAGATCTTACCGGAAAGTGCGCTGACGGCGTTGCCGCTGCGGACGCGGCTGACGTCATCGCCGGTGATCTGCTGGGCGGCGTAGGGGAGGGTGTTCTTTGACCGTTTGATGCCGAGGGCTGTAACCACTACTTCTTCGATGGCTCCCTGGTTGCGGGAAAGGGTCATATTGATGGTGCTCTCGCTGCCGATCTTGTACTCTTTGGGAGAGTAGCCTGCGGCGGAGATGACGACCGTTTCGCCCGCGTTGACCCCTGGTCAGGAAGTTCCCGTTCTGGTCGGCGGAGACGCCTTGTCTGTGCCCTTTGATGAGGATGGACGCGAAGGGGATTGGTTCTCCCTTTTCGTCTGTGACCTTACCGGTGATGGACCGGGTTTGTGCGAGTACCGTCGATGCGCAAAAGACGAGCGCGAGGGACAGTGTCAGTAGTTTTCTCATTCGTGTGTCAGTTTTGATCGTGATTAAAGGTGTTTATATGATGTGTAACTGTGGTGCGGGTGTTTGGGTTTTGGCGCGGATGGCGGGTAGGGGCATGGGTTCAGCCGTTCATGTTTGCGGGTACGCAAAATGAGGCTGCCGCTCTGGGTTGATGTACGCAGAGTGCCTTGTGGCTTTCGCCGTCAGTAGTGGAACTATATGTTAGGAGGAATGTCCGGGTCGTAACGAATGGACGGAATGATGCCGTTGGGGGGGTGTGTTTTCTCATGTTGTTAGTCAGTTAGCAACGTAAATATAAAACCAAAACTAATACAACCCAACAAAAATGAATTCCGGAGTTAATTAATAGTTAACGACAGGTTAATTGCAGATTAGGAGGATTTAAGCGAGTTTCCTGGTTTTGAGGGCTTTAGTCGAAATTTTGGGTTGTTATGAGGGATTTGTCCATTTTCCCGTAGGTTTGTCTCTTTCAACCCAAAAACGCATGGTAACAGTCAATCTACGTAGTTTCAGGCAGGAAGTTCTCAGGAACAGGCGCAGGATGAGGAATTTTTTAACCCGCCTGGAGAAGAATGTCCCGAGGGGGATGAAGAAGATGCAGGAAGAGGCGGATAAGGCGTCCTGGGGCCGTACGGATTGTCTGGACTGTGCCAATTGCTGTAAGACCATGTCGCCCACTTATACGGCCGAAGATATCCGCCGGATATCGGCGCATCTGAATATGACGCCTGCGGCATTCCGCGAGAAATGGTTATACAAGGACAAGACGGGGGACTGGATGAATGTCAGGCAGCCCTGTCAGTTTCTCGATCTGAAGACGAATATGTGCGATATCTATGCCGTTCGTCCCAGGGACTGCGCCGGATTTCCGCATCACAACAAGAAGATGGGACAGGATTACATGCATATGTACCATCAGAACATCGAGTATTGCCCGGCCACGTATCGTCTGGTAGAGAATATCATGGAAAAGGCGGCCGTAGGAGGATTATAAGTAGACGTCTTCGATAAGGAAATATTCGGGGCCGTTCTTTCCGAGGGTGACTGCGAGGACGTCGTACTGAATTCTTTTGTGGCCGGGGTATCCGACGAGCCAGCCCTGCGGCGCCCTGCATGATATTATTCAGTTTTTTCCGGCTGACGCTTTCTTCGGGGTTGCCGAAGAGTGTCGAGTTTCGCGATTTTACTTCTATAAAATGCAGGACGGAGTTCCTGCTGGCGATGATGTCTATCTCATAGCGGCCGTAGCGCCAGTTACGGGTCAGTATTGCAAAACCTTTAGCAGTGAGCCATTCGGCGGCGAGGTCTTCTCCTGTTGTTCCGGTGAGGATATGCAGAGCCATTGTGCTTGTTTTTACTTATCTTGACGCGCTATTTACAATGATAATAACATGAAAAAGGACAATAAGGTTTTTCGGTTAAAGGGTAAGGTTCAGCACTACGCGTGGGGTGGATTCGATTATATTCCGGGGATATTGTCTGTATCCAATCCGGATAAGAAGCCTTTTGCCGAATACTGGATGGGGGCACACGAGAATGCGCCGTCACGCTTGGAGGTTGCGGAAGGGGAGGCGGTTGCTTTGGATAAGTATATCGGGCAGGACCCGGAAGAGAGGCTGGGTGAATATACTTTCAGCCGTTTTGGCCGACTGCCGTATCTGCTGAAGATATTGGACGTAAAGGATATGCTGTCGATCCAGGTGCATCCCACCAAGAAGAATGCGGAGATAGAGTTTGCAGCGGAGAATAAAAAAGGCGTGGCGCCGAATGCGCCCGACCGCAACTATAAGGACGATAACCATAAGCCCGAGTTGATGCTGGCGCTTAGTGAGTTCTGGCTTTTGCACGGCTTTAAGCCGCTGCTGCAGCTGCAAAAGCTGCTGGCGGAGGTCCGCGAACTGCGGTTCCTGATACCCATACTGACGGAGGGATCATACAAGGAGTTGTACAGGAAGGTGATGGAGATGCCTCAGGAGGAAGTGAATACCGTCCTGCAGCCACTGTTGGATCGGATCCTGCCGCTGTATGAGTCAGGCGAACTGGAAGAAGACTGAGGAGGATTTCTGGGCGGCGCGTGCGGCGCTGACCTATGATCAGCCGGGAAAGATCGACCGGGGTATCTTTTCGATCTACTTCTTTAATCTGTTGAATCTTCATCCGGGGAAGCGATCTTCCAGGATGCGGGTCTGCCGCATGCTTATCTGGAAGGCCAGAATGTCGAGATCATGGCCAACTCGGACAATGTTCTTCGCGGGGCCTGACGCCGAAGCACGTGGATGTGCCCGAGCTGTTGAAGCATGTCCGGTTCGAAGAGACGCAGCCGAGGATCATTACGGAAAGGACGACACCGGGGCATATTACAGTTTACAAAACGCCGGCGCCGGATTTCGAGTTGAGTAAGATCAGCCTGTTGCAGGGTGAGTCACTGACGATAAAGGCGCATTCTGTGGAGATCTTTATTGTGCTGGAAGGGAATGTCGGGGTTATTGAAGAAGGCGGGACGCCTTTTGGGAGGAAGAAAGGAGACGCGTTTCTGGCGTTCGATTCGGCGAAGTTTGAATTGAAGGCGCAGCAGGACGCTGTGATCTATAAGGCGGCGGTGCCGGTTGGGTAGGCAGTTACCTACCCATCTCTTTTTCGAAGAAAATATCCACGTCGAGGTTGCGGCCGTCGGCGGCGGCGGTGGCGAGTTCGTCGCAGCGGTTGTTGTAGGGATTGTCGGCGTGGCCTTTTACCCAGACGAAGCGAATGTTGCTCTTTTTGGCCAGTTCGTAATAGCGCATCCAGAGGTCTTTGTTCTTCTTGCCGCCCTTGAAGTTGGTGGCGACCCAGTTGTTGAGCCAGCCCTGTTCGACGGCTTTGACGACGTACTGGCTGTCGGAGTATACGGTGATTTTGAGGCCGTCCTTTTTCAGCGCCTCGAGGCCGGCAATAACGGCCATGAGTTCCATACGGTTATTGGTAGTGTGGCGGTATCCGTGGGAGAGTTCCTTGCGGTGGCTGCCCCAGAAAAGAATGGTGCCGTAGCCGCCTGGTCCGGGGTTGCCGCGGGCGGCGCCGTCTGTATACATCGTGAGTTCGTTGCTCATAGTTGGTTTGGTAGTGTTGTGAACCGTTGGGTTCACACCTGAAAGTACTCCTGTTTTAAATTCTTCGATCTTTGGATTTTGCGATGCTGCGTGGAGGCCCTCCGTAATGACCCTTCGGGTGTCTGCGGGGTCGATGATCGCGTCTACCCATAGACGTGCCGCGGCATAGTAGGGAGAGGTCTGGCGCTCATAGCGGCCCTTGATCTCGTCCAGTAGTCTTTTTCTTCGGCCGGGTCGATGTTCTCTCCCCTGGCTTTCAGGGCGCTCACCTGGATCTGCAGCAGGGTTTTGGCGGCCTGTTCGCCGCCCATGACGGCTATACGCGCCGTGGGCCAGGCGTATATGAAACGGGGATCGTAGGCCTTGCCGCACATGGCATAGTTGCCCGCGCCGTATGAATTGCCGATGATGATCGTGATCTTGGGAACGACCGAATTGGCGACGGCATTGACCATTTTGGCGCCATCCTTGATGATGCCGGCGTGTTCGCTGCGTGAACCAACCATAAAGCCGGTGACGTCCTGGAGGAAGACAAGGGGGATCTTCTTCTGGTTGCAGTTGAGGATGAAGCGGGCCGCCTTGTCCGCGCTGTCATTGTAGATGACGCCGCCCATCTGCATCTCTCCCTTTTTGCTTTTTACGACCTTGCGCTGGTTGGCGACGATGCCTACGGCCCAGCCCCCGATACGCGCATAGCCGCAGAGGATAGTCTTGCCATAGTCTTCCTTGTACTGCTCGAAACTGCCTCCATCCACGATATGTCCGATGATATCGGTCATGTCATAGGGTTTGGTGGGGTCTGCGGGCAGGATGCCGTACAACTCCTCTGCGGGTTGGGCCGGCGCTACGGGAGCGACGCGGTCAAATGGAGAAGGCCCGGATGCGCCCAGTTTGCTGACGATCTTCTTTATCTGGTCGAGGCATTCCTGCTCGGTGGCGAATCTGTAGTCGGCGATGCCGGAAAGCTCGGTATGGGTGACGGCGCCGCCGAGTGTTTCGGCGTCGATGTCTTCGCCGATGGCGGCTTTTACCAGATAGGGGCCTGCCAGAAATATGGAGCCGTTGCCTTCCACCATCAGCGTCTCGTCGCTCATGATCGGCAGATACGCGCCGCCTGCGACGCACGGGCCCATGACAGCGGCTATCTGAGTAATGCCCATTGCGCTCATGCGGGCGTTATTGCGGAAGATGCGGCCGAAATGTTCTTTGTCGGGGAAGATCTCGTCCTGCATAGGAAGGAATACTCCGGCGCTGTCCACCCAGGTAGACGACGGGCAGGCGGTTTTCCATCGCTATCTCCTGGAGACGAAGGTTCTTTTTCCTGTGATGGGAAACCAGGCTCCTGCTTTTACGGTCTGGTCGTTGGCGACGATCACACACTGGCGGCCGCTGACATACCCGAGCCCGCCCACGGTCCCTCCCGCGGGACAGCCACCCTGTTCTTCATACATCTCATAGCCGGCGAAAGCGCCCAGCTCGATAAAGGAAGAGCCTTCGTCGATGAGATACGAGATGCGTTCCCTCGGGGTCAGCTTGTTCTTTTCCCGTTGCTTTTCGATCGATTTTTTACCTCCTCCCAGCGCGATCTTGTCGAACCTGGTCCGCAGCTGGCTGAGGGCTTGTCGCATTGCGTCCTCGTTCTTGTTAAAATCCAGAGTGTTGGAATTCATAGCAGGCAATTTTTAAGCATTACTCCATCCGAATGTGGCTGCAATTTAACATGGATGCTGTAATTATTTCGAGTAAATTTAACGGCAATGGGGACAAGACGAAAGATACTATGGATCTGCCTGACAGTACTGGCGGTGATCATAAGAGTACTTTCCGGCAGGCCGGAAGCAGTCGAGAAATATTATTCCACCGGTCTTTACCCGATGTTGTCCGGTACACAGCGAGCATTGTTTGGCTGGTTGCCTCTGAGTGTGGGGGATGTCATCTACGCAGCCCTGTCGATCGCGCTCATCTTTGGACTGGTCAGGTTCATCAGGCGATTGGTCAAAAATGAAATGACGAGAGACGGGATGCTGGGCTCTTTGCGGAGACTGGTCTTTTTTTGTCTGCTGGTTTATGTACTGTTCAACGGGCTCTGGGGGCTCAACTATGACCGAAAGGGGATTGCGTCGCAGTTGCAGCTGAATGTCAAACCCTACACGACACCGGAGCTGGCCGAACTGGTGCAGCGGATCATCGTCCGGCTGAATGGGCTCGACAGCCTGGCCCACCTGCGCCGCGGCGAGTTATCGGCTTCGCGGGCGGTTTATACCGGGGCGATCGGCGCATACGCGGCGCTCGCCGACAGTGATTCCCGGTTCGGGTATCCTCATCCATCGGTCAAGACTTCCCTTTTTAGCTATATCGGTGCTTATATCGGCTTTAGCGGCTATTACAACCCGTTCACCGGTGAGGCGCAGGTCAATACGGTAACGCCGGCGTTCACCCAGCCGTATACTACCTGTCATGAGATGGGGCATCAGCTGGGATATGCAAAGGAGAACGAGGCAAATTTTGCGGGTTATCTTTCTGCCCGCTCATCCGCCGATCCTGTCTACAGGTATTCGGCTTATTTCGAGCTGTATCAGTATGCCGCAGGGGAGCTATATCGTCGCGATTCCAGCCTGGTAGCGGGTTTTCGGAAACAGCTGCGTCCGGGTATCCGTCAGGATTTCCGGGAATTGAAGGAGTACAACCGGAAATATGCCAACCCCCTGGAGGCGCATATCTGGTGGATTTACGGAGGATATTTGCGCGCCAACCGCCAGCCGCAGGGGATCGTGACGTACTCCGATGTTACGGCATGGCTGATCGCCTACGCGAAAAAAAATGGATGGGAAACCATTTAAAACTTATTCTTCCACATCATACTCTCGATCGGCCTGTTGGGCTGGCCGTTGTATTTGGCGTTCGATTTCTGGTTGTATTTTACCTCGATGGGGCCTTCCACAGGGAAATAGATCAGCTGTCCGACGGGCATGCCTTTGTAGATCTTTACCGGCTGCTTGACCGATATTTCAAGGGTCCAGTTGCCGCAAAAGCCGACGTCGCCCTTGCCGGCCGTAGCATGTATGTCGATGCCGAGCCTTCCCGTAGAAGACTTGCCTTCCAGAAAAGGAACGTGGGCGTGGGTCTCTGTATATTCATGGGTTACGCCGAGGTAGAAGACGTGGGGGTATAGTACAAAAACCATCTTCAGGAATCTCAAAATATTCGATCTCGTTGTGTTTTTTGGCGTCGAGGATATGTTCCCGGTAAGTAGCCAGCCATTTTCCCAGATGCACGTCATAGGAGTTGCTCCCCAGGCAGCCCCTGTCATAGGGTTCGATCTTGATCGTGCCCTTTTCTATTTCCTCCAGGATTCGAGTATCGGATAGGATCATTGTTGAAATTGGTTAAGTTTGTGAATTGCGAATATATTACAGAAATGCCTCTATTTTATCAACATAATATCAACCAGGATACCCGGCTTGCGATCTGGCATATAGAAGAGCCGGAGTCCTTTTTTCTGCAGAAGGTGCCCCTGAAAAAAGATGTCTCGCATCCATTCAAGCGCCGGCAGCATCTGGCGGGTCGGTATCTGCTGTCCTGGCTTTTTCCGGAATTTCCTGTGGAGGAGATAATGATCGCCGACACCCGTCAGCCGTTCTTAGCCAGCCAGCGATTCCATTTTTCCATCTCCCATTGTGGTAACTATGCGGCTGCCGTCGTAAGTCTGAGCAGCAGGGTCGGAGTGGATATCGAGCAGATATCGCCGCGTATCGAGCGGGTAGGGCATAAATTCCTCGATGACGAAGAAGCGCATTTCTTCAACGATGACTACGCCCGATTTTTAGAGCAAGTGGGGATTGCGGGGGCGGGTGTTTCAGGAGTTTCTTACGCTGATTTGGTCTGCCAAGGAAGCCATTTTCAAATGGTATGGAAAGGGGGAACTGGATTTTAAGAAGCATATGAAGCTGGAGGGGAGTATCAACCTGGATGGGGACTGGATCGGGCTGCCATTTGTCTTTGACAAGGAGAGACCGGTCCATCTCGGGGTTGCCGGGAGGATCTTTGAAGAGCAATCGCTCACGCTGGCGTGGGTATTGACGTGAACGCGGATGATCGGGGGCCTCTGGGGGTGAGCGGGGAGCCCCGGGCTAGTCGTTCAGCAGGTCGTCGCCGTCTTCGAGGAGGTCGACGTCGATGGCGTCCTTGCCGGCGATGCCTTCGATGGAGCCGCGGACGTGGGCTGCGTTGAGCAGGACTTTTTCCAGCTGTTTTTCGCGGGCTTTCCAGAGCCGTTCCATGGTGTCCCGTTCTTTTTGGATCGACTGTTTCATGGAGAGGAAGCCTTCCCGGATGGCTTTCCACTGTTCGCCGAACTCCGAACTGGTGAGGTAGTCGTACAGCAACTGCATCTTGTCGCCTTTATTCTCCTGGGACTTTGCGGCGTTGAAGGTTTTGACGATGCCGTCGCGCAGGACGCAGGCGAGGGCTTTTACTTCGGTAAAGGAGCAGATCCAGACGCCATTTTTTTCTCCGAACATATTCATGTCCTTTGGCATTGCCTGAGTGACGATGACTGCGGCTACGGCGCCCTGGCCGCGCATGTCGGCTTTCAGCTTGTCGATCCAGTCCTGGGAAAAGGTTTGGGTCCGCTTGCTTTCATAGATGATCCGGCCGCATTCCTGGCCGAAATTATTGCGTACGGTCTGGATGCAGTCGGCGCCTTTTACGCCTTTGCCGACCTCGCTGATCTCGTCGAAGGGGAAGGCGCTTCGCAATAGCTCTTCCAGGGCTAGCTCCTGGACCTCTCCCTGTAGCTGCATGGAGCCTTGTTCGGCTTTGCGGCGCATTTCTTCGATACGGCGTTCCATTTCCACGGCCAGCTGTTTTTGGTCTTCGATCTGTTTTTCCAGCTCTTTATGGCGGAGCTGGTGTTCGGTCTCGCGGGCCGCTATCTTTTGTTCTTCCAGCTCGCGGATCTCCCTGGAAAGTTTTATTCTCTCTTCCTGCAGGAGGCGCTGGACGTTGAGCTCGATCTCAGCCTCCTTATTGGCCAGTTCCTGCTGCTTTTTCAGAAATTCCAGCTCCCGCAGGCGGCCGGCCTTTAGTTTTTCTTCGTTGTCCCTGTTGGCGTCTTCGAGGAGGCGCAGCTTTTGTTCGAAGTCGCCCGTGATGGACTTGCGAAGGGATTGTTCGACCAAGGCCTGGACCTGGCGTTTCTCCTCCTCGAGGCGGCGCAGGAAGCCGGCTTCCTGGTTCTGGATGGCCTGCTGCGCTTCGGTCTGCTGGCGCTGGGACAGCTGGAGCAGCTCTTTTTCCCGGCGGGAAAATTCGTCCTGTTTTTTCAGGAATTCTTTTTCCTTGTTATTTATAAAAGACTGCATCTGTTCACGCAGCCCTTTTTTATATTCTTCCGTTACGGCTTCTTCCATAGGGAAGGAGTGGCCGCAGCTAGGACATTTGATCTCGGTTGCCATAACGGCAAATTTATCTTTTTTTGGGGTAACGGGGAGATGGACTTTTGGGTGGCCGGGGGCAGCTTTGGTGGAGTGGCCAAAGGGGGGCTTTGCATTTGGACGCTAAAAATGCCTGCTTTATATAATCATTTGACCGTTTGCTATAATTAACGCACGCCGTATGGTCCGTGATGATATTTTCGCGGCACATGAGGCCCTGGAGGGTCTCGTCCAAAGGACAATCATTAGCGCTTTGCCGGAGATGCGCTAATTTTTGGAAAAGCGTATCTCCGGCACATTTCTCTTTCCATGAATAAACTACTTGTTTTAGTCCTCATCCTTTTATCCGCACTATCTTCTTTTGCTCAGCGAAAAATTACTATTTCGGGTATCGTCAAATCCCGTTCGAAGGGGGAAACACTTATCGGCGCCACCGTCAGGGCAGACGGATCGGGAGGGAGTGCTACCAACGAATATGGATTTTATTCCATAAGCTTACCTGCAGGTAGCCACGAGCTGGAGTTCAGCGCCGTCGGCCTGCTCACAAAAAGCCTGACGGTTAGCCTTACCCGGGACACGAGTGTTAACATTTTCCTAAACGATGACAATAAGTCCCTCGACGAGGTGACGGTGACGGCCTCTTCGAAGAGACGCAGCCTCAGCAGCCCGCAGATGGGACTGGATCACGTCAGCACCAGCGAAATAAAAAATATCCCGGTGCTATTGGGGGAAAGGGACCCGATCAAGGTGATCACCCTGCTGCCCGGCATCAAGTCGGCGGGGAAGGGAATACCGGCTTTAATGTCCGCGGAGGCGCCGCCGACCAAAATCTTATCCTGCTGGATGAGGCGCCCGTCTACAATGCGTCCCACCTGCTGGGTTTCTTCTCCACCTTCAATTCGGACGCCATCAAGGACATCAACGTATACAAGGGGGAATGCCCGCCCAGTACGGGGGGCGTTTGTCGTCCGTACTCGATATCAAGATGAATGACGGGAATAACCAGGACTACAATGTCAGCGGCGGCGTGGGGTTGATCTCGGCCAAGCTGAACGTCGAAGGACCGATCCAAAAAGACCGTTCGTCCTTTCTGTTCTCTGCCAGAAGGACCTATGCCGATATGTTCCTGAAGCTGTCCAAAGATTCGACGATCAATAGCAATACCCTGTATTTTTATGACCTCAACGCCAAGCTCAACTATATACTGGGTGATAAGGACCGGCTTTATCTGTCGGGTTATTTCGGCCAGGACCGACTCGGGGTGGGCAAGCTTTTCGGTCTGGACTGGGGCAACGGGACAGGCACCCTGCGCTGGAACCATATTTTCAGCAACAAGCTATTCTCCAATACCTCTTTGATCTTCAGCAATTACAACTATAAGATCCATATCAACAGCGGGGGATACGACCTGAATATCTTCTCCCAGATCAGGGACTGGAATATAAAGGAAGAGCTGCAGTGGTATGCGGGAAGCAGGAATACTCTTCGCATGGGCGTCAACGCCATTTATCACGAGATCAGACCCGGCGAGGTGACCCCGAACTCCGCCAATTCGGGTATCAACGAGAGCATTTTGCAAAGAAGGCATTCGCTGGAGAATGCGGTCTATGTCAGCAATACCTGGAAGGCGACGGACAATCTGAATATTACCTATGGCGGACGTCTGACCGGATTTTCGATCCTCGGTAAGGGTGACTTCTACGATATCGATCCCGTCAGCGGCAAAGTGACGGACACCCTGCACTACAGCGACGGCCAGGTGGTCAGGACCTACCTGAATTTCGAGCCGCGGCTGGCCGCGGCGCTGCAATTAAATGCGACAACATCCATTAAGGCTTCGTATGTAAGGAATGTACAGAATCTGCACCTGCTCGCCAATTCCACGTCATCGAGTCCAACGGACAAATGGGTGGCCAGCACCAATATCATCAAGCCGGAGATCTCCGACCAGGTGTCGCTGGGCTATTACAAGAACCTGCCCGGGAATGTCTACGAACTGACGGTGGAGACCTACTATAAGACGATGCAGCATCAGGTGGACTACCGCGACGGCGCCAATGTTTTCAGCAATACCAATGCCATCGAGTCCGAGCTATTGTTCGGCAAGGGACGGGCTTATGGCATCGAATGGCTGCTGAGAAAAAGGGTGGGCAGGCTGACGGGTTGGGTAAGCTATACGCTGTCGAAGACGGAAAAGCTGATCGACGGTATCAACAATAACCGATGGTACAATGCCACCCAGGACAGGACGCATGATGTCGCCATCGTGGCGATGTACAAGTTGAACAAGAAATGGTCGCTGTCCGCCAACTGGGTCTATACTACGGGCAATGCCGTCACCTTTCCGGCGGGCAAGTATCGCAGCGGCGATCAGATACTGTTCTACTATACGGAGCGCAATGGCTATCGTTTGCCGGCCTATCACCGGCTGGACCTCGGCGCTACCTGTCAGCTGAAGCAGAAGAAGCGGTTCTCCTCTGAACTGGCATTTAGCGTTTATAATGCATATGCGCGGCAGAACGCCTATACGATCGAGTTCCAGCAGGATCCGGACGATGCGCAGAAGACGCAGGCTGTGCGGACGGCGTTGTTCGGGCTCATTCCTTCCATTTCCTATAACTTTAAATTTTAACCTATGTTACTGTTCAGAATAAAAACCTTTTTGTTGTCGTCGCGGTCCTGATCTTCGCCGGCTCGTGCCGAAAAGTGATCACGCTGGACCTTCACAGTGCACCTCCCAGGCTCGTGGTAGAGGCCGATGTTACGAACCAGGCGGGAGGCTGCCGGGTCCAGCTGAGCCGGACTATCGACTTCCAGAAGGACAACGACTTCCCTCCCGTCAGCGGGGCATCGGTCACCATTGCCGACAATGCGGGAAATGTTTCCGTTCTGCAGGAGGTATCGCCCGGCACCTATACTTCGGCCCTGCTTGGTATGACCGGCGTTAGCTACCAGCTCGAAGATAATCTCCGGTACGGACACGGTCACAGGAACTTCCACAATGCCTGTGGCCATCCCTTTTGACAGCCTGTTCGTCACCAATGACCAGATATTCGGCAACACCTGGGAACTGGCCAACGTGACCTATACCGATCCGTCAGACCCCGGTCACTATTACCAGTTCGTCCAGTGGATAAACGGCGTGAAGGTGACGCAGATCTATACGGCCGACAACGAGCTGACGGCGGGACGTCCGCAGGATATCAAGCTCTATCTCGATCCCAATACGAAGGATAAGAACAAGATCAAGAAAGGTGACGATATAACGGTAGAGATGCAGTGTTTGGATGAGGGAGCGCATCAGTACTGGTTCAGCGCGCAGCAGAGTGCGTCCGGCAACAGTCAGAATGCCGTACCGGCGAATCCGGTGAGCAATCTGCAGGGCAACGCCCTGGGCTATTTCAGCGCGCATACCTCCCAGACCCGGAGCATCGTCGCGCCGTAAGAAGATACTTGAGAGGTATTACCGCCGGTCCCATAGATTTGGGGCCGGCTTTCTTTTTGTGTAGATTTAATAAATATTTATGGCAGTTTCTGTTGCCGTCCCTGAGGCCCGGGAGGGGCCTCGTCCAAAAATATCCCACCCGTCCGACTACCTTGGTCACATCTCTGAGATTCCTCTTGTGTTTTTGCTTGCCCTGATTGCCGGAAGTCTTTTTTGGTAACCTAAAACGCCAATTATGTATCGCCGTCTAATTGCTTTTGGGGTCAGTCTGCTCCTGCTGTGCCGGTATGGGCATAGCCAGGCCCTGATCTCGGGACTGGTACTCGACAGGGCGAATAAGCCTTTGACGGGTGTCAATGTTTTGCTTCTCCGCTCTGCTGATTCTTCGCTGCAGAAGGGGATGGTCACCGATGAAAAGGGCGCATATACGTTCGTAAAGGTGCGGGCGGGCAGCTATCTTATTTCCTTTTCTGCAACGGGTTATGACAAGGTATATAGCCCCATGCTGTCTTTTTCGGGTGAAGAGAGAAAAGATATGGGAGTGCTGCAGTTGTCAGAGGCCCGAAAGGAGATGGCCGAGGTGACGGTCACGGCGAAAAAGCCGCTGTTCGAGCAAAAGATCGACCGGATGATCGTCAATGTGGAGGGGAATATCACGGCGGCCGGGAGTACGATACTGGATGTGCTGGAGCGGTCGC
The DNA here is from genome assembly GCF_050632245.1 of Puia sp. P3. NCBI lineage: Bacteria > Pseudomonadati > Bacteroidota > Chitinophagia > Chitinophagales > Chitinophagaceae > Puia > Puia sp. P3. The sequence continues at coordinate 1,879,938 of NZ_CP192583.1, forward strand.
CGGGTGTGGTCGTAGACCGCCAGAATAATTCCATCTCCATGGCGGGTAAGAGTGGGGTCGTGGTTATGATCAACGGCAAGATCAACCGTATGCCCATCGATGCCGTTCTGCAAATGCTTGCGGGGATGAGCGCGGGGAACATAGAAAAATTAGAACTCATCACAACGCCGCCTGCCAATCTGGATGCAGAGGGAATGCGGGGTATATCAATATCGTACTGAAGGTGAGTGACCAGTATGGTACCAATGGGTCTTTTTCGCTGACGGCGGGTTATGGCAACCGGGACATGCCGCAGGCCAGCATCAATTTCAATCACCGGCAGGGGAAGGTCAATATCTATGGCGACTATAGTTTTTCCCGCGTTCATGCGGAGCAGGACTGGCTTTTTTATCATAGGGTCAGCAATAAAGGAGAGGTTACGGAAAATGAAACCCTTACCTATCGGAATACTGTACAGCGAAATCACAATGGGCGTCTTGGGATGGACTATCAGGTGGACAGGAAGACCGTCGTGGGTGTCCTCCTTTCGGGGTACAACAATAAATGGACGATGGATGCTAACAACGTCGGGTCCACTATAGTCAACGGGCGGAAGGATTCGGCACTGCAGGTCGACAATACCGAGAAAAATCAGTGGACCAACTATGGGGTAAATTTCAACGTCCAGCATAGCTTTTCCGAAAAGGAGAAGATCGCCTACAACTTCGACTATCTCCACTACAGGGACGATAATCCGGTCAGTTATATCAGCAATTATTTTGATGGTGAGCAGAAATTCCTGTATGCGCTGCAGACCAGGAGCTCTAAGGTCACGCCCCTCCGTTTTTGGATCAACGCCGTGGATTATTCGAGGCAGCTTGGAAAGATCGTCAATCTGGAGGTGGGTCTTAAAAGCACTATTTCCAATTTTAATAATGACGTTCGCATCGACCGGCTGGCAGGTAATGACTGGGTGCAGGACCGGGGGCTGTCGGCAAAATATCAGCTGAAGGAGGACATTGAAGCCGCGTATGCGTCTTTTGATATAAATGCCGACGCCCGAACGGAGATAAAGGCCGGACTGAGGTATGAATATACCAACTCGAACCTGGGTTCCGATTCACTGAAGAATATCGTGGACCGGCACTATGGGAATCTTTTCCCAAGCGTTTATGTCACGCGAAAATTCGGGGACGATCATAGTCTTGGCCTGGCATATAGCCGTCGGATCACGCGTCCTACTTTCAGAGACCTGGCGCCTTTCCTCATCTTTGTGGATCCCACTACTTTTTTTCCGGCAACCCGGCGCTGCAGCCTTCCCTGGCGGATGCGATGAAATTGGATTATGGGTATAAGAAATATATTCTCTCTCTTTCCTATACATATCAGAAAGCTCCGATCGCAAATTTCAGCCCGAAGATCGACTCGGTGAGCAATGTCGAGACCCTGCGCTCGGAGAATCTGGAGAATGACAAGACCGTTGCGGTGGTGCTGACCCTGCCATTCGATGTCAGGCCGTGGTGGACCATTACGTTCAATCTTACCGGTGTGTGGGAGCAGACCAACGCGATCTATAATGGAAGCCCTGTAAAGGTCGATAATAAGAATGTCAACGCGAACATGACCCAGACCTTCAGGCTGCCAAAGAACCTTTCTTTCGAGCTGTCGGGATTCTATCAATCCCGCACGATCTTCGGCATCTATGAGGCTAAGGGTTTTGGTTCCCTCGACATCGGGGTTCAGAAAAAAGTGGGGAAGAGCAGCTGGAGGTTGAACTACAGCAATATTCTCAATACTATGGTCTTCTGGCCGTCTATCGATCGTCCTGACCTGAATCTGGTGGTGCGGGATGAACTGAGGTTTGTGTTTCCGGCGGTTCGGTTGACGTATTCGCGGACCTTTGGGAATGATAAGCTGCGGTCGAGCCGGCAGCGGTCTACGGGGGCGGAGGATGAGAAGGGGAGGGTTGACTGAGGGGACCCAGGATTCACGCGGGTCAATTGAGGCCGTGTTCTCTCTGGTAGGTCTGGGGGCTTTTTCCGGTGAGGAGTTTGAAGTGTTTGTGGAAGCAGGTGAAATTGTTGAAGCCGCTTTCGTAGCAGAGTTGTTTGATGCTGATCCTGTTGTCGAGCAGGAGCTTGCAGGCGTGGCCGATGCGGATCTCGGTGACGAACTGGGTGTAGGTCTTGCCGGTGCGGGATTTGAAATAACGGCAAAAGGAATTGGGGACCAGACCCGCTACCGAGGCCACCTGATGAAGATAAATGGGGCGGGTGAAATGCCGGAAGGTATAGTCATAGATGGCGTTGATGCGATCGTTCTCAGACTCGGCAAAATCATGGCGGAAGCCGATGGAGGAGAGCAGTTGCAGGTGGCCGGAGCCGGCAAAGGCCGAAAGGCATTCTATGAGGGCAATGATACGGCTCACGCCATCCGCCGTACGTATTTTCTCTACGAGGTCCGATATTTGCTTTTCTTCTTTCGAGCTGACAAGTATGCCGCGTTTAGCCTTTTCGAGCAAACTGCGGATCTGTTTGGTCTCCGGAAGGTGGAGGAAGGCCTCTCCCCAAAAGTTTTCCGAAAAATGGATGACGGTGGAACGGACGGCCTGCCCGGAGTCAAAATGCACGTCGTCGTAGCGCCAGTAGTGGGGCAGGTTCGACCCGACGAGGATGATATCACCGGGCTGAAACCGTTTGATATGATCGCCCACGAACTGGGTACCGCTGCCTTCGTGGAAGAAGATCAGTTCCACTTCGGCGTGATAGTGCCAGCGGTTATTGATGAATGGGTCCCTGTCTTCTCTGACGCTGAAGGACTGCGCAGGGAGTTTTGGGACTTTTAGTAATTTTGCCTTCATGGTCCGGTCCAAAGGTACTCATAATTAGCCGAAGACCGGTCGAACGCTGATCAGACGCTTAGTTAACCTAAAAAACACATTGTGAACAAATTCGTTACGGCCGTTTTTCTTGCGGCATCCTTTTTCTCCGCCAGTTCGTGCTCACGCAATCCCATTACCGGACGCAGTCAGTTGTCCCTGGTCTCCGAGCAGCAGGTTCAGACTATGGCGCTCACCGAGTACAAGAGTTTCCTTACTTCGAACAAGGTGGCTCCGGCCAGCAGTTCAGACGCAGAGATGGTCAAACGGGTCGGAAACCGAATTGCGGGAGCTATCCAGAAGTATTATACCGATCACGGGAACCCCGACGCACTGAAGGGATATACCTGGGAGTTCAACCTTGTAGAGAGCAAAGAGGTCAATGCCTGGTGTATGCCAGGCGGGAAAGTGGTAGTCTATACCGGTTTGCTGCCTGTCACCCAAAATGAGACGGCGCTGGCGATCGTGCTCGGCCACGAGATCACGCACGCGGTTGCGGGGCACGGGCGCGAGAAGATGAGCAATCAGATGCTGGCACAGGGTATACAGATCGTGGGAGACGTCGCGCTTGGCAACAATCCTGCGACGGTAAACATCTTCAATCAGGTATATGCTCCAACCTCGCAGGTGGCTGTGCTGCTGCCTTATTCGCGGAAATTCGAATACGAGGCGGATCACTATGGATTGATCTTTGCGGCCATGGCCGGATACGATCCGCGTGAAGCCATTCCCTTCTGGCAGCGGATGGCCAATCTCGGCGGGCAGAAGCCTCCGGTGCTGCTGAGCGATCACCCGGCGGATGCCGACAGAATACAAAAGCTGCAGGAGCTGATGCCTGAGGCGCTCACGTATTACAAGGGAGCAGGAGGGAAGTAGGCGTCACTGCTGCCACTGCAGGGCAAAATATTCACAGCGTCCGTTGGTCCTGTTTTCGACGGCGTGGGGCGTGCCGGAGGTCAGAAAGATGATGTCTCCGGCTTTTGCCTTTTTATATGAGCCTTCGATGTACTCCTCCACCTTGCCCGACCGCATCAGAATGATCTCTTCGTTGCGATGTATATGCGGCGGATGGCTGACCTGTCCCTTGTTCAGCGTGGTGGCGTGCATGTCGATCCTTCTGAGCCAGGCCGCAGGCTGGTCGAAGATCTGGCGGCTTTCTCCTTTGTCCGTGGTTTTCATTTTCAATTCCGTCCAGTCGAGGACGGTCGGGGGACCCGCTTTCTCCGCCCGGTCTTGGTCGGGGGCTGCCCATGACCTGAAATGAAAGGCGTAGTATCCGGCGGTTTTTGCATCCGCGTTGGTCAGTGCGATGGCGTCTCCGGCGGAGAAGAGGGCGACGCCGCCCGGGCCAATGGTTTTTGTATCGTTGACTTTGAGTCTGCCGTTTCTGACGATGATGAGGACGTCGTCGCCGTCGGATTCCGCGGTGTCGGACTGGCCTTTTTTCAGTGTGAACTGGCGGACGTCCAGCCGGGCCAGATCACGGGTCGATCCGATGAGGCGGGCTCCCGTCTGAGCTACAAGCGTGTCCTGTCTTTTTAGTGTCAGCCGGCCGCCGTAGAATTCCGTGTTCAGTTGACCGTCTTTTTCGAAATGAAAGCGACCCAGCATGCCGCGCAGGTAAAAGTCCTGGTCGGAAGCAGGGTAGAGCGGCCAATGGTTTCTACCGAGAACGGCGGTCAGGCTTTGCCGTTCGGTAATAATATTGATCGAGTCCTTCCCGTCGGTGTAGAGGCCCGTGTAGTTGGAGAGGTCGGAGGACGGAAGGGTGTGCGGCGGCGGTGTGAATGTGAACTGGAGGCCCCTTGTGTATCCTTCCGCTTTTCCACCGGAGTGCCCCATGCCTTCGAGTACTCTGGACTCCATGCGCAAGCCCGGGTGGTGAGTGGGACTGAAGCCGGTCGACAAACTGCCGATAGCCGGCTGCACCGGGTTCGAGGCCGCCTTCCGCCATAAACAGCCGGACGGAGTCTGCAGGGGGCGTGTAATTCTTTTCGAAGCTACTGATCACGTCGCGGTCCCAGCCGATGGCGGGGCTGGTCAGGATATAGCGATTGAAAAGGGCTGTTTCGTTAAATAGCGTATACAGGGTGAAAAAGACCTCCGAGTGAACTGCCGATCAGTGCCCGGTCGGTTTGGGAAGCGCCGTATTTCTTCTCCACCGCGGGCATGAGCTCCTGTTTGATGAAGGCCGAGGAATTTGGCCGCGTGTCCCCACCGGGCCGAACCGTCGGGGCTGGAAGGAGTAAAGTCCCTCGCCCTCAGCTGGTCGTAGTCCGGCATGCTGCCGCCCCAGGTGATGCCGACTGTTATAGCGGAGGGGACGAATCCGTCATAGTACTGCTGGCCGTAGAGTGCGGAAACTAGCGGGAAATCCCACTTTGGCCGTCGAGGACATAGATGACAGGATAGGTTTTGTCGCGCGAATAGCCGCCGGGAAGGTTGATCCAGGCGATATAATCCTCTCCGGCGAGGGCGGAGTGGATCACGAGAGAGTCTGTCGGCGCTGCTGCCGTGGATAGATAGATTCCCAGAAAGAGGACGATAAGGCGAAATCGCATGATTGATGAATTAGGCTTTTACAATATAGGGCGCCCGCTGTGGCCGCGACAGCATGGCGTTAGCTTCCGGGTCGTTCTTAAATTTTTCTGCTGCCGGGTCCCAATATAGTTTTTCGTTTTAGTTTCATCGTGATGTGGTGGAGCAGGCAGGTACTGCAGGCCCGGTGTGCGATCTCCGCATTGGTGATAGGCGCTTTCCGGGTCGCGATGGATTCCAGCCAGTTGCCGTGGTGGTCGTCGCTTTTATAGAGGTGGATCTCGTTGGGTCCGATCTCCGAGCGGATGATGGCCGGGTCGCTGGCTTCCAGCGGCTTTACTCCGCTGGCGTCGGGCACCGGATCGCTGGCCGTTGCACGGTAGTCGCCGCGGGTAACGAAGATCCATCCCTTTGTCCCTTCAAATTTAACCCCGTTTGGCAGTTCGTTGCTGACGATCATCTTTACGCCGTTGGCATACAGCGCCTCCGTGCGGAAGATGCCGTGTACGTCCCAGAGACCGTGCGTGGGAAAATCGGCGTGTCCCCAAATTTCTATGGGACCGGTATATTCCGTGTTCATGCCCCAGTGCGCGGAGTCGATATGGTGCGCTCCCCACCCGGTGATCATACCTGCGCCGAACTGTTCGCAGCGCAGCCATCCCGGGCGGTCGAAGCCTGTCTGCGGATGGACGCGTTTTTCGGTATAGTAGACTTTTGGCGTGGAACCGAGCCAGGCGTCGTAGTTGAGGTTGGCTGGAACCGGCATCTCCTTCTCTTCATCACCGGAAGGGTCGCCGGGGAGACCGACGTAGACCGTAGTCAGGTCGCCGATGCGTCCGTTGCGCACCAGCTCGGCCGCATAACGGAACTGGGGGGACGAACGCTGCTGGCTGCCGATCTGGAAGATGCGTCCTGACTTTTTTACGGCCTCGGCCATGGTGCGGCCTTCCGATATGGTCAGCGAAGCAGGCTTCTGCAGATAGACGTCCTTGCCTGCCTGTACGGCGTGAATACACGCGAGGGCGTGCCAGTGGTCGGGGGTGCTGATGATTACCGCGTCAATGTCCTTATTGAGGAGCAGTTCCCGGTGGTCGCTATAGCCTTTTACTCCGTCCCAGGTCTTGCCCGTCTTCCTGGAATAGTATTCGTTGACCAGCTGTTTGCCGGCTTCCACGCGGTGCGTGTCGAGGTCACAAACGGCGATGACCTGGGCCTGTTCGTATTTCCATACGCCGGGCAGGTCATGGCCGCGGGAGATGCGTCCCGTCCCGATGGTGCCGATATTGATGCGGTTGCTGGGGGCGTATTTGCCGAAGACGCTGGCCGGGACGATGGCCGGAAACAGTGCTGTTGCAAGTCCTGCTTTTGCGGAGGAGCCGATGAACTGGCGGCGGGATAGCTTTTTCATATGATCGTGCTTAATTAATGACAGAAATTTTGGCGGGTTGGGTGAAGGAGAACCCGATTCCACCTGACTAAATGTACCGATATTTTTGAAAAATGTAACCGATTACATCGACTTCTTATATTTTTAGTGGAACCCTATACCTTTATAATTTGTTAAGTGAAAATATGGCGAGATCAAAGACTCCTGCGGCGGCTGAGCCCCTGACCTGGAAACAACGGCTCAACGCGCTGCGCAATCTGCCGCGCTTTTTTCGGCTTGTATGGCAGACAAGCCCGGGTATAATGCTGGCTAATATATTGTTACGCATTACGCGATCGGCAATACCTGTAATTATCCTTTATGTGGGCAAACTGATCATCGACGAGGTGATCCTGCTGGCTAAAACCGGCGGGAAGGGGGACCTCCATTATATCTGGGAGCTGGTGGCCCTTGAATTCGGCCTTGCGCTGATCTCGGATGGCCTGGCAAGGGCGGTGAGCCTTATGGACAGTCTGTTAGGTGATAAATTCTCCAATTTTACTTCGGTCCGGATCATGGCGCATGCCTCAAGGCTCGATCTGGACCAGTTCGAGGACTCTAGTTTTTATGACAAGCTGGAAAGGGCCAGGCAGCAGACCAACGGGCGGACGGTCCTTTTGTCCCAGGTGCTTGGGCAGGTACAGGACCTGATCAGCATGGGATTTTTGGCCGCCGGCCTGATGGCATTCAATCCATGGCTGATCCTTTTGCTGCTGGTGGCGGTGGTACCGGCTTTTTTGGGTGAGTCCTATTTCAACGACCGCAGCTATGCGCTGACCCGGTCGCAGACGACCGAAAGAAGGGAACTGGACTATCTCCGTTTTTTAGGCGCGAGTGACGAGACAGCCAAGGAGGTCAAGCTGTTCGGCCTTTCCGGATTTCTGATCGACCGGTTCAGTCTGCTCGCGGACAAGTTCTACCGGGACGGTCGGAAGCTGTCGATAAAGCGGTCGGCCTGGGGTACTTTTTTGCTCTGCTCGGCAGCGCGGGGTATTATTCTGCCTATGTCGTCATCATTTTCCGGGCCATTCACGGGAGTCTGTCCATCGGAGACCTGGCCTTTCTGGCGGGTTCGTTCAGACAGCTGAGGAGTCTGCTGGAGGGGATCCTCACCCGGTTCACCAGTGTCTCGCAGGGGGCGATCTATCTGCAGGACCTTTTCGAGTTCTTCGAGATCGAGCCGCGGATAAAGCCGGTGGCCCATCCGTTGCCTTTTCCACGGCCGGTCAGGGAGGGGTTTATATTCGAGAACGTCGGATTCAGGTATCTGCACTCTGAGCGCTGGGCGAACCGGCACCTGAATTTCACGCTGAAGGCGGGCGAGCGGCTGGCGCTGGTCGGAGAGAACGGGGCGGGCAAGACTACGCTGATCAAGCTGCTCACGCGGCTATACGATCCTACGGAAGGGCGGATACTTCTGGACGGGGTGGACCTGCGGGAATACGATCCGGATGATCTGCGCCGGAACATCGGCGTTATCTTCCAGGACTATCTGCGCTATCAGATGACCCTGGCCCAGAACATTGCCGTGGGGAATATCGGGCATAAGGAGGACCGGGCGCTGATCGAGACGGCGGCGCAGCAGAGTCTCGCGGATACCGTAGTGGAAAAGCTGCCGGGGCGCTATGACCAAAAGCTGGGGCGCTGGTTTGGGCAGGGAGTGGAGCTCTCGGGGGGCGAGTGGCAGAAGATAGCGCTTGCCAGGGCGTATATGCGTGATGCGCAGCTGCTGATACTGGACGAGCCCACGGCTGCGCTGGACGCGAGGGCCGAGTATGAGGTCTTTCAGCGGTTCTCCGAGCTGACGCATGGGCGGACTGCGGTGCTGATCTCGCATCGGTTCTCTACGGTGCGGATGGCCGACCGGATACTGGTGCTGGACAAGGGCCAAATGCTCGAGATCGGAAGTCACGAAGAGTTGCTGGCGCGCAACGGGCGGTATGCGGAGCTGTTTCATTTGCAGGCGAGGGGATACCGATAGACGAATAGCCCTTATTTTTGCGGTATGAAGGTCCTCATCATCGAAGACAACCAGGAGCTGACCCGGAATATCCGAGATTTTCTGGCGAGAGAGGGATATATCTGTGAATCCTGCGAGACCGTGCAGGAGGCGAAGGAAAAGCTCAGCCTTTTTAAGTATGACTGTATCCTGCTGGACATCGGGCTGCCGGACGGCAGCGGCATCGGCCTGCTGAACCTCATACGCGCCGACCATAAAGAGAGCAATGTGCTGATCATTTCTGCGAAGAATGCTCTGGACGACAAGATCATCGGGCTGGAGAAAGGCGCGGATGACTATATCACCAAACCCTTCCACCTGGCCGAACTTCACGCCCGTATCAGGGCCGTCTACCGGAGGAAGAATCTTGGGGGCGCCAGTATCGTGGAGTTCAACGAGATCAGCCTGAATACCGATACGTTCGAGGCCCGTATCAACGACGCGCTGCTGGATATGACGCCAAAGGAGTTCGACCTCCTGCTGTATTTCCTGGTCAACAAGAACAGGGTGCTGTCGCGGCAGGCGATAGCCGCGCATCTGTGGGGGGACTATACCGACAATCTGGCAAATTTCGATTTTGTCTATCAGCACGTAAAAAATCTGCGGAGGAAGATCAGCAATGCGGGGGGATGGACTATATCAGCACCGTATACGGGCTGGGGTATAAGTTTAATTCGCACAAACAGGAATGAGACTAACCACAAAATTTACGCTCTGGTATTTCGGCATCATGCTGATCGTGCTTCTCATCGGGGGTGCGATCGTCTACTATGAGATCCAGTGGAAGATCAGCAGGGTAGAGGTTGCGAGACACGAGCGGCTGAACGATATCATCGCGCAGCAGATAAAGGAGGGCGGCGACTATACGGGGCACCCCACCCGAAGAAGAGCTACGATCACGCGGATCCCGGCGGATTCGATGCCCCGCGGGATCAGTTCGTACTACACCAGGGGTGTCGGGTGGAATCCCGAGTTCCAGGGGCGCGAATACCGGCTGGTGGTCACTTCTTTCTACACCATCGGCAGCGTACACTACCGGGTATCGACCTATTCATTTATTCCTTCTTTTTACCAAGCTGCTGCCCGGCGTTGTCGATTCATTCAAATGGATACTCTTATTGTTGCTGGTGCTGGTAGTCATTTCGGGTGGGCTAATCTCGAAATATATTCTTGCGCCCTTCAAACGGACCCTGCGGGTCATTCAGTCCTTTGATCTCAAGCAAAAGCAGCCTATGCGTCTGCCGGGGACCAGCACTTCCGAGTTCAGGGAGCTCAACGGGTTTCTGCTGAAGATGACCGACAAGGTGCGGGAGGACTATCAATCGTTAAAGGAATTTACGGAGAATGCCTCACACGAGTTGCAGACGCCGACGGCGATCATCCGGGGCAAGCTGGACCTGCTCATGGAGTCGGATATCCATGACGAGCAGGCGGTGCTGATCGCAGAGATGCAGAATGCCCTGGAGCGGCTGAGCCGGATACACAGCTCGCTGACCCTGCTGACAAAGCTGGAGAATCAGGAGTATGAGGCGAAGGAGCCGGTCAATTTCAGCCGGCTGCTGCGGGAAGGGCTGGCGTCTTTCCAGGAGCTGATGCAGATGAAAGCGCTGCGGCTGGTGGCCGAAATAGAAGATAAAATTTATATACCGCTGCACGCTTCACTGGCGGATCTGCTGCTGACCAATCTGATCAGCAACGCCATCCGGCATAACGAAGGGACGGGTAACATCTTCGTCCGGCTTCGCCGCGAAGGGCTCGTCATCGCCAATTCCGGCCGGGAGCCGCTGGTGCCCACGGAGGAATTATTTGAACGGTTCAAAAAGGGAACCCCGGCAGCGACTCTATCGGTATCGGGCTGGCAATTGTTCGCCAGATCTGCGATATGAGCCATTTTGATATTATATACGAATACCGCAATGGTTTTCACATTTTGGCGATCTCCTTTCTACTCCGGCAGGATGCTTCAAAATTACTTCAAAATCTTTCGCTCCCTTTACACTGAATTACACGGGGCTCCCGACTCTCTCCGCTTGTCTTGCCGGACATTAAATTTTGATTAAAGAAGAATGAAAAAAATAGTGCAATTACTGCTCTTTAGCTTATTGACCGGTGGCGTCAGTGCACAGGTACTGACACTAAAACAGGCGGTTCAGACCGCGATGACCAATTATGGTAGTATCCGGGCCAGGGCCAACTATGTCAAAGCCTCCCAGGCGACCGTAAAGGCAACGAAGCGGGAATATCTTCCGGATATCAATTTTGCGGCGCAGCAGGACTATGGTACGATCAACAGCAATTTTGGTCCGCTGGCGGCTTATAAAATCCCCGGCGTATCGTCTTCGGGTCCGGTGCTTGGCACCCAGAACTGGAATGCGGCTTTTGGCGCGCTCTATCTGACGAATATCAACTGGGATTTTTTCCAGTTCGGCCGGGCGAAGGAAAAGACAAAAGTTGCGCAGACCGTGCTGGGCAGGGACCAGGCCGATCTGGATCAGGAGCGGTTTCAGCAAAGCGTGAAGGTCTCGGCTGCCTATCTCAACCTGCTGGCGGCCCAGGAGCTGGTCGTTTCCCAGCACAAGAACCTGGACAGGGCCGTCTCTTTTCAGACGGTGGTCACGGCCAGGGCCAAGTCGGGTCTCAACCCCGGAGTAGACTCCTCTCTGGCAAATGCCGAGGTCTCGAATGCGCGCATCGCGCTGACCAATGCCATCGAGTTTCAGCAGGAGCAGGCGAATCAGCTGGCGCAGCTGATGCAGGTGGCTGCTCCCGACAGCAATAATTTTTCCCTGGACAGTCTTTTTGTCTCGAAGTTACCCGGTGCGCTCGGCGCGGCTCCTGCGCAGCCTTTCGAGCAGCATCCGCTGCTGAAGTATTTCCGCGAGCGGATCAGCGTCAGCGACGAACAGGCAAAATATCTCAGAAAGTTCAACTATCCGACCTTTTCTCTTTTCGGGGTATTTCAGGACAGGGGCAGCGGATTCGGTTCGGGCTATGCGGCGAATCAGAGCGCCTATACGAGCGACTACCTGAAAGGTATCAGCTTTGGCGTGGCGAATTATGTTGTAGGGGTCGGTGTCACCTGGAATCTGACCACTCCGGTGCGGATACACGAGCAGGTGGCGGCCCAGAAATGGACTTCGGAGGGGCTGAAGGAAGAATACGGTCTGATCAACCAGCAGCTGAAAGCGCAGATGGTCCTGTCCGAGACGAGGATCAGGAACGCGGTAGACAATTTTCACGAGGCTCCGATACAGGTGAAGGCTGCCAGCGACGCCTATCTGCAGAAGACGACGCTGTATAAGAACGGTCTGGCGACGATCGTCGACGTCACGACGGCGGCACTCGTTCTCAACCAGGCGGAGACGCAGCGGGATATCGCCTTCAATAATGTATGGCAGGCCTTGTTGTTCAAGTCGGCCTCCAGCGGCGATTTTAACTTGTTCTATAACGAATTCTAAACAAGACAATGGGATTAATCAGAAACGCGCTTAGAAAACCTATTACTATCCTGGTGCTGGTAGCCGGCCTGCTGTTCTTTGGTATCGCCGCGGTCCGCTCGATCAAGATCGATATATTCCCGGACATGAACCTGCCGGTGATCTATATTTCCCATCCTTATGGCGGTTTCACTCCCGACCAGATGGAGACCTATTTCGGGAAACAGTATGTGAACCTGCTGTTATACGTCGGTGGCGTCAAAAGTATCGAGTCCCGCAATATCTATGGGTTGACCCTGCTCAAGCTGACCTTTTATGAAAATACGAACATGGCGCAGGCGGCTTCGGAGGTAGCCTCTTATACGATCCGGGCACAGGCCAGCTTCCCACCCGGGTCGCAGCCGCCCTTTATCCTGCGTTTTGACGCCTCGACGCTGCCGGTAGGTCAGCTGGTGCTAAGCAGCCCCAAAAGGACCAACAACGAGTTGCTCGATCTGGCCAATATATATGTACGGGCGCAGTTCAGTACCGTCCCGGGGCTTGTTTCTCCCGCCCCTTTCGGCGGAAACGTACGTACCGTCGTGATCAAGGCTGATCCGGAGCTGCTGCGCAGCCACAATCTCACGCCGGACCAGCTGGTGGAAGCGCTGCGGATCAATAACCAGGCTACTCCGTCGGGTGTCGTGCGTATCGGCGACTACAACTATTTTACGCCTACCAATACTACTATCAAAGAGATCAAAGATTTTGGCAATATCCCCATTTACGCCAACGGCGTCCAGAACCTCTACCTGAAGGATGTCGCGACCGTGGAGGACGGGGCGGACGTAACGGCGGGCTACGCGCTCATCAATGGGAAGCGGTCTATCTATCTTCCCGTCACCAAGTCGGCAGCGGCCTCTACCTGGGAGGTGGTGCAGGGGTTGAAAAAGGCGTTGCCGAGGTTCCAGTCCCAGCTGCCGGAGGACGTCAAGCTCAGCTATGTATTCGACCAGTCGGTGTATGTGATCAATGCGGTGAAGAACCTGCTTACGGAGGGCGCTATAGGAGCCATACTGACGGGGTTGATGGTGTTGCTGTTCCTTGGCGACCCACGGGGCGCGACGATCGTGATCCTGACCATACCCATCTGCGTTATCTCCGGTGTACTCTTCCTTAATTTATTCCATCAGACGATCAATATCATGACGCTGAGCGGCCTCTCGCTGGCTATCGGGATATTGGTGGACGAGTCGACCGTGACCATTGAAAATATTCACCAGCATCTGGCGATGGGCAAGCCGAAATCGCTCGCTATCTGGGATGCTTGTCGGGAGATAGCGTTCTCGAAGCTGCTGATCCTGATGTGTATCCTGGCGGTATTTGCGCCGGCCTTCACGATGAACGGCATACCAGGCTCGCTGTTCCTGCCGCTGGCCCTGGCTATCGGTTTCTCGATGATCACGTCCTATCTGATGGCGCAGACTTTTGTACCGGTCATGGCGAACTATCTCATGAAGGGGCATCATAAGAAGGGACAATATGCTTCGGACGAGGAAGAGTTCCGTGCTTCGGGACTTACGGCTGCCGACGAAAATGATGCGGCAGAAGAAAAACACAAATCGTTGACCCACGGCTCCGGTAAGGACGGGAAGCTGACGGGATTCGACAAATTCAGAAACCGGTTCATTCGATTTATCGACCGGATAATGCCCTGGCGTACGCCCGTCGCGATCGCCTATATCCTACTGGGTCTTGGCGGGGCTTATCTGCTGATCAACAGCATTGGCCGAGACGTATTGCCCAAGTCCAACACCGGCCAGTTCCGCGTGCGGCTGCGTGCCCCGGATGGTACGCGTATCGAAAGGACGGAAGAATATATGCTGAAGACCCTGCGGATGCTGGACACGCTGGTAGGACCTAATAATGTAGACATTACTTCGGCTGTGGTGGGCATGCACGCGGGTCAGTTCTCCACGAGCCCGATCTACCTGTTCATGGCTGGTCCGCAGGAGGCCGTATTGCAGGTGGGCCTGAAGGAAGACTTTAAAGTGAATATGGATGATCTGAAGGAGCGTTTTCGGAAAAAGCTCGCGGAGGATGTTCCTGAGTTCACGCCTTCTTTCGAGCCGATAGAGCTGACCGACAAGATCCTCAGCCAGGGCTCGCCGACGCCGATCGAGATAAGGGTGTCAGGTAAGAATAAGAAGTTGAATGAAGTTTACGCCCGGAAGGTCATAGACAAGCTAAAGGAGATACCTTATCTGCGGGACATCCAGATCGCGCAGTCTATCCGGTATCCGGCAATCGATATCGATATCGACAGGATCAGGGCGGCGCAGTTGGGCACGAATGCCGCTACGGTCGGCCGGTCGCTGATCGCGGCCACCTCTTCATCGCGTTTTACGGAGAAGAACGTCTGGCTCGACGAGCGGATCAACCAGTCCTATTCCGTACAGGTACAGGTACCCGAAAATAAGATGAGCAGCGTACATGAGATCGGTGAGGTCCCGGTGCAGCCCAATGCACCGCATCCGTTGCTGAACGAGGTGGCAACCCTGAAGGTCGATTCCGTCTATGGAGAGATCGATGATATCGGTGCCAATCCGCTGCTGTCGGTCACCGCGAGCCTTAATAAAATTGACCTTGGCAGGGCTTCGGTCGATGTGAAAAAGGCCCTTGCTTCGCTGGGCAAGCCGCCGCGGGGACTGAGCATCGAGATGAAGGGGCTTACCGAAGTATTGACAGATACGCTGGACAGCCTGCAGACCGGTCTGCTCACGGCGATCGTGGTCATCTTCCTCATGTTGGCGGCCAATTTCCAGTCCTTCAAGGTATCGCTCGTAACTTTGTGTACCGTACCCGCCGTTCTGCTGGGTTCGCTGGCCCTGCTGATGCTTACGGGGTCTACGCTCAACCTCCAGTCGTACATGGGTATGATCATGTCGGTGGGTGTGTCGATCTCGAACTCGGTGCTGCTGGTCACCAATGCCGAAGACCTGCGAAAACATTCCGGCGATGCGCTTGCCGCGGCGCGTGAGGCTGCCGCGGTTCGTCTGCGTCCCATTCTGATGACCAGCGTCGCGATGGTCGTGGGTATGATCCCCATGGCGTCGGGACTTGGCGAAGGTGGCGACCAGGCGGCACCCCTGGGGCGTGCCGTTATAGGCGGTCTGATTGCCTCCACTTTTGCCGCGTTGTTTTTGCTGCCGCTGATCTTTGCATGGGTACAGAGAAAGACCGGCACCGTTTCCGTCTCGATGGATCCTGCCGATAAAGAAAGTAAACATTATATACCGTCATTATATGAACAAAATGAGAAATAAATTAGTCTTAGCTGCGGCCGGTGTCTTACTGACTGCAGGCTTATTCAGCAGCTGTTCGTCCTCGGACGGCGAAGAGCGCAATCCGGGAAAGGCCGAGGCTGCCCATAGCGATAGTGCGGCTGCTGTGGCGACTTTTGCGCTGCAGAGGGGCCGGCTGTCCACCAATCTTTATACACCGGGAGAGCTGATCGCTTTTCAGCAGGTAGACCTTTATGCCAAGGTCAGTTCGTTTGTCAAAAAGCTATACGTCGACGTCGGTTCTGAAGTAAAGGAGGGGCAGCTGCTCGTGACCATGGAAGCGCCCGAACTGGCTTCGCAGCTGGCGAGCGCCCAGTCCCGCGTGAAATCGCAGGAAGCACTATATATTGCCAGCAAGGCCAATTATGACAGACTGGTGGAAACCAGCAAGACGCCGGGAACCATCTCTCAGAACGATATCGACCAGGCGGATGCGCGCCAGAAGTCCGACATGGCGCAGTGGGATGCGGCGAAAGCTGCCTACAGCGAGGTAGCCGAGACGCTGAAGTACCTGGAAGTGCGGGCTCCATTCAGCGGCATCATCAGCAGTAGAAACGTCAATCCGGGAGCTTATGTCGGTCCGTCTGGGAAGGGATCTGAGCTGCCGATGTTCACGCTGCAGGAGCAAAAGCATCTGAGGCTGGTCGTTAGTGTTCCCGAGGCGTATACGGGGTTTTTGTCGCAGAAGGACCAGGTCAGGTTCACCGTGAAGGCGTTGCCCAGTCAGGTGTTCACGGCGAAGGTCAATCGTCTGGCGGGTGCGCTGGACAGCCGGCTCCGGTCTGAACGTACAGAGATGGACGTATATAATGACAGCCGAAAGCTGTTGCCGGGAATGGTTGCGGAGGTCAGTCTTCCGATGCCGTCGCAGGACAGTACGTTCCTCGGTGCCTGTCACGGCGGTCGTCAATTCGACCGAAAGGGTCTTTGTGATCCGGGTAGACAGCGAACATAAGGCGGAGTGGCTGGACGTGAAAACGGGTCGCTCGGAAGGCGGTAAGATGGAAGTCTATGGGAATTTGAAACCGGGCGATCAGTTGGTGAAAGTAGCGAGCGAAGAGCGTCGAAATGGTTCCCCGATAAAATAAAAAGGCCCCGTTCGGGGCCTTTTTTATGGAGCCCAATAGTTACCTGAAAGTATGATCAGATTGATCATTTTAATGCTATTGTCGTAGTAGTCGAAGTCTTTTCGTTTGAACTGGACGATATAGTCCCAGAGTTTGTTCAGCCATTGCTGATTCTCCTGGCTGGCAAGTGGCTGCGACGGCGAAGGGGCAGATGAAGCAGAGGGCTTCAAAATAGCGGTGGGGGAGGTCTTCGCCGGACAAATTGTAACCCGCGGAGATATTGTTGGGTTTGCCCTGGGTGGTGGTGCGGATCCAGGGATTGAGGCGGGAAAGGAAGGCGGCGGCCTGCGGGTCGCCGGAGAGGAGGAAGTCGGTGGCGATGCGCCAGGGCACGCGGCAGGCGTTGAAGTTGTACAGGCCGTCATACTGCGACTCCAGATAGTGCGGCTGGGCGGGGATGGCAGAGATCTTTTCGACGGCGCTGGTGTCGGGCAGGTCTCCGTCGCCGCGGCTATCGCCGGACATGGCGGCGCCCTGTCCAACAGGCGGCTGGCCGCCGGTGCCCGTGATAAATACGTTGGGCGGGGGAGGAGTGATATGGATCGCTTTGATGAAGTCGGGAACCAGTCCGGCTTCGGGGCTATAGGTATCCTGGAGGTAACGGAAGACCTTATAGTTATTGGCGATGGCGGTATCCCAGAATGCATCGCCCGATGCTTTGCGGAAGGCCCGCAGGTGGTCGGGCATAAAGTCGGAGGAGCGCATGTCGAAATAGTCTTTGCTGCGTTTGCTCCAGCCGTTGCTTTCCATGACGATATAGGTATCGGGATTGACTTCCTGGTGGCGGATGGCGTTGATCATTTCCAGCGCTTCCTCGCGATAGGGAATCGTGGTATGTGTTCCCCACTGTGCGTCGGCGAGCAGGAGGGAGTAGGCGATGTCCATGTCGCCGTCGGTTGCGGTCCCGCCGTCGAGGCTTTGACAGTCTTTTGTTTGTGTCCAGGCCATGAGGTGTGCGCTGGTCGTCGCGGGGTGCGATTTATAGAAATTAAAGAGCGCGTCATAGGTGGCCTGGGCGCCGGGGTCGTAGCCGGCCATGAGGGCAACGACCATCATTCCATATCCCTGGCCTTCGGAGACGCAGATATTGGTGCCTCTGGTGCCTTCGAACCAGACATAGGCTTCGTTGGGGGCACAGCTATAGCGGATATAGTGTTGTTTCCATTGGCGGTAGAACGAGCGGACGCTGTCATCCATCGTCTCCTGGCTGATATGGTCGGGCAGAATGGTCCCGGGACGATAGGGGACGTGCTGGGGAAAAGGCCGGGATGGAGCGTTGTCGCCCGGCGGGTTTGCGGAAGCTGTTCTGCCGGACGAGTCCGGAATGTTAAAGGATGCGGTGGCAGACAATAGAGCCAAACACACCAAAGCTGTTTTTATTCTGCGCATTGTACCGTGGAAATTTTGAAACAAAGAGACAATTCCTGACAATACAAACACCCTGCCATTTCTTGCAGGATGTTTGCCAGCGGTTTGTTAACATTTCTTAAAGGAAAGTTTAACAAGTTGCCGTGCATCACTATTTAACGTCGGTTACTCTTAGATAAGTCTCCCATCGGATAGTATATTTTTTTGCCTTTTTCGGCGGTCTTTGCCGGCTGCATGGCGGCGGCATGTAAACTAACGTTTATGTATAAGTGAATTTAAAACCAACAATATGAAACTGACCCCGTTATTGTTAGCTACGCCCCTTATTCTTTCTTTTTCGTGCAACCGTACAGGTTTGCCGAACACCCGCTAGGCAACTGGGTGCAGGCTGCGGCGATCGGGAATGCTCCGCGGAGCAGTGCGGCCTGTTTTGTCATCGGCAATACGGCCTATGTGGGACTGGGCTATAACGAGTCGCTCACCCAGCCGGGCAGGCTAAGGGATTTCTGGGCATTCACCGTCGAGACGGGGTGGACGCAGGTGGAGGATTTTCCCGGTGAGCCGCGCAGCAATGCGGCTGCATTCGCGATCGGCAACAATGGTTATGTCGGTATTGGCTGGGACGGGTTCAGGGTCTTTCAGGACTTTTATTGTTATGACCCGGCGGCGCATCGGTGGACGCGCAAGGCCGATTTTCATGATCCCCGCTATGACGCGGTGGGCTTTGGGCTGCAGGGGAAGGGCTATATCGGAACGGGCTACAACGCCTATAGCCGCAACGATTTTTATGCATACGATCCCGCCGCGGATACCTGGACGCTGGCGCCGGGGACTTCGGGAAATTTCTCCAAGCGGCGTGGGGCGGTCGCGCTTGTATACAAAGACAAGGCCTATATCGTGACGGGGTCGAACAATGGGGCGATGGTGAGGGATATGTGGTCTTTCGATCCTTCGCAGGCGGCGCCCTGGCACGCGCTGGCCAATATTACGAATACGGATCCGGCGACATGGGACGACGACTATACGGATATACAGCGCGAACTGGGTACGGCATTCATCAACGGTGACAAGGCATTTCTGACGACCGGCAGCAATGGGACGATGCAGACGTCCACATGGAGCTATGATTTTGCCGGTGACCGGTGGAGCAGGCGTACGGCTTATCCCCGGTCGCCGCGCACGGGAGCTGTGTCTTTTACCCTCGGGGGTTTGAGTTTTGTGGGGTCCGGCTTCAGCGGCAGTAATGCGACCTTCGATGATTTTGACCAGTTTCAACCGAACACGCCGTTCAACGCAAATGATTTCTAGCGTGTGACTCGAATGATTTCTAGCGGACGAGGATGATCTGTTTGGCGAGCGTGGTCTGGAAATCCGACAGTCGTACAAGGTAGGCGCCAGCGGGCAGGGCTGTGAGGGCCATCTGCTGACGGCCTTCCAGCGCAGGCCAGTCCTTCTCCTGGAGGCGGCGACCATTCATGTCAAATACTTCCAGACGCGCCTGGCGGATCGTTTTCGACGTCTCGACAAAGACGCTGCTGTTCTCTATTATCGTCGGGTAGATGCGGGTCGGCGTGGTGCTGTGTCTGAGAAGGGTGGCGACGCCGGAGTAGTTGGTCCTGCCGTCGATGTCGACCATTTCAAGACGATAATAAACCATTCCGTTATAGGGGAAGACGTCGGTATAGGAATAGTCCTGTATCGTACTGGCGGGGACTGTGCGGATGTCCTGGTAGTTCTGTCCGTCCGTGCTTCGCTGAATGATATAGTGGTCGAAGTCTACGGCGTTGGTGGCTGCCCATTTCAGGAGGGTTTGGTCTTCCGTGGCTGCCGTAGCGGTCCATCTGGTAAGGGTCACCGGCAGAAGCGTAGAGGACATGGCGAAGGTCACGCGGTTAGCACCGCCATTCTCATAGTATTCGAGGACCATATTTTTGGTTCCGCTGAGTGTGGCCGTATAGGTAGACGTCGTATAGGCGTGGTCTGCCCAGTTGTTGATGACCCAGGTAGAGCCGCCGTCGAGGCTGAACCGGTAACCGTCGTCTCCTCCGACGGTGATGATATAATTCCCATAGGGCAGGTTTTGCTGCAGCATATAGCGGGCGCTGAACTGTTCGGTCGCTACATAGCAGCTATTCGTGTAGTAGTTGCCGTTACTCGTGCCAAAGCTCTCGTCGAATGTGGGGTTGTTGGTCGCACCTTCCGTAACGTCGCCTTTATAGGTATCGAAGTTGACGCCCTGGTAGAGGTGTCCCTGCCAGACGTTGTTGGAGCCATAGGCGGTCGGCGTTCCGCTGCCCGCGCAGTTGAAGACCAGGTTGAAACTGACCCGGTTGCCGCCGCCGTTCTCGTAGTATTCGAGGACGAGGTTGGTCGCGCCGCTGAGCGAGACGGTGATGCTGGTGGTGGCATACCCATGGTCGCCCCAATTGTTGATCGCCCGGGTGGACCCGCCGTCGAGGCTGAGGCGGTATCCGTCATCGCCGCCTACGGTGATGGTATAGCTCCCGTTGAGAGACTGGGTCAATTTGTAGCGCATGCTGAACTGTTCGGTGTAAACGCTGCAGCCGTTGGTAGGGTAGTTGACCTGGTCGCCGCCAAAGCTTTCGTCGAAATTGGGGCTGGAGGCGGAGCCTTCGTTGACATATCCCTGATAGTAGTTGAATGCTGAGCCTTTGTAGGCATAGCCGATCCAGACATTATTTGTTCCGTAGGCATTCTGGTTTCCCTGGGAGGTTGCGCAGGCCTGGGCCATTGTCCGATGGGTGGAGAGGGTCAGGAGGATAAAAATCGCGGCGACGTGTCGTTTTACAAAGGATACGAAAATAGGGTTCATTTGTTACAGTTTAATAGGCAGTCCTGCGTATTACCAGAGAAGTGCCAAACTGTAACCTGTTGATTGATAATGTGTTTCGGCCATTCGAGGAAGGGAATTCGTCTCTCAATGGGAAATCCGTCCAGATGTTGGATCAGTACTGACCGGACCGGGTCTTTGCGGTGGTATCGATGATGTACTGGCTGGCGTTGCCATTGCCCTGGTCGACGCCTTCGGCTCCGGGGGGAGGCGTTTTCTCGATGATCCCGTCGCCTCCGGCGTAGAGGCTGGAGGGAGGAATGCTGTCGGGTTTGGCGAAGCGGGCGTTGCGGTTGAGCCCGAGCGATTTATCGGCGAGGGCGCTCTGCATGAAGTATTCCCAGATAGGACGGGCGGCCTGTCCGCCGTCGCCGACGCCGGCGCCCATATGAATAAAGCGGTCGTCGCAGCCTACCCACACACCCGCGAGCAGTTGGGGGGTATATCCGATAAACCAGGCGTCGGAGTTGTCGTTGGTGGTGCCGGTCTTGCCACCCATTTCGGCGAGGCCGAGGCGTTCGCGCAGGCCTTTTGCGGTACCGAAGTCGACGGGTCCCTGCATCATCCGGGTCATGGTATAGGCGGTCACCTGGTTGAGTACCTCTTTTTGTTTCGAGGTAAAGTCGGCCAGGAGGTTGCCGTGTTTGTCTTCTATACGGGCGATATAGTAGGGTTCGACATTGAGCCCGCCGGAAGGGAACATGGTATAGCCGCTCATCATCTCGTAGAGTGACAGCTCACAGGCGCCGAGCGCGAGGGAGGGATAGGGCTGTACCGCGGTAGGTATATTGATCTGCTTCAGGAACTCGGCGAAGCGATCGGGGCCTTTGGGGCCGAATGATTTCATGATATACGCCGCCAGCTTCGTTGATCGACCATGTAAGACCGGTAGCCATAGTGCGGGTGCCGCTGACGTTGGGTCTTGCTTTTGCAGGTACGTAGGCGTTGTATTCCGGGAAGAACTGCTGGACGGCCTCGCATTCTGTCTCGGGTGTGAAGTTGAAGTCTTCGATGGCAAGGCTGTACAGAAAGGGTTTGATGGAGCTGCCGACCTGGCGTTTGGTCGAGAGGTTGACATGGTCGAACTTATAGGTCCTGAAGTCGATGCCGCCGACCCAGGCCTTTATTTCTCCGGTCAAGGGGTCCATGACCATAAAGCCCGTCTGGAGCATTTGCCGGTGGTATTTGATAGGAGTCCAGCGGCGTCATAACGGTATCTTTTTCGTGGGTCGGGGTCCAGGCGAAGACCTTCATCTTTACCGGCGAGTTAAAGCTGGCGCGGATAGCCGCTTCGGTCATCCCGGCGTCTTCGCTGGTGCGCCAGCGTTCGCTGCCGCGCATGGCGGCTTCCAGTATATTGGCGTGGTCCTGCCATACTTCGCCTTTTTGATGGCCGTACGGGAGTCCAGCTGGCGCTGGAGGACCGGCATCTGACGGGCAATGGCCTGGTCGGCGTACTGCTGCATGCGCGGATCGATGGTGGTATAGATCTTCAGGCCGTCCTGATAGAGGTTATAGAGGCTGGCCGGTGGCCGGGTTGGTATGCTCTTTACACCATTTCTTCAGGTCGCCGCGCAGGATATCGCGGAGATAGGGCGCTACGCCGTTGTTCTCGTCCAGCTTGCGGTAGTGGCGTATATCAATGGGCTTTGCCTTGAGGGCGGTGGCTTCCGCTTCGCTGATGAAATTATGGGACGCGAGGCGGTTGAGGACGACGTTGCGTCTTTCGGTCGCGGCCCTGGGGTTGGTACGCGGGTTGAACAGGCTGGGGTTGTTGACCATGCCTACCAGCACGGCGGCTTCGTCGACGCTGAGGTCGGCGGGTTCTTTCTGGAAGAAGGTGCGGGCTGCGCCGCGTATCCCGTATACGTTGTCGCTGAAGGAGACGTCGTTCAGGTAGAGTGCGAGGATCTCTTCCTTGGTGAAATTGCGTTCCAGCTGGATGGCGATGATCCATTCCTTCAGTTTCTGGATGACGCGGCCGATCTTATTGCGGGAACGCTCGCCGTTGAACATATTCAGCGCGAGCTGCTGGGTGATGGTGCTTCCGCCTCCGTCCCTGCCCAGTTTGATAACCGCCCGGAGCACGGCTTTGCCGTCGATGCCCGAGTGTTCGTAAAAATGTTCGTCCTCGGTGGAGACGAGGGCATGGACGACGTTGGGAGAAATATCTTTATAGTCGACGTGGACGCGGTTACCTCTTGCCGTATAGTATTTTCCCATCGAGCTGCCGTCGTCGGCGTAGACTTCCGAGGCGAGGGTGAGGGATGGATTTTCGAGTTCGTGCAAAGACGGCAGTTTGCCGAATACGCCCGTAGCGATGCAGGTGATCAGTGTGATAAGGCCGACCAGGCCGACAAAGAAGAGGGCCCAGAAAATACGGATGACTTTGCGCATGATGTAATATCGGTAAATACCCGAAAAAATTGCACAAAAGGGGGTTAAATTCCCTGGCCGTGGCCCGTTAAAATACCCGCTGTTTTATCCGGTTCATAAAGGCCTCGCGGAACTTCTCGCTGATGGGTATTTGTATGGTCCCGATGTGGACGTGATTGTCTTTTATCGCATCCAGCCTGGATAAATTGACAATATAGGAGTTGTGTATGCGGGCGAAGGAGGCGGACAGCTGGTCTTCGATGTCTTTTAGCCTCCGGTAGATGAGCAGGCGCTGGTCCGGGGTGACAATACGGGCGTATTCTTTTTCGCCTTCGATATAGAGGATGTCCTTTAACAACACCTTTTGGAGCACCCGGCCGGATTTGACGAAGAAATATTCTTCCTCTTTTAAGGGTGCAGGGGTAGGTTCGGCGGCGCTGGCCTTGGCGAAGAAGGCTTCGATCTTCTGCATGGCGGTGTAAAAGCGTTTCAGCGTGATCGGCTTCAGGAGGTAGTCGATTGTCGGGAAGGAGTAGCTTTCGGCGGCGTACTCCGAATAGGCGGTCGTAAAGACGATATGGGTCGACGACGGGAGGAGGGCTGCCATTTCCATACCGGTCAGCCGGGGCATGTTGATGTCGAGAAAGATGAGGTCAAGATCGACCTTACTCGTCTTGAGCCAGGCGAGGGCTTCCCGGGCATCATAGCATTTGGCTTTGATATCCCAGTTAGTATTTTGCTGAATTAACATTTCCAGCAGGCTTACTGCGTTGGGTTCGTCGTCGACGATGATGCAGCTTAGGGTCATACGAGCGGAATTTTTAGACGGGCCTTAAAACAGGTGTCTGTGCTGGTGACGTCCAGCTCAAAAAGGCTTCCGTACAGTAAATTTAGCCGTTTTTGAAGGTTTTTCAATCCGGACCCTTCCTTGCCGAAAAAAGGCGGGTTTTTGGGCAGGACGTTCTCTGTGAGGAAGAGCAGGTTTCCGTCCGAGGTCTGCAGTGACAGGCGGATATGGTTGCCTTCGGCGCCCCGGTCGATTCCGTGTTTGAAAATATTCTCAACGAAGGTCATGAGCAGCATAGGCGGGAGGAAGGGGTCGCCTTCGCAGTTCTTTTCGAACTCCACTCTTACGCCGTGGCGTATGCGAATCTCTTCGAGAGCGATATAGTTCTCGAGGAATTTGATCTCCGTCGACAGAGCGACCCTTTCCTTTGGGCTTTCGTCCACGAAATAGCGCATGATATCGGAAAGGCGGCCGATCAGGAGGGCTGTCCGGGGCGCCTCCCGGTAGGCCTCGTAATATATATTGTTGAGGGTATTGAAAAGGAAGTGAGGCTGTACCTGAGACTTGAGCAGGTTCAGTTCGGCCTGGCTTTTTTGTTCGAGCATCTGTTCGGCCTGACGCTTCAGCTTGAAATACGCGATTGCGATCCGGAATACGAAGCTGAGGAGGTAGATAACCAGGCCGGTGGCGATAAAATAGACGAAGGTCTCCGCGGTAAGGGATTCGGGTTTCCCCTTCATAAAGTAGTGGTTGTACAGCCAGATGGAGAGGATCGCGCGGCCGGTGCTGACCGCGACCAGCATGAGGATGGCTCCGGCTGTGTAGGCCAGTGACCCGGCCTTGCTCGTAGAGCCTTGGAAAAAGAAGGGTGATATTGCCGTAGATGATTATAGCATAAAAGAAACTGTTCATAGCGCTGTAGGTGAGCGCCTGAACAACTCCGTCCATGGGGAGATAGGAGAGGAAGTTCAGCAGGAACAGGGTACCCCATACGAGCAGCTGCAGCTGGACCGGGGTGGCGTTGCGAAAAGAAATGCGCATGCGCAAAATTAGGCGGTTTTTTGCCCGGAGAGACATCTTTTCAGCGATCGGGGGCCTGTTTCAATGGTTGGTGATTTGGGGGATGGCTAAATAAAAAGGCGCAGGGATTGAATGCATTTCTGGGGGTTGCGGAGAGGGGAGAGATTTGCCGCATAAATTCTTTTTATGCGTCTATTTTATCTGTTTCTGATCCTGATATTTTTGCTGCTTACGGGCAGGGTGATCGCGCAAAAGGCGGCGGATACCGTTCGTCCGGGCAAGGGAGCTCTGGTCGGCCGCTCGCTGCGGACGGGGCTAAGACAATATTTGTTATGCTATCAGGACCCGAAGAATGACCGGAAGCTGACCTTCTGGTACTGGCTGCGGGACGTCTCTATACAGAACCAGGGAGGAAGGGAAGTAGTAGTTATCACCCAGCACTGGTATGGCGGAGATAGCGGCAGTTACAGGCGGGTCTATTCTATCAATGACGCCGGGGATTTTGCGCCGTTGTATCACCGCGAGCTGGTGAAGGGTAGGCTGAACGCCTATGACTGGAAGGCGGATGGGATCTCGGGGGCCGACAGCGTGGAGGGCAATGCGCAGAAAGGTTTCCGCCTTGCGTTTGACCAGCCCAACTACAACTGGAATCTGGATATCGAGACATTCGAGCCTTTGCCGCTGGCTGAGGGCAGGGCATTTCTGATCAACTTCTATGATGCGGGGTACGGGACACCCAAATATGTGCGCTACAGCGTCGCGGGCAGCGAGCGGATCAGGCTGATCGACGGACAGGAGGAGGACTGCTGGGTATTATATACAGAGGACAGTGAAAAGGGCTATTCCGAGAGGTACTGGATCAGTAAGAAGGACCATGAGTTCCTGAAGGAAGAAGATCATTTCAATGGGATGACCCGGTATAAGATCAGGATGCCGGATACGATGCCCGATATCCGGAAGGGATTTGGCCCGCAGGGGTAGGGATAGAAGGCTCTTTTGCCTTCTCCAGGTGCCGTGCCAAAAAAAACGAGGATTTTTTAACCTTCCGATATTATATCGGGAGGTTATTTTTTTCAAAATAGATGGCTTTATATGACATAAATAATAGGAAAAATTCAATAGGGGCCTATTTTTTTGGGAAAATTACGAATAATTGTAAACGGGTTGTTAACGGCAGAATGCATAAAGGATTGTTTAATAATCATTTAACAATGTCATTTGGTCGTATTATAGTTATTTTAAATTTCAATGATTTATGGCTTACTTCAAATTTTCCATATCTTTATCGGAGAATTTTGGATATTAGTTTTTTATTAATATGAAATCCTGCAGATTATGAGCAAAATCACTCTTAAAAGGTTCTTACCCTTCTTCTTACTGGTGGCGGTAGCCATCGTGGCCGTCTTTATTCCCAGTTTGCCGACCAGTGTTGACGATGGTAAGTATAATCAGGCGGACATTACCTGGATACTGGTAGCTACGGCCCTGGTATTCCTGATGACTCCCGCCCTGGCCTTTTTTTACGGGGGCATGGTCAATCGCAAGAACGTTCTTTCGACGATGATGAAGAGCGTGGTCGCCGCCGGTGTGGTTGGCGTCCTGTGGATCGTGGTTGGCTACAGCCTTTGTTTTGGTGATTCGATCGGCGGGGTCATCGGCAATCCGATGACGCATCTCTTTTATAAAGGCGTGGCAACCGGTCCGGCATGGGGTCCGGCTCCGACCATTCCCAAGTCCCTGTTCTCCATGTTCCAGCTGATGTTTGCGATCATCACGCCGGGGCTGGTGGTAGGCGCCATTGCCGAGCGGATGCGTTTCTCGGCGTATGTGCTGTTCACGGTACTGTTCAGCCTGCTGGTCTATGCACCACTGGCGCACTGGAGCTGGCATCCGGACGGCTTTCTCGCCAAGATGGGCGCTCTCGACTTTGCCGGTGGTACGGTGGTTCATATCTCTGCCGGCTGCGCCGCTCTCGCGGGTGCGCTGGTGCTCAAACGCAGAAAAGTTCATATCGAGCGTCAGGAGACGCATCCCGCGAATATCCCTTATGTACTGATCGGTACGGGTCTGCTGTGGTTCGGCTGGTTCGGTTTCAACGCCGGCTCTGCCCTGAGCGCGGGTTCCCTGGCCGTCAGCGCTTTTTCCACTACGAATACGGCCGCTGCCGCTGCGGGTCTTTCCTGGATGTTCTTTGACGTAATGAGGGGCAAGAAGCCTTCCGTCGTCGGTTTCTGCGTCGGTGCCGTAGTCGGTCTGGTTGCCATTACCCCGGCTGCCGGCTATGTAGCGATACCCCAGAGCATCTTCATCGGTGTATTAGCCGCTATCATCTCGAATATGGCCGTTCATTTCAAGGCGACCAAAACGGTCCTTGACGATACCCTGGACGTTTTCCCCTGTCATGGTCTCGGCGGTATCGTAGGGATGCTGCTGACCGGTGTTTTCGCGACGGTGACGATCAACAAAGCTGGCGCCAATGGTCTGGCTTACGGTAACGCAAGCTTCTTCTTCACGCAGGTGAAGGCCATGCTGATCGCTGTCGGCTATAGCTTTGCAGTCTCCTACGGGATCTTCAAACTGATCAATTTCATCGTTCCGCTGCGCGTAAGCGAAGAAGAAGAGGAAGAAGGTCTCGACGCCAGCCAGCACGACGAAAAGTATACGCAGGGTACCCTCCTCGGTTGCTACGCCCAAAGGGCTGGAAGAGCACGAAGTAATGTAATTTTCATCCGATTTTATAGCGAGGCCGGTCGATTGACCGGCCTTTTTTTATATTTGCCCCACTATGATCACTCAGGAAGTACTTGTTGAAGCAAGAAAACTGTGGGACTATCACCATCTGTACCACAAGCCGGCCCCCTCGGACTGTATACTGGTACTCGGAAGCCATGACCTCCGGGTGGCCGATCGCGGGGCCGAACTATATCTGGAGGGCCTGGCGCCCATCCTGCTTTTTTCCGGGGGGCTGGGCTATCTGACGAAGGGGTTATGGACAGAGCCGGAGGCGGACCAGTTCGCCCGTATCGCGCTGGACAGGGGAGTGCCCTCGGAGGCGATCTTTATCGAGAACAGGTCTACCAATACCGGCGAGAATATCCAGTTCTCCCGCCGAGCTGCTGGAGGAGAAGGGATTGCACCCAGCCAGTTTTTTGCTGGTGCAGAAGCCGTATATGGAGCGGCGCAGCTTTGCGACGTTCAAAAAGCAGTGGCCCGACAAGGAGCTGCTGGTCACCTCTCCGCAGATCGCATTCGAGGACTATGCGAATGAAGAGATACCCATGGATCGGGTGATCAACAGCATGGTGGGCGATCTGCAGCGGATCCGGGTCTATCCGGAGAAGGGGTTCCAGATCCCGATGGAGATCCCTGACGAGGTATGGGCCGCGTTTGAGAAGCTGGTGGACTGGGGTTTTACCAATCATCTCGCGAAAGTATAGGCCCGGGATTTACCGGGTCGGCCCGACGCACGGATTTACTGATTCGCGCGAAGGCCGGAAAGATACTGGTAAATGGCCTCCTGGGAGTTGGGACCCGCGGCGGTTGAGCCGGGGAATTCCGGGTCGATGGCGACTTCTTCGGAGTGGCTGTCGATGGGTGTCGCGGCGGAGTTGTCTTCCAACTGCAGGCGGATGATGTTCCGGATCTCTTCTTTGAGGGCGGGTTCGCTGACGGGGAAGCAAACTTCGATACGACGGTAGATGTTGCGGTCCATCCAGTCGGCCGAACCGAGAAAAATCTCTTCGTCGCCGTTGTTGTGGAAGATGAATACTCGTCCGTGCTCGAGGTAACGGCCAACGATGCGGCGGATGGTGATGTTTTCGCTCATCCCGGCGACGCCGGGGATACAGCAGCAGATACTTCTTACGATCAACTGTATGCGGACGCCAGCCTGCGACGCCTCGTACAGCTTGCCGATGAGAACTTCCTCTTCCAGATTGTTCAGCTTTATCGTAATGGCCGCCGGCCGGCCCTCGCGGGCATTTTCAATTTCGCGGCCGATAAGTTCGATAAATCGGTCCAGGAGGTTGAACTGCGCGACAAGCAGGTGCCGGAATGCTATCTTCTCCGTCTTGCGCGGGTCTTTCCGTTTGCTGAGAAAGATGAAGAGCAGTTCGAGCTCGCGCATCAGGTCGTGCTGGCCGGTGAGGAGGATGTGGTCGGTATAGAAGCGGGCGGTATTTTCGTTGAGGTTGCCCGTGGCCAGCAGGCCTGCGTAATGGACCCTGCCGTCGATATTCTTTTTTACGAGTCCGATCTTGGCGTGCACCTTCAGCATCGGAATGCTGTAGATGATCTTTATCCCGGCATCCTTCATTTTACGGGCCCAGTGGAGGTTGTTGGCTTCGTCGAAGCGGGCTTTCAGTTCAACAAATACCGTCACTTTTTCCCGTTGCGGCAGGCGCTGATAAGTGCGTGGACAATTCTTGAATCCCTTGCTACGCGGTACATGGTCAGATAGATCTCTTCCACTGCCGGATCGATGGCGGCTTCATTGAAGAAGCGCAGCACGGGGTCGTAGCTTTCATATGGGGTATGCAGCAGCAGGTCTTTTTCCATGACGGCCTTCAGGAGGCTGGGGTGGCCGGCTTTTTGCCGGAGGGGCGGCCATGGGCTGTATGACAGCGAGCGGTCCCTTATAGGGAATCCCGAAAGGTCGCGCATATTGTGGTAGCGGCCGCCCGAGACAAGGGATGCCCTGTCCAGCCCAAGGCGATGGACCAGCGCCTCCATGGTTCGCAGGGGAATTCCGGGCTCGTGCAGAAAGCGCGTGGCCAGACCTGCGTCCCTTTTCGCCAGTTTCTTTTCTATTTTTTCGGCGATATCGCCTTCGTATTCGTCTTCGAGGTCCAGTTCTGCGTCGCGGGTGATCTTAACGCTATAGATGCCGCTGATCGTCGACTGCGGAAATGCGCAGGCCATGTTCTCCCGGACGATGTCGTCGATGAACAGGATATAGCGGGTATCACCCACCGTTGTATCATAGAGTCTCGGCAGGCTGTCCGATGGGATATTGACGATGACCAGACGTTCGCCTTCGTGGCTGTCGCCGAGGACGACGAGAAAATAGAGCCTGTCGTTCTCCGGGAAGAATCCCGAATTCCCGTGGGTGAGGTATACCGGCTGGATGAAAGCGAGTATCTGTGTGAAGAAATAGTTCTGTGTTGTCGTTCTTATCGATTCCGGGATGGCTTCAGCGTATACGAAACGGATTCCGTGGGTGGCAAGCTCCGGAATTATACGGGTCGTAAACAGGCGGCCATAGGACTCGAGCTGATTGTTCAGGCGGGATGAAATTTGTGTTATCAATTTTGTTCCCTCGGCGGAAACGTAGTTTTCCCTGGTCGATTTTATTTTTTGAAGGGCGGCGAGTGCGGGGATGCGTACCCGATAAAACTCGTCGAGGTTCGAGCTCCAGATCGAAAGGAAGTTGATCCTTTCCAGCAGGGGAGTCGCTTCCCGAGCGGCTTCTCCAAGCACACGGTAGTTGAAGGTTAGCCAGCTCATGTCCCTGCCGAAGAAAGAATAAGGAGAAGCCATATGGTGCAAAATACTGTTTTTTGAGAAGGCAGCAACAGCAGGATTTTGTATATTTGAAAGGACTTATGACCCTCTCCAGCGATAACCATTTCCTTCAAACCATCCGACACTTAAGGGAGCAGGAGGAGATGTTGGTCTACGACCGGCTGATCACTGCAACAAGATCCGAAGAAGAGGCAGTTGGAGATTTCCTGCGAAAAGAATATGAAATGGAGAGCGTCGGCTTTCCCGGCAATCCTCCGGCTTTCGCGCAGGCGGCGGCGGTCTGGGCGGCGAGGATAGTCTACGATGCTTCACAGCTGTTGTTGTTCAGGGATCAGAACGAAAAAGATCTGGAGCGGCTGCTGGCGGACTATCCGGCGCCGATCGATGCGGCGGCCGTCCTGTCTGCCGATCTTTGTTTGCGTTGTCTGCCCGACGTCATTGCAAAAACCAGGGAGATCAATCCGGACGATGTGCTGGTTTCCGTTCTCGAAGATCTTTTGAAGAAATGGCATTATTCGGGGGTTGGTTATTTCAGGGGTGGGATTGCCGGGGACGGTCCGGCCGCCGTATCCGGTGGGGCAGCGGTAGACGAGGTTTTTGACTGGGGTCCGGTGCTGGCCAACGACTGTCTGCGGAGGTTGTATACGGACAGGGTCATACGCGGGCGGGTAACAGCATTCGCGAACAGCCGCGCTCTCCGGTCGGACGTACGCGCGGCACTGGGTGATCACGCCGACTATTTTTGGAAAGAATTACGGGAATATGATGAATCCGATAGAGAAACTGAATAAGGTACTGCACTACGTCAAGCATGCTTTTGTGGGTAAGGACGAGGTCGTCGACCTGCTCGGGATCAGTCTGCTGGCGAAGGAAAACCTCTTTCTTCTGGGACCTCCGGGAACGGCCAAGAGCGCCATCGTGCGGCATTTGTCGTCCTGTCTGGAAGACGGGAAGAATTTTGAATACCTGCTGACACGGTTTACCGAGCCCAACGAGATCTTCGGTCCCTTTGATATCCGCAGGCTGAAAGAGGGTGAAGCTGGTGACGAATACGGAGGGCATGATGCCAGAGGCTTCCTTTGTGTTCTTCGACGAGATATTCAACGCCAACAGCGCTATTCTCAACAGTCTGCTGATGGCACTGAACGAGAAGATATTCCGGCGTGGGAAGGAAACCCGTCGTCTGCCGGCGCTGATGTTCGTGGGTGCGAGCAATATGTTGCCGGAAGATGAAGCGCTGCAGGCACTGCTGGACCGTTTTCTCATCCGCGTGAAATGCGAGTACGTCGATCCGGACAGGCTGCAGGAAGTGCTATTGGCGGGCTGGAGGATGGAG
Source organism: Puia sp. P3 (assembly GCF_050632245.1). Taxonomy (NCBI): domain Bacteria; kingdom Pseudomonadati; phylum Bacteroidota; class Chitinophagia; order Chitinophagales; family Chitinophagaceae; genus Puia; species Puia sp. P3. The sequence goes on from NZ_CP192583.1 coordinate 1,911,906, forward strand.
TCAGGCGGTCAGGACGAACGGCCATCCATATCCTCCGCGGAAGTCGCCGCCCTGCAGGCCGCCTGCCGCGGGATAGACTTGGCGCCGGTACGACCAACCTATATCGATATTGTCCACAGCCTCCGCAGTACGGGCATTAAAGTGTCGGATCGCCGGGCGGTAAAGCTGCAGAATATCATTGCAGCCAGCGCGCTGGTCTGTGGAAGGAATAAAGCCATCCTCTCCGACCTCTGGGTGCTGAAATACATCTGGGACACCGAAGAGCAGGTGGAAATACTAGCGGGTATCATCGACGCCGTCATCGAAAAAGACGACGCGGTCCCCGCACATCCCCAGGCGCTGTATAATAAGGTCCCCGACCCGGAGGAAGTGATGAAAGAGGTCAATTTTTTGGGCTCCAGATGGGCGCTGGACGGATTGTCTTTCGAAGAACAGAACGTGATCAAGGACAAACTCCGCTATGTGCAGACGCGGTGCAGCTGGATCAGGAACCAGGAACAGAAGCTGTACGTTCAACAGGAAATCGATAGCCTATGGCAGAAGATCCTTCTAACGATGTGAGCTATTTTTTGGAGATAGGCAGGCCGCATCTGGACTATCTCGGGCCGGTAAGGCACTGGAGTCAGCTGAGGACAGCCGCTGCGGAAGATGCGTATTGGGTCAGGGGGCTTACCGCAGAGCAGCTGGAATCGACAGAGATAAGGAGTATCCCGTTGAAAAAGATCTATTATATGCGCGACGACCAGTCGCAGCTGCTGTTCCCCATCGGGGCAGCGGTGCCCGTGAAACGACTGCCTTCCGGCTTGCTGTGGACGCCGCTGGAAAAGGCGATGCCGCTGGAATATCCTTCCTATAATCACAATTATTTCGGGCTTTCGGAGAAGCTGCCCGTGCGGCTGGCGGCGTCCTCCAATGAGGAGGATCCCGTTGCTATGCTGGTGTCGGCGCGACTGCTGGGGGGCTATATAAAGACGGCGCCGGCGGTGCGGCTCGAACCGCTCTCGTGGGTGATCGTAGACGATCAGGCCCTGTTGCTGGGCAACCCTTTGCTGCCGCTGCCGGGAAAAAGTTACTGGCGCCGCGGAAACCATCTTTTGCCGGCGGGGCTGGATCTGGAATGGCCGTTGCTTGCCGAAACGCTGGACAGGCAGATGAATCCCCAGGGGGATTGCTGGTTGGTCTGGGAGGAGCATGGCGGGTACCTGGAGGTTAAGAAAGAATCGTTCCGGCCATTGTCGATCAGTTCGTTCCGATTGAGTGAATCAGATATCCGATGAGTTATTTTTCGGCATACAGGAATTATTTCTGGGTCCTTGAAGAGGGTGGGGAAGTCATTGCTATTCCCGGAGGAAGTACGATTGCCTATAGCCGGTACGTGATACAGGTGCTGGAAGATCTGATGGATCAGGGATTACCGCCCCTGGGGGCGTTGCTGCTGGCGATACTTGGGACGAACCATTCGGTAGACCTGATAAGGGAATTGAAGAACCTCCTGTACAACGACCTGGATCGACTGGTAAAACATAACCCAGGCCAGTACGCGACGTTTAGAGATATAAGGGGGCCTGTTATTAAATTTTTGGGGATGCTGGATTCACTGCCTGTAGCGTATACGACGGGCAATCGCAGGATCCAACTTTTTCAACTATTGTTTGCGGATTGTCACGGTATCCTTTCAAGGGAGGCGTCGGCAAAAGCGGAGGAAATTATAGCGAAGGTGCAGATGGAAAGGGAGGATGATGGGCTCGGTAGCCTGTTTGAGACAAAGGAATTCAGCTATGAAGCGCTATATGATGATTTTTGCTGTATCGAATTATTGCATAAAAAATTTCCGTCAGGGGACGCCCTGATCGAGGCGATGGCGGGAATACCGGCGATCGATGAGCCGATCCTGGAGGAAGAAGAGAAGCCGGGGACGGCCGGAGATTTTGTGGAGGAGTTGACCGACAATCCGGCGACCTTTCCGTTGGGCGCGCTGATCAGGTCGTTGTGGTCGGGGATGAATATTCCTATCCATCATAGTCTGCCGGGCGCGCAGCCGTTGGGCGGTTTTTCGGACCTCTCGAATAAGGGGGATCTCGATAAATTATTGATCTCGGAATTTGCCAGCGACGACTGGTTGTTTTTGTCGCGGCTGGCCAACAATGAGGCGCTGTATTTACACCGTGAGATGCCGCCGGGAGTAGACCCGATGGAGCGAATTATCCTGGTGGACGTTTCGCTGAAGTCCTGGGGAACGCCCAAAATACTGGCCTATGCTATTTTGCTGGCCATCGCCAGACATCCCAGGACGGATATCCCCTGTACGGCCTACGCGATAGGGAATGGCTTTTATCCTGTGCATACCAGGACCGTGGAAGAAGTCATTGCAAGCATCCAGCTGGTGGACGGTGCGCTGCATCCCGCGGAGGGGCTGGCCAAATTCTTTGAGAGCGCGCAAGGCCCGAAAAGGTCGGAAGTTTTTTTATAACCTCTCCGGATACGATGCGGCATCCTGCGGTGCAAAAGGTCATCAGCGACAACTACTCCCGGTTCAAATACTGGGTGACGGCGGACCAGGAAGGCGAACTGCTGTTCTACCGCAACCAGCACAAGGGCAGGAGGCTGATCCAGCAACTCAGGCTGCCGTTGCAACAGCTATGGGAAACCCGAAAAAAGGGGAAGACGGAAGAATTGCCGGAAGATGTGCCGCCGGGCAGGATGCGGATACCTATCTTATTCCCGCCGCCCACGGCCCCGAAGAAATTCTTTGTCAGCAGTGAATTCGACCTCTTTGCCGTCACCAAGGAAAGAAATCTGCTGCGTCATCCCCGGAACGAAAAGTCCTCGGGAATGGGCTGGCGGCTGGTGATGGAGCAGGTTCCGCCTTCCGCCAGTCATTTTGCGATGGGTCCGGAAGAAGACGGAAGGCAGCTGTTCCTTTCCTTTAAGGTCCACAACCGTGAGCTGACGATCTGCCGGCTGGCTACGGGCGAGAGCAAATCCATTTATTTCAACGAATGGAAGCCTTCACACTTTCCGGATTTCTTTTTATGGATCAGGAGTTTCACTATATGAACGACGAATACTGCTGGAGTTTTTCATTTCAGCAGGAAATACTCGTAGAAAAGAGGAGTATAGGGACGGGCGATCCTTTCGTTGCCTGGTATGAGACATTGCAGCAGAACACGGAGACAGGAAAGTCCGGCATCTCCTTTACCTGGTCGGTACTGAAGAATATCCACCATATTTTTATCAACCAGCAGGGGAACCTGGTCTTCAATAAGCACGAGCTGGTGCTGAACAAACCGGGACATCTTCAGCTGCTGTCGGCCTCCCGCGAGTCCAGGGGTGTCGCGGCTTCCGCGCAGTTCGACCGCGAGCGGAATGAATTTGTCTTTCCGGGAGGAAGTACGATAAAAGTGCACCGGTCGGGAATGATCATTCTGCAGCAGGCGCCATCGGGCGAGTCCACAGACCGGTCCGGACCGGTCTTTATTCCCGCGGCGCTCGACGCGTCGCTTGCGGCGGCGACGGACCAGTATTTCTCGGGGAACATGTACTACTACCCCAAAATGCAGGGGGAACCCTTAATAAAGGTGAGCACCCCCACCTTTTACGAAGAAAATATCCGACCTTTCATTCAACACGTCCTGCAATGCAGCTGACCGTACAGCCATATCATAAAAATAGCTATCCGCGCGGAGGGATCCTCATCCGGGGTCAGCAGCTGACCGGCTGGCTCCGGCAGGTGCAGGGAATGGGTATATCGCCGGAGGAGGCATCCTTTTACCCTATCGCCGGGGAAATGGCAAATTCAGTCTGGGGTTGTCTGCTGGTGCCGGGCGATGAATTCGCATGGCCGGAGGACCCCGGCAGCAGCCCCTACTGTCAGTGTATCGGCGACAGGCTGTTCATTCCCGAGTGCAGCCGGCTGTACCCACAGCTATCAATACCCGAACTGGACCGGCTGCTGAAAGATCAGTTGCATTTTTACCACCCTGAGACGGGCTGGGTTCAATTGCCGGAGCCTATACAATGGCGCGATGTACTTGTGCGGCCGGCGAAGGGCGACCGAAATATCGTGACGCCTGCGGCGTCGGTGTATATGCCTTCGCGGGCGACGGCCTTTTATAAAAAGGCGCTGTCTCCCGAAGAAACGCTGGAGGGCCTGGCTGCCGAGTTTTCGCAGGTATCGGCCGACAACCGGCCGTTGTCATTTAGGGAAAAGGTTCGGCTTTGGCTGCTGCGGTTGGTGCTGGGCAGAGCGCGGGCCGGAAAGATGCAGTCAAAATGGATCGGCAGGCTGCAGGCCGATCTCGATGCGCTGGAAGAACGAAACAACAGGGAGGTAGACAAGCTGCTGAAGCTTTTCAAAAAGGATCCCATGGAGGCCCTGAAATACGCGATCCCTATCGACAACGACGGGGTGTCGCGGGGCGGGACGGCTGCGGCCTTTACATTGTCCCGCCTATGGACTAATTTTTCCTTGCCCGGCAATCTGCTGGAGGGCGTCGGGGGCGGTCGGGGATCGGCCACGCCGGGCTCCGTCAGACTGGGACATAGCCATCTGAACCTCCTGAACCAGGAATACCGGAATACGGCCCATATGCTGTTGCAGAACAGGGAATATCGTCAGGCGGCCTTTGTATACCTTCGGCTGCTGAAAGACTATTCTGCGGGCGCGGAAGCGCTGGAAAAAGGCGGATACCATTCCGAGGCGGCGTCCATCTATCTCAAATACCTGGATAATAAGGTCAGGGCGGCAGAGTGCTATGAGAAGGGGCAGCTGTATCTGGAGGCTATCGAATTGTATAAGGAACTGATACGATATGAAAAGGTGGGCGAACTCTACCTTGTCATCGATAAGAAAAAGAGGCTCGGCCCTGGTTCGAAAAGGTCGTCGACCAGCACCTTAGCCATCAGGACTATATCCGGGCAGCGGCTTGCCGGCGTGACAAGCTGGACGAGCGGGAGGCAGCGCAGTCGCTGCTATTGCAGGGATGGAGAAACGACAGGGAAGCCGTCAACTGCCTGAATCTTTATTTTGCTGCGATCGAAGACCCGCGTCAGCTGGACAGGGAGATCAGGAAGCTCTATGCGGATGAGACAGACATAAAGAATAAAGAGAAATACCTGCAGGTGATGAAGCAGCAGATCGGGCGGCCCGGCGTCGAACGGACGATCAGGGACATTGCCTACGAAATAGTGGCGGACCGGATAGGGGAAGATCCTTTTATCAGCAGCGAGCTGCAGGCATTTAATAAAAAAGACAAACGCCTTATAAAAGATATTCTCCTGTACCGTCAGCAGCAGCGGAAATAGCCTTATTTGCCTGTCTTGTTCCGTTTGCGGTATTCTACCGGTGAATGCCCCATCAGCTTGGTAAACATCCTCGAGAAATAATACTGGTCGTCGATGCCGAGGCTGGCCGCTGTCTCCTTTACCGTCATACCGGTGAACAGCAGGTACTGACAGGCCTTCTGGATCTTCAGGTGATTGAAGTACTCGATAGGCGAGTAGCCCGTTCGTTCGCGGAAGACGGCGGAGAAGTGCGAGACGGACAGTTTGGCGAAGCGCGCCAATTCCTGCAGGCTGATGACGGTGTGTGTCTTTTTTTGCATCAACTCGATGGTGTCGGCGATTAGATCTCCTTCCTTTCTCTTTTCCGAAGAGCTGAATTTTTCTTCATAGAGCAGTGAAGACAGAAAATGATAGAAGATCATGTTGACATAGCGCAGGTTGTCACTGCCATATCCTTTTTCGAGTCCGGAATAGATGTCTTCAAACAATTTGATCCTGTTCTCGCTGAAGGCGAGGTCGGGTTTGTAATTCCTCGTGTTCTGCAGAATCAGGTCGACGATATACGTGGCGAGGTCTCCCCTGAAATGTAACCAGTAGATAGTCCATGGATCGTTCTCGTTGGAAGCATACTTATGCGGAGTATTGGCCGGGATGACGATGAACTGGGAGGCGGAGAGCGTCGTTCTTTTTTGTCGATCCCGACCCAGCCACTTCCTTCCACGTTGTAGATAATGATGTGCTGGCTGACTCCGGCAGGACGGTCTACGTAGTGGAACTTAGCCACTGGGATAGTACCCGATGTCTGTGATGTAGATCTGTTTTGTCACCGGGTCGCGAGTCAGAAAATCCGTCGTGATTTTTTTGGGCAGGACGATCAGTCGCTGTCCTTCGAAGCCCTGCCGTTTGCGGTGTCTGTTCTTATTGGTTGACATTGGTCTTAAAACTGCAAATTAAGGAAACCAGAAAATAATCCATCTTTTTCAGAAGAAATACTATTCTTTCTTTTTGGGTGCATAGCGAAATTTGGATCGTAATAAAGCGATTGTGATGCCCAGACCAGCCGCCCGTTCCGGAATCTTCTTACTGATCTTTCTGTCTTCCATTGCCGTATCGGCTGAACAGATCGTTCGGCTTTCGTCTCCTGACGGGAAGGTCGAGATCCGGGTGACGCTAGGGGCTTCGATCCGATACAGCATCTGGTACCGCCAGCAGCAGGTGGTCGCGGCTTCGCCGATATCGCTGACGGTCGACCGCTCCGTTCTTGGGAGGGGTTCCGTGATAAAAAAGATCAGCAGGGACAGTGTCCGGTCCGTGATCACTCCGCTCTATGGCAAATTCGACCGGTTGAAAGACGACTACCGCGAACTGCGGATCGATTTCAGTCAGCCTTTTTCGCTGCTGGTGCGGGCATACGACGAGGGTATCGCCTGGCGCTGGGTCTTGTCTTTTCCTTCAACTGTAACGGTCAATACTGAAGAGGTCAGTTTCGCGCTGAAGCCGGCTTACAGTGCGTTGCTGTCGGTGACGCCAAAGCTGACCTCCTGGGAACTGCCCTATACGTCTTATTCATCCGTGAGTCAGGTACCCGATTCGAACAACGTCATCGTGCCGGCGCTGTTCACCGACCGTGGATTTCGCCTGGTAGTCGCGGAGTCCGATGTGCGGGACTATCCGGGAATGTTCCTGAAGAAGGGCGAAGGCGGCTTTCATGGTTTTTGGGCGGCTTATCCTAAAAGGGAGACGCCATACAGGGGGTGACTGGGGTATGTCCACCAGGGTCGACGAACGCGAGGACTACATCGCCCGTACGGCCGGCAGCCGGGTATTGCCGTGGAGGGTGGTCATCGTTTCCGATGACGACAGGAAACTGCTGACCAATCAACTGGTGTACAAGCTGGCGACTCCTTCGCTGATCCCCGATCCTTCGTGGATCAGGCCAGGTAAATGCGACTGGGAGTGGTGGCATGACGCCATTGTCGGCGACGCCGGCTTCCCCACCGGTATGGAGAACAGGAGCACGCGACTTTACAAAGAATATATCGACTTCGCCGCCGGTCATGGGCTGGAATATACGCTGATCGACGCGGGCTGGAGCAATTTCTATCATTTGGATACCCCGCAGCGGGTAGATATCCAGGAGCTGGTCGAATACGGAAAAAGGAAGAACGTGGGTATCCTGGTGTGGTGCAATGCCAGCTTCACTGATGGCTGAACTGGACCACTATATGGAGACGTTCGGGAAATGGGGACTGAAGGGGATCAAGGTCGATTTCTTTGACCGCGATGACCAGAAGATCATCCATCAACAGGAACAGATAGCTGCCTCGGCTGCCCGATGGCATCTGCTGGTCGACTTCCACGGATCGCCCAAACCAACCGGATTGCAGCGCACATGGCCCAATGTCATCAACTATGAAGCCGTCCGGGGTGAGGAGTGCAGCAAATGGGATACGACTTCGGGGCCGCCTTATCATCTTCAGATACCCTTTATACGTATGCTCTGCGGTGACCTGGACTATACGCCGGGGTCGATGCGCAACCGCAGCAGGGCTTCTTTTGTTCCCATTTCCAAAGGGTTACCCACCACGATGGGCACCCGCTGCCATGAGCTGGCCCTTTTTATCCTCTTCGACCAGTATCTCGCCGTGCTCAGCGATTCGCCGGAAGCCTACCGGAAGTACGCCGATATAATGGCTTTTCTGTCGGCACTGCCCGTGTCCTTCGACGATACGAAAGTGTTGTCCGCCAGGCTGGGAGAATGCGTGGTACTTGCCAAAAGACGCGGCAACAGCTGGTATGTCGGTGCGGCGACCGACTGGACGTCAAGGGACCTGAGCGTCGATCTTTCTTTTCTGGGGGATGGCGAGTTTCAGGCCGATCTGCTGAAGGATGGCGCCGACGCCGATACCAACGCCGAGTCCTACCGGCACGAGACGAGAGCTGTCAATCAACATACCATGCTGAAGCTGCACCTGGCTTCGGGTGGAGGGGCGGTGATAAAAATCTATAAAGCTTCCATATGACAAAAAGCCTATTCTTACTACTGCTTAGCGTGTGCACCCTTATCGTTCACGCGCAGGATCAGACACCCGGCGGCGGGCGCAGTCTGACCATTCGGGGAAGGGTCCGGGAGAAAAGTACCGGGCAGGCCATTCCCGGCGTGCAGGTCACGCAACAGTCGAATCCGAAAAATGTTGTCGTCGCGGGGGCGGCGGGGGACTTCACGATCACGGTACCGTCGGCAAACGCGGTGCTGCTTGTCCATGCCATGGGCTATGCGGACATGGAGGTGAATGTTGCGGGAAGGACCGCTCTGACCGTGGATCTCGAAGCCGGCGGAACGGGCAATCTGGACGAGATCATCGTAGTCGGCGCCGTGGTCAGGCGCCACGACCTGACGGGGTCAGTCGCCAGCATCGATGCGAAGACCATTTCGATCACCCCGACAACTGATATCAATACGGCCATACAGGGAAAGGTACCGGGCGTCTACGTCGTCAACGCCTCCCAGCCCGGCAGTGCGGCCTCGATCAAGATCCGCGGCAATAATTCGCTGAGCTACGGTACGAGCCCCATCTTCGTGGTGGACGGTGTGATCGTCGGCGACAACCTGAATGCGCTGAATCCCGACGATATAGCATCCATGGAGGTGCTGAAGGACGCGTCGGCCACGGCGTTGTACGGGTCGCGCGGCGCCAACGGCGTCGTGATCGTCAGCACAAAGAAGGGCCGTAAAAACACCGGCTCCGTCCACTATAACAGCTGGATCGGATGGTCGTCGTTCGAGCGGAAGATGAAGTTCATGAATGCACAGCAGATCTATGCGCTGAGGGCCGACGCTTTTGCGAACCAGTATATCGAGAACAATCCGGGCGCCGACCGTCAGGCCTATATCAACCGTATCACCAGCGATACTTCCAGTCTGGTGTTTGCACCCTATGAACATCAGACTTTCAAAAGCGGAAAAACCTATGACTGGCTGAATGCCGTGTCTCAGAATGGCCTGGCACAGAACCATACCCTGGATTTTTCCGGCGGCTCGGACAAGGGCACTTATTATCTTAGTCTCAACTATACCGACCAGAAGGGCCTGCTAAAAGGCTCGGACTACCGGCGGATGGGCGCCCGTATCAATATCGACCAGAACGTCAAGTCCTGGCTCAAGGTCAGGACCTATACGACCTTTACCCATAGCATCACAGATGTGGTCGATGGGACTGTGTTCCCGACGGCGGTCGCGGCTAACCCGCTGCTGCCGGTGGATACCGCCGGGTTGTATACGCTAAAATGGGCGGATATCTTTAACCAGGACCAGTACAATCCTTTGAGGAGCCTCTATATCAAAAACAATCAGTACCTGAACCGGCTGCTGACCAGCAACTTTATCAATGTCTCTCCGATAAAGGACCTGAATATCCGGACCTCCTTCTCCGCGGACATTTCCAATGAGCAGCAGTATTCCTATGTTCCCACCACTACAGGGCAGGACCTGCGCAACAGCAACCACGGAAATGCCATGCAGTACAAGACGGAGACCTACAATCTTCAGTGGGATAACTCGGCCTCCTATACAAAGGGCTTTGGCGATCACCGGCTGAATTTCCTCGTGGCTACCTCGCTGCAGCAGAACAGCTCGAACTACAACCAAATTACCGCGTATGGCTTTCCAAACGACGATTTCGGGTATATGTATCTGGGTGGGGTGATGTCGAGGGACAGGACGGTGCTGGGGTCCGACTTTGTCACGACGACGCTGATCTCCTATCTGGGCCGGGTGGAATGGGGCTGGAAGGACAAGTATTTTGCTACTGCTCACGATGAGGTATGACGGTTCGTCCAAATTTGGCCCCAACCACAGATGGGGCGCGTTTCCGTCGCTGGCTGTCGCGTGGGATATGGGCCGGGAGAGTTTCATGTCGAAGATCAGCGCCATCAGCCACTGGAAATGGCGGGTAGGCTATGGCGTTGCGGGCAACCAGAATATTCCCGACTATGCCACCGTATCGCTCTATCGTCCCGTTTACAGCAACGGATCGGTCTACTACAACAACGACGGAAGAAGGGGCAATCCGGACCTGCAGTGGGAAAGGCAGAAGCAGGTGAATGTCGGCGCCGATATCGGGCTGCTGAACGACCGGCTCAACCTGACCGCGGACTATTTTCATATTACGAACGACAACCTGCTGATCGATCAATCCCTGGCGCTGACCTCGGGCTTTACTGAACCAGGTATCCAATGTGGGCGCTATGACGAATAAGGGGCTGGAGTTTACACTGGAATATGCGATCATCAAACAAAAAGACCTGCAGTGGAATTTCCGGTTTATGATCTCCAGGGACGTCAACAAGGTTACCAAACTGAGCGGCAACGTACCGGCCATCTATAACAAGGGCGGATATACCGGTGGTCGAGATCCAGCGGACGAGGCAACTATATCGTAGGTCAGCCCGTCAACACCATCTATTCCTATAAATTCTCGAAGATCGCGCAGGTCAGCGATACCGCGAAACTATCGAGGATCAATTCTCGGCGGGCGTACGGTACATCCTGGCGATATAGTTCCCGTCGACAAGGATGGCAATGGCGTGATCAATGATGATGACCGGTATGTTGTGGGGAAGCTCGACCCGAATTTTTATGGCGGTTTCGGATCGGACATTACCTGGAAGGGTATCGGGCTGACCGTATTCTTCAACTATTCTTCGGGTCTGAAGCGCATCAGTTCGCTGTATGAGGGCGGGATCCAGTCGGACGGTATGGAAGCAGCGTCTGTCGATATGCTCAACCGCTGGACGCCGACGCATACGAATACGAATATTCCGAGGGCGGTATACGGCATACCCAGATTTGGGGTCGGGGATGTGGACCTGGGAGTTCAGAATGCTTCTTTTTTGAGGATGTCTGTGCTCTCTCTGTCCTATACGCTGCCACCATCGGTGAGGAAGAACGTATTTGACAATGCCCGTATCTATGTGACGGGTTCCAATCTGCTGCTGCTCACCAAAGACAAGGGATATGATCCTGAAACGGGAGATGGCTTCCCGAATACGAAATCGGTATCCGTTGGGCTGAACCTGTCACTTTAAACCAATCAATTTATGCAAATCCGAAATATCATTATATACGCAAGCCTTACGGCAGCCTTTACGCAGGTCTCCTGTAAGAAATTTCTCGACCAGCAGCCAAAGACGGCGCTTACGCAGGACCAGGCCTTTGCCAGGCTGGACAATATCAAGCCGTTGATCTCCGGTCTTTACACCAACTGGCGCAATGTGCGAAAGGACAGGGGAGGATTTATGTTCGAGCTGGGCAGCGACGAAGCCCAGCAGGGCGCTTATCAGGTGATGACCGATCCCGATCAGGCGGCGCTGGATCGCTATGACGGGTATATGGTCCCGCGGAATAACGCGCTGACGGGGCAGTGGCAGAACCGCTGGCCGATAGTCGTCGCGGCGGCGCAGGCGGTATTTGCATTGCAGAACAACAAGGAGGACGAGGCGACGCGGACCGAACTGCTGGGCGAGGCCAGCTTTATCCGGGCAGGTGTCAACTTCGAACTGACCCAGTACTGGGGCAAGATCCCGATCTCGGACCCTGCGCGGTTTGACCAGCTGGGCACCAGACGGCAGCCGCTGGATCAGGTCTATGCCTATATCATCAATGACCTGGAAACGGCGGCCAAATATCTACCCGAGACCCAGAGTGATAAGAGCCATGTCACGAAATACGCCGCACTGGCGCTGTTGGGAAAAGTATATATGAGCGCGCCCGCTGAGGCAAATGTTCGTAACTTCCAGAAGGCGGCCGATACGCTGAACCTGGTGATCCAGTCGGGGAAATATTCGCTGCTGACCAACTATGCCGATCTCTGGGACCCCGGGCACGCGAATTCCGCCGAGTCTATCTATGAATACCAGTTCAACAATACCTACCCTGACAACAACCAGACCCAGTGGCAGATGGGTTCGCGTGCGCTGGCAAATTTGGCGGGTGTTGGAGCCAACTGCTATTTCGGCGGATACGATCTCATGGTGCCGACGATGTACTGCTAGCAGCGACAAGTCGGCCGGCGGTCTTTGGGAGGCGGGAGACCTGCGTAAGGCGCAGAGCATCCGGTACGATTTCACATATAAGGGGATTACGCCGACCCTTTCGACGGGATTTGGGGGTGACGAGCTGGACCCGCACGTAAAGAAATATGAGGATCCCCGGACCGATGGCGTCATGAGCTTCTGGTACTCCGGCAAGAATATCTTTTACATTCGCTACGCGGACGTGCTGCTGATGTACGCGGAGTGTCTGAACGAATTGGGGAAGACTTCGGATGCCGTCCATCTTATGAACAGCACGATCCGGGCCAGGGCCTTCGGAGGCACCATACCTGCTGGGCTGAGCTGGGATCCTGGTATGAGCCCTGACGTCTTTCGGACCAATATCCTGGACGAGCGGATGCGGGAGCTTTGTTTTGAAGGCTGGAGGCGGAGTGACCTGATCCGCACGACCAGTTTTTTGAATCTGGTGAAGGCCAGAAATAAGTGGACCAAACAGAGCGGGACGATCCAGGCATTCAATCAGCTGTATCCCATTCCGCTGACGGAGATATTGCAGAATCCGGATATTCCGGCGACGGACCAGAACCCCGGTTATTAATTTAATAAATTCGATTTAGTATGAGAGTAAAAGCCTGGGCAGAGAAGATATCGATCCCAACATACCCTATCGGCAAGCCCGAGAAGAACCCAATGTTCCTTGAGAAACGGGTGTATCAGGGCAGCAGCGGCGTCGTCTATCCGCACCCGGTGGTCGAGGCGATCGCAGACGAGAAGACGGATCAGTTGTACAATGCCGTATTCATCGAAAACGACTATCTGAAGATCATGATCCTGCCCGAACTGGGGGGACGTATACAGCGGGCCTATGACAAAGTGCGGGGCCGGGATTTCATCTATTACAATCAGGTGATCAAGCCCGCTCTGGTTGGGCTTGCCGGCCCGTGGATATCCGGAGGCATCGAGTTCAACTGGCCGCAGCACCACCGTCCAAGCACCTATAGTCCTGTAGACTATACGATCGAGGAGCTTCCCGACGGAACTGCGACGGTTTGGGTGAACGAGATCGAGGCGATGTTCAGGACGAAGGGATGGCGGGCTTTACACTGTATCCCGACAAAGCCTATCTGGAGATAAAAGGAAGGGTGTTCAACAGAACGCCGTTTCCGCAGACCTTTCTCTGGTGGGCCAATCCGGCTGTAAAGGTCAATGACGCTTACCAGTCCATTTTTCCACCGGATGTATATGCTGTTTTCGATCATGGGAAGAGGGATGTGTCCGATTTTCCGATCGCGACGGGCACATACTATAAAGTCAACTACGCTCCGGGAACGGATATTTCGCGCTATTCCAATATTCCTGTCCCGACTTCGTATATGGCGATCCGATCGGGATATGATTTCATGGGTTGCTATGAACACGACACACAGGCGGGTATGCTGCACGTCGCGAATCATCATCTTTCCCCGGGAAGAAACAGTGGACCTGGGGCAACGGGGATTTTGGACAGGCCTGGGACAGGAACCTGACGGATGAGGACGGTCCCTATATCGAGCTGATGACCGGTGTCTTTACGGATAACCAGCCGGATTTTTCCTGGCTGCAGCCCAATGAAGAAAAGAGCTTCGAACAGTACTTTATGCCTTATACTTTGGTCGGACAGGTGAAGAATGCGACAAAGGAGGCGATGCTGAATCTGCAGTGGGAGGGAGATGTGGCGCAGGTTAAGGTATATACGACGGCGGTGTATAAGGACGCTGCGGTCCGGCTGTTGAATAAGGGGAGGGTTGTTCGGGAGTGGGTCGTGGAGATCTCCCCCGGCCAGGTATTTGAAGAAAGTTTTTCCGCTCCTGACGGAAAGGGCCGGACTGGTGACTGGGCGGTGGTGGTGACCGATGCCGCGGGTCTTGTGCTCGTGGCACTGGCAGGATAGCGATCCTTCTTCGGAGCGCCCGGCGATGCCGGCGCCGGCTACGGCCGCGCTGGCGCCTGCCGATATCGCGCATGTCGAAGACCTCTATCTGAACGGACTGCACCTGGAGCAGTACCGCCATGCGACCTATAATCCCATCGACTACTATACCGAGGGGCTGCGCAGGAGTCCGGAAGATATCCGCTGTAACAACGCCATGGGGCTGTTATTGCTGCGGCGGGGACAGTTCGGGCAGGCGGAGCCTTATTTCCGGCGGGCGGTGGCGTCCATTACCCGGCGGAACCCGAATCCTTATGACGGCGAGCCGTATTATCATCTGGGATGGTCATTGAAATTGCAGGGGCGTCTGCAGGAAGCCTATGATGCTTTTTATAAGGCGACCTGGAATGACGCCTGGCAGCACAGCGCGTTCCTGTCTCTGGCACGTATTGCGACTGCACAATCGCGTTATTCCGAGGCGCTGGCCCTGGTGGAGAGGTCGCTGGTGCGCAACTATCATAGTCCCGTGGCGCGCCACCTGAAGGCGGCGCTGCTGCGCAGGCTGGGGCGGCCCGCTGAAGCCTTTATCAGGGAGTCGCTGGGGATAGATCCGTTCAACTTTGGATGCCTGTTTGAATCGGGTACCGATACCTTTGTTGCGCTGATGCGCGGGTCGTTGAACAATTACCTCGAATTGTCGCTGGACTATGCGCAGGCAGGGTTGTACGAAGAGGCTGATAGAGTGTTGGGACAATGCCCTGCTGAATCTCCGCTGGTTAGCTATTACAGGGGATGGTTTGCGTCTCAGGCAGGGCATGGTCCTGCGGCGCTGGGCTTTTATAAGGTTGCCGCGGGGCAGGACCCGTCGTGGTGTTTTCCGAATAAGATCGAAGAGGTGCTGATATTGCAGGACGCGCAGAGGCTGAATCCTTCCGACGCGCGGGCCGGGTATTATCTGGGCAATTTATGGTATGACAAGCGTCAGTATTCGGATGCGATCAGGTGCTGGGAAGAAGCTGCAAAACTAGACGACCGGTTTCCGACGGTATTCCGAAATCTTGCGCTGGCCTATTACAACAAGCTGGGGAAGAAGGAAGACGCGGTTGGTTTTCTCGAAAAGGCATTTGCACTGGACCCGGGTGATGCGAGGGTGCTGATGGAATTGGACCAGCTGTATAAAATACTTGGCCGGCCATTTGAGCAGCGACTGGAGCTGCTGGAAAGGTATCCGCAGCTGGTAGAGCAGCGTGATGATCTTTATTTGGAGCGGGTCACGCTATACAATCAGCTAAAGGAGTATGAGATGGCGCGCAAGCTGCTTGCGCTGCGCAAGTTCCACCCGTGGGAAGGAGGAGAAGGAAAGGTGGTGGGCCAGTATTTGCTGTGTCACCACGAGCTGGCGAAGCTGGCGATATCGCAGGGCAGGCTGAGCAATGCGCTGGATCTGCTGATGGCCACGGAGACCTATCCGGAGAACCTGGGCGAAGGCAAGCTGTACGGCACGCAGGAGAACGACCGTTATTATCTGCTGGGGTTGGTATATGAGGGATTGGGGCAGCGGGAGAAGGCCGCGGAATGGTTTCGTGCGGCGACGGTGGGTATCAGCCAGCCCGCACAGGCGATCTACTACAACGATCCGCAGCCGGACAAGATCGTCTATCAGGCGCTGGCGTGGTTTCAGCTGGGAGAGGCGTCGACCGCGCGCCGGATCTTCGCGAGCTTTATACAATTCGGGGAGGCGCATATGGACGACGTTATTACTATCGACTATTTTGCCGTTTCTTTGCCGGATATGCTGGTTTTTGATCAGGACATCAACAGGCGCAACCGGATACACTGCAGCTATCTGATAGGAC
Organism: Puia sp. P3; assembly: GCF_050632245.1. NCBI lineage: Bacteria > Pseudomonadati > Bacteroidota > Chitinophagia > Chitinophagales > Chitinophagaceae > Puia > Puia sp. P3. Next base: position 1,928,007 of record NZ_CP192583.1, read on the forward strand.
TGGGACATTTGGGTCTTGGCAACGGGGAGGGCGCAAAGCGTTATCTGGAGGAGGTACTTCGTCTCGACATGAATCATCAGGGCGCGGCCGTCTATTTGCAGATGGGGACATTCTTTCAACAGGCAATAAAACAGGAGCAGGCATGCTGAGGACGGAAATTTGTCAATATGTGCTCAGCAGGGGCGCTGTTCGCGTTGGAATTCTGGATATTGGGGCCACCGTGTCTTTTGTGGAAATGCCTGATCGCAACGGGCGGGTGAAGAATATCGTGGCGGGCTTCCGGCACGCAGAGGAGTACTGGCAGAACGATCATTATTTTGGGTGTATTGTCGGGAGGTATGCGAACCGGATAGGCAAGGGCCGTCTGATGCTGGACGGACATACGGTACAGTTATCGGTGAACAATGACGGCAATCACCTCCACGGGGGATTCGAAGGACTGCATCGAAAGCGCTGGCGGCTGCAATCGAGGATAGAGAGCGATGATGAGTCGGGCGTCGTGCTGGAGTACACGAGCCCGGATGGAGAAGAGGGCTATCCGGGTAATCTTCGGATACAGGTGGGCTATATGCTGGACGCAGCCGGGAGGTTTCATATGCAATACACGGCGGTCAGCGATGCCGCTACTCCGGTCAACCTCACGAATCATTCTTATTTTAATCTCTCGGGTTTCGAGAGACCTGTGATCGACGATCATTTGTTGCGGATATTCGCCAGCCGGTATACCGAGAAGAACGGTTCGAATCTACCTTCAGGGCAGTTGCTTCCGGTGAGCGGTACGGCGATGGATTTTACCGCCTTGCGGAGGATAGGTGATCGTTTCGGTCAGCTTCCGCAGGACGGGGGATATGATCATAATTATGTGCTGGATGGTTCGTTGGCGGGAACGATGGGCGTTGCCGCCGAACTATACGATCCCGGATCGGGGCGGCAGCTGCGGATACTGACGGACCAGCCGGGAATACAGGTCTATACGGCTAACTGGTGGGATGGCAGTGTCGTGGGGGCGCAGGGGGTGCCGTATTTGAAGCATGGTGCGGTTGCACTTGAGACCCAGGCGTTCCCGGATAGCCCCAATCAGTCGTCTTTTCCTGATACGATATTGAGGCCTGGTGAGGTCTATCGATCGACGACAGTTGTTGAGATGAATACCAAATGATTGCTATGTCAAAATATTCTTACAATAGTACCTATATTTTAGGTTTGTCTTTTATCTCCGCCCTGGGCGGATACCTTTTTGGATTTGATTTTGCCGTTATTTCGGGGGCGCTTCCTTTTTACGGGATCAGTTCGGTCTCGATACCTGGTGGGAGGGGATGGTCGCCGCGAGTCTTGCCGTGGGAGCGGCGTTGGGCTGTCTTATTGCGGGTAGTCTTTCGGACCGTTATGGACGCCGCAAGGGGCTGCTGCTGTCGGCGGCGGTATTCGGTCTGTCTTCCCTGGCGATGGCGTTTGCCCCGAACCGTGATTTTTTTATCGGGGCACGCTGTATGGCCGGCATTGGTGTGGGGATGGCGTCGATGCTTTCTCCCATGTATATCGCGGAAGTTTCACCGGCTCCTTTGCGGGGCAGAATGGTAGCCATTAACCAGCTGACGGTGGTGACGGGTATTCTGATCACCAATCTCGTCAACTATGGCCTGCGGAACAACGGAGCCGAGGCCCGGCGCTGGATGTTCGGACTGGGCTCGATCCCTTCGGCACTTTTCTTTATTGGAGCGCTCTGGCTGCCGGAGAGCCCGCGATGGTTAGTGAAGGCAGGGGATGTTCCCGGGGCCGCCCAGGTGTTGGGTAAGATTGGGGGCGTTGGTTTTGCTGCGGAGTCGCTGGCGAGTATTCAAAAATCGCTGGCGCCGGCGGCGGCGGGAGGCTGAACTATGCGGCGGTGTTTCAGCGGGCTGTACTGCCGGCCGTTCTGATCGGTATTGGTCTGGCGGTCTTTCAGCAGCTGTGCGGCATCAATGTCGTGTTTAATTATACCACCATTATCTTCAGCAGCATCGGGATACCCCGCGACGGACAGTTGCTGCAGACAGTTTTTATAGGCGGGGTGAATCTTGTTTTTACTCTGCTGGCAATGGTGCTGGTAGATCGTCTGGGGAGAAAGCCGCTGATGCTGCTCGGCGCGGGTGGACTTTGTGTCCTGTATATTGTCGTCGTTCGCATGCTTGGCAGCGGTTCGTCGTCGGTGTCGTTCTTTTTGCTGACGGCCATCGGCACCTATGCCCTGTCGCTGGCGCCGGTGACATGGGTGCTGATCTCGGAGATCTTTCCGAATAGGGTGCGGGGCGCGGCCACATCGATTGCGGTACTGAGCCTCTGGGTAGCTTATTTTGTACTGATCTTTACCTTTCCGATGCTGTATGAGAAGCTGAAGGATACCACATTTTATATCTATGCTTTTATCTGTGGCCTGGGATTTCTTTTTATCTTGCTGGGGGTAAAGGAGACCAAGGGCAAGACGCTGGAAGAGTTGGAGGAGGTGATGGCCCGGCATCACTAATTATGAACATCGTTTATTTATTGTTTGCACTGGCGCCTTTGGCGGCCATCGCCCAGGAACCTGTTGACTATGTCAATCCATTTATTGGCGCCAGTACGAGCGCCGCTGCGGGTAATAATAGCGCGGGCCTGGGAAAGACCTTTCCGGGCGCGTCCACTCCTTTTGGCATGACGCAGGTAAGTCCCAATACGATCACGGGCGGGGATAACGGTTCTGGGTATAGCTACGAGCATACCCATATCGAAGGCTTTGCGCTGACGCAGATGAGCGGCGTGGGCTGGTATGGGGACCTGGGCAATTTCCTCGTGACGCCGGCCGTCGGGCCCCTGCGGACGAGTTCTTCGGGTTACCGGCTGCCCTATGACAAGAAGAGTGAAACGGCGGCTGCCGGATATTATAGCGTCTTACTCGGCGATTCTTTACGGATCAGGGCCGAGCTGGACGGCTACGCCTCACTGCGGAATGATGCGGTTTACGTTTCCTGCCGGGTCCGGTCGCCGGATCCAGATCGATCTGGCGCGCAGGGTAGGAGGGACTGCTGTGGCAGAGTATGTACACGTCGCCAACGACTCGACGCTGGAGGGCTGGATGAAGTGTACACCGGAAGGCGGTGGATGGGGCGATGGAGCGGGAAAGGCTATTTACACCGTCTATTTCTGTTCGCGTTTCAGCAAGCCTTTTCGGCAATTTGGAGTCTGGAGCGCGGATATTCCTGACGGATGGGGACGCCGTCTTGGAGATGTTACGAGCCCGGGATATCAGGAGTTTGTAGCGCGCGCAGCGGTGTTACCAGGTGTTAGTGAGAGGGAAGGAAAGCATCTTGGTTTTTATACGGAGTTCGATACGGATCAGGATGAGCCCGTGGTTTTAAAGACCGGGATATCGTTTGTCAGCATCGGTGGGGCGAGGGGCAATCTCGACGCGGAGGTGAGGGGTTTTGATTTTGACGGAGCGCGCCTTCGCGCCCGTGCGGCCTGGAACATGGCTCTGTCGGCTGTCAGGGTCGAAGGTGGTTCTGCTGACGACAAGACCTGCTTTTATACGGCACTCTATCATACGCTGCTCGACCCCAGGACTTGTCAGGATGTCGACGGCGGCTATCCGGGCGGCGATGGCCGGCGGCATCAGGCGGCAGGATTTACGAAGCGAACGATCTTCAGCGGCTGGGATGTGTTTCGCAGTCAGATGCCCCTGCAGACCATTATCAACCCTGGGTTGGTGAATGACCTGATCAATTCGCTCGTGACGTTTGCCGAAGAGAACGGCACCGGCTATTTCGACCGGTGGGAGCTGCTGAATGCATATAGCGGTTGTATGGTCGGGAACCCGGCCATTTCTGTCGTTGCGGATGCCTATGTAAAAGGGATACGGGGATTTGATATCGGGCGTGCGCGGCAGGTCAGTATCCGGACCGCTGAGAAGTTTGGGAACGGTGACCGGGGTTTTTCTGTTGGAGAGAACAGTATCTCGAATACACTTGAGTATGCTTATTCGGACTGGTGTTTGTCACGTCTGTTGCTTCCGGGTTTGGAGGCCCGGAAATATTTCCTTCGCGGGCAGGCTTACAGGAAGGTGTTCGATTCGTCAAAAGGTTGGTTTCGGCCGCGTTCCGGAAATGGGGGCTGGCAGCCCTGGCCGGCAAAGGGGAGACTGGTGGAAGGATATGGAACAGTAGAGAGCAATCCTTATCAGCAGGGGTGGTTCGTGCCGCAGGATATTCCAGGAATGGTTTCGATGATGGGCGGGAGGAAGAAGGTGCTTGCCGATCTGGAAACTTTTTTTGACCGGACGCCGGAGAATATGCTGTGGAACGAATACTATAATCACGCAAATGAGCCGGTGCATCATGTCGCGTTTTTGTTCGATTATTTGGGTGCCCCTGGCTGACCCAGCGATGGTCGAGGGAGATTTGTCGCAGGGCCTATCACAACAGCGTGGAAGGGCTGGTAGGCAATGACGACGTGGGGCAGATGTCGGCGTGGTATGTGCTGGCGGCGTCGGGGCTATATCCTGTCTGTCCGGGAAGTACACGCTACGAGATAACGAGCCCGGTGTTTGACGAGGTGAAGGTTTCTGTGGGCGGGGGTAAGGTCTTTCGCGTTGTCGCCCGGGACAATTCTGCTTCGGCAGTTTATATTCAGCGTGCGAAGTTGAATGGAAAGCCTTTGGTCCGGTGCCATCTTGACTACCGGGAGATCATGGCTGGCGGGGTGCTGGAGTTGGAAATGGGCGAACGGCCGTCGGACTGGGGTAAATAAAAATTGCGACCCGGCATTTCGCCGGGCCGCTCTTAAAACACCCCTACCTGTTGTAATCGCCTGCCGATGTTGTTGATCCGAATGCCTGCCGGATGTATATGTGACTTTCTCTTTTATGGTTACGTATTTTACGACGCCTTTCTTTTTGGGAGTGCCTCATAGGCTGCTTCGATGCTGTCCGATAAATTGCGGACGGTGATTTTTGATTCGATTTTTTTCCGTTGACAAAGAATGCGGGGGCTTCTTTTACGCCCAGCCGGATGCCGGCGGCGAGGTCGTCCTGAACATAGCGGCCATACTTGCCGGTGACGAGGTCGTTCAGGAAATTCATGCCGCCGATGCCGAGGTCGTGTGCATAGAAGGCCAGGCTGGCCGTTCCGAGATTCTTTCTGTTGTGCAGGATCACGTCGTGCATCTGTTCGAATTTCCCCGCTGTGCCGCGGCTATGGCGGCTTCCGCAGCCTTGTGCGCTTTCTGGTGGATCCTTGTCTGCGGGAAATGACGATAGTTGAAATTGACGTCCGGGTAGCGCTGCAGGACCTCCCTGACGATAAGGTCATTGTGAAGTGCGGTCTCGCATTCGTAATCACCGTACTCCATAAGCGTGACGCGGGCCCTGGCAGGTCCGATAAAAATGGATGCCGGCGGGATGATGGTCTCTTCCTTTCTGATGATCATGGCTTGTGTTTTAGTGGGTTCAGTTGCAGCGTGTAAACCGCTCTTTCCGGAAATCAGAGAAGTTTTTGCCACATACGCTTTTAAAGAACTTGCTGAAATGCGCTATATCGTCGAAGCCCAGGTGATAGGCGATCTCCTTCATGCTGGTGCCGGCGGTGGCAGCCTGCCTCTTTGCTTCGAGGACGATGCGCTGGCGGATGTGGTAGCCTGCCGGATAGCCGGATACCTTTTTGACGACCTCATTGAGGTAGTTGGGAGTCACGGATAGTTCGCAGGCATAGTCTTTCACCAGTTTCCAGTACATATATTTTTTTCGATCAGAGAAATAAAGCTCTTCATCAGGCTCATGTTCCGGGTCTGGACGGATACCTGCAACGAGCTTTCGAACTGTCGGGCGAGATGGATGAGGAATATACTGATGTACCGTTTGATGATCTCTGACCGGAGCAGGTAGCCATTGTACAGCTCGCGGTACAGTCTCTTGCTGATCTCCTCTATCTCTTCGGCTACTTCGGGTGTGACGCGGATGCCGGGCGAATCGAGCAGGAGGTGAAACAGGCCCGACCTGTACAGCAGTTCGAAGTCGTCGCTGCCGCCGCCGAGCAGGGCTTCGGGGAATGAGATGATATACCCTTCCGCCTGTTCGATCTCCGGCTGGTGGAGTTGGCCGGGAACGATACAGTACAGGGTGTTGTTGCTGACCTTATACCGTTTGAGGTCGATGTTGAGGAAGCCTTCGCCCTGGCGAACCCAGACGATCTCGACGTGCTGGTGCCGGTGTGGCATGGCTCCGGCGTTGTGCCGGACGTATTGGTCCAGGGTCTGGATCTCGAATGGGAGACTGTGACCGCCAGAAGGGCCGACCGGTTCGCCGGTTGAGAGGAAGTCAGGTCTGGCGGGTTGCGCTGCAGTTGGTTGTAGTGACATAGTGATAATAATTTCGTGGTAGTACGCGATAGTATAGCCCAATTGTGTGCCACAGTGCATATTATTGATAATTAAGTTTTTGTGACTTTTTCAGGCCAACGGGATTACGATATATCGCTTTTTCACCGGATAATGATCGAAATATCGCTGCCGCGTTGGTTGTTGCCGTGGATTGCGGGTTTTTGGGTGTGGGTGTGGCGGCGGTTCACGGTATTTGGGTCGCCGTTTGTGGCGGCGGTTCACGGTATTTGGGGTCGCCGTTTGTGGCGGTGGTTCACGGTGTTTGGGGCGGGAGTCGCCGAAAATTTGCAAATGTGGAAAAATCGTCGTTGGTTTGCGTCATATTAACGCAAACAAATGAAACCCTTTCATTCCTATACGAACCCGGCACTGGCGATCGACCTGGTAGTGTTTGGATATAACGCCAGGGAGCTTTCTGTCCTGTTGCTCAAGAGGAACGAAGAACCTTTTAAAAGCGGGTGGACCCTACCGGGCGCATTTCTGCAGATGGACGAGCGGTTTTCGGACACCTGTTCGCGAATACTGAAGACCAAGCTGGGCATGGACAAGCTCTATCTCGAGCAACTGTATAGTTTTGACGAACCGGGTCGTGATCCTCGGGGACGGGCGGTATCGGTTGCCTATTTTGCGCTGGTCAATCCGCGGAAACTGCAGACAGTTGCGAGCACCATGGCGGGTGACGTGGAATGGGTCGACTGCCGGAAGATGCCGCAGCTGGGATTTGACCACAAACAGATCTTCAAGATGGCGCTGCAGCGTCTCCGTTCGAAAATACTGTATTTCCCTGTGGGTTTCGAGCTGCTGGACGAGCAATTTACGATGACTGAGTTGCACGAGCTGTACGAGTGTATCTTAGACACGAGCCTGGACAGACGCAATTTCCGCCGGAAAATACTGGACTCGGAATACATCCTGCCGACGGGCACGAAACGGGAAGGATTACAGAATCGTCACCCTGAGCTATATATTTTTAATAAAAAATTAAAACGGAATAATTTCCAACTCAATATTTCCTTATCATGACAACTTCGCCAATTTTACTGAAAGACGGTTACAAAGTAGGACACAAATTCCAGTACACGCAGGCAACGACCGGACCTCATGCAGGTGTATCGTAATCCTTCCACCGGCAAGCTGGCACTGAAAGATCAGTGTACCTGGGAGGAAGAGGGGCAGGGTGAGTTGAAGACGGTGTTCAGGGATGGACGGCTGGTGGTGGATTGGACGCTGGCGGAGATAAGGCAGCGGGTGAGGGAGAATTTAAATAGCTAAAGCAACAAAAAAAGCATTTGGACGACCATAGGCTAAGTGACAAAAATGAAGACGATTAAACTCTATAGGCCTGTTGGGCTGAGGGAGCTTGAGCTGATCCAGCATTCGGGGTGGAAGGGCTTTCCGCCCCGGTTGGAGTGGCAGCCCATTTTCTATCCGGTGCTTAATATTGTCGGTGAGATTAGAGTGGTTTCCGCATTTTTCGGAGAGGGCTTCGTAATGCCTGAGGACACGGAGATGAAGAATGACCTGATAAAATTTAGACTATGACATTTAATCGACAATGGCTGATCCAAAAATATCCCGACGCCGGGGTAATTCCCTTCCTTTTTTCCGGGGACATCAGCCTGCGGAAGACGGGGAAGTTAGCACCAGCTGTTTCAGCCAGTTTTGGGTGGCGCCTTTTAGGGTGGACGGCGTTGTATACCCGACGGCGGAGCACTGGATGATGGCCGGGAAGGCCAAGCTGTTCGGGGATGAGGTCGCGCTAAAGGTGATCCTCGGGGACGAGTAGTCCGGCCGCCGCAAAAAAGGAAGGCCGGCTGATAAAGAACTTTGTTTCGACAATCTGGGATAAACATAAATTTGATCTCGTAGTTGCAGGCAACTATCACAAATTCTCGCAGAACGAGCAGATAAGAGAATTTTTGCTGGCTTCAGGGGACAAGGTCCTCGTGGAGGCCAGCCCGAGGGATAGGATATGGGGGATCGGAATGGGAGGAGACAACCCGGCGGCGGGCATCCCGTCGAAGTGGAAGGGGGAAAATTTATTGGGATTTGCACTGATGGAGGTTCGGGAAAAATTAAAATAAAATGGCAAAAACTTACGCGATAGGGGATATCCATGGAGGACTGAAGGCGTTGAAACAATTGATCGAGCGGCTCGGGCTAAAATCGGACGACCGGCTGATTTTTTTGGGGGACTATGTGGATGGCTGGTCGGAGTCAAGGCAGGTGATCGAATATCTGATGGAGCTCGGGAAGACATACTCCTGTATTTTTATAAAGGGAAATCATGACGCATGGTGCGAAGAATGGTTGAAGGGGCAGGGGCCGAATGTGGAATGGCTTCTTCATGGCGGGCAGGCTTCGGTAGCGAGCTATGCGGGGATCAGCGACGAGGCGGCGGCGGAGCATTTGTCTTTTTTTGAACGCATGCCGCTGTATTACGAAGAAGACAGCAGACTGTTCGTACATGCCGGATTTTCCAGCATGCACGGTCCGGCAAGGGAGCATCATCCCAGTAATTTCTTTTGGGACCGGACGCTATGGGAAATGGCGATGTCCGTTGACAACCGGATCCCCAAAGACAGTTTCTTCTATCCCAAACGCCTTTTGAGATACAGGGAAATCTTTATCGGCCATACGCCGACTACCAACTACAATATCGAAGTCCCCATGCAGAAATGCAATGTCTGGAATGTAGACACGGGAGCCGCCTTTCTTGGGCGCATCACGGCCCTGGATATCGACAGCAAGAAATTCCACCAAAGTGAGGTCGTCCAGCTTCTTTATCCTGGCGAGATAGGCAGAAACTAACAGAAACATCTATCGATGAATACTCTTAACCTTATTTACCCCGACAAGTCCACTATATCGTATAAAGCCATGGTCTTCCCCGACGGACAGCCGCATATCAAGCTGGATATGCAAAGCGCTGCGGCCATCGACAAAAAAGCTCCCCTGCGCGTATTTACCCGTCTCAACAATCCCAACGACCTCCTGATGGCTCTGTTGGCAAAGAATACGCTGGACTATCAGGAATTCGAGCATATTGAACTGCATGTTTCCTATTTGCTGGCGGCAAGAATGGACCGGGTCATGCTGGACGGTGAGCCCTTTTCGCTGAAGGTGGTCGCTGCAATCCTGAACCAGGCTAATTTCAGGAAGGTAAAGATCTTCGACCCGCATTCAGAGGTTTCGACGGCACTGATCGACAGGTCCTATGTCGTCACGAATCATAATTTCGTTGCCGATGCACTCAGCGACTATGCCTGCACGCATTCCGGAGAAGCGCCCTGCCTGGTCTCACCCGATGGCGGTGCACTCAAGAAGATCCATAAACTGGCGCAGTACCTGGGCATCGAAAACGTGGTTGAGTGCATGAAGGAAAGAGACCTGAAAACCGGAGCGCTTACCAATTTCAAAGCGATGACCGGCGATCTTCGCGGCCAGACCTGTTTTATCGTGGACGATATCTGCGATGGCGGCGGCACGTTTGCAGGAACAGCCAAAGTGCTGCGCGAAAAAGGCGCCGCAAAAGTGAACCTGATCGTCAGCCACGGCATCTTCAGCCGCGGGCCGGTGATCGAATCTATCGACACGATCTACACCACGGATTCTTACAGAAGGGTCGAAGGTGTGAATTGTCTGGCGATAGAGAAATATATGTAATCACAATTTCACACTCACAGCCGCACCGTCATACTTCAGCGTCTTCGACGCATCCCCTGTCATTAGCCGGACCTGAAAGGTTCGGTGAACCGGAAGGTTCACGGAGCCGCGGGGGCTCCGGGGGAAAGGAAGAGCGTGCGGGTTTTGTCGTTCCAGGTCATATGTATCCAGGTGGCTTTGCCTTTTAGGTAGTCGAGGGTAGTGCCATCGTCTTCGTACAAAGTGAAGTCGCCGTCGGCGCCGGGGTAGACACGGAGGGACGTCGGTTCGGTGACGGCTTCGGCGGTGTATTGGCGCACGGGGTCGAAGGGGATGATGGCTCCTGCCCGGACATAGATGGGCATAGTGGTCAGGTCGACGGGACGCTGGACCGTGGCGCCGCCGGTGATGGGGGCATTGGCCCGGCCGGTGATCGGGCCGTCAGCGGTCGCGGAGTGACCAGCGGGCGAGTTGCCGGCCCACCAGTCGTACCATAGTCCATGGGGAAGGTAGACGTCACGGGTAGTGGCGCCTTTTTGGTAGACGGGGGCGATCAGCAGGTCGCGGCCCCAAAGGTATTCGTTGCCGGTGGCGCGGGCGGTTGTATCATCAGGATAATAAAGCCAGAAGGCTCGCATGAGGGGAAGGCCGGCCTGGCGGGCTTCCCAGGCCAGGGTGTAGGTATAGGGGAGCAGCTGGTAGCGCAGCTCGTCGTATTTTTTGATAACGGGTTCGATTTCGGGATTGTGCATTTCGGAGGGAAGGACGTTGCGGCGGACGGCCTCGCTGTCGGTGCCGGCCCTTGTCTCGAGGTCGCCGCGGTCGCCCATGTTCCAGCCCCAGGGCAGGATGGTGTTGGTCGTTCTGCCGTGTGTCCGGAAGGAAGGACAGAAAGCTCCAAACTGGAACCAGCGGGCAAAGAGTTCACCGGTCTTTTCCATGCTGGGGTAGAAGCCGCCGATGTCGGAGCCCCAGTAGGGGCCGAGGCTCAGCGAATGGTTGATACCGACGGCAATCTGCCCTTCGAGGGTTTTCCACGAAGACTCGGTGTCCCCCGACCAAACCCAGCCGCCCCATCTGGCGACGCCTAAGTAGCCGTTGCGGTGAAGGCTCCAGGGACGGAGATTGGGATACGTAGACAGAGGGCCCTCATAATACAGTCGATGACGCGTGACCCGCTCATATAAATTGAACCAGTCCCCTTCGTCGGGCCAAAATGCATCGGCGCCGGCTTTCATAACGGGAACGTGTAACTGCCAATAACTTTTCATGTGGGCTTCGTCGAGATAAGGAAGCTTGTCCCGGTCGAAGGGCACCATGTGCAGTACGACTCTGACGTGGCGGGCGTGGAAGTCGGAGAGAACCGCCGCCGGATCGCGGTGGAAGACGGCGGGGTTGAAGTCGAAGGACGGTTGTTTCGTATTCCATCCCTGCGGCGTAAAACCAGTCCCCAGATAAATGACGGCGTCGACCGGGATCTTCTTCGACCGAAAACTGTCTACGATACCCAGAATATAGTTCTCGTCTTTGATCGTTCGGTGAGACTGCATATAGCCCAGGGACCATTTAGGAGGAATGACTGCAGGCCCCGTCAGCAGGGACAGGTCTTTCATAAATGCGGCGGGCTGGTGTGCATCGAACACTATACAGTCATATAGCCCGGCAACGACCGACGCAGCGGGGGGCACGCCTTTCGCCATTGCCTGCTGCTGGTTGTGCTCGTTCTGCTGTATCGTATCATTTGCTGTCGGTTGCCAGGGCAGGTAGACTCCATGGTCGGCCGCGCGCAGGTCGACCTGGCCCCAGGGTGTGGCGACGAAAAGGGCCCAGCCGTCGGTGCCGATCATCAGCGCCACCGGGTTGCGGGAACCGTAGGAGTCGCCCTGCCAGCGGGGCTGCATGTCCTGCAGTCTCCCCGGCGGTCAAATTCAATCGGAGCGGTGCGCCAGGGTATGCCGGGTACGGCTTTATGTCCGCCTTCACCCATGCCCAGCACGGGCGCATCGTGAAGGGCGAAGGAGAGTGTATTGTCGGTGTTAAAGGTCAACTGCTGTACAGGTGCTCCGCTGAGCGTAGTTACCCTGACCGTAAGAGGGGAGGGACTTACTTCCACCATCATCGATCCGACCTGTTTTTTTACTGTTGTCTTCAACTCTGCGAGGACGATCTCAGGTGCGGGATATGTCCTTTCCACCAGCGCGGGACTGAAGGGCAGCGCCTCTTTGTAGCTCTGAGGCCTGAGCACGATGCGGATGCTGTGCTCGCCGGCTTGTCTGATCTCCAGCTGGGCAGGCTTGCCGGCCGTGGTGATCGGCTGAGCGGAAATTGTATTGACAGATAGCGCGGCTAGCAAAACGGATAGGTATCTCACATGTTAAAGTTGAGAACCGAATTTCAACGATTACGTGTAAATATGACGCATGTTTTTTAGCCGGTTCCGGTCAAATTTTAACCGGAATAGCCGGGAAAGGCCAGCCCGGGGGGAACGGCGCGACCGGAGGTCTACTCCTTTTCCAAGAATTTATAGTTGGCTTCGTTGTAACGGTCTCCGATGTTCGGGTACCTGGCTACGACGGCGTCTATCTCCTGCAGATCGGCGGGCGAGAGTTCGACGTCGACCGAGCCGGCATTGTCGATGAGGTACTTCCTCCGTTTCGTGCCGGGTATAGGGATGATAAAGTCGCCCTGGGCGAGGACCCAGGCGAGTGCCAGCTGGGCGGGGCTGCAACCTTTCGCGGCGGCGAGATCGGCGAAAGCGGCGGAAAGCTGTCTGTTGTTCTCGGCGTGTTCTCCCTGATAGCGGGGCAGGGCACGGCGGAAATCGTTTGCCCCCAGCTTGTCCATCTCGAGGGTATTGGTCATCAGTCCGCGGGACAACGGGCTGAAAGGAACAAAGGAAATTTTCAGTTCGCGACAGACGGGGAGTACGTCATTTTCCACGTCGCGTGTCAGGATAGAGTACTCGCTCTGAAGCGCGCTGATGGGGTGCACTGCGTGTGCCCGACGGAGTGTGGGGGCGGTAGCTTCCGACAAACCGAGATAGCGGACCTTGCCTTCTTTTACGAGATCGGCCATGGCGCCGACCATTTCTTCCACCGGCACGTTGGGGTCGATGCGGTGGGCGTAGTAGAGGTCGATCACGTCCGTATTCAGCCGGCGAAGGCTGGCCTCCACGGCCTGTTTCATATATGCGGGGGAACCGTCGAATGTCGAGAGTTTGCCGGACGGATCGGCGCGAAAACCAAACTTGGTCGCTATGAATATTTTTTTCCTGTTGGGCTGCAGGACTTTTGACACCAGCTCTTCGTTCTTCCCATTGGCATAGACGTCGGCGGTATCCCAGAAGTTAATACCCAGTTCGATGGCCTTTTCGAGTGTTGCGACCGACTCCGCGTCGTCGGGCTGGCCATAGGCGTGGTTCATGCTCATGCATCCCAAGCCGATTGCGGACAATTCTGTCGTAGTATTTCCCAGGGTTCTGTATCTCATCGTTTCTATTTTGTATCAAAGTTCAACAATATGCGCGAGACGGGGTGTCGAAATTCTGACTTATTTTTACCGGTAATTAGCAGTTATGGAAGACTATATAATCAATGTGGGAAAGGTCGAGGAATGGCAGATGATCAATGATATCACTTCCCTTAATGAGGTATTCGCACGCGCCAAACGTGTGCTGGTTGGCGGTGGGACGGTGGCGCTGGTGCGGGAGCAGCGGGACGGAAGCTCCTGGAAGGTTGATGAGTTTTCCAGCCTGGATGATTTGGAGACGTATAGAGAAAATGTATACAAGTATCTGTAAATAAAAGAGGCTAGCTCCGTAGAGTAGCCTCTTCCTGACCTTTGTCAGCAGATTATTTTTTGGAGTAACCCGGTTAAGCGAAATTAACCGAAGGTTTCCATGATTTATCTGTAGATAGCATGAATACCTTAATGTCGTTGACTTAAGCAAGAAAAGGTGTTTTCACGGTGGGGTGGGTATTGATAATGAAGTAATTTGTAATGAGTATATAAGAAGGGGCGGTGTGATCGCCGAAAACCAAAAAAAGATTACCGGATCAAAGTAACCAACAAACTAAACTACCATATCAATGACAGCGAAGCATTCAAAGGCCGTCACACGCACGGCCAGGAAGGGGCCTTCACCAGGAATCGTCTGCTTCCGTTTGGTCATTTGATAATCAGTATATTAAGAATGGGAAAGACGGGACTACAACGGGAGATGGACCGCTTCTTAAGCGAGACGGAGAACGAGCAGTTCAACATCCGCAGGATCACCAAGAGTGGGTTCAGCCGGTCGAGACGGAAGTTGGCGCCCGAAGCGTTCCTTGAGCTCAACGATATTATCTGGAAGGACTTCTATAAGGAAGTCGATTACTACGGTTATCATGGACAGAAGCTGTTGGCGGTCGATGGCACTTATCTGAACCTGCCGAACCATCCGAGCATCCACGAGGAGTTTGACAGAAGAGGCATGGGTAGGGGAAAGAACAAAGACCTGCCCAAGAGCATGTGCCTGCTGTCCGCGCTGTATGATCCGGTGAACTATCTGACGTTGGATGTGCAGACCGGTCCGACGGATGGCAACGAACAAGACCTGTTATTGAAGCATCTGCCAAAGGTGGAGCGGGGAGATATATTGCTGCTGGATCGCGGATATCCTGGCGCAGCGCTGTTTGCCGGCTTGCAATCCAGGGGCATTCACTTCATCGTCCGGATGAGGGAGCACTGGTTGCCGGTCAGGGAGTTTAGAGCCAGCCGCAAGCGGGATACGATAGTAACGTTGACCGTGCCGGATAAATACTATGATAGCTTTGCCGAACAGTTCCCCTCGATGAAAAGGGAAGTCAAATGCAGGCTGGTTAAGATAGCACTGGAGAATGGAGAGGAGGAAATATTGGGCACCTCGTTATTAGATACCGTAAAATACAAGCTGCCGGAACTCGGTGAACTGTATCAGATCCGCTGGGGTGCGGAGGAAGGTTACAAGATGTACAAGGCCCGGGTGCAGGTGGAAGCCTTCAGCGGCAAGACCGCTACCGCCGTTAAGCAGGATATTTATGCCAAGGTGATGATGATGACCTTATGTGCAGCACTGGCGTTCCCTATAGAGGAAAAAGTCATTGCAGAAAGCACTGCAGATAAACAGAAAGGCAAGATCAGGCACCGTAAAAAGATCAACCGCACCTTTGCTTATTGGTCGACCAAATGTATCCTCATCGGCATGTTCATTAAAAGGACCATCAGATTAGCACTTGCTGTCTTCGACAAACAGGTGGCCGCTAACACAGAAATCGTTCGACCTGGCAGGCATGAAAACCGAAAGCGACGACCGCCAAGACTGTATCATATGAATTACAAAGACGTGTGAAACCCTTAAGTCAATGACATTAATGAATACCTCCTTTTTTTAGTGAACAATAGGGTTGAAGGATAAAGTTACTGAAAAAAATTATAATTCATCGTACCTTTAACGCTTTGTAAAGAAATGTCTATTTGACCGGCCGCGTTCAATATACAGATCACGAACTTTTTCGTCTGATCGCAGGGGGTGATGAAGCTGCATTCGCAGAGATCTTTCGTCGATACGACCGGCGCATTTATCCTTTCGTGCTGAAGATGATAAAGACCGCCACGCAGGCAGAGGAGATCACCCACGAGATATTTATCAAGGTCTGGCGGCACCGGGACAGGTTAACAGAAATAGATCAGCCTGAGGCTTATATATTTACGATTGCCGCCCGGCATACGCTCGACCAGATAAAGAAGCGTCTCAACGAGAGCCGGATGTTACAGCGGCTGTCCGCCGTCGCGCCTCCCGCACACAACGATACGGAAGAACTAGTGCTGCTGAAAGACAAGGAAGCCCTTGTACAGCAGGCTGTTGACCAATTGCCGCCGCAACAGAAAATGGTCTATATGCTCAGCCGCCAACAGGGACTCAGCTACGATGAAATTGCACGACAAATGGGCATATCGGCGAATACTGTTCGTAATCACCTCGTTAAAGCCCTTCAGACCATGCGTGGCTGGCTGGACCAACAGGATCAGCTGCCCGCCATATTGCTGGCCTGCACTTATATATGGATCCATTCCGGAAAAAATTAAAAAAAATTCTCCCTTCACTAGTCTATCCATCTTTTTGAATCGTCTCATCTAATACAAGCCATCGAATGTCTGATCAGGAGCGACTTTATTACTTACTGGATAAATACATCGACTTGACGGCGAATGCCGGTGAGCTCGATGAGCTAAAATTATTGCTAAACGATCAGTCCCATGAAACGATCGCCCGGGACCGGCTGGTAGACCTGCTTAGACAAACTGAGCCCCTTCCGGAGCATAGTGAATCGCGCTGGCAGGGTATCCTGCAGGAGATAAGGGCAGTACCTATTGACGGACCGCTGTCTGTGACAGCGGATACAGCGGCTGAACGCCTGGTGGCCGCCGGCAGGAAGCCGCTGTCCCGTCGCTGGTGGAGTATCGCTGCTGCCCTGCTGGTTGGCGCGACGGCATTGTGGCTGCTCCGGCGTTCAGCTCATGAAGAAAAGCCGGTATCCAGCACGGCAAACACAGCGCATGACCGCGTTCCCGGTGGCAATGTCGCCCTTCTTACCTTATCCGATGGCTCTACCATCACCCTTGACAGCGCCAATAACGGTGTTCTCGCGCAGCAGGGCAATTCCAGCGTTACGAAACTTAAGAGTGGTCAGCTTGCCTATAAAACATTGGATGGAAAACCAGCTCTCCCGGTGTTCAATACCCTGACAACCCCCGCGGGGGACAGTACCGGCTGGTGTTGCCGGATGGCAGCGAGGTGTGGCTGAATGCGGCCTCGTCGATCACGTATCCTACCGTATTCAGCGGCAACGAGAGAGTAGTGCGGATCACAGGCGAAGCCTATTTCGAGATCGCCCAAAACGCTGCGATGCCCTTTAAAGTTATTGCAAATGCTCCAATAGGTGAACAGGATATCGAGGTGTTGGGTACGCATTTTAATGTGAAGGCATATCCTGACGAAAGCGCAATTACGACCACTCTTCTCGAGGGACGCGTTAAATTGCACAGCGGAACTGTATCGACATTGCTGAGCCCGGGTCAGCAGGGGACACAGCAGGCTGACGGGAATATCCGGATGGATCCGCACGCCGACGCCGAAGCGGCGATCGCGTGGAAGAACGGGCTTTTCCATTTCGAGCAAACCGATATCCGGGAAGTGATGCGGCAGCTCGCGCGGTGGTACAATGTGGATGTCGTTTTTGAAGGAAGGATCACCGACGAGAAGTTCGACGGGGAGATCACGCGCAACAGTAATTTAACGGAAGTACTAAAAATACTGCAACTCAGTAACGTTCACTTTAGGGTTGACAATAACAAAGTGACGGTCACACCGTAGTTGAGACCCCTACCGGCCGGACGGGACTCACCAATGCTGCTATAGAAAAGGACATTTTATTAATCAAAACTAACAATGATCAGGATCATATGGTTATGAGACTAGCTGCTCTATTATTAGCAATTACCTGCCTCCGGGTCTCCGCGACCGGACTGGCGCAAAAGGTCACCCTTCACGAACAGGGGGCCTCTCTCAAAAAAATATTTAAGGAGATCAAACAGCAGACCGGTTATGTCTTCTTCTACAAGGCCGGGCTGCTGGACAATTCACGTCCCGTCACCATCGAGGCAAAGGACGAAGAACTGCCGCAGGTGCTGGAGAAATGTTTCAGGGACCAGCCGCTAAGTTACAATATCGTCAACAGGACGATCGTGGTCAGCCCCCGGCAGGCGGCCTTCGTCCCGACGCCTGTCCCGCTGGCTCTGGACTCAGTGCCCGAAGTCGCCGTCAGCGGCAGGATCACGGACGCATCGGGTAAGCCGCTGGCAGGCGCAAGCATATCGGTCAGGGGAGGAAGCAGCCGCACGGGAACCTCCTCCGACAAGGACGGCCAGTTCAGGCTTGCCGTCAGCAGGGGAGCGACCCCGGTCATCAGCTATGTCGGCTATATGGCTCAGGAGATCAAAGTCAGGGCGGACATGAAGGATCTGGCCGTGCGCCTGTCAGAGGGTGTAAAAGAGTCCATGTCGAATATGGTGGTCACGGGTTACCAGATGATCAACAAGGAAAGCTTTACGGGAACTGCGATCACGGTCAGCGGCGAAGAATTGAAGAAGGTCAACCCGAACAATGTCCTGCAAAGTATGCAGGCCTTCGATCCTTCCTTCAATATCGCCACCAACAATCTGCAGGGTTCTAATCCCAATGTTCTGCCCAGCATCAATGTTCGCGGTTCCACGGCGCTACCCACGAGCAGCAGTGCCGTACTCTCCCGGACCGATCTTTCGAGCAATGTCAATCTGCCGACTTTTATCCTGGACGGTTATGAGGTTAGCCTCGAAAAAGTTTATGACCTCGACGTCAACCGGATCCAGTCGATTACTTTATTAAAGGACGCCGCCGCAACAGCCGTCTATGGCTCGCGCGCGGCCAATGGCGTCATGGTCATCACCACCAAGGCGCCAAAGGAAGGCAAGCTGTCTGTTTATTATAATTATGAGCTGACTCCTTCGGCACCGGACCTATCGGCCTATCATGTGCTCGACGCCAGCCAGAAACTTCAGTACGAAAGTCTGGCGGGCCTTTATACCGCAAGCAATAGCCTTCAGAACCAGGACCAGCTGGATCAGGATTATTATCAAAAGAAACTTGCCGTGATCAGCGGGGTCAATACGGACTGGCTGGCGCAGCCATTGCGGAACGCCTTTGGACAAAAGCATTCCATGTTCGTGGAGGGTGGCACGCCACAGGTCCGGTATGGCCTCGACCTGCAATACCAGACGGCTCCAGGTGTCATGAAGGGCTCGGGGGCGCGACCGCTATGGCCTGGCCGTCGATCTTTCGTATAGCCCGACCTCGAAATTCATCTTTAAGAATGTGCTATCCGTTCAGCAGGTTAGTTCCAGGGGAATCACCCTATGGCAATTTTGCCGATTATGTCCGGATGAACCCCTATTATCCCAAGACCGACAGCCTTGGACATATCGTTCAGAGTGTCGATACCTGGATCCAGGACAGGGGCTTGACTGGAAACAATCAATATCAGTATACCCAGGTCCTGAACCCGATGTTCGAGTCTACGCTTGGCAGCTTTAATAAATCCGCATACCTGGAATTCACCGATAATTTTGCGGCGGAGTGGAATATCGCCCGTGGTCTGCGGCTGCGCAGCGTGATCAGCTATGACCGGAAGAATTCCACGCAGGACTATTTTGTAAGCCCGCTGAGCAACCAGTTCTATTTCTATGCCCCGAATGCCGCCAATCAAAGAGGATATTATTACTACGGGACGAATGCCGAGAATACCTTCGACGGTAGCGTGACACTGAACTACAATCAGCAGATCGGACCCCAGTTCTTCAACGTCGCGCTGGGCGCCAATGCCCGCACCTATTCGACCGATTTCAAGTCTTTCGAGGCGATAGGATTTGCCAGCGACCAGTTCTCCAATATCGGTTTTGCCGCGAGTTACGATCCGGGTCATACGCCTAATGGCGGTTACTCTCAGCAGAGGCTGATCGGTAGTTTTTGAACGTCAACTATTCGTGGCTGAACAAATACCTGCTGGACCTTTCGGCACGCGCCGATGGCTCTTCGCTCTTCGGTGAGAACAACCGCGTGGCGCCCTCATGGGCGGCGGGTATCGGCTGGAATGTTCATAAAGAAGACTTTTTCGCAACACAGTCGTCAGCCAGCTAAGGCTTCGGGCCGGCACGGGTCTTACGGGGTCCGTCTCCTTCCCGCCCTATATGGCGCAAACGACCTACAACTATTATACGACCAGCTGGTATCCGACCGGAGTTGGCGCCGTCACCAACAACTATGGTAACGAGAACCTGAAATGGCAGCAGACCCACAACTATGACGCCGGTATCGACCTTGGCCTTTTTAAGGACCGGGTCATTATCTCGCCCCGCTATTATTATAAGCTGACGAAGGGTATGCTGGCAGACATCCAGCTACCGCCTTCCGCCGGTTTTTCTTCTTATACGGATAACCTTGGCGATATGGCCAATAAGGGATGGGAGCTGAATTTCAGGGTGACTGCTTATCACAACAGGGACTGGAACATCAATGTATTCGCTAACCTGGTACACAATACCAACGTTATCAAAAAGATCTCCAATTCCCTGACCTCTTACAATGACAAGGCCAACCAGGCGCAGCAGGGCGACTCGTCCCTGAGGACTACTCCTTTGCTGCACTACCAGGAAGGACAATCCGTTAACGAGATCTATGCTGTCCGTTCGCTGGGTATCGATCCGGAGAACGGGAAGGAGATCTTTGTAAAGAAGAACGGTACGCATACCTATACTTACGACGTCAACGATATTGCTCCGATAGCAGACCCGACGCCAAAAGTACAGGGATCGTTCGGCACGGCCCTGTCCTATAAAGGTTTTCAGTTCAATACCACCTTCATAACGACTATTGGTGGCAAGGACTATAACCAGACCCTGGTCGATCGCGTCGACGACGTCAATCCCCGTTATAATGTCGACAGCCGCGCTTTATCCGGCCGCTGGCAGCATCCGGGTGACCATGCGCAGTTCAAGAGCATCTCCGATCTTTCGGTGACCTATCCTACGAGCCGGTTCATACAGAACCTCAGCACGCTGGACCTGAGCTCGGTATACATCTCGTATGATTTCAGCAAGCGCGTCTATTCCCACCTGGCGATGAAGAATCTGCGGGTGGCGCTGACTGCGAACGAAGTCTATTTCTGGTCGACCGAGAAGATCGAGCGGGGTATTGACTATCCCTATGCCCGGAGCTTCACCTTTTCCATTCAAACAAGCTTTTAAACTGACTATTCATGAAGAGACTAATTATATACCTGTTGCCGGTGATGCTGCTGAGCAGTTCCTGCAAGAAATATCTTGACGTCAAACCACAATCCCAGGTGGCTGCCGATCAGCTGTTCAGCACTCCCCAGGGTTTTGAACAGGCCCTGGATGGTGTGTATACCCGCTGCAGCCAGACCGATCTTTATGGCAAGGAGATGACCATGGGTCTGCCCGACGTACTCGCCCAGGATTGGACTGTCGCGCCGAATGCCGACTACGTTCTGAACTATCTGCAGTCGATCCTGTATAATTACCAGGATCCCAACTTCATCAGCCGGAGAGACGCTATCTGGAGCGGTCTCTACAATGCGATCGCCAACGACAACCTCCTGCTGCAATATCTCGATTCCGGGAAAGTGGTGTCTGCTGCGGAATTCCCGTTGATAAAGGGCGAGGCCCTGGCGCTGAGGGGTTATATGCATTTCGATGCGCTCCGGCTGTTTGCTCCTTCCTATCTTACCGGCGCCAATGCTGCGGCTATCCCCTATGTTACGGCGTTTTCCAATAAGGTTACTCCCACGTCCACCGTCGCCGACGTCATCCGGCAGACCCTTAAGGATCTGAACGACGCCAAGGCGCTTCTGAGAACTGTCGATCCTATTCTCAACGCGTCCTATGCGGTGAGCTATTCCAGCGATACGAGCTCGGAGACGAAATCTCCGAATCTGTTCCTGCAACGCCGGAGGACCCGGCTAAACTATTATGCCGTGTGCGGAGAGCTGGCGAGGGTCTACCTGTATATGAATGATAAGACAAATGCGTTGAGCAATGCACTGGAGGTTATCAATTCGAGGAAATTCCCGTTTACCAGTCAGTCCGATTTTATCAACCCGGATCCCACGAAAAAGGACAGGCTGCTGTACAAAGAGCTGATCTTCTCCTGGGGGGCTGTTCCAACGCTGAAAGATGCCCTGACCCTGCAATTCGGCGAAAAAGAGAATTCCCTGCACATGACGAATGATATGGGCAACCTGATGTATGAGACAGCCGGGGTAGGAGCGAACGACCTCCGGTTCAAGCAATGGTTCACGCCCGACGTCAGCCTCTATTTTGCGAAATATAACCGGGATCCCAACAGCAACCTGGATTCGCTGGTTGTTCCGGCCCTCCGGTTAAGCGAAATGTACTATATAGCCGCCGAAACTACCTATGGCACCGATCCGGTAAAAGCCGTCAGCTACGTCGATACGGTACGTGCTGCGCGTAACGTCGATCCCTTACAGGTCAGCTCATCCGATGAATTCATGACGGCGCTGGTCAAAGAAGCGAGGAAAGAATTTGTTGGTGAAGGACAGATATTCTATATGTACAAACGCCTGAACAGGGGTATCGTCGGACCGACGGGTATCGTCAACGCGCCTGTCAACAAGGTTTTTGTATTGCCGCTGCCGATCAATGAGATCGAGTTTGGAGGCCGGTAATTGAATTTGATTAATGAACAAAAGAGATTTGAAATGAATACCATCAAAACCGTTCTGGGGGCTCTGTCTCTTATCGCGGTACTGGCCAGCTGTCATAAAGAGGCGCTGCCCCTGTATCAGCAGACACAGAACAATGTTTATTTTAACTTTATCAACGGGAACGACAGTGTGACCTATACTTTCGCCTACAACCCGGGTTTGCTCTCGGACACGATCTATCTGCCGATCAGGATATCCGGTAACCGGGCGCCGAAGGGGCTGTCTTTACAAAGCTGGCTGTGGTCGACAGCAGCACTACGGCCGTCGCCGGCCTGGACTATGCGGCGCTTCAGAGCTCCTATACCATTCCGCCGGACAGCGGTACGGCCTGGATGCCGATCGTGCTGCTTAACAATGACACAATGCTGACCCAGCACTCTGTTGCGCTAAATCTGCAGCTGGTGGCCACATCCGACCTCGGTGTACAAATGCCGGATATCATCAGAGCCAAAGTCACGATATCCAACAAGCTGGAAAAGCCGGACTGGTGGGATCGGTGGATGACCAATTACTCCGATGAGAAATTCGAATTATTTATCATCGCCACAAATGGAGTCACCCAGTTGGCCAATGATCCCGCTACCTATGGTCTGTTTGCTCCGCAGTCCCTCTATTATATCGGGCTGATGAACAACCTGATCAATGATCCGGTAGGCTGGATAGCCCAGAACCCCGGCCGCGGATACGTTCTGCAAGCCAAGGGGGACGGGACCTATTATTTTTATAATAGCGCGACCCCTTCCAACAGGATAACCGTAATCTTCGATCCTTCTGCCAACCGGTATTATTTTGTTCAGTCGATCGGAGGATATGTCACACCCAACTAAAAGCTTATCAATTATGCAACGTCTCTTTTTTTATATACTGTTCATGGCGGGCATTGGTCTGTCCGTGAGCTCCTGTAACAAGGACAATGGCAACTATACATATCATGTTCCACCGATGCCGGTGGTCAAGCTGGACACAGTTTACAGCGCCATTTTAGGTGATACGCTGGTCATTGACCCGAAAGCAACTATCTCCGATAAGTCACATGTGCTGGGTTTTGCGTGGGAGGTCCAGACAGGAATACTCACTCCGCCGATCGTCGCCACGGGCAATGTGCTGCATATGGTCTTTACGTTGCCGGCCGGCCGCTATAATGGCAAGCTGACGGTGACCGACAGCGCCAACGGAGAGAAATATTTTTATACGTTCATTGTTCAGGGGACTACCATCTATGGAAAGGGTACGCTGGTTTTGAGTCAGGAGAACGGTGTTTCGCAGCTGTCCTTTGTACTTCCCGACAGCAGCATGCAGCTGAAGATCTATAAGACGCTCAACGGTACGGATCTTCCGGCCAACGCACAGCAGCTGATCCCCATGTACAATATTTACCTTAATAACGGCGCTCTTTTCAACTATTGGATCATTTCCTCCCAGGGCGCCGACCCGGGGGTACAGATCGATCCAAACACGCTGCTGAAGATCAAGACGCTGAAAGAGAATTTCTTCACTACCCCTGCGAGCGTCATACCAGGCCAGCTCCTCAACAATCCGTCGACGGGCACACTGGAAGGCGTGCTCAACGGCCAGATCTATCTCGGCGCGTCGCAGACCGCTTATTTCTCGGATATCTATGGTCAGTTTGGTCTGCCTGCAACCGGAAACTACCAGCTGTTTCCTCAGGCCGTTTTCAATCCCATCTTCCCCTATTTCCTGGGTTATGAGAAAAATAAGAAACAGGTGGTTGCCTTTACCAATTTCGGGTCGCCGGCTTATATCGGAACCAACTATATCGATACGGTGTCGGCTCCGTCCTTTGATCCCACAAATGTCGGTCTGAACATGCTGGATTTCGAGCAGATCAATGCGGGCAACTGTTATATGTTCGGAAAGGCGGCGAATGACTCCGTTTATGAATATGAATTCGGAGCGGTCTTCCAGGGCATTATCCAGATCAACCCGATACACAAGCGTGCTTTTGCCCGTCAGGACCTGATAAAGGCGGATACGAAATGGGCCAGCTCGCCAAAGGAGATATTCTTTATTACCTCGGGTTCCACCATCTATGAGTACAACCCCTCAATCAGTCCTTTAAGGCGCTGACCACCGACTTCGGTGGCAAACCGATCACCATGCTGAAGGCCTCTGCAGACGGAAACACGCTGACCGCCGGTGTGGATGGTTCGGTCCTTTTCCTGGACGTAAGTACGGGGAAATATGGAGACGTAATCCGCCGTATCGACAATATTCCCGGATCACCGATGGACGTATATGTTCGCGAAAATTAAATTATTTATGACGAAACAACTATTCCTGTTAGTGTCCTGTATGCTGTTGCTGGCGAAGATGCCGGCAATGGCTCAGGCTAAACCGCTGTCCCACTCCTTTACCCTCAATGGCCGGATCGGGCATTTCGGTGCGCCGGCCATTGTTTACTTCGATCATATGGAAGGGGATATTCCGCATTCCGACTCGGCCGTTCTGGTGGACGGAAAATTTTCCTTTACCGGAAAGGTCGATGGGCCCGGGGCGGTGAGGATGGCCTTTGCCCCGAAGGGGGACGGGAAAGAGAAGGCGATCTACGCCGGGGATGCGATCTATTTTTATATCGGAGCCGAGAAGATCGGGCTCAGTTCAAAGGATTCGCTGGCTACGGCGGTTATTTCGGGTTCTGCAGTGAACGATGCGTACAATGCTTTCAATCGCTACATCGGCGGCAGTATCATGGCACTGACGAAGCAGGCTAATTATGATTTCAATAAAGGAACGGAGGAGCAGAAGAAAGACACGGCCTGGTTTCATGCCGTGGACCGGCAGTTCCATCAGCGGGTACAGGCGCGGTCGGATAGGGAGCTGGAATTTGCACAGACTCATCCGCACGACTATTTCAGCGTGATCGCGCTGGGCGAGCTGACGCGGGATGGGGCGAGCGCCGCGCGTGTGAAGCCCGTACTGGCGACTCTGGACGAGGAGTTGCGGCAGACGCTCGTGGGGAAGAAGCTGGAGGAGAAGATCGGCGCGCTGACGGCCGTGGTGCCGGGAGCGATGGCTCCGGATTTTGTCCAGGCGGACACTTCGGGGAGGCCGCTGCGGCTGTCCTCTCTCAGAGGTAAATATGTGCTGGTCGATTTCTGGGCCAGCTGGTGCAGTCCCTGCCGGGCGGAAAACCCGAACCTCAAGCGCCAGTATGAGATATATAAGGGCAAGAATTTTGAGGTCATCTCCGTGTCGCTGGACGACAACAAGAAGAAGTGGGAGGACGCGATCGTCAAGGACGGGCTGCCCTGGCTGCAGGTCTCCGATCTGAAGGGATGGAACAACGAGGCGGGTAAGCTTTATGGCGTCTCCGGCGTGCCGGCGACCTTTCTGGTGGACCCACAGGGAAAAATAGTGGCGACAGATATAAGAGGGGAGGTCTTAAACAAGAAACTGGCGGAGATATTCGGCGGCGTGTCTTCGTCGGTGATCCCTATGAAGGTATTGTATGTGGGATATAGTCCGACCGAACCTATGCCGGAGAAGCTGGTTTATTATATGACCACAGATTCCCTTTATCCGAAAATATACAAGACCCGGATGGACGACTGGATGCGGTTTCTCGGGAAGAATTTTATGGCGGTGACGGGAGTCGACGTCAGGAATTATAACGTCGGAATGTCCGATAGGGCAGACGTGACAATTATCGATGCCGGACCTGTCAAGCTGCCGGCCAATTTTGACCGCCCGGTTATCCTCATGCACGCGATGGCGCCGAATGTCGGACTTCCTATCGGGCTCAAGTTCGACTGGTATTGCCAGTGCCTGGAGTCGGACGCGCTGCATATCAGAACTTCACACCCCATATTTCATGAGCCCAACGAAGTCAAACTGTCCCTTGTCGAGCGGCCAACGCCGGGGTCTTTCTTCAATGGCTGGCAGGGGCAGCACATGCCTGCCACAATGCCTATGTGGAGGGTGAACACCCCGGGGAATACTATCGGAGAAGAGCCATACCTGATCGGAATGGTCTCGCACGGAGAGGGTTTTGAGGACTCTCCCGATGCGGAAGCGATCTCTGGTGGCGTCTGTCTCAAGAACGCGGAAGCTGTGGCGCTGGGACGCCAGGGCAACTATTTTATGTGGGGATTCTCCGGATCGCCGGATTACATGACCGAAGAAGCACGCAGGGTGTTTGTCAATACGGTTTGCTATATAAAAAAGTTCGACCACCAGCGGCCGTTGATGAAGAAGGTGCAGATCGAAACGCGGCAGGGCATCGACGAAAAGATCTACCGGATCGACGAGGCGGTGTATCAGAAGGCGATCGCTTCACGCAGGGAAGGTAACGCGAGGCTGAAAAAGATGCAGGATTCTTTGCGCGCCCGGAAGGCGGCAGGGCAGGATATCGGCCGTAACAACGAGATGTTTTTGAAGATGCCGATGACCGATGCTGTAGAGAGTTTTGAAGACTATGTCAAGGGGTTTGCGGGGACTGAACTGTATGCGAAGTTCGGGACCAATACAGCGAAATACCATAAGTACTACAGGGATAATTATGAATACTATTATCCTTTGGATGGCTATTCGCTGCAGCTGGATCCCGATGCGCAGCGCCTGGGTATCTCCAACAGGAAGGTGGAAATTCTGGAGAAATGCATCGGCCTACTGGAGAAGGGGAAAGACACGGCAATGGCCATGCGGGTGCTGCGGAGGTATACGATGGAGGGATTTGCGACGGCTTCGGAGTGGAGGAACTGGCTGACGCAGAATAAGGACAAGCTGTTCTATACCGAGTCGGGCGGTTTTAAGTTCATGGTGAATACGGCTGCCGGTCCGGTGCCTGTAGCCGCATCGCAGGCGACACCTGCTGATCCTGTGTCGGTATCGGCGCGACTGGAGAACGGCCGGCTGGTATTGGACGCGGATATTCTGAAGGGCTGGCATATCTACGCCTATGTCTCAAAAGACAACCCGTTCATTCAGACGGAAATGCTGCTCGACCTGCCGGAGGGAGCGGAATCCGATAAACAATGGCAGAATTCTGCGGGCCTGCCTTTGGAAGGCACAGAAGGCGTCTTTGTCTATGAAGGGAAGACGCGGTTTTCCGTAGCAGTTGATTGCTCAAAGGTAAAGCCTGGGGCTGTGCTGCGGTGTGGTATCTACTATCAGGTATGCGACAACACCAAATGTTTTCCGCCAAGGAAGAAAATGGTTGATATAAAGATCTAGGACCTCCGGCGATGCAGGGCCCATTTCCGGAGCTTGGCCAGGAGTTCTTCCAGCTTGACAGGCTTTCCGATATAGTCGTTCATCCCTGCGCGCAGACATTCTTCTTCATCTCCCTGCATGGTGTTGGCGGTAAGGGCGACGATGACGGGTTGTTCCGGAAGCTTGAGACGGCGGATATGGCGCGTGGCTTCGAGGCCGTCCATTTCCGGCATCTGGAGGTCCATCAGGACGATATCGTATGCTGTGCGGATCACCGCTTCCACGGTCTGTCTGCCGTCGGCTACGATCGCGGGGCATAGCCCAGACGGTTGAGGATATGGAGGATGACCTGCTGGTTGATCTCGTTGTCTTCGGCGATCAGGATATTCAGGGGGAAGGTCGCGGCCATTTCTTCGCTTAATAGTTGTTGAGCTACGCCGCCTTCCTGACCGGCGAGTCGTCTGTTCTGCAGGCCGGAGAGAATATGTTTGTACATCGCCTGTTGCTTGATGGGCTTGGTCATGACGGCGCTGAACAGGTCCGTATGATTCTTTTTGTATTCGTCGCCTACGGAGCTCAGCAGGATGATGGGCAGCTGCGGGTGACGGTCGCGGATAGACCGGGAGAGACGGATCCCGTCCATAAAAGGCATTTGCATGTCCGTGACGACAAGGTCGTAGCGGCTGTCTTCGGCGAGAAGGTTCAGGGCTTCGACGCCTGAAGCTGCGAGCACCGGTGTCAGGCGCCACGATTCCAGCTGTGTTTTCAGAATGGTCCGGTTGGTAAGGTTGTCGTCGACGATCAATATTCTCTTCCCTGCGTGTTCGGTCAGACCGGTTGTACTTAGCTGCGGGTGTTTGTCGGCGCCTGGAACCGTGCGGATACTGAACGTAAACGTGCTGCCGGCGCCGGGCTGGCTTGCGACGCTGATCGTTCCTCCCATCAACTTCACCAAGCTGTTCGGATATTGCGAGACCCAGACCGGTGCCGCCGTATTTGCGGGTGGTGGAAGAGTCTACCTGAGAAAAGGCCTTGAAGAGCCGTTCCAGTTTTTCAGACGGTATGCCGATCCCCGTATCGCGTACTTCGAAGCTCAGGGTCAGCCAGCCGGCCGGAGATGTTTCCACCAGCCGGACGCCGATGAAGATCTCGCCCTGCTGCGTAAATTTCATGGCATTGCCTACCAGGTTGGTCAGGACCTGCCGCAGGCGGTGGTCGTCTCCCCTGATATACTGTGGCACATCCTGCTGTACCTGATAGAGGAGCTCGATATTGTTCTTGGCGGCGCGGGGGCCGAAGATGTCGAGTATATTTTCGATCGTGCTCTGCAGGTTGAAGTCTTCCTCTTCCAGCTCCATGCTATCCGACTCGATCTTCGAGAAATCCAGAATATCGTTGATGACATTCAGGAGGGTCTCGCCGCAGGTGGTGATCGTCTCGGCGTAAGATCGCTGCTGTTCGTTCAGTGTTGTTTCGGCCAGAAGGGAGGACATTCCGATAACCCCGTTCATCGGTGTTCTGATCTCGTGACTCATCGTGGCCAGAAAAATACTTTTGGCGCGGTTGGCTTTTTCTGCTTCCTGTCTGGCGGATTCCGCCCTGAGATAGGCGGCTTCGAGTTCGTCCTCGCTGCGTTTGCGTTCGAGGAGGATAATGGTCTCGCGCTGGAGGGCGGCCATGCGCACGCCCTGGGCGATCTGTACGGCGCCGGACTTAGTCAGTTGATAGGCCCATAGACCGCAGACAAAAACGACGGCGCCTGCCAGGACAATGTGAATGATCATCGTATTCAGACTCAGGTAGTCGAACTGGGTAAAAAAGATAGGATAGCCACTTATCTGAAGCTGGTTAAAGACGGTATGGTGTACCACGACAAGGATCAGCAGTGGGATCTGCAGTTTCCATTTCTGGTAAGTGATGAGGATGGTGCTGCCGATAAAGGCGAAAAAATGCATTTCAAAAAGACCGTGCATCTGATAGATGTACTGGGCCATGAATATTGCCAGCACGGCGCTGAGCACGTATTGATAGAGGTCTGAACTGGGCAGCAGATATTTTGCCGAATAATAGGCGAGAAGGGAAAGGCTGCCTATTTCAAGAGCTATGTTCCAGGTATTGTAATAAGGCGCCAGCATGAACCCGATGACGAAAAGTCCTCCCAGGAAATAATTCATAAGCCGGTCACTCCGGTCCTTGACCTCGGCCAGGTACTGTTCTGTCTGTGTCTGCAGCTCGCTGGGGATATTGGTTATGAGGTTGGGTGCTTGTCTCATTTGTTAGGAATGGCGCCACAGCCCACGGAAACGCGTGTGGAAAAACTTTTTTCAATTGGTCATACCGGAAAATAGCGACGATGCTGGCGAAAAGGAAGGCCAGCCAGGCTACTACAAGTCCTTTTCTCATACGTTAATGGATAATGTCACAGGATTAAGGTTTTGCTCATAGAGGATAAAGGTCAATCTCAATAACGTATAAAGACATGATTTATTTAAGTGGATATACTTATTTTTTGAGGGGTCGGGCTGCCGTGTTCAGGCTCAGAATTTTATAATTGAGTAGATAGACTTGTCTATTCTCGTTAAAATACTATATTTGTATACGTATGAGGGAGTCGGGTGTAAAAGAACGGATTCTTGACACGGCCTCGAGGTTATTCTACGACCAGGGGTATCATGTAACCGGGATCAATCAGATCATCGAAGAGGCGGATATTGCCCGGGCTTCTCTTTATAATCATTTTCCTTCCAAGACGGATCTTCTGCTGGCTTATCTGGACAACACCCATGCTTCGTGGTTCGAAGAGCTGGATGCTTTTTTACGACCTGTTACCGGCCCCCGCGAAAGGCTGCTGGCGCTATTCGATTTCCGGATACAGCGTCAGCGGAGACTAAAGTACAAGGGCTGTCACTTCAACAAGATCGCGGTCGAGGCCAGTGACGACCAGGACGTGCTGAGCAGGGTGAGGAGGCACAAACAGCGATTCAGAGATCTTATCTATCAACTGGTTTCCCAGCTAACAGAGCGCCGCAGCATCCTGGACAATGAGCAGCTCGCCGATACACTCTTTCTGTTGCTCGAAGGGGGATAGCTGTGGGGATGATGTACAGGAGTTCGGATGCGGCAGAGAAGTCCAGACAAATTGCGGAAACTATCCTATAAATACGCGAGGCTGCCATATATTTTTTCCTTTTTACAGATAGACTTGTCTATCTGTTTTTGTAAACCCAAGCACAGCGTATGAAATTGATCTTATTTGCTTTACGTAAGCCAATTACTATTTTGGTGTTGGTGGCAGCCCTTTTCTTTTTTGGTGTCGGCGCCCTTCGCAGCATCCGGGTGGATATTTTCCCCGGCTGGATCTTCCGGTCCTCTATATCGCGCATCCTTTTGGAGGGTACACGCCTGTACAAATGGAGACGCTTTTCGCCAAGCAATATATTAATGTTTTACTTTATGTAAATGGTATTAAGAGCATAGAAACCAAAAATATCCAGGGGTTGACCCTGATGAAATTGAATTTCTATCCCGGTACCAATATGGCACAGGCTGCGGCGGAGGTCAGCGCGGTCAGCAACAGGGCGCAGGTGCTTTTCCCGCCGGGGTCCAATCCCCCGTTCATTCTCCGTTTTGACGCTTCGACCCTTCCGGTCGGGGAGTTGGTTTTGAGCAGTGAAAAGCGGAGCAACAACGAGTTGTTGGACCTGGCGAATTTATATGTCCGCTCGTCCTTCACTTCCATTCCAGGTTTGCTGTCCGCCCCGCCATTTGGAGGGAATATTCGTACGGTGGTCATCAAGGCCGACCCTGAGCTGCTGCGAATACACAATATTACGCCCGACCAGCTGGTGCAGGCGGTGGACCTTAACAACCAGATGGCGCCTTCCGGTAATGTCCGAATCGGCGACAAGAACTATATTACACCCGTCAATACGACCATCAGGGATGTTAAGGATTTTGGGAATATCCCCATCTTTAAGGGCAACGGGGTCGCCAATCTCTATATCCGGGATGTAGCGACGGTCGAGGATGGCGCTGACGTGACGGTTGGATATGGGCTGGTGAATGGCAAGAGAAGTGTATACCTGAGTATCGCAAAGAATTCAGACGCCTCCACCTGGGAAGTGGTGCAAAAGCTGAAGGCTGCGATCCCCAAAATGCAGGCCCAACTGCCGGAGGACGTGCACCTGACCTATGTGTTCGACCAGTCCGTCTATGTGATCAATTCCGTCAAAAGCCTTATCTCCGAGGGGACTATCGGGGCAATACTCACGGGGTTGATGGTATTGCTTTTTCTTGGCGACCTGCGGGGCGCGCTCATCGTGATCATGACCATCCCGACTTCTATAATTTCAGGGGTATTGTTTCTGAGTCTTTTTGGTCAGACCATTAATATCATGACCCTTAGCGGCCTTGCGCTGGCGATCGGAATATTGGTAGATGAAAGTACCGTGACGATCGAGAATATCCACCAGCATCTGGACATGGGCAAGCCCAAGCGGCTGGCGATATGGGACGCGTGTAAGGAGATCGCTTTCCCCAAGCTGCTGATCCTGTTCTGCATCCTAGCCGTTTTTGCCCCTGCCTTTACGATGGGCGGCATTCCCGGCTCGCTGTTCCTGCCGCTGTCTCTGGCCATCGGCTTCAGTATGGTCGTTTCTTATTTTCTGGCGCAGACCTTTGTACCGGTGATGGCCAACTGGATCATGAAGGTGCATAGGCCGTTTGTCCATGCTGCGGTTGCACCCGACGGGGAGAAAGAGAGGCTGCTGCATGAGCCGCACGGGAAGGGCGGTAAGCCGTCGAAATTCGACAGGATACGAATTAGGTTCCTGCGGTTCATAGACCGTATCATGCCCTATAGGAAGTTTATCGTGGGGGGATATCTGTTGTTTACGACTTCCGCGGCTGTTCTTCTGCTGTCTCGTATCGGCAAGGACGTGCTGCCCAAGGTCAACGGCAGCCAGTTTCAGGTGAGGTTGCGCGCACCCGAAGGGACGCGTATCGAAAGGACGGAAGAGCGGACGCTCAGCGCTATCAGCATCATCAAAGATATTGTCGGCCCGCAGAACGTGGACATTACCTCTGCTTATGTCGGACAGCATCCATCGCTGTTCTCCACTAACCCCATCTATCTTTGGATGGCTGGTCCGCAGGAAGCTGTCC
The DNA here is from genome assembly GCF_050632245.1 of Puia sp. P3. Taxonomy (NCBI): domain Bacteria; kingdom Pseudomonadati; phylum Bacteroidota; class Chitinophagia; order Chitinophagales; family Chitinophagaceae; genus Puia; species Puia sp. P3. The sequence continues at coordinate 1,960,733 of NZ_CP192583.1, forward strand.
TGCAGGTGGCTTTGAACGAACACTATAAGACTAACTTAGATGCGCTGAAGGAAAAGATCAGAGACCGGGTGAGTGCAGAGACACCGGATGTCCGGCTTTCCTTCGAGCCCATCGAGCTGACGGACAAGATACTCAGCCAGGGGTCGCCGACGCCGGTGGAAGTCCGGTTCTCCGGAAGGAATAAGAAGAACAACGAAGTCTATGCGCAGCGGCTGATCGCCGAACTCCAAAAGATACCCTACTTGAGGGATGTCCAGTTGGGACAGTCGACGCGGTATCCCGCTATTGCTATCAATGTCGACCGGGTGAGGGCGGCGCAGGCTCGGTATTGATATCAATGACGTGTCGCGTTCGCTGACGGCCTCTACCTCTTCTTCGCGGTATACAGATAAGAATATCTGGATCGACGAGAAGATCGGCAACAGCTATAACGTACAGGTGGAGGTGCCGGAGAACAAGATGAAGAGCACGGGTGATATCAGCGAAATACCCCTGCTGCGGAATGCTTCGAGGCCCGTGCTGGGCGACGTGGCTACCATAAAAGAGGACACCACTTATGGAGAGAGCGATAATTTAGGCGCCCTTCCCGTCCTTTCTGTCACTGCCAACCTTAACAATAAAGACCTTGGGACGGCTGTTTCCGACGTATCTGCGGCTATTAAAGCGCTTGGGCCTTTGCCGCGGGGCCTTTCGGTCGAACCCATCGGTCTCAGTCAGACACTGACCGATACGCTCGGCAGTCTGCAGAATGGGCTGCTGGTGGCGATCGTCGTCATTTTTCTTATGCTAGCCGCCAATTTCCAATCCTTTAAAGTTTCCGCTATCGTGCTTGCAACCGTCCCCGCTGTGATATTGGGTTCCCTGCTACTGCTGCTGGCTACGGGCTCTACGCTGAACCTGCAGAGCTATATGGGCATCATCATGTCGGTAGGTGTGTCGATATCCAATGCCGTGCTGCTGATCACCAACGCCGAGCAGTTGCGCAAGCACAACGGGGACGCGCTGCTTTCTGCGCGGGAAGCGGCTGCCCTGCGTCTACGTCCCATTCTGATGACCGCGCTGGCAATGGTGGTCGGGATGATCCCTATGGCCAGCGGGCTTGGTGAAGCAGGCGACCAGACTTCGCCCCTGGGCCGGGCGGTCATCGGCGGGCTGGTGGCCTCGACTTTTGCGGCTCTGTTCATCCTGCCGCTGGGGTTTGGCTGGGGGATGAAGACGACTTCCACAGAGTCCGTCAGTCTCGAGCCCGAGGACGAGGCCAGCCAGGAATATCTTGCTGCCGCGGGACTGCCACACTGGAAATAGACGGCTTGCTCAGTTAAGACTGAGTTAAGCTTCGTCCGGGGAATTTGGTATATTCCGGTATGAAAAGATTGCTTACTATCGCGGGGCTCCTGTTGTATGCAGGAGCCTTTGCGCAAACGGGTGTGCCGAAAGGCGAAGTTCTTCACTTCAGCCTCGGCCATTCTTCCATTTTTCCAGGCACCCAGCGGGAATATTGGATCTATATCCCCGCTGAATACAAGCCGGACAAGCCGGCGTGCGTATATGTCAACCAGGACGGGATTCAGTGGAACGCACCGACAGTTTTCGATACGCTGATCTATCGTGGGGAGATGCCGGTGGTCATCGGCGTTTTTGTCCAGCCGGGGAAGGTGGTGGCAGGGGATACGAGTGTGGCTATGGATCGCTATAACCGCAGCTATGAATATGACGGGCTGGGGGATGGCTATGTGAGATTCGTGCTCGATGAGTTGCTGCCCGATGTGGAGAAGCACCAGGCATCGGATGGGAGGCCAGTGCGGCTTTCGCATAACGGAAACGACAGGGCGATCGGCGGCTCGAGCAGCGGGGCCATCTGTGCCTTTACGGCGGCGTGGGAAAGACCGGACGCATTTACAAGGGTGTTTAGCGCGATCGGCACCTATGTCGGGCTCAGGGGTGGCGAACGGTATCCGACCCTTATCCGAAAGTACGAGCCGAAGCCTATCCGGATATTTTTACAGGATGGGTCGAATGACCTGAATATATACGGCGGGGACTGGTGGATGGCCAATCAGACGATGGAGCGGGCGCTTGTTTTTTCGGGCTATGACGTTCGGCATGTGTGGGGCGAAGGCGCGCATAGCGGCGCGCACGGGACAGCGCTTTTCCCGATGTGATGCGCTGGCTCTGGAAAGACTGGCCTCAGCCGGTGGCAAAGGGCTGGAGCTCGAATCAGGTGCTTGGGGAGATCCTGATCCCGGGACAGGACTGGGAATTGGTGGGTGAAGGGTACGGGTTTACCGAAGGGACGGCCGCAGATGCCGCGGGCAATGTATACTATCAGGATATACCGGCATCGAAGACTTACAGGGTAGCAGCGGATGGGAAGGCTGTGCTGGTGAATGCGGATGCGAAGAAGGCTAGTGGGACTTGTTTTGGGGTGGATGGGGATAGATATGAGGTGGCTGGAGAGGTGAAGCAGGTGATCCGGTATGGTGGTGGCTCCGGCCGGCCGGTCACCTCTGATATTTCAGGCAATGACCTGCTGGTAATGCGCAATGGGAATGTGTATGTGACCTCGCCGGATGGATCGGAGCGGCCGTCGCGGTTGTATTTGATACGTGCGGGGTCGGGTGAAAAGGTGGCGGTCGACTCCGGGCTTCATTTTATCAACGGACTTTGTCTTTCGCCGGATCAGACGCTTTTATATGTTGCCGAGTCGGCTTCTCACTGGATATGGGTCTATTCCATCCGGCCGGATGGAACATTGTATAACAAGCAACGATATGGCTGGCTGCACGTGCCGGACAATCAGGAGAACGCCTGGCCGGACGGTCTGAAGTGCGACCGGGAAGGCAGGGTTTATGTAGCCACCCGACTCGGGATACAGGTGATGGATCAGCTGGGGAGGGTCAATGCGATATTGCCATTGCCTTCGGGACAGGCGTCCAATCTATGCTTTGGAGGAGCAAATTTTGACGTTATGTATGTTTCGTGCGGGACTAAGGTTTATCGCCGCCGGCTGCACGTGAGGGGTGTGAATCCTTTTGAGGCACCGGTGAAGCCGCCGAAGCCGCATCTTTAGGGCCGGGTGTCCGGTCGGTTGAATTTATGGCCCGGGTGTTGCGCCCGGCGGATTCGTTCATATGGTATCGGTGACGTAGGCTTTTTCGGGGGTTCATCGGCGTGAGCCGAGTATATATAGTATTCGGTGGTGATCTGCGCGATGGTTCACGGGAGGACGTCTGTGCGGTGGATAAGAAGTGGAGGCAGCGGCCGTACGTCAAGGAATCCGAACAGGTGGTCAAGGCCCGCGTTTTCGCGTCGGGATATTCGGTCCCTTTGTGGTATCCAATCACCAAAAAATTATGTTATGAAACAGCTACTTCAAAATTTTTTTCTTATGGCGCTGACGAGTCTGTTCGTGCTGGCGCAGCCTGTGTTTGCAGGTATGGGTGGTAACGGGGGAATAGTGGGAATGGCGTGAGCGGCAACGGTGGTCCCAATGGCAGCGGCGTTCGCGGGACGGACAGCTACCGGATCTACCTGAACGGCAAACTGCTCCTGCAGCAGTATGTGGGGCATCCCCTTCAACTGGAGAGTCTGGCCCTCAGCCCTGCCAACAGCAATGACAACCTGGTCGTGTATTACAATCACTGCGGGGCCACGGGCAGGAGCAGGAGTATCGCGGTAAAAGACGAGAACGGGCATGTGCTGAAAGAATGGAAGTTCAGGGACGCCGCCGTAAAGAATGATATGAATATTCCGGCCGAAGACGATGGGATGACCATTCCGGTGATAGAGATACTTGAGCTGCAGGCGAAACATTCCGGGATGACCCTGAATTATTCCGCGCGGCAGTTGCCGGCGGGAAGGATGCTGACGAAGATCGGGTAAGGCCGGGAAATGCCGGGTAAGACCGGAAAAGATCGGGTAAGATTTGGTAAATTTATAGTTGATGATTTCGGCTCCGAAAAATACCATACTTCGCTGGAAGTTGCACCATGTTTTGTTCTGGGTGGCTTTGGCAGGGGTATGGTATTTTTTCGCTATGAGGACTATTCCAGCAAACAGCTTGCGCTGAAGGTGACCCTGCTGAAAGTAGCCGATCTGGCCTTTATGGTATATGTCACCAACTATCTGCTGATCCCACGGTTGTTGTACCGAAAGAGATACTTCGTTTTCGGTGTATCTTTTCTACTGTTCATCTTCGCCGGCAGCTGGCTGAAGATATGGCTCGAGGGCCGGCTGGTCCATCATCCCGAGTTGTTCGATATCCTCCGGCGGTTCAGGGTCCTCTTTTACGACAACACGATCCCGCATATCCTGCTGGTGAGCACCGGCGCCGCCTTCCGGCTGATACTGGACTATGCCGCCGCCCAGCGCCGAATGGCGGAGATGGTCAGGGAGAATGCGGCGGCCGAACTCAATTTCCTCAAATCGCAGATCAATCCGCATTTTGTATTCAATTCGCTGAACTCTGTCTATTTTCTTATCGACAAACAGAACACGGCCGCGAGGGACAGTCTGGAGAAATTCTCCGATATGCTACGCTATCAGCTGTATGAATGCAGCGCCCAGGAGGTAAGCATCGAGAAGGAGGTCGGCTATCTGAAAGACTATATCTCCCTTCAGCGGCTCAGAAGAGGTGACGATTGCGTCATCGACCTGCAGCTGTCCCCCGAACTGAAAGGCTTCCGGATAGCCCCGCTGCTGCTAATCCCTTTTGTGGAGAATGCGTTCAAACACCTGTCGCACTATAGGAATGGAAAGAACACGGTAAGGGTTCGTCTTGAAAAAGAAAATGGTTCTCTGCAGTTCCACGTCAACAATACAAGAGAGGAGAAGACAGAACGGGAAGGGGGCATCGGGCTGCGCAATGTGCAGCGGAGGCTGGAACTGCTGTATCCGGGCAGGCATTCGCTGGTCATCGGGAAATTGCCGGACCAGTTCGATATATTTCTTAAATTGGAGATATGATCCTGAACTGTATCATCATTGACGACGAGCCTCTGGCCAGGAAGGGTGTCAGGGAATACATCGGGGATATCGATTTTCTGTACCTGCTGGGTGAATATGATACGCCGCTGAAGCTGATCGATCAGGGTGACTTGTCTGCGGTTCAGCTGATCTTTCTGGATATTCAGATGCCCAAACTAACGGGGCTCGATTTTTGAAGAGCCTTCGCAATCCGCCGCAGGTCATCCTTACTACCGCCTATCCGCAGTACGCGCTGGATGGTTTTGAGCTGGACGTGCTGGATTATCTGGTGAAGCCGATATCTTTCCAGCGTTTTTTGAAGGCGGCGGAAAAGGCCCGGGCCTGGTATGCCGCGCGCCAGCCCGAAGGCGTGGACCATATCTTTGTCAAAACGGGTTCGGTTCTCAAAAAGATCGTCTATGACGATATCCTTTTTGCCGAAGCGCTGGAGAACTATGTTGCCATTCATACGAAGGACAGGAAGCATATCGCCTATCTTACGTTCAGGAGCTTCGAAGACAATCTGCCTGCCGGCCGGTTCCTGAAGGTGCATAAATCCTATATCATCCAGGTCAGCAAGGTGGACGGGATCCAGGGCAATGATATCCTGATTGGTGAGAATGTCATCCCCGTCAGCCGGACGCACCGGGAGGAGATCATGCGGCGGATCCTGCAGGGCAGGTTCCTGAAACGCTAGTCGTCTTCATCTATTTTCGTCACCTTTACAAAGGCTCCTCTTTTCGGCGCGGGCATGGCGCTGTTCTCTCCTTTTACAGATTTCCAGACGATATCGCCGAGCTGCAGGTCCGGGGCCGCGTCGGGTTTCGAGAAATTGAATTTTTCGGATAGTCTTGCCGACGCATTATTGGCGCTGTTCCTGGCGTTCAGGTCGGTCTCCGGCGTGAGGGCGGAATAAGGGCGGAGGTCGGGTGTCGCCTGAAAGCAGCCCCACATCGGCGTCGCGGCGGCGTCATACTGGCTCATCGGCGGCAGGCCAAGGATGAGCTCCATGGTGCGCAGCATGGAAGAGGTGGAATAAGGAGTATGGTTGACCGAATGCATTTTAATGTGGGGGCTGGCGATATAGGCCACGGAGCGATGCATGTCGACGTGGTCTGCGCATCCGCCAGTGGTCGTCCTCGAGGACGAAGATGGCGCTTTGCGACCAGATCGGGCTGTGCGAGATATGTTCGACAAGCCGGCCGAGGGCGAGATCGTTGTCCGCCACCGGGCGGTCGGGGTATAGGCTCCCCTGCTGCGGCCGCTGGTGTGGTCGTTTGGCAGATAGATGATGCTCAGCTGGCGGACGGCGTCGATCGCGACAAGGGAATCAAAATCGTGCTCGAAGATCTTTTCCCTGTAAATATCCTGTATGGCCAGGTTCCATCCGGGATAGTTGTGACAGAAGTTGCCGGAGTCCTTGAGCAGAGGGACGGTGGGGAAGCCGTTGTCCATGAACTCGCCGTAGTTGCGGAACGATACTCCTGCGCGATGGCAGTAGTCCCATAGAAAGCCTTTGGTAGGATTGGCTATCGGCCGGCTGCCGTCAAAATCATAGTTGCCGCCGCGTCCGGCGTAGTTATAGGGCCAGTTCTTCTCCGTAAAATCCGTGGCATACGCCGCCATCGACCAGTTGTGTCCGTCGGCGCTGACCTCGCCGTCCACGTAAAAATTATCAAAAAGGACGAACTGGTCGGATATCGCGTGCGCGTTGGGAGTGATCTTTTTGCCGAAGATGCAGAGGCTGGTATCGCCGTTGCCCTGCGGCATATCGCCCAGTATATAGTCATAGCTCTTGTTCTCCTTGAGCACATAGAACACGTATTTAATTGGCACGGGGGCCGCCGCGGGGGCCTCTCTTTCTTTGGAATACGGCGTATTCAGGTACACCTGTCTGGCGTATCTGTTCAATAAGGATTCGTCCGGCTCGTTGATAAGAGACAGCGTTCCGGTGAACATATTGCTGTAGGATTTCGTGCGTGGTTCGGGATCACTTTTCTTGTAGCCTGTCCTTTCGGGATCGGCGGGAATCCTATTGGACGTGGAGGTCAGTCCTTTTCCGTTCGCCACCAAAATTTTCTGTCCCAGGGTCTTTACCGAAGTTGGGTACCATCCGGTCGGGATGAATCCTTTTGATCTGCTGTTGCCGGGAGTGGAAACATCAAAGACGGCAAGGCAGTTGTTGTCGGCGTTGGCTACATACAGCGTTTTGTCGTCTCCCGACAGCGCCACCGAATTGGTCGTGGAGCCCGTGGGTGCGTCAGGGAACAGCGCCGCGTTCAGCGTCTCGGCCTGCCGCCTGTCGCCCGTACCGATGACCGTCACAGAATTTGAATTGGCATTGGCGACGTACAGCCATTTGCCGTCTTTGCTGAGGGCGAGGTCGTTCGGATGGTCTTCCGTAGCGACGGAGTCTGTGAGCAGGCCTTTTTTAGTATCATAGATCCAGAGTTTTTTCCTCCCCAGGCAGAGATATACAGCTCTTTTCTTCCTGGGTTGAGGATACAGCTGTAGGCTTCGGCGGACAATTGCTGACGCGCCAGGACCTTCCTCGGTCTTCGTGTCGCAGACGTAGAGTGAGTTGTTCTCTTTGGTTACGACATAGAGACGGCTTTTCTTCTCGTCGAGGGCCAGTCCGGCCGGGCTGATCTTTTCTTTAGGCCGGGGGCGCCGAGCCGGATCGTGTCTTTGGCGACGAGCCGCTGGTCCTTCATCTGCATATGGACGATGATATCGTCATTGCCGCCGGAGACGTAGAGACCGGAGTTGCCGAATGCCAGTCCCAGCCAGGCCCTGCCGAGAGGAAGGGTTTGTATCAACCGGCCCGTCCTAAGGCTGATGAGGTCGATACCCTCCCGCCCGTTGCCATTGTCTGTCACGGCGACAAATCTGTTGTCGGGCGAAAATGGCCATATTCAGGGGCAGGTCGCTGCTGAGCGGGATGGAGGTACCGGCGGGTGTCAGTGTCCAGCCGTTGGGCAGCCGCGCCTGCTGCGCGGCTGCTGTACCTGTAAAAAGAAAGAACAGGAAGGCGGGGATCAGGAGAAATGCGTTCAATTTTTTTCAGTTTCAGGCGGTCGGCCACCAGTTCGCCGATCTGCGAGCCCATCTTGTGGCTGACTACCGTGGAATATTCGTAGTGTATACCGCCGTAGTAACGGGAGCGTTCCGTTTCCGAAGCCGCGGCGCGGAAGGAGGTAAAGCTGCGGCTTTTGATGCCGAACTCCAGCTCGGTCGTGTCGGTATAGGAGAAATTGTCACCGAAGTCTTTGGTCAGGGCCTCGGCGGCAGAGGCGGAAATGGTACAGTGACCGCAGGTATATTCCGGGAACGGAGGGGTCTGCAGATGGGGGCGCCAGTTGGGGTCGAAATATTTGTTGATGGCGGTTTCGGGGCGCAGGGTATTATAAGTGAATTTTATATTCCAGCACTCGATGAACGCGTCGAAGAGGGCGATGGACGTCCTGGCATAGGCGGCGACGGTGGTGGCGAAATCAGATCCGGACTTTTGTGCCGCGATTCCCACAATGCCCATCCAGTGGCCGGCCGGTGAGAATTTTTTCGTACCGAACATCAGGTGGCCGCTGACGTTGAGCTTGAAAGGGTTGTCATCCCAGAAATCGGCGATCCACGTCTCTTCCGGGGTAAGGCTGTCGCCCTTGTTCTGGATCTTTTTTACTTCCTGATAGTAGGGAGCGTTCTTGTCCGTTACGTTGAACGGATAAGGCGGGTGGGGGATAAATTCCCTGACGCTGTCCACGACGACAAAACGGATCTCGCGCCAGTGGGGTTCCATGGCGGGAGAGTAGGCGGGCGGTGTGGGCACCCAGCGGCCGGGAGAGTCGTTGACCATGTATTCAGTGGCCCCTCTGGTCTGCGAGTAGTTGTCGGTTTTGCTCCAGGCCATGACGGCGGCGCCGATCGAATCTGCATAGGAGGCGGAGGCGGCCAGCATATCTGAAGGCATGCCGTGGTCTTTTGCCAGCTGTTTGAGGCTGTCCACGAATTTGCGCATGCTTCCTTCGGGGAAGGTGACGGCTTCACCCAGTTTGCAAAAGGCCAGGACGGAAGCGAGCTCGTAGTTGATCTTTGCACCGGCGGGAGGTTTTGGCATGGACTTCAGGCCGTGCAACTGTCCCGAAAGGGAGTTGAACTTGTCGGGGTATCCGCCTGCGATCACTTCATAGCCGGCGATAGCGGCATAGAGATAGTTGCGGGAGGCGACGATGGGGCCGAAGTTATTTCCCATGACGACAGTATTCAATTCGTGAACGGTGTTGCAGTAGAGGTTGGGGTCCTTAAATACCTGCTCATAGTCATTTTTGAAATGACAGGATGTAAACAGTGCAGTCGTCGCCAGTGCGACGAGTAGAGAATTCTTCATGTATGATTTATTGTCTGAAAATTATTCAATGATCGAAGGAAAGCAAGTGTATTATAGCCTCTCTTCGGGACGGGGAGGCAGTTTGCGGATATGCGAGTATCCCGGCGAAAGGGTAGGGCCGGAAAGGAGGGCCACCGGGCTTGTATGACCGATGGGCAGGCCGGCGACCGTCAGGCCCTGCGGGGCCGGGTAGCAAACCTTCAGACTGTTCGAAGCCATTTTTCCGGGAGAGCCCGGAGATTTGGAATGGCCTGTATTTTGCAGGTCATTCACGAGGCTGAAAAAATTATTTTTTGCGTTCTGGAACCGGTTGGCTTCCCTGTCGGGCAGGCATAAGAATTCTACCGAATCGTTGTACAACCTTTTTCCAATATATCTGTAGTGAAGGTTGCCGATGTCGACCTTGCCTCCTTCCAGATCAAAAGCCGTCGATGCGTTGCCATAGGGCAGGTGACTTGCGGATATTTTGACCAGGATCAGCTGCGAGCGGTCGTATCTGCCGTCCGCGAGCCTACTCTCCAAACGGGTTTCTTCGCGGCTTTCGAACCAGGAGATGAAAAGCCAGTAACCTACCCAATTGAAAAACAAAAAAGATAATAATAATATGGTGGCAATCTTTCTAAACAATATTACAAGGTAGCTAACTTTAGCTAAAGTTATGCATCCGGAAAATAAAAATATTCTGGCTGTCAACGGCGGTTCGTCGAGCATCAAGTTCGCTTTGTATGCTACGGAGCCGGGGACGATGCCTTCCCGGCTATTGTCGGGTAAGATCGACAGGATCGGACTGGCCGATGCGAAACTAACGTACACGGATACCCGAAACAATAAAAAAGACGAACTCCAGGCGAAGGCTTCTTCTCCCGGCGAAGCGGCCGGCTTTTTGCTGGATTGGCTGGAGCAGCAGGGGGCTGGGGCGCCCGCCGCTGTTGGTCACCGGGTGGTCCACGGCCTGCGGCACCGTCGGGCATCCGTTATCGACGAGGCGCTGTTGAACGAGCTGCGCGGGATCGTAGCCTATGACCCTGATCATCTTCCCGGCGAGATCCGGCTGATCGAATTATTCCGGAAGGAACTGCCGGATATTGTCCAGATAGCCTGTTTCGATACCGCCTTTCATGCCGCCCTGCCGCGGCAGGCGCGTCTGCTGCCACTGCCGCGACGATATGATAAAAAGGGCCTGCAGAAGTATGGCTTTCACGGCCTGTCCTATGCCTATGTGCTGGAGGAACTGGTGCGGGTAGATCCGGCCGGGGCCCGCGGCGGCGTCATACTTGCGCATCTGGGCAGCGGCGCCAGTCTCGCGGCGGTAAAAGACGGCCTCAGCGTCGACACCACGATGGGATTTACGCCAACGGGAGGTATCGTCATGGGGACTAGAACCGGCGACCTGGACCCTGGGGTGGTATGGTATCTTTTGGAGAAGGAGGGGATGGACGCAAAAGGATTCAGCCAGCTGGTGAATCACGAGTCCGGGCTGCTGGGTGTCTCGGGTATCAGTTCGGATATGCAGGACCTGCTGGCGCGGGAGAGCAAAGACGAAGGCGCGGCGGAGGCGGTGAATCTTTTTGTTATCAGGTGAAGAAGGCCATCGGGGCCTTCTCTGCCGTACTTGGAGGGCTGGACGCCCTTGTATTTACCGGCGGCATCGGAGAGCGCTCGTCCATCATACGCTCGCGCATATGTGCGGGTCTGGGTTATCTGGGCGTCCATCTGGACCAGAAGGCCAACGAACAAAATGCCCTGGCCATATCCGCCGCGGGGAGTCCCGCGGCAGTATACGCTATCCCTACCGATGAAGAATGGATGATCGCCCGTACCGTGGACCAGCTATTAAAAGAACGGTAATCTTATGATAAATAATAGCAACGGGCTGCTGCAAAAGATGCATGCCTACTGGCGCGCCGCCAACTATCTGTCCGCAGGACAGATGTACCTGAAGGCCAATCCCCTTCTGAAGGAGCGACTGGCTCCCGAACATATCAAGCACCTCCTGCTGGGGCACTGGGGCACGTCGCCCGGACAGAACTTCGTCTATGTACATCTGAACAGGATCATCAGGGAATACGACCTGAATATGATCTATGTTTCCGGTCCCGGACATGGCGGTCCTGCGCTGGTGGCCAACACTTATCTGGAGGGGACCTACAGCGAGATCTATCACGATATCAGCCGCGACGAGGAAGGGATGTGCAAACTGTTCAAACAGTTCTCCTTCCCGGGCGGGATACCGAGCCACGTCTCTCCGGAATGTCCGGGTTCGATACATGAGGGCGGAGAGCTCGGCTACTCGCTGAGTCATTCATTCGGCGCTGCCTTCGACAACCCTTCGCTGATAGTGGCCTGCGTCGTCGGCGACGGGGAGGCAGAGACGGGGCCTCTCGCCACGGCCTGGCATTCCAATAAATTCCTCAATCCGGTGACCGACGGGACCGTGCTACCGATTCTTCATCTCAATGGCTTTAAGATCGCCAATCCGACGATTCTTGCCCGGATCAGCCGCGGCGAGCTCGAGCAGCTGTTCAACGGCTATGGATGGGACGTGCATTTTGTAGAAGGAGATGACCCTGAGAAGATGCACGCCCTGATGGCTGCGACTCTCGACGAGATCGTGGAAAAGATCAGGGCCATCCGTTCGTCGGCGAAAGAGAAGGCGGAGCGTCCGCGCTGGCCGATGCTGGTGCTGAGGACGCCCAAGGGATGGACGGGGCCAAAGGTCGTCAACGGGTTTCCCATCGAAGGCAGCTGGCGTGCGCACCGGTGCCGATACCGGACCCCGCCGGCAACAAGGACCAGCTGCGGCTGCTGGAAGAATGGCTGAGGAGCTATAAGCCGGAAGAGCTTTTCGACGAAAAAGGAGCGTTGCTGCCCGAGCTGGCAGAGCTGGCTCCGGCAGGCGAAAGGCGGATGGGCGCCAATCCAAACGCGAACGGCGGGCTGCTGCTGAAAGACCTGAAGATGCCCGAGTTCAGGGATTTTGCCCTGAAGATACCCGGTCCCGGCAAGGTAAAGGCGTCGGATACGACGGTATTGGGTGAGTTTCTTGCCGCCGTCGTCCGTCTCAACCAGGAACAGCGGAACTTCCGTCTTTTTGGTCCGGACGAGACGCTGTCCAACAAGCTGGACGCCGTTTTCAAAGAGACCAACCGCCAGTGGGAAGCGGAAATAACGCCGCAGGACCAGTATCTGGCCGGCGACGGACGGGTCATTGAAGTGCTCAGCGAGCACCAGTGCGAGGGCTTTCTGGAAGGCTACCTGCTGACGGGCCGGCACGGTCTGTTCAACAGCTATGAGGCCTTTATTCACATCGTCGACTCGATGTTCAACCAGCATGCCAAATGGCTAAAGGTGACCCTGCATATCCCCTGGCGCCGTAAGATCGCTTCGCTGAACTATCTGCTGGCTTCGCATGTCTGGCGCCAGGACCATAACGGCTTCACGCATCAGGATCCGGGCTTCATCGACCACGTCGTCAATAAGAAGGCCGAGGTAGTAAGAGTCTATCTTCCTCCCGACGCCAACTGTCTGCTTTCGACGATGGATCACTGTCTCCGGAGCCGGCACTACGTAAATGTCGTCGTGGCGGGCAAGCATCCTGCTCCGCAGTGGCTCGGTATGGAAGAAGCGGTCCTGCACTGTACGAAGGGAGTGGGCATCTGGACCTGGGCCAGCAATGACCGAGGACAGCAGTCCGGACGTGGTGATGGCTGCGGCGGGGGACGTGCCTTCGCTGGAGATACTCGCGGCGATCTCTATTCTCCGGAAGAAGCTGCCGGATTTAAAGATCCGGATGGTCAATGTGGTCGATCTGATGAAACTGCAGCCACAGACGGAGCACCCGCATGGGTTAAGCGACAGGGATTTCGATATGCTGTTCACCAAAGACAGGCCCATTATCTTCGCCTATCACGGGTATCCCTGGCTGATCCACAGGCTGACGTACCGGCGGACGAATCACGGTAACCTGCACGTCAGGGGGTACAAGGAAGAAGGGACGATCACGACGCCTTTCGACATGACCGTGCTCAACGATATGGACAGATTCCATCTCGTGATGGACGTAATCGACCGGCTGCCGGAGCTGGGTGAAAAATGCGCCTACATCAAGCAGGAAATGCAGGATCTGCTGATCCGGCACCGGGAGTATATCAACAGGGAGGGGATGGATATGCCGGAAGTGCTCAACTGGAAGTGGGAGTAGCGGGGTTTCAGCGGATGGGGTGGCCGAATAGGGAAAAAAGTGTATTTTTAGCCCTTTCCAGTGTGAACATGAAAATAGCTGTCTGCTTCGTCATATTAGTAGCGTTCTTTACTTATGCAGGACATTCACAATCTTATGGATTACAATTCGCCAGCCATGAGGTCGTACAGGAGAAGAGGACAGGCCTGAACCTAAGCCCCGTGGAACCTTTGTGTTTGACGGAAGACGGCGAGCTGTCTTTTGATCTTCAGTTTGCCCCGCGTATGGAGACCTATTTTGGATATGTCTTCCGGATCATCACCACCGACCATCAGAATATCGACCTGGTCTATAATCAAAAGCTGGGAAATTTCAATTTTATCATCGGAGAGACGGTAGCCGGTACGTTCAGGATCGACTCTCCCCGCCTGTATACGCAGTGGAGCCAGGTAGCGCTGCATTTTGCTACAAAAGACAAGTCACTCGGGTTCTATGTCAACCAGCGTCTGGTCGGGAAAAGCAAGGCGCCTTTCAAGGGCGATCCATGTTTTCGGCTGGTGTTCGGAACGAGCGGCGTGGACGAGTTTCAGACAGCGGATATCCCCCCCATGAGTATCCGAAATATCCGGGTGGCGGAGAACCGCCGGCTTCGGTACTATTGGCCGTTGTCGGAGGCTTCGGGAGAAGAATCCCGTGACAGCGTCGGGAACAGGCCTGCGCGTGTGACCAATGCGATCTGGATCCGCAGCCGCCATCAGGACTGGGCGCTGGTGAATGCCTGTCAGATCAACGGCATACCCGCCATCGCCTTCGACCCGGGCAAAGAACTGCTCTACCTGGTGACTCCCGACTCGCTGTATAGCTTCTCGCTTTCGCGGTCGACCCTTTCGGGCGTGCGACTGGCCGACCCCGATGATCCGACCCGTCTGCCGGCGGGACATCAGGCCATTTTCGACCCTGCCCATGACCGGCTGTACGATGCGTATATCGACCAAAAAACAGTCAGGACCTGGCTGGGCAACAACAACCGCTGGGACGGTCATTTCCTGCCGGGCCCGCTTACCGAGTTCTGGCATGCCAATAAATTTCTTTCCCCGAAGGACTCGGCCGTCTATATGATCGGCGGATACGGGCAGCTTCACTATAAGAATCTGGTACAGCGCTATGATATCCCGCAGAAAAAATGGGAGGTCGTGACGCCCAGGGGCGACCACCTGCCCCCGCACTATCTGGGAGCGCTGGGCACCAACAGCACAGGCGACACGGCGTGGTTGCTCGGCGGCTACGGCAGCAATACGGGCGACCAGATGGTCAATCCCAAATACTATTACGATCTGTATGCTTACAGCATCGGGGACCAGCGGATCAGGACGGTCTATCACCTGAAGGAGCCGGAGAAACAATTCTGTTTCGCCAATAGCACTGGTCATCGACGACAAGTCGAGAGAATATTACGGGCTGATCTTCCCCAACGACCGGTTCAATTCCACCCTGCAGCTGATCCGGGGTTCGCTGAGTTCGCCGGAATACGAGCTGCTGGGAGATACCATCCCTTACTCTTTCTACGACGTGCGGTCTTTTGCAGACCTGTATTATTCGCCCAACGGGAAGAAACTGGTCGCCGTGACCTTTTATACCACCAAGGAGAACAAGACGGACGTCAGGATCTATTCGATCGCCTTTCCGCCGTATGCGGTCTCACCGGTAGTGGTAGCCGCCGGTCCTTCGACTCCCTGGTGGGGGTATGCGCTGGCGATTGCCGGCCTGGGCGGACTGACCTGGGTGATGTTTGGAAGAAAGAAAAAGAAAGTCGCCCCGGTCACGCCCGCTGCGCCTGTGCCAGTCGTGAATGAAACTGTTCTGCAGCAAGCGCCTCCCGCGGCGCCGGTCGAACCGGTCGCCAATATTTATTTCTTCGGGCCTTTCGAGGTGGTGGATAAGTCGGGCAACGACCTGACTAAGCTGTTTACGCCGCTGCTGAAAGAACTATTCCTGCTGATAGCCCTTTACTCCATCCGTTCGGGCAAGGGGATCTCCTCGGAGAAGCTGTATGCGACACTCTGGAGGGACAAGTCCAGCAAGGACGCGCAGAATAATCGCAGCGTCAATATGGTCAAGCTGAAGGCTATTCTCGACAGGCTGGGTACCTGCGGCATTATAAAAGAGGGCGACAAGTGGGTGTTCCAGTACAAGCCGGAGGAAATCTGCATCGACCTTGCGCGTTTCTATACGTTTTTGAATGCGCCGCATGCACCGGACAAGGCGCATATCCGGCAGCTGCTGCAGATCGTCCACCGGGGAAGCCTTTTGCCGGACACCTCCTATGACTGGCTGGACGATATTCAGTCGGAGATATCGGGGAAGGTGCTGGACGCGCTGTCCGCGGCACTGACGCCGTCGGCTGCCGATCCGGAGCTGCAGCTCGAGGTGGCGGGCGGTATATTCCTGTTCGACCCTATCAACGAAGAGGCCTTGCGGGTGAAGTGCAGAAGCCTGAGTACGCTGGGGCGGCATTCGATGGCGAAGGCCGCATTTGAAAAATTTGCCCGGGAATACCATCAGATGTATGGAGAGGAATTCCAGCAAAGCTTTCAGGAGATCATAGCTTAATACTATCGCGCGACAAAACCATAGTGAAAAGACCCGGCAATAAGCCGGGTCTTTTGTTTTTACAGTACAAGGATTGTCTGGTATGATGTCTTTGTTCCGTTGGTCCATCGCAGCTGATAGGTTCCTCTGGGGTATCCCGGTATATTGATCCTTACCTGGGACTGGCCTGGGGGCACGACGTCTTTCTTCATGACCCGACCGTTCATGTCTGTCAGTAAGAATGTCGACGTGCTGTTGGCGTCGGGCAGGTCGACCAGGAAAAGCCATATTTTACGGGGTTGGGATAAATGACCAGCAGCGGCGAAGAGTTGGCCAGCTGCAGTGATATCGTGGGTCCATAACTGTAGTGTGCCGTCGTGTCCTGCATCTTGAGGCGGTAGTAATTGATGCCGTCCCTTGGCGACTGGTCCGTGAATGTATAGCTGTGGCCGGTGCCGGTCTTGTTGGTGACGGGGATGGTGCCGACGACGGTGAACTGGCTGCCGTCGACGCTTCTCTCTATGGCATAGAAGGAAATGCCGCCATCGTTGCGGGTCTGCCAGTTGATGTGCGGCAGGTTACCCGATAGCGCGCCGCTGAACTGCACCAGTTGGAAGGCACCACCGCCCGGGCTGGTCCGGGTGGTATCGTAGACATAGATGAATCCCGCGAGCGAATCCGCGCCGACCGGACCTGCGACTTTTACCAGACCGGTAGCGCCGGTGCCTACAATAGCTACGATCGTATTGTCCGACTGGCTGTTGATAATGGCAGGGCTGCCGCCAAAGCTGACGCTGACGACGTCTTTCAGGTATAGACCCGTTATGGTGACGGTCCCGCCGGTGGCTGCGCTCTGGGGCGTGAACGAAGTGATGCGGGGCGGATTTTGCGGCGGCGGCGCAGTCATGAACGTGAAGCCCGGATAAGAGGCATTGCCGTTGGTTCCGGTGACTGCGACGCTGCCGGTGGCTCCCGCGGCGACGAAGGCGTGTATGGAATTATCCGAATAGATCTGGAATGACTGTGCGGGTGTTCCGCCGAACGTCACGGCTGTCACATTCGACAGATTGGTTCCCGTGATGACGATCTCCGCGCCCTGCATCGCACTCATCGGAGAGAACGAAGAGATGGTCGGAGGTCCGGCGCTGGCGCTGGTAAATATGAATCCGGCGGCCGTGGCCGTATCCGCAAGGGACATCACTTTTACGGACCCTGTCGAGCCAGTGCCGACAATAGCCGATATGGTCGTATCGGAAATGATATTGATGGATGTTGCAGGGGTGCCGCCAAAGCTGACTGCGTTGACCTGGTTGGATATAAATCCGGTGCCCTTTATCAGGATGGCGGTGCCGGTGTTGGCACTGGTCGGAGAGAAACTGGTGATCGTCGGCGGATTCAGCTGAAACTTAAAGCCCGGCATTGTGGCAAAGGCGTTGGCTGTCGTCACTTTTACGAGGCCCGAGGAGCCCGCGCCCACTGTCGCGATAATGGATGTGGGCGACGCTACGGTATACTGCGCGGGCGCGCCGCCGAAAGAGACGCCCGTGATGTTGGTGAAGTCGATCCCGGTGATCGTCACCACCGTGCCGGAAGTACCGGTGGCAGGCGAAAACGAAGTGATGGCCAGGTCGGTCGACTTTTTATTGATCAGGATGGATATCGAGGAAACCCCGTTGTTGACGACCGGCAGATCGGGCAAACCGTCTCCGTCCATATCCGCCGGCGCTACCCAGTATGCCTGTGAATTGGCCAGGTAGCCGGCAGCCGGCGCAAATGATGCATGCCCGCTGGTGCTGGTATTGCGATAAATGGATACCGAATCGCTGATCGGACTGCCAGCGCCCTGCGTGACGAGGCTCAGGTCGGGAAGGCCGTCACCGTCGAGGTCGCTTAGCGCGATCTGGGCGGGATACATGGGCGTCGGAGTAGTTTTGGATTCCGTACTGAATGAAATATTTCCGGGTGTACTGGTGTTCCTGAATATTCCCAGCGTAAATGCAAAGAAGTTGGAGGCTACCAGATCGGTCTTGCCGTCCCCATCCAGATCCCCGGCAGCCAGCCCGATAGGGTTCGCCGGGTCCCCCCATTCATCCGGATCGCCGGTGATCATGGGCTGTGGGGTAGTTATGGGATTTAGGGTAATGGTAGCACTTCCGCGGGTGGAGGCGTTCTGAAATATGTCGATCTGGTCGTTGTTCTCGTCTGTATAGGCCAGTTCGGGCATGCCGTCTCCGTCGAGGTCGGCCGCAGCGAGCGCTCCCGGGTAACTGCCGGATACGAGGGTCAGCGACTGGATTGCTCCGAAAGAAAAACCACCGGGCGTGCTGTTGTTGGCAAGGACGTTGATATTGCTGTTGCCGATGTGGTCGAGGGTGGCTATATCGGTTCTGCCATCCCCGTTGAAGTCGGCAAGGGTTATATACACAATATTGGCGGAGGCGGGAATAGGTACCGGAGTCGCGTTGAATGAGATGTTTCCCGGCGTGCTCGTATTCTCATAGACATAGACAAAGGCGTCGGTCGACAGGGTCACCATCAACTCCGGCTTGCCGTCACCGTCGAGGTCTCCCACCGCCAGCGCCTGCGGAGCGGCCGCTGAGGGGCAGGATAGAATGTTGCGGGTGTGCTCAGCTTCGGATAGCCAATGGTGCTGGTATTATTAAAGACGAGCAATCCCTGAGTATTGATAACGGCCAGGTCGATCTTACCGTCGCCGTCGAGGTCTTTTGCGCAGACCATGGTTGGGCTGGTTCCTCCCATGGATACGGGTGTTCCCGTACTAAAGGCCTGCGGAGTGAACTGACCGGGGTCGGAGAAGATGACGTCAAAGGGGAGTGCCGAGGCGGCAGTCAGACCGCCGGTCGTCACGGTTATCGGCTCGTATGTCGTGCCTGTCGGAACGGCGACCGTCAGCGTCGTCGTGCTGGCCGAACTGATGCTTGCTTTTACCGCACCGAAATAGACGGTATTGTCTGCGGGCGTGGCGCTGAAATTACTACCGGTGATGGTAACCGTAGTACCGATTGGACCTGACAGCGGTGCGAAGGAATTTATTATAGGCTGCGCCTGCAGCAGGAAGGGGAGTAATACCGAAGTCAGAAAGAAGACGACACGTCTTCCTCTACCAAATAATGGTTTTCTGCCAGGGTTTAGTTTCGGCATGGGGTATTGAATTTGGTAACAATATAATAGAAAGACCTGGTAATCAAAAATGTATTTGAATAAATAATATATGTATACGTTTATTTGTCCTTTTGCGACGTATTACGTATAAAATTAAAACAGGGTTATTGCTTTTGGCAATAACCCTGATCTAAGGAACCGCCACAAGCGGTTCGTCTATTATTGTTTTGGCGCCGGAGTAATGTTTTCGTTGGCGTAGGGCCAGGTGATGGGTTTGTTGACGTTGGGGATGCTGATGCCCTTGTTGCTGCCGCGTTTGGCGGCGTCAGGACCAAAGAAATACAGGGGGCGTCCCTTGTAGGTCAGCTGGGTACGGCCTACGACGGTGACATTGGCAAAATCGGTCTTGTTCAGCGTAGAGGGCACGCTGCCGATGGAAGACAGGGTGTCGACCGGCCAGGAAGGGTTGTTGCTGTAGTCGGCTTTCGTGAATTTATTGATGTTGAACGAATCGTTCTTGAAATTGTACAGCGTGTGTCCGTGGTCGTCAGTGATGTAGCGCGTGAGACCCGTTCCCGGATTATACAGCGAATCGTAGAGATTGCCGTCATTGCCTTTCAGTTGTCCATTGGCGATCATTACGGTGTAGTCGGGTTTTGCGACGTACCAGACCTTGCCGACCGGATCGCCTTTCACGTCGCCGGCCTTGCTGTCCTGAGCAAAGTAGTACAGTGGCCAGCCTTTATAAGTAGTCTGTTTGCTGCCGTCGTTGCGGGTGATCGTGGCGAAGTCGCTGCTTTTGAGTCCGTCCGACAGTGTGGGATTGTTGACGTAAAAGATGGGCCAGGCCGTTGCACAGCCGCCATAGCAGGTAGAGGTATCGCCTGCGTCATCCGAGAAGAAGTAGAGCGACCGGCCGTTGCTGTCGGTCATGATCTTGCCGAAGCTCGGCGTTGTCCGCTAGCTGTACCTGTATTTTAGGCACGGGGGGAGGAGCGGGAGGGTTGTCATTGCTTTTTTTGGAGCAGGATGCGGCGCTGAAGAGAATGCCAATGGCAAGGCCTGCCATTGCGAAATGGTGGTTGTTAAGTTTCATGGTTGTTTAAATAAAAAATGAAAACTGGTCCCCTGGAATGTACAGGTTACTAAAAAATTGGTTGTTCGAAATAGTTTCTGGGTATGGAAAACGCCCGAGGGAATGCAGGGGTTGCCTGAAGATAAAAATAGCAGGCACCTGGTTTTTGCAGACAATAATCGTCCGTTGGCAGCGATAAATATATACAGCTGCAAAAGATCAGGACGGCACATCCCGAATATATTCACACGCTCGGGCTACCGGGGTGGTTCACGAAAAATGTAATCGGTTGCAATTTTTTGACTTATATTGGGGTATGAAATGCTTGTTTGCCCTTTTCCTTTCTGTCATTACCCTCTGTTCGGAAGGTCAGTCCCTCTCCGACGGACGCGGCGCCTACGCCACGGGCGTCTACCGCAATCTTTTCCGCGAGAATGGTCATAGCGAGGCGGCGCTTTCCGTAAAAATCGATTCGGCCTTTCAGCAGCTGTTTCACGGAGACAGCAGCCAGGCCGTCTATTTCCCGGCGGGCAGCAATGCCAATGGTCCGCTGGCGTATGTCAGCGACGTCCCCCACTATGATATCCGCAGCGAGGGTATGTCCTACGGGATGATGATCGCCGTCCAGCCGGACAGAAAGGCGGAGTTCGATGCAATATGGAACTATGCGATGAGCTATATGTATATCAGCGATGAGGCGCATCCTTCGGCCGGGTATTTTTCCTGGTCCCTGAAAAGGGATGGTACTCCCAACGAGGAGACGCCGGCGCCGGACGGAGAGGAATATTTTGTCATGTCGCTCTATTTTGCCGCGGGCCGCTGGGGCAATGGCTCGGGCATCTACAATTACCAGGCCTGGGCCGATAAAATTCTGTCGGCGATGCGGCATCATCCACTGAAGTCCGGTCCGACAAAATTCGGAATGCGCACCATCGCCACGATGGTCAATGAGGATGCCAGGATCATCCGTTTTGTACCGGGCGTGGATCGCGGGGGCTTCTCCGATCCGTCCTATCACCTGCCGGCTTTTTATGAGTTGTGGGCGCGCTGGGGCCCGAAGGAGGACCGCGCTTTCTGGGCGGCGGCAGCGGATACCAGCCGGGCGTATTTCAGAAAAGCCAGCAATCCCCGGACCGGGCTGGCGCCGGACTACGCCAATTTTGACGGAACTCCCTTCGTCTCGCCGCGCAACCACCGGTCGGCCAATTTTTCATTCGATTCCTGGCGAACGGCGAGCAACTGGTCGGTGGACTACAACTGGTGGGGTAAGGACGAGGGCGAACGGGTGCTGAGCGATCGTATCGAGTCCTTTTTGCCTCGCAGGGTATGGATACTTACGGCTGCCAGTATACGCTGGACGGACAAAAACTGGACAACAGGCACGCCAGCGGGCTTGTCGCCACGAATGCGGTGACGGGTCTTTCAGCCACGCGGCCGGGCAGCAGGGCGTTCGTCGAGGCGTTGTGGAATTCGCCAGTCCCGCAGCAGTGGGTAGAAAGATATTATGACGGTCTGTTGCATATCATGAGCCTTCTTCACTGCGGCGGCCGGTACAGGATCTATCCTCCCAAAGAGACAGGGACATGGGATCACAAACGCTGCGCGGTCGTCCTGACCTATGACGATGCCATCGACAATCACCTCGATAAGGTGATGCCCGAACTGGATAGCGCCGGGCTGACCGCCACCTTTTATCTGATCGGTTCTTCACCCGCGGTAAGCCGACGCATCGGGGATTGGCGGAAGGTGGCGGCAAAAGGGAACGAACTGGGGAATCACTCCCTGTTCCATCCCTGCGATGGGAGTCTGCCGGGCCGCAACTGGATAACATCGGAAAACGACCTGTCGAAGTATACGGTCAGGCGCGCCGTCAACGAGATAAGGGCCAACAACGAGCTGCTTTCGGCTATCGACGGCAGGTCGGCACGGACCTTTGCCTTTCCCTGCGGCGACCTGCGCATCAGGGATACGCTGTTCTACGATTCGCTGAAGAACGATTTTGTCGCCGCCCGCGGAACGAACTCCGGCCTGGAAACGGTTGACCGCACCGATCTTTCGAATATCCGCTGTTATGGCATCAACGGCCAGAACGCCGACTATATGATCGGGCTGGTGAAACAGGCCATGGAGTCCCGCAGTCTGATCGTCTTTCTTTTTCATGGCGTGGGCGGAGGGCACAATATCAACGTGGCACTCGAAGACCACCGGCGGCTGATCGGTTATCTCAAAGAGCATGAAAAGGAGATCTGGGTGGCGCCTATGGTGGATGTCGCCGAATATATCCGCGGACAACGGGTGTATCGATAGCGAACAGTTGTTCGCGTCGCATTTTGCGTAATTTTTTGGTTCTCAGAAATTTGGGAAAAGGGCATCTTCTTCGCGGTGAAATGGTCTTAATTCATTTCCATTGTTAAAGAACTATATCAGGATCGCCTGGCGGAATATCCTGCGGCATAAAGTGTATGCCGGCATCAACGTTTTCGGTCTTGCCCTGGGCATGACCTGCTGCCTTTTTATCTTTCTCTGGGTGCAGGATGAAAGGAGTGTGGACAGCAATTACCCGAAGGAAAAGAATCTGTATACCGTCTACATGACCTCTGCCGCCGATGGCCACGTGGAGGGCGGGTATAACACGCCGATCTCGTTCAATCGTGAAAAAAACACGGGAATTCGCGCTGGAGGAGACGGCGGGGTCGGTGCCGGATGTGCGAAATACCGTTTATTATGCGACGGGCTACGAGCTTCCCTGGGGACATCCTGAGACGCTACAGGTCGGCGACAAGGTCATCAAGTTCGACGGGGCCCGGGCCAGCGGAGGATTTTTAGCCTCTTCGGCTTCCCTTTGCTGGAGGGGAGGCCTTCTACGGCTCCTGGCGGGCATTTACAGTGTAGCGATCTCCCGAAAGACGGCGGAGTCGCTATTTGGAAGCGCCCATGCGGCCATGGGCAGGACCGTGCGGTATGAGAACAAAATGGATCTGGCCGTGTCGGCCGTTTTCGAAGACCTTCCGGAGCGCTGCTCTTTCCACTGCGATTTCCTGCTGTCCTGGGAGGCGCAGAAGAGTCGTCATCTGGAATGGGCGAGCAATGGTTTTCGTACCTATATGGAACTGACGCCCGGCGCGGACCCGCGGAAGACGGAAACAGCGATCAATGCCTGGCTGGCCACGCGGCTGGCCCCTGCTGACAGAGCCGCGCTGCATGCGGGGCTGCAGCGTATGGAAGACCAGTACCTTTACAACGTTTTTGTAAATGGCCGCCCGGAGGCGGGGCGTATCGAATACGTCCGCATCTTCAGCAGCGTTGCCCTTTTTATTCTCCTGATCGCCTGCGTCAATTTTATGAACCTTGCCACGGCGAGGTCGGTCCGGAGGGCGAAAGAGATAGGCCTGCGGAAGGTGGTAGGTTCGACGAGGGGGCATCTCATCGGTCAGTTCATCGGCGAGTCGCTCGTCTTCTCCTTTTTAGCGATGTTGTTGTCGCTGCTTTTGCTGGCAGTACTGTTACCCGCCTTTAACGGATTCACGGACAAGCATATCCGCTACCCGCTGACGCAGCCCGGATTCTGGGTTACGCTGCCCGCGGTCATGCTGGTAACGGGACTGGTGGCGGGCAGCTATCCGGCGCTGTACCTATCTTCTCTCCGGCCGGTAAAGGTATTGAAGGGAGTGGTCAGGTATACGCAAAGCTCGATCCTTTTCCGGAAGGGACTAACCGTTTTTCAATTCGTGCTTTCGCTGTTCCTGTTGATCGCCACGATCGTCATCACCAGGCAAACGAATTATGTAGAGACGACCAATCTGGGATACAACCGGGAAAATATCATATATGTGCGCATCGAAGGCGAGCTGTCAAACCCAAAAGGATATGCGCTATTCAAGCAGGAGCTGCTGGCTTCGCCGGGTATTGCGGTGGTCGACCGCAGCAGCGAGGAGCCGCATTCCATGAATTTCCTGGTGACGGACGACCAGATCGTATGGCAGGGGAAGGGCAAAAATTCGAAAGTCGGGGTCAATCCTTCTTCCGTCGGATTCGATTTTGTCCGGCTGCTCGGTCTGAAGATCGCGGAAGGGCGCAATTTTTCGCCGCAAAATCCGACGGATTCCTCGGATGCATTTCTTATCAATGAGACGGGCGCCAGGGAAATGGGGATGAAGAACCCCATCGGGAAATGGGTCCAGGCCTGGAAGAAGAAGGGACATATCATCGGCGTGATAAAGGATTTTCATTCCAATTCGCTTCGTGACCCCATCGTCCCGATATTGCTGGATATAAAAGAGTACGAATATTTTGGCGTGGTTATGATCAAAACCCTGCCGGGGCAGACGCGGCAGGCGCTTGCCGGTATCGAAAAGGTCTACAGGGAGATCAATCCGAAATTTGCGTTCGCCTATCAGTTCGTGGACGAGGAGTACCAAAAATGTATGAGACCGAGTTGCTGATGACCCGGTTGTCACTGTTGTTCGCGTCCCTGGCCATCCTGATTTCCTGTTTGGGTCTGTTGGGTCTGGTGATGTTTGCCGCGGAACAGCGGACAAAAGAGATCGGTATCCGCAAGGTGCTGGGCGCCTCGCTGGGGCAGATCGTCACACTTTTTTCATCGGACTTCTTGTGGTTGATCGCTATTGCCTTTCTGATAGCGGGTCCCACTGGCACTGGTATACGATGAATATCTGGCTGAGCGATTTTGCCTACCGGATCGATCTCTCGTGGTGGATATTTGTCCTGGCAGGGCTGCTGGTCACGGGCGTGGCGCTCGCAACCATCGGATATCAGGCGGTCAGGGCGGGCACTGGCCAATCCGGTGAAGAGCCTGCGGGCGGAGTAAGCTGCTGGCTGGCACTGCATTTGCATATTGTGGATTTGCAAATGTGTCGTATCTTAATAAGGATATTGCCGGTCAAAAATAACTTTATTGAAGCTACATCTACTTTTATTCGCCTCTATATTCACTTGCTCCGTCCCAGCGTATTCCCAGTACTTCTTTACAGGAGAGGTGAGGGACGTACATGGCGACAGGCTGCAGAACGTCGCAGTCCTCGTCCGGTCCACCGGCTCACTCTATAAGACAGGTCTCGAGGGTAATTTTGAGATCAGCTCGCGGAACAGTGAGGACTCCCTGCTTTTTGCAATGCCGGGGTATGAGCCCTACCGTATGGCCATCCGGTCGGCGGATTTTGTGCAGATCACCCTTAAGATGCGGGTCCCTGCGCCGGCAAAAAGGGGCAGGCTTTTATCGGCGACCTCCGGTGCAAAGGTCTCTTTCCCCGCGGATATCGACGGGATGTCCTATCCCATGATCCGCCGTTTCCTGGACATGGGGATGCCGGTCCCGGTGGAAGCGGTCAAGGTCGAAGAACTGCTCAACTATTTCAATCTGTATTATGAAGAGCCGGCCGACGGAGCCTTATTTCATTGTGCGTCCAGGCTGATGTCCTGTCCCTGGAATTTATCGCATCGGCTGTTGTATGTAAATACCTGTGCGCGTATCAGTGACCGTCAGGGAACGCCGCCGGCCAACCTGGTCTATCTGATCGATGCGTCCGGGTCGATGGATATGCCGCGCAAACTTCCCCTGATAAGGTCGGGTTTTCCTCTGCTGATAAAGAATCTCCGGGACAACGACAACGTGTCCGTCGTCGTTTTCGGCGGCAGGGTAGAGTCGCGGTGCAAGGCGTACCCGGTTCGAAAAAGGGACAATTGCTCTCGGTCATCGAAGGGTTGAGGCCGGATGGTCCCTCCCCGGGTATCGAAGGTCTCAAACTCGCCTATCAGGTGGCGAAGCAGCAGATGGTGCCCGGCGGTAATAACAAGGTCATTCTGATCACAGACGGAGATATCAGCAATGGAGGCTCCGGCCGCCAGGAGTTGGGGAGACCTGATCGACGAACAGGCGCAGGCCGGTATACGCCTGTCCTGTATGGGGGTAGGAATGGACAGCATCCGTAATTCCGAACTACCACTGGATGGCCAAGACGGGGCATGGCAATTTCGCGGCCGTGGAGGAGACGGAGGATGCGGAAAGGGTACTGCTGAACGAGCTCGGGCCGAATGTCTGTACCGTCGCGGACAGTGTCTGTATCACCGCCGGATTTGACACCAGCCTGGTGAAGGAATACAGGCTGATCGGATTCGACAGGAGCGCGTCCATGGACAGCGCCCGCGGATTGGAAGGCGGGAAGGTCGCTTCCGGTCATTCGGTGGTGGCGCTTTTCGAACTGGTTCCGAAAAAAGATTCGGCCGATATAGAGAACATCGCCGATATCACCATCGGCTATTGCCTTCCAGGCAAAAAGGGCGCGTTAAAAATTGGATTCAATTGTCCCAACCAGTTGATTAACTTTGACAGGGCTTCGGTTGAACAACGGAAGGCCGCCTGTATTGCGCTGTTTGGCATGAAGCTGAAAGATCCCGGCTATGCGTCGGGGATATCCTGGGCCGATATCGAAAAAATGGCCGAGGAAAAATTTCTCGGCGAACAACGTGCTGGACAGGAATTACCTCGGCCTGGTGACACAGGCCCGAAGAGTTTATGAACACAACAAATAGAGCTGCTATGCCAATTTCTCGCGCCGACAAGGCTGCTGCCTTTAAATCTCTCCACGAGCGTCCGGGCATTTTTGTTATCCCCAATCCGTGGGATGCCGGCTCTGCCAAAATGCTGGCGAGCCTTGGCTTTGAAGCGCTGGCTACGACCAGCGGAGGGCTGGCCTTCTCGCTCGGAAAGCCGGACAGCTGGCGAAGGTCACCAGGGACGAGACCCTGGCGAATGTGGCATCGATCGTCGAAGCGACGGCTCTTCCGGTGTCCGCAGACCTTGAGAACGGTTTTTCCGACTCTCCGGAGACTGCGGCGGAGACTGTATTGCTGGCAGCAAAGACCGGTCTTTGCGGCGGGTCGATCGAAGACGCGACGGGCCATCCGGAAGACCCGATCTATCCCTTCGACCTGGCCGTAAGGCGTGTCCGGGCCGCGGTGAAGGCTGCACGCAGCCTTCCGATACCTTTTATGCTCACGGCACGCGCGGAAAATTTCCTCAAGGGCCGGCCGGATATGGATGATACGATCCGCCGTCTGGTGGCCTTTGCCGAAGCAGGCGCCGACGTGCTTTTTGCTCCGGGTATTCGGACCGCCGAAGAGATCTCCGCGGTCGTAAAGGCGGTAGCCCCCAGGCCGGTGAACGTCATCATGGGCCTTGCGGGAAGCCAGCTAACGCTGAAGGACCTCGGGGCGCTCGGTGTCAGGAGGGTGAGTCTCGGGTCTTCGCTGGCGCGTGCCGCCTATGGGGCATTCCTGCATGCGGCGGAAGAGGTGCAGCAAAAGGGGACCTTTACGTTTGCGGATGACGCGGTGCCTTACAGCACCTTCAATTCGATACTGGGCAAATAGTGCATGAACTGTCAAAAAAAGGGTATGAACTGGCCGGGTTCCCGCCCATTCCGGCTTATCTTGTCCGACAAATCCGTCGTAATTGCGCATTCTCCTATACAGCCTGCTTTTCCTCTGCCTTAGTGCCGGCCGGCTTGCCGCCCAGCACCAGTATCTTTTTACCCGGCTGGGCATCCCGGATGGGCTGGCATCGAATTCGGTGATGTCTTTGCAGCAGGATAAAAAAGGCTATATCTGGATAGGAACGAGCAATGGGCTACAGCGCTATGACGGATACCGTATGCTGCTGTTTCAGCACCGGCTGAACGATTCGCGCTCGCTTCCCAATAACGTCGTGCAGCAGCTGCTGCTGGATAAGAACAACCGGCTTTGGATCCGCTCGGCTTTTAACAGAGTGGGCTATATGGATCTTTCGGACCTGAAGTATCACGAAGTTCCTACGATCATCTCCGAAGACGACCGGAATAAGGGCAAGGGGCGTCTTTTTACCGACAATTCGGGGCATATCATGCTGTTCCTGTTCAACCGGGCCGTCCTGACCTATGACGAAAAGATCAAAGCCTTTCATCCGGGAGGAAGGCCCTTCCCGATGCCGCCGGGCTGGATGGCCATCGCCTTTTTTCAGGACAGCACCGGCAATTGCTGGATGGGGTCCGATTCTGGGCTTGTCAAATACAACCCTGTCGCACAAACCCTGTCATACAGAGGGCACAACCCCGACAACGACGTTGTCATCTCTCATTTTGGCAAGTATACGAATATTGGTTTTCCGTATCTGGACCGAACCGGCCGATTCTGGGTGATGTACTGGCCGTTCGGCGGCTGGGGAGCCAACTATTTCAGTGTGGACGTCAGAACGGGAAAGGAACATAACTGGAACCCATCCATCGGGCACGAATTGCAGGGACGGTATAATGAAATGAACCAGATCTCGGAGTCCAGTGATGGAACGGTGGTGCTGGCCGGGGTCAATATGCTGCTGGTTCTGCGGCCGGGCAGCGAGGCGTTCGAACTGGTGCGTCCGAATGCCAGCGGCGAATTCAGCCTGTACTATGACGTAGTGCAGCAGTGGATCGAAGACAGGGAGCAAAATATATGGCTGGCCACGGACAGAGGACTTTACTGGTTCAACCCCGGCCTCCAGCATTGTCACGCCGTAGCCAACCGAATGCCGGGGAGGGACAGCGTTTATACTTCCGAGGTGACCGGGACCAGGCAGTTACTCAATGGCGATATCGTCGTCAGTACCTGGGGAGATGGTCTGTTCGCCTATGACAGCCTGTTCAGACCGGTGAAACGGTGGTACATCGAAAACCTGTTTCCGCACAACGAGCGGCAGAACCAGGCCTGGTGTGTCATCCAACGGCCCAACGGAGACATCTGGAGCGGGCACCAGCACGGCTGGCTTTTTGTCTCGCACTGGGCAACGCATAAGACGGAAGAACTGGTTTTGCCGATCTTCAAACACAGTACGATCCGCCAGATGATTCAGGACAAGGCCGGCAATATCTGGATGGGGACGCATCGCGGCGACCTTATCCGCTGGGACGCGCGGACGGCCGGCTATCAGTTGATGAGTTCGCTGAATGGCGCGGTGCAGCGTCTGTATCTCGACCATTGCGGGGACATCTGGGCCTGTACGGAAACGGAGGGCGTATACCATATACGGCCGGCGGACGGCGCCATCCTCCACCACTATACGACCACCGATGAGGAGGGCAGCAGGCTCAGCGGCGTCGGAGCCGCTGATATCGTCCAGTATTCCGACAGCCTGTATATCATTGCCACGCACAACCTCGATATCCTGAACGTCCGTACCGGACGGATCCACAGCGACACGAGTATTCATGGGGCGCTGTTCAGCGGCGCGACCAACGTGCTTCTCGACAGGAAGGGCTATGTCTGGATAACGAACTCCGAGGGGCTTCACAAGCTGAATTTTCCCAAGCAATCGGCAACGACCTTTTATGAGATGGACGGCGTCGGCAGCAACGGGTTCAATATGGGTTCCTCGGCAGAGCTGAAGGACGGCCGGGTCGCGATCGGCACGACGCACGACGTGCTCGTGTTCCAGCCGTCGCAGTTCAGAAATTCAGAGTCGGCGCCGAACGACGTGGAGATCACCAGCATCTCCGTGCACAACCAGCCCCTGTCTGTCGACTCCATCGAAAAGCTGCAGCAGCTGGAGCTGCCATTTGGCGAGAATTCATTGCGGATCTCGCTGTCGACGCTTGCCTACCAGGACATCGGCGAGATCATGTACAGGCTGGAAGGCCTCGATAAGGACTGGCTCGAGAACCGGTCGGGTGAAGCTGTATACAACTATCTTCCGCCCGGCCGCTATGTCTTTAAAGCGCACGGCACCAATGCTGAGAAACTCTTTAGTCCGCATATGCGCGAGCTGTCGGTATACGTTCAGGGGCCTTTCTGGCGTAGCTGGTGGTTCTTCTGTCTGGTGCTGCTGGCGGGTGCGGCCCTGCTGTATATACTTGACCGGCAGCGGATGCAGCGAAAGGCCGCGCTGGAGAATATGCGGAGCGATATCTCCAACAACCTGCACGAAGAGGTCAACCAGGCGCTGCAGAATATCAACGTGCTCAGCGAGATCGCAAGGATCAAGGCGGAGAAGGACCCGGAGCAGGCCATCAACTATATCAACGAGATCCATCACAAAAGCCATAATATGATCATTGCGATGGACGATATGCTGTGGGCAATCGATCCGGTCAACGATAATATGGCGAAGGCGATCGACCGGATGCGGGAATTCGCGGAGGCGCTGAACCACCGGCACGGCGTTCGGATCAGGCTGCATGCTGCGGCCGGGGTAGAGCATCTGCACCCGGATATGAATATACGGCACGAGCTGCTGCTGATCTACAAGCTGGTGCTTCGTGTAGTGGTGGAAGAGGCCAATGGACAGGACACGCTGGTTCAGCTGGATCAGGATCACGGCATGCTGAACCTGAGCATTTATTCTAAGGGGATACGCATCGACCATCGCAGCGGCCGTTCGGTGCGACTGATGGAAGAGGCGCGTAGCCGGGCCGCGGCCATCCGCGGCGCCCTCGACCTTCATACCGATGAAAAGGGGACGACCGTTCTCTTTATTTGCCCATCCAGCTTTTTGAAATCGGTCACTTTTTCCCGGCTGACCAGCGCCTCTTTTTCCAGTGCGGGGCGAAGACTCAGGATGAGGCGATTGCCGAAGTATTCCTCGATCCTCTCGATACAGCCGGGACTAACGTAAAAGGCCCGGCTGATGCGGAAGAACATCCGCGGATCGATCATTTCTTCCAGCTCGTCCATCGTATAGTCGACGACGAACTTCCGGCTGTCGGCAGTCCGGAAGAAGTTGAGCCTGCCGTCGCTGAAGAAATAGGCGATCTCGCCGATCCCGATGCTGACCAGCTTCTGCCCGTGCTTGACGAGAAAGCGCTGCCGGTATTCCTTTGGTTCCAGCTGCCGCCGCAGCTCTTTCAGCAGGACGTCGAGGCGGGCTTCTCCTTCGGGTGTTTCTTTTGTCGCATAGCGGAGATTCATCTGGCGGTACTTGTCGAGAGCGAGCTGCAGCTCTTCTTTCTGCACAGGCTTGAGCAGGTAGTCGATGCTGTTGACCTTAAAGGCTTTCAGCGCGTATTCGTCGTAGGAGGTCGTGAAAATGACGGGGCTGGTGACGTCGATCAGCTTGAAGATCTCGAAGCTCTGCCCGTCGGCCAGTTCGATGTCCATCAGGATCAGGTCGGGCGCGGGGTTCTGCTGGAGCCATTCCACCGTGCTTTTTATGCTGTCGGTGACGCCGGCGACCACGGCCTCGTCCTGTATCGATAGCAGGGTCTTTTGTATCTTCTTTACGGCCAGCTTCCTCGTCTTCTACTATCAGAATGTTCATAGCGTTTAGAGTTTTAATTGTTATTCCAGATAAGCGGCAGTACCACCATAAAATTCTGTTCCCCTTCCACGATTTGAAAACCCTCTTCCTTCAGCAGCCGGTATTTTGCCTCGATGTTGCGGAGCCCTATGCGGGTGGACGTAACAGCCAGCGTCTTGCGCTGCAGGTTGTTATTGACGACCAGCCGGTTGCCGGCCGTCGTGAATATATCCATGATCAGGGGTTGCTGTCGCGAGACGATATTGTGCTTGACGGCATTCTCCACCAGCAGCTGGAGGCTCAGGGAGGGCAACTGATAGGGAAAATAGCGCCGGTCGATGTCCATGTTCAGCTGGAGGCCTTCCCCGTATCTTGTCCTGAGCAGCTGAAAATAGGACTGGATGAACCGGATCTCTTTTTCTACCGTGCTGACACCGCTGTCGTTGTTTCGCAACAGGTAGCGGTAGACCTTGCTAAGTTCGTCCGAGGAACCGTTCGGCCTCCGTGCTGTCTTCCTCGATCAGGGACGAGAGCGTATTGAAACAATTGAAGAGGAAGTGCGGGTTGATCTGCCCCTTCAGGTTCTCGAACTCGTGCTCCATACTCATTTTTCCAGAAGGGTCTTTTCCTGCAGGCTCTCCCGGTACTTTTCCAGCAGAAACAACACTTCCCACAGGGTGTCGAAGAGCAGGTTGATCGCAAGTCCGATGAGGTAGCCCCATTTCAGGTCGCGGACGTGCATCTGATAGCCGAGAATATGCCAGCGGTCATAGATCCAGAAGATCAACAGGACGGATGGCGTCATGATAAGGGGATTGGTCAGGGCCTTATACAGGATGCGCTTGCGGGTCTCCTTCAGCGTCGGAAACTGCCGGCGGATCGCGTGGTCGTACTGTATATGCGCATACCAGGATACGATGCCGATGCCGTAGATCAGAGGCCAGCTGAACGTCCATACACGCCAGTCCGTGAGGAACCGCCCCGGATAGAGGATGGCGTTATAGGCGAGCACGATGAAAGGCATCGATAGCCAGAAGCCCAGGATCTGTACTTTCAGAGGTCGTGAGAATTTCATGATGACGGCTCGCTTTTTTCGATGAGGGGTATGCGGACGGACCGGCTTGCCGGCGTCTCGTGGATGACTATTCCCTGACTGCCCAGCAGCCTGTATTTGCCGACCAGGTCGTCCAGCCCTTCCTCCTCGGTCGGGGCCGTCGCCCGTGACGGGCTTTGGCTGAACGGTATTGGTGACCATCAGCGAGCCGTCCTGGAGCGTCCGGATATCGATGCCCAGCGGTTCGGACTTGCTGAATGCATTCCTGTAGATGATATTCTCGAGGACGACCAGCAGGCTCATCGGCGCAATCTTTTTGGTCTCGTCGGCCGAGTCTATACGGATGTCAAAATCGAGGGCGGGGCCAAACCTCGTCTTGACCAGATAGAGATAGGCGTCGATGAACTTCATCTCTTCGCCGAGGTCGACCAGCTGCTCTTCCGCGCCTTTCAGAAGATAGCGATATACCCGGGTCAGCTCGTCGAGGAATTTCTCCGCCTCCTGTTCATTCTCCTGGATCAGGCTGGACAGGGTATTGAAACAGTTGAACAGGAAGTGCGGATGCAACTGGCGTCGCAGGCTCATCAGCCGGCTTTTCTGGTAGGCGCTCTGCAGGCGGTCGGTCTCCATCATCGCGGCCTTCCATTTCTCCCAGCCCAGGCCGGCCTCGTTGACAAAGGTCAGGATAGCGCTGGCAAGGCAGGCGAAGCCCGTCACCCACCACTGCATGCTGCGCTGGACGGAGCAGTCGCCCATGGGCACCGCCTCGTACAGCAGGTAGACGCCCTGAACGGTCAGCAGGTTCATGACGCTGAACAGGGGCAGCATGATGCCGGCCCGCCTGTACAGCTCGTGATCGCCGGGAAAACGTTTCTTCACCAGCATGGCGGCCATTCCGAATATCGAATAGATCACCGCGAAATAGAGCGCCGAGATACCCAGGCGGGAGAAAAACTGCCGATGGATGACAAGGTACAGTAGCCGAAGAGCAGGAGGTTGATCAGGACAGTATAGGGCAGCATAAACCAGACGAAGATCATCGGCTCAATTCTGCTATACCGTCGTATCTGCATAGGTTAGTTAGGGTGGTCAAATTACTATAAAAAATTCATTTATTTCACTGCGGGCGGCATTCCTCCCGGGGGAATGGGCTGCGGCACTGTATTGTTCACCGGCTTTGTCGTCTTCAGGAAGGCGTAGATGCAGCGCAGGTCCTCGTAGCTGAGCTTGCGAAAGTTCTCCCATGGCATGGGTGGCAGCAGGGGCCGGCCCTGTTCCAGCCCCTTCCATTTGCCTTCGCGGATGCAACGGATGAACTGGGCTTCCGTCCAGTTGCCGATGCCGGTGGGGTCCGAGCTGATATTGGCTGCGAAGGATATACCCCGGGGACCTACCGAGGACGTAAGGTCGCCCCCAAAAAGGATCCAGTTCTTCGCGGTGGTTGCGTCGAAGCCCGGCAACGGCCTGCCGGCGGGGTAGCCGGAGAACCGGCGCGAACTGTCGACCTCGGGGCCGTGCGGTCCCATTTTCTTTGGAGAATGACAGTCGTCGCAGCCGATGGCGTTGACGAGGTACCGCCCGCGTTTGACGAGCTGGATAGGGTCGGCGATGGGAGGGGTGAATCCTTCGGAACTGACCTCGTTGCAGGCAATGCAGATGACGAAGGTTATAATAGTGAGGGTTCCAGTGGTCGAGTACTTCTTACGCATATTCGGTATCGTTTAAAAGTTGGAGAAATCGGCGTTTGTTCTTTACGAGCCAGGATTCGAAACTCTGCATTCCAGGGTTCATGCAGTAGCTTTCCATGAGATGCTGGCTGCGTCTGGGGATATAGAGCCGCTGTACCTCGAACATATTGGCCAGCTCTTCGGCGCCGGGAAAACCAAAACCGGAGTATACGTCGCGCTGGATATGGTTATAGCGGACGGTCAGCCCCAGTACCCGGCTCATGATCGCTGCGTATTCTTTACAGCTGCGGTCCTCGCCTACGACTCCGACGGTACGGTGCAGATAGATCTCCGGACAGGCAAATACCTGGGCTACGATCGGGCCGATGTCTTCGACGCTGGCCATAGCCAGGCGCGTGTCCCCTTGGGGAAAGCCGAAATAGTAACAGCCGTCCTCTCTTTTCTGCGGCGGAAAAAAGGAAAAGAAGTTCTCGTAGTAGAAGGCGATATGTACGAAAGCTGGCGGGCAGGGCCAGCGAGCGGGTGTAGTTCTCCAGCGCGGCCTTTATATCGCAGTGCGGGACGGGTAATTGCCCGCTGCTCAGCTCGAGGTAGGGCGGCAGGCTGCTGTAGACGAAATGGGAGATGCCGGAGTCTTTGACGGCGTCTATAAGATTCCTGCCCTGCTGGAATTCCCTTTCATAGTGTTCCCAGAAATTGGTGAGGCCGAAGACGCCATGGCAGCCCTTCATGGCGGCGACCAGGCTGGTTTTGTCGCTCAGGTCGCCTTCCGCGAGCTCTGCTCCGGCGTTCCGGAGTTCTGCGGCCTTGTCTGATTTTGCGTCGCGGGTAAGGCAACGTACGGTATAGCGTTTGGTGTTGAGCAGGGCGCGGGCTACGCTGCCCCCCTGTGCGCCCGTGGCGCCGGTTACGAGGATGGTGGGGTGTCCTCCGGGGAAATGGTGTTGGTACATGGTCTTTAGAGTTTGAGGTTGTTATTGTAGTTCCTTGATCCAGTTGTCGGTAAAAGGTTTTGCGATTTCATAGACGTCCTTTCCTGCGCGATAGATCATCTTCCAGTCGTTGCTCTTGTATTGGAATTCGGACTTGTCGAAAATTTGTTTGCCGTTCTTTTCGTGGGTGGTGGCTGAGAAGTCGACAGTGGCGGCGAGGGTGAGATATTTTTGGATGCGCCGTTTGACGAATGTACGGCTGTCTTCCGGATATTCTTCCTGCCATTGCGCGGTATATTTTTTATAGTCCTCCAGTTCTTTTTTCCGCCGGTCCAGCTGGCTCTGGTAGAGCATCTCTATCGTCTGGCTGTTAGGGCTTTGGTAGTCCGACAGGTTCTTTTTGTGCATCTCCAGTATCGGCTGCATGACCTTTTTCATGTCGGCGTTACCGGTGTTGATGGCGTTCTCCGTACTGGCGAGTAACTTCTTCGTCTCGGCGATCTTGTCCTGGCGGATCTGTTCTTTTGGTCTTGTGTAGTCGACGGGCTCGGAGGGTTTGGAATCCTTGCGCATCCTGTCATAGGCGGACTTGAAGACCGGGCCGGAAAGATACTGTTTTGTATAGGCCAGCAGGTCGGCGGTAGCTTTCCCGCGATTGGCGATGTTCTTTGCGGTTTTCAGGCCTTCATAGTGGAAATAGCCGTCGAGAAAACTTTTTTGATCTTGTCGGCGCCGTCCTGCTGGGTGATGCCCGGCTGCTGCCAGATGCCTTCCGCGAGGCGGGGAGCGACGACGAAGGAGAAAAGATTGCAGCTCAGCAAGACCAGGACTGCGGCTGCGCTAAGGCGAATGGTCTGTTTCATTGTTTTGTCAGATTAGAGTTTGATAAATTCGACGCGTCTGTTCTGGGCGCGGCCTTCTTTTGTCTTGTTGTCGGCGACGGGTTCGGTCTCGCCTTTGCCGTCGGTGTCGATGCGGGCGCCGTCGATCTTCCATTCGCTGCCGAAGAAGTCTTTTACGGCGGCGGCGCGTCTTTTCGAAAGTTCCAGATTGGCGGCATCGTCTCCGTCGCTGCTGGTATGGCCGACGATCTTTATCCGGACCGACGGATTCTCTTTGAGTGCGGCGGCGAGTTCTTTCAGTACGCCGTAGGATTCGGGACGGATTGCGGCGCTATTGGGATCGAAGCAAATACCGGTAGTGGAGAATTTTCCCTCTTCGATCAGGCGGTGGCGGGTATCGGGAAGACCGGTGGCGATGCGGACGTTGCCGACGTAGCTACGCCGTAGCCTTCTTCGGGATAGTTGGTGCTGCCGACCTCGAGGCGCAACTGGTTCATGGTATCGGCGGTGGGAACGCCCTTTGGCACGTCGAAAACCTTCAGCTCGTTGACCCAGCACCGATACCGTTGTTTTTGCACCTGGATGGCGACGTGCATCGGTTGTCCGTACCAGTTTTGAAGTTGACCTATATTGATGAGGTCGCCTTTGAAGGTGGAGGATTTTTCTTTGAAGGCTTCGAATATCGCTCTGGAGCCGTTGTTCTCAAAGGGGGCGATCGTTGCCGTGGCGGAGGCGTATTGCCGGTAGTCCTTCAACAGACTGTTGTCGTCGGGCGACAGGTCGCGGCTGGCGAGCAGGGAGACGATGAACTGCGGATACATCCACCCGTTATTCTTCAGCTGCAGGAGAAGGTCGAATTCGACGGTATAGTCCTGTCCGAAGCTGTTGTTGCTGCCGGTCAGATAGGACACGGATTTGTGAAGACGGAGCCAGCGACCGGCGAATTTGTCGAGGGTAACGACCTCGCCGGTTCCGGTGCTGTTCCAGCCGGTGGGTAGTTCGCCGATGGACTGCTCTGCGAAGTCTTCGGCGTAGAGAACTTTTTCGCCGGCGACAAAATCGTATTTGGAAAAGCTGGCGAGGGAGGGCTCGGTGGCGGAGGGTGCAGGCGCGGTCGCGGGCGCGCCTTTGCCTTCTGCCTCGTCGAGGGACTTGTCCATGGTTTGGTCGACCCTGCGGTCGATGCGCTGGTTGATCTTGTTCTTTGCCTTGTTGATCAGGCTGCCGAACTGGCCGTAACTGTGGCCAGCCAGCAGCAGGGTGAAGAGGAGTATAGGAGTAGCTTTTGACATGATGGTGTTTTTATGACGGTGCAAATTTGGGTCGAAGCGGGGCGCTGGGCAATGCCGGGGCGTATGAGCTGAGCTTTTTGGTTAATGAACTGCGGGCATTTTGGCAGGCTTCAAAGTCCTGAGGTATTGATATACGGCTTTCAGTTCGTCGTCCGACATGCGGCCGAAACTATACCAGGGCATGGGGCTGCCGGGGACCAGTTTGCCTTTGCGGAAACGATTGATGAAATCCTGCTGCGACCAGTTGAAGATGCGGCCGGAGGAGTCGGGGGTCAGGTTGGGTGTGACGAAGCCTTCGACATTTCCGCCGCCGGCAAAGGGCGCCCCGGTAAAGGCCCCGGAGATATCGCGCTGGGTGTGGCAGCCGTTGCATTCCGCGATGCTGTGGGTGATGTATTTTCCGTATGCGGCGGTAGTGTCGGCCTTTACAGCCCTCGGGTACGGGTCCGGAAGGTCCGACGGGTTTGACGAGAAAAGCCCTGACGATATAACCCAGCGTATTGGGCCGGTCGGCGGGTACCTTGTGATATACCGGCTTCTGTGCCCTCAGCCAGGAAATGACGGCCCTGAGGTCTTCGTCGCTGAGATTGTGGAAGGGCATGAAATCGTATACGGGAGTACCGTCGGGGTGTACGCCGTAGCGGAGTGCGCGGGCAATCTCTCCATCGCTGAAATTTCCGATGCCGGTCGCTTTGTCGGGCGTGATATTCTTTGAATAGATCGTGCCTACGGGGAGGTTGAAGGCGACGGCCCCGGTGAGGGGCGGGTCCTGTCCGAGTGCGACGAGGGAGTCGGGGTTATTCGGATTGTGACAATTGATACAGTGAGCCGGGCCGAATACGAGGTGGCGGCCGCGGGCGACGGTGGCGCTGTCAGCCGATGCCGTTATGTTGGGATAAGGGGCCGTGTAGTGAAGATTCTGGCGGCAGAGGACCGTGATCGTCAGGATGGTGATGAAGGCGCCGAGCACGATACCGGTCCATTTAAGGATTCTTATAAAACGTCGCATGGTTAAAATTTTGCGCCAAGCTATAGCACGGAGGGTTGCCCGAAAATGGCGCAGAGTATGAGTTGAGGCATTCGATGGATGGAATGGGGGTTGGAGATAGCGTTTTCAATTCGTCCGGTAGTAATGACAATTCATACAGGGGAAGGTTTTCAACGGCCCAGGAGGATGACATCTTTGCGGAACAAAATCAAAAACACCAACAATGAAAAAGATTGTCATCTTCTTTTTTCGCTGATCGTGCTGGCTTCGTGCAAGAAGCACAATGACGGTGATAACGTTTTTAAGGGCCCGGATCAGCAATTCCAGGGCGGGAAGGCCTGGACCTGGCTGCAGACTAATAAAGATGGTCACCCGGAAATGATGGCCATAGCCATCGATCAGGCGGCGCTGTCAACCCTCGATCCAGGCAATGATGAGTCGCATTCAGCGTCGGATGAGCTGTCGCTGAAGTTCCATCCGAAGGCGGCTGTCACGCCATTTACACACGCGCTGCTGGAATGGAACCCCCACGGACACGAGCCGGCCGGGATATACGACAAGCCGCATTTCGATTTCCATTTCTATATTCAGTCTGAATCGGAACGGCTGGCTATTCCGCCATATATGCAGGATTCTTCCAAATTCCTCCTTTTCCCTGCGCAGGGATACCTCGCCCCAAACCTACGTCCCTTCCCCGGCGGGGTGCCGGAGATGGGTACGCACTGGGTCGACGTCACGACGCCCGAGCTGAACGGTCAGCCTTTTACCCAGACCTTCCTATATGGAACCTATGACGGTAAGGTGACGTTCTACGAGCCGATGATCACCAGTGGCTTTTCTGGACGCGAATTCCGCCTTCGAGCGGGTAATTCCCCAGCCGGCAAAATATAGGACGAACGGATATTATCCCACGACGATGCAGGTGAAGAAGGAAAATGGGGTATTGAATGTGATCTTAAAAGGATTTGTTTACAGGACGGCATCGTAAAAAATGCAAATAATGCAGAGTTAATAGTTACGGGGGCCTTTTCCAGGGCCCCCTTTCTTATTTGGGAGGAAAAGGCTAAAATATGGGAAGCTTGTGTCGGTAGAAGTTAGTTGATTTGTTACATGAGTATTAAAAGAAGAGATTTTATCCGTCTTTCCGGGCTGGCAGCGGCCGGATTTAATTCTTTGCCTTTCCACGCGGGGCCCCGGGGGCAGGAAGCCGGCACTGGACGACCTGAAGCCGATGACCGGCGACGTGGTGCCTATTACAGTAGAAGAACGGCAGGCCCGGATACAGAAGGCACAGCGGCTGATGGTGGAGAATAAGATCGAGGCACTGGTCCTGGATTCCGGGGACCTCGATGGTGTATTTCACGGGGATTGGCTGGGGGCAGAGTGAGCGGCCGATGGTGGCTGTTATCCCGGCAAAGGGGGACGTAAAATATGTAAGTCCCGCTTTTGAGGCGGAGCGGCTGCGCGAGCTGATAAAGATAGGCACCGAGGTTCGCGTCTGGGAAGAGCACGAGAGTCCCTATAAAGTGATCGCGGGGATCCTGAAGGACTATGGCATCCGGGCGGGGACGATCGGGATGGAAGAGAGGGTACGTTTCTTCATCTTCGACGGGGTCCGGAAAGAGGCGCCGCAGCTGAATTATGTCAGCGGCGATCCGGTGACGATGAACTGCCGGATGATCAAGTCACCCGCGGAGCTGGCCCTGATGCAAAAAGCCAACGATATTACGGTGGCGGCTTTACAAGGCGTCCATCGCCCTTCTGCACGAGGGGATGACACCGGCGGATTTTTCGTCGATAGCGGCGGACGCTTTTTCCCGTCTGGGCGTCCGGGGCGACCTGAGCGCCAATTTCGGGCCGGCCTCCGCCTATCCCCACGGAAGTATCCAGACCCAGTACCTGAAAAAAGGGGATGTGGTGATCATGGACGACGGCTGTAAGGTGCAGGGCTATTGTTCGGATATCAGCCGGACGGTGGTCTATGGCGCCGAGCCGACCAGGCGCCAGCGGGAGATCTGGGACCTGGAGAAGAGGGCCCAGGCGGCGGGTTTTGCGGCCGCCAGGATTGGCGTCCCCTGCGAACAGGTGGATATTGCTGCCCGGAAAGTCATAACGGACGCGGGTTTTGGCCCTGGCTACAAGATCCCCGGCCTGCCCCACCGGACGGGTCATGGCATCGGCATGGATATCCACGAATGGGGGAATATGGTCCTGGGGAATAAGCAGCCGCTCCAGCCCGGGATGTGTTTCAGCGTCGAGCCGATGGTCGCCATCTATGGGGAGTTTGGGGTTCGCCTGGAGGATTGCGCCTATATGACGGAGGACGGACCCCGGTGGTTTTCCCAGCCCAGCCCGGCGATCGACCGGCCTTTCGTCGCGTGAGAACAGTGTGACAGGAGGGGGGGCTTCGAGGAGAATGGGGATTACCGTGTGAGCAAATACTACTTGTTATATTGGAAAAAGTAGTAATTTAGGTTCACTAACCAATTAAATTTTAGTTAACATGGCAAAGACCGCGAAGAAAGCCGCAAAAAAGCTGCTCCTAAAAAGGCAGCAAAAAAGGCTGCTCCTAAAAAAGCAGCGAAGAAAGCTGCTCCGAAAAAAGCAGCGAAGAAAGCCGCTCCCAAGAAAAAAGAACGCCT
The DNA here is from genome assembly GCF_050632245.1 of Puia sp. P3. Lineage (NCBI taxonomy): Bacteria > Pseudomonadati > Bacteroidota > Chitinophagia > Chitinophagales > Chitinophagaceae > Puia > Puia sp. P3. The sequence continues at coordinate 2,001,747 of NZ_CP192583.1, forward strand.
AATGCAGCCTTTATGGCAGCTCTCAATCCGAGCCCTGCATTGGCCGACGTTATCGGAAGTAAGCCTCTCCCGAGAACGGAGATCATCAAGAAGATCTGGGACTACATCAAGAAGAACAATCTCCAGGACAAGACGAACAAGCGTATGATCAACGCCGATGCCAAACTGAAAACTTTATTCGGTGGCAAGAGCCAGGTGTCGATGTTTGACCTTGCCAAGATCGTTGGACAGAACGTAAAGTAATCTGCGATCGCAGTAATTGTAATGGCCGGGGCCGGGGATCAGTTATGATCGATTTCCGCTCCGGTTTTTTGTATCCGCTAACCCAGGTAATATTCAGTTCATATTTGCTTGTTTACTTTGCTTGCTAACTAATATGGAGAATGCTATACAATATCAGGTGAGGTCCTGGCTGAGGAATGACGAGGACGCTTTCAAAGGAATATTTACCTACTACTATCCGCTGTTATACCGCTACGCTTTCCGCTATCTGAAGAACGACGTGCTTTCGGAAGACCTTGCGATGGAAGTACTTACGAAGATCTGGGAGAAAAAGGCGCTGATCAGAGAAGCGGCTACATTTGAGAATTATCTGTTTACGGCAGCCCGCAACCGACTGATCAACCACTGGCAGCGTCGCGTGGACAATCTGTTGTCGCTGGATAGCCTCGGTAATGAAGGGGCGAGGACCGGAGAACCGATGGTCATTCCCAACGAGATACTGTCGAAAGAACTGGAGTCCGTCTACTACAAAAGTATTTCCCTTCTGCCCGAAAAGCGCCGGCTTATTTATCAGATGCACCGCAACGAACAACTGAGCTATAAAGAGATCGCCGGCCAGCTGAATATTTCTCCAAGGACGGTCGAAAATCAGATCGCAGCGGCCCTCAAGCAACTCCGCGTGGCTATGCTACAATATCTCACCAGTATAATCCTCTAGTCTTTTATTAAGAAATTGTTACCAATAGGGGTAGTGAAACGAATCGGTGTATGCCGGTATAGAAATTAGTTTGATGACAAAAAGAGAGATCGACAAAAAAATAGTGCTTTCGTGGCTGAAGGGCAATCATTCCATCGGCGACCTGCGCATTCTGCAGGAATATCTTCACGACCCCGCCTATCGCGAAAGTCTGGATAATTTCCTTCGGGATGAATGGATGGCGCTGCGGAAAGAGGAGCAGCCGCAGTCGCCCGACCTTGAACAAAAGTACGATCGTTTTCGCGCCCAGCTGGCGCCTGTACGTCCGTTGCCAGCCAGTAGATGGAGACAGGCAGCCGCCGCCGCCGCCGTAGTTTTTGTCCTGGCCGGCATCGGCTGGCTGGTCAGCCGGTCGGGTGACTCCGGGAGCGAACCGGAGTGGGAAGTAGTTCAGACGGCCGTAGGGGAAAGAAAGACGCTGTATCTGCCGGACAGTTCTCTTGTCTATCTGGGCGCGGCCAGCACCCTAAAATATGATGCGGGATATAATAGCAACAACCGGAATATCCTTCTGGACGGAGAAGGCTATTTCGCAGTGCGGCATGGCGGCAGTCGCCCTTTTACCGTTGTCACGGGGAGCTGTCCACCGTGGATATCGGAACCGAGTTCAATATCCGTCACTTTGGTGGGGAAGTAGCAGTGGCCGTCGCCCGGGGGAAGGTAGAAGTACGTGTTGGAAAGGAAGGCCGGGTCACTCCGCTGGAGAAGGGGCAGCAGCTCCACTATGATTCCGTTTCCCACAGGATTGTCGCGGACAGCCTGCCCGATGCTTCGTTCGTGGGGGCCTGGCGGAGGGGCGTACTCAGCTGGCGCAGGCGTCCGCTGAAAGAAGTCACCGACGAGCTGGAGCGCTACTATGGTGTTGTCATCCGATATACCCACCCTGCCGATCAGTCCATTCTGATCACTACGGTGCTTGACAGGAGGAGCCTGGAGGAAGCCCTCGATATCGTTGCAGTCACGGCTGGTGTTCGCTATACCCGGAAGGGAAATACAATCACTTTCCAATGATAAAAAAGGCGTTTCTGCTGTTGTCGCTGGTCTGGGGATATTCCTTCCTGCATGCGCAGGATAGTTCGCGGCGGGTGGATGTACATTTCAGGCATGCTACCCTGCAGCAGGCCTTTGCCGGGCTGGAAAAGCAATTTGGCTTCAATTTCTCCTACAACGAGAACAATATCCGCCTTTACAACCGGGATATCAATTTTGCGTTAAAGGGGGCCACGGCCAGGCAGGTACTGGACAAAATATTTTCGGGAAGCCCGCTGGTCTGGTCGCTGAGGGGCGGTCTGGTGGTGCTTTCTGCCAACCCCAACTACAAAAGGCCGGGCTCTGCGCGTGGCTCCGCCGAGGCCCTCACCGGGACGCTTGCGGATGCGGAAACGGCAGAGCCGGTGGCCGGCGCTACCGTCAGTGCCGGCGATCGCAGCGTTCTGACGGACGAGGATGGCCGTTACCGGCTGGCGCTACCCGCCGGTACCTATACGGTAACCATTAGCCATATGACCTATGGGGGAGAAGGAGGTTCGCGACCTGGAGGTATCCGCCTCTTCGCCGACCGTACTGAACCTTTCACTTCACAAGAATGGCTCTTCACTGAATGAAGTAGTCGTCGTCGGCTACGGCAAGCAGTCGCGAAGGCTGCTGAGCAGCAGTATCAGCACGGTGCCGGGCGGAGAATTCAACCACGGCAATTTCACCAGCCCGGCCCAACTGCTGCAGGGCAAGGTCGCGGGTCTGACCATTAGCCGCAGCGGAGATCCGAATGGGGCGCCGACGATCATCCTCCGTGGTCCGTCGACCCTGCGTACCGGCGCGGCGCAGGAGCCCTTCTATGTCATCGACGGAGTGGCGGGCGCCGACGTGCGGCTGGTCTCGCCGGATGATATCGCCGCCATCGACGTCCTGAAGGATGCTTCGGCTACGGCTATATACGGAACACGCGCCTCGAATGGCGTGATCATGATCACCACGAAGAAGGGCAGGCAGGCGGAGACGCTGGTCAGCTACGACGGTTATGTGTCGGCGGAAACCGTTGCGCGCCGGATAAAGATGATGGACGCCGGTCAGCTAAAAGACTACCTGAAGCGGAACAGCCTTGCGCTGGACCCTTCCGATGACCGGGGCGCCAATACCGACTGGCAAAAGGAAGTTACACAGACGGCGGTCTCCCAGAATCATCACGTCTCTCTCAGCGGGGGCGCCAGCAATACGTCCTACAACGCTGCGGTCAATTATACCGACAGCAGGGGGATCTTAAAAAATACAGCGATGAACCGCCTCATCGGCCGCATCAATGTCGGGCAGCGGGCTTTTAACAATCATCTTAAGTTAGGCGTCTCGGTCGGATCATCCGCCACCAATTCGGACCTGTTGCCCGATCAGAGCATTATCCTTTACAATATGCTGCGGTATCTCCCCACCGTGCCCGTAAAAATGGCCGACGGCAGCTATACGGAAAACCTGCAGCGGGTCCAGTACTATAACCCCGTATCGCTGCAGAACAATGCGTGGCAGCAGGTGAAGAACAGGATAACCACCCTCAACGGGACCGTGCAGGTGATCCTGCCATTGGGCTTTAAATACGACCTTAGCCTCACCTCCCAAACGGAGCAGGACGACAGCAGCACCTATTATACCAGCAAGTATACACTCAAAACAGGCCTAAATGGCCAGGCTTATCGTTCGTCGTTCCGGAGTACCCGGAAGATGGTGGAGACCTTTTTCACCTATGATCACAGCGCCGGCGACCACACGATCAATGCGCTGGGAGGATACAGCTGGCAGGAGGATGTTGTCGGCGACGGTTTTCAGGCCAGCAATCAGAATTTTCCCACGGATGACCTGGGGTTCACGAATATCGGACTGGGCAGCCCCACCGGCAACTACCGGGTGGACTGGGGAACGGATAAATATCAACGACTGAGGCTGATATCTTTCTACGCCCGCGCCAAATACGATTTCAGGCACCGGTATCTCCTGCAGGCCTCCCTGCGCCGGGACGCTTCTTCGGCGTTTGGCGTGAACAATCGCTGGGCTACATTCCCCTCCGCCTCCTTTGCCTGGCGCGCTATCGACGAGCCTTTTCTGAAACACCAGACGCTGTTCGACGACCTCAAATGGCGGATCAGCTATGGTATAACCGGCAACTCGCTTGGATTCGACCCGCTGATCTCCAAAGTGAGGTACGGTTCCTTCGGTGCATTCTATTACAACGGCAATTTTGTCAACGGCATCGGCCCTGCGCAAAACCCGAACCCCAACCTCAAATGGGAGATGACGGCCATGTTCAATACGGGTATCGACTTCTCGCTGTTCGGCGGGCGGCTGACCGGCAGTATGGAATACTACGACAAAATGACCAGAGACCTTATCTGGTACTACCCGGTATCGACTATCCAGTATTTCGTGAGTACGTTCACGGCCAATGTGGGGTCTATTTCCAACAAGGGCTTCGAGCTGACGCTGGAGGCCACGCCGGTGCGGACGGCCAGTTTCAAATGGGTGAGCTCTTTCAATATTTACCACAATGCAAACAGGCTGGTGTCCCTCTCCGATAATGTGTTCAAGCTGGATTCGATATTCGAGGCTTCGCCTGGTGGACAGGGTCAGACGGGGTCTTTTGTGCAGATCCTGAAATCGGGATATCCGGTGGGACAGTTCTTTACGTTCAAATATGCTGGCAAGAATGCCCAGGGGAATCACACAGTTCTATGACAAGAGCGGGAAGACAACGACGGCGCCGAAGAATTTTGCTGATTACTACTATGCCGGAAACGCCCAGCCCAAAGTGCAGATCGGGTGGGGAAATACATTTACCTATAAGCGTTTCGACCTGAATATTTTTGTCCGTGGTTCGCTTGGCGCCAAAATCATGAATGCAACCCTTGCCGACCTGAACCGCCCGGTCGAGGTGACCAACTATAATCTCCCGGTCTTTTCCTCGCAGGAGTCTTCCAAAGACATCAGCGCCTATATCTATTCCGACCGTTATGTAGAAAGCGCTTCCTATCTGCGGCTGGACAATGTCACTATCGGATACAGCTTCCCTTCCTTTTTCAAAGGGATGCGGTCGATGAGGGTGTACGCGTCAGGGAATAACCTTGCTATCATCACGGGCTACAGGGGCATCGATCCCGAAGTTGCGCTGGGTGGACTTACGCCGGGAGTCGACAACAAAGACTACTATCCCCGTACCCGCGCTTTTATGCTGGGGCTGAATGTTGGCTTTTAAAACGAAAGAAATGAAAAAGAGCATCATATACCTTATTCCCGGCCTGTTGGCGCTGTTGGGTTCCTGCACCAAAACGGACGTTCCGGTGGAAAGCGAGCTGACGCCGCAGAATTTCCCAAAGACCGACCAGCAATATATTCTCGCGGCCGGTCCGGCCTATATCAATTTTCGGGGCAGCTTTTGTCAGTCTTACTGGCAGGCACAGACGCTGAGTACGGACGAAGCGATCCTTCCGAGCCGTGCGGGTGGCTGGTACGACGGGGGCGGTATCAGCAAATGCACTATCATAACTGGACGGCGGATAATCCTATCGTGTCGGATACCTGGGCCTGGGGTTTTGGGACGATCAGCAGCTGCAACCAGATCCTGTCCCTGTTCGACGCGTCGGCCCCCAGTCCGTCCAAGGCCCGGATCGTTGCGGAGATAAAGACCCTTAGGGCTGCGATGTTCTTCTTTATGACGGACCTTTACGGAAATATCCCCGTGGCGACGAGTTTTGGAGACACGGCGAAGCCCGGACAGCAAACGAGGCAGCAGGTGTTCGCTTTTATCGAGAGCGAGGTAAAGGCGGCTCTGCCTTCGCTGAGCCGCGCTACTGACGCCAGCGTGTACGGACGGCCTAACGTATATACGGCGTATGCGCTGCTCGCCAAATTGTATTTGAATGCGGAGGTATACACGGGCAAGCCTAGATACGACGACGCTGTCGTGGCCTGCGACAGTATAATCCGGTCGGGCAGATATGCCCTGGCCGACGACTATGCAAAGATGTTCTATCCCGACAACGGCCCGCAGACCAAAGAGTTCATCTTCGCCATCCCCTATGACCATGCCAGTGCGCAGGGGGAGCAGTTCTCCTGGTATTCCCTTCACCCGGCCCTGCAGGCAAAATACGGCCTTTCATACCGGCTGAGCAATCCGGTGAGTACGATCCCATCCTATTATGCGCAGTTCGATGACCCCAATGACGTACGGACGGCGCTGTGGCTGACCGGCAAACAGTACGACTTCGGGGGTAACCCTATCATCATACATACGACCAGGCTGGGGCTTGACAATAGCTACGCCGGCGCCGACGGCGCCGCACCGGTAGACTACCAGCTGGAGTTCACCCCGCAGGTGACCCTGAGGGATGTGGACAAGTTCGAAGTTGGCGGAGACGAGCTGGGCAAGGCGAAGGGTATCCGGAATATCAAGTACTATCCGGACGTGACGGCCACCGACCGCAATCAGAGCAATGATGTGCCGGTCTTCCGGTACGCCGATGTGCTGCTGATGAAGGCCGAGTCTCTGCTCAGGGGAGCCGCCGGCAGCTATGGCGAATCGGCGTTGTCGCTGGTCAATATGCTGAGGAGTAAGAGGAACGCGGCTACGCTTAACGCTATAGACCTGCCTGCGATGCTGAAAGAAAGGGCGCTGGAAATGAACTGGGAGACCTGGCGGCGGAACGACCTCATCCGTTACGGCAGGTTCGAGGACAGCTGGGGATACAAGACGGACGCAGACGTGAACAAACGCATATTCCCGATACCTTCCGGGGAAAGAATTCTAAACCCCGCGTTGGTTCAGAATCCCGGATACTAGCCCGTAGCTGCGGGCATACCGCAGTGTGTATACTAGTATTCGTCCGAGAGCCCAAATGACGGCTTGCGGTACATCCACTGACCTCCGGTGAAGTCCGGGAATTCCACCGTCTGGTTACCCAGTTCTATCGACTTTTCGCTGAGGGGGTGATGGCGCTCCAGGCCGCGGCGTCGTATACGTCCATGGGTGTCGGGGCCTGGCGTTTGATCGACTCGACAAAGGCGTGCAGCACGAAGAAGTCCATGCCTCCGTGACCCGCGCCTTCGGCAGAAGCATTCCAGCGTCGCCACAGCGGGTGGTCGTACTTATCCAGCCACATCTTTGCGTCGTCCCAGGCTTCGTCCTTCGACTGTCCTTCCACGTAAATCCCTTTTGCGACGTCCATCCAGAGTCCGCCGGTGCCCTGCACGCGGAAGCCGAGCGAATAAGGACGGGGCAGACTGGTGTCGTGCTGCAGCAGGATAGTCTCGCCATTCGCGCAGTTGAGGGATGTCGTGACGACGTCGCCGAGCTTGAACTGAACTTTGGCGCTGGGGTGCTCCGGTCCGCATTTTTTAACCACGTAGTCGTGAAGACCGCGGGCCTTGGAGGAAAACGAGCAAAGGTTGACAAAGCGATTGCCCCTGTTGATATGTATATAGTTGGCGAGCGGACCGACGCCGTGCGTCGGATAGAGGTCGCCATTGCGGTGAACGGAGTGGTCGGTGCGCCAGCGGGCTTCGGAAAAGGCCTTCTCGCCGAACTCGCAGCCGCCGCCATAGGCCTGTTTGCCGTCGTTGAACTTGACGCCCCTCAGGTTGTGCTGATACCCGCCCTGCAGGTGGACGAGTTCGCCGAAAAGTCCCTGGTGCACCATATTCAGGACGGCCATTACGTCGCGGCGGTAGCAGACATTCTCCAGCATCATGACATGGGCATTTTTTGCTCTGCCGTCCGGACGACTTCCCGAGTGGTCTTCGAGGGTGATGCCCAGAATGACTTCCGTTCCGACATATTTTATGCCCGCTTCGAGGGCGCCGACGATCATGGGCTTGTGCCATTCCCACGGGGTAGCGATGACGACGCCGTCCAGCTGTTCGTTGTGCAGCAGGTCTTTCCAGGCATAGGGGTTGCCGGTATAGACCTTCGGCATTTTCTTTCCGCTCTTGCCGATGAGATTCTTTGCGCCGTCGAGCATGCGGTCGTCGACGTCGCAGATGGCCTGGAGGCTGACGTCGTCTCTTTTGAGCAGCAGGCTCAGGTGGCTCTGGCCGCGAAGACCGGTGCCGATGACGGCCAGGCGGACCTTTTCCTGTTGTTTGCGGGCAAATAGTTGAGCAGAGGGGGCAGCGGCGAGGGCCAGGGCGGCGAGGCCGCTATTGCGAAGAAACTCTTTTCTGTTCATGAAAATAAAGATAATGGAGATGGGGGTCAAAAACTAACGCAATCGAATGCGCAAAATCTCCCTAATTTTATGAAAAATTTGAAAATGCGCAGCCTTAGCCTTTCTTTTCTTGCCCTTTTTTTCTTTGCCGGCAGCGGCGTTGCCCAGACGCTAAAAGACAGCGCTTCGATCATGCAGGTCCGCAGGGAGCCGAGACACCACGACGTGGTGGACAATCAGTGGGTGCGGATCCTGGATGTGCGGTTACCCCCCGGAGATACCACTTTTTTCATAAACATTCGACGCCATCGGTGTTTCTCGTGTTGGGGAATACGAAGACGGGCAGCCAGACACTGATCGAACCGCGGCACAGGACCTTTGACAAGGAAGATATCTGGTTCGAGGATTTTTCGGATACGCCGCGCATACACCGGGTATGGAATGCGGATAAGGTCCCATTCCATACGATAGACATCGAGCTGCCGCACCAACCCAACGCCCATTTTCAGGGGGTGGACATTACGGGTGCGGAACTCCTGTTTGACGCAAAGTCTGTTCTGGCTTTTCGGATGAAGACAGCCGCGCACATAGCTTTTTCATTAAAGACAGCGCCATGTCCATTCGTAGTGGTCCTGCTTTCCGGAAATGGCGCAGAAGCCAGCGTTAGCAACAAGCAGCTGAAGGCAAAGGGCGATTTTGCTTTTATTGCTCCCGGCCAGCCGTTGACTATCAACAATAAGGGGGCGACCGAGGCCCAGTTCGCCGTCTTTGAAATAAAATAGATCATCAGCTCTGCAGTCCCGCGATCTCCTCAAAATCATCCGCCAGCTTGCTGCTCAGCCGCTCGAAGATGGAGAATAGCCGCATGTAGACCTCGTGGTTATTCCTGTCCGGCCGGTACATGCCCGGCAGGTCGATGCCACGGGTAGCCTCTTCCAGACTTTTGTACATACCCATTTCGGTGGTGGCGACGAGGAAGGCTCCCAGGCCGATGCTGTCAGAATTGTTCTTTACATGCACCGGCTTGTTGAACATATCGGCGATCAGCTGAGCCCAGAAGGGATAGGCGGCAAAGCTGCCGTTGATGGACAGTGTATGGATGGGCCGGTGTTCTTCGAGTGTCTTGCCGATGCTGTAGATCTCGAAGAGGATGCCTTCGATGGTGGCTCGGATAAAGTGTTGCTGCCTGTGCTGCATATTCAGTCCAAAATATACGCCTCTCGCGTTGGCGTTCCAGATGGGTGCCCTTTCGCCCAGCAGATAGGGCAGGAACAGCAGCCCGTCGCTGCCCGCCGGGATCCTGGCGGCCTCCTGTATCAGCCCCTCCATCGCTTCTTCCAGATCGAAGGCCTTTCTGAACGACCCGAACTCGCGCGTAAACCATTCGAAGATGACCCCACCATTGTTGGTGGGGCCGCCGGAGACGTAATAGTCCCTGGTGAGGACATAGTTGAACAGGCGTTGCTTCTCGTCGATCAGGACGTCCTTCCCCACTACGCGTACGGCCCCGCTCTGTTCCACCGTGATCGTCGCTTTCCCTTCTCCCCATACCCCCGCACCGAGGGTTGCAAGGCAGCCGTCGCTGGCGCCTGCAATGATCCGGGTGCTTTCGTCAAGACCCAGCGAAGCCTGATATTCCGGCCGCAGCCGCGGCGAGGAATAGAATACGGGCACCAGTTCGGGCAACTGATCCGCGGTTATACCCGCATAGTCGAGCGCCGCGTCTTCCCACTGAAAAGAATGGATATTGAACAGTCCGGTCGCGGAGGCGAGGCTGTAGTCGATAATCGTCTCGCCCGTCAGCTGCTGGATGATATAGCTTTTCAGAGAAAGGAAGCGGGCCGTCAGGTGAAACCGGTGTTTGTCCTCTTTCTTCATCCAGGTGATCTTTATCAGCGGGGACATAGGGTGTATCGGGGTGCCCGTTGCGTCATAGATGGTCTTGCCCGATGGCGAGCCCTTGAGCTGCACTGGCCTCCTGTTTGCCCCGGTTGTCCGACCACGTGATGGCGTTGCCCAGGGGATTACCTTTTTGTCGACCGGCAGCACGCTGTGCATAGCGGCGCTAAAACAGATGGCGCTTACCCGGTAGCCGGAGGGCTGGATCCTTTCATTCAGCAGATTTTTCAGCACGTACAGGACGGTGATAAAGATCTGTTCGGGGTCCTGTTCGCTCTGGTCGGGCTCCCGGTGAAAAGTAGGGTAGGAGCCCTTCATCGAACCGATGAAGACGCCTTCGAGGTCGAAGGCGAAGATCCGCACGGCGCCCGTACCCAGGTCGATGGTCAGTATACAGTCCTGCTTGCTCATGGTAAGTCGGTATTGTCCTTTCGAAACTGGCTCGGCGTATAGCCGGTGAGCTTCTTGAAGGTGGTGGAGAAATGTTGTGAGGAATAAAATCCGGTATTCAGTGCGATATCGGTCAGGTTGGTCTCCGTCTGTTTGAGAAGCTTGATGGCTTCCGAGATGCGGATATTGATCAGATAGTTCAGCGGCGAGAAGCCGGTATAAGTTTTTACCTTTTCCGTAAACGCGGTCGTGCCGAGGCCTACCAGGGCCGCCATTTCTTCCACGGCCCACTGGTGGGAGAGGTTTTTGCGGAGCTCCTGTTCGAGCTTCATAAAGGAGCCGGAGAAGTCCCGTTGTGAATGGCTTTGGTGGATCAACTGCCGCGCGGTGAGGATCAGCAGCGCGTCTATCAGCTGGTTGATCCTGGTCTGAAAGCCTATTTCCTGCAGGTGCAGTTCCTGCGCCAGTTGCTGAAACAGCTTGCCGGTCTCTTTGAGACTGGTGGCAACGGGGACGTTGTTCATCATAAGTATCTTCCGGATCGACCGGCTTTCGGTCGGCGAAAGGCCGCTGAATCCGCCCAGGCTGCTTTCCGTCGTGCCGATGTCGAGGGAGATCCAGGCAAAGCTGCCGATGTCGAGCGTGCCGCGGGGACTGCCGAACCTCTGGCCCGGCAGCACCAGGGCGAGGTCGTTCGGATAGAGGATGCAGGGGCGTTCATCGATGATCCAGTCGTAGCGGCCATCCCATATATAATAGATGCTGAACGAGTTGCTTTTTTCGACCGGGAAGGAAGTAAGACGGATGGTCTGGATCTTTTTTATTCCGAACTCGAGGATGTGCGGAAAAAGATCCAGCTCTTTCGATAATCCTTTTTGTAAGAGAAATGGGTTCAAGCAATCTTCCCCTTTGGTGTTTAAATGTAAGGTAGATATTTCTTTGTTTATAAAATTCACCGGTGAATTTTATTGGAAGTTTTTTGTTCGGAATTTATCTTCTTTGTGTAATCTGACGATTTGCTAACTCCAAACAATTGCTATTATGAAAAGAATTGCACTGGCTTTTCTGCCAGCCCTCCTTTTTATTACCCTCAACAGTGTGGCGCAAACAAGGACCGGCACCGTGACCGACGCGGCCGGTAAGCCTATTGTTTCCGCTACTGTGCAGGTGAAAGGAGGAAGAACGGCGGCTACAACGACCGATTCCCTCGGCCATTTTCGCATCAACGCGGCGCCGGGCGCGACGCTGGTTGTCAGCTCGATCGGCTACACCCTGCAGGAGGTCGCCGTGAATGACAGGGCCTCCATCGACGTCGTCCTCGTGGCAGACGCACACAGTCTCAATGAAGTGCTGGTCACAGCGCTTGGCATCCGGAAAGAGTCCCGGCGGCTCGGCTATGCGGCCACCAGCGTCAACACCGAACAGCTGACGAGCAACCGCACCACGAACTTCGGCAACAGTCTCGAAGGAAAGGTGGCGGGTCTGAACGTATCTCCGCCCGCGGGCGGACCGGGTGGTTCTACCAAGATCCGGATCCGGGGACAGTCCTCTTTCAAAGGAGACAACTCTCCTCTGATCGTCGTCAACGGCATCCCGATCAACAACACCAGCATCTCTGCCGGATTCTCGAATGGCAACGGCACGGGTAACCCTACGGGCGGTTCCTCCGACCAGGGCGATGGCCTGCAGAGTATCAATCAGGACGATATCGAGTCGATGACGATACTGAAAGGCGCGGCTGCGGCGGCGCTCTACGGCTTCCGCGCAAAGGACGGGGCGATAATCATTACTACCCGTACCGGAACGCGCAGCAGCAATATCGGCGTGGAGGTCAGCTCGCATTTTCAGGCCGACCGGGCGCTGGACTATACCGATTTTCAGTACGAGTACGGGCAGGGCGAAAATAATATCCGGCCGCAGACCGTCAGCGACGCCCAGAGCTCGGGTGTGTTCTCGTTCGGCGAGAAATTCGACGGCAAGCCTACCCCGCAGTTCGACGGCAGTACAAAACCTTATACGGCATACCGCAACCGGATAAAGGATTTTTATCGTACCGGGGCCAATTTCACCAACACGGTCGCTCTTTCCGGCGGCAATGACAAGGGTTATTTCCGGCTGTCCTTCTCCAACACGGACGCGAATGCCATCATGCCCAATTCCGACTATCATAAAAAGATCGTCAATCTGGGTCTGAACTACAAGTTCACGCCAAGGTTCAGCCTCCAGCTGAATGCCAACTACTCCAACGAATACAACCACAATCCCCCACAGATCGGTATCCAGGATATGGACGCCAACACGACGATATATACGCTGGCCAACAGCATCGACGTCGCCTGGCTGAAAGCGACCTATAAGGACGCCAACGGGAACGAGCAGCCACTGGCCAGGTTCACCAACCGGAACAATCCCTATTGGGTGACGCTGCAGCGGTTCGAGCACGTCCGCCGCGACCGTATCATCGGCAATGCGGCGCTGCGCTATCGGCTCGACCGACTGGCTCTATGTCCAGGGAAGGTTTGGGCAGGATTATTATACCCGGCCCTACGACTATGACCGGCCCACCGGCACACGCAGCATCGGCGCCGCGGCCACCGGGTTTAACGGGTACTACTACCAGGACGAGACGACCTTCAGGGAAAGAAATATGGACTTCCTCGTTGGGGGCAAGCACAATTTCGGGAAGTTCGGTATCGACATTACTTTGGGCGGCAACCAGATGGAGCAGGTCTACACGAATATCGGTACGTCCGTCACCAATTTCTATGTGCGCGACCTATATACGATCGGCAACGGGCAGACTAAGAATCCTTTTTACAACTACTCGAAGAAGGAGGTCAACTCGTTATACGGCGCTGCCGAATTATCCTTCAGCAACTATCTGTTCCTGAATATTACCGGACGAAACGACTGGTTCTCGACGCTGAACCCAAAATCCAACAACTATCTCTATCCTTCGGCGAGTCTGAGCTTTGTCTGGAGCGAGCTGCTGGGGAACCACCTGCCTTCGTGGCTGAACTATGGCAAGCTGCGCGCCGCCTATGCTGAGGTCGGCGGGGATACGGACCCGTATACGAATGTCCTGTATTATGCTGTCAATGCCAATCAGTTCACCACCCCGACAGGGAGTTTCGCGCTGGGGAATATACCCAGCAATGTCAGCCCAAATCCCGACCTGAAGCCGCTCAAGGTAAAGGAGGCCGAGCTGGGACTCGAGTTCAGGCTTTTCAACAACCGCCTGAGTTTTGACGGGGCGGTATACAATAAGAACACCTATGACGAGATCCTCAATGTCAGCACCTCCAATGCTAGCGGATTCAGCGGCACCAAGGTGAATCTGGGCCATCTTCGCAACCAGGGTGTCGAGCTGCTGCTGACGGGCACGCCCGTCAGGCTGAATAATTTCAGCTGGGAGACGGGGATCAACGCCAGCTACAATCAGAGCAAGGTGCTAACCCTTGCGGGAGGACAGCAGCGATTCGACGTAGGCTCGGGAGAATACTTCGGCACCGTCTCGCACGAGGTCGGGATGCCGCTGGCTTCGCTCCGCGGTTATGACTACAAGCGGGACGTGAAAGGAAATATCATCACCAGCGGAGGCCTGTTCCTGCAGGGCAATCTCAAGACCTTCGGCAGCGCCATTCCCAAATGGATCGGCGGCTGGCAGAATACTTTCACTTTGGGCCGATGGAAGTTGTTCGCGCAGATAGACTTCAAGGCGGGCGCAAAAATGATGTCCAACTCCAACCTGAACTTCCTGCGGGAGGGATTGTCAAAGCCTTCGCTGGTGGGCAGAGACAATGGCGTCGTTTTCCAGGGCGTCAACCAGGACGGTTCGGCCAATTCGACGAGTGTGAACGCAGAGACCTTCTATACACAATACCGGTCGACGGCTATCGCAACGCCGTTCGTTTATAACGCGAGCTTTATCCGCTGGCGGTCGTTGTCACTCGCGTATGATCTTTCCTCCGTAGTCAAAAAGAGCTTTATCCGCCAGGCCACGGTCAGCGCCAATATTTACAACGTGCTGATGATAAAGAAATACGTGGACAATCTCGACCCCGAAGCGCAGGTATCGGCCTCGGACAACGTACCGGGCATCGAGGCGCATACGCTGCCTACGACCCGCAGCTATGGGCTCAACCTGAATTTCAAATTTTAAACATCGCCTAAAAAATTATTTATGAGACGAATGTTTTCGATCCGATACTTTTTTGCGCTGTTGCTGGTGGTTTGCGCCGGCGCCTGCGACAAGAACTTCGTGGATGTAAATACCAATCCGACGCAGCCCAGCTCGCTGGACCCGGGCTACCTTTTCGCGACGTCCGAAGTGAACTCGGCGATACCTGTCTTTTACTATCAGATGCCGCTCGCCCAGCAAGTCATTCATCCTTTCACCGGAGTCGCGGAGGGGGGCAATCACAACGTAGAGTACGACAACAATGCGAGCACTACTTTCGATCTTCTCTTCCAGGGGACCGGGAATGGGGCAACGGTTACGGGCAGTACCACTGGGGTCAACGGTCCGGTGGCTTTGCTGGCCGACGTGATCAACCAGACAAAGGCGAATGCCGCCAGGAGCAATCTCTACAATATGGCGCGAATCATCAGAGCCTATGTGTTCATGATCCTGGTAGACACTTATGGAGACGTGCCCTACTCTCAGGCGGGACAGGGCTACCTTCAAAAGCTGGGCCTTCCCAAATATGACAACCAGCAGGATATATACACCGATATCGTCAACGAGCTGACCCTGGCCGTCGGAGCGCTGGATGCCGGGAAGACCATTGAAGCGAACGACGTGATTTACAAGGGAAATATCGCGCAATGGAAAAGGTTCGGGAATTCGCTGCTGGTACGCATAGGGATGCGCTATAGCAAATTGGACGCGACGAAGGCGCAGCAGATCGTCGCGGCAGCTTATACGGCGGGAACGATGCAGTCGAACGCAGATAACGCGGTGGTATTCTTCAGCAGCACTTTTAACAGTCCTACGGGCGGCTGGTTCCAGGGGACGGAGAAAGCCAATATATACCTGGCCAAGCCTTTTGTCGATTCGCTGCAGCGGACGCATGACCCGCGGCTTGGCGTTATCGCCGTGAAGTATAACAACCCCGGCGGAGCGCTGGGGCCAAACGGCACCGGATCGGAGGATACGGCTTTCGCGGACCAGATCGGGATGCCCATGGGATACAACGAAGCGTCGATCAGCACCGCACCAAATTTCCCGGGCAAAGCGGTCACGGGCTGGAAGTATTCTCAGTTGAACCGTCGCACGGTGGCGCGTATAGATATCCCCGAGTTCTTCGTGACCTACGGGCAGACGCAGCTGCTGCTGGCGGAGGCGGCGCAGAGGGGTGGATCTCCGCCAGTCCGGCGACGCTGTACAACGCAGGGGTACGGGCGCATATGGACCAAATGGCGAAATACGACGCGTCGGCTACTATCCCAGTCGCTTCTCAGGACGCTTATATGACAGCGAATCCTTTCGACCCGAACAATGCTCTGGCCCAGATCAATACGCAGTACTGGATCGCGTCCTTCCTCAACGGCACGGAGGCCTGGGCTAATTTCCGGCGCAGCGGTTATCCGTTGCTGACGGCCAATCCCTATCCCGGCGCCGATCCGGCTGTCAAGGAGTGCTTTTGTCCACCGGCTGCAGTATCCTTTGCGGGAAGCTTCGGTGAATACGAATAATTATAACGCCGCCGTGAGCCATATGGGCGGAGACAATATGGCGATACACGTTTTCTGGGATAAATAATCCGACGAATGGACTACTACATGGGCATCGATATTGGCACCACGTCGGCGAAGGCGGTTGCATTCAGCAGGGAAGGGATCCCGATCCTGAAGCGATCGGTATCCTATCCGATGTCGCATACCCATCCCGACAGGAGCGAGCTGGACCCCGACGAGATACTCCGCGCCGTATGCAGCAGCATCAATGAGGTGGTGGCGGATCTTTCGCCGGCGAAGCCGGAGATGGTTGCCTTTAGCTCGGCTATGCACAGCCTGCTGGCGGTCGACGACGGATTTCTACCGCTGACTCCCTGTATCATCTATGCGGATAACCGGGCGGCGGGCATTGCCGATGAGCTGGCCGGCAACGGGCACGGCCGCGTTTTCTATGCCGCAACAGGCGTACCCGTCCACGCGATGACGCCGCTGTGCAAGCTGATCTGGATGCGGAGGGAGGAGCCCGAACTGTTCGGGAACGCCGCGGCCTTTGTCGGCATAAAGGAGTACGTATTCGGCCGGCTCTTCGGCGAGTGGCCCGTCGACAGCAGCATTGCGTCGGCGACGGGACTGCTCAACAGCCAAACGCTGGACTGGGATGACGATATCCTGCAATATATTTCCGTTGACCGTTCAAAACTGGCCAGGGTGGTCTCACCCCGGCATACTATTGTCTATGATCCCGAAGGGGGAGACGAGGCTCATCCCTTGTCTCTTCCTGCCGGGACGGCTATCGTCGTTGGCTGCAGCGACGGGGCCGCCGCCAATCTGGCTACCGGCGCATGCGGAGGGGAGGTCATGGCCGTGACCATCGGCACCAGCGGGGCGGCGAGGATGATCCTGTCCGGGAATGGCGTGGACAAGGATATGCGCACCTTCCGCTACCACGTAAAGGACAACGACTATATCAGCGGCGGCGCCTCCAACAACGGGGCGGTGGTGCTGCAGTGGCTGAAGGAGACCCTTCTGCAGACGGAAGAAAATTATAGCCGGCTATTCCAACTGGCGGGCACAGTCCCTGCCGGTTCTGACGATCTGGTCTTTATTCCGTATATTTTAGGCGAAAGAGCGCCCGTCTGGAACTCGAGGGCCAGGGGCTGTACTTTGGGCTGGATATCCGGCATACGAAGGCGCATCTGGTCCGGGCCGCGATGGAGGGTGTCGTTTATGCCGTATACAGTATCGGACGGATACTGGCGGAGAAGAACGCCGTCACCGAGCTGCACGCCACGGGTGGCTTTGCCCGGAGCCCGTTGTGGGTCCAGATGCTGGCGGATGTTTTCAACGTTCGGGTGCTGACCTTTGGCGAAGAGGAAATCGCGGCGCTCGGCGCCGTCGTCATCGGGATGGAGGCGATGGGGCTTGCTCCTTCCTTCCGAAGGGAGGCGCTGGCCGTCTATCATCCGGATGCGGAAAATCATCTCATCTACAGGGAAAGAGTGGGGAAGTTTGACCGGCTGTATGAGAGTGTCAAAAAAGAGTTTTGAACCAACTAAATAGCAATCATGATCCAAAAACTGTTTCTTCCCCTTCTGCTTTTCGTTAGTGTCTATTGCCAGGCCCAGCGAGTGGGCTCGTCTCCCGAAATCATAAAGGCCCTTACCCCGGGCTGGAAGGGCGAGCGTTCGCCGGACGGTCGTCCGAAGGTGTCGGACAATCTGCTGGAACGTCTGAAGAAGCTGTCGCTGGAAGACGTCTGGGGAGTATTGCGTAACCACGGCTATCAAAACCAGTATGAAGGTGAATGGCACGTCATCCATCCCGATAGCGGAAGCATGACCGGCCGGGTCGTTACTGCCCAATATATGCCCCTACGTCCCGATCTTGCCGCGGTCATCAGGGACCAGGGTAAGGCCGAAGGCCGCAATCAGCAGGGGGGCACCAATTCGTGGCCGATCGACGTCCTCACGGAAGGAGACGTCTATGTCGCCGACAGCTATCTGAAAATGGCGGACGGGACGCTGATCGGGGACAACCTCGGGAATGCCATCTACTCGCGGTCGCACCGCGGCGTGATCTTTTACGGCAGCGTTCGCGACGAGGCGGGGCTTAGCGAGATCAGCGGCTTCAACGGCTGGGTGAAAGGTGTGGACCCTTCTTATATCCAGCAGATGATGCTGACGGCCATCAATACACCCATCCGTATGGGCAGGGCGATCGTGGTCCCGGGAGACGCGGTGCTTGCCAACCGTTATGGCGTCGTCTTTATTCCGGCGCAGCTGCTGGATACGGTGGTCATCACTTCGGAGTTTATCGAGCTGCGGGATGAGTTCGGTCATCAGCGTCTGCGCGAGAAGAAATATCTGGCGGGACAGATCGACTCGCAGTGGTCGGACGAGATAAAAAAAGACTTTCTCCACTGGCTGGACGAGCATCCCGAGAAATTGCCCATGAGCCGGAAAGAGCTGGACGAGTATATGAAGAGCAGGACCTGGTAAATCTTTTCCTATTATTATTTAAATACTAAAACATATGAATCCATCTAAAAAATTCCTGGAGAAATTCGGGGTGAAAGATACTGTCCCTGTCCCGGAAGAAAAGGAGGACGGCCGGCGCAGTTTTCTAAAAAAATCTATTCTCGGCGGACTATCG
The DNA here is from genome assembly GCF_050632245.1 of Puia sp. P3. Taxonomy (NCBI): domain Bacteria; kingdom Pseudomonadati; phylum Bacteroidota; class Chitinophagia; order Chitinophagales; family Chitinophagaceae; genus Puia; species Puia sp. P3. Next base: position 2,020,527 of record NZ_CP192583.1, read on the forward strand.
CTGAGCGGGCTTATGTTCGCGGGCATCGAAGACAGTTTTGCTCACAGCGCTTCGAAAGTCAACCGGTATTCGGGTCCTTCGGACCTTAAGATCACCGACATGCGCTATGCCACCGTGATGAACACGACGGGGCGCTGCACCATCATCCGTCTCGATACCAATCAGGGGATCTACGGGCTGGGGGAAGTGCGGGATGGAGCGGACTGGCGATATGCGCTGTTCCTGAAGAGCAGGATCATGGGCATGAATCCGTGCAGCGTGGAGCAGCTGTTCAAAAGGATCAAACAGTTCGGTTTTCACGGCCGCCAGTGGCGGGGGCGTGTGCGCCGTCGAAATGGCACTGTGGGATCTCGCGGGCAAAGCGTACAATGTTCCGGCCTATCAGCTGCTCGGTGGGAAATACCGCGACAAGGTCAGGCTCTATGCCGACACGCCCGAGGAAGAGGACCCGCAAGTATTTACGGCCAAGCTGAAAGACAGGCTCGAGGGAAAAGGATTCACCTTTCTGAAAATGGACCTCGGCATCGAAATGGTCCGGAAGATACCCGGCACCATCGTCAACTCCAACTACTGGGACGTACAGCGCCAGTGGAATATGGCGCCGATGACCTACGGCGCGACGAAACATCCCTTCACACAGATACAGGTGACCGAAAAGGGCATCGAAGAGATGGCCAAATATGTGGCGCAGGTGCGGGATGTGATCGGCTTTGACGTGCCGCTGGCCTCGGACCACTATGGGCATTTCGATATGAACAATGCTATCCGTCTCGGGCGCGGTCTGGAGAAATACCGGCTGGCCTGGCTGGAAGACCTGATCCCCTGGCAGTATACGGACGAATGGAAAGAGATCACCAGGGCCATCGAGACGCCTACCAATACGGGGGAGGATATCTATCTCAAGGAAGAGTTCATCAAGCTCATCGACAATCATGCGACCGACCTTGTCCATCCCGACCTGGCGACGTCCGGCGGTCTGCTGGAGACCAAGAAGATCGGAGACTATGCCGAAGAAAAAGGGGTGGCGATGGCGATGCATTTTGCGGGTCTTCCCGTCAGCTTTCATGGCTAATGTACACTGTGCGGCCGCGACGCAGAACTTTGTGGCGCTGGAACACCATTCTCTGGACCTGCCGTACTGGAGCGATTTTGTCCGGACAAAGGACGGTAAGCCGCTGTTCGAGAAGGGTTTTGCCAACGTGCCGGATACGCCCGGACTGGGGGTGGAACTGAACGACGAAATGCTGAAAAAGCATCTCGATCCGGAAAATAAGAACTATTTTGGACCTACGCCAGAATGGGACAATGTTCGGTCCTGGGACCGGCTGTGGAGCTAAAATTGATTGCCTATGCAAAGGAGCGCGCTGTTCTATATTTTTTCCTGATCTTTCTGGTCCTGTATATCGTCGTTGCATTGATGGGAATGTCATGGGCGGGGTGGTGTCTGATGGGCGTGTTTGCGAGTCTCGCTATCGCATTCCGGGGACATCATTTCCTGAAGGGTTTTACGTTCACCGTGACGATTCTCGCCGTTGTTAGCCTGGCGATGTACTATCCGCAGTATTTTGTGACCGTAGGTGGGTTCCGGCTATCGGGGCTGATCGTACCTTTGCTGCAGGTGATCATGTTCGGGATGGGGACCGAGCTGAGTCTGAAAGATTTTGCGCAGGTGCTGCGTATGCCCCGGGGCGTTATCATCGGAGTCATCTGTCACTATACCATTATGCCGCTTGTCGGCTTCGGCCTGGCGCGCATGTTTGGCTTCCCGCCGGAGATCGCCGCGGGAATCATCCTGGTGGGCTGCTGTCCGAGCGGGCTTGCCTCCAATGTGATGTCTTTTCTTGCCAGGGCGAATCTGGCCCTTTCAGTGAGTGTGACGACTGTTTCGACGCTGCTGGCGCCTTTTCTGACACCGCTGATGATGCGGCTGCTGGCGGGCAGTTTTATCGAGGGTGCACTGGCAGGCGATGGTCTGGGATATAATGAAGATGGTTATTTTTCCCATTATCGCCGGGTTGGCGTTCCACTATTTTGTTCGCGGCCGGTTCAAGGGACTCGATAAGGCGATGCCCGTGATCTCGATGGCGGGTATTGCGCTCATCATCGTGGTGATCACGGCGGCGGGTCGGGACAGCCTCATCAAGGTGGGCGGTCTGCTGGTGCTGGCGACTCTGCTGCACAATACGGCAGGCTATTTTCTTGGCTACTGGGCGGGGAGGCTGTTCTCATTTCCCGAGCGGGACTGCCGGACGATCGCCCTGGAGGTGGGGATGCAGAATGCGGGTATGGCTTCCGGTCTGGCGCTGACGATGGGGAAGCTGGCGACCGTGGGTCTGGCGCCGGCAGTTTTTGGACCGTTGATGAATACGACAGGGTCGTCGCTGGCGAGCTGGTGGCATAATCGGTTGCCGGAAGAGCCGGTTCCCGCGGCGGAGGCGGCGGTGGCACCTGGCCGGTGATGATCCCGCGGCTAACCCTTCCCGTGATATTCCTTCAGCTTCTCGTTGATATAGAACAGTATATCCTCGTTGGAGGCCCTGCGGCAGAATTTATACGAGGGACGATAGCGGTACATGAAGGTTTGCAGCGAGTCGTCGCTGAGACCCGTGACCCTGGCCACGTAGGCGCGGGGAAAACGGAAGTCGATATAGTAGTCGATCTCCTCCTGTTTCAGTCTTTTACGAAGTCTTCTTCTTTGCGTCTCTCTGGCGGAGAAATAGTCGACGGGGCTGACGATCACGCCAAACCCGTATTCGGGTGTTTCGCTGCCGACGAGCCTCCGGCGGTGTGTCGGGTATACCCAGGCGTATTCTTCCCTTCTCTTTAAAGAATCTTTGCTGTAGTTGTCGGCGTCTTCGACGCGGACGGTGGGCAGCTCGACGAGGTTGGGCGTCATCGCTACCAGATAGCCGTCTTTTTCCTGGAACATCCAGACGGCGACATAGGCGGTATCGGGCTGGTAGCCCGCGGACGTAAATATGACGGTGTCGCCGGGTTTGGCGGGGATGCGATAGTTGCCGCCCTGATCGGAGATATTGGTCCTTTTTTGGGTATGGTTGATGACGGTTACGGAGGGGAGGATCTCGTTTGTGGATCGACGTTTGATCTTGCCGGTGAGGGACTGTTGGGCCGCTGCGGGGAGGGAGAGCAGCAGTAGCAGGGACAGGCTGTATACCGGCGTGGAGACAGACATAAAACCAAGATAAAGTTATTGGTTGACAACAGCTTTATCCTGGTCTGCAAATCTTTGTTAAAGAACCTGACGCTCGCGCGTAGTTGACCCTTAGAGGACCAACCCCCATTTGGCCAGTGCCTGTTTTGTCTGTTCGACGTTCTTATAGTTGTGGGTGATGCCTCTCAGTTTCAGGCTTTCAGCCACCTGCACGAACATATTACGGTCGTCGATATAGACCACGTTCTCGCGGGGGACCTGGGCGATATCAAGGGCGACCTTCCAGATGTCTGCATCCGGCTTGCGGAAATGGACGAAGCAGGAGGAGATGAAAAAGTCCACGAATTCGTATAGCTTAAAGGCTTTGATGCGGTGTTCATTGAGTTCGCGGCCTTCATTGTTGACCACGGCTATCCGCAGGCCGTATTTTGCTTTGAGTCCCCTGACCAGTTCGATCATCTCGGGATAGGCCTGTGACTGGTCATACATAAAAGCGCGAAAGTCTTCGATCGTGTATGGGCGGGGCTCGTAGAAGACGGCCCTTTTCAGGTATTCGTCGAGGTTGAGCTTGCCCGCCTCATAGGTATCGAAGGTCATGCGGTGTCTGTCGTTGAGTTCGTCCAGATCGAGGTTGAATTTCTTTGCCGCTGCCTCCCGGGCCTTCCTGTCCCATCCATTGGTGAGCATTACTCCTCCGATGTCCAGAAAGAGAGCCGTGACGGGCGCAGATGTGGTATTCGCTGCCATTGCTGTTGATTTTTAAATTTAGTGCAATGTAGGGAGAAAATCGGTTTTTCCGCTGTCGGGAAGATGACAGGATCATTAACGATGATCGGGACACAACAATCGATAATAACGACAATCCCCGGGGTTGCTGGACAAAAAGGGAATCCCTATCTTGGGTAAAACTAACTCTCTATGGCAGCACTTTCTACCTTAGGCATCATCCATACGGCCATCTCGCTGGTGGCCGTGGGTTCGGGCATCGTCTCCCTCGTTCGCACCGGCGATATATCTCTGAGGAATGGGGTCGGCAGGACCTACGTCATAACGACCATCCTCACCTGTCTTACGGGTTTTGGCATCTATCACCACGGTGGTTTTGGAAAGCCGCACGAACTGGGGATCATTACGCTGCTTGTGCTGGGGATCGCGTGGCTGGGGGAAGGAAGCGACTGGGCAGGCTCTCGCCATATATAGAAACGGTCTGCTACTCCATGACCTTTTTCTTTCATCTCGTTCCGGGCGTTACCGAGACGACGACCCGTCTTCCCGTCAGCGCGCCGCTGGCATCGGGTCCGGACGACCCGCTGGTGCAAAAGCTGGTGGGTATATGCTTTTTAATTTTTGTTATCGGCGCTACGTTACAGGTATTACGATTGAGAGGGAAGATATCAAAAAGAACCGTTGCAGCTTAAGAAGCCAGCCTGGACTGGTGCAGGTATCTTTTGTCGGGGCTGTAGATGAAAAGGCAGCTGCCGTCGTGGATCGCGTCGATGATGGCGCTGTCCAGTTGCTCCGGTATGGCGGGGCATCCTTCGCTGCGGCCGAGAAATCCCCATTTCTGGATATGGTCTTCGCTCACATAGCCAGCGGGGTGCATGATGATCGCCCTGCTGAAGACGTTGTCGTTCAATCCCTTTTCCATTCCCTCCAGGCGCATCGAATAGCCGTGCTGTCCTATAAAGGCCTGGCCGGTGAGATAAAAGCCGAGACTGCTCATCAGGCTGTTGCGGCGGTTGGAGAACCTGGTCGCCATCAACCCGCCGGAATTTCGCCCGTGGGCGACGAGCGAACTGAAGAGGAGCTTTCCGTTATAGGTGTCCACGATGAACAGTCTTTTCTGCGTCGAAGGCAGCGAGAAGTCGATGATCGACAGGACGCCGGGATTGGGTATGGAACCGGCCTCCACCAGGCTTAAAAACCGGCGATTGCCTTATGGTAGGCCTGGGTACTGAGCCCGAGTCCCGCTAGCTGCAGGCTGTCGTACAGAAGATTGAGCCGGGAAGAATCGGCGAAAGAAAATTCGTGTCTGGCTGATTTGGATATATCGGAATTGGCAACGGCTGCTGTGCTGGGTGCGGAGTTAGGTAAGGTATATTTTTCGGCGGGCAGGAAACTAAAAAACAAGAGGGCGATAGCAAAACAACAGGGTACTGTCAGATATTTACCGGCCCGGCGCATCCTTTTCTTCATCACGGGTAAGTATTGTTGGTTCTTAGAATATATATTGGTCCTGCAAAGGTACCCGGATATTGGCAAAAAATGCCGGGTTGACCCTGTTTGTTAACTAATTTTAACAGAACTACTGCCCGATATCATAGGGTTTTATTTATTTCCGGCCCCCGCGCGGGTGATGGCCGCTGGCGCGATATTCGATCGGCGAAAGCCCCATCAGTTTGCGGAACATCCTCGAAAAATAATAGGGGTCCTCTATCCCCAGCTTGTCTGCGATCTCTTTTATTCGAAGTTCGGTGTACAGGAGGTACTGGCAGGCCTTCTGGACCTTCAGGTGGTTGAAGTATTCTATTGGTGCATAACCCGTCGTTTTGCGGAAGAATGCGGAATAGTGCGACGCGGAGAAATTGACCGATGCGGCGATATCTCCCAGTGTCAGCGTCCGGGAGAGGTTTTGCTGCATAAAGTCGATCGACAGCTCGACCGCATTGTCTTCCGGTTTGTTCTTCGTCAGACCGAACTTATCGGGGTAGATGAAGGAGGAGAAATAGTGATAGAGACATATGTTCGCGTAGCAAAGGTTGTCATTGCCGTATCCTCTTTCCAGGCAGGTATACATTTCCTCGAACAGGTCGAGGCGCCGGGCCTGGAAATCGACGGTCCCGCGATGTGCGTTTGTTTTTTCCAGCAGCGTCCGTATCAGCCTTTCCGATGCGGAACCTTTGAAGTGTACCCAGTAAATAGTCCAGCTATCGTCTTCGCTGGCCGAATAATTATGCTGCTCTCCGGCGGGGATGAGAATGAACGTTCCGGGGCCGATCTCGTACTTTTTTCATTACCTGCGCGCTCCCTTTTCCTTCCACGCAGTAGATGAGTATATGCTGGTCGCTGCCGTGCGCGCGTTGTCTGAAATGATACTGGGCTTTCGGATAATACCCGATATCAGTGATGTATAGCCACTTGATCATGGAGTTGTTCACGCAGGAGTCGGCCAGTATCTTACGCGGCAGGACGATGGATCGTTGTCCTGCAAACCCTTCCTTTTTTCTGAGTACGCTGGATTGTTTCATATGCAAGCTGTTTGTGTTGTCCCGGACAACCTGTGGCAAAAGTAAAAGTTATTGCTATTGCATGTAGAAACAGACCGATAATAAGATTGTCTAGGTTTTTAATAAGAAACTCCATCCGGCCTCTGCCGATATCTGGCTAAAATTGTGCCTTCGAATTCACGATCAACGAAAACTGCCAGATATGAAAAAAAGACTACTGCTTTTCTGCTTTCCCATTTTCTTTATGGCGCTGACTGTGTTCCCCAGCCAAAACCCATCAGGGGTATCATCACCCACACGGGAGGTGAGGCGCCTTTTTCCGGAGTAAGTGTGACTATCAAGGGCTCCTCGAAGGGGACCGTCACGGATAACGAAGGAAGATTTTCCATCAGCGTATCGTCCGACGCTACTCTCGTCCTTTCCTATATCGGGTATGCGACAAAGGAGGTTCCGGTCAACGGACAAAACTTTATTACGGCTTCCATGGAAGCCTCCAACAAAGAACTGGACAATGTCGTGGTCATAGGCTACCAGACCACGTCCAGGAAGAGCATCAGCACTTCCGTCGCCTCGGTATCGGCGAAGGACGTCAACTCTTATGTGACGGGCAATGTGGCCAATGCCCTGCAGGGTAAGGTACCCGGACTGCAGGTCGTGTCAGGCGGCGGCCTGCCGAGGCGCGCAACCGAGGATACTGATCCACGGTCTGAGCAGCATCAACTACAACAACAACCCGCTGGTGATCATCGATGGCGTCGAAGTAGGGTTCAACTCACTGAACCTGCTGAACCCATCGGATATCGAAACCATCGACGTGCTGGAAGACGCCTCGGCGGCGGCCATCTATGGCGCACGCGGTGGACAGGGCGTTATCCTCGTGACGACGAAAAGAGGGAAGGGCAACGCTTCCATCAATGTGTCGGCTTCGACGGGCTTCAACTACCTGCCCAAAGTGAACCTGGCCGGCGCCCCCGAATACGCAAAGACGATGAACCAGATCGCACAGGCCAGCAGCCAGCCGGCGCCTTTCGCCAATCCGGACGGGCTTACCACCAATAATTACTGGGACAAAACGTTCGACGTGGGGCGTACGCAGAACTATATGGTCAGCGCCACGGGCGGAAGGAATGGCCTTTCGCTCTATGCCAGCCTGGGCTACTACCGCGAAGACTCGTACAACGCGACCGCCAAAGGTGGCAACTGGCAAAAATACACCGCCCGTTTCAACGCAGATATGACCTTAAACAACGCCGTGAAGTTTGGCGTCGCCCTGGCGCCCCGCTATGAGACGTGGCTGAGCAGTCCCAACAATATCTATGCGGCCTATTCTATGGACCCGACCGTCGCGCCTTTCAAGACTTCCGACAGCGTATACAGGTCGATTCCCGGCGGATTTATGGATATGACGGCCTTTAACCCCTATTACAGCCTGCCCAACCGGTCTTCGTTCAACAGCGTGACCAATCCCGCGTTCAACTATGTGACGAATTTCAACAAGAACGATTTCTTCGGGACACAATACAGCGCCTACCTGCAGATCACGCCCATCCGTAATCTTGTCATCAAGAGCACGGTGGAGGGGTTTGTGGACGTCAGCCAGTATAACAATTATTCGCCCAAATACTATCTGGCCCCCAACGCTAACAACAAGCAGTCGACCCTCTATTCCACGACCGGGGTCAATACGCGCTGGAAGATCGTCAATACCGCTAACTATAAATTCAGCGTTGGTGATCACAATGTCGATCTGCTCGCCGGCGAGAGCACAGATAAATATATCGTAAAGGCCACCAGCGCTACCCGTCAGGGCATTGCACTCGATGACCCTTCCTTCCAGTATGTGTCCGCGGCCACTACCGTCATCGACGGCAGCGGTTCCTATCAGCCCGGCGCGGCTCCATGGGGAAATATGGTGTCTTATTTTGGCTCGCTGCGGTATAACTATAAAGAGAAGTATTTCGTTTCCGGCACGATGCGCGGCGACGCCTCATCGCTCGTAAACCCCCTGTATCGCTGGGGTTATTTCCCGACGATATCGGGCGCGTGGATCCTATCGGAAGAAGGGTTCTTCAAAAAGGTCAGCCCCGAAACGATGAGCTATCTGAAGCTGCGCGCCAGCTAGGGGAAGTCCGGCGGCAACCTGCCCCCTTCCTCGGGAGCTTATCTCACGACGCTGGGCTCGACCACCTATCCCAACGCCGCCGGCGGCTATACGGTAGGTTATGCCGCGGGCACCATCGCCAACCCCGAGATCAAATGGGAGATACAGAAGGACTATACCGTCGGTCTGGATGCCACCCTGCTGCACGACAAACTGTCTGTTACCGCCGAGCGCTTTGTCCGCAACCCCAGCAACCTGCTGGAGAATATTACGGTCGACTATGTCCTCGGCTATCCGCAGGGATATTATCCGACCCAACTGGCCAATGTCGCCAGGATGACCACGAGAGGCTGGGACTTCTCCATCGGCTACAAGGACAATCTTACAAAGAAATTGAAGCTGGGAGTCAACCTTACCGTCAGCCATTCCAAATCCATAGTCGACGATCTGGGGACGGCCGACCCGATACTCGGGCACGAGGCCAACGACGTGATCTCCACCTATCGCAGCCGTCTTACAAAGGGGCATGAACCCGGCGCCTGGTACGGATTTGTCACAGACGGCGTTTTCCAGACGGACGCAGAGGCCGCCGCCTATGTCAACAAGAACGGCACCCGACTTCAGCCGAATGCCAAAGCAGGAGACCTGAAATTCAAAAATATCAACGGCGATACCGTACTGGACAATACTGATCTTACGGATCTCGGCTCGCCCTGGCCAAAATACACCGGCAACCTGACGATCACCCTCAACTACGGCAATTTCGATTTCCGGACGGAGTTCTATGGTTCGTTTGGTGCCAGATATTTCCAGGGCTACCGCCTGAACATGAATCCCACAGGGCATCTCAACTTCGAGTCGGGTCTGGAGAACCAGTTCTGGCATGGAGCAGGCACCAGCAACAAATTCCCGGTCCTTCGCTATCCCGACCAGAATGGCAATTTCAGCAAGATGTCCGATTTCTTCCTGGCGGAATCGAATTTTGTACGGTGCAGTTTGCTGCAGGTGGGTTATACGATCCCGCAGTGGATAAAGGGCGTGAAGAGCCTGCGCCTGTACGCTTCCGTTCAAAATCTGTTCACCGCCACAAAATACCCCGGTCTGAACCCCGACCTTCCCTGGTATAGCACCGTCGGCTATAACGGAGTGGATAACTACCAGGCAATCCCCTCACGGACATTCCTGGTCGGCGTCAACCTCAACTTATAATTCCCGTTTCCGATAAAAATATCTGTATGCAACGCAATCTTTTCATTTCAACTTCTCTTGTGGCCCTGCTGCTGGTCATGACGGGATGCAAGAAGTCCCTTCTGACCGTAGACAACAACAGCTCAGCCGTTCAGACCTCGCAGTATTTCACCACCGTGGATCAGTGCAATACTTCCACCCAGGTATGCTACCGGTATATCGACTGGGACAGCTGGTGGCAGATATTCAACTGGCGCTACCTTGCCGGCGAAGCCGCCAGTGACAACGCCTGGGTCGGCAATACCTATCAGGCCTCGCACGCCACCTACAACGCTGTAACTGAATATATGCTGGATGCGGGAAATGACCGCAACGAGGCCCAGTGGATACAACTGTATAAAGGCATCGGGATCTTCAACAATACGATCGAAGGGATCCAGTCGGCTCCTATCGATACCGCGAGCAAATCGAAGTTCATTGCCGAGCTGAAATTCCTCAGGGCCTGGTGCTATTTCGATCTTGTCCGCAACTATGGCGGTGTTCCTATCGTATTAAAAACCTATCCCGCCGATACACACCTGCCCCGTAATTCGGTCACAGAGGTTTACAACCAGCTGATCACCGACCTGAGGAGCGCCGCCGCCCTGCTGCCACGCAGGTCTGCCTACGCAGCGGCGGACAAGTTCAGAGCCTCTTCGGGTTCGGCCTGGGCGCTGCTCGCCAAAGTCTATCTCTACAAGGAAGACTGGGCGAATGCGGAAATTGCTGCGCGTCAGGTCATCGATGGGGGAGACTATTCGCTGGAGACCAGCTTCGGAACGCTGTGGAGCTATAGCTACAAGAACGGCCCCGAGTCCATATTCGAGATCCAGTGCGCCTCCTCGCAGAATCCGGCGCTTCCCTCCTCGGCGTTGTATATGGTGAACGCCGTTTCGGACGGGGGCTGGGGCTATTACTCCGTAACCAGCGATCTGGAGAACGCCTATATAGCGGCTGGGGACAGTATTCGCATGGTATGGACGATCAACCGTCAGGGAAAGCCCGTCGCGGGAGACCCGAACAACAATAGTTTTAACGGCGGCGGCTATCCGGCCAACCAGTCCAAGTCGGGTCGTTTTTCGCGGAAATGGTATGTGCCCAAGTCCCAGCGTCCGGCCAATGGTCTGTTTGCCCGCAACGATATTATTCTGCGGTTTGCCGACGTCCTGCTCATTCACGCCGAGGCCTGCGCGATGGAGAACAAGCCTGCCGATGCCCTGGCTTCTTTAAAGATCGTCAGAGACAGGGTTGGTTTGACGACCGATATGAGCCTGACCGGCTGGGACCTGATCAATACTATCAGAAAGGAAAGGAGACTGGAAATGGCTTTCGAAGGAGACCGGCTTTATGACCTCCGGCGGTGGAAGGACCAGTCCGGCGCCCCTGTCATCAACAGCGTTCTCGGGCCGAACGGCAGCTTCGTGAAATACAATACCCAGACCAGCACTGACCTCTATGAGACCAGGAATCTGATCGAGGCACAGAATAAGGGGGCTCATTTTAACCCCGCCATTCACGGACTCTGGCCTATTCCCAACAGTGAGATCGTCGCCTCCGGCGGAGTTATCAAACAAAATCCCGGCTACTAATATGAGAACGACAAGATATTTCCTGCTGGCCGCGCTTGCATTTCCTGTGGCGCTGCTCGCCCTTGAATGCAAGAAGAAGGATCCCGCCCTTCCTCCTCCGGACAACGGGAAGAGCTGTTTCTACAACGGAGTTGACACCTGTAACAATAAGCCTGTCAGGCTGGGCCTGACCGTCGATATGGGCAGCGTACAGCAAACGATACATAGTTTTGGGGCTTCAGACGGCTGGACCTGCAAGTTCATCGGCAAGTGGGCCGACGTCAGCAAGAAGAACAGGATCGCCGACCTCCTGTTCAGCATGGATACGCTGCAGGACGGAACGCCCAAAGGCATCGGCCTCTCGCTGTGGCGCTTCAATATCGGCGCCGGCAGCTGCATGAGCAGGGAGATACCAGCCAGATCGCGACGGACTGGCGCAGGGAGGAGTGTTTTCTGAATGCAGACGGCACCTATGACTGGAGCAAGCAGGCGGGGCAGCAGTGGTTTCTGCAGGCTGCGCGTCAGCGGGGCGTGAAATATAGTCTGGGTTTTGCGTTGTCGCCGCCCGTCTCAATGACAAAGAACCAGCGGGCGCACGGCGTCGCCGGTACGGCCAGCCTGAATATTGCGGATGGACGGCTGAATGACTATGCCGATTTTCTGGCGCAGGTGGCGGGGCACTGGCATTTCGACTATATCAGCCCGGTGAACGAGCCGCAGTGGGACTGGGGAGGCACCAACGGGGTTGCGCAACAGGAGGGCAGCCAGGCCATCAATTCCCAGGTGGCAGACCTTGCGAAGGCCCTTTCGCCCAGGCTCGCTTCGCTGTCTCCCTCTACCAGTACGGTTATCGGGGAGGCCGGCCAGTTGGATTTTCTTTATGGCCGCAATACGGACAGCCGGGGAGATCAGATCAACCAGTTCTTTTCGTCTTCGTCCAGCAATTATATCGGCAATCTTCCCAATACGCTGCACGTGATCTCTGCCCATAGTTATTATACCACCTGCCCGGACGACAATCTGGTCAATATCCGGCAGCAGGTGGCGACTAAGGTTCGGCAGGTCGATCCTACGCTGGGGACCTGGCAGTCGGAGTTCGGGATCCTGTCCAATATCTGTAATCTTTACAATGGCTCTCCGAGGACGACGAATATCGACTATGGTCTCTATGTCGCCAAGACGATCCACAACGACCTGACCGTGGAGGGAGTAAGTTCCTGGCAGTGGTGGCTGGCGGTCAGTCCGTACAATTACAGCGACGGTCTGGTATATATCAACGACCCTTCCGGAAATATCAACGTGGACAACTGCAAGCAGGACGGAACCGTGCTGGATTCCAAACAGCTGTGGTCGCTGGGCAATTTCTCGCGTTTTATCCGACCCGGAATGCAGCGGGTTGCCGCCGTCGTCCAGGGTATGGACAATCCGGTAACGGCTGCCGGTTCGGTCATGGCTTCCGCGTATAAGGATAACAGCAACAAGCAACTGGTCGTCGTTGTGGTGAATTTCTCGGCTTCCTCCGCCACGCTGCAATTGTCCGGCGTCAGCGGGCTGGCCGGCAACCGGCTGAATAGCTATCTGACGGATGCTTCCAACAGTCTGAAAAGGTCGTGGGTCGCCGCGGACAATATCGTCGTACCCGCCCGCGCCATCGTAACACTAACAGGAACTTACCAGTGATGAGAAGATCGATATCGTTGTTTTTTGGATGGACCTTGTTTTCGGGGAGCGTGATAGCGCAGGGCAGTATTTCACCGGCGGCCGCGCAGAACGCCGACTATCTGAGCCCTGTCAAAGTTGAACTGCAAAAGAAATGGCCGGCCAACCACACCATCAACCTGGTATTTCATGGACATTCGGTGCCGACTGGATATTTCCGAACGCCGGAGGTACATACCTTCGATTCTTATCCTTATCTCGTGCTCAGGCAGTTGAAGGAGCTGTATCCCTATGCCGTGATCAACGTCATCACCACTTCTATCGGTGGAGAGAATTCAACGCAGGGCGCTGCGCGGTTCAGAAAGGAGGTGCTGACACACCGGCCCGACGTCCTGTTTATCGACTATGCACTGAACGACCGGAAGATCGGGCTCGCACGGGCGAAGAAGAACGTTGAAAAGATGATCCGGATCGCCCTGCGCCGGAAGATAAAGGTCATTTTGTTGACGCCTTCGGCGGACGAGACGGAGTCACTGACGACAGCGGACGCCCCGCTGGCGCGCCTGTCCGAACAGTTGAAAGGGCTGGCAAAAAAATACGGTATCGGGCTGGCTGACAGCTACGACCGTTTTAAGCAGATCAGGAAAGAAAAGGGAGATATCCATCCGTACATGGCACAGTCGAATCATCCCAACAGACTGGGGCACGAACTGATTGCCGGAGAGATCCTTCGATATTTCCAACCATAAAAAGACAACTTATGAGCGAACCTTTGGTGCGGGTATGGCAGGAAGAGATCGTTATCCCGACCTATCTTACCGGCGATCCCGACAAAAATCCCATGTTCTTTGAGAAGCGCGTTTATCAGGGCAGCAGCGGGGTCGTCTATCCGAATCCTGTCATCGAAAAAGTATATGACGAAAAGACAGACAAGACCTATACCGGACTTTTTCTGGAGAACGCATATCTGAAGATCATGATCCTGCCCGAACTGGGCGGCCGTGTGCAGATGGCGTATGATAAGATAGCCGGGCGCCATTTTATCTATTATAATCAGGTCATCAAGCCGGCGCTGGTGGGGCTTTGCGGTCCCTGGATCTCCGGCGGGATCGAGTTCAACTGGCCGCAGCACCACCGTCCCAGCACGTTCTCTCCGGTGGACTTCTCCTTAGAAGAGAATGCGGATGGTAGCAAGACTGTTTGGATCAACGAGGTGGAGAATATGTTCCATACCAAAGGGATGGCCGGCTTTACCCTGTACCCGGACAAGGCCTATCTGGAGATCAGCGCAAAGTTATTCAACCGGACTCCGCTGCCCCAGACCTTCCTCTGGTGGGCCAATCCCGCTGTGAAAGTGAACGATCACTATCAATCCGTATTCCCGCCGGACGTAAATGCGGTATTCGATCACGGCAAAAAGGATGTGTCCTCTTTTCCGATCGCTACAGGCACCTATTACAAGGTAGACTATTCACCCGGCACCGATATCTCCCGCTATAAGAATATCCCCGTCCCCACCTCCTATATGGCGATCCGGTCGGGGTATGATTTTATGGGCGGATATGAGCACGATGCAAGAGCCGGAGTGCTGCACGTCGCGGACCATCATGTGTCACCCGGGAAAAAGCAGTGGACCTGGGGGAACGGTGATTTCGGGCGCGCATGGGACAGGAATCTTACGGATGAGGACGGTCCTTATATCGAACTGATGGCCGGGGTATTTACGGATAACCAGCCCGATTTTTCGTGGCTGATGCCCTATGAAGAAAAATCATTTGTACAATATTTCCTTCCTTATCGCGAGCTGGGACTTGTGAATAACGCAACGAAGGACATATTGGTGAGCATGCAACAGGCAGGCGACCTGCTGACGGTACGGGTCTTTGTCACTTCTCCGCAAAAAGGGCTTGTGCTCCGGCTGTTCCATGACAACCGGCTTTTGGACCAGACCCGATTCAGCGCTACGCCGGAAGACCTGTTTGTCCGGACGCTGCCGGTGGCGCCCGGTATCCGGGCCCGAGAGTGTCGGCTGGCAGGTCGTCGACGCCGAGGGAAGCGAGCTGCTCAGCGATGATCCGGTCAGGCATCACGGTGGGGATATCCCCGAAGCCGCGAAGGCTGCCCCTGCCCCCGAAGACATTGCAAGCAACGAACAACTTTATCTTACCGGTCTGCATCTCGGGCAATACCGGCACGCGACATACAGCCCGCTGCCCTATTATGAGGAGGCGCTGCGGCGTGACCCCGGCGATATCCGGTGCAATAATGCGCTTGGTCTTTGGTATCTTCGAAAGGGACAACTAAAAAAAGCGAGGCGTTCTTCCGGAAGGCCATAGCAACGCTGACCGGCCGCAATCCCAATCCCTGTGACGGTGAGCCCTATTACCATCTGGGGCTGGCCCTTCAGCTGCAGGGGAAGACGGAAGAAGCTTATGACCAGTATTACAAGGCATGCTGGAATAGCGCCTGGCAGGCCAGCGCCTACTTTGCCCTGGCGCAGCTGGATGCGGCAAAAAGCGACTGGCGGCGTGCGCTGCAACATCTCGGGAATGCGCTGGACCGCAACGGACGCAATAGCAGGGCCTGGACGCTGAAGGCCGTCGTCCTGAGAAAGGCGGGGCAGTCCGCACGGGAGGTCTGCATTCGCGGACTTGAACTGGACGAATTTAATCTTCCGCTATACTTTGAGCTGTTCCTCGCAGAGGGCGGAACACTGGATACGCTCCGGACGCTCGCAAGAAACTCTGTTCAGAACTATATTACGTATGCCCTGGACTACGCGGCGGCCGGGTTGTACAGCGATGCGATCAAATTCCTGTCCCTATATACCGGTGATGAGCATCCCATGGTGGACTATTATATGGCCTGGTGGCACCATCTTTCAGGGAATGACGACGTCTCGATGGAGTGGCTTTGGAAGGCTGCAGCTGTCACGCCCGATGGCTGCTTCCCCAATCGTCTGGAAGATATCGCCGTTCTCCGATATGCCACCGATGTGAACAAGGAAGACGCTATGGCTCCCTATTATCTGGGCAATCTCTGGTATGACCGGAGGCAATACGAAGAAGCTATTCAGCAGTGGGAGCTGTCTGCTGCCCGGAACGCTAATTTTGCCACGGTGGCCCGCAATCTTGGGATCGCTTACTTCAACAAAAAGAAAGAAGCGGGAAAAGCACTCCGACTCTATACTAAAGCATTCTCTCTGGACGAGACGGACGCCGGGGTCCTGATGGAGCTGGACCAGCTGCACCGGCGTCTCAATGCAGACGTGCGGCAGCGGCTGGAATTTCTCGAGAGGCATTTGCCGGTGGTGGAAGAACGAGACGATCTGTATCTGGAGAGGGCCGCTCTGCATAATTTTCTTGGCGGGCACGACACAGCGTACCAGCTGATCATGGACCGGAAATTTCATCCCTGGGAAGGCGGAGAAGGCAAGGTGTCGGGGCAGTACGTTTACAGTCTGGTGGAGCTCGCCAAACAGAATCTTCATGCCGGTCGATATCAGGAGGCGTTAGCTCTCCTGGAGCAGGCCCGGGTGTATCCGCATAACCTCGGTGAGGGCAAGCTGTTCGGTGCGCGGGAGAATGATATCTTCTATTGGCAGGGTATCGCCTGCGAGAGACTGGGCGATAAGGGAAAAGCAACCGCTTTTTTTGGCAGAGCGGCCGAAGGCAACGCTACTCCCGCGGCAGCCCTGTTCTACAATGACCAGCAGCCGGATAAGATCTTCTATCAGGGGCTGGCCTGGAAAAAGCTGGGCGATCCTGCTCTGGCCGAACGTATATTTGACGGCCTGCTCGAATATGGGGTGACCCATCTGGAGGAGGAAGTAAGGACCGACTATTTTGCCGTGTCCCTGCCCGACCTGCTGATCTTCGAAGACGATGGGCAAGCCCGCCACCAGGCGCACTGTTATTATATGATGGGGTTGTCCCATCTTGGCAGCGGCAGAAAGAGCGAGGCGGCCGGCTGTCTGAAGAAGGTGCTCGGGCTGGATGCGATGCATTTCGGCGCGAGGACTCATCTGGCGCTGACAGGACACAAAAAGGAACAGAGTTTAACGATCTAAAAAAGACCATTGATGAACAAAAGAGCAGTCTTTCTTTGCGCGCTTTTGCTGGGATGCAGCATACGGTTATTTGCTCAGGAGACCCTGTCGCTGGCAGGGGGATGGAGTGTCCGAATCGATCCGCAGAAGACGGGCGAGCAACAGGGCTGGTATAAACAGGCTTACGAAAAGAAGATCCAATTGCCCGGCACCCTTGACGATGCGGGCATCGGAGAACCGCCGACGCTCACGGACCAGCGTGTGGAGAAAGACGTGATGGTCCACCTGACCGAGGAAACATAGTTATATCGGTTATGCCTGGTATGCGCGGGAAGTCAACGTTCCTTTGAGTTGGAAAGGAAAGGGGATCCAACTGTCTCTCGAGAGGGTCCTGTGGACCAGCCGGGTTTGGATCGACGGGGTCGAGGTCGGGACCCGGGAAAGTCTTTCTACGCCGCACCGGTACGATCTGGGTGTGCGGCTGTCTCCGGGCAGGCATCTCATCGTCATTCGCATTGACAACAGCAGGAAATACGATATTTCCCATCTGGACATGGCGCATGCCTATACGGAAGGGACGCAGATCATCTGGAACGGGATCATTGGAAAGATGCAGCTGGTCGCAAGAGCCCGGGCTTTTATTCAGTCCGTACTGGTCTATCCTTCCGAAAAAGAGAAGACCATTGCCGTGAAGACGGTTTTCCAAAACGATCTGGGACGGGACGAGAAAGGCATGTTGCTGCTGCAGGTGCTCGACCGGAATAAAAAGATCGTAGCGCAGAAGGTGGAGCAGGTGACTCTTGCTGCCGGTGAGTCGAAGCATGAAAATACGGTTGTGGTATCGGCTTGCAGGGACTGGGATGAGTTCGCTCCAAACTTGTATACGGTGAACGCTGTGCTGGAGGCCGGGTCGACGGATCGTGCTGCCGCGGTATGCGGCATGCGGGACATTGGGAATGCGAACAGTCTGCTTTGGATCAACGGCCGGCGTCTATTCTTGCGCGGCACACTCGAGTGCAATATCTTTCCATTGACGGGTCATCCGCCGATGGACAGACAGGGGTGGCTGAAGGTGTTTGCGACGGCGAAGGCATATGGCCTCAATCACCTGCGCTTTCATTCCTGGTGTCCGCCCGAGGCGGCTTTCCAGGTCGCGGATTCGATGGGGTTCTATCTGCAGGTCGAGCTGCCTTTCTGGAACAAGAACGCCGGAAAGGACGATGCGGTGGACAGATTCCTGGAGGAGGAAGCTTTCCGGATCAGCCGGGAATATGGCAACCATCCTTCGTTCTGTCTCTGGTCGATGGGCAACGAGCTGGATGGGGATTTCGACTGGCTGGCGGATATGGTCAAACGCCTGAGACAGACGGACCCGCGCCACCTGTATACGTCGACAACGTTCACTTTTCAGGCGGGCCACGGGAAATGGCCGGAGGCCGGCGACGACTATTATATCACACAGTATACGAAAAAGGGATGGATTCGGGGGCAGGGCATATTCAACAGCATTCCACCCGATTTTAAGAGCGACTATACAAAGGCGGTAGACGGTCTGCCCGTGCCGGTGCTCATCCACGAAATGGGACAATATTCGGTCTACCCCAATTTGGGAGAGATCGGCAAGTATACAGGTGTGCTGGACCCGCTGAACTTCCGGGCGGTTCGCAATGATCTCGACCGGAAAGGTCTGGCTGGCCTTGCACCTGCCTTTACCAAAGCCAGCGGAGTGTTTTCGGCAGGGCTTTATAAAGAGGAGATCGAACGGGCCATGCGGACGCAGGGGATCAGCGGGTTCGAGCTGCTGGATCTCCACGATTTCCCCGGTCAGGGGACGGCGCTGATCGGCATTCTTGACGCTTTCTGGGATAGCAAGGGGCTGGTGACGCCGGAAGAGCACAGGATGTATTGCTCGGCTGTTGTGCCGCTCCTGCGGTTTGAACGGGCTTCTTATACCGGCGACCAGCGTTTTGTCGCGTCTGCCGAGGTAGCGAATTTCGGCGCAGCCGAACTGAAGAAGCTGCTCGCCTTTGTGGACGGCAAAGGATGACGCGGGCCGGGTGTTTGCTTCGGGAACTCTTGCTACGCGTGATGTGCCCGTGGGCGGCGGTATTCGGTTGGGTGAGGTTTCATTCGATCTGAAAGCTGTTTCGACGGCTAAGATGCTGACCATCGAACTGAGTCTGCGGGGCACGCCGTATAAGAACAGGTGGAAGATCTGGGTCTATCCCCCGCGTGCTGCGGCCGGGGAGCCATCCGATGTCGTCTTCGATACTGTATTGGATCAGGCTTTGGTCCATTTGGCGGAAGGAAAGAAGGTACTGCTGAATCCCGACACCGCCAGCATACATGGGGTCGACGGAAGATTTGCCCCCGTCTTCTGGAGCCCCGTCCATTTTCCCAATCAGCCGGGTACGATGGGGATTCTCTGTGATCCTGCCCATCCGGCGCTGAAAGATTTTCCTACGGAGTTTCATTCCGACTGGCAGTGGTGGGACCTGATCACCAGGTCGAAGACGATGATCCTGGATTCGTTGCCGCCGATGACCCCGATCGTCCGCGTTATCGATAATTTCTTTAGGAACAGGCGCATGGGGGATGTGATAGAGGCGAAGTCAGGCAGTGGCAGGCTGATACTGGTCTCGGCCGATATTACGCATGATCTGGATAAGCGACCCGCCGCGAGACAGCTACGCTATAGCCTGGAACACTATATGAGCGGCGCGGCTTTTACTCCGGCGGTCGAACTGACTCCCGCACAGTTGAGTCGTCTGGTTGGCTCCGGCTTGCTGCACGACCGGGTCGGCGCCTGTCTGAAGCAGGCTGCGCAGTCGGTCCGTCTGCTGATGGAGCATACGCGCCCGGATAGCTTCCCCGAGACCTTCAACCCCCGTACGGATAAGTGGGCGATGGGGAAGTCTTCTTCCTGGATGTCCGGCTTCTATCCCGCGGAACTTCTTCGTCTTTTCGAATATACGCACGACAGCGCTTTGTACCGGGCAGCGGTGGCGAAACTGGGTCAGCTGCAAAAGGAGCAGTTCAACAGAGACACGCACGACCTGGGTTTTATGATGTACTGTCCTTTCGGGGAGGCAAACCGGATAGCGCCTTCCGCCGCGTACAGGGAGATCCTGATGAACAGCGCGAAGTCTCTGGCCTCGCGTTTCAGCCCGTCGGTTGGCTGTACGAAGTCCTGGAACGCATCTCCAACACAGTTCATGGTGATCATAGACAATATGATGAATCTGGAATTGCTGTGCGAGGCTACGCGGCTTTCGGGCGATTCGTCTTTCTACAGGATGGCCGTGACACACGCGAATACCACGATGAAGAATCATTTCCGGGCCGACCACAGCTCGTATCACCTCGTGATCTACGATCCGGCGACGGGCGCGGTCGTGAAGAAACAGACGGTACAGGGCGCTGCCGACGAATCCGCCTGGGCGAGAGGACAGGCCTGGGGACTCTATGGATATACGATGATGTATAGGGAGACCCGTGACCGGAGATATCTGCATCAGGCCGAAGATATAGCCGGTTTTATCCTGCCCCGGCTGCCGGAAGACAAGATACCCTATTGGGATTTCAACGCCCCCGGGATACCCAACACCAGCAGAGACGTATCCGCGGGAGCCATCCTATGTTCAGCGCTGCTCGAACTTTCGGAATATGCGGAAGAGGGAAAGGCGCGGGAGTATAAGAAAATTGCGGAGGATATGCTGCGGTCTCTGCTGTCACCCGCCTATTCCTCCGCGCCCGGAGAGAACGGAGGATATCTGTTAAAACACGGCGTCGGGAATTTCCCAAAGAACTCCGATATCGACGTATCCATTATCTATGCCGATTATTATTTCATAGAGGCCATGCTCCGGTATCAGCATCCGCCGCAGGCGGATACGGTCCTTACGAGGTACCGGCGATCGATAAGCGACGTCAACACCTTGTGGTCGCAGGAGGTCAGCAGCATGGTTGCGGGCTGGGATAGCGTCAGGCAGTGGCCCGATATCAAATACGACGATACTGTGCGCGGCTTCTGGTCACTCCTTGGCCATCTCGGCAGGATCAGGACGCTTGCGCTGGAATGGTCGGACCCGGAGTCCGGCCATTTTCATGACAAAGATATATGGCGGGTCATCAATGGAGCGCTGGACAACTGGCTCGAAAAGCGCTACCACAACAGCAACTGGTGGCATAACGAGATCGGCGTTCCGCAGCTGATGAGGGATATTCTGGTGGTGTTGCGCGATACGCTGAGCCCGGCGCGTCTTCGCGGCGCGCTGGAGGTTCTGGGGCAGTACCGGCTGCAGAAGCCGGGCAATGGAGCCAACCTGGTATGGAGCGCCGATCTCGGCCTGCACTATGGTGCATTGACGGGCAATGATAGCCTGATGCGCGTCTGTGCCGACCGGCTGATCGGTGAGGTCCGTATTACGAAGGGAGACGGCATCCAGTCCGACTATAGTTTTCACCAGCACCTTGCCCGTCTGCAGATGTATCAGTACGGGGCTGCCTTTCTGGAGCAGAACGCCCGTCTTGCCTGGCAGCTTCGGGGTACTCCCTGGGCGTATCCGGATGACAAGTTGGGGCTGCTGTCCAGCTTTGTTCTGGAGGGATGGCAGTGGATGTGCAGAGGGGTGAATACGGTTCCCGGCACGATCGACCGGTCTGTCAGTCGTATCGGTGCCTTGCATGCCGCCGATCTTCGCGGGACCATACCCCGGCTTTGCGAGCTGGACCCTTCGAAGGCGAACTCGTTTAGGGCCCCGGCCGCGAGGCAGGAGGGTGGCGGCGAGCCGCTGCAGGGATTCCGGTACTATCCCCGGTCCGACTTTTCGGTCTATCAGGACCGTCCGTTCGGCTTCTTTTTAAAGACGATGTCGGACAGGACGCTCCCCACCGAGTCGATCAACAGCGAGAACCTGAAGGGGCGATGGATCAACGCGGGCGATGCCTATATGATCGCCGGCGGCAATGAATATTTCGACCTGATGCCTGTCTGGGATTGGGAGCATCTGCCCGGGGTCACGGGTTTTTCGGCCGCAGGCGGCCTGGTCCGTCACGCGTTTGCGGGCAGTGTTTCGGATGGGAACAGCGGGTTGACGGCTATGGACTATGAATTGGATAGCGCGTCCCTTACGGCCCGAAAATTCTGGGCCTGCCACGACGGGGTTGTCGTCTGTCTTATTGGAGATCTGAGGTGTAACGCCCCGGCATATACGACTATCGATCAGTGCCGCTGGGCCGGCGATATTGTCGCCGATGACGGTGTCATAGGGCAGGGGGCCGATACGCTCGGTTCTGTGCGATGGATTCAGCACGCGGGCAAGACCTGCATCTTTTTGCGGCCGTCGAAGGTCGCCGTAATGGCGGGACCGTCTTCGGGCTCATGGCAATCGATCAACGCTTCCGAGCCGCCGACGCCCGTGACCGAAAGACTGTTTATGCCCGTGTTGCTGCATTCTCCTGGCCACGACTCATCCGGGTATGTGCTGACTGCCTGTGCCACGCCGGCCAGTGGCGCGATCGCTGGCCCGGCGGCCTTCCTGGACCGTACTCCGCAACGGCGGCGACTGTCAGGCGGTGCGGTTCAGGGACGGACTGCTGTTCTGTGCCTTTTATGCGGGAGGGTCGTTGGTCGTGGACGGGCATAGGACGGTCGCAGTCGACAAGCCCTGTCTTCTGATGGTAGGAAAAGACTCGCTGTATATAAGCGATCCCTCGCAGAAGGGGATGACAGTAACGGTCAGCCTGAATGGGAAAGGGCATGAGGTGCAGTTGCCGGCTGATGGAACGACGGTGATTTCCCGCTATCTTTAGGGGATGAATCTATTCAGGGTTTTTATAGCGGGCTTTGCTATGGCGAATTCTATCGTTGTTGCCGCTCAGGGTAAGGTTACCGACCCGGTGGTCTGCAAGGCCGATCCCGCGCAGTCTTATGCTCTATATATTCCGGTAAAGGGGAATGCCGCCGCGATGCCGGTCGTCTATTTCTTCGATCCTCATGGCAGCGGTTCGCTTCCACTGAACAAATACCGGCAGCTCGCGGAGACCTATGGATTTATTCTCGTAGGCAGCAACAATTCAAAGAACGGTAATGACTGGTCGGCAACGGAGAAGGTCTGGCAGTCGCTGGCGACCGATACGAAAAGCCGCCTGAAGATCGACGCGGGTCGTGTCTATACCTGTGGTTTTTCCGGCGGGGCCAAGGTGGCAAGTTTTGTGGCGATCCAGCACCCTGGATAAAAGGCGTCATCGCGGGCGGCGCGGGACTGCCCGACGGGGTAGGCGCCGATAATTTCGACTTCAGCCTAACGGCTATTGCCGGCGAAGGCGACATGAATCTGACAGAGCTGGTGGGTATCACCGGCGAACTGGACAAGACGCATACCCGGCACCGTCTGCTGTTGTTTGCGGGGAAGCACGAATGGGCGCCGGAAGGCATCATGGACCAGGCTTTTGCCGGGCTGCAGCTGGACGCCATGGCGCAGGGGCGTTTGCCGAAGGAACAGGCGTTTATCGACCAGTACGTGAAAAAGAGCAGGACGCGTCTAACGGGCTATATAAACGCCGGGTACCTGCTGAAGGCCGAACGCGAGTGTGCAGTGTCCGTGAGCTGTCTGGACGGCGTTGACAAGCAGGCCGACTGGTTCCGTCAACAACGGAAATCCATAGCCGGAAGTCCGAAATTTAGCCAGCAGCAACAGCAGGAACGTAGCGTCCTCGCACAGGAGGAGAGCGCCAAGGCGGGTTATATGCAGCATTTCCAGCAGGTGGATACGCGCTACTGGGACGGCGTCATCGCCGACCTGGCAACCAAAGCTGCCCCAGGCAGGCCCGAAGCCGCCATGTACCAGCGACTGCTGGCCTGGCTGTCACTGGCTTTTTATTCCATGAGCAACCGCTGTATCGGCGCCAATGCCAATGACCAGGGCCGGTACTTTGTCGACCTGTACAAAAAGGCCGACCCTGCGAATAGCGAGGCCTGGTATTTTTCGGCGATACTGAGCGCGCGCGGAGGCCAGCCAAAGGCTGCCCTGGGGGACCTCGAAAAGGCGGCCGAGCTGGGTTTTGACGACGACCGGCGTATGCGCCAGCAGCCGGAGTTCCGACAGATGGATCTTTCCCCGGTAAGGCTGAGACCTTCGTCAAAACGTCGTTCCTAGCTCCCCCGGGAATGGTCGTACCCTTCGCCGAGCGCCCGGGTACTTTCGTCGGGCTATAGCGAACCTTTGTCGAATAAGTTTCCAGACCTGACGTATCTTTTACATCTTTGTATCAGCAAGAGAAAATAACCATCCGGTGTCCGAAAAAACCTCCAATGTCCTTGAAAATCAAGTAGAACCAAAGTCCAATTCCGAAAGCTAGAAAGTCCAGTCCGTCCTTGAAAAACCGAGTCCAGAAATCCTAAAAACCATCCAAGTCCAGGATCCGAAAGACCGTGTGTCCAAAATCCTTGAAAACATTTATCCAACCCATTGAAAATCAGTCAGTTCGTTAAATCCGATCTCCAAATGGAACACTGAATTTGGAAAAGAACCCTAAGAATGATCGATGGCCCTGACAAAAAGTTTGCCGCTGCGAATATCGCAGCGGCTTTTTTCTTTCCAGTATATTGCGCCCTGGCCGGCCCCGGGGATATTGCGGCCTGCCTGACCCGGGCGTGGCACCTGAACCACCCGACAACAACTGAGATATGAAAATTGTAATTCTGGATGGATATACCCTAAACCCCGGAGACCTGTCCTGGGCCTGGCTGGAGGAATTTGGCGAGGTCGTTTACTATGACAGAACAGCGATAGAGGAGGTCCCCCGGCGTTGTAAAGGCGCGGATATGATCCTTACGAATAAGGTTCAGTTGCGGGCGGACGCGCTGCGGCAATTGCCCTCGCTGAAATATATCGGAGTAACGGCGACGGGCTATAATATCATCGACGTGGACGCGGCCAAAGCCCAGGGAATCGTGGTTTCCAACGCACCGGCATACGGGACTGCTTCCGTAGTACAGACGACCTTTGCCCTGCTGCTCGGGCTCTGTCAGCACGTACAGCAGCACAGCGATTCCGTATACGCGGGCGCCTGGAGCCGCTGTCCGGATTTTTCCTACTCCATATCACCGCTGGTGGGGTTGTCGGGGAAGACGATGGGTATCATCGGCTATGGGGATATCGGGAAAGGTGTGGGGAAGGTGGCTGCGGCGTTTGGAATGCGGCTGATGACGATCAGGCGTCCGTCAAATGCCGCCAGCGCCCCCGCGCTCGAACTGGTGTCGCTGGACCAGCTGCTTGCGGCTTCGGACGTGGTAAGCCTTCACTGTCCGCTGACAACCGATACACAGGGGATGATCAACAGGATCACTCTGGAGAAAATGAATCAGTCGGCTTTTCTGATCAATACGTCGAGGGGTGCGCTGGTCGTCGAAGAAGACCTGGCGGCCGCCCTCAATGAAGGGATGATCGCCGGCGCGGGTCTCGACGTGCTCTCGCAGGAACCACCTCCCGTCAGTAACCCGCTCCTGAAAGCAAAGAACTGTATCATCACGCCGCATATCGCGTGGGCTACGAGGGAAGCCAGATTCCGGCTCATGGAGATGACCAGGATGAATCTAATGGCGTTCGTGAAGGGAAGGCCTGAGAATGTGGTCAATAGATAGAGAACTACGGTGGGTGGGCAGGATAATTGCATCCGTACCGGTATAAAACGTTCGATTATGCAAAAATCCAAAAAGCCCAAAGATAAAAAAGTGAATCCAGTCCGGATCACTACAGAATCGCCGACCTCACGCACCGGTGGCGGTCCTATGAAGGAAGAAAATAGGACGAGAGCCGCCGGAGAGAAAAAGCAAAGAGAAAGTGGCGATAAGGAAGACAGTATGGGCAGCGGCAAGCGACAGGACGATCAATAAAACTTCAAACCCCTCGCCTACGCGAGGGGGTTCTTTTTTTGCCTGGCATAAGATTTGAATAAGGAAGGAGTTTTATACCTTTGCAACGCTAATCGAATAAAAATGAAAAATCACCTGACTCTAATCGGCGTGGCAGCCCTTATGTTCGCCTATTCATGCAAAAGCGGGCTTGTCACGATGTCCAATGGTTGTTATAATCTCATCAGCCAGGGACAGACAGAAAACAAATCCGGCAACTACTCCGCCGCACTCGACGATTTCAACAAAGTCCTTCAAAAATGTGACGCCTACGACGCCAAGGAAAAAGCCTACGCGGGTAAGGCTGCCGCGCTCAATGGTCTGGGGCAGTACAGCGACGCACTGGACGCAGCCAACAAAGGGATTGCCATCAACAAGTCCAGCCTCGACAACCTTTTTGAAAGGGCCAATGCCGAGCTGGGCCTCGGCCGGTCTGCGGACGCCAAAGCCGATCTGAATACGATCAATACGTTGACGGGTAAGAACCAGAACATCGCCCAGCGGGCTACCATCTATTCAAAAATGGCTGAGATCGATATGCGGCAGCAGCAATATGATCAGGCCCTGCAGAATATTCAGCAGGCGATCGCCCTGGACAAGAGTAACCTCCATTTTTACATGCAGAGGGGCGATATCAACGTTGCGGCAGGCAACTACAGCACTGCGATCGGCAACTATGACGAGGCCATCGCCAACGGCAAGAATGACCCGGAGGCCTGGAAAGCAAAGACCACCACCGTTGTACGTATGATCCAGAATAAGTACAGGACCGACGACGCGGGTACGCTGGCGAAGAAGATCAGCAGCAGCGACCGGCAGACGTTGTGCAGCAGCATCAGTTCGGCCAAACAGCATGGTGTTCAGGATATGGGTATCGACCTCGTGCAGACCTCTATTTGTAAATAGTCATATATTTTAAAAGCTAACTATGAAGCACAGAATTAGTCAAGTCAGTTTATCGCTGGTCATTATTGCCCTATTGCTGACCAACTGTAAGAGCATGAACAAAACCCAGAAAGGAACCGCCATCGGAGCAGCCGCCGGAGGAGTCGCCGGTGCACTGATCGGTAAGGGTTCGATATGGGGTACACTGGCGGGCGCCGCAGTAGGCGGGACCGCGGGTTACCTGATCGGTCACCATATGGACAAACAGGCCCAGGAGATCAAACAGGCCGTTCCCGACGCCAAGGTGGAAAGGGTAGGGGAAGGGATCGACATGACCTTCAACTCGGGTTTGCTGTTCCAGATCAATTCCAGCGTACTCAGCGAAGCCGCCAAAGTAAATCTTACAAAGGTCGCCAACGTCTTCGTAAAATATCCCGAGACCAATATCCTCATCGAGGGACATACGGATAATACCGGCACGCCCGAATACAATATGGAGCTGTCGAAGAAGCGGGCCTATGCCGTCAGCGATTTCCTGACCGGCAAAGGAGTAAATTCCGCCCGGATGGATATCAAATGGTATGGCGAATCACAGCCGAAATATCCAAACGACAACGAGTCCAACAGGGCGTTGAACCGCCGCGTCGAACTCGCTATCACTGCAAATGACCAAATGAAACAGAAGGCTCAGCAGGGCAGCCTCAACTAGTTCTTCAACATTTTTTTGATAAAGCGCGTGTCCAGCCGTTTTGCGATCTGCTGGCCCAGATCTGTAGAGTGGTCCGTAGGGTCATAGTTGAGAGACAGCACGAAAAAGCGGGGTTTCTCGGGACCTGAGCCCTGCTCTATAAATATGGCTTTTGGTTGTATCAGCTGGACCGCGCCTTCTTCGCCGTCGGCGAATCCTTCAAACTCTGTGGCTTTTGCCGGGACTACGGCAGGCGCGGCAAGCGTGGCGGGCGAAAGCCGGTGCAGCATCCCGTCTATAAAGCTTACGGTGCTGTCGATACCCGCCGTCTGGTTGTCGATGTCTTCCTTCAGAATATCTTCGTCGCTTTTGAACTGTTCGAGATACCTTCTCTTCCGCATTTCCAGCTCGGATCCCGTGTACGTGCTCCTAAGGGCGTTTATCGCTTTCTCTTTTTCGGCGTTCTGGTCGTCCTGTGACCTGACCTGATCCTTTGCCTTGATGCCTTTGATTATAGTTTCCTTGTTCACGCCCAGCGAGGCCTTTACCTGTTCGAGATAATCCCTGCGGCTTAATAGGGTATAGGGCAGATCGTCGGGGCCCGCGGTTATCAGCCAGAGACCGCTGTGGGCGAAACCATCGCCCCTGGTATCTTCGGTAGGGTGGGCAACGGGGCGCGAAGCCAGCTCGAAATAGGGGCAGTCGTTACGGACTCCCTTCGAGGGGATAAGGGAAGTATAGTCCTTGCCGTACACTGAAACCTGTCCGGTCAGGGCGCTCAGGTCATTGGCGATGATGCTCATCGTAGCCGCGGGCCGGGCCATATCGTCCGACGCTGCGCCAGTGGCGGGAAAACGGCAGCGGATGCCGAACCGCAGATGGATGCTGGTTCCGGATTTCTCGGCCTTAAAGTCGCCGCGCCAGGTGGGGCGGAAGGCTTCGCCGGTCAGACAGGAATCGTGCAGATAATTGATCAGACTGGTGTTGATGGTCTTAAAGCCGGTCAGCTGAATTCGGCTGATGCTTCCAGTCAGACGATCGTCTTCTTTTTGCCAGGGGTGGTAGCTAAGAACGAGCTTGCGGTAACGAACAAACATGCGATGGTGAGGCGGTTCATGGTCTTGGGTTTTAAAGGATAGGAAATCGCTTTGACAAGTACAAAGGCGGGACCAAAGAGGTAAATGGCTGATTGTCAAATCGTATAGGCGGTTTGTTTTTGGATTCCGATCCCTTTTTGGGAAAAACTGTCTATTTGGGATAAAGGAAATCGATAGATTTGTCCCTTAACACAACCAGCTAGCCATGAAGATCCTTGTTACCGGAAGCGCCGGCCATTTGGGGGATGCGCTGATGCGCACCCTCCGACAGGAAGATAATGAAGTCGTCGGCGTGGACGTCCTGCCTTCTTCGTCGACTACACATGTCGGTTCGATCACCGACCGGGCCTTCGTCAGGGAGTGTATGAAGGATGTGATGACCGTCTATCATGCCGCTACCCTGCACAAACCGCACGTTGCGACCCACGGGGAACAGCAATTCATCGACACCAATATAACGGGGACGCTCACTCTTTTGCAGGAGGCGGTAAACGCCGGCGTGGAAAGCTTTGTCTTCACCAGCACCACCAGCGTTTTTGGCGATGCACTGGTACCTCCCGCCGGTCAGCCCGCGGCCTGGATCACCGAATCCGTCGTGCCCGAACCGAAAAATATCTATGGCGTCACAAAGGCGGCGGCCGAGGACCTCTGCCAGTTGTATCACAGAAATCACCGGTTGCCCTGTATCGTGCTTCGCACGTCCCGATTTTTTCCGGAAGAGGACGACCTTCCGGCGGCGCGGGACGCCTTTGGCGATGACAATCTGAAAGCTAACGAATACCTGTACCGACGTGTGGACATAGCCGACGCAGTCGACGCGCATCTTTTGGCGGCCCGCAAGGCCCGCGGTATTGGCTGGGGCAAATATATCATCAGCGCCACTACGCCGTTTGTCCCCGGCGATATGCATGCGCTGCGCGGGGATGCGCAGTCGGTGGTCGGACGGTTGTTCCCCGCTTGCGCGCCGCTATACGATCGCCTTGGCTGGAAGCTGCCTTTGGGACTGGACCGCGTCTATGTCAACGAGCACGCGCGTACCGCGCTGGGATGGCGGCCCAAATATGATTTTGGCTACGTGCTGGGTTGTCTGGAAAGGGGTGAAGAATTTCGCAGTCCGCTGGCCACGGCCGTAGGGGCGAAGGGGTATCACGCTTCCGCGCCGCATCGGTCAACGGTACAGCTGTCTTAGCGGATGTCACCCATTACAAAACTACAAAAAGGACTATTCCGGTTCCTGCAAAAGTCCAAACTGTCTGAAGTGGTGGGTAAAATGTTTGCTGTGCCAGATGCACCATTCGGGGCCCGTCAGAGGGCCGAATCCGCCGTGGATGGAGGTGGCTCCCGGCGTCTGAAAATACACATCAAAATCCTTTAGTTCCTGCATCAGCTGGCTGATAGCCGTGGCTATATCGGGGAAGCGGAATCCGACTGGCGGTGGAGAGAGGACGATGTTTTTGGGTATTGGTGAATCGGTATAGATGCCCCGCTGTTTGGATCTTGCGGCGTCTTCGGGAGAGCGGTCGCAGGTGCCGGTCTTCCTGCCGTTGGTATATTCTACCTGTTCCACGAGGTGCTCGACCATGTGCTGAGCCGAAAGTGCACCCCAGCGGGGCGGGGTATCCGGCCGAAGGAGAAGCAACAGGTTGTGCACCTGCTGCCTGTCGGAAATGTCAATTGTAAATGCCATTGTTTATAGTTGACGGATCTTGATATTCCTCCACTCGCTGGAGCCGGGGTGCTGCTGTAGCGCTATCCTTCCTTTGGCGACTTTGGCAAAATCGGAGAAGGCCTTGCCCGCGAATTTGCTGTGTGCGACCATATTGTTCCATTCGTCGCTGCCCATCTGGCCGTCGAAGGTCTGGATCCCGTTGAGCCAGAAAGTGAGGTGCCCCTTGTTCTGGATCAGGCGGACCTGGTTCCATTCGCCAACCGGGTGCGGTTTTGAGACAGTAGAGTCTCCGGACATATCATAGAGACAGCCGGCGAGGTGGTTCTGTTTCTTGTTGTCGCTGGCGTCCTTGTTGTCCAGGACCTGCATTTCGGGGCCGGTCAGGTAGGTTGCGCCGTATTTGGGGTTCTCCTGGACGTCGAAGATGATGCCGCTGTTGCTGCCTTTTGACACCTTCCATTCCAGATTGAGTTCGAAGTTCTCGTATTCTTCGTTGGTAACGATGTCTCCACCGCCGCTTTGGGGCTGCGAGGGGTCGAACACCAGTGCGCCGTCCTTAACCTGCCATTTCGATCCTACCGTGTCTCTCAGGTAGGTGTGCCAGCCTTTTGTGGATTTGCCGTCAAACAATAGTTTCCAGCCTTCTTTCTTTTCCTTTTTGGAGAGCGTATTGGGTTCCTGCGCCATGCTCACAAGAGCAGAGAGGCCGGCGAGGGCAAAAAGCACCGCTGTTTTCATTGATTTAAAAATTTGCGTCTAATTTAGAGGAGATTACACAGCTAAACTTTGCTAATTTATGGGCGGGTGGGCAGGACAGGGAGGAAATAAAAAAACCTCCAAATTTTTTCGGAGGTTTTTCAAAGACAATTGAATTTAGGCTTTCAATGGGTTAGAAAATATAAATCCCGGTTTTTCTGGATACTTAGTTGTTCATTGGTATTGGATATAACAAATGTAGTATCCGCTGCCGTCACCGGCAAGAGCAAAAGCCCTTTTTTCGGCCAGGAAATATACGAAGGGTTTTATCGGGTCAGGCGCTTTTTGTCGCGGCGATCGGTAGCCGGGAATAATCCCGTAAATTTAATTGAATATTTTTAGTTACAGATCCGGAGTTGCCGGTTACCTACAATAGACCTGGAATGAGCAAAACAAGAGGCTTTTCCGATGTCGGGCTACTGGACTGTCTCCGCCAGGCCAGACCGCCGGACGAAGCGGTTCGTTTTATTTATAAGACATATTTCAGGATGTGCAGTTCCGTAGTAATAAAAGGAAGCGGCAACCACCAGGATGCGGAAGATATTTTCCAGGAGGCGGTGGTGTCTTTTATTGAAATGGTCCGCAGCGGACGTTTCCGGGGGAGTCGGCCGTCAGCAGCATTTTGTTTTCTATAACCCGTAACCTTTGGCTCAACGAGATCAGACGGCGAGGACGCGCCGAAAAAAGGGCGATCGGCTTTGAGGCCAGTAAAGAGAGCCCGGAACCAGGACAGGATTTTATTTTTGCTGAAAAAGAGCTGGGCCGGAAGTTACTGGAGCAAGTGGAAGAATTGGGTGATACCTGCAAAGCCATTTTGCTGGCTTTCTATTTTGAAGAGTTGCCGATGCGGGAGATCCTGCCCCGATTTGGATTCCTTAACGAGCAGGTCCTTCGGAACAGGAAGTATAAGTGTATGAGGCAGCTCGAGGAAAAACTGAAAGCAAACCCGGAAATTCTCGATTTTTTCAAAACCGCGCTTTACCATGAATGAGGATTTTTACGATAACGATATTTTATTCAGATACCTTGAAGGTGAATTAACACAGGAAGAGGCTCTACGAATGGAACTATTGCTAAAGTCCGATCCCCAACTAAGAGAAAGGCTCGAAAGGCTGACTGCGGCAAGAAGGGCGGTTGAGCACTATGGTCTTGTGGAACAGGTGCGCGCCATCCACCATGAAGCTGGTTCCCACACTTAGAAAACCAATGGCCGGAGCCCGGTTATACAGAGTTGCCCTGTCTGCAGCCGCTGTATTGATCGTCATGCTGACCCTTGCAACGCTATATATGTACCGGCAGCTCAAACCCTCCAACATATACCGGGAAAATTTTTATCCATATGTGCTGACTTCGGATAGAAGCGAAAAAGAACAGGATACGTTGTCATCTGCTTATAAAAAGGGACATATGACGGAAGTCCGGGCGATTTTTTCGACGCTGAGATCTCCATCCGCCCGCGACTATTTTCTTGCAGCGAATTCATTTCTCGCGCTCGGGAAGCCCGATAGCGCCATCGCAAGTTTCCGGAAATTGCTCCAACTGGACCGGCAGCTTCACCAACACGAATTCGAAGAAGATACAGAATATTACCTCGCAATGAGCTATCTGCGCGCCGGTCTTATTGCTGATGCATTGCCCTTGTTCCGGAAGATCCAGGCGGAACCGCAGCATCCATATCACGACAAGGTTGGATCGTGGCTGATCCGCCGGCTGCGATGGGCGCAATAATTTTTTTCCCCGTATGGGGTTACATCCCGTCTGCCCCTGGTTACCTACCTAAAAAGGTTATGAAAACACTAAAAATTATTCCCAGGCCATTCGCCTGGATGCCCTTTTTCTTCATTATCGCCGTTGCGTGTAACAAATCTGCAAAAGGACCGGGCTCCGGCGCCTCCGGCAGCAATTCGGTCCGTATTTTCCTTATGGATGATCCAGGACTGACATTCGACCATCTTTTTCTGGACATTCAAAAACTGGAGATAAAAGTCGAAGACAGCGATCAGCGCGAGCAGGAGGATCATGACAGACAGGGTAGCGAAGACAGGGACAGGAATGGCGAGACCTCGGGCGGATGGGTAAATGTCCCGATCTCAGCAGGAGTTTACGACATCCTTCACTTTAGAAATGGTCTGGATACTCTGTTCGCCAGCACCAGTTTCGCGGCCTCCAGGTCATTCGAAAAGATTCGGCTTACTCTGGGAAGTAATAACAGCATTATGGTGAACGGAACCTCAGTCCCATTGACCCTGAACGGCAACGATAATATCGTAGTCATCAAGGTGGGCGACGACCTTCTGGACGACCGCCCATCCTCTTTTGATATTTCTATCGACATTGACGCGGGACGATCGGTAGTACAGCACGGAAGCCGTGTAGAACTGAAACCCGTCACAAGAGTATTCCGAAAGGAAAAGGCCGGTGCGATCGAAGGGCGTGTGCTTCCCCAGGACGCCAACCCGATAGTGATGGCCATACATGGTGCTGACACCGCTACGACAAGGCCCGAACGGGAAGGAGAATTTAAGATTACCGGCCTTGCGCCAGGTACCTGGTCTCTGCTGATACGGTCGATGTCCGGTACTTATCAGGACACAGTTATCAACAACATTACGGTGCAAAAGGAAGACGTGCATATTGGGACGGTTACCCTTCATCGGTGATGGACGTCAGGAGGCGGCGGGACCTCCCTCAAATGGTCTCCGTCGCCTCTTTCTTCTGTAGAGGATCAAAAAGATAACACAGAGCGCGTATGCCGGAATCAACAAAACCGCCCAGATTTTGCGGGGCCGTTCGGTCACGGCAGAAGTGTCGCCAAAAATCACCAGATGAGCCCAATAGCGCGGCTCTTTGTATCGCTGTTCTATTTTTGGGTCCTTCAAATAGTCGATCTTTGCCAGTTGAAGACTTCGATCTTTGTCAGCGCCGTTTTTCAGATAGAAATGTATTCGTCTTGCAATATAAGAGGTCGCGGCATCGTCAGCCTTCCAAAGAGACGTGATTACGCTATTGCTGCCTGCGGACATAAAGGCTCTTGACAGGCTAATGATCCCTTCCCCATTGATAAGACGACCTTTGCCGGTTTCGCAGGCACTGAGGATAACCAATGGCGACGAACCCAGACTCAGCTGACTGATCTCCGGTTCAAATAACAGACTGGCGGAGTCGGCTTTACCCGAGCCATAAAACGCGATATAGGAACGCCTGGCATCGGAGTCATCGGCGATGGCGTGAGTCGCCAGATGCAGGATCGGATAGTTACTAATTTTAGCGAGGAATGCATTTTTGTTTGCCTGCCGTCCGGTCAACACTTCCCCGGGAAGGTCTTTTACTTCTTCGGCTGATCGTGGCAACAACTGATCGCCCGATACACCGTCTCCGAATGGTGCAAGTGCGAGTACCCTGTAGTCAGTAAGAGGCTTTTTGTCGGACGTCGTCAGAAAATTGGCGGAATAACAATAGCTGACGGCAAATTTGCTGACCAGTAAATTCCCTCCGGAAACGGGTAGTATTTCAAACGGGATATAGCCGATCTCGTTGTAAGGCGCGATGACCAGGCGGGGGAAATCTTTTATAATTCCGAATACCGGCCCGAGAATTCGTGCGGCAATATCTGTCGCAAGTTCTGCCTGCGTGACTCTGTCATTGTTCTCATTGTGCAAAGCGGCGGCAAGTGTCTTTACCCGGGTGACGAGACTGTCGTC
Source organism: Puia sp. P3 (assembly GCF_050632245.1). Lineage (NCBI taxonomy): Bacteria > Pseudomonadati > Bacteroidota > Chitinophagia > Chitinophagales > Chitinophagaceae > Puia > Puia sp. P3. Next base: position 2,055,242 of record NZ_CP192583.1, read on the forward strand.
CCACGGTGCGGTAATGCAACCGGCTGACCGACCGGTAACGTAAAAGCAGTAGAGTTTGCCGGCACCGGTAAAATAGGAGAGAAGAGCGCCTTTTTTTGCGGCCATGGCGACTTTGACATCCCGTAGCAGGAGACGTTTGCGCTGAAACAGGCGCGTCCTGTACTCAGGGAAACCTTCCAGTTTTTCCTGCAACCTTGAAATGGCCAGTTCGGTCTCGCGGAGTTGTGAGGCGATGAAGTCCCGATTGTTCTCTTCTGTAGACGCGGAAAGCTGCAGACCAATGCGGGTGGCTTCGGCTTTTTTCTTCCTCAGATCGATGGCCAACGTCCGTGCCTGGGCCGTCAATACATCGATGCCAGGTTCGCCAAGTCTGGTTTGTAATACGGCCGCCTTGCATTCCTCCGCATAGTTAAAAATGCTTTCCAGCCAAAGGGTATCCCCAGTGTCACAATACAACTTATAGCCGAGGTCGATCGCTTCCTGATAGGCGCCGTTGGCTTTTTCAAGGAGGAATAACCTGGCCTCGTCCGAGTAGTAGCCTCTGGCCACCGTGCTTAACAGCGTCAGCGCGGATTCATAGGTACGGTACGCACCAACGGACGCGTTGCCGCCCACACGTCCCGCGGCAAGCATGGCCCGGGCCTTCCCGACAAGCGCTTCGAACAACGGAGCATAACTATGCAAACCGGGAAAAGCCGAAGGGTTGGCCTCCGGCCGGGTATCGTTAAAATCTTTGTCCAGTTGGATTACAGCGTTCTGATAGCATCCGATCGCTTTGCCGGGTAGCCCTCGCGCAACCAAAAGATCGCCGTATAATTTGTTGGCAATACCCAGGTCTTCATTCTTATTTTTTTTATTCGACCGGTCATAATACGAAATTGACCTCTTCAGCCAAACTTCGGCGGAATCATATTGCCCCAACCCCATCCAGGCTCTTGCAAGGCTCATATACATAAAGGGAGTTTGGTATCCCGCTTTCCGAAAATAATCAATCGCCGTGGAAGGCCGCCCTTTTTCAAGAAAGGCGGTGCCGAGGTTGTTGAGCAATTGCTGGCGATAGAGGCGATAGGGCAATAATTGCTGCAACGCATTTATAGCCTCGTCATATTTCCGAAGCCGGAGCCAGGAATTAGCTATATTGTTTCGGTAGTTGACGGCAAGATAAGAATCCCCAGGATTGGACGACAGGACGATGTCCAGGGCCTTACCGAAATAATAAATGCTTCGCAGATAGTCACCGGTCTCATAGTAAAGAACACCTATCTTATTGTACAGGCGTTCGGATTCCTTCAGACCGGGATGCCTCTCAAGAATGGATTCACAAACTTTATAAAAATGCAGGGAGGAATCGAGGTCGTACAGATCATAGTGACAACTGCCGGAGTATAGGTAGGGTTGAAAAAGCAGCGTGTCAGGGAGTGACCCGCGGCGGACGACATCGGCGCAATTGCGGAAACGCCCGAGGGCAGAACGGGGGTCGCCACCGGACATTTCCAGTACCCCAACTTTGGTATAACTGTCTGTAAGCAGGCGGTCATCGCCTCGCGACCTTTTCGAACACGGCGATGGCCTGGAGAAAGTATAACCGGGCCAAACTGTCGCTGTATACGGTGGGGTTGTCTGCGAGAAAATAGTGGATCGCCCGGCGGTAGAGGTCCTTCCCGGCGCCTGAACCCTGCGCGGGTGAAACGTGCCACAGGAAAGAACAACAGAAAAATGGCAACAATAGCGACGGACGCCTGGGCATGCGTTGAGGGTTTTCACTTGTTAGTGGCCGATAATGAATATACAGGGAGGCCTTGGCTTGGGTACTGCCGTAAAACCCGTCACCACGACCGCCCTTGATGAGGTGATCAGCCTGTGTGGCGTAGCAATTATTCCGGCAGGGTCGCCTATCGCCAGGATGCTGCCCTGTCTTGAGTTGATGAGGTCGTAGATATCCTGAGGGACATCGTTGATCGTATCGAAATAATAGATCTTCACGTTAATGGAATTGGCCGCCTTTCTGCTTTTGTCATCTATCCGGTAATTGAGTAGGAATTGCCGTTGACTATTACTGGTCGGCACAGCCCCAAAAATCCCATTCCGTACACTACTGGCCAGGTTGATAGTACCATTGCCGGCATTTACGTCACATCCCTGGCTGTTGCAGCCACCACCCTCATCGAATATACTGCCGGCATTTTGTCCCGGAATGTGTTGGTTTCTTAGCCCGTTGTACAACGGCGTGACCAGCGAATCCCCTGCGGAGAGACGGTAAAAGCCATCCGAGGAAATTGATCCCGGAAATGGTGACAATAGTGGATAAAGTATCTCCTCCCCCGGCTGGAACGAAAAAGATCTTATAACGCAGCCCGGTCTCGCTTTTGGAAACATTGATGGTGCCCGTGTTCTGATCAAGGTCGATCCCTTCAGGCCAACCGAAGTAACGCCCGGTATTGGCAGTTATAGGACTGACTTTGAAGTCGGTTACTGACGGGTCGAGATAAAAGACAGAATCCCCATAATTGATCGCCGGCTGAGGGGGCGGCGACCCGACATTGTCATTGCCGTGCTTGCTGCACGAGAATGATAAAAAGGCAAAAAAGGCCGTAATGACTGGAATAGTGCTCTTCATGGTGGTCAGCTTCTTAATATAGGTACCCGTCAAACCACATTTGTAACCCGGTTCCCATAAATAACGCAAGGACGGTTGCCCGGTTGCTTAAATATACAAAAAAATGTTATGTAGTCGTGGGCAATAAAGCTTTGACAGCGCCCGTTATCTTGCCGATATACCTCCATTTAACCATTCCGAAATTGCGTTCGACCCAAACGCCACTACCTGTCCCATAGATCACTATTGTGTATATTAAGTAATTACAATTGACCTTCATGATAAAATGGTACGAATGCTTGCTGCTTTCGGCGTTGGCCACGCTGTCCTATACTGCGTCGGCTCAGCCCAGGCAGCTCAAGTTCATACGTATCGGATCGGAGGCGGGCTCTCCCAAAGCAATGTGATCACCGTGCTCCAGGACCGCCGGGGGTTTATGTGGTTCGGTACCTGGGATGGACTGAACCGCTATGACGGCTATAAGATGAGCGTCTACCGGAATGACCCCAACGATAGCAGCTCGCTCTCCGACAATCATATCCTTCAGCTATTGGAAGATTCAGCCGGGAATATCTGGGTGGCGACCGCCGACGGCGGGCTGAACAGGTTCGACCGGGAAAGGGACCGGTTTGTTCATTACAGGAGCAATAACCGGGACCCGGGCAGCATTTCCGATAACTCGATCACGAGCCTGTGCCAGTGGCGCCGGCGGTTACCTGTGGGTGGGAACGCGGTTCGGAGGCCTCAACAGAATGAACTTACGTACGGGTAAGTTCACACGGTACCCGTGCCGCCCTGGAGACGACAGCAGTCTCAGCGACAGCACCGTCACCTCGGTCATGGAAGACAGCCGCCGGCGATTGTGGGTCGGTACCGAGCACGGTGGTCTGAACCTGCTCGATCAGCAGACGGGTCATTTTACTCACTGGAAGCATGACGAGAAAAACAGTGCGTCGATAAGTTATGACCATGTCAACTGTCTGTACGAAGATCACCGGCACCGGCTGTGGGTCGGTACACGCGGCGGCGGGCTTGACCTTATGGATTCGGCCGGGCATTGCCGTCATTTTCGGAACGAACCGGGCAACCCGAACAGTCTGCCCAGGAATATGATACTGTCCATGGCTGGAGGGGAAGGCGACGAGCTTCTGGATCGGGACCGAGAACGGAGGACTGAGCATTCTCGATATTAAGGAGGACCGCTTCGTCAACTATAAGCACGACGACATCGACAATACCAGCCTCAGCAACAATTCCATCTATTCCATTTACAAGGACCCGCAGGCCAATATGTGGGTGGGCACCTATAGCGGCGGCGTCAATCTTTATAGCAGGAAAGCCAACCAGTTCACCGCCTTCCGGCACAGTAGTTCGGTCAACAGCCCGGGGGACAACAATATTCTCGGGTTCGTGGAAGATCGTCGTGGAAACATCTGGATAGGAACGGACGGCGGAGGCGTCGATCTGTTCGACCCCGCAAGCAGACGTTCAGTCACTACACGCATCAGCCTGGGAACCCGAACAGCGTCTGCAGCAACTTTATTCCCGCGATGACGATCGATCATAGCGACAAGATCTGGATGGGCAGCGTAGGCGACGGCATTACGGTCTATGATCCCGTGGAGCAAGTGGTTTCAGACATATAAAAAAAGGTTCCCATGGTCTGAGCGCAAACAATATTGCGGTAATGCTGTGCGATAAAGACGATGATGTGTGGATTGGCAGCTGGGACGGTGGGCTCGATTGGTATCAGAAGTCCTCGGGAAAGTTCCTGACGCCCGATCAATCTGGCGCCGGCGCGGCCTGGCCTTTGCTGGTGGTCTTGCACTGCTGCAGGACAACAAGGGGTTTCTGTGGTTCGGGACCTACGACAAGGGACTCTATAGGTATGATAAGAAGGCCGGGGTCCTTATTCATTTTACCCATGACCTTACGGCCGGCAGTCTGAGCAATAACACGATCCACTGTCTGTTCGAAGACAGGAAGGGCGATATATGGATCGGCACCAAGTCGGGGCTGAACCGCTTTGACCCAATCACCAATCGTTTTTCGGTCTTCTCCGGCCGCGACGGCCTTCCCGACGACCATATCCTGGGCATACTCGGGGACGACAAGGGCTATCTGTGGGTCAGCACCAGCAACGGTCTTTGCAAGTTTCATCCGCAGTCGGGAGAGCTGGCTAATTTTACGATAACGGATGGCCTCCAGGCCAACGAATTCAAGTCTCACTCCTGTCTGAGAACCACTACCGGCGTTCTGTATTTTGGAGGCGTCAACGGCTTCAATACCTTTTCTCCCGACAGTATACGCAACGATGGTTTCCTGCCTAACCTTGTCTTTACCAATTTCCTCCTTTTTAACAGGGCCGTACCGACTCTCTACTCCGGAACGCGTCACTCCGCTGAAGACGGCGATCACGGAAGCAAGTGAAATGACGCTGACCTATGATCAGTCGGTGATCTCTTTCGAATTTGCTTCCCTGAACTATGCGTGGCAGCAGAAACAGCAATATTCCTACAGGCTGATCGGGTTTGACAAGTCCTGGAACAATATCGGCGCCAGCCGCCGTGCCACCTATACCAATCTTAGTCCGGGTAACTATGTGCTGATGATCCGCAGCAAGGACAATTCGGGGAAATGGTCCGGCGGGACGACTCAGCTGAAACTGACCATCCTGCCTCCCTACTGGATGACCTGGTGGTTCAGGATACTGGTTGCGGCAGTCGTGGTGGGAGGAATAGTGCTGCTCGTGCGCCTGCGAATACGGACGATCAAGCGTCAAAAGATACTGCTGGAGCAGCAGGTAAGGGAGCGAACGCTTTTGCTGGAAAAGGCGAAGGCGGATGCGGAGAAGGCCAACCAGGCCAAGAGTATATTTCTTGCGACGATGAGCCATGAGATACGAACGCCGATGAACGGAGTGATCGGGATGGCCGATCTTCTGGCAGGCACGCCGCTCCAGGATGACCAGCGGGGTTATGTCGAGATCATCCGCACCAGCGGGGAAAGTCTTCTCAACGTCATCAATGATATTTTAGATTTTTCCAAGATAGAATCCGGCAATCTCCAGCTGGAGATGCGCGAGCTCGACCTGCGTACCTGTGTCGAAGAGGTCCTCGATATATTTGCCGGGAAGGCAGCCAAAGAGGGAGTCGATCTGCTTTATCAGATAGACGCCGGCGTTCCTGCTCAGATCGTGGGGGACAGGCTGAGGCTAAGACAGGTGCTGCTGAATCTCGTAGGCAATGCCGTAAAGTTCACCCATCATGGTGAGATCTTTGTGCTGATAGAGAAAGAAAGAACTTTGGCCGATGGCCGCCACGTCCTGCGATTCACGGTGAGGGATACGGGCATCGGGATCATGCCCGAACAGGTGGACAAGCTGTTCAGGGCCTTCTCGCAGGTGGACGCCTCCACCACGAGGAAATACGGCGGCTCCGGCCTTGGACTGGCCATCTGCAAGAAGCTCGTGGAAGCAATGGGCGGAGATATTGCCGCGTCGAGTCAACCAGGACTGGGGAGCAGTTTTTCGTTCACCATGGCGGTGCAGGCGGGAGTACATCCTACCGTGACCTATATCCACAAGCACCAGGAAGGCGCGGATGGGCAGCAGGTGCTGGTCGTCGACGACAGTCGGACCAACCTGCTAATCCTCAGCAATCTGCTGGAGCAATGGGGACTGAGTGTTTTGACTGCGGCTTCAGGGGAGGAAGGCTTGCAGCTCCTGGCCAGACATCCCGCTGTCGCCCTCCTTATCACAGATATGCAGATGCCGAAAATGGACGGCGTTCAGCTGGCCAGGGCTGTCAGCCAGCGGCATCCAGGGCTGCCGGTGATCCTGCTGAGCTCGATAGGCGACGACCACTACAAACGATATCCCGGATTATTTGCGGCCTCGCTGACGAGGCCGGTCAAGCAGCAGCTGCTCTATGCGCGCGTTTTCGATGCCCTGCGGTCGCCACATCGGCCCGCCGTCAACGGGACGGGTGACGCCGGTGCCGAAAAAGAGAAGCCCGCGTTTGCCGTTAGCTACCCCTGGAAGATATTACTTGCGGAGGACGACCCGATCAACCGAGCTGGTGGCGACGGCGGTCCTGCAACGACTGGGTTATCAGGCGGAACTCGTTACCAATGGTCAGGCGGCGGCGGAGATGTGGAAAAAGAACGGCTATGACCTGATCCTCATGGACGTTCAGATGCCGGAAACGGACGGTATGGAGGCGACGAAGATCATCCGCCGGGCGGGAGGAAGCCAGCCGGTGATCATAGCGCTGACCGCAAATGCGCTTCATGGTGACCGGGAGGAATGTTTGCAGGCGGGTATGGATGACTATATCTGCAAACCGTTCGAGCTGCACGAGCTGCTCGCGCTGCTGCAGAAATGGTCCGTAAAAAAGCATCAGAGCTATCACTGATAGGGTGGCGGCGGCGCCGTTAGTTTCGGCAATGCCCAGCAATTTCCTCAGACGCTGGGCGGAGTCGAGGTGTTTGTGCAGCATGGGCAGGCTGCTATTGGCAAAAGCCGAAACCTCCGGAAGTCCTTTCTTTGCCTGTCGTTCAAATTCGTCGATATCGTTCTTGTGGTCGCTGACCATCCTCGTGATATAGGCTTTGTCAAAATCCTTCCCATTCTTTTTCTGCAGATCGGCGATATTATTTTGCTGCCGGGTCGATATCGTGAGGGGCAGTGTGACGTGGAGGGAGTCGGCGACGGCTTTCAATTGCACGCCGTGGTCGCTGTGGTCCCTGACCATCATGGCGCCGAAAGATTTTACCCCTGGTTTGTCGAATGGGCTTGTGCGAGGGTCCCCAGCTGGACCTCCGCCATGCCTCCGCTGTAGGCGTTTACGAGAAAGTCGGCGCCATCTTTGGAGGCGAGTATTTTTGAAGAGTCGGGCGGGAGTTCGTTCTTTTTTTGGCTGTCGGCCTTTGCCTCGTTGGCGGCTTTGGCGTCTTTTACGCTGTCGCTGGAGCCGCTGCTGCAGGAAGTGACGAGGATGGACAGCGCGAGGTAGTATAGGTTCTTCATGGCTGCGTTTTGGCATGGCCTGCAAAACATGTGCCCCGGCTGGTCAATTATCCTTATTTTTACCGGAATCCCGTCCCTGATGGAGCTTCCAATCTTCTGTGGAGCCGTTAACTCCTAATAACTTTTTTCACCTGTTTATGAACCCTAAGCTGCTTTTCCTCGCTTTTGCGCTATTTCTTTGCTCTTTTCGTTCGGTTTGTCAGAATTTTAATACCCAGGACTCGCTGGCACTGGTAGACCTTTATAATGCTACTAACGGCCCCGGATGGGTCAATCACACGAACTGGCTGACGGCTGCACCCGCCCGTACCTGGTTTGGAGTAATCTCCTACGATAGCGTCCGGGTGAATTTTCTGGCCCTCCCGTTTAACAATCTTACTGGCGTATTGCCGGCCTCGATCGCAAATTTTAACGCATCAACTGGTTTCGATCTCGCTGTTAACCATCTGGTCGGTCCGCTTCCGTCTTCCCTTAGCAATTTATCGGGGGTTGATATGAACCTCTCACAAAATCAGCTCAAGTGGAGCCTTGCCGGACTTTAATAACAGCAGCACGTCATTCACATCGGTGAATATTTCCTACAACAATTTTAGTTTTGCCACCCTTGACCCATATTGCGTACCCTGTCATGCAGTCCGCAATGTCGTTCTGTACGCATCTCCGCAGGCCGACCTGCCCCTCATTGAAAATGGAAATACGTTATCCATTGCCGCAGGGGCTCTCTCCCGCATAACACCTATACCTGGTATAAAAACGGCGTCGTCGTCGCAACAAAGATGGGTGACTCTACATATGCGATGACAGGCGCGGGTGTCTATTCCGTTGCGGTAAGCAACAGCAATGTCCAGGCCGTGACTTTGTACAGCATCCAAAATACCGATACTCAGGATTCGCTGGCGCTGATCGACCTATATAACAGCACCAACGGCAGCAATTGGAGGAACAATAGAAACTGGGCGACTTCTGCTCCGGTCGCGACGTGGTTCGGGATCAGGATCTCGTTCGGCAGAGTCAAGGAAATTAGCCTCAGCGACAATAATCTGACGGGCAGTTTGCCGCCATCGCTTGGTAGTCTTCCATCTCTGACTTCACTGAACATCGGTGATAAACAATTGACGGGTACCATACCAGCATCTCTTGGTAATCTCTCTAATCTTAAGACTTTAATTATTGGAGGCTGTTCGTTCAGCGGGAGCATACCTCCCTCGTTGGGAAATTTGCACGCACTGCAACTACTTTCTTTGACCGATGATCAACTCACGGGGAGTATACCGCCTGAGCTCGGGAATTTAAAAAACGTATTTAACATCATTCTGTCCACGAACCAATTGTCAGACACAATTCCTGCAGCCCTCGGCAATTGTACCAGTCTGCAAGAAATCTTTCTGGACAACAACCGGGTCTCCGGTACAATTCCTGCCAGCCTGGGAAGGTTAACGAACCTGTGGAATCTCCAGTTGCATGACAACCGGCTGACTGGTCCTATCCCTGATTCTATCTGCTATATTCCATTGGCGCATCTGGGACTCAGCAATAACGCCCTGATTGGCTCCCTACCCGATTCGTTGGGAAGGATGGGTACCCTATTCGACATACAGTTGCAAAACAACAACCTGTCAGGAGCCATAAAAGCAGACTTTTCAAATTATGCTATTGATTCCCTTTTTGTTTCCGGCAATCGCTATAATTTCTCGGTCTTACCCATAAAATTCAAATCGGGTCTCCGTGCCCGTTATGCTCCGCAACAGGCAATCCCGCTAACCAGGGTCCAGCGCACGCTGTCTGTATCAGCAGGCGGCAATCCGGCCAACAGCACCTTCACGTTATTCAGGAATGGAACGCTTATTTCGACCCAAACGGGCGACTCTGCATTCAGCATTGCCGGGCTGGGAAATTATAATATTATAGCCACCAATACGGACGCACCGCTGCTGACTTTGTATTCAGATACATTGAAACTGGGGCTGGTTCTGCCGGATTCCTCGATCGGCATGACACAAACGGTAGGCGGCACCGCCACGACCGATCTTACAGACGGCATCTTCAGGGTCGTGTCCCTCACGCCTACGCCAGGCGCCAACGCGCTCAGCGGCGGAGTGACGACGCTGGAATCAGTAGATGATACTGTGACGACGTACAACGGCCAACCCTATGTCCAGCGACACTACGATATCACGCCTGCTGCAAACGCTGCGAGCGCGCAGGCTACGGTGACGTTATATTACAGCCAGTCGGATTTTGACGCCTATAATACTTATGTGACGAGTCATGGACTGGCTATGCCTTTGTTGCCCACGAATGGTACAGACAACGGCAACGTGCGCATTACCCAATATCACGGATCGTTTACAGGCTCCGCCGCTCCGGCCAACTACAGTCAGGGGACTGAATCGATCATTCCTTTTGTTGCGTGGGACGCGACCGACGGATGGTGGACCGTAAGTTTTCCCGTCGCGGGCTTCAGCGGATTCTTCCTGAGTACGATGTCGGGCCCGCTGCCGCTGACCCTGCTGAACTTTACAGCGGTCGCGCAGGGCGGCACAAATCTGCTGAAATGGCAAACCACGGACGAGACAGGCACCAGCCGATTTGTTGTACAGCGCAGCGGGGACGGACATAGCTATACGTCCGTCGGTACAGTTGCCGCGACGGACCTGCCGGGTGTCAATGGTTATTCCTTCACGGACGCAAAACCGCTGACAGGGGACAATTTTTATCGCCTTCAGATGATCGACCTGGACGGGAAGTTTACCTATAGCCCTGTTGTTGCGGTCAAGTCCGGGCCTTTGGCCGCGGGTCTTGCAGCCTGGCCCAATCCGGCCAGGTATTTGGTCAGTCTCCGGTTCGGCTCGGTCAGCGGCGGATATGTCGTTCTGGTCTATGACGGCGTAGGCAGATGCATGGACCGGATCGAAGGGACAGCAGTCAATGGTGTCAATAGACTTGATATTCGCCTGGCCGGGTATGCCGCCGGGATTTATACAGTGGTCATTGAAGACAGGGACGGAAGAAGGACAACCAAAATAAAGAAAGAATAGTTGCCGTAAGGCGTCCGGTCGGCGACGTGAATCTGCCGATGGGTAAGTACCGGTAAAAATCACAGCCGGGGCGCGGAAATTTGTCTATTGCGGTCGAAAAACCTACCGCTAAAACAACAATGAAAAACGCTCTGGTTTGTTTACTGCTGGCCGCGGCGGCCACGGGATGCCACAAGAACACAACGGATACCCCTCCTTCCAACCCCGTTCATAAAGGATGGGTTGTGACTACCATCGCCGGCGACGGCACCGAAGGGTCTTCGGATGGCCCGGTCAAGCTGGCAAAGTTCCATGCACCGATAGACGTCGCGGTCGCGGCGGACGGTACGGTCTACGTCGCGGACTACCTCAGCCATCGGATCCGCAGGATCACAAATGGTCAGGTGTCTACGCTGGCCGGCAGTGACAGTACCGGTATTGTCGACGGGCGTGGTGGACTTGCGCGTTTCAGGAACCCATATCGCATCACTACAGACCCAAACGGCAACGTATTTGTGCTCGACGAGGTCGACGCCCGGATCCGAAAGATAACGCCGGCGGGTGATGTGACGGTCTATGCGGGTGTGGCGCAGCCGGGATTTTTGGACGGCCCGGCGGCAAACGCCCAATTCCTGATCAATGCGGGAGGACTGGCCGCGGACAAGGCCGGTAATATCTATGTAGGCGATACCTTCAACGGACGCATCCGGGCGGTAAGCCTGGCCGGAACAGTGACGACCGTAGCGGGAGACGGAACAGTGGGTCTACTTAACGGCGGCGCCAAAACTGCGAAGTTCAGGTATGCAACATCTGTAGCATGTGACGCGGACGGCAATCTCTATGTGGCGGATGCAGGTAATTTCTATGTACGTCAGATCACCCCGATAGGACTGGTCGCTGTGATGGCGGGCAGCGGCGTCAGAGGGTATGTGGATGGCGTTTCGATCCAGGTGCAGTTTGACCAGATGGACGATATGGTCGCGGACAGTAAAGGAAATGTGTTTGTGATCGACGACAACAGGATCCGTAGGGTCACCCCGCAGGGAGCAGTCACGACCATTGCCGGAGCGGATGCGGGTTACGCGGACGGCGACGGCGCCACGGCCAGGTTCAGAAACCCCGGCGGACTGGGGATCGACGCGCAGGACAATATCTACGTAGCCGATATCAACAATAACAGGATCAGAAAGATCAGCTTTGTGCGCTAGGAGCCGGCCGGGGGACCGTGAAATAAAAACAGGACCCTTCCCCGGGGGTCGAATCCACCCAAATGGACCCACCCCCGTTTCTACGATCTTCTTAACCATGGCGAGACCGATGCCGGTACCGGAATATTGGTCGGGCCAGTGAAGCCGCTGAAAGATCCCGAAGATCTTTTCGTGATACTTTTTTCGATGCCGATGCCGTTGTCCTTTACGCTGAACTGCCAGTACAGCGGCGTCTCGCTGCAGGCAATTTCGATGGCTGGAATGGCGGCCGAATATTTTAGGGCGTTTCCGATGAGGTTCTGCATTACGAGATGCATATGGGTTTTGTCCGCAAGGATCGTCGGCATGGGAGGATGTATACGGATCGAAGCGTGTTTCGTGTCGATACTCAATGCGAGGTCTTTAAGGGTGTCCCTTATCACTTCGTCCATATCGACCGTTTGTGAATAGTCGCCCGATCCGAGCCTTGCGATGTCGAGCAGCCCTTTTACCCGGTCCTGCATCCGTTGAGCGCTGCCGGTCGCGATCGAAATATATTGCCTTGCTTTGTCGTCGAGTCCGTTGTCGTATTTCTTTTGAAGCTGTCCCAGGAAGCTCCTAACCATCCGGAGGGGTTCCTGAAGATCGTGTGAAGCCGCGTAGACGAACCGCTCGAGTTCCTGGTTGGCTTTTGCCAGTTCGGCAGACCGGTGCCGGAGGTCCTCCCGGAGGAAATGTTCCCTCGAGATATCCCGGGTAACGCCTACCGTTCGGGTATTGCGGCCTTCATAGTCGTAAAGGGCGATGCACCGGACGTCCACCCAAATGACGGTCCCGTCTTTCCGGATATACCGATGTGCCGGACACTGAAAGATCTTCATCTTGTAGCGGTAGCAGTCGGCAACAAAGGCCGCCACCCTTTCCCGGTCATCGGGGTGGATCAGTTTGCTCATCACATCCTGCCAGCGCCATTCTTTTTCCGGGTCGTAGCCATAAACGGTGGTCAGGGCTTCACTGAAATAATAGCGGTCGCGGGCAAAGTTTCTCTCCCAGATCATGTCATAGCTTGCCCGGGTAGCAAGGAGATACCGCTGATTGCTTTCGGTCGAGCTGCTCTTCCAACCCGGCTGGCTGGGTTATGTCATTCATCTTGATCAGCATCCCCGAAAATCCGTCTTCGCCGTCAAAGCGATTGACCGCGAATTGATATACCACCGGCGCTTTTGTTCTGAATTTCCTTGTCCAGGTGATCGGGCCTCCGGCCACGGCCTTTTCAGCCAGGGCGCGCATCCGCGGTTTCGACGAGACCCTGCAAAATGCGGTCACAGCCATGCCCGCAGTCGGGCCTGTACCGGTGATTTTTTTCACCATTTCTGCGGCTTTCGTATTTAGATAGCGTATCCGCAGGTCGCTGTCTAAAAGCATGAATCCCTGATCAAGATTGTCGGCGATATTTTGTAGTAGCCGAAGTTCGTCGGGACAGGATAGAGAAAGCATAGTCTACGTAAAATTGACCCCAAAACCGTAAGAGGGCGAACCCGGAAAGGGTTTTCTCGGAAAACTAACAAAATGGACGACGCAGGGCTAAGTACTTGTATCTAATTTTAGAGTCGCCAATAAAAATGTCCCGGCAGTTGTCGTTGCCGGGACATCCTGTTTACAGGGATTTAAAAACGTTTACAGAGGAAAAGCCTTTTTCATGGTATTTCCAGGTCGTCTTTTCCGTTACTCTTACCTGGATCGTACCGTTGGAAGACAACTCGACGTTCTCAAGATCGTAGAATCCCGACTGGCAATCGACGGGGATGCTCAGCCCTTCTACCTTCACCTGCGCGGGGATCTCATTGCCGTCTCCTTCGTTGAGGACCTCCAGCACTTCGATGGATTGCATGGGGCAGAAATACAGCACTGCTGCACCATGAGTCATGTCCATTCGGACGGGCGACAGATTAGCTTTAACGGTCCCGCCATGGGATAGTTTTTCTTCTTTCATCCGGGTTTGCAGGACGTGGGGTTGAGAGAATGAGGTGACCGTTACCGGCGTTGATTCGTTTTGCATACACCAAAAATTTTTTGAATGATAAAATTTCCGGGGACATCCTTGACGCACAAAAAAGACCAGACAGTTGCAGAATCAGACTATATGTAATTGACATTTTCCGGAAGAGAACTTCTCTTATCATAGAACATGCAATACGTGGGCCGGGTTCATAAAAAGTGAATTATTTCGATTTTTTAATTTGTGCTTTTTTTTGTAAATTCTCTAGGTGCGAAAGCCCCATTGTCGAGCCAGATCTTCACCTGCGCCGCAAATGCCGGACGGCTCAGCGGAGGCAGTGTCCTCCCTTCTCCCGGCTGCCATCCCCAGCCTACCAGGTCGTCTTTCGCCATGTGCTCATACAGCTGCTCCTTCGTTCGTCCGCCATTGCGTTTCAGGTCAAGCAGTTGCCGGGCCAGCTTGCCCCGGCGTGCGTCCCTGGAAGACCATTGGCGTGTCGGCCGGCGGGAGTCTCCATTTTGGGTTTCCGGGCGGTGTATGCATGCCCGCCGTGTTCTCCGGCTGGTGGCAGTTGGTGCATTTCATCGCGTATAGCCCCCGGCCGTCCGGCCCACGCCTGACGTTCATGGTGTGGGGGTGACTGTCGTCGCCCTGCAGCGGAGCGTCGCCGGAAGGGTGGCAGTTCATGCAACGCGGACTCATCAGCACTTCATAGACGGCCATGAAGGCTTTTACGCTGGTAATGCTATCCTTTACGGAGTATACGGTGGAGGTCCCCCGCCGTAGCGCCCGTGACGGTCCTCCCGGCGGCGGCGCCGCAAGGACCCCGGACAGAAGGATCAGGGACAGGCCGATAATGATCTTCATAAATTACCTCCTTCCTGCTGCAGGCGGGCCGCCCGGTGAATGGACCCGGCGGATGCGGGCATAGGTGCCGCAGCGGCAGAGGTTGCCCGACATGGCATTGTCGATGTCCTCGGTCGGTAGGACGTGGATTTTCACGCAGCAGGACGGCCGCCGCCATCAGCTGCCCGGACTGGCAATAGCCGCACTGCGGCACGCCAAGCTCGATCCACGCCAGCTGGAGGGGATGGTCGTTGTTTGGCGAGAGGCCTTCAATGGTGGTAACCTGTCCGCCCGCAGCACGGCCGACTTTGGTCACACAGGAGCGTACCGCCTCGCCGTTGAGGTGTACCGTACAGGCTCCGCACTGGGCGACGCCGCAGCCGTATTTCGTACCAATGAGTCCCAGCAGGTCGCGAAGGACCCAGAGCAGCGGCATATCGGGATCGGCATCCACCTGATGAGATTGCTGATTGACCTGAAGTGTTAACATGCAGCAGCGGCTGCGAATATTATGCCTAGTGCGGGAAGCTGATCTCGTAGATCCTCGGCCACAGTTTGCCCGTGACGTAAATCTTGTCGGATTTTGCGTCGTAAGCGATGCCGTTGAGAACGTCGGCGTTGGGCGATCTTTGTTTGGCGTCGTCGGTCAGCTGCTGCAGGTCTATTTTTCCGACGACCCTGCCGTTGGACGGGTCGATCTTGACAATGTAGTTGTCCTCCCAGATATTGGCATAGATATACCCCTTTATGTACTCCAGCTCGTTAAGGCTATCGCGCGGTATACCATTCAGCGTGACCTGCAACTGCCGGATCGGCTGGAAATCATCGGGGTTGATAAAAGTGAGTCTGTCGGTGCCGTCGCTCATGATCAGGCTGGTGTCGTTTGTTGTAAGGCTCCATCCCTGTCTGTTGGCGAATTTGAACTGGCCCTGGGGCTTGAATGTCCCCGCGTCATATACAAAAGCGACCTGGTTCTCGTAGGTCAGCTGGTAGAGTCTGTTTTTGATAAAGGAGATACCTTCCCCGAAGTACGTCTTTTTGTCCAGCTCTACTTTACGGTCCATTTTACCCGTCGCGGTATCGATGGGGCCGATCAGCGAGCGCGCCCATCCGAGGTAGTTGGGCGAGCCGGTACTCTCGTAGAGGCGACCGTTGTGGACCGGGAAGCCTTCGGTAAAAAGGGTAGTATCGTGCGGGAAGGTTTTTGTGACCGCGAAGCCGATAACGGGAAGGGTGGGTGCGGGGTCGGCGACGGTGGTGGCGCTGCGGGTGTCGGTGTGACAGGCGGAGAGAATGCTACAGGCGAGGAGGGCGGGTAAGAGGTTGCGCATTTTAGCGTGTGGTTTGAGATGGCTCAAATATAGGGAGAATTGGTAACTTCAGTCCATGATCACCTTGTCACGACTTTTTTGCCGGCCGCTATAGGTGCGGCCCTCACCGCCTCCGCTCAGCCGCATTTCGTAAAACATATTCTGTCCGGCGATTTTGTCTCCGAAGGGGTGGCTGTCGCCGATGTCAACAGGGACGGGAAACCGGATATACTGGCCGGCGCGCTGTGGTTCGAGGCGCCTGCGTGGACCCAACACGAAATTACCGCTCCGAGGCACTATGATCCGGCCACCCAGTTCAGCAATTCTTTTCTGGATTTCGCAATGGACGTCAACCAGGACGGATGGGTGGATCTGATACGGATCAGCCTGCCGGGGGAGGAAGCCGTCTGGTATCAAAATCCGGGGAATAGCCCGGGGCACTGGCCGATGCACGCTATCCTTAAGAATGCCGGCAACGAGTCTCCCGCATTTGTCGACGTGGACGGGGACGGGAGAAACGATATTCTCTGCAATGACCCGATCGCCAAAGAGATGATATGGATGAAAGCTCCTGTGGCTAAGGGTGACACCACGTGGACCCGGCACGTCATCGCCGGAGGGACGGGTGTTCCGGGGACCAGCAGTGGCCCGGCTATTCCTGGGACCGGCAGGTACACCCATGGACTCGGGTTTGCCGATATGAATGGCGATGGCCGCCCGGACGTGATCATTACAAAAGGCTGGTGGGAGCATCCGGTAGATGCGCAATCCCGGAACTGGGTCTTTCACCCCGCAAATCTCGGAGAAGATTGTTCGCAGATATATGTACTAAATGGGGGTAAGGGCAGGCCGGCGCATGATCTGGTCAGCGCTTCGGCACATAACTACGGGATATGGTGGCACGAAAAAGTAGACACGGGCTGGCTGACGCACCTGATCTTTAAAGAATTCTCTGAAACGCATGCCCTTGCGATGGCTGACGTCAACGGCGACGGTCATCCCGATCTGGTCACTGGCAAAAGGTATTTCGCCCACAACGGCGAAGACCCCGGCGCCTACGATGCTTCGGTATTGTACTGGTTCGAGTTCAGGCCTGGGCCCAGCCCCATGTGGATACCGCATCTGATCGACAGCAACTCCGGCGTCGGACTTCAGGTCCTTGTACAGGACCTCGACGGCAACGGAACGGCGGATATCATCGTATCCAATAAAAGGGCGTCTTCTTTTTCGAGCAAAAGAAGTGATCGGGACTTACTTGCAGGGAGGGTTAGGGCCCGTTTCGCTGGCATAGTTTTTCCGTCTCTATGGGAAAAATTAAACTTTATGCCAACGCAAAAAGATCAAAATTCCCCAAAGACTGCGCTGAATTCCAAACTGAGAGAATTCTTCCTCGAACAGCTGCAGGACATTTACTGGGCCGAAAAAAGCTGGTAAAGACTCTACCCAAATTATCAGAAGCGGCTCACTCCGAGGAGCTACGCGCGGCTTTCGACAGCCACCTCACAGAGACTCAGGGTCACGTCAGCCGGGTCGAGCAGGTGTTCGAACTGCTGGGCGAAAAGGCCGAGGCCACGGAATGCCCGGCCATCAAAGGAATAGCCGAGGAAGGTGAAGACATCATCGACGAGACCGAGGAAGACACGGCACAGCGTGACGTAGGGCTGATCTTCGCGGGCCAGAAGGCGGAACACTACGAGATCGCAACCTATGGAGCGCTGGTGCAGCTGGCTAAAGATATGGGACAGAATGAGATTGCCGATCTGCTTGGCCAGACGCTAGCCGAAGAGAAGAAGGCCGACGAAAAGCTGACAGAGTTGGCTATGAATGGTATCAACCGTGAGGCTGCCCAGGAAGTAGCAGACTAAATTTATTGTTTGGGGCCTGGTGACGCCGGGTCCCAAACTTCCCATCCGGATAGATGTAGCGGGTGATATCAATTTTTTGCATCTTCGTAGCATGAATACCCGGTCATTTTCCCTGGAGGTCTCTCCGGCTATCGGCACGGTCACCGCCGAATATACTATCCCCGATGCCCCGAAGCATATCATGACCCTGGCGCACGGCGCTGGCGCAGGCATGCAGCACGCTTTTATGGTGGGACTTGCGACATCGCTGGCAGAGGCAGGGATCGCGACGCTGCGGTTCAACTTTCCGTTTACCGAACACAAGAAGCGAAGGCCCGATACGCCTGCCGTGGCGCATGCCACCATTGCCGCGGCCATCGCCCACGCGCAGGAATCCTATCCCGGGCTGCCGCTCTATGCCGCCGGCAAGTCGTTTGGCGGACGGATGAGTTCGCAATATCTCGCGGCCAATCCGGGAGTAAAGGTGAAGGGCATCGTCTTTTATGGTTTCCCGCTGCATCCCGCGGGGAAGCCTGGTATTGAGCGGGCCGGGCATCTACACGAAATAAGAACCCGGATGCTTTTTTTGCAGGGGACAAAAGATGACCTGGCTGTGTGGGATCTCATCACTTCGGTATGCGCCTCGCTGCCGAAGGCCACGCTGGTGAAGATAGACCGCGCCAACCATATGTTCCAGGCGGGAAAAAGGGATGTGATGGCGGAACTGGTCCAGGCGACGAAGACGTGGGTTGGAAAAAGATAGCCGGGCAAGCGCGCTACAACCCGCCTGATTTGCGGATCTCGTAGACAAAATTCAGTTTGGGCTGCTCGCCGTAGTAGGCTACGGTCTCCTCGCCGATCTTTGTCGCTCCCAGTCGGGAAACGGCTATCTGTGAACGAAGGTTGGTGGCGCCGACATGAAGGTAGACCCTGTCGACGAATTGGAAGGCATAGTCCAGCATCAGTCGTTTGACCATGGGGTTGAGTCCCGTTCCCCAGTACCTGGTGGCGTAGAAGGTGTAGCCGATTTTGATGCTTTTCTCCACGCTGTCGTAGTCGTAGAGCCGGGTGCTTCCGGCGACCTCGCCGGTCTTTTTGTCGACGATCCTGAAGGCTCCCCCGCTTTCCATGGCCCCCCTGAATAAGGTTGTGAAAACTTCACGCTGCCAGCGATCCTTGTTGGGGTGCTGCTCCCAGACTTTGGGGTCCGAAGCTACGGCGTAAAGGTTCTCAAAGTCTTCTTCCACGAGCGGAGCCAACAGGACAATGTCGTTCTCCAGAACGGGCTGCAGGTTTATTTCCATGCCACAAAATTACGTTCGATCCTGGTGGGAAGAGTAGTCCAAATCGGAAAAATGGGTAGTCCAATCAGGCCGTGAATTCCTGAAACTACACGCGGGGCTGCAGTCCGATGATCAGGCCACCGTCGGGCACCCACGCCCGGGGACCCGTCACCCCGATCCATATTGCGCGCTGGATCGGCAAAAATGATTCCAGCAGGCATAATGTCGTGTAAAATGTCTGAGTGACGGTTAAAACGGAACGCTCCGGTAATTCTGTCAGAATGTTGGCGTTGTGGTCATTGGTAATCAATGCGATAGAGCAGGCGCCGAAATCAGGATTGCTTTTTGCGGCCCATAGGAAAAAAGGGAGCAAATATGCCAGAAACCTGGAACAAGCGGGAGCGCGAGAGGAGACAACGGGAGAAGAAGAAACAGAAGATGGAGAAGAAGCAAGAGCGGAAGGACAGCAAGACCCATCATGAATGGACCGACATGCTGGCCTATATCGACGAGAATGGGAATCTTTCTTCAAAGCCGGCTGATCACTCGCACTAACCGCTGCAACAAGATAGGCCCGCCATCACGGCGGGCTTATTTTTTCCCCGGGCGTTGTATCGATGAAATTGTGTGGAATTATTTGCCCAGTCTGCTTGCCCAGCCTGGCGACGGAAATTTCAAATCCTGTGTTGCACCGCTGAATATGCCGCCGGAATGATTTTTGGTGATACCGATATGTTATTATGGAAAAAGCCCTTATCCAGCTATCTGCTTCGGCTCTGCGTAGTCTCCTCATCCAGGAGACGCGTGCATTTATCGATTGTCTGGACAATGGTACGCCTGAAGAACTGGATGCCAAAAAACAGCATCTGCAAGAGATCCACGAGGTACTCGAGCAGAAAGAACGAAAAGAAATGGAGCCGATAGCATGGAGCCGGCACGCGCCAAAGCCAGGATATAAAGATCCTTCCGACAACAAACCTTCTTGATCTCTCGCTGACGGCCACCCGGCCGGCGGGATTTCCGTCGTATATTTATCGGGTGAAATACGCTATCGTTACCACGGGGTCCAGAGGTGATGTCCAGCCTTTTGTTGCCACTGGCGCTCGGCCTGATGAAGGCAGGAAAGGAAGTAGTTCTCGTCGCATCCGAAAATTTCAGGGAATTTGTGGAGGGCTTTGGGATCGCTTACCGGCCCATTGCGGGTGACAGCGAAAACCTCATCAATTCGCCCGCGGCCTTAAAGCTGCTGGAAGGCGGCAACGTTTTTAAATTCTTCTACCATCTGCAAAAGGTTTCCGGCGAGTCAGCCGTGCGCTCGAATCACGATATGCTGGATGCCTGCAGGGACGCCGACTATCTGATCGCGAATGTGCTGACCCTCCCCGTCGTGTTCTCCATTGCCGAAAGATATAATAAAAAGATCGCTGTGGTCTTTCTGAGCCTGCCGCCGATACCGACCCGGGAATTTCCCTTTCAGGCAGTCGGCGTCAGGGGGCATCGGTGGATCAACCGTCTGAGCTATCGCCTGCTGGGACTTAGCTATGCCATGATCCGCAAACAGGTCGACACATTCCGAAAGAGTATCGGTCTTCCTTCCGCCAATGTTTTACAGGCCTGCCTGCGATCGAATATGCTCGCTATCGTGGCCGAGAGCGGGGTCCTGCTCCGGCGCCCGGCCGACTGGCCTCCAACCGCGCACGTCACCGGATTTCTTTATTTATCGCCGGACCAGCGGGCTGCACAGTCAGTGGACACAACGCCGGAAGGACTGGGAGAGTGGCTGACAAAAGGAGAGAAACCGGTATACATCGGATTTGGCAGCATACCGGTGCCCGACCGCCCTCGTCTAATTCGAGCGCTGGACGGGGTTCTGGCCAGGTACCGGGTATTGCTCAGCGCCGGCTGGACGAGGTTCGGCCAGTTGCCCGTACATCCGAATATGTTTGTTACAAAATATTCCAACCACGACTGGCTTCTACCCCGGTGTTGCGTCGCGGTCATACACGGGGGCATCGGAACCGTCGGCGCGGTCCTGCGAAGTGGAATACCGGCCGTCGTGGTCTCCGTCCTGGCAGACCAGCCGGTCAACGGGAAGATCATCGAAAGTAAAGGGCTGGGGATGCATATACCGTTCAAAAAGCTGACTCCCGAAAGGCTGGTGCATGCGATCGGGGCGGTTAGGACGCCGGCGACGATGGAACGCTGCCGTGTCGCCGCCGAAAGGGGTAAACAACGAGGACGGGGTAGGGGAGGCCATCGGCCTGCTTACGGTGTGGATCCGCAAGGGGGCCTCCAAAACCGACTGTATCGGAAAAAAGCCTTTCCTGCCCGCTTTCATGACGGAGACGATCTCCGACTATTTTTACAGCGCCAAACCCTACCAGACCCGGGAAGAGATCAGGGCTGTGCAAACCAACGGTAATACCCAATACATTGCCGGCCAGCGCTACCTGCACCTTTTCTTTACCCCGAAACAACAGGGACAGAATACCTTTTCGGGGGATTGCTGGATCCATCACAGTACGTGGGGGATCCAGCGGGTTAACCTGCTGATCTCGGAATACGCAAATATCAACTACGTCCACCGCCTCGATATCATCCAGGAATTCACGCAGAAAAATGACAGCTCCTGGACCCTGGGCAAAGACAGGTTCATCGTGGAGCTGTCAAAAATTCCTTCTGGTGGAGGAAGTGAAAGGCTCCGTGATGAAAGAATGGGAAAACAGCTTCTCCGCCCAGGTTATTCTTAGCCGGTCCGCTTATGAAACCTTTCAACCGTTGCCCCCGAAGACTCCCGCTCAGGGTGCAAGTTCCCTTTTTTGCCTTTGAAATCGGTGATCATTATCTTTTTTACATTACGGCCCACCGGTATCTTTCTGGAAGACTGCGAAAGATAAGTTGAACCATAGTAAAATTCCATATGCGTGGTTTTTCCGTCGGCAGTGACAACGTCCGCAGAAAAGTCTTCGGGCTGCAGGTCGATCCATCTGACGCCAGAGCCCGCGCGGGCGAGGCTCATGGTGACCAGGCTGTCCTGGTTCTGCGTGGCGATCCAGATATCTTCGTTACGGGCCGTGTGCAGTCTCGCCAAACCTTTTGCATCTCCTTTTACATAGAAACCGCTGGCGGGCAGTGACAGGGGCGTAAAGCCGCCTTTGCCATCGCCTTTCAGAACCAGCCCCATGAAGGCGTCATGGCGTCCGCTGTAGGGTTCCATGCCATAGTCGTTGCCGACCATCAGCAGGTCGAGATTGCCGTCGCCGTCGATATCTGTGGCGTCCAGGCCATAGACGGGTGCTATCTGCGCTTCCGCCGGCAGGGGATGCAGACGGAATTTGCCGTTGCCGAGATTCTCGATATAGCAGCTGGCCATATCCGTGGTTTGCAGCATCAGCGCATTCTCCCTGTCTTTTGGCTTCCAGAGGTCATCGATGCTGGCAAGGCCGTAGGATTTATAGCTGGGATAGCGTTTGCGGACGGAGATCATCTGGCTGGCCATATCGTCCCTCGACGTCATGGGGAAGGGTTTGCGGACGCCGTCCTCTCCCTTCATATAGCAAAATACCATGGCGTCGAGCAGGCCGTTGTCGTCGAGGTCCTTCGCGTATAGGATCATGGGCTCGGCCGGTGTGGCCTTGTAGTTCGAATTGAGGCCCAGATTGCCGGCGATATAGTCGATGTCGCCGTCGTTGTCAAAATCTCCTGCTGCCAGGCTGTTCCACCAGCCTTTATCCGCGGCGATACCCGTGGCATCGCCCAGGCTGACGAAGGCCGTCCCGGTATTCTTCAGGAAGGTCGGGGCCATCCATTCGCCCGTCAGTACGAGGTCGGGCTTGCCGTCGCCGTCGAAATCCGACCATAGCGCGTCGGTGATCATGCCGACCTGTTGTAATTGTGGGCTCCATCTGTTGGTCACGTCGAAGAACGTGCCGGAGTGGTTTTCCAGCAAATAAGACTGCGGCGCCGCCGGATATGCCCCCGAGGTCACTCGTCCTCCCACGAAGAGGTCGAGGTCGCCGTCGCCGTCGAAGTCGGCGGCCCTGACGCATGCTAGCCGTTGGAGAACATCCTGGGCAGTGCATTGTAGTTGGGTGTAAACCTGCCGTGGCCGTCATTGAAATAGAGAATGTCCTGACTGGCAGGGCTGCCGGGCGCCAGCTCATAGCTGCCGCTGACGACATAGAGGTCGAGGTCGCCGTCGTTGTCAGCATCGAAAAAGAGTACTCCCATGTCTTCTCCCGGATGGCTTTCGCCGACGGGCATGCGGGTGGAATCGATGGTGAACTTGCCCCGGGCGTCCTGCATAAAGAACAGACCCTTGTGTCCCACGGCGCCGCCGATATAGAAGTCTTCGTAGCCATTGCCGTCCACGTCGCCCACCGCTATGCCCGGACCATACTGGCTCAGTTTGTGGGGAAGTGCGGGCTGTATATTATAGTCGATAAC
The DNA here is from genome assembly GCF_050632245.1 of Puia sp. P3. NCBI lineage: Bacteria > Pseudomonadati > Bacteroidota > Chitinophagia > Chitinophagales > Chitinophagaceae > Puia > Puia sp. P3. Next base: position 2,078,799 of record NZ_CP192583.1, read on the forward strand.
GTCTTTTTCCTGCGGCTTGTAGTGGATATCGTACTGCCCGGCAACATTCCTGAACAACGGCGACTGGGCGTGGTAGTCGTATGGGGCGATATCACCGGCGGCGTCGCGGTAATTAACCGTCAGCGGCTTGTCGACGGAGACATTCGTCAGCAGCTGCATCTTACCATCGGGCCAGCGGACGCGTACTGAATCGATATGCGATACCCCTCCCAGTCCGAAATGTGCGCGGTAGTCGTCGGTGGACATATACCCGCGGCAGGGCTGGTGCTCGTACATCTGCTGGTGGCCGTTGTCGTAGTAGACGCGAAGGGAGGCGCCGATCCCGTCGCGGTTGGGCCCTTCGCCTGCAAGGGCAACGCTCAGCCAGTGGCTTTTGGCGGGACGACCCGGCGTGTTCAGGGTATTTTCGTAAATGAATGCGGCGTCGTTGATATTGTTGATCACGAGGTCGAGGTCTCCGTCGTTATCGAGATCCGCATAGGCGCCGCCGTTGGAGAAACTGGGGTGCGTGAATCCCCATTCTGCGCTGGTGTTCGTGAACTGAAATCCTCCGTTGTTCCTAAACCCATAGCCCGGCAGCTTTACGATGGGAAGGGAGTCGACCATTTTGAGGTTGTAGTGTCCGTAGCCTCCCTGACCGTTGTTGTAGGCGATATAGTCGAGGTCGGTGACGTCGCGGGGGAGGCCATTGGTAACCACCAGGTCCCGGTAGCCGTCGTTGTCGAAGTCGGCGGCCAGCGGACACCAGCTCCAGTCCGTTTCGTAGATGCCGGCCATAAAGCCCACCTCGCTGAATACGGGATGCCCGTCCGGCGACATGCCCCGGTTGAGCTGCAGCACGTTGCGGACATACTGGTGCGTATAGCCGAAGCGCTGGGCGTTGTAGTAGTTGTAGTATTCATTGCCGGCGAGCATTCTCTTTTTGCGAAGGTTGTTCTCGGGGAGCATTTCCAGCGAGATGATATCCGGAAGACCATCGTTGTTGAAGTCCGCGATATCGGTGCCCATGGCGTTCCAGCCGGTATGGTGAAAATATTCTCCAAGTCGGTCGGTGAAGGTGCCGTCGTGGTTGTTGATATACAAAAGGTCGTTGGATACGAAGTCGTTGCTGACGTAGATATCGGGCCAGCCGTCGCCGTTGAAGTCGGAGATGCAGCCTGCGTGTCCCCATCCTTCAGTCAGGATGCCCGCCTCTTTTGTGACGTTGGTAAATGTGCCATTGCCGTTGTTGCGGTAGAGTCTGTCGTTGTCGAGAGCGCTGCCATCGGTCAGTTTGGGCCTGAAACGGATCGGCGTCTTTGGGTCGTTGATCTGGTTGGTCACCACATAGAGGTCAAGGTCGCCGTCGTGGTCGTAGTCGAAGAATACGCCCTGAGTACTGAAGCCGGTATCGGCGATGCCGTAGGCGACCGCGGATTCTTTGAAGGTAGGGACGCCGTCTTTACCCAGCCCCTGGTTGATATAAAGAAGATTGGTCCGCAGCCTCGGGTCCTTCCGAAAGGAAGCGGAGACATAGACGTCGGGCCAGCCATCCGCATTGATATCGATTACAGAAACGCCCGTGCACCACCTTCCCTCTCCGGTCACTCCGGCTTTTTCCGTCACGTCGTCGAATTTCAGCCCGCCTTTATTGAGGTATAGTTTGTTGGATACCATATTCCCGGCCAGGAATACGTCCTGCAGACCGTCCCGGTTGAAATCTCCTATACCGACGCCACCGCCATTATAAATATTGGCCTGATTGAGGATGTTTAATGAATCGCTTTCGAAAATATGATTCGTAAATTTGATACCGGTGCGGGTCGGGGGAAGCAACTGGAAGAGGGTTTTGGATTGCGGAAAGGCCCTCAGGAATGTAAAAAACAATGCAAACGAAGAAAATATTACACGGAAGATCATGGCTAGCACATCGTTTTGGTCCTGCAATATAAAAAAATAGGAAGGCGATCGGCGTTAAGACCGCCAATTGAAACAAATCGCATAGAAAATGATCGGAATTGGACAGGGGTGCATATATATATCCGCTAAGTTGCCGGCTGAGAATGTAAACGTTTATGATGAAGCTTGCCGACCTAAACTAACCGTTTTAAACATCGAATATGAAGCTTGCCATTGTGAAGAATGGACTCCTGTTGATTTGGCTCTCTTGTTTTCTGGCCAGCGTCCTGCACGCACAAAAACCCCGCCTTGCGGCCCGGGGACCCGCAGCTGATCCATAGCTGTATCAAAGAAGTGACCGATGTCATGGTCCGCGATATCTTCTCACCGCCTGTAGCCAGCAGAATTTACGCCTATGTGACCATTGCGGGTTATGAAGCAGCCCGTCAGGGCAATCTCTCCTATCCGAGCCTCGCAGAAATATTACATGGACTTGCCCCGGTACCGGTGCCGGAAGCGGGAAAGAAATATGACTTCTCCATAGCGGCGGCCGAGTCCATCCTGACCGTGGGCCGGGCGATGGTCATTTCGGAGGCTTCGATTGAGGAATTCAAGACCAGGGTGCTGGCTGAAATAAAGGCTGGCGTGCCGGAAGACGCGTTTAGTAACTCGGTCACATACGGCAGACTAGTGGCTTCGCATATCCTTGCGTGGGCGGCCAGGGACAAGTATAAAGAGACCAGGGCACTGGCTAAATACGACCCGGGCTATGAAGACTGGCAGTGGAAGCCGACTCCTCCCGCTTATATGAAAGCCGTCGAGCCGCACTGGAGCGAGATGCGGACCTTTGTGATCGATTCCGCGAGGCAGTTCATTCCTCATCCGCCTACGCCTTTTTCCAGCGGAAAGGGAAGCCCTTTTATGCGGATGCAATGGAGGTCTATGACGCAGGACTGAAACTGACCGAGGAGCAGCGGGTGATCGCCAATTTCTGGGACTGCAATCCCTTCAAAATGAATGTCAACGGCCATTTGATGTTTGCTACCAAGAAGATCTCGCCGGGGGGACACTGGATCAATATCACGGCCGCGGTCTGTCAGAAGGCGAAGGCCGACGTGGTGAAGAGTCTGCAGGCCTATGCCTGGACTTCGGTCGTTATAGCCGACGCCTTTATCAGCTGCTGGGATGAGAAATACAGGAGCAGGGCCATCAGACCGGAGACCTATATCAATCAGTATATCAGCCCGGACTGGATGCCCCTGCTGCAGACTCCCCCATTTCCGGAGTATACCAGCGGACATAGCGTCGTATCGGCCAGTGCGGCCGTGGTGCTGGCAAGGTTGTTCGGGGATCGGTTTGCCTTTACGGATTCTACGGAGGTAGAGTTTGGTCTGCCGCCAAGGAATTTCGTGTCGTTCCGGCAGGCGGCGGAAGAGGCGGCCGTCAGCAGATTTTACGGCGGGATACACTTCAAACCGGCCATTCAGTATGGGCTGGAAGAAGGCGATAAGATTGGAACCTTCGTGGCAAAACGGATGCCCTGAGGAGGCCGGCCTTCCCCGGCCCGTCTAGCGCTGCTGCTCCTGCTGCCTCGAGTTCATGTATTCGGTGGGGGTCATGTTGAACTGCTTCTGAAAATTGCGCGCGAAATTGCTTTGCGAACTGAAGCCTACCATATCCGATACCTCATAGATCCGATGCTCGCCCCCCGCCAGCAGTTCGGCCGCCCTTTTGAGGCGGGAGATATTGATCAGTTCGATCGGCGACAAGTCGGAGAGCGCCTTTATTTTCCTGTAAAGTGTAATGCGGCTCATGGTCATGATCTTCGCCAGTTTTTCCACGTCGAGGTCCGGGTCGTCGATATTTTTCATGATCGTATTGTGGAGGGTCGAGAGGAATTTTTCGTCGCTGCGGGTGTGCGCCATCGTCTTGATATGCACCAGCGGCGAGATGGCGAAGAACTCGCGGACCATATTCCTGTTCTTCAAAAGGCTGGAGATCTGCGCGAGGAGGTGTTCTTTGGAGAAGGGCTTTTCGATATAGGCGTCGGCTCCCAGCTCGAGTCCTTCCACTTTTGCCTGGATGGTATTTTTAGCTGTGAGGAGGATGACGGGGACGTGGGAATGGTCAAGGGTGGACTTAATAGTCCTGCACAGTTCGAATCCGTCCATTTCGGGCATCATGACGTCGCTGACCACCAGTTGTACGGCTTCGGCCTCCAGAATGTTTAAGGCTTCTTTTCCATTGGTGGCTTTCAGGATGGTGTAGCGGCTGTTGAGAATGCGTTCGAGGAAGTTCAGTATCTCTTCTTCATCGTCGACAAGCAAGATCAAAGGTAACATAAGCGTTCGTTTATAGGTTAGAATGTAGCACCAGTACAAATTTATTCATGCCAGGCCAATTGTCGTCCAAAAAAGCCGGCCTTTGTGCAACAGGACCAGCGAGCGGGCAAGCGCAAGCCCGATGCCGGTGCCTTTTTGTTTATTCGTCTCCTTCAGCCGGTAAAAGGGTTCGAATATACGTTCTTTCATCTCGGCAGGAATGACCGGGCCGTCGTTGGCCATTTCGATAACAATGTCCGGGTCATCGGTATTGCTCTGCGTCAGCCGGACATATATTTGCTGATGGCCGTATTTTACGGCGTTGCTGAACAAGTTGCTGAATATTTTCCTGAGCGCCTCTTCGTCGGCCATGGCGTAGACGTCCGCCGGAGGATAGTCGAAGGACAACTGCAGGTTCTTCTTTTTGCCATCGACTGAAAGCTGAGCCAGGTCTCCTGCATGACGGCGGTGATGTTGACGCGGGTAAAATCGATGCTGAATCCCCTGGTCTCGGTCTGCCGGAAGTCAAGGATTTGATTGACGAGAGCGATCAGCCTGTCCGTATTCCTGTCCATGGTCAGCACGTCCTCCTTTATTTCGGGCAGTTCGTCTATTTTTTCGATGAGGTTCTCCGCGGGTCCCTTGATCAGGGTCAGGGGCGTGCGGATCTCGTGAGCGACGTTGGTAAAGAAGTCGATCTTGGCCTCGTAGATCTCCTTTTCTTTTTTGATCTCCGTCCGGCGGTGATAGCTGCGGACAATGTACCGGATCAGAAGCATGAGCACCAATGCGTAAAGCAGGTAGGCCCAGATAGTGGCCCAGAAGGGAGGGAGCACCACTATGGCCAGTTCTTTCACCAGGGGCTCCAGTGTCCGCCGACGGCAGCCTTCAGCCGGAAGGTGTAGTTGCCGTGCGCTAGTTTGGTGAAATAGACCTTTCTGTTGGTGGGAAGGCGGGTCCAGGTCTTGTCCAGCCCTTGCATGATATAACTGTATTCGGTCCTGTCCGGCGAAGCATAGCTGAGCGCGGCGAAGTCGATGCTGAAGGAAGACTGGTCGTGCGGTAGTGTGATCTTGTCCGTATAGAGGATCGATCTTTTCAGGATCGAACTGTCGGGACCATTCTTCAGATCCACATTGTCCACCTGAAAACCCGTGATATAAATGGATGGCTCAAAATCGGGGATGACAAAGTCATTGGGCTGGAAGGTGATCATGCCGCGGACGCTGCCGAAATAGAGTTTGCCGTCGCTGTCCTTGAAGCCGGAATTGTAGTTGAACTGGTCGTTGAGCAGGCCGTTGCCCCTGGTGTAGACCCTGATGACGCCACTCGCCTTGCGAATATTGACCAGCCCTTTGGACGTAGTCACCCAGTAGTCGTTGTTGTTGTCCTGAATGACCCTGAAGACGAAATTACTCGGCAGGCCGTCTGCGGTAGTGAGCGAGGAATAGGTCTTTCTGTCGGCCTTCAGGCGACAGAGACCCGTACCTTCCGTGGAGAACCAGATATTGTGGTCGCTGTCTTCCGTGATGGCGTTGATGTCGTGGGACGCAAGGCCTTTTCCAGGGGCGGCATTGCCGTCGAGGTGGCCGGTACGGCCCGTTTTGGTGTCCAGAAAATAGACTCCGTTGCCATGTGTGCCCATCCAGAGTACGCCGTCGTGGTCTTCGAGGATGATGGCGATGAAGGCATAAGGGATGCCGGGAATTGGAGTGAAATCATCGGTCTGTTCGTTGTACCAGTAGGCTCCGGCCGCGGTACCCAGCGCTATTTTTCCTTCCGCCGTCCGGATGAGTGTCAGGACAAAATTGCTTTTCAGGTCGTGGGCGCCGGGGCCTGACATATAGTGGCGGATGACCTTTCCGGTCCTTACGTCCATGACGTCCAGGCCGTGTTCGAAGGTCCCGACCCAAAGACGGTTGCCGTCGGCCAGGAGTCCGTGGATATTGGTATAGGCGATATCGGTGGGAGCCCCGACGGCATGAAATGGGTGATCGCGCCCGTCCTGCTGTCCAGTTTGTTGAGCCCTGCGTCCTCGGTACCAATCCATATATTATTGAATGGGTCCTGGCAGATCTCGCGGACGGAACTGCCGCCGATGGAGGACGCGGAATTGTCCGGATAATATTTTTCAAAAAAGGCGTGCTGTTTGGAGTAATAGTTGACGCCGCCGAAGAAGGTCCCTGCCCACACCCCTCCTTCCGAATCTTTGCAGAGGGAGTAGACGGCGTTGTCGGAGAGCGAGTAAGGGTCGAGGAATTTCTTTTTCAGATTGATCGTCCGGCCGGTGGCCATATTCAGGATGAAGATGCCCGATTCGGTGGCGATCCAGAACTCGTCGGCCGAATACTGCAGTATATCCCTTGCGTAGATGGTAGACTTGCCGGAATTGTAGGTAAGTACGTCCCTGTACGCTCCGGTGGCAATGTCGAAGCATTTCAGGCTCCTGAGTCGTTGGTAGCGATCAGCAGACGGTTGCTGCCCGCATAGCGTATACGCTGAGCTTCGCGGGAGTTAGGCTTCGGGGAGTGGGAAAATATATCGTAGGAGGTGAAGTCGTTGGTGTTGTCATTGTATCGCCAGATATGACCGTTGTTGTCGCTGAACCAGATCTCACCCCTCTCCGTCTTGCAAATGCAGTCGGCGTGGAAGTATTTCGACTCGGGAAAGTGCGTCAGCACGTGTGCGGTAAGGTTATACCTGTACACGTTGTTCATGGAAAGAAACCAGAGATTGCCCTTATCGTCGGTTTGTATGTAATTGATCTCCACCAGTGAATCGATCACCCGAACCATCTGCTCGCGTTCGTAGTCGAACCGGTAGAGGCCGTTCTGACCACCCGCATAGAGGGTTCCTTTTTCGTCGCAGAAAAGGCAAAAGACCATGTCGCTGCCGATAGTGTGTTTATTGCCGATAAGGGAGAACAGCTTGAAATGATAGCCGTCAAATCGGTTGAGGCCTTCTTTTGTCCCGAACCAGAGAAACCCGTTCTTGTCCTGTATGGTGCAGTATACGGTGCTGTTCGAGAGCCCGTTCTCCACCTGAAAATGCCTGAAATAGTAAGGCTGCGCGTATGTCCTGAACAGGAAGACGAAGAGCAAGAGGGTTAATATGGCAGACTTTCTCAAATGTAACATTTTGCAAAAATTATGATACGGAGTGAATCAGGCACGTCGCACATAACTTCTACTTTCGACAATGTAATGGATAAAATTAGTCAATTGGACTGAAATCCATGTAAACGTTTGCACCATTATTTAAACCAACAATTAATTGCTGTATGGAAAAAAAGGAAGGTTTTTGTTTTGCTGTTTCCTTCTTGCACTTTTTTCGATTCCTGCATTTTCACAGACAAAGCCTAAGATCACCGTCAGCGGTACGGTGAAAGACAGCACCGGAAAGGGCGTTCCCCAGGTCACTATTACTGAAGGCGGTACCAACAACGGTACTTTTACCGACGCCAACGGTAAGTTCACCATGAAGGTGGCGGGCGAGAACTCTGTGCTGAGTTTCAGCTATGTAGGATATATCACCGAAACAAAGGTGGTGGGCGGCTCTTCGTCCATGAATATCGTGCTGGTGCGCAACCAGGCCGACCTTTCGGATGTGGTGGTCGTGGGTTATGGCACCAGGAGAAAGGAATCGATTACCGCGGCCATTGCGACCGTGACTTCCAAGGACATCGAGCGGGTACACGGCGGTAGTACGGTCAGCACTTCGCTGGCGGGCAAACTGCCAGGCGTAACGTTTCGACAGGCGGAAGGCCGTCCGGGAGCGAGCGCCAGCATCCAGATCCGCAACTTCGGTCCCGCGCTGTATGTAATCGATGGCATTCAGCAGGACGAGGGACAGTTCAACAACCTGTCTCCAAACGACGTCGAAAGCATCACCGTCCTTAAAGATGCTTCCGCCGCCATTTACGGCGTAAGGGCCGGTAATGGCGTGGTGGTCGTAACCACCAAGAAAGGCGCGTCGGGCAGGAACAATATCAATCTCGACGCCTATACCGGCTACCAGAGCTTTTTCCGTTTTCCCAAGGTCCTGAACAATACCTACGACTACCTTTATTATAAGGCAGACGCCGAAATGAACACTTTTGGCAGCACCAGCACCACTCAGGCGATACTGGACGAGGCAAAGAAAGGTCAGGGCCAGTACAGGAGCTTTGACTGGAGAAAGTATGTAATGAGCAACAACGGCGCTCCGCTGAATTCCGTCAACGTCAATATCAACGGCGGAAGCGACAAGGTCCAGTATTATGTTTCCGGTACGAATCTGTATCAGAACTCCGTGCTGGGAAGCCAGTATAATTTCAACCGTACGAATATCCAGTCCAATGTGACGGCCAAGCTGTCCAACGGGCTGAAGGTCGGTTTCGACATCAACGGCCGCGTGGAGACCCGGCAGAACCCGGGTGTTCCTGGCGGTGACGACTATTTCCTCGCCCGTCTCGCCGTACTGCGGAACACGCCGATGGAAAGGCCCTACGCCAATGACAATCCGCAATACCTGAACGACCTCGGACCGCACCTCGAATCGAACTATGCGTTCCTGAACAATCAGCTGTCGGGTCACCTGCGCAGCGACTGGCGCGTGGTACAGACGAATTTCCATATCGACTACGATATCCCCGGTATCAAGGGATTGTCGGTCAGGGCACTGGGTTCCTACTACTTTGCGGACTACATCGAGAATAACCAGGAATACACCTACAAAGCGTATACCTATATCGACAGCAACAATACCTACAAGGTGACGGGCGGCAGCACAAATCCGTGGCGCGACAGAGAGCAGATCAAAAATATCAATACCGACGTCCAGCTGCAGGCCAACTACACGAATACATTTGGTAAACACACGATCGGCGCGACTCTTGTTGCTGAACGGATCAACAACCACCACCTGCGTAACTGGCTGCACGCATCGCCGCAGTCCAACTATCTGCCGCTGGTGACGTTTGGGATCATGGACAGGTATGAGGATGCCGACCAGACGCAGACAAGATCGGGCTATATCGGCCGGTTGACTTATAGCTATTCCAACAAATATTTCTTCGAAGCTTCGGCAAGACGCGACGCCTCTTATTTGTTCGCTCCTGGTTACCGCGTCGGTTATTTCCCCGGTTTCTCGGCGGGTTGGAAAGTCACCGAAGAGCCCTGGTTCAAGGCGCTGCTCAACGACAACTATACGGTGCTCTCGGACCTGAAGATCAGAGGGTCGTACGGCATCCTTGGCGATGACAGGAAAGTTAACAGTACCGACCTGGTGTTGCCGGACTTTACCTATCTGTCGGGTTATAACTATGGCACCGATAATGGCGGCAACCTGCTGACGCCGGCTATCCTGAACGCCGCTATCGTCGCAGCAAGCCGGGACAGGGGCGCCCCTTTCACCACCGTATCCCTGGATGAAGGATAAGGTTACAGATATCGGTACAGACTTCAGCTTCCTCAACGGTCGGCTGACCGGTAGCTTCGACTGGTTCTACCGCAAGCGTACCGGTGTTCCGGGTACAAAGAACGACGTGGTTGTTCCGCAGGAACTTGGCTACAACCAGCCCCAGTATAATGTTGGATCGGACGCCCAGTATGGCGAAGAGGGCTCGCTGACCTACAACACGAGGATACGCGAACTGGGCTTCAGCATCACGGGCAATATGAGCTTTACGAAGAATAGATGGCTGCACGACTACAATCCATTGTTCCAGAACTCGCTGAACCAATATTACACGTCAAGGGAAAACAGGCTTACCAACAATGGCTGGGGTCTTATCTGTATCGGACAGTTCCAGTCACAGGAGCAGATCAATAGCTATAAAGTAGATCTCGACGGACAGGGTAACAAGACCCTGTTGCCGGGCGACCTGATCTATGCCGACCTGAATGGCGATGGCAAGGTCAACAGTTTTGACGGCAATGATAAATCGGATCAGCGTCCCATCGGCTATGGATACGGCACGCAGCCGGAGATCAACTTCGGTCTGAGCATCGCCGCCAACTACAAAGGCGTTGATTTTCACGCCGATTTCTCCGGGGCGTCGGGCTACACCTGGTATCAGAACTGGGAGCAGCGCTGGGCATTCCAGAACAACGGCAACCTGAATGCTATTTTCACGGACAGATGGCACCACCAGAATATCTTCGACCCGAACAGCCCCTGGATCGCAGGAAAGTATCCGGCGAACAGGTACAATATCGGAACGAGCCACAGCAACTATGCGGTACAGTCCACTTTCTGGCTGCACAACGTGACTTCATTCAGGGCCGGGACGATCGAACTGGGCTATTCCTTCCCTCAGTCGATCCTGAAGCGGGCGAAAATATACAAAGCCAGGATCTATGCGAACGTCTATAATGCGTTCTCGCTGGACAACCTGTCTAAGTATAACCTCGATCCCGAGACGATCGACGACAACGGTCTGCAGTTCCCTCAGAACCGGGTAATCAATATTGGTATCAATCTTTCTTTGTAAAATTAGTTGGAGAAGAAAAAAATATTAGAATGAAAAAGCTATTATCGATAACAGCGATCGCGGCCGTGGTCCTGGGCATATCGGGCTGTAAGAAAGACAGCGATTTCCTGAATGTGAATCCGACCACCTTCCTCACGACGGACCAGGTATTTTCCGATCCCAACCTGGCACTTACCGTTCTTGCAGACCTGTATAACAGACAGGAAGATATTACGAGCCTCGACGGCACGAGCGCCGACCCAGGCTGGCGGACCTTTGCCGATTTCAGCGAAAGCTTTCCGTCCGAGAACGGCAGTTCTTATCTCGTACAACGCACCGGCTGGGCATACAATCAGTGGGCAATCGACTGGCCTACCGCCTATACCTATATCCGCGAAGTGAACCTGTTCCTCGAGCGGGACAGCGCCAGCACAGGTCTGGCCGATGCGGACAAGAAGCGGTTCTATGCAGAAGGTCGTTTCTTAAGGGCGATGTATTATTTCGAGCTCTGCAAGCGCTACGGCGGCGTGCCCCTGATCCTGCATTCTCTTACGCTTCCATCAAAAGACGTCAGCACTATCCAGTTCCCCCGCGCGAAAGAATCCGATATCTATGATTTTGTCATCAGCGAGGCGGAGGCCATCAAGGCTGACCTGCCTGCCGACCCCGCAACCAAGTCGAGGGCAAGCAGGGCCGCAGCAGTAGCAATGGAATGCCGCGCGGCACTGTATGCCGGTTCCATCGCGAAGTACGGTGCCTCTACTCCGGCAGTATCGCTGCCTGGCGGCGAAGTAGGTATTTCGGCATCGAAAGCCACAGACTACTACACCAAGTCGCTGAATGCGGCGAAGGAGATCATTGCCGGGACGGACGGGACCTATGGCCTGTACAACAACGGAGGCAATCTTTCCGACAATTACGCCAATCTGTTCCTCGACAAGGCGAGCATCGAGACGATCTATTTCGAAGATTTCAAAACGGGTGGCAAGGTGCACGGATTTACGACGAACGATCAGCCCTATTCGCTGTCGGACGAAGGCGGTGACGCCGGCCGTCTGGATCCTTCGCTGAACCTTGTCGAGCAGTATGAAATGTTGGACAATACATACGCTCCTCTCGCAACGGTGGACGGGACCAACAAGCCCATCTACTACAATGGTATCGGGGATATTTTTGCGGGCAGGGATGCGCGCCTCGCCGGTACGGTGTTGCTGCCGGACGGATTGTACAAAGGGAAAAAAGTAGATATATGGGCAGGCTATGTACTGGCCGACGGATCGATCCTCACGAGCGACGAGGCTGGTCATACCAAGGCACTACCCGGAACCTCCACGCCTGTTCAGGTGGTAGGCATCGACGGACCGATCAACGGCCTCGAGCTGAGGACACAGTCGGGTTTTTACATCCGTAAATATATCGATCCGACCGTAGGTTCGGGCAGAAGGGGCCAGGGTAGTACGGTGGCGTTTATCCGCTATCGCTATGCCGAGGTGCTGCTCAATGCGGCGGAAGCGTCTTTCGAACTGGGTCACCCCGATGACGCGGCAACCTATATGAACAAGGTTCGCGCCCGCGCCGGTCTGACCACTCCGCTCGTCGCCGGAGACATCACATTCGACCGCATCGTACACGAGCGCAGGATCGAGCTGGCTTTCGAAGGACATATCCTCTTCGACATGAAGCGCTGGAGACTTGCGCATAAGGTGTGGGACGGTACGCCTACCAGCGTCACGGACCTAAAGACCAACCTTGGGTGTAGCCGGGACGCACAGCACGCAGCCCTACGGACTCTGGCCCTACAAGGTCTACAATCCTGCCGACCCCACTACCAACGGCAAGTGGATATTTAAGGAGACAAAGCCCGCGCTGGCCACGGGATACAATAAGTTCCTGTTCGGCAACTATTATTCTCAAATTTCCAATGACGCGATTGCTGCCAATCCCAAGCTGATCCGCCAGCCCAATCAATAAAAAATCGACACATGAAACATTCATTATATCTTTTAGGTGTTTTGGCCCTTGCCGCAGCCGCCGGTTGTAAGAAAGACAACTATCCGCAGCCCGGCAGCATGCTGACCGGACATTTATTATACAAGACCGATACGATACAGGTGGAAAGGAACCGGTGCCGTTCCAGATCTACCAGTATGGGTTTGGGAAAGGTTGGTCCTATCGGCTCGACCTTTTCGCAGAACGGCACGCTTTCCGCTATATTATTCGACGGCACCTACAAGATCATCGTCCCTAACGGGCAGGGGCCCTTTATGTGGAAGCAGACCGCCGCGGGCAACCCGGACACGGTCAGTGTAACGCTGAAGGGCAACCAGAGTATCGACCTGCAGGTAACACCCTACTATATGATCCGGAATGCGAATATTACGGTCAGCGGCGGTACGGCAAAAGCGACCTGCAAACTGGAACAGATCATCACCGACGCCAATGCGAAGAATGTGGAGAGGGTAAGCCTCTATATCAATAAGGACCAGTTCGTATCGGGCGGCGATAATATTGCCAAACAGGACCTGGCGGCAGCAAACATAACGGATATGAATAATATCTCGCTCAGCGTAGCCGTACCTTCGGTGACTCCGACACAGAACTATATTTATGCGCGGATAGGACTGAAGATCGCGGGACTCGAGGATATGATCTTTTCGCCGGTGCAAAAGATCTCGTTCTAAGCGACAAGTTTTAATCTCAACAGGCAGTTCGTTTTGGTATATTTGATAATAGGGGGGCGGTTCCCCGCTCCTTTTTTAACTGGACGGAGTCCAGTTCGTATTCGAAGCCTTCGGCTGAGAATACAATTATTAAAGGTGTTGCGGTAAAAAATTATTTTATTGGGTGATTTTTTACCGCAATTCAATATTTGAATAAATACTCTGTATTGAAAAAGATAGCGATCTTTTTTTGTTTTTTGGGATGTCGGCAGGTCTGCAGGCACAGGTGAAGAACAGGGCGCCGCTGCTGGAGGGTAAGTTCGTCAAGCTGCCCGTCACGGCATTCAGGCCGGGCGGATGGCTGCGTAAACAGCTGGAGTTGCAGCGCGCGGGACTTACCGGGCACCTGGGAGAGATCAGCGTCTGGCTGGAGAAGAAGGACAATGCCTGGCTGTCGAAGGACGGGAAGGGGAAATACGGATGGGAGGAGTTACCCTACTGGCTGAAAGGCTATGCGAATATCGGCTATATGCTCCGGGATTCGGCCATGATCAGAGAGTCGCTGTTCTGGATCAATACTGTACTGAAGAATCAGCGGGCGGACGGAGATTTTGGTCCGGCCGTTGAGCGCAAGGGTAACAGAGACCTGTGGACGAATATGCCGATGCTATGGTGTCTGCAGTCCTATTATGAATACTCACACGATCCGCGCGTGCTGAAGTTCATGAGCCGGTATTTCAGGTGGGAGCTGTCGATACCGGACGAAAAATTTCTGGAGGACTATTGGGAGAATAGCAGGGGAGGCGACAATATGCTCAGTGTTTACTGGCTATACAATTATACCGGAGAGCCCTGGCTGCTGGACCTGGCCACGAAGATCGACAAAAACACAGCCAACTGGCGTCAGCATAATAATCTACCCAACTGGCATAATGTAAACGTCGCACAGTGTTTCCGGGAGCCCGCGACCTATTATCTGCAGAGCCACAACAAGAATGATCTGGACGCGACGTACAATGATTTTGCTCTGATCAGGAGCATCTATGGACAGGTGCCCGGCGGCATGTTCGGCGCCGACGAGAATGCACGGAAGGGGTATGACGATCCGCGGCAGGCGGTAGAGACCTGTGGCATGGTAGAACAGATGACCTCGGATCAGGTGTTGCTGCAGATGACGGGAGACGCAAAATGGGCGGAGAATTGCGAGGACGTGGCTTTTAATACTTTTCCCGCCGCGTTCATGCCGGACTACCGGAGTCTGCGGTATCTCACTGCCCCCAATATGGTCGTCAGCGACAGCCGGAATCACGCGCCCGGCATCGCCAACGAAGGACCCTTTCTGATGATGAACCCATTCAGCAGCCGGTGCTGTCAGCACAACCATGCGGCCGGATGGGTATATTATGCGGAGAATGCCTGGATGGCGACGCCGGACAACGGACTGGCCGCGCAACTGTATGTGGAAGGAGTGATAACGGCAAAGGCGGGTGGGCAGACGGTATCTGTCGAAGAGAAGACGCACTATCCTTTTGAAGAGAACATCGATCTTACGGTGAAGACGAAGGGCGGGGTGGTGTCTTTTCCGCTATATCTGCGTGTGCCCGGCTGGTGTTCCGGCGCGCGGGTGGAGATAAACGGAAAGCCCGTGGAACCTGCGACTGACGGTGCATACCTGCGGCTTTCGGGCGCACTGGAAGAATGGCGACAGGGTCAGGCTGGTGCTGCCTATGGCGCTGAAGCTGACTACCTGGGACAGGAACAGGAATAGCGTCAGCGTCAGCTATGGACCGCTGGGCTTCAGCCTGAAGATAGACGAAAAATACCAGCAGAAAGACAGCCGGTCTACGGCGCAGGGAGACGCGGGCTGGCAGGCTTCGGCCGATGCGGCGAAGTGGCCGGCGTTCGAGATCCTGCCTGCTTCCGACTGGAATTATGGATTAGTACTCGATCCATCCGGGGATGTCTCAAAGTCGTTTGCGGTGAAGAGGCGGAATTGGCCGGCGGATAACAATCCTTTTACGAATGAAGCCGCGCCCATAGTTCTTGAAGCGAAAGGGCGTAAGATACCGTCATGGACGATCGACCAGTATGGACTTTGCGGGTTATTGCCGCAGAGTCCGATAGCTTCGGCCGAGCCGGTCGCAGACCTTACTCTGGTGCCGATGGGCGGCGCCCGGCTGAGGATCTCCTCCTTTCCGGTGATCGGTGATGTAAGCACGTATACGAATCCGTTGCTCCCTTCCGGTCCCGATCCTTACAGCTGCTACAAGGACGGATACTACTACTATACGCATACGATGGGAAACCGTCTGGACCTCTGGAAGACAAAGGACCTTACGGATCTGCGGCATGCCGAACACAAGACCATCTACACGCCTCCGGCGGGTACGGAATGGTCGCGTGATCTGTGGGCGCCGGAGATCATGTTCCTCGACGGGAAATGGTATGCCTACTATGCCGCGGACGGCGGGAATAATAAGGGTCACCGTCTCTATGTTTTGGAAAATGCTTCTGCCGATCCGATGGCTGGTGACTGGGTATTTAAAGGTAAGATAACCGATGCGACGGACAAGTGGGCGATAGACGGGGACGTCTTCCGGTATAAAGACCGGCTGTATATGGTATGGTCGGGATGGGAAGGCGACGAGAATGGCGAGCAGGACATTTATATCGCGAGGATGAAAGACCCGCTGACCATCGAAAGCGCGAGGGTGAAGATCGGAAGCCCCGAATATGGCTGGGAGAAGTTCGGGGACATAAAGAACCCGAAGAACGATCCTCCCCATATCAATGTCAACGAGGGCCCGCAGGGGCTCGTACACGGCGACGATCTGTTCGTGATCTATTCGGCGAGCGCCTGCTGGACGGATACCTATGCGCTGGGGATGCTGCGCTATACGGGCAAGGGGATATTCTGGACCCCGGGTCGTGGAAGAAGTCGGACAGCGCCGTTTTTAAGCAGTCGCCGGCCAATGGCGTCTATGCGACAGGGCACAATTCCTTTTTTCTTTCACCGGACGGGAAGGAGAACTGGATCCTCTATCACGCGAACAGCAAGCCAGGTCAGGGTTGCGGGAATACGCGGGCGCCAAGGGCGCAGAAATTCACCTGGAATGCGGCGGGTGAGCCGGTCTTTGGCGAACCAGTAAGAGATAATGTACCCCTGCCCATTCCCCCGAAATAGTATACTTACTGTCAATAGAATTGAGAATAACTAAAAACAAAAGATTCGGATGAAAAAAACAAGTATTCTGGCGGCCCTGTTCGGATTGTCCGTCGCGGCGACGGCCCAGGATTTCCGTGCCCCGGCTTATCCTCTCATCACGCACGATCCCTATTTCAGCATCTGGTCGATGACGGATCGTCTTACCGCGTCGCCGACAAAGCACTGGACGGGAACGGACCAGCCTCTGCTGGGAATCGTGAAGGTGGACGGTCTTTTTTACCGCTTTTTAGGGTCGGAAGACGCGGGTTACAGGACGGTATTGCCTGCCGCGGATGAGAAAGTATATGAGATGGCGTATACGGAGTCGGCGCCGGCAACCGGCTGGAACGAAACAGCCTTTAATGACGGCGACTGGAAAAGGGGCAAGGCTCCTTTCAGCGACAACGTAAGTTCGGCCGGTACGGTTTGGAAGTCGAAGGACCTCTGGACGCGGAGGACGTTCACTATCGCGGGCGGCAGGTCGCAGCCTTTGTTCCTGAAGTTGCAGCACGACGACAATGTAGAGGTATATCTCAACGGGACAGCTATCTATCAGCGGAAGGGATGGACAGGAAAGTATGTCTACATTCCGTTGGAGAAGACTGCGCTGAAAATCGGCAGTAATGTGCTGGCTATTCATGTCGCCAATACGGCCGGCGGGGCCTGGCTGGACTTTGGACTCGTGGAGAAAGCGGTTTTGCCGACCGCAGCTGCGGTGACCGAGGCCGATCAGAAAAGCGTCACAGTCGAAGCCACACAGACCAAATATACTTTCACCTGCGGTAAGGTCGACCTGTCGCTGACCTTTACCTCTCCGCTGCTGCCGAACGACCTGGACCAGCTGTCCAGACCCGTGTCGTATGTCGCGACGAGCGTCAGATCCAACGACGGCAAGTCGCATACTGTACAGGTATATTTCGGGGCGTCCACGGATATTGCGGTAAATACTTCCGCACAGCCTGTGAAGGCGGATAAGTATACAGCCGAAGGACTCTCGATCCTGAAATCGGGCAGCGTCGATCAGCCTGTGCTAAAGAAGAAAGGGGATGACCTGCGTATCGACTGGGGCTATATGTATGTCGCGGCGGCGGGTAAGAACATCGTTCAGTCGATCTCTTCGGCTGTGACGCCCGGTACCCTTTTTTCTGGCGGCGCGTCAGGCGCGGCAACTCAGGGAAAGCATCTCTGGCTGAATACCGTTGCGAGTTTGGGATCAGTCGGCGCTTCGCCGAAAGAGCAGGTATTCCTCGTCGGCTACGACGATATCTATGCGATACAATATTTTCACCAGGACCTCCGTGCGTGGTGGAGGGATAAACCGGGCGCCAGCATCGAGAAAGAGCTGTCGGCGGCCTGGTCCTCCTATACGGATGTGATGAAGAAATGCGCGGAATTCAACCAGCGGGTACATAGCGATGCCCTGAAGGCGGGCGACGCGAAATACGCGCAGCTTTGCGAGCTGGCCTATCGCCAGAGCGTAGCCGCGCACAAGCTGCTGAAGAGCCCCGGGGGCGAGATCCTTTTCCTTTCCAAGGAGAATTTCAGCAACGGCTCGATCAATACGGTCGACGTGACCTATCCCTCCGCACCGTTGTTTCTTGCTTATAACCCAGACTTGCTGAAGGGGATGCTTAACGGCATCTTCTACTTCAGCGAGAGCGGCAAATGGGCCAAGCCTTACTCGGCGCACGACCTTGGTACCTACCCTCTGGCCAACGGACAGACCTATGGAGAGGACATGCCCGTCGAAGAGTCCGGTAATATGGTGATCCTTACGGCCGCCATCGGGAAGGTAGAAGGCAATGCGGACTACGCCAAAAAGCACTGGAAGACGCTGAGCACCTGGGCTGGATACCTCGCCAGGGGACGGTTTTGACCCGGCGAACCAGCTGTGTACGGATGATTTTGCCGGGCATCTGGCGCGGAACGCGAATCTTTCCGTAAAGGCGATCGTCGCGCTGGGGGGTTATGCTCAGCTGGCGGCACAACTGGGAGAAAAAGATACGGCGGAAAAGTACCACGCGCTCGCGAAAGATATGGCGATGAAATGGATGGGTATGGCCGCCGACGGGGACCACTATTCGCTGACCTTCGGCGGTAAGGGTACCTGGAGCCAGAAATACAATATGGTATGGGACAAGATCCTCGGGCTTGGGTTGTTCCCGCAGGAGGTATACAACAAGGAGGTCGCTTACTACCTGACGAAGCAGACCAAATATGGTATGCCGCTCGACAGCCGAAAGGGCTACACCAAATCGGACTGGATCATGTGGACGGCCACCCTGGCCGGCAACAGGCAGGATTTCGAGGCGATCGCCGATCCGGTATTTACCTACGCCAGCGAGACGCCGACCCGCGTGCCCCTGAGCGACTGGCACGAGACTTCGGACGCCAGGCAGGTGGGTTTCCAGTGCCCGCAGCGTAGTTGGAGGATATTTCATAAAAGTTTTGGAGGACAAGCTAAAAAGATAGTCTATGAAGAAAATTATGGTCTTAAGCGTACTCGTGACGCTCGCAATAGGAAGCTCGTTTGGCCAGGGAAAAGTCTGGTCTGCGGACAAGGCCAATGCCTGGTATAGCCAGCACAAATGGCTGACGGGCGCGAACTATATACCTGCCAATGCGATCAACCAGCTGGAGATGTGGCAGGCAGCTACTTTCGATCCGGCGACCATCGACAAAGAGCTGGGCTGGGCAGAGGGCATAGGATTCAATACCATGCGCGTGTTCCTGCATTCTCTGGCCTGGAAGCAGGATCCGGATGGTTTCAAGAATCGCGTGGACCAGTTCCTTTCCATTGCCGACAAGCACCATATCCAGCCCCTGTTCGTATTCTTCGACGACTGCTGGAACAAAGAGCCCAAAGTGGGCATACAACCGGCGCCGAAGACAGGCGTGCATAACTCCGGCTGGATGCAGGACCCGGGTCAGCCGGCGTCCACGGATCCTGCGAATTTTCCGGGCCTGGAAAAATACGTGAAGGACGTGCTCACGACCTTTGCGCATGACAGGCGGATCCTGTTGTGGGATCTGTACAACGAGCCGGGCAACAGCGGTAAGAAGGATTCGTCTCTGGCGCTGCTGTCAAAAGTTTTTGAGTGGGCGAGGGCGGTGAACCCCGATCAGCCGGTGAGTGCCGGGCTTTGGGACTGGCAGCTGGAGAAACTGAACGCCTTTCAGCTGAACAATTCTGACGTGATCACCTATCACGACTATGAAGAGCTGCCGATGCACCGCAGGGTGGTCGAGCTGCTGAAGGCGAACGGCAAGCCGCTGATCTGTACGGAATATATGGCCCGTACGCGGAACAGCCGTTTTGCAACGATCCTGCCGATGCTGAAAAAAGAAAATGTAGCGGCTATCAACTGGGGATTTGTGGATGGGAAGACCAATACCATCTATGCCTGGATACGCCGCTGCCGGACGGAAGCCAGCCGATCGAATGGTTCCATGACATCTTCCATAAAGATGGCACGCCCTACCGGCAGGACGAGGTGAACCTGATAAAAAAGTTAAATGGGGTGAACTAACCCATGAGCGGCCATATCACCAAGGTAACTATTCTCGACATCGCGCGGGAGCTGAATATTACTGCGGCAACGGTTTCACGTGCGCTGAATGATCACCCCGGTATACGCGAGTCTACCAAGAAGGCGGTGCGGGAGACCGCGACCCGCCTGAATTACAAGCACAACAAGATCGCCTCCTCTCTGAGGCTGGGCAGGTCCAGCATTATCGGGGTGATCATCCCATCGGCGGAGATCAATTTCTTCGGCTCCGTCGTTCACGGCATCGAGAAGGTGGCTGCCGAAAATAATTATACCGTCCTGATCTATCAGTCGAACGAGCTGTATGAGCACGAGAAGAAGGGCGTCCAGACCTTTCTGCAGTCGAGGGTAGACGGGGTCCTGGCGTCTATCAGCAAAGAAACCATCAATCTGGACCACTACAGCGAGATCCGCAACAGGGGTATCCCGCTCGTTCTTTTCGACAGGACCGACGACAGGCTGGGGGTGGCCTCCGTGGAAGTCGACGACTTTGCCGGCGCCTTTCAGGCCACAAGCCATCTGATCGATGAAGGATGCCGCCGGGTAGCGCATATCGCGGGACAGCAGCACGTGAATATCTTCAACCTCCGGCTGAAAGGCTATGTCGAGGCCCTGAACGTCCATAATATACCACTGAACGACGACCTGATCGTATACGGCAAGGTCAGCATCGAATCGGGCCGCGAATGCATGAATCAGCTGTTGTCCAGGCCGGTGATCCCGGACGCGGTATTTGCGGTGGAAGATTTTACGGCGCTCGGCGCGATACAGGCGATCAAGGCTGCGGGGCTTCGCATTCCCGAAGATATTGCCATTATCGGGTTTGCCAACGAGGCGTTCGGAGAGTATATCACGCCGTCGCTGTCGACGGTCAATCAGCAGACGGTAGTCATGGGAGAAGAGGCGGCGAGGCTGCTTTTCGAGGGTTTGCGCAGGGGGGCTCGCCGCCGCAGAAACTGGTGCTGAAGCCACAGGTTATTTGCAGAGGGTCGAGTAAGCGGAGTGGAGTGTAACGAAACGCGTGCGGCGGTGGTTCACGCGTGTGGCTGCGGCGGTGTGGGTTTGCATGGTGTAAATATAATATTTGCCGGGCGACGCGTCGTCCGGCTTTTTTTGTTAAAAAAGTATACATTTTAAATAGAATTTCGAATTTTTATCTTCGTTCAACTTTTTAGCTTTGGTTACATAAGAAATTTTATCCTCTAAAAAAGACTGATTGCAAACAGATTGCTGGTGATGGCCAGATGGACGTCCTGCGCCATGACGAGCACACGAATGCTTTGTCCGTATGAGAGAAAACTGCTTTTAAAACAAACCAAAACATAACAACTTATGCGTGTTAGAATTTTCTGCATGTTACTCCTTTTTGGGATGATCGGGCGTCTGGCAGCCGCCCCTGCAGAGACCATCCGGGGACGGGTAGTCGACCAGCTGACGGGAAAGCCATTAGCCGGTGTGTCGGTGTCCGTAAAAGGGAAAAAGGGTGGGGTCACGACCAATGAGGACGGCTGGTTTACGATCAATATTCCTTCTTCCAGCGCCGTTCTTCAATTTTCTTCTGTTGGGTATGTTTCCACGGAGCAGTCGGTGACTGCCGGGTCTTCAAATATTACCATTTCGCTGACGCAGGACCAGAAAGGCATGGGCGAGGTCATCGTAACGGCGCTGGGCATCCAGCGGCAGGCCAAATCGCTGACCTATTCGGCCCAGAAGGTCGGCGGGGACCAGGTCAACGAGATCCGGGACGCCAGTTTTGCCAATACGCTGTCGGGAAAGGTGGCCGGTCTGACGGTGACGCCTACCTCCAACGGTCCCGGCGGGGCCACCCGTATCGTACTGCGGGGGAACAGGAGTATCCAGGGAACGAACAATGCCCTGATCGTCGTGGACGGGGTCGCGATCGACAACCAGACGATCTCGGGTGAGGTAAAGGACGAGGCCGGATCGGCCAATTTCGGGCAGAGCGGCAGCGACGGGTTGTCCAATATCAACCCCGACGATATCGAGTCCATGACCGTGCTGAAGGGCGCCGCCGGTGCTGCATTATACGGAAGCCGCGCCGCCAACGGCGTGATCATTATCACGACAAAGAAGGGAAGAACGGGGAAGATGACCGTAAGTTTGAATTCCGGCCTTCAGGCCGACAACGCGTTCAGCATTCCCAAAATGCAGACCGCATACAGCCAGGGCGTCGGCGGTGTATATGGCACCAATGTGCTGACCAGCTGGGGAGCGAAAGCCACCGGGCAGCAGGTCACCGACTGGCGCGGACAAAGCGCGTCGCTGCATACTTATTCCGGAAGCAACGTAAAAGACTTCTACAGGACGGGGGTGACCACCAACAATGCGATCAGCCTGACCTCAGGGTCCGACAAGATCTCGAGCTATCTGTCCTACGCCAATAATAACGTCAACGGGATCGCTCCGGGCAACCGGCTGATGCGGAATACCTTCAACGGCAGATTTGACGTCAATATCTCCGACCGGCTCTCGGCCGATGCCAAGATCACCTATATCGTACAGGATATCTACAACAAGCCGGGTATCGGCAGCGACGGTCTGCTGGCGGCGAACGTATACAGCATTCCTTCGAGCGTGAATCAAAACGACCTGAAGACCTACAAGACCGTGGACGTGGCGGGCGTCGAGACGCCGACCTTCTGGTCTTCCAAGCCCGATCCCGTGATCATGAACCCTTACTGGACGGTGAACAACACGCACCACGACGAGAACAGGTCGCGGCTCATCGGCCTGGTGTCACTGAAGTACAAGCTCACCGACTGGCTGAATATCCAGGGCCGGGCCAGCAGCGACGCCTACAACGAGTTCAATACGCAGAAATACGCCAACAATACGGCCAACTACGCGCGTCAGCCGGGAGGCTATTACGCCGAAGAGAATAACTATGTCTACGAGCGCAACTACGACGTGCTGCTGAACGGCAACAACAATATTACCAGCGACCTGAAGGTGACCTACAATATCGGCAGCAGTCTGCTGGACCGCGGGTCGAGGCACCGGATCACGATCGCGGACGGGCTGGCATTCGTCAACAAATACGACCTCACCTATGGCTCGACGCTGAAGGAGACGGTTTCGACCGTCAAGCGCGAACTGCAGTCGGTGTATGGTACCGCGCAGTTCTCCTATAAAGACTTCCTGTTCCTGGACGCGACGGCCAGAAATGACTGGTCGAGCACGATCCCGGAGCCCTACAGCTATTTCTATCCTTCCGTAGGTCTGACGGCCGTTCTTTCCGAGATGATGAAGATGCCGGATTGGGTGAGCCTGGCGCGGGTGCGTGGTTCGCTGACCAGGGTGGGGAACGATCCCGATCCGTATCTGCTGGCCCAGACCTACCGTTTCATTCCCGGCGGATTTGGCGGATATATTGCCAGCCAGACGAGCGCGGCTATACCGGGTCTGCAGCCCGAGCTGACGACGGCCTTCGAGACGGGCACCGAATGGCGTTTCTTCGCCGACAGACTCGGGATCGACCTTACCTATTACCGGACGAATTCAAAGAACCAGCTGTTGTCCGTGAGCACGGCGGCTTCTTCCGGATTCTCCAGCCAGTATATCAACGCGGGAAATATCCAGAACTCCGGGGTGGAGATCGTACTGACCGCGCAGCCGGTGAAGACGCGCGATTTCGCCTGGCATCTGACACTGAACTATGCGCTGAACAAGAACAGGGTCGTTTCGGTGGCTCCGGGGCTGGCCTATACCTATCTCGGGTCTGCCGACCTCGTCAGGACGGTGCAGCCCAGGGTTGCGGCGGGAGGTTCCTACGGCGATCTGTATGGTGCACGATGGGCGACGCAGAAAGGGCAGCATCTTGTCGGGGCCAATGGTCTGCCGACCTGGTCGACGGACTACCAGAGCGTGGGTAATTTCAATCCCAACTATACCATCGGATTCAGCAATACTTTCACCTGGAAAGGATGGAATCTCGGCGTACTGGTCGACGGCAAGTTCGGCGGGGTGCTGGCTAGCGGTACGGCTGCCGAGCTGGCGTATAACGGCCTGTCCGAAGTCACATCGAAATACCGGGAAGACGCGACGCTGGTATTGCCCGGCATCCATGCCGACGGTTCGGCGAACACGACTGGCGTGAAGGCGGAAGACTTTTGGAAGAGCGTCAGTCAGGGAGCTTCCAGCAATGCCGAGTTCTTTACGTTCGACGCCACCAGCGTAAGGCTGCGCGAGGTATCACTCGGGTACGATTTCAGAAAGCTACCGGCCTTTATCAAGTCGGCCAAACTGAGTTTTGTAGCGCGGAACCTGCTCTTCCTTTACAGAGGCAAGTCGATCCTCGATCTGCCGGGCATCGGAAAGCGCAAGCTGGATATCGATCCCGAGGCCAGCTACGGCAACAGCAATTTCCAGGGGTAGAGAATTACAGTCTGCCTACTACGAGAAGCCTTGGTCTGAACCTGAAACTTTCATTCTAAAAATCGTCGACAATGAATAGGACAATCAATCAATATATCCGTGCGGGCGTTTCCCTTCTTGCCCTTACCGCCGGGCTCAACGGCTGTACGAAGAAATATGCGGAGATGAACACCAATCCTTCGGCCATATCCGCGATCACGGCGGCGCAGTATCCGCAGATGTTTGCGTACGCGCAGCAGTCCGTGACCCTGAGCCCCGACAATTTCGAGATCGGGGAAGGCGCGGTCGCCGATGTATATTCACAGTATTTTGGTCAGATCGCCGGTTTCAATACGGACCGGTATGGCATCCAGCAGACCTGGCTGCCCGCCGCCTGGAACCCGGCCTATGTATCCGCGGCGCCTCAGCTGCTGACCATCATGGCGGGTACCGACAAGAATTCCGCAATGAATGCCGTCGCCAATATCTGGTGGGTCTGGACCTTTCACCGGATAACCGACTATTTCGGGCCGGTGCCTTACAGCCAGGCGGGCAGCGGGGTGCGCTATCCGAAGTACGACAGACAGGACTCGATCTATTTTGATTTCTTCAAGCGCCTGGACGCGGCCGTGACCGTGCTCAACAGCCACAAGGGCGAGAAACCGTTCGGGACCTTCGACCTCGTCTACAACAAGCAAAGCGACCCGGTATCGGCCTGGATCAAATTCGCCAATACCCTGCGTCTTCGCCTCGCCATGCGCATCTCGGCTGTCAATTCCGCGCTGGCCAAAACACAGGCCGAGGCTGCGGTCGCCGCCGGAGTAATGACCGATGTCGGCACCGACGCCTATATGCAGAAGACCAACGCAACCTATAACGAAGAGAACGCCCTGTCCGTCATCTCGGGATGGGAGGACGTCGGTATGAGCGCCACGATGGCGTCTATCCAGAAAGGCTACAATGACCCCCGTATGCCGATCTTCTGGCAGCCGGCGACCCAGTCCGGCGCCTTCAACGGTCTGCGGAACGGGCTTAGCGACGCGGAGAAAGGAAATATCGACGCCAACTCTTCCGTCAACGTATCACATACGGGTACCCGCTGGTGTACCTATTCCGCGGGCAACTGGAGAGCGGTCTATACGACCCCTCAGGACCTGATGCACGCCGCCGAGGCCTATTTCCTCCGGGCGGAAGGAGCCCTGAACGGCTGGAATATGGGAGACAATGCTCAGAATTTATATGAAACGGGGATTAAGACGTCCATGGCGCAGTGGGGTATTACGGACGCCACGGTCATCAACACCTATGTAAAGAACGTGGCTACTCCGGTAGCGCCCGGCGACGGGATGAATTCCGCCCCGGTCAACAACTATCCGGTGTTGTGGAGCAGCGATCCGACGATGCAGCGGGCGCAGGTGGCACAGCAGAAATGGCTGGCGCTCTGGCCCGACGGGATGGAAGGCTGGGCGGAGTACCGGAGGACAGACCTGCCGAAGCTCTACCCCGTACTGCACAGCGACAATGCGGACGTACCGGTGGGTACGACCATCAAGCGGATGCCTTTCCTGCAGGCGGAGAAACTCGTCAATGCCGATCAGGTAGCAGCGGCGGTGACCCTGCTCGGAGGGCCGGACAATGCGGCGACAAGGCTATGGTGGGATGTGCAATAATTAAAGGCTATATTTAAAGAAAAAGAATGGTGAAGGCAAGTCTGGCAGTAGTTCTCATAATGCTGACGGCAACGGTGGGGGCGCAACCGGCGCTCCTGCCGGAGCCGCGGCACATACAGGTGGGGAAGGGAAGTCTGGCGCTGTCACGACTGAAGGTGGTGGTGCCGGCGGGAGTTGGCGACGAGCTGGGATTTGCCCTTCGGCAACTGAAGGACGTTGTTGGCGTTGGCGGAGACGTGCCGTTCAACTATGTGTTGGAAGGGAAGGGGGATAAAGAGTTTTATCAACTCTCGGTGAAGGACTTCAGGGGTGAAGATAGTGGCCCACAGCGCGGCCGGGCTTTTTTATGCGGTGCAGACCCTGCGGCAACTGGGCCCGGTGTCGCCGGAACTGGAGATTGAAGACCAGCCGGCGCTGGCATACAGAGGGGTGATGATGGATTTTGCGCACGGGTCGCTGTTGAAGATCGGCGAGATCAAAAGGCAGATCGACTTTTTGGCCATGTGGAAGGTCAACCAGTACTATTTCTACAACGAGGTGAGCATGGAAATGAAAGGGTATGAGTCGCTGAATATCGGGGCGGCCTATACGCAGCAGGAGGTAAAGGAAATTATCGACTACGGTCGGTTACGGCAGATGGACGTGGTGCCCTTCGTCGCATTTTACGGGCATTTGCACGACCTGCTGAAACGGGAGAAGTATGCTTCGATGGGGATCGGAAAATACGGAGAGGAGTTGGATCCACGAAACCCCAGTGGTACAGCAGACGCTGAAGGAATGGATCGGGCAGTATGCGCGGCTGTTCAAAAGCCCCTTTGTACACGTAGGATTCGACGAGACCTGGGAGACAAATCGTATCTCGAAGGAGGTCGACAGCACCGTGCATTCGGAACAACTGTGGCTGCAACACCTTGACTTTGTACAAAAGGAGTGGAAGAAATACGGTAAGACTGTACTGGCATGGACAGACATGAACAATTATTATCCGGACATTATGTCCAGGTTTCCCAGGGAGGCGATCCCGGTGATCTGGGAATATTCTCCGGATACGGCTGCGATCAATCACTATCTGGCGCCGGTACTGAAAGAGGGGCGTTCGTTCTTTATACAAAATGCGGTATCGGGCTGGGGACATGTCTATCCCTCTGCCGGCTATACCTACGACAATATGGACCTGACGCTGAAGGCGGGTATGGAACACGGGACGATGGGATATATCACTTCCGTGTGGACAGATGCAGCGGAGCCGCTGATCCGGCCGTCCTGGCCATTTATGGCTTACGGCTGTATCGGGGCCTGGCAGGGAAAGGCTGGTGAAAGGGAGCATTTTATGGATCGTTATTGCAGGACCGTCTATCCGCGGATGACGGATGAGATGAAGACGGCGCTGGATTCGCTGGCGGCGTCGACCGGGACGCTGACGCAGGTATTGGGAAAGAACACGTCCAATCTGCCGGGCGGAACGATCATCGAAAGTTGGTCGAACCCTTTTTCAGCTTATTACCTTGGTAACTCGCGGCAGCATCTGGCGGAGTTGAAGGCGGTGCGCCGGCAGAGCGAGGAGGCCGAAGCGCAGCTCGTGCTGGCGCTGGGAAAGGCGGGGCATGAGGACTCTTCCTTTATCCGCAGCCTGCTCGTGTCGGCACAGCTGGTACACTATACGGCAAGCCGGTTCCTCTGGGCGGTCGTGATCTGCGACCGGTGGAACGAGGCGATGCTCGGGAAGAAGAAAAATGATTTTGTCTATTACGATATCGGCTATATCTGTCACGGTTATATACAGGACATGATGGATGAAGGGGGCGAAGCTGAAGGATGCCTACGCGGCGGCCTGGCTTTCCGAGAGTCAGCCCTACCGGCTGAATACAATGCTGGGGCGCTGGAATGTGGAGTACGGCCTGTGGCAAAAGCTGCTGCTGAAGATGCTGGACTACCGGATCCAACACGACCCGTCCTATGTTGCAACGTCGTCTTTTGAAGAGATCTTTAATCCAAATTTCTAATCGCTATGGAAATCGTTTTTCCGATAGATGGGGATATGCTGCACGCCCGGGACGGCGCCGTGGAAGACGGCAGGCTGCGGGTGCAGGTAGTAGTAAACGCGGAGGCAGGCAGTTCTGTCAGGATCGGAGGGGTCAGGGCCCTTGAGGAGGAGGGATGTTATCTGGCGGGCGTAGTTCTTAGCGGATACGACAATACCATTCTGGTCAGGAACGAGACGACGGGAGAGGAGAAAAGGGTACGCGTATACTGGCTGCCCAATTTTGCGAACGGCTATCGCCTTTCGATAGACGACAATATCTGGTTTCTCCGCGATATCCACGAGAATGAAAAAGTATACAACAGCATTTTCGACAATTCCTATCTGGCCTTTTTGCGGGGCGTTCATGACGTCTACGGGACGAAAATTCATATCAACCTTTTTTATGAGACAGACGGGTTCAACCTGTCGCAGCTGACGGATCGGTTTGCCGCCGAATGGAAGGCGCAGTCGTCGTGGCTGAGACTTTCCTTTCATGCGCTGGGTGAATTCCCCGACAAGCCCTATCAGCAGGCCGACTATGTCACCGTGAAAAGGGATGGCCAGCTGGTGATGAACGAGATCAGGCGTTTTGCAGGTCCCCAACTGATGGGGCCGGTGACGACGCTGCACTGGGGAGAGGCGACCATCGAAGGGTCGCGGGCGCTGCGTGACCTGGGGTACAAGGGGCAACTGGGATATTTCAACGTGGACGACGAACTTCCGGCCGTTTCTTATTATTTGGACGTACAGCAGCGGCGGCATATAAAGAAAAGATTTGTCTGGAAGGATAACCAAGAAGATATCGTCTTCATCCGCAGCAGTATCGTGATCGACAAAACGGGACTTGCAGATATCCGGCCGCACCTCGACGCATACCGGGAGAAGGGAGGCCTTCCGCCCTATGTCGACCTGCTGGTGCACGAGCAGTACTACTATCCTTTTTATTTCAATTACCAGCCCGATTTCAGAGAGAGGATACTGACGGCGGTAGGCTGGGCCGCGAACAACGGGTACGAACCAAGATTTTTAGAAGAATGTATTTTTTAAGATATGGGAAACAGCAGAAGAAATTTTTTACAGAAGACGGCGCTGGGCATGGGGGCGTATTTCCTGCCGGCCTACGCCAGTAATGCGGAGGACCTCGACAGGATCCACGAACAGGCGCAGCGGCTGCCGACGGGTCCGCGATTCAATATGAGCGGGTATGCTGCGCCTAAACTGGACGTGGTGCGCGTCGGTTTTATCGGGATCGGCAACAGGGGTTTTGGAGCGGTCGAGCGGATGACGCGTATCGAAGGCGTAAAGATAAATGCCCTCTGTGACCTCCGGCCCGGGCAGGTGGAGAAGGCGAGGCAGCTGGTGGCTTCCTCCGGCCATAAGCCGGCGCTGTATTCGGGCGGACCGGAGGTCTGGAAGAAGCTGGCGGAAAGAGACGACCTGGATCTGGTCTATATACTGACACCCTGGGCCTTTCATACGCCGATGGCGGTGTTTTCCATGGAACACGGGAAACACGTCTGCGTCGAAGTGCCCGCGGCCAAAACCATCGAAGAAGCCTGGATGCTGGTGAATACCTCCGAGCGGACCAGAAAGCACTGCATGATGGTCGAGAACTGTTGTTATGATGCTTCTGAGCTGCTGACACTGAGCATGGCGCGCCAGGGATTCTTCGGCGAGATCGTCCACTGCGAGGGCGGGTATATCCACAACCTGCAGGAGCTGATGTTCTCCAAAGAACATTTCTATCAGATGTGGGAGTTGGAAGAGGCTTCGCGGCGGGTAGGGAATCTTTATCCGACGCACGGGCTGGGGCCTTTGTGTCAGCTGCTGAACATCAACCGGGGGGACAGGATGGACTATCTGGTGTCGATGTCGTCTAACGATTTTGTCACTGGACCACTGGCGAAGAAGCTGGCCGCAGGCGATTCCTTTTATACGCCGTATGCGGGCCGGAAATACAACGGCACGATGAATACGAGTACGATCCGCACGTCGAAGGGAAAGACGATCCTGGTCCAGTTCGACGTCAGCTCGCCAAGGCCCTATTCGAGGATACAGCTGGTCAGCGGGACCAGCGGGGCGGGGTTGAAGTATCCGGAGCCGGCGCGCTATGCGACGGGGCACGAGTGGCTGAAGCCCGAGGAATACAAAGCGCTGGAAGAAAAATATATGCCGCCCCTGCTGAAAAAGATCGGTGGTCTGGCAAAGGGCATCGGCGATCATGGCGGGATGGACTTTATTATGGACTGGAGGACCATCGACTGTCTGCGCAACGGGCTGCCGCTGGATCAGAACGTCTATGACGCGGCGCTTTGGAGCTCGGTGGCGCCGTTGAGCGTGTGGTCGGTGGCAAATCAAAGTAATTCGATAACCGTTCCCGATTTCACGGGTGGCAACTGGAAAACCAACGCGCCAGTGGATATATCGATGGAGAAAGGCGGGACGACGAAAGTGCTCGGCGCGGGCAGCAGCGCTGCTCTGGGGGGCGTTGTGGCGGACAGCGGGAAGCGCGTGGGGATCATCGGCCTGGACACCTCGCACAGTACGGCTTTTACCGAAGCACTGAATGGCACCATGCCGGACCCGGCGTTTGAAGGCTATAAGATCGTGGCGGCATATCCCCGCGGAAGTAAGGACATCCGGAGCAGTACCGAGCGGATACCGGCCTATACCGAAGAGGTAAAGAAGCACGGGGTCGAGATCGTGGGATCGATAGCGGAACTCCTCCGGAAGGTGGACGTGGTATTGCTCGAGACCAACGACGGACGGCCGCATCTCGAACAGGCGCTGGAAGTCATAAAGGCGGGGAAGCCGTTGTTCGTGGACAAGCCGGTCGCGGGTACGCTGGCGGAGGCAGTGGCCGTGTATGCCGCGGCACGGAAGCATAAAGTGCCTGTCTTTTCAGCCAGTTCGTTGCGATATATGAATGGGATGACGGAAATAAGGGCCGGTTTGACGGTAGGAAGGGTGCTGGGAGCGGATGCATTCAGTCCTGCCCCTCTGGAACCTCACCATCCGGACTTTTTCTGGTACGGGATCCACGGAGTGGGAGACGCTGATAACGGTGATGGGCATTGGCTGTTCGTGGGTTTCGCGGGTGAGCACCGAGGGTACAGACGTAGTGACGGGTGTTTGGACCGACGGAAGGGTCGGGACTTTCCGCGGGACCCGGACCGGAGAGCACGAGTATGGCGGGACGGTGTTTGGTGAGAAGGGCGTCGTAAGAGTAGGGCCGTATTCGGGTTATGAGGCCCTGCTGCGCGAGATCGCGAAATTCTTTAACAGCGGTGTTTCGCCGGTCAGCGAGGAAGAGACGCTCAGCGTCTACGCCTTTATGGAGGCGGCGGACGAGAGCAAGCGGAAAGGCGGCGCAAGGGTAGAGCTGCAGGCCGTGCTGGATAAGGCCGTGAAGGAGGCAGAGGGGATCAAATTTTAAATAAAGGAACATGAAAAATAAAAATTTTGGCCGTAGGGACTTTATCAGGACGACAGGGCTTGCTGCCGCAGGTGCGATGCTTGGGCCGGGGACGCTCAGGGCCGGTGTTCGGTCGCAGCTGCCGGCTGTGCTGGGTGGGACACCGGTGAGGACAAAAGAATGGCCGGCCTGGCCGATATGGAACAGAGAGACTGACGAGCCGCTGGTGGTGGATGATCTGCGAAGCGGCATCTGGTCGAGGGCGTCGCTGGTGACGCGGTTCGAAAAAGAGTGGGGAGATTTTGTGGGCACGAAAAGGTGTTTGAGTGTGGTGAATGGCACCAATGCGCTGATCACGTCATTGCTTCAGCTGGGCATCGGCGGAGGGGACGAGGTGATCGTGCCTCCGTATACTTTTATCGCTACGGTGGCGGCGGTACTGGCGACGGGCGCCATGCCGGTCTTTGTGGACACGGATCCGGCGACATGGCAGATCGACGCGAACAAGATCGAAGCGAAGATAACTTCGAAGACGAGGGCGATAGTACCCGTGCATATCCTGGGCCTGCCCGCGGATATGGTGAAGATCATGGCCATCGCGAAAAAGCACGGACTGGTGGTCATCGAGGATGCCTGTCAGGCACACGGGGCGGAGATCGGCGGACGAAAAGTGGGGAGTTTTGGAGACGCGGGCTGCTTTAGTTTTCAAAACTCGAAGAACCTTGCGATCGGTGAGGGAGGAGCGATAACGAGCAATGACGACGCCTTTATGGATAAATGCTATTCCTATCACAACTACGGGAATCCCTATGGTTCGGTGGTGGGCCAGGTCAATGCGGGTACGCTGATAGCGGGGAACAAGCTGCGGTTGACCGAGTATCAGGCGGCGATCGGCATCGGCCAGCTGAAGCGGCTGGGCGCTGAGACCGAATTACGGAATGCCAATGCGGCTTATCTCCGCGAACGGATCGGCAAAATACCCGGCGTGACCCCATACACATTTTCGCCTGGTGTGACGAAGGCGGCATTCCACCTATTCCCTTTCCGGTATGACGCTAAAGGGTTTAAAGGGCTGCCTCGGGCGGCATTCCTGAAAGCGCTGAATGCGGAAGGGATTCCTTGCTCCGAGGGCTATGCTCCGCTGAACAAGATGCCCTACCTGCAGAACGCCTTCCAGTCCAAGAACTATAAGAAAATGTATACTGCGGCGGAGCTGGACATCAATGCCTTTAATAAAAGGAATAATTGCCCGCTGAACGACAAACTCTGCAACGAAGAGGCGGTATGGTTCTATCAGTCCATGCTGCTGGGGACAAGGGCGGATATGGATGATATAGTCGATGCGATCCAAAAGATTCACGATAACGCGGATAAAATAAAATAATGAAATTTTTTTGACAATGGCTGTTCTGACAACAGCGGTAGCGGGTTTGGCGCAGGGCCATGCGACATTAAAAGCAAAGACATTCAATTCCGGATTTTCGATTGCTCACGATACCTACAACGCCATCGACGTGGCGAGCGACGGGAATGTATACTATGTGCTGAGCTCGCAGTCCATCGATACGGGCGGGCAGATGTATTCTTTTAATCCGCGGACGGGTAAGATAAAGCACTGCGGCGACCTGACGGAAGCCTGCGGGGAGAAGGGTTTGAAGACGATCTCGCAGGGGAAGAGCCATGTGCATTTTGTGGAATCGAAGGGGAAGTTATATTTCGGGACGCACGTAGGATATTACAGCATGGTGGATGGAATGGAGAAGATGGGGATACCGCCTGCCGGTTATAAAGAATATCCGGGCGGACATATTCTGTCCTATGACCTGAAGACGGGGAAATTCGAGGACCTGGCGCTCGCGCCGCACAAGGAGGGTATTCTCACGCTGAATATGGATACCGTTCGCGGTCTGATCTATTGTATCAGCTGGCCGACGGGATATGTATTCCGGTATGACCTGGCGAACAAGCAGCTGACCGAGATCGGTCCGCTGTCCGGTGAGGGGGAGAACGGGGCGGGTAAGAATTTCAGGACGCTGTGCCGGTCACTGGCGATCGATCCGGGCGACGGGTCGGTATATGCAACCAGTTCCGAAGGAACGATCTTTAGGCTCAGGCCCGGGGCCGACAGGCTGGAAGCATTGCAGGAGGATATGAAAAAAGACTATTTTGGGCTATATGATCCGACTTCGGCCGGGCATATGGGATATAACTGGCGGCAGACCGTATGGTATCCCGGCGATAAAACCATATACGGAGTACACGGGAATTCCGGGTACCTGTTTCAGTTCGATCCGCGTGCGCAGCGGGTGAACGTGATCGACCGGATCACCTCACGGCCATCGAAGCGCAGTGGGATGTTTGACGAGTTTAGCTACGGCTATCTGGGATTTACTTTGGGGCCGGACAAGCATACCCTGTATTATCTGACCGGCGGGCCCGTTTATGTCGACGGGCACATTGTGAAAGGGAAGAGCAGCACGGCGATGGGGGAAGCGAAAGGGTTGGAGGACCTACACCTTGTGACTTACAATATTGCCACCGGTAAATATATGGACCACGGCGCGATCTTTTATGGAGACGGCGCCCGGCCTCTTTATGTAAATTCGATAGCGGTGGCGAAGGACGGAACAGTCTATACGCTGGCGCGGATCACAGAGAATGGAAAGACCCGAACGGACCTGGTGCAGGTGGCGCCGGTAAAACTATAAGTATGAAATGGATCTTCGGTATTTTGGTAGTGCTGGGTCTTCGTTCGGAAGCGCAGCTGGTCGCGGGTGTGGGCAGGATGAAGATCACGCCTGAACTGCCGATGTGGCTTTCGGGTTATGCGGGACGGGAGAAGCCGGCTACCGAAGTGCTTCAGGACCTCTGGGCCAAGGCGCTGATACTGGAAGATGGAAAGAACAGGGCGGTGATCGTGACGACCGATCTGCTGGGGCTTTCGCACCAGGTTTCGGCGGACGTGGCAAGGCTGGTGGATAGCCTGTATGGCATCAGGCGGGAGCAATTGATCCTGAACTCTTCGCATACGCATTCGGGACCGATGGTGTGGCCCTGTGTGGATATGATCTTTGACTTTACGCTGGACGAACAGCGGCGGGTATCACAGTATTCGCAGCGGCTGACGGCCGATCTTGTAAAGGTGATCGGGATGGCGATAGCGGACCGCCGGCCGGCGCAGTTGTATTCGGGGCTTGGGTCGGCCGGATTTGCGATCAACCGCAGGAATCAGATCCATCCGAACGGGCCGGTCGATCATGATGTGCCGGTTCTGAAGGTAGTCCGGCCCGGCTCGCCGGGTGAACGCGGCAGTGAAAAGACGGCGGCGATCCTGTTCGGATATGCATGTCATAACACTACACTGGTAGACAACAATTTTTTGATCAACGGGGACTATGCGGGCTTTGCCCAGGCGATGCTGGAGGAAGAAAATCCGGGGACGACCTGTATGTTCCTGATGGGATGCGGCGGGGATCAGAATCCCGATCCGCGCGGGACGGTGGAACTGGCGAAATTGCACGGCCGTGAGCTGGCCGATGCAGTGGGTGAGGTGCTGAAAGGAGGGAAAATGCAGCCGGTTCGGACGCCGATCCGGACGGCGTATACGACGGTAAATCTGCCGTACCGCTCGTTCGACGTAGCGGAATATCAGAAGGAGATCGTAGGAGACAATAAATTTTTACAAAGAAGGGCCAGACTGATGCTGTCGGCCTATAACAGGGGCTTCACGCCGGATCACCTCGTGTACCCGGTACAGGCGGTGCGGTTTGGCACCGATTGGTGCGTGCTCGCGCTGAGCGGGAGACGGTCGTGGACTATTCGCTGAAGGCGAAACGGCTATTCGCGGGTGAGCACCTGTATGTGGCAGGATATTCCAGCGAAGTGATGTGTTATATCCCTTCGCTGCGGCTGCTGAAGGAAGGAGGATATGAACCTGATGAGAGTATGATCTACTATGGATTTCCCGGACCGTTTGCCAATAGCGTAGAAGACAGCGTTACCATGGCGATCCGGAGAGTAATGAAAAAGTTGGCGCGAGATGACAAAGAATATTGCCATCATTGGAGTTTTGTTCTTCGTATTCGGGTTTATCACCTGGGTGAACGCGATCCTGATCCCGTATTTTAAGATCGCGTGCGAATTGAATAATTTCCAGTCCTATCTGGTAGCATTTGCGTTCTATATCTCCTATCTGGTGGTATCGCTGCCTGCGGCCTACCTGCTGAGAAAGATCGGTTTTAAGAAGGGAATGATGCTGGGTTTCTGGATCATGTCCCTCGGGGCTTTTGTTTTCGTGGGGGCGGCGCTCAGCAGGGCCTATGCGGGGTTTCTGTCGGGTCTGTTTGCGATAGGCGGAGGGCTGGCCATTCTGCAGACTGCCGCCAATCCCTATATCACGGTGCTGGGGCCCAGAGACAGGCCGCGCAGCGGATCAGTATTATGGGGATCTGTAACAAGACGGCGGGTATACTGGCGCCGCTGCTGTTTGCGGCGGTGATCCTGCGACCGAACGATAGTATATTGTTTAAGAGTCTGCCGCTGATGCGGGAGGCGGAGCGTGCGGCTGCGCTCGATGCACTGATCCGACGGGTGATCCCACCCTATATTTGCGTGGGGGTGGTATTGTTTGGACTGGGCTGTCTCGTGCGGTATTCCTCGCTGCCCGAGATCGGCACGGAGGAGGCGGTGGAGGGGAAAAACAGTCTGCTCCAGTTTCCGCACCTGGTACTGGGCGCGGTTGCGATCTTTTTACACGTGGGTACGCAGGTGCTGGCGATCGACACGATCATCGGCTATGCCGGGTCGATGAATATCCCCCTCCTGGAAGCAAAGGTCTTCCCCTCGTACACGCTGACCGCGACCATCGGCGGGTATTTAATGGGCATCATCTGTATTCCCAGGTTTATCAGTCAGGCGAAGGCATTTCTGGTTTGTACGGTCTTAGGCGTAGCGCTGTCATTGCTGGTCGTGCTGAGCAGGACAGAGAATTCGATCTGGTTCCTCGTGCTGCTGGGACTGGCGAATTCCCTGATCTGGGCGGGTATCTGGCCGCTGGCGCTGGACAGTCTGGGACGGTTCACAAAGGCGGGAGCTTCGCTGCTGGTGATGGGGCTTTGCGGAAACGCGATACTGCCGCTGGTCTATGGCTGGCTGGCGGACCGCAACGGGCTGCAGCAGGCCTACTGGATCCTGCTGCCCTGCTATTGTTATTTATTTTTTTACGCCAGCTATGGCCACAGGATAAGGAACTGGGGTATTTTTAGTCAATGAAGGGAATTAGAATCATCAACGGTAAAGTCATCACGCCGCAGGGCCTTTTGTCCGGGGGTTATCTGTATTTGCGCGACGGGAAGATCGTGGAATCGGGTTCGCCCGGCGACAGAGTGATCGACGCCGCGGGCTGTTATGTGTCGCCGGGTTTTATCGATATCCACGTACACGGTGGCGGCGGGCATGATTTCATGGATGGGACCGAGGCCGCGTTCCATGGCGTTGCAGGGACGCATGTTCAGTATGGCACGACGGCGATGCTGCCGACGACGCTGACGGGTTCGGAAGAGGAGCTACTGCATATTCTGGATGTTTACGAGCGGGTGTCTGGAAAAACACGGGCGGCGCCCGGTTTCTGGGGATGCACCTCGAGGGGCCATACTTTGCGATGAACCAGCGGGGGGCGCAGGACCCGCGCTATATCCGGGACCCGAACCCCGCCGAATATGGAGAGATCCTCCGGCGGCCGCATCTTGTTCGTCGCTGGAGCGCCGCGCCGGAGTTGCCGGGCGCGCTTGAGTTTGGGCGGTATGCGAGGGAGAAGGGCGTACTGGTTTCCTGGGCGCATACAGACGCTCTTTATGAAGAGATCCTGGAGGCGTGGAACAACGGGTATTCGCTGGCGACGCACCTCTATTCGGCGATGACCGGTGTCACTAGACGGAATGCTTTCCGGTATGCCGGCGCGGTCGAAGCGGCCTTTCTGATCGAAGACATGGACGTAGAGATCATCGCTGATGGTGCGCATCTCCCCGGTCCGCTGCTGCAACTGGTCTATAAGATAAAAGGGGCGGCGAGGACGGCGCTGATCACGGATGCGATGCGGGCGGCAGGAATGCCGGAGGGAGAGAGTATGCTGGGGAATATCCAAAACGGACTCCCGGTGATCGTGGAAGATGGCGTGGCGAAACTGCTGGACAGGAGCGCGTTTGCGGGGAGTGTGGCGACGGCGGACCGGCTGGTCAGGACGATGGTTCAGGTCGCGGGTGTGCCGCTGGTCGAAGCGGTACGAATGATAACGACAACGCCGGCGGCGATTTTGGGACTGGCGGGTAGCAAGGGGGCTCTCGCGCCGGGTTATGACGCCGACCTGGTCATCTTTGACGAAAACATCAGGGTCCGTGCGACCATCGTCAACGGAGAATTGGTTTATGAAAACACAAATATTTAGATCCAGATCGGAAATGGGGGCAGAGGCCGCGGCCGCGGTGAGCGGCCGGATCGGCCGGCTGCTGGCAACGCAGGACACGGTGAATATGATCTTTGCCGCGGCGCCTTCGCAGAACGAATTTCTGGCGGCCCTGCTGCAGTCGCCCGTGGACTGGTCGCGGGTGCGCGGCTTTCATATGGACGAGTACATCGGGCTCCGGCCGGACGCGAAGCAGGGATTTGGGAATTTTCTCCGCGAGCGCCTGTTCGACAAAGCGCCTTTTCTCTCGGTCGACTATATCGACGGGAATGCCGCCGATCTGGGAGGCGAATGCGTACGGTATTCGCGGCTGCTGCAGCGCTATCCTGCCGATATCGTTTGTATGGGCATCGGAGAGAACGGACATATCGCCTTCAACGACCCGCCGGTGGCCGATTTTACCGATCCCTTCCTCGTAAAGGTCGTTGAACTGGACGGGCCGTGCCGGAGGCAGCAGGTCAATGACGGGTGCTTTGCTTCGCTGCAGGAGGTGCCGACGCACGCGATCACGCTGACGGTGCCGGCACTCATGGCAGGCCGGTATGTGTATTGTATGGTGCCGGGCAGGCTAAAGGCGGAGGCGGTATACAACACCGTGAAGCAGCCGATCGCGGAGGCGTATCCCTCGACGATACTTCGGCAGCATGCGGAGGCGGAACTATTTCTGGATGAGGACAGCGCTGAAAAAATAGAAGAATGAAACATTTGCTGGTTATGATAGGCTTGATGGGATTGGGAGCAGAAGGCAGGGCGCAGATCCGGCTGATCACGCTGGACCCCGGCCATTTTCACGCGGCCCTGGTCCAGAAGTCGGGCTATCCGGACATCGATCCGACCGTCCACGTCTACGCACCGGAGGGGCAGGAATTGAAGGCGCATCTGGCGCTGATCGACAAATACAATACCCGGAGTGAGGACCCCACGCACTGGAATGAAGTAGTGTATACGGGTGAGGATTTTTTGTCGCGGATGTTTCAGGAGCGGGCGGGAAATGTGGTCGTGCTGGCGGGAAACAACCGGAGAAAGATCGACTATATCGAACAGGCGATAGATTCGGGGTTTAACGTTTTTTCGGACAAGCCGATGATTATCGAAGCGCGGGATCTCCCGCGACTGCAGCGGACATTTGAGACGGCCGGGCGGAATGGGACGGTCTTATACGATATCATGACCGAACGATATCAGATCACTACCATCCTGCAGCGGAGACTTTCGATGATACATTCTGTGTTTGGGGTACTGGAGAAGGGGACGGTTGAAAATCCCGCGGTGACAAAGGAAAGCGTACATCATTTCTTCAAATCCGTGTCGGGCAAGCCGTTGATCCGGCCTTCCTGGTATTTTGACGTGACACAGGAAGGTGAGGGGATCGTGGACGTTACGACCCATCTGGTGGACCTGATCCAGTGGGAGTGTTTTCCGGAGCTGGCGCTGGATTATCATAAGGATATTAAGATGCTGGCTGCGCGGCGCTGGCCGACTGAATTGAGTGTAGCCCAGTTTCGGAAAGTGACCGGGGTCGGGCGCGACTCTCCGCTGAGCGTATACGCGAACGGAGTGATGGACTACGCGATAAAGGGCGTACATGCGCGGGTGTCGGTGCGGTGGAATTTCGAGGCGCCGCCCGGAGGCGGGGATACGCATTTTTCGATTTTACGGGGGACGCTGGCGAACCTGGTGATCCGGCAGGATTCGGCGCATGGGTACAAGCCGGTATTGTCGGTCGAGCCGCTGCGAATGACCGCAGTCTATGAGCGCGCGCTGACCCGCGTGATAGCGGGCCTGCAATCGGAGTATCCGGGACTGGCGTTGCAGAAGACAGCTGCTGGCTTCCAACTGGTTGTGCCGGCGCGGTTCGATCTGGATCATGAAGCGACCTTTGCTGAAGTGACGAAGAAATATCTTGGTTTTGTAAAGACGGGAAAGTTGCCGCCCTGGGAGGTTCCCGATATGCTGGCGAAGTACTATACGACGACAAAAGCGCTGGAAATGGCGAGGGCGTCGCAGCGTTAAAAAAGTATACAAAGCTGACGGGGAAATATAGTTATGGGTTGACGTTTACGGCTAATTTTAAATCATGAATATGCTATACGCATCGAAGGATTATAAGGGCATTTCTGTGAATGCGGGGGCAAGGTGGTCGTTCTTCCGCTCGGCGCCATCGAGCAGCACGGCCCCCATCTTGCCGTGTCGACGGATACGGATATCGTCACCATGGTGGCGATGGGTGCGGAAGAACGCTTGTCGGGCGAGATTGTGTTTTGTCCGACGCTCTCGTTCGGGTCGAGCCACCACCACCTGTCTTTTGGAGGTACACTTAGCCTTTCGCCTGCCCTGTATACGCAGGTGGTGGTCGATCTGGTGGGGTCGTTGCTGAAGAATGGGTTCAGGAGGATCGTGCTGCTCAACGGGCACGGGGGAATATAACGCCGGTGAAGCAGGCGCTGGCCATCCTGAATGCGGACAATCCGCTGTCGCGCGAGGCGAATATCGTCCTGGCGACCTATTGGGAGCTGGCGGGAGACTCCTTCGCGGGCCAGGCGCCGATGGAGAGCCCGGCGCTTAGTCATGCCTGCGAATACGAAACGAGTCTGATGCTGCACTTGTTCCCTTCGAAGGTCTTTATGGACAGGGTGGAGAGGGCGGGTCGGCCGGACAGCAACGGATATACGGGCTGGGAAGACGACGAGCCCTATCGGGGAGTGACGATATTTAAAGGGACGGAATATATCTCCAGCAATGGCAGCAGCGGCGAGCCGCAACTGGCGACGGCAGAGAAGGGCGCGCATTTGTATGAAAAGGCCGTCGCGGCGCTGGTGAAATTTTTGAAAGCTTTTGCGAAGCTGGCCCTTTTGCCGGCACTCCGCCCGGCGGACGGACCCGAAAGGATCTCCACAGGAACACCTACAGGGGCGTATTCGCCGGGAGTGAAGCAGGACGAGCTGCTGTTCGTCAGCGGCCGGGCTCCCCGGACCCGGTCAGCGGAGAAGCTGGTGCGAGGGACGATCGAAGAGGAAACCTTGCTGACACTGGAAAATATCAGACGAATTGTAGAGGCCGCGGGCGGGACGGTGCGCGACATCGTCAAGTGTACGGCGCACCTCAGCGATATGAATGACTTTGACCGGTA
Source organism: Puia sp. P3 (assembly GCF_050632245.1). Lineage (NCBI taxonomy): Bacteria > Pseudomonadati > Bacteroidota > Chitinophagia > Chitinophagales > Chitinophagaceae > Puia > Puia sp. P3. The sequence goes on from NZ_CP192583.1 coordinate 2,119,934, forward strand.
TAACAAGGCCTATGCATCTTTTTTCGGCGGCGTTTTTCCTGCCAGGACGACGGTGCAGTCCGTTTTGGGTGACGGGTTAAAGGTGGAGATCGACGCCGTGGCGGTCATAAAGAAATAGCACTATGAATAACAAGATACCAATAGGGACGGTTGGACTGGGTTTGATGGGCAGCAGTATTGCGACATGCATACTGGCCGCCGGGCATGCCGTCACCTCGCTGGTCAAGACCATGGATCAGGCGGAAGAAGCGCGTCAGCGGATCCTGGATACCTGGAAGAACTGGAGGAAGAGGGAATGCTGAAGGGGAAGCCCAAAGAGTTGCTCGGTAAACTGACCATTACGGACGACGTGGCGTTGTTGAAAGCCCATGGAGTGGTGATCGAATCGATCATCGAAAGCGTGGAAGAAAAAGAAGTCGGTCTACCGGCGACTGGAAACCGTGCTTTCGCCGACAGCGATCATCGGAAGCAATACATCGGCAATACCGGTGACGGTTCTGCAGGAAGGATTGCAGCATCCCGAACGGGTACTGGGAATACACTGGGCCGAACCCGCGCATATCACCCGGTTTATGGAAGTCATCTGCGGCGACCAGTCGGAATTGCGGTTTGCGGAGACTATCGTTGCGCTTGCAGAGTCGTGGGGCAAGGAACCTTCCCTGCTGAGAAAGGATATCCGCGGCTTTATTACCAACCGGATCATGTACGCGATGCTGCGGGAGGCGTTCCACCTGGTGGAGAAGGGCTATGCGACAGTGGAAGACGTGGACAGAAGTCTGCGGAATGACCTGGGGTACTGGATCACGTTTGCGGGGCCCTTCAGATTTATGGACCTGACGGGTATCCCGGCCTACCTGACGGTGATGAAGGACCTGTTCCCCGATCTGGATAATTCCACCGCCACGCCCCAGCTCGATGGAGCGCCTGGTTGCGGACGGAGCCAGGGGCGTCAGTAATGCGAAAGGGTTTTATCCGTATACACCCGGGAGCGCGGAGCACTGGGAGAAAACATTTATCGAGTTCAGCTACGATATCCGGAAGCTGGCGGAAAAATATGGTAAAAAGATATGACAGCGGCGACAGCGATAAAATTGATCAGGGCGACGGAAGTGGTTGTTCCGGCGCGGCCAGGGAGTCTTAATTCGGAAAACGTGCTGGATACGGACGCGGCTTTTGCTCAGCGGCATCTTACCGGCGGCAGCTGGACGGAGTTTGCGAACCAGCCGAAATGGATCGTGGAGATCGTGTTGGAGAATGATCTCGTTGGAATAGGAGAGACCTATCGCAGCGCTTCGAAAGAACTGGTGCAGGAGGCGATGGGCCGACTGGTAGGCGCAGATGTGTTGAAATTGAACTGGAGGGCCCTGCCGGTCGAAGACCAGCGGATCTATGAGGCGTTCGAGACGGCCATACTGGATCTGGCGGGTAAGATTCTCGGAGCTCCCGTTTGCCAGCTGCTGGGTGGGGCTTTTCGTTCCGAGGTCGACTGCAACGGATGGACCGGCCGGCGGACTCCGGAGGACGCCGCGCAGAAGGCCTGGGAGGCGATGGAGAAGGGGCACAAGGTGTTTAAGTTCAAGTGCTCGGATGAAGACCCGGTTCGGCTGTGGACCACGGAGATTCGCAAGCGCTGCGGAGACGGGATCAGGATCATCCTCGACCCCAATCAGCGGTGGAATGACGTACAAACGACAATGCGGCTGATGGATGGGGTGGACACCGGCATCATGCTGGGTCTCGAAGATCCGATCAGGCATTCCGACGTGGAAGGATATAAATATTTGAAGGCCCAGCTGGGTATCCCGTTATACCGGCATATCTCGCTGCCGTATACGCAGGATATAAAGGATATCATCAAATTCGTCAGGGCCGATGCGACGGATGGCTACAACTTCAACGGCGGCGCCTACAACTGTCTGCTGCTGGCGGAGATCGCAGAGCTGGAAGGGAAGACCTGCTGGCGCGGGTCGGAGGTCGACCTCGGTATCTCCGAGACGATGGGGCTGCACATCGCCGCGGCGAGTAAGAGCTGTACGATCCCCTCGGATATTTTTGGCGAACTGGTGCGGGTGGATGACCTCATCGTTGAAGGCATCGCCTTTCGCCGCGGAGCGGCGGCGGTACCCACGAAGCCGGGCCTGGGAGTGGAACTGGATCGCGCAGCGCTGGGCAGGTTCGCTACAGGACAACAACTGGAGAAAACGGTTTAATATACTAACAAGCTTATGAAGAAAGGACTGATCGCCTGGGTGACCCTGGTATTTTGCAATTTGATCTGGTCATTCCATTTTACGAGTATCAAACTGACGCAGGATCAGGTGGGGCCCTATTTTACCGTTTGGGCGCCGATGCTGCTCGCGACGATATTCCTTTTGCCTTTTGCCGTCCGGGACTTCAGGAAGGGCAAAAAAGGATAAAGGACGTGCTGATCTTCGTGCAGCTGGGTGCGCTCGGCGCCTTTCCCTCGCAGGTATTCATGACCTACGGGACGCAGCTGTCCCTGGCGAGTAACGCGGCCATTCTGGTGCTGGCGCTGCCGGTGATTACGGCGGTGTTTGCCTTCCTGATCCTAAAAGAGAAAATGAACGGGCTGCGCTGGGCTAGTTTTGCCATTGCCATCCTGGGGGTTGTCCTTTGCAGTACCGACGATATCCGGCGGATGGACCTGGGGTCGAAGTACGCGGTGGGAAATCTGCTGATCTTTCTGGCGATCGTTGGGAATGCCTACTACAACGTGGGCTGTAAAAAGGTGGCGGAACGCTTTACGGAAATGGAGATGGTCTTTTATACCTATCTGGTGCTGGTGATCATGCTGACGCCGATGGTATTGTATTACGAGCCGGCGATGTTCGCTCGGGTGCCGCATTTTACCACAAAGACCTGGCTGGGGATGGCGTCGCTGACGCTGTTCCATAACTTCCTGTCGATGCTGTTATTCTTCTGGGTGCTGAAATTCCTCGATGCCACGCAGGTGGCGCTGTCCAACTATATGGTGTCGTTCCTCGGATTGCCGATATCGGCTTTTGTGCTGGGAGAGCGGCTAAGCCTGCAGTCGGTCGTCGGCGGGCTCCTTGTGCTGGTGGCAACGCTTATCCTGACCATCGTGGATCACCGGACATACCGAAATACGCTAAAACTAAATACATAGACTATGATGGAAAATGAATTATTTGGAGTGGTGCCGATCGTTCCGACTCCTTTCAGGGGAAGACGAAGAGATCGACGAGGATGCCTTGCGCCGACTCATTGATTTTGCGATAGCCGGCGGGATAAAGGCCGTTTGTCTGCCGGCGTATGCGAGCGAGTTCTATAAATTATCGGATGACGAGAAACTGCGGGTCGTAAAGATAGCCGTCGAACACGCGGCGGGCCGGATAAAGATCGTGGCGCAGTCCAACAGTCCATCCTTAAAAATAGCGATCAGGCTGGCACAGGCAAATGTAAAGGCAGGGGCCGACGTCATCTCGCTGGCCGTGCCGAGGATCTTTGGCCTGCCGGAGGAATCGATCCGGGAATACCTGTCGGGATTTCTGTCTTCGATCCCCACGACGCCTGTGCTGGTGCAGGACTTTAACCCCGGCGGCTCGTCCATCAGCGTCGGGTTTATCAAACAGCTGATGGAAAAACATTCCAATTTCAAATACCTCAAGCTGGAGGAGCCCCTTTGCGCGCCGAAATTCGAAGAGATCATCTCAACTACCGGCGGGAAAGTAGGTCTTTTCGAAGGCTGGGGAGGACTTTATATGCTCGAGCTGACCCCGCTGGGTATCGCAGGCGTGATGCCGGGGCTGGCGGTCTCGGATATCCTGCAAAAGGTGTTTGTATTGCGGAGGGAAGGGAAGCATGACGAGGCCTTCGACCTTTTCGAAAGGTGATGCCGCAGATATTCTTCTCGCTGCAGAATATGGAACTATTCCACTATGCGGAGAAACAGCTGCTGATTGCACGGGGGGTATTGACCAACAGTATCGCGCGAAAAGCGGCCTATATACCGGACCCTCGAGCGTGAAATATATAAAAGAGCTGAATCAACGGGTGGTTAACCTGGTCAAAACATTAAAATAAATAGGTTTAACATGGAAGACTTTAACGGGCAGGTCGCCATCGTCACGGGGGCGGCATCGGGTATCGGTCTGGCGATAGGACACAATCTGCTGGCGAAGGGTGCGCAAGTGATCCTGTTCGATCTGAACAGCGAGGGGCTGCACGAAGAGTTCGATAAGTATGGGGATCGCGCCGTTCCGGTATCGATCGATGTGAGCGACCAGGCGCTGGTCGAGCGGACCGTAAAGGATATGGCGGGCCGTTTTGTGAAGATCGACATCCTGGTCAATTGTGCGGGCATCACGGGCCTGACGAATATCTTCAGTCACGAGGTGGACAGCGCGGACCTGCACAAGGTATTCGAGGTGAACTTCATGAGTAGCTTCTATACGTCCAGGGCGGTGCTGCCGCATATGATCGACAGGGGTATGGGCGCATCTTGCATATCGCCTCGATCTCGGGGAAAGAGGGGAATGTGGGGATGCTCGCATATTCGGCCAGTAAAGCCGCGGTGATCTGCATGGCCAAGGTCCAGGGAAAGGAGTATGCGGAACGGGGGATCACGGTCAACGCGCTTCGCGCCGGCGGTCATCCGGACGCCCTTAGTGGACAATATGCCGGAGAAGCAGGTGAGGTATATGACGGACAAGATCCCGATGAAACGGTGCGGGACGCTCGAAGAAGCGGCGAATATCGCGGCGTACTATCGTGTCGCCCTATAATAGCTTTTCCACGGGATTTACGTTTGACCTTTCGGGTGGGAGGGCGACCTACTGATATGAAACTGCTGAATTTTTGGGAAAATGGCCTTCTTTGCCGGGGGACCCTTACGCCGGAGGGCGTAGTCGATGAGTCGGGGGCGCTGAGGAAGGAGGAAGATCTCCTGATCGGGCCCTGCGTGGGGACGCCTTCGAAGATCATTTGCATAGGACTGAACTACCGGCAGCACGCTTTCGAGAGCGGTATGGCGATCCCCGCGGTACCGGTAGTCTTTACAAAATATAATAATACGTTGGTCGGTTATGGCGGGGACGTGTCCCTTGGAAAGGTGGGATCGCAGTTCGACTACGAGGTGGAGCTGGGGGTGGTGATCGGCCGGAAATGCAAGGACGTGGCGGCTTCGGAGGCCCTGGACTATGTGCTGGGGTACTGCGTGGCGAACGACCTGTCCTGCCGGGACCTTCAATTCAGAACAAGTCAGTGGTTAATGGGTAAAAGCCTGGATCATTTTTTACCTTTGGGCAAATATCTGGTGACCGCCGACGAGGTAGGGGACCCGCAGCGGCTGCAATTGCGTTGCAAGCTGAATGGCGAGGTCAGGCAGGATTCCAACACGTCCGATATGATATTTTCCGTCGCGGAGATCATAGAGGACCTTTCGAAGCACATGACGCTGGAACCGGGTGATCTGATCCTGACAGGGACGCCGCAGGGCGTCATAATGGGGCTAGCAGAGAAGAACTGGCTAAGGCCGGGCGACGTGGTGGAAGCTGGAGATAGAAAAGTTGGGGGCGACCAGGAACAAAATGATTCAATGAGTGATTCACTTGTAGCGGAGCTGGAGCAGCATTTTCCGGCGACGCGTCTTAAGAGCAAGGCTGATCGACAGGCATGCATATTCTTCCGATGCAAGCTTTTATACCCGGTCCCCAGGGCGATAGTTTTTCCTGAAACGGTAGATGAGATCAAGTTGCTATTCCGGCTCGCGGCGGGTTTTGGAACTTCGCTGACCTTCCGTACCGGTGGAACGGAGTCTTTCGGGCCAGTCGGTGACGGACGGCATCCTGGTGGATGTTTCGAAGCACTGGCCCCTTGTGCGGGTGGAAGACGGCGGCGGCCAGGGTCCGGGTGCAGCCCGGCGTGACCGGCGCGGTCGTGAATCACGTCCTCCGGGGATACGGTCGTAAGATCGGCCCCGACCCGGCATAGCATCAACGCCGCAATGATCGGCGGCATACTTTCCAATAACTCCAGCGGCATGTGCTGTGGGGTTGTGGACAATTCCTATCATACTTTATTGCACCTGCGCTTTATCCTGGCCGATGGATCGGTGTTCGATACGGAGGTCCCGGACGACTATGCGCGCTTTGAGCATTCACGGCCTGAGCTATTCGCGGGGCTTCTGGCGCTGAGGCGAAAGGTGATGGAGGACGCTTCGCTGGTGGCCGAGATCAGGGAGAAATACAAGATCAAGAATACGGTGGGGTATGGGATCAATGCATTCGTTGACTATAAGCACCCGTTGGATATTCTGGCGCATCTGCTGATAGGGGCCGAGGGGACACTGGCTTTTATCGCGGAGGCAGTACTACGGACGATACCGGACAAACCGCTGAAGAGCGCGGCGCTGCTGTTCTTCGATTCGCCCCGCAGTGCCTGCGACGCGGTGCCTGCCCTGAGAGATTCAGGGGCCGAGGCGCTCGGAATTCATGGACCGGGCGGCCCTGCGTTCGATAGAGCATCTGGCGATTGCTCCTCCATTCCTGCGGGAATTGCCCGAAGGGGCGTCCTGTTTGCTTTGTGAGTATCAGGCGGAGAGCCTTGCCGCGCTGGAAGAGAAATTGGTCGCGGCCCGTCGGTGCGTTGGTGGGTTATCCCCGGTTTCTGAGGCGGCATTCACGTCCGATGAAAAGATTCGTGGAGACTATTGGAAGATTCGGGGAAAGGAATGTATCCTTCCGTAGCGGCCGTACGTGACAAGGGGACTTCGGTGATGCTGGAGGACGTGGCTGTGCCTGTTGATAGACTGGGGGACGCGATCATGGCGCTGCAGGAACTGTTTCAGCGCTTTTCCTATCATAATGCGATCGTGTTTGGGCATGCGAAGGACGGGAACCTGCACTTTGTAGTTTCACAGGCGGTGTCGACGCCCGAAGAGATCCGGTTCTTTGGCGAGTTCAATGACGCGCTGGCGGAACTGGTGATCGTTCGCTTTGGCGGCGCGCTGAAGGCCGAGCACGGAACGGGAAGACAGATAGCGCCCTATGTGGAGGCCGAGTGGGGCCCGGCAGCCTATGCGGTGATGAAGGAGCTGAAGGCCCTGGTCGATCCGGCGAATATCGTCAACCCCGGGGTGATCCTGAGTCCTGGTCCTGATAGCCATTTGCAGCACTTGGAAGTCCCTGCCGGTGGTAGAAGGGGAGGTCGACAAATGCGTGGAGTCGCGTGTTACTGCGAGGGCAGCTGCCCGAGCCGCAATTTCACGCTGACCCCGAGGCAGCGTATTGTCCTTCGGCGCTCTCTGGCCAGACTGAAGGCAGCGGGAGATTCTGCCGCTCATGATGAAATTTTACACGACTATACGTTTGACGGGATGGATACCCTGTGCGGTGGACGGGATGTGCGCGACCAACTGCCCGGTGGATATCAATACGGGGGAGCTGATCAAGCGCCTGCGGCGCGAGAATCATTCTGCTTCGGCGAATAAGACGGCGCTGCGGGTGGCGAAATCGTTTGCTTTTGTCGAAAGGCTGGTGAAAGTGGGGCTGCGGGTTGGTGGCGTATTCGGGCCTTCGGCGATGGGGCGGCTGAGTGCCGCCGTCCGTCGCGTGGTTCCGGACTTTCCACTATGGACACGCGAGCTGACAGGGCCGGTTAAAGTGCCTGCGTCGTCTGGTTCGGGGGCTGTCTATTTCCCGACCTGTATCACACGGATGATGGGCAAGGATATTTCAGAACGGGATACGATCGTGGACGTGTTTTTGAGGGTGGCTCGTCGGGCGGGGATTCAACTGTTTGTGCCCTCTTCGATGACAGGTGTTTGTTGTGGACAGGCATTCTCGTCGAAGGGATTTGCAGACGCGTACAAATGGAAGGTGAATGAGACGGTTGAGAAAATATGGGAGTGGACCCGTCAGGGAGCTATTCCGGTGGTGCTGGACATCAGCAGTTGTCACTCAATCGCTGCATACCAGCCGGCCTTATCTGACGGTAGAGAATCAGGCGCGTTTCGACAAACTGCGGATCCTGGACAGCCTGGAGTTCGCGGTTGATGTTCTGGCGCCGCGGCTGAAAATAAATAAATTGGCGGGAAAGGCGGTTTTCCATCCGGTGTGCTCGCTGCACAAGATGGGTACCTATAAGAAGCTGGAGCAGCTGGGTGCGATGACGGTTGCCGAACCGGTGATACCGTTTTCTTCGGGATGCTGCGGTATGGCGGGGGACAGAGGCTTTTATTATCCGGGGCTGACGGCTGCGGCGGGTATGGCGGAGGGAGCCGAGGCCGCGGCGGTGGATGGCCGCGGGTATTACTCGACGGGTAAGACCTGTGAGATGGCGTTGTCTGCCGTATCGGGGAAGGAGTACCGGTCGATACTTTACCTTCTGGATGAGGTGAGTTCGGACCAGACGCGGCCGCGACGGTGAAGTCCAAATTTCCCCCTATAATGTCCAGTTGATACCCCCGTGAAGTGCTCATTTAACGGGAAATTTGGACATGTCAAATTATAAGGAATTTTATCAGCTGCACCACCAGGCCGACCCATTCATTCTGGCCAACGTGTGGAATGTCAGAAGCGCACAGATAGTACAAAACTGTGGATTTAAGGCGATTGCAACATCAAGCGGCGCCATTTCTGAATCGCTTGGATATCCGGATGGTGAGCAGATCCCGTTCGCCGAACTACTTTATATCATCGGGCGTATCAAAAAGAATACTTCAATCCCATTGTCAGTCGATTTTGAAAGGGGTTATTCGAATGATCTGGACAAGCTAACGGACAACATACAGAAATTGCTCGACGCCGGGGTCGTTGGAATTAACCTGGAAGACAATGAAGGAGAGGCGGTGTATTTGAAAAAACTGAGCGCCATCAGGAACTATTTGCTTAAGACTGGACAGGAGCTATTTATCAATGCAAGAACGGATGGCTTTTTGCAGAAACTGCCATCCCCGCTGGAAACAACCATCCGAAGGGCGGGGCTATACCTCGGGGCCGGCGCCGATGGTCTTTTTGTGACCGGAGTGCAGGACGCTGACATCATCCGAAATATAACCTCCTCCACAGCGTTGCCGGTCAACGTAGTTGGGGGTCCAAAGATAGCCAGTGCAGGCGTGCTGGCGGAATGTGGAGTAAAACGCATCAGTATGGCCCCACTCTTGTATAAGGCCACCTATAATAATATGGAAAGGATCGCGGCGGAAATATTGCAAAAGCAATCGCTGGCGCCTTTGTTCCAGTAGCAGCGCGGATGGCCTTGATCAGACCTGACTTCCGGTAAGGAATCGCCCCTTATATTCTTTGGGGATAAGACCCGTGTGTTTTTTGAAGTGACGATAAAAATTAGAGAGGTTCTCGAAGCCGCTCTGGTAGCATACTTCGGATATATTGTGATTTCCTTCCATTAGTAGCCTGCAGGCATTGCTGATGCGGATCTCCGTGACATAGTTCGAGAAGGTCTTTCTTGTATGGTGTTTAAAGTAGCGGGAGAAGGAGGCAATGCTCATGTTCAGTTTTTCCGCTATTTCTTCTATGTATATTTCGTTCTTGTAGTTTTTCAGGATGAACTGGAAGACAGAGTCGATCTTGTCCGTGTCGCTGCTATTGCTGGCGGTGAAGGTGCGGGACAGGATGGGTTCAAGGTCTTTGCTGGTCGATAGAAAGACGAGGATCTCCATCAGCCGGATCAGCCGGTTGGCGGGCGGGATCGTCTCCATCTCTTTTAATTTTCCTTTTACGTATTTGTTGGCTTTGCCGAGGATCTCCAGACCGAGCGAGGACCGGTCGAGCAGGCGGCGGACGAGTTTCATTTCGGGCAGCTGGAAAAACTGTCCCCCAGGAAGTCGTCGGTAAAATGGATAAAGCTTGAGCGGGCCACGAGGCCCTTGTTCTGGTAATATTCTTCCGTGTTCCGGTAGAGGTGCGGGATATTGGGACCGATAAGCATGAGGTCGCTCTCTTTGATGAAGTTGACCTTGTCGCCGATAAAGCGGGTGCCCTCCGTCCTGTCGATTAGTACGAGCTCGTATTCCTTGTGAAAATGCCAGGCCTTGTCAAAATAATTACATTCCCAATTAATATAAATAAAGGACGAGTCGGGTGACAGCGGAAGTTTATGCAACTGGGGCCTCATGCTACAGAATCGATTGGTTAGAACCTGATTAGCAATATATGGATTTTCCCCCATCCCGCCGAAATTTGTTCACTTCCGCATTTCCCCCGGCCAGCGGCTCACCCGTTTCCGCCAACCGCTAAACGCCTTTTTCTGGCCGGGGGGCTGTCGTACTTTAGGCCGGTCGGGTGATCCAAATATTAGTACATTTAAGAATGTGGCGCTCTCTCTTTTTGGTTTTTTTACAGAGCCTGATGGCTGGAGGGCCGTCCGTCGAAGCTCAGTCGACCAGGGCGGCCCCTTTTCATGGGTCTTTTGTGTCCCGGAACATCGACGTGGTAAATGGCCTGATGAGCAACAACGTCCTCTCGATCGCCCAGGACAAAAAAGGCTTTGTCTGGATCGGGACGGATAAGGGCATGCAGCGCTATGACGGCCTCCGATTCGTCACCTGCAATCTGCAGGGGACCTCGCCGAACGCGCTCGACGTTCCCGCTATCTACCCCGACGACGCCCAGGGCAGGATCCTATACCGCCGGGCGGACGACAGCCTTTGGCAGTGGGATCCGCTGCGCCATACAGCAGCGCCGGTAGCCACTCCTCCGGTGTCTTCGAAGGACCTCGTCTACACGGACCAGCAAGGGAAGCACCTGACCATCCGCCCGGTATGGAAGGACGGAGACGTACCGCAGAAGAACGGATTAGTATTGGTTCATGAGGAGGGCGGCGACCAGGACAAGCCAGCCACCTACCTGAGAGACAGCGCCCGTGGCCGGCCTGGCTCCTCATCCGCGGCGGTGGCTTCCAGCTGCTGGACGAGATCCGGCGGACGACATTGGCTGCTCCGCTACCCATCAATCCTATCACCATCCACTCCATCTTCTCCGACAGGAACGACAACCTCTGGTTGATCAGCTGGTCAAGAGAATTTTATCGGTACGAGCTGAAGACGCATAAACTGCATTCCTACTCGCTCGCCAATATTCTTACGCAGGAAGGAAATGACAGCACCCTTCCGGTATGGATCTCCGCGATGCTGCACGACAACCACGGCGCCCTCTGGCTGGCAACCGGCCAGGCAGGCCTGTTGCGATACGATCAGACGAGCGATTCTTTTTTATATATTCTGCGCCAGACCGGCAATAGTCTGGGGCTGCAGTACACAGACCAGCTTAATACCATTTTCCAGGACAAGGAAGAAAATATCTGGCTCGGTACCGACAAAGGGATCAGCATCATTCATCCTTACCGGCAATATTTTTCCGTGCTTTCGAACCTTGAGGCGGCTACGCCCTCGAAGATCGTCAGTGATATCATACCGGTGCGGCTGATAAAAAACCAGCTTTGGGTGGGTTCATGGGGAGGCGGGATAAAGGTCTATGATACGGCCTGGAAACTCCGGAAACATTACTTTTTCCCTGGTCTGTATGACGAGAATATGGTCTGGTGTTTCCTTGAAAGGGAAGACGGGACTGTCTGGGCGGGATGTCAGTCGGGAGCGATCCATATCATCGATGCGCATGGTCAGCTTGTCCGGACGATGCGGCCTCCGGAATTGGAGCACCACACGGTAAAATGCATGACGGACGATGGGCGGGGAAATATTTTGCTCGGCCTGCAGAACGGCTGGATCGTGGTCTACGACAAAGTCAGCGACCGATTTCTACGCCATGTGCCGGATAGTTTTTTTCGCCGTACACCGGTGGAAGGGCTCTATATGGCAAAAGACGGGACATGCTGGACGAGCACCAGCCGGGGTCTTGCCGCGTTTGATACCTACGCCCGTCACTACACGGGGCTTTACCGGCCGGCAGCAGTCGACGTCCGGTGCTGGGGAGTTTGCCCATACAGGGATTCTTTGCTGATTGTCGGCACGGAGAACGCCGGGATGTATTATTTTAACATCCGGACAAAGCGTTTTAACAGGATCCTGGTGAACAACGAACAGCAGTATTGGTCCGCCCACGCGATAAAGGTCGACAGCTCGGGAAAGATCTGGTTTACCGACGACCACACCGTATGCTGCTACGATCCGCAGAGCGGTAATTTCTTTTCCAGTCAGCCTGAAAGGGGATTGCTGAACAGTTCATTCCAGGGACAGGAATTTCTCGCCGCTCCCGACGGAAAGTGGATGACGGCGACGGGCACGGAGGTAGTAGCTTTTTCTGTACAGAATCTTCTGGCCCGGTGGCGGGCCGCTCCAAGAGTAGCCATCACGGGATTCCGGGTCTTTTCCCATCCGATCTTTATCGACTCTTTGTTGCAGGAGGGCAAACCCGTCAGGCTGGCGGCGGGACAAAATTTCCTCGACATTGAATTCTCGGGTCTCCAGTATGCCGGTATCGAACAGGCGAAATACCTCTACAAGCTGGAAGGCGTGGATCCGGGCTGGGTGACAGGCGGGACACTGGGTGTGGCCAGCTACACAGACCTGGCGCCGGGAAAATATACATTCCGGGTCCGGACGGAAAGCTCCTCCGGCGAGCAGGAAATGGCGGTAATGCAGATTTATATCGCGGCTCCTTTCTGGGCCACCTGGTGGTTCGATGCACTTGTTCTGGCGACGGCCGTTCTGATCGTTTTCCTTCTGTTTCGCTGGCGGGAAAATTCACTCCGGAATAAAGAACGCCTCAAGCAGCAGGTGGCCGAGACCGAGATGATGGCTCTCAGGGCCCAGATGAACCCGCATTTTATATTCAACTGCATCAACAGTATCGACGCGCTCATCCAAAGCAATGACAAGTATCACGCGACCGTCTATCTGAATAAATTTGCAAGACTTATCCGAAATGTTCTTGAAACGAGCAAGCAAAAGACCATTCCGCTGATGCGCGATATGGAGAACCTGCAGCTGTATATCGACCTCGAGCAGTTTCGGGATGAGAACAGATTTGCCTGCGAGATCACCCTCGACCAGGAGCTATTGGAAGAGGACTGCAGGGTGCCGCCGCTGATCATCCAGCCTTACGTCGAAAACGCGATCGTACATGGCCTTCGTACGCGGGAAGACGGACAGGGCCGGTTGATCATCAGGATCATGAGGGAGGACGAGCACCTGGTCTATCTGATCGAGGACAATGGGGTAGGGAGGACGGCGGCGCTAAAAAGAATGGCCACCGGTCATTGGGAATGGAAATGAGCCGTGAAAGGGTCAACCTGTTCAATGGGGAGGCATATTTTCCGGTCATTATAACCGATCTTTTTGAGTTCGGCAAAGCTGCGGGGACCCGGGTGCAGGTCTCTTTAAAAATCAACTGACGATGAACGCAATTATTATTGACGACGAATCAAAGGGACGCCTTGCCCTTCGGGAAAAGCTGAAAAACTATTGTCCCGGCATCACACTGGCAGGCGAAGCCGAGGATGGCGAAGCAGGCCTGGCGCTGATCGAACGGCTCCAGCCGGATATCGTTTTTCTGGATATACAGATGCCCAGAATGGATGGTTTTGAAATGCTGCAGCAGCTGCAGCGGAAATCATTTCATCTCATTTTTACCACAGCATATGACCAATACGCTATAAAGGCTATCCGGTTTGCCGCATTCGACTATCTGCTAAAACCAGTCGATATTGAAGAGCTGAAGGCGGCGGTTGAAAAAATAATTCAGATGGGTCAGCCTGTTAACAATGGTGGACGGCTGGAAACACTGGCTTACAATCTGCAAACAGCACTTAATAAAATAGTCATTTCTACTGTCGAAGGACTGCTGTTCTTCGATATCAGCGAAATTGTTCACATAGAAGCGCAAAGCAACTACACCGTATTCAGTTTTACCAATCGCCCCCGCCTTACCGTGAGCAGAACCCTGAAGGAATTTGAAGACCTGCTGCCGGCGGAACAGTTTTTTCGGACCCACCACTCCCATATCATCAATCTCCAGTTTATCAAAAGGTATATAAAGGGTGACGGCGGTCAGATCGAGCTCAAGAATGGCGAACTGGTGGATGTTTCCAGGAAGAAAAAGGAGGAATTCCTGAAATTGTTGGGCATGAGATGAAAAAAGAAATAAAACATAAATAATGGACAAACGATCCCTCAGCTACGTCTATCTCTGTTCGATTCCCGTGTTGACCTTTGTTTTCGCTTTTACTACCGGTCATATCAGCTACAAGCTATATATCCCCATATGGCTGCTGAACTTTTGTATCATGGCGCTCGCTACATGGACGCTGTCTAAGTCGGCCCCGAAGGAAAAAAATTCCTGATCTTTGGCGGCTGTCTACTCGTCCTGCCCATTGCCATGCTTTCGATACTATTTGGGATGGGGGCTCCGCCAGACACCATCCGGGGATGGGTGGATACGGCTACCGAACAAAAGGTGCGGTTCGATATTTTGCTCGTTGACGGGATCCTGGTAGCCCTGGGACTGTCCCTCATTAAGCACTTTCTTCAGGAGGAAGGCGAGAAGCTCTTCACCCAGCTGGGCTTTACCGCCATAGTCATCGCCATTCCATTGTTCTTTATCAATACCTCGTTCTGGCATAGCTTTGCTCTGCAAACCTATAAGATCAAAATTGCCGGGAACAGCCCCGAAAAACCACTGGAATGGTTTGCTCCCGCCGCTCAACAGATCTGGGTCATTACCATCGGTCAGGTACTGCTTACCTATTTTTCTGTTGCTATGTTTGCCGCCTCGCTGCGACAAACCGGGATATTCAGGCGGACGCCCATGTTCATCTATATTGCATTCAGCATCATCGCCATTCTGTCCATCACGCTATTCCCTCTCTATCCGGGCGCGACAGCTTTCTCCGGATTTCCCTATTATCCGTTCATGATACCGGCCGTTCCGATCATGCTATTTTATTATGTGGGGGTCAATCTGCTGAGATATGCAGGAAAAGCTTCTCCCGCCCTGACCATTCGGTAAAAGCGGCCGCCTTTTATGAGGGCGTTCCGGTCCCTGTCTCACAGAGGGACTTCAGGCTTTTCATGAATAACGCCCACTGGTAGTTGCATTCGGCGTAGAGGTCCGTCACGGCCCTCCAGCCGCCATGGGTAAAACGCAGTACGGTATTCCCGTTCCTTTCCGTCAGATCGAAAGAGATCGTGGTGTCAACCCATTCGTCGACGGATTTGATACCCTTCCATTCGACCTTTTTACCGGGGGTGAGGTTGGATATTTTGAATTCACTCACGTCCTTTCCAAACGTAAACACGTTGGTGAATCCCAGCTCCGGTTTGGCAACCGTATTCTTACACCACCAGGACTCGAGACCTTTCTGGCTCGTAATTGCTTCGTAAACTTTTTCCGGACTAACCTTTATGACCAGCTTATGGATAATTTCTGCCACGACTTCGGTTTTAATGATTAAGTGATTGTTTGTTTGACAAAACTCCTTCTTAATCGGCAATTTTTCTGGGTGCCATATGGACTTTGTGGAGGGGAGATTTGGACGAATCCCCTAACTTTAAGCTATGTCAGGACCCCCGTGTATTATGAAATTGGATAAGGATGCCCCGCTGCCTATGTCCTTGTTGTTGCTCGCCGACGAGACAGTCGGAAGCGATCGAAAAATATATTTACCGCTGTGACGTGTATGTTCTGGTTCTGGATCATATCGGACAAATAGGCGTTTTTGCCTTGCACCAGAATAGCCCGGAGGAGGTCGAATTAAAAAATATGGCCGTTCTTGAATCTTTTCAGGGGCAAAGGGATGGGCGGTTTTATGCTCAGTGAGATACGACAAATTGCTGCCCGGGACGGTTATCGCAGGTTACTCGTGGGAACTGCGACCGTCGGAAGACAAGTCGATTTTTATATAAAGAATGGTTTCTCGCCCTGCGGCCTTCGCAAGAACTTCTTTCCGGACAATTATCCTGAGCCGATCTTCGAAGAGGGGAGAACGGCTTTGCGATATGTTGCTGCTTGAAATGAAGTTGTGACCCCACTTTACTTTACTGCGAGCAGCGTAACCGCCTCGATCCGCGGAGGTACGGAGAGAAGCTCGTCCGCCTTTTCCATTAGCGCCCGTGCGATCGGTCCGCCGAGATGCGCCTGGCGGCCGTCCTCCGCAGCAAACGTATCGAAGATGCCGTATATCGAGGGCCCCGGCTGAAGCGCATACCACCGGATAGTTTCCGGTTCGCTCTGAGCCAGCGCCAGCGCGCTTTTGATAAATTCTTCGAGTTCTTTTTCCTTTCCGGGTCTGGCCTCTAGTCTGACGAGGAGTGCTAGTTTTTCCATGGCTCGAATCTCCCAAAACTTTGGGGCTCTGCAAATGACAAAACTTCCCGAGGCGTTGCCTAAACGGGAAAAAATAAGAAATCGGATTTTATTTAGGGAAATCTGTATAAAGGTTTGGGTGTAATAGTCATTGCCGGCGCATGGACGCGCGGCTAATTTTACACCAGTTATTTAATCGACCAAACTTGGTCAATTGATTAGTTAACCGGAAAAAATAAAAAATGAAAAAGAATCTTTTTGCCCTCTCATTTGCAGTAGTATGTATCCTCAGTGTAAAAGCCCAGAAGCAGGAAATCTTCTCGCCTGGCGGTAAAGCCATCGACGGCTATGACGCGGTGGCTTTTTTCGCCAGTCCAAGCCAGTAATGGGCGCAGACAGCCTTTCTTATATGTACAAGGACGCTAAATGGCTTTTCGCGACAAGGGCGGACCTGGACGCTTTCAAAGAAAGCCCCGAGCACTATACTCCTCAGTATGGCGGGTATTGTGCATATGGTACGGCGCAGGGTCATAAGGCGCCCACAAAACCTGAGACCTGGACGATCGTCAACGACAAACTATATTTCAATTATAACCTCAAGGTAAAAGAAGCATGGATGAAGGATCAGCAGGCCTTTATCGAAAAGGCGGATAAGAGCTGGCCCGATCTGAAAGACAAACAATAATACTCAATATATGCCCCTGCCCGCGACGCTCGTTTTTATCGGCTGTCTGATCCTGGCCTGGTCCCGCAGGAGCCAGCTACTGAGTTTATTTAAAATGAATAACCACAAGGTACTATGAACCCCATACTTACCGGACAGCTGAAGGCTATAATAAATCAGTTGGAGGATATGCTCCTCAGGTTGTCCGATGAGGAGTATAGCTCCAATATAGAATTGCTGTCCAATGCCACACTAGGACAGCACACGCGGCACATTATTGAATTTTTTATCGAACTGTTCATCGGTTACGACAATGGAACCGTCAACTACGACCGGAGAAAGCGGGATCTGATGATCGAAACCCACCGGGAATATGCCCGGAGTCACCTTGGGGCGATCACGGCATTCCTCGATTGTAAGGACAAGGAGTTGGTTCTGGCGGCCGATTTTGGCGGTCAGACGGTCAGGGTGGAAACCAATTTTCACCGCGAACTGGTTTACAACCTGGAACATGCAGTTCATCACATGGCCCTTTTGCGAATTGGCGTGAGTTTCGTTTCCGGTTTGTCTCTTCCTGCGGATTTTGGCGTGGCCGCGTCGACGATAAAATACAGACAGGAATGTGCACGGTAACGTTCGTTCCTTCCGCAGAAGGATTTTATCTTACGTCGAATCGCGACGAACGCGCAGGCCGCGGAATTGCACAACCGCCGAAGGTGTATTCAGATGGACCCGAAGGGCTGATTTATCCAAAGGATCCCGATGCGGGCGGCAGCTGGATCGTTATGAAAGAAAGCGGTTCGGCGGCCGTCCTCCTGAACGGAGCATTCCTGAGGCACCAGCGGAGAAGCCGGTACCGGATTAGCAGGGGGCTGGTTCTGCTGGAAATCATCCGGGAGACCGACCCGTTGGCCCATTTTCGTGATATGGATTTGGAGGACGTCGAACCATTCACCCTGATCCTGCTTTCAGATGGAACGCTTAGGGACTGCCGGTGGGACGGCATTCGGAAATATGTGCTTACTCCCGATCCGGAAAGACCGCATATCTGGTCTTCTGTAACACTATATGATGAGGCGGCGGCGAAAGAGAGAATGCAATGGTTTGAAGAATGGTGCCGGGGCAGAAAAAGCCCCGCGTCAGCCGATGTGATCCAATTCCACCGGTCGGCGGGCAAGGGAGACATCCGGAACGATCTCGTCATGAACAGGGATGATAGGTTGTTTACGGTAAGCGTGACATCTATCGTTCGGGCAAATGGGGACTCACGGATGGTCTACAACGATCTGAAGTCGGGTATCGATGCTGCAGTTTCGTTTGACAACCGGTCCCGCGGCACAAATAAAGAGAGTGCATGGGATCGTTTTTGCTGGTTTTCGAAAAGATTTCTTACCCGGCTAACCCACTGGGAGTACTGGCCTGCGCATGTGGTGTATGGACCGCTCTATCTCTATTGGTTGTGGCTGAGTATCCGCGCGAGGTCCCTGTTCTTTTTCAGTGCTGCCAATCCGGGTATTGAATACGCCGGGTTTACGCACGAGCGAAAAAGCAGCATCTACCGGCAGATGCCCCCGGATCTTTTTCCACGGACCTGGTTGTGTCCGTTAGGCACTGACTGGGAGGCGCTGACGAAAGAACTGGACCAAAGACAGTTGTATTTCCCGCTGATCGCCAAACCGGATATCGGGGAAAGGGGCAGACAGGTGCGCCTTGTCAGGTCGGCCTCCGAACTGCGGGCCTATTGGCTCGGCAGCCAGGTCGATTTCCTGGTACAGGAATTTGTCGACCTTAAAATGGAAGCCGGTATTTTTTATGCCCGCATTCCCGGCCAGGACAGGGGACAGATCACGGGTATCGTCGGCAAGCAACTGCTGACGGTGACTGGCGACGGTCGCTCTTCGATAAGGATACTGCTCCGGCAGAACCCCCGCTACCATCTGCACCTTCGGTCTCTGAGCGCGAGATTTGGAAGCTATCTCGATACCGTTTTGCCAGAGGGCGTCCGCGAGACGCTGGTGCCCTATGGGAATCATAGCCGTGGGGCTAAATTCGTCGACTGGAGCGACAAGATCACAGAAGATCTGACGAGGGCAATCGATACGGTCTGCCGGCAGATTCCCGACTTCTATTTTGGGCGCCTGGATATCAAATTCTCCAGCTGGGACGATCTGCTTCAGGGAAAGAACTTTTCCATCATTGAACTGAACGGGGCAGGAAGCGAGCCCACACATATCTACGATCCGGATCACTCGCTGTTGTTTGCCTGGAAAGAGATCATTCGTCACTGGCGTTTGCTCCGCCGGATCAGTCTGGCCAATTCAAAGAACAGAAATATTCCTTTGATGCAGCTGGCAGAAGGACTGAAAATGCTGCGACTTCACGCCCGCCACTTGCAACTAATAAGGGAACTATGAAAAGGTTGTTTTGCTGGGCCTTGTCTGTCAGCTTCCTCGGGTCGTTGCCTCTCGGCACCCTAAACCTGAGCGTGGCTAATTATGCTTTTCAGCAGAATACCACCGGAGCGGTCGGTTTTTCACTCGCTGCCATTTTTGTAGAAGTGGCTCTTGTTCGCCTCGCGGCAAGCGCGGTGCAGCGGCTGGAAAGGATGAATCGATTTATCTTTTTTCAGGATGCTAACCTGTGGCATTTTACTGCTGCTTGCCGGCAACAGCCTGCTTGCCGCCTGGCAAATGGAGACATTTCGCTCCGGCCTGCCAGTTACATTGCCAAACCCCGTACTGTCTGGATTTGTTCTTAGTCTGATCAATCCGCTGCACCTGCCGTTCTGGTTGGGCTGGACGGCATTGTTCAGATCCAAAAATTTACTCGATGACCAGCCCCGGTCCTACAATATCTTTGTACTGGCTGTCGGCCTGGGCACAGAGCGCCGCTTTTTTCTGTATGGTTTTGCCGGAGGATTCCTCATACAGCAGCTGGGTAGCCGGCAGGTACTGCTGAACTGGATCGTTGGCGTTTCCCTGCTAATCACCGCGGGATGGCAGATCTATAGAGCTTTTTATAAAAAAGCGGGGCATGGCCCCGCCGGTTTTTCACGGTAAAGTATACCGCTGGAAAAAATCCCATAAGAGATCGGTCGCGTTTAGCGCCGTAGACGGTGGATCGGCCTTGTCCCTCGGCTTTTGTCCTCCCGGCCAGGGAATGTCCGCCGTCGGAAGTGAGATAGCTGTCGATCGCAACGCGACCGTGCAGGTCCTTCCACTCCGTGAGCGTGTAGCCCGCACCATCGGTGACAGACGGCGGCGTGTCGCAGCTATCGTTCATTGCCCAGACGCTCAGCCCGGAATCCACTGGTGAAAAATAAACATTGTCCATTCCATACCCGCCATTGAACGGAACCTTCGTGTCCAGCGCCGAATGGATATGGAGGATAGGAACAGCCCGCGACGGCTGGCAGGGAGAAGAAGCCATCAGCGTACCGCTCACCGATGTGATAGCGGCGATCTTTTCAGATAAAGCACAGGCCAGCGTGTAGGTCATCATGGCGCCATTGGACATACCGGCGACATAGACCTTCTTGGGATCGATCTTGTAGTTGGCGACCAGTTGGTCGATGAGTGAACTAATAAAATGTACGTCGTCGATATTATCGCTTTCGGCGACGAAGCAGCACCTTCCGGCGTTCCAGCTTCTTAGTCTGAACGGCCCGTTACTGGGGACACCGTCGGGGTAGGCGACCACGAATCCCTCGGCATTTCCCTTGTCGGTGATCCCATAGTCCCTTTCCATCTCTGCGGATGTTCCGCCAAAGCCGTGCAGGGCGATTACCAGCGGCAGGTTGGAGCTCTCATAATAGTTAGGAGGCAGATTCAGTAAATAGGTGCGGGACAGGCCGTCGACGGACAGCCGTCCGTTGAAACGAAAGGTTTTGCCAGGGTCGCCCTTCTGGCAGTTCGCGAATGCGATCGGACATAAAAGTAATAGTGCGATACGGAAGAGATAGCGTGTCATAGCCTTTTTTCTGTAAAAATGCGCACCGGCGTTAGACCCTATGTTGGGAATCACTGCGAGGCGGGCAAAAGCCCAAAGGAAGCGGGCTGCCCGCTTCATCCGATTTTTGGGCCGTTTCACCGGCAATTTCCGGCCCGGACGGAAAAAAGGTGAATTTTGCGCCATGCTGAAGCTCTACAATACCAGGGCCGGCCTGGTCTTTTCCGTTTCTATCGCGACGATAGCGGTGTTGCTGCCGCGGCTTATCCGTCTCGATACGGACAGACTGTTCCTCACACTGTTCAATTTTATCTACCTCACCTGCGCCTTTTTCTTCTGCTGGCTGGCCCATCACTTCTTTCTGTTGACCTTCCGGCATCGACTGACGCCGCTGCTGAGCATCTGCTGCTGCGTCTCTGTGATCGCTATTCTGACGTGGGGCCTGCACGTGATACCGCTCAACCGGTTTTCCGGGGTAGAGGTGAGGCGCGGGCAGGTGCCTTTTTATCCGCTTGTTCCGGGCGTTCATCATCAGTGCGATCGCGTGGATCGCCGTCTTTTATTTCCGGCTTTTCGTGCTGTACCAGCAGTCCCGTCTGGAGAACGAATACCTCAAACAGGGCAATCTGCAGGCACAGCTGGCTTCCCTTCGGCAACAGATAAGCCCTCATTTCCTGTTCAATTCACTGAATACGCTGTCCAGCCTTTCCCATGAGGCGCCGGTGAAAGAATATGTACTGAAGATGAGCGAAGTCTATAGATATGTCCTGCACTACCAGGACCAACAGCTGACCACCGTAGAGGCGGAGCTGGCATTCATTCGCAGCTATATCTATATTCTCGAAACAAGATTTGAAGAGGGGCTGAAGATCCGGATACAGGTTGGCCCCGGCGCCCTGGGCCGGAAGATTCTGCCGTTCGCCCTTCAGTTGCTGGTAGAGAATGCGGTCAAGCACAATGTCATTTCCTTCAGAACGCCGTTGTCTCTGTTTATCTATGACCAGGACGAAATGCTGGTCGTCGAGAACGATCTCCGGCCGCGTACTACGATGGAGACCCCTTCCGGTATGGGTTTGAATAATCTGTCGCAGCGCTACCTGCTGACGGCTGGTAAAGATCTTTGCATCAGCCGCGGCGAATCCCGATTTAAAGTCGAAATTCCCTTGTTGTCATGAAAGTACTCATCATCGAAGACGAAAGAAAAGCCGCTATAGAACTGCGATCCATGATCCTGAGCCTCCGGCCGGACTGGATCATCGCAGACATCCTCCCTTCAGCGGAAGAAGCTATCGAATGGCTGACCGAGAACAAGGCGCCCGACCTCATTTTCAGCGATATCCAGCTGGCGGACACGGTCAGCTTTCGCGTATTTCAAACAGTTAAGACCGACTGTCCCATCATCTTCTGCACGGCCTATGACGAATACGCCATACAGGCCTTCGAGACCAACGGCATCGACTATCTCCTCAAGCCGGTGGACATGGCGAGGCTCGGGCGCTCGTTGGCTAAGCTCGAATTACTGCAGCGCAATAGCGGGGCGCCCGTCGCCGACATCAACAGGCTGATCGGCCAGTTGTCGGCACCATATAAAAAGACGATCCTCGTTCATCTCAAGGACAAGATCGTCCCCGTCGCCTATACCGATATCGCCTTCTTCTACTACACGCGCGGTATCGTCACCATCCGGCTGATGGGCGGCACCTCCTATCATATCGGCCAGGGCATCGACGAAATAGAGGCGGCCGCCGATCCCCATCTCTTCTACCGGGCGAACCGCCAGTTCCTGATCAACCGGGAAGCCGTCCGGACCATCGAAAAATTCTTTGCGAGAAAATTGGTGGTGAAGCTGTCGATCGATACGCCGGAGACGCTGGTCATTAGTAAGGCGAAGGCCAGTGATTTTTTGAACTGGGTGGAGAAGGGACGATAGGTTCTGCCCGTTTTACCTGAGTTTTTGCCCGTTTCGACGGGGTCCTTGCGATCCCATCGCCCGCCGACGGTCAAATTTGCAAAAATGTAAAAAATGAAAATAAGATTTGCAACCGTATTTCTGGCCGCTTTTCTTCTTGTGGGAACCGTCGCCGCGCGCGCACAATCCGCCGACAGTACGCGCACGGCGGAGGGCCGGGCCAACCAACTTACGGAGAGAATGAAAACAGAACTTTCTCTCACGGAAGAACAA
This sequence comes from Puia sp. P3, assembly GCF_050632245.1. Lineage (NCBI taxonomy): Bacteria > Pseudomonadati > Bacteroidota > Chitinophagia > Chitinophagales > Chitinophagaceae > Puia > Puia sp. P3. The sequence continues at coordinate 2,142,990 of NZ_CP192583.1, forward strand.
TACCCGAAAGTGCAGGCCATCAATCTCAGGCATGCACAGAAGAACGAGGCTATCTTCCAGGGCACCGGAGCCCGATTTGCCAAATTCAGATCGCTAAAGTCCTCCCAAAAAGACAAAAGCAAAGAGATGAAGTCCGTCCTCACAAGCGACCAGTACAAAAAGTATGAGCAGATGATGGAAGAGATGAAGAACAAGGCCCGCCAGCAATACCAGAGCCGGGGTCAGTCGGCGGGGTAGCCCGTCTATCGCTCTACAGTTGATTTCCCTTCCAACCGGCCGATATCGAGAACGATGCGGGTGAACAGGAACCGGCCGTTGAACCCGAACTGGTTGGCGCCAAATAGTAAACGGCCCCTGTTGGACGCATCCCGGGCTGAATTATATCCCCCAGGCGCCTTATTTGCCCCTGCGATAGGATTGTCGTGTACCGCTGAGAGGGAGTTGCGGGGATCAACGAATACCCTGTCCGGATAGACGTCGAATAGGTTGTTCCCGCCTATGGATAAGATCACGCCAGCGCCGGCCTTATAGGATACAACAATATCGGTTGTGACTTTCGCACTGAACACCTGGTCCGTGCCGGTCCCGATATCATTAAAAAATGCGCCGTTGGAAGGGTTTATCAGGCCCGGGTCGATATTGTTGAGGAACTGCACCTTGCCGAACCGGACGGCACGCACGAGGAAATCCCACCGGCTCAGATTGTAGGATGCGGTTAGATTGATTTTATTCTGCGGCTGACCTGTTTCGATACGTCCTTTCTGCTGGCGGTCGAATAAAGTAGCGGCAAGATCGTTGGAAGGATTGGCGGCCTTATTGTTGAGGCTCGGGTTATACTTTGGATCGTCGATGACGGAATTGGTATGCAGCCGGCCAACTACGGAATTTTTATTAAAATTTGCTGCCAGCAGAAGGGTAGCATTGCCCTTGCCCAGCCGAAACTTTTCCGTGATCACCGCGTCGATGCCCCTGGTTTCCGTATTGATGGCGTTAGTCCAGAATTGAAGGGACGAAGTGGAAGGGTCGACGTGATTTGCCTTCAAAATGGTATCCACCAGCGGATTACTTCTGTTAAAGGCAGTGGACAGCACGATCCTGTCTCTGATGGAGATGAAATAGGCGTCTACCGTCACCGTAAGGCCAGTACTGATCTTTCCGACGAAACCCAGACTATAACTGACAGCCGTCTCGGGTTTCAGCTCCCTGATGCCAAAAGCGTTTCGTACGATGGAGTTTTGATTATTGGCGGTAAGGGAGTTCTGGGGTTGGCCTCCGACGAACTGTGTCGACGTATTCTGAAAGTAACGCTGATGCAGCGACGGGGCCCGGAACCCATTGCTCACCGAAGCCCTTAGGGAGAACCGGGACGACAATTCATAACGGGTGCTGAGCTTCCCGCTGAGGTTGTGATAGCTGAAGCCCTGTTCGGCATAATCCTCAAAGCGTCCGGCGCCGTCTATCAGCAATTTGCCGAGAGAAAACTCCAGATCGCCATACGCAGCGTATATATTTCGGGTAGCTTTAACCGCATCGACGTCCTTGAAGCCCGGAAAGACCTGCGATCCCGAGGCCGCCGCCACCGTGCCGAAGCTGGTCCATCTGGTAGTTCCGGGATAGGGAGGGATCGAGTCTACTGTAGCGATCCTGTTACCGTTGATGTAGGAATTGGCCTCGCCCGACGATATCTGAAACGCTTCATGACGGAGCTCTCCTCCAAATGCTACGTTCAGGGATGCCCCGGTATGATAGTCGTACCGGCGGCTGATATCCAGGTTTACCGTATTTTGTAAAAAGGACAGCTCGCCGGCATAGAACCTGGTTTGGACCTGGTCGCTTGCCGATAGGGATGCATTACCGGAATTCTGCACTTCATAACGGACGCTATTGCGACCGGCCATATTGCTGAAATCGACCTTCCAGCCGCCCGCCCGGATGGAAAAACCCGTCAGGAGATTCCAATCGACGATCCTGGGAGCTATTTGTGGCAAAAAACCATTGTAGTAAAAACGTTCGCCACTCGCAAGCACCGGTTCCTGGCTAATAGCGTTGGGATTCCTGCTGAATCCGCTGGCTACCCCATCGCGTTTGTTGATGCCCGCCGTGAGGTAAAAGTCGATGTTACTGCTCAGGCGGGTGCCGGCGTTGACGTATGTGGAGAGATTTTGTTCGTAGGAGTTGCCGGCGACGATGTTATGGCGGCTGTATCCTTGTTTTCTGACGATATCCGCATCCAGGTCCATCAGGTATCTTCTGTAGTCTGCATCGGAAACGGCCGACGCATACGGATTGGTGGGAAAAGCGCCGTTGTTGCCTGCGTAGACCAGGGGATATTGTCATCGCCGCTGCGATTGGTATTATACCTCCGCGAGAACTGACCGCTGATATTCAGGTATGTTCCATTGTCTTTGGCGAAGCCGCCGCTGAAGTCTATTTGCTGGTTGACGCCATCATACATATGTATCCCGCCTTTATAAGGCAGGGTGGTTATATTCTGTCCGAGCAGGCTCGACACGGTAAAACCATTGTAGTTCTTTTTCAATACTACATTGATGACCCCGGCGATAGCATCCGATCCATACTGTGCGGCCGCTCCGTCGCGCAAAACTTCGATACGCTCGATCGCCGCGGCTGGAATGGTGTTCAGGTCGGTGCCCACGGATCCTCTGCCAACCGTGCCATTGATATTTACCAGAGCAGCGGAATGCAGGCGGCGGCCATTCAGCAGTATGAGCGTTTGATCGGGGCCCAGACCGCGCAGACCGGCAGGATCGATATGGTCTGTTCCGTCTGATATGGTCTGGCGGGCAGACTGAAAGGAGGGAATAGTGTAGGTGAGCATCTGCGATACATCCGTCTGGGCAAAGGGCTTGATCTCCTTTGTGCTGATCACATCGACGGGAACTGTAGTGGAAAGCTTTGATCTCACGCCCGCCCTCGAACCTACGATGACGACTCCTTCGAGGTCCTGCATTCTGATCGTGTCTGTCGTGGATGGTTTGGCGGTGTTTTTTCCTGTGCCGGTCTGTGCCGGAAGCTGTTCCAGAATAAAAAGGAACAGCAGGCAGGATAAGAAATTTCTCATAGTGCTAGCTTAGGTTGTTTGAACGTGAAACTAGAAAGTTGAAATTTATCCTTCGTCCGTGTTTTCCCTGCGGAGCCCATTTTTTCCCAATCGGACGGATTCGAAAAGTTCGTGCAAAAAGCAGAAGATATTTATCTTAGCGGCATCATGAAAAGACTTGCCGCCCTCTTATCCCTCGTTCTCCTTTCATTTTATGCCTGTTTTGCCCAGTCCGCTACGGGCAAACAGGAAGTAGATTTTGTCAACACGATCATTGGAACACCCTTTGCCGGTTTTGCGCCGGGTTTGGAAGGCGGGGGGACGATACCCGCGGTAGGACGCCCTTATGCCATGACGAATTTTCTGGCACAAACGGGAGAAAGCAAGATGGGGCGGACCTCCTATGTCTACGAGGACCAGCGGATCATGGGATTTCTGGCCTCTCATCAGCCAACTGTATGGATGGGAGACTATGGCTATGTCTCTGTCATGCCTCAGATAGGAGAGCTCAAAGTAATGCCCAAACAGCGGGCATTGCCTTTCAGTCATGCCGATGAAGTGACCAAACCCTACTATTATTCCGTTTTGATGGATGCGGGCGCCAGTCAGAAAATAAAGGCGGAGATCAGCGCGGCATCGCGGGCGGCGATCTTTCAATTTACCTTTCCTGCCAGCCAGGCGGCGCATCTGGTCATACAGGGGATCAATCTGAATCCCGAACTTTCAGACGAATCCAACGACTATACAGAAAGGATCGGTAAGTTAAAGGGATATATAAAGATCGATCAGGAAAGAGGGGAGATCACCGGTTACAATCCTGACCGGGTGTCCGCTCGGCTGGGGCCGGACCTGCCTAATTTTAAGGGGTATTTTATCCTCCAGTTCGACAAGAAATTCAATTCTTTTGGCGTCTGGGATAAAGGGACGGTGACCCCTTCGACTTCGGAAGGATACGGGACGAGGGCGGGTGCCTATATTGACTTTGCCACGCATGAAGGGGAAACAGTAAAGGTCCGGATCGCCACCTCTTTTATCAGCATTGAGCAGGCCCGGATCAATATGGAAAAGGAATTGCCGGGCTGGGACTTTCAGCAGCTGGTGACGTCTACCAGGAATATCTGGCAGGAGAATTTAAGCCGTTTGAAAGTGGAAGGAGTCTCGGATGATACGAAGTCCATTTTTTATACTGCGCTATTTCATACGATGCAGTTCCCCGGGAATTTTCCGAATACGGAAAATATTACAGCGCATTCGACGACAAAATTCATAGCGGGGTTTCCTATACCGACTTTTCTCTTTGGGATACCTATCGCGCACTGCACCCTTTGTTATTATTTACCCAGCCCGATAGGGTGGAGGGCATGATTACCGCGCTGATCCAGATGTATAAGGAGGAGGCCGGTTGCCGATGTGGCCCAATCCTGCCGAGACGAATATCATGATCAGTACGCATGCCGATGCGGTGATCGCGGATGCGTATATAAAGGGAGTTCGGGGATATGACGTGAGTACGGCATATGCCGCCCTTTTAAAAGACGCGATGGTGCCACCCGTCGATGATGTTTCGCTGCCTTATGCGGACCGGGACAAGTGGACCGGATATGAGGCAAGGGCCGGGCTCACCGCCTTTAACAGCATCGGCTATGTGCCTTTTGGCAGAACGGCCGAATCCGTTAGCCGGACGATCGAATATGCTTCGGATGACTATGCCGTCGCGCAGATGGCAAAGGCATTGGGTAAAACCGCCGACTATCGGCGGATCCTGAACTGGAGTTATAATTATCGCAACTTATATGATTCGGGTGCGGGCTTTTTTATTCCCAGAAAGGCGGATGGCCGGTTTGTGCAAATTAACCCCAAAGACAAATTAGGACGGCAGGATGGGTTTACGGAGGGGGACCAATGGACTTATCTTTTCGGCGCCATGCAGGATATACCCGGAATGATCCGGCTAATGGGTGGCCCCGAAAAGTTTTCGGCAAAATTGGACGAGAATTTTCGCGACAACCACTATCATCACGACAACGAGCCGGGGCATCACTACATCTATTTGTATGACTACAGCGGCCAGCCGTGGAAAACGCAGGAGCTGGCCAGAAAGCACACCTCCATCAACTATCGCAACCAGCCACTGGGCATCAACGGCAATGAGGACTGCGGTCAGATGGCAGCCTGGTATCTGTTCAGTGTCATGGGCTTCTATCCGGTGACCCCCGCTTCGGGCATCTATGCCATCGGCGCGCCTCAATTCCCCCAACTAACGCTGACCTATACCGCGGGCGGTCAGCCCAAAACATTGACCATCCTCGCCCAAAACCTTTCCGACGCCAATAAATATATTCAAAAGGTCAGTTTGGATGGTAAACCGATCGAACATCCTTTTTTATCCCATGCCGCGTTGCTCGCGGGTAAACGGCTCGTTTTTACGATGGGTCCTCAGCCGAATAAGGATTGGAAATAAAGGCGTGTCAATTTTCCCAATAACCGTGTCAATTTTGACCAAAACCGTGCAGGCGGCCATGGGGTTGTTAGAGCGCTCATATCTCCCATCCAAATCCATTATATTTATGCTTTAATACCTTTATGAACTCACCCCTACAACCGATTTTTAGAAACGTACTCCTGTTCTTAACTCTGGCACTTAGCGCAGAAACGCTTTATTCCCGTGTTTCACAAAACCCTCCTTCTTCTCCACATTCTTTGCTGTGGCGAATCTCAGGAAAGGGGCTCACAAAACCTTCCTTTCTGTATGGTACTGATGCATCTTACCGACAAACGCCTTTTTCGTTTTGATGACTCGGTCTACCGGGCGATTGAAAACGCAGAAGGCATGGCCATCGAGGTCAACCCTGATGAAATGGCCGCCTATTTTGTAAACAAGCTATTCGACCAGCTGGAGAACAGAAAAAAGCTCCAGGATGTCGTTGATCGGCAATATTTTAACAGGAATCGTAAAGCGCTGTCCAAAAAATTCAATAAGCCGGCGGAAGAGATCAGTGCCTCCGATGTTGTCAGGGAGAAGAATAAATGGATGGCAGAATATATGGAAAAAGGCGAAATGCCTACGTTTATGGATGCCTATCTGTATAACATCGCCCGGCGCCAGGGAAAATGGGTGGGGGTATCGAGGACCTTACGGACCAGACTGGAATGATCTCGGACCTTGTTGACCAGTCGGATATCAACTACCTGCTGGCGAGTGACAGCGCGACCAGAGGATCTGCCGCCCACGTCTATCTGGAGAAAATGATCGCGGCCTATTCAAGCCAGGACCTTGGGGCGATCGAGAATATGACCGAGTTACAGACTTCAGCCGAGGAGAAAGATAAAATGTTGATCCGCCGGAATATCAAGATGGCCCGGCGCATCGACAGCCTTGCTTCCGTTCGGACGATGTTCCTTGCCATCGGGGCGGCTCATCTGCCTGGCGACAGTGGCGTGATCGACCTGCTGCGCAGGCGCGGCTTTGTCGTTGAACCGGTTTTCTCGAAGAACAAGATCGATGCGAAAGATTATACTTTTCAGGAAATACACCTGCCCTGGGTGCCGGTGTCCGATGCCGGGGAATACTATAAGGCGGAAATGCCAGCGAATCCCGCGACGGTCAGGTTATACGGGCTCATAGAGATGAAATTTCTCATGGACCTGTTCAGTATGACGGGTTATGGTACGATGGCCGTCATGAATTCTTTGCATCTGGCCAATACCGACAGTCTGTTTGGTTTAACCGTCGGCAGGATGTTTCAGAGTGATATGGTTAAGCCTGTCAGAAGCCTTCAGCAAAATGGCGTTTCGGGTCGGGAATATATTCATACGTCGGCGCAGGGAAATGTCCGCGTTCAGATGTTCGCAGACGACAAAATGATCTATATGGCCGTTTTGTCAGCATTTAAAAAAGAAAACCTCCGATCGGCTGACGCCGACAAGTTCTTCGATTCATTTGTCATTAACCGCGCTAAAGAGCAGACAGCGTCAATCAGCGGCAACTTCGTAGACTCTGTCATGGGCATCAGTTTCACGACACCCACGCAACTCACTTACAACGACAAAATCAGCAAACTGCAGGCCGACGATTCGTGGAAGATTAGCTGCTTCGTGGGAGCCGATATTTCGACAGGAGCCTATATCATGTTATTTTCAAAGGAGGTAAAACCTGGATTTCATATTCCTGACGAAAACCTCATCCACGAAAATTTCTACAAGGCGATGAAAAAACAGTACAGGGATCTGCACGTAGATAGTTCAACCCTCGATAATCTGAAAATCGTCAAATTAACCGGCAGGAATATACAGCAGAGAAATATATATGGCAATGCTGTTTCTGTCGTAAAGGACGGCCGGAACGTCCTTCTGATGGCGATTGGTGATTCGGCATCGGTCTTTTCTCCCGCCATGCAGGCTGTGATCGGCTCCTTTCATTTTATTCCGCATCCTTCCGTGAACTGGCAGAAATATGAATCACCCGACCACACTTTCAGCGCTTATCTGCCCTCCTCCATCCAGGAACATTTCTATAAATCGGGGAATAAGATGCAGTGGGTTTCCTATGATACTACGACAGCTACTTCATACATGGTCATTCCCGATACGCTTGGAAAATATAGCTGGTATGCTTCCGACAGCCTCTTTTGGAAGGCAACTATCGGCAGGGATACGGCCGCGGACCGGCTACTTGATATAAAGGATGTCGTCAACGGGGATATGGTTGGAAAGGAATATATTGTCAGGAACAAAAAGAACAACGCCGCCTGCTCCAGGACGAGACTGCTCCTGTCCGGCAACAAAATATACAAAATATTTGCTGCAGCGAATAAAAGCACGTTGACCAGCCCGGAGGCCAACCGGTTTTTTGATGAATTCCGGATGCAGGGCATTTCTGCCCCGAGTACCGTAACCGAGTCTAAGGCTTCCCTGCTGATACATGATCTTGGCAGCGCCGACTCCTCTACCCGCCGTGATGCATATATAGCCCTGTTTTCCGCTAAATTTGTAAAAGCGGATGCTTCGTTGCTGAGAGAGGCCGTATTCAAATCATATCGATCTCCTTATGATACGTCGCAGGCGACGATCATCAACGACAGGCTGGCACGGGAACTCGCAGAACTGAATGATCCCTCCACTGTTGCCTATATCCGGCAATCGTATTCGTCTCTTATTAACGAAAAGCAGAAGCTGCGGAACTGCGCTTTATCGATCCTTGCCCGCCGGCATGTTGCCGATAGCTATGCTGCACTTGCCGAGCTGCTTCGGCAGGGGCCGATCAGCGAAAAACTGGGATACCAGTTTACGACCGCTGTGAAGGACAGCATGCCCTTTACAGCGGCCTTATTTCCTGCGTTTCAGGCATGGATCGTCGATACACTGCAGGCCCCCACAATCGCGTCTATAGCCTTATCGCTGCTTGATAGCGGATACCTGTCGAAAGATTCCCTCAGCATGTATGAACCAGCATTCCTCAAATCCGCTGCCGCCCTGCTCCCTGCTTTGAAGGTGAATGATGGATACGGAGATTACAATATATATTCTCTGTTGCGGCTGATTCGTCATTTCAATACGCCTTCTTCTCATGCCCTACTAAAAAACTTTCTGACCGTCAAAAATAAATACCTTTTGAAGGAGGTAGTCTTGCAACTTGTGAAAGGAGGACAGACAGATATTCCCATAACGGTCCTGAACCGGCTTGCTTCAGATCGGGAAACCCGAACCCCTTTATACGACGGCCTCAAAGAGGAGAAGAAAACTGTCCTGTTCCCGAAAGCGTATATGACGCAGTCTTTTTTTGCGGAATCTGCCGTTTATAACGCTAACGATGATGAAGATGACGACGAAACATTTGATAAGCTGGTTTTCCTTTCGAAGAAAACGGCCGCTTATCATGGTACGGTCTATACCTGGTATTTATACAGGGCTGATTTTGAGAGCGACGGACTGTCTAGCCAGTATCTTGCTGTTTCCGGCGGGTATGATGCTGCGGGTGTCGGGTTGAAACCCGTGAAAAATCTAACTGGCTTTTACAGGGAGGAGAAATTTGACCCCAAGAATATCGGAGTGCAGTTTGCCGCATATTTAAAGGGATTGGATGTTGATGAGCCTTTGTCAACCAAATAGGGCGTTTTTCAAACCACTTTATGGTGGATTTGAGATGGATCGCTGAATTAAGTGCCTGATTTTCGCCGTTTGCTGTCTTCGATAAAGCTCGTCAGGTCCAATGCCGGACGGATTTCCCAACTATTGCCGCCGCGCCCCAGCCGGAGAGACGGATGCTTGGACAGCAGGCGGATGGCATGATTCAGATCGGTAGCTTCAACTATCATGATCCCGCCGATTTGCTCTTTGGACTCGGCGAAAGGACCGTCGGTTACGGAAACCTTGCCGCCGCGCCATCTTAATGTGGCAGCATTTCGGGCTTCCTGCAAACCCTCTCCGCCCGCATAGTGACCATTCTGCCGAAGCTCATCATCGTAACCAAAACACTCATCCATAAAGGTTTGCCGTTCGCTTTCGGAAAGTGTTTCCCAAGCTTCTTCATTCATGTATCCAAGACAAATGTATTTCATAGTGATTATTTATTGTGTTGAAGAATGACATGTGTAACCTTCTCCGATGCCTCGAATCGGACACATTCGTAACCCAATTTACGCAAGTCCACGTTATCGAACAGCCTTTCACCTCCACCTAATATCGTCGGTGTGATGGCAATATGTAGCTCATCGATCAATCCTTCGCGGAGGTACTGTTGTATGATGCTCGCTCCGCCTCCAATTCGGATATCCTTTCCATTGGCAGCTTCCCGGGCCCTGGCAAGCGCATGATGAATGCCTTCGGTAATAAAGTAAAAGGTCGTTCCCCCTCCATCTCCAAAGGAGGTCTTGCGTAATGTGTTAGCACATAGACCGGAACGTGATAAGGAGGATTGTTTCCCCACCAACCCTTCCAGTTCATATCCGGCCAGGGGCCCCTAACAGGCCCGAACATATTCCTGCCAATAATCCAGGCACCGAGATTTTCTGATCCACGCTTCAGAAAATCGTTGTCGATCCCTTCCGTGCCGCCCTCCTGTCCAACAAGCTGACTCCACCAGCGGGTGGAAAATACCCATTCATGAACGGCTTTACCATCAATGCCCATCGGATTGTCAAGGCTTTGATCCGCGGCCGCCCCGTAGCCGTCAAATGAGATCGAGAAACTAGCCACCCGGACCTTCGTCTTTTTTTCAGTCATGATCCATAATTGTTTTTTGTGATGTAATGCTTGATTTCATTAGGTAGTCGAATGGCCATGGACAAAATCGACAACCAGGTTGAAATTTTTTACACCTTCAGGAATTACGATCCCAATTCGCTGAGCTTTCGTTGGATAAACTGCCGTTCCGGGGCTTGTTGTGCCAGGGCGAGGGCGCGTTCCCATGATGTCCTTGCCTGGCTTGTACGGCCCAATTTCCGGCAAAGCTCCGCCCGCGCGGAGTGGGCCAAATGATAGTCGTCCAGGTCCCCACGCTCCAGGATCGCATCTATCTGCTGCAGACCAGCCTCAGGCCCCTTGTGCATGGCAATCGCGATGGCGCGGTTTAATTCAATAATTGGAGAGGGATTTATGCTCAGCAGCCGGCTATATAGCCAGGTAATCTGAGCCCAGTCCGTAGCTTCGGGACGTACGGCCTCAGCGTGTAGGGCCGCGATGGCTGCCTGTAGTGTGTAGGGGCCTGGCGGTTTGGATGAAAATGCCCGTTCTACCAGCGTCAACCCCTCCTTAATCATATCGCGATCCCAACGCGATCGATCCTGATCTTCCAAAAGAATGATATTTCCTTTTGATGAAGTGCGGGCCGGTCGGCGGGACTCGTGCAGCAGCATGAGGCCAAGCAGTCCTGTAACCTCAGGATCTGGCAGCAAAACGTGCAGCAGACGCCCAAGCCGGATAACTTCGCCTGAAAGGTCAGCACGGGTTACTGACTCGCCGGATGAAGCATAATAGCCCTCGTTGAATACCAGGTAGATCACCTGAAGTACGGCTCCGAGCCGGTCTGGCAATTCATGTTCCATCGGCACTTCAAACGGTATTTTTGCCTCACGAATTTTCGCCTTGGCGCGGACTATTCGTTGGGCCATAGTAGAGGGTGTAACAAGAAATGCGCTTGCGATCGCTTCGGTGGTCAGATCGCAAACCTCACGCATGGTCATGGCCGTGCGTGCATCAAGCGACAATGCGGGATGACAGCAGGTGAAGACCAGCCGGAGCATATCGTCTTCTATCGCATTGTCAATTAGCCTGGAAACATCGGGGGCGCAGCTTCCGTTTGCAAGATCTGCTGCTGCTCCAACGAGTCGAATTTTGATTCGCGCCGGATGCGATCGATTGCTTTAAACCGGCCGGCGGAAACAAGCCACGCTAGCGGATTCGAAGGAATGCCCTTTTCACCCCATTGTTCAAGTGCAGCCTTAAAAGCATCGTGCATGGCGTCTTCGGCAAGATCAAAGTCTTTAAGCAAACGTATCAAGGTGGCAAACACCAGGCGCGACCTGGTACGATAAATCTCGCCTACAAGTTGAGGAATATGTTCCGGAGTATTGGGCATGGTTGATTGTTCGACTCTTATAAAGGTAATCGATATACGCCTATTCAATGCCACTGTCCTGAAAGCGGTGGGTTCGCATCCATCCGCCAGGATGAACAAGTTCGCCCCGCTTCTGGAATGCAAAAACCCTCGGCATTTATGCCGAGGGTTTTTGTGACCCGGATTGGACACTTTTCAAACCATTTCTTGACTGATTTGCGGTTGATCTCAGAGGTAAGTGCTTGATTTTTAGTTAATATCGGAATACGGATTGTTTAACAATTGCCCTTTGTCGCTTCACCTTGCCTTCAAGTGGAGCATTATTATCTCATATATCATAAAGAACTAAAATATACTAAGAAGTTTTTTAATTAGACCTTTTAGTATATTTTTGTAGCAGAAAACTTAATGATCATGCGTACTAAAGCAGAAAGAACAAAACAATTCATCCTGGAAACTGCAGCTCCTATTTTTAATCAGAAGGGGATATCCGGCGCTAATATAGACGACGTACTTGCTGCCGCAAAGCTGACCAAGGGATGCCTTTATGGTCATTTTGAAGGTAAAGAAGATCTGGCCCTTCAGGTTGTTGATTTCATGCTGGATAACAACGGCAAAAAGATGTTATCGACCATCAGCAAGGGTAAAACAGCAAAGGCTAAGGTATTTGCTTATCTCGATTTTTATAAGGACCCCTTGAATACTTACCTTAAAGGCGGATGTCCTGTATTTAATGTTGCTGTGGAATCTGATGATAGTTTTCCGGCCATCAAAGAAAAGGTAGCGGGTATTATTCGACATGGACAGGAATTGTTTGTTAGTATTTTAAATCAAGGCATTGCAGACGGTGAATTTTCTGACAAGCTTGATCCGGCCGTCTTTGCGTTCAAAGCGGTGGCTGCTGTTGAAGGTGCTGTTGTTTTGTGCAGATCGATGAACACGGCAAAACCGATGGCCGGTTTGCTCAGGAGCCTGAAAGCGGAATTGGAAAGCTACGCGCTGTAATTTTTTTTAATATAAAATATACTAAAAAGTCTTTTTTATATCTAACAAAATCCCAAATGGGGAAATCAATAATCAAACAATAAAATGAAACAAACAGTTTTAGTCACAGGTGCCTCATCCGGCATCGGACTGCTTGTCGCCAGCAAGCTCCACGAAAATGGCTACCAGGTGATCGGCACAAGCCGGAATCCGGAAAAGTACATGGCTAAATTACCATTTAAGTTATTGCCATTGGATCTGAATGATGACCATTCCATAGCATCGTTTGGCAAGCAGCTGTTTAGTCAGATCAAACAGTTAGATGTGCTGATCAACAACGCAGGTTATTTAGTAAACGGACTTGCCGAGGAAACCTCTATTGAGCTAGGCAAGCAGCAGTTTGAAACCAACTTTTGGGGAACGATAAAAATAACTAACGAGTTGCTGCCCTACTTCAGGAGGCAAAAACATGGCAAAATAATCACTATCGGCTCGCTGCTGGGCTTAGTGGGACTTCCAAATGTAGCCTATTATACCGCTTCCAAACATGCACTCGAGGGCTATTTTAAGTCGCTTCGGTTTGAATTGAACCAGTTTAATATCAAGGTGGCGATGGTTGAGCCGATCAGTTTCAAAACCAATATCGGCGAAAGTGCGACTATTGCAGCAGGAACCATCCCAGACTATGATCTGTTCCGCCAAAAGGTCACCGCATATACCAAAAAGTCATTTGACAATGCACCCGAGCCTGCGCCAGTTATCGCTACTTTATTGCGAACAGTAAAGGAGCCCAACCCGAAGTTTAGTTATCCTGTGGGAAAAGGATCGTCATTTGTGCTGCTGCTTCAACATTTCGCCTATAAGGTTTTCGAGAGATCCATTCTGAAATCAATTAACGCTTCAAAATAGAAATAACATAAGGACTAAAGCATAAATGAATTAAAAATAAAATCAATGCGTGCATTCATAGTGAAACGCTACGGAAAGAAAGAAAAATTACATCTAACTGAATTACCGGAGCCGAATGTAAAGGAAAATGAGTTACTGGTACAAATACATTCAGCAGGTGTCAATTTGTTGGACTCACTCATTAGAAATGGGGATTTTCAAACTGTTTTTACCTTACAAGCCACCATTTATTAATGGACATGATCTGGCAGGTATTATAACGAAAGTTGGTTCGAAAGTCGGCAAATTCAAAATTGGGGGACGAAGTGTATTCAAGAGTAGGTAATTACAGAATAGGCACTTTCGCTGAATACATTTCTGTCAATGAAGCTGATTTGGCATTAAAGCCAAAAAATCTTACCATGGAAGAGGCAGGCTCCATACCATTGGTTGGCTTAACCGCCTGGCAAGCACTTGTTGAAATAGGAAATGTAAAAAAAGGCCAAAAAGTTTTCATTCAGGCAGGTTCGGGTGGTGTAGGTACATTCGCCATTCAGTTGGCAAAGCATTTCGGGGCTTATGTCGCCACAACTACAAGCGATGCTAATATTGATTGGGTTAAAAAGCTTGGTGCAGACCTTGTTATTGATTACAAAGTCGAAGATTTTGAAACCAAACTTAGCAATTATGATTTGGTCATACATAGTAATCGTGACACAAAAATCCTTGAAAAATCACTCCGCATCCTAAAACCCGGCGGACAATTGATCTCATTAGTTGGGCCCCCTACTCCGGAGTTTGCAGAAAACATTGGGTTACCCTGGTATTTAAAATTAGTAACAAAGCTTTTGAGTTTCGGCGCGAAGAAAAAGGCAAAAAAACTAGATGCCAGGTTCCTATTCTTATTTATGAGGGCAGAAGGAAGTCAACTAGGGAAAATCTCCCAGCTCATTGAGGCAGATATTATAAAACCGGTAATTGACAAAGTATTTCCATTTGAACAAACTAATGCAGCGATGGCTTATGTGGAATCTGGCCGCACAAAAGGAAAAGTTGTAATAAAAGTTAAATAGTCATAAAATGAAAAAACTAAGGATGATATTGTTGCTGTGCCTTTTTTCAGCAGCAAAAGCTTTTGCACAAACACCGGAAGCTGATAAGATATTAGGTATATGGCTCAGTGAAGATAAGACGGGTAAAATCGATGTATATAAGGCAAACGGAAAGTATTACGGTAAGCTGATCTGGGGCAAAACGATGTACGAACCGGACGGAACTTCTTCCCGGAAAGACGTAAAAAACAAAGATGAAAAGTTAAGGACACGTAACCTCAAGGATCTGATCATGCTTTACGATTTTGTCTACCATGATGAGGTTTGGGATGGTGGTCAGATTTATGATCCCTATAGCGGCAAAACATACAGCTGCACCTTGAAACTAAAGGACAATAAACTAAATATCAGAGGGTATATTGGGATATCTCTATTTGGGAGAACAAGTGTTTGGGAAAGAGTAAAAGTAACGTGTCAATATCCCGGGGAATAGGCAAAGAAAAGTGGCAAAAAGAAAGAATATACAAATGAAAAAGGATTTGTAATCGGGAGATTATCGATGTTTTTTTCTGACCGGGGCGGGATTGGCTCCGCTGATCCCGATACCCCTCTGAAGGCCTTACCTAAGGCCCCTCATCCCGCTATCGCGGGATGGGGCTGTTTCATCTGTCCGCTTATGCGAACAAGTTCGCACCGCTACCAAATAAAACAGCCCCGCACTATCGTGCGGGGCTGTTTGTGACCCTGTCAGGATTCAAACCTGAAACCTTTTGATCCGTAGCGGTTTGGCTACCCTAACTTAGCTTAACCGAACCTATTTTAACTACTATGCTGATTTCTAAGGCTTTTTCATGTTGCACATTAACTCAGTAGCACCTTCCCACTCTGAATTTTAACGGGTGTTTAGGTGCAAATTGGGTGCAAATTCCCGGAAGAGGTATTGAAAACCTTAAGAATATCAGTATGCTAGTACGAATCTCTATCGTCCTGGATGGGCGACGCGCGAAGAAAGCAAACAAATACCCGGTTAAGTTGCGGGTCAATTACCAAGGCAAAGTGAAATACTACTCGACGGCCTTTGACCTAACAAAAGAGGACTTTGGTAAGTTGACCGCGAAGCGGATTTCGGCTGAGTTTGAAAAAATCAGGGATCAGATTAACGATATTGAGAGCGAAGCCAAAAGCTTCGCACGACAAATGGACCGATTTGTTCTTTCCGAATTTGAAAGGGAATTTGTATCTCAAAATAGGTTACTCGATTACAAAGTTCCTAAAGATCAACAATCCATTATCAACGAATTTGATTACAGCCCCTTTTATACCAAATTTTCGATTTTAAAGGAAGGTATTAAATCGACGAACACAGTTGCATTTGAATACTTGAAATACATTCAGCAGCTGTTACAAGAAGGACGGATCAGTACGGCAGTCAGCTACCATGCAAGTTATTCCTCTTTAAGTAAATTTCAACTCCCCGAACGATTTTCTGATATTACGCCGACATATCTGACAAGATATGAACAATGGATCCTAAGCCAAAATCTTTCTAAGGCTACGGTTGGAATTTACCTCCGGCCTCTTAAGTGCCTTTTCAACGAAGCTAATGCTGCAGGGATTATCAGGAAAGAGAAATGTTATCCCTTCGGCCGAAGGAAATATCAGATTCCCAAGGGCAGAAATGTTAAGAAGGCCTTGTCTTTGGCGGATGTTGAGAAGATTTATTATTATCAATGTGACCGTTCTAATCCAAGTGAGGAACGAGCCAGGGATTTCTGGTTATTTTGTTATTTTGGTAATGGAATGAACATCAAGGATATTGCGCTTCTTAGAAACAAAGACATTCATGGCGAAATGCTGGCATTTGAAAGGGCAAAGACGGAGAGAGCGATGAGATCTGATCCGAAAGTTATTACGGTCATCATTACAGAAGACATGAAATTGATTATGGATCGCTGGGGCAGTAAGTGCAAAGATCCCGATAGCTATGTCTTCCCAATTCTGACACCAGGAGAAACACCGCTGCGAAAATATGAGCTCGTTCAATTGTTTGTTAGTTTCGTTAATAAGTGGATGAGGGAGATTGTAAAGCGGCTTGGCATCGATAAGAATGTTACTACATATGTGGCCAGACATACATTTTCGACCGTTCTAAAGCGGTCAGGGGCGAGTATGGAATATATTCAGGAGGCGTTGGGGCATGCTGATTTGCGGACTACTGAAAATCACTTGGATAGCTTTGAAATGGAGGTGAAGAAGGAGTTTGCAAGCAAATTGACGGCGTTTAAGAGATAAAATATAGTGGTTGGGCGCATTTGGCATAAATCGCACAATTCTTAGGGCGCTTTACTTATGGGCATGCAATCGTGATACTAGTGAGAGGTCCATTGCTTCAAACGTTTATGCAGCTCTGAGATCAGCTGAGCATTGTTCTGATAGATAGAATTTGTCATGATAAGATGCGTTAGTTTGGCGGATGCATCGACCGGTGCCAAACTCCCGCTTCGACGAGTCTGTCAAAGATCCACAACATTCCATGAATTTCGATCGATTTGTTTTTGCGAAATTTCTCACTGCCTTGTCACTGCTGATGACTATTGCATTAAGCCGTTCGGCTAGATAGAGTACCGTTTTATCGTTAAAAGACAGACTTTTGGGATAAGGGGAATTTGCAATTTGCTGCCGATCCTGCATGGAGAGGTTGTGTACGGTCAGCTTGTTAACAGATTGATAAGCTTTTAGCAACTGCTGTTGATGTGGATACAACTCGTTGAAAACATCCAGAGAGGTATGTAAGTCTAAAGACAGCAAGAAAAAGCTCGCCGTCAAGTCTAGCTCGTACAGATCGATAAATATGCAGGCATCGGTAATGGCAATTCTCATTCGACCACGGTGATTTGTTTCCGGAATTCGATCAAAGATTGATTACTTAGTGCTGCCGCCTTGTCGATGGAAATAAGCTCTTCAGCCAATGCCCGGAAAATGAGTTGCCTGAACCGATTTGACTTTTCAGAACCCTCGTATTGGATGGGCTCGTTTACCTTCCAGTGATTGTAGGCCATGATCATCATGAATTGTTTTAAGTAAGCGGCAGAAACAATTCCAAGGTCATTGGCTCTATAGATCAACGCTTGTATGGAGACCCCATATTGTTGCTTTAAAGCCCCCAATTCCTGGATGAACAACTTCTTCCGATTTTTGCCCATTTCGTTTTCTGCCGCTTCCTTGGGAAACAGGACGGCCGCCGCAAATTGGTGACAAAGACGTTCCTTTTTCCTTTTCAGCTAAAGAATGAAGGGGGAGCAAGAGATGGCCCAGTTCATGAAGTACGGTGAACCGTATTCGGTCAGGTGCCCTTACGCGGCTCATATTAATGACAATGACCGGTATACTTCCATTTACCCAGTGTCTGCATGCCGTCGAATGCATCATCTCGGAATTAACCTCAATCACCTTAATGTGGTTGTCTTCCAGCAGTTCGATGGTGTTGTAGATAGGATCCGCGCCCAGTTTCCGAGTGCCTTTCGAAGATCTGCGGCTGCCTTCTCCACCTCTTCGAAAGTGCTGATCACTTTTCTCCCGGCGAGCGGGTTTATAAAACCACTTTCCATCCCGAGAATCTCTTCCAGTTCAAGATAACGGGAAAGCACATCTTTGGTTAACTCGATGATTCTGCTCTGTTCTTTGGCCAGAAGCCCTTTTAACTTTCGGAACTCAAGCGGGCCGAGTTCAACAAGTGATTCCCGGAAAAAATAATCTTGTTTAAGACCTAAGGCATCGGTCAAGTCCTTCATCATCTCGCTGTCAGGAATAACTTCTCCCTTCTCATATTTATGAAGCGCTTGTCGGGACACCGGATTTTTGAGCCGGGTCGAGAGCTCCGGAGCGAGAGCCCGTTCATTAGCCGCGCGGACTTGAAACGTTCGGCAAAGAGCTGATTTACAGTAGACTTATTGGATTCGGCGGTCATTAGAATGCGTATTGGTTGACAAAGATGGATCAATATGGTTAACGATGCAACTATTATGCCTCTGACAGGTAGCAGCTTGTGATCAGTAATATCATGTCAGTCAAGGGTGCAAATATGGCAGAGTAGGAAAAGTTGACATGATTGGTTGACAAGGTACGATATTTGAACCAAATTTGTAAACTAATTGTTATGAGCGGTAAGGGTGTTTTTAGTCTTATACTGGGATCGGTTGGCTGGCTGATTTTCGGACTCTTGCATGATGGGGATTGGAAGAAGATCGCCATAGGGGCCTTTTTCGCTGGAGTATTGGAACTGCTGGGTTACCTATGGGAGAACAGGGGGCATTGGAAGATGATGAAGATGCAATTCATTCATCCCCGTCGGGCTATCAGGGTGACCACTGCCTATTTATATCGAATTGAGTACAATGGAAAATATTTGCTGATCAAACGGCATAAGAAGGATGTGGTTGGCTATCAACCGGTTGGTGGGGCATATAAGTATTATAAAGGAGAAACCCGAGACCTGTTCAACAAGTTGGGTATCACCCTTGCAACCTCGTACCGAGAGACGAAGATACCGTGGATGACCTACGGATCGTCATTAAAAAAGGAAGAATCTCGTCAATTACCTGCAGTGGCTGGCCAGCCGCAAGAACCGGGAGATCGACCCAACGAGGGAGTTCAATGAGGAGTTGATAGTGCCGGGGCTTCTACCCGAAGCGGCGTTCCGTCATTTGACCTATGTCTTTTTGGGTAAGCACGAGGAACTTGAGATTCCCTCCAAGGCCTTGCCGATTGATGAGTTCAGGTATGCAGACATATTCGAGCTGCGACTGGAGACCAAGGAGCAGGAAGAGGCGATCAGGGCGCTGGCCGAAAAGAGCGATGAGGTACTTTTTGCAAGCTCGGAGGAAATAAAAAAGGTCGGACTGATGACGGCAGGGTCATCCTGCCACACAGCTTTAAAATCTTACCGCAATGATAACATTACAGGAGAAACGGACACAGATCGATGATCTGCTGGACCGGATGGCCGAGGATCTCCAATTGGACGATACCCGAAAGGCCAAAATGAAGCAGCATTATGAGGCAAGCAAGGACTGGATTGAAGCCGACGAGAAATTCTTCAAACCCTATCGCTACGATGTCTATCCGCATGGGTCCGTCCGCATCTTAACCACCGTCAAACCGATCGGCCGGGAAGAATTCGACCTTGATGTAGTGATCCATCTGAAAGCAAAATGGAACACGCACACCCCCAAAAGAATTTACGAAGAGCTAAAACGGCGGCTGGAAGAACACGCTACGTACAAAGGCATGCTGGAGCCTAAGAACCGCTGTCTTCGGTTAAACTATGCAGGTGATTTTCATATGGACATCTTGCCGGGAATTCAGGAAAACGATTGGGATGAGAACAGGATCATGGTGCCGGACCATGAGTTGGGTAGATGGGTCAGTAGCAGTCCCCGAGCGCATGCGGATTGGTTTCTGGGTCAGGCTAATCTGGTGAAGGAGAGCCTGCTCGAGAAAGCGCTCCGTGCGGAACAAGCTGCCGGCCGACAATTTTGCCAGGAAAAACCTCTTCAGCGTGCGGTACAACTTATCAAGCGTGACAGAGATTTGTATTTCCAGAACGACGATCGGTATAAAACCTCTAGCATAGTATTGACTACGCTGGCCGGATTGCTCTACGAGGGACAGGATGGCATTTTTGATACAGGGATGGTATCGTTAGCAAACTTCCGCGACAATATTCGAACGAATATTGGCCGGCTGAAGGTTTTCAATCCCGTGAATCGCACCGAAGACTTCACGGATAAATGGGAACAAATTCCTGAGTACTACATTGCCTTCAAGCAATTCGTCGATCATTTATATGATAACTGGCAACAATTGAAGCAAGAGCAGGGTCTGATCGTTGAAAGCAAGATTCTAAGGAACGTCTTTGGCGACGAAGTATTTATAAAAGCGCAAACCGGACAGGTTGAACAAATTGAGCAAATGCGCAAATCGCGTGTGCTCGGGGCGACGCGATCGACCGGAACGCTAAGTGCACTTGGCGCCGGGGCCGCTTCCATTAAACCCAATACCTTCTTTGGCGAATAATGCTTTACGGAGTCAACATACCATTCAAGTCCATCGCGGAGCAGGTGGCGGCCTTGCGGCATATGTATCCTCAGTTTACAACGCTTGCCTGGTCTAACAGGCTCAAGACTACCGGTATAACCCGACCGACATCGCGTAGTAAGCCATATACCATATCAATTACCTATGAACTAAAGCAAAATCCCATCATAAAGGTGTTAAAGCCACAGCTGGTTTCGAACGCTAAAGGAGAGAAGATTCCGCATCTTTATTATCCGGACCGGACCCTATGTTTACATCGCCCCATCTATGGGGATTTTACATACAATCATTTAATATCCGAAACCATCCTGCCCTGGACGAGTCTGTGGCTATACCATTATGAGAATTGGCATATCACCGGAACTTGGATGGGTGGAGGTGAACATCCGGACTAACACACGCTTATGAGAAGGAAATCACGTTATATGTCGACTTGCGCCGTATTTGGCGGTGCACTCCTGTTCGCGAATGATTTCGTGAACCAACGGACAACCTGCCATGACAACGGTGTCGAACTTACCCTTGATAATTATGACTGGGGACGCGGTCTGAAAAGCAGCCTGGCCGGGGCGACCATCGGTGCGGGATTGGGTTGGGTTTACTATCAATACCTCCGCTATGAAGAGGCGAAATTTCCTTTTGACCCGGATACTTATCTCGAAGCGGTTTTGTTGAAAGAACACCTGAAGAGTGATCCTGGATTCTTACGACAGTTGCTAGAAATCCGCGACCGGGTTTCAGCAAAGCTGAAGTCGATTTTTGGCGACGACCTGATGGAAAACCCAATAGTAGCCGGGTCTTTCCGCAAGCGCACCGCCATCCTGTCAGGGTCCGATCTGGATATAATCCTCGTATTCTCGAAGAATGCTTGTGGAACATTGGAGGAGATGTATGAATATGCTTACGATCGGATCAGGGCGGAGTTTTCGGAAAAAGCGATCGTTACGAAACAGCGCCGATCCATTGGATTGACATTTGACAGTGGTGAGGATAGCATTTATGTGGACATAATCCCGGGGCGGGCCATCGGGGACTATCCACGGGACAGACGACTGAACCTTTATGTCCGTCCTGAATGGTTTTGGCAGCGCGGATCTTCCATGAAGGTAAATATCAAACAACAATTGGCGATCACAAGAAATTTGCCAGCTGCCCGAAAGATCATTAAGTTGTTGAAAATATACCGGGAAAGATTTGCACCGGCGCTGCCAAGTGCGGTGATCGAGCAATGCACGGTGCAGGCACTGTCTCAATACGGATGGGGCATCTCACCATCGATAGCGGAAAACCTACTTAACGCAATGGAATCGCTTGCGCGAAAGCTGCGCCAGACCGCACAATGGGATATGGGCAATTCGAATAATAACCTGAATAAAAAAATGAGCTCCTGGGAACGGAATGCCATAGCTAATCGGTTGGATTCCGATTTGGAGGCAGTTGATGAAGACGAGAGATATTTGATAGAGATTTTTGAGTGAATTATGTATCGACTCGGCCCTATCGAATGTTTACAAGTAGTTCACCCTCCAGTGCTAAAAATACCAAACTCTAACTCCAGATGGCGTTGTTCAACGACCAAACGGGACTTATACCCCGGCCGGAGGAAAAATTCACTTAGTTTCAACATTATCCCCCGTTAAAACACCCATTTTTGGCTAAATCATCGACATTTGTTGGCACGCATAAAAAACTAATCGAATGATTCTTTATATTAGTTTTTATGGGAAAATCGGTCAATTCAGCAAAATGGAACGTTGTATACACACGACTAGCCCGCCAATTGCATAAATTCTACCAACGCTATGCCGACGAGTCAGGGAGTCGACTTTTTGAGTTACTCAATAGTGCACCGGCTTTTCGGAAATATAATTTGTGGCTTGAGAATTCGAGAGAGCTTCGCGTGCGTTCGGTGGATCCAATTCAGCTATTTTTGAGTTTTAGTAGGTCGAGACAGAAAAATGACATTCGAACAGAAATCATAAATATCATAGCGTCACTGCTGGATTTAAGAAATAAATCTTGGAAGAATATTAGTTTTGAAGGTTGTCCCGCCGTAATGCCTTTGAAGGTGCAAAGGATAAGAAATGTGAGTGAGCAGATGCAGATATGGAAAAGCTTTGATGAAGTAATGAAAATTGGTAAATCTGCTATAACGCCGGACCTTTGGAGGAATGCCAAAAGTTGGGAGGGAATACAAATTCCGGTATTTACCATGTTTTTGTTCTGGGTTGATAGTAGGACATTTTTGCCGCTTGATAAAAATACCCGGTTATACTTGGAACGCGCGGGGTATGTGCCTGTTAATACTGGATTGACTTTTGAATTATATAATAGTTTATTGAACAACGCTGAGTTAGATAACTATGTACAATTGGCGTGGGAATCCTATTACTTTTCTTATGACTTTAATGCTTTTAAACAAAAATTTCCTAGCAGCTATTTGAGCAGGAATAGCGATAATAGAATTATAGATATCGAATTCAGGTTGGTTGGCCTTAGAACCTTAGGCCGTAATAAAGAGGCGCATAAAATCCTAAAATCATACACGTATTACCCTCTTGACCGCGTCGTCATTCCGCAACAATTAAATACCTCAACTAAGAGGCCGTTAGAGTCATTTCTTTTTAATCCCGCAGAGGCAGAATCTTTGTATAATCTTAGAGAACTGAAGGTAAATATTTCTGCGATCGTTGGAAAGAACGGATCGGGGAAGAGTACCTTGCTAGATTTAATGCTGATGGGAGTGTATAATTTATCTATTCAGTTCGGCTATTTAGATGCGAGTGAGTATAAACCAATTGGTAAATTGAACTTTGAGGTATATTGGCACGCCGATACCTTGTACAAAGTGACTTTTGGGAAAAAATCTCTTATTTATCGATTTGGCCGGGTTGAGAAAGGAGGCCACTTAACCTATCAGCTTGAAAAGGATCCGGTGGCTATAAGCGACCTTTTCAAGGTTTTCTTTTATTCCATATTAGTTAATTATTCTCACTACGCTTTAAATAGCAATGACTATAAAATTGATTGGGTAACGCCACTGTCTCATAAGAATGACGGCTATGTTACTCCAGTGGTTATTAATCCGAAGCGGACAGAAGGCGAGATAGCAGTTAATAATCAACGTGATCTACTCAACATAAGACTTTTGCTGAATTTACTCGAATTGCATAATCCAGATATGCCGGAGGAAAGTTTTCGATATATTGATAATGGGAAAGTTTTGAAATATTTTTCCGTGGCATATGGAAAAAGCAATAATGGTAAAAAAAGGGAAGAGGCAGAGAGACGAACTTATAAAAATGCTAAGATAATTCGCCTTATAATGGACCAGGTTTATGGGGTCTTTGGAGTGAATTCTGTAGTCGAAAGGGACGATACAGATTTAGAATATTACATAGTTTACAAAATGTTGGCTATTATCGAGAGATATGATAGGTATATTAAGGAGTATAAGAGTGAAATAATTGAATTGATATCGGAGGTGAATAGGTATAGTAAAACGGGAAGTTCCGGTGGCAGGCCGGAACTTGAACTGGCCAAGAAGGTTTATAAGCTTCTGCAAGAAATAAAAGATGATCCCAGTCATGTTACAGTAAAGTTCAAGCAAGCAGTAAATTATTTGAAATTCCCGCAATTAAAAAGATTTTTGATCAGATCGGTAAAGATGCGGGAGCCTATAGAGTTGGATAGGTACGCAAAACTCATTAACGGAATTATTCTTTCAAATCCGAAAGCGCAGATAGATTTAGCGCAGCTATTGCCGCCGCCAATTTTTAAGCTGGACTTTTATTTGGATGATGATGATAAGAGTAGCTTTTCTAAAGCCAGCTCAGGGGAATACCAAATGGTGAGCGTTTTAAGCACCATTGTATACCATTTGCGGAATCTGGAGTCCGTCGACGAACAGTATAGGTATAACTACGTAACTGTATTGCTTGATGAGACTGAGCTTTATTTCCATCCTAATATGCAGCGCCTTTTTGTTCGGAAAATGTTGGAGGCTTTGTCTAAGATGGAGACCCAGCTTTACGGAATTCATATTGTATTTTCCACGCATTCTCCGTTTATATTATCTGACATTCAGGAAAGAAAAATTCTTAAATTGAAGAGTGGGGATATAGTGCAAAATGAAAATGAATATAATACTTTTGCCGCGAATATACATGACCTGCTGACCGATGATTTTTTTATGGAAAATGGATGTCTGGGTGCTTTTGCGCAAAAGAAAATTGAGTATGGAATCATTTTGCTTAACTATATTAAAGTGAATAATGATATTAAAAATCTCAATAAGACGTATGAATCGGAGCCTGCTCCCTTAAAGACACTAATAGCGGAAAAATTGGAAAAGGAGCGATTTTTCTATCGGCAAAAGCTTGTGGAATTTGAGAAGTGGGAGCAACTTGATAAGATTGAAGAATGGATTTCTAATAATGCTCAAAGATACTTGGACAATCTTATCGGAGTGGTAGGAGAGCCCGTTATCAAGGCAAGAATGATCAACATGTTTAATGCGGCTTTTCCTGTTAATACGGACATTGATGAGCATGCCTTAGTCAAGGACAATATTTTGCAGATGATGCGTAAAAATAATATCAATCCTGAAGAACTCCTATAACTATGCTATCTATAGATGATCACTCCCCTCAAGTCCAACACGCAAAGATGATTCACGTCAAGCGTATTACTTGTTATGTTCGAATTAAATTGAATGGTCGAAATTCGAGGTCGATCTGCAACGATAAATTGTGTCCAATATGTACCGGCGGAATCCGGAAAGCAAATATTAGCGCAAAAGTTCGAAAGATTTTAAATCGGATAGATATACTGAAAGTTATAGAAGGCCGACCTGCGGAGCTATTGCAATTAAATAGAAGGATTATAGGTCGAAGCAAAAAGATTCCCGGTAAAGTCCGCAATGAAATCGAAAAGATATTTAACTATGAATGGTTTTCTGGCAAAGACAATGATAAATATAATGCCTATGACTTGTGTAGCAATTTAGGAATTGAGACTTGTATTTACTGTAACAGGCTTTATACTTCAACAGTAATGGATGCCAAGGGAACCAAAATAATACGGCCTACATTGGATCATTGGTTTCCTCAGGTGGAATATCCAATATTATCACTTTCATTTTATAATCTGATACCGTCTTGTTCGTCTTGCAATAGCTCTGTTAAACACGATGCTATATTTACTTTGAAGAAAAATATTCACCCCTACGTTGATTTGAATATAACGAAGTTGTATAAATTCGAAGTTGTTTATAAGAAGGGCCTCGGAACATTTAATGTACGCATCAAGACTAAGGATGATCGAATTGAACCAACGTTAGAGGCAATGCGAATAGCTGAGATTTATGGACATCATCAGTCAGAGTTAGCTGATTTGGATTTTTTGCAGAGAAAATACAATAGGAAATACTTGAAGGATTTAGGGAAGTTGTTGGATAGTAAGTTGACGGAGAAGGACGTTTATCGAATTTTGTTCGGAGTCGAATATGATGATGAGAATTTCTATAAGAGACCGCTTAGCAAATTAAAAAGGACATTCTCAAATTGAAAATTACATAGAAGGGAACGTGGCCGTCCGCCAAGCTGTCTGGCACCTATCTGATTTCTTCATATCGGGCAACGGCTTCCAGCAACGTCATCGGCTGGACGTGAGCAGCATGAAATTGTTCATGCAACCTGCGAAGGTTGACTTTCAATACTTCCAGGTCGACAAGCGTATTTTCATTTTCAACAATAAAAGCTGTCACTTTGGTCGTAACTTGATCCAATGCCTCCTTTGATTGGATGCCAATATTGAACAGCCCGTCAAGGAGTTGACTGAAGAAATAGCCAATTTCATCCTGAGACCTAATTGCTGGGCGGAGCGCAACGGCAATTAGTTGGAGTAGGTAAGGCAATGCATCGAGCGACTTAATGCGAGCGATTGAATGAATTAATTCGAAGTTATGATGGCCAGCTTTTGAACTACTGTTTTCTATCTGCTGAGCAATAAAAGCTACTCCTCGAGCATCATTTAGCCGTATTAGTTGCTTGGCCGCTTCGAGTCTATGGATCAATTCCACGGATGTGTCGTCAACTATGCCGGCCAAAATGGATGCCGTTACAGAATTTTGCTTGGACGCTTTTGCCATTACCGAAAGAGCAGAAAGCCGAATAGATATATTGACGGCTGTCTTTGCGACGGTATCAATATTTGCCACTTCCTCTTTAGCCGCCCATAGTTCCAATAGCTCTTGGTATTTGTAATCGAAGTCCGGTGTAGCCACAAGATACTCCGTTATAAGAGGGTAGGTTTGCGATAGCCGATGCTTAATGGCATAGGAGGCATTGTTTAGCCATTGCAAGGCGGGAAGCGATTTTGTCAGAAGATTTGCTGTTATTGTTTCAAATAGCGTCTCTTTGCTGACTAATTTCTCGAGTTCATCAATGGTGCCGATGTCACCAAGGTTCACTTTGACCTTAAAGTCATAATATAATGTGAAAGGAAGCAGCTTTTCGGTTGGGGCGTCGATATGGAACTTAAGAATAAAATGCCATAGCACTCGGACAATTCCGTCTGAGCAAGCAATTGCGCGACCGAGGTCACGGTTATCAAGCGTACGTAAAACCCATTCAGAGATTCTTTCTTGCTGTTCTGCATTAATTGTAACCGAAGAATCTGACGATTCTTCTAGTATTCGGTAGACTTGCTGCATAGCCCAGTTGTCGAACGCGGGGGTATCCACCGATCTCAGAGTTTCTTCCTGGTCGTATGAAATTTGGGAATGGAAGTAATCGGAGAAGAAGGTGAACACCGGGCTGTCTGCTGAAAAATCGTCTCGATGCTTAGCCCTGGATGTGACAACTTCATCCCACGAAATCGCGTTCTTTCCAATGCGTCGATAATAGGATGTTACTCCTTCTTTGAATCGTGTACGGTTGAACAACAGATTTACATTGGCCTGAGGATCTTTCTTTGGTATTTGGGGCCACGCGGGGACAGAAGGTTGCTTTAAATGGATGCCTGAAGATTTTTGGAAGGCGTCCTCGAATTCGTCGAGCAAGTCTCCTTCTTTACCATAACTCCGTTTATGCCATATAAGGGCAGCGTGGATTTGCCGAATTTGTGCCTCCGTGAGCAAATCGTTTAGATATTGGTCCATTATATATTGTATAGTGCTGGGCTCAAGTAGTAGTGCGAGCAATTCTCCGCTGACGAAATCCGTGGATTGAGAAAGGACCTGAAGAATGGCTTCATAGGCGGTTCCTGTGGCTGTGAAAAATCGAGATAGTCGTACACAATTGTCGTGGTCGAAAGTTTTTGCACTTTCGATGGTCGCATTGAGCAGTTCGTTAAAAATAGTGCTCTGCGTTTGGTAAGAAACGATAGCGATGTTTACGATGTTCTCTAAAATGGCTTTGTTGTCATCCCGACTCAAATGGCGCCAGGAACCGGGTTTGCCAAACCGTTTCAATACCTTGATTGCGCTATCGGCGGTAGCTATCCCCGCAAGTCCATCCACTAGACGTATCGATTCATTCATTAGGGTAACTGAACTTCTGGTGCCGGTTGGGGTCGTTATTGTGTTGATATCGAGGCCATCGAGGAAGATGTCCACGTAATCATCGATATGCTTTGTTGTAATTATTAAGGAGTAGAGACCTGCTCGAATATATGCATTGATATTATTTTTGTATTGAATGACCAAGGAATTGATCTCGTCTGGATTCAACATTTGAAGGCTCCCCAATGTGTTCAAAGCTGAATATTTTAGATGGTTCGGCGTATCCTCTTTTCTGACTAAGAGAAGTAGACTGTCATTGAACGTTTTTTTCTCTGTTGGGAAACGGTCGTAGTTCATGTATCGCAGTATCCGGAATGCATTCATTTTAACCGTAATGGTTGTATCGGGACTATCAAGGTCGCGCTGTAGGTGATGAATTACGTCAGGGAAAGCCCCGATGCGGGCGATGTCCTCCTCGGTAAACAGGGTTGAGGAGATCCAAATATTTTCCTTTGCGTAGCTCTGGATGATCTCCAAGGCAACCTGTATTCTGATTTCTTCGGGTATTCTTTCGGCTTCAAGGCGGAAGATAAACGCACTTTGATGTTGAACCAGCCAAGTAAGCAGGGCCATTACTATATTGTCCTCTCCAATGCTGATAAAGAAGGAAAGGGTGTTGGTCCAACTGGGTTTAATTGCATTTGTACCTGGAATAGTGATCAGTTTAAGCACATTGTCGAATGGCAATTGTCTTAGGACACTAGCGGCGAGATATTCCTGGGTATTATTATGCTCGAACTGCCAGCGGTGCTGCTCATCGTCATGAAAAAACGTAGGTAGTTCCTTTACAAGTTCGCGGTCTTCGTATATGGGAAATAATGCTCGCAGTTCCTGATCGGAAAGATAGTTCCTCCCCATCTGCTCCATGATAAAACCAATTTTTTGCAGCATGCCGAGCGCGGTGTCATTATCAAGTATTCTGCCGTGCTCTGTCGAATTCAGGCGCTGGCGATTGGAAGCGAGCTGTGCCATTAAAGCCCCTTCGATAATGGCGCTTCGCTTGTGCGTGAGATTGCCATGCTCCTGAAAATATTGTAACAGAATTTCTAAAAAGAAAGGTTTTTGTACAAGATCTAGCAAACGATGGCGCTGGGCTTCGATAAGAAAGAGACTGCCATCGAGCCCTTTCACATCAGTTACATATTTTTTTATGTCCAATAAGGAGATATCGTTCAACTCGTAGACTGAGAAACTATTTAGGGTGCCGGAGAAGTTGCGCTCGGGTAGCTCATAGAAATTGTTCCGACAGGTGATGATGAATTTGGAGTGGGGATGATTGGTGACAAAGTCCTCCAAACTTCGGACAGCATTGCCGAAATATTGGGGCTGCACCTCGTCCAGACCGTCGAGGAGAAAGACGGCCATGTATGGGTCCACGTCTTCCCATCCCTTGGGAAGAAAGTGGGAGATTTGTTGGTCGACGTAGGTGTTGAAGCGCTTATAAACAGGCAGAAAACGCCCGCCGGATTCGTTGAGGCGTTCTCGAAGGCGAAGCAGCTCGCGTGATTTGCCTGAGCCGGCATTGCCTAACACCACAAACCGGTTTTCGTAT
Source organism: Puia sp. P3 (assembly GCF_050632245.1). Lineage (NCBI taxonomy): Bacteria > Pseudomonadati > Bacteroidota > Chitinophagia > Chitinophagales > Chitinophagaceae > Puia > Puia sp. P3. The sequence continues at coordinate 2,172,741 of NZ_CP192583.1, forward strand.
TCGATAAGATCAGTGATCTTCTTCCTATCGGTTTCGAGCCCAAAGAACGAAGTTATACGTTGATTGGCGTCCTTGGGAGATAGCGTACGCTCAATATAAGGGCCAAGCGGTGGACCAGGAGGAAGCGGGAAGGCTGTGGTAAGCTCGCCGGCTTTTTCCTCGAGTGTCGGATCAGTTGTCTCAAAAAGTAAGATGCCGCCGTTGTGTCCCACGCCCGACAGCGGGGCCGCATCGGGGCTCTGGGCTTCGGGGCTACTGAAATCACTTTTAACAGATGAGAAAAGTTCGGTTGCTGGGAAACGTGCTTTTTTATTGGTTTCCAGGAACTTACAAATGCTACTCATGAAAGGGCTGCCTTTGCCAGCGTGGCCATCCTTTACAGTCTCTTCCCCGCCGGATACGAACACCCACCGCGATTCCAGGGCATCCGCCTCCTCCAAGCTGGAGGGTTGGGGCAGTGCCGGGGTCCGGGTAATGAAGGTGCCGGAATAGCACGAGTCGGAAATTAGAAGAATATGTTTGAATTTCATCAGGGCCATTGCCTGTAGAATTCCAGAATTCCAAAGAAGTTTCTGCTTTTTGGCGGGGTCCTGGGCGTCAATCGTATACCAAAAACCTGTTTTCCTCACATCTTCCTGGCCACCGTGACCGGCGAAAAAGATTACCAATACATCCTCCTCATAGCTTTCCGCCGCTATGGCGAAAAGAGCCTCTTCAATGTTTTCCCGAGTTGCATCCTCGTTGAAGAGGGGGTCTCTGGCTATGGCAAATCCATAGCGTTCTTGGAGAACTTTTGTCAAGCGGCGACCATCCGCGACGGGGTTGTCGAGGGGCTGGCAGTGTACGCTGCTATAGCCATCTATCGCAATAACAAAAACTTTCTTAGCTCGGTACATAAGTGCATTTGGTCATCAGCAAGATACGATATCTAGGACATTGTGCCGAATCTTGCCGGTTGGCCGGCCAGCTCGCAAATGTCCATAATGTCGATGGGCCTGGACAGGTGATCATGACCGTGGTATCTAACGTGGGGCGTGTCTTTTGGCTTGGCGTAAGATCTTGTATGATTTGGAATCAAAAGGTTTTGGTCACACTTAATTCATTTTAACCCGGATGAATCTATCTTAACTTCTCTGTTTCCTGAGCGACTTCAGTGAAGTGAATAAATATCAACCATATACGCAGCGCCGTTACTTTTTCTTCACTTATTGATTACCGATAGATCAACCAATTTGCACACGATTTCTGTGCAAAAAACAAAAAAGCACCTAGAAATATTTTTCTAAGTGCTTGATTTTCTGTGACCCTGTCAGGATTCAAACCTGAAACCTTTTGATCCGTAGTCAAATGCTCTATTCAATTGAGCTACAGGGCCTCTAGTGACTCGTTGACTTCCCCTTAAGGGGCTGCAAATATACGGCGAAAAATATAAAAAGGAACAAATCCTTTACAAAAGTTTAGAATGAGTCAGTCGCGGCCCGAGGGGCAGCGTTACTCATAGATCTTCATCGCCGTCTTCTCCACCATCCCCTTCGGCAGCAGCCACGCCATAGCCGCGCCCAACTTATTGATAAATCCCGTGATGACCTCGGTCTTGCCGGACAGCATCGACTGGACAGCGCTACCCGCCACAGCCTCGGGTGACATATTGAACTTCGCGGCGGCTTTCATGCCTTTTTCGCCCAATTGGGCGCGGTTGGGGAAGTCGGTGTCGGTGGCGCCAGGGCTGACGACGGTGACGGTGACGGGACCCCTGGCCAGCTCCTGATGGAGGCCGCGGCTAAAGGCGAGGACAAAGGCCTTTGTAGCGGCGTAGAGGCTCAGTTTCGGCACGGCCTGGTAGGCGGCGGACGACGCGATATTCATGATATACCCCCTGTCCAAAGCCTGCAGCGAGGGCAGGAAAAGACGCGTCAGGCCGACCATGGTCTGCATATTCAGCTGCATCATATTCCAGGACTCTTCGAGCGTATATTTTTCAAAAGGGCCGCTGAGGCCGTAGCCGGCATTGTTGACAAGAGCGGCTACGGTATAGCCTTTGGCTCGGCACCAGTCGTAGACGTTCTGCGGGGCGGTGGGGTGGGAGAGGTCGAGGGCCAGCCAGTCGGCTTTAACGCGAAAACGCGAAGTGATCTCCGTGGCGGCCTTTTCGAGCAGGGGCTCGGAGCGAGCGACCAGCAAGACGTTGAATCCTTTGGAGGCCAGCGCGGTGGCGATGGCTTTGCCGATGCCCTTACTGGCGCCGGTAATGAGTGCGTATCCTTCCATGCGGCGAAGATAGTGAGGTTGCGATAAAAAAGAGGCCGCATTAAAGCGGCCTCCGAAATATCATATGGGGTCTGGTTAGTTCTAGTTCTGCACTCGTGCAGCAAGGCGGTGGTAGAAAGGGGTCTTGCTGTTAGCATCCTTTGGCTGGTACTTGCCGGTGATGATGGGGACATACATTACGCGACGGCGGCTGGCCTCACCATAGAGGGGAGACTGCTGGGCCCTGTGCCAGATGCGGCCATCGTGCACGGTAAGGTCGCCGGGGTGAAGATCAAAGCCGATCTCGCGGCGGTCAGGATTGTTGTCGATAAAATATTTCTTACCGAACAGAAGACGCAGGATACCCTGTTTGTGGGTGCCCGGCAATACCCGCAGACCGCCGTTCTCGAACGGAGTGTCGTCCAGGTGAATGCCCACGTTCAGCATCGGCATGATCTTCTGGCCGAGGAAGAGGTCGCGGGGGCTGTCAGTGTGCCAGCCCATCTGCGTGAAATTGCTTTCCGGCATCCGGACATAGTGATTGAGGATGAGTCCGTCCTTCTCGTTCTCGCTGATGCGCCCCTCGTAGGGAGCAAGCAGGGCCGTAAGCGCCTGAATGCGCGGATCCTGCAGCAACTCGTGCAGAGGCTCGCTGTAAAGTGAGAGAAAACACATCCGCTGGATCATCTTGTTGCCATGCTCGTCCTTGCCAAATTTCAACGGAATACCGTTGATCTTGTCGCGGCCTTCATCCAGCCATTGTTTTTCAATCCTGTTCAGCTCAGATATGAATAATTGAACGGTCTCCGAATTCAGTACATTCTTAAAAATGATCACGCCGTACTTGTCGAAAAAGTTGAATTGTTCTTCTGTTATCTTATCTCCGAGGACAAAATCGGGACATTCGAATTTTTTCATAAATGCTAGCTTTATTTTAGAAAAGGAAGGGTCGCATCCCTTTCCAGCTCCATAGCCTTAAAATATTGGGTTAATTGAATTTTAACAAATTGTGAATTCTTCATTAAACATCAAATGTAAGAAAATTAGAATTTTCAACGTTAATTTGCCTCGTTTTATCGACGGACATTAATAAATAATATACAACATTGCCCTCTCATTCGTTCAGAAAAGTACAATTTATCTATTTTCTTGGGCTTTGTTGCCTTATTTTTACTTCATTGGGCGTTAAAGCCCAAAATGACAGTCTCCACACGGTTCCGGTGGAAAAACTGCCACTTGCCGATAAAAAGTCCGGCAAATATACGGCATGTTCTCGTTTTGCCAATCATTGCCAGGTCGATAGAGACCGGCTGGTCGTTTGGCGTGGTCAGCGCCGCCACCTTTCACCTCAAAAGCCACGATACCGCAACGCGAACCTCTAACGCCCAGGCTCTGGCGCTGTATACAACCCGCAAGCAATTTGTAGTAGCGCTAAATGGTTCCATCTATTTCCCCGGCGAACGGTTTATCATCAACGAACAGTTCTCCTACAGCAGCTTCCCCGACAATTTCTGGGGCCTCGGCAAGCGCGCACCCGATACCGCCAGGGAATCTTATAAATACAAGCAGTATTATATCTACCTGCACCCCCAGCTGCGCGTCGGACGACGTCTTTTTTTGGGCATTGTCCATGAGTATCAACGCGTTTTCGACGTAGAATATGCGAAAGGGAAGCTATTTGATCTGGACAATGTCGCCGGCCGCTATGGCTATCACGTCTCGGGTCTTGGCCTCAGCTTCACCTACGACACCCGAAACAACGCTTTCTCGCCGGACCACGGGTCGATGCTGCAGTTCTGGTTCGACCATTTCGCGTCGGCGCTGGGGTCTGACTACCAGTATACTAACTATGTTTTTGACGTCCGACGCTACTTCCGCATCTATAAGAAGCAAGTGCTGGCCCTCCAGGCTTTCGGTAGCTTTAATTCCGGTGAGACCCCGCTGCGCAGCCTGGCCTATATCGGCGGCGCCAACAACCTCAGGGGATATTACGCCGGCCGTTTCCGCGACAAGAACGCAGCGATCGTCCAGGCCGAGTACCGGGTGCCGCTATTCTGGCGCTTCGGCGCCGTCGGCTTTGGCGGGATCGGCAATGTGGGGCCGCGGCTGGAAGACGTCAACCTTAAGTGCCTGAAATACTCCTTCGGGGGAGGGTTGCGCGTCGCGCTGAATCAGGCGGAGAAGCTAAACCTCCGGCTCGACTATGGCATCGCCAATGGCCATTCCAGCGGGTTTTATTTACAGATAGGAGAAGCGTTTTAGCGCAGGACCGCGGACAGGGGCTATCGGCCTTCTAGTACGTATACCCATCAAAATCCCGGACGATCGTCCGGCGCGCCAGCTGCCAGGCAATCCAGGCAAATACCAGCCCGCCGAGCACATCCAGCGTGTAATGCACGTGGTGTACCAGCAGCAGGAAGCCTACACAGGCGGTTGCCAGCAGCGCCAGCTTCTTGTCCGTCTTGCCGGGTATCGTGAAGTACAGCAGGAAGACGGTAGAGGTATGCCCCGAGAAGAACAGGTCCTTCGTCACAAACTTATCCCCGTAAAAGAAATTGCTCAGCGGATCCTTCAGTGCGATCAGCCCCGCAGGCGGGTCCAGGGGGACCAGCGTGATCGTCATCGTCCGGAAAAGGGATAGAAAGATATAGGCCCAAAGAAAGGTGACGAACATGGCCGGGGTCTGCGCCGCACGGAATACGGCCAACAGCGTAATGGACCAGATGATGATGAAAAGCGCCAGGGGATACATTATGGGGCGGGAGTAAACGCAACAGGGGATCGTTCAGTACGATCCCCTGCCTCAGCTCGATTGTCTGGAAAAATATCGGAAACAAGGAAAGAATGGAGATGATAACAGCCATACCGGCCATTACTTTGGTACGGAACGCCGGCAGCTGCCAGGCGCTGGCCCATTCTTCCTTGACAGTGATAAGTGTAGTATTCTGTGGCATAAATCGAATGCTACAAAAATACACTTTAAAATAGTTAACGCAAATTTAATGACCGGTTAACGTGCGGGTTAATAATGCCACCGAACGAAGGCTTCCATTGCGGCATATTTGGTCAATCCCAACTGCGCATATAAGTTCGCGGTATTGGCATTCCGGTCCTCGGCCCTCTGCCAGAACTCGCGGCTGTCGCTGCCCTGGAAGGGAACCATGTCTTTTTGGGACTGGTGGATAAAGATTCCGAAACGTTTCTTGAGCACCTGGTCGGGGCTCATCGGGATGGCCATTTCGATCTCGCTGATATCCCACTCCTGCCAGGCGCCCTTGTAGAGCCAGAGCCAGCAGTTTTTGAGCCAGTCGTCGCCGGCCTCTTTCAGCCTTCTCAGCGATTCAAAAACTACATCCAGACACACTTTGTGCGTCCCGTGCGGATCGGCCAGGTCGCCGGCGCAGAATATCTGCTGGGGCTTTAGCTTGCGCAGTAGCTCGACGGTGAGTACCACGTCCTCTTCGCCCATCGGCTTCTTCTCGATGGTGCCCGTCTCGTAAAAAGGCAGGTTCATGTAGTGGATATTCTCGTCCCTGATGCCGACGTAGCGACAGGTAGCCTTCGCCTCGCCGCGGCGGATCAGCCCCTTGATAGACCTGATCTCCGGAGTATCGATGTCGCTCGGCTTTTTATTCTTCAGATAGGTCGTTGCCTGTTTGAGAATCTGCGAAGACTTCTGACTGTCGATGCCTGACAGCACTTCAAAGCCTACCGCAAAATCGAGGTAGCGGGTAACGAATTCATCGGTCACCGCGATATTCCCCGAGGTCTGGTAGGCTACGTGCACGTCGTGGCCCTGGTCGTGCAGCCGCATGAACGTCCCGCCCATCGAGATAATGTCGTCGTCCGGGTGCGGAGAGAAGATCAGACAGCGTTTGGGGAAGGGCTCCGACCGCTCGGGATGCGTCGGCAGGTTCGAGCCGGGCTTGCCGCCGGGCCAGCCGGTGATGCTGTCCCTCAGCATATAGAAGACCTGCAGGTTGATCTCATAAGCGTCGCCTTTTTCCACCAGCAGGTCGCTAAGGCCGCTGTCGTTGTAGTCGCCGTTGGTAAGGCTCAAAATTGGCTTTTGGAGTCTGAGGGCCATATTGACAACGGCCTTGCGGATCATCGCCGGAGTCCATTCGATCTCGCCCGACAGCCAGGGTGACTTGAAACGGGTCAGCTCGGAGGCGGCTACGTCGTCGAGGACAAAGGTCACGTCGTTGTGCTGTTGCAGCAGGGAGGCGGGTATCTGTTCGGTGACATTGCCTTCCACCGCCTTCTGGATCACGGGGGCCTTGATCTGTCCCCAGGCCATCAGGACAATCCTGCGGGCCTTCATGATCGTGCTGATGCCCATCGAGATGGCCAGGCGCGGAACCTGTGACATATTCTGGAATTCGTGCGAATTGGCGATGCGCGTAGAGTTGTCGAGCGGCACGAGGCGGGTATGGGAGTAGATGCTCGAGCCAGGTTCGTTGAACCCGATATGGCCGTTGTTGCCGATGCCGAGTATCTGGAGGTCGATACCACCGGCTTTGTCGATCATCTCTTCGTATTCCACGCAGTGTTTCTTGATGTCTTCTTTCTTCCACTGGCCGTTGGGAATATGACAATTGGCCGGGTCGATGTCTATTTTGCTGAAGAGCTGCTCTTTCATGAAGCGGTTGTAGCTCTGCAACGCGTCGTTTTCTATGGGGTAGTACTCATCCAGATTGAAGGTGATCACATTCTTAAAGCTGAGCTTTTCTTCCCGGTGCAGTCTTACCAGTTCGGAATACAGAGACTTGGGCGAAGACCCCGTTGCGAGTCCTAAAACCGTCTTTTCGCCTTTCGCGTCTTTTTCGCGTATCAGCGACGCAATCTCTTTGCCAATAAAACGAGAGCCTTCTCCCAGAGAACCAAAGATCTTAACCGGAATTTTTTCGAATGAGTCTACCATGCTCATAGATCAACTGTTTTAGATTAAATGTTTCACCACCGGTGAAGGCCGGTAGTGCAGCGAAATTAATGTCAATTTTGCTTATTACCGGTGTCGGCGATTAAAAAATTGTAATCAAACGTTTGTGTGAAATGCTAAAGAAAGAGTAAAAAGAGCTCCATCGTCCCCGCCAGAATTGATTTCAGGGACTTGATCGCCTGGTATAATAAATTCCGCGCGACCTGGTAGTTGATGTTCATGATCTCGCTGACCTCTTCATAGCTGAGGTTCTGATAGTATTTGAGGTAGATGATCTCCCGCTGACGGTGCGACAGCTTTTGAAGGGCTTCGAGCACCTTCCTCTTCCTTTCGGCGCTTTCCTGTTCGGCGATCAGCAGGGTTTCGTGACTAAACTCGAAATTGACGTCGCTGTCGTATAGCGGCAGCAGCCTGCCGGACTTCCGAAAAGCTTTTAATAGTTTGTATTTTAGCGCTTTAAGCAGATAGGCCTTTACCGAAAGGATGGGTGAAGTGGACTTGGCCTGCCATACCTCGATAAACAGCTCCTGAATCGTGTCCTCGAGGAGTTCGCTGTCCGCAGTGAACTTGCTGCCAAAGCGGTACAGTGTCTCATAGTGCGACCGGAACAGCGCTGCGAACGCATCCCTGTCACCTTTCCGGAAGGATTCCCATAGTGTTATGTCTTCAGTGGCAGAGCTCAATGGTAGATGTAGAATGTCCATGAAAATAACGGATTCTTGTTGTCCTTTTCAAAAAAAGTTTAGCAGAGTAGGAAAAAACACTGAAAAAATGTAGTTTCGGCTCTTACATCTTGTAATGATAGAGACCTTTAATGAGCCGGAAGACCTTCTCGTGGACGAGTCATTTCTGGCGTGGCATTTCAAGCTGCCGCAAGCCGAGCCGCAGAAATGGGAAAGCTGGGTCAGTGGTCATCCCGACCGTGCCCGCCTGGTCCAGCAGGCCATCCGTCTTTTGGATACTGTCCGTCCGGCCGAGAAGGCCTTGTCTCTGCAACAGATTGCAGCGGCTGAACAAAGGCTGATGCAATCCATTTCCGGCACACCCAAAATATCCTTCTCCAACCGGCGCCGTTGGATGATCGCCGCTGCTATCCTCATAATCCTTGGCGCGGGGCTGGTCTATACCGGCGCCACAAAGTGGCGCGGCACCGCGATCGCTACGGCTTTTGGCGAGATAGCGAGCCGCCGGCTGCCCGACGGAACGGAGGTAATGATGGACGCCAACAGCAGGATCCACTACAAGGGAGACTGGTCGGAAGGAAGGGACCGCGAGGTATGGATGGACGGCGAGGCGTTCTTCCACGTAAGCAAAACGCCCGAACACAGCCGGTTTATCGTACACCTCGCGCATATGGACGTGATCGTCACCGGCACGCAGTTCAATGTCATCAACCGTCACGGCGCAGAATCGGTTCTGTTACAGGAAGGACGTGTCATTCTCCGCAATGAAAAGGGAGAACAGCTGCCGCTGACCCCCGGAGAGTTCGTCACCTTCCGTGATGACCTGTGGCAGAAGAAGACGGTAGAGCCTGACAGCCTCATGGCGTGGAAAGACCAGAAGCTGGTCTTCAACGGTACGCCGATGCGCGACCTTGTAAACATCGTCAATGACCATTATGGCGTGCATTTGCAGCTGGCCGACAGCAGCATTGCCGACTCAACAGTAAACGGAATGCTCCCCAATAATAATCTGGACGTACTCTTACAATCGCTGGAAGCCACGGCTGATTATAAGATTTCCAGAAATGGCGATCAGATTATGATCAGCGCCAGCCGGGGAAAGCGCTGACCGGATGAATGCATACCAAAACTGCTGTAAGATGAGAAAAACAAGCCTTTTCGGACGATTGCTTGTCTTTTTTCTGCCCGTGTTGCTGCCCTTGTCTGCTCATCTGCAGACGCCTCCGCCGGCCGCCACCCAGCGGCCCCTCATCGAAGTGCTCGTCGAGCTCAACAAGGTCAGGGGCGTGTATTTTCTTTTCTCCCGCCAGCCCCTCGGTCAAACACTGGTAACCCTGCCGGCACCTTCGCTGCCCCTGGCTACCGAAAAATTACTCACGCAACTCCTGAAGAATACCGGTCTGTATTATAAAAAGGTGGATGACCGGACCTTTGTCATCCTCGAAAGACGTCCTGCCGCGCCCGGCCCCCTTCCCGACAGCACGACTACGACACAGATAAACGACCCGCTGGCGGTGGCGCCGGTCATCGCTCCCCCCAACCGCGTATCGGGCAGGGTATTTACAGGTGAGGGGAAGAACCTGCAGGGGGTCAGCGTAACGCTGCTGCATAAACGAAACGGAACGACTACCGACTATTCCGGGACCTTCCAGCTGGAGGCGCAGAAAGAAGACACGCTCGTGTTCTCCTTCGTCGGCTATCAGCTGAAAAAGCTGCCCGTCGGCCGGCTTAGCGGCTACGGCGTTCGGCTCGATCCTTCCGATGAGCCGCTGACAGAGGTGCTGGTCACCGCACTGGGGATCCAGAAACAACGCAAATCGCTGGGCTTTTCCGCCGAGGAGCTGGATGGATCGGTATTCACGCAGTCGAGGGAGACCAATCTCGGCAACGCCCTTGTCGGTCAGGTGGCCGGCGTCAGCGTCGCCCAGAATGCCACGGGCCCTTATGGCAGCAGCAGGGTCATCATCCGTGGTAACGCCTCGCTCACCGGAAATAATCAGCCGCTGTACGTAGTGGACGGAATTCCCTATGACAATACGACGACCGATAATGCAGGCCAGTTCGGAGGCCTCGATCTCGGGGACGGTCTTTCCAACATCAACCCCGATAATATCGAGTCGATCCTCATCCTGAAAAGTGTGGCGGCTTCGGCGCTATATGGCTACAGAGGGGGCAATGGAGCCATCCTTATCCGGACAAAATCCGGTTCGAAGACGCGGGGCTTCGGCGTTCAGGTCAACAATAATCTCACCCTCAATTCGGTCGTCGACCAGCGCGACTATCAGTATGTCTATGGTCAGGGGCTTTCGGGAAAAAAGCCTTTCAATAAGAATATGGCGCTTGCCGCCCCCTATTACAGCTGGGGGGCAAGGCTCGACGGCGGCGATGCGATCAACTATCTCGGCGACCACTACTCCTATAGCCCCGTAAAGGACAACTACCAGCGGTTCTTCCGCACCGGCGTCACCAATCAGAGCGCCGTTGCGCTGACGGGCGCCAACAGCAGGGGCCATTTCCGGCTGGGCCTCTCCGACCTGCACCTGGGGACCATCGTGCCCAACTCTTCGATGAAACAACAGGGCTTCAACCTTAACTCCACCTATTATGTGACGAACCGGCTGCAGATGGAACTGACGGCGGACTATGTCTTCGAACAGGTCGACAACAGGGCCAGCCTTTCAGACGACCCGGGAAATGTGTTCGCGCCGCCGCTGTACCTCGCCAATAGCATGGACATCCGCTGGATGAAGAACCGAACGGTAAAGCCGGACGGTACCGAATGGCTGCCCGGTACGGATCCCTATTTCGAGAACCCCTATTATATTGCCTGGAACTATAGCAATACCACCGACCGCAACCGTATCACCGGCGGGCTTACGCTCAAATACAATCTGCTCGACTGGCTGTATCTGCAGGGACAGATCAGCCGTGACGGGTATCAGCTGGACGTGACGAATATCGTTCCGTCCGGCGTGGTCTACACCCGATTTGACGGCGTACACGGAGGCAATCTTACGCAGTACGAGGTCAACTACCACGAGCTGAACGCCAATTTTATGGTCGGCGTGCATCGGCGGCTGGGAAGGGACATCAGCGTGGACGCCAATATCGGTACCAACCGTCAGGACAACAGCAGGGGGACACAGGGCATCGGAGCGGTGCCTGGATCCTTCAACCGCGCCGCGGGTCCTTTTCTCGCCGCGGACAACTACAATGCCAGCAATATCATCAACAAACCCTACAGCTCATTCCTCCAGCGGTATCGGGTCAACTCGATCTACGGCAACGCGGACGTCGCCTATAGGGACTGGCTCTTTCTAAACCTGACGGCCCGGGACGACTGGTTTTCGACGCTCAATATCAACACCGATCGTTATCTCTATCCTTCAGTCTCGGCAAGCTTCGTCTTCTCCGGGGCGTGGCGGCTGCCTTCCTGGGTCAGCCTGGGCAAACTGCGGGCGTCCTATGCCGGCTCTTCCAATGGTACGGAACCCTATCAGAACGTGCTGAACTACGGGATACGCAACTATTCGATCAACGGACAGCCGCTGGGCTTTATCGCTTCCGGCGACCTGCCGCTGATCCCCAATGCCAGCCTGAGACCCATCAGCATCGCCGAGAAGGAGATAGGTCTTGTCGGACAGTTCCTGAAGGACAGGATCGGTTTCGATATCACGTACTACAACAAGGAGACGACCAATGATATCGTCAAGGTGACGATCAGTCCGACCTCGGGCTATTACCAGTATATCGCCAATATTGGTAAGATCCGCAACCGGGGCGTGGAGCTGCTGCTCACCGGTACGCCTGTGAGGACTAAGAATTTCAACTGGAAGTCGACCTTTAACCTCGCCGTCAACGACAACGAGGTCATGTCCATCGGAGGACTGCCCAGCATTGCTATCAGCAACGCCTATCCGCGATGGGGCAGCGAGGTAAGCATCAGTAATATGGTAGGATTGCCCTATGGCCAGATAATGGGCTACGCCTATCGCCGCGACCCGAAGGGGCGTATCATCTACAGCGACGGAATTTCGAATCCGGCTCCCGCCGGCGAGCCGGAACCGAGCAAAGGAGTGGTGCCGCTGGGATCGACCGTCTATAAGCAGACGGGCGGGCTGACCAACGAACTGCGCTACCGGGACTGGACCTTCACCACGCTGATCGATTTCAAGTTCGGGGCGAAGATCTACTCGGGCACCAACCTGCTGCTTTACTATTATGGTCTTCACAAGAATACACTGCAGGGCAGGGAAGGGGGATATATAGGAAAGGGGTGCTCGACAACGGTCATCCCAATACGCTGGTGGTCCCGGCCCAGCAGTACTTTCAGGACATCTCGGCGGGCGGCAGCGACCATATCGCCGAAGAATTCGTCTACGACGCGAGTTTTATCAAATGGCGTTCGGCCTCGCTAACGTATACGGTACCTGCATCAATGCTGAAAAAGAAATTCATCACGGGTCTCAGCCTGTCGCTGGTTGGGCGTAATCTGGCGACCCTGATGAAACGGACTCCCAATATAGATCCCGAGTCGAGTATCAACAATACCAACGGGCAGGGACTGGAGCTGTCAGGATATCCCCTCGTCAGGAAGCTGGGGACTTAATGTGAACTTCAAATTTTAACGATCGACATGAGAGCAAGCCATATCCTCCTGCTAATCGTCCTGCTATCGGCCGGCGCCGCCTGCCGGAAGGGCTTTGTCGGGATCAATACCGACCCCAATCTGATAACGGGCTCGCAGATCAATTTCAACTATCTTTTTACCAATGCCGAGCTGATCACGTCGGGCAATTCGGAAGGTAACGGCTATGAAGACTGGAGGAACAACCTGATCTATTCCTCCTGTATGATCCAGCACCTCTCTTCGACAGTGTCATACTGGGACGGGGACAAATACCTGTTCAACGGCACCTATAACTCGGCCTACTGGGACGAGAACTATCCCAACAGCGTCGCCTATATTACGGAGGTCATGCACCACGCGCAGGGAGATAGCACGCTGTCGAATCTTTATCAGGAGTGCCGCATATTCAGGGCCTTCATGTTCCAGCGGATGACGGATATGTACGGAGACTGTCCCTACAGTCAGGCCGGGCTGGGTTATATCTCGGGGATCAAGGCGCCGCGCTATGACCGGCAGCAGGACATCTATATGGATATCCTGCACGAGCTGGAAGGGGCGGCCGAAGCGCTCGACCCTGCAAAGGCCAACACCATTGGCGCGGCCGATCTGTTATACAACGGAACACCACAGGCCTGGCGGAAATTTGCCTATTCGGAGATGCTGCGTATAGCAATGAGGATGAGCAAGGTGGACCCAACGGCCGCGGCGCAGTGGACGCAGACGGCGGTCAGCGGCGGCGTATTCCTGGACAACAGCGACAACGCCGTGCTCGGGCACCAGAACCTGGCCACTACGCCGGTGGTCAATGGCTCGGGGCTTATCCTGCTGGGCAACGACCCCAACGGCTACCGCCTCAATATGACCTTTGTCAACTATCTGCGCAGTACGCAAGACCCGCGGTTGCCCTATCTGGCTACGGTATGCGCAAATCCGGCGCTTGCCGCGGACAAGGGCGACACCGTCGCCGTGCACCAGCTGGGACAGCCCGGAGGCTATGACCCTCCGGACAATGGCGGCGCCTATGACCTTACGTTTGCGCCGAACTGGCCCGGCGACCAGAACAAATATTCTGTCGTCAACCGGTATACCTATGCCCGTCTGGACGCGCCCACATTTTTTCTGACGGCGGGAGAGACGGGACTTCTATTGGCCGAGGCGGCGCAGCGCGGGTGGATCAGCGGTGATCCGGCGGCGTACTACAGGGCGGCGGTACAGCAGGCTATGTCGCAGCTGTCGGAGCAGACAGGAGCCGGCCCCACGGACGCCGTCATCAACGCCTGGCTGGCAGACCATCCCTATGACCCGGCCAAAGGCCTGCAGCAAATCAATGAACAATACTGGATAGCCGCGTTCATGGATGAGAACGAGTGTTTCGCCAACTGGAGGCGTAGCGGCTATCCCACACTGATACCCGTCAACTACCCCGGCAATGTGACGGGTGGGACGATCCCCCGCCGGTTCACCTATCCCCAGAGCGAGGCTTCCTCGAACCCCGCCAATTATAATGAAGCCGTCGGCCGCCTCCCGGGAGGCGACAAAATGACCTCGAGGGTCTGGTGGGACGTCCGCTGACCCGCGGCCCGCTTTTGCCGCTGAATTCCCCCGCTGCTAAAAAAAAATTAACCAAAAGACATTACACGGAAATTCTCCCGGGCACTTATAATCCGGAGAGATTTCGCTTATGTCAAAAACTACGTAGGAGTAGAAGACCTTTTAACGGATGAAAGTTTCCTGGCCTGGTATTTCCGGACTGACACGCGGTGTATCAGGCAGTGGGAAGAATGGATAGCGGCAGACCCTGCCATCCGCGCCCGTGCCGACCAGGCCGTAGATTTTTTGAGGACCCTGCCCCTGGAACAGGGACTGCTGGACGAAGGCCGGATCTCCATCGCGGAAAGCCGGCTCCTGCAGACAATCCGCGATGCGGAGACGAAGAAAGTCAGATCGATCGGCGGCTATCGCCGGTGGATAGTTGCTGCGGCGGTGATGGCGGTCCTGGCGGGCATCTATCTTCTGAGGCCGATGCTGATCCATTCAACTCCCGAACTGCATACGGCCTATGGCGAGGTGAGGGAGAGCCGTCTTCCGGATGGCTCCAGCGTAGTCGTCAATGCCGACAGCAAGCTGGTCTTTTCACAGGGCTGGGAAGACGGGAAAGACCGGGAGGTCTGGCTCACGGGCGAGGCATTCTTTCATGTGGCTAAGACCCCCTGAAAAGCCGTTTCATCGTTCACGTCAACCATTTCGATATCATCGTCACCGGCACTCAGTTCAACGTCGTCAATCGGCAGGACAAGGCGAACGTAATGCTGAAAGAAGGCAGCGTCGTCCTGCATACAGAAGAAGGAAGGGAATTGAAAATGGTTCCGGGCGATTTTGTGGAGTACAGGAGCAGTCTTGAAAAGAAGGTCGTCCGCAACGACAGCGTGCTCGCCTGGAAGGAACACAAGCTCGTACTGGACGGCACCCCGCTGCGGGACCTGATTACGATCATACGGGAAAATTATGGCGTCGCCGTCACCACTTCCGGTGAAGGGCTGGAAGATAAAAAGCTCTATGGGATCATGCCCAATGACAATTTGGACGTGCTCTTGCTGGCATTGCAAAGCACGGGCGATTTCGAGATCATACACGAAGGAAAACAGATTCTGATTAAGGCACATCCGTAAGAATTATTATTATTTACTGTCGTCTTTTCATTCATCAAACGCTGCAAAAAAAATGAGAAATTTGAATTGCAATTGGCGTATGGTCAGCTGCGTGCTGGGCATACAGCTCCTCTGTGTTCTCGCGGTACATTCTCAGAGCACCTACGCCTGGTCGGGCAAGGGTGTCCGGGCCGTACAGCAATCAGGCGGAGAGAACAAGTCAGAAGAAAGTACTCAGAAAGAGGCCCTCTTCAAAGTGTTGAAAGAACTCAACCGGACAAGAGGGGTCTATTTCCTGTTTTCCGAGCAGTCTCTCGGTAGCAGGCAGGTCAACAATCTGCCGAACAGCCAGGACAGCATCGAAAAGATCCTTGGCGAAGTGCTGAAGAACACCGGTCTCAAATTCAAGAAGGTGAACGAGCGCACCTTTGTGATCCTCACCGCCGGCGGCAGCGGTACATCCGCAGACGTTCGCCCGGTGGATTTCACGCAGGCATTTTCGCTTGCTCCGATGACGGACAACGTCATCGCCGTCAATCCGCAGGAAGCCATCACGGGTAAGGTAACCGCCGCAGACGGCTCTCCAATTGCCGGCGTCAGCGTGACGGTGAAAGGTTCCAAACGAGGGACGTCTACCAATGCCGGCGGCGTATTTACCATCGAAGCAAAGAGGGGAGACGTACTGATCCTGTCGTATATCGGCTACCAGACGAGGGAAGTCACCGTCGCTGACGACAACCTCCAGATAACACTTCAGGCAGGCAACCAGCAGCTGAATGAAGTAGTCGTCACGGCGCTGGGTATCCAGCACAAGACAAAAGACCTGACGTATTCCACGCAACGGCTGACGAACGCGGACCTCACGACCGTAAAGGACGCGAACTTCGTAAACAGCCTCTCGGGTAAGGTCGCAGGGGTGACCATCAACAGAAGCGCTTCGGGCCTCGGCGGCTCCGCCCGCGTCATTCTTCGCGGTAACAAGTCTACCCGCGAGAACCAGCCTTTATACGTTATTGACGGTATTCCTTTACCCAACTTCAGCCCGGCTCAACCCAATGACGTCTGGGGCCGGCCGCCAGCACCGCCAACCCCGCGGCTCAGTCATCCGGTTCGGGCGGCCGTGACGGCGGTGACGGTATTTCCAATCTCAACCCCGACGATATCGAAAGTATCACCATCCTTAAGGGCGCCTCTGGCGCTGCTCTCTACGGTAGCGCGGCGGCCAACGGCGCAATTGTTATCACCACAAAAAGCGGAAAGGCCGGCAGGACCCGCATTGCGGTCAGCAGCGACCTGACCTTCGAATCGGCGATGTCCCGACCGGAACTGCAGTTCAAATACGGGCAGACGGGTAAAGGGACCGCTACTTATGACTCTACGGCAGAAAGTTCCTGGGGGCCTGTCGTCAACGCGCCCGACAATACGAAAGATTTCTACAAGACGGGAGTCACGTCCGTCAGCTCGGTAAGCATGGCGGGTGGCACGGAGAAGGCGCAAACCTATTTCTCCTACGGCTATACGAATAACAAGGGCATTCTGGAACTCTCTTCCTTCAAGAAACACAATTTCAATTTCCGGGAAACGGCAAAGTTCCTTAATGACCGCCTGACTGCCGACGCGAATCTGTCCTTCCTTACCCAGGAAGCTTTCGACAGACCAAACTCGGGTCTCTATGCGAACCCGCTGACGGGGCTCTATATTTTCCCCAGAGGGCTGAACTTCGACTACTACCGGAACAACTACCAATACCTTTCTCCCACAAGGAATACCTATTTGCAAAACTGGTTCGACCTCAACCCCGACAAAGGACTGGCGGGTCAGGACCACGAGCAGAACCCATACTGGCTGCTTCATATGGCGCCACGCACTGACAAGAGGGACCGCGGCTATGGCAGCCTGACGCTGAAGTACAAATTCACAGACTGGCTTACACTGCAGGCGAGGGGTAATTTCGACAAGAGTATAGATACCTATGACTCCCGTATGTATGCAGGCACCCAGTCGGTACAGGCGGCAGCCAACGGCAGGTATACCTATGACCGGGCAATCAATACACAGCTCTATGGCGACGTGATCCTTTCGGCCAACAAGCAGCTGAACACGGATCTCCATCTGCAGGCTAACGTTGGCTCGAGCATTACGGATACTAAGCTGAACGACCAGTTCTTCGACACCGATCCCAACGACGCCAACGGGGGGCTTTCCTACGCCAACAAATTCGGTCTTTCCTATATTAACGCCAGCGCCCTGCAGGTCGTGCCGACCGACTGGCACAAGCAGCAGCAGGCGGTATTCGGCAGCGCGGAACTCGGATACAAGGACTTCCTCTTCGTCGACCTGACGGGCCGTAACGACTGGTCATCCAACTTTGCCTTTACTCCGACGGCAGGAAAGGGTTATTTCTACTATTCCGCCGGTCTTAACCTCGTATTGTCCGATGCGCTGGCCATGCCCGCACCGGTGAGCTTTGCAAAGGTTCGCGTTTCCTACGCACGGGTTGGTAACGACGTTCCGCCTTACAGCACCAACGCCCCGCAGTTCAACTATGACAACCGCCAGGGCGCCCAGTACAATACGAAGGTTCCCTACCCCGGTACTTATCTCCGGCCTGAAGACAACCGTTCGCTGGAGGCTGGTACGGAATGGCGCTTCTTCAACGATCGCGCGGGTTTCGACGTGACCTACTATAAGAACAACAACTACAGGCAATATATG
This sequence comes from Puia sp. P3, assembly GCF_050632245.1. Taxonomy (NCBI): domain Bacteria; kingdom Pseudomonadati; phylum Bacteroidota; class Chitinophagia; order Chitinophagales; family Chitinophagaceae; genus Puia; species Puia sp. P3. The sequence goes on from NZ_CP192583.1 coordinate 2,190,606, forward strand.
GAGATCAACGTTCCGGAAGGAACGGGCTTCTCTACCTACTACCTCAACTTAGGGAACATTCAGAACACCGGCATTGAAGCCACGGCGTTCGTGGTCCCTGTCTCGATGAAGGGATTCAAGTGGACAACGACCATCAATCTTGCAGCCAACAAGAACAGGGTAATCAAACTCTCCGACGCCAATATTCCCGGAGCCGTCCCCGGCAATTTCCTCGTGATCACCGGAGCCGGTGTGAATATGTACCAGTCCGAGATCAAGGAAGGCGGGCAGTGGGGTGATATCTACGGATATACCTTCCAGCGCAGCACCAAGGATGGCTCGATCCTGGTCGACGCAACGGGGGCGCCGCAGAAGAGCTCGACGCTTTCTCTTGTCGGCAATCCCAATCCCAAATTCAGCCTTGGCTGGAACAACAGCTTTGAAATCGCCAACTGGACGGTCAACTTCCTTTTCGACGGCCGGTTTGGAGGCAAGGTGATGAGCGTCACTCAGGCTGTTCTTGACGGTTTCGGAGACAGCAAGGTCACGGCGGATGCGCGTGATGCGGGCGGTGTCAATATCAAAGCGACCGATGTCACTTCCGGGCAGGCCTTTAGCGGCAAACTTCCGGCTCAGACCTTCTTTGCGGGTGTAGGCGGACGCGCCGGGATCAGCGAGTACTACATGTATGACGCAACGGCTGTAAGACTGCGCGAGCTGGCTATCGGCTATAAAATACCCGTCAAGGTGAAAGGGATCACCGACATGCGTTTCTCTCTTATCGGCAGAAACCTGTTCTTTATCAGCAAAAAGGCGCCCTTCGACCCCGAGCTGTCCATGGCTACCAACAATGGTCTGCAGGGTATCGAAACTTTTGCCATCCCGACGACCCGCAGCATCGGCGCAAGTCTGAAATTAGGTTTCTAATCATCAAAAATTATCAATATGAACTATATCGCACGTAAAAGAAAATGGCTGCCCCTGTTCGCAGTAGTAGCGTCTCTTTTATTGGGCAGTTGTACAAAGAAGTTCGAACAGTACAATACCAATCCGAATGCTTTATATACCAAGGACCTGATCCCGGATTTCCATTTCCTCGGTGACCCGTTGAAACAGGCGCAGCTCAATATCTATGTCGCTACGCCCGCCTGGAATACGCAGCTGCAGCAAAATCTGATGGGCGACGTCTATTCCGGTTATATGAGTTCCCCGACGCCGTTCGCCAATAATATCAACAACCTGACCTATTCCCTGGTAGACGGCTGGAACACCTATCCCTGGGACGACGGCTACAATTCGGTGATGTCGCCGCTGAACTATCTGTTCAAGAACGCGTCGGCTACGGCCTACCCCGGATTCTTTGCCGTTGCGAAGATCGTCCGGGTAGAAGCGATGCACCGCGTCAGCGATATCTATGGTCCTATCATTTACAAGAAATACGGCATCATCAATGCGGACGGCACGGTTTCCTATGACTCGCAGAAAGACGACTACTATGCTTTCTTCGACGACCTGGACTCCGCGATCCGCATACTTACGCCGTTTGCGCAGGCGCATCTTACTAGCGACACGCTGAAGACCTTCGACCTCGCCTATGGCGGGTCGTATACTGCATGGCTCAAAATGGCCAATACCCTGAAGCTGCGTCTGGCGCTGCGCATAGTCAACGTTGACCCCACCAAGGCACAGGCGGAGGGAGAGGCAGCGCTGGCCAATCCCGTCGGGCTGATGACGGCCAACACCGACAACTTCAATATCAATATTGGTACGACGACACACCCGCTGAACGTCATGAACAACTCCCCGGGGCGACTGCCGGTCGGGCGCTCCGCTGGGTTCCTATCTCACGGGGTATAGTGACCCGAGGGCTCCCAAATATATGGTTCCCGCCATCGATCCCGCGGTGGCCGGCCAGTATGAGGGCATCCGTTCGGGGATCAATATCGACGCCAAGGCCCGCTATGGCAACTACGCCCAGCCGGTTACCTTCCCGAATTCGCTGCAGCTGATGGTGGCTGCCGAAGCCTGGTTCCTAAAGGCCGAAGCGGCACTCCGCGGCTGGGCCGGGGCAGGGACTGCACAGACAGATTATGAGACCGGGATCAGCACCTCTTTTGCCCAGTATGGTCTCAGCGCAAGTTCGTATATTACGAATACGGCGAATACGGCGGCCCCCTATGTCGATCCAAAGGCGATAACACCGGGTCAGAATGATATTCCGGCCGGCTCGCCCTGCTCAGCACGATAAAGATCGCGTGGAGCACGTCCTCGACTATGGCGGGACACCTGGAGCAGATCATCACCCAGAAATGGCTGGCCCTGTATCCGGACGGTCAGGAGGCCTGGACGGAATTCCGCCGCACCGGTTATCCGAAACTGTTCCCCGTGGTCGTCAATAACAGCGGGGGAACGATCTCTACAACCGGCTTTATCCGTCGTATCAATTTCGCCCAAACCGAGAAGAATACCAACAGCGGAGCCGTCGATGCCGCAGTACAACTGCTTGGCGGACCCGATAACGGAGGTACCCGTCTCTGGTGGGATCATCCATAAGCAATGTTCCTCGACCATTCTATACTAACAAGGGGCAGGATGTATATCCTGCCCTTCCTTGCACTCGTCCTTCTCGCCTGCGGCGAGGACAGGTCGCGGTTGTTTACGCGGCTGTCTGCGTCCCACACGGGCATCGACTTCCGCAATATGCTGAAAGAGACAGACCCGGACTTCAACATCATGCAGTATCCCTATTTCTACAACGGGGGCGGGGTGGCGGTTGGGGATATCAACAACGACGGCCTTCCCGATATCTGCTTTACCGGAAATATGGTCCGTAACAGGCTATTCCTCAACAAGGGCAATTTTCAGTTTGAAGACATTACGGACCGGGCCGGCATAGCGCTGAAACAGGGCTGGTGTACGGGTATCACCATGGCCGACGTCAACGGCGACGGGCTGCTGGATATCTATATCTGCCGGTCGGGCCTGCCGTCCGTCGACTATCGCCGCAATCTGCTATTTATCAACAAAGGCAACCTGACCTTTTCGGAAGAGGCGGCTGCCTACGGCCTCGACGATCCGGGCTATTCCACACAGGCCTCCTTCTTCGACTACGACAGGGACGGCGACCTGGATATGGTCCTCATCAACCAGTCCGAACCCAAATACTCGATGGGGCTGCAGGAGCAGTCGCGTTTGCGGGGACAGCCCGCCGACCCCATGTATGGCAACAAGCTCTACCGCAACGACGGCGGCCATTTTACCGACGCGACCACCTCTTCCGGGATCCGGTCCAACGTCCTCACCTATAGTCTCGGGCTCAGTACCGCCGACATCGATATGGACGGCTGGCCCGATATCTATATCGCCAACGACTTCAACGAACAGGACTACTGTTATATCAATAATCACGACGGCAGTTTTTCCGAGCGGCTTCGGGACAAGTTCGATCACGTATCACAGTATTCTATGGGCTGTGACGTAGCGGACTATAACAACGACGGTCTGCCCGATGTCTGTGTGCTCGATATGCTGCCGGAAAACAACCACGACCAGAAGATGCATATCGGCGCGGACAACTTCGACAAGTATCAGCTGTTGTTCCGGCAGGGGCTCTACTATCAGTATATGAAGAACAGCCTGCAGAAGAACAACGGCGACGGTACGTTCAGCGAGATAGGCCAGCTGGCGGGTGTTGCGGCCACAGACTGGAGCTGGTCGCCGCTGTTTGCAGACCTTGACAACGACGGGCGCCGCGACCTTTTTATCTCCAATGGTTACAAACGCGATAATACCAACCTGCAGTTCATCAAATACTCGATGGACGAGGCCCGCAGGATGAGCCAGTGGCGGGCCTGCCGTTACGGTTGAGGACTATGTCTCCCGAATGTCGGGTATAACGATCGCCCCATATCTGTACCGGAATATGGGGAATGACCGCTTTGAGAAGAAAAATGCCGACTGGGGGATCGACGATCCGGGCTTTGCGAATGGGGCCGTCTATGCGGACCTCGACAACGACGGCGACCTCGATCTGGTTACGAACATGCTGGATGAAGAAGCGGGGGTCTATCGTAACAATGGGGAAACTTTGTTAAAGAATCATTTTTTGCGGGTGCAGCTGATCGGGGAGGGGTTCAATCGTTTTGGCTATGGCGCGAAAGTTTTTGCGTATGGCGGCGGTCAGGTCTGGTATACCGAGCAGAATCCTGTACGTGGCTATCAGTCGAGCGTAGACCCTGTGTTGCATATCGGCCTGGGGACGATTGCCCGCATCGATTCGCTGCGGATCGTCTGGCCGGATGCCAGGTCGCAGGTAATTATGAGGGTGGCGGTTGACCGGTTGGTTCAGCTGACGCAGGCCGCGGCCTCCTTTCTGCCCGCGCCGACGCCACAGGCAGTGGCCCCACTATTGTCTCCCGCTGCTGACGTAATTTCCTATACCCACCGGCAGGCGCCCGTCAACGACTTCAACCAGCAGCATATGCTGACGCATTTCTATTCGCATACCGGTCCCTGCATGGCGAAGGGGGACGTCAACGGCGACGGGCTGGAGGATATTTTTGCGGGAGATGCACTGTTTGTCCAGACCCGCGATCTCCGCTGGGTTCGCACACCGCTGGATCTCGACAGTTCGCGCGAAGCGGCCGATGCCCTGTTCTTCGACGCTGACAAAGACGGGGACCTGGATCTATATATCACCTACGGCAACTACTCGGCTTCGGAGAGCCCCGACCGCCTTTATCTCAACGATGGCAGGGGGCATTTCAAACTACAGCCGAAAGCTCTTCCGGCCAGCGCAGCCGGCAGCATGCTGCGTCCGCGCGGTCGATATCGACGGGGACGGCGACCCTGATCTGTTTGTAGGAGGTCGCGAGATTCCCGGGAAATATCCGCTGTATAGTCCCAGCCATATCTATATCAACGATGGTTCGGGTCATTTTACCGACGCGACGGCTGCCTGGTCGGGGGAGCTCGCGCACCTCGGCATCGTCACCGATGCCGCGTGGGTGGACGTAAATGGAGATGGGACGCCCGACCTCGTCGTAGCGGGGGAATGGATGCCGGTAAAGGTCTTTCTCAACGATCGCCATCGGTTGACAGACGCCAGTTCGTCATGGGTTGGCTTTCCTTCTTCCGGTTGGTGGAACCGAATGCTGGTCTCCGACCTCAACGGCGACGGTCGTCCCGACCTCGTCCTGGGCAACTATGGATGGAATTCACCGCTGAAAACCTCTGCTGCCGAGCCCATTCGGTTGTATGCCGCCGACTTCGACGGCAACGGGATCATCGACCCTATCCTTACCTGTTATAATAATCATGTCGACTATCCTTTTATGCCGATGGACGATATGCTCCGGCAGGTGCCGTCGCTGAAGAAGAAGTTTTATGCGTATGAGACTTACGCGGGCGCGAAGGTTTCCGACGTCATCGCCGCGGACAAGCCTGTTACGCCCCTCTCGGCTACCACCTTTTCCACCTGCTGGCTGGAGAACACCGGCAAGGGCTTTGTCTATCACGAACTGCCGGTAGAGGCGCAGTATGCTCCGGTCTATGCACTGGCTGCCGCCGATCTCAACGGGGACGGGCACACCGATCTGGTGCTGTGCGGGAATCAGGAGAACAATTTGATCCGTCTCGGCCGGGATGATGCCAATCATGGAGTGGTATTGCTGGGGGATGGAAAAGGTGGATTCCGGTATGCGCCGCCGGCGGTGACGGGTCTGTCACTCAGGGGAGAAGTTCGCGGCCTGGTGACAGTTGGGGATTTTTTGTTTGTAGGGATTAATGGACAATCGATTAGGGCCTATCGGCGGGAACCGTCCAGATAGCTGGATATACCGTGACCTGTCAACAGCAGGCGGCGGACTAGCCGATCTTGAACGCTACTGCGTGCTCGCCGACAGTCTTGCCCTGCAGCGCCTTCGGCACAAGTATCACCATCTTCTTTCCGTCCATTTTCCATTTGAACTTTTGGTTGGAACCCAGCATTGTCAGCTTGCTGCCGGCTGCCGGAGTGAACCGGTCGATCGTGATCTCGGCGGGGAGCACAACCTCGCGGCCGGAAGAAAGGAAGAAAGCATATACAGCCGAACTATCCTTTGACTGGGTCAGATAAACGCTCTCCGACGAATACGGACGGATGGGGTGGCTGCCGTAGATGCCTTCGCCGTTGGTCTTTATCCAGGCGCCGATCTCCTTCAGGCGCAGATAGGCCGTGTCGGAGAAATCACCTTCGGGGAGGGCCCGATATTGAGCAGGAAGTTTCCGCCGCGGGATACGATCTTCACCGAGCAGCTGCACCAGCTGGGTCGTGGATTTGTAGTGGTCGTTAGGAACGTAGGACCAGGAATTGCCCATCGTCATACAGGTCTCCCAGGGATCGTCCATGGGATGCTCGGGGACCTGCTGTTCGGGCGTAGTATAGTTCTCGTATTCACCGGGGACGCTGCGGTCGACGACGATCAGGCCCGGCTGTTTGCTGCGGGCCATGGCGGCGATCTTCGGCATGTCGACGTCCTGGTCATAGCGGATGCCGCGCTGCCAGTCGATGGAGGGGTTGACGGTCGACAGCGGCCGGACCCATCCTCCGTCAAGCCAGAGCACGTCCATACGGCCGTAACCTGTCATCAGCTCTTCTATCTGCTTGTAGGTGTAGTCCTTGAAGGCCTGCCAGCGTTGCGGATAACGGGCGGGGTCATAGTCGACGTTGCGGTCTTTCGGAGGGAAATAGGACCACCAGTAGTCGTTGCTATGCCAGTCGGGCTTGGAAAAATAGGCGCCGATCATAAAGCCCTGCTGACGGAAGGTATCAAAAACTTGCTTCGCCACATTGCTTCGCGGGTTGGAAGAGAACGGACAGGCCGCAGACGTGATCTTGTAGTCCGTCTGTTTCGTATCGAACATACAGAAGCCGTCGTGGTGCTTCGTCGTGAATACCACATACTTCATCCCCGCGTCTTTTGCCGCCGCCGCCCACTTGGAGGGGTCGAAGCGGACGGGGTTGAAGGTCTTTTGCAGGTCGGTATAGTGCTGCACATAGTTGTTATAGCTGTCCGCATAGGGACCGCGGCGCTGTGTCCAGCCTTCGTCTTCGGGGCAGATGCTCCAGCTTTCCACTACCCCCACTGGCTGTAGGTACCCCAGTGCATCATGAGCCCGAACTTGTAGTCCTGCCACTGACCCAGCTTCTGCTGAACGGCCGCGTCGGCGGGCTGGAACCAGATCTGGTAAGAATTGGCGTGCCACAGCGCATAGCGCTTATACTGCGTCGCCATGCGGTGCTGGAAGCCCTTCCAGTCGCGCGCTCCCTTCGGGCTCCACAACACTTCGGACAGCGCGCTGAGACGGGGGAACAGCATGTATTCTACCTTTGCGGGGTTGCTCATATACTCCGACCACAGATTGGCCTGCGCTCCGAGGATGTATTTCGCTTCTTCGTCGTTGAGCCCCGCGGGGATGGGCTCATATTTGTACACCTTGTCCAGCGGCAGATAGCCGCCGATGGTCAGCGAGTCGTCGTTGCGGGTCTGCGAATGATCGAAGTAGACGTATTCACCGGGAGTCATGATCACATTGTGATGCTGTTTGGCCGCTTCGACGCCGCCTTTTTCGCCGCGCCAGCTCATGATCGTGGCGTTGGGCGCGACACCACCTTCGAGGATCTCGTCCCAGCCGATGATCTGTTTGCCCTTTGAGTTGATGTATTTTTCGATGCGGGCGATAAAATAACTTTGAAGTTCCTCCTCATTCCTTAATCCAAGGGTCTTCATCCGGGCCTGACATTTGGGGCAGGCCTTCCAGCTATCCTTCGGACATTCGTCACCGCCGATATGAATATATTTCGAAGGGAAGAGTGGCATCACTTCGTCGAGCACATCCTGCAGGAAACTGAAAACACTGTCATTGCCCGCACAGAACACCTCCTTATGGACGCCGAAATTGTGTGGCACCGAATATGGACCGCCCGTGCAGCCGAGACTGGGATAGGAAGCCAGGGCAGCGATAGCATGCCCGGGCATCTCGATCTCGGGTATGATGGTGATATATCGGTCGGCCGCATATTGCACTACTTCTCTTATCTGATCCTGAGTATAATAGCCGCCATGCCGGGTGCTGTCATCGCCGGTGCCGGGGTGATGGCCGATAATGGTGCCGCTTCGCCACGCGCCGATCTCGGTGAGACGCGGGTATTTCTTTATCTCGACGCGCCAGCCCTGGTCTTCCGTCAGATGCCAGTGGAAATAGTTGAGCTTGTGCAGGGCCATGTAGTCGATATATCTTTTCACAAAGTCGACCGGGAAGAAATGCCTGCCTACGTCGAGGTGGAGGCCGCGGTATTTAAAACGGGGGAAGTCATATATAGTGACCGCGGGAATCGTCATTCCGCCAGCATCCGGATGGATGACCAGGCCGTTGGTCGATGCCGTAAAAGGGGCCACTGGCAACAGCTGTATCAGGGTTTGCATGCCGTAGAAGTTGCCTTCGTGGCTGCCCGCAGTGATCGTAATATTGTCGTCGGAAACGTGCAGGCTGTATTCGCCGGGTTCGCCGTCACTGGCCGAGATCGTTGAAAAGTGGATGGCCCGGGCGGACGACGCAGACTGCACCCGCAGGTGGAATCCGTAGAAACGTTGCAGGTAGGAATTGAAGAAGTCGACGGACGGCCTGTCAGCGGTGTCGGCGACGATGACCGTATTGGCGGTGATGACAAAGCTGCCGTTACCCCATTTGGTATTCAGCGGCATGGGAATGATTGCGGGATGTTCCTGTGCAAAGACGCCTGCCGTGACCAAAACCAGCAAGGCGAAAAGACGTAGGTATTTGCTCATGCCCCGAATATACGACTATTGTAGCACCGGCAGCACGATGCCCGAAGGATGCGCCGCGTCATGGTAGATGCGGATCGTCGCCTTCTTAAAGTCCGATGCGTCACAGGTCGGGATGTTTACAAATGTCTGCGGATTCCTGTCGACAAGCGGGAACCAGCTGCTCTGCACCTGGACCATGATCCGGTGTCCTTTCTTAAACGTATGCGCGATCTCGTTGATGTCATAAGCGATCTCGGCCACCTTCCCCGGCACTAGCGGCTCGGGCTTTTCGAAGCTATTTCTGAATTTACACCGGAAAACTTCGGCCCTCACCAGTTGCTGTAAGGAGTCCGGAAATACGTCGATGAGTTTTACAACAAGGTCGGCGTCGGTGCCCGTGGATGCTAAAAGATATCGGCTTTTAGCCGGCCGGTAACGGTAAGGGGAGCGTCCAATACGGGTGTCTGCCAGCTCAGGACGTCCGGACGCCGTGAAGCAAATCGCTGGTCGTTGACGATGTACTGGTTGTCGCGTCCGCCGTGGACGCCGTCGACATAGGGTACCGGATTCGCCGGGTCGCTGACGTATTCGTCAAAGCCGGCTCCGCCACCAGCCGTGCCCATACCGCCGGACGCTGCAAGTCCGCCGTTCGGCTGTAGCAGCCATTTCACAGGCCTTGCTTCCGCCGGCGGCCAGCTCGTATATTCCTTCCACTGATTGGTGCCAGTCTCGAATACCGTGGCTTCTGCCAGTGGCGCAGCGGCGGAGTCTTTTAAATAGTGATTGAAGAAGCCCGATTCAATTTCGTGATAGCGTTCGTTGACATTGACGCCGAAGTCCAGCGGGCCAAATCGGTTCCAGGTCCTCCCTCTCCAGGCCCCATGCGTCCAGGGGCCCATGATCAGATGGTTGTCGTTGCCGGACGTCTGCTTCTCGATAGCCTCGTAGGTACGAAGGGCGCCAAACATATCCTCCGCGTCGAACCAGCCGCCGACGACCAGCACCGCCGGCCGGATGTTCCTCAGGTGCGTCCGGATATTCCGCGCCTGCCAGTAGCTGTCGTAGGTGGAATGGCCGACGTATTCGTCCCAGATCTTTCCCTTGTGGTTGAAGTATTCCGGGTTATTTGTATTCTTAACCGGACCCAGGTCCAGAAAGAACTTATAGGCGTCGGAGATATCGGCCCGGAAAAGATTGTGGTCGTATTGCTTAACGGGCTTAGGCCGCGGCACGTCGAAGAAATTGTCGAAATCAAAATTGTCCAGCAGGAAAAATGCGCCGTTGTGGTTGACGTCGTCGCCGACGAACTCGTCGGTCACGGGCGCCTGCGGAGAAACGGCTTTTATCGCGGGATGCGCATCGGGCAGAGAAGCCGAGGCATAAAATCCGGGGTAGGAAATTCCGTAGATGCCTACCCGCCCGTTGTTGCCCTGCACGTTCTTCAGCAACCAGTCGATAGTATCCCATGTATCCGAGCTTTCGTCGGTCTGCGCGCCTTTTTCTTATTGATTGCCGGCGTCATCTCCTGAAAATCGCCTTCGCTCATGAACCGGCCGCGTACGTCCTGGTAGACGAATATGAACCTGCCCTCCATCAGCCTGCGGCTCGGGCCGAGCGATCCGGGATAGAGCGTATCGCCGTAAGGCCCCGAGGAGTAAGGCGTCCTTTCCATCAGAAAAGGCCAGCGCTGGCTGTGGTCCTTTGGGATATAGATCGCGGTATAGAGGCGTTTCCCGTCGCGCATGGGAATATAGGCCTCCCGCTTCTCATAGTTGTCCTTTACGTAATTGGACGTCTGGCCGCAGGACCATAGTGGCATCAGCGCGGCAAACAAGAACAGGATTTTCATGACCGATTTATTTTAATACCGGCAGGACGATCTTCGAAGGGTGCTCACTGTCGTGGTAGACGCGGATCGTCTCCTTCTGAAAATCGTCGTCATTGGCCGTATAGATGTCTACGAATTTCTGAGGGTTGCGGTCGACCAGCGGGAACCAGGAGCTCTGGATCTGGATCATCAGCCGGTGTCCTTTTTTGAAGGTATGCGCCAGGTCTGCAACTCTAAAGCTGACCGTCTCGACCTTTCCGGGTTTGAATGGCGTCGGTTTTTCAAAACTTTCCCTGAAACGGCCGCGCATGACCTCGCCGTGTACCAGCATCTGATAACCTCCCATCGGATAGGTCTGGGGCAGGTCGTGGCCCCGGACGGGACCGGGCGTGACGGCGTCATAGCTGAAATCGTCGGGAAATACGTCGATGACCTTGACGACAAAATCGGCGTCTGTGCTGCTAAGACTGACCTGCAGGTCGGCCGTGACAACGCCGGCAAGGGTGAGGTCTTCTGTTAGCGCGGGTGTCTGGAAAGATAACACGTCGGGTCTCCGGGATGCAAACCGCTGGTCGTCGGTCATGTATTCGCGCGTGCGGTAGAAGTGAACGTCTTCGGTGTAGGGGACGGGATGCGCCGGATCGCTGATGTATTCGGTATAGTCGCCTTTTTTACCGGTGCATTCCAGTCCAGCCCGCCGCCTGATTTGAGATAAATAGCCTGATCGTGGGCGTCAGCAGGCGGCCACTGCTGGAATTGCCGCCATTCATCAGCACCGCTGAAGAAGACGGTCGCCGTCGGCAGCCGGGGTTCGGCACCCTTGCCTTTCAAATAGTAGTTGAAGAAGGGGATCTCGATATTGCTCTGATACCAGAAGGAGGTATTGGAGCCCCAACGGACATTGCCCAGGTGCGTGCCGTCGTTGCTGGCCCACTGGCCGTGGTACCGGGGACCCATCACGAGATGGCTGTTGGTCGAGGGGCTCTGCGAACGGATGGCCTTGAACAGATTCCAGGCGCCGTAGTTGTCTTCGGCGTCGAAATTACCGCCTACGACCAGGATGGCCGGTTTGATGTCATACATGGCGACGCGGGCGTTGCGGGCCTTCCACCAGGCGTCGAGGTTGGGATGCTCGTACAGGTCCTTCCAGAAGGCAATGGAGTCGCCGGTCAGCTTCATGATGTTTTTTAGTGCGCCGGTTTCCAGATACCATTTGTAGTTGTCCTTAGTATTGTAGTCGAAGCCGGAAGGGCCGATGGTCGTGGGTTTGGGGCGGGGTTTGCCGAAGGATGCATAGAAGGCCCAGCCGTCCATCTGGAAGAAGGCCCCGTTGTGGTGGAAATCGTCGCCCATGAACCAGTCCGTCACCGGCGCCTGCGGGCTCACGGCCTTGAGGGCAGGGTGGGCGCTCGCCGCCGCCATCGTGGAATAAAATCCGGGATAGGATATGCCGAACACGCCAACCTTGCCGTTGTTGTGCGGGATTTGCTTGACCATCCAGTCGATGGCGTCATAGGTATCGCTGGCTTCGTCGACGTCGGCCGATGTCTTTTTGTCTTTTATAAAGGGGCGGATGTCGACGAACTGGCCCTCGCTCATCCAGCGGCCGCGGACGTCCTGGGTGACGATAATATAGCCTTCTCTCATATAATAACGGAGATACCCAGCCGAGAAGTTTTTCCACTTATCCGTACCGTAGGGCGCACAGGAATACGGTGTACGGGTCATCAGGATGGGATGCTGTTCTGTCGTATCTTTAGGAATATAGATGGAGGTAAACAGCCGGATACCGTCCCGCATGGGGACGTACTGTTCGATCTTATAATAGTTATCTCTGATCCATGCGCTGTCCTGGGGGGTGCCCTGGCTAAAGCAGGCCAGGCTGCTGGCTGAAAAAAGCAGCGAAAAAAGAAGTTTTCTCATATTATCCGTTAATTTTATTATTCTGCTGTCCAATTTAAACCAAAACTTGTATTCGACATGTCCACTCGTAGAAAATTCCTGCATTCTGCCACCCTTGGATCGTTTGGGTTGGTTCTGGCTAAAAAATTAGCTGCGGCGCCGGCGCAAGTAGCCGTTACCGGTCGTCCGGTCGTCATTTCTACCTGGGATACCGGGCTGGCGGCCAATAAAGGCGCCTGGGAAGTGCTCAGCCGCAATGGCAGCGCACTGGATGCGGTAGAGGCGGGGTGCGCGTCACCGAGTCTACTATCAACTGCTGCGTAGGTCTGGGCGCAAACCCCGACCGGGATGGGCACGTAACCCTCGACGCCAGTATCATGGATCATCAGTGGAACTGTGGCAGTGTGGCCTTTCTCGAGCGGATCAAGCATCCGATATCGGTCGCACGCCGGGTGATGGAGAAAACGCCGCACGTGATGCTGGTAGGAGAGGGAGCGCAACAATTTGCTGTAGCTGAAGGCTTCCCGCTGGAACCGGCGGGGCTTTCCGACGACGCGAAGAAGTCCTACGAAGAGTGGCTGAAGAAATCGGAATATAAACCGGTTATCAATATAGAGAATACGAAAAGCAGCAACCAGGGGCACGGACCGTCGGCGCCGCAAAGGCTCCCCAACGGCGAATGGAATCACGATACGATCGGGATGGTGGCGATGGATGCCTCCGGCAACCTCAGCGGCAGCTGTACGACCAGCGGCATGGGTTTCAAGATGCGGGGCCGGCTGGGCGACTCTCCCATCATCGGGGCGGGGCTGTTCGTAGACAACGAGGTCGGAGCCGTCACGGCCACGGGTCAGGGCGAGGACGTCATCCGTATCTGCGGCTCGCACAGCGTGGTGGAGTATATGCGGCAGGGGCTTTCTCCCGAAGCAGCCTGCAAGGCGGCGGTAGAAAAGATCGCCCGTATCAAAAAAGAGAAGGCGAAAGAAATACAGGTGGCGTTCATTGCGATCAATAAGAAAGGTGAAGTAGGCGCATATGCCCTGCAGAAAGGATTTAGTTATGCGATCCGGAACAATTCCGAAGAGAAAATGGTTGATGTAAAAGCTATCTCCCATGACCAACTACACGCTTGAAATATGTGCTTTCAATCTGAGTTCGGCCCTGATCGCCCAGCAGTCCGGCGCCGATCGGATCGAGCTCTGCGCCAGCCCTGAAGAAGGCGGCACCACCCCCTCGCCCGGACTGGTAACAACGGCCCGGGAGATGCTGCGTATTCAGTTGTATCCCATTATCCGGCCCAGAGGAGGAGACTTTCTGTATTCCGATGAAGAGTATCGCACGATGCTGCGCGACGTCGAGTACTGCAAACAGGCGGGTTGTAACGGAGTTGTCATCGGTATGCTGCTGCGGGATGGCGCGGTAGACAAACAGCGCTGCGCGCGACTGGTAGAAGCGGCCTATCCGATGGGCGTTACTTTTCACAGGGCCTTTGACTGGGCGGCCAACCCTTCGAGGCGATGGAAGATATCATCAATATCGGGTGCGAGCGAATTCTTACTTCCGGACAGCGGCCTACCGCCATGGAAGGGGCTGAACTGATCGATCAGCTGATCAGGGAGGCCGACGAGCGGATCATCATCATGCCCGGCTCGGGGGTGAGGGCTTCCAATATCACCGCCCTGGCGGAGGCTACGGGCGCCTCGGAGTTTCACACTTCCGCGCGTCTGAAACAGGCCAGCGCCATGGACTATGTCAACGCCGGCATGAAAGAAGAGCAGTCCTTTACGGAAGCAAGTGAAGAAGAGATCAAAAAATAAAAGAGGCACTCACCGGGTTTACCAGCTGATGCCTCTTTCCGTCAGCTGGCGCCAGCGGCGCCGGCCGAAATCATTTATTGAAGCTTGGTGATCTTCAGCATATTCGTGGGCAGGTGCTCCTCGATGGGCAGGCTGCCTGTATTCACCACAACGTCACCTTGTTTGATAAATCCTCTTTCCTTTAAGATAGCGTGCTGGTCGTGGATGATGCCGTCTACGCTCTCTTCTTCCGCGTAGTAGAAGGCGCGAACCCCCAGCTAAGGCTCAGTTGGTTGATCAGGCTTTTCTCCTTGGAGAAGATATACAAAGGCGATTTGGGACGATAGCTGGAGAGGATGAAGGCCGTATATCCGCTCTGCGTCATCCTGACCAGTGCGTCCGCGTTGGCGTCTTTGGCCAGTTTGCACGCGTTATAGCAGATGGCGTCGCTAAGATACGACGGGGAGTGCGGCTGGGGGACCAGATCTTCCTCCCTGTTGTAGCGATATTCGGTGCGTTCTACTTCCAGAATGATCTTCCGCATGGTCTCGACGACGAGGGCGGGGTGCTGACCGGTAGCTGTTTCGGCGCTGAGCATCACTGCGTCGGCTCCTTCCAGCACGGCGTTGGCCACGTCGGTGATCTCGCTGCGGTTCGGCTTGACCCGGTCGATCATGCTTTCCATCATTTGGGTAGCGACGATGACGGGCTTGGCGCGGTGGATACACTTGCGGATGATATCGCGCTGAGCCATCGGGACTTTCTCCACCGGCAGTTCGACGCCGAGATCACCTCGGGCAACCATTACGCCGTCGGATTCGAGTACGATATTGCGCAGGTCGTCCAGTGCGGACGGCATTTCGATCTTGGCGATCACCTTGGACAGGCTTTTCTTTTCCGCCAGCCGGCGCTTGAGGTCGATGATATCTTCCACTTTGCGAACAAAGGAAAGGGCGACCCAGTCGCACTGCTGTTCGATGATGAACTCGAGGTCCACGAGGTCCTTTTCGGTCAGCGCGGGCAGGGAGATCTTCGTATCGGGGAGGTTGACGCCTTTTTTGGGAAGCAGCACGCCGCCATAAGTAACAGCAACCTTTACGTCGCCGTCGGGAGAGACGTTGACGACGACCACTTCCAGTTTGCCATCGTCGATCAGGATCTTATTGCCTACTACCACGTCGTGGTGCAGGTTGGGATAGGAGACATAGATCTTTTCCTTTGTACCGACCACTTTCTCTTTAGAGGTGAAGGTCAGGATGTCGCCAGGGGCGATGGGCAGACCGCCGTCCTTGATATCGCCGACGCGCAGCTTCGGTCCCTGAAGGTCGGCGAGAATGGAGATATTATAGGGTTCGGTAACGTTGATGTTCCGGATATGCTGGATGATCTTTGCTTTTCCCTCGTGGTCCCCGTGGGAGAAATTCAGCCGAAAGACGTTGACACCGGCCTTTACCAGCTCGAGTAATTTATCGTACGTGTCGCAGGCGGGTCCTACAGTAGCGACGATCTTGGTCTTGTGAAACGTGTGCTGGATACCTGCTTCCTTGTCCATATTCTGATACAGGTATTTCGATAAATTCTTTGACATGTGTCGGTGGATTTTTTAGGATGTTATTTTTTGACGATCGACTCTTAGGATGCAAGTATTTTTACGATCTTCAGCCAGTCTTCACTGATCCGCTGTTTGGCTTTTACGGCTTTTTCCAGCGGAGTATAGTGCATCTTGTTGTTGACGATGCCGATCATCACGTTGTGACGTCCTTCGATGAGGCACTCTACGGCAGAATACCCCATGCGGCTGGCAATGAGCCTGTCCATACAGGTCGGCGCACCTCCGCGCTGGATATGTCCAAGTACACAGACCCTGGTATCGGCGGTAGGCACCCGCTCCTTGATGACCTTTGCCACGTCTTCCGCACCCCTGTCGCCTTCCGCTACGACGATGATATTGACCAGTTTCTTACGTCTTTTCCTTTTCGAGAAGTCCGTTGACGAGTTCTTCGATATCCGTCTTGCGTTCAGGGATGAGGATATTTTCCGCACCGGTGGCGATACCGCTGTGAAGTGCGATATATCCTGCATCCCGGCCCATGACCTCGATGATGAACAGACGGTCGTGGGCGTCAGCTGTATCCCTGATCTTGTCGATCGCTTCCACGGCCGTATTGACGGCGGTGTCAAATCCGATGGTGAAGTCGGTACCGGCGATATCCTTGTCGATGGTGCCGGGGAGACCGATACACGGGATATCGAACTCTCCGCTGAGTTTGTGGGCTCCGCGGAAGCTTCCGTCTCCGCCGATGATCACCAGTCCGTTGATACCGAGTTTCTTCAGATTGTTGTATGCTTTTTTGCGTCCCTCGTGCTCGAAGAACTCCTTGCAGCGCGCCGTCTTGAGGATAGTTCCACCCCGCTGAATAATGTTTGCTACGCTCCTCGAATGCATGGGGACAATATCGTTCTCGATCATTCCACTATAGCCGCGCATGATACCGAATACCTCCATTCCATTATAAATACCGGTACGGACCACTGCACGTATGGCGGCATTCATTCCCGGAGCATCGCCGCCGGAAGTGAGTACGCCAATTTTAGTGACTTTATTTTCCATCTGGGGTTCTGTTCTAAAGATTTGAAGTTTAAAAAGCTTTAACTTTTAGCAAGTTTCTTTGGAAATTTTCTAAGTTAAACCAATCGAAGTCCCAAAAGTAAGGAATTTGCGTGTAAACTATACGCAAATTGCATAAGCTTGTTGTTTTAATCATAAAAGGCAGGTTCGAAACGATATATTATGGAATTTGGTAAACTAGCGGACATTGAAGCCGTCGATTTTTCGCTGCCCGCGGACGATCCCGCAAATGAATTGCTATGGCAACGACTGCAGGCTCAGCAGGAGCCAGGCCGCCTCTTCGTAGGCTGTACGCAATGGGGACGTGCGGACTGGGTAGGCAAGCTATACCCAAAGGGGACAAAACAAAAGGATTTTTTGGCTTCTTACGTCAGTCAGTTCAACTGCATCGAGCTTAATACGCTTTTTTATAGTCTGCAGCCCAGGCCGGTCATCGAGCGCTGGGCTTTGCATGCCGGAGAAGGTTTCCGGTTTTGTCCCAAAATGTCGGAGTCGATCAGTCATGCAGTGCAGCGATTTAATGAAGTGTGCGGGTTGGCGCTGAAACCTCCGAAGCGCATTGCAGAGCCGCCGGCGCCGCTGACCTTGTTCTAGGCGCGCGGCCCGAGATGGATCTCCGCCATCATGCATCTGGCGCTGCCGCCGCCATTGGTCTCGATAATCGTCAGCGGCGAATGAAGGATGCGATTGAAGCCGGCAAGACGGCTGACCTGTTCAGGGTCCAGCGAGGCAAAAGCCTGTGATGACATCACGAGCAGCCGTTCTCCTTTGTTATTGTGTACCTGGAGCATATTGCCGGCGAACTGATTCATCTGGGCGAGGCTGATCGTCACCAGTTCCTTCCCGCTATGGCTGATGGTGCAAACAAAATTCTTTTGCTCCACCGGGTCGGGTATGGCGTCCGTGCAGGCCACGACATAACGGTCGGCGACGCACATCATGACGTTGGTATGATAGATAGCCTGACCTTTACCGTCCACGGCCGTGAATATCTCCGGAGTATATCCCATCTTTTCGCAGAAGTCTACGAGGACGGCCCTGTTCGTTCTTGGGGAGAGACACGCATAGGCTATCTTCTCGTCCCGGTCTAGCACCATGCTGCCGGTGCCTTCCAGAAACAGCCCCCGTTCTTCGTATCCGCTGAAGTCGAAGGTAGCGCGGATGTCGAAATTCCGGGACAGCTGCTCCAGTACTTCCGGTTTTCGTTCGAGCCGGCGGTTGGGGGCATACATGGGGTAGAGGCATACCGTCCCCTCTTCGTGAAAGGAGATCCAGTTATTGGGAAAAATGGAATCGGGTGTATACGGAGAGTGCGTGTCATCGATAACGGTGACGTCTACGCCATTTTCCCGCAGAAGGGCTACGAACGCCTCAAATTCCTGCAGCGCCTGCTGCTGTGCGTTGTCCGTGGCGGCTGCCTGAAAGGCGTTGCTCCCGGCCGTCTCTGCATTAAAGCTGAAGTTGACGGGCCGGATCATCAGGAGATGCGAAGTCGTTTGCATGATTTTGGCGGTTTATAGCTCGTCCCTGTGCAGCGGCATGCTCATGCAGTGAAATCCGCCCCTTGCGCGGGACAGTTCCGCGGAGGGCATCAGGACAAGTGTATATTCAAGTGTGCCCGGATCGACGCGTCCTTCTTCCATTTCGCGGATCAGGTCTTCGGCGTGTACGACGGCAAATCCGTTCTCTTTGAATGCTTCGACGGTCTTGTCGTTGCGGTCATAGCTGAGTACGACGCCTTCTTTCAGGGCCAGCAGATTGCAGGAGTCCGTCCACTGTTCTCTTGCGTCGAAGGGGAATTCGTTATTCCCGGAATAGATGAATTTCACTTTCTCGGTGCACTCGAGGTCGTTCTTACTGATATCGGAGAGCAGGTCTTCGAGGTTGTCGAAATATTCCGGATTGCCGGGGTCTTTTTCCGGAACTGGATGATCTTGAGTTTGTCTTCCTTCTTGCTGTCCCCGAGGATCCGCTGTACCTCGTCGTCGTCTTCGTGTTTCATGGCCTTTTTGGAAAAAGTCCCCAGCAGGATCCAGACGTTGCGGCGTATCTGTGTGAAGATGGTATCGATGTGCATATAATCCCTCTTCTTCGGAATACGGATGATCGTGATCTTCTTGACCACATTCCTGTCGAAGAGGACCTTGATGGCACTGGTAGGCCGCCTCGGTAGACGTCCTTTCGCTGACGCCGATAAGCAGGTGGTCTTTGCTGACGACCATCACGTCCCCGCCTTCCAGTGTCACTTTTCGGTCGTCGCCTTCCCTGGGCAAAAGGAAATGGTGGTGGGTATCCGCGAGCTCGATGATCCTGTCCTGGTATTCGGCGAACAGCGGGTGGTTGAAAAAGATATATTTTGCCAGCAGGGCCTCCCTCGTACGCGCCTTCTTGGCGGGCTTGTTCAGCAGGACATGGTTGTTGATGACGATTCCAATGTCCCTGGTAAAAATGAAGTTCGGGATCGGGGCGAAGAGCATCTGGTCTTCGGTCAGAGAGCCGCTGATAAAGGTTTTGGCGAGCTGGACGGAGTCCAGCTGCTGCAGCTGCTGCTGGGTTTCGTAGGAGCAGGCTTCGATAGCACAGACCGACGCCACCAGTTTCATCTTGATGGATTCGTCGGTTAGGATATCGCTGAGCAGCCACTGCAGCTCGACGACCTTTTCGGACCGGAAAAACTTTCGTCTCCCGGCTTGTAAAATGCCCTCTTGTTCTTTTCGTCGTCGATCTCGGCGAGACGGCCTTTTATGATCTCCGGGTCAAGAAAATACAGGAGTATCTTGGTATAGAAATCATACTCTTTCCTCCGGATAGTATCCAGATGAACAATGTCTTCGAAGAGCCAGTCCTGCGCCTTGGACGGGACCAGCTTTGCCCAGCCCACTGTCGGGACTGTGCACCGGGACCCGCCGGAGACGGCCTACTTCGGAGGATACGGAAATGGAATTCTTCGTCCTGTTCGAGTAAGTTCTTGACATATAATTGCAAGTTATGTTGTTTTGCCCACATGCACATTTTAATGTAGGTTTGAAAGAAAATTGCGGATGATACAAATTACCGATCAGGTGATCGACCTCATAAACGACCGGATCCAGCGCATGGACGAAGGACAGATCAGCAAGGTCTGGGATGCTTTCGCCAAAGACCAGCCGGCCGTGGTCGGGTATGTGCTGGGTGAGAGCCGCGAGCTGCAGGAACCCGACGCAAGAGAGGACGTTGCCTATGTCCTGACCATTATCCTGCTTAGCTTCAGAGAGCTGAGCCCTGGCATCCCCGCCATCACGGAACCAGAATTCGAAAAGGCGTTCAACGAGGAATTCGACGAAATGGAAGAAGTCTTCAACGACGGCTTCGACGAATCCGACGCCATGGCCATCATGGACGCTTTCTGCCAGCCCGATCTCCTGCAGTTCGCTGCCGCTACTATCTACAGCGAAGACGGTGACGACGGCGAGGGCAGCAATTTCACCGAAGAGGAAGCCGGGCTTTTTATCGTTATTTTCAAAACGGTAATCGGACTCCTCCATAATAAAGCAAGCGCCCTTCCGATATAAACCTCTGCGCCCGGACGGAGGCCGGGTCATTTCACCTATAAGCACCACTTCCCTCTACGCACCTCCGCAAAAAGACACTCCAGGTACGGGCTTGCACAAAAATACTAACAAATGTTAGTTTGTAATATGACTTTCTATTATTTTTGGGCAACAATAAAATAGATTGTCCATATGCATTTCCAGTTGTCCGAAGAACACCTGATGATCCAGAAGGCCGCCCGGGATTTTGCCCGCAGCGAATGCCTGCCGGGAGTAATAGAAAGAGATGAGCACCAGAAGTTTCCAAAGGAGCAGGTACTCAGGCTGGCCGAGCTCGGTTTTTTGGGCATGATGGTCGACCCGGCTTACGGCGGATCGGGGATGGATACGGTCAGCTACGTGCTCGCCATGGAAGAGATCAGCAAGATCGACGCCAGTGTCAGCGTCTGTATGAGTGTCAACAACAGCCTGGTGTGCTGGGGACTGGAGGCTTTTGGCAACGAAGAGCAAAAACAAAAATACCTCACCCCGCTGGCCCGGGGACGCAAGGACGGGGAACTGTACATCGGGGCCTTCCTCCTCAGCGAACCCGAAGCCGGGAGCGACGCCACATCGCAGCGAACAACAGCAGAGGACAAGGGTGATCACTATTTGCTGAACGGCACCAAGAACTGGATCACCAACGGCAACTCTGCCTCGGTCTATCTGGTCATCGCCCAGACCGATATAGCCAAAGGGCACAAAGGCATCAACGTCTTTATCGTAGAGAAGAATTCTCCGGGTGTCGCCGTCGGCGCCAAGGAGAATAAACTTGGCATCCGGGGCAGCGATACCCACAGCATCCTGTTCAACGACGTGAAGGTTCCCAAAGAGAACCGCATCGGCGACGACGGATTTGGATTTACTTTCGCGATGAAGGTGCTTTCCGGCGGCCGTATAGGCATCGCTTCCCAGGCGCTGGGCATCGCCAGCGGCGCGTATGAGCTCTCGCTCAACTATTCCAAAGAGCGCAAGGCGTTCGGAAAAGAGATCATGAACCACCAGGCCATACAGTTCAAGTTAGCGGATATGGCTACCCGAATCGAGGCCGCCAGGCTGCTTTGTTTCCGCGCCGCCTGGGAAAAGGACCAGCATAAGGACTATGCCCTCAGCTCTTCGATGGCCAAGGTCTTCTCGTCCGAGACGGCGATGTGGACCGCAACGGAGGCCGTACAGATACACGGCGGCTATGGCTATGTTAAAGAATACCACGTAGAAAGGCTGATGCGCGACGCCAAGATCACCCAGATCTATGAGGGCACCAGCGAGGTGCAGCGCATCGTGATCAGCCGGTCCATACTGAAAGGGTAGGGCTGCATTCGCTAGCCGTTGTTCTCGGTATTCGCCTTGTGCCGCTGACCGTCGAGCTCCTTTCCAAAGCTATACGTGAAATTGATCTTGAACACCCGGGTCTCCGGTTTTGTAATGGACTCCTGAAAGAACAAACCCTGCGAATACGTATCGACACGGGTCTGCTGCGTATTGAAGACGTCCGAGAGACTCAGCACCAGCGTCGCCGCATTGTTCTTCATCAGGTCGCGTTTGATCGCAATATCAAGACCGCCCGAAGCCAGGACCTTGCCCTGCGCCACTATATTCGCCGCATTATAATTGCCGGTGACCTGCAACGTATACAGCTTCAGCAGCCGCATGTCGGAATTCAGCTTGGCAAACCCGCTGAATCCGGAATTGGACAGTCCCTGCGGGAGATTGTTGGCGTTGATGTCCGTCCCGAACACGTTGAGATTGCTCGTAGCATTCCACCATTTCGTGACGGGCAACCGGAAGATCAGCTCGGCGCCATACGTGTTGATGCTGTTGCCGTTCTCGAATGTGCTCAGCAGAGTGTCCCTCGACAGGGGTTTATTATAAGCCATGATGGGATTCAGCGTATTTTTCACGTAGATCGTGCTGTTGAACGTCAGGACGCCAAACTTGTCATTGTACGCGAGCTCGAACAGGTTCGTGTTCTCCGGCCGGATATCGGGATTGCCGGACTGGGGGTTCTGCGGATTGGAATAGTTGGTCTCCGGGGTGATCTGCCACCACTGCGGCCGGTTGACCCGCCGTGAATAGTTGAGGTGTACGTCTCCCTGCTCTCCGACCTTTTCGGTCAGATACAGGCTCGGGTAAAGCCCGGTTTGATGGAATCCAAACCCGCTGTTGACGTCCAGCAACTTCCCCGTATAATCGTATTTTTCCAGCCTCAACCCTGCCATATAGCTGAACTTTTTCCCGACCTGGTCGCTGTAGCTGGCATAAGCAGCATAAGTGTTATCGTTGTACCGGTAGTTATAGCTGGCTGCCGGATCCTTTATCCAGTTGGGACCGGCCGCATTCTGGAAATCGTTATAGCTGTGATTGCCGTGAAGGATCGCCTTGAGCCCGGTCTCGAACCGCGCCCTGCCGTCTATCAGCGGATCGGTATAGTCGGTCTGAAAGGTCAGGTTGCGCGCGTCTCCGAGGCCGTCAAACAATTGCTGGTGCGGCGTACCCGTGAGCGTCCCGCCTTTGTCGGTGTATTGCATGTTATACCGCCCGCCATCGGTGCCGTGGTAGGTCTCTGCGGCGGCGCTGACAGTCAACTTCTCTCCAGATTTGTCAAACGAGTGCGCATAGTCGAAGTTGGAGTGCGTGAAAACGAAGCGATCGCTGTTCGACGAGGTCCGCAACCCGGTGGAATCCGTGAGGTCCGATGCATTGCGATAGTCCGTGGTCTGCGTGCCGGTGGTCGGATGGTGGCCAAAGCCGATATTTCCGGATATACTGAAGGTATTGTGCGGGTCCATGAAATAGTCGGCTCCCGCCTTGAACATATTGAATGGTCCTGTCGTTTCGGAATAGCCGCGCTGGATCGTCGTCGTGCGGGTCGCAACGTCGCTGAGGGCAGTGGTGGTATTGGCGACGCTCCGGTGGCGATGCCCCATATAATTGAACGTCACGTTCCACTTCTTCTTATAGGCGTTGAGATTCAGGAACTCGTAGGTCTCGCGCAGCGTGCTTACTACGCCCGTAACAGAACCGTTGAAGCCGGGCTGCCTGTTCTTTTTCAGTACGATATTGACGATGCCGTGATTTCCCTGGGCGTCGAATTTCGCCGACGGATTGGGCATGACCTCGATGCTCTGGATCTGGTCCGAAGGTATCTGGTCGAGGGTCAGTTGGGTACGCTTGCCATCCAGCAGAATGATCGGTGAGCCGTTGCGAAGGCTGACGTTTCCGGAGGCGTCGACGCTGAGAGCAGGCACCTGACGCAGCGCGTCCGACGCCGTTCCGCCTTTGCTGGCGAGGCTGCCCGATACGTTGAACACCCGCCGGTCGATCTCGGTACGCAGCGGATTTCTCGAAGCAACTACGGTAACCGTTTGCATTTGCGCCTGGGCCGTCTTCAGCCGGATCGTACCGATATTGAAGGTGGCTCCTGCCGCGCGCTGCCCCGCCGGAATAGCCTGCACGAAGGACTGATATCCCACCATGCTCACCCGTACCGACACGGCCGACGCCGGAGCGCTGCCAAGGGTGAACGTTCCGTCGGGACGGCTGATCACCTGCCCCGCAGCGGTAGAATCCCTCTGCAACAGCGTTACTGTAGCGGCGTGAATGGGTTGTCGGGTCTGCGCGTCGACGATCTTTCCGGTGAGCGCGCCGCTACTCTGTGCGAGACCGAACAGCGGGAAAAAAGGATGAGAACAAGCGTCTTCTTCATGTATGAAAGGTCCGTGGGTGAAAAGTCCGCAAAATTAACCCAATTTGCTCTGCTAAACCTGCTCAACGATACCGCTGGTGTAGGTATCTTCGCACTAAACCCATTTAATATGCCGATAAACAGGGAAGCTTATCTCGGTGTAAAGCAGGAGATCGGTGAAAAAGCAGTACTGGTGGCCGTTTCGAAGACTAAACCAGCTGAAGATATTTTAGCACTTTATAGCGAAGGGCAGCGCGACTTTGGCGAGAACTATGTCCAGGAGCTGACCGAAAAGCAGGCGCAGCTGCCGGCAGACATCCGCTGGCATTTTATCGGTCATCTCCAATCCAACAAGGTCAAGTATATTATTCCATTTGTTTATTTGATCCACGGCGTGGACAGTCTCCGTCTGCTCAGGGAGATCGACAGGCAGGCCGCGAAAGCGGGCCGGATAGCCGACGTTCTTTTACAGGTGCATATAGCGGAGGAAGAGACAAAGTTCGGTCTGGACGCGGCCGAGCTGGACGATCTGCTGATGACCGTGCGGTCCAACCCCGCGGAATGGACGAATGTCCGCATCAAAGGGCTGATGGGTATGGCCTCGTTTTCGGACGACACAGCCGCCGTACGGGCGGAATTCCATACGCTGAAGCAGTTGTTCGACGTCCATTTTACTGCCCTGACGGGGCCGGGTTCCGGCATTCTGTCGATGGGGATGAGCGGAGACTATCAACTGGCTGTGGCAGAAGGGAGTACGATGGTACGTATCGGCAGCCTGCTGTTTGGGAAAAGGGGGTGACGGGCTTTGGCCGTCATCCGGGGATTCATTAAATTCGCAGGTTCAAGAAGTACTTATGACGGAGATCAAAAAAGAAGAAGAAAAGTCCCTGAATTTTCTGGAAGAGATCGTAGAGGAGGATATGTCTGCGGGCAGGTACAAATCGATCCTGACCCGTTTCCCCCGGAGCCGAATGGATATCTCCATATCGGTCACTCCAAGTCTATCGTCCTCAACTTCGGGCTGGCACAGAAATACGGCGGTAAGACCAACCTTCGGTTTGACGACACCAATCCCGTAACGGAAGACACCGAATACGTGGAAAGCATCAAGGAGGATATCCGCTGGCTCGGTTTTGAGTGGGCGAACGAGCTCTATGCTTCCGACTATTTCGAACAGCTATATCAGTTTGCCGAAGACCTTATCGGCAAGGGGCTCGCCTATGTGGATGACAGCACGTCCGAAGAGATCGCGCGGCTCAAGGGTACGCCTACCAGTGTCGGTCAGGACAGTCCCTATCGAAGCCGCAGCGTAGAGGAAAATCTGCAGCTGTTCAGAGATATGCGCGCCGGAAAATACAAGGACGGAGATAAGGTATTGCGGGCGAAGGTCGACATGAGCTCGCCCAATATGCTGCTGCGCGACCCCATTATGTACCGGATCAAGCACGCCCATCACCACCGCACCGGCGACAAATGGTGTATCTATCCGCTATACGATTTTGCCCATGGCCAGAGCGATTCCATCGAGAAGATCACGCATTCGATCTGTACTTTGGAGTTTGTTCCGCATCGTCCCCTGTACGAGTGGTTTATTGACAAGCTGGAGATCTTCCCTTCGCACCAGTATGAGTTTGCACGTCTCAATATGACCTACACGGTGATGAGCAAGCGCAAGCTCCTGCAATTGGTCAACGAGGGCTTTGTCACCGGCTGGGACGACCCCCGCATGCCGACGATCTCCGGTCTTCGCCGCCGCGGCTACACGCCCGAGAGCATCCGCCATTTTGCCGAGAGGATCGGCGTGGCCAAACGGGACAACCTGATCGACGTCTCCCTTCTCGAATTCTGCGTGAGAGACCATCTCAACAAGATCGCCCACCGGCGGATGGTGGTTTTTGATCCGCTCAAGGTCGTGATCACCAACTACGGGCAGGAAGAAGAATGGCTGAGCAGCGAGAACAACCCGGAAGACCCGGAGACGACCCATCGTCAGCTGCCTTTCAGCCGCGAGCTCTATATCGAAAATGAGGATTTCATGGAGAATCCGCCGAAGAAATTCTTCCGGTTGTCGCCGGGCCAGAAGGTGAGGCTGAAAAGCGCTTATATCATCCAGTGTGACGAAGTCGTAAAGGACGCTTCGGGGAAGATCACCGAGCTGCGCTGTTCGTATATCCCCGAGACGAAGACCGGCGAGGCTCAGGCTAATATGAAGGTGCAGGCGACGATCCACTGGGTCAGCGTCAGGCATGCGATCACGGCGGAAGTGCGGCTCTATGACCGGCTGTTCCGTGTGGAAGACCCGGCAAATGAAGAAGGAGACTTTAAGGAGTATATCAACCCGGATTCGCTGCAGGTACTTCCCGCAGCTTATGCGGAGACCTGGATTGAAGGATGCGAAGTTCAGCGATCACTACCAGTTCCTGAGAAAGGGATATTTCTACCTTGACAAGGACAGTTCTGAGGAAAAGCTGGTCTTCAACAGGACGACCACGCTGAGAGACAACTGGGCGAAAGAACAGAAGAAATCATGATAAAAAAAGGAGGCCGTCGGCCTCCTTTTTCTTTTATTAGTTGCCCCCACCGCCACGCTGTGGCCGGTTAGCTTGTTGCCAATCCTGGTATTTTTTGAACAGATCGGCCCCGAGAACGGCTTCCACCCTTTTGTCGGAGGCTTCGCGCATCGGCTGGATCTTGGCCATCTTGTCTTCGCGACTCATGGACTGGTCCATGAAGATATCCCGCATCTTACCCTGCATATCCGTCTGGATGACTCTCATGGAATCTACCTGCACGGGTGTAAGTTTCAGGTCGTCTTTCATTTTTTGAAGCCGGGCTTCCATGCGCTGACGCATAGCAGCTGTATCCATCATACGACCGCCCTGGGCGAAAGTAGATGTGGCGGAAAAGAGCGCGATCAGGAGCGCGGCGCAAGCGATAAAATTTTTTCTGGCATTCATGGTTGAAAAGTTTTATAATGATTGTCCTTCGGCCCTTGCGGGCCTTCATGATGGAGCACCAAATTTGTGCTAAAATCCCGTGCCAGATACCGGATTTACGTAGGCGGCAAGCAGCCATTCGGGTCGTCGGTCAATCCTGGCTTTTTTGGCGTGAATATTGTATTTTCTCAACCGCTTTCACCCTGCCGCAGAACCAGCCGGAAATATATTTCATTACACAATTATCTGTCTTTCAATATCGAGAGCATTTCTACCTAAAACGCTCATCATGCATTTGCTCCTGGTTAACCTATATGAGTTCGGGCTATTCCTTCGCATACTTTTATGGATATCCGTACCACTGATCGTCGTGGCCCTGCTGCTCACTACATGGCTGCACTATCGCAGTCGTCGCAGGGGTGTGGACGAGATAAGGCTTTCCATGGAGGGGATGGAGCTTTCGGCCAGTGCCGGAAGAATTGCTTGCGGCTATTCAGGGGAGGCGTATGACGGCCGGGATTGATGAAGGCATGGCCGGGGTTGATAAAGGCTCGGCTGGGGTCGAGGGGGTGAAGGTGTTGCAGGGGTGGAGGGTGCCGCCGGGACCGAACGTTCTGCCGGGGTGGAGGGCCATGTTACGACGGCTGATGCTGCAGATGGGGTGCCCCGGGGGCTGGAGCCCGGCCGGCGGCGAGGAAAGCCTCAGCGAGCGGGAGCGGAACAGGATGTATAAGGGTATATTGTGGATGAAGGAGAAATATGAACAGTACCGGGACCTCGCCGACAGGCGGATCGAACAGCTAAAGGACGAATTGGTCAGGTCGGAGCAACGGTACCGGGACCTGTTGGACCAGCGGGTGGAAGGACGGGCGCCAGGCGTGCCGCCACCGCCCGGGTCGGTTAGCGGGGAAGAGGCCGCGCCAGCTGATGCGCAAGCAGGGACGCCATTGGCCGTGGAGGCGCTCGCTCCGTCGCCGGTGGACCCAATTTCGCCCGGCCCTGGCGGAAGAACTGGGGAGACAGTTAGAGGAAAAGGGGCGGCAAATAGCCGAAAAAGACCGGGAACTTCAGGGCAAAGATCAGCTCCTTAGAGATAAAGACCATCGCCTCGGAAAGCCAGGATCGCCAGATCGAAGAACTCCAGGGCCAGCTGCAAA
The DNA here is from genome assembly GCF_050632245.1 of Puia sp. P3. Taxonomy (NCBI): domain Bacteria; kingdom Pseudomonadati; phylum Bacteroidota; class Chitinophagia; order Chitinophagales; family Chitinophagaceae; genus Puia; species Puia sp. P3. The sequence continues at coordinate 2,218,894 of NZ_CP192583.1, forward strand.
CACAGTGGCAAAAAACCGATGAACTGGTCACCAAGCTCCAGAACAGCAGTCAACTGCTGCTCAAAATATCCCGGGAGATCGACGGATCACTGCCGCCGGCAAACCAGTATCAAGCTCAGCCTGATACACCGAGCGAGGTCGGTATTCAGCCATCCTAATTATCTGATTTCAAAGACTTGGCCCGTTTTTAATCCACTTTAGGCGAAATACAATAGGTTGCACTTTGTGGGCTCCTGCGCAATTCCATATTTCCTGAATTGGAAAACTTTCCGCCGATGGGAAAAAAGTTCAGGGCCAACGGCAGCTAATAGGTTGATTCCAACAATGTTGTGAAAGAGGCAAACCAATTGCAACTGTTACGGCACAACCTGTATGTATGAAATCGACCGTTACCCTTGCAGTTCTCCTGATAACCACCGGCGCCAACGCTCAGACGGCCGCTTCCTGGGGTTTCAATAGTACGCTGTCCGGTTCACCCGGCTCCAACATATCGGCAACGGCCGCCTCGCTGGGCTCGTCGATCGTCAGCAATGCCTTCAACGGCTCCACCGAATTCTATGGTCAGGACGGCTGGCCTACCGGTGCGGTCGACCTCAATGCTTACCTGCAGTTCTCGGTCAGCCCGTCTTCCGGGTATACACTGGTCCTCAACAACGTGGCCATGACGATCCGCAGAAGCAATACGGGCAGTCCTTCGGGGGCCGGTCCCAACAACTGGACGCTGCGTTCGAGCCTCGACGGCTATACCGCCGACCTCGCCACGAACAGCATGACATTCAACTACGCCACTTTTACGGTGAGCCTCCCCGCGGCATTTCAGAACCTGACGGGCGCCGTTAGTTTCCGGCTGTATGGCTTCAATACGACCATCAATTCAGGCGGCAACAGCCGTCTTGTCTTCGACAATATCAGCATCACAGGACAGGCGGTCTCCGGCGTTCTCGCGGAGCAGTCCATCACCCTGACTGCGAGACCAACAACGGGCGCGGTGAATCTCAGGTGGCAGTCGCTGGGAATTTCCGCCGGTGCTGACTATACGCTCCAACGCTCATTCGACGGAACGAATTTTTCGGCTATCGATCGCCAGCCCGCCACAGACGCTTCGAACTATCAGTACAGCGATATTTCTCTGCCGGCTTCGGGGAAGGTCTTTTACCGGGTGCTGGCCGAACAGCAGGCTGGGGTCAGCGTGATCTCTTCGACTTCGGTAGTGAATATCGGCCAACAGGCAGCGGCGACGGCCATACGCAGTGTGGCGGCTTCGGCCGGCGCGATACGAACCCTTCTCCATCTGGCCGAAGGCGGTACTTATCGAGCTGAGCGTCTGGTCTACCGATGGCAGGCCCGTCTACCGTCAGACGATCAGCGCGCAGGCCGGTGACCAGGTCACGGACCTCGCCGCCGGCGGGTACCCGCATGGGATGTATGTGCTGAGTCTGTCGAAGGATGGGGTGGCAAGCAGCAAACAGTTCATTTATTAAATATATCTAGTGGCTATATTTCAACAAAATAATTTGAGAGGGCATCGACAACTTACCACAGGCCCATCCATGTTTTTCGTCTACGAAATTCAGACTTTCCATCGAGAGGGACGCCGATCCGTATACTGGGGTGAAGCTGGCACCACCATTCGTCGTCTTCAGTACCTTCGCCGACGCCATAAGATAGCCGGTCTGGCTGTTGATCATCTTTAGGTCCACAAAATATTGAAGGGACGAATCCTGTGCGGAGATGACGCTTTTCCAACTATTTCCCGCGTCGCTGCTTGCATACAGATTGTATCCGTCCATCAGCCAATAGTGCTGGGCATCTGTCGCCTGGAGCGTTGCATACACGAGATCGCTGAACCTGTGTGGCTTCAGCGGCGCCGAAAGAGGCGTCCAATGCTGCCCCCCGTCTGTAGTCCGATAGAGGCTATCCGGGTCCGCGTAGATCATCCCGTTAAGCACATCAGTAAAATAAATTGCAAGAGACGGCTTGCTGTTCACCTGTTTCCAGCTCGTGCCGGTGTCAGTCGTCAGATAAGTGCCCGAGATTGGAAACTAAATACCCTGTAGAAGGGCTGAAGAACTGAGCCGTCATCCAGCCGCCAGAAGTCAAATTGAGGTTGTTGGGTTTTACCTTCCAGGTATGACCACCGTCCATCGTAACCGCCACATCCGTGCGTCCTATCGAATAACCCTGCTGGCTGTTCAAAAAGAAAAAGCTGGAAAATTCGCGATAACTCTGCACACCCGGCACCTGGTTCCAGGTAAGGCCCCCGTCGCTGGTACTATAAATTCCTTGGCCTGCATTCGCATATCCATGCAGCGTATCGACAAAATGAATATCCGTAAAGAAAGGTAATGCGTTGAATCCGATCAAATGCCAGCCTGTGCTGTCAGTCGGCACAACATAAGGCGGTGAACTAGCCGGTCTCCCAGAAGTATCTGCCGGACGGGGTGGGGGATCGGGCGCCGGAGTATCGGGTTTGCTGCAAGCGGCGAAAATCAGGAGGCCGGAGAACACAAGGTAAAGCTTACGCATTCGGTCGGTCATTGGGGTTATGCCGGCAAGTTAGGATTTATTTATATTCCCCAAACACTTCGCGGAGCGTATCGGCGATCTCGCCGAGCGTACAGCGGTTCTCCACGGCCTCGACCACCACGGGCATGATATTTTCGCCGGAGGAAGCCTTGTCGTTGAGGTCCTGCAGGATCCTGTCGACTCTGGCCGGGTCTCTTCTTTTTTCAGGGAATCGAGTTTTGCCGTCTGCACCTGCCGGATGCTGTCGTCGATGCGGAATACGGGGATAGATCCGGCCTCCGCGGTCTGATAGCTGTTGACGCCGACGATGATCTGCTCTTTTTCTCGACCCGCTGCTGGTACTGGTAGGCGCTGCGGGCGATCTCTTCCTGGATAAAGCCCTGCTCGATGGCGCTGACGCTGCCGCCCATATCGTCGATATGACGGATCAACTGCCAGGCGGCTTCCTCCACTTCCTGCGTGAGCGCTTCCACATAGTAACTGCCGGCGAGGGGGTCGACCGTATCCGCGGCACCGCTTTCGAAGGCGACGATCTGCTGTGTGCGCAGTGCGATGCGGGCGGCTTCTTCGGTCGGCAGGCTGAGGGCTTCGTCGTAGCCGTTGGTGTGCAGCGACTGTGTGCCGCCCGAGGACGGCCGCCAGGGTCTGGACGGTCACCCGGCTGATATTGTTGTGGGGCTGCTGCGCCGTCAGCGTACTGCCGCCTGTCTGCGTATGGAAGCGCAGCATCATAGCTTTGGGATCGGTGGCCCCCAGGTCTTTCATCATCTTCGCCCACATCCGCCGCGCGGCCCTGAATTTGGCGACCTCTTCGAACAGGTTGTTGTGGGCGTTGAAGAAGAAGGATAGCCTTTTGCCGAATACGTCGATGTCGAGTCCTTTTTCCATGGCCGCCTTCACGTAAGCCTTGCCGTTGCTGAGGGTAAAGGCGATCTCCTGTACCGCGGTGCTTCCCGCCTCCCGGATATGATAGCCCGAAATGGAGATCGTGTTCCATTTCGGCAATTCGCGGCTGCACCACTCGAAAATGTCCGTGATGATGCGCATCGAAGGTTTGGGCGGATAGATATAGGTTCCACGCGCCGCATATTCTTTCAGGATATCGTTCTGTATGGTGCCGCTGATCTTCTTCAGGTCGGCGCCCTGCGATCGGGCCAGGGCGGTATAAAAGGCGAGGAGGATATAGCCAGTGGCGTTGATGGTCATGGATGTGGAGACGTCTTCGAGCCGGATGCCTTTGAAGAGCAATTCCATATCCTCTATCGAGTCGATGGCTACTCCCGTCTTTCCGACCTCGCCTTCGGCGAGGGGGTGATCGCTGTCGTAGCCTATCTGGGTTGGAAGGTCAAAGGCGACGCTGAGTCCCATGACGCCCTGCTTCAGCAGGTAGTGGTAGCGGGCGTTGCTTTCTTCCGCCGTGCTGAAACCGGCATACTGCCGCATGGTCCATAGCTTTCCACGATACATATCGGACTGTACGCCGCGGGTATAGGGAAACTCACCAGGCAGCTCTTCGCGCGAGCCGGGCGGAGGCGCGTCGGCTGTGGTATATACTTCCTTTACTTCGATACCGCTGTCGGTGACGATTTTTTCTCTGGCATAGCAAACGAAGCTACATCAATTTCTTCGCTTCGAAGCTAAGCGCTTCGGAAACGATATTCTGCAGGGAAGCCTTGGGGTTTTCCACCAGCAGGTCGAGGATGTGCTTGTTGAGATCGCCGCCGGTGGCGTCCGGAGGGAGGAAGGAGCCTATCTGATTAACGATCAGCATATTTTGGTCCTTGAAATTCCGGACCGCGTCCCAGGCTTCGGGGCTTACGTACATCTGCTGTGTAACGTTATGCTCGAATTCCTGGCGGATGCTCTGTACCAGCAGCAGCTGCATGTCGCGGGCGCTTAATCCCGGCGTATTGACGCGCTGGATAAGGTTGGGCAGGGAAACGCGGTCGGTGAGCAGCAGCAGCCTTTCGTAGGCCTGCAGCTGTAGCTGCCGGGATGCGGCGCCGCCGTCCGTGGGTTGGTTTTGCTGGGCCAGCTTCAGCTCTTTTCGCTGTTTTAAGAACAAAAAGACGAGGACGCCCGCCACCAGCAGGGCAAAAATAACGGCAATAAAAAGCAGGTTCGAGTCCATAGATCAAATGTAATGAAATTAAAAACGCGGCCTGGGCCGCGTTTATTTTGTTTAGGACCTATCATCTGTTCGCTGGTGCAGCGTATCCACCTTTCGGTAGGCCATAAAGAACAGCACGGGGAAGATCAGCAGCGAGAAGATCGTCGCGCAGGTAAGCCCGCCGATGACTACCCGCGCCAGCGGTCTCGAGCTCTCCGAACCGATGCCGGTGGAGATCGCCGCGGGCAGCAGCCCGATGGTGGCCATCAGCGCCGTCATCATAACAGGTCTGATCAGCTCGTTTACCCCCAGCCGGATAGAAGTATACAGGGGGCTTTCGCTATGCCTGATCTTTTCCAGGTTGTGCTTGAACGCCGTGATCAGCAGCACGCCCTCCAGAATACAGATCCCGAAGAGCGCGATGAAGCCGATGCCAGCGGAAATACTGAAATTGGTGCCCGTGATCAGCAGGGCGAGGATGCCTCCCACGACGGCCGTCGGGACATTCAAAAACACAAGACCAGCGTCCTTCAGGTTGCCGAACATCACGAATAGCAGTAAGAATATCAGCAACAGGCTGATCGGAACGACCTGCGTCAATCTTTTCGAAGCACGCTGCTGGTTCTCGAAATCACCCTGCCAGACCATGCTGTAGCCTTTCTTCAGATGGACGATCTGGTCGACCTTCTCCTGCGCCTCGGCGATGGTGCTGCCCATGTCACGACCGCGTACAGAGAACTTTACGGCAGAATACCGCCGGTTGTCGTCGTGGAAGATCAGACAGGGACCGGTCTTTTGCGTGATCGTGGCGATCTCGCGGATCGGCACCTTGGAACTCCGTCTGGGTCGGCACCAGCAGGTTGCCGATATCGTCCTCTGTCGCGCGGTATTGCTCGGGGAAGCGGATCCGGATATCAAATTTGCGTATTCCTTCGTACAGCTGCGTCACCGCCTTACCGCCGATGGCCATCTCGATAACGGCGTTGGCGTCCGCCGTCTGCACGCCATAGAGCCCCATTTTTTGCTGATTGAGGTCTATGTCCAGCTCGGGCTGGCCGATATTCCGGATGACACCCAGGTCTTCGATACCCTGGATTTTCTTCAATATCTGGTCGACCTTGTCGGCCTGCTCTTCCATATAGTCGAGAGAATCGCCGTATATTTTGACACAGATAGACCCTTTCACGCCGGATACCGCTTCTTCCACGTTGTCGGTGATCGGCTGGGAAAAGTTGAGGTCGGCTCCCGGTATGATCGAAAGCGCCCTGGTCATGGTGTCGATGAGCTCCTCTTTCGTGATCTTCGGGTTCCATTCTTCCTGGGGATACAGCTGTACGCCAAACTCGTTGTTATAGAAGCCGGCCACGTCGGTACCATCGTCGGGACGTCCCGTCTGCGACATGACCCTCCGCACCTGAGGGAATTTGATCATGATGTTCCGCATCTGCTCTGCTTTGGATACGGAAGTATCCAGCGAGATGCTGTAGGGCAGGGTAGCGCGTACCCAGATAGAACCCTCGTTCAACTCGGGTAAGAACTCGGAACCCAAAAACTTAAAACAGTAGAAGCCGGCCGCGATCCCGATCGTGCTCGTGATCAGCGCGATCTTTCTGTGTTTGAAGGTGTATCGGAAGGCGGCCATGACGCTGCGCGTAATAAAATGGACTACCGGGTTGTGTTTTTCCCTGACGTTCTTCCGGAGCAGGACATTCACCATCACCGGCACGAGGGTCAGCGTGAAGATAAGGGCGCCCAATAAGGCAAAGCCCAGCGTGTATGCCAGAGGCGAGAACAGCTTGCCCTCCACCTTCTGGAAGGAGAAGATCGGCAGCAGCGCCGTGATGATGATCAGTTTGGTAAAGAAAATGGCCTTGCCCAGCTCGGCCCCGCGCTTGCGGATAATGCCCAGCTTGGACAGCCGGTTGAACCGCTCCATCCCCATCTCGTGCGCCTTTTTGTCCAGCAGGACGAAAAGCCCTTCGACCATGACCACGGCGCCGTCGATGATGATCCCGAAGTCGATCGCCCCGAGGGAAAGCAGGTTGGCAGACATGCCCATGAAGTCGAGACAGATAAAGGCGAACAGCAGCGACAGCGGAATGATGATGGAGACGATCAGGGTCGTTCTCCAGTTGAACATGAACAGCGAGACGATCAGGGTTACCAGCAGAATGCCCTCCACGAGGTTGTGCAGAACGGTGTGCGTGGCATATTTGATCAGGTCTTCCCGGTTGTAGAAAGGTTTGATCCTTGTATCGGCGGGAAGGATATGGTCGTTGAGGTTCGCTACCGCCACTTTCAAACCCTGAATGACGTGGTCAGGGTTTTCCCCTTTCGCATCAGCACGAGTCCCTCCACCGCATCCGGGTTGTTGTGGTACTCCCTTGCCTTGCCCGCAGAGTCGATGGCGTCGGTGCGGCCGACTTCGCCGAGACGGGGCAGGTTCGAGATCTTGACCTCGGCGACGTCCTTGACCAGGACGGGAATGCCGTTGTTGTCCTCCACGATGATATTCCTGATCTCGTTGATATCGTTCAGCAGGCCGATACCCCGGACGACATAGGCCTGGGAATTCTTCTTGATGACGTCGCCGCCGATATTGATATTGCTTTTGCCTACGGCATTGAAAACGTCGAGGGGGTGATGCCGAGGTTGTTGAGCACCTGGGGATTGACCTGGATCTCATAGGTCTTGACCTCGCCGCCAAAACTGACGACGTCGGCTACGCCTGGTACGCTGCGCAGCTGGCGGTCGACGACCCAGTCCTCGGAGTGTCTTGAGTTCGCGGGTCTCGCGGAAGTCACTCTCCAATGTATACCGGAATACCTCACCGGTGGGGCCGGTAGGCGGCTGGACGTCGGGGTCGACATTATCGGGCAGGTCCGCGTTGTGCAGCAGGTTGTTCACCTGCTGGCGCGCATAGGTATCCTGTACGCCGTCCTCGAAGATCAGCTTGACGACGGACAATCCGAAGATCGTAGTGCTGCGAAGGCTGGTCTTCTTTTGCACGGGGTTCATCGCCAGTTCGACCGGAATGGTGACAAATTTTTCGACTTCTTCCGCACTGCGACCAGGCCACTGGGTGATGATGGTTATCTCGGTATTGGTGACGTCAGGAAAGGCCTCGATAGGCATATTCTTGAAGGTGATGATCCCATAAACTACCAACAGGGCCGTCGCGAAAAAGATGAAATATTTGTTCTTAAGAGAAAAAGCGAGAATTCCTTTGAGCACTTTGTTCATCCGATAAAATTATGGTCGGCAAGTTAACGAAAAGTTAAGCGGTAGTTAACTGAAATGGCTGATTAACAAATTAATAGTAAAATAAATGGAATTTCATCCCTTCCACTTCATTCCATTCCAGCGCGGGCGCCGGGGTCTTGATTGTGCGGTTGATTTTCAACAGGGTAGAAGAGAGGGGCGAGAGACCGTCGATGCGGTACAGATCGGTGTCAAAAGAAAGATAAAACTGGCGGTAGCGTCGGAATTCGGGGATCGGTTTGCCGTTGATCTCGGTTGGATTTTTCACGGCACCGATCATGCCTTCGGCTCCATAACCCGCCGAGAGGTTCAGCCACTGGGGAAACCCGCTGGAGGCAGGTAAAAAAGAGGCGATGTTGAACGATAGCCAGTAGCTCTGGCCATTGTAGTCCTTCAGCATCCGCTGGGGCAGGTTGCCGCCCAGCTCGGCGGGATGATAAGAAGGGAAAATGGTCCCGTGATAAGAATATTTCAGGCTGATGCGCTGCTGTCCCCACATCAGATACTGACCCTCGAATAAAAGACAACCCGCGAGATTGGCCAGCATATCTCCTTTGGAAAATCCCCATTTGTCGGAGTGTCCGTCCAGGATCTCGATCATGGACATGAAAGCGAGCGCCGTCCCCGTGCCGATCAGGGCGGCAGTGCCAGACTTGACCCCGCCCCAGTGCAGGACGTCGCTCTGGATGGCCGCGATATTATAAGCGGTAGTTGCATGGCCCACCTTGTCGACGCTGAGCCATTCATTGTTGTCGTTGAAATAGTGAAATTTGCTATGGGCGAATTTTTTATACCAGAGATAGTTGAGCCCGATAGTAATGGCCGTGCCGATGGCGGATTCAACGATGATCGTACCATTGACACGGCCGGGGTTATAAGTTGGTGACGGTTTAAAAAGTTCTGCGCCGTCAGTGAAAAGCACAGGAAGAACAGGACGAACGCAAGGCAATATTTTTTCAATTGCATGCCGAAAGATAGGCAAAATATCTATTCGACGGCCGCCTGATGCTTCCGGTCCACGTTGCGGTAGGCCCACGCAAAGATGAGTGGGAATACCAGCAGCGAGAAGATCATCGCACACAGTATCCCGCCGATGACCACGCGCGCCAGTGGCCGGCTGCTTTCCGAACCGATGCCGTGGGAGATGGCCGCAGGCAGTAGGCCAATGGCTGCCATCAGGGCCGTCATCATCACCGGTCTTATCCTGGAATTGACCCCCAGTTTGATAGCCGTATACAGGGTATTGCTCTCGTTGCGCAGGTGCTCCAGGTTGTGTTTAAACACTGTGATCAGCAACACTCCGTCCTGTATACAGATGCCGAACAGCGCGATGAAGCCGATGCCGGCGGAAATGCTGAAGTTCGTCCCGGTCAGGTGAAGAGCGATCACGCCCCCGACGATCGCGAACGGCACGTTCAAAAACACAAGACCAGCGTCCTTCAGGTTGCCGAACATCACGAACAGGAGAATAAAGATCAGCAGCAGACTGATGGGCACGACCTGCTCGAGCCGAAGAGTGGCGCGCTGCTGGTTCTCGAAATCGCCCTGCCAGACCATCGTATAACCCTTCTTCAGCTGGACGATCTTGTCCACTTCTCCTGCGCCTCCGCGATGGTACTGCCCATGTCACGGCCACGGACGGAGAACTTGAGAGCCGAGTACCGCTCGTTGTCATCCCGGAAGATCAGACAGGGCCCCGTCTTCTGAAGGATGGTTGCGATCTCCCGCACCGGCACCTTCGAGCCGTTCTGGGTAGGCACGAGCAGGTTGCCGATATCGTCTACAGTAGCCCGGTAGGCTTCAGGATAGCGGAGGCGGATATCGAATTGTTTGATGCCTTCGTACAGCGAAGAGGCGGCCTTGCCGCCAATGGCCATCTGGATGACGGCGTTGGCATCGGCCGTGGCGACCCCGTACAGGGCCATTCTCTTCTGGTCGAGATCGATGTCCAGCTCGGGCTGGCCGATGTTCCTGATGACGCCCAGGTCGTCGATCCCCCGAACGCGTTTCAGCACGTCGTAAACTTCGGCCACCTTCCCCTCCATATATTCCAGACTGTCTCCGAAGACCTTGACGCAGATAGAGCCTTTTACGCCGGATACGGCTTCTTCGATATTGTCGCTGATCGGCTGGGAGAAGTTGAGGTCCACGCCAGGAAGACCCGATAGCTTCCGGTGCATCTGTTCGACCAGCTCGTCCTTGGTGATGCGGGGCTTCCATTCGTCTTCGGGATACAGGATGATATCGAATTCGTTGTTGTAGAATCCGGTCACGTCGGTTCCGTCGTCGGGACGTCCGGTCTGCGATGCGACGGTCTTCACCTGCGGGAAGCCCATGAGGATGCTCCGCACCTGTCTGGCGGTCTGCACGCTCTCGTCCAGCGAGGCGCTGTAGGGCAGCTGCGCCCTCAGCCATATCGCACCTTCGTCCAGTTCGGGCAGAAATTCCGACCCGAGGAGGGTAAAGGCATAAAAACCGCCGACGATGATAAGGAGGCTGACCGCAATGGTCGTCTTCTTGTGCTTCCAGTGGAACATAAAGCCTTTTACCATCATCCCGGTAAGGAAATGGACGAAAGGGTTGTGTTTTTCGTGGACGTTTTTCCGCAGCAGTGCATTGATGAGCACCGGCACGAGGGTAAGCGTCGTGATCAGCGCACCGAGCAGGGCGAATCCGAGAGTATAGGCGAGGGGCGAGAACAGTTTGCCTTCGACCTTCTGGAAGGCGAAGATCGGCAGCAGTCCCGTGATGATGATCAGTTTGGCGAAGAAGATGGCCTTGCCCAGCTGCGTCCCGTGTTTTCGGATCAGCCCCATTTTGGCCATTTTGTTAAAACGTTCCATGCCCACTTCGTGCGCCTGGTGGTCGAGTATGACGAAGAGGCCTTCGACCATGACCACGGCGCCGTCGATGATGATCCCGAAGTCTACGGCCCCCAGCGACAGCAGGTTTGCCGACATACCCATCAGGTGAAGACAGATAAAGGCGAACAGCAGGGCCAGCGGGATGATGATGGATACGATCAGCGTGGTCCTCCAGTTGAACATGAACAGCGAGACCAGCAGCGTCACCAGCAGGATGCCCTCCACGAGGTTGTGCAGGACGGTATGTGTCGCGTAGTGGATGAGGTTTTCCCGGTCGTAGTACGGAACGATCTTTGTGTCCTTCGGGAGGACCAGGTCGTTGAGCTTGTCGATCTTCTTCTTCACGGCCTTTACGACTTCCGTTGGGTTCATGCCCTTGCGCATGATGATGATGGCTTCGACAACGTCGTCCTGGTCTTCTATCGTGGTATGCCCGGCTGAATCCACATGATCGGCCCGGCCGACATGGCCCAGGCGGGGCAGGTTGGATATCTCGACATCGGCGACGTCCTTGACCAGCACGGGCACCTCGTTGATATTGGTGATGATAATATTGCGGATTTCGTGAATATCGTTCAGCAGGCCGATGCCGCGCACCACATAGGCCTGGTTGTTACGGACGATAAAGTCCCCGCCGATATTGATATTGCTTTTCTGAACGGCGGAGAATACGTCCAGCGGGGTGATGCCGAGGTTGGAGAGCTTGCCCGGGTCGACCTTGATCTCGTAGGTCTTGACCCGGCCGCCGAAACTGACGATATCGGCGACGCCAGGTACGGCCCGCAACTGGCGGTCGATCACCCAGTCCTGCATGGTCTTCAGTTCGCGCTCGTCGCGAATGCTGCTCTTCAGCGTATAGCGGAATATTTCTCCCGTCGGGCCGGTCGGCGGCTGCACCTGGGGCTGGATCCCGTCAGGCAGGGTGACATTGGCCAGCAGGGAATTGACCTGCAGACGCGCGTCTTTGTCCACGACCCCGTCCTCGAAGATCAGCTTCACATAGGAAAGGCCGAAGATGCTGGTCGACCGGAGTGAGATCTTCTGCTGCACGGGGTTCATCGCGATCTCGACGGGGATGGTGATGAACTTCTCGATCTCCTCAGCGCTGCGGCCCGGCCACTGCGTGATGATGCTGATCTCCGTATTGGTGACGTCAGGGAAGGCCTCGATGGGCATGCTCCGGAAAGTGAGGATCCCGGATATCAGCAGCAGGAGGGTGCAGAAAAATATGAAGTATCGGTTCTTTAAAGAGAACCCAATAATAGCCCTAAGAAGCTTATTCATCTTCCTTTAGTTTAAAGATTTGTATAAAAGATGCAACCCCGTCCGGAGGGACGGTTTCGTTAGATTAGCAGGCTTCTTAAGTCAGTCGGAGTGTGGGAGTATATTAGCTGTTTAGAGCGTTATAAATAAGAATTGCCTGCGAAGAGATGACCTGTTGTCCGTCAGTCACTCCGGAAGCAAGAAAAGTTCTTTCGCCAACGGTGTTGAGCACCTGAACAGGTGTGATCTTTACGTCCGTTTTGCTGGTGTATACGAGTACATAGTACTGACTGTGGTCGAAGATGAGGGCCTGGGACGGGACGCTCAGGCACTGTTTGTTCTCCTTGTCGGAGACGGTGATGCTCGCATACATCTCGGGTTTCAGCAGGTAGTCCGGGTTGGGCAGTACCACTCTCACTTTCATGACCTTGCTGGAAGGATCGAGGACGTTCATAACCTTGTCGATCTTACCCTTGAAGACCTTGCCGGGGTAGGCGAGGGTCGTAACGTCGACGTTCTCGCCCTGCTTGATCAGGGAGATATTCGACTCGTATACGTTGGCCTGGATCCAGACGTCCTTGAGGTCGGAGATCGTGAACAGAGACACGCTGTTGTCGCTCCGGATGGCCATATTGTTGATGGCCGACTTCTGGACGATGAAGCCGCTGATGGGAGCCTTCACCACGAATTCGCCCTGTGTACTGCCGCCATTGATCTTCAGGACCTGGTTGACACGGTTGAGCTCGGATTTGGCCTGCTGTACGGATACCTCGGCATTGAGCGAGTCGGTCATGGATGCGAGTCCGCTCTTGTAGAGGTCTTTGGTCTTTTGCAGATTGGTCTCCGCCACGCGTAGATTGGACTGGGCATTGATAAGGTCGTTGCCGTATCCGGCCATTTCAGCGCTGCGGATGGTGGCCAGTATCTGTCCTGCTTTCACATAATCGCCCAGCATTACTTTCACGTCCTGGATATTCCCCGTGACCAGCGCGTTCACAGGAATAACGTGGTCTTCGTCGCTGCCGACCTTGCCGGTCAGTGTGATGGCGTTGATCAGCTGGGTGGTCTTTACCGTATCGATCCGCAGGGTCTTCATCACGGTGTCGGGGATCGCAAACTTCTCTTTCTCGGCAACGGGCTTGTTGGCCTCGGAGCCGCAGGACTGGAGCAGAACGCTTCCGACGATAAGGAAGGCGAAGAGCGAACTGACCGAGCTATATTTTCTTTTCATAAATATCTTGTTGTCGTTTAACGGGTGTGGTTTTCGGGTTAGACTAGTTGAAGAAATTGGTTCCTGTATAGTAGTTGATGTCCTCGAACGCGCTGACGCGGTTGAACTGGATCGTGTTCATCTGCAGCGTATTTTGCTTGTAGGAATCATAAAAATCCAGGAACTCCAGCAGGCCGATATTTCTTTTTTGGTAGTTGCTGAGCACTTCGTGCAGCAGCCGCTGGAAATCCAGATAGAATTTCGGATCGATGGTCTGATACAGCTTTTGCTGGGCAAACGCCTTTTGCAGGGAGTTGGCTACGTTCTCCTCGACCGTCGCCTGCGTACTGCGCTGGGCTACTTCCGCGCCGGCGATCTGCGCTTTGGCGGATTTTATATTACCCTGATTGCGGTTGAAGAAGGGCAGGTCTATCGACGCTCCGACCCCATAGTAATTGGTCAGGAAGCTGCCTGCTTCGTCGTATCCCAGCGAAAGGGAAAGGTCGGGCACAGCCAGGGATTTCTGGTAGTTGTAATTCAGCTGGCTGATCTTTGTATTGGTCCGGGCGATCTGAAGGTCGGTGCGGTTATGGTAGGCCGAGTCCATCAGCGTGGTCAGCGGATACTGCGACGGATCCAGTTTGCCCATCCGGGCAGAGTCTACCTGAGGCTCGATAAAGAAATTCGGCTTCGTCTGCAGGACCAGGCGGAGTTCGCTTTCCGTGTCGTTGATCTGGTTGATCAGGTCGCTGTACTCGCTCTGGAAGCTGTAGAGCTGGGCCCTGACGCGGACGACCTCTTTTTCGGATATATATCCTTTCCCCTGCTGTTCGGAAAAGGCCTGAACCACCTGGGACAGGGCTTTTATCTCTTCGTCGTAGATCTTCGCCGACTGCTGCAGATAGTAGATCTGGTAGAAATCGGTCCGCAGAGTATACTTCAGCGTTCGGAGCAAATCGAAGAACTGGTATTCGTTGAGGTGAACGTTCTCCTGGGCCAGTTTGATCTGCTTGTTCCGTTTGCCAGCCAGCAGGATCAACTGGGAGAGACCCACCGTGGTCTCGTCATTGCGACCGGTAGGGAAGAACTTGTTGAGCTCGCCGGAATAGAGCGTATGACCGATGCTGAAATTGGGATTGGGCCAGAGACGGGCCTGGATGATCAGGGCCTTGCTGGCGTCGATACTGTATCGCTGAGCCAACAGCTGCAGATTGCTATCCAGGAACATCTTCTCTGCGGAGGCCAGCGGCAGGCGCAGGGTATCCTTCGGGGGTTGAGCCACGGCGATCATGCTGCTGCAACAGAATATAGCAAAGAAGAGAATCCACTTTTTCCGCATAGGTGTAGCTATTGAGTTTTTAGTGTGCAAATATCTTTTATTTAGATGTTAATCAGGGGTTAAGCCTTTATGAACGCTTTTTTGCGCAATTTATTAAATATAAATTTCTTCGCCTATATGATGTCCCCTGGACGGACATACCGTGGCAGCAGCAATACAATAAAAGCTTAACGAATTGTCTAAAGAAATATGATCTGGCGCGATCAGACGCGGGTGGGTGAAATTTCAGGTGGCGGGGAGAACGTCTCCCGCGGTTGCGGGGTGATCCGGATAACGGGTAACTCGGGGTGCTGACGGATGATCCTGGGTATCCAGGGGAGCTCCGCGGCCGTTTCCTGAAGATCTGTTTTCCAGTGCAGACCTTTGGTTGAGCTCTTGCTCGCATCCTCGTGCAGGGTATAGCTGAAACCCGGCTGCTGGCCATAGCTCAGTTCGACGATCCACTCCACTGCCGACTCCGTAGAGGTCATAGCCCTTGTTCCAGGTATAGGAATAGTCATAGTTCGCTCCGTCCCAGGAATCCGGGTTGCCGACACTGAGATTCAGTATCTGCAGGGCAAAAAGCCCCAGAAGCAATTTTTTGACCAGTTGCATCATTCCTGTGGTGTATTGAAGCGGAAACCAACGCCGTGGATGGTCTCCAGATTCACGTGCGGGTCCGCTTTGAAATATTTTCTCAGCTTGGTAATGAATACGTCCATGCTGCGTCCGAGAAAATAGTCGTCCTTGCCCCAGACGTTGAGCAGTACTTCCTCCCTTTTCAGAATGCGGTTGGAGTGTTCGCAGAGAAATTTCAACAGATCGGCTTCCTTCTGAGTAAGGTTGAAGGTTTCCGGGCCGATGGTCAGCTTGAGGTCGGTGTAGGAGAAGTTGAGCTGTCCGATAGTGAAGGTCTGGCTTTTTTCGGAGTGCATCTTCCTCGTCCTGCGGAGGAATACCTCCATCCGCATCAGCAGTTCCTGGATGCTGAAGGGTTTGGTGATATAGTCATCGGCGCCGCTCTGGAACCCCTTTATCTTGTCTTCTTCCATCGACCGGGCGGTGAGGAAGAGGATGGGTACCATATCGCTTTGCTGCCTGATCTTGCGGGCAACCGCAAAGCCGTCCTTATTCGGCATCATGACGTCCAGCAGACAGATGCCGAATTCATTCTTGTCGAATTTGTCGATGGCCGCCTGTCCGTCGGGGCAGAGCACGACCTCATAGCCCGCATCGATCAAATTGTCCTTGATGACATATCCCAGTGAGAGATCGTCTTCCGCCAGTAGCACTTTTGTTTTACCTGCTTGTTGCATAGACATTAGTTAAGGGGGATAAATAATCTAAATTCCGTACCGATGCCAGGAAGGCTGTTGACCTTGATCTTCCCGTTGTGGGCATCGATGATCCGTTTGACAAAATCGAGGCCCAGTCCGAACCCCTTTACGTTGTGAATATCCCCGGTTGGAACCCGATAAAATTTTTTAAAGATATTTTTGAGGTACTGCTTTTCTATGCCGACGCCGTTGTCCTTGACGGAGATGTAAAATTCGTCTTCCAGCTGTCCCGTCTCTACGACGATATGGGGTTCGACCGAATATTTCAGCGCATTCTCGAGCAGATTGACCACGGCCAGCTCGAGGTGGGCCTTGTCGGCGTGAACTCGTGCGTTGTTGTCTTCCACCCTGATGTCCACACGGGCTCTTTTCTGATCGATCAGCGGCTGCACCTTGCCGAGCGCCTGTTCGATCAGCTGGTGGGCGTCGATATCCTCCTTGCGGATGGGCAGGTCTTTGCTTTCGATGGAAGCGGTGCGCAGCAGGCGTTCGACCTGTCCCTGAAGGTGTTCCGTCTGGTTCTTGATGATATTCGCATAGCGCTGGAGCCGGTCCGGCTGCTGGCTGATATGGTCCTGACCGAGTACGTCGGCGGCGATCTTCATAACGGCCAACGGAGTCTTGAATTCGTGAGTGAAATTGTTGACAAAATCCTTCTGGATCTCCGACAGGAATTTCTGGCGGTAGAAATAGAACAGGCTCGCGGCCAGGCCGATAAGGGCCAGGAACAGGACAACCGTGCTGACGATCCAGAAGTCCATTTGTTCCAGAATATACTCGTGGCGATGGGGGAAATACAGCAGGATATGGTCGGATTCATCGTCGAATACGGGCATCTCCCCCGTGACCGGCTTGACCCCGGCGTACCGGGAGGCAGGGGCGGGAATGAACTCTTCATAGACGTATTGCTTTTTGGCGGCGTTATAAGCCCCCAGCTTGCAGTCCGTCAGAACTCCGAAATCGGCGAATTCGTCCTGGATATAATAAACCAGGCTGTCTTTTGATGGGATGGTATCTGCCTTGAAAAGGAAATAGTTGTCGTTGTTGTCGGGTTTGTTGATCAGCTGCTGGAGATTGGTACCGGGGGCGTCATTCATCTCCAGGTCCTCAAAAAGTCCCCTGATACTCTTTACTACGTTGAGATTGAATTGTCTCTGCTCAAAAGAATAGACTTTCTTCAGCCAGTACAGCTGGACTGTCACGACAATGGCAGCCAGGAAGGTGGCGGAAAGCACGATCCATTTTAAGGTAGATGAACGCATGGTTGCAAAATTGCTATGCTTTGGCCGTTGTACACCAGGAATATAGTTAAGTACTGGTTAAACATGGCCAGATATCCTTTATCTTTCTAATGTACAACTAGTTGTTAATACAGCAATAACAAAAGATATTTTGCGTTTTCCAAGCGTATTTGAGAAAATCATCGTAGATTTTATCCCCGAGACCCCGAAAGGGGCCTTTTAATTCACAAAAAAACACCCATTTTATGAAGAAGTTATTCATGATTGCCAGCCTGGTGCTCGCTTCCGTCGGTATTGGTTTTGCCCAGACAACTCCTGCGGCTCCCGCAAAAGCGAAAACCGAAAAGACGGCCAAGCCTGCCGCTGGTCCTACCAAGAAGGACGGAACTCCTGACATGCGCTACAAGGCGAACAAGGACGCTGGTGCAAAGGCCGCTCCTGCCGGACCGACGAAAAAAGACGGTACGCCGGATATGCGCTATAAGGCGAACAAGGATAGTAAGGCAAAGAAGAGCTAAGGCGGCATCTTATTTGCATAATGGCCACACAAACATCACATCATGAAAAAATTGGTTTCACTCGCGGTCGTTCTGCTTGCGCTGACGACGATGTCGATGGCTCAACCCCATCACCCCCAGAGTCATCAGACTCATCATAAGAAGAAACACGTCGTTCACCACAGGCACCACGTTGTTCATCACCACAAAAAAGCAGTACATCATTAAAACAAAAAACCCGAAGCATCGCTTCGGGTTTTTCTTTTATTGCACATCTGCGTGTTATTTCGATTGCGCGGGCGTCACTTTCGGCTTCACAGCGCTGGTCTTCGCAACTTCCTGCTCTTTGCCCAGCGGTTTGCCCTTGGCAAAGTCAACCAGGAAGGGAGCAGCTACAAAGATAGACGAGTACGTACCCGTGATCACCCCGATCAGCATCGCAAAAGCGAATCCACGGGTTACTTCACCGCCTACCAGGAAGAGGATGAGGATGGTGAGGAACACCGTCAGGGAGGTCATGATCGTACGGCTCAGCGTATCGTTGACCGACTTATTGATGATCTCGCCGTTGGAAGCACCCTTCATCAGGTGGCTGTTCTCACGGATACGGTCGAACACGATGACGGTATCGTTCATCGAGAAGCCGATCACGGTCAGCACGGCCGCGATGAAGTGCTGGTCGATCTCCAGCGTAAAGGGCACCAGGTCGCGCAGGAAAGAGAACACCGCCAGCGTGACGAATACGTCGTGCAGCAGGGCGATGATCGTACCCAGCGAATAGCGCCAGTCGCGAAAACGGATGAAGATATAGATAAAGATGATGAGGATCGCGAAGACAGTTGCTTTTACAGCGCCGGCCTTCAGGTCATCGGAGATGGTCGGTTCTACCTTCTTGGTCTGTCCGAGATATTTCGTCGTGACGAACTCCTTGTAGGAGGTGCCTTCGGGCAGGAAGCTCTTCACGCCTTCGAATGTGCTGGCGAGTACGGACGAGTCGGTATTGCTGCCCGGGCTCTTGATCAGGTAGTCGGTGGTTATTTCCAGCTGTTCGTTGCCGCCATAGGTCTTGATCTGGGGAGTAGTACCCGGCTGAACCTTTTCGAGCGACGAGCGGATGGCCTCGACCTGATCGTTCACCGGCTTGTGGAAGTTGACCACATAGCTGCGGCCTCCGCTGAACTCTACCCCTTCCTTAAAGCCATGCACCAGTGCACCGACACCCAACACCAATACGACGACTGAAATGGCGTAGGCCACCTTCCGGTATTCGATGAACTTGAATGCAGCATGCTTGAAGATGCGGCGGGAGAGGGGAGTGAAGTAGTTGAAATGGCGGTTCTTGTTGGTATAGAAGTCCGTAACCAGGCGGGATACGAGGATACCGCAGAACAGGGACAGCAGGATACCGAGGATCTGTGTGGTAGCGAAACCGAGGACGGGACCCAGACCGAAATAGAAGAGGATGATGGCCGTCAGCATCGTAGTCACGTGCGCGTCCAGCACGGGAGCGAGCGAACGCCTGTAGCCGTCCTTTATCGCCAGAGGGTAGGTCTTACCCCGGCTGAGCTCTTCTTTTATACGTTCGAAAATAATTACGTTGGTGTCCACCGCCATACCGACCGTCAGTACCAGACCGGCGATACCCGGCGCAGTCAGCGTGGCATGAAGTGCGCTAAGGACGCCGATGGTGAATAGCAGGTTGAGGACGAGGGCGATATTGGCTACCCATCCGCCCGTGTTATAGTAGACCAGCATCAGGACGAAGATCACCAGGAAGGAGATCAGGAAGGCCATGGCGCCGCCGTGTACGGCTGCACCGCCGATGCTCGGGCCGACGGTATAGTCGGCAACGATCTTGGCAGGCGCGTCCAGCTTGCCCGACTTCAGAATATTGGCCAAATCCTGCGCTTCCGTAATGCTCTGCTGCGAATTGCGGCCCCTGCCCATCGTGATACGGGACTGTCCGCCCGTGATAGGTTCGTTGACGAACGGCGCCGAATAGACGATGTCGTCCAGTACGATAGCGATGGGCTTGCCGGTATTCTTGGTGGTCATGTCAGCCCAGGCCTTGGCGCCCTGCTTGTTCATGCTCATTTCGACGATCACCTCACTGGTGTTGGGGTCGAAGTCCTGACCCGCATTCTCGATGGACTCGCCTTCGATCCTTGCCTTGTCCGTTCCGGGAATGGTGCGGATGGCGTAAAGGTCGAGGAAGGGGAGGGGCTTGCCGTCGTCGTCGAAGTTCTGTTTACCCCAGAGGAATTTGAGGTCCTGGGGAACTGGTTGCGGATGACGGGCAGGCTGAGATAAGTATTGATGGTACCCGTATCCCGGATCAGCGCGCGGGCGATGGCCGAAGGGAACTGCGTTTGCCCTTTGGCGTCCTGCTGAGGCTGCATGGGGGGCATCAGGCGGAACAGCGGATTCTGGTTGGCCAGGTTCGCGGCTGTATCCTTTTTAGCGGTGTCGACGATGGGTTTCCCGGTTGAATCGACCTTGACGCTGTCTGCCTTAACGCCGTTGAGGTAATTCTGAAGGTTTTTGTCGGCGTTGATCAGCGAGGTCTGCAATTCACCTACATTATACACTTCCCAGAACTGGAGGTTGGCGGTCGACTGGAGGTACTTGCGGACGCGCTCGGGGTCGGTTGCGCCGGCGAGTTCTACGGAGATGATACCGCGGTTCTCGTCAAGGCTGATAGAGGGGCTGGGCCACGCCGAACTGGTCGATACGTTTCTGCAATACCTGGAAGGTCTGCTTCATCGCAGCGCTGGCCTGTTCGTGCAGGTAGCTGACGACTGTTTCGTCCGATGCGTCGTATTTTATTTTATTGCGGTTGCTGTTGGAGAAGAGGGGCGCGAGCTTACCTGTCGGGTTGACATTGTGGAAAGCTTCCGCGAAAAGGTCAATGAGATTCCCGGCACGGGTGGTCTTCAGCTGCTGGGCCTGGTCGAGCGCTTTGAGCAGGTTGGCGTCGTGAGAGTTATTGGCCAGATTCTTGATCAGCCCGTCGAGTGCAACATCGAGCGTAACGCTGATACCGCCCTGAAGGTCGAGACCGAGGAGCAGCTCGCTCTCTTTTGCTTTCAGGTAGGAAGTCCCCCACCAGGTGATCTTGGTATCCTGAGTGCTGTCCAACAATTTTTTCTTTCTCGTGTTGAGCGCGTTGTCGAGGGTATCCTGGTACAGGGCGCGGGCTTCCTTGTTGTCGGGATATTTTTGGGCAGCGGTTTCAGGGTACATCCGGTGCACCTGAGTTTTGGCTTTAGCCTCCATCGCAGATTCGTGCTTGTTCACGAACCAGGTGAAGCTCAGCTGGTAGAGGGAGATGATGATCAATAAAGCAGCAAAAATACTTACCAGTGCTCTCATTGGAAGTTTCGTTTGTTATTTTTAGAGCGGCAAATATAGGTTTTAGAATTGATTTATAGCCGGCGATCTTCTATTCAGGTGATTTTCCTACCTTTGCGGGCCTGAATTTTAATCAACTATGCAATTATCATCCATTCTTTCCCGCTTCAGCGAGCCGGAAACCTTGAAAATGGCCAAGCTGGGCCGTGAATTGAGAGCGAAAGGCATCGACGTTATTGACCTCAGCCTCGGCGAACCCGATTTCGACACCCCGACCCATATCAAGGACGCCGCCAAGAAGGCCATCGATGATAACTGGAGCCATTACACCCCCGTAGCTGGCTATGCCGACCTCCGGGAGGCCGTTTGCGTCAAGTTCAAACGCGATAACAACCTGGATTACAAGCCCGAAAACATAGTGGTTTCCACCGGCGCCAAGCAGAGCCTGGCCAACGTCATCCTCGCCCTCGTGGACGACGGCGACGAGGTGGTCATCCCAACCCCTACTGGGTTACCTATTCCGAGCTGGTCAAGATCGCGCGTGGCAAGGTCGTGGAAGTACATACCTCCCTGGAAAGCGGTTTCAAGATTACGCCCGCCCAGCTGGAGAAGGCCATTACCCCCAAAACAAAGGCTTTCCTTTTCTCCTCCCCCTGTAACCCCTCGGGGGCTGTTTACAGCAAGAGCGAACTGGCGGCGCTGGCGGAGGTTTTCCGCAAGCACCCGGACGTCACGATCCTCTCCGACGAGATCTATGAATACATCAACTTCGTAGGAAAGAACGAGAGCATCGCCCAGTTCGACGATATCAAGGACAGGGTCGTGATCATCAACGGTCTTAGCAAGGGTTTTGCCATGACGGGATGGCGCCTTGGCTATATCGCCGCCAACACCGAGATCGCCAAAGCCTGCGAGAAACTGCAGGGACAGTTCACCAGCGGAACCAATTCCATCGCCCAGAAGTCGGCGGTTGTCGCACTTACGGCGGACCTCGCGCCTTCGTTCGACATGGTCAAGGAGTTTACAGCCCGGCGTGAAAAGACGCTCCAACTGGTAAATGCTATCCCCGGTCTGAAATGTTTTGAGCCGGAAGGCGCCTTCTATATCTTCCCGGATGTATCCTATTATTATGGTAAATCCGACGGGACGACCACGATCAACAACTCGGGTGATTTCAGCATGTATATTCTGAATACGGCCCACGTCTCTTCTGTAATGGGAGACGCATTTGGGGAGCCTGCCTGTGTACGGTTCTCTTTCGCGAACAGCATGCCCAATATCGAGAAGGCCTGGGGCCGGATCAAGGACGCGCTGGCAAAACTGAAATAACTATTTTCCCGCGGCTGCTGCGAGTTGCAGCAGCCGCTGGTGCAACTCCAGAACTTGCGGCAATACGGCGTGCTGGTCGTCATTCACGATCACTGCGTCGCACAGCCGCATTTTTATTTCCTCGTCGATCTGATTCCTCATGCGCTGCAGGACCTCTTCGCGGGTGATATGGTCGCGCTGCATGGTGCGGTGGATGCGTAGGGTGGAGGGGGCGTATACGCCGATGACAAAGTCGAGATGCGCGGCCGCGCTGGTCTCGAAGATGATAGCCGCCTCGCGGATGGCGTACGGATAGCCACCGTCGAGTGCATGCATCCATTTCCTTCCTTCCCGGATGGTGGCGGGGTGGACAAGAGAATTCAGCGTCTCCAGTCTGGCAGGGTCGGAGAACACCTGTTTGGCCAGATATTTCCGGTTGAGGGCCCCTTCGCGGTCCGGCTGGCCTTTGTCGTTGACGTAGGCTTCGGCGCCGAATTTTTCGATAATGGCGCCCCTTAGTTCGGGATCCTCATTCATTACCCGTTTCGCCTCGCGGTCGGCATAACTGACAGGAATGCCGAGGACTTCGAAAATAGCGGCGATCGTGCTTTTTCCGCTGCCGATGCCGCCGGTCAATCCGACTCGGAACATATCTTTCTAAAATGGCCAGAGCCCGGATGGACCGGGCTCTGCGTTGGTAACTATTTTTTCTCTGCTTCGGCCGTTGCGGGCTTGTTCAGTTTTTGTGTCCACTCCATGGAGATGGCGCTTTTCTCGATCTTCAGGTAGCTGCCCGGGCTGGTTGCGATCTCGAGGGTATCGTCGTCGTTGATCTTATTGACGGTGCCGTGTATGCCTGCGATCGTAACGATCCTGTCGCCTTTCTGCATGTCCTGCTGGAATTTCTTGGCCAGCTTGGCTTTTAGCCTGGGGACGGATCATGAACAGCCAGAACACCAGGATCATACCACCCAGCAGGATCAGCTGAAAAGAACCTCCTCCGCCCGGAGCCGACTGTAAGAATACAAATAAAAGAGAATTCGTCATTGTTGTATTGTTTGAATTGAATTGAGATTTACGAAGCTTTCTTTTCCTGTTTTTCCACCTGTACCACGAACTGAAGGGAAAATTCCTGTTTGTCCTTCGTGTTGGCGGTCACAAATAAGGTTTTGTGATTGATACCCGTGCGTCCCTCGCTGTTGAATACGGCCCTGATCTGGCCTTCGCCGCCGGGGGCGATGGGTTCGCGGGGCTGTTCGGCTACCGTGCAGCCGCAGCTGGGTCTCACCGGCCAATGACCAGCGGGGTCGTCCCTGTGTTCCTGAACCGGAAGGCGACGTCCAGTTGCTGCCCTTCCGGCACTTTACCGTAGTCCTTTGTGGAATCGAGCCACTGGATCGTGGTAAACCTGGCCGTATCCGCAAGCGCGGCCTTCACGGCCGTTTGGTTCGCCCCGCCGTTACAGGCCGCGGCAGCGATGATAACCACGGAAAAGACCACCGGCAGGTATCGCATGGAAGAGATAATTTTTTGCAAACCTACTAATTTACTTGAAATTGATCTTGTGCATTTTCTCTTCCCGGACCAGGTCCTTATGGATATTGTCCAGGATGCCGTTGACAAACTGGCCGCTCTGGGGGGTGCTGTATTCCTTGGCCAGGTCGATGTATTCATTGATGGTCACCTTGGGCGGGATGGTCTCGAAATAGAGGAACTCGACGACGCCCATCTGCATCAGGATCATGTCGAGCGTGGCGATTCGCTCGGGGTCCCAGTTCTTCAGTTTGGGGCGGATCAGGTCGCCCACGACCTCTTTCTTATCGTTCACAGTCTCGAGCAGCCCTTTTGCAAACTCCCATTTCTCCTTGCTGATGATCTCCTGGAAATGTACCGAACCGGGCTTTGCCAGATAGCTCATGAGGATCTGACAGATCATCTCCCCGTCATCGTCCCAGTTGGTGAATAATTCCTCAATATGATTGATAAACAGCTCGTTAGGGAACATGAGGCCGGAGAAAACGAATTCCAGCATCTCCTTTTCCGACTTCTTGTCACGGCCTTCGACGGCAATATAGGCCTTGTACTCTTCGGTTGTGACCAGTTCGAGATAGAGTTTGCGGATCAGCTCCTTATGGTCCTGCAGGTGAGGCTTGTCGACCTCGATCGCTTTCTTATAGCTGTTATCCTCAAGGATCTTCCAAAGGTATTCGTTACCGGCCAGCTTGATGTTCACATTCAGGTCTTCATAGCTGGGGAGGTGCTTGGAACCACGCAGGCGGCTGTCTGTCTCGGCATAGCGCGCTACCTCGGTAATACTGAAGATGAGATATGTAAGTAGCTGTCTGGATTGGTCGAAATGCTTTTGCAGTATCCGTACGGGGTCTCCTGGCTTCAGGGTCTGTTCCTGCGCGTCCAGTGTATAAAGCGTCTGCATCACTTTTACCCGGATATTTCTTCTGCTGATCATTATATTATAAGAGCGTATTTAGCGGCTGCAAAGATAGGCTTAAATAATTTATTTTAAAAAGCGTAAATCCGGTGGCGTTCCGCTGTCGTATCTAAACCGGAGCTCCCCTATTTCACAGCTGAACTTTTTTATTCGTTTTCTCAGGTTTACATTTTTCACCAATCAGTAATCTTTTTTTATGAAGAAAAGGACATGGAAGAGAATTGCCCTTGCGGCGCTGGGAGTATTCGTACTGGGCGTCGTTGTGCTCGCTGTCCATATTTATGTAGTGACCCGGCCGCGCGTTGACTCCGATACCCGGGTCATGGTGCGGATCGATCTCCGGAAAGACATTGGCCAGGCCGAGGCTGACACGATCACGGCGTGGTTGTATCAGCAAAAGGGGTCGACCATGTTCTGGTCAACCCTCAGTCTGATATCGCCATATTTACGTTCGCGCCCGTCATGAACGACGCCAACCGGATCGTCGGCGACTTCTGTGCGCAGACGGATTGCAAACAGGCCCGGCGCTATTTGCCTTCTGAAAAGGAGATGCAGGGAGGCTGTCCGGTGGCGACGACATCGGCTACCTATAAGGTCGCCCGGTTTATTCAACACCTTTTTTAATTTTTAAACGAACACACATGAACTTGAAAAGAAGCGCAGCAGTCGCGGCAATTATCGCGTTGGGGGCGATCCCCATTTTGACTTCATCCTGTCACAAAGACCACAACAATCCGCCGGCCACAATGACCTTTTATGACACTCTTGGAGGAACCGCGACGGTCAATGACCCCGCTCATCCCGGGACGATGATCGAAAAAGGTCGCCTCGGGCTTCGTACCGTAGTGGACAGCGCCATCTTTATCATTGCAGGCGACAAAGAGATCAACGGATACTTTACCGTGCTGCTAAGTGAGGTAGGACAGGGCAATCTCAGCGGCTTTCAGGCGCTGAGCAAAAACCTGACGGATTTTCTTTGCGTGGCTACCGGCGCAAAGGATTTCAGCTATACGGGCAAAAATATGACGGATGCACACAATCCCGCGGCCAATTCCAGGATCAGCATGAAGGTGGCCGCCGACGATTTCGATCAGTTTGTAGTCGATGTGGCAGCATCTGCAAAAAAGAACGGGCTGACTGACGCAATGATCGCCAGGGTCGGGGCGCTGCTAAATTCGCTGAAGACTACAGTTGTCCAGCAATAGTTAATTGATTACTAGTATGTTATGTTGTGGGGCGAAACACCGGTTTCGCCCCTTTTTATTTTACAGGCTGACAAACAATCGCGGGCAGCTGAAAAATTGACACGGCTTCCCGATTTGGTACGGAATTAGTGTAGCTTTGCAAACCTGCAATTCAGACAGGCAATACATTTCATCAAATCAATAAATCAATACAACTATGGGCAAAAAGTTAAACGTTACCCCATTATCTGACAGGGTAATTGTGAAGCCAGCTCCTGCTGAAGAAAAAACGGCCGGCGGTATCATCATTCCCGATACTGCAAAGGAAAAGCCGCAACGTGGTACGGTAGTAGCTGCTGGTCCCGGCAAGAAGGACGAGCCGGTAACTGTAAAAGTTGGAGATACGGTATTGTATGGCAAATACGCCGGTACTGAGATCCAGATCGAAGGCGACGATTTCCTGATCATGCGGGAATCTGACATCCTGGCAATTGTCTAATGATTCGCTCTCAAAAACATTAACTCTAAATAATTCAAGATAATTATGGCAAAACAACTTTTCTTCGATATCGAAGCCCGCAACAAAATGAAAAAGGGCGTAGATACCCCGGCTAACGCCGTTAAGGTTACGCTCGGCCCCAAAGGACGCAATGTAGTTCTGGAAAAGAAATTCGGCGCTCCTGCTGTCACCAAGGACGGTGTCACCGTTGCAAAGGAAATCGAACTGGAAGATCCCATCGAGAACATGGGTGCCCAGATGGTAAAGGAAGTCGCCTCCAAGACTGCCGATATCGCTGGTGACGGTACGACTACCGCTACCGTGCTGGCGCAGTCCATCATCAGCGAAGGTCTGAAGAACGTCGCCGCAGGCGCGAATCCCATGGACCTGAAGCGTGGTATCGACAAGGCAGTTGAAAAAGTAGTCGCCAATCTGGGCGCTCAGTCCCAGACGATCGGCAACGACAAGAATAAGATCGAGCAGGTTGCTTCTATCTCTGCCAACAATGACAACGCTATCGGCAAGCTGATAGCCCAGGCTTTCGGCAAGGTCGGTAAGGAAGGCGTCATCACCGTAGAAGAAGCCAAGGGTACCGATACTACCGTTGACGTAGTAGAAGGCATGCAGTTCGATCGCGGCTATATCTCCCCCTATTTCGTTACCAACAGCGAAAAAATGGAAGCCGAACTGCAGAATCCCTACATCCTGATCTATGACAAGAAGATCGCAGCCATGAAGGATATCCTGCACATCCTGGAAAAGGTTGCGCAGAGCGGTCGTCCCCTGCTGATCATCGCAGAAGACCTCGAAGGCGAAGCACTCGCTACGCTGGTGGTCAACAAGCTGCGCGGTACCATCAAGGTAGCGGCAGTCAAGGCTCCCGGCTTCGGCGATCGCCGCAAGGAAATGCTGACCGATATCGCGACCCTCACAGAAGGCACCGTTATCAGCGAAGACCTCGGGTTCAAGCTGGAGGCTGCCGATCTGAAATCGCTCGGACAGGCTTCTTCCGTAACCATCGACAAGGACAACACGACTATCGTCGGCGGAAAGGGTAAGAAACCCGCGATCCTCGAGCGTGTTAACCAGATCAAATCTCAGATCGAAAATACTACTTCCGACTACGACAGGGAGAAACTGCAGGAACGCCTTGCCAAGCTGGCCGGCGGTGTTGCCGTCCTCTACGTAGGCGCTGCTACCGAAGTAGAAATGAAGGAAAAGAAAGACCGCGTTGATGACGCGCTGCATGCTACCCGCGCTGCCGTTGAAGAAGGCATCGTTCCCGGTGGTGGTATCGCTTACATCCGTGCCGTCGAAGCCCTCGACAAGCTGAAAGGTCTTAACGAAGACGAGACCACAGGT
Source organism: Puia sp. P3 (assembly GCF_050632245.1). Lineage (NCBI taxonomy): Bacteria > Pseudomonadati > Bacteroidota > Chitinophagia > Chitinophagales > Chitinophagaceae > Puia > Puia sp. P3. The sequence continues at coordinate 2,246,674 of NZ_CP192583.1, forward strand.
ATCGCGATCGTTAAGCGCGCGCTCGAAGAACCCCTGCGTCAGATCGTTGCCAACAGCGGTCTCGAAGGCAGCATCATCGTTCAGAAGGTGAAGGAAGGCAAGGCCGATTTCGGTTTCAACGCCCGCACCGAACAGTACGAGAATCTGCTGAAGGCTGGTGTGATCGACCCGACCAAGGTTAGCCGCATCGCCCTCGAGAATGCAGCTTCCATCGCCGGCATGTTGCTGACCACCGAGTGTGTCATCGCCGACAAGCCTAAGAAGGAAGAAGCGCATGCTCATCCCGGCGGCGCTCCTGGAATGGGTGGAATGGACTATTAATAAAGTCCCCTCAATATTGAAAAGCCCCGCGTTTGCGGGGCTTTTTGTTTTTGGCAATCCGCACGCGGGGCTGCGTCGTATATTATGTGTTGTATACCCTTAAAACCATAGGAATGATATTGATCGGCAGCCTTTTATGGCTGTCTGTCAGACCGGCGGTTCACACGACAGCCGGGTCGGCGGTTCGCGTGGCTGGCCCGATGGTTCACGCCGACGGGCCGGCGCCCCTGCGGATGCTGGCGCTGGGCGATTCGTATACTATCGGTGAATCTGTGGCGGCTGTTGATCGTTATCCCGTTCAGCTGGTCAGGCGGCTCCGCGACAGCGATCATATCTTTTTTGACAGCCCGGAGATCATCGCCACTACAGGATGGACCACGGGCAATCTGCTCGACGCGATCCCGATGTCGAAGCCTGAAGGCCCCTATGCCGTCGTTACGCTGCTGATCGGAGTGAACAATCAGTATCAGGGGCGCAGCCTTTCGGAATACAGTGAGCAGCTGACGACACTGCTTCGGCAATCGATCGCGCTGGCCGGCAACAGAGCGTCGCACGTGCTCGTACTTTCCATCCCCGACTATTCCGTGACGCCTTTTGGGAAGGCTCTTGCTGATCCTGCGCGAATAGCCGCTCAGATCGATTCCTTTAATATTGTTGGGCGGCAGGTGACGGCGGTGCATGGCGCTGCCTGGCTCGATATTACGACGCAGAGCCGAAAGGCCGCGGATGATCTGTCGCTCGTTGCAGTCGATGGTTTACATTTTTCCGGAAAGGAATATCAGAATTGGGCGCGGTTGATGGAGCCCGTGATCAGGGGGATGGGGGAGTAGCGATCTCAGAACTTGATCCCCGCCGTTACGATCACCGTACCCGCGGTCTCCTTAAGGGCGGCGTAGGTATTAAGCTTATCCGAAAGCCGGTAAGGCACGTCGATGTCGCGGTTGAAGGCCATGACATAAGCAAGGTCGATAAAGTAGCCGTTCTTCCGGTAGCCGAGGCCGGCGCTTAGCATGGCCTTGTCGGCCTTGAGGCCCTGTCCTTCGTATGGGTTGGTGTAGTACGCTCCGCCGATACGCGCCATCAGCGTGTTGAATTTCATTTCTCCGCCCAGTCTCGCGGCGAAGCTTCCTTTGTAAGAGGCTTTAATGGCCTGGTTGACGGCGTCGTAATAGCTGTTGTCGCCGCTGCTGCCGTCTTCGTTGTCCGGTGCGCCGTAGCGTGGGCTACCCGTAGTAATGTATTCAAGGTCTGCGGTGATGAACCCCTTTTGCTGCCGCGCATCCTGCCGGCCACCGCCGAAGATATAGGAGCCGCTTACCAGAAAATGCCAGGGGGAATAAAAATCATATTTGAAGGTATTGGCCGGGCTGATGCCGACGCCCCTGTCGAGTGAGTCGCTGCTGATCGTGATCAGCTGGTTGGGATTTTCCAGCTGCGTGGCCATGCTCGCGTTGATGCGGTCCGTGAGTCCCATCAGACTGGGGGTGGTGATCGCCATGCCAAAGCGGAAGGAGTTGCTGGGCCGGAAGATCGTACCGAGTTTGAAATTGAAACCCCATCCGCTGGTGTGGTAGGTTTCGCGATAGACGAAATTGCTGAATCCGTTGCTGGTGTTGCCGCTGATATCATTCTCGGTAAAAGTCTGCTCGCGGGTGTAGTTGAGGATGGGAATGCCAAGGCTGCCGCCGATATACCATTTGTCGTGCTGGCTTGTGGCCAGTGCAAGGTCTATCTCGGTGATCCCTCCCGAGCTGCGCAGGTTATTCTGCTGCAGCAGGTGTCCGGCTAGTTGTGGAGCGGCGATCACCTGCTTGCTGCCGTTGATCGTCGCCGTATCGATCAGATAGGTCCACAGCGCCATTCTTGTGCCATAGCTGAGGCCGGGGGTGCCGATCGCCTCGTCGATGCCCAGACCGGAATAGGCAAACTCTTCGGCATATTGTTCGGCATAACTGCTGTAGTCGTTGCGCCCGTTGTAGGACAGCTGTTTGTTGAAATTCGCCATCCTGTTCACAGCGATCGTGAAAGTATTGGTCACACCCGGCGACCTGCCCGAATAGGCAAAGACGGCTCCGCTCGTACCGAGGTTGAAATTATTGGCTGCACTGCCCGTCTGACTGGTACCGAGATAGGACCCTTTATTTGTTCCGAAAGACCAGCCGGGGCTGAGGACAAATTCGTTGGTTTTGTAAATGCCGAGTCCGGCGGGGTTGACGAAAGCCGAAGTTATATCTCCGCCCAGCGAACCCATCGCGCCTCCGATGGCTTGTGAACGGGCGGTTCCGGAAGGGGTTGTCCAGGAGGCACGAAGAGCGTCTTCGGGCAGCTGCGCCTTGACTTGCAGGCGCACACGACTAAGCCTACAAAAAGCGGGAAATACTTTTTCTTCACAACAAATGGGGGTGTTAGTTAGCTCAACAAAGATAAGGGAGCCTGGGCTTAGTGCCTTCCGGGTCTGCTGAAACCACCACCGCCCCCGCCACCACCGCCCATCGACGGAGTATAGCTGCGAACCGGCTGGCTGTTCTGGAAGGTCGGCCTGTAGGTATTTGTATTGTTATTGCTGCGGTACCAATTGTTGTTGTTATTGGTACTGTTGACCGTTCTGTAGGTCTGACCCTGGCCATTCAGCCCGGAGTTATACGCAGAGGTGCCGGTCATGCCCGGACGATAAAAACGATTGCCGCTGCCATTGACCGACCTCGTAGTGCTGCCGTTGACCGTACGCACCAGCCCATTGTGGTAGGCGGGGGAGTTGAAAGGACGCAGGTGTGAGTAGACGTTTGTCGCAGGACCCCCTTTGTTGACTACGATCGCTCCACCATAGTACGGATTGTAGAAATAAGGATTATACCAGCTGTTCCACATGTAGTAGCTGTTCCAGGCAAAGTAGGGGTCCCAGAATCCATAGCCGAAGGCCGGACCGAATCCCATGCCATAGCCAAAGCCATAATAAGGAGAACCGATGCCGTAGCCATAACCTGCCGACAGCGACCAGCTGCTGGTGGGAGCATAGTAGGAATCGTAGGCGCTGTAATCGTCAAAATAGGACCAGCGGTTCGGGTCCTGCGCCTTCATGCGGATATAGTTGTCGCCGGGCGCTGTGCTGTAGTATTCGTCGTTATTGCCGGAGCTCCGGGTTGCGGCGGGTCTGCTGCCTCGGAAGAATAATAAATATCGTCTGTATTCTGCACGCTCCTCGACGAGGAACAGCTGCTCAAAAGAGCGCCAGCGCAGCGAAAAAGGTCAGTAGAGTATATAGGCGTTTCATGGCGAGTTTATTATTTTTTTATCGGAGCCACGCAGTCGGCGGGGGCCTCTTGTCATGGCAATAAACTTTATAAGTGCGTTATTTTCACCCCAGAAGTCGCTACCTTTGGCAGCCTTCGGGGTTAAAGTAAAGTTACAATAAATAATGAGCCTTGTTAGGAAAACTTAACATTTTATTGTTAAAAGCTGATTAATATATCATAAGCTATGAGCAAAGAAATTACGAGCCGGGAAGAGGATTATTCGCAGTGGTATAACGACCTGGTGATCAAGGGGGGATTGGCCGATCATTCCGAGGTCAAGGGATGCATGGTCATCAAACCTTATGGTTTTGCCCTTTGGGAAAAGATGCGCGACCAGCTGGACCGGATGTTCAAGGATACGGGTCACGTCAATGCCTATTTCCCTTTGTTCATTCCCAAGAGTTTTTTGAGCAGGGAAGCGGCCCACGTGGAAGGATTTGCCAAAGAATGCGCCGTGGTGACACACTACCGGCTGAAAAACGACCCCAACGGGGGTGGGGTCATCGTCGACCCGACAGCCAAACTCGAAGAAGAACTGATCGTACGCCCCACCAGCGAAACGATCATCTGGAATACCTATAAGGACTGGATCCGCAGCTACAGGGACCTGCCCCTTCTCATCAATCAGTGGGCCAACGTCGTTCGCTGGGAGATGCGCACCCGTCTTTCCTCCGGACTACCGAATTCTTATGGCAGGAAGGCCATACGGCGCACGCCACCGCAGTGGAAGCGATAGCGGAGACCCGGCAGATGCTGGACGTCTATGCCGAATTTGCCGAAGAGTATATGGCGCTGCCGGTCGTAAAGGGCGTAAAAACGCCGAACGAACGCTTCGCCGGCGCCGTCGACACCTATTGTATCGAAGCGCTCATGCAGGACGGGAAGGCGCTGCAGGCCGGGACCTCCCATTTCCTGGGACAGAATTTCGCCAAAGCCTTTGAAGTGAAGTACTCCGACAAGAACAACCAGCTGGAATATGTCTGGGCTACCAGTTGGGGGTCAGCACCCGTCTTATCGGCGGTCTCGTCATGGCGCACAGCGACGACAGCGGTCTTATTCTGCCTCCGCGAATAGCTCCCCTGCAGGTCGTGATCGTCCCCATCTACAAAGGGGAGGAAAAGAAGCAGGAGCTGGACGCGAAGGGGCAACAACTGGTAAAAAACCTCAAAGCCGCCGGTATCAGCGTCAAATTCGACGATAATGACAACTCGCGCCCGGGCTTCAAATTTGCAGAGTACGAGATGAAGGGCGTACCCGTTCGTATCGCAATGGGACTTCGCGACCTGGAGAACAATAGCGTAGAAATAGCCCGCCGGGACACGAAAGAAAAGAAAACAGTTTCCCTGGACGGGTTGACCGAATACATAAAGACATTGCTCGAGGATATCCAGACCTCCATGTATCAGAAGGCAAAAGCCTACCGCGATTCGCATATCACGAAGGCAGATACCATGGCGGAATTCGAACGGCTGCTGGACGAGAAAGGCGGCTTTGTTCTGGCGCACTGGGATGGCACCAACGAGACGGAGGACGCGATAAAGGAAAGGACCAAGGCGACCATCCGCTGCATCCCGCTGGATAACCCCGAAGAGCCAGGAAAATGTATCCTGACGGGACAGCCCAGTACACAACGCGTGCTCTTCGCCCGGGCCTATTAAGCGGACGGCAAGCGATAACGGACTAAAAAATAGTGGCTTTCCCTGCAGTGTTGAGCCACTATTTTATTTATATTAATGCTATGGAAACGATTGTGCCTTCTACTCCCGGATTGTTCGAGCTTTCGATTGACGGTACCTCCCATGTCTATCTGAAAGACGCCTCCCGCTGGGCAAAATTCCTTGCCATTGTGGGGTTCATCTTCTGCACCTTCTTCCTCGTCTTCGCTCTGCTGGCGGGAACGCTTTCCGATATCTTCACCTCCTGGGGAGTCAGTCCTTCAATGCCGTGGCGAGGGTGTTCATCACCATCTTCTATTCCGGGCTGGCGCTTCTCAATTTCTTCCCTGTCTCTTCCTCTACCGGTTCGCCGTCAAAATGCAGCTGGCCCTGCAGAATAGTAACCAGGGAGCAGCTGACGACCTCGTTCAAAAATATGCGGTCCTTCTACCGGTTTATCGGCATGGTGATGATCATCAGCCTTTGTTTCTGGGCGCTGGCCCTCGTCGGCATCCTGCTGCAGGCCCGCCTCATGCACCCCGGCACGGGTACCGGGATATAGCCCCCCGGCCTAGCGCGTCGAATAATAATTATAATCTTTCAGCAGCGTCTGCAGGAACTCCAGCGAATCCTGATCACTCGGAATATCCAGTTTCGTGCGGATGCGCTCGGCGATGCGGATCGAAAGGTCGTAGTCGCGGGTGCGGCTGACCGTATTGATGATCCCCTTGAGGGTATTGATGTCCTTGTCGCTGAGCTGCATGACCTTCGGATAACGGGGATGGTAGTCCTCTTCCAGCTTCCGTGAAGACGGTGTCCTCCGAGAGGTATGGCTTCGGGTGTCGATGAGGATGGTCCCGGCCACGAGGTCGCCGATCCGCTGGGAGTAGGGGGTCACGATGATGCAGATCAGCCCGGCGAAGATGAAGATGATCCACCACCAGGGGATGGCCTGGACGGAGATCGCGTAGATGATCCACGCGGAGGGAATGTCGATGGTCAGGAACAGCCAGCGGATCAGGTACTGGCTTACCGAGGGCTGGCCGCCGTCGGCGGCGATCACCTTCAGGCGCAGCAGCTCTTGCCGATGCTCTGTCCGTTGAGGAAGATCTCGCAAAGCAGGTGATAGAGAAAGGGGGCAGAAAGAACAGGGTGCGCAGCCATATTATGGAAAACCACCGCGCGCCGAAGGCCTTTTCCAGCAGCCATATGCCGATGAGGATATAGGCGGCGACGATAGCGTAGTCGATGAGGCGGGCGGCGACCCTCCGCATGAACGGTGCCACCTTGAAATCGATCTCGATATTAAAGCCGGTATCCAGTTTGACCTCGAGCATAAGGATCTTGGTGAATTATAATAATTCCATTTTAGTAACTATATTTAGAGGCTAATAGTATCCAGTGGTAAATATAAGTCTAAATTTTTCCTGTGAGAGAAGGCCTTTTTATTAAAAAATATTGATAAGTGGAAAGACTATCAATATGAGCCTACCAATAATCCTGATGAAATGGCCACCCAGTTTACCGAGCTGGTGAATGACCTCGGCTATTCCAAGACCTTTTATCCGCACAGCCGGGTCACCCAGTACCTTAACGGCCTTTCTTCCCGCATCTATCTGGGGATCTACCGAAATAAAAAAGAGGCCAGCTCGCGCATATTCCGTTTTTGGCGTACCGAACTGCCGCTCGTCATCCGCCGTCATCACCGCCAGTTGCTCTATTCCTTCCTTATCTTTACGCTGTTCGCCGTCATGGCCGCCTTTTCGGCAGCCCACGACGAAACGTTTGTGAGGGGCGTCCTCGGCGACCAGTACGTGGACATGACGGAAGACAATATCTCCCGCGGCGATCCTTTCGGCGTCTACAAAAGCGACAACCAGGCGAGCATGTTCACGGCCATCGCCGTCAACAATATCAAGGTGTCATTTACCGTTTTCGTCGCCGGGATCTTCGTGTCGCTCGGTACGATCTGGAACCTGTTCACCAACGGCGTCATGCTCGGGGCTTTTCAATATTATTTTTTCGCAAAGGGCCTTGGAATGAAGTCGGTGCTGGTCATCTGGATCCACGGCACGCTGGAGATCTCCTCGATCATCATGGCAGGAGCGGCCGGCCTCGCCCTGGGCAACAGCATCCTGTTTCCCCGTACGCACGGTCGGTTGTACTCCCTGAAAAAGGGCGGGAAGGACGGGGCAAAGATCATGATCGGCCTTGTACCTATTTTTATAACGGCCGCTTTCTTCGAGGGTTTTGTCACGCGCTATTCCGGAATGCCGGTATGGCTGAGCGTCTCCATCCTCGGCGCCTCCCTGTATTTCGTGATCTGGTATTTTGTCGTTTATCCTATCCGGCTGGAGAAAAAAATAAAAAACACTCCGGTACCCGAATCCTGAACCTCGTTCCCCAATGATCCTTTTAAAACATACGATCTTTCTTCGATATATTTTATCTCTGGTGCTGGCCCTTGCACTCTGTTCCGCGCGGGCTCAGAACGAGCCCAGGGTGGACACCACGGTGCTGGACTCAGTGATTAAAGAGAACGCATACGTGGATACCACCACTTATGTGACGGGCAGCGACACCAGCACTCCTGCCGGTAAAGAAGAAGGGGCTTCGGTACCCGAACGGTATGTCCTGCGGCAACTGCCGGACACCCTGGTCCGTCGCTGGAAGGACGACCCCGCCTATGCCTATGCCAATGACCCCGCCTATTGGAAGAAGGAAAAAGAAAAAACGCACGAGGCCGATCCACGCTTCCTTTTATGGCTGTTTCGGATCCTGAGCAGCCCGTACTTCTATTATACCCTGTATATACTGCTTGGCCTCCTTTTGCTATACATGATCATCCGGATCATGAACGACAATAATGTCCGGCTTTTCTATCGTTCGTCAAAGCTGGAAAAAGAAGGGCGAAGGACCGGACCGGCCCGACGACGACGCGGAAGAGGACCTGAACCAGCGGCTGAAAGAATGTTTGCTGGCCAGGGACTACCGGCAGGCTACCCGCTATCTCTACCTGATGAGTCTTTCGCTGCTGAACGAAAAGCAGCTGATCAAACAGCACGCCGATGCGACCAACCACGAATACGTTTCACAGCTGCAGGGCTCCGTCTGGGAAAGCCCCTTCCGTTATCTCACCGGCCTTTATGAAAAAGTATGGTACGGCGATTTTGCGCTGCAGGAATCGCAATTCACCCGGCTGCACCGCTATTTCGAGGACTTTTTTAAATCCGTCGCCGCATGAGAAGCCTCTACTTTTTAGGAAAGCTGGGTATTTTCCTGCTGCTGCTGTCCGGGACCTTCACGTCGTGCATCAGGGGCTCTAAAAAGCTGAACCGGAGGATCACTCTCTGGAGGAAGGACGATATACCTTACGGGACCAGGCTGGCCTATGAAGGACTGCCTCATCTCTTCCCCGACGTCGGGGTATCGGTGAATAAGAAATCTCCCGTAGACCTGGCGTCGAACAGCGGAACAAACAAGGCCTATATCATCCTCGTGGATCATCTCGACCCCCGGCCTTCGGAGGTCACCGCCCTGTTGAATTTCGTAGGGGAGGGCAACCATATCTTTATCTCCACGCACCATGTCGCGGATACCCTGCTGCACGCCCTGGGCCTGAAAGCATCCTGGGGTACTATGCAGGGGGCAGAGCCGGACAGCCTGCGCCTCAAACTGTACGATCCCGATACGGAGACCTTCCATCCCTTCTCCTATCCCGGCGACAGCTACGACAGCTGGTTCACGTCCCCTGGACACGCAGTATGCCACCGTGATGGGCAAGGACGGACGCGGCAGACCCGATTTCGTCAAGTTCACCTATAAAGGCGGCGGTTCCCTTTACCTGCAGCTCGCGCCCCTGGCCTTTTCCAATTTTTTCCTGCTGCACAAAGACAACCGGATCTATTACGAGAAGGCCATTTCCAACCTTCCGTCGAAGGCCAGCGAGGTACTATGGGATGATTATTACCGTTATAGCCATAACGAGGACTTTTCGGCATTTCAGTATATCCTGAGCAACAAGTCGCTGCGCTGGGCATTCTGGCTGACGCTGGTCCTGTTCGCCCTGATCTATCTTTTCGATTCCAAAAGAAGACAGCGGATGATCCCCCTGATCAGTCCCCTGCGGAATACTTCAGTGGATTTCGTCCGTACGATCGGCAGACTCTACTTCCAGCGAAGGGACAACCACAATCTGGCCATGAAGATGGTCGCCCACTTCCGAGGACCAGGTCCGTACCCGATATCATATGGCCTCCCCGACAATGGACGGAGAGTTCATCGACCGGCTCTCTTACCGCACCGGCTATCCGAAGGAGCAGCTGTCCCGCCTGGTAGGCTATATGCAGATGCTGCCCTCGAAGGCCTATGTCCCGGACGAAGAGCTATTGGAATTTCATCAGCAACTGGACGAATTTTATAAAACTGTATAAACAACATGGAAGAAAATTTATTCGAGCAAAGGACCGACCTTGGCGATCTGCAGGAGTCCGTCAATCAGCTGAAATCGGAGATCGGCAAGGTGATCGTCGGCCAGGAGAACATGATCGAGCTGCTGCTGGCCGGGATCCTGGCGGACGGCCATATTTTGATCGAGGGCGTCCCGGGCGTGGCCAAGACGCTCACGGCGAAGCTGCTCAGCAGGGCCATTTCCATCGGCTTTTCGCGGATCCAGTTCACCCCCGACCTGATGCCCAGCGACGTCATCGGTACTTCCGTGTTCAACCCGGGAGAAAGCAATTTCCAATTCAAGCCCGGGCCCATTTTTAGCAATATCGTCCTGATCGACGAGATCAACCGGGCTCCTGCGAAGACGCAGTCGGCGCTATTCGAGGTGATGGAAGAACGGCAGATCACGGTCGATGGCCAGACCTGGCATCTCCAGCCCCCTTCATGGTCGTCGCGACGCAGAACCCTATCGAACAGGAGGGCACCTACCACCTGCCCGAGGCACAGCTGGACCGCTTCCTGTTCAAGATCTCCGTTCACTATCCGACGGCGGAACAGGAGTTCCATATCGTATCCAACCACCACCAGATGAAGGGCCAGCAGCGGATCGAGATGGTTCAGCCCGTGCTTACGGCCGAACGCATCGAAGCGCTCCGCAACAAAGTACGCGCCCTGCACGTCGAGGGCAAGCTCATACAGTATATAACCGCGATCGTAGGGGCGACGCGCAACCACAAGTCCATCTACCTGGGCGCATCGCCCCGCGCTTCGATAGGCGTGCTCAACGGAAGCAAGGCGCTGGCGGCTATGCGGGGGCGTGATTTCGTAACGCCGGAAGACATCGTCTATGCGGCGCCCGCCGTGCTCCGCCACAGGATCGTGCTGACCCCCGAAAAGGAAATGGAAGGTGCGTCGGCCGACGAGGTCATCGCAGAGATCATAAAAGGAATAGAAGTGCCCAGATAACCCAACCAGAACCCCATACATGCTTAAACGGTTCTATAAATCCCTGTTCTTCTCCCGGCGTTTTTACTGGACGTTCGTGGGCATCATCTTTTTGTTCGTCTTTTCATTCGGCGTGCCCTTTCTTTTTACGATCGCCCAGCTCTTTTTACTGTTCCTGGCGCTGGTACTCATTCTGGACTATATCGTGCTATTTATGCGCAGGGAGCCCGTCGTTGTGAAGCGGAGGATGGCGGACCGGTTCAGCAACGGAGACCCCAATCCCGTGCATCTGTCGGTGACCAATCTGTATCCATTTCCCGTCTCTCTCCGGATCATCGACGAACTGCCCGAACAGCCGCAGCTGCGGGATTTCTCGCTGAAGGCCCAGCTAAAGGGCGGCGAACAGCGGGAGCTGGACTATACCCTCCAGCCAAAGGAGAGGGGAGAGTACGAATTTCACGACATCAACGTATTTATAAAGAGTCCCTTCAGGATGCTCATCCGCCGCAAGACGCTGCAAGAGAAGACGACCGTGCGGGTGCTGCCTTCCTTTCAGGCGCTTAGACAGTTCGAGCTGCTGGCCGGCGCGAGCAATGTGGCGGAAGCCGGGAACCAGCGGATGCGCAAACTGGGGCATAGTCTGGAATTCGAACAGATCAAGGAATACGTGATGGGGGACGATATCCGGAGCATCAACTGGAAGGCGACCGCACGAAAAGGCGGACAGCTGATGGTCAATAATTTTACGGATGAAAGAAGCCAGCAGATTTATTGTCTTGTGGACAAAGGCCGTGTCATGAAAATGCCCTTCGATGGCATGAGTCTGCTCGACTATGCTATCAATGCGACGCTGGTGCTTTCCCGCGTGGCGCTGATCCGGCAGGACAAGGCGGGTATCCTGACCTTTGCGGACCAGATCGGCACCTTTCTGCCGGCGGGCCGGAAGTCCATGCAGATGAGTCATATCCTGGAGATCCTTTACAACCAGCAGACTCGTTTTCAGGAGACCGACTACGAAAAGGTCTATGCGATGGTGAGGACCCGCATCACACAGCGCAGCCTGATCGTTCTTTTTACCAATTTCGAATCGCTGACGGGAATGCAGCGGCAGATGCCGTATATCCGGGCCATTGCCGGAGCCACCTGCTGCTGGTCGTTTTCTTCGAGAATACCGGGCTGGCCGAACTGCAGCAGAATCCGGCGGAGACCGTCGAAGGGGTCTATGAAAAGACCATCGCCGAAAAATTCGCCTACGAGAAAAGGGTGATCGTAAAGGAATTGAACCAGCACGGAATCCTGACCATCCTGACGGCCCCCGAACACCTCACCGTGGCGGCAGTGAACAAATATTTGGAAATAAAGGCACGCCTGGCGATTTAGAGCCGATAATACCCCTGTGGGCGATTGGGAGCTGGGAAAACCCCGGTTGGCAATCCAGGGCAATTGCCTCATCTTTGCGGCGATGAAAGGAAAAGCCGAAAATGTTAGCGGTGAGTCCGCGCCGAATATCTTTGAGCAGGGACGGGTATTGCTGATCGACAAGCCCCTCGACTGGACCTCTTTCGACGTCGTTCGCAAACTGAGGCGGCAGGTCCGCACCAAAAAGGTCGGTCACGCGGGCACGCTGGATCCCCTGGCCACCGGGCTGCTCATCCTCTGCACGGGGAAATTTACCAAAAGGATCAACGAATACATGGCGCAGGAAAAGGAGTACACGGGCACGATCACCCTCGGCGCTCTGACGCCCACCTACGACCTGGAGAGCGAACCCGAACAGCAGAAAGACTATGGTTTCGTAACGCCGCAGCTGGTAGCGGATACCATCGCAGCGTCCTTTACGGGTGCGATCCTGCAGAGGCCGCCGATACATTCCGCGATAAAGGTGGACGGCAAGCGGGTGTATGAACTGGCCCGCAAGGGTAAGGAAGTGAAGCTGGAGCCGCGGCCCGTCACAATTAAAGTATTTGAAATTACGTCCTTTCAACTGCCCGTCCTAGGCTTCCGGGTCGTCTGTACAACGGGGACCTATATACGAAGCCTGGCCAACGACCTCGGCGCTGCCTTGGGGTGTAACGGCTATCTCAGCGGTCTCCGGCGGACGCGTATCGGGGAGTTCAGTGTGGAGGATGCGATGGATATCCAAAGGGCTGAGGAATGGATCCAGGCGCAGCTGGATGGGCCGAAGGCTGGGCAGGCAGACGGGGCCCAGGGGCCCAGCCGGAAGGTCAGAACGGATAACCGATGCCCAGCTGGAACTGTCCTTTGAACAGCTTCATATCCTTGAACCATTTTTCGCTATAGTGAATGTTCTGCGGGTCTTTCACCTTGTAGGCCCAGTCGAGGCGGATGAGGAACAGGTCGAAGTCTACGCGCAGTCCCGTGCCCGCGTCGACGGCGATCTCCTTGTAGAAGCGGTTCAGCTGAAAATCGCTGCCCTGCTGCTCGGGGGATTTGTCGATGGGGTAGCGGTCCCAGATGTTACCGGCGTCGACATAGAGGGCGCTGAGGAACTTGACTCCGAAGATCGTGCCCAGCGGGAATCGGTATTCGATATTCCCTTCCAGCTGTACATCGCCAAAACGGTCGAGCTGCCCCTTGTTGGCCGTATCATAGAATTTTGCCGATCCCAGACCGAGCTGCCGGATCTGCCAGCCCCGCATACTGTTGGGGCCGCCGGCGAAGAAGGCCTTATAGAAGGGTAGGGTCTCCTCCCAGCCGCTGCCTTCTCTTCCATAGGCGATACCCGCCCCCGCATAAGCATGCATCGCCAGCTGCGTTCGACGGAAGTCGATATGGTGCCGGTAGTCGACCTCGCCCTTGACAAAGCGCCAGAGGTCGCCCTCGTCGAGCTGCCGGATGAGCCCGAACAGCGCCCCGCTGGACTCTCCGCTCAGCGTAAGATAGTTGGTCCTGTTCTCGTGCTTTTTTACCGATTTATAAACGTACTGCGTGCTCAGCACCAGTCCGCTGCGGAAGGCGAGGTTCAGCGAGGGTATCTCGTTGAGGAAGCGCTGGAAGCTGTCGGTCTTGATCAGCTTCGTATACTCCAGGTTCAGCAGTTTTAACAGATGGGATCTGTTCTTATTGGTCCATTCCCATCCGAATGAGGCATTGAAGGACCGAACGGTAAAGAACTCCCGTCTGTCGATATACGAAGCATTGAGGTTGATGACCGAGCGCAGGCTGTCGCGCACCCTCCTGAACCAGCCGGTCAGCGGGGCCACGTCGGGCAGCAGACGGGGAAAGGAGACGGTATGCGAGATGCTGGCCTGTGTTGTCTGGATAAAATTGGACCCCAGCTCGATACCACCGCGGAGATTGGTAGAGGTCAGGACGGACTGCCGGAAGGTGTTGCGGTTGCGCAGGCCCAGATTGACGTTCATACCGAACAGGTTGGTTGCCGTCACAATGTCATTCGTATTGCGGCTGGCTTCCAGGTCGGCGGAAAGAGACTGCTTCTTGTTCGGATATAGTTTCAGCGTGACGTCCAGTACGGAGTCCGAACTGTCGGACGGGATAAAGTTGAGGTTGGCCTGCTGCCAGGCGCCCATGAGGTTGAACCGGGCGATCGTGCGGGCCTCGTTGTCCACCTTGTAGACGCCGGCCCGGCCGGAGTCGGATATTGTTGGGGAAGATAGAAGGCTTGAACTTATCCGTCCTCGAGATCAGGGTGAAGCCTTTTGCGGTAGTCGTATCGATGGTGCTGACCGTAACCGTATCCTCGGCAAGGATCGGAAGGTCGGGATAAACGGTCACTCTTCCGATAGTATACTGGGTCAGGTGTGCCGAATCGCGGACGGGGCGTTGCTGGACGACGACGTTGACGGTGGGGTGCTCTCTTTCTTCTTCAGTTCTTCGAGCAGGGCTGCCTGCTGGAAGGGGTCGAGGTTGGGGTCGATGAGGGCAGCCACCACGGTATCTTTCACGATCAGCAGGTCGTCTTTGGAGAAATTGTAGTAGCCATTGTTCCGGAACAGTGTGACCAGCCTGTCGAGCTCAGAGGAGAGCGTCTGTTTTGAGTAGGGCTGCCCCTTTTTCAGCAGCGACTGGTGAAGGCTTTGGATGGCCAGGGCCTGAAGGGGAGGGCTGGACAGACTGTAGCCGATGGAATCCAGTATTACCTGCTTGCCCGGATAGACGGTAAAGTCTACCGTCACCCGCCGTTGGATGGTGGATTCGTTGCGGAAGAGGTGGCGGATATGAAAATGGTGGACGCGTACCGTGTCGCGCCGGAAAGTATCTTTTAAGACGGGGTTATAATAGCCGGAAGCGTTGAGCAGAGCGACCATGAAACCGACCGAACGGCGGACGTTGGCCGTGTCGAATACCGGCGGATACATTACGGTATTGAAGATGCCAAGGATGGAGCGTACCTGCACCCGCAGGCTGTCCGTCCAGCTGGTTGGAAAGCCGGGCGGAGAGGTCCAGTTTCTCCCCCTTGCGGATATTCCCCTCGACCTTGATGTTGGTAGCATAGACAAAGGGCTGTGTCTGCGAGGTCTTCGCGGTGGAACAGGAAAACAGCAGCACAGTGACGGCTGATAGTAGGAATGCGAGTTTGAAAAAAGATACTGTAAATTGCCGGGGCAATGGTAACAAAATCACAGGTCAAATATATTCAAAGTTTAGGCCATAAAAAATTTCGGGATGAGGAGGGGGTATTTGTGGCGGAAGGCCCGAAGATAGTAGGCGAGCTGCTGCGGGCCCCGCAACCTGCGGCTGCGGCAGCTGTATGCGCTCAAAGACTGGGATCCGGGTGGCGAATTTCGTTTGGCACAGCCATCCGTAGACGAGGTCAGCGAATCCGAGCTGGGAAGGATTTCGGGGCTGTCCACGCCCAATCAGGTGGTGGCCGTTTTGAAAAGCCGTCTTTTCCGGGGCCTGACTGGACTTCCGGTCTCCACCTCGTGCTGGACGGCATCCAGGACCCGGGTAATCTGGGCACCATCGTTCGTATTGCAGACTGGTTCGGCGTCCGGCAGGTGCTGGCCAGTCCCGACAGCGCGGACGTATTCAATCCCAAGGCCATCCAGTCTACCATGGGGAGCATCGGTCGGGTACAGGTGGTGTATGCCGACCCGGAGGTTTATCTGGAGAACCACCCCGGTCTGCCGTTGTATGCGGCAGTGCTGGAAGGGAAGCCGATCGCTGAAGTTGGACGGGTCGCGAACGGCGCACTGATCATCGGGAACGAATCGAAGGGGATCCGGCCGGGGGTCATGCGGCTGGCGAGTCATCTGATAACGATCCCGAGAGTGGGGCACGCCGAATCGCTGAACGCGGCCGTGGCGACGGGTATCATACTTTCCCATATCGCGGGTTGACCGGCCTATTTGAACTGGATCGCTCTTACCGGCTGTACCCGGCGGACGACGATGGTCGGGATCATCAGCACAAGGAAGCAGATGACGAAGGTTCCGATATTGACCACGGCAAAATGCCACCACTCGAATTTGACTACGGCCTTTGAGATAAAATAGGCCTCCTCTCTGAGGCGGATAAAGCCATAGCGGTTCTGTAGCCAGCCCACGAGCACGGCGATGATATTCCCCAGCGCCAGTCCGACCAGGGTAATAAAGGAGCCCTGATAGAGGAAGAGTTTCTGGATCGGAAATATCGCGGCTACCCAGGGCCTTTAGGACGCCGATCATATGGGTGCGTTCCAGCACGAGGATGACCAGGCAGGTGATCAGGTTCAGCGTAGCCACGACGATCATGATGATCAGTACCAGGACGATGGTGTTGTCCTGCAGGTCCAGCCACTGAAAAATATTGGGATAGGTTTCTTCTGTGGTACGGCTTCCCCAGGTGGGGGAGGCGGGCGAAGATGAGGCTGTCGATAAGGGAGGCTTTTCTGTAGTCGGAGGTAAATAGCTCGTAGCCGCCGATCTCGTTGGCCTCCCAGCCGCTGAGGCGCTGGATCAGCCGTAGGTCCCCGATGGCGATCAGCCTGTCGTAGTCCTCGATGCCGGTCTTGAAGATCCCCGATACGGTGACAGGCCGCACGCGGGGCGCTCCCGGGTTTGTATAAAATATACGAGTACCTTGTCGCCGGTTTTCAGCTTCAGCTCGTTGGCGGTATACGCGGACAGGGCGATCTCGCTGCTATAGCCGCTGTCGGGAAAATTTGGCCAGCGGCCATTTTTGAGGAAGTCCCGCAGGTTGCCGAAGTCGTAGTCGTTCTCCACGCCTTTTAGCAGGATATATTCGATGCCTTCCTTTCCGCGGACGATGGCGTTCTTTGTCGCATATGCCTGGACCGTACTCACGCCGTCCATGTGACGGAGCATGCGAAGAATGCTATCGTTCTTTTCGATGGGCTGTTCTTCTGTCAGCGGGCCGCTGGCGGGGGAAAGCGCTGTACCCGGATATCTCCCCAGAGGTTGAAGACCTTGCCGCCGACGGCCTTCTGGAATCCGTTGGTAAAGGCCAGGGTCACGAGCATCGCCGCGACACTGATGACCGTTGCCGCTATCGCGAGCCGGATGATGAATCGGGAGAAGGACCGTTGGTGGTTGAAGGCTATGCGTCGGGCGATAAAAGCGGCTACGTTCATTCTTTAATGTCTATGGACTGGAACTTCGTCGAAACTGCTTCGTCACGTTTCTCCCCGTTCGTTCGCTTCGCTGCACTCGCGAATGTCCAGTTATGCCCAAAAATAGCTAATATTGAGATTACTAATTCATTTCCCATGAATCGAATCCTTTTCGGGGCATTGTTGCTGATGGCGATGAGCGTGCGTGGCCAGCAACCCGATTTTACGTATTCCCCGTGATCCGTACCCCACAGTTGTTCACGGCCGGCAACCAGCTGGGCTATCCCGTACTCCGGCTGGGCACCAGCGACCAGCTGGAGCTGCATTTCGACGATATCGACGGCAACGTAAAAAGCTACTATTATACCATCGTTCTTTGCAACGAAGACTGGACCCCGGCGCCGGTGAGCGATTTCGATTTCATCAAAGGCTTTAACTCGATAAGGATCGACAACTACCAGCTGTCCTCCGTGGCCCTGACGAGGTACACCCACTATCAGGCGCTGCTGCCTGACCGCAACTGCATACCGATACATTCCGGCAACTATCTGCTGAAGGTCTATCTGGATGCGGATACCAGCAAGCTGGCCTTTACCCGCCGCTTCCTGGTCACGGACGCAAAGGCTACGATCCAGGCACAGGTGCTGGCGCCTATCGACTATCGAGCTGGCGCGTACGCACCAGCGCCTGGTCTTCCGGGTGAATACAAACGCGATCAATCCGAGCAATCCGCTGGACCAGATAAAGGTGGTCGTTCTTCAGAACAATCGCTGGGACAACCCTCTCCGGGGCTGAAGCCGACTTTTTATGCGGGCAATAACCTCGAGTATAACAATGACAATGACCTCGTCTTCGAGGGAGGGATGGAATGGCGCTGGCTGGACCTGCAGAGTTTCCGGTATCAGAGCGACCGCATCCAGAGCGTTAACTACAGCAAGACGTCTACCGATGTGACCGCACGGCCCGATGGAGAGCGCTCGCGTCTGGACTATTATTTATACAAGGACCTCAACGGCTATTTTATCATCCAGACCACGGAAAGCATCAATCCGCTGTGGCAGACCGACTATGCCAGCGTGCTGTTCAGTTATGTTCCGCCGGGCAACAGTCCCTATCCCAATAAAGACGTTTATGTGCTGGGGAAATTCAACGGCGGGTTGCTCAACGACAGCAGCCTGATGACCTTTGTTCCCGAGAGGGGCAGGTACGAACGCCGGTTCTTTATGAAGCAGGGCTATTACAGCTATTGCTACGCGACGGTCGGCAAGGGAGACCCGGACATGCGTCCTTCATTCGCGCTTACAGAAGGCAATCACGTGGAGACGGAGAATGACTATACTATTTTAGTGTACTATAGGGCTTTGGGCGCGCGGGCTGACGAACTGGTCGGCATCTCTCGTTTCAATTCATTGAACAGTAGATAATACAAGAGAAAAATAAAATTAGTTGATCGTTTTTTCAGTCAGAGACCCTATCTTTGTGCCGGCAAAGTCTTATACGACCAGCTCCCGCTGAACCCCGCCAGGGCCGGAAGGCAGCAACGGTAGGTGGTCGTAGCGGTGCGATATAAGTAACTTTGCCATTTTTTATTTCCCTCCAATATAACATTTTATGAAATTCTTCATTGACACCGCCGACCTGGCGCAAATTAAAGAAGCAAATGATCTGGGTATTTTAGATGGTGTGACGACCAATCCCTCACTGATGGCAAAAGTCGGTATTTCGGGAGAAGCAGCGGTCATCAACCACTACAAGACGATCGCAGAACTGGTAGACGGAGACGTGAGCGCAGAAGCTGGTATCTACGACATTCAACGAGATCGTCGAAGAAGGAAAGAAGCTGCACGCCATCCACCCCAATATCGTGGTGAAAGTGCCGATGATCAAGGACGGCATCAAAGCGCTGAAATGGTTTTCGGACAACGGCATCAAGACCAACTGTACGCTGGTATTCTCTGCCGGTCAGGCCATCCTCGCGGCAAAAGCAGGCGCCAACTACGTATCGCCTTTTATCGGCCGTATCGACGACAGCAACTGGGACGGTGTCGAGCTGATCGCGCAGATCGCCGAGATCTATAATATTCAGGGATATGAGACGGAGATCCTCGCGGCCTCCATCCGCAGCCCGTTGCATATCGTTAAATGTGCGGAAGCCGGCGCCAACGTGGTGACTTCTCCGCTGGAACCCATCCTCGGCCTGCTGAAGCATCCCCTGACCGATATCGGTCTGGCGAAGTTCCTCGAGGACGCCAAGAAATTCAAATAACTTTCCGGGGGTCAGATAGCTTTCTGAGTTATCAGATTGCTTGACGACTTGGAATAACGAGGGTTACAGGCGGCTGCTGGTATTGGCAGTCTGATCTGTAACCTTCTTTTTGCCGGGGTGGCTGCGCTCAGTCCCACCAGCTTCTCCGATGATGATAAGGGCAGGGTGTGAGAGTCCCTGTTCTTCCGCCATCTCCTGCAGTTCTTCCGCCGTGCCGACGGCGATCTTTTCGTAGGGCTGCGACGCGTGCTGGATGATGGCCGCGGGCATATGGCCAAAACCCTCCGACCGGTACAGCCCGGCGATCTCCGCCAGCTTTTTCATACCCATGTATATTACTACCGTGGCCTTGCTTTTCAGCGCGAGCCGCAGGTCTTCCGACAGGGTGCCGTCCCTTTTAGTACCGGTGACGACCCAGATACTTTCGCTGACCGCACGGTGTGTCAGGGGATGTCCGACAACCCCGTAGCCTGCATACTGCTGATGCCCGGGATATAGGAAACGGCCAGCCCCAGCTGGCGTGCAAACAGCGCCTCCTCGAAGCCGCGTCCAAATATATAGGGGTCGCCTCCTTTCAGCCGGACAATGATCTTTCCTTTCACCGCCTTTTCGCGGATCAGTTCGTGGATCCGGTCCTGGGGAGTCGTCGGGCCATAGGGCTCTTTTCCAACATATATCTTCTCACAGCCCTGCGGCGCCGGGTCCAGAAGGGCAGGGTTGGCGAGGTTGTCATACAGAATAACGTCCGCCCGCTGCAGGGCCTTCCAGGCCTTGACCGTGATCAGATCAGGGTCGCCCGGTCCCGCACCTACCAGTATCAATTCGCCAACAATCTTCATATATAATCTATTTAAATTCGAATATTACACACAAGTTAAGTGAAAAAACTGGCTCTTTTGAAATTTTATATTACATGAATAATAATTCGAAGACAAATTTTTAGTATACTTGTAAAATAATATTACATAGTAATATTTTTAATACGTCTACGATTGCCTGCCTTTACCATTAACTTTTAAATTGAACGCAGATGAGTTATACTGCCAAACCCATAGTTGTGGTGGTGGGCAATGGAATGGTCGGACACCGGTTTTGCGCCCGGCTCAAGGCTACCGGCACGTACCGGATCGTCCTTTTCGGCGAGGAGCCCCGTCCCGCCTATGACCGGGTTCACCTTAGCGAATATTTTAGCGGGAAGACGGCAGCCGACCTCAGCCTTCCGATGACAGGTTGGTTCGAGGACGAAGAGATCGTCCTCCATCTTGGCGACCCCATCCGCGAGATCGACCGGGAGCACCAGATCGTCCATTCCCTGAAGGGGCTGACCCAGGCTTATGATTATCTGGTGCTGGCCACCGGGTCTTCTCCCTTTGTTCCGGACATTCCCGGCGTCGAAAAAGAAGGCGTGTTTGTATACCGGACCATCGACGATCTGGAAAAGATAAAGGCGTACGCTCCGCGCGCTACCAACGGCGCGGTCATGGGAGGCGGGCTATTGGGCCTGGAAGCCGCCAAGGCGCTGCTCGATCTGGGCATCCCCAGACCCATGTCATCGAATTCGCCACCCGTCTCATGCCTCGCCAGATAGACAGCGCCGGCAGCCATACACTGGAGTCGAGTCTGAGACGACTGGGTCTGCAGCTGCACCTCAACAAGTCGACGCTGGCCATCGAGGGCAAAAATCATATCGAAAGCCTGCAATTCGCCGACGACACGCGCCTCGCGGTAGACATGCTGGTTATATCCGCAGGTATCCGTCCGCGTGATGAACTCGCCCGACTGGCCGGACTTCGGGTAGGCACCCGGGGTGGGATCATCGTGAACGAGAAACTGCAGACCAGCGACAAAAGGATCTACGCCATCGGCGAATGCGCCCTGATCAGCGGGATGGTCTATGGTCTCGTCGCACCCGGCTACGATATGGCGGACGCGGTAGTGACCAACCTGACCGGCGGGAACAAGAGCTTTACCGGATTCGACATGAGTACTAAGCTGAAGCTGATCGGTCAGGACGTCGCCAGCTTTGGCGATCCCTTCGCCAGCGAGCCGGACTGCAGAAGCATCGTTTTTGAAGACCGTCATAAAGGAGTATACAAACGGATCAATGTCAGCGCCGACGGAAAATACCTGCTGGGCGGCGTCCTCGTCGGGGACGCGTCCGCATATAATATTCTGCTGCAGACGGTGAACAACCGTCTCGTTCTGCCGCCCGACCCCGAGGACCTGATCCTCGGCAGCCGTGGTGGCGCGGGAGAGTCAGCAGGGGTGACCAGCCTGCCCGACGAGGCGCTGATCTGCAGCTGCGAGTCCGTTACCAAGGCCGCTATCTGTACCGCCGTTACCGAACAGGACGCGACGACCATCGACGCGATGAAGAAATGTACAAAGGCCGGCACCGGCTGCGGCGGCTGCGTTCCGCTGGTGAAAGACCTGATCACGGCCACGATGAAGGCCAATGGTCAGTATGTCCGCAACACCGTCTGCGAGCATTTCGACCACTCGCGTCAGGAGCTGTTCGATCTGGTCAGACTGCACAGCGTCCGTACGTATGGCGAGGCGCTGAGCAAATGGGGCAAGGGCGATGGATGTGAAGTTTGTAAACCCGTCCTCGCCTCCATCTTTGCCAGCCTCTGGAATGAGACGATCGTCAAACAGGCGACAATCCAGGATAGCAATGACCGCTACACTGGCCAATATACAGAAGGGAGGGAGTTACTCTGTAGTTCCCCGCATCCCGGGCGGAGAGATCACGCCGGAAAAGCTGATCGTCCTTGGAAGGGTCGCGAAGAAATATAATCTCTACACCAAGATAACAGGCGGTCAGCGCATCGACCTGTTCGGAGCCCATGTCGGCGACCTGCCCGATATCTGGGAAGAACTGATCGCCGCCGGATTCGAGAGCGGACACGCCTACGGAAAGGCCCTGCGTACGGTCAAAAGCTGCGTCGGCAGTACATGGTGCCGTTTTGGTCTCCACGACAGCGTATCCTTTGCCATCGAGATTGAAGAGCGCTACCGGGGTATCCGGGCGCCGCACAAGCTGAAGGGCGGCGTCAGCGGCTGTATCCGCGAGTGCGCCGAGGCCCAGGGGAAAGACTTCGGCATCATCGCCACCGAGAAAGGGTGGAACCTGTATGTATGCGGCAACGGCGGCTCAAAGCCGCAGCACGCCCAGCTGCTCGCGACCGATATCGACAAGGAGACCTGTATAAAATACCTCGACCGATTCCTTATGTTCTATATACGCACCGCGGATCCGCTGACGAGAACTGCCACCTGGCTGAATAAAATGGAAGGGGGATGAGCTATCTGAAGAACGTGGTGGTCAATGACAGCCTCGGGATGGGAGAGACCTGGGAAGCGGAAATGCAGGGGCTGGTCGACAGCTATTCCTGCGAGTGGAAGGACGTGGTGGAAAATCCGGAGCTCCGCAAGCGTTTCGTTCATTTTGTCAATGCCCCCCGCAAGAAAGATCCCGAACTGCAATTTGACCCGCTCCGCAGCCAGATAAAGGCGCAGGAATGGCAAAAATAAAACCTATACCATGAGCACAACAACATCAGTCAATTGGCAATGGCGTCTGGCCTGTCGTACCGGGGATATCCCGGCGGAAGGCGGAGCCTGCGTACTGCTGGACGGACAGCAGATCGCCATTTTTTATTTTGCCCGCCGCAACGAATGGTTTGCCACGCAGAACCGTTGTCCGCATCGCGGACAGATGGCGCTGTCCCGCGGCATGACCGGCAGTGCGGGTGAGAACTGCGAGCCCAAGGTCGCCTGTCCGTTTCACAAAAAGACGTTCTCTCTGGTCACAGGGGAATGCCTCAGCGGTGACGACTACCAGATACAGACCTATCCTGTGCGCGTGAAAGGGGACAAGGTCTATATCGGTATTTCTGCCTAACTTTCGGCAGAATTATTCACATGCGCGATATCACTCACAAACAGTCCACACTTCGAACCGCACGGGCCGTAGGCATTCTTTTTGCTCTGCCGCGACTGTGGATCTCATCCGGAACGAACAACTTCCCAAGGGTAACCTCTTCGACGTGGCCAGGGCCGCAGGTTTTCTCGGCGCCAAGGCGACGCCGCAACTGCTGCCCCATTGTCATCCGGTCGCTATCGACGGGATGGAGCTCGAGTTCGAATTCCTTGATAAGGAACTCCACTCCGAACTTTTTGGCGAAGCCATTGCCGGCAGGACGGGGATCGTTATAAAAGGCGAGGCCCGGTCCATCGGACGCACGGGTATCGAGATGGAGATGCTTACCGGCGTCTCGGTGGCGGCCCTCGAGATCTACGATATGCTCAAGCCCGTGGATAAAGTACTGGAGATAGGACATATCAGGCTGCTGGAAAAGAGGGGAGGAAAGAGCGACAGGCATCGGTATTTTGCCACGCCTCCTTCCTGTGCCGTGCTGGTCTGTTCGGATTCCACGGCCGAAGGAAAAAGGGAAGACAGGAGTGGTAAGATAATAAAGGAAATGCTGGAAGGCGTCGGCGCCTGGGTAAAGCACTATATGGTAGTACCCGACAACAAGGAAGACATTCAGCGGCAGGTCCGCGAGTGGGTGAAGGAGGATATCCAGTTCGTATTTACCACAGGGGGAACGGGACTTGGGCCCAGGGACAACACCGTTGACGCCGTTAAGGAGCTGCTCGAGCGGGATGCGGACGGCATCGCCGAAGCCATGCGGGTCTATGGCCAGCAGCGTACGCCGATGGCGATGATGAGCCGGGGCGTGGCGGGTTCGGTCGCCCAAACGCTGATCGTGACCCTGCCGTGCAGCAGCGACGGCGCCCGCGAGTCGCTGGAGGCCATCCTGCCGGCCGTATTTCATGCGCGAAAAATGATGAAGGGAGGAGGACACTGATGATCGACTACCGACAGGCGCAGCAGCTGGTCCTGGCGCAGGCCGGGTCGTACGGGCACGAAGAACTGCCGCTCGGAGAGGCATTCGGCCGCGTGCTGGCGGAGTCCGTCTATGCCGACCGCGACTACCCGCCCTTTCCAAGGGCTACCATGGATGGTTATGCGCTTCGGTCCGCCGACCTTGAAAAAGAAATATTTACCTATACTATTACTGAGACGATCTTTGCGGGTGACGCCGCCGCGCGGGACATCGGCGAAGGGGAATGCTACAAGATCATGACCGGAGCCGCCGTACCGGGGGCAGCCGACTTGATCGTCCGCCGGGAAGACGTGAGGGAGGGCGGGGGAAAGCCTTTTTGTTCGACACGCAGGCACAGCCCTTTCAGAATATTGCGAGACAGGGCGAGGACCTTCCGGGCCGGCGACTTCGTCATCGGGAAAGGCTGCCGCTGCGAGCCCGCCGTCATGGGTCTGCTGGCAACGCTGGGCAGGGACAAAGTGAAAGTGGAAAAGCTGCCGCGCATTACTATCCTGACGACGGGCAACGAGGTCGTTCAGGTAGGGGAACCCGTTAGTCCGGTACAGATAAGGAACAGCAACCGCTGGCTGCTGGAAGCTGCGCTGAGGAAGGAAGGCGTGGCGATCGATCGTTGCGCCCATGTCCCCGACGACCCCGAGCTGCTGCGCCTGCAGATCGGCGAAGCGCTTGAAGGAGACATCGTCATCCTCTGCGGAGGGGTTTCCGCCGGCGACGCGGACTATGTGCCGGAGGTGCTCGCCCAACTGGGGGTGGAAAAACTATTTCACAAGATGGCCATACGTCCCGGCAAGCCTACCTGGTGCGGCGTGGGGAAGGGAGCGGCGATGGTGTTCGCACTGCCCGGTAATCCATTTTCGTGTCTGGTGAATACGATCCTGCTGATAAAACCTTTTTGCAGGCCTGCTGGGGGCTTCCCGTTTCGACCCCGCTGGGTTTGCCGATGGGGGAGGCCCGGAAAAAGAAGACCCCGCTGGACGAATTCTTTCCCGTCCATTTGTCGGGTGCGCCGGCTCGGATCGTTCCTGTCAGTCTCAATGGCTCGGGGGATATCCGGCTCGGGAGGCAAGCCAACGGCCTCGCGCTGCACGCGGCGGATAGCGGTGACCTTTCGGCGGGTGATGAGGTCCTTTGCTATTCTTTTGTATAGTCGTCCAGTGTTTGGGTATCGAGCAGGATAATGTCCTTGCCGTCCAGCGCGATCAGTTTTTCGCTGCAAAGATCGTTGATGATCCGAAATACGGTTTCATAGGTCGCGCCGACGAAGGAGGCCAGGTCCTGGCGGCTAAGCGTGATACCGATATGGCCTTCAGGCGAGACGCCGAATTTCTGCTGAAGACTCAGCAGCGCCTGAGCTACCCGCCCCCTTGACCTGCATGTGGGCAAGGTTTCGCATCTTGCGCTCGGACTCCTGCAGCTCGTCCGCGAAGAACAGCAGCAGGCCGTACATCAGGTCCTGGTTGACCCGGAGGGAGGTCTGAAAGAAGTCGAGACCGATATAGCAGACGTCGATCGCTGTGATGGCCGTTGCCGAGATGGGGTAGTGGGGATCGTGTCCGAGACCGCGGTGGCCGAAGATGTCGCCTTTTTGGGCAAACCGGATGATCAGTTCTTTCTCTTTGCCCCATTTCTTGTGCACTTTTACCGTTCCGTCATATACAAAATAAATACCCTGCACTTCCTCGCCCTCCCTGAAGATGACTTCCCCCTTCTTAAAATGCAGGTTCTTTCGCTGCGCCTCCACGGCTGGCAGCCACTTGAGGAAGGCAGCGCTGACACAGAAAACAGCTTTTTCCGTCGCAACTATTGTTTCTTTTCTTCATTTAGCCCACAAATTAGGTTGGATCAGCCAGTTTTTATTACATTATTAAAATAAAAATATAATATTTATCGGAAATACAGATTAAAAGTTGCGTGTTATTTCTTATTTTTATTATATAGGTCAGGAAATAGTCAAATATTTTGTGTTGATACTTCTGATCTAATTATATTGATATATTTATAATATAAACGCGAGAGCGCGCCGTCTTCGATTGCCATCCATTCTCCGATTGCTTCCATTTGAACATTTTTTGTAACCAAAACGCGACTAACATGCAAAAAATCTTTAAAGGGATGCCTATTCTCCTTCTTTCCGGACTCGCGCTGTCCTCCCGCGCTCAGCTATCGCTGACGGGACAACTAAGAACGCGCACCGAACTCCGGGACGGCTATGGAACGCTGGAGACGACGGGTTCGAAGCCCGCTTTCCTCACCTCTCAGCGGGCCCGGCTCAATTTTAACTACCGCGGACAACGGGTGATCTTTCAAGCCTCCGTCCAGGACGTCCGGGTATGGGGCGCCGACGCTTCCACCATCAACAACGCCGACGGTACGCGGCTCGGTATTCACGAGGCCGGGCCGAGATCGTGCTGGCCAACAAGGCGGACAGCTCGTTCGGCCACAGCGCGGTCGACTATTTCGGCGTCCGCATCGGCCGGCAAGAGCTGGTGTATGACGACCAGCGGCTGCTCGGCAATCTGGACTGGCTGCAGCAGGCCCGACGCCACGACGCCGTCGTATTCCGCCTCCAGCACAGGGGCTGGCAGGCCGACCTGGGCGCCGCGTTCAACCAGAACACCGACGCATTCAATTATAACGGTACCTATTATACACCGGCCAACCTGCCGCCGTATGTAAAAGACAGCAGGGGCAATCTGGCGCCCGTTCCGGCGGCCTTTATCCCGCTGACGAACGCGGCCGGACTCAGCGCCCGCAACGGCAATCCGTCGCTGGCAGCCGCGCCAGGCACCAACGGCGCTACCCAGGACTACAAGTCGATGCAGTATCTCTACGTAGCCCGCAATATCCGGCGCGCACGCATTTCCGGTCTGGTATTCGCCGACGAGTTCGGCAAATACAGGCTGGACTCCTCACGTTCGGTCGCCGGCTCGGACACGGGCTATATATATGGACGCCGGTTCAACCAGACAGGGGTCAACGCCCGCGTGACAGCAGGGCTCCTGCTGAACGCTCCTTTCGGAAGGGACTGGCGCCTGCAGGGAGGATTTTATTATCAGGCCGGAAAGGACCGGGACGGGCTCGACCTGTCCGCCTACACGTCCACCCTGTCCGTCACCTATACCAAACAACTGTTCTCTGCCACCCTGGGGTGGGACTATGTTTCCGGGAACGACGCGTTCTCGGGCTCGACCACCAGCCACCGGTTCGACCCCCTGTACGGTACGCCGCACAAGTTCTGGGGATATATGGACTATTTCTATGCGGGAACCGGTTCCGCGACCGGCGGCCTGAACAACCCATATGCAAAGGGAAAATATACCTCCCGTAACAACCGGCTGACGCTGGAGCTGTGCTATCACTATTTCGCGCTGGCCGCCGCGCAGAAGGACGCAAAGGGCAGCGAGCTGTCGCGCGGCCTCGGCAGCGAGGTCGACGCCATCTCTGGGCTACCAGTTGAACAAGATCACCAATCTCGAACTCGGCGCCTGTATGGTCGCCGCTACGCACAGCATGGAATACGCCAAGGGGATAACCCCCGGCTCGGCCCGGATGAACGCCGCGTGGACCTATCTGCAGATCAATATAAGACCCGATTTCCTGACAAAATAAACTAACTGATCTATGACCAACAAACAGCTCGACCGCATCCGTCTCTTCTCCCTGGATACCATCCAGATGCGGACTTTCCATATTACCTGGCTCATGTTCTTCACCTGCTTCTTCGGCTGGTTCGGCCTCGCACCCCTGATGCCGGCCATCCGCGCCGACCTCGGTCTGACCAAGGCGCAGGTGGGCAACACCATTATCGCGTCGGTGTCGTCGACGATCATCGCCCGCCTGCTGATCGGCAAACTCTGCGACCGCATCGGGCCCCGCAGGACGGCCGTGGGCCTGCTGCTGCTGGGTTCGCTGCCCGTCATGCTGGCCGGGCTGGCCACCAGCTATACCACCTTCCTGTTATTTCGACTGGCCATTGGGGTTATAGGAGCCTCTTTTGTCGTTACGCAGTTCCATACTTCCATGATGTTTGCCGCGAAAATAAAGGGTACGGCCAACGCCGTTACCGGCGGCTGGGGCAACCTCGGAGGCGGGGTTACCAATATGGTCATGCCCCTCATCTTTTCGGCGATCGTGGGCTTTGGCTATGCTCCCCACTATGCCTGGCGGTATGCGATGGTGGTTCCCGCGGTGATGATGTGGGTCGTGGCCTGGCTGTATTACCGCTATACAAAAGATACCCCGGATGGCAATTTTTCGGAGATCCGGAAGGCTTCGGGAGCCGCCGGGCCAACCGACTGGTCTGTGCTGGCAGACTGGCGCGTAGTCGCGCTGACACTGGCCTATGCCATGTGCTTCGGCATGGAGATCACTTTTGACAACGTCGCCTCCCTTCATTTCGTGGATACCTTTCATCTGCCGCAGGGCAGGGCCGGATTCTGGGCCGGGCTATTCGGATTCATGAACATCTTCGCCCGTGCACTCGGCGGCTTCCTGTCCGACAAGGCCGGCTATCGCTGGGGGATGCGCGGGAAGGGCGGGCTGCTCGCCGGAGCCCTGTTGCTGGAGGGACTGGGTCTGATCGCATTTGCCCACGCGCCCAGCTTCGCGATAGCGATCGGCTTCATGATCAGTTTCGCCCTGTTCTTAAAAATGGCCAATGGCGCCGTATATGGTATCGTCCCCTTTATCAATGAAAAGAATGTCGGCCTGATCAGCGGGATCGTCGGAGCGGGAGGTAATCTGGGGGGATGCTGTTCGGCTTTCTGTTCAAGTCTGATACCATCACCTACGCGCAAGCCTTCACCTATATCGGGACGACGGTAGTGATCATCGCGGCGGTGGTGTCGCTCACGCGATTCAGGAAGGCGGACGCCGAACCGGGCGGTCGCCCGGCGCCGGTCACGGCTTAACTATTTTGAATATCTATGTCTGTAAACCCTCGCCATTCGGAACGTTTTTCTTCAACCTGCTGCTACTGCGGCGTAGGCTGCGGGGTCACTGTCTACAAGGACAAGAAGGGCCGTATATCCGTCGAAGGCAGCGCCGACTATCCCGTGAACAAAGGCATGCTTTGCAGCAAGGGGCTCAACCTGCACCATACAGCCAATGACCGCAGCGACAGACTGCTCTTTCCTCAAATGCGTCCGGCGCGGCATATGCCGCTGCAGCGGGTGGGCTGGGACGAGGGGCTCGACCGTGCGGCGGCGGTTTTCAGGTCGCTCATCGCCCGATATGGACCCGACTCCGTCGGGTTCTATATCTCCGGTCAGTGTCTCACGGAAGAATACTATGTGGTGAACAAGCTGATGAAGGGATTCATCGGCAGCAACAATATCGACAGCAATTCCCGTCTTTGCATGAGCAGCGCCGTGGCGGCCCACAAGCTGGCCTTTGGCGAGGACAGCGTGCCGCTCAGCTACGAAGACCTCGAGCTGGCCGACTGCTTTTTTGTGACCGGCGCCAATCCCGCCTGGTGTCACCCCATCCTCTGGAGAAGAATAGAGGCCCACAAGGCCGCCAATCCCGACGTGCGGATCATCGTCGCCGATCCGCGCCGCACCGACAGCTGCGCGGTCGCCGATCTGCACCTGCCCCTCAATCCGGGGACGGATATGACGCTGCACTACGCGATCGGAAGGCTACTCATCGAAGCCGGAAGTTTTAGTCCCGAATTCATCCGCGACCACACCGAAAAATACGAAGCCTACCGGAGCAGGGTGTTCGAACGGACCGTCGAAGAATCCGCCGTCATCTGCGGGCTGTCCGCCGGCGATATCCGCCAGGCCGCCGCGTGGATCGGAGACGCCAGCGCCTATATCAGTCTGTGGACAATGGGACTGAACCAGAGCGTCAGCGGAGTGAACAAGGTACTTTCTCTCATCGACCTGCACCTGCTGACAGGACAGATAGGCCGTCCGGGCGCGGGGCCCTTTTCCCTGACCGGTCAGCCCAACGCTATGGGTGGCCGTGAGACGGGCGGACTGGCCAATCTGCTGCCGGCGCACCGGGATCTCTCGAATCCGGAGCACAGAGCGGCCGTCCAGGACTATTGGGGTTCCGGGCCGCTCGCTGCGAAACCGGGACTAACGGCGACCGAGATGTTCGAGGCCATGGCAGATGGACGGCTGAAGGCCATCTGGATCATGGGAACCAATCCGCTGGTCAGCCTCCCCGATATCCGCAAGGCCGAAGAGGCCCTGAAGAAGGCGCGCTTCGTCGTGGTCCGAGGACGTTAGCCAGCGGCCGGAAACGCTGGCTTTTGCCGACCTCATCCTGCCCGCCGCCACATGGGCGGAAAAGACGGGCACCATGACCAATTCGGAACGCCGGATCTCACTGCTGGACAAAGTACTCGACCCACCCGGAGAGGCGCTGCCCGACTCGGTCATCCTCAGCCGGCTGGCGCAGAAAATGGGTTTTCCCGGATTCGACTACGACGGACCCGCGGAGATCTTCCGCGAACACGCGATGCTGACCGCGGGTACCTCCATCGACATCAGCGGTCTCGACTATGAAATACTGCGCCGCCGCCGGTCGGTACAGTGGCCCTATCCCGCGGGCAGCGAAGGGGCGGGGACGCCGAGGCTGTTCCTCGGACAGACAGTTCCATACTCCTTCCGGTAAGGCCGTATTCCATGCCGCAGAAGACGGTCTGAAGGGGGAGCTGCCGGACGCGGAATTCCCGCTCATACTAACGACGGGGCGTATACGCGACCAGTGGCATACGATGACCCGGACGGGAAAAGTGAATCGCCTGAAGCAGCATATCCCGCAGTCTTTTCTCGAGATACATCCCATTAATGCGAAGGAACAAGGGCTGGAAGACGGAGAGATCGTCGTGGTCCGGTCGCGCCGCGGAGAAGTAAGGGTGCCGGTCAGGGTCACGGACTCGGTGAAGAAGAATACGGTATTCCTGCCCATGCACTGGGGAAAAATATTGGGCAGCGACCTCAACAGGGCAAATAACGTGACCAACAACCTGGTGGACCCCATCTCGAAAGAACCGGATTTTAAGTTCTGCGCGGTTGCGGTCGAACGATATAAAAAGAGAAAAGAAAGGATCGTGATCGTAGGCGCGGGGGCGGGAGCCCACGGCTTCGTCCGCAGCTACCGCGAACTCAACAGGGAAGACGAGATCGTCATCTTCAGCAGGGAGAACCTGCCTTTCTACAACCGCGTCCAGCTGCCCGACTATATCAGCGGCACGCAGACCTGGCAGGACCTGGTGAGGATGGAGGACGAAGAAGAGGCGGACATGGCCATCGACCTGCGCCGGGGCGTCAGCATCGAACGCATCGACAGGGCCGGGAAATACGTGGTGGATTCAACGGGTACTGTCACCCACTATGACCGGCTGATCCTGTCTACCGGCAGCCGTGCTGCCCTGCCGAAGAACCTCCCCGCGCTGGACGGCATCTTTACCCTGCGCAGCCGGACGGATGCCGATAACTTCCGGCAACGGGTACCCGAAAACGGGCATATCGTAGTCGTCGGGGGCGGGCTGCTTGGGCTGGAACTGGCCGCCTCTCTTCGGGAAATGGATATCAGGGTCTCCATCGTACACCGCAGCTCGCGGTTTTTAGACCGTCAGCTGGACGCCCTGGGCAGCCAGCTGCTGCACGAAGAGATCGTCGACCTGGGCTGCGAGGTCTACTACTCGGACGAGGTCCAGCTGTTCTACGGCCAGTCCAAACTAACGGGGATACACCTCCGCAGCGGCCGCGTGCTGGACTGCGACCTGCTGGTCTTTGCCATCGGCACGGTGCCCAATATCGAGATCGCAAAGGCGGCGGGCCTCGAGATCCGCAGGGGCGTCGTCGTCAACGGACGCCTCCAGACCAGCGACCCGGATATCCACGCTATCGGGGAGATAGCGGAGTACAACGGCAACTGCTTTGGCTTTACGGCCGCCGCCGAACAGCAGGCCGCGGTGCTGGCGCGCTATCTGCACGGCGATATCGCCAGCCACTACAGGGGGACCGTACCGATGAACATCATCAAGATCCATGGCTTCGACCTCTGCAGCATCGGTCTGCCCGAGAGCCCCAATTCAAAGGAATACGAAGAGATCGTCTTCATCGACAAGGCGAGACGTTACTATAAGAAATGCATTATCCATCAGGACCGCACTGGTCGGGGCCATTCTCGTCGGCGACAAGGAAGAGTTCCGGCAGTTCAGGGAGTGGATCACGGAAGGCATCGAACTGAGTGACAAACGGCTGAACCTGCTGCGCAGCGGCGCGCGCGCGGAGCCCGTGCAGGGCAAGTTGGTCTGCAGCTGCAACAACGTCGGAAGGGGCAATCTGGAAAAGAAGATCAGGGAGGCTGCGGCGACATGGCGGCTCTGTCCGCGGCTACTGGCGCGGGGACGGGCTGCGGCAGCTGCCGCCCTGAGATAAAAAATACTGGAAGAATGTTCCGTAAAAATCACCTCGTAAAGATCAACCTGCCCGGCGGCATCATCGCTGCGGGAGACCTCTATACCATCGTGGAGGCGGCGGACCGCGCCCGCGTCACCGAATGCTGCTTCGGCACGCGGCAGCAGCTGTACTGCAAGGTCAGCGACGCCTACAGCGAAACCTTTCTGCGCCAGCTGGAGCAGGCCGGTATATTCTACGAATCCGGCAGCGACGGGCACCCCAATATCATCAGTTCGTATGTGACGGAAGCCGTCTTCAGCCGGTCAGCCCTGGGTCAGCGAGGGGCTGTACAAGGATATCCTCGGCGGTTTCGATTTCCGTCCCCGGCTAAAGGTCAATCTGGTGGAGAACAGCCAGAGTCTGATCCCGTTCTTTACCGGACACCTCAACTTCATCAGTTCGGCGATCAATAACCACTGGCATCTCTTTATCCGCCGGCCAGGGACCAATGATCTTTATGCCTGGAAAACGGGCGTCTATTCGCCTGATATCCCGCGCATCAGCCGCATGATTGAAGACTTTCTTATGGGAGGGAACACTCCGTCCGGCGGAATATCCCCTGGCGTCACCGCGTCCGGCGCCGCCTGGGGCGAGCAGCTATATGCCGCCATCCAGTCTTCCGGCGCCTTCTCCGAAGCGCCCGTTCCGCCGCCGCTGGAGCTGGCTCCCTTTACGGTCCCCTACTACGAGGGTTTCAACCGCTACGGCAATAAGAGCTGGCTGGGCATCTATCGCCGGGAAGAGCTGTTCCCGCTGGATTTCCTGAAGGCCGTCTGCCTCGTCTGTCTCAGCACCAGGATCGGTCAGCTCTATACCACGCCGTGGAAATCGCTGCTGATAAAGGGCATCGAAGATCAGGACCTGCCGCTATGGGAATTTGCCCTGGGCAAACACCGCATCAACGTCAGGCACGCCTCCGGCGAGCTCAACTGGCAGATGGAGGATTTTTGTCCCGAGGGGCTCCGGCTCAAACGCTATCTCGTGCGGCAGTTCGACCAGGACGATATCCGCACCGAAGGGCTGACCTTTGCGGTCAAGACCCGGAAAGGATCTGGTTTGTCGGGGTCGATCATCATCCGCAAACAGGAGGGCATCCGGCCCGGCCAGCTCAAGCTGCTGGACCGCTACGAGATCCAGCATACCAGGGGCTTCGACCCTCACTCCAAAGAATATATCGTCTTCCGGAAAGACCTGGAAAAGGAAAATCTTTTTCCCTATCTCGTGTCGCTCTGCAAGGAATTCTACCGGCTGCAGAACGAAAACGCCAGTTTCCCGGCGGGGGCCGGTGCCCTTTCCGGCGTTATGACGCCGCCTTCTGAACGCCGGCTATACCGCTGCAGCCACTGTCTCACCTGCTACGACGAACAATACGGCGATCCGGAAGGGGGAATAGCCCCGGGCACGGGGTTTGAATCGATAGCTTCCGCCTATAACTGCGGCGTTTGCGGGGCGCCGGGGACCGACTACATTCCCGTTGAGAAATCCCCTGTAACTGTCGTACCTTTATAGAATATAGTCGATAAATAAATGACCGTAATTGCGGATAAATATGGAAGGAGTTTCAGTACCCTAAGGGTAAGCCTGCTGCATCACTGTAACCTGGGTTGTGTGTATTGTGTCTCAGGGAATGACGAGCTGAAACAGGCCAATAATTCCGGAAAGACCGATACGCTGGCTCCCGATCGCCTGCTGGCGATGATCGGCAGGCTGCACGGACAGCTGGGGCTGAAAACGATACGCCTGACCGGCGGTGAACCGCTGCTCTACCCGGGACTTGTTGACCTGATCCGGGGGATAAAGGCGCTTGGGATCCCGAAGATCAAATTGACCACCAACGGCTTCCTTTTGGAGCGACTGGCCCTTCCCCTCAAAGAGGCGGGGATGCAGTCGATCAATGTCTCGCTGGACGCGATCGACGAGGACGTGTTCTTTGCGATGAGCAGGCGTCATCTCGGCCGACCGCATCGTCCGGGGATCGACGCAGCGCTTGCCGCAGGTCTGAACGTCAAGATGAATACGGTGGCCATGAAGGGGATCAATGATTCGCGAGCGCTTCCGCTGGCCGGGTTCGCCGCGGAACGAGGGCTTAAGATCCGCTTCCTCGAAGTGATGGCGATGGGGCATCTGTACGCGCAGGCCGACCGTCACCTGCTGACGCAGGATGAGATCCTCGGAGATCTTGTCGCGCAGGTATACGCTGACGCCGCTGGACAGGGAGGGCTTCAGCCACGGCGCGCTACTGGCAGGCGCTGAAGGAGGTCCGGTCGTCGGGATCATCGCCAATGAGAGCGAACCTTTTTGCCGGGACTGCGACCGGCTCCGGCTGGACAGCGGCGGGAATATCTATGGCTGTCTGAGCAGCAACCATCCGATAGCGCTGGGCCTGGAAGAGACGGACGCGGAATGGGAACAAAAACTGCAGCAGGCGATGGAGCAAAAGCAACTGGTGCGGTTTACCGGCAGCGACCTGAGCATGTTGAGAATAGGAGGGTAGACCCGTTGGGTCGCCCGACCTTGGATAAAACAAAAAAGCATGAAAATTCACGTCTACGCGGGCCTGAAGGACTATTTTCAGCCGGAATTCGAGCTCGGGGAAGAAATAGCCAATACAGACGAGTTGAGGGCCGTCCTGGTAAAGATCAACGGCAATGCAGGGCCGCTGTTGTCCACCTGCCGTTTTGCCGTCGAAGAAGGGTTTATCGATAAGAATTTCAAACTTAATTCGCATGACACCGTCGTCATCATACCCCCCAGCAGCGGAGGTTAGCGGCATGCCCCGTGCAGCCAGTCCGCGGGATCTCATCCCCGCCCTTTCCGCCGACCCGCTGGACGTCGTGGGGCTCCTCGCCGGCGCGCACCATCCAGTGCGCGGGCGCCGTCGTCCTGTTCAGCGGCGAGGTCCGCAACAGCAACAGGGGGCAGGCCGTTCTGGGTCTCGAATACAGAGGCCTATGCGCCGATGGCGGAAAAGCTGATCGGGGAAATTCTGGAAGAAGCCCGCACGAAATGGCAACTGCATATTGCCATAGCCCAGCACCGCGTCGGAAAGGTGGCCGCCGGCGACAGCGCCGTCGTCGTCATCACGGCCTCGGCCCACAGAAGCGAAGCCTACGCCGCCAACCGCCACATCATCGACCGTATCAAACACGAAGCCCCCATCTGGAAGTGCGAGCACTACGCCGACGGAACGAAGGAATGGGGCAATAACTGCAACTGTCACTCCGTGACCGGAGACATTCATAAACATATTTACGAGACCGACCAACGTCCATGAAGCCCACTATCACGATCGAATACTGTCCGCAGTGCGGCTGGATGCTCAGAGCCGCGTATATTGCTCAGGAACTGCTCACCACCTTTACGACCGATATCCACGCCGTAACCCTCCAGCCGGCGACGCTGGCCGGCACCTTCATCGTCACCATCGACGGAGACGTCCTTTTCGACCGCCGCAAGGAAGGCCGGTTCCCAGAGACCAAAGAGCTGAAGCAACTGGTCCGGGACAGGGTCAACCCCGAAAAGAGTCTGGGACATTCCGATAAAACACCTTAGTCATGCCCGTTATACCAAAGGATGATGCACTCCGCAAGCTGCTCGGCCTCGTGCTCTGCGGCGGCGAAAGCCGGCGGATGGGTCGGGAC
Source organism: Puia sp. P3 (assembly GCF_050632245.1). Lineage (NCBI taxonomy): Bacteria > Pseudomonadati > Bacteroidota > Chitinophagia > Chitinophagales > Chitinophagaceae > Puia > Puia sp. P3. Next base: position 2,283,112 of record NZ_CP192583.1, read on the forward strand.
AAGGGCCTCATGCTGAAAGACGGCGTTCCGTGGGCGCTGCAGATGGGAGAGAAGATGACCCGGCTGGGTATTCCCGTCGTATATTCCGTCAATTCGGGCCAGCGCATCGCCTACAGCGCCATTCTCTCCGAAGAGCAGATGGTCTTCGACTCGACCAGTCTTGCCGGACCGCTGAACGGCCTTTTCACTGCGCACCGCTGCTATCCGGACCGCGACATCGTTCTGCTCGCCTGCGATATGCTGGATATGGATATGACAACACTGGAAAGTCTGATCGCCCGCTATCGCCAGGGCGGCGACTATGAATTCTATGCCTACGAGGAAGGCGCCTGGCTTCAGCCTTTTTGGCGCGATATACACGGCTGCCGGGCTCGGCAGGGCAGGGGCGCCGGCTGATGGGCGCCTGCAGAGTCTGCTGCGCTCGGGACGGACCATGCGGCTGGCTGCGGCCGGCGGCCCGGCCTTCAACAACTACAATACGCTCCCCAAATAAAAGGCCGGCTCAGAAGAGCCGGCCGGTTAGCACTATCAACATGGATCAATAACCATCGTTCTGTTTAAGGCTCGGGTTCTTGTCCGTATCGTATTTCGGGATGGGCAGCACCCGGTAGTTGGAACCCCATGCCTGCAGGGGTACCGTGCTGTGCGCGGGCAGGTCCATCTTGTTGCGCTCGAATTCCAGCGAGCCCTGACCCTCGAAGGCCAGCTCGATCCTTCTTTCTCTGATGATAAGATTGATCAGGTCCTGCTGCGTGAGGGGGCGATAGGCGCCGCGTTTGCTCTGGTCCTGATCTGGTTGACCAGGGAGACAGCATTCGCGTCGACCGTGCCGTTGGCCAGTTTGGCCAGGGCTTCGGCCTTGGACAGGATCACTTCCGCATAGCGCAGTGCCGGAACGAAGTCGGTCGTAAGACCCGTATATTTCCTCGTCCAGTAGGCCTTGTTGGAGATCTCCATCAGCGAATCCCCGCCGAAGCCGCGATACCTGCGGTCGACCGTCGTGTCCATCAGGTTGATAAAGTCGGTGCTGATCGAAATATCGCCCCTTGCCCTGGGACCGTAGTGCTGGCCGAGGGAATTGTTGGTATTGGGGTTGTCGGCGCCGCTCATGGCTACGGAGAAAATGGATTCCGTCGTGGTGTAGGGCGGACGGAAGACAGCGATCGGATTGTTGGCATTCAGCGCATACTTGCTCATACCGATCACCGCATCCGCGTATTGATTGGCCTTCGCCCAGTCGCTCTTTATAGAGGTAGAGACGCATCAGCAGCGCTCTTGCTCGCGCCCTTTGGTAGCCCGTGCTACATTGGTGAAGGCGTCCCCTCCCGGTGCCGGCAACTTTGCTTCCGCATCCAGCAGGTCCGTTTCCATCTGCGCATATACGTCCTTTACAGACGCGCGGGGGATAGCGTTGGAAGGAGAAAAGCGGATCCGCCGCGGCAGTCAGGACCAACGGCACACCGGGGTGTGACGCGTCTGCCGTAAAGTTATAAGGCTGTGCCCAGAGATTGACCAGATAAAAGTATACCAGAGACCGGATGAATTTGGCTTCACCGATATACTGATTGCCTTTGTCCGCGGACACCAGACTCGCCTTCGGAGTAAAACCTGCCAGGAAAAGATTGGCCTGATAGATCGTCCTGTAGGCGCCCTGCCAGGCGGCGCCGATGGTGCCGTCGCTGGAGTTGGCGCTGCTATAAAACCCCATATTGCCGAAATAGTTGCTCGGGATAGCGTCGAGACCGCGGATATCGGCATAGATCAGGACGCGGCCGCCAAAAAAGTTGGAATTCTGCAGCGCGTCATACATACCGACGGAGGATTTCTCGATCCGGTCGGGCGTGCTGAATGCCTGGTCCGCGGAGATGGCGTTCTGCGGGTCCTTGAACAGATCTGACTTTTACAGGCCGGTAGAACGGCGCCGGCGAGAAAACAACTGAATACGATATTTTTAATTTTCATTTTTTGCTGAATTTAATATTTAGAAACCCAGATTTACGCCGACAGTAAAGATCCTCGGCTGGGGCGTAGCGCGGGAGTCTACACCTACCTGAATATTACCATTGTTGGTGGAGGTATTCTGTATCGTACCAGCCGTGCTTACCTCGGGGTCCAGACCGGAATATCTGGTGATCACGAACGGGTTGAATGCCTGGGCATAGACGCGGATGTTTTCAAAGCCGATAGTGGTCAGCAGTTTTTTGGGAACATTGTATCCGACGGTGATCGTCCTGAATCGGATGAAATCACCCTTCTCGAGCCAGCGCGTAGAAGCCTGATTGCCGGTATTGTCGCTGCCCAGCCAGAGTTTAGGAACATTGGTGATCTGTCCGACAGTCGTCCACCTGTTCAGGATATCCGTGAAATTGTTGCTGAACTGGTTGGTCATCATACCGGCTTTCGAGCTGTTGTAGATGTAGTTGCCGCCGGAATAGGAGATCGAGACATTCAGGTCGAAGCCCTTATAGCTGAAGGTATTGTCCCAACCGCCATAATAGGTGGGCAGGCCCGCTCTCGACTGATAGACAAAGTCCGAACCGCTAAGCGCCGACGTAGGTTTGCCCTTTTCGTCCGTCCAGATCTGAGTTCCCGTAGCGCCATAGTTATACTGCTTGACGCTGCCATCCTTGCCGAACCAGCGCGGGTTGCCAGTTTGCGCGTCCTACACCGGCCCAGTTGGGCAGATAGAAAGTACCCAGCCTTTTGCCGACGCTGGCCACCGATTGACCAAACACAATGTCCGCATTGTTGTTGGAGGGCACCAGTCCTGTCACCTTGTTCCAGATGCGCGTAAAATTGATAGACGTGGTCCAGGTAAAATCCTTCGTGGATACAATCGTGCTTCCGACCGTCAGCTCGATACCCCTGTTATACATCCCGCCGACATTCGTGGCGATGCTGGAGCTGGGTATACCGACCGTATACAGCGTCGGAGCGGAAAGGATGAGCTGGTCGATCTTGTTGTTGAAATAGTCGACCGTCACGTTGAGCCTGCCCTTCATCACCGTTGCGTCAAATCCGATATCGGTCTTTTTCGCGCTTTCCCATCTCAGGTTGGGGTTGCCGGCCTGTGTGATACCGAGGCCGTTGAGGCTGGTGTAAGCAGCACCGCCATACAGCGTACGCGCAGCGAAGTCGCCGACGATCGAGGAGTTCCCCACCGTGCCGTAGCTTGCCGCGGAGCTTTAAGTAATTCAGCCAGGTAAGGCTCTGGACGAAGTTCTCCTTTGTTATTTCCCATCCGGCGCTTACGCTGGGGAAATTACCGAACTGGTAGTTGGTACCGAACGCGGAATAGCCGTCCCTGCGGAAGGAACCCTCGATAAAGTACTTCCCGGCGAACGAATAATTCACGCGGCCGAAATAAGAGATCAGGCCGTTGGAGCTAAGATTGCCGCCCGTATTGTCGAGGATGGTCGTCGTACCGGGCAGCGTGTTCGTATAGGCGCCGTCGACGATATGATCGAAGAAGGGGTCCGTGAAGTTGTTGGCCCCGGTGTACTGTGTGAAGGACTTGTTCCGCTGGTATTCCGTACCCGCGATCAGGCCGATCTTGTGTACGCCGGCGATGGTTTTGTCATAGTTGGCGTAGTTCTGCCATACCCACTGGTCGAACTCCCGGCGTTGTTCCTCGAGCAGACCACCGTAGGAATAGCCCAGACCGTTGACAAGCGGAGAGCTGTACTGGTCTTCGAAGTTGGTGATATACTGCGTCCCGAATTTCGAGGTCAGGCTAAGGCCTGCGATCGGAGTGATCGTTCCATAAATATTGGCGCGCACGTCCGTCGCTGTGTTGTTATTCCGCTGCAGCTTGATCTGAGGCAGGACATTCACGTAGTAGGAAGCGCCTGGCAGATAGTTGACGCCGCCAATCGTGGTCACGTTGTTGCCATTGCCCAGCAGACCGTTGGCCGTCAGGTTATAGCCCGTGGCATTCTTGGGGTCATAGGGTGATACATTGGGCTCGGACTGCCAGCCGGAGATCGTCGTACCGGCGATATAAGCGTCCGTTAGTACGCCCTGGTTAAGGGTTCTGGCGAAGCTCAGCTGGATCCCGGACTTGAACCATGTCTTTGGAGTGAAGTCCATGTTCAGTCGTCCCTGTCCCGAGGTCAGCTTGTTGCCGATGGTGATGCCCTCCCGGGTCAGGTATCTTCCTCGATCCATATACCGACAGCTTCGTCCGCGCCGCCGGAGAAGGAGATCGAATTATCGTAGGACTGGCCCGGTACGATAGATCACGTCCATCCAGTTGGTATTGTCGTTCTGCCCGTCTCCGTTGACGTCGCTGGCCTTGGCCATGCTTGCGGCGGGAGATCCGGCGCCAAAACGGTTGGAGCCTTTTTCGTTCGTTATGGTCATGAACTGGTCTGCATTCAGCAGGGAAGGCAGCTTTCGTAAGTGGCCCAGCCCGTCTTGGAATCGACCGATACCTTAGTCGTTCCTTTACGGCCTTTCTTGGTGGTGATCATGATCACGCCATTGCTGGCGCGACTGCCGTAAATGGATGCGGCGCCGGCGTCTTTCAGGACATCGATGGACTCGATATCGTTGGGATCCGAGCAGCTGCAGGGGATCGAACCGGGTACCGTTGCCGCTGTTGAAGCCGTTCAGGTTGTAGGAGTTGGCGTTCTGGGGAATCCCGTCGATGACGACCAGGGGCTGCGAGCCGGAAGAGATCGAGTTGATACCGCGCACGCGGATGGCGGTGCGGTCGGCAAGAACGCCGCTGCCCAGCGAGATCTGTACGCCGGCGACCTTTCCTGCGAGCGCCTGATCGACAGAAACGACGGGGTCGTTAACGATCTTTTCGCCTTTGACTTTCGATATGGCGCCGGTGTTCTCCCTTACAGCCTTGACGCCATAGCCGACTACAAGCACTTCTTCGAGGTTCTTGTTGGCGGGCTTCATGACGACATTCGCCGTAGAAAGACCTGCCAGGTCGAGCTCCCTGGGTTTCGAGGCCGATCCCGGAGACGACCAGCCTTTGGCGCCGGCGGGCACCACGATGCTGAATCCCCCGTCCGATGCCGACGAGGTTCCGGCTTTAGTGCCTTTGATCGTGATGCTGACCCCAAAGACGGGGCCGCCTTTTTCATCGGTGACCCTTCCCGTGACTGTACGCTGCTGGGCGAACAGGTGCACGGAAAGCAAAAACAGTCCTGCAATTAATAGCAGTTTTCGCATGTTGATAGTGTTTTGATTTGAAGGAATAGAGAAAAGGTGTCCGCGCATGTATTGGAGGGTCCAATGCACGCGTGCGACTGTTAGCGTGGGCTACAACAAATGTCGTTATGCCGTTTTACCGGTCAAGTCGTTAAATCAGTATGTTGATGATGGGGGAGGAGGCGGTCCATGAAATGGATAAGTAGCCAGCGATCGGAGCAGCTGTGCCATGTGTAGTGGTGTTTTGGTTAGTTAACAATGAAAGTATAGCGAATGTAAGAATTTAATTAATCAAAAAAAATCTTCGCTAAATAACGCTAAAAAAGCCCCCGCAGTTAAAATGCGGGGGCTTTTTTTGAATATTCTAAAAAAATGGCGGTCTACTTCAGCTCTTTCTGGAGGTTCTGGTCGATCGCGTCGAGGAACTCTTCCGTATACAAAAAATGCTTGCCGTGCTCTACCTTGTTGCCGTGAACGCAGATCGCCAGATCCTTCGTCATCTTGCCGCCTTCGACGGTTTCTGATACAGACCGCTTCCAGCGCATTGGCGAAGTCGATCAGGTCCTGGTTGCCGTCGAGCTTTCCGCGGAATGCGAGACCGCGGGTCCATGCGAAGATGCTGGCGATGGGATTGGTAGAGCTGGGCTTGCCGGCCTGGTGGTCGCGGTAGTGTCGCGTTACGGTGCCGTGTGCCGCCTCCGCTTCCATTATCTTCCCGTCGGGGGTGATCAGCACCGAGGTCATCAGACCCAGAGAGCCGAAGCCCTGCGCTACAGAATCGCTCTGTACGTCGCCGTCATAATTCTTGCAGGCCCAGACGAAATTGCCGTTCCATTTCAGCGCGCTGGCGACCATGTCATCGATCAGGCGGTGTTCGTATACTATCCCCGCCGCTTCGAATTTCTGTTTGAACTCGGCCTTGTAGATCTCTTCGAAGATGTCTTTGAAACGGCCGTCGTATTTCTTCAGGATCGTATTCTTCGTAGACAGGTAAAGCGGCCATTTTTTGCTGAGCGCCATATTGAAGCAGCTCCTTGCAAAGCCCTTGATGGACTCGTCCGTATTGTACATGGACAGCGCAACGCCGTCACCCTTGAAATTGAAAACTTCAAATGTCTGGGGTGCACTGCCGTCTTCGGGTGTGAAGGTCATGGTCAGCTTGCTCCTTGCCCTTGATGACGGTATCCGTAGCGCGATACTGGTCGCCGAAGGCGTGACGGCCAACGATGATAGGGGCCGTCCAGTTGGTGACCAGTGCGGGGCACATTTTGCATGACGATCGGCTCGCGGAAGACCGTACCGTCCAGAATATTGCGGATCGTCCCGTTGGGGCTCTTCCACATTTGCTTCAGGTTGAATTCTTTTACCCGTGCTTCGTCGGGAGTGATCGTGGCGCACTTGATGCCCACGCCGTATTGTTTGATGGCATTGGCTGCGTCGATCGTTACCTGGTCGTCCGTCTGATCGCGGTATTCGACACCCAGATCATAGTATTTAATGTCAATGTCGAGATAAGGCAGGATCAGCTTGTCTTTAATAAATTTCCAGATAATCCTCGGTCATTTCATCCCCATCCAGTTCAACTACCGGATTTGCTACTTTGATTTTTTTGGCCATATTTCTGCTTGTTTACTTTCAAAAACTTACAAACGTAAGGGATAATGACCAGATTTCACTCCCCGGCAGCATGGTTTTTTTGTATGTTTGTGGCACCTATGTTAGACATGTTACGCCAATATGTGTCGAGATACGTAGCACTAACCAACGAAGAATTTACTTTTTTGGCGGAAAAGATCGTGGTCAGAAGCTTTGACAGGCGTCAGCAACTGGTCAGTGTCGGAGATGTCGAGCAGTATATGAACTTTTTGGTCAGGGGGCTGGCGCGGATGTATTTCATAAAGGGGAGGACGGAAGTGATCACCAATATTGCAAAGGAAGGTGAACTGGTCAGCTCGTCCGCCTCCTTTCTGTCAGGAGACCCGTCCTGCTATTTTATCGAGACGCTCGAGCCTGCTACAATGCTGTCCATAACCCGGGAACACCTCGACGGCCTCTATCAGCAGAGTTCTTCGGTGGAGCGGCTGGGCCGGCTCATCACTACCCAGTTTGTATTGCAAAAAGAAGAGTGGGAGCTGGAGTGTATGCGGCTGGATACAAAGGAGCGTTTCCTCCGTTTTGTGGAGAACAATCCCGACTTACTGCAGCGGGTGCCCCAGAAATATCTGGCCTCCTATCTCAATATGAAACCCGAGACCTTCAGCCGCCTGAAACACCTCCTCAGAAAACGTCCGGGCGTGACCAAAACCTTCCAGCCATGACCAGGAGCAACAATTTTCATAAGACCGCTCTCGAGAGGCTGCACCACTATCTTTCCGGCTATTCTCCGCTGACGAAGGCGGAATTTATGCAGCTGCTGCCCTTTATCGAGATCAGGGAATTCGACAAAAAGGTCAAAGTGATCCGCGAAGGCGAGACCGAACGATACCTGAACATCGTTGCGCGCGGACTCGCGCGTAAATTCCTGCCGCTGCGCAACAACGAAGAGGTCACCATTCAGCTGGCGACCGAAGGGCATATCATCCATTCGGAGCTGTCCTTTCACAACCGGCTGCCTTCCCGGTCGGTCGTCGAGACGATCGAACCCACGGTCTTATTTTCCATCTCCTACGACAGCCTGCAGGAGCTGTATGAAAAATTCCCTGCTTTCGAGCGGATGGGCCGCCTGCGTGATCTCCGAGCTTTTTGTCAGGAAGGACCGGCGGTATTTCGATCAGCTGAACAAAAGCACGCGCGAGCGCTTTCTGGACTATGTCAGCACGCATCCCCAGATGATGCAGCGGGTACCCCAGAAATATCTCGCCTCTTTTCTGAATATCAAACCAGAGACTTTCAGCCGGCTGAAACACCTGATAGGGAAGAAGGAGTAAGTTACTTAGAGAGGGACAATGGCTGTTCTGTACCGATGCCGAAGGCATAACCGAGCGAAGCGAAGGTTACGAACAAGGAGGAGCGTGGCGAAGCAGCTCCGACGACGTTCTCGGGGCCAACGATTTTTTGTCGTTAGCCTTAAAGGCTAACGACAAGGACCGGTATCTTCAGTTCATGCCTCACTGCATTCACCGTCTCCCCATAGATAAAATCTTTTAGCCCGCGGTGTCCATGCGAGCCGATCACGAGCATGTCCGCGCCCTGTTCCTTTGCCAGCCGGGCTATCTCCTCGGCTGCGGTGGCGGAAGCCGAGCGCCGTATGCGTCTGGATACCTCTCTGCTGCAGCAGCAGCTGGTACTGGTCCGGGCGCTGCTGGTCTTGTCGCGTCTCGAAGTCGTCGCTTTCTTTCCCCAGCATGCGGGCCGAGGCGCTCTCCACCACGTGGATCAGCAGGTACCGGGCGGAGCTGCCACCTGACCTACGGCATAGGCCAGCAGCTTCTGGTCGTGTTCGCTAAAGTCCAGGGCGATGGCGATATGACGGAAGCTCGGCGCCGACCAGTCATTCCAGCTGTCGGCCTGCGGGTGTACGCGCAGCAGCTGCGAGTGCCGGATGCGGCGGGCGATCCAGGGATGCAGGGTGATATAGGTCAGCAGGAGAATGGCCCCGAGCGCGGCCAGGGCGACCAGTATTTTCAGGACGTCGTGGCCCGGCGCCGCCATAAAGGGCGCCGCCTCTTCTATCACCAGCTTCACATTGAGGTAGACGAGCAGCGCCGCGGCTGCCCAGGCCAGTGTTCGGATCACGGGGCTCGCGGTAAACTCTCCCATGGTACTCCGATCGCTGACGAAATGTATCAGCGGGATGACGGCGAAACCGAGCTGGACGCTGAGGAAGACCTGGCTCAGCACCAGCAGATTGTCCACTTCATTCTCTCCGAAGATCAGGATGACGACGACGGCGGGTATGATCGCCAGCAGCCGGGTCAGCAGCCTCCGCACCCAGGGGTTGATCCGCAGCTGCAGATAGCCTTCCATGACGATCTGTCCCGCGAGAGTGCCGGTTAGCGTCGAGCTCTGACCGGCCGCGATCAGGGCGATGGCGAAAAGTTTGGGCGCCATCTGCGTTCCCAGCATCGGCAGCAGGCGGTAGGCATCGCGTATGGACGCGACGTTCGTATTGCCCGTTTTGAAAAAGACGGTAGCCGCCAGTATCAGGATCGCGGCGTTCACCAGAAAGGCGAGGTTGAGGGCGACGGCGCTGTCGAGAAAGTTGATCTTTAGGGCCTTGCGCACGTGTTCGGCGCCCGGTTTGATCTTGCGGGTCTGGACCAGCGCGGAGTGGAGGTAGAGATTGTGGGGCATAACCGTCGCGCCGATGATGCCGATAGCGATATAGAGCGCTTCCTTGCCCTGTAGCCTGGGGACAAATCCCGTGGCGATGTCTTTCAGCGCCGGCCGGGCCAGCAGGATCTCCACGAGAAAGGAGCCTCCCACCACGGCGATCAGGCCTATGACAAAGGCCTCCATCCGGCGCATACCCAGCCGCTGCAGAAATAACAGCAGAAAGGTGTCCAGCACGGTTATACATACGCCGTACACCAGCGGAAGGCCGGTCAGTAGCTGAATGCCGATGGCCATACCGAGGACTTCGGCCAGGTCACAGGCGGCGATGGCGATCTCTGCAAGAACATACAAGGGAATATTGATAAAGGCCGGATACACTTCCCGGTTGGCCTGGGCCAGGTCCCGTCCGCGGACGATGCCAAGACGCGCCGAAAGGTTTTGCAGCAGGATGGCGATGCCATTGCTCATCAGCAGTACCCAGATGAGGGAATAACCAAACCGGCTGCCACCCGCAAGGTCGGTCGCCCAGTTGCCGGGGTCCATATAGCCCACGCTAACGAGATAGGCCGGCCCGAAGAATACAAAAAGCTGTCTCCACCAGGGACCTTTCCGGGTGGTGGTATCGATGGTGCCGTGCACCTCGCTGAGGCTAACGTTTTTCTGCCAGTGGTTCGTCATCTTTTACCAGTACATTTTTTGCCAGCTGGGCGCTGATCGTCACCGGAGCCCGGTTACGGATCTTCACTTCCAGCGATTCGTCAAAAGGAAATTTCTTTTTATCTCGAGCCGGGTGCCCAGCCGGATATGATTGTGCTGCAGTATCTCCAGCATCTCCGAGGTCTGCGTGGCGATACCCGAAACCTGAACCTCCTTGTTGAGGGGCAGCTCGGCCAGACAGATCTGCCGCCGGGTTTGAATGCGCCCCTGACTGTCGGGGATGGGATCGCCGTGAGGATCGGTATCGGGATGACCGAGGAAGGCGTCCAGCCGGTCGACCAGCTTCTTGCTGCTGATATGTTCCAGTTCTTCTGCGATCTCGTGCACTTCCTCCCAGCCAAACTGCAGCTTTTCCACCGGGAAGAACTCCCAGAGCCGGTGCTTACGGATGATCTGCACCGCGGCCTTTTTCCCCTCGCCGCTCAGCTTGAAACCCTTATACCGCTCGTAGATGAGCAGCTTCTGGTCTTTGAGCTTTTTAGCATGTCCGTTACGGACGCCGGACGGGTCTGCAGGGCCGCCGCCAGCTCGTTGGTCGTAACGAGCCCTTTCTCCTGCTGCAGGTGAAAGATGGCTTTGAGATGGTTCTCTTTACTGACCGATATCATATCTTTTTTACCGGACCGTGTCCGGTTTTGATAGTTTGTTGACAGGGCTCCGCCCAGTTGAGTTTAGTCGAAAAATAAATTTAGACAAATCTAAATTAAATTTTTGGAAAAAAACACCCACCCCGGCCCAATCTTTGCCCTGAATGTTTACTTTTAGAGCCGGAACCGGAAGGGTTCCGAAACATGGTGCTATGAATAAATACCTGTTGCCGATCGTCTTGTTGGTGTTATTCTTCTCGTGCAAAAGCAAAAAGGCGTCCCTGGCTGAGAACGATGAGGAGGTTGGCATCCCCGAGTTCCTGGAACTGGTCTCTCCCCTCAAATTACCCTATCAGGTCACCGATACGATATTCCGGCATAAAGAGCCTGCTGCGTCTGTCATCAACAACAAGCTCTTTTCGCGTCTTATTCCCGACTCTGTGCTGACGCACTGGTTTGGAAAAGAGGCCCATCCCCGTCTCTATGCCGTAGGCAAGATCAAGGTGCCTAAACAGGAGACCTACCTGTTCGTAAAGGGTACGACAAAGGACAGGCGGGTACTCTATGTCCTTTGTTTCGACAAAAACAACCATTTCTCCGCCGCCAGACCGGTCCTCTACTCCGACAACGAACCCGGGGTCACGGGCACTGGCGGGAATGGACAACAAGTATACACTCACGGTCTCCCATCAGCGAAAGGTCAACGGCGAGCTGCTATACAAGCGGGACGCCTATATCTTTAGTGAAGAGAGCGGCTTTGTGCTCATCCTGACGGAGTCCAACGATTCCAAACCCAAAATACCCCCGATCTTTAATCCCATCGACACCCTTCCCCGCAGGCATAAGTTCTCCGGCGACTATGCACAGAACAAACGGAATATCGTCGCCATCCGCGATGGCAGGGACGCTACCCGGATCCTGTTCTTTGTGCACTTCGAAAAGGACGACGCGACCTGCAACGGCGAGCTGAAAGGCGAGGCCAAATTCGTATCACCCGGTGTTGCCCGCTATAAGTCCTATTCCGACCCTTGTGCGATCGAATTTAGTTTTGGCGTGACCGGAGTCACGCTGAAAGAACTGGGCGGCTGCGGCGTCCACCGGGACATCAAATGTTTTTTTGAGGGCTTTTTCGAACGCCGCAAAGGGGAGACCAGACCGCCAGCCAAGCCTGCATCCAAACAGGCGGTCAGGACCAATAAGGCCTGATAAGAAAGCCCTGGAAGTTATCAAACCCCCTACGGACAATTGCTAAAGAGATATTGCGTTAACCGATGGAGTCGGTTCAGACATCAGAGATATAACGGGAAAAAATAATATTTTTGGACAATTTTTTCCCGCGATTTAACATTGCGTAGTTTTTACATATAGATTAATTAATATTTGGATTTGTTATGAGTTTCAAAAATTATGTTGTGCCTTACGCTGTGGACGATCAGTATTCGAAAAAGGTCGCTTATTTTTCGATGGAATTTGCCGTGCACCAGCCTTTGAAGATCTACAGCGGCGGTCTTGGCTTCCTGGCAGGTTCGCACCTGCGCAGCGCGTACGAATTGCGTCAGAACATGATCAATATAGGGATCCTGTGGAAATATGGCTACTATGACCAGGCCCGCAACCAGGACCAGACCCTCCAGGTCACCTGGATGGAAAAACAATACAGCTTTCTCGAAGATACGGGGATCAAGTTTCAGGTGACCATTCACGACCATCCCGTCTGGGTCAAAGTCTTTTATCTCAACCCCGAAACCTTCAAAAGCGCGCCTCTCTTTCTGATGAGCACGGACCTGCCCGAGAACGACTATGTTTCGCAGACCATCACCCACCGCCTGTATGACGCCAACGTCGCGACCAAGGTAGCGCAGTTCATCCTGCTCGGGGTAGGAGGGGCGCAGCTGGTCGACGAACTCGGCTTTAAGCCCGACCTCTATCATCTCAACGAGGCTCACGCCATCAGCAGCGCGTTCTGGCTCTACAAGAAATACAACCACAATCTCGAAGAGGTTCGCAAACGGATGGTATTCACCACGCATACCCCCGAAGAGGCCGGCAACGAGAAACACGACATCTATCTCTGTCATAAGATGAGCTATTTCTGCGGCCTCTCGGTCGAGGAGGTCAGGAAGCTCACCGGTCTGGAAGACGATGCATTCAATCACTCGCTGGTGGCGCTGCGCTTCGCGCATCTCGCCAACGGCGTGTCCCAGCTGCACGGCAACGTCTCCCGCGCCATGTGGAGCAAGTACAAAGACATCTGTCCCATCATCTCGATCACCAACGCACAGAACTGGCGCTACTGGGCCGACAAAGAACTCTACCGGAAAATGGAAGAAGGCAACGACTACTGGTGGGACGACCGCAAGAAATACATGAAGAAAAGAAGCTTCGAGATCGTGGCCGACCAGACAGGTAAGGTCTTCGATCAAAATGTCTTCACCATCGTATGGGCGCGTCGTTTTGCCGGCTATAAACGCGCGAGCTTCCTTACAAGGGATATGGACAGGTTCAACCAGCTGGTGAACGATACCAAATATCCCGTACAGATCATCTGGGCAGGGAAGCCTTACCCAATGGACTATCCCGCGATCAACGAATTCAATCACCTCGTCCACCTCAGCAAGAACTATAAGAACGTCGCCGTGGTCATCGGCTATGAGATGTCCCTGTCCAAGCGGCTCAAACAGGCGGCTGACTGCTGGCTCAACAATCCCCGCGTACCGCGCGAGGCTTCCGGTACCAGTGGAATGACCGCGGCCATGAACGGCGCCGTCAATTTCTCTACCGACGACGGATGGATACCCGAATTCATCAACCACGGCAACAACGGCTTTGTCGTGCCTAAAGCTGACTACGCCAACATGCACGTCGAGCAGCAGGACGACTACGATTTCGAGAAGCTATACCATATACTTCAGCACGAAATACTGCCGGTCTATTACGATAAATACGACACCTGGCGCCAGATCGCAAAGAACGGTATGCGCGACGTCCGGTACCAGTTCGACGCCGGTCGGATGGCGCACGAATACTACGAGTTGCTATACAAGTAAATACTTACTCGTCGGTTTTATTAGTAATTCACTCCGGAAATTAGTAGTAGGAGCTTGCTAAAATCTCGCGGGGGTTTAGGTTATATTTAGCTACGGAAACATAATTAACCAAAACTACTCACATGAGAAAACTTCTGCTTTTGGCAGGTAGCATGCTATTGCTATCTGCGAGTCTTCTTGCACAAAACCGAACGATCACCGGAAAAATCCTCGACCCTGAAGGAAAACCCATCCCCAATGCCACCGTTCTGGTAAAGGGGTCAAAGACGGGCACCAGCTCGCAGACTGACGGTAGCTTCTCCATTACTATTCCATCCGCCACGAAGACACTCGTTATCTCGGCCATCGGCATGACCGCTCAGGATGTGGACGTGACGGGCCGCGCGGCGCTCACCGTCTCCCTCGCGACCGCCGACAAGACCCTGTCGGAGGTCGTGGTCACGTCCCTCGGCATCGTGCGCGACAAGCGGTCCCCGGGTTATGCCACGCAGCGGCTGGGGGGACCAACTGGCCGACAAAGGTTCGGTCAATCTCGTAAACGCCCTTGAAGGCAAAGTTTCCGGGGTAAATATCACCGGCGCCAGCGGCAGCGCGGGCGCGTCGGTCAATATCAATATCCGCGGTATCACGTCCTTCACCCGCAGCAACCAGCCGCTGTTCGTCGTAGACGGAATCCCCATCAGCAATGACGTGGACCGTACCAACGGCGGCCCCAACGGGACCCTCGGCGACAATCAGCCCGCCAACCGCGCACTGGACATCGACCTCAACAATGTCGAGTCCGTCAACATCCTCAAAGGCCCTGCCGCGGCCGTTCTTTATGGTTCGCGTGCCGCAGCAGGAGCAATCGTCATTACTACGAAAAAGGGCGGTATGGGCGGCCGGACCGAGATCATCGCCAGCTCTTCATACAGCCAGCAGAACGCGGAAGGCCTTCCCAAAACACAGAACCAGTACGGCCAGGGCACCAATGGCGTATACAACCCGATCTCCGGCAACTCGTGGGGGCCAAAATTCGGCACCACTCCGACGGCGGCCAACGGCCTTCTGGTCGGCGGACAGCCCGTGCCCTATCAGGCCTATCCGGACAATATCAATGATTTCTGGCAGACCGGGAAAATCTCGGACAATAGTCTGCTCATCAGCGGAGGCGACGCCAAACAAAACTTCACCCTGTCCGGAGGCTATCTGACACAGAACGGGATCCTGCCCAATACTTCGCTGAAGCGGGCCGACGTGAAATTCGGCGGCAACACGGTATTTCGCAACAAGATACATCTCGGCGGCTCCATTACTTTTACCAATACGCTGCAGAACGGTATCCTTGGCGGCAACGGCGCCAGTGCGCTGGCCGTGGTACTGGGCCTGGCGCGCAGCATCGACCTCACAGGCTTTAAGAGGAAGCATACCTATCAAAACCCCGACGGTTCCAATAACTGGCCCATCACCGGCCAGGACAATCCGTATTTCGACGCCTACAACGACCCGCTGACCAGCAATCTGACGCGCACCCTGGGCAGCGTCAATCTGGGATATGACCTTACGCCCTGGCTGAATGTCAACTACCGGTTGGGTATAGACGCATACACCGACCGCCGCAAACAGGTGTTTGCCATCACCTCCGCCCGCGTACCCGCCGGACAGGACCTCGAAAGCACCATCTTCCGCAGCGAGCTCAACGGCGACCTGATCATCACCGCGCACAAGAACGACATGTTCATAAAAGACCTCAGCGTTTCGGCACTGCTGGGTCAGAACATCAACCAGCGCCGCAGCCAGACGGTGACGGTACAGGCCGACCAGATCTCCATACCGGGATTCTTCAACGTCAGCACAGGCGCGAATTTCAACATCGGCTCCACAGAGGTTACGAACCTGCAGCGCCTGCTGGGATACTACGGACAGTTGTCCTTCGCCTACAGCAACTACCTGTTCCTCGGAACTGACCGGCCGTGTCGACCAGAGCTCGACCCTGCCTGCTTTTAAGAACACCTTCTTTTATCCTTCCGTCAACGCCGGGTTCGTATTTACCGACGCTTTCAAGGTACAGTCCGATATCCTCAGCTATGGCAAGCTGCGGGCGAGCTACGCGAGGGTCGGGTCCGACGCGCCGCCCTACCTGCTCTCCAATACATTTGTCAAAGCCAGCTATGGCAACAACGTGGCCAACTTCAATTTCCCCTATGGTTCTGTCCCCGGATTTACGCTCAATTCCAATATAGCCGACTCGACGCTGGCCCCCGAATTTACCACTTCGTATGAGGCGGGCCTCAACCTCGGTTTCTGGAAGAACAGAGTCTCCGTCGACGCTGCATATTTCAACACCATCAGCACAAGCCAGATCTTCAACGTGGGTATTCCCCTTCGACCGGCAATCAGACAAAGACGGTCAACGCCGGCAGGATGACCAACAAGGGAGTCGAACTGCTGGTGACTGTGACACCCATCTCCAGTCCCAACTTCAAATGGGATATCTCCGCCAATTTCACGAAGATCGTCAACAAGGTCACATCGATCGCCCCGGGCATCACCAGCTTTGGCATTCCCGGCAGCGCCTTTATCGGCTCGATACCTTCGATCAAGGTGGGGCAGCCCTACGGCGTGATCATCGGCGGCCTTATCCCGCGCGACAGCGCCACGGGCGCCCGTCTCATCAATCCCAACACCGGCGTCTATGCCACCACCATCGCCAACCAGGTGCTGTCCAATCCTAACCCCGACTATACGGCGGGTATTACCAATACATTCCGCTATAAGGGTTTCAATCTGGGCTTCACCTTCGACTTTGTAAAAGGGGGACAGATACTATCCTTCACCGCAGCCTCGTACAAATCGCGCGGCGCCTGGATAGAGACGACAAAAGACCGCGAGCAGCCCCTGGATCCTGCCCGGCGAGATCTTCTCCGGAGGGAAGTATAGCAAGAACAATATCCAGATACCGGCCCAGACCTACTGGGGCGTGATGGGCGGCCTGCAGAGCGAGTTCAACGTCTACGACGCAACCGTTTTCCGCATGCGGGAATTGTCGCTGGGCTATGATCTTCCCTCGCGTCTGATAAAGAGCTGGCATATCAACTATATCCGCATATCCGTGTTTGCGAACAACATCTTTCATGTTGCGCCGAATACCTTCTTCGACCCCGAGATCAATACGCAGGGCGCGGGCAATATCCGCGGACTCGACCTGCAGGGCGCACCCAATGCGAGAACCATCGGTGCAAACCTGAAAGTATCCCTGTAATAACTTCAAAATTCAGAACATGCGTTATAAAAAAATATTCATTTTACTGCTGCCGGCGGGTCTGCTGCTCGGCTCCTGCAAAAAATACCTCAACGTCAATACCAGTCCAAACAACCCACAGACGGTGCCGTCGACCGTGCTGCTGCCGACGACAACCATCGGGATCGCCTTCGCCAACAGCAATGACCTGGACCGCGCGACGTCTGCGATCATGCAGCATATCGCCGGGGTGGCCAATCAGACCCAGGGCTATGACGTCTACAATTTCAGCGGCGCCTTCGACAACCAGTGGAACGGCGAGATCTACGGAGGAAGCATCAACAACTGTCAAACGCTGATCAACCTCGACTCGGTTTCCAGTCCGGTCTACTCGGGGATCGCCAAACTGCAGATGGCCTATGCCTTTTCTCTTGCGACGGATATATGGGGGGACGTCCCTTATTCCCGTGCGGGGCAGCCGTCGACTTTCCTGTACCCCCGGTTCGACAAAGTTCAGGACATCTATCAGGGTAATTCTTCTTTGGGTATCCGCAGCCTTTTCGACCTTGTCGCCAGCGGAATGGCCGACCTCGACAAGCCCAGTTTTTTCAAACCCAAGACCGACGATATCGTCTACGGCGGCGACCTTACCAAATGGAAGAGGATGGGGAATACGCTGCTGCTGAAATTTGCTATCATGCTGACCAATACCAATCCGACGCTGGCAAAGTCGGTGATCAGCACCGTGCTGACGGGCAACAACTTTATCAACGACAACAGCCTTGATTTCGAGGTGCCGTTTGGGTCGGGTACCGGCAACCAGAACCCTATCTACAATTTCAACTATATCAACCGTACGGGAGACCAGATGCTGAGCCTCCGTCTCCTCACCCTCATGAACGGCCTCAACGATACCCTGCGGCTGGCGAAGTTCTTTACCAAGCCCAACGGCGCATTCGTGGGATTCGACAACGGCAGCAATGCCGTGGCCCCGGCGGTCACCAGCCGTTCGCAGTATGGCACCTATCTGATCGGAGTGACGGGCAACGCACCGATTCGTCTGCTGACGAATTTCCAGGCGCAGTTCATCCTTGCCGAGGCGGCGCTGGTCCTCGGCACGCCGGGCGACCCCAATGCCTACTATCAGGCGGGTATCAAGGCCTCGATGACAAAGGTCGGCATGTCCTCGACGGATATCGCCGCCTATTTTGCGGCCAACCCCTCGGTCGTAACGCTTTCCGGCACCACCGAGGACATGCGCAGGCAGATCATCACCCAGAAATATATCGCGTGGATCGGCAACGGCATCGAAGTATTTGACGACTATCGCCGCACAGGATACCCCGTCCTTGCGCTGCCGAACAATCCGGGCGGCGACGATCCAACGGTAATACCTACCCGACTTCCTTACACCAATACGGAACAGTCGACCAACCCCAACGCGCCGAACCCGAGACCCTGGTAGACGTCAAACTCTGGTGGGCCAAACAATAACTATTCTAAACGATACTATATATGATCAATATGATAAAAAGAATGCCGGCCTTCGCCCTGTCGATGGCCCTGCTATGCTCCTGTTCGAAACAAAATGGATTCGGTCCCAACTACTCGGCCTACAACGGAGGCGACGTGCCGATCAGCGTGCAGAACGCGGTTGGCTTTCGCCCCGATCCAACGGTGACCGCCAGCGTCAACGGAGACAGCAGCATCACCGTGAATATGGTCCTTGCTTCGACTACCGGCCGAACGATCAGGGAGATCACCAAAGTAGCGACTTCTTCGAGTTATGCGGCGATTCAGAGCACGGGTACGACGGGATTTTTCCGGTGCCCGTCATTCCCGGCAGCGGAAACTCGGTGACGTTCAAGACCTCGCTGAGCGCATATCATAGCGTTTATCCCAAGGAAGCATTCAAGCTGAATACCGAGCTCGTCAATCGATTTTATTTCCGGATCACGCTGGACGACGGCAGTATCGTCTATCCGACACCGACAAGAGTGTTGGTCGTCAATTGATTATCTTGAGTCAGTATATCAGGCCGCTCCATCTCGGGGTGGCCTTTTTTTGCCGTTCATCCTCATTTCTGTAGCGGGACATTCCGGCGTGTACAAACTTTGCGGGATCGATCCGGTAGATTATATTCGGACCAGCTAAAACCTAAACTTCTATAACATGGACTCTTCTTCGATGATGATCAAGTGGATATTGATCATCGGTATTCCGGTACTCTGCGCTATTCTTTACCGTCTTATCCTCCGCGTCTTCTTTGGCGTTATTATCGTGCCCGAGGACCGCATCGGTCTCGTAACCAAGAAATTTGTACTCGTAGGCCGCCAGTCCCTGCCCGAAGGGCGTATCATCGCTACCAACGGCGAGGCCGGATTTCAGGCGCAGACCCTGGCGCCCGGCGTCTATTTCGGCAAATGGTTCTGGCAGTATGTGATCAAATTCGAACCCTTTACGGTCATCCCCACCGGTAAGATCGGTCTCGTGCTCGCCCGCGACGGCGGCGAGCTGGATACGGGCGCCATACTCGCCCGAAAGGTACCCTGTGACTCTTTCCAGGACGCCGAGGCTTTTTGCGGAATGGCGGCCGAAAGGGCCGGCAGACGGCGATCATCACACCCGGTTCATATCGTATCAACACTTTTTTGTTTGAAGTCGAGACGGCCGATATGATCAGCGTTCCGGACAATGCCGTGGGCATCGTCACGACGCTCGAAGGCCGTCCTCTGGATGAAGGACAGATCGCCGGCCGGATCATCGGCGAGCACAATAAATTCCAGGACGCGGACCTGTTCCTTTCCAATGGAGGGTACAAGGGTCTGCAGGAACAGGTGATACTCGCGGGTTCTTATTTCTTCAACCCCTGGTTCCTCAAGGTGGATATGGTCAAGATGACCGAGATCCCCATCGGTTATGTGGGCGTGGTCATCTCCTTTGTCGGCTCCGACGGCGAAGACCTCAGCGGCGTGGAATTCAAACACGGCAATATCGTTGCCCGCGGCAACAAGGGCGTATGGGCGGAACCGCTGGGTCCGGGGAAATATCCGATCAACCCCTTTATCCTGAAGGTCGAGATGGTGCCGACTACCAACCTCGTCCTCAACTGGGCCAGCGCGCGCAGCGAGGCGCACCAGCTGGACAAGAATCTGTCTACGATCACGGTGCGAAGCAAGGACGGCTTCCCCTTCAACCTCGACGTCGCGCAGATCATCCATATTCCCAACACCGAGGCGCCCAAAGTGATCGCGCGTTTCGGGAACATGGTCAATCTCGTAAGCCAGGTGCTGGAACCCACTATCGGCAACTATTTCCGTAACTCGGCGCAGGACAGCGACGTCATCTCCTTCCTCGGCGCCCGTAAGGAAAGACAGGCTGCTGCCAGGGAACATATCGGCCAGGTGCTCGAGCAATACAACGTTCACGGCGTGGACACCCTTATCGGAGATATCGTCCCGCCCGAGAGCCTGATGAAGACGCTGACCGACCGTAAGATCGCGGAGGAGCAGAAGGTCACCTATGATACGCAGATGAAGGCGCAGGAGACGCGCCAGAGCCTCGAGAAGGAGACGGCGATTGCCGACATCCAGAAAGAGATCGTCAAGGCCGACCAGGGCGTACTGATTGCAGAGCGTATTGCCGACGCGGCGGTGAAGAAAGCCACCGGTGACGCCAACAGCGTTCGCCTGCAGGCCAACGCCGAAGCCGACCGGCTCAAGCTGCTGGCCAGTGGCGAAGCGGAGAAGACGAGACTGCTTGCAAAGGCGGACGCCGAGAAGATCGAATGGCTGGCGAAGGCCGACGCCGAAAAGATCTCACTGACGGGTAACGCCGAGGCGGAGAAAATTCTCGCCATCGGTAAGTCCTCCGCCGAATCCTATAAGCTCGCCGTCGAGGCGATGGGCGGTGACAACTTTACCCAGCTGAAGGTGATGGAATCCATCGGCGAACAGAAGATCAAGATCATGCCCGATATCCTTATCGGCGGCAACGGTGAAGCTGGTAGTCCGATCAGCGGATTGCTGGGCCTGCAGTTGCTGGAACAGCTACGAAAGAAGGCGGATCACGACAGAAAAGAATAGACTACCGAAAGAAATATTTCTGAAGCCAGGCCATTGCCTGGCTTTCGTTTTTGGCGCAGATATTACAAACGCTGTCGGGGGATGGGCCGCCTTCGTTCTCCCAGCGTAGTTCTTTTGCCGGCCCCTTCGGTCGGTGAGCCGTATAGCGTTGCCCTGTGCTATTAGTACCCAGTTGAGCGTATCGGCCGGTCCCCTTAGCCGGAAACCTTTCTTGCCGCCGGACGAATCCGGTCCGCCCCAGCCGATGTCGATCTCGTCGTCGGTACCGTGAGCGTACCGGACATAGGCCCGCTGGTTGCTCTTGATCCAAAAAGCAAGGCTTTCATAGTCTTTTGAGCTCGTCCTGCCGTTGGAGTAGGTGACCACCCGGACGTCCTGGGGAAAACGGCAAAGGGTAAGGATCACTGGCAGGAGGAAGGTCTTTAGCATGCCCCAATTTACCACCAAAATGCCGTATTTTCCAGCCTCAATTTTCCGATATGGCGCTCATCAAACCGACTCCTTTTATCCTGTTATTATTCTTTGGGTTATACGCGATGGGGCAGGAGGGCGCCGGCGTCTCCTTTGCGCTCGCGCAGCAGCGAAGCGCGTGTCTGAAGAACATACGCTATGAGTTGGTTTTTCGCCTGCCGGAATCCAAAGGCGTCGCTGTCGAAGGAGAAGAGAAGCTCTATTTTCAGCTGGACAGGCAGCGTCTGGCCTCGCACCCCTGTTGCTGGATTTCAAAGGCCGCGCCCTCGATGCCGTGGCCGTCAACGGATCGACGATCGCTGCAACCGTCGTCAACGAACATATTTCCTTGCCGTCGGAATTGCTTAAGGAGGGAGAGAACGTTGTGAAGGTATCTTTCGAATCCGCGGACGCGGCACTCAACAGGAACAATGATTTTCTATATACGCTGCTGGTGCCCGACAGGGCCCGGACGATCTTCCCCTGTTTTGACCAGCCGGACTGCAAGGCCGTGTTCACGCTGCGGCTGACGATGCCGGCCGGCTGGAAGGCGATCGCCAACGCTCCGCTGGGACAACCCTCCGACCGGATCAGCACCTATCTGTTCTCGTTTGCCGCAGGGAAGTTCTTCGATACATCGCGGGTCGTCGACGGGCGGACCATGCATCTGCTGTATCGCGAGACCGACGAGGCCAAACTGCGGTTCAGCATCGACTCGATCTTTCGGATCGAAGGACAGGCACTGCGCTTTATGCAGGACTATACCGGTATCGCCTATCCTTTTCAGAAGTTCGATTTTGTGGCGATCCCCGATTTTCAGTTCGGAGGGATGGAGCACCCCGGCGCTATTCAGTACAAGGCCAGCACGCTGTTCCTCGATTCGGGCGCTACGCGCGAGCAATTGATCAGCAGGTCGAACCTGCTCGCACACGAAACGGCGCATATGTGGTTCGGGGACCTGGTCACCATGACCTGGTTCAACGACGTCTGGATGAAGGAGGTCTTCGCCAATTTTATGGCCGACAAGATCAGTAATCTCACCTTGCCGGATAATAACTACGATCTCAAATTTTTGACCGACCATTACCCGGCGGCGTACAGCGTCGACCGCAGCGCCGGCGCGCATCCGATACGCCAGACGCTGGACAACCTCAACGAGGCGGGTTCGCTCTACGGGAATATCATCTATCACAAGGCGCCGATCGTGATGCGTCAGCTGGAAGCGCTGATGGGGGAGGAGCCTTTCCGCGCCGGGCTGCGGGACTATTTGAAAAAATATGCCGGCGGCAACGCCACCTGGCCCGACCTGTTACACTGCCTGCAGCCACACACGAAGCTGGACCTTATAGCCTGGAATGAGGTTTGGGTCAACGGCGCCGGGCGACCGAAGTTCACCTATGAGATGAAGGTGAAGGATGGGAAGATCTCCGATTTCGTGATCCACCAGCAGGGCGAGGACGGGTCGAAGCGGGTATGGCCGCAGAAGTTCAGCATCGCGCTGTCCGGGGAAGAGATAGAAGTCAATAGCAACGCAGCGACTGTTCATGTGCCGGCAGCTGTAGGCAAAACAGATTCGCAGTTTATTATATTCAACTCGGATGGCCGCGGATATGGGGTGTTTCCAATACATTATGGTGCGTTTGACCTGTACGGATTTTCCGGCATCCGTCATTGGGCTTACGGAAAAACTCCCCTTATGCGTGCGGCCAATTACATCAACCTTTACGAAAACGCGCTCAATGGCAGTGGCTTTACCCCGGAGTTGTTGTTCCTTGGTTACAACGCCCGGCTTACTGAACCCGATGAGCTTGCTCTGAATGTCGTTCTCGATGAATGGCAGTCGCTCTTTTGGCGCTTTGCTCCGAAACCGCGCTGGGATACTCTGGCCGATGCGGCAGAAGACGACTGCTGGAGAGCCATGAAATGGGCCACAGCCAAAAACAACAAAAAACTCCTCTTCCGCGCCTACACAAACATCGCCACAACCCGTGCGGCGATGGACACACTATATGCCGTATGGCACGACCGCCGTCCACCTCCCGGCGTCGTCCTCACCGAAGACGACTACACGAATCTCGCGGCAGCCCTGGCCGTACGCGACTACCCGGACAGCAAAGGGATTTTAGTGGAACAGCTTTCCCGTATCTCCAATCCGGACCGAAGACAGCGGCTGCTATTCCTGATGCCTTCGTTGTCGAACGACGAGGCGGAGCGCGACAGCTTCTTTCTCTCGCTGAAAAGGCCCGAGGTCCGGCGAAGGGAAGCCTCGGTGGTCACGGCCCTCGGCTATCTCCATCATCCCCTGCGGGCGGAGTCGGCAAAAAAATACCTGCAGCCTTCTCTTGACTGGCTCGAAGACATCCAGCGAACCGGTGACGTCTTCTTCCCCCAAAGCTGGCTGCAGGCAAGCTTCGGCTGGTGCAGAACACCGGCCGAAGCGCAAATTGTGCGGGATTTCCTAACTGCGCACCCCGACTATAATCCTCTACTAAAAGCGAAGCTGTTGCAAGCCGCGGATCTGTTGTTCCGGGCCGATCGGCTGAAAGCGGCTGGAATCAACTTCTCGGCCGCAGACGTCAATTAGTGCGAAGTGCTGTCCGGCTTCGCAGTGCTGTCCTGTGCCGCAGCACCCGGCTTCTTCACGATATCGAGCAGTTCGACGTCGAAGATCAGCGTCGAGCCCGGAGCGATCATCGGTCCCGCCTGCTGGTCGCCATACGCCAGGTTCGAGGGGATGAAGAGCTTCCATTTGCTGCCTACGGGCATCGCTGCAGCGCTTCCGTCCAGCCGGGGATAACGCCATTGACAGCCAGCTCGATGGGTTGTCCCCTTTCGACGCTGCTGTCAAATACTTTGCCGTCGATGAGCGTACCGTGATAGTGTACCCTGACCATATCCGTTAGTGCGGGTTTGGGACCGGTACCTGCCTTGACGACGCTGTATTCGAGGCCGCTGGGCAGAGTGACTACGCCGGGCTTATTCTTGTTGGCAGCTAAGAAGTCCTGGCCGATCTTTTTGTTGCCGGAAGCTTTCTCCGACTTCACTTTCTGAATATAGCTGCTCATGACCGCATTGCACTGCTGGTCGTCCATAAGCGCCTTACCCCTGATATTGACGTCATTGATGGCGCGGGTCACCAGAGAAGTGTTGATATTGGTGATGTTCATCTGTTTGTAGAAGTTAGCGACGCTGACACCGATGGCATAGCTCAGAGAGTCCTGGGCAGTCTTCAGCGCGACAGTGCCGGCCCCCGGTTTGGCTGCAGCGGGCTTATTGGTCGCTGTCCCCGGCTTCGTTGCCGTCGCCGGTTTGGTCTGCGCAAAGACCGAAAGACCCGCGGATGTGAGTAGAACAGAAAAACTAATTTTTTTGCTTACGTTCATGGTATTAGAATTGTCGCGCAAAGGTAAGGGTTTATTGTATTTCTTCTTAATACATTGAGCGGCAGCCATTCGCAATAAATGGCCTCCACGGGCGTTAGTTAACATTAGTTTATCAGTATTAGACCGTATTTTTATCCCCTATTGTAAAACGCAAAATATCCTTGAATGAAAAAATTTTCCTATGCCCTGATCGTCTTCCTCTTTTTTGCCATGATGGCGCACGCGCAGGGGGCCTCCTCGGCGGTGCCAAGAACGCACTCAGCAGTCTAAAAAGCGGTGGCAAAGGCCTTAGTTCTGACGATATTGTGGCTGGTCTGAAAGAAGCGCTTTCCCGTGGTACGTCCAAAAGCGCTGACAAATTGTCTGCCGTTGACGGTTTTTTTAAAGATGCTGCCGTAAAGATACTCCTGCCTCCCGAAGCCGCGAAAGTCGAGTCGACCCTCCGCAGCGCCGGTTTTGGCAAACAGTGTGATGACGCGATCCTCAGCCTCAACCGGGCCGCGGAAGACGCCGCCAAATCTGCCGCTCCCATTTTCCTGGGCGCTATTAAGAATATGACCGTCTCCGACGGACTGGGTATCCTCAAGGGCTCGGATACCGCTGCCACGGGCTATCTGCGCAAAAGTACAACGACCCAGCTGACCGCGGCTTTCCGCCCCGTCATCGATACGTCACTGCAGAAGACGGGCGCAACGAAATACTGGAAAGTACTGTTCGAAACCTATAACAAGCTACCGCTCGTCAAGAAAGTCAACCCCGACCTGTCCGGCTATGCCACGCAGCGGACGATGGACGGCGTGTTCTACTATGTCGCAGCAGAAGAAAAGAATATTCGTAAGAACCCGGCTGCACAGGTAGACGATCTACTCAAAAAAGTTTTCGGCGGGAGTAAGTAAAATAAACCTCTTATATAATAGAACCCGCCTCCAAGAGGCGGGTTTTTTATTTTTGCGATCCGTATGCTTGCGCGCACAATCTCACTATATCAAAACGCCTACAGCGGTCTGTCGAAGTCTACCTGGCTGCTGTCGCTGGTAATGCTGGTCAATCGCAGCGGCACGATGGTCATCCCTTTCATGACGATCTATCTCACGTCCTCCGGCTACAGCATCGGCCGGGCGGGGCTCGTCATGGGCATCTTCGGCTTTGGCGCGGTCTGCGGCGGATTCATCGGGGGCCGGCTGACGGACCGGTTTGGCTTCCAGCGCGTCCAGTGGGCAACGCTGGCAGGGGGAGGGCTGCTGTTCATGGTGCTGGGGCAGATGAAAAGCTACCCGCTCATCTGCGTTTGCACCTTTCTGTTAAGCGTCGTCAACGAGGCTTTCCGCCCCGCCAATTCCACGGCTATCGCGCACTATTGCAATACGGAGAACAGGACCCGGTCGTATTCCCTCAACCGGCTGGCCGTGAACCTCGGCTGGGCGGTAGGAGGGGCCATTGGCGGTATTCTGGCCAATATCAACTATCACCTTTTGTTCTGGGTCGATGGCGCGACCAACCTGGCCGCCGTCCTGCTGCTTCGCTGGTTCCTCCCGCTGCACAGCGACGCCGTCCCCGAGCACGAGACCACCGCGGGCAAGGCCCCGGCGCTTTCTCCCTACAAGGACAGCGGCTACCTCCGGTTTGTGACCTTCACGATCGTATTCGGCTGTGGGTTTTTCCAGTTGTTCTCCACGCTGCCGGTATTCTACAAAGAACGGCTGCACATGCCCGAGTATATGATCGGACTGCTGATGACCCTCAACGGTCTGCTGATCACCGTGCTCGAGATGGTCCTCGTCTTCAAGCTGGAAGGGAAAAGGGAGAATCTTTTTTATATCGTTTTCGGCGTCATCCTCGTCGGCGTGTCCTATATGCTGCTGAATGTTCTTCCCTGTCCATCGCCGCGGCGTTCTTTTGCATGATCCTGACTACCTTTGGCGAAATAGGATCGATGCCGTTCATGAATTCCTTCTGGATCTCGAGGACCTCGCTGACCAACCGGGGGCAGTATGCCGGGCTCTATACCATAGCATGGTCGGTTGCGCAGGTGATCGGGCCGATAGGAGGGTCACAACTGGCGCAGCACGCCGGATTCACGGCGTTGTGGTGGGCGGTCGGCGGGCTCTGTCTGCTGGCGGCCACCGGATTCTGGTATTTACGACAAAACAAGCCCGATGTCTGACCCCAAATTAATGATGTTCCATAACCGGCTGACCAAGGTCTACCGTCACCTTTCAAAACAGGCCCGGCGGCAGCAGATCACCTGCTGGCGCGTCTATGACCATGACCTGCCGGAATTTCCTTTCTGCATAGAGATCTATGAAGACAAGGTATACCTGGCCGAATACCAGCGCCGCCACGGCATGACCGAAGAAGAGCACCAGGCCTGGCTCGAATCCTGTGTACCCACCATCACCGGGATACTCGGGATCCCCGACGAGCGCATCTATTTCCGCGAGCGCCGTCGTAAGGCAGGACGCCAGGGACAGTACGGGAAACTCGCCAGTGAACAGGAATTCTTTATCGCCAAAGAAGCCGGTCTTTCCTTCCGCATCAATCTAACGGATTATCTGGATACCGGTCTTTTTCTCGATCACCGGATCACCCGGAGTATGGTCAGGGAGGAAGCAAAAGACAAACGCGTCCTCAATCTCTTCTGTTATACCGGATCGTTCTCCGTCTATGCGGCGGCGGGCGGCGCCGCGCGCGTGGATTCGGTCGACCTTTCCCGAACTTACCTGTCATGGGCGGAGGAGAATATGAAGCTCAATACCGCAGCGCCGCAGACCAATTTTATCCATGCCGACGTCAAACAGTGGCTGGACGAGGCGCCGGCCGGATATTACGATCTGGCGGTCATGGACCCGCCCACTTTCAGCAACAGCAAGCGGATGAAAGACTTTCTCGATATTCAGCGCGACCACTCGGAGCTCATCAACCAGGTGCTGCGGGTGCTGCGCCCGGGTGGAGTCCTGTACTTCAGCACCAACTACCGGAAGTTTCAGCTGGACAAAGACAAAATAGAAACACCGGCAATAAAGGATATTACCGGTGCGACTACCCCATTTGATTTTCAGGGGAAACTTTTTCGATATTGCTTCCGGATTACCGCCCCGGATCGTTGAGCGGAATATCGCGTTTCAGCATATCATTGCGGTTCGCCATCTCCCAGGCCGTAAAAAAGACGAGACGGGCCCTTTTCTCCATGATATCGTAGTTGATCTTGTCGGGAGTATCCGTGGGCTTGTGATAGTCCCTGTGGATGCCGTCGAAATAGAAGATGATCGGTACCCCCTTGCGGGCAAAATTATAGTGGTCGCTGCGATAGTAGATGCGTTCGGGATCGGTCGGATCGTCGAACTTATAGTCCAGCTCCATCTTCGTATACTTCTTATTGTTGCCTTCGCTGATCGGCTTGAGGTCCGTCGACAGCTTGTCGCTGCCTACAACATACACATAGTTGGTGGAGTCGCCGACCTTGCGGTTGGGATCGATCCGTCCGATCATATCGATGTTGAGGTCCACCGTGGTATGCTCCAGGGGATATGTCGGGTGTTCGGAATAATACTGCGAACCGAAGAGTCCTTTTTCTTCGCCGGAATTGGCGAGGAACAGAATGCTGCGGCGGGGACCCTTTCCGGCTGCCTTTGCTTTCGCGAAGGCTTCGGCCAGTTCGAGTACGCTCACCGTTCCCGAGCCGTCGTCGTCGGCGCCATAATAGATGACGGTGTCCCGCTTGCCCAGATGGTCATAGTGCGCGGAAATCACGACGATCTGGTCCTTCAGGTCGCTGCCCTCGAGGAAACCGAGGACGTCGCTGCTCTTCAGTTGGAGGATGGTCTTGTGTACTTTCATGCCGATATTGACGGTATAGGCCTTGCCGGCTCCCTGTCCCGAAACCGCTGTCTTGAAGTCATCGCCAAGGATGGCCTGCGCCAGCTTTTTCGGTGATGTAAAAACTATTGGGATAGATGGTCTTCCTGAATTCGTTCAGGTACATATTGCCTTTTGCGCCGAAGAAGGCACGCGGCAGGTTGGACTGAAGGATCAGCACGGCCGCTGCTCCATGACTCTGGGCGGCGTCCTGTTTGGCATAGAATGCGGATCCCCTTCTGCCCGCGGGCTGGGTCGATCCTGCCGGCTGTCCGCCAAGGACCAGCACTATCTTCCCTTTTACGTCGAGCCCCTTGTAGTCGTCCCGGTTGTTGTCGCTGATGCCATAACCCGCGAAGACGACGTCGCTGCCCAACAGCTCGGCACTGTAGTTGGCGCCAACGTTGACGAAGAAGTCTTTGTCGAGTTCAAAGGACTGGTTGCCTACCGTGAGACCGGCCGACTCCAGCGAGTCCTGGAATACGGGGTAATACAGCTGGTAGTCGCTGCCGTTGCCGGGCTGCAGCCCCAGGTTGCGGAAGTCGTTCTCGATATAGGCGGCAGCTTTGCGCTGGCCTTCAGTCGCCGTCTCGCGGCCTTCGAAATCTTTTGAGGCGACAATGTAGAGATGCTTTTTGAGGTCGTCTGCCGTGATGGTTTTTGCAAAAGGCCGCGGGTCAGGGATTTTCTGAGCCTGTGCGACACCGGCTGTGCATATGGACAGCCAGAGGAAGAGTTTTCTCATTAATGATAATTAAGGGGCCAAATATATAGTCTTTCCCCATATCCGAATGTGCGGATACTGACAAATGGATGAGCGGTTGAATTCACGCGCAGACCCCGGTTACGAGCCAGTCCGGCTGAGTGTTATGCCCCGATCTCGCTGAGTTCGAGCCAGCGCAGCTCTTTATCGTCGAGCAGCTGGCCGATCTCGCCGATGCGGATGGACATTTGCTGCAGCTGATCGAAGGGCGCGCTGCCGCTGTTCAGTTTCCCGGTGATGTCCTGTTTTTCCTGGTTGAGCTGGGCGATCTCCTTCTCGAGGATCTCGAATTCCCTTTTCTCCTTATAGGACAGCTGCCGTCGCGCCGCGGGAGCCGCGGCGGGGGAGGCCGCCGCTGGCTGCTGGGTGGGGGGAGCGGACTGAAAACCGTCTCCGACCGGACGAAACTCGGCCTGTTCGTCGCCCTGTTTCTGCCACTGACGGTATTGGGTATAGTTGCACTGGGAAGTCCCTGACAACCCCGTCGCCTTCGAGGACCAGCAGGTGGTCGACCAGACGGTCCATAAAGTAACGGTCATGGCTGACGATAAGCAGACAGCCCTGGAATTCGCTGAGGAAGTTTTCGAGGATGGCGAGGGTGGGCAGGTCCAGGTCGTTGGTCGGTTCGTCCAGTACCAGGAAATTGGGATTCCGGAAGAGGATCGACAAAAGGTGCAGCCTTCTTTTCTCTCCCCGCTGAGTTTGGAAATATAGGTGTACTGCTGTTCGGGCGGGAAAAGGAAAAGGTTGAGGAATTGGGCTGCGCTCAGCGAGCCTCCCGCCGCGAGAGGGAAGACCTCGGCAATATTCTTGACAAACTCGATCACGCGCATATCTTCCTTGATGACCAGCCCCTGCTGGGAATAGTTGCCGAAGATGACGGTCTCGCCGATATTGATCTTGCCGCTGTCGGGCTGTTCGAGACCCTGCAGCATGTTGATGAACGTGGATTTGCCAACGCCGTTGCGGCCGATCACCCCCAGACGTTCGCCTTTTTTGAAGGTATAGTCGAAGCCTTTCAGGATGGTCTTTTCGCCATAGGCCTTGTAGACCTTTTTTAGTTCGGCGATCTTCCCGCCCAGGCGGTTCATCTTCATCTGTAACTCGACCTGCTGGTCTTCGATACGCTGTTTCGCTCTGGCCTCGACGACATAGAAATTATCCTGGCGGCTCTTGCTCTTGGTCGTACGGGCCTTGGGCTGCTTGCGCATCCACTCCAGTTCTTTCCGGTAGGTGTTTCTCGCTTTTTCTATCGATGCGGATTCGTTCTCGATGCGGGCCGATTTTTTCTCCAGGTAGTTCTCGTAGTCCCCTTTATATACGTGGAGACTGCTGCCGTCCATCTCCCAGATCTCTTCGGAGACGTTGTCGAGAAAATAACGGTCGTGGGTGACCAGCAGCAGGGTCACTTTTTCCTGATTGAGATAGTGCTCCAGCCACTCGACCATCTCCACGTCGAGGTGGTTCGTCGGTTCGTCCATGATCAGCAGGACGTGTTTGTGCTCAAATCCGATATCGATCAGCGTTTTCGCCAGCGCTACCCGTTTGCGCTGTCCGCCGGAAAGAGTGCCCGCCGGCTGCTGCAGGTGATGGATATTCAGTTTCCCCAGGATCTGTTTGACCTTGGTATCGAAATCCCACGCGTTGAGCTCGTCAAGACGAACAATGGCTTCCGTAAGAAGCTCGACGTCTTCGGAGTCCGAAGCAGCCTCGTAGTCCCTGATGGCGTTGATGACGGGGTGGTTGTGGTGGAAGATATTGTCGAGGATGGACTTGTCTTCGGCGAAGACAGGCTCCTGCTCGAAAAGTGCGACGGTGACGTCCTTGTGGATCCATACCGTGCCGTTGTCGGCCGTGTCATTGCCCGAGAGGATCCTGAGAAGGGTAGACTTGCCGCTGCCATTTCTGGCAACCAGGGCGATCTTGTCGCCTTCCTCTATATGAAATGTAATATTTTCGAATAAGGGCTTTACGCCGTATGACTTGCCAAGTCCTTCCACAGAAACGTAGTGCATGGCGCGAAGATACGCAAAAAGGGCAGGCCGGCCCACGTATGGGACCGGCCCGCTATATGCACTAAGCCTTTACAAATTCGAGGTCGACATGGAGACGGACGTCGTCGCTGACGACGAGACTGCCCGTTTCTGTGACACCGCTCCAGGTGAGACCGAATGATTTACGGTTGATCTTGCCGGTGACGGTAAAGCCGGCACGGGTTGCACCCCAGGGATCCTTGATCACGCCGCCGAATTCCACGTCCAGCTTGACCTGCTGGGTGATGCCGCGGATGGTCAGGTCGCCGTATACTTCGTAGTCGCCGTCGTTGTCTACGTTCTCGTATTTGGTAGCCACGAATTTCAGCTGCGGGAAATTGCCAGCGTCGAAGAAGTCCGCCGACTTAAGGTGGCCGTCGCGCTGCTCGCTGCCGGTGTCGATGCTGTCTATATCTGCCGTGAAGCTGACTTTTGCTGTCATGAAATCTTCTCCTTCCGTCTCGACCTGAGCGTCGAATTTCTTGAACTGACCGCTGACGTTCGAGATCATCATATGTTTCACCTTAAATTCTACTTTAGAGTGAGAGGGGTCGAGTATCCAATTAGTTGCCATACAATTAATTTTTAATGTTTGAACAGTATTTGATAATTTCCAGACAAAGTTAGCAGCAAAGACAGTGCCTGGCCATTAACCTAGATTAAGAGTTTGTGGGTTTATGGCAAAAACCACCCTGTTGGGGGTGGTTTTTGTTGCATAGCGCAGTGGTAAGTCTTGATTTTTCAGCTTGTCTAGAACCCAAGGGTATAGGCTACCCGCAGGCCGAGGAAGTTCATGGAAGAACCATTGTCCCAGTAGGAAGACTGTCCCTGCCAGCGGACGCCCACGTCCAGATAGTTCTTCTTTGCCAGCGGGATGAGTACGCCAACCGAACCTGCATAAGCGAAATCGGCAGATTTATCCGCTGCGAGGTCGGTCTTGTTCAGAAGAATGGAAGTACCCGCTTCTCCCTGTACATAAAGAAAGTCCGGTAAGAAATAATAGCGGAGACCGGCCTTTACGGGCAGTGCGCTTATATTCTTGCTGGGGATTCCGTCCTTTACGAGGAAATCATTATAACCGGCATTGAGGATTACGCTTAGGTTCTTTACCACCGGCAGTTCACCCTGTACACTTCCTCCGATGAATGAGCCATAGCCATCGTGGAATGAACCCAGCGGAAGGCCCGCTTCGGGTCCAACGCTAAGGCGGAATTTGTCAGAAGAAGAGGAGGAGCCGCTTTGCGGCTGCGTTTGCGCCTGTGAGGCAAATGCAAGACTTACTAATAGAGCTGTCACTACGCCAATCTTACGTGTCGTTTTCATCTTTTGTTGTTTTATGTTTACGAATAATTACGCGCTGTCGTTTCTTAAAATTTGCTCTTGACCCTAATAGAACGCTGGTCGAATTGAAAGGTTCGAAGAATTAACAGAAATTTTTTTCGGAGAGCGAAAGTTTTTTTCGCGGAGATTTTTCGCGGAAGAATTACCAGGCGAAGTACAGCGAGATATTGCCCGTCTGATGACAGTACAGACCTTTTAATTGTGCGGAAGACGCGATCTGTGAAAAGTACAATCCAAAATTACCACTGCTGAACACCGCGCCATAGGTCAGCGAAGTTTCGAGTTTATTCAGGTCGGGATAGGGCTTCGGCGGTATCGTCTCCGGAGTTGTCGTCTGGGGGCCTTGTCCTCCGGGAGGCGCCGGCTTGGAATCGGGCAGCGGGTGAAGATTGGGGTTATGCGTGAATACGCCGCCCTGCAGGAGGGCGTTGGTAAGGACCAGCTGTGCCGCCGGTTTGACAAAGAAATAGAACTGTCCTTTTCTGCCTCCGTCGCTTTTCGTTCCGGTGGTAGCGAACTGAGGGATAAAGCCGTTAAAATAAGCCGTCATGTTTCCAAAACGTATCAGCGGATAGACCGTCAGGCTGTTCTGCATCGTCCCGGCACTCAGCTGGCCGCCTGCGATGACTTCCAGACCCCTGCCGGCCTGCGCCAGTTGCTTCTCGGCGGTGACGTTGAGGTTTAATAGAAGGTCGTTCCTGTACTGGTGGCTCCATCCCTGTGGAATATCGAAGCCCTCCCAGCGGTGGACCAGTCGCTGGGTTTGCCCCGCAAGAGACGCGGGTCCTATGACACCGAGGACGACTTCGTTCTGAAAAGAGAATTTGCTGACGGGATTATAGGAATACAGGGAATGCGACGCAAAGAGGGCACCCGAATACGGATAGTCGTCGGGCTGGTAGTCTGAGACCAGGAGTTTATCGGGGGTGTACATCAGCTGGACGATTCCCCAACCGTATGTATTGATACTGCCCCTTCCGGCTTTCGGCAGAACTTTGTCCACAATGAACCGCGGGGGGTGATCGGGGTTGTAGAAATAGTCGAGACGGGTACCGTTGGTATAAGCATTGTCCGAACCCTGCCCCCAGATATTGATAAAGTCATCGTCCTCGTAAACCCGGAACAGATGGGTCGGCGTGTCCAGTCCTTTTTGCGCAAGACCCTTCTCCGCGCTGGCAAATAAAACCGTAAAAAATAAAATACGTACAAATCGTCTCATAGCCCGCCTGTTTAGCTGGTCCGGTTGGAGGTTGAACAAAGGGAACCAGCAATTGTTGAACCCAGCCGCCCTTATTCCGATACTTTAAAATGGTACTGTCCCGACCCCAGTCTCACGACAAGATAGCCTCTTTCCACATTTTCCACGCGGATATCCGGCGAAGCCGCCAGCGGGTGGCCTCCTTCAGTAATGAGACCGCCTTCGGGCGCCGGGATATAAAAGGTCGAGCTGGTGTTGGCCGGTATGGTCAGGTCGATGAATAGCCCCTCCTTTTCCTGCCTCCAGTGGCTGCTAAGGAGTCCGTACCCTGTTTGCAGGTCGGCCCCGGCATAGCTAAGGCTGCCACCCGGGTGCGGGCCTATACGGCTGTGGCGATAGCCTGCGCCGTCCTCGTAGGTGTCGATCCCCGCGACTACCCGGTACATCCAGTCGCCGATAGCCCCGTAGGCATAGTGGTTGAAAGAGTTCATATCCGGCGTTTCGAACGTGCTGTCAGGCCGCATGCCGTCCCAGCGCTCCCAAATAGTTGTGGCGCCCATTTTCACCGGATACAGCCAGGAAGGGTAGCTGTCCTGCAGCAGCAGCCGGTAGGCCACCGAAGTATATCCATACCTGCTGAGTACATGGCAAAGATAGGGCGTACCGAGAAAGCCCGTCGTCAGGTGATAGTCATAATCCTTTATATTCTGCACCAACCGTTCGGCCGCCTGTTTGCGCAGGGATTCCGGCAGCATGTCGAACTGCAGCGCCAGTACATAGGCCGTCTGAGTCCCCGACACCAGTCTTCCGCCGGGCGTCATATATTCGCGAACGAAGGCGTCCTTTATCTTTTGCAGAAGCCTGCTGTATTCGACCGAATCTGCTGTCTTGCCGATGACGGAGGCCGCTTTGATCAGCAGCTGCGTGGAACCGGCATAAAAACACTGGGCGATCAGGTATTTGTCCGTCACGGCGGCCTTGCCATCATTGTCGTCGAACGGGCGGTAGAACAACCAGTCGCCAAAATGAAATCCGGTATTCCAGAGGTCGCCCCTTGACTGCTCCCGCATATAGTCCACCCATCCCTTCATACTGGAGTACTGTTCTTCCAGGACCCTGCGGTCGTCATAGGCGAGATACATATTCCAGGGCACGATGGTCGCCACGTCGGCCCAGCCCGCGCTGGCTCCTCTGCCGAGCACATTCGGGATCACGAAGGGGACGGCCCCGTCGGTCGTCTGGTCTGCCGCTACGTCTTTGAGCCATTTGGCAAAGAAATTCTCGACCCCGCGGTTGAACGCCGCCGTTCGGGAGAAGACCTGCGCGTCGCCCGTCCAGCCGAGGCGCTCGTCGCGCTGGGGACAGTCCGTCGGCACGTCCAGGAAATTACCCCGCTGGCCCCACTGGATATTGTGCTGCAGCTGGTTGATCAACGGGTTCGAACATACGAAATTGCCGGTAGGAGCCATGTCCGAGTAGAGGGCGACGGCCGTAAAATCGTCCGGATTGATCGCGCCGCCGATGCCTTCGATCCGGATATAACGGAAACCATGCCACGTAAAATGGGGCTGGAATTCCTCTTCTTCTCCGCCTTTCAGGATATAGAGGTCCTGGGCCTTCGCCTTGCGCAGGTTTTCCGTATAGAAATTACCTTTCTTGTCCAGTACTTCGGCGTGGGATATCCGGACGCTGTCGCCCGCCTTCCCGCGTATCTTTATGCGCACCCAGCCGGTAAGGTTCTGTCCGAAGTCGATAACCTGCTCGCCGGCGGGCGTCGTCCACGACCTTTTGGCGCGGAAGGTCTCCTGCTCCTTTACCGGCTCGTTCACGGTCGTGACAAGGTTATCGAAGGGAAAGCTTTCCGTGGTCACCGCTGTCCAGGCGGACGCGTCATAGTCGGGACTGCTCCATCCCCGCCTTTCCTGACGATGGTCGATGGTCTCTCCTCCGTAGATCTCGGAACTCAGGATCTCGCTCTGCGCCCAACGCCAGTTGGGGTCGGTCCCGAACACCTGTACCCTTCCGTCTTTATAGTGGATGACCAGTTGCAGGAGCAACGACCTGTCTTTGCCATAATAATTATGCTGCCAGTTAAATCCGATATAGCCCTTGTACCAGCCATTTCCCAGCATCGCCCCGATGGCATTTTTGCCGGGCCTCACCATCGCGGTCACGTCGTAGGCCTGGTACTGAAGTCTTTTACGGTAGGAGGTCCAGCCCGGAGTAAGATGGGCATCGCCGATGCGCTTGCCGTTGAGCTGCGCTTCGTAAAGACCGTGCGCGGTAATATATACCGTAGCTGAAGCAATATCCTTTCCTGCTTCGAAAACACTGCGAAAAATGGGACAGGCGCCGCTGTCGGCTGCGGACACCCACTGCGCCTTCCAGTCTGCGGATCCCAGTAGCCCCATTTGCCACCAGGCCGGTTTCGACCAGGCGGAAACCCGGCCCTTGTTGTCCCAGACCCGGACCCGCCAGAAATAGCGGTGGCCGGACTGCAGCCCCGCGCCGGCGTAGGCAACGTGAAGAGACTGCCCCGAAGCCAGTTTCCCGGAACTCCAGACCGAACGACCGCCCTCGGGGCTTTCACCGGCCTTTATCTCATAGGCAGTCTGGAGAACGCTCCGGTCAGGACTTTCCAGCTGCCAGCTGAGACGCGGCGCGAGCGTTTGCACGGCCAGCGGGCTGGTCTCATTCTCGGTCAATAATTTGTTTACGGACAACTGTGCGAAGACAGGCAGGCAAAAGATCGATAAAAAAGGTAGAAGACAAATGCGTTTGGTCATAAGATCGTCAGGTTCTTCGACCGGTAGGCTTGCAATTCAGGACTATCCGGCGATAATTCCGTGATAAGATAGTCGATTTCCTCGATATCAGCAATCTTCATCTGCATATTGGAATTCAGCTTCTCGGATATGGCGATCACCGCCACCTTTTCCGCTGCCTTGATCATGGCTTTCTTTACCTGGATCGTTTCCCAGTCGGAGTCTGTGAGGCCGTTGCTGGGGTCGATGGCGTTCGTGCCCAAAATGCAAAGGTCGGCCCTGATACCGGCCAGATATTCGAAGACCTCGCCGCTCACCGTCATCTGGCTATAGGCGGAGATCTGTCCGCCGATCATAATGGTCTTGATCGCCGGCTTGTCCAGCAGCTCGACCGCCGTCAGGACGTTTACCGTAATAAAGGTGGCCCGCAGATTGGCGGGTATCCTCTTGATGAACTCCCCGGCCGTGGTGCCACCGCCGATGAGTACGATGATATCTTCCCGCAATAATGAAAGTGTCTTGTCTGCAATGACGTGTTTGCTGGACTGCGCATAGGTCTGCGAGTCATGTCCTATATGATAGGCTGCCGACATGGCGCCCCCTTTATCCGGATCAGTTGTCCTTCCTCCGCCAGCTCGTTCACGTCCCGCCGGATCGTGTCTTCGGAGACGTCGATCAGATTCACGAGGTCGTTGTACATCAGCCGGGTGTGGATATTGATCTGTTTAAGGATCAGATTTTTCCGCTCCTTCTTGGGCAGGGCGACGGGAATACCGTTGGACTTAAGTTTTGTCATCACTGCTTGTTGAGTCCCGGATAAGGCCTTTTGGCCCCTCATGCGGGCGTAATTGTTAAAGATACTATATCCGTAGCGATGAGAGGGTAAAAATTTGCATTTTTTGCAGTTTTTGCGGATTGCGGCTAATTATATCACAGTAAGAGAAGAATATTCATCATTTGTTGCAAATTATTTGCAATTAAATTTCGCTGTTACAAATTTTTCGGATACATTCGGTGAGTATTTTGCAAAAATTGCATGCCAGCTCACCAAAACAAAAACAACTGCTCATGACAAAATTCCAACTAGCTGTCTGGGGATGCCTCCTCTTCGGCTGTCTCCTCTTTTCCTCTATCGGCAAGGCCCAGCCGGGGTCAGGCCAGCCACATATAAAAGGCCTGGTAAAGGGTCCGGATGGCCTCCCTCTCACAGGCGTAACCATTACCGTCGCCAGCAACAGGAAGGTCGTCACCACGACAGACGGCGCCGGGAACTTTGACCTTACACTCCCTGCCGCAATGAGCGGCCAGCACATCGACCTCGAGATCAGCTTCGTGGGATTCGAGACCAGACGTCTCAGCACCCAGGCCGGCGCCTCCGACCCGGCCGTCGTCCTCGACAATACCAAAGGTCTTAACGAAGTGGTCGTGACGGCCCTCGGTATCAACCGGCAAAAAAGATCGCTGGGCTATGCCGTCACCGAGGTCAAAGGTTCGGAATTTACGCAGGCTCGCGAGAACAACGTCGCCAATGCCCTCTCCGGAAAAGTAGCGGGTGTCAACGCTGCGGGACTCTCTACAGGACCCGGCGGCAGCAGCCGCGTCACCATCCGTGGCACGGGTTCTCTCTTCGGCGAGAACCAGCCGCTATATGTTATCAACGGTATGCCGATGAACAACAGCGTACCCGGCGGCGCTCCCACCGCGAACGGGATCACCTTCAACATCGATCGCGGAGACGGTATCGGCGGCATCAACCCGGATGATATCGAAAGCATCAACGTCCTGAAGGGAGGCACCGCAGCCGCTCTTTATGGCTCCCGCGGCGCAAACGGCGTCATCCTGATCACCACCAAGAAAGGCCGGCTCCAGAAAGGAGTGGGTGTGGAATACAACTCGACGGGAACACTCGAGAACGTAGCCGTGACCCCGGATTTTCAATACCAGTACGGACAGGGCGACGGCGGCGTAAAACCCACCACGCTTGCCGCCGCACAGGCTACCGGCCGCCGCTCCTGGGGCTCGAAGATCGACGGCTCTACCGACTATGTCGCAGTCGACGGCAAGACCCATCCCTATACGGCGAAAAAGGACAACCTGCAGAATTTCTACCAGACCGGTACCACCTTCACCAATACGCTCGCCTTCTCGGGCGGCAACGAGAATGTGACCTACCGCTTCAGTGCATCCGATCTCAACAGCAAGGGCATCCTCCCCAATACGACCTTCGACCGCAAGACGGTGAACCCGGCAATGAGCGCCCGCCTCGACGACAAGCTGTCGATCGAAGCGCTTGCACAGTACAATCTCGAGAAAGGACACGGCCGCACCGGCGCCGGCGACGCCCTGGGCAATCCCAACTGGACGCCCCTCGGAGATCGCCAATACTGCGGACGTTCGCTGGCTCAAGCCGGGCTATGACTCCAACGGCAACGAGATCCTCTGGAACGACGCGGCGATCGCCTCCAACGGCTATTTCGTGGCAAACAAATACCAGGAGAACGATACGAAGAACAGATTTATCGGCCAGGCATCGATCATTTACAAGGTGCTGCCCAACCTAACCCTCAGGGGTACCGTAAGTCAGGACCAGTACAGCTATAACTACTCCAACGTCCTGCCCACCGGAACGCTCTACGTCCCCAACGGTCAGTACACCGGTCTGAAGGCAGACGCCGCGGAAACCAACACCCAGGTCACCGGTACCTGGAAGACCCATATCGGGGAGAACCTGCACATCAACGTGCTGGGTGGTGCCAACGGGCGTAAATTCCAGAACAACTACCTGAAGCTGGACGGACAAACCTTTACGATCCCTTATTTCTATTCCTTCTCTAACCTGGCAACATCGTCCGCCGTTCCCACCAACCAGCATACCACGACCAATTCGGTATTCGGCGGAGTGGACTTCGACTATAAAAGCCTGCTCTTCCTCTCCGTCACCGGCCGCGAAGACTGGTTCTCGACACTCAGCAAGGGACACTATGGTATCTTCTATCCCAGCGTCGGCGCGAGCTTTATCCTTTCCGACGCCGTTCAACTGCCCGCCATCTTCAACCTCGCCAAGATCAGGGCTTCCTGGGCGGAAGTCGGCGGCGGTGCTCCGGATCCCTATGTCATCAACCTGGGCTACAGCGTCGTCCCCAGCTCGGGACAGCCGCTGCAGAATGTCACGCCTGACGTCAACAACAACAACAATTCCATCACCAACGCCCAACTCAGACCTTATACGTCGACCACTTATGAGGCAGGCTTCGAGCTGAGCATGCTCAAGCAGCGGCTGGGCATCGACTTTACCTACTATAACCGCGAGACCAGGAGCGATATCTTCCCCGCGGCGGTATCCACCACTTCCGGTTACAGCAGCGCCATCGTCAACCTGGCGGACAAGCCGAACCTGCGTAACAGAGGCGTCGAACTTTTGCTCACCGGCACTCCGGTCAAGGTAGGAGACTTCGCCTGGACGGTCAGCTACAACGTGGCATATAACACGAACAAGGTGCTTTCCCTGCTGCCCGGCTTCAATACCGTACAGGTCGCGAATTCCGTCGGCAACTGGGCATACCTGAACAATGTCGTGGGCCAGTCCGCTTTCGAGCTCGTCGGTACCAGCATGCAAAAGAACGCCAACGGCGATACGGTCTTCAACGCCGCCAGCGGCCTGCCCGTCATGTCCGCCCAGCACAACCTGGGCAGAAGCGTAGCGCCCTGGACCATGGGTCTGACCAACGAATTCCACTACAAACGCTTTGGCTTCAGCTTCCTCCTCGACGGCAAATTCGGCAACAAGATCTTCTCCATCTTCGAGGTCTACGCAACGCGCATGGGCAAGCTCAAATCTACCCTGCCCGGTCGCGAGAACGGCCTGACGGTACACGGCGTCGACCAGTCCGGTAACAAGTATACCAATACGATCCCGGTTGCCAATCTTCGCCCTTACTACGACAACTACAAAGTATATTCCGATCTGTTCCTGCACGATGGCAGCTTTGTCAAACTGCGCCAGGTGATCTTCTCCTACAGCATCCCCACGGCAAAGCTGGGCCTTTCAAAACTGCAGTCGGCCAGTATCTCCTTCGTCGCACGCAACCTGTTAATCCTTTACCGGGATACGAAGAACTTCGATCCTGAACAAAGCTTTACCAACAGCAACTCGCAGGGCTTCGAATCCATCGGCCTGCCCCGCACCCGGTCATTCGGTCTGAACCTGTCGGTGAAATTTTAATTGAAAATCCCAAAAGCATTAATTATTATGAAATCAAGATATATCGGCGCTTTTATCGGTCTGTGTGTGCTTACGCAGAGTTCCTGTACCAAGAATTTTCAGGCGGAGAACACCAACCCCAATGCGGTGTCGTCACCAACTCCGGGATTTGTCTTCACCAAATCCCTCTACGATGGGATGGGCAACGGTTCCGGCGTCTATGGCAGCAGCGTGATGTTCCCCCTGCACCAGGGCATGATGCAGTATACGACCAGCTATAACGACGTGGCGGGTTTTGGCTCGAAATACGTCGCCAGCCAGATCACCCAGACCAACGCGACCTTCAACGCAGCCTATCCCGACGAGATCAATGAGATCGGCATCGTCATCAAGGCCGTGAAGGCGGATCCTTCGAAAGTGAATCTGCTGGCAGCAGC
Organism: Puia sp. P3; assembly: GCF_050632245.1. NCBI lineage: Bacteria > Pseudomonadati > Bacteroidota > Chitinophagia > Chitinophagales > Chitinophagaceae > Puia > Puia sp. P3. The sequence continues at coordinate 2,324,635 of NZ_CP192583.1, forward strand.
CCGCATCTGGCGCGTCTATTGTTTCTCGAGGATCACGGACCTTTATGGAGACGTGCCCTACTCACAGGCCGGTCTCGGGTATGACTCTTCGGTGTACAAACCCGCCTATGATCCGCAGCAGGCGATCTATATGAATATGCTGTCCGAACTGGACGGGGCGGCGCAGAGCTTCGACGCCAACAAGACGACATTCGGCGCGGCCGACCTCATCTATGGCGGCAATACCGCACAGTGGAAGAAGTTCGCCTATTCCCTGATGCTGCGTCTCGCGATGCGGCTCACCAAAGTCGACGCGGCCAGCGCACAGACCTGGGCGACAAAAGCCATCGCCGGCGGCGTGATCACCGCCGATGCCGACGTAGCCAAAGTAGCCTATCTTTCCTCGGGACAGGTCATCAACCAGAACCCGATGGCGTACAATCTCTGGAACAGCGACTATATCGCGCAGAACGGCAGCACGAATACCGAAGGCGGAAAATATCAGGACGTATGGATCAACTATCTGAAGTCGACCAACGACCCGCGCCTGCCGATCATCTCCATCGTCTACAACAACGGAGTGCCCGATACCTCGGTCGGCATCCAGAAAGGAATGGCTTCGAACATCAATAACGTCCGGCCCGCCAATTTCGTCACCTATTCGGAACCCAATCCGAAGACCGTTCTACTCCTGGGTTCTCCGCAGCTGATCTTTACGCCCGCCGAATCTTACTTCCTGATGACGGAGGCCGCACTGCGCGGCTGGTATTCCGGAGGCGTGGCGGCAACGCTCTATACCAACGGCGTCCAGGCCGCACTTCGCCAGTGGTCGATCATCGCCGGTTCCGCAGGGACCATCTCCGCCGGCGCGATGAATGCCTATGTGGCAGCCAATACACTGGTAGCGGGAACCCTCGACCAGCAGATGAATCAGATCCACACCCAGTTCTGGGTCAGCATTTTTCCTAATGCGCCGGAAGCGTATTCCAACTGGCGCCGTACGGGTTATCCCGCACTGGTACCCAACAACTACGCCGGGAATGCGACAGGCGGACAGATACCCCGCCGGATGCTCTATCCCACTTCCGAGCAGAACCTCAACGCGGCCGCATATAGCGCGGCAATCGCCCGTCAGGGAGCGGATGACCTGATGACCAGGATTTGGTGGGACAAGAAATAACAGACATGCGTACACTACTGCTGCCGATCCTTTATATCTGTGCCCTGCTGCCGCACCCTGCCCTGGCGCAAAATGACGTCGTGAAGGACGCGGGCGCCAGCGATTTTAACAGGAACAAGCCCGAACGCGTGGAGTGGTTTCGTCAGGCCGGCAGCGGCCTCTTCATCCACTTCGGCGTGGACGCCCAGCTGGGCGTCGTGATCAGCCATTCGCTGGTGGGCGCTTCGGACGAATACGTGCAGCGCTATTTTAGCCAGCTGCCGAAGACATTCGATCCGTATCGTTTCAACCCCCGCGAACTGGCGGTGCTCGCGAGGCTGGCGGGAATGAAATACGTCATGTTCACCACGAAGCATCACTCGGGCTTCTGTCTTTGGGATACGAAAACCACGGCATTCAATTGCATGAATACCCCTTACCACCGGGATATGGTGAAGGAATACGTCGAAGCCGTACGCGCCGAAGGGCTGGAGGTGGGGTTTTATTTCTCGCCGGAAGATTTCCACTTCCTCCACGAACACCACCTGCCCATTCAGCGGGGAACGATCGAAATGGACGCGGCGACCCGCGCCGAATACGACGACTACACGCGCAAACAATGCGAAGAGCTGATGACCAACTACGGAAAGATCGACCTGTTATTCATCGACGGCGAGCCGAAGGATGTCGTCAAACGCACGTGCTGGCAGCTTCAGCCGGACCTGCTGATCACCCGGGGCGCCATGAAAACGCCCGAGCAGGTGCTGCCCGGCGCAACGGTCACCGATCCCTGGCTATCCTGTATCACGATGGGGACGGCCTGGCAGTACCAGCCGACCAACGAAAGGTATAAGACCGGAACACAGCTGATCGGTCTGGCTATCGAGGCAAGGGCCAAGGGCGGATCGCTGCTGCTGAATGTCGGTCCTAAACCCAACGGAGAGCTGCCCGCCGAACTGGAAGACAGGCTTCGGGAAATGGCCGCATGGTATTTTATCAACCACGACTGTATGGACAGCGTCCACGCCTGGACGGTGAGCAGGGAAGGGGATATCTGGTTTACGGCCGACAGCAGCCATACACTGTATGCGATTGTTACCAACTGCGAGAACTGGAAGGAAGGACAGCGAAGGTCACTGGTCCTGCGTTCGGTCCGCGGCACGGCCGCGACACGGGTGAACGTCCTTGGACAGAACAGCCGGGTCATCGAATACAAAAATGACGACGTAGGCTGCCGCTGGCGCCAGACCGACAGCGGGCTCGAAGTCTCCGTGGTAAAGGCCCAGCGCATCTATGACGACCACCGCTGGCCCAATCCGGTGGTGATAAGACTGGATCATGTCGAACCCGTTTTTACATCGGTCATCAGCGTTCATACGGGGAACAGCGCCCTCTCGGGCGACAAACCGGTCTTTACGGGCAGGGTCGACGGCCCCTCGAAAGGCAGGGCGGGGACAGGATATTTCTATTACCGGCCCTATGCGGGGCAAATAGAGACGCTGTATGCCGCACCGTGGAAAAGATCGCGACCGGTCGCTATCGCTGCCGACGGCAGTTTCCGGCTTGTCATGACCGGCGCCGACCGATGGCATTCATTTGAATACAGGGCAGTGGTGTCCTGGTACGGGGTTGAGATCAACGGTGAAGACAAATTATACCAGCCCGTACCCGATCCAAAACTGATTGAATAATACGATTAACCAGAACACATGCAAACCAACACCGCAGAAGAAAGACTTAACATTATGGGGCTTGCCTTACCTCCTGCTCCGGACCCCGTGGGCGTTTACAAACCCTTCCTTATCGAAGGCAACTACCTGTACCTGTCCGGACACGGACCGGTGCTGCCTGACAGGAGCCTGATCACGGGGCGTATCGGGCTCGATCTGGATATCGAACAGGGCAAACTTGCGGCGCGTCAGGTGGGACTGACCATGCTCTCCACGATCGTGAGACATCTGGGGTCGCTCGACCGCATCAAACGCGTGATCAAAGTCCTTGGGATGGTCAACTGTACCTCCGATTTCGAGCGCCATCCCTATGTGATCAACGGCTGCAGCGAACTCTTTGCCGAGATCTGGGGAAAAGACAGCGGGGTAGGGGTGCGCAGCGCCGTCGGATTTGGTTCGTTGCCGGGTAATATCCCGGTGGAAATAGAGGCTATGTTTTTGTTACACGACTAAAAATTAAAGAATCGGGCAGACGTTTATTGTCTGCCCGACATTTTTAAGTAGGTTTGAAGTAGGGATAAAACCACCTGTGACCATGACCCCTACTGCGAAGAATTCGACAACTGAACTGGTAGCGTTTGGCGAACTGATGCTCCGGTTGCACTGCCGGGAAGGACGGCGGATCGTACAGACCAATGCATACGACGTATACTATGCCGGCGCCGAGGCCAATACCTGCGTGCTGTTATCCCGGTTAGGCATTCCCGTTGGATATATCACCCGGGTACCGGACAACGATATCGCTCACGCCGGCATCGACGCGCTGCGCGGACAGGGCGTCTCCACCGCCGGCATCGTCGTCGGCGGCGAAAAGCTGGGCGTCTATTTCACCGAGCCGGGCAACGGGATCCGGCCTACCCGCGTCATCTACGACCGGGACGGCTCTGCCTATGCAACAATCCGGCCCGGTATCATCGACTGGAAGAGCAGTCTTCCCGACGGCGCCTGGTTTCACTGGTCGGGCGTGGCGGCGGCGGTATCTCAGGGTGCCGCGGACACCACCGCGGAAGCGATCGCAGCAGCGCGCGAAAAGGGATGCGGATCTCCGCGGACTTCAACTACCGGACCACGCTGTGGAAATACGGCAAGGCGCCCAAAGAGGTCATGCCGGATCTTTTGCGGCATAGTCAGGTGGCGGTAGCCGATCTGGACTCGGCCCAGGTTTACTTTGGGATAGAGACCGACAGGTCGGCCGGCTTCGAAGACCGCTTCCGCCAGTGTTCGGCAGCACTGCTGGAGAAGATACCCGGGCTGGAGGTGCTGGCGATGAGTTTCCGCACGACCCACGGCATTCAGCACGTCTATTCGGGTGCTTTATATTATAAAGGGTCGTATTATTTTTCGCCCTATCACGAACTGCCCTATGTCACCGACCAGATCGGCAGCGGCGACGCCTTCACCGGCGGCATGCTTTCAGGTCTGATGCGGGACGCCGACGGCCTTCCCTACGGACCGGGCCAGGAGCCGAACCCCCAGCAGGTCATCGACTTCGCAGTGGCCTGCGGCGCGCTCAAACAAAGTATTGTGGGTGACTGGGCGCTTATATCCCGTCACGAAATAGAAAGTTTCATCCGGAGCGGCTCCTCGGGACGCATCCTCCGGTGATTGGTCAACAACAAAGAACAACCATGTTTATCATAGACGCACATTTGGATCTCAGCATGAACGCCATGGAATGGAACCGCGATCTGCGGCTATCCGTGGCCGATATCCGTTCGCGCGAAAAAGGACTTCATGACAAGCCGGACAGGGCCAAAGGCACCGTTTCTCTGCCCGAACTTCGTAAGGGCGGTATCGGACTCGTTGTGGCTACGCAGATCGCCCGCTATGTCGCGCCGGACAATCCGCTGCCCGGCTGGCATTCTTCCTGGCAGGCCTGGTCGCAGACGCAGGGCCAGCTGGCCTGGTACAAAGCCATGGAAGAGGCAGGGGAAATGGTAATGGTCCGCGACCTGCCTTCGCTGGAGAAACATATTGCGTTGTGGACGGGTCCAAAGACGGCCGGCCTTCCGGTTGGATATATACTCAGCCTCGAGGGCGCCGACTCGATCGTGACGCCGGACTACCTGCACCGCGCATGGGAGTATGGTCTTCGCGCCGTCGGTCCCGCGCACTATGGGCCCGGTCGCTATGCCAACGGCACCGACAGCACCGGCAGGCTCAGCCCGGACGGAAAAGCATTGCTGCGGAAAATGGACGAGCTCGGCTTTATACTCGACGCGACGCATCTCTGCGACGACGCCTTCTGGGACGCCATGGATCTCTATAGCGGACCGGTATGGGCCAGTCACAACAACTGCAGGGCCCTGGTCGACCACAACAGACAGTTCAGCGACGATATGATCCGGGCTCTGGTCGCCAAAGGGGCGGTTATCGGCGGAGCGCTGGACGCGTGGATGATGGTCCCAGGCTGGATAAGAGGGCAGTCGACTCCGTTGGCGATGGGCTGCAGCCTGGAGAAGGTCGTCGACCACCTCGACCACATCTGTCAGCTGGCCGGCAACAGCCTTCACGTCGGGATGGGCACCGATCTCGACGGCGCATTCGGAAAGGAGCAGTGTCCGTATGACCTCGAGACGATCGCCGACCTTTCGAATATGTCGGGTCTGCTGGCTAGACGCGGGTATGGGCCTGCCGACATAGAGAATATTCTCCACGGCAACTGGCTTCGTTTTTTGAGAAAAGCCTGGGGCTAGTTAACAGACGTCATCTTCAGACATACCGGAGCGGGTAGTTCGATCTTTTTGCCGCTGTCCGTCAGCAGACCCGTCTTCGGATCGATCTTAAACACCACGACATTCTTGCCGTTCTGTGCGGCAACCAGCAGCCAGCGACCGCTGGGATCGATCATAAAATTGCGCGGTCCCTTTCCCGTCGCCTGAAAGCCCTTCAGTGTGAGCTTGCCCGTCGCCGGGTCGATCGAATAAACGGCGATGCTGTTGGCGTCTCCGCGGTTCGAGGCATAGAGGAATTTTCCGTTGGGTGAAATATGGATATCGGCGCTGCCGATATTGCCGGTAAAGCCGGCGGGGTGAGAGGAGATGCACTGCATCTGGTGGAGCTTGCCACCGGAATAATGAAAAGCGTCCACGGTGCCCGCCAATTCATTGACACAATACACGTACGGCTTGCCGGGATAAAAACTGGTGTGACGGGGGCCGGCTCCGGGCTCGACACCGACAATGGAATCTGCGGCCGGTGTCAGCGGCTGCCTGGCGGCGAGATAGTTGAATCGTTCGACCGATATCTTGTCCATGCCCAGGTCGCAGACCAGCAGGTATTTTTCGTCGGGAGAAAGTATGGTCGAATGGACGTGCGCTTTTTCCTGGCGGGCTTTGTTCGCACCGCTGCCCGTGTGCTGGATGGTCTGCGTACGGGCGCCGAGCGAGCCGTCGGCAGCAATAGGGAGGGCCGAGAAATTGCCTCCGTTGTAGTTGGCCACCAGCGCCCATTTCCGGTGGGCATCGACCGCGATATAGCAGGGGTCGTCTCCGCCGCTGGCCTGCTGATTGATCAGCTTTAGCTGACCGGTCTTTTTGTCGAATGAAAAAGCGCTTACACCACCCGGTTTGGCGCCGTCCGTTTCATTGACAGAATAAAGAAATTTCCCCCCGGCGCGATCGCCAGGTAGGAAGGATTGTCCGCAGCCTGGCTACTCACCGCCGTCATGTCGCCCGTGGCACCGTCGAACTTATATACGTAGATTCCTTTGCTCTCGCCATTCTTAAACCCGCCCTCGGTATAGGTCCCGACAAAGAGATAGTACTGTTGTGAATGACCCGTAAGGGAGAACAGAAGTGCCGCAGCAAGTAGGCCCATCAGACGGGAGGGAATGTGTTTACGCATATAGTCTGTAAACTTACGAAAAATAAACACGTATACTTTCTAATTTTCATCATAGTATTTACCGAAGCCTAAGTAAATACGATTACAAAGAATTAAGATAATCACAAAAAGTAATCAATTGTTCATACCAAAAATTTGTAGTCATACCCCTTTACGGAACTTTGCTGCAGTGAATGAATGAATGGTCCGTATCCGTGAAACCAACCGTTCTAAATGTCCAATTCCGTTGAAGGCCCCATCCAATGTCCGTCCTGTTTAGGGCTCTGCTGTGAGAAACGTCCAATCTTGCAGTGAATTCATTAACCCCGTCGGCAGTCCTGCTGATGGGGTTTTTTTGTACATTTACGCTCTAAAAAATTACTTCACATGCGCAAGTTCCATTTACTTCCAGCTGCTTTACTGTTAGCAATGGCCGCCTGTAACAACGCAGGCGACAAGGCTGCTTCCGCCGATAGTGTTGCTGCCGCCCCAAAGGATTCGGGTATGTCTCATATGGCCGATGCTTCCCAGACCGGCACGCCGCTGCCCGCGGTACCCGCCGGTGCAAAGGTTTTCTTTAAGAACCTGAAGGACGGTGAGACGGTTAAATCGCCCGTCAAGGTGGAAATGGGTCTGGAAGGCCTCAAGCTCGATACGGCCGGCGCTATCGTCGCCGGGTCGGGACACCATCACCTGCTGATCGACGCAGGGGATTCGATTCCCGCTGGTCTCGCCGTTCCCAAGGATTCCACCCACCTGCACTTTGGCAAGGCCCAGTCTACCGCCGAAGTCCCCCTGTCGCCCGGTAAGCACAGGCTCACCCTGCAGTTCGCCGATGGGATCCATCGCAGCTATGGCGCCCAACTGGCCAGCTTCGATCAACGTCACCGTAAAATAGTGTTCTTCGTCAGGATGGCCAGCTTTCGGCGTTGCCGGGGGCTGGCCTTCTTCTTTTGCCAGGGCAACCCGCGCAACGAAACATGCGTAAGTGTTGTCAAGGGGGAAGAGAACCAATGTTGATCGCCTTTAATCAGGCAAAAAAATGAATAAAATCATGAGAACTACAACGAAGCATTTTTTTGGGGAATCAGTATTTTTGTTGTTTCAGCAATTGGGTTGGCCGGATGCGCAAAGACCGGGTCTACCTATAGTGTCAGTCCTGTAACCTATGTCTCTCTGATGAATGTGGCCCCCTATTCACCCGCGGCCGACGTCTACCTGAACGGACAGCTCGCTACCAGCAGCGGCGGGATCGCTTCCGGCAGCTTTTCCCTGAAATACGGCGCCCTTCAGCCGGGATCTTATTCCATCAAATTCACAAAGACCGGCACCACAGACAGCCTTACCGGAATTCCGGGAGGTCCCCAGCGCCTGGATACCCTGAACTTCTACACGCTGATCATGTACAACGATACGACGCATGCCGTTCAGTCCACGCTGATCCACGATGATTTTACGAGCATCTCAACCACGAATGCGAACTACCGGTTTTTCAACCTGAGCCCCGACGCTCCAAACGTCAATTTTTATCTGAACGATGGTACACAGCCCGTCTATACCCATCGTACTACCGGCGACAACGCCTACAATTCCAACTACAATACTTTTATTTCAACGGCGCCCAATACCTATAGCTTTGTCGTAAAAGGCGTCACGGCTTCCGGCGATACGACCCTGACCAGCCTGTCCAACCAGAACCTGATGGGCGGTAACGTATACACCATCTTCCTCACGGGTGTGAAGGGAAGCTATAAGCTCAATCTTTTGCCAGCTTCATATTGATTATATCGGAAAAAAGAGAAGGGGCCCCTGTTGATTGGGGCCCTTTTTTTATGTGGTGTCAGGGGCATTTGCCTGCCCCGGGTCTTATTTCAGCGAGCCGGGGAGAACTTTTTGATATTTTTTGAACGTGCTGATGAATGCGCTGACTTTCTCATAGCCGAGGCGGTAGGCCGTTTCCGAAACGCTGATCTTTCTCTCCTGAAGCAGCCATCGGGCCAGCGCCATCTTCTTTTCCAGGTAATAGTCGTACATGGTCGTCCCGTAAATCGCCTTGAAATGTCTTTTCAGCGTGGACTCACTGAGTGCAAATTCCTTCGCCAGCTGTTTCTGTGAGGGCAACATGTCTTCGAGGCTCTGCACCAGCCGCCGTTCGACCTGCTGGATGGCCTGTGTCTGCAAGGTTCTGTACATAGATAGTCACACAATTAAAGTGGAAAATAGGATTGGCGACTATCGTTGTAAAAGGGATGAACTATAATATACGAAATTTCGGGCGTTTTGGATGTAGGGAACGGCTATTTTGTCAGCGGGAACCCTGCACCAGCGGCAGCCTGCAGCTGTACCAGCTGTCTTCTTCCTTTTGTCCTGGGTTGGAGCCCCTCCTCCGCCGTACCGGCGGCCTCCACCCGTTCCCCGCATGCCTCCCGGGCCCCGTATACCGATGACTCCCCCTCCGGGTCTTCCGCCGCGGTAGCCGCCGCCCGTGCCGGGCGTGGAGTTGAGCGCCAGGTTGATGCTGAACCGGTTCTTGGCGGCCTTTGCCATCCATTTGGGACCGAGCAGATTCCGGAGAGGGATAACGACCTCATAGACGAGCAGGCTGTCCCGGTCATCGTTCTTTATCGCCAACCGGATGGGACTGCTGGTATCGGTTATGCCGAACTGCCCGTTCTCCATATTCAGAAAGCCCGAGGTATTGTAGTAGTTGGATTGCAGCAACAGCTCTGCTTTTCTGGTTCCTGTGTTGACAGCCCTGCCGCCGCCCGTTCCGACACGGCCTGCATAGTCGCCACTTGCCGTCCGCATAGCTGCCGCGACTGCGGTTTTGCCCGGGCTCGGGCTGTTTCCGGATAGGAAAGAACAGCCCGATGGTCTTGTTCTTTTCTCCTTTAGGGTCGAGCCAGATCGTCAACCCCGACCGCAGCATTCGCAACTGGGTCTCTTCGTCGCCGGTGGCAACGCAGATATACAGGGCTTTGTCATCGCTGGTGATATTGTACTGGATCGGATAGTTGGGATAGTTGAAACGCAGCGGCTGCTTCCAGTCGTTGAGCTGGCCGTCTGCAACGACGGGCGTACTCTGGTAGTGGCCCAGTGGGGCGAGCTTGTGGCCGCAGCTTGCAAAAATGCTGCACGTAACAAGCGCCATTATCCATTTTCCTGAAGGGAGAAGGGGAATTTTCATCCGCGGAATATTTATCCCAAATTTCCGGACGCCTGGCCAATCTTCCGAACAAAATCGGTGAAAAGGCCAGGTTAACAAGCGAAAATTTTTCCGAAATTTAGGGAACACTCCTGACTATGGCTAAAACATCCAGGGTTTCGAAACCGAAAGCCTCCGCGACCACGGACCAGGGCCTCGGGATCAAATATTCCGACAAATCGGCCGGCCAACCCGCGCTAACCCTCGTCTTCGACGAGATCAAAAAACTAATGATCCCCTACGCAAAGGACTCGCTGGTGCTCAAAGGAGGGACAGACGGCCAGATCGCGCTCATCACCAACAAGCCCGTTGTCATCCAGGGTCGCAAACGGAACGAGCTATGGTTCGTCAGCATGCTGATCCAGAAAGGCTATGTAGGATTCTACTATATGCCGGTGTATATGAATGAACCCGTCCGGCGGCAGCTGCAACCGGAATTGCTGAAAACGCTGAAGGGCAAAGCCTGTTTTCATATCAAAAACACGGACCCGCCGCTGCTGGCGCAGATCGAAGAGGCACTTCGCATCGGGTATAATGCCTATAAGAAAATGGGTTGGATCTAATATAAAAGCCCCGGTTTGGTCCGGGGCTCTTCATTATGTAGTTGGCGCCAACTCTTAATTGGCGACGGCCTCTTCCGCATAGGAGCTGACCGGCTCACACGTGCAGATAAGATTCCTGTCTCCAACGGTATTGTTTACCCGCGCGACGCTGGGCCAGAACTTATTGTCCTTTACATAGGGCAGCGGGAAAGCCGCCTGATTCCGGGAGTAAGCGTGCTTCCATTCGTCGGCGCAGATGACGTGCTGTGTATGGGGCGCATTCTTCAGCGCATTGTCGTTCTTGTCGGCCTTGCCGTCCCCGATAGCCTGGATCTCTTCATAGATGCTCAGGAGCGCGTCGCAAAAACGGTCCAGCTCGGCCTTGTCCTCGCTTTCCGTTGGCTCGATCATGATCGTTCCGGGGACAGGGAAGCTGAGGGTGGGGGCGTGGAAGCCGTAATCCATCAGGCGCTTGGCCACGTCTTCGGCTTCGATACCGGCGCTCGCCTTGAAGGGGCGCAGGTCGACGATGAACTCATGGGCGCAGGTGCCGTTGGCGCCGCTATAGAGGATCTTGTATTTCTTCTCCAGTCTCGCCTTCATGTAATTGGCGTTCAGGATGGCGTACCGCGTTGCATTGGTCACCCCTCGGCGCCCAGCATCTTGATATAGGCATAGCTGATGAGCAGGATGCTGGCCGAACCAAAAGGCGCAGCCGAAACGGCATGTCCCTGTGTCCCCGTTGCCGCCTTGCCATTGCTGGAGGCTCTTACTTCGACGTCCGCAGAGTGGACGTGGCTGGGCAGATAGGGCTTCAGCTTTTCGTTGACGCAGATGGGCCCCATGCCGGGACCACCGCCGCCATGCGGGATGGCAAAGGTCTTGTGCAGGTTGAGATGGCAGACGTCCGCACCGATCAGTCCGGGACTCGTCAGCCCTACCTGGGCGTTCATATTGGCGCCGTCCATATAGACCAGGCCGCCGTTGTCATGGATGGCCTTGCAGATATCCTTTATGCTTTCTTCGAATACGCCGTGTGTGGAAGGATAGGTCACCATCAGACCCGCCAGCTGGTCCTTGTACTGGACCGCTTTTGCCTTCAGGTCTTCGATATCGATATGACCGTCTTCGTCGCTCTTGACCACTACGACCTTCATTCCCGCCATCACCGCGCTCGCAGGGTTGGTGCCATGGGCGGATATCGGGATCAGCATGACGTCGCGGTGTCCGCCGTTATTGGCTGCATGGTAAGCGCGGATGGTCATCAGGCCGGCGTATTCACCATTGGCGCCGCTATTGGGCTGCAGCGAGGTAGCCGCAAAGCCGGTGATCTCGCTCAGCGAATTTTCCAGCTCCGTCAAGATCTGGCGGTATCCCTTCCACTGGTCCGCCGGTGCGAACGGATGGAGCCCGCCAAACTCAGGCCAGCTCACCGGTATCAGCTCGGTTGCGGCATTCAGCTTCATCGTACACGATCCCAGAGAGATCATGGACGTATTCAAAGACAGGTCCTTCACCTCGAGACTTCTCAGATAACGCATCATCTTGGTCTCGCTGTGATAGCTGTTGAATACGGGATGCGTCAGGAATTCCGAGGTACGGGTGACGGAAGACGGAATATTGGTCAGTCTGTCGTCCATGTCGAAAGTAGCACTCACCACATCGGTGCCCGCCAGTTCTCCAAAGACAGCCAGAATATTGACCACGTCTTCCTGCGACTTTGTCTCGTCGAGCGTGATGCCAACGGAGCCACCCGAATAGTAGAAGTTTATTTGCCGGGCTTCGGCCAATTGCCGTAATGTATCTGTATTCTTTACGGCGATGCGGACAGTATCGAAATAGGATTCGTTGCTGTTGGTGAACCCGAGCGCTTCCAGTTCGCCGGCAAGGGTACGGGTCAGCAGGCTGACGCGTTTGGCGATATTGGTGAGCCCTTCGGGACCATGAAATACCGCATACATAGCCGACATATTTGCCAGCAGCGCCTGCGCGGTACAGATATTGGACGTGGCTTTTTCCCTTTTGATATGCTGCTCCCGGGTCTGCAGAGCCATCCGAAGCGCGCGGTTGCCCTGGGCGTCGACACTGACGCCGATGATCCGGCCCGGTATGCTGCGTTTGAAATCGTCTTTTGCACTGAAGAAGGCGGCGTGCGGTCCGCCAAACCCCATCGGTACGCCCAGACGCTGCGTAGAGCCCACGGCAACGTCCGCCCCCAGCTCGCCCGGAGGCGTCAGCAGGGTCAGCGCGAGCAGGTCGGTAGCCATCACCACGTATGCACCGGCCGTATGTGCCTGCTGGATGAACTGGCGGTAGTCATGGATCGCTCCGTTGCTGTCGGGGTATTGAACGATGGCGCCAAAATAAGATGCGTCGAGTGACGCTTTCCGGAAGTCTCCCGTCACGAGCTCGATGCCGATCGGCTGCGCCCGGGTTAGCAGGATGTCTTTCGTCTGCGCGAATATATTGGTATCGACAAAGAATTTTGGCGTGGTTACGTGGTCGTGGTCCCTGTTCTTCAGGTTGAAGAACATCGTCATGGCTTCCGCTGCCGCGGTGCCTTCGTCCAGCAAAGAGGCATTGGCCAGGGGAAGCCCCGTCAGGTCGGATACCATGGTCTGGAAGTTCAGAAGGCTTTCGAGCCGGCCCTGGGCGATCTCCGCCTGGTAGGGGGTATACTGTGTATACCAGCCCGGGTTCTCAAATACGTTGCGAAGGATGACGCTGGGAACGATCGTGTCGTAGTAGCCCTGCCCGATATAAGACTTGAATACCTTGTTCCGGGCCGCTACCTGACGCAGCGAGCCGAGGTACTGATACTCGCTCATGGCTGCGGAGATATTCAATTTTTTTCTACTGCGTATCGACGCCGGAATCGTCCGGTCGATCAGCTCATCGAGAGAGTCTACTCCGATGGTTTTCAGCATGTTCGCCGTTTCTTTTTCATTGGGACCGATGTGACGGCCCGCAAATTCATTCGCCTGTTGTTCGAATAGATTCATATTAGAGGAGGGTTGACCGTTTGCATTTAAATTGTGGCAAAAAAATTACCGAAAAAATAATTTTTTACCACAACACCACAAATAACTCTGTACTTCGGCCTTCGGGGCCTCGTACACGAACTGGACTCCGTCCAGTTTTGGAAGGTGCAAAGTTACAATTAAGTAAGGATAATTAGTGCAAAAAGGCTGCCTTGTGGAGTAGGTGTGACTAAAATGAAAAAAGGCCGTCCCTACTTTGACAAATTGGGACTGGCCTTTTTTCGATTAAAAACCCCTAAACCCTAAAAATTGAATGCTAAACTATTCTTCGTGCGTAAGCAGGAATGAATTGCTGATACAAAAATACCAGGCAAACCCAAACAACGGGAATGGGACATATTAAAAGGAAATTAAAATTGAGGATCCGGCGCAAAATCCAGTGATCCAAGCGCTTCAGCCTCGCGCATTTGCTCGCTGGTCAGCCGGCTGCCGTCATGACTCCAGCCGGGAGGGCCAAATACATAGTTCCAGCTTCTCCCTCCACCCGATATCCTTCCGGACGAGATCGTCGCCGATGGCTTTCCATTCGTGAAAGATGATATTGACCGGGCCCGAACTTTCAAGAGGCTTCGTCAGTCCATATCTGGTGGGCTGATACTCTTCCGGCCCGAGCTCTGGTTGAAAAGTCCCGAACAACTGGTCCCAGATGATCAGGAACATGCCCATATTCTTGTCGAGATAGCGCGGATTGGACGCGTGGTGTACCCGGTGATGAGAAGGGGTGACAAGGATGTACTCCAGCCATCCCATCTTGCCGATCAGCTCGGTATGCACAAAAATGCCCCAGATCTGCGTGGCCGAATATATAAATATGATGTCCAGCGGCTTGAACCCAAGCAGCGCAAGCGGAATAAAATAGACGAAGCGGTACAGCGGCTGGAAGACCGACGACCGGAAACCGACCGTGAAATTCATATGCTCCGAGGAATGGTGCGTGACGTGTACCGCCCAGAACAATCGGATCTCATGATCCCAGCGGTGCAGCCAGTAATAAAGGAAGTCTTCCGCCAGCAGCAGCAGGAACCAATACGAAAATACATTGGTGATCGATATCCAGTGGTGTCTGTAGCAGACGCTCAGGACCAGGATATAAAAGCCCCTCAGGAGCAGGTCGATGCCGCCATTGAGCAGCATCAGGTAGCAATTGGTCAGGGTATTCCGCCAGGTATAGGTCCTGATACGCGGACCGGAGCGGCCATGATGATGGTCCCTGTGCTTGTAGTTACTTAAAAATACTTCCAGCCCTATAATGATCAGGTATATCGGGCTACTTACGAGGATTAGGATTGTTTCTCTGAGGCTTTCCACCATATAAAAATAAAGCAATTAACGGATTGTTGTACCTTGCTATTGTTAATCAGGTGATAATGTGCTCCCCCTACGAGGAATTATTTAGATATGAGTGATTTGTTGCATAACTGGGAAAAAAGTCGGGCGACCGCCAAAAAGAATACCGCCGCTTCCTCGAAAAGGCCGCCAAACCCGCCCAGCGCAACCGCGTTCTCGACCAGCTGCCGGAACTCCACGAAGAAGCATTCGAAAAGATCGACTGCCTGAAATGCGCGAATTGCTGCAAGAACTACTCCCCCCGTTTTAAAACCCCGGACATCAAACGCATTTCCCGTCACCTCAAATTGAGAGAGAGCGAGTTCATCGAACGCTACCTCCGCCTCGACGCCGACGGAGACTATGTGGTCAGGTCGACGCCCTGCCCCTTTCTCGGCGCGGACAACTACTGCAGCATCTATGAAGTGCGTCCCTCCGACTGCGAGCGCTTCCCCTATACCGACGAAGACGTCCTTGTCCGCCGGCCCGCCGTCACGCAGAAGAACTCGACGTTTTGTCCGATCGTTTATTTTGTTCTCGAAAGACTGATCGCGGCGGATAAGTAGTCGTCACTCCGTTTTTAAACTCTTCACCGGATTCGCCAGCGCGGCGCGGATCGTCTGAACGCTCACCGTCAGCAGCGCGATCCCGAGCGCGAGCGCGCCGGCGATGAGAAAGACCCACCAGCCAATAGACACGCGATAGGCAAAACTCCCGAGCCATTGATTCATCGCCCACCAGGCAAGAGGGAACGAAATGACCGAAGAAATAAGGACCAGCCGCGTAAAATCGCGGGAGAGCAGCACGACGATCGTGCCGACCCTTGCCCCCAGTACTTTCCGGATCCCGATCTCCTTTGTCCGCTGCTCCGCCGCATAGGTCACCAGACCGAACAGGCCGAGGCAGGCGATCAGGATCGCAAAAACGGCAAAGGTGACAAACAATTTGCCCGTCTGCTGCTCGGAGGTATAGAGATTATTGAAATCATTGTCCATAAAGGAATAGTGGAACGGAATGCCCGGGGACACCGTCTTCCATTTCGTTTCTATCTGGCCGACGAGGGAGGGGAGGTCGTGCGTGCTGACAGACAGCGCGATATTTCCCCAGTGCTCGCCGCGCGTGATGATGAGCGGACCGACCTTGTCGTGCATCGTACTGAAGTTAAAATCCTTTACAACACCCACTACGTGGTAGGGAAGGACTTTCGTCATTTCGT
This sequence comes from Puia sp. P3, assembly GCF_050632245.1. Taxonomy (NCBI): domain Bacteria; kingdom Pseudomonadati; phylum Bacteroidota; class Chitinophagia; order Chitinophagales; family Chitinophagaceae; genus Puia; species Puia sp. P3. The sequence continues at coordinate 2,340,658 of NZ_CP192583.1, forward strand.
TGTTGCCTGGCCGGTAGAGCTGCATATTCACCGGGTCCTTTACCCCCAGAAGCGCCGCCGCCGATTCGTTCAGAATGATCCCCGAGCTGTCGGATTTGAATTCTTCGGAAAAATTCCTCCCTTTCAGCACCTGCATTCCCAGCGTGGGGATATATCTTTCGTCCACATAGAAGGTCGTGAAGATGATCACGCGTTTGGCGTCAAAAGAGGGGTCACGGAACCAGCCCTGCTGGTTGAAACCGGAGGGGTCGGCGGTAGGCAGGTTGCCGGTGATCGTGGCGTTGCGCACGCCGGACAGCTGCAGCAGCTGCTGCCGGAAGGTCTTTATCTTGTCCCCCATATTGCCGGTATTGTGGAGGACCAGCACCTGGTCACGGTTGTAACCGATCTGTCTGTTGCGGATATAGTCCAGCTGGTTGTAGATGACGATCGTGCCGATGATCAGTGTGATGGAAATGCTGAACTGGAAGACGACGAGGCTGCTGCGAAGCCAGCTATTCTTGAAGCCCGTAGACAGGCTTCCCTTCAGCACTTTTATCGGCTGAAAGGAAGAAAGATAAAAAGCCGGATAGCTGCCCGCGATGAATCCGACGATGAAGACGAGCGCGACCGCCGTCAGCAGCAGACGGGGAGAGAAAAGCGTTCCGGTGGTGATCGCCTTTCCGGCCAGCTGGTCAAATATGGGGAGCAGCAGCGCTGCGATGCCGACGGCCAGCGCCAGCGCGATAAAACTGAGTAGGATGGACTCGACGAGAAACTGGACGATCAGATTTCCTTTCGATGAGCCCGCCACCTTTCTTATGCCAACTTCCTTCGCGCGGTTGGCGCTGCGCGCCGTCGCCAGGTTCATGAAGTTGACGCAGGCGATCAGCAGGATCAGCGCCGCGATGACGGAGAAGATATAGACATAGCTGATATTTCCGTTGGGCTCGATCTCGTAGGACAGGTTGGAATGCAGGTGGATCTCCGGCACGGCGGTCACGTGGTATTTAATATGGCCGCCATTGCTGTTCATCGCGTGGACGCTGGTATGCAGCGTGGCTTCCAGCTGGCGGTTGAGATAGGTATTGACGGTCTGGTCCACGCTCTTTTGTAAAAACTCCTTCGTCACACCCGGCTTTAGCAGGACATAGCTCTGGCAGTTGTTGCTGAGCCAGTCCTGCAGATCGTCCTGAAAACTCAGATCGCGTAATGGCCGGATAAAAGCGAAATGGAAATGCGACTGGCGGGGGATGTCTTTTATGACCCCGGTCACCTTGCAGGTCGTGGTATTGTTGACGTAAAGGGTCTTGCCCAGTACGTCGCTGCTGTTGAAATAACGGAGGGCGGCAGATTCGTCGATCACGATCGAGTGCGGCTCGTCGAGGGCCGTGGCGGGGTCGCCATAAAGCATCGGGAGAGGGAAGACCTTAAAGAAAGTAGAATCGGCATATGCCGCCTTGTGGTCCTGGATATTGTCGTTACCCTTTCGCACGAGAATATTGCCGTCGGAAAGGACCCTGACCATCTGCTCTACCTGCGGATAGTCCTTGACCAGCGCCGGCGCCATCGGCTTGGGCGATGCGGCCGAACTGAACTGGGTGTTGTTGAAATAGATGTCCGCGTCCAGCCTGTAAGTGCGGTCCGCATTGGGGTTATAGCGGTCATAGCTGAGCTCGTCGGAGACATATAGCACGATCAGCAGGCAAACGGCGAGACCAGCCGCCAGCCCCGCGATATTAATGGCGGTAAAAGCCTTGTTCTTCCAAAGACTGCGCAGGGCTGTCCTGAGATAGTTCTTTAACATGCAGGTTAGGTTGTATGGGTATTAAGACGTATCGGTCAGGAAATAGGTTACTCCGTTTTCAGGCTTTTTACGGGATTGGCCAGCGCGGCACGGATGGTCTGGATGCTGACCGTCAGCAGGGCGATCCCAAACGCGAGCACACCGGCGATGAGAAAGACCCACCAGCCGATGGACACCCTGTAGGCAAAGCTTTCCAGCCATTTATTCATCGCCCACCAGGCCAGCGGGAAGGCGATGAGCGAGGCGATCAGGACCAGCCGCGTAAAGTCGCGCGACAGCAACACCACGATGGCTCCGACCCGGGCTCCCAGCAGTTTGCGGATGCCGATCTCTTTCGTCCGCTGTTCTGCCGCAAATGTCACCAGCCCGAACAGGCCGAGACAGGCGATCAGGATCGCAAAAACGGCAAAACTGATAAACAGCCGGCCTGTCTGCTGATCTGCGTGATACAGCCTGTCAAAATCGCTGTCCATGAACGTATAGCTGAACGGCATGCCCGGCGCCATGCGCCGCCATTGATCTTCGACCTGCTGTATCGCCGATGAAACATTCCCGGGATTGACGGCAACCGCGATATCGTTCCAGTCGTCCGCAAGCTGCATGATGAGCGGGCCTATCTTTTCGTGCATCGTGCTGAAATTGAAATCCTTTACCACGCCGACGACGTGGTAGGTGAAGGTGTGGATCAGGTTGGCGTTCTCATAGTCGGGGCGATAGAGCTGCATGCTCAGCGGGTCCTTTATCCCCATCAGCCTCGCAGCCGACTCGTTGATGATAACGGCGGAACTGTCCGACAAAAAATCCTTCGAAAAATTTCGGCCCTGCGCCAGCTGCATTTTAGGGTGGGGATGTAGCGCTCGTCCACGCGGAGGCTCGTGAGAATGACCCCTCTTTTGGCGTCCATGGATGCGTCCCTGAACCAGCCCATCTGATTAAGACTGCCCGGCCCGGAAGTGGGCAGACCTCCGGTAATTGTAGCGTTTCCAATACCCGATAGCTGGAGCAGCTGCTGGCGGAACGCTTTTATATTGTTGCCCAGGTGATAGGCGTCGTGCAGGACCAGCACCTGTTCGCGCGTATAACCCGTATTCCTGTTGCGGATATAGTTCAGCTGGTTGTAAATAACCATGGTGCCGATGATCAGTACGATCGAAATGCTGAACTGGAATACGACGAGCACGCTGCGAAGCCGGCTGCTTTTAAATCCGGCGGCGATCCTGCTTTTTAATACCTGGATGGGCTGAAAAGACGACAGATAAAGTGCCGGATAGCTGCCGGCAAGAAAACCGACAAGAACCACGAGTCCGATCGAAACGCCAAGGAAACGGGGCGACCACAGGGTGTTTGCCTGCAGCTGTTTGCCCGCCAGCTGATCGAACACCGGCAGCAGCAGCACGGTCAGGGCAAATGCGAGGAGCATCGCCACCAGGCTCAGAAGGGTCGATTCGGTGAGGAACTGGATGACGAGGTTGCCTTTCGAAGAACCGGCCACTTTCCTGATCCCGACTTCCTTTGCCCGGTTGGCACTGCGCGCGGTCGATAGATTCATGAAGTTCACGCAGGCGATCAGGAGGATCAGGGCAGCGATGACTCCAAAACTATATACGTAGCTGCTGTTGCCATTGGCCTCTATCTCGAAGGTCAGATCTGAATGAAGGTGAATATCCCGCAGCGGCATCAGGTTGTACCTGAAATGGGATCCCGTCTTCTGCATGTCAGTGGCAGAAACATGCAGGAGCCCTTCCAGCTGCCTGTACAGATAAGTATGGGTCGTCTGGTCGACATGCGCCTGCAGGGTGGCCCGGTCGACGCCGGGTCTCGCCAGGATATAGGTGCAGGTGTAATTGGTCAGCCAGTCGTCTTTGGCGCCCTGGTAGGCATCCCGGATGGGCCGCAGGAAATGGAAATGAAAATGGGACGCCCCGGGCAGGTCCTTTATCACCGCCGTAACTTTACACGGCGTCGTATTGTCGACATAGAGGGTTTGTCCCGCAACTTCGGTGCCGTTGAAATATTTTCTTGCCGTGGTCTCGTCGATGACGATGGCGTTGGGCGCGTCGAGCGCCGTCCTCAGATCGCCCTGTATGGGGACGACGGTGAACATGTTGAAAAAACTGGAGTCCACATAGGCGGCCTGCCGGTCCTGAATATTTTCATTGCCTTTTTTTACCAGAATGCTGCTCTGCGCGACGACCCGGGTCATTTGTTCGACCTGCGGGTTGTCTTTCATCAGGGCCGGTCCGAGCGGTCGGGGAGAGGTGGCCGCGCTGAACTGGGTATTGTTGAAATAGATATCCGCGTGCAGCCGGTAGATGCGGTCGGCATTGATATTGTATTGGTCATAGCTGGTCTCGTCCACTACATAGAGTGTGATCAGCAGACAAACCGCCAGTCCGGCGGCCAGACCGATGATATTGATGGCGGAAAAGGCCTTGTTCTTCCAAAGGCTGCGAGCGGCAGTCCTGAGATAACTCTTTAGCATAGCCTGGTGGTGCTAATAAAATGCCTTTTTGGTAAATGGCTGATGATCACCGTGTTGACGAAAATGGCTCCGGAAAGACTGTTCGCTTTTGATACGCTGCTGTGCGATTTAGTACTCCATCTCGCGCAGGCTCGGCGCTCTGAACCAGGTGGCGACCACAATACCGATGGTCATACAACCGCCGACAACGACGGAAGGTACAACCCCCATCAGCCTGGCCATCACACCGCTCTCGAACTGTCCCAGCTCGTTGCTCGAATTGATGAACATCGAATTGACGGCGGATACGCGACCCCGCATTTCGTCCGGCGTTTTCAGCTGGAGGATGGTCCCCCTGATCACGACGCTTACTCCATCCAGTAGCCCGCTGGCCAGCAGCGCCAGAAAGGAAAGCAGGTACCAGCGCGAGAGGCCGAAGAGGATGATGCAGGCGCCAAAGCCGGCAACGACATACATCAGCCGCAGCCCCTGCTTGTGTCGCAGCGGGCGAAGGGTCAGTATCGCGATAGTCGTCATCGATCCGATATCGGACGCAGCGTTTAGCCAGCCAAATCCGATGGCGCCGACCTGCAGGATGTCGCGGGCGAAGACGGGGATCATCGCGACGGCGCCCCCGAAGAGCACCGCAAACAGGTCCAGCGCCATCGCGCCGAGCACTTCGCGGGTCCTCCAGACGAACCGCAGGCCATCCAGTATGCTGTCCCATGTCCTCCGCTCGGAATTGGTGACCATGACCTGCTTCGGCGAAATGGTCGACATAAAATAGAGCGCGATAGCAACGTAGATACCCACGACGATAAAGGAATTGACATAGCTGGTTTTCGCGATGAGAAATCCCCCGTCGCGTGTCCGATGACGCTGGCGGTGAGAAAAGCGCTCGAGTTGAGGGTAACGGCGCTGGGCAGCTCTTCGCGCGGAACGATCTGGGCCACGATGGCATTCATCGTCGGTCCGGCAAATGCCCTGATCACTCCGGTGAGAAAGATGGTCATATAGATCAGCCACTGGATCCAGTGGCTTCCGAGAGACTGGATCACGGATCCGACCGACAGGGTGATCAACCCGCCAACGCAGACAAGATAGGCGGTAGTCGTCGTCAGCAGCAGCGCGCGCTTATCGCTCTTGTCGATCACGTGCCCTGCATAGAGGGCCAGACAGAAGGCGGGGAGGAATTCCGAAAGCCCGATCAGCCCGATGGCGAACGGGTTGTGGGTGATCTCGTAAATGCGCCAGCCGATGATCGTCGTCACCATGCGAAGCGCCATGACGTAAAAGAAACGGGCGATGATAAAATTCCGGTACTCGGTGATCTTTAATATTTCCAGTGCTGTCTTACGATCTGCCATAAATGCATTAAGGAAGTGTAAAATAATGCTGACCCTCGTCATAGTCCTTGTCCAGCGCGTCGAGGACGACCTTGAGATGTGCCTCGTTGCCCAGGAAATCTGCGTTGCTGACGTCTATAAAAAGGGTGCGGATATTGTACTGACGGATATAGTGCGTATAGGCTTCCTGGATATTGTACAGGTATTCATCCGGGATATGCTGTTCATAGCTGCGGTTGCGTTTTCGGATATTGGACTGTAGCTTGTTCACGGGAGCATGAAGATAGATCAGAATATCCGGCTGGATCATCTGGGAATGGATAATGTCGAATAATTTCTGATAGAGCAGGAACTCCTGGTCCGGCAGGTTCACTTTTGCAAAGAGCAGGCATTTCGTGAACAGATAGTCGGAGATCGTCACCGACTGGAACAAGTCACCGGTGTGCACCAGCTCTTTGAGCTGTTTGTAGCGCTCGGCCATGAAGAACAGCTCCAGGGGGAACGCGTACTGTGCCGGGTTCTCGTAGAATTTGGGCAGAAAAGGATTGTCGGCGAACTGTTCAAGAATGAGCCGGGCGTTGTAGTGCCGCGCCAGCAGATGCGAAAGTGTCGTCTTGCCGGCCCCGATATTGCCTTCTATCGTGATAAAGTGGTACTTCATGGGTCAAATTTCCAGTTTTCTCACCGCGAGCGGGTCGGTACAGGCTTCCAGCAGCTGTTGTATCGTCCGCCCGAGGATCGGATGTATTAACAAAGGGGCGATCTCTGCCATCGGCGCCAGTGCAAACCGGCGGTTCTGGATCTCCGGGTGTGGTATCACCAGCTGTGGCAGCCGTATTATCGCATCATTAAAAAAAGTATATCTATATCGATGATCCGTGATCCGTAGCGCTCTTCTCTTCGTCTGCCCATCTCCAGCTCGATCCCCAGCAATGATTCGATGAGTTCGGTCGGCTCCAGCCGGGTTTCCAGCTCCAGAGTCTGGTTGAAAAAGTCGGGCTGGTCGGTCTTGCCCCAGGCCGCGGTCTCGTACAGCGATGAAACGCGAAGCAGACGGCCTGCTCCGGCGGTGATCTTCTTCCGTGCAAGCGCCAATTGAGCCGCCCTTTCTCCCTGATTGCCACCTATCAATAAATAGGATATGTTCATAGATTCCTTACTTTCGGGGCCCAAATATCTTTATTTTTGAACATAAAGTATAGGTTTACATGAGAGGCTTTTTCAAATCATTTTTTGCGGCATTGCTCGCGCTGATCATTTTCACCGTAATCGCGGTTATTATTCTGGTCGGCGTCGTTGGCGGCCTGCTTTCCCCCTCCAAACCGGATATCGACGGCAAAGCGGTCCTGATGGTCGATCTGGGACAAACGTATAAGGAACAAACCCAGGACAACCCCTTTCCGATCTGGGATCCGACGAGCAGTACGACGTACCCGGTATTTACGATATCGTCCGGCTGATCCGCCACGCCAGGGAAGACTCTACCATCAAAGGCATCTATCTCAAATGTAATAACGACCCCAACGGGTTTGCCTCCAACGAAGAGATCCGGCACTCCATCGTGGAGTTTAAAAAAGTGGAAAATTCGTATACGCATACGGCGACATGATCACCCAGAAAGCCTACTATGTGGCTACGGCCGCCGACAAGATCTATTGCAATCCCAAGGGCGATCTCGAATGGAAAGGATTTGCCAGCCAGATGCTGTACCTCAAAGGTACCCTGCAAAAACTGGAGATAGAACCCCAGATCTTCTACGCCGGCAAGTTCAAAAGCGCGACCGAACCCCTGCGGGAAGACAGAATGACGGACGCCAACCGGCTCCAGCTGACCGAGCTGCTCGGCGACTTCTATAACCGTCTTTTGTGGACGACCGCGCAGGCCCGCAACCTCGATACCAGCACCCTCCGGAAATGCGTCAACCAAAGCCTGATCCGCCGTGCGCAGGACGCCTACGATTATAAATTGATCGACGGGCTCCGGTACGACGACGAAGTAAAGGACGAGATCAGAAGCAAGCTGAATATAGACAAACACGCCTATCTCAATTTTGTTACCCTCGGCAAATACGCCAAAGCCGTCAGCTATAAACAGACCGGAAAAGACAAGATCACACTGATCTATGCGGAAGGAGAAGCTGGTGGACGGAAAAGGCGATCGGGAAGAGATCGGCTCGGAGACCTATCGCTGGCTGATCCGCAAGGCACGCTTCGACAAGGACGTCAAAGCCATCGTGCTCCGGATCAATTCAGGCGGCGGCAGCTCGCTGGCCAGCGAGAATATCTGGCGTGAACTCTCCCTTGCCCGTAAGGAAAAGCCGGTGGTCGTCTCCTATGGCGACGTCGCGGCCTCGGGCGCATACTATCTTTCCTGCAACGCGGACAGCATCTTCGCAATGCCCGGGACCATCACCGGCAGCATCGGCGTATTTGCGGTCATCCCCAATATGCAGTCGTTCTTTAAGAACAAGTTGGGTGTGACCTTCGACGCCGTTAAGACGGCGCCCGAAGCAGACATGCTCTCCGTTTCCAAACCCCTGACGCCATCCGAACGCAGCTATGTCCAGAACGAGATCGACACCATCTATCACGACTTCAAGATGCGCGTCTCGGACGGTCGCAAAAAAGACATCGGGTATATCGACAGCATCGCGCAGGGACGCGTGTGGAGCGGAACGATGGGACTTTCGCTCGGCCTGGTGGACCGCATCGGCACCCTGCAGGATGCCATCGACTGCGCCGCACGCATGGCTAAGACAAATGACTATCGCCTGATCGAAACGCCGGAACCCAAAAGCTTTCTCGACCGGATTCTTGGCGGCTTCAAAAAGTCCGCGGGCATGAAAGCCGTTAAGGAAGAGGTCGGAGAAGACGGCTATCGCACCTATATGCTGATCAAAAAAGTAAAAGCGATGGTTGGCGTGACGCAGACAAGACTTCCTTTCGATCTCACGGTCGAATAACTGTATCTTCGCGAATAATATGTCTACCAGGTACAACCAGTCCAGTGGCCATGCTGGCGATCACCAAAGCCAGCATGAAGGCCATGTTCAAAAATCCGTCTTCAGTTGGTTTCAGCATTGGTTTTCCATTGATCTTTATCTTGGTGTTTGGCTTCATCGGAGGCAGCGGTCCTTCTGTATCGTTTGCGCTCGTGAAGGGCACGGATACGACTGATCCGGTGATCGCAAACCTGCTGAAGAACCCGCTGGTACAGCTGGAAAAAGAAAAGATACGACGCTCCTCAGGGAAGACCTCGAAAAGGGAAGGATCGCGGCTACGCTTTATGTAGATTCCGTAAAGTCGCCGGTTGGATTTACGCAGTACACGGTACACGCACAGACCTCATCCGCCAGCAGGGACAAGTTCCGCATCCTCCGGTCGGCGCTGGCGCAGGTGCAGGCCGTCGCGGTAGAGAAGGGAATACCCACGCAATACCAGCCCATTATCGTCAACGAACTGCCGCCCGTGCCCGCACGCGACTATAAGATGATCGACTTCATCCTGCCCGGCATGCTCGGTTTTTCACTGCTGAGCGCCGCTGTATTTGGAACCGCTTTTTTATTCTTCAATTTGCGGCAGCAACTGGTGCTCAAACGGTTCTTTGCCACGCCGATCAGCAAGGCGCATATCGTGTTCGGCGAGTGTCTCGCCAGGGTGCTGTTCCAACTGATCGCCGCTGTGGTCATCATCCTGGTCGGAAGATATGGATTTGAGTTCACGCTCGTACACGGCTGGGTTACTTTTTTGGAAATGGCAATACTCAGCCTTTGGGGGCTAATCGTCTTTATGGGCGCCGGCTTCGTCGTCAGCAATCTCGCGAAGACGGAAAGCGTGATACCCTTATTCGCCAATATCCTGACCCTGCCTCAGTTCCTGCTCAGCGGCACCTTTTTTCGGATAGACGTATTTCCGGACTGGCTGCAGAAATTCTGCCGCCTGCTCCCGCTGACACAGCTGAACGAAGCCATGCGCAATATTTCCTTCGAAGGCGCGCATTTGACGGACTGCTGGCGGCAATTGGGTGTCCTTACACTGTGGGGCATCGCCATCTACGCCATTGCCGTGAAAGTATTCAAATGGGAGTAATACATGAAATTATTAAAATTTGCCTTATTAAGTCTGCTGGTTCTTTTTGTTGTACTGACCTGTCTTTCTTTTTTATTCCTTCCGACCTGCGGGTAGCCCGCATTGTTAATATTTCAGCGCCCGGGGAGAAGGTGATCGCCACTGTGGGAGATTTCAATAGCTGGAAGGACTGGAACAAGATCGCAGGCGGCAATACGCTTACCAATGTACGCATTTCATCGCCCTCCGCCGGAAAGGGCGCGCAGCTCAGCTCCGATGAACTGACGGTCCGGGAGACGGCGGTGGATTCTGGCGGCGTTTCCCTGCACTGGAGCCTCAAGGGTGGAAAGGAGGTCGAAGGCGGCTTCCAGGTGGGTGCATCGAATACGGGCAGTGTCGTCGTCTGGTATTTCGACCTGCATTTTCGCTGGTATCCCCTGGGAGAAATTAGGGATTTTTGTATACGATCGGAAACTCGGACCCGCCATGGAGGAATCTTTGGACAGCCTGAAGCAATTTGTTGAGAGAAGTCGTTAACTTGTTGAAAGAAGTCGCTAACTGTGGCAAGAAGTACCTAACTTTAGACTCCCCCGGCCGGATGAACCGAACCATTGTTGTCAATCAAAACCCACCAATATGCGAGTACGTAACGCAATGCTAAGTTTGTTTGCTATCCTGCTGTCTGCTTCGGTGTCCTATGCGCAGCCCACTCATCCCAAGAGCCCGCACGATACCGTCAAGACAAAAGACATCACGGTGACCTATGGCCGTCCTTACAAGAAAGGACGCGAGGTCTTCGGTAAGCTTGAGCCCTACGGCAAAGTCTATCGCGTAGGGGCTGACGAGGCTACCACCATCACTTTCGCCAAGGACGGTACTTTCGGCGGAAAGCCCGTAAAGGCCGGTACTTACACTTTGTTCGCCATCCCTAATGAAAGTCAGTGGACGATCATCCTGAATTCCCAGCTGGGACAGTGGGGTGCGTTCAAGTACGACCAGTATAAGGACAAGGACGTATTACACGTCGACGTTCCCGTAAAGAAGCTCAGCTCTCCCGTTGAGCAGCTGACGATCAAGCCTACCTCGAAGGAACTGGAGATCTCCCGGGACATGGTAGAGGTTGATGTCCCCGTGAAGTTTTAGGTGCTGCGTGCCCGTGAGGGCCGATCAGCTATGTACTACAATACTATGGACCAGGAAATCATACACCTGGTCCATTTCTTTTTCAGTGATACAATAAGGTGGCATGAAATAGACGGTGTTTCCCAGCGGGCGCAGATAGATGCCCTGGGCCAGAGCCTCCTTCGTGATGGCAGGACCGATCGCGTTGACATAGCCGTCTTCGCCCGTGTTGAGCTCGAATGCCAGGATCGTACCGATGGACCTTGGGTTTTTGACGATAGGGTAGAGGGCCAGCTTTTCCAGAAAAGCCTCGTGGCGCCGGCCGATATGCGCGATGCGCTGCAGATTGCCTTCGTCCAGCAACAGGTCGAGGCTGGCCAGCGACGCGGCGCAGGCGATGGGGTTGGCGGTGAAGGAATGTCCGTGAAAAAGCGTCTTTCTCCGGTCGTCGCTGAGGAAGGCTTCGAACAGCCGCTCCGTAACAGCGGTGACGCCGAGCGCCATCGTTCCCCCCGTCAGCCCCTTGCTGAGGCATATAATATCCGCCTTGTGCCGCAGGTATTCGCCCGCGAACAGCCGGCCCGTCCGGCCAAATCCGGTGAGGACTTCGTCGGCTATACAGAGTATACCCTGTCCGGACAGCTCCGCCAGCAGCTCGTCCAGAAGCTGGGCCTCATAGATCCGCATTCCGCCCGCGCCCTGCAGCAGCGGCTCATAGATGAAACCAGCGATCGAGCTGCCTTCCCGTCGCACCAGGGATAGCAGTTCATAGATATTGTCCCTCGTCGGCGTGCCGACAAACTCCACTTCGAAAAGATAGTCGCTGAAAGGGGCGGTGAAGACACTCCGCTCGCTGACGCTCATCGCCCCGAAGGTATCCCCGTGATAGGAATGGCGGAATGCAAGTATCTTGTTTCGTTGCCCGCCCTTGTTGCCCCAGTACTGAATAGCCATCTTGATCGCCAGCTTCGACCGCCGTCGAGCCGTTGTCGGAATAGAAGACTTTCGAAAAATCCCCCGGCAGCAGGGGCAGCAGGCGTTCAGCCAGCTCGACCGCAGGCTCGTGCGTGAAGCCGGTAAAGATGACCTGCTCGAGCAGGCTGGCCTGCTTATATAGTTTTTCTGCAATATAAGGGTGTCCGTGACCATGGATACTTACCCACCAGCTGCTGATAGCGTCGATATAGGTGCGGCCTTTGTCATCGTATAACAGCGTACCTTTGCCTTTTACAACCGGAATGGGGGAAGGATGTCTTTATGCTGGGTATAGGGATGCCAGATAACCTTCCGGTCCCGTTCTGTAAGTGAAGTTGACATGGTCGCAAAGGTAAGGCTTCGTCAAAATCCGTCGTGCAACGCTTTTTGTCTCATTAATTGTCAAGTACGATAACTGTCGGAAGAATGGATTATCACCAGCTGGTAAAAGACTGTCTGAAAGGAGAAAGGGCTGCCCAGAAGCAGCTGTACGATCATTTTGCCTCGCCGATGCTGGGCGTATGCTATCGGTATACGAAGTCAATGGTCGACGCCGAGGACGTATTACAGGAAGGATTTATAATGGTTTTCAAGAACTTACATCAATTCAGCTTCTCCGGCGAGCTGGGTGGATGGATTCGCAGGATCATGGTCAATACGGCGATCAACTACCTAAAAAACACAGCCGGTACCAGACCGAGCTGCTTTTTACGGAGACCGCCCTGCACCCGGTCTCGGATGACAATCCGGAAGTCTCGCTCAGCACCAAAGAGCTGGCAGAACTGATCAGGCAACTGCCACCCGGATACCAGACCATCTTTAACCTGCACGCAGTGGAAGGTTACAGCCACGTCGAGATCGGAAAAATATTGGGCATCAAAGAGGGTACCTCCCGTTCGCAGTATGCGCGGGCAAGGAGCCTGTTGATCAGCTGGATAAATAAATTTTCAGCGACTAACAAAAACGAAGCGAATTATGCACGACCCTAAGTTCGAACAAGAAGTGCAGCAAAAAATGGCGGAGCTCGACTTCACTCCCTCCGAATCCGTGTGGGCGAATGTCGAGGCTGCAATCAACAGAACGCCGCCGCTGGCGCCTGCCGATGTTCTGGCGCCTTGCGCTGCCGGGACTCCTGCTCCTGGCGGGAGGAGGTTACTGGCTTTTCCGCGGTTCATCTGCGGCGGTAACTCCGGAAACTTCGGCTATCGCGTCCGGGACCGCGAAACCACGGCCAGACGCGAATCCTGCAACAGCCGCCGCGCGCCTGCGACTGCCGCGAACACTGCGACTGCCCCGAATACCGCGGCGGCCGCGAACACTGCGACGGCCGCGAACACTGCGACTGCCCCGAATACCGCGGCGGCCGCGACCCCGGCAATGGCCACGAGCTCTGCAACAGCCGCCAGCTCTACAACGGCCACCAGCCCCGCAACGGCTGCCCCGACCGGCTCCGGCATTACTTCATCCAACACCAATAAAACTTCTTCCCTAACGAACAATTCTACACTCGCGCCGAACAATAAAACACTCCATTCCAATAATAATATTTCTGCCACAACCGGCAGGCCCCGTGAAGGCTCAGTGGTCGCTACCACACTTGCCAAGAGAGGAACCGGGACTAACCGCGCGCATACCCCGGATCCTTTCGCGGCTGCCACGAAAAAGGGAGATGCAGGATTGGCCGATTTTAACCGGACCAGTGGCGGAGACGTGAACCGAGCAACCAGCGAGGGTAGCGTGAACCGTGCGAATGCCCGCGGGACCAGTGGCGGAGACGTGAACCGAGCAACCAGCGGAGACCAGATGGCCGGCCGCGGAGCGGCATTCAATCCCGCACTGGCCAGCCTCCATTCCGCCATGAGCCCCGTAAAAGCCGGAAACCTGCCGTCCAAACTGACTACCAGTACCGTCCAGGTCCTGTCCAAACCGCATAACCCCTGGGAAGCCGCCTTCACCGGCGGCGTGGGCATTTCCTCGCTCCACCAGACCCAGGTCGCCAACTATGGCCTGATGTCCGCCGCACCGGCCAGCCAGACGACCGCCAACGCGATCACTACCTATGCCGCCAGGCCCACCAAGGAATACGTCTCTACAGTCGACCCCGGACCCGCCTTTTATTTCGGCGTACTCGCCCAGAAAAAGCTGAGCCCGCGATGGAATCTCTCCGTCGGTCTCGACTTCCACTACTATTCCAACCGCGTCCACGTTGGCGAACAGGTCGCCAGCTATGCGCCCTCGAACGCCACCTACCTGAATGCGGCGGCAATAGCCCCCATTCAGTCTTACCCCTACTATAGCCGGGGAGACGATCAGTCCTATATGAACAGGTACTATTTCCTCGAACTGCCGGTCGCTATCGAGTGGAGGATCAATCACAGCCATCTGTTTCCCCTGTACCTCGACGGCGGCGTCTCCGCCTCCTATCTGGTAGGGTCAAGCGCTGTATACTACAACACCCATTCCGGAGTATACTTCAAGGACGCGGGAGTGGCCAATCGTGCGCAGTTCAACCTCAATACAGCCCTGATGGTCGGCCTCCCCGTGCGCAAAATCCGCCTCCAGCTGGGACCCCAGATCCAATACGGACTTACCCCGCTGCTGAATACGGAAGTGTCGGGCCCCCAGCACATCTTCTACGGAGGTATCAGGCTGGTGGTGATGCCGGGGAAGAAATAAAACGGAGGTTCCTGCGCAGGCCGGCAAACTTCGCGCGTTTTACCGGCGAATTGCGGAAGATCTCCCGAAACTTCTCTTCCGTCAGCTGCTCCCAGTCCCCCGCACTGAAGTCCAGGATCGCCGCCACCGGCGTAAAGGAGGGCTCCTGCGTCGGCCTGGAAAATCGGTTCCAGGGGACATACGTCCTGACAGGTATCGCAGCCGAACGCCCAGTTGTCGAACTTCCCCTTCATTTCGTCGGGAATCAGCAAGTCTTTGAGCTCGATCGTAAAATAGGAAATACACTTGCTGCCGTCCACAACCTTATTCGGGAGAATGGCTTCCGTCGGACAGGCGTCTATACAACGGCGACAGGTCCCACAATAGTCGCCCGCGAACGGAGCGTCGTATTCCAGCTCGAGATCCACGATCAGCGTGGCGAGAAAAAAGAAGGAGCCGGACTGTTTGGTCAGCAGATTTCCATTCTTTCCCACCCAGCCGAGCCCGCTGCGGACCGCCCAGCTTCTCTCCAGCACCGGGGCGCTGTCGACAAAACCCCGGCCTTCCACCTCGCCGATATTCGCCCTGATCCTGCCCAGCAGCTCCCTCAGCTTCGCGCGGATCACCTCGTGGTAGTCCTCTCCGTAGGCATATTTCGAGAACTTAGGTGCGTCCACGGGCTGCTCCTCTGCAGGAAAATAGTTGAGCATCAGCGTGATGACGCTTCGTGCGCCCGGCACCAGCCGCGACGGGTCGATACGCATGTCGAAATGATTGCCCATATAGGCCATGGTGCCGTTCATTCCCTTGTTCAGCCACGTTTCCAGCCGGCGGGCATCGTCGTCCAGACGCTGCGCCCGCGCAATACCGCAATAGTCGAAGCCAAGCTCGCGGCTCCAGGCCTTTATCAGGTATGTATGGTTGTTATTAGACAAGTATTTTACCTTTTAGGGGCATATAATTATGCGCAATTTGTTTATTTTCGGGGCGTTTATCCCCTAACGAAACCTAATTATGACCGTCAGAAGACTTACTTCTCTGATTGCTACCATATTATGCCTGTGCGCGCTACAAAGTTATTGCTTTGCGCAGGACAAAACCAACCATTTCGGGAAGCTGAGTACCGCAGACTTCAGCATCCCCTCCAATCCCATCATCGACACCAATACGAATGCCGTTGTTTTGGCGGACGTAGGCACCGTCCATTTTGTCGGCAACAAACACAGCTGGTTCTCCTGGATGTACAAGCGGCAGACCCGCATAAAGATCCTGAACAAAAACGCCATTGATCTCTCGACCCGAAAAATACTGCTGTATAACGGTAACGATGATGGGGAGAAGCTCTCCGATATCGTTGCCACCACCTACAATCTCAGCAATGGCCAGATCGCCGAGACCCGCCTTGATAAGCAGGATATCTTTTCCACCAGGATCGATAAGAACTGGACCGAGATAAAGTTCACCCTGCCGGCGGTCAAAGAGGGCTCCATTATCGAATTCACCTATACGGAGACCTCACCCTATGCCTACAACCTGCCGTCCTGGGCGTTCCAGTCCGATCAGTACCCCTGCCTGTGGAGCGAGTATCAGGTGAGCATTCCCCAGGCCCTTTTTTATGTTGTTGTCCGCGAGGGCGTACACGGCTATACCATCGACAAAGGCAGCGAAGGCAATGAATCCTATACGGTGACACAGAAAGACCAGTCTGCTTACGGCTCAAGGGATCAGGACCTCTACGTGGACGCGCGAACCACCAAACACCAGTGGGCGATGAAGGATATTCCAGCCCTGCACGCCGAACGCTATCTCTATACACCCGCCAACTATCTCGACCGTCTCGAATTCCAGCTTTCCAAAACTTACAACGGCAGCGAATCAAGAGACGAGACCAACAGCTGGGCAAAAGCCACCGACGAACTGCTCGAGAAAGAGAATTTTGGAGCCCCTCTTGCAGAGGATAACGAATGGCTCAACGATCTGGTCAGCAAGGCCACCACCGGGAGCGCTTCCGAAATGCAACAGGCGAGGGCCATCTATTATTATATCAGCAGCCATTTCACCTGTACCGACCACTACGATAAATATATAACGAGCGGCCTCCGCAACGTCGTAAAGAAAAACAGCGGCACCGTAGGGGATATCAACCTCCTGCTCGCCGCCGTATTTCGCCTCAAGGGCTGGAAGGCGGATCCCGTCGTGCTAAGCACCAGAGACTTCGGATACAATCTTTCTTCCTATCCCGTCCTGGCAAGGCTGAACTACGTCATCGTCCGGCTGAAACTCGGAGACAAGATCTGGTACCTGGACGCTTCCCATCCCGATCTCGGTTTTGGACAGCTGCCCGGCGACTGCTACAACGGCCACGCGCGTATCATCAGCAAAACAGATTCGGCTTCCATTTATTTTGAGGCCGATTCGCTGAAGGAAACACGCACGACGATGGTCCTCATGACAAATACCGGTAAAGGCATGGAAGGTAATTTCCAGACCACATTCGGCGATCAGGAATCCTATAATTTCCGGCAGATGATGATCAAAAAAGACGAAAAAGAGTATTTTAAAGAGACACAGGCCAGTTTTGGCGACGACCTGACGCTCAGCAATGGCCGCATCGACAGTCTGTCTGCCCCTGAATTGCCGGTGAAGCTGCACTATGATTTCGTGCTCAATAACACCGCGGGTGCAAGCGTTCTGTATATCAACCCGATGCTATGGAACGACCTGCGCAGGAATCCCTTCACGGCCGCGGAACGCAAGTACCCCGTAGAAATGCCCTATACCACCGACGAGGTGTATATTTTTTCGATGGAGATACCCGAAGGCTATGCCGTCGACGAAATGCCAAAGTCCGCGAAAGTCGCTTTCAACGGCGATCAGGGGATGTTCGAATACCTCCTCGAGCAGCAGGGTGCCGTGATCCGGATGCGCTGCAGACTAAGACTCAACAAGGCCTGGTTTCCGGCGGAGGACTACGCCAGCCTCCGGGATTTTTTACATATGTCGTGAAGAAGGAAAACGAAACCATCGTGCTGAAGAAAAAATAGTGCTATCTCTTAACCCCCTATATACATGAATCGAAGAAAAACCGTTTTGTTGGTCGTTTCCTGTCTGACCACCGCCATCGCAAGCCTCGCACAGGACAAAATACCCGTAAAATTCGGCAGGCTGACGCCGCAGGACTTCAGCGTCCGTCCCGCAGGACCGGATTCCGCGGCAGACGCCGTGGTCGTCGCCGACTATGGTGTCTCGGAATTTGAAGGCAATGTCAAAGGCTGGTTTACGCTGATCTTCAAACGCAGTGTGCGGATAAAGATCATCAACCGCAAAGGCTTCGACGCCGCCACCGTCTCGATCCCCCTCTACGTCAGCGGTAACGACGCGGAAAAACTGACGTCGCTAAAGGCCTCGACCTATAACCTCGAGGACGGAAAAATAGTCGAGACCAAACTGGACGACAAGTCCATATTCAGCAACCAGGAATCCAAACATCTGGTCAAGAAAAAGTTCACCTTTCCCGCGCTGAAAGAAGGCTCGATCGTCGAATACAGCTATACCCAGGAATCGCCTTTTCTCTTCAACCTGCAGCCCTGGGCATTCCAGGGCGACTACCCCTGTCTCTGGAGCGAATACCAGGTCGATATGCCAAGGTTCTTCCAGTACGTCACGCTCACCCAGGGTTTCCGGGAATACCATATCAACAAATCCGACTCCCGGAATGTCACATTCCACATGACGAACCCAGGCGTTACCTCGAAAGACGAACGCTATACCTTCGACGACGAAGTGGTCATGCACCGCTGGGTCATGAAAGACGTTCCGGCGCTGAAGGAAGAACCTTTTACGACCACGCTCTCCAACTATATCTCGAAGATCGAGTTCCAGCTGGTTCGCTATCAGTTTCCCAGCGGTTATACCGAAGACAAAATGGGCAGCTGGGCGAAACTCAACGAGTTGCTGATGAAGTCGGACGATTTTGGCGCCGACCTGGACAGGAACAACGGATGGCTGGACGACGACTTCCCTTCGATCACCAAAGGAGCCGGTACCAGCCTCGAGAAAGCGACAAAGATCTATACCTATATCCGCGACAATTTTCACTGTACGGCGCATAGCGGACTAACGATAAGTTCCGGTTCGCTCAAGACAGTATATAAGAACAAGACGGGCAGTGAAGCCGAGATGAACCTGCTGCTCATCGCGATGCTGCGGCACGCGAAGATCAATGCGGACCCGGTCATCCTGAGCACCCGCGGCCACGGCTTTACCCAGCCGATGTATCCGCTGATCGACCGCTTCAACTACGTCATCTGTTTGCTCACTATCGACAGCACGCAGCAATTCCTGGACGCCAGCGAACCCTGGCTGGGCTTTGGCCGGATCCCCTCGATGTGCTATAACGGCTCGGCCCGCGTCGTCGACATGGGCACCGGCGCGGAAGCCCTGATCGATGCGGACGACCTGCGCGAAAAGAAGCTCACCACCGTATTTATTTCCAAAGACGACAACGGAAAGGGGCTGGTTGGTCATCTGGCCTGCAGACCCGGCTTTGTCGAGGCCGATATTATGCGGGAAAAGATAAAGGATAAGGGGCTGCCGGAATTTTCAAAGGGTATCCAGGCCGAATATACCGGGGACTTCGCCTGCTCGAACCTTCAGCTGGATTCGCTGAAGCAGCCCGACCAGCCGCTCGGGGTGGGCTATGACCTGAAATTCAACCCCGACGCCTCTACCGATATCATCTATTTCAACCCGATGCTTTCCGAAGGATATAAGGAAAATCCATTCAAGGCCGCCGAACGTTTTTATCCGGTGGAGATGCCCTATGCGATCGACGAGACCTATATTCTGAATATGGAGATCCCCGACGGCTATGACGTCGACGAACTACCCAAGCCCAGCAGGGTCTCCTACAACGAGAACGAAGGTCTTTTCGAGTACCTCCTCCAGAAGGACGAAGGCCGCATACAAATGCGCGCGAGACTCATCCTGGCGAAAGCCAACTACAAACGCGAAGACTATGCTTCCCTGCGGGAATTCTTTGGTTTTGTCGTGAAGAAAGAAAGCGAACAGATCGTCTTTAAAAAGAAAAAGTAATGAGAATCCTGATCCTTGTGCTGCTGCTTCCCATTTGCGCCGGAGCGCAGAGTTATAGCGTCCTTTCAGTTCCCGATAGTCTGCTCAAGGGCGCCCGCGCCGTGGTGCGCGAGTCGGAGATCGTTCTCGAGATAAAGTCTCCGGCAAAAGCCGTCATAAAGAAACACGAAGTATATACGGTCATGAACGCGTCCGGAGACAATCTCGGCGGATTCGGCACCCGTTATGACAAGTTCAATTCGGTAGACGAAGTATCCGGCATTCTGTATGACGGTTTGGGCAAGCAGCTCAAAAAGGCAAAAAGAAAGGATATGGACGACCGCAGCTATGTCGACGATGACGAGCTGGCCGCCAGCGCGCGCTATCTGATTCATGATTTTTATTACAGGAGCTATCCCTATACTACCGAATACACGGAGCAGGACGACGTCAACGGTCTGATCGTGTTTCGCGACTGGCTGCCGCTGATCACCTCCGGCGTCTCCACTCAGCATAATAAATATGTCATCGTCGCGCCAAAGGACTACGAAGTTCGGTGGCTTGCGCTGAATGGCGCCGCCGCACCGGTGATCACAACGGATGGCGACAAAAAGGTCTATACCTGGGAGGCGCGCAACATGCCCGCCCGCTGGGGAGAGAGCTCCGGGCCCCGCTGGCGGGAGTTCATGCCCTATGTGCTGACCGGTCCATCCGATTTTGAGGTTGCTGGATACAGAGGGAATATGTCCTCGTGGACGAGCTATGGAAAATTCATTGAACAACTGAGAGAGAACAGGGAGACGCTGCCGGACAATGTTCGTAGCCAGGTGCACGCTCTCGTGGACACGGTAAAGGATACCCGTCAAAAAGTATATATCCTCTATCGCTATCTGCAGCAGAACACTCACTATATGAACCTTTCATTGGGCATCGGTGGCTGGCAGCCGTTTCCGCCCGAATATGTCGCGACGAAGAAATACGGGGACTGCAAAGCGCTCTCGAACTATATGGTGGCACTGCTGAAAGAGGTGGGTATCCCCGCGAGGTGTACGGTGATCAGGGCCGGCGACGATGCCGCGCCGATCGTCGAGGGGTTCCCGGGCTTCCAGTTCAATCATATGATCACCTGCGTGCCGATGGGCAAAGACTCGATCTGGCTGGAATGTACGAGTCAGACGGTGTCGCCCGGCTATATGGGCAGCTTTACCGGTGGCCGCAAGGCTCTGCTGATCGACGAGACCGGCGGGCACCTCGTCCCGACCCCGGTGTATACAGCCAAAGATAATACCCTGACCAGGGTGGTCAGAGCACGCATCAGTGCGGATGGCAATCTCGACGCGGACGTCAATACCCTATATTGTTGTGTACGCCAGGAGCTGCCATTCCATATGATAAAAGAAATGGCCGCCGACCGCCGCGAAAAATATCTCAACAGCCTTTTCCGGCTGCCTACATATTCAATTGACAAAAACAACTACGCAGAATCCGAAGGACCC
This sequence comes from Puia sp. P3, assembly GCF_050632245.1. Classification (NCBI taxonomy): domain Bacteria; kingdom Pseudomonadati; phylum Bacteroidota; class Chitinophagia; order Chitinophagales; family Chitinophagaceae; genus Puia; species Puia sp. P3. The sequence continues at coordinate 2,361,639 of NZ_CP192583.1, forward strand.
CATCCCTCTGTGACCGAGCAGCTCCACGTCCTCGCCCCAGGCTATGCCAGCGTATCCGGCAAGCGCCTGTTCATCACACCCAATGTCTTCGACCGCAGCAATACCCGTCTCTCCGCCGACTCGGTCAGACACTACGACTATATCACCGACGAGTCCTTTACAGACGTAGACAGCGTACAGATCGCGCTGCCTTCGGGGTATTCACCCGAAGCCGTACCCAAAGACGTCACGATCGATGGCAAGTTCGGCAGCTACCGGTGCACGGTAAAGATCGACAATGACCGGCTGGTCTACTACCGGTATCTCCGGCAGAATGCATCCAGATATCCACCCGCCGACTATGCGGCACTTGTAAATTTCTATGAGCAACTCTACAAGGCCGACAACAGCAGGATCGTGCTGGTTAAAAAGGAATAGATAGCCGCGGAGCAAAGACCGATCGCCCGCGGCGCCGCCCCGCCCGCTAGTTCGCGCAGGCCCCCATCTGCTCTCCGATAAGGCTCACAAGGCTTTGTACAAGGGGTTTCTTTTCCTCCACCGGCTTTTCCACGATCAGGATCGCGGCATACTTGCGGCATTTATCGAAGATGGGCACCACCCCGTATCCGTCGGGGCAGGTAAAGGAATTATTGTCCATGATAAAGGAACCCAGCCCGAACTTCGCGCCCGACAGACCCGCAGCCGTATTCTTTACCGGCAGACTGACCAACTGCGGCGTCTCTATCTCTTCCACGGCCTTTTCGCTCAGCACGCGCTTGCCTTCGAATTCGCCCTTGTTGATCATCATCTGCAGGAAATTGAGATAGTCGTTGGCGGAAGACTTGGCAGCGCCGGAGGCAATGATCGCGCCGCCGTCGTCACTCGTGAAGCTGGTCTGCTTCATCTTGCAGGGTCGGATGATCCGCTCCATCATCAGCCTGTCGAACGGTTTCTTGCCGACGACTTCCAGCACCCGGCCACGATATTCGGGCCGATCTCGCTGTAAAAGAATTCCGTTCCCGGATTGGTGACGATATCGTGTTTGGAGGCGTAGTTGTTCACCAGGTCCTCCGTGCTTTCGAACTTGCTCTTCGTTTCGATCCTTACCCCGGCATCGCCCCTGACGCCCGTCGTATGGGTCAGACAGTTGCGGATGGTAATATACCCCTTCATATATTTACCAAACATCGGGACGAACTTCGTAACCTTGTCGTCCAGAGACAGCTTGCCCTCGTCCACAAAGGTCATGACCAGCGCCGCGGTCATCCAGTTGCCCGCGGCTCCGATAGGCGCCTGCGCCTTCGCCGTAAAATCCGGGTTCGACTGTTTCTGATAGACCAGCTTCCCGTCCTTCCAGGCAAGAGCCACGAAATTGCCCAAAGCCTTTTGATTCGTTTTAAGTAATTGATCCACAGCGTCGAAATTGGATTGAGCCCGAAGGTTCAGACAGAATAGCAGAGGAAGGATGAACAAACTGAACCGGCGGCAGGTTAAACGGTCTTTGTATGACATAATAGCTGAATTGAAAGCTTATTTGAAGCTCTGGTTTGGATTTTGCGACACAATTTAACTATAAAAGGAAAACCATAATTGTATGAATCTGAATAATTTTACCATAAAAGCACAAGAAGCGATCGCCAAAGCGCAGCAGCTGGCTTTCAATGGTTCGAATCCAGCAATAGATACGGACCACCTGCTGAAAGCGTTGCTCGACGGGGATGATTCGCTGGTGGAATTTCTGCTCAAGAAGAACAACGTAAACGTGGCCTTTGTCGAGACGAAACTGGATGAAGCCCTGCAGCATCTGCCGAAGATCAGCTCGGGCGAACCCGCTCAGACGATCAGCCGCGACCTCAATACCGTTGTCCTGCGCGCGGGCGCGGACCTCAAACAGTTCGGCGACGAGTTTGTCAGCGTCGAACACCTGCTGCTGGCCCTGCTGCAAAGCAATAACAATACGGCCAAGCTGCTGAAAGACGCCGGACTCACCGAAAAAGGACTGATAGCCGCGATCAAAGACCTCCGCAAGGGATCGACCGTAAACTCGCAGACCCAGGAGACCAGCTTTAACGCGCTGAACAAATATGCCAAGAATCTGAATGAACTGGCCCGACAGGGTAAGCTGGACCCCGTTATTGGCCGGGATGAAGAGATCCGCAGGACACTGCATATCCTTTCCCGCCGCAGCAAGAACAACCCGATCCTCGTCGGGGAGCCCGGTGTCGGTAAGACGGCCATCGCCGAAGGGCTGGCCCACCGTATCGTCAACGGCGACGTGCCGGAGAATCTCCGGTCAAAGATCATCTATGCCCTGGACATGGGACAGCTGATCGCCGGCGCCAAATACAAGGGCGAATTTGAAGAAAGGCTGAAAAGCGTCGTAAAGGAAGTGGCAGGCAGCGAAGGAGAGATCGTCCTGTTTATCGACGAGATCCATACCCTGGTCGGTGCGGGTGGGGGAGAAGGCGCCATGGATGCCGCCAATATCCTGAAGCCGGCGTTGGCACGGGGCGAGCTCCGGGCCATCGGCGCGACCACGCTCAACGAATACCAGAAATTCTTTGAAAAGGATAAGGCGCTCGAAAGACGCTTTCAAAAAGTAATGATCGACGAACCCAGTGTGGACGATGCTATCTCCATTCTGCGGGGACTGAAAGACCGGTATGAGATGCACCACCACGTTCAGATCAAGGACGAAGCGATCATCGCAGCCGTGGAATTGTCACACCGGTATATCACCGACCGTTTCCTGCCCGACAAGGCCATCGACCTTATCGACGAGGCGGCTGCCAAACTCAGGCTCGAGATCAACTCCCAGCCCGAAGAGCTCGATCGTCTGGAAAGACAGATCAGACAGCTCGAGATCGAACGCGAAGCGATCAAGCGGGAGAAGGACGAGGAAAAGCTCCGCGAGCTCAGCGCCGAGATCGGCAATCTCAGCGTCTCCCGCGATACGTTGAAGGCCAAATGGCAGCAGGAGAAAGAGCTGGTGGAAAAAGTACAGAACGCCAAAGCTTCGATCGAAAGCCTGAAGCTGGCCGCAGAAAAAGCCGAACGCGAAGGACAATACGGACAGGTGGCGGAGATCCGCTATGGCAAGATAAAAGAAGAGGAAAAGATCATCGAAGACAACTCCAGACAGCTGGCCGCGCTTAGCGCCGGAACAAGGCTGATGAAGGAAGAGGTCGACGCGGAAGATATTGCCGAAGCCGTAGCAAAGACAACGGGTATTCCCGTCAGTAAGATGCTGCAGAGCGAAAAAGAGAAACTGCTCAATCTGGAAGACGAACTGCACAAAAAAGTAGTCGGCCAGGACGAGGCGATAACCGCCGTTGCCGACGCTATACGCAGAAGCCGCGCGGGTCTTCAGGATCCCAAACGGCCGATAGGCTCCTTCATCTTCCTCGGCACTACCGGTGTCGGTAAGACCGAACTGGCCAAGGCCCTTGCACAATATCTGTTCGACGACGAAAGCATGATGACCCGTATCGATATGAGCGAATACCAGGAGAAGCACTCGGTCAGCCGGCTGGTAGGAGCGCCTCCGGGATACGTAGGATATGAAGAAGGCGGTCAGCTGACCGAAGCCGTGAGGCGCAAACCCTATAGCGTGATCCTCCTCGACGAGATCGAAAAGGCGCACCCGGATGTATTCAATATCCTGCTGCAGGTACTCGATGACGGCCGGCTGACGGACAATAAAGGCAGGGTGGTCAATTTCAAGAACACCATCATCATCATGACCAGCAATATGGGCAGCCAGATCATCCAGGCCAATTTCGAGGACGTAACGGAAAAGAACCGCGACGACGTGATGGAAAGGACGAGACTGGAAGTGGTCGACCTGCTCCGGCAGACCATCCGGCCGGAGTTTCTCAACCGGATCGATGAGATCATCCTGTTCCAGCCGCTCCTGAAGAGTGAAATAAAGGGCATCATCCGGATCCAGCTGCAAAACCTGCAGAATATGGTTGCGAAAAATGGCATTATTCTGGAGTTTAGCGACTATGCGCTGGATTATCTGGCCGAGAACGGGTTCGACCCGCAGTTCGGCGCCCGTCCGCTGAAGAGATTGATCCAGAAGGAGATCGTTAACCAGCTGAGCAAGAAGATATTGGCTGGGGCCGTCGACCGGACCGCTCCGGTTCTCGTGGACGTCTTCGATGGGGTGGTGGTCTTCCGTAATGAACACCCGCACCTCGAGAAGACCGACGACTTACGGAAATAATCCCGGTTGCGGATGAGGCCGGCCGGGCCCGCGGGGCTGGGACACCCCGAAAACGACCCCGGCAGCCCAAAAAATGGCTGCCGGCCCCAAAAACTTGGGATATTAATGAACTAATCAGTTCAAAAGACGTTATATTAAATGATGAAGGCGAAAGAAATCGATATCATACCGACGAAAGACGTTTTCGTCGGAGACCCAAAAGCTCCGGTAACGCTGATGGAATATGGCGATTATGAGAGCGAGGCATGTGCCAAAGTGAACGAGATCGTCGACAAGCTGCTGAAACAGTTCCAGGGGAAGATGCGGTTCAATTTCCGGCATTTTCCGCTGACCAAGGTCCATCAGCACGCGATGAAGGCGGCGGAAGCATCCCTCGGCGCGGCCCAGGAAGGCAAGTTCTGGGAAATGCACACTACGCTGTTCGCCAACCGGCGGAGACTGGGGGCCATCAGCCTTCGGGAATATGCCAAGGAATGCGGGGTCATCAACAAGAAGTTCCTCGAAAATCTGGTGGATTCCACTTCATGGCTGGCAAGTCCGCAGCGACCTGCTCGAAGGGCTCGACAAGGGAGTTCGGGACGTCCCGGCCTTCTTTATCAATGGCGAGCTTTTCACCGGTAAGCCCACGTTCGATAACCTGAAAAAGGGCATCGAAGAAGCGCTCAAAAAGAAAAAACGAGCTTAAATTAAACGCGACCGCCGGCCAAACCCGGCGGTTTTTTTGCCCCGGCCGTGGCGGGCAAATTTGTATCTTAGGGCGATGATCCGCTTCAACACCAAAATTCAGCAGTTTCAGGAGATGGGCGAAAAGACCGGCTGGTCCTATATCCGGATCCCCGCCGCCCTGGCGGGCCAGCTGAAACCCGACAATAAAAAATCCTTCCGCGTAAAAGGCCGGCTCGACGACCTCCCTGTCGCCGCCATGGCGCTCCTGCCCATGGGCGAAGGCGATTTCATCATGGCGCTCAAAGCCGAGATCAGAAAGAAACTACGCAAACAGAAAGGCGACAGCCTGGCCGTCCAGCTGGAGGTCGACACCAAAAAGATCGAACCCCCGAAAGACCTGCTCGAATGTCTCGGAGACGAACCCAAAGCCATCGAATACTTTAAGAGCCTTCCCAAATCCCACCAGAACTATTTCGGCAACTGGATCAAATCGGCCAAAACAGAAGAGACCAGGGCCCGCCGCATCGCCCGCGTCGTCGACGCCATGATAAAAAATTCAGCTATGCAGAAATGATCCGCGCGGCCCGGGAGGAAAAGGATTTTTTTCAAAATGAAAATATCTTTTTCATTTTGGGAAGGTCGGCGCCGGCCAGAATTTTGTTAACGCCGCTCCCACAGCGGCTTTCAGCGATCAGGCCCATTTTTTGACCCCTCCACGGCACCATGGACTCTCACCACGCAAAAAGGATCTCCTCCGCGGGACTCCTCATAACACTGGGTATCATTTTCGGCGATATTGGAACCTCCCCCTCTACACTCTTCAGACAATCCTCAATGAAGGCGGCAAAGTATCGGAAGAACTGGTGCTCGGCGCCATCTCCTGCGTCTTCTGGACGCTGACCCTGCAAACCAGCTTTCAAATACGTTTTTATTACCCTCAAGGCGGATAACCGCGGGGAAGGTGGCGTCTTCTCCCTCTACGCACTGGTGCGCAGATACGGCAAGAAGCTGGTCTATCCGGCCATTATCGGCGCAGGTACCCTGCTCGCCGACGGCATCATCACCCCACCCATCTCCGTCACCTCCGCGATCGAAGGACTCAACAGCGTCCACGGCATGGAACATATCATCGTACCGGGTAACAATCTGGTGGTCGAACTCGTACTGGTAATTATCCTGCTGCTCTTCGTCTTCCAGCGCTTCGGGACAAAGGTCGTGGGCGGATCGTTCGGACCGATCATGTTCATCTGGTTCACCATGCTGGCCGTCCTGGGCCTCAACCAGATCATCCACTATCCCGTGGTGCTGAAAGCCCTCAGCCCCCACTACGGACTCGAACTGCTGACCCGTCATCCCAAAGGCTTCTGGCTGCTGGGTGCGGTATTCCTCTGTACTACGGGCGCGGAAGCACTGTATTCGGACCTGGGACACTGCGGAAGAAAGAATATACAGGTGAGCTGGATCTTTGTCAAAACCACACTCGTGCTGAACTATCTGGGCCAGGGCGCCTGGGTCCTGCTGCAGCACAAGGAAAGCCTCGGCAACGCCAATCCATTTTTCGCGATCGTGCCGCACTGGTTCCTCGTGCCCAGCGTATTTATCGCGACCGCGGCCAGCATCATCGCCAGCCAGGCGCTTATCAGCGGTAGCTTTACCTGATCAACGAAGCCATCAGCCTCAACTTCTGGCCCAGGGTCACGGTGAAATTCCCGACAGACGTGCGCGGACAGATCTATATCCCCAGCATCAACTGGTTCCTGTGTACGGGCTGTTTCCTGGTCGTATTGTATTTCCGGACTTCCGAAAGTATGACTGCCGCATATGGATTTTCCATCACCGTGGCCATGCTCATGACGACGATACTCATGTACCAATTCCTTCGACGGGTCAAACACTGGCCGATGACCATCGTCGTCCCCGTCCTCATCGTCTTCGTCTGCGTCGAGACCTCCTTCTTCGTCGCCAACGCGGTCAAGATCGTCAAGCGGCTTTTCTTCCTGGTCTTTGAATTCGGTCTCATCTTTACCATGTATATCTGGTACAACGCCAGAAAGATCAACAACCGGTTCCTGAATTTCATCGACCTCAATGAACACCTGCCCCTGCTCGGGCACCTCAGCAGAGACGAGTCCGTGCATAAATTCTCCAGCCACCTCATCTATCTCACCAAGGCCAACCGGCCGAACCAGATCGAGCAGAAAGTGCTCTATTCGATATTCAGCCACCACCCGAAAAGGGCCGACGTATACTGGTTCGTCCATATCGAACGCACCGACGAGCCCTATACGATGGAATATGGCGTGGAAGAGCTGTTGAACGACAAGGTCATCCGGGTAGAGTTCAGGCTGGGCTTCCGCGTACAGCCCAGGATCGGAATGCTGTTCCGCAAGGTCGTCACGGAAATGATCGAGAACCGCGAGCTCGACGTCGTCAGCAGATTCCCCTCGCTGAAGAAGCACAATATCGCCGAAGACTTCCGCTTCATCATCCTCGAGAAATTCCTTTCCTACGACAACGAATTCTCCGTGCGCGACGGATTTATTCTGAATGCATATTTCAGCATCAAGAAGCTCGCGATGGCCGAAGAAAAAGCATTTGGCCTCGACTCCAGCGAAACCGTCGTCGAGAAACTCCCGCTGGTGGTCGCGCCGGTTACAAAACTAAATTTGCAGCGGGCCTATTACCGGATACATCCGGCGCCCGAACTTCCACAGTCTTATCGGCGCGGATAAGAGCTTCACGCCGCAGGTGCTTAACCGCATTTTAATTTGTTATAGTCGGTTAATTTCGGTAGCTTTTCGCTAGAAATAGCTCCTATACTTATCTGACCTGTTTTTTCTCCATACCCGTGTGCGAATCCATCCGTACCATGAGGCCCGTTTCTGATCTGTTTACCTGCTGTGACCCCTTACAACATCAAAAGCCAGTGCCGTATGTGTACGCATTGGCTGTTGCTTTTATACCCTCTTCGTAAGAAGTGGGCTGGAAGCGATAGGCGCTGTCGAATTTCGACGAATCGAAAAGATAGTCGAATTCATATTGATACAGCATTTCATTCAGCTCTTTCGTCGTACCGTCAAAGAGTCCGCCAAGCCGGATCATCCACTTGGAAAGAATGCTATAGCCCGGCGTTTTGCCCAGGGCCGCGGCAGCTTTTTCGATGAATTCGGCGCCGGTGAGAGGAGAGGCGGCAGTGGGCAGATGCCAGACCTGGTTCCAGGCGCTGTCGTCGGTCGCCAGCATAACCATGGCCCTGGCAGCATCGGGGGTATAGGTAAAGGAATGCGGGACCCGAGCATTTACCAGCCACTGCGCCTTTTTCCCTGCCGCAGTTTTTGAAAGACGAGGATATCGGGTATGCTGGTTTTCCCCGCCCCGGACCATAGAAATCCGCGGAGCGGGCAATCATAGCCGTAATATTTCCCTTGCGGACCTCGCTCATCAGCTGCGTTGCCAGTCTGGCCCGAAGGTCGCCTTTCCGGCTGGCCGGGTCATAGGGCGTCTCCTCCGTCATAGGTCCGTCTGTTTTCCCATACATATAGACATTGTCGAAGAAAATGAGTTTCGAGCCGGTCTTTTTGCACGCTTCAATAGTATTGTCGATGATGCGGGGCCACTGCTGACGCCAGACGGCATAGCGATAGGGGAGCCCGACGCAGAGATAGGTCACGGCGGAGCCCTCGACGGCCCTGAGGGTCTGCGTGGGGTCGGTGAGGTCGGCAGCCAGTGTGGTAGCGCCTTCGCGGGCGGCCGGCTTGCGCGATACGAGGCGAACCGGCAGGTGATGGGCAAGCAGCCCGGAGGCCAGGTGTCGGCGATCACACCGCCGGCTCCGAGGATGGTATGGACTGTCATAATTATAGAATTACCCGATAAAGATAATTAAGGTTTGATTAAACGTTTGTTTAATTCAAACGTTTGTTTAATTTTGTGCCCTCCTAACCGACCCTAAACCTCCAAACCGACAATATTTCGCCATGATATTTCGCCAATTAACGCAAGCGGTGGGGTGTTTTGGGTCGATCCGGAGGTAGACAAACCAGACTGTCTGTTGTATAATTCTCCGATTTTAATGTCCAAAAACGAGGATTTGGACCGGCGGTTGGGTTGGTTGATACAATTGTAACGATTTTTGCGGGCCATGACCGGGTGAGAGAGATGAATCAGTAATAAGAATCTAACATCCATATAATTATGAGGAAAATATTCCGATTCGTAATCATCAGCAGTGGATTGAGCTTTACCTTTTTTTGGCAGGCGCGCAGACCAAAGACGGTCTGCTCGACCCGAAAAAGGCGCCGGATACCCTGACAAGCGCTGACTTACAGACCTGTGTGCAGTACGCGCTGAAACACTATCCGCTGATCCAGCAGGCCCTTCTGGACGAGCAGATCACCGACCGGCAGATCAGGAGCAGGCTGGCCGACTGGTATCCCCAGCTGAACCTCACCGCCAACTATCAGAATAACTTTGTCCTCCAGCAGGCCGTTTTTAGCGGCGGTTTTACAAAGACCGGCGTTTACAACAACTCCTATATCAATCTCGGTCTGAGCCAGACGCTGTTCAACAGAGACGTATTGCTGGCCGCCCGCACCAGAAGGCGACGTCATGACCAATATCCGCCAGACTACCGTTACCGATAAGATCGAAATTGCCGTCAACGTCACCAAGGCATTTTATAATGTCCTGCTCACCAGCAAGCAGATCGAAGTACTGGACGACGATATCCGCCGGCTCGAGCGCAATTTCAAGGATACCTACAGACAGTATCAGGGTGGACTCGTGGACAAGACGGACTATAAGCGCGCCACCATTACGCTGAACAACTCGAAAGCCGAAAGAAAGACCAACGAAGAGGCGCTGAAGGCCAATTATGCCGCACTCAGACAGCTGATGGGCTATAGCGGCAAGGACTCTATCCATTTGATATACGACAGCGTCAAAATGGAGGCGGACGTCCTGATCGACACGCTCGCCCAGGTCGACTATACAAAGCGCATCGAATTCCAGCAGCTGATGACGCAAAAACACCTGCAGGAAGCCGACGTAAAGTACAACAAATGGGCTTATATCCCGACCCTGACCGCCAACGCCGGGTATAATTTCAACTATCTCAACAACCAGTTTTCAAAACTATACGAGAACAATCTGCCCTTCTCCTATGCCGGAGTGACGCTGGGCTTTCCGATCTTTCAGGGGACCAAACGGACACAGAACATCCGCGCAGCCGAACTTCAGCTGACCCGTATCGACTGGGATATCGTCAACCTGCAGAACGTGATCTCGACCCAGTACGCGCAGGCGATGGCGGCCTACAAAAGCAATCTCAACAATTACTACGTGCTACGCGAGAATCTCGCTCTGGCCAGAGACGTTTACAACACGATCGAACTGCAGTACAGGTCGGGTGTAAAAGCCTATCTCGAACTGATCACGGCCGAGACGGACCTTCGGAACGCGCAGTCCAACTATAGCGACGCCCTCTACCAGGCGCTGAGCAGCAAGGTCGACGTGCAGAAAGCACTGGGTACGGTACAATACTAAAACTTCATTCAATCAATTCCGGATAAATCATCTTTTTATATGAGAAATAGCTTACAATGGATTGGTCTTACAGCGGTCGTTACCAGCCTGGCCCTGACTTCCTGTGGAGACAAGCCGGCGGGACCCGCGGCCCCGCCCGCAGTTGCGGTCAACGTCACCAAAGTGACTACCGGCAACGCCACCTATTATGATTCCTATCCCGCAACCGCGACTCCCCTCAATCAGGTGGATATCAAACCCCAGGTGTCGGGCAATATCGTCGGCATTTTCTTCAGGGACGGCCAGCAGGTGCGCAAGGGACAAAAGCTATACGAGATCGACCAGCAGCAGTATTCGGCGGCGGTCGAACAGGCAAAAGGCCAATCTGGCGGTAGCACAGGCGAACCTCAACAAGGCCCAGCAGGACGCCGACCGATATCAGGATCTGGCAAAAGATTCTGCCATCGCCCGCCAGACCCTCGACCACGCGATCGCCGACCTGGACGCCAGCAAGCGGCAGGTAGAGGCAGCGAAGGCAAATGTTGCCGCCGTGCAGACCAACCTCAACTATTCCATCATCTATGCTCCCTTCGACGGAACGATCGGCATCTCCCAGGTGAAGGTGGGTACAGCGGTATATCCGCAGTCCCTGCTCAACTCGGTCAGCACCGACGACCCCATGGCCGTCGATATCGCCATCGATCAGGCGGAAATACCCATGTTCAACAGATACTTTGAGAAAGGGACCAAAGCGCAGGATTCGCTGTTCACGGCGGTGCTGCCCGACGGCTCCGTCTATCCCCGTCCGGGAACGCTGTATACGCTCGACCGCTCGGTCGATCCCACGACCGGCACGCTCCGCGCCCGCATCACCTTTCCCAATCCGAAGAACGAGCTGAGGGCGGGTCTGACGACCAATATCCGCGTCAGGCACGAGGCCGGAGACAGCAGCATGCTCATTCCCTACAAGGCGGTCGTCGAACAGCTCGGCGAATATTTCGTATACCTGGCTGACAACGGCAGGGCCTTTCAGAAAAAGGTCACGCTCGGTACCAAGATCAACGACAAGATCGTCGTCAGAGGTGGTATAAAACCCGGTGACGAGGTCGTTACCGACGGCGTTCAAAAGCTGAGGGACAGCATCGCCATCCAGGTCGGACCACCCAGGGCGCCGGCCGCCGCTCCAGCTAAGTAAAGAGAGTTGAGAACTACTAAAAACACAGGATGACAAGTGAGTTCCCGAGCAACGCGAAGGTCTACTGCATCACTCCGCTGAAAAATTAAATAACTCGTGATGAAAGGAAATATATTTTTAAGACGGCCTGTAACGGCAATCGTTGTGTCCCTGGTCATTTTGCTGGTCGGTACGCTGGCAATTCTGAACATGCCGATCAGCCAGTATCCCGATATAACTCCGCCGACGGTGCAGATCACCAGTAACTTTGTCGGCGCCGACGCACAAACGGTTGAGCAGACTACGACAACGGCGATCGAGACCCAGGTCAACGGCGTTCCCGGTATCGCCTATATGCAAAGCAATAGTTCGAACAACGGTAACTCGCAGATCACGGCAACGCTCAACATCGGCGCCGACCCCAATATCGTGGCACTGGACATCCAGAACCGCGTAGGTATCGCAACGCCAACCCTGCCACAGCAGGTACAGCGCCTGGGTGTCACCACGCTCAAACGTAACCCGGCGATCCTCATGCTGGTGGCCATCTATTCACCGGACAATTCGCACAGCATTCCCTTCATGGACAACTATGCCAATATCTATCTGCGCGACATCCTGCTGCGCGTACCAGGCGTAGGTGACGTATTCAGTCGCGCCGACAATTTCTCGATGCGCGTGTGGCTGAAGACCGATAAGCTCGCACAACTCGGTCTTACGTACAACGACGTGCAGAACGCGATCAACGAACAAAATATACAGGTGGCTGCGGGCTCCGTCGGTGCACCGCCGCAGAATTCCGCTTCGGCCTTCGAGTTTACCGTATTCACCAACAGCCGCCTGACCACCGAAGAACAGTTCGGCAATATCGTTATCCGGTCGAACCCTCAGCAGAATTCCATTGTTTACCTGAAAGATATCGCCCGGATTCAGCTGGGCAAGGTCAGCTATGCTTCCAACTCCTTCGTGGACGGACAACGCGCTTCCTACCTGCTGGTCTACCAGGCCCCCGGCTCCAACGCGCTTTCAACGGCAGAGGGCGTTTATAAGGCGCTCGAAGCACAAAAGAAATATTTCCCCGCGGGCATCGACTATAAAGTGCCGTTTGAATCGATATCTGTCGTAAAAGTATCCATCGACGACGTTGTCAATACGCTGCTGATCGCGCTGCTGCTGGTGACGATAGTGGTCTTTCTCTTCCTTCAGAATTGGCGGTCCACACTGATCCCCGTGCTCGCCATACCCGTGGCGATCGTGGGTACTTTTATCTTTTTCATACCTCTGGGCTTTACCATCAATACCCTGACCATGTTCGGCTTTGTACTGGCCATCGGTATCGTGGTGGATGACGCCATCGTCGTAGTGGAAGCGGTACAGCACTATATCGATACGGAACACCTGTCGCCGAAAGAAGCGACGGCCCGCGCTATCGCCGACATTTCGGGGCCGGTTGTCGCCATCGCCCTCATTCTTGCCGCGGTGTTCGTACCCGTCGGCTTTATTCCAGGCATAGTAGGCCGTCTTTATCAGCAGTTCGCCATCACCATCGCGATCTCCGTACTGATCTCGGCCTTTGTCGCCCTCTCGCTGACCCCCGCACTTTGTATGCTGCTGCTGCGGGAACACCACATAACCAAACAATCCCGCGGTCTCAATTATTTATTCTACCGGTTCAACGAATGGTTCCGCCGTTTCAGCCTCCGCTATACCATCGGGGTAAAGGGCTGGATCAAGCACGCGCCGCTGGTCATCATCCTGCTGGCCTGTATATGTGTCGGCGATTTTTTCCTGTTCAAGTCCAAGCCGACGGGATTTATCCCGACCGAAGACGACGGCCGTCTTTACATCTCTTTTGAGATACCCGAAGCCGGATCGACTACCCGCGCCATACGGGTCCTGGACAGCATACAGCATATTGCCCAGCGGACGCCAGGAGTTGCGCACACTGCGGCCCTCGGCGGTCTGAACATTCTGACATTCGGGACCAAGTCCAACGCCGGTAGTATCTTTGTCCAGTTCAAGCCCTGGGACGACCGGAAGGAGAAATCCCAACAGTTGATGGGTATCGTCGCAGAGCTGAACAAACGATTTGCGGCTATTAAAGAAGCTCGCATCGTCGTTATCCCGCCGCCGGCCATCCCCGGCCTCGGCAACGCAGGCGGTTTCAGCATCCAGGTCGAACAACGACAGTCCAACGACGATATCAGGACCTTCGAAAAGGTCGTCAACCAGTTCGTGGCCGCCGCCAACAAACAGCCGGAGATCGGCCAGGCATTTACCTTCTTCAGCGCCCACACACCGGGCTTCCAGGTGGACGTCGACCGGGACAAGGCCAAGAAGCTGGGTCTCAATCTCGCGGATGTCTACAATACCATGCAGATGTATATGGGAAGCACCTATATCAACCAGCTGACCATCTACGGCCGCAACTTTTACGTGGTGGCCCAGGCGGACACCGGTTACCGCAACGATATCCACAGCATGGACAAATACTACGTGAAGAATGTAGCCGGACAGATGATCCCGCTGAGCACGGTGGTCAACTACCGACAGACGGAGACCGCGCCCCTGATCTCACACTTCAATATCTACCGCAGCGCCGAGATCGACGGAGGAGCCAAAGCAGGCTACAGCAGCGGTCAGGCCATCGAAGCGCTCAACCGCGTAGCCGCCCAGACATTGCCCGAAGGCTATGGCGTGGAGTACAGCGGTCTGTCCCTGCAGGAGATCAAGTCGGGCAACAGCTCGACCTATATCTTCGCGCTGTCCATCGTCTTCGTCTTCCTCTTCCTTGCCGCCCTTTACGAAAGCTGGTCGGTGCCTTTCTCGGTACTCCTTGCGGTGCCGATAGGGGTGTTCGGGGCCATCCTCACGCTGACCTTTATTCCGCGACTCACCAATAACGTATACGCGCAGATCGGCCTGATCACGCTGATCGGTCTTTCGGCAAAAAATGCCATCCTGATCGTGGAATTTGCCAAGGAGCGCGTCGACAGGGGTATGGGCGTGGTCCCCGCGACACTGGACGCGGTCAAGCTGCGTCTCCGCCCCATCCTGATGACATCCGTCGCCTTCCTGCTCGGGGTACTTCCCCTTGCACTGGCTTCAGGCGCCAGCTCGGTCGCCCGTAATACCATCGGCTATACCGTGCTGGGCGGGATGTTCGCCGCAACCAGTCTGGCCATCTTCGTCGTCCCGGTCCTCTTCGTGGTGATCACCAAATGGACCTACGGCAAGAAGAAGCTGGAAGAACTTCGAAACCAGGAATACAAACTCGCAGAGTAAAAATACAAGACCCGCCGCCAGGCGGGTTTTTTTATTATTCTGTCCGCAGACTCTTCACCGGATTGGCCGTCGCCGCCCGGATGGCCCTGACACTGATGGTTAACAGTGCGATCGTAAAGGCGATCCCCGCCGCCAGCAGGAAGACGCCATACCCGATGCCGACCGGATAGGCAAAATCCTGCAGCCATTTGTTCATGAAAAACCAGGCCACCGGCGCCGCCAGCAGAAAAGCCAGCCCCACCAGACGCAGGAACCCCCGGCCAGCAGCGCAACGATCCCCTTTACGTCGGCGCCCAGCACCTTGCGGATCCCGATCTCCTTCGTACGCTGTTCGGCCGTGAACGTCGCCAGCCCAAAAAGACCAAGACAGGCCACAAAAATGGTCAGCCCCGCAAAAATGGTGAGGAGAATTCCGGTATGGCGTTCGTTCTTATACATCTGGTCATAGCGCTCGTCGAGGAAGGACCAGGAGAATGGCGCCTCCGCCGTCAGAGAGTTCCAGCTCTTTCGCATACTGGCCAGAACGCCCGGGATATCATCGGTTCTGACGCGGACGATGGTCGTTCCATCCATCCTGTCCAGCACCATGATCACGGGGGTGATCCGCTGGTGAAGCGACCTGAAATTGAAGTCTTTCACTACGCCGACCACATGCCAGGTCTTTTTACATCTCCTTCATATCTCGAGAGGGTATGCCCGACGGCGGCGTCCGGCGCCCACCCAAAGGCCCGGGCAGCCGTTTCATTGACGATGGCGGCGCTGGAATCCGCGCCAAACGCCCTCGAGAAATTGCGTCCCGCCGCCAGTGACATCCCAAGAGTGCCCAGATAACTCTCGTCGACGCCATACCGGATGCCCTTTATCTGCCGGAGGCTCTCGTCATCCGGGTAGGTAAAAAAATTATTGTTGTCGCTCGGGCCCGCCGGCAGGTATTCGCTGGCGCTGACGCTGGCAATTCTCGGGTCCTGCCGCAGCTGGTCCCTGAACGCGTTCAGATTTTTGCCCAGCCAGTAGGTTTCTTCCACGACGACGACTTTATCCCGGTCATAGCCCAGCTGTCTGTGCTGGATATACGACAGCTGCCGGTAGACTACCGCCGTGCCGATGATGAGACAGATAGAAATAAAGAACTGGAAGACGACCAGCCCGCCGCGCAGACCGGCGCTTTTCCTGTCACCCCCGCTGCGCGTCTTCAGCACGGCGATAGGGTTGAAGGCCGACAGGAAAAAGGCAGGATAGCTGCCCGCCAGCAGTCCGGTGAACAGACCTGCGAGCAGCAGACCGGGGATCAGCCACGGCGAAAGGGTCAGGTCCAGCTTCAGCTGCAGTCCGGTCAGCCGGTTGAAAAAGGGTAGGACCAGCCATACGATGGCCAGGGCCAGGACGAGGGCAAAGGCTGTCAGTAGCAGGGACTCGGAAAGGAATTGCTGGACCAGCTGCCGCTTTTCCGAGCCCAATACTTTCCGGATGCCTACCTCCCGGCTTCTCTTCGCCGCGCCGGCCGTGGAAAGGTTCATAAAATTGATACACGCGATCAGCAGGATGAAGACCGCGATCACGCTGAAGATATACACGTACTGGATATCGCCGTAAGGCTCGAGGTCTCCGGTGAGATCCGAATGCAGGTGGATATCGGTGAGCGGCTGGAGATAGAGCCCGATCGAACTGCCGTTCTGCCTGAACTGCGACAGCGTCATATGGAGGGCCCTTTCCATCTGCGGGGCGATATGGCTGTCCACGGTCTGGGGCAGCCGGGCCTCCAGCTTGTGGTAGTCGTATCCTTTTGGCAGGACCAGATAGGTGAAGAAATTGGAGTCCATCCAGCTGTCCGATCTGGCCTCCTGGAGTGAGGACATGGAAGCGAAAAGCCCAAAATGGAAATGGGAGGCTTCCGGGACCGCGTCGATCAGCCCCGTCACAGTCATCGAATTATTGGCGTCTTTGAAGACCAGGACCTTCCCGACCGGGTCGGCGTCCCCGAAATATTTCTTCGCCACATCCCGGGTGATGACCACCGTATTGGGTTGGAGCAGGGCGGTCCTGGCATTCCCTTTTACCAGAGGAAGCGTGAATACCCGAAAGAAATTCGAGTCGACAAAAGCGAGCTGGTCGTCGCGGAATAACTTATCGCCATAGGCGATCCGGGGACGACCCATATTGCGGATGCGGGTCGCGTCCAGCACCTCCGGAAAATCCTTTTTTAGCGTGGCGGCAACCGGCGGCATCACGTGCGCCTCCTTCAGATCGTCGCCCTGCATCCGTCCTTTTATGACGACCCGGACGATCTGACCGGCCTTTTCATTGTACCGGTCATAGCTGAGCTCGTGTTGGACAAATAGCAGGATAACCATACAGGTCGCCAGGCCAAGAGCAAGGCCGAGGACGTTGATGGCCGTAAACACCTTATTCCGGCGGAGGTTGCGCAGGGCGATCTTGAGATAGTTGCTGAACATGTGCAGTGGATTTGACAGTTTATGACCGGCTAAGAGAATGCCAATTTCATATTATGCTGATTATCACTTCCCTGCGACGAGTTATTTCGGGCGACTGTTCAATTTCGATACAAGTTCTGTTCACTTTTTCCGATGACAGATTGTCTGGCCCCTGTTTGGACCTGCCTTGCCGCCAGGAGGCAAAATAAGACGATTTAAAGGGGTGGGGGAGCCCGTGACAACCGGGAGCCAATTTTTGTTTTTCCGGCCTCTGAGGGATTTTGTATTTTTAAAAGACCGGGCTAATACCCCTGGTTTTTCCGGCGTGGAACACCGCTTTTTAGCCGGAAATAGGTTGCCAGGATTGGTAGTATTTTCTAAAGTGAGTTTACTAGTTGATATACATAGGTTTATCACCAATTATATCTATTTAAAATAGATCATTTGCAATCTCGGTTTCGGATCAATAATCGCCAGTTTTGCAAATTGCAACAAAACCGTTCTATTTAATAAAAATTATGACATTAATAACTGATTTGCAATATTTTCCAAACGTCAACCTCTTTAAAATTTCGTCTGAATTTTCGAATATCGTTTTTGAACAATATGAGACCTATCAAAAAATGAGTTTTCGCAACCGTTGTCAGATCACGGGTGGCGAAGGGATCATCAATCTGAACATTCCGCTCGAAGGAGGAAGGGACCAAAAACCCTGATGAAGGATGTCAGAATTGCAGACGCTCAGCCCTGGCAAGCCCAGCACTGGAAGACGATCGTCTCCTGCTATAGCCGTTCGCCCTGGTTCGAGTTTTACAAAGACGAGTTGGAGATATTGTACAAAACGCGGTATGAAGCCCTGATGGATTTCAACCGGGCCTGCTTTGAATGGGTGGTAAAAAGACTGCGTCTGCCGGTGGAGATATCGCTGACGGAAAGCTATAAACCAGCTTATTCATCCGAAGAAGAGGTGGATTGGCGGGGGCGGTTTTCCCCCGGCCGCCGGGTCCAACTGGACGAGGTTTCGCCCGTCCGGTACCGTCAGGTATTCGAGGAGCGGACAGGATTCATCCCTGGATTGTCCGTCCTGGACCTTATCTTTTGTACCGGAAAAGAAGCAATTAAATATATACGATCGTAAGGTGACGGGCCTTCTTCAGGCGTTTTTGCAGCTCGTCCAGTTTTTGGATATAGGCCCTTTGCAGCCGCAGCTGCTGTTCGATAAGGGCCCTCTGTTGTTTGAGATTCTCCTGTCCTTCCTGTGTATAGCCTTCGGCCAGCATGCTGCTGCCGCTGTTTGATCATATCGAGCTGCGCCATCAGGTCAAGCTGCAGTTTTTGCATGCTCCGGGCGATCTCCCGCTGGGCCTCCATCTGGAGGCGGGCCAGTTTCTCCTCGGGACGGAGCGTATCCTCTTCCACTAGAGTGGAAGGTAAAGCTGGCATTTGGCACGAAGGGTAGTCCTTTCTCTCTGGCCTGTTCGGGAACCTCGGCCTTCTTCTGGTTGATCGAATATTCCCGGTCCGCCTTTTGGATAATGGCTACGAGGTCCCCTGGTTGTTTTCCACCCGCCGTCTTCAGCGGTATTGATCACCATTACCTTTTCTTCGACTACCGGATGGCGGTTCGTTCGGGCAATCCCTTCCATCGGCGGTCGGCGCTCCGCTCCGGCGGCCCCGACAAACGAGGATCCCTTGTCTCCAGTGCTGAGGCTGCACCGGGGGAATGGTGGCTGTATGATTAAAGACGATATGATCCGGGATGGTAGAGGGCCTGACGGTTTCCGTCTTCGCGGTTGTTGGCATTCCGGCGGGCTCGATTTTGGCAGGCTGCGCCGTAAGCGGCTGGGGTGGCGGAGCCGGCCGGTTTGGCCGGGTCAGGGATACCGCCGTCAGCAGAAGCACCAGGAACAGCAGGGCGAAAGGCCCCGGTTTGTCGCCGGTGCGCTGCTTCATCAGAATACGTTTCGCCCGTTGCAGCAGCAGCTGGTCGTTGCTGCCGCCCGTCGCCGCCATCGCCAGCGCCGTCTGCCGGTCATTGCTGGCTACGGCCAGAAGCGCAGAGACATAACTGTGCGGGTCATAGCTGAACTGCAGCACCTGGTCGTCGCAGCAGTGTTCCCGCTCTTTTCGGAGGTCGGCGATTAGCCGGCGTACGAATGGGTTGAAGAAGAACAGCCCTTCCAGCAGCGTTACCACCAGGTTGAGCAAAAAGTCATTTCGGCGGATATGCGCCAGCTCGTGGATGAGGATGGCCTCGACCTGTGCGGTCGTAAGATTGCTGCAGATCGCCAGAGGGAGGAGGATCACCGGCTTCAGGAAGCCCAGGGTCACGGGGACCTGTACCCTCGAAGACAACCAGACGCCGACCTTCTGCCGGATACCCATCTGGCTCGCGCTCCGGACAACGAAGACCCTGTATTCCGGCGCTATGCGCGAAAGTCCATGGCGGGCGAGGCGCATGGAGCTAAAGTAAAAATAGAAGTATCTCGACAATAATATAATGAGAATCAGTAGGTAAAGCGATGAGCCATAGGGGATGACAGATGCGATGAATTCGCGGACGGGTCGTATCGGAAAAGCGCCCGAAAAGCCCGGTCCACCCGTAATCCAGGTAAGAGCAAAGCTCAGCGCCGACCAGCCCGTACCGGCGAGAAGGAGCAGGAGGAGGAAGGCATGACGGGTATGGGCGGGAGCCTTGCTGAAAAATAAGGATAAACAGCTGATACAATAGCCACAGCAAACCCATTTGCCAGAGACTGTTGAACAGCGACCAGCCCAGTGCCTGCAGTAAAGCGGATTGGGTCAGGATGTGCATGGTTATTGACTTTTCAGGTTATCCAATAGCTGCTGTATCTCTTCCAGCTCGGCCGCCGAAGCCTTGTGATTACCGAGCGCCTGCAGGACAAGCACGGCCGGCGAACCGCCGAACAGGGAATTGATCATCTTCCCCACCAGATGTTTCTGTGTTTTTTCCTTGCTTACCGAGGCCTGATAAATATGGGTCTTGAAAGAATCGTCGCGTTTTACCAGCCCCTTTTCGTGCATGATCTGCATCAGCTTGAGAGTGGTGGTATAGCCGGACTCCTTCGTTTTGAGCAGCTCCTCGTGTACCTCTCTGACGCTGGCTCTGGCTTTTCTCCCAGAGGACCCGCAGGATCTCCAGCTCGCTCTCTGTAGGTTTAATAGTCTTACTGGACATACAAAAGAAAATTTGTCAACTAATTTACGACATATTTCGTAATTGGATGTTAAGGTATGGCGAAAAATATGAGGAGAGGTCCCCGACGGCGCGTTCACGCGGGGGGTATGGTTCACCCGGAGGGCCACCGCACTGGCCAGTAGTCGGTTCACGCCGGAAACGACCGGACAAAAAAAGCCCCGATGTGGAAACACCGGGACTTTGGTATTTGGATCTGATTAGTGTCGTAATTTGCTGACATCGAAAAACATCCGCGTCAGGGTAGTAAAGATAGGGTTTGCATTTCAAAAGAGAACAAAAACCCCTTACTTTTTTGTTAATGCATCGTTACAACAGCCGTTCCGGGAGCAGCCGGGCTTACGACGACCGTCTTTTCCACCTGCTTGTGCTTCACCGCAACGCCCTCGCGGGTGTGGAAGAGAGAAGCAAGGGTGGGGGCGATGACCAGGGGACACGATGGACATCAGCTTGATGAGGATATTCATCAGAAGGTCCCGAGGTATCCTTGAACGGATCGCCAACCGTATCACCCGTTACAGACGCCTTGTGAGGATCGGATTTCTTATAGTGGATCTCGCCGTTGATCTCCACGCCTTTCTCGAACGATTTCTTGGCATTGTCCCAGGCGCCGCCGGCATTGTTCTGGAAGATACCCATCAGTACGCCGCAGACGGTCGCACCGGCGAGGAATCCGCCCAGCGCTTCGGGTCCGAGCAGGAAGCCGATGATCAGCGGGAAAAGAATGGCGATCGCTCCGGGGAGGATCATCTTTTTGATAGAAGCTCTGGGTGGAGATAGCCACGCATTTGTCGTATTCCGGCGTGCCCGTTCCTTCCATGATCCAGGAATGGTCCTGAACTGCCGGCGGACTTCTTCCACCATCGCCATGGCCGCTTCACCAACCGCCTGAATGGCGAGGGACGAGAAGACAAAGGGGATCATGCCGCCGACGAAAAGACTGGCCAGCACTTTTGCCTTATAGATATCGATGCCCTGTATACCTGCAACTCCAACGAACGCGGCGAACAGCGCCAGCGCCGTCAGCGCCGCGGATGCGATCGCAAAGCCCTTACCGGTAGCAGCAGTGGTATTACCAACGGCGTCGAGTACGTCTGTCTTCTCGCGCACTTCTTTCGGCAGCTCGCTCATTTCCGCGATACCGCCGGCGTTGTCGGCAATCGGACCAAATGCGTCGATGGCCAGCTGCATTGCGGTCGTCGCCATCATACCCGCGGCGGCAATTGCAACACCATAGAGACCGGCGCAGGCGTAAGAGCCATAGATGCCACCAGCCAGCACGAGTATCGGCAGGAAGGTGGACTGCATCCCTACGGCGAGACCGCCGATGACATTCGTTGCGTGGCCCGTACCCGACTGCCGGATAATGCTCAGCACCGGGGGCTTGCCCATGGCCGTATAGTATTCTGTAATAATGCTCATCAGAGTGCCCACCACAAGGCCGACGGCGATAGCGCCGAGCACGCCCCATTTGGTGAACTCAACACCGCGCAGGACCATGGTCTCAGGCAGTACGTAATTGACCAGACCGATACAGGCAATGGCCGTGATGATGATCGAACCCCAGTTACCCATGTTGAGCGCTTTCTGAACCGTATGTGTATTGATCCCGGCCGAATCGCTGATCCGGACGAACCACGTACCTACGATAGAGAAAGGATACCGGCGCCGGCGATCAGCATCGGAAGAAGTATCGGCGCCATACCGCCGAACATATCGTCGGACTGCGTTTCCTGGCCGAGTACCATGGTGGCCAGTACGGTTGCTACATAGCTGCCGAACAGGTCGGCTCCCATGCCTGCAACGTCTCCCACATTGTCGCCTACGTTGTCGGCGATCGTGGCCGGGTTGCGGGGGTCGTCCTCGGGGATGCCCGCTTCCACCTTACCCACCAGGTCGGCGCCTACGTCGGCCGCCTTCGTATAAATACCACCACCCACACGCGCAAAAAGAGCTATCGATTCAGCGCCCAGCGAGAAGCCCGTCAGGACTTCGATCGTACGCTGCATTTCTTCGGAATTGACTGCCGCTTCGGGGGCGAATATGGCTTTCAAAATAATAAAGAGACCACCAAGACCAAGGACCGCCAGACCGGCGACGCCGAATCCCATGGCCGAACCGCCGTTGAAAGATACCTTCAGGGCGCTTGCAAGACTGGTTCGGGCCGCGTGTGCAGTCCTCACGTTGGCTTTTGTAGCGCTGCGCATACCGATGTAGCCGGCAGTCGCGCTCAATACGGCACCTATGATAAATGCAACGGCGATGAACCAGTGCGAATGCGGATTGCTGTTGCCCATCAGCGCGAGGAGGATGGCGGCGATGACCACAAAATAGGAGAGGATCTTCCACTCCGCTTTCAGAAAGGCCATCGCTCCTTCAGCGATGTGCTTGCTGATGTCCTGCATCCGTTGGTTGCCCGGATCCTGCTTGGAAACCCAGGAGAATTTGATAAACGTGTAAAGAAGACCGACGGCCCCCAGTACGGGAACTAAATAGATCAATTTGTCCATAAGTGTGTAGTTCAATACAGAATTTCTACTCTCTGCAATCGTTATTTACCAGCAGATAGTCAAAAGATGGCGAAAATAGGGGAAAAATATATAAGATAAAAAAATGAGGGCCGCGAATCCAGGCCTCAAAAAGAATTAGCCGGACCCGAAAGAACCAGCCCGGACATAAAAGAAGAACGATCCCGGACCTACCTTCAGTTATAGGGCCAGAGATCGTTCATTCATCAAACTCAACGAGAATTGATTTGGGCCTCTGAACCAAAAAAACTCTCCCGGGTTTAGGGGTCTGTGCTCAGGTTGTAAGGGTCAAGAGCCAGATACTACTAAGGGTCTTGCTATTCACTGCTGTATAAGGGGAATCGAAATGCATGCCAGTCGGATAATTTTTTGATGTTCAATAATTTATGTATTTTTGGAGACACCCTGTATTCCCATTTCCGGAATTTTTATCCAAAATTGGACCATACGGCATTTCTGGCCTTTTCGGACCGATACTTGCAACGTTCGCAACGATTTAACAATCAAAAGACAACCAGGAGCCTGAAGGTTTCGTCCCGGTACTTAACTTTATAGTGACACATGCTTTTCCGACAGCTGCTTATTCTATTGACCGTCCTTACTGCCACTACCCTCCAGACAAGGGGTCAGATCAACGGCTGCTCCACCCTTGGACAAACTCCCGGCACGGCCTTTCCGGTCTGCGGGATCTCCACCTTTAAGCAGGATTCAGTACCACCCTGTCCGGGGGCGAGGATCCCGGTACCCTGTTCCGACAACGCGCAGTATTCAGACATCAATCCTTTCTGGTATAAATTCACCTGCTATACCAGCGGCACGCTGGGTTTTCTCATCACCCCCACTACGTCGTCGGACGACTACGACTGGCAGATCTTCGACGTGACCGGCCACGATCCGAACGACGTATACACACAGTCCAGCCTCTTTGTCAGCGGCAACTGGTCTTCCAATTCTGCAGGCACGGGTACCAGTGATAACAAGAACGGTTCGATCAACTGCGCAGGACCGGCCTATCCCAATATGAACTCGATGCCCAATATCATCCAGGGCATAACTATCTGCTGCTCGTCAGCCATTTTACCAATACTAACCAGAGCGGCTACTCGCTGGTTTTTTCGGGAGGAACGGGCAGCATTACCGACCCGGTCAATCCGGTGCAGAAGTCCGCGACGCCGGTCTGCTTCGGCGGCACGATCAACGTGGCGCTCAACAAAAAAATGAAATGCAGCAGCCTCGCGCCCGACGGCAGCGATTTCCTGATTACGCCGCTGCCGCCGGGAGTAAAAATAACAGGCGCGACCGCCAACGCCTGCAGCAGCGGTTTCGACATGGACACCGTGAGGTTGACCCTCAACGGTTCGCTCGTCGTCGGCAACACCTACACCGTCGCGGCCGCCCTGGGCTCCGACGGAACTACACTGGAAGACAATTGTAATAACCAGATACCTGTCGGCCAGTCCGTGACCTTTACACTGGTAGCGCCCGTCCCGACGCCGATGGACAGCATGGTCCCCCGGGCTGCGCCCCTAATAATATCCGGCTGATCTTTAAAAAAGGCATACTCTGTTCGTCAGTCGCAGCCGATGGATCGGATTTCAGCGTCACCGGTCCGGTTCCCGTGACGGTCGCGGGTGTCAGCATGAACTGCGACGCTTCCGGATATACAAGCATGATCCAGGTCAATCTTTCCGCCCCGATCCAGACGGCCGGCAATTTCCGGATCACGCTCCAACTGGGTGACGACGGCAATACATTTTACGACGAATGCGGCCTTCCGACCCCCACGTCCCATCTTGATTTTGTGACCAGCGATACCGTCTCTGCCCAGGCATTCAGGGCCTCGCTCCTCGAGGGATGTAAAATGGATACCATCGACATGTCCTATCCTTCAAAGGACGGCGTCAACCAGTGGATGTGGGTCTTTGACAATACCGATACCAGCCGCGCGCAGAATCCTCCCCGCCATATCTATCCGGCTACCGGCACGCACAGCATGCTGCTCGTCGTCAGCAACGGCGTCTGCAGCGATACGCTAAAGACTTCAATCGCGCTCAACAACGAAGTAAAAGCGGCTTTCGAGGCCCCCAATATCGTTTGCCCGCGGGACTATACCCAGTATAAAAACAACAGCACCGGCCTGGTCGACTACTGGGACTGGGACCTCGGCGACGGCACTACCAGCAATCTTCAGACGCCCATCGACCATCTCTATCCCATCACGGGTGAGGAGACCTATTATACGATCCGGCTGATCGTCGGCAACAACAGCATCGGCTGCCAGGACACGGCCATACAAAAGATCGACGTACTCAAATCCTGCTATATCGCGGTGCCGACGGCCTTTACTCCCAACGGGGACGGACTCAATGACTATCTCTATCCCCTGAATGCATTCAAGGCGGATAACCTCGTTTTTAAAGTCTTCAACCGCGAGGGACAAATGGTGTACGAGTCCCACAGCTGGACCGACCGATGGGATGGGCGGATACACGGCACCGATGCCCCCGCGGGCACCTATGTCTGGTTCCTCCAGTATGTCGACCGCGACAGCAAAAAGCCGTTCCTCAGAAAGGGGACCTCCATACTGATAAGGTAGTCCCCGGCAGGACCCCGCCGCCCAGGGGTAGAAACCCTCCCGTGTGGAACCAACCAGAAATAAAAAAGCCCCCGGTAGCGGGGGCCTTCTCATTTTTGAATTTTTGTAGAAGAACCTGTAAGCCTGAAAAAAACCAAAAAAACCTTTTGTACAATGTGATGGCCGTCAACATGGTGTAAGGTAATATCTTGATAAGAACTTGTTCGTTGTGGTCTGATGTATAGGATGCGAAACAAGTGCCAAAACCTAAGCCCTTGTAATGTAAACATTTGCAAGTTTCCGGCTCAGATTTGACTTCCCTGGGTGGGAAAAAGATTCCTGGCCAAGGAATTAGTGCAAAAAGGACACAATTTTGCGATCGATCCGGCGTTTTTCAAGTATATCCAATATCTTCTAAAATCTAATGCAATCCCTATGACCCCTTATATCCGTAACAATCAGGACCACCTGGCTGAGGAGTTCAGACGTTTTGACAATTATCTTCTGCAGGAAAGCAGGATCGCACTGCTGAAGATCCAGAGCTGGCAGTTTGCCATGAAAACTCCTGAGGTAGGAGAGCACTACCAGCAGGAAGCTACCGATATGGTCAAGAAATCCCTTTTGAGCTTTGTACCCAACAGTTTTGTGCTCAGCGAAGAAGGCTATTACTATAAACCACTCTCGAACTAACTAACTACTTACAACATAAAAGCCCGTCATTGACGGGCTTTTTTATTTTGCGCTCTAAAAGACCTAAGCCTTGTCAAAGCTCACGCATTCCTTCAGTTCTTTTTCGCTATAAGCGATCCCATACTGCTTCAGTACGTCCTGAGGGACCCCATTCCACTGGTTGGGCACATTACCGACATAACCGATATCCTTGTAGCCGATCTGAGTGGTGTAAAATCCGGTGGCGGTAAGGTTGCGCATCAGATTGAAGAACGCCACACCCTGGGTCAGCCACGGCTTGTCCTTCGCCCTATCCGGCCACGCGATATCGTCGACCATTTCCATCTGTTGCTTGCCGTCGCAGTCCTTGAACGCTTTATCATAGCGGTTGAGGCACTGCATGTCCAGCCACCGGAGACCGCCCCGCATCGGGGTCTGGTGTTCCGGCATATCATTGACGATGTACTCGATGAACTCGGGTACCTTTGCTTCCGACGCGCTTCCGCTGATATCGTCCTTCGGGATGATGATATCACCCAGTATGGTGATCGTCGCCATTTCCTCCGGCGTAAAAAAGTAGCTTTAGACCTGACCTCTTTTTCGTGCGCGAGCTCTTCCTTCATCCGGTTGTAGCCGCTGGGGTTCAGGTCTTTTTCACCGGCCTGTGCGTCTGCTTTCTGCTCCGGCTTTTTGTCTTCCGGGTTAGTACAGGCCTCGACCAGTACGCCGGTACTGACGCCGCCGACGAGAAGGGCTTTGATCGATTTTCTTCTGTCCATGGTGGTCTGTATTTAAATATTATTTTTTTCATTTCGTCAATCAGATGCTCGCTCGCGCGCATCGAGAGCGCAAGAATGGTCCAGGTGATGTTCTTGTCTGCCTGCGAGACGAACGGACCACCGTCCATACAGAAGAGGTTCTTCACCTCGTGCGCCTGGTTCCATTTGTTCAGCGGCGAAGTTTTGGGATCGTTGCCCATCCTCACGCTGCCCGCTTCATGGATGATATTGCCCGGTGCGTGCAGCCCCCAGTTGTTGTGATCGCCGTCCTTGTGCCCGTGCGTGACGACGGCCCCCATCGCGTGGAGTATCTGCGAGAAGGTCTCCTTCATGTGCTTGGCCTGCTTGATCTCGTATTCGGAATGGCTGACGTTGAAACGCAACACCGGAATACCGTACCTGTCGACGACCTTCGGGTCGATCTCGCAGTAGTTCTCCCTTCTTGCAACCGCTTCGCCGCGGCCCGCCATATGTACGGAAGCGCCATAGAGGGCGCGGTAGTCTTTTTCAGCGCGGCGCCATAGCCGCCCGCTTCCTTTTTCGTACCCATCACCTGGGAGTTGCCGTTCAGCTGCTCGATACCCCACTGGAAGCCATAAAGAGGCATGCCCATGCCGCCGCCGAATTCGATATGATAGCCTCGGGGAAATCCAGCTTCTTGTTGTCGAGCCACCAGGGAGCATACACGTGCATGCCGCCGACCCCGTCCTCGTTGTATCTTTTGCGGTCGATCAGGTGCGGCAGTATACCGCCCATATCGGCACCGGTCGAATCGTGGAGATACCTGCCGACTACGTCACTGCTGTTGGCCAGCCCATTGGGATGGCGCGGCGATTTGCTGTTCAACAGCAGCCTTGCGCTTTCACAGGCGCTCGCGGCAAGGATGACCGTCCTTCCACTGACCTGATACTCCTGCATGTCCTCCTTATTGATATAGGAAACGCCGGTAGCCAGACCTTCTTTATCGGTCAGCACTTCGCGGGCCATGGCGTTGGTCACCAGATCGACATTACCAGTTTTCAGGGCGGGTATCACCAGGACCGAAGAAGAAGAGAATCGCCATAGACCTTGCAGCTGCGGCCGCACTGCGAGCAGAAGAAACACTGTCCTCGTTCGTTGTTGATCTGCTTGGTCAGAATCGATAGCCGGGAGGGGATGACGGGGACGCCGACAGTACCCGCAGCCTTCTTGATCATCAGCTCGTGAAGCCTCGGTCTGGGAGGAGGCAGGAAGAAGCCGTCGGGGTCGTTTTCCAGTCCTTCGTTGGTGCCGAAAACTCCGATGAGCTTGTCTACTTTATCATAGTAAGGCTTGACGTCATCATAGCCGATCGGCCAGTCATCGCCAAGTCCGTCGATGCTCTTTCGTTTGAAATCCTTGGGGCCAAAACGCAGAGAGATACGACCCCAGTGGTTCGTACGGCCGCCCAGCATACGGGCGCGCCACCATTCCCACGACGTCGTACCGGGGTTGCCGGTTTGGGTATAAGGCTCTCCATCCACTTCCCAGCCCCAGTAGCAGCCGTCGAAATCACCAAAGGGACGAAATTTGGTGGATGCGCCCCTGCGCGGCGACTCCCAGGCGCTTCTCAGTTGATTGCTATCCGTCTTCGGATCAAACATCGGTCCCGCTTCGATCAGACATACTTTCAGCCCTGCATTCGCCAGCACGTAGGCGGCCATGCCACCGCCCGCGCCTGATCCCACAATAACTGCATCGTATTTTTTAGGCTGCTTCTTGATATGGAGGTCTCCCATACTTGATTGATGGTTTTTGTACTTTACTTTGGACGAACCCTTCGCAGGGTCTCAAAAGTGAAAAAGGTAAATTTAAAGGTTTAGCAAAACAGCAAACAAATTTTATTTTCGTTCACCCGACGACTGGTCGCGGATTGTCTTAAACTCAGAACCCCCTTCCATGCCGGCCATTCACGGCCATCGGCAAGGCGTTGTCCTATATTATATACCAGCAGCATATCCCCGAGTGCGCCATCCAGATTCCAGGTCGCGGCGTTGTATTCGTCCGCCGGCTGGTGATAGCGCTCGCTGGTGTATTCATCGTGCTTCTTCTTTCCGAAAGCGGGCCCCGGGTTTTGTCATCCACACCGCCATCAGCCGTCAGCGAAGGAACACCCGCGCGGGCAAAATTGAAATGGTCGCTGCGGAAATAGTGCCCGGCTTCCGGATGATCCTCCGGCGCTATATACCGCTGCTGCTTCTTCGCCTCTTCCGCCAGATAGTCTTCCAGTTCGGACTGCCCCTTGCCACTGTAGGTAATATCTTTTGTAGGTCCGTAAGTATTCAGTACGTCGATATTCAGGTTGGCCACCGTCTTTGCCAGCGGATATACCGGGTGCTGCGAATACCAGGCGGAACCGAGCAGTCCCTGCTCTTCCGCCGTTACCGACAGGAAGACGACCGTGCGCCACGGCTTCGGTCCCTTCATGAATGCGCGCGCGATCTCCATGATAGCCGCCGTGCCGCTGGCATTGTCGGCCGCTCCATTATAGATCGAATCGCCTTTTGCGTCGGGCTTTCCGATTCCCAGATGATCCCAGTGCGCCGAGTAGATGATATACTCGTCCGGGTGTTCTGTTCCCGTGATTTTCGCGACGACGTTGTGGGAAAGATCATAGACGTGTTTAGCCTTCACGGAAGCCGATAGCTTCAGGTTCAGCGGAATCGCTTTAAACCCTCTTTTTTTGGCGCTCTCCAGCAGACTGCTGTCTTTTCCCGCCGCCGCGAGCATCTTTTGCGCCGTTTCGCTGGTGATCCAGCCCTGGACCGTCAGCCTGTGGAGCGGGGCTGTTGCGCGTGTCCAGGTGGAGTTTGACGCCGCCATTGCTGGTCTGCACCACCTGGAAAGGGTAGGAGGCTGGCGCCGTGGCGTGGATGATCAGACAGGCTTTCGCGCCCTGTCTTGCCGCCTCTTCATATTTGTAGGTCCAGCGTCCATAATAGGTCATGGTATGTCCCTTGAACAGCGTGGAGTCATAGAAACCCGGGTCGTTGACCATGACGACAACGGTCTTTCCTTTCACGTCCAATCCCGCATAGTCATTCCAGTTATATTCGGGGGCGACTACGCCAAAGCCGGCGAATACGATTTCGTTGTCGTCGAGGGTGTTGACGGAATCCGGCTTTTCTGTCCACAGGACAAAGTCGTTCAGGTTCTGAAAAGACAACTTTGCTTTGGGAGACGCGACGGTCATCGCGGACGGGGCGGCGGGACTGATCTCTACCAGCGGAACGTCCTGGGTATAGCTCTTGCCGTTGCCCGGCTCGAGGCCCAGCGCAGTATAGGACCGGACAAGATAGTCGATCGTCCTTTTCTCGCCGGCGGTGAAGGGACGGCGTCCCTGAAAGGAATCGGATGAAAGCGTCCTGATCTCTGATATCAAACTATCCTTTATAAAAGGCGTCCCGCCGGTGTCGGCGGGATTGTTAGTGCCGTTTTGGTTGCAGGCGATGACCCCGCCTGTGAGAACAGCAAGCAGCGAGTAGCGTAGTAGTTGATGATGCATAGGGTGTAATATACACCAAAATCCTTACTGCCCCTGCAGCCAGGCAAGCGCCGCGTTCCGTGCGGGGTCTTCCGCTCCTTCGGGTAAAGTCGCCACCAGTCTGTCCGGCTGGATGCTGCCCATGCAGATATTGCCCTTGTGGTCGGCTTCCTGACAGACAGTGAGCACGAGCAGGCTCTTATCGGAAAGTTCGTAGGTAGCGTTAGCCGTAGTCAGCCCCGCCGTTGGCTCGCCGATCAGACAGGTCTGCGCCCGCCCCCTGAAAGCAAGGGCGACGATCTCGCCAGCGCTGACGGTCCTCCGGCTGGTCAGCACGACGATCGACTTGCGGTCGCTCCGCGTCCTGTAGCCGCGACTGCTCACCCGGCATAGAACATGCCGGCCCTGGAAAAGCGGAGCCGTCTCTGTAGGAGATCGGGATCCGCTGGTCCCCCGATACAAAATAGCCATAGACACCGTCTCCCAGCAGGGGACCGATACCCGCCAGCATCGGCCAGCAATTGCCGCCGGAATTCTTGCGCAGGTCGATGATCCACCTTGAGATATTGCGGCTGTCGAGCCGGGCTATCAGCGTCTGAAGGCTGTCTGCAATTCGCAGACAGACAAGGGAGTCGGTCGAGCTCACCCAGGGGATGGTGAGGTAGGCGATGCTGTCCTGCAGCCATTCTCCCCTGATCTCGCCCACCAGTAGCGAAAGGTCGGGGAGCGGCATATCCGGCCCGTCGGACTCGCCGGTATAACGGCTTGCCTTATCCGGAGGCATGATGAAACTGTGGGGTTCATTCAGCTGATGAAAACACCAGCTGATGGTCGCATAGGCGTCTTCACAGCTGACTGCTTCGCGAAGCCGGGCTTTGGCTTCCGCGGCCAGCACAGGCCACGATACGTCGCCGCGCCGGTAGTAGTTCTTTTCCATGAAACCCAGCGTCTCGTCCAGCAGCCTCCCGGCTTTTTGCCGGCAGGGCATTTCGATACTGTCGCGGATGGACGGGGACTGGCCAAAGGCCGATGCGAGAACAAGCAGCAAAAGGGACAGGAATATCGGTCGGAGCATGCTGATCGTGTTTATATGACGAAATAAGACGCTGGCAGTCCAAATTTCCATAAAATATTATTCTTCTTCGGGATCTTCTTCGCCATCTTCAGCTTCTTCCTCCTGATCTTCTTCTTCTTCTTCCTCCGCCGCCGACTGCGCCCAGTCGCTGAACCAGCCGCCCTCGTCCAGCAGCTGAGCCGGACTTCCGGCCTCCAGAACCTGCCCTTCGTCCAGCACGATCACCTGGTCGGCGTCCCGCACCATGGAATAACGGTGCGCGATGATCACGATCGTGGTGGAGGCCCGGGCGGCTTCGATGGACCGTCTTACCTCGGCCTCCGTGGAATAGTCCAGGTTGGCGGTTGCCTCGTCCAGCACGAGGATCCGCGGTTTGGCCACCAGCACCCCGGCGATCTGGATCCGCTGTCTTTCTCCGACCGACAAGCCGAGTCCGCTTTCGCCTACTGGCGTCTGCAGTCCCTGTGGCAGCCGCTGCAGAGTACCGTGTAACCCCGCCGCCATCGCCGCCGCGAGCACCTCGGCGTCCGTGGCCGAAGGACGCTTGTACCGGATATTGTCCAGCAGCGTTCCCCGGAAAATAGCGCCGTCGGTGGATACGACGCCGATCTGACTTCGGACGCTGGCGGCGTCCAGCAAATTCAGCTCCTGGCCGTCGATGAGGATCTTGCCCCCGGAGGGTTCGTATAGCTTGAGCAGGAGGTCGATGGTCGTGGTCTTTCCCGCTCCCGACGGTCCTACCAGCGCGGTAGCCCGGCCCGGCTCGAGGGTGAAGGAGACCCCACGCAATATTTCTCGATCCGGCGTATAGCTGAAACGGACGTCGCAAAACTCGACCCTGCCCAGGCCGATGACAAGTCCGCTGCCCTTCTTCTCTTCGGCGCCATTGTCCAGCAGACGAAAGGCCCGCGCGATAGAGGCCACGTTCTGCTGCAACTCGACCCAGAGGCTGGCCAGCGTGTCGATCGGACCATAGAGCCGGTCCAGATACGCGACGAACATAACCACGTCCCCCGGCGTCAGCCTGTTCTCCAGCGTCAGATAACCACCATAGCCCAGCACCAGAGCCGTGGACAGGTGAGAGAGCATCGTCTCCCAGAACACATACTTATTGGAGAGACGAGCGCGCCGGATATAGTCCTGGTAGGCCCGGTCGGCGACATTCTGAAGACCCGAAGCCTCCCGGTCCTCCGCCCCCGACAGCTTCACCGTCCTGATACCCGTGAGCCCGTCCTGGATTCGGGAGGAGACCTCCTCCCAGCGCGAATAATAAATGGAGAGGCCCGACTCCAGCTTGCCCGCGCTGCGCCAGGCGATCAGGATATAGAACGGGATCGTGATCAGCGCCACAGAGGTCAGCGCGACATTCTGCCAGAACATAATGGCCAAAATACCAGCCAGGCTGATCAGCTCGGGGAGTATCTGCTGGGAAAAACCATTGACGATGCCGGTGACCTCCTCGGACTGGTCGATCTGTTTGGCGATGGCGGCGCTGCTGCGCTTGCCGAAAAAGAGAGGGGAGCCTCAGCACGTGCGAGAAGGTGCCCTGTATGAAACGCTGCTCGATCAAACAGGAGAGACGGGTATTGGTATTCTCCGCCAGACGCCACAAAAGGGTGGCGGCAAGATTGATGATAAAGAGCCAGAATACCGACCATAGCAGTGTATTCAACGCCTGTTGCGGCGAACGCGCAGCGACATGTCCCTGGCGGTGCGGTTCGGGATGTTTGACCGGAGGTTTGACGGCAGGTGGCGGCGTAACCTTTTTGCCATGACGATGACGGCCATGCAGGAGCGGCTTTGCCGCTGCGGAGTCCCGGTGTGGTGGCGTCGCCGTGGCGGAGTCCCGGTGTGGTGGCGTCGCCGTGGCGGAGTCCCGGCGTGGTGGCGGCGGGATCACGATAGCGGAGTCAGCCGCCGAATCTGCGGCAGAGTCAACCGCCATCGCCGCCGAGTCCGCCGTTTCTGCCCGAAACGTCGACCGGATGCTCTCTACGTCTTCCGAATCGAGGCCGAGGTCTTTTTGCGCGTTCTCTCTCGCCTGCCTCACGAACAGACCGGCTACGTCATTGATGGCTTCGCGATAGATCAGCGGCTCGACGAGGCTGGCACCCGTGCTCAGCAGGCCCAGCGTCACCACCCAGATAAATTTTCGCCTGTAAGGCATGATGAGCCGGAATATATTCTTCCAGACAGCCTTTTTATTTGGTTTTTCCATAGTCGCTGATAAACGCTGTAAATGTAATACCCTTAAAATTTATTTGGCTCCGGCAGCAAAAAAATTACATTCGTTGAGAACAATCCGTTAGTAGTATACAAGACCGAAGTTCTTAATCTATTTCACTTTATCAATCCAGATTCCATGGGCTACTCCCGCAGAACCTTTATCAGGAATAGCGCCCTTGCGGTGGCTGCTACCAGTTTTCTTCCACGCGAAACGTCCTCTTATTTTAAGAAAGGGGTGACGGGCCTTCAGCTGTATTCCGTTCGTGACGAAATGAAAGCCGATCCTTCCGGTACGCTGAAGAAGCTGGCTGAAATGGGTTACAAATACGTCGAGCACGCGGGGTACGTCGACCACAAGTTCTACGGCTCCCCGGCAAAAGAGTTCAAAGCACAGCTGGACGGCCTCGGATTGAAGATGATCAGCGGGCACACGCGGCTGGGCGCTTCGGACTGGAACGAGAGTACAAAGGATTTTTCTGACAGCTGGAAAAAGACGGTAGAGGACGCGGCCATCGCCGGTCAGCAGTACGTCGTCAGCCCTTCGCTGGAAGAAGCCCAGCGCAAGACCTACGACGACCTGATGCGTTTTATGGACGTTTTTAACAGGAGCGGCGAACTCTGCAAAAAGCACGGGATGAAATTCGGCTACCACAACCACGATTTTGAGTTCAGCTCCGTCCTCAACAATAAAAAGGTCTACGATATCATCATGCAGAATACCGATCCCGCACTGGTCGCTCACCAGCTGGATATGGGCAATCTCTACAACGGCGGCGCTATCGCGATCGCCGTCGTCATGCAATACCCGGGCCGGTACGAGTTGATGCACGTGAAGGACGAGATCAAGTCTGCGACCACTGCCGCAGGCAGGGACAAATTCGAGAGCACCATCCTCGGAGAAGGCATCGTCAATACGAAACAGGTCTGTGACCTTGGAAAAAAATCGGGCGGGACCCGCGTCTTCATCATCGAACAGGAGTCCTATCAGGGCAAGACCCCGCTGGACTGCGCAAAGGCGGACCTGGCGATCATGAAGAACTGGGGTTACTGATAACTGAATACGGCCTTCTTATCTCCAATATAAATGTCAAAGTCTCCGGGCTCCGTCACGGTCTTTAGCTGTGCGTTGACGAATGCCAGGTCGCTCCCGTCAAGAGTAAAACTGACCTCCTGCGACTGACCGGCTTTCAGGAATATCTTTTTGAACGCGCGCAGCCGCCGCATGCTCGGCGTGACGCTGGAATAGTGCTGTCTCGTATATAGTTCGACGGTATGGTTTCCGTCCATTTTACCACTATTCGTCACCGTTATTTTCACCGTCAGCCGGTTTCCCGCGGTCAGCCTGTTCGTGTTCAGCGCAGGCTCGCCATAGTCCCAGCGGGTATAGCTGAGTCCCCATCCGAACGGAAACAGCGGGTGGTAGCCGTCCATCGTCATGTCCGAGTTGAAGATCTCCCGGATGTCTTCCGTCGGCTTACGGTCGTAGAGCACCATTTCTCCCATGCTGCGCGGATAGCTGTAGGGCAGGCGTCCGTCCGGGTTGTAGTCGCCCATCAGGACGTCGCTGACGGCTTCGGCGGTCTTCCTTCCGCTCCAGTAGGCCTGCAGGATTCCCTTCATCAGCGGAGCGATGCCGGTGATGAGCCGGGGTCTCCCCTCTGTCAGTACGAGTATGACGGGCTTGCCCGTGGCCGCGGCGACACGCGCCAGGGCCTGCTGTTCTTCGGGCAGCGTCAGGTCTGAAGTATTGCCGGGACTTTCCGCGTAGGCGTTCTCGCCCAGGCAGAGGACGATGGCGTCCGCGCCCGCGGCAGCGCCCTTAAGGGCAGCCGTATCATAGTTTGCAGGGCTGTCAAAGCCGGCCACAGCGGTAGTCGTGACCTTGTCAGCGCCTAACTTATCGCTCAGCGCGTCGAATATGGTCTTGCTGTTTGAAGGATACCAGCGCTCGTCTTTCCCCTGCCAGGTATAGCTCCAGCAGCCGTTGAGGGCGCTGATGCTTCTGGCGGATGGGCCGGCGACCAGCACGCGCACATTTCGCTGCAGCGGCAGCGCACCGTCGTCGTTCTTCAGCAGGGTCATAGCTTCGTGCGCAGCCTGAAGGGCCAGCGTCTGATAGTCCGGTCGCCCGAAATTGCCCGCGGCGGCGGGTTCGGGATAGGGATTGTCGAAGAGGCCGAGCTTCTCTTTCAGCAGCAGGATGCGCCGGACCGCGTCGTCGATGCGGCTAACGGGCACTTCGCCTTTCTGTACGGCTTCCTTCAGGAGAACAAAGAAGGAAAAGTCCATCGGCACCATGCTCATGTCGATGCCGGCGTTGATGGCCATCGCAACAGCGGCCCTTGGGGTTGCCGCCACGTTATGCCGTGTGTGCAGCCGGATGATATCTTCCCAGTCGGTGACGATGACGCCCTGGAACCCCAGCTCTTTGCGGAGTACATCGGTCAGCAGGTATTTGCTGGCGTGAACCGGCGTGCCGTTGATCTCGCCGGAGTTGACCATCAGCGTCGAGGCGCCGGCTTTTATGGCCGCCCTGAACTGGGGCAGGTAATATTCGCGCATTTCTGTCTCGGGCAGGTATATCGGCGTCCGGTCCTTGCCCGTGCGGGAGGCGGAGTAAGCCAGATAGTGTTTCATGCAGCTGGCGACGGCCGTCGGCGTTTTCAGTCCGTCCTCTTCAAAGGCTTTGATAACAGCCGCACCCATCGTCTTTCCAATATATACGTCTTCGCCATAGGTCTCGGGGAACCGCGACCACAGCGGCTGACGGCCACAGTCGAGGACGGGTGCAAAATTCCAGCGGACCCCCGAAGCGCGCAGCTCTTTGGCCGTGACCTTGGCCAATGCCGCGGCCAGCGCCGGGTTGCGGGTTGCGGCCATACCGATACTCTGGGGAAACAGCGTCGCGTCGAGTGTATAGGTCTGCCCGTGGATCCCGTCCAGTCCGTAGACGACAGGTATCTTCAGTCTGGTCCTGCCGGCCTCGTCCTGTATCTGTGTGAGCACCTTGTGCCACTGCTCCACACTCAGTGCGTGGTTGGTAACGTTCAGGATCGATCCGACCTTGTACTCCTGTACCGCCTTCGTCAGCGCGGCCGGATCCAGGACGCCGTCTTCCGGCTTCGAGATAACGCCCAGCGTCACCTGGGTCATCTGTCCTATTTTTTCGTCCAGCGTCATCTGCCGCAGCAGTGCCGTCACTTTATTCCCGCCGGCACCTTCCTGTGCAAACAGGGAAAGGGATAACAGGAGTCCGCCCAACAGGCTTATTCTTTTTGCATGCTTTAAAGATAAGCTGCCGGTTCACGGTCCGGGCATGAACTTTTGATCATTTCTGATACTAATTTAACAGGGGCAGCATGCGTTCGGGGCCCGCCGACGCACCGGGCCGGCCCTTTCAATCCTCGAGTCCGTTCAGCGCCCTGAGGTAGTCGTACTGGAGGTCTTCGTGCATCGTGGCGATAGCGGCGCGGACCTTTTTCAGCTGTTGCTTGTAAAGGTTCGTCAGCACGGGGCTGTCCTTTACCGGTATTTTGGCGGCCCGAATCTTCCGGCAGAAATAGGTCAGCAGTTCCACCTCTGCCTGAGCCGAACCGGTATAACGGATCTGCTTAGCCGTATTTCGCAGCACCTTGCGCAGACTCTTCTTGGTGAGGTAGAGATTGGGTTTGGGCAGCTCCTCAAATTCTCCGTCGATCTCTTTTTTTACATTCTCGATATAGGCGCCCTCGTCGGCGGCTTCGAACAGCAGATAGGTCAGCAGTTCCTTGTTGTCTTTTTGAACCGGGCCAGCCGCAGACAGATGTCGACAAGCCGGGAGGGAGGAAGGTCTTTGAGTTCTGTTTTAATGTCCTGGACGCTTGCTGCTTTCATATTGCTAATTAATCAAAAATTCTGATCCCGCCAGTCGATAATCCGGGTTTTTGCCGCGTCAGCGGGAAACACTAACACTTGTTAGTTTTTTGCTTAACTTCACGCATCAAAAACAAACTCCCATATGAATAAAGAAGTCGTCATCGTCTCTGCAGTCCGTACCCCGATAGGAAGTTTCGGCGGGGCGCTCAAGGATTTTTCGGCCCCGCAACTGGGCGCTATCGCCATCAGGGGCGCGCTCGAAAAGGCGGGGCTGGCGGCCGACAAGGTTCAGGAAGTATTGATGGGCTGTGTATTGCAGGGCAATCTCGGACAGGCTCCCGCCAGACAGGCGGCGAAAGGGGCGGGTCTCCCGGACAACGTGGTATGTACCACCGTCAACAAGGTTTGCGCCAGCGGGATGAAAGCCGTGGTACAGGCTGCCCAGGGTATCCTGCTCGGCGACACGGATATCGCGGTCGCCGGTGGAATGGAAAGCATGAGCAATGTGCCTTTCTATGTAGAACAGCTTCGCTGGGGGAATAAATACGGGAATAGCAGCCTGATCGACGGACTGGCGAAAGACGGACTGACGGACGCCTATGACGGCAAGGCCATGGGAAATGCGGCCGAGCTCTGCGCGACCACCTGCGGCGTCAGCCGGGAAGACCAGGACGCTTTCGCCATCGCCAGCTATCAGCGGGCGCAGGCCGCCTGGGCGGCCGGTCAGTTTGCGGACGAAGTGGTGCCGGTAGAAGTGCCGCAGCGAAAGGGCAATCCAATACAGATCGCAAAGGACGAAGAGCCGTTCAATGTCAAATTCGATAAGATCCCGGAACTGAAGCCCTCGTTTCAAAAGGACGGAACGGTGACTGCCGCCAACGCATCCACGCTGAATGACGGCGCGGCGGCCCTCGTTATTATGAGCAGGGAAAAAGCGGAGCAGCTGAAGCTGAAACCCCTGGCCCGGATCTTGGGTTATGCCGACGCGGAGCAGGCGCCGGAATGGTTCACAACTACTCCGGCTATCGCCGTTCCCAAAGCAGTGGCTAAGGCAGGGCTGAAGATGGAAGACATCGACTATTGGGAATTGAATGAAGCGTTTGCCGTCGTCGGTATTGAAAATACGAAACGCATGCGGCTGGACCCGGCCAAAGTCAATGTACACGGCGGCGCGGTAGCCATCGGCCATCCGCTGGGCGCCAGCGGGGCGCGCATCCTGGTAACGCTGATCCATACACTCCGTCAGAACAAGGCCCGGTACGGCGCCGCAGGGATTTGCAACGGGGGTGGGGGAGCGTCCGCCATCGTCATCGAAAACATCGGATAGCGAAAAGCCCGGGAAAGCTTTTACAGCGAGGTCGCTTCCAGGCGGCCTCTTTCTATTTGTTTTCGGGAAGACGGGAGTTGATGCGCTCCATTTCTTCCCGGAGATTCTTTATTTCCTCCAGGACATAGTTCAGCTTGTCTTCCCTTGCCATCGAAGCCTCCGCGTCGGCGTGATCGTACATGGCCACACCAGAGTTGCCCTGCCTTTGATAGACGTTTACTTCCGACAGATCTACTTTCAGCAGCGTATCCAGCGGAATATCAAAATAATTGCTGATGATCAGCAGTTCCTCCAGGTTGGGCTCGCTTATCCCGTTCTCCCAGTTGCCCACTGTCGTCTGCCCTTTTTTGATCAGCGCTGCAATCTCAGACTGGGTTTTAGACGATTGCTTCCGGAGCCACCTCAAATTTTTTCCTAAAAAATGCATAGCAATAAAATTGTCCACACAAAAATATTCACACCCTGTTTATTGATAAAATACCAATATTATTAGTTAACTTTATTTTGGTATTGTTACTACAAATATAGCCAATTAAGTTGCTAGAAAAGACCGTTTAACTATGAATACTTCCATAAAACACTTATCTCCTGCCCTGCGCGACCAGCTGAACGCCGCCATCCGGATCATAGTGGACGCCATCCACCCGGAAAAGATCATTCTTTTTGGAGTCTACAGCGTCGAAGGCGACGCGGAACTGTTCAGCCATGCGCTATCACCCGGCCAGCTTCCCTTCGACCTGCTGATAGCGACCGCGCGCGGCGAGCGCCGCGCCGACTATGAGCTTCAGGATATCCTCGAGAACCGTTGCCGCGGGGTGGCTTCCGTTACAACGGTGGTCCACGATATCGACCATATCAACCGGCAGCTCGTCGCACGTCAGTATTTCTTCAGCCTGGTGGCCATGAATGGCATCCTGCTGTATGACGCGGGTATCACGCGGCTGGAGAAGCCCGGACTTCCGGATTTCGATGCGGTGAGGAAGACGGCCGAAAGAGACTTTGAAAGATGGGCGGGGCAGGCCAATGCCTTCTATAACAATGCCCGGTTCAGCCTGCAAAATAAAGAATGGAAAATAACGACCTTTCTGCTCCACCAGGCCGCAGAACAGATCTATCAGGCCATTCTTCTGGTGTTTACAGGCTACAAACCGACAACCCATAATCTCGACAAATTAAGAAGGTATACCAACCGTCTCTCCCTCGAACTGGCAACCCTGTTTCCCCGCGATAACCCCGAAGAGGAGCATCTTTTCCGGTTGCTGACCCAGGGCTATGTGGATGCCCGTTACAAAGATCATTTCATAATTTCGGAGCAGGAGGCAGGGCTACTCACAGAAAGAGTACAGCAGCTGCTGGACATTGCCAAAAGAGTATGCGGAAATCATTTGCTGAGCCTCGGAAAGAAAGCCAGGTGTATGTCTTTCTGATGGGGTGAGCCCGCGGCAGCCCCCAGTGCCCCGGCCGGCTACTCCCTTGCAAGGTCGGCGATCGTCTTCTTCTCGAGTATCTTGAGGTTGGCGTCGCGAACCTGCGACATGACCGAATGCAAACCACAACTCTTTTCGTCGCAGTTCTTACAGCGCTCGTAGAAGTAAAGGCTGACGCAGGGCAGGAGAGAGATCGGGCCGTCAAGCAGCCGCATGACCGTAGCCAGCGGAACATCCTTCGGGTTCTTGGCGAAATAGTATCCGCCTCCCTTCCCTTTCTTACTTTCCAGGATATTCGCATTTTTCAGCTCCAGCAGGATATTCTCCAGGAACTTCAGCGGGATCTTTTTCTTCTTGGCGATCTCCGCGATCAGTACCGGCTCGTCTTTTTCTTTTTGCGCCAGGTACATCAGAGCCTGGAAGGCATATTGTGTCTTTTTGGAAAGCATTTTTTATCCTTTCTTTTGTAGTATTTGTGGGACCAGTCTGCGGGATCCCCATCCCGGTTGGCAATGGATCAGAAACCCAGCACATCGCTCATCCGGAAGAGACCGCTTTTACCCTTTATAAATTCAGCCGCCAGCACCGCACCCAGGGCAAAACCTTTCCGGCTATGCGCTGTATGCGTAATCTCGATGGAATCGATCTCCGAACTGTATTCTATCCGGTGAGTGCCGGGCGCCGGGTCTATCCGATCGCTCAGTATCTCCAATTCATCTAAGTTATCACTAATATGATTGACCCATCCTTTTTTACGGGGGATTTTTTCCAGTATCTGTTCGGCCAGCGTAATCGCCGTCCCGCTGGGCGAATCCTTCTTCTGGGTATGGTGGATCTCCGATATCCGCACTTCGTAGTCCGTATGAGGCTCCATCAGTTCGGCCAGCCGCCGGTTGACTTCGAAAAAGATATTGACGCCAACACTGAAATTGCTGGCATAGAGAAAGCCCCCATTTTGCTGACGGCAGGCACTCTGAACCGTATCCAGCCTGTCCAGCCAGCCCGTCGAACCGCTTACCGTCGGAACCCCCGCCTCCAGACAGCGCATGATATTTTCGAAAGCGCTTTCGGGACCCGTAAATTCGATGGCAACATCCGCCTGACGGATCTTTTCGACGGTGTTGTCTTCCAGGTTGTCGATCGATACCTTGAGCACGATAGTATGGCCCCTTGTGACGGCGATCTCCTCGATCGCATGCCCCATTTTTCCATACCCAATGAGCGCAATCTTCATACTGCGAATAGATTTAGCGGCAAATTTACGACAGTTTTTGTGGACTATGAAGTTTTAGGGCAGCGGTTTCAGCGACCGGCTCCGGGCCTTGTGAAAGTCAAAGGCCAGACCCAGCCCCATCCCCGTTGCGCCAGGACCGGCTACACCCGATGGCTGGTCCAGGCGCAGACTCAGCTTGTCGCTGACGTCGAAGCTCATCAGGTGAGCGTCTACCGTCGCATCCACGATCTGCAGCCCCCAGAATAACAGGAAAAAAAGAACGGAATAGTCCTGGTCCTTCCTGAACTCGTTGCGGTAGGTACGCAGCGAATTGATGTTTCCGTTGCCCTCGACAAACGTCCGCAGCCTCGGGTCGACCTGTGAGGCAAGAGCGGCCGGGATCGTATCCCCCTTTTCGACATATGGATCGATCAGCGCTATCGCAGCCTGGCATTTCTGATACCAGCTGCGGTTATAGAAGAAAGTATAGGCGGGAATGCCCACGGCTGCATACACCAGCGGCAGCTTCCAGTATTTGCGGTTGTATATCTGTCCGAGACCGGGACAAAAGGTAGAATAGAGCGTGGCCTTTCTCGGACTGTGTACTTTGCGGCCAAGAGAATCGACTTCGGGCGCCTTCTGCTTGTGCCCCTTCGGATGCGGCCCGCGCGGCAGAGTATCCGTCACCCGGGTGCCCGTTGCCGGCTTCCCCTTTATAAAGGAAGGTATCGTGTCGTTCTTTACCTGGCACTGACAATGGCCATGCAGGAACAGGAATCCCGCGATGATCAAAAAATCCGGACCATTTTCATGTAGAAACTGCTTAGTTGACGGAAACGCCCAGCTGGTCCAGCAATTTATTCAATTCCTGGAGAGAGTAATACTCAATTGAAATACTTCCTTCTCCTTTCTTGGTGTGATTGAGCTTTACTTTTGTGCTGAAATGCGAGGCTAAGTTATCCTCAATTCTTTTGTAAGCCTCCGGCAGGGCGGGCTTTACCGAATTTTTAACAGCGCCGGGCGCGCCGCCCTCCTTGTAGAGCTTGCGCACCAGTTCTTCCGTCTGACGAACGGAAAGTCCTTTTTCCTTTATCTCTTTGAATAAATACAACTGCTTGTCGACAGTGTCTACGTTGATCAGCGCACGCGCATGACCCATCGAAAGCTGGTTGCTGCGAACCGCGACACTGGATATCGGGCGGCAGCTTCAGCAGACGGATATAGTTGGCCACCGTGCTCCTCTCTTTCCCCATCCGCTCCGCCACCTGCTCCTGCGTGTAGTTCAGCTCTTCCATCATCCGCTTGTAGCTGAGCGCAATTTCCATTGCATTCAGGTCTTCACGCTGCAGGTTCTCCAGCAACGCCAGCTCCAGCAGCTGCTGGTCGTCGGCCTGCCTCACATAGGCCGGGATGTCTTTCAGCTCGGCCAGCTTTGCCGCCCGGTATCGGCGCTCACCCGAGATCAGCCTGTACTTTCCGGTCGGCAGCTTGCTGACCGTGATCGGCTGGATGATATCGTGCAGCCGGATAGAATGTGCCAGCTCCTGCAGGGCCTGCTCGTCAAAATCATGACGCGGCTGGCGCGGGTTGGTCTCTATCTCACCCAGCGGTATACGCAACATATTGGTTACCGTCTCGACGACCGATGGCTTCAGGTCGCCCGACGTGGTCTTAAGGTCAGCGTCGATGCTCTTCAGCAGGGACCTGATTCCTTTCCCCAGGGCCTCTTTATCACTTTTTTTATTGGGTGTGCTCATTGGTGCATTGCGTTATTCTAAAATTCTCTCCTCTTGTTTGATGCGCGTCATATTGTTCTTCTGCAGGATCTCCTTCGCAAGATTGAGATAGTTGACGGAACCCTTGCTGAGCGCATCGTACAGGATCACCGGCTTACCGACGGACGGCGCCTCGCTGATCTTCGTGTTCCTGTGAATAATGGTGTTAAAAACGATCTCGTCGAAATGCTTGCGGACCTCGCTGACCACCTGGTTGCACAGCCGGAGACGTCCGTCGTACATCGTCATCAGAATGCCTTCGATCGCCAGACTGGGATTCAGCCTGCTCTGCACGATCTTCACCGTGTTCAGCAGCTTGCCAAGCCCTTCCAGCGCGAAAAACTCGGTTTGCACCGGCACGATCACCGAATCGGCGGCCGTCAGAGCATTCACCGTGATCAGACCCAGCGAAGGCGAGCAGTCGATGATGATAAAATCATATTCGTCTTTGATCGGCTCGAGAATGCCTTTCAGCACGCTTTCCCGGTTGGGGTAGTTGATCATTTCTGATCTCATAACCTACCAGGTCGATATGCGAAGGAACGACGTCCAGGTGCGGGATCTCCGACTTCAGGATCACGTCCTTTACCGGGATGCCATTCACCATACAGTCATAAAGACTCTGGGTAACATTGTGCAGATCGAACCCTACACCGGTAGTACTGTTCGCCTGAGGATCGGCGTCTACCAGCAGCGTTTTGAATTCCAGCACAGCAAAGCTGGCGGCCAGATTGATCGCTGAGGTGGTCTTACCTACTCCTCCTTTTTGGTTTGCAACTCCTATAGTTTTTCCCATATTATATTATCTCATCGCAATGGGCCAAACCCATTTTGCGTAAAATTGTCACCAATCGACAAGATGACAAAATAAAGTTTTTGACAAGATGGCAAATGTACATTCTTCAGGAGAAATTCGAAGAACTTTCCTGATTTACGGAAGTTTGCCGCAATTTTGCACCCAAAACGGTCCATCTCCTGAAAGGCCAAAATCACATAAATACAATTTTTAATGCGTAGCCGAAGATTTCAGCTGGTCTTTCTGGTGGTTGCCCTGCTGGTGGATTTCTACGTCTTTCAGGCCGTTAAGGAGCTTTCCCAGGGGCTCTTACCCCGGACCAGACTATTGATCTATACCATCTACTGGATCATTTCCCTGCTTTCCCTGTTTACCATGTTCTTCATCCTGCCCAGCCTGCGGTACAAGGCGCCAAAGACCTATTCCTATCTTCTGGCCCTGGTCGCCGGTCTTTTCATGAGCAAGCGCTGATCGCATCCGTCTTCTTTTGATAG
This sequence comes from Puia sp. P3, assembly GCF_050632245.1. Lineage (NCBI taxonomy): Bacteria > Pseudomonadati > Bacteroidota > Chitinophagia > Chitinophagales > Chitinophagaceae > Puia > Puia sp. P3. The sequence continues at coordinate 2,406,384 of NZ_CP192583.1, forward strand.
ACGATATCCGGCGGGCCGCCCAAGTGGCTGCTCACCAAATCCGGAGCCTCTCGAAGGCGAACCCATTTCCCGCAGCGTATTTCTCAGCTGGCTGGGGATCGGACTCGGGGGAGGCCTGTTTACCTCCTGGTCGCCGGCTTCGCCAATAAATATAATTATAAGATCCAGCGCCACCGACTGGCCTTTGACAATGTTCCCCCCGGCTTTAAAGGCCTTAAAATTGTGCAACTGTCTGATATTCATTCAGGTAGCTTTGGCGATCCCGCAGCGGTAGGCAGGGGTGTCGATATGGTCCTGGCCGAAAAGCCCGATATCATCCTTTTTACGGGCGATCTGGTCAACAGCATCGCCACCGAAATGAAAGACTACCAGGGCCGTTTTCGCCCGCCTGACCGCCCCGATGGGGGTCTATTCCACCCTGGGAAACCATGACTACGGCGATTATTACTGGTGGGAGTCCGAACAGACTAAAAAGGCCAACCTCGAGCACCTCAAACAGATACAGGCAGAAATGGGCTGGCGCCTGCTGATGAACGAACACGTCGTCCTGGAAAGGAGAGGGGACCGGATCGCACTTCTTGGCATAGAGAACTGGAGCGCCAAGGCGCGTTTCCCCAAATACGGTAAGATGAACGAAGCCCACGCAGGGACGGAAGAATATCCCTTTAAGATCCTGATGAGCCACGACCTGAGCCACTGGGACGCCGAGGTAAGAACCCATTACCCCGACGTCGACCTCATGCTCGCCGGACATACTCACGGTATGCAAGTGGGGAGTGGAGCTGCCGGGTTTCAAATGGAGCCCCGTCAGCCTGGTGTACCGCCAGTGGGCCGGACTCTATGAGGAAGGAAAACAAAAATTATACGTCAACCGCGGCGTACGGATTTATCGGCTATCCGGGCCGTTTTGGGATACTGCCGGAGATAACGGTAATCGAACTGGCTTAAGAAAGCTTTAACATTTAACGAGTCATTTAAGGATTTTAACAAACCAATAAATTAATCAAATGTACTTTCACCCCATAATTAGAATGAAACACAAAACAGCACCAACAATGAAATTCAGCATGAACAAATTTGCTCTTCCGCTAGCTTCGATCGCCCTTTCTCTCATGCTCGTAACCTTGACTACTGCAAATGCCGACGCCCAGGAATCACTTCAACTGGGTATTAAGGGCGGCGTCAACCTGATCAAGGTAAGCGGCAGGTCAATGAATACCGAGGTCCAGCCTGGCGCGGTCGCCGGCTTCTACGGAGAACTGAATTTTTCAAAGCGCTGGGTGCTGCAGCCCGAGCTGATCTGGAATCAGATCGTCACCCAGACCTCTGAAGAATTCGGCCAGATCTATCCCGGCGACGGCGTACATTCCGGCCAGGCCATCAACAACTATATTTCGCTTCCCGTACTGGTCGCTTTTAAACCTACGCCCGAATTATCGATCCTAGCAGGACCCCAGTACAGCTACCTGGTCAACCAGACCAAGGGACTTTGGTTCAGCGACCAGAACAAAGGCATCTTCGCTAAAAATGACCTGGCCGTCGTCATCGGCGGACAGCTGAACCTGGGCAAAGTGAAGATTGGCGCGCGTTATGTATGGAATATTACCGATGCTAACGGTATCAATAACTCGGATCAAGTGGCGCGAGCACGGTTTTCAGGCCTATCTCGGCTATCAGATCAAAGATATCCGCCTGAAGAAGAAAGCGACGGCAGCAAAATAAATTGACAGACTTAAACAGACCTGTGTAGAAAATGTGGGACAAAAAATTAACCATAAAAATTCAATTTTTTGTCCCAATCTCATAATATCTGCACACCCGGCCGAAAGGCCTCGTGTGCGAACCGGACTTTGTCCGGTTCAGTTCTCCCTAAAACTACTGGCACATAAGTTGAAATACTACTTGCAATCCATTCAATAACTGAGGCCTCACGGGGACTCATAAATCAAACCAACATGAAGAGGACCGCAATTGTATTATCCGTATTACTTGTGACCGCCAGCACTGGGAGCCAGTGCCCAGGGGTGTTCACCTGGGGATCAAGGCCGGCGCCAACCTTTTTAAAATGAACGGCGAGTCGTTCAGCGACGAATACCAGTTCGCCTACAACGTCGGCGCCTTTGCACAGGTCAATTTCACCCCGAACATCGGTATCCAGCCCGAACTGCTGTTCAACCAGACGAACTATCGTACGGGTACCCAGTTCAGCTCAATCTACCCCAACGGCGTCAATGACGTAAAAGGGAAACTGAACTATCTTACCGTTCCGGTGCTGTTAAACATCAGGCCAATCCCCCTGCTGAGCATCCTGGGTCGGACCCCAGTTCGGTATCCTGCTCAATCAGGACCAGCACCTGGTTGACAACACCAGGAATGCATTTAAGAAGGGAGACTTCTCCATGGTAGGTGGTGCGCAGCTCAACCTCTCCGGCCTGATGGTCGGGGCAAGGTATGTCATAGGGCTAAATAACATCAATGATGTAGGCACCGAACAATCCCTGGAAGAACCAGGGATGGCAGTTGTACGCAGGTTTTCGGATATTTTAAGCCAATTATGTAATTTTGTTTCAGAACCCTCCTGTGGGAGGGTTTTGTTTTTCTGGATAAGAGTGCTATTTTGTTACAGATTGCACATACTCAAACACCACTGATGAAAGAGAATTTATTCATGCGTGCCGAAGATGACCTGGATTTCATGCCCATTATACCCTTGAATGAGACCGATAATGAGAACCTCAACGATATAGAGATACCCAAAGAGCTTCCCGTCCTTCCCCTCCGCAATACTGTACTCTTCCCCGGCGTGGTCCTCCCCATCACCGTCGGCAGAGACAAAAGCATCAAGGCGGTCAACGACGCCTATAAGGCGGACAAGCTTATCGTGCGTGCTGGCGCAAAAAGACAGTACCATCGAAGATCCCGGCATGGGTGACCTGGAGGACGTGGGTACCGTCGCGCGTATCATCAAACTCATTAAAATGCCCGACGGCGGAACTACGGTTATCCTTCAGGGTAAAAGAAGGTTCAAGGTCGGAGCTATCACCGCGGAAGACCCCTATTTCAAGGCCCAGGTTGTCCTGCTGCAGGAAGCAGAGGCCCCGAAAGAACAGGACTTTGAAGCCTATGTCTCCAATATCAAGGACCTGGCGGCGCAGATCATCCAGCTGTCTCCCAATATCCCTTCCGAGGCTTCGATCATTCTGAAGAATATCGAAAACCCTTCTTTTCTCATCCATTTCATATCCAGTAATCTCAACACCGAACTGCACGAAAAACAGCAGCTCCCTGGAGATCCACCATATCAAATCAAGGGCAGACCTGCTGATGCAGCTGCTCCAGCGCGAACTCCAGTTCGCCGAACTCAAGAACAAGCTCACCAACAAGACCAAAACCGAGCTCGACAAACAGCAACGCGAATACTTCCTGCAGCAGCTGAAAAGCATCAAGGACGAACTGGGAGGAGATACCAACGAACGCGAGCTCAAAGAGATGCAGAAGAAGGCGGAGAGCAAGAAATGGCCGGCCGCCGCACGCGACCTGTTTCGCAAAGGGATCGAACGGCTCGAACGCATGCACCCCACGACACCCGACTATTCCGTCGTCTACAATCACCTCGACCTGATGCTCGAGCTGCCCTGGGGCGACTATACAGAAGATTCCTACGACCTGAAAAAGGCCAAGAAGATCCTCGACCACGATCACTATGGCATGGATAAAGTGAAGGAGAGAATACTGGAATACCTGGCGGTACTCAAATTAAAAGGCGACATGAAGAGTCCGATCCTTTGTTTTGTCGGCCCTCCCGGTATCGGCAAGACCTCGCTCGGCCGCAGCATCGCCAGCGCCATCGGCCGCAAATACGTCCGAATCAGCCTCGGCGGCCTGCACGACGAAAGCGAGATCCGCGGCCACCGCAAGACCTATATCGGCGCCATGCCCGGCCGTATCCTCCAGTCCCTGCGCAAGATCAAGTCCTCGAATCCCGTAATGATCCTCGACGAGATCGACAAGACAGGCAGCGATTTCCGTGGCGATCCATCTTCGGCGCTCCTGGAGGTCCTCGACCCCGAACAGAACCATACCTTCTACGACAACTACCTCGAACTCGAATACGACCTGAGTAAAGTACTGTTCGTCGCCACCGCCAACGATATCAATGCCATCCCGCACGCCCTGCGCGGACCGCCTGGAGATCATCGACTCTCAGCGGCTACGCGGTAGAAGAAAAAGGTGGAGATCGCCAGAAGACACCTCGTTCCGAAACAAAAGGACCTCCACGGCCTGAAACCGCTGAACTTCAAGATCTCCGACAAGGTGCTGGAAAAGGTGATACAGGACTATACACGGGAGAGCGGCGTTCGCGATCTCGACCGTCAACTGGCCTCCATCATGCGCTATCAGGCGAAGGAATACGCGATAAAGGGGCGACTGAAGGCACACCTGACGAACGTCGATATCGAAAAGGTGCTGGGAAAATCCCGGTACAGCAACGACCTCTACAAGGTCGCCAATATGCCCGGAGTAGCCGTAGGACTTGCCTGGACCCCCGTAGGCGGAGACATCCTCTTTATCGAGACCAGCCTCAGCGACGGCAAAGGCGACCTGAAGCTGACCGGCAATCTGGGGAACGTCATGAAGGAAAGCGCCGCGACTGCACTGACCTATCTGCAGTCAAACGCCCGTAAATACGATATCGATCCCGAGATCTTCCATAAGAAAACGATCCATATCCACGTTCCCGAAGGCGCCGTGCCCAAGGACGGACCCAGCGCGGGCGTGACCATGATGTCGGCCATCGCCTCCGCACTCACCGGCCGCAGGGTGAAACCCTATCTGGCCATGACGGGTGAGATCACGCTGCGGGGACAGGTCCTGCCCGTAGGCGGCATCAAGGAAAAGATCCTCGCTGCGCGCCGGGCGGGTTTGAAGGAGATCGTCCTCTGCTGGCAGAACGAAAAAGACGTACAGGAGATCGATTCAGCCTTTATAAAGGGACTTAAATTTAATTTTGTCAAGACCATGCAACAGGTCCTCGAACTGTCGCTGGTATAAGGCCGCTAACGCGCAAGGCCGAAAAGCATTAACAACCCTTTTTGAACCATTTGTTCCCGGATCTTGTTAGATTCTTTTCATGTTGGTTGTTTTAAGGGTAAAGCAACAGGCCCGGCGGATGCCGGGCCTGTTTGTACTTCGCCGGCGCCCCATTTTCCGCTGCAACGATCCTCACTGCGCTTTTTCTTATATGGAATACCTCGGCTCGCCCTAAGTGCTTTTAGCCTGGTTTTCAGGGGAAATGGGTAATCGGTACACGATTTGACAGTTTTCCTTTTTTATTATTACCGAAACATTAATTTTGATCGGTTAGAAAAAACCTTCCATGATCAAGCTTATTATCGTAGACGATCATCTGCACGTACGGGAAGCGTGGACCTGGGTACTGAATCAGGTACCGAGGATTAGCGTAATCGCTCAGTGCGCCAACGGCCAGGGAAGCCATCGAGGCCGCCAGGCAGCTACAACCGGACGTGATACTGATGGATATTCATATGACTCCGGTCAATGGCATCGAAGCCACCCGTACAATACGTCAATTTTCCCCTGATATCAAGATCATCGGCGTCTCCGTGCAGGCAGAGCGTTCTTACGTGAACGAAATGCTGCGAAACGGCGCCAATGGCTATGTGACGAAGAATTCTCCCAGCACCGAAATGGTGGCGGCTATCGACGAAGTGCTCGCCGGCAACACCTACCTCTGCGAGGAAGTAGGGCATCTGCGTGCGGTCGCCGGCGAGATGCGCACTCAATTACGCAATTAATTCCTTCTCCTCCTTGAAGGCGACCCTCGGCTTCAGGCCCAGCAGCCCGAACATCAGATTGTCCTCTTCAAAAGAAGGATTGGGAGTGGTCAGCAGCTTCTCTCCGGCAAAGATCGAATTGGCTCCCGCCATGAAACAGAGGGCCTGCTCTGCCTGGCTCATCTCCGCGCGTCCCGCACTGAGCCGAACCATCGTGGCTGGCATCAGGATCCTGGCCGTGGCGATCATCCTGACCATATCCCAGGTGTCCACCTTGGGGTTGTCGGCCAGCGGAGTACCCTTTACGCGGACGAGCGCATTAATAGGAACGCTCTCGGGATGCTGGGGCAGGGTAGACAGCGTATGCAGCATCTTGATACGGTCTTCATGGGTTTCGCCCAGGCCGATGATGCCTCCGCAGCAGACGGTGACGCCCGCCTTGCGGACATTGTCCAGCGTAGCCAGACGATCGTCATACGTGCGCGTGGAGATGATCTCGCTATAGTGTTCCTTGGAGGTGTCCAGATTGTGGTTGTAGGCGTAGAGTCCGGCGTCAGCAAGCCTTTTGGCCTGGTCTTCGTTCAGCATGCCCAGCGTACAGCAGACTTCCATTCCCATCTCGTTCACCCCCTTTACCATATCGATGACCCGATCGAAGTCCTTGTTGTCCCTTACCTCGCGCCACGCCGCGCCCATGCAGAAGCGGGTAGAACCGGCGGCCTTTGCCTTGGCGGCGTATTCCAGTACCTCGTCTTTCTTCATCAGCGCCTGCACGTCGACGCCCGTATTGTAGCGGGCAGCCTGGGGACAGTAGGCGCAGTCCTCGGGACATCCTCCCGTCTTGATCGACAGTAGCGTACAGACCTGGACCTCGCCGGTCTCGTTGTTCTCCCGGTGTACCGTAGCCGCGCGATAGATCAGGTCCAGTAATGGCGTATCGTAGATTGCTTTTATTTCGTCGATTGTCCAGTTGTTGCGTACCATAGTAATTCGGTTTTATAGGTAACTCAGATTGGTTTTGGGAGTCAAAGTAAGTAGCGTTTCATACATCAGCCGGATCGTCTGCTCGATATCCTTTTTGTGCAGCATCTCCACCGTAGTATGCATATACCGCAGGGGGATGGAGATCAGTACGGACGGGCAGCCGTCGTTGGCGTACGCAAATGAATCGGTATCGGTGCCCGTACTGCGCGATACGGCCCTCATCTGTACCGGAAGCTCGTGTTTCTCCGCCGTCTCCTGTACGATAGCCAGCAGCTTGTTGTGTACCGCCGGACCAAACGCCAGTGAGGGTCCCCTGCCGCAGGCGACGTCCCCTTCGATGGTCTTGTTGATCATGGGGGTCGTCGTATCGTGCGTAACGTCGGTGATGATCGCGATATTGGGCTTGATCCGCCGGGCAATCATCTCGGCGCCCCGCAGACCTACCTCTTCCTGTACGGCATTTACGAAGTACAACCCAAAGGGCAGTTTCTTTTTGTTTTCCTTCAGCAGGCGCGCCACCTCGGCGATCATAAAGCCGCCGACCCGGTTGTCGAAGGCGCGGCCGATCAGATAGTCATAGGCCAGCTCGGCATAACCGTCCTGGTAGGTGACTACAGCGCCGATATGTACGCCAAGGTCTTCGAGCTCCTTTTTCGACCGGGCTCCGGTGTCGAGAAACAGATTGTCTACCTTCGGCTGATTCTCCTTGGAGTCGGCGCCAAGACGGGTGTGGATGGCGGGCCAGCCAAATACCGCAGGCACCTTTCCTTTTTTCCCGTGGATAAATACGCGCATCCCGGGAGCGATCTGGTGGTCGACCCCGCCGTTCCTCTTCAGGTACAATAACCCTTCCGGCGTGATATAGTTGACAAACCAGCTGATCTCATCGGCGTGCGCTTCGATGACGACCTTAAAAGGCGCATCCGGGTTGACGACGCCGACAGCCGTTCCGTATGGATCGGTAAAATAGGTGTCTACATAAGGTTTAAGGTAGTCCAGCCAAAGTCGCTGGCCGCTGCTCTCAAAGCCGACCGGCGAAGGATTGTTGATATAGTTCTTAAAAAATTCAAGGGATCTCGTGGTAAGAATAGAGGGCGCCGTGCCCCCGCTTTTCGCACTTTTTGCCATGTTGATAATCTCGATTAGGCAGCAAATGTACTTAAATCCTGAAAATCAGCATCAGCACCCCCGAAAACATCATTAACCCGTCTAATACGATGTAATAGAGGTCGTCCGAAAAATTGCGCTTAGCCTCCCTGTAGAGGGCCGCCGTGACGATACCCGGTATCAGCAGCAGGAAAATATAAAAGGCATTGTAGTGGAAGAAGGAAAGGCTGATGCTCACCACGAAGAACAACGCGATCGATACCGTGAACAGCAGGTCGATCCCTCTTTCGTCCAGCATCGTGATCAGGCTTTTGATCCCCTGTGACCTGTCGTCCTCGCGGTCCCGGTAGTCGAATAGGATACAGATCGCATAGATCAGAAAAAATCGGCCGGCCGCGAACAGGACGAAGGACATCTTCCAGGACGCGTCCGCCACGATCACCGGAAGAACGGACGTGACGTAGACCCAGACAAAACTGAGGAACAGGGTCTTGCCTACCGCTATTTTCTGCAGCTGTGAAAAAAAACGCTGCGGCAGCTTGGGAGCCGAATACAGAAAGGTGAGCAGGACGCCGAACAGCAGGGCGGGGAGAAAGTGCAGCAGGTAGAGGAAATAGACTCCGGCGCCCACCAGACCTACCAGATACAAAATAAAATGCAATATCTTATGGCGGTTCGACCAGTGTACCCGCCGCGAGGGACTGGCCGATTTGGGGGTCAGCCACCAGTGGAAATTATAGCTGCAGATAGTGGAGAAAAAAACGAATCCGATAAGTCTGCCGGAGGGCCCGGTGCCGAGCAAGAGTTTGCTCGTCTGCCAGACCATTACGACGGCACATAAGGCAATATACAGACTGCTGAATACAAAGAAATCAACTATTTTTCTAAACATCCGCCACTCATTATTTCAGGATGATCAGCTTCTCTGAAGTGATCGTATCACTGTGAACACCGCCGGAAGATAGAACAAAGAATTTCATGAGAACGGTGTCATTCTGCCCGAGACTCGTTGACTGGAAAAGAGAACTATGGGGCAACGAATACCTGAACTCGCCCTTGTTTGCGCCTTCCAGGTCCGGAATGGGGTTGACAAGCGTGTCGACCACGGGATCCGAAGCCGGCGCCTGGTTAAGCCTGTCGAGTATCGAGACGAAATAACCGTTCTGCACGCTGGTGCCGTTGGTGAACTTGAAATGCGCTACGAGTGAATCATTGGCCCCGATGGTCGTCTTGTCGATGGACGTGAGGGTGAACTGCGGTTTACCCCCGGAGCCGCCCTTGCTACAGCTGCCGGCTGCCAGTAGAATAATTATCGCGGGTATCAGGAATGAACCAGACTTCATGATGCTGATTTGATGCCTACAAACGTAGTTGTTTTTATTTAAAAGGGGGTAAATTTGTTCCAAAATTCCCACTGAAATTAACAGAAGGGCTGTTCTCCCTCTCCGAATCCGATGCTGCACCCCGCGCCCTGGAAATATTCGCCTTTCAGTATGCTGAAAACCCTCTTTATCGCCAGTATGTCCAAACGCTGGGCATCGACCCCTCTGCCGTCAATAAGGTATACGATATTCCCTTCCTTCCGGTTGCCTTCTTCAAAACACAGTCTGTCCGGACGGGCTCCTGGACACCCGCAGCTACCTTCGAAAGCAGCGGTACCACCGGAATGGTCACCAGCCGCCACGAAGTAAAGGACCTGGATCTTTATAAAATGAGCTTCACCGCCGCCTTCCAGCGGGCATACGGACCCGTCCACGAATGGTGTATCATCGGCCTTCTGCCCGCCTACCTGGAAAGGAGCAACTCCTCACTGGTCGTAATGGTAGACGAGCTGATCAAAGCCAGCGGCCACCCGGACAGCGGCACCTATCTCTACGACCACGAGGCCCTTTACGCGGTGCTGCAGCGTCTCGAACAAAAGGGGCAGAAGACCCTGCTGATCGGGGTGACCTTTGCCCTGCTGGACTTCGCGGAAAAATATGCCATGCGGCTAAAACACACGGTGATCATGGAGACCGGCGGCATGAAGGGCCGGCGAAAGGAAATAACCAGGGCGGAACTGCACGCGACGCTGACGAGCCGGCTCGGAGTATCGGCCATCCACGCCGAATACGGCATGACCGAACTGCTGTCCCAGGCCTATTCCTCCGGAAATGGTCTATTCCGCTGCCCCCTGGATGAAGGTGCTGGTCCGGAAAGAAGACGACCCGCTCGACGTCAGCGGGAAAGGAGAAGGGATCGTCAATATCATCGACCTGGCCAACATCTGGTCCTGCTCTTTTATCGCAACAGATGACCTGGGCCTTGTATTCCCGGACGGGTCCTTTCAGGTCTCCGGACGCGTCGACAACAGCGATATCCGCGGGTGCAGCCTCCTGGTGGTGTAGGCCCACGGTGCCGGTTCCAGCGGCGTAGCCGCCTCTAATGATGTATTACCCCCGCCGCGGCCAGCGCTTTCCACAGCGTCCAGTGCGCTGGTCACCATCACCAGTGTCCCCACCGCTACGAACATGGTCTTCACCGGCAGTTTGCCTACCAGCCTGGCAGCAATAGGCGCCGCGACGATCCCGCCGAGTATCATACCGGCCACGTCCAGCAAAGGAATGCTTTTCAGCAGTATAAAAAGGTGATGGAGCTCGACAGCACGACAAAGAATTCCGCGAGACATACCGAACCGATCACATAACGCGGATTCCGCCGCTTGGCGATCAGGGTGCTGGTGACCAGCGTGCCCCATCCGCCACCCGCAAAGGCGTCAAGGAAACCGCCGGCGGAAGCGAGCCATCCGGCCCTCCGGACCTTGTCTTTGGGGTTGCGTTTGGCAAAGGCCTTCCGGAGAATATAATAGCCGAGATAGACCGTATATACCGACAGCGGGATGCGTACCCACTGCGAATACTCCTTACCGAAATAGGCAGCCGCGGCCCCGAGAATGGCCCCCGAGGATCCCCGGCACCACGATGGTCCGGAACAGCTTCCTGTTGATGTTTCCAAATCTGTGGTGGCTGTACCCCGATACCCCGCTCGAGAACACCCGCGCAGAATGCACGCGGCTGCTGACGATAGCGGGGGGCACCCCATAGGCCAGCAAAAAGGTGGTGGAAATGGTGCCGTAACCCAGTCCCAGCGATCCGTCTACCATCTGGGCGAGAAAGCCGGCGAGCGTCATGACCAGAAATCCGGTGCTGTCGATGGGCAGGCCGCGCACGTAGTCGACGATCCCCGTCACTGGCACCATCGACAGCAGGCCATGCCCCAGTATCATGAACATGAACGCGAAAAGACACCACTTCACGATCTTCTGCCATTTGGCCTGTCTGGGTTTGGCCAGCAGCTCAACGGGCGGGGGGCCTGCTTGGCCACCAGCACCTCCGTCAGGTCGTTCAGCTTGCGCACCTTCTCCGAAAAGTCTCCGTTGAGACTCTGCCGGATAGTTTGCATATTCTCCAGCACGTTGTCCATTTCGTCGGGGATCAGGCTGCCGATCTCTTCCTTCAGCCGCTTGGCGATGGTCGGCGACTTGCCGTTGGTGGAGATAGCGATCTTGAGATGCCCCTTGCGGACGATCGAGCTCAGATAGAAATCGCAGAGGTCGGGTGTATCCGCAACATTGACCAGCAGTCCCGCTGCCCGCGTCTGCTTCGCCACGGTCTCGCTGACGCTACGGTCGTTGACCGCCACGATGACGATGTCGGCATATTCGAGGTCGTTCGGATGATAAGGCCTTTCCAATAGCCTGATCCCCGTATGCTTCACGGCGAGTTCCCGGATCGCCTCGGATATCAGCGGCGCCACCACGGTGACCTTTGTCGCAGGCGAATTCTGCAGCACCGCCTGCAGCTTCTCCAACCCCACATTGCCGCCGCCGACCAGAAGAAGCCTCAGCCGCTCCAGTTTTACAAACAGCGGGAACAAATGATTTTCGGTTTCGGCCTCAGCTTTTATATCCATCACTTCTTATGCGTATTAGTGTCGAAGACGATCGTCAGGTAATAGAACCCTCCGATCGACGGCCCCCCAAGATACTGGTAATATTTTTTATTCAGCAGATTAGTAGCCCCCAATTTTAGTGTACTAAACAATTCAGGTATCCGATAAGTTCACCTGAGCGTCGACAGTGCTGTATGCAGGCACGTTCCCCGCAGCCAGCGGACTGTTCCAGTAGAAGGCATTCTGCCAGTGCCAGCCGACATTAAAACCGGTATTCTTCAGGATCTCCCGGTTGCCGATGCTAAGATTGGTGATCCAGTTGGGCGTATTGAACGCGGGGAGTGAAGGCATCGGTAGACTCCGAGCTCACAATAGCCGCATAGCTCGCATTGCCCGTGATCGTAAACTTCTTGTAGAAATTATAGCTTACTCCGAGCTCGACGCCGTTGTTGGTCACCTTGCTCTTGGAATTGGTCCACATCTTGTCACTTCGTGACCGATCCGGTATAGATCTCCGTGGCCGTATTGACGTTCACTCCGCCGCCGATGGTCCCGTTCTTCGGCTGCGTGATATCCAGCTGGCCGATGAAGTGGTCGTACACGCTGAAATAGTAGTCGACGTCGACGAACAGCTTGTTGTTCAGCAGAACGCCCTTATAACCCGCCTCGAAGGAATTGATATGCTCGGGTTGAATATAGTCGTAGGTACTCTGCACCAGGATCCAGGCCTCCTTCTGTATCGCCGCCCCTGGGTGATCCCGCTGCCGCTGTTGAGGTCGGCGTTGACCGCATTCTTAAAAGCAGTCACCGAAGAGTTGATATAGGAATTCTCGAAAGCCTGTGTATGCGCCGCGATCACCGGCAGACCGCCCAGCCGGCGGACGCCGCCGTTGTTGACATAGGCGAAACCTTCGAAAAGGGTGGGGAATCGGTAGCCGTTCTGGAACGAAGCCCTGAAATTATGCTGCGCCGTCGGAGAGTAGACCGCCGCAACCCTCGGGTTGAATTTCGTGCTGAAATACTCCGTCTTGTCGGCCCTCAGACTCGCCGTCAGCCTGAGCTTTTCCTCGAATAACTTCTTCGTCAGCTGTATGAACGCGCCGTAGGTATAGTAGTCGAACTTGCTGTCGGCCTGCTTGGAATCCGCATAAGCTTTCGGATTGACGTAGTTGTTGCCGTCCGGCGTAACGATATAGTTGCGGTAGTTCGCGCCCGCGAGCACCGGACAAAGGGGATCAGGCGGGAGAAATCGTACTGGCCCTCGAGGTGCACGAACGCCGACTGCAGCTTCATCTGTGCGCCCACCGTATCCCAGTTGTTGGTATGGATGATCTTGTTGCGCACGCTGTCGAATGCCTGCGTGCCCGGCAGGAAACGGCCGTTGTCGGCAAAGCGCGCGCGCCGCCGCCAGCGAAGCCTGGACGTTCTGCGAGGTAGGCGTTGCGCTGGAATTGTAGGCGTTGTTAAATCCGGTGGTAAAATCATTCCACCACTGCGGCGATTTCTTGAAGGCCATATCGATATTCTCTCCCAGCGGCCGGTAGTTGAAGGAATTATTGCCGGTGTTCTCGCTGGTATAATAGCCCTTGAGGGTAAAGGTCTCCGGCCCTGATATCGAGCGCGTGCTGCTGGATCCGCTCGCCGTCGAGCCGCACCCGGTTGCCGCGCTGGTAGTTGTTCGTAACCACGCCTATCCGGTAGGTATAGGAGATCTCGGTGCCGGCATTGGGCCGGAAATGCAGGGCGGCGTCGGCCTTGGTATTCTTAACTGCATAATCCGTCAGGTCCTTTTCAAGATAACCGGTGCGCGAGACGTCGTATTTTTGCCAGCCAGCGTGAGCGTCCTGAGATCGCTGTTGTACTCGTCGCCATAGCGGTTGATGAGGTCCGCAGCAGGATTGACGGCGGCAACCGAGGCGTTGGTCTTGTGTGCCCACGTCGAAATACTGGTCTCGCTGGTTGTTGGCGATCCAGTCCGTGCCCTCCGAATGCGCCACGTTGATCTTGAACGCCCATTTGGGGCTGAGGATCTTTGCCCAGCGGATCGCCGACTCGCTATAGAGCGCGGCGTTGTGATCCTTGTCGTTTACGTGGTTGACGCCGATCTTCTGGTATACGCTGAACCCTTCGTACTGGAAGGGAGACTTTGTTTTAAGGTTCGCGATGCCGTTGATGGCATTCAGTCCATAGATGGCGGATGCAGCACCCGGTATCAGCTCGACGCTCTCGATGTCCAGCTCGGTCGGCCCGACCGCATTGGCGACAGGAGCCCCGATGCCTGGGGAAATATTGTCTACGCCGTCTACCATTTGGAGGAACCGGGAATTGGTCGTCCCGCTGAAGCCCCTCGTATTCGGCACCTTATAACCCAGGCTGAGGGTCGTCATCTGCACGCCCTTCACATTTTCCAGCGCGTCGTAGAAAGTGGGAGCGGGGCTCTCTTTTATGGCCCGAAGATCCAGTTTCTCGATCGTCACGGGACTGCGCAGGATACTTTCCGGGACGCGGCTCGCCGTCACCACCACCTGATCCACCAGCACGCTTCTCGTATTCAGCGCGATGGAAATACCCGTCGTGCCGTCCCCGCTAACGAGAAATTCCTGGCTCTTGAACCCTATGGATGTCACCACCAGGGTCAGCGGCAGCTTCTGCGAAGTCCTGAGGTGAAAACTGCCGTCCTCCGCGGCCGTCGTTCCGATCGCGGTGCCCTTGACACGCACGGTCGCCGCACTCAGGGGCTGGTTGCCCACCGAGTCGTACACCTTGCCCGAAATGATATAGGGATCCTGCGCGAAAAGGCTGCTCCCCGTGAAGAGGGCTAAAATGGTCAGTATTCCCGAGAAATGCTTCATAAGCTATTAGTCTATTAATTTAGTAGAGTAAAGGTATAAAAAAAATGCCTCCGGACAAAAAGCCGAAGGCAGATTCAAAAATATTTATTGTTTATACCATTTTTGACGCAGCGCGAAGTCGCCGAACCGTTCGCCGGTGATCCGCTCTTTTTTATACAGCCAGAACAGCAGGTCCAGCTCTTTCAGTATCGCCGTCTCGTCCGAGGTTCTCCTTGTAGATCCTGTTCAGCCTCGTCCCCTCATGGTCTCCGCAAAGATGCATATTGTAGTGGCCCGGGGCCGTGCCTACGAAACCGATCTCCGCAGCATACGGGCGCCCGCATCCGTTGGGGCAGCCGGTCATCCGGATAATGATCTGCTCTTCGCCGAGCTCATATTTGTCCAGCAGCCCTTCGACCTTGCCCAGCAGGGTAGGGAGGTAGCGCTGCGCTTCCGCCAGCGCCAGTCCGCAGGTCGGCAACGCGACGCATGCGATCGCGTTCTTCCGGACGGCCGACGCCGCCTCGGTGTGTTCGATGATCCGGTATTTCTCGAGTATCTTTTGGATCGCCGCCTTGTCTTTTGTTTTGATATCGGACAGGATCAGATTCTGCGTGCCGGTAAATCTGATGTTTGCCTTTCCCGTCTGCGCCAGCTTCCAGCAGCGCCGTCTTCATAGCGACTGTCTCGTCATCGACGACCCGGCCGCATTCCACATAAGGCGTATAGTACCAGAGTCCCTTGTGATTCTGCTTCCATCCGTAGTGGTCGGTCCGGTCGGTGAATGTGAAGGGACGCGGGTCTTCCAGCGGAAAGCCCACCCTTTTCTCCAGTTCGGCCCGGTACCAGTCCAGCCCGTATTTGTCGACGGTATATTTCAGCCGCGCCAGTTTACGGTCGCTGCGGTTGCCATAGTCGCGCTGGATGGTGACGACCTCATAAATGGCCTTGAATAGTTTTTCATCATCCGCGGGTACATAGCAGAGTACGCTTGCCAGCCGCGGATAGGTCTCGGCATTTCCGTGCGTGGCGCCGAGGCCGCCGCCGATCGCGAGGTTGAAGCCTTTCAGCTTTCCGTCTTCGATGATGGCGATCAGGGCCAGGTCATTGGTCAGTACGTCGATATCGTTATTGGGCGGAATGACCAGACCGATCTTGAATTTCCGGGGCAGGTACCGGTCCTGGTACAGCGGGTCTTCCTCGTCCTT
Source organism: Puia sp. P3 (assembly GCF_050632245.1). Taxonomy (NCBI): domain Bacteria; kingdom Pseudomonadati; phylum Bacteroidota; class Chitinophagia; order Chitinophagales; family Chitinophagaceae; genus Puia; species Puia sp. P3. The sequence continues at coordinate 2,422,239 of NZ_CP192583.1, forward strand.
TTTATCGGTCAGTTTCTCTTCGTCCAGCCATATCTCATAAAAAGCCCTGGTCTTCGGTAATAACAATTCGCTGATCCGGGTTGCATAGGCGTGTACCTGTTCGTGCAGCTCCGATTCCATGGGGTGTGCCGCAGCCGTGACGTTGCGGTTGACGTCGCCGCAGGCCGCAATGGAATCCAGATGAACCTGACTGAAGGCTTTCAGCGTAGGCTTGATCCTGCTTCTCAGGATGCCGTGCAGCTGAATGGTCTGCCGGGTCGTGACCTTGATGGTGCCCGTGCTGTTCTCCCCGGCGACGTGGTGAATGGCGATCCACTTGTTCGGGTGTCAGAAAGCCTCCCGGCACACGCAGCCTCACCATAAAGGAGTACAGCCGCTCGAGCTTCTTCTCGGCGCGCTCTTCCCGCCGGTCGCGGTCGTCCTGCATATACATGCCGTGGAATTTCACCAGGGCGGTGTCGTCATCCGCGATGGCGCCCGTGACTTCGTTCTTCAGGCCCTCCACGAGAGTGCCCCGGAGCCCGTCGCTCTTTTGCTTGATCCTTTCCGTTGACGATAAATTCTTGTTGTCGCTCATAGCAATTAGTATACGTCTTTGACATAACGCCCGGCTTCTTTCAGCTCGTCGAGCCAAGCCTGCGCCTGTGTTTGTGATTTTTGCCCTTCCTGCTGAATGATATTCAGCAGCGTCCGTTCCACGTCTACGCTCATGGGTTCCTTCGCTCCGCAGACATAGACATAGGCGCCGTCTTCCAGCCAGCGGTACAGCTCGGCGGCCTCGCGCTCCATCCTGTGCTGTACGTATACCTTTTCTTTCTGATCCCTCGAAAAGGCCGTGTTCAGACGGGTCAGGACGCCGGTATCCATCCAGTTCTGCAGATCCGTCTGGTAGAGGAAGTCGGTAGTGAAATGCTGGTCTCCGAAGAAAAGCCAGTTCCGGCCCGATGCGCCCTGACTGTCGCGATGCGCCAGGAAGCTGCGGAAGGGAGCAATGCCCGTTCCCGGCCCGATCATGATCACATCCTTCTCTTCCGAAGGCAGCCTGAACTGCAGGTTCTTATGAATATAGAAATCGACCGGCTGGTCGGGAGACAGCTGTGACAGCAGGTCCGAGCAGAGGCCGTGTTTGGTCTCGCCGTTGACGCTGAAACTGTCTCTGGTCACGGTCAGGTGGATCTCGCCGCTGTGAGCCTCCGGAGAAGACGCGATGCTGTACAGCCTCGGCGCCGTAGGTTCGAGGACCGAAACGACCTCCTGGAACTGCGCCGCATCCTTCACCGGATAGATCTTCAGCAGGTCGAGCAGCCCGATCTTCGTCTCCGGAATATCCTGCTGCACGATGGCCGCGTATTTCTTTACCACTCTTTCGGGGAGATAGACGATATTGAGTTTCTTCCTCAGCAGATGGCCGATGGTCGATTCCTCCTGGCGGAACGTCAGCTTGCGGTTGGGGTCCACTCCGGTAAGCGCCAGGATCGCGTCTACTATTATCGCGGGATTCTCGGGAACCAGCCCGAGCGCGTCGCCAGGCTGATAGTCGACCGCTTCCGCGGCTATCTCGAGATGGTGGGTTTTTTGGCGGAACCCCGGTCGTTGAGGTTGATATTGGCAAGTACCGTTCCCGTATAGGTCTTTTTACCCGTGGGCCTTGCCGCTACAGCGGGGGCCGGGGCTGCCGACGGCGCCGCCGCGGGCGCGCTCAGCTGCTGCAGCACGGTCTCGAACCATTTTCCGGCCTGCAACTCATAGTCGGTATCGCATTTTTCCAGCGTTAACAGTCGCTGGCCGCCAGCCTTGTGCAGCTGGTGGTCCACGTCTTCACCGGCCTTGCAGAACAGAGGGTAGGACGTGTCTCCGAGCGCGAGCACCCCGTATTTCAGGCGCTCGAGTTTTAGGCTGCCCTGGTGAATATGGTCATAGAACTTCTTCGCAGCGGCGGGCGGCTCACCGTCGCCCTGAGTGCTGATCACCGCGAAGAAATATTCTTCTTTCGCAAGATCGCCCAGACGATATTGTTCAAGACCGACGAGCTTGGCGTTGATGCCTTTCTTCTTGGCCTTTGCCGCAAAATCGCCGGCGAGTTTCTTGGAGTTGCCCGTCTCGGTGCCGTAGGCGATGGTGATCTTATTGATGGCAGGCGCCGCGGGAGCCTCTACCGCCGTCGCAACGGCCGTCTGAACCGCCTGTATCGGCGCCGACTGTCCCTGCGACGCGACAACGCCGGCGAGATAGCCGCTCAGCCATACCAGCTCTTCCCGGGAAGAACCGGCGATCAATTCCTGTATCTGCGTCAATTTCGGCGTTGCTAACATACTAGTTTCTTTTTTATTTGTTGTTCCACTACCGGTGGAAAGTAAAGTTGTTCGTCCGCGGCGTCACTCTTCCAGCCGAAGGCCTGATGAAGCGCCGCCAGCTTTCCCGATGATGATCAGGGACGGCGATGCATACTGCGTTCCTCCGGCGGCAGCTATATATTCCCGTACCGGCAGCGCGGTCACGCGCTGCTGCGGCGTGGTAGCCTGTTCGATCACCGCCACCCAGCGGTCTTCGGCGATTCCGTACCCGATCAGACGGCCGACCAGATCGTCCAGCGGCTGGGATGACATATAGAAGACCAGCGTGTCTTCTGTATGCGCCAGTCCTCCCAGTAGGCGGCGTCGATCCCCTCACTACGCCAGGCCGTCAGAAATCGCACAGCCGTCGAATATTTTCTTGCCGTCAGGGGATGCCGGCGTAGGCCGCTGCCCCCAGTGCGGCGGTTACGCCAGGTACCAGTTCATACGGGATGCCATTGCTCACCAGCGTCTGCAGTTCGTCCAGCACATTGGAGAAGATCGATACGTCGCCGCCTTTCAGCCTCACCACCCGGCGCCCCAGCAGGGCATGCTCCACCAGCAGACTGTTGATGGTTGACTGCGGAGTGCTGGCATCGCTGCTGCACTGTTTGCCGACGGGGATGATCAGGGTCTCCGGCCGCACGTATTCCGAAAGGATCACCGGGCTCACCAGCCTGTCCGTGATGACAACGTCGGCCTGCTGCAGATGACGCAGCGCCTTCAGGGTCAGCAGCTCCGGATCTCCCGGTCCCGCCCCCACGAGGAATACTTTTCCGATATGTTTGACACTGTGCATTTGACTAATTGAACTACTGCACCATGCAGGCGCCTACTGTTACATAACTCGTTTCGTCGATCAGAATGGCTCCGCCGCCAACCGGCAGGTCCGCGTACCGGTCGAAGGGTAGGGGAGACGCCGTCCGGATGGTGGCCTTTACAATATCATTCAGGCCTGCCTGTGCGGGTGCAGGTTCTTTCTCCAGTGTGTTTACGTTCAGCTTGTATTCGATATCCTTCACCATCCCGCGTACGGTCCGGCTGCCGATCTGGACCAGGTATTTATTACCCGGCGCCAGGGTCTTGGCGTCCATCCAGCAAAGAAGAACGTCGAATTCCTGATCGACCTTCGGCAGCTGTTCGCCGCTGACCAGCAGATCCCCCGGCTGATATCAATATCGTCTTCCAGTTGCAGGATCACGCTCTGCGGCGCAAACGCCTCATCGACTTCTTTGCCGCCTACCTCGATGCTTCTGATCCGGCTGGTGAGCCCCGAAGGAAGTATGGTGACCTTTTCGCCCTTCCGGTAGATGCCGCTCGCTATCTTCCCGGCGTAGCCGCGATAGTCGTGCAGATCAACATCATTAGATTGCGGCCGTATGACGTACTGCACGCTCAGCCTTCCGCGCGTGAGGTCGATATCGTGATCGATTTCTATCGTCTCCAGCAACTCGAGCAGCGCGGGACCGTCGTACCACGAAATGCTGTTCGAACGTTCGACGATATTATCACCCTTCAGCGCGCTGATCGGCAGATAGGTCACGTCCTTCAGTCCCAGCGTTCGGGCGACTTCTGCATAGTCGATCACGATATTGTTATACCGGTCCTGCGAATAGTCCACCAGGTCCATCTTGTTGATGGCGACCACTACGTGCGGGATATTCAGCAGAGAGGCAATGATCGAATGCCTGCGGGTCTGTTCTACCACGCCGTTGCGCGCGTCGACCAGGATGACGATGAGGTTGGCGTTCGAGGCGCCGGTCACCATGTTCCGCGTATACTGAATATGTCCGGGCGCGTCGGCAATGATGAACTTGCGCTGCGGGGTAGAGAAATATTTATAGGCGACGTCGATAGTGATGCCCTGTTCGCGCTCGGCCCTCAGACCGTCGGTCAGCAGCGCCAGGTCGATCTCCCCGTCCTCCTTGTTTTTACTCTGTTTCTCGAGCGCGGCCAGCTGGTCGGCGAGAATACTCTTGCTGTCATACAAAAGCCTCCCGATCAGGGTGCTCTTCCCGTCGTCCACGCTGCCTGCAGTTATAAAGCGAAGTAAGTCCATTGTCAATTTTATTTTAGCGGACCACGGGTCCTTAGAAGTATCCATTCTTTTTCCTGTCCTCCATCGCGGCTTCCGACACCCTGTCGTCGATACGCGTCTCGCCGCGCTCCGAAGTCCTCGTCGCCGTGATCTCCCGAATGATATCGTCGATGACCGACGCTGACGATTCCACAGCCGCCGTACAGGTCATATCCCCGACCGTCCGGTAGCGAACCCGCACCTTCTGCACCTGGTCCGTCTCGTCCAGCCGGATGAACGGCGATACAGCCACCCGCTGGCCCCGGAAGTCGATAACCTCCCGTTCGTGCGCGAAATAGATGGAAGGCAGCTCGATCTTCTCCCGGCGGATATAGTTCCAGATATCCAGCTCGGTCCAGTTGCTGATCGGAAACGCTCTCACGTTCTCTCCTTTGCGGATCCGACCATTGTAGATATTCCACAGTTCGGGCCGCTGCCGCTTCGGATCCCAGCCGCCGAACTCGTCCCGGACAGAGAAGATCCTTTCCTTGGCGCGCGCCTTTTCCTCGTCGCGACGGGCGCCGCCGATGCAGGCGTCGAAATGGAATTCTTCGATGGTATCCAGCAGGGTGAACGTCTGCAGGGCATTGCGGCTCGCGAATTTGCCGACGGGCTCGGTCAGCTTGCCGCTGACGGATGGTGTCTTCCACCTTTCTCACGATCAGCTTCTCGCCGATGCTGGCGGCCAGCGCATCACGGAATTCCAGCGCCTCTGGGAAATTGTGACCCGTGTCGATATGCACGAGGGGAAAAGGGAATTTACCAGGGCGAAAGGCCTTCAGCGCCAGGTGCACCAGTGTAATGGAATCTTTCCCTCCGCTGAACAGCAGCGCCGGACGTTCGAACTGACCCGCCACTTCCCGCAGAATGTGGATGGCTTCCGATTCCAGCTGGTCCAGATAGTCTAACCGATAATTAGTTGCTTTGCTCATAGTTCCAAATTTCGAAGCGGATTTAACCGCCGGACATTTCCCCGGCAGGGTTACCCTGCCGGACATTCAATTCGCGTGTAGTCCACATTCTTTTTTACTGTTGTCTTCCCACCACCACCTTCCTGCGCGGAAATCTTCACCGGCACGGATCGCCCGCGTACAGGGAGCGCAGCCGATACTGACAAAACCCCGGTCGTGTAGCGGATTGTAGGGCACGTCATTCTTGTCGATGTATTCGCGAACCGCATCCGTATCCCAGTGCAGCAGCGGATTGTATTTTACGACCTTGTTGCCTTCGTCCCATTCGATGACCGCGTGGTCCTTCCGTTCGGGAGAGTGCTCGGCCCTCAGCCCCGTCACCCAGACGGCCTGTCCCTGCAGCGCCCGGCGCAGCGGCTCTACCTTGCGGATAAAGCAGCACTCCTTGCGGTTGGCGACCGACTCATAAAAGGCATTGGGGCCCTTCTCGTCGAGAAATTTTTCCAGCAGACTGCGGTCGGGATAATAGGCTTTTACGCGCGTATCGTATTTACTGTTGGTGGCGCTCCAGACGGAATAGGTCTCCGCGAAGAGACGGCCCGTGTCCAGCGTAAAGATCGATATCGGCAGATTCGCGTCGAGGATATGATGGGCGATCACCTGGTCCTCGATACTCCAGCTGGTCGAGAAAGTGACCTGACCAGGAAAGCGCTGTGCCAGCAGCGTGAGTGATTCCGAAATGGATAATCCACTAATTAAGCTGGAGTAATTGGGTTGTCGTTTCCTGTGTCGTTATTGTTGCATTGCTCATGATCCGGTGGTGGTGGTTGTTTTCGAAAGAAAATAAATTCTCTGGCGAAGGCGGTCGGATAGACAAAAATCAACAGCAACAACAACAGGCGTTGTTATAAGAGGAGAAGAAGTGATATGAAGAGGATGTGTGCATTAAACTTTACTTGTCTACTGTTGTTGTGGACAAAGATAGTCTACCAAATTGATATAAAAAAGAAATTTTTCCACCAACGAAAATTGGGGCTCGGGGCCCCCAATTGCACATATTTGGTTGATTATCCGGTTATTTTATTCCTCCGCTGCCCGCAGGCGCTCCCAGCTTTGCCCCATACTGCTTTTCCCATTCCGCGATCTGCATCGTCAGCTGATACGTGGAAAGGATATCCTGGGCGAACTCGATCTGCTTGTCCGACAGGTTGCCGCCCTTATTCTGCATGATCATCTGCGCATTGATCGCCAGCTGCTCGTCGGATATATTATCCCCCAGCGATTTATAGTAACGCATCTGCTGACTGAGGTCCTTCTTCAGGGAAGCGGCCACCTTTTTCGCCAGATTCCAGTCTTCCGCCTCGTAACAGGCGTTGAGGAACCTGAAGGAGAAATAGTCGTGCAGGTTGTTCTGGTTGGAGGTCATCCCGTAGGGGAAATTGGACTCCAGGACATTCTCGTCGAAATGTTCAAGGATCTTGCGGGCCGAGTCCTTCCTGCCGGACGCGGCAAGGCTTTCGGCCAGCTGCGCGTGCGCATACTTGATGCTGTTGAGGTGGCGGCGGTTCTCTTCGTCATAGTATACGCCCGGCTTGTTGGCGCCGCCATAGGCGAATTTCTCCATGATGGTCTTGTAGGCCGTTTCGTTGTCCACATTCTCCCCGCTGCGCGGGTTGCCGCCCTCTACCGGCACCAGCTCGGTAGGAAAGGCCCCTCAGCCTGACGTATTTGGACAACCCCAGATCGCCAAGGTCCTGCGGGGACGTAAAGCAAATGGGTCGCTTCCACTTATTACGCGCGATGATGCCCAGAATGGCCAGGTCGTTCTTCAGCAGATAGCGCTTATCCGCCGGCATGTCCAGGTGGAGCTCGCTGACGACGCTGTCGCTTTCGTGTACGGTCCCGTTGCTGCGGACGGCATTCAGGTCTACCGGGACGTTGAACTTGTGCGTGGGCACGAGGTTCAGCGGTGTGCCGTTGTCCGACTGCATCACGTATTTGGGATCGTCGCTGGCCGTCACGTTGGTCAGCGTACTGTCGAGGTCATAGTATCTGCCGGCGTCCGTATAACCCGGCACCTTGTCGGTGAAATAGGCCACATTCCGCCTGTCACCCACCACCTGCTCCGGCGTGAACAACACGTCGAATGGCGCGCTCTCGTTGATCTTATAGCGCAGCTGATTCATATACCAGTCCGTACCCAGCAGGGTATTGACCATCACGCGGACGTCGGGGCGGATGCCCTCCACTTCCTGCGCATACCACAGCGGGTAGGTGTCGTTGTCGCCGAAAGAGAACAGGATCGCATTGGGCGGACAGCTCTCGAGGTAGTCGCGCGCCAAATCCCGGGCAAGGGTCTTCTTGCTCCGGTCGTGGTCATTCCACTCCTGACTGCCCATGAGCACGGGCACCGCGAGGAAACAGAGACCCGCGGCGGCATAGTTCGCCGCATCGGCCTTGCCCTTCAGCGCGTATTTCTCCAGCAGGTCTTTTACCCAGATGACGCCGATGCCGATCCAGATGGCGAAGGCATAGCAGGCGCCGGCATAGGCATAGTCCCGTTCGCGCGGCTGCAGACCCGCCTGGTTCAGGTAGATCACGACCGCCTCCCCTGTAAAGAAAAACAGGATCAGCGTTACCCAGAAATCATGGCGTCCCCTCTTATACATAAAGACGACACCGATCAGCCCCAGTATCAGAGGTAACAGGAACATACGGTTATAGGACTTATTGTTGGTATGTATGCTGTCCGGCATCCGGCTCTGGTCGCCCAGCCGCCAGTTGTCGATAAAGGGAATACCCGTGATCCAGTTGCCGTCGCGCACGTTCCCGAAACCTTCCAGGTCGTTTTGTTTACCGGAATAGTTCCAGAGAAAATAGCGCATGAACATCCAGTTGGTCTGGTAGTTCCAGAAATATTTGAGGTTGTCCGCCATGGTGGGTACATCCCCTTCCATTCCGGAGAACTTCTTGTAGGTATTGACCTCCTGCCGCTCGTTGCTGCCATTCCACATACGCGGGAACAGGTGCGCCGAGGGCGTATTGCCCCAGTCCTGACCTACGGCCTTACCCGCGACCTCGTAGCGGTCTTTCCCCATCGTATAAAGGTCTCCCTTGTCTACGGTCGGAGGCTGGTCCTGGAAGTCGGGGCCGTAGAGAATGGGCCAGTCGCCGTACTGGTCACGGCTGAGATAGCCCACCAGCGCCACCGGATTATCCACATTATACATATCCACACCGGGGTTGGCCGTGCTTCGTATCAGCGTCGTGAAATAGGTTGAATAGCCCAGGAGCATAAAGGACGCGCACCAGAGGCCGAGCTTGAGGAAATAGTATCCCTTTTTGGCCGCCCAGCGGATCACGAAGATCAGGGCCGCCGTCAGCAACACGAAGAAGGTGCCAAAGCCGGAGAAGAAGGGCAGGTGGAAGGAATTGACGAACAAAATGTCGAACTCTCCCGCGCCCTTGATCGTATACTGAATGACGAATTTCTGGACGACGCCGGTGATGGCGCAGCCGATGATAAAGGCAAGGATGGTTCCCCAGATCGTCGGCTTGTATTTCCTGAAATAATAGACCATCACGATCGCAGGGATCGTCAATAAGTTGAGAAGGTGGACGCCGATAGAAAGGCCCATCATGTAGAAAATGAATACGATCCATTTGTCGGACCCGGCCCTGTCGGCGTTGTGCTCCCACTTCAGGATGGCCCAGAAGACCAGCGCCGTGAAAAACGCTGAGGAAGCATATACTTCACCCTCGACAGCGCTATACCAGAAGGAATCGCAGAAGGTATAGGCCAGGGCGCCTACGACGCCGGCGGCGAGGATGGTAAAGGTCTGTGACCTGGTAGGTTCGGGTAGCGTGTGGCCACCGGCACCGGTCAGCCTGTCGGCACCCTGCACGATCTTACGCGCGAAATGGGTGATGGTCCAGAACAGGAAAAGGATGGAAAGGCCGCTCGCAATGGCGCTCATGAAGTTGACGCCACGGGCAGCGGTCAGGGGATTGTCGCCGAACAGAATGATGAAAAAGCGGCCAAGCAGGATGAACAGCGGAGCGCCGGGCGGGTGGGGGATCTGCAGCTTGTAGCAGCTGGAAATAAACTCTCCGCAATCCCAGAAGCTGCCGGTAGGCTCCATCGTCATGACAAAGACGGTACAGGCAATCAATCCCACGATCCAGCCTACCACATTGTTCGCTCGATTAAAATTCATATTGGTTAATAGTTTTTGTCCCCCTCCGGAGCGATCTCCGTCCTGAAGGAGGTGGGCAAATATAAGGTATGAGCGCCAGCTATTTAATAAAAACCTTCTGCACCGTAGTACCGGTATCCGTGTCCACGGCGAGCAGGTAAATACCCCGGCTGATCATCCCCACGGCGAGGGTTTGCTGGTACCCCTGTACCGTCTGTCTTAGCAACACCTTACCGGAGACGTCGGTCAGCCGCAGCTGCCGGATATTCACCGTGCTGCTGACGTATAGCTTGCCGTCCTCTACTGGGTTCGGGTAGACGCTGAGCGTGCCCACCCCCGTGGCAACAAGAGTCCGGACCGGCGACCGAGGTATAACGTCCGTCGACATCCACCATCCGCAGCCGGTAATAGTTGGTGCCGGAAAGGAGATGCGGGTCAGTATAGCGATAGGAGTGGATGCTGCCGGTGTCGGAGATCGCAGGGACGGAGTCCAGATCGGCATAAACGCTTCCATCGGCGCTCTTCTGGATGATGAACCGGCTCAGGCCCTTGTCGTTGGTGGTCGACCACTGCAGGAGCCCGCCTGCGCCGGCCCTGTTAGCCGTGAACGATAGCAGGGTCAGGGGCAGCGGCTGGGTGCCCGATGGTCCGCCGTTGTTGATCCAGAATTCGGAGAACCCGCTGACCTGATATTCGGCATAGTACCCATTGTCGTTGGGAACGATGCTGACGTCCTGGTGGGGCAAATGATAGGTGAATGTTCCCGAAGCGTCGTTGAACAGAATGCCGTCCTCTTCCGCGGTCACCGCGCTGCTGTATTGGGTCACACCGGCCTGATAGGGGTCGCCGATAGTGGTACAGGCCGGACAGCCCGTCGCCTTCATCAGCGTATCGGCCTCCGTCTGGAGGAAATAGAAGCGCACGGTCACGGGCGCGATCGGCGCCACGGCCGGCTGGATCACGATATTCCGGTCGAGATAATACTGGACCCCGTCATTGCGGACCGCGCCGGTATTGATATAGAGTTTGACATTCGTGAGCCCCAGGTTCTGGCCGTTGGGGTTGATGGCAGCCACGCGCTTGCCGCCGGCGTCGAAATTGATCCACCCGCTTCCGCTGACGGTCTGGCTCAGCCCGCCGGTGATATCGGCGCCGCTATATACAGACGCCTTGTCGAATACATGGACGTCGTCGATCGCCACACCCTCGAAATTCGCGGCCATATCACTCTTCATGACTATGCGGAATTTGACGCCGGCAGCTTTGACGGGAACGTCATAGCTCGACACATGCCATTTGGTATTGGACATCCTCCAGGCCTGAGCGGCTACGCTGTCATACCACGCCTGTCCTCCGCCGGCGCTGCCCAGCCTGGTCCAGGCGATCCCGTCCGTCGAATACTCGACCCAGTGCATATCACAGTCGCAGTCGTCTTCCGTCTGGAAGATATGACTAAAGCTGAATACCGGCTGGTTCAGCCCGGTAAGATCGAAGCAGGGCGAATAGAGATAAGATTGTTCGTTATCGTTATAGTGGCCCGTGAGGCTCGTCACCCAGCATTTGGCGCCGTTTGCGGCCTTGTTGATGACCGTCTTGGCCGGCGCGCCCCACTGCCAGCTCGGATTGGTCCCGCCCGAATACCAGTTGCCGCTGGACGTCTCGAATCCTTCCAGATAGGGATAGGCCGTGATCGTCGGCGAGGTATGGATCGTCACGGGCGTCAGCGTATCGTTCGCCGTGTAGGAGTCACCGGCCAGCTTGGCCCAGCCCGTGATCGTATAGGTGCCGAACCCGGACATATCCGCCTGTTGCGTGAACGTATAGATCACCGAGTCCTTTCCGTTGATGGAGGGTATAGTCTCGGTCACAGTGGCGCCGTTGATGGAAAAGGTCACCGGTATATTCGTGGCCGCCGCGCTGCCGTAGTTCTTCACCCTGAAGCTGATGGTCTGCGACGGGGACAGCGAACAGTCCGTTGCCGGGTCGGGAGAGATCAGGGCGGCAATGCCGACGTCGGTCGTCGAACGACTCAGTTTGATATTGTCGAACGTATAGCCTTCATCAGGCGAGGTAGGGTCGGCCACGACGTTGTTGGCTGACGTATATCCCTCTTCTCCGAATTTTATCTGGAAGCTGCTGGTAATGGTCTGTGACGCCCCTTAAGGGTACCCGTTATATCGATATGGGACGAAGGCTGCCAGGCGCCGACATTGGCCTGCGAGGTGTCCAGCGTATAGACCTCTGTCCAGGGATAGGTGTCGCCGCCGCGGATCCAGACCTTGTTGGACGTGCGGACGGAATCATTGCCCTGGTTCTTATAATAGAAGTCCAGCCACAGCTGGTCCGTCAGGGAATAGTTGGAGAGGTTGAAGGTCGTGATCAGATTGTTCACAGTTGTCTGGCCGGAAGCGTGCGCCTGATCCAGCGTCGCGGACTTCGTACCGCTGAAGGAAAATCCGGTATTCACAAATGTCCGCACGCGGCCGTTGGGATTGCTGGTCGTAAAATCGCAGCGGTCGAGCCCGGTGAAGCCCATGATAGGGGTCGTATAGCTGGCGCTGGCCGCCAATTCGAACCCTTCCGTATAGGTGGTGTTCAGGGTTATAGGGTCATTGACCAGCTGTTTGACCACGGTAGTGATCGTATCGTTCGAGGCGTTGGGGTCGCTGCCATAGTGGACCCATATCCGTATCGTGTCCGTGCCCGGCGCGGAGAGATCGGCGGTGGTCGTGAACACATAATTGGTGCCGCTCTGCCCTGCCAGCGATATCCCGGGCGTCTCCGTCACGGGCGTCCCGCTGTTGATGCTGTAGGAAAGGGAGATCGGGCCGCCGGTCGCGACCGAACCCAGATTTTGCAGGTGAACCTGAATTGGCACGCCTGAACCCAGCTGCGACGATGTATACATCCGCCCCGATACGGGTCCGATGACACTGTCTACGGTATAGTCATTGTTGGCGGCGCCGAGCGAGCAGTCACCTCCGGAAGGCTGGATATTCACGGCAAAAGCCCGCCTGCCGGGTTTGCCCGCCATGACCGGCCGCACGGAAAACCAGTACGAACTGTCGGGATTGAGACCCCGGAGAAGATAGTTCGTAGCGGTCGTACCTGCGATCTTCTGCATCGTACTGCCCTTCAGCTGCATCACTTCAAAACTGTCGGCTGAGGCGACGGTACTCCAGGAGAGCTGCGCATAGCCCTTACAGGGGTTGCCGCCGTTGAGACCGGTCGTTCCGAATACCGTGAACGGATAAGTGCTGGTGCCGCTGTAGGCGGTCCCATTGCGGCTGACGCGGATCAGTCCCTGGAATGTTATTCCCGCAGGCGTCCAGCTTCAGCTCGCGCTGATCTGAAGGGATATTGTCCTGGACCAGCGACCAGGTGGCGCCATTGTCGGCCGAATATTCTGCTTTGAATGTATTGGGCTCTCCTCCATATGCGTTCCACCGGATGAAATGCTCTTCGCCGGGTAAATAGATCTCGTTGCCGTACGGCGACTCCACTTTACCGAGGGCTGAATCACCTGCCAGGTGATCACGAAAGGCTGGGGGCCGGCCGGCACGGAGGTGCCGGCGACACTGATCTGAAAAGTTCCTCCCGCGGGCAGATTGACGACTACCTGTTCGATATTGTTGAGGTTGTCGACGCCTTCCACGGCGGCGTCCTGGACGTGCCCTGCGGCGGGATTTAATATCAGCGGGTAGTGCACCGTGCCCGAAGCGTCCTTTACCGTGAGGTCCAGATTGTTGACGAGCGCACTCGCTGAGAAGGGGCAGCCGGATAGTCGGGCCAGTACAGCATGACACGTACCTGCTGCGTCCCGGCAGGTACCGGGAAGGTTCTTGTCGCAAGCCCTCCGGTGGAAATGCCCCCGGTGCTCATCGCAAACTGACCTGCTTCCAGACATTCCACGGCGGCGCGACCGTTCCAGGGACCCAAAGCCATAGAGATAGTCGGGACCGGGATTGCCAAGGTCATTGGCGGTATTGCAGGCCGGGGCCTTTATCAGCATCGCGTAAGGGTCGCCGCCGCCGGACAGCTCGACGAAAGCGCTGAACCAGTAACGCCAGTGTTCCTGCTACCGCAGGGCAGGACATGCTGGTGCCATAGTCCGGACCATAGTCGTTATAGGGCATGGTCGACCAGACCTGGGTCCCGCCCGCGACCAGTTCGGGCTTTAGCCGGCCGTCATTGACAGGGCCGCTGCTCGAGCCAACATTGAGCATGGTTCCCGGACCTGCATAGGTGTTGTCGATATTTCCGACGTCGATCGCGTTCTTGGCGGTCTGAAACCCCGACTTTACGGTGGCATATTGTACCGGATAGGCCGAGCAGACATTGGTGCCGTCGTTGCCCGAAGCAAAAACGTGCATCAGCGCCGGATACGACCACAACTGGGCGTCGGTGTAATAGCTGAGCGCGTCATAGTCGCCATCATTCTGACATCCGTTATCATAGTCGGTATAGGAGTTGCTCGTTAACTGCATGTTGTAGTCGTTCAGGTATACCGGTGCGTTGGCCAATATATCGCTGAAGTTCTGGCTGACGATCGTCGAATGCGGGGCCATCCCGGTATACAACGGGCTCAGAATGCCGCCGCCCCCGACCGAACCGGAAGTATGCGTGCCGTGTCCATTAACAGGGCCCGACATCCTGTCGATCAGCCGGCCCGAAAAATCAACATGCGTATAAGGGGACGAGTTATCTCCCACACCCACGACGATACCGTCACCCTGCAGATTCCTGCCGGAGAGCGCCCCCAGTGCGTCCGCTCCGTGGACAGCACGGTTGTTGAAATTCAGCGCCCTTGGCCTCATCGGCTGGGCTGCTATATAGCTTACGAACGGCAATGCCGCCAGCTTATTGATGATGGCGGCGCCAGAGGCACGGACAAAGACCACGTGCGGGGGCTCGATCTTATCGGGGATGATGACTGCCCCCGCCGCTGCAAGCTCCTGCTTTATCTCGCTCTCCGCCTGACTGCCAAACCAGCTGACGGCGATCACATTGTCCCTGTTCTGAAGGTCTGCATCCATATTCGCCTGTAAGCGCCGGGCTATCTTGAATTCCGACGGCAACGGCGATATGCTGCTTATCGAATACCGGCCCAGCTCACCCGTCGGTATGCTGTCGCGTACTTCGGCCAGCCATGCCCGGTCGGGCAGGTAGTCGAATAGTCGTATACCCAACCCCGCTAGCTCTGCCTTCCTGACGGAATCCGGCAACTGGTCGAACTGTACGAGGACATAATATCTTTTTGTAAAGAACCGTGCGCAGAGCGTCGCGCTGTAACCGCATCGCACCAAAATTCCGCTGAGTCCGGTAATTTCCCCCTTGAAATGAACGGCGCCGGGCAACTGCTGGCCCTTTGCAGAAAGAAGACCGGAAAACAAGAACGAGTAAATAAGCAGTATAATGTGTAAAGTTCTGGTTTTCAATTCTGGAGTGGATTTAAAGGGATCGATATGCCAATTCTATTCAAACGGTAAGTTAGTCATAATAGTATAAATTTTTGCATTATTAACACGGTATCTCCGCCTCGTACTCTCCTGACAGCTTCCACCAGCCAGAGCGCGTGAACCGACTGCTTTCTCACCCGGTTCTTACATCCGGGTATAACCCTCCTTCGCCCCGATTCCGCACGGACCAGCTACGTGGTCATCGTGTCCCGCAAACCATAGCGGGCAGGCACAAGTTTTCTTTTGCCGCCGAAAGAAAATAGCTTATTTTACCCCTTTCTATCCGCAAAATGACTCAAAACACTGCATCTTCACGCTCGCTCGCGCTCGACATTTTCAGGGGTATGACCGTCTGCTTTATGATCATCGTCAATACGCCCGGCAGCGAGGCCTTCACCTATTCGCCTTTGCGGCACGCGGCCTGGCACGGCTTTACGCCGACCGACCTCGTCTTCCCCTCTTTTCTTTTTGCCGTCGGCAACGCCATGAGCTTTGCCATGAAGAAATTTGAAACGATGTCGCAGACCGAGGTTATCGGCAAGATCTTAAAAAGGACCCTGATCATTTTTCTGCTGGGGTTTCTGATGTACTGGTTTCCCTTTTTCCACCAGACCGACGGGCACTGGGTATTCAATTCCTTTTCGCATACCCGCGTCTTCGGCGTACTGCAGCGCATCGGACTTTGCTATGGCATCGCCGCTCTGCTCATTTACTACACCAGTCCGAAGACCGTTTACTCCGTAGCGTGGGTGCTGCTCATCGGCTACTGGGCGATCCTGCTGTTCTTCCCCGTTGCGGGGGGCAGACCCTTACAGCATGACCGGTAACACCGGCTACGGCATCGACAAATGGCTGCTGGGCGAGAACCATATGTACCACGGCGAAGGGCTGGCATTCGACCCCGAAGGCGCCCTGAGTACGCTGCCGGCGGTAGTCAACGTCATTGCGGGCTATTTTACAGGCGTCTTTGTCAGTCGCAAAGGCAAGACCTACGAGGGGCTCGCACAACTGCTGCTCTGGGGCGCCGCGCTGATCGCCGTCGCCTGCGCATGGAATCTCGTGTTCCCGATCAACAAAAAATTATGGACGAGCAGCTTTGTATTGCTGACCGTCGGACTCGACCTGATGATCCTGTCTTTCCTGATCTACTTCGTCGAGTTCAGACAGCAGACGCGGGGGCTTCCTTTTTACCGTCTTCGGAAAGAACCCGCTGTTTGTCTATCTGGTCTCCGAGCTGCTGATCGTAGTGCTGTTCACCATCCCGGTCGGCAACGGTGAGAACAGCGCCGAATGGATCAACCGCACCATCTTCCAGGCCGTCTTCCCGGGGCCTTTCGGCTCGCTGCTCTTCGCGCTGATCTATATGATGGTTTGCTGGACAGTCGGCAAAATATTGGATATGAAGAAGATTTATATACGCGTGTGAACTATATTTGCGGAATGTATAAAGCTGTATTCCTGGACATGGATGGCACCCTGCTGAAGTCCGATCATTCCGTTAGCGAGCTTACCATACAAACGATCCAAAGCCTCACCAACAAAGGCATTCCGGTGATCCTGGTCTCGGCTCGCCCGCTGAACGCCGTGCTGCCGACCTTCCGGAATATCGGACTACCGGCACACTATCCCATCGTCACGCTCAACGGCAGCTATATCGTCGAAGCAGAGCAGCCCATCTTCCAGGCGATGGTCGACCTTGCGACTACAAAAGACGTGACCGAAGCCGTCCGTCCCTTCAACGCCACGATCGCCTATTATCTGCGGAAAGAATGGTACTCGGAAGTCAGCGATTCATGGACCGACTATGAACAGCGGATCATGGACGTTAAGATCGTCACCGGTCCCATAGACCAACTGATCAAAGACTGGTCCGAACGGAAGATCGGTCCCAACAAGATGATGGTGATGAGTCAGGCGGAGAATATCTCGAAGATACAGACACAACTTCGGAAACTCTACAACGGCCGCCTGAACATCTATCCCTCCAAACCCACCTACCCGGAGGTGATGGACACCACAGGTTCCAAATCCAATGCGGTCAGGTTCATCAGCGAACGCCTCGGGCTTAAGCCTTCGGAGGTCATCGCCATGGGCGATAATTACAATGACAAGGAGATGATCCAGTTCGCAGGCATGGGCGTAGCAATGGGCAACGCGCCGGATGAGATCAAAGCCGCGGCAGACTATATTACAGATACCAACAACAACGATGGTGTGAGAAAAGCCCTGGAGAAGTTCTTCGCGTAAGCGGACGGGGGCGGTCAGTATGCGAATCGGGGCCGTCAGCAAGCGAACTCTGGGCGCTCAGATGATCTCGTACAACCGTGCCAGATTGATCAGCTCGACCGTATTGGAGATCTTCAGCTTGTCGAGGATGCGCGTCTTGTGCGTTCCTACCGTGGACTTGTGCAGACTCAGCGTATTGGCGATCTCGGAGACCGAACTACCCTTCAACATCTGCAACACCACCTCAAATTCCCGGTCGGACAGGTCTTCGAACGGATTATCCTTTAATTTTTTGGTCAGCTCGCCCGACAGGATCTCCGCCAGGTTATCGCTGATATAGCGCTTGCCGCCCAGCACCTTCTGGATGGCGTATTTGATCTCCGACTCCTTCGAGTATTTATTGAGGTAACCGTGCGCCCCGATCTTCAGGAACCTTTTGGCGAAAAACACTTCCTGGTTCATCGTGAAAATGATGATCTTGAGACCGGGATATTCTTTCAGTAAATAGGAAGTAAGACTAAAGGATTCAGTATGCGGCATATTGATGTCCAGCACCAAAAGGTCGAAAGAGGCCGATTTCATTTTTTTGATGACTGCTTCCCCATCTTCAGCCTCGTCGATGACGACATCCCGGATACAGCTATTGATCAATAGTTTCAAACCAGCCCGAACAATGGAATGATCATCGGCAATTAAAATATTTGGCATTTGCTTGAATTAAGGGGAAGCTTATCCCGGGTTAACCCTGATATACAAATATAGCTGTTACCGGTTATATTGAGAATGGTCCTTAAAGTCTTTATTTATTTGGGGCCGCCCTGTATTCCATCCTTGTATTTTCGGACGCCCGCCAGAAGTTTTCGGTATTTTGGGATGATCGTGTGCAGCAGCAGAATGTCGAAGGAGACCGATATAAAAATCAGTATCAGCCATTTGTACCAGTCATTGTGACTCAGCGTTTCAAAGGCCCCCTTATTCGACCGGAACAGCAGCAGCTGAATAAGGGCCAGCACATAAAATCCGGCCAGACCGCTGACAAATTTAAAAGAAAGTATATATTTATCCAGCACCGTCTCCAACTTACCCAGGAAGCCCATCAGGGGAAGCGACAGAAGGGTGGGGTAGTCGGCAAAAAATAGCAGCCGGATGTGAAAGTAGAGACCGTAGGACAGCAGTCCGAACAGGGCTACCAGCTCCGAAATATCCGGACCGTCCAAAATCCACTGTGAACGCAGCTGTATAGCGCTCACTATCCATAAGACCGAAAAGACAATGATCCTCGTCAGCAATTTCCTCCGCAAATAAAAGGCATCGGACAACGGGTTTTTCACCACGATCTTTTCAAGGTCGGACGAGAGGATCGGCCGCTCTTCCATCGAGATCTCGGGGAAATTGTCCCAGTGCTCCTGCAACTGCTTTAGCTCCATACCAATTTCTGCTTTAGGTAGGGAATGAAATTGAAAGACGCCTTACGGGGCAGCACGGCTTCCTTTTCCTTCTTCTTACCCGAAGCGTTCCTCGGCAGGGGCAGGCCCGTCAGGTGGGTCAGCTCGTCGGCGGGCATCTTCTCGAATTCGAGGAACAGACGAAACTTCTCATAGTCGGATGCCTCTCCCATCGACTGGCGAAAACGGGTCATCGACCGCTGGTAGTCGGGAGACTTGAACTGGATGCTGCGATCTGCCGGCGGCGCCATCTCCGTCGTAATGGAATGCAGGGCGGCCATATTGATACAGGCCCTCAGCACCATGGTCTGCTTGTCGCTGTTCTCCCGGCGACCCCGGATATTCTGGGATGCGGCAGCCATAATACTGGTGAAAAGATACTGATGTTCCTTGTAAGTGTGGGCGAATAGCCTGCAGATGGCATAGACCCTTTTGTGCTGGTTCTTCAGCAGCGAGCGGATGTCGACGTCAAACCCGCCCTTTTTGGAGGAATTGTTCATATTCGGTATGGATTTTAGACATAGGTGTGGATTGATCGATACAACCAGCTACATATGTAACCGGTTGTGAGGGTAAATATTTGACAAAAACGAGAATTAGGATAATCTTATTGTTGATTTCTTCAACGAGAAAAGACAGACTACAGCAAGGCTTAAACGATTGAGTAAGTGTTTTTTCGGATTCATAAGTAGTTAAAAAACTACACAAAATTCGTTCTTTTACTATACCTCCTGCCTGGCCTAATATATAACTTGGCGCTGATTCTGAGGCGGGTGAAACCGGATTTCTTTTTGATAGGAATAAATTTAAAATTCAATGAGCTATGTATCTCTTGAAAATTCAGAACCTTTTCTGAAATGTTTTGAGGCGCTCGCAGAGGACAAAAGTTGTGTTGTATCAGATTCGGTGCTCTATTTTTCGGGATCAAAGGGTAAAGGCTTTATTACCGTAGCAGGCATCAGCTCCGGCATTGAAGTGCTGGCGGTCAACCTGTCCCTGCTCACGGAAGACCTCACCATCCGTATGCTGCCTTCCGCCGACGCTTCTTCCTATATATTATGTTTCGACGAGATCGATATTCCCGGCAAGGCCGAAGGCGAACTGCCGCCAGTGCCCCCGGTCCTGGCCCATCCCCAGCAAATGCATTCCACCGTCAGCATCACCGATGCCGTCAACGGTAAGACCATCGTCTATCCGAAAGAAAAGACCATCCGTTCACTGGTCGTACGCGTGAAGAAACAAAGCCTCGACCGGCTGATCCAGGACTTCGACGCTGGCGCGATCGCCACGATCCTCGAGTCTACCGGTAATGAAGCTACCCTGAGCTGGCCCATCACGTTCAAATACCGGCTGCTGCTCGACGATTTCATGACGGAGATCATTCAGCACCCCTTCCGCGAACTGTTCACCATCCGCAATATCTCTATCCTGACCGAATACCTGCTGCAGCAATTCTTCGTGATGAACAAGCTCAGCGAGGACGGCAGCGCGCTCAGTATCCAGGACACGCATAGCCTCTCCCGGGTCGAGTACCATCTTTGTCTGCACTATAAAAAGGAGTTCCCCGGTATCGAGAAGCTGTCGCGTATCTCGGCCATGAGCCCGACCAGCCTCAAGACCAAATTCAAAAAATATTATGGAGAGACCCTGTTCGGTTACTACCAGAAGAACAAGCTGGAGCATGCCCGGAAGCTGCTCGACAACAAGGTGCCGGTAAAGGTAGTGGCCACCGAAATAGGCTATTCCAACCCCTCCCATTTTACCACTGGCTTTCAAAAAGGAGTATGGATTTTCACCCCAGCATTACCTTAACCCCCATTGATAGCCCTGCTAAATTGCCCTTAACTCTAACCCAGAAATATGACTATGAAATCCCAACATCCTGTTCCAGCCGCCAGGGCTTTGCATTGGCACGAAATGCAATTGCCGGTAGGTCTGCAAGCCGCTGCCATACGAAGCTCGGCCGAAGGACTGGATCTGACCCCACCCGGGTTCGCCCCCAATGGTCTCGTACTTACGTTCATCAACCATAAAGGAGACCTCCACGTCCGGCCCGCCGATGCTCCGGAAACAGAAGAATTGCCCGCCAGCCCCGGGCTCGGTCTGCTGACCACCGCCGCCCGTCCGCTGGTCTACCGGTCTTCCTCCTCCATTCTTTTCTCCGCACTTGTCATCTATATCCCTTCGAACTGGTCGGATATTTTCTGAAGGATAACGCCCAGTTCCAGATGATCGAACAGCTGCTCGCGCAGGACGCGAATATCGTCACCTGCAGACTCGGGAGAAGACAGATGTCCCTTTTCACCGCGGCGCTGGCACAGCTGCAGAACCCTGCAGAGAACCTGCTGGCAATCCAGAACAATCTCCTGACGCTGCTGGAGTATTTCCTGTGCAACCGCCACCGCAGCGTACTCGGCGTCAAACCCGTCTCCGATATCGACAACGAAGACGACCTCAGCCTGATCCGTGAGGTGGAATCCTATATTTCCGAATTCTATTGTTCCGATACATTCACCGTGGACAGCATCCTGAAAAAGACCTACACCAGCTATCACCGGCTGAATTTCCTTTTCAAGTCTATTCATGGAATGACCATATCGGAGTACATCCGGAACAAGAGGATCGAGAAGTCGAAGGAGATGATCGCGGACAACGCCAAATCCATCAGTCAGATAGCCTATGAGATCGGCTATTCCAGTATCAGCAACTATATACTGGCCTTCAAAAAGGTGTACCAGATAACGCCCGGTAAGTATAAGAAACAGATCGATAATATGGTTCAGTAAAGATACGCGGCCCCTCTAGTAAGGAAGCCGAAGATCCACCGTCGTACCTTTCTGCTCCACGCTCTTCACCGAAAGCGTTCCGTTGAGCCTTTGCGTGAGGTCGAAGATGAACTTATGCCCCAGCTGGCTGCCGCTTTTCAGATTGTCCAGGCTGTCGTCGCCCAGAAACGCAGCCACCTGCTGCGGACTCATCCCCTTCCCCGTGTCGGCGACCGATATCAACACCGAAGGCCCTTCTATTCTTGCCGTGATCTTGATGGTACCATGACTCGTATACTTGTTGGCGTTGTCGACCAGGTTCCTGATAATGGTCAGTAACATATGCGGATCGGAGTAGATCGACAGGTCTTCGGCCGCCTCATAAGAAATGCTGTTCCCCTTCTGCTGCACCTGCTCGATAAAGAAATCAAATATCTCCTGCAGCAGCGGCCTGACGGCAAACTGTTGTTTGCTGATGCTGAACTGATCCGTCTGACTGGTCACCCACAGTAAAAAGTCCTCGGAGAAATTATAGATATCCTGCGCGCCTTTCTTGACCCAATAGGTCCTGTCCCTGATCTCTTCCGCGGACAGGCTGCTCTGATTGTCATGGAGGTCGCCGGCCAGCAGAGTCAGGAAGCGCAGCGGGGACCGGAGGTCGTGGATGACAAGTGAGATCAGCTTTTCGCGGCTGACCACCGCACTCTGCAGCTTCTCCGCTTTTACTCCGATCTCCTTTTTCTTTTCCACCAGTTTGAGCCGCAGCCGGATCAGCAGGAAAAGTAGGATAATGACCGCCAGCGCCAGCGGCAGCATGAACCAGGTCGTTTTGTAAAAATAGGGCGGGATGATCAGCTCCCATTCGCGGTACTGGTAGTTGTTCTTGCCAAAACCGTTGACTTTCCGCACCCGAAGCGTATACCTTCCGGCCTGCAGCCTGTTCAGCGTGATGATGCCATCCGCCGGAACCGGCTTCCACTCGTCGCGGAGCCCGTCCACTTCATATTGCAGATAGAGATTGTTCGGATTGCCCAGATAAGGGCAGGAGATCTCTACGAGCAGACTATTGTAGCCGGCCTTCAGCCGGATGGTGTCCCCATTCTCCAGTATCGTTCCGTCCGTCTCAACATGGCGCATATCGATCGCGCCATGGGGAAAGTCGGTCGCCAGCGAATCGGCGAAAAAGCAGACCATTCCCTTCATGGACGAAAGGGCCACAAAATCTCCCGGCGTGATCACCCCCGCGGAATTAAAGCCGCCGTTGAACTCATTGGTCTGCAAACCGTCCTGACGGCCATAATAATAATAGTACAGGCCCTTGTTGCTGCCTTCGCACCAGGCGTCCATATCAGCCCTCGGAACTTTGAAAAGCCCTTTGTTACAGGGGATCCAGATATTGCCCGACCTGTCTTCGAGGAAACAGTGCGCCGTGACAAGAAACCCGTTCTTGTCCAGCGGCATCCGGACCCACCGGTTATGATAAAAATAAAAATAGCCCTGACCATAAGTCCCGACCAGGATATTGCCGTCTTTAAAAGGATGGATCGCCCGCACATGCATCCCTGTAAACTCGGGAATGGCGCGGGATTCGTTGCGCTCCTCGTCGTACTCGAGCAGTCCGCTGGTACCGGCGATCCACCAGCGGTGCGCGCCGACCCAGGCAAAAGATTCATTGACGTCCCTGCTGGTCAGCCTGGGCACCGTAAAGACCCGCCGGAAACTGTCGCCCTGCAACTGCCATAGCGAGCTCTCGGTCAGGCAATAGAGGCGGCCTTCCGCGTCCTCCTTATAGTCGACGATCGTCGCATCGAGGGCCGGTGGCTCCGATACCAGATCCATCGCGCTGTCCAGGCGGCGCGGTCTGTCGTACCATGCTGCCCAGACCCGATCCTTCCGGTCGGCATAAAGCGCGCGCTGCCAGATAGCCACGGCGTCCTTTATCGGAATCAGCTGTCCCTCCGGCGTGAAAATGAATTTATCGGTCAGGATCTTCCGGCCTTTGAACAATGCCAGGGGACCGAAAAGATGCCGGTCCATCTTCTGTCGCAGCGCCGGGGGCCATCCGGATCGCAGAAACCTGTTCTTTCGCAAAAAATAGAAGCCCTCGGTATGCGTGGCTACCAGCAAAAGGTCGAGCCCCGCATTGTATTCCACCGCCGAAATATTGGGGATGAAACTGAGGTCGACGAGAAAAGCCGCGTTCAGCCCGGCGTCGCCGGCAGCGGTCAACCGGTACAGGCGACGACCCGCCAGCAAATGCGTCGTCCTGCCGCACGAATACAGCCGGTAGCTGTCCCCGCCTTTCTTGACGAGCGCCAACTCTCTCCCGAGATCGCCTCCGATCAGCGAAAGCCCCGTCAGTTGGCGGCCGTCGGCATATACCGCAAGCACCGAATCCTGATGCAGGACGAAGAACTTTTTATCCAGCAACAGGCACTGTTCCTTGCCGCCCGGCAGGCGGGCCACGGCTGACAACTGACTTCCATCGTAGTAAAAAAGGCTGTCGTTCAGCGTATAGTAGAGACGGGCCGAATCAACAGCGTAAAAGTTCCGGTTGTTCGCAAAAAGGTACCGGAAGATTTTTTGGCGCTGCGCAGCCCCGGCTGCGTTTTTTGTGTTATTCAGGAAAGGGGAAAAGTCGAACAACTGTTTGCGGCCATTCAGCAGCCAGGGCCGCTTCATCGCTTCGGAAGGGGTGATCACCGGGGCGACGTACTGCCGGTTATTCCTGGGATAACAGTAAAGGTTATGGTCATCCGTCTGAAAATAGAGCGACCCCTTGTCATTCTTCCCCAACAGACGAACATTCGATTCCATGACCGGCTTGTCGTTCGGGTAGTAGAGTTTGAACGAATTACCATTAAAGCATACCAGGCCGACCTGAGAGGCCAGCCACAAATACCCGTCATTGTCAAATAACAGGTCGTTGACGCTGTTTTGGGGCAGCCCGTTCTCGTCGGTAAAATGCTGGACAGAGTAGCCGTTCGAAGAGTCGGACTGAGTCAGGGCAGGTGTTACAGACAATGAGAGGATAGCAATGATAGAGATCGCCTTTTTGATCATGCCTTAACCTTGGCCGCCAAATATAATAAAAAATACTCTGGACGTATAATAAGTGGAAAGGGGCATGCTTTCCCGTCATAACACCTTATGACAGAAAGTCTTTGTCTGATCGCGTGGCTAATTTCGTTATCGTGAGTACCTGCTGGCGGAAGGGAGGGTACTTTTATAGAACAAAATCTGTATCCACCATGAATAAACTCTACTCTAAGGGCTTAGTCCGCCCGCACATCGCCGCCACACATCCACTCAGACGGTGAAACGCATAATCTGGTCTACTTATTTTATCGTTTTTCCCTTATTCGATTAACTAATTGATCATCTTATGCCGACGACCTTCGAATTAACTATCGACGCATATGTCCTGCTGCTGATCCACCGGTATCGCGGCCCTGGCGGGCTTTTTGTTCAGGAGCCGGCAACTGTCCAAAAAGAACGGCGCATACACCAACTCGAGCAGGAAATGCTGGACGCGCACGCCGAAGTGCTCACCGTTCAGCGGGAGTACCACGAACTCGAGTCGAGAGTTGCCAGCGATACCAGCCCGGTTATTCCCATGAAGAACAATAAGAACGACGAACCGCCGCCCCATTCGACCGGCCGGAGGCCATCCCTTCGGAAAGACCGGCCTACAGGGACGGACTAGCGGCCCTGTTGTCCTATTGCGCCTGCGTATTTAAAATATAGTCATGCCTCATCCTTCTTCGGGGGGAGAAACCTGTCATTTCTCACCCTTATCGCCCTCCTTGCCGCCTTGGACGCGCAGGCCACCTGCCCGTCCAAAAATTATTTTCATTCCTTCTTTTCGAGAAGTCATAATTCTCCAGGATCTGCGTTATATAATAAGGAGATTGCCCCTGAACCTATGAGCTCGGGCTATGTCCGCCGGAATGCCAATGGCGAT
Organism: Puia sp. P3; assembly: GCF_050632245.1. Lineage (NCBI taxonomy): Bacteria > Pseudomonadati > Bacteroidota > Chitinophagia > Chitinophagales > Chitinophagaceae > Puia > Puia sp. P3. The sequence continues at coordinate 2,447,615 of NZ_CP192583.1, forward strand.
CTGGTCATAACGGTTCCTCAGAATAGCGCTGGCAAGTACAAGATCCGATTCTTCGACGACCATGGCGGGCTGCTTTTTGAGATCCGGCAGATCCGTGACCCGCTGCTTATCGTGGAAAAATACAATTTCGAACACGCAGGGCAATTCGTATATGAGCTTTACAGGGATGCGGTAGTCATCGAAAGAATGAGCTTCAGCATCCGCAAAGAATGAAATGAATGATTCGTAACCCAAATCCTATAACCGTAATTAAAATCCAAATCCCATGCGCGTACTATCTAACCTTCTATTTAAGGTTACCCTGTCGTCCATGATCCTGACAGCCCCGGCAATGATGACGGGACGTTCCCTAGCTGACGGAGACCACCGAAAAGGAAAAGAAGTCGTTCTGCCTTTTTACTCCTCGGCGGTCATCGCACGGTTCATCGATCAGCCTTCTCTCACCGCAGTTCCAAAATTTACAGCCCAGGGAATATGTTGCCAGAACTGCGCCGCCCGTCACACCGGTCGCAGAGACTCCCGCTACGCCTCCCGCAGAAGTTCCGGCAGCAAAAGAAACCCCCGTAACGACTGAAACTCCCGTAGCGACTGAAACCCCCACAACGACAGAAACCCCCGTCGCCAAAGCCACCGAAGAGAACGAGTCCACCAGCAACGGCATCGTATCCACAACCGCCGCGGCAAAGGCAGCTGAGCTCCGGATGGTGGTCAACCAGGCCGTTATGCTCTACAGCAATATGAAACTCGAAAAGCAGGGCCTCGACCCCAAAGCCTTCGAATACGCGTGGCGCGGCTATTACCACCTGTTGAAAAAAGGCCTTATACGCAAAAGGACCGTTCTCTCTATCTGCGATTTCAGCCAGTCCTGCTGCAGCAAGAGAATGTATGTCATCGACGTCCAGCGCCGCAAGCTGCTGTTCCGGACCTATGTAGCCCATGGCCAGAATTCCGGCGAGGAATATGCGACCTCGTTCTCCAATGAGCCCGATTCTTATAAAAGCAGCCTTGGGTTCTATGTAACAGACAGGGTCTACTATGGCCGCAACGGCCTCTCGCTGCGCCTCAACGGAGTCGACACCGGCTACAACGACCTGGCGCTGAAAAGAAATATCGTATTGCACGGCTCTACCTATGTGGGAGACAAATACATGCAGAACTTCGGTACGCTGGGTACGAGCCTGGGCTGCCCCGCTCTGCCTTCCGCCCTCAGCGGCCGCATCATCCGGGCCGTCAGAAATGGCAGCTGTCTGTTCATCTATCATCCGACACAGCAGTACCTCGAAAATTCGACCATCATCAATAGTTAACAACTAAAAGAAAGCACTATGACGTCCAGGACCCGTTATACAACCATCTCTTCCCGCGGTGCCGTGGCGCTATTGATCTGCTTTCTGATAGGGATTGCCGCTGCAGCCCTGTTACTATATACCTTATTATAAGCAACGGTCGAAGGTATTATAAGCAACTGTCGCAAGTTAGCTGGCCGGTCAGTTTGACCGGCCTTTTTTATGGCCTCAACTTCCTTACAATGGCACCCACACGGAGATCCTCGTCCCCCTGCCTTTTTCACTCTGGATCGTCAATCGCCCCCGGATGATCTTCAGCAGGTCCTTGATGATCAGATAGCCGAGCCCGTTCCCCTTCCGGTTATCCACATTCGCGGACGAAATGATGAAATGGTCGGCCATGATATTGTTGATCTGCTCCTGTGTCATCCCGACACCCGTATCCCCGACAACCAGCGTGATGTTGTCCGCACCGCGAATACAACTGACGCGGATATGCCCTTCCGCGGTAAAATTGATGCCGTTCAGGATCAGGTTGTAAAGCACGATCTTGACCGGCTCGATATACTGGAATACGATCAGATCGGATTCGATCCCATTGATCAGACTTACCTCCTTCTGCCGCGCCATCGCCTGAAAAATGCCGAACAGCTGCCCCACCAGCTCGTTCAGGTTGAAGCTTTCCTTAGCCAGGCGGCGGTCTTCATTTCGGTATTTTATCCAGTTCAGGATATTGGTGGAGAGTAGTTCAAGCTCTTTCGAAGTGTTGGCCATCTCACCTATCGCCTCCTCCTGAAGGGCCTCGGTCAGGCCCTGCTTTTTTCGATCAGATTCCTGCCGGTCATATGCAGAAAACGCAGCGGCGTCACCAGATCGTGGCTGATAATGGAGATCAGCCTGGTCTTGATCTGGTCGGTACGTTCCAGTTCTTCGTTCTTGGCCTGCAGCTCGCGCGTCTTTTCGGCGATCTGTTTTTCCAGCCTGTTCTGCCGCTGCTCGAGCCGCCGGGTGCGCCACCGCACGATGGCGCCGATAAAGACCGCGAGAAGGGCAAGGCTCAGGATCCAGCTCCAGGGCTGCTGCCACCAGCGCGGAATGATGCGGAAAGCTGGCGGCCGTCGAGCTATAGCTGTATCCAAATCCGTTGCGCTCGCGTATCTCGAGCCGGTAAACCCCCGAAGGCAGATTGCTGAACCGCAGCCTGGGGTTATTCTGTATATCCAGCAGCTGCCAGCCATGCGTGTAAGGCTCCAGCCTGTATTCGATATAGAGATTTTCCTTACCCGCCCAGGCAGGAAAGCCGAGGGAAAAGACCAACTCCCGCGTACTGGCCGGAAGCTCGGGCGTTATCAGCGACGCGCTGTTGACCACCTGGCTATCCGCCATGAACTCGTCGATATCGATCGCCCCTCCCGGCAATCCGGTGACAGGTCGCATGGTATTGACCCACACCAACCCGTCCATCGACGGAAAAGACAACGTGCTGTCATTGAGGGCCAGCGCACAGGGAGTGCACCCGCCATTGAGTTCGGTCATGTCCAGGCCGTCGGCCCTCCCATAATAATGATAGTACACACTGCGGCGGCTGTCGTCGAAAGCCGCGGCCATGTCCTCCGGACGGGCGCGGAACACCCCTTTATTGGTACTGATCCAGCAAAAGCCCCGCCTGTCCGGAATGAAACAGTGGGCGTACCGCAGGTAATTGCCCTTATCCAGTGGGATCGGCCGGATCTCCCCGTTCTTATACAGGAAGATCCCTTTCCCATAGGTGCCGATGAACAGATAGCCCTTGTATTTCCAGAGACTGCGGACGCAAATACCCGGCGCCCTCCAGAGCGTATCCACGGCATGGGTCACGATATTGTAACGAAAAAGACCGTCGCAGGTGGCGATGGCGATCAGGCCGGGACTCATCTCCAGCACCGCGAACGGCGCATTGCCGTTGATATCCGGTTTGGGATAGCGGTATTGATAGTCGATCCGGTCCTTGCGTAGTACCCCGATGCCGACAGCATTGACGACATAGAGATCACCCTCTGACCGGACAAATCCGTCCGTGATCGATCCCTCTCCCGCCGGTATGGCTACCCTCCGCTTAGTACGGTAAGACCACGAATAGACCGTATCGTTGCTGCTGTACCACAGCACGCTGTCCGGCGTGGTCAGCACGTAGTTGTTGAAGCTGCCGCGGACGGGCAATGCCTCCGGTCCGGGATTGGGGTGACGCAACACATCCCCGTTGCTGGTGAGTACCGCTCCGCCCGTAAGGGCTATCTGGCTGTAGTAGGCGGTCTGTCTGTCAGCACCGCCCGGGCCGGCCGCCTTCTTTACCGTCCGCACCGCATTTTGGTGGATCACGAATATCCCCTTCGAAAAACTGCCCAGAAAAAGCAGACCGCTCCGCGCGTCGTACCGCACGAAGACCAGTGACGCATCCGTCGGCACCGAGTCGCAGACCAGTTGTTCCGTCATCCTGCCTTCCCGATAGTCCAGCAGCCACGCCCGGTTGTCCTTCACCATGACGGGATTACTCATGCTGTTGTCCCAGAACAGCTGTGCCTTACCCTTCCCTCCGGTTGTACGTGACCCTCCGGTCGTCCGTGACCCTCCGTCGGCCCGTGACCCTCCGGCAGCCCGTGACCCTCCGGTCGTCCGTGACCCTCCGTCGGCCCGTGACTTTTCGGCCTCCGGTGAAGGAATGGCCCTCTTCGATGTAAAATCCGGAGATAGTTGATAAAATCCCACTGCGGGATCGAACAAAAAAACGCTGTCCCGGAGACAAAATGGCTTCGACCCAGGCGGCAGTGCGGTCAGCAACCTGGGGACCGGCCGACCGAGCCGATAGTCGTACAGGCTGTCGTGCTGCGTCAGCAGCAGTCTGTTCTCGTCCAGCGGTATCAGCGCCTGCAGGGAGAAATCGAAGCCAAAGCCGGCGGGAGGCTCCTGCGAGCTTTGCCGGAATAGTTTGCCCGAAGCGATCAGCCCGGTCAGCCGGAAGGTCGTGGGGCGCGCGTCGACCCTGATCTGACCGGTGAACTGCGGTTTGTTTCGCATCACAAGGAAGAGATCGCCTACCTCATCTGAAGTATAAAGACGGCCATCCCTGCTTTTCAGCAGAAAAAGCATTCGTTCGGAGAAAAAGCCGGGGGTATTGCTTCGGTTGAAAGTGACGAAATCGGCGCCATTATAACGGGTGATCCCAGCCTCGGTCGCGATCCATAAAAAACCGGTCTGTCCGTCCCATTGCAGCCCCTTAATCCCATTCGAGGGAAGCCCGTTGTCAGTAGTGAAATGGTCGATACGATAGTCATTCTGGGCCTTCGGGTAATAGCAGCAGCTCAGCAGCAACACCAGAAACCCCGCCGTCCTAGTAATTGACATTGTACAATGTAGCTAATTCTATGAGTTCTTTCAGGTTTGTAGTGAGGGTTTTTTCGAATATGCGGTTTTTTACCGTCGAGACCGTATTCATCTTTACGTTGAGCGTCTCGGCTATTTCCTTTGTGCCAAGCCCCTTCAGGACATAATGCAGGATCTCCAGCTCCCGCGGGGCCAGCGCGGAGAACGGATTGTTGGGCCATCGGGCGCCGGGGCCTTCTCTCGTCGACTGTTCGTTCAGCAGGAAGCGCCGGAGCAGCAGGATCGTCTCTTCCTCCGGAGTCGTCTTGGGCAAATAGTGCTCGATGCCGTATTGCCGCAACGCCTTTCCGTATACTTCGGCGGGCTGCATGGAAAAAACCATTATGCGCAACTCGGGATAAAGTTTTTGAATGTTCGGCAGGATCTCCAGCGAACTTCCATCCGAGAGAATGATGTCTAATACGAGATGCGTATACTTTTTCTTCGCCAGCTCCTTCATCAGCTCGTTACAGCTGACAACTTCCGAGACATCCGTAAATCCCAGGTGCAATTGCAATAATAACTTCAGACCTTTCCTGATCATGCTATGGTCATCCGCCAATAGTATCTGTGGTTGCATTTATGCTAAATTCATCAATAAAAATCTACTGTTTGTAGAATTAATTCTACCGCATCTTGACGTAAAGCTATTAATTTGCTCTCAGTGGCGATCACGCAGACTCGTGCTGATGCCTCTCAAACTGCCGGTAATATCCTGTTTAAGCTTTGTTCCTGACTTTTTCAAGACCTGTCGTCCGCTTAATGATTCGTTCACATTATTTTAATTTATCACTATGTCCGGTTTCCGCTTAAAACTCAACAGGTTAAGGAATATCCCATATGCGTCTTCGATCCAGGAGCTATTGCCATTTGAGAAATCCTTCGAGCTCGAATACTATTTCGAAGCACAGTGGCACCTCATTGTCGTCAAACCAATCCTCGTCAATACCGTCGTCGTCTTCCTCGTAAACTTTCCCGAAAGCCATGAAGAATCGATGGCGCTCGTGTACAATAAAAAGGACACCTGGGCAGATATCGAGAAAGAATCCAACGGCCATACGGAAGCCATTGGCCTCGCTATCGAGAATTACTACACCGACTGCTATCTTCCCTGGACGGGTAGCGTCAGGGACGGGTCATCCCAGATACAATGGGACGATCACCTGATGAACTAGATCCTCATAGAAGGTCCCCCGGAACCGATCCTCAGCTTTATCCAATCGCTTCGTTTATCTGGGTGCCCCCGGCGTCCTCAAACTTAACTATGATCTCCATTATGAACATGGAACGAACCGACGAGGAAGATATCAGCATCACCTGGTTTCGCCAGGGGCTGCCCGAAGCTTTTAAGGCATTTTTTTCCTGTACTATCCCGAACTTTTCTCCTTTGCATTCCTGCTTCTGCGCGATGCTCCCGCCGCCTACCAGCTATCGCTGGACGCCTTTTTCCTTTGCTGGCAGCGCCGTGCGGATTTTACCGACGACGAAAAGATCAAGGCTTTCCTCTATCTGACGACGCGCAACGCCTGCATGGATCAGCTTCGCCGTATCGCCGACCCCGCCGTCACGGACAAGACGGTGCCCGCAGGGGCCCCCCGACTCATTGCCGCCCGCTATCCTGCGGGAGGTCTATGCCTTCGCCTCCGTCGGGCTGAAGAAGTACGGTAAATAATGGAAGAAGTACGGCGCGGAAGATTTTTTTGCCGGTCGCGGCGGATAACCTAGATTTATCCTGATGGCCTATCCGTCAACAATGCAGGAAGCCGATTCCCTCCGCCTTGAACAGGCTGCGGCTTTCAACCACCGGGAGCTGTTCAAAAAAGAAGCGATTACGCTTGGCGGCAGCTACTTTGATACCGACGGCCTGTGCTGGACTTCGGGCAACGCCCAGAGCCCTTCCATGGTGGCCTTTCCCCAACTGACAGAAGCCAATGCCGGACAGCAGCTGGACGAGCTCATGGATTTTTACCGCAAATTTCCGCCGAAAGGGGCGGGCTGCTGGTCCCTCGACCCCGCCAGTCCTCCCGATCTGGGTATCCGCCTCCTTGCAAGAGGGTTCCAACCCGGCTGGAGACCCCGATGGATGGGCCTAGACCTCAACGAGGTCCGCACCGATCATCCCTTCCCCCGCGGACTGACCATCGTAACAGACAACCAGATTTCCCTGACAGACGTAAAGAACCTGCCCTATGCCCACGTCATCGTTCCCGCCGCTTCCACTACCGACATGCCAGGACAATGGATGCGTTTCGTGGCGAGCCTCCACGGAAAAGTAGTGGGACATAGCGTCGTCTTCCTCACCTCGGGCGATCTTGGCGCCGCGGGCATCTACCACGTCGGGGTCGTCCCCCGCCACCGCAAAAAAGGCATCGGGAAAGCCGTCACGCTGGCCGCCTGCCTCTATGCGCGCGACCAGGGATACCGCTACGCCGTACTGAATTCCACCAGCGCCGGCCAGCGTACTTACGAGCAACTGGGCTTCTCCGTTATACGCGACGGGTGGACCTGGTGGCTGATCACCGATCGCTATCTTTCCCGCCCGCCTTCACCGCCGGACGTACAGCTGGCCGAAGCCGTCGGCAGGGGCGACCGGCAGTCCCTCGACGCCCTGCGCCCCCAGCTGCAAATGACTTCCAGATACCTGAACCGCGAACTCAGCAACGGCCTGACCCTGATGGAGCTCGCCGTACACTGCCGGCAGCCCTCCGCCGCGGAATGGCTGGTCGGCGCCGGCGCCAACTATACCGTCCTCGACGCCTGGGACCTCGGCTGGCTGGACCGCGCGCGTCAGATGCTGCAAAAAGACCCTTCTTCGGTCAACAGATCATACGGGGAATGGAACAAGACACTACTGCATTTCGCGGCCGAACGCAATGACGCCGACCTCACCCGGCTGGCCCTGACCGCCAGACCCGACCTGCGCATGAAAGACAGCGCCTACCAGTCTACCGCCCTGGAATGGGCCAGACACCTCGGACATACACATATAATGGAATTGTTGCAGGACGCGCGCTAGTGGCTTCCATCTTCGTCATCTCCGCGAACCAGCGGTTGGCCTCGTGGACACAACTGATATGCGCCGCGTCGTTCTTCGCGGTGTAGAAAGCGATAACTTTGAACGACGGACTTTGCGGCTGCTGTGCCCTGCCGCTAATAAAAAGAAAGTGACCAGGACAAAGACCCAGGAATGTCTACGGAATCGAAGCATTATGGGCGTAGTTTAAGATTCCGAATATACGGAACAGTTGACCGACCCGAAAAAGTTGATGGACGGTTCGGTCCGGTAGCAACTTATATCGTAATTTTTTGCCCTCTTATACACTACTACACATGAAGAAACTGCTTTGGCTGCTGTCCTGCTGCGTCATTATTCACTCGGTTCACGCGCAGACTCCCGACACTTCTCTTTTGGAAATCTTCGCTGGCGGATGATCGGCCCCCATCGAGGGGGACGAACAGTCGGCGGCTGCGGCTCGCCACAGCAGCCCAATGTCTTTTATATCGGCGTCAACAACGGCGGCGTCTGGAAGACCACGGACTTTGGCCGGACATGGGCGCCGATCTTCGACGAACAGTCGACCGGCTCCATCGGCGACGTGGCCGTTGCCCCTTCCGACCCCAATATCGTCTACGTAGCCACCGGAGAAGGCATCCAGCGCCCTGACCTCTCCGTAGGCAAGGGGATCTTCAAGTCTACCGATGCAGGCCGCACCTGGACCCATCTCGGACTGGATGCCGGACAGCAGATGGGCGGTCTGGCGATCGACCCCAAAGATCCCAACAGGGTATTCGCCGCCGTACTCGGCCATCCCTACGGGCCCAATCCCGAACGAGGCGTGTATCGTACGCTCGACGGAGGCAAGACCTGGGAGAAAGTATTGTATAAGGACGAGAACACGGGCGCGATACAGGTGACGATCGATCCCGTCAATCCGCAGATAGTCTACGCGGACCTCTGGGCAGGACGCCGGGGCCCTCGGGAGAACGGCGCATGGAACGGCCCCAACAGCGGCCTTTTCAAGTCCACAGACGGAGGCACGACCTGGTCGCAGCTGACCAAAGGGCTTCCGACGCCCGCGCAGGGACTCAGCCGCATCGGTTTTTGCATAGCGCCTTCCGATCCCTCCCGCCTGTATGCTACCGTCGCAGCCGACGCGTCCTACGGCGGCATCTATCGCAGCGACGACGCCGGCGCCAGCTGGCAAAAACTCAACAGCGACCAGCGCTTCTGGGGCCGCGGCGATGACTTCGCCGAGGTCAAGGCCGACCCGAAGAACAAAGACATCGTCTATACAGCCGACGTGGTCGTCTGGAAATCCACCGATGGCGGAAAGTCCTGGGACGCCTTTCGCGGAGCACCCGGCGGCGACGACTACCACCGCATCTGGATTAACCCCGACAACCCGCAGATCATGCTGATCGCCCTCGACCAGGGCGCGATCGTCACGGTCAACGGCGGACAAAGCTTTTCTTCCTGGTACAACCAGCCCACGGCACAGTTCTATCACGTCATTACCGACAACGCATTTCCTTATAACGTCTATGGCGCACAACAGGAGAGCGGCTCCGTTGGCATCGCCTCCCGCGGCAACGACGGCGGCGTGACCTTCCGCGAATGGCACCCGGTAGGCGTCGAGGAATACGGCTATGTGGCCCCCGACCCACTGGACCCAAATATCATCTATGGCGGCAAGATCACACGCTATGACAAACGCACCGGCCAGATCCAGAACATCGCCCCGGAAGCGGTACGCAGCGGCAAATATCGTTATCTCCGCACCGCACCCGTCCTCTTTTCTCCCATAGACCCCCACACAATGTACTTCGCGGGCAATGTCCTCTTTAAAACTTCCAACGGCGGCCATTCCCGGCAGACGATCAGCCCCGACCTCAGCCGCGAGCGCTGGAATATCCCCGCCAGCGTCGGCGTCTACAGCAACGAATCACTAAAGCAAATGCCCCGCCGCGGCGTCATCTATACCGTTGCCCCTTCTCCCGTAGACCCGCTGACCATCTGGGCCGGTACCGACGACGGACTGATCCATATTACAAAAGACGGCGGCAAGACCTGGAAAAATATAACCCCACCCGAAGTCTCCGACTGGATGAAGGTCTCGCTGATCGACGCCGGACATAGCGACGCCTCCACCGCCTACGCCGCGGTCAACGGCATCCGCATCGACGACATGCACCCGCATATTTACAAGACCCACGACGGCGGCAAGACCTGGACCGCGATCGTCAACGGCCTGCCCGACGACCCGATCAACGTCGTCCGCGAAGACCCGCACCACAAGGGGCTCCTGCTGGCCGGCTCGGAAACTGCCGTATACGTATCCTTTGACGACGGAGCACACTGGTCTTCCCTTCGGCTGAACATGCCCGCTACCTCCATCCGCGACCTGGTGTTCAAGGACGCCGACGTGGTCGTCGGTACGCACGGCCGGTCGTTCTGGATCCTCGACGATATCGCGCCGATGCGCCAGCTGACTACCGCCGTGGCCGACGCGACCCTGTACAAGCCCGAGCCCGCCGTCCGCGTCCGCTGGGACATGAACCCCGATACGCCGCTGCCGCAGGAAGAACCGGCGAGGAGAACCCGCCAGACGGAGCGATCATCGACTACTACCTGAAAGCCGACGCCTCCGACGCAGTCACACTGGATATTCTCAGCGCTTCCGGACAGACGATCCGCCACTATTCGAGCACCGATACGCTCTATTCCATTCCCGACGTCAATATCCCCCTGTACTGGATCCGCCCCCAGCAGCTGCTGTCCGCAAAGGCCGGCCCACACCGCTTCATCTGGGACCTGCACTACCAGCCGCTCAATATCCCCGCATCCTATCCCATCAGCGCGGTATATGCGAATACAGCTCCCAGCGCCACATCCCCTGGGCCATGCCCGGCGTCTACACGGTCAGGCTAAAGGCAAACGGGAAAGTGTATATGCAGCAGCTGACCGTTCGCATGGACCCGCGCGTGAAAACGCCGCTGGCGGCTCTCCAGCAGCAGCACGACCTGGCGCTGCAGGCCTACCATGGCAGGGAACAGGCGATGGCGTCCATGGAAAAAGCACACGCGCTCCGCGCAAAGGTCGCCGGCAACGCGGCGCTGGAAGCACAGCTGGCCGCACTGGAAGGCTCGGGCGGAAGACGCGGCAGGGGAGGGGCCGCTCCGGCTGGCAACGGCGTTCATTCGTTCTCCCAGCTCGCCAACGATTTCGCCGGCATATTCGGGATCCTCGAAGAGGCCGATATGCCCCCGACCGAACAGACCATTTCAGACCTTCAGACAACCATAAAGGCCGCGGCAGCCACCAACGCCGCATGGCAGCAGCTTCAAAAACAAGTACAATGATCCAACACATGAGATATCTCCTGACCGCTAGTATCGTCCTGCTGACTACCGTCGTTGGTCAGGCGCAGAAAAAGACCCCTTCCGATCCAAACGACTCGACCTTTTTCGCCGCCCTCAAATACCGGCTCATCGGCCCCTTTCGCGGCGGCCGCGCAGACGCCGTCTCTGGCAGCCTCAAGAACAGAAACACCTTTTATTTTGGCGCCACTGGCGGCGGTCTCTGGAAGACCATGGACGGCGGCAGCAACTGGAAGAACGTTTCCGACGGATATTTCGGCGGCGGCGTAGGCGCGGTAGCCGTAGCTCCCTCCGATGAATCGATCGTATACGCCGGAGAGGGCGAGAGCACGCTGCGCAACAACGTCTCCGAGAACCTGGGAGGCGTCTGGCGTTCCGACAACGGCGGCCGCAGCTGGCGCGACCTGGGGCTGAAGGACAGCCGTCATATCGCCCGCATCGTCGTGCACCCCGCCAATCCGGACATTGTTTGGGTCGCCGTCATGGGCCATCTCTTTGGCCGTAGCACCGAGCGTGGTGTGTTCAAAACTACCGACGGAGGTAAGACCTGGCGGAAGGTATTGTTCGTCAACGACCAGACCGCCTGCTCCGACGTGGTCATGGAACCCGGCAATCCTTCCGTGCTCTATGCCGGCATGTGGCGCGTCAAACGCACGCCCTATAGCATGGAGAGCGGCGGCGAAGGCAGCGGCCTCTACAAGAGCACCGACGGCGGAGAGACCTGGACAAATATCTCTGCAAAGAAGGGCCTTCCCAAAGGCGTCTGGGGCGTCGTCAACGTCGCCGTCCCCGCCGCCAATCCCGACAAGGTCTACGCGATGATCGAGAACGCAGAAGGCGGCCTCTTTCTCAGCACCGACCGCGGCGATACCTGGACAAAGGTCAACAGCACCAACGATATCCGCCAGCGCGCATGGTACTATAACCGCGTCTACTGCGACCCGAAGAACGAGAATATCGTCTACGTGCTCAACGTACAATTCCAGCGCAGCCTCGACGGCGGCAAGACCTTTGCCTCCGTTGCGAGTCCGCACAGCGACCACCACGACCTCTGGATCGACCCGGAAGACAGCCACCGGCTGATCCTCGCCGACGACGGCGGCGCCCAGGTCAGCTTCAACGCCGGCGAGGACTGGAGTTCCGTAGACAACCAGCCCACAGCCCAGATCTACCGCGTCACTACCGACAACGCCTTTCCCTACCATATCCTCGGCGCCCAGCAGGACAACACCAGCGTGCGCATCAAAAGCCGCTCCACCGGACCTGCCATTACCGGGAAGGACTGGGAACCTACAGCGGGCTTCGAAAGCGGTTATATCGTCCCCGATCCGCTGAATCCGGATATCGTTTACGGCGGCAACTACGACGGCTATCTCGGCAGGCTGAACCACCGTACCGGCGAGAACAGGTCTATCGACGTCTGGCCCGACAACCCCACCGGCTCGGGCGCCGACTCGCTGAAATACCGCTTTCAGTGGAACTATCCCATCTTCTTCTCCCCGCACAACCCACACCGGCTCTACGCTGCCGGTAATCAGCTGTTCGTCACGGAGAACGAAGGGCAGACCTGGGAGACGATCAGCCCCGACCTCACGACCAACGACAAATCGCGTCAGGGACCCAGCGGCGGCCCCATCACCAAGGACAATACTTCCGCCGAATACTACTGTACCATCTTCACCGCGACGGAGTCGGCGCTCGAAAAGGACCTGCTCTACACCGGCAGCGACGACGGGCTCATCCACGTCTCCAAAGACGGCGGCAAGCACTGGGACGATATCACGCCGCCGCAGGCCGGCAAATGGACGCTGTGGAACTGCGTAGAGGCCGATCCCTTCAAAAAAGGCGTGGCCTATTTTGCGGGTACCCGTTTCCGCGAGGACGACTATACGCCTTATTTGTTTAAGACAGAAGACTACGGCAAGACCTGGCGGCTGATCACGAAAGGCATCGACCCGCGCCATTTCACGCGCGTCATCCGGGCGGACAGGAAAAGGCCCGGACTGCTCTACGCCGGCACAGAATACGGCATGTATATCAGCTACGACGGCGGCGACAACTGGCGCCCCTTTCAGCTGAACCTCCCCATCGTACCCGTGACCGATCTCACCATCAAGGACAACGACCTCATCGTGGCCACGCAGGGCCGCGCCTTTTGGGCGCTCGACGGCCTCAGCCTCCTCCAGCAGCAGTCGCCGGACCTGCTCAAGAAAAGACTGCACGTATTTGCAGTCGACGACGCCTGGCGCACCGAAGGCGGCGGACGCCGCCGCCGCGACCAGCAGCCCATCCACAACGCCGGCCAAAATCCGCCCAACGGCGTCGTATTCCGCTACTGGCTGAAGTCGCCTGCGGATACCCCCAAAGTATCCATCACGATCTTTGACAAACAACAGAAGCCTATCAGAACGTTTACGACCCGGTCGAAAGACGCCGATACCCGCCTCGACTGCGAATCGGGTATCAATACCTTTGTCTGGGACATGCTGTATGCCCCCGCGGAAAAGATCACCGGAATGCTGCTCTGGACCGGCGGTGCCGGCGCACCCAAGGCGGCGCCCGGTAAATACACCGCCCGCTTCAAATACGACGACGATTCGACCGACGTCGCCTTCGCCATCAAGGGCGATCCCAACTACCAGCTGACCGAGGCCGACTACGACGCCCAGACCGGCTTCCTCCTGCAGATACGCGACAAATACAACGAGGCCCAGAAGGCCATTCTGCAGATCCGCAGCGTCCGCACACAGCTGCAGGACTTCAATTCCCGCCTCGACAGCACGCAGAAGCCGATCAAAAAACTATCCGACAGCCTTATCCGCAATCTCACCGCCATCGAGGAGGCTCTGTACCAGACTAAGTCGAAGAGCGGTCAGGATATGCTGAACTTCCCCATCCGGCTCAACGACAAGCTCTCCGGCGTTTATGGCTATGCGTCGGAAGGCTATGCCGCGCCCAACCGTCAGGCCCGCGAGGTCTTCGCCTCGCTGAGCGCCCGGACAGACGCCCAGCTCGACAAATTGAAAAATATATTGAACACAGGCATCCCGGCGCTGAACAAACTGGCATACCAACAGCAGATCCCCGTGATCAGCGTAAAAGAAAATCCTACAACCAACTGACATGGAGAACCAATGGCTCGAGCTTTCTTCCAATTTTGGCCTTATCGCGACTTGCGTGCTGACCTTCAATCTGCTGCTGGGCATGCTGCTCAGCACAGCCTACCGCCGGTCGCCGCTGTGGAAGAAGATGCCACCCCTTGTAAAGAAAGTGAGTATCGACGACCTGCATAACTGGACGGCCTACGTGGCGCTGGCGCTGGTGGCAGGACACGTGCTGCTGCTGCTCGCCGACGCCTCCCTGAAATACCGCCTCGTCGATATCCTCTTTCCGGTGAACGCGCCCCACCAGGTCCTGTGGACTCTGCTGGGCGCGCTCGCGATGTACGCGCTGATCGCGGTCATCGTCACGACGCAGAAAAAAATAAAGAGCAGGATGAGCTTTCGGCTGTGGAAGAATATACACCTGATCTCCTATGGTACGGCGCTGCTGTTCGTCGTCCATGGGGTCGTGATGGACCCACTGCTGAAGGACCGGCCAGTCGACTGGCTCGACGCGGAGAAAATGCTGTCTGAATTGTGCGGGGTGGCGCTGATCGCTGCGACCGTGGTCCGCTACAGATATTACCGCCGGAGGCAACACCTGAAGGTGGTGTGAACCTCGGCGGTTCACGCTGGTTGTATCCGCGGTTCACCTGATTTTAACCAATGCTATACCGATTTGAACGCAGGCGATATTTGTAAAAGATCATAAGGTAATTTCCATAAAATTATCGGCTATGCGCAAAATAATTGGCTGTTGGCTGCTCCTTCTCGGCGCTATGGGCTCATCAGCCCAGTCCATCGACAGCAGCATTTTCAGTCAGCTGCACTTTCGTTTTATAGGCCCCGATGGCAATCGCGCCATCGCCGTCGCCGGCGTGCCGGGCGACCGCAATATCGCCTACGTCGGAGCCGCCTCGGGCGGCATCTTCAAGACCGATGACGCAGGCATTACCTGGCGCCCCATCTTCGATAGCACCGACAACTCCTCCATCGGAGCGCTCGCGATCGCCCCTTCCAGCCCCCGCCAGGTATGGGCCGGCACCGGCGAGACCTTTCTGATCCGGCCGGCCGAAGCCATGGGCAACGGCGTGTATAAATCCACCAACGCCGGCCACACCTGGACCAATATGGGACTCCATGCCACGGGCAGGATCAGCCGCATCATCGTCGATCCAACAGACTCCAATACGGTCTATGTAGCCTCGCTCGGACATACCCACTCGCCGCAGCAGGAGAGGGGCGTATACAAAACTACAGACGGAGGCAGGTCCTGGGAACGCGTCCTCTTCGTCGACTCCCTCACGGGCTGCTCCGATCTCTCGATGGACCCGCAGCACCCCGGCACCCTCTACGCCGCCATGTGGCAGATCTCGTTCAAGACCTGGCAGCTCAACAGCGGCGGGCCCGGCAGCGGCATCTTCAAGACCACCGACGGCGGAAAGACCTGGAACCGGCTGGCGGGCGGCCTCCCCGGCGGAACCGCACACCCCGTGGGCAAGACTTCCGTGGACGTCGCCTACAGCAATCCGAATATCGTTTACGCGCTGATGGAGGACAGGGACCCCGCGCTCTACCGCAGCGACGACGCCGGAGTCACCTGGAAGAAGGTGTTCACCAGCCACTCGATGGCCCAGCGGGCCTCCTACTATACCCGCGTTCGCGTCAACTCCGGCAATCCCGACAACGTATTTACGATATGCGTTACCGTTATGGAATCGAAGAACGGCGGAAAGTCCTTCAACGGCAACGGCGGGAACGGCGACTACCGTCCCGGCGGCGACACCCACGACATGTGGTTCGACCCGAAGAACCCGGCCAGAGCGATGGTAGCACACGACGGAGGCATGAACATGACCTACAACGCCGGCAAGACCTGGCAGAACGTCAACCTGCCCATCGCCCAGATGTACCACGTGTCCGTAGACAACCAGGTGCCCTATTTCGTATACGGCAACCGGCAGGACGGCAGCTCCTATCGCGGACCCAGCAACAGCCTGCAGGGCGGTATCCCGACGGGACTCTGGACGACCATCGGAGGATGCGAGAGCGGATTTGCGCAACCGGATCCCGAAGACAACGCCATCATCTGGTCCGGCTGCTACGACGGCGGCCTCGACCGCACCGACCTGCGTACCGGTCATGTCAGGGACGTACGCGCATGGCCCGAGGCCGGCTACGGCTATCCTCCCGCCGAGATGAAATACCGCTGGCACTGGAACTTCCCCATGACGATCTCGCGCCACAACCATAACAAGGTATATATCGGCAGCCAATACGTACACGTGACGACCAACGAGGGCCAGTCCTGGTCCGTCATCAGCCCCGACCTCACCACAAACGACAAATCGCACCAGCAGAGCTCGGGAGGGGTCAGCACGGACAATCTGTTTACGTTCGATGGCTGCACCCTCTATGCGATCGCCGAGTCCCCGGTAAAGGAAGGCGTGGTCTGGACCGGCTCCAACGACGGTCTGGTACACGTCACCCGCGACGACGGCAAGCACTGGGAGGACGTCAGCCCGAATATGCCCGGTCTCCCGAAATGGTCGACCATCCGCGATATATGCCCTTCGGCCTTCGATGAGGGCGCCTGCTACGTCGCCGTCAACGGCCAGTTCATCGGAGATTTCAAACCCTATATCTACAAGACCACGGATTTTGGTAAGTCCTGGAAGCTCATCACCGGCAGTTTCCCGCAGGGCTATTCTTCTTTTATCCACTCGGTAAAAGAAGACCCGGACAAAAAAGGACTCGTATGGGCAGGCACAGACAACGGGCTGTATTTCTCGCCCGACGACGGCGACCACTGGGTCCACCTCAAGAACAACCTGCCCCCCGTGCCAGTCTACGGCATCACCATCCAGCGCGGTTTCAGGGACCTGGTCCTCGGCACCTACGGACGCGGTTTCTATATTCTTGACGACGTTACGCCCATCCGGGAGTTCACCCGGCAGACACAGCAGTCGGAAGCCTATCTTTTCTCCATGCGCAAGGCCTACCGTTTCCGGCCCCATATCGCCATCCACGGCGAACGTTCCTCCGCCTCCGGCCAGAACCCTCCCTATGGGGCAGATATCAACTACTATCTGAAAGACAGCGTTCAGGATACCGTAAAGGTCCTGGTGCTGGACGGAGCCGGCAACATCGTTCAGCAGATAAAAGGCTCGAACAAGCCCGGGGTCAACCGGGTGTGGTGGGACCTCGGCCTGCAGCCCTATGTCCTGCCGCCACTGCGTACCCGCCCCGAAGACGCCGACTGGGTCAAGCTCGACTCCAACGGCGAACGCGCGATGGTGATCTATGACCTGGACATCGGCCCCGGCCTGCCGACGACAAAAGTGCTGCCCGGCGCCTACACGGTCGTCCTGAAAGTGGGCGGCAAGGAATACCGCCAGCCCCTGGAGGTCCTGCGCGACCCGCATACCACGGGCAGTGACGAAGATATCCGGTTACAGTATACCTTTGGTACGGAGATATTCCAGTCGATCCAGAGCGTGCTGCACATGATCGATACGCTGGAGACGCTCCGGTCAGGGGCGATCGCCGCCGAACCAACGCTGACGAACAAACGCCAAAAGGAGAAGCTCGCCGCCTGGCAGCGGCAGCTGCTCGACGTCGAAGCGCTGCTCCACGACGTCCACTCCACCGGAGCGCGGGAGGATATCTTCCGGAGCCCGGCGCAACTGCTGGAAAGGTTTCTGACGATTTCCAAGGAGAGTATCTCCGGCGGATCGGACTGGCGGCCTACCGATCAGCACAGGGAAGTGTACAACCTGCTCAGCGGCCGGCTGGCAACGACGAAGACCAAATACGAGGCCGTGCTTAAGAACTATCCGCTGCCAAAGCCGGGCGGAATTCTGCCCCGCGAAAAAGTCGAAAAACCAATAGGAAAAGGTTGATTGTTGAAAAAAGGAGTCACCATATCGCTGCTGCTGCTATTGTTCTATACCCAGATAGGGTACTTCGGACAGTTCCTGCTGCAGCAATGGCGGCTCAAAGAAGCTGCCCGGGAGGCGTGGATAGCCGCGCTTCCCGACGCCGCATTCTTCAGGGTCTCGCAGGCCGACGTCGACAGCCACGGAAAATGGGAGGAGCCCGGACGCGAGTGCTGGTACAACGGGCATCTGTACGACGTCATCAGACAGAAGGCCGGCTGGCTGTACTGTTTTGACGACGACAACGAAGAACGGCTGCTCAGCCGCTCCGGTGAACTGGCACACGAGAACCATAATAAAAAGACGCTGCCTTCTTTCCGCATGGCAGATACCATCGTCGAACCACCGGCAATTGCACTCCTGGAGCCTGTTGTGTGCCGGCATCCCTGGTCGGAGCTCATCAGCGGGCGCCTTCCGTTCTATTGCTGTGATATCGTAGTCCCACCGCCAAAAGGGTAGAAGTTCATTCCCGGCTTCCAATACCTTCTTACCAAAACTTTTTTCAAGATGTTGAGACTACGATCGACAGGCATTTATCTGTTGCTGGGCGCCGCTATCTCTGCGAACGCCCAAACCCCGCAAAAAGACACTGTACATACACAAACGCTGAATACCGTTCAGGTTACCGGCTGGTCCAACGGCCAGAAAGGCAACCAGCTGGACATCGCCCGCAGCATCGGAATGCTGACGCCGGTGGACTTTCACCGCAACAACGGACTTTCGCTGGAGAACTCGCTCAACCTTATTCCAGGTGTTATTATGCAGTCCCGGTCGACCTTTGGCGGGCAGCGCATCAGCATTCGGGGCTATGGCAACAACACCAATTTCAACGGCCAGGGCGTACAGGTCCTCTTGAACAATATCCCCATTACCGATGCGACCGGGACGACGATCCTCGACGACGTGGACTTCGCCACCCTCGGCAGGGTAGAGACGATCAAAGGCCCGGCCTCCAGCCTCTATGGCAGCGGAATCGCGGGCGTGGTCAACCTCTATACGCTCAAACCCCAGCCCAACAAGACCCGCTTCGTTGAGGAGAATACCTTCGGTTCCTATGGCCTCTGGCGCAACAACACCCGGATCGAAACGGCCGGCGAACACTCGGCCCTCGTCTTCAACTACGGCCGCCAGCAGTCCGACGGCTTCCGGGCACACAGCGCCAGCCACAAGGACTATGCCCAGCTGAGCGGCGATTTCTATGTCAGCGACAAAAGCACGATCTCGACCTATTTCGCCTATGCGAACTCCCACGAAGAGCT
Source organism: Puia sp. P3 (assembly GCF_050632245.1). Taxonomy (NCBI): domain Bacteria; kingdom Pseudomonadati; phylum Bacteroidota; class Chitinophagia; order Chitinophagales; family Chitinophagaceae; genus Puia; species Puia sp. P3. The sequence goes on from NZ_CP192583.1 coordinate 2,466,976, forward strand.
GGCGGGTGAGATGGACAGCGCCCAGTTCTACGGCCGGCAAAAATGGAGCGACCCTGCCTATCTCGTCAACAACTCCAAAGTGGACATCGAGAGTTTTCGGGGCGGTGTGACCAGCGACTACAGGATCGACGGGCATTTCAGCAATCTGACCACGGTGTATGGGGGCGGGTATACGCTGAATTCTCCGTTCGCACATGGTTTGACAAGTAACCAGGCGTTTACGTTTGGAGGCAGGACGGGGTTTGTTTATAGCTCCGGCCCGGCGGCTGGTTCCGGCCCCATCGCTGTCGAGGTGGTTCACGGCATCTTCGGCGCGCAGTTCCAAAAACCCTCGCCTTCAACAAGTCCTACAATCTCACCAACGATACCCTCGGCGGGATCCGCGGCGACCTGCAGAATGTGTCGAGCAGCTACAGCGTCTTCACCGAGTGGAAATTCGCGCTGCCCTCGCAGCTCATACTCACGGCCGGCGGCAGCCTCAACTTTACCGAGTTCGGCATCACCGATATGCTCGCCAACAGCGCCAACCCGAACCACGCCAACGGTTCGGGCTATCGTAGTTTTCCTGCCGTCTTTACCCCGCGCGTAGCGCTGCTGAAGAAATTCAGCGACGCGTTCTCGGTCTATGCCGATATCAGCAGGGGCTATACGCCGCCCACTACCTCGACTACCGTCATTGCCGCGATCGGCAAAGTCAACACGGGCCTGCGCCCTGAATACGGCATGCAATATGAGATCGGCACCAAGGGCGACCTGCTCGGCCGCCGCCTGTCTTATCAGCTGGCACTCTTCGACCTGGACGTACGCAACAAGATCGTATCCCAAACTATTCCCGCATCGGGCGGACTGCCACAGTATACCGAGTCCGTCAACGCCGGCCGCCAGCAGGACCTGGGCGCCGAGCTGACACTCAGCTATCTGCTGGTGGATGACAAATCCTCGGCGATCACGCAGCTGCGGCCCTGGCTGAGCTATGCCTGGTCAGATTTTAAATACAAGGATTTTAAAAGCGACCACAACAACAACGCGGCGACGGTGGACTATTCCAACAAGAAAGTGGCAGGCACAGCTCCCAGCGTCCTCAATCTCGGCGTCGACCTCCAGACAAAGCCGGGATTCTATGCCTATCTCAGCTACCGCTACAACGGCGCCGCGCCGTATACCTTCGACAACCTGCATTCGGCGAAGTCCTATAGCCTGCTGAACGGGAAGATCGGCTACCGCAGCGTCCTCGGCGCGCATTTCTCCGTAGATTGTTATGTCGGCGCCGACAACCTCACGGGCAGCACATACTATACTTTCCTTTTCTATTCCGGCAACCTGGCGGGGACGACCGATCCGCATTTCCTGCCGATGCCGTATAACGCGACCGTTTACGGAGGCGCAAAACTGGCGTATATCTTTTAACTTTAGAATCATGAATCGAATTTCTTCCGGCCTCTCCCGGTTCCGTCAGGTTTTCGAACCGCTTCACTCATTTCGGTCCCGTCATCAGTCCAGCCCCCTCCATCCCCGCGTGAACCGCGCGGTTCACATTTTTCGGCGACCCTGATGCTCGTCCTTTCTGGCTGCGGCGGGCGTTTCGGCGACAAAGGCAACAACAAACAGGGCCTCCGGATCGTCAGCGTCAGCAAACAACTCACCGAGATCGTCTTCGCGGTAGGCGGCGACACCGCCCTCGTCGGCGTGGACATCTCCAGCACCTGGCCGCCGGCTGCGAAAAAGATCACCGCGGTCGGCTACCACAGAGCTCTCAATCCCGAAGGGATCATATCGCTGAACCCCACGGCAGTCTGGAACGACGGCAACTGGGGCCCGCCCGCGACGATAGAGCAATTGAAAAAAGTCGGCATTCCGCTGCGTCAGTTTGACGGCGGCAATACGATCGACTCGACCAAACAGCTGATCCGCCAGCTGGCGAATGAATTTCACAACCCGCAGGCGGGCGACTCTATCTGCGACCGGCTGGATAAGGATATGGCCCGCGCCGATTCGTTCCGTCGGACATTCCCTGATACCCCAAAAGTCCTCGTCATCCATTTCGGCCAGGCAGCCAACCAGTACTTTGTGCTGAGCCATCGCGGCACCCAGCAGCAGATGCTGGACTGGGCCGGCGCGGTCAACGTGGCCGACACCGCCCAGAAATGGAAAAATCTGAGTGCGGAAGTCATCGCAAAAGCACAGCCCGACGTCATTCTCGCCACGGACTACGGCTTCGACCTGCAGGGCAGCGTGGAGAAATTCAAAAGCCTTCCGGGCGTGTCGCTGTCGCCGGCGGCAAAGAACAATCGCATCTACCGGGTAGAAGAACACGACCTGGTCTATCTGGGACCCCGCACCGGGCAGAATGTGTACGAGCTGATCAGGCTGATCCATAAACACCAGTGACTTGAAAAAAATCCCCTTCCATATCTATTATTTGGTCTTTAGTCTGCTGCTCCTGTTGTCGCTGATCGTCTCGACCCGCGTCGGAGCGGTCTCTATCGGGTATGACCGCATACTGCTCTTTATCCGCCACGCGCTGACAGGGACACCCGGCGCTTCCATCGAGGAGCAGCTTTTCCTGCAGATCCGTCTGCCCCGCGTCCTGCTATGCGCGCTGACCGGAGCCTCGCTGTCTGTCGCCGGCGCGCTGATGCAGGCTCTCTTTCGCAATCCAATAGTAGAACCGGGTCTAGTCGGAACCTCTTCCGGCGCGGCGCTTGGCGCCGCCTTTGTTTTTGTCATGGGCAAAAGCCTCAGCGGCGCGTGGGTAGACGCGCTGGGGCCATTTCTCCTCCCGCTGGCGGCTTTTGTGGGCGGCGGACTGGCTACCTTACTGGTCTACCGACTGTCGAGCGTATTTGGCAAGGTCAACGTCAACACACTTCTGCTTGCGGGCATTGCCGTCAACGCTCTGGCGGCGGGCGGGACCGGCTTCTTCTCCTATATCGCGCGCGACCCGCAGGCCCGCAGCATCGTGTTCTGGCATCTGGGTACGCTCTCCGGCGCGGACTGGACCAATACAGGCATCGTGGCGTTCTCGACCATTGTAGGTATCGGGTTCTCCCTCCGCTATTCGCGGGCGCTCAATGCACTGTTGCTGGGTGAGACGGAGGCTGCCTACCTGGGCGTCAATACCCGGCAGCTTCAAGACGAGGATCCTCCTGCTGAATACTTTCCTGGTGGCGGCGGCCACTTCGGTGGTGGGCGTGATCAGCTTTGTGGGGCTGATCGTACCGCATATCCTGCGGCTGCTGAAGAGCTCGGACAATCGCTGGCTGATCATCGGCTCGGCCCTGCTGGGCGCCATCCTGCTGAATATCGCCGACATGCTCGCCCGCGTCATCGTAGCCCCCTCCGAATTCCCTATTGGCGTGATCACCGCTTTTGCGGGCGCACCCGTCTTCCTTTTCCTGTTGATCCGCGCCGGCCGCCAGCAGCAAAAAGGAGGGTTTTATGCTTAGCATCGAAAACCTCGTCTGCCGCATCGGGAACCGGACCATCGTCGACGATATTTCCATCTCGTTTCAGCCCGGGCGTTTGCACGTTATCGTGGGGCCGAATGGTTCCGGTAAGTCGACCTTTCTGAAGGCCTTCAGCGGAGAGTGGACACCCGCCGCCGGTCATGTGACCTATGATGGGGTAGGGTTGAGCAAGTTCGACCGGATCGACCTGGCCCGCCGCCGCGCAGTCATGACCCAGCTGCCCGAGCTGCACTTCCCGCTGAGTGTGGACGAGATCGTGATGATGGGACGGTATCCGCATTTTTCATTCCGCCCGTCCGCGCGCGACAGAGACGTCTGCCGCCACGTAAAAAGACTGCTGTCGATCGACGAGCTCGGCGACCGCGACTATCTGACCCTTTCCGGCGGCGAAAGACAGCGCGTCCAGTTTGCCCGCGCCCTGGCGCAGGTCTGGGAGACGCCGCACGACGGCGCCCGCTACCTCTTTCTCGACGAGCCGGTGTCCAGCCTCGACATCCACTATCAGCACCAGTTCCTCCGCCTGGCCAGGTCGCTGGTCAAAGAAAATATCGTCCTCATCGCCGTGCTCCACGACATCAATCTGTCTTTACAATATGCCGACCGCATGGTCTTTATGAAACAGGGCAGGGTAGTGGCGGAAGGAGCCCGCGATATCGTGACGGCCGAACTCGTCCATCGGGTATTTGACGTGGAAGCGAGACTGCTCGCCGATCCGGAGGGCGGGCGGCCGGTGATCGTATTTACGTGAAAGGCGGTGCAACGGTTGGTCAGGTTCCTTTGTCAAATGGAGACAAAACCTGATCATGAGAAACAAAACTGGCCTGCTCGCCATCGGCATCGTCCTGGCGTTTGGGGGAATGCTGCTCCCCGGTTGTCTGAAAGATAAAGTCAAGAAAACGTATACCATGTACATCCCCGTGTATACGAAGAAAACTACCGTCATCGCCTCTATCAACGGTGACGCCGGCCACGCCATTACAAAGGCGGGCCAGATCTATATCAAGGACTCCTATATTTATCTGAACGAATACAACGCCGGCATCCACGTCTTCGACAACAGCAATCCCGCCCATCCGGTACAGGTCGCCTTCCTGAATATCCCCGGCAACCAGAATATAGGCATCCGCGGGAACACGCTGTTCGCCGACATGTACAGCGACATTCTCGCGATCGACATCTCCAATATCAAACAGGTAAAAGTGGTCGATACCCTCCTGAGCGCAATCCCTTTCCGCAACACAGGACAGAACGATCAGGTGATAACCGGCTGGATCAAAAAGGACACAACGGTGGACGTGGAGACCCGAACAGGCCCCCCCGTGTTTTATGACATTCCAGGAACGAACTTTTATTCTGTAAATGCTGCCGCCTCCGCGGCCGCAGCCTCCAGTCTTGGTTCAACCGGCATCGCGGGCTCCACCGCCACTATGACCCTTGTGGGGGACTACCTTTACGTTATACCCGAACCGCATTCGCTGAATACCATCAATATAAGCGATCCCACAAAGCTTGGTCTGTCCTCTAGCATCAATGCTGGGTTTGACATCGAAACGATCTTTCCGGTCCGGAACCGGCTTCTCCTGGGCTCCAAAGAAGGCGTATATATCTATTCGTTAGACGACGCCTCCAGGCCCGCCAAAATAGGCGAGTTCACGCACGGCAGGGCCTGCGACCCCGTGATCGCCGACCAGAACTACGCCTATGTCACCCTGCGTTCGGGCACTAACTGCGGCGGAAGCGCCAACGAACTGGACATCCTCAACGCGCAGGACCTTTCCGCGGTCTCGATGCTAAAAAGCTATCCGATGACCAACCCTTCCGGCCTCGGCAAAGACGGATCGACGCTGTTCATCTGCGACGGGCCCGACGTCAAGGTCTACGACGCGTCCGACCCTTCCCACCTGAAGCAGCTGAGTACCATAGCCGTCAGCGCCGCCTACGACGTCATTGCCAACAACCACGTGCTGCTCGTAGCGAGCCCCACCGGACTGGACCAGTACGACTACAGCGATCCATCCCATATCGTTGCACTAAGTCATCTATCCATTACCCCTGGCCAGCAATGACAAAACACATTCTGACAGGCGCTCTTTTCCTCGCGTCAGTGAGCGCCTGTTTTAGTCAGCAAACCGCCAACACTACCCTCCAGGCCGCCACCGCTGGCCGGCACGCCGCCAACACTACCCTGCAAGCCGCGACCGCTAGCCGGCAAACCGCCGACCCTTCCCGGCAAACCTGGCGATTCCGCAGCGACAACTACGGCGGCCTCTCCATCGGCCAGATGGGCAGCTACGGCCGAGTCCGGACCGTCAACGGCCTGAGTCGCGGTCCCTCGGTTTCTGGGGCTGGGCGCGGGCCTCGACTACTACCGTTTCAGAAACATCCCTCTTTTTCTGTCCGCAACGCGGGACCTGACCACCGGCAAAAGGGACGGACTCTTCATCATCCTCGACGCCGGCGCCGACCTGCCCTGGTACAAAAGGAAACCCCAGCCCTATGAGAACCTCACCAGCAGCTTCCGCGCCGGCCCCTTCTGGAACACCGGCCTGGGCTACAGATGGCGGTTCTCCGACGCCGGCCGCAAAGCCCTGCTCTTCTCCGCCACCTACGGCATGAAACAGCTGAGCGAACGCCAGACAACTACCGGCGCCTGCTTCGATCCCCCCGCCTGTACAATAAATAGCCAGACGGCCGACTTTCACTATACCGACCGGAACCTTCGGTTAGGGGTAGGTGTGGAGTTTTAAGACGTGAACCGCCTCTCCGCAACAAAACTTACTTCCACGTAATCGTCGTCCACGGCTTCGTCGTCGGTCCCAGCGGTCCCAGGTCCCAGCTCGATCAGCCTTCCCCGACTGTCGAACTCATGATCGTAAAGTTTCTCAGGACCCTCCCCATTGGAATACTTTGTCATGATATAAGACGGCGACGTGACTTCAGGGAAATAACCAAGATATTCCAGGTACTGAAAACCCTCATGGTCGTTTTGCCACCCTTCACAGTAAAATTGCTGCTTAGCCGGGTGCGTATAGTCATATTCATAACTGTTGCCATTGAAGGAAAGCAGGTCACCGTATTGGTCATAGATAAGGCTATCCGTCTCGGGCAGATCACCGGCATACACTTCGTTATTGACCCTCAGCCTGCTCACGGCGACAAGCCTGTTGTTCTTATAACTATAGGTCTCATTGACATTGAAGTTGCCCCGCCCTCCCGGAGGGAACCAACTGGAATCCGCGATACTCGACTCGGGCCTCCCCTTCGCATTTAGCGTGATCGTCAGCAGCGTGTCCGGACCACCGTTTTTCAGGTTATGCTTGTCAATAAGATAAACCATCCTTCCCTTTTGCAATACCGCCGCTTCCCGGTATCCAAAGCGGTTGTAAAAAACAAACCGACCGGGAAATCATAAGAGCCGTCGATCTCCACCACCGTCCTGCCGGAATAGATCTTTTTGAAGGGAAAAGTTTTCCGGCCATCGTTGGGATCGTCAAAATCAGCGCGATGGTATTCCACTACCTGATACTCACTGTTCAGTGGATTTTGGGGAGGGATTGGTCCGCTGTCTTTACGGCAGGACGAGGACGCGAAAAGGAGAAGCACGCCAGCAGCGGCGAAAAGAATTCTTTTCATATAAATAAAAGTTTAAGGTTTCGACGGTCCTCTATTTATTTCCAGTTCACGGTCACATGACCATTTGTCTCGTCATCGTAACTGATCAGCCGGCCCTGTCTGTCCAACTGGTGATTGCTGACCTTGTGCGGCTCGAAGTCCGTATAGCTCGTCAGCAGATTGGTTGGGCTGCTGATCTCAGGGAAATAGCCGAGATATATCAGGAGGAAGAACGGTTCGTCAGGCCCGGTCAGCCCCTGGAAATAGAATTGTTGTTTGGCCGTCCTCGTGTAGTCATACGACCAGGTAATCCCGTTGAATGATATCACGTTACCGTACTGGTCGTAATTAATGCTGTCGGTGGGGTTGCCGTGATGCGGTTCATTTAAAACATTGTTCACAGCAATGATCCTGTTGTTTCTGTAAACATAATTCTGAATCAGGTATTGCGGAGGCCAGTAGCCGAGCAGGTCGTAGATCAGACTGGTGTCCGATTTCAGCGACTGCGGCCTTCCCGCCCCGTTCAGCGTGAGCCAGATGGCAGTGTCATGGCCGCCGCCGGGTGACAAAGTCTTTTTGATCAGGTAGACCATTTGCCCCTTCTGGGATACCGTATAGGATTTATAGAACGACTGTTGGAAGGTAAGGTATGAACGATCATCCTGGAAGCCACAGTCGATACCAACCACCGTATGGCCCGAATGATCGTACGTTTTTTTGAAGGGAAAATGGGCGTAACCGAGCCACTCATCGTACTCGGTGGCATGACACTCGACGACCTGGTAGTCGCTGGTCAATGGATTCTGCTGAGGGAAATGGCCGAGATCTTTACGGCACGACGAGGACAAAAAAAGGAGAAGCATGCCTATAGGGGCAAAGAGGCTCTTTTTCATATAATAAAAGTTTAAGGTTGACTTTTTCGTCAGGGGGCCGGATCGTTAATCAGTGTGTGTGTAGTAAGAAACGAGGTAAGAACGATAGTTGAGGAGGATCTTAGCGTGTAGGCTAGCGTAACGAAATTAGGTGTTTATAATTAATTGCCAAAAAAATGTTGTGCCTGACCGTTAGTTCTCGCGGCCTCCGGGGTAATCGGCTGATCCTCAATTTGGTTAATTTAGGGGCGGTGATTGGTAAAATTTGAAAAGGGCATTTGACGCGATTGTAGGAAATTTAGTAGGTCGCATAAGATCACTCAATTCAACTTCATTGGTATGAAAAGGCTCCTGATTCCCCTCGCCATCATCGCCGCAGCACCGGCATTTGCGCAGCATTCCATCGAACAGACCTGGCCCGGTTCCCGCCCCGCGCCACAGCCGATCGCCAGTTTCGACGGCCTCGGCGAAGGCTTCAGCGGCCCACAGGGAACCGCATACTACCGCAACCCTTCCGACAACGCACTGGCCGTCGGACCCGACTATATCTTCCAGATTGTCAATACCCGGATGGCGATCTTCACCAGGAAAGGCAAACGATTCGACAGCACCGGCCGCGTCCTCTATGGACCCGGCGAGACCCGCAACGTGTTTCGCGGCTTCGGCGGCCCCTGCGAACACATGAACAACGGCGACGCCGTAGTGCGCTATGACCAGCTCGCCAATCGCTGGCTGATCGTTATGCCCACATTCAGGAGAGGCATACCCCGCACCGAAGAAAAGATTCCGCCCACGGCGGCGTTCCCTATCCGCCCCAGCCGGGTGAAGCAGTGATGCTCTACCAGCCTGGACCGACCTATGCACAGGAACCCCAGCCCGGCAGCGCCCCGCGCACGGACCAAACAGGATTCCACTGGCACCTACTGCATGTGCTATGCGATCAGCACAGGACCCGATCCGATGGGGCCCTACTATCGCTATGAATTCGACCGCCCGCTCTTTCCCGACTATCCCCGGCCAACCATCTGGCCCGACGGCTATTATACCACCAGCAGCACCAGCGACAACCTCATCCAGCGCCAGGCGTTCGTCGTCGACCGCGACAAAATGCTAAAAGGCCAACCCGCCACCGAACAGGGCTTTTTGATCAACGGCGTCAATTTCCTCCTCAACTCCGACGTCGAAGGCCAGCAGGCTCCCGCCAAAAGGATCGCCTAATATAATGGTCGCCAACGGCGGAACCCAGCTGCAGAACAAATTCGAGGACGACGGCATCTATTTCTGGACCTTCCACGTCGACTGGAAAGACACGACACGAACGAAGATCGAAGGCCCTTTCAAAGTCAACGTCGCGCCATATCACTACGCCGGCGACGGACAGCTGAAAAAATCAGTCCCGCAGCCCGGCACCGATATGTCACTCGACACCCAGGGCGACAAGCTCCTCGGACGACTGGTTTACCGCCGCAACGGCCGGCAGGAATCACTGGCCGTCGTCCACTCGGTAAAAACTACCTCGGGCGGCAGCGGAGTAAGATGGTATGAGTTCCGGCTCGGTCGCCATCGCCGCCCCGCCGTCTATCAGCAGGGCACCTACGCGCCGGGAGGCGACTTCCGCTGGCTGCCGGGCCTGGCGATCGACAAATCAGGCAATATCGGCATCGGCTATTCCTTTGGAGGAGAAAAACAATTTGCAGGGCAACGGTTTACGGGCAGGCTCGCAGGCGATAGCCTCGGCATCATGAGCTTTGGCGAAGGGATCTTAGCCGAGGGACAGGCCGCACAGACCAACACCCTCCGCTGGGAAGACTATACCTATACCGCCCTCGACCCGTCCGACGACGAAACCTTCTGGTACGTCGGCGACTACCTGAAACAAGGTGCGAAGAACTATTCGACGAAGATCGGAGCATTCAAACTCAATCCCCCGGCCGCCGATAAGAAGGAACCCGCCGCGGGCAGGAACAAAACAGACGCAGGTAAGAAATAAAGGATAAGGCCTAATGGTCTATGGAATTATTTCTGCGCCGTAAAAATATAGGTCGATAACCCGGCCGGCGTCGCCAGAGTAGTCAAAAAAGACTATCGTTTTTGACCCTGCAGAATACGCGCGCAGGCATAGTCGCCTTTGAGCTAAGCACAGGTGCCGTACTAAAAACGAGAAATGAATCCACCTGGACGAAATTCGTCCCCTGTATCTGCGTCGTATCTATTTCTTATGACAGGCCGTAACCAGAACAAAGACGAATAAGACCACCAGCAGATAAGGTTTCATCGGTGCGTTTTACCCCTTGACAAGCATTCCTCCACAACCGTTGCACTTCAGATATTCGATACCTCCACGTCAAATATTCGTTCCTCCATCAACCGCAAACCCCGCTCCCGTGACATACCCTCCCTCCGGCCCTGCCAGCCAGGCGACAAGGCCCGCAATATCCTCGACCCTCCCATAGGCCGGTATCGCCATCCTCGAAAGCTGGTCCTTCGAAAACGGGCCGTCGGCAGGATTCATATCCGTATCTACCGGCCCCGGGTGTACCAGATTCACGGTGATCCCGCGAGGCCCCAAATCTCTTGCCATTCCCTTGGTCAGCCCGATCAGCGCCGACTTGCTCATCGCATACAGCGAGGCGCCCGGCACGGCTACCCGCTCCGCCAGACAGCTCCCGATGGTAATTATCCTTCCGCCTGAACCCAAAAAGGCAACGCCGCCTGACTGCCGGCGAACACGGCCCTCACATTGACCGCCATTATACGGTCGAAATCATCGTCGGTAAACGCGGTGATATCGTTAAAAAGGCCGATGCCGGCATTATTTACCAGGATGTCAAGCCCGCCAAAAACGCCAGCCGCCTCGCCGATCGCGCGGCGCACGGCCTTCGGATCGGCACTGTCGGCCGCAACGGCCAGCCCCTTCCCTCCGGCTTCTTCGATCTGCTTCACCACCGCAAAAGCCTTTGCCTCCGAATTGTGATAAGTAATTACGACATTCGCACCCTGAAAGGCGAGTCTTCTGGCAATGGCGGCGCCGATACCACGGCTGCCACCAGTCACCACTGCTGTTTTACTCTGTAAATTTTTCATGGAGTAAAACTAGGCCGGAGCAAATCTACAACCAACGCCCGCACGAATTGTACGCGGCTGACAAAAAAGTAAGTATGAGAAAGCTAACCTCGACCAACGCGGTCAACGAAGCCAGTCTTATCCGCAATTGCGGTGTCGTATATGCGCTGAACCTCATCGGCGGACGCTGGAAACCTACCATTCTCTTCTCCCTGCTCGACGGCCGGAAACGCTACAACCAACTGCTGAAAAACATCCCCGGCATATCCGAAAGAATGCTCGCCGCGCAGCTGCGCGAGCTCGAAAAAGACGGCCTCGTCAACAGGACCGTCTACGCCGAAGTGCCGCAACGCGTCGAGTACCAGCTGACCGAGCTCGGTATGACAGCGGCGCCGCTGCTGCAGAATATGTCAGACTGGGGCAACAGCCTCAGAGAACAAACCCAAACATTATAGCTCCACAAATTCCCACGCACTCTGATACGCTTCGTGCTGCTCCGCATACGTGATAAATCCGCCATAGAAGGGAAGCCGCGACAGGGTAGCGCTGTCACCGATCACCACCAGCTTTCTTACGCGCCCTGGTCATCGCTACGTTCATCCGCCGGATATCCGACAGGAACCCGATCTTGTTGTCGGTATTGCTGCGGGTCATACCGATATAGACAATATCCCGCTCCTGCCCCTGAAAACTGTCGATCGTATTCACCGCTATCTTGTCCGAATACTGTCGCAGCACCGCCGAATGTTCCATCAGGTGCTGAAGCAGACGCACCTGGTTGCGATAAGGAGAGATAATGGCCATCGACGGAAAGTCCGGGACGCTGTACCGCGCCGCCAGCTCTTCCACGGTATGTATCGCATGTCTGATCAGGAACGCCGCCTCTTCCGGATTGACCATTCCGGTCCCTTCCGGCTGCTCGTCATAACCGCAGCCCGCGGTGTCGATAAAGACCAGCGGCTTGTCCCCTTCGAAAGCGTACGACCGCCTACCGAAGCATGGGCCTTCAGCCGGCTTTCATAAAAGACCTCCGAAGAATAACCCATGATCACGGAGTTCATCCGGTATTGCTCGTCCAGCAGCGATACCACCCCGGGATGCAGGGCCACGTTCTTTTCCAGCAGGGTAGTGTTGAGACCGGACGCTTCCGCCGACTTCACCGTCGGGGGCAGCTGGCAGTGATCACCCGCCAGCACCAGCCGCTGCGCTTTCAGGATGGGGATCCAGCAGGCCGGCTCGAGCGCCTGACCCGCCTCGTCGATGACCGCGGTCTGGTAGCGCAGGTTCCTGATGGTATAGTGATTGGCCCCGACCAGCGTAGCCGTGACCACCTGCGCTTTGGAAAGCACATCCTCCAGAATATACTGCTCCAGCCTCTCGACCTCCTTCATTACGCTGCGGGCCTCGTCGAACAGCGCCTTCCGCTGGTCTCTTTCCGCCTTCCCGAAATTGCGCTTGTACTTATGGGCCATGTCTTTGAACTCGCTGGCCCTTTTCTTCAGCTTCTTGATCTCCCTGCTGCTGCCGTGCGCCGCCATCTTATCGTCCAGTGTCAGCGACTGCAGGCGTTCCGACACCCTGGCCGCATTGCCGATGCGCAGGACGTTGAGGCCCTGCTCCGACAACCGCTCACTCAGCAGGTCCACCGCGGTATTGCTCGGCGCCACCACCAGAACCTTTTCGCCGTTCCGCCTCACCATCGCACTGATCGCGTGTACCAGCGTCGTCGTCTTGCCCGTGCCGGGAGGACCGTGGACGATGGCGAGATCGCCCGCCTCGAGTATCCTCGCGACGGCAGCCTGTTGGGAAGGGTTCAGCGGCAAACCACCGAAATCTGTCTCTCGCCCATACCCACCGGAATCCTCCGCCAGCGCCGGTTTCTGCTGACCCGTCAGCACCCGCACAAGCCGCCCCTCCTCCTTCTTTTCCATCACCGACGCCGCCTGCCGCAGCGCAGAGAACATTTCACTATAGCTGTTGTCGTCGAAGAGAAGGTCGATCCCCAGTTTGCCATTGCGCGTCCAGTCGGGCAGTTCGTTTACCCGCAGCGTTAGTTTGAGCCGGTTGCCGCTCTGAAAAGAGATAGTCCCTTCCACCCGGTCGTTGACCGCATCATGATTGGAAAAAGCACCGCCGAAGCGCCGAAACGCAGCTGATGGGCGACGTCCTGGTTGGTCGTTCGCTCCACCTCCACGGTAAGATAGTCTCCCCTTCCGATCTCCTCGTCCTTTATGGCGATGGGATACCAGGCCAGTCCGGCGTCGCGCCGGTCGTTGACAGAGGCCGTTTCGGCCATCTCCCGGTAAAGCCTCCGGTCTTCCGCTTGCTCGGTTTTCAACAGGTCCGTCAATTTTGCGAAATAATCCATCGCGCAAAGATACGCCCGTAGCCCCAAAGAGGGTCGGATAGGGGCGCCTTTGTTAACGGCCGTTAACGAAACACCCTCAGGATTTTCCCTATTTTCATTCAGAATTATCCATTCAACCATTTTCCGATGAGGTGCATTTTACCACTCCTCGCCTTATTCTTATCCACCACAAACGGCCTGGCCCAAACCCGCCGCCCGGTCATGGAGTTCGGCATGGTCAGCCCGGAAAGCTTTTCACCGCATATCACCGGCGACAGCACCCCTCGAGCCGTCTACCTGTTCGACAAAGGTGTCGTCACATTCGAGCAGGGCTACAGCTCGGGCGGCGGATTCAGCGTCGTATTCAAAAGACACGTCCGCATCCTGATCCTCCACAAGAGCGCCCTCAGCCTGGCGACGGTCACACTGTCCAGATACCGCAAGAGCGACGCGACCCTCCAGGACGTAAAAGGCGCGACCTATAACCTCGAGAACGGAACGGTCATACCCACCGGCCTGGACAAGACCAATATCTTTAAAGACAAGAACACCAACTACGACCTGCAAAAGATCGCCTTCCCCAACGTAAAGGAGGGCTCGATCATCGAGTACAGCTACACGTTCGTCTTTCCGAATATCGGCTTTGTTCCCCCTGGACATTCCAGGGCAGCTTTCCCGAGCTCTGGAGTGAATTCGATATCACCGTTCCCCGTCTTTTCGACTACGCCGTCATGATGCAGGGCTACCAGAAGTTCGCGATCGATACCGTGATCACCTACGACGCCAATTCGCCGGGCATCAACTACGGCGTGACCGACCGGACCTTTTGCCAACCAGACCGTCCGCCACGTCTGGGCACAGGCCGACGTTCCGCCGCTGGAAAGGATCGAGCCGTATACCACGACGCTGAAGAACCACGTGAGCAAGATCGAGTTTCAGCTGTCCGCCGCCAGACGCCCCAACGGGTACACGGAAACGTTTTCCACGACCTGGCCCCAGGTCACCCACGAACTGCTCAGGAACGACCACTTCGGCGCCGAACTGGACGACCACCACCGGTGGCTCGACGACGAAATGAAAAAGGTCACTGCCGGTTCGGCCTCTCCCGAAGAGAAGCTGCGCCGGATCTACGCTTATATGCGGGATCATTTTACAACCGCGCCGCTCGAGCGCATCTATGTCTCGCAGCCCATCAAACAGACATGGCAGGAAAAGAAGGCCGGCTGCGTCGCCGATATCAATCTGCTGCTGACCGCTGTTTGCAAACACGAAGGTCTCGACGCTTCACCGGTCATACTCAGCTCACGCCCCAACGGCTATGCCCACGACGGATACCCACTGCTGAGCGAATACAACTACGTCATCACCCGCGTCCGCATTGGCGGAAAAAACTACCTTCTGGACGCTTCCAGGCCCTATCTCGGCTTCAACCAGCTGCCCGAACTCTGCTACAACGGCTATGCCCGCGTCATCGACTCTTCGCACGACCGTATCGCCCTGATGGCCGATTCGGCAAAGGAAAGCCGCCGGACGCTGGTGGTGCTCACCAATACAGACAGCGGCTTTACCGGCACCTATTCCCGCACCGCGGGCGTGTTCGAATCCATGGCCCTGCGGAACCAGCTGAAACATATCCATCCGGACGATTTCTTCGACAATATCAGAAAGACCCTGCCCGGAGACAAACAAATGGGCGCGGCGGCCTTCGACTCCCTCGAAACGCCGGAAGCCCCCGTCGTCTGGCACTACAACATGAAATATATTTTTTCACAGAAAAGGGTCTATTTCAATCCTATCCTGCACGAGCGCTTCAACAGCAGCCCCTTCAACCCGGAAGAGCGGCACTATCCCGTGGAAATGAACTACCGCATCGACAACGCCTATGTCCTGACCATGGAGATCCCAAAAGGCTATTCGGTCGAACAGCTCCCGAAGTCCCAGCGCATAGTGCTCTCCGACAGCGCCGGCTTTTTTGAATACAATATCGGCTCGGACGAACATTCCATCAACCTGCGGATCCTGCTTCAGCTGAAGAAAGCCGTCTTCCCCTGGAGGAATACGGCGGCCTCCGCGATTTCTTCTCGATGATCTCGGGCAAAGAAAAAGAACCCATCATCTTTAAAAAGACAGAACCATGAGCCCTGCCGTCCGCCCTTCCGCAGCCCTGCTGCTCCTTTTCTCGCCCTGACAGGCCGGAGCCAGGCGCCGGCGATACCGGACTCGATGAAAAAGAACGCCACAATGGTCGTGCGCAGCAACCTGCTGGAAATAGAGATCCTCTCCCCCGGAAGGCAAAAATGCACCGCCGCTATGTATACACCATCCTGAACAGCAGGGGCGACAACTACGCCAACGTGTATACCTTCTATGATAAATTCCATGACCTCGTCAGCGCGACGGGGATACTGTACGATGCGGAGGGCAAACAAATAAAGAAGATAAAAAAGGGCGATATGCAGGACTGGAATACCGACGGGTCGGGTATCCTGATGACCGATATGCGGGTAAAAGTCTATTCATTCGGCTGTCGCAGCTATCCCTATACGGTGAGCTATGACGAGGAGACCGAAATGAACGGCCTCTTCATGCTGCCCGAATGGCAGCCGCAGCCGGCAAGGAACGTCGCCGTCGAACAAAGCAGCCTGGTGATCAGAGCGCCTTCCGGCTATCCCCTTCGCTACAGGAACTACGACTACCCCGGAGAAACGGCCATCACCGAAGAAAAAGGAATAAAGACCTATACCTGGCAGGTGGGCCACCGGCCGGCACTTTATGACGAGCAGTTCGAACCCGATTGGGTCCGTCTGGAGACCCGCGTCCGCCTGGTACCGGGCGATTTCGAGATCCAGGGGTATAAAGGAACTCTCAGAGAGTGGAATGATATAGGTAAATTTGTCAATTACCTCTATCAGGGACGCGACCAGCTGCCGCCAGAGGCCAAAATAAAAGTACACCAGCTGACGGACGGGCTGACTGACGACCGCCGGAAGATCGCCGTTCTCTATCGATACCTTCAGCACAACACCCACTACGTCGGCATCGAGCTGGGCATCGGAGGCTGGCAGCCGTTTGATGCCGGCTATGTGTATACCAAAAGATACGGTGACTGCAAGGCCCTGTCCAACTATATGGTCGCCCTCCTGAAAGAAGCCGGCATATCGGCTTCCAGCGTCCTCATCCGCGGCGGCAATGCGCCCGCGCTCGACACGGACTTTGCCTGCGCCCAGTTCAACCACGCCATCGCCGTAGCTTTTACGGGCAGGGATTCGGTCTGGCTGGAATGCACGAGCTCTACGCTGTCACCCGGCTATCTCGGCAATTTTACCTCGGACCGCGACGCCCTCCTGATCGACCCGGCCGGCGGCCATATCGTCCATACGCCGGTGTATGGAGCAAAAGAGAATCGTTTTGTGCGGATCGTAAAAGGAAGCATTAGTCCGGAAGGCGATCTCGACGCAAGCCTGGTATACGACTATTCGGGGCTGGAGCAGGACATGCTGCAGTGGAGGATCGATCAGCTCACGCGCAAGGACCTCGTCAGGGCAAGGGTGGAAGACATGGGGATCCCCAACGAAAAGATCAACGACTGGTCCTATAGCAGCGACTCTTCGGCCGTCCCGGCGATTCCGTCTATCCGCGAGAATATACAGCTGTCCGCCGGACGTTTTGCAACGGTTAGCGGCAGCCGGCTGATTTTCACCCCCGGCTATTTCTTCAAACGCATGATCGGCGTAAAGGACGAGACGCATTCCCGGGCTTTCGAGCTGCCCAGGTCTTTTGAAGAGACCGATTCGCTCGTGCTGCAGCTGCCCCGGGCTACCAGCCGGAAGGACCGGCATTCAACGGCACGATCTCCTGCCCCTGCGGCAGCTATCGGATTCGAAGCAACTTCAGCGACGGAACACTCACGCTGAGCTGCTATTTCCGGCAGAACAAAGGCGTTTATGACGCCGCGACATGGCCGCGGCTGGCCCGCTTCTTCAATCTGGTTCACAGGGAAGGTGACAGGCAGATCGTGTTTGTCAAACAATAAAAAAGGGCCCCCAGGAAAAGGGGCCCGTAAGGTTTTTGAAAACCGATTCAATATTCAACCTTCTTTATTGTTTAGCCTTCTTTACGGAAAAAAATATTCCCGCTGATAGTTTGCAGGTCGATCTCCTTCCCCCGCCGCCATTGAGCTCGGCGGACACGGTCCCGCCGCCAACCTGCTTGATCCGCCGGCTGGTCGAGGTCAGCTCGATATTCGAATACATCGTTCCGCTGATGGTCCGCATCTTCAGTTCTGCCTTGCGCTGTGGAGCGATGGCGAGGTCGATATAGCCGCTGATGCTCTTGGCCCTGATCTCCGCGGTATTGCCCGTGATGGTGATATTGCCGTTGATCGTCTCGACGGAGAAGTCCGCGTTCTCGGGAACATACACCTCGTGGAAGATCTGGTTGTGACAGCTGCAGCAACAGCAGCAGTCGTTGTCTCCGTAGATGGTCGTACCGCCGCTCCTGACCACCTTTCCGGTAGAATCCTTCCTTCCGGAGCTGTCTTTCTTTCCGCCGCAGCAGGCGCCCTTGGGCAGCTCCAGTTTGGCAGACACATTGATGGTATTACCCGCCTCGCCGAAGACCATCTTGTAGTCATCGTTGTTCTGGTTATCGTTGACATTGATACTGCTCTTGATATAAACCTCGTTCTTCTTCCACGTGATGATCCGGATGGAATCGGAGATTTGGAAGTTCATCCGCACATAGCCGTTAGGCGCAAAGTCGATATGCTTCTCGACGATCTTTTGCGCTCCTGCCGGCAACAGGCCGAGACAGAGCAAAAAGAGGAGGATACTATTTTTCGTCCGGAGACAATTATTTTTCAATGGTCGGAGGGAAGCTCGCTGGCCGTCCCCCTGCATGTTAAGAGTCGTAATGCTCGGTTTCATGATCGATTTATTTGATGGTTAGTGACTAGCTGGTTGGAAGAATTACCCTTTCCGCAGGTAAATATTGCCGCTGATAGCGCGCAGCTTGAGGCTGGTTCCGCCGCCGTTCAACTGCGTTTTGATATTCCCGCCGCCTACCCGGTGCATATCCTTATAGGTAGCGGAGAGGTCGAAGTCGGAATACATACTGCCGGCCATCGTGGACAATTCGAGGTCGACAGCCGACTTGGCGGGCATGGTGACGTCGACGTCCCCGCTGATAGCGGCCAGCGAAATCGGCTTGTCTTTCGAAATATCGGTAAAGACTACATTGATGCCTCCGCTGATGGTGTTGATCACGAGCGGACCACTCACGTTCTTGAGGTTGACTTCCTGGCAGCTTTTCAGCTCTATCTCGTTCTTGATACCCGAAATATTCGTCTCGCCGCCGCGCGGACAATCCCGGTCGATCTTCAGGGCGATATTCTCGGGTACCCTCAGCTTGTAGCCGACGTCGTGGCCAAAGGATAGCAGACAGGTCAGGGTGACCGAATTGCCGTTCTTCTCCATGGCGATGGCCATGCCGGTATTGTCTACTCCTCCGCCATACACAGGTTTTAGCCCCTTTGCCTTCTCCGGCGTATCAAAATGTCCGTGCGTCACGGTGACGATGATCTCGTTGCCGCTGTATCCTTCGATGGGCAGGTCTCCGGTGAGATTGACAAGGGTCAGCTTTGCTTCTTTGTTGTTTTCTACGGCGACTTTGAATTCCTGCGCGGACGTCCACTGCGAGGCCGCGGCGACCACGAGCAGAGAAAAGATATACTTCATTTTTTTCATGTTTTTCGTTTTTTGCAAAGGATGGCTGGCTGGTAATCCGGTGTTACCTGCACAAGCATCGGGGTGTATGAATAGACGTTGATTACAATACTCTCAGGCCTTTCTGCGCAGCCTCCTTTACTTCCTTGAGGGCCTTGTCATTGGAAAGGATCGCCTTCATCGGCGATATGGCGCGGGTCTCTCTTTTTTCAGCCAGCAGATTGATCAGCACGATCTGGACGATCGGTTCGGTCTGTTTGGGCAGCGAAAGCACCAGTGAATCCCTGACAATCCGTTTGTCGGCCCAGCGGGAAAGCGAATACAGGGCCGCCAGACGTACATTGGCGTTCTTGTCGTTATTCAGCGAGTTGATCAGTGCGTTGATGACGGGCTCGTCGGGGTTGGACATCTCTTCGGCATAGCTGACGGCCTTGATGCGCTGGCTGGCCGATTCGTCGTCGATCAGGGAGAACAGCAGCATTTCCTTCATCTCTTTTACTTCTTTTCGCAATGTCGCCATCTCGTTCGGCTGACCGTCTTTTTTGTGCTGGAGCGCGGCGCCAGCCCAGGCTCCGCCGAGGAGCAGTACGATGGCGGCCGCAACCTGCCATATCCGGCGGGGAAGCGTCGCTACACGGGCGGTCTTCGCCGGGACCTCTTTTTCACCGGCACCGTCTTCGAGCAGATGACTCATGGAGAGCATATTCATCTCCGACTGCAGCAGCGTCTGGAAATTGTCCCTGAGCGACGCGGCGGGCTTTTGCAAAGTCGTATTCTTCATCGCTTCCAGAAGCAGCTGCATCTCGGCGGCCTCCTGCTGGCAGGCGGCGCAGGAATCGAGGTGCTTTTCCACCACCGCCGCCACTCCCGCGTCCAGCGACTGGTCAAGATATTCGATCATTACGGCTTGTATCTCTTTGCAATGCATGTCCTATGATTGTTTGAAATAAAGACTTCTCAGTTGCCGGATCGCCCGGAACACCTGGACCTTGATGGCCCCCACCGAGAGGTCTTTAATTTTTGATATCTCTTCGTATTTCAATCCCTGATACCGGCTCAGGACCAGGATCTCGCGCTGGTCGGGCGGCAAAAGAGCCAGTGCTTCGTCCAGACGCTGATAGTCGTCCTCGTTGTAACCCGCACTTTGGTCGGCCGGACCTCCTTCATCGTCAGCGCCGGTCTCAGGCAGCTGTCCCGGATCCTTCTGCCGCTGTTTGTAATGGTCGGCATAAATATTCCGCGCCATCCGGTAGAGCCATGTCCTGAACGTGCCCTGCGCCGGCTGGTAGCTCTGCCGGTATCGGATCACGCGGTAGAACAGATTTTGCGTCAGGTCTTCGCTGGTCGGCTTGTCAATGGTCAGCCGGAGGAAAAAATTGTACAGCGGTACATGGTAGCGGTCGAATAGCTCCGTCAATTCCGACAGATGACCGTCTTTCACCAGCAGCATTATTTTTTCGTCAGATAGTTCCGGCACCAGGATAATTATTGAATGGTTCTATAAAGATTACTTCCAAAGGTGGAAATGGTTACAGACTTGCCGGAAATATTTTTTTGCCCGCACGGTCCATATCGCGACTCTATTTCGAAAGTTTAGCAAGGAAGCCCGTCGAAAGACGGGCTTTTTTGTGAAATAACAGATGCATTGATTTTAAAACCAGTTACTTAGCTGCAATCAACTTGTAGACTTTGCCGGTAGCGCCCTGCGGCCCCGCTCGACCCGAGGTGAGCACGTAAATCTCCCCGCTCTGATCCTGTCCGATGCTTTTTACGAACTGACCCAGGTCGGTCGGGTAGCTTTTCAGGCTGAGGACGCTATTGCTCCAGGCGCCGCTGGCGCCGCCGTCCGCCACATACAGTTTGGCGTTGGGCTTGCCGTCCTGGGAGAAGATCCCGAAGATATAGCGTCCATTATAGGAAGGCAGGAGCCCGCCCCGGTATACATTTCCGCCGACGATCGTGATGGCCACCCCACCGCCCTTTGGATTGGCCGTATTGACCAGTTCAATGATCGGGTCGATCAACGGCTTACCCGCGGAATCCACCGAGGGACAGCTCGCTCTTTCCAGCAGGTCGCTGTCTGTGTCAAAACAGTGGCTGCCCTCTTTTACATTCCAGCCGTAGTTGCCCCCCTTCGTCACCAGATCGATCTCTTCGTACAGCGACTGTCCCGCGTCGCCCACGAACAGCTGGTGATTGCCGCCCATATCGAACGAAAATCGGTACGGATTCCTGAATCCATAGGCGTATATCTCCTGTTTGGCCGGGCCGCCCACGAAAGGATTGTCGCCCGGTATCGAGTACGGCTCGCCGCTGTTGACGTCGATCCGCAGGATATTGCCGAGCAGATTGGCATAAATATCCTGTCCGTTCCCGCCGGCATTGGTTTTGTACCAATCGGCGGCATGCCCTACGCCATCGTCGTCCGCACCGCCGCCGTCACCGATGGAGACATAGAGAAAGCCATCCGGACCAAAAGCGATGGTGCCTCCGTTGTGATTGCTCTGGGGATGGTCGACTTCGAGTATCACCTTTTCTGTAGAAGGGTCGGCCGTATTGGCGCCCGCCGTGGCGGTGAACTGCGAGATCCGGACCGTATTATCCCGGGGGGTACCGGGTTTTGGACCGCCGGCATGGGGTGGGGCGGAGTAGAACAGATAGAATTTGCCGTTGCTCTTGAAGTCGGGGTGGAAAGCCAGACCCAGAAGCCCCCGCTCGTCATAGTTGGCGTTCAGGTTAGGGACCATTTTGCTGGAAACGTCGATAAAGGGGAGGCGGATTTCGTTCCGTCGGCCTGGATGATCCAGATCTTGCCGGTCTGGTCGACGACAAAAAGCCGCTTTGTTCCATCCGCAGGCTCGGCTAGCGCTACCGGCGAGACAAGGCCGTCGGCGACCTGTTGCAGATCGGGGGTGGCGTTCCCGGAAGGAGGATTGTGGTGGTCTTTTTTGCAGCTGAACAAAATGAGGACGAACAGTACGACCGGTACAGTAAGAATACGCTTCATAACTCGTTAATTTTTGTAATGAGGGAATTGGATGCCGGATCTCAGCATGCTGGATGGAGGTAGTTAACGAGCTTTTAGCAGGACATGACTTACCATGAGAACAACGGGTTTTTACCTCCCTCAGTTGCCCGTATATCGCCGAACTTCCCTAATTTTCGTGTCAAATAACCAATGATATGAGAGTCATACTACTGTCGATCTTTTCTTTTGCGCTAGTTTCTCTTCGGGCCCAGACGCCGGCGCGCGCCACACCGGATCTCGTGGCTACTTCTGCCGGCGACCTTACCATACAGCCGATCGTGCACGCCAGCCTGGTACTTTCCACGGCAAACGTGACCATCTATGCA
Source organism: Puia sp. P3 (assembly GCF_050632245.1). NCBI lineage: Bacteria > Pseudomonadati > Bacteroidota > Chitinophagia > Chitinophagales > Chitinophagaceae > Puia > Puia sp. P3. The sequence goes on from NZ_CP192583.1 coordinate 2,489,414, forward strand.
GATCCCACCGGCGGCGCCGCCAACTATGCGGGGATAAAACCACCCGACTTTATCGTGATCACCGATATCCACGGCGACCACTTCGACCTCAGGACCATCAGCGAAGTCATAAAAGCAAATACTATGCTGGTGGTGCCGAAGGCCGTGGCCGATCTGCTGCCCGATTCGCTGAAAGGCCATCTGACCATCCTCCATAATGGAGACAAGGTATCCAAAGCGCACGTCTCCATTTCGGCGCTCCCCATGTACAACCTGCCCGAAGACCCCCAGTCCCGTCACCCAAAGGGTAGGGGCAACGGTTACGTGGTTACTATCGGCGGCAAGAACATCTATATCTCCGGCGACACTCAGGGCATTCCCGAAATGCGCGCACTGAAGAACGTCGACATCGCTTTTGTCTGCATGAACCTTCCCTATACCATGGACATCAACGAGGCCGCCGACGCCGTGCTGGCCTTCAAACCCAGGATCGTCTATCCCTATCACTACCGCGGTCAGGGCGGCCCCAGCGACGTCGCGAGCTTTAAGAAAATGGTTGAAGAGAAGAATAAGAATATCGAGGTAAGGCTGAGGAATTGGTATCCTCACTAAATCGAAATGCATATGTCCAGCACGATTCAAGTCAAACGCATCTACGACCCGCCGGCCAAATCCGACGGCTACCGCGTACTCGTCGACCGCCTCTGGCCGAGGGGAATGAAAAAAGAAGCAGCGGACATCGACGAATGGGCGAAAGACCTCGCACCGTCCACCGACCTGCGGAAATGGTTTGGCCACGAGCCGCGGCTGTGGTCGGATTTTGAAAAACGCTATATGGACGAGCTGAAGGCCAACGACGCGGTGAAGACCTTCGCCAAAGCCCACGGCGGCGAAAATACGATCACCCTGCTCTACGCGGCAAAAGATGAGGAACACAACCACGCGCTTGTGTTGAAGAAATATCTGGCCACAAAGTTAAAGTCGGTGAAATAGACGGCGACCGGCGCGTGAACCAAAATTTACCCACCCCGTAAACCAAATTCATCCACCACGCGAACCAAAATGCGTCCACCACGCGAACCAAAATGCGTCCACCGCGTAAACCACGGCCGGATGGTCCCGTGGCGTGAACCATGCAACCTCGCCAACCGTGAACCAAAAATTGGCCGGGCGCGGCCCCAGGCCCACAAAATAAAAAGGGGTCGTATAGAAATACAACCCCGTCTAACGATTGCTTGCCATATGAAAATCTCGACGGCTAAAGCCGATAAGAGGTCGTGGACGGATTCGAACCGCCGTAGAAGGTTTTGCAGACCCGTGCCTGACCACTCGGCCACGCGACCTTTTCGATAACACAATATTAGTCCGTTTTTATTAGTCTACAAAATTAATAGACTAATATTTTATGTTTTTGTTTTCCCCCGCAATTGGCCGGGTTCCGGAAAGAGGCAACGATGAAGAGTATGCGGAAATGATCCGGTTTTACGGAAGGGCTCCGATCGTCCGCCCGCTAATAACCGAAATAGCCCACCCCCCAGTATACCATTCCGAGGGTGTGCAGCTACTTCGGCCTGCGGCGAAGAGAGCTCAGATGCTGGAGGCCCGCCGGCCCTAAATCCCCTCTCTCCTTATCACCTTCAGCAGAATGGCGATGATCGCGATAACCAGCAGGATATGTATGATCCCTCCGGCGTCATAAGCGAAATAACCGATGGCCCAGGCGATAATGAGAATGACGGCGATTAAGTAAAGAAGATTGCCCATAGGAGTTTTTATCTATAGGATAGAAAAACGCCTGCCAGCAGTAAAACCCGCCCGATCCGGCGTTTCTGGGGAAACCAGGACCCAGTTTTCCACAATTGGACAGGATCCAACCGCACCGGCGCGTCCATACAGGGATCGGGCGGGCTGGCGGCATCCGACAGTGGCTCCCATACCCGGTCGAACAGACAGGGTGGTCCCCCCACCTACACGACATACCGCCCCACCGAAGCCCCCAGCACCTCCCTGGCATTACCCGCCAGATTCTGAAAGTCAAAGGCCCCATGCATCGTGTCGAACCCCACCCGCAACAGTCGGTCAAAGATCTCCCGGACGATCTTCGCAGGCAGCGGAATATGATTGGGATAACTATACTGTATGGCGATATGCTTCCTGCTCCGGGCGATATATAGCGTATCTCCGACAAAGAGGGTGCCGCCGGGGGACAACGACGGAACGTGCAATACCGCACTGCCAGGGAAATGCCCTCCCATATGGATCACCTTCATCCCTTCCCACAACGGCTTCTCGCCGCCCTCCCAGACAGAGATACGGGGTCCCTTGTTAAAGATCCATTCATCGTCCTTCCCGTGTATATATACAGGACAGTCGAACGTGGACGCCCACTCGTTCATATTGCTGTAATAGTGCGGATGCGAGAACGCGATAGCCTTCAGTCCGCCTTTCGACCGGATAAAGCTAACCAGCTGCTCACTGAGCAACGGGATACAATCCCACAGCAGATTGCCGCCCGGCGTTAGGATCAGAAAAGCTCGCTGACCGATAGCGAAATCCGGCAAAACTTTGATCTCATAAACCTCCGGATAAAGCTGCCTGATCAATACGCTGCGCTGCTGCTGCAGTCGCACGCCGCTGGTCCATACCTGCCCGCTTTCGGGCACGAACTGACGGTCATCGCTGCAAATGGGGCAGACATCCGGAACTTCGCCCTGCGGGTATTGCGTGCCGCAAGTGGCACATATATTATCAATCATAGCCGAAAGATACGCCAGGCTGTGGAACTAATTTCACGGTCCCAACTCCAATGACGCGCGGCACAGGCTGGCGCGATTTTGTATACGGTATCCGTATGAGATATGCACTTTACATAATCGGACTTATTGAGGCTGCAGTGTGGCTGACCTGCATGTATCTGTCAACGCCATAAACTACCAGTCATTCGAACAACCGCCGCGACTTCCAGCCGCTGTGACATGCCGGCGCCATGCCCCTGGAACGCCTCTTGCATACACGCATTTCAACAACCGCTAACCATGCAAAAAACACTGGGTATTCTTCTTATTGGAATTGGGATCATCATGCTGATCTGGACCGGCTTCTCCTTTACAAAAAAGGAAAAAGTAGTGGACGCGGGGCCCGTGCATGTTACTGCCGACAAACAAAAGAACGTCAACTGGCCGCCCTACGCAGGCGGCATCCTCGTACTGGGAGGAGTGGTTCTTTTGGCCACCTCGCGCCGGTCTTCCTAGCAGCAACCCCCTCCCGGCAAGGGCGCAATCCCGCCGGCGACCGCCTCATAGCGACAGCTCATATTTCTGCTCGGTCAATTCCTTTCCGAATGTCGACGAAGTTTTCTCCTCCACAAGGACAAAACCATACCGCCGATACAGCGCTATAGCGGTCTTCTGCTCAACGGTCGTCCACAGATAACAGTGCTGGTAGCCCTTTTCCCTTAGATAGCACATAAAATCTTCCATCATCCTCTTTCCCAGACCCAGGCCGCGACACTCCGGCTGCAGCAGGAAATAGCGCAGCTGCGCCGATCCTTCCCCTCTATGCATCAGCGCAAGAAAAACCAACCATGACATCCCCGCGCTCGCAAATCCAGACCCTGTCTTTTCCCGGATCATATTGCGCGTACAGCTCGGCCAGGCCCTGCGCCACATAAGCCTCGAAACCGACGCCGAAATTCTGTTCTTCCCTGTACAGCCGTCCGTGCAGATGGAACGACATAACCCAGGTCCCCCGGCCGCAGATCCGTACGAATGGTCACGGCGTCCCGGACCCTTGAACCGGCATCATCCTGTACCCTTGAACCGGCATCATCCTGCACCCCGGAACCGGCATCATCCTGCACCCCGGGACCGGCATCATCCCCCGCCGTCGCAACGGCGCCACCCGATTCCTGCGCCTTCATAAACAGATCCATAACCGCCGCCACATGCTGGCTGAGCTTCTCTCCCTCCGCCGCCGACAACCCGCCCAACAACTGCCTGAGCTGCTCTTCCGACGCCTGATCCAGCTGCTTAAAGGCCTCCCGTCCCTTCTCCGTCAGATAAATATGCATCAACCTCCCGTCGGCCTGAGACCGCCGCCGGACGATCAGCTTCCCTGGTCGAGAACTCGTCCAGGATCCGGCTCAGATAGCCCTTGTCGATGCCCAAACTTTCAATGATGCCCGAAGCCTGAATACCTTCGCGGTGATTCAGCTCGTATAAAATGCGGGCCTCGGGAAGACTATAGCTGCTGTTGAGAATATGGCGGTCCAGCAGACCTATGATATTGGTATAGTACCGGTTGAACGCCCTTATCCGGGATATGGTTTTTTGTTGCATAAGACAAATTTAGCAAATGGTTGACAAAATCAACTATTATATAGTCTTATTTTCAATCGCCGCTATAACAACCGGTATAACTCCTTGTGAAAGAAAGATATTATTCCCTGGACGTATTCAGAGGCGCCACCGTCGCATTCATGATCCTCGTCAACAATCAGGCTGGACAGTCCTATGGCCCCCTCGATCACGCCCCTGGCACGGCCTGACGCCAACCGATCTGGTATTCCCCTTCTTCCTTTTTGCCGTGGGCAACGCCCTCAGCTTCGTCATGCCGCGACTCAAACAGCAGGACAACTCCGTCGCCCTGGGCAAGATCCTAAAGCGCTCGGCGCTGATCTTTCTGATCGGTTTTCTGCTGAACTGGTTCCCCTTTATCCGCTGGGAACACGATTCCCTGGTGTTCAGGGGCTGGACCTATACGAATGACTCAGGCGTGGTTATCGGCGTCCGCGTAATGGGCGTACTGGCGCGCATCGCACTGTGCTACCTGTTCGGTTCCCTGCTCGTCTATTTCCTCGGACTCCGCGGCGCCCTGGTGGCGAGCGCCATCCTCCTGCTGGGGTACTGGCTGCTTTGCTATACGCTTGGCGCGCCCGGCGATCCGTACAGTCTTAGCGGCTATTTCGGAACGGCCGTCGACAAGGCCCTCTTCGGACCGGAACACCTCTACCACGGCGAAGGCGTGGCCTTCGACCCCGAAGGAATTCCAAGCACCCTGGCCGCGATCACACAACCCGTCTTCGGATATATGGTCGGCTGGTACATACAGCAAAAAGGAAAGAACTATACCATGCTCCGCAACCTGGTGCTGATGGCCCTCGCATTCCTCGTCGTGGGCTATGCGTGGAGCCTGGCATTCCCCGTGAATAAAAAGATCTGGACGAGCAGCTTCGTTCTCGTCTCCACGGGATGGGCCACCCTGCTCCTGGCCCTGCTGGTCTTCGTCATCGAGTTCAAACACCTGAAAGGGTGGGGCGACCGGTTTTTCGACGTCTTCGGAAAAAACCCCCTGTTCATCTTCGTACTCAGCGGGGTTGTCCCGCGGCTGCTCGGTCTGATACGCATCCCCAACCCGGCGGGTGCCAAACCCGTCTATCTCTCGCCGCTGAGCTGGTTCTTTCATCAGGTCTGTCAACCCTTGTCTGCCGGCAACGGAAAGAACGCGTCCCTCATCTACGCACTCACGCTGGTCCTGCTGTACTGGCTGGTGGGCTACATTCTCGACAAAAGGAAGATATATATCCGGGTTTGACGTAATTTGCCGTTTTATTTTTTCAATCGAAGCCATGACAAGTCCAGAGCAGAATGCAGCTTCCTCCGTGCCCGAAGACGACCAGAAAGTTCAGCAACCCCGGCGGGAAAGAAGACCGACTATTTTTTCTGTTTTCGATGCCAAAGACAAACACCTCATTACCGCGATCATCATCGGTCTCAATACCCTTGTCTTCCTCGCCATGGTCTTCAGTGGCGTCAGTATATTCGAACCCAGCTCGCAAACGCTGCTCAACTGGGGCGCTGTTTTCCGTCCTGCCGTCCTCGCCGGCGAGTGGTGGCGGCTGATCACCTGCTGCTTTATCCACGTCGGTCTGTTTCACCTCATGGTGAATATGTACGCGTTGCTCTACATCGGGATCATGCTGGAGCCCCTCCTCGGGCGGGTAAAATTTCTCGTGGCATACCTGTCGACCGGACTGCTCGCCAGCGTCTCGAGCGTGGCGTTCAACGCGTTTACGGTCGGCGCCGGCGCCTCGGGGGCCATCTTCGGCGTATATGGCCTGTTCCCGGCCCTGCTGACCACCAAACTCATTCACCCGCACGTAAGAAAACCGCTGCTGAAAAGCATGGTATGGTTCGTCGTTCTGAATCTCGCCATCGGCTTTAGCGGCATCGTCGACAACGCCGCCCATGGCGGAGGACTTGTCAGCGGCTTCCTCTTCGGCTACGCCTACCTGCCCGCGCTAAAGCATCCCCTGGAAAAAAGACTCTCCCTTCGTACGGTCGTGCTGACCATCGCGGGGGTACTGCTCCTTACGTTCACCGTCCTGCGCCGCATCCCCAATGATATTTTGGTCTACCAGCAGAAGATGCAGTCCTTCGAGTCGACCGACTCCCTGGCCCGCGCCGCCTACGACCAGATGACCAATAACGCACCCGCACAGCGCGACCGCTGGAAGAATACGGCCATTGGCAACTGGCAGCAAGGTGTGCAACTGCTCTCGGAGACGGAGAAGCTGCGCCTTTCGAAGGCCCTGCACCAGAGAAATTTTATGCTGCTGTCCTATTGCAAACTGCGGATACAGCAGACCGAAATAGCCTGGCGCGCGCTCAACGGCGAGACCGGCCCGCCGGACAGCCCTTACAAAGCACAGCTGAAAGAGATGGCCACCCAACTGGAGGCGATGGAAAAGAGACTCGGCGACGACGACTAAAAGCTATCTTTTTGTATCTTTTGTTCTCCATATGAACAGAAGACAGTTTATCCTCGCCGGCCTCGGGACACCCGCTATCACGCTGCATCCGGGGTCCCCCATAAATTTCATAACCGATCCCGCAACCAGCTTGATCCTGCCCGGGGCAACTCCCCGGACGCGGCCTCGGACCAGCCGCATGCGCTGGGCACAGCTCGCTTTTGTCGAGAACGACCCCAAACACTTCGATCCCGATTTCTGGCTCGACTATTTCCGCCGCATCCACGCCGACGGAGCCCTGTTGAGCGCCGGCGGAGTCGTAGCCTTCTATCCGACCAATGTTCCCCACCACCATCGCAGCGACTGGCTCGGCAATTCCGACCCCGTGGGCGAGATGATAAAAGGCTGCCGCAAAATGAACATGTCGGTCGTCCTTCGCACCGACCCGCACGCGACCCGCCAGGACATGTTCGACGCACACCCGGACTATATCTCCGTAACAGCCGACGGCAAGCCCCGTCGTCACTGGGCCAATCCCGACCTCTGGGTGACCTGCGCCTATGGTCCCTACAATCTGGTCTTCATGACCGACGTGCACCGCGAGATCATGCAGCGCTACCAGCCCGACGGCATCTTCTCCAACCGCTGGGCCGGACACGGCATCTGCTATTGCCGGCACTGCACGGAAAACTTCAAAAAGGCTACCGGCCTCGACCTTCCCCGCAGCGAACGGCGGCTCGATCCCGCCTATCAGAAATGGGAAGCCTGGCGCAAGGACCGCCTGCGCGACGTCTGGTTCACCTGGGACGGCGAGATCCGGAAACAACGGGCATCCGCGCGCTTTATCCCGAACGGTTTTCCCGACAAACTCGAGACCGGCAAATTTGCCGACTTCTTCTTCGCCGACCAGCAGGCGAGGAGAGGGGTGATCCCGCCCTGGTCGAACGCCATGGGCGCCAAAGAACTCCGCGCGGGTCTGGGCATGAAACCCATCGTCAACATCTTCAGCGTTGGCGTCGAAGAAGAATACCGGTGGAAGGATTCTGTTCAAAACGACGCCGAGATCCGCATCTGGGTCGCGGAAGGCGTGGCCAACGGCATGCGCCCCTGCTTCGTAAAATTCGGCGCCTATATCTACGACAAAAGATGGATGAAGGCCGTCGAAAAGATGTATCAGGCCTATCTCCGCAACGAAACATACCTCAAAAACACAGCGCCCCTCGCCCGCATAGGCCTAGTCTATTCCGAACAGACCAGCCAGAAATACGGCGGCAAGCCCTGGCAGGAAAAAAGCAACGAGCACGCCCTCGGCGTCTATCAGGCCCTGGTCGAAGAACACCTGCCCTTCGAGATGGTCAACGACAAACTCCTCGACAGAGACCACCTGAAGCCATTCCGACTATTGATCCTTCCGAACATTGCCGCGCTTTCAGATAGCCAGTGCCGGCAGTTAAGAGATTTTGTGAATGCCGGAGGCAGCCTGCTGGCGACCTTCGAGACTTCCCTTTACGACGAAGAAGGGCAACCGAGAAATGACTTCGGACTAACGGACCTTTTCGGCGTTTCCGTCGACCGGACCAACGCCCCGGGCACCACAGCCCCAGTGCACCACAGCCCCAGGCACCACAGCCCCGGGCACCACATCCCCAGGCGCCACAGCCCCGGGCACAAATGCCGACCCGGTAGAAGGCCCCATGCGCAACTCCTACCTCCGCATAAAAACCGCCCACCCCGTCGTGAACGGCCTGGAAGACGCCTACAAGATCATCAACTCCGTATACAGGGTAAAGGTCAAACCCAACTGGGCCTTCCCTTCTCCCGTCACCCTGATCCCCACCTATCCCGACCTCCCGATGGAAGACGTCTACCCCAGGCAGGAAGAGACCGACACCCGCGAGCTCTACCTCAGCGAGCCCGGCCACGCCCCCAACACCGCGCCCCCCGGCCCCAATCCCGCAAAAGGCCGCGTCGCCTACATACCAGGGCGACCTCGACCGCAGTTTCTGGCAGATGCTGAACGCCGACCATTCCCGGCTACTACGCAACACGATTCTGTGGGCGTTAAACGAGGCTCCTGCCGTTACACTTCAGACAAAAGGCACCATCGACGTCTCCGTCTGGGCCCAGCAGAATTCCATGACGGTCCACCTCGTCAACCTCACCAACCCCATGTATATGAAAGGTCCCTTCCGCGAGATCCTGCCCGTCGACGCCGGCGTCCGGATCAATGTCCCCGGAGACAAGAAACTCGCCGGCGTCCGCCTGCTGATGAGCGATATCGCTCCCGCCGTCCGGCATGAACACGGCTCCATCTCCCTGGACGTCAAGGATCTCGGAGACCACGAGATCATCGCGCTGGACTGGGCGTAAAAAAAAGTAAAAAAATCCGCCAGGGTGGTCACGTTTTTTACGATGCCGTGTCTTGTTATGGAAATCTTTAAAAACAAAATTTATGGAACAGAGAATTTCTTTAATGGACACACCCAAAGGCTTTATGGACGGACTTATGAAGACAGGACAATTTCTCAACACGTCCGTGATCGACAAGAAACTCCTTCACCTCATCGAATTCCGCGTATCACAGATCAACGGCTGCGCATTTTGCCTCGACATGCACTACAAAGATGCCATCCACCTCGGCGAAACGCAGCAGCGCCTCTACAGCCTGCCTTCATGGCCCGAAAGCCCCTTCTATACCGACTCCGAAAAAGCAGCCCTCCGCTTCGCCGAAGAAGCCGACGACCAGCTGCGCGACCGGAGACGCTACCTACGAAGCGCTCACGAAACATTTCTCGAAAGAAGAGATCTCCGTTCTCGCGCTCAGCGTCGCGATGCTCAACTGCTGGAACAGGCTCAACAAGGCCTTCCTGACAACGCCGGGGACTTATAAAGTAAACAGCTACGCGGCATAACCACATCGTATGATGGACTACCAGCAGATACTATTTCCTTATGCCTACAATATCCTTGGCTCTGTGGAAGACGCCAGGGGATATTGTCCAGGACGTGCTCACGAAATTCTATTCGGACAACAGGGACGGAATTACTAACGGGAAGGCTTATCTGATCAGGAGCGTGATCAACCATGCGATCAATTCCAAAACCCGCCGCCGCCGAACCGTCCAACCGGAAGTCTGGCTGCCCGAACCCGTCGCGACCGAATCTGCCGACGCCAACGTATACCTCAAAGACATCCTTTCCTATTCCCTATTGGTGCTGCTGGAGAAGCTGAACGCCAAAGAGCGCGCCGTCTTCATCCTGAAGGAGAGTTTCGACTATCCCCACGACGAGATCGCCTCCATCCTCTCCATCACAGAAGAACACTCCCGCAAACTGCTGAGCCGCGCAAAGGACAAACTCTTCAAGCCCCGCGCCACACCCCGCATCCGCGACGAACGCACCAATACTTTGCTTCGAAATTATATCGACGCCATCCGCGACCGCAATATGCAGCGGCTCGAAGGCCTGCTGGCCGAAGACATCGCCTTCTATGCCGACGGCGGCGCCAACGTCAACGTCGTGAAGAAGGTCTGCACAGGCAATACCGAAGTGGCGAACCTGCTCTCCGTCATCTACCAGCGCTACCAGCAGGAAGCCACGATCAGCCTCATCGAGGTCAATCACCAGCCGGCCCTGCTGTTCCGCAACGGCGACAGGCTGACCTCCTGCCTGGTCTTCGATATATCACCGGAGGACAATCGGATCACGCGGATCAATTCCGTCGTCGACCCGGAAAAACTCAAAAATTTTGGCTAAACAGACGCTAAGCGATACTATCCTTCGTCAGGGCATTGTTAACCACCCTCCAGATCCCCTGCGGATTTGCATTCCTCAGCTTCGGCCGGAAGCATCTCGTCCAAAAAATTCTGGAAACACACCGGTCTTACCCAGCGCTGGATGGCCGACGTTCCAACCGAAGTAAAACGACCATCGGTCGTCGCAGGCCAGGGGCCGCCATGCACCATGCTGGCGTTCACTTCGACGCCGGTGGGGACATTGTTCAGGATCACCCTGCCCGCCAGCTGTTGCTGCAGATCGATGATATCCATATTGCCACGAACATCATCGGGAGTGCCCATGATCGTGGTCGTCAGCTGCCCTTTAAAACTTTTCAGGACTTCACCCAGTTGCTGCCTGTCGTCACAGATCACGCACAGCGAAAAAGGCCCGAATACCTCCTCGGAAAGATGGGGATTCTTCAAAAATACGGCCGCCGGCACGCTGGCTACCACCGGACGGGCTTCCATATCACCCGCGGTCTTGGCTGCCTGTCCCACGATCGTCAGCCCCTTCTGGCCAAGCATGGAAGACAGCCCTTCCGTATAAGCCTCGCAGATACCCTTGTGCAGCATCTTCGCCGGTTCGACCGCCGCGATCTCCGCCGACAATAGCGTCAGGAAACTATCCAGTGCAGCGCTCTTCACCCCCAGCAGGACGCCCGGATTGGTACAGAACTGACCCATGCCCAGCGTGATGGAGCCGGCATAGGATTTGGCAAGCGCCGCGGCGTTCTTTTCCAGCGTGTCGGGAAAGAAGACGACAGGATTGATGCTGCTCATCTCCGCGTGCACCGGGATCGGCACTTCTCTTTTCTGCGCCGCTTCCAGCAGAGCCTTGCCACCGGCAAAACTGCCCGTAAACCCAACCGCGGTTGTATAAGGATGCACGACCAGCGCGATGCCGACGGTCCTGCCGGAACCCAGCAGGTGCTGCACGGTCATCGGAGGCATACCCGACGCTTCGATCGCTTTTTGGATGGCGCCGAAGACCAGTCCGGAAGTCTCCGCATGCGCGGAATGCCCCTTGATCACGACCGTACTGCCCGCAGCCAGCGCGCTGACCGTATCCCCGCCCGCCGTCGAGAAGGCAAAGGGGAAATTGCTGGCGCCAAAGACCACGACAGGGCCCACAGGGACCAACATCTTGCGCGTATCGGGCTTCGGCGGCGTGCGGCCCGGGTCTTCGGTGTCGATAGCCGCTTCAACCCAGCTGCCTTCGCGGATCAGCGACGCAAACAGGTTCGCCTGGCCGATCGTCCGGTTGATCTCCCCGTTGAGCCTCGCCGCCGGAAGATGGGTTTCGCGACCCGCTACGGCCACCAACTGCTCCCTGATCTTGTCGATCTCCTTCCCAATCGTCTCCAGAAAAAGCGCCCGGTCCTTTGCAGCCATCCTGCGGTATAGCTGGAAGGCGGAATGGGCATTCTCCATCGTTGAATTCACAAGGGCCTGGTCTTTATCGGCTGTAGAAATGCCTGCGGCAGCGGTAGTCGTTTCGGACATATGGTGATGATTTGAATTTGAGCACAAATTAGACCCGATAGACCTATTTTCGTACACCGATCTTAACTTTTTTGGTACGGGACTATCCTCTTTGATAGGCGCTGTAGCCCTTGTAAAAGTAAAGGACTCCTGCCGCGGCCAGACAGCCAAACATCGCCCCGCAGTCCCATATCCGCCTGATCAGCCTTCCGGATCGGCCGGAGGCTCATTTTTGTGTTTTGGCATCTTCATTGCGGCTAAAAAGGTATCCAAACACGCTCAATATGGCAAAGCAACTGTTCTTCAGCACCGAGGCCAGAAACAAAATGAAAAGAGGCGTCGATATACTGGCCAACGCCGTCCGGGTTACGCTCGGCCCCAGGGGCCGCAACGTCGTGCTCGAAAAGAAATTCGGCGCCTCGGCCATCACCAAGGACGGGGTCAGCGTGGCGAAAGACATCGAGCTTGAAGACCCGATCGAGAATATGGGCGCCCAAATGCTCCGCGAAGTCGCTTCCAAAACGGCCGATGTCGCGGGCGATGGCACGACTACCGCCACCGTCCTCGCCCAGGCCATCATCAGCGAAGGCCTGAAGAACGTCGCCGCGGGCGCCAATCCCATGGACCTCAAGCGCGGTATCGACAAGGCCGCCGCCGCCGTAATCGCCAACCTGCGCCAGCAGTCCCACACCATCGGCAACGATAGCCGAGGAGATCAGCCAGGTAGCCAGCGTGTCGGCCAACAACGACGAGACCGTCGGACGGCTGATCGCGGAAGCCTTCGCCAAAGTAGGGAAGGAGGGGGTCATCACCGTCGAAGAGGCCAAAGGCACCGACACCACGGTCGACGTGGTCGAGGGCATGCAGTTCGATCGCGGCTATTTATCACCGTATTTCGTGACTGACACAGAAAAAATGCAGGCCGTCCTCGAAACCCCCTATATCCTGATCTATGACAAAAAGATCTCGGTGATGAAAGACATCCTGCCCCTGCTCGAGAAGACCGCGCAGAGCGGAAGGCCGCTGCTGATCATCGCCGAAGACCTCGAAGGCGAGGCGCTGGCTACCCTGGTGGTAAACAAGTTGAGAGGCACCCTGCGCGTGGCCGCCGTTAAGGCCCCCGGTTTCGGCGACCGGAGAAAGGAAATGCTGCAGGACATCGCCACACTCACCGGCGCCACGGCCGTCAGCGAAGAACAGGGCTACAAGCTCGAAAACGCCGGACTGGACTATCTCGGCACAGCCGATACGATCACCATCGACAAAGACAACACCACCATCGTCGGCGGCAAGGGAAAAAAGGATGACATAACAGCCCGCGCCAGCCAGATCACGGCGCAGATCGCCAATACCGACTCTGACTACGACAGGGAGAAATTGCAGGAACGCCTGGCCCGTCTCAGCGGCGGCGTAGCCGTCCTCTATGTCGGCGCCGCTACGGAAACGGAAATGAAAGAAAAGAAAGACCGGGTCGACGACGCCCTGCACGCCACCCGCGCGGCTATCGAAGAAGGCATTATCCCCGGCGGCGGCGTGGCCTATATCCGAGCCATCGCATCCCTCGACAATATCAAAGGCGAGAACGCCGACGAAACCACCGGCATCGCCATCGTCAGACGCGCCGTCGAAGAGCCGCTGCGCCAGATCGTCGCCAACAGCGGCGTCGAAGCCAGCATCGTCGTACAGAAAGTCAGGGAGGGGAAGGCAGACTTCGGCTTCAACGCCCGCACGGGCAACTATGAGCCGCTACTCGCCGCCGGCGTCATCGACCCCACCAAGGTCGCCCGCATCGCGCTCGAGAACGCCGCATCGGTTGCCGGCATGCTGCTGACGACGGAATGCGTCGTCGCCGAGAAACCCGGGAACGACGAAACGCCGCCTCCCGCGGGCGCGCCCGGAATGGACTACTGAGCTGCAGCACCGACAGGCCGAAGACTTTTCAGCAGCTGCAGCGCCCCGTCCGCCAGCAGCGGCGAGCCATATTTTATACAGTTCTCGTCGAACGTCACTCTGGGGTGGTGCAGCCAGTAGGCGTCGTTCTCCCTTGTTTTTGCCCCAAGGAAATAGAACTGGCCGGGTATGACCCTCGAATAAAAAGAGAAATCTTCGCCTACCAGATAGGCCTGCCCTTCCACGATATTTTCCTTCCCGAACAGCCGCTCCTGCACCGGCGCCAGCCATCGGTGAATTTGCCCGTTGTTGAGCAGACCGGGATAGTATGCACTGAACTCCAGTTCCGTCCGGCAGCCGAATCGCTGTTCCAGCTGCTTCAGCAGCAGGCGAAGCCGCGCCACGATATCGTTGTAGTCTTCGTTCTTTACCGCCCGCAGCGAACCCTGAAGCAGCATGGACGATGGGATAACGTTATAGCTGGGTCTGGCAAGGGTCTCCACGTGCGTGATCGCCAGAACGGCGGTCGGGGGATCCGGCTGCGCCCCGACCAGCGCATGCGCGGCGGGGATAAGCGCGCCCGCCACCGCTACGGGATCGATCACGTGCTTCATCGCTCCCGGATGCCCGCCCTTGCCCTCGATCCGGATGGCGAAATTGCCCACGCTCGCCAGCGCTTCTCCGACCTTATATTCGAGCTGCCCGGTCGGCAACAGGGGGTTGACGTGTAGTCCGACCACGGCGTCGGCGCCCGCCAGCCTGCCGCTCTCCATGATCAGCTGCCCGCCCGATTTACCCTTTTCGGGGCTTCGGAGCGGACTCTCCTCGGCGGGCTGGAAAACGAATTTGACCGTCCCCGCAAAATCCCTGTCCTTCAGCAGCAGCGCGGCTCCCAGCAGCATCGTGACATGCAGGTCGTGGCCGCAGGCGTGCATCACACCCTCGGTCTGCGAAAGAAAGGGTACCCCCGAGTCTTCGAGCACGGGAAGGGCGTCCATATCGGCGCGGAGTACCACCGTCGGCCCTTCGCCCTTTTTCAGCGTACCGATCAGCCCGGTCTGGGCCACAGCCTCGACGGCAATATCCAATTCCCGCAACTGGCCTTCTATCAGGGCAGACGTCTTATACTCGTTAAAACTTAGCTCAGGGTACCGGTGCAGCTGACGCCTGATCGCGACCAGCCGGTCGAATAATTGTTCTTCCATTCGCTAAAAATACGGAAAAAGAAAAGCCCCCTGTTGAAACAAGAGGCTGATAAATGACCTGTGATCTATCCCTGAATTACCCGTTACATACGCTACAAACAAACTAACGGGTACAAAACAAAACAATATTGGGAGATCAAATTTCGTCGATTACCCGGCGGCGTCCTCCCGCAGCTCAACGGCAGCGGCGGGTGGCTCAATGGCTGGTCCTTCGGCCGGCCTGGGCGCTGACGAATCCCATATACCAGAAGGGTAGGGCCAGCAACCCGTCCGCGAGGTGCGCCAAACCCTCTATCCGGGAGATCCTGCTCAGGGGAAAAAGGACAGCGCCCACGGCCAGCATCACACCCGGCAATACCGGCAGCAACCGGTGCCGCATCAGCAGGATGCTCAGCACCAGCAGACTCAGCGGGAACAGCGGACCCGGCCAAAAAAGAAGGAGATTGAAGGCCAGCGAATGCTCGGAAACCACCTGGAGGTAGACCGGATGCGGGATGCCGAATGCCGTCGTAAAAACATCGGCCAGCCCGAAACAGGCGCCGCTGACGGTGCCCCAAACGGCAAAAAGCAATCCGGCCGACGCATAGAGTGGAAGCCTTTCCCTGAACCACCCGAAGAGGCAATCAAACGCGATGACCCAGGCAACAGTAGAAAGGAACAGCAGCGTGCCTCCTGTTATGCCATAGCTGCCGTTTGTCCAGTAGAAGGTCGAAGCGCCGAACACCAGCGGCGCAGCAATAAAAGACCAGTTAGCGCGGGGCGGCGGCATAGGCTTGTCGTTTTCCCCTGGGACGCCCTCCCTTTCCACCAGGTTACACATAAATTCGCAATATCTTTCGAGCCATGAAACCCTTCGAACGGGTCAATGCCGGGGATCGCCAACGCCGAAGCCACCTATCCCGAATAACACTAGGCTTTTCCAAAACGATAGTGCAACCCGATCACTCCGGTTTTGAAAGGCACCGTCTCCACCAGCGTCAGCGATTTTACCGTATCGATATCCTTGAACATAGGTATTCCGTTCCCAAGAAGTACCGGATTAACATTCAGCCACAGCTCATCGAGCAGATCTTCCTTCATAAGGGAATGAATAGTTGACGGACTGCCGAAGATCAGGATCTGCTGCCCCGGCCGCTCCTTGATCGCCGTAATGGCTGGGCGAAGACTATCGCTGACGATCGTCACCTTTGGGATTTGCCGACCGGCCATGCTCCGCGATATAACGAGCTTGTCTACTTTATTGTACCAGGCGGCGTGATTCTTATGGTGTCTGTTGGCGCCGGGATCATTGCCGGCCGTCGGCCAGTAGGCGTCCATCATCTCATAGGTGTTGCGGCCATAGAGGGCAAGGTCCGAACGACCGGTTTCCTTGTCTGCATAATCGAACATCTCGTCGTCGAGGTTGATCCAGTTCATTTCGCCCTGCGGGCCGGCAACGAATCCGTCGAGGCTGACGTGCATAAAAGCTAGAATCTTGCGCATATTCTGTTATTTTTTACAAATCTAAGGCACGGGAACTCAACGGAAAAGGCCTTGTCACGACAATTAAGAGGTTATTTGCGAACTGGTACAAAGTTTGCCGGTCCAATGCCATGTTAAGACCCATATCCGCATTCGCACTCACGGCGACCGTTATCCTTTGCTCCTGTCAGTCCACCACCAATGAGCCGGCGACCAGCCCCGACAGTTCCGCTTCCCAACGACCGGCACTACCGATGTTCAAACGCAACCCCGGGAAGCGCGACCACCCCAAAAAGGACCCCATAGCCGAATACCGCGTCCGAACCAGCGACTCGCTCAACGAAATGTATTTCTCCGTCCGCCTCTACGAGACGACGGAAACCATGAAATACCTGGCCAAAGTCGAATTTGAAGGCATTACAGGCGAAGACACCATCAAACTCCCCGATATGGGGACGCCCCCGCATCCCATCCTTCAGAAAGGCCCTGAGAAATACTCCTGTATCGTCGGACTCACCGACAACAACAAGACCTTTCGCGAGCTGAAGAAGGTCTATGTTACCGAGAAGGGACACGAACTAAAGATCACCACACTTAAGCACTATATTGTGACGGAAGACTACCGTCTCGTCGGCCAATAAAAATGCAATGAAAGTCCAGACGCTTGCTCCGCCTTCTCCGATCGCCGCTATCGTGAGCCATATCGTGGTTCTCGAAAGCAACAGCGTGTTTGACGAGGCCGTCCTGCCGCTGATCGCCAACGGCTATCCCAGCGTCACCTTTCAGCTGACCGATCCGTCACGGATCCTCACCGGCGAAAAGAAAAGCTATCCCCTCGTACTATATGGGCAGAACACAAAGCCCATACAGCTGCACGCGGCAGGAGAGATCGCGGTGATCGCCTATTTTCTCTATCCATGGTTGCTGCCTTCCCTGTTCGGGTATTCGGCAAGCGAACTTACCGATCAGGGCATCGACCTCAGCCTCTGCGGTCCGGCCAGAGAATCGAACCTCAAAGAACAGCTCCTCAACAGCCCTTCCCGCGAGGACCGCCTCCGGCTAATGGACGACTATATCCTGCGACTGTCCCGAAGCAGAAAGATCGTCACCGACGAACGACTTCCCTATGCTATCCGTACAATACGGCAGCACAGAGGAACCCTCCTGCTCGGCGATCTGCAAAAAGAATTGTTCGTGACGGAGCGGACCCTACAGCGCCTCTTCGGGGAAACCGTCGGTCTCACGCCGAAGCTCTATAGCCGCATCTGTCAGTTTCATGCCGCCCTGAACCAGCTGGGCTGTCATGGCTTTAGCGACATGACACAGGTAGCCTTCGACAACGGCTATGCCGACCAGAGTCACCTGATCCGGGCTTTTAAAGAGTTTACCAACCTCTCGCCGTTAGAGTACCGGAGGCTGGCGCAGCAGTTCCCCGCCTGACGCGCGGAAGCGGCGGTCTACTCACACCGGCTTCGCGGTCCATCCCCTTTTGTCGGGTTTCTTCTATTTTTTGGCTTGTCGCCGTCCTTACTTTGTCGAAAAATTCACCATGCGAAATTTATCAGTCTCCGAATGGATCAGCCTCGACGGCGTCTTCGACGCGGAAACAATGCCCCAGTGGTTCATGCCCTATGACAGCGTCTCCCGGCAGGAGTGGATCAGGGATGGTATCCTTTCCGCCGACGCGATCCTTTTTGGACGAAAGACCTACGAAATGCTGGCTCCATACTGGTCACGGATGAAAAACAACGAAATGGGTATTTCAGACAAACTGAACAGTGTATCCAAATATGTCGTCTCCACCACGCTGAAGCAGGCGGACTGGGCAAATACCACGATCATCGGCAAGGATGTTATAAAATCCATCACCCAACTGAAGCAACAGCCGGGAGGCACGATACAGATCGAAGGCAGCGCGGAATTGGTCGGCCACCTCCAGGCCGCCGGTCTCGTCGACGAGTACCAACTACTCGTACACCCGGTGATCATGGGCGGCGGAAAACGTTTTTTCGGGAAGGGGATGTTCCGCGTGGGCTAACGCTGAAAGCCGCTAGGACACTGGATCATGGCGTATTAGCGCTCACGTATCGTCGTGCGGAAAGGAAATAAAAAAAGCCCAGATAGACATCCGGGCCGTTGCTAATCCAATATCCTATTAAAGCCTGATGAACTAAGTTTTGCAATTGCCGGACCAACGGAGGCAAAGAAAACCGCATAGCTGGAAAGATTTTCTGTGCGGCCCGCTCGCACATAAAATCCGCATGTTATCAGTGAGATTTTTTTCTAATATTATTTTCGATCCGATTTAGTTCAGAATTGTAGAAGGAATGGCCGATAAAATGCTGTAAAGATTCCACACTATCGTTGGTGGTATGCCCTTCGTGCTTTACGATATCCGCCTCCCCTGAACACCTTTTGTAAAGTATCCTTTTAATAACTTTGCAGCGATGAGCAAAATCTCTACGTTCACCCTCTCGCGCCACAGCCGACTCTTCTCGGTTCCCGAAGACGGCAACGAAAAATATCTCTTTGTCAAGAGCGGCGATACGCCATACCAGGAAGAACCCTACCGCGCAGAAAGCTATGCTCTGGCCTTTATCAAGGAGGGCGGCGTCAAACTCACGGCCGGATTGTTGTCCTGGGACGTAGACGCTCCTGCTATTATTACACTCGCTCCATCCGTCATCCGCTATTTCTCGAAACGCAGCGACCGGCTGAAGATGGACGTCATCTTTTTCAAGGAAAGCTTTCTGCTCGAACGCCACGCGGACCCGTTTTTCCTCGGGAGTTTTGAGTTCTTCGAAGATATCGGACGCTGTGTTTTGCCGCTAAACCCCACCAACGCCACCAAATTCGCCCGGATCTACGACCTGGCACAGCAGGCAAGGTCGGCATCCCAAAGCCATCAGGACCTGATCGTCCGCAGTTACATCTTTGCCCTCCTCTACGAGCTGGAAGCATACTATCGTCAATACACGGCAGAAAAACCGCCCCCGTCCAGGGGCTACCCATTGTTCGACCAGTTCCGAAAACTGCTGCGGGAAAACTATATGCGCGAGCACAAACTCGATTTTTATTCTTCCCGCCTGCACGTCACGTCTAAATCGCTTTCCGCGGCGGTAAAAAAACACACCGGCAAAAGCGCCGGAAAATGGATCGACGATACCATTATTCTCGAGGCCAAGGTCTTGCTCCAGAACAAGACCCTTACCGTATCCCAGATTGCGGGTATGCTCAACTTCTCCGACCAGTCGGTCTTCGGGAAATTCTTCCGGGCAGGCGCCGGAATGTCGCCTGTTGAATATCGAAAAAAATTCGACTGAACAAGCCAAGGAAATCAAATAAGCCATTTCGACGAACAATGAAGGTATAGCGACGATTTTCGGCTATACATAAAATGGAATTTTGCCTATCGAAATCACAATGATTCAAGATATGGCAAAGATTATATTTTTCTCCTGTCTGGTCATTTTACTCTTACACCCACGAACAGTAAAAGGCCGGCAACTTCAGGGCCCGGGCTATCAACTCACCCTTTCGGAAGCGATCCAATTCGCGAAAAACCAAAATAAATGGGTAAGGTCAGTAGGCATTGCAGAGACCGCCGCAGCCGAAGACAGGAAAGCGACATACAAAGAGGCGCTACCCTCCATTAACGCAGACGGCTCCTACCAATACTTTACCCCCCTCACGCTTTTTGGCGGAGGACTCAGTCATGCCAGCACCATTTCCAGACCGCCGGGCTCGACCTCCGCTGCACTGGGCGTCGAAGCCCTGTTCAATTTGTACAGCGGCGGCAGACAGCGGGCGAAACAAAACGAGCAAAACTCGCATCTGAAAATTGCCCAATTGGATACCCATGATCAGTCCGGAACAATTGCGTTACAGACGGCTGTCGCATATTTGGACCTGGTAAGGCTGAACGACCAGCAACAATTCATCCTCGACCAAAAAAGAAGAGCACTGACGAGGCTCGCCAACATCAATTCACTCTACAACAACGAAAAGGTCACCCGATCTGACGTGTTGCGGGCGCAGGTTGCACTTTCGAACACACAGCTTGCACTGGAACAGAATCAGAACGACATCGCCATTACCAATCAACGCCTGGACGTCCTGATGGATCTCCCCGATTCGGTGCGGATCTTCCCGGCGGATTCTGCCGCCATGCCCAAGCCTGCCACCCCTTCGCTGACGCCCCTCGTCCAAATGACGACGCAATCGGCCTGGTCCCTTCAAAAGGCAAATGAAAATATCCGGCTGGCAAACGCCGTGCTCAAAGAAGTGGAAAGCGCCGGCCGGCCGAGCGTCGGGCTGTATGGAGGATACGGGTTGAACTACCCGAATTACAACGTCTTTCCGGCGGCCGACCAGGCCTGGTCCATTGGCTTTGTCGGCATAAAAGCCAGCTATGAGATCTCCTCACTCTACCACAATAAAAATAGGGTAGCCGCCGCCCGGCTTCGCCTCAGGCAGACCGAATTGCAGGCGGAAGCCCGTCTCGATGACGTGCGCACGGAAGCCGAAGCTTACCTCATAAAATATGGCGAAGCGCTCAACCGGATTTCCGTCAACGAGCGTTCCGTCGAAGAAGCGCTGGTGAACTACCGGATCCAGAATACGAAATATCTGAATCAGCTGTCCCTGCTCACGGACCTGCTGGACGCTGACAATCTGTACCAGGAATCGAGGATCCATCTGATCAGGTCCCAAACCGACGCACTGACCATCTATTACCGCCTGCTGTATTTGAGCGGGAATCTGTAACAAAAAAAAGCCTTAAAAAATGAAAAAGAATAAGACACATCCCGGGAATATTGCGATCACTGCCCTGGCGGGAATCTGCCTCGTCGCGGGTGTCATTTACGGTATCCGTTACTGGAACTATAATGAGCAATACGAGGAGACCAATGACGCACAGGTGGAATCCTACATCAACCCCGTCTCTGCCAGGGCCGGTGGCTATATTCAGCGGGCCTGTTTTGAGGAACACCAGGAAGTTAAGAAAGATGACACGCTGGTGATCCTGGACGACAGGGAATACCGGGCGCAGGCAAGGGCTGCCGAAGCGTCGCTGGAAGATGCCCGGGCACAGCAGACAGTGCTTACCGCAAGCATCCATTCCGCAGAAGCCGGAACGAGCATCAACGAGGACCAGATCAAAGGCGCGGAAGCCAGGTACACCCAGCAGCAAAAAGACATCCACCGGTATACTAATCTGGTGAAGGAAGAGGCGGCGACCGGTTCGGACCTCGACCAGGTGGAGGCCCGGTATGAAGTGGCCGAAAGCGATCTCAGCGCCGCCCGAAACTCCCTGCGGACCAGCGTCGTTCGGATTGCCGAACTGAAAACCCACTATGCCCTGCTGGCCGCCGATATCAGGCGAAAAGAAGCCGCCCTTGACCTCGCCCGGCTGAACCTGTCCTACACCGTTATCCGGGCCCCCTATTCCGGCCGGCTGGGCCGCAAAAACATCCAGGAAGGCCAGCAGATCCAGCCCGGTCAGCCACTGGTGAGTATCATCAACGAACACGAAAAATGGATCACAGCCAACTACAAGGAAACACAGGTAAATGGAATGTATATCGGCCAGACCGTGGAGATCCGCGTGGACGCCATCGACGGGAAAATATTCAGCGGAAGGATCGCAGCGATCGCCGGGTCCACCGGCTCCCGTTTCTCCCTATTGCCGGCCGACAACTCCACGGGCAACTTCGTGAAGATCATCCAGCGCGTGCCGGTGAAGATCGAGTTTTCCGACCGAAAACAGACGGGCGGCATCATCGCCGGCATGAATGTTACCGTGGCCGTTAAAAAGACAAGATCATGAGCAAGCCCGTCTATTTCCGGGCCTGGATCACACACTGGGACTGGGGCGTCAGGATCGCCCTTTTTCTGATCCTCGCGTCGTCCCTTATGCAGTTCGGGTTGTTTGCGCTGACCCAGAACTACATGATCTCCTATCTGGGCGCCCAGCCGGAAGATATTTCCTTCGCCTTCCTGATCACCTATGGCGGCATAACGGCAATCCTCCCGGTCCAGTTTCGGTTCCTTCGGTACTTCGAGACCCGCGACTACCTCCTCGCAAATATTCTTTTGGGAATCTTGCTCAATCTGGCCTGCCTCAGGTGCCGGAACATCGATCTGTTCATTGCACTGCGGGTCCTGCAGGGAATTCTTATCGGCAACATTAATATCGCCGTCCTTATCCTGATCCTTTCCCGCCTGGATACCCACAGGGCCAGGACGGAGGCGCCCGCCGTTTTTTACGGGACCCTGCTGGCCAATACTACACTGATCGGCGTGGTTGCGGCGTCGGTGGTCGACTCGACCGACTGGAAGGCGACTTACTACTATGTGATCGGTTTTCAATTGGTCACCCTGGCGCTGATACTGCTGATGCTACGACCGAAGGCCGGTCACCGGAGATACCCGCTGTTCCAGCTCGACTGGGCGGGATTTATCATCTATTCGGTCGCCGCCTGGTCACTCGGCTATACGGTGATATATGGCGGTAAATACTACTGGTTCGGGGATCCCCGGATCAGATTGAGTGCCGCAACAGCGGCTATCGGTACCTGCCTTTTCCTATACCGGCAAAAGATTGTCCGCCGCCCGTCGATCCACCTCGGCGTTTTCAAAAGCCCGGGTTTTGTGACCGGACTTTGCCTGCTGGTTATTTATTACGGCAGCAAAGACAGCATCGGTCTGATCTATACCTATGCGGGCGGCGCCCTTAAATGGCGGGCCATTCAGGTGGTCTCGCTCGCGGTTTGCAACCTCGCGGCAATGGTCGGCTTTCTGATCGTCACGACGAAAATGATCCTTGCCCATAAAGGATGGATCAACATCTTTCTGATCCTGGGATTTGCCGCCATGGGCGTCTTTAACATCTGGATGGCCTGTTTGCTTACCCCGGACCTGTCATTTATGGACCTGCTGTTCCCGGTACTCCTGCAGGGTGCCGCTTCAGGCATCCTGTTTGTCCCGATCATCCTTTTTATCCTTTCCCACGCACCCGCTAATACCGGGTTCACCGGACTCATTCTGGCGGCGTACACCCGCTTCATCGCAACGATCAATTCGGTTGCTGGCTTTTACAGCCTCCAATTGTATTGGAATCAGAAGTATAAAGAAGGGTTTCTCGCCGCCCTTACAACTGAAAATCCCAACACGGTCGAAAGGCTCGGCGTTTGGCGGTCGGTCTATGCTGCCAAAGGATTCCCGGCGGA
The DNA here is from genome assembly GCF_050632245.1 of Puia sp. P3. Lineage (NCBI taxonomy): Bacteria > Pseudomonadati > Bacteroidota > Chitinophagia > Chitinophagales > Chitinophagaceae > Puia > Puia sp. P3. Next base: position 2,513,190 of record NZ_CP192583.1, read on the forward strand.
ACAGGCCGCGGCTCTGGCCAACGCCGCGCTAAGCCAGAGTATCACACAGCAGACACAACTGCTGACGAACCGTACCATCTATATGCTATTCGGAGTGGCCATGCTGGCTATCTCCGGGCTTATTTTCATCGGTAAAATCATACAATCATGGAAAGTACAATCACTACAAAATTTATCATAGGCGACAACGAAGGCATAACCCTGTTATCTTCCCTTGCTGCCGCAACCATCAGAGAGAAATATGGGAATGGCATTCCCGAAACCCAACTGGAAAACTTTATCCTGAAACGATTCAGTCATGCGGCTCTGGCAAAAGAGATGAACAACCTGAACAGTCAGTTTCTGATCGTCTATTCCAGCGAAGAGCCGGCAGGTTTCGCATGGATCACTTCCGGAGGGGAGAGGCCGGCCATCTTAAAAGGCACAACGGTAGCGCGCATCCCGGAATTCGGCATCCTTAAGAAATTCGACAACGACGCAGTCAGGAAAGGCCTCATGGACAAAGTCCTGCGCGTATGCGGAATGCAACAGATCGTCTGGATCGGCGGGCACGATGAACTTTTAAACACTACACATGAATAACATTTCAGGAGCCGTAGCCGTCATGGAAGCACTGGTGGCGGAAGGCGTCGACACATTTTTCGGGATTCCGGGCGGGGCAAATATAGCCCTGTACGATACCCTTTACGACTACAGTGAAAAGCTAAATCACATTATGGTCCGGCATGAGCAGGGCGGCATTCATGCCGCACAGGGATATGCCCGGGCATCCGGTAAAGCCGGCGTGGTGTTCGTGACCAGCGGACCCGGCGCGACCAATATCGTTACCGGCCTCGCCGACGCGATGATCGACAGCACTCCGCTGGTTTGTATCACCGGGCAGGTATATGCCCATCTCCTCGGCTCGGACGCCTTTCAGGAGACGGACATCATCAATATTTCCGGGCCCGTAACAAAATGGAATTATCAGGTCACGGAAGCAGGCGAGATACCCTCGGTCCTGGCGAAGGCCTTTTACATTGCCCGCAGCGGGCGTCCGGGTCCCGTGCTGGTGGATATCACAAAGAATGCACAACTGCAGCTGATGGAGGACCAGGGCTACCAGAAGTGCAGCCATATCCGCAGCAACATGCCCAAACCCCGTATCCGGCCGGAATCCGTACGCGCTGCCGCGGACGCCATTAACAAGGCTTCCAGACCATTGGTCATCTGGGGACAGGGAGTCATCCTCGGCGGCGCTGAAAAAGAATTCACGGCCTTTGTAGAGAAAAGCAATATTCCCGCTGCCTGGACCGCGCTCGGGGCCGGAGCCATCCCTTCCGATCATCCCCTGAATGTAGGAATGCTCGGGATGCACGGCAACTATGCGCCCAATATACTTACCAACGAGTGCGATCTGCTGATCGCCGTTGGAATGCGCTTCGACGACCGGGTGACCGGACGTTTGGATAGATATGCCCGCCAGGCACAGGTAGTCCATCTGGACATCGACCCTTCCGAAGTCGATAAGAATGTAAAGGCCGGTTTTCCGGTATGGGGCGACTGTAAAGAGACGCTGCCGATACTAACCTCCCACCTGGAGATCAGAGACCATAGCGCCTGGCTGCGGCGATTTCACGAGCTCTACCAGGAAGAGCTGGATACGGTCATCCAACCCGAGCTATACCCGGCATCCGGGGAACTCACGATGGGCGAGGTCGTGCGGATCCTGAATGAATACACACAGGGGGACGCCATCATCGTCTCGGACGTCGGACAGAACCAAATGTCCGCTATCCGGTATGCGAAAATGAACCGGACCCGCAGCAATATCACCAGTGGAGGCATGGGCACGATGGGATTTGCACTACCCGCGGCGATCGGCGCGAAATTCGGCGCCCCGGACCGGTCGGTAGTGGCCATCATCGGAGACGCAGGCTTTCAGATGAATTTTCAGGAATTGGGTACCATCATGCAAAATTCGGTCGACGTCAAGATCGTGATCCTGAACAACCGCTTTCTGGGTATGGTCCGCCAGTGGCAGGAACTGTTCAACGAGCGCCGATATTCGTTCTCCGATATGGACAATCCCGATTTTGTAAAGGTCGCCGCGGCTTACCGGATCCCCGGACAGTGCGTGACCGAACGGGCCTGCCTCTCACAGGCGATCGGCGAAATGTTCGAACATCAGGGGCCGTATTTACTGGAGGTCATGGTCGGCAGGGAGAACAACGTATTTCCCATGGTTCCCCAGGGATGCGGGATAGGAGAGATCAGGCTCAAATAACGATGGGTCGCAAATTATCTTTAAATCTCGCGTTGCGTCGGGGATATCCCAATTAGCCTTGTCTGAAAACCAGTGATTTAGCGCGGGCATATTTCTTGTCTTCGACGAGACGGAAATGATTCCACGACAAACCATCAACAACAGACCATGATCACGAACATTCTCGCGCAAACCGCCCCGGCAACAGTTTTTGAAAAGGAAATACTCGAAGGCCTCCGGGCATCACCGAAATACCTGCCTTCCAAATATTTTTATGACAAGACAGGCGATGCAATCTTTCAGGAGATCATGAAATGCGAGGAATATTATCCGTTTGCCTGCGAAATGGATATCTTTCAGCGGTGGTCGACGGAAATGGCCACGACGATCATCCAGGATGGAACGGACTTCGACCTTATCGAACTGGGGCCGGGCGACTGCGAGAAATCCATTAACCTGCTTCGCCAACTGGTCTGGAGTGGGGCGGAGTTTACCTACAATCCTATAGATATATCAGAGAACGTGATCAATTGCCTTCAGACCAAATTGCCGCAGGAAATCTTCGGACTGAATGTTCGGGGTCTTTCACGCGAATATCTACCCGGGATCAAAGAAGTGACAAAAAACTCGCGCAGACGGAAAGTCGTGCTGTTTCTCGGGTCGAACCTCGGAAACATGCCCCCCGAAGAAGCCCTGATCTTCTGCCGGAAATTGCGCTGCCATCTAAAGCCGGGGGACGTCGTTTTTACCGGCATCGACCTGAAAAAATATCCCGCCACGATTCTCGCTGCTTACAACGACAGAAAAGGGATCACAAAAAGATTTAATTTAAACCTCCTGCATCGGATCAACAGGGAGCTGAATGGCAATATCGATACTTACGCATTCGAGCATTTCGCCAGTTATGACCCTGTCTCCGGCGCATGCAGGAGCTATTTGATCAGCCGCATCGAACAACAGGCGGCTCTATGGTGCGACGGCCGGGAGCAACTTATCCGGTTCGCCTGCAACGAGGAGATTTTTATGGAGATCTCGCAAAAATACACCGTCGGCGACCTGGACAGACTCGCCCGCAATGCGTTCTTCCGACCTCTCCATTATTTTTACGACAGCCGGGGTTGGTTTGTGGATGCCGTGTGGCGGGCGGAATAGTTTCCAACCCTTCTGAGCTCAAACCGGCGAATCACACCGCTTTCCACCGCTGTAACAGGCGTCACTGTCTTCATCCTTTCTACCCCCGCCAATTTTTACAATCGGGTCATCCAAAATCCGGGATACAAAAAAAATTAGACCGGATATTGAAAAATAGCCTAATTTTGTATTCGACCATTTGGTCGAACCAAACGGTCGATAACTCGAAAATATATGCAACGCACTGAAAAACAAAAGGTAGCACTTAGCAGTGAAACCGAAGAAAAACTCATGAAGGCCGCCCAAAACGCCTTTATAAAATATGGCCTCGAAGGCGCCCGCATGCAGGAGATCGCCGATGAGGCGGGAATCAGCAAATCGATGCTCCACTACTATTTTGCCAAAAAGGAGAAATTGTTCGAGCTCATCATGCGCAAAGCAGTCCTCGACGTCTTCGCCAACCTCCGGAAGATCCTGGAAGAAAATGACTCGGTCATGTCCAAGATCCACCGGCTTTCCCGCGAGTATCTGGACTATCTGCACGAACACCCTTACCTCCCATTATTTGTCCTGCACGAAAGCCACAAAGACCCGGCAGCCTTCAAAAATGATTTCCTGCCACCCGCGGAGACGGCATTCACCACCCGATTCGTAGCGCAGATAGAAGAAGAGATCAAGATCGGAAAGATCAGACCGGTCGACCCCTACGTCCTGTTCGCACAGATCATGTCCGTGTGCGTCTTTCCGGTTGCGGCCCAGCCGGTGCTCCAGGGGATCATGAACCTCTCCGCCGACCAATACAAAATGCTCCTGAAACAGACGCAGCAGCAGATGCCGGCTTTTTTCGAACGGATCCTCAACTGGTAACAGACTATGAAAACGCTTATTTTCCTTCTTTCGGCCATCCCTCTGCTATTGAGGGCGCAGACTCCCGAAATACAACTTGGCGAATGCCAGCAAAAAGCCGTAAAGCACGTCCCGATCATCAAAGAGAAAGAACTCCTGCAGCGGATCGAAACAGACCGGATCAAAAATGCAAATACGGCAAGACTGCCCCAGAACGAATTCGCCGCCCAGGCGACCTATCAGTCCGCCGTCCCAACCCTGCCCATAAAGATCCCGGGCGTCTCTGTCACCCCGGTCGACAAAGATCAGTTCAGGGTAACGGACGAGACCAGCGTCCTCATTTATGACGCAGGCAGGACCACCGCCCAGAAAGCGCTCGTACGGGCTTTGTCGCTGGTAGAACAACAAAAAGTAGAAGTAGACCTATACTCCATAAGATCAGAGGTTACCCGGCTGTTCGCAAACATCGTGGAATCGGACACCAGACTGGAATTGCTCCAATTGCTCAAACAGAACGTTGAAGATCGGATCGTAAAAGTGAATGCCGGAGTGGAAGCCGGCACCGTGCTGGCTTCCAACCTCCTTGTTTTGCAGGCGGAAGACCTCGGCATCACACAGCGCATCGATGAGCAGCGATCCAACCGGAAAGGCCTGATCGACATCATGAACGTCTACACCGGCGACGCCCTCGACACTTCTACCCGGTTCATAATGCCCGCGCCGGATACGGGACTCAAAGACAGCATTACGCGACCCGAGATCTCCCTTTTCAACTATCAATCCACCGCCTATTCGGTGCAGCGCAGGCTGCTGGATGCGAATACCAGACCCCAGTTCAAAGCCTTTTTCCAGGGCGGCGTCGGCAGACCCGGCCTCAATATCCTCGACAACGACATTAAGGGCTTTTACGTCACCGGCATAAAAATGAGCTGGACCCTGGGTTCATTTTACACACTCAAACGCGACAAAGACGTATTGCACCGGCAGCAGGAGATCGTCGACGCACAAAAGCAGACGTTCCAGCTACGCGTGAACGCCCAGCTGGCAGGACAAAAAGAAGAGATAGCCAAACTTTCACACCTGCTGCAGCAGGACATTGACATCATCTCCGTCCGCACAAAGGTCAAAGACATTTCTTCGGGCCAGCTCGATGCCGGGGTTATCACCTCCAGCGACTATCTCATCGAACTGAATGCCCAAAACCAGGCGCTCACCAATCAAAAACTACATCAGGTGCAACTGGTCTTTGCATATATCCAATACAATCTCATCGCGGGATAAACAACAATCACATGGAACAGATACAACAGAAAAAATCAAATAAAAAGAGGATCATCATCTTTTCGGTCGTGGCCCTCGTACTCGCCTGGTTCGCCGTTCAGTTCTACCATCTCCTTACGTATGAAGAGACCGACAACGCCCAGATCGAAGGGGATATCGTACCGATCCGTACCAGCGTCCCCGGCTATATCTCCACCGTCAACTTCATCGACAACCAGCCCGTTCGGAAAGGCCAGGTACTGATCCTCATCGACGACCGTGACCTCCGGGCCAAAGTCCTGCAGGCCGAAGCGGCCCTCGAAAACGCAAAAGCAGCCCGCCTGCAAACCGGCAGCAATATCGCCGCTTCCGCGACCAGCGTAAACGCGACCCAGTTCTCGGCAGAAGCCATCCAGCAAAATATCGAAGTCGCAAAAGCCCGGCTCTGGAAAGCCACCGCGGACTACGCGCGGGTAAAAAACTGGTCGACCTGCAAGGCGCTACCCCTCAGCAAATGGATGCCGCCGAAGCCGAACGGCGCGTGGCCGTCTCCCAGCTGGAACTGGCGGAAAAGCAATTTCAGTCGTCGAAAAAACAAACCAGCATTTCTTCCTTCCAGGCACAAGGCGTAAAGGTTCAGCAGATGATCGCCGACGCGAACATCAAACAACGCGAGGCCGAGCTCGCACTGGCAAAGTCCCAGCTCGACTACGCGACGATCACCGCTCCCAATAATGGAGTCGTATCGAAGAAGAACGTAGAACCGGGCCAATACCTTCAGCCGGGCCAGTTGACGTGCTCCATCATCGGCAGCGACAGCGTTTGGCTGGTGGCCAATTTCAAAGAGACCCAGATCCACAATATGCGCATCGGCGAGAAGGCAAGCGTCGAGGTCGACGCCTGGCCCGGACAGCGGTTTACCGGCACGATCACTTCGTTCAGCGGCGGAACAGGCGCTAAATTTTCTCTTCTGCCCCCCGATAACGCCACCGGCAATTTCGTAAAAGTGACCCAGCGCATCCCGGTAAGGATCCTGCTGGACCCCCGCAGTTCAAAGGGCTTCTACCTGGCCCAGGGATGAACGTCACGGTCACAGTAAGAAAGGTCTAAATTCATTTTTATGTCAGTCAATGTTACGGCCGGATATCCGCAGGGTGCAACCCGCTGGATCATCGTGGTCACAGTCATCACCGCGGCCATTCTCGAACTGCTGAATACCTCCATCGTAAACGTCGCGCTCAAAGATATCAGCGGCAACCTCGGTGCAGCATCGGACGAAGTAGCCTGGGTGATCACCGCCTACGCCATCGCCAACGTGATCATTATCCCGCTCGCGGGGTTCCTCTCCGATCTCTTCGGCCGGAAGAACTACTTCACGGCCTCGATCGCGCTGTTCACCTTTGCCTCTTTTATGTGCGGCAACTCTCATAGCATCGATACCTTGATCTTCTGGCGCGTGCTCCAGGGCACTGGGCGGAGGTGCACTGCTTCCAACTTCCCAAACTCTGCTGGTCGAGACCTTCCCTCCCGAACAGCTCGCCACGGCGAATGCTGTGTTCGGCCTTGGCATCGTTCTGGGGCCGGCCTTCGGACCCACCCTCGGCGGGTATCTCACGGACGCCATTTCCTGGCAGTGGATCTTCTTTATCAATATCCCCATCGGAGTAACCGCCTGTATCCTCTCGTCCATCTATGTCTTCGACAGTAAGACGCCGCCGGGGAAAAAGGCGATCGACTGGACAGGGATCGGCCTTCTGGTCGTCGGCATCGGCGCGCTCCAATACGTACTGGAAGAAGGCCAGACGGACGACTGGTTCGAAAGCAACAATATCCGCATCTTCACGGCGCTTGCCGCCATCGGCTGCGGGATGTTCGTATGGTGGGAACTCAGAACTAAAAATCCGGTGGTCAACCTTCATGTCCTGCGCCACCGGTCGGTGGCACTGGGTTCCGCCCTCAATCTGGTCTTCGGCATCGGCATTTACGCCCCGCTCTTTCTGTTCCCTCTTTTCGCCCAGACCATACTGGGATGGAGCGCATCCCAAACAGGCCTGATGCTCCTGCCCGGCGCAATATTGAGCGCCATATGCATCGCCCTCTCGGGAAAGCTGATGCACAAAGGAGTTCCTCCAAAACTTTTCATCACGATGGGCTTTCTCTGTTTTATTCTATTCAGCTCGATCATGTATTTTTCAAGCAGCGAATCGGGTTTCCGGAACTTCGACCTTCCCCACCTCCTTCGCGGCGCGACCAACGGGCTGATCCTGACGCCTATCGCCGTACTTTCACTGGCCGGACTAAAGGGCAACGATATCGCCCAATCCGCCGGTCTCACCAACATGATCCGCCAACTGGGCGGCGCCGTCGGCGTCGCCATCGCCAATATACTTTTGGCGCAGAAAAATCCCCTGCACCGGCTGGACCTGGTCGGAAATATCAATGAATACAATACGGTCGCCCAGGAACGTGTTTCGCAGATCACGCAGGGGTTGGCAAACAATGGATTTTCAGCCGAACAGGCACAGAATGCGGCGGTGAAGGTTTTGGATAACACACTCAACCGTCAAACTGCCGTACTCAGTTTTAATGAATCATTTCTCATTTTCGGATTGATCTTTCTGGCCGCAATACCACTGATCTTTATGGTCAAATCCCAAAAAGGCCCCATCGATATAGCCGCCCATTGACGCGACCAGTACGATGGGTCGAATAATCTTTTTTTCCGTAATTTGGTATTGCACAGACAACCCCTCCGTCTTTACCCGATTTCCGGCTCTTCCACGCTAAACCACCGAAACACGCTGCCATGAGATGGACCGCTGCCTTATTGGCCATTGTGCTTTTACATACAAGCCGCTCAGCATACAGCCAGATCACGCTGAGGGCGAAGCATGCGACGCTGGAATCGATCCTCAAAGACGTTGAGAGGCAAACAAAATACGTATTCCTTTACGATCCCGATGACCTCCCGGCAACCCCCATCTCCATCGCTGTAACAAATGCTACGCTCCAGGAGACCCTCGGGAAATGCCTGAGAGACCTTCCAATAGCATTCACTGTCATAGGGGATAACGTTTTATTAAAGCGGACCGCCGCCGTGACCGGGCCGCTTACCGGCTCTCTTTCTATCCATGGCAAGGTAACAGACGGCGACGGGCTGCCCCTGCAGGGTGTCACCATCCTCAATAAACGCGGGATGAAAAGCGCACAGACGGATAGCGCCGGCGACTATATGATCCAGGGAGTAAAAGGCGACCCCTCGGCTTTAGCTTCGTCGGGTATCAGTCGCGTCTGATAATATTGTCCGGTCAGCCGACTGTCGATATTTCAATGGAACCACTTGTCCGCAGCCATGAAGAGATAGTGGTCATCGGTTACGGCAGCACAAAACGAAAAGACCTGACGGGTTCCATTTCCGTCGTCGATATGAAGCACAGAGAGGATATCCCCTTCAACACCGTTGACAATTTGCTTGCCGGCCAGGCCACCGGCGTCGAAGTAACAAAGACCGACGGGACGCCAGGCGGAATGGTTCGCATCCGGATCAGGGGCGCCAGTTCGTTTCTGGGCGGCAATGATCCGCTATACGTCATCGACGGCATTCCGGTACAGGTCCGAAGTAATTTTATTGCCCCCGGTTTTCAGGTGAAAAGCCCAAATGCCTCGTTGTCGGCTGACCCCGTGACGGGGATCTCGGCGACCCTGCCGGGGTCCTACGTAAACAGCCTCAATACCCTGGGTTCGCTGGACCCCGATGATATCGCATCCATAACGATTCTTAAAGACGCATCGTCGGCGGCCATCTACGGTTCGAAGGCCGCAAACGGAGTTGTCGTCATCACAACCAGAACAGGCCGGACAGGCACAGTCCCTCGCCTGGAGGTTTCCTGGTCTTCGACAGTCAATACGGTCTTCAGTACCCCCCGCCTGTTGAATGCATCCGAATACAGATCTCTTCTCACCGAAAGAGCACGGAATACCTTTGTCAGCGACAGCACTTCATCCGTTCGCCATCTGGATCCGCTGACGGATTCCGTCCTGCACGATCGGGGCTTTTTCGGGCAGGCAAACACTAACTGGATAGGACAGGTTACTCATTCCACTCTTGCCAATCATCTCCGGCTGGCTTTTGAAGGAGGCGGACCAAACTCCAGTTATTTTAGTTCCATTTCCGCCACCAACGCACCCGGAGTAGTGGATAACACGAACTACCGGCGCATCGCGGGCAAATTCGGCATCGAGACCCGGGTAGGGTCAAAACTTCACTTAACCAGCACGCTTTTGGCGGGACTTACGGACCAGCATATCAGCGGTGGAACTTACGCGCAGGCGCAGTTTGCAAGGCCGGATCTTTCGCCACGCGACGCATTCGGAGCCTTCACGAACTTCGATCTCAGACAGTCCTACGTCGAGACCCGCCACGGCTTTCTCAACCCGGTAGCCCTTACAACCGCCACCAATACCGGCAGGACGGTGACCATTTTGGGCTCCCTTTCGGCCAGCTACGATCTGTCGAACGGCGTCAGCTTCAAAAGCACATTATCGCTCAACTCTCAGTCCTATGATCAGCGAAATTACTACCCCAACTATCTCGATGTAGAGATTGGCGACGACTATCCATATTCCGGCGGGGTGAGCAGCGAGGCAAATAGCCGTTTCACCGACTGGTTCCAGGAAAATACGTTTAGTTTCTCCCGGTCATACAATAGAAAGCATGCCGTCAATTTCCTTATCGGGCAATCGTTCGAGTCGACAAAATACGGATACCTGACCGCGACCGGAGCAGGCTACAAAGATCCCAACCTGATGAGCCTTACCTCCGCCGATACTATAATCACCGCCGGCGGCAACGAGCCGTCATCCCCCCAAAGCTATCTTCTCTCTTTCTATGCCAGGACGAACTACGGTTTCAACGACAAATATTTTTTCACTTTCACCGGCCGTGCGGACGGCTCATCGAAGTTCGGGTCCAACAGGTTCGGATATTTCCCTTCCGGCGCAGTCGCCTGGCGGATCTCCCGGGAAGCCTTCCTTAAAAACATTTCCTGGCTGAGCGACCTCAAGATAAGGGCAAGCTATGGACTCACCGGCAATCAGAACATAGGCGACCAGACCCGACATACCACCTACAGTTCCGTCACTTATGCCGGGAGGAATGGGTTGATCCCGACAGTACTCGGCAATGAAACGATCCTGCCGGAAAGCACAAAGGAGTTCGACATCGGCATGGACGCATCATTATCCGGCGACCGGTGGTATGCCGCGTTTGACTTCTACAACCGCGCGACGGACGATGCGATCCTCACGCTGCCCGTAGCCGGAAGCAACGCATACCTGAACCTGACGCAAAATGCAGCTGGTATACGAAACCGCGGTTTCGAAGCCGCCATCGGAGGTGACATCGTCCGGGACAGCAAATTTAAATGGTCCCTTTCCCTCCATTCGACCTGGAACAGTTCCCGTGTGACACACCTAAGTTCCAACGCCGACCTTAGCCAGATCATCAGCGTCAGTGGATACGAAGGCGTCGGAAATGGCGAATTGGTCAACCAGAACATCACCTGGACAAATACAGCCCTGGCGCAGAGCAAGCCCCTCGGATTGATCACCGGATATTACATCACAGGCATCATAAAAACACCCGAGCAGCTCGACGCCTATAACCAGCAGGCCGGTCCACCATATATCGTCGGCCGACAGTTAGGCGACCCCATGTTCCGGCTCGGAGCCGGGACCACACCCGGGGTAAAAGACCCCCAGTCGAATGTGATACTTGCAAAGGGGGCTCCGGCCTGTTTCGGCGGAATGACCCACCAGTTCGACTACAAAAACTTCGACCTGCAACTGCTTTTTACGTTTTCCCTGGGCGGACACCTGCTGTGGGCGGAACATAACACGGCGCTCGAATTCTATAATATTGGAAACGCAAACCGGTCCATCCTCGACAGATACACGCCGGCCCATTTGGATGGCAGTACCCCGCGACTGAGCTTTTACAATGAAGGATACGGTCCAACCAATCTGGATGTATTTTCTTCAGATTATGTCAAGCTGCGAAGCCTCGTCCTGGGATACAGGATCAAAAATATCCGGGTCTATTTTTCGGCCACCAACGTTTTTACGTTTACAAAATACCCGGGCAGCGACCCCGAAACTTCGGACGATGCCTATAGCTTTAGCGGGGGCTATATCGATGCGGGCAACTATCCGTCGGTACGATCGTATACAATTGGACTAAAAGCATCATTTTAACCGCCATGAAACACATCCGAAACAGCATCCTGATACTGACGACACTTGGGGTATTGACGGAAGCCTGCACGAAGGACCGCAATGTCTTTCCCTCCGATGCATATACAGATGGCAACCTGATCAGGGACGAACAGACCGCAAAGACAGTGTTGAACGGCGTATACTACCGGTTTGCCTACGCGGGGACCAATTCATCCGGCGTCCGGGAAACGCAGTGGACTGCCGTCAACGAATACTTCCCTTCGGAACTCGCCGGATCACTGGTCCCCATCTTTACAACAGACGACTCTATCTTCAACTTTACATTCACGCCGTCATTTCCTTTGATCGACACGATATGGGACTACTGCTATAACATGATCAATGCGGCCAGCGGCTTCATAAAGAATGCGGCACCGGTAAACAATATACCCGCTGCTTCAAAACGGCAAATGCTTTCCGAAGCAAGGTTCCTGCGGGCTTTCGCGAGGACCGAACTGCTCTTTTATTTTGCACAGTACAGAGACCCTTCCAGCAAGTACGGTATCATCCTCAGAGACACATTCGTGACCGTTGGCACCCTGAACGAGCCGAGAAGCAGCGTTGCGGAGGCCTATGCCTCGATCCTCGCCGATCTCGATGCCGCCATAGACGGCTTGCCTGTAAAAAATACCGACATTTATTATGCAAACGCCGCCAGCGCGAAATTGCTCAAAGCAAGGGTACTGATCAACAGGGGCATACCTGGCGACTATTCCCGGTGATTTCGCTCACCAGCGACATCATCTCCAACGGCCCATTCTTGCTGGAGGACAGCCTGAAAGACATTTTCCTTAGAAAGGGATTTAACAGCTCCGAGGTCATGCTCGGCATCCAGCCTTATCCCGGTCAGCGATACAAGTCAACCGCACTGGAATGGGGCGAGACGCCGGCTTTCACCGGCCTCCTGACAGGAGACGCCCGCAGCCGATGGATGTACTTCGTCAACGCCGACTGGCTGCCCGATGCTTTCAACGAAGTGACGAAGTATTATGCGGGAAAAGATCCCTCCAATCCCAGGCCAACACCCCTCAACGAAAATTGCTACGCCTTTCGCCTGACAGAGGCCTATTTGCTGAAATCCGAGGCTATCGTTCTGTCCGGAGGCAGCGGGACCACTGCCAAATCACTGCTCTCAATTGTCCTTGCCCATTCAGGAGCCGGTCTTCAGCAACTCGCCGCCGTCGACAGCGCGGCGACGCAGGAAGCCTTGCAACTGGAGATCGTGAAAGAAAACCTTCGGAATTTTCTTTTCGAGAACGGCGTAGACTGGCTCGCCCTTCGAAGACTTCCATTCGCAGCTATACAACGAATAAATCCGAACATCAAAGACCCGAACAGACTCATCCTTCCCATTCCCGCCGCTGAACTCAATTACAACCCGATCATCCAGAATCCGGGGTATTGACCGGCACTGCCGGGGCGTTACCACTGATGGATTTGCTGACAAAAACCTCGACCTGACGTTTTTTTCAGCGGAAATTTACGTGTGATCGTTAGGTTGTACCGAACTCAGGAGTTCACTGATAAGAGAATCACTGCGTTACCAAATGGCATAGCAGTTGCCTGTTCTCCTGTGTACATTCACAAATTAATCACTTAATGTCGATGCTATGAACAATGAACACGGCCCTTTGGTACCACCATGCCAGTTCGTCGAAGACCTTCATTTGGTTTTTGGAGACAATCACGACCGCGCCACCCACGCAAAGGGAATACTTCTGAAGGGCGTCTTCCTTCCAGGTAAAGAGGCGGCCAGTCTCACAAAAGCATTTCATTTGCAGGATCAGCCAAGCACCGTGCTGGTCCGCCTTTCGGACAACACCGGCATCCCCAGCATTTGCGATGCCAAATCGGAAACGAATCCCCGGGGAATGTCTATCCGGTTTATGATGATCGATGGCAGATACACGGACGTCGTCTGTCATAGTTTCAACGGCTTTCCTGCCGCAACTACAGACGAGTTTCACGATCTTCTGGTGGCAACCTGGAAGAGCAAAGGCGACGTTCTCAGGCCAACGCCGCTCGATATCTTCTATGAAACGCATCCCCGTGCCAAAATTTTCAATAATATCTGCACCCTGCCGGCAAGCTTCTCCAGCCTGATCTACTATGGAGTCAACGCCTTCAAATTTACCAATCGAAACGGCGAGACACATTTCGTCCGGTATCAATTCCATCCGGAAGAAGGAGAGGCCTATGTGACGGAAAAACAGGCCGCCGCCGCCGGTTCCAACTACATGTTCGAAGAGATTCACCGACGTTTGCCCGCAAGACCTTTCCGGTTCCACTATTTCGCCCAATTGTCAGGCGACGGAGACAAAATAGACGATCCCTCTCTGGCCTGGCCCGATAGCCGCCCCCGGTATTGCTCGGCGAGATAGAAATTCGGGAAATAGTGGAGTTTACACCCGAACAGCACAAAGGCCTTTCGTTCCTCCCTACAAACCTTCCCGACGGAATAGAACCCGCCGATCCGATGATCGGGTACCGGGGTCGGATCTATCCGTTTTCAGTCGCGGCAAGGCAGTAAATCAAACCCCAACAAATACCTGGATATGGAAGAACAACAAAAGCCTTTCATTTCTTGAGTTTATGCCGGTCAGCATATTCGGAGGCGTTATGGGACTGACGGCGCTCTCCTTCGCCTGGAGCCTTGCTGACCAGACATGGCACGTAGGAAGTTTTCCCGCGACCGTTATAGGCTGGGCGGCAATTCTGGCATTCCTGACGCTGACCGTGGCGTATCTGACCAAATGGGCGAGACACCCTGCAGCTCGTAGCCGCTGAGTTCAGGGATCCGGTCTCGCTAGCTTTCTTCTCCACGGTGATCATATCACTCCTGCTGCTGCCCGGCGTCCTCATGGCCTGGTCGCCGTTGGTCGCCGGGTCCGTCTGGCTGATCGGCGTAGCCCTGATCTTTTTATTTGCAATATTTGTACTACGCAAATGGATGGGGCATCAACAGACACCGGAGAGCGCGATGCCGGTCTGGGTGCTCCCGGTTACAGGTACACTAAACGTGCCGATCGTCGGCAATTCATTCAAATCCGGATATACCCACGAGCTCTGCCTGATGTTCTTCGGAATAGGTATCGTTTTCATTATCATGCTGATGACGATCATCATCGCCCGGCTTTTTTTCAGGGACAACTGAACCAGACAGCCAGACCATCGCTGTTAATACTGGCGGCGCCATTTTGCCCTGGCATTTTCAGGGTACGAAGGGCTGGTCGGTGGTCAGGACGTTGCGGCCAGCGCATTTTTCTACTTTACGCTGTTCTTACTTCCTGTTATTCGGCAGCAAGATCCTCTTACTGCCGACGCTATGTCCATTTCATGTGTCCTGGTGGTCCGTCAGTTTTCCGCTGGCCTCCGTCACGATCGCCTGTTTTCGGTATTCCAAATGGCAGCCCGACATCGTGCACAGGATTCTTGCCGGGGCCCTGCTGGCAGTTACAACAGTTGTAATCCTGTACCTGATCGTGTTAACCTTGATTCAAATAGCCCACTATGGAAGAGCAACCAATACCAGCATCGCTAAAGGCGCACTGGGACACGCCGCTTCCGGGGATTTATAAGGCCGGTTACCTGCCATCCGGGGACAGATATGCGGGGCTTGTGAAGTAGCGGCGGCAGTCGATTTTTATCGATTTTCGACTATTTTCTGTAAATTACCTGTGTAACCGGCCAAACTGCTGTGGACGAATTGCTGCCGATATATGGTGAGACACACTATTCAATTTTATTCAAAACTACCCGCTGCTCTAAAGCGCCTGCTTTTCATTGCCGCACTCCTCGTCCTGCTCGCAACAGAAATACTACGGGTTTACTTTTTAATGCCTTTTCCCGGCAGTCAGTCCGGCGACACGCTGCAATTCGCTTACACGCTGGACCGGTGGATCGTCTGGATCCGCGTCGTTGTGCTGGTCCTGTCCTTCTTTGGACTGGTTGCAGTCTTTAAAAGAGGCAGCACCTGGGAGCGGATCGTACTACCGCTGTTGCTGATCTTTTACGCCATGGTGTTTTTGGCGACCAACTACCGCCTGCCCGCTGACAAGATCTTCTATCAGCCCGTCAATAAAGATTTCAGCACCGCGGCCGATACCAATATGGACAGGTCAAAACTCGTCATCGGCATCGTCGTCGACGGCGAGGCAAGGGCCTATCCAATTCAGCTGATCGGCTATCACCACCAGGTGGTCGACACCATCGGGAAGACTCCTGTAATGGTCACCTATTGCACGGTCTGCCGGTCAGGCCGGGTATTCAGCCCGATCATCAACGGGAAGCAGGAGACCTTCCGGCTTGTGGGTATGGATCACTATAATGCGGTATTCGAGGACGCCACGACAAAGAGCTGGTGGCAGCAGGCGACGGGCGTCTCGATCACGGGGCCGTTGAAAGGCTCTGCACTGAAGGGAATTCCCCTCCTCCCAGTTGACCCTGGCGGCCTGGCTCAGGGAATACCCGAATTCCCTCGTGATGAAGCCGGATACGCTCTTCATGGACCGATATTTCAAACTGGAGGACTACGACAAGGGAACGATGCGCAGCGCCCTCGTAAGGCGGGACACCTCCGCCTGGCAGCACAATTCCTGGATCGTCGGCGTGACGAACAGCGACGGGTCAAAGGCATATGACTGGAACGACCTCGTGCAAAAAGGATCATACAGGATTCCGTCGACAAGATGCCGATCCTGCTGGCGATAGAAAAAGACTCGGCTTCTTTTCACGTCTATGACCGCAGGGTAGGAGACAGCCTGCTCAGTTTCAGAATACCGGCTGACCAGGACCTGCTGGTGGACGAGAATACGAATTCCAGCTGGACCATGGACGGTCTATGCTTCGACGGAGTCCTAAAGGAAAAAGACTGGCGCCGGTCCAGTCTTATAATGAATTTTGGCATACATGGCGCAACTTTCACAAAACCCGAAAGGTAGTTGTCGGCGGCTATGCCCTGATCAAATAAAAATTAATCCCAGCCGCTGGTATCCATCGGCTTGCCGTTCTTGTCCATGAGCTGGCCGTCCTTGTCGATCATCATCCCCTCTTCCATCTTTCTTTTCTTGTCACCCTTGGATACGGTTCCGTCCACAGCGACCTTGCGGCCATTGGTGCACGTTACAGCGGAGTCCATCGCCGCCCACGCGCCGTTCTTTACGATCATCATTTTGCTGTCCTTCATCGTCATCAATCCGTCCTTTAGCATCGCCTGGTTCGAAGCCGAAGAGTCTGCCGCGGCGGGCGCCGGAGTAGTAGCAGCAGTCGAATCGGTCGCCGTCGGCTTGGCTTCGTTGTTACATGCGAGGGCCAGTCCGGCAATAGATGCAATAAACAGTAGCTTTTTCATGGTGAGTAGTTTATGTCTTAGCTTCCGAAGCTACTATATTTATTAACAACTATCGGTATTTCACATTCTTTTTTTTGTACATTCGTTTTGAGCGCTGCCCTGTCCGGTCGCGAACCTGAATGAAAAGTCATCCTGTTTTCAGCCTGGTCATTTTATGTATTCTTATCGCTTCGTGTAAGGATCGAAAGACCGTTTTTCAGGCGGTCCCCTCTTCTCACTCCAATATACATTTCATCAATCATATCGTCGAGAACGATACCATCAACCCCTTCGACCTGCCGAACATGTACAACGGCGGCGGTGTTGGCATCGGCGATTTCAACAACGACGGTCTGCCGGATCTTTATTTTACCGGGAACCAGGTGCCCTGCAAACTGTATCTCAACAGAGGAAATTTTAGATTCGAGGACGTTACCGACATGGCGAAAGCGGACGGGGACCACCGATGGTGCCGCGGCGTAGCCGTCGTCGATATCAATAATGACGGGCTGCCCGATCTCTATGTCTGTACAACCATACTACCCGATTCTCAACGACGTCAAAATTTACTATACGTAAACCAGGGCCTGAATAAGCAAGGAATACCCGTGTTCAGGGAGATGGCCGGGGAGTATGGACTCAATGACAGGTCTTTTTCCACCATGGCCAATTTTTTCGACTACGACAACGACGGCGACCTCGACCTCTATATTACCGTGAACGAAATGGAAGACGACAGGAACCCCTCCGTCTACCGGCCTAAGAGAAAGGACGGCTCTTCTCCCAGCACCGGCCGGCTTTACCGCAACGACTGGAATGCCGGTCTCCACCATCCAGTATTCACGGACGTTACCAGACAGGCGGGCGTTACGATCGAAGGACTCGGCCATAAGCGCAACCATTGCCGACTTCAACAAAGACGGCTGGAAGGATATTTTTGTAGCGAACGATTTTCTGTCGAATGACCTCCTTTATATCAACAACCACGATGGCACCTTTACCGACAAGGCCTCCAGCTATTTCAAACACACGTCCGCCAACGGGATGGGGCAGGACGTGATCGATATCAACAACGATGGCCTTGCCGACGTAGTGGAGATGGATATGGACCCGGAGGACAACTACAGGAAGAAAATGCTGATGCCCGCGTATAATTATCAGAATTATGTGAACAACGATTCATTCGGCTATCAGTACCAGTACGTCCGCAATACGCTGCAGTTGAATATGGGCCCCCGCGTCGGGAATAAAGATTCGGTGGGCGATCCCGTTTTTCGGCGATATCGGCTACTGGGCCGGGATCTCTTCTACTGACTGGAGCTGGGCGCCGCTCGTGCAGGATTTCGACAACGACGGGTTCCGCGATATCGTTATCACCAACGGCTATCCCAAAGACATTACGGATCACGATTTCATCGCTTTCCGCGAGCAGGCATTCGCCTACAAATCTAAAAAGAAGTGCTGGGAAAGATCCCGCAGGTGAAACTGAAGCACTACGCTTTTCGGAATAATGGAAATACGACGTTCAGCGACGTTTCCAACGACTGGGGACTGACAACGGCGTCTTTTGCCAATGGCGCCGCATATGCCGACCTGGACAACGACGGAAAGCTCGACCTCGTCATCAATAATATCAACGACGAGCCTTTTGTTTACCGAAATATTTCGTCGGGGTCCACGGGCTGGCTGGCGATAAAGCTGGTCGGCGGCTCGCTCAACCGCAACGGCCTCGGGGCCTGGATAGCCGTCTATTACGACGGGAAGCAGCAGGTATACGAACAGACACCCTACCGCGGTTATCTTTCCACGATGTCCGTGGACCCGCATTTCGGCCTGGGCACGACGACCAGAATCGACTCGCTGGTCGTGAAATGGCCGGATGGCAAAAAACAGGCGCTCACGAACCTGAAACCAAATCAACAGATAACGGTCACCCATGGTGCCGCCAACAAGTCTTACCAATGGGAACAAAATAGCGTGGCAGGGCGGGCCTGGTTTCGGCCGGAGAACGACCCGGCAAAGATCCACTATGAAGACAGCCAACGGGATTTTATCGATTTCAATATCCAGAAACTGCTGCCGCATAAATTGTCCGAATACGGGCCCGCAATGGCCGCAGGCGACGTCAACGGCGACGGCCTCGACGATATTTTTATTGGCGGAGACGGCCCCAATCCCACTATCTTGCTGGAACAGCAGCGCGATGGAACATTTGTCAACAGGAACGTTCTGCCCGGGCAGGAAAAAAAGAACCGGGACGATTTGGGACTGCTTTTATTCGACGCCGACGGCGACGGCGACCTCGATCTGTATATCGCCGCCGGCGGATACTCCGCCCACCCGAACGACCCTTCCTTCGAAGACCGACTGTATATTAACGACGGAAAAGGCAATTTTACCCCCGATACGCTGGCCCTGCCGCGCAACTTTACGAGCAAGTCCTGTGTCAGGGGCGATCGACTATGACCACGACGGCGACCTCGACCTCTTTGTCGCGGGCCGCGTGCTCCCCGGCAACTATCCGAAACCGGTCTCCTGCGCCATTTATCGCAACGACTCAAAGAAGGGGCACCTGAAATTTACCGACGTCACCGCGACCATCGCAAAGCCGCTGCTGGATATAGGGATGATATGCGACGCCGTCTGGACCGACTTTGACAGCGATGGCTGGCCAGACCTCGTGCTGGCGGGAGAATGGATGCCGGTAAGGATGCTTAAGAACGACCACGGCCATTTCAGGGATATTACCGCCGGGTCCGGGGTAGGGGACAGGACAGGCTGGTGGACTAGCATCACGGCCGGCGATTTCGACAACGACGGGGACATCGACTTTGTGGTCTCCAATCTCGGGCGGAACTCGTATTACAAAGCAAGCGACGACTACCCCGTGTCGGTCTATGCGAAGGATTTTTACAACCAGGGGATCACGCAGTGCATCCTTACCTCGTTCATAAAAGACCGGCAGGGCGGACAGCTGAAGGAGTTTGCCTCGGATTCGCGCGACGACCTCGTCGCTCAGCTGCCTTTTCTCAAGAAAAGATTCCTGACGTATAACAAGTTTGCAACGACGGATTTTACGCAGATC
Organism: Puia sp. P3; assembly: GCF_050632245.1. Taxonomy (NCBI): domain Bacteria; kingdom Pseudomonadati; phylum Bacteroidota; class Chitinophagia; order Chitinophagales; family Chitinophagaceae; genus Puia; species Puia sp. P3. Next base: position 2,533,359 of record NZ_CP192583.1, read on the forward strand.
TTTACGCCGCACGAGCTGTCGGGCGCCGTCCGGTATTCGGCCAATGACATGAACAGCTCGTTTATCCGGAACCACGGAAACGGAACATTTACGATACAGCCCCTGCCGGATATCGCGCAGTATTCCGCCATCAACGGCATGGTGACCGACGACCTCGACGGCGACGGCAACCCCGATATTTGTATGAGCACAAATGATTTTGGGACGATGCCTTCCTATGGGCGTTACGACGCGCTGAATGGCACTGGTCCTGAAAGGCGATGGAAAGGGAGGCTTCACACCGCTGCCGATAGTGCAGAGCGGGATCTTTATCCCGGGGAACGGCAAGGCACTGGTACGACTAAGAAGCGCCGATGGCAGGTACCTGATCGCCGCGAGCCAGAATAAGGGGCCATTGCAACTGTTCTCCCTGAACAGGAAATGCCGGTTCCTGCCATTGAATGCGGACGACGTTGCTGCGCTGGTCCGGTACAGGGATGGAAGGAACCAGCTTCGTGAGACGGGATATGGGAGCTCTTTTCTCTCCCAGTCGGGGAGATTCATCACAATTGACAGTACGGTCTCGTCCGTGGAGATAACGGACAGCAGAGGCCGAAAAAGGAAAATAGCTTTGAATTAAACAGCCATATATGAAAAAATCGCTTTTGTTGTGGGTCGGGTTGATCTTGCTCTTTGCCCTTGAGATACTACGCGTATATTTTATCATGCCCTTTCCGGGGAGTCAGCGGCATGATACGGTTGGCTTCGCCTATTTTCTGGACCGGAATATAGTTTGGTTGCGGATCGTTGGACTCGCGCTGGTCGTCTGGCCGTTGCTCCACTATCTCCGTTCGGGCAGGGTTGGCCTGAAGATCGTGCTGGTCCTGTTACTATTGCTGTATGGCGGGGTGTTTTATATGTTCAATTTCAGATTTCTTGCCGATAAAATGTTCTATCAGCCGAAAGTAAAGCAATTTGCCATGGACAGCACGGACAAGCAAAGGCTGGTCATCGGCGTTGCTATCCAGGGAGCCGCGAAGTCCTATCCCATCGAGATCATCGGCTATCACCATCAGGTAAAGGATACACTGGGCGGTCAGCCGATACTGGTCACCTATTGCACGGTCTGCCGGACCGGACGGGTATATAGTCCCATTATACAGGGCCGGTATGCCGCATTCCGCCTCGTGGGCATGGACCATTTCAACGCAATGTTCGAAGACGAAGAGACGCATAGCTGGTGGCAGCAGGCTACGGGAAAGGCGATCACCGGCCCGCTGAAGGGACAACAACTGGCAGAGGTCGCTTCCGCCCAGATGACACTAGCCAGCTGGCAGGCATTGCATCCCAATAGTCTGACGATGCAGCCCGATCCCAACTTCGTCAGAAAATACGACAGCCTGAAAGGCTATGACGAAGGGATCATCAACAGCAGTCTGGAGAAAAGAGACTCCGGCTCCTGGAATTTCAAATCCTGGGTGATCGGCGTCAACGCCGGGGAAGAAGTAAGGCCTACGACTGGAACAATCTGGTCAGGGACCGCGTGATTCCGGATACGATTGGCAGAGTACACCTGCTGCTGACCATCGAGCCCGATAACAGGACCTTTCATGCCTTGTCCTATAACGACAGCCTGAAGTTCGTTTATGACGCTACCGCGAAGACGATCCGGGACGTCAACACGCAAAGCAGCTGGGGGCCGGACGGCAGCTGTATCGACGGACCACTCGAAAGGCGCGCAGCTGCAGCCCGTACAGGCCTATCAGGAATTCTGGCACTCCTGGCGAACTTTCCACCCGGGGACGGTCGCCGTTAGGTAATTGATCGGCCTATATTTCGAAAATTTCCGTAATTTGATGGTGATTGCGTAAACTGGCTGCCATACTGCTTGGAGGACTCTTCCTTTTCAACTGGGTCGGATATCGTGCCCTGCACGAATACCTGCAGGACCGCGCCACCCGTCAACTGCAGGCAAAATTGGATAAGGCGGAATATCGACCCGATCAGCTGCTGCACATCGAGGTCCCCACCACACATCTTTCCTATTTCAATCAGTCCGCCGAATTCGAACATATCGAAGGACGGATCGACGTCGACGGCGTGCCGTACCAGTTTGTGGGCCGCAGGATCCTGAACGATTCCGCCGAATACCTTTGTATCCCCAATACCGTCATCCAGCGCCTGAAGACGAACAGCAATATCTATTTTTCCCTCGTCAACGATCTTCGGCCCTCGCAGCAGCATCCGAAAGGATCGCATGAGGGCTTGGGCCAAAGCTATTTAGGCGACCCCTATCTTCTGCCGGCTTCCTGGTCTTTTGGCCAGGTGGATCGCGGCCTTGCAAAAAGGTCCTGCTATTATCAACTGCTGATCCCTGCCGGCGTTCATTTTCTTACCGAGCGGCCGCCAGCCACCTTCATCTAGCCTTACTCGTCCTTTTACAGCTGCTTCTCCCGAAAGGGAGGGCGCATTTCGCATTTTTCAAAAAATTATCATGCCTTACATACCTACTGGAAGAGCACCTGCCGGGCATTACCGGGCTGCTCGAATATCGCCGCGATAGCGCAAAGCCTATCCGCGAGCTGACGCAAATTTTATTAAGGGGAGAATCGACACTGACAGAAGGCGAACGGGAGCTGATCGCCACCGTCGTCTCTTCCAGAAACCACTGCCGGTTCTGCACAGCCGCTCATACGGCCGCCGCCAATATCCTTCTGGAAGACAACCAGGCCGCGGAGGCGGTCAAAGGAGATCTCAGCCAGGCGCCTGTCAGCGAAAAAATGAAGACCCTCCTGGTCATCGCCGCCGCAGTACAGGGCAGCGGAAAGAACGTCACAAGCGAAATGGTCGCACTAGCCAGGGGATGAAGGCGCGACCGACCGCGAGATCCACGATACAGTACTGATCGCAGCCCTGTTCTCGCTGTACAACCGGTATGTGGACGGCCTGGCGACCGTGACGCCGACCGACCCGGCATTTTATGAAGGCCTCGGTCAGCGGATCACCCACCATGGGTACAACCGCCTCCCACAGGGATATGAACACCTAAAACAATCATCATGAAAAAGACCGGCATCTTCATTCTCTGTTTTCTGAGCAGCATGGTTGGCGGCATCATCATGACGCTGATGTCCGTGTTCCTGCCGGTAGTCGTCAACGATCTCCAGGGAAAGCTGCCACCCGGGGAGCTCAACAGGGTAGGGGCGACCATCAACTCTATTTTTATCTTCGGCTGGATGTTCGGCGGAGTGTTCTGGGGCATTGTCTGTGACCGTTTCGGTCGCATGCGCTCTATGGCCTTTGCGACTTTGTGGTACGGCATTTTTACGGTGCTGACCTCGGCGGCCCCGGGCTGGGGACTGATCACCATATGCCGGTTTTGTTCCGGATTTGGCGTCGGCGGTGTCCTCGTGACCACGACGATCGTGGTCTCCGAACTATGGACCGGCAAACCACGCGTCGTCGCGCTGGGGATCCTGTCGATCTCGATACCGCTGGGCATCTTCTCGGCCGGCCTGATCAATTTTCTACTGCCCGTCTGGCGCCTTGCCTTCCTGGTCGGAAGCCTCCCGGTCGTCATCGGACTGCTCGGCCTGCTTACCCGCGCCAACAATGCCGCCGAAACAAAGGACCGCGAAACGACCGCCACCAATTTCCTTGCAGCCCCTTATCGCGCTAATCTCTGGAGTGGCTCCGTCATCTTCGGCACGATGCTCATCGGCATGTGGGCGATCTTCGACTGGCTTCCCAGCTGGGTGCAGAGCCTGGCGCCGGGAGCCGACGCACACCGAGGACCGCGGTATCAGCATGATGCTGATGGGTGGCGGCGGCCTGCTGGGGGGATTCGCCTCGGGCTGGATCATGCACGCCCTTGGCGTCAGGAGGACCATGCTGCTTTGTTTTTCGGTCTGCTTCGTGATGGCCTTCCTGCTGTTCAAGGGCAATCACTCCTTCTCGGGTATCGCGTATCCGGAGACCGCCGTGCTCGCCTTCTTCTTCGGCATCAGTCAGGGCGCGCTTTCGGCGTATATACCGGAGTTGTTCCCGCCGGCGATACGCGCGGCAGCCACCGGATTCTGTTTCAACCTCGGCCGGCTCTTCACGGGGACAGCGGTGTTCTTTGTCGGCGCACTGGTCACGGCCCTGGGCGGGTATGGCAACGCGATCTTCATTTTTTCATTCATTTTCTTAATCGGTCTCGCAACCACATATTATTCTCAACATGGCACACATCGACTTGGGCAACGACCTTCCGGGTATTCGGGGGCCGATGGCGTATAGCCCCGCAACCGCACGCCCGCTGAACGAGCTGGCGGAAATACTCCTTCGCAGTGACGACAATTCCCTCTCCCGCGGCGAACGCGAGCTGATCGGCGCCTATACTTCCTCGCTGAACGACTGCTTTTTCTGCCAGAATGTTCATGGCAGTCTTGCGCAGCACTATCTCGGCTGCGATATGGCAACGATCGACGCAATAAAACTCGACCCGCAGCAAGCCCCTATTTCCGAAAAGATGAAGGCCCTGCTGCCCATTGCCGCCGCCGTCCGGCGCGGAGGACGTCACGTCACGCCAGCTCTGGTCGAAAAGGCCGGGGCCGAAGGGGCTACAGACCGCGAGATCCACGACACGGTGCTCACTAGCCGCCGCCTTCTGTATGTACAACCGCTATGTCGACGGCCCGGCAACCTGGGCGCCGCAAGACCGGCAGGTGTACGTCGATCGGGCGCCCCGCCGCGCGGAAGAAGGGTATATCGATTTTGATCTTTACAAATGATCGTCCGAAAGAATGATCTCAAAAAAATTAACCATGCCTCATATTGCAGTAAATAATGAACTGGCCGGCATCCGCGGTCTGCTGAACTTCCGCCCGGAAACGGCCGAACCGCTGGGAGACCTCGCCAATATCCTGCTCCGGGATACCGAAGGCCTCTCCCCGGCCGAGCGCGAGCTCGATCGCCACCTATGTATCTTATCTCAACGACTGCTTCTATTGCCACAATTCCCACGGGGCCATTGCGTGCATTTATCTTGGCGGCGAGATGGCCGGGGCCGATGCAAAGGCCGTCGTCGACGCCGTGCGCGCCGATCCTGAATCGGCGCCGATCACCGACAAGCTGAAAGCTCTCCTCGCCATCGCCGGCAAGGTGCAGCACAGCGGGAAGGCGGTATTGCCGGAGGATATCGAACGAGCCCGCGCCACCGGCGCCACCGACAAGGATATCCATGACACGGTACTGATCGCCGCGGCGTTCTGTCTTTTCAACCGGTATGTCGACGGACTGGCGGCAAACACGCCCGCCGACCTGAACACCTACGAACCAAGAGCCCGCCAGGTGGCGGAGCGCGGATATGGAAAACATATCTTTTCGCTGCAGCAGCCGGTTCGCTAACCTGATTTTTTGACCTACGTAACCAAAAATTATCATGAGAAAGTTATTCTATCTCCTGGCGGGACTGGCTTGCTGCCTCCTCCTATCACCCCGACTTATAGCCCAAAACCCGACGATCACCGGAACGATCACTGATGCCTCCGGTAACGCCGTCGGCGGCGCCAGCATCGTCGTACAACCCGCCGGCAAAGGCACCACCAGCGACGCTGACGGGAAGTTCACGCTAACCATTCCCCCGGCGCCAGGCTGATCGTCAGCAGCGCCGGCTACAGGACTCAGACGATCGCCGACGTGCAGTCCGGCCTTAAGATCCGCCTCGAAGAGGATATCACCCACCTCGACGAGGTCGTCGTCACCGGTCTCTCGACGACGATCAAACGCAGGAACCTGGCCAACGCCGTCTCGACCATCAGTTCGAAAGAGCTCAACGGCGTCGCCCCCGCACAGACCTTCGACGCGGCGCCCTTGAAGGCAAAGTAACCGGCGCCTATATCAACGCCAACTCTGGAGCGCCAGGCGGAGGCATCAGCGTCAAACTACGCGGCGTTACTTCCGTATTTGGTAATACCCAGCCCCTCTATGTCATCGACGGGGTGTATGTGGACAACACGTCGACCTCCGCTGAGCCTTAATGCAGTCACGGGGGCGCAGGGTGGGGGAAGTCCTACCAGCATCCAGGACAATCCCTCCAGCCGTATCGCCGACCTGCGGGCCGAGGATATCGAAAACATCGAGATCCTCAAAGGGGCTTCGGCTGCCGCCGTTTACGGTTCGCGTGCAGCCGGCGGGGTGATCGTCATCACCACAAAGAAGGGTAGGGAAGGCCGCACAAAGGTGACCGCCTCCGAGGACCTGGGCTTTATCAAGGTCCGCAAGCTGCTTGGCGTCCGGCAGTTCGACGCCGGCAAAGCGGCCAGCCTGTCCAGCGACCCGACCCAGAGCGCCGCGCTCCGCCAGCAATTTACCGCCGCACAATCCGCCGGACAGATCTACGACTATGAAAAAGAGATCTATGGCAATACCGGGTTTGCCCGGAATACGGTCTTCTCGGTCAGCGGCGGCACGGCAAGAACGAGGTGTGTATCTCTCCGCCGCGCAAAAGGACGAACAGGGCATCGTGAAGAACACGGGATACCGGAACAGCAGTCTCCGTCTCAACGTGGACCATCATCTCACGGACAATATCCGGATCGGGATGAACACCACCTATATCAACTCATCCGCCGACCGTGGTATACAGGGCAACGACAACGCCGGTGTGTCTCTCGGGATCGCGCTTTCATCAACACCCTCCTTTGCCCAGCTGCACCCCGACGCCAACGGCAACTACCCCAGCAACCCTTTCGCCTCATCCAATCCCCTGCAGACGATCGCGCTGATGAAAAACAATGAATCGGTCAACCGGCTCATCACCGGGATCAGCCTCGACGCCCAGTTACAGCGATCCGACCGAAGCATGACCAGACTCGTGGGCACCGGCGGGATCGACTTTTACGATCTGGCTACGACCGTGCTCTTCCCTGCCGAACTGCAGTTTCAGGCCGTCAACAAAGGCACCTCCATCCAGGGGAATACGCACAACCTCAATACCAACTATACGTTCTCGCTGGTCAACAGCCTCAGGCCCTCCGATCGTCTTTCACTGACGACCTCGGCGGGCTTCACGCAGGAAACGGGCGACTATTACAACCTCCTGAATATCGCCACCCAGCTGATCTCCGGCCAGTCCAACGTCGATCAGGCGGGGGCACTCAACGCCACGCAGCTGCGTACCAAATACCAGAACCAGGGGATCTTTGTACAGGAGGAAGCCAGCATCAACGAGGCGCTAACGCTGACAGCAGGCGTAAGATTCGACAGGAGCTCGAACAACGGCGACGTCGCCAGATTCTATAGCTACCCCAAGGCAGGTCTGTCCTGGAACCTTACCAGGGCGGGCATCGTCGGAGACGGCCTGTTCTCGAACCTGAAGATCCGCGCCGCATATGGCCAGGCCAACAACGTCCCCGCCTACGGCAGCAAATTTACTTCGCTCGGGATCTCCAATATCACCGGCAATCCAGGCGTGATCGTCCTGCCACAGGAAGGACAGGCGAATATCAAACCCGAGCGCCAGGGCGAATTCGAGACCGGTATCGACTTCAGCGTGCTGCAGGACCGATTGGGCTTTGTGCTGACATACTACCACAAGACGATCGACGATTTCCTCATGCAGAGTTCGCTCGCGGCCTCTTCCGGCTTCACGACGAAATGGGTCAACGCCGGCAGTCTTCGCAACCAGGGCGTCGAACTGGGACTGAATGCCCGCCCGGTGAAAACTAAGAATATCAGCTGGACAACTTCGCTGAATTTCTGGCTCAACCGCAGCAAGGTGACAAAATTGTCGATCCCGTCCGTGCCTCAGGGCTCCTTCGGCTATGTGCTGGGATCGTTCCAGATCCGAGGAGGGTAAATCCGCCACGCAGATCCTCGGGCTCAACGGCACCGGTGTAGGCCTGCTGGGCGATGCGGAACCAAGATTCCAGATGAGCACGTATAACGAAATTACACTCAACGATCGCTGGAGCCTCCGCTTCCTGCTGCACTGGAAGAAGGGCGGCCAGAACGTCAATCTCACCAGCCTCGAAAATGACTTTGGCGGCACCAGCGCCGACTTTGACAAGGTAACGAACAAGCTCAACGTCCCCGACGGAGTCTACCGCATTATGCAGGTGGGCACGAGCGCAGAGGAATTTGTACAGACTTCCAGCTATCTCAGGCTGCGGGAGATCGGCCTCTATTATACGGTGAAACGATCGCCCGTCAGCTACGTCAAAGGCATCCGTATCGGCGTGTCGGCAAACAATTTCTGGACGGTCACCAAATACAAGGCCTACGATCCTGAGGTGTCCAATTTTGGAACCGGTTTCTCCAGCGGCGTAGACGTGGACCCCTATCCCGCCAGCAAACGCGCCGATTTCCACCTTGCCTTCGATTTTTAAACTTTGGAAAAGAAAAAATTATGAACAAGAATATCTTACACCTGGGATGGCCGTTTCTTTGTCTGGCAGTCCTGCTTGGCGGCTGCAAGAAAGATTTTGGCAACCTGAACAACGCCACCGTCGAAGATTTTACCTCCAACGCCACAGCCGGCGAATTGAATAACCTCGTCAGCGGCACCGAATCAGGCATGCGCACCAACCTGGCGCTCTATCTGGACGACGTCGGCACCATCGGCCGCGAGCTATACCATTTTTCTACGTCCGAACCGCGCTATGTGACCGATCTTCTCGGCGCCAACGCGGCGACGCTCAGCAACAGTAATTTTTATATCACCAACCCCTGGGCCTCCCGCTACCAGGTGATCAAAAACTGCAATATCCTGATCCAGGCGGCGACCAATTCAAAATCGATCACCGCTGCCCAGCGAAGCGGTTATATGGGATTTGCCCGGACAATAAAGGCCTACCAGTTGCTGCTGCTCCTCAATCTCGTTGACAGCAACGGCGTTCGCATCGACGTCGCCGACCCCGATCATCCCGGACCGCTGGTTCCTCCCTCAGGTGCACTGGCGGCCATCTCTTCCCTGCTGGATTCGGCGAAGAGCGATCTGGGTAGCGCAGCAGTTGCCTTTAAGCTGGCCGGCTTCGGGAATTTCAGCGACGCGGCGGGGCTCTTGAAGGTGAACAGGGCGCTGGCTGCGCGCGTCGATGTCTATCGGCAAAACTGGGTGTCGGCGCTGACCGACCTGAACCAGAGTTTCTTTGGGCTTCAGACCAGCTTTGCCACCGGCGTCTACCACGTCTTTGGCACCGGCACCGGCGATCAGCTGAATACTTTCTTTATCCCGCAAAACCAGACCGGCGAACTGCGGGTGGCGCATCCGTCCTTTGCGTCGGATATCAGCGCCGGCGATGACCGCATTTCCAAGGCGACGCTGCGGCAGTCGGTGGCCTCGCTGAACGGACTTTCCAGCAACAGGGACATATGGGTGTATACATCGGGTACGGCAGCCGTGCCGATCATCCGGAACGAAGAATTGATCCTTATTTACGCGGAAGCCAATATCCAGCTGACAAACCTTCCGGATGCGGTAGTGGCACTGAACGCCATCCGTGTTGCGCACAACCTCGGACCCTATGCGGGCGCCGTGAGCAAGCCCGCCCTCCTAACGGAAATGCTCAACCAACGGCGATTTTCGCTGTATTGCGAGGGGCATCGCTGGGTCGATTTGAGGCGCTATGGACTCCTTTCACAGCTGCCGGTCGACCGGTCCGGTGATGACGTCTGGACCAGGTTCCCGATACCGGTATCGGAACAACCATAGAGACGGGAAACAGAACGGCCGGGCATTTTCGGGCCCGGCCGTTTTTTTATAGAAAAAATTATTCATTGCCGGCAGACTGCCGCAGAGAATAGCCATACCCGTGTTCGGCGATATTGCGGCCCATCTCGAGGTAGTCCTCGTTATTTGGCGGCGCCCAGTGTGGCAAGGCCATCGACATAGCGATTGTACATACAGAAGGCCGCGGCGATCAGCACGGTGTCGTGGATCTCTTTGTCTGTAGCGCCGTTGTCCCTCGCCAGCCGGATATCTTCTTCCGTCACCGTTTTTCCCCGTCCCGGACGTGCAGGGCGATGTTCAACAAAGCCCTGAGCCTGGGGAGACCGTTGTCTCGACGAGACCCGCTTTGATATCGTCGATCATCCTGACATCGGCGCCGGCATGGGCCACCGCCGCGGCCGCATGCGACGTATGGCAGAAATGGCAGTCGTTCCGGTAGCTAACGGTAGCCGCAATAATCTCCCTCTCTGTCCTCGACAGCGTGTTGTCCTCCCTTAGCAGGACATTGGCCAGCTCGAGAAGGGGTTTGGCGGTAGCGGGACTGTAGTTAAGCAGACCGACGATGCCGGGCAGCTCTTCGTTTGTCAGTTTTATATGCGCCATATTCGGGGATTTTCGATTTGTTTAATCAAGGAACTTTGCCCCGAATTTAATGAGATATTCGCTTGTGACCTCTAGGAATTTCTTCGGCCCCGACCGCAGCAAAGACCGTACACCGACTGTATCAGAATCGTACAACTCCGGCCGAATTCCTGCGATAATCATCAGACGGTCAACCCGTCGTAAAAATGGCTCCCTTTTAGCTGCGATTCAGCATAACCTTCACCGTCATGCTAAAGAAACAGCTGCTTTTCGCCCTGCGCCGCCTGGGCCGGAACAAGTTGACGACCGGAATCAACGTCCTCGGCCTCACGATCGGCATCCTCTCCTGCGTAGTCATCTACCTGTACGTGACCTTCGAATTCAGCTACGACAAATTCCATACGGACGCGGACCGGATCTACCGGCTCGTCACCACCTCCAACCACCACGGCATGGAACACAGCGATGCCGGCATGGCAGCGGCGGTCGGCCCCGACCTCCGTCACGAGGAAGCCGCCTTCAGCGCCGTTACCACCCTCTTTACCGATTATACTAAAGTGCTGGTCCCGCTAAAAGGCCGGCCGCCACGGATTATTCCCGACATCAGCGAAAGCGATCGGTATCACATCTGCTTTGCAGACTCGGACTACCTCAAATTCTTCCACTATCAGTGGCTGGCAGGCAATCCCGCAACGGCCCTGCAGAAGCCTTTTTCCGTAGTGCTGACCGAATCCGAGGCAAAGCACTATTTCCGGAGCGGAGCACCCGAAGACTGGATGGGCCGCACCGTCGTGTGCGAAGATTCACTGACGGTCGCTGTCACAGGGATCGTAAAAGACTGGGACCAGCATACGGACTTTGGATTCAAAGACCTCATCTCCTATAATACCCTTGCGAACAGCTTTCTCAGCAGCTACGCCAAAGGATGGAACAGGTGGGGCAACGACAAAAATGTCTACGTTAAGCTCTCGCCTGGGATCACAGTCGCCCAGGCGCAACAACAAATAGACGCCTTCTACCAAAGGCACATGCATTTCCCTCCGGGCATTCAGGGTAAAATGTCGCTGCAGCCGCTGGCGGACATCCATTTCAATGCGACATACCGTGATACCTACGGTCGCCGGGCGCACAAGCCTACGCTGATCGCCCTGGCCGGCATCGCCCTCTTCATCCTCATCATCGCCGCGATCAACTTTATCAACCTCTCCACGGCACAGTCGATCCTGCGCGCAAAAGAGGTAGGCATACGCAAAGTAATGGGCAGCAGCGTCGGCGCCATCGTCCGTCAGTTCCTCGCAGAAACAGGCATCGTCGTCGTTGCCGCTATGGCCATCGCACTGCTGCTGGCCAATCCCGTTATAGCAGCTCTGCATGGTTTTATTCCCGAAGGGCTCCGGCTCCATATCACCAACCCGCGTACACTGCTCTTTATAGGCACTACAATGGTGGTCACTTGTCTGATCGCCGGCTGGTATCCCGGCCGGGCACTCTCGTCTTTCCTGCCGGTGCTCAGCCTCAAAGGGCAGGGCGCCCCGCAGCTCAACTCCAGGAGCTATCTCCGCAGAAGCCTCATCGTTTTCCAGTTCACAGTCAGCCTGGTCTTTATCATCGGCACCATGATGGTGGGCCGGCAGATCCGCTATATGCTCAACACCGACCTCGGCTTTGACAAAGACGCCATCGTCTCGATCGATCTTCCCAGGGAGCAGCCAAAAAACCTAAAATCGGTCCTCGGCCGCCAATATCCCGCGATCTCGCCGGCGTGCAGCAGGTCAGCCTCAACACGGCCGACCCCGAATCACAAAGCCATTTTATGCTCGGTACTCTTCTTGAATACCAGGGAGCCACGGACGTCAAGATCACCCCGGAAGCCGACGCTGTCGACACTGGCTATCTATCCCTGTACGGGCTGAAACTAGTCGCCGGGAGGAATTTCTATCTTTCGGACTCGACAAGGAAAACCATTCCGGCTTCGGAGACCGCCCCGGGACAACCCGGTTACCGTGCCATTATCCTGAACGAAACAGCGGCAAGGGACCTCGGTTTCCGGCGGCCCGCCGACGCCGTCGGCCGCCAGCTGGTCTCCGGCCTGGCGACGACTGCTTTTGTCGTCGGCGTAGTGAAAGATTTCCATTCGGACGACATGCACACGAAGATCCGCCCCTTCGTGTTCTCATACGACCAGACCATGGCGTTTCACCTTAGCGTAAAACTTTCCAGCGCCGGAGCGTCCGGAGGAAAAATAAAGTCCCTGCTCACAAATATGGAATCGGCCTTCAAACATCTATACCCGGGAACACCATTCCAGTCACAGTTCTTCGACGAATCCATGGAAAGACTCTATCAGCGGGAACGGCAGACATCGCAGATCCTCAACATCGCCATGGGTATCGCCATCTTCATCTCGTGTATGGGACTTTTTGGCCTCGCGACCTTTACCGCCAATCAACGCACACGCGAGATAGGCATCCGCAAGGTCCTGGGGGCAGGCGTCCCCCAACTGGTGTCGATGCTGTCCAGGGAGTTCGTCGTTCTCGTAGGACTTTCCACCCTTATCGCCGCGCCCCTCGCAGCCTGGGCCGCGCACCAATGGCTGCAAAACTTCGCCTACCGCACCACGATGCCCTGGTGGCTCTTTGTGCTGGCCGGCGCCGCGGCGACGGTGATCGCCCTGCTCACCGTCAGCTGGCAGACCATCCGCGCGGCCAGGGCCAACCCCGTGAAAAGCCTGAGGGTGGAATGATACGCGGCCGGACGAGCATGGCCTATTCTACAAGCGGCTTTCCCCTTTTCAACGATATAAGTCGCCAATTCGCTTGCCGGCGATTTTCCAACATTGATTGCTGAGTGAATGACACCCGCGGGGACAAACAGGACACCACCCTTTGTCAATGTTATCGGGGGTTGCCCTTCCAGTGTATATTCTACAGTACCCTCCAGGACGTAGATGATCTCCTCACCGGGATGGCGGTGGTTCGCGGCGAACGCGCCGGACGGAAAATCTACCCGAACCTGGATCATTTCCCTTCCAGGAACACTAATATCATGTCGTTGCAGGTCGGTACGCTGAGTGGGGACTGGTTTGGCGCTTCCCTGAGCAGGTGCCGCTACCGGGGTAAAAGAAAGGGCAGCGGCTACAAATTTGCAAAAGAGGCATGTTGGAGCGGACGAAGATTTACGGCGCATATTTTGTTGAAGTTATTTGACAAAAGAACTGCAAATGAGCATCACAGAAATACCTGGGTTGAAAGGACAAACGTTCCTTTGGAGGAACTCTGCCGGTTATCGGCCACAATGGGCCTCGTCTGATATTTGAAAGAAATTCTGGCATGATGGCCATCCAGGTAAACATTCCCCCGGCGCTCCACCAGGTGAATTTGGAACCCCCATACCGCTCAAATTGCTGGAGACTATATTCGGCAAAAGCTTGCAGTCGTACCGCACTACTGTTCAATAGCGTTTTGGGGAGCAGCAGACCCGCTTGCGTAAACCAGGACGATCCCGTCCCGATAATCGGCGCGAGGTTGCCAAAACCTGCCTGGGAAACGGTGCCATTGTAATTTTTGGCGGGACCGACATTTTCGTTGATAACCGACCCGTTCCTTAAGTAGTTCGGTCCGAAATCATCGTGGTAATAAACACTCATAAGCAGTAACAGCCCAATTTTCCCGACTGCCGCCGAATGGAAGATCCGCAAATACATCGGTCGCCCATATGGCGATATCGTGCTTGATAAGGGGCGACACACCCGTGTTGTTTGCCTGCGTCGATGTCGCATCGGCGCTATAATAGTAGCCGGCGCCAATATTCAATACTTTTTGGTACCAACATAGGTTCCGGTCGTGTAAGGGACCAGACTGTTCTCCTGCTCGAAGATATCCCAGGAAGCATAGCCCGTAGTCGAAAGTTTCCCTTCCGCGTTATTGTCGACCGCATAGTTCAGCTCGGGCGCATTTGCGGCGTACGCAACAGGCGGATTGATAACCGTGAAAGGCTTGTTAACTGCCCAGCGATACGGCACCGGGCCAATCTTGCCTTTGATGTACACGCCAACTTGCCGGCCCAGTTGATCTGAATTATCTATTAATGGCCAGTTGTACAGCGGCGCATCCACCGCCAGGAAGTTAAAGGAACTCAGCGAGCTCATCCGGCTGATCCCGACCCAGTAGTGCAACCCCGTTCCGATATATAAGGAAGCAAAGTTTGGCTTTTTTGTCGTGAAGTCATTATCCGGGACAACAGTAAATTCGTTCCATAGTTCGTGTACATAGATATCTGGCTTCTTTCCCAATGTTCCCGCAAAGCTGGCGCCCCCGTTACCGGTGTTTCCCCCTCCGGCGGTACCTCCGCTGGAAAAGGTCTGATTATCCATACCAACCGTGGCCAGTATCAGGTAGCGGGGACTGAGTTGGGTATATACAGCGAAGCGAAACTGTCTTACGCTGAAATCGAACATGCCGTCACTGGCGACACCGTTCACCGCCGTCCCGGGGTTGAGCCGGGTATAGCGAGCCATAAAATCACTCCAAATCAGGAAACGGATGTATTTCTTTCCTGTACTGTCCAGTTTCACGGTCATGCCATCCTGATAAGTGGGCGACCCGCCTTGACCATAGACTGCACTGCCGAACAGGACCATTATCCCTGCCAGCAAAGCGCCCGGTGTATTTTTTGATAGACCCATACGTGTAAAGTTTGAATGTATTGCGATGCCTGAACCCTATTAGAAAAAGGTGCCAACCTGTAAACACATAACAATTAGAAAATTAGACTCGAATTGGCAAAAGCCTCGTACCGATATGCCGATATTTTGGGCTGTCCCGATTGAAATACCACTAAAGACTTGCCGTCGGTGACATATCGACAATCTGATTGAAAATCGCTGGATATCGCTGGCCGGTGCAACTCGCGGTTTACCTGATCCCCTGAGCATAAATGCCTTAGCAATTGACGTGGCAGCCACCAACGCCGCCCTCGATAAATTGGACGGTCCGGCGATCCTGGTTGGCCATTCCTGGGGTGGTACCGTCATCACACAGGCGGGCGTTCATCCAAAAGTTGCAGCGCTGGTTTATGTGAACGGCTTTCAGCCGGAAGTAGGCGAGAACACGGTCAAGCTCGCTTCAGGCGCGCCGCCTCTTCCCGAAAATGGCCTCGCTCCCGCCGGATGAGAAGGGTAATATCTTTTATGACAAGGCGAAATTTCATGCGGGCTTTTGCGCCGATGTCAGCCAGCAGATGGCCGATTTTATGTATGCTTCCTCCGGATATATCCCGGTGGAAGCGTTTGAAACGCCCGTGACAGAAGCAGCCTGGAAAACCAGGCCGACCTTTGGCATATCATCGAATGAGGACAGGAGTATCAATCCCGTCATCACCCTCAACGGCTACAAAAGGTCGAATAGCATCATAACACAGATCGGGGGAGTCATGTCGTTTTCATGACTCATCCAAAAGAAGTGGCCGCGGTGATCATGGCAGCGGCGACGAAAGTCGGCAAGTGACCGAAATAAAGAGGGCCGGTCAACCCGGCCCTCTTTTTAATACACCATAAAGAACGTGGTTCGCCCGCCGGTTATCCGCAGACATTCGATCATCGTGTTCAGAGCGTTTTGAATGGGTTCGATTCCCAATTGCAGGTCAATCGCGGCCTCGCCGGTCCAACCTTCCGATAGGATGCAGATGTTTGTATCCACCTTGCACCAGGAAAAATGAAAATAGAGGTTTCCGGCTGCCGCCTCCGCATGGGCACGATACAAGTTGATGGCCTCGGCGAACCGTTGTTTGTCACCGGGATGAACCCTATACCTTGCATAGGCCACAAAGGACGCCAGTTTATACCTGCGCCTGTCCACCGTCTACAAAAATTTCACTTCCCGTCATATACGTGCTGTCATCAGACGCGAGGAAAACCGCCACCGATGCGATTTCTTCCGGATCGCCAACCCTCGACAGGGGCGACTGATCGCAAAAACTCTGTAAGGCCTGTTGCTGGGCACCGGTGGTATCCAGCAAATTCAATAGACCCGGTGTGGTAGTCGCGCCGGGGGATAACACATTTACCCGGATAGTCGTTCCCCGCAGGTCCAATGCCCGAGCTTCGGGCAAAATTTCTGATCGCGGCCTTCGTGGCGCTATACACACTGAAGGCCGCCGTTCCCTTTGAGCCGGTGGAGGATCCGGTGAGGATGATCGATGCGCCAGGAGAGAGTAGGGGCAGGGCCTTTTGAACGGTAAAGAGGGTCCCCTTCACATTGACGTTGAACGCCTGATCGAACCCCTCTTCGGTGATATGGCCAAGCGCCTCGAGAGCACCCAGCCCGGCATTGGCAAAGACGATGTCCAGACCCCTGTGTCCGGCCGCAATCTCCGAATAGATATGGTCAAGATCTGTCAGGCTACTGACGTCCCCCCGGATGGCTTTCACATTGTGTCCAATGGAAACGACGGCTTCGTCCAACTGGCTCTGCCGCCTGCCGGTGATATAAACAAATGCTCCCTCCGCCACAAAGCGCCTGGCACTGGCCAGTCCAATCCCACTGTTTCCCCCGGTGATCAATGCGATCTTCCCCTGTAGCCTTCCCGCTGGTTTTAATTTGGTTGTCATGATGTTTATTTTTTTGTGTTCAAACTTTCATACCAGGAATTAACAGGCTGATGAACAGTCCGCTAAGCCAGGTTCTCGCGTTTGGCAGCACCGATATGTCGCGAATGCCAGCCCGCTTGTTGAAATGCCGACAACGGCACCAACGGCTCATGCCGATGAATGATGGTCAATACCTGAATAGGTCATCATTGCTATTTCAATGTCGCGGTTAGAATTTCCGATATATCGACGAAGAAAAATCTGGACCAAGCGCATACAAGCCCTGTACATAACAAGTTATGTCCTGGCACAATATTGCGCTAAGGGCAACTGCCAGGGATTCGCAAAAAAGGCTTAAAAATAACAGATATGTATACCAACAACAACCAATTTAACAGACGTCGGTTTCTAACGACAGCAGGTGTCCTTGCAGTCGGGGCGCTCGCATTTCGAAAACACCTGTTTGGACAGGTCAAAGCGGACGGGCCCGTTCAACAGATCAATAAGGCGGCCGCTACCGCAAAGATCAACGTCACCAGGCTCAGAGGGAATATCTCGATGGTGGAAGGATCGGGCGGGAATATTGCCGTTCTGAACGGTCCGGACGGCAAACTCCTGGTAGATGCGGGGATCAATGTATCAAAACAGCACCTGATCCCGGCATTACACGCTATCAGTGACAAGCCGATCAAAATTTTGATCAATAGCCATTGGCATTTCGACCACACCAGTGGCAACGCGTGGATGCACGAGGCCGGCGCCACCATCATCTCGCAGGACGTAACGCGCGCATGGTTATCAAAAAAAGTCTATCAGCCGGAGTGGGACTATACCTTCGATCCCCTGCCGAAGGAGGGAATACCCTCCATCGTCTATAAGGATACATTTACAAAAGACTTCAACGGAGAATCGATTCAGGTAAAGACTTACAAGCCGGCCCACACCGATGGGGATTCTTCGATTTACTTTCCAAAGGCGGATATCCTTCATGTCGCAGATACCTTTTGGAATGCCTACTATCCCTTCATCGACTACGCCACCGGGGGGAGCATCGACGGCATGATCGCCGCCGCCGATCTTAACGTCAAACAGACGACCAGGCATACCATCGTGATCCCGGGACACGGGGCCATCGGCAACCGCGAACAGCTGATCCGTTTCCATGACATGCTGGCGACCGTCCGGGATAACGTCGCAAGGCTAAAAAAGCAGGGCCGGACCTTGCCCGAAGTGATCGCCGCCAAACCGACCGCTGCCTTTGATCCGTTGTTTGGCAACTATGTGATAAAAGGTGACTTCTTTACAAAGCTTGTGTACACGGGCGTTTAATTTGCGATACATCGGTTAGCGATATTTCACTAACGACAGATGATTTGTTGGTGAGATATCGCCAATATCAAGCCCTTGATTCCTGTAATGATTTGAAGATCATTGATTTGTCGCCAGGCATTCCGTTTGTTCGGTATATCGCAAAATGCCTGGGATATGCTAACGAAAGACAAGAACGGAGACCTTTCCACGCTGTTCAACGAGTACATCGGATACATGGAAAGCCTCGAAAAACGATTCAAGGAAACGATCACCAAACAGCTGGAATCAGCGGCACTCGAGCATGATGATGACGAGAAGACCATTCTCCTGGACCTGAGTACCGAGATCGCCGCAGCCAGGAACAAGGAAGACCTGTTCGAGACGGTACATTCGAAGTTGGCGACCTTCTTTACGCTCGAAGGCCTCACCCTTATCCTGACCGAAGCCGAAGAGGACACCTACGATATTCATGCCTTTGAAAAGATCCACGCCGGGGATCAAATCCGCCTGGCGACCCACAGAACGGCCCTGTCTCATTCCGGATTGGGCTCCGTTCTGCAGCAACTGACGACGAATCCTACGTCGCTTTGTTTCGACACCGCCCTGTATGCCAGCCGGTTTCCGGAGTTGGAACTTTTCAGCGTCTGGGCCGGGAAAGGCTGGGACAACTTCGCCATCGTGTCGTTAAAGGTAGGCGAAGAGATTCTGGGTTTTCTTTTGCTGCATATGTTGCCCGAGGGTGCAAATTCTTTGCGGACAAACCTGCTGAAAGGGGTTAGCGCCCAATTGTCGGTAGGGCTTTCCAATATCAACAGGATCGAGGAGACGGTACGCAGGAAAAATCAAATGGAATTGTTGTTAGCTATTAATACGGGTTTGGCTTCAGTCAGAAGTGCGGATGAACTGGCGAAATTTATCAAAGACACGTTTAAAAAATTATTCGGCTGTAGTCACACCATGATCGCGGTTTGCAACGAAGACGGCCTTACCCTCGACGCCTTCCTGCTGGACGAAGAGGCGAAAGCCAAACTGGCGTCTTCCATCCTGCCATTTCGTGACGGCTGCAACACGATAAATGATACCGTATTGAACCAGGTGAGAACCTCCGTCATCCCATTATTATTCGATCTGAAGGAGCTCGCCTTGCAGGAAACCTCCCCGCTATACGTAAGGATCAACGAGGATTTGCAACAAAACGTTCTGCTGATTACCCGGCTTGCCAAGGGTGACGAGGTGGTTGGATTTTGGTTCATCTATTTCAGGGACCGGAAGATCATTACCAAAGAAAAGATAACGCTGATCGAAAGCCTGTCTCACCAGCTTTGTATATCGGTAGCCAACATCGTCGCCAACCAGGAGATTAAGAACAGGGAGGACGAAAAAGGACGGCTGCTCAAATTCAGCAATGCTATCGCTCCCGTACGCGATAAAACGGTACTTTCCAGGATCCTGCAAACGCAGCTCTTTGCGATGTTCGGCATTGAAAATTATGTTGTCGATGTTTTCAGCTCGGAAGCCAACAGGTATCTGCCCCTCCTTTCCGGTGAAGATAGTGCAGGATCCGGGCTGGATGGACATCAAAATTGCCTGATAACCCTACCGGACGGATCGATGGATCTGGTTTCCGGGATTGACGGTCCGTTCCTCTATGAAGCCAGGGAAGGTACTATAGCACTACTGCCCACACCAGCCTGGTCCGGATCCATAGGCACGCGCATGGGAATCGTAATATCGCGCAGCGTCGACGGATTTGCCATTCTGAGTTTTACGCACGCCGACTTCCGGCAGATCCAACAACAGGAAGCCCTCCTGAAGAGCATCTGTTCACAGATCTCTATCGCGGTTTCCAACATTATGGCAAGTGAAAAGGTCATCCGGCGGCTGGAGGAGATCGGGCGTTACAAGCGGCAGCTCGAGGAGGAGACCATCTACCTGAAGGAAGAGATCAAGGTGAATCAGAATTACTCCGAGATCGTCGGGGATAGCCGCAGGCGATCCTCGGACATTTCGCCTGGTCGCACAAGTCGCGTCTTCTGAATCCACGGTACTGATCCTGGGTGAAACCGGCACAGGGAAAGAACTGGTTGCACGGGCTATTCACAACAATTCGCCCCGGAAAAATAAATTGATGGTGAAGGTCAATTGCGCGGCCCTGCCGGCCAACCTCATCGAGAGTGAATTGTTCGGCCACGAGCGCGGAAGTTTCACCGGCGCGACAGAACGAAGGGTCGGCAAGTTTGAGCTGGCTAACAACGGAACGCTTTTTTGGACGAGATAGGCGAGATGCCCCTCGAGCTCCAGTGTCAAGCTGCTTAGGGCCTTGCAGGAGAAGGAGATCGAGCGGGTGGGGGGCAAAGGCACGATCAGGGTCGATGTCCGGATCATCGCAGCAACCAACCGGGACCTGGAAAAGGAGGTGAATGAAGGCCGTTTCCGAAATGACCTGTATTACCGGTTGAATATCTTCCCGATCGAACTCGCGGCCCTGAGAGACCGAAAAGAGGATATCCCGATACTGGCCACGCATTTCATACACCTTTATTCCAAGAAGACCGGGCGCCAGATCACCACCCTGGGTACCAGGGCGCTCCAGGAGATGATGCAGTACAGTGCTGGCCGGGCAATATCCGCGAGCTTGAACATTTGATCGAACGTAGTATTCTGCTCGCAAACGGAACCACCTTAAAACATATTCATTTGCCGCCCAATAAGATCGTTACGGGTGTTGCTGAGACATCTGTCGGTCATTCATTAAAAACGATAGATGAGAACGAGTGTGATCACATCTTAAAGATCCTGAAACATTGCCGGGGAAGAATTTCCGGATCCGAAGGGGCCGCGGCAATTCTGGGTGTACCCGTCAGCACACTGACGTCAAAAATGAAGCGCCTTGGGATTAAGAAAGAACATTTGATCTAGCGTCCGTACCCGATATGTTTTCTTTGAACATCCCCCAATTTTCCTTACCTTATTGGAAGGTATCTTTGGTATCGGCCATCAGCAAAATCAACCTAAGTGAACACCAGTGTATTGATAGTGGAAGATGAATTTATCGAAGCGAATAACCTGGAAGAAATTCTGGTAGGGGCTGGTTATACGGTCACCGGTATCGCCCGGTCAGTATCTACGGCGCTGAACATGATTGAAAAGAGACGCCCAGGCATCGTCATGCTGGATATACAGCTACAGGGGAATCTCACCGGAATCGATCTGGGCGTAAAACTCCGCGAGATGAAAATAGCCTTCGTTTATTTGTCTGCCAATTCGAATAAGGTGATTCTCGACGCCGCCAAAGCGACCAGGTCTCTACGGGTTTCTTGTCAAGCCCTTCAGATCCAAAGACGTTTTGGTCATGCTCGATATAGCCTTGTACCTGCATAAACAGGCTGAGGCATCGGCTAAGGGCACGGACACGGGTGCTGGAGGCGGAGGCCTTCCGGCCAGTCAATCCCTAAAGGAGATCGTCGGAGGCAGCCCCGCTATGGCCGAAATTCTTAATCATGTTCAGGTGGTCAGTCAGTCCGATACTGCCGTTTTGATTTTAGGTGAAAGCGGCACCGGCAAAGAGCTCGTTGCACAGGCCATTCATCACCTTTCCAACCGGAGGGACAAAGCCCTCGTCGTGGTAAATTGCGGCGCCCTGCCGGCTAATTTGATCGAATCAGAGCTCTTTGGCCATGAGAAAGGTTCTTTCACCGGTGCGTTTAATAAAAGGATCGGGAAGTTCGGAACAAGCCGACGGCGGTACGATCATCCTTGATGAAATAGGAGAGCTTCCGCTGGACTTGCAGGTAAAGTTTTTGCGCGTCCTGCAGGAGAAAGAAATTGAAAGGATTGGGGGAAGCACCCGAAAAGTGGATGTTCGCATCATCGCTGCCACGAACAAAGACCTCGAAGAGGAGATCAGCAAGGGGCGCTTTCGCCTCGACCTTTACTACAGACTGAATATCTTCCCCATCTCCCTGCCCCCCGTTGCGGGAGAGGCAAAGCGACATCCTGCTTCTGGCGAACTACTTTCTGAAGAAATATTCTGATAAACAGGGGAAGGAAATTACCGGATTTTCAGACGAGGTGATCAGCATGCTCCGCGCCTATAGCTGGCCCGGAAATGTACGGGAGCTGGAAAACATGATGGAAAGAAGCGTGCTGCTGGCGACGGGACCGCTGATCACAAGTTTGGTCCTGCCAGAAGACAAAGCTAAAGGCACGGATGAAAATGATGAAAACAGGGTCAAAACGATTGAGGAAAACGAACGAGACCATATCCTCTCCATCCTCACGAAGTGTAACTGGAAGGTCTACGGCGAAGGTGGCGCAGCCGAGCTGTTGGATATCAACGTTTCTACCCTGAACTCCCGGATGAAAAAATTAGGGATCGATAAGAGGAGATATATGAACAAGTAAGAACCCACACTGACCTGCTCCATTTTTGACATATCAACAATCGCGCGACAGAATACGAAATCTCGTTCCTCCAATTTTGCGGAAATGGTTTTAAAGGATTGATATCCATCTGTATATACTATGGCATTTGGTTGGTAATTGAATGATTGATCAATCATTATTAACTAAATAAAAGCAATGAAAACAGCAACTTATTTCGCCTGCCTCAGTCCGCTGCTGGTCGCAGGCTCCATGCAGGTTCATGGTCAGGTGAAAGACTATGCAACAGACGAGCGTCTCAGCCCAGAAGTAAGGACCTTTCTCGCAACGCTGAACACAGGCGGCCCCGGACTCGAAACACTTCCTCCGGTGAAGGCAAGACAGATATTGGTGGACGTTCAAAAAGCCTATCCCGTAGATATGTCAGGAGTGACTATTTCGGAAAAATCGATTAAGGTGGACGGACACGATCTTCTGCTGAACATCGTAAGGCCGGAAGGTCTCAGGGGGATTTGCCGGTGTTCATATATATCCACGGCGGTGGATGGGTGCTGGGCGACTTTCCGACTCACCGGCACATGGTCCGTAACCTCGCGGTTTTGTCCGGGTGTGTGGGAGTGTTTGTCAACTATACCCCGACACCGGACGCCGCATATCCCACGCAGATCGACCAGATCTTCGCGGCGACCCAGTGGGTGGCGGCTCATGGCGCCGAGATCGGGGTCAACGGACACAAACTGGCCGTTGTAGGCAATAGTGTCGGCGGGAATATGACCGCCGTCACTGCTATTCGTGCGAAAGAAAACCACGGACCGGCAATCAGCGTACAGATTCATGATGTGGCCGATCCTCGACCACAATTTTGAGACGGAGTCTTATCGGGAATTCGGGGACCAGCGATTTCTGACCACTCCTTTGATGAAGTGGATGTATGACATGTATATACCCGAAGAAGCCAAACGCAACGATATTCATGCTTCTCCCTTGCGGGCAACAACGGAGCAGCTGAAAGGGTTACCCCCGCGCTTATCCAGGTGGCGGAGAATGATATCTTGCGGGATGACGGCGAGGCATACGGACGCAAGCTCGAACAGGCGGGTGTATCCGTAACCACGGTGAGATACAATGGAGTGATCCATGACTGGGGATTGTTGACTGGCCTCGCCAAACTGCCGCAGACGCAGGAGCTTTTGAACAAGCCGCGGCTGAACTAAAGAAATACCTGAAGTAGCAAGTCCGCGAACGGCGATCACGTGTAAAGGGCCTTTTCATTAAAAGATGACGCAGGGATTGGTGCGGTTTTTAACAGACCGGCCTTGAATTGCAATTCGATCACCGTACCATTGTCGTTTTCGATCCGGACGTCGGCGTTAATATCTTCACTGAGGCCGCGAATTAGCTTTAGTCCAAGGGAATCGACCGGACTATCGATAAGTTCCGCGGCGATCCCGATGCCGTCGTCGGCAATCCGGAGGGTGATCATGTCGCCGTCGCGCCGCATGCTGATACGAATAATCCCTTTCGTCCCGCGGGGAATGCATATTTGATGGAGTTGGTTACGGCTTCGTTTACGATCAGAGCGAGTGGTACTGCCTGCGCGACATCGAGGCGAACCGGCTGAACATCGAGGGAAAAATTGATTTGCCCGGTATTGTCAAAGCTGTCCTGAAGATACCGGGTGAAGTCAGAGAGGTACGCCGCCATATCGATCGCTTTCAGATCACTGGATTGGTAAAGCTTCTGATGGATCAACGACATGGCATAGATGCGATGCTGGCTGATCTCTATAGCTTTCAGTGCGTCATTCTGCAGATGTCGGGCTTGTGATTCAAGGAGGCAGATAATGCTGTGAAGATTGTTCTTGACACGGTGGTGTACCTCTTTTAACAGCCATTCTTTCTCCTCAACCAGATGTTGCAGTACCGCATTTTTGTGGGTTATTTCACCCTTTTGCGCCTGCAATTGAAGATTGTTGCGCTGTTTCAGGCGAAACCGGTTGTATAACAGCAGCAGAACGATCAGCAATAAGGCTGCACCGCCGATCAGGACATTCCGCGCAAAAAGATTTTGCCTGTTCCTGGAGTCCTGAAGCGCGGACTGCTGTTGCAGTATTTTGATATTGTTGTCTTTCTTATCTGTCTCGTATTTAGTCCTCATTTCGTCTATCAATCGCATATTCACTTTTTGCCGAACAGAATCCACGATCCTATTATAAAGCGTACTCTCCAGATACGCTTCGTGAAACCGACCGGCTGCGGAGTCGACGGAAGCAATATATTTATAGATAGAGGCCCAATCGGCTGCACTTTCAAAATTGTTAGGGTGGAGAAGTGCGATGCTGAAATATGCCCGGCTTTTTTCGAACTGCTGTTTTGCGAAGTACAGCTTTCCCAGATTGAAATTAAGTAAGGAAACCTTCAGATCTCCGCTGAACCGTGAGACTTGCTGCTGTAGTTGTTCTGCGAGGAGCAGGTAATGTTGGGCCTTATCAAGACTGTCGAGGTCGAGATAGGCAATACCCAACATCAGATAGACCTCGTGCTTATCCCCGGGGTCTTCCGGTGAATGGCGCTTCAAAAGACTGTCCAGCAAATCTATCGCGGCTTCGTTCTTTCCCATATTGATCAGGATCATTCCAATATTATGCACGACCCGGTACGATAAAAGGTCTTCATTCCAGCGCCGGAATTCTGCCAATGATTTATAACCCCAAACCAGCGTACCGGCGCCCCGATCGTGTATGTCGTCGAGCTCTGCGTTCAGCCGGCGGGCATAAACATAGGCAAGCACGGTGCTGTCATGGGTGGTTTCGGCCGCACTGGACCTCCTCCATCGCGTACTGTTGTACTTTCACCATATCTCCTTCGAAAGCTGCGAGCAGACAACGGGTATCTAATGTATAGTGTGTGTAGGCAAAATGAATAGAATCTTCCAGGGCCAGCACGGCGTCGAAGGGAATTTCTGGGAGTCAGACATTTTACCCGCTGCCGCCTGCAGATAGCCGATATTCGAAAGGGTGACAATACGATTGCGGCGGTCACCCGTTATATTGAAGATCGAGTCCGCTTTCTTTAGGCGAACGATACGAGACAGGATAGTTGCCGGCTGGAACACAGCATACGTTCCCCACCATGCCCAGGCGATAGCCTCGGCGTGCTTGTCGTGCGCTTCTACAGCCGAGGTCGATCGCCTCGCGGAAAGGCCGCCGCCGCCCGGACCGTATCCCCTTTTTCCAGCCAGCTTTTCCCGATCAGGGCTTTGGGTCCTCGAAAGCAAAACAGGACTGCCGGTTCCGCCCCGCCTTGCCTCGTCGAGAAATGCCAGCGCACTGTCCAGATCGACTGCCCTCGCGCCGGGCCGGAAGGCATAGACGGCGCCGATCCGGTTCAGCGCGCGGAGACTGGCCTCTCCTCTTAGTCCGCTCAGTGAAGCCTCCAACGCAGAGAGCCCACCCCGGATTGCTGGCCGGGTCCGCCGATCCGTCATTGCCGGTTTCGTCGATCACGATCATCGGATTCAAATGCATCCGCTGGCTGGCGATCACAAGACCGCTATCGATATCGATCTGGTTCTGCCGCACTACATTCAGGAAACAGGATGCCAGCTGCAGCAAAAGCCGCTGCGTCGGAATATCTTCTTTCGAAGGCTGACAACGAGCAAAAAAAGGCCAAAGCCCGAGAAGGAAGAAAAGGGATTACGCCGGAAACGGCGCCGTGCACAAATGAATGCTCTCCCTTTGGTTGCATACGCAGGTGTTTTGGATGAGGTCAGAGGGCGCCAAAGGGATGAAGGTTGCAGGTCCCGCAATTTACCATTTTCTGAGCATAAAATTCCGGATTATTAGGCATCAATTAAGTATTAATTAATGGCTTTCGGTTTACTTAGCAGATCTAATTAATTAACATGATCAGCTATCTCAAACAAGCCTGTATTGCCTTATTGGTGATGTCGTGCAATCAGGCGCTTGCTATTGTTAAACTTCCTGCCATTTTTGGTGATAATATGATCTTGCAGCGGGATATGAAAGTACCGGTTTGGGGATGGGCCGACGCCGGCGAGAAGGTGGAAATTCAATTTATGGGCAAGACCTACACTACCCGTGGCAACCATGCCGGAAAATTTGAGCTAAAATTAGGTAGTTACAAGGCTGGCGGCCCCTGTCGCATGGTCATTACCGGCAGGAGCAATACATTGACCTATAATAATATATGGATAGGCGACGTATGGGGCGTTTCCGGCCAGTCGAATATGGAACTGGGTATCCAGCAAACCGACAATGCCGCAGCCTCCATTGCCGGAGCCACCGATTCGTTGATCCATTTTTTCTACCGTGCCGATGGCAGCGTCGCTGCAGCCTCAATATGACCTAGCAGATGTGCCGGCGGACTCCCGCAATGGTAGATGGGTGGTCTGTTCACCCCAGGCAATGGCCGATACCCGGTTTGCCTGGCATGGCTTTTCCGCAGTCGGTTATTATTTTGCGCAGCAACTGCGAAAAACGACCGGGATTCCGATGGGAATGATTGCCTCGTATAAAGGGGGTACCCCTGTCCAGGCCTGGATCAGTCTCGACGGCCTCGCGCAGAGCCCTGCATTTACAAAGTATATAAATGCCTATAAGGACAAACTAGATCATTCTGACTAGCGGGGATTCAGTTCACCAACCCATCTGTTCAATGGCATGATCACCCCTGTTCTTCATTATGGCATCAAAGGAATAATTTGGTATCAGGGGAAAGCAATGGCGACAGGATCGCCGATGCGGTTGAATACAATACGCTATTTCCGAGGTTGATCAGCGACTGGCGCCAACAGTGGGGACAGGGCAATTTTCCTTTCCTGTTCGTACAGCTGGCCAACTTTCGCGATTCCG
This sequence comes from Puia sp. P3, assembly GCF_050632245.1. Taxonomy (NCBI): domain Bacteria; kingdom Pseudomonadati; phylum Bacteroidota; class Chitinophagia; order Chitinophagales; family Chitinophagaceae; genus Puia; species Puia sp. P3. The sequence continues at coordinate 2,560,788 of NZ_CP192583.1, forward strand.
CAAAAACCCCATCTGAAGGAATATGGCTCCTGGGTGCGCGAAGCGCAGCTGAAAGCGTTGTCCCTGCCGGCAACCGGGAATGGCGGTGATCACGGATGTCGGCGATGCCCATACGATCCATCCTACCGACAAGTTCGATCCGGGCGTCCGCTTGTCGCTGGCGGCGCGACATATCGCCTATGGCGAACAACTTGTTTACTCAGGGCCCATATACCAATCGATGAAGATCGAGGGCACAAGGATCAGGCTCAGCTTTTCGGAAATAAATCAGGGCCTGGTGGCGGGCCGGACGGAGACAAAAGAGCTGAAAGGCTTCGGTATCGCCGGCAGCGACCGAAAATTTGTATGGGCAAAGGCGGCCATCGATGGCGATAATGTAATTGTCTACAGCGATGAAATTGCCAATCCCGTAGCTGTGCGTTATAACTGGGCCGACAATCCGCCAGGAAATCTCTACAATAAGGACGGCCTTCCGGCAGGCCCTCTCCGTACCGATGACTGGCGCTCAGCCTCCCGATGCCCTGCACCCGGATAAATGACAACCGCCTGCAGTTCATGCGATTTGCCACCGCACCTTTTTGGGAAAAATAGGACTGCTATGTTCTGGCGCCTCAGTGTCCGGCCAGACCCCGACGAACAGGGTAGGGGATCAGGTCCCGATACCCTTCTATGCATTCCCTGCACTGATATAATTCGCGACCGCACTCGCATTCGGCAGATTCAACTTCCTGAGAATATCGCTCCTGTGCCGCCTCGACCGTCTTCACAGCTATCGAAAGCACACCAGCGATCTCCCTCGACGTCATCCCCGTCGCCACGAGCCTGGCCACTTCGGCCTGACGACCGGAAAGGCGGCGCGAACCTGCTTCTCGTCGGGCGAGAGCGAGAGGGTCGACATTTCCATCAGGAAGGGTATATTGGAGAAGAAGGAACAGCCGATGGCGATCCGCCACGCCCAGCGGCGGACAATTCGGCGGCAGAACAGTCTTTGGAGAGGACGGCGTTGACGCCATAACTGACCGCGCGGGTCAGGATCTCCCCGGCAGTGGCGCCTGCCGAGGATCAGGACGCGGGACAGACGGCAGAGCTCCCGCAGCATGATATCGGGATCGTGACCCACGGGCTCCAGATCGAACAGGACGATGTCCGGCCGCAGGTCTTTTACCAGCCTGGGCACAAAAGGACTGCAATAAAACTTCGTGGAGAACAGTAAACTCGGACTGTACACTCATTACATACTTCAACCCCTCACGTAATAGGGCGTGATCGCTTACTAGAACCAGCGTTGGCTTCTTCATTGTGGCTTATTATTGGTAGCATTACAAAAAATGTTGGTCATCCGGTGGATGCCAGTTGCTGCTACTAATCAGAGAGAGGGTCCATAAAATGTCTAGCTAGAAGTAGTGCGAAGGTTGGAATACGAATGTAGTGGTTTTTTTCAATACATAACACTCTCGGGAGGGCTATTGTTCTTGCCCCGTCCCTGCAACTGTGACCGGAAAAGGGTGCAAGCCCCGGGCGATAGCCCGGGGCCGTCCAAGACTCAACTCCATCACCTGCGCCAGCAGCCGATCCAGCTGCTCCGCCTCTTCCCCTCACTGCCCTTGTCATACTCTCCCGATGATCTTTCCTTCCTTATCGATAAGTATCTTCGTCGGCAGCGAATGGATCCCGAACTTCTCGCTGATGTCCCGCTCGTTCTTCTCACGTGCTTCCTGATCTTATCCCAGTCCAGCCCGCGCAGGACGTTGTGCCAGATGCCCGTTCCATCCTTGTCGATGGCCTTCTTCCGGAGGCGGCGCTGTCCCGGTCGTCGTCCGAAACGCCGATGACCTCGAGCCCCTTTTCCTTATACCGCGCATAAAGCTCCTTCACGTGCGGCATGCTCTGCTGCGGCAGGGTACGCACCAGCTGGCCCAGAAGTCGATCAGCACGTACTTGCCCTTCAGGGAAGACAGGCTCAGCTGGCTTCCGCTGAGCTCGGTTACCGTAAAATCCTTCGCCACGCTGCCCGGGGAACCGGCCTGCAGCTTCTCGATCTCTCCCGCGATCTCGCGGCCCGAAGGAGCTTTGCTGAACGGGACCCAGCCGGTCATAGAACAGTTTCAGCGAATCCAGCGGCAGGGAACCCGTATGGAACCGCAGCTGGAAAGCGGTGACATAGGACTGGGGATGACCCGCGAAGAAATCATAGTCTGCCTGCGCCATCCGCGCGAAATAGGGCTCGAACTGGTCGTGTATCGCCGCGGCCCTGCTAGCGCAGCGTGATCGATCAGGTCCTGCGGCTTCCCCGCCCTGACCGCGGCATTCATCGCCGCGCCGGCGCTTCTCATAGGCCTTCGACAACGGCTCCATTTCTTTCTGGATCGGCTGTTTCGACTTTTCCAACTCTTCGTATTCTTCCTGCGTCTTCGAACCCGAGAGACAACAGCCTTTCGGTAGTCCGCGGCCGGCAGCACGATGGTCATTGCCGACGGCTCCAGAAAAACAGTGACGGAATGCGCTTCGTCCCGCGAAGTCGAAGCCCCCGTGATATACGCCATCGTCGGCACACTGATACTGCCGCGGCAACTAAACTTGCCACCCACCACGCGCGCGGAATCATGCACGTTCGCGCCCTTGTCGTCGGTGTAATAAAAGTTGATCCTCGCCGGAGCCCGGCCGCCGGAAACCTGCCCGCTCAGAGAGAACCCACGCTGAGTCAAGACTTCCGACAGCTTCTTCTCCAGTTCTTCCCCATGCAGGTCCTTGGCGACGATCTTTCCTTCCGGATCGAGCAGCAGGTTGGCGGGAATCGAATTGATATCGTACTGACGCGCCACCGCGTTGTTCCAGAACTTCAGGTCCGAGACATGCGTCCAGGTCAGACGGTCGTCGTGGATAGCCTTCAGCCATTTCTCCTTGCCGGTCGGCTGGTCCAGTGACACACCCAGCACGGTGAAATTGCGGTCCTTATATTTATTGAAAGCGGCCACTACATTGGGGTTCTCGCCGCGGCAGGGCACGCACCAGCTGGCCCAGAAATCTACCAGCACATATTTCCCCTGAAGCTCTTCAGCGAAACCGGCCTGCCGAGGGTATCGTTCTGCGTAAAATCCATCGCCGTCTTCCCAATGCCGGTGAGGTTGTTGATCCGGATGCTGGCCGCGATCCGTTTCGCCGGACCGTTGTCCTTCGCCGATGGCAGCAGGGTATTGTAGATCTTTTTCCTTCTCCTCGATGCTCAGCTGACCCAACTGACGGGACAGCAGGTAGGCGCTCACAGCCGATCCTTGTGCGCCGCGATCCACTGCCGCGTCAGCGCCTTGTCGACCGAGTCTATCCTGTCCAGCTGCGGCTGCATGGCGGCCAGACCGGCGCTGTCCTTTTTCGCGTAGAGCTCGTTGGCTTTCTTATACAGGTCGGAACGGCCCTTCAGCACAGGATCGGCCGCGATCACGCTCTCATAGGTTTCATAATCCTGCAGACAGGCCTCACCAACAGCCTTTGCGTCTTTGAACATCGGGCCTTCGCCTTTGATCTCTATTTTTCCTTTTTCGATATACAACAGCATCACGGAGTTCTCGACATATTTACTTCCGATACGAAACATATAGGCGTCGCCTTCGGGAAGATTCGTATGGATAGTAAACCCTCCGTCCACGGTCTGCACGGAATCTTTTTTGAAGACTGTTCATCAGCGAATTCCAGTAAACCCACTGACCCGCAGCCAGTCCTTTCAGCGAAGCATGGATAGAAGTATTGTGCTGGGCCCGGGCAAACAGCGAAGCCAGACAGGCGGAAACGATAAATATTCTTTTCATTTGATGTGGAATTAATAATTCGGATTTTGTTTCATCTTGCTGTTAGCCGTCATTTCCGCATCCGGGATGGGAAGGATCAGCAGGCTCTTATTGGTAAAGGAGGGCAGCAGGCCCTGGATCGTTGCAAACGGCAGACGGCGAACCGCCAGAAAATCCTGCCCGGCTTCTCCTACAAAACTTTTCATCTCTTCTTCGATGATCAGCAGACGAAGCGCATCGGCCGTGGCAGCGGCGTCAACCGCGGTGAAATCGGTGATCCCCGCGTGACCCTCAACTGTCTTCAGCAGTGCCCTGGCATCTGCCAGGCTCCCGCCCGAGACCGTGATCGCCTCCGCCTCCAGCAGAAAGGCTTCGGTCAGCCGCATCGCATAGCTATTCTCCGAGATGGCTGCCGCCGAAATTGAACTGGTCGACCCGGGGTAAAACTTAGTCAGCGAAACGTCGGGACCATAAGGATTGCCGACGGTCCGGATCTGCCAGTCGGCGCGCGGATCGCCCTGGAACAGGGAATTCATAAAATCATTCGGACCAAAATCATCATAGTAGACATAGCTCATCCATTTGATATTTTGCTTCGGAAAGGGCTGCACGCCCAGCATGACTTCCCTACTCGTCAGACCTTTGGTCCAGAACAGATCCTGCACACTGCCTTCCAGCGCATACGGCCCATTGGAAATAATATCCTTCGTCAGGCTGATCACCTGCCCAAGATCGGCGGCCGACCCCCGGTTGATCAGCACCCGCGCCTTCAATAGTTTCGCCGCCCAACTGGTGGCATAGGCAATGCCGCTGTTCGAACCAGGCAAGGCCGGTATCGCCGCGTCGAGGTCGCTGACGATCGAGTCATAGCTCGCGGCGACGGTAGACCTCGGCAGATCAACGTTATCCGGCTTTACGAACTCACTGCGAATGATGATGCCATACGGGCTGGTGACGTCGTTGAATTGCCCATAGTACAGCAGCAATTCGGTATTGCCATAGGCCCGGAGAAATCGGGCCTCTGCCGTCATCCTGCTCTTGTCGGCGGCCGTAATGGCCGTTACCGGCGCCAGATTCTTCAGAAAGCCATTGGCCGCATTGACCAGGCCATAGCCATAGCTCCATTTGGTGCCGATACCAGGCGTTTTGGCATTATAGGTGTGCTCGTCGAGGCCGCCGCCGCCGAAGGTATAGGACAGCATGCCGCTCAGCTGGGACGGTATCTCTTCATTGACGTCATACCAGGTCGTCGACGGGACCCCGTTGACATCCGCCCCGCCGGCGGCCAGTTCATAATAAACGCCATTCAGCGCCGTGGACGCGCTTTTCGTGTCGAAGATCATATTGCCGTCGACCTCAGCCGTGGTCGGGAAAACGTTCAGCTGTTTCTTGCAGGCGCCCAGCAGGCTAACCGCCGACAACAGGACCACGCTATATTTATGGATAATGCTCATGTTTGTTCGTTTATCGGTTTAAAAACTAATCTTGACACCACCAGAAAATGTCCTCGCCGCGGGATAGTTGCTCACATCGAAATAGCCCCCGCCACACTAAAGGAGTCATCAGAGGTTTCAGGATCGTTGCCCGGATACCTGGTGATGGTAAAAAGGTTGGTAGCAGAAAAGAACACAGCCGCCGACAGGATCCCGCTGTTGCTCATCCACCGGCTCTTGGGCCATCGGTAGTTGAACGTAGCTGTCCGCAGCTTGACATAGGACGAACTGTAGATGCTCAGGTTGGTATTGTAGATGATCTGGTCGCTCAGCAGCAGCCTCGGCCGGCTCGCGTTCGGATTCTGTGCCGTATACCGGCCCAGCATCGACTGATTGGCATTGGACGTGCCCACGAATGTCGTGCTGGCGACGTCGTCGCCCCACATCAGATGACCGCCGGCTGAGAACAGGAAGTATAGCGACAGGTCAAAGTTCTTATAGCTGAAGCCCTGCGTGAATCCGCCGAAGTATTTCAGCGCGCCGCTGCCGATCAGCGCGTGAAAGTCCGGATAGGCGCCGCCGATGCTGGCAAAGCTCACGGTGTCCAGCTGGAACATCGGGTCGCCGATGCCCAAATAGGGGAAGACAAAGCCCATCGGCCCGAGCTTCGCCTTATAGTCGTCCAGCTGTTTCTGTGTCTTGATGATACCCGTCACCTTCATCCCCTGCATCAGACCCAGCGGCTGCCCTTCGATCAGGGTGGTATTGCCGTACTCGAGTCCCGTCGGCGTCCTTATCTGCGAGAGGTCGGCGTTCTTTGTCAGCCTGGTCACGATCGACCTGTTCCAGCTGATATTGGCAGAAACGCTCCACCGGAAATCGTGTGAGCGGATGATATCGCCCTGCAGCGATACTTCCACGCCCCGGTTGCGGATACCCACCGAATTGGAGAGCAGCATGCCGTACGAACTGCTCGGAGGCAGAGGCAGCTGGAGCAGCGCGTCGTCGGTCTGCTTGTTGTACCAGTCGAAGGTACCCGACAGCCTGTTCTTGAAAAAGGAAAAGTCGAGGCCGATATCGGTCTGTTTGGTCGTCTCCCATTTTACGTCGGGGTTACCCAGCTGTATCGGGGTAAGCGCGTTATTCCCGGCATAGGAATTGGGCGCGTACAGGGTCCGGTACATCTGGTTGCCGATGTTCTGATTGCCGGTGAGCCCATAGCTGCCCCTGATCTTGATGTCTTCGATCCACGGCACGTCTTCGAGGAATTTTTCCTTCGAAAGCCGCCATCCGAGGGCGCCCGAGGGAAAATAGCCGTACTTGTGGTCCGGTCCGAATTTGGACGAACCATCCGCGCGGCCCGTGAAGGTCAGCAGATACCGGTCCTTATAAGTGTAGTTGGCCCGAGCATAGTACGAGACCAGATAGCTCTGCGGCTTGCTGGGGTCGTCGGACTGCGTATAGACCGGACTGATAGCGCTGCTAAGGTTGTTGAGGATATTGTCGTTGGGATAGCCCGCGGCGGTAGCGCTGAAATAGCTGTTCTTCTGCGCTCTCATACGAGGTACCCACGAGAAGGTTCAGCGAATGTTTCTCCCGCCATTGCTTTGTATAGGTCAGGGTATTCTCGACGAACCAATCGGCGAACCGGCTATTGCTGTTGCTGCCGATACCCCCGTTGGAGGAGACGTTCCCATAGAAGCTGCCGATCGACAGATAGCTCGGCGTATAGGTACGCTGGTTATAGACCTGGTTGTTCAGCGAGACCGTGCTCTTGAACTGCAGCGAAGGTAATATATCGTAGATCGCGCTCAGCGAACCGAGCAGGCTCGTCGTTTTGGAGTTGTTGATCGCGGTCAGCATCGCCACTGGGTTCTGGAAACCCTGATAGCTGTAGCCGACATTGGCAAAATTGGTATAGTTGCCGGTAGAGTCAAGGGGCACATAGTCGGGCCGCGCTCTCAGCGCCTGGTCATACGCCCCATTGGTGATGTCCTGATTGGTATAGCCGACGCTGAAATTGGTAATGAAGCGGAATCGTTTGCTGATCTCGTTCTCGAGGTTGACCTTACCCGTCACGCGCTGGTAGTTGGTACCCCTGACGACGCCGGGGATGCTGGTAAAGGCGATCGAGGTATAATAGCGCGAAGACGCCGAACCACCCTGTACCGCGATCTCCGCCGTATGCGAAAAGGCCTTGCGCGTGACGGCGTCGACCCAGTCGGTATTCCCGCTGCCGAAGAACTGTCCGGGACTGTTGACGATCTGGTTGGCCTGAGGGCGGTGCGCCCTGCCGGCCTTGTCACGGGCCGCGTTGTCGTTGACGGCGGCTTCCGTAAGCAGGTCCCTGTACTGCTGACCGGTCAGCAGCTTTGGTTTGCGGAAACATGCTGGTCAGCGTGCCATAGTAGTTGAAAGTGATCTGGGGCTTCACGTCTTTCTTTCCCCGCTTGGTCGTGATGATCACGACGCCGTTGGCCGCCTTCGAGCCGTAGATAGCGGATGCGGATGCATCTTTGAGGATGGTGATGGACTCGATATCGTCGGGGTTGAGGCCGCCAAGGCTGTTCAGGCCGTTGACGAAGCCCGTGGACATGCCCTGGCTTACGCCGCCGGAACCGGAAATATCATTGCCGACGGGGTTGCTGACGTCATAACCCGGAGTGATATAGTTGTTCTGCACCTGCATGGGCACGCCGTCGATGACGTACAGCGGGTCGTTGCCGCCAAGCAGGGACGCCGAGCCGCGGACCCTTATACGCACCGCGCCTCCCGGAGTACCGTCCGTCTTGGTCACCTGTACGCCGGCAGCCTTGCCCGCGATAGCATTGTCGACCGTATTGAAGGGAACATCCTGTATGTCCTTTCCGCTGACGGTGGATACAGAACCAGTGAGGTCCTTCCGCTGGGACGATCCGTAGCCGATCATCACGACCTCGTTGAGGTTGGAGGCCTGCGGGTTCATGATCACCGATATCACCGGGGTCAAAAGGTTTACGCGGAAGCGCTGCGCGCCGTAGCCGACTATCGAGAACTCCAGCATATCCTTGTCGTTGGCCTGAATGGAAAAATTTCCGCCCGCGTCGGTCTGCGTACCCTTCTTTTTCTGCGTCAGATTGGACACCGATACGGCGGCCAGCGGATGGCCGTCGACACTCATGACATTGCCGGTGACGGTGACTTCCGGCGCGGGCAGCTCGGTCCTTACGGGTGCGGGCGCCGGGCTGATGACCAGCATGCCTTCCACCGTCGTAAAGATGAACCCGGTCTGCGAAAGTGCTACCGACAGCGCTTCGCGTGCGTCCGCATCCCTGACGACTACAGAGGCTTTGCCCGCCTTTCGGAGCAGATCGTTGTTAAACAGGATCTCGATACCACTCTGGCGGCTGATCTCGGCGACGATTTTCTCGAGCGGTTCATTGTGCATAGTGATCGTTACTTTCTGGGAGTAACCCATGGCGGCGACGTGGAGACAGGTCGCCAGTAATAAGACAGTTGTAATTCTCATGCTCCTGATCATTTGGGCGTTGCATAGCTTTCCGGCACGCAACCAGCAGTAGTTGAAAAATCCATACCTTTGGTTAGTTTGGTTAAACAATAAGCAGTACAATAGCGCTCTATGTGTTTGGCCTGACTTTCGACCGGGAACGCGGCATCGTTTCCGGTTTTTTTCAGGAATACATAGTCAAATTGATGACAATCCAATCATCGGATAAGATTTGGGCAACAATGGCAAACGCGTCGGGTCCTAGATTTTCGGCGAGACCCTGACCTGCCTGTTCTCGACAGTGAAATTCACTCCTCCCGCAGCCTGCAGCATCTTCAACACCTGTGAAATATTTACCTGGCGGCTTATTTTACCTGTATAGTGATCTGTAACCGGTGAGTCATAATGAACGTCGATATCATACCATCTGGCGAGCTGTTTCATGATATCGCTCAGCTCGTCCCCATGGAAAATAAAATTCCCCTCCTTCCAAGCAGTGATCTTTTGTACGTCGGCGTCGGCAACGAGACTGGTCTTCCCGTCCGATGCGGCCAGCAGCTGCTGTCCCGGCCTTAAAAGGCTGGCGCCCGCGCCGGTGGTGACCCTTACCGATCCGTCTACGAGTGTGGTACTGACGGTCTCTTCGTCCTCATAGGCCATCACGTCGAAGCTGGTGCCAAGGACCTCTATCTCGGGATTTTTACCCGGACGGTTCAGGTGCACCCGGAAGGGCTTCCCTGCGTCCTTTGCTACTTCGAAATACGCTTCTCCCGATAGCTCGACGGTTCTGTCCTTACCCATAAAGGCGGCCGGGAATTTTATCGACGAGGCGGCGTTGAGCCAGACCTTTGTTCCGTCGGAGAGAACGACCGAAGTCCGCCGCCCACGGGGCGTGGTGAGGGTATTGTACATGGTCGTTTGTGGAAATGTTGCCGTAGGCTCGATTGCATAGACCAGTCGACCCGCGTGCTCTTTGGTGATGGCCATCCCGCCCTGCCGGGCCAGCGATCCGTCGCCGCTGCTGTCCAGTACGATCTGCTTCCCGTCGGCAAGCGTGAGGACGGCGCCTTCATGACCCGGGGCGACGTCATGGGTCACGGCCGGCTGCCGTGCGATGGACCGTTCGTTTTTTGCGGAGCCCGCGAAATACACCAGCCCGGCGACGGCGAGCAGGACCACCGCAGCGGCGGCATAACGCACGTAGTGCGGAATGCGCAGTCTGCGCCGTTGTGCGGCCATGGCAGCATCCAGATGGGCGATGATCGCGGATTTCGCCGCGGGATCATCGAGTCCGGCGGAAAGATCGTCGGCCGTCAGGACTTCCCGGGTCAGCCGTTCCAGCGCATCCCTGTGCTCCGGCCTTCCGATGGTTTCGGCCAGGGCGATCCTTTCCTCCGGCGAGAGTTCACCCGTTAGATAGCGGTCGAGCAGATGGTTCAGCTGTTGTGCGTTCATACACTACAGGACGCTTTTTGAAAGACGGAGGGATTAGTCGGGGGAAAGAATTTTTTTATTGGAGCCGGTCTTTTATCCAGGTACGCATAAAGTTGAGCGCGATCACCATATGGACCTTGACGGTATTCTTCGACAGCTGCAGGCGGCCGGCGATCTCTTCGTGGGACAGTCCTTCGATGCGGCTCATGCGGAAGATGAGTTTCTGCTGGGGGCTCAGCTGCTCGATACCCTCGAGGACGATGCGGTAGGCGTCTTTCCCTTCCAGCTGCAAATGGGGCAGCAGGACGTCTTCGATGACCGCTTCCGGGCCGATGGGGCTGGTGTCGACGATCTTCTTCCGCAAAAAGGAGATCACCTGATTACGCCCCAGTACATATATATAGTGTGGGAGGCTTTCCACCGTCGTGAGTTTGTCCCTCTGCTGCCATAATTTGAGAAAGATATCCTGCGTCAGCTCCTGCGCGGCGGCGGGCGATTTTACCAGCGCCAGCGTATTGAAATAAACCCGCTTCCAATGGGTCTCGATCAGGACGCGGAAAGCCTTTTCATCTCCTGAAGCTGCGGCATTCAATAACTGACGTTCGTCGGGCATAGTCGGGATAAAGATAAACGAACTCCGCTGAATCCAGACCCTGTTTTATATATTTACAGTCTATGAACACCCCAAAAGAAAAGCGCGGCTAAAAAAGAACGGCTGATCGCCGTGAAACCTTCGGGTGCAAAAGAGGAGTCGCTGGCCGATCTTATCTTCGACGTGGTCCGCCAGATCCCGAAGGGAAGGGTCTCGACCTATGGCGCGATCGCTGCCGTCCTCGACCTGCCCAACCCCCGCATGGTGGGCCGCGCGATGCGCTCCGTTGACGACAAGGGAAGAAAGGTGCCCGCCCAGCGCGTCATCAACAGCGCGGGCCGTATCACCGGCGACCACCCCGAATCCCGCCGTGCACTGCTCGAAAAGAAGGCGTCAAAGTAGAAAAGAACAGGGTCGTCGACTTCAGGACCCTTTTTGGGACCCGGCCAAAGAACTATAGATGAAAAAAAGTCCCCGGCGATAAAGACCTTTAACAAAAAGAATTTCCACTCCATCTGCGACCAGTTGGCCAGCGCCGACAACGACCTGGCGAAGATCATCGGCGAGCACCGGTACCCGCCAATGTGGACACGGCCCAATAGTTTCGAGACGCTCGTTCACATCATCCTCGAGCAGCAGGTGTCGCTGGCTTCTGCGCTTGCCGCGCTGAACAAGCTGCGCGAGCGGCTGCAGCCGATCACTCCGGAAAGTTTTTTGATACTGACCGACGAAGAACTCAAGGCCTGCTATTTCAGCCGGCAGAAGACCGTCTATACCCGGGGCACGGCTGCGGCGCTGGTCTCACGCGAGCTCGACCTCGGGGCGCTGGCCGACCTGACCGACGACGAGGTCAGAAGCCGGCTGATCGCGCTGAAAGGCATCGGCAACTGGACGATCGACGTCTATCTCATGTTCGTCCTGCAGCGCAGCGATATCTTCCCTATCGGAGACCTGGCCGCGGTCAATGCGCTGAGGCGGGTGAAGAAACTTTCCCGTGATGTTTCCCGTGAACAAATCCAGCAGGTGGCGGCTGAATGGCAGCCCTACAGGACGGTGGCTACGATGCTGCTCTGGCATCTTTATCTCTCGTCGCCGATGCGGGAGAAGCTGTGACCGGCGATTGTCCTATTACTCAAAAATATTCTTCCGAGATCTTCTTGACCGTCTCTTCCGTCAGCGGTTTCTCGACGTAGTCGAGCACATTTTCATACTGAAGCGCCTTCTGCCTGTCTTCGCTTCGGGTCGAGCTGGTGAGCATGACGATCTTGGTATGGGGGCAGACCTCCATCGTACTCAGCCGCTCCAGGAAATTAAATCCGTCCATGCGCGGCATCCTGACGTCCAGGAAGATCAGTTCGGGACAGCTCCCGCTGCCGATCAGATCGCATGCCGCAATGCCGTCCTGGGCTACTTCTATGACCTGCGCGGCGTCCATATCGCTCAAAATCGTTTCATTCAGAAAGTTGGACGACTCGTCATCGTCCACCAGTAAGATTTTCTTGAACATCGACATCAGTTTGGAGGTATATTTTAAAAACGGTTCCCTGATTCACTTCACTCTCCACGGTGATCCTGCCTTTATACGCATCTACAATGGAATGGACCAGATACAGGCCAAGTCCCAGTCCTTCCTTATGTGTATGAAAGCGCTGAAACATATGAAAGATCTTGTCCCTGTTCATATCCAGATCAATTCCTATTCCCTGATCTTTAAGCTCTAAAACTACGAAATTTCCCTTACAGGAAGTTACAATATCAATGACAGGCGCCTGGTCCGGTTTTGAATACTTGATCGCATTGGTCAGGAGGTTTTGCAGGATGCTTTTAAGGTGCACGGCAGGGAAAAATATTTCCGGACAATGAGAAAAATCCGCCCGGATGACCGCTTTGGAAGAAAGTCTGACGTCCAGAAGGGTCACTTTGACCTCTTCGAGAATATCGGCAAACCGCAGCCTTTCCCGCTGGATGGTCAGCGTCTTCTTAAAGGCGATGGCGTCATTCAGCGCCAGTATCGTCTTTTGCATCATCCGGGTCGATTTTTTGACCATTTCGAACAAAGGCAGGTGGGATTCCTTTACGGCGCCTTTTTGGTCCATCAACTTCAGGAGCCCCTGAAGACTGGCGATCGGCGATTTTCATGTCGTGGGCGCTGATATAGGCGATCTCTTCGAGTTCCCGGTTGGTCCGTTCCAGCGCATGGGCATATTCCTCGAGTTTTCCCTTTTGTTCCATCTCCGCACGGGCGCGCGCCAGCTTCCGCGTTCTGCTCCATGACCGATTCAGCGTGGGTCCTTCGTTCGGTGATAATGGCCAGCATGGCGCGTATCCGGGTGACCAGTTCGTCCGGGTGAAAGGGTTTGAACAGGTATTCGTCCGCCCTCGCTTCCCAGCCTTTCAGCATCGCCTCGCGGTGCGTCTGGGCAGTCAGTATGACCACCTGGATCCCTGCCGTCAGCGGATCGGATTTGATAGCGGAACAAAGACCAATGCCATCCAGACCGGGCATCATGACGTCGGTAATGACCAGGTCGGGCGACCAGGTCCTCACGAGCCCGAGGCCTTTCAGACCGTCGCCGGCGATCCTGACCTCACTGAAATCCCGAAGAAGAGAGGCGATATATTTCGACAACTGGTCGTTGTCTTCGCAAACGAGCACCTTCATTTGCCGGCCGCCGATGGGCTCCGGCTGCCGGCTGTTGGTTTCCGGAGATGCCGTGGCAGGGTTCTGAGTCTGATAGCTCTCCCGCGGCTGGATCCGGCGCGCGCCTTCCTGGCCGGCGGCTTTTGGGGCGGGGCATTCCACGATAAACGCGCTGCCTTTACCGGGTTCGCTTTTTACGGTAACGGTACCGCCCAGCAATTCCGCAAACTCTTTTACCATGGCCAGGCCAAGGCCAGTGCCTTCAAACCTTCGGGTAGACGAGCCCTCCACCTGTCTGAATTTTTGAAAGATAACGGCGATATCCTTTTCGGCAATGCCGATGCCGGTGTCCGTCACTTCCATACGGATCCGTTCCTCCAATATTTCCAGCCGGACGCCGATCTTACCGCCCGCATCGGTGAATTTCACGGCATTCGAAAGCAAATTGAAAAGGATGCGTTCAAAAAGATAGTGGTCGATCAGGACGATATTGGTCCCGGCGGCGACGTCGAGAGAAAGTTCGATCTCTTTTCCCCGTATGGTAGGCTGAAAATCGTGTGTGATCGATCGGGTGAGGGCACCGACGTCGACGGCCTCCGGCCGAGGCTTCAACTTGCCTGCCTCGGCTTTGGCGAAATCGAGGAGGCCGGACACCATTTGAAGGAGGCGGGCGGCATTGTTGTGGACGGTTTGCATCACGTCCTGTTGTAAAGGAGACAGTTTCCCGAGTTTGCCGGAAAGCAGAGACTCGGTGGGAGCCAGTATCAATGACAAGGGTGTACGCAGTTCGTGGCTGACGTTGGCGAAGAACTCGCTTTTGACCCGTTCTGCTTCTCTCAGTCGCTCATTGGTCTGCTGCAGCTGCTGCGCCGCTGGAAGATCTCCGATTCCATCTGTTCGGCGCGGGTCTTCAATTCCTCTGTAAGTCTGTTTTGTTCCGCGCCCTGCTGTTTGAGCCGGATGAACTCCGTTACGTCCTCGACGCGATGAATGATGAAATCGATCTCTCCGTTGCGGTTCAGGACGGGGGTGTTCAGGGGACTCCAGTATCGTTCTTCGAAACCTCCTCCCTCCGAGGCCGGCCGGGGGATATCGTATTTTTGAACGGCCATGGCGTCCGGGGCCTTTGTTCGCAGCACCCGGTGCAATGACGCTTTCAGGTTGTTGACACCGGTCGCCGCCGGGTCGTCAGGATTGTCGGGGAAGATCTCGAACAGCGGCTTGCCGATTGTCTCCTCCCGCGTAGTATTTGTTGCCCTGAGACGGGCGTCATTCGCGGCAACGATCCTCAGGTCTGGAGACAGTACGAGGTAAATATCCGGCGCGGATTCAAATAAGGCTTTGAAATCGTTCAGGGTATCCGTCATACCATACAAGATAAAGATTTTCAATGGCAATTAGACTCAGGGCCATCAAAAAGATCGGGTGTATTGCCCGGAGACAATGCACCCGATCACAACATTTTCGAAAGCCGTTATTTTTTCTGGAGCGTGACCGATCCGGCATTCGTTACTACGCCGGTGGCGACACTTACGCTAAACGCCGTGTCTTTGTAGGTGGAATCAAGTGCGTGCATCGACAGGTTCCAGGACCCGGTATTCACCCCGCCAAAGAAATAATAGCCGGTTGCTGAATCCGGGAAGGCGGTCAGCGTATCGGTACCCTGAACAGCGAGAACGGCGGGTTTTGCTATCCCCGGGAGAAGATATCCCTTGATGCTGCCACCGATGGCTTCGGTATAGGTACGGATTACAGGCTTGAGGATGTATGCGCCGGCGCCGGTCGTCACAATACTTCTTCCGGCGTCAAAGTCGATCCAGAGGCGATAAACGATGCCGCCGGTCAGCGTCGTATGGATGTTGAATTTCAACCCGGACTGCTGGGCGGAAGGCGTTTGCAACGGATAGGACTGACCGTTGAGGACCACGGAATTATTATTGCCGAGGGTCAGCCGCATTTGCGACAACGATCCGGCAGGCAGATTCACCGACGCGAGCACCGTGTCGATACCGTTTCTGAATTTTAGCAGGTTGTAAATGCCAGGATGAAGAAGAGGCAGGGTCTGCCAGCCCGATTTCGCCCCGCTGTCCGCAGAAACGTTGACCTCCAGCTTTCTGAACGTCGATGTTCACGGCATCATACATGGCCGGGTCATCCGTCAGTCTGAGTTCCAGCGTACCGCCACTGTTGTTGCTGCTCTTGTTGCAGGCCGCAAATATGGCCAGAAAAGTTGCCAAAGGAAGAATAAAGAAAATAACGCTGCGCGTGTTTTTGTTTTTCATGAGTATGAATTTTAGTGCGATCATCGCCGTCAGGCTGGCGGGATCTTCATTTTCATAGCTAAGACAGACTATTGGTCCAATGGACCTAGTGGATATCCGATTTTTTTTCGCCGCCGCGGGGGTCGCCCGCTGAAAACGCCGCGACATTAACAACCCGGTAACAACCAAACTATGGGGATGATTATTTCTGTTACCCGGGAGTAATAGTTGCCCTTCTGGGGTATGGCAATTGCTGCCGACCACCATATGAAAGAACTACAGGGAAAAAATGCCATTGTCACCGGTTCAGACTCCGGCATCGGTGAAGCAATAGCGATGGAATTCGCCAGAAATGGCGCCAACATAGTGGTTTGTTACCACACCACAACCAGCAGGCGGCCAGGGGAGTAGTCAGCCGGATCGGGGCGGAAGGACAGCGAGCAATAGAAGTTCAGGTGGACGTCGGCAACGAAGACCAGGTCAATTCTCTGTTCGATAAAGCCCTGGCACAATTCGGGACGGTCGACATCCTCGTAAACAATGCCGGCACCAACGGGGCTAAACGGCAGGTCGTGGATATGACCACGGAGGAGTTCGAGAGGACGCTGCGATCCGATCTCTATGGACCATTTTTTGCATGCCGGCGTTTTGCGAAACACCGCATAGAGCAGGGAGGAAAGGGAAAGATAATCAACATTACTTCGATTCACGAAGAAGTTATGTTTACGGATGCCGCCGACTACAATGTGGCAAAAGGAGGACTCCGGAATCTCACCCGGACGCTTGCACTGGAACTGGGCCCCCATCTCATCAACGTCAATAATATCGGGCCCGGCATGATCGTCACGCCGATGAATAAGGACCTGATGAACAATCCGGAGGCACAGAAAGATAAGGGGAAAGCCGTACCCCTTCAGCGTCCGGGTTATCCGGAAGAGATTGCCGGACTGGCCCTGTTTCTCGCTTCTTCCGCCGCTGACTACATCACCGGATCCACCTATTTTATTGACGGGGGATTAATGCTGAAAATGGCCAGAGAGGTTCTAGACCAGGCCGCTGGCACAGAAATTTCGGTCTTTTTGCAAATTGAAGCATATGAGCAGCACAGACACGAAGGCAAAGCCGAAAGTCCAGGACAGACAGCCGGGCGTCGAGAAAGAGATGAAGCCCCGGCCGGAATTTATAAAGAAAGATTACAAGGCCGCGGGCAAACTGAATGGAAAAGCTGGCGCTGATCACGGGAGGAGACAGCGGCATCGGCAGGGCGGTAACCGTTCATTTCGCACGGGAAGGGGCGGACGTTGCCATTGTCTATCTTGACGAGCAGGAAGACGCGATGGAGACCAAACGGCTGGTGGAATCCACCGGGCAAAAATGTCTCCTTCTGCCTGGCGACGTAAAGAGCGAGGGGTTCTGCAGGGACGCCGTGAAACAGACGGTCGACGAGTACGGCAAACTCAATATCCTCGTAAACAACGCGGGAATGCAGGTGCCGCAAAAGGACCTGAAAGAGATCAGCTCCGAACAACTCACCACGACATTCGAAACGAATATTTACCCTTATTTCTACTTCGCCCAGGCTGCCCTCCACTACCTCCACGAGGGCGACAGCATTATCAATACAACTTCTGTTACTGCATACCGGTCCTCGCCGGGACTGATCGACTATTCAGCCACAAAGGGAGCCATTACGACTTTTACCCGTAGTCTGGCCACAAATCTCGCCGAAAAGAAGATCAGGGTGAACGGGGTGGCGCCGGGCCCGGTATGGACGCCGTTGATCGTATCCACGTTCACCCAGGAAAAGATCGACAAGTTTGGAGAGGAAACGGCGATGAAGCGTGCCGGTGAGCCTTCAGAACTGGGGCCCGCCTATGTCTTTTTAGCCTCCGATGACGCGTCCTTCATTACCGGGCAGGTGATCCACGTAAATGGTGGAGAAGTGGTTAACGGATAAAAATATACTCATTATATGGCACAGCAAGTCAGTGATTTTATCGTCGGGCGGCTCATCGCCTGGGGGATCAAACGAATTTATGGCTATCCCGGCGACGGCATCAACGGGGTCATGGAAGCGCTCAACCGGGCAAAAGACCAGATCGATTTTATCCAGACCCGTCACGAAGAGATGGCTGCATTTATGGCTTGCGGTCACGCGAAATTCACCGGAGAAGTGGGGGTTTGTATCTCCACTTCGGGACCCGGAGCGATCCACCTCCTCAATGGACTCTACGACGCGAAAATGGACCACCAGCCCGTGGTGGCCATCGTCGGCCAGCAGGCGCAGGATGTCGATGGGGGGCGACTATCAGCAGGAGGTGGACCTGGCGTCTCTGTTCAAGGACGTGGCCCACGAATACGTCCACACCTGTAACGAGCCATCACAGGCAAGACACCTGATCGACCGCGCGATCCGCATCGCGAAAGTCAACAGGACCGTTACCTGCGTCATCCTGCCCAACGACGTGCAGGAGCTGGACTACGCCGAACCGCCACATCTTCACGGGAGCGTCCATACGGGTATGCACTATACGCGTCCCGAGATCGGCTACCCCCTTCGCCGACCTTCAGCAGGCCGCCGATATACTCAATGCAGGCAGCAGAGTGGCCATCCTCGCCGGCGCCGGCGCGGCAGGAGCCGCGCAGCAGGTGATCCAGGTGGCCGAAACACTGGGCGCCGGAGTCGCAAAGGCCCTGCTCGGCAAGGCCGTACTGCCCGACACCCTGCCCTTTGTCACCGGAAGCATCGGCCTGCTCGGAACCAAGCCGAGCTACGACTTGATGCAGGAATGCGACACCCTGCTCATGGTCGGCACCAGCTTTCCCTATTCGGAATTCCTCCCCAAAGACGGCAAGGTAAAAGCAGTACAGATCGATATCGACGGGCGCATGCTCGGTCTTCGCTATCCCACAGACGTCAATCTCCAGGGAGACAGCCGCAAGACCCTGCAGGCGCTGCTGCCGCTGCTGCAAAAAGAAGATCGCAGCTGGCGGGAGAGGATCGAAAAAGAGGTCGACCGCTGGTGGAAAGTGCTGGAGGCTCGTGCGATGAAATCGGCCCATCCCATCAATCCGCAGCGTTTCTTTTGGGAGCTGAGTCCGCTGCTGCCTGACCGTTGCATCCTTACGTCGGACTCGGGATCGATCGCGACCTGGTTTGCGATGGACCTGAAGATACGCGAAGGCATGAAGGCGTCGCTCTCCGGAAACCTGGCGACCATGTGCCCGGGAGTACCCTACGCCATCGCAGCCAAGTTCGCGTATCCGGACAGGATGCCGATTGCGCTGGTGGGTGACGGAGCGATGCAGATGATGGGGATCAACGAACTGATCACTATCGCGAAATACTATAAACGCTGGACGGACCCTCGGCTGATGATCGTTGTTCTCAACAACCGGGACCTGAATATGGTGACCTGGGAACAGCGGGTCATGGTGGGCGACCCCAAATTCGAGGCGTCGCAGGATATCCCCGAACTGAACTATGCCGCATATGCTCAGCTCATCGGCCTGGAAGGCATCCGGGTAGAAAAGGAAGAAGATATAGCGCCCGCATTACAGCAGGCCATGGCGTCGAAAAGGCCCGTCGTGCTGGACGTACTTAGCGACCCCAGCGTTCCGCCGCTGCCGCCCCATATTACGCTGAAACAGGCAAAGAATTTCACCTCTTCGATCCTCAAGGGAGACGTAAACGCACTGGGACATGATCAAACAAACCTATAAAGAAGTAATAGAAAATTTCCTGCCACATCATTCATGAGCCGAATTGCCGGCATTCCCGTCACCACCGGCCCACCGTGGCACGCTTTTTTATAAGCCTAAACCATACCTTAAAACACCAAATATGAGATGGCTCGGCGACAGGGAAAGCTCCAACGTGGAAGACCGCCGCGGGATCACAGGCGGACATATCGCTGCCGGCGGCGGCGTGGTAGGTCTTATCATTTACCTCATTTATTCTTTCCTGGGCGGGACCGGATCCCCACAACAGCCTGGCCAAACCCAAACAGCGCCGCCAACAGCCGAAGAAAAAGGCGCGGATGACCAGCAGGCAAAATTTGCCAAAGTTGTCCTGGCTGACACGGAAGACGTCTGGACCAAATTATTTGCCGACCAGGGAAAGACCTATGATGATCCCACCATGGTCTTATTCACCGATCAGGTAGAGTCTGCCTGTGGTTCGGCGAGCTCCGCAGTAGGACCCTTCTATTGTCCCGGCGACCGCAAACTATACCTGGACCTTTCGTTCTGTCAGGAATTGCGCGATCGCTTCAAAGCCCCCGGCGATTTTGCCGTTGCCTATGTGATAGCCCATGAAGTAGGACACCATATTCAAAACCTCAACGGCATTTCGGCGAAAATGGCGCAACGCGGTCACAGGTCGGCAAGGCAGAATACAACAAATACTCCGTAAAACTTGAGTTGCAGGCTGACTTCCTCGCCGGCGTCTGGGCAAATCACGCCAACAGGATGAAGAATATCCTCGAGCCCGGAGACATCGAAGAGGCGCTTAACGCCGCCAACGCCATCGGCGACGACAGACTGCAAAAGGAGGCTACCGGCACAGTGGTTCCGGACGCTTTCACCCACGGCACCTCAGCCCAGCGGGTATACTGGTTTAAAAGGGATTCGAAAACCGGGGATATGAAACAGGGGGATACCTTTAATGATCCTTCCCTGAACTAGAGCTGCCCGCGTCTTCGCATTTATATTCCTTGCAGCACCTCCCGGAACGCATCCAACACACTGTTCACATAAAACACCTGCACCGTTATCGCGTCCTCATCCGGTCCTTCCAGCCTCTCCAGCTTCAGTGACTTTCCCCGCCCATAAATGCAAAAAAAGGCATACGTTTCTTCTATGTTCTTCTCCGGTACCGGCGCTGCATAACCGGTAATGCCGATCCCGAAACTCGCGCAAAAACGCTCCGCGACACTCCTGGCCATCTCTTCTGCCACAAGTGGAGAAACGCCATCGCATTCCAGCGCATGCACGGGTTCTACTCCGAGCTGCCTGCATTTTTGACCGACATTAT
Organism: Puia sp. P3; assembly: GCF_050632245.1. Lineage (NCBI taxonomy): Bacteria > Pseudomonadati > Bacteroidota > Chitinophagia > Chitinophagales > Chitinophagaceae > Puia > Puia sp. P3. The sequence continues at coordinate 2,581,453 of NZ_CP192583.1, forward strand.
ATACTGTAATCCCGCCCTGAAAAACGCGCCGCGCGTCTTCCGCCAGTGACAACGCGGCCTGCAGATGACCAGACGTCACGCTCTCCGCTACCGCAACCGTCTCATGCAGTTTTAAAAGCAAATTTTTAATAGTCTCGACGTCTCCCAAAGTATATACACTCATTGTAACGGCTTATACTTTATCCGCCGCAAATCGCATACCTTTTGGATTTTCGGAATTCGCAATCACCGGTCATTTTTTTTAACATCGGATTTGACGCGGGCGCTTCCGTGGCCCCTTTTGGTATCTGGAAACCCCTTTTCCTGACCAGCTGTATCAGCTCGTCTTCTATCTTACTATGGTCGGCGACCATCGGCCCGCCAAATGCCTTCACGTCGGCGTCGCTTCCCTGGTCTGCCGCCAGCCTGCCCATGGCCACCTCCTGGAGGTTTCCGATGCTGGCCTGGATAAGAAAATACCTGGCAGTACAAACTGGTTCAATAGTTAAACACCTAGATCCAGAACGGCGCATAGATATTCGTTTTCATTGTGGCATCGAATTCCTCCGTAGTTACGTCCGATATCGAAGCCGCCGACTGCTGCCGGCCGGCGTTGTTGACGATGATATCCAGCCCACCCAGTTCTGCAACCGCTTTTTGCACCAGCTGCCTGCAAAACGCCTCGTCGCGCAGATCATCGGGAATAGCCACCGCCTTCCGGCCCTCAGCCTTGATCAGCGCGATGACTTCTTTGGCATCCGGTTCCTCTGTGGGGAAATAGTTGATAGCCACATCTGCTCCCTCCCTCGCATAAACGATCGCCGCAGCCCTTCCCATCCCCGAATCACCGCCCGTGATCAGCGCCTTCCTGCCCATCAGCCGCCCCGAACCCTTATAACTCGTTTCCCCGCAGTCTGGCTTTGGGTCCATCTGCCCCTGCAGACCCGGCCATGGCTGCGGTTGATATTTGAACGGCGGTTTCGGATACTTGGTAGTTGGATCCTCTAGTTTGGCAATACCATCCCCCGGCTTGTTGCCTCCGGATATCGCCCCCGGCGCAACGGTAAAGGCGGCGACAGCATTGCCGGCAAAGTCCAATTATGATACTGTCGGTTACAGGTAGTCCTTAAGGGCTTGACATATACGGGTATGGGTATATACTTAATGTTTGGAGCTGACGCCGATCTCCGACGGAATCTTTAATTTTGTTGAATCTTCCCTCACTACTTTGGCTATTGGAAAGCAGAAAAGGTAAAAAATATTCAAATTGTATCAGAAATGGTCAAGTTAACGTGCCATACAAGTTTTGAAGAGCTCAAATCAACCGGGAATTCAATTCCGGTTTCCATACTTTCATCAGAAATTACTTGCAAAGTTTAGGGAGTTTATTGAGTTGGCAAGAACCACCCTTGTAAAGTCTCCCCGATCCGAGGAAACTCATAAACGTACAAAGAGTGGCAAAAGGCGTAATGGAATGTTGATTGACATTTCTAAGATTCTCAATCAAAATTGGTCCAAGGAAAGGTCTTTTCCAGGGGAGAAGCAGGTGAAAAATTAAATATACGTCGGATGTATGAATTTGTTTATTTTGTAATTTATACGAGGTCGATACAAAATGGCAAAACTGCCCTAATTGCAAAATACAACGCTTTTATAGCTTCATCTTTCGGTATTTTAACGCTATTGGCGGCGATATTTGGTATATCAAGGCGAGTTTTCCGAGACTGGTTTGATGACCATGTCGGACATGCAAGCAGAAACTTATTGATGTTAGTCCTGTCCGCGCATATCGTCTTTTGCCTGGTATATTTTAACAGAAAGAGAGTTGAAAAGATCCTGATCCGATATGAATCATATGAAAATCCGACAAGCATAATTAATCATTTGAAAGTTGCTGCTATTATTTTTATTCCCCTTGTAATTAGTTTTTTTGTGTCCAGATAGATCAATTTCTCCACAGCTTACTTCTGAAGAAACAGTCTTGCTAAATCACTACATTTAGCCTTGATAAGAAAGTATCGAATATGAAAAGAAAAAGCCGATTCCGCATTATTATACTTGTTTTGATATTGGGCGGTGCCCTGTTGTACACAGTTGTGGCAATAGTTAATGCATTTAAGGATTTATCGAAATCATCAGAAGAAGACTTGCCAGCCTCATATAAGATTACGCCTGAAGATTCGAGTCTTTTCAACTGCCAATATTGGACCCAGTTGCGTGCTGACGAAATCGTAAACAGCAAAGTAAGATACCCTATCTCATTTTTATTTTTTGGCAATGACTACGAACTTATCACATATAGAATGGATTTGGAGGAAGACATTCAGCTTGGCCAATTGATTGAGATGGAGAACAAGTACGTGACGTCAACTGCTCGGCATACATACAACAACATAACTCATAACAAATTTTTCAATTTTTGCTACCTTGCTGGGGGATCAAAACCAGTCAGCAAACTATTTATGACCCTTTATGGTGATTCAATTGTAACAACAAGAAAAAATGATAGCCTGGTTAGTTATCATTTAATATGCAAGAACTTCTCCATAAGGTACGCCGAAGATGCACCGAAGGATATTTTTTTTGTTGGCGTGGAGGGCTTCCTTGATATTACAAAGCTAGTCCCTTTAAATATATCGTTGCTAAAGAGGGGAAAGGCCCTCTATTTGTTGTTAATGGCGCCACATACTTCCAGAGGCAATGTGCCAGCAGATTTGTTGGATAAAATAATAGGATAAAAGGCATTTGTTGTACGCGTCCGGTGCCCGCGCGCGGCTTTCAATGCATCGATCCCCCATCATCCAGCGGATTCGGCCCCAGCGTCTGCACAGCCCCGTGCGCCGTGGTCTTCAGCCTGTCCAGCTCGATCTTATCCCTGAACGCCTGCCTGAACGCTTCGCTCGGACCCTTCATCAGAATGACCAGCGATCCATCCTCCCGCGACCAGCGATTCGCAATGCGGCCGACCAGCCGGACCGACCGGAACTCCTTGATAAACTTATGCTCCATCTCATGCCTGTCGTCGGTGACCAGCAGCAGCACGTCGAACCTGTCATAGTCCACCGGCATCCAGTAAAGGAAACTTGCATTGTCGCTGTACGCGATGGGAAGATGATATCTCGGGCCATAATAGTTCACGGCTCCAGCTTCGCCGTAATTGTCACAGAACAGCAGCGTGTGCGCCCTCTCCGTACTGTCGAGCGACGCATAGGCCGTCGCCACGGTCTGAGCCATCTCCTCCCACGACAACATATCCGCGAAATCCTGCGGCAGGGTATGGTCCTGCTGGTCATCCCAGCGAAGCGCCCCCACCTGCCGTGCCAGAGGATGATGCACGTAGTAATCGGCCAACGCAGCCGGAGCCCTGAAAGGCAGCAGGATAGGGACCAGACGGACGCCTATAACGACGCTAAACGCAACCATAGCCGCCTTCCACCACCTGTTCGCCCACGCTTCCACCCGCGGAGCGCCGAACGCGAACAGGATAGGGTAGGCCCCCTGCGAATAATAGCTTTTCCCATGACCCAGCAGCAACAGCGCCAGCGTAACGACAAAGGCCCAGGCAATAAAACGATATTGCTTCACCCGCACCACCCAGACAAGCCCGGTCACCCAGGTAAAGATCGTCGCCACATGATACAGCAACTGATCCGTCAGAAAGTCCACGGACTCAGCCACCGGAGCCCACTCTCGAGGGTCTTCATATGATAGACCACCGGGAAGCCGTGCAAAGCCTCCCAGATCAGATTCGGCAGAAAGAGCAGGAAGCCCAGGCCCATGGCATAATAGAAATGCCGGTTGGCAAGCACCTTTCGGTCCCAGGCAATGATCAGACCCGCGAACAGGCCCACAGCATAAAAAGCCATCGTATACTTGGCGAGCATACCCAACCCCAGACCGACACCCGCAACATAAAGGTGCATAGCCTTTCCCGTTTGCTGATACCGGATCAGCCCATAAGCCGTCGCCGTCCAGAAGAAGATATCCAAAAAATTCGGCTGGAAGAGAAAGTGCATCCGAAGCCAGGCGCCCGTCACGAAAGGCATCCACGCCAGCACCAGCGCGAACCACCGGCCGCCAAGATGCAGCACCAGCCGGCCCACGAGGACATAGGTCAGCGCGCCCGCAAGGGAAGGCCATAGCTTGATAGCCCACATCGCGCCGCCCAGCCAGTTCGTCAGCCAGGCGAAGACCGACAGCAGCGGCGGCGCCTCCATATAGCCCCAGGCCATATGCCTCGCCTCGGCCAGGTAAAGCAGTTCGTCCCTGTGCGGACCCCATTCCGGGCTCTGAAGGAAAAAAGGCAGTATCAGCTTGATCAGCGCGAGGAGATAGACAAGATGTGCGGGTTTCATGGCAAAAGATAGGACCATCGGCGTCGATCCGCGGGATATTTTGACGACAGGCACAAAACCGGTGGCCTAAAGCATCATTCTCACTTCTTACCGAGTTCCTCAGCCAGCCCGACAAGGATCCCCTCGGGTCCGCGAATATAACACAACCGGTAGACGTCCTGGTAGTTGACCACCTCGCCGACGAGCTCCGCACCCCGCTTTTGCAGCCTGGACAGCACCTCGTCGAGTTCCTCCACGGCGAACATCACGCGCAGATAGCCCAGTGCGTTTACTGGGGCCTTCCGGTTATCGGCGATCACAGCGGGCCTGATAAATCGCGAGAGCTCCAGCCGGCTATGGCCATCAGGAGTGACCATCATCGCGATCTCGACGCTCTGATCTCCCAGCCCCGTAACACGCCCGGCCCATTCCCCTTCAACTGCCCCCCGGCCCTGCAGTTTCAGGCCAAGCTCCTCGAAAAAAGATATAACATCGTCAAGGGATTCCACAACGATGCCGACATTGTCCATTCGCAACAACCTATTTTTTGCCATAATACAATATTATAAGGGAACAATCACTCCGCCCGCAGCGCCTTCACCGGATTCGCCCGCGCCGCCGCCAGCAGCGGAACCCGATCGTCAGCAGCGCCACGACGCCCGTCAGCAGCAGCGACCAGACAAACACCGACCAGCCGATATCGACCCGGAACGCGAAATCGCGCAGCCACCTCTGCATCACCCACGCCGCAAACGGCCAGGAAAGCAAATTACCGATAAGTACCGGGATCATAAAATCCAAAGAGAGCAGACGGATCAGACTGGCCGTACTCGCACCCACCACCTTCCGGATCCCGATCTCCCGCACACGCGTCTCCCGCGGCATACGCCGCCAGACCAAAAAGGCCGAGACAGGCGATGATGATGGAAAGCGCCGTAAACAACTTCAGGATCGCGCTCATATTGTCTTCCTTCCGGTAAAGCCCGGCAATATGGTCGTCTAAAAAACTATAGTTGAACACCGCGTCCGGCGACACCTTCTTCACCTTGTCGCGCAGAAACGCGATACCCGCGTCGATCCTTCCCGCCCTTATCTTCACCAGCAGATTGGTGGTCCATTTGGGCCTGTATTCGAGGATCAGCGGCTCTATCTGGCTGTGCAGCGACGCGAAATTGAAATCCTTCACCACGCCGATCACCCGCCCCTGCAGCTGGTTGCTGTTGTTCTCGATCAGCGACCCTACCGGTTTCGTCAGACCGAAGGTCTTCGCCGCCGTCTCGTTGATGATGAACGTCGCCGAGTCCTGAGGATACTGCGCAAAATTCCTTCCTTCCTTCAACTGTATACCGAGCACGCTGAGATAGTTCTCGTCCACCCGGAATACGCGGATATTCGGGTAGTTTGTTCCTTCCGGGGTGGGAGAGGGCTGCACCGATTCGACGCTCAGGTCGTCGCCGATGATATTGCTCGACCTTCCCACGGCGAGTATATCCGGACTCGTCATGAACTCGTTCTTCAGCACCTCCGGCTGACGCGAGATCTGGTCCCGGAATTTGCCGTAATAATGGATGATAGCCACCTGGTCGCGATCGAAGCCCAGCTGCTTGTTCCGGAACAGGTTCATTTGACGGTATACGAGGACGGTAGCGATGATCAGAAACCCCGATGCCACGAACTGGAATACGACAAGACTCTTCCGCAGCACCGCCGCCCGCGAACCGGGCAGTTTCGTTCCCTTCAGCGCCGCCGACGGCTCCGAGCCCGCCATCAGCAGCGCCGGAAAGATCCCCGACAGCAGACCGGTGCCCAGTATGACCGACCCGATCAGCAGCAGATTGTCCCGGCGAACAAGACTGGCCAGCGAAACCCCGCGGCCCGTCAGCCGGTTGTAAAAAGGCAGCGCCAGCTGAATAAAGACAAGCGCCAGCAGCCCCGACAACGCCGCCAGCAGCAGCGCCTCCCCAAGGAACTGTCGCACCACCTGCATCCGCGGAGCGCCGAGCACCTTCCGGACCGCCACTTCCTTCAACCGCTTCAGCGACTGCGTCGTGAACAGATTGACGAAATTGATGCAGGCGATCAGCAGGATCAGTATCGCCACCGCGGTAAAAATATAGATATAGAGAATGCTGCTGTTTGGCCCCATCTCCTGGATCAGGTCTGAATGTAGATGGATATCTGTCACCGGCTGCAGACGGATACCGGCGGCATCGTCGGCCGCGGCCTTCCTGTCGAGATCGCTGCGAAACTTCATCCAGAAATCCACCAGTCGCGCGCGCACCTGATCCACGTCTCCCGAATGGCGGAAGAGCACATAGGTCCAGCCAAACATCCAGGACTGATTGGTCAGCATTTTAGGAGGCATATTCCTGTAAAACAGGACCATACTCGACAGATAGTCGAACTGGAGATGCGTATTGGCCGGCATGTCTTCGACGACGGCCTTCACCCACGTGTCGTACTGGTCGTTCGCCCTTATCTTCTGACCGATGGGATCTTTATCGCCAAAGAAGCGCCGCGCCGTACTCCGCGTCATGACGACCGCATCAGGGTCCACCAGCGCCGCCCGAAGATCACCGGCCACCACCTGCAGGTCGAACACCTTCGGGAACGAAGAGTCGGCATAGAAACCACGGGCTTCACCCGTTTTTCCTCCGGCGGTCCGGAACACCTGGTTGCCGGCCTGCGCCAGATGCGTAATGCGCTCTATCTGCGGAAAAGTCTTGGGCATCACCCCCGCCAGCGAAGGCGCCGACTTCGCCCATTCCGTGCTTACCACACGATAGATGCGGTCATGCTTCGAAAAATTGCGGTCATAACTCAACTCTTCACGGATATGCATGGCCAGCAATAGCGTGCAGGTGATCCCGAGCGACAGGCCCACAAGATTGAGCACGCTGTACGCTTTTTGCCGGAGAAGGCTGCGGAAAGCGACGCGGAAAAAGTTCTTTAGCATCCAGTTACACCGCATAGAGGATGCCATGCCGCTATCTGCCAAACATTCAACCCTTTACAGCGTTGCGTAGCCCGCAAGTTTGTCCGGTTTCGTTACACGAATCGACCGGAGTCGGACAAAAGCAGCAAATATGGAAGAGCGACGGTTTTGTATCTTACAACCACAACTACCCCTGCCTCATGAACAGAGCATTTCGCACCGCATTCTTCATCGTTCTGGTTTTCGTCCTGGTCGTTAATCTGACGGCCAAAATCGAAAAGCCCTGGGATGGGAACAATTACTACGGCTATCCCCTCGTCTTCCTTACCGAATGGAGTGAAGAAGTAACAGGCCCTCCATCGGCTCCAACATTTGTTTTTCGGAATTTCCTGATCGATCTGCTGCCCGCAGTTATCGTAGGTGTCATCGCCGAGCGAGCCGCCATCGTGGTCGCCAACCGGCTTAAAAAGCGCTTTAATAAGGCTTAATACCCTTCTTTGGGCCCATTTGTAAAAAATGTAACCGATTGCAGTCTCGATCTCTTATCTTCGGGAAACACATTCAACAGCCATGAAAAATAGACTTTTGCTTGTCCTGCTGGCCGGCACCCTCCACGCCTCCGCCCAGCCTCCCGTAACTTTCACCGCCGAACAGGACCACGACAATATGATGAGACAGCTCGGCATAAAAGCCCTCCGCCCCGGTCCGAGCGGCGACGAGAAAGCCCCCAACCACGCCAACTACGACGAAGCCCTCGCCAACCCCTATCCCGAACTACCCGACCTCCTCACCCTCAACGACGGTAAAAAGATCACCACCGCCGACCAGTGGTGGCACCGGCGCCGCCCCGAGATCGTCGAAGACTTCGAACGCGAGGTCTATGGCCGGGTACCGCCAAATACACCAAAGATCACCTGGACCGTCAAAGTCACCGACCACGAATATATCGGCTTCACACCCGTCATCGCCAAACAGCTCGTAGGCCACGCCGACAATTCTTCCTGCCCTTCCATCGACGTCAATATCAATATGACCCTGGTCCTCCCAGCCAACGCGAAAGGCCCCGTGCCACTATTGATGATGTTCAGCCGCAGCGCCCTTCCCGCCCCCGCACAACCGCCCGCGGAAGACATGGAGAAGATCAACGCCGCGATCAAAGAACTGCTCCTCCAGCACCACCCCGAATTAAAGGAGATCTTCGACCGCTATCCCGCCTACAACCCCGTCAACCCCCTCCCCGGACCGACCTTCGGCGGACTCCGCGTCCCCGGCGATCCCCCCGCCGCACAACAGCTGATCGCTGACGGCTGGGGATATGTGCTGATCGACCCCAATAGCATACAGGCCGACAACGGCGCCGGACTGACCAAAGGCATCATCGGCCTGGTCAACAAAGGACAGCCCCGCAAACCCGACGACTGGGGCGCACTCCGCGCATGGGCCTGGGGCGCCGCAAGAGCCCTCGACTACCTTGGATCCAGCGAACCCATGGTCGACGCCAAACACGTCGGCATCGAAGGCGTCTCCCGATTTGGTAAAGCAGCCCTGGTGACGCTGGCCTTCGAACCACGATTTTATATGGGCCTCATCGGCTCGTCCGGCGAAGGCGGAGCCAAACTCCACCGCCGCAATTTCGGAGAGGCGGTAGAAAGCCTCACGGGCGGCGAATACTACTGGATGGCCGGCAATTTCCTCAAATACGGCGCCTCCGACGCCACTTGGCGGCCCGAAAACCGCGAAAGACATCCCCGTAGACGCTCACTCACTGATAGCCCTATGCGCTCCCAAACCCTGCTTCATCAGCTATGGCGTCCCCGAACAGGGCGACGCCAAATGGCTCGACCAGCAGGGCAGCTATATGGCCACGGTCGCCGCGGGGACGGTGTATCGGCTGCTCGGAGCAAAAGACATCGGCGTCTCCAACGACTACCACACCGAAAAAATGCCGCCCGTCAACACCGGACTGCTCGACGGACAACTCGCCTGGCGCCAGCACGACGGCGGTCATACCGACGCTCCAAACGTTAAATATTTCATACAGTGGGCCGACAAGAACATCGGCAGAAAGCCCTGAGTAGTTAGAGCTTTGTTAATGCATTTGTTTAGAATTATATTAACACAGTATAATGAACGAATAAATTCGTACATGGTTAATTTTGTATATACTCACACAAAAAGCAAAATAGACCATGGAAATTAAAAAGACAAAATTGAAAACTAAAGCAATGCTCCTCGGTGCGGTCGCCGTCATCGGAGGCGGATTGCTGTTCGCAAACAACAGTCACAAACCACACAACAGCGTACTGGACGAACCCACAACTCCCGTCGTGAAAACAGCGTACACAGGCGCCAGCGCCACTTCCGCCCAGCCCATCGATTTCGAGAAAGCCGCGGGCACGGCCGTTCCTTCGGTCGTACATATAAAGACGACTACGAAATTCAGGGAGACCGCCGGTAGACAAGGACAAGGTCAGGGCCAAAACCCCTTCGGCGATATGTTCGGCGGCAACGACCTGTTCAAACGCTTCTTCGGCGACGGCGATGGTGACGGCAGAGGAATGCAGCAGCCCGACCAGAAGGCTTCCGGTTCCGGCGTCATCATCAGCGAAGACGGATATATCGTCACCAATAACCACGTCGTCAACGGCGCTACCGCCATCTCCGTAACGCTCAACAACCGACGCAACTATATCGCAAAGGTCATCGGCACCGATCCCAATACGGACCTGGCGCTGATCAAGATCGACGCAAAAGGCCTTCCCGTAATGCCCGTCGGCAATTCCGACGACGTAAGACTCGGCCAATGGGTGCTGGCTATCGGCTATCCACTGAACCTCGACGTTACCGTCACACAGGGCATCGTCAGCGCCAAGTCGCGTAATATCGGCATCAATACCCGCGCTGCGGCTCCCGTCGAGTCCTTTATACAGACCGACGCAGCAGTCAACCCCGGCAGCAGCGGCGGCGCCCTCGTCAATACCAACGGCGAACTGATCGCCATCAACTCGGCCATCGCCAGCCCCACGGGCAGCTTCGCCGGATATGCCTATGCCGTTCCCTCGAACCTCATGAAAAAGGTCATCAGCGATATCATGAAATACGGTTCCGTACAACGCGGCTACCTGGGCATCAGCATGGCCCCGGAAGGACTGGATGAGGACAAGAAGAAAGAACTGGGCATCAATAACGACGTCGACGGCGTATTCGTGATGGATGCCGATCCTAAAGAGCGCCGCCGGTCTCGCAGGCCTCAAAAAAGGCGACGTCATCACAAAGATCAACGACGAAACCGTCAACTCCGACGCACGCCTCGCAGAACTGATCGCCCGCCAGAAACCCGGCGACAAGATAAAGATCACATACTTGAGAGAAGGATCGGAACACAACACCGACGCCACTCTGCAGAACAAACTCGGTAGCTTCGCCAGCACAAACCCGGCAGCCGTCGAATCACTCGGCGCCGACCTCTCCGACCTCAGCAAGGACAAGGCTTCCCGAGCTGGGAATCGACGGCGGTGTCGTAGTGAATAATATCCACAATGGCGTCATCGACAGCCAGACCAATATGCGTCCCGGCTTCATCATCACCAAAGTGGGTGACGTAAGGGTTCACAATGTCGCCGAACTGAAAGACGCACTGTCCAAACAAGGCAGCAACTTCCAGATCCAGGGCGTGTATCCCGGCAGCGACGAAGTATACTACTATGGTATCAATGATTTCAAGAAATAAAGAAAGGTTCCGTTGTTATAATCCAAGCCGCTCCGATAGAGGAGCGGCCTTTTTTAATTCAACGAGAAATCACCATCCGGCTCGAAAGTATTCTTGTATTTTTTCGCCGGCGCTATCGTCAGATGCATGATCTCTCCCTCGTGGATCCCCTTCATAGTATCGATGACATGCTGCAGGTCGTAAAAGGTGATCATATCGACCTCGACGTCCGGCTGCTTCACGTGCAGCGGACGGATCTCGTACATGGCGTCGGGAAGAAGGCTCATCACGATCTCCACGTCGACCCTGAATCTGGCCCTGAATCGATAGTGTTTCATGGGACAAATATACCGCAAGCTGCTGATCACGCACGGCGGTGACCGCCTTCCGCTGCAGGAAAACTAACATAAAAGGCCGAACCTTCTCCCTCCTTGCTGGTCAGCCAGATCCGCCCCCCGCCGGCAGTGACGAATTCCTTTATGAGCATCAGCCCAAGACCGCTGCCTTTTTCCCCTTTGGTGCCGAACACGACGGGCAGCCCGGTCTTAAGAAACGCCTCCTGCTTTTCCTTACTGATGCCGATGCCGGTATCGGCGACGGAAAACACAACGGACCCATCTGCAAGCGACTGGCGAATAACGATACGCCCCTGCTCCCGCGTGAACTTTATCGCATTGGACAGCAGGTTCCGGATGATAAAATCAAAATGATTCGGGTCGGCGAACAGCGTAACTTCTTCCGGGGTCTCGTCACAAATAACGATATCCTTTCTCGCCGCGGAAGGACCAAGCAGCCCGATGTTTTTTCTCACAACATCCTTCGCCGAAAAACGCTCCGGCGACACTTTTACCCCGTTCAACTGCGCCTGACCCCATTCGAACAAGGCATTCAGCAGATCGAAAGAGGCGGCGGACTGCTTCTTCAGTTGATTCACCAGCCTGCCCTGCTGCTCGGCCGGCAATACGCCCTTTTCCAACAGTTCGAGCGCCTGCACGGAATTACCCGCGGGTCCCTTGAGGTCATGACCGATGATGGAGAACAGCTTGTCCCGTACCTGATTGGACTGATTCAGCTGCTGATTCAACCGCCGCATCTTGCGGACATAACCCCATAGCGCAAACAGAACGAGCAGCACGAGCACGACGATGACCATGCTCAGGTTGCGCCTCGTCTTTTCCTTCTTATTGACTTCCGTCAGCTGGTCGATCCGTTCCCTCGACACCTCCAGCTGATAACTGGTATCGAGCGCCAGGATGTCGCTGTTTGTTTTTGAAGTGAGAAGACTGTCCAGCAGGCGGTGGTGTTCGTCCAGCGCCGCCATCGCTTCCTTATAGTTCTTTTCCTGCCGGTAGACACCGGCCATGGCCTCGTAGATATTGGCTTTCAGAAAAGGTTCCTTCAGCCCCTGCGCAATGCCGAGCGCCTTCTTCAGGTATTCGAGGCTGCGCGCGGCGTTGTCTTTTTTCAGTACACCGGCGATATCGGCCAGCGCATGCGCCTGCCCTTCGAGATTGTCGTATTTTTTGGCCGAGTCGAACTCCCGTTTGAAGTCCACGAGCGCGCCGGCGTTCTTCCCCGACGCCTCCAGCAGCTGGCCTTCTTCTTCCAGCATCGTTATCTCCGTATCCCGGTACAGAGGACTGTTGTCGTTGTGCAGACCCTCTTCAAGGTATTTCAGCGCCGCCTGCCTGTCGCCCTTCCGGGAATAGACCCGGCTGATATTCTGCAGCAGCAGGAAATACTCCTGCGGCTTCCGCGAAGCATGTTCGTAGTGGACCAGCGCCCTCAGATACCAGGAAAGCGCCTTCTCTGTCTCGCCGTTCTTCTCGTAAACCGCTCCCATATTCATCCAGGTGGAGGCGATGCCGCTGCTGTCGTGCATATTCTCGTAGAATTCCATGGACCTTCCCAGCTCGCTGGTAGCATCCGTCAGACTCCCCGAGCCGTCCAGCAGACCCAGTTCGTTGTATGTCAGTGCAATATTCTTCCAGTCCCGGAGGCTCCGGAATATCGATAGCGCCTCGTTGGCAAAACGGCGCGCGAGATCGTTGTGGTGATGGATTCCGTTGATTCGGCCCAGCTGCAGCAGCAACAAGGCCTGCCCCCGAAGGTCATTGTGCCCCTCGGCCAGCTTCATACCCTGATTGCAGATGTCAACCGCCGAGTCCGGCTGTTGCTCCTCGAACTTTTTGCTGGACTCGATACAACTGACAATTCGAATGCTGTCGTCGGACTGGCTGTAGACACGGGCGGCAACGGCAGTAGTAAGAATAATGAGGAATAGCCTTAAGGATATCATGGGCTTACTGGATTAAACAAAGCGGTTATTGCACAGGCTATTAGGGAGAACCAAGATAGTACAAAAAGATGGATATACACAGGCGGTTCCCCCGCTCTCCAGTGCCTTCCCGAGGTTTTCTTTACCGATCGGTAGAGGATAAGCATAAAAAAACCCGTCCAACTGACGGGTTGCTTTAATCAGTCCATTGCCATTTGACCTTATCCTATAAATTATTTGGGTGGGAAATAATTTCCCAGCATCTCCTCAAATTCGACGAGTTCCTTGTTCGAAACCAACCCCAACAGCTCCTTGATCTGATCCCTCTTCCTCACCAGTTGCTCGAGGGGCAGACCATTCTCCAGTGATCGAATAAATTCCTGTATCTCAGAAATTAATATAAATCTCAAAGCAGAGGCGGACTTACTTACCAGTTCTTCACGAATCATTGCTTGACACGGCAGTTTTGAAATTTGTTTAAATTCTGATATAGACTGCAAAACGCATACCCGCTGCCTTCTAAAGGGTGTAACGCACCGCGACGCTGACGATCCGCCCCTCTACCGGGGCATAGATTTCTCCAAAGACGGGACTTTGCACCGACCCCGTATACAATGGACCAAACCCGCTCTGCCTCGTATCGGTCAGATTTTCCAGATTCAACAGCAGGGAACAATGTCCCCAGGTCCGCTGCACCATTAAGTCGAAGGTCCAGAACGGGCGGGTGGTGGACGCATTGTCCGAGGACCTGCCTTCCCGTATAAAAGGCGTCGATCCCCGCCTTCCACGACGGCTCGACCTCATAGCTAAGATTGCCGACCACCCGGTGTATTGGCGTCAGCGGCAGCTGCGGATGGTCGGACAGATACACGCGCCGGGCGTCGGTATAGGTGTATCCGACGTAGATCGAGAGCTCGTCGACCGCCATCCGGGCATTGGTCTCCATCCCGCGCGACACCACGGGACCGGGCGCATTCAGATAATAGAGCCAGCCCCTCCGCAGGCTATCGGGCTGCGGTACCAGAGCCCACGTGAGCCGCGTGTAATAAAAGTTCTGGTCGGCCTCCAGTATCATCTCGTCGCCAATACGGAATTTATAGTTCAGCGAGAGATTGGCGCTGGCGGACCGCTCCGCGCGGACGCGGGGGTCGATGGGGTATACCTGCTGATACGCCTCTTCTTCGTCTGAAGCATTATAGACGGTCGGCAGCTTATACGCCAGCCCTCCTCCGAGACGCGCCGTCAGCCCGGGCGCGGGACGGTACAACAGGGCGATACGGGGCAGGAAATAGAGGGTTTTGACCCAGTCGGCCCTTGCCCCCGCTTCCAGAATGGTCTTTTTACCGAGCGCCCAGTCGTCCTGCACAAAGACGCCGGCGGTCGTGTGGGAATACCCAGAGCCGCCATGTCCGCCGTCCGGCCTAAATCTGTCCGTACTGAGCCCCACGCCCGTCACCACCCCGGTGCCCGCCCGCCCTTACCGCATAGCTGACTTCCGTGAAAGAGGTGATCTCCGCGCCCGAAAATCCCGTCGTGGTCTGCGCGATGCTGCGATAAAAGTATCCCACAGAATTTTTTACGGAGAACAGCTGGTGCCCGCGCCCTTGCGCGTCAGCGACAGCTGATAATAATCCCTGTCACTGCTGTTGCGCTGGAGAAAAGAATGCAGACTGTCCGTGCCGTGTTTGACAGCGCTGATATCTCCGCCATTCCTCCTGTCGATACTAACGTTTACACCTATCCGAATGATCGTGCTGTCGTCCGGATACCAGAAAAGGGTAGGGGCGATCGTCCCCTGCCGCACCCGAGGCAGATCGGTAAAACCGTCCTTGTTGACGTCATAGGGATCCTGCCTGCTGGCGCTGGCCATCACGGTAAAACCCATCCGTCCCCACCGCTGCGCATAAAAACCTCCGAGATCGGTGCCCCCGCGCTGGGTTTGATTGGCGACCAGGTCCAGGTGCAGCGCCGTGTCGGGCGTACGCGAGATCAGATTGATGATCCCCGCGATGGCGTCGCCGCCATACAGCGCCGAACCGGCCCCTTTGATGACCTCCACCTGACGGAGGTCCAGCGGCGGTATCTGCAGAATGCTCAGACTACCGGAGAGACCGCCATACAGCGGGAAACCATCCTTGAGCAACTGGATATACCTTCCGTCGAGCCCCTGCAGACGAATAGCAACATTGCCCGAGGTCGCGGAGGTCTGCTGCATCTGCGTCCCCGAAAGCTCCGTCAGCAGCTCGCGGATATTGGCCGGAGACGCCGCGGTACCCTCGTCGATGTCTTCCCGGTTGACCACCTGGACGGTGATCGGTGTGTTTTTTAATAACTGATTGGTACGCGTGGAAGAAATGATGACGTCCTTCAGCGTATCTATTTTTAGCGTGTCGCGTGTCGGATGGTTATTTTGGGCGAAGGCGCACTTGCCGCGATACCAGCAGCAGCCCCATGAATCGCTTCATACTTGTATTTTACCGGTGATCGAATGGATGGGTCAGCCAGGACAGGAATAGGCCGACGATCAGATCCGGAGCGCACAGAGCAGCAGCCACCGTCGTATCGGAGTTCTCTGATGCTGTATTAGCGGAAAAACAGACTCGTAGGAGGAAAACACCGGTTTCGCCGGCACGCTCCCGTCTGCGGTGACCACCTCGGAGACAGGCCTGGCAACCGTCGTCGCGGTCGCAGCGGCCGGCGCGTTAGGGTCGCCTTGCCCCGGCACCGACCCCTCCAACGAAGAAAGAATGAAAAGTATCCACGCCGCGGCCACGATTCCCAGGCGCAGCCATTTCTTACTAAAGGTCCACGCGGCGTCGAGCCTGTCGCGGGCCGGCAGTTTTAGTGCAAAGGCCCATGGAATGCGGATCACCGCCCGGCGAAAGACGATCGTCTGTTCGGCCAGCCCCGTAAACAGCAGGGAAAAGACTGGACAGCAGGTTGCCCGGACGCTGCCGCCCGGGCAGGACTAGTTGCTGCGTGACCCGGCGACCAAGCCTCGTGACGCTGAGGGCAAAGGCGCCGAGCACAGAAAGATATGGTTTCAGCTTTTGCAGGCCGTGTATTTACGGCTCTAAACTAGAACTGGAATCTGGATTATTTCTGGATGGGGACAAACTCCGGCAGCAGAAAGGCATAAAACGAAAAACCTCCAGGACTATCCGGAGGCTTTTCACTGAAGATTGGATTGTAGTTTTCATTGGTCCGTCGATACGGGCAGAGGGTTAGAGTACGGTTCGAATTTAATGGGTTTGGACGTTAGCTTCTAGGATACTGGATCAGGGTACGGATGTTTGCTTTTGACCATACAAAGATGCGACGGATTTGACGCCCGGCAATGGATATTTGTCCCTTGTTTTAACCTTTGCTCCATTTACCTGGGGTGAGGTACTGACAAACTCTTAATATTGACTCATGACTATGAACCGCGAGCTCGACAACTACTATCTGGAAGCAACCGGAGCCCATCCAGAGCTGCCTCCTCGCGCTGAAATCCATCGTCCTCAATTTCTCCCCCGATATCACGCACGAACGCAAATTCCAGATCCCCTTCTTCTGCTACAAAGGAAAAAACTCGCTTTTCTGTGGGTCAACAGAAAGCGACTGATCATGGGCTTTGTGAAGGACAGAGCCCTGCTCCCGAAACCAGCAACGGGCAGAAGAAAGGACGAGTTCGAAACCATTATCGTCGACCCCAACGAGGATATTCCGATCCAACAGATCACGGACCTTCTTCGCCGCTATATGAGACTTATTCCCTGATAAAAGATTTCACTATACGCCGCCCGTCTGAATTCAATACAAGAAAATAGACGCCGGGCGCCAGGCCCCCAAGAGGAACCACAAAACCATTCAACCCGCCGCGAAGAACGACCGGCCGGACCAGCAAAGACTGCCCCAGCGCATTCGAGACCGTCAAAAAAGCAGCCCCGGACGCAGTAGATACAACGGTCATGGTCACCCGGTCGGAGGCCGGATTGGGAAACAGCCTGACGGACCCTCCGTCGGGCCCGGGCCTGCGCGCCACGGTCACTATGCGGGAGTAAGACCATTCCCCGGCCGCATTCTGCCAGGCCAGCCGATAGGCTAGGGCGCCGTCACCAGCCGCAACATCCGTATAACTATCGTCCGTTACACCACGACGAGCCAAAGAATCGAAATGGGACAAATCCTGAGACCGCTGGATTACAACATACCTGATACCATCCGTAGGCGCCGCCGCGAACGTCCAGCTAAGCACGACCCCCTGATCGGCACGAACTCCCCTGAAATCTTGCAGGGGCGACGCCGCCAACGGCACACAAACAGGCCCTGTCCCTTCGGGAAGCACATATCCTCCCAAAGGCTGTCCCGCCGATCCGCCGGTCGCGCTGTTGGCATTACCATTACAACCCCCGGTCGAACCCGTGACGACCCCATTGACGCCCCCGTTGACAACCGCGCTGACAGGCTGCGGGAAATCCCCCTGCCGCCCAGACCACACCCCTCCTCCGCCGCCGCCAGGACCCATACAGTCACTGGTATGGCTGCTCGCATCCGATCCGCCTGCGCCCTCCGCATCGGCCGTAATGGCCCCACTGAAAGAACCCGCATTAAGCACGATCGTTCCCCCCGCCCCGCCACCACCCCCGCCGTCTCCTTCCGCTATGGCGGGATCATGGATCCCCTGGATTGGTGAGATTCCTGCCCATCGTCCCCGTCGCCAGCAGACGGCCTCCGCCCCCGATGATAGTCGGCGCCGAAAGGATAATGATCCCGCCGCCATTGCCACCGGGCGTGCTCACATTGTCATTCTCCCAGCCCGCACCGCCACCCCCGCCAAAGAACACCCGGTTGGCGGCGACACTGTATCCATAACCAGCCAGCGACGCGCCCCCAACCCCGGATTGGGGCCATGGCATTTCCCGGCCGTTTCATTGGTTCGTTTACCTCCCAGACCACCCGTGCCGTAGTTCGCTCCGCCACCACCACCGGTCTCCGCATTATTGCCGCCGCCGCCGCCATTGGCCAGCTTGCCGCGACCGCATTCCTGGTTGACAATAACGGCCGCGATGCCTTCGCCTTTCCTGCCCCCGTATTGTCTCCGGCGCCTGTTACCGAATAATAATAGGCGCTGGCAGTGAAAAACCAGTCACAGGAACTGTAGTTCACCAGCGCTCCCCCCAGTGATCCCAGTGCCCGAGACATCGATGTCTGCGTTCAGCGTAATATCACTACTGGCCTCCAGTGCCACAATACCCCCCTTACCCGTAGTCGGGTCCCAGCCCTGGCCGGTGACGGTCGCCCCGACAGTAATGGAAGCACCGCTGACGACGGTGACCAGCTGTACCTGCCCCGAAGGATCGTAGGGATTCACCAGCTGGTTCAGCATCCAGACGGTATTGCCGCTGATCGAACAGATCGTATTGAACTCGTAAGCACCGGCAAAGTTCGCCGCCGCAACGTCTCCGTAACTGCCGGAATTCGTAGAGTTGATGGCCGCTCCCTTCGCCTGATAGAGCATCACACGCTGGCCCGCAGAAAGCCCGGCGGCATTGTCTACCGTCACGGTATTCGCGGAACCATCCACCGCCGTTATTTGATAATAGGAATTGACCGTGCCGGAGATCGTCTGACCATCGGCGACACAGGAGTAGATAAGAATACTAATGAGGAACGCTATGATACGCCCTTGGTTTTGCATAATCTATTGGATACCCGCCAAGATACAAATTATAATTAATTTGTAAAATACCCCCGGTTTATTGATCCTACGCATTGAGACACTTCAGCGTAAACTCCCCGCTACCATCCAGCTCAAACAAGGTAATGGCCGAATTCTCCTGGGCCAGCCGGCGGTAGTTCCGCAACGGCATCCCCAGCTTGTACGCCATGTAAAGCCTGTTCGTACCATTATGCCCAACCACCAGTATCGTCTGCCCGGAATGCCGGGAAAGCACCTCAGAAAAAAACCATCCAGCCGCTCCACCAGCTTCCCGACCGCTTTCCCCGTTACCGCCCGCGCGGCTATTCTCGGGATCACGGCTCCAGGCATCCCACAAAAAGGGTCCTCCGCCACGAACTCCTCCCTCGTCCTGTGCTCCCACCCGCCGAAATCGATCTCGATCAGCCTCGCATCCGTCCGCACAGACGACCACCCCGAAGCCAGCTCGGCCGTTCGCCGGGAACGAAATAACGGTGAAGCATACACGGCATCCAGCCCAATCCCCTTCATCCGCTCACGAACCGCCAGTGCCTGCTCGATCCCGCGCTCCGTCAGTTCGATATCCGTCCGTCCGCAATACCGGTTGCCATCCGCATTATAGGGCGTCTGCCCATGTCTCAGCAAGTATACACTAAGCATAGCTCTCTTCATTTATATAGCCCTTCTCCCGAAGGACCGTAACAAAATCATGATACCCCTTTTCATACGCACCAACCAGAGAAAGACCGGGCAATACCGTCTTATCGATCTTCACCATCTCCTTCACCGCCGTGATGACCGAGTCATAAAAAGACGTCGACGCTGCCAGTATAGCTGCGCCCATCGCTCCCGAAACCTCCCGCATCTTATATATAGGTCTGTTCAGGACCGCGGCGCGGATCGTCAGCCAGGCATCGCTGTTGCTCGCCCCGCCAGCCGTAAATATCGCCGCCACGGTCTCGCCGGACAACTGCTCGATCAGCTGATACGCATACCGCTCGATATACGCCACCCCCTCCATACTCGCCGTATAGCGGAGCGCCCTGTCCAAACCATCAGGAGCAAAACCCCGGGCGCCGGCAGCGATAAAAGGAAACCGCTCGCCCTCCTGCATCAGCGGCCAGACAGCCAGCCCGGTCGGGATCAGCCGGAACGCGGCTTCATTCAAAACACCCAGCTCGTCCCCAAACTCCCCCGTCACCCAGTCCGCCCCCGTATTGCTCGCGCCCCCGGGCATCCAGTACCCCGCCGGATGACGATGACTGTAGATCCTTCCCGAAGGATCGATGACCTCGTTGCGCGTGACGCCCTTGATCACCATCGTCGTCCCGATGGTCGTATTCCACTCGCCGGGATTGATCGCCCCCGACGCCACCTGCGAGGCGCAGCCATCCGTGATACCCGTCGTCACCGAAATACCCAAAGGCAAACCCAGCTCCTTTGCCAGCTCAGGCCGGACAGCACCGATCACCGCCCCCGATGGCAACACGCCCGGCAGCCACTCTTTCCGAACAGGCAAATGCTCGCAGATCCACTCCGGCCAGCAGTAGTCGCTGATGTCATAACCCGATTTAAAGGCATTCGTATAGTCCGTGATCCCCCAGACGCCGGACAAGCGCCCCGTGATATAATCCGCCGCATGCAGCCAGCGATGGAGACGGGCGACTTTTTCGGGAAAATTCTCGGCGAACCAAACCATCTTAGCCAATCCGCTGGAAGAATTAAAAGCCGTAAAGCCCTTATTATGATACCTCAGCGCAATCTCAGTAACCCGCTGCCCCTGCAACACCGAACGCTTGTCGCTGTACATCAGCGCGTCGTGCAGCGGACAGTGGTTCTCGTCCACCGGAATGACGGTCCCCGAGGTAGACGTCACCGCAACGGCCCGGATAGGACCGGCAGCGACTCCCTGACCCATCAGCGCCCTGATCGACGCGACACAAGCATCCCACCAGGCCTCCGGCGACTGCTCCTCCCGCGACCGCTCGTTCAGCCCAAACACCCGGCCCGCCGAGCCCAGGACAGTGCCATCCGCCCCGACCAGCGCAACCCGCGCCCCCTGCGTACCAATATCGATCCCTAAAAAACACGGTTTCATGCTGTAAAGATTGTTCTCAATGATTTGCGCATCTTCTTCCATTCGGCATACCTCTCACCGTAATCAACACCCGCGTCAGGAACCACCTCATCCGGCGATCCCAAAACAATCCCCTGACGCCCCAAAGCCCTGCCGCAAAGCATCGCCCCACCCGCGGCCGAAGACTGACGGTAATTCCCGCGCATCCGCACCGTGCAGCCCGTTAGCCCCGCGATCATCTGCCGCAGAGTATGACTTTCCATACCCCCGCCGCAGGCCCACAGATAGTCCCTGCCGTGCGGACTCACGCTGCCGAGCGTGTTGTAGTTTTCGAATATGCTGCAGGCGATATCCCACAGCGTTGCCCAGACAAAACTCGCCCTGGTCAGCTGATGCGACACCGGCGCGTCGAAGAGGAAGCCCCCTTCGTCAGCGGCGCCTTCTCGTCGGCCAGCAACGAACCCAGCGACGCGACGCACTGAAAATGGTCCAGCCGGCCCAGTTCTTTCTCGATCACGTCATATCCTTCATTCGGATAAAAGATCTCTTTCAGTCGCTGATAGTTGAGCCCCGTCACCCCCGCATTCGCCTCGAACATATAACTGTTCCCATCGGTATGCCTCCCCGTCCAGGTCCGCTCCTGCTCATCCACCACATACCGGTCAATCAGCCTGATCACCGGCGTCGTAGTACCGCTGACGATCACCACGTCGTCCGTATCCGGACAGACACTCATCACGGCCAACTGCGTGTCGCCGCCGCCGACAACGACAACGGCATCACCGGAAACCCCCGCCAGCTGAGCCTTCAGGGGCCTAATACAGATCCCGGGTCAACAAGAGACGGCAACAACCCCGGTGAAATCCCATACAGTCCACACAACTCCTCACTCCAGCACTTGCCCCCGATATCATATAAAAGCGTCTCCGAAGCCTGCGAATGCTCATACCCCGCCACCCCGCTCAACTGATACCCGATCCAGTCGCTGATACTCGTAAACCAGGCCATGCGGTCAAAGATATCCTCCCGACGATGACGAATGCCTACCACCTTCATCGCCGGGAACAACGACGATGGATATCGCCCCGCCAGCTGGTAGACCCGCGACTTATCCGCGATCATATCCTCCCATTCCCTTCCGCGGTGATCGATATTCGGCAATCCGATCAGCGCATTCCCGTCCGCATCTGCCAGCACGATCCCTTCCCGCTGGCTGGTCGACGTCACGGCCAGGACGCAAACATCCCCAGCCGTCGCCAACGCGAAAGACACGATCCGGCACACCTGTTCCCACAAGACAGATGGATCGAAATAAAGCGCCCCGGGATAACGCCCGTCTTTATGATAGATAATGTCTTCCCGCTGTATGCCCAGCAGCTCGCCGCCGGGCGACACGACAGCCGCTCTCGCATTGCCCGTGCCGATATCGATAATAAGGTACGCTTCTCTGCTCATGACCGCGAAATTACCCAATCCAGTATTTTTTATTCAGGATATCCACGTGATGGTCCTCTACTTCGTGCGTCGCACCCGCCGTATGCGGAGTCGCGAGCACCAGCGGGCTGTTGATCAGCCGGTAGTCTTTCTCGTCGGGCGGCTCGAAATTGAAAACGTCCAGCACCGCTCCACCGATACGCCGGTTCTCGATGGCCTCCAGCAGGTGGTCCCGATTCACCACACTCGCCCTCGCCGTATTCACAAAAATCGCGTCGGACTTCATCGTGCCGATCAACCGCCTGTCGATCATCCCGACGGTCTCGTCTGTCACCGGCAGATGAATGGAGACGATATCGCTGTGCGCAAACACGTCCTCCAGCGTAGTCTTCTTAAAAGTAGCATCGGCAGACGAAATATAAGGATCATAGAACTGAATAAAACATGGGAAGCCTCTCACCATTTCGGCTATCCGCTGCGCGACCGCGCCAAAACCAACCATGCCGATAGTCTTGCCCGCCAGCTCATTGCCCTTGAACTGCAAATAGGAGGTATGCGCGCCATCGTCCCAGTTGTGACCGGTCAGCCACTTGCCAGCTCGGTATGGTCTTCCGCATCAGATTGATGACATTCGCCAGAAACATTTCCGCAACCGCCTGGGCATTCCGCGCCGGCGTGTGAAAGACAGGTATTCCGCATTCCCGCGCCGCCTTCAGGTCCACGTTGGATGGCGTACCCCGGCATACGCCGATAAATTGGAGGTTTGGATGGGTGTGGATGACTCCCGCCGTCACGTGGTCATGCTCCGTGATCAGCGCATCCGCCCCGCATCTGTCGAGCAGCTCGTTCAGCTCGTCTTCATTATAGGCCCTGCCATGTTCCTTCCATTCTTTATAGATCACTTCGCCGAGCTCTGTGGCCAGCTTTTCCCTGCCCTGTTCATTGTATGGCGCGGTTATCA
Source organism: Puia sp. P3 (assembly GCF_050632245.1). NCBI lineage: Bacteria > Pseudomonadati > Bacteroidota > Chitinophagia > Chitinophagales > Chitinophagaceae > Puia > Puia sp. P3. The sequence goes on from NZ_CP192583.1 coordinate 2,604,843, forward strand.
AAATCTTCATGATAGCTTGAGATGGTTTTTATGTTTTCTTTTGTGGATATAAAGGAAGTCAGTATCGCCCCAATAACATAGAGGCCCGAAAGGATCCAGATCACGCCCGTGCTGCCCACGACCCCGATAAACAGGCCCACGATGGCCGGCCCGACAAACACAGCCAGACCCGCACCCAGGTTCAGTACCGCCATCGCGGCGCCCTTATCCGAACCCACCAGTGAAGGCGTCAGCGCAGACAACGGTACAAATCCCGCCAGCAACGCGCCCCAGAGACAACCCGAAAGCAGCACGGCCCAGAAATTATCGGCAAACAACACCGGAGAATAATAGAACAACAACGAGCTCGCCGCACACCCCACACAGCCGAACCAAAGCACCGTGCGCCGCCATCCGATACTGTCGCCGACAAAACCAAAAATTAGGTTACAGACGATATTCGCCGTAAAGATCGTCCCCCAGATCTGCAGCCAGCTGCTCGTCCCGATGCCATGCTTTTCCATATAGATCGGCATGAATACCAGGAACGCAAATTGTGAGGTCGTATTGATGACCCGCACGATCCCGCAAAGCAGCACCCCAGGCTCCCGCCGCATGATCGTAAAGCCTTTTTCAGCTCGTTCAGCTTCCCTGAACCACCCGCGGACCCAACCCACCTGTCCCTGTTCAGCCCCAGCGCAAAGAACGCCCCCAGCGCCACCCAGAAGATCGAAGTCCACAGCGTATCGAGATAACCCAGCCGCTGGATCGCCCAGCTGGAATAGTAGGCGCCGAAGACGTTGAGACCGCCCGTGAACACGAACCAGAACCAGCCCGCGGCCGTGCTCAGCCTGTTCTTCGGACTCCGGTACATGATCCACACCAGAAAAGAATAGGCGAACAACGGATAGCCGAAGCCACGAACGGCATAGGTGGCCAGCATGACGGGAAAATTGACACCCGGCAGCCCCAGCCCGACAAATCCGGCCGTACCCGCTATATACAGCAGTATCCCCGCTAACATGGTCTTCCGCGGCCCATAGCTGTCCGTCAATACGCCGGAGAACCAGGACGCGATCGCAATCGTAACGCCGTATACGGTAAACAACATCGCAGACTGCTCGATCGCCAGCCCCCGCCCGATCAGATAGGGACTCAGCCAGCCCTGCTCGACCCCGTCCCCCATCATGAATATAAGTATGCCCAGATACCCCCAGACCAACTGCCCGGGAATCCCAGCCCTGTTGAATAGTTTATCGCGCGAGAACATATGGCTTTTTTAGTTTACGAACTGTTGTGGAATAAGAATCGGTACTCTGACAAAATAACTAAATGAAATAAAATAAAACAAAATTTAATTAAAATAAATCATTTGAAACACCAACGAAGGGTTAAACCCCAATCACACAATGAAAAGAAAATGGTTATATTTGGCTTTATATTTCACTCCTTATCATGAATATCAACGAACGGCACCAGCACATCCTCGAGAAATTAAAGAAAGACAGCAAGGTCAATATCCTCGAACTCATCGAAGAAATGGGCGTCTCCGGCGTCACCATCCGTAAAGACCTCAAACTACTCGAAGACAAACACCTCATGTACCGCATCCGCGGCGGCGGCTCCATCAACAACCCCTATGCAGGCGACCGCCCCATTTATGAAAAAGAACTGATCAATGCCGAGGAAAAAAGCGCATCGCAAGGGCCGCCATCGACCTCATCGCCGATACCGACTCGATCATGATCGGCTCCGGTACCACCGTCTTCGAAGTAGCAAGGGCATTATATCCACCAAAACACCTCACGGTGATCACCCCCGCCTTACGCGTCGGCCTCGAACTCAGCAACCGCTCCAACGTCGAAGTCCTCCAGCTCGGCGGACTCATCCGCCCCAACTCCTCCTCCGTCATGGGCGACTACGCCATGAGCATGCTCAACGATATCTCCTGCGGGATCTTTTCCTGGGCGTAGACGGCATCGACCTGAATTTCGGCATGTCCATCTCGAACCTCACCGAAGCCGCCCTCAACCAAAAGATGATCGAAACGGCGCAGACCGTCGTCGTCCTCGCCGACAGTACCAAATTCGACCGTCGCGGCTTAGGCCGCATCTGCGGCCTCGAACAGGTACACTATATCGTCACCGACCGCAACGTCTCCAGCAACACCGTCAGGGCGCTCAAAGAACGCGACATAAAAGTCATCACGGTCTAGCGCGCATCCCGGGCCGCCAGCTGCAGCGTCACCGGCCCCAGCAGTCCGGAAGGCAACAACGGCGCGTCCTTCTTCAGTTCGATATTGGTATTCGTCAGCCTTTTCTCCGGCGGCAGCACGGCATCACCGATCAACCGGTTCGGCCATAGATTGATAACCTCGATCGTCAATTCATTCCGCCCTTTCTTCAGCGCGGGCGTCAGTTCCACATCCCACGGCGCCGTCCACACGATCCCCAGATCCTTTCCATTCAAAATGACCCTGGCGATATCCTTCACCACACCAAGCCCCAGCCAAACGGGACCGCCGCCCGTAAATTCAAAATGACGACTATACACCGCCTTCCCCGAATAGTACCTGATCCGCGGATCACTACTCAAACTCCAATCAGAAAGCTTGTCGAACCGCACCAGCCCCGGTCCGCCCCAGCGCTCATCGAAAGCCACATCCCAACCGCCACCCAGCTCACTCACGATCAACCGCTCGCCAAAATTGTCGGATATCTTCGCGGGCGCATACCGGCTATACTTCGGAAAAACTACAAACCACGACTGAAACGCCTCGAAACGCAACGGCACGACCAGCCGGCCGTCCACAAGCCTGTAATTGATCTCCTTCCTGACCGATCCACTCACCGGATCCCACAACTGCGGAGTATGATCCGTAATACGAAAAGAACAATCCGACTCCACCGCCTTCCCGTGCCGGTTGGTAATAAAATAGATCTCCGCATCCGCCGTGCTGCGGTGAATAAAATCGAGCCAGACCCCTTCACCGGTATACTCGAAATCCGGTCGGATATTCTTCCGCGCCAAAACCTCCCGAACGGGGACTCCCTCGATAACCTTGCCAGACCCCCAGAGCCCGGCAGCCAGCTCCCGAAGCATTTCATCACACCGGGGGTAGTCCAGCAGCCCCGAATCCTCCACCGGCCGCGGACCGACTACCGTCGCCCCCGCCTTCACGAGCGCCGCGATCTTCTGCAGTACCTTCAACGGCATCCCTGCCCGCCGGAGGCAGCACCAACACCGCATAGCTCATACCATCGGGCAGAACCAGCCTGCCCCGCGAACAGGACACCCGCGTCAGCAATACCTCCTCGTTGCAGACGTCATAGTCATAACCCCTGCCCAGAGCAGGATCGATATGTTTCTGCGCGACAAGATTCGGCGTCACGTCCCCGTTATAAAAAAGCACGTCGGCGCAAAACAGCCCCGAACGCAATAAATACTGACAACGCCCCACATAGTCGAAGAACGGTTTCGACATCTCCCACCACGTGACATTCGGATTGAAATGCGTCCCCGCTCCATATTCGTAACCCGGCTTTCCATCCCGCGGACGCGTAGCCGTAGATGTATGGATCGCGATCCGGTTGATCCCTTCGCAGTAAGCCCGGTCAAGCGCCTGTTTCAGCGACCCCGGATAGTCCATCCAGTGCCTGAAGCTGGTGAACGCCTCCGCTGAAATAACCCCATGTCCATAGATATGCCCCGCCGACGCCGCCATCTTCGTTACCTTATTCTGTCCCTTGTCCAGCCTGGAAGTCCCATAAGGTTTATCGTCCGTCAGCGTCGATTCGTCCTCGTGCTGCGGCGCCAGCCAGAACTCACCCATCGGCAGATCGCTCCGCCCCTGATTCTTCAGTCCGTCCATACACATCGTTCCAGACCGGCTCGGACCCGCAGCCTCGTTCTGTACCAGCATCCCCTGCTCGTGACAAAGCTCCGCAAACCGCCGGTAGTGCTCGTCCGCCATACAGTCGCCCAGGGTCTTGCGGTAGTCGTTCAGAAAACGATCCGACACTGCCGCACTCCCGACTATATATCCCGAAAGCACCGGCAGATAAGGCGTCGCGTCATAGCCCCTGTACTTCCTGAACTGCTGAAGGATATCCCCCGTCCAGTTGGGAAACCCGTCTTCAAAACTATCGTCGCAAAAATATTTCGGCTTATTCCCCACCTTCGCCGCCTCTTCCATAAACAATTTTCCCAAATGCCCGAACTGCAGCTCCACCCCGCGCCGGCTGTACCAGTCGACGGAAAGCCCGTCGCCCTCCGGCTGCGCGATCATCAGCCGCGAGCCCGTCATCCGGTGACCCGTTCGAATGATCCTCCATTTTCCCGCCGGCACCTCCCAGCTCAACTGCCCGTCCTGATCCATTTTGCCGCTGAGGTCGACAACATCCCGCACCCGCACCGCCTCGTCGCCAGGCTCGTCCTTCCACTCCTGCAGCAGCGGCCTCATCACGTCCACCGCCAGGATAAAATTGCTGGCGTCGCGACGATTGGTCTTGGCGTCCAGCACCGCGGCCCTCGTACCCGCGACACGCCCTCCGCCAAAAGGAATAGCCACAACCGCCGTATCGCGATAGTCCAGCTTCTCCAGCGGCAGATCGATATATTCTTTAAATCCAGGTGGATTGAATACCTTGTCATAACCCGCCCTGTTACCCGGCAGCGGCAGCCGCCCCGAAAAGGCCTGCGGACCCTCCACCACCAGCTCCGACTGCAGATACCAGCGCCCCGAATCCTCCGGCTTTATCCACGGGCCACCCATACACCAGCCCGAAGACAGATTGATGCCCACGCCGATATCGAGCCGTTTGGCCTCGCTCATGGCATGTCGGTACAACTCCTTCCATTCTTCGGAAAGGAATCGCGCTCCCTGGGGAAACGGAACGCCGCCAAGCCCGCCGGATGAATTGACGAGCAACACTTCTCCCATTCCCTTCGCACGAAATTCTTCGAGGTCGCGCGTGATACCCTCCTTATCCACCAGCCCGTTGAACCACCACCAATAGCACGACGACCTCACACTGCCCGGCGGGCTGGCAAAACCAGCCGCCAGGTCGCCAGTATTAAGAACAGAAACCCCTTTCAGGATGGAAGCCGTAGACGGAGACGCCGACAACGCCAGCGCCGCGGCCGATCCGGCCTTTATGAACTTACGCCTGCTGATGCTCATGCAATAGTTTAGTTGAATTCCACGATCGCCACCGTATAGGGTTTCAGCGTGATCCGGCCACCCGCGACGGGCCTCGTCGCAGCCGGACCATCGCCCGTACTCTCGTCGACATAGCTGATCCACTGCGCGCCATCGGGTAGCTTGATGGCTTCGTCCCTGTCGTATTTGTTGATCAGCAGCAGCCTCCGGCCTTTCTTAGTGGCAAACGCCTGCGCCACGATACTCTCCGATCCGCCCGAACCGCCCTTCAGCTCATCGCCCGGACCCAGATTGTCGTGCAGCAATTTCAACACCCAGTACCGGGCATTGGGCTTCGCGCTCTTCCAGTTCATCATACTCACGTCCGGAAACTGCGTCGGATAACCCACCAGCTGCGACTCACCCACAACGTCGACCCCTATCTTCGTCAGCTCGAGATACAAATAGGCATACATCGCCCCCGCCAGATTCCAGTAGGTCGGCGGGATAACCCCCTTGTAGTCCTGATCCAGCAGGATATTCCCGATCTCATTGATCTGTGTCATCGTCGCCGGCGACAGCCGCTTGCGGATGGCCTCGATATACCGGACCCTGTCCAGAAAGGCATTGGCCTGATCGAAGAAGGAATACTGATAGTTGGAGATCGGAAGATTGATGATGGTCGGCCGGCCATAAAAATGATAGGATATCGCGTCCAGCGGAATGCCAGGCCGGTGATTCGCCGGATTTAGAAAATACTCGAACCACTCGGGGTTGTGCTCGTACGCAACCGATATGCCCGTGAACTTAGTCGACGGAGATACCTTATGCATTGCCGTTACAATTGCGTCGTACAGCCGGGTATATGCCTGAGGCGTAATGTTATGTTCAAGGTCCGGTTCATTCAACACCTCCCAATAGTCGATTGTATAGTGATGACCCGAGGAATGCAACTTCCCCAGCTCATCCGTAAAACCTCCCTGCGTATACCACCCGATCAGCCTGGCGTAGTAGTCCGCCACCTGCCGCCCGGTAGTATCCACCAGTTCTCTGCCCTGGTTATAGTTCCAGTTGACCAGATCCGGGTCGCTGTCGACCGCCACCGGCTTTTCGGTCTTCCACATCCACGCCGGAGTGGTACTGAAATTGATGACGACGGACCGGCCCTCCTGCGCCTGCATGACCGCGGCCATCGCCGGGTCGGCGTAGCTAAAGTCCCAGAAGGTTTGTGATGACGTCGGCGCCTTCAGCTCGGCCACGGCAGCCCTGGGATACGGGAACCACGGCACATAGCGCACATAGCTCGCGCCAAGATCCTTCAGCGCCCCAAAGGTCCCTTTAAAGATCGGAGAATTCTCCCGCAGCATCGGATTGTACACGACCTGCAGGGTAGGAGTGGTGTTGGAGACGCGCAGCGTCTTGTCCCAATGGATGGCAATCGTTGTTTCCTGTGCCGCAGCCCTGCCGGTAATGGCAAGGCTGAACGCGACACATAGGATTTTTACTGTTCTCATCAATATCCTAAGTTTTGAGTAAGCAGGGTATTCAGGCCGACCTCCGCCTGGGGCAGGGGATACAATAGCCTGTTGTCCGTCACCGCATACGATCCGGACGGGAGATAGCTGATCTGCGTTTTCAGGTTTGTCCCGAACGCATTCATCACGGCCACCGCCGTACCCGAACGCACCAGGTCATGCCATCTCTTGTCTTCAAAGCTAAGCTCGATCCGCCGTTCGTGCAAAATTGCCGCACGAAGCGTAGTCTGGTCGGTCGCCGTTACATCGGCCAGACCCGCACGGGCCCTCACGGCATTCAGCGGAACCAGCGGCGACTGCCCCTGCTCGTTCAGCGCCTCGGCCAGCAGAAGCAACGCCTCGGAGTAACGATAGATCGGGAAATCGTCGGATGACCCCGTGACCGCTGCCGCCCCATGCTCGTATTTCTTTACGTACGGAACAGCCACCTTGCCCGCAGGCGGAGCGGTATAGCCGACCACGCTCTTCACCGCGGAATAGGTGAAATAGTCGCTGGCATTATAGGTCCCCTCCACGATCCCGATCGAGGCGTCGAGACGCTTGTCCCCGGCTTCGTACGAGCCGATCAGGTCCTTTGTCGGCGTATTCCATCCGCCCGTGCTCTGGTTGTTGATGGCCAGACCCGTCACGAGCGCCGTACTGCTGCTGCGCGGCAGAAAATGATAGACCAGCGGATTCGGCGTCGAGCCCGTAACGGTCCCGCCAAGGAACTGAACCTCGAACAACGATTCCTTACCATTCTTGCTGGCAGGATTGAAAGCATCGGCATAGTTCGCATTCAGCCCATATCCCATCGCCGGCAGCGTGTTCAGCAAGCTAACAGCATCGGCGTATTTCTTCAGGTAGACGTCGACGTCAGCCAGCAATACGGTGGCCGCACCCTTCGTGGCGACCCCCGACTGTGGAAAGGCCGCTGGTACCGGCAGCTCTTTTATCGCGTCGCCCGCATCGGCCACTATCTGCGTATAGACCTGATCCGACGTCGAACGCGCCAGAAAAGCGTCCTGCGGCGTCTTCACTTCCTTCAGGAACAACGGCACTCCGCCATAGAGGCGTACCAGCTTGAAATACATCAGCGCTCGGAGAAATTTGCACTGACCGTCATAGAACTTCGCCGAATCGGCGTTCACGGCCGTCGCCGTCCTCAGCCGCGAGATCACGATATTAGCCCTCGAGATCACCTGATAGCAGTACTGCCACTCGGTCGCGTTATAAGAATTCGTCGAAGCATCCATGAACTCGCAAAGCGCTTCCCGGTCCGTATAGGCCGTACCCCGGTTGCTCAGGATGCTCTGATAGATGGCGTTGTCCGAGCGCATCTCGCTCATCAGATAGTCGTTCACCACCACGTCGCGCAGCGGCGCATAGGCAGCAGTCACGGCCGCGCCGAACTGCTGGGTGGTCTGGTAATAGTTGGCGTCGGAGTACGACGACTTGGGCGACAGATCCGTAAAACTCTTCTTACAGGACGCGGCAGTCAGACCCAGCAACGCTATAACAATATATTTTTTCATTCTTTACTTCTTGAATGGTTTATTTAAATGTAACCGAGAGACCCACGGAAAGCGTACGCGGGATCGGATATCCCTCTTCGTCGACCTTGATACCCTGCGTCGGGTCCTGTCCGCTCAGGCTGATCTCGGGATTCATGCCGCTGTATTTCGTCAGCACGAACAACTGCTGCACCGACGCATAAGCCCGAAGACGGCGGAACATCGAATTGCCCTTCATGGTCAGCGTATAGCCCAGCGTCACATTCTTGATCGACAGATAGCTCGCGCTCTCCAGCCACTGCGTGTTCACCTCGCGCCCGATAGCCGTCGTACCCGTTTTCGTGCGGGGATAGGCGCCCGAGCCGGGGTCAGCCAGCGACCTCCAGTGGTCCAGCGCGGCAGCCAGCGGCACCCGCGACCCGTCCATATTCGTCTGGTAGGCCCATTTCGCGGCATTCAGTATCTGACCGCCGCAGTCGAATGCCGTGCTGACGCTCAGGTCGAAATTGTTATAGTTGAGATAGTTGGTAAACCCGCCCGTAAAAGTAGGAGTGGGGTCGCCGATAAAAGTGCGGTCGTTCACGTCGTCGATCACCCCGTCCCCGTTGATGTCCTTCACCTTGATGGTTCCGATATCCGATACGCCGGCGGGATTGGTGGGCGTAGCCAGATATTTCGCGGACTTGGCCAGATCATCCGCATTCTTGTACAGGCCCTGGAATACGAAGCCGTAAAAGGCCCCCAGCGGATGACCCACCTGCTGACGGTAGTAGTCCGAAGTGACGGTGTTGTTCCTCCGGATATACCCCGGCGAGACCAGCGCCGTGATCTTGTTTCGGTCGAAGGAAAGGTTCAGACTACTGGTCCACCGCAGCTTGCCAGTAGTGTTGACGGTATTGATGGTCACTTCATGCCCCCACAGACTGATCGCTCCCACATTGTCCAGTATCGAGCCAAAACCCGAAGAGGTTGGCAGCGGCCTGGTCATGATCAGATGGTCGGTATTCTTGTGGTAATAGTCATAGGTCAGCGTAACACGGTCCTTCAGAATGCTCAGGTCGAGACCGAGATCCAGCTGCTTGTTGCGCTCCCACTGAAGGTCTCTGTTGCCGAGATTCCCGATAGTGGTACCCTGCGTGATGGTATTGTTGAAGTCGTAATAATAGTTGCCGGTAGTGGACTGAGCGGAGTAGTAGCCCGAGAACGAATTATTCCCCGTGATCCCATAGCTCGCACGCAGCTTTAGGAAGCGGATCGGCCGCAGGTCCTGCATAAAGGACTCGTCGCTCACCACCCAGCCCGCACTGACGGACGGGAAATTGCCGAAGCGCGAACTGGCGCCGAACAGCGACGAGCCGTCGTTACGCAGCGCCGCCTGCAGCATATACCTGCCCTTGTAGTTGTAGTTCACACGCCCGATCGCCGACACCAGCGAATAGGCAGTATAAGAGCTGCTCCCCGTAACGCTGGTCGCCGCCGTCAGATAGGGGATATCGTCATTGGGAAACCCAAGCCCCGTCAGCGAGTTGCTGGTGGAACTATATTTCTGCGCCGAATAACCGCCGAGCACCTCGAGGTTATGCTCGCCAAAACTCTTCTTGTAGTCGAGATAGGCTTCCGCCGTATACGACCCGTTGTCGACGCTGCTGCTGGTGCCCGTAGGGTTGTTGACCGTAGAAGTTACCTGACCCGACTGGTAATAGTTGCGCGTCTCCGCACCTTTGTCCACACCCGTATTCACCTTCACCTGCAGCCCCCGCAGGAACTCATAGTTGAAGTAACCGTTGGCGAGAATTCGGGTGGTCTTGTAGCTGTCATTGGTCAGGTTGAACAGCGCCAGCGGATTGATATACGCCACCATACCGGAGGAGTAGACATTGCGCTGATAGCTGCCGTCAGGGTTATAGGGACTGATCAGCGGACTGGCTTCGAAGAGACGCTCGAACAGACCACCGACGCCGTCGGTCGCCAGCCGGTTATTATGGTCCAGCCGGTAGCTCGGCGCGATATTGAAACCCATCCTGATCTTGCCGTTGCCAGTCGTAAGGTCCTTGTTGATCCGGCCCGAGAACAGTTTGGTCCCGGTATTGATCAGCACGCCCTGCTGCTCCTGATAGCCGAAAGTGGCCGTGGAGGAGCTGTGATCGGTAGCGGACTGTATCGTCACGTCGTAGTTCTGTATCGGCGCGTTACGGGTCAGCAATTTATACCAGTTGGTGCCCGCGCCGTACTGCGACGGATTCTGATATTCGGCGGGGATAGCGCCGGTAAACCCTTCATAGGTCTTCATATCCTGATAGCGCTCGTTCATAAACGTTGCAAACTGAAACGCATTCATCACTTTCGGCACCTTATTGCCCGGAATATGCGCTACGCCGTAGTTGGAATTGAACTCGACCTTTGCATCCCCCGCTTTGGCATGCCTGGTGGTGATCAGGATGACGCCGTTCGCCGCGCGCGAGCCGTACAGGGCCGTCGCCGACGCGTCTTTCAGCACGGTAAAGGTCTCGATCTCATCCGGATTAATATTGTTGATGCTACCCGTGATCGGCAGCCCGTCGATCACGAACAGAGGCTGGTTGTTCAGGTAGAAAGAGGCGGCGCCGCGAATGCGGAAATCGACGCCCCGGCCCGGCTGGCCGCTGCTCTCCAGCACACTGACCCCCGCGACCTTGCCTTCCAGCTGCTGCGAGAACTGCATGACCGGCTGGTCCTGCAGCTTTTCGGTACTTATCGTCGCGATGGAACCCGTGACCTCACGCTGGCGCTGCTTGCCATAGCTGACGGTCACTTCATTCAGTTCGGTGGCGATCGCCTTTAATTGGACGGTGAGATTCTTATCAGCAGTCAGTTCCTGGGCCTGATAGCCGATACTGCGGATGACGAGGGTGGAGCCCGGCGCCGCCGAAATGGTGAAAAAACCCTCGGCGTTGGCGGATACTCCCTTTGATGTGCCTTTTACCATGACGGCCGCGCCCGGGACCGGCTGGCCTTTGTCGTCGACGACCCGGCCGCTGATCGTACTCTGGGCCTGAGTTTGCACGGCAAAAAACATAAGCAGTATCCAAACAAGAAAGCCCCCCACTGGTTGGTAAACGTTCTTTTTCATAATGGCAAACGAGTTGGTTTTGAAAGGTTGAAACTTCTTCGTTGGTGATTGGTGATCCTAAAATAGTTTAGAATCGTTAATGAACAATCCTGTACTGTCATGTTTTTTTAACTTTTTGAAACAAATTATAAAATGAATCTGGCGTAAATTTTAATAAAATTAAACATACAGAAACATAATTTAATGACTAGTAAGGTCAAATGACTGGGAATTAATAGAAACTTAAAGATGGCTTAACCGTTATTTATTTTTCTTTTTGTTTAATTAGCATACCCGTATTACTTCCAATTGCAATAGGTCCCCCAATTTTTTGATTTTCGAAGCGATATGCCCAATCCCCACCGCGCAGTGGTGCGCCGGCCCATGGCTGTTCCAGTCGTTTACAAACTTCCTCGCCCCGACCGGGAACATATACCTGCTATTCGTATTGCCGATCTGCAGTACCGGCCCTGCCACGGACTGCCCCTCCCGCCACCAGCAGCATCAATCTCCCTTTCTGTGGCTGCTCCACCACCGAAAGCAGGGTCACCGGCCCGTTTTTCACCGACATCTCCACCGAAAGCCCCCTGCCCACCTTCCCATGATAAACTTTCAGCGGCCGCACCCTCGTCCGGCCTTCCGCTATCCCGATATGCCCCGGCCCGTCATGCCCCATCAGCACCACATCGTCTTTAAAATCCATCGCATAGTACTCCGTGAACGAGCCCCCGGCGCCAAATCCGTCCATGATCTTCATCGCCTGCGCATTCTTCACCTCGTACTCACCCGCCACCGGGACATGCCCCGCCGTCAGCAGGCTATTGCCGAGTATGATCGAGCTGATTGTATCTTCATTGTCGGCATTCCCCGTTCCTTTATAATAATAGGCCATACTGCCAAGCCGGTATTTCTCAACCAGCCTGTCCAGCGCCACCGAAGTACGCGCCGCTCTTTCCAGCTCACCCTCCGGGCAGTCTGCCTGCACCTCGAATTCCCGGTGAAAAACACCCACCCTGTCCCTGACCTCCGCATCCGTCACACCCTTCCGGATCGCGGACAGCTCGTCGACCTCCAGCAGCTCGATATGTCCGCCAAACGCGGCGTACTGCAGCGTCAGGTCCGAATAGATATCCAGCATGCCGCTATAATAATGGCCCATGCACCCTAGCCGGTTGTAGGCCATCACATGCGCGACCCTCGCAGCCTCCACCCATTCCCGCACCTCGTTCCAGCACTCCGCATCGCCGTACAGCATACCCGTGATCTGGTGAAAACGGACCCCCGTCCGGTTGAATACATTGGCGATCTCCGGCACCGGACAGGCCGAACACCAGGCCAGCCATTCCCCCGTCATCTGCGTCCGGTCTGCCATTGCATTAAAGGCGCCGTAGTCGATCGCCGCGCCCGGTGACAGATTGAGGATGACGACGGGGACTTTCGCCCGCTGCACCACCGGCAATACGGTCGACGACAGGGCATAGGTGCTGACATAAAGAAAGATGAGATCGACCCCCTGCCGTCTGAATTCGGCGCCGGCCGCAAAGGCTTTCTCCGGGCGTGTCCACAAGCCCCAGATTGACTATCCCAGGGTGGATGGCGGTTAATTTTTGGTTGACTTCGGCGAGATAGTCGTTGAGGCGCCGTTCAAGGCCTTCGAATTGTTCCCAATAAGCTTCGAGCCCAATCCCGAAAAGGCCGATCCTGCAGCTGTAGTCCATGCGGTATCCAGTTTTTGATTCCAACAAACTTATACCGCTCCACCCCCGGCCCGATAGTTGGATTTGGCATTTTTACAGCAGGATTTGATATTTGTAGAACATGGAGAATTATTACCAGTACTTCGAGGCCGCCGACAACGCGTCCCGCGGCGTGTGCCTGCTCAATACCGGATCAACCCGGATAGGGAAGAACAGCCAGTACCCGCCCTCCGCGCATCCTTCCCACCACAATTTCAACTGGCAGGACGGCAGGGTGCTGCAGGAATACCAGCTGATCTATATCACCCGCGGCGGAGGCCTGTTCGAGTCGGAAAGCTGCCGCCAGGGAAGTTACGGAAGGATCGCTCATCCTCCTGCAGCCCGGAGAGCGCCACCGCTACCGGCCGCACGCGCACTCCGGATGGGACGAGACATGGGTGGGCTTCAGGGGAAATATGATCGACGACATCGTCCGCGACAACTGCTGCGGACGCGGACACGCCGTCTTTAACGTGGGCTTCAACGACACGGTCGTCAGCCTGTTCAACGATATCCGCCGGTTTTCAGTGGCATCGAAGCCCGGCTTCCAGCCCAGTGATCTCGGGCGCCGTCATTTATTTACTGGGACTGATCTCGGCGGGCACGCCACAGTCCACCCACACCAGTCTGACAAAAGAAGCGCTGGTCAACAGAGCCCGCGCCATATTTCGCGATCGCGTCTGCGACAAGATCTCCCTGAACAGGTTGCCGAAGAGCTCCAGGTGAGCTACTCCCTTTTCAGAAAGGCCTTCAAACAACAGACCGGCGTCGCCCCCGGTCAGTACCTGCTCGACCTCAAGCTGCAGTTCGCCAGACAGCTGCTCGCCGATCCGACCATACAGATCAAGGAAATAGCCTACCGGCTAAATATGGAATCCCCACTCTATTTTGGCAAACTCTTTAAGGACAAACTGGGCGTGACGCCATCCGAATACCGGCGCTCCTCCCATTCCATCAGCCGCGACCCCCGCTAACCCTGATCTCATACCACAGCTCCACCATCCCGTTCCTATACGCCGTCACATCCTTCAGGTGCAGCGGATACTCCCGCCCGATAGCATCGAAGAACGGAACCCCCTCACCCAACACGATCGGCAAGATCGTCATCCCTGATCTCCCCGGCCAGCCCCTGCCTCATAAAACTCCTCACCAGTCTCGGCCCGCCGACCACCCATACATTCCGGTATTTCGGCTTTAGCCGTTCCTCCACCAGCCGCCCCAGGTCCCCGCTGAACAATTCCACATTTCCCCTTTCCACCGCCAGCTGCCTCCCCGTCATCACGATCGTCGGTATCTCCCCATACGGCCACCCATACTTCTTCGACAACTCCCACGCATGCTCATAGGTCCGCGACCCCATCACATAACAGTCGATCGTCTTCAGAAACCCCTCCACATCCGGCTCCGCCGCCCCCTTCTCATAGTCGTCAGTCGTCTCGAACCACGAAACGCTGTTATCGGGTTTCGCGATCATCCCGTCGAGGCTCGATACCATATGGATGGTGATGGTCATTGGCTAAATATACACTAATCTTCCCTCAACACCTCCACCGGATTCACCTTCGCCACCCGGAACGCCTGCAACCCCACCGTCACCACGGCCAGCACCAACGCCGCGGCGCCAGCCTCCACCAGCACCCATCCATCCAGCGCAGCGCGATAGCCAAAATCCTGCAGCCAGCTCTTCGCCAGAAACCACGCCAGCGGCGACGCGATCGCTATCGCCGTGACCACCAGCACCAGGAACTCGCGGCTGATCAGCAACGACACACCGGCGACGGTAGCCCCCATGACCTTGCGCATACCGATCTCCTTCGACCGCCGGCTCGCCGAGAACAACGCCAGACCGAACAACCCCATACAGGACACAAGGATCATGATCACCGTCGCCGATTGCATAAGCATCGCGGTTCGGTTCTCCTCAAGATACAACCGGTCGACCGTCTCCTGAAGTGAGCTGGCGATAAACGGCACCCGCGGAAAAACGACCTCCACTTAGCCGCCAGTTCCCCCATCAGTCGTTTCGCCGCGTCCCCGTGGACGCCCAGCCGGATGGCGACACTTTTCGCATCGGACACCCAGGTAATGATGATCAATGGACGAATGGTCTCATGAAAAGAGGTCTGGTGATAGTCTTTGACCACCCCGCAGATGGTATACCATAGGCCATTCTCCCGGTATAAGAGCTGATTGCCCAGCGCATCTTTCGGATCGCTAAAGCCCAGCATCCGGGCATAGGTCTCATTGATCACCACCGGCGGTATATTCTCCCCCTTACGGACATTCCCCCCGGCTATCAGCCGCATCCGGTAGAACGGAATAAAATTAAAGTCCCCGATCTCCACTTCCACCTTTGTCTCGTGCATTCCTTTCATATCCGCATACCGGTGTACGAACGCAGCGGTCGGATGCTCCCTCCCCATGGGCGCGTGTCCCTGCAGGATCGCCTCACTCACACCCGGCAAACCGCGCACATCCCCGGCAAACAACTGCATCTGACCACGTCCAGCCCCCGGATTGTCCAGAGTCACAACGCCCTCGCAGTTGAACCCCTTATCCGAATTCTTCATATACCGCACCTGGCGACCGATCACAAGCGACCCGATGATAAAGAGCAGCGAAAAGGAAAACTGAAAAATGACCAGCCCCTCCGCAGTCCCGCACACCGGCCCTGCCGCTTTTATCCAGCGATCCTTTGAGACTCAGTACGGGCAGATAGGAAGACATCAGCCGGGCCGGATAATACCCCGCCACCAGCGTCGTGAACACGGTTATTCCCAGCAGGAATAGCCAGTTGCCGCCATCCCACAGCCGGATGGAGACACCGGCCGGAATACTGTCGCCAAACACCCGCAGCACCGGCCAGACCAGCAGCAGGGATAACGCCAGCGCAAAGACCGTCAGCAACAGGGTCTCGAGCAGGAATTGCCCGACAAGCGCCCTACGGCTGCTTCCCATCACCTTGCGGACGCCCACCTCCTTCATACGCTGAAAACTCTGGGCGGTGGACAGGTTGATAAAATTGATAATGGCCAGGCCTAGCACAAACAGCGCTATCCACATCAGCGCATACAGCAGCGGCAAATAGGCCCTGGGAAAATTGTCACCGGTATCGGCTGAATGAAATTCCGAAGTGTAGTGCATGTCGTGCAGCGACTGCGGATACAGCCGAAGATGACGCGCGCCGGCGAACAACACCGGCGCAGGGGACAGATTGTGTAGCCATTCAGCCAGTTCCGCATTCACCTGTCTGGCGTCAACGCCCTTTTTCAGTTGCACGAACGCCTGCGAGCGCCGCGGCTGCAGACTGCCCCAGTCCGTAGTAGGGATGAGTTCGCGCAGCCAGTTAGCAGGTGCGGTCCTCATCGCGATAAAGGAAGTGTAGTTGAGGTCGGAAGGCCGGTTCCAGTCACGAACGATACCCGCCACCGTTAGTTCCAGACTGTCGTCATAGATGACCTTCCGTCCCAAAACCCGATTGGCCTTATCCGTCCCAAAAATATTTTCGGGCCACGCTTTCGGTCAGCACGATGTTCCGGGGCTCGTCCAGCACCGACGGGCTCCCCGCCACCCATTCGTGAGGAAACAGATCGAAGAAGTCCGGTGCCGCCAGAATGGTGGACAGCGCATAACTCCCGTCCTGCCGGTTGTCATAGGTCTTCGCGGCGCCGCCGTCACCCGAAGGCACCGTGATCGAAGATCCGAAGATATGATAGGCTGTCTTCGCCCTGCCATCCGTCGATCGCGTGCTCGATCCCCGCCAGCTTCTTTAAATGGGCAGTTGAGAAAGACGAGATTGCCATCCTTGTCTTCTACGTCACCTACAATGCGGTAAATCCTGTTCCCATTGGGATGGTGGCTATCGAAGCTCAGCTCATAACGGCCGATAAGATAGATCACGATACAAACACAGATGCCGATCGCCAGCCCGAGGACATGGATAACCGAATACCACCGCTGCCGGAGTATATTGCGCCAGGCCACTTTCAACGAGACGGCATGCACTGCCATAAGGGAAGGCTTTTATACATGCTGACCGTTAAATCTGTGCCAGATGCATAAATGCCGTGACTACCAATGAAATGCTACCTTCTTCAGCTAACTGTTCGTACGCTAACGATACAGACACTGTCCGGTTGTCCCGGCACCCGTTTTCATCCAAAGGCCGGTGACCGCGGTTGGCCGTCCGCCCGGTCATCAATTGTAAAGCTGTGTAAAAAGAAAGGAGTAGGGGTTGATGGAGAACTGACTGTCCACAGGCACCGGAGCCTCACCAAGGCCCAAGCTTGCAGGAAAGAATCGGCGGACTTGACTTCCCAAAGATATAGATGGTTGTCCCTGTCTGGTCGGTCAAATACCTCCGGAAGTATCGACGCAAACAATCCATCCCAGCAGGCCTTCTCCAGCTGCTCGCTGGCTGATAAATGGCAGCCCCGGTCTGAGTCATCCTTCCCGCAAAGCCCCTGCGATAAAAAGGTCGTGTCGGTGATCAGTAATACTTCCATTTGAGCATATTGGGTGTACATAAACGGAGGTTTTGAATTTTGAAACAGCGGTTACCAGTACAAAGATGGCTCCTTTTAAAAGCAATTTCCCGATTCGGAAGAGCGAAATATCGTCCTGTTCGCGGTAAATACTATGGAAACTACTACCAATACCTTAGTCGTAAATGGTTGTCTGTAAGGAAGCATAAATTTTCCTGACTTTTGCCGGCACAGTTCGCTCATGGCATTTCGGAGTGAGGCAGGATCCGACAGCTAACCGATAAGCCCCGGGCTGAAATAAAAGGCCCCGCCCACAGTTCCGGCGTGGCATCCTAATTGCATCCAATCGATAAATAACAGGCGTTTGCCTGGACTCTTCTCAATAACTATTTCAATCCTGGTTCCTGGTCGTCCGGCCTTTCCTACATCCTGACGGTCTGCTATCGGCCGCCCTGATGGGTATTTGGTAATGGCGGCAAGATCTCGATACTCCATAAATTTTATAGTATTCTCTGTGGAAAATCAACCTTCAGAAAAGATAAACTCTATTCGATATTGGGACCAACGGTTTTTTGCTGACTGGAAAGAGCAAAACGGTGTGGAACAGTCTCAATTTTTTGCCAGACTTGCCGTAGATAATTTTCCTGGCTGGTTTGCTCGTTACATTCAACTCAACCAGCCTTCTTTTTGCGATTGGGGCTGCGCCATGGGAAATGGCACGATGGTTTTGCATGACCTGTTATCACTGGAAAATATCACCGGTATTGATTTTTCCACGGTCGCCATAAAACAGGCGCGGTCAAGTTATCCCGCCGTTAGTTTTATTGCTGCCGATATTTTACAGGACGGAAATTTCCCTCAGTTTGACGTGCTTTTTTCTTCCAACACCCTTGAACATTTTGAAAACCCCTGGAGATCCTCGGAGAAACTGAGTTTTTTTGCCAAAAAATTCATCGTCTTACTAATTCCGTTTCAGGAATTTGACAGGCATACTGAGCATTTCTACACTTTTGAACCTGCCAATATACCTTCAACGATACGGGCTTCCTATTATTTAACCCATTTTTCAGTCGTTGACGCCACAGAATATTCGCCCAATTATTGGTATGGCCATCAGATCTTATTGATCTATTCGACACAGCCGGAGCTTGCCAGCCTTGGTCTCACGCTTGCCGGCGCCAACGATAAGAGTAATTCGTCCCAGTACTAAAAATAATTGAATACTAAACCTGAATCGATGTTTCACAAATTCAAATATCATCTGAAAGAAAGAGGGGTTCTGGGTACCGCCAAAAGATTTGTCGATTGCTGGCAGGTCAACGGATTCCGGTATACGTTCAAACAAATGTTCAAGGGATACGACAACCAAAGCTTTGCCTCGCATAATTTCCAAAAGGATTTGACCTACGGAAAAAAAGGGCGGGCAAAATTGGAGAATACATACGCAAAAGATATAGAGTCGCAGGACAAGTACTATACAAAATATAGAAAAGACCCGATAGATAGCAGGATGCTTGACCTGCTGAATATCCTGAAAAAAGAAAAAGGGGTCAGGGGCGTAGTGCTTTACCCCCTCAGCTACGATATATCGATCAAGCAGCGCCCCGAACATCTGTTAAAGGCGCTTGCCGAAGAAGGTTACTTATGTCTGATGATGCAAATTGCCGATTCGCATGATGTGTCCAAAGTGCAAAGGCTCTCTGACCGGCTGTATATAGTAGACCTTTTTGAAGAATGTCTCACCTGGTTTCGCGACAAAAAGCCGATCGTCTATATATCCTATCCTTTTTATAAGTACCTGATCAATTATTTTGAAGACGCCTGGTTTATCTATGATGTTCTGGACAACCTGAAGATCTTTTCCAACTACTGTGAGGCCATGGAGGAAGACAACGATTTTCTTCTTAAATATTCCGATCTGATCCTTTACTCCTCGCAGGCACTGTACGACCAAAATTCAACCCCCCAAAATTCTCTGCTGATCGAGAACGGCGTATGGCTCCGAGGATTTTGAGATTGATCATAATGATATTCCCGGGCAATTCCTGCTGAAAAGAAAACGGCCGGATGGTTTCTCGATCGGTTACCACGGGGCCGTCAGTGAATTGCTGGATTTCACGATTATCGAAGAAATACTGCAACTGAACAACGCTGACTTGTACATGATCGGACCTATCGCCAGTTTTTCCCCCGCCAAAGAAGCAGAGCTCCGGTCGACGGTCGACCGGCTAAAAAAATACAGAAACTTTCACCTGCTGGGATTTGTTCCTTACAACGAGCTCAAATACTATTTATATCAGTTTGATTTTTGCATTATCCCCTTTAAGATCAATGAAGCGACCGACGCGGTAAGCCCTTTGAAACTATTTGAGTACTTCGCCTGCCGAAAACCCGTTGTTGCCACACCGACAAAAACGCTTTTGAAGTATAAGGATGCGATAAATCTATACGGGAAAGAGGAGATGGTCCGCTTTTTTAATAATTCACCCGTTCCCTCGATCGACGAGTCGAAATATAGGCAGCTTTCCATCAGCAATCGCTGGGAAACACTCGTTGCTCCCCTGATTTCAAAACTTAATGATCGCTCCGATGCCGATCGGAAAGCTCCGGCCCTGATAAAGAAGAGAACCGTCGATATTGTCAACGTGAGTTTTTTGACTGGGACGGCGAGGTCCTGTATAAGGGAGGCGCCGAACGCTATGTGCACGACCTGGCGAAAATATGTGAGGCCAAGGGACTGGAGGTCAGGATACTCCAAAATGCCAATTCGTTCTTCCTCAGGAATTTCGACAATATTCCGGTCGTCGGACTGCCGGGCAGGACCGGTCACGACCTGGAGAAAATGTCTGAAAGATATGACGTCTACTGCAAACAATCCCACCTGATCATTGCATCTCCGCTGGATCTTGCCTGCAACCTGCACTATTCTTCCAACTGTATCGGTATCAATCATGGAATATACTGGGATGACAAATATACCAGCGTAGCGAAGTACGACATCAACAAGTATAAGAGAATATTCAGAGCGCAAAAGAATTGCACAAAATCGATTTGCGTTGACACAAATTTTATTAATTGGCTCAGGACCTACGACTGGGAATTGGCTTCAAAATGCGAGTACGTTCCCAACTATGTGGACAGGAGACAATTCTCAGCCGTTGAAAAGGAATTTGATGGCAAGCTGACCGTCATATATCCGCGTCGACTATACGAAGCAAGGGGGCTCTATATTACCATAGAAGCATTCGCCTCTCTGCTACCCAAATATCCCGACCTGAATCTGCACTTTGTCGGACAGGCCGTCGGCGATGATGCCATAGCCACACGTCTATTTATCAGTCAGTTCAAATCTCAGGTATCCTGGTATGAGCTGGATATGGAAAAGATGGACCAGGCCTTTCGTCAAAGCCATATAGCCTTGATCCCAACCAAATACGCCGAAGGGACCTCCCTGTCCTGCCTCGAGGCGATGGCCACCAACAACGGCGTGATTGCGACGAACATAGGCGGGCTGCCGAATTTGATCCTGAACAACTTTAACGGTATGCTCATTAACCCCGAGGTCGCGAGCCTTACAAATGCAGTCGAACGGCTGATAAACGACCGGCAACTATTAAAGACACTCGCTTCCAATGCTTTGTTGACCGCTGATGCATTCCGAAAGGAACAAGTGGGATTTGAAATGGGATTCCGTCATCGAAGAAAGTTTAATTACTATCTAGTAAAACACCATGCTGGAAACCAAAAAATGCAACCGCTAATTTCGATCATATTGCCAACCTTCAACGGCTCCCGGTACCTGAAAAGTTCAATCGAGAGCTGCCTGAACCAGTCTTACCCTAACTTCGAGCTGATCCTCGTCGACGACTGCTCTACGGATGACACCGCTTCTATTATTGAGCAGTATTCGCGGTCTGACTCCCGGGTCAGAGCGATCCACAACGAGGTCAATCTGAATTTGCCTTCATCGCTGAATAAAGGGTTTGCGATCGCAAAGGGCGGGTATTTTACGTGGACCTCCGACGACAACCTCTTTGGGAAGAACGCTTTAGAGGTGTTGCTGGACAAAATTCAGACAGAAGGGGCCGATATTATTTACTCATCGTATTACGTTATTAATGACACCGGTGGCCGCCTCGATAAATTGGGAGGACCTCCGGAAGAGATAATATTCAAAAGCATTGTCGGCGCCTGCTTTCTTTATAAAAGATCGGTGCATGAACAGCTGGGGGATACGACACATCCAAATTCAGACTGGAAGACCTGGACTTTTGGCTAAGGGCATTTGCAAAATTCAGGATCCACTATATCGATCGTCCGGATCTTTACTCATACCGGAAACACAAGAACTCCCTAACCTGGGCTATTCACTCCGATTTCGACAAATTCAACGAGTACAGGAAGAACCATGTTGAATCGTATAAAAGATTCTTCAACGAGGGCGTGGAAGCCGGTCTGTCCGATGAGGAACTTGACCTGCATCTGGAATTGTATTTTGAGGATATCGTTAAGAATAAGAACTGGGACTTCGGCCTCACGGAAAAAGTACTCAAATATGTCAGGCTTCTCGACAGGCTGTGCTTGCTCAACTGGGAATCGGTCGGACTACGCCAGTGCCTGGTGCAAAAGATAATCGAGGAGAAAAGGGATAGAATGATCGGCCTCATTCTGAATGACCTTTTAGTTGCCAACAAATTGTTGCTCAAGGAAAATCCCAAACTGGCCAAACACCTTAATGGGCCTATCTCATGGTATTATAAGGAATATGAAGTACTCCCTTTGTGGTTCCAAAGACTCGGTCACGTGATAAAAATATTACAGAGTAACCGCAGCTGGCGCTCGATATTTACCAACAATACAAATCTGTAGGATCGGTGGAAGGCGCATGACGTCCTGGTGCATCCGCCGGGCTGCAAGCTTTTCATAATATCGCTCCAGATGTCGATTTTCATTTTCTCCTCCTATTGTTTTGCATAATTCAATTTCCGGAAATAGTAATAAGATACACCGAGTATTGCAAACGGGATCAGCGGTGCCATACCTTTTGCGGCACCATCGGCGAGCCAATGTGCGAGGCTTGCGGAAAGCAGTAATATTCCGAAAGCGACAAATGCCCATTCTTTAAACATCCTTGGGACGGCCGGGATGAGGATAATTACCGCACCGACGATCTTACAGATGTCCAATTCAAGATTGAAATAAGCAGGGAAGCTAAGTCTGTGTATGGTTTCGACTAAGTATGCCCGCGGGGCAAAATAGGATGGAAGCACGATCAAAACCATTCCGATAACAGTAATTATCCAATAGATCCTTTTTTCTTTCTGCATGGGTCAAATATTTACGGCACAAAATTATTTTAAACTAACTTTACAATTGTTATCTGTTACCCTTTAGAAACTGGTTTCCTTTAGGAAATCAAGTGGTTTTTGATAAAGCGATTACAGTAATTTCGAATTATATGAATGCAAAAAAGCCAGCCCCGCAAGCACCTGATTGTAAGGAGCAATTACTTGCGATAAAGGATACGATGATCTTGTTATCGGGAAAATGGAAAATTCAGATTATTGGATGGCTCCTGCTATTTGGTAAGGTGCGTTTTATGGATATGCTGCGTGGGATAGAAGGTATTGCTGCTAAAATGCTCTCTAAAGAGTTACAGGAACTTGAGCAAAATGCAATAGTGGCCCGAAGGGTGATGCCTACGAAACCGATAACTGTGGAATACGAGCTAACGGAACATGGCAAGACTTTAAGCGGGGTAATTGACGCCATTTCGACCTGGGGAGTCACGCATCGAAAATTCCTGTTTAAAAAAGGAAGGTGATCAGGTCATCTATTTTGCGCCATCGGACACTATCATGGGTGGGAGTCAGATCGCCGTCCAATCCATTCGGCTTTTGCTTTTTCCATGTCTCTGATGAACTGGGGATTACGATACCAATCAGCCAATAAATGCCATCCAATTACCCGGGACGCTTCATTGTCACTAGGGTAATGTATACCCATTAGTTCCCTTGACCAGCGGACTTCTTCCGCGCGTTGCAAAAATCTGCGCGGTGAGCCGGTATGATCTCACTGAATATATAGGCTTCTGTAATCGACCAGAGCGAGTGACCGCTGGCGAAAGACGGCGAATGAATGCGGTCCAGCGGCTGAAGCCGCAACCATAATTTTTCAACGGAGGTCATAGCCCAATGGTTTCGCTTCTTTTTTCCAATAATATCGTGTCACGCCAGCGGTCCCCCATCTTACCAATTTTCTCCCGTTTACCTACCTGCCGGAAGCCAGCGCCTTCATGGAGACGGATACTCGCCGTATTTTCAGGAAAGATTCCCGCCTGAAGGGTCCAAATGCCGTTGGCTTCGCTTGCTGTGACCAGAGCCTCCAGCAAAGTTTTTCCGATGCCCTTACCGCGCTGATCCCAGGCAACATAAACGCTGACCTCCGCCACCCCTGCATAAACACAACGCCCGGAAACGGGAGTAAGCGCAGCCCCATCCCGCCACTGTCTGACCTTCGAGCGCGACAAGACGGCTATGTGCCGGTGGGACTTATCCCAATCCTCCCAGCTAGGGGCGCTGGTCTGGAAACTAGCGTTTCCCGTAGCCAAACCTTCTTCGTAAATGGCTTTCACAGCAGGCCAGTGTTCGGATGACAAAGGTTGAATTTTCATGTTCATGAAGTTACGAATTAAACCCGCTTAATAGGCTTTGCGGAGCATATCAGCAAATTCTGCGGGCAGGGGGCTGTTAATAGCATGAAGTCAGCTTCGGGCTTGTTTTCCAGCAGATATTCATCAATGGTCATGAGTGCATATTATTTAGCGATTCGTAGGGCTTCGGCGTAGGCATTCGGCAACGGACTGTCTTCGACAGCTTTAGCTGCCTTTTCAAAATCGTACTCAAAACGCACAAATTCTGACCTGAATACTGTCCTTTTGGGTGGCGTTGCTGTCCTCTTTGATAGTAAGCAGGACATAACAGCCGCGCCGGTCGCCATCCTTGGGCTTTCCAACCGAGCCTATATTAATGGCATGGCGGTAATGCGGCTGGGCTTCAGGTGAAGACGGGAGTATCCGATGGTAAGCGCTTATGGGTATGACCAAAACACATGATATCCGCATCTGCGTCCTGCATGATCCGCAGCAGGCTTTTCTCTTCCCGGTCCTCAAACAGATATTCGTTGATGCGGCGGGGACTGCCATGGACCAACAGGAGGTTGAGCTTATCGTTATTCAGTTGAAACTCGACCTTGATGTGGGCAGGAAGGGTTCGGAGGTAAGCACGTTCCTGATCCTTAACGATCTGGTTGGTGAAGGCGATAGAGACCGCTCCATTAGCTTTCTCGTCGTCTGTTTTATAGGCGCAGCCGCAGTCATCGCTGATGCGGCCGATACCAAAATCATAGTTTCCGGCGATTGTGGGAATACCGCGACGACGGATTTCGTTGATGACTTCGTTGGGCCAGATATTATAGCCGACCAGATCGCCAAGACAATAAATGGCGTCAGGCTTTTGGGTTTCGACGCTGGCAAAAAAGGCTTCGAGGGCAGGGAGGTTGGCGTGTATGTCTGAAAAGAGCGCTATTTTCATTTTTTGTTGTTTAGATATTTCCAGGTGGGTATGGCAATGGCCGCGCCTGCAACAGGCGCAACAAGATAAACCCAAAGATACTCAAGATGACCCGATACGACTGCTGGAGCCAGGGATCGGGCGGGATTCATGGATGCGCCACAGATCGGCCCGGCAAACATCGCTTCCAGCAGCACTACCGACCCTATGGCTATACCCGCAAATAGACCCTGTTCCTTTGGACCGGTTGATACACCCATAATCACCAGCATCAGAAAAGAAAGTGAGAATCACTTCCAGGACAAAGGACTGCATAGCTGATCCTGCCGGGAGGGTAGCGCCAAGAAGGTCGTCAGAAGGAAACAGGAGCCGGAGCGTCAGGCTGGCCAAAAGGGCACCAACCAACTGGCTGGCAATATAGGGAACAAGGGATTTTGCCGGCAACCTCCCCGCCAGGGCGAAAGCAATACTAACAGCAGGGTTCAGATGCGCACCCGAAATCTCTCCAAGACCATAGATCACAGACATGACGACGAGCCCGAAAGTGATGGCGACGCCTACATGTGTAACCGCACCTCCTGTTTGGGTGTCAATGACCACAGCCCCCGTACCACAAAAGACCAGCGCGAATGTTCCTATTATTTCTGAGACGGACTTTCTTAACATTTACCGATTTTGGGGGTTAGGAGCAGCAGTCGGGGCCGCAGCAGGTTTTGGCTTCTTTCGGTTTTTCGGCATAGACCGTAACGCTGTAGATCCCGGTGCCAGATTGTTTAAAAGGCGGTCATCTGTTCCGCGCTCAGGTATTGGGAGAGGATGTCGTCAGGGATGATGATGGGCTTTTCTTTCTGGATAGTGACATTGACAAAACCAGTGACATCGATCAATTCCAGATAGGCCTGCTTCTGAATGGCTCCGGATACGCACCCTGCATACATCTCGGCAGCCTGCTGGATATTTCCGGGCAGGGTACCTTCCAATACTACGTCGCTGATGCTAAAGTGTCCACCGGGCTTGAGCACGCGGAATATTTCCTGAAAACACCGTATTTATTAGGAACAAGGTTGAGCACACAATTGGAAACAATGACGTCGGCCACGTTCGAGGTGATTGGCATCTTTTCAATATCGCCTTGCCGGAACTCGACATTGTTGAGGCCCAGCTTTTCGGCGTTGGCGCGGGCTTTGTCGATCATTGCAGGAGTAAAGTCGATCCCGATAACCTTGCCGGACTCGCCAGTCTCATTGCGGGCGATAAAACAGTCATTGCCTGCACCGGACCCAAGATCGACTACAACGTCGCCTTTCTCGATTTTTGCGAATTGGGTGGGCAGTCCGCAGCCGAGCCCCAGGTCTGCTTCGGGATTGTAACCTTCAAGATGGCTATAATCGTCGGTCATGATATTTGCGGTCTCGATAGAGCAACACCTGGAACCACAGCAGGACGCTTGGTTAGTGTCCTTATCCTGAAGGGCGATGGCGCTGTATTTTTCGCGCACAAGTGCTTTGATTTCTTCTGTTGTTTGCATGGTAGTAATTTTTAGTATGTTCAACAATCTATTTGTTCTGCGGGCTCAAGACCGGCACTTTCCACCTCAAAAATATCGGCAGCATACTTTTTAAGGAAGGCTTCGGCCATCTGGCTGCGAGCGGAGTTGTGGATGCAGACAAAGAGTAGCTTGTGTTTGTCAGACATGGCTATGTTAATTTAGATATTGCTATATTGCGATGAATCAAGGCAAAAAAAGCACCCTTAACAGCAGCTGTCCGGCCCTTTATAGGCAGCGAATAGAGCACCAATTTCTTTTTGGTACAGCGCCCAGGTCTTAGGTTCAATGCAGTAGCAAACGCTCGTCCCCTCAATAGTACCTTGAATGAGACCGGCAGTCTTCAGCTCTTTCAAATGTTGAGATATTGTCGGCTGCGCCAGCCCGAGAACCTCGACTAAATCCCCGTTTATGCAGGCATCGGTTTTTATCAGATGTTGCACGATGGCGATACGGGCAGGATGGGCCAGGGCCTTCATCATAGCGGCCAGCTTGTTCTGCTTATCTGTGAATATTTCCGATTTGGTTAACCCCATTTGGTATTGTTTCATTGCAATATTACGATAATTTCTATTAGAAAACCCTATTCTGGGGATTTTTTTCTTTTTCCATAATTCTGTGTGCTCGGTAGCTTCACGCTGACCTGCATTCTTACCCCATTCTAAGTATAATACACTCAATGTCGAGAGCTAGACCTGCAATACCCTGCAAAATGGCTAACAATTCAGCCTTAAAGAAATAAATCAAGGGGTCTCCGTTGGATTTGAGTCAAATCTTTGTGATGTACAAACCTTGAAATGGCTGTTGAAAATGGCTATTATCAGGCGGGATAAATGTTATCCCTTCGGCCGCGGGAGATATCAGTTGCCTACCTCTCGGAATGTTCGAGGGTATGCTTCTTCATTTTTAAGCCCTTGCCTGAAATTCGGCGCTTAAACTCCCTTTTTACGAACCATGATTCCAAAACCATCGGCCACGGCCCCGGCAGCACAACCATAGGCTACAAAGGTGTTGATTCTTTCAATGGTGATCATGCTGCGATTTGTCAACAAATAACCGGTAACGGCGACCGCGCAAATCCACATTCCCAATATGTAATAGGAATTATGACGAGTAATCCTGGCAAGGGGAAGAAAATGTAGTCCTGCAATGAGGGCAAAAGAAGGAATTAGCCAATCCTCACGCTGTATTTTTAGCAATATCATCCATGTAGCCATGATGGCAATTCCTTCGAAAATGAAAATAAGGGCAAAGAGTAATCCTCGTTTTTTTTCAAAGATATTGCCAGTATAAGAAATCCGAAGCTTCGGCTGTCATCAGGCAGATTTTCCTCGAGCTCGATACAGTTTTATGGAATAGACAGCTAGCCATACAACCATTATCAGTATCGAACATCGCGGCCGCGGCATAATCCTTAAAATCCAATGAATACTCTCCGATCAGCACCAGTGCCATAGCAAAGAGAATCATATGGAAGAGCTCTCCCCGAAGGCCTTCAACGTCCCATTGGGTCAGTGTTTTCATGTCTGGCGTTTTAGGGGTTCAACTGACTTTCCTGTCGATTGAATCCTGATAGAAATGTATGTAAAGTATAAAATTGGCGGTTGTTCCTTAAGCTTCCTTCGCCTTTTTTTAAGATTTAACAGAGTTTCGAAAGCAATTAAAATTCAAAATGCGCGCCGCCTCCGCTAAAGTTCGGACCAACTTGAATCCGAATTTTGCCCCGCTTGCAAGACGCCTTTCCAACTTCTACTTAAAGCAGCCAATTTATAGATTGGAAAAAAATGACCGGCTGTGATAATTGATTAAAGATTAGTTAACTTTTGGTCATATCGAATGCCTCTGGTTAGACATAAAATCCTTCTGATCGTTTTTAATTGATTCTTTTGCCGCCGGCCTGGCGCTTTTTGGGAATCAGCTTTCAAGCGAGTTCTATTCGCACTCAGGAAGGTTCTTTTTTATTCATACGAACATCGGAAAAAGCCCGGCTTTCTGCTTCGGAGCTACGCGGCAAATCCCGGCCAGAAATTGTAAGGTCTGTTTTTCGATCGAAAAACGATATTTTTGAACCCGTGCTGGCGACTTTGTCCCCCGGCAATTTTTTCTCCTCAGCCAAACCTAAGCGGGTCATTCCACAGTATATTTCCTTAGTCCAGAGCCTTGTAGGACGTCGTAGCAAGGTGGCAGTATCAACTGTTGCCGGATTCGTCGGAGAGGCGATCTGACTCTGAGGGGAGTCGTTTTCATTAACCAATCTCATGACGTCTGTCGCGCTGAGGAATAGTTCCTGCTTAGATTGGTCCCAGTGTTGCTTTGCTTTTAGTTGCTCATTTGAGCCTCTTTCAAAGTCCCAGAACCTGGCTTCCGTGGAAGAACAGTGAAACGTCAGCTCATGGTTCCCTTGATCGGTAACATATTTTGAAGCACCGCAGATGCGGCATTTGAATTGTTGATTTTCTTTAAGTCGGTCTACAAATTTTGAAAGCGCAATATTCATACGTTTTATTTATACAGGAGAGATGATTTCAAATATATCAAATGGGAAAGTCATGAAGGTCATTTTCTTTTGGCGTTGCCACGAACAAAAAGGAGGGTTTGCTGCTAAAAGGTTTAATCGGGCAACAGTCTCAGCGTCGCAGGGTGCGTTTTTGCCAATATTATTTGTGGGTTTTTCGGGCGGTACTTTCCTGCGCAAAGGTTGTTCTGGTGGACAGACTTTGGTTGTAATGTCGTTTTTGTTTGAGTTTCATATGTCGACTATTGGTGGCGTAAGATCGACAAGTTCCCATTTCAAAATTATAAACGATCAGGTTGAATGTTTGTTAATGATCGTTAAATGGAAATTAAAGTCGCCGATATTAGAGGAGGCTGGGAGAGAATGGGAAGGTAATTTAACAAACTTTCGAAAAATTGCCGAGCGTTTTAACCCTGAAAAATTCGAATTTTTGTTTCAAGTTTATAACTTGGGCTTTTATCAGGTATTTACAATATGATAATCCCCGTCTTTTTAGGCGGGGGATCTTTATGACTGTTATTCTGAAATTCCCTTTTCTCTCTTAGATCGCCATACATTTCCTTTTGTCTTCTATAAAATCTACGATGTACTTCGTCTCCGCTTCTTTCCCATTTCTTTATTCTGGCATTGGCATATTTTACAGAAAAGGATGAAGCATTGACAGACGGTAGTGCTTTCTTACGAGTTGAGTCGGATTTCGCTTTAAAACCGAATATGCCAATAACCAAATGCTTTTAACGGTTAATAGGTCTTCGCTGTAGCAGCATTTATGACTCGACAACATCGGAAATTAACATGGATTTGCCATCCGCCATCTCAAGCCTACAGCTGCGGTGCTAAAATTCAAGGCTGAGAATTTCGATATAGTTTCGGTCGAGCCGTATTAAATGCCTGTCCGCGAGCTTTTTCATTAATCGTGTGATCACTTCCCTTGAAGAGTTTAAGTCGGAGGCTATTTCGGTATTGGAAAGATAGAGTTTGTTGGATCTCAGCGTTTCTTTCTGCCCTTTCAGGTAGAACAAAAGCCGCTCGTCCATATTTCGGAAAGCGATGTGGTCAACGGTTGTCAACAATTCTTCGAAGCGGGAGCGATAGGATTCCAGGACAAAATGATACCAGGTTTTATATTGCGTCATCCATTTGGCCATAAATTCGAGGGGAATGCTAATGCTTTCTGCATCTGTCATCGCCCGGGCCATGATCATTTTGTCCGGTTTTCATCATCAGCTGACCTGCCCGGAATTCCTTTAAATCGGCTTGTTTGCTCATGCTGCCGACGAGTTCACGTTCAAAAGACGGGAATAGGGCGCTTATTTTTTGTTCTTCGACCATAGGTAGTAAAAGTATGCAGGACAAATGTAATGACCACCGGTTACAATTCAGCATCTATACCGAAGGGTACTTTTCATCCCTGTTCATTGCCATCTATGCCTTGTTGTGACAATAGTCACGGTTTTGGAGCTTTTCCTATTTGATATTTGCTGAAAATGTAATATGGAAATAGCCGGATACTTTGCTTCAGCCTTAATCGGGATTTCTCTGGGGCTTATCGGCGGAGGTGGGTCTATTCTCACCATGCCGGTACTGGTCTACCTTTTTAATGTGTCTCCGGCACTCGCTACATCCTATTCTCTGTTTGTAGTTGGATCATCCAGCCTGGTAGGGGCATGGAATAACTACAAGAACGGACTGGTTCGTATTAGAACGGCCTTATTGTTCGGAATAGCGTCCATCGCGACCGTTTTCCTGACGCGGAAATTTATCATGCCGGCAATTCCCGAAGAGATAGCCCATATCCGGTCGCATACAATTACCAAGGAGCTCTTGATCATGGTCCTTTTCGCTGCGCTGATGCTTAGCAGCGCTGTTTCCATGATCAGAGCCGTGCTAGGGAGCAAAACAAATGCTGCCGCAGATAAAAGCACTCCCTTGTTGAAGCTCCTGATGAATGGCCTGGGTATTGGATTGGTTACCGGTTTACTGGGGGCTGGGGGAGGGTTTTTGCTGATCCCTTCGCTGGTCCTGCTGGTCAGGCTGCCGATGAAGGAAGCTATCGGTACATCTCTTCTGATCATAGCGCTGAATTCTTTAATCGGGTTTACGGGCGATCTGGGACACCAGCGCATCGATTGGGGCCTGTTGCTAACGATCTCGTTGATGTCAATAGCCGGAATCTTCGTGGGAGGGCATTTGAGTAAGAGGATCCGGGGTGAGAAATTAAAGGCCGGATTTGGGTGGTTTGTCCTGGCAATGGGAATTTATATAATGGCCCGGGAGATTTTGTTTGCGTGATTTATGTCACGGTCAGGGATGGTTAGCCAGTTTACTTTTGCCTTAGTAAAAATGCAGACCATGAAAACAGAACAGATATATACGGGTTGCCTGGCTCAGGGCGCCTACTATATTGAAAGCGGTGGCGAAGCGGCAATTGTTGACCCACTGCGGGAGTGGAGCCTTACATTCAAAAGGCGGAAAGCGACAAGGCTCAGATCAAATACGTGCTGGAGACCCATTTTCATGCGGATTTCGTTTCCGGCCATCTGGACCTTGCTAACAGGACGGGGGCTTTGATCGTATTCGGGCCGAATGCCGATCCGTCTTTTGAGGCTCATATCGCTGCTGATAATGAGGAGCTGAAGTTGGGGAATGTTACCATAAAGGTGTTACATACACCAGGGCATACCATGGAGAGTGCGTGTTACCTTGTATCTGATGAATCCGGTCATCCAAAAGCCTTGTTTAGCGGTGATACATTGTTTATCGGAGATGTCGGCCGGCCTGATCTGGCGCAGAAAGCTGCCGGCCTTACAAAGGAACAACTGGCCGGTCTTCTCTACGAGTCATTAAACAACCGGATCATCCCTTTGCCGGATGATGTGGTCGTCTATCCCGCGCACGGTGCAGGCAGTGCATGCGGTAAGAAGATGAGCAGCGAGACAACCGATACGCTTGGTCATCAGAAATCTACCAACTATGCGCTGCTTCCGGGAATGTCAAAAGAGGAGTTCATCCAGGAGATCACCACCGGCCTTGTGACGCCGCCATCGTATTTTCCATTTAATGCCCTTCTTAATAAAATGGGGTACGAACGTATTGACCGGGTGATCAGGAGAGGGAGCAGGCGCTTTCGCCGGATGCGTTCGATAAAGCAGCTGGTGAGACGGGCGCCCTTTTACTGGATACCCGTGATCCGGAGGTCTTTGCTGCCGGGTTTATTCCTAATTCGATCAATATTGGCATCGATGGAAACTTTGCTCCATGGGCAGGCGCGCTTATTCCCGACATCAATCAACGGATATTGCTTATTACGGAAGAAGGCCGCGAAGCAGAGGTGATCACCCGGCTGGCGCGCGTCGGTCTCGATCATACGGTCGGCTACCTGGCCGGAGGTTTTGCCGCCTGGAAGGACGCAGGAAAGGAGACGGATATCGTTCTTTCGGTGTCTGCGAAAGACCTGGTTATTCAACTAAAGACAAACCCGCTGCCCATTCTGGATGTCCGCAAGAACAGTGAATATCGCAGCGAACATCTTGTTGATGCAGTGAATATCCCATTGGATTTTATCAATCAGCATATGTTGGACGTTGAAAAGGATAAACCGGCATATGTTCATTGCACCCGGGGGTACCGCTCGATGATCTTTATCTCCGTTCTACGGGCAAGGGGATATAGTGATCTGGTGAATGTCCGGGGAGGATTCAGAGCCATCAAAGAATGCGGAGCAATGCCGATTTCTGATTACGTGAGCCCGATAACTTTATTATAACCATTTAAAATAAGAATGCGATGCCAAATTTATTTAAGAACCTTTTTGGAAAGCCTGCCGATCTCAAATCGATCTACGCGGGCGGTGCGATTATCCTGGATGTCCGGACACCGCAGGAGTTCAGCACCGGACATATAAAAGGAGCTATCAATATTCCTGTAGACCAGGTGAAAGGAGTTGTCTCCGAATTGAAGAAAAAGAACAAACCGGTCATTACCTGTTGCCGAAGCGGAGCCAGAAGTGGAATGGCGAAATCGATTCTGGAAGCCGCCGGTCTCGAAACATATAACGGAGGCCCCTGGAACTCGCTGGAAAAGGAGATACGCTAACACTGACGTTCCGAATAAAAAGGAGAAAAATGAAAAAAATAATAACCGGCTGGAATCTCATGCGGGTGCTTCGCCTCGTAATGGGCGTGATGGCAATTGGACAAGCTATAGCCAACAAAGAATGGATATTGGGTTTGGCAGGCGGGTTTTTACTGTATCCTCGGGGCGATCAGGCATCGCAGCCGGCAGTGACGACTAATCCAGGTACAATTTGGAAATAATTCTGCACATATTGACTGGATTTAGTAGCTTAGAGATGGATTGCCAATCCCTTAAGGGAGGATCTAAACACCATGAGCCTTTTCAGATATAGTAAGTACCGGATTGTTTTCAAGGGCGTACTGTTCTTGTTATACATTGCTCTCTTTGGCTCACAGTTGTCTCATAAATTTTATCTCTGCGCTAACTTTTCTTCCCATTTTAACAGTTCACATCCTTATAAAGGCGTACGTGCTGAACCTTATGCTCAAAATAAGGCTTCATTGCTTGGCCACAGGAATATCTCCTCTCTTTCTCTTGATAAGCGCTATGAATTAAAGTCCGCATTTGCGTTGCTTTCGCCGGGAATTGCAATATATCCTGTCTTCGCCTTTTGCAAAAGCGAATTTTATTCTTTTCGCCAGGTATTTATCTTTTCTGACAAAGTTGTCTATTCCCTTCGGGGTCCCCCCATCTATACATAGGAATTCCAGGTATTTAATGTGCCATTTATTGATTGACTTTTTTCATCAAAAGGAATTGTTATGCATGGGAAAAGAATACTCCTGACTGAAGGGGAGAAGATCGTCGCTGACAAGATCTTCAACTTATTGGTGCAGGAGAATTATCGGGTAGATCTGGCTTTAGAAGGAAACATAGGCCAGCGATTATTCAATCAGCACGCTTATGATCTGGCTTTGATAGACTTTGGGCTGCCAGATATGAGTGGTTGCGATCTATGTCAGTATATAAGGAATACAAATAGCAGTATGCCTGTGATGATGGTGTCCTCTGAAGCGGCCGTTCGCAAAATTGAGGTTTTTCAGGCGGGTGCGGATGACTACGTTTTTTTATCAGAGGATTTCAGAGAATTGGTGATGAGGGTGAAAGTATTGACAAAGCGATATCTCAGACCCTTTGTGAGGGAAAACCTGATAGCAGCGGGTGATATTTTAGTCGATCTGGATAGCAGGGAGGTCAGACGAGACGGCCAAATGATCCTCTTGTCGGCAAGAGAGTTTCTGCTCCTTCAGTTTCTGATCCGGAACAAGAATAGAATTGTTTCACGCGACGAGATCGCGTCTAATATTTGGGGGAAGGGATGCTGCGATAAGGAACGTAGAGTTGCTGCCTTTATTAATTCTTTGCGGAAAAAGATCGAAGATGGGTTTAGTCAAAAATGTATCTATACAGTTACCGGAAAGGGATACGTGTTGACTGGAAATCCCGGGTAATAAATGATCTGATACCGACCATAGTTTTGACGAGGAATCGGCCGGCAAAAGAGGCGATCTTATATGCCCAAACGAATCAAATTGACCTCGTTCTTACCTGGAAAAGAGAAGGTTCGTTGCTTTCGGTTCCAGTCAGGATGATTCGGTCCAACATACTTTCCCGCCGGTTGGCATGTCCGGTTCTTTCTTTACCCGGGCATGCCGATATCGGGTTTTTGAAAGATATTATTCTACCTGTCCAGCATTCTTTGCCAGCCGGTAAGTTCGTACTGGCTGTACGCCTATCAAGACTTTTTAGAGCGAATATTCACCTCGTCGGTCTCATGAATGATAGTGAGAATGAATCGGGGGATGAGTTTTTCTTAAAAGCCTGCCAGTTGTTCCAGAATAGCACGAACCTGGAAGTGAAATGTATGCTGGTAAAAGGAAGTAATCTTGCAAGGGCGACGATGGAGTATGGATTAATGATAAAGTCCGGTCTCATCCTGGTTTGTAACGCGAGGAAATCCATGGCTCAGGTCGTTGCTTACCTCTTGTTGACGCGACCTGTATCTGCCGTGCGACGAATCCCGCTGATGATTGTTCCGGTGGAACAATTGCATATTGAGTGAAAGTAAATCTGGAATTGGCGAGAATCCTTTCGCCGGCACGATTTGCCGATGCCCTGATTTACCCGGGAAATATGGCAGGCGATCCGGGCAATGGCCGGCGAAGGACTCTCTATGATCTGCAGAATAAAATGAACCGGACATAAAGTTAGCGGTAAACGTTCGATATGTAATAAGCAGGTTTGCTTTTAAGTCAGTTTTAATAGATATACTGTTTTGTGCGGCTTAACATATTTTCATTTTTAATTAAAATAATGGCGAAGATTACGTTATTGGCTTAACTAATCGATTTTTTCTTCGGCATATGTATCTTTCAGCCGTATATTGCCGCTTGAACGTTCGCATATATAGTGGATCGGTTTTCCCGCGTTTAAATAGACAATACGGCGCGGCTGTATTTCAAATTGAAAACCGATTCCGCAGTTTGGCAGCGGATTAAGAAACCAGGATTGAGCGAATCCGGATCCGATAGCACCGATCCCGCTCCATAATACGAGGCCATAACGCGAGGGTTTGTTATTGCCGAAGTATAGTTTGTGATGGTATTCGACAATGCCATAATTTGAGAACTGATCTCTAAACTGGCCCTACCGATAGTGCCTGATCGGTTGTGGAGTTACAACTACCCGAGCAATATAAGTAACGAAGGCTGGCCAATTCCGGGATCTTTTGGGGTATGGAAGCCGCGCAGGCTGAGTTAATTTCCATGGCTTTGCTTTTGTCAGGAGCTAGCGACATCGTGCTAATGCTGGCTTACGACTCCACTATTTTAACGAAACCTTCAAAGACCTGATAGTTGAGATTAAATAATACCTTTTGGCGGAATAACGGATAATTTTAACACGTTTCCCTTCGTTGTAAGGCTATCTTTGTATAAGTATTTTTTGATTAAAATATGGAACGTTTTCACAAGGAGTCAATTTTCTCATAAGCAGTTAGTTTTGGTTCTACCCCTGTTTCTACAGGGGTTTTCTATTTGAAGGGATTGTTGCGTCCGTCCCCGGCCGTCATCTCCTAAAAGAGCTCGTTGGCAAGGATAGACAATGGAGGAAACGTAAACGGTTAGGGGGATTGATAGCTGCCGACGGCGGGACCATCATCTCATACATTGTAACAATACAATTGAATATTATTTCCTACCAGAATAGGCAGAGTTTCGTGTTTGCTCCTCCGCAGCTCCAGAGTCAGCCTTCCTGATCTAATGGCGTGCGACGCATTAAAATTAGCTTAATATCCCATTAAACCTTTTTAATGCATTGAACTTTCATTCATGGAAAATGTCTGAATAGCGATATCAGTCTCGTTACGATAAATTGTTAATATATGAAAACGCTATTTTTTGTTTCCGCCGCGCTTCTAGCTCTTTCTTCCTGTACGAAAGATGTGGTTGTTCCTGATTCGTATTACTATACGGGGTATTCTTCCGACCCCTACTACAATCCTTATTTGGACCCCAACAGTCCCTATTACGATCCGAACTATGACCCATACACAGATCCCAACTATGCCCCATATTCCGATAACTCTATAAAGCCCGGAATTCATACGGTTACCCCGGGGAACGCACCAACCTTTAATTCCGGCACCCAAAATGGCGCGGCCGGGAGTAATTGAGGCTTTTCACCTCCGTAAGGTCTCACTTGCTGCCAAATCCGGCAATAGAACTGGCAGGGGAGGCCATTGCCGTTATGCCAAGAACCGCCAGGCGATGCATGTTCAATATTGATAGTTCAGGGTCCACTGGTGCCTGCAATAATTGGCGACGGCTGTGCCAGTGAGCGGAGGCATCACCACTAACGCGACAAAATCGATTAACAGCAGACGCCATAGATTAAAAACGGTCGCCACGGATTTTTTACCCGATCTTTTTGATCCGCTGCCCCTGCTTCCTTTCTCCCATTCCTGCCATAATAAACGTCAGACCCGTCCCTGTTGGGCCTGGGCATAATGGAAACACTCATAACGACATACGAAATGCACAGGAAAGGTCTTTTGCCTTCGCTGGAGAACAGCACGACGAATATATTTGCCGGTGAGCTGATTGTACTGGGCAATATATTTCATGTCCTCGTATACGGCGAAGTATAGACGATAAACCTTTGATATAAATGTTGATGTTTTTAATCTTCCATGAGAGTCATAAAAGGCTGAGGCCGCTACCTCCTTGCAAGGGCTTCAGAGTCTGCCGTATCAACTGAGGGTTGAGAATGTGCTCAAAGTGTTTGATGTTTATTGTAGGAGTGCCAATTGACAATGTAGAGCGGTAGCCACAACAAACATTGACAGCTATATATCCATCAAAAACTTGTTTGCAAATTATTTGCAAATAAAAAAGGCCGCATAATCACGGCCTTCTTAATCGATTAAAACCTAGGGTGCCCAGAACAGGAATCGAACCTGCACTTTCTTTGCGAAAACCAGATTTTGAGTCTGACGCGTCTACCAGTTCCGCCATCTGGGCATTTTGTGCGGGACGCAATATTACGCAATTAGCGTTTCCCGGCCAAAAAGGAAATAAAAATTATATCTTCGGTCGTTCGTAATACCAACGCTAAACGACTCAGGATGCTAACGATAGGCCTACTACGCGAAGGGAAAGTGCCCGCTGACAACCGGGTTGCGCTCACTCCGGCCCAGGGTAAATGGATACAGAAGAACGCCCCCGGCGTCAGGGTCTTGGCGCAGTCTTCGCCGGACCGCTGCTATACCGACCGCGAATATACCAGCGCCGGGGTCGAGGTCACTGACGACCTCTCGAACTGCGATGTCCTGCTCGGGATCAAAGAGGTCACTCCTGACGCCCTCATCGCCGGCAAGACCTATCTCTTCTTCTCCCATACAAAGAAGGAACAGCCCTACAACCAGCGGATGTTCCGCACCATCCTCGACAAAAAGATCACGCTGATCGACTACGAATGCCTCGAACACGACGACGGCCAGCGCATCCTCGGCTTCGGTTTCTTTGCAGGGGTCGTCGGCGCCCACAACGGCATCATGGCCTACGGGAAACGCACCGGCCTCTACCAGTTGGGTAGGGTACACCAGCAACAAAGCCTTCGCGAACTGATCCATACCTATTTCGGGCTGCGGCTGCCGGAGATCAAGGTGGCCGTCACCGGCTCGGGACGCGTGGCACACGGCGTACTCGAAGTAATGAATCTGCTGGAGATCGTGGAGGTCGAACCCGACGAGTTTCTCGAAAGGAATTTCTCATACCCCGTTTTTACGCAGCTGAAAGGCGCCGCACTCTACGGGCGGATCAAAGACGGCGGCTACCAGCGCGAAGACTTTCACCAGCGCCCGCAGGACTACCGCTGCAAATTCCTTCCCTATACCCTTACGGCCGACATCCTGATGAACGGCATCTACTGGGACAGGGACATGCCTCGCCTCTTTGAATGGGAAGACCTCGCCCGGCCCGAATTCCGAATAGCCACCATCGCCGATATCACCGACGACCGCGAAGGCTCCGTTCCCTGTAACCTTGGTGACACCCCAATCTCGGACCCCGTCTATGGCGTAGACAAGACTACCCGGCTGCGTACAGGTCCCTATCTTCCCGGCTCCATCGACATGATGGCCGTCGGCAACCTGCCCAACGAACTACCCCGTGACGCCTCCCGCTATTTTGGCGAGCAACTGATCAAACACGTCCTCGACCCGCTGGTAAGAGGAGGTTCGCCCATTATCGAAAGAGCCACGATGGTGAGGGAAGGGCGAGCTGACGACGCCGTATAAGTATCTCGAAAATTACGCCTCGGGAAAGTGAACCGGCAGTGAACCGAACGTGGACCGAACGTGAGCCGAACGTGAATCGCGATCCCGAACCAGCCGTAATCCCCAGTGAACCGCAATCCTCCACCCCCGCGTGAACCGCGTTTCCCGACTCCCGCGTGAACCACGCCCCTCAAACCCCGCGTGAACCGCGGGCTCCCTGCGCTTCGTGAACCATAACACCCAGATACTCCACACCGTTAGAAACGCCAAACGACTTTTAATGCAGTTATCCAAAAAAATAGCTTAAATTCATTTCCTCTCCGTTCCCCACCTACCGCTAATTTCCCTCCTTAAAGCCAATCTTGTCGTTTCAACCCCTTATTCTATAACCAAACATAAACCCAATCATTATGCAACGACAACACTTTACAGCTACCCTCTGCTGTACGGCCTTATCATTCCTGTTCGTATTGTTTCTGTCTACCGGATGTTCCCAAATCCGGCCCCAGAGGGGCCGACGGCCGGACGGCACCATCATCCTCAGCGGGGAGGGCGCGCCCACCAGTTCCTTAGGACATAACGGCAATTACTACCTTGACGTGGCAACCGCGACCCTCTACGGCCCGAAAACGTCCTCCGGATGGGGAGCGGGACTGTCTCTAAGAGGTGCACCCGGCACCCCTGGTAGCCAGATCTACTCCGGCAACGGCGCGCCCGCGGGTTCCCTCGGCAACACAGGGGACTACTACCTCGGACAAGACCAGCTATCTGCTGTACGGCCCCAAAACTGCCAGCGGATGGGGGATGCCCATCAACCTGCAAGGGCCGCAGGGGAACGCCAACGTCAAAGTTGACACCTTTACCCTGATGAACTCAGACTGGATCTGGAACTCGGTCTACAACTTCAGCACACCGGGAGTTGCCGGCGGAGTCTTTACAAGATATCACGACCGCGGCTTCACCAGCGTAACCCAGGACGTGCTGGATAAAGGCGAAGTAATGGTCTTCTTTACGCCCAACAACAGCAACCCCAATCAAGTGGTCGCCCTTGCCCTATTCGTTTAGTTTCAACGATAAATACAACTACAATTTTGTTTTTGAAACAATGCCAGGCGTAGTCAGACTGCACTTCTTCTTCTCCGCTATCGGCCTTGCGGGATACCCGATACCTGATGCTTCGACGACCGTTATCGGTACCTATAAGTTTAAGATCGTGGCCACCAGCGGTACGATCGGAACCGCCATGAGGCGAGACCACGTCAACACCGGTAATTATATAGAACTGAGTAAATACCTGGGGTTATCCAACTAAGAAAATGAATTGCATCTGTCCAACGGCCCCGGCATTCGTCGGGGTTTTTTCGGCCAGCCGAGTGAACCGAACGTGAACCGCGATCCCCGAACCAGCCGTAATCCCGCATGAACCGCGATCCTCCGACCCCCGCGTGAACCACGATCCCCCGCCCGCGTAAACCGCCCGTGAACCACAAACCCGACCCCGCGTGAACCGCGTCCTCACAAATACAAATAATAATCCTTCATCAACTCCACAAAATCCTGGGTATACCCCCCTCACTATCCTGAATCGTCAACTCCGTCGTCGGAGCCGACGCCTCCCGGTGCCGTGAGAAATAAAGAATACTCCGGAAAAAATCGTGTCTCGGCGTCTGCCTGACCATCAGACTCTCCCGCAGAAAAAACCATAGCGGCCCACGGCTTGCTCCGCAAACCATCCCGTCCGGTGATAGGGGAGGAGGATCCCAAAAGACCCCTCGGGAGTAAGATTCGCGTCGATCACCGTCAGCAGCTCACCCAACGTCAGCTCCTTACTATGCCTGGCCAGATTCGACGCTTCGGAAGCCGAATGAAGATCCCCCTCGAAGAAAGGAGGATTGCTGATGATAAAATCGAACTTACCCGGAAGGAGAACGACCGGACATCGCCCGGGAACGCCTTCAGCATACCCTTCCAGGGACTCTGTCCGATATTGTCCTTCAACTGCCGGTAGGCGGCGAGGTCGAGCTCGATCCCCCTGATCTCCCCCTTGTGTTTCTGCGCCAGCATCAGCATCAGCAGCCCCGTCCCGCTGCCGATATCCAGTACATGCGACCACGCCGGCGTCTTCTGGGCAAACCAGGCACCAAGGATACAGGCGTCCGTGCATACCTTCATGGCGCACTGGTCCTGATTGACCGTAAACTGTTTGAACTGGAAATAGGTATTCGCCATCGCCGCAAAAGTATCGAAAATACCCTTCTAATGGTATTGCTGTATATCGGCGCTAGTACTATGTTTGTGTAAACAAATACAATCATGCAAAAGACATCCGCCAGGCTGTTCATCGCAACGGCCACGCTCCTTATTGTCTCCCTCATCTCCTGTAAGAAGGGCGACACCGGTCCCGCAGGGCCCGCCGGACCGACGGGAGCTACAGGAGCCCCCGGACCCACCGGCCCACAGGGCAACGCCAACGTCATGGTCGATACTTTCACCGTGAAGAACGCAGACTGGCTTTGGAATTCGGCCTATATCCTCTCCACCGGTACCGGCGCCTTTACGGAATATTTTACAAGGTACCATGACCAGGCCTTCACCAAAATTACAAAGGATGTCCTCGCCAGCGGAATGGTGCTGGCTTATTTCGCGCCTTATACAGACAGCGTCAATGGCTGGGTTCCGGTGCCGTACACGTTCCTGAGTTTCGGCGCCCAGTACTACGTCAATATCGTTTTTGTGCCGACCACCGGATCTGGTGCGGCTGCACTATTTTTATACCGCCAACGGCCCGACAGGAACAGTGCCCAACAATCTGTCTACCGCCGTGATCCCGTCCTACCGGTTCAAGGTCGTTGCCGTCACAGGGACCGTGGCCACCGGCATACAACAGCACGCCGTCGACGTCAGCAATTATAATTCTCTGAGTAAATATCTGGGATTGTAACTCGCTACCGACTGGCGCGCACTACCGCATGACGTGCACACTACCAGCCGGCGTGCACACTACCACCCGGCGTGCATACTACCACTCCGCGCGGGCGCTTGCACTCACCGTCAGCGGCGAGAGATCCCCGGCCAGATACTTGAAATGCGCCGTGATCGCGATCATAGCCGCATTGTCCGTACAATACTGGAAGGCCGGTATAAAAGTCCTCCATCCCAGGCTCTCTCCCGTCTCGCGGAAGGAAGTCCGAAGCCCGCTGTTCGCCGATACCCCGCCGGCGATGCAGAGGTCTTTGATACCCGTCTCACGGGCGGCTTTCTTCAATTTGTTCAGCAGTATCGAGATGATGCGCCCCTGTATGGAGGCGCAGATATCGGCAAGGTTCTTATGCACGAATTCAGGGTCTTTCGCCTTCTGCTCCTGGAGGAAATACAGAATGGCCGTTTTTAGTCCGCTAAAACTGAAGTTCAGACCCGGTATCTGCGGCTCGGGAAAAGAAAAACGGCCGGCATTGCCCTCTTTCGCATATTTATCGATCAGCGGCCCACCCGGATACGGCAGTCCCAGCAGCTTGGCCGATTTATCAAACGCCTCGCCCGCCGCATCATCCAGCGTTTCACCGATCACTTCCAGCTTCAGCGGCGAGTGACAGACCACTATCTGCGTGTGACCACCGCTGACCGTCAGACAGAGAAAAGGGAAGGATGGGAGAGGAGCAGCATCCGCCGCAACCGCCGAACCCGCCGCAGTGCCCGAACCCGCCGCAGGCGCAGCCGCCCCCGGTATCAGATTGGCCAGTACATGCGCCTGCATATGATGCACCGCGATCAGCGGGATCTTCAACGACATCGCCAGCGACTTCGCGAACTGCGACCCCACCAGCAGCGATCCGATCAGCCCCGGCGACTGCGTAAAAGCGATAGCGCTCAGCTCGTCCATCGTACAGCCCGACTTCTTCATCGCGGCGTCGACGACGGGAACTATATTCTGCATATGGGCCCTG
The DNA here is from genome assembly GCF_050632245.1 of Puia sp. P3. Lineage (NCBI taxonomy): Bacteria > Pseudomonadati > Bacteroidota > Chitinophagia > Chitinophagales > Chitinophagaceae > Puia > Puia sp. P3. The sequence continues at coordinate 2,647,727 of NZ_CP192583.1, forward strand.
CTCGCCAGCTCGGGAACCACCCCGCCATACTGCTCGTGCACGGCCTGCCCCGCAATAACGTTGGAAAGTATAACCCCATCACGGCTGATGGAGCAGCTGGTCTCGTCGCAGGAAGATTCTATCGCCAGGATGATCACCGGCCCCTCGTTCGTTTTCTGCATGGGCGCAAAGATACTACTTACTGCGGATCGCCACCACCGGATCCATCCGGGCCGCGATAAAGGCGGGAATAATACCGGCCAGCACCCCCGTGAACAGGCAGATGACGACCGCCATGACGATAATGTTTAGCGGAATATACACAGGGAAATTGAGTATTGCCGAGAAGACCAGCGTCAGCACGAACACCGCCAGCAGCCCGATCGCCCCTCCGATGATGCACAGAAAGGCCGACTCCAGCAGGAATTCGGTCAGGATCACGCCGCGCTTTGCGCCGATAGCCTTCTTGAGGCCTATCTGGCTCGTCCGCTCCCGAACAGTCACAAACATGATATTGGCGACCCCGAACATCCCCACGATCAGCGACAGCGCCGCGATCGACCAGCCGCCGATATTCATACCGCTGAATATCGGATCGAAGAACTTGCTCAGCGAATCGATATCGTTGAGGGCAAAATTGTTTTCCTGCGTGGGACTCAGCTTGCGGATAGAACGCATCGCCCCTTCCAGCTCGTTGATCAGCGCCTGGGTAGTCATTCCTCCTTCCGCCTGCGCGAGTATCACCGGCTGGGCATTCTCCTCCTTGAACATCTGCCGCATAAATCCGTAGGTCAGAAGGATGCTGTTGTCATAGTCCCAGCCGCCGAGCAGACTCTGGCCCTGTTTCTCGATGACCCCGACGACGAGCGCATTCTTGCCATCTTTCAGCTTGACCGTCTTGTCAACAGCGCTGGTGGCCCTTCCAAACAGCCTTTCGGCAATACGGTAGCCGAGGACGACATAGGGAGTGCCCCTGTCGAAGTCGGCCTGCTGGAAATAACGGCCATAGCCGATCGTAAACTGCTGGATCTTGTCGAAATCTTCGGTATTGCCATAGTAGGAGACACCCGTCAGCGAATTGTCACCATAATCCACGTTGGAGTTGGCGTTCAGACCGAATGAAATATGCGAAGCGTCCGGCACTTTCTGTTTCAGCAGCTTCATCTCCTCGTATTTGGGGACGGGCCGCTTGATGAATTTCCACCAGGGATAATCAGGGCCCCCGCCATACTGCCATTTGTCGATATAGATCGTTTTGTTGCCCAGCGCCTTCAGGTCGTTGTTGACGGCCATCTGCATACTACTGATCGTAGACAATACGCTAATGATGCAGAAGATCCCGAAAGTGATCCCCAGCAGAGACAAAAAAGTCCGCAGCTTATTGGACCGGAATTCCTGCAAAGCCATTTTAAAACTGGTCCAGACTATTTCCAGATAGCGTAACATATCCCGAAAGTACTAAATTGCGGTTAAATTTTAAGGCTATGTTTACGATCGAAGACCAACAGCTCAGGCTCAGCATCCACCCGAAAGGCGCCGAACTGCAGAGCATCTTCCACAAGACCCACCAGCTCGAATATATGTGGGGCGGAGACCCGGCCGTCTGGGGCAAACACTCGCCGCTGCTGTTTCCCATCGTCGGCACCCTCAAGGCCAATACCTACTATTTTGAAGGCAAGCCCTACACACTGCCCAGACACGGCTTTGGACGCGACCGCGAATTTACCGTCGAATCCCGGTCAGGCGACGCCATTACTTTCCTGCTCCGCAGCGACGAAGAGACAAAGGCCGTCTATCCCTTCGACTTCGAGCTGCGCGTGATCTACCGGCTCACCCCGAAGGGTTTCACCACCACCTACCAGGTGACGAACCCCACAGCAAAGGACATCTGGTTCTCCGTCGGTGCCCACCCCGCTTTTAAAGTCCCGCTGGCACCCGGAACGGACTATAGCGACTACTACCTCGAATTCGACAAGACCGAGAACGCAGGCCGCTGGCCCATCTCCAAAGACGGGCTGATCGAAAGGACCCCCGAGCCGCTGTTCAGCAACACCAACAGACTCCCGTTGAATAAATCGCTTTTCGCCCGCGATGCCCTGGTCCTCAAACACCCGGCTTCTTCGGCCGTCACGCTGCGGTCTGACCGCACCGAAAGAGGGCTCCGGATGGATTTCCCCGATTTTCCGTTCCTCGGCATCTGGGCCTTCCCCGGCGCCGACTTTCTCTGCCTCGAACCCTGGTGCGGCATCGCGGATCCCGTCGACAGCAACCAGCAGTGGACGGAGAAAGAGGGCATCAACCAGCTGCAGGGTGGGGGAGTATTCGAAAGGACCTCGGACCCTCAGCGTTTTCTAACACCCGGACGCCTCCTTAAGCAGGAATTTGGACGACGTCGTCGTCTGAGGTACCTGGGGCAGATACCGCGCGGACCTAATCATACCCGAGCCCTTTTTCGGGATCGCTATACAGAACTGGTTAATCGATTCCAGGATTTTTTTCTCAATACTCAAACTCCATCACCCCCCCATCACCCATCAACGCCCGCGCCACACTCCGATGATTCTTCTCCGCCCCTGCACCACCCATTCACTCGTAATGATATTGCTCGCCATCGACTTCACCTGGCGGACACGCTTGAACTTCAGGTGATGCGACCTGAAAAGGTCTTCAAATCTGTGTAAGCTATCAAGGTCGAACGCACAGATGATCTTGTAGTTCCTTATCTGATTGACCCGGTCGATCCACCCCTCCACCAGACTGAACACGAACAGGACCAGCAGCGCCAGTCCGCAGGCCACGGTCGCGATCAGCAGATAGCCGGCACCGATAGCCATTCCCAGCGCCGCGGTCACCCAGATCATCGCGGCGGTAGTGATGCCGCTGACCTTACTGGACACGCTGCCCTTGAAGATGACCCCCGCGCCTACAAATCCGATACCGACAACTACATTCGCCGCGATACGGTCCGGCGTGCCGGGCGAACCGATCGGCTTCGAGAGGATGGTGAAGATCGCGGCGCCGAGACAGATCATGGTCAGCGTCCGGAAGCCCGCGGATTTACTGCGGTATTCCCGCTCGGCGCCGAGGACGCCGCCAACCAGCACGGCCAGCAGCAGTTTGCCTATGATCTCCGTGATACTCATTATGTGAATCATTTGCCCGAAAAATAGCCGTCTTTATAAGCCCTGAAATATTCCTGATAGTCTCTCTTCACCTGACCGGCATAGTCCTGCGCATATTCCAGCACGCCCTTCTGCCAGTGGCCATCCCTGCCGAAGGCGATCAGCTCGTCCGCCAACGCCGCGCCCTGACGGCCCGCGGTCCGCAGCTGCGCGCTGGCCGTCAGAAAAGCCATGTCCCCGATGACACAGGCAATATCCTTATAGCGGTCCCGGATCACCAAAAAATCGATCTTGTCGGCCGTCGGCTGCAGCTCTTTGACAACGAAGGGAGAGCCCGCAAAGACAGTCGTGCTCAGCAACGCGGGGACGATATTCTGCATCCTGTCCTGGATCGACACGACCCGCTCAGCCTCGTTGGCCCATGCCGGCTGAGGATTGCTCAGGTATGGCTGCAGCGACGACGGCTTCGCCTCCTTCATATCGATCAGCAGGTGCTTCTTCGGATCTTTGCTGCTGCGCAGCAAAAGGCATACCGCTTTACTCCCAGACTACCGGTACCGGCAACCCGAAAACAAACGTCGATCACCTGGTACCGCCCCTTCAGCAGCGGGTACTGCTGCATCCACTGCGTGAGGTGCGCCATCAGCGTCTTCTTTGTCGTGGTCTCGTCCCTGTCGATGGAAAAGAACCGGACACTGTCCAGCCGCAGCTGCAGCCTGTCTCCCCGGCCGTCCTCCGTCCGCTGACGGATCAGCTCTTTCTGCTTGCGCTCCGCTACCTTCTCCAAAAATGTTCGGACGATCCCGTTCCGCCGTCTGGTGCTCCAGATAGCGCGCCTTGCCCCTCCCGAGCGTGGAGGAATAGACCTTGAGGAAATAGTCCGCCATACTCTCCGCCTCCTTCTTTTTGATGCCCAGCGACTCGAAGCCGACAAAGATGCTCGCGACGATACGGCTTACCTCCCAGTCAACCGGGGCGAGTATGCCCTCGTCGAAATCGTTGAGGTCGAAATAGACGAGCCTGTTGTCCCCCTTATAGCTTCCAAAATTCTCCAGATGCAGATCGCCGCAGACCCAGCTCACGGGATAGGCCGGCAGCGTCTTGCTCTTTCCCAGATCTTCGTAGTAGATGTGGCAGCTGCCGCGGAAAAATCGGAAGGCATTCTCCGCCATTTGCTGGTATTTGCGCGCCACGTATTTCGGAATCCGGTCGCTGTTGAAGGTTTTGATTCGGTCGGGGATGCTGGACACGTCTTATTCTTTCGTGAAAGGTAGGTAATAATTAGGAATTGCCCCGTATCTTGCAGCCCATGTCGTCCCTCAATAAATACATCAACAAATACCTTTCCGCGACAAGGGCGGCCGCCTTTGTCCTGCTGCTGGGCTGGGCTACGGGTTGCCGTCAGCCGGATGCACCGGAATACTACGGTTTTCAGGATCCGCAGATCAACCACAACGGCTCGCTGACCATGCTGGCTACCACCCTGAAGCTCTACAATCCGAACCCATACGCGCTCAAACTTCTCCACGCCGACGTGGACGTATCCCTCAACGGCAAAGCCGCCGGACATTCTATCCTGGACTCGACGATCATCATCCCCGAAAAAGATACTTTTTTCGTTCCCGTCTCGATGCAGGTCGACATGCGCAGCGTATTCAGCAACGCCCTGTCCATGCTGATGGAAAGACAGGCTACGATCAGTCTCGACGGACACGTAAAGATCAGACGGGGATGTTCACCTTCAACCGCCCCTTTCACTATGACGGCAAACAGGACCTGAACAGCCTGCTCCAGGGCGGCGGTTTCTGATAAAACTATTCCCAGCATGAGCACCATCCGCAAGCAAAGCATACTTTCTTCAGGACTTGTATATTTCGGGTTTGCTCTGGGGTTTTTGTATACCCTGCTTTTTACCAGGGAATTTACGCCTGCGCAGTATGGCCTGACCAATATTTTCGTAGCGATCGGGTCCATCATGTATTACACGGCCAACCTGGGCATGCCCACCTATATTTACAAATTCTTTCCCTACTATAAGGACTATCTCCCGGAAAAGCGGAATGACCTCCTGACCTGGGCAATGCTCGTGTGCATCGCGGGTCTGGTATTGCTGATATGGCAGGCTTCGCCTTCAAAGACCTGGTCATCAGAAAATTCAGCGAGCAGTCGCCGGACATCGTCATCTATTATTACTGGCTGTTCCCTTTCGGTATCGGCTTTAGCCTCTATTCTATGCTGGAATCTTTTGCCTGGCAGCTCAACCGGTCGGTGATCACCACCTATTTTCGGGAAGTGCAGTATCGGATGTTTACTATTTTGCTCGTCTGCCTGTTCTATTTGGGGATCCTGAAAAGCTTCGACGTTTTTGTAAAGCTATATTCGCTGTCTTACCTTCTGCTGGCCTTCTGTCTCTTTATTATGCTAAGCTATCACAAGGAGGTCAACATCACGCTAAAAATCAGCCATGTGACGCGCCGGTTCTTCCGGATGATCGTCACCCAGGCCAGCCTGGTGTGGTCAGGCCAGATGCTATATAATCTTTCGGCATTCTTCGCCCAGATCGTCATCGCGGCTGTTGTCCCGGGCGGACTGAAATATGTCGGGATCTATACCCTCGCGCAGTACATGGCCAGCCTGATCCAGGCCCCGCAGCGGGGCGTCATCGCCGCATCCATCGGCCCATTATCCCAGGCATGGAAGGACAGGGACTTCGGCCGGATAGACCGTATTTACCGGCGGTCGTCGATCAACCAACTGATCTTTTCTGTCGCTCTGTATATCCTGATCTGGATCAATTTCTCGGATGGAGTCCTTTTCTTTCACCTGAAAAATGACTTTCTGGAGTCGAGGCAGGCCTTTTTCTTCATTGGCCTGATCAGGATCGTCGACATGGGCACGGGAGTCACGAACCAGATAATCGGCACCTCTACCTACTGGCGATTCGATTTCTTCACCGGCATCACACTCGCGGCACTCACGCTGCCCTTAAACTACTTTTTGGCTAAATCACTCGGATATATCGGACCCGCGATCGCCGACCTGATCACTTTTACCGTTTACAACGGCATCCGCTGGGTATTTCTGCTCGTCCGGTTCCGCATGCAGCCCTTCACCAAAGCCACTCTCTATACACTGCTCCTCGGGGGCGCCGGTTGGTTCCTCTGCGACTACTTCTTCGCCGGCCTCCACGGACTTCCCGGCATCCTAGCCCGGTCCCTGTCCTTCATCCTCATCTATGGAGGAGGCGTGCTGCTTTTCCGCCTTTCCGAAGATGTACTCCCCGTTTGGAATACGATAAAGAAAAGACTCGGATTGCAAGCTAACAGCCGGTAATTTCGTAACTTTGCGCGCCCATGAAGTATCACAACGAGATCAACAAACGCAAGACATTCGCCATCATATCTCACCCCGACGCGGGTAAAACCACCCTTACCGAAAAATTCCTGCTCTTTGGAGGCGCCATCCAGACGGCGGGTGCGGTAAAAAGCAACAAGATCAAAAAGCACGCTACCTCCGACTTTATGGAGATCGAGCGCCAGCGCGGTATCTCGGTAGCGACCTCGGTCATGAGTTTTGAATACAAGGGGATGCTTATCAATCTGTTGGATACCCCCGGTCACAAAGATTTCGCCGAGGACACCTACCGGACCCTTACAGCCGTCGACAGCGTCATCCTCGGTCATCGACAGCGTCAACGGAGTCGAAGCCCAGACCCGCAGACTGATGGAAGTATGCCGGATGCGGGATACCCCGGTGATCGTATTTATCAATAAGATGGACCGCGACGGCAAGAACCGCTTCGACCTGCTCGAAGAGATCGAAAAAGAACTGAATATCGCCCTCCATCCCATGGGCTGGCCCATCAACAGCGGCAAGGACTTCAAAGGCGTTTACAACCTGTACGACAAGAACCTGATCCTCTTTACCGCCAACACAAAAGCTACAGATGAAGATACCCTCAGCTTCGACACCCTCGATACCCCCCTGCTCGACGATAAGATCGGCGAAAAAGACGCGGCGACACTTCGGGAAGACGTCGAGCTCGTGGACGGCGTCCACGGCCAACTCAACGTCGACGACTACCTGGCGGGGAAAGTAGCTCCAGTATTCTTCGGCAGCGCCATCAATAATTTCGGCGTCCGGGAGATGCTGGATACCTTTATCCGCATCGCCCCCAGCCCCCGCAGCCGCGAAACTTCCACCCGGCATCTGGACGTGGAAGAGGACAAGTTCAGCGGCTTTATCTTCAAGATACACGCCAACCTCGACCCGAAACACCGCGACCGCATCGCCTTCCTCCGCGTATGCAGCGGGAAGTTCGAGCGGAACAAATACTTTCACCACGTCCGCCTCGATAAGGACGTCCGGTTCAGCAATCCCTATACCTTTCTGGCCCGGGACAAAGACGTCATCGAAGAAGCCTTCCCCGGCGACGTGGTCGGCCTGTTCGACACCGGTAATTTCAAGATAGGGGACACCCTCACCGAAGGCGAAGACTTCTTTTTACGGGAATACCCTCCTTTTCACCTGAGATATTCAAGGAGGTGATCAATAAAGATCCTATGAAAACCAAGCAGTTGGAAAAAGGTCTTCTGCAGCTGACGGACGAAGGGGTCGCCCAGCTTTTCACCCAGTACGGCGGCAACAAGAAGATCATCGGCTGCGTCGGGGAACTGCAGTTCGAGGTTATCCAGTACCGCCTCCTGCACGAATACGGCGCCTCCGTCCAGTTTAATGCCCTGCCTTTCTATAAGGCCTGCTGGATCACCAGCGAAGACCCGAAGAAGCTGGAGGATTTTACCCGGTTCAAACACACCAATATTGCCGACGATAAGGACGGCTACCTGGTCTATCTCGCGCAGAGCGAATGGTTCCTGAATACCGAAAGGACCAACAACCCTGCTATCGAGTTTCATTTTACATCGGAGATCCATAAATAAAATTCCACCCCGTGGAATATATATATAGGGAAATGTGTACCTTTCTCTTCTTCCACATCCTCCGTTGCTATTCCCAATTCCGTTAAATACTAAAGGGGCAGCCTGAACGACTGCCCCTTTAGTTAGTTTCAAAAATTCCCCTGGTATCAGGGGTTCCAATGATTTATTGCAGGCTCGCCCCCGTGTAGTTGAGGGGAGTGATCCTCTTCAATTCTTTTTTCAGCGTCGCCGATATTTTGAGTCCATCGATAAAGGCATGAATAGACTGTTTGGTTATACCCGCCTGTCCCCGGGTCAGTTCTTTCAGCGCCTCATAGGGCCTCAGGATAGTTCTCGCGGCGCAGAACGGTCTGTATCGCCTCAGCAACAACGGCCCAGTTGTCCTCCAGGTCCTCTTTGACTTTGGCCTCGTTGAGCACGAGTTTGTCCAGTCCCTTCCCGATAGACTTCAGCGCAAGTATGGTGTGAGCGAACGGTACGCCGATATTGCGGAGTACCGTGCTGTCCGTCAGGTCACGCTGCAGCCGCGATACCGGCAGCTTGGCGGCGAAATGCTCCAGCAGGGCATTGGCGACGCCGAGATTGCCTTCCGCATTCTCGAAATCGATAGGGTTCACCTTGTGCGGCATCGCAGAACTGCCTATCTCGCCTTTCTTCGTCTTTTGTTTGAAATAGTCCATCGAAACATAGGTCCACACATCCCTGGAAAAATCGATGAGGATCGTGTTGAGTCGTTTGATCGCGTCGAAATGCGCGGCGAGATTGTCGTAGTGCTCGATCTGCGTGGTGTATTGCTGCCGTTGAAGACCCAGCGTACCTTCCACGAACTCGTTGCCAAGTTTGACCCAGTCTTTTCCCGGAAAGGCGACATAGTGGGCATTGAAATTGCCGGTGGCGCCGCCGAATTTCGCCGTGAACGGGATTTGAATCAATAGTTCGACCTGGTTTTCGATCCGCTCTATAAATACCATGATCTCTTTGCCGAGCCGGGTCGGGCTGGCCGGCTGACCATGGGTCCTCGCCAGCATCGCCACATCCTTCCAGTTACGAGCCAGTATTTCAAGCTGGCGCTTGAGGTTGAGCATCGCCGGCAGATACTCGAATTCCACCGCGTGCTTCCATAGTAGGGGAATGGCGGTATTGTTGATGTCCTGGGACGTAAGACCGAAATGGATCCATTCGGATACTTCCGCAAGGCCTTCCCCAAGGCGGTCCTTGAGGAAATACTCCACGGCTTTTACGTCGTGGTTGGTCTCCTTCTCCTTATTCTTGATCCACTGGGCATCTTCCAGTCCGAACTGTTCGGCCACCGCCTGCAACTTACGACGGGTAGCGGCTTCCAGCGGAAAGAACCGCTTTTTGTTGAGGAAAAGAAAATACTCCACCTCCACCAGCACCCGGTAGCGTATAAGGGCGTACTCGGAAAAATAGTCGTCGAGGTGCTGGACCTGCTGACGATAGCGGCCGTCGATGGGGAGATAGCGGTAAGAGAATTGAGTTCCATTGATTTTGCGTCAGTTATAATACGTAACTTCGCCGCAAATTTAATGTAAAGGAATTGGATCAAAAAATACGAGTTGGAGCAGTCAACTACCTCAATACGAAACCTTTGCTCTACGGCATTGACCGCTCACCCCTCAGGAAGGAAATCGATCTGATTATAGACTATCCCGCAAGCATAGCCAACATGCTGCTTCGGGACCAGATCGATATAGGACTCGTTCCCGTGGCGGTCATCCCCTATATGGAGGAATACTACATCAATGGAGCGCATTGCATCGGAAGCGACGGAGACGTAGCCTCGGTCTGTCTTTTCAGTGAAACACCCATTGAAAAGGTGGAGAAAGTATTACTTGACTACCAAAGCCGCACTTCTGTCCAACTGGCCCGCATACTCCTGAAAGAATACTGGCAGGTCAGCCCCGAAGTCGAAGACGCCGGGAAAGATTTTCGCGACCACATCAAAGGCACGACGGCCGGAGTAGTCATCGGAGACCGGGCGCTCATGCAGAGAAAGCTATCACCCTATATCTATGACCTGGGCGGCAGCTGGAAAGCCTTTACAGGATTGCCCTTTGTTTTTGCTGCATGGGTCAGCAATAAACCCCTCGACCCCGGCTTTATCCGGGAATTCGATCAGGCCAATAAAATGGGCCTCGGACATATTGACGAGGTGGTGGCCGAGAATCCTTTTCCGCACTTCGATCTGCACGCATACTTCACAAAATACCTTGACTACGAACTGGACAGCCCGAAAAAAGAGGGATTGGAACTGTTTTTGCACTATCTGCGAAGCGACGTAAATAATGTCAAAAAGGAGTATTTTCGTCCGTCCTAAAAATCGGATGCATCATAATAAAAAATAATGGAGATACTAAGCCCCATAACAGGCAGCGCCAATACTTCCCTGGTCATGGAGATGGACGTCGCAAGGATCGTTTCGCTCTATAAGAAAGAACAGGATCTCGATGTTACAAAGTATTTCAACGGCCGGAAGACCATCGAACTCCGGATCTGCAACGACACCGGTTACCGTTTCTATTACCCGATGGATATCTATGGGGACGACGCCTTTTATCAGCATCTTCAGAAGACGGGACTCTATTATCTGAAAGAGAAATGGGAGTATGACAAGGCCATTTCCCTGATCAAAAATGACCAGAAAGTACTGGAGATCGGCTCCGGCGCAGGGTTCTTTATGCGGAAGCTGAAAGAGCAGAGACGCTCTTCTCTCACCGGACTCGAGCTCAATACGCACCAGGTTCAGGAAGCACAGAACGAAGGGTTCAACGTCATCAATTCCACCATCGAGGATTTTGCACGCGCCAACGCCGGGGCTTTCGATGTGGTGGTATTTCTACAGGTATTGGAACACGTTCCCGACATTCGCTCCTTCATTTCCGCCTCCCTGCAGGCGCTCAGACCCGGAGGACAGATGATCATCTGTGTCCCGTACAACAACCCCTATCTCTATCGCCACGACCTGTACCATACACTCAATCTCCCGCCCCATCATGCCGGCCTCTGGGATAAACATTCGTTCCGCCGGCTGCCGGGCTATTTCCCCATGAAGCTGAACGGCGTTTATATCGAACCGTTAAGCGACTACAAAAAATGGTATCAGGTACAGCAGGAAAACCTAAAAGAAAAAATAACCCGTTACATCGACTGATGTCCCTTGTTCCCCCAATGATCTACAAGAACTCCCTGCGCTTGATGCGTCATATGGTGGAAGGACGAAATATTCTGGTCGAATACATCAAAAACTAGTACTATGGCCGCACTCTGGACAAGTTTGTTTGAAAAAAAGCTTCGTACAAATCGACCATTCCCTTCTCAGCGGAAGAGCTCGCCAAATACGTCGGACCCAACCGCAGCGCACTGGGACAAATAGACAATTGGATCGACGAGGAGGCCATGGCCAAATCATTCTTCAACTATGGTGTCCCTGATTTCCTGAAACCGGTCATCAACAAGCCCGTCGGGAACTCGGTCACCTATACCGACCTGATGGCCCTGCTTGCCGAAAGATATCTCCCGCGAGTCAACTACCTCGAGATCGGAGTGTCGGTAGGAAAGAATTTCTTCCAGCTCCTCAATACACTGGGCCCCGCCAGCATGAATGCATTTGATATCGAGGAGATCAACCCGGTCCTCGCCGGCCAGCTGGAAAAAGGCCCCCGGTCCGAGTGGGATACCCCGGCCAGTTCCATCAAAAAGAACAAGTCTTCGCTGTCTGAATTTACCTACAAGGATAAAAAGATCGGATATATATCGGCAGACGTTTGGGACAGGAACAGCTGGGGCCGCATGGAAGGGAAAAAATTCAATCTTGTCTTCTCCGACGCCCTCCACACCCCCCAGGCGATCCTGTTCGAATTCGAAATGCTCGTTAAATACGGACTGCTGGACCAGAAATTCATTATCATCTGGGACGACTCTCGTGGGCAAAATGCAGAAATCTTTCTTCCGCATCATCAAGAAATATAACGACGTCTATGGCATTAAGGAAGTTTTCCTCGTAGACATCAACGGATGGGTAGGCGAAAACGAGGGGCCCCACTCGGTGGGCATCATCTCAAATTTTGAGTTCTGATATGACGGTCATCCTCACCAATCTTTCCAACCAGCTGTATGCGAGCAGCCGCCACCGGCTGAATGCGTCTGCGGCCAGTGGCGGGTATCGACAACATCCGGTCCTACGATTTTGAGGATATAAAGAAAACGCCTTTCTATGCCGAAAACCGCGGCATCCTCGACGGACCATTCATGGGGTATTGGCTCTGGAAACCCTTTATTATCCTTGAAGCCCTGAAGAACGCCGCGGACGGCGACATCGTCGTATACGCAGACAGCGGACTCGAAATAACAGCATCGCTCGACCCTCTGTTCGAACTATGCATCAAAGACACTCCGATACTGCTCTTCGGCAACGCGTAATTTTATCAACGCGGCCTGGACAAAAAGGGACTGTTTCATCTACATGAACTGCGACCGGCCCTACTACTGGAACGCCCCGCAATGCGACGCCGCCTTTTGCGTCTTTCAACGCACGGACGCAAGCCTGCGCTTCGTCACCGAATGGCTGGAATACTGCCGCGACCCCCGGATCATTACGGACGAACCCAACACAGCCGGGCGAAGGGACCTTCCCGGTTTCAGGGAACACCGCCGCGACCAGTCCGTCCTTTCCCTGCTGGCAGCCGCCCACAAGCTGCCGCTTCACCGCATGCCTTCGCAGTTCGGCAACTCACTACAAAGCGCCGTCGCTGAGATTAAACGCCGAATTCAACTGCGTCAACCAGAATGACCGCCGTCAACTGGACTACTATGCTACCATTCCCTATTACAACTCGCCATACGGCCAGCTGCTCGATCACCACAGAGGCCAGGATAGGAACCCTTCCGCCGGACAACAACAGCGCGGACTGCTCGATATGATCCGAAAGGCCATCAGCAAACGATATTCGCACTGGCGCAACACCAACGCCCTGAAAAAGAACATAGGCCCGCGCCCGAAAACATAATCCCGTCGGATGACAAGCGCTAGCCCATATATAAGCATCATTATACCGACCTTCAGAGCGGCAAAGACCCTGCAGCTCCGCGCTGGACAGCATCCTGCGCCAGGACTATCGCAATTTCGAAGTGCTGATCATGGACGGCGGTTCGGACGACACGACGGCGACCATCGCACACGAGTCCGGAGACAACCGCATCCGCTTCATCTCCGAGCCCGACAAAGGAATATACGACGCCATGAACAAGGGCATCGCGGCGGCCCGCGGCGAATGGCTGTTCTTCCTGGGATCCGACGACCAGCTGTACGATACAAAAACGCTGTCCTCCATATTTGGAAAGACCGGCCACGACGACGCGGACATGCTGTATGGGGACGTCGTAAGCCCCAGCTACAAAGGACGGTATGACGGCCAATTCGATTACCCGAAACTATTGCTTCGGAATATTTCCCACCAGGCCATATTCTACCGTCGTTCGCTGTTCGACGCTTTTGGCGCCTACAATCTTCGCTACAAAGGCTATGCGGACTGGGACCTCAATATCCGCCTGTTCGCCGCCAACGATTCACCGGATGGCCCGCGCGTCCGCATCAAATACATCGACGCCATCGTTGCCCGATTCGGTCCGGGCGGCGTCAGCTCGAGCCACGACAGTTCGTTCCTTCGGGAGGTCCTCTTCCCATGCAAACTAAAATGGCTGGAAGAAAAAGGTATCGGCCAGCTCCGCCCGCTGATGGTCTATGACGATCTCTGGCGGCTGCTGCGGAACGCGGGCTTCCCCGACGCCCTCAGCCTCACCGGGCCGCCCGCGCAAACGACCACCGCAGAAGCGGTCCTGCCCGTCGTCAGGCAAATGGCCGCCTGGCAGGAGCGCATACCCCGCGGAGCCCTTAAGATCGGCCCATTGTCAAAATTAATCATGCTGGCCAGCTATCTGCGCCATCTTTTAAACGGTAAATTGCACTGATGTTACTAAGTATTGTTATAGTGAACTATCGCGCCCCGGACCTGGCCGTCGACTGCCTCAGGACCATGCTGGGGGACAGCTGGAATGACCTCTACGAGATCATCATCGTGGACAACGGATCCAATGACGACAGCAAGGAAAAGGTGCTCGCGGCCTTTCCCCGGGTGATCTGGCTCGACACCGGTTACAACGCCGGATTCACGCGCGCCAACAACATGGGAATGCGCTACGCCAAGGGCGACACGATCCTGCTGCTCAACGCCGATACCCTTCCTCCCAACGAAAGCGTCGAGCAGTGCTACCGCCGCCTCTATGCATCCGACTATGTCGCCGCCGGCATACAGCTTCTCAACGTCGACGGCACACCGCAGGTTTCCGGTATGTACGTAATGAAAGGCGGCCTCAACTACCTCCTTCCACTGCCCTATATGGGATCGTGGATCAAGACGTTCGGAACCCTTGTCGGAGTTAAGAAGCCCCACGTACCCGGTATGGCGCCCGACCTCATCGAAGTCGACTGGATCAACGGAGCCTTCCTCATGGTCAAGCGTTCGGCCATCGACAAGGCCGGCCTGATGGACGAAGACTTCTTCCTGTATGCCGAAGAGGCCGAATGGTGCGGCAGGATCGCCGGGACCGGCAAAATGTGCATCTACGGGAGACCTCATGGTCACACACCTGCAGGGCGAGACCGCGAACGCCGCATTCGGAACCGCCAGCAAGGGATACTATAATTTCTATGACAAACGCGGACTCCAGACCATGGTTTCCAATTTTGTCCGCATCCGCAAGCAGTTCGGGGTATTTTGGTTCTTCGTCCAGCTGTTCTTCTACCTGCTCGATATCCCCGTATTCTTCTTCGGCGTGCTGTTCTATCGCCTGTTTACGGGGAAGTCCAGGTACACTTTCGCACAGCTGAAGAAATACACTAAACACCTTTTCGTCGTGGTTAAGCTCACGCCCCACATCCTGAAAAATAAGCCTTATTTTTATAAGGTCTTATGATCAGATCGATACTGGCCTGCCTCTCCCTGCTGCTTGTTCTGTCACCCGTCCTGGCCCAGGAAGAGTACAGCTATGAGCACTATGACGTTACGGAGGGGCTGGCCGGATCGACGGTCTATTGCATTACGCAGGATAAGGATGGCTTTATCTGGACGGGTACGGAGGCTGGCGTCTCACGTTTTGACGGAACCCATTTCCGGACCTTTACCACAAGGGACGGCCTGCCGGATATTGAGATATTGCAGATCTTCGGCGATTCCCGGGGAAGAGTTTGGATGGCTCCTTTCCGAAAATCCGTATGCTATTATTATCACGGAAAAATATACAGCCCCGGGAACGATTCGACTTTGCGCCGCATACACTTCCGGGAGAATATCCGGCATTTTGCCGAGGATGCGGCCGGCAATATACTCATACAGGAAGTGGCAGCGCTCCACCTTTTCGGCGCGGACGGACATTGTGTCGATATCGACAGTATATCGGGCAGACCGATTACCAACTGTACCGCCGTTAGCCGAAGTATCGACGGACATTTCCTCATCGAGATGAATGATTCGGTATACGAATTCGACGGAAGCCATATGAAAGCGCTGGTGCGCTTGGAATCTACCTATCCTGGCGACCGTAACCCGAATTTCATGTGCCTGAGCCCCGGCGCAGTGATCTGGCGCTCCAAATTGTCAAGCGGAACCATTCTTTCGCTTCAAACGGGCAGGCGCCGCACAATCCCTTTTTCCTATATGGATTTTCGGCACGTCAGCTACAGCATTGTCGGCGACTCTCTGTTTTATGTAAACGAAACAGAGGGGACAACAGAATACCGCCTAGGCTCGGGAACAACGAGAACATTCCTGCCCGGGATCGAGGTTTCGCGCGTATTCCGGGATGACGAGGGTAATACCTGGTTTACGACAATCGGACATGGAATTTACCGGCTGAATTCAGCAGAGATCCGTAACATTACTCTAAAGAGGCAGTTGAATGACAACTGCGCCGTACACGCCATCACCAGGCTGAAGGACGAATTGCTCGTTGGGACCAATAGAAACACCATTTTCCGGTTTAAACTTCCGGGAATGGAGAGCCTTGGATACCAGCAACTCAACAACCTCGAAAAAATAAGGATCATTTCTATCGATACCCTTGACCGGGACAGGATCCTCTATGGAACTGACATGAACCTCGAGCTCAGGATGGATAAAAAAAGAGACTCGCTCAAGATGGGCATGACGGTCAAGGCTGCCTGGCTTAAAAATGTTCATCAGGTGTTCCTGGCCACCCACAGTGGGGCCTTCGCCATGAACATCGATAGCTTTGGAAGACTCGACACGCTCTGGAAAGGAAGGACTACCGCCTTGTTCTACAACAACGATACTATCTACATAGGTACGATGAACGGCCTTTATCGGGTCATTGACAAACCTGGGGGCAAACGCCTGACGGAATTCATGGGCGCGAACATGCCGATACTGGCGGGACGAATCGCGTCCATAGTGAAATCCCGCCAGGGGGTCCTCTGGATCGCCCCTATGATGATCTGGGTATCGTAGGAATAAGGGATGGAAAGGTCGTCGGGACAATCGGCCGTCAACAGGGTCTGACCAGCGATGTGTGTAAGACGCTTGCCATGGACAGAGATTATCTGTGGGTGGGGACAGATAAAGGGCTGAATAAGGTCGACCTGCATTCGCCAAACGCCAGCATCATTCAGTATACCGCAGGGGATGGCCTGGGCTCCAGTGTGATCAATACTATTTGCGTCGACAGCCCGATGGTATATGTCGGAACCCCCGCCGGCCTTAGCTATTTCGATGAAACGAAGGTCTATAGCAGCGACTATTGCAGGCTGACCTGGCTGGATATTTCCAGTTCGGGACAGAGCCTGCTCCGCGACACTAACCACCTGGGCCTGTCTTACCGGCAGAATAATATCCGCTTCGAATTTGTCGGCATATCCTATAAATCCGCAGGAAATATTCTTTACCGGTACCGCATGCTTGGTCTCGATACGGCCTGGAAAACAACCAAGGAAGCATTTCTGGACTATCCTACACTTCCTTCAGGAGATTACGAGCTGCAGCTTACCGCTATTAACAAGTTCGGGACTATCAGCCGTCCGCTTTCTTTGCGGTTCGGGGTATCTACCCCTTTCTGGCGTACCGTCTGGTTTGTCACGGCCGTCTTTTTGGGCGTCCTTTCCATGACCTGGCTTTTTGTATCCCTTCGGATCCGCAGAATACGCAGAGTGGAGAAAGAAAAAGAACGGATCAGCCAGCGTATGATGGAACTGGAACACGCCGCCCTGCAGGCCCAGATGAATCCCCATTTCATTTTCAATTGCCTCAACTCGATCCAGCAGTATATTTTCAACCAGGGACGTTTTCCTGGCCAACAAGTACATCTCCGGATTCTCCAAACTGATCCGGGCCAGCTTTGCACAGCTCGAGCAAGGCCTTCATCTCTTTGTCCGACGAGGTCAGCTATCTGTCAGGCTATCTCGCGCTGGAAAAGCTCAGATTTAAGGAAAAAATGGACTACTCTGTTGACGTGGACCCCGGCCTGGACGATAATGCCTGTATCATTCCGCCGATGCTGATCCAGCCCTATGTCGAGAACTGCATGCGGCACGGTCTTCGGCATAAATCAGAAGGGAAAGGGTATATTTATATAAAATTCGAAAGTCAGGACTCCCGGCTGGTCGTTACAGTGGAAGACAACGGCATCGGACGAAAAATGGCCGGCGCATTCAAAACCCGGAACATATCGAGTATCAGTCGAAAGGGATGGCGCTTACAGAAGACCGTATTCGGATGATGAACACAAAATACAACGGTAGTATCATAACGAGAGTTGTCGACCTCGAACATATCGACGGCCGGCCGGCTGGTACGCGCGTCATAATTGAATTTCCCCTATTTCACACCTTACTATGATCAGATCGATACTGGCCTGCATCTCCCTGATGCTTGTTCTGTCACCCGTCCTGGCTCAGGAAGAGTACAGCTATGAGCACTACGACATCGCTGACGGCCTGGCCGGATCGACGGTCTATTGCATTACTCAGGATAGAGACGGCTTCATATGGATGGGCACCGAGACAGGCGTAAGCCGTTTCGACGGCACGCATTTTCGCAGTTTTACGACAAAAGACGGACTGCCGGACGTCGAAGTACTCGAGATGTTCGGTGATTCGAAAGGAAGAGTCTGGATGGCGCCGTTCCGAAAGTCCGTCTGCTATTACTACAAAGGTAAGATTTACAATCAGGACAACGACTCGCTGCTGAGCCGCATCCACCTCCACTCCAACGTCGAACACTTTGTCGAGGACGCCCACGGTAATATTGCGATCCAGGAAGGCACCGCGATCCATATGATCAGCCGGAACGATCGATACCATAAGATCGAATCGATACACGGCATGCCGATCAGCGCCTGCCACTCGATGAGTTCGGGTGCGGACGCGGCAATTTCCTGGTGCAGATAGAAGATTCGGCCTACCATCTGGCCGGCGATCGGTTTGACGCACTGATGGCGCTTCCCGTCCGGGCGTCAAACTGGCGTCGCCATTTATTTGCCTCGGTCGTCGCTTACTGGTCTGGCGGATCACCCGGGACAGCAGCTGTATCGCGTCACTCGAATCCGGACGCCGGAAAATGATACCGTTCGCCTATGACAACTTCAGACACGTCAACTTCAATATCATCGGCGACAGCCTTGTCTACTCCAACGAGTCGACCGGCTCCACGGAATACAACCTGCACACCGGTCAGGTGAGAACCTACCTCCCGGGCACCGAAGTATCGGGGGCATTCCGCGATGACGAAGGCAACACCTGGTTTACCACCGTCGGTCGGGGCCTGTACAGACTCAACTCGACCGAATTCCGTAATATCAGTCTTAAACAGCCGGGCTACACCTGCTCGGTCCATTCGATACTCAGGCTGGATAACGAGTTGGTGGTCGGCTCTAACAGGAACAGCATTTACCGCTACAGCATACCGGGGATGGAGAGCCTCGGCCAAAAGCGGCTGAATGCACACGAAAAAACAGATCGTATTCATCGACACACTGGACAAAGGAAACTCGTCTTCGGCACCGATTTTACGATCGAAGTACGCGCCTCGAACCGCAGGGATTCCATCAACGCAAGAGGTGTCAACGTCAAATCCGCCCGTCTGATCAACGGACACTACGTTCTGTTCGCGAGCAGCCTTGGAGCGTTCACGCTGGATATCGATTCATTCGGAGCGCTGGATACCCTGCTGACAGAAAGGTCAACGGCCGTCTTCAATCTGCACGATACTGTATATGTCGGGACACTCAATGGTCTTTACCGCGTCACCGGCAGGGGCGGCATCGACCGGAAACAGGAGTTTATGGGCAGGAATATCCCCTGCTGCGCAGCCGGATTGCCGCTCTTACAGCCTCCGCGGATGGAACCCTCTGGGTGGCGCCCTATGACGACGTAGGGGTCATAGGCCTTAAAGGAGACAGCATCGTCCGCCGCATCGGCAGTCAGGAAGGGCTGACCAGCGATATCTGCCGATGCCTTTCCCTCAATGGGGACGAGCTCTGGGTCGGTACTGACAAGGGCCTCAACAGGGTGGACCTGCGCAATCCTGCCGCCCCGGTTCTGGAATATACCTCAGCCGACGGCCTCAGCTCGAACGTCATCAACGTCATCAGCGCGGCCGGCAATATGGTCTATGTCGGAACCCCCAGGGCCTGTCCTTTTTTGACGAAAAAAGTCAACAATATAGGCCACTGCCGCATCGCATGGCTCGGCATCACCAGCGGCGGCGTAAGCAGGCTGCAGGATAGCGCCAGGCTGAAACTACAGCACAACCGCAACAATATCCGGTTTGAATACGCCGGCATTTCGTACCGCTCTGCAGGAAATATCCTCTACCGCTACCGGCTGCTGGGACTGGATACCGGCTGGAAGAGCACCAGGGAAACCTTTCTCGACTATCCTACACTTCCTCCCGGTGACTACGAGCTCCAGATACACGCCGTCAACAAGTTCGGCGTCGTTAGCCCCACACTGTCGCAGCGGTTTACGGTAGCAGCGCCACTGGTGGCAGACCTGGTGGTTTCGCCTCGGGGTCGTCCTGGCCACCGCCTCGGCAGTCTGGCTGCTGGGCTCTCTGAGGATCCGCAGACTGCACAGAAGACAGGAACACGAAAAACAACTGTCCAGACGACTGGCGGAAATGGAGCATATGGCCCTGCAGGCGCAGATGAACCCGCATTTCATTTTTAACTGTCTCAACTCGATCCAGCAGTATATCTTCAGTCAGGATATCCTTACCGCCAACAAATACCTTTCCGGCTTCTCCCGGCTCATCAGAGAAACGCTGCAGCATTCGTCCAAACCGCTGATCACCATCGGGCAGGAGGTCAGCTATCTTTCGACCTATCTCACCCTCGAAAAGCTTCGTTTCAAGGACAAAATGGAATTTTCAATCGACGTAGACCCAACTATCAACCAGCATACTGTCTATATCCCGCCCATGGTCATTCAGCCCTATGCCGAGAACAGCATGCGCCACGGCCTCCGCCACAAGACCTCGGGAAAAGGACTTATCACCATCGCTATCCGTAAGACGGATGACGGCCTGACCATCACGGTCGAGGACAACGGCATCGGCAGGTCGGAGGCGGCACGCTATAAAACAATTGAACATATTGAATATCAGTCCCGGGGATGAGCCTTACCGCGGAACGTATCCACATCATGAACACTCTTCACGGCGAGGGGATTCGTATAGAAGTAGAAGACCTCAAAGACGGCAAAGGGATCGCAGCCGGTACGCGCGTGATTGTACGATTTCCTTATTTTTACCGCCTGGAAAAGCATAATTGAAAGCTAACTATGATCAGGACCGTATTGATCGACGATGAAATTGACAGTATCCGTGTACTACAAAAGCTGCTCGAAAGCTTTTGCCCGGAAGTTAGTATCGTTGGTACGGCCGATGGCGTGGAGACGGCCGCCACACTCATCCGTTCCGTATCGCCCGATCTCGCATTGCTCGACATCGAAATGGTAGGCGGCAACGCCTTCGACCTGCTCAACCAGCTGCAGCCTATCGACTTCAAAGTTATTTTCGTTACGGCATTCGATGACTACGCCCTGAGAGCCTTCAAATACAGCGCCGTCGACTACCTCCTCAAACCGATTGATATCGACGACCTTCGCACCGCGATCGCCCGCGTCTCCAGCACTCCCGTCGTTACCAGTTTTGACCAGCAGCTCAAAATGCTGATGAAGAACCTGGAAGGTTTTCAGCAGGCCCAGCAGAAGATAGCCATACCAACGATCACCGGCCTGGTCTTCGTGCCTTTTCAGGACATCGTGCGCTTCGAGGGCAGGGGCGGCTATACCAACATCTATCTTTCCGGCGGCGAACTGATCGTCGCGACCCGGGCCATAAAGGAATACGAGGAAATGCTGCCCGAATCGGTCTTCTTCCGCGTGCACAATTCACAGATCATCAACCTCCACAAGATGCAGCGATACAACAAGGGCAGGGGAGGAGAAGTGGTCATGGAAGACGGCAGCGTCATCGAGGTCGCCAGCCGGCGGCGGGACGAATTCCTCCGCCGCCTGATGAAGTAGGCCAATTTGACAAAAGCCATTACCTTCGCGCAAAATTTTTTGGACATGTCTTCCAGCAGTCATCAATACGGCCTCGACCAACTGACCGTCGCGGCTACCATCGGTCTCGCTGAGGGTACCCGGAAAGGGATATTGTCCGGCCCCGCCATCGAAAGGATAAAAGCCAGCCAGCAGCACATAGCCGACATCGTTAGTCAGCACACCACCGTATACGGCGTGAATACCGGCTTTGGCATCCTCGCCAACACCAAGATATCGGAAGAGGATACGCGCACCCTCCAGCACAAGATCCTGCAGAGCCACAGCGTGGGCGTAGGCAATCCCGTCCCGCAGGAGATCGCCCGCATCATGCTCATCACCAAACTGCAGGCCCTGGCGCAGGGCTACTCCGGTGTACAGCTGGAGACGCTGCAGCGCATCCTGTGGATGATCGAACAGGACGTCGTACCCGTGGTCCCCGACAAGGGTTCGGTAGGCGCATCCGGAGACCTCGCGCCGCTGTCGCACCTGTTCCTGCCGCTGATAGGCCTCGGAGAGGTCTACCACCAGGGAAAACGACAACCCACCATGGAAGTGCTCAGGCAATATGGGATTGACCCGATAACGCTTGGCCCCAAGGAAGGCCTGGCCCTGATCAACGGCACACAGTTCATTCTCGCCTACGCAGTAAAAGGAGTACAGCGCCTCCACTACTGTCTGGAAGCCGCCGACATCATCGGCGCCATGAGCCTGGAAGCGCTGACCGGCACCAAGGCGCCCTTCGACGAGCGCCTGCACCAACTGCGCCCCTACGCCGGCAGCCGCCTGGTAGCCCAGCGGCTCCGGCAAGCTGCTCCACGACAGCGCCATCATGCAGAGCCACGTCGACTGCGGCCGCGTTCAGGATCCCTATTCGCTGCGCTGCATGCCCAGGTGCACGGCGCCTCGCGCAACGCCTGGCTGCACCTTCGCCAACTCGCCGAAACAGAACTCAATTCGGTCACCGACAACCCCATCATACTCGGACACGACGATACCATCAGCGGCGGCAACTTCCACGGCCAGCCGCTCGCACTGCCCCTCGACTACGCCTGCGTCGCCGCCGCGGAGATCGGCAATATCTCCGACCGCCGCTGCTACCTCCTGCTGGAAGGCAAATGGGGCCTGCCGCTCCTGCTGATGAACAACGTAGGCCTGAACAGCGGTTTTATGATACCCCAGTACACCACCGCAGCACTCGTCACCGAGAACAAAACCCTCTGTTTCCCCGCCAGCGCCGACAGCATCCCCAGCTTCACTGGGCCAGGAAGACCACGTCAGCATGGGCAGCATCAGCGGCCGCAAACTGAACCAGGTCCTCGACAACCTGGAATATATCCTGGCTATCGAGCTCATGAGCGCCTGCCAGGCCATCGAGTTCCGCCGCCCCCTGAAAAGCAGCGTGATCCTCGAAGCCGCCCACCACTACGTCCGCAATTTCACGGAGTTCGCCAGCGAGGACCGGATCTTCGCCGAAGACATAAAAAAGATGCATTCCATCATCGCCGACTTTTCGTTCGTCAGACACTGCGACAGCGCAGCCAGGGAAAAAGGAGTGGTGCTCAACCGGGAATTTGAAGAATTTGCGCTTTAGGCCCCCGCCAGCCTCCTGCCAGCTACACGTCTATTGGCAAAATCGACACGATTATGCTCCAAAACGACACGCCGGTTAAGTCTTGCCCGGCCGCATCATTATTGCAGCTAAATTGCCGTCAACCTAAACCTTGGACCAAAGTCTAAACTCTAACTGGTTAAAAGATTATCCATTGACTTTGTCCTATGAATTTTTCATTTGGGATAAATGTTGACCGTATTCGGCATCAATAGTGGTTATGGCCGATCATTTCCTATCAATTTTTATTTAATTTGCACAACCCGGGTTTTCTCCTGGGTTGTTAATTTTATGATTGCCTACGACGCCATCCGATACCGGACTCCCACCGGCTCCCGCCTCACCTGCAAAGGATGGGTACAGGAAGCCGCCCTCCGCATGCTCCTCAATAACCTCGACCCCGCCGTCGCCGAACGCCCCGAAGAACTCATCGTCTACGGCGGCCGCGGCAAGGCCGCCCGGAATTTCGAGGCCCTCGAGCTGATCATCAAAGCACTGAAAGACCTCGAAGACGACGAGACCCTGCTCATACAGAGCGGCAAACCCGTCGGTATACTGCGGACGCATAAAGACGCCCCCCGGGTCCTGCTTTCCAATTCCCAGCTGGTGCCCAAATGGGCCGACTGGGCACATTTTGACGAGCTGGAGAAAAAGGGGCTGATGATGTACGGACAGATGACCGCCGGCTCCTGGATCTATATCGGCTCACAGGGCATCGTTCAGGGTACCTACGAGACCTATTCCGCCGCCGCGGACAAACATTTTGGCGGCAGCCTCAGAGGGACGCTCAACGTCACCGCCGGCCTCGGCGGGATGGGCGGCGCTCAGCCGCTGGCCATCACCATGAACGAAGGGGTAGCCCTCGTCGCCGAAGTAGAGGAATGGCGCATCGACAAACGCCTGGAGACCCGCTATCTCGACGTAAAAGTAGACGATATCGACGCCGCCATCGACCAGGCCCTCGACGCCAGGGCAAAAGGACAGGCCCTCTCCATCGGCGTCCGCTGCAACGCCGTCCACCTCCTCGAACACCTCATCGCCCGCAACGTCGTACCCGACACACTGACCGACCAGACCTCGGCCCACGACCCCCTGATCGGCTACTGGCCGCACGAACTGACCCACGATCAGGCACAGGTCCTTCGAAAAGACAAGCCCGAAGAATATATCGACTACGCCTACCGCAGCATGTACCGCCACGTCGAGCTCATGCTCGAGCTGCAGCGGCGCGGCGCCATCACCTTCGACTACGGCAATAACTTACGGGCAAGAGCGGCGGAGAAAGGACTGAAGAATGCGTTTGATTTTCCGGGCTTCGTCCCGGCCTATATCCGCCCGCTGTTCTGCGAAGGCAAAGGCCCCTTCCGCTGGGCCGCCCTCAGCGGCGACCCCGCCGATATCGCCGTGACAGACGAGGTCATCGGCAGCCTCTTCCCCGAAAACGATTCCCTGCAGCGCTGGCTTCGCCCGGCCAAAGAAAAGATCGCCTTCCAGGGCCTGCCGGCCCGCATCTGCTGGCTCGGCCAGGGCGAACGCGAAAAAGCCGGCCTGGCCTTCAATGAACTGGTCCGCACCGGCCGCGTCAAAGCACCCATCGTCATCGGCCGCGACCACCTCGACACCGGCTCGGTCGCTTCCCCCAACAGAGAGACGGAAGCCATGCTCGACGGCAGCGACGCCGTCGCCGACTGGCCCCTGCTGAATGCCCTCGTGAACACCGCCGGCGGCGCCAGCTGGGTAAGCCTCCACCACGGAGGCGGGGTAGGGATGGGCTACAGCATCCACGCCGGAATGGTCATAGTCGCCGACGGGACAGCGGAAGCCGCAGCCCGCCTCGCGCGCGTCCTCCGCAACGACCCGGGCCTCGGAGTCATACGTCATGCGGATGCGGGATACGATATAGCAAAGGATACCGCCCGGCATAACAACCTCGACCTTGCCCGGCGGCTGACACACTAATCGCCGAAATCGACACGTTTTTACTACATATCGACACGCTTATCAACTCGTGCCAGGATAAATATTTCCTTTTATATCTTTACACCGCAAAATTTTACCCTAAATAATTAACTCCCAACTATGCTAAAACAGTTAACCCTATCCGTAGCGATCGCAGCAGCCGTCATTACCATGAGTTCTGTCGGTTGTACCAAGACTCCACCCCCTCCTCCCGTCCATGACACGGTTACCGTGATCAAAAAAGATACCCTGACGGACACACTCTATGCAACTAAGCCCGACCCGACCGTCAATCTGACTAAGGGCCTGCTGCTTTATCTGCCTTTCTCCGGCAATATCGCCGACTCCAGCGGTAATAACAACCCGACAGTGGCCTCCGGTTCTGTCCTGACCTATGACGCACACGGATATGCGAATAGCGCCTTTGGTGCGGACGGTACGGGTACAAAGAAGATCTATGTGACCAACAACGGTTCGATCCAGTTCGATACCGCATACTCCGTTGCACTCGGCTTCATGACCAATGACACTGCCAACGCGGGTACATATATCAGCATGATCGATCCGGCGACTGGTTATGGTGTAACGTTCAACATCGGCCAGACTACCACCAGCTACAGCCGGTTTGCCTGGGGTACCGAGGACGTTACGCTCGGTTGCGGCCAGTACGGCAAAAATGATCTCGTGAACATCGTCGATACTACTAACTTCAGACCTGTTCCCGGTTCCTGGTATAAAGCCGTTATGATCTACCATAGAGGAGCTACCCAGATCTATATCAACGGCCAGCTCATCTATGCAAAAACAGGATTGGGAACCCTCGCCAACCTCTGCCCTGCAGCTAAGATCATGATCGGCGCATGGTGGGACAGCGATCCTCTCAGATTTAACGGCAAACTCGACAATATCCGCCTCTACAACCGCGTCCTCACCCCGCACGAGATCGCGCTCCTCTCCAGCAGCTACCAGGTGACGTCTAACAGCGTCAGGCAGGTGATATCCAGATAAGCCATCATCTTACACATTAACAAATAGTTGAAAGAGTCCCACTGCGGGACTCTTTTTCATTCCTGGCCTTATTGTTGTCCTGGTGTGGATAGAATGGGTCGACTAATCATAATATCCAACCGTTTGCCCTTTTCCCTGGACAGGGAGGGCGATAAGGTAAGCCTCCGGCAGAGTTCTGGCGGCCTCGTATCAGCTATCAAGAGCTATTTTGAGAACGCAGGCGCGCAAAGAGGCGACCTGACAGGGAAGATGTGGATCGGTGTGGCGGATTTTCCCCAGGATGACTGGGATCAGGTGGCCGCTGCTCATGCCGCAGAACAGGACTTCGATATAGCTCCCATTTTCCCCGATAAGGACGTATACGACAAGTACTACAACGGCTTTTCCAATTCCGTACTCTGGCCGCTGTTCCACTATTTTTCCTCACTCGCGGAATACGAAGGACCATACTTCGACGCCTACCTGCAGATGAACCAGCTGTTCGCCGAAAAGATCATCCCGATCCTCGAGCCCGACGATCAGGTATGGATACACGACTACCAGTTGATGATCCTGCCGCACCTGCTGCGACAGAAAAGACCCGACGCGACGATCGGCTTTTTCCTGCATATACCTTTCCCGTCCTACGAGATCTTCCGCCTGATGCCCACCGAGTGGAAAAAAACACTCCTGCACGGCGTCATGGGGGCCGACCTCATCGGCTTTCATACCTACGACTATGTTCAACATTTCCTCAGCTCGGTCAAGATGCTGCTCGGAGTGGACAACTACTTCCATACCCTCCAGTATCAGGACCGCCTGATCCGCATCGACCTCTTCCCCATCGGCATCGACTACAACAAATTCCACCAGATGGTCGCGGACCGCGAGGTCGAAGAGATCAGGACCAGGATCAGGGCCCAGTTCGAGGACCGGAAACTCATCTTCTCCGTCGACCGCCTCGACTATACCAAGGGGCTGATGCAGCGCCTCAACGGCTTCGAATACTTCCTCGAACGCTATCCCGAATGGCGCGAGAAGATGGTATTTGTATTAAATGTCGTCCCCTCACGGGATACTATACCCGCATACAACGATCGTAAGAAGCAGATCGAAGAAAAGATCGGCACCATCAACGGCCGCTTCTCCACCATCAGCTGGCAGCCGCTGATCTACCGCTACAACCACCTTCCCTTCAAAGACCTGGTGGCGCTCTACCAGGCCGCCGACGCAGCCCTCATCACCCCCTCCGGGACGGGATGAACCTGGTCGCCAAGGAATACGTGGCCAGCAGCCTCGGCCGCGGCGTTCTCATCCTCAGCGAACTGGCCGGCGCCGCCAGCGAGCTCAGCGAGGCCATCCTCGTCAACCCGACCGACGTATCCGAAGTCGCTTCCTCCATCACCCGCGCACTCGCCATGCCTCTGTACGAACAGCGCAACCGCATCTCGCTGATGCAGCGAAGGCTCCAGGAATATGACGTATTCAAATGGGTCAACGACTTTATGGACCAGCTCCAGCAGGTGAAGGCAGAACAGCGCAAACAGAAAGTGAAGGTCCTCGACGAAAAAACGCTCACCTCCATACGCCGCCACTACCAGCGCTCCGGCAACCGCTGCCTGCTGCTCGACTACGACGGCACCCTGGTCCCCTTCTCCCGCATCCCGTCGGAAGCGGCCCCGGACAACTCCGTCAAAGACATTTTGTCCAGACTTTCCGCCGACACCAGAAACCACGTCGCGATCATCAGCGGCCGCGACCTGTCTTCGCTCGACCGCTGGCTGGGCTCCCTGCCCGTGACCCTCGTGGCCGAACACGGCGCCAGCACCCGCCCGAGAAATGGCAGCTGGCAGCAGATGGTCTCGGTATCCGACCTGTGGAAGGACGAGATCCGCCGCGTCATGCAGGCCTTCGTCATCCGCTGCGCCGGCTCCTTCATCGAGGAAAAGACCAATACCATCGCCTGGCACTACCGGAACACACAGACGGGACTCGGCTTCTCCCGCAGCCGCGAACTGCTGAGTACCCTGTCCCAACTGATCCAGAACACCACACTCCAGGTCATCGACGGCAACAAGGTCGTCGAGGTCCGCATCTCCGGCTTCGACAAGGGCGCATCCGCCCTCCGCATCGTAGGCGAGACGGATCCCGACTTCGTCCTCTGCCTCGGCGACGATACCACCGACGAGGACATGTTCAAGGCGCTCGAAGGAGAAGCCTACACGATCAAGGTCAACAACGGCGCATCCGCCGCCCAGTATACCATCCTGTCGCAGCAGCAGGTGCTGCCGCTGCTGAACTCACTGTTAGTCCCTGTCAGCTCAAATACACCAACAACGGAAAAAGTGTAGTAACTATGCCGGTTCACAAATACAACATGGGCATCATCGGGAATTGCTCATACCTCGCCTACATCGACATGAAAGCGGACGTCAAATGGATGTGCCTTCCCCGGTTCGACAGCAGCAGCATCTTCGGCTCACTCCTCGACGAAGACAACGGCGGACATTTCTATATCAGACCCTCCGACGAGAACGCCCAGGCCCGCCAGTACTATATCACCAATACCAACGTCCTCTGCACCGAATTCACCTGCGCCGACGGCAAATTCGTCGTCATCGACTGCGCGCCGCGCATGCGCATCTACGAACGGCAGTTCCGGCCGCTGATGCTCGTCCGCAAGATCCAGCTCCTCGAAGGCACACCGGCGATCACCATCAGCTGCCAGCCCCGCGGCGACTACGGCAGACAGGTTCCCGAGTCGGTGATCGCCAGCAACCATATCCGCTATCTCAACCTCGAACAGCAGGTCCGGCTGACCGCCGACATCCCGCTCACCTATATCCAGAAAGAAAAATCCTTCATCCTCGACCAGGACCGCTACCTCGTCCTCACCTACGGCGAACCACTCGAAGCCCCACTCAAAGAGACCGCCGAAGAGTTCATCCGCAAGACCGCCGAAGACTGGCAGTCATGGATCAAGAGCTCCTACCTGCCCGACATCTACCAGGAAGAGATCATCCGCAGCGCCCTCGTACTGAAACTCCACCAATACGAGGACACCGGCGGGATCATCGCCTCCGGCACCACCAGCCTTCCGGAATTCCACGACAGCACCCGCAACTGGGACTACCGCTACTGCTGGTTCCGCGATGCCCACTACACCCTTCGGGCCTTCAACCAGATCGGCCACTTCGAAGAGCTGGAAAAATATTTCGATTTCATCTACAATATCCTCCACAACGCCACCGACTCCCTCCAGCCGCTATATTCCATCGGCGGGGACAAGAAGCTGCACGAGATGACCCTCGACCTCCCCGGCTATCTCGGCAACAAGCCGGTACGTATCGGCAACAAGGCCTATATCCAGTCACAGCATGACGTCTACGGACAGGTGCTGGTCAGCCTCCTGCCGCTGTACTCCGACAAACGCTTGCTCTTCATGAAAAAGAGCAGTTACCAGCGCCTCGTGCCCTGGCTGCTCAGCCAGATCGAACGAACCATGGCCCTGCCCGATTCCGGCCTCTGGGAATTTCGCAACTCCGAACAGGTGCATACCTATACGCTGCTCTTTCACTGGGCCGGCGCAAAGGCCGCCTATAAGATCGCAATGCACTTCGGCGACCATTCGCTGATGACCAGAGCCAGCCGCATCGCCGTCGCCGCCGACCAGATGATCCAGCAGACCTACGACCCCGTTCGCAAACTATACACACAGGCCGTCGGCACTTCCAATCTCGACGCCAGCACGCTCTCGATGATCACCATGGACTACCTCGACCACAGGTCCGACACGGCAAAGAACCATATTATCGCCCTGGAAAAAGAGCTGCTCGCCGACAACGGCCTCTTCTACCGCTACAAACACTACGACGACTTCGGCTTCCCCGAAAGCACCTTCCTCGTCTGCGCCTTTTGGTATATCGACGCGCTGGCCTGCGTGGGCCGCATCGACGACGCCATGCACAACCTCAACCAGGTGCTGGCCTTCAGCAACCACCTCGGCATCTTCAGCGAGGACGCCATGCCCGACGGCTCACAGTGGGGCAACTTCCCCCAGACCTACAGCCACGTCGGACTCATCAACGCAGCCTGCCGCATCGGCCGCAAACTCGACAAGGCCGATTTTTTATAAAATCCCTATCTTACGGCATGCCCACCCGACTCATCTACAACATAGGACAGCTCGCCGGCATACACAGCGCGACGCAACCGCTTCGCGGCCCCGAACTGGCTTCGCTGCCCTCCATCCATAATGCATGGCTGCTCATCGAAGACGACCGGATCGCGGACTTCGGACCGATGACAGAGATGCCCCCCGAACTGGCCAAACGACGTGAACCGCGGGACCCATCTGTCCTAAACTCCGTCACGGGAGATTCCATCGACGCCGCAGGCGGAACCATTCTCCCCGCCTGGTGCGACAGCCATACCCACCTCGTTTTTGCCGGTTCAAGAGAATCCGAATTCGTAGACAAGCTTAAAGGGCTCAGCTACGCCGAGATCAACGCCAAAGGCGGAGGCATCCTCAACTCCGCCCGCAAACTCGCCGCTACGAAAGAAGACGATCTGTTCAATTCCGCCTGGCAAAGACTGAACGAACTCACGCAGCTAGGTACCGGCGCGATAGAGATCAAGAGCGGCTATGGCCTCACGGTGGAAGGCGAGCTCAAAATGCTGCGCGTCATCAAACGCCTCAAACAAAAATCCCCGCTCGCCATAAAAGCGACCTTTCTCGGTGCCCATACCTATCCGGCGGAGTTCAAAGAAAACCACCAGGGGTATATCGACAGCATCATCTACGAAATGCTTCCCGTCATCGCCAAAGAAGGCCTCGCAGACTATATCGACGTCTTCTGCGAAAAAGGCTTCTTCAGCCCCGAAGAGACAGAGACAATAGTCCGCGCAGGCATGGCCCACGGACTGATCCCCAAGATCCACGCCAACCAGCTGAACCTGTCGGGTGGGGTAGAGGTAGGCGTCAAACTCAACGCCCTATCCGTCGACCACCTCGAGACGATGGACGAACACACGATCAATACCCTCGCCGCCTCACCAACCATCGGCACCCTCCTGCCCACGGCGGCATTCTTCCTGCGCATGCCCTTTCAACCGGCGCGGCAACTCATCGACGCCGGCTGCGCCATCGCCCTGGCGACAGACTTCAACCCCGGCTCCAGCCCCAGCGGGAATATGAACCTCGTCGTGGCCATCGAGCTGTATCCAGATGAGCATGCTCCCGGAAGAAGCCATCAACGCGGCGACCATCAACGGCGCCTTTGCCATGTCGCTCGGCGACCGGCTGGGGAGCATCACCGCCGGCAAAAAGGCGAACCTGATTCTCACCCGCCCCATCCCCTCCCTGGCCTATCTGCCCTATTCCTTCGGCACCAACCTCATCGCACAGGTATTTATCAACGGAGAACCCACTTAAAACAGGACTATGTTCGGACGGAAGAAAAAATCAAAGCCTGACGCCCCAACCGGACTGGACTTCCTCGTAGCCCTGATCGCCGAAGTGCGCCCCGCCAAAGGCCGACGCGACGCCCGGCTCAACCTCGAACGCCTGATCGCGCGGCTGCACGAAAACCCTCCGTCACGGAACGAAAACCCTCCGCAGAGCGAAAACCCTCAGCAGAGCGAAAACCCTCCGCTCCTGAGCGAGTTTCGCCAGGCGCTGCTCTCCCAACTCATCGGCACCGACCTCTCACCGGCCCTCGTAGAGAGCGGTATCCCCATGTCCCGCGGTTTCTGGCAGGAATTCTTCGGCCGCCTCCGCCACAAACTCCTTCCGCCCCTCCAGCACCGCAACGACTTCCTCTATGTACTGAACCGCGTTTTCTTCCGCAGTGACGACTACCGCTGGGTAGAGGACATCCCCCACGGTCTGGATGGAATTCTTCCAAAGCCTCGGCCTCTCCCTCCACATCGACGACCGCCGCATCCTCCTGCAGCTGATGCAGGCCATGAAGACCCTGTCCTTCCAGGTCGCACAGCTCGGCCTCGAGAAAGACGTGCTGCTCTACATACCCGAACCATACCGCGAGAACAATCCTTTCGTCGAACAAAACTACCTCGTCCGCCAACTGGAAGAGTGGATTATCGACAGACAGGAGTCGACACCCCCGACGGCCATCGCCGCAGGCATCAACAAGCAGCTAGCCCTGTGCCGCGACTGCATCGAATACATCAGGAACAACCATTCTGAACGCGGCGCCAGCCTTCACCAGACCTATATGCTCCTCCTGCTGACCAACCGGCTGGAGCGTATGTCCATCCTCGTTGACCTCCTCGACAAGGATCATGCCTTCAATGTCGCGAACTTCGTCGATTTCTTCCGGATGCTGGTCCGCAACGAGAACAGAAAGAACAGCATCCTCGAATTCATGCACCAGTCCATGGGCTATCTCGCCTACCAGATAGCGGAACACAAGGGGGCGAAAGGCAGCAAATACATTACCGCGACATGGGCCGAATACCGCGGCATGGTCAAAAGCGCGATGGGCGGCGGCGCATGGATCTGCCTCGTCGTACTCATCAAGAACCTGCTGACCAGGATCCCGATGGCCATCTTCTGGCACGGCTTCGCCTACAGCATCAACTATAGCCTCGGCTTCATCCTCATCGAAGAAACGCACACCACCCTTGCCACAAAACAGCCCGCTTTCACCGCGAGCGCCGTGGCCAGCTCACTCGATACAAAAGCGGGACAGCCCAATCTCTACAATCTCGCCGTCACCGTCGCCAAAGTCTCCCGCAGCCAGATCGCCTCCTTCGCTGGCAATCTGGTCGTCGTCTTCCCCGGCTGCTGGCTGATCGCCTGGGCCTACGAAAAGATCATGGGCGTCAAATTAGTATCCGGCGACGCCGCGAGACAAATGCTCCGCGACCAGCACCCCAGGAAAGCCTTTCCCTCCTCTACGCCTGCAACACCGGCGTATTCCTCTTCCTCAGCGGCATCATCGCCGGCTACGTGCAGAACAAGATCCAGTACAGCAATATCAGCCTGCGGCTGCAAGCCCATCCCATCCTGCGGCTATCCATGCCCGAAGACCGGAGGCGACGACTGGCCGACTACGTCGAACACCACGCCGGCTCGCTGATCGGCAATATCTGCCTGGGCTTCTTTCTGGGAATGGCGGGATTCTGGGGCGAGATCTTCGGCACGCATTTCGAGATCCGGCACATCACGATCTCCGCCGGCAACACCTCGCTGGCCGTTTATGGTCTCGGATTCGGCGGCATCGAACCCTGGCACCTGACTGCCGTCATCCTGGGCGTGCTCGGCATCGGCTTCCTGAATTTCCTTACCAGCTTTTCCCTCGCCTTTTTCGTCGCCGCCCGCAGCCGCGGAGTGCGAATGCGCGAGTATCCGGAGTTTTTGGGCATCCTCTGGAGGTATTTCAAAAACAGCCCGCTGGATTTCGTCCGGCCACGGCGTCGAACGGAACCCGCGGACTGAAAATTACTTAACTTGCCGCCCTGAGGCCCGCCGTGGCCAGAAACAAAGCTTGTCAAAACACACTACCTTATTATGGATCAGATCATCGAATGCGTCCCCAATTTCAGCGAAGGCCGCAACCCGGCCATCATCAAACAGATCACCGACGAGATAGAGACCGTTCCCTTCGTTCGCCTGCTCAACGTCGACCCGGGTAAGGCCACCAACCGCACCGTCGTCACCTTTGTCGGAACACCCGCCGCCGTCGTCGAAGCCGCATTTCTCGCCATCAAAAAAGCCGGAGAGCTCATCGACATGCGCAGCCACAAAGGCGAACACCCCCGCATGGGCGCCACCGACGTCTGCCCCCTCATACCCGTCGCCGGCATCAGCATGGAAGAGACCGCCGAATGGGCCAAAAAACTGGCCGAAAAAGTCGGCAGGGAACTCCAGCTCCCCGTCTATTGCTACGAAGCCGCCCAGCCCGATAAAAACCGCAGCAATCTGTCCGTCATCCGCGCCGGAGAATACGAAGGCTTCTTCAAAAAGATAAAACTACCCGAATGGAAGCCCGACTTCGGCCCGGCCGAATTCGACGCCCGCCGCGGCGCCACCGTCATCGGTGCCCGCGACTTCCTCGTAGCCTATAACGTCAACCTCAATACGACCTCGACGCGACGCGCCAACTCCGTCGCCTTCGACGTCCGCGAGGCCGGCCGCGCCAAACTCGACCCCGCCACCGGCAAACCCGTCAGAGACGCGCAGGGCAAACCCGTAAACACACCCGGAACACTCAAATTCGTCAAAGCCATCGGCTGGTATATCGAAGAGTACGGCATCGCCCAGATCTCGATGAACCTGACCAATATCAGAGCGACCCCGTCCATATCGCCTTCGACGCCGTCTGCAAATCCGCCGCCGACCGCGGTCTGCGCGTGACCGGCAGCGAACTCGTCGGACTGATCCCCCTCCAGTCCATGCTCGACGCCGGAAAATATTTCCTCACCAAACAACAGCGCAGCACGGGCGTATCGGAGAAAGAACTGATCCGCATCGCCGTACTCTCCATGGGCCTCGACGAACTGGCCCCCTTCGTCCCCGAAGAAAGGATCATCGAATACTTACTAAAAAAGAACACCGACGCAAAACTCGTCAGCCTCTCCCTGAAAGACTTCGCCGACGAGACGGCCAGCGAAAGCCCCGCCCCGGGCGGCGGCTCCATTGCGGCCTATGCCGGCGCCCTCGGCGCATCCCTCGCCACCATGGTCGCCAACCTTTCCTCGCACAAAAAAGGCTGGGACCAACGCTGGAAGGAATTTAGCGACTGGGCCGAAAAAGGCCAGGGCTACAAGGACCAGCTGATCCGGCTGGTAGACGCCGATACCCACGCCTTCAATGGGATCATGGCGGCGTTTGGCCTGCCCAAAGGCAACGACGAAGAGAAGGCCATCCGCCACGCCGCAATACAGGCCGCCACCCGCACGGCCATCGAGATCCCGTTCAAAGTGATGGAAACCGCCTACGCCTGCTTGGACCTGATAAAAGCCATGGCGATCCACGGTAACCCCAATTCCATCAGCGACGCCGGCGTCGGCGCGCTCTGCGTCCGGGCCGCCGTCCTCGGAGCCTATATGAACGTGCGGATCAACGCCGCCGGCTACGACGACAAAGCCTTCGTAAAGGATATCCTCGCCAAAGGCGCCGCCCTCCGAGGAATTCACCATCGAGACGGAAACGGTAATTCGCGAGATCGTCGACGAAAAGATTGAGGTCTGACCCGGCCCGCGCGGAACCACCGGCCCCGCGGAACCACCGACCCCACCGGCCCGCGCGGCCCCTACCGATTTCCACCGATCCCGGCTCCACCCACCGAATTTGTCGTAAATTCAGCATCTAAACTTCAGGATATGTCACAGCTAAAAGTCTACAGCAAATCGGATATACTGGCATTCACGAAAGTCCGCAAGTTCGAGACCCGGCTGGGAGAAGAAGTGCTGACCATAGCGGACCCAGGCAATATCGCGGCGTCCATCGAAAAATCGCCCGCGGAATACGTCCTGCTGGGCATCCCTGAAGACCTCGGCATCCTGGCCTACGCCGGCCACGCCCGCAACGGACACGGCCCGACCGAACTGGCCTGGTGGTCCTTTTTAAAAGACTTCCTCAACATCCAGAGCAACGACTTTCTCGTGGGCGGCAGCGTCCTGGTCCTGGGCCATTTCGACTTCAGCGACCTGGGCCGCCTCATCGAAGCCAACGCCTTGAACCCCGACGAGAAACTCGACGCCTACCGCCACGCGGTACATACCATCGACGAGGCCGTGGAACCACTGATCCGGATCATCACGTCCGCCGGAAAGATCCCCATCGTCATCGGCGGCGGACACAACAACACCTACCCGCTGATCAAAGGCGCCGCCAAAGGACTCCACAAGGCGGGGCTGACGAACATCGCCCAGATCAACGCCGTCAACCTCGACGCACACCCCGAGTTCAGCCCCGTCGAAGGCCGCCACAGCGCCAACGGCTTTCGCTACGCGGAAGAGGACGGATTCCTCGAGAAATATTGCGTCATCGGCGTGCAGGAGAGCCACCTGCCGCAGAACGTCTGGACCGATATACTCAACAACCCCTTCGTCGACTGCATCACCTACGAGGACATCTTCGTGCTGGAGAAAAGGACCTTCACGCAGGCCGTGGCCCACGCGACCGGATTTACGGAAGACAGCTATATCGGCCTCGAGATCGACCTCGACGCCATCGCCCACGTCCCCGGCACCGGGCTGCCGCCTTCCGGCCTGACACCCCTGCACGCCCGCCAGTACGTGACCTTCGCCGCGATTGACTCGAAAATCGCCTACCTGCATATCTGCGAAGGAGCCGTCTGCCTCGGCAACGGCTGCAGCAACCCTTCGACGGGAAGACTTATCAGCTATATCGTCAGTGATTTTCTGAAGGCCCGCGAATAGGCCCCCATTGGCCGGCCCCGAAGGCGCCTGGATCGGGCCCCGACCGCGTCAGCAACGCTCCTAGAACGGGATCCCGATATTCACATACCCCAGCACCTGCCTCGACTGGTCGTTGTACATCGCGCTCAGCTCGAGCGGACCCAGCGCAAAATTATAGGAGAACGTCAGCGCGTACCCGGAGAGAAAATCCGGCGTCCTAAAGAAATTACTCTTGTTGATGAAGTTATTGAACAAAATATTCGCCCGGCCCGTGACCAGCACATTGCTGAACAGCTGATACCGGAGCCCCAGCACGCCTTCCGCGATACTCGAAGAATAGAAGGTCCCTTCCCGAAGTCCCGCAAAAGCCACCTGGTTGTGGAACTGGCTGACCATCCCGCCGATCGAGAACTCGTTCATGATATTGTGGCCATAGTGCAGGTTGAGCCCGCCCTGCGCCCGCACGAACAACGTATACTTGTCACTCACGGCAAAATATTTTTCGAAGTCCAGCAGGAACCGCTCGTACGAGGCACTGGAAAAACTCGTGTCCGACGCATTCTGCGAAGACCCGAAATAGTCCACCTTCGGCGTCTGCGGGAAGACATGATCCGCCTCCGCCTGCAATTTTATACCCCTTCGCGGATAGAGGGGCCTGTCCAGCGTATTGCTTCGGATAAAAGCATATCCGGTAAAGAACGTATTATGCCCCTTGAATTCGAGGCTCGAACTGATCGAAGGATCATAGTCGGTCCACTCAAACCTCCCGCCCAGCCCGAACGTCAGGTCGCGGTTGGTGCTATAGCCGAAATGGGCGTCCGCCCGCCAGTACTGCTGGTCGTAAAGACCGGCTTCCTTGTACTTGTCGTTATAGGTGGTGATCCGGAAGGCGTCGTACTGCGTATTCAGATTGAATGCGAAATTGGCGCGGCGGCTGAAGTACTGCAGGTGTTCTCCCCGGATCCGGAAATTCTGGCCTACGTTGACCGTCACCAGACTGCGCGAAGTGGGGGTAAAGAAATTGCGCGTGGTCAGGTTCAGGATGGCGCTGATACCGCTGAACTGGTTGTAGTTGAGCCCGAGCTTGGCGAAGGTCAGCGGATTCTCCTCCACGTCGAAGACGACCCTGCTCGTGCTGTCCGGCTGCGGCTCCAGCGAGTAGGTGATACGGTTATAGTAGCGCGTACCGAACGCACGGCGGATCATCCGCGAAAAATTGGCGGCCGTATAATATTTATTGGTCGACAGGTCCATGCTCTGGATAAAGAACCCTTCATTGGTACGCTGCAGGCCATGGACGACATAGGAAGAAACTTTCACGGGATAAACACTCGGGAGGCGGTTCTTTACCACCTCCTGCGGACCGTAGATCGCATTCAGCGAGTCGGCCAGCTGCTTGAGCCGCGGATAGAGACGCCGCCCTTCTTCGACCCCCGTGTCGATGATCTGTTTCGCCTCCCCGAAATTCCCCATCCCATACTTCTCCAGCGGCTGGTTCACATAGATATTGCACAACGGTATCTGAGTCTTGGTGTCCGCCGCCTCCCGGAAGAAGGCCACCTGCAGGATCACCTGCAGCGGATTGGTAAAGTCTTTCGAGGCGCGCAACGGCCCGGAGACATTGCTCCCGATGACGATATTCGAGCCCATCTCGATGACGTCTCTCACAGGGAAATTATGTACCACCCCTCCATCCACCAGCTTGCGTCCGTTGTATTCCACCGCCGTGAACACCGAAGGGATAGCCATACTGCTCCGGAGCGCGGACACGATCTCGCCGGAGTCCAGCACTACCGGCTCACCGGTCGAGACATCGGTTGCGATACACTTGAAGGGGATCGGGAATTTGGAGAAATCTTTCAAATTGTAGACCGGACGAAACAGCTCGGAGAATTTCAGCCAGAGCTCCTGCCCCTCGATCACCCCCGTCGCCAGACGAAACCAGTGGTTAACCCAGGGCAGCTCGACGTCGTATCTGCCGTATTCGTCCTTTTCCTCCATGATCATACTTCGCATGCTCGACTGGTTGGAAAGGATCAGATCCCAGTTGATACGGCGCGCGATCTTCTCGATGCTGTCCGCGGAATAGCCTACTGCGTATAGGCCGCCGATGATCGAGCCCATACTGGTGCCCGTTATATAGTCGACCTTTAGCCCCGCGCTGTCGATGGCCTTGAGGATGCCGATATGGGCCAGCCCCTTGGCGCCGCCCCCGCTGAGGGTCACACCGATCTTCGGCCTTTGCCCCACCTGCGCAACGACCATCCCCGCGGGCAGGAGCAACAAGCCAAATAATAGGTGCTGTATTCTCATTTATAACGCCTTTTCCAGCTCCATGATCTTCTCGAAGACCTGTTCGTACTGACCGTTAGCCTTTGCCAGTTCGTCGGAAGCCTGTTTATAGTCCGCTTCAGCGGCTACAAACTTATTCTTATCTGAATACGTAGAAGGATCGGCGAGGGATGCTTCGAGCCTGGCCCTTTGTGCGGTCAGTGTCGCTATTTTTGTTCCAGTTCCTGAAAAATGCGCTGCTGGCGCTGCAGCTCTTTCTTGGTTTCCTTGTTGATGGGCTGTGCGGCGGCGGGCTTCGGCGCCTCGGCTACGGGCGCGGGCTTGTTGACAACCGCGGCCGGCGCAGGGGCCGGTTTCACAGCGGCCGGCGTAGGTGCCGCCTTCACCGCGGCGGCGGCTGCCTGCCTCGCCGCCAGATTCTTTTCCTTCCATTCCACCCATTCCTCATATGTTCCCTTGAACTCACGGATCTGGTGGTCCTCTATCTCCCAGATCTTATTGGCCGTTTTGGAGATAAAATAACGGTCATGGCTGACCAGCAGGAAGCTGCCCTCGTATTTGTTCAGGGCGTCGATCAGCAGGTCGCAGGAATGCATATCCAGATGGTTGGTCGGTTCGTCCAACAGCAGGAA
This sequence comes from Puia sp. P3, assembly GCF_050632245.1. Lineage (NCBI taxonomy): Bacteria > Pseudomonadati > Bacteroidota > Chitinophagia > Chitinophagales > Chitinophagaceae > Puia > Puia sp. P3. Next base: position 2,687,272 of record NZ_CP192583.1, read on the forward strand.
ATTGGCCTTGCTGATGATCGTCTTGGCCAGCGCGATACGCGCCTTTTCACCGCCGCTCAGGACCTTGATCTTCTTGTCGACGTCGTCGCCGCTGAACAGGAAACAGCCCAGCAGCACCCTCAGCTCGAGGTCCGTCTTCTGGCTGCCGCAAAGCTGCATCTCTTCCAGCAGGGTATTGTTGACATCCAGCGCCTCCAGCTGGTGCTGCGCATAAAAACTTTCATCGACATTATGTCCCCACACCCTCTCGCCCTCAAAAGGCTCCGCCCCCGCCACCATCCGCAGCAGGGTCGACTTTCCTTTACCGTTAGCTCCGATCAGCGCGATCTTGTCGCCGCGGTCGATCTCCGCCGAAGCATTCTCGACGATACTGATCGGGCCGAAATGCTTGGTGGCATTCTTCAGCGTCGCCAGTACCCGGCCGGGCGTCTTGTCCACGCGGAAATTGATCTTGATATTGGGCCGCTCGATCTCCACATCCTCGATCCGCTCGATCTTGTCCAGCCTCTTCATCGCGCTCTGCGCGGCCGCCGCCTTACTGGCCTTGGCCTTAAATCTTTCGATGAACCGCTCCTGCTGGCGGATATAGTCCTGCTGGTTCTCGAAGGCGCGCTGCTGCAGTTCCACACGCTGCACCTTTTCCGTCTCGTAAAAGCTATAGTTGCCGTTATAGATATGCAGCTCCCGCTGATAGAGTTCGACGATCTTCGTCACCATCCGGTTGAGAAAGTATTTATCGTGGCTCACGATCACCACCGAACCCTGATAGTGCGTCAGGTATTTTTCCAGCCACTCGATGGACGGAAGGTCAAGGTGGTTGGTCGGTTCGTCCAGCAGCAGCAGGTCGGGCTTCTGCAGGATCATCTTGGCCAGCAGCACCCGCATCCGCCATCCACCGCTGAATTCCCGGAAAGGACGGGTCAGGTCGGAATTGGAGAATCCCAACCCCTGCAGGATCTCTTCCGTCCGGTGGTGGATCGTATACCCGTCAAGGGTATCCATCTCGTGCAGCGCGTCCGTATAGCGGATCAGAAGGTCGTTGTTCTCGTGGTCCTTCTCCAGCTGGTGACCCAGCTCAACGATCTCTTTTTCCAGCTCCAGCACCCGCTCAAAAGCGGTCATCGCCACCTCCAGGATCGACCCGTTCGTGTCGAAACTCAACAGGTCCTGGTGCAGATAGCCGATGGTCGTGTTCCGGCCTTTCTCCACCGTGCCTTCAGATGGCGAGTATTGGCCAACAAATAATTTTAATAGTGTGGATTTACCCGTTCCGTTATAACCGATCAAACCGATTCGTTCATTGGGCTGAATATGCCAGGTTGCTTCCTTTACGATCACCCGGGCTCCGAATTCAAAAGTTACGTTCTGTAGTCCTGCTAACATGGGTGCAAATTTAATCCGTTTTATCCGTTACCTTCACGTAAATTTCGCTTCAATGAAGAAATTCATTCTCCTGATCTTAGCCTTTGTCGTGGTCGGAATCCTCGGCTACAAACTTCTGCTCGATAAACCCGTAAAGCCCATTGAAATAAAAGAGCACCCCCTGACCATCGGAAAGAATTCCACCCAGTTCGATACCGCCTTTGCCGGATTGTTAACACAATATTATACATTGAAGGACGCCCTGGTAGACTGGGACACCGCCAGGGCCGACCAGGCCGCCTACACCCTCGGCTCCAAAGCCGACAGCCTCCCCGTCAAAACCATGAAGGCCGACTCTTCGATCATCCAGACCGCCCAAAGCCTCATGGCCAGCGTCAGCAGCGAAGCAAAAGCCTTTACCGGCGAGACCGGCATCGAAGCCCGCCGCCGGTCCTTCAATATGATGACCGACTACCTGTACACGCTCGCCAATGCCGTCAGATACGACGGACAGATCATCTATCATATCAAATGCCCGATGGCATTTAAAGAGACGGAAGAAGGCTACTGGCTCAGCAACACCCGTCAGGTCGTCAATCCCTATCTGGGAAACAAACACCCGGTATACAAAAGCAAAATGCTGGGCTGCGGCGAGGTCACCGACTCGATCGACTTTGCCCACTAAGGCTTGTATACGAATTTTACCGCCGCGCTTTTCTGCTCGCTCGACGACAGATAGACCTCGAATTTCCGGTCTCCGGCCGTCACCATCATGAGCGCGGTATTGGGAGGGATCGTGCCGAGATTGTTGGCGTACATCACCAGCTCGTATTCGGTGGACGGGAAGGCGTTGAAATCGATCGTTAGCGGCTTGTCGGTCAGCATTTGCCGGTAGAGCAGCAGTTTTCCGTTGATCAATACCGTTACCGTATCGCCGTCGATCTCCCCGTTGTCGTAGAGCTCGATCTTTATCTGCGGACTGCCGACCGTTACGGTCTTTACCAGTTCTTTTTCCCTTGGCTGCAGGTGCAGACTGCTCTGCAGCAGGGCCAGCGTATCCGGCTGATCGACATCCGCGGGAAAGTCGGAGACGGTCTCCTTTTTCAGCTGGATCTTCCCCGGCGGACAGACCGTGTTCTTCTCGGAAAAAACGCCTTTCCAGTCGCCGCTCAGCTGCTCTTCGCTCCCCGTCGTCGTATAGTTGAGGTCGTAGGTCTTGATACAGGGAAGACAGTCCTGCGGGATCTTCGCTTCGAGGACCTTGTTTTCGATGATCACCAGCCGGTGGGTCCGGGCGTTATAGCGCCCGGTAAAACTCATCTTGACATAGTGCGTCTTGTCGTAATAGTCATACGCCCTGCCCGTGACCCTGTCCCCGCTGAAATTGATCTGAAGTTCGAGGAAATAGCGGGGGAAACAACCTCCGGGCCCCTGCGTCAGAGTCCCTTTCCAGATGCCGTTGAGGTCTTCGGCCCGCAGAGAGAGGATATAAATAGGCTTACCAGTATAAGTGTGGCCCGCATTTCTATTTTTGATATTTGAATTGCACCACCGCATTCTTTTGCTCGGTAGAGGTAATGCGGACCTCGTATTCCTTGTCTCCCGCTTTGACGATCATCAGGGAGGTATTGGGCGGGATCTCGCCCTCGTTCTCCGCCACCATCACCAGCTCGTGATAGTCATTCGATTCGTCGAGGTGCAGCGTCAGCACCAGCGGCCTGTCGGTCAGCATGGCGTGGTTGACGACCTGTTTGTTATCGAGATAGATGGATATCGTGTCGTGGTCGATAACCCCGTCGTCATAGATATTCAGGGTGACCTCGTTGACGTTGACTGTCAGCGTCCGGACCAGCTGGTTGCTGCGGGTCTTCAGGACGGGTGGGGGAATGGTCGCGAAATGCCGGCTCATCCCGGTGCCGGCGCTATCGGTTGGCCTCACCGCCGCATGGGGCATGGTCAGTTTGGCCATCGGCGGCGGATTCTTCTCCGGCTTTTCCGTCACTGGTTTGGGACGGGTCACCGGTTTGGTCGTCGCCACAGGATTACCCGTCACCGGCGGATGGGCCGGAGCTACCGGCTTACCCGTCACCGGCGGTTTGGTCGTCGCTACAGAATTACCAGTCGTCGGCGGATGGGCCGTAGCTACCGGCTTGCCCGTCACCGGCGGTTTGGTCACCGGCTTACCAGTCGTCGCCGGCCTTTTCGGCGGCGCGGCCTTCGCTATAGCCGCGCTGTCTCTGCCCGCCGGCGGATGCGCGAGATGCTTCTCCTTCTCCACCAAAAAAGGCTCCTTATAAAAATCGCTGGACGCTACCTTCCGCAAAAAAACAGTCCCCCGCCCGCAGTTGGACGAGTCCCGGACATTCATGCTCACATACGAACCCTCGAGAAATTCCTCGTCTCCCGACTTCGAATACTGGAGAAAGCAGGTCATGATACAGACCCCGTCCCCTGCCTGGTTGCGGACCTCAAGCAGCTTCCCCTCCTGTAACAAGACCTTTCCCGTATGTGCATTGACGGTGCCCGCAGCAGCGGCCTTGCCATAAAAAAGGGACGAGAGATAGGAGTAGGTGACGGCCTGGAAGCGCTTGTCCGTCTGCGCGATCTGGACTTCGAATTTATACCGGTCGTCGAAAAGGGCGGAACGCATGGCCTCCCCGCCTTTAGATCGGAAATGACCCTGCCAGACACCGGTGATGTCCTGAGCCGTCAGCACGGCCGGCGCCGATACCGCAACGGCAACTACCATAAGAAAAAGGAGAAACCTCCGCATAAATGGCAAATTATGGAATTTCCCGGTTGACCCGTTTACCTTTCATAATTATTACCAATTCGCACAATGTCAACAAGATTGCGGGCAAATTGTTAAATTTGCACCCTTATGATCAAGATCACTTTACCGGACGGCGCCGTAAGAGAATATGAATCGGGCGTCACCGCACTGGAAATCGCCAAATCCATCAGTGAAGGATTGGCCAGAAAAGTCTTAGCCGCAAACGTAAATGGACAGGTATGGGATGCGACGCGCCCGATCACGACCGACGCAACCCTGAAACTCCTGACATGGACAGACACCGACGGCAAGTCCACGTTCTGGCATTCTTCCGCCCACCTCATGGCCGAGGCGGTGGAAGCGCTGTATCCCGGCGTTAAATTCTGGGTGGGTCCGGCCGTCGACAACGGGTTCTATTATGATATGGACCTGGGCGGACGACAGATCACCGACGAAGACCTCCGCAAGCTGGAGACCAAAATGGCCGAGCTGGCCAAACAGAACGAGGCCTACCGCCGCAAGGAGATCAGCAAGGCCGAGGCGATCAAATATTTCAGCGACAAGGGCGACGAATACAAGCTCGACCTCCTGGAGAACCTTCAGGACGGAAGCATTACCTTTTATACCCAGGGGGCGTTCACCGACCTCTGCCGCGGACCCCATATTCCCACTACCGGCTTTATCAAGGCCGTAAGGCTGACCAATATCGCCGGCGCTTACTGGAAGGGGGACGAGAAGAACAAACAGCTCACCCGCGTCTACGGCGTGACCTTCCCTTCCCAGAAAGAACTCGACGAATACGACGTCATGATCGAGGAAGCCAGGAGGCTGGATCATCGAAAGCTCGGGAAGGAATTGGGAATTTTCACTTTTGACGACCAGGTAGGCCCAGGGCTCCCTTTGTGGATGCCCAACGGCGCCGTCATCATCGAGCAGCTTGAGAGACTCGCCAAAGAGACCGAAGAACGGGCGGGCTACAAGCGGGTCGTTACACCCAATATCGCCAAGGAAAGCATGTATATCACCAGCGGACACCTGCCGTACTACGCGGATAGCATGTTCCCTCCCATGGAGTTGGAAGGGGAGAAATATTACCTCAAGTCCATGAACTGTCCGCACCACCATAAGATCTTTGCGGCGGAGCAGAAGTCCTATAAGGATCTCCCGTACCGGCTGGCGGAATATGGGACCTGCTATCGCTATGAGCAGAGCGGAGAGCTATTCGGGCTCATGCGGGTGCGATGTTTGCATATGAACGATGCGCATATCTATTGTACCAAAGAGCAGTTCTATGACGAGTTCAGGGCGGTGAACGAGATGTACCTCAAATATTTCCAGATATTCGGGATCGATAAGTATGTGATGCGTTTTAGTACCCACGAGCCGGGCAAACTGGGGAAAAAATACATCGATGAGCCCGGCCTGTGGAAGGAGACTGAAGATCTGGTGCGGGATGTGTTGATCAGGAGTGGAATACCGTACGTAGAGGTCCCCGACGAGGCCGCCTTTTATGGGCCAAAGATCGACGTTCAGATATGGAGCGCAATCGGGCGGGAGTTTACCCTGGCGACCAACCAGGTGGACTTTGCCCAGGGAAGACGGTTCAAACTCGAGTTCACGACCGGGGACAATCAAACTGATACGCCCCTGATCATCCACCGGGCGCCTCTGGGCACACACGAACGCTTTATCGGCTTCCTGCTGGAGCACTACGCGGGCAAATTCCCGGTATGGCTGGCGCCGTTGCAGGTCAAGATCCTGCCGATCACCGATAAGTCGCTCGAATATGCACAAAGTCTTTTAGTTTCCCTGAAAAATGCAGATATTCGTGTAGAAGTCGACGACCGTAGCGATAAGATAGGCAAGAAGATCAGGGATACCGAACTCGCGAAAGTGCCCTATATGCTGGTGGTCGGCGAAAAGGAGATGAACGAGAACAAAGTGGCCGTCCGTCGTCAGGGAAAAGGCGATCTGGGCGTCCAGGGTATCGAAGAGTTCATCGCCCAGGTACAAAAAGAGATAAAGGAACGTGTCCCCAATCCCTAAGGGACAGATGGTTTAACAGCTAGAAAAATTAGAAGCTTCCGAAAGGGAGGGAAGCTTAAATTAAAAACAGTAAATGACATTTCCACCGAGACCCCCACGCGGGAATTTCAATCCACGTTTCAGGAAGGAACAACAACAAGAACATCGTACCAACCATATGATCCGGGTGCCCCAGGTGCGATTGGTAGGAGACAACGTCGAGGTCGGCGTTTACTCCATCCAGGAGGCGTTGAAGATGGCACAGGAGCAACAACTCGACCTGGTCGAGATCTCCCCCAATGCGGATCCCCCAGTTTGTAAGATCATCGACTACAATAAATTCCTTTACGAGAAGAAGAAGAAGGAAAAGGAAATGAAGGCCAAAAGCAAGGCCTCCGAAGTAAAGGAGATCCGGTTCACACCGAATACGGACGACCATGACTTCGACTTCAAGGCCAAACACGCCGAAAAGTTCCTGAAGGAAGGAAATAAGGTCAAGGCTTACGTACAGTTCAAGGGCAGGGCTATCCAGTTCAAGGAAAGAGGTGAGCTGCTGCTCCTGAAGTTTGCCGAAAGACTGGGCGACGCGGGCGTGCTCGAAGGCATGCCCAAGATGGAAGGCAAGCGGATGCTGGCGATCTGGGCGCCTAAACCCCAGAAAAAGAAAGAGAAAGACAAAAGCGCTTCCTGATAAAAAGAAAAAAGGCCCTGGCGGGCGCTTTTTCTTGCTTTTTCATACCTTTGCGGTCCAAAATTCCCATAAGGCTCCAAAAGAGGTCCGCCTGTGCGGACCCGCCAGCAGGGGTTCATGAAAAAAGCATTAAAAATGCCAAAGGTTAGAACCAATTCAAGTGCCAAGAAGCGTTTTAAAGTAACCGGCACGGGTAAGATCACCTTCCAGAAAGCCTTCAAACGTCACATTCTGACAAAAAAATCCAAGAAACGCAAGCGCGTAATGGCCAAGAAAGGCGAAGTCGCTCAGGCAAACCTGGATTTTGTAAAGCGTCTCCTGAGACTGAAATAGATCACCCACATTAATTCAACTTCAAACTTATTAAGATATGCCTCGTAGTGTAAACGCCGTCGCTTCCCGCGCCCGCCGGAAACGCATCCTGAAACAAGCCAAAGGCTTCTACGGCAAACGTAAAAACGTCTATACCGTAGCCAAGAACGTATTGGAGAAAGGTCTTCAGTACCGTTACGTTGGCCGCAAACTGAAGAAAAGGGAATACCGCACGCTCTGGATCGCCCGTATCAACGCCGCCGTCCGCGCCGAAGGTCTGACCTATTCCGCTTTCATCCACAAGCTCGCCCAGAAGGGCATCGGCCTGGATCGCAAAGTACTCGCTGACCTCGCGATGAACGAGCCGGAAACCTTTAAGAACCTGGTTGCCGCAGTTAAGTAGGTTTTTACATATAATTTTCTCAAACACCCCCGTCAGGGGTGTTTGTTTTTTATTTCATCAATTTGACAAAATCCTTCATTTTTTGCATAGTTTTTTTGGGGATGTTCTTCAAAACCGCTTACTTAACCGTTAATATTGAATAACCTGGATCAGTCAATGAATAATACGTACACCGATCTGGTGACGCAGACCTTTAACTTCCCGCAGGAAGGATTCGACGTTAAAGACAATTACCTACAATTTAATGGCCTCGATCTCAAAGCGCTCATTGACAAATATGGGACGCCGATGAAACTGACCTATCTGCCCAAGATCGGCCAGCAGATCAACAAGGCGAAGAAGATGTTTGCAGGGGCTATGAAGAAACACCACTACGAAGGCAAATATTATTATTGCTATTGCACAAAGAGCTCGCATTTCTCTTTCATCGTGGAAGAGGCCCTCAAACACGATATCCACCTGGAGACGTCTTACGCCTACGACATCGAGATCATCAAGAAGCTGTACGAGCGCAAGAAGATCACCAAGGACACCTTTATCATCTGTAACGGTTTCAAGCAAAAACCCTATACCAGCCGGATCGCGTCCCTGCTGAACAGCGGGTTTAAGAACGTGATCCCGATCCTCGACAACAAGGAAGAGCTGCAGCAATATAAGAAATCGGTAAAGGGCACCTTCAAACTCGGGATCCGGGTGGCAGCCGAAGAAGAACCCAACTTCCCGTTCTATACCTCCCGTCTCGGCTTCCGGGCCCGCGACGTGCTGGAGTTCTATGTCGATAAGATCGAAGGCAACGAAGACCGTTTTCAGCTGAAAATGCTCCATATCTTCCTCAACAAGGGCATCAAGGACGATATCTACTACTGGAGCGAACTGAATAAGGTCATCAACCTGTACTGCCAGCTCAAGAAGATCTGTCCCGAACTGGATTCGATCAACATCGGCGGCGGATTCCCGATCAAGCATTCGCTGGGATTTGAATACGACTATCAGTTCATGATCAACGAGATCGTCGGCAATATCAAGAAGGCCTGCAAACGCAGCAACGTGCCGATGCCCAATATCTTCACCGAATTCGGCAGCTATACGGTAGGAGAGAGCATGGCGCATATCTACAGCGTCATCGGCCAGAAGATGCAGAACGACCGTGAGATCTGGTATATGATCGACTCCTCCTTTATCACGACCCTGCCGGATACCTGGGGCATCGGGGAGCGCTTCCTGATGCTGCCGATCAACAAATGGGACGTTGAATATCAACGCGTTGTTCTTGGGGGTATCACCTGCGACAGCCACGACTACTACGACTCGGAAGAACATATCAACGAGGTGTTCCTGCCTAAAGTGGTCAACGGGGAACCCCTCTACGTGGGCTTCTTCCATACGGGCGCCTACCAGGACCAGATCAGCGGCTACGGGGGTATCAAACACTGTCTGATACCTTCACCCAAACACGTGATCGTCGGAACCGACAAGAACGGAAAGCTGACCGACTGGGTCTATGCGAAAGAGCAGACGGCGCAAAGCATGCTGAAAATTTTGGGTTATCTATGATAAATAAGATCTTCACTACGATGGTCGCGCTCTGCGCGACCTTTGTTTATATGCCCGCCCACGCTCAGTCGCAGGCCGCCAACCTCCCCGCTCAGTCCCGCGCCGCCGAAGACTCCGTCAAAGCCGCCGTCAATCTTCTTTTTACGGGCATGATCCAGTCAGATCCCACGCTGATCCGCCAGTCCTTCACGGACAGCGCCATTCTACAATCCATCTTCGAAAAGGATGGCACCACCGTCGCCCGCCTCGAGAGCGTCGACGATTTCGCCCGCGCGATCAGCAGGATGGGGAAGGGGGACGCCGACGAACGAATCCGCATAGACGTGCTCCGGATCGACGGCCCGCTGGCCACCGTCTGGGCCCCCTATAGTTTCTATTACAAAGGGAAACTCAACCACTGTGGGGTCGATTCCTTCCAGATGTTGCTGGTAAATGGAGTTTGGAAGATACAATACCTGATAGACACCCGGCGTAAGCAGCCTTGTCAGTAAGAACCCGCAGTTTCGCGGTTCACGCCGACCCCCGACGGTTTCCTCCCTTCCGCGGTTCACATCCCTTCCTCAGAGGCGGTTCACACTATCTCCTCTTCAATCTATACTTCTTGTTCACCTTCGGATTGTCGAAATAGGCGTTCAGCTGTTCCTCGGTCATGCTGCTGGTCTCTTCCAGCGGTACGTCGATCAGCTGCACCTGGGTCTGCTTCAGTTCGGTCTTCAGATTGTTCATCTTCTTGACGATATCCGGGTCCTTTTCGCCTACGAGGGCATTGTCCCGCGTGGTGTAGTCCAGCCTTTTGATGGAGGCGCGGACCAGCGCGGCCTGGTTCTGTTCGGCCGTCAGCGGCGGAGCAACCGTCTCTTTCACCGGCACCAGCGCAACGCCGACGCTGGGAAGGATCGTCCCGGTCGTCTTGGCGCTCTGGCTGGCCTGGGCCGAGAAAATGGTTCCGCCAAGGGCGGTCGACGCCGTTGTCATGTCGAACTGCGTGCGCGTACTATGCGTCTTCTTTACTTTCTTATCGAGCTGGAAGAACGCGTATTTCAGCCGGAGCATATAAGTCCTGATGTTTTTGACGGCATTCTCGTATTCCCCCGTCATATAGGGATAGTTGAGCGCGTCTTTTACATAGATGCGTATGGCGGCCGTATCCCGCTCGAAAGTCTTTGTCGTACCGATAAAATAGAGTATCAGCAGCTTTTGCTTGGCCGAGTCCGTCTCTTTTACAAAGTCGTACGGCGCCGTCCAGTTGAAGTCGTCATTACACTTGCTGACATTCGAGCTGGTCTTGATCGGAATATTGGAGTTGAAGTTGATGCTCTCGATAGGGTAGGTGCCCGTCTCACACTGCACCCGAAAACTGATCGAGTCTCCCTCTTCTATATATAATACGTTGCTCACGGTCGGCTTCACGTGCGAATGGATGATCTCAGTAGTGAAGAAAACGATCGTAAAGGACGTGTCCAGTCTCTCCTTCGGATTGTTTAAGTTCTGCACGCCAATATTAACCTTGTACTCGTAGTCGTACTTGAGCCGGCCGGACAGAAAATAGGCTTTGTCGGCCTTAAAGGTCAGCAGCCCGTTCTCTTTGATCTTTAGCCCCACCGGCGCGTTCCGGATAAAGAAAAAATACCGGCTTGCGTCCTTGTTGATCTCCAGCTGATAGCTGAGTGTGGAATCCACATGGAGAGTAAAATAGGGATTCAGGTTGCGGATACGAAGCGTCGTATCCGTACCTGCCGTATCTAATTGCAGCGGCACACGGAACGTGGGATTCTGAGAAAACCCTTCGTGAGAGAACACTATGCCTGTCAGTACTAAAAGCCAAAGCCTTAAAACGCTCGAAGGTTTAATCATAATTCTTGGATAGTTAAATGGCCGGACCAGGTCCGGTCTACGGGTTTGGAAGCCCGAAATTAAAACAATCGGCAGAAAAACTGCAACCCGAACTAAAATTTAAAAGTTGTCTATTTCAGCATTTTAGCACAAAAACAGGCCAAAAATCCCGGATTTTCGCGGCAAACCCCTTCTTTCCCCCGGCAAACGTGCAAAAAAAGGCCAGCCTCGGGAGTAACCCGGGCCGGCCAGTAACCAAAACCAACCAACTGCTTATGAACCGAATCAGTTCTTATCCTTATTGGATGTTAATCTGTTTTGCAGCTTCCTTAACTTCCTGCTTCTTGGGAAGCAACAGTTTCAGGACGCCGTTTTCGTACTTAGCCTGTATGCCATTGGCATCAACACGCTCATCCAGGTTGAAGCTGCGCTTAAAGCTCTTGAAGGAAAATTCTTTCCGGATGGTCTTGTATTCTTCATTCTTCACTTCTTCCTTCTTTTCAAAGCTAACCACCAGCTGACCGTTGTCAACAGAGATCTTGAAGTCTTCCTTGCTTCTGCCGGGAGCGCTCAGCTCGACATGATAGGCATCAGCCGTTTCATGGATATTTACCGGAGGAAAAAAGCCGTAGCTATCGTCGCGGCCCAGTCCTGCCGGGAGACCCTGAAAGAACTCATCTACAAAGTTGGAGAGGCTTCTGTGGCCATTGTTGTTTACTTTTACGAGTGTCATAGTAATGCTTATTTGAGTTTTTTAAATTTGCTTGGACGCAGGTGAAAGATCAAACCATATACCATCGCGTTTTTTCAGAAGATTTGACCGGATCGGCGGCCCAGCCTCTGACAAAATTTCATCTTTCCCGAATTTTGTGTGCCGTTTTTTCCGATCCGGGCGATTTTCGGCTCCCCTGACCATATCCAGCCCTCCAACTGGACGTTGCTCGGCGCCCGCTAGCGCCCGCCAGGGCACGCCGAGGCCACTTCCCGCCAGGACCCCCGCAGCGTCATCCCGCCAGGCCACCCCCGCCAGCGTCATCCCGCCAGGCCCACCCCTGCCAGTGGCCCCTGCCAAGGCCCCCGGCCCGGCCAACCCCGCCGGGGCCAGCCCCAATCCTCCGATTCCTTACCCTTCGTGTCGCCTCCCGCGGCGGGTGTGAACTTTTTGTCTATTTTTGCGTATTAATTGTATATTTTAAAATCACAATAAAACAATGTATCCACAGGAAATAGTACAGCCGATGAAGGAGGAACTGACCGATAACGGGTTTCAGGAACTGCTCACCTCCGCAGAAGTAGATGACCAATTACATAAGACCGGAACTACACTGGTAGTCGTCAATTCCGTCTGCGGCTGCGCGGCGGGTATGGCCCGTCCGGGTGTTCTGATGGCCGTAGCCAACGGCGGGAAAAACCCGACTATCTGACCACGAGCTTTGCCGGCTTTGACGTGGAGGCCATCAATAAGATACGCGAGCACCTGCTCCCTTATCCGCCCTCTTCCCCCGCTATCGCCCTGTTCAAGGACGGAAAGCTGGTCCACATGATCGAACGGCACCAGATAGAAGGCCGTCCCGCGCAGCTAATCGCTCACAACCTGATCGCTGCCTTCGACGAATACTGCTAAGCTTTTTGTTCATAGTAATACATAGCCCTTCGTGCAATTGCCGGAGGGCTTTTTCTTGCTCCCCATCCAACCGGCTTCCCCGGTCAAAAAAACGGCTCCCCTGGTCAGGCTCCAGGCATATTCTGCGGGATGTGAGTATCTCGCACCGGCATTGTGAATATCGGACCGGTTGGAAATCAATATCCACATCCGTGGATAAGCTATAGAATGCACGATTGGCGATAGTTTCGGAGAAAAAGTGTTCCCCGTGGAACACTTTTGTGGAACTCCAATCCCCAGTTATTAGTATGTGTGGAAAAAATATTTTTTTTGGAGAATCGTCGGACTTTCTAATCCGTTCAGCGTCCAGTAGTTCGGGCCGGTCCCGCAATTCGCAGGGGCGGCAACCCTCGAAATGCCGTATATCCAGGCAGGATGGTTCCACGATCTTACCCGGGGCTTTGCGGGCGGATAGATTTTAGTGGTTTTATTTAAGTTTTATAGTGTAGGTTTGTATGCAACAAGAAGTTGCCCATACTTTATGTATCCAAACCTATATTTTGCTCTTAAGGATCTGTTCGGAAGCGCCCCCCATTTTTTATACTTCATCAATTCTTTTGGTTTCTTTGTAGCCCTGTCCTTTATATGTGCTGCTGTTACCCTGACCAGGGAATTGATCCGTAAGGAAAGGGAAGGGCTGCTGCAATACCGGGAGCAAATGGTTTGGGTCGGAAAGGCGGCCAGCCCCGGCGAGCTCGCCGTCAACTTCGTCATCGGCTTCCTGCTCGGTTTCAAGCTGCTCGGTCTTTTTCTTTCCTCGAGCCCGCTGACCGCCAACGTTCAGGAATTCATCCTTTCCGGAGAAGGTAGCATCCCCGCAGGTGTGGCCCTCGGATTGTTGCTCGCGGGACTAAAATGGTACGAAAAGAACAAACAGAAACTGCCCCAGCCGCAGGAAAAGAAAGTACGCATCTGGCCGCACGATCGGGTAGGGGACCTGACCATCTTCGCCTTTGTATTCGGGTTCGCGGGCGCGAAAATCTTCAATAGCCTGGAGACCTGGGACGATTTTGTCCGGGATCCAATCGCTTCCCTCTTTAGTTTTAGCGGTTTGACCTTCTATGGCGGACTTATCTGCGCAGCACTGGCAATATGGTGGTATGCCAGGAAGAACGGTATCGGCTTCTGGCATCTCAACGACGCGGCCGCTCCCGGTCTCATGCTGGCATACGCCGTCGGACGTATCGGATGCCAGGTCTCCGGCGATGGCGACTGGGGTATACTCAACAGCGCCTACATCACCGACCTCGGCGCCAGCAAAACTACACTAGCCAACCCCGGCGACTACGAAAGGATCACCCACCAGTACAGCCAGGTATATCTCCCCCAGTTCGGCAGTCTCGATAAAGTGCCGCATCTGGCTGTGAAAGCGCCTTCTTTTCTTCCGGACTGGCTTTTTGCCTATCCCTATCCACATAATGTCATCAGCGAAGGAGTCCGGATCCCCGGCTGCGACGGCCAGTCTTACTGCAGCCAGCTGCCGATACCCGTTTTCCCCACCCCTTTTTACGAAACGATCGTCTGTCTGATCCTTTTCTTCACCCTCTGGTATTTCCGCAAACGGCTGACCATCCCAGGGGACGCTTTTTGCCCTCTACCTGATCCTCAATGGAATCGAGCGGTTTTTTGTAGAAAAGATCAGGGTCAACAGCAAATATGACATCTTCGGCTTCCACCCCACACAGGCCGAACTGATATCCGCCGGTCTCGTTCTCTCGGGCGCCGCCATCTGGATCTCCCTGTCCCGCCGAAAAGGACAAAAACCACCGGCCACAAGCTCTCCCAACGGAGTAACCACCGGGTAATCGTTAGCCGGCTCAGCCGTCAACCACGTGAACCGTCAACCACGTGAACCACGTGAACCATGTGAAACCATGTGAACCACGTGAAACCACGTGAACCACGTGAACCATCACCATGGACAGCCTCCGTGAACCGCGGAACCACCACTCATGGCCAGCCAACTCCATGAACCACAGCATCATCCCCGTGACCAACCCCCATCAACCCCGAACCAATCACAGCACACCCCCCGGCGCCGGCTTGCCGCTAATCCCCCATTTTCATCCTCTTATCAATCGGCCTGGTCCCTCCTGTAACCTGCCCCGTCCTCCCCACGTCATACCACCCGAAATGTCCGATCGTCACCAAAATCCGAACCCAGGTCAAGTAAACTTTCCGGCCAGCATCACCCCTAATAACTTTGTGTACCGGATATGAATAACACCGGCCAATCCGACCGGATATACACGGACTTTCCCAGGAATCGAATCCAATCATTTAAGGAAGGCTACCAATCATCAGTAAAATCGGCCTCCCAACATAAAACAATGTTCTATGCAATACAAAGTACCAATCTTTGTATTGTAATCAACAAACGATAGTACTAATATATAATAAGAACCTGTTATGAGAAACACATTCGCCTTATTAGCTGCTCTTTTAATAACGACGGCCTCTTCCCGCAGCCTCGCCCAGACCGGCCGCGAAACCGCCGCCAATACCACAAACCCGACAAAAAGGGTCCCCTCCATAAAGACCGATACGTCCGCAGACAGAGTAACCCGCACAACCGCCGCCAACCCCGCAACAACCCAAAAGGCGACGTCCGCGGTATCCGCCGGTACCATCAACCCCGAAGACCCTGGCAAGATCGAAGGCAAAGTCGGCTCCTCCAGCGGCCAGCCCATCGAATCCGCCACCATCGCCCTCCTCAACGCCAAAGACTCTTCGGTAGTCAAGGTAACCTCCACCAATAAAGCAGGCCAGTTCCATTTCAACAACCTCCCCGCCGGGAAATATATCATCTCGGCCACGTCGGTCGGCTACGGCGCCACCCTGTCCCAGTCATTCGAGGTCACCGAAGCCCGCACCAGCCGGTGCTGCCCGCAATGACACTGACAGCCACCTCGACCAGCCTCGCCGCCATCTCCGTAGTAGGCCGCAAGCCATTCATCGAACAGAAGGCCGACCGCATGGTCGTCAACGTCGACGCCTCCCCCTCCAACAGCGGCTCCACCGTCATGGACGTCCTGGAAAAATCCCCCGGCGTGACCCTCGACAAGGACGATAATATCTCGCTCAAAGGCAAGCAGGGCGTGACGATCATGATCGACAACAAGCCGACCTATCTTTCGGCTTCCCAACTGGCCAGCTATCTTCGCAGTCTTCCCTCCTCCGCCGTCGACCAGATCGAGATCATGACCAACCCCTCCGCCAAATACGACGCCTCGGGCAACTCCGGGATCATCAATATCAAAACGAAAAAGAATAAATTAAAAGGCTTCAACGGCAACGTCAGCCTCACGCACACCCAGGGCGTCTATCCCAAACCGAGCGGAAGCTTCAACATGAACTACCGCAACGGCAAGGTCAACCTCTTCGTCAACGGCGGCTATTCCCGCTGGGAAGGTTTTCAACACCTCGACATCTCCCGCAAATACCTCGACAGCGGAGTGGCCAAGAACATCAACTCCATCTTTACCCAAAGCACGGAAATGCATTTTGTCAACCCCTCGATGAACCTCAAACTGGGGATGGACTACTACCTCTCGCCCAAAACCACCATCGGCTTTGTCCTCAGCGGCTTCCGCAACCGCGAAGAGAACCGCTCCACCAGCAATATCAACCTGATGGACCCCCACTACGCGATCGACTCCCTTGTCTATTCGCCCAGCACCAACACGACCACCTGGAAGAACGGATCCGCCAACATCAACTTCCGCCGCCAGTTCGACTCGACCGGCCGCGAACTGACCGCAGACCTGGACTATGTCCGCTACTCATCGGGAAGCGACCAGTACTTCGATAATATCACCTACTCGCCGGATCTGGTAAAAAGGAACGAAACGATCCTCACCGGCAACCTCCCCAGCACGATCAATATCTATACCGCCAAGACCGACTATACACACCCTGGGCAAAGATTCCAAACTGGAAGCCGGCCTCAAGTTCAGCTATGTGAATACCGACAATACGGCCAACTATTTCAACCTCGTCAACAACATACAGGAAGTGGATACCACCAAGACCAACCATTTCCTCTACCGGGAAAATGTCAACGCAGCGTATATCAACCTGAACAGGAAATTCAAAAAACTCAGCGTACAGGCCGGGCTCAGGATGGAGAACACCAACTATTCCGGACACCAGCTGGGCAACGACGTCTCTGTGATCAGAAACGATTCTTCTTTCAGCCGCAGCTATGTGAACCTGTTCCCGACCGTCTATTTCAGCTATGAGGTCAACGAAAAGAACTCGCTAACGCTCAACTACGGACGCCGCATCGACCGCCCGAACTACCAGGACCTCAATCCCTTCCTGTTCTTCCTCGACCAGTATACCTATCAGGCCGGTAATCCCTATCTCCAGCCCCAGTTCAGCGACAATATCGAACTCTCGCATACCTACAACCACTTCCTCACCACGACCCTCAACTACGGCGATACCAAAAACTTCTTCTCCGAAACCTTCGAACAGTCAGGCCACGCGACGATAGTGAGGCACGGCAATATCGGCAGACGTCAGAGCGCCGGCATCGCGGTCAGCGCACAGGTGTCCGTGACGAAATGGTGGACCTCTATATTTTACGGCAACGTGAACTACAACAAATTCAGCGGCTTCCTCTACGGCGAGAACATCAACGTCGACGCCACGACGCTGACGCTCAACCTCAACAACCAGTTCAACTTCCACGGCGGCTGGAGCGGCGAACTCTCCGGATTCTACCGGACCAAAGGCGTGGAAGGACAGATCGTCATCGAGCCCCTGGGCCAGGCCTCCGCAGCCATCGCCAAAAAGGTCCTCAAAGACAAAGGCAGCGTGAAACTGGGCGTCCGGGATTTCCTCTACACCAACAAACCCCATGGATACCTCAATTTCCAGCAGACCGAGGCGACCTTCAGCAACCGCCGCGACAGCCGTCAGGTAGCCCTCACCTTTACCTATAATTTTGGCAAACCCCTGAAAGGTATCGGTCCGAGAAGACATAGCGGCGCCGGCGAAGAACAGAACCGCGTGAATACCGGCGGAAATAACTAATCATACCTCAGCATAAAAAAAGTCCCGCCACTTGGTGGGACTTTTTTAGCTTTGTCCCTCAACTCCCATTATATGCCATCCTTTGATATCGTAAGTAAGGTCGACCCACAGACGCTCGACAACGCCATCAACGTCACCAAAAAAGAGATCACCAACCGGTTCGATTTCAAGGACTCTCCCGTAAAGATCGACCTCAACAAGAAAGACATGAAGCTCGACCTCGAGGCTGAAAGCGATATGAAGATCAAACAGATCGTCGACGTCCTCATCAGCCGCTCGATGAAACAGGGCCTCGATCCCCTCGTCTACGATATGAGCAAAGACCCCTACACCAGTGGTAAGGTCACCCGCCAGGAAATACCCGTCCGCAACGGCCTCAAACAGGAAGACGCCAAAAAGGTCGTGAAACTGATCAAGGACTCCGGCCTCAAGGTGCAGGCAGCGATAATGGACGACCTCGGTACGGGTTACGGGGAAAAAGATCGATGATCTTCAGGATGTTATAAAGCTTTGCGGCGGCGCCAACCTCGGCGTCCCCCTGCAGTACATCAATATGAGGAGCTAGCGTCCCCGCCAAACTACCCGTTACCCGCCGCGGGAACACCCCGCACCCGAGGGAGAATTAATTTGGCTCAGCCAAAGAAAATCAATACCTTCGCGTTCCAAAATTGGATCAGGATACCACCGGATCCATAATTAAATTAAACAAAAACTGTACGGCCAAATCCGTACAACCTTTAAACAGAATAAGTTATGAAAAAAGGTCTCCATCCGGCAAGCTACCGGTTCGTTGTCTTCAAGGATATGAGCAACGGTACATCCTTCCTGAGCAAATCCTCCGCTCAGTCGCGTGAAACGGTTAAGCTGGGAAGACGGCAACGAATACCCCCTGATCAAATTGGAAATTTCGAATACTTCTCATCCTTTCTTCACCGGTAAGAACGTACTCGTGGATACCGCAGGTAGGATCGACAAGTTCAAGAAACGCTACGAAAAGAAGGCCAAGTAATTGGTTTTGCAATAACATCGGATCCCCTCCACAAGAGGGGATTTTTTTATAGCCCAACCCACCGCACCTTCAGCCCCCGTCTGGTCCAAAAACTGTAGTTTTATCCCATGGCTATTCTCTATCTCGAAGAAAATTCCTGCAGGGCCGACCTGCTCCCCTTTACGGCCACCCGCAGTGTCCTCGATATCCGCGTCGGCATACTGACCTTCCGGGAGAAATGGGAGAGGCTGCTCGGCCCCGGCCAATTCGCACTGGTCGACACCGCCACCGGAGAAACTGCATTGCCCGCAAACGTCCTCCCCAATGAAACGATCGCCAAACATATCCGCGAAACCCTCAAGAAAGGACCGCTCACCCAGGACCAGATCGACGGCATGCTGCAACTCGCCGACCGCATCAAATACCCCTGGCATATCTTTCACTACAACGGCGAGGCCCTGAGGTCGGATTTCACATTAATGACAGCCGCGAGGACTTCACCACCTATTCCCGAAAGCGTTCAGACGATCCATTCGGACGCGATCTTTATCGAAGAAGGCGCACGCCTGCATCACTGTATGCTGAACGCGTCCACCGGCCCCATCTACATCGGCAAAAACGCCGAGATCATGGAAGGCGCATTGATCCGCGGTCCATTCGCAGCCTGCGAAGACGCCGTCGTCAAAATGGGAGCGACCATCTACGGGGCCACCACGCTGGGACCATCTACCGTAGCCGGCGGAGAGATCAAGAACACCGTCTTCTTTGGCTATTCCAATAAAGGACACCATGGCTATCTCGGAGACTCGGTCATCGGCGAATGGTGCAATCTCGGCGCCGGCACATCGAACTCCAATCTCAAAAATAACGCAGGCGAAGTAAAGGTCTGGCACCCCGCGAGTGGCACCCCGATAGCAGCCGGTCTCAAATGCGGCCTGCTGATGGCAGACTACTCGCGCTGCGCCATCAATACGAGCTTTAACACCGGCACGGTCGTCGGTGTTCTGCTGCAACATCTTCGGAGATCAGGCCCCGCCCAAATGGGTCCCCGACTTCAGTTGGGGAACGGGCCAAAAATACGAGTGGGACAAGGCACTCCGCGACATCGGCAACTGGAAGAAACTGAAAAATCAATCCCTTACCGATGTCGAAATGCTGAGTTTAAGCCATATTTTTGGCCACGAAACAAAATAGGCTATAGCCATAAAATCATGAGACAACAAATTGCCGCGGCCAACTGGAAGATGAATCTGACCTATCAGCAGGGAGAACAGCTCCTCGACACCATTCTGAAGGAAGACGTCCGGCTGGACGACCACCACCAGGCGATATTTGCCGTACCCTTTCCCTACCTGATCATGGCCAACCAAAAACTGGCCGGCAAAAAAACTATTTCGCTTCGGCCCAGAACTGTTCCGACCAGAAGTCCGGCGCCTATACCGGCGAAGTAGCCGCGGAACAACTGAAGTCAATTGGCATCACACACTGCGTCCTCGGCCATAGCGAACGCAGAGAATATTTCTCCGAACGCAACCAGTCCCTGGCCCAAAAGGTAAAGCTCTGCCTCGACAACGGCATCATTCCGATATTTTGCTGCGGCGAAACCCTGAGCATCCGCGAAGTCGGCGCCCAGGAAGGGTTTGTCGAGACACAGCTGATGGAATCGCTCTTTCATTTCTCCGAAGAAGATATTAAGAAGATCATCATCGCCTACGAACCCATCTGGGCCATCGGTACGGGTAAGACGGCAAGTGTCGAACAGGCTCAGGAAATGCACGCACATATCCGCACCATTATTACCAACCACTACAACAAGGCTACGGCCGACCATATTCCCGTTCTCTACGGAGGCAGCGTGAAGGCAAACAACGCAGCGGAATTATTCAGCTCTCCCGACGTGGATGGCGGACTGGTAGGCGGCGCTTCTCTGGTAGCGGCCGACTTCGTTACGATCATGCGTTCGCTGAAGAAATAGGCGGTTTCTTACCGATGATATTAAAGCCAAAGAGATCCACCGTGGTGACACGGATGGACTGATATCCCCGCTTGGCATACCAGCTCGCCGCCTCATCGGAGGTGTGCTCGCTGCGGAAAGGCGGACTGAACCAGTCCATCAGCTCAACCATCATCTCGCGTCTGTTCGGCCTCACGCCCTTCAGCCGTTTCCACATCAGACTGACAGGTAGCATCGTACACGACAGCAGCAGATAGGTCAGGCGCAGCGGCAGACGGCTGGTCACCCTACGCAGCAGGTTGAAGAAATTGTGAAGGGCGTTCTTCCTCGGCTTATAGAGCCACACACTATATACGCCCCCTGCCGGACACAGGAAGAAAGACAACCGAATGATAGTTCCGTATTATTCGTATGGTGCAATACTCCGCTGCACTGGACGATATCGAAACACCCCTGCCGCACCGGCGGGAACTGAACATCCCCTGGATGAACCAGGCGTCGCGCTGCTCATTCTGCCGGTAGGCCCGGTCGATACTCGTGCTCAGATCCATCGCGATCACCGTCGCGCCGGCTTCAGCGATCAGACTATCCAGCTGTCCATTCCCACAGCCTGCATCGAATACCAGCCTCCCGGGCAAAGACCCCGCCGTCTCTCCGGTCTCTTCAAGGAAACGCGCCAGCAGCTGTTCCCCTGCCGCCGCCCAGGTCCTGTCTTCCTCATAACTATGCAGACTCCACTCCAGAGCAAAACTCCTTTTCGATCTCCTGTTCTTTTTTGTCACATAGCCGAGCAGCCCGGGGTATTTTTCCTCGAGACGCTGTCGCCTTGCCGCATAGTCGGGGAGATGCATACGAAAAAAGCTGCATAGTCGGTAAATGCCTCGACATGGAGTCTCGGAATGCCGCCGGTAACAGGGTAGAACCAGTCGGCTTCAGCGAAAAGAATACCCTCCTCGACCTGATCCGGTCTCTCCTTCGAAAAACGAATGGCCTTTAATTGCAACGGACTCCTTGTCACAGGGCAGCACAAATAATGAACGAGTCGATTGTCCATAGTCCGTATAAAGATAGATTTTTCAAGGGAAAGCATTTATTTTTACAAGACATGCGGAACAGAAACTTTGAGCCGATCACCGAAATATTCCGTCGCATCGGCGGTGGAGTGAACGCATCCGATCGCCGCCGCATCTTCAGGGGCACCCTCCATTCTTTCCTGATCCAGGCGCTTTCCGTCGCGCTGGTTTTTGCCTCCAATCTTTGGCTCGTAAGGTCCTCCGATCCCGATTCCTACGGCCTCTATGTGCACGTCTTCAACTGGGTGAGCATCCTCGCCGTCTTCGTCATGGCCGGCAGGGACGACCTCGTGCTGGCGCTGATACCCAGGTATATCAGAGAAGGGAAGAACCGGCTCGTCGCACAGCTGATCAGGGCCTGCAACCGGTGGATGATCCTCGCGACCCTCGTCGTCGGTGGCGGCTTTGTCGCAATAATAGGATACTTCCCGATAAAAGCGCTCAGCGAACACGGCCGCCTCTTTCTGATCAGCATCCCCGCCGTATATTTTACGGCCTGCCTCGGCATCAACCAGATGATCCTGCAGTCCCTCGATCATATCCGTCAAAGCCAGCTCGTGGAAAAGATCGTCAAACCCGTGCTGCTGATCGTCTTCGTCGCTCTCTTCCATCTGGCAGGCGCCTCCTTCAACGGACAGCATCTGATTCTGCTGTCGGCGATCGTACTGGGCATCTGCGCCGCCTCCGTACTCTTCCTGACAAGCAGGAAGACGCTTCCCCAAAGCCCGACGCCGGACCCAACCCGGCTGTCCATCGATACGAAACAGGTTTTTTATTTCTTTTCAGTCAGCCTGCTCAACCTCCTGAGTACAAGGCTCACGATGCTGCTGCTACCTTATTTTACCGTTTCTGCCAAAGACATCGGCATCTTCAATATCTGCTCCCGTTTCGCCGACCTGCTCATCTTTCCCTTTTTCCTGATGCATAGCGTCCTTCCGCAGCTGTTTGCCCGCCACACGCCGGAAGAAAAGCACTACACACAGGGCCTGTTCTGATACCAGCAACAGACTCATGCTCGTCCTGTGCCTGCCCCTGCTGCTCATAATTATATTGCTCGGGAAATTTCTGTTGTCCTGGTTCGGACAGCCGTTCACCGGCGGTTATACTACACTGATATACCTAAGTCTGGCCCGAGCTTCCTCTTCTCCCTGTTCGGCCCCACCAATACTATCCTGATGACCCAGGGCGGGGAGAAATATTCGGCGCTATGCCTGCTGGCCTACGTGCTGATCCAGGCGGTCAGCTCCTGTATCCTTCTTCCCGTAGCGGGCCTGGCGGGCGGTGCCCTCGCCGTACTGCTCAGCAGTATTTGCTATAATATTCTGCTGGCGGTCGTCTGCTACCGGACGACAGGCGTGTCTTCGCCGTTCTTCAGGCTCCGCCGTCGCTAACCCCATCAACAAGCCGAAGTTCTCCCTGAAACCCTCTTTCCGCAGGCCCGCCGAAAAGGCCGCATCGATGCCCGCACGCAGCCCTGAAACCCAGCCGCGGTCGGCACTCAGCCTGTCGAGCAGCGCGGCAAGAGCCGCCTCCGAATCGTAACGCAGGATCGCTGCCGAAAAAGGGTCCGGCAACTCCAGCCAGTCAGGCGCCAGCGCCGGAGTACATCCCAGCTGCAGATCGGCAGTCAACCCACTGGCAATCGTCTGACCATAGACCTCATCCAGCCTGTCCGGCGCTGTCTTCGTTCTCCTCAGCGGGCTCCAGATCACGTCGGCCGCACTATACTGGTGCTCATACTCCGAAGCCGTCACATATCCCTCATACGCCTTCACGCTGAACCCCGGCGTTTCCATCTGTCGCAATTTCCCCACGATGCCGGCGCCATAATACCCGCCGCTATCCCCCAGTATCACCAGTTCCATCCCACGCCGGCCGGCCGCCGCAGCACCACCAGCACCTCCAGCACCACCAGCACCACCAGCACCACCAGCAGCACCAGCAGCACCAGCACTTCCAACTCCGCCACCCCCGGCTCTCCCGGCCAGATAGCCCGCAAGAAACCGGACAACCCCCTCATAGTCCCGCCGGTGCGGCGACACACTTCCTGGAATGACCACCCGCACCGGACGACCGGCATCCCGCCCTGACACATCCCCTGCTGACCCATCCCGCCCTGACCCATCCCCCATAGTCGCATAAAAACGCGATGGGATAACCACCACCGTGGCATCCTTCATCCGCCTTTTGAAATTCTCCGCCATCCGCGGAAGAAAGAAGCAATAATGCTTTATCCGCCGGTGCAGCAGGAACTTCGCCACCGACTCCGTCATAGCCTTAACGCCCCTCAACGAATACGAGAAATAGTCGTTCACCGCATGCACGGTCATGCTCACATGCACACCCTCCAGCACACATAACCGCAGGGCAAAAAGCAACAGGTTATTGTCAAGAGTACTGAGATGCAGATGACTGACCCTCTGTTTCCGCAGATCGCTAAGCATAGCCCTGATGAACGGACGCTTCGGCCTACCCGCCGCCAGCTCAACGAATCTCGTCCGCGGCCACCGCCCCCGCGGATCATGACCGCCCACCAGATTGCTGAAGGACTGCTCGTCCAGATAGACGGTTACCTGGTCGAACCGGTCCTCGGCAAGGTCGAGCAGGCCGGGGAGATTCTCGTGATGCCCCGTCTCATAGATGAACAACCCTCGCCTCCGGCCGCCGCCCGCACCGATGTAAAGCGTCACTCCACCCATCAAAATGGTCCAGTATGGGATCCGCATCACCACATAGTCCGCAGCAATGAACAGAACCGCTAGCCCCAGAAGCCACCGGTCCCAGCGACGCGTAAAAAACCCACGGCAAAAACAATCTCCAGCACCGTCGCACCCGCATACAACCACCGAGGACACCGCGGCATGCCCGATCAGATAGACATAAACGCCGTGAAGAAGAGATGGGTGGGGCTGACTCAGCACATCACTATGGTGCAGCAGCAGGATATTGCTCATCTCGGCCGGGTTGAGAACAGCCCCCTCGCTATCTTCCACAACGCCGCGGAGGCGAAGACATAAAGAAAATAATAGCGGGAAAGCCGGAGAATACCGTCAAACCGCTCCGGCCGGTTAGTGCAAAAAGCAAAAGATAACAGGATATACAGCATAAAAGGCTGCAGGTCCACCTGCCAGAAGATATCGGCCAGCAACAGGTAAAAGGACAAAAAGGCGGAAAATACAACCCCCGCCGCGATCCCAAACCGGCCCCTGATCCGCCAAACGACCAGCAGGACCACAGGCAGCAGCAACGCCAGCCCATCCAGCAATACCAACATCGCCGGGTGCCCCATCAACCAGTGCGGGATACCGGCGCCGATCAGCGCCAACTCCGTCAGGTCGCGGTTATAGTTGAAGAACAACGGCTGGTACTGGGAAAGCAGCCGGTGGTCGATGAAAAAAAGACGAAAACGGCGTAGTAAAAGGCAAAGTATACGGCCACCAGCAGATTCCTGTCTCTTGTGTATTTCATGCAGCGTAAGCGCTAAACGGTAAAATAGTTTGCCTTCCGGACCAGCAACAGCCGCCCGCCCTCATAACGATAGCAGGCGAGATCGACCCTTACTTTATCGATATTCCGGCCCAACAGTCTGATAAGAAAGGATTTATACCAATAAGGGAAACGCGCGGCCACATCGGGGTCGTTCTGCAAATGGGGCTCGAAAAAGCGATACAACGAGGAAGCCCCCAGATATTCCCTGAGTTTTCCCTGTCAAAAGCAAAATCGTCGCTGGACTTCAATCGATCGACCGCCTGCAACGGCCCCGTGATCATATCCCACCGGTACACCCGGAATTCGGAGGGCTCCAGCCTGCGGCCGTCGATCGATACTTCAAAGACATTCAGGCTGTCCGGCCTCGGGAACCGCTCGGAAAACATCCCATAGTGTACAAAGGGAAAGACGGTGACAGAATGCGTCAGATCGATCCCCACCTGAATAATAATGAAGCCGATCAATAACCACTTCATAGAAGGGAATTTTGGTGAAAATAAGCGTAAATTTGCCGTCGAATGAAAAATATACGGAATTTTTGCATCATCGCCCATATCGACCACGGAAAATCCACCCTGGCGGACCGTTTGCTGGAAGTAACCAACACCATCTCCGAAAGGGATATGCAGGCGCAGGTGCTCGATGACATGGACCTCGAACGCGAAAAGGGGATCACCATCAAGAGCCACGCCATCCAGATCAACTATACCCAGAATAAAGAAAACTATATACTGAACCTGATCGATACGCCCGGTCACGTGGACTTCAGCTATGAAGTGAGCCGCGCCCGGCCGCCTGCGAAGGCGCCCTCCTGCTGGTGGACGCCACCCAGGGTATCCAGGCCCAGACCATCTCCAACCTCTACCTGGCTATCGAGAACGACCTGGAGATCATCCCCGTCATCAACAAGATCGATATGGACGGGGCGATGATCGACGAGGTAAAAGACCAGATCATCGAACTCATCGGATGCAAACCCGAAGACATCCTGCTGGCCAGCGGCCGTACCGGCGTCGGCGTTCCCGAGATCCTGGAGGCAATCGTGGCAAGGATCCCCGCACCCAAGGGCGATCCCGACGCCCCCCTGCAGGCCCTCATCTTCGACAGCGTATTCAACTCCTTCCGCGGGATCATCGTATACTATCGTATTCTCAACGGCAGCCTGAAAAAAGGCGATATTGTAAAATTCGTTTCCACCGGTCTGTCCTATGGAGCGGATGAGGTCGGAGTACTCAAGCTCACGCTGGACCCGAGAAAAGAAGTGCTGGCCGGAGACGTAGGCTATATCATCACCGGCATCAAGAACGCCAAAGAAGTGAAGGTGGGAGATACCATCACCCTGGCCAGCAATCCCGATCCGGTACAGATCCAGGGTTTTGAAGAGGTAAAGCCCATGGTCTTCGCCGGTATCTTCCCGGTCAATACCGACGATTTCGAAGAGCTCCGCGACTGTATGGACAAGCTGCAGCTGAACGACGCCTCCCTGACCTACGAACTCGAGACCTCCCAGTGCCCTCGGATTCGGCTTCCGCTGCGGATTCCTCGGCATGCTGCACATGGAGATCATCCAGGAACGGCTCGAACGCGAGTTCAACCAGACCGTCATCACCACGGTTCCCAACGTTAGCTTTGTAGCGTTTACCAATAAGGGAGAGGTGATCGTCGTCAACAACCCCGCTGAAATGCCGGACCCGACACGGATCGACCGCTTCGAAGAACCCTTTATCCGGGCGCAGATCATCACCAAGCCCGACTATATCGGCAATATCATGACCCTCTGCCTGGGCAAGCGGGGTAACCTGCTCAACCAGAGCTATCTGACCACCACCCGCGTCGAGCTGATCTTCGAGATGCCGCTGACCGAGATCGTCTTCGACTTTTATGACAAGCTGAAAAGCCAGACCCGCGGGTATGCTTCCTTCGACTATCATCCCATAGACCGCCGCGAGAGCAAGATCGTCAAGATGGATATCCTCCTCAACGGCGACAAGGTGGACGCACTCAGCGCCCTCATCCACGTCAGCCGGTCGGCGGATTTCGGCCGTAAACTCTGTGAGAAACTGAAAGAACTGCTGCCGCGCCAGCAATTCCAGATCGCCATCCAGGCCGCCATCGGCGCCAAAGTCGTCGCCCGCGAGACCATCAGCGCCCTCCGCAAGGACGTAACCGCCAAGTGTTACGGCGGTGACATCAGCCGCAAACGCAAGCTCCTGGAAAAACAAAAAGAAGGAAAGAAGAGGATGCGCCAGATCGGCAACGTAGAAGTACCGCAGGAAGCCTTCTTAGCCGTGTTGAAGCTCGACGACTGACGGATCAAAATTCTTTATATGCGCACTTCGCTTCAGAAAGGAGAGAAGATACTACTGATAACCCACGCGAGCTGGACCTCCCTGATCATCCCGGTATTCATCGCTCTGGTGGGCTTCGTCGGCTCGTATTTTATCGGATTCATCCAAAATTATGGCTGGATCGCCGCCGTACTCGGGCTGCTGTACCTGCTGATCCGCTACGCCGCCTGGAGAGCCAATATCTGGGTCGTTACCAATTTCCGGGTCATCGACGAGGTCGGCCTGATCAACCATTTCGCAAAAGAAAGCCCGCTCGACAAGATCAATAACGTCTCCTATAGCCGTACGGTCATGGGCAGGATCTTCAACTACGGCGACGTCGAGATACAAACCGCCGCGCAGGTCGGGGCCACCACCTACGTCAACGTCAACCACCCCAAACGTCTTCAGGAGACGATCGCCGCCGCCCAGTCGGAATACAAGAACTGGGAATACGGTAACCAGGCAAAACAGATGGCCGCCGCTATGGATACCCGCGGAGCCGCAGCCAGCGCACCACAGGTGGCTGCCGAACTGGAAAAGCTATTCGAGCTAAAGATGAAAGGCGCTATATCCGAAGAGGAGTACAACCGCGCCAAGGCGAGGCTGCTGAACCACTAATTAGGCTTCTTTGCCGGCGACGCGGGAGCCGGCTTCTTCCTGGCATTCTGTATATTCTTCTGGCTTTGTTCCTGTAGTTTGCTCTCGTCGAGATTGCCCTGGTCGTCGAGCATCTTCTGCTCCACCGGGAACTGCCCGTCCTTCAGCTTATAGGAGAAGAGCTGCTTCTGAATATGCAGCCACTGCCCGTTCTTCCACTGGAAAGCTTCGAAATCGCCGTCCGGAATATAGGTATCTTTTTTCTCGGGCTGGTCGCCTTCGGAGACCAGATGATCATAGACGACCATATCCATCGACGAGTCGTAGTTGAACCGGGTGCCCGCCTCCTTCTTGTATTCGATGCTGAAACGATACTGCACACCCTTGCGGACCGAGTCGTCTTTAAAGGAGAAATAAGGCCCGCCGAACTGAGGCTGCCCCTCCGGACCGAAGGTCAGAACCTCCATCCACTTCTTGTTGCTGGTCTGGCTGAAATCGTCAAAACCCAGCAGCGTATAGTATTTCTTTCCCTGCCAGTTCTTTTCGATGATCTTGTAATAGATGGCGCCGATCCAGTTCCTGTTCGACCGCACGGAATCCAGCGGCTTCCCGGTAAACATCGAGACGTCGAACAACGGAAACAACTTCAGCGAACCGTCCGGGGTCCGCATCTGTATCGCGCCTTCCTGTAAAAAGATGAAATCATCCTTCTGATACTCCCAGGTCAGGATGCGAAAACTGCTGTCCGGAGCATAAAGCCGCGAGATCGTCATCAAAGAATCGAACGGGTAGTAAAAGGAATTAGGCTGCTTCAGCGTCCTGACCAGCGTACGAATGAACTGGCTGTCCGACCGAAAACGTTCGGAAGCAGACTCCAGATTAACAATATTATAGGCAAACGTCTTGAGCGAGTCTTCCTGCAACCGGAACGCGTTTTTCCGCGCATAGGTCAGCGGCGGCTGGGCATAACTCTCCGTTACGGTTCCCAAAAGACCCGCAACCACGAGCACCAGGATCACTATCCGATGAAAGTTAAAGAATTGCATACCGATTCCAACGTGTATTGAACGCGAAAATTTCATGCCAAATGCAAATGTTTTGCAAATTCATATAACGAGCTAAAAGCCATATCGATGGCAGGGTGGGGGAGCTCCTGTTCGGGGTTGGTGGTGGTCAGAAAGACGGTGTACATCCCCGCATTCCTTCCGAACTCCATATCGCTGATATTGTTGCCCACCATGATGCTCCGGGAAAAGTCGATCTCCGGGAAGTCGTTCTTCGCGGAATGCGCCATGCCCGGCTGGGGCTTTCGCAAAGGATGGGCATTGTCAAGAGAATCGGCATAGTAAACCCTGTCGATCCTTCCGCCGCTGAGTACGACCTCCGCCGCCATTTTGGCGTGGATATCCTGCAGGTCCGCCGCCGTCATCATCCCCTTCCCCACACCGCGCTGGTTGGTGACGATCACGATCCGGCCAAATACAGCGGCGCAGGTCTTCAGCGCTTCCCTCACGCCCTCATAAAAATTGAATTCCCCGTAGTGAAAGATATAGCTGCCTTCTTTCTCCACGTTGATGACCCCGTCCCTGTCGAGGAAGAGGGTCCAGCTATTGTCGATCTTGTTCCAGTCTAACATAATTCTTCAATCGTTTGAACCAGCCGCGTCCACGAATACTTTTCCTTCTCCCTGCGCAATGCCGGTAGGAAATAACTTTCACCCAGCGTATAATACCGCAGGATCGCATCGGCCAGGGCCCCCGGCTCCGGTTCCGCTACCAGTCCCACCTGTTCGTGGGGTACCAGGTCGGGCAGCCCTCCCACATTGGAAACGATCATCGGCTTCTCGAAATGATAGGCCAGCGGCGTAACACCGCTCTGCGTCGCATTCCGGTACGGCTGGATGACGGCGTCGGCGGCGCAGAGATAGTCCCGCACTTCGCTGTCGGGGATAAAATCTGTTCGCAGCACCAGCAGGTCCCGGATACCCAGCCGGTCGATCTGCTCCTGGTACGGGGCCGCGTCCTCATAGAACTCCCCGGCTACCATCAGCCGGATACCCTGGTCGCGCATACGCGCGTCGGCCATCGCCGCAAGCGCGATATCGAGCCCCTTGTATTTTCGGATAAAACCAAAGAAAAGGATCACCTTGTCCCTTTCGCCGATCCCGACGCCCTTTGCACGCAGAATAGCCCGCGCCGTCTCCTTCGGGATCGGCTCGCCAAAATTATCATACAGCGGATGCAGCACCTGACGCGCGGGTTTGACCGCCTCGAAACTCCGGAGATCCTTCATCACCTTTTCGCTCATCGTGATATACGCGTCGCAAGCCTTCAGGAAATACTTTGTAAATGGTTTGTCGCCCAGCCTCTTTTCATGCGGGATCACATTGTCGGTGATCGCCACGATACGCGTATGCCTGTTCTTCCTCACCCGGCGCAGGATCGTACCCAGCGCGGGTCCCATCAGCGGCAGCCAGTACCGGACGACAATGATATCGGGACGCATCCGCCGCAGCTCGTTACCCACGGATAACCAGTTCAGCGGATTGATAGAATTGATCCGGGATTTTATGATCAGCCCCTCCGGCGCGGGCTCCGACGAATACTGCGTCGTGCCGGGGAACACGAATTCGGGATACTGCAGGGAGAAGGAATAGATCCTACAGTCATATCCCTCATTGTTGAACTGGACGGCCAGTCGCTGATTGAAAGAAGCCAGCCCGCCCCTCAGCGGGTGAGCCGGACCGATGATGACGACAGAGCGCCGGCTCATGACTCGAGACCCAGTTTTTGTTCGATCAGATAGGCATTGCGCTGCGGCGAATTCCTCGAGAGCAGCTCGGCTACGAAGCCGGTAAGGAAGAGCTGGGTCCCCAGCACCGTACAGGTGAGCGCAATATAAAAAGAGGGCTTGTTGGTCAGTGTGAACGAGCTCATATTCTCCAGCTTCTGGATCAGCAAAGAAATCACCTCGCCCGCGCCGACCAGCCCGCAGAGCACGCCCAGCGGGCCAAAGAAATGCATGGGCCGTTTGCCATATTTACCGACAAAGGTGATCGACGCCAGATCCAGCAAGCCTTTCAGCCCCCTTCCCAGACCGCCGAACTTGGTATGCCCGTATTTGCGCGCCCTGTGTTCCACTACTTTTTCGCCGATGCGTTTGAACCCCGACCATTTGGCGATGACAGGAATATAACGGTGCATCTCACCATAGACCTCGATGCTCTTGACGACCTTGCCGCGATAAGCTTTCAGCCCGCAGTTGAAATCGTGCAGGTTGATCTTGCTGACCTTTGCCGTGGTCCAGTTGAAGAATTTGGAGGGGAGGGTCTTGGAGACGGGATCGTGCCGCACCTTCTTCCAGCCGCTGACGAGGTCATAGCGGTCTTCCAGTATCATCCGCCGCAGCTCGGGGATCTCGTCGGGACTATCCTGCATATCGGCATCCATCGTGACCACCACATCCCCGCGCGTGGCTTTGAAGCCTTCGTTCAGAGCGGCCGACTTCCCGTAATTGCGCTGGAATTTGATCCCCTTGATATGGGGATTGTTTTTCCGCAGCTCCTGGATGACCTCCCAGGAATTGTCGGTACTGCCGTCGTCGACCATAATGATCTCATAGGAAAAGCCGGCCTTTTCCACTACCCGCTGGATCCAGCTGCAGAGCTCGGGCAGGGACTCATCTTCGTTGTACACAGGTATGACGATTGAAATTTCCATTCGTTGTTTTATTTGACCCCTGGCTTGCGTTTGACGATCGCAGCGATCAGCAGGGAAATAAAGAAGAACACAATATACGACCAGGCCAGTCCCGTCAGCATCGACCCCAACGGAAAAGGCTCTTTTTAAGACTTTCTACCTGCTCCTGGATCTTGTCCTCGGACACCCCAAACCTCCGGTAGCCATTTTCCGCCTGTGTGACCATCTCCGGGATCAGCCGGTCCCGGAAATGCGGGTCGATATAGTTGACCAGCAGCCAGGGAAAAAGAACGCGCATGGCCAGCGCCATGACAAGAACTACAAAACCGGCCTTCACCGCTTCCTGGAAGCCGATCAACCCGCCGTTCGCCCTCTTTTTCACCAGCACAGCCGCTACGGCAAAGACGATAGCGATCAAATAAGACAGAAAAGCTATACCTCCGATAAACACCTTCGGACCCGCCCAGTAGGTTCCCAGGATGAACAGGACTTCGGCGACGGCCGCGATCAATCCGAATTGCAACGGTATCGAAATTCTTTTGCCGGACATCAGACTTGCTCGTTTAATGACAGCTTGCCGCCGTTGACGATGCCTACCACTTTCCCCTGTAGCGTCTTTCCGAAGAAAGGACTGTTCTTCGACTTCGACCGCGTACTCTTTTCTTCCGGCCTCGTCTGTCCCCCGGATTGAATAGCGTCAGCACGGAAGGATGACCTTCGTGTATCCGTGGCTGTTCCAGTCCGAACAGGCTGCGCGGCCTGTAGCTGAGCAGATCGACGATCGCCTCCGAAGACAACGAAGGCAGCACCGTCCTCAGCACCGGATAGGCCGTTTCCAGCCCGATCATGCCCTTCTTGGCGTATTCGAATTCCAATACCTTGCTGTCGAACTCATGGGGCAGGTGGTGCGACGCAATACAGTCGACCAGTCCCCCCGCCACGGCCTTCCGGAGCAATTCCACCGACGACTTGTCGCGAAGCGGCGGATATACTTTCAGGTTAGTATCGTAGTTTACCAGGTCGGCATCCGCGAAAAAAGATGATAGGGCGTCACCGAACAGCTCACGGCCAGACCCGACTCCTTCGCCCGACGGATATACTCCAGACTGCGCGGAGAGGTTACTCCTGTAAAGCTGGATTTTAGATTCCGTATAGCGCACCAGCTTGATATCCCCGGCCACCATCAGCTCTTCGGCCATCATAGGCTTGCCGGGCAGACCCAGCCGGGTCGAAACGACCCCCTCATTCATCAGTCCGCCTGCGCCAACCGTCGTATCATCGGGTATCTGGATCACCGTACCGCCAAAAGCCTTGACGTACTGCAATCCTTTTAACAATAACCCTGCCGATTGTACCGGACTCGTGCCATCGCTGAACGCTACGGCCCCGCTGTTGCGCATGTCGTACATCTCCGCCAGATCCTTCCCCTCCAGTCCCCGCGTCATCGCTCCGATAGGCCAGACCGTTACCGGCAGCGCGCCCGACCCCCTGCGGATATACTCCACCTGGGTCTTGCTGTCTACAACCGGCTTTGTATTGGGGAGGACAAATACATCGGTATAGCCACCGGCCGCGGCGGCCGCAGCCCCCGTCTCCAGCGTCTCCTTGAATTCGTAACCGGGATCGTTGAAATGGGAAAAAATATCCACCCAGCCCGGGGAAACACACAGGCCTTCGTGGCGGACGACCACAGCTCCTTCAGCATGGAGGCCGTCGCCGATCGCCGTAATGACGCCATTTTCGATCAATATATCCCGGACCGTTCCGTTGTGGGAGGACCCACGGTCAATAATGTGGGCTGACTGTATGAGAATCTTCATTTTTAAAGCGCTGACTCCGGAGGAAACCCTTCCAGGCCCTCCTGGCAGATTCGCGCGAAGATACCTCAAGTTCAGGAATATTCTGCAAACAATTTGTCCGGATAACACCACATCCAGCTCTCCCCGGGCTCCGAGGAGATGATCACCGGATGACCGGTATGGTGATAGTGCTGGGTCATGTGTTTGTGCGGCGACTGGTCACAGCAGAGCGTCGCGCCGCAGGTCTGACAAGTCCTCAGATGGACCCAGTCGGAGCCGATCTTGATGCATTCCTCACAGACATATTCTTTGGCCTGCTTCAACTCGGTGATTGCTTTCATGTGCGAACAGACTTCTTCTTCCGGTGGCATGCGCTTAGATTTTATAGATTATACTTCCGCTAAATATTTGTGTACAAAGCTGATGGCCATCGACCCCTCTCCCACAGCCGACGCGACGCGGTTCATCGCCCCCGCGCGGACGTCCCCCGCGGCAAAAATACCCGGACAGCTGGTCTCCAGCATATAGGGTTCCCTGTCCTGCTTCCAGACCTTTCCGAACTGCTCGTGCTGCCTGAGGTCGCGGCCCGTTTCCAAAAAGCCCTTCTCATCTTTGATGATGTCCAGCCCGATCCAGTCGGTAAAAGGCCTGGCGCCGATAAAAATGAACAGGGCATTCGCCTTGTGGACCTGCTCTTCATTCGAGTCGGCATTGGCGATCTTCAGCTCTTCGAGCCTCCCTTCTTTGCCAATCGCCGAGGTGATCTCGCTGCAGGGCAGTATATGAATATTGCTTCTTGTCGCCAGCTGGTCGATCAGATAGGCCGACATCGTGCTGGTCAGATCCTTTTTCCGGATGACGATGGTGACATTGCTCGCGAACTTGGAAAGATACATGGCCGCCTGGCCAGCCGAATTACCCCCGCCGACCACAAAGACCTCGCAGCCCTTGAACGCCGAAGCCTCCGTCATCGCAGCGCCATAATAGACCCCCGCGCCCGTAAAATCGGCGATGCCCTGCGTATCCAGCTTGCGGTAGTCGACTCCAGTAGTGATCACCACCGCATGGGTATTGATCTCCTGACCGTTCTCCAGCGTGATCTTTTTATATCCGTCCTTCTGGCTGATATCCCTGACCTCGCACGGCACGAGGACCTCCGCGCCCAGCCTCGTCGCCTGGGCGATCGCCCTGCGGGTGAGGTCTGA
Source organism: Puia sp. P3 (assembly GCF_050632245.1). NCBI lineage: Bacteria > Pseudomonadati > Bacteroidota > Chitinophagia > Chitinophagales > Chitinophagaceae > Puia > Puia sp. P3. The sequence goes on from NZ_CP192583.1 coordinate 2,722,061, forward strand.
GCCGCTCAGCCCGTTGGGGAAGCCCAGATAATTCTCGATCCGCGAGCTGGTGCCCGCCTGGCCCCCCGGATTGCGCCGCTCGACCAGCAGCGTCTTCAGCCCCTCCGACGCCCCATAGACCGACGCCGCCAGACCCGCTGGCCCCGCGCCGATGATCACCACGTCGTAGATGCTGTTCTTGATGCTGGGATTCAGCCCGATCTTCTTCGCAATCTCGGGAATCGTGGGCATACAGAGATAGCTTCCGTCCTCGAAGAACAGCGCCGGAAGATCCTTCATCTGGATATTGTTCAGCTTCAGCAGCTCCCTCGCATCGGGACTCAGCTCCACGTCCTGCCACTGGTAGGGGATCAGGTTGCCTGAAAGGAACTCCTTTACCTCGTGGGAGTGCGGCGAGAACTGGTAGCCGATCACCTTGAGACCCTTGAAAGCCGGACGATATTTTTCCTGCCAGTCGTCAAGCAGGTCATTGATAGTCGGATAAAGCCTGTCCTCCGGCGGATCCCAGGGCTTCATCAGATAATAGTCCAGCTGTACGTCGTTGATGGCCCTGATGGCGGCATCGGTATCGGAATAGGCCGTCAGCAGCACCCGCTTCGCTTCGGGATAGAACTCCCGCGCCTGCTGTAAAAAATCCACGCCCTCCATCTCCGGCATACGCTGGTCCGAGATGAACAGGGCCACCGTCTCCGCCTTGTTCTTCAGCTCGAGCAGACTGTCCAGCGCCTCGCGCACCGACGTCGTGCTCAGAATGCGGTAGTCTTCGCGATAATGCGTTCGCAGGTCCCGCGTTATCGCCCGCAGCACCTGAGGATCGTCGTCTATTGAAAAGATAATGGGTAAACTCATAATTGAATGTACTTGCAAGTTACGTAGAAATCACCGATCACCCCTCTATCGGAAAGCACACTATAAATGCAGTATTGCCCGGTTCTGATGTCGCTTTTACGGAACCATGATGCTGTGCAACAATGCGCGACACCACATCCAATCCCATGCCAGTCCCCTTTCCGATATCCTTTGTCGTAAAGAAAGGGTCGAAGATCCGCGACTTGATCTCTTCGGGAATGCCGGGACCGTTGTCGATGATCACGACCTTGACGAACTCGTGGTCTTTTTCAGTCCTGATCGTCAGCTTGCCCCGGCCCACCGCCTGCATCGAATCGAGGGCGTTGTCGATGAGATTGGTCCACACCTGGTTGAGCTCGCCAACCATCGCCATTATTTTAGGCGTACCGGGATCGAATTCCCGGACGACCTCGATATTGCCCTTCTTCAGTTTGTACTGCAGCATCGTCAGGGTATTCTCGATACCCGTGGTGATATCGACCAGCTCCTTAGCCTTACCCTGATCCATATGCGTAAAATTCTTCACCGACTGCACCAGATGGAAGATACGCTGGGCAGCTTCCTGGATATCACTGACCATTCTCTCCGTCACCAGATTCTGGTTCATCCAGTTCAGGACGGGGAAAAATACTGTTCCTTGTCCGGCAGCTGATTCTCCATGTCCTCGAGGTCTTTGATCGTAAAGCCGTACTCCAGAAAGGTCTCCGCGATCTCGTCGCTGCATTCGACCTTGTGGTCGTCCATCCAGTCCCGCATCTCGTCTTCCCTTTCCGTACGCTGCATCAGCGTCAGCTTCGGCTTTTCCTTCCGGTCGAGCACCTCGAACAGCTTGTTGGTGACGATGTCCACATCCTTTTCGTCCACCCGCATCGACATGACCTCCTTGAAAGAGACGGGATCCAGCTTGAGGTGTTTGATCAGCGATTCCGAGCCCCTGACGATAGCAGCCGCGGGGTTGTTCAGCTCGTGCGCCAGACCGGCGGAGAGCTTACCCAGCGCCATCATCTTCTCGTTCTGCTGCTGAAGGGACGTAAAGGTCCGGACCCTGTTGGTCATGACGTGCACCAGCGCCTCGGTCAGCTCATAATGACTGGCGACCATCTCCCGGAACTTTTCCTTTGGAAGGGTCATGACATCTGCGGCTTCCAGAACCACCGCATTGACACTCGCCTTCGCGCCGCGGGAAAAGGGTAGGGCGCCGCCGACGTCCATCGGCAGCATCGTCGCTACTTCCCTCATCTCTTTATTTTGCAGCATATAAAGACGGATCTTGCCCGACCGGAGGACATTCGTCCCCGCGAGCGCATCGCCGCCCTGGAAAAGATAGGATCCTTCCTGTAGGGTATAGTGACGGCTGTTGTCGATCATCCACTGCAGCTGGGGGATCGGAACATCCTTTAAGACTTCGATGGACTGGAGCCATTCGGCAGTAACGGTTTGCATGACAGCAATGTACTTAATCCCGACTACCTGGCAAAAATGGGCAAAAAAAGCCCCCGATCCGGGGGCCTTTCAATTCTAACTTTAGCTTAGTAAGGTAGGATGAACGTATACGTCTTGTTCGCGTTGCTCGTATAAGCAAGCTTGAAATAGTAAGTGCTTCCCTGCACCGGGCAACCCGATGCGTTACCGTTGGCGTCAAGACCGAAAGTGATCGACGTCGAACCCGCGGCATTGTTCAGCGTGAACTGTCCGCTGGTCAGCTGCCAGCCACAGCTGGCCGCTACCGTCAGAGGCTGATTGATGACGGTCGTAAAATTGTTGCCCCACCGGTTGGTGCCCCACTCGGAAATACCCGAAGTAGCCCCGTCCGTATGCGTGCCGCTCAGAGCTACCGCAAAACCGTTGAGGTTCGTGTACGTACGCTGACGGGCAACATGCCAGGTGCGCTGCGCGCCGTTGTCGAACGTGATGACCATATTGTCGCTGGCGACCGTATGAATAATGGGCTGGCTGCTGGGCGTAAGGCTGATAACATTGCCACCCGTAACGTTCGTATAGACATGCGAACCCGTAAGCACGATGCTCTTATTGTCCGTGAGACGTGTAACCGTCAGGTTAAAGACAACCGTGACCTGTGCCCCCTTGTCTTTCCAATGTACACCGGCAGGAATGGAGATCGTAACCGTACCCGTACGTTTGCGGTTGAGTCCACAGCCCGTACCATTATAGGTGATCGTCAGCGTATGCGTTGCATTAGTGGTATCGAAAGTTACGACCGCGTCGCAGATCAGCTTCTTTTTCACCGTATCCACACCCGTCGTCGTTACGCCATAACGTACAGTCGACGCGCCGGCGCCGGTCACAAGTGGTCTGGTCATTCATAACCGTGGTCACGTCGTCAAATGCGGCGTCGCTCTCATTGGATACACGGGTCTGGTCGTCGGACTGCGTCGCGGCATCCTGATTCGACATCGGCGCCGCGCTGTTATTGTCGCTGCTTTTCTTACACGCAAACAGAATACCTGCAAAGGCAGTGGCCAGCATCAGTCTCGAAAGGCTTTTCATTTTGATCCGGAATGGATGATTCTCCAGGGGTCGGATCGAAGCTCGGGTTCTCGCTTTCATAAAGTTGATTTAGTCGGGTTTTTTAAGTTTTTTTTAAAGGTTTTTCTTAGGACAAGCGGTAAATGGAATCGTTTAACGGATGAGGAAAAAAATATTTTTGATTTTTTTGTTAATGGGTCTATACCGTTATTTTTCATGATTATATATAACAAATTGATAGTTTTTACGTTACTGCCAGCATGACCCGACCCCTTTTAACCGTAGCCCTGGCGCTTCTGTGCATATCCGCGTCCGCTCAATCCACCTGTTCACACGCTTCCACCTTATTCCAGTTCGACACCAGTAAAAACCACGCGACTTCACCGAAAAATTGGGCAACCACCCACAATTCCCCTTCCTGCAACAGAAGAACGGCATCACCACACGCTCCGCATTTATCCGCTCGGTAAAAGACCCGGCCACCCATAATAAATACAATGTCAGTTTTCCCGCTTTCAACCATCTGCTGAAGGACATCGGATTCACCAACGGCTGGAAAGACCTCAGGGCCTCCAACATAAAGAACACATTCGTTAACCCCGGTACAATCGGCAACCTCGGGTTCTTCAATAAAGGAAGCAAGTACACCTACGTCAGCCTCATGCCCGCAGGCGAAGGCGACGACGGCATCACCGCCTGGCTGATCACAGGACCCACTGGCTGCACCTTCTATATCCTCCATACCTGCGGCAACGCCTTCTTTGCCAAAGACCCGCTCTCCGCAGGAGGGGTCGCCGGCTGCTGCCGAGACATAAAATTCACCGCAGAGGCGGATACACTCGTCAACAAACAGTTGCACCTCCGGCCCCTTCATATCACGATCAGATTCTACCAGGCAATGGTGACTTCAAAAAAGAAAAAACCGATACCCTCGTACAGCTGGTCCGGACCATCGATCACCCTATCCACCGCCAATGACAGCATGGGTTATTTTTCAAAGATCTCCGGCGAGCCGACCGTCGACCAGTTCGTCCTCTGTAAGGACACAGCCATACTTCTCCACGTCCCGCTGAAAGCCGACACCACCGGCGGCGGCGCCCTGACCTATATCCTCAACGATACCAGCTGGGTCAGATCCCTGCCAAAAGACAAGGACGATTGTCACAAGAAATGGGAGATAGCGGTGGACGGCGGCGGCTCGTTCAACTCCATCCCGCGCTACGACAATACCACCGAACATACCCGGACCAACGGCGCACAGCTGGCCGGCGAACTGGCAGTCTCGCGCATTTTCAACCACTGGTTCCAGGCCGGTATTTCCGCGTCTTATATTACGCTTTCCTATCAGGACGATATTCCCTATGCCGGCTCGGCCCCGAATACCTGGAATACGGTCTATCCGGGCAAACCAATTATCCCCGTGCAGCTGTTTGGCAAGGCGACCATCGGCGGTCCCCTTGGCTGGCAGTCGAACATAACACTGTCCGCCGGGGCATCGATTCCGGCCGGCAGCAAGATCGCCAACGGCGGGAATACACTGACGACCCGTCCCTCTACCAAAGTCGGCGTCACGGCGGGCGTAAAGATGGGCGTGGCTTATTTCTTTAGCTGCAGGTTCGGCCTCGCCCTGTCCGTCGGCGGCCAATACTTCAATAATAAGGCGTCCACCCAGACCTATCATCTGATCGCCATGCCCGTGACGCTCGGCCTCAGGTTCCGGTTCTGACGCCCGCCGATGCGGGAACTGTCATCACCTTTACCCCATGACTCCACATACTATCCCGGCACAGACCCGTATCGGTCACGTACACCTCAAGGTCAGCGACCTGCAGCGCTCCCTCGACTTTTACTGCGGCCTGCTGGGCTTTGAGCTCATGGTCAAATACGGAGAGGAAGCAGCCTTTATCTCGGCCGGCGGCTATCACCACCATATCGGCCTGAACACCTGGTACAGCAAGGGCAAGCCCCCGGCGCCCACAGCCGCCGCCGGACTGTTCCACACCGCCATCGTCTATCCCACCCGCCGCGACCTGGCCATCGCCTTCCGCCGCCTCGTCGACGCCAACTACCAGCTGACCGGCGCCTCCGACCACGGCGTATCGGAAGCCCTCTACCTCGACGACCCCGACCGCAACGGCGTCGAACTCTACTGGGACCGGCCACGCGAACAAGTGGCCTCTCGACCAGGATGGCAAGCTCACGATGTACACGCACCGGCTCGACCTCGACTCCCTGCTCAAAGAGGCGCTGTGACGGCGTTTAATGGTCTACGTACTCCCGAATGTTTTTTTTCATGAATTTTTGTTTACGTTACCGTTAAGTTAAACGCCGCGTCACAATATTTTCCAGGGGCATGAACTAGCTTTGCGGCGTAAACTCAACTGTAATGAAGAAAAACACTGTTCTGGTTATCAGGCTCCTGTTAGTTCCCTTCCTTTTATTGATCAGCTTTGGCATGCTGACCGCCCAGTCCGGCGGATCAGGCATCAGCGGCTTCGTCTTCGACGACGCCGGCAAAGCCATCGACGGCGCTACCGTCGCCGTTAAGAACACGGCCAACGGCTTTAGCGCGACTACCGTCAGCGACAAGAAAGGATATTTTTACCCTCCGCGACCTGCCCGTCGGCGTCTATACGGTAGAGATCTCCGCCGTAGGCGCCCAGCCCACCGTTATAAAGGACAACGTCCTCAACCTCGGCGACCGCCTCGTGCTGCACAGGATCACGCTCAGCAAGAGCGCGACCACCCTCCAGGAAGTGACGGTTCGCTCCAACAGCTTCAACAACTCTGTCGACCGCCTCGGTACCGGTACCCAGGTCTCCGGTCAGGCGCTCAGAAGGATTCCCATCGCTACCCGCAACTATACCGACCTGATGTCGCTGTCACCCCTGGCAAACGGCGCATCCCTCGCCGGCGCCGAAACAGAGCGGTACGGGCTATATGCTGGACGGCGTGAGCAACCGCCGCGCGCACTTCTCCGGTACTACCGACGCCGCCTTCTCCATCTCCTCGGAGGTGATCCGCGAATTCGAAGTATCCACCAACAACTACGACGTCACCAACGGCCGCGGTTCTGGCGGCGTGGTCAGAGGCGATCACCAAATCCGGTACGAACAAATTCGCCGGCTCCGCATGGGGCTACTACGGCTCCAACGACCTCGCACAGCATACAGACGCCAACGGACACACCCGTACGCCCCAGAACAAGGTTGGACAGTGGGGCGGCCTCTTCAGCGGTCCCCTCATCAAGGACAAACTCTTCTTTATCGTTTCCTACGACCAGTACGAGAACAAGCTGCCTTTCTCCGCTTATGACTACAACCTCGCCGGTACCACACAGGTAGCCGCAGAAAAAGCGCTGAAAGTACCCCGGGCGGCCATCGACTCCGTCGTCAACTGGATGTACCAGAACGGGTTCCCCCAGATGCCGCAGTACGGTACCATCGGCATTACCCAAAAGACGCAGAACGCCTTCGTGAAATCCTCGACTACAACCTCAACAAGAGGAACCTCCTCACCCTGAAATACAACTTCCTCCGTTTCGAAGACCCCAACAAGCTGAAGGGCAGCGGCCTGCTCTCCACCCAGTACATTGGCGTGGAATACCAGAACGCCGTGATGCTCGGCCTGCGGACCGAGTTCTCTCCAAAACTGGTCAACGAACTGAAGGTAAATTTCTCCACCTACCGGAAATTCCTACACTTCGTAGGCAACCACGTACCGGAAGGCTTCGTGACGATCACTACGCCCTTCGTCGACGGCTCCGCCAACAACAACAACGCCCAGCTCGCTTTCGGCGACCAGAACTGGGTGCCCGAACGCGACGCCTCCGACGTTATCCAGCTCATCGACTACCTGCGCTATAAGGTCGGCAACCTGAACTTCACGTTCGGTACCGACAACAGCTTTAACCGCATCTCCGACCGCCTGTCGCACGACCAGCAGGGACAGTTCTACTACAACAGCCTGACCGACCTGTATAACAACAACCCCTACCGCTTCAACAGAAAGATCTCCCTGACGGGCAACAACCCGATGATCAACGTACCGCTGATCGAACTGGGCGCGTTCGCACAGATGGAGACCAATATCCGCCCGAATATCAACCTGACCGTCGGCCTTCGCTGGGACGGCCAGATCATCGGCAGCGCGCCGACCTACAACCCGCAGCTGGAGCGCGAACTGGGCGTGAATACGCACGTGGTTCCCTTCGACGCGAAGAACATCCAGCCCCGCGTCAACCTCATCTGGGACGTGAAAGGCAACGGCCAGGACATCGTGAAATTCGGCGCCGGGCTCTTTGCATCCGAGATCACCACCCAGCCGATCACCTTTGCGCATATAGACAACGGAGTGGACTTCCGCCAGGTAGATATCTACAACAACGTTCCCAAACCCAACTGGTCGGCCTATCAGAAGGACTTCAACCAGGTGCCGGGCCTGGCGTACTACAATACGCTCAACAACACCCAGCCCGCTACCGTGCTGGCCATCGACAAGCACCTGAAGAACCCGCTGACCTTCAAGACCAGCCTCAGCTACTACCACTACTTCAACAGCTGGTTCCGGATGGGCGCCAACGTCTACTTCGACAACACCTGGGATAACTTCTACATGAAGGACCTCAATCTGAAGAAGAACGCTTCTTTCGTCACCAACGAAGGCCGCGAGATCTATGTCGACCCCAGCCAGCTGACCGCCGACAAATACAACAAGGGCAACAGCTATTCTATTCCGCTCGCCGCTTCACGTCAGTTCGCCGACTTCAACCAGGTTCGCTATTTCACCAACGCCAGCTGGTCTTCCAATTTCATCGGCGCGATGATAGAGGCCGCATTCCAGATCGGTAAGGACGGGAACTTTACCGTCAGCTACGCCCGCGGCGCAGCAAAGGGCACGCCTCCCTACGACAACGGCGACCCCCGCAACGCCAACTTCATGGTCGGATCTTCGTACTATGGCTACGCCAGCTACGGCAAGAACTGGTACAGCGACGGCGACCAGAAGCACAAGCTCGTGGCGCTGTTCCTCAGCCCCTCCTTTTACGGATTTACGATCAGCAGCTCGTTCCAGGCATGGCAGGCCAACCGCTACACCGCCGTCGTCAACAACGACATCATTGGTGAAAATAACAACGGTACCGATCTGGCCTATATCTATGATCCTTCCGATCCCAATACGCCCGCAAATATCAGGACAGGCATGCAAACCCTGCTGCAGACGACCAGCCCGTCTTTCCACAAATACCTGACGGACAATTTCGGCAAGTTCGCCCCCTACAACGGCGGCATCATGCCCTGGCGCACACAGTGGAACCTCAGCGCCGCCTACGACTGGAAGCTGACCGGCACACACAAACTGACCGTTCGTTGCGATATCTTCAACGTCCTCAACCTGCTCAACTACAAATGGGGCGGATATACGACGATCGGCAATACCAACCTCTACAACGTAAGCGGTTTCGACCAGGCTACCAAATCCTTCACCTACACGGTCAACCCCAGCGCGGGCGCCGCGACGAAGGCCGCAGCCTACTATACCGTCCAGTTCGGAGCCCGGTATTCGTTCTAATAGTAGTCTCCGAAAATCAATACGGGGGATGGCATCGCCATCCCTCTTTTTTATGTCCACACTGCAAAATCTTATAAGGGTTCTTACGTTCTAGTCAGGAGAATCACTACTTCGATATGAGAATTGCATTTAATGCAGGATTTGCATTACAACGCCAGATCGCCTGGCTGCTGGTTTTTTCCTTCTGCTCCCTGGCTTTTATAGGCTGGCTGATACATTCCAACAAAAAGAACGTCGAGAATACCACATTTTGGATCAATCATACGTATTCCGTTATTACCCAGATCGACAAGATCAAGGTTCGCATTTCCGACTGGGACCGCGTCTCCGGCGAGACCCCCAAACCCGCCTATTTTACGTCCCTCCGCCGGGACATTGCCTCGCTGATAGAGATGACCACCGATAACCCCGACCAGCAGGCACTGGCGGTCAGTCTTTCGGGCGCCCTCGACTCCCTCCGTCCCGCCACCGACGCCAACACCCGGACCATCCTGAAAAATACGCTTCGCACGATGATGGCCGACGAAAAGGGCCTCCTTTCCCAGCGCCAAACTGTCACGCGCATCGCCGACAAAAAATCGACACTCCTTCTGATCAGCGGCAGCCTGCTGGCCTTTCTGTTCATCTTCATCATCCTTCTAAGGCTCAACAGGGATATCGTCCTGCGGAAGGAGGCGGAACAGCGACTCCCGGAGAACCAGTCCTGGCTGCAGGCCATCCTCGACAACACAACCTCCCTCATCTATATCAAGGACCCCGAAGGACGCTATATCATGGTCAACCGCCGTTTTCAGGAAGTCATCGGGGTAAAGGACGAAGACCTGATCGGAAAGACCGACCATGCGATCGCCACACAAGAAGCCGCCGACCACTACAAGACTCGGACGAATACGTAGCACTTAGCGGCAAATCACTGGAGATAGAAGAAGTTGTTCCTTACAAAGGAATGGACGTCCACCTGCTCTCGCTAAAATTCCCGTTGTTCGACGGCGCCGGCAGGACCATCGGCATCGGTGGGGTCGCGACGGACATTACCGAAAGGGTGATGCAGGAACAGCAGCTGATCGCTGCCAGAGACGAGGCGCAGACCGCCCGGGGTATGCAAGAGCTGTTTCTGGCCAATATGAGCCACGAGATCCGGACGCCGATGAACGGCATCCAGGGGATGACCGACCTCCTCCTGGAGACACCGCTCAGCTCCCAGCAGCGCGAGTTTGCAGGCGTGATAAAAAGAAGCGTGAACAACCTCCTCGTCATCGTCAACGACGTCCTCGACTTCTCCAAGATAAAAGCCGGCAAGCTGGCCATAGAAAAGATAGAATTCCGCCTCAGGGACGTCCTCGACAATATCTACGCCATGTTCGGGCACCGGATGAAACAGCACGGACTCGTCTGGCAGGTGGAGACGGACCCGGCCATTCCCGAGGTGCTGCGGGGCGACCCCTACCGCCTCAACCAGGTCCTGATCAACCTCGTCGGCAACGCGCTGAAGTTCACCGAAACAGGTCGCATATGCGTCGACGTCAGACTGAATGAACACCCTGCGGACTCGCCCGGAGACGGGGTTAGCGTGGTGGATCTGGCCTTCTCGGTCACGGACACGGGCATCGGTATTCCCGGGTCCAGCCTCCCCATATCTTCGACCATTTCTCCCAGGCGGGACTCGACATCTCCCGCCGCTACGGCGGCACCGGCCTCGGCCTGGCCATCTGCCAGCAGTCCTGCAGCTGCAGGGAGGAGATATCAGCGTGACCAGCGACGAAGGGAAGGGAACGACCTTTGCCTTCCACCTGCCCTACGAATACGAAGCGACCCACCAGGCCGCGGCGCCGGTGCCAACCGTTCTCGCGGACTACAGCCAGTGTCTGGCGGGCAAACGATTCCCTGGTCGCGGAAGACAACGAAGTCAACCAGCAACTCGTCGACCACGTCCTGAAGCGGGGCGGGGGAGAGGTACAGCTCACCGGCGACGGGGAAGAGGCCCTCGAACACCTGCGGCAGGGCAAACGCTATGACCTCATCATCATGGACCTGCAGATGCCGCTAATGGACGGATACACCGCTACCCGCGCTATTCGCACCGATCTGAGGCTCGACACACCCATCATCGCAATGACGGCCACCGCCCTCGTAGGCGAGCAGCTCCGCTGTTTTGAGGTCGGAATGAACGACTATATGACCAAACCCTTCGAGTTTGCGGAGCTCTACAAAAGGATACTCAACCTGCTCGAGGCAACGGCGGCATAGTCACCGGCACGCCAGTCTTATTCTATTTCGAATTTGCTGATTACCTTTTCTTCGAGGTCCACCAGCCCCTGCCATTTCCGGATGATCTCCTCGTCGATACTGCTCTCCCTGTTGAGACCCACCAGGAAGCGGCGCTGATTTTCGAGCAGCGATACATATACTTCCCGATACCGCTGCAGGTCCTCCCTGCGCGTCTCCGCCGTCTCCTGCTCGTTGGCATAGCGGTGTATCAGCTGCTGGATATAGCCGTTATTGGCGATATCTTCCTGCTGTCGAAGGAATTTCAGGCTGAACGCCGCGATCTTTTCACCGACTATCCGATCCTGCTCCTCCGCCGGCCTGCGGTGATCGGGGTCTTCGAACTTCACCTTGCGGACCACCCACGGCAGCGTCAACCCCTGAACGACCAGCGAGAGCACGATGACCATGAACGTAATGAACAATATCAGATCCCGCTGCGGAAAAGGCTGCCCGTTAGACATCGTGATCGGTATCGACAGCGCCGCCGCCAGCGAGACCACCCCCGCATACCCGCCCAGCCAAGCAATACCGGTCCTTTCCACCCGGGGCGGTTATCCGCGGTCGTGATATACCGGCTGATAAATACGGTAAAGACTGACGCGCCCATCGTACTCAGCATCCGGGCAATGATCAGCAGCCCCGTGATCAGGACGCCATATTTAATGGCGGCCGGCAGACCCACCGGCCCCAGCTGCCGGATTATAGTGGGCAGCTCCAGACCGATCAGCAGAAAAATCAGCCCGTTGAGCACGAAGCTCAGCGTTGTCCAGACATTCAGCCCCCTCAGCCGGCTTCGGTGATTCTGGAAGAGATAGTTTCTCGAAGAAAGAAAAAGGCCGCCGCTGACGACCGACAATACTCCGGAGAAATGGAAGGTCTCCGCGACGATATACATGACGTAAGGCGTGGTCAGTGACAGGACGATATCTGAATTGATGCTCACCGGTAGCCATTTGTGGGCGGCATAGAACAGCAATCCGACCGCGATGCCGGTCACGATGCCCATGACGATCACGACGATGAAACTGAGGGCCGCCTGATGGAAAACGAAATGCCCCGTGTCCACCGCGATCAGCGCATACCGGAAGATGATCAGACCCGAGGCGTCGTTCAGCAGGCTTTCGCCTTCGAGGATCGACACCAGCCGCTTGGGCACTTTTACATTCTTGAGCACCGAAGTCGCCGAGACCGCATCGGGAGGAGAGATGATGCCGCCCAACAGAAACCCCAGCGCCATCGTGAAACCCGGAATGACATAACTGCTGACAAGAGCCACGACCAGCGAGGTCAGGATAACGATCAGGACGGCGAAGCTGCTCACAACCCTGCGCCACCGCCACAGCTCCTTCCACGACGTAAACCAGGCCGCTTCGTACAACAGCGGTGGAAGGAAGATGGTAAAGATCAGCTGCGGGTCAATACTGATGACGGAGAGCCGCGGGATAAAACTCAGCGCCAGCCCTCCGACCAGCAGGATAATGGGGGCCGCGACCCGTAGCCTCTCCGAGGCCATGACCAGCAATAAGATGATCAGGATAAGAACGATATAGATGCCGAAAGTTTCCGTCATAGGTTGGTGCATTTCCTTAAAATAAAATTACCTAAATTTATCATTACCAAACCATTATTAAAAGCGGCCTATGAGAGTCCTCCTGCTCTTTATTTGCTTCGTCATCACCTTTTCCGCCGGCGCCCAGTCACCGGCAGACCTCCTCCGGCGCGGGCACAGCTATATGGAAAACCCCTGGCCCAACAAGCGGCGCCCCGACAGCGCCCTGTTCTTCTATTACCGGGCCCTGACACTCAGCGACAGCCTGCACGACACGGAAGGACGGAACCAGGCCCTCCTGACCATCGGCAGCCTTGCTATCTCTACAGCTGACCTGACCAAAGGAAAAGCCGCTTATTTTCGCGTCATAGAATATTACCGCAAAACGGCCGACAAAAAAAGAGAAGCCGATACCTGGCTCGCACTGGGGGAAGCGATCTCCGTCAGCGTCAATAAGGAGAACCTGCCCGAAAGGCTGCAGAGCCTCGAAAACGCCCGCTCCCTGTACCAGCAAACAAAAAACACCCTGTCCGAAACACAGGCCTCACTCGACATCGCGGAAACCCATCTCAGTCAGGACAAGCTGGACCTCGCGGAAAAAGAAGCCATACAGGTCCTCGACAGCTATAAAAAACTAGGCTACAAAAAGCTGCACTACACCTATGACCTCATGGCCGAGGTCAGCAAGCTGAAGGTCGACCTGCACAACGAACTGAAATACCGCATCGAGGCGATTAGCAGCATGGAGTCTACGGGCGACACCGCCGAAGCCGCCGGCTATTATTCCCGCATCGCCCTGGTATACGCCGACCTGGACCGCTACGACCTCAGCCAGACCTGGATCCTAAAATCGATGGCGACCCTTCGGCGGCGCCGTCAATACGAAGACTACTACGGAGACCTCAGCCTGCTGATCTACGACCTGATAAAGATGAACAGACCGCGGGAAGCAGTCGGCTATCTCGAAACGGCCATTCGCGAAGTGCCGCCCGTCAACCTGGCCCAGTGGGTCGACGCCAACGAGATGTTCGGCAACTGCTATGCCGCGATGAAGTCATACGCCAAAGCCGAGCAGTACTATATGGAGATGATGAAGGACTACAAGGTCACCAATTTCAACAGAGACTTTTATCCGAGCGGCTCCTGGATGATAACGGATTTCATCCACTACTATCAGGTGATGGCGACCTTCTATATCAGCCTCAAACAGTTTGCAAAAGCTGGCCCCTATGTGACCAAAGTCCTCGAACTGCCCCAGTGGCTCCGTCCGCCCCATTACCCTTTACAAGTTCTATCAGATGCAGTTCCAGGTAGACTCCGCCGCCGGCAACTATATCTCCGCCATCCGCAACTTCGAGCTGCACAAACAACTGAATGACTCCCTCTTCAACGCCACCCAGAGCAAACAGATCGCCGAACTCCAGATCAAATACGAGACCGACAAGAAGGAACAGTCTATCCAGCTGCTGGAGGCCCAGGCCAAAAGCCAGCACGCCGAACTGCAGAACGTCAGCCTCCAGCGCAATATCACCATCGGCGGTGTCGCGATGCTGCTGATCATCGCTATATTGGCCTACAGCGGGTATCGCAACAAGCAGCGGAGTAACGGCGAGCTGCAGGTCAAGCAGGCCGAGATCAACGAGCAGAACAAATCCCTCCAGTCCCTCCTGCAGGAAAAAGAATGGCTGCTTCGCGAGGTCCACCACCGGGTAAAGAACAACCTCCAGATCATCATCAGCCTGCTGAACGCCCAGTCCGATTTTGTCGACAACCCTTCGGCGATACACGCTATCCGCGAAAGCCGGGAAAGGATGCAGGCGATCGCCCTCATCCACCAGAAACTGTACCAGCCCGACCACGGCCCGAGGATCAGCATGAGTTCGTATATACAGGACCTTGTATCCTATCTCGAAAGCAGTTTTACCAGCGCAAAGGGCATCTATTTTCACCTGGACATCGACGAGACCAGCCTCGACGTGTCGCAGGCCGTTCCCCTCGGCCTTATCCTCAACGAAGCCATCACCAACGCCGTCAAATACGCCTTCCCCGGCGGCCGCCGCGGCACCATCGCCATCACCCTGCGCCGCCAGGGCGCCCGCAATGTACTCCTGAAGATCGCCGACAATGGCGTCGGCCTCCCGCCCGACTTCGACCTCGCCGCCAACAATTCCCTGGGCATGCAGCTGATCCGCCTCTTCGCCGAACAACTCGAAGGCGAACTCTTCTTCCACGGCAGCGACGGCGTCGAGATCAGCCTGCTGTTCAAACAGGAATTCTCCGCCGTGGCCCGGCAGGTCGTGGCATAGGGCGCCCTATCTCAAACTTTTTACGGGATTCGCCAGCGCTGCCCGGATGGCCTGATAGCTCACCGTCAGCAGGGTAATGACAAGCGCGCCCGCGCCGGCCATGACGAACAACCACCAGCTCAGTGACGTATGGTATTCAAAGCCCTCCAGCCAGCGCCGCGAAAAGTACCACGCCAGCGGGATGGCCAGCGCGCAGGACAAAAGCACCAGCCGGGTGAATTCGCCGGAAAGCAGCCGCCAGAGATCAACGACGGTCGCGCCGAGTATCTTCCGCACGCCGATCTCCTTTGTGCGCTGTTCCGCGACGAAGGAGGCAAGCCCCCACAGACCGAGACAGGAAATAAAGACCGCCAGCACAGTGAAGAGGCCGACCATCTTCCCCAGCTGCTCTTCGTCGGCGAATTTTGCCGCATACTGTTCGTCTGTCCACCGGTAGTCGAATGGACTGTTGGGATTGAGCCGGTGGAAAACATTTTCGATACTTTCCAGCGCCGTCCGGACAGGCACCATGGGCCGGATGCGGATATCGATGAGGTGGATCGACCGTGGGTTGAGCATGAAGAAGACAGGCTCCGTCGTGCTATAGGGCGACTCGATCACCATGTCTTTGACGACACCAAGGATCTTCACCGGGTTGTCGTGCCACCGGATATAGTCGCCCGCCGGATGCCCATAGCCGAGATACTTCGCCGCCGCTTCATTGATGACGATGGCGTTGCTGTCCGCCGGCGAACCGGGAATGAAATCACGTCCTTCCTTTATCGTCCAGTTGATGACCTTTCCATAGTCGGCGCTGACGAATACCGTCCCGATGCTGGGTTGCGACGTCGGATCCATGCCCCTCCACGTATAGCGCAGCATGGAGTTCTGCACCTGCGTGGGAGGGCTGGACGATTTGGCAACGGCGGCGACGGCCCCCGTTCGCAGCAGCGCGTCTTTTACCGTTTCGAAATGGTCCTGCAGCGCGGGGTTGTTCATCTCCACCGTGATCAGCCCTTCCCGGTCATAGCCGACCGGTCTGTTCTTCGAATACTGCAGTTGGCGGAAGATAACGATGGCGCCGATGATGAGGCTCACGCTGACCGTGAACTGCGTCACCACGAGTATCTTTCTGGGCAGCGATGCCGACGGCCCCGCCCTGAATACGCCTTTCAGAACTTTTACAGGCCTGAACGACGAGAGATAAAAGGCAGGGTAGCTGCCCGCCAGCAGACTCGTAAAGACCGTGAACGACAGCAGCACCGCCCAGAAACCAACCGAGTCCGCCGGTATGGTCAGTTGTTTATTCGCCAGGAGATTGAATGTCGGCAGGATCGCCCACGCCAGCAACAGCGACAGGGCCAGAGCAAGGAACACGAACAGAAACGACTCGGTAAGGAACTGAACCACCGGCTTGTCGGCGAAGAGAACCGATCGTCTTTCGGATACCCACTTCTTTCGCGCGCTGCTCGCTGCGCGCCGTGCTCAGGTTCATAAAATTGATACAGGCCAAAATGAGAACGAAGATCCCGATCAGACTGAACAGGCGGACAAAAACGGCACGGCCCGCCACCATTCCGCCATCGGCGAAGCGGCTGTAGAGATTCCAGCGATCCATAGGATGCAGCAGCAGTTCTTCCCCCATTCCTCTCACAAAAGGTTTTGTAAGGTCTTTTATCTGCGCCGAAAGCATCGCCATATCCGTCTTTTCGTTGACCTGTACATACAGTGAATAGTGGTGATTGGTCCAGTCGCCCATCAGCGAATCCGCGGGATTGTCCTTATTCTCCCAGGCCAGCAAAAAACCAAGACCCGCAAGCCGGGTATTCGCGGGAATATCTTCATATACGCCCCTTACGCGCATATCGGTGCGGCCGCCAACCCTCACGACCCGGTTCACCGGATCGGCCTGACCGAACAGGGCTTTGGCCGTCGACCGGCTGACAAGCATCGCATAAGGGTCCGCCAGCGCGCCACGGTCGCCGGCGACCATCTTTAGGGTGAACATCTCCGGAAAACCGGGCTGGCTCCAGAACCCCCAGCTGCTGATATTTTTGTCGCCTACCGCCAGCGCCGGCGAGGCCTGGCCGACGAGGGACGCATCCTTTATCTCGCCCGGAAAACGCCGTTTCAGCTCCGCACACATCGGCACCGACGCATACTCACCCCCATGACTCACGCCATTCTCTTTGAAGACGGACACGACATCCGCCAGCGTCCGGTGATTGGCAAACGCGTGGTTGGCCGTCAGTTCATCCCACACCCACAACCCGATCAGCAGGGTTACGGCCATGCCTACCGCCAGACCGGCGATATTGATCGTAGAATAAAGCTTGTTCTTCCGGAGATTGCGCCAGGCGATCGTCAAATAGGTTTTAAACATAGCTTGATATTTTTTAATTAACTAACACCATGCAGACCCGGCTGCTCCTTCTTCTCCCGGCTCAGCACCCGATTGGCGATGATCACCGCCAGCAGCATACAGATCGCGCCAAGCAAAAAATGCATGCCGGGGAACAGGAAGGGCGCCTTACTGCTGGTGAAATACGCAAAAATATTGTTCATGATCAGCGGCCCGACGACGGTGGTCAGACTCATCAGACTGGTCAGCGACCCCTGAAGCGCTCCCTGTTCGTTCGGCGCCACATGCCCCGAGATAACGGACTGCAGCGAAGGTCCGCATAATCCGCCCAGACAGTAGGGGACCAGGAACGCAAACATCATCCAGCCCTGATTGGCAAAAGCAAAAAGGACAAGACCAACGGTATACAACGACAGACCGAGATAGATACTTTTCTCGTTGCCAATTTTCGGAATGACGATGCGCGTAAGTCCGGCCTGAACCGCTCCGACAAGGACGCCTACTACCGTCAGTGAGATGCCGATCATCTTTTCACTCCATCCAAATCGATAGCTCGTAAAGAAATTCCAGTTGCCCTGTACGGACTGCGCCGCAAAATAGATCAGGAAGAAGCTGAGAGCCAGACCGCCGATCTCCGGATGCTGAACCAGATATTTCAGCGAACCGAAAGGATTCGCACGCTTCCAGTCGAAAGGGCGCCGGTTCTCCTTGCTCAGCGATTCAGGCAAAATGAAATAGCCGTAGATGCAGTTCAGCAGACACAATACCGCGGCGCCATAAAAAGGAGCCCTGATCCCCCAGGTCGACAACAGCGCGCCGAGCGCCGGCCCCAGCACAAATCCAAGACCAAACGCCGCGCCGATCATACCGAAGTTCTTGGCTCTGGTCGATTCGTCAGGACTGACGTCGGCGATATAGGCGGTCGCTGTAGTGAAGCTGGCACCGGTGATACCGGCGATGATCCTTCCGATAAAGAGCCAGCCATAGGCGGGAGCCACGGCAAGAATGATATAATCGATGCCAAAACCGAGCAATGCGAACAGCAGGGTGGGGCGACGGCCGTATTTATCGCTCAGATTGCCGATGATCGGCGAGAAGATGAACTGCGTGATCGCAAACGCCGACAGCAGATAGGCGCCATACGGACTGGCTTCATTGACTTTAATGCCCTTCAACTGGGCGATCAGATCGGCCATCACCGGAATGATCAGCCCCCATCCCATCACATCGATCAGCAGCGTAATAAAAATAAATCCAATGGCGGCCTTTTTGGACGTTTGCATAAAATATAAGGTTTGTACTTTCGGCTTTCCCGATGGGAAAGTGCAAACCTACGCCGATCTTTACAATATTAAGGGTGGTGAATGCGCCAATCTACCGGGGAATTTTGCCGCCTGTAAATTTCCAACATGTCCAACAGAAGAAAGTTCCTGAAAAACGCGCTGCTGTCGGCTGGCGTACCACCAGTAATTTCGTTGCTGCCGGCAAAAAGTCCGCGCCGCCGGCCAGCCCGTAGCCGAACCCTCCGACCTCAGCAAAAAACTAAAATCCCTGACCCGTAACACCGTCTGGAAACTTACCGACCAGATAAAGGTCAGCTTTAACACCTTCCACTGCCAGGGCATGGTGAAGATCGGCGACGAGTTCTGGGTCTCTTCCGTGGAAGTGGACCCCCTGCATCGGGTGCATGGGACCGCAGCAAAGGCAAAGGACATTTGTTCAAAATAGACAGCCACGGCAATCAGCTCGCCGATATCGCGATCGGCGAAGGCGCGACCTATCACCCGAGCGGCATCGACTACGACGGAAAATACATCTGGATCGCAGCCGCCGAATACCGCCCGGACAGCCGGGCCATCATCTACCGCTTCGAGCCGGCTACACAACGTCTAAAAGAGATCTTTCGCTGGCAGGACCATATCGGCGGCGTTCTGCGCGATCCCGAAACAAATACCCTCCACGGCATCAGCTGGGGATCGAGAAGGTTCTACCAGTGGCAACTGGACAATGAGGGAAATCCCCAACTACCAGCTACCGGCACACACCGCGACACCGCAAAACTCAACAATTCCTTCTACATCGACTACCAGGACAACCAATATATCGGCGGCCGGGAAGCCGTATATACCGGACTCAACGCCTATAAAAATCCGGACGGCACACGGATAGCGATCGGCGGCATCGAAGTGGTCGACCTGCGTCTGGGCCTCCCGGTACATCAGGTGCCTGTCGGGTTATGGTCGCCATCCACCGGCGCCTGCATCACACAGAACCCGAGTTATTTTGAGGTCAGAGCCGGACAGCTAAGGGCATACTTCATGCCCGACGACAACGTCTCGACGATCTATATTTACGAGGCCGGTGTTTAAGCCTTTTGCATTATCTTGGCGGCATGCAATCCCCCACTGCAGATCTCCGGTCCCAGAAAAATGATGCGAATGTTCAGTCCATTCAGATAATGAGAGGGATCGCTTCCATCCTGGTAGTGCTTTTGCATACGTCCATTAAATGGAAGCAGTTCGGAAACAACGCTTTCAAGGAGATCCATGTCGGGGGATCGGGAGTAGACCTCTTCTTTATCATTTCGGGTTACATCATGTGTTTTTCCACCGACGGCCGGCAGCTGAACTTCATTCGGTTCATGGGACTCCGGATCCGTCGTATTATGCCGTTCTACTGGCTTACGACGACCATCGGACTTGCCATATTCCTCTATAATCCCAGCCTGGTCAACTCTTCCGGCGGGGAGACCAGCATCTGGGCCTCTTATGTTCTGTTCCCCACCGGAGCAAAATACCTCAACGCCAATGGCTGGACGCTCAGCTTTGAATTTTTCTTTTACCTCATATTCGCCGTATTCATCTACCGGGGCACGGATAAGGCGATGCGATATTCCTCCATCATATTGCTGATACTGGTCGCGCTCAGTCCATTCTTTATAATGGACGGGTTTGCGCTCAATTTCCTCACGAACAACATGTATTTCGAATTCGTACTGGGCATGGGCTGCTTCTATTTGTTCAACCGGAAAGGACTGCGGTTCGCGTCCGGATATGGCATCGCGCTTTGCCTGACAGCCGTCCTGCTGCTTGTTGCGGAAGGACTGGCATATGTCCCCGAAATCCAGGCATGGAGGGGCTTTTGCTGGGGGATCCCCATGCTTTTCCTCTTTGCCGGATTACTCAGCATGGAAGGACCCATCAGGCGCGCGTCTTCCAGCGTCAAAACCATTTTCCTCGGAATAGGCGACTCTTCCTACTCATTATACCTGATCCATCCTTTTGCACTCAGCGGACTGGCCAGACTACTCAAACATTTCAATGCGGTGTCCAACCCAACGTTCTTCGTGGTCGCGCTGCTTATCCCCACAATCGTCCTGGGCCACCTGGCCTTTCTGTATATCCGAAAGACCACTGACCGCCTTCGTCAAGAAAGGGACGACCCCCAAAACGCCGGCCGGTAAGATCGACCACATCCGTTTCAAAGAGTGATCACCACCTTCCCCCGCGTATGTCCGCTCTCCAGCTGCCGGTGCGCCAGCGGGATCTGGTCGAAAGGAAAGGTCTGCGAGACATGACTGCGGATCCGGCGATATTCCAGCAGTCCCGCTATCGACTCCATGTCGTCGCCGTCCGACCCTACCTCCATCCGGTAGAGGAATTTTCTGCTCATCAATGCTATGCGCGAGAGCCGCTCGTCGGGAAAAGCCACCAGGCTGATCAGCCTGCCCCTGCTCTTAACCACCTGCAGTGAACGCTCGAGGTGCTGAAGATCCGGAATGCTGTCGACCACTACATCCGCATCCTTTACTACGTTTTCAAAACGTTGCGCGCCATAGTCGATATGCTCGTGCGCCCCAAGGCCCAGGACAAAATCCCTGTTGGCCGCCGAGGACGTCCCGATCACATAGGCGCCCAGATGTCTGGCGATCTGCACCGCAAAATGCCCGACTCCCCCGCTGCCGAGTGGATCAGCACCCTGTCTCCGGCCTTTACTCCGGCGTAATGGACGAGCGTTTGCCAGGCGGTCAGCGCCGCCAGCGTAGCGGCCGCGGCCTCCTGATGCGTGACGGCCCGCGGCTTTATGGCCAGATGGTCTTCGCGCGCCGCGACATATTCTGCATAGGCCTTCCCGTGACCGGTAAAGTTGACCATGCCGAATACCTCGTCTCCCTTCCGCAGACGCGTGACCGAGCGTCCCGTCGCTTCGACGACACCGGAGATATCCCAGCCGAGGATCACCGGGGCTTCGCCGTCCTGGAGGTGCAGGACAAGGTTCAGAAAATAGGCGTTCTGACGCAGCTTGGTCTCTACGGGATTGATGCTTATAGCCGATACTTTTACCAGGACTTCGTTGTCTCCGATGGCGGGAACGGCGATGTCTTCGATCGCGAGGTTCTCTGTGCCGCCGGGACTTTTAAGGATCATTGCTTTCATGAATTCGTATTTGATGGCGTAAAATTCCGTCCGGAATGGAGGTTTTTCTTGTATGATCCGGGGTTATTTAGGTATTTTTGGGGGTATGCTGGTACGCAACCTTTTTGAGCCTTACGAGATCGAGTATAAAGAGCTGGACGAATGTCCGGTGGGCTCGCACAGGAATACTTTCTTCGAGCTGGTCTATATTGTGAAGGGCCTGGGGACACACTGCGTCGAAAAGAACAAATTTGAATACGACCCGGGGACGCTGTTCCTGCTGCTGCCCCAGCACGTACATTCCTTTCAGGTGAGCGAGCGAACCTCCTTTCTTTTCATCCGGTTTAACGACATTTACCTGAAGGCGCAGAAGGTAAAGAGCCAGCACAGCAATCTGGGAGAATGGATACAGAAGCTGGAATATATTTTGGAGAGCAACTACCACCTGCCGGGCTGTGTGCTGCACAACAGGAATGACAAGCCGCTGGTCGCGGCCCTTATCGACGGCGTGATCAGGGAATACGTAAACCAGCAGGAAATGCACAGGGAGGTGGTCCAGCAGATCGTAAATACGATCATTACCATCGTAGCGCGCAATATCCGGATCATCGGCGCGGCAAACCTTCCCGCAGAGAGCGACCATTCCGCGGAGATCATCCGGTATATCCACGAGCAGATCCCCTTTCCCGAAAAGCTGAAGGCCGGTGTCATAGCCGGCCATTTCAACATTTCCCCCGCTATATACACGAATATTTCAGAAAACACACCGGCGAAAGTCTGCAGCAATACATCACCGGCTACCGGCTCCGGCTCGTCGAGACCCGGCTCCGCTACAGCACCATGCGGATGAGCGAGATCGTGGACGAACTCGGTTTCACCGACGAAAGCCATCTCAACCGGGTCTTCAAAAAGTACAGAGGCCTGAGCCCGTCGGCGTTCCGGAAAGGGGGCGCGGACAGTCTGCCCGGGCTGCTGCCGGCGGTCCGATAATTCGCTCGCTTTTCAAGTTGAGGACAGCAACCAGGAGGCGGAAGTCGCGATCGTGTTCCCCGACTGGCAGGCGCATTCGCTGAACTTTGAGATCCTCTGCATGGGCGATATGGGCGCCAGGCCCTGTAGGCACAGACCCGATTGGAATTATTTAAGCGCCAGGTCGCTGAAAAATCAAAATTCCATCCTATGTTTGCGGGCAGATAAATGTGTATTTTATACACAACAAAACGATCGCTTATGTTAACACTTCTCGCGTTGCGGGTTTCCCGTATTCGTATCGCCGTCATCTCCCTGTCTGTATTCTTTGTTCTTTTTTCCTTCACGGCCCTCTCCCAGCAGCTGCTGTCGCCCAGCGGCAATTTCCGGATGGATTTTTCCGTGACCCGGGAAGGAATGCCCGTGTACCGGCTCTTTTATAAGGGCCGGGAGGTCATCCGGCCCAGCCGTCTCGGTCTGGCATTGAAAAATGACAGCTTTTCCCTTTATGACGGCTTCATTGTGGCAGACTCCGTCAGGGCTAGCCATGACGAGACCTGGAAGCCGGTCTGGGGAGAGGTAAAAGCCATCAGCAACCGGTACAATGAGCTTGCGATGGTCCTCAATCAGCCGCGCGCGCGTAGGAAGATCCTGATCCGGTTCAGGGCATTCGACGACGGCCTGGGGTTCAGGTATGAATTCCCGGCGCAGGACAACCTGGTCTATTTTGTGATCAGGAAGAGAAGACCCAGTTTGCGATGACGGGCGATCATACGGCGTTCTGGATACCTGGAGACTATGATACCCAGGGAATACGACTATACGACGTCGCGGCTCTCGGAGATAAGAAGCCTGCACGACCGCGCGGTAACGCCTAATGTGTCCCAGACCGCCTTTTCTCCGACGGGTGTGCAAACTTCCCTGATGATGAAGACCGACGACGGTCTCTACCTGAACATCCACGAAGCAGCGCTCCTCAACTACCCCTGCATGCATTTGAACCTCGACGACCACAACTTCGTATTCGAGTCCTGGCTTACGCCGGATGCGCGGGGTGACAAGGGCAATATCCAGGCCCCGTCCGTCACGCCGTGGCGGACCATCATCTGCAGCGACGACGCAAGGGATATCGTTGCCTCGAAGATGATTTACAATCTGAACGAACCCTCGCGGATAGCCGATACGTCCTGGATCAGGCCGATGAAATATATGGGCGTATGGTGGGAGATGATCACGGGAAGGTCTACCTGGGCGTATACGAACGACTTTACCTCCGTCATACTGGGGCAGACGGACTACCGGGACGCGAAGCCGAACGGACGGCACGGCGCGAATACGGCCAACGTGAAGAAATATATCGATTTCGCAGCCGACAATGGCTTTGACGGCGTACTGGTAGAGGGCTGGAATATCGGCTGGGAGGAGTGGTTCGGGAATATGAAAGAGCGCGTCTTCGATTTCGTTACGCCTTATCCGGACTTCGACGTCGCAGGTCTCTCCGAATACGCGAAGTCGAGACATATCCGGCTGATCATGCACCACGAGACCTCTGGTTCTCCGCGCAACTACGAACGCTGCCTTGACACCGCCTTTAAATTGATGAAGCGCTATGGCTATGACGCAGTGAAGACGGGATATGTCGGTAATATCATCCCTGCCGGGGAGAACCACTACAATCAATGGATGATCAATCACTATCAGTACGTAGTCGAAAAGGCCGCCTCCTACCATATCATGGTCAACGGTCATGAGGCGGTCAGACCGACGGGGCTGGCGCGTACCTGGCCGAATATGATCGGCAACGAAAGCGCCAGGGGCACCGAGTACCAGGCTTTCGGCGGGTCGAAGCCCAACCATGTGACGATACTTCCGTTCACCCGGCTGCTGGGAGGGCCGATGGACTATACGCCGGGCATTTTCGAAATGGACCTCAGCAAGATCAATCCGAATAATAATTCCCACGTCAACAGCACGATCGCCAACCAGCTTGCTCTGTACGTGACGATGTATAGCCCGCTGCAGATGGCTGCCGACCTGCCGGAGAATTACCAGCGCTTCGCCGACGCCTTTCAGTTCATAAAAGACGTCGCGGTGGACTGGGACGACAGCAAATACCTTGAGGCAGAGCCAGGCAAATACCTCACGGTGGCCCGCAATGCAAAAGGTTCCGGCAGCTGGTTTGTCGGCAGCGTGAATGGCGACTCGGTCCGGACATCGGAGATCGGGTTTTCTTTCCTGCCGCCCGGCCGTAAATATATTGCTACCATTTATGCCGACGCGCCTGGCGCACACTACCGGACCAACCCACAGGCCTATACGATCAGGAAAAGGGTCGTAACGTCCCGATCGCGGCTGCGCCAGTTGTGTGCGCCGGGCGGCGGCTATGCGATCAGCATTTTTACAGCGGATGCGGCCCGTCTGAAGGGAGTCAGGGCGTTATAGTTACCGCGAATGCGCTCAGGTCTCATACCACCATCCCCGCCGTGAGATTGAGGATGGTCCCCGTGATCGCACCTCCCTCGTCGGACCCCACAAATACGGCGGCGCCCGTCAGTTCGTCCAGCGTCGTCAGCTTCCTTCTGTGGGTCCTGCCGACCATCGCGGTATGAAAGTCTTCATAGCTCGTACCATGCGACCTCCCGTGTATGGAATAGACCTCGTCGATCAGCGGAGTCTCCGGCAACGCCGTCGTATGCAGACACACGGCCCGCACGCCATCCCGTCCATATTCCGCGGAGATCGAGCGGCAGAGCGCCTCGATAGCGGCCCAGGTCAGCGGCATGGCCCCGACAAAGGGCTGGCTGATCCTGCCTGGAGTAGGGGTGTGGGTGATGATAACGCCATTCCCCTGTTTCACCATCCTCCTGATCGCAGCCCTCGCGGTAATAAAATGCGACCGGGTATAGACAGTCAGCGGCAGCGAGAAACTATCCAGTGACAATTCGGTCAGCGGGATACCCTGAATACCCGTCTGAGGAATGCCGATCGCGTTGTAGGAGATATCGATCCTTGCCGCTTTCTTAATGACGGCGGCCATATGTTTTTCCACCGCTACCTCATCGAGGGCATCGACTTCGGCGGTTTCGATGGCTCCGCCAGCGGACCTTATTGCGTTGGCCACCGCCTCAAGTTTTGCCGCCGTTCTCCCGGTCAGAAAGACCAGCGCACCCTCGCGGGCAAACGCCTTAGCTATTGCTGTTCCTGTCGTTCCGTCGCCATAGACCACGGCGACCTTGTTTTCCAGTCTTTTCATTTTCTGTTTTTTTACAGAACAAAGCTAATCACCGCAGGCGTACCCGAAGGGGAGCGAACTGGACTTTATAACGGGGTGAAATGGACCGGCCGCCTACTGATACTGATTCGGCCAGGGCTGCCCCTTACCCGTTTCACACAGTCTCTTCAGACTTCTGAGAAACTGCCCCCATGTGAAACTGCACTCGGAAAACTGCGGCGTATACTCCTTCCAGCCATTGTGCTCGAAGATCACCAGCGTTCCATTTTCACTCTGCTGCTGTTCCAGCTGCCCGAGTAATTCCGGATGGTCATTCCCCAGCGTCGCCTTGTCGCCGGCCTCGAGGGTAAAAGAGATCGTCGTCCCGATCCATTCGTCGGCGCCCGCTATACATTCCCACTCAACCCGCGCGTTGTTCTTCAGTACCGTCACCTTCATCTCTTTGGCATACTCGAAGTCCGGGAAATTGAAAGGGAAACGGGCAATGCTGTTCACTTCCGCCCGGGCCGTTGCCGCAGGCGTCCACCAGCCCGCCAGCCCTTCCTGAGTGGTGAGCGCACGATATACCTTCTCCGCCGGCGCGGCGATCAATACATTCTGACGAATACTTTTCATGAGTTATTATTTTACTATAAAGGTAACCGGTCGGTTACGTATTGGGGCGGGGTCGCCCGGACAATTTGAAGGGGTGATTTGGACTTGTTGCCCTAACTTTCCAAAAAAATCAGACTATGAAAATGAAAGGCAACAAGATACTGATCACAGGTGGCGCATCCGGCATCGGCCTCGGGCTGACCGAAAGGTTCATTCAGGAGAACAATACGGTTATCGTCTGCGGCAGGCGGGAGTCGGTATTAAAAGAGTTGGCTGGCGCCCTGCCGTCCCTGATCACTCGGGTATGCGACGTATCGAAAAAGGAAGAACGCATCGACCTGTTCAGCTGGATAGCAAAAGAGCACCCGGACCTCAACGTACTCGTCAACAACGCGGGCATACAGAACTGGATGAATATCTCCGACAACGACTTTTTCGAAAAGGCGGAAGACGAGATCGCCATCAATATTTCGGCGCCGATGCACCTGACCAAGCTATTTCTTGGCCTGAAAACCCCGGGCGCCATCATGAACGTAACCTCCGGCACTGGCCTTCGTCCCCCTGTCGAAGGTGCCCGTGTACTGCGCGACGAAGGCCTTCCTGCGATCATTCACCCTTTCCCTGCGCCATATGCTGAAGGACTCGGGCGTGGAAGTGATCGAGATCATTCCGCCCGCGCTGAACACCGACCTTGGCGGCAAAGGCATCCACAGCGAATTCCCGCCGGTCAGCGAATTCGTGGAGTCGATATTCGCGCAACTGGCGGCCGGGAACAATGAGCTCACATTCGGCTTCAGCGAACCCCGGGCAAGGGCCAACAACGAGACCATCGCCGAATATTTTAACCGGATGAACCCATAGCGCCGAAATGGCGCAACCGAAGCCAATGATAAAGATCTGTACAAAGGAAGATATCGACGAATTGATCCGGGTTCTGTTACAATCCTACCGGGAGAACTACCTCTATTTGTGGTACGATGGCGGGGAGGCCTATATGCAGGCCAGCTTTGGCGCCGACCGGCTGACCGGCGAACTGGCCGATCCCAATGCCGTTTTCTTCATGGTTTACGACGGAACCCAACCCGTCGGAGTGATCAAGCTGAACATAGACAGCCCGCTATACAACTATCCTGCCGGCACGACCCTCGAACTCGAAAGAATATACTTTGTAAAAGAGGCGTCCGGAAAAGGACTGGGAACGGCGGCGATAAATTTCATTACAAACTTTGCACGGGAAAAGAACAAATCCATCATCTGGCTAAAAGCGATGGACAGCAGCGCGGCCGTCGGTTTTTATAAGAACAGGGGCTTCCGGATCACCGGCGAGACCTGGCTCTCTTACCCCGCCATGAAGGAGGAATACCGGCGAATGGTGATAATGGTCTTAGATCTTTCGGGCAGCAGCGAGCCCGGGTCGGGTGCAGCCGGCGGAGTCCGTGATACTCAGTAGCTGCCGGAAATATCTCCGGGCCTTTTCCCCGTCACCGGCTCCCAGTGCCGCCTGCCCCGCGCCGTAAAGTCCATTGTACCGGTTGGGGTGCTGCTGAAGATCCGCCTCATAGGCCTCCAGCGCTTTGCCCGGCATCTTCATTTCCAGCAGCATGTCCCCCAGCAGCTCCCGCGCCGGAAGGACTTCGCAGGGCGTGACCGGATGCTTCGTGGTCTTGTCCTCCATGTCGGCGGCCTGCTGCATCGACGCCAGCGCTTCCCTGGTCTTCCCCTCCTTCAGCGCTATCCACGCTTCTGACGTCCTGACCTGTATCAGCACCTGATTGGCCATATAGGCGTTCTTTTGTTTCGTCAGCGTGTCGTGCAGCGAGTTCAGCACCGCCAGCTCCGCTTTCGCAGAATCCAGTCGCCCGATATGCACAGAACCCATCAGCCTGGTGAAATGAAGGATCGCCGCCTCCCAGGGATAGTCCTTCCAGGGAAGATCCGCCGGCCAGATGCGCAGCTCCGCCGCATCACCCCAGAGCCTGTTTTCCAGCAGGTATCGCGAAGGGATAGCCGCATACGCATAGGCGACCTTGAAATTGAGGGGATGAACGTTCGTGATCGTCTTCAGGTAGTCCCACTTGTTCTTTGGCGTGCCGGTCATCTCCTTTTTGGAGGTAGGCATACACCAGATAGTCGAGGCCATGCAGCTCTTCGTCCCAGTGCCCTTTGATGCCCGCGGCCTCCGCATAGCATTTCGCCGAGGCGACGGATACCTGATTCGAATGGATGCATTCGTCCCATAGTCCGAGCCGGGTAAAAATATGAGAAGGCATATGCAGCGCATGCGCGGAAGAGGGGGCGACGGCGGCATATTTTCTCGCAGCCGGCAACGCCAGCTCCGCCAGTCCGGGATAGTCATAAGTGTGGATGATATAGTGTACGATCCCCGGATGGTTGGGTTCCTGCTGATAAAGCGCGGTCAGGATAGCCCCGGCCTTTCTTTGCTTCGCCAGTGTCTTGTCGGCCGGGTCGGCCGCAGCCGTCAGCGCCAGCGCATACAATACAGGCGCTTCCCTGTCGCCGGGATAGGCCGCATACAGCTTTTCCATCGCCTTTTCGAACCGCACACACCTCGTATGATGATCCAGCCTGTCCCAGTCCCCGTAGAACCCCGAAATGGCATCGATATAGTCCCGCTCTCTGGACGGCCCCCGCGCCAAAGCCCTGGCGATCGACAGCGCGTCGTTCCCCTTCTTCAACTCGGCCGCCGTCGGCGGCGCCCACAACGGATGAAAATTGCTCATCGCGACTCCCCAATAGGCCATAGCGCACCCCGGCTCCTTGTCGACGACCCGCGCAAAAACTTTCTCCGCCTCGTCGTACTCGAACGAATGCAGCAACGCCATACCCAGGTTAAAGTCCCCGGCCACATCCCGGCACGACGTCTCGAATACGACAGTGCCGAATTCCTTGTCCGGCGGCCCGCACGTGATCAGCTCACCCCGCAGGAGATGCAGATCGCCGATAGCCTGTTTCGTCGGGACCTTGTCCCGGCACGACAGCGAAAAGAACAACAAAACGACAGTCAACCTGAGAAACAGCTTTTTCATTTGCTTTGGGGGATTTCCGCCCCGATAAGTTACGAACTCTTCCCCGAATAGAAAAAGCCCCGAAGGACGGGGCCTGCATTTCATGAGAACTGACCGGACCTATTTCTGGTAATTGAACATCCACCGGATTCCGTACTTGTCCAGACAAGTTCCCCAGTAAGCACCCCAGAACATATCCTGCAACGGCATGACGTCCGAACCACCGCCCGAGAGCGCATTGAACAGCCGCTCGGTCTCCTCCTTGCTGTCGGGTTCGAGACAGATGGTCGTATTATTTCCTATTTTTAGTTTGTGACCCATGGACTCCAGCATATCCGTAGCCTGCAGGATGGTACCGCCGAGAATGGGTAGTGCGACATGCATCACGGCATTCTTCTCGTTGTCGGGCAGCGGCGGCATGCCCGGCTGGGGCGGTACATCGGACATCTTCATGACAGGACCTACGAATTCAGTTTTAAAAACGGATTTGTAGAAATTGAACGCCTCTTCGGTATTCCCCTGAAAATTCAGGTAAATGGACACTTTTGACATAATGGTTGGTTTTATTTGATGGTGTAAAACTGCGGTTTTTTTCAAGACCGTAGGGCGGCTGATCCGACAAGTTTGGGGGGATTGCGACAAACTGGAAGAATACCCAAAAGGGATCGCAGTTTTTCAGATCCGGAAAGACACCGGTATCCGGCAGATCGATTATTGATCACCAGTCAGGAAATGCGAAAGGGGGCTTGTTACAAGGCCCCCTTCTTATCTTTTCGGTCAGGCACCAGATCAGATAGCTCAACCTATAATGGAGTCACTTGTCAACAGAGAAGGACTAAGATCGAGCTCGTGAATAAAGAGTTCTTTTATCTCTTCAGTAGCGCCGTTATTTTGATCTTGTGTTCGGGGGGACAAGCCTTCATGATCTTATCTTTTTCACTGTCGGCAATACTCCTCGGCGTAATCCAGGCCTCGAGCCCCAGCTTATTTGCATTCTGGTCATAATTGTGGCGGATCTTGCCGTCTTCAAAAAAAGTATAGTCATTATCCAGGTCGCCTTTTGGTACCGATACTGTGACGATTTCTTTAGAGCCGTTCATAATAAAATGTTTTGCCGGGGTTATGCTAAAATCACCTGCCGTGACAGATAACGAAGTTACGAAGGTAAATATTTCATTGATTGATTCAGATGGATTTCCCGGTAAGATGCCGGATCAGATAGTTGCGGCCCGGATGTCCTATCCTCTTCAACTGGTCGACTACCGCAATCCGGTCATAATCGACTCTGTGATGATCTACAGTATAGCCTTTTTCTGTCGCAGTTAAGATAACATATCCGGCTTTCTTGTCCGGAGCCAGCGATAGGCTGACCGCACCGGGATTGACAAGATGGATGCCCTTCCACCGTCGATCCAATGGAAGATGAGTATGTCCCATACAAACAAGCCCGTCCTCGCAGCCGCCGAAAAGTTTTTCGATCTCCCCCTCCTTCATATCCGGTGCCACCCCTGTACCATCATCACGTCCTGGAGAGGCATGTACGCCGAGGAATGGGGTGCCGTCAGGCAACCCGACTCTTAATTCCAAAGGTAGAGCGACCAGGAATTCCATCCATCCGGCAGCCGTGACCATCCCCTGTGTCCAGGCAAAAGTACTGGCTACTTCTACGATCGAATCGACAAGCTCCGGATTCCGTTGCGCTTCTTCGACGGTCGGGGAGGGGCGGTCTCCAATGGTGACATAGCGATCGGTATTGCCGCGGATAAGCTGCAGACCGGGAAGTCCGGCCAGACGCTCCAGCACTCCGACAGGATCGGGCCCCAGCGCCACGAGGTCGCCCAGTATCCAGTATGCATCGGCTCCCCTTTTGCGGCAATATCCGATAGCACGGACTCGAGGGCTATTGTATTTCCATGAATATCGGACAACAGGGCAATTCTCATATTAGAACGAATGGCGTTAAAAAAGAAAGCCCCCAAAGTTAATACCTTGAGGGCAATCGCACCAGTCCGCAATTATCAATCCACAATTCCAGACCTCCTAAGCCAAACCCAGTTTGGGTTTCACCCACTCCACATACCTGCCGACGGCTTCTGTCGATTCCGGAGCCCGGCCCACGGCCATCTGGAAAGTGTGCTGCATTTCGGGGAAGATATCGATACGCACATCCACACCCGCCTGTCTCGCCCGCTCCGCCAGGACAGTGCTGTCGTCCAGCAGCAACTCGTCCCCTCCGACCTGGATATACAGCGGCGAAAGACCCTTCAGATCAGCGTACAGCGGATTGGCAAAAGGATCCCTGGGGTTACCCTGAGCACCCAGATACATGCCCGCAATGCCCTTAATCCATTCTTTCGTGAAGAGCGCGTCCTTGCCATGATTGTAGACCAGCGAGTCCATGACCAGCTTCCATATCATACCAGGGCGATATCGGCATCGCGGCCGCCGGCAGCGGCAGACCACGGTCACGCGCCGCCAGCATGGTCGTGACACAGAGATTGCCACCCGCGGAATCGCCGACAAAGGCAATATGCTTTGCCTTGATACCCTGGTCGAGCAGCCACGAATAACTCTTCACAGCGTCTTCCAGCTGGGCGGGATAGGGATGCTCGGGGGCAAGACGGTACTGTAAGATCAGGGCCCTGCAACCGATCGCCTTTGCGAAATGGGCGAAAAGTTTTCGGTGCGTATACACGGAGCCCGAAAAAGCCGCCGCCATGAAAACAAAGGAGCACCCGGTCCGCCGTGCACTTCTTCGGGACGACCCAAATGGCCGGTACACCGCCGGCGTCCACTTCGATATAATCCACACCCCCCGGCTCGGGAGTAAGGCCGCCCCAGCCTTCCCCGAAGTCCCGCGCGGCGTCGAGAGACGCATGATTGGGCGCCGCGGCCGAGGCGATCCGCCACCAATTGGCGACCGCGTCGATTGGTTTACTTACTGTTGTCATTGTTTTAGATTTTGTGCGACAAAATTGCCGCCGCAAACGGTCAAATAAAACTGGCATTTGTGACTTCTTAGGGGGTATTTGTGACAGGAATATGCGCTAAATTTGGTCGGATCAATACACGAAATGCCATGATGACTATTTCCCTGCTTATCCACGAGGACGTCTATACCTCTTCCATCGGCGGCGTGATCGACTTGCTCTACGGCACCAACCAGTACCTGCAGGAATTGGGACGTCCGGAGGCATTCCGGCTCGAGCTGGTAGGGGAGAGAGCAAAGAATATCCAGCTGGACGTCCCGGCCCAGTTCATCTGCTACACGACAATCGACAAGACAAGCCATTCCCAACTGGTGATCATCCCGGGATTCAAGGGAGATCTCGACGCAACCCTCCGCAAATATAGGGAGGTGGTCAACTGGATAGGGGAGATGCACCGCTGCGGCACGGAGATCGCCAGCATGTGCGTCGGCAGCTTCTTCCTTGCCGAGGCCGGCCTGCTCGACGGAAAGGCCGCAACATCCCACTGGTCCGCAGCCGGAGAGATGCAGCGTCGCTACCCCCGCATCACGGTTCAGACAGACCGGATCATCACGGATCAGGACGGAGTATACACCAGCGGCGGCGGCTTCTCGGCCCTCAAGCTGATCCTGTATTTTATCGAGAAGTTTTGCGGCAGGGAGACCGCCCTCGCCGTCAGCAAACGGTTCTCCATCGACATCGACTATAACAGCCAGGCGCATTTCGCCGTCTTTTCCGGCCAGCGCCAGCACGAGGACGAAGAGATCCTGAAATCCCAGTCCTATATCGAGGAACACTATGCCTCCGACCTTTCGATCGAAAAAGTGTCGGGCCTGTGCCACACGAGCAAGAGGAACTTTATCCGCCGTTTCAAGGCCGCCACCGATAACACCCCCATCGAATACCTGCAGCGGGTGCGGATCGAAGCAGCCAAGAAGATGCTCGAATCCGAAGACTGCTCCCTCGACGAGGTAATGGACCGAACGGGTTATGTGGACATCAAAACTTTCCGGCTGGTCTTCCGGCGCCTGACCGGACTCTCCCCAAGGGACTACCGTAAACGCTACTCGCGGAAAGCGCCCGCCGCACCATTGCTTTTGAATGCTGAGCCCAAATAGTTATCTTGCTCTCCATGAACAAGCTATTCAAAATTCTCGCATATATACTGGCGTCATTTCTCCTGGCCCCGGCCGCAAGGACGCAGCAGACCGCCGAAAAGATGGTGAGAGAGGTTAACTACCTCCTGTATCTTCCTCAGGGATACGCAAAAGACAGCACCCAAAAATGGCCGTTATTGCTATTTCTGCACGGCAGCGGGGAGAGAGGGGACGATCTGGAGAAGCTGAAAACACACGGCCCTCCCAAATTGATCGCGCAGGGACGGCAATACCCGTTTATCGTCGTCTCCCCACAGGCCCGGGAGGGCGGGGGATGGGACGCACAGCAGCTCTATGAGCTGCTGCAGGACTGCAAACACCGGTTCCGCGTCGACCCTGACAGGGTCTATCTCACGGGACTCAGTATGGGCGGATTCGGCACATGGGACCTCGCCCTGAAACATCCGGAGGAATTTGCGGCGATCATTCCCATCTGCGGGGGCGGTGACACGACCGACGCCTGGCGCCTGAGGAACATGCCCGTCTGGTGCTTTCACGGTGCAAAAGACAATACCGTCCCGATCATCCGGGACCAGCAAATGGTAGGAGCCGTCGGAAGATATAATCCTTCTGTAAAATTCACCGTCTACCCCGAAGCGGGTCACGACAGCTGGACAGTGACCTATAACAACGATAGCGTCTATACCTGGCTGCTGAGCAAAAAGAGATTCCAGTATAGTCAGACCCCCGTTTCCGCTTCCGTCCTCCGTTCCTACCCAGGCACGTACGCCA
The DNA here is from genome assembly GCF_050632245.1 of Puia sp. P3. Taxonomy (NCBI): domain Bacteria; kingdom Pseudomonadati; phylum Bacteroidota; class Chitinophagia; order Chitinophagales; family Chitinophagaceae; genus Puia; species Puia sp. P3. Next base: position 2,756,526 of record NZ_CP192583.1, read on the forward strand.
GCGCTGACAAAGACACGGTAGTCATACGTCTGCGGGGCGATTCCCTTTTCGCCGTGACGCGTCAGCACCCGGAAATATATTTAAAGGCGGCATCCCCAACAGTATTCTTTATTAAGGAGAACGAACCCATCGACCTCCGCTTCGACCACAATGCCGCCGGTAGACTGACGGGCTTCACCGTATTCGAACGCAACCGCAACCAGTACCGAAAGATCAAAAACTAGAGCTTTGTCGTCCGACCGGTCTTCAGAATATGCAGTCTCTCACCGAACCAATCTCACCAACCGTGTCCATCCATAAACTAATCACCAGCTTCAACAAATATCTCCCCCTCGACGATCCGGAAAAAGAAGACCTGAAGGAACGCGCGATCGAACGGAAGATCCGGCGCAGACAGCTGATCCTGTCAGAAGACGAAGTCTGCCGGCAGATCGTCAGCTCCACCGCCGAAGAAAGATACCTCGCCTTCCTGCGCCAGTATCCCGCGCTCTCGCAAAGACTACCCAACACCCAGATCGCGTCCTATCTTGGCATCACCCCCGAATTCCTGAGCAAGATCCGTAAGGACCTCTCACAGAGATCTTAAACTATCTTAGGCCCATTTATTAAACTACCTTATAAGTCGGATCCACGGCCGGACGCTAGTTTTGTGTCATGGAAAACAAAAACATTTTACAGAGAAGGAGCGACTACGAACAGAAGCCCCATCCCTACGAATACGCACCGATGGTGGACATAACACAGGAGACGATCGAAGGAGTCAGCTGTTACTGGTTTACTCCGGAAGACCCGTCCCAGGACCGGGTAATTATTTTCCTGCACGGCGGCGGCTTCGCCATGGGCTCGGTCAGGACACACGGGAAGATGGTGAGCCATTTTGCAACACACCTGAAAGCAAAGATCCTCTTTGTCGAGTACGCGCTGGCGCCCGAACATCCATTCCCCGCCGGTCGCAACGACGTGATAGCCGGATACCGGGAACTGATCACCCGCTACCCAATACATCGGATCAACCTCATCGGAGACAGCGCCGGCGCCAGCCTGATCGTTTCCGCCATCGGGGAGATCCAGAAAACACCCCTCCGATTACCTGATGCTGTCGTATTGATTTCTCCCTGGATCGACTTCGCCTGCGACTATCCGTCGATTGAAGGGAACGCCAGCCTCGATACCTCCATCGACAGGGACGCGCTGCAAGGGTTTGCCCGCGCCTACACGGGCAGCACACCTCTTGCACTTTCGAACCCGAAAAACGCTCCCCGCACCCAATTTCCTCCCGTACTCATCATGGTCGGGACCAACGAGATACTGCTGGACGACAGCAGACATTTTTACACCGAAATAGCGGCCATTCAGGCCAGGTCCAGGCTGAGCATCTATGAAGACCAACCCCATGTCTGGCCGAAGAAGGACATCCACAAGGAAGCCGCCCGGCGGGCACTGGCGGAGATCGCCGAATTCTTCGGGGCATAAGCCAAAAGCGATGCGTCCGAAGTGCCCAAACTGCTGTACTTTTGCCGGATGTTACTCAACGCTGAAGTCATTGGCAAACTACTTGCCCCCCTGAAGATCGAAGAATTGAACGAACTGCAGTCGGAAGCCCTCGAAGCCGCAAAGCAGGACGGTGACTTCGTACTCCTCGCCGATACCGGGTCCGGGAAGACCCTGGCCTTTCTGTTACCCATTCTGTCGTACATCGACGAAAAGGCCGCGGGCACCCAGGCGCTCGTCATCGTCCCATCCCGCGAACTCGCCCTCCAGATCGAGCAGGTATTCAAGACCATGGGTACCGGGCTGAAGGTGACCTGCTGCTATGGCGGCCACCTCCGGGAGACCGAAGAGAATAATTTAATAGAAGCCCCGGCGCTGATTGTCGGAACACCGGGCCGTCTGGCCGATCATATCAGAAGGAACAATATCCACACGGGCACGATCAAAACCCTCGTCCTCGACGAATTCGACAAATCCCTCGAGCTGGGTTTTCAGGACGAGATGTCCTTTATTATAGGTTCGCTGTCGTCCGTGAACAAAAAGATCCTGACCTCGGCGACGGCCGCAACAGAGATTCCCGATTTTGTCGGGCTCCAATCGCCGCGGACCCTGGACTTCCTCACGGGCGAAAAGACCGAAAGGCTCAGCCTCCAGCAGGTACTCAGCCCCGACAAGGACAAGCTCGATACCTTATTCCGCCTTATCTGCCGGTTAGGGGCGAGGTCGACCGTCGTATTTTGTAACCACCGGGAGTCGGTGGAAAGGGTCAGCGCCTTCCTGAAGGACAAAGGGATCGTGAACGTATTTTATCACGGCGCCCTCGAACAGCCAGAAAGGGACAGCGCCCTGGCCAAGTTCCGCAACGGCAGCTCCAATTTCCTGGTCACCACCGACCTCGCCGCCCGGGGTCTGGACGTACCGAATATCCGGTACATCATCCACTATCATCTCCCCACAACCGAAGACGTATACACCCACCGCAACGGCCGGACGGCCCGGATGGAAGCCAGCGGAACGGCCATTTTCATCCTGTCGCCGGAGGAGACGGTACCTGCATATCTCCCGGAACAGCCGGAAATGATCGACCTCCCCGCTACTACAACCCTTCCGGATAAGCCCAAATGGACCACGCTCTTTATCTCCGCCGGAAAAAAGACAAGGTCAACAAGGTCGACGTGGTCGGCTCTTCACCAACAGGGGACAGCTGAAAAAGAGGATATCGGCCTCATCGAGGTCAAGGACTTCTTCTGCTTCGTGGCCATCCGGAAATCCAGCGTGGCCCATACACTGCAGCTGATCAAGGACCAGCGGCTGAAGAATAAGAAGCTGAAGATCGACGTGGCGAAATAGATTTAACGCCAGCCCAATCCCGGCGCAACGTGCTTCAGGATAGAAGACAGCACGTGTATATTATAGTCGACTCCCAGCGTATTGGGTATCGTTAACAGTACCGTATCCGCCTCCTGGATCGCTTCGTCCTGGGCAAGCTCCCGGATCAGTTGATCCGGTTCCGCGGCATAGCTCCTTCCGAAAACGGCGCGGGTATCTTTTTCGATATAGCCGAATTGATCCCTGCGGTCGTTCTCCCTCCCGAAAAGATATTGGTCCTCGTCCGTTGTCAGCGCGAAGATTGACCTGCTGACCGAAACCCTTGGCTCGCGCTGGTGTCCGGCTTTCTTCCAGGCTTCTTTATACAGCCTGATCTGTTCCGCCTGCTGAACATGGAAAGGCTTGCCGCTCTCGTCGAATTTCAGGGTGGAGCTCTGAAGGTACATTCCATTCTCGGCCGCCCAGACCGCCGTAGCATTGGACCCGGCTCCCCACCAAATGCGTTCCCGCAGTCCCGCGGAGTAGGGCTCCAGCCGCAACAACCCCGGCGGATTGGGGAACATGGGGTGGGGGTTAGGCTCCGCGAATCCGACACCCTTTAGTCTTTCCAGAAATTGCAGGGCCTTCCTGCGACCCATATCCGCGTCCGTTTCGCCTTCGGCCGGCTCATACCCGAAATAACGCCACCCGTCGATCACCTGTTCGGGCGAACCCCTGCTGATCCCCAGTTGCAGGCGGCCGCGCGAGATCAGATCGGCTGCTCCCGCGTCTTCCACCATATAGAGGGGATTTTCATAACGCATATCGATCACTCCGGTTCCAATCTCTATTTTGGAGGTTTTGGCGCCGATGGCGGACAATAAAGGAAAAGGAGACGCCAGCTGAGCGGCAAAATGATGCACCCGGAAATACGCGCCGTCAATACCGATCTCTTCGGCTGCAACGGCCAGATCGATAGACTGAAGCAAGGTGTCGCTTGCAGTTCGGGTCTTGTAGGCGGGGTGATTGGACCAGTGTCCGAACGATAAAAATCCTATTTTCTTCATAATACCCTTTTCTGTTGTACAATATCCTCTGCAAAGATAACACCTGCTCCGAAAAAAATTTGCGATCCCGATCGGCTGCGCTTATATTTGCAAACGATCGGTTGCATTTGCTGGCCCTCGAGCCGGGGCCCCCGGTCTTTTATTTCAAAACTAAAACCAACCGCGGAATGAGAAAACTTCTTCTTGCAGGATCTTGTCTGCTCATCGTTTTACAGGCGACCTCCCAATCCTCCTTTTCGGACCAGGTAAAGAAATACATCGACTACGATTCCTCCTTCATCGCCTTTACCCATTGCAGACTCGCCGACGTGAATGCCCTAAAGGTGCTGGAAGACCAGACGGTGGTCGTCCGCAATGGTATAATAACGGCGGTAGGGGACAGCAAAAAAACGCCTCCTCCTTCGGGAAGCATGGTCATTGACCTGACCGGAAAAACGCTGTTGCCCGGATTCGTCCTCCTGCACGAGCACATGTACTATGCCGCCTACTCCGGCGACTTCAGCTATCTGCACGTGAAGCAGCTGCCGTTTACGTTTCCCAAACTATACCTGGCCTGCGGCGCGACGACTATTCGTACGGCCGGCAGCGTCGAGCCCTATTCCGATCTCAACCTGAAACGGGACATCGATCAGGGCAGGATTCTCGGACCGGCGATGGACGTAACCGCCCCCTATCTGGAAGGAAAGGGCACCTTCTTTCCCCAGATGCACGAGCTCGAGCGGACCCGCGGAAGCAAAAGCCTTCGTCGACTTCTGGGCGAGTCAGGGCTGTACTTCGTTCAAGGCATACAACTATCTGGACAAGGCTACGCTCAAAGCCGCGATCGACGAGGCCCACGCCAGAGGGCTGAAAGTCACGGGCCATTTATGTTCCATCACCTACCGCGAGGCGGCCGAAATGGGTATCGATCAGCTGGAGCACGGCTTTTCAGTGTCAACCGATTTCGTTCCCGGCAAAAAGGAGAATGCCTGCCCGCTCGGCGCGCCTGTCAATACAACCGCCGATTCGCCGAAACTGAAAGACCTGATCCGATACCTGGTCGGCAAAAAGTAACGGTAACGTCCACCCTGGCCGTCCTCTACAACATGACCACCCCGGACACTGCCATGCGTCCCGAGGTTCTCGAGGCGATGGCGCCCGATACCCGCGGCATGTTCCTCAACGTCTACAACAAAATGCGTAACCCTGCCGGCAACAAAGCCATGCTGGAGGAAATGAAGATAGAAAAAGCGTTTTCCGACGCCGGCGGCCTGCTGACCGTCGGCACCGACCCCACCGGCAACGGCGCCACCCTCGCGGGCTACGGCTCCCAACAGTCCATCGAACTCCTGACGCAGGCCGGCTTCACCCCGATAGAAGCCATCCGCATCGCGACCCTCAACGGCGCAAAGGCCCTCGGCCTGGCGAACAAGATCGGCTCCATCGAAGTCGGCAAATCCGCCGACCGGTGGTCATCGACGGCGATCCCTCCCAAAATATCCAAAACATCCGCAAGACCACTCTGGTGTTCAAGCAGGGCGTGGGCTTCAATTCTCAGAAGATCTTCAGTTCCGTAAAAGGCGAGGTCGGCAAATACTAACGTCTTATCAAATTATCGATAGGCACATACCAGATATTGGTATTCCCATTAAACCACACGTTCTGCTCCAGCATCTTCGCGGTACCCTCCCTACTACTTGGATAACTGATCGTCGGGGCATAGCCGCTGGAAAAATACAAGGTCCTGAGGTCCGGGCTCAGCCTCGCCTCCACATTGGACGCCCCGCGGTTGATCGTATCGCTGAGCAGGAGAGGAACGCCCCATTTTCCATCCGTCCGATGGACGATAAACAGCTGGTTGCGGGCGGCCAGCGGTCGGTTCGAACTAAAACTAAAAATGATTCATCAGGCGCTACCGCCGGATCCACATCCCCGAAACTACCCGGAGCGCTGAAAGCTACCAATTCCGGCGCCGCGTATCGCCCGTCGCGCCACGCCGCCCGGTAGATATGAAACCTTCCCGTATCGGCAAGGGGGCGCATGAAATAGAGGCTGCCATCTGCCGCGATCGCCGGAGAAAAGATCGATGAACCGCCGTTGATGATATCCGGCAGCCGGTAAGGTTCTCCGAACTGCCCGTTTTTAATGTCCACGCGCCACAGATTTCCACCACTGCGGGGATAGGCCTGGCTCGACCAGAATCCATCCAGCGGTTTCCCCCGCCATTGCCGGGCGATTGGAGGAAAAGATCAGATAAGACCCATCCGGCGACATTGCCGGCTCGATATCCGACCATTCCCCCGACCAGGGAGCGATCACCGGTCTCGACCACCCGCCTTTCACCAGGTGTGAGACCAGAATTGTCCCCTGAACGGCCCCGCCCGCGCAGTGATAATAAACAGTCTTTCCGTCGGGCGTAAACGCCGGCGCCGCTTCATGCAGCGGCCCGGAAATGACTCCGGGAGCAAAAATTTCGGGACGACTGGACTGCGCCAGGGCATCTATAGGCCGAAGAGCAATTGGCGAGAAGAAGAGCAACAACATGTACCGTGAAAGAGGTTGTGTAAGCATGGATAAATTTAACCCCCTCCGCCCCCGACGAAAAGGAAATTCAACCATTACCGGACTGGTTTCAATGAATAACCTCGCCCTTAGATCTTAAAAAAGCCTTTGACCTTCGAAAGGAACGCCTCCTTTCTTCGCCGTGAAACCTCCACCTCCCTGCCATTGGTCAATATCACGCTCCCGCCTTCTCCCTTTATATACTCCTTTATATGTGCGAGATTGACCAGATAAGACTTGTGGACCCGGCAGAAAAAATTATCCTCAAGCAACAATTCGTAGTCGATGATGGATTTGGAAGTCACGACATTGGTTCCGTTGGTCAGATGAAAAATGGTATAGCTGCTCTCGGCCTCGCAATAGACTATCTCGGACAATACGATGACCTGAAAACCTTTCAGACTCGTGACGCACAACTTCATTTGGCTGGGCTTATGCTGCAGGTTGTAAAGAAAGGTGTCGATATTTCCCGAGATGTTCTGGGTGTTGATGCGCCCGGCAGCCCGCTGCACGGCATAGGTGAGCAAGACCTCATCCACCGGCTTTAGCAGGTAGTCGACTGCACTGTACCGGAAGGCCTGCAATGAATACTGATTATGCGCAGTTACAAAGATGATCTCGAAATGGATATCCTTGAGCTCATTCAGGAGATCGAACCCATTCTTCCCGGGCATTGAGATATCGAGGAATACCAACTGGGGTCTAAGTAACAGAATAGCCTGCACCGCATGTGCGGCGTCCCGGCATTCGGCAATGACCTGCAGTTCCGGGCAGTTGAGTTCCAGTAATTTTTTCAACGAGCTCAAGCCTCTGGCTTCGTCATCTACGAGTATGGTTTTGATCATGTCCCCGGGTTTGGTTGTTGTCGGATGGTTCTTCAAAAGCCGGTACTATCAGTCTGCTGACGGTGCCGCTGCCCCTTGCGCCGCTGATCTCGGATTTATCCTGTATCGACAATGAACAGCGGATCTGATATTTTTCATTTAGAATGGCGATCCTCTGTCGGATATTGCCGATGCCCATTGATTCATGCATTTGCCGGCCATGCTTGTTCAGCAGCGATCGACGGATGCCGATCCCATTGTCTTCAATCTCGCAAACCAGCTGTTCCTCTTCTATGTAGAACAAAATATTGAGCTGCTTATTATCTCCATTAGGTAGCAGCCCATGCCAGATGGCATTTTCGACCAACGGCTGGATCAGCATGGGCGCAATCCTGGTCTCGTCGGGGTCTATTTTTTTTCTGTATGACGATATGATAATCGAAATCGGCAAAACGCAGCTGCTCCATCTCCAGATAGCTTTCAAGATATTCTATATTCTGTCTGAGTGTAATGAACGTCTTACGGCTATGTTCCAGGTTGAGACGTATCAACTGCGCAAACCGGCTCAGATAGAGCGAGGCGTTCCTGGTATCCTGATGAAGGATCATTTCCTTGATGCTGTTGAGCGAATTGAAGATGAAATGCGGGTTCATTTGCGCATGCAGCGCCTTCATCTCGTACTCCGCTACCTGGCGGTCAAGACTCATTTTTTCCCCGGAGCCGCCGGATACGGCTTCTGTATAAGAACAATACCGCCGACACCAGTACGGCCGCCGATAGGCCCAGGAACCACCATGACCTCCAAAAAGGAGGTTTGACAACGATCTCGAGTTCTTTACCTGTTCGGGCCAGCGGTTGTTGGCGGAAAACATGTTTCAGCTGGACGAGGTATTTTCCCTGACGCCAGGTTGGTGGAAGTACACGCTGTGCTGCCAGTTTAGCAGGTGCCACGAGGAGTCTGGCCCCGGCGCCACGCGGTAGGCGAACCGATTGTCCTCCGGGCTCCTGAAATTGACCGCATTGAAGTCGATCTGTACGGAGTTGGCCGAATATGGCAAACTCATTTTGTCAGGGTTCCCTTTAAGCCTTCCGGTGGGTGTATTGATCTCGTCAATGAAGAGGGCTGGCGACGACTCCATCGCACGGGAAAGGTCCGGCTTGAAACTGATGAGATGATGTCCTGACCCGACGTAAAAGATATTCTCCTTCTCATCATACCAGCTTCCCTTCCGCAGGCTGGTAATAGCCATGGGAAGGCCTTCCGCATAGGTGTAGAGGCGGCTGGAATAATTGTGGATATCGAAGACCGAAATGCCGTTGTCGATGCCCAGCCATATATGATTATCGATCACCGGCGAGCTTGCAATAACATCCCCGTCCCAGAAATTATTTTCATTTTTACGGAGGTACATCTTGTTGTTTGTACAGTCGTACTGCACGATCCCATTGTTCCACGAATACAGCCAAAGGTTGTTGTCCTTGTCCATATCGAGGATGACCATATAGCTGTTCAGCGTGCGCGCCACCGAAGAATATAAGATGAGCGTATCCCACCCTCTGTTTAGCGGCATTCCAGCGACAGAGCCCGTCGCCTGCCAGCCATACATTTCCCTGACTATCCTTTGCCATGCTGAAGCAATAGGTGATTTTCAGAAGGGGGCTTTTAGACCCCGATATATCGCTGAATTGACGGGTATTCCGGTTAAAGTACACCACTGAATTGAGATTGCCGAAAGATATCCAGATATTCTTTTTTGAATCTTCGATCATACTGATCGTGTTGATATCATTGATCCACGCCATTTCCGGAGGGGGAACCACACGCCCGAGACGGTAGTTGGAGGTATTGAACCAAAAGATCCTGCGCCGGGTGCGCTGATCCACAGGGTGTCGGCGCTGAACGGGAAGATATTGTAGATGGAGGTCTGTCCGTATTTACCAAAATCGAACCGCCGCCCTTTTCCAGGGGGTCGGATCGCTCGAGCACCAGCAGACCGCCGTTGTTCCTCAGCTCCGACAAACAACTTGTCGTGCCCCGGCATAGACGGCCCTGGATATCGCAGTTGCGGAGATCCGGCCACCGCTCCGTGAGATCGTATGCACTGTAGTATGGGCTGGAAAGGTTTTGTTTATAGAGGGCCATTGTCCGTGCCGATCCAGAATCGTCCTCCCCGGTCGCGAAATATTGTCGTGCAATGTCTGCCCGTAAAGTATTTTTCCCCATGCAGCCGCAGCCGGTGGTCGGCGGCACGATAGTCGAAAAAGATAGAAACTCCGTGACCTTGCAGGTTATGGCCAGAAGGCTGTCGTTGAGATACAACAGCTCGGTATTGGGGGCGCCGAAGTTCTGCACCCGCACTAAAAGCGCATGGGAAACGAAAAGACCCGGCCCTGGTTGATATCGAATACGTCGATGGCGTTCTTTTCTCGTTCACGACGAACAGCTGGCCGTGTCTGCCGGGGAATGAAACCCGCAGTTCGCCGGCTGAGTCGGTGAGCAGCTTCCTGAGCAATGGATTACGCATGCCGTAAGAACTGTCGATCCGGTTGTGTATAGGATCATAGGTAGAATAAAAGAGCGCATTACTTTGAAGTATCGATCCATTGTCCAGCGTGGACAGCTCGCCCCCAAAATCGAGCTCTTTGCTGCGGGCATCCGAGGGATGGAAATGATCGAACCGATTGATGATTTGGCCCGCATTGTCGAATACATATAACCCTGTCTTGCTGGAAAAATATAACGTCCCCTCTCGTCTTCCATCGCTTCAAACCCGAAATTTGTCCACGAGAAGATCAGCGAATCGGCCGGCACCACGAGACGCTTGCAGGTCCTCGACCTCGTGTCGTAGGCAAATGGCTCGCGAAGGTCGCCGATGAGTTCACTCCCTTTATGCTCAACTGCCGGATTTTGTTATCCGAAGGGGAAGATCGGCAGATTCGGTGTAGTAGTTGGTAAAACTGCGTCCGTCGAATCTATTCAGCCCCCTTAGAGGTAGCAAACTCAAATATACCCCGTGGAGTCCTGAACGATGCCGGAGATAGAATTGTTTGAGAGACCCCGTACCCGGGTATAGGAAGTGAAAATTACTTTCGTTTAAGGACTGCGCGGGCAGTGGGCGCAGGATCAGAACCTGTGCCAACATAGTGAGGATAATATAACCACGCATAGGAAGACTGCGGGGGTTAGCCCGGTTTCTTAAAAATACAAACTTCCTTCAAAAAGGAGTACCGGGGCCGGCCAAAATCCAGGGTCCGGCTAATTCTTTTGCCGCTTTAAAAGAAAAGGAACGCCGTTGCCTGCCAGCGGACTGCCGTTCATTAGAAAGGGTTTTTCCTGAGTTACTTTATTTTCTTTCTAGCCGATGCCTACCATCCAGCTGAATCCCGCTATAAACCATATAAAACAGAGCTTTATGAAGAAACACCCTCATTGTGGCCTGCGTCGCATGCCTGGTTTGTTCCTTTTCACGCGCCCGAGAAGCATCGGCATAGGTACTTCATGCGCCCAACCCATCCGCCCTGCCCGATATCTCCAGTACCAGCAGGGGGCTGCTGATCCCCAGAATGACCCAGGCGCAGCGGAACGCGATCGTAGCCCCCGCGACGGGACTGATGATCTACCAGACAGACCAGACCGCCGGTTACTACTATAATTCGGGGTACTCCTGCAGCCCCATCACTGGAAAGGGGTCTCGGCCTCCGACGGCTGGGCGCTGACGAGGCAACAGCGGCACTGATTCGGCAACCAATTTTGATAGGAACCACCGACAATAGCCCCCCGCGTTTCCCGGGTAAACAACGTCTATTCCGGCGAAATAGATTCTGCCCATGCCAGGACCATCTTCGGATACGGCGCCGGCAACCCCTCTTCCGCCAACTTCGGAACCGTCGCATTCGGCGCCAGATCGCTGCATTCCAACACGACTGGACAATATAATACGGCTGTCGGAGACAGCACGCGCTGTTTTCCAATACCACGGGCAGATCAGAATAGCGGGGTAGGAGCCTTTACCCTGTTTAACAACACCACCGGTCAGAACAATTTGGCCACTGGGCCATGCGGCGCTGTATTCCAATACCACCGGCAGCAATAATTCGGCGACGGGTTACCAGGCGCTTTATAGCAATACCTCGGGCTACGCAAACACAGCGGATGGCCAGTCTGCCTTATACGGCAATACAATAGGCTACGACAATACCGCCATGGGTGTCAATTCCCTTTTCAGCAATACTACGGGAAGGTGGAATACGGGCCCTGGGGCTTGTTCGCTCTACACCAACACTATGGGCGACCAGAACACGGCAATCGGCCAAAGCGCGCTGTATTACAATACTGCGTCCGGAAATACCGCGGTCGGAAGCTACGCATTGTATAACAATAGTACGGGCCTGTCCAATACGGCTACCGGCTATTTGTCGCTCTACTCCAATTCAACCGGCAGCGATAACACCGGTACCTGCTACTCGGCGTTGTCGCAAAATGGAACCGGCCTTTTCAATACGGCTACAGGCTCCCATGCGCATTACGTCGAATTCAACGGGCGGCTATAACACGGCAACAGGCAGCCGCGCCATATAGCAATAACGCCTCTTCCAATACGGCCACCGGCCACCAGGCCCTTTACAGCAATACTAGTGGCGCCGATAACGTGGCGGATGGGGCAGGGGCATTATCCAGCAACTCGACCGGCTATGACAACGTTGCCGCAGGTTCATCCGCCATGATCAATAATACCTATGGCGCCTTCAATACGGCCATCGGTATGAGGGCGCTGGCCAGGACCACGGGATCCCAGTACAATACCGCCGTCGGCTACCAGGCAGGCGGTAACTATGATATGGGGTATAACAATACGATGCTCGGCGCACTCACGGATATTACACAGGATGGACTGTACAACTGTATTGCCATCGGCTATGACGTAATATGCACCGCCAGTAGCCAGGCGAGAATCGGTAACGCCTCCACCAATTCCATCGGCGGTCAGGTGGGATGGTCGACACTCAGCGACGGCAGGGTCAAAAAAAATATCAACGCTAACGTAAAAGGCCTGGATTTTATCATGAAGCTCAGACCCGTCACCTACAACCTCGACGTCGAAAGCCTCGACAGAAGGGCGTCGGCCCGGACGGGCGCCTCCAGCACTGTCATGGCTGCCTCGCTGGCCGAAAGGAAGGCACGCGTTTTCTCCGGATTTGTGGCACAGGAGGTTGAGGCCGCGGCCGGCGAAGCCGGATATGATTTCAGCGGCATCGACAAGCCAAAGAACGACCAGGACTATTACGGCCTTCGCTATGGCAGCTTTGTAGTACCCCTTGTAAAAGCCATCCAGGAGCAGCAGCAAAGCATCGAGTTGCTGAAAAAGGAGAACGGGGACCTTCGACAAAAGATCGCAGCCCTGGAAGCCAGACTCGGCCGGTAGTTAATCCCCTAAAAAGAAATGCCATGACAAAAATAATACTTCTCGCTGTTGCCTTTTGCTGTTCTGCTATCCTTCACGCGCAAAATGTGGGTATTGGCGTCGCGCCGGATTCCTCCTCGCAGCTCCATATTCAGAGCACGACAAAAGGCCTGCTCATCCCGTCGATGACACAGTCGCAGATACAGGCCATCCCGGCTCCCGCTACCGGCTTGCTGGTGTTCCAGACCGATCATACTTCGGGATTTTTCTATAACGCCGGTACACCCGCCATACCATCCTGGCGGCCGCTGTCTCCTTCATCGAGCGGGACAGCCTCGGCGACTCACAGGCAACAGCGCTACCAATCCCGCCACGGATTTTGTGGGAACCGCCGATAGCAGACCCCTGTTCATCCGCACCAACAATATCATTTCGGGTTATCTGGATTCCGCGAAAGCCAGCGCGTTCCTGGGGTATGATGCAGGCAATTCCACTACTACCGGGGTCGGCAATACTGCTTTGGGAAAACAATCACTGAGCTCGGTGACGACCGGCAGCGCCAATGTGGCTGTTGGCGACAGCGCGCTGTATAGCATGACCGAAGGTGTAGGAGCCGTCTCGAGTCGGATCTAACTCGCTGGCACAGAATATTTACGGCCTTTATAATTCAGCCTTTGGCAACTACTCGCTCTATAGCTTCCTCCAGGGCGGAAATACAGCTGCCGGGATCTATTCACTGGGTGCCAATACGCAGAGTAACAATACGGCGAAGGGCAGCGACGCGCTGGCATCGGATCTCACCGGCTCGGGAAACACGGCGCTGGGAACAGGCGCCATGGGTGGTGGCTCCTCATCTGACTACCAGAGCAACAATAATACCGCAGCCGGCGCCGGTTCGCTATATACCAACACCGGCACATCGAATACCGCGACAGGCTATAATGCCCTGGGCAATAATAGAACAGGAGGTGCCAATACAGCTACCGGCTATCAGTCGCTCCGGGTCCAACCTCACAGGCAGCCAAAACACTTCGACCGGAACCTCTTCCATTGCGACAAGCGACGGCAAGCTCCTGACATCCGTAGGCGCTTACGCACAGCAGCAGGCTTCGACCGGACCGGAGGGAGAAAACGTATCAGTGGGAACCTATGCCCTTTATAACAATAGGGCGGGAGTATTTTGTACCGCCATTGGCAGCTACTCGCTATATTATAATTACGGCAAATCGAACACAGCCACCGGCTATCGCGCGATGTACGGCACCGGCGTCAATGGGTCGGATAATACAGCATTCGGAGCCAATACGCTTACACTGATGATCGCCAATTCGGAGGGCAATACCGCCTTTGGCAGCAACGCCCTCATCAACAGCGGCGCCGGTGCTTACAATACCGCCGCCGGCTATGCGACCCTATATCACCTCAATGATACGAAATACAATACGGCGATAGGCTATGGCGCCGGCATCGGCTACGACATAAGCCATGCCAATACCATACTTGGCGCCAACTGCGACGTGGGTGCGGATGGAATCACCAATTCCATCGCCATCGGCCAGCAGGTAGTCTGTACGGCCAGCAACCAGGTAAGGATCGGTAATCTGGCTACCAATTCCATCGGCGGTCAGGTGGGCTGGTCTACCCTCAGCGACGGCAGGTTTAAAAAGAACATCCGGGAAGACGTAAAAGGACTTGATTTTATTCTTCGGCTAAAACCCGTGACCTACCGTCTCGATATGGACATACTCGCAAGGAGGCTACGCCCGAAGGGTGCTCCGGCAGTTTCGGCGGCGATGCGATCGGATATATCCGCCAACGGACAGCGGACATTGACTGGCTTCGTCGCTCAGGACGTGGAGAAAGCAGCCCAGGAGGCGGGTTTCAGTTTCAGTGGAGTAGACAAGCCTGCGACGGAAGACGGTCTTTATGGCCTGCGCTATGATGATTTTGTAGTTCCGCTGGTTAAGGCGGTGCAGGAGCAGCAGCGCCAAATCGAAGCGTTGCAAAAAGGGAACGTGGAAGCGGACAAAAGAATACGACGGATCCAGGAGAAAATAGGTCATTGATCAATTATCCAAACACAACCGATGAAACATATTATTTTTCATCTTCTTCCTGATTTCACTGCTAATACAGCCATCTCAGGCTCAGGAAGCCATAAGGGTGCAAAATGGAGCGCAGCTCACGATAGAGAACGGAGCAGGTCTTTTTATTTCCGGTGGGCTGATGCTGGAAAAAGGCAGCCGCCTGGCCAACAACGGCAGGATCGACCTTTCAAAGAGTAAGACAGGCGGAGCCTTTTGGCACGATAGTACGATCAGCCCTTATTCCTATGGCAGCGGCATCGCTGTATTCAATGGCGGCGGAGACCAGTCACTGCAGTCGATCAATGGATTCCACCGAATAGAGGTCAATGCCGACAGCATCCATTTGGGAAGCGATATCGCCTCCGATCAGTGGTACCTGATCAAAGGCCGGATCGCCACCGGTCAATTCAAAGCCGTTGTGCTATCTGCATCGGATACTTCGGTGCAGGCGGCTGCCGGTAACCCCCATTTCGACAGCAGCTGGTTCGACGGCACGCTGCGGCGCGCCTTTGACGGGCAGTCAGCCAATACCTTCTGGTTCCCTGTAGGCAATTCGCAAAAAGCCAACGCGGCCGTGATGGACAACCTGCAGGCCGCCCCCCTCGGCAATATCAGCTATCTCGAAGCTTCGTTTCGTCCGAGGCCCGGCACGGACGCCGGCCTGATCCTTGAAGAGAACGGCACACCTTTCACAATGATCAACGACGCAGGCGTTTGGTATTTGACGCCGGACCAACAGCCCACGCAGGGCCGCTATGACCTGTTGCTTTATCTCAACGGGTTCTCCGGCCTGCAGGACAATTCATTTGCGATCCTCAGAAGGCCGGACAGCTCGACGGCCGCGGGCGACTGGGAAGTGCCGGATAATAGCCTGCTGCCACCCAATACGTCATCGGGGCGCATGACTGCAGACGGCTATGCGAGACGAAACAGCATCGGCGGCTTCAGCCAGTATGGCATCGGCATGACCGCAACACCGCTGCCGGTTACCCTCATCGAATTTGTGGCGTTCCGGTTGGGTCCGTCGAAAGTGGTCCTGAAATGGGAGACAGGAATGGAATCCGGCAACAAAGGCTTCGACATAGAAAAGAGACCGGATAACGACTCTTCCTTCACTTTCGCCGGCTTCGTTCCGTCGGCCGCCCAGGACGGCAACAGCAACGCGCCGCTGCACTATACCTATACGGACGCCAACAACTATAAAGGCATCACCTATTACCGGCTCAAACAGACAGACCTCGATAACCGTTATAACTATACGGCTATCAGGGCTGTTTCGGGAAGCGGCCAGTCCGGCGTTTCTATCCTGCTCTATCCAAATCCCAGTCAGGGACAGTTCTCCATCCGCATGGACGGATCGACGGAAACCTATGAAGTCCGCATTGTCGATGGGAAAGGTGCAGTCATAAAAAATCGGCAGCTCCATGGAAACACACCGCTGCAGGTGACAGGCATGCCGCCCGGGGCCTATGTTGTACAGATCCTCAACGCTTTTGGCCGGGGCGCCGCATTTGCACAAAAAATAGTGGTCGTAAAATGAGCATGTGAGAAAACTATGTCCAGGGGGATAACAATTGAATTGTGCTCAACAGATCATCAACAGCCTCGCCCGTCCGGATTCCTCCCGCGGCGCCCGGTGGATACAGGGAAGAACCCGGCTTTCAGGATGATCAACCGCCAGCCTCCATAGATTGCCAACACCCAAACTGATGGGCCTTGCTCCAACTTGAGCCTGATAATGCAGATCGAAGAAATGTTCGCTTAGGAATGCTTCAAAACCATCATCTGCACCGGAATATAATTTTCTGAGTTCGGCACGTATCTCCGGAATATCTATTTTCAGTTTGCCCTGGGAATTCGGCAAAATTTCACTCGAATCGCCATAGTAGGTACACAAAAAGGTATCGGTTGGGATAGGGGAGCGGTCTACATGAAAAGAATAGACATCGGTCGGAAAAAAGGGGTAGTCATCATCCTGGTCATAGTGTTGGATCACATTCAGGACCGGCGATGCGCCATGGGCCGTTAATAACTCCAGGTCACTTAAAAGAATTTCACGGGCCAGCTGCCCCTGCTCAGTCAACCGGAGTTCGCAAAGTTCCTCCCGTCCGATCGTCGTTATATTTCCGCTGAGTGCCACCTTTTTGACAATCTCGGAGAAATCACCCTGTAGTTGTCGAGTCCAGCCAATCGCATTGACAACTCCACTAAATGGGGTAGAAACAAGGTCCCGAAAATTCGTGACACAGCGCATTTGATTCTCTGTGGGAGGTCTATCGATCGTCATAGCTAATACAAATATAAGATCACCGATCAATATGTGACATAGATCACGTAGGGGGCGAGATTTCCTGCCGAGCTTTGGGACCAAAATAGCAACAAAATGAAAACAACAGATAATTCGATCCAGATGCCCGTGCTGGGGTTCGGCACGCTGATTCCCGATCCGACCGAGACGTTTAATGCCGTCAGACATGCGCTCGAAGCCGGATTCCGGCATTTCGACTGTGCGGAACGATACCGTAACGAAAGCGAACTGGGCGAGGCGCTGCAGACCGGACTGGCGGCAGGCGGCATTTCCCGCGAAGAGATCTTTGTTACCACGAAAGTCTGGAATACGAACCACCGGCCCGGGCGCGTCGAGCCGGCATTCAGGGAGAGCCTGAGGAGACTCCGCCTCGACTATCTCGACCTGTATCTCATTCACACGCCATTTGCATTTTTGCCGGGCGAAGACCACGACCCACGGGATCCCGACGGCAACCCCATCTACGACAACGGAGTGAGTTTGGCCGATACATGGGAGGCGATGGAGCGTCTCGTGGACGGAGGCCAATGCCGGGCCATCGGACTAGCTGACGTCACGCTGGACAAACTCAGGGCCATCTACGAATTTGCGCGGATCAAGCCGGCCGTCGTTCAGGTCGAAGCGCATCCCTATCTGCCGGAAAACGAATTGCTGGAATTCTGTAAGGAAAAGGGAATTATCTTTCTGGCCTTTGCGCCGCTGGGTCATGGGATCCGGCCCGGGCCACTCGAAGACCCGTCCGTTCTGGCGATCGCCGCACGCGTGGGAAAGACGCCGGCACAGGTATTATTGGCCTGGGCGATCCAGCGTGGCACAGCCGTACTCACCACGGCAAAAACGGAAGCCCGCCTGCGGGAAAATTTCGACATCGATCCCCTGCCGGTCGACGCGTTCGGGGAGATCGATCGCATTCAGACAAGGCAAAGATTCAATAACGTGGTAAATACCGGGGTTCCGGGTTTTATCCCCTCCACTAAATAATCCCAATCATTCCCCCGCGGTGCAACAGGCTGCACTTGAGGTCGATTCCGGCCTGGCAATACCTTTGTGGTTCAAAAATGTAATATATTGTTACCCGTTATTTTATGGGGACAATTCGCAATTTCATATTGGCATTTTTGGGACTGTTTCTTCTGACACACTGCAACACCAGACGAGAGTTGACCGGTGAATGGAAATGATACGCTGTATTGTATAGGCTCCCACATGTTGCCGGAAGAGCCAAAGTTTCATCGAATTACCAAACCATGAGAATAGTAGTCTTCTTTATAGCGACCCTTACGACTTTTCTGTTTGCTCCTGCGAACAGAAAAAGAACGACAAGGCCTTTTCCCTGGACACAAGCAAAGTAATAAGAGCGCTTACCGTACACGATCTGACCAGTATTGGAGAACTGGCTTTTGAATACGGTGACGACTATATTCATCAGGGCGAGGCGGGAAAAGGAAAGGAATATAAAGCATTTTCCATTGGAGTGCTGATACTGGCGTTTGACTACGATTCGTCAAAAAAGGACATCGCGTTAAAGATCGCGGATTTTGCAGGCAAAGTTGGCGACAAAGAAACGGCAGATAAATATAAAACGCTTGGTGGACGATGAGTTGACCAGATTTGCCGGAAACGCATTATATTTATCAACAACAACTATTATGCAGGAAGAACTTGCAAAACACACCAAAAAGATATATAAGACCTTGACAAAGCCCGGACATACGATGATCGAAAAATTGAAAGAGGTAGCCGTCGAGATCTTTATCATCGTTTTTGCTGTCACCCTTTCCATTTGGCTGCACAGCTGGTCCGATCACCGGCAACGAGCAAAAAGAGGTGGGGAATTTTTGAAGGGCCTTCAGGAAGACCTCGGCAAAGATATCGCGATGCTTGAGCGCAAGAGAATCGATATAAGCCAGCTCGACTCCGGTTACCAGGTTCTCCTGAAGACAGCCAACCAGCCCTCCGCCATCAATCCAGGCCTCCTCTATTTTAACGTAAGCGTCATCCGCCCCGCCATCGGACGCTATGAAGGATTCAAATCCAGTGGTAAGATCGGGCTCGTCGAAAATGATAGCCTCAAACAACTTCTGCTGGTATACTATGAGCAGACCATCCCCGACCTCGTCTATGGCGAAGGCTTTGTCAATTCCCTCCAGGTCAAGCTGCTGGACGCCCAGGCCGGCAAAGACGATAAAGTCTCCTTACAGGACTACATCCGCTCAGGTAAGATAATGGGGCTGGTCCAGATAAGCGACAACAATTTCCGGAATAACATAAGGGCTTACGACGACATGCTAAGGCAGGCAAAAAGCGATCGTCGCCATGATCGGAACCATCGAAGATTAGGTATTCAGACCGCCACCGCACTATACCCCGCCTTCTCGATCGCCGCCGCCACAAGGATCGTATGCCCGGGATCGGCAACATGTCACCGTCAGTATCTTCTCCGGGTCATCCATGTCTACATCCCACCGGTGAAGACCGATGACGGAATCCAGATACGGAGTTATGGTCACGACACACTCCTGACCCCTAAGGTTCGTTTTGAATTTGAATTCGATTCCTTCCATTTTAGAGAGCTTTAAATTTGCTACCAATAGGTTACATAGGTCTCCGGATAGTCTTTCAAAGTTCGCACTATTGCGCAGAATAGTTTTCAATTACCTTGATGGATTCCGCGTCCGCCGGCGGGTAATTGCCGGTGCCGGCAGGTGACGAAGCATCATCGGACAGATGCGTGTCGATCACGATCTCTCCCTTTAATAGCCTTGCCACCGGACAATTTACCGCCACCCACAACAGCCTTTCCTTTTGCTCATCCGTCACCGGCTGGCCAAACGTGACCGTCCTGAAGATCGACGTCTTGAAGGGCTCCATCTCCTGCACCATATTCACCGAACAATGTATATCCGTGATATCCCACCCTTTTCTTTTGATATACATCCGTAACGTGGTCAGCGTACACCCGACCGAGGCCCGACAATACGGTTGTAAACGGGTCCGGCCCGATATCTTTGCCCCCATTGAACGTCGGCTCGTCCAGCACCAGCTGCCCCGCTCTCCAGTTGATCACAACCTCCTGACGGTCTTTTACCACGTCACCGGTGATATCTTTTGCAAAAGACGCAATGTCTCTTTTTTCGTATCATGTTATTTTATTTTGCCCCTACGGACGAACACGGATGATTGTCTTTCCCTTTGCGCGCGTAGCCGGATTGAAAGCGGCGATGGTAGCGTCGAGACTAACGATAGTACCGATATTGGGCCGCAGCCGGCCCTCCCGGACACGCCTGACGATCTCAGTCAATTGAGCGCTGTTCGGTTCAACGACGAAGTCGATCGTCTGTCCGCCCGAAGCCCCCGCCTCGGTTGGGCCCGCAATGGTTACCAAAGTTCCGCCGGCGCGGAGCAGCGCCGCGGATTGCTTTACTACGTCACCGCCGAGTACATCAAAAACCAGATCGACAGGGCCAACATTTTTCAGGCCGTCGTTATCGGGATCGACGAACTCGTTTGCGCCAAAATCGAGCGCCGTCTGACGACCGGAACCCCGCCCGGTGCCGATTACATAGGCGCCCGCTTCGCGCGCCAGCGCACCGCCATCGATCCGACAATGCCCGCCGCACCAGTCACAAGGACACTCTGTCCGGCACGAAGGCGACCGTGATCGAACAGTCCCTGCCAGTGCCGTTAGCCCGGACATCACAAGCGACGCGCCCACCGTGAAGTCGACGTCGGCCGGCAACGGCGCCAGATTTCGCGCCTCGACGGCGATATACTCCGCCAGCGCACCGTCGCGATACCAGTCCGTAAGACCGAACACCCGCTGCCCGATAGAACAGCCCTGTGGTACCATAGCCCAGAGCGGTAACCACTCCGGCCAGTTCACGACCCGGTATCGACGGCGTCCGGTTACGGCCGGCACGATCGGTCCACGTCGCAGGCCACGTTAGTTCATCGCCCGTGAAACTCGCCGAGTGAACCCGAACGACGACGTCATTGATCGCCGCCTTCGGTTCCGGCCGCTCCGCCAATTTCATCCCGGCTGCCCCTGCAGCCTCATCTGTTACAACGATCGCTTTCATAACACACCTCCTGTTTTATTTTATTGTTTTTAGAGTCGATTTCGCTATTTGGACACCACAAAATTATGTACCGATTTGGTTACCTTAGTGGGCCAATTTTAAAATAGATAGGGGTCCAATTATGATCAAACAATTCCTTGGGATTTCATTAAAAAAGGAGACCAGCACAGTCCTCTGTATCTCCAGCTGGAATCGGAGATCATACAGTTGATCTGTCGCGGCGTCCTCCAGCCGGGGCATGCCCTTCCTCCATCGCGTGAACTGGCGCAAAGCCTCCGGATCAATCGTAAGACCGTAGTAGCGACCTACGGGGAACTGGACGCGCAGGGTTGGGTCGAGATCAGGGACAGAAGCGGCGTCTATGTCTCCAGCCACCTCCCTGATACCCCGGCCAGTGCAGTTAAGCAAAACAGCAAAAAGCCGGCCCGAAACCGCCAACCTGCCTTTCCATTGATAAAACGGCTGTATCCTGATGATCTCACCCTGAACGAGCAATATTTGGAAACCGCTGCCATAGCCACGGCCCAGCCTCAGTATAAGATCGACGACGGTTTTCCCGACCCCAGAATTGCACCGATTGACCAGTTGGTGAGGGAATACAGACGACTGGGGAAGAGCCGGCTGGCAAACCAGTTGCTGATGTATGGCCCGGAACAGGGGTCTTACCGGCTCAGGGTGGAGCTGGCTGGTTTCTTAAACCGGACCCGGGGCATGCAGGTGACCGAAAAAGAGATCCTGGTGACAAAAGGGACGCAGATGGCCATCTATTTAACGACCCGGCTGCTCATCCGTCCCGGTGACACCGTTTTCGTGCCGGAACACTGGCTATAGGGACGCGAATCATACCTTTATACAGGCAGGCGCTAAACTCGAATACATTCCGGTGGATGCCGGGGGTATGGACATAGAGAGGATCGAGCAATTATGCAAGAAAAGGAAGCCACCAAAGTTGATCTATATTATCCCCCATCACCACCGGCCAACCACCGTCACCCTCAGCGCGGAGCGCCGGATGCGACTGATGAACCTGGCCCCGAAATACGGCTTTGCACTGCTGGAAGACGACTTTGATTTTGACTACCACTTTGCCAGCAACCCTCTTTTGCCCCTGGCAAGCCTCGATGCGGGAGGCCATATCATTTATGTGGGCTCCTTTTGCAAAAGCATTGCACCCGGCATCCGGATCGGCTTCATGGTGGCCCCGCAGGCGGTGATCGACGAAGCCGCCGCCATTCGCAAGATAATAGACCGCCAGGGCGAACAGCTGCTGGAGGAGGCGGTCGCCGAACTCATGAGCGCCGGCGAGATTGCCCGCCACCTCAAGAAATCACACAAGATCTATCACGGTCGAATGGAAAATACCTGCCGGCTGCTCCGCGAGCACCTCGGCGACTATCTGACGTTCGGGCAGCCCGGCGGCGGACTGGCCATCTGGGCGGCCTATAGAAAGAATATAAGCGCCAAAGCCGTCTCCGCCAACGCATCCAAACTGGGTCTCAGGATCAACGACGGGCGCGGCTATTTCTTCAAACCCAATACTTCAACGCCGCACGACTACATCCGCATCGGCTTCTGTTCCCTGGACGAAAAAGAAATGGCGGGGGCTGTGGATATCTGGCAACAGGCTCTGACCCCATTTCGGTGAGAGGGGCGAGCCCGATCAGGGTTTGTCCTGGTGTAATCAACAAATTTAGTTCACACCCTTAAGGATAGCCGCATGGTCGATCGCAAATTGCCTGAACGACGTCGGCACCAGGCCGAACAGCTGATGGACGCTATTATCAACGATCGCCACCGGATTCCGTACTCTTTCGGCGGCTTGATCAGCCAATGCATCGATAAAATAGCCTGGCATGCCCATTTTGGCCAGCATAGCTTTTCGTTCACCCCACTGGACCGGCACATATCGGATGGGAATGCCCGTGATCTCGGCCAATACACCTGCGATTTCGCTCAAAAACAGCGCTTCGGGGCCGGTCATCCGAAGCGATTTTCCCTCCTGTCCGCCGTCCGTTAACAAGCGCGCAGCCACCTTGGCGACGTCCCGCAGATCCACCGGAGACATTTGGATATTTTCCAATGGTAGCCTCAATTCCCCCGATAGTCGCACCGGCACAGCCTCACGCAGGTAGACCTGCATGAACTGACTGGGACGTAAATGAGTCCATTGCAGACCGGAGCGTTCCAGATAATCTTCTATCTGCTCATGTTCGCGGGTATACCGGAATCGCTGCGGATCGTAGCCCCGCTGACTCTCTTCGCCTGAAAATTTGATAACATGACGCACGCCGGCCGTTTTACAGGCATCGATAAAGTTGCACTGGGTTTCTACCATGCGGTCATTGGCAGACGAGATCAATATCGCGCGCTCGACACCGTTTAGCGCTGATTCGACGCTGTTTTTGGCCAGCATATCGGCTTCGAAAATCTCTATGCCGGGAAGGCTGGCAAGATCGGTGGCCTTTGCGCGATCTCTGACCAGGGCCCGGGCCGGCTGTTGCTGTGCCGCCAGCGCCTGAACGATCAACCTTCCGCTTAGACCCGCAGCCCCGCTTACCAGAATATTTATATTTTTCATAAGGACAAAATTAGAAAGCTGTCTCATCCCGTACGGGGTGTACATATAGCAGTCTTAGGGGTTGTTTGTGCAATTTTAGGCGACTAACTTCACATGATGAAAAAGCTCGTTTTTTTGATCGCCAATGGAACGTTGAAGCCAGGCAGCCTTTTTAATGCGATAGAGATATTTGAGAAAGCCAACGAGTTTCACCGGTTGAACACAGGCAGGGATTATTACGACATTAGGGTGGCTGGGCGCAGTCTGAAACAACCCATACGAAACGGGATTTTCACGTTACAGGTGGAAGCCCTGAAGCCAACGGATACAGCCGATCTGATCATCCTGCCGGGCTTCGCCGAACAGGGCGATTTTGCCATCCATGGCAGCGGTGAGGCACTGGAGTGGGTAGTTGATCAATACCGTTCCGGCGCGGAAGTGGCCAGCCTCTGTACCGGGACATTCCTGTTGGCGGCTACAGGCCTTTTGGATGGTAAACCCTGCGCTACACATTGGAAGGCCGCCGCCTGGTTTCGCCGCCTGTTTCCCGATTTGGACCTTCATACCAACAAGATCCTCACCGACCAGCAGGGAGTATATACGGCTGGTGGCGCCATATCCAGCCTGAATCTTGCCCTCTACATTATCGAGAAATACAATGGGAGGGAAGCGGCCCTGTATTGCGCCAAAGTCCTGCAGATCGATATTGACCGGAACTCGCAGTCGCCATTTATCTTGTTTGAAGGCCTGAAGGATCATCATGATGCCACGATCAGGGAAGCTCAGCATTTCATCGAACAGCACGTGAGCGACCGGATCACGGTGGATCAGTTAGCGTCCCGGTGCGCTATGGACCGCATCAATTTTTCCAGACGGTTCAAAAAGGCTACCCAGCTGTCACCCGCCAACTATGTGCAGCGGATCAAAGTCGAGGGAGCAAAACGGCTTTTTGAATCGACCGCTATGCAGATCAGTGAAGTAATGTATGAAGTCGGTTACGGCGACATCAAAGCATTCCGTCAGGCTTTCAAAAAGGTGGCGGGTATGACCCCGGCAGACTACCGGAGCAAGTTCCAAAGACTATACAACTGAACACAAAGTGTTCGGAACCGGACAGCCCATAACACCTGCCAAATCGCAACTGGTTGATTGTTAGGACGCAAGAATATAGGTATTTTTCTAGCTACTGTCCTTCTATATTCTTAAGCTAAGAACATGTTCAGAAACTATCTCCTCCTCGCCCTACGCCAGCTGCGTAAGGGCCGCAGCTACACCGTGATCAACATTGCAGGCCTCGCAATAGGCATGGCCGTGGCCCTCGTTATCGGCATCTGGATCACCGGTGAACTCGCCGTGGATAAATCCTATCCCGACCGCTCCCGCATCGTGGAGATCATGCAGGACCAACGCCCGAACGGTACCCCACCGGGTTCGCCCATCACCTATAGAGGAATGACCGTCTCCTCGGCCCTCGAGCCCTATCTGCAAAAGAACTATAAAGACGTCTTCGCTGAAACGGCGTTGTTCCAATGGCCCGGCGATGGCCTGTTGGCCAACGGTGACAAAACCATTTCCCGGCAGGGATCATGGGCCGAATACACCTTCCCCAGGATCTTCGGCTATCGGTTTCTTAGTGGGAACGCGGAATCGCTGCGCGACCCTTCCACGGCCCTCCTCTCCAGATCTGCCGCCATCGCCCTGTACGGAACGGAAAATGCACTGGGCAGAACATTCAAATACAACAACCAGCTGACATTCACCGTCAGAGGCATCTACGCTGATCTCCCCCTGACCTCCTCCTTTCATGACATCGATTTTTTCATACCGGTCACGCACCAACGTATGGACTGGCTCACCCATAACACGGATTTCAATAATCATAGCTGCCGCATCTTCGCCCGCCTCGCCGGCAATACCACCGCCGGGGCGGCTGCAGCCCGCATAAAGGACCTCTGCACCCCCTTTGTAAAATACAATATCGAGACCTATAGCGTGATTCCTTTTGATCAGCTGTACCTGCACTACGACTCCGACAGCGTCACTGGAAGCGGGCGCATCGGCTTCGTCCGGCTCATAGGGATCATCGGGGTCTTCGTTCTGTTGCTGGCCTGCATCAATTTCATGAACCTCTCCACGGCCCGAAGTGAAAAACGGGCAAGGGAGGTCGGTATCCGCAAAACGCTGGGCTCGCAGAAGCACCAGCTGATCTCTCAATTCCTCGGCGAATCCCTTCTTGTCGCCGCCTTTGCCTTTATCCTCGCCATCGGTCTGACCGAGTTAAGTCTTCCGGCGTTTAGCCAACTGGCTGGCAAACGTATGGCGCTCCCCTGGGCCGACCCGGTCTTCTGGGCACTTTCTCTCGGCGTCACGATGGTTACGGGACTACTGGCCGGCAGTTACCCGGCGTTCTATCTGAGTGGGTTCCGACCGGTAAAAGTCCTGAAAGGCGCTTTCAGGGCGGGCAGGGGCGCGAGCCTTCCGCGGAAGGTACTCGTGGTAGCCCAGTTCGCTATTTCGGTAAGCCTGATCATTGGCACCCTCGTCGTCTTCCGCCAGATTCAGTACGCGCAGGACCGTCCCGTCGGATATGACCGCGCCGGGCTGATCAATATTCCTATCAACACGGATTCGCTGGACCGGCACTTTGAGTCCCTCAGGACCAGCCTCCTCAATACCGGGATGGTGGCCAATGTGGCGAATGCGTCCACACTGCTGACGGCGTTTTACCAGAATAATTTTATGGAATGGGAGGGTATGACCGAAGAACAGAAAAGCATATCGTTCCGGGACATAGACGTCAACGCCGATTTCGGTCCCACCATCGGCTGGACAGTACTCCAGGGCCGGGATTTCTCGCGGGCCCGGCAGACCGACAGTACAGCCGCCATCGTCAACGAAGAGGGCGCGCGAGCCCTCGGCTTTAAAGATCCGATCGGCAAGACCTTCCGGTATAATAACAAGGACTGGACGATCATCGGAGTAACAAAGGACATGATCTCAAACAGTCCTTATGACAAGGTTCAACCCGCCGTCTTTTTCGGCCGCGGCGGGCACTCCGTCAACATTGTCCGCATCAAACCAGGCACTCCCGTCCGCACCGCGCTGTCTGCGATCGGGGCTGTGTACAAACAATACAACCCCGCCAGTCCCTTTATCTATCATTTTAACGACGACGACTATGCACAAAAATTTGTCACCGATACCCGCATCGGCAGCCTGACCTCCGTATTCACCGGTCTGGCCATTCTGATCTCGTGTCTGGGCCTCTTCGGTCTCGCCTCTTTTGTCGCGGAACAACGCACGAAAGAGATTGGAGTCCGCAAAGTACTCGGCGCCGGCGTCGTCAACCTCTGGGCGCTGCTGTCGGGCGACTTCCTGAAACTCATCGTCCTCGCGATGGCGGTCGCCATGCCACTCGATCGGGCTGGCCATGGCCAAATGGCTGCAGTCCTACCCGCTACATACATCCCTCTCGCCCTGGATCTTCGTTGTGGCCGGCGCCGGAATGCTTTTTATCACTTTATGCACCGTGAGCTTTCAGGCCCTCAAAGCCGCGCTGACGAATCCCATTAAAAGTCTGCGGACCGAATGATAGTGTTTTAATCCTGATACAAATGGATGGACTCCGTAGTCTTCAGTTCTTCGATCCATTGTTCGATATATTTGGAGAGGTCTTTTTGTTCAGGGTATTTTTTCAGTCCGTCGAACGATGAAAAGACGGCAAGACCCAGCAAGATGCAATATGCGACGTCGAGATGCATCAGCAGACCAAGGCTATAGCCGGCAATGAAGTTTTGCCTGGCTTCCTGAGCCGCTTCTGCGCTAAGATCGCCGTGCTTTCTCGAAAGCATGAACTGCTGCTCGTTGGAAAAAAATATGACGTCATCGGCTGACCATATCAGCAGGTGCGCGAGGTTCAGGGCCCTGAACATCGAAAAATAATTCTTCTTCCGGTCTGAGACGGACTGTTTTGTTACAGAAGCGTCGTCGTCCACGCCATTCAGCGCCATCCACAATTTGACCGCTTCATTTTCGTCCAGGGCCAGCGTGACCTTGCCATGTTTTGAAAAATCGCTGATGATGTCAATGGCCTCGTCCACTTCGTAACCGTGTTTGCCCTCCGGGTTGCCGAGGTAAAATATGAATTCCAGGTCGTTTTTATTCAGGGGCTTGATAACACTGGTCAACAAACCATCCCACAGGGCAGAAGCGCCGCGCAGCGTTGCCCAGTCATCAAAAGCGACGGTATGACATTTTTGGAAAAGAGACCGCAGCTCTTCGATAACCGCGTCGTTATTAAAAAAAGCTCGCGCCTGTTCTTCAATTTGCCCGGCCGGAAGGGTAGGACTGAGCCTCGACAGTGCCCCAAAGTCATGGGCAGCGCTCAGCGTCAGACTGCGGATACCCAAAATGTTCAATGCTTCCGGCAATTGTGATTCCCTGACACCCAATGAAGCCAACGATGAAGCGGTCGTACTCACAAACACATTATCTGCGCCCTGAAAATTGCGTATTTTGGCTAACAGGTCCGCTAGCATTGCACCCGTGTCTTTGACTTCCACATTAAACATCATGGTATAATTTTTTAAGGATGTTCTCAAAGTTAACACTTTATTGCATTTGCCGAATGTCGCCGGAAACCCCGGGATTGCCTTCACTGTTGTCGCAAATCGCCCTTTATTTGTCGTGTTCCCGAGTTTTTAGAGGGCACAAACAGACTTAGCTTTGTAATCTGAAAAAAGAAATATGGAAAAGATCATCTCAACTGATATTCGTTACCAGGATTTGGCGGAAAAGCGATTCAACAAACGCTTTACGGGGAAACCCGAATACATCTGGATTCCGCGTTCTACTGAAGACGTAGTGGATGCGGTGCAGGAATCGGTCAACAGCAACCGGAGACTAGTGGTACGCAGCGGTGGTCACTGCCTTGAAGGCTTCGTCTCAGATCCTGAGGTGCAGGTACTCGTCGATATGTCGCTCATGTCAAATATTTATTATGACACGGAAAAGTCGGCGATTGCTGTCGAAGCGGGCGCTACCGTCGGAGAAATGTATCGCAAGTTCTTCCTGAGCTGGGGAGTAGTTCTTCCGGCTGGCGAGCATCCCGATATAGGGATCGGCGGCCATGTGCTTGGCGGGGCTTTTGGCTTTCTTTGCAGGGAATATGGATTGGCTGCTGATTATCTCTACGGCGTCGAATTAGTTGTTGTGGATGCTTCAGGCAGGGCGCACAGCGTCATTGCTACCCGGGAAGAAAATGATCCCAACCGGGACCTTTGGTGGGCGCATACTGGTGGTGGCGGCGGAAATTTTGGCATTGTTACGCGGTACTGGCTCAGATCCCCGGGAAGCGGCGGCTCCGACCCATTCACCACTCTTCCAAAAGCACCAAAGACCATTACTACCTTTAGGGTGTCGTGGGACTGGAATAACTTCGACGAAGCCCTGTTTTCACGGCTGGTTCGAAATTTTGGTGACTGGGCGCAGAACAACAGTGGCCCGGAATCTCCGGCTAGGCAGTTATTCAGTTTGCTTTTTCTGAATCATCGCAATCTGGGTAAACTTGAGATGAAAGGTGTTACCACAGCTGGTCCAGGGGCAATGCAGCTGATTGACGAGCATCTGGCTTCGGTTGCCGATCCCTTGGACCTGAGATATGAACGACAAATAGAAGAAACGGCATGGCTGCAATTCGCGCTCAATCCCTTTCCCGAACTTTTTCAGCCGGGGTATGACAAGGTAAACGCAAAGGTCAAGGACGCAATGCTTCGCCGCCCTTTTTCGGACACCCAAATTGCGACGATATTTAAATACCTGACAAGTAACGATCCCGTAGGTGGGGGTTTGGGTATGGCAACCTATGGGGGCCAGGTAAATGCGACACAGCCGGGAGCGACGGCTTCGGCCCAACGGGACTGCATCCTCGATATTGCGTGCAATACGGGCTGGGCTGGCTCCGATGGCGAGGCGCCGAGCCTTAATTGGGTCCGCAATTTCTATAAGGACCTGTTTGCTGCCTCCGGCGGCGTCCCGGTACCGGATGAACAGAATGGTGGTTGCATGATCAACCATCCCGATACGAGACCTTGCCGATCCAAAATGGAACAGTTCGGGCATCCCCTGGCAAACCCTGTATTACGGGGACAATTATCCGCGTCTGCAGCGGGCCAAACAACGATGGGACCCCACCAACGTGTTCCATCACGCCTTGTCGATCCGGTAACCGCTTGCCGGGGAGGTAATAATTGCCGGCAAAATGTTGGACTTCAGTTCTCTGGAGAATCTGACATGCGCGAAATTGGTGAACGAATCAAACGGAATCTATCTTGTCTGAGATTTGATATAGTAGAATAGGGCGACAGCATCTGGTTCAGTCATGTTTTTTATTTTGATACATTCCGTGTTATTGAAGGCCCTTTTCAGCCGCTGATGAGAACTATCCGTTGCCCTTAAGTCCTCATCCGTAAAAAATCTATACAGCCAATTCGCGTCCTTTGCTGCTATGAGGTCTTGAATTTTCGGCCCTTCGACCCGACCTCGCAACTGATGGCAGGATTCGCAATCGGCAACGAAAAGCGCCTTCCCATCGACATTGGTCCTCCTGAAATGCTTGCTATCCCCCAGCGGGGGATTTCTTGACGAGTCGCTACCCGCAAATATAGCCGATTTGAATATCTGCAAAACCGTTTCGCGATCCTTGACGTTCGATGCCCAAATCGTCAAACGGTTTCCATCGGTCAGTCCCGGAATTTTCATTGTGACTTCGCCCTGTCCCGGTTTATCGGGAAGCGAAATTATGGCGGGAAATCCGTTGACTGTATCCTCCGACCACCGATACCAAGCGCGGGATTCGTTGGATAGATCGACATCATACCTGCCATAGTCGAACCAAAGGCTATCCGATCCGTTGGTAAGTCCTCCCACATAGCTATCGATTCCGCTCTTTTTCACTATGTGCCATCCCATCGGCGTCTTCATACTAAACGTACCGAAATCGAGCACCTGCCACGATCTCGCTCGCTGTGTGCAGGCAAGAACGCAAAAGAAAAAAGTGATACTGAACAAGCTTTCATAATCGATTAAATAGCGGCGCGTGACCTGTACAAATTAATATAGCCCCAATTTCTTCGCGGTTTCCGTTTCCAAGCGGTATAAACCAGATATCCCGCGAGTCCAGCTCAATATCCCCCCACCGCAATATTTATGCAAGCCTTTTGTCATACAAGTTTAAACAGTTGATGTGCCTCACTGGCCTTTAATTTGGCCTATGCTCAGCCGGGAAGATACGCCTCCCGATACAATTTGGTTAGTTGGAACGCGAAGAAGCTTCTTTTATGCATGTTTGCGCTTTTGGTGACACATGGAATATTTTATAAACTATTGAAATTCAGTTATCTTGAAGTTTCGCGTCGTCGTTCTTTCACTCCTTCCGAATTCCTCTTTGATGGCCCAATGTCACCTACTCACCTGATACGAACAAAAGTCGATACAGGTACAGCTCCATCGGGTCTCGCAGGAACCCGCCAGCTTCAGGGTGTCCCCCTGACCATAAAGGGATTCGTCCGCGTCGTCCCGTCATAATTCGGAAACGATGACCTTTCGATCTGAAAACTGATGGTGCCATTCGTCACATCCACCGCATAAGTACCGAAATGGCAGCTGGTACTCAGGACCGCATCTTTATATTCCCCAGGCGTCCCCGCAGATCGATTACCTGATGCAAATTTCAGGCGTTCCGAGCTGAATATTTCCACCACGTAGTGGTTATCCGATGTAAACACGGCGAGCCCGGCGGGCGCGGATCCATAGTCGGGAAGCCTTCGTCCGTCGGGGAGGACCTTGTCGGCGGCGATCAGGCGCCATGAGCCAATGAGCGGATTGGATTGTGCCATGGCAGCGAAGGAAAACAGCAATACCGCAACCGCCACCAGGCCTGTTTTCAAATAGTTTGTCATGCGAAAAAAGATTTTTAGTGATTACCCGGCAAATCTCCGGCGCGTTAAGAAGCCCCCAACTCCATTCAACCAACCAGTCATTTCGCTCAGAGAACGGCTGTATTCCCCAAAACAGCCGACCGGACGATGGTCTCAAAAGGTCCGGCTGCGGATAATCTCCATCAGGCTTTCCCGGAATTTGTCCCCGATCGGTATGCGGGTTTCCCCAATATGGATATGGTTGTCGCGGAGCGTGGTCATTCGCCGCATATTGACGATATAGCTTTGATGGATCCGGATAAAGGACTCGGGCAATTGCGCTTCGACGTCCTTGAGTCTTCGGTAGGTGAGGATTTCGAAGGCATCGGTCACTACACGGACGTATTCCTTTCGGCTCTCGAAGTAGAGGATATCGTCCAGATGGATCCTCCGGTGCTCGGTTCCGGATTTTACGAAAAACCACCCGTCGTGAGGGCCGTCGACTTTTTGCGTCTTGAGTGCCGGTGTCCCGAAGTGATTTTCGATTTTTTCGACGGCAGCCAGAAAGCGCCGGAGGGTAATAGGCTTGAGCAAATAGTCGACGGCGTTATAGGTATAGCTTTCGGCGGCATATTCGCTGTGGGCGGTCGTGAAGACGATCGCCACTGTAGGGGTAGGAGTGAGGCGAGCTCCATCCCGTTGATAAGTGGCATATTGACGTCCATGAACACGAGATCGGCGTCGTTTTCTTTCAGGAATGCGATCGCCTCGAGAGCGTTGTAGCACCGGGACACTATCTGCCAGCCGGTGGTTTGTGCGATCAGCACTTCCAGGAGATTGACGGCTCCGGGCTCATCATCGACTATCATGCAGCGTAAGTTCATACTACCGGAATTTTGAGACTGGCGATAAAATCCGACCCGCCCGTCGTGGTGTGCATTTCAAAGTCATTGCCATAGAGCAGTTGGAGGCGTTGGCGAAGGTTGGTCAGTCCCAGGCCTTCAATCCGGCGGGTTTCGGCATGCCGGTTGATGGAATTCCCTGTCCGGAAGACCAGGTACTTGTCGTCTTCGTCAAGAGATATCCAGATCCGGTTGACGCCGGTGATCTTGTCGATACCATGTTTGAAGATGTTCTCGACGAACGGCATCAGCAGCATCGGTGGCACATCCCGGTCGGCGTCGACGTCACGGACAAACTCGATCTCGGGCTCGGGATTGATCCGTATTTTTTCCAGGGCGATATAGTTTTCGAGAAATTCGATCTCGGTTGACAGACTGACCCGCTCTTTCGAGCTGTGGTCGATAAAATAACGCATGATCGCCGACAGTCTCTCGATCAGCAGGGCGGCCTGCGGCGCCCCCACAAATGCCTCGTAATAGATGGTGTTGAGCGTATTGAAAAGGAAATGGGGCTGGACCTGTGCCCTGAGCAGCCTCAGTTCGAACTGGCTGTGCTGCAGCAGGATCTCTTCCGACTGCCGTTTGACCACAAAATAGGCCATGGCCAGCCGGAAGACGTAGCTGAGGATGAAGACGGTGGTCACCGGCAGCAAAAATCCGATATTGGATTTAGTATCCAGCCAGTGCGGTGCCGCGGCGAATAACGGGTTCCGCAGGCCTACAGAAAGGTAGCCGCGGCCGAGACCCCCGACCAGCAGCAGAATGGCAGCGCACAGGACATAGCGCCCGTATTGCTTCTTTTGATAGAATCGCGGGTACAGCCAGGTGATATTGCCATATATAACAAAAGCATACCAGACGCAACTGTTACAGGCCGACAACAGCGAGCGTCCCGCCCCGTCAGCCGGAAGCATCGAGGAAGAAGCTGATGACGAGGATGGCCGCCCACACCAGACCGTGCAGCCAGGCCAGTCGGTAGTTGTTGCTGAATGAGTTACCTGCCATGGATGAGGCAAAAATAGACCCTTTTCCCGTTCGGTCCGTTCCCTCCGGAATGCGGTTCAACAAACGGGCATTTTATCTCAACAGAAACTCCGAAGAGATCGAAATCTGTCAATACTTATTCTTCCAGGTCCCGATAGAAGCAAACAGAAATATACTAACAGATATAATGCAGCGGATTCACCCCCTCCAAAAATATCCCCTTGCTTTATTTTGAAGAGAGCGACTGACATGGTAATGATCAAAGGAACCGCTGCAACTCTTGTAAACAGTCCGAAAATAATGAACATTGGGCAGAACAACTCTGTAATCATCGCCAGAGGCCAGCGAATCAGAACTGCCTAATCCAAGAAAATCCAGAAAACCGCTTTTCATCTTTTCGAAGTGCGACAGCTTTTGATATCCGTGATGCATTGTCAGTATTCCGATAACCACCCTTAGTATGAGCACCGCGAGGTTGTTTTGGCATTCTGCACGGAGCATCGTCGAAATTTTCCTCATAATCCTCCGCTTATGCCAGTCAATTTCTCTTTTCCTTTGAGGGCCCATTCCTCCTTTACTTTTTCAAAGTCATTACGGAATTTTTCATTTTGGAAGAGCTTATCTGCAATTTGCCTGGCTAAAATCCTCGACCCTTCGATGTCGCTGGGGAAGTGAACGCCTATGATTTCTCGCGAATGTGCCATCTTGTATGCGTCGGCAATAAAGATATCGGTAAATTCAGGTGCTAATTTCTGATAAATATAGGCTAGCAAATAGGCATCTGTTGCTGTCCCCGTGGGATAAGAGGGCGCATCTGCTTTTTCCAGGTTATGTAGCCTGGGCTCCAGAATATACGGTCTGATCCGTGCGTATTTATATTTAAAAGCCCAAATAAAATAATTTGCATCCTGCCAGACATTTGCCATGAGGTCCGCGGTCAAAGGAAGGGATTTTGCATTAAACCAGGTCCCTACGGAATGTCCAATGTAGAATAAATTAGCCCTGTTGTCGTCATATAAGGAATCGCCCTTATGAATATTAAGATTGTAGTAGATATCTGATAGAAAATGGCTCTCCTTAATGTCTTCCTCAGTTCTGTTCTTCTCCAGTTCAGACATATATCTCAGTTCCGCTTGAGTTTGAAGGGAACTATTCGCCGGCGGTGAAGGAATTTTAAAATCGGATAATGAGGTGTCTAAAAGGTAGAACGGCGCAAGACTCAGTCTTTTTTTACTGAAGCCGGATCAGAGATATAACTTAGTGAATCTGTTTTTCGGCAGGTGACCTTGCGGCCGGGCTGAAACCCTGTAACAGCTTATAGTGTCCCCGTGCAGGCGTCAGCTTTTCATTGACTGTTATTTCTTTTCGTTTATTTGCCTGAGTCTGGCTACAAACAACACTGGTCCGAAGGACAACTAAAGTAAAAATCAGAAATGATGCCTTTATTGTGTAAATGACTGGCTTTTTGAGTGTTTTCATATGTCATCGATATATTTATCCAAAATTAGGATGGTCCAAAAATGAAAACGTGTAAAAAATGACTAACTTTTGATATTATGAAACATTGGCAAGGTTCGAACACTTCCCCCTGTTATTATTGGTACAATAAGGCAGCCCTGTTTTATTCGTCCAAGATCACTACTATGCATTGTCACAATACAATGCAGATAGTTTTCGATATTCAACGTAACTTCCGGTGCAGATTGAAAGGCGGCTATTGGAAAAGTTGTAACAGTGTAATAATTAAGGAGAATGTAGTTCACCAATTGAATGCAAACAATAGCGTTCAGCTGATCATTTACCTTGATTCGAATACTGAGACCGCAAGGGCTATTAAGGACCGTTATCTCGGAGGAAATGATATGTGTTGCCCTGATTTGGGCATATTTCAGATTACAAACACCGTCGAATTGCAGAAGTCGATTATTAGCCCTCAGCCTTTCATGTTAGAGAAATTGGTGTCCAAAATATTGACTTATTTGTCGGGAAAACTCCGGCATAGCCAGGTAGATAAACGAGTCGCACTGGTAGAACAGACCATAGCATTATCCCATCCGGATGATTTCACTCCGAAGAACCTGGCTGAAAAGGTTTATCTATCAGAAAGCAGGTTGCGTTCTTTATTTAAGGAGGTGACAGGGATTTCGCTGCATCGGTATTACCTATCCAGTAAAATCCGGATTGCAATCAATCACATCATGATGGGAAACTCAATAAAGGACGCCGCGATCCGGGCTGGATTTACAGATGCAAGTCACCTGCAGAAGATGATGTTGAAGCACTACGGGATAAGCCCATCCCGTTTTATTAAAGAAAAATTGATGAGTGCTGACCTGATTTTAGACTCCAGGCCGCTTTGGCTTGAAACAACGGTATCCTAAAAGCGGTCTCTGTGCCGATGGTCGAACGAAAATGTATTGTCTTGCCTAAATTGGCCGAGGAGAGAACGACGAAATAGTGGCTCACATTTTCAGGGTTTGGGATATTCAACTGATAATAGCAGGTCTCCTTCTACTAACGACACGTATTTCAGGTCCCGCGTTTGCCGATATTCGTCTGAGTTATGGAGTTCAATAAAGGTGTATTTATTCCCCGTTTCCAGCGCGTCCGACTCATCTGTGTGTTCGAAATAACCTGTCATGACCTTTTTATCCATAAACTTCAGTCGGGTGGGGGCGTGTGTTACTGCATAAACCCCAGGATATTCCGGATCCATCTTCCTGGCAATCATTTCTCGCGTCATGCCCATTCGAATGATTTTATCCTTGTAGGAATAGGCGTATTTCTCTTTTGCTTCTTCGCTCAAAAAGAAATCTCGATCATATCCATAACCTTGTCGTTTGCGGATAATAGAAGCGTGAGTATCTGGTCTCTTCTGAGTGGCACCAACCCAATTTTATCCGCTAATGCTCTGAAGTCGGCCTGGCCATAATAACCAAAGCTGCTGTAAAATGGGCTATCCATGGCTCCCGGATAAAGGTCGAGCGCCGTGTCTGATTCCAGCGGAGTGTGCAAGACTGTGCTCATCAGATCATAAGCAGGGGACAAGGCATAATCTCCCATATCACTTTGGAGTAAAGAGAAATTTTTAAGATGGGCATCTCCGTTGGAAAAAAGGTAATTGAAGAGAACAATCCGGAAATACCGTTCCAGGTTTGGGGGATACGCCGCCACATATTTGCGGATCAGGGTTCCAATCTCTTCGTAAGTACCGTCGTATTTAAAATGCTCTCCATGCGTGTTACTGCTGCGTCCGCTGATTTGAGCCATATCTTCCTGCTGGTACTTGCCAGCCCCCGGTTTCACATCAAAGCGACGGGTCAGATATGCCGGCGTGCCATCCTTGAAATAGATAAGTGCGTTAGC
This sequence comes from Puia sp. P3, assembly GCF_050632245.1. NCBI lineage: Bacteria > Pseudomonadati > Bacteroidota > Chitinophagia > Chitinophagales > Chitinophagaceae > Puia > Puia sp. P3. The sequence goes on from NZ_CP192583.1 coordinate 2,793,358, forward strand.
CGCAGTGCGGATGCCAAATAGTTGGGCCGCCATTTGCATGGTAAGATGCTCATTTTCCGGCGCCTCCTCTCTTAAGACAAGCTGGGTCGAAGGGGGGATTGGTTTCAAAATATACTCGCCGCCGGTTTCAGTCAATACGAGTTCTTTCCCTTCTCGCTTCAGGGAGTATTTTAATTGCACTCCAGAAATGGAGAGCCTTTTTGTTTTTCCTGGAAGATGGCAATGTTGTCGGCTTTGGGCGGATCGAACGGTAGAGTGTGGCTTACCCGGTGCCCATCGAATAATAATTTGCGGCAGGCAGTGCAATATCCTTCAACATTCTGTTTGTAACATCCGTAACACAGCATTTTTATTCTATTATTTCTTTTACGGCGATGGCGCCGATGGTATCTGCTCCGGCCGTTTTAAGAAGCCGGGTAAAATCATCATTTTCGTCGATCTTCAGCAGTCGGCATTGAATTTCTTTATTGACACCTTCTGCGAGCAAACCTGAAAAAAACGGGAAAAGTATTGGGCTGTCATATGTGCGTTGCGTTTTCGGTAAGGTTAGGCTTATTGAAGGCCGCAACGGGTTGGCCCAATAGCACTGGCTCATACTCGAAGCGGTAGTCTTCGGGGCCTCTTTTCTCGAGGTAGCCCGCAAGCTCGCCATTGTTATATATTGCTGCTTTTGCCATCAGCCCATCTTTTTAATTCGTAGGATCAGCTCCATCCCAAGGACGGTTGCCAATTTTTCCAACGTCTCTACAGATGGATTACCCGATCCGGTCTCGATGAGGTGAATCGTTTTGGTAGCAATCCCACTCATTTCAGCCAAATCTTCCTGGCGCAGATTGAGAAATTGCCGCCTGACCTTGATTTCTTCGCCTATTTGCGTTATATTCATCGGTAATATATTGCTGATTTATACAAATGTAGCGAAAATTGGACAAAAAAATAGATAAAACGGTAATATATTACATGTTTGACGTAAAACGAACCCTGACTGTCAAGGGGTTAAAAATCGGCAATATATTGCAGATTGATCTCGATAAATTGGTTGGCAGAAAGATGGCTTACTATCAGTGGTTTTTCTAACCCTCTTGAATCTCGCACCCCACGTTTTTATGGGTTTACTCAATAGAATTATAAACGGCGAACCGATACCTTTTGCACCGCCTGCAAGCCCACCGGTAGGCAATACTTCAGACAGATCGACTTCCAATGGTAACACAAGTTCAGGTGGTGAAAATCAAGGCTCTGGTAAAGGAAGAGGGTCAAATGACCGCAAGCCTGATCCCAACGCAACGGGTGCCCATAGCGTGATAGACGGAAGTGGCGCCACGACATTTAAGCAAAATCCTAAAAATCCTAAAGGATGGGAGAAAACAGAACATATAAGTCTTATTCAAATCTGAATGTGGGCAAATTTTGAGGACAAAATCTTTCGCCAGTTTCTTAGATATTAAAGTTAGGCAATCGCAATTCTCTTCTTTGTATTCATGACACTCGCGTTTTTTAAATGGGCATTGATAGGAGTAACAAGTTTATATGGTCGGTTAAACGCTTCCTGGGAAACCTTAAAATGCGCCGCCAGTTTCCGGATAACATCTTTGGATAACCCCTTTTTATAGTGAAGTATTTCTGAAAGATATCCTTTGCTAATTCCCAAAATCTCCACAAGATCTTTGGACTTCAGTTTGTGATCTGCAATAAAGGAATGAAGTAAACGTATTGGGTCAACCTCCTCAAAGGTATTGTGCTCTGCATCCCACTTTTCAATAAGAAGAGTTAGTAGATCAATTTCATCCCCGATCCGAGGTACTTTCGAGTTAGAAAAGACAAGGTCCTTCAGTATCCGGGTATATTCCTTATACTGAGTCTTATTCTTTATTACTTTATATTTTAGTTCAGACATAATCTTGAATTAATATCGGTTAACAGTGTATTGGAGATTGTCATCACAGAGCTTTGTATATTCGGCATGAGTTCCCAGCCAGCATATAAAAAGATGCACATTTCTCTCTCCAAAAGCATATTTGCAGATCATTCGATATGCATTACCCCCAATGTCAAAAACTACCCGGTTCGATTCTTTACCAAGTAAATCAGCAGCTCCAAAGGTATTTTTCATATCGAGAGGCTTCAACCAACTGGCGTATTTAAGCTTTTCCAAAAAATCTTCGAAAGAAGGTCGACTTCGGGCATTGCCTAAAATATAGTTTTCAATCGTTTCTATCCGTATTAAATGGACTTTCATGGCAAATATAGTATTTTTTTCAAAAGTTCTCTAAAAGAGAACATAAGGACGATTCAAGCCTTAATAATTACGAACGGTGTGCGAATTAACTACAATATGGTGTTGTTCTACACTCATATTTCTTCCTCCATTATTTTCTTGATGTCCTCATAACGGTAATAGAGCGTGTGTAAGATTCCCCACAAGTCGCCCGCGGAGGGTTAGAGAAAATTCTCTAATTGAGGTCCCCCCATTTCTCGGGCCAATGTGAAGTGTAGGAATTCGGGGGAGGTCATTTGGGCGAGGGTAGTGTTGTTTTCGGTCTGGCGGAGAGAGAAGGACAAGTTTCGAACCTCTTTATTGATGATTTATTGAAAATCAATAACTATTGTTAGGTTTAGAAGGGTCTATAGAGAAACTTTTTTTGCTTTAATTGGAAAACATTTCCTTCTGGATCCTCACCGTCACATAACCAAAAATCGTAATCGTCAAAAGTTTTGATATCCCTCATAGCAATATTCTGGCTGATTAGATGAGTTCTCACCTGAGCGATATCTTCATGGATTTCAAAAACGATTTTGGTATTGTTATTAAACTTGAGCGAACTTTTGCTTTTATCTAAATATTGATCACCGATTTTGTGAAGACCGATTTTTCCCTGTCCAGCTTCCAGCAAAGCCCATAGAGAACCATATTCATCTATTAGGGAGAAGCCAAATGTCTGGCTATAAAAGGACTTCAAATTTTCGACATTGTGAACGTACAGAATAATGGTATCCAGGCTTGCCTTAATATTCATGATATGGGTTATTGAGAGTTAAAAACGGACCAAATCTGCGAAGAAAATGTAGCTTAACCTAATAAAAAAGGGAAGAACCGAGTCTAATTCTGCACAATCCTTCCCAAATTGACCTGAGCGGGGCAAGAGGGACAGTTTTGGTCGTGGGTCAACCTCGGAGCTGGGAAGACTGAACTGATTGAGATGGTGAAGGAAACGGTAAGAGAAAATATCCTGGTATGCAATGCGGATGAATTGCGAAATTTTCATCCGCAATACGACGTCATCATGCGTGAACATGAACCAGAGGCCACAGACATCACTTGGCCTGCCGCGACCGATTGGAACAAGCGACTGATCGAGTATGGGGTCATTAAAGGCTTTAACATTCTTGTCGAAACTACGGGGAAGGATTTGCCATTGATTTTAAAGACGCTGGAAGAGAAAAAGGCAATGGGTTATATCAACCATGTTCATATCATGGCGATCCCAAAACGGTTCAGCTGGCTGGGTATCCATCTGCGATACGAGCGTTTGAAGGAAAGGAGCCAATATGGCCGGATCACGAAAGAAACGGAGCATGATGAAAGATTCGATAAGTTGTGCGGGAACATGCCAGGTATAGTTAATTCGCAACATGTCGATCATGTCGTCGTTTATACGAGGCGGCCATTGATGAAACTAGGTCAGGTATGCCCTGTTGTCCCTTTAACGGTCACTGCGGGTATGGCCATTTTTGCATTCCGCGAGGCCGTCGAAAAGAAAATGGGGCTTGATGACCGGACCTCTTTTTATGAAGTCAGCAGTCGGATCTCCGAGTTGATGCGTCAAAGAGGTGCGCCATTAATGGATATTGAAGCCTTTGAGGAGAAGGCCCAGAAACTGGGGGGCGAAGAATAGTGACCTGCTTTCGTCGGAATGCTGCATACGGAGGTCGAGGATTGAAGTCCAGTTGGTACCGGAACTATGGGTCCTGCGCGACCATAAGAAACTTACAATGATAGATACTGATGGCCTTATAGGTGATAGGGTTTGGACCAGGCGATTAAAAGAACATGTAGGCGTGTTAGATATAAAACAGAGTTTTTAAATCGCTGTCGGCAGATTTCGCGATAGGTTTGAAGCTAAATGGCTTTATGATACTCGTAAAAGTTCGAATCTTCAGCAGGAGAAAAACGTGACATTATCCAACAAAAAAGGGAAGAACCAAGCAAAATTCTGCCTAATTCTTCCCAATTCGGAACGTGCGGAGAGAGAGGGATTGCCTCCGGCGATCCCCGGAGTGGGGGCTTAAACCACATTCCTGCACCTTCAGGCGGCTACGCCGCCTTCGTTTCTTGTTTTCCACATCTGGTCCGAGCGAGCTCGTCCCATCTGCTACAAACAAAAAACCCGCAGCAAAAGCTGCGGGTGCAGTAACGTGGTTTGCGGAGAGAGAGGTTCTCTGACCCGCTCGTAATACCATTTATAATCAATTAGTTATAGGCCTGCAAAAAGGACACTCACTGGATCACTCATTCGTATTTTGGTTGCGCGAATTCTGAAACAAAAATACGAAAATTTTGACTCAAAGACGGCAGGTAGACGGGACGATTTTAGGATGGCGATTTGCGAACTTTTCCCGTCAGGTGCCTCTGCCTTTCGGGATTTGATGGGGCTAGAGGTATTTAATCTGTACTACTGTCAATATTTTGGAATGAATGGCGCTAATTGTGCACATCCTGTGGTTAAAAAATTTAGCAAACGGTTAAGGGAAGTCGGTATCTTCGTAATAGTTCTTTTAGTTTTGGCAGGAGGCGTCCGAAGACAACTCCCGTTCCGATTGCCATGGGACAGCTAAGCCGTAGGGGCCCGTTGAAGGCCGAGCAGCCTGGCACCCCCCATCCTCCAAGGCGCTTGTCAAGGAGAGCAATTGGCCGGAGAGGACGGAAACGGTCTTTTGCCACGATTGCCCGGGAACTAGTAGCGCTAGTCAGGTGGATCAGAACCTTGTTCTATTGCCTGAGAGTGATCTGTTCTCTGTGCCATCCTACAGAACCCACCGTGCATAACAGTGTTATCATTTTGGATTTGGTGGAACCAAGCACCTACGGGTGTGGAGGGCACAGGCAGTCGGCTGATGTGGATAAAAAATTTGGTCAAGTGAAAAAACAAGCCATCTTTAGGTATGCGAAACCCTACACATGCCGTTTCCGCGAATCGGCAGACAACGAACACCGTGATCGACATTGCTCCTCCCTCTGGGGGCGCACAGCGAGGAAGGCTCGGCAGGAGGCGTCCGAAGACAACTCCCGTTCCGATTGCCATGGGACAGCTAAGCCGTAGGGGCCCGTTGAAGGCCGAGCAGCCTGGCACCCCCATCCTCCAAGGCGCTTGTCAAGGAGAGCAATTGGCCGGAGAGGACGGAAACGGTCTTTTGCCACGATTGCCCGGGAACTAGTAGCGCTAGTCAGGTGGATCAGAACCTTGTTCTATTGCCTGAGAGTGATCTGTTCTCTTTGACTTTTGTAATGCTGTTATGCCAGCAATGGCTGAATCCAAAGACATTACTACAAATGAACACCCCAACCTTATTTGACAAACTCTGCAGTGTAGATCACTTATTATTTTCTTGGAAAAACCTCAATAGGACCAACCCTGATTCATTTGGTCTTAGCGGCGAAAGTATTTCGGAATTTGAGGCAAACCTCGCCACCAATCTGGAAAGCATGTCCCAACAGCTTAGGACAGGAAAGTATAGGTTTTCGGAGACCCGTCCTTACCTGATCAAGAAAGACAATGGCAAATTTCGGCCGCTGCAGATCCCCGAGATTTCGGATAGACTTGTGCTAAAGGCTATTGCCATCATTCTAGAGGGCCATTTGCAAAAGGTGCTACTGCCAGGTAATGGGATCAGCTTCGCTTATCAAAAGGGGAAGGGAATACAAGATGCGTTATCTTCAATTACAAGGCATTACGATAGTGGCAATCGATTTGTGTATGAGGCTGACATCGTTGATTTTTTCGGAACTGTCGACAGGCTCCGGATCGTAGATCGAGTTTGTCAGGAATTGCCGGATAAAAGCCTTAATTCGCTGATCGAAGAAGGCATCAAGCCAAGAATAGGAGACCGGCGTCGATTCCTCCTGATCAACATCATCTTTTCAAAGACAATGGCGGAATTCCGCAAGGGAATCCGCTATCCCCCTTTTTTCCAATGTATATCTATCTCCGTTCGATAAAACCATGAGTGAGCAAGGGTATCACCTCGTTCGGTACGCCGATGATTTCGTTGTTTTGGCTCCTTCCAGAGAGGAAGCAAAAGCGGCTTACGATTATTCCCGCAATTATCTCAAAGATAGCTTAAGCTTGGATATCCATGTTTTGTCTGATGAAATAAGTTCGAAAACGAGAATTGTCGACCCTTCGAAGGAAACGTTTTCATTTTTGTCAATAACATTCGACGGAAAGCAGTTGTTTCCCAGTGTTAAAGTAAAAGAAAAATTCATTGACAGCATACTGGAGTTGAGCAGTGAGTTAAAGGCCCCGAATATTGTTGGATTTCTGACTAAAATTAAAAATAAGCATGACGGATGGATATCTACCTTCCTGTTTACTGACGAGAAACGGTATTTTGATGAAATCGATTTCGTGATCAATTGGGGCATTTATAAGTATTTAACGAATGCAGGGTGGCCTCTCCAAAGAAAATCGCTGAAGCAAGTGCCTTCACAGTTTCGTCGCACCAGAAAAAGTTTTTACAAAAGCGGGCTGTGTCTTTCTCCCGAACAGCGAAAAAGCTGTGGCATTCCACTTAGCAAGGATTTGTACACCCTCCGAAAAGCAAAACAATTGCAAAAAGAACGTCCATCCAAGCCAAAAGCGGAATCTAAAAAAGCGGCCGCTTAGGCACCTACTTTTAAAACCAGACTAGATTTCGGTTTCAAGTAGGCCTTAGTCGATAGGATTCACTTGACTTCACGCCCCATTCCCCGTATTTTTTCTGTAATTGAAGGAAGATCATTTTGAAACCAGGAAGGAAGCTTTTCAAATGGCAGCGCAATGGTGGGCATTCCATTTTCAATAACTGCTAAAACGACATGCTCGGCTTCCGATGTGTCGATGATCTGGACCGTTTGAAACATACTATAGTGCCGATTTAGCTTTTCCAGATTACCGTAGAAATTATCGGCGACGGTACGCGGATCAACATAGTGCCCGCCAGACTGGGACCGGTCTACGACCCGAAGTTCGGAGAGGGTGGTGTCCTGTAGGCCGAGGAAGATTAGATGGACAGTATATCCAGCCGCTAGGAACCTGCGAGGAATATCCCAGGTAGCTTCGTTCGTAAAGTGACCTTCATAGGCAAAATCTTGGTTCGTGGTGAGGGCAACATCTACAAGTTGGTCGAAGGTCTCGGAGACAAATGCATATGCTAACTTGGCGCACTCTTTATGCGATTTAATGTTTCGCCAGAGCTCTTTTCTTTTCTCCACGAAGAGTTTGTCCCCGTCAAAAACGGGGCCTCTTTCCCGAATGTGGTGCGGCAAATACTTTGGACCAATGGTTGATTTTCCCGCTCCATTGGAGCCGGTGATAATAAAAAGTTCGGGCATAGCGGAGCGACTATTGAAGGCTGGAAAAACCGTACCTCTTTCTAAGCATCTCTGCTTCTGCTAACGAAAGCGTGCGGATTACCGTAAATTCCCGGGCGGCGTTTTTTAAGAAAACAAGCAGAATCTTGCCATCAGGGTATTCAAGATAGCATTGGTTGGACTCAAGTTCCTTGGAATTGATCATGAAAGGATGGCCGCCATGCAATTTCTGCAAGCGGAGCTCCTGAACGGCCTCGTTACCGATTTTCTCTATGGTTTGGAGAGCTGTCATTGTCTATAAAGGTACGAATAAAAAGTGAGTACGACAAACTATTCAGCTGAATTTCAATTGGGTATTGGCCTCTTTTAGCGGCAACAAATGTGCTTGAAATCTTTCGGCGTTGCATCAAAAAGAGGTCCGTGCAATGGGGGGATAGCAGTTACCGTCTATGTCGGTGTCCTAAATATTGGTCATGCCCAAAGTGATCGGGGCCGGCCGGCTGTGTATGAAGAACGGCGGATAGGACCTGGGGGACGTTGGCGCTGTAGCGGGAATCTTCGCTGAGTTTCGCTTGCTGTCGTACTTGTTGCGCTGGTCGCTGCCGGTTGGTGATGGCCTCACCAATAGCTGCAGTCGAATATTTAGGGTCCAGAGCCTTGCCGGTGATAGCTGTATGGGTTCGGTGATCGACGAAGACCTGGTCGTGGCGGTTTCTTCCATTGGCAGGTGGCCGGACAATTTCAATGCTATCGTATTGTAGTCGGGAAACCAGCGCGCGCATGCTGGCGGGCTCCTCAGACAGCGCCGTATCGAGGCGACTCTTGATCGACCGCACATGGTCTTCCATTTGGAGTCGGCTTTCCGCGTATTTTTTGCCCAGTTTGCCCTGAGTTGGACGGCTGGGTAACTGGGAGGCCATAATGGGCGGGCTCATGCGGTTGCCATGGTCATCGAGAGCGACATAATACAGGCCGTTGTATTGCCGGGTCTTGCTACCTAGGCTGCCGGTTTCAGCAGTGACATTGTAGCTGCGAAGGATGGCATTGTATTCGGCCAGATTCGTAAAATGATAGTGCTTCATGACGGTGCTGACGACGCGGTCCAAGGCTTCAGAGGCGGGCTCAGAGGAACCTTGACTTATCTTTCGTACCTCTTCTGGCGCAGGAGGTTCGGAGCCTTGGCGGCGTTGGGCGGGGATAAGATCAAATTCCCGCTCGATAGCTTTGCGGGTCGGTTCGGAAAGGCGAACACCCATCTGGTGCGTATTGATCCGGGTGCCGTCGGGGCGGATCAGCGAGCTGACAATATGAATATGTGGGTGGTTGGCGTCATGGTGCCGGTATACAAGGTACGGCTGGTCCTCCATTTTAAGGCCCTGCATGTAGCGGTCTGCGATGTCGGCGAGCTCTCCGTTAAAGACCTTTTCTTTGGGAGAGAAATTAAGGGTAATGTGTAACATTTTGACCTTCGACCGGGTGTTGAGCTCGTTGAGCCGCTGGAACCGGTCAAGTTTTTCTTCGTAGCTGAGGTTGTTTTTACTCTGCAAAAAATTGCCGGCGTGAATGAATTCTGCCTTGCCCTGTGCTACCTTTTCTTCGTTGTAGGAGATGGGTTTGGCGATGCTTCTGACGGGATTTAGACGCGCGACCATAGTTGATATGCTTTTTCGATGTTAGTAGAAATAGTTTCGATCTGCTTAGTCAGGCGGGTCTTGTCCTGCTCATTGAGGAGGATCCACTGCTGAATGTCCGGTAGATGGCGCAAGGTATTGGCTCGGCGGACCGCCTGGTTGAAATTCCCGCTGATGGTTTTGAGTTCGCCCCTGAGCTGCAGCATTCCGGTCATAAAGTCATCCAGCGATAGGTTGTGGTAGCGCAGGATGATGGGCTTGCCGAGAACGATCCTGCGGGCGTATTCGCTGAGACTGCTGCAGGTCGATTGGCGGTGCAGGGCCTCGAGGGCCTTATATTCTTCTTCGTTCATGCGGACTGTCAACCATTTTGTTCGTTTTGTTTCATTCCGTTCCATACTGATGTTTTTGTAATTGATCGTTAAAAGTTGCGGATGGTGACGGTAGCCCGGTAGAGCCGTGTCACATTCGCGTGTCACAATTAGTCACCTTGCTAAGCTTCGGGGGTAGGGGCATTTCTAGGCGTTTTCAGGGGCTGGATAGGCATGGGTGGTTCTGCTCGAATTGCGCAGGATTGGGCAGTATTGGTCCGGTAATCGCCGGAGCGGCGCGTTTGGGAGGCAGAGATGGCGTTAGGTGGGTAGAGCACCGATTTTGGGAAGCGGAGTTCTGCTGGTGAAGGCATTTCTGCGGCATTTGGGGAGGCAATGCTTGCCGGATTAATAATTTCGTCTAGTTGTCGGGGAGAGTTGGGAATGAGTCGGGTGGGGGGCTTCCCGGGGGATCGGATGGTGAGTAGGTCGACCTGATGGCTGGTCGGAACGGGGCGGACAGATTTCTGCCGGAAATGAACCAGTCGGGACGGTGGAAGACCGCAACCGTCGATCTCCGACCGATCGGAGAAACCATTGATGGATATCGCGAGCAAGAGAGGTAAATGGCGATAGCCTTGACGGTTGAGCCTGACCGCCAGGTGATTTATTTGTGTCACCGGTTGGAGAAGATAGAGGTCCCAGGAAAAGGGTTTTTTATTGGTTGACAGGATCAGATAAGTTTGCCGGATGACTGCACAGATGACGATGTTCGGACTTATGGTGATGGTCGCTTGTGGCACGAACCGGCAGGAAAAATAGCTGTTGGAGTTTGTCGTTTTTGAGAGCGTATTGCAGGCCCTGTAGCTGGTCTGCTCAATAAAGAGTTGTTCCATACTTCACAATTTCATTATCACACGGTGAAGATAAACCGAAAACAAATACCATCCAATAGATAGCCGTATTCGGTATAGGTGAAATACCAACGCCGTGCCACTTTACCAGATAGCGCCGGACCGGCAACCGCATTTGCTCATCAGGGAGTCGATGCGGTAGGGAACGATATTCCTGAGGATATTTCTTCTGGTCTGGTCGAACAGGGCGCAGGCGAGATCCAGCACTCCGCCGGAGACCTTGCTGTGACTCAGCCGGAATTGATTCGTATCGTGGTCGACATACAGTCTGCCTCTGTCCGAGAAGGGCGACGGAAAGATCGCGTAGCCACGGCTGCTGACTATGCAGGTGGTAACCCAGTATCTCCATATACGTCTTAACGCAGAGGTTGTTGACTGATTCGGCATTTTCTCTGATCGTCATTTCCTTTTTCATGATTGCTGATTTGAGGTGATTGAATAATTAAACCGACTATTCCGGCGGAGTGACTGGCCGGAGCCCAGGAGGATCGGAATAAATGCTGCGGGTGATGAAGGTGAACTTGTGATACTGCCGAAGCGGACCCCACTGATGAGGATATGTGCAGGACCGTTTTATGCCGAAGTTCCTTGGCGACGCCAGGCACGAGCCGAACTTTGTGGGTTAATTATGGATCACCCATGACTGATTCATGCTAATGGCAATAAAATGCGGGAAAAAGGATCGCCCCGCGGGGACAAGATGCTTCATCGACGTACCCGGCATCTTGTTCCCGCGGGGGCCAACGGCGGACTGCAGTCGGGAACTATTCAGATGTTGATCGCCGGCGGCAGATTGTGCTGTTGGGATCAATCCTTGGCGGAACCATATTCCCTTGCTGTTAGGTAATGCGGTGCCTTAGTTGTATGGTGGGAGCGCAGCGGACGCCAAATAGTAAGAGAATATGGGCGGCTTCAGGGCTAACGGTCATTTCGGAAGGTCGCTATGATGCTGGCGGTCTCCAGGACGGGAGTGAGGAGGAACGACTGAACGGACGTCGTGGAGGGAACCGCCACCGCCGCCATGTGGCCGGCCGTGCTGCCCGGGGGAGGCCGAAGGCCGTCGGGCAGCTACCCGCGGTCGACCTTGAGTTGTAGGGCCGGAGCCGGCAGGGGGCGGGGTTGTGAATCGGGGTGCCGGCGGAGGCCAAATCATTAGATCAGCGGCCGGCCACCGGCAGGTGGCGGACATATATGGGCGGCGGGTGGACTGGGTACGCTTTGCGGAGTGAACGACGAATGAGCGTGCTACATGAGGAGAGAACGAGCGAAGGGTATTCAGGACACAGGAGCCGCCCGACCGGAGGCCCCCGAAGCGAAAGAACCGTGCCAGTAAGGCGAACCGACCCGAGGCGCCCGCAGCGGAACGTAGGTGGGAACCCCGAAGTGGAGCGAGGACGCCGAGCAGGTCGGCGGACACGTTCTTCGAGGAGCTACTGCACCGCAAGAAGAAGGTGTCCGGCTTTGCACGTGTTCTTGCCGAGGGGGCCGGAAGAGACCTTTTTTCCTGCAAGCTTTTCCAGTAATTATCAAGATTCTTTATACAAAAACTTACTAACTTTTTTGAAGATAAAACCTTCAATTTTAGCCTCAATAATGGTCTTAGGTGGGACTACTTCCATCCATCGAAGAAATCCAAAAATTGCAAAGAAAGCGACCAAAATATTTATACACCAGCTTCCGAATCCCTTCGAAGGAAGAGATCCCGAGAGCTTCAAAACTATTGCAACAATAATCAAGGCTGCAGCAATAAAGAGAAAAGAATATTTCGCAATTTTCCTAGAAACTCCTCTGACGTTCTTTTCAACACTCAAATGTCTATTCTTTTCGTGGCTTAAATTGGCATTCATTCTAAGCTCGAGATCTTCAAGAATTTCCCGAGGAGTCTTATCTGTATATTCGTCTATATCATTGAAGGTCTTACTTTCTAATAAATTGTAAGCGAGATTATTCGCACTAAGTAAATAAAACTGCTCTTCAGTTATTGCCTTTTCTGAATTTAGCTTCTTGACGTCTTCGACAAAGCGGCTAAGAAGTCGATTATCTAATTCAATGATCGAATAACATTCACTTATCAATCTTTTGATATTCAGGTTTTCGTTTTTGTTTGGATAATTAGCCCAAAGAATTGCAGAGAGAAAGACGTCCGTTATGCAAACCGGAATTGCTGATTTAAAAGGCCACTCTGCTTTTTCAAATTTTCTCGCTGCATAAGATATACTATCGTTACTTGTAAGAAGAATGGCTTTGCAATTTTTTAAACTAATAGCTCTGTTGTCACGTCTAATTTTAAAGATATTTGAGATTGATTCGACGTCTCGTTGAATTTGAATTGCTTTATAATATGGCACCTTTTGGCCTTCATCTTTTGCGTATAGGTCCTCAATGAACGACTGAAGTTTGGTTTCGCTAATTTGATATTTCCAATCTTGCTTATGCAAAGTCGGCGACTGCTCTCTTAATATTTCATTTTCAACTAAGAGAGAATCGAGCTGATTTAACTTGACCCGTAATTGAGAAGGGGTAATGTTTTCCCGAACTGCAGTGCGAAGGATTCTTGATGCCCGGGAAATGTCAAATGACTTAGTGGTAAGTCGATCAATGGCCTCTTCTATTGACTTTACGACCTCGTTGTAGTTTACGTCAAAAATTCTCATTTTTGAATCTAACTTCTTAAGGCTATCTAATAATTCACGACTCAGCTTTAAGTTTGAATCTCCATTCAGTCCTAAGAGATTGAAGATGATAGGGGCGTCGAGATAGATTTCAACCTTGTCAAGATCTCCGGAATAACTGTTTAGTTCTTCATATGTAATTAAAGATGCAATAGCATGTCCCTTTGCTAGCGATACTGCCATCTGAAAGACCTGCGGGTCTGTAGATTGGAGTTCGGTGAAGTACTTCGCTATAATGTATTTTATCTTTTTACTCTCCTTAACTGACGGCAAAAGACTTTCGCTTGAACTTGCAAAAAGGAGATCGAGGTCGTTGGTTTTAAAAAAACTTAAAAGTCCGGTCTGGATCTCTTCTGATGATAACTTGACATCGAATTTTTCCGTCGCAAATTTATCCAATCCCGCAATTATGGTACTAAACGCTATATCTAGGTTGTTTTTTTGAATCTTTTAGAACAAATGCCAGTTTCTCATGCAAAACATTGTATTCCCCGTTTGATCGGGTTAGTAACCCATCTCGTACCATTCGTTTTAAGATCGATTCAAGAGCGCCCAATGGAACCGTGATGCCGTAAACTTCTTGTAAATCGGGTTGTACAATTTCCCTGGAGACCTTATTGTAGTTTTTATTTTGAACTACCTGGGCTAAAAGCGGAACATAGCAGTCAATGATATCTTTCTTGTTATTCTCCCAATTATACGAAAGTAGCACGAGGCCAAAAAGTGACTTATTCATAATGTTAACAGTAGGGCCAGACTAATGATTACCCTTTAGTTTTAGTTACACAAATTTACTAAAATCGAGCTAAAATTTGAAATTTGCAAATGTTTGATAAGTAAAGTATTATAGGATTCCCTGCATGTATGGTTCGGTAAATTAGATTCACTTTTTGTCATACAATTTCAATTAAATCCTCGATAGCAGATATGTGGCTATAATAGAAATATCAGTCGATTTTTCGATAGAGGCTTATTTGCCTCTATTGGTTTGAAAGAGACCTAAAGCTATATTGCACACTATGAATTTGGAATTGGTGACGAAGGAAGATCTGCAGACGCTGCGGTTCCAGATTATGGGGGATATCAAAGAACTGCTCGATCAGTCATTGCGGCCAGGGTGGGAGATATACGTGGCTTTCGGACCAGGGAGGTCAGGCATTTGTTGGGATGCTCGGATGGCAAGCTGAAGTCGTTATGTGCGGCAGGCCGGATTAAGACGAAGAAGATAGGCGGGACGATCTATTATAATAAGGACGATATTAAACGCCTCTTGACGTCCGGATTTTAAAGTCAGTGAGATGGATGCGGTGTGGATGGGGCGGCAGATGATCTTGTTTTATCGGATGATGGCAAGCGATGATCGGTTGAGGCCTCAACACATATGCCTTTATTTTGCCATTCTGTCAATGGCTGAAGGGGACAATAAAGATGACACGATTGCTGTAACCCGGAGAGAGTTGATGGAGATTTCCCGGCTGTCGTCTAAAGCTACGTATCACAGGTGCATGCGTGAGCTGGAGTGCTATGGATATATCCGGTACTGCCCCTCGTACAATCCTTTTTGGGGTCGAGAGTCGTTTTGAGATATTTGGCTTGAGGATTGGCTATTTTTGCCGCTGCTGAGTCTCTTCCTGCGGTAACGTCTTCGCGTATTCTGTCAGGAATTTCTTTTTCTTCAGCCTTTCCTGAAGGACTTCCATATCTTCAGCGATTTTCGCCGGGACTACTTTTGAATAGTGTTCGGTTTGTGAAAGGCGTTTGTGGCCCATCATGCCTTTTACTGAGGTAAGGGGTACGCCATTTGATGTAGTGACAGTTGTTCCAAAAGTGTGACGGGCGGCGTGGGTCGTCAGGTTTTCTCAATGCCGCAAATGGCGGCAATTTCCTTTAAATATTCATTGTATTTGGCGTTGCTGTATACAGGCAGAAGTAAGTCTTCTGAGATACACCTGGGATGATCGTGGTATTTATCAAGGATTTGCCGGGTGAGTGGAAGGAGAGGTACTTTTGACGGCACTTTTGTCTTCTGCCGCTTCTTATCGATCCACAGCTGCCCGTCATGACCTACGGTAACCTCTGATTTTTGAGTTGTTTGACGTCGATATAAGCCAGTGAGGTAAGACAACAGAAAATAAAGACGTCGCGGATGACGGAAAGGCGTTCGTTGTTGATTTCTTTGTTGGCGATAAGATGCAATTCCTGCTCGGTCAAAAAGACGGGATCCACCTCATCGAGTGTCAGGTTCAATTTTGTAAAGGGATCGCCCTGCAGCCAGCCATTGTCTATGCAGGAAAGGATGATCTTCTTAAAAAAGCCGATATAGGCAGAGGCGGTGTTGTGGCTGCATTTTCTAATCGTCCGCAGCCAGGTATAAAAGCTTTGTCCAAACTCGTGATCGATGGCATAAATGCTTATGTCGGTGAGCTTGTATTTTCCGGCAACAAACTCTTTCAGGTAATTTAGGACTCGTTCATGTTTCTCCCAGAGGTCGTCGCTGCATTCCAGTCCGATCAGCGCTTTGACGGTATCGTTGTGTGCCTGGTAGACCTTGAAGAGCATTCGGTTTCGTTCAGCCGCGCCGGATACTATGTCACGGATGGCAACGGCGGAGATGGTTTTTCCGGTTTCGATAAGAGTTCGGCGGGCTTCGTAGACCTTCGCGAGAACAATGTCAAGGTAGGTATTCAGGGCTTTTGCCTGCTCTTCTTTGCCTGTCGCTCTCCCGGGATTGGATTTCCATTTTGATTTATCCCAGATCCTTTTTAGAGAAAGTTCCTTCGAGATACCGTCAACAGTTATGCGAAGAAAAATGAGCCATGGACCTGGCCGAAAGGGGCGGGGCTTGCGTAGAAAGAATAAGATACCAAGACTTTTTTCCATCACTGAATCACTCACTTTTGTGCGCCGATTTGCGCGGTTTATAAAGGTAGAACTGCGCGGCGATTTGGACAAGATGTTTGCCTTTGGTACAAGTTGATGGTCAACTTGTTGCGGCAGTCCAGTGAGTGATTTTTTTCGTCTTTTTTGCCACTCACCGAATCACTCACTCCAGGTATGACTTTTTTGAGTTTTTCTGTCAATGGCTAAAAATGAAAAAGCCCGCTGAAACTGAATTTGCGGGCTTTTGTACTTATTTGATTAAGGTATCTGCGGAGAGAGAGGGATTCGAACCCCCGGAAGTGTTACCTTCAACGGTTTTCAAGACCGCCGCAATCGACCGCTCTGCCATCTCTCCGGGCGCAAAATAATAGCTCTCAGCGTAAACAGCCAAATATTTTTATTCCATATGATCCGAATCCGACCCCCGAAGCACCAGGACCGCCGCCCCGCGGGCAAAGCACCCATATTTCCAAAACACCGCATCTCCCGCACATCCCGTACCTTTGCGCAAAATCGTTGGTTTGAAGCACTTAAAGGCTGTAAATAAATATTTCTGGAAGTACCGCTGGCGCTTTCTCCTCGGACTGATCTTCGTCATCCTCTCCAACTACTTCCGCATCCTCACCCCCAGGTCACCGGCTATGTCGTCAACTCCGTCGAACGGGAACTGCAGGTACAGGCCGGCAAAAAGACCGCCAACAGGGTAGGGGAGCAGAACCAACCGACACAGCAAGGCGCCGCCAACCAAACTCCCGGCGCCACCGCACAGCCTCCAGACGCCAAATGGCCAACCCCAAACCGCCAACCAAACACAGGCTCCCGAAAAAGCCGCCGCCCAAACCCAACCGCCTGCACCAAGCGCCGCAGCCGCAAAAGCTGCCCAGGCCCGCGACACCGCCAACTACGACATCCTCGTTCGTAAATACATCCGCACCCTCGACCTCCACCACGCCAGCTTCGGCCGCATCGTCGCCATCTCCGGCATCACCCTCCTCATCCTCGCCCTCATCTCCGGCTTCTTCCTCTTCCTCATGCGACAGACCATCATCGTCATGAGCCGCCATATCGAATACGACCAGAAACACGAGATCTATACCCACTACCAAACCCTCGATACCAACTTCTACAAGACCCACAGCACCGGCGACCTCATGTCCCGCATGGCCGAAGACGTCAGCCGCGTCCGCATGTATACCGGCCCCGCCATGATGTACCTCGCCAACCTCCTCGTCACCATCGGCTTCAGCCTCTTCTTCATGCTCAAAAAGGACGCCCTCCTCAGCCTCTATGTCCTCACGCCCCTGCCCATCCTCGCCATCACCATCTACTACGTCAACACCATCATCCATAAAAAAAGCGAACACATCCAGGCCCTCCTCTCCAACCTCACCACCAACGCCCGGGAATCCTACTCCGGCATCCGCGTCATCAAATCCTTCGTCCAGGAAAAAGCCATGTTCAATTTCTTCGCCCACAACAGCGAAGAATACCGCAAGAACGCCGTCGGCCTCGCCAAAGTCGAATCCATCTACTTCCCCTCCATGGGCCTCATGATCGGCCTCAGCACCCTCCTGACCATCATGATCGGCGGCCTCTACGTCGTATACGGCAAACACAACACCGACATCGGTACCATCACCGAATTCGTCATCTACATCACCATGCTCACCTTCCCCGTCAGCGCCATCGGATGGGTAGCCAGCATGGTCCAACGCGCCTCCGCCTCACAGAAAAGGCTGAACGAATTCCTCGACACCCAACCCGCCATCCAAAACCCACCCGCCGCCATCCGGCAGCACCTACAGGGAAACATATCCATCCAAAACCTGAATTTCACCTATCCCAATACCGGCATCCACGCCATCAAAGACTTCAACCTCGATATCAAAAAGGAGAAAAAGTCGTCATCATCGGCCGCACCGGCTCGGGTAAAACTACCCTCGCCCAACTTTTACTACGCATGTACGATCCGGATAACGGCAAAATTCTAATGGATAACACCGACCTCCGCAAATTAGACCTGCAGGACCTCCGCCGCCAGATCAGCTACGTCCCCCAGGACGTCTTCCTCTTCAGCGATACCGTCTCCGGCAATATCCAGTTCGGCCTCGACAAACCCAACGAAGAAAAAGTACGCCTGGCCGCGAAATACGCCAGCGTCGACAAGGAAATAGAAGGCTTCTCCGGAAAATACGAAACCATGATCGGCGAACGCGGCGTCACCCTCAGCGGCGGCCAGAAACAGCGCATCTCCATCGCCCGCGGCCTCATAAAAGACCCCGAACTCATCGTCTTCGACGACTGCCTCAGCGCTGTAGACGCTACTACTGAAAAGGAAATACTTGGCAATTTATACCAATATCTGAAGCACAAAACAGCCATCATCATCACCCACCGCATCTTCTCCCTCTTCGACTTCGACCGTATCGTCGTCCTCGAAGACGGCCGCATCGTCGAAACAGGCACCCACCAGGAACTGCTGGCCCTCAACGGCTATTACACCTATCTCTATGAACAGCAGCAGGCTGAGAACACACCGGCCTGACCGCATCCGCCTTTATGACCGCAAGCCCGGCACATCATGTCCGCCCTCGCAGCAAATGCCCATAAATAGACGATATAAATGTTTTCGCAAATTTTGCTAATTCGAAAACAATACTATATTTGTGACTGCTTAATTAGTAATTTTCAACTGAAAACAATTATTTGTGGCGTACGAAAACAACGACAAAAGAATGGAAAGCGTTTACAGCAAACGCATCAGGGCAGGCAAGCGCAGGACGTATTTCTTCGACGTGAGGGCTACGCGTAGCAACGACTACTATCTTACGATCACCGAAAGCCGTAAGAAATTCAACGAAGACGGATACGACAGGCACAAGATCTTCCTGTACAAGGAAGACTTCAACAAGTTCCTGAAAGCGCTGACCGAGGCGGTGGATTATGTTAAGACGGAGTTGATGCCCGATTTCGACTTCGACGCATACAACCACGACAACGACAACGAAGGCGGTGGCTACCAGGAAAGAGAAGTTGTTGCTGAAACGGAAGAAGTAGACGACGACGTCAACGTCAATGGCAACGTCCGGCACTCGGCTCCCGCCAACAGCGCCCCGACCGCAGCCAGCGAAGACGTGGACAAGTGGTAAAACACAACTCCCAAAAATATCGAGACCCCGGCAATACCGGGGTCTTTTACTTTATCTCCTTAATACGCCAGCCGCGCCCTCACCTTCCTCAGATACCCCCTCGCCGCCTCTCCCAACGGCCGCCGTAACTCCTCACGGGGAACCCGTAAGATAGCCCCCAACCCCTCAAAAATCCGCCTACATCTCCCTTGCTCTTCACCAGATACCACAACCCCCACGTCACCGCCACACTCACTACATACCGCATCGGCAGATACTTCCACGCCACCTTCACCTTATTCAGCCACATCCCCCTCCGCTTCTCCCTCGGCGTCAACCTCCCCGTCGGCGACTCCTTATGCCACACCAACACCCGGTCATCATACCGGATCGTATACTCCCTGTCCAGCGCACGGTAGCTCAGATCGTACTCCTCCATCCCATAAAAGAAATTCTCCGGATAATACCCCACCGCATCGAATACCTCCCTCCGGATCGCATGCGCAGCCCCCGAGAAATAGTACGTATCGAAATGATGCCAGTCCTTCCGCTCCGCAAACCGCTTGTGCGGAAAAGCATTCACCTGCATCTCCCCCGTACGCTGATAGTAGATCTTGAACGCGGCAAGACCCGCCGCAGGATTCTCCTCGAAGATATCCACGATCGCCCGCAGCGCCCCACCATTCCTGAACAACGCATCGTCGTCCAGAAACACCAGAATCGGCGCCCGGCTCTGCCTTATCGCGTAGTTACGCCCCCTCGAAACACCCAGATTCTCCTCCGTCACAAAATACCGGAAAGGCGACTCCGGATGCGCCGCTATAAAATCCTCCAGCACCCGGTACGAAACCGAAGACTTGTTATTGACAAAGATCACCTCCTCCACCAACCCCCAAGCCCCTCCAGCTGATGGATATTCTCCGCCAGCGCCAGCGCATCCTCCGGCCGGTTATAGGTGATGATGACTATACTTATCGGTCTCATGCTGCGGCTGCCACTTTCTTCCTCCTCCTTACCTCCCACACGATCGCACCGATCAGCAGCAGATACACCGCCAGCGCCGACGCACTCGAAATAAGATCCCCGTCGCCACACTCTTCGGCTCAAATCTGAATTCGATCATATGCTTGCCCGCCGGCACCGACATCCCCCTCAACACATAGTCCACCCGGCAATAGTCCACCTTCGCTCCATCCAGATACGCATTCCAACCCTTGTCGTAGTAGATCTCACTAAAGACCGCAAACTGATTGCTGCCCCCATTGAACTCGTACGTCAGCTTATCGTTGTCGTTCGTAAGCAGTTTAATACTGGCCCCGCTGTCCGGCACCGGCAGGAACTTCACCTTCGACGCGAACTGCTGCTGAATGATCGCAGTATCCCGCACATTGATGCTGTCCAGCGCCTTCATCTCCTCATTCCCGTCCTTCACATAGTGGATCGACTTCACCAGCCAGCACGGCCCGAAAGCCCGCGAATTCAACGCCGCCTGCGGCTGACCGTTCTGCTGATTACGCTGGATAAAATATTTCGCGTTCAGCATATTGAAGACCTGCATATTCCCCTTCGACAGCTGATTCTCAATCAGGTCCTGATACAACCCCAGCTTTCGCAGGCGAATACCCCCCAGCGAATTATGATGATACGAGGTCAGCGCATTCTCGAACGGACTGCCCGAAGCCTCGTCGAAGACCCTGAAATTCTTGTCCGGATCGCCGCTGATCTGCTGGTCCGCCGGCGACGGACTCAGACGCCCGTCAAAATCCGTAGCGTCCACATAGTGCTCCGGATTCTCCGGACTCAAATACCGGCTCGCAACCGCCAGCAGGTCATAAGTGCTCAGGACGATCAGCCCCCAGGAGGATCGGCATCTTCACCTTGTCCTTCAAATACAACACGATCAGACCCGCCGCCACCACGATCAGCAAAATGGTCCGGACCAGATCGCTCCCATACAGCGACTGCCTGTCCGCCTTCAGCGCCTTGATCAGCTGATTCCCCGTAGCCGCCGCCTGCCCCTGCACATCCGGACCCGCCTGCTTCCCCTGCGACAACTGCTGCATCTTGTACTGCACGAACTGCTCCTTCAACTGCGTATCCGCGGCAGTCCCATAATCCGCCGTAAAATAAAAGATCACCAGCACCGCCAGCAGCCCGCCCGTAACATAAGCCGCCAGCCGGAACTTCTTCATCAGCTCGGCACGCGTATAGTTGCCCGCGAACAGCTCGTTCAGCCCCAGCGCCGCCAGTATCGGAAACGCCAGCTGCGGGATCACCAGCGACATAGCCGGCGCCCTGAACTTATTATAATAAGGCAGATGATCGAAAAGAAAATAGTTGAGCCCCGCGAAATTCTTACCCCACGACATCACGATCCCGATCAACGCCGCAACAGCCAGTCCCCATTTCAGCCAGCCTTTCACGAATACCATCCCGAGAATAGCCAGAAAGACCACGATCGCCCCCAGATACACCGGCCCCGAAGTAAAAGGCTGCGCACCCCAATAGGCATACCCATTGGCAAAGCCGATCCCCCGGTCCTCGGGCAGCCCCAGCTCCTGACTCGCCACCTCCGCAAACTTCGAATTGTCCCCTATCTGACTGCCGCCGCTGCCCCCGCCATACACGTTCGGCACCACCAGCGTCATCGTCTCGCCTACGCCATAGCTCCACTGGAACGCATAGTCCTTGCTCAGACCCGTACGGCTTTCCTGCTTGCTCGTATTGCTCGTCAGCTCCGTCCTTCCGCCCCGCATGGTCTCCTTCGAGTATTCGGCTACCGGCAGATTGCCCAGCGCACTCGTGCCAAGACCAATGACCACCGCCAACGCCGACAGCCCGACAACAAGACCCGCATCCTTCGCCTGTCCCTTCCGGATCGCATCGATGATATAGAACAACGCCACCACGCCAAGGGTGATCAGGGTGTAATAAACTATCTGTAGGTGGTTGGTGGTCAGCTGGAGGGCGAAGAACAACGTCGTCAGCACCGTCCCCCAGACATATTTCCGCCTGAACAGCAGCAGCAATCCCGCCGCTATACCCGGCGCATACATCAGCGCCATCATCTTCGTGACATGCCCCGTCACCACGATCACCGGATCATAGGAACTGTACGCATAGGCCAGCGCCGTCAGCACCCCGATCCACGGATCGATCCGCATCGCCACCATCAGAATATAAAAACAGACGCAGGCGATAAAGAAGAAATTGATAGGCTGGGGGAGACCCAGCGAAAAGATCCCGACCACGGGCCCCAGATTGATCGCCGGACTGTTCATCCGGATCGTATAGGAAGGCATGCCGCCAAAAGCGCTTTCTATCCACAACGGATAATGACCATGCTTCTCCTTGTATTCCATCGACTGCTGCGCCATACCTTTGTACTGCAGCATATCCGACTGATTGACGACCTTCCCTTCCAGAGCAGGCCGGCAATAGACAACGGCAACGAGAAGGAATACGACGATAGCGATGACGTGCGGGAGCACCTTCTTCCAGGCAATAGAATTCATATAGTTATGCACTATTTAATGTCCGCAAATATAAGGTTGCTGCAAAAAATTGGCGGAAATATAATTTTTAGGGATTTTTGGCAAAATATGCAGGTATTCCGACTTCTCTCCCGGGTGGCATTTATTTGTAATATTTGTTTCCTCCTGGCTTCTTTCATCCAATGGCTGCCCCATCCGCCCGAAGGCTTCCTCGTCAACCGTATCCTCGAGCTGGGCTATCTCTGCAGCCTCATCTTCAACTTTATCGTCGGATTTTCGGTCGTGATCCTCTTTGTCATCGGCAAATTGCGCGCCGCCGCCATACCGGCCTGGCTCCTGATCATCAACCTGCTGTTCTTCGTACTTCAAATAATATTGCTAATAATCTCTCAGAAATGATCCACGCGATACTAAAGGACCGGCCTACCAAACTATTTCTGGGCTTCACGGCATTCTTTTGCTGCAACGCCCTCATCGCCGAAGCCATCGGCACCAAGCTGTTCTCCCTCGAAAAGATCTTCGGACTCCACCCCGCCAACTTTACCCTCTTCGGACAGAGCGGCCGGCCTTCAACCTCACCTGCGGGGTCCTGCTATGGCCCCTCGAGTTCGTCATGACGGACATCGTCAACGAATACTACGGCCCAAAGGCCGTCAGAAGGATCTCGATCACCGCCGTGATCCTCATCGCCTACGCCTTCCTCATGTACTACCTCGCCATCGCCATCCCCGCCTCCGACGTATGGCTCGCATCCAGCCAAAGACAAGGCGTAGACAATATCCAGCAGTCCTTCAACGCCATCTTCGGCCAGAGCAATATGATCATCGTCGGCAGCCTCGTCGCCTTCCTCGTCAGCCAGGTCGTCGACGTCTCCGTATTCCATCAGATAAAAAAACGCACCGGGAACAAACACCTGTGGCTGAGAGCCACCGGCTCCACCTGGTCTCCCAGCTCGGTGGATAGCTATATCGTCCTGTTCATCGCCTTCAGCCGCATCTTCTCCTGGCAGCAGATCCTCGCCTTCGGCATGATGAACTATTTTTACAAATTCACCGTAGCAATAGTCCTGACCCCGCTGATCTACCTCGTCGAAAGACAAATTGAGAAGTACGTAGGCCACGACACCGCCAAAGCCATGAAACTGGCCGCCATGGGCGAGCAGACCACAGAACACCGCCGTCATGCTCCCGGCTCAGCCTCCGGAACCCTGACCTCCATCACATAGTCGTTCATAAAATAACCGTTGCCGATAGCGACGTCCTCCTCCTTCACCACGGCAAACCCCATTCGTTCGTAGAACTGCCGGGCCTTGTTATGCCGGTTGACGTTGAGCCGCAGCACCGTCGCGCCAAATGGACGAATGGCCTCGAAGATATACTGCAGCAACGCCCTCCCCAACCCCTTGCCCTGCTGCCCCGGCAACACATACAGCTTGTGCAGCTTGTACACCCCCGGCTCGTCCAGCACACCCCACGACGCAAAACCGATCGCCTCCTCGTCCTGCTCCACCATCAGGAACTGATGCCGGTCTTCCACCATCTGCTTCCGCAACGCGGCCGGATTATAGAAAAGGTTCAGCATATACTCCAGCTGCTCCGCCGAAAGAATATGCCCATAGGCCTCCGGCCAGATCTGCTGCGCCAGATATCCGATCGTGTTGACGTCTTTCAGTTCCCCCGGTCGTATCGACAGCGTTTCATCCATCATTTTCGCCCGCTTTATGATTTGTTGATTGATTGGTCAACCGTTGTTCCTCCTCTTCCTCCTTCATCGCCCGATGCATCCGCAACGCCCGCATCGCCAGCCGGACCGCGATGTAAAAACTCGCGAACGCCCCGAACGACAACACCCCCGTGGAGAAATACTTCTCCGCCTGCCGGCTCTGCTGCAGGAACAGAAAGAAGTCAAAACTGCCGTGGAATACCACCGCCACCAGCAGCCCCTGCACCATCAGCCACCACCTCCGGTAAAAGACAAACTTCGCCTTACCCACCGGATACCCCATCAGCACCGCAAACGCGGCGTGCGCCGGTATCGCCAGAAAAGCCCGCGATACCCCCGTCTCCAGCCCGAACTTATGCACGTATTCGATATTCTCTACCGTCGCAAACCCCATCCCGATCATCACCGCGAAAACGACCCCGTCGAATGGCTCCCTGAACGCAGCCTTGGGGTAGGCATAGACCCGCAGCACAAGCCATTTGCTCCCCTCTTCACTCAGCGCGACGATCACAAACGCATACCAAAGATAGGACCAGATGGAATGCCGGAACGGGTCCTCCCGGACATCCGTGGCCAGTGTCTGCACCAGCAGCGCCGGCAACGTAGCCAGCATGCCCAGCACAAAGGCGATCACCAGATAACGCACCGCCCTTCTGTCGTATTTATTCAGGGAATAGATAAACAGGCAGACGGCTAAACCAGGAGCCACAGCCAGAGAGAATAATAACATCGCCTTAAAAATAATGGTTTTATCAATGGCGCCCCAAATTATCGGTCACACCACCGGTCAAAATCCGGGGTCCCGGAAAATATAGATGGTCCCGTCACTGAAGTCCATCCTCTTCTGCAGGGTCTTCTTCGACTGGATATACTCCATATCGAGCAGGTCGGTATTCTCCGCATCGTTGAACCAGACGACGATAAAATATTTCGAACGCAGCATATAGTCGATATCGTCCGGAATATCCTTGTGCGGTATCATATCCGAACTCACACCCGCCAGCAGCCACATCCCCTCGAAGGCATTCGAGTACACCGTCCCCGGATACTTGAACAGGTCCTTATGCTCCCGCACATACGCCATCGTCTGCGAATTTCTCCACTGCGTCTCCGTATACCCCGGGATCCCCGCATAGTGAATGCCCTCCCAGTTCTCCCGGTAGGTATCGATCTCCCCCACAGAAAACAGACAGACGCAATCCCCACCGCCACGATCACCGGCCACTTGCTCCGCATCAGCGACCTCGGAGGAAGCCCCCACCGCGGCTTCTCCTTCAACACTTCCGGTATCCAGACCGTACTCCCCCACAGCCAGGGAAGGAATAATGGCGACAACAGCCGGCTGTCCAGCCGCTGAAACCGCGAAACCGTCGCCGTAAACAATATAAACCCCGCATACACCACGAAATAGGCGATCGCGATCGTATCATAGGAAAAAAATC
This sequence comes from Puia sp. P3, assembly GCF_050632245.1. Taxonomy (NCBI): domain Bacteria; kingdom Pseudomonadati; phylum Bacteroidota; class Chitinophagia; order Chitinophagales; family Chitinophagaceae; genus Puia; species Puia sp. P3. Next base: position 2,819,122 of record NZ_CP192583.1, read on the forward strand.
CTTGCGCCGGACCAGCCGGTAAACGAATAGCCCCGTAATCAGAAGGAGAAAAACGACGGCTACCAAAGACGCGGCATCATAACGCCCGTTGAAAAAGGAAGCCAGTCGCAAAAGACGGCCCCGAAATCATGCAGGTTATCACTAAAAGCCGTAAGACCCTTTTCCCGGTACCCCGTCAGCGTATGCGTGACCCGCATATTACGGTAAAGGTTCAGCGCCAGCAGCGTCACGGAGACAAGACCGAACACCAGGATATGCACGATTTTTTTGACACCCCACCGCAGTCCCCGGTCACAAAGCATCAGCAGCCCGCCCAGCCCGATGATGCTGACCCCCGCATAGCGCGTCACACAGGACAACGCCGCGATAAGACCCATCGCCAGCAGCCAGCGGACAGAATGGGTAAGGAAATACCGGTAGGCGACGATCATGAACAACACCGACAACAAGATGAACAGGGTCTCGCTCCAGATCATCGAATAGATCTCCAGCAGACAGGGACTCAATACGATAAACAACAACACCGTCCATTTGTACCAGCGGGAATACGCGGAGAACCGGTTCATCATCCACCCGCAAAGCCAGATGACCAGGCCGAACAGCAGCCCGTCCAGCACCGGACCGAAGACAAGCGCAGGCTTACCCGTTAGAAAGACGATCCCGCTGAGAAAGATAGGGTAGAAGACCGGGAAATCCATCACCGGCATATTGCTGAAATCGTTGATCGCACCGTGGTCATGGATATTCTGGGCCGTACTGATATAGACGACGGAGTCGGAGAGACGCCGATACCACCATAGCTGCACAGCGCCTGGATGATGATAAACCCGATCAGACCCGCCAGCAGCGCGTCCCAGTTTCCGGATACAAATAAAGACCTATAATTGCGCTGGACCATCATAATTGTAAAAGTATCTACGTAATTTCAATTTACCGACAACTAATAACAGCAACTGACATGAGGTTTTTACGCCTGCCTTTGTTCACGATCGCTTTTTTGGCTCTATCGACAGGTTTGTTTGCCCAGCAATTCGGTGGCAATCCCCCTCCCTCAAATGGAAACAGCTCAACACCGACACCGCTCGTATCATCTTCCCCGTTGGCCTCGACAGCGCCGCCCAGCAGGTGGCCGCCATCGTCCATACCCTCAGCCGGACAACCCTGCCCACCGTCGGCGCCACCCAGCACAAGATCAACATCGTCCTCCAGAACCAGACCACCATCGCCAACGGCTACGTCGGCCTCGCCCCCTTCCGCAGCGAATTCCTGCTGACCCCCGAACAGAACAGCTTCGAGCTCGGCAGCCTGCCCTGGACAAAAATGCTCGCCATCCACGAATACCGCCACGTACAGCAATATAACAACTTCAGGGTCGGCCTCTCCGGCGCCTTCTACTACCTCTTCGGCGAAGGCGGCCAGGCATTCGCCAACGGCCTCTCCGTACCCAACTGGTTCTGGGAAGGCGACGCCGTCTACCAGGAAACGCTCGTCAGCGACCAGGGACGCGGACGCCTGCCCTGGTTCTTTAACAGCTACCGCAGCCTCCGGGCCGGCGACAGACACTATTCCTGGATGAAGCTCCGCAACGGCTCGCTGCGCGACTACGTCCCCGACCACTACCCCCTGGGCTATATGCTCGTGGCCTACGGACGCGAACGCTACGGCGACGACTTCTGGCGCCGCGTCGGCCACGACGCCGCTGCCTTCCACGGCCTCTTCTATCCCCTCCAAAGCGCCATACGCCGCTATTCCGGCGTCCCCTTCGACCAGTTCCGCCGCGACGCCCTCGCCTGGTTCGGCGTATCACCGGCCCTCAAAGACGCATCCCACAAAACCACAAACCACCCGTCCCAGACCTTCCAGTCCGAAGCCGACGCCTTCGCCCGCACCCACCGCCAGCTTCGTCGCCAACGAAGAATTCCCCCGATCCATCGGCGCCGATAGCATCCTCTACATGCGCAGCAGCTACCGCCAGATACCCGCCTTCGTCGTTCGCGACCTACATAACAAGAATGTTACCAAAATAAAGACCCGCTCGATCTCCCTGGACAATTATTTCTCCTTCAACCACGGCCAGATCGTATACTCCGCCTACGAGACAGATCCCCGCTGGGGCTGGCGCGACTACAGCGTCATCCGGCTCCTCGACCCCGCCACCGGAGAAGACCGCAGACTCACCCGCCACAGCCGCTATTTTGCCCCCGATATCTCGCCCGACGGCCAGCGCATCGTCGCCGTTCAGGAAGCCGCCGACGGCTCCTGCGCCCTCCACCTGCTCGACCCATCCACGGGCAGCCTGTTGAGCCAAATACCCAACCGGGATAGCCTTTTCTACACCTACCCCAAATTCTATACGGAGAATACCATCGTAACGGCGGTCCGCAACCGCCGGGGTCAGATGTCGCTCGCCGCCGTTTCCATCGCCGACGGCCAGCCCCGCTACCTGCTGCCCTTCTCCTGGCAGACGATCGCCTTCCCCTCGATCAGCGCCGATACCATCTATTTCACCGCCTCCCGCGACGGCCAGGACCGCCCCTACGCCCTCGCCGCTGGCCGCCTGTTCCGCGTCACCCTTCCCCACGGCGACCCGCTGACCGGTCAGTACCAACTCCACGCGCCTCCCAACGGACCAATCACCTGGAATACCTTTACCGCCGCCGGATTCCACCTCGACACCGCCGCCCGCAACGAAACAACGCTCCAGGAGATCCCCGTCAGCGACTGGCGCCACGACCTGCCCCTCCAAAATATCGACTCGTTAAGCCACGGCCCCGCCGGCCTCCTCAACCACATCGCCACCGCCAACTATCCCGCCACCCGCTATCCCCTCGGCTCTCACCTGATCAACTTCCACAGCTGGCGACCCTATATCAACGACCCCGACTACAGCTTTTCCCTCGGTCAGCGATAATATCCTCAATACGCTTGAGACTCAGCTGTTCGTGGCCTATAACCGAAATGAAAATTTCAAACAGGTAGGCGCAACCGCTACGTATGCCGGATGGTTTCCCGTCCTCGACGCCGGATGGGACTATACGTTCGACCGGAATGCATTTTATGGAACCAACAAGGTCTTTTGGAACGAGAACGAATTCCGCGCCGGCGCCTCGGTGCCCCTCAGCTGGACCTCGGGAACCAGCTACACTAGCCTGCAACTCGGCTCGGATATCGTTCGTAATCAGCGCTATTATACCGGTCTGTACAAGGATTCCTTTAACACCCGCGCCTTCGCCTATATCAACCCCTACATCAGCCTCGTCCACCAATCCCAACAGGCGCAGCAGCAGATCTATCCCCGATGGGCCCAGGTGCTCAGCCTGTCCTACGACCGGGCAGTGACCAGCTTCCAGGCCAACCAGTTCCTCGCCTCCGGCTTTCTCTACCTCCCCGGCTTCGACTATACGCACAGCATCCTCCTGACCGGCGCCTTCCAGCAGCGCGACAGCCTGCGGAATGCCCGTTTCTCCAACGGATTCCCCTTCTCCCGGGGATACTCAGCCGAAAACTTTTACCAGATGTTTAAATGGTCCGCCAACTATCAGCTGCCGCTGATCCATCCCGACTGGGGATTCGGGAATATCGTCTACTTCCTGAGGCTGCGGGCCAACCTCTTCTATGACTACACCCACGCAAAGGACTTCTATACCAACCGCAACACCTATACCGCCGAGTTCCGGTCATACGGCTCCGAACTATACTTCGACACAAAATGGTGGAACGAACTCTCCATCTCCTTCGGCATCCGCTACAGCCACCTCCTCGACCGCGACTTCGAGGGCCGCGGCCCCAACCAGTGGGAGCTGATCCTGCCGCTCAATCTGCTGTCGCAGGGCTATAGCGGACACGCCGTCAGACCGGTCGACTAAGGAGCCGGCCGCGAACCGGCAACACCCATCAGGCCAGCGTCGCCAGCGTATCCTGGATCGTCCTGATCTTGATCTCCGCGTCCTCCTTCTTCTTCTTCTCCAGATCGACGACCTCGCTCTTGGCATTCTGCACGAACCGCTCGTTGCTCAGCTTCTTGTTGACCGATTCGAGGAACGCCTGCAGCCGCGCCAGCTCCTTCTCGAGGTCATCCTTCTGAAGACCCGCATCCAGCTGCTGCTCGGTGACGATATAGTATTTATCTTTTCCGCAGACGACTGTCAGCGACCCCGCCACCGCCTCCGACACAAAATCGATAGCTTCCGCATTCACCTGACGCGACAATATCGCCTGCAGCCTGCGATAGACGCCCACCGAATCGGACTGTATGAACAGCTTGATCGGCTCCTTCGGCTTCAGCTGCGCCTTGTTCCGCGCGTCGCGCAGCGCCGTAATGGCTTCCGTCAGTAGTTTTCCATCTTCCAGAGGCGCGACTTCAACCGCGCCAACCGAAGGCAACTGCAAAACGCACAGGTCTTCTCCTTCCGTCCGCTCGCCCAGCAAATGATAGATCTCTTCGGTGACAAAAGGCATATAGGGATGCAGCAGCTGCATCAGCCGCTCGAAGTATCCAACGGTAGAAGCATAAACCGCGGCATCGATGGGCTGCTCGAAACCCGGCTTTATCCACTCGAGATACCAGCCGCAGAAATCGTCCCAGATCAGCGAATACAAGGTCTTCAACGCCTCGCTCAGCCTGAATTCCCTGAAAGCCTGCTCGATGGCGTGACGCGCCTCGTTCAGCCGGTTATCCATCCACTCCACCGCAAACACCTCCTCCGCGATGCCCTTGGCCTGACGCCCTTCCCATCCCTTCACCAGCTTCATCGCATTCCACAGCTTGTTGTTGAAATTCCGTCCCTGCTCGAGCGCAGCCTCGTCAAACAGCAGGTCGTTACCAGCCGGCGACGCGATCATGATCCCAAACCTTACCGCATCGGCGCCGTACTTGTCGATCAACTCCAGCAGATCGGGCGAATTGCCCAGACTCTTGCTCATCTTGCGCCCCTGCTTGTCCCTCACCATACCCGTAAAATAGACGTCACGGAACGGTATCCGCTCCGCCATCTCCAGCGTGTCGGGGAAAAAGTACAGACCGGCCATGATCATCCTGGCCACCCAGAAGAAAATAATATCCTGACCCGTGACCAGTACGCTGGTAGGGTAGTAGTATTGGATGTCCGGATTGCCGGGATTCGTAACGCCCTTAAATACTTCTATCGGCCACAGCCACGAAGAGAACCAGGTATCCAGCACGTCCTCATCCTGCTTCAGCTGGTCGGGAGCAAAATCCACCGGCCCGCCCTTCAACGCCACAAATTGCTCATAAGCCTCGTCCCTCGTCGCCGCCACCTGGAAACTGCCGTCCGGCGCATACCAGGCCGGGATCTGCTGCCCCCACCACAACTGCCGCGAGATACACCAATCCTTCACGTTCTCCAGCCAATATTTATAGGTAGCAAGGAACTTATCACCGGGATGGATATGAATATGCCCTTCCGTCACGGCCTTCAGCGCCGGCTCCGCCAGCTCCTTCATCTTCACGAACCACTGCGTCGAGATCCGGGGTTCCACAACGGCATTGGTCCGCTGCGAAAAGCCCAGACGGGTCAGGTGCTCCTCTTCCTTCGTCAATAATCCCTCGGCGCGAAGCTGCTCGACTACCTTCCGACGGGCTACATATCTGTCTTCGCCCACAAACACCTCCGCCGCCGCGCTCAGCGTCCCATCCGCATTCAGCGTATCGATAATCGGCAGGCCATGCTTCAGCCCCAGATTGTAGTCATTGATATCGTGCGCCGGCGTCACCTTCAGCGCCCCCGTGCCAAACGCGGGATCGACATACTCGTCGAAGATTATCGGGACCGGCCTCTTCACCAGCGGCACCAGCGCAAAAGCGCCCTTTAGACCCGCATAACGCTCGTCGGAAGGATTCACACAGATCGCCGTATCCCCCATGATAGTCTCCGGCCGCTGCGTGGCGATCGTAATACTCTTCCCGGTCGCTTTACCGGCCGCATCCACAATAGGGTAGGCGACATAATACAGCTTCCCCTGCTCGTCCCTGTATTCCACTTCCTCGTCGCTCAGCGCCGTCCTGGCCTGCGGATCCCAATGGATCATACGCGCGCCGCGATAGATCAGACCCTTCCCGAAAAGGTCCATGAATATCTTAATGACGGAGTCATAGTAATCTTTATCCATCGTGAACGATACCCGGTCCCAGTCGACGCTGCAGCCCAGCTTTCGGATCTGGCTGTAGATGATCCCGCCGTACTTGTCCTTCCACTCATAGGCGTATTCCATGAACTCGGGACGCGTTAGCTGGTTCTTGTCGATACCCCTTTCCTTCAGCATACCCACGACCTTGGCCTCCGTGGCGATACTGGCGTGGTCGCTGCCGGGTACCCAGCAGGCGTTAAAACCACTCATGCGCGCCTTACGCACCAGGATGTCCTCGGACGGTCTCATTCAGGGTATGACCCATATGAAGCACCCCCGTGACATTGGGAGGGGGATGACAACGGTAAATGCCGGACGACCGTCCGGCTTACTGCGGAAATAGCCTTTTTTCTGCCAGTGTTCGTTCCATTTCTCTTCCGTAGTCGCCGGTATATAGTTCTTACTCAGTTCCATCGTGTTATTTTGGGTTGGCAAAATTACGATTTTTCGGGAGCAATCCGGTCGTGAACCATACCAATTCCCGCGGGAACTCTGCGGTTACCCCCAAAAAAATTCTCCCCGAAGGGAGAATTCCTATATTGAGATGAGTTTAACGCGTATATATCTATACTTTCTGCGTCAGCCTATGCAAACCAATATAGGTAGCTCAGGAACATGACGAGACCGATAAAGCCAACGGCTAATAATACAGTTTTCGCTGTTTCTCCGAGGTGGAAAAGTTGATGTCTTTTTCATAACAAGAGAAAATTTTAGGGTGAAACCAAATTAATTAAAACTGGAGTTTCAAAGGGAATCGGAGATCAGAATAACTAACGGTTTCTCAACGATTTGGCGTAGTAAATTGCCAGTCTAAAGGTCTGAAATTCGTTGCTTTAAGGAGAACAAGCAGTACAAAAATACCATTTTAATCAATATATCCAAATCAATTTCAATATTTAGAGATACCACGGTCTTGCCTACCGAAAATCAAAATAATATTCAGTACTGCTTTTATACCCCCTAAGACATGGTGAAAATATAAGCAAACGCCATGATGGCGCAGAAATACAAAAAGGCCACAACGAAAGAAAGAATTTTGTTCTCACGGGTCCGCAATGAGTGCATTTGTTCCATGGAGATTGGATTTAAGGGTTAATAAATTCCCAGGCTTACGCCTGAGGCGGTTCATAAAATGGTAGGGTGCGGACCGTTGATTCTTTATACCTTTATCAACGCAAAAAAGAGATGTACGCGATAGTCGACATAGAAACTACCGGAGGATACGCAGCTAGTAACGCCATAACAGAAGTTGCTATTGTGTTACACGATGGGAATAGGGAGCTCAAACGCTATGAGACCCTCGTCCGCCCCGGCATGAGCATCCCCCGCTACGTCCAGTCACTCACCGGCATATCCGACGAAATGGTCTCCGGAGCACCCTCCTTCGAACAGATCGCCGGCCAGGTCTACGAATGGCTGAAAGACGCCGTCTTCATCGCGCACAACGTCAACTTCGACTACTCCTTCCTCAAACACCAGCTCAAAGACTGCGGCTACGAACTCGACTGCAAAAAGCTCTGCACGGTCAGGCTTAGCCGAAAAACCTTCCCCGGCGCCCCCAGCTACAGCCTCGGCAATATTTGTAAATACCTCGGCATCACCATCCCCAACCGCCACCGCGCCGGAGGCGACGCCGACGCCACCGTCCGGCTCTTCGAACAGATCCTCAAAGCCGGCGGCCTCGAACATATCCGCACCATGCTTAAAGGCAACAGCCGCGAACAATACCTGCCCGTCAACCTCCCCGCCGGACAACTCGACCAACTCCCCATGGTGCCCGGCGTCTACTACTTCCACGACCAGAAAGGCAAGGTCATCTACGTCGGAAAAGCAAAAAACCTCCGCCACCGCGTCACCAGCCATTTCTCCAACAACAAGCCAGGCCGCCAAAAACAGGAGTTCTTAAGAAATATCTACTCCATCAGCCACGAGACCACAGGTACCGAACTCATGGCCTTCCTCCTCGAATGCATCGAGATCAAACGCCTCTGGCCCGCGTACAACCGCAGCCTCAAAAGGTTCGAGCCCAGCTATGGCCTCTACATCTACGAAGACCGCAACGGCTACTCCCGCCTCATCGTCGAGAAAAGAAAACGCCAGCTCCAGCCCATCTACACCTTCTCCTTACTCCTCGAAGGACAGACCCTGCTCCGCCGCCTGGTGAAGGAATACCGCCTCTGCCCCAAACTCTGCTTCATCCAGCGCGACAACGACACCTGCATCGGCCTGACCGCCGGAGACTGCGACGGCGCCTGCGAACACAAAGAGTCGCCCCAACACTATAACGACAGGGTAGAAGCCGCCGTTAGCGCCCTCATCAAAAGCCTCCCCAGCTTTACCCTCCTCGACGACGGCCGCCACCCCGAAGAAAAAGCATCATCCTCGTCGAACAGGGACGGATGTATGGCATGGGCTACCTGCCCGCCGACGCCGCCATCCGCGACGCCGACGAACTAAAAGGCTACCTCACCCAATACCCCGAGAACGACTATATGCGCGGACTCATCTACCAGTACGCCGAACGCTGGCCCCGCAAACGCATCTCCTGGCCATAAAAAAACCGGCCCGACTTTCGTCAGACCGGCGTGTGCTTAGGGGTTATAACGATGTTCTATTTCTTTCTCCCGCCGCCAAAGAAGAAACCTGCCTTGATGCCGAGATAGCTATTTTTGATGTCTACATTACCAAGAGAATTGCCGTTGAAATCCTGTACCGGCACCGTAGTCTTGCTGATCAGATTGTATTCCACACCAAGACGGAAATGACCGAATTCGAAACCGGCGCGAACCATGCCGCCGAACTTGGACGAACTGGACGCGATCTCCGACGTGCCGCCCTGATTGTTGGCGCCGGCCGAGACCGCAGCCAGCGTAAATATACCCGCGCCCGCGCCCACAAAAGGACGGAAAGGCGTATTCATAAAATAATAATCGCCCGTTGCAAGATAAGAGCCGCTCGCCTTTATATCACCCGAAGCAGAAGAACCATCGGGAGCAACAGCGGCACGCGCCGTAATGGCCGCCTCCATACGAAGACCCACAGCCAGCTGATCAAGCACCGCATACTTCGGCTCTACGGCAATCAGAACGCCGCCCTTCGAGCCGCTGCCCGCGGGCATCGCATAACCGAACGCTACGTCGACTTTGAAAGGTTTGAAAATGCCGGTCTGGGCATGAATGGAAGAAATACCGAGAAGAAACACAATCCCTACGATTAAGAGTTTTTTCATGTTACATTGGGTTTTATGTCCGCAAGTATAGACGTTAAAGCCCATAAATCAAATAGCACTCAACAAATTATCAACCGCTAATTTATTGTGAGATCGACAATAATTTTTTGGGGATGGTCAAATGACGTCGCGGGTTACACGCTGACGCAACGGGTTACTCGCCACTCAGCTGATCGACAAGACCGATGAACTCCGTCCTCGGTATCATGCGCGCACCAAGGCTTTCAAGATGCTCCGTATAGACCTGACAGTCGATGAGCCGCACTCCTTCGCTGTGCAAACGCCGAACGTATTGTATGAACGCAAACTTGGAAGCATTACTCTCCTTACTGAACATACTCTCTCCAAAGAACGCGCGCCCCATCCTGATGCCATACAGTCCTCCCACCAGCTGCCCGTCCTTCCAGGCCTCCGCACTGTGCGCATACCCCGATAAATGGAGACGGATATACGCAGCGCGAACTTCGTCCGTGATCCACGTGCTCTCCTGACCACGCCGCGCCATCGTCTTGCAGTTCGTGATGACCTCGCCGAACGCCGTGTCGGCACGGAACTCGAAGACGTTCTTTCGGACCAGCTGCTTCATGCTCTTGCTCTCCTTCAGCTCATCCGGGAATAGTACAAACCTTGGATCGGGACTCCACCAAAGAATATGCTTGCCCTCATACCACGGAAAAATACCCTGGCGATACGCCAGCAGCAGTCGCTCGACAGAAAGGTCCCCGCCGACAGCCAGCAGGCCATCCGGCTCCGCCCGATCCACCGGAGGAAATACGAGCTCGTTGTTTAAGACAAATAAAGGCATGAAGGATTTGAAGACGTCTCGGGAGTTCTAAGATTCGGAAAGGACCTCGATGGTGGCGCCGATGCCGCGCTCGGTAATGGCATCACACTGCGGCTTCAGGTCGTCGTACGATCCGCGCTTGACGGCATACTTGCCCTTGGTATGGATGATCATCGCGCACTGCTCCGCCTGCTCCTGCGAATGGCCGCAGACTTCTATCAGGGTCTCGATCACCCACTCGAACGTGTTGACCTCATCGTTCCACACGATCAGGCTGTAAGGAGCCTCATAGGCCGTCATCACATCCACATCTTCCAGCTCAACCGTCCTCGGATTATTCAATAACTCGGGCATTTATTCCAGTCTTTTTACAAAGGTAATCTTTTCGGGAAGCCCTACAAGACAAGGGCGCCCCCCTTTCGGAAAGAGCGCCCTTAAAGACTGGTCACCATGGATTTACATATGTGATAATTAGTTGGATTTCTTTTTCTTGAACAGCCCGTCGATCAGGCTTTTCCCCGCCGACTGCAGCTGCTTCTTCGCGCTCGTATCCACCCCGCCCGTCGCCGCCACTCCCGAGTCCTTCCCCCCGGTCAGCCGCTTACGCAACTCCTCAGCCGCATTCTTTGCCACCTGCTGACCCACCGCCCTGGCGGTATCCCGCAACTGGCTCTTTACACTATCGACCTTCGCCTTCACCAGATCGGTCGCCTGCTGCTTAAGACCCGCAGCCGCGCCCGCAAGTGCCCCCCTGATATCCACCCTGATCACCGGCTTCGTCGCCGTCCCGCCGATCCCCACCGGCAGGTCGATCTTATCCTTCATATTGACGTTCAGACCATGTCCGGCCGCCTGCGACGCCACACTGTTCATCAGGTTATTCGCGTCACCACCCAGCATCGCCCTGGGCACCTTCATCGCAATCGAATAGTCCAGCGTCTGGTCAAACCCGTGGGTCCCCCCACCTCCATATCGATATCTTTCAGCTTCACCGGAAAAGGATCCACGATCACCCGGCCATTCCGGAATGTATAACTGGTCTTGATATCCTTCAAATTGATGTCCTTCAGCTCGTCCAGATGCAGCGTAGACGCCAGTACATCCGTCGGCGCAAAACCCTTCAGCGCCCCGTTCGCCAGCAGCAGCTTCCCACCCCCGGTAAGTGAATTCATATCCGGTTTCATATCCGCACCCAGCCTGCCCTTCATCGTCAGCTGCGAACTGAACTTCCCCGCGATATATTTCGCCGCCGGCATCAGCGACTGCATGCTGACAAAGGCGCCATAGGTCTTTTGCACGTCCAGCTGCTGCACGTCGTAGGAAAAGGCGATATCCGGATGCTGGACACCATTCTTCGTCGAATAAGACCCGCTGATCGCAAGCGTCCCGTCCAGCCCCTGGCCTTTACATTCTGCAGGGTCACAGTCTCGTCCGCAATGACGACGCTGCCGGTCACCTGCTCCAGCAGCAGACGATCGTACAACACCCGGTCGACCGCTGCACTCAGCACAAAATTGATATTGGCCGGCACAGCAAACGCCGTCGTCGCCCTGGCCGCCGTATCCGCCTTAACCGTCGCGCCACTATCCGCCTTCGTCGCGGAAGACAAACCCATCAGCTCGTTCAGATTCACCTCGTCCGCCTGCACCGCCAGCTCACCATCCAGCGGCTTGTGCTTCAAAAGATAGACCGGCAGATTATTCAGCACACCATGCGCGCTGAAATGCGTCTTCCCATACACCCCCTTCAGCTCGCTGAGGGTAATATTCTTCGGATTGAAACTCATCTGAAGCCGCTCCAGACTGATACCCGAAGGATACGACGCCGAAGCATAAACGAAATCCGCCAGCCCCAGCGAACCCGCCGCGTCGAACAGCCCGATCCTTTGATTCTGCATCGCCGAAAGACTGCCCTTCATATTCATATCCGCATTCAGCAGCCCCGCAAGCCGGGTCCCCGCATCCAGCTTGACAAAGCGCGAGACCTTACCCAGATCCAGCTGGCCCTTCGCCGCCATATCAAGCCACGGATCGCTCACCGGCGTCTTCAGCAGCAGCCGGAAGTCCAGCGGCGCATCACCCAGTTCGATATGCCCCTTGCTGATATCGACAACGGTATGGTCCGGTACTCCGTCGGGGTTGTCGGCCAGCAACGACAAATTGATATTCTTCACCGGCAACGGCAGATCGGGATACTGAAACATACCATTGCTCACCCCAAGCGCTACATGATAGGCCGGAATATGTTTGCTGTCATAACGCCCGCGAACAAAGCCGTCCAGACTCGCCTGCCCGCTGGTCTTCACCCCGGCGAAATTCTTGCTGTACATAGAGGGGACCATCGACAAAATATGCTTAAAATCCAGCGAAGGACCCTTAAACGAAATATCCATATCGTAGGTGCTGTCATTGACCAGCTGAAACCAGCCCTCGGTATGCAGATTCAGGTCGTTCAGCGCCAGATCATCGGTTTTAAAACTATATTTTGCAATCTTGTTGTCCACCTGAAAATCCACCGACATCCTCGTCCTCACCTTCACCAGATAGGGGATCAACCCATAGCTGAAACTCAGCGACTCCACCGTAGTATTGGTATTCAGCACAAAGGCGTCGGAAGAAAAATCCCCTCCGCCCGAGTGATTGATACCCGTGATCTCCGTACTGATCTTGCTGCTGTCGTCCCTGTATTCCAGATAGCCATTCGTGATGGAGTACTTCTGCAGCGCCATGGCAAAGGAGGAACCCTTCGCCCCCTGCTCCGGAGCCACGGCCGCCGTATCAGGCTTCATGATCATCCAGTTGACATGCCCGTTGGGATGGATCAGGGCATGGATCCTCGGCTGGTCGATGGCGATGGAATGTATCCGCAGCTGCTTGCCGCCGATAGCGCTCCAAAAGTCGACGGCCACATCGATCCGGTGGGCCGCGACCAGCGTATCCCTCGAAAATTCTTCCGTGCCGACGACCCGCAGATCGTCCATCGCCACGGAAAGACGCGGAAAATGCCGGAACAGCGACAGGTCCACGTCCGAAAAATCGACTCTGGCGACAAGCCGCTGGTTGATCTGGTCTTTGATGATGGAGGTGATCTTTCCCTTGAACAGGAAGGGTAGGGCGATGGCAACGACGAGCAGTGCCACCAGGATCAGCCCTGAGATTTTCAGAACTTTTTTCATTGTGCTTTTTATAGGTTAATTAGGAAATGTGAAAATAGGCAAAAAATCTTTGGTTACCTTTACGGCTTATTTATTGACTATGACCCCCGAAAGAGAACAAAGGATCACCTCCGTACTGGACAAAAGACAGGACAATCTGATCATCGTACTGGAAAACGTCTTCGATCCTCACAACATATCGGCCGTCATGCGTACCTGTGATGCCGTCGGCGTCCAGGACGTCTACGTTCTTAACACCCGGATCCCCAGACACAAGAAATGGGGCGCCAAAAGCAGCAGCAGCGCCGCCGGCTGGCTCACCGTTCACCAGTACTCCGACGCAAAAGAATGTTTCAGCCACCTCCGTTCCCGCGTAGACCATATCTTTACCACACACCTCAGCACCGACGCGGTATCGCTCTATGACATGGACCTCACCGGCAGAGTAGCCCTCGTCTTCGGCAACGAACACTCCGGCGTCAGCGAAGAGATCCCGGCAATGGCCGACGCCAATTTTATCATCCCGCAGGTGGGTATCATCCGGTCGCTCAATATTTCCGTCGCCTGCGCCGTTACCCTGTACGAAGCATTCCGGCAAAAAACGCCGCGGGACAATATGCACAACGCGGCCTGCCCGAGCCACGCTACAGCGAACTATTAAAGGAATGGAGTAGGGGACAACTATAAACGAAAAAACCATGCAGAAAAGCTTTCTGATCCTTACCATCGCCCTCCTGACAGGCGCGACATCCTTCGGACAACAAACCATCGGAAAAATAAAGATCACCGAACTCGAAAGCTATATCGCCAACAGCGACCACCCGCTGATCATCAACTTCTGGGCGACCTTCTGCGTCCCCTGTAACCACGAGATCCCCTATTTTCAGACGGGCGTGAATAAATTCAAAGACCAGAAGGTGGAGCTGATCCTCGTCAGCCTCGACCTCCCCACATACTACCCCGAAAAAATTGCCGAATTCGCGAAGAAAACCGACTACACCGCCCGCATCCTCTGGCTGAACGAGACCGACGCCGACTATTTCTGCCCAAAGGTCGACCAACGCTGGTCCGGCGGCATCCCCTCCTCACTGTTCATCAACAACGCGACCCACTACCGGCGCTTCTTCGACCGCCGAGCTGACCGAACCCCAGGTCGACCTGGAAATAAAAAAGATGCTCAACCCCTCGTGATCGCGAACCCCCGTCGTGATCACGACCCTCCTCGTGATCACGCCGCTCAACTCCTCGATATCGAGCAGCCCACCGACCTCGTCTCCTTTACCGTCACTTCCTTGCCAGCGACCATCTCGTCGATGGCGCTCTGGAGATGACGCCTCCGCACACTGCCCGCATCTCCCGGACTGTCGTCGATAGCGCCGTGATAGACCAGCTTGCCATCCTTGTCGAACAGATAGCACTCCGGCGTCCTGCTCGCGCCAAAGGCGTCGGCCAGCACGCTGTTATTGTCCATCGCATAATACATCTGGTAGTTCTGGGCCTTTGCATAGGACTGCATGGCCGCATAGGAATTGCCGTTCTCCCGGTCACCTTCATTCGCATTCAGCAGGATCACGCCGATCTTCCGGTCGGCAGCATACGCGCACACATCCTTCGTCCTGGACTGGTTCATGATCACATAGGGACAGGTATTGCAGCTGAACATCACCAGCAGCCCGCCGGCCTTTTTCACCTGCTGCAGGGTGAGGTCTTTTCCCGAAACGTCCTTTACGGAAACCGCAGGCTTCGGTATGGGCGAGCCGATCGGAAGCACGCCGTCACGGCTCGCAGAGCCGACCAGAAAGGAGCCCGCAAGGGCGGCGAATAGTAGGAGCTTCATAACTACAAGGTTTTACCCTATAAAGTTACCTCTTTTTTCCCCGGCCATCACCTTGAGGTGGTGGATGCTCACATTCAGCTCATAACCAATTAACAGCACCAGCGAATTGAAGTAGACCAGCAGCATCAGGATCATCACGGTGCCGATGGAACCGTAAACTTTGTTGTAGTTGCCAAATCGGTTGACCCAAAAGGAAAAGGCCGCCGTGAACAGAATAGTCAGCAGCGTCGCAAGAAAAGTGCCGGGAGAGAACAACGTCCACCGCTTTTGAACCGCCGGCCCGTATTTGTAGATGCACGCGATCGCAAAATAAAACAGCGGAATAATGACGATCCACCGCAGGGTACGAAAAAGAAAACGCGCCGTCTGGTCACCTCTTGAGATTCGCAGCCACTTGAAAAGGCTTCGCAGCAGGTCGGCCTGCGTTACGAGCATGATCACCGAGGCGATCACCATCACCAGCACCAGCGTGGTTAGCTTGATAGCCATCCACCGGGCCTGAAAGGTATTGCGCCTGGTCGTATAGATCAGCGATTTGTTGAACGACCGCATGATACCCATCATCGCATTGGAGGAGTAGAAGAGGGCCAAAACGAAACCAAACGACAGCAGACCCGCCCTCGGTTTGTCGAGAAAATCCGTCAGGAACTGGCTCACCAGCAAATACGTATTTTGATTAGGGGTAAGATCCCTGGTCAGCAACAACAACTGCCGTTCGATCTGCCTGGATACCGGCATATAGGGGACAAGCGTACAAATAAAGATAGTAGCCGCCGGAATCGCCGTTAGAAAACTAAAGGCGATCGATCGGGCCCGGTCATTCAGTCCGACTTTCTTCACCTGGCTGTTGAAGAACCTGATCACCTCGAACAAAGGAACACCCTGGAATCCCGGCAGGATGATCCGTTTGCTCCTGTTCTCCAGGAATCGGAAAGGGGCGCTTTGGTAGATCTTTCTTTCGAGTTTGAGCATAATCCGTCACTTCTTCTTGATACTGTCGGCGGCTGCTTTTTGGCCATCTCCTTGTCCAGGGCATCCCGGTAGGCCTTCGCATATTCCATATGCTCCTTATAAGTAGCCGCAAAATTGGAATAGCCGGAGAAGTCGGGCTTGGCCACAAAGAACATATAGTCTGTTTTGGGCGAATTCAGGACCGCCTCCAGCGTGGAAGCCGAGGGGTACAGATCGGGCCCGGCGGCAGCCCTTCGTGAAGATAAGTATTATAGGGCGACTCCGTTTTCAGATACTTGTCGTAGATCCTTTTCAGCTCGAAGTCCCGCATCGCGAATTTGACGGTCGGATCCGCGGCGAGTTTCACCTTCTTCGCCATCCGGTTCAGATACACGCTGGCGATCCTGCCCTTGTCCGACTGCGCATTCGTTTCTTCCTCCACGATAGAGGCAAGTATCGTCGCCGTCACCGGCGTCAGACCCCTTTCTTCGGCCCTTGCGACCCGCTCCGGCGTCCACCAGGCCTTATAGGCCGTATACATCTTCTTCAGGATCCCCGAAGGCGGGGTATTCCAGAAATAGGTATAGGTATTGGGCAGGACGATGGCCATGAAATTATTCGAGTCTACACCGAATTGCTTCAGCGAATCGTTGTTGTGCAGAAAGGCCGCAAGCGCATCGGAATCGCTTTCCATCTTCTTTCCCACAGCCCCCGCAAATCCTTCCGGGGTCCGGAACTTGGTGATCACGATCTTCACCGGCGTCTGTTTGCCGTTGTGCAGCATCCGGACGATATTGATCAGACTCGTATTCTTTTTGATCTCGTATTTTCCCGCCTTTACAGCGGAAGGATAGCCCATTCGTCCCGCTACCCAGTTGAAGACAGCCGGGCTCTTCACCACCGTGTCCTTCTTCAGCAGGTCCAGCAGCTCTTCATAGTTCATGCCGGTATGGATATACAGACTATAGCTGTCTTCGCTGAATCCCGTGCCCGGGCCAAAGACGCGCCAGCCGATAAAGGACAAGGCCACGACGAGGACAATGATCACTACTGATATGATTCGCTTCATAGGAAACATAGTTGGCAAAAAAGGGCCATCTCAATAATAAAATTAAAAGAGATGGCCATATTATCTGATCACCGGCTATGGCCGGTGGTATAGGCTATTTACCAGGCGCAGGCGCGGGGGTAGAAGGTGCTTGCTGCGTAGGCGCGGTGACCTTTTCGATACCTTGCTGCGTACGACCCGAAGACGTATGGGTAAAGACCGAGGAGAACAGGCAGAGCAAAGCAACTACAGCCGCCAGCACCCAGGTTCCTTTCTCGAGCACGTCCGTTGTCTGCTTGACGCCCATCAGCTGATTGCTGAAACCGCCGACATTACCAGCCAGTCCGCCCCCTTTGGGGTTTTGAACCAGAACGATCAGACCGAGTATCCCACATGCCAGAATCAGCAAAATCACAAAGAAGATCATGTTAATGAGAGTTTAATTGTTCTATTTTGGCTGCAAAATAAGCCTTTTTATCAGGATCCAGCAAACTTAATTTCTCGTAAAGCGCCTTCGCCCGCTCCGGCATCCCTTGTTTTGCAAGGACTTCCGCCATCGTTTCCGTCACCACCTCCTTGCCGACCACGGAATGCGCCGCGATGGTCTGTATCGTCTGTTCCGCCACCTGGTCCGGCAACACCTCCCTTTCCTTCTGCGGGAGCTTGCGCATGGTCTTCAGCCACTCCGTAAAGCTCTTCAGCTGCTTGCCGAGCTGGTCGCTGGGATTTTCCTCCAGATGCAGCTTGATACCCTGCGAGGCAAAATAGTCGATCGTATGGTAAGGTTCGAAGATATAACCCTGCTCCGTCGGCTTCGCCTCGGCCTCCGCCTCCGCCGTTTGAGCGGGCTCCGTTGCCCGCAGTTCCGCCACAGGTTCCCCCGCAGCCACCGAACCTTCCCCCGCAGCCACCGGCCCTTCCGCGGCAGCATCCTCTTCCAGTACGAACGCCGTCTCTTCATCCTTGATGGGTTCTTCGACAGGCTGACGCACCACACCAAAATCCTCATGTATTTTATCAATCGACTCCCTCAATCCTCTGGCCTCCTCGATGCTCTGCAACAGCAGCTCCGCAGCCGTGGGCTCCGGCTCCGCCGCCAGCTTTTCCGCCAGTGCCACCATAGAATCGGGCTGCTCCGCGCCATCGGCCGCCGCGGCGGTCTCGGCAATGGACACCAGGCTGGCCCGTTCCGGCTCATGCTCATGCCCCTGCATCAGCGCCTCTTCCACGGCCACATCCATCGTATCCTTAACCGGCTCAACCACCGGCTCCTCAACCACCGGCTCCTCAACTACAGGCTCCTCAACCACAGGCTCCGCCACCGGCGCCTCCACCACCCGCGCCACCTGCGTCTCCAAGACCTTTCCGGCCGCCGGTTCCTCCGGATTATCCAACAGCCACTGCAGCCAGAACGGATTGGTGAAATACAGATTCGTCCGCTGCGTCTCCTCTATATAATTATCAGCGCCCTCCGCCAACAACTTACGCGACAGGAGATAGTGCCCGATGCCAAATGAAGGATATTCCGCTACAAAACTCTCCAGGCGTTGCCGGGAGACGTCTTCCAGGCTGGACACCTGGAAAAGATGCTGGATGATAGGCTGCATGGATGGGTTCATTAGACTTACTTCTACCAGTTGGAGAATAACTTATTAAAGATTTCGTCTGTCAGGTTGGTGACCACGGTCGCGATCTGCCCGGTCTCGAACTCCTGGATGGTCTGCGACGCGGGAAAGTCGAAATTGCGCGTCACATCCGCCTCAAAATCTGCCGGCGCCACCTTTCTCCCCGTCGGATCCAGATGATTCTTGAAAATAATATGCACGGTCACGCTCAGCCGGTTGCTCGACGCCTGCTGGTTCGAGATACCGGAAGTACTGTAGTTGTAGTCCGACACATACCCGCTGACGTCATAGTCGGCGTCCGAGGTCTGTATCTGCGTCAGCTTGGAAGCCTGGCTGGTCACTTTCTGGCGAAATTTGTCGTTCAGCTGCGGCGCCAGCTGCGGATTCACCAGTCGGGCCCTGTTCTCGAGATAGGCGATATGGATACTCTTTACCTCGGCAGGGATCGAAACATCCTTGAAAGAATAGATCTTACAGGACGAGAGGCCGAGGGTCAAAGCTGCCAGTAAACAAGTGATCCTATTCATTAATGTCGTATTCTTTTAATTTTCGATATAAGGTCCTTTCGCTGATGCCCAGGTCCGAAGCCGCATCCTTACGTTTACCCTTATGCTTTTTCAGCGCCTTCACGATCAGCTCTTTTTCCTTGTCCATGATGTTCAGCGACTCCTCCACTTCTTCGTGATGATGTATATCGTCATGCCCGTTGTTATTATTGTGTATCACCATGGGCTGCGCCGTCGTGATCGCCGGCGCCTGGAAGATCTCGGCCGGCTTCAGCTCCTTCAGCTCGTTCAGAAAGGCCGCGTGCTGCGTCGAAGCCATCGCCGGATTCTGAATGATCTCGAGGAACATCTTCTTCAGCTCCGTGACGTCCTTCTTCATATCAAAGAAAAGCTTATAGAGTATTTCCCGCTCGTTGGAGAACTCAGGACTGTTGATCGTATTCACCGTATTACCGGGGACGACCATCGGCAGCCGGTTGCCCGAGGTCTCGGGGATAAAACGTCGCAGCGTCGTTGCCGTGATCTGTTTGTCCTCCGACAGAACGGAAATTTGTTCTGCAATATTTTTCAATTCCCTGACATTACCCGGCCAGGGATAATTTATTAACAGATTTTTCGCCTCTTCATCCAGTTGGACGGGAGCCGTCTTGTACCGCTCGGCGAAATCCACCGCAAATTTCCGGAACAACAGGGGAATATCCTCCTTCCGGTCGCGCAGCGAAGGCACCCGGATGGGAACGGTGCTCAGTCGATAATAAAGATCCTCCCTGAACTTCCCCTTCTCCGTCAGCTCGAGCAGGTCCTTATTGGTGGCCGCGATCACCCGCACGTCCGTCTTCTGCACCTTCGAAGAACCTACCCGGATGAACTCACCCGCCTCCAGCACCCGCAGCAGCCCGGCCTGCGTGCCCAGCGGCAGCTCGCCAATCTCGTCCAAAAAGATCGTGCCGCCATTGACCGTTTCGAAATAGCCCTTGCGCGAGTCGACAGCGCCCGTGAACGAACCCTTCTCGTGCCCGAACAACTCGGAATCGATGGTGCCCTCGGGAATGGCCCCGCAGTTGACCGCGATAAATGAATTATGCTTACGCGCCGACAACGCGTGAATGATCATCGAAAATGCTTCCTTACCAACGCCGCTTTCACCATTGATCAGTACCGTCAGGTCCGTACCCGCCACCTGGACAGCCACCTGCAGCGCAAAGTTCAATGCCGGAGAATTACCGATAATGCCAAAGCGGTTCTTAATTGATTGAATTTCCATAAAACCTCCCTATTAATTATTAACAACAGCGCCTATCAACGTTGCCTGTGTACAATCCGTTATGCTGACCTGGACATAGTCTCCCTTTTTATAATGGCCCCCCGCCTTGGGGAAAACAACGACCTTGTTCTGACTGTTGCGGCCCCGCCAGTCCTCCGCGCTCTTCTTCGAATCCCCTTCGATCAGGACCCTGAACTCCTTGCCCAGATCCTTTTTATTGCTCTCCAGCGAAAGACGGCCCTGCAGTTTGACCACCTCGTCCAGCCTCCTCTTCTTTACGTCTTCGGGGACGTCGTCGGAATACCGGCGCGCAGCCAGAGTGCCCGGCCGTTCGCTGTAAAAGAACATATAGCTCATGTCATACTTCGCATATTCCATCATACTCAGTGTATCCTGGTGCTCTTCCTCCGTTTCCGTGCAAAATCCGGTAATGACATCCGTACTCATCCCACAGTCCGGCATCACCGAGAGGATCCTGTCCACCTTGGCCATATACCACTCGCGGGTATAGGTCCGGTTCATCAGCTGGAGGATCCGCGTACTCCCGCTCTGTACGGGCAGATGGATATACTTGCAGATATTCTCATACCGCGCCATCGTATACAGCACCTCGTCGGTGATATCCTTCGGATGTGAGGTGGAGAAACGCACCCGCAGGTCGGGATGAACCAGCGCCACCTTTTCCAGCAGCAGCGCAAAGGTGACGGCCTTGTCCGCCGCCTCGTCCATCCAGTAATAACTGTCCACATTCTGGCCCAGCAGCGTGACCTCCCGATACCCCTTGCTGAAGAGATCCGCGCACTCGCGGACGATGGAGTCCGCATCACGGCTCCGCTCACGCCCCCTGGTAAATGGAACCACACAGAAAGCGCACATATTATTACAGCCCCGCATGATGCTCACAAAAGCACTCACGCCATTGCTGTCCAGCCGAACAGGGGAAATATCCGCATACGTCTCGTCCCGGCTGAGAAGGACATTGACCGCCTTTTGCCCGGTCTCGGCCTCCTCGATCAACCCCGGGAGGGTCCGGTAGGCATCCGGGCCGACCACCATATCCACCAGCTTCTCTTCCTCCAAAAGCTTGCCCTTCAACCGCTCCGCCATACAGCCCAGCACCCCGATGAGCAGGCCCGGCCGGCTGTCCTTCACCTGCCTGAACAGCTGCAGCCTGTTGCGCACGGTCTGCTCGGCCTTCTCCCGGATCGAACAGGTATTCAGCAGGACCAGATCCGCCTCGGCATAGTTGCCGGTGGCGCCATAACCGTTATCGTTCAAAATAGAAGCGACGATCTCACTATCCGAAAAATTCATCGCACAACCATAGCTCTCGATATAGAACTTCTTCCTGTACTCCCTGCCCTCCATCACCTGCGGGGCATAGGCCTCCCCCTGCCGATTCTCATCATGTACCCCCGTGCTTTTGACTTCCACCATCTGTCTTTCTCAATTTAGACGGCAAAGATAAGTAGAAAACGAATTGGATGTGACAAGTTGGCAGCGCTCAACCGCCCGATCCCGCCCTAAGAGGAACTACATAAGGTGGATATCAAAATACTTAGGAGGGATGGTTTGGCCTGGAAATTGCATAACAGGGGGAAACCTGCGAGCCAAAACCTGACCTTTATGAAGAAAGGACACCTGTCAAAGTCCCTAATATCCTTATGTCTGGCCGTTCTTGCCTGTGGCAAGAGCAACAACGGGCCCTCGGTTCCCGTGACCCCGACGTCTGCCATCGCGGTTACCGCCAACGATTCCCTGTTAAACTACTCCATCAACGAGGTATACCTGCAGGACGTCAATACCACCCATACCACACTGATCTCTGCTCAATACCCCGATACATCATCCAAAAAAGGAAGCCTCGGTATCCGCCTTCTGGGCGACACGACGGGTCGGTTCAGCCGGGACAGCCTCCTGGTCACCTACACCGACGGCAAAGGGAATGTCTACTATAATACAAAAGATACCACCGGCTTTGTGCTGATCGACAAGTTTCCCAAGACCTACAACGGCGTGGTGAGCGGTAGTTTTTCTTTTGTAGTCAGCGGCAGCGCGGGCTCCGTAAAATTTGCCAACGGCAGCATCGTCGCCATCTATCAAAAATAATAACGGGCCGCCCCGTCGGCCCCTGCTATAATTCAATATACCATGAAGCACGAATTTCCGGGCAGTCCGGCAGGTCTTGAGCCATATACAGGAGACTGGGATACCCCGCACGTTGTCCACCTGCTGAAACGAACGCTTTTCGGCGCGACAGTACAGGACGTCAACCATTTCAAAAGCCTCTCCATGTCCGCCGCCGTCGACCAGCTGCTTCAGCCCACAGCCGCCCCGGCTACCAAACCACTCAATCACTACGGCGCCGACCCCACCGGCGTTGCACAGTGGTCGACCTGGGTCGGTACCGGCATCACCTACCAGGACCAGGAGATGAACCTCAACCGGGTCCGCTCCATGCAGGCCTGGTGGATCGGACAACTACTCGGCTCCGGCCGCAGCATCCACGAGAAAATGACGCTCTTCTGGCACAACCATTTTGCGCCAAACGCCCTCCCCAACCTGGGCATCCCCGCCGAACTCTGGTACAACCAGTATCTCACGCTTCGCAAATACGCACTCGGTAACTTCCCCCAACTGATGAAGGCCATCACGCTCGACCCCGCGATGCTGATCATGCTCAACGGCAGCTCCAATACAAAAACATCACCCAACGAGAACTTCGGCCGCGAGCTGCAGGAACTCTATTCCATCGGAAAGGGATCCGGCTCGTTCTACACCCAGAGCGACGTCGCAACGGCCGCACAGGTGCTGACGGGACATACACTCGACCTCAACTACAACTACCTCTTTCAGCCCGGAGACCACGACGATACCAACAAGAAATTCTCCGTCTTTTACAACAATACCATCGTCACCGGCTACTCCGGCGCCGCCGGGGCAGGTGAGCTCGACACGATGCTCTCGATGCTCTTCGCGACACAGGAATCCGCAAAATTTCTCTGCCGCAAACTCTATAATTTCTTTCTCTACTATAAGATCGACGATACGATCGAAGCCAACGTCATCACGCCGCTGGCGGACATTCTGCGGCAGAGCGGCTATAACATGACGACGACCCTGTCCACGCTTTTCAAAAGCCAGCACTTCTACGACCTCGTCAATTCAGGGGCCTGTATCATCAAAAGCCCCCTCGATATGCTCATCGGCCTGTGCCGGGAATTCCAAGTCACGATACCCACCGACGCAAAGGGACAATACGACGTCTGGACAATGCTCGCCGACAACGCCTCCGACCTGCAGCAGGAGATCCTCGCCATTCCGCTGGTGGCAGGGTGGGGGGCCTATCACCAGGCGCCCCAGTACCACGAGCTGTGGATCAACTCCGTCACCTATTCGGAGCGGAACTTTATCACCGACCTCCTGATAGGTACAGGAAATATGCGCAACGGTACTTCGCTCCGCATCGACGCGGTCGCCTTTGCCAATCTGCTGCCGGCGCCGCAGGACCCCAACCGGCTCGTGTCCGACGCGCTCGACATCCTGCTGCGGCCACCACTGTCGGACAGCTCGATCACGCTGCTGAAACAGTCGATCCTGCTCGGCGGAGGCACGACGGATATGTACTGGACCAACGCATGGCTCAACTATCTCGCCGCGCCCTCGGATATGGCCGCCTACGCAGCCGTCGATTCCAGACTGCGGTCACTGTTCAAATATTTCATGGACCTGCCCGAATATCATTTATCCTAATCATCGCCAACACAATATCCTTATGCGAAGAAGAGACTTTTTAAGGGCGGTAGCGCCGGTCACCATGCTCGGCGGCTTTAGGCTCGATGCCCTGTCCCGCCTGCCTTTCATGGGAATGATGCCGGGAGCCGTCGACAACAACCACGTCCTCGTACTCGTACAGCTCGTGGGCGGCAACGACAGCCTCAATACGGTGATCCCGCTCGAACACTTCGGCGACTACATGGGCGCCCGGTCCAATATCGCCATTCCGCAGGGAAAAGTGCTTCCCCTGGAAAAGAACCTCAAAAATGGCTTTCACCCGTCCCTCACCGGTCTGCAGGCCATGTACAATAACGACCAGCTGGCCGTCATCCAGTCCGTCGGCTATCCCGACGCCGACGGCTCGCATTTCCGCGCGACGGACGTGTGGCTCGAAGGCGCCGACGAAGACCAGCTGCTGACCACCGGCTGGGTCGGCAGATTCCTCTCCGATACCTACGCCAATTTCCCCGCGGGCTATCCCAACGCCGAAATGCCCGACCCGCTCGGGATCCAGATAGGATCCGTCATATCCCCCGTTTTTCAGGCGACGGTAGGAACCACCGCGATGGCCGTACCCTCGGATACCGAGTTTTACAATCTGATCAACGGCATCACCGAACCCGAGCCGGATACGCCCATGGGCAACGAACTCACCTATCTGCGGTCCGTCGCCCGGCAAACCAATAAATACGCGGCCAATATCACCGCCGCCGCCAAAAAAGTGACCCAGCAGCAGCCCTATCCCGATACCCAGCTGGCCGCACAGCTCAAGACCGTCGCCCGCCTGATAGCCGGGGGACTCAAGACCAGAGTATACTATGTCACCGCCAGCGGCTTCTTCGATACCCACGGCGGCCAGGTCAACCCGGGCGACCCCGCCACCGGCCAGCACGCGACCCTGCTAAAAGACCTTTCCGACTCCATTTCTGCTTTCACCAACGACTGTAAATTCCTTGGAATCAATAAACAAGTGCTCGGCATGACTTTTTCCGAGTTTGGACGCCGGATCGCCTCCAACGGCAGCTTCGGCACCGACCACGGAGCTGCCCAGGCGGTATTTGTCTTTGGCGACTATGCCCAGACAGGGGTCCTCGGCAACAATCCGGACCTCTCCGGCCTCAATTCCCAGAGCAATATCCCCATGCAGTACGATTTCCGTTCGGTCTATTCCTCCATCCTCCGGGACTGGTTCTGCATATCGGCGACCGACGTGTCGACAATGCTGTTCAAGGACTATCAATACCTGCCCTTCCTCAAGACCACAGCCTGCAACAATACCTATTCCGACCTGAATGGCCTCGGGGATAGCCTGATAACGAATAGCCCCAACCCGTTTACCAGCAGTACGAGAATCTCGTTTAAGACAGCCGGAGGACATACCCTCGTACAGATCTTCAACGCGCTGGGCAGGATCGTCCTCGTACCGGTAGACCAGGACTACACCGCGGGAACATGGTCGGTTACGGTGGACACCAGCCGTCTGGCCGCCGGAGTTTACTACGCCCGCTTTCAAAACCAGTCCGTTCAGCAGGTGAGAACCTTACTAAAAGTGCGGGGATAATATATGTACAGGCGTCTGATCCTATTTTTGATCCTTTTAGCGGCCGCGCTCTTTCGGCCCCAGACCGGCTTCGCACAGGGCAGGGGAGTGGACACCATCGCCTGGTCGTCTGCTTGCGTCAATTCGCAGATCGTTTTTTCGTCTCCGCTGCTCGATACATTTTTTGAACCCGACTATATCAAATGGCATTTCGGTGATCCCTCGTCCGGGTACAACGACAGCTCCGGAGGCAAAAAGCCCCTGCATATTTTCGCCAGCCCCGGTTCCTATCCCATCGAACTCGACGTCTGGTACCGGAACAGCGACACGATAAAGATCACGGCTACCATCGCCGTAGTGACACCCATGAATTTTAGCTTCGGCCCCGATATCTATGTCTGCGGCAAGGCGCCGGACACGCTGCTCCAGGGCCCTGTGATAGCGGGGGCAACCTATACCTGGAACGACGCCGACACGACCCATACGGACACGTTGCGCATTAAAAAATCGGGCGTCTATACCGTTGCGGTCAACGGATGCGGCGTGACCGACAGCATCGGCGTCTATGCGAGCGATACGCCGAAGATCGACCTCGGGAAAGACCATATCATGTGCGACAGCGCCAACCTGCAGCTCAACGCGGCATCGCAGAACGGCACCTATAGCTGGCTTTTGAACGGTACCTTGCTCCCCGAGACGAGCGGCCAGATCTTCACCCACGCGCCGGGAGGACGCTATGTCGCGGTCGTTACCGTGCCCGGCTGCGGCGTCTACCGCGATACGGTCTCTGTTACCTATGCCCAGCCACTGGCTCCTCCTTTCGGCATCGGCCCCGATACGCTGCTCTGCCCCAACCAGATCTACAAGTTAAACGCCGCCTTCCCCGGCGCCACGGCCTACGACTGGAGCACAGCGTCACGCGACAGCATGATCACGATAACGAACGCCGGCGAGTACTGGGTCTTCGTCACGTATCAGGGACGCTGCCAGGTAACGGATACCGTCGACGTCACCTATCGCAACGACCGCCCGCTGGCCTTCAACGACACGGCCATCTGCCAGGGCAGCACCCTCGTGCTGAACGCAGATTTTGGCCAGGGCACCTATAAATGGACCTCGGTCCCGCCGCAGCGCGACGACCAGAACCAGACGGGCCAGTCCACCTACTTCGTCTACCGGCCCGGTACCTACGCCGTCCTCGCGCAGGTGGGCCAGTGCGTATACACAGATACGCTCACGGTCAGCTTCGACGACAGCCTCAAGGTGCGGATGATAAAGGACACTACGCTCTGCTATGGCGAAGACTTCATGCTGACGGTACAGGGCAACGCCGACACCTATGCCTGGCAGGACAGCTCGCATGCCGCCACCTACCGCCCTACACAACCCGGCATCTATACCGTCGTCGCCACCAACGGCTGCGGCTCGGATACCCTGACGGCAACGGTCAACTTTTCCGCCTGCAGCTGCCAGCTGCTCCTGCCCAACGCGTTCACCCCGAATGGCGACGGACGCAACGATACCTTCCGGCCGCTGCACGCCTGCGAGATGACCAATTTCGAAATGCAGGTCTACGACCGGCTGGGCGAACTCGTATTCCGCAGCCTGAATCCCGACCAGGCCTGGGACGGCACCTACCACGGCCGAAAAGCTGGCGTCGGGGGCATTCGTATGGATGGTCAGCTATTTCAGTACGGAGACGAAACAACCTGTTTTTAAGAAGGGAACGGTAATGGTTATCCGCTAGGCGCCTTTACCCCAACATAAAAAGATGCCCGTCCGCAAGGACGGGCTCTTTGCATTTACCGGCTCCCCTGTCGGAATCGTTCTATTTTTCCCTGTCCCCCCGAAATAGCTTTGGGGCATGAAATGGAAATTGATCACCGCCGCCGGCCTGCTCTGCCTTATCGCCGCCCAGTCATTTGTTACCGGCCCAGGGACGACCGCCGACCTCACCCCCAACTACCGCCCCGGTTATCGGACCTGGCCATCTTCCGGGGCCGTTCCGCGGACCTCCAGCCAACAAAAGGCTTTGCCCGCTACCAGCTGCCAACAACCCTATTCACCGACTACGCGGAAAAACAAAGACTGGTAAAAGTCCCCACCGGCACCCGGATCGTCCTCACAGGCGACGGCCTGTCGCAGTTCCCCGACGGCACAATGCTGGTCAAAACATTCTTCTACTGGAACGACCGCCGCGATACCTCCCTCGGGCGACGCATCATCGAGACCAGGATCCTGCTCAGGTCCGGCGAAGACTGGCTGGCCGGCACTTACCTCTGGAACCCCGAACAGACCGAAGCGCTGCTGACGGCCTCGGGTCCCCGTATGGCCGTCAGCTGGATCGACGGCAACGGCCAATCCCGGAACATCAGATACCAGGTCCCTTCGGCCAGGCAGTGCGCGTCCTGCCACCGGTCCGGCAAAGAGATTGTTCCTATCGGCTTCAAAGCCCGAAACCTCAATATCGGCGTCACCCTGCCCGCCACCACTTCCGGCACCATTTCCCCCACCATTTCCCCCACCACTTCCGGCACCACATCTGGCACCACTTCCGGCACCCCCAACGCCGCCACCATCAACCAGCTCCGCCACCTCTACTCCCTCGGCATAATCGCCGCCATAGACCCCTCGTCGCTTTCCCGCCTCCCCGCATGGGACGACAACACCTATACACTCGAAAAACGCGCCCGCGCCTACCTCGAAATGAACTGCGCGCACTGCCACAACGCGGACGGCTTTTGCGCCCGTTCCAACTTCCGGCCGTCGTACGAAAACTCCTTAAACGAAACAAAGATCGCCGCTAAGAAAAAAAGATCCTCGATTTCATGCGATCCGGCAGGATGCCGCTGCTGGGAACAACCATCGTCCACGACGAAGGCCTGCAACTCCTCGAAGCATATTTTAAAACGATAAACAATGAAAAGTAAAAAAATGATCCTATTCCTGACAACCATCGTAATGGGCCTCGCCGCCGGCATCTTCTACTGCTGGTCGGTCTCGGTAACCCCGGGCCTGGCCCTGCTGCCCGACAAAGAATACATCACGGCCTTCCAGGCGCTGAACCGCGCGATCCTCAACCCCCTGTTCCTCCTCTGCTTCATGGGAATGGTATTTCTATTACCCCTAAGCGCTTTCATCAGCTACCACAAACCCCCGCCCGCCGCCTTCTGGCTCCTGATCACTGCGTCCCTCGTCTACATCGTCGGCGTAATGGGCGTAACCATGGCAGGCAATGTTCCCATGAACGAAGCGCTCGATAAATTCAACGCCGCCGCAGCCAGCCCCGCAGACCTTGCGGCCACGCGCACCAGCTTCGAAGCCCAATGGAATTTCCTGAACAATATCCGGACGCTGAGTTGTGTAATTTCCTTTGCAATGACGGTCGGCGCGGGAATGCTGCGGTAGCTGCTACCGATTCTCCAAAATAAAAAAGCAAGGACCATATCCTTGCTTTTCTAACGAGCGGAAGACGAGGTTCGAACCCGCGACCTACAGCTTGGGAAGCTGTCGCTCTACCAACTGAGCTACTTCCGCGTATCCGTAGAAAAAATTTCTCCGGATTGCAAATGTAAGGGCTGGGCACAACACCCGGAAATAATTTTCGATCTATCGGGCTGCTGACGATTTCAAATACCTTCCGCCGAGCCAGCTGTCTTTCACCGGGATCAACCACTTCGTCGCCAGTTCGTCTTTAGTCTGTACCGTATTGTTGAAATAGAGGGTGTCGGGGCCGATCAATCCATTCTCCAGCGCATAGTGCAGCTGGGACATCGGCACCATCTGAGTCTTGCCCTTTACCTGGAAGGCGAGGGTCAGCCGGTCGAATAGCTGGACCTGGAATTTTTGTTCAATTGCCTTGATCAGCCGGACACTGCTGTCGGTGCTGCACCCGCTGACGCCGGTCGCGTTCTCGTCGGCCATCAGGACGATGAACTGACCGTAGAACAGGTTGGCATATCCCTTTACCGGGGTGCCGTGCGATTTCCAGTCCGCGACAAATTCTTCAAGCATTTTTTCTATCTGAAGCGCCTCCGACAGGAAAAATAACCGGTGAGCCTGGTACACCCAGACCCGGGAATCGCCCGCAAATTCGGCGGGAAGAAGTTCTGTATGGTGTGAATTCATTGTTTCAAATTTTTACGCCCCTCGTCCATTTTCGCGGTTCACGTCGGTGGGGCGAACTGCAAAGTTAAACCATCGAGCCGGCAATTAGTTCTGCAATATCCATCACTTTAACACTCTCCTCTTTTTCAGCGTGTTTGACGCCGTCGGTCAGCATGGTATTGCAGAAGGGGCAGGCCGCCGCCACGATCGCCGCACCCGTATCCACGGCCTCGCCGGTTCGTTCAAAATTGACGCGGGTCGTGCCCTTCTCCTCTTCCTTGAACATCTGCGCCCCGCCGGCTCCGCAGCAGAGTCCCTTGCTGCGGCAGCGTTTCATTTCTACCAGCTCGGCGTCCAGCACCTCCAGCACCTTCCGGGGCGCTTCATATATATTATTGGCGCGGCCCAGATAGCAGCTGTCATGGTAAGTGATCCGCTTCCCTTTGAAGGGACCGCCTTCCTTCAGAACGATCCTGCCGCTATCGATCAGCTGCTGAAGGAGCACCGTGTGATGGATCACCTCATATTTTCCGCCCAGCTCGGCATACTCATTCGCCAAAATATTAAAACAATGGGGGCACGTGGTGACGATCTTCTTTATTCCATAATTGTTCAGCAGCTGGATATTCTGATAGGCCGTCATCTGGAACAGGAATTCGTTGCCGGCCCTGCGGGCGGGATCGCCCGTACACATCTCTTCTTTCCCTAATATGGCCCACCGGAGACCGACCTTATCCAGAATAGTGGCAAAGGCCTTCGTGATCTTCTGCGCCCGCTGATCGAAACTGCCGGAACAGCCAACCCAAAAGAGGATCTCAGGGCTTTCGCCCTTCGCCGCCAGTTCGGCCATAGTAGTCACCTGCATGAGGATTAATTTTTCGTAAATCTAAAGGAAATGAAGGAATTACGGTAACTTTAGTCGCTAAATGAGTTCAATATGACGGGCGACGACAGCATGTCACGGATAAAGAATTTTTGGTGCCATTTATCCGACGAGGAGTACAATGAGTTGAAGGTACAACACCAGGTCATCGACATTCCCAAGGGAGAGTACATCTACTTCGAGGCATATAATCACAATAAGGTTTATTTTGTAAAGGAAGGCACGATCAAGATCGGCTATATCGACGACGACGGCAACGAAAAGATCAAGGAGATCATCCAGAGCGGGGAGCTATTCGGCCAGTTCAGCCTCGAACGCAAAAACCTGCACGGAGAATTTGCCCAGGCCTACAAGCACGACGTCAGCATCTGCGCCTTCACCATCGAAGACTTCGAGAAGCTGCTCAAGAACCGCCCAGACCTGGCCCTCAAATACAGCAAACAGGTGGGAGCCAAGCTCCGCAATATCGAAAACCGCCTGGTCAACGTTCTCAACAAGGACGTCAAGACCCGCCTCATTCACTTCCTCTGGCAATTGGTAGAACAAAACCTCGGGGAGAACACCGCCGAAGGTTTTTGCATGCCCAACTACCTGACCCACGAAGACATCGCCAGCCTCATCGGCAGCAGCCGCCAGACGGTCACCACCATGATTAATGAACTCGAAACTGAAGGCATCCTTTCCTACAACCGCCAGGAAATATGCTTTCTCGATGTTAAAAAACTACAAAAGCTGGTGGCCGCCAACTCCTAGGCAACCGGAATTTCCGGTTAGTCGTTATTTTTAAGCATGTATATGAAGATCCTCCTCTCTCTGTTGCTGACCCAGATCTGGGTATCCGTCTCTTTTGCCCAGGAATACAAGCCCGTAGATGAAGGTTCGGCCGTCGCCTTCGAGATAAAGAACCTCGGCTTCAATACAAAAGGCTCATTCAAAGGACTGGACGGCAAGATCGTCTTCGACCCCAATGACCCTTCCAAATCCAGTTTTGACGTCACCATTGACGCAACCACCGTCAATACCGACAACGAGATGCGCGACAACCACCTGAAGAAGGAGTCGTACTTCGACGTCGAAAAATATCCGAAGATCCGTTTTGTCTCGACCGGCTGCAGCGGCCCCGACAAGAAAGGTCATTATACTGTTTCCGGGAAACTCACGATCAAGAACACGACAAAAGATCTGAATTTTTCCTTTATCGCCACGCGACTGGGTGACGACTATATCTTTAAGGGAGACTTCCGGATCAACCGGAAAGACTACGAGGTCGGAGGCTCCAGCACCATCTCGAACAACCTGAGCGTCTCACTCACCGTCCGAGCAAAAAAGGCGTGAACCGTGGCAACCCCGTGAACCATGTGAACCGCGCCCCCCGGCCGGGCGTGAACCGTGGCAACCCCGTGAACCATGTGAACCGCGCCCCCCGGCCGGGCGTGAACCGCGCCCCAACCCCCGGCCATGCGTGAACCGCGACCCACCGCCGGGCGTGAACCACCGCAACAGCGTCCCTTACCACGGCGTCTCCCCCTCATCACCAAAAAACTTCCCGCTAGGCCCGCTTCCATCCAACAGCGCGTACTTAACCACGGCAACCACCCCATCCTCCACACTTTTATGACCCCGGTGCTGGTTCAGATCCGTCGCCGTATACCCCGGGCTCACACTGTTTATCCTGAACGGAGTATCCCTGAACTCATACGCCAGCATCACCGTGAACGCATTCAGCGCCGTCTTCGACGAGCAATAAGCCGTCAGTTTCACGTCGGCGAACGGATAGTCCGCACTGGTCTGATTACCCAGCGATCCGAGATCGCTCGACACATTTACGATACACGGCTCCCCGGACTTTTTCAACAACGGAAGAAACGCCTGGGTCGTCTGTATCACGCCGAAAAAATTGGTGTCGAACACCCGCCGTATATTTTCCAGGGCTACCGCACTCGCATTTTGCGGCATCTGACCCGCAATCCCGGCATTGTTGATCAATACATCGAGCCTGTCGGTCTTCGACGACAGCTCGCGCGCCGCAGCCCCGACAGACTCCCTATCGGCCACATCGATCGATAGCAATTCGACCCTCGTCAAACCTTCGTTCTTCAGTTGCTGCACCGCGTTCCTGCCACGCTGTAAGTCCCTGCTGCCGAGAAAAACAAAATGCCCCAGCCTCAATAGCTGCCTGGCCGTTTCATAGCCGATACCTTTGTTGGCGCCTGTGATCAAAACCGTTTTCATGTCATTTATTATTTATGACACAAATCTAGGCGCACCCCTCCGCAAGGATTTTGCCATTTGGCAAAAAGACAAAACCGCTCAGAAATTTTTCGGATCCGGCTCAACGAGGACTGTGTAACGCCAAGATAAGAAGCCAGCGCAGACAACGGGATACGATTGACAAGGCCGGGATAGCGCTCCAGAAAGGTCTCATAACGCTGCTTGCCGTCGGAAGACAACAGGGCGCCTGCCTCAGTGACCTTGCGCATCATCGTAGAAAGCATAATGCGGGATATCGTCGGCTCCCAGTCCGGGATAGCCCCCGACAGCTCGATAAAATCGGCTCTTCCGATCACAAACAACTCACAGTCGGTCAGCGCCTGTATAAACGCCCTGCAGGGAATTTCATTGGTAAAACTATTGTAATCGACGATTAGCCGGTTCTCGTCAACAAAAGCACGCGTGAACTCTTCCCCTTCCTGGTCATAGGTGCAGACCCGGAAAATGCCGCTGGTAACGAACCCCACCTGTCTGGCGATTTTCCCGGCCTCGGAGAAATAACCGCCCTTAGATATAGTTTGGGACACAAATCTGCTCTTTATAGAGTCCAGCTCCTGAAGGTCAAAACGACCATTTTGCAACAGACAGCTAACGATTGCTTCCATCATCTTGAGCGCTTGAATGGGTTAGACCTCACTCGACCACTTATCGCGATCATCCGGGCTAAACTTCCACGGCGCGAAATTATTCTCGATATTGCTGAACAACCCCGTCCACTCGGCCGGGACATTACTATCCTCCATCACCAGCGCCCTTCTCATCTCCACGATGATCTCCAGCGGACTGATACTCACCGGACACTCCTCCACACAGGCATTGCAGGTCGTACAGGCCCGCAGCTCTTCCACCGAGATATAATCCAGCAGATTCTTCCCGTCGTCTTTAAAACTCCCGTTCTCATTGATATTCCTTCCCACCTCCTCCAGCCGGTCCCGCGTCGACATCATGATCTTGCGCGGCGACAACAGCTTACCCGTCAGATTCGCCGGGCAGGCCGCGCTGCACCGCCCGCACTCCGTACAGGAATAGGAATCCAGCAGGTTCCGCCACGAGAGGTCAAACACGTCCTTCGCCCCGAATTTCGGCACCACAGGCGCCTCCTCGCCGGCAGCCGGCGCAGGCGGCGCCAGCTCCGGCTGTACCGCATACAACACCTCCTGCTGGATCGCCGGCATATTCTTCAGCTTACCCTCGGGCTGCAGCCGCGCATAATACGCATTCGGAAACGCAAAAATGATATGCAGGTGCTTGGAAAATGGCAGGTAGTTGAGAAAAGCGAAGATCCCGATGATATGCAGCCACCAGCAGGTCCGCTCCAGTCCCACCAACGCCGGGCTGCTGAATCCGCTCAGCAGAGGGTGCAGGGCCCGCGATACCAGAAAATCCCCGGTCATAGCCGAACCATAATGGCCATAGTGACGGGCCTGTAATACGGTATCCGCACCATTCATGGTCAAAAACAGCAGCATCAGGATGATCTCGGTGATCAGGATATAATTGGCGTCGCTCCGCGGCCACCCGTCCAGGTCATGACTGAGAAAACGCCGCAGCCGCAACATATTCCTCCGGACCAAAAAAATGACACAGGCCGCCAGCACGCCCAGCGCCAGCACCTCGAAACCATCGATCAATAACAGATACAGAGGGGTACTCAGCCGGGAAAACAATCTATGCGTGCCCAATATCCCGTCGAGGGCGATCTCCAGCACCTCTATATTAATAATGACAAAGCCGACATAAATGACCAGATGGATCACCGCCACCAATGGGTTACGGAACATCTTTTTCTGCCCGAAAGCCAGCAGCAGCATATTCTTCCAGCGCAAACCACGGTTATCCGAAAGATCTTCATCACGTCCCAGCAGGATATTGCGCCTTATCTGGCCGACCCTTTTGGCGAAAAGGACAATTGCCGTAATGGCGATCAGGGCAAAAAGGATCTGCTGAAGAGCATCCATAGAAAATTAATTATAGCGTCTAAGATAAGTGATTTGCCGTTATGGTGTAATTTGTGCGCCCCGGCAGGAGAGATGCCGGACGGAACCCGGCACAATTATGAAGAATTATATCTTAACTCAGGAGGTCGCAGAAAAAAGCTGCGCCGAATGGCCTACGAAATACTGGAAAACAACTCCGGCGAGAACCAACTCATACTGGCCGGCATCCGCGACAACGGCACCATCATCGCCCGGACCATCCAGCGCATCCTGAAAGAGATCGCCGGCCCCCTGTCTACCCGCCTGATCTCCATCTCCCTGGACAAGCGCAACCCGGGCCCCGTCACCCTCAGCGAGACCCTCCCGTTCGACGACCAGGTCGTGATCGTCATCGACGACGTAGCCATGAGCGGGAAGACCCTTCTCTACGCCATGAAGCCATTTCTTGACTTCCATCCCCGCAAGATCGAATCCCTCGTCCTCGTCGAAAGGACCCACAAAACCTTCCCCGTACAACCCGACTATACCGGCCTTTCCCTGTCTACCACCTTGCAGGAGCACATTTATGTCGAGGTGGATGGCGACCTGGTGAAGGGCGCCTGGCTGGAATAGAGGCTTTTCCTGCGGTTTTCTATCCACATTCGTGGATAAACGGTGGCTAAAAAAACGAGGCGATTTAACGGGTTTTTAAGGGCAAAAACGGTAAATTTGCCATCCCCCAGAGTGGGGGTGTTTCGCCCATGGCGCGCTAAAAAAGCCAGCGGCGCCAAAATAAAGACTATGGAAGATAACAGCACTCCACTGGAAACGCAAGACAACAATCGCATCGTCCCGGTAAATATTGAAGAACAAATGAAGACGGCCTACATCGACTATTCGATGTCCGTCATCGTCGGCCGCGCATTGCCCGACGTCCGCGATGGCCTGAAGCCGGTGCACCGCCGTATCCTCCACGGGATGAACGAGCTAGGTAATAACAGCAACAAACCCCATAAAAAGGCTGCCCGTATCGTCGGGGAAGTAATGGGTAAATACCACCCCCACGGCGACAGCGCCATCTTCGACGCAATGGTCCGTATGGCCCAGGAATGGAGCATGCGCTATCTCCTCGTCGACGGCCAGGGTAACTTCGGCAACCGAGGACGGCGACGGCCCCGCAGCCATGCGTTATGTGGAAGCCCGCCTCCACCGGCAGGCCGAGTACATGCTGGAAGATATCGAGAAGGAAACGGTCGATTTCCAGCCCAACTTCGACGACTCGCTCGAAGAGCCTACGGTCCTGCCTACCCGCCTTCCCCAACTGCTCATGAACGGCTCCAGCGGCATCGCCGTCGGTATGGCCACCAACATGATGCCCCACAATCTTTCAGAGATCGTGGACGGCTGCTTCGCCTATATCGACAACCACGAGATCACCATCGAAGGCCTGATGGAACATATCAAAGCCCCCGACTTCCCAACCGGCGGTATTATATATGGTATGGAAGGAGTCAAGGCCGCCATGCACTTCGGCCGCGGGCGCGTCGTCCTCCGCGCCAGACTGCAGGTCGAAACCAAGGCCAGCGGCCGTGAGACGATCATCGTCACGGAAGTGCCCTACCAGGTGAACCGCGACGCCCTTTGCGACCGCATCGGCCAGCTGGTCAACGAAAAGGTCATCGAAGGCATCGCCCATATCAACAACGAATCGAACAAGAGAGAAGGCACCCGTATCGTCATCGACCTCAAAAGGGACGCGGTGGCCAATATCGTCATCAACCAGCTGTACAAGCATACGGAGCTGCAAACCTCCTACGGGATCAACAACGTAGCCATCGTCAGGGGCAGGCCGAAAACGCTCAACCTGCGGGATATGATCGTCGAGTTCATCGACTTCCGCATGGAAGTGGTTACCCGCAGGACGAAATTCGAACTGAAAGAGGCCGAAAAGAAAGCCCATATCCTCCAGGGGCTACCTGATCGCGCTCGACCACCTCGACGAGGTCATCGCCCTTATCCGCGCCTCCGCCACCCCCGAGATCGCCCGCGAAGGACTGATCAACGCCGGCTGGGGTCTCGACGAGATCGAGGCAAGAGCCATCCTCGACATGCGCCTGCAGCGACTGACGGGTCTCGAACGCGACAAGATCCGCGCGGAATACGACGACCTGATGAAACTGATCACCCACCTGAAAGAACTGCTCGCCGACGAAGGCAAACGCTTCGACGTCATCCGCACCGAACTTCAGGAAGTAAAAGATAAATTTGGCGACGAACGCAAGACCGAGATCACCTATCTCGACAACGAAGTCAGCATCAAGGACCTCATCCGTGAAGAAGACGTCGTCATCACGATCTCTCACCTCGGGTATATCAAGCGGACCTCCGCCACCGAATACCGCCAGCAGCGCCGCGGCGGACGCGGAGCCATCGGCGGACGCACCCGCGAAGAAGACTATATCGACCACCTCTTCGTAGCCTCCACCCACCATACCATGCTCTTCTTTACGGAAAAGGGCAGGTGCTACTGGCTCAACGTCTACGAGATCCCGGAAGGGGAGAAGAACGGCAAGGGCCGGGCCATCCAGAACCTCATCCAGATCCCACCCGACGACAAGGTTCGCGCCATCGTCGACGTACAGGACCTGAAAGACGAAGCCTTCGTCAATAATCATTATATCGTACTTTGCACCACGCAGGAGATCATCAAAAAGACCTCCCTCGAAGAGTTCAGCCGCCCACGCCAGACCGGGGTCAACGCCATCACGATCGTCGAAGGCGACCAGCTCCTGGAAGCCCGCCTGACCGACGGCAACTCCGAGATCCTGCTGGCCGTCAAGAGCGGCAGGGCCATCCGCTTCGAAGAAAAAGTCCGCCCCACCGGCAGAGGCGCCATCGGCGTAGCCGGCATCGAAGTGGACGACAAAGGCGACGAAGTGATTGGCATGATCTGTGTCAATAAGGAAGACAAGACCCGCACCGTCCTGGTCGTCAGCGACAAAGGATATGGCAAGCGGACACCCATCGACGAATACCGGATCACCAATCGCGGAGGAAAAGGCGTAAAAACGATCAGTGTCACGGAGAAAACCGGTAAATTAGTGGGCATTCTCGACGTCACCGAGTCCGAAGACCTCATGATTACTAACAAGAGTGGCGTTACCATCCGTATGTCTATTGCCGGTATCAGCGAACAGGGTCGTGCAACCCAGGGGTTAAACTGATCCGCCTGGACGAAAACGACGAGATCGCCGCCATCACCAAACTCGACAAGCTGGAAGAAGAGGTCAACGCAGCAATTACCGATACAGCTGAAGAAGGCTCAGGCCCCGCGATCGATCTGCCGGATACCGACCAGTCACCCGACGAAACGTCGGCCGACGACCGAGGACCCGGCATCGGCAGCTGGCCCGGATATTGCTCCGGCAGAGTAACGATCCAAAATAACGGCAGGTGACCACTACGCGAATTAATATCC
Organism: Puia sp. P3; assembly: GCF_050632245.1. Lineage (NCBI taxonomy): Bacteria > Pseudomonadati > Bacteroidota > Chitinophagia > Chitinophagales > Chitinophagaceae > Puia > Puia sp. P3. Next base: position 2,857,639 of record NZ_CP192583.1, read on the forward strand.
GGTTAATTGGGGATTTTGGCCCGTTGTTTGTGGCAAGACGCTGCTATTCAGCAATTTGAAATTGTATCTTTATAATAAATAATCAAAAAATGAGAAGACTCCTTCTAACTGGTTTCCTTGCCGCCGCTGGTATGGGCTTGTTCGCGCAAAACGTCGACAAGGCAAAAGACCTACTGAAGTCCAACAAGCTGCCCGACGCAAAGACTGAGATCGACAAGGTACTCGCGACTGACAAAGGTCAAAAGAACCCCGAAGCATGGTATACCAAACTGAAGGTGTACAATGCGCTCGCCGCGAACGACCAGACCAGGGCACAGTATCCCGACGCCCGCGACCAGGCCTTCGAAGCGCTGAAGAAATACACGGAGATCGACGACAAGAAGCTGTTACTTCTCCAGATGGATGGATACAAACCCGTCAACGAGATCTACCAGGGCTATTTCCAGATCGGCGCCAACGACTACAACGGCGGCAAATACGACGACGCCCTAAAGAATTTCAGCGGCGCACTCGCAGCCAGCTCCTTCATGAACTCCAAAGGCTGGACCAACCTCAAGATCGATACCACCTCGACCCTCTACGCCGGTATCTCCGCGGAGAAGGCAGGCAAAAAGGACTCTGCCGCCATTTATTATGGTAAGCTGGCCGACGCCAAAATCGCCAATATCAACGGTTCCAACATGATCGACATCTACAAATGGCTTGTCGATTACTACAACACCAAAAAGGATAAGGCCAATACCCAGAAATTCCTGAACCTCGCGAAAGAACAGTATCCCGAAGACCTGTTCTGGCCGAGCACCGAGCTGGATATCATCCGCGAAGAAGGCAACAAGGATTCCCTGTTCGCCAAATACGAGGAGATCGTAGCGAAATTCCCCAAGAATCACCTCTTCGCCTTTAACTACGGTCTCGAGCTGTACCAGTACGCTTCCGATACCACCAAGGGCCCCCGCCCGGCCAACTTTGAGGCTAAGACGGCAAGGGCACAGGAGATGCTGAAGAAATGTCTCGAGATCCAGCCCGACTACCCGCAGGCCGCCCTCGTCCTCGGACAGATCTCCTACAACCAGGGAGTAGACCTCCAGGGCCAGACCAAAAAGATCCCCGGCAAAGGCCCCGAAGACGTCAAGAAAAGGGCTGACCTCCGCATCGCCGCCACCAAGAAATTCGACGAAGCGATCCCGTACTTCGAAATGGTCGACAAGGACACGGGCGCCAAAGGCAAGCTGAAGATGGACGAAAAAAGCGCCCTCAAAGACGCCTACGACCTCCTGATCACCATCTACGAACAAAAGAGCGCCGGAAAAGAAAAGGTCGATTTCTATACCAACAAGTTCAACAACGTCGACAAGGACCACTAGTCGCACGCATCATACTAAAAGAAAAAGCCCCGGCACAAACCGGGGCTTTTTTATTGTCGGAAGACCAGCTTATCAGTTTGCGGCCGGCCTTGCCTGAACACGCTTATAGCAAATGACGGTATATCCGTTTTGCGTAGCCGGGGTCCATCTCGGACCATCCTTCCTCTCCGCCGGGAAATTCAGGCGCATGCTCGGCCTTCGTAAAAGTCCTGCTGATACTCCTGATCGCTTCGCGGAACCGCTTGTCAAGCGTCGGTTCATAGATCTCCATATCCCACTCCTCGGGGCTGTATACAAGCGAAGTCCCATTTTTGAGTGTTACGGTAATATGATTGTTTTGCCAGGAAGGCGCGATTGAATCGATATCCGCAGCCAGTAGGGTATGCAACGGCGGCAGGCTGTCCTGCCCCGTGGACTGCGCACACGTGGTCAACGCAATCCCGGCAACGAACGAAAAGGCCAAAAACGATCGTATTATCATGGTCTAAGGTTTTATAACACCGTAACCCCCATCTGATCCAGCTGCCTGTAAATAGCCGTCCTCAACTCGCCGGTAGTATACGGCGTCTTCGTGATATCATCGATCCAGAAATAGACCTGCAGCTCCTGCGTCTTCGAGTTGATCGTATTTAGTATGATCTGCGGCTCGCGCACCTTCAGCACATTGGGATGCTTCCGGACGATATCCTTGATGGGGTCCTCCTTGATGATCTCCGGATTCACCGGTTTCTCTATGTTAAAGGTGATGGCCAGCCGGACATGGCTGTTGCTCAGCGTCCAGTTGACGATGCGGCTCGATAAGACGTCCCCGTTGGGAATGATCACCTCCGCACCCTCGTCCGTCAGCAGCGTGCTGGTCCGGATACTGATCTCCTTTACACGCCCCTTTTTGTCGCCGAGCTCTACGGTGTCACCGATTCGCACCGGCCTGTCGAAGATCAGAATAATACCGCTCACAAAATTATTGACGATATTCTGTAGACCCAGACCGACACCCACACCCAGAGCTCCCAGGATCACCGTTATCCGGTCTACAGAAAGCCCGCTCGCCGCCACCGCCAGCAGAAACCCGCCGATCAGCAGCACCAGCCGGGTGACCAGCAGCCGCGAACGCTGCCCCCGGTCGTCCAGCGACGCATCATCACCGGTATCCCCGAAGAAATAAGCGATATATTTCTGCAGAAAATTGGCCAGCCAGATGATACCCAGGAAAAGCACCAGCCCGCCCAGCGTAAAGGAAAAATTCCCGACCGACCGGTCCGAAGTGAACACGTCCACCAGCAGGTCGTTCATCGCATCGAACAGGTCCAGATTGGTCATCAGCACGATGAACCAAAGGACGATGCCGACCGTGATGACCATTCGGGATATATTCTTCGAGATGCCCGTAAGGTCGAAGTTCTCCGGATACTTCTTCCGGATCCGGCTGCTCTGTATCTGTAACAGAAAGGCCTCAACAACGCTGCGCACGAACACGGCGAGCGAAGCCGTCTCGGCAAAAGAATATACAGCCGTCGACGCGCATATCTGCGACAGCGTGACCCTGCCGAACAGATTGAAGACCACAGCCACGAAATTGAAGAACAAATAGAGCCCGATTGCAAACTGGAACAGCCGCGGCTGGTCCCTGATCTTTCGCTTCCCAAAAAGGAAGAAACACGCAAATACACACGACGCACTGTCGATGATAAAGGTCGCCCACCGCTCCATACTCAGCGGCATCCCCAGCAGACGAACCAGCGGCAACAACAGGAATAGCAGCAGGAATATACACCAGCCATAAAAAAGATTACGCGGCAGCGACTTCCAAAAGACAAAGGTCAGCACGACCATCAGCAGAAATTCCACCGACTCGATATAGATAGCCGGCGCATGCAGGTCGGCCAGCGGCGCCAGCGTCAGCAGAAAGACCAGCGAGGCAGCAATAGGGTAGGGGTTGATATGACGGAAATGGAAATGCTCGATCGCACTCAGCTTGTCCATCCGGCGCAGCGTCCGGAAATTCCACCATATCCAGAAGAAGAACACAGCGCCTGCCAGCAGCAGCCAGGACCGCCTGCTGCGCGTATTGGAAAAATAGAACCTCGCCAGCTGGCGTTCGCTATCCAGCGACTTCTGCATATTCGCCCTTGTGAAATTTCTGGCCCCCTGCGACCGCGGCTCCCAGAGATAACGCCGCTCCTTGCCAAAGGCGCGCGTGCCCACAGCCGCCAGCTCCTGGTCGACACGGTTGAGCAGGTCCACGATCGCGATGGTATGCGCCGAAGCCTCTGATTTGAGGGAATTGATCTGCTGGCCGTTGAGGGTCACCAGACTGTCCGCCTGCCTCCATTTCGCTTTCAGAGCCTGCAGCTGCACCTTGAAGGTATCGCTGAGCGCCGAGTCCCGCAGGATATGCAGCATCAGCGAGTCCTTTTTCAGCTTTTCGATACTGGCCCGGACCCCGTCCAGCATCGAGTCATACCGGTTGAGGTATTTGGAATAACCCCTGACGCTCTGGTTGAGCGCGTCCAACAGCATATTGAACATCTGAAGGTTCTGCACATGGAAGGTCCGGTCACTCTGCGACATCCTGTCTTTCAGAATGGTCAGCGCCGAGTCCTCATCGTCCAGCTTGTCGTCGATCTCGTCGAGATGGGTGAACGACTCCGTTACCAGCGGCACCTTATTCAACAGCTGGTAGACATTTTCGATATCTTCCGCATAGTCGCTCGAAGTAGGAACGGTGATATTCGTAAACAGCGTGGAATCGAATTTCCGGCGGACATGCTTGTAGTTCTCCCGGTAATAGTCCGTGGTCTTCTTTCGGGTAATCTTGCCTGTCTTAATGGTGTCTTTTGCGGCAGTTTTTGTGCTGTCCTGGGCATTAGCCAAAAAACACAGAAAAGACACGCAAGGAGGATTTGGAAACGCTTCATATATTATAATATGCTGGGCAAAGCTAAGGCTAAAACATGACATCGACGTTGTCCGGTCTCCGGCGATAACGCAGGGCGTCAATGATATACAGACAGCCCATCGTCACGCCAAAGGCTCCGATCAGTATCGTGATACTGCTGGCCCGCGCAAAAGGACTAAAAAGCAAAAGACTGCCAAAAAGGGTGGAAAGAAGCCCCGCCGCCATGATAAACCCCCGGCCCAGGATCAGCTTTCTGAGCGCGATAGCGGCCAGTATCTTGAGTATGCCGACCATCAGCATCCAGCTGCCGATAAAATAGGGGAGGGCAATAAAAGCCAGAAGGGGATTGAAGACGAAAAGCAGCCCGAAGAAAAGGTGAAAAGCACTTTCTACCTGCAGCCACTTGCTCTCCCTCGAAGGAACGGGCCGCAGAATGACCATGGCCAGCAACAGACCGCCATTCAGCAAAAGGCCGATGCCCGCAAACTTCGTAAGCTTAACATAGCCGCTCAGCGGATTGATAAAAGCAAGGATCCCGATGCCGACGAAGATGCCCCCGCGATCAGGAGCAGCCCCCAGCTGGTAAATTTTGAGGTGGTTACAGGCATTGGGCGACAATATAGCAAATCGGGACAAAAAATTGTCGAAAAGTAATTTTTTGTCCCCGAACGGCTAATGTCGGGAACTGGACTCCGTCCAGTTTGGCTACTCCGTCCTCAAACTCTTCACCGGATTACGCATAGCCGAACGTATAGTATTGAGACCCACCACCAGCAAAGTCAGCCCCAGCAGCAACAACCCAACGACAACAAAGGTCCACGGACTTATAGCAATACGAAAGCTGTATTTCTCCAGCCAGCTGCTCATCGCCCACCAGGTCAGGGGCACGGCAATCACAAAAGCTATCCCTACAAGCCGCAGAAATTCCTGCGAGATCAGCCCCAACAGCTGCGGCACCGACGCACCCAACACTTTGCGGATGCCAAACTCGCGAACCCTCCTCTCCATCGTGAACGAGGCCAGACCCGCCAGACCGAGACAGCAGATAAAGATCGCCAGCCCCGCGAAAATATTCGTGATCTTGCTGATCAGCTCTTCAGCGAGAAATTTCTTCTGGAAGTCCTGGTTGACAAATCGGTATTCGAAGATCGCAGCGGGATCATATTTCCGGACAAGCCCCTTCAGGACTTCGATCGCCTGCTGCGGCGGCACGCCGTCCCTCAGCCGGATATTGAAGAAATTGCCGCCGCCCCGCGCATAATAGATCATCTGCGGGTCCACCGGCTTATACGGTGATTCCATGACGACGTTATCCGTTACGCCGATGACGGTATATTGACTGTGCCCATAGCGCAGAACAGCCCCAACAGGATGGGCCAGGTGCATCGCCTCCACCGCCGCCTTGTTCAGCAGTACACTCCCCGAGTCGGAAGGCATTCCCGTAAAACCCTTTCCTTCCAGCAACCGGATGCCGAGACCGTCCGTGTAGTGTTCGTCCGCCCGCTGGCCCATAAAGATGATCTCCTGATCGGGTAGCTGCCCCTCCCAGTGCGGCGCGGGACTGCGCCACCAGACCTCCGTAACGGGCGACATCGTCCTCGCTACCGCCTTTATCAGACCCGTGGACTGAAGGTCGTTGCGGAAGGCGGCGTAGTTCTTGTTGAGGAGATCCGTATTGGGCAGCGCAATAAGATTGTCGGGATCATAGCCGATATCGCGGTTCTTCACGTACTGCAGCTGCCGGTAGACGATGATCGTAGCCGAGATCAGCAGAATGGAGATCGCGAACTGCGAGACCACCAGCACCCGGCGCGGAATAATGGCCTTCCTGCCCGCGACAAGCGTACCCTTCAGGACCTTCACCGGGTTGAAGGACGAAAGATAGAACGCCGGATAACTGCCCGCTACGATCCCCGTAAAAAGAATAATGATCGCCAACCCCGTTAAAAATACGGGGTCGCCCAGATTCAGCGACATATGCTTTTCCAGCATCAGATTGAAGGCCGGCAGCAGCAGCCACACGGCCAGCAGCGCGATTACAAACGAGATCGCCGTCAGTATGATGGATTCGAACAGGAACTGCGCCATCAGCTGCCCGCGATCCGAGCCCGAGGTCTTGCGGACCCCCACCTCGCGGGCCCGTTTCTCCGATCGGGCAGTCGAAAGGTTCATAAAATTGATGCAGGCGATCAGCAGGATGATAACCGCGATCACAGAGAACAACCGCACATACTCGATCATCCCACCCGTATTCTTTCCATCCTTGAAATCGCTGTAGAGCCGCCACCTGTTCATGGGGAACAAAAAATAGCTGCTGACCTTGTCGCCCGGACTATGCGACTTCTTGAGATCGTTCACGGCCTTCTGCGCCGCAGCCACATTCGCACCCGGCGCCAGCTGCACAAAAACATTCCAGGAAGAATTGTTCCACTCGTTCATCTGCGGCTTTAGGTTCGAATCCGAATAGTTGAACGGCTGTATAAAATCGAATCGGAACGTCGAATTGTCCGGCGCATCGGCCACGACGGCGCTTACCCTCACCAGCTCGTTGTCGTCCAGCTTCATGGTCTTTCCGACCGGCTCATCATTGCCAAAATAGGCTTTTGCGGCGCTGGCGGTCAGGACTATCGAAGACGCATCCGTGATCGCACTGGCCGGATTGCCTTTCAGGAACTTCCAGGTGAACAGCTCGAAAAAATGTCCGCTGACCGTATAGCCGGTCTTCTTGACCCTGTTCTCGCCAAAAGCCAGCAACCGCTGCTGCGGATAGGTCATCTCCACCGCCGTCTTTATCTGCGGATAACCGTGCTCGAGAGCCGGACCCAGCGGAAACGCCATATTTCTGTCGGTGAACACCGAGTTCTTGAAATCCCGGTTGGCGATCACCTGATAGATATCCCTGTAATTCGAATGGAATTTATCATACGACAGCTCGTCGTTTACCCACAGAAAGATCAGGATGCTGCAGGTCATTCCGATGGCGAGGCCGAGCAGATTGGTCGCAGCGAAAGCCTTGTTCCGGAACAGGTTTCGCCAGGCGATCTTGAAATAGTTCTTGAGCATGCGGGGGCTTTTATTCCTGACTCCCGATCTAAAAAGGTGCCCCTTTCCTTACGGGCTGACATTCAGAAGTTTACCGATGACGGCCGCCGCTTCGCTGTCCGGTTACGATACATCCGCTGTCCGGACTGCTAAAAATAGTTTGGCATTAGCACAAAAAGTCGGTATGTTTGAACATTCATAACTTATGCAGCTGCGCGTCGATCATCAGAACAAGATTCCGCTACACCTCCAGGTGGAAGAGTTGATACGCAAACTGATAGATTCCCCCGAGTTTCGCAACGGTGCATTCCTCCCCAAAGAGGTCGAACTGGCCAACCGCCTGGGCGTTTCCCGCAATACCATCCGCCAGGCTACCAACAAACTCGAGTACGAAGGCCTCCTGAACCGCAAAAAGGCGTCGGCACGACCGTTGCCAAAAAAGGCACTGTCGACCGGCCTCGACCACTCGGTATAGCTTCACCCGCGAGATGCACGAGCGCGGCGTGCAGGTCGAAAACCTGCAGCTGAAGTCGGAATGGGTCAAAGCCGACGAAAAAGTCAGCCGCTTCTTCAACATTCGCCTACATAAGAACGTCTTCAAACTCTCCAAGCTCAAAGGCTCCGAAGGCGACCCCATCGTATATTTCGAAAGCTGGTTCCACCCCCGTATCGGCTTTACCCCCGAGGACGATTTCTCCCGCCCGCTGTATAGCCTGCTCGAAGAAAAATTCGGCGTGCTCGTCGTTCGCTCCAACGAGAACATCAGCGCCAGACTGGCCGGACCCATGGCCGGAATCCTCCAGGTTCCCGCCGACGCGCCTATACTATTCCGTGAACGCTTCGTCTATGACCCCGGCGACCGCCCCATCGAATACAACGTCGGCTACTACCGCGCGGACAAATTCACCTACTCCATCGATATCAAAAAGGCATAACATCCTCCGCCGGCCCTCAGCCGCCAACTATACCACCCCCACCGGCGCGAAAAAAAATTCCCCTCCCCACTAAGGGTAAATTATCATTTTTTTGTCCTGTAAACAACAAGGCCACGAAGAGGCCGAACGAGCCACTTGCAAATGAAAGAACCGAAACAATCATCCGGCAACAATCCACTGCGGATCGCCGTGGACAAAGACGTCGATGACCAGGCGCTGCTGATGGACAACGAGACGTTCATCCGGATCATGCTCAAAGACGACCCGGACAAGGGCTTCGCCGTCCTGTTCAAAAAATACTACAGTCCTCTTTGCAGCCACGCCACCCGTTTCGTCTACTCGAAAGAGATCGCACAGGACATCGTCAGCGAAGTATTCCTGAACTTCTGGAATAAAAAGCTATACGAATCGGTCACGTCCACCTTTCGCGCCTATCTGTATACGGCCGTTCGGAACAGCGCCTACAACCACCTGAAACAGGAGTTCGGCGAGAAAATGACGGCGACACCCGAGCCGGTCGAAGACGCCAACCCGCAGTCGATCCTGCTGCTCGGCGAATTGATGACCGAGGATCGAACGGACCATCGAAACCTTTCCGCCCCAGTGCCAGAAGGTTTTCCTGCTCAGCCGCTTCGAAGGCCGAAAGAACAGAGAGATCGCCGACGAACTCCGGATCCGGCCCAAGACGGTCGAAGCACACATGATGAAAGCCCTCAGCATCCTTAAACGAACTTTATCCGATTACTTGAAATGAGCAACCATGGAAAATCTGGTCGATAAGCAACTATTGTTTGAAAACTTTTCCGGGCGGTCGACACCCCTCCGGAAACAACAGATCGAAGACTGGCTCGGCGATCCCGCCAACACCGAACGCTACTACGAATGGCTCGACGAATGGGAAAAAGCCAATTCCCTGTTCACCCCCGATACCACGACAGCGCTGAATAATATCACGGATCACCAGACATCGGCCCGGTCCTCACCAACCACCAAACGCCCCAAAACCCTGTTCCGCTTCAGACTCATCGCCGCCGTCATCGCTACCCTTACCCTGGCCGCAGCCACCTATGCGATAAAAGATCAGCTGCTCTACCAGTCGATGTCTACCGCCTACGGCGAGACCCGGTCGGTCGTCCTTCCCGACGGCAGCCTGATATCCATGAACGCGAATACCACGGTGCGCTACAGCCGGTTTGGCTTTGGAGAGAGCAACCGCGACGTATACCTCTCCGGAGAAGCTGACTTCACGGTGACCCACAGCGGCAACCGGCCCTTCACCGTCACGACCGACAAAGACCTGAAAGTCCTGGTCCTGGGCACCCGCTTCACAGTCTATACGAGAGGGGAGAAGGCTACCGTCGTCCTCCGCGAAGGAAAAGTAGAGCTGCACTATACCGAAGAGAAAAAGGAAAAACAACTGCTCCTGCAGCCCGGAGACCTCTTCACCACGCACAAGGGCGCAAAGACCCGCCTGCAGCGCATCGCCAACCCCGAGAACCTCTCCGCATGGAAAGACCACGAATTCCTGTTCGACGGCACCTCCCTGTCGGAACTCGCCGGAATGATCCGGGACAATTTCGGACTGTCCGTACATTTTGACAACCCGTCCCTGTCGGAAAGAAGCATCTCGGGTTCATTCCACGCCGATACCTCGGCCGAACTCCTCGACGTCATCGCTCAATTGCTGAATATACACTATACCATCCGGGAAGGCACCGTTTACTTCTCCGAATAGACTTTTTAACGAACTAAATACTATGCTGCTTTTATGAAAAGATTTCATCATCAACTGTTGAAAGGACTACTGCTTTTTGCAATCCTCTCCCTTTTTCAAACTCCGAGAACCTTCGCGGGTGAAGACAAAGACTCTTCCATCCGCCTCTCGGAAGCGCTCCGTCTGGTCAAAGACCACTATAAGGTAGACATCCTCTTCGAAGACAGGACGGTAGACGGCCTCCTCGTCCCTTCGGGCCTGATCAATTTCGGCCGCTCCGCCGAAGAGAATATCAGCGCACTCATCGGCCCCTTCGCCCTCAACTACAAAAAGGTAAAGGCCAGGTCCTACCTGATCATGCAAGACAAGACGAAAAAACTAACAACGATCGCAGGCGCCGCCGCCCGGATTCCGCACAAACAACCGCCGAAACTCCCGCCCTGGGCGTCGCCGCCACCCGCGACGGACACTGGATCACCGGTACCGTCACAACCCTCGAAGGACAGCTGCTCCAGGGCGCCAGCATCAAGATCAAAGGCAGCAACCGCGGGACCAGCACCGATATCAATGGGAGGTTTCGCCTCAGCGTAGAAGACCGCGACCAAACCCTGCTCATCAGTTACACCGGATACAGCAGCGCCGAGATCGCCATCAGCCAGCAGACCAGTGACTATACCGTAAAACTGACAGCCGTCAGCGGCCGGCTCAACGACGTTGTCGTCATCGGCTACGGCACGTCCAGCCGCAGGAACCTCATCGCCTCCGTCTCCACCGTAAAAGGCGCCGATATCGCCAATACCCCCGTGACCAGCATCGACGCCGCCCTCCAGGGCAGGGCCTCGGGCGTACAGGTCGTCCAGAACTCGGGCTCGCCGGGCGACGAGACCTATATCCGCATCCGCGGCAACGGCTCCCTCTTCGGAGAGAACAGACCGTTATACGTGGTCGACGGCGTGCCGATGAACAACCTGCCCGCCGCCCAGTACGGCATATCCGGCGACGGCCAGCGCATCGCCTCCACCAACGACATCAACCCCAACGACATCGCCTCCATCGAGGTACTCAAAGACGCCGCCGCAGCAGCCATCTACGGCAGCCGCGGCGCCAACGGCGTTATCCTCATCACCACGAAGAGGGGAGTGGCGGGAAAATCGAAATTCACGTTCAGCGGCTATACAGGAATGGCAGAGGTGACCAAACGCCTCAACCTCCTCGACAACCGCCAGTACGTCGACCTCATCCGCGAAGAACGCGCCAACGCCAACCTGCCCGCAGACCCCTGGTCAACTACACGGACACCAACACCAACTGGCAGAACGCCATCTTCCGCCAGGCGCCGATGACCAACGCCAACCTCTCCATATCCGGCGGCACCGGCAAGACCTCGCACTACGTGTCTCTCGGCTATTTCGACCAGACCGGAACGATCACGGGCGTTCAGCACTACCGCCGGTGGAACGGCAGGGTGAATTTCGATTTCATGGCGACCGACCACCTGAAGATAGGCGTCAACATCACCGGCACACACTCCATCAACCACCGCATGGACAACAGCTTCTCCGGCCAGTCCGTACTCGCCGCCGCGCTGATCGCCAACCCCAACAACCCCATCTACAACAAGAACGGCTCCTACTTCAGCGACCCCCTCCGCAGGAATACGAATCCGGTGATGCTCGCCAACAGCCTCCGCTTCGTCTCCGGCGTGGACAGCTATGTAGGCAATATCTACGGCGAATACACGATCGCAAAAGGCCTCAAACTACGCAGCAGCCTCGGCTTCGACAACCAGCAGGTCACCGACGACCGCTACCAGTCAACCCTGGTCAACAACGGCTCACCCGCCACGGGCTTCGTCTCCGTATTCAACCAGTTCCTCTGGATCAACGAGAATACGCTCAGCTATACGCCGGAACTCAACGCCAAAAACCACCTCTCCTTCCTCCTCGGCCAGAGCGCCCAGCAAGCCTCGGTTCGCCGCATCGGCTTCAGCGGCTCGACCAGCTCGACCGATATCATCCAGTCCGTCAGCGGCTTCACCGCATTGTCTGCACCTACCGACTATCGCTCCGCATGGGGCCTCGTATCGTATTTCCGGCCGCGCAAGCTACAGCTACGACGACAGATTTCTCGTCGAAGGCGTGCTGCGTACCGACGGCAGCTCCCGGTTTGGCGCGAACAAACGCTACGGCTTCTTCCCCTCCATTTCCGCCGGCTGGCGCATCAGCAACGAAGCGTTCATGCGCGACGTGAAATTCGTCAACGACCTCAAGCTGCGCGGCAGCATCGGCCTCACCGGCAACAACGAAGGCCTCGGCACGGACTTCCCTCGCTCGCGACCTATAGCACCGGCTATAACTACGGCTCCGAAGCCGGCATCGCCGCCACCTCCCTATCCAACCAGGACCTCAGCTGGGAGTCCACCGTCGCCAGCGACCTCGGCCTCGACATGACCTTTCTCGACAACCGCGTCAGCGTCACGGTAGATGCATATAACAAGGTGACAAACCGGCTGATCTTCAAGCTTGACCTGCCCTATACCTCCGGCTTCGCCCGCACCAACGGCGCCAACATCGGCCAGCTCATCAACAAAGGCCTCGAGATCCAGGTCAACACGGACAATATCCGCGGCAAATTCAACTGGAGCACCGGGATCAATTTTTCGATCAACCGCAACAAGATCACCAGCCTGCCCGAAACCATCGAAGGCGACCCCACCAGCTCGGACTTTACCGAGAGCCTGCCCGCCGCATACTCCGGCAGCATGCCCACCAGCATCTTCCGCGTCGGACAACCCGTCGGCTCCTTCTTCGGCTACCGCAACAAAGGCGTCGACCCCAAGACCGGCAATATGATCTATGACGACATCAACCACGACGGCAAGATCACAGCCGCCGACAGGGTAATTCTCGGCAACGCCCTGCCCAAATTCACCGGCGGACTGACCAATACCTTCAGCTATAAAGGCTTCGACATGAGCTTCTTCATCTACGCCAGCTATGGCAACAAGGTCTACAACCAGACCCGCGCCTTCCTGGAAAGGATGAGCAGCTACTGCACAACGCGGACGTACAAACGCTTAACAGATGGTCGCAGGCCCATCCGACCAACGTACCCAAAGCCATGTTCAACGACCCCGTCCAAACCAACAGCATCACCAACGGCGATATGTCCCAGCGCTGGGTCGAAGACGGATCGTATATCCGCCTCAAAAATATCACGCTCGGCTATCTCCGTGCCCCAGACCTGGACCCGAAAAGCCCGGCTGACCAGCGCCCGCGCATATCTCAGCGCACAAAATCTGTTCATGATCACCAGCTACTCCGGCTTCGACCCCGAGTCGCAGAACCAGTCCGTAAAGAATTCCCAGCTCGGCATCGACTACGCCGTCCAGCCCCAGCCGAAAGTTTTCCTTGCCGGTCTGTCGGTCAATTTCTAAAAACCAAAAGCCATTGCGCACTAACATCAAAACGAAGCTCCATATGCTACAAGATAGTTGGCTATTGCTCTCTTCTCTTTCTCTTCTCCTGCTCCAAGGTCCTGGACCAGGTGCCCGAATTCACCATCGCGGAGGACAACTACTGGCAGACCGCCAACGACGCCGAAAGCGCCGCGGTCGGCATGTATCCCACCATACAGTCGCTCGCCCAGCAGTCGCCGCTGGCCTTCGACGCCGCCAGCGACGCGGCCACAGTCGTAAACTCCGCCAATTACGCCCCCTTCGGCCTGCACGGCATCCCCGTCGACAATCTCATCGTCGCCACCTACTGGCAGAACAACTATACCGGCATCGGCCGCGCCAACGATGTTGCTCAAACACGTTCCAGCCATGCGGGACAGCCTCTTCATCCCCGGACAGAAGACCCGCATCATGGGCGAAGCCTATTTCGTTCGTGCTTACCTCTACTACAACCTCGTAAAAGCGTTCGGCGGAGTACCCCTCGTGACCACACCCTATACCTCCTTCAACGCCGACTTTACGATCCGACGCTCTTCGGTAGATTCGACCTTCCAACTGATCGTTTCCGACCTCCACCAGGCGGAAGCCCTGCTGCCGCAGACCTGGCCCGCGACCGTCGACACCCGCGGCAGAGCCACCCGAGGCGGCGCCCAGGCGCTCCTCTCCAAAGTTTTTCTCAGCATGAAGAACTATGACTCGGCAGCCGCGAACGCCCAGTACGTCCTGAACAATTCGACCTACAGCCTCGTGACCGGCGCCACGGCCTACGCAAATATGTTCTCCACCAGCGGCAAGAACGGCACGGAGGCGATATTCGAGATCCAGTACGTCAGCTCCACCCAACAAGCCCACGGCCTCTACAGCTTCTACCTGCCCACCTCCGGCGTCCCCGCCGGCGTCCAGCCCGGCAGCTACCAGATAGCGCCGACCCCAAAGATCGTGTCGGCCTTCCAGACCGGCGATATCCGCCAGAAAGTCGCCGTCGCCATGAGCACACCCACAGCCCCCGCCACACCCGTCCCCTACGTCAACAAATACCCGCGGCTTACCAGCGGAACCGAACCCGATATCTTAGCCCTGCGCCTCGCCGACATCATCCTCGTCCGCGCCGAAGCACTCAATGCCTTCGGACAGACCCAGGCCGCTACCGATATGCTCAATACGATCCGCAGACGCGCCTTCGCACAACCACTGACCTCGACTTCCCCTATGACTTCCCCAGCACGCCGACGACATAGCCAAAGGCTATGACCTCACCCTCGCCATCGAGAACGAACGTTTCAAGGAGCTGGCCTTCGAAGGACAGCGCTTCTACGACCTCGCCCGCACCGGCCGCGCACCCGCCGTACTGGGCATCGGCGCCGACCAGACCCTATGGCCCATCCCGCTGCGGGAGATCCAACGCAACCCCCGCCTCGCACAGAACCACGGATATTAAACCACACACCTATAATTAATACGATTGACCATGCGAAACCTTATTCTCCTGATTCTTGTCCTGCTGCCCGGCGCCGCCTGCTACGCACAATACACGACGTCCTGGGTCGGCAACACTTATGGTGACAACGCCAACCACGTCGGCAACTGCGCTCGCTCGATGTGGGTCTCGCCCGGCGGCATCGTATACCACCTCTTCCGGCTGGGACGAGAACGGCCGGAACATCGGCATCTACCAGAACGGCGCCATACTCGGCGGCATGGGCGGGACCAACCAGTCCCAGTGGCAGCGCCATTGCCGGCGACTCCACCTGGGTCTTCACCGCACAGGAAACACCGGCCTACAATATCGGCCGCTACAACCGCGCCACGAAATCCAGAGACCTCGTCTTCCAGGGCAGTAGCACCACCACCGCAACCGGCGACGTTATCCGCGGACTCGGCGTATTCAACGGCAGAGTATACGCCGGCGACTACGCCGGCAACCGCATCGCCGTTTTCACCCCCGCCGGAATACTCGTGAGACAATGGGCCGTCACGTCCCCCGGCGCACTGGCCGTTGACAGCAACGGCTTCATCTGGGTGGCCCAAATGAGCTCTTCAACCCTTTTGCAGTTCGATACCCTCGGCACGGCAGGAACCGTGATCCACATGGACACGGCTTCCCGCCCGTCGGCACTCTACGTCGATAACCGCCACGGACAGCTGCTCGTAGGCGATCAGGGCCCCGACATGAACATCAAGATCTACGACAGACAGTCGGCCGCGCTGCTGGGCAGCTTTGGCGTCCCGGGCGGATACCTCAACCAAACCTCCGGCATACGCGGACAGACGGGCGACAAAAGATTTACCCGCGTCGTAGGCATCGGCCGCGACACACAGGGACGGCTCTATGTCCTGAACAACCCCTGGGGCGGCACTGGGACCTCGGCCGCAACGGCGCGACGGATCTCCACTGCTACGACAGCACCGGCGCACTACAGTGGACCCTCCAGGCCCTCAACTTCGAAGGCATAGCCTCCGCCGACGCCGGCACCGACGGCGCCGACCTCTACAGCGGCAATATCCTCTACCATTTTACCGGCACCGGAGGCGGCAACTACGTGGCCAATACAATTGACCCATACCGCTATCCCGGCGACGCCCGCATCAGCCCCAGCGACAAGGGACGCGGCGAACACTTCGGAATGATCGCAAACGCGGGCGGCCACCGACTATTAGTCGCCGCCAACCAGAATACGGACGTCTTCTACACGTATTATTTCAATCCGTCGACCGACGGCTATATCGCCATTCCCGGAGATACGATCCAGCCCCACGTCCGCAACGGCTTCCAGCTCGATTCCATCGGCGACCGCTGGACCAGCTACGACAAGACCAACGCCATACAGCACTATCCGCTGACAGGCTTTACCGCCGGAGGCAGACCCATCTACGGGACCGCCATATCCACACCCACACCCGCGTCGATCGCACCCCTCAACCGCCTCGGCTACCTCCCCGCCAGCGACAAAATGGTCCTCGCCGGCGGCAGCACCGACTGGACCCTCATCGGCAACCGCATCGAGGTCTACAACGGCTGGCTCGCAGGCAACAGAACTCCCAATCTCGTCATCACGCTCTCCCGGGCCCAGGCCAAATCCATGGCGGTCGCCGGAGACTACGTCTTCATCGGCTACTACGCCATACCGAATATCGACGTCTTCAGCCTCAGCACCGGCAACCTGATGCTCACCCTGACACCCACCGGCGGCGTATACGCCGGCAACGACACCGACTCGCAATACGGCGTCCAGGCCTACCACAAGTCTACCGGAGAATACCTCATTACCAAGGACGACTACAACGGTACCAAAGTCGTCATCTATACCGGAACCCCGCCGATACGACCGTCGCAACGGCTCGCCTCGCCAAATCATCTTCCACAGCCCTCGTCTACCCAAACCCGGTAGAAAAGACCCTGACGGTAAATCTCAATAAAAACACCTCCAACGACCTTGGCGTTACCATCGTCGACCTCTCCGGAAGGGTAGTGCTCAGCTCGAGGGTCAAAGGCACAGGCCTCTTTACCGTCGCCACCGCCGGCCTCCGGCACGGAATGTATATCCTCACGATCGCCGACGCGGCTAGCGGCAAAAAAATAGCCGAAAGTAAATTCATAAAAAAGTGATGTCAACCCGGATCCGCCCAGTCGCTATCGTCTTATTGCTCCTTTCCGTTAACCGCTGCCTTACCCAGATGGTTCCACCGCAGAACTGGGTCGACTATGAAAAAGTCCTCGGCGTTACCAACAACCTCCGCCACTATGACTACGACGTCTACCCGGTCCGCTCGGCCGTGACCACGGGTGTATGGTGGCCCGAAGACAAACCCGCCTATACCATCGCCGTCGTCAACAACGACGACCAGCCGATACAGGTGAAAGGACGCATCGATATCGTCCGCTATGGCACAAAAGGAAGACCCAACGACGTCTGGCTGCCGGAAATGGTGAAACTCGCCGACCTGGGCTCGCTGCCCGTCGACATCGACATCCCCGCGCACGGAAAAAAGAAATAGACATCAGCCCTTCCATCCCGCCCACATTCGGCGGCTACGCCCTCGTGATGGACCTCGGTAAATACGGCCGGAGACTCGTCACCAGCCTCGTCCGCACCTACGCGGCCAACCCACGCCGCCTGCAGTTCCCCCGGCAGGCCCTCGGACGATATGGGCGCCGACTTCCTCCATCGCGTAGGCGTTCAGGCCATCCGAATGGGAGTCGACTATACCCCCACAACCGCGCCCGACTTCGCACAAAAGATGGAAGCGCTGGACAAAAAACTAAAGGAATACAAGGAAAAGAACATAACGGTACTGCTGATGTTCGGTGCCGGCACCGCCCCAATGCCGCTCGGCATCCCCCGCGCCCACCTCGACAGCACCGGCACAATGCGCAAGACCAAACAGGACTATGCCTGGCTCCCCTCCGCCGACGCCGACTTCAGGACATTCGTCAAAGGACTCTGCACCAAATACGGCTGGCCCGCCGGACCCGTAACCGCCGTTTCACTCTGGAACGAACCCTGGAAGGCATGTCGATCTCCGGCTGGCAGGCCGACATACCCGCTACCGCGAGATCTATACCGCCATGGCCGACGCCGTCCTGGAAGCGCGACGACAGGGAGCCGAAGTGCTGGTAGGCGGAGGCGACTCCAACTCCAACGCCTGGGACAAACTGTTTGCGGACGGCAAAATGACCTTCCTGCCCATCTTCGACTTCTGCAGTATCCACTATCAGGGCATCGAGTCACCCGTGCTGTACCCCGAATGGGTCCACCGGAAATCGCCAAACGGCCGCGTACGCATATGGGATACCGAAAGCTGGGTCGGCAATACCGACGACCGCATCGGCCTCGTAGTGGCCGCCAGCCGCAGCGCCGGCTACGACCGCTCTATGGGCATCTTCGCCGGCTATATGTATACGGTCAGCTCGGCCGGAGGCCACCCCATCGACAATATCGGCAAAATGAAGGGACTGCCCGATGCATGGTCCCCCGCCGCAGCAGTCGGTGCCGTACAGCACCTCGTCGGAGAACGCGCATTCAACCGGCTTCTGTTCAAAGGCCTTCCCCGGGTCATGCTCTTCGACGGATACGACAACGACCCCGACGACGGTACGGCCGTCGTCTGCGGCGACATCGGCGAAGGCTTCGGCCGCGACCACACCCTGTTCAGAAGCGTGCGACTGTCTGACGCCACCCTCACCATCCCCGCCGACCCGCATTTCCGGCTCTACGATTTCTATGGCAACCCCGTACCGCCGGCTGACGGAAGGATCACCGTGCCGCTCAACAGCCAGGGATACTACCTGCGCACCGACGGTACAAAAGGTTCCTCGGACCTCAGCTCCTGGAAACGATCAAAACAGCCCGTATCCAGGGCATCCAGCCGGTGGAGATCATCGCAAAAGACATGCTTTCTCCCATCCCCCAGGGCGCCACACTGCAGCTGCAACTAACAAACATGCTCAACCGCCCAGTCGAAGGCACGCTGAACGCCACGCTCGGCAGCCTGTCCATCAGCTTCCCCGCCGCCATAAAGCTCGCACCACATGAAATAGCCACAATCCCCATTACCATCACCGCCGGAGCACCCACCCCCGACAACCGCTACCACCTGACCGCAAAATTCGACGCCGGCAAAGACGGCGAGGCCACCCACGAGGAAGACATGCACGTGGATCAGGTCTCACGCCGAACCATCACGGTCGACGGACGCCTCGACGACTGGCAGGGCGCCCTCCCGCAGAGCGTCAGCAGCGGCGCCGCCGGCCCCAGCCTCACCGAATCAGCCTGGTACCCGTTTAAGAATTTCGACACGAATTCCGGCGGATTCGCCAACGGCTATTTCGCCTGCGACGACCGCTATTTCTACTTCGCCGCAAAGGTCGCGGACAGCACCCCCCATCCGGGCACCTATCGGTTCGCCAACCGCCCCGACGACGAGTTCTTCTATCCCGACACGGCATACCAACTGGACATGATGAAAAGCCTCGTGACAAAGGAGAACACCAACTACTGGGAGAGCGGCGACAACACCAATAGCTTCGGCGTCGACCTCCACCTGCCCGAAGACCACCCAACGCTCGTCACCTTCTACCTGCCGAATATCAAAGTCTCCGGCCTGCTCATGGACATCTTTGACGCCAACGGAAAATTATTGGAGAACCGACGCATCGACAAACTCTGGGACGGCGCCTACGAGTCCTTCACACTAAAAGGCAAGGTCCGCGTCGCCTTCCACGCCTGGGGCTGGTGGTACTCCGTCAAACTCGGAGGTATCTTCTTCGACCCCCCGACATCCCCGGGCAAAGGAAAACTCTTCACCAACGAAGACCTGGATACAAGGGCCAACTGGAAAGGCGTCTATGGTCAGCTTGGATATTATCTCCCCGGCGATTCCACCCACTTGCCACAGGGCATCACCGCCAAAGCGGCCCACACAGAGATCCGCAATCCCCTGATCTGGCCGGCCGGCGTCCGCCACTTCACCTATCGCAAAGGCCCCGTAACACCCGACAACTCCGGCCTCGGGTACTCCTATGACAACGTACTCCTCGCCTTCAACGTCCTACCCGATGGCCAGGACGGAATGCTGGCCTATCCGCCAGGAACCATGCCCCGCTATACCGGCTATAAATGTACCGACTATGAATACGCGATGAATCCGGTGGCTGCCCAATACGGAGGCGGTACCGAGATCTGGCGCCTGCTCGCCCCCGGCCTCAACCGAAAACATTTCTTCCCCAGACAACCGCGATCGGAAGGGGAGGGGCCCGTCAAAAACGGCCGGCTGGCCATCCACCGCGACGGCAATACCGTCATCACCGAGTGTGCCATCCCCTGGTCGGAACTACCCGACGTAAAGAAGGCCATGGACGAAGGCCGCACCGTCAAACTCTCCTTCCGCGTCAACGACAACGCCGCACCCGCCGCCTGCATGGAGCTGGCCAGAGACCGCAGCGTCTCCAAAGTCAACGCCCGCGCCTTCCACCCCGACTGGAAGACGCACTGGGCCAATGAAGTGGAATTTGCATTCGAAAGAAAAGACAACACCACAACGGCCTTCCAGCACAGCATCGACAGCTGCTCGGCCCACGGCGGCGGCATCGTCCGCATCCCAAAAGGCAAACACACCATCGGAACCCTATACCTCAAAGACAACGTCGAACTCCACCTCGAACAGGGCGCCGTCTTACTCGGTAGCACCCGGCCCGAAGACTATTCGAGCCCCGCCCTGATCTACGCCAGCGACGCGAGGAACATCGCCATCACAGGCCCCGGCACGATCGACGGCCAGGGCGGCGACTCCGCCTTTCAGAAAGGCGATAACGGCAACGGCCGCCCGCGGATCATCCATTTTGTACGCTGCAACAATGTCCGGATCGAAGACATCACCCTGAGAAATTCACCCTTCTGGGTACAGTACTACAGCGGCTGCGACACCGTAAACATCCGCGGCATCAGGGTCTACAGCCACTCCAACTGGAACAACGACGGCCTCGACATCGACAGCCGCAACGTCACGGTGTCCGACTGCACCATCGACAGCGACGACGACGCGCTCTGCCTGAAATCCGAGACACCCGGCATGGCCTGCGAGAACGTAAAGGTCACCAACTGCCACCTCGCCAGCAACTGCAACGCGATCAAGCTCGGCACAGCCTCCCGCACCGGCTTCCGCCATATCTCCATATCTAATTGTACCGTCAACGCCGCATCCGAAGACCCCATCCGCCACTGGCGCCAAAAGCTCGAACATATCACGGCTGACAGAACCGTCCTCGCCGGCATCGCCGTCGAGACCGTCGACGGCGGAGAGTCGGAGGATATCGATATCTCCCATATTCAGATGGACCACGTTCAGACCCCCATCTTCATCCGCCTGGGAGACAGACAAAGAAGACCCCGTCCCTGCCTGCCCCCCGCCATCAGCAGCCTGAAGAACGTCTCCATCAGCTATATCCGCGCCACCGCATACAGCCGCATCAGCTCCTCTGTGACCGGCCTCCCCGACGCCAGCCTCCAAAACATCTATTTCAACGACATCCGCATCACGGGCCCCGGCGGAGGCACGGCCAAGGACGCCACCCGCCGAATCCCCGAGATGGAAAACTCCTATCCCGAAAACCGGATCTTCGGCAACTCCCTCCCAGCCTCCGGCTTCTATTTCCGCCACGTAAAAGGGCTTTCCCTTCAAAATGTGAATAGCACCCCGCAGACCCCCGACCAACGCCCCAACTTCCTCCGGGACGACGTAACCGAGATCGCCGCCCTCCCCGCGGCCCGCTGGACTTCCGGCGACGACCCCTCCTGGAAAGCCCCCAACCTCGACGACAAGTCCTCGGACCCCCATCCGCACCGGAATTCCTCGGGAAGACGCCGGCCACCCCGGCTATAATGGATATGCCTGGTACCGCCTCAAGGCCTTCCTGCCCCGCTCCCTGGCCAGCCCCAATGACTCGATCACCGTCTTTATCGGCAAAATAGACGACGCCGACGAGATTTATCTGAACGGCAGGCTGATCGGCAAAACGGGCTCGTTCCCAACAGATAAGGAAGGTTATGTCACTAAGAATTACATAAAAGAGAGTACCATTTTGCCCATAACGACCCCCTCCTCCGCTGGGACCGCCAGAACACCATCGCCGTCCGGGTCTATGACGGCAGCGGCAACGGCGGCATCTATCCCCTGATACCCTATATCGGCCCGACCCAGCCCCAGGACCCCCGGCCACCCCATCCTGGGACAGCGCCTGCATCCTTACCCCAAAACCACCCCCAACCCCCGTGATCAACGGCGCCAGGATATTCGGGATCCGGCCAGGTTCCCCCTTTCTTTATAAAATAGCCGCGACCGGCACAAAACCCCTCCGCTATGCCGTCCGGAACCTCCCCGCGGGCCTTACCGTCGACAGCACGACCGGCCTCATCACCGGCGCCCTCGAAAAGGAAGGCGAATTCCACATGCAGATTTCCGTTAGTAATACCCTGGGCCACGCCACAAGAGGTTTTACGGTCAGGTGCGGGCCCACGATATCGCTCACACCCCCGATGGGCTGGAACAGCTGGAACTGCTGGGGCCTCAGCGTCGACGACACAAAGGTCCGGAGCTCGGCCCAGGCGCTTCTCGACAAAGGGCTCGCCGACCACGGCTGGAACTATATCAATATCGACGACGCCTGGCAGGCACGCCGGCGTACGCCACAGGGGAGGTCGCAGCAAACGATAAATTCCCCGACATGAAAGCCCTCGGCGACTGGCTCCACGGCAATGGACTGAAATTCGGCATCTACTCCTCACCCGGCGAACTCACCTGCGGCCGCTATACCGGCAGCCTCGGCCATGAAGCACAGGACGCCGCCACCTATGCCCGCTGGGGCGTCGACTACCTCAAATACGACTGGTGCAGCTACGGGAAGATAGCAGGTACGGACACCACCCCCGACACCTATATCAAACCCTACCGGGTCATGGACCAGGCGCTAAAAACACAACACCGCGACATCTTATACAGCCTCTGCCAGTACGGGATGAAGGGAGTCTGGAAATGGGGTAGGGACGTGGGCGCCTCCTGCTGGCGTACAACCGGAGACATCACCGATAGCTGGGCATCCGTCCTGGCCACGGGTTTCAGCGAATCCGGCCTCTTTCCCTACGCCGGCCCCGGCCACTGGAACGACCCCGATATGCTGGTCCTCGGACAGATCGGATGGGGCGACCTGCACCCCACACGGCTTACGCCGGACGAACAGTACTCGCACTTCAGTCTCTGGTGCCTGCTGTCGGCGCCGCTGCTCATCGGCGGCGATATTTCCAAAATGGACGATTTTACACTCGGACTGCTGACCAACGACGAAGTCATCGCTCTCGACCAGGACCCCCTCGGTCAGCAGGCGCGACGCGTGATCAGCACCGGCTCGCTCCAGGTCTGGATGAAAGAACTCGAAGACGGTACCACCGCCATCGGCATCTTCAATATGGCGGACACAGCCAGCACAGCTACCATCTCCTGGGAATCACTCAACGTCGGCCACGACCAACTGGTAAGGGATTGCTGGCGGCAGAAAGACCTCGGCAGCTATGCGACCACGTTTACAACCCCGCTCGCTCCCCATGGCGTCCGACTCATAAAGATCACCCCCCAACACAATACGACGACGGCCAGGCCCCAAAACCGCGACGCCCAGTATAACTGGCAGTCCAGACACGCCGCGATTCTCGAACTAAACAGATCTTCCCCGCCACCCAATATTATCCTCGGCAATTCCATCGTACACTTCTGGGGCGGACTGCCGGCAGGACCATTCGCCAACGGCGCCGACTCCTGGAACAAATGGATGGAGCCCCATGACGTACGGAACATGGGCTTCGGATGGGACAGGATCGAGAACGTCCTGTGGCGCGTGACACACGGCGAGCTCGACGCCTACACGGCAAAACATGTCCTAGTGATGATCGGGACCAACAACCTTTCCATCAATACCGATTCGGAGATCGTCGCCGGCCTCACCAATTTAATAACGGAGATCCGCCGGCACCAGCCGGAGTCGAAAATAATATTGTCAGGTCTGCTCCCGCGAAGAAAAATGGAAATGAGAATAGCAGCACTGAACCAGCAGATCGCACAGATAAAAGACATAACGTATATCGACCCCGGAAAAATTTTACTCCGGCCCGACGGAACCATCGACGAATCGCAATTCATTGACGGTCTGCATCCTAACGCCGCGGGCTACCGCCGCCTCGCGCCCCTGATCGCAAATTATTTTTAACATTTGCTTGCACAATCCAAAAATGGATAGTAGGTTTGCTTCATCAACGGTCCAATACTCCTCCCGGATCACCTTCCCTTACAACACCAGATCGTACCCAATCTCCCACTGAATTACCTTCACGGTTTAGTTTACACATTCGCACACAGCAATACACGTTTTCAACTATCCTAAGGAATGCCTCCGTTCCAATGACTATGAGCTACCCCAAATAGCTTAGATTCCTAAATAACATAGTCTTTTTAACACCGTAAATGCACCCGCAATGAAAACGTTATTCTCTCTGCTGACTCTTTTCGCTATCGTATTCGCTTACATCCTCAGCGCAAATTTCTACCTCGACGGACAGCTGTTTGTCGCCTACCTGCTGGTTGTTTCATCTATCAGCTCCATGGTCTTCTGGATCAAAACCCACGATCTCCTTCACGTCGTCCCCGTCAGGAAGGCCTAGACAACCCCAACCATCAACCGAAACACAACAAACAGCATTCCTTACCTCACAATTGAAATCACATGAAAGCGATCTTTACCTTCCTTACCCTTCCCGTTATCATCCTCATTTGCTTCCTTAGCGGGAAGTTCTATATCAGCGGAGACTACGTAGTCGCCTATTCAATGGTCCTGACCTGGTTCGCATCTCTCATACTCTGGATCAACTACGTCAGCTATCGCCTGCACAACCAGCGTGCTTAACACGCCTCCATCCGTAACCCTTACCTCGCGCCCACCACGGCGCCCACAATGCCCTTAACTACTCTCATTCGCAGGCGCTTCCCCGTCCGGTAACTTCCCGGATGGGGATTTGCTGTTTTTTGCTAAAACTTCATCGCCGTACATTCGGCTATGAAAAAATTGCTCGCGCCGGCCGGCCTCCTTCTCACCTGGCTCACGTCCTTCTCCCAGGCCTATTACCCCGCCACCGAACAACCCCGGCAGAAAACTTCCTTCCAGACCAGCAGCCCCTGGATCCCGCAGATCGACGTCCGCTCCGACGTAGCCATCGTCTACGGCGTCAACGACCGCAAGGGACTGACCTTCGGGCAACGCCTCCAGTCCTGGCGCGACCACGGCTACCAGCCCGCCTTCATGACCGGCATCGCATGGGGCGAGTACTTCGACTATTTCCTCGGGTCAGTGGGACGGCCACAACCACCTCGGCGTCGGCCAGGTCACCCAGCAGGGCGATACGATCATGCACGGAAAGAATATGCCCTACGTGGTTCCCGTACAGAGCTTCATCGAATACATGAAGACAGCCGTTGTCAGACGGGTCATCGACGCCGGCGTTACGACCATCTTCCTCGAAGAACCCGAGTTCTGGGCCAGGGCAGGCTACAGCACGCCCTTCAAAGAGGAATGGCAAAAATTCTACGGCTTTCCCTGGCGGCCCCAGCACGAGTCCGCCGAGAACACCTATCTCTCCAGCAAGCTGAAATATCACCTGTACTATAACGCCATCCAACAGGTCTCGGACTACGCGAAGACCTATGGCCGGTCAAAAGGGAAAAACATCCGCGTCTATATCGCCACACACTCGCTCGTCAACTATTCCAGCTGGAAGATCGTCAGCCCCGAAGCCAGCCTCGCCTCGCTGCCCGGCATCGACGGCTATATCGCCCAGTGTGGACCGGAACTTCACGGGAACCCACCTATTTCAACGGCGTCCAGAAAGAACGCGTATTCGAGAACGCCTTCCTCGAATACGGCTCGATGGTCTCGATGACGGCCCCGACAAAAAGAAAACTGTTCTTCCTGACCGACCCCATCGAAGACTGGCCCCGCGACTGGGCCGACTATAAACGCAACTACCAGGCGACCTTTACCGCCGAGCTCTTATATCCCATGGTTTCCGACTATGAGGTGATGCCCTGGCCCGAACGCATCTACACCCGCCCCTACAAACTGGCCAACAGCGACAGCAGCTCCCTGATCCCCAAATACTATTCCACCCAGATGCAGGTGATGATCAACGCCCTCAACGCTATGCCGCTGTCTTCCAACAAGGTCAGCGGCACGGGCGGCATCGCGGTGCTCATGAGCAATTCGCTGATGTTCCAGCGCTTCCCCACCCACAACGGCTTCGAAGACCCACAGTTCTCCAATTTTTACGGACAGACACTCCCGCTGTTGAAAAGGGGCGTACCCGTAATGACGGTGCATATGGAAAACCTGAAGTATCCGGCCACGCTCGGCAAGACCAAAATCCTCGTCATGAGCTATTCCAATATGAAACCCGACGGCCCCGAAGTACACCGCTATATCGCCGACTGGGTAAGAAAGGGTGGGGTACTGGTCTACTGCGGCCGGGACGACGATCCCTATCAGTCCGTCATGGAATGGTGGGATACAAAAGGCAACAGCTTTACCGCACCTTCCCGGCATCTCTTTAAGGAGCTGGGCATCGACGCCTCTCCTGGCAAACAACGCTATACGGTTGGCAAAGGCGCCGTCTATATCCTCCGGCAGAACCCAAAAGAATATGTCATGGATGCCGGAGGCGACGCTCCCTATCTCGCCGCGATAAAACAGGCCTGGGAGAAGGACGCAAACGCCGGCGCGCTGCAATTCAGGAACGTCCTGTACCTCGAGCGCGGACCCTACGATATCGTCGCCGTGCTCGACGAGAACGCCGACAGCAAACCCTACACGGTCAGGGGCCCCGTCATCGACCTCTTCGACCCGCAGCTGCCCGTATTGCAACAAAAGGAGATACAGCCAGGTGAACAGGCGCTCCTCTATGACTGCCGCCGCGTGGCTGCCAACAACACACCCCGCGTCCTCGCGGGAGCCGCCCGCGTCTACGACGAAAAGACAAACACCCACGCCTATTCTTTCATCGCAAAAAGCCCCGGCAATACCCAAAATTCAATGCGCGTCCGGCTGCCCGCAAAGCCCCTATCCGTCAGCACCACGGATAGCAAAGGCAACCCCTCCCGGACACGCAGTCGTCCTGGGACGAAAGCTCGAAGACAGAATGGCTGAGTTTTGGAAATAGCCCCGACGGCATCACGGTAAGCCTTCGATGGTAGGAAGGTGACGGCCGTCAGGAAAAGGCCTGAGGAAGATCAGCATTACAGGGGCGGATAGCCGCTAGCTTTGCGGATAACCCAAAAAGCATTGTATGAGCTCCAAACACTGGATGACCATCCTGGCGACGGGACTGATCTTCTTCTCCTGCGTCAGCACGAAGAAATATAATACCGGCGCAGCAGCGCGCGCAGGCCAGATATGACTCACTGTATACAGCCGGCCAGACCGCGCTGCAGTCCTGCCGCGACGCCACAGTTACACTCGACAGGGAAAAGAGACGCTGCTCAGGCAGGTGGACGACCTCAATCGCCAGCTGCCCGCGATCCGCGAAAATAACACCCAACTGCTCAAACAACTCCAGGACCTCTCGGTCATCAGCAGCAGCCAGGCCGAAAGCATCAGGAAATCCCTCGATAATATCGGGGCAAAAGACGTCTACATCCGCGACCTGCAGTCCGCCCTTGCCCACCGGGACTCGCTCATGCTGGCACTCGTCATGAACCTCAAGGGCGTGCTCGGCAATATGGACGATAAGGATATCAATATCAAAATTGAAAAAGGCGTCGTTTATATCGATATTTCGGACAAACTGCTTTTCAACAGCGGAAGCTATACGGTGACCGAACGGGCTAAGGAGGTCCTCGGAAAAGCTGGCGACCGTACTAAAAAATCAGCCCGATATAGAATTCATGGTAGAGGGCCACACCGATAGCGTTCCCTACAACCGAGGGCGTCCTCCTCGATAACTGGGACCTGAGCGTAAAAAGGGCCACTTCCGTTGTCAGGATCCTCCAGAACCAATACAATATCCCCCGGAACACATGACCGCCGCAGGCGGGAGCGAATACATCACCGTCGCCCCCAACAATACCGCCGATGGCCGCGCCGCCAACAGGCGGACCCGGATCGTGATCCTGCCGCAGCTGGACCAGTTCTTCAGGTTGCTCGAACGAAAATGACAGGGAGGACCAATAACATAACGCCGCTATCGCTTGATCATCCGGTCTTTTAAGATTGTCTTCATCGCCGTTTCAAAAGCGCTGTGGCTGACCGTGACCTTCGCCACGCCCAGGTCGATGGTATTCCCTTCAATGCTCTTCACCTTTTTGATATTGATGATGGAGGACTTGTGCACCTTCAGGAAGATATCGGAAGGCAGCTGCTCGAGGATGCCCCGGATGGTATGATAGACCACCATTTTGCCATTGGTGGTGTGAAGCACGACATAGTTGAGCATCGCCTCGATATAGACCAGCTCGTCGTAAAAGACCTTCTCGATCCGTCCGTCCCGCTTGACAAAGAAATAGTCGTTCTCCGTCGTCGCATCCGCCACAGCCTTCGTCTTCAGTTCATGGTATTCCTTCGCCTTGTTGCAGGCTTTCAGGAACCGTTCGAAGGAGAAAGGCTTTACCAGATAATCCAGCACGTCCAGCTCGAATCCGTCCGCCGCATATTCGGCATAGGCCGTCGTCATGATCACCATCGGAGAAGAGGTCACCGTCCGGAGAAACTCCAGACCCGTCAGCTTGGGCATATTGATATCGAGGAACAACAGGTCGATCGGCTCGCTGTTCAGCAGCTGATTCGCCTTCAGCGCATTCTCCACCGTCCCCTTCAGCTCGAGGAAGCTGATGTCCTCGATATATTCCTGCAGCAGCTTGCGGGCGATCGGCTCATCGTCCACGATCATACAGCGGAGACTCATCGTATGGTTGGTTGCATTCATGCGAGTCGGATTTCCAGATTAACTTCATAACTCCTTTCCGAGTCCTTTATCTGAAGGTCGTGCCTGCCGGGATACAGCAGCTCCAGCCGCCGCCGGACATTGACGATGCCGATGCCGCTGTGCTTGATATTATTGCCCAGGTTTCTGTCCTTTGTATTGTATACGCGGAACAGGACTATGTTCTCCTCTTTTTATCGAGGCTGACCTCCACCTTGTTCTCGTCGGCCGAAGTGCTGACGTATTTGAACGCGTTCTCGATAAAGGCGATGAACAGCAGCGGCGCGATATTGAAGCCCTTTATCTCCTTGCTGATCGCCAGTCTCACCACGAGGTCCTCCTCCTTTCTTATCTGCTGCAGCGCGACATAGTTGCGGATATAGTGCACTTCCTTGTCGATGCCGATCGAGTCTACGTTGCACTCGTACAGCTGATACCGCAGCATCTCCGAGAACGTCAGCAGCATATTCCTGGCCGTCGGATTGGTCTTGTCGATATGGCCGTAAATGGAGTTGATGGAGTTGAACAGAAAATGCGGATTGAACTGGGCCTTCAGAAAGTCCAGCTCGTTCTTGGTCTTTTCCTTTTCGATGGTATCGATATACTTGCGGAAACGGATCTTCTCGATCACCAGATGGACAGCGAGGATCACGAGCGTCCAGAACCCGATATTCAGCAGCGAGTTGAGCAAGATGGGCCTGAACTCCGGCGTCCGGCCCCCGGCTGGAAGACATGCGTGGTCATATACATCGCCAGCAGCGCGCGCAGGAACGACGCCACCAGGATACCGCCGATCACGGAAAGCCCAAACAATACATAGCGCCTCCGGTATAAGAATCTCGGGATCGTATAGTAAAGATCGAAATAGTAGTTCCCCGCAATAAAGGCGAGATAACAGAACTGGACCGTCAGCGTCCGGCTAAAGGTAATGCTGCGGTTTTGAAGCACCGTGACCCAGAAAAGATACAACAGCGCCCAGGTCGCGATATGCGCCCAGACCCGGTACCTGGCTATGGAACTTTCTGCTGTCTTCATGTTCCGTAAAATTAAAGGTTTATAGGCCGGGGACCCCCTGTTTTTACACGAACCCCCGTTTTTCTTGATTTTCGTTGGTTCCGCAGGATGATCAAGAATCCGGCCCGGTTGCTGTAAAAAGTTTTAACGAAGCGCCGGCTTGCTGTTGTTTTGTTCAAAAATCGATCAACATGGACGAAAAAAACTTATTCGACAAAATGGAGAGCGACGACAATATCGACCGGGCCGGTTTTATCAAATGCATGGCCTGGGCAGGGACCGGCGTATTATGGATGATGACCGGCGGCGTTCTCAAATCCTTCGGCATGAGCCAGATGATGGACAAACATTCCGGCGGCCTTAAAAAGGGCTCGTTATCCCTAAATCGGACTTCAGCTTTGTCCAGATCAGCGACAGCCATATCGGCTTTAACAAGGCGGCCAACCCCGACGTCGTAGGCACGCTGCAGGCTACCATCGACAAGATCAACGCCATGCCGGTCAACCCTTCCTTCGTCCTCCATACGGGCGACCTGACCCACCTCGCCCTGGCCGACGAGTTCGACACCCTCGAGCAGTCGCTGAAAAGCGTTAAAACGGGAAAGATCTTCTATGTCCCCGGTGAACACGACGTACTCAACGACAACGGCAAGCAGTATCTTGACCGCTTCGGAAAAGGCACGAAGGGGAATGGCTGGTATAGTTTTGATTCGCAGGGCGTCCATTTTATCGGGCTGGTCAACGTCATCAATATGGCCGAGGGCGGCCTGGGCGAGCTGGGAGCCGAACAGCTGAAATGGCTCGAGGACGACCTCAGGGGCCAGAGCAACAGCACGCCGATCGTCGTCTTTGCGCATATCCCTTTGTGGCAGGTCTATCCACAGTGGGGCTGGGGAACGCGCGACAGCGAGCAGGCGCTGACCCTGCTGCGGCGCTTCGGCTCCGTCTCCGTACTCAACGGACATATCCACCAGACGATGCTGAAGGTCGAAGGCAATATCACCTTCCATACCGCGACTTCCACCGCTTTCCCGCAGCCGCAGCCCGGCGCCGCGCCCGCGCCCGGACCGATGAAGGTAGAACCCGGCAAGCTCCGGAGCCTGCTCGGACTGACCAGCGTCAACTATTTGGAACACAATCATTCACTGGCAATTACCGATACCCCGCTGATATAATGAGAACAATTTTGATGTCACTTATCGTCGTCGCGGCATGGTCGCGCAGCGCCGCCCAGCTTGCGCCGGTAGACGCCGGTTCTTCGGTGAAGTTCCATATAAGGAATTTTGGGTTTGGGGTCACCGGAGCCTTTACCGGCCTGTCGGGAAAGATACAATTTGACCCGGCGCACATTAGCGACGCAGTTATCGATGTCAGCGTCGATGCGGCCACTGTCAACACGGATAATTCCATGCGCGACGATCATTTGCGGAGACCCGACTATTTCGACGCACAGAAATACCCCCGAATCCGCCTGGTGTCGGCCAGCGTGTCGGCCGGTTCGAAGAAAGGGGTATTTCTTTTCACAGGGAAGCTGATGCTCAAGAACCACGTGAAAGACCTGAGCTTCCCGTTTACCGTGGAGACCGACGCCAGCGGCTATCATTTCAAGGGAGGGTTTTCCATCAACCGGAAAGAGTTTGAAGTAGGAGGGACCAGCACCATTTCGGACAATTTAGACGTAGAGCTGGACGTCATCGCTAAATGAATATAATATGTACAGAAACCTTATCGCTCTGGGGATTACGGCCGTTGTCGCAATTGGCGCGGCCTCCTCTTCCCCGGTGCGGCAATATAAAAATCTGAAGGTACTACCACCCGATGTGTCGTCCTCGCGACTCCAGCGCATCATGGTGGACGAGTTCAACGACGGGCTCGGCGTAGGCTGCGGCTTTTGCCACGCAGAGGAAAAAGGATCGCACAAGCTCGACTATGCCAGCGACGCCAAACCCGAAAAGTCGATCGCCCGGGAAATGATGAAGATGACGATGAAGATCAACAAAAAGTTCTTTCACGTCCGCCGCCCCGGCATCGGCGATAGTCTGATGATCGTCAACTGCAGTAGCTGTCACCACGGACAGCCGCACCTCGACCTGGGTGCCGAATAAAGGTTCGTTCTAGTTTCAGGTTGTTTAAACGAAGGCCCGCTCCGCTATCGGAGGGGGCCAATTTTATTGTAATGACAGACAATCAAATCCCGGCCCCGCCGCGGGCCGCCTAAACCAACCTAATGGCTCACGGCCTTCAGTCCGATGATCGATCCGATCAGCGTTATCAAAAAGAAAACCCTCCAAAAATTCGCGGGGTCCTTAAATACAAAGATCCCCATCAGCGCCGTCCCTACAGCCCCGATCCCCGTCCAGACCGCATAAGCCGTCCCGATAGGCAGCTGGTGCGTAGCCCTGACCAGCAATATCATGCTTACCGTCAGCGCGACAAAGAATCCCGCGTACCACCACAGGGCTTCACTGCCCGTCGCCTCCCTCGCCTTTCCGAGACAGGAGGCAAACGCTATTTCACACAATCCGGCAATAACCAATAATATCCAGGGCATATCCTTGCTATTTTTGTAAAGATCAGTAATTTAAAATAACCTTGAAGTAACATTGTCTGGCTATTTTTACCGGCATATAACACCAGCGCATGTATCGTCAAATCCTCCGGCTCATCACAGCGTCCATCCTGTTAATACCCGCCGCCCACGCCCAACCCGCGGCTAACCCGCAAACCACCACCCACGCCCAACCCGCGGCTACCGCCCAACCCACATGGCCGTCGCTGGAAGTCCCCGGCAAAAACGCATGGGCCCATATCGACCCCCACGGCAACAGCGTCCTGCCCAGCGGCCGCTTCGTAACCCCCGCGGGCACGACGATCACGATCACCCACGACCCATTCGGAATGGCCGTCTCTCCCGACGGCGCCACCACCGTCACGCTCCACGACGGGGTCTTTACCATCATCGACAACGCCACCCTGGCCGCGA
The DNA here is from genome assembly GCF_050632245.1 of Puia sp. P3. Lineage (NCBI taxonomy): Bacteria > Pseudomonadati > Bacteroidota > Chitinophagia > Chitinophagales > Chitinophagaceae > Puia > Puia sp. P3. Next base: position 2,890,552 of record NZ_CP192583.1, read on the forward strand.
CCAGAGTCCCCAGCTACGACGGAAAAATACCGTCCCCCTGTCCCACAGCTCCTTTCTCGGAGTGGCTTTTTCCCCCGACTCCCGCACGGTCTACCTCAGCGGAGGCGACAACGGGGCAGTGATCGTTTATGACATCGCCAGCCTCCGGCGCCTCGACTCCCTCTCCCTGAACGGAGTCATCGACGGCTCAGACTATCAGGACAGCTTCACGGCCGACCTGCTGCTCGACGGACACGAGCTCCTGGTACTCGACAGGGGCAATTTCAGACTGGTGCGCATCGACCTGGATACCCGCAAGATCACGGCTTCCATAAAGACGGGCAGACAGCCGTTTGGCCTCGCCATCAGCCCGGATCATAAGACGGCGTTTGTAGCAAACGTCGGTATGTACGACTACCCCCTGCTCCCGGGACTGACGCCGGAGAACTACAAGGATTCACTGATACCCTGGCATCCCTATGGCAACGGTACAAAGGAATCCATCGAAGGCTACGCTTGGCACGGGCGACATATTCCCGGCGTGGGCAGCCCCTGGCGCCCGAGGCGATGAGCGTCTACGCCGTGGACCTGTCGTCCAATACGGTCATCGACCGCTATAAGCCCGGCTTCGCCATCGGCCAGATGGTCGAAGGCGCGGAAGTCGTCGGCGGCGCCAGCCCCAATTCACTGGCGGTCGGCAGCAAATACGCCTACGTCACCAACGCCACCAACGACAATATCGCCGTCATCGACTACCGGGCGCACACGATCGTCCGCCATATCCAGCTGAAGGTCGACCCCCTCATCGACCACTACCGCGGGCTGCTCCCGTTCGGTATCACGCTAAGCAAAGACGAGACAACGCTCTACGTCGCCCTGCTCGGATTCAACGCCATCGCCGTGGTCGACGCGGAGAGCGGCGCCACAAAAGGACTGATCCCCACAGGCTGGGGACCCTCGAGGGTCCTGACGGGCAAAGACGAACACGAGCTCTACGTCGTCTCCTGCCGCGGATACGGCGCCGGACCCAACGGCGGCGCCCATTTCGTAAGGCCGGTACAGGGCACCTATATCGGCGACATACAGCTGGCGACATTCCAGAAGATCCCGATGCCCGACGCCGGTCAGCTCGCCGCCTGGACGCAGCAGGCGGTCTCCAACACCTTCCTGCGCAAAGACCTCACCGACGACGGCAGAAACCCGCTGCCACCGGCAACGGGCATACGAAAAAGCCCGATAAAGTATATCGTATACATCACCAAGGAGAACAGAACCTACGACGAAATGCTCGGGCAACTGACCAGCGGAAAGGGCGATTCCACGCTGGCCCGGTTCGGCGTCGCCGTGAATATTGTGGCCAAAGACAAGACGCTGTATAAAATGAACGTCTCTCCCAACCACCTGAAAGCCGCAAAGGAATTTGCCTTCTCCGACAACTACTACTGCGACAGCGACGCCTCCATTCACGGACACCACTGGATGATGGGCGTGATCCCGAACGAATGGGTGGAGACCAATTCCAGCGTGGACAAGACCGCGAAGATATTCTCGAAGGCCTCGGGCCGTCGTTTCCCCGGCTCCACCGGCAGCATGGACCCCGAAGACTACGCCGAAAGGGGAGGGCTCTGGGAGGCGCTCGAAAGGAGCAAGGTCCCTTTCTACAATTTCGGCGAGGCCAACGAGACCGCCCACGTCCGCGAAGAATGGATGGACACCGCCACCGGCGCCTCGCACGCCGTCATGGTGCCGATGCAAAAGGCGCTCTGGCCCCGGACCAGCCATAACTACGCAGGCTTTAATACCAATATCCCCGACCAGTTCCGAATGGACCAGTTCGAATCCGAGTTCACGAAGAGGTGGATCAGGGGCAAAGAAGAAATGCCGCGGCTGATCACCATGCAGGTGCCCAACGACCACACGGCCGATCCCCGGCCAAACGACGGCTACCCCTACCGCCATTCCTATGTCGCCGACAACGACCTGGCCATCGGCCGCATCCTGCATTTTCTCTCCCGTACGAAGTACTGGAAGAATATGCTCGTCGTCATCACCGAAGACGACCCCCAGGGCGGCGTCGACCACCTCGACGCCCACAGAAGCGTCCTGATGCTGGCCGGCCCCTACGTAAAACACGGCTATACCTCCCACACACACGCGAATTTCGGATCGATCCTCAAGACGATCTATACCATCCTCGACGTGCCATACGTCAACCAGTACGACGCAACGGCAACGCTCTTGCAGGATTTCTTTACGGACACACCGGACTTTCGCCCCTACACGCTGGTCTTCCCCTCGAAAGAAGTCTTCGATACCCAGGTGGCCATGCGCCGGTACCACCGGCAGACGGACTGGCGCAAGGTGCTGAAAGGACCCGATATGGACGACGAAAAGAAGAGCGGCGCGAACACTACCGCCAGAGCTCGCTCAACAAGACCGACGGCGACAAATAGGCCGGTAGGTCCGGCCAAGTGGGACACCCTTTCGATCGATTCTGGACGTCCTGCTCATCCAGAAAAAACCCACAGCCGCCTGCCAACTGGACTGGCAAAAATATAACTGGATACACCAGGGCGACTAGTCCGGTTCGACAAAGACAGCCTCCTCCTTGATAACATTGACTGCTCGGTATAGGATACCGCAGATCGATACCGCGACTCAGGAACACTGGGCAGGACGCCGTACACCCTCGTTCCGGCCAGGTATAGCTGTTGAGCCACGCGGCCAGCCAGATAACGAGATAGGAAAAAACAAGCACGCACCTTTCAATATTGAAAGAACCTATCCGCTTCATAACGTTGTGGTTTAGAGGTTTGGAGGATCAGAGCATACAAAACCCGCCTACCAGGCCTCGTAAGTCCTTGATAGTTAGATTTATTTTAAATTATAATTTTTTCCTATCTTCTCCAATCCGCGAGGGGCCGGTCAATCAATAATAAGTAGTAACTTTATTTAATACCACGCGCTGGTCTGCATTTTTGCATTTCTCTCTGCCCCTTACAGACAATCTCCCGCACTTAACGGGTTTACTCCCGGAAGACGCTTCGATTCCATCGACCTGCTTGTACTATGCATGAACCTATAGTAATTCTGACAAGGATTGTCCGGTCGGCTTTTTCGGTAAGCCTGGTGCTACTGCTGACACTCTGCTCGCAGGCGCAGGATAAGAACTATGCCGTCTACGCGAACATCATCTACCGGTTTACAAAATACGTCGACTGGCCCGCCAATAAAAGGACGGGCGATTTTATCATCGGCATCGTCGGCGACTCGCCGTTGTATGACGACCTCAGAACTTCCATCGCCAACAAGACCGTCGGCGACCGCAAGATCGTCATCGCCAGACTCAGCCCATCCGCAGGTTCATACAGCTGCCAGCTTCTTTTTATCCCCGAACAGGAGAGCGGCAGCGTCAGACGGATCGCCCAGCCACGGCCGGCGAACCCATCCTGATCGTCTCGGAATCGAACGGGCTCGCCCGTAAAGGAGCATGCATCAATTTCACCACGGTGGAAGAACATCTCAAACTGGAGATCAACAAGAGCGCCATCGACCAGCGAAACCTCCGCGTCGCATCGGAACTACTGGAACTGGCCACGATCATAAAATGAATAACCATGACAACCCTGAACACTGCTTCGAGAAGTAACTACCTGAGCAAGCCGGCCACCGGCCTCGCACTCCTCCTGAGCATTGGCGCCTTTGGCCAGCAGGACACCGGCCGGCTGGAGGACCTGAGCCTCAAAGCCCTCCTCAACGTAAAAATTACCACAGCCAGCAAGACATCCCAGGACCAGGAGACCGCCCCGGCAACAGTCATCGTCGTATCGCACGAGCAGATCAGGACACGCGGCTACCAGTCGCTCCTCGAACTCCTCTATGACCTGCCCGATATGAAAGTGGACGACAAGGTCCGGTCCCACCTCGACAATAATTTTGTTCTGCGCGGTACTCCAGGTCAGGAGAAATTCGTGATCCTGCTGGACGGCGTCCGGATCTCCTCGCCCACCAACGAAACGATGCCCATCATCGAGAACTATCCCGTCTATCTGGCGGAACAGGTGGAGATCGTGGTCGGACCCGCCTCGGCACTATACGGCGCGGACGCGGTCAGCGGCGTGATCAATATCATCACCCGGAAAGCCGGTTCGCACAAAGGCACGAGGCTCGACGCCGCCACAACGGCCGGCATGTACGGATACACCAACAGCACCCTGCTCATCACGCAAAGGATCAACGAAAACACCAGCCTCGTCGCCGGCGGACAATACTGCTACAATCAGGGCGCCGACTATACCAAAATATACAGCAGCGACCCCTTACTCAATATTTCCGGTCATTCTACCGGAACGTTCAATACCATCTACGGCCCGATGACACCAAAAACCCCGTTTAGTCCCGCCATCGGAATGCCCCAGAAATCTTATAATTTCTATGCTTCGCTGCGCTCGCACGAATTCAGCTTTTCTGTCTTCCGCAACTACGCACAGACCCCCAACTCCTACGAAGAGAACCCCAATAACGCCATATACAACAAGAGCGTGTTCATGGGACAGGCCATCACTATGGCCAATGCGTCTTATAAAACGACGCTGGGATCCGTTAATTCCACGACCACGCTGATGGGCAGCGAATATTCGATGAACCCGGCGTCCAACTACCGGAACCTCTTTTCCGGCATGGAACCGGCCTATAAATATTCTTTTGGCTCACTGGTAAAAGTCGAGCAGCAACTGGACTGGAAGGCTTCCGCCAGTCTCAACCTAACGGGCGGGACTACCTACGAAAGCTACTATTCCATCCCGACAAGCGCGGACCTCGACGCACCCGTAAACCCGGCCGGCGCCCTACAGGGCGTCTATATCGGGACGAAGAGCTACTACCGGCCCAACGGCCTTCCCGCACAGTTCTACATGCTGAAATATAACAATATAGGTTCCTATATACAGGCCCAGTATTCCCCTGCCCACGCCCTCAGCTTCACGGCCGGCGCCAGGTTTGACATCAACTCCCGGTATGGCAATACCTTCAATCCAAGGGTAGGGGGCATCTACCGCCTTTCGGACAGGTCCACGATAAAAGTGCTGTATGGCACCGCCTTTCTCGCCCCCACGACCTTCGACTGCTATGCCTACTATGGGGCGCTGGTTACGTCGGACTCAGGGAAGACCTACCACGCCGATTTCATGCACCTGCCCAATCCCTATCTAAAGCCGATCACTTCAAAAAATGCCGAGATCAGCATCAGCCACTACCTGACCAGCAACTTTAGCATCACCCTCGACGGATACTATACCCGCCTTTCAGGACTGCACGAATTTGCCAACGACAACAATACTACACGCCTTTATCACAACCAGTTCGAAGGCATACCGGTGGGCTATGTGGAAGTATTCGTCAACCAGAACGACCAGCGAACCTATGGAGGCAGCATCCAGCTCAGCTACAACCAGTACGTCGGCCGGTTTCATTTCAGCTCCTGGCTGTCGGCCAGCTACGTAGGCGGCAACATTGACCTTCACGACGCCGCCCGGACGCAAAAGGCCAGGGCACAGCTGGAATTCGTTTCTCCCATTAGCCTCAAGGCTGGTACCGACATCAGGGTCGGTAGATTTACCTGCTCACCCCGCCTCATCTGGATGGGCCGGCAACACCTTTCCGGCATCGGCGACACCACCGGGTCCGTGGTCAAAAGACAGACCATCGCCGGCTACGCCCTGCTGAATATTTCGGCCCGGTACGAGCTGGACAAAAGGATATCCGTATTCGCCAACATCACCAATGCACTCGACCAGCACTACAGAAGTGTGGCATTCAATATGGACCTGAGCAAAAAGAACACCGAACTTTTTTATGGACAACACGAAGACCCGATAAGGGTCTACGGAGGAATAAATTTCAAATTTTAAGATGACCGTCAGCATCAAAAAAAGGATCTATGGGAGCTTCGCACTGTTCGTGGCCCTGTTCGTGATCAACGGGGCCATTACGATCCTCACGCTGAACAGCAACAAACGCTCCGCCGAACGCCTCTCGGGGGTGATCGATCCTTCCCTCCAGGCCATGGAGGACTTCAAGAAAATGCTGCTCGAGTCCAAAATGTATATCACCAACTGGGTATTCCTGCGGTACAGCCAGGACGACAAAGATCGCCTGAAGAAACTGCACGCCACCGACTATGCCGAACTGAAGACCCGTATCGACGCCTGCGCGGGCCAGTGGAAAAGCATCGACTGGGTCGACAGTCTGCACAATATCTATACGGGCTTCAACCGCCTCCTGTTCATCGAAAGGAATATCATGAGCTCGCTGAAGGAATTCAAAGACTACGACGACCCGGTGATCAAGCTGGAGGCCGAACGCGAAGTCGAAGACGAGATACTCCCCCGCACCGCCGCGCTGATCAGCGACCTCAACAGGGTCATTGCCTTTGGACAGAAGATCCGCGCCCGGGAGAATGCGCGCCTCGAGAGATCGTCGACCCTGCTGAGGAATATGATCATCGTGCTGGCGATCAGCATCATCCTCGCGGGCGTGTTCCTTTCCCTGTACATGGCCCGGGTGATCGTCAGTCCCATTCTGAAGATAAAAGGTATCGTAAAGGACCTCGGCCGGGGCGTCATCCGTACCGTCGGGCGGGAGCACGGCAACGACGAAATAGGGGACATGATCCACGCAGTCAACGACCTTTCCGACAGCCTGCACAGAACCGCATACTTCGCCTACGAAGTGGGCGGGCGGAACTTCGACATTCCCTTTACGCCGCTCAGCGACGAAGACCTGCTGGGTAAAGCCCTTATCTCCATGCGCGACAACCTCAAGACGGGCGAGGCGGAACTGCTTTCCATAACGGAAGACCTCAATAAAAAAGACAAGCTGCTGCAGGCCGTGGGTACCGCCATGCACGAGCTCGTCAGCAATACCCATTTCGACACGTCCATCGGAAATGCCATCCGGATATTGGGCTCCCAGATGAACGTCGACGCCATTGAGACCTGGTTCAACTATACGGACGAAGGGACAGGAAAGACCGGCATACACCAGCTGGCACGCTGGAACAGGAATACCAACAAGGTAAAATATCACGACAGGGACGACGACCACACACATTCCCTGTTCGAACCCGGCATCCAGCAGACCCTGAGAGAGAATAAAGTTTTTTACAAAGACGCCCTCACGGTGATCCCGGTCTTCGCCGCCGGCAGTCTCTGGGGATTCGTTTGCATCCACGACGAAAGCCTGCAAAGAAAGTGGACGAAGGCGGAGCTGTCCATCCTCGGGTCCTTCTCGGGAACCCTCGGCGCCGCCATCGACCGCATCCAGATGGAACAACAAAAGAACAACGCCGAGGCCGCCAGCATCGCAAAGAGCGAGTTTATGGCCAATATCAGCCATGAATTGCGTACGCCTATGAATGGGATCATCGGTTTCACCGATCTCCTGCTCTCCTCCCAGCTCACCCGGATGCAGCGGGACTATCTGCACAACGTCAGTAAATCGGCCTACAACCTCCTCAATATTATCAACGATATTCTCGATTTCTCCAAACTCGAAGCCGGCCGGCTGTTGATCGACTCCACCACCTTCAAACTCGGAGACCTGATCGAAGAGGCCGCCGATATCCTATCGATAAAGGCACAGGAAAAAGGCCTCGAACTCGTCTGCAATACCGATATCGGTCTGCCGTCCCAGTTCGCCGGGGACGAAATGCGGATACGCCAGATCCTGATCAACCTCATCGGCAACGCCATCAAATTCACCGCGCGGGGAGAGGTTAGCATCACCGCGAAAATGACCACCCCAGTCTACGAAAAGGAAGGGAAGAATTGGGTCGGAGTTGACATATCCGTAAAAGACACCGGCATCGGGATCAGCACGGGCAAATTGGACAAGATCTTCGAAAGTTTCACCCAGGTCGACTCCTCCACCACCCGGCATTTTGGCGGCACGGGCCTCGGTCTGACGATCTCCAGACGCCTGGCCGAACTGATGGGAGGCGAGGTCGTTGTAGCAAGCCAGCTCGGCAAAGGGAGCGCATTTACCCTGCATTTACCACTGGAAGTGATCGACAGCCAGCCTCGGAATGACCTCGTCAGAAAAGGACTCCTGCGAAACGTGCTCATCGTCGACGACAACGCCACGAATTGCGAGTTCCTGCTCGGCGTTTTCAGCTATCTGACGATCCCGGCAACCGCCTGCCACAGCGGCGACAAAGCGCTTTCGCTGATTGCCGCAGCCAACGCGGCGGGGCAGCCCTTCGACCTGATCCTCACCGATCACCAGATGCCGGGCATGGATGGAATGCAGCTGGTGCAGGAGGTCAGAACGACATCCGGCAGCCCCGACCAGCCCGTTATTATGATGCTTTCGTCGCTGGAAAAGAATAATTTCCTCCATCAGGCGGAGAGCATCGGTATTCATAAATTCCTGTCGAAACCGGTCAAACTGAGTGAGCTCCTGGGCCTTCTGTCCCGGGTCTTTGAAGGGACGGAAGGGGAGAAGGAGCAGGCCGCAGCCGCACCCACGATAAAAGAATATGCCCACCGCGACAAGGTCCTGGTCGCCGAGGATAACGAGCTCAATATGGAACTCATCGCGGAGATACTCAGCAGGATGGGGCTGGACGTGATCCGGGCCGGCAACGGGGAGGAGGTGATCGCCAAACTCCTCGAGCACGCCCCTGCCATGGTTCTCATGGATCTGAACATGCCCGTGATGGACGGATATACCGCCACCGCCGAGATCCGCAAATCACCGCGCCCTTATTGCGACGTTCCCGTCATCGCACTGACGGCCGACGCCATGACAGAGGACAAAGAGCGCTGCCTCAGGGTTGGCATGGACGATTTTATATCCAAACCATTCCGTATCGACGAGCTTACAACGGTCATGAACAATTATTTACCCGGGAAGTCAGGCAAGTGAAGGCAAAATTAGGTTCGTCTTAACATCAATAATGTTATCATTGATTTGTTAAACAACCTTAACCGCCAAACCCTTACTGTATGAGATCCCTGCCTCCCCTCCTTGCGTTGGCCTGTCTTTTCTCTTCCTGCGCCACCTCGTACAAACCCATTCACCCTCCATCACTACACTATCCGCAGGGCGAACGGAATGACAGTTTTCAGTACAAATACGACGTGCTCCAGCTCGACCCGTAATAAAAAATTTGCCAGCAAGGAATTCCCCAACCAGATAAAGGTTGTCGCCATTAAGATCACCAATCACACAGGTCAGACCCTGAGATACGGTACCAACTATAAGATATTTTCCGGCGACCGGGAGGCCGATATCCTTCCCGTCAGCGAGGTAGCAAAACACATCAAAGAATCCGTCCCGACCTACCTTTTATACCTGTTCCTCACAGAAGCCAACATCCCCGTCGACGAAGGGGGAACGAAAGAGCGGATCATCCCCATAGGGCTGTTCCTGGGACCAGCCGTCACCATCCTCAATATGCGCACCGCCGCCACCGCGAATAAACATTTCAGACAGGAGATGGAAGAATACAATCTTTTAGAAACCGAAATACCCAACGGCGAAACAGGCTACGGCCTCGTCGGCATTCAGTCCATGGATTTCGCGCCGCTCTATATGAAAGTACTCGACAAATAAAAGGCGCCAACAGGACAGGGGACCCGCGTTTCCGACCGCACCGGTGCAATACTTGTATACGGTATTCGTATGCGTTATACACGCTTCGTATCAACTAACGGATATCCTCATGACTTCTCTTGCATTTGTTGTTTTCGCACCATACATTCGTCCTGTAGAAACCGTATCCATGTAAAAGGACCTAAATCCAGAACCCCTATGCACCGCGCAGACCGCTACCTTATTCCGGCGACAACCCGCCGATGGAAACCTGTTTTTCTCCTCCTTTTTTTACTGACCTCTCTATACTCTTCCGCACAGTCCCCCGATAGCCCGGACTATCCTGTCGTATGGCTTCGCGCCGACAGTGGCGTGGCCGGCAGCTGGAAGGACTTCACCGGCCACGGCTATGACGGCATGTTTTTTGGCAGTGGCCCGCGGAAGACCGCCACTCTTAATTATAACCCCGCTCTATTGTTCAACGGTACCGATGATTCTGTTCGCATCGCATACAACCTCGACAGTCTCTCGGAGATGACCTATATGGCGGTGTTCATTCCCGCGGACAACGCCGAAGAAATGCTCTGGGGTACCGGCGGAGCGATCATTCGGAATACGATGATGACGACGCACAAGGTGGTCGGCCCCGGCGGCAATTCAGATACGGTGGCTTCAGGGGCAAAGGTTCCCGCGCTGGCTACCGTGCTGCAGACCTGGCAGCTCAACGACAGCATCGCGCCAAGCCCCTCGGCTTATTTGATGATCGGATCCGTCGGACAGTCCGGCCTGATCCCGGCTTTCAAAGGAACACTCGCCGAACTGCTGGTCTTCGACCGCAGTCTCGACGTCCTGACCCAGGTACAGTACGAGACCTATCTCGCCATCAAATATGGCATACCGCTGACCAAAGGCAACTACGTCAGCGCGGGACAGAACGTCCTCTGGGACGCGGCTAAGAACAAAGATTTCTGTAACCGCATCGCGGGACTGGGTCGCGAGAACTATTTCACGCTATATCAGAAGACCTCGATCAGCGCAGTGGACGCGGACAGCCTGCTGGTGATCGGCAGCACCGACACCACGGCGAACGGCAACTACCTGCTCTGGGGTGATAATAACAAGGGTCTTTCTTTTTCCGCCACCACCGACGGACAGCTGCAGCTGCTCGACCGCCAGTGGCTGATGAGTGCCGGCGGCGCCATGGCGAACAAGTGGAATACAACGGTCCGGATCAACCGCAAACCGATCGGCCAGGGCAACTACTGGCTCGTCGTCAACCCCTGCGGATACCCGGGTTATCCGGTGGACAGTCTCTCTTACTATTTTCCGGAAAGCCTCGGGACAGACAGCCCGCTGGTCTACCGCAATATCCACTGGGACACGGACCGCTCAGGCAAAGACGGCTTCGCCCTGGCCCAGGCCCGCGACCTGCTGCTGAAACTGACGATCCTGGACAGCGCCAACTGCGGCCTGCCCTCCATCGGCCGCGCCCGCATGCAGGCCATCGGCGGCCAGGCGCCCTTCACCTACCGCGTGACCAACAGCACGGGCCAGACGGTCACCTCCGGCGTCTTCCCCAACTCGGCTGCCATCGCCGATATCGACGGCCTCGCCAGAGACAACTATTCGATCATCCTGATGGATGGCAGGGGCAACACTTCCCTGCGCAATCTGACCATGCCCGTTCCGATGGCGCAGACGCTGACCATCAACCTGGCCGACCAGACACTGCCAACCGCCGGATCGCTGCTGCTGGACGCATCGCCATCCATTCCCGCCGGAGCGGCACAGGGCTACCAGTGGACGGGCAGCAACGGCTTCAATGCCACAACCCCATCGGTCGTCGTCAGCGAACCCGGCATCTATACGGTTGCCGTAAACAGTGTAGCCGGTTGTGTGTTCCGCGACACGGTGAATATCAGCGGAGAGGCGGGCCAGCGCGTCGTCGTCTATCCCACACCCTCCACCGACGGCAACTTCACAGTCAGCGTTTCCCTGCCAAAGGCCGGCGACGTAGCAGTGACCATCTATGACCTCAACGGCAACAAACAACAGGAGATGAACGGCCACAACAATACCGAACACCGCCTGAACGGACATCTCGCAACGCCCGGCCTGTACATGGTCTCGGTCAGGACAGCACAGGGCATCGAATCGCGCAAGCTCCTTATCCTCTAACCCCAATCCGTATCTTATGAAGCTGAATGCTACCCAAACCCTTGGAATACTTTTATTATTTGGTTCCACCCAGGTCTTTGCCAAAACCCCCGGCCGCGACGGCGTCCGCTGGCAGGCGCACGCCAGCCGCAAGGAAGGCCTGATCGGCGTCACCGCCGCATCGCCGGTGGACAACCCCGCCGACAACTCCTTCCACGTCTACCTGCAGTCGCCACTAAAAGCCGGCCAGCGCGTCTGGCTGACCTACGACCTCGACGGCGTCCAGGACTATACGGCCGTGAGCCGCAGCATCAACGACCAGCTTGTCGACCGGCGGCTACCTTGTCCGCAAACGACAGGGCTGGCAGCACCAGCGCGAACGCGTTAGCGCCGCCTGGCTGAAGCAGGGCGATAATATCATCCGATTCACGCTGCCCGCCTCCGCGGACTACAGCTATAAGGTGCGCAACCTGGCCATTGAGGTCGGCGGTCCCGCCGAAGACGAGTCCGTCGTCACCTCTTCGCCGTCTTACTACGGAGACAAAGGATATGTCGGAGGCTTTCTCACCGGCGCGGGCCGCAACAGGGCCACGGTCACCATCGACGGTAAGACGGCAAGGGTCTGGAAAGGCGCCTTCGAGGCCGTGGTGCAACGACCCGCGGGCACGACGGGCAGCTGGCAGTCCTCCATCGAGATCCAATATCCCGACGGAAAGAAAAAGATCAGACGATCCAGTTTAACGACGAACAAACCGCCGACTTCTCCACGGAATTATCAGCGGCCGTCTCTCACACCCAACGTCTCATACAACAAAACCAGTCCGCAACCATCGCCGTAGGCGATGCATCCATCTATATCCCCAAAAACGCCCTCCGCGGCAGCTCCACAGTCAGTGTCACGGCCCTCCGGCCCGTCGACCTCCCCGCCCTTGACATGGGCATGGTCAACGTCAGCAGAGGCGCAGGCGGATACCGTTTTCTGCCCCACGGCCGCCTGTTCACCCAGGACGCCAAACTCTCCATCGGCTACGACTCCGCATTGATCCCCGACGGATACACCACAAAAGATATCCGCACATACTATTTTGACGAGGAAAAAGGACACTGGGTCGCGCTGCCGCAAGACAGCGTCTCAGGCCTGACGGGCAAAGCCTATTCCCGCACAAAGCATTTTACCGATATGATCAACGGCATCATCAAGGTACCCGAGTCGCCACAGGTAGAGGCCTATAACTCCAATTCGATGAAGGGGATCAAAGCAGCCGATCCCAGCGCCGCCGTCAACGTGATAGCGCCGCCGAAGGCCGGCTCCATGGGCAGTGCCTCCCTGGGCTATCCGATCGAACTACCCGCGGGCCGGCATGGCATACAGCCGCAGCTGACCATCGGCTATAACAGCGGCAGCGGCGATGGCTGGCTGGGCATGGGCTGGGACCTCCGGGCGCCCTCCATCACCATAGATACCCGCTGGGGCGCCCCAAGATTCGACGCACAGCAGGAGACCGAGACCTATACGATGGCGGGCGCGCAGCTGAGCCCGGTGGCGCACCGCGGCGACCTGGTGGCCCGCAGCGCGGAACGACAGTTCTACCCAAGGGTAGAAGGTGAGTTCAACAGGATCATCCGGCACGGTACCAGCCCGCAGACCTACTGGTGGGAGGTGACCGACAAGGAAGGAACAAGATATTTTTATGGCGGTGACCCCTCCACGGGCGCCGACCCCGCCAGCACGCTCAGCGACGCCTCCGGCAATATCGCCCACTGGGCGCTTCGCGAAGTGCTCGACCTGCACGGCAACTTTGTACACTATTTCTATACAACCGTCAGCGATCCCGGCATCGCCGGCGGCAAGGTGCCGGGCGTCCAGCTCTACCTTTCCAAAATCACCTACACGGGCTACAACGGTACGGAAGGCCGGTATTCCGTGCTCTTCGGCCGCGACCGCGACGTCGACGGACACACGACCAGAAAGGACGTGACGATCACCGCGATCAACGGCTTCAAACAGGTCACCGCCGATCTTCTGAGACGCATCGACGTGCAGCTCGACGGCGTCGATATCCGCCACTATGAACTGACCTATAAGGAAGGGGCCTTCTACAAGACCCTGCTGGCCGCCGTCAGCCAGTATGACGCAGCAGGCAACTTCTTCAACCGGCATACCTTCGACTACTACAACGACATCGCTTCCGGCGGCACCCTCGTCCCCTGGCAACAGCGCATCCCCTGGACCACCGGATCGGATAACGTCCACGGCGGCATGCTGACCCATCTCTCCGGTTTTACCGACGAAGCATCGGCCATCAGCGGCACTTCCCACACCGATATCAGCGCCGGCGTAGGCGTCGGCGTTGGATTCGACGCCAACGTGATGTCCAAGGAAAATTCCGTCAGCGGATCATTTGGCTACTCGCAGTCCACGAGCAAGGGTATGCTGGCGATGATAGACATGAATGGCGACGGACTCCCCGACAAGCTTTTCCTCGACGCCGGCAGCAATACACTCTACTACCGCCCCAACCAGTCCGGTGCAACGGATAAGACCGGCTTCGGCGACAAGATCGCCATCAGCGGCATCAACGTCTTCCAGAAAGACAAGACCGTCGGCTACACGGTGGGACTCGAAGCCGATGCGCCTGGCCCGTTCGGGATCATGGCCGCCGGCAACACCGGCTGGTCGACCACCACCACCACGATCTATTTTACCGAAGCCAACGGCGACCAGCTCGACCGATATCGTCAGGGACGGACAGGTCTATTTTAACCATATCGACACCACGACCGGGCAAATTACCTTCACGCCCTCCAGCGGCGGTACACCCAGCCCGGTCTTCGCCGGGGTCAGCATCTCCGGCAACCTGGTCGACCAGACACAGCTCGAGGCCGACCGCCAGCAGGCCATCGACAACAACCCCCTTCAGGACGTCGTCCGGATGTGGCAGGCGCCCTACAGCGGGACGATCAACATTACCGCTCCCGTCCAGCTGCTGCCTTCCAACGACCCCGAACGGTCTTCAACCCCTGCCGACGGCGTTCGCGTTGCCGTACAATTAAAGGGCGCCGAGCTCTGGACCCTGAACATCGGCCCCGACGACTACTCCGTACACCAGCCAGCCGGCCTCACCGGTCTCACTGTACAGAAAGGAGACCGCATCTACTTCCGCGTCGGCTCTATCGACAACGGCTCCTATGACTCGGTCAACTGGGCGCCCGTCATCGACTACACTGGTCAGGACCTCAGCGCAGCCGACGCCAACGGCAAGACCCAATATCATTTCGACGCTACAAAGGATTTTATCCTCAGCAGCACACAGACGGTGACCCCGCCGCTCAACGGCCAGGTCCATATCGGTGGACCATTTGTCAAACCCGTGACCACCGACGACGTCACGCTGATGATCCGGCAAACGGCCTCAGACGGAACGACCTCCACCATCTGGCAGCAGACCTTCGCGCACGACCAGGCGGTGAATACCACTGTCTCTCTCGACAATATCACGGTCAGCAATACTGCTCAATATGGTTTCCTCGTCTCCTCGCCAACCAATATCGACTGGACATCGGTCAACTGGCAGCCGACCATGACCTTTACCAGTACTACCGACGCCGGCATCGACCTGTCACAGACTTCTGTACAGACCGCCGCCGTGTGCCAGTATACGCTGCTGGCCAACGGCCTGCAGCCCAGTCTGCCCTATAAGATCGTACTCGGCGACGCGGCACAGCACACGATCACGGTCACGCCACAAGTGACGATCAACCCCCTGCAGGCCATCGGCCAGGCAAGCCTGGGTACGATCGTCTTCTCCGTCAAGCAACAGGGAATACTGCTCGGCGAGGTCTCCATGCCAGTTCAGAACGGCGCGATCCAGCCCGGCACCTATGCACTCAACGTGAATGTCCGCAACAACGACCTTATTTATATCGAATACCACGTCGCCAACGGCGCCCTGGCCGCTGCCATCACCGGCGCGACGGCCGCTATCAGCGGCGACCTTATAGGCCAGACAACAGCGGGCCTCTGGTCAGCCATGCCAAAAAATGGCAAAGAAGAGGATATCATCTTCGGCAGCTTCTACCGCGGCTGGGGACAGTTCGCCTGGAATGGCAACCGGGATCATGCCACCCAACCCATCGACGAGGGTCAGCTCCATCCCAGCGACCAGATCCAGAGCAAACAGCAGGGCGTCGATCCTACGGCGCTGTCCGGGCAGGACGGCAGCCAGCTGACGGCCGGACAGACCTACGACCCCAAAAAAGACGCCTTCATCGTCCTGCTGGCCAGCGGCAGCCAGCAGCGCTGGGGCGGATATGATCCCGAAGTATTTGTCAAAGGGGGTAACATGAACAGCAGCCGCATGGGTCAGAAAGACCTGAGCCCGCTGATCATCAACACCGGCAACGGGACGGGTATTCCCGGTATCGACAAGGTCAGCAAGGTATCGAGCATCTCCTTTACGGCAGGTGCGGGCATCGGAGGCATCGGCGGCAGCGGAAGCATCTCCAATTCTACAACGAAGACGCTCACGGAATTCATGGACCTCAACGGCGACCGCTATCCGGACGTCGTCGGTCAGAATACCATTCAATATACGGACGCACGCGGGGGCCTGTCCAACAGGACCACAGGCGGCGGATCGATACAGCAGACATCTGCCAATACTACGGGGGTGACCCTGACAGGTTCGGCCAGCATACCTACTTCTGTGTTTCACAGCTCGCCCACGGGTGAACAACAGTCCGACGCCGGCAACGCACAGACCAACGCCGGCAGCGCCAGCATCAGCGTCAGCGGCAACGCAGGCATCGTCAACGGTTCCAGCACGTCCGAATATGTCTACCTTGACATGAACGGCGACGGACTGCCCGACCGGGTCAACCAGTCCAACCACCACGTAGCCCTCAACCTCGGTTACGCGTTTGCACCCGAGGAAGACTGGGGCTTCGACCAGGTTCAGTACGGCAACAGCCATTCCTTCAGCGGCGGCGCAGGCCTCGGCCTTGTCACCGGCCACAAGAGCTTCGCAGTAGGCTTCAGCCTCTCGCGGTCGGAGAACAGCAGCAGCATCGTGCTGCAGGACATGAATGGCGACGGATTGCCGGACTGGGTGACCAGCTCAGTCGGCCAGCCCCTGCAGGTACGCCTCAATACGGGCAACGGCTTCAGCCCCCAGACCATCAACTGGACAGGAGCCGGCACCATTGAATCCAACAGCAGCACCTCCGAATCCGGTAACCTGGCCTTCACCATCGGTTTCCCCATATTTACCATCAAGCTGATCGTCAACGCCAGCGCGGACATCGGCGACGGGATGGCCCGCGAACTCGTGAAGATACAGGACATCAACGGTGACGGATATCCGGACTATATCAGCTCGACAAAGGATGACAACCTGTCCGTTGCCCTGTCGACGATCGGACGCACCAACCTGCTGCGATCCGTCAACCGACCGATGGGCGCCGCCTTCTGGCTCGACTACCAGCGCATGGGCAACACCTGGCAGATGCCCAACAGCGTATGGGCGCTGACATCCGTGAAGACATTCGACGGCTTCAAAGGCGACGGCCCGGATACCCTCCTGACGACCTTCGGCTATGCCGGCGGACACTATGACAGGGACGAACGGGAGTTTTATGGTTTCGGGACCGTTCACACCTTTAGCCACGATGCGGCGAATGGCAACACGGTTTATACTACTGTTACCGAAAACTACGCCAACGACAACTTCTACACGAAGGGGATTATGCAATCCAACCTGGTGCAAAGCGGCGACGGGAAAAAATACACAGAGACGATCAATACCTACGAACTGCACGATATCGCCACCGGCACAATACTGCCGGATTCTTATAAGTCCAATGACGCGGGTGCGGCATTCGTGGCGCTGAGCCGGGTTGACTATAAATATTATGAGGGGCAGTCTCAGGCGGGTAAGTCGACCTATTTGACCTATGGTTATGATACAAAAGGGAATATTACCCAATATACCGATTTTGGAGACCCGGGTGTGGCCGATGATATCAGCGCAGCCGTTACTTATTACAATATTGCTGATAAATATATTGTCGGGTCGCCGAAGTCGATCGTAGTGACCGGGTCGGGCGCCACCTATCGCAAACGGGAAAGTACGATCGACAGCCAGACAGGTGACGTGAAGGAGATCAGACAGTATTTGAGCGATGGAAGCACCGCCGTGCATGACATCGCATATGACGGTTATGGCAACATGACCGGCATGACCAGCCCGGCCAATGCGAAAGGCCAGCGCTTTCAGCTGAATTATGTATTCGACGACCAAGCTGCACCAGTTCATCGTCAGGACATCCAATAGCTATGGGTATAGCTCACAGGAGACATTTGACTATCGGTTCGGACGCGCGCTTAGCTCGGTAGATATTAACGGCAACACCATCCATTACCAATTGGACGACGCAGGCAGGGTGGTCCAGGTAACGGGTCCTTATGAACTCGCGGCCGGAGTACCCTATACCATCCGGTTCGACTATCACCCGCTATCGGCCGTACCGTGGGCGCATACCGCCCACTATGATCCCGCCCATCCGGGCAATGACATGGAGACGGTGACCTTCATGGACGGTCTGCAGCGCCTGCTGCAAACCAAGAAAGACGTCGCCATTTTCCAGGGGAAGGGTAGGGACGACAAGGAACAGATGATCGTCACCGGCAGGATCCTGTTCGACGGCCTTGGCCGCCAGGCAGCGTCTTATTACCCGGTGACCGAAGACAAGGGAAGTGATAGCGTGTTCGATCAGTCGTTTGACAACATAACTCCGACGCGCATCACCTATGACGTGCTGGACAGGATGCTGACCACTACACAGCCTGACGGATCGGTGACGCAGCATAGTTTTGGCTTTGGCAGCGACCGTACACAGCGGCCGCAGTTCAGCAGGAAGACACAGGATGCCAATGGCAAACTGACAGAGCAGTTTATCAATGTCCGTGGTCTGACCGCAGCGCAGAAAAGCCATACCTCCTCGGGCGACGTCTGGACCAGCTTCACTTATGATGCCATCAATCAGCAGTTGACGTCTACCGATGATATCGGCGCGACGACCAGCTCGCAGTATGATATGATGGGACGACGCGTGAGCCGGACGCACCCGGACCAGGGGAACCACTCAGTATACTTATGATCCGGCGAGCAACATCACCAAAGTGGTTACAGCCAATCTGAGTAAGGATAACGCGGCTATCACATATAGTTACGATTTCAACAGGGTTACGAATATCACCTATCCCAACAATCCCGAGAATAATGTGAATTATACGTATGGGGCGGCCGGATCGGCCTTCAACCGCGCCGGCAAGGTGGTCGTACAGGAAGATGGGACAGGGGCTCAGGAATTTTTCTATGGCCCCTGGGTGAGACGGTGAAAACTGTACGCACCGTGGTAGTCCCTGGATTTGGCCAGCGGACCTATGTGACCCAGTGGAACTATGATACCTGGTTCAGACTGACCTCCATGATCTATCCGGACAGCGAAGTGGTGAACTATAGCTATAATCTCGGCGGGACGCTGCTATCGATGAGTGGCAACCGGGCAGGCCAGGTGACCAGCTATGCGCAGCAGCTTGGCTACGACAAGTTCGAATCGAGGGTGTTCCTGGCTTATGCAAATGGTACGCAGACCAGTTATTCATATGAACCCGATCGCCGCCGCCTCCAAAACCTTGTCGTAACGACGGGCAACGGCCGGCGCATCATGGACAACGATTATGCGTATGACAAGGTGGACAATATCCTTAGCCTTACCAACAATGCGCCTGTGCCTTCGAGCAGCCTGATGGGCGGGTCATCCCAGTACAACTATACCTATGACGACCTGTACCGCCTGACCAATGCCACCGGTTCCTTCAAGGGACCCCATGAACAGGATAGGTACAGCATGACGATAGCATACAACAGCGTGGGCGGCATTACCCGAAAGACGCAGACCAACGATAAGAGCCCCAATGGCAACGGCAAATGGATCTCACAGAATAAGACAACCTATGACTTTTCCTATACCTACGATACAAAGCAGCCGCATACCGCGACGCATATCGGCAGCCAGACCTACACCTATGATGCTGACGGCAACGAGACCGGCTGGACGGATGACAAGACAGGACAGCGGCAGAAAATGGTATGGGACGAAGAGAACAGACTGCGGAGCGTATCCGAGAACGGCCAGCTCAACAGCTATGTTTATGATGCCGACGGCGAGAGGGTGCTGAAGGGCAATGGTTCCGGTCAGGCGGTATATCTCAACGGAAACAACACCAGCAATTCCGGAGGGATGGGTAATTTTACCGTCTATGTCAACCCTTACGTGGTGGTGAAGAGCGGCGAATACTCCAACCACTATTTTATCGAAACCCAACGGATCACGACGCGTCTGGAGCATGGCTGGGACAAGCAGGTCGTCGCCGCGGACGCCGGAAGCAGCATCTCCTGGAAGAATAAAGAACAACTTTTAGAGAAGGGGATCGACCGTGACCAGCAGGCCATACTGACCACCGACAGCGCCGCGGCAGCAGCCACGGGAACGAATGCAAGAGCAGCGACGGGGCAGGGCAACAGCGGCGCCTCGGGCAGCGGCACGCCATGGGCCAACGCCAATCCCAACAATAACGGCAACCACTATGCATACGGGCACTACAAAGATGGAAACGCTGCCGGCGGCCAGACCGGCGGCGCGGATTTCCTTTACTTCTATCACCCCGATCATCTGGGAAGCACCAGTTACGTAACGGATGGTTCGGGGGAGGTCTATCAGCACCTGGAGTACTTTGCCTTCGGAGAGACTTTTGTGGACGAGCATAGCAACACGGATGCGATACCGTATCTGTTCAATGGGAAGGAATTGGATGGGGAAACAGGCCTGTACTATTTTGGAGCGAGATACTACGATCCGAGGACGAGTATCTGGGCGAGCGTGGATCCCATGACAGAGAAAATGCCGGGCTGGAGTCCGTATAATTTCGGGTTTGATAATCCGGTGCGATATATGGATCCTACGGGCATGAACCCCATAGGAGGGCCGGACCCGGTAGTTACCGTTAACGGCAACGTCGTTACCATTACCGTTAAGAAAAAGGATTGCCGGACCTGTACGCCTTCTTCCCCGGCCGGCGGCTCGACGCCTTCCACTTGCCTCAACACCTGCCAGTGCACCGGGAAGGACGCCTGCTGCTCCGGCGCCTGCGGCGGCGCCGGCTACCAACGCGGCTACACCTCCCAGTGTAAAACCCGCTGCGGCACCCCAGAACCACGACGTTACGCAACATACAGGGTTTAATATACCGGACGCCTTAACGGTGTTGAATAAAAATGCAGGCACAAAATCTCAGCACGCATGCGCGCACTATGTACGACTTGCGATTGAAGCCGGTGGGATCAACACAAAAGACCACCCGGTGCCTGCCGCGGATTATGGACCATATCTTAAACGCTGGGGATTCCAGGTGCTGACAAAAGACGTAACAGCGTCGGACTATACGCCCACTAACGGCGACGTGGTCGTGTTCGAAGGATTTGAAGGGCACGAGAACGGACATATTGCCATGTACAATGGAACCCAGTGGGTCTCGGACTTCAAGCAGAACTACTTTACACCCGGTGAAGCCTATCGTAAAGATCCCCGGATCCCTACGTAATTTACCGGTATCCGAAAAAGCAATAGAAGAATATCTTTGGAATCTGATAAATTGTTGTTATTATGGAGAATCAAAATCGAACAATTATGGCCTTCAATGCAAAGTTACCCGTCATCCTTTGCGCATTATTTGGGATTCTGCTGTGTGGTCAGGTTAAGGGGCAGGACAGCACTGCTGACAAAAAAGAAGTGTTCGCGCAGTTGAAAACCTTCTATACGAGCTATATTCTCGCGTTTAATGATCTTCCTCATTCAGCAAAAAAACTGGATGCCATAATGAAGAAATATTGCGATAGCCAGCTGCTTAGCAAGATCAACAAAAAGTCGGAGTCCGGAGAATTGGACTATGATCCCTTTCTGAAAGCCCAGGACGTCGATACGGCCAGTTTGAAGACCTTTACTTTCGGGAAAAGAGCCAAAAAAGGCGGACGTATACACTTTTTCCTATGTTGCCAATCAGGGGAAATATAAACCGGTGATCCATCTGATCGTAAACAGGCGGAATGGAGCCCTTAAAATAAGGGACGTCTGGTAGTTCTTGCCGGGCGGCGGCGATCCCGATACAAAATATCCTATCTTTAAGTCCATGGAAATAAATATCCTGGATACATACGAGGACCTCAGCCGTCATGCGGCGGAGGTCCTTTTTCGTCAGCTTGACGCAAAAAAGGACATGCTGCTCTGCGCAGCCACCGGCAACAGCCCCACGAGAACCTACCAGCTGCTGGCCGAAGAGTGCGGCCGCCGGCCTGAACGCTTTGCAGCCATGCGCGTACTCAAGCTCGACGAATGGGGTGGCATCCCCCCGACAACCCGGGAACCTGCGAATCTTACCTCCGGAGCCACGTCCTCGGAGCCACTTGAATATCGACCCCACCCGCTATATCTCTTTCGATAGCGATCCGGCCGACCCGGAAGAGGAATGCCGCCGCATGCGGGCCCGCCTTGCCGCAACAGGTCCGGCCGACTGCTGCATACTCGGCATCGGAATCAACGGCCATATCGCCCTCAACGAACCAGCCGACTGGCTCCAGCCCCGCTTTCACGTCGCCCAACTGGCCCCACAACACTCAACCATACCATGGTAACCGCCGCCGGAAAATCCCCGACCTACGGTCTGACCATGGGCGTCGGCGATATACTTCAGTCAAAAATGATCCTTCTCCTCATCAGCGACTCGTCCAAAAGGCAAATAACCACCGCACTTTTTGTCTCAGAATGGCGTCACACCCGGGTTTCCCGCGTCCTTTTTATTGCTCCACCCCAACACCATCTGCCTCATCGACCGGCAGGCGGCGCCCGAATAGCCACACATTAACTAACTTTAGCTATGCTACACGCTATCGGAATAGACATCGGCGGCACCAATATAAAATATGGGCTGGCGGATTCGTCGGGCAATATCGGCTATGAGTCGATCAGACCGACCCATCAGCCCCAAACTACCGTATATGAAAATATCCTCGACATCATCACCGAGGTCAGCAGGGCGTCCAATAGCGTCCCCGAAACAATTGGCATCGGAGTACCCGCAATCATCGAGGACGGCATCGTCACCGGATGCTTCACCAACCTCCCCGATCTCGATGGAATGCCCCTCGCCGCCCGACTTGGCGCGGCAACCGGCGCGAGAATTGCAGTCGGCAATGACGCCAACCTGATGGGCCTCGCCGAATGGCGCTACGGAGCCGCCCGCGGTGCCACCGACGCCCTGTTCCTCACCATCGGTACAGGCATCGGCGGCGCAATGGTCGTGAATGGCGAACAATACTCGGGATACCGTAATAGGGGGTCGGAACTCGGTCATATCATCGTCGAGTCCCAGGGCAACCCCTGCGGCTGCGGCGGAAGAGGCTGTCTCGGAAGCGCACGCCTCCGTCAAAGCGCTCATCGCAGACTATAAAAATCTCACAAGCCGGTCCGGCGATATCACCGATAATACCTCAGGAGATACCACCGGCAATTCCATCGTCTCAAAATACCTCGACGGCGAGCAACCCGCCGTACAGGCTATGAACCGTCATTTCGACTATCTGGCCGTCGGCCTGGCCGGTCTCATCAATATCTTCAGCCCCCAGCTGATCGTCATCGGCGGAGGCATCTCCGAATCAGGCGACTTTTATATCGACGCCATCCGCGAACGGACCATGCAGAGAGCCATGAAAGAAACCTCCCTCAATACTGTCATAAAAGCCGCCCTGCTCGGCAACAAAGCCGGCTTCCTCGGCGCAGCCGCGCTGGCCTTCAATGGCGCCCCATCGATACGGTAGCCGGCAGCCGCCGCCACCATTCACGCCGTATCACAACAACCTGCTACATGTCATTGCTAATGCAGTAAAGACCAAAATTTTGCCGGCTACGCCATAATTCCGAACTTGTCTCAATGATCGTCGTCATTCAATGCAGGGACCAGATTGGACTCGTGGCCGCCATTACCGGCGTGCTCGCACGGCAGGGACTCAATATAGTTTCCCTTCGCGAGCACGTCGACCCCTCCGACAACCGCTTTTTTATACGGATAGAAGTGGACGGCGAAACGCCAAAGGACCACCTCCTGCTACAACTGACACCCCTGCTTCCCGGCGAAGCCATCATCTCCATCAATCCCCAGCCCGAGAAAAAGATCGTCGTGCTGGTAACAAAAGAATACCATTGTCTATCGGATATACTTATACGCAACCATTTCAAAACCCTCGGTGCATCGGTTCAGCACGTCATCGGCAACTATCCCGCCATGGAGGATATCTGCCGCCGTTTTGAGATCCCCTTTACCCATATCTCCCACGAACAGCTGGAAAAGGCGATTTTCGAACAGCAGATCATGGACATTCTCCTGCGCCTTCAGCCGGACTATATCGTCCTGGCAAAATTCATGCGTATCCTGTCCCCGGACTTTGTAAAGACCTTTCCCGCCCGTATCATCAATATCCACCATTCCTTCCTTCCCGCATTCGTCGGCGCCAACCCCTATCGCCAGGCATTCGATAGGGGAGTCAAACTCATCGGTGCCACCGCCCATTTCGTCACCGATCAGCTCGACGAAGGCCCCATCATCGCCCAGCAAACCATCCCCGTAAACCATTCCTACACCGCCGCCGCCATGATGAAAGCCGGCAAAGAGATCGAGACGTCCGTCCTCGGCCCGGGCCCTCCGCCTGGTGTTCGACGACCGGGTGCTGGTGTATAAAAACAAAACAGGTGGTGTTTGAATAATTTCCGCTAGCTTCAGGTATCCCATTCCCCTTGCGGCTTCGACTGGCGCCTCGTCGGCCGCCATCCTTCGTTATGGCTCCTGATCGCGTCCTATTTCTGCATCCAGTGGGCCAACTATTTCTTCGTCGCCTGGATGCCCAACTACCTGCAGGAAGGGAAGAAGTTTTCCGAACAGGAGATGAAACTGACCACCACCACCGGATTCCTGCAGGCCGGCGCATTCATCATGTCGATCTTCTTCGGCAAGATCGTCGATCTCACGTCCAGCTTCGATCTATTCGTTAAGTTTATTGGTCACAAGGTTAACCACCTTCAGTTTGTCGACGATCAGGAGTAGAATAAAAATGAACGTCACCAGCCCCAGCAGCGAGAAGATCAGCATACCGTAATACTTTAACGTCCATTCCAGTGCGACCTTTATTCTTTGTCCAAAACCGATCCTTTGTGCCGTGGCAGCCTCGAACAACGAGAATTTAACCGTACAGAACTCATTTTCGGCATCGAAATTTCCCAGCTCCACACCCAACTCCTGCAGCTGTAACTCTACCTGCAGTATCTTATCGTGTAATTGGATATAATCGCCGATGGCTCCGCCTCTGGACTTCAGATCATTCAATAAAGCCAGATTCTATTGTCGGAGGCGTAATTTTTTTGACATTATCCAGCGTGATAAAGAATCGATTCGACAAGCCGGCTTCATGTGTCGCATCCGCAACGACATATCCATACAGCAATCGAAAAGCCAGCATCAGGAAAAATAGGGCAATGAACCACCGGCTTATTTTCCAAAGCCTTTGTCTGAAGGTTTGTTTCATGGTTTGGGGAATTGAATTTAAATAGTTTATCTCGTTTTTTTGGGGCCCGGACTATTTCCAGATCCTGAATAAAATCACCGTATATACCAGCAGTTATCACCGACCAGAGACAAAAACGCTTCAAATTCGGTCTCCGGAAATCTGGGGGATTGTGCAATGAATGCAGAAAGTGCCTAAGATCAAAACAAGACCAAATAGCAATCGAATTTTCTTTTATCTGATCCATAAGTAATTAAATATATAATTTCCCGCCATTCTTACGTCAACTCCTTATGGCGTAAAGCATTTTCCTTTCAAGGTAATATTTTTTGACCTAATCCAAAATGCACATAATGAAACATGCGACCATTACCGGGAGGGGGAAGATAACAATCCGGATTCTTTTATACTGGATGACTTTTGTCGGAATATACATGACCGGAGGGTTCATTGGCAGCTTTTTCCCGGGAAAGAGTCACCTTCCGGGCTTTAGCAACTGGATATCCGGAACCCTTGCTGCTTTCCTTGTCACCTGGATTTTTCTTAGGTGGGAGAAAAGTTCCTTTACTTCGATCGGATTGCTTTGGGAAAAAGGTACGCTATTTCGTTTTTTTAAAGGTTTTCTGCTGGGCAGCTGTATCTTCTTTGTCATGGTGCTCATTCTAGCAGGATATAGTGGTGGGAGGCTGCAACGCATCCCCTGGAACGCAGATGGTTACACCCTGATCGCCTACCTGACTTTTATACCCCTGGGCTTAATGGAAGAAGTAGCTTTCCGGTCTTATCCCCTGGTCCGGCTTAATCAGGTTTTCGGAATACGGGTAACATTACTGATCATCGCGCTTGCATTTGCACTTTACCATATTTCAATGGGATGGAGCATTTACGTTGCCCTCGCAGGCCCTTTTGTCTGGTCTTTTGTTTTCGGCCTGGCGGCAGTGTGGTCACGGGGCATTGCCCTGCCAGCCGGTATCCATATTTCAGTTAATGTCCTGCAAAATATCATTGGTCTTAACGGGGGTAAGGGATTGCTATGGAAGATCAGCTTTCCGGAAAGCCATCTTGCCAGGACAGAACTTATTGGTTTATCCGTACAAGGCTGCTTACTCGCAGCAAGTCTTATTGCAATGGAACTTTTCATCCGGCGAAACGGAAAGGAGAGCATTTACCCGGAAAAAATGATACGGTCCGGTTTAGGGGATAAATAAGGTTCTCCTTCGATTATTCTATTTAACATAATGTTAATTATAAGACAAACATTCCTCGCAGAAAAACCGGCCCAGGAGCCAAACCCCGCGTCAAAACCAGCCCACGGCTAAAGCCATCTATTTCGACCATAACCCCGCATAGATCCGCCCGCCAGGCGCCCTGGCTTTTTCGTCCCGGCAAACAAAATATAAACCGGAGCCTGTAGCTTTATCGCCAGGAACAAATCCCCGGAATAACCATGAGTAACACAAAGAAACAACTGACAGCCGAACAACGCGACACCCTGCTCAAAACCCTCAAAGCACGGTTCGAAAAGAACACAGCCCGCCACAAAGGCCTCGACTGGTCAAAGGTTCAGGCAAGGGCTATCCGCCAGCCCAAAGGGACTCTGGACGCTCAACGAAATGGAACTCACCGGCGGCGAACCCGACGTGGTCGGCCACGACGCGTCAACCGGCGAATTTATTTTCTTCGACTGCTCACCCGAAAGCCCAAAAGAACGCCGCAGTCTCTGCTACGACCGCGACGCCCTCGATTCCCGCAAAGACGCCCCACCGGTCGACAGCGCCCTCGATATGGCCGCCGCCATTGGCATCAACATCCTCACGGAGGACGAATACCGCACCCTCCAGCAACTCGGAAAATTCGACACCAAGACCTCCAGCTGGATAAAAACACCGGAACCCATCCGGGCCCTCGGCGGCGCCATCTTCTGCGATCGCCGCTACGACCACGTCTTCACCTACCACAACGGCGCGTCCTCCTACTACGCCGCCCGCGGCTTCCGCGGATCGCTGCGGGTCTGACGGATCAATTCATTGGGTCACTAACTGTCTGACAAAACACACCGGCGCTGCCAACCCCGGCCCCACGCCTACTTCACCGGCGCACACCCGATCAGCATGGAGTCCGCCGGCATCCGCAGCTGAAGCCTGGCCGGGTTTATCCGGATCAACCTGTCTTCGCCTTCCTTTATCTTCACAAACTGCCGCGGACGCACATTCCTGAACACCTGCACAATTCCCGACGTCGGCCAGGCTCGATCCGCAACTCGTCGATAACCCCTGCCTTCCCCAGCCCCAGCTGCTTACGCAACGGATTGCCTCCAAAACTTCCCCCACAGCTCACATCCATATACACCGTCCTCTTCACCCCATTCTCATGAAAACTGGCCGCGATACCCGCGCCGATCGCCGACCGGTTCGACTGCACCCCCTCCAGCTGCACCCCGATCCAGCTATTGCCCTCATCCTGACCCGGATTGATATATAGCGAACTGAAATACGCATCCCCCGGCTGTGCCCCGCCCGTCTCGACGAAAATATCCTGGTTGCCGTCATTGTTCACATCCGCAAACGCCACCTCATGCCCCTTCTGCAGATTCCCCACACGCGCCTGGGTAGTCACGTCGTCGAAGAGCTGACCATTTCGGTTTCTATACAGCTTGTTGGGCATCAGCG
Organism: Puia sp. P3; assembly: GCF_050632245.1. Classification (NCBI taxonomy): domain Bacteria; kingdom Pseudomonadati; phylum Bacteroidota; class Chitinophagia; order Chitinophagales; family Chitinophagaceae; genus Puia; species Puia sp. P3. The sequence continues at coordinate 2,918,621 of NZ_CP192583.1, forward strand.
ACGAAAAATCCGGATTCCCCGTGCCCAGATACATGTCCGGCCAGCCATCGTTGTCGATATCGCCGAAATTCGAACCCATCGAAAATACCGGTTTGGCGAGTCCCGACTCAGCCGTGACTTCGGTGAACGTGCCATCGCCGTTGTTCCGGTACAGATACATCGTGCTCGTGCCCGGTGGCAACGGCCGCCCCAGAGCATCCGCGGCGATGGCAACCGCCATGGAAGTCTGATACTGGTATCCACAAACGAAAATATCCGGCCACCCGTCATTGTTATAGTCCCAGAACCAGGTGGGAAAAGTATAGGTCGGTGTCTTGTCAAGACCGGCCTTATGGGTCACATCCTCGAAATGAGGTATCACAGTATGCTCCCCCTTGTTCCGGAGCAGGAACTTTTCCCCGTCCCGGCACGAGATAAAAATATCCGGCCACCCGTCCCGGTCGTAGTCTCCCGCCGTCACGCCCTTCATAAAACCGATCATCTCGCAGCCCGCCTGCCCCGCGACATTCGTAAACGTCCCGTCATGGTTATTGACCCATAGCTCCGAAGGATGCACCGACTGCATAGGCAGCGATTCATTGCCGATAAAAAGGTCCAGCCACCCGTCATTGTTGAAATCCGCCCAGACCGCAGCCTGGCTGGGGTTGAGAGAAAGAATGCCGCTCTCCACAGTCACGTCTGTGTAACTACCGTCGCCGTTGTTCCGCAACAGGGTTTTTGGCTGATGCCCCATCTCCCCCTCCAGGCGCCCCGTGAAACAAAAATATCCGTAAACCCATCGTTGTTGTAGTCGGCCTGCGTGATCATCAGCCCGCCTTTGATCTCGGACAACCCCGACTCTTTAGATACATCCGTGAAACTGCCATCCGCGTTATTCCGGAAGAAATGCATACTCTCGCTCAGGTCCCACGAAGAAGTGACGATATCGAGATAACCGTCATTGTTAAAATCATCCACGATCGCGCCACCGGCCTGACTGCGATAATTGTTGATCTTCAACTCCCGGGCAACATCGGTAAAAGCGCGGATCTGCGCAGATGAAGTATCTGCGCCCAGCCCCGGTATCAGCCACGCCGGAGGAACCATCGCCGGATACTGACCGATGGTCATATACGCGATGTTCAGCAACCACCGGGACTCGAGATCCCCCGAATCCAGCTGCAGCAGCTGCTTGTAGACCCGGATACTGTTCATGGACGCCGTCGGGTCCGTGTACACGCCATTGTCGCGGATCGGAAAGATACAGGAACCCGAAGAGTGACCGGAAATGCAGTTGCTCCGCTCCCCCAGCCGCAGATACGCCAGGGCCAGCTGCCTCCGGATATCCATCGCCAGCGGATCGTCGGAGGAGGCGGTAGTCCGGTCCCGACAGCGCCTGAAGGATATTCACCGCCTTCTTTTCCTGCCCCAGCTTCAGCAGCGACAACGCCTTGTACAACTGAATGACCAGCGCCCTTCTCTCGCCGGCGACAGGCTGCAACTCCAACGAATCATAAAAAGCGAGCGCCGCGGCCGGACAAAATGGATTGTTCTTATCATATATATCTTTGAGCCCCTCCCGGTAGATCCGGTTCGCTTCCTTTAGGGAATAATATCGCCTTACGCGTATATAGGTCACCGATGAAAGAAGGATAAAGGCGGCTCCTGTAGCAATAATTGCCAGGAACTTATTTCTCATAATAAGGTAGAATGATGTGTGAGTACACTAAAATGCAGGACAGTCCCCTCCTGTTGAAGAGACTGCGCAATCATATGTCAGAATTGGAGAACGCCTTACAACTCCGGAGGGTTTTCCGGAACCGGCTTGTAGATCGACGAAGTTGGCGTGACGCCTATAGCCTTCCAGACGCTGGTGATCCTGGACGGGCCTTGCAAAAGAAAGGCTTGCCTGACGGCATAATAGTCGGGAGATAAAGGATGCAAAAGATGCGGATGCGCACCCTGTCGCCGGTCCTGGCCTGCATGACAGAGACCATTGGTCCAACGGAAAAAAGCAGTATTGACCTCGCTTAGTTGTATCGTCGCAGCATCCGGAATACACATGACCTCGAGACTGTCATTGTATATTCTGCGCTTCACATATTTATACCGGATACCGTGGATGTCGATAGACCCGTCCACCCATTCGAATTCTTTAGAGTTTTGATAGTAAGCCAGGGTCGTGATCGGCACCTTCAGCGAGACCAGCTGGGTTTCGTCATACCTGTTCTCACTGATCTGTTCCGTCAGTTCGGTGCTGGCCTGAGCTTCCATATACAACGTCAGCAGCCTGTATCCAAACCAGTTGAATAGCAGTACGCAAACTAACAGTATGGCAGCAGCGGACTTCACTTGTAAGCAAATTAAGCCAAATAAGTGAAACTTGCCTTCGGTCGTCTTCGGGATATTGCGGAAAGATCGTTCTTCAGGGATATGCCCGTTTGGGATGGGCTAAGGAAGAGAGGGATACTGGAAGAACTATTTGGACCTCAGGATAGCGAGGTCGGAGAAACTCGGATTAAAAGCGGGGATGACTACTTCATCTTTCGAATACAGTTCAGCGGCTTGCAGCTCTACACGCACCTTTTCATGCTTTTTGGCCTTGATCGTGACCAACTTCTCGATGCGGTCGCGGTTTACGCCTTTGTACAGGATCGTCACATAATACTTGCCTGCGGGAACGGCAGGGATCGTAATTCCATGGGTGCTGTCCGTGGCAAATACCGGTAGACGACACCGGCTCCCGTGCGGTTGTACTTGTCGAAAATGATCAGCACCGAATCCTTAGCACGGGCATTGGTGAACTGAAATCTGACGGTGCCTGCATTGGCGCTGACCGTGCTGGCCGTCTTAGCAGCGGTCGCCGGCGCCGGGTCGGGATTCGCATAAGCGGCTCCGACCAGCAGCAGGGTTAAAAGGTTAAGAACTAGATGTTTCATGGGGTCGATACTTTGACTATTAAAATTCAACCCCCATGCCAAAACCATAGCCCATGAAAACCAATATTTTGCAATTGCGGTCTTGCTGGCCCTCTTCCCGCCGTGGGAAGCCCCTGGGAACCCTCTCCCTCTACCGGAGAACGTCTTCTATGTAGGTAAGCTCTTCCGCTGAGAACCAGGTATTACGGAAGCACTGCAGCGAGTCCGTCACCTGCTCGGGCCTGCTCACGCCAATAAGCACCGACGTGATCCGTTTGTCCCGCAGTATCCAGGCCAGCGCCATCTGCGCCAGCGTCTGCTCGCGTCGCGTCGCCAGGTCATTGAGCGACCTGATCTTAGCCAGCTTTTCCTCCGTGACAGCCGATTCCTGCAAAAAACCCGTCGGCTTTGCCGCCCGTGAATCCGATGGAATGCCCTTTAGGTATTTGTTGGTCAAAAGACCCTGCGCAAGTGGACTGAACGGTATACAGCCCACCCCTTCCTTTTCCAACAGGTCGAGCAGCCCGTTCTCCACCCAGCGCTCGAACATCGAATATTTCGGCTGATGGATCAGGCAGGGAGTGCCGAGTTGTTTGAGGATTTTCAACGCTTTAGCGGCTTCATCTGCAGGATAATTCGAGATCCCGACGTACAGCGCCTTGCCCTGGCGGACGATCAGATCAAGCGCCCCCATCGTCTCTTCCAGCGGCGTATTGGGGTCAGGCCGGTGGTGGTAGAAAATATCGACATAGTCCAGCCCCATCCGTCCAAGGCTCTGGTCCAGACTCGACACCAGATATTTTTGGAACCCCACTCCCCGTAGGGCCCGGGCCACATATAATAACCGGCTTTTGTGGAGATGACCAGCTGGTCGCGGTAGCCATGAAAATCCTCTTTCAGGATGCGGCCGAAATTCTCCTCCGCCGAACCAGGCGGCGGCCCGTAGTTGTTGGCCAGGTCGAAATGAGTGATGCCCGAATCGAAAGCCAGCTGCAAGATCTTCCGGCAATTCTCGATGGTATCGACGCCGCCGAAATTGTGCCAGAGTCCCAGCGAGACCGCCGGCAACAACAGACCGCTGCGGCCGCAGCGACGATATTCCATGTTATCATAACGGGTGTGACTAGGCTTGTAGCTCATAACGACAGAATTGTCCTGTAAGATAGATAACTTTGGCTTACGACCGCAAAACATGCACCTGCTACAGCTACTAAAAGATGAGCTTTTCAAGGAACACAAAGACAGGATCGTTGCCTGGATCGGAAAGGACAAAGACCGTTTCGCCGGCTTGATCGATCTGTTCTTCAACGGCGACAACCGCATCGCCCAGCGCGCGGCACTGGCCGCTCAGCTACTGCGTCCGGAACCATCCCCAACTGATCACGCCGTATTACAAACAGATCCTCGACAACCTCGACCGGAAAAATATCCACCCCGCAGTCGTGCGAAATACCATCCGCCTGCTGCAGGACGTGACCATCCCCAAAAAATTCCACGGACGCGTAATGAATAAATGTTTCGACCTCGTCCAGCTGCCCGAGACCCCTATCGCCGTCAAGGCTTTTTCACTGACCGTTCTATCCAATCTCTCGGCGGAATATCCGGAAATTGCAGGTGAGCTAAAATTAATCATCGAAGACCAGTGGGATCGCGCCACGCCGGCATTCCGAAGCCGGGCAAAACAGGCGTTGAAGAAGATGGACCACCACTAAACATATTTTTTACCGTAAACCTCGATCTCCGACCCCTCCGCCAAAAACACCGACTGCGGCTCCCGTCCCTCTAACCCCGCGAACGCCGAACCATACAGCTTTCCAAAATCACAGTCGATACGCGACTCCCGAACGGGATAGACCTCCCAGCGCGGGATGCGCCACCTGATATTCGCCCGTCCTGTCCGCGCCCGCATGCGCATAACCCCAAAAATGCTCGGTGATAAATTCTTCCTGACTACCCGATCGAAGGGCTAAAGACCGGCCAGACGCCACCACCGCCAGATGATTCCAGCGCCCTTTATACTTCCACTCATACCGGGTCCTAAGCGTTTCTCCGTCCAAAACATCCTCATACCGCATCGGCAGCGAAATATAGCGTTCCCGGAATAGCGTATTGGCGACAAGGCTCACGGCCGGCAGCGGGACGATCTCCCGGATAAAAACGACTCCCCGTTTCCATTCAGCACCGTCTTTATACCGGATATAGAACCTCAGATTCACCTCCGGGAAATTGGCGTGGAAAGGGATCTTCATCCCCCGGACCTTTACCTCGCGAAACTGAAAACCGACAAGGCTGACATAGGCGTCCCCTGCCCAGTAGTCGAGCTCAGTCCGCACCGGCAACAAAGGCCGCAGCGCCGACGGGTCCACCGGGTAATTGGCCATGATCAGCTTTCTCCATTCGGCGGTTAGAAAGACGTTGGCCATTTTCGTTGCTTGTTAATACAGTAACCTTGTCTTGATCGTCTGCTTGACCTCTTTGAGCAACTGAAGCGCCTGGTTGGAGAGCTTTTTGTCGATGTCCAGCACCACATACCCTATCTCATCATTGGTCTTGAGGTACTGACCAAGGATATTGATATTGTGTTTAGACAGCGTGCTGTTGATCTCCGACAGAACCCCCGGCACATTCTTGTGAATATGGAGGATCCGGTGCGTCCCCTCCTGATGCGGGAGACTAAGGGAGGGAATGGTATGGCTCCCGATGGTCATCCCCGTCTCGAGGTACTGGAACAGCTTGTTGCTGACGTCTTCGCCGATGTTCTCCTGCGCCTCCTCCGTAGACCCGCCGATATGGGGGGTAAGGATGACGTTCGGGAGTCCCTGCAGGGGGTGATGAAGCGATCGCCGTTCTTCTCCGGCTCCCAGGGGTACACGTCGATGGCCGCGCCCGACAGCTGCCCTTCCTGAAGACATTTCGCAAGCGTTTCCAGTGTCGACGACTTCGCCCCGGGCGTAGTTGAGTAGAATGGAGCCTTTTTTGAACTGTTTGAGGACTGTCTTATTGATGAGGTTCTTGGTCTGAAGCGTATCCGGAACGTGCAGGGTGACGATATCGGCCTGGCTGACCACTTCTTTGATCGTTTTTTTGGCCACCGCATTGCCGAGGGGCAATTTGGTCACGGTATCGTAGAAAATGACCTTCATCCCGAGGGCTTCGGCCAGCACGCTGACCTGGCTTCCGATATTGCCGTATCCTATGATTCCCAGTGTTTTACCTCTCATCTCATAGCTGCCTTTCGCCTCCTTGAGCCAGATGCCGTCGTGGGCGGCCTTGCTCTTGTCCGGGATCCGGCGGATCAGCATGATGGCGAGACCGATGACCAGCTCGGCGACGCTGCGGGTATTGGAATAGGGCGCGTTGAACACCACTACCCCGTGATTGGTGGCGGATTTGAGATCTACTTGATTGACTCCTATGCAGAAACAACCGATTGCCTGCAATTTTTTTGCGGCATCGAGCACTTTCGGCGTGATTTGTGTCTTGGAGCGGATACCCAACAGGTGAACATCCTTGACCTCGTTGACCAGCTGTTCTTCGGACAGGGCGCCGCTCAGCTTGCGAACGGAGGCGTAGCCCGACTCTTTGAAATGCTCGACAGCGGCGTCACTGATATTTTCTAAGAAGAGTATGTTAATCTTTTCTTTAGGGTAGCTTGTAGTTTTCTTATCCACCATAATTTTGCCCTGCTTTTTGCGTTAGTTTTCCAATTCGGAAGTGCAAATTAACACCGGATTATTTTATTTTTGCCGTTTTTTAACCCAAAAAAAATTCTTGCGTTGAAAGGGATTGGTTCTTTAGCGTTGTCAGTAACTCTGTTGGTCGTTTCCTGTGGACAGGCTCAGCCGCCTAAGACCGTGCTCATCGATACAGTGAAAACCGCGCCCGCGGCTCCCCCGCTGACGGGACCCGAGCAGGAACACTATACCAGCATGACCAACCGTTTTTTCGATCCTATGCTCGCCGGGCACTTCAACGGCAGCATTCTGGTCGCTAAGAATGGGGTTGTGCTGTTCGAGCGCTACAAGGGTTTCCGCAATCCTGTACACAAACAGGATTCGATCACCGCGCATACCGCTTTCCACCTGGCGTCCGTCTCCAAGACCTTTACCGCCATGGGCACACTCAAACTATGGCAGGAAGGCAAGCTCGACATCCACGACCCCGTCAGCAAATACCTTCCCTCCTTCCCTTACCCCACAGTCACGATCCAGACGTTGCTCGACCACCGGAGCGGTCTTCATAACTACGTTCATTTCATGTACAAGCCCGGCATCGACAAGCACGTGATGCTGACCAATGCCGACGTCCTCCAGTACATCGCCGACCACCACCAGGACCGCGACGTATTCTCCGGCCAGGCGAACCGCCATTTCGAATATTCCAATACGAACTACGCCTTACTCGCGCTGATCATAGAAAAAGTGTCGGGGCTCCCCTATCCTGACTATCTGTCCCGCACCTTCTTCCAGCCCCTGAACATGGAGGACACCTACGTCTACAATTCCAGCGACTCCGGCAAGTCGATGCCTTCGTTCTACCAGAACGGCCGCCCCTTCCGCATGGAATACCTGGACGGCGTATACGGCGACAAGAACGTCTACAGCACCGTCAGGGATATGTACAAATGGGACCAGGCCCTGCGTTCCGGCCAGCTCTTCTCGAAAGGAGTGCTGGACAGCGCCTATGCCGGTTATAGTTTTGAAAAGCCCGGTCAGCGCAACTACGGCCTGGGCTGGAGGATGCTGATGATCCCCAATGGAAAGAAACTGATCTATCACAATGGTTGGTGGCATGGCAACAGAACAGTCTTTGTGCGGATGCTCGACGAGGACGCCACGATCATAGCCCTCAGCAATAACGACTATCGCAACGTGTATTCGGCCAAACGGCTCTGTGACCTTTTCGGCGACTACCGCCAGGGCAACGAAAGTTTTGACGAAGGCGAGAACGACTCGACGGCCAATGCCGCAGTTGGTTCCGGCGAAGAGCTGCCGGCCGCAAAACCCAGACCCGCAAGAAGAGCCGCGGTACGCCATCGTTCCACCATCCACCACACCGCACATAAGAAGACGGCATCTGCACAAACCGTGGCAAAGAAGAAGACGGCAGTGAAGAAAATGCCTAAATTTCCGTATGGAAATTTTATCAGCCGACCAGATCAGGGCCTGGGACGCTTATACGATGTCGCATGAGCCCATCGATTCCATCGACCTGATGGAGCGGGCAGCGGCCAGCTGTCTCCGTTGGCTCGAAGCTCAGGGTTATTCCGGACGAAATTTCTCCATCTTTTGCGGTAAAGGCAACAATGGCGGCGACGGCCTGGCGCTGGCGCGGATGCTTGCCGGGCTGGACTGCGAAGTTACCGTTCATATCCTCGAATTCGGCCATCTCGGCACCGACGATTTCCAGACTAACCTGGCAAGGCTCCACGCTACACCGGTCGAGGTTGTATATATCCAGGGCCCCGAACACTTCAATACCATCCCTCCGGACAATATTGTGGTCGACGCCCTCTTCGGATCGGGGCTGAACAGGCGGCTGGATGGCGTCTCCGAGCTGCTGGTACGACATATCAACGACTCGGCCTGCGAGATCATCTCCGTCGATATACCCAGCGGACTCTTCGTCAGCGAAACCTCCAAAGGCAACACCGTCATCCGTGCCACGCATACGCTCAGCTTTCAGTGCTACAAGCCGGCCTTTCTGATGCCGGAGAACGCGGCCTTCGTCGGCGACATACATATTCTCGACATCGGGCTGCACCCCGGCTATCTGAATCAGGTGTCCGGCGAGTCCGAACTGTTGGATCCCGCGATCATCGGCGCGATCTTCCGGCCGCGCAGACAGTTCGCCCACAAGGGCAACTTCGGACATGCCTTGCTGGTGGCCGGCAGCTTCGGCAAGATGGGCGCCGCGGTCCTGGCGGCCGGGGCCTGTCTTCGCGCCGGTGCCGGTCTCCTCACCTGTCAGGTGCCGGGCTGCGGCTATTCCATCCTGCAGACGGCCCTTCCTGAGGCGATGCTGCAGGTTGACCCGGACGAACGCCTGAATAGCTCCCTGCCCGGCGAGCTGGACAAATATTCCGTCGTCGGCATCGGCCCGGGCATCGGCACCGACCCGCGGACGGCTTCGCTGGTAAAAGACATACTGTCGCGCTTCCACAAGCCCGTGGTGGCGGACGCCGACGCCCTGAATATCATGGCAACTCACCCCAAGTTACTGGAGGCCCTCCTCCCTACTCTATCATTACCCCCCATCCGAAGGAGTTCGAGCGCCTCTTCGGCCCCTCACCCGACGATTTCGCGCGGCTCGACCGGGCCCGGGAAAAAGCAAAACAACACCGGATCATCATCGTCCTGAAAGGACACCATTCCTTTATCGCCATGCCCGGCGGCAAGGGCTATTTCAACTCCACCGGCAATGCCGGCATGGCCAAAGGCGGCAGCGGCGACACCCTGACCGGCATCCTGACGGCCCTCCTGTCCCAGGGCTATTCCCCGGTGAGGCCGCCCTCCTGGGCGTATACCTCCACGGCCTGGCCGGCGACTGCGCGGCCGAACGCTGGTCGCAGGAGGCCATGCTCCCCTCCGACCTGACCGACAACCTCGGCAACGCCTTCCAAATCATCCAGAAAACGCAATAATCAATTTTGCCAACTTCAACAAACGGCCTATCTTCGCGTCCCGTTTTGACGATTTTTTCGTCATAGCGGCAGATCGGGAAGTAGCGCAGCCCGGTAGCGCACTACGTTCGGGACGTAGGGGTCGCAGGTTCGAATCCTGTCTTCCCGACAATGAGTCTAAAGCTATCTTAAGACGGAAGCCCGTAAAACGCTGATTTTACGGGCTTTTTCTTTTATTCCATGCCATTTTGTGGTGAAAGGTGCCAAGGTGTTTTTGAACAAACAGGTGAACAGCAAGCCGAATGTAGTTTTACGTTCACCTGACCGGCCAAAACCCTTATCCGACGGGCTCCTGACGTCATTTTTTAGGTTTTGCGATCATGCGAAGAGCGATTGATAACGCAAAAAACTAATGGTATGAAAAGTAACAACACCTTCGGTGTTCATTTTGTCCTGCGAACCAGCCGGACCAGCGACGACGACAAATTCCCCGTTTATGCCCGGATCGTTGTAAATGGTACCAGAACCGAGTTTTCCATGAAACACTCCATTTCCAAGGCTGATTGGAATTTTGGCAAAGGACAGGCGAAACCAAAAATCCCGAACTCAGAGCTTTCAACAGTTATTTGCAGGAAATGCAGGGAAAGCTCCACCGCCACTACCGGGACCTACAATTGGAAGACGAGCCCCTGACGGCCGCAGCGGTGAAAGCCGCGTTTCTTGGCATCGAGAGAGAAAAGACCGTTTCTTATTCCTTACTATGGTTGGTCAATCAGCACGGGGTAATGATGAGAAAGGTTTTGAAGCCGGGAACGATGAAAAACTATCACGCAACTGAAAGTTACCTACGGCGATTTTTGGTTACCAGGTACAAAAAAGGAGGATATGCCGCTGAAAGAGTTGAATTATGAATTTATAGCCGGCTTTGAGTTTTTCGTCCGGAACAACTCATTAAAGGAAAATGATCCTTGTACCACCAATGGGACCATGAAGCATTTGGAGCGTTTAAAGAAAATGGTGACTTGGGCGCTAAAGAACGAGTGGATCGATAAAAACCCATTTTCGAACTTTCGATTGAAATTCAAACATACCGAAAGGGAGTTCCTTTCCGATCTGGAACTGGCAACGCTGGAAAACCAGGATTTCGGAAATTTTATGCTGGATCGGGTAAAGGACCTTTTTCTGTTTAGTTGTTATACCGGCCTGTCTTACGTCGATCTTATGGAACTGCGCCCCGAAGAGATTTTGACCGGCATCGACAAAATCAAATGGATCAAGACGACGAGGGCCAAAACCGACACTCCGGTAAATGTCCCACTTCTTAAGCCAGCCCAGCCTCCTGGTGGAAAAATTCTCCGGCGAAGAAGCTGCCGCCAAACGCGACACGATTTTCCCCCGCGTCAGCAATCAGGAGGTAAATCGAAGTTTAAAGATAATCGCCGAAATCTGCGGAATTCAAAAATATCTGACCTTCCACCTTGCCCGGCACACTTTCGCGACCACGGTCACTTTGATGAATGGCGTCCCGATAGAGACAATTAGCAAAATGCTGGGGCACACTAAAATCAGCACGACCATGCAATATGCCAAGGTAACTCAGACCAAAATCGGGATGGATATGAATTTGCTTCAGGACAGATTGGACGGCAACAAAAGCGGCGCTGCACTAAAAGCTGTGAAATAGCTATTAACACCCAAGTTCTTATCTAAGAGGACTTGGGCCTTTCATCGCCTTTTCTTAAATTTGTACAAATAAGAACAGGAGCGCCACCTGCAAAAAAACTGGCTTCAATAATATGGCAAGACCATATCCAAGGTTTATTTATGCGGACCCGCACAACACTAAGTCGGCGGGACCTTTTATCGTCCACACGCTTTTCCCCCAATTGATCGCACGGTTGACCTTCAACCAGGATGGCTTCCACCAGCTTGAACCGTTATCAGTATTTGTCGCTGCCGATGACAGGGAGGTAAATGATGCTATCGGCAGTATGCATAGTTGGTACACCGCGAAAAGAATGGAGGAAGCGAAGTTGAGCCCGGATTATTACATTCGGACATCGGACATAATGCACCAAATCGCTGGCTCCGGGGCTTTCGATACAGTTTCCATCTCGGTAGTGCATAAGCCAGTAATGGGGGCGAAACTGGAGGTCGGAAAAAACGACTGGAAAATCGAAATAGAGTTGTCGAACGAGGACACCTTTCATTCAACAATCAACAAGCTACGCGAGGAATACCAACGTCAGCACGGTCATCGCCCAGATTGGCCGATCCCCGGGCGCTCCTAACGTTTAACCGCAAGCATGGAGCCTCGCCGGGGCTTGCTCGTTATCGGGAGATTCCTCGAATGTCGATTGCACAGGACAAAGTGTTAAGTTTTGCGCTTTGTCCTGTTTCTTATTTCCGATAGTAACCATTATCTAACAGGTTTTGACCTTCGACCTGGCTCGGAACTCTTTTCCCCAGCCGATTTCAGGTATTCGGCAAGAAAGATTTTAGGTAATAGACCCCGCTTCAGGAAATAATTTGTCGAGCAGGATCAATAATAGATAAAATAGTACGCAAGCGATGATCATTGACAGAATTAATAATGGGAAAAACAATAAAGGATCTTTATAATATGGCATATTATTTTTTATGTAATCACGCTTTCCCTGCCTTCTCCATGCGAATCTCATAAGGATTCCTAGAAGTATAGGCGTTGCCACTATTAAAAAAATAGGTAAGGCGATATAAAAAAGAAACATTCCGGCAGCTATCCCGGCTTGTAATAATATCATGTTGATTACTATTATGAACAGCCAAACTTTTTATCCGAAGTTGAGGCATTCCATCTCAGCCAACCCTTTGCGCTGAAAACCCTTTACCTATAATATAAGATTGCCGGAAATTCTAACTATCCGGCCAGTTTTCATGACTAAAGAAAAGAACTTGACAATCCCTTAGAAAATCCTGCTCTTCATCGTCGATGGAGTTCACTTGATATGTCACTCCGTGCCGATCTAGTATGTGAAAGCAGGCGTTTTTCAGATTTACCGGAATCGCAAGCTGATTCTTCCGCAAGGTTTCCAATGTCTCTGCCAGACTGCTATAAAGCCACTGGAAGTCAATCCAATTTCCACAGATCTTGGTATGTTCAATAAAAAGCTCTCCCATTAAGGCCGGTATATTTTCAGGGCTACTGGTGATAGTGAAATACACCTCACGATTCCAAAGAAGCGGATGGTCCTCGTACAATTTCAATTGAGTACAAGAAACAACTGCTAAAGGAATTCCCTGTGTGTCGCGCAGGTCGGCGCAAGTTACTTCCCAAAGCTCGTGAGGGTCGTCTGTTCTGTCGTCGGTCCAGATTTCAAACAGGAATTTGGAATTCGGCGTTTCCCATGGCTTGATCGATATTTCATTTACCCGCATGCCACCGTTCAGCGAATAAGGTTCTTTTGACGTTAGCAGCAATAACTCTTCAAGCATAAAATTGGGTTGTTATATTAACATTGTCGATAAAAGTCGAGTTTTGCAGACGAAACTTGGCGAGTGTTGAAAATACTATTTATATAAGGTTTCAGAGTATTTCTTTAACAATATTTTTAATAAAAATCATATCCGCACCCGTTTCGCACTCTGATGCGTCGGCATTTTGGAACGGTATATTTGAATCAAAAGAGTATGGGAAAGCTTGTATACCTGCCGGGAGATCAAAAACAGCCAATCGGGAATCAGTTGGTGACGCTCGATGACCTTCAAAAATTTAGAATCGATTTGCTCATGGACATCAGAAAGATGCTGGAGGGGCATCTGGCCAAACCTCCCAAGCGCTGGATAAAATCTAGCGAAGTAAAGAAAATGCTCAACATTTCAAACGGCACTTTGCTGTCTCTTCGCAAGACTGGGCAATTGCCTTTTAAGCGTGTGGGTGGCCTCATGTTTTATGACGCGGGCGAAATCGACCTAACCCTAACCTGCCCCAAAAAACTTCTCAGATAGCTATTGGCTAATTTTCTTCGTCGAAGGTTGCCCGGAGGGACGTTTCTCGGTTGGTCTTTAAGCGACTTCCCAACAGGCTTGAACTCTAGGTTTTAATGGCAAGCGGTGTTGTCGTCGAACAAAAAAACCCGACGACAACGCTTGCTTTTGCTCCCGTTGGTCGCAAAAGGAGCCGGCCTTCGGCCGGCAGAAAACATACAAATTAATCATCCTATATGACTACTATAACAGAAAGAAAACGGAAAGCCGGGAGACCAACTAAAGCCGTCAAAAAGAAGTACGGGCTTGCGTAAGATTCACCCGCCCGGAATATTTCATCTTGAAAGAGAAGGCAGCTGAGGCTGGGGTAACACCTTCCTCTTTTCTTCGACAGCTGGCTATCCATGCTCATGTCAAGGCCCGCCTAACGGAAGAACAAAGGCAGTGGGTCCGGAAACTGATCGGAATGGAAAATAACGTGAACCAGATTGCAAAGGTTTGCCACCAGGAAGGCGCAATAAAAGGTATGGTCTATTTTCAAGGTATTAGAAGAGATATAGATTCCATCCTTAAAAAATTCAGGGCATGATCAGCAAAGCGCTAAAAGCCAATTCCTTTTACCATACTTGCCGCTATGTTCTAGAAAAGCCAGGGGCGGAAGTGCTGGTTGTCGAAGGAGTAAGAAGCCATGATTTTAAGCTGATGGCTGTGGATTTTGAGGGCCAACAACAGATGCGTCCCGGAAAAGAACGGGCGGGAGCGCACTTTATTTTGAGTTTCCACCCCGATGAAAGCCCTTTCGGACGAGCTAATGAAAACATTAGCACAGGAGTATTTAACCCGGCTGGGTATCGTCAATACCCAATTTGCCATCGTCAAGCATACCGACCGAGAGCACCTGCATATGCACATTGTTGCCAATATGGTAGACAACGAAGGAAAAGCCATTTCCGATAGTTGGATTGGCCTACGGGGCAAAAAGATTGCGCAACAATTGACCCGGGAGTACAAGCTGATTCCTGCCTTGGAGAAGAATTCGAAACGGGCTCATGTCGAGGCATTGAATGAAGCGGAAGCCGTTAAATATCAGATTTACGAGGCTATTTCCCAAAACCTGCCGCTGTCCAGGTCATTCGAGGAACTCCAAAACCGCCTATTGAAAAGAGGAATTGAGACGCAATACAAATATAAAGGCAAGACGGACGAGATACAAGGGATCAGTTTTAAGAAAGGGAATACTATTTTAAAGGTAGTGAAGTTGACCGTAAATATTCCTATTCGAACCTTCTTAAGACACTGGAGCACGGGCATCGGCAGGCACCGAAAAAGCAAATCCCAATAGCAAAGCGGCGCGAATCCAAGGCGGTATCCCCGTATCAGAAGACCGTACTTCTCCGGTCGGCGGTAGCAACTCAAACGGGTGGTCAGGAGCAATCCACGGGAAATACCCTTGGCAAATTGGTGCACGAGCTGTTAAGGCCGGTAGCTACTGGCGGCGGATCTGCACCACAATTGCCCCAGGAAGAAGAGAAAAGGCGGCGGAAAAAGAAAAAACGCCCATCCTGGTAATTGATCAAGAATTAAAACTTTTACTATGATCGAACAGAACGAGAATACGGAAGACATTCTTATGGACACCGTGCTTGCCAAGTTAAACCAGCAAGATGAAAAAAGCCAAATTCAGGAAAAAGGATGCTGGCTTTAGAAAACAACTTTATCGGAAGCTCGAACCTTAAAACCGACATAATTACAATAAAAGCCGATCTCCGGTCAATTTTGGAAAATGAAAGGCAATTGAAATGGGCCGATGGAAAGATGCAGGAGCTGAATAAACGGCTGGACAACGTCCTCACTGTATTAAGCAAACCGCCACAGTCCGAAGCCCATCACCATCATCATTTCCCGGCTATCCTTTGGGCAACGGCGGGTTTATTTCTTGTCTTGTGCCTGGTTTCTAGCGGTTGGTTAATGACCAGCCAAAGAATGGAGCAGTTTAAAACCAACTGCAGATTCTGAAGTAAAGTGACCCGGTTGTTCTGGATCAAAGTGTCCCACCGGTGGGTGCGTAGATGATAAAGTTAATTCGTTTTGTCTTTTCGTAGTGATTCTCCTTTCAAATCTATTTTATGGACCCTGGCTGACAATCTGTCCATGATAGCGTCGGCCAGGGTAGCGTCATTGAGGTAATCATACCATTTTTTGATCGGCAATTGGGAGGTAATGATCGTCGCTCCTTTACTGTACCGGTCTTCCAATATCTGTAAGAGGGCCAGTTTGGCGGGGTGATCAAGCTCTTGCAGACCAAAGTCGTCGAAGATCAATACCGGCATTCGGGCCAGCAAGTTTAATAGCTTGACGTAGGAGCCTTCCACTCGGGAGGTAGCCAGCGTTTCCAGAAAGCGGCTCATTGAGTAGTAGAGCGTTTTATAGCCCAGGATGCAGGCTTGTCGTCCCAGGGCGCAGGCCAGATAGCTCTTGCCGGAGCCGGTGGCGCCGGTAATCAGGACCGTTTCTCCACTGCGGATAAAAGCACCTTCGCAGAGCAGCAGCAACTGTTCCCTGGTTAGATTACGTCCGACAGAACATTGGATCTGTTCCGGCAAGACGGCGTATCGCAGACGGGCCAGCCGCAGGAACAGCTGGGTCCGGTAATGTAGTTTCGATTGCAGTTCTGCTTCCGTCAGCATGGCCACCATTTCGTGGGCTTCCGGATGCAGGTGAACGGGTTGGCTGGTGATGGCTTCATAAGCCCTGGCCATGCCATGTAGTTTAAGCTCCTGGAGCTGATCTACCGTGTGTTGGGTGTTCATAAAAATTGATTAATTGATAAATAAATAAAGCTTGCTGATCCTGGCTGCATTGTATGTAACGGCTATCCGTAAGCATCACTTCCCCGAACATTTTCATGCTCCGGTATCTGGAAAAGATTGCCTTGAACAGTTGGCAGCTCTTCCTTATCCACGTTGTTATGCAAGATGGTGTGGATGATCCGGTAGGTATACGTACCAAAAGCAATAGCTCTTTCTGCAGGCGGCTTCCAGCCGCTTGGGGCCATAGATCTTAGCCAGGCGCATAACGCCCAGGGAAGCCTGGAAGCATTGTTCGGTAAAGGTGCGTGATTGAAAAAGAGCTTCCAGGAAGGCGTGGGTATCCGGGCCGATGGTGGCTGCTTTTTTCAAAAAATCATCTTTGTTCCAGCCACGCTGCTCGTGTATTTTCTGATGGGCTTCCGGCATATGTTCTTTCAGGGTCGTCCATCCCCGTCGCTTAAAGCTCCTGCGATGTAGTGCCACTCGCTGGTGAAGATGATAAATTTCAACCGTATCGGTGTCGTAGATAACATCCAGCTGCTTGCCGATGTATTGATAGGGAACGCTATAGTGATGCCAGTCTTCTCCCAGAATGACGTGGTAGTCCTGGCATACTTTCGCCTGGACCTTGTGCTTCAACTCTGTACAAGGTGGCAGGAAGTGCGGCCAGCAACGGCTTCTCCTGTGACTCGAACAATTGCCGACGGTTAAAGGTCTCTTGCCGGAAGGGTTCGTTATGATGCTGGTGAAGCTGCCCTTCAATAGCAGCATTGAGTTCAGCCAGGCTAAAGAACACCCTGTCCCGCAGCGGTGCATAGATCCGCTGGTAGACCAGTTTTACCTCATTCTCCACGTGTGGCTTATCTCTGGGCTTGCGAACGCGCGCAGCCAATAGCCCGATCCCATAGTACATGGCCCATTGTTGGATCATCTCGGTAAAAATGGGCTCATACCGGCAACTCCTTTTGACCACCTGCGCCAGGTTATCGAACTTGGCATACCGGGTGACGCCGCCGAACCATGCGACACATTTGTTCAGGCCTTTTGCCAGCTGCGGTAAGGTGGCATCGGCCAACGCCATGGCATAACTATAACCACTCGAATGGCAGCACGCAGATCAATACAGGAACAGCCTTCACTTCCCCGGTTTCCGGGTCCGTATAATGCATTTTGCCACCGGCAAAATCCAGCAGGGTCTTATCTGCCGGCTGGTGCTCAAAATGCATCGTAGCCTGTTTAATCCGCTGATGCTGCGCCAGCAGATGGCAAAACTGAGAATAAGAATAGCCCACGGGATAATCCTGCTGGTATTCCTTCCACAGCAACTGCCGGGTCACTCCCCTTCGCTTCAGCTCTTCGGCATAATACTGCATTCGGGATAGAAAATAGGCACACCGGCTGTTGATGTCCGGCGCTACCGGCGCCGCAGGCGGGTACATGACCGCGCATAAAGACGGATCATCCAATGCCAGTAGCTCATCCAGCGGATAGGAAGAATGCCGGGCGATCTTCGCATATTTTCTCACTGTCCGCCGGGCAAGATGTAATTGCTTGGAAATGTTGTTCAGCGACACCTGCCGGTGCATCAACTGAAGAATGGCGCGTACCGTTTGCATCTCTTTAACTCGATTGGCCATAGCTCTGGATTTAGGTCCCAAAGCTCTGGAAGGTTAAAAATGTACGCACCCGGGTGGGTCACTTTGTGCCGGAATGTCAGCAGGATCGAGGCGCTAAGTTGGGTCACTTTCGATCAGAATTCCAAACTTTTTAGGATCGCAAAGCGGGTCCCAGGCCTCTATCGGGACACTTTGATCCAGAATCACCGGGTCACTTTAGACCAGAATATGCACCAACGACATTAAATATCGGTATTTAAAGGCATTCTTAGATTCTACAGCTACCGACCACCTTTGCTGGCTGGACAGTACTTATGCTGCTGACCCCGATAGTTTTCAAAATGCGGTGGTCAACCGGGAACGGCTAAGAGATCAGCGACTGGAATTGCTGGGTCAGATTCGTTCCGTGGATAGCCAATTCAAAGCAGGACAACGCAGGGCGGATGAAAGGAAAAAGGTTGCACGATAAGGGGCTTAGCGCAGGCTGCCGCAGCCGATGGGCGGGAGAACACGGCCCGGCTGCAAGCCCGGCTTTGGCGCTTCGCGGGCGGAAATTTTGCCCCGGCATTTGCACTCCAACAGACTTCCGGTAGGTATAGATCAACCTCTGAGCTAATTTCGTCTTCGATCCCGCAAAATAACCGCCCGCGAAGTGTTGATTGTTTCTTTCTAATAAGGGGAGATGTAAAGAAATGCGGTCTTTAGGATAGTTAGATTGGTAGCGCCTCGGTTTACGGCTCCGTTTTGAATTTGTTGCGATGTCGAAAAATTGCAGTATTTAGTACATGGCGATGATTCTTCGTTTGTTCTATTATTCTATTCTCCGCCATAATTTTACTTGCGCGGTTTAAGAACGAAAAATAACTTGTTTTGTGTTTTCTACTTTTCTTTCTTGACACAATGACAAAATGGCCATCAGCATGTTTTACGAGTGTTTTACGCTTAGTAAATAACTTCGTTTTACTCAGGTTAACCATGCCGTATTTTCGCCGAACCTGCCCGCGAAAAATTATTGGCGACGAGGAGTGATCGCCTTTTAGCCTACTGGCGCGTCGTATTTTCGCCTTTACAGTACCAATTAATCGGCGGTAAAATTTGGCCAGGTTGGCAGATTTTATTAAAGCCTTATAGCCATAAAATTCGAAGCCCAAATAATTCAAAGGTTTTCCAATTACCGATCGATCATCTGATAATAATATCGAAGTAATCCTTTTTTCGTTGGGCTAATTTGAAAAGGTTTAAATAAATATTTTTCAGTTTTCTCTTTGCTAATTTTTACTTCACTCTTAGTAATGGCTGAATGGATAAAGCTCTCAATATAATCTGCTTGATTTGGACGACATATAACTAGAATATCATCTGAATACCTTCTGTAAAAGCCTCCACTAGCGTTTACAATCTCTTTCAAGATTTCCTTGTCAAATTCAAGTAAATAAAGATTAGCCAAATTTGCACTTATGGGAAGGCCCTGGGGTATTCCGACAGGTTTTCCATTTTTTACGAAGGGATGCTTGTAAACACTAATCTCCTTGTTCTTTAACGCCTTTTTAAATTCCATTATTGACTCAAAAAAAGCTTCAATGCCGTAATATTTTCGGATATGAGCCAACTTTTTCTCGTCGAAGCCGCTTTTTCGACCACTTGTCCGCGTCTTAACCCGAAGGTCATCTAGTAAAATGTACCGGAAATCAGTAGTGGCCTTGTAGACATTGAAGTGCGCGGAGTTAAGGCGATCAACCTGAATTAGCGAACACCAGTCTTTTTTAGCTTTTCGTGGTTTATCTCGCTAAAAAAACTTTTAATGTCAAACATTAACACAACGCAACCTTCAGATGCTCGTCTTTTTATTTCATCGAACGCATCTTTTGCGAAGTGAATTGTGCTTTTCCCAACCGGCTTTTCGCGCCCTGGGATTTCGATTTTAATTTTTCTGTAAGCGGTAATACAGTCACTAAGTCCTGGAAATTTTGATAGCTCCATTTCGTAAAGGTCACTAATTAATTGGGCGTAGTAGCCGAAGATCATAGAATCAATGTGGGTCGCGTAATGCAGAGGTCGGAGCTTCGCAGAACTTTTAATTTTCCCCTCAGAGAAAATTGAATGCGCTCTAGCTTTTGTTTTCCCTGGTAGCTTTTTGTACTTTCTTTCCTTAATTACAGAATGTATAAGAGGGAAAAATGCGTGCTTGGCTACAAAATCTTCGTTTTGCACCTTGCTAATCACCTCGGAAGATCTTGTTCTAAGATCAATTTTAGGGGTTATATGTAGATATCCTCTGCTTTTTAGCCACGAGGGCTTTTGCTCAAGGGGTTTGACATCTAAAAAAAGCCTTGCAACCCGGCGTAGCGGATTTTTCAAAACAGACATACTATAAGGCCAGTACCCAACAAATGAGTCACGCGAATTTTTCCAATGTTGCCTACGGGATAAATAAACTAACAATCACTATGAAGCAGTTGATAATTCACCTATTTATAGGTATCTTAGAGTGCTGTCTGAGCGTTCTGGGGACAGGGCTTAAGCGATCCTTGGACGCTGCTACTGCATGCAGTAGTAGCGCTGCCGAAGGCTCTAACCGAGTATTCAGAGCTCATTCATGACAATCTCCTGCCTGTTATCCTATTGCATATAACAGTAAATCAATCTTTTAGGTTAAAGAACTGACTTTGCGGCCTAACTAAGTGTCTGTAGTCCTCAAGCTGCAAGGCGATTACGAATATACTACAAGTTTTTAATTTTTTCTATCTTGGTGGATGGATTCAAATCTTTTCTCGGTGGGCGATATTGTGGTTCTCAAGTCGCACCCCTATTTCGATCAGTTAACGAATACCCTAATCAGCGGAGATCCAGTTGCTATTTCGCCATTGATGGTAGTAGCAGAATTGTTTGAATCGACTAGTGGTAAGGGTTCTAAAGAATCAGAAATCAAGATTTCGAAGTATAGATGCATTTGGTTTTCCCCGAAAATATATCGGATCGTTGAAGCTGTTCTCCAGGAGGATGATTTGAAATTGGTCAAGAAAAACGATGTCAATATACAAAAGTCCTTTTTACGCCGCGGACAGCTGGTTGTTCTTAGATCGGCATTTCTTGAATTGAAAAAGAAAAAAATTTCTTTTTCAGTGGACGACGGCGCCCAAGCTGCAAGAAATGGAAGCGTTATAAACGCCTTGCTCTCTTTTCTATCGCCAGTAATGCAAGTGTTAAATGTTAAGCCCCACAAAAGCAAACACTCAGTAATAGAAAAAGGAACGGGGAGAGTTATTAGACAGGTTTCCGCTTGGGATGTAAAATGCGCACTGTATAATCCCAATGATGAAAAAATAACGGAGCTTGAAGTTCCTTTAGAGGCTTTGATGATGATGGACGAAGTTGATATTAATTTGATGAAAACGCTGGAGGAGTATGTTGCAAACGGAAGCTATGTTAAAATATTGGGCTCCAATGAAACGACAATTGTAAAACCCAAAAATTTGGTTTTCAAGGAGGGGCATTATTACTTAAGAGCTTACAATTTGTTGTACAATAATATTTCGGAATTTGAAATCTCCAGTATCAACCAATTCACTCATATTGAAAGGCCCTTTAAAACAATGGTGCCTAGTTTCTGACCTAAAGAGCGCACCCGAATCGGCCACATTCGATTATATTAGAAAAGAACTTATAAATGCTATTCACGATGGGATCGCTGCTAAATCTTATTTACTTATTAAGTATAAAAGTAAAAATGATAATATAACCACAAGGACGATCAAAGAATATGCATTAGTTGAAGTATCGGAAGATGAATCGCCTGTTCTATATTTAGTTGGATTTTGCTTGCTTAGGCAAGCAGTTAGAAATTTTCGGCTGGATCGCATACAAAATTTGAAAGAGCTAGAACTTTATTTCGGATAATTCGTAAGATTATTCAAAGAAGAGAAAGCTATGTCAATTAGAGAACTGTGGTTGTATTAAAGTTGTTCATTCAATTAAATTTTAAAATAATCAGATTAGCATAAAAGATTCATCTGGGAGTAAAGGTCATCATTGTCTCGAAAATTGTAGGTAATCAAATGTTCAATGGAGGGGTGATCGTTTCAGTATAAACTCTACACCTTATGCAATCTGTTATGAATGCAACAAAAACTTGTCTTATTTCCAATTTATAACAACTCAAATAGGCGGAATGTAATGGATTTGGAAAGTTTGATTTGTATATTTTATTATATTGGGGCTTAAAAATATCTTATTAAGGCACCCTCTGTTAAATTAATCATCTCCGCGTCTGGTAATTCCGAATTAAGATATCTATGAATATGGGCGTCTTCTTGCTCCGTCGTTGCAAAGGGTTCGCTAAGTCCACCAATGGAATTTATTACATCAATTTTGAAGTGAAACAGTCCGATCCAAATTTCGTCGTTTGGGCAGTTTTTTATGACGTCAGATTATATCTTCTGCAATGTCGCATGATTCTCAATTCTATTGCGTATATTATATAATGGGGAAGCAGTGTCGGAGTGTCCGATGTACAAAATTTCAAGATCCAGAATTTCATTCTGGTAGTCTGCCTGAAAGGCTAAGAGAGTAGCAACGCTTATGCCTTTACCTGTTTGACTACCCTTCTTTATCGCAAAAATATCTGTATTTGGATATTTCGTTTGAACATCGAGATGAGGGTTGTGCCCTAGAGTCGGCGCGGAGAAAGGGAAATGTTTGATGCTATCTTGCTTATGAACAATCGCTATTCCATTAACCTGGCCGTCCTTTGAGAGATACAGCGAATTGGGATCGCAGGAAATACGGGGGCGTTTGCCTATCAAATAGATTTGTGGAAATTTGTCCGGAGGAATAGAAAGGTAATCAAACTCGCCTTGCCGCATTAGTCCGCCCCATGTTACATATGAATTTAAGCCAAACTCGGTATAGTACTTTCTAGGCATACTACAGACAATAATAATAAGGTACTAAGGTAAATTAGTACTGAAAGCTTCCCTTAGTATGTAGCGGTTTTAAACATAGATTCCCATGTATTTTCTTCGTCCTGTTGGAATGTGGGAAATGCGACGTCCGGGTCTTGTGCGTTTGGGCATTTACCATATTTCAACAGGAACCCCCTGGGTGTTTTATATCCGAGAGAGCTATGAGGTCGTTCGTTGTTATATATCCAGATCCAGGCTTGCGTTATTAGTCTTGCCTGGGCCAGAGTATCAAAAGCATAGTTATCAAGTACTTCTTCCCGGTAAGTTCGGTTGAACCTTTCTACGTAGCCATTTTGATGCGGCTTTCCCTTCTGTATAAAGATCAGCCCGATACCGTTGGCATTCGCCCAATCATGTAATGCCTGCGATACATATTCCGGGCCGTTATCACACCTGATCCATTTGGGTTTACCTCTCCATTCGATCACGTTGTCCAGCTCACGGATGATCCGGGGACCCGGCAGACTGGTATCCAGAGTAATGTTCAAGGCCTCCCGGTTAAATTCGTCGATCACGTTGAAGGACCGGAATGGCCTTCCGCCAATCAATCCGTCGTGCATAAAATCCATTGACCAATGGAGGTTAGGCCGGATCGGTTGGGCGAGTGGCTCTAAAATCCTCGCCGGCAGCCGTTTTTTGTGCTTCCGACGCAAGTTCAGCTTCATATCGGTATAGATCCGATAGACACGTTTGTGATTGTCTTTATACTCCAGCAACCGCAGGCGCTCGAACATCATCCAAAAGCCCCAACGGTTGTGCTGGATAGCCATCGTCGACAGCGCTTGCCGGATCGGTTCGTCATCACGGAAATGTGCCTTATAATAATACATTGAACAGTGCGTGCCAAAGAGCTTACAGGCCTGCCGAATGCTGATCTTGTGTTCCTCGTGGACATAAGTGATCAGTTCTCGCTTTTCAGCAGGCCCTAGAGCTTTTTTTCGATCACATCTTTGAGTACCGTAATATGCAATGTCTGCTCGGCAACGATCTTCTTGTATTGAGCCAGTTCGGACTCAAGCTCCTTCATCCGCTTAACCTGGTTGATCTCCAGGCCCGAATACTTGGTCTTCCATCCATAAAAGCTGCCCTGGCTGATCCCATGGCTCCGGCAGATATCAGCCACCGACTTGCCCGATTCTTGTTCCTTTAAAATGCCAATTATCTGGCTCTCCGTAAACTTTGTCTTTTTCATTTTGCTTCCCAATTTTAGCGATTAATTTTCAAATTACATCGCTACAGTTTTGGGGGAAGCCTTCAGTACAGATTGTTTCTCTTTAGTATCTTTAAAGGTAAACTAGCTCTTTCAAAAATTGCGAACTAGGAGGTGAACAATATGAGCCATCAGCCGCAACTTGTTGAAATATAAAAGATTAACGTATTTGACAGCGTCCTGTCTTCCCGACCGATTTTTGAAACCCGCTCTGGTAGCGGGTTTCATTTTTTGCACCAAATCGACTCTCTTTTAATATCTTCATATCCAAAGTCATAGCGGTTCGAATCCTTCGAAGTTTCATCGATAATAGCATCAATCATCAACATTAAAGCTATATGGATAAAAGAGGTTAATGAAGTACAGGTCGTAGATCGAGGGTCTTTTATTCAATTCTTGTCTCTTCTTCATAAGGACTATCTGCAAAACAGCGCCCAATGGGAAAACAGAAATTTGGACTCTTTTTCTCGAAGCAATGGTTCGTTATACAGAGGATATTCAAGAATATTATGACAATACAAACCAGGAAGTTGACGCCGACATTCCTTCATGGAAAGTTTTTGCTGATATTTTCTTGGGTGCTAGGATTTATGAATAGTATGATGTTTATATCGCCAGAATTTCTCCGTATCCAAGGGTTCTTGCTCCTTCATTTATAAAACATTTCTGCCCAACGTTCATGCTACTGGGAAGTTTTCTATCGAATATTACCGAGCCAATCAATTTTTTGTTTCTTAAAGCTATTTATGAAATCAATAGGGGATGAGGATAATAATTTGATCTGGCCTGAATCCTTGTTTAGTACATATACTTTCTTTTTATTGTCGACGACAATACTACTCTTATCGCTTAAACAGATAATGCTGAAATAGTCGACACCGTTTACGTTGAATTTTTCACTTGAAAATTCATTATCTAAAAAATCATCAATGTCTTGAAATTCGTTTAGGAAACCTTCCATGTCCACATCTTCAATATAGAATTTCGAAATTGGAAGACTCTCCAGAATGAAATGGTCAGTATCAATGGTATCAAAGATCAGGTCCTCTAGATTATTCTTTATCTTCAGACCAAAAATACCATGTCGATTTATATAGATCTGTATTTCAGTAGAAGTCCCAAATATTGTTTCAACAAAGATTTTTGCGAAACGCATAGCTTGCCCCAAGTCACGAAAAATCACGGACGAACCTGTAGGTATGGAAATCCATTGACTAATAAGAGATTCCCGGAAATATGATTTGCTGCGTGATTTCAGAAATTCTTTAAGCGCTTTCAAATAAGCATCAGGCAATTTCTCAAATGTAATTCGAAGAAGTTGTGAAAGCAGTTCTGCATCTATTTTTATTGTCAATTGATCCATATTAATTTTAAATGTACAACTACCAGTGTGCAGCCAAAGTGCGCAGATTGAAAATTTAATAAGTCTTTTAACCCTTTTTCGGCCTCGTCGGAATTTCTAACTCTTAAGATATTAAAAAATTGTTCAAAGTGGGTAGTCGGTTTGTGAGTGAAATAAAATGCGACCCAAAACATTCGTTTTCAGACCGCTAGATTGGCTAAACGCCTCAAATCGGGGATGAATTGGTTCGAAAATCGTACAGCCAGGGCGACAATGAGTCTAAAGCTATCTTAAGACGGAAGCCCGTAACACTCTGATGTTACGGGCTTTTTCTTTCAATTCCATATCATTTTGCAACGAAAGGTATCAACGCTGTGTACAACATGCACTGCCTGCCTGTCTTTACTTGTAATAGTCACTATTTGATCTGACAACGAGGGATTTTTAGTTTTATAGGGTCAGGATATATTTAAGCTGCTGGGGGAGATGATCCAGCATCTTCTGTCTCGCTAAGGTAACAGATTCGTCAAAAGTTTCCATGGGCGTTTTGCCGAAACAATACTTTCCGCTGTGCGGGCGCTGATTGTTGTAGAAATCCATCCATTGGTCAAGATCGTCTTGCAAGGCCGCCAGGCTGTTGTATAACTTCTTTCGGAAAGCTATTGCATAAAACTCTTCCTGCATGGTCCGGTGCAGTCGCTCACAAATACCGTTGGTTTGTGGATGGCGGACCTGGGTTTTGCTATGCTCAATCCCTTCAATCGCCAGATACAGCTCGTATTCGTGATGCTCAGGCTTACCCTTGTACTCGGTACCCCGATCGGTCAGGATCCGGAGCAAGGGTATTTGATGCTCCTCAAAGAACGGCAGGACCCGGTCATTCAGAATATCTGCCGAAGTAATGGCATGCTTGGTCTCATAGAGCTTGGCGAAGGCCACCCGGCTGTAAGTGTCGATAAAGGTCTGCTGGTAAATACGGCCGACGCCCTTGATATTGCCGACATAGTAGGTATCCTGGGAACCGAGATATCCGGGATGTTCTGTCTCTATCTCGCCAAACGATTCCCGGCGCTCCTTTTTCCGCTCCAGGGCCATCATCTGGGCTTCGGTGAGGATAAGCCCTTCCTCCGCTACGCGAGCCTCTAAACGCTTTAGCCGCTTGTCGAAGATCTCCAGGTCGTGCCGCTGCCAAACGCTGCGGACACCGCCAGCGGAGATAAAGATTCCCTGCTTACGGAGCTCGTTGCAGGCCCGGGATTGGCCGTAGGCGGGATAGTCAAGAGCCATTTTCACAACAGCCTCTTCGACTGTCGGTTCGACTCTATTCTTCAGCAATGGCTTTCTCCTGCTGACTTCCTGGAGAGCAGCCTCTCCACCCGTTTCGTACAATTCTTTGATCCTGTAAAAGCTATCTCGGCTGTAGCCGATCACTCTGCATGCCTGGGAGACATTGCCTAAATGCTCTGCCAAATTGAGCAGTCCTAACTTGGATTTGATTAACTTAGATTCTTGATTCATGATCTGACATTTTTGGGGGTTGACTGATAGTGTGGTAACTTAAAGTTAACCCCTATTGTCAGATCAAATCTTAACTTCTACACTTTACTCCTTTGTTCGTGTCACCCTTCGCTTCTTAAACTCTTTGCCGGCGCTGCAGAAGCCGCCCGAAAGGTATGATAACTCACCGTGAGGAATGCAATTACAAGTGTGCCCAGGCTGGCGCCGATGAAAAGAAGCCAAGAGATCTTCGTGCGGAAAACAAATTGGCTTAACCATTTATCAAGAAAATACCAGGCTATCGGGGTGGCGATAACACATGATAAAATAACCAGCAATAAAAAATCCTTTGTCAGGTGCGCCCATAGATTGATGGTAGAAGCTCCCAACACTTTCCGCACCCCGATCTCCTTTGTACGTTGCTGTGCAACATATGAAGCCAATCCAAACAATCCTATACAGGAAATAAAAATGGCAAAGACCGTAAAAAAAACGCAAGACGGCCAATGCGTTCCTCATCCGGGAATTTCTTTCCAAATTCCTGATCCACAAAGGCAAAGTCGAATGGACTGCCGGGATCATAGGTCTTAAAGACCTCCCTGATCCTGGCTATCGATTGGCTCACCGGGAAATTCCGGCTTATTCTTATTGTTATATATTTCAGCTCCCCGGAATCTAAAATGAACAAGGTAGGCGATGGTTTCTGGTAGGGAGATTCCATTACCATGTCTTTGATCACTCCAATTATCGTTTTGTTCATTCCGCTCATCTCGATCCGGTCACCAATTGGGCTTTTCAATCCAGTTAGCGCAACTGCGGATTCGTTTAAAATTATCGCATCCGAATTAGACGGGAAATCCCGGGAAAAATCCCTGCCATTTTTTAATTCCCATTTCATCGTCTTTCCAAACTCAGGTGTCACAAAAATCACCCCCAATACCGGTACCTCATTCGGATCCTTACCCCGCCAATTAAACCTTATATAATGGTTCCGCACGTCAGTGGATGGACTGGACGACTCTGCCAACTCCTCAACCATTCCGGTTCCTATAAGATCCTTCCTCAAGGCATCAAAATGCGTGACCAGCGATTCCGAATGTATATTCAGGGTAATTAGTCCGTTAAAATCATAGCCGGCCGGCCTGTTTTTGGTAAACCGCACCTGGCGGAAAACGATGATTGTTCCGATTATAAGCCCAACCGACACCGCAAACTGGAAAACGACCAGAATTTTTCTTGGTGCAGAAGAAGAATTGCCACTACTGGAAATCCCTTTCAGAACTTTTATCGGCTTAAACCCTGACAAATAAAAGGCCGGATAAGTGCCCGCAATTATGCCGGTCAAAAAGATAAAGACCAATCCCAACAGCCAGAAGACTACATTGCCCCAGGGAAATTCTATCGATTTATTTGCCAATGTATTAAAATAAGGCAATAAGACCAGGTCGATCAAAATTGCAAAAAGGAAAGCAAAAAATGCAGTGGCGACCGACTCGCCGAGCATCTGGAACGTTATCTGGCTTCGGGAAGATCCGATCGCCTTCCTTATACCAACTTCCTTTGCCCGCCTTTCACTTCGCGCCGTACTTAAGTTCATAAAATTGATACAAGCCAGAACGAGAACAAAAATGCCTATAACGCCGAATAGCCAAACGATCTGTATCCGGCCCCCGAGATCTTCCCATTGCTGAACTCATTATATAAATGCCACTTATCCATGGGATATAAAGCGATCTCCTCCTTTCTTTCGAGATGTGGCTGCGTAAGATTTTTTATTTTTTTGTTTATGTTCTCAATGTCGGCCGGGTCCCTTACCTGTACATATACTTGAAAGTGATGGTTGTTCCAATTGTCATTTTGTTTATTTGCATTGCTTTCGTTATTCCACGGCAGAAGTAACTTTATATCGGACAAAGTGGTGTTTGCCGGCAGATCCTCAAATACGCCTTTGACCTTGAGCTGGATATCGTCATCTACCGTTACTATCTTTTCAATGGGATCCGAGTCTCCAAAAAGCGATCTGGCAAGAGACTGTGTTATCAGTATGGCGGATGGGTCATTCAATGCATGTCGATCGCCTTGCACCATCTTTAATGTGAACATCTCCGGGAATTCTTCCTGCACCCAATTCCCCGAAGCCAATACCGCTTTATCCTTTATCGAGATCTTGTGATCATTGGGCTCCGAACAAATTGCCACACTTCTGAGATCATTCGGATATTTTGTACGCAATTCAGCTGCGACAGGCACGGCGGTATTCGATGCGGAGCCGGTCACGCCGTAAAAGGTCGTAGTCGACAATATGGAGGTTAAACGCTTATGATCGGTAAAATAATTATCGAATGAGATCTCGTCCCAAACCCATAACCCTATCAAAATCGCGACGGCCATACCAATCGAAAGACCGCCCAGGCTCATGAAACTATAAGGCCTGTTCTTTATAAAACTTCTGATCGCTATTTTTATATAGTTCCTGAAGATCATAGGAGATTAAATGGTTTACGGAGAAAATAAGTCAAAATGCCTAATTAACCAAATAAATTACCAGTGCCGGCTTTAGAGGCATGCCTGGCATCGAACGTTGTCAGCAGTTGATGCCGCTCGGCCGCACTCAGGTACTCCAGTTCCCCGATCGGCTTGTCCGGACACTCCACGATCGCTCCCAGCAGACCCGCCAGATGATCCCCCATGCGCTCTACCGTATCCCTGTCATAAATATCACTATTGTATTCGACGCCTATCCGCAATTCCTCTCCCGGCTCTACAAAGATGAAACTCAGGTCGAACTTACTGATCTCGCGCTCCCTATCGGTGCTCGAATGAAAGCCAAAATTCTTGTTTAGTCATGAATGAAGGGGATAAAAATTTCCGTACCAACTGAGGCAGATCGCTGAAGTTGGATCGGCCGTAACTGGCGACCCCAATGTCTACAATGCGTATTTTACAGCGTCCTGTCTTCCCGACGCAGTTTTGAAACCCGCTCTGGCAGCGGGTTTCGTTTTTCTTCGAAATCCTTAAGTCTTTTAATATCTTCATATTCAAAATTTAGGCGTTCAAATCCTGTCAAGTCTTAAACCCATTCAATGAAATTAGAATTTCTTGATGACCTTACCGATGGCGGCAAATATGTTAATGTTGTCTCCGAAGGGTTGATACGGCTTTTTGATTTCGATAAACATCAAGCATTAAGTTTAAAGGAAGTAATCGAAAAAGAACTTTTGGATCGTCAACAGGAAATCAGCCTTTCCTCACTTAATTTCGTCGAACCATTGAATTGTAACCTCACACTTAAATTATTAAGCATTAACCAGGGCATAACAACGGCTAAAAAGGAAGATTTGAGTGTTATTTGACGGGTGCTGCGTAAAAAGAAATGACTTACTTAATCGAACCCTTTTGTATAAAGGAAGCAACAGGCTATCAATGGCTTTATGAAATAGATTGTCCGATCGATTTGCTTTTTTCTCCTGGCGGCACATGGTGAAGTTCATGTCATTACTTTGCTGCGTCTGGTTAGTAGCTCCATATTTAGCATGTCCTGAAATTTTTTGAAATGAGCGTAGAAAACCTTTCCAATTCACAACTGGAGGTGCAATGTGGCACACCATTCCAATTTCAAAGAGGTCTCATTTCTTTATTTCCTGTCCAAATAAATCCAACGCCCGATAGACTTCTACATATTTTAGGGATCGATGAGTTTCCAGGATTTGACCGATTAGTAGACTATCTGTACCCCTTATGACCTCATTGTCAACAATCCTTGCCAACTCATTTAAAAGCTCGCGATTCTCAGACAATATCGTTCGAACATCCCGTCCCAATACGATAGCGCCAGCAGTAAAGTAGTGAAATCGTCAGCCCTAAAAATATCCGGATGCCCTTCAACAATCTTTGTAAAATTGACATCAAAATATTCATTGATAAGTAAGGCCAAATCCTGCGCATCCTTATCTGTTTCCCGACATCTGTCCTGCCATGCTACCAATTTCAAAACAAATATCCCTGGTAAGGAAGCCACGCCAATCGTGAATTCATTGTCGACAGTTACAAATAAGGCTTTCTTTGCCATTTCTACAAAGCCGGCGACAGACATAACAGGCGTTTCGTCGGGAGGCCAATGAATAGTCCTGTCGGCCCGGGCTATTTCTCCGAAAGGTATGATGTCTAATATGAGATGATTCTTGTAGTGAAACCGTTGCTTTTGTCTGGAAGACTTTGTGAATTCCGGCAATCCGGACAACGCCGATTTAACCCTCTCAAAGGTGTCCCAGTCGCGAATCATTATCGCTATATCCAGGTCATCTGTCTTTCGCCGCACCCTTTTTTTATTGATCATGCCCAGGACGATGTCCCTTGCTACGGCCCCCACAATGTAAAAGTCAATCTCCCGGCTTTGGAAAAAGCTGGCCAGTGTCCTCAAGAGCTCCGGCATGTCCGGATCGTCAAACTGTGCCGATGATATTTGATAATTCATTCTCCAGAATCAGTTTTGCAGTATCTACGTTCCTCCCTATTCTGCTACCCATTAGATCTGCGTAAATTAACAATGGCGGAACTATACTTTTATCTCCATATCTGTTAATATTATTCCAAAACATTTCAAGGACGTCAATGTCTCCGTTATCATCGGGTACCACTTTTAGATCCCGCACCAGCCCCTGCCATGACCCATTTGTATAGACAACAAATTTTTCAGGTGTAAGATAATTGGTCAACAATGAGGCAGCTGGCTCTCCACCCCAAAGAACAACTCCGTCAGCAGCCTGCATAGGCAGTCTATTCCATTCGCGATATTGATCGGAGCTTAAAAATCTCATTCTCTTCAAAAGTAGTCGCGGCCTTAGCGAGTCGTGATAGGCGGCGACCCAGCGGTCAAGCAGCAATGATATATTTCTCAGTTTCCTGTCCTTTCCCGTCTCCAGGATAAAACCAAGATCGGTCAGTTCTTGCATAACGCTACCTACAGAACCCAGGGATACGTTCGTAATTTCCGCCAGTTTCCGGTATGGCAAATTTAAATTGGAAGGATCATTCAGCAATTGGAATATCAGCTTAACCCCAGTCTCCTGAAACGCACGCGACTGATTGACCTTTGGGATTCTTTCCCTTTTTTTCCCTCGATGATGATCGCCAAATGTTTATGCCTGATATGGCAATTACCTGCAATATCCAGATAGTTGATTCCCGCATCGGCGTATTCCTTTGCTATATCCGATGGTATATAACCGGAAATGACGAGTATAGGATACTGCGCCTTCGCTACATCCGACGGTATTCGGGAATAAGCCGATGCCTTATTACCATTCGAAATGGCAGATTTTACAGTCGCTTGGAAGCGGCAATTGTCTATGTTGACGAAAAAATCGGTCCCGGAATCTCCCTTTTCTTTTTCAATCATAAGACCCGAATAGCTTTTAAGCTTTTCGATGGCTTGATCTGCTATTTTAATTGGCTTAGTCATTATTTTGTTCAATATTTCAATGTGTTCATTTAAAATGAACATACAAATATACTGAACAAAACCTAATTGCTCAAACCCATTCCAACACCTTGACAAATTTTTAAATCGTTCTTTTTGTATTTCATTGCCAATACCTTACGTTGATATAAACAAAATCATAATGTTTTTAAGCACTATTACTTTAATATCTTTACTGAATGACCCCTGAGTACGAACTAGAGAAAACTATTTGGACGGAAGTTGACTTTGACATAATGGGTTGGCATGACTCTCCCATATATGGGATGGCATTATTCAGTGATTCAACAACATTTTCCACCGAGCTGGTTTTCGACCTGGACTATATATTTCAATGGATCAAACCCGTTCCTCCGGACCGCCATTTTCTTTTTGGATTGCACCATCTACGCTGGTGTTCAAAAATATTACCGATCTGAGCATACAAATGGACTCCAAGCCGCCTAATACCTTTGATTTTGAAATATTGGATATTTACCGATTGGAAACCTTTCAGCCAGCAAACAAAGAGCCCTACTGGAAATGGCATATCGAGCTAGGAAACGGAAATATATATTTCACTTCCATGGGGTATGAGCAAATCATTAAAAAGACACCCTCGCTAACCAGGCACCAAGCATATCCAGATCGAGGAGAAACGAATTTCAGCCGGACGGTTTTTTAAAGGCATTGACATTTCAAAAATGGAAAAAGAAGCCAAATTCGGAATGAAAGGTATCCGGAGCTGCTTGATCGCTGATAATTGGGTTCATATTTTTTAGGTGAGGTCAGGCGCTGGCATGGTTTTTCATGTGCTCCATACTTATCGGGTAACAAAGACCGGCAGTATATGAAAAACATTATCGTAACAGGCGCTAATCAGAATAATCTGAAGAACTTATCTTTAAGCATTCCCAAAAATAAAATAAATGTTTTCACCGGGGTGTCCGGTTCAGGGAAATCATCTCTTGTCTTTGAAACCAT
Source organism: Puia sp. P3 (assembly GCF_050632245.1). Lineage (NCBI taxonomy): Bacteria > Pseudomonadati > Bacteroidota > Chitinophagia > Chitinophagales > Chitinophagaceae > Puia > Puia sp. P3. The sequence continues at coordinate 2,951,984 of NZ_CP192583.1, forward strand.
TGGCGCAGAGGCGCAACGCCAGATCAATGAAACACAAAACAGTTTTGTGCGTAACAGGCTGCAGCACTACGGTATTGCCGACGTCGTGAAGATAGAGAACCTGAACGTACCCGTCATCATCAACCAAAAACGCATCGGTGGCAACGCACGCTCCACAGTAGGTACGGTGACGGACATTTACGCACAAATGAGGCTATTATTTTCACGTATAGGAAAGCCATTTGTGGGCTATTCCAATATCTTCTCATTCAATAACCCGGCTGGCATGTGCCCTGAGTGCGAAGGATTAGGGACCATTCAAACGATCAACATGGATAAGCTGCTCGATACCAGTAAATCCCTGAACGAAGGCGCGATCAACTTCCCTACATTCCAGCCGGGTGGCTGGCGATGGACCCGCTACGTCCATTCAGGCTATTTTGACAACGATAAGAAGCTAAAGGATTATACTGCCAGGGAAAAAGACCTGTTATTAAATGCAGCCGAGCATAAGCCTCCCAAACCGGACAGGCATTGGGGAAAAACGGTGTTATACGAAGGGGTTATCCCGCGCCTGGAAAAAGCATTTCTTTCCAGGGAATCAAAAGAGATAGATCTGCGAAAAGAAAGTATTGCCGCTGTGATCACTACCGGCATTTGTCCTTTATGCAAAGGCGCGCGCCTGAACGAAACCATACTGTCGTGCAAAATAAAAGGGAAGAATATTGCGGACTGTTGCAGTCTGCCGGTGGATGAACTGCATAAATTTGTTAACCACCTCGACGCGGGAGCTTATGAAACCATCACAAGGGAGCTTTCGAACAAACTGGAAAATATGATTGCTATCGGTCTGAAATACCTGACCCTCGATCGGGCGACCGCTACTTTATCCGGCGGTGAATCACAGCGTATAAAAATGGTAAAGCATTTGGGTAATAGCCTGGTAGACCTGCTTTATATTTTTGATGAACCAAGCATCGGGCTGCATCCTGGCGACATCGACAATATCATACATATCATTCAGAAGATCCGTGATAAAGGGAATACCATTCTAATTGTCGAACACGATCCGGATATTATACGTATCGCCGATCATGTGGTAGACATGGGCCCTCTTTCCGGCAGGCACGGCGGTGAGATCATCTACGAAGGCAGCTTTACCAGGCTTAAGACATCGAAGGGTAAGACAGGCGCCTATTTCAGCAGCGAACGTACATATAATGAAAAGCCACGTGCGGGCCGCACCTATGTAAACATATCCGGTGCGAATCTTCATAATTTAAAGAATATATCGGTCGACATTCCCCGGCAAGTGCTGACAGTTGTTACAGGCGTTGCCGGTTCAGGCAAGAGCACACTGATCAACCATGTATTGCCGCAGCAACACCCGGACGTAAAGATCATCGACCAGTCGATCTTCACCGCCAGCGTACGATCGAATCTATTGACCTTTCTTGATATTGCGGATCATGTACGTCATTTACTTGCCGATGCAAACCGGGTCAAACCCAACCTGTTCAGCAGCAACAGCGATGGCGCCTGTCCGGAATGTAAAGGGATTGGCGTACAAAAGCTCGATCTTGCTTTTATGGATGACGTAGAACAGATCTGTGAGGTTTGTAATGGGTCAGGGTTTAGGCCGGAAGTACTAAAATACAGGTATAATGGGGCGAGTATAGCAGACATCCTCGATATGACCGTAGAAGAGGCGATCAAATTTTTCAGCGGGCTTCCTTTTTGCCGTTTGTTGCGGGGACTTGATCGTCTTGGGCTAAGCTATCTTTCTCTTGGACAGCGGTTGACTAGCTTCTCCGGCGGCGAGCGGCAGCGTCTTAAGCTGGCGAGAGAACTGGATAGCCCCGCGCAGCATATCATTGTGCTTGATGAACCGAGCACCGGTCTGCATCCCAGCGATACGGACAAAATACTTCAGGTGATCGGCACGCTGGTTGATAATGGAAATACGGTGATTGTGATCGAGCACAACCTGGATATTATTGCCCAGGCAGACTGGATCATCGATATCGGCCCGGGCGCCGGACGGGAAGGCGGCCATATCGTTTTTGAAGGAACCGTCGGACAATTGCTTGATTGTAAAGAGTCGGCAACTGCGAAATACCTGCGTCGACACCTGGCTGTGGGAAAACTTGCTTAATTGCTTCCGTTAAATAGCTGCGGTAACAGGTTCGATATTACTCATACCCTTTATTATTCCTGACTCTAGTCAAAAAATTATCCAGAGCTTCCTCGTTCAGCACCTTTTCAATAAGCCAATGATGTCCGAACGGGTCTTTGATCTCCCCTGCCGATAGCCATACTCATAATCGGTAACAGGTGACACCAGCATGGCCCCCGCAGTCACTGCTTTCGCAACTACCGCATGCACATCCTCTACACTCAAGCCGATTGTCACCGTGGTACAACCTGCCTTATCCGGGCTTAAATTCCTGGCCTCTTTACTTTCTTCATGCAGGCGAAACACAACGCCGTCGATAGTAAATGCCGCCACATGCACTGAGCCATCCGGGTTGTCAAGCCGCCACAACTGGATAGCCCCCAAAGCCGTCTTATAAAATTCAATATCCGTTACACCACTGCCAATTGATAGCACAGGCACAAATTTGGTTTTTGATTCCATTTTGATTATCCTCCATTTTTAGCGATCCGCTGTTTTAAAATCAGGACTGTTTTAATCGCCGTCTTCCAATATAAAAATTGATTCCAAAGGCTTGCTGAATATCCTTGCTATTTTTATTGCCAGCACGGTTGACGGTATATATTTATTGCTTTCAATCGAATGGATAGTTTGCCGGGATACTCCGACCTGTTCGGCAAGCTCGGCTTGTGTTATATTTTTTACCGCACGTTCTATGCGAATGGTATTCTTCATATTTATTACTCCCGGCTTAACGATCGACTCAGACGAAATATAGCCCACCTGAAGCGAATGATAAAAAAGATAAGCGGAACCCATAAGTTCAGCTCCAGGATATGCGCGGTATCATTGACAAAAAGAAGGCTGATGATTAAAATCAGGTAATTGATACAGATAGCCCAACGCAGACAATTGAGCCGTATATGTGCTATTTGTTCGTCTTCGATCCTTTCCCTGGCAAAGGCAACAAAGAATAAGCCCAGTGTCATGAGCAGCGTGGTGCCTGTAAAAAAGAGATGTTCGCCGCTAAAGAGGCCGCCGCTTGCCGCAGGATTGTCAAGCGGGTTGATCATTCCATTCATCCTGCCCATTATTGATATAGGAACATGGGCAATGACCATCCCCCAACCCAGATAACGACACCAGTAAGGAAATAAGATATCCCGGGTCATGATTGTAAAGTTTAATTTACTAAATGTAAAACAAACTTTACATTGTGCCAAATATATTTATCTTCTTGTGGATATGTGGGGCAATATAGTACAGCTGGTGCCGGTGGCTGCAGGTACGCCGCAGGTCCAAATAAAAGTGACGAATATGAATCGGGGGATGTACAAGATCGTGTGGAGTGACGGGAATAATGTATCCTATCAAACAGTATTGATCCTTAAATAATGCTCCGCGCCCGGAAGCCCGTAACACACTGTTCGCGGGCTTCCGGGTATTCCAATGGCACTCACCGTGCCATTGGTCTCGCCAGCCTAAACACCTAAGTGAGCATTTTGTTTTACCGAATATACATTTGCGTTCTAACAGCAATGCCAATAGATTTGCGCCAAAAAAGTCATGGCAACTACAACAATCCAGGCAGGCGTAGACGATGAAAAGCAATCGATCCTCCTCACTTTGAACAACTATCTCCACGGGCGTCCGGTAAAAGACATCGAAAGGCTCCGTGCCGCCTTCCACCCCGACGCCCGCATCCGAACCATCATAGACGGAAAGCTGGTCCAGTGGACAGTACCGCAATACCTCGACCTTGTCGCCCGGGCAGCAATACAGGAATGCCAACCCGAACTTCTTACATTTACGTGGGACGGCGATACGGGCTCAGCCCACGTGCAGCTGACCTTTGCCAGCTTTCGGTTCATTGATCGGTTCAACCTGATAAAACTGGACGAAAAATGGCTGATCATGGATAAGGTCTCCTATCGGCAAGAGCTACTTCCTCATTAAATAAAATACTCTACTGAATTTTAATCGCTCCTAAAATTTTTCGACACCTTTCACATTCATCTTTACGGAAGTGATCCTGTCCGTCGGCCCTGTCATGAATAACAATTTATTGTTTTCCCCGCAAACACATTGTTGCTGCCGCCGCCGGTATTAATGGTAAGGATATTGTTGCCCCTCGGGTCGAAGACATTCACCCCGGGCCCACCGCTGACATAGATATTTCCCAGTTCATCCATCGACATGCCATCGCAGAAATTTAAATTATTGACAAACGTCCTGATATGGCAGAGCGTGCCGTCGGCATTGATATCGAATTCCTGGATCTTGCCCGTACCATCATAAGTCCAATTGTTCACATACAGCTTTTTACCATCAGGAGTTCCAACAATACCGTTTGGCCAGGTGTCGGCATTCCATTCAGGCATGGTAGTTACCCTGACCAGTTTGTGTTTGCCTGGCGCCAGATAATACACATGCCCCCCTTTGCCGGTCGCCGCCTGCTCGGAGTGCGTGGGCTCCCAATCTTGTTTGCGGGGATCGGAAGCGTCCCAATAGTCTCGTGGAAATATAGGGTCGGTGATATAGATACCACCCGTACACGGGTTTATCCACACATCGTTTGGCCCGTTCAACAGCTTGCCATTGTAATTATTTACCAGTACGGTATGGCTGCCATCGGGTCGTATCTTCCAGAGTTCCCCATGCATATCGGCACACGCAATGAGATTGCCCTCCCTGTCGAATTCCATTCCATTCGAACGCCCCGTACCCTGTAAAAATAACGTCACTTTACCGGTGGCCGCATTCCATTTATAAATCCTATCATTGGGCTGATCGGTAAAGAAGACATTCCCGTGTCGATCGACAGCCGGGCCCTCGGTGAAACCAAAACCCTTTTGAATGGTGTCCACCGGTCCGTTTGTGAGGCTTTTAGGCTTCTTGTTATCAAATCCATCCTTCCCATGTTGCGCGAGAAATTCAGCAGCATCCCGACCCGAATTCCTCAGATCCTTTTGGCAGGAATAACACCCGAAGGAGCAAATTACCCCCAGGAGAAAGTAGTACTTTGTTCGCATGACAAGCAATTTTAAGTTAGAAGTATAAATGGCGGTTGTCCAGGGGCCCATGCCCCTCTTTAGGCAGATACAAAGTAAAATGGATTCTGACAAAAAAACTTCCAATATCCCGCCAGGATGGATTTTGCACAAACCGGGACACCGGGTGAAGTTCGAATCGTCTGGCTAATTCTTCGTCCCCTGTTCTAACATGGACCTGAGCAGATCATCAATTTCAGTATTCTGCATGTCCTCGATCCGTAATAATACCTTGCCGTCCCTATCCAGCAGGAATTTTGTCGGGTAAGCGCTAACCTGGTAGGCCTGTACAATATCCAAATCTCCCGTCCCCTCATCATTCAGTACATGAACCCAGTTGATATCGTCTTTTTTATAGCTGCAAGCCAGGCGGCCTTGCTCCTGCTCAGCGGCGTCTTCTGTCCATGAACATTTTCATTGGCGACGCCAATAATTTCCAAGCCCTTATCCTTATATTGGGCATACAGCTGCTTTAGATGAGGGTGACTTTGCCGGCAAGCCCCGCACCAGCTGCCCCAAAAATCCAGGATAACCAGTTTTCCTCTATAGTCGCTCAGCCTGATGGTCCTGCCGTTTTGATCTTTCCGGGTGAAATTTTGCGCGGCCATACCGACAGGAGTTAATTTCTTCAACGCTGCTATTCTGCTACGGATACTTTCGGCGGCATTTGTCTTCTTTAGCCGATCGCTCAGTTTCCCATAAGCGACGGCATAACTATCGGCGCTGTACATGCCATTGTTTTCCTCCAATGCATACAGGCTGACGTACGAATCCGGATGCTCTTCGACAAACTCCTGCTTCATGATCCGCTTTTTTCCGGTAGAGCTCAGAAGGCTTCGTGGTAACTAAATTATAGAAGGCGACGCTGTCTTTGGCCCTGTCCAGCGCACCCATTTCTTTTAGCAACGCCTTTTCCCCGATGTCTTTACTGAGCAGGGTATTCAAGACCTTCAAATCCTGCGATATCTCGCTCTTGTCTACGCTGTCTTTTGAAAAAAATGCCATCACATCGGCCTGCTTCAGATCATAATAGCCGGCCATTGCGTCTTTCTCTTCCTGCTGGCAAATTCCCATTAAAGGCAGCAGCAGCAAGCCCGATAGTACTATACGTTTCATATCTTTTAACTGAATTGATTATCCAATGAGCTCCAGAATACCTTCATTCCGAATGATCATCATCCCCTGACGGTCTTCCGTGATGCCATCCTGCAATTGGTAAGTATACCGCGGATGCGCGCCGTCCATGATAGTAGGCATATAGACCGGACGGATATTGCTATGCTCCTTCAGCGCTTCTCCAACCTCGATGATATGGGTGGATACGATGAACAGGCAGTTCCGGTATTCGGCAAATGCTTCGGTGACCGCCAGCGTCCCGTCATAGGCGTCTTTTACATTGGTGCCCTTGAACAGCTCGTCGAACATCAGCAGCAACCGCTTGCCGCTGGCAGTCGCCTCCGCCGCCTGCTTCACCCGCACGACCTCTGCATAGAAATGACTATATCCCAAACCGATATTGTCCGCCACATTGATCGACGAATAAAGACCCTCCCTGACAGAGAACTCCATCCGGGCCGCGGCTACCGGAAATCCCATATGCGCCAGGTAAATGCCGATCCCAACCGACTTCATCCACGTTGATTTACCAGCCATATTCGCGCCGGTGAGGAAAAGCACATTGTGGGCCCCGTCGAGGCTGATGGAATTACCCACACCCCGTTTGAGACCCGGGTGGTACAGACCGGAGGCCGACAGGAGGTTCGCTTCAGCGACACAGGCTTTTGCATAGGACCATCCCCTCGCACGCGCCACATCGCTCACCGCTATATTGACGTCCAGCTCGTATGCAAAGGACAGGATCGCTTCCATTTGCTCATACAACCCGTTCTTCAGCTGGTGGTCATAAAAAGCCAGCACCCGCAGAGGCAGCGCTGTATAGATATCGATGGCGCGCAGCTTTTCCAGCCGCCTGTCCGCAAGCAGAACACCCACCTCCCGCAACCGCTCGAAATAAGCTCCCCCGACCGGCATACTCCCGACCATCTCCTTCACAAAATCATGACATTTGTTCAGCGTAAGGATCGTCGCCTGCAGCCCCTGGACCATTTTCTTGTAACGCTCGTCGCGGGTCAGATCGGAAAGTATTTTTTTGACAAGGGTGGAACCCAGCGTCACCGCCATATTCTTACCCGCGCCCGTGTCGAGGTATTCCCGCATCTGGCTGATCTCCTGGACGTCGAAGGGAAAGGTCGCCTGGCGCGACTGAAATAACTGGAAAATACCGCTCCGCTCATTGATGGCCTTCGCATCCGTAAGTGGCGTCCGGAACATCCTGTCCAGCAGTTGCTCCCCACCCCGGGTCTTTATGTGGTTGAACAGACTATACACCGACCCCGCGCGGAACTTGCCCAGCAGGTTCAGTTCATCCAGTGTTTGATTATCGATACTGAAACTCATAATGCTTTGCCTTTTTTACGTCCGTTTCTTAGCGTTTCCAATATCCCCTCGTTTCGGATAATGATCATGCCATGCCGGTCGTCCGTGATCCCCTGCTCGAGGGTATAAGCATATTCGGGCACATGCCCGTTCATCCTGGTCGGCAGATAGTGGAATCCGACGCCGTCATTTGCCTGCAAAGCCTCTCCCGCCTCCACGATATGCGAGGAAACGATGAAGAGACTGTTTCGCCGTCCTGCAAATGCTCTGCTGACGGCCACCGTCGCCTCGTAAGCATCCTTTACATTGGTGCCCCGGAACAGCTCGTCAAAGATGATGAACAGGATTTCCCCCTGCTGAGTTCGGTAGCCACCTTCTTCACCCGCAGCACCTCTGCATAGAAAGCGGCTGGCGCCGATGCCGAGGTTGTCCGGCAGATTGATGGTGGTATAAAGACCATCCCGCACGGAGAACTCCATCTGGGCTGCGGCCACGGGGAAACCAAGATGGGCAAGATAGACCGCCGTTCCCACCGCACGCAGCAAAGCTGGATTTGCCCGCCATATTCGCACCGGTCAAAAAGAGAAGGTTCCGCATAGCCGCCATCGTCAGGTCGTTGGCGACCGGGGACTTCAGCTCGGGATGATACACCCCCTCCAGCCGTAATACGCCCCGTGCCTTGTCCACGGCCCGCGGGAAAACGAATCCCCGTTCCGCCGCCACCCTTGCAACAGAAAGATATACATCCAGTTGATAGATATGTTCCAGCAATTGCTCGATCTTCGCCCGTTCGCGAACCCGGAACAGGATATCAAAAGCCGTCACCCCGGCATAGGAGATCTTTCTTTTCCCCGGAGCGCCGGCTCAAATACCGGGTCGGCGATTAATTGGGAGATCGCCCGCCGTTCAGGTTCATAGGCGTCATTCTCCTCGCGGCCGCCGCGTCGACAAAATCCCGCACCTGCCGGATCAGCGCGATAACGGCCACGACACCCTGCTGTACCTCTTTCTCATTCAGCACGGCCTTGCCCGCGCCATTCCCGGCCCGCTCACCCGGATTTTTCAGGTATTTCTCCGCCATATCGAAATCGGCAGGTTCAAAGGGAAAAAGGGTATTCAGCCGGGTAAAACAGGCGATGACACCGCTTCGCCGGTTGATGGCCTCCTTGTTCGCCAGCGGGTACGGAATATTTCCCGTAAAAGCGTTTCGCCCCCCTCGTATGGGTATGATTGTACAGATCAAAGATCCCGCCGCCGCTTCGCCGGCTGAAGATCCCCAGGTCTTCCATCGTCTGATCATCCGTCTCCAGCAGCATCGATGTATCGTCGTTAATGGTTGTCATTTCCAGCTCTTCGGCTATTTTCATCATTTATTTTCTTTTACGCCTGATCAATAAGATAGTGCCGATCAGCAGGGTGATGGCAGGCAGCACCCATACATACACTATTTTCTCTGCCGCCGCCCCGCCGGGCGTGACGAGCAGCAGGTTATCCTTTGGCTGTTCCTTCGGAGTATAGATCGGGAATTTATTGTCATCCAGCCAGCTGTAGATGGCCCTGCCGATCGACCCACCGCCGCTGCGGAGATTGCTCAGAAAATCCGCATCCCCGCAAACGATGATCTTTTGTTCATGGTCGCCCGAATGCCGGGTCAGCGCCACAGCGGTGGGAAACGGCCCTTTGATATCTCCTTCTTTCGGGCTGAATTCCGGCGGGGTCGAGTCCGTCACAAGCTTCCCTGCCTTTAACCAGGTCTTGTCACCCGCACTCGCCAGCAACGGACTGACGTTGAAGAGCTCCGGCCGGTCAACGGACACCGCGGCCGCTCCCGGCATAAGTCCTTTTAACGACTTTCCGCCTTCCCGCATCTCTATGAATTCGGGCTCATCCGCAAACCGACTGAAGGCGGCAGTAAGATAGGGCTTTACCATATGCGGCATTTCTTCCTTCGACGGCTCCACCAGGATACCCTCCTTTAATTGAACGCCCAGCTCCTGCAACACCGGGTTCAGCACATACTGTTTGCCGGGCTCCCCAAGGATCAGCATATTTCCGCCCCCGTCGATGTACTGCCTGATCTTTGCCTGGCTGACGGCACTCAGATCTTTCTTGGGGTCAGCCAGCACCAGAGCGGTGATACCCGCCGGAATATCCTGCGTTTCCAGGTTGACGCTGTCCGCGTCAAACCCGAGGTTGATCAGCGACACGCGGTATAGTCTCTGCAGGGTATGCAACTGGTATTCCCGTTCTCCGTGCTTATAAATGCTACGCTCCAGATCACCCGTTACAAACAGCAGCTTTGGCATCCGGGCCTGCTGCAGACGTTTTAGCGCCGCGGCGACCTGCATTTCATTCGGCCAGAACATCCCGTCGTCAAAGGTGCGGAGGAAAGTGGACTGCCCGTTATATTTCAGCTGCATGACCAGTCGGAAATTCTCCGGCGCCAGATTCGTCGTCTTAACCATCTCTTCCTCCGGCATGAACTTCGACAGGCTCACTTCCATGCCATGCGCCATGAGATCGGCCATCTCCCTGACCGATTTGCCGGCGAACGACTTATAACCGACGCTGTCATCCATCCAGGGATGGTAAGCGTAATAATAAGAGTAGTTGAAATCGATATCCGGCTTGAACCGTACATAGGGTTCCCACATGGTCGAAAGATAGGCGTTGCGGGCCTCGGGGAGCCCGGCGGTGCCGCCCTTACCCAGCAGATTCGTATACAACGTCACTTCCAGTTTGTCCTTCCCCATATCCCTGATCATCTGCTGCACCTTCGGGTCGATGGTATTGGCCTGCCTCGCCGTCGCATCCCAATACAACGTATAGGCGGGCAGCGAGCCGAGATAACCAAACCCCAGTACCAATACGCTCACCACCAGATATCCCCTTGCTTTTATATACCACGGCCCGGCCTCCCGGGTGCCCTTCAGCTTGAAATAGGTAAAAGATAAGAACAGATACACGATCAACACGAAATACAGGATGTCCTTGGTCGTGATAAGCCCTTTGAGCATCTTTACGGTCCGCCCGGACATGGAAAGAAAATTGGTAAGGTCCCGCAGGAAATCGTACTTCTGCCAGAGCCCACCGATCCGGCTCAGGATAAACAGCGTGATAAAAGTGCCGATGGCAGATACGATTGGGTAGGTAGTCAGGCTGGACAGGAACAGACCGATCGCCGTAAAAGCACATACCATCAGGTAGAAACCCAGCGACGCCGACAGCAGCAACCCGTAATCCACCGATTTGATATTGAATGCCCCCGATACCATGAAGATGCCCAGGATCGCCAGCAACAGCAGGTTGAAGAGCATGATGGCAAGGTATTTTCCAAGCACGATATCCCGCACCTTCACGGGCGAGGAATAAAGCAGTTTGATAGTACCGTTGTTGATCTCGCGGCTGATCAGCCCCATACACAACAGCGGGATGAACAGGAAAAGATTCGTCAGGACATTGACAAAGATGCCGTCTCCGCCCAGAAAGGTCTCCTGGGTGACAGAGACAGTGCCCCAATTCTTCCATGACGGGATATTCTTCAGATAAAGGTCCTGCAGGTTGGCCCACGTATATAGATTACCGGTATAGTAAAGGCCGCACTGCACCATAAAGGCGATCACCAGGAACCAGGCGACTGGTGAATAGAAGAGATTAAGGAGTTCGTTTTTGGCTATCTTAATGATTATCTTCATTGTTTAGAGTTGGATGGTAGAAGGAAAAATACAGGTTGTCAGTAGGCTTGTGCTGACAATTCTTTGAATACATCGTCCAGCAGCCCCTTATCCAGGCTGATCTCCCGCAACCGCCAGCCATGCTGAACGCTCATGGCGACCAGTCTTTCGGTGATCTCCTCCTCGCCTTCGAACCATACCCGAACCTGCCGGTCCGCCATCATTTCCGCCCTTGTAACGCCGGGCACCGCAAGAAGATCGGCAGTGGGAGGCGGGTTTTCCATCCGGAGCACCAGGCTATGCGGCTGAACGTGGTTGTTGAAGGCGTGCATGGTATCGGAAAAGACGATCCGGCCGGCCTCGATCATGATCACTTCCCTTACAAAGCAGGTGAATCTCGGACATGATATGCGAGGACAGCAGGACGACCCGGTCCTGGCCGATCTCCCGGATGAGCTTCCTCGCCTCGATCAGCTGGTTGGGGTCCAGTCCGTTGGTCGGCTCATCCATCACCACCAGCCGGGGTTTGTGTATGATGGCCTGCGCGATACCTACCCGCTGACGGTAGCCGCCGGACAGGTTGCGGATCAATCGGCTACTGATATGCGAAATATTGCAGCGCTCTTTCACCTCCCCACGGCCTTTTTGATCCGGTCCCGGGGTATCATCCGCAGTTCGGCGCAATAGACAAGATACTCGTCGATGGTCAGGTCCGTATACAACGGCGGATTCTGGGGCAGAAACCCAATATCCCGTTTGGCGGCCTCAGCCTCCTCGCGGACGTCCTTTCCGTTGATCAATACCCTCCCCTCGGTCTGATTCAGGACACCACAGATAATATTCATGGTCGTGGATTTACCCGCGCCATTCGATCCCGAGAGACCTACCACCCCGTTCTGGTGGATTTCCATATTGATGTCCCGGATGGCCCAGGTACTGCTGTACTTGTGCGACAGCCGTTCGATGGTTAAAATGCTGCTCATAAAATAAAAGGCAACCTGCCCTAAGAAAAGGGTGATCGGTCACTACTATTTTTTACATTTGCACCCATGTACGATCAGGTCACCGAATTCATCCGTCAGCGCGTCACAGTCCCCGAAGACGCACTGCAGGAAGCGTTTTCGCGAAGCCGTATGGTCCACTACAAAAAAGGAGACATCATCCTCCGGGCAGGCGAATACTGCCGGTTCATCGGCTTCCTCAACACCGGCCTCATCATGGTGACGGTCACCGACGAAGCCGGCAAAGAGGCCGTATGCAGCTTCTTCTTCGAAAAAGAGTTCTTTACGTATGTGGAAGGTATTCAGGAGAACATCCCCTCGGATAAGAATTTCGTCGCCCTGGAAGACTGCCAGCTGCTCCTGCTCAGCAAGAATGAATTACCCGCCATTTTCTCCCTTCATCCGGCGTTCGAAGCCTTGTTCAATAAAGTGATCCTCGAAGGACTCCGGCGCGTCATCGGGTATGCACAGGCGCAGCATACCCTGTCCGTGGAAGAAAGATACCTCCACCTCATGGAAAGACAGCCGGAATTGTTTAGCCGCATCCCCCTCAAGGTCATCGCCAATTACCTCGGCGTAGCGCCCCCAGCCTCAGCCGCCTGCGAAAAAGATTGGCGCAGAAGAGAGAAATTAACAGAGGTTAAGTCCCGCCTCACGGGCCGGTAATAGTTTTGGGTTATAATAACAACAATTATGACCCTCACAAAATTCCTCCTTCATCTGCTGGCGATCGGGCCTCAGTACTACATCATCGCCGGCATCGTTTTTCTGGTATTCTATGTCCTTCTCAGACGACGCATCAGCTGGCGAAAGATCCAGCCCAAATTCCCCGCCGCGAAAGACTATAAAAGAGAGATCTTCTTTTCAAGCATCTCGATCCTTATTTTCACGCTTCCGCCCTTCATTCTGCTGGAGAACCGCAGGCTCCGCGTTCACACCACCTTCTACAAGGATATTTCCCAGCACGGATGGGTCTGGTTCTGGGCGGCATTCCCCCTCATGCTGTTCATGCATGACACGTATTTCTACTGGATGCACCGGCTGATCCACCAGCCGAAATTATTCCGCCTCTTCCACCTGGTACACCACCGTTCGGTCAACCCGACCCCATGGGCCGCCTATTCCTTCCATCCACTGGAGGCCGTCACGGAATCCCTCATGTACATCATCTTCCTGTACACAATACCCGTCACAATCTGGCATTTGTTCTTCTTTTTCCTGATCAGCCTTTCCATCAACGTCTATGGACACCTCGGCTACGAACTCCTTCCACCCTCCTTTAGCCGACGCCCCATAGGCCGGTGGATCAATACCTCGGTAGGGCACAACCTGCACCACCACTATTTCAAAGGTAACTACGGTCTCTACTTCTTATTCTGGGACCGCGTGATGGGAACCATCCGCGAAGACTACGACGAAGCCTTCCCTGAAAGCAACCACAAAATAATCCTCCCCCCAACCACCACCCGTCCACAAAAGAATCCGGGCTGCAGGTCTTACCCCGCAGCCCGGATTTTATTTTAACACACGACCAACAACTTATTTGTTCCCGATAGCCTGCAGATTCACTCCATAATTCTGGATATAATAGTTCAGGATCAAATTGTATTTGGCGGCATAAAGCCCGTTGACATCGACCGAAGGCGACAACCAGGTATTGCTCATCGTGGTCGAGTCGGTAGAAGTGATCACCTGGATATAGTCCAGGAAATCCACCACGCCATTGTTACCATAAGGATGATAGAAGAACATCCCGTTTTGATGAAGGTTCGTCTGGCCCACCTGCGAATAATTGGTCAGAGAGTCGAAGGTAGAAGGCCGCTCGATCATCTTATTCTGCACCGCCTGTTGCCAGAAAGCCTGTTGCAGCAAGCCTCGGGTCGAATCGACCTGCCGGGCGCTGAGGGTCTTCAGCGAATCGTTCACCAGCCCAAAATCAACATAATTCAGGCCGCCGATCGCCGGCAAATAGGTATAATCCCTGACCTGCCCGAAAAAGATATTCGCGATGCTGATCTGCGACGACAGCAGTATCTTGTACGGCAGGGTCTGCTGCAAAAAGCGCTCGGATAGAGATCCAGCCAGTTGGCATGAAGAAAATCCAGCGCGGACGAAATAGCATTGGTATCCGCCATCGTCATCGTCAGATCCGGGTTCAGCGGCCCCGTCACATTGTAATTATAAGCCACGCTGTCAAATCGGTACAGCATAAGGCTATGGTAGGTCTGGTAGAACTGCATAATGGTCTGATCATAAGAATGATTGCCCTGTGGCAGCGTATACAAAGGCTTGGCCGGCGAAGGCGTCAGTGCTGCCTCCTTCTGGCAGCCGGCGATCAGCAAGGACAGCAACCCCAGGATAGCGACGTACACAGCAGCGTATCTTGAAACTATCGGGTTATGTTGAATAGCCATATTTCAGAATTTACAATTTAGTGGGATGGATTCCTCATTTAGTTGGACGGATTCCTCGCCGGACCGGCGGGATTTTGCGAAAGATTTGGGTTCAGGAGCAGCGCCGTGGGCGGTATCTGCAGCGTATACTGCGGATCATGCCCGTTCAGCACATATTTCTGGACCGTGCCCGCTATCGGGGAATAATAATGGGTGATCGACGGCATGCCATACCTGCGCAGATCGAACCATCGGTGACCTTCACTGAATAATTCCCTCCTGCGCTCGTTGCGGCAGAACCGCAGCAACGAGTCCGCCGTCATGGACCCTAAAGGTTGGTAGGCCGACGGATCATACCGCTTCACCCGCAGCGCATTGAGATCACTGAGCGCGCTTTGCGCGGCGCTCGCATCTCCCGTCGCCAGATATTTCTGCGCATACGCCTCGGCGCGGTTCAGGTAAGCTTCCGAACTACGAAACGAACACCCGATGACGGAGTTGCCGATCCCTCCCGTAACAGCAGGATCCCGCTTCTGCCCTACAAAAAGAGGAGATATCCATTGCTGCAAAAAAGACGGGATGGCGCCGAAATAGATCTGGCTGCGCAGATCCGATCGCGTCGAACTGGTTCGCCAGGTCCTGCGATACATCACAGGAGATCAGATCATTCGCCGGCACATTCTTCTGCAATATTGCCGTACGCCCACAGCGTCTCGGGATTCCCGTTCCCGATGATGGGCTTGAATACACCCGACCCATAATACCAGCCGGTATTCAATCCCCGTGTATTAAGGTCCATCAGCTGCGGATGGTATTTCAATACATAGCTGGCATGTCGGATCACGTCATCCCACCGGCCCATATACAGATTCACCCGGGAAGCCAGCAGATGACTGGAGATATGGTCGAGCCGGAAGACATCTCCCGTCCTTTTTGCCCCATCCAGTCTGGCGGATGCACTATCCAGATCGCGCAGCAGCTGGTCGTACACTTCCGCAACACTATTCCGCGCAGGCAGGTTCGCAGACAGGTTCGAGTTGAGGATCAGCGGTACGCCGGGACTCTTATCCGGGCTGGTGCTGGAGTCATTATAAGGCCGGCCATGAAAGATTGACGAGCTGCAGATAATAGTGAGGCACGCAAGGCAAATGCCTGACCTTTCAGGAAATCCTTGTCCGCCTGGGTCCCGACAGAACCATCCGCATACTGAAGAGCGATATTGCAGCCCACAATACTCTGGTAATAATTCTTGTAGCCATCGATCGTACCCCCTGACCCATCGAACTTGGTGGCGATCAGTTGCCGGAAAAAATCTGCCTGCCAGGAAAAAGCAGGCAACACCTGCGGTGGGACGGTCACGTCGCCATTGGGCCCCATATACACCGGATGTCGTCGTCCATCAGGCTGGTCGCCTGCTGGTAAATGACGGAGGACAAAGGATATCCACTTCCAAAAAAGAGCTCGCTATACGATTCCGTCGTTACCGGCGTCATCTCGCTCTGGTCTCTCTCCTGCAGGAATTTTTTACAGGAGGCGCCACCCAGCACGATCAGCAGCAGCAAGACAGTTGTTGAATAATTTCTCATAACAGTGTATTAAAAGGTTATGTTCACGGTCATATAATAAGAGGCGGTTATCGGCAGCGCTGTCCCGCCGGCATTGTCGATTTCCGGGTCCTGCCAGCGCATGCCCTTGCTTTTTATCCACGAATGGATTGTTGACGGTAGCCGAAATGCTGCTGCTGCTTGATACCCATCCCTTTCAGCATAGCCGCAGGCGGCGTATATCTCAGGGAAAGAGACCTGCACCGGAGATAGCTCCCAGTTGACGACCCTCGCCGTGGACAGATCATAGCATGCCGTAAGGCGATAAAACCTCGTAATACGCAGTCTAACGTCGGGACGCTCACATAGCCAGCCTGCTGGTACCAGTTGGTAAACGCAGGTATATTGGTATGACATTTCATCCCCCGGCGCCCGCCAGCGAGCGCACCAGCTCTTTGGGCAGGTTCTGGATCTGACGGCGGAAGTCCCGCACCCGATCCGGCCATTCCATTGTAAATAGAGTTCAGCCGCTTGTGATTTCCGAACACCACATGGAAGTCCGCGACCAGGCTCAGCGCACGATACCGGATGCTGGTGGAGGTTCCCATATCGATCAGCGGATCACGCCTCCCCGTATACGACAGGAAGGAAGTAGGGTCGCCGGCTTTCGCCCCGCTCAGGTCATATTGCGGGATACCATACTGATGGCTGAGCCCCGTAAAGGTATAAGAATACAGGGCGCCAAGGGGCTTACCCGGCACGATCGCATTGCCGCTGAGATAATCAGCGTAGTTGTACTTCAGGTCGGACTGGACCACCTTATTGTAATTCTGGGAATAGATAAAGGTCTGATCCCACGAAAAATCCTTCCGGCGAATAGGGGTTATCGTTAAATTACCCTCAAATCCATAGTTATCCATCGACCCATAATTCATATACATCTGCGGGATCCCATATTCCTCGGGTATATTCTTGGTGACTATGAGGTCCTTGCTCTTCTTGTAGTAGGCGTCGACGCCAAGCATGACATGACCGTTGAAGAGGTTCAGCGATGTGCCTCCATTCCATTGATGGGTCTTTTCCCCAGCGAAGATCAGGATAGGGAAGACTCTTCAGGCTCAGAATATACTCATTGGTGCTCGGGTCAGCAGGACTTTGCGGATAGCCGGCGATCAGGTTGGGACCTACACTCGTGACCACATTCCCCTGTGTCCCATAGCTCAGATGCATCTCCCAGCCGCTGAGAATATCGCTCTTTGCCAGCCAGGGCTCCTCGCCGATATCCCACCTTCCCGAAACGCTCCAGTTGGGGAGGAATTTCTGATTGGCGTACTGGCCAAACCGGTTGTTACCATCCGTACGGATATTGGCATTGACCGTATATCTTTTTTTGAACCGATAGCTGGCAATCCCGATCCAGGACATCGTATTGTCCACCCTGTCGCTGGTCTGAACATAGTGCCTCAGCAGCGGGTTGGGATTGAGCCCGGCGCAATAGGCCGAATAATAGGTCTGGCCCCTGTCCGGGTAGTACCCCAATTCCCGGCTGCTGGTTCCCTGGGTCTTGGTGGAACGCAACTCCTGTATCGCCGTGACGGTCAGCTGGTCCCTGCCGCCAAAGAAATTATGATTGAAGTCCAGCTGGTTCCTGACCGTATAGGTGAGTCCGCTCGTACTGCCGGGATTGGCTATACCTCCGAACGGGAATACGGAATAGATCGCTGCAGCGCGCTCCCGTTGGCAGCGGCGCCAGTAATCGTAACCCCGCAGGGTCGTAATATAGTAGCTTTGTTCGGCCGCGTAGACAAAACTGCGATCACTGCTCAGCGACCCGCCAAAAGTCCCCGAATAGGTCAGACCAGGAAGGATATGCCAGGCGAGAACAGCCGATGCATTGATCCCCTGGGTGGAGTTGGTGTTGCCCGTCTGCGCAAGGTCAGTTGAGGATGGAGTAATGCAACGGCTGTGTTCCACCGGATATCGGGTGGGCCCAGTTCTTGACATAAGGCGAATCAGCCGATATGGCGCGACTGGTCTTCAGGGCATAGTCGCTGGGATTCACTTTGTAGAAATTATCGGCCGTCCGGTATGAACCCATCCATATGCACGCTGAAGTTGATCTTGTTGTTGATCGCCCCGTCCAGGGTTGACCAGCATCGAATACAGTTTGTTATTGTCACCCTCGAAGCGTCCCGCTCATATTGGTATACCCCAGCGAAGCGTAATAGGTCGTCCTGCCCGCACCGCCCGAAATGCCTATCGAATGGGTCTGGTTGAACTGGTTCCGGGCCAGTATCTTCAGCCAGTCCGTGTTCATGGTCTCCTAGCTGCCTGACCTGCCGGTCGAACTGCTCCTGCGTAATGTTCCGGGTGTACAGCTGCTGCAGCAGCCCCTCATAGGAGGCGGGCAGCGGGACATCGGCATAGAAGGTCCCTCTTTCGGCGGCTTCCCGCGAAACATCGATCCGGTCCCCTGGAGTTCATAGCATCGATCCTCTGGAATAGCTGGGTCGGCCGGTGAATCCCACCGAGGTGAGTATAGCTCACCGCTAGTGGGACCGGGCTTCCCCCTGTTGGTCTTGACAACGATGACCCCGTTGGCGAGCCCTGACCCCATAAATGGCCGTGGCAGGACGCGTCCTTCAGAAACCGTGATGCTCTCGATATCACAAGGGTTCAGGCCGGCAGATGGCATTCCCCACAATGCTGAAGTTTGCGCTCTGCGCGTCCTGCAGCGCTGTATTGATCTGCAGCGGGTTGAGATCGACCGGGTCTTCCCGGATGATCCCATCGACCACCCATACCGGCGACGCATTGCCAAGGATGGTGAGAGGTACCCTTATCCGGATCTTCGGCGTGGCGGAGGGGACTGCCCGGAAGAGTTGGTGAGCACCAGACCGGGCACCTTGCCCTGCAACATCTGACTCACCGACGGAACCCCTGTCTCCATGAACTTATCCGGGGTCAGGGTATATACCGAGCTGGTCAGCATCCGCTTGGGTCGATATTCTGATAGCCGGTGACCACATAATCATTCATCACTATGGGGACCGTATCCAGCATGATCCGTACAAAATCCCTGCCCCTGATCGCGTGGTCCACCGTCTTCATGCCCAGATAGCTGACGCGCAGCACCATTCCTTCGTTCACCACGGTTCGGAACAGCCCATTGGCGTCCGTAGTGGCGCCATATTTTTCTCCGACCACCTGGACGCTCGCATTGGAAAGCGGAAACCCTTTTCGATCCACTACCTGCCCGTCCACGATGAATCCAAGACTGCCTCTCACCTGGTCCTTCCTGTTCCTTCGGGGACTCAGAATAACGCCGCCGTTGTCATCCTCGATATATTGGAGCGACGTCTGTACCAATATTTTTTCAAGGACATACCGCACGGTCTCATTGGTCAGATGCAGAGTGATCCGGGGTTGCCTTGCAACCTCTTCATAGTTGAAAGAGATCGCGGCGCCCGATATCGTCCGTAAGGCACCGAGCGCCTCCTGCAAAGAAACATTCTTTGTCGAGAAATTGACCCGTTTGTCCAGGGGACGCGTTTCCTGTGCGCTAAGGGAAGATGCGGCAGACAGGAGAAAGAACAGCAGCCAGACTGCAGGGGAAATAGCACCCCTTTTTACACGCCCGGCGACAGGCGGCAGCAAATCAAATCTCATAAGCCAAGTGTAGTTTTGTTTTGTAATAAAATGCCAGCATAGGATAGGCTGTCCGGGAATAAGGTGACCTTCCGGATAAAGCAAGTGCTCGTCAGTGTTGCGTGAGATCAATGCCCTTCAGTACGGCTGATGATCACAGTCCTTCCCGTAATGGTGAACTGGATCCCTTCCCCGGTGTTACAGATATGCTCCAACACCTCCTGCAGGTTCCTGGGCTCCGGCAGATCGATCGTGAAATGGAATTGCTTCAGCGAAGGATCAGCCAGAAGGATATCATAGTCGAATTCCCGGCCGAGTAATTCAACCATCTTATCAAATGAACAATTGCCGATAAATAGATGATCGTCCTTCCAGGCAGTAAAGTCAGCCGTATTGACTACCATTTTCCTGACGTCCCCGTTCACAGTGTTCACAGTAGCTCTGTTCCCCGGGCGACAGAACCATTTCATCGGTCCTGCCTTTAACGCTCACCTTCCCGTTGACCAGCGTAGTGAATAAAGTAGGTTCAAAGGTATTCACATTGAACGCCGTTCCAAGCACCCGGATGTCTTCCTTCCCGGCATGAACGATAAGGGGTGCTCCGCATCTGCAAGTTGACCTCGAAATAGGCCTCGCCGGTCAGCTCCACTTCACCTTAGCGCCCCCTCTGAACGCCGTCCGGATACTTCATTCTCGACAGCAGCATTGATCCAGACCCTCGGTGCCATCCGGCAGGACGATCCTCGCCTTGTTGCCCCTTGGTACTTCCAGCGTATTATACGCCATTTCACCCGGCAGTTGCATCGCGCATCGCGCCCTGATTCGGTTGATATTCGATCTTTCCGCTGTCGGTATGAATGGCCACGCCCCCTGCTCCGCCAATGTCTGCCGCTGCCCGACGGCTACCTTTCTTCCGTCCGATAGAGTGAGCTGAATGCTCCTCGAAGGCGGCAATATGGCCTCCTCCGCCGCTTTCATGGGCTTCCCATTGGCGACCCCGGCGTTGGCCGCTCTCTGCTCCCGCCCCTCCCCGCAACCACAGGAAGACTCCCCCCTGCCAAGCAGGATCAGCACGACGGCCGCCGCATAGCCATACCTCATTGAGATAACCCGCGCCCAACCCCCCGCTTCTTTTCATCACTTTCATCTTTTTCTTTCTCCTCGGCGTCGATGCGCATCTTCAGCTGCTGCCAGCCTTCCCTCAACGGGGAAACGCGCCGCCGGATCCAGCGCCCGCAGCCTCGACCTGAGCCTTTTGGAGAAAGAGGCGGATGTTATTTTCCTGCTTTGTCCATATACACTCAAGATAAGGTGTCTCGTTAAAAGGCAATCGGCCATCGAAATAGGGTGATTCCATTTGTTATTTTTTTTATAAAAAAGGAAAATAAAAATACACAAGCCATCTGCATTCCTCACGCGCAGGTACTGATACGCCAGCCGGATCTGCGTCTTCACTGTATTGACCGAAATATCCAGCCTTCGGGCGATCTCCGCATAAAGTAAGCTCATCCTTGTTGCAAAGCAAAAAGATCAGCCGCCGTTGTTCAGGCAGCCTGTCTATAGCCGCCCAGAGGGCCTTGTTTCGTTCTTCCAGTCCTTCTTCTTCTTCTTGAACGGGCTCGCCGGCAGAAGGCTCGCTGTTGTAAACAAATTCTGAGCGTAGTGAAGTTCGCCGCGAAGATTTGAGGTAATTCAGACAGGCATTTCGGACGGCCCGCGACGCATAACTCTTGAACTCGCCGGCAATGATGATCTCTTCGCGCTTTTTCCAGCAGTAGTAAAAAAATTCCTGTACGATGTCCTTGGCGGTCGATTCATCACCGGTAATATAATAGGCCGCCGTACAAAGAAAGTGATAGTGCTTCCTGAACAGCGCCTCCAATTCGTACCTATCTGTTATTTGAATCTTTTTGACCCCCATTTCTCAAGCAGTGCTTTCAAATATAAAGGTTTTATCGAATAAAAATCAGATAATAAAGAGACCACCTGCGGTATTTTATCACCGGCAGATGGCCTCTGTTAACACTACCAACTGATCACATGAGATCTTCAGGGCGCGACCCTCTCCAATATTTTCTCCAGCGTCTCTTCGGTCGGGGAATACGCAATGATATTGCCCTTCGGATCGATAAGAAAGCTGGCCGGAATGGCATTGATATTATACAATTTGGCGGCCTTGTTCTCCTTATTCAGATCCGACACCTGCGGCCAGCTCATCCCATCTGCGGTAATGGCCTTCGTCCATTTTCCCGGTCGGTATCCAGCGAGACGCTCAGGATCGTAAAATTCTTATCCCTGAACTTTTCATACATAGCCTTCAGCCTTGGCGTCAGTTCCCGGCAGGGCTGCACCAGCTTGCCCAGAAATCAAGCAGCACATACTTCCCCCTGAGGCCGGACAACGCAACAGCATGTCCCGCCGTATCCGGCTCCGTAAAATCCATGGCTGTTTTACCGTTTGCCGTGGCGGCGGAAAAATTGGTCACCATCGAAAGATTGTCGGCCAGATAGTTGTTCTTTGCGCCGGGCCCGAAGCTGGGCAAGATACCACCTGATAGAATCCACCGGCACCTGGGGCTGGATGAAAAAATTGAGTACCGACGCACTGACCGGCGAGTTGCGGTGAGCCATGATCCATTGTTCGCCCATTACCTTTTTTACACTGTCATATCCCCTCTTGGTGAGCGCCAGTTCCAGCATTCTTTCCTTATCGCCGACTTTATAAGCCTCCATGATATCCTGGTCAATGGTAAGGCTCCCTTTAAAGCGAACAGTGTCGGTCATCATCTTCTCCACCTCCCTTCCCTCCTCAAGGTAGCCCGGCCCGACACACTGTATCCCCTCGAAATAAGGACCCCGACCGGTCATCGATACAGTGCCTGGCTCCAGGAACAGAGCCGTCGTCTTATGCGCATCCCCGCCCCTTCCTACCTGGATGACAAATACGTCTCCTTTCTTT
Source organism: Puia sp. P3 (assembly GCF_050632245.1). Taxonomy (NCBI): domain Bacteria; kingdom Pseudomonadati; phylum Bacteroidota; class Chitinophagia; order Chitinophagales; family Chitinophagaceae; genus Puia; species Puia sp. P3. The sequence goes on from NZ_CP192583.1 coordinate 2,974,822, forward strand.
ATATCCGTGTTAAAGGAAAAAGCATGGTTGGAAATGGTAGCGGAGTCGAGCAATTTCGAAGTGATCCCGTATAGGAACACGATCTCCATGATCGGGAAGCCCATCGATCGAAACATTGAGATTCAGCCGGCCCTCGGCATGTACAGCCAATACGGCCATAAAAGCTATTGAAAAAATTATCTTCTTCATACTGCTAATTTTATTTTTTGTTCATTTCGTTTAGAATATTCATCGCTTCCCGGATATAGATGTCCTTTTTCAATTGCCCTGTCCATTCTCCGTTGCCAGCCCCCACCCCATTTCCGCCAGTCTGTCTATTCCCGGCCCTCTCCCCATTCCCGACCCCTGCCACATTCCCGGAAGAAAGGCCCTGCTCCCGCACCCTGACGCCGTCGTCCGGTGCCATACTCCTGGCTTTCGTGATCTGCGCGAGATGATCGTTGAGCGTATCCATTTCAGCATGGAATTTCTTAAAATCAAGAGAATAAAGAGGGTTACGATGAGCATCGAGCCATTTCTCATTCTCCCGGATCATAGAAAATGCAGGGTCCCGGTCGACGCGCGCAACCGCCCGCCGGAACAAGGCGGAATCCCATGAAGGATAAGGCTCAAAGGTCATCGGAGCGATCTCATCCCAGTTCATGGCGAAGGGCATATCCTTTTCACGCACCGTCGAATAATCCTGGCCATCCGGCAACAACAGATCCGGCGTCACACCTTTCAGCTGCGTCGAACCACCATTGATGCGGTAGAATTTCTTTATAGAGAGCCGGATAGCGCCATAGCTCACCGCGGGCCTGTTGTGTATCCGGTCGGCCACCTTCCCCATCGCCACATTTTCCTGGGCCGTACCTTTCCCAAAAGTCGGACTGCCAATGATGATCGCTCGGCGATAGTCCTGCATGGCGGCGGCAAATATCTCGGAGGCCGAAGCGCTGGTGCCGTTCACCAACACGGTCATGGGGCCGTCGTAAATGGCCTTGGGCCCCGGATTCTTGGCCATGCCGTTGATACCAAACTTGTCCTTCAACTGGACCACCGGCCCGTGATCGATGAACAGTGCAGCCATATACGCCACCTCATCCAGCGACCCGCCCGGATTATTCCCTCAGGTCGATCACAAGACCATTGATCCCCGAATCTTTCAGCTGCGTCACGAGATTTTTCACGTCTATCGAACTATGTGCGCCCTGCGGGTTTTGCATGTCGACATAGAACATCGGCAGGTAGATATAGCCTATCTTTTGCCCGTCCTTTTCGATGATCGCGGCTTTCGCCCCCGCGTCCGCCTTCTGCATCTCCTGCCCTCGCCAGGGTGATTACCCGGCTGGCCTCCCCCGCGCGCGCGATCTGCATTCTGACCGACGTTCCCTTTTCGCCCCGGAGCATCTTGACCACTTCCTCCAGCGGCATTCCGGCAACAGCCACCAGCCGGTCGTCCTTGTCGCTCACGCTGGTGATCTTATCCCCCACCTGCAGCAGCCCGCTCTTCAACGCGCTGCCCCCGGCATCAGTTTCTTCACGGTGATCTCTCCATCCTGGCCGGCTAACTCCATACCAACACCATAATAGATATGACTCATTTCCTCATTCATCGTCCTTGCATCGACAGGGGAAAAATAGGCGCTGTGCGGATCCATGCATGCCATCATTTCATTCAGGTAGATACTGAATTGCTGATCGACTCCTTCCGAGGAAGAATTGAATTTATACGCGATATCCAGCGTCTTTCCCGCCCTTTCGGCCGCTGCGGCAACGGCCTTCCGGTCATCCTTCGTGACCTTCGCTTCCACCATATACTTCAGCACCATCAGGCGAAGTCTGTCTTCCCCAGACACCCTTTCTTTCGGCCTCGTCCTTCGGCCACGCCGCAGCCTTCCGGCTATCCGCCACGGTCCTGTTCCTGGAAAATCGAACCGGCTTCGCCAGGTAGGAATGATACATTTCCATCACTTCACCGATCCGGCGATGAAAAAGGCTTGCCACCGAATCGAAGAACAGAGTGGAAGGTGCATGCATCTCGTCGTCGATGGCCGTCTTATATTGCTCCAGACTCCGCAGATCCCCGGCGAGAAATATTTCTTTATTCTTGTCCAGGTCGTTTATGAACTTATTCCACACGTCGGCACTATAGGCGTCATCGATCTTCCGCGGCGCCGAAATGCTCCGTCTCCAGCCTGTCGGTCAGCGATCGGATGGCCTGTTGCCGCCATTCTTCAGCCTGGACGGTATCACCACCCCGCCCTCTCCTTCCAGCCGGCGGACACGAAAACAGACACATCGGAATTTGCCTGCACCTGCACACAGGACAGGACGGTCCCTAAAAGGGTCAGCCTTACTATTTTTCTCATTGTTGTTAGGTTGCGAATATGCCTAAAGGCAACGGCCCCTTAAAAAGGGTGAAGGAGCCCCCCGTTTTTTTGCCTTTTTAACCGGCATCGCCCGCTAGCCTCCCGGGCAACGCCCAACCTTCGGCGCCACCGGCATAAGATCACCGGAAAATGTAAATGAAAGAAAACCACAAGAAGAACGAACCATGGAAAAATACGATCCCTATCCAATGGGCTGAGCCGGCAGTTACCTCACCAACACCACAGTCCCCCTCTCCAATTTCTGCCCCACCGCCCGCAAACTGATAATAACAACTCCACTACATAAACCCCATTCGCCTGCGCATTCCCTCCCATCCTTCCATCCCAACCCTGCTGGGGGATCGGCAGTCTCAAACACTGCGATCCCCCATCGGTTATACACCACAAAACGATACTGCACAGGCTTTCTGAAAACCATCGGTCGGAAAATATCATTCTTCCCGTCGCCGTTCGGCGTAAATCCGGAAGGCACATAAATTTCCTTTACACAAGGTTTCTCATAGATAATAATGCTCTCCGTTCCCTGACATCCTTTTTCATCGGTCACCGTCAGCGAATAGACGCCAGCCTGCTTCACGTTGATCTCTTGACCAGTCTCACCCGTCGACCAATGATAGCTGTCGAACGGTCCGCAACGCCAACACCTCCCCGCCATCATCGATGCAGATACTATCCCTCGCTTTCAGAAAATCAGACGGCAGCGGCTCGATGGTCGGAACGGTTAGCGTGTCAGACGCCGTACAGCCGAACTCGTTGGAGACCTCGACCCAATAGATACCCGCAGCGGTGATCGTATAGCTGCTTCCTGCACTCAGATCCTGCCAGGAATACGTTCGGAACGAACCCGGAGGAGACCTGTATCTGGCTATTGCTGCACAGGTTCTTGTCCGGGCCCAGATCCGGATAAGGTCTGGGGTTTACAGTCAGATAGGTGGTCAGGATCGAATCGCAGCCCAGCGTCGTTGTTAACGTGTCCCTATAGGTCCCCGACCTGTTCTTGTTTTCCCCGCCCGAAACAAAGGGTCCCCGTCGCAGATGGTCTTCGCTTGTTCGGTAAACTTTTTGGTGAGGGTAAGGTTCAGCGTGATCACGGAATCACAGCCCTCCTTGTTCGGAATGACCTGGGTATAGGTGCCGGATCGATCAAAGGTCTTGTTGTTCAGACTATAGTAGTTACAGTCCGTTATATCCAGCGAACTGCTGGTCGGATTGCCACACCGGCCCAATTTCAAGACATAGGGCGCTTCAGTCGGTGAGGTAAATGTTGTACACGTCGGGCCCGGGGTCAAAATCTACGGAGCTAAAACTACCCGTTGTATATACATTCAGCGCATCGTCTACTACCAGACGCCTGCAGAAAAGGTAATCGAACAGGGCTGCATATATAAATCCACCGTCGGAATTTAGTTTGATTATGGCGGCTGGGCCATAGCCCGGCGAAACGACGGTATGGTCGCCAGGGCCGGGATCATAGTCGACACTAGGCCCGAAAGAGCCACAGATGTATATATTGTCGTCACTATCCAGTGCGAGGTCATTGCCCCCATCGTAGGAATCCGCGCCGATCGTCTCTACCCAAATCAAATTCCCGTCCGCGGTAAGTTTGAGGATATAGCAGTCGTCGTGACTTGCACTGGCGACCGACTTGACACCGGCGCCGGGATCGAAGTCAAACGATCCGTTGAACCATCCGGTGGTGATGATATTACCCTTGCTGTCTATCTCGATCCCCCTCGAGGTCATCATCGAATAAGGATCGGTTGTCGAAGTGCTGACAAAGGCCTTGGCCCAAACGAAATCGCCGTTGGGGGGTGAGTTTCGAAACAAAGCCGTTCTGCTCGGTAGTGGATGCCAAAGTATAGCTCGCCGGTCCAGGGTCAAAATCACAAGAACCCTTAAAAGTGCCCACAGGTAAAAATATTTCCCTGTCCATCGCACCTGACGTCTATAATATCCGATCCGCTGTACACAACCGGAGAATTGCCGAATTGTTTGGCCCAGATAAGGTCTCCATTGCTATTTAACTTGACGATAAAAGCCTGAATATGGGCGGTAGAAGTGATATTGAAAGTGCCTGGCCCGGGATCGAAGTCGATCGTGTTGTTGAACAGCCCACATAGGATCACGTTATTATCCTTGTCGACCTCCAGAATGGTCGACTCGGCTCCGGTATCGCCCGGCCCGCCGAACTGTTTTACCCATACCAGGTCGCCGTTGGTATTCAATTTTATCACAAACGCATCCTGGTAGCCGGTAGGTTTCATCATCAGGACACCCGGGCCTGGGTCCATATCAGCCGGATTCATCAGTTTTGAAGCAACATAAACATTGCCGTCCCTGTCGACCTTCAGAGCAATCTCCCCAAATTCGACCAGGGTCAGGATCTGCTTAGCCCAGACAAAATTTCCATTGGCGTCGAGCTTGGAGATATAGATGCCGTAATTTTCCAGTGCGCCGCCCGTCATATCATAAACGCCGGTTCCTGGGTCCATATCGATGGTATTATTGAAATAACCGACCGAGTAAACGTTCCCCTGCGCATCTACCCCAACGTCTCTGCCATTGCTATATACGGAGGGATTGGCCATATTATGAGCCTGAAAAGCTTTAGCCCACCGGAGAACGGGCATTTGGGCAGACGCGCCCTGCAACAGCAGCAATAGCAATAAGGTATCGAAAAATTTGGGCATCGGGGTTAGGTCCTTTGTAAGGGGTGCGGCGATAAATTACCCCGAACTTTCGATATTACAAAACAAATCAATAAATATGAGATATTTGCAGTCTACCATCCATAAATGAACCTCCAACTACTAAAAGACAGCCTCCTAAAATTCTCCCCCCTATCAGACGCCGATCTTTCCGGCACTGACCAGCGTCGCCACCTACAAAGAATACCCAAAAGGCGCCGCAATTCTCAAAGAAGGCGAAGTCTGCCGCTCACTTTTACACGTCGAAACAGGCTATCTCCGAACCTGGTACAACAAGGACGGCCTCACCATCAACCTCAACTTCACCCTCGAAGGAGAATTTACCACCAACCTCCATAGCGCCAAAAGCCGGCAGCCCTCCGAATTCACCATCGAGGCCGGCGAGGACGCAGGCCTCTGGCTATTCGAAACGGATAAATTCGAGTCCAATTTCGCCCGCACCCCCGAAATAGAAAGATTCCTCAGAAAACTGCTCGTACGCATATTGCTCGTTTCCGAAGAATACAGCAACCTCTACAAAATATCGACACCCGCCGAGCGATACAAATATGTAGAACAAAACAGACCCGCCCTGCTCCGGCGTATCTCCATGTCGCAGATGGCCTCCTATATCGGCGTCAGCCGGGAGACGCTAAGCCGCATACGCGGAAAGAACATCGACAACAGATTGTGACATTTGTCACAGCCCCGAACACCAATCTTCAGGAAATTCGCCCCACAATCAATCAAATGGAACAGACTCAACAAAACACAGCCCTGCTGGTAATGGACATGCAACTGGGAATAATCGGCAATTTTGCGCAGGTTGCCCCCGAATTGATCAAGACAACTAAGAAAGCAATCGCCCACGCCCGCCAGCGAAAAATGCCCGTCATTTTCGTAACGGTCGCCTTCAGACAGGACGGACCACAGCCAACACCAAAAAACAAGGGCTTCGCCGCCGCAAAAGAAAGGTTCGCCAAAGCAGATATGAACCTATTCAATACTATTGTGCCCGAACTCGGCCGCCGCGATGACGAGCCGCAGATCACCAAACGCGCCCTCAGCGCATTCGCCGGCAGCGACCTCGAAATGGTCCTAAGGTCAAACGATATCCAGCACCTGGTACTCACCGGCATCTCCACCAACGGCGTAGTCCTGTCGACCCTGCGCGAAGCAACAGACAAGGACTATCAGCTAACCGTACTCGCCGACTGCTGTGCCGATGCCGATGAAGAAGTGCACCGCGTGCTGACCACGAAAATCTTTCCAAGACATGCTGACGTAATGACCCTAGCCGAGTGGGTCGGATAGGCCCGTGACCAGGCCGCCGGGACATCCGGCGATCGCCACGTGGTCGGACCGTCCCGCTACTCCTGACAGACAGCCGTCACCGCCTGCAGAAACCACGCCGCATGCGGCAGCCGCTGCTCCGTCCACCTCCACTCATTCCCATTATCGCTCACGCGATAGTCGATCCCTGCCCCATCCCCGTGGTCCTTCCCACCGGTGATGCGCATTGGATATCCCGCCCCGCTGCGAACCATGCCCGTAATTCGAGCTCATATATGGAACATTCCGCCGACCAAAACCATAAAGGAAACAGACGTCATAAGGATTAGCCCCCAGCATCCACGCCATCTGCCGCGACGCAAAAGAGGCCGCGCCATCAACACTGTCCCCCCTGAAAACAAGCCGCGCCCCCGAAAGCTCCGCCGTCGCCAGCGAAGCCAGCCTGGCGTTCTCGCCCTGCCACCACCAGCCGGTCTCATTCTCATGCGGAATAAAAAATCCGCTCCGAACCGAATCCCGGAAGACAAAACTCTGGCGCGCATCAACCAAACGGGTTCGCCACCTCCCCCGTAACCCGGAGATGATAGTTCAGCGCAGAACGAATCGTTGCCAGCACACCCGCCCGACGCCCCGCATCACTCTCCTTGTCCAAATACCTGCATAACGCCACCACCGGTAACCCCGCATCGGATGCATGCCAGAAAGGCCGCCGTCCATCGTCCGCCCGGAAATACCCCGCAGGCGTTAGCCGCGCGGCAAGATTCGCCGCCCGCGAACGCGCCTGGTCACGATAATAAACGCTGTCCGTTGCTATCCACAGTTCCGTCGCCCCCATCAGCGCACAATAGTCGTCGATGATATTCTCCTTCCCGTCGTCGTCATACCGGGTATTATTGACCACGAGATGCGCATAAGCCCTGCGCGCGGCATCGAGATACTGCTTCGACGTAAACACGCCGTTCTTCTTCCAGCGGGAGATCCGCGCAAGCGCTGCAACGGCCATGCCCCCACCCTCGCGGAACGCACAGGCATATTCGTCCGTCGTGACGCTGTTTGCCCGCAGCCCGACCACCCGCCGCGCCGCCGGGTCTTTTTGAAATAGCTAAATACGGTCATATAGAAATATCCTTCCGCCGACAACGAACGCACCAGATAGTCCGCGCCCCACAACGCCTCCCTCTCCAGCGAGTCGGCCAACCCCCACCGCAACAGCTGACGATGCAGCGCCTCTCCCGTATTGACCAGCGACCAGGTCACCAGCGGGATCTGCTGGGGTGACATAAAATTGGCGTAGGCCAGATGCGAGAAATACTTGCTGACATCGCCCGAGGCATCGCACCATCCGCCGCGAAGATCGACACGACGGTCGCTGCCATACAACAACAGCCTGCTGTCCGCCTCCAGCTCCACCGGCGTATTCGCCCGCTGCCGGTTGTAGTAGTGAAGGATAGCCCCGATCAAGGGACGGGCCCAGTCGCCCCCGCCAATCTCGAATTTCTCCGAGACAACACCCCCGGCCAAAACCAGCCGGTACGTTCCAGCCCGCCGCAACACCGAAAAATCAGCGGGGTAATAGACACTGTCACCCCACTCCGGAACACGCTGCGCCCCGCTGAGCTCACCGCTATAAACAACCGCTCCGGAACCCGCATCGACAAGACTAAATCCCCGCTTCTCCAGAACACCCCCCGCACTCACAACCGCGACTTTTGGAAGAGCCGCCGGATAAACGACCTGGTTGATATGGATTGCCACCCCCTGCGCCATCCCAAACACCGAAGCCAGGACCGAAACACAAACAAAAAACAATGCTTTCATTAACTAAATTTAAGCCAACTACCATTCAAATCCCCTTTCCCTCGCCTTGTCTGCGATCCTCGCGGCTGCTTCCGCATCCAGCAGCACTTCACAGTCGGGATGCGCTGCACCGCCGACGCGGGGATCTCCGTCGTCACCGGCCCCAGTATAGCTCTTTCGATGATCTCCGCCTTATGCGCACCCTTGGCTACCAGCACGATCTTCCTCGTCTGCATGATATTCTTAATACCCCGCGTAAGTCCGCCCAGCACCAGATCATCCGGCACCTTTGTCTCCCTGCGTACCCTCGCCTCGAAGTCGGGGTCCATTGGCGATACCCATGTATCGCTCTCGAAAGGCGTTCCAGGCTGATTGATTCCGATATGACCGTTGAGACCGATGCCCAGCATCTGAAGATCGGCACCGCCACGCTCCGCCAGACGCCGCTCGAACAACAGCGCCTCCGCGCCGAAATCGTCGGATAGTGTCGGCGGCATAATAAAATTCTCTTCTGCCACTCCCAGCGGACCCACCAGCTGCGTATAGATCATCGTATAACAGCTGCCCGCATACGAACGCGGCAGATTCGTCAGCTCGTCCACGTTGAACCAACTAATCCGCGACACGTCAAAAGGATAACTGGCGTGTATCTCCGACACCACCCGGTGCATCCCGATCGTCGTCTGCCCGGTGGAGAGCCCGATCACCGAATCCGGCTTCTTCAGCAGCTGCCCGATGATACGCCATGCCGCCACCCGGTCGAATTCCTTTTCGTCTTTCGTAATCGTTATTTTCATAAGTTTATCATTGGGCCCTGCGGGCCTACCAGTCTTTTAATCCCGCTTTAAAAAATTGATCGAACGCCTCCGCCGCAACCCGCCTCGTCCGTCCCGTCCAGCGACACCGTAACCACCTCTCCACCCTTTACACCCATCGACAGCACATTCAGCAGACTGTTCATCTTTACTTCCTTTGCCCCCTTTTTCATCGATATAGTCGACTGAAACTGCCTCGCCAACCTGACCAGCGCCGTGGCCGGCCTCGCATGCATGCCCTCGGGAGCAGCAATCGTATAGTCCTTTATGATCATAGCCGAAGATTTTTTCTTGCTTCTTCCTCACTGCTCTGCAGCAGGATATCTTTTATCACCGGTATCGCCGTCGCCGCCATCGAGAACTCCCGCAGCCCCATTCCCAGTAGCACCTGCACCGCCTCCGGATCACCCGCCATCTCTCCGCACATCCCGACCGGGATATCACGCAACTGCCCCTGTTCGATCACATACCGGATCAGCCGCAACACCGCCGGATGGAATGGATCATACAGCTGCTTCAGCCGCTCGTTCATCCTGTCCACGGCCAGCACATACTGACAAAGATCATTCGTCCCGATGCTGAAAAAATCGGCCTCCTTCGCCAGCAGATCGGCCGTCAGCGCAGCGAAGGCGTCTCGATCATGATCCCCAACGGAACGTCGGCATCAAAAGCCACTCCATAACCATTCAGATGCTCCTTCGCCTCCTGCAGAATGGATTTCGCCTCCCGAACCTCGTTCACGCTACTGATCATCGGCAGCAGGATCCGGCAGTTCCCAAACGCGCTGGCCCTCAGTATCGCCCTCAGCTGCGTAAGAAAAATTCTTTCCGGTCAAGACATAGCCGTATCCCCCGATACCCGAGGAATGGATTCTCTTCCTTCGGCAGCCCCAGATAAGGAAGAGGCTTATCCCCGCCGATATCTACCGTACGTATCGTTACCTCCCTTCCTTCCGCTCGCAGCATGATCGCCTTATAAAAATTGAACTGCTCTTCCTCTGTAGGAAAACTTTCCCGCTCCATAAAAAGCATTTCCGTCCGCAACAGCCCCACGCCTTCCGCTCCCAGCGCCAACGCCTGCTCCATGTCCTCCAGAGTACCGATATTCGCAAATAACTCGATCCTTATTCCGTCCTTCGTCACAGCAGGCTGGTCGTCCAGCGCTTCCAGCTGTCTAACCTCTTCGATAAACCGCTCCCTTTTAATTCGATAATCTTCAACCACCGCATTTCCCGGGTTGACCAGCACCAGCCCCTCGCCGCCGTCCAGTATCACCAGGTCACCGTCGGCAATCCCTTCCAGCACCGCTCCGCAACCCACGACAGCCGGAAGACCGCGCAGCCTTGCGATGATGGCCGTATGAGAGGTCCTTCCCCCGGCCTGCGTGGCGAACCCCGCCACCTTGCCACGATCCATACCGATCGTATCGGAGGGCGAAAGATCCTGCGCGATCACGATCATCTCCTCCCCCATCACACCAGCGTCACGGGCACTACCACCCTCCGACAGATTTCTTACTATCCGGTTGCCCGCATCCTGCACGTCCGCTCCACGCGCCCTTAAGTATTCGTCGTCCATCTCCGTAAATACCTGAACCGCCAGTTCGGTCACCACCAGTACGGCGTCCCGGGCCGTCATCTTTTCCCTCCTTACCCTCTCCAGCACATCGCTCTCCATCTGGGGATCCTGCAACAACTCCTGCTGAACCTCCAGGATGCTCCTCTCCTCTTCGGAAGCCACCGAAAAAAGCTGCCGGATCTCGCCGACGGATACCTGCACCGCCTCCCGATACCTGTCCACCTCCCGCTGCACCGCGGCCTCATCCGCCAATACCGTCCCGGTCGCCACTTCCTTGCGACGACGCAGCACAAACGCCCTGCCTATAGAAATACCCGGTGAAACTCCGATACCTTGCATAAGAAATAATTTAAGCCAGCCAGTTCAGCAAACTCCCTGCAAATCCAGGGCCAGCAAACCCAATAATAACCAGGTGGTCTTCACACCCTTCTTCACAAAATAATACACCAGAAATGTCAGTCCCAGCGGGACCGCGGCCGGGACTATCTGATCCAGTATCCCCTGTAAACCGACACCCGCTGCATCGCCAAACCGCAGCGGCGTGTGCACGCTCATCAGCGTCGCCGGCATCGCCCCCACCACCATCAACCCGAGGATCGCCGCGCCCTGTGTCAACCTGTCCATGACATTCGACTGCGACAGACGCTGTAAGAACTTCGTCCCGGTTCTGTACCCTATAAACGTCAGCTGATAGCGCAGCAGCAAATGCGGCACGTTGAACAGCAGGATAAACAAGACTACTCCTGAAACATTCCCTTTCAGCGCCAGCGACGTCCCCACACCCGCCGCGATCACCTTCAGCGTACCCCAGAACAGCGAATCGAAAACTCCCGCCAGCGGCCCCATCAGACCCAACTTCACCGAATTGATCGAGTCCGCATTAAAATCAGGGTCCTGACTATTCTGCTCCTCCATCGCCGTCGTCAGCCCCAGTATCAGCGTACACCCATAGGTGCTGGTATTGAACAACTGCAGATGCCGTTCGAGCGCCGCCGCCATATCTTCTTTTCCCGGATACAGCCTCTTCAGAACCGGCAGCATCGCAAAGGCAAACCCCGTATTCTGCCAGGTCTCGAAATTAAAGTTCGCTTCCAGCAGCATCGACCGCAGAAACATCCACCGCAGCACCCCCTTCGGCACACGACCCGCCACCACCGGAGCCTCGGCAACCTCTTCCTCCGTCTCCCTCGCGCCCCGCTGCGTTACCAGCACGGCAATAATTACCCCCAACCCTCCTATCGCTATCACCGGCAGCTTCAGATAAGCCGCCAAAAGAAACCCAAGAAAAAATACGGCGCCACCGCCTTTCGCAGCAGCAGATTCATCAGCAACGCAAACCCCAACGCCGGCAGCAGATTGCCCGCCACCTGCAAACCCGTATTCACCCACGCAGGAATATGGTCAAGCAGATCCTTCATCACCCCTGCACCCAGCCGCAGCGACAAAAACCCAACCAACGCCATCGCCACCGGCTTTAGAAAACCCGAAAAAATATGCAACGCCGCGACCCTACGATAATCCCCTTCCGCGGCATAGCGCTGAAACAACTTGTTGAACCCGCTCCGAACGACGAACAACGAGCTCAGCAGCATCTCCGCCAGTATCGATATGGGTACGGCCAGGGCCAGCGCGATCCCAACCCCCTTTCCCGAAAGAATGGCAAACGCCGTCCCCAGCACACCCCCGTCACCACGTCCGGGGGATCGCCGCCCCTACCTTGATATTGCCCATAAAGATCAGCTCCAGCGACGCGCCGATGACCACGCCCTGGTGCAGATCACCCAGCGCCCAGCCGACCAGCGGGCCCAATACCAGCGGCCTGCTGAGCAGCGTCGTCCCCAGCAGGTCTTCAGAATGGCCGAAAAAAATGATCAGCGTTATTAAAAGATAGGCCAGCATAAAGCATTTTTCTTATCCGTCGGCACCTGCCGCACTTCGAGTTCGATATCCTTATTCAACAGTTCCCGGATCAGGACGACGTCCTCTTCCGTCAGGGCAATCGCTTTCGAGACGGGCCTTGCACCCGGCTTCGACCGGATGCCGCCAAAATTGATCGACCGGACCTCCGCCACCTCCGCCGCCAGGGCATGCGCATCCTTTACCGAATCGATCAGCACCAGCATCGACTGCCCCTGGTTACGCGGGTCGTTCAGAAAGGCGATCGCCTCCCGGATGGTCTTTATGACGAGTTTGACACCCGCCGGCTTCGCCAGTCCCAGGGTCATCTTTAGAAATTCATCGGTCGCGGACCTGTCATTGGCTACCACGATGCAGCCTATATTCAGAGCGGGAGTCCAGGTGAACGCCACCTGTCCGTGTAATAGCCGGTCGTCGATCCGGATCAGTTTAAGCATCGTTATCGGATTGAGTAAGTAATGCATTGACATAGACCAGCTGCTCCCGCGCCATCCCGACCGCCTGTACCAACACCTCTTCCACCGGCGCCCCGGCATCCGCCAGCATCACCTCCATCACCAGGGCAAGTTGCACCCCGCCACTATATATACCGGCTTATCCCTGCCCGCCCTTACTACCTGGTTGGTTATGCTTCCCCCCAGCAGGTCCGTAAAGACTACCCATTCCACCCCTTCCTCTTCAAACAGCCTGGTGAGCCCCGCTTCGACAGGCTCGCTGCCGTCCACATAGGCCTCCAGCACCTGCAACCCGTCGGCGCTCCCCGCGATCAGCTCGACGGACGAGCGCATTCCCCGGCAAGGGCGCCGTGACTGACAATCAGGAATTTTCGCTTTTTGGTCATACCTGCAATTATCCGTCAAAGCCGATTCATATGCTATTTTTCAACCCCTACATTACCACTACTGCCCCTCCCGAAACATCCTTTTTTTTCTGTAGTGAGGAAGTAGGGTCCGGTAAGTTTTGTTCACAACAGTCGTCCACTAGATTTATCATCCTAACCAAAAATTTCCATAATGAGACAACTGCTGTTGACCCTGTTCATAGTCCCGGTCCTGCTGATGGCTGCCCCCCGCGTAGCCACCGCCCGGGCAGATGCCGCCCCCATTAAGGGCATAGTCCGCGATGACAACGGACAGCCGCTGGCCGGCGTAACGGTCACTATTAAGGGAAGCGCCAATGCCGTCCGCACCGATGCCGCCGGCCGCTTCTCCATCGACGCCCGCCCAGGCGAGACCCTTATCTTCTCTTATGTCGGCCATACATCAAAAGAGATCGCCCTCTCCGGCACCGCCGATCTGGCCATCGAACTCGCCGCCACCAACAAAAGCCTTAATGAGGTCGTCGTTACCGCCCTCGGCATCAAACGCTCGGAACGCTCGCTCACCTATTCGACCCAACAGATCGGCGGCAACGAGCTCCTGACGGCCAAGACCGACAATCTGATGAACTCCCTCAACGGCAAGATCGCCGGCGTCACCATCTCGCCCAGCGCCTCCGGCGTCGGCGGATCGTCAAAAGTGATCCTCCGTGGCAGCCGGTCCACCGGCGGCAATAACCAACCCCTCTATGTCATCGATGGCGTGCCGATGTCCAACAGCGGTAACCCCTTCGGCCAGCCGGGGGACAATACCTACGGCGGCAACCCCGAAGGCGGTGACGGCATTTCCAATCTCAACCCCGAAGACATCGAAAGCATGACGGTCCTTAAAGGCGCTTCAGCCGCCGCCCTGTACGGCAGCCAGGCCGCCAACGGGGTCATCGTCATCACCACCAAAAAAGGCAGGGCCGGCAAGACCACCATCTACGTCAGCTCGTCCGCGACCATCGACAAAAATGCCTATACGCCGGAATTTCAGAACAATTACGGGCAGACAAACCCCACCGCCGTCGACAGCTGGGGCGCAAAGATCTCCGGCGCACACGACAATCTCAAAGAGTTTTTTCGCACCGGCAGCAACCTCACCAACTCTGTCAGCCTTTCCGGAGGTACCGACCAGGCGCAGACCTATTTCTCCTACACCAGCACGATCGCCCGCGGGGTCGAACCGACCAACGACCTCCACCGGAATAATTTTAACTTCCACGAAACGGCCAAATTCCTCGACGACCGCCTGACCGTAGACGGTAATATCAATTACATCACTCAGAAGCTTGAGAACAGCCCCGGCATCGGGATGTACTCCAATCCGCTGACCGGCCTCTATTTTTTCCCCCGCGGAAAAGACATACTCCCCTACAAGAACGAGTTCGAACTTCCCCCGCCCCCGGCGGCAACGGCGCCACCACGGAGAACTGGCCATTCCGGGAAGACGTCCAGCAGAACCCATGGTGGGTCATCCATCGCAACACCAACGAGAACTCCCGAAACCGCATCCTCCTCAACGTCGCACTGAAATATGAATTCGCGCCCTGGTTCAACCTCCAGCTGCGCGGCAATGTCGACCGCACCTACGACGACGGCGATCAGAAATACTGGGCCGGTACGCTTCCCCCACAAGCCTCAGCCAGCGGTAACGGCAGTTGGAACGGTTTTCAGCATACCCTGCAACAGCAGTACGGCGATGTCCTCGGCAATTTTATTATTCCCGTCTCGAAAGACCTGAAGATCGACGGCGTGGCAGGCGGCAGCATCTCAGACAATATCACCAGCGGCATCGCTTTCGGCCCCGGCCCCCAGCAGGGCTACGGCCTGTTCTTTCCCAATGTCTGGACCATCCAGAACATCGAAGTCGCCCCACCCATCACCAATGGCACCAGCGGCGCCTACGGTAGCAATGTCTCGACCGACAAACCCTACCATAGCCAGATCCAGTCCGTCTTTGGCAACCTGAACATTGCCTGGAGAAACTATGCCTTTCTAACCCTGTCCGGCAGGAACGACTGGTCTTCCAACCTGGCCTTTACCGCCGACAATCACTTTTTCTATCCTTACGCCGGTCTGTCGCTTCTCATCAGCCAAATGACACAGCTCCCGGACTTCATCACCTATGCCAAGGTACGCGCCTCGTTCTCACAAGTAGGCAACACCGTTGGACAATACCAGACCGCACCGGTGAATACCACCTCGGGCAGCTCGACCATTCTCAACGGCACCGCCCCCTCCAGCCTCAAACCCGAACAAACCCGCGCGTATGAGGCCGGCATCGACCTGCGACTCTTTAATGACAATCTGAACGCCAGCTTCACCTGGTACAAGACCAATACCCGCAACCAGGATATTTCTATCGTGCCCCTGCCCGCTTCCGGCTATTCGTCCGGGAACATCAACGCCGGCAATATCCAGAACAGGGGTATCGAGTTCACCCTCGGCTACAACCTGATCAACCGGAAAGACCTTACCTGGAACACGGCCATCAACGCGTCGAAGAACGTCAACAAGGTCATCGACATCGATTCCAAAGACGGCGTTCAGCTGGTCGACCTCACACCCGGCAACAACAACTACGATACCTATGTCGCCAAAGGCGGACAGTTCGGCGACATCTATGTCCAGACGCTTCAAAAAGATGCACAGGGCAGACTGGTGCTCACTCCCGACGGCAGCGGCAACTACTATCCCGTAAAAGGCGACGGCGATCTCAATGGCTACACCAATGTCGGCAACCCCAATCCAAAATTCCAGCTGGGCTGGAACAACAGCATCCAGTACAGGAATTTCTACGTGAACTTCCTCGTCGACGGAAAGTTCGGCGGCCAGGTCGTCTCGGTCATGCAGGGCATGCTGGATTATTATGGTGTCTCGAAAGTCAGCGGCCAGGCCAGGGACAAAGGATCCGTAGCCATCAACGGCGTCGACGAGAACGGCAAATCCGTCACTCAGATCAGCCCATACAACTGGTACCGCTTCATCGGCGGACGCAACGCTACGCTTGGTGAATACGTCTACAGCGCCACGGTCGTCCGGCTTCGCGAGGCCGCCCTGGGCTACAGCCTGCCACTCAAAACCAAGGCCGTCAAACACCTTAGCCTGTCCCTGGTCGGCAGGAATCTGTTCTATTTCCATCGTACGGCCCCCTATGACCCCGAGCTCACTTCTTCCACCGGCAACGGCCTGGGCGGCGTCGACGTTTTCAACGTTCCGGCCCAGCGCAGCATCGGCCTGAAGCTAAACCTCATTTTTTAAAAAATGTCAATCATGAACAACCGATATATATCCATCCGAAACCTGTTTGCCTTCCTGACCCTGGCCACAGCAGGATTCACCGCCTGTACAAAAAAATTCGACAGCTTTAACACCGATCCAACCGGTATCCCCAACAAAGACCTGCAAGTCCGTACCCTCTTCATGCCCCTCGAACAGGAGATGATGTATATGACGGATGACGGCTACCAGATCGGCCAAAACCTCAACGCCGATATCTACGCCGGCTATTCCATGCCCGACCAGACCTTCGGCCTCGCCCTCGACAACGCCAACTACACCTTTATCGACGGCTGGAATACCGAGGCCTTCAACAGCATCTACACCAATCTCATCGGCCCCATTAAGAATAAGATCGCCCTCTCCGGCGTACAGACCTCCAACCCCGACTACTGGGCCATCGCGCTGATCGTCGAGGTCGAGGCCATCGACCGGGTCACCGATAAATTCGGACCCGTACCATACAGCAAAGTGGGTACTTCGCTCGTCAGTGTACCCTACGACAGCCAGCAGTCTATCTATCAGCAAATGTTTACACAGCTGGATACTGCCGCCGCCAACCTGCAGGCCTTTATCACAGCCAACCCCGGGGCCACCCCACTGGCCAACTTCGACGCCGTCTTCGCCGGCGACTATACCAAATGGCTGAAATTTGCCAACTCCCTCAGGCTTCGCCTGGCCATGCACCTCTCCAAGGTCGACCCGGCCACCGCCAAAGCCCAGGGGAAAAAGCCCTTGCCGCCCCAGGTGGGCTGCTGGCCACGCCATCGGACGACGCAGCCGTACTGGCCAGCCAGGCCAACGGCAACGACTACTACCAGATCACCGCCAGCTACGGCGACAACTATGCGAACGCATCCATCACGTCCTATATGACGGGCTACAACGATCCGCGGCTGCCCGTCTATTTCACACCCAATACCGACCCCGGCCATACGACGGAATACACCGGCATACGCATCGGCAGCAATATTCCCCCAAAACCATTCTATTCCGGCTTCGCGCTCTACAATACGACGTCTACCTTCACGATCTCCGCTCCCGAAATGCTCATGACGGCCGCCGAGGTATGGTTCCTGAAAGCCGAAGCCGCCCTGCGGGGCTGGTCCGGTGCAGGCGACGCCCGTACGGACTATGAGACCGGCATCAACACTTCCCTGCTGCAGAACGGAGTACCCACGCCCGGTTACGTCAGCGACGCCACGAGCAAGCCCGCGGCCTTCGTCGACTACCTGCAGAGCGCCAACAGCAGCCCCGCGCTGTCCACCGTCACCATCCAGTGGGATCCCGCCGCCTCCAATGAAGTGTTGCTCGAAAAGATCATCACGCAAAAATGGCTGGCCATGTTCCCCGAAGGACAGGAAGCCTGGACCGAATTTCGCCGCACCGGCTACCCCC
Organism: Puia sp. P3; assembly: GCF_050632245.1. NCBI lineage: Bacteria > Pseudomonadati > Bacteroidota > Chitinophagia > Chitinophagales > Chitinophagaceae > Puia > Puia sp. P3. The sequence continues at coordinate 2,992,819 of NZ_CP192583.1, forward strand.
GCCTGTTCCCGCTGGTGACCAACAACAGCGGCGGAACGATCGATACGAAGATCCAGATCCGCCGTATCCCCTATCCCCAGAGCGAGGCGACCCTCAACCCCGATGCCGAGAAAGCCGGCATCCAGCTGCTCGGCGGCCCCGACAACGGCGGCACCCGGCTCTGGTGGGACGTGAACAAAGGAAATTTCTAAGCCAATATTGGTTAACTTGATGAGGACTAATACCAGCACTATGTCTTGCTTCCGTCTTGTCGCCCTGCTAACATTCCTGCTGCCCGTCATGCTGCGTGCCCAGTCTGACTCCCGGACCCCGGCGGCCGGTCGGGTCCGTATCCTAACGAATCAGGTGGGATACGAGTCTTCGCAGTCGAAACGCGCCGTGATCGAAGCCTCTTCCCGGCTTCCCATCGCTGCATTCCAGCTCATCGATGACAGCACAGGCAAGACCGTATACAGCGGCGTCCCCGTCTACATCGGCCCCGTCGACAAATGGAAACACTGGCAGTTCTGGACCATCGACTTCAGCGCATACACCGCAGCCGGCGCCTACCGGCTGCGGATCAGCGTTCCCTCCGGCCCGATAAATTCCCATCCCTTCATCATCGGCAAGAACACCCTCGAAAAGGCCACGCTTTCGGACATCGTCTACTATTTCAAAGGCCAGCGATCCGCCGGCCTCATCGACCAGGCCGATCACCATCTGCGAAACCCCTCACACCCGACACCACCGGAGCTGTCGACCTCCACGGCGGCTGGTACGACGCCACCGGCGACTACGGCAAACACCTCTCCCATCTTTCCTTTTCCTCGTATTTCAATCCGCAGCAGATCCCGATGGTCGAATACAGTCTGCTCAAAACAAAAGAACTCCTGGCCGCACGCCCAGGCACCGACTTCCGCCAGATCATGCGGCGCATCACCGACGAGGCGATATACGGCGCCGACTACCTCTGCCGTGTACACGTAAAAAATAGTTCCTTCTTCCGATCCGTATCCGCACCCGGCCCGGGCAAACTCCCGAAGGACCGGGTCGTCGGCCCCGAACAGGCCAGCTACCGGATCAAACAATCCAGCGACCAGTCATTCGGCGGCGACCGCACCCTCAACGACTCGCGCAGCTACCAGACCAGCTATCGCTCAGGTGGCGGAATGGCCATCGCCGCACTCGCACTGGCATATACCTCCGGCATCTCCGGAGACTATACGTCAGCCGACTATCTCAGCGCCGCGGAAGACGCGTTTGCCTTCCTCGAAAAAGAGAACCCAAAAATGACCAATGACGGAAAAGAAAATATCGTCGACGACTATTGCGCCCTCAGCGCCGCTACCGAACTGTTCAAGGCTACCCGCAACCCGATCTACCAACAGGCTGCGCGGAGACGGGCGAACAGTCTTCTCGCCCGTTTTTCTTCCTGGAATGGGTATGATGGATACTGGCGCGCCGACGATAAAGATCGCCCCTTCTTCCATCCTTCCGACGCGGGACTGCCCGTCGTCAGCCTGACCTATTTTTATCCCTACGCGGACCGGCCGACGCAGGCAGCCATAAAATCGGCCCTCCGGCGTTCTCTGCGATACGAGCTGAAGATCACGCACGAAGTAGCCAACCCCTTCGGCTATAGCCGGCAGTTGGTGCAGGACACACTCGGCCAGCGCCGCACCACCTTTTTCTTCCCGCATGGCAGCGAAGCCTCACCCTGGTGGCAGGGCGAAGACGCCCGTCTGGCTTCGATGGCGGCAGCAGCCCGGCTGGCCGCGCCGCTCTTTGCGAACGACAGGGCTTTTGCCGACTCCCTCCGGCGTTTCGGCCTCGATCAGCTCAACTGGATCCTCGGGCTCAACCCTTACGACGCCAGCATGCTCCAGGGTACCGGCTTCAACAACCCAGTGCTATGGTTTTTTCGGAACCTTCGAATATACGAATGCACCCGGCGGCATCGTCAACGGCATCACCTCCGGCCTCGACGACGAACACGATATCGACTTCAATCTCTCCTATGCTTCCACGCACAAAGACTACGACTGGCGCTGGGCCGAACAGTGGCTGCCGCATACCGCGTGGTACCTGCTGGCCGTAGCGGCAGGGCAGCCCGCTGCTCCCACCGACGAGGCGCATTCCGACGACCACCCGACCCTGTCCATCGGCGCAGCCGCCCCGGACTTCAGCCTGCCCGGCATCGACGGAAAAACCTACACCCTCGCAAATTTCAACCAGGCAAAGATCCTGGTGGTCATGTTCATTTGCAATCACTGCCCCACTTCCCAGGCATACGAGAACAGGATGATCCAACTCACAAAAGACTATGCCGCCAGAGGCGTCAGTTTCGTAGCCATCAACCCCAACCACCCCTCTTCACTTCGCCTCGACGAACTGGGCTACAGCGACCTCGGCGACTCTTTCGACGAAATGAAGATCCGCGCAAAGAACGCCGGCTACAATTTTCCCTATCTCTATGACGGAGACACAGAGACAGCGTCCCGGCAATACGGCCCCGTTTCGACACCCCATATCTTTATTTTCGACAAGGACAGAAAATTGCGCTACAACGGCCGAATCGACGATGCGGAAGACCCGAAAAAACGCCCCATACACAAGATGCCCGCAACGCCATCGACGCCATTCTTGGCAACGAGCCAATACCCGTTGCCGTGACAAAGACCTTTGGCTGTTCTATTAAATGGGCGGAAAAGAACAACTGGACAGAAAAGGCGGAGATAAAATGGGCAGCCGAACCGGTCAGCCTTGACACGATCGGGTATTCCGGGATTGCAAAACTTCTGAAGAACCCTACCAGCAAACTGCGGTTGATCAATCTTTGGGCCACCTGGTGCGACCCCTGCGTCAGGGAATTCTCCGAACTCGTCACCCTCCATCGCATGTACCGCGATCGCGGCTTCCAACTGGTAAGTATCAGCATGGACGAATCAAAGGCCCGCAAAAAGGCCCTCGCCTTCCTCGAAAAGAAACAGGCCTCTTCTCCCAACTATATCTTTACCGGTGAAGACAAATACAGGCTCATCGAAACCATCGATCCAAAATGGCAGGGCGCGCTGCCCTACAGCCTTCTCGTAGAACCCGGCGGAAAGATCGTCTATGCCCGGCAGGGAGCGATCGACCCCGAACAGCTGAAGAAGATCATTTTCGACGACCCCTATATGGGCAGGATCTATAAATAGCAGGCGCCCTCAGCCTCCTTAATGCTGAGCCGTCATTCTCCCGTCACACCGATCAGATAATCATACAAATTCACTTCCGTCGGAAGATTCAGTTTCTTCCGCAGCCTGTACCTGCTCACCTCCACCCCTTTCAAAGAAATATTCAGGATCTGCGCGATCTCTTTCGAGGTCAGGTTTAGCCGCAGATACGCACATAGCTTGAGGTCCGTCGGACTCAGCTGCGGGGATTTCGATTTCAGGGTCGTCAGAAAATTGTTATGTACCTGGTCGAAATACAGGGCGAATTTATTCCAGTCTTCATCGCTCTTCTCCGTATCGCCGATCATCCTGAACACACTCCTGAATTCATAGCTCAGGTTGGGGATATTCAGTTTTTTGATCACCGCATGCAGCTCTTCTTTTATGTTGAGGGTTATCCCGCCCCTTTCGACAAGATGCATGGTCACCGTCGCCAGCTCCTTGTTCTTGAACTGGAGCTCGTCGGCCAGCTTCTCATTCTGCAGCGCGATCAGCCCTTTTTCTTTCCGGTCTAGTTCGAGGCTATGCAGATAATTTCGCCTTTCCTGTTCCTCCTCGTATTTTTTTCGGTGCATCGCCAGCCTCCGCAGCTGGGCCTTCCGGACGGCATAGATCAGACCGCACGCTGCCGCCGCGTACAATAACCAGGCCCATACGGTCTGATACCAGGCTGGGTTAACAATGAAGGAATAGACCGCCGGCGCAGATATATTCCCCAGGTTGTCGCGGGCCCGCACGCCAAAACTATACTTGCCATAAGGCAGATTCGTATAGTCCTTCTCCGTCCGCGTCGTCCACGCCGACCAATCCCTGTCAAAACCTTCGAGCCGGTAGCTGAACTCCACATTGCTCTGCTGTGCATAAAAAGGCGAAGAATATTCGAAATGGAAGGAGTTCCAGTGATTCGGCAGACGAATGACCGCCCCTGCATCCGCCGCATAACCGCCGAATACCAGACTGTCTTTTTCGGCGATCGCCTTCACCGTACTCAGCATCACCGACAGGTCATTGTCCTCCTGGATATACCGGCTATAATTCAGGTGGAAGACCCCATTGTTGCCGCCGATAAAAATATTCTCCCGGTCATAGGGATAAATATAGGCCGATCCTTTTACGGTCTGATCCGTCAACTCGGGAAAATAGACGACCGTATAAGGATATGCGCCGCCCGGTTTTCCGGTATCGATAACGCCTACCCGCCGGTTGCTGACGAACCAGATACTGCCGGTCTTATCTTCCCTCAGATATTCTACGCCCGTATCGTGAAAAATAGGCTCGAACCAGGCGGAGCGGCTGAACCGGTCTGTCTTTTCATCGTAGGCATAAACCCCTTTTTCCGTCGTCACCACGCACCTGCCCCGAATGATATGAACAGAATTGTTGAGCGTGGAGGGCAGCCCTTCTTTTACCCCATAGTGCGAATAGGCCCTGGCACCCGCCGGATTCCTAAACACGCCCCGGTACGGATGGGAGGCCCAGACGGTTCCGGTGCTGTCTACAGCCAAGCCCGGCAGCGACTCGTAAAGATCATTGACCTTGCCCACCTCCCTGAACTGCCCGTTCCCGAATGAAATACCCTGCAACCCCGTATAGGTCCCGGCGACAATCCCGGCGTGCGTCTCCGTCCCATTCTGCATGCCCGTCCCCGTCCCAGTCCACACACCCGACCCCGGCAACCCGACAAAACCCCACACTCCCTGCCGGGTCATTATCGGCGCCGCCTTATCGTCTCTTATCACATAAGCCCCGTCCTGATGTCCCATCAGCAGACTGCCATCCAGCTCCGCCAGGCTCCAGACTCTTCCCTTCGTATTCGCGACCTCGGTGAAATTCCCCTTCAGCGCACTCATGTCCTTAACCGATGGATCCAGCCCCACACTGTACAGCCCATTGGAGGTCCCGATATACAATCTTCCGCCATAGACGCCAGCCGCATTGCAAAGCAGCTGATTGTCCCGGACGGGCCTGATCCGTTTCACCGAAGTATTGTAATGAATAAAGGAGATCCCATTCTCGAGACCCAGCCACAGGTTCGACTCCCGGTCGGTCCCCACACACAGGACGTTATTGCTGCCCAGCCCTTCCGCACCCGAATAGCGCTGGATAATGTCCCCGCGCCCGTTCAGAATAAACACGCCGCCGGTACTCGTCCCGATAGCATACCGGTCCCGGCCGATCCTCCGGAGGGTATTGATCAGATTATTCGTCAGCTGCGCATCGGCCGTTGTTGGTTTATGGATCAGCGTAGCCCCCGACAGCAGATAAAGTCCGTTCTTTAAGGTCGCTACCAGCAGGGTGTCTTTCGAATACGCCGCGATCCCGGTAATATGGAGCGCCGCCTCCCCACCACCGACAGCCCCGGTCCCTGCTGGCTGACCGCCGACAGCCCCGGTCCCTGCCGGCCGACCCCCGGGACCAGTCCCCATCACCCGGCTCTCCACAGCCGGCCGCCACTGCCCGTCCCGCAACACCTGCAGTCCCGCAACCTTATCCGCGGCAAACAGCAGAGAGTCCACCCGTGTCATCAGCTGCCAGCCGCCTGGCGCATCATAGGTCGTCATTTTGCCGTCCTTCCAGCAAAAGATGGATTCGATGGTCCGAAAATATACGGCATCCCCGGTCACCACAATATTCCAGATATCGGCGAACTGCCGGGCAACCACAGGCAAATTTTCCTTGAGCGAATGATACTCCAAAATACCAGCCCGATCCGGAAAAAAATAACCCACCTCGTCCTGGCCCCCCACATAGATCCGACCCGCGGCATCCATCGCCAAAGACTTAACCGCCGCCTTGTTGGGGAGAAGATAGAGCTTCCAGTAAGCCCCGTTATAGGTCAGCAGCCCATCGTTGTTGGCGAAATACAGCAACCCACGCCGGTCCTGGCAGACATCCGATACCTCCAAAGCCGCATGATAGTCTGTATTCCGGAAATTTCTTATCGCCGGCAATCCGATCGTCGACTGACTCCATCCCGGACCGATCCACGCAACAAAAAGAATGACGGCAGCAATCAATTTTTTCATCTGGCAACAATTTAGGAAGCCTTTTGCAAAACTATCCCCGCCAAAACCGTAATTTATCGACAAACGGCCGATGTAGTGTTAATGTAGGGGCTAACAAATTGCTCGTCCGGCCCCGCCCTGGGATATTTGGAAGCCAATAGCTGATCTTATGTTTAAAACACTGATCCTCCTTGTTTTGATGTCGGTAGCCGGGACCTCCGCCACCACCGCGGAGCCCACGCCCGCTCCCCGGCCCCCGGCGCCGCGCAACGCTTCCGCGTCCTCGTCATCGCCTCGCGCGCTTCAGACCACCAAAAAATGATCACCGCCGCCCGCCCTTTCTTCGAACAACTGGCGGCAGCCAACGATTTCGGCCTGGACTTCAGCGACGACACCAGCCTCATCAACCCCGGCAATTTGGCCCGCTACCAGGTCTTCGTCATGCTGCATCTGGCCCCCTTCGATATGTCGCCTTCACAGCAGCAGGCCCTGCAGCATTTCGTCGAAACCGGCGGCGCCTGGGTCGGGATCCACGCGGCCGGCCTCACCGGACGCCAGTTCCCCGCCAAAGGCAGCAACTACTGGCAGTGGTTCGAGGATTTTATGGGAGGCGTTACCTATTCTCCGCACCCCAAATTTCAAAAGGCTACTCTCGTGGTGGAAGACCATAAACACCCCGCCACGCTACACCTGCCCACAAAGATGGAAGTGCCGGACGAATGGTACGAGTTCGACAAAAGCCCCCGCGGAAAGGTCCGCGTCCTGGCCTCCGTCGACGAATCCAGCTATCACCAGAACCGGCCGATGGGCGACCACCCGATCATCTGGACCAACCCCGCTATCGCAGGATGATCTATATCGGCGTCGGCCACGACCCCGTTCTGCTGGCCGATAGCAACTATGCCACACTCCTCCGCGACGCCCTACTCTGGGCCGGCCTCAACAGCCCGCCGCCGATACCCATGAAGAAGGGAAAGATCAGCTACGAACAGCGATATGCGCAAAACCGCCCGATCACAACGAGCGAACTGTCGCGCCACCTCACCGCCCGCGGTCTCACGATAGAGAATGCCTCCGGCGACTCGCTCAAGGGTACCGGTCAGTTCCAACTGATGACGACCAAATCAGGGCACTATTATCAGGTCCGCTATGACTGGACCGCCGTCCGGACAGACAACGAATACACCCTCCACCTCTTTCACTACTATGAAAAGCCGCACGAGCCCGGCATTACCAACGACTACTCGAAGATCGAATACCGCTGGTGGGACTTTCTCCACGGCCATCCCTGGTCTTCCGAAGACAGCATCCTCTTCGCCGGACTCCACTCCGCCTCTCTCGACATGATGAACAACCTCGCCGCCCAGACCGGCGCAACACCATCCGGCCCCGAGCCCGCAACCGCGAGGCCTCCGGCCCCCGCTCACCCCCGTTTCCGCGCCCTCGCCATCTACGAGAACGGCGGCCATCACCTCGAATACTCGAAAAGGGCGCGCCTCTGGCTCGACCAGCTGGCGGCGGACAGCAATTTCACCGTGGACTACAGTACCCACGCCGACACGATGACTGCGGCGCTCCTCGCCAACTACCAGCTGATCATCCAGCTGGACTACGTGCCCTACGGCTGGCAGCCGGCAACCATGACGGCATTCAGGGACTATATCGAACAGGGAAAAGGAGGATGGGTCGGATTTCACCACGCCACACTGCTGGGCGAATTTGACGGCTTCCCCATATGGCCCTGGTTCTCGGACTTTATGGGCGGCATCCGCTGGAAAGACTATATCGGCCGATTCGCAAGCGCCACCGTCCGTGTCGAAGACCATAGCCATCCCGTTCTCAACGGAATCCCCGATTCCTTTACGGTGCAAAAAGAAGAATGGTACACCTATGACAAATCCCCCGGCCCAACGTCCGCGTACTGGCCAGCGTCGACGAATCGACCTATCGCCCCGATACTACCGTAAAAATGGGCGACCACCCCGTCATCTGGACCAATGAAAAACTAAAGGCCCGCAATATCTATATCTTCATGGGCCATTCTCCCATACTCTTCGACGATCCCGTCTATAAGAAACTTTTCTCCAACGCGATCTTCTGGGCATCGTCGGCAAAACCCGAACAACCCGCAAAACCCGAACAACCCGCAAAACCCGAACAACCCACAACCCCGCAGCCGCCGCAACCGCGACACCATACCCCCCGCGGCCGCCGCAAACCCCACCTTCCACGCCCTGGCGTTCCTCTCCACCACCGTAGAATCCGACCACGTCGATTTTGCCCGCGACGCCATCGATTTTTACTCCTCCCTCGCCGCCCGCAAAGGCTTCACCTTCGATACCACCACCAACTGGGACAACTGCAATGCTTCCCTGGCCAACTACCAGGTCATACTCTGGCTCAACGACTTTCCCCACACGGAAGAACAACGATCGGCCTTTCGCCACTATATGGAAAAAGGCGGCTCCTGGCTCGGCTTCCACGTAGCAGCCTACAACGACAAAACCACCAACTGGCCCTGGTTCGTCGATTTTCTCGGCGGCGCCGTCTTTTACAACAACAACTGGCCGCCGCTCGCAGCCAAACTCATTGTCGACGACAACCACCATTCCGCCACAAAACGCCTCCCCTCCCGCTATGAAGCGCCCATCAACGAATGGTATGGCTGGCGCCCCGATCCCCGGTTGACAAAGAATGTCCACGTACTCATGACGCTCGACACGACCAACTATCCCCTCGGTAAAAAAGACATCATCCGCAGCGGCGATATCCCCGTAGTCTGGACCAATACCCGCTACAAAATGCTCTATATGAATATGGGACACGGCGACCAGATCTTCGCCTCTCCAACCCAAAACCATTTGTTCGAAGACGCGATCCTCTGGCTGGCTGGCGCCACCTCCACTCCCGCCTCCGCCCCCGCAGACAAATAGTACGCTGGTTACACCGGGAAAATATATCTTTGAACCAGCGGCTGACCATTTTGAAAACACCTCATATGCGCAGCATTTCCCAAATAGCGGTATTGTTACTCTTAACGGGTTCTTGCTACAATGTCTTCGGACAGAAACAACCCAATATCATTTTGATACTGGTGGATGATATGGGCTATTCCGATCTGGGTTCCTACGGTTCGGAAATACACACGCCCAACCTCGACAAGCTCGCGGCTGAAGGACTGCGGTTTACACAATTTTATAATAGTTCCATCTGCGCCCCTACCAGGGCCTCCGTCCTTACGGGACAGTATCCGCACAAGGCAGGACTAGGGTATTTTAATATAAACCTTGGGCTCCCACCCTACCAGGGGTATCTGAACAAAGAATCGCTAACTTTTGCCGAAGTATTGAAACAAGGCGGATACCAAACCTACCTTTCAGGCAAGTGGCATGTAGGTGGAGATAGCTCCAATAAGGAATGGCCTGTTCAACGGGGCTTTGATCATGCCTTCGCGTTTTTAGGCGGCGGCTCCTCTTACCTGTATGGCCCCGCCGTTCAAAAAGGGACTCGCGAACCAGGACCATTTTATGACGACAATAAAGCAGTTTCATTCAGGAGCGAGCCGGATTTTTATGCCACCGACAAGATAACCGACTATGCCCTGCAGTATGTAACGGAGGCAGCAAAAACTCCTAAACCCTTTTTCCTGTACCTGGCGTACAACGCACCACACTGGCCATTGCAGGCCAAAAAGGAAGATATTGAAAAATACAGAGGCCTGTATGATATCGGCTGGGATTCGATAAGAACACAACGACTGAAAAAGCAAATGGAACTGGGCATCATCCCCGCCAATACCAAACCTTCCATAAAAGACAACGATATTCCGGACTGGAATAGCCTGACCTACGAGGAGCAGCGCTTCTGGTCGAGAAAAATGGAAGTGTATGCTGCAATGGTCGACCGGCTGGACCAGCAAATAGGACGCCTATTGGTAACACTTAAGGAAACAAAGGCGTCCGACAATACGATCATATTTTTTCTGTCAGACAACGGCGCACCCGTTGAGGATGTATCCCGCTTCCTGGGCGCGGCAGTCAATGAAGGTCCCGTTGGAACAGCGGGAAGTTTTGAATCGCAAACAAAGAATTGGTCCTATGCTTCCAATACACCCTACCGGGCATTTAAATCCTATGCCTACGAAGGCGGTATCCGTACACCCTTTATCGCCTGGTATCCCGGAAAAATTAAAGCAGGTACCCTACTTCAGGGTGATGGCCATATTATTGATCTGGCGCCAACCTTCTATGATATAGCTGGCATTGCCTATCCCTCAAAATACAACGGCGTAAATACGTACAAGCTGCCAGGGAAGAGTCTGAAGAATATGTTGCTACAGCAAACCCCTTTTCCCGATCGGCCCCTTTTCTGGGAGCGGGCCGGCAACCGGGCCGTACAACTTGGAAAGTGGAAACTACTGTCTATTTACCCTTCCTATCAGTGGGAACTATATGATATTTCCGACGACAGAGGAGAAACCAACAACCTTTCCGCACAAAATGCAGAGATAGTTAACAAATTATCCCGTCTGTATTTTGACTGGGCAAAGGAAAATGGAGTGGTCGACTTCAATACCATCAGACCGAAAAAGCCCCTGTTGCCCACACCAGACGGCAAGGGCGTTCAGGCATACTGACTAGCCCTGCCCCGGACCATCCTGCATACCACCAAACCCGTTAGGAAATAACCGAGACCCTGCTCGTCTTTGCTCCTTTTGAGCGATTCGATCAGCCGGTCCTCATCCGGCAAACGCTTAAAACCCGCCCCAACGAACAACACCATATGCGAAAAGCCGCCCCAGACAAACAATACAACGGTTCCCAACAACACCGCCACAACAAATTTTTTTACCATCCTTTGCATAAGAGATTATTTCTTATACAAAATTGAATACAAAATCCCACTCAAACTCATGCCGATCGCGACATACTTACCCCTGGATCGCGACATGGCCGTCAAAACACCCCCTAACAATGTCTCATTTACACCCTGCCGCACAGATCACCTCCGCTTAGCTTTACATCAACAAATCAACCAAATGCGTAAACTAAAATTACAAATGCAGGTCTCTCTCGATCTCTTTATCGCGGGAAAAGAATCAGGCATGAGCTGGATGATCTGGCCCTACACGGGTCCATGGACCTGGGACGAAGAACTAAAAAAATATTTCACCGATACAACCGCATCCAACGATACGATCCTCCTTGGCTGGGATATGGCCGATGGCGGATATATCGACCACTGGAACAATATCGCCGGCCAGAAGGACAACCCCCAAAACGTATTTGCGGCCAACGTCGTAGCCGCTCACAAACACGTTTTTAGCCGGAAACCGCGCCGGTCCCGCTGGGACAACACCACCACCACCACAGAGGACCTCGCCACGGAAGTACTAAGGTTGAAGAAACTCCCCGGTAAGGACATGATCACCTACGGAGGAGCGACTTTCGCCAATGCCCTGGTCAGGACCGGCCTGATCGACGAATACCATTTTATCGTCAACCCCGCGATCCTCGGCAAAGGCGTTTCCATATTCAAAAAGTTGGACGATATCCTTCGGCTTACACCCTGCTCCGCCAGAGTCTATCCCTGCGGCATAACCGTCCTGATCTATTCAGATCATAATACCAAAAAAGGACCGCCCCTGGCGATCCCTTAGTGACCAAATGTTGACTGTGAGCCTCACTTAATTTACCACAATATCCCGCCCGCCCGGCCCAATTTCAACGAACAGCACGATCGGCCGCCCAGACAACATCATCCGACCCACGGGCGCCGTTTTCCCCCTTCCTGAGGCGGAATATTTGGCAGAACACATGTAAAAAAACCTTACATTGGTCTACGACCGCAGCAAACGATGAAAACAGTCAACTGGAAAAGAGTATCCCTGCATGTCTTGTTCTGGCTCGCCTATATGACGGAGGACACGACCCTGATATACCTGTGGGATAAGGACCTGCTCTACAAAGCCTCGGCCGGTCACCAGCTCGGCACTGGCCTTCCTCAACAGCCTGACCTCCCTGATCCCGAAACTGCTCTTCATCTATTATGTACTCTACCACAACCTCCCCAGGCTGCTGAATGCCAGATCGCGGCGGGCAATCTATATCGCCCAACTGCTGCTGGCACTGACGGTCTCCCTTCTGCTCTATCGCGCGATCAGCGTTTTTTTCCAGGGCCCCGTACTATACCACGGACTGGCCAGGTTCGGACCCTACCTCAGCGGCCGCAGGATCCTGCAAAGTGTAATGGACATTGGCTTTGCGGCAGGGCTGGCCATCATGGTCAAACAGTTCCGCCTCCAGCTGGCCAGCAAGGAAAAGAGAACGCCCTCATCCGGGACAAGCTGGAGACCGAGCTAAAATTCCTCCGAAACCAGACCAACCCCCATTTTCTTTTCAACACCCTGAATAATATCTACGCCCTGGCAAGAAAAAATCCGACGAGACGGCCGACGTGGTAATGAAACTGTCCAAACTACTTCGGTTCATGCTCTATGAGACAAACAACGCACAGATCAGGATCAGCGACGAGATCAAAATACTCGACGACTATATCGAACTGGAAAAATTGAGATACTCCGAACGGCTTACGCTCAGTTTCATCAGGGAGATCGACAACGAGAACGAACCGATAGCCCCCTCCTCCTCATACCCTTCGTGGAGAACGCATTCAAACACGGCGCCAGCGAAAGCAGATTCGAGTCATATATCCATCTGGAAATGACCCTCCAGGACGGGATCCTCGAATTTCATATCGAGAACACAAAGGAAGAGGACGGCAAAAGGACATTCGACGAGAATATCGGCCTCGCCAATGTCCGCAGACAGCTGGAACTATTATATGAAGAACACGAGGTCTCTATCCGGTGCGAGCCCGCCGTCTTCCGGCTTTTCCTGAAAATCAACCTTAGGCGATATGCAAACATATAACTGTATGATCATAGAAGACGAGCCCCTGGCTGCCGAAGTGTTGCAGGACTATATCCGGCAGGTTCCCTTCCTCCAACTGGTCTGCTGCTGCAGCGACGCCTTTTTCGCTATGGAGAGCCTGCAGAAATTTGACATCGACCTGATGTTCCTTGACATACACCTGCCAAAGATGAAAGGCCTCGACCTGATCAACGTCCTGAAAAAACCACCAAAGATCATCATTACCTCAGCCTATCAGGGATATGCGCTGCAGGGCTATGAGTTCAACGTGCTGGACTACCTTTTAAAACCGATAGAATTCAGCCGTTTTCTAAAAGCCGTCAACAAAATTGAACAGACCAAAGAGACCATACTGCCCGCAAAATCCGCGGCTCCCCCGGCGAACGCACTTATATATTCTTCAACGTCGGCAAGAAAAAGTGAAGATCTTCCTCGACGAGATCCTCTACATAGAAAGTATGAAAGAATATATCCGGGTAAATACAAAGAACAAGAGCCTGCTCACCAAATTCAAACTGAACCAGGCCGACGAGCTGCTCAACGAAAACAATTTCCTGCGCATCCATCGGTCATTCATCGTGGCAAAAGACAAGATCGAGGCATTCAGCGCCACCGAAGTCGAACTCGGCGGCAAACGCCTCCCCATCGGGCGCAGTTACAAAGAGCTGGTCCTTAGCGTGCTGGAAGCCTGAAAATGACCAATATCATCCGCTAGTTTGACCAGGATCATGCCTGTCTCCACGGATTTCTTTCTAATATTGACATAGACAATCCCACCCATCCTGCCCAACCCACCCGTTTCCCGTTATTTTTTGACCATCTCAAATTCTTTCTTATGACAAAGATCAGCTTCTTTGGTCTCGCTGCATGCCTGGCCTTTTCCCTTTTTCCTTCCTGTAAAAAAGTCTATGACTATATCCAGGAACACCCGGCTGCGTACACCCCACCTTGCCGAATCACCAACTTCAGGGTAGTTTCCCTGGCCGGAAAACCAACTAATTATGTCTTTAGCTACAACGGGAAGGGGAACCCCATAACCATGATGGATTCCAACCGGGCGGCTCCAACCGGCTATGATCAGTATTTCAGGTATGACCACCAGGACAGACTGTCGGACTACATGTTGGCCTATGCTGGCAATTTCGGTGCCGTTGAATGGCACAAATACTTCTATCTGAGACCGGACTACATAATTGACACCGTAATGTTCTATGACACTGGTGATGTCCGCGGGCCCTCCCCCTCGCAAAAAATACCAACAGTTATCGTATCAGCGCCTATACGCTGGATAATTTTTCCAGGATTGTCAAGATCTGGTCTATTCCCAACGAACCGCCCAACACGCCTTCGCTGCAGAGTGTCATCGCCTATGACGCCAATGGCAATCCCCCTTGCCGGGCACCGGTATCTCCTATGATAAAAAGGTCAACATGTACCGTACCAATAAAGTATGGCAGTTTGTTTACAGGAACTACAGCCGTAACAACCTTGTATCAACCGAAGACAGTTACCTTCCCCGCTACAACGACTTCGGACTGCCCCTGAATCCCATCAATCTCGAACGCTGGTTCAACTATCCTTTTAACCAGTACAACTCCGCGCCGGAGGCTTATGCAGACTATTCCTGCGCGATACCCAAAGGACCGGTCGACTATTAATTTGCCAGTTTTACCAATTGTAAGGTCACCCGGTCTTCCCCCTGAATAGCCTGAACATAATAATTTCCGGGTCTGTATCCACTGCCGATCTGTAATTCCCCGCCCGGCTGAATATTAGTCCTCGTCTCTACAAGGCGACCAAAATTATCCACCACCCGAACCAGGATAGGTCGGTTGTCATTGCTGCGAAGAACAAGGATGAAAGCCTGGCGGGTTGGATTGGGGTGCACGCTGACATCCAAACCATTTACAGCCGGGCCCGCCTTTCCAAACCCGACATCTTCATTGTCCTTGTCCTCTTCCTGTGCCACCCAATGATCTCGTCTGTGATGACGTGAAACAACAACCCTGCGTACTGCCGTATCCGAATTCCCGGAAGAATCCGTGGCGACTATCCTGATAAAATATATCCTCTCTCTGGCTTTCCTTTCATCGATTTCCGCCCTCAGCAACAGATGGTGGTCGTCCAGGACGAACCAGTCTGGTCTTCCCCCTTGATGGTTCATTGCTCGTTACGGACAGACTCTTACTTGCTATGCAGCAATTATCATCTGCACGGTATATGACAGCTACTTTCCTGAACTTATTATCAGGTGGCCATAAAGTATTGGGCAGCACGAAGGCATCCCTGATCACAGGCTTCATACTATCCACCACCGTCACCTCAGCCGTATCCGTCGCTATGTTGCCGTTTCCGTCCGTTACAGTCAGTTTGACGGTATTAAGGCCAATTTCTCTGCAATAAAAAATAGTGTCATCGAGCGCAGGTTTCAACACGCCGCAATAGGCCAACGATCCATCGTCTAAGTCTTCCGGCCTAAGCCTGGCTATTCCCCTTTTATCTAAATATATCGTCCGATCTTTGGCTCTCGCCACCGGCGCAGGATTGACGACAAGATTAACGCCGTTGTCGCTCCCGGTAACGGCAGGACTGCTTGCAGCCACCCGTATGCGATAAGCCTGGCCATAACTCAGGTTGCCCGGGATTGTCACAGGGATCACGCCGCTGATAGCAGAGCTATCTCTCCCTAATATTTTCGGCAGGGACCAGTTACCGGCTGAATCACTCATCTCAGCCGTAAAAATATTGCCGGTACCGAACGCTCCATTTGCTGTAAATGATACCTCCACCGTGGATCCGGAACATAATGAATCGGCCACAACTTTTGTCGTGATGGAATTTGCTGATGGCGGGATGTATTCCCAAAAATCATTTTTTAGTTCACGGTCTGTTATCCCAAATCCAAAATATCCATTGTCCCCGATGCTAAATGCGGTGCCCTCATTCCTCACTGGTCCCGGAAAATCTGCCCTCCTTGCCCAGGTATCATTAGATGGGTCGTACTCCCAGAGATTGTTATTGGTCGTGAGAGCGTACCCTTTGGTTGCATTACTGAAAGTATACGCAATTCCTGCGATCCCGGGATTTGGTTTTTTGGTCCAGACATTGGTAGCGGGATCAAACTCCCAATCCACATTACCGACCGCATAACCTTTGTTCCCAATTCCGAAACTTAACCTTGTTACATCAACACCAGGCAGCGTTGCCTTCTGGGTCCAGCCTGCCGGTCGCAGGATCGAACTCCCATATGTCATTCATGTAACTGGCATAATAGTATCCCCCTCCCACATATTCTTTGTCGCCGATGCGGCAGGCGAAGGCCCCTGCCCTGCCTGGGTATGGGCCGGGCACACCCGTTCCCGCAAGTGCCCAGATATTGGTGGCAGGATCATATCGCCATAGATCAGCCCTGAAGGAGAAGCGATCTATTTCATAACCCGTACCGACGTAACCATATCTGCCGATGCCGAAACCTAATGCACTCCTCCGGTCCCCACCGGCAAAGTTTCCCCTTTTATCCACTTGGCTGGAGTCCGGATCATATTCCCAGAAATCTCTTTTTGGGCTGCCGTCATAACCGGTACCTACGTATCCTTTGCCTGCAACACTAAATCCGACAGCGCTCATTCGGGGCCCACCGGCGAGATCCGCCTTTTTTGACCAGTTTTTCGACACCGTGTCGTACGCCCAAACATCATATGTCGGACCATTAATGTAATCACTGATGAACCGAAATCCGGTGCCTATATATCCCTGGCTACCGATGCTAAAACCAAATGCCCCCGCCCTTGCATCAGCGGGAAAATTCGCCTTTGGGACCCATGTATTCGCCGCGGGGTCGAATTCCCAAAAGTCGTTTTGACTTTTACTGTATTCTTTATTGCCGACTCCGATATACCCTTTATCCCCAATAGAGAAGCCCGTAGCACTTTCCCTCTTCCCACCCCCATAGTCTGCTTTTTGGGTCCAGGCATCGGCAACCGGATCGTATTCCCAAAAATCGGCGTACGCCGGATTGAGGTAATTATCTCCCTGACCCAGGCCGATATATCCTTTACCGCCCACGCTAAACCCACTGGCCGCGTGTCGAACAGGTCCTCCAAAATTTGCCTTTTGCGTCCATACATTGGTGGCAGGATCGTACTGCCAGAATTCATTTGTACTTACGGACAAACTATCCAAACCAGTACCCACATAGCCTTTATTTCCAATACTGAACCCCGTGGCCGTTGTTATACCCGCCCCTTTGAAATCCGCCTTGCGCGTCCAGGTATTGGTCGCGGGATCATATTCCCAGAAGTCCCTGTTGCCCATATATCCTTTACTGCCGATACTAAATCCCGTCGCCTGCGACCTGGCTCCAGGCAAATCCGCCTTTTGCGTCCACGCATTCGTTGCCGGATCATATTCCCAAAAATCTATAAAGTTGGTACTTGTTGATGAAGGGACTATCGACCGTGTTCCGCCTCCTACATAACCTTTGTTGCCGATGCTGAAACTAACGGCTTCCCACCGGGAGGATCCTGCAAGCCCCGGGGACGGCTTTTGTAGCCAGATATCACCCTGTGAGAAGGAAAATAGTGAAGTACACATGAAAATGACACTCACGCATCCTGATAGAAAATGCGCACGAAGGTCCCGGCGGACCCCCTGATCACTCTTTTTCATAATATAAGGGTTTAAAGTTTTATTCGTAGACTATCAAGTTCCCGTCTGCCGATGGTAGGAGGCATAAAGCCATTTTGTATTTTTTTAATGGCCAGAGAGGCTACTTTTTTGGCGTCCGCCTTTCTGGAAAAGCCCCTCGTTCCCATCATACCGGGTATAACAGGCTGGTGGATCTTCAATACTCCATTTATAAAAACATCATATCCATAACTGTGGTCGGTATTAGTGATCAACTTATAGCTGATACGCAGGTGGGCAACGGAATCGAACACCGCCGACATGTTATCGGCACAGGGGGCTGGATTACTGGCCTCCCCAATGCCCGGAGTATGCATAGACAGGAAAAAAAACAAACACCGGTGAGAAAGGAATTCATTTTCTTCAATTTTAGACCTGCAGAAGGGAACAATAAAAATAGACCCTTTGTATTTTTCGCGGAGTGATGCCACTCAGGGGCAGACATGAGAGATATCATAGGAAAATTGCACCTCCCCGCATGTCTTCTTGCAGCGAGGATAAGAGGTTCCGGCTAATGGACTATCAATTCGGCATATCCATATTCGGCGCATTCAGATAAGGCCCGTTCAATCCATATTCCTCCATTTTCCGGTAGACGGTCGTCAGCCCGATGTTGAGCAGCTTCGCCGCCTCCACCTTATTGCCATGTGTATAAGCTAGCACCCGCTGTATATGCAACTTCTCCACACTGGCCAGGTCAAAAGCCGATGACGCCTGGCCATTGCCAGGCTCCAGGCCCCATGCCGCCGGTAGCGTCTCTGCTTCCAGTTCCCCGCCCTCCGACAGGATCACTGCCCGCTCGATCACATTCTTCAGCTCCCGTATATTTCCCTTCCAGGTCTGCCGCTCCAGCGCCTGAAGGAACTCCCTGCTCATCCCCTTCACCCGCTTGTTCAGCTTGTCCGAGAACAGTTTTATAAAATAGTTGGCCAGCAGCGGTATATCCTTCCGCCGCTCCCGCAGCGGAGGGATCTCCACCGTAAATACGTTCAGCCGGTAAAAAGGTCTTCCCTGAACGCTCCATCCCGCACCTGCCGGACAAGGTCCCTGTTAGTAGCCGAGAATACCCGGACATTGGCCGTCGTTGGCGTGGCGCTCCCGACCTTGAAGAATTGACCGACCTCGAGCACCCGCAGCAGCTTGGCCTGCAGGTCCAGCTGCATTTCCCCGATCTCGTCCAGAAACAGCGTTCCCCCGTCCGCCTCTTCGATCAGTCCCCTCTTTTCCTTTTTCGCTCCCGTAAATGCACCCGCCTTATGCCCAAATAGCTCACTCTCCAGCAGATCCCTTGAAAATGCGCTGCAGTTCAGCGCGACAAAAGGAAAGGATGCCCGGTCGCCGGCCGCGTGAATGGCCTTTGCAAACAGCTCCTTCCCTGTCCCGGTCTCACCCAGCAGCAGCACGGTCGTATCGGCCCCCGTCACCTTCCGGACCAGGGCGATCGTCGCCAGTATGGCCGGCGAGTCCCCGATGATATTGTCAAAGCTGAACGCATGCTTCACCTGCTGCTGCAGCGACCTCACCCGCTTCTGCAATCGCGCCTTTTCAATGGCATGTGCGATCAGGGGCAGCAATTTGTCATTGTCGTCTCCCTTACTGATATAATCGAATGCCCCCGATCGCATAGCCTTCACGACGTCCGGAATATTCGCATGCGCCGTCAGCAGGATGATCTCCACGCCGGACGACCTGTCCCTGAGGCTGCGGGTAAGATCCAGCCCATTACCGTCCGGCAGACGAACATCGCAAACCACAACGTCGATGTCCTCCCTGCCCAGCACCTTCCACGCACTCCTGCAGTCGCCTGCCTCGTGTACGGTATAGCCTTCCAGCGCAATGATCCGTCTTAACAACCCCCTGAGCTTGTCTTCATCCTCAACGACGAGAATATTCCCTGCTGCCGACATATCCGGTTAATTTATAGCCTGACTATACAGATACTTGATCTTATACATTTTTATAGCCTTGTCATATGCCATCAGTTGCTTGTCCCCATGGAACGTGGCCTCCAGTGAATACCGGAACTTCGGATTGGACGCAAACGCTTTCCCGAGATTGTCCATCGTAAGCTCGAGTACGGGCGAGTCCTTGTCCACACTAAAAAAATACACCGTCTCGGGTCGGGCGATACTCCTGGCCGTGGACGATACTTGCATGCAGAAGAACACCCAATAACAACGCTTTCATATTGAAATTTTATTTAACAATTGGTTAGAATCTGACTATAAAGGCCAGAATGATCCTGGACTCCGACTTGCGCATATCGGGCTTCCATGGAGACCCGTCCGCATTGCTCATACTCCCGAGAGGAGGCGCTATCGAAGCCCCGCTGGACGTCCATGTATAACCCGAGGTATTCGTATAGCCGGTGGGCCCTGTTACACCACCCGCCCCTGCAAAATATCCCGTCAGCGGCGTCGTGCCGGGTACCGCCCCGAGGTCCGTCACCGCCCTGTGTACATATTCCAGTTTGAGCGTCAGTCCGGGCAGCGGCATATAGTCGATGGAGGTAGAACAATCCCACGCCTTAAAGGTTGACCCCGGTCCCGTCTGTGCCTGAAACAGCGTATCTGCATAACCGGTGGGAGCCAGCACCAAATATTGACCCGGGTTCGTCATATATCCGCCCCCCGCGGTCCAGGCCCATTTTTGTTTTGCACCAAACCACAGCCGGTTATAGACCATGCCGCTGATAAAGTTCTGAGCGGGTTTGTACACCCCCGTCTTTGTATCCGTCTTTCCAAAAGGCGTGACCCCGTCGCCGCTCTCGATCCCAAAATCACCCGTGACGGAAAATGCCGCCTTCGTCAGGAAACCGCTTTTGCGGTTCAAATACCGCAGTTGATAGCTGTTGTCGCTATGGAACCGGAGCCTCCCGGGCGCCCCTTCATCGTCCCTTCCATAGTAGTTGTTGAACACATAGTCCACCGTCTCCTTGGGCCTGTAGTAGATCGAGACACCCACACCCGGCGAATGATTGAACCGCCCATAGCTCTGCCAGCCATTCACCAGCCAGAACTCCAGTTTCAGCTTGTCCGTCGGAAAGGTCTGCAGCCTCAGTCCATTGAAGAACCACGGGGTATTGTCCGAGGTATACGAAGGCTGATATCCCCAGTTCTCGAAATTGTTATAAGAGAACAGGCCGATATACGACATGAAGATCCCCGCGTCCAGGTTGATGCCATGCCAGACATCCCAGTGATAACCCGCATAGGCTTCGCTGATGTACCGGTAAATGGTCTGCAGGTCATACTGACCTTTGTACGAGCTGTTGTCGTTCCTCGGCACCACCGTGCTCCGCGTTCCGAACTGCATCATGACCCTGCCCCTGATATTGTTGACGTGTATATCGCCCCCTACACCCATAAAGGACAGCTGCAGCTCATTGTTGCGCGCCAGCGCCGTACTTCCCACTACCGTATTGTCGATGGGATTATTATAAGAGTGCGTATAGTTCAGATCGAACGTCACGTCCCCCGTAAAATATTTCGAATCGAATGCCGGCGGCGTCGTCTTCCGGCTCGTACCGTTCAACCACGAAAAATCCCCGAAGGCAAAAGGCTCAGTCGCATGTTCCGCGGGCGGCGCCTCCGCCGTGTCTTTCTTGTCCTCGGCAATACCCTCCGAAAAAAAGGCCAAGTACGCCGATAACAACAATTGTTCTTTTAAGCATAGTCTGATATTTTCACAAACAGAGACCAATTGCATACCAGACAGGGACGACCGAAGGCGCGGGACACCCCAAGCCCAATGCCATCAAGGATTTCAAAGACCCTGGCCTATTTCATATATGTGAAGGGAGAACGACGCGGGACACTGCCGATTTGAAAATTTCTTTTCATTTCGATAAAGAATTGCAATCGGCAACTAAAAAAATAATTGGCTTATTAACGCTTACTGCTGTCAGAATTATCGATTGTTAATGGATCGTTAATCAGATTTTGTTCAAAAAAAATCGTGAGGAGTAATATTCGGTAACTTAGTGGCCACAACAAAATTTGCTGGTATGGATACGAAAAATACAATTCAAGTCGGGCAAAACAGCTACGAAATGCCTCCCCGAACGGGTTTCTCCATCGCACAGTTCCTCACCGTAGCGGATATCGACTGCTCGGCGCGGTGGTACGAAACAGTCCTCGGCGCCCGCATTCTCAGCATGCCCGACGGCAGCGGCTCGCCAGCCTACCTTCAACTCGCGAACATATGGCTTATTCTTAATGTAGGAGGCGGACCAACCCCCGACAAGCCGACCGTAACACTGAGTGTTCCCGACCCCAATCACATCAACAGTTTTATGAATCTTCGCGTCGCGGATATCCAGGCCTGCTACCAACTATGGAAAAGCCGGGGAGCCGAGTTCATCACCGCGCCCATTCCCAAATACGGCGAGATCCGCTGCTATATGCGCGACCCGGACGGTTATATTATAGAGGTCGGACAGAGTACCGACATTGTCTTCGGCTAGTGCTGGCTTGTCTACGCCTAACGGCCAGCTTGCCTACTTCGGGCTGCGAAGGATACTTTCCATTTTTTTCCTTTTGCCAGTTCATCCACCAACTTGTCCAGGTACCTCACCTTTTGCGTCAGCGGGTCTTCGATCTCTTCCACCCGGTGGCCACAGATCACCCCCGTGATCAGGTGTACATTTGCGTTCAGCCGGGCCCGCTGGAAAAAAGTTTCGAAGCTTACTTTTTCGTCGATCAGCTTCTGCAGCTGCTTACCGTCGAAATTCGTCAGCCATTGTATGACCTCATCTAATTCCGCTTTTGTCCTCCCCTTCTTTTCAACCTTGGCGAGATACAGCGGATAGACCGAGGAGAAGGTCATTTTCGCGATACGCTGATCCTGTGTTTGAGAATTCGGCATAGGGAGCTGGTTGACGTGGAGAAAAGGGATATTGACGGAGTCAATATCCATGAATATTATTTACTAACAAAAGGCTTGTGAGTAATGACAGCCTTTTTCATCGTTTGCTGGATTTTATACAAACGCGTAGCCATCAGAAACCGCTCTTTATACGAGCGACGAAGACCTTCCCGCAATAAATCCATTTCCGCCTTCTCAAATTCAGGGGTTTGGTCGGGAATAGGTGATATTTTATTGCCTGACATTTTAAATTCTCCAATTTTACTATAACGAATTTAGCAAATTCTGGCTAAATGGAAAAGGCGAAGAAGCGGTGGCTTTCTAACCCTCTTCCTCCTTTACACAGTCCTGTCAAGACTGTCGCCGGCGGGCATCGGGAAGAATCCCCGATCTATGCTATAGCACACCAAACAGCCTATGCTTATAATCAATGATCACCGTATTCTTCAAAAAAAACGCATTTCCCGTCAACCCCCAGATCTTTGCAAACCGGTAAAAGTCTTCAAACGTCCTTTGCTCATCATAGTAAACAAGAGACCCGCTCAACACCTTGTTCCCAAATTTGACCGCCTTCTTAGTCCTGACACCATAAAAGGTCAATTGCTTTCCCCAACTCATCACCGTCAACGAATCTTCTATTTTAGGGTCTGCCGTTTTAAGCGCATTTTCCTTTGAAGCCGTCAACGTGAAAAGGCTGGAGCCCGTATCGAACAACAAATACTCCACGCTGTCGTCAATGGTCAATGGGATTTTTATCCTTCCATCATCGCTTAAGAATGGCTGAAAACTCGCTTTTTTCAGCCGTTCAGGCAACTCCTGACAAACACCGATTTTTTTCCAGGATAGTCGATTATCAGGATACTGTTCTTGAACAGGTCCGGCCCAATTGTTCCAATATGTTTTTCCGTCTTTGAATATATGGAGTCCGGGCTTATTTGACTACCAAAGTTCTCAAAATAGCCAACTTCAACGGCCTTAAAATTGATACCGTCTGTCCTGAGTTCCATGTTGGTAAAAACTGGATTGTTCTCCCCCTGGATCAGGAACTTCTTCGACGTGTCGATCCTGGATTTAAGAGCAGGATAAGCGGCTAAATAAGGCTTGATAGATTTTCCATATATAACGGTCTTGACAGCTCCAAGATCGAACTGCATGGTGAAGTTTGCGGGAATATCGTTGACTTTCACCGGAATAAGGATGGAAGATTTGTCGAAATATTTTCCGGAAATGGAATCCCCCGTCCATTCGAATCGCATCCATTTTAAGTCCTGCGCATCGGCGATACCCGTAGTAACAAGGAAGAATAAGGCAATCAAAGCTCTTAATAGCATAAAATCAATAATTTATGTAAAATTTAACCCGCCGCAAGGTATGGAAAAAGTCCTACCTTTAAGGCGCGTCAGCAGGCGCTCTTTTAAAATGCCAAAAATAAGTTTCAACAATAGCAATCACGTCTTTTACACTTCCCTAAAAACGTCCGTCAACAACTATTTTGCTCACACCGACCAAAAGAAAACGGGCGACCCCCGCCTTTACGCCAAAACGGTGATTCTCATCCTGGCCGCCATTTCCCTGTACACCTCAGTGCTACTCTTACACATGGCCTGGTTGCCCGAGGTCGTATGCAGCGCATTGTTGGGGTTTATATTGGCTTCCATCGGTTTTAATGTCATGCATGACGCCAACCACGGCAGCTATTCCTCCCGGAAATGGGTAAACGAGCTGCTGGGACTTACGCTGAATGCCCTGGGCGGAAATAGTTTCATCTGGAAACAAAAACACAATATCATCCATCATACTTACACGAATATCGACGGTGTTGACGATGATATTGCCAAAAGCCCGTTTATCCGCATGTGCAGTTCCCAGCGCTGGGTGCCAGCGCACCGGGTGCAGCATCTTTATACCCCATTCCTCTATGCTTTCAGCTCGATGATCTGGATCCTTTTCCAGGATTTTGAAAAATATTTCAGAAAGAAAATAGTCGATACTCCCCTTTCGAAAATGTCCGCAGCCGATCATCTGATCTTCTGGGTAAGCAAGATTCTCTACCTGCTGTTCTACATCGCGATTCCCGTCGTGTTAATGGGTTGGCAGCACTGGTTATTGTTCTTTATTTCCATGCATATCGGCCTGGGACTTACTTTGTCGATTGTTTTCCAGTTGGCTCACGTGGTGGAGGAAACCGAATTCGAGTCGGTATCCGGTGATGACAAGCAGATCGAGAACGAATGGGCGATCCACCAGGTAAGAACTACCGCGAACTTTTCACCCAACCGCCCGATCCTGTCCTGGTTCGTCGGCGGACTAAACTATCAGGTCGAACACCATTTGTTCCCCAAAATCAGTCATATCCACTACCCCGCCCTCAGCAAACTCGTCCAAAAGGAATGCGAAGTCTTTGACTTACCGTATAATTCACTGCCCAGTTTCAAAGCCGCTGTCATTTCCCATTTCCGGTTTATCAGGACACTGGGCAAAAAGCCCGTCCACTTCATTTAGTGTATTCACGCAGGAATTCCCGAAATATCGTAAAAGGCCAGACCGCACAAAGTGACTATGCGCTGATAAACAATATGTTATTTAACGGGCACGAGTATTGGCATCTCTCCCGAAAACAAAAATGACCAGCGAAGAATTGATCAGATTAACCCAGGACCTTATTTATCACGCTACGCATTTCGATCTCCCCTACGTCCAGGAAGTCTATGCCGACAAGCTACTCGTGATCAACGTTGACGAGAAAAGCGTAGTGGACACCATGAGCAAACCGCAGCTCGTCGCTTTTATCCGGCAAAACAGAGATTCCAAAGCCGAGCCCTTTTCTACCAAAACGGAATTTCACTACGCCCTTGTCGACGGGAACATGGCCATGGTGGTCATGACCCGCGAACTGGAAATGAACGGAAAATGGAGCCGAAAATTCTTTACCGTCATCTGGGAGCTTCTTGCCGGAAGATGGCAGGTTGTAAAAGAGTCATCCGTCGTACGCGGCTAACTTTTCCCCAGCGCATGCGCGATCTTGCGAACGGCTATGGATAACTGTGTCTCTACAGTTTTAACGGAGAGGTCGAGCAGACGCGCGACCTCTTTGTATTTGAGGCCATCCTCTTTAATGAGTTTGAAGATAAGTTTACATTTCGGGGGCAATTGATCGATCGCGGCGATAACACGCTTCATGGTTTCGGCGCGGATCAGCAGACTTTCGGGATCGGCCTGAAATTTTACGGCGTCTTCGCGCAGAGAGTCAAGATCGATCGATGGCTGCCGGCGGTCGCGGCTCAGATAATTCAGACAATGATTTTTGGCGGAAACATATAAATAGACCTTCAGCCGGTCGATGGGCGGGAGGCCGTCTCTTCTTTTCCAGAGATTCAGAAAAACATCGTTGGCGATCTCTTCCGCAGGCCCCCTCTCCTTCACGATGGCATAGCAAAATCGGAATAGCGGAATAAAATATTCCCGGTAAATTCCTTCAAAGGCATGCTCATCGTTTAGGCCGATCGCAGTTAGTTGCACCGTATGTGGCGTAGTACCCATTGATCTGTTGACGGATAAAATTAGATTTTTTTATTTCTTTTTAAGGGGTTTTTTAAAAATTTGTGTCCTATTGATATAAACTGCCTTGCTCATCATGACCGATGAACGAATGACTATCCTATTGTCCCGGCGGATCGCCGGAGAATTAAGCCCCGCGGAGGCGGAGGAACTTCGGCTTGCGCTGGACCGCAACCCTGAATTGCAGACCTTGCTGGCCGCGATCGACGGTGTGCAGTCCGCAACGCCGGCCGATATCTCCCAAAAGGACGACCGGCAGATGCTCGAGGCCGCGCTCCGGCAGTTCAGACAAAGGACGACCGGCTTGCGGGTAGTCACCAGAACGGCAGATCGCAACGAAATAGTCGAACTCCCCGGCACAGCCAATACCATACCTTCCGGCCGGGGCCGACGCGCAAAAATCCTCCGCTGGTCGGCGGCTGCGATCGTAATGCTCGCGACAGCAGGTATATATCTATATAAAGGGACGGAAAAACCGACACCCCGGACAGCCCCAACATACCGCGAGGTCGCGGCAAAATACGGGACGCGCAGTTATGTCGACCTCCCCGACGGCTCCAGACTCTGGCTGAATGCCGGCAGCAAGGTCCGCTATTCGGAAGGCTTTGCCGACGGCAAACGCGAACTGACCCTCGCAGGGGAAGCGTTCTTCGACGTCAAACATGACCCCGAACATCCTTTTCTGATACACGCCGGCGGCGTCGACGTCAAAGTACTGGGAACCTCGCTCAATGTACGCGCCTACCCCGGCGACTCGGTCATCGAGACGACGCTGATCCAGGGCAGGGCGGAGATCGAACTTCCAGGTAAAGAAGCCTCCCCGATCGCACTACGGCCCAACGAGAAGGTGACGATGCGGAACGAAACACTGGCCGTGCAAAAGGACAACGACCAGCGGACAGCCTCCCAACCCACCTACCAGCGGCGCGCAGTAACATCAGATCCGACCTACAAGACCATTATCGAAACTTCCTGGGTGGAAGACAAACTGGTATTCAGAAAAGAGCCGTTCCGCAAAGTGGCAGCCCAGCTTGAGCGGTGGTATAATATCCGGTTCCAGCTTTGAGAACGACAAATATTTGGACGAAGAACTCACGGGATACTTCAAGGACCAACCTATAAAAAACGTCATGGACGGTCTTCAGCTCTCGCTTGGATTTCACTACGAGATAGCAGGCGACTCGATCCTGATCAAATAAAAAATAAAGCAGATGATAACGATCTAACGATAAAGGCGGTCATTCCGCCTTCAGATAACGGCTTGCCCTAAACAAACAGGAAGTGCTGTCACACTCCCTGCACGCTGGGTATAATCATGAACTGACACCTAATTTCCGCCCGGATCTCAGGTATCTGATTATTTAACCTCAACATTTCAAATGTATGAAAAAAATCATTCTGCGCATGAAACTGACCATTTCCATTCTGCTGCTTACATTTCTGCAGGTTTCGGCAAAGGTTCACTCGCAGGAAAGGCTCACCCTCACCGAAAAAGGAATCAGCTGGGAGCGATTCTTCGAACTGCTGGAGAAACGAAGCAACTTTACCTTCCTCTATAAGAACGACGTCCTGCCGCCGCACCAGAAGATCGACGTCGCCGTCGTCGACAGAACCATCCCGCAGATCCTCGAGACCGTCCTGAACAACACTCCCCTCACCTTCCAGCTGCTGGCTGGCAATCTGATCGTGGTCACATCCCGACAGTCGCCCATGTCCGAGATCCGCGTCAGCGGTAAGGTGGTCTCGGCGGCCGGCGATCCCCTCGTGGGAGCCAGCGTCAAGATAAAAGGCACGCAACAGGGTACGACGACGGACAACTCCGGGAATTTCTCGCTGACCGTTCCGGAAGAGGCGACGCTCGTAGTGTCCTACGTCGGCTACCAGCCGCAGGACGTGCCGGTGAGTGGCAGAACCTCCGTGACGGTTATCCTCGAGGCACTCCCGGGCAACATCAACGAAGTGGTTGTCATCGGCTACGGAACGGCGAAGAAAAAGACCTGACCGGTTCGGTCTCCACCATCGGCGCGAAGGACGTTAACGGCCTTCCCGTCGGGGGAACGGCGCAGATCATGCAGGGCAAAGCCTCCGGCGTGGCCGTCACACAGGTGACCGGCGCGCCCGGCGACGGAGTATCGGTGATCATCCGCGGCCAGTCCAGCTTTGGCAACAGCGCCCCGTTGTATGTCATCGACGGGATCCCGACTTCCGACGGGATCAACGAGATCGCTCCGGACGACGTCGAAAGCATCAGCGTCCTGAAGGACGCCGCCTCGGCTTCGATTTATGGCGCACGGGCCGCCAACGGCGTGGTGCTGATCACCACGAAAAAAGGCAGCACAGGCAAGCCGCGCCTCAGCTTTAACGGCTACACCGGTGCGCAGACTCCGGCCCACCTCATCCCGATGGCGAACGCCACCCAATATTTCAACGCATACAATACGGCCGCGGCCAACGACTTTGTCGCCGGCGGCGCAGGCAACCGCACTCCCCTTTCGCTGGGCATGCTCGATACCCTGCCCAATGTCAACTGGGAGAAACAGGTCCTGAAAAGCGCGCCTATCTACAATGCACAACTATCCATCGGCGGTGGCAGCGAGAACACGAGGTATATCGTCTCGGCCGACTACTTCAACCAGCGGGGCATGATCCTGAACTCCTCGTATGACCGTGTCAACCTGCATACGGCTATTACGAGCACGCTCAATAAAATGTTCAGGGTCGGGACCAATATGAACATCGCGTACAGCAAGACCAGACAGGTGGGCAGCTCGGGCGACGGCTATACAGCGCCGGGCGGAGCGAATCCCGGGGCGAGCATCGTTCGTTACGCGCTATTCCGGACGCCGGCGACACCCGTTAAATATTCCACCGGCCCCTACGCAGGCCAGTACGTCGACCTGCCATTGACAGTAGGCGGCGCCAACGTCTTTGGCGACGGCCTCAATCCGGTCGCGCTCGCAGCCAACACCGACAGGAACTTCTACAACTACACCCCTGCTCGGCGACGTTTTTCTCGAACTCACGCCCATAAAGAACCTCACCCTCAAGTCGGACCTCGGGACGAACTTCATCATTACCGACTACAAACAGTTCTATCCCACCGGGGCATCGAGAGGATCCAGAACTCGCCCAATACCCTGGCCCAGTCCAACACCAACGATTTTACGTATAACTGGACCAACACCGGCAACTACCATCTCGTCACCGGCAAGCACGACCTGACCCTGCTCGCTGGTACGGAGATCATCTACAACAACACGAGACTCATGTCCGCGTCGAATTCAGGATACCCCGACCAGTCTTCCACCTTCCAGTACCTGAGCAACGGCACCAGCCTCACCCCTGCTATCGGCGGCAACCAGTCCAACTGGGCCCTGTCCTCGGTATTCACCAGGGTCTCCTATCAGTACGACGGCCGCTACCTCGCCACTTTCAATTTCCGGCGCGACGGATCATCGAGGCTCGATCCCACCGACCAGTGGGGTAATTTTTATTCGGGCTCCGTCGGCTGGAGGATCGACCGGGAAAAATTCCTGCAGAATGTCAAACCCATATCCCTGCTGAAACTCAGGGGCAGCCTGGGCCAGCTTCGGCGACCAGAACGCACTCAGCAACTACGGATACGCATCCCTGGTGGGCAGCAACGGCTACTATGCGTTCGGCAATACTCCCGTGATCACTTCCACTATTTACGCCAAAGGCAATCCCAATCTAAAATGGCAGACCTCAACGATGGGCGACGCGGGCCTGGACACTGGGTCTGTTCAACGGCGCATTCAACATATCAGTAGACTATTATCATAAAACGACCACCAATCTTCTTCAGGCGCCGCAGGGCCTCAGCAGTGCCGGTTCGGTCGCGAGCCCGGCCTTCGAGAACAATGGGAAGATCGTCAACCGCGGATTTGAATTCGAAGCGTCCTACAGACAGACCATCAACAAGGACTGGTCCTTTGACGTCGGCGGCAATCTCACCACGATACACAACGAAGTGCTGGCCCTGCTAAACAACCAGCCTATCCCCGCCGGCCGCGTCGACAACAATACCTTTGCCACCAGTACGGCCGTCGGTCATCCGGTAGGGGCCTTCTATATGCTGCAGGCCGACGGTATCTTCCAGACCCCGCTGGAAGTATTTACCCACGCCTACCAGGGCCCAGGCATCCGGCCCGGCGACCTGAAGTTCCACGACGTCAACGGCGACGGAACGATCGATCAGAACGACCGGGTCTACGCCGGAAGCCCGATACCCGACCTCACCTATGCGCTGACAGGGCACGTGACCTATAAGAACTTCGACATGAGCCTTTTCTTCCAGGGCGTCAGCGGGGACAAGATCTACAACCAGATCGGGATGGACATCCAGGGGATTCTACCGGCCCTTCAACGTCACCGAAAAGGTAGCCACCGGCAGCTGGCACGGCGCCGGTACGAGCAATTCGATACCGCTGTTGTCATGGACCGATGCCCAGAACAACAAACAAATGTCCACCCGGTTTCTCGAGAGCGGCAACTATTTCAAACTGAAGAATATCCAGCTGGGCTACAACCTCGGCTCTGCCGCGCTGACCCGTCTGAAGATAAGATCGATGCGCATCTATGCCGCCGTGCAGAACGTTTTCACGGTCACCAAATATACCGGGCTCGATCCCGAGATGACGACCAGCGCCAACGCGACCTCCGCCAATGACGGACCGAAGGCCCTGAATATCGACTGGGGCACCTACCCCGCTGCACGGACCTTTACCGTAGGCGCCAACATTAATTTCTAACGAATAACCCTATTGTCATGCCAATCAAGAATATTCAATGGATAATGCCGGCCTTGCTGCTATTCACCAGCTCAGCCTGCAAAAAAATACTCGACCAGCCCGTTCAGGGCAGCTATACGCCCGGCAATTTCTTCACCTCCGACGCCAATGCGCAGCAGGCCGTGAACGAAGCCTATAAGTTTCTCTCCTTTAGCTCCGGAGCCAGCAACGCCATCTGGGTCCTGGGAGATCTGGCGTCCGACGACGCCATCAAAGGCGGCAGCAGCATCGGCGACCAGCCCGATTTCCAGGCGGTAAATCAGTTCAATATCCTGACCACCAATGCCGCGGTCGAGGCCGTATGGAAGAACTACTACAACGGCGTCTTCGCCTGCAACGTCGTTCTGGATGGACTCCCGGGCAACAGCAAGGTCTCTTCTGCGCTGCAGACCTCGGGTATCGCGCAGGCGAAGTTCCTCCGGGCCTATTATTATTTCATCCTGACCACCTGCTACGGCAATATCCCCCTTCATCTGAAAGTCGAGACCGCGAAGGAGGCACAGAGCCCCGCCAAATCCGAGGATACCATCTTCACGCAGATCGAACAGGACTGTATAGCCGCAGCCGCAGCCCTGCCTGCTACCGCGCCCCAGCTCGGCGTTGCTACAAAAGGTGCGGCCCTCGCCCTGCTCGCGAAGACCTACCTCTTCCACAGCAATCTGGCCAATCACTACCAGCTGGCCGCGCAAACGGCAGAACAGGTGGAAGCGATGGGGTACCAACTGACCAAAAACTATGCTGACAATTTCAGCGCCGCCACAAAAGACAATACCGAAGAGATCTTTACAGTAAATCACCTGGCCGGAACGCTCGGCATCGGCAACGAGCTGAATGTCTGGTTTGCGCCGCGGCCTCCCGCCCCGACCAACGGATACGGTTTTTTCCTGCCTACACAGAAACTGGTCGACAACTATGAGTCCGCACCCGGCGGGCAGTCCGACCCCAGACTGGACTATTCTATCGCGAGGGCGGGCCACTCTTATTTCGATCTGGCTTACGATCCCTCCTGGAGCAGCACCGGCTACAACTGCAAGAAAATGTGCCAGCCGCTGTCCGAAGTACCCGGCGCGACGAAGAACGTGGGGACCGTCAACTACGAGGCCCTCCGTCTCGCGGATATCCTCCTCGTCGATGCCGAAGCGCTCAACGAGAGCGGACAGTCGGCGCAGGCGCTGGCTCCCCTGAACAAAGTGAGGGCGCGCGCGAGGAACAGTTATATGTACGACAACAGCCTGCCCGGTTATCCGGCCGTGCCCGCGGGACTGCTGCCGGACATAACGACGACCGACCAGACCCAGCTGCGGGATGTCATCCGCAAGGAAAGGAGGTCGAACTGGCGCTCGAATTCCACCGGTTCTTCGACGTCATCCGGTACGGCAAGACCTATGCTAATGCCGCTCTGCAGCCAGGAGCGCCGAATTTCAATTACGATAGCGACAAATGGTTCCCCATTCCTCAAAGCGAAAGGGACGCCAACCCGAATCTTTTTAAATAACCGAATCGTAAAACTATTCCGCTATGCGAATCCTTTCTTCCAATATATTCACTGCTTTTGCCGGACTACTGCTGCTTGCCGCCTTGTCCTGCAGTAAGCATAACTCGGCTCCCGACTATAATTCCAATAAGACCGCACTCAACGCCGCGATCGACTCTCTGACCAAAGTCTACAACAATTCCGTGGAAGGTACCAAACCCGGTACCTACGCGATCGGCGCCCGCGAGGCCCTCGACTCATCCATCCAGCCGGCCAAACAGGTGACTGCAGGCAAGTTCACGCAGCAGGAAGTAAACAACGCCCTGAACAGCCTCTTACACGCGGGCGACCAGTTCAGCAACCAGCTGCTGCAGCAGGTATCCGCCGCCAACCTTGTCGGCTACTGGACCTTCAGCGGCAACGCGCTCGATTCTTCCGGCAATGGACACAACGGCGCCCTGAAGACCGGCTGGACCGGAAGCAGCGCGGCCACGGTCGTGGACGGCGGCACCCTGCCCGTACTGGTAGCCGACCGGTTCGGCCGGGCGAACAACGCCTATTATTTCAACAACGCTGCGACAATTCAGGTGCCCTACAGCGCAGACCTGAATCCGCAGAGCTTTACGATCCTGTTATGGGTCAAACGCGACGGCACCAACGCGAATAATTACATGCTCTCTTTCAATCGGTGGGACGGATATAAATTCCAGTTGCAGGGCGGCAACCTTCCCTTCCTGACCGTGCAGACCACCACCGGCTATCATGACGTGGACGATGGCGGGACCGCCGTGGATGGGCCTAATAAATGGGTACACGTTGCCGTTAGTTTTACCCCCGGTACCGAGAAGTTCTATATCAACGGCAAGCTCATCCGCACCGCGGTCGTGACCGGAACACCCATTCCCGTACCCTCGAATATCGACCTTACCATCGGTAACGAGTTGCCAAAATCCGTTTACAACCTGAACGATACCAATAGTCCTGCTTATTTCTGGGGCGCCGACTTCTTTATCGGAGCGCTGGACGATATTCGTTTTTATAATACGGCCCTGAGCGACGCGCAGGTGTTGTCCATTTACACCGACGAAAGCACGCTTTAAATTTCCTATAGTCATGAGAAGACCTATTTTTACGCTCCTGGGCGCGGCGGCGCTTTTCTCGGCCGGTATTGCAGGCTGCAACGGAGCCGATCATTCCGCGACAGCCATAACTTCGACAGACAGCGCTGCTGCGACGCCCGATGCCACGGGCTGGGCGCTCGTCAATTTTGAGAAAGTAGACAGCGCAAATCCAGTACTTCAACCCGGTACCGGCAGTTTCGTGGACCCGATCACCAGGTCGCGGATCTCCTGGGAAGAAAAAGACGTGTTCAACCCCGCCATCGTTGTCAAAGATGGAAAGATCTACATGCTGTACCGCGCGCAGGATAAGGTCGGCAAACCCGCCGGTACTTCGCGCATCGGAATGGCCGTCAGCAGCGACGGCCTCCATTTCGTGCGGCAGACCGAGCCGGTGTTGTATCCCTCGGAGGACGCGGAGAAACGCTATGAATGGGAGGGCGGCTGCGAGGATCCGCGCGTGGTGCAGGACGCGCAGGGGATTTATTATATGACGTACACCGCTTACGACGGCAGTCAGGCCCGCCTCTTGGTTGCCACCTCACCGGACCTCGTGCACTGGACGAAGAAGGGCCATGCCTTCGCCAGAGCGTACGGCGGGAAATATGTCGACAAATGGTCGAAGTCGGGGTCGATCGTTTCGACCTACGAACCGGACGGCCGGATAGTGGCGACAAAGATCGGCGGCAAGTACTGGATGTACTGGGGCGACCAGTTCATCTGGGCGGCTACTTCCGATGACCTTATCAACTGGACGCCGGTGGAGAAGCATCCCGGCGAAGCCGACCCGGTCGCCCTGCGCGGCCGGGCCCTGGCCATGCCCGACCTCAAGATCGTCGTACCCACCCGCGCCAAACATTTCGACAGCGACCTCGTCGAATCGGGGCCCCCGGCGATGCTGACCGACAAGGGCGTCCTCCTGATCTACAACAGCAGGAATATACCGGCGATCGGCGATACCTCCCTTGCGGAAGGCACCTACGCAGCTTCCCGGGCCTTGCTGGACAAGGCAGATCCGCTAAAGACCGTACACCGGCTGAATACCTGGTTCATGAAGCCAGACAAACCATACGAGATCACCGGCCAGGTGAATGAAGTCTGTTTCCTCGAGGGGCTGGCCTTATTCAAAGGGCAGTGGTTGCTGTACTACGGGACCGCTGACTCAAAGATTGCCGTGGCCAGGCGCGCCGCAGACAAGTAACACCGCCGCAGATAAGTAACACCGCTGCGGCAAGCCATACCGTCGCCCAATCTCGCCGTGGCCGGCACCACCGCCGTCCGGCCACGGCCCCCGCGGGGACCATTCAGCGGAATTGGTGTAACTTTGGATTCTAGCAAAGGTTAGTTTATGACCAATAAACTAATATATTGGATACCCATCGTCGGGGTGTTTGTCACGCTGGTGAAATTTGATAAAGATAATGGCATGGGCATTTTTTGGTGCTACTATCAGGCATTTACACTGGTGTTGTTTATCTGGGTCATCGCATTTTTTCAATACGGAAGCTGACCCTACTGACAAACGCTCCCGTCGCCCTTTCAATCCTGAATTTATTCAGGCAGGGGAATCTTTCATCTCTACCGTTATAGTATTTCACGATTTCTTTGGCCATCGTATTTTAGCAACTTTGGTTATCTGACGCCGCCACGAAGTTCCGAGCTTTGTCAGTATGAAAAAATTAAAATCCAGCCGCCTGTCATTCCTTCTGATTTCGGCCCTTACCATTTTTACCGCCGGCCGTTCTGTCGGCGCCACACCCGGCCACTACACCGGAACCGATTCCGTCATCGACGAGATCACAAAAATTGAAAGACAATACAAAGAGGCCTTCATCACCGGCGACTCCGCGCTCTTCCTCAAATGCTATACCCCTGATGCCTGCATACTGGCCCCAAACGTTCCCTCGCTCTGCGGGGAGCGGGGCCGCCTGCAGTTCTACAAAGGCGCCCGACAGGCCGGAATAAGGGACGCCGTCTTCACTTCCCTTGGGCTATACGGACAAACCCCGGAATACGTGACCCAACAGGGAGCCGTCGAACTCTTCGATGCCGCTCAGCATGCTGTTGCCAAAGCAAAGGTCCTCATCGTCTGGAAAATGACTCCCGATGGCTGGCGGATCTTCCGGCACATGGTCAATTTCGATACACCAATGCCGCCATCGGCTAAAAATTAAATTGTATGTAAAGATAGCTGTGACGGCGTTATCCCCGTATAAGATCTGAATTCCTTAATGAAATGCGCCTGGTCATGATACCCGCACTCATAGGCTATATGCGTCAACGACATTTCCGCCGACCGAACCAGCTCGAGGCTCCTGTTGAACCGCTGCACCGAAAAATAGCTCTTCGGGCTTATTCCCACATAGTTCAGAAAAAGCTTCTGGATATACCGCTCCGAAAATCCAAACTCCTCCGACAGGCGCCCGAGGTCGAACGACCCGCTGCCACGGCCAATGGCTCCGCACAACCCCTCGACCAGTCTTATCTTGTCCTGGTCACGACGGGCCTTTACAAGTCTGCCAAAGAGAAAATCCTCGAGGACCTTCACTTTATCCTCCAGCAACGGCTGATCCATCAGACGCTGGTAAAATTCGACAGTCTCCATCGACAACACATCAAACAAGTCGACAGAGGCATTGGTAAACTCGGCGACGGAATTTGGAAAAAACAAGGCCCCCGCATGCGGCCTAAATCGGGTAATAAGACAAATGTTCCCCTTTTTGATCGTCGCCCGGGTAGGTATATTCCAGTGGCCCAGCACTTCCACCCGGGGCACCACCATCGACCGGTCCCCACGGTGCCGCACCGTGTCCCCACCCGTTATATCGATACACAGCTCGAGACAGCCCGTCGGGTACATAAGCTCCTGGGAATCCCCGTCGTGGGCACAGGTCCAGTAGTATTTGACATAACGGCTTAAAACACCCGACGGATAAAAGACCTTGTCTCTCATATTGTTACCATAAGGTAGGCCATTTACAGGAAACTTTCAAATTTCCCGGCGCTGTTCGCTTTTTTACAATTTTCCCTTTCCGGCCGGTTTTACCTTTACAAAAAGATCAACAAATGAACAACAGAAAAGCACCTTTCCTGGTCGTATGCCTGGCCTGCCTGCATTTTACGGCCAGCGCCCAGCTCGAAGAAGCCAAAGCAGCCATCGCCAAAAGCAACGCCCTCTATTTTCAGGCCTTCGTAAAGAACGACTCCTCCATTTTTATCAACAGCTACGCGGAAGACGCCTGCATCCTGGCGCCCAACGCAAAACCTTTTGCGGTCCCAAAGCATTCGCCGAGTTCTTCCGGGGAGGCTACGACGACTACGGCCTGCGAAACGGCAAATTCATCACCACCAATGTATATGGAGACGGAAAAGAATACGTCACCGAAGAAGGGCTCTGGCAGTCCATCAACGCGAAAGGCGATGTATTCGACGACGGAAAATTCCTCGTCCTGTGGAAAAAGACCAGCAAGGGCTGGAAAATGTACCGTGATTCCTTTAGCAGCAACCACGGTGCACCCCCTCATCCCTAATAAAAGAACTGTTCCTTGACGATCTTCCCGTCCTTTACCTGAAAAACCGCGATCTCCTCGAGGGAAACAGGTGGCTTGCCCTTGAACTCCACCTCCTGTTTGAGAACGACGCTAAAGAATTCCCCGGCGACGATCGGTTCGCTGCACGAATAGTTGCGTATCGCCTCGATCGTTGCCCGGCGCGCCGCACCCTTTGCCTTGATCGCTTCAAGGCCTGTTGTAACGACAGCCATACCCATCGCCGCCGCTTTCTCCGGCTCCTGGCTGACGACCTGGTCATGATAAAGGCCATCATGGATCTCGTTGACTTTTCGCTGAGAGGCTAATTCGCGGTAACGGGCGGCTAATTCCTGAGTTGTCATATTATTTTTGTTTAATACAACAAAGATGAGCACCCCCAATGACAACCCTATGTCAGCAGCCCTTATTTCAACTATACAATAGATCCAGTATCCCCTCATCGCGGATGATCATCATCCCCTGCCGGTCCTCCGTGATCCCCTCCTTCATCTTGTAAGTATACAGGGGATGGAGCCCTCCATCAGCGTGGGCATGTAGCCGAAACGGATATTTGGCTTTCCCTGTAAGGCCTGCCCCACCTCGATAATATGGGTAGACACGATAAAAAGGCAATCCCTGTACTCCGAGAAGCCCTCCGTCACTGCCAGCGTTCCGTCAAATGCGTCCTTCACGTTGGTCCCCTTGAACAGCTCGTCGAACATCAGCAAAAGACTTTTACCCATCGCCGCCGCCTCGGCGGCCCTCTTTACCCTCACTACTTCCGCATAGAAATGACTATACCCCATCCCGATATTGTCCGCGACGTTTATCGACGAATATAACCCCTCCCTTACAGAGAACTCCATACTGGCGGCAGCGACCGGAAAACCCATATGCGCCAGGTACATACTCACTCCAATGGCCTTCATCAGCGTGGATTTTCCCCGCCATATTGGCGCCCGTCAGAAAAAGGACATTCTGATCCCGCCCCAGCTCTATACTATTGCCAACCGCATTGCTGACGCAGGGATGGGAGACATCCGAGACGGAGAGAATATTTGCTTTCCCCGGCAGCGCCTTCGCATAACAAAAACCCCGCCTTGCGGCCACTTCGCTGACGGCAATATTGACGTCTATCTCGTAAATGAATGACAGGATCGATTCCATTTGATGATGAAGCCTTCCTTTCAGTATTGTATCAAAGAATGCGATCGACCGGGAGCCCAGGTCCTTATAGATATTCGTGTTGCGTATCTTTTCTAACGCCTTCTCCGAGAGGATCCTTTTTATTTCAATCGACCTCCCGCCAAAAGCACAATTCCCGAAATCATTCTTCTGCACGAACGCATAGCATTTATTCAGCAGCAGTATAGTGGCCTGCAGGCCCTGAAGGTTCTTTTTGAACTGGTCATCTCTGACAAGGGAAGAGAGCATTCTTTTGACCAACGTTTTTGCATATACGACCGCTGGATATTTCCCCGCCTTCGCATCGAGGTACTCGCGCATCAGGCTTACCTGCTGTACATCGAACGGGAATTTCAGATTGGCCCGCTGAAAACACCGGAATACTTCACTGCGTTCATTGATCGCCGCTGCCTCCGACAGCGGATTCCGGAACATATGGTCGAGCAGCCGCTCTCCCGCCCCTTGTCTTTGCGTTACTGAACAGGCTATACACGGACCCATTCCGGAACTTCCCCTGAAGATTCAGCTCTTCCAGGGTCTGCTTATCGATACTAAACGACGTACTCATGATCTTACTTGGTAAAAATGGTTTCCAGTTTCTTATCCAGTTCTTCTCCCCTCAGGCTCAACGCGATGATCCTGCCGCCCGGATCGATCAGAAAGTTCTCCGGGATGCTCTGTATCCCATATAGCTGGGCGGCTTCATTGTCCCCGCCTTTCAGATCGCTGACCTGTGTCCAGGACAGACTGTCTTTCCTGATCGCCGCCAGCCAGGCGCTTTTCTGCGATAAATCGTCCAAGGATACACTGAGTATCTCCAGCCCTTTGGGGTGGTATTTCTTATAGATCTTCACCAGGTTGGGGCTTTCGACCCTGCACGGCATGCACCAGCTGGCCCAAAATCCAGCAGCACATATTTTCCTTTAAAACCGGACAGACTGACCGGTGTCCCGCTGGTATCAGGTTGTGTAAATGACCGCGCCGTTGCGCCTACGGACGTGGCCCGGAGCATCTCTATCTCTTTCGCCGTCTTTTTTCCCTGCCCGGTGGCCCGCAGACCCGGCGAGACCGTTGCATACAATCCTTCGACCTTTCCCGCATCTGCTTTGAGGAAGACCAGGTTGGAAACCGCCAGTAGGCTGAAATAGGAAGAAGGATGCTGTTCGATATAGACGGTCAGCGCACCCCTGAGCTCTTCCCTTGCGGCCTGCATTTTTTGCTGCAGTAATCGCTGGACTTCCGGATCCTTTTGCCGGTCCGCCGGGATAGCGGCGATTGCCGTCTGCAGTTCCGCAGATTTCTTTGTATGCGCCTGAATAAATGCGGTATACCTCGGCGCTCTCGTCATTGATAGCCGATCCGCTGACGACGGCTTTTTTCGCAGAATCCGCCGAAGAGAGCGTTATCGTCTCATTGTCCAGATAGAATCGGGTAAAGTCGGCGTTGAGATTGTTCAGCCGGGGCAGCCCGACGCCGCCTTCGTCGAGTATAAGCGTGACCAATTCGGGCTCATCGACCGTCCCGGTGAACCGGAATTCCCCATTGGTAAGGGTGGCCGAGTCGACCCGCGTTCCAATAGAGAGATAGGCTTTGGCTGGCGCATTCCACTTGCCCAATTTTCCTTTTAGTTCGAATCCCTTGCCCTGGGCCAGGACGCATAATGGGAGACCGGTTAAGATAACAAACAAAATTTTTTTCATGAGAGTTTTTTTCCGTGTTTCAATATTTCAAGTATTCCTTCATTTTTTATAATGATCATTCCGTGTCTGTCGTCGGTGACGCCTTTTTCCAGCTTGTAGGTATAGACCGGAACACTGCCCTCCATCCGCGTCGGAAGAAAGTGAAAGGCGAAGCCGGCAGTCTGTTCCAGATCTTTGGCAGCCTCTACGATATGAGAAGAGATGATGAACAGGCTGTTCTTCTTTCTGGCGAACCCCGTAGCGACAGCCACCGTGGCTTCGTGAGCGTCTTTTACGTTCGTGCCCCGGAATAGCTCGTCGAACAAAATAAAAAAGGATTGCCCGGTGGTTAGCTCGGACGCAATTTTTTTCACACGCAGCACCTCAACATAAAAATGGCTCGCCCCGATGCCCAGGTTGTCCGGCAGGTTGATCGTTGTATAAATACCGTCCAGTACCGAGAACTGCATCGACCTGGCCGGCACCGGGAAGCCCATATGCGCCAGGTAGAGTGCCGTGCTTACCGACCGGAGAAAGGTCGATTTTCCCGCCATATTCGCACCGCTGAGAAAAACGACGTTTCGCGAGCTGTCCATCGTAATGTCGTTGGGTACCGCTTCTTTTATGCCCGGGTGAAAGACGCCGTTCAGATGCAGCTCTCCCCGTCCTTTTTCCAGCGCCCTGGGAAAAATGAAGTTTCTTTCCCTGGCGACACGCGCTACTGAGATATACACGTCGAGGAAATACATATACCCCAGCAGCTGTTGTATCTTATCCCGTTCTGTCAGCCTCAACAGACCGTCATATGCGGTCAGGGCGCTGAAGCTCATCCGGTGTCCCGATCGTTCGCTGAAGACAGGCCTAAAGGCGGGGTCATCCAGCAGCTCGCACAGGTCAGCCCTTTCTGCGGAGAAAGCAGGAATGTCTTTCACCTCGGCAAGGTCCACAAAGGCCCTCGTTTTTTGAAAGATATCCAGTATGGCGCCTACACCGCTTTGCATTTCTTTTTCTCCCATAAAGGCGGGGCCGCTTTCATTCCTGGCTTCCTGCCGTCTGTCTGCGAGGTATTTCTCCGCGGCGTCTATCAGGACTGCGTCATAAGGGAACCTGACATCGGACCCCGCAAAGCTCTCTATGATTCGGATCCGCCTGTTGATGGCGTCCCTGTCGGCCAGGGGCTTGCGGAACATTTCCTCCAGCACTTCCGCCCCGCCCCGGCTGTTCACCCGGTGGAACAGCTCATAAATGCTGCCGCTGCCTTTGTTTCCAAAGATCCCCAGGTCACTGATCGTTTGTTCGTCGGTTCTTAGTAGCATAGGTACAGGCTATTTTCTTTTTCTCCTTTATCAGTATGATCGTCCCCGCCAGCAGGATCAGCGCAGGCAGTACCCATATGTCGGCAATTCGTTGAACTGCCGCTCCCTTTGGACCGATATACAGTAAATTGTCTTTCGGGGACGGCCGCGGCGTATAGATAGGGAACTGGTTATTGCTGAGCCAGCTGTAACAGGCAACAATAAAGTACATGCTCTGCGCTACCCTCAGGTTGCACATGAAGTCCGCATCGCCAAATACCAGGATCCGCTGTTCTTTATTGCTCATCTTTCTGGTCAGCTGGAGACCCGTTGCAAAACTCCCTCTCACGTCACCCTCTTCCGTTGCAAAGACCGGCTCCGCCGAATCCGCTACCAGCTTGCCCTCTTTAAGCCAGGATAGGTTGTCCGAGGTCAGCAGCAAGGGGTCTATCCTGAAAAGACTGTCTTTGAAAGACACTGCTGTCACCCCAGTGCGTGCTCAGCCTCAACGTGTCCTCCGGGTCATGGCTTAAGAGCAGGTTCTTAAACTTCGTCAGCGTTTTGTCTTCCGAAAGGTCCGCGGCCGCGGGTGCAAGATAGGGCTGCACCTTGTCGGGTGTTTCGTTGAAGGACGGCTGTATGATCTGGCCCGGCATCAGCTGAATATTCAGCTCGCGCAGGAAGGGATTGAGCACCTGCTGCTTGCCCGGCTCCCCGTTGATCAGCATGTTCCCGCCGCCCGCGATGTATTTTTTGAGCTTGACCATCTCCGGGGCAGTCAGGTCCATTTTCGGGTCCGACAGGACCAGCGTAGTGATGTCGGATGGAATTTCCTGGGTGGAAAGATTGATGGTGTCTGAAACAAAACCGATGTTTATCAGTGCGACCCGTTCTGCCTTCGCCAGCGAATGTCTGTGGAATTCTCTCTCCCCCGTCTTGTAAATATTCCGCTCGAACCCTCCCGTCACAAATGCCACTTTGGGTAGCGTGGCCTGCAATAGCCTTTTGAATGCGGCATTCAGGTTCACCTCGCTGGGCCAAAATTCCGGGTCGTCGAAAGTGCGCACAAATTCCGTCCTCCCCTTATACTTTAGCCGCATCACCAGCCGGTAGCCCTCGGGGTCCAAATCGATCTCCTTGTGCATTTCTTCGGGTGATTTGAAAAGGGACAGATCCTGATCGGAACCCTCGCGGTCTCTGTTGCAATTTCCTTTAATGATCTGCCCGGGAAATTCTTATAGACCATGCTGTCGGCATTCGTCGCATAATAGTGATTGACGACGGGGTCGTAGTCGTAGTAATACTCGTATTTAAATACGATATCGGGCTTAAAACGGAGGTATTGGTCCCACAGCTGAGATAAATAGATATTGCGGGCTTCCGGTACCCCCTGGCCGCCGTGGTCATATCCATAAGGTTGGTGTACAAGGTCACCTCCAGAGGGCCGTCCTCCAGCTGCCTGAGTATATTTTGGGTACGCGGGTGGATCGTGTTTAAATTGCACGCCGTCGTGTCCCAGTAGCCGGTAAGACGGGGACGCGAACTCAGATAGCCGATCAACAGCCCCGACAGGGCCACAAAAGCATACCTCGCCGCGTTCTTCCACCAGGGCCTTGCCTCCACGTCCCGCTGCAGCCTCAGAATAGTAAAAGCCAGGAACATGCACATGATGATCAGAAAGTAAAAGACGTCTTTTGTCGTGATCAGCCCGCCCACCATCTTCGCCGTCCGTCCCTGGAGCGACAAAAAATACGTCAGGTCCCTGACAAAATCGTATTTCTGCCACAGGCTACCGATATGGGTAAGGATGAATATGATGGTAAAAGTGCTGATGGCCGATACGATCTGATAGGTCGTGAGGCTCGACATAAAGACCCCGATAGCAGAATAGGCGCAAACCATCAGGTAAAACCCAAGCAAGCCGGACAATAACAGCCCAACGTCTATCGATTTGACGTTGACGGCCGCGGTGACGAAGAAAAGGCCCAGCACAGCCGCCAGCACCAGGTTATAGACGAGCACCGCCAGGAATTTTCCAAAGACTATCTGTCGCAATCCTACCGGCGATGAATAGAGCAGCTTGATCGACCCATTGTTGATCTCCCTGCTGATCAGTCCCATGGTCAGCAATGGTATGAACAGGTAGACATTCTGAAAAACGTTGGCGATCAGGCCGTCCTGACCCAGAAAAAGAGCTGAAGTGAGGGAGGTGTCCCCGAAATTCTTCCACTTCGGATTATTCCTCAACAGAATGTCCTGCCAGACCGCAAAAGGACCCAGTGGCTGCCGAATAATATATCGCGCATTGTATAAGAAAGACCAGCGTCAGAAACCATGCTACGGGAGAATAGAACATGTTCCGCAATTCATTCCTTGCTATTTTGAATGTCATTATCAGTATTTTTATTTGGCCGTTTGTTGGGATATTAGTTTGAAAATGTCATCGAGTTCGCCTTTGTCGATATGGATCTCCTGTAGCCGCCAGTTGCCCGCGACACTGGCCGAAATTATTTTCTCCGTTATCTCGCTCCCGCCTTCGAAATAGATGCGCAGCTTTTTGTCCGTTAGATACTCCACGCCGGCAACGCCCCGTATTCTGAATAATTCCTCCCGGGAAGGAGGGTTTTCCATCCGGACGACCACCGCTTTCGACTGGATATAACTATTGAAGGATTCCATGCTGTCGGAGAACACAACTCTCCCGGATTCGATCATGATGATCTCCTTGCAAAGCAGATTGACTTCCGAAAGCACGTGCGACGAGAGCAGCACCGTATGCTCTTCGGCGATTTCCTTGATCAGTTTCCTCGCCTCGATCAGCTGGTTGGGATCCAGCCCGTTGGTAGGCTCATCCATTACGATCAGCCTGGGACGATGGATGATCGACTGTGCGATCCCCACTCGTTGACGGTAGCCAC
Source organism: Puia sp. P3 (assembly GCF_050632245.1). NCBI lineage: Bacteria > Pseudomonadati > Bacteroidota > Chitinophagia > Chitinophagales > Chitinophagaceae > Puia > Puia sp. P3. The sequence goes on from NZ_CP192583.1 coordinate 3,037,070, forward strand.
CCGAAAGATTCCTGATCAGCCTCGAGCTGACCTGGGTGATGCCGCAGCGTTCTTTTACTTCCCGCAGCGCCGATCCGATCTTGTCCTTTGCCACCAGCCGCAATTCAGCGGCGTAAACAAGATATTCATCGACCGTCAGGTCGGTATAGAGGGGTAAGGTCTGTGGCAGATAACCGATCTTTCTTTTGGCCTCTTCCGGATGTTTCCTCAGGTCTATGTCATCGATATACACATTCCCTTCCGTCGGTTTGAGCGTTCCGCAAATAATGTTCATGGTCGTCGACTTGCCCGCGCCATTCGATCCCAGAAGTCCGATGATACCGGTACCTTCGATTTGGATCCCGATGTCATGTATAGCCCACGAACTGGTGTATCGATGAGAAAGCCCCTCCGTTCTTAGTATCATATTTCTACTGTAAATTGATTTAGTAATTGTTGATCATCAGCACCGACAACGCCTGGTCGCCGACCCCTCCCGGCACCCCCAGCAGCGCCAGCGTCGTGTTCCTGTTGCGCCAGATCTTTGTGGGATAGTACGGGTCCGATTCTGAATTATTGATCCCGTCCGCGGTATAGGTCGCGAGCAAAGTCCCCGTAGCAGCGTCCCTGAATTCAAAACTGTAGCTGGCGATATCCTGCGTTGCGGGATAACCGGTGAATGCGGTGATCCCCTTGTAAGACAGGGCGGCCACTTCGCTGCCGTTGGCCTTTCCGGACAGGTTGATGCTAATGGGAGCACTGTGGGGGGATAGATTGACGAACCGGATGCCCGCGACGCTGTCGGATACGGTATGAGACGACAGCTGATCGGCAACGAACAAGGTGTCGGGCGCGTCCACCGTACCAGTCAGGAAAAGACTGTTGATCGACCCGGGTGGCAGCATCAGGGTCAGATTGAACAGCGGTTTGGCCTGCGGCAGCGTATCGGGGTACTGATACAGCGCCAGCGGCTGTATGCCCGAATAGGACGGCAGCTGATTGTTGTCACCGTAATCGGCCGTGCTGAAACTATTATACGCAATCTTGTCGGCGCCCGAAAACCACGTGATGCCGCCCGTTCCCGATAGATCGGTCACCAGTGGCGCGCTGCCTACAACCGCGTTGATGACCGTCAGAGATGACGGTGGTGGAGGTGCTGACTGCTTAGAGCAGGATGCTACGCTTTGCGACAGCAAAGCGAACAGAAAGAGATTCTTGGATCGCATGACTAATAGCCGGGGTTTTGAGTGAGATAATGATCGTTGAGTATCTCCTGGGTAGGCAGCGGATACAGCAGCTGGTAGTCTCCCTTCCACGGCTGTTTGACGGGAATGGAAGACAGGACGACGGATGCCTGCCGCGTTCTTTTCAGATTGAACCAGCGATGCCCCCATTCACAAAAGAATTCCGTTTGCCATTCCTTTGCAAGAGCGCTTTTAAGGTCGGCCGCCGCCATACCGGCCGGCAGGCTATTCAAGCCGGCGCGGCTACGCAGGCTGTTCAGATCGGCGATCGCGGTAGTCGCTCCACCCGGACCCCCATTTGCCGCCGCCTCCGCGCGGATCAGGTACTGCTCCGCCAGCCGCAGGACCATATAGTATTCTGTAGCGGTCCCGCCGACCGAATAGTTATAAGTACCCGTTTTATACTTGCAGGGGAAATAATAGGTCGTGGCGGGGATGACGCCATCCGGTGTATAGTCGGTGCTGTCTATCCAGTCCGCCCTCCTCTTGTCACCGGGTTCGAATGCATTCAGCAGCTCGCTGGTCAGCGTGGCGGATGGAGGCCTCCCGGTATGGAGAGGGTTGGGCAGCCAGAACGAACCCTCCGGAGTAGCGTTGCCCAGATTGGATATAGACGTATTTTGCTGCAGCTGCCAGATCGCTTCACTGCTGCCGGTCAGGAATACACTGTTGGGGTCCGGTTCCAGGTGATACAGTTCGGCATGATCGATCACCGAACCGGCCTGCGCCGATGCATCGTTGTAGTCGCCGGTATAGAGATAGACCCTTGCCAGCAGCGCAGCGGCCGCCCACTTGTTGGGTCTTATGCGCCCCCCACTGCTGATATAATTGTCCGGCAAAGCAGCCTGCGCGTCTTTCAGGTCCTTTATGATCTGAGCATATACGTCGGCCTGTTTGGTCCTGGGAAGGCTGGCCGTCTTATTAAAATCGGTGGTCAGCACCAACGGAACATCCCCATAAAAGCTGGTGAGATAGAAGTGACAGAAGGCCCGTATGAATTTGGCCTCACCGGTCAGCTCTCTTCTCGTGCTGTCGGTCAGGTCCGGGGAAGTAGCGGCGGCTATTCCTTCAAGGACCGAATTCGCTCCGTAAATGCCGATGGAATAGGCGCTTGTCCACAAAGTGGGTATATAACTCTGGTCGGCCAGCTTTGCCGTCAGATTGTTTGCTGACAACTGGTAGAGCCCGTTATTCGCCGTGGTCGTCTGCAGCTCATCGGAAGAGAGTCCTCCAAGAATAGTGGTCAGCCCATTGCTGAATACGTTGGTGGCGTAATTGCTGTTGGCTACGCCATAGGTTCCGTTGATCAGCTGGGTATACACCCCGGCCATGGCCGATGTGGCAGTGGCATCCGTGGCAAAGACCTTCGTGATGGTAATGCTGCTGGCCGGATCGGGGATCTGTATCATTTTTGAGCAGGCAGACAGCCACAGGGCCATGAAAAGGACAATAGTTGGTTTATTCTTTTGCATCGTTAGCCAGCTTAGAAGTTAATAGATATGTTTCCGGTGACGGTCCTGACAGGCGGCATGACCCCAAAGCCCGAGGCTAGCGGGTCCGGGCCCTTGAATCCTGTTATGACAAAGACGTTTTGGCCCTGTATCCTGAACGAGCATCCTTTTACACCCATCCTCTTTATGACTGGCTGCGGCAGGTCGTAGCCAAGGGAGACCGTGCCGAGCCGCACATATGACGCGTCGGTAATAACTCCGTCGGAAGACGAGAAATTATAGTCGGAACTCCCGGGGACCGTCGTGAACCCGGCGTAGGCGGCGTGGTCTCCCGGCTTTTGCCAGTGATCGTTAAAGACTACTGTCGAAATATTGGCGGGTGACCCCGCGCTCGCAGCCAATATGGCGTTATACGTTGTTTGCCGCGCATAAGTGAAGAACAGGCTAAGGTGAACACGCTTATAGGTCAGCTGCGTACCGAACCCTCCTTTATAGCTCGGCTCATAATTGATCACCGCGTTCCGGTCGTCATCGCCCGTCCCGGCTATGACAGACGGATCGTATGTTATCTTGCCGTCATGATTCACGTCCTGGTAAGTGTACCGGCCCGTCAGCGGGTCTACACCCGTATAGTGAAAGGCGAAGCTGACGGCCGTAGGCGCTCCCACCTTGTATAGCGTGGCATACGGAGAGCCGGCCAGGTTTGGAAAAGCCAGCAGCCTGTTCCGGTTGATGGAAATATTGAAGTCGACCGACCAGCTGAGCGCTTTTGTCTGAATAAGAGTGGCGTGCAGGAGACCTTCCCATCCGGAATTTTGAACCACCGCAGGGAAGTTGGCCGTGACGTTGGGGAACCCGGTGATAATAGGCGTGGTAAAGGGCACGAGCTGATTGCCCGTTCGTTCGCGGTAGTAGGTGGCCGTCAGGTTGACCCGGTTACCCTCAAAGAGGCCCAGCTCCAGCGACCCCTCCAGTTTCTTATTGACCTGCCACTGGAACAGCGGGTTGACGGCATGGATACTGACCAACGGCGAAACGCCGTCGTAGGCAGGGAGGCCCGACAAGGATGAGCTTGCGGAGCTCCACTGGGAAATATACTGGTAGTCGTCCACGCCGTCGCTGCCCGTAATACCGTAGCTGCCGCGAAACTTTAAAAAATTCGTCCAGGACGGCAGCGCCTTTTTCAGCCATTTTTCTTCGGAGGCTATCCAGGCGAAGGCCGCGGACCCGAAGTTGCCGAACTGTCTGCCCGGGCCAAATCGGGAGGAGCCGTCCCTTCTGGCGTTGAGCTCGAGGATATACCTGTCGTACAAATTATAATTGATGATACCGTAGATGCCAAGGATCTTTTGAAAACCTTCGGCGTCGTAGTTCGTGACATTGGGGGCGGTAAGGATCGAACCAAGCAGCAGGTCGCTGGTATATCCATAACCCAGCTGCCTTTTGACGTGGGTTGCCGTAGACTGGAATGTACCGCCTGTCAGTATGCTCAACTTTCCCGGTCCTATTATCGCGGTGTAGTCCAGCTGCGGTTCGACCAGCCAGGTTGAGTTGTCCGTCGCACCGAAATAGGCCTGACCGGTGGGGTTTAACAACGGATTTTGGGCGGTGATCGGCGTAAATGAATTGGCGGTTGTATGTGCGCCGTTATACCCAAGCCTCGTGGAGAATACCAGGTTGTTGAGTATCCTGTATTTCAGCACGAGATCCGAGTTCAGGTTGATCGTTGATGCAGGGGTACGCTGCTGCAGGGCGCCAAAGGGAAAATTGATCAGGGGAAAATAGGGGCTCATGCCCTGATTCCATCCATCCCAGTTCAGCGCCCCCGTCTTTGAAAAGATCGGCGGTCCATTTGGCGGCAGGGCGCTGGCGTTCGGCCCCGATGGAATGCCGACCACATTGATATCATTGTAAGCAAGATTGGAGGAATATAGAATGTCCAGTTTTCTGTCGGCGCTGTGGTACCCGATGGACGAGTTCAATGTCGCTCTTTGTGTAGCGCCGGACGCCACCGTAATATCCGACACACGAAAGTACCCGCCCCTTAGGCTGAACGTCGTCTGACCGCTGCCCCCGGATAGCGACGCCGATACCTGTGTAAACCTTCCCGTGCCGCCAAAGGCAGTCCTCTGCCAGTCGGTGTACCGCGTTGTATCCCATACGAGCAGGTCGGGGGCCGTCAGCGCCGTCGGGGTAATGGCGTCATTGCGGAATGCTTCCCGGCGCATCCTGAGATAGTCGGACGTATTCAGCATCTGCCAATAGCGGGTGATGGTGCTTATCCCCTGCTCTACGCCAAGGTTGAATTGCGCCGGCCCGGGTTGTCCTTTTTTGGTGGTGATCAGAATTACGCCCTTTGCGCCCCGTGAACCATATATGGCCGTGGCTCCGGCGTCCTTTAGTACTTCAATGCTCTCGATATCCTTCGGGTTGATGCTGAATAAAGGGCTTTGTCCATTTGTAAAACCCGGAACGCCCTGGTTGAGACCGAGGCCGCCGAAGGCATAGCCGCTGCCGCCCGAGACCTCGAGGACGGTCAGCGGAACCCCGTCTACCACATATAAAGGTTCGCCCGTGGAAGAAGGGTTCAGGTCACTGCGGCCTCTTAATTCCACTTTTACGGGACTGCTTGCATACCCGGATATCGGCGTGATGACGAGCCCGGGTACCCTGCCCTGCAGCGCGAGCAGGGGTTGGAGACCGGCTGCTTTTCTATCTCCTCCGAGGTCACCTTTACGATATCGCCGGTGGCCAGCCGCCTGCTCGTTCTTCCATAGGCCGTTTTTAGCACTTCATCCAATTTGTCGACGGCATCCCTCAGCACGACCTCAAGATAACCCGTCGCGGGAACGGCCATCTGCCCGGTCCTGTAACCGATCATGCTGATGTCAAGCGTGTCTTCCCGCCTGACCTTCTCCAATACGAACTCTCCTTTGGAATTGGTCAGGGCCCCGCTGTTTTTATGAGCGATCATGACACTCGCCCCTTCCAGCGGCTGCCCCAGCCTGTTCCTGACCTGTCCCGTTATTTTCACGAACGGCGATTGCATGAACATCGCTCCCGGAGATTCGCTGGGCCTCCTGACGGACAGCGTTATCAGCTTTCCCACCATTGTATACGTAAGAGGCTGGTCTTTGAACAGCAGATCGAGGGCCTTTTCAAGAGGCATTTCCTTTACATCGATCGTTATTTTATTGGCAAGGTTCAACAGGTCCGGATTATAAAAGAACGAGTAACCCGTCTGTTTTTTTATTTGTGTGAACACAGACTTCAATGAAGCATTGGTTGCCTTTAGATTCACATCTTGTGAAAACCCCATCGTCGGCCTGGTCGCAAAAATCACGACCAGCAGGAAAATGATCGCCGGCTTTCCCGATCGCCGGCGTCTGGTTGAAAATTCTTTGCAGCAGCTGGTTAGTACCATTTCTTGTTTTGATTTTTGAATTGGCAATAGTTTCCCGTCATTCATTTCTGAATGTCAGTAGCTTAAAAACATGGTAATAGGAGATGCTAAGGCAGAACGGTTAATTTTTTCCCTTGCAAATGGAAATGGACGTCATTCTTTTCCAAAACGCTCAGTACTTGCGAGATCATGGTATTCATAGGTATTTCACCCTCAAAATGCTTGTTTAACGGCGCCCCCGGCTCATAGATGACTTCGAGGTCGTACCAGCGGGACAGCTGGCGCATGACTGTCGGAAGATCGGCGTCGCTGAAGTAGAATTCGTCATTCTTCCAGGCCATTACGAGGTCCATATCCGTATTGTCAACGACCCTGAATTGGTCATCCTTCCCCAGCAAAGCCTGCTGCCCGGGAGACAACAACTGCTGACTGCTCCCCCTTCTCACTCTGACAGACCCCGACAGCAGCGTCGTCTTTAAAACACCCTCGTCGGTATACGCGTTGATATTGAAATTTGTTCCCAACACCTCGACCATCATGCCATTGGCGTTTACGACGAACGGCTTATTCGCATTCCCCGCCACTTCGAAATAAGCCTCTCCGGTGACCGATACGACTCTCTGAGTATCCAAAAACGTCGTGGGATAGCTAATGGAAGAAGCCGCGTTCAGCCACACCATGGTACCGTCCGACAACATCAGCTGATACTTCCGCCCTACAGGAGTCGTCATCGTATTACGGGTCGCCACGCCTGCTTCCCTGACTTTATGATAGGTCAACCTTCCGCCGCGCACCTCTATCCTTGCTCCGTCCTGTCTGGCGATGACTCCATCTCCCGTGCTGTCCAAAATTACCTGTCTGCCATTGTCCAGCGTAAGGATCGCGCCGTTCTTCCCCGGCATAAGGTCATTGACGATCCCCGGCCGCAGCGCCGTCCCAGCCGTTTTCCGGCCGGCCAGAAAAAATACGCCACCGGCAACGATGGCAGCCAGAACACAGGCCGCGGCAGCGACCCTGATCCACCTCACCTTCCGCCTTCCAATTCTTTCATAGTCGATCTCCAGACTCTTTCCTTTCCGCATCATTTCCCCGAACAATCTGTCCCAGTCGACATCCGCCGACGAATAACGCGACCTCTTCCGCGTTTCCCACAACTGCCTGATCTCTTCGGTTACCAGATCATTTTCAGATAGTTCTCCCATCAGCTGCCAGAACTCTTTCAGCTCGTCCGGCGAGCAGACGTTATGGATGTACCGGTCGAAAAGGTATTGCAGCCGTATGGGATTACTTGACATGTCGGAAGGCTTATACTATAAAGACGATCGTAGAATGGAGCGACAGCTATCCGGAGTAAAAAAATTATTTCTGCAGCGTATACAGCAAAAAGGCGGTGACAGGGACATTGTTCCTGCTCAGGAACCCCTGTATTGCCTTCAGAGCTTCCTTGGTATGGTTGCTGACAGTATGTATGGAGAGATTGAGCTCCTTTGCTATTTCGTCATGAGTCATCCCTTTTTCCCGGCTCAGGGTGTAGACCAGTGCGCCGCTGCGGGGATAGCTGGCGTACAGCCTCCTGTATGATGTGCTCATAGTCCTTTTCCAACAGCCGCATTTCGAGGGAGCGGTCTGTTTCCATGGCCATTTCCCTGGCGATGACCTGCTGCAGCTTCTGATTCCTGGCGGCATAGCGGAGGAAATCGATCGCTTTATTATAGGCCACCTTTTTGATAAAGGCCTCGATATGGTCGATATCTGCGATCCAATCCCGCCCCAGCCATAGCTTCAGAAAGATATCCATGACGAGCTCTTCCGCTACTTCCCTGGATTTGACGATGCCGATAAGATAGTCGAAAAGATTATTCTTGTAGAGGTTGAATAACATGCGAAACGCCTCCTCATCCCCCTCTGTAATTCTTCGCAGTATTTCGGGAGTAATATGTTCTTTTGCAGTTGCCATTGATCAGGTCCCTGTGATGAAGATATTATTTTTTTCAAAAAAGAAAAAATATCATTCAGGGTTGAACGCCAGGGATCAGCCGCGCCGACAAGTCGGGGTCCTTCATATCCTTATCCATAGGAAACATAGGCCGCTGTATCCTTTTATACGGCAGATGCTCGATATCCTGATCCACACCACCCGGAGTCAGCGCCATCAGCCAGTCGGCGCGCATCGCATAGAGCTCGGGCTCGAGATAGCCGATCTTCACGACTACGATATCCGAATTCCGGGGCCTCAGGCCCAGCCGGGTAAAGTCGGATTCATGGTGATACGGTTTACGCTTGCGGGTAACGATGACATGTACACTACCCACCCGGACAACGACTTCCACCTCGGCGTCCTTGTCGCCATCGACGATCGATTCAACCGTTCCTGCAATATGTACCGGCGGGGCAAAACGGGCGTCTACTTTCGCACCGGCATATCCGTCGACCTTGCCCCCCACCCCCGCGGCCACGGCCTTGTCGACGAGTTCAGGACCCGGAATGGAAGCATAGATCAGCGAGGGACCACTCGAAGCCCTGAAACTGGCATTATTCAATATCTGCGTCAGCGTCCACGTCACATCCCCCGCGCCACCCGCCGTCGGATTGTCCCCCATATCACTGATAAAGAAGGGATGTTTACTGCTCCTCAGCGCGCTGTCGAGACAGACCGGCCACGGCGCCGTCGGCGCGACGAACGCGAACTGCCCACGAGCGTCCCAAAATCTGTGAGCCAGACTCTCGGCCGTATGCGTCACCTTCTCCTTATCGTCTCCCGTCACCATCACCACCGCGTGATTGCGAGGGCTCGTCCGCCCAGGCATAGCCGATCCAGATGGCGGCGTCGATCACACCCGGCTGAGCTGCCGCGGGCGCGACCGCCGCATAAATGCTTTTCCCCGGTTCGATCCTCGTGCTCGTCTTCTCGCCCGGCAACAATACAGGTATCGGGATCCACGCCTTATAGGCAGGCCGGCCCTTTCCGGTCTCCAGCCTCGTCACCAGATTCCTGTACGGCACGCCGCTTAGTATCCATCGCGTCTTCGTGCGGCGCCATCCGGTAGCAGGTGATCAGGTCGCTGTTCTTCGCGAGGTCCTCCGAGACATTCCCGTGCAGGTCCATCGAAGTGGAGACAAGGACCTTCGGCCCAATCACCTTCCTGATCCGTTTGATCATATCTCCTTCCGGATCGTCCAGCCCCACGACGCTCATCGCGCCATGGATATCGAACCACAGCCCATCATACGGCAGGTGCTTTTGCAGCGAATCCAGCATCTTCCCCACCAGCGACTCATAGGCCCGCCTCGTCACGGCTCCGCCCGGAAGTGATTTCCCTACGACGGTCGGCACCCACTGCACCTGCTGACGTAGTCCGGAGTCGGGCGCTAAAAATGGATAGGCTCCGAATACCGCAGTATCATACCGCGCATGAAAGGCCGGCTCTTCAGTGACGGCAGGCGAAAAGGTGCTCGATTCGATGGCCAGCCCCGCGATGGCTATGCGAAGGGTTGGTTTTTCCGCCGGATGGCACCGGGCCAGTGCAGACAGCCACAGCCGTAACAAAAAGGAGTCGTTTCATATCCCTGAAAATAAGCAAAACAATTCAGACCTGCCGCGCCAGCGGACATCCGACTGTATCGAAACCGCACACTCCCCGCAGAAAAAAGACACTAACGCCCTGAGGGGCAAACCGTCACCGCTCTGGCACTAAATATGTTGCGGGAAACCAAACCATCCCATGCTCAAGAGCTATTTCACGACTGCCCTTCGCAATTTCTGGCGGAACAAGACCTTTTCTTTTATCAATATCGTAGGTCTCGCCATCGGGATCAGCGCCTCCCTCATTATATTTCTGCTCGTCCAGTACGATTTTTCTTTCGATAAATTTGAAAAAGACAGTTCCCGCATCTACCGCGTCGTCACCGACGGCACCAACACCGGCGGCAGCTGGCAATACAACTGTCTGCCCGAACCCATGGGAGAGGCCGCGAAGAAAGGAGTCGCCGGCCTGGAGAACGTCACTTTATTCCGCACCCTCGGGGAGATCCGCGTCACCGTCCCCTACCCCAATGCCAGCACTCCACAGGTCTTCCGCAAACAAAAAGACGTCATCTACGCGGACGACAACTATTTCAACCTTATCGGCTATACCTGGCTGGCCGGCTCCCCGGCGACGGCTACCCGACAGCCTTATCAGGTCGTTCTTACGGAAAAGAATGCCCGCCTGTATTACGCCGGCCTCGGCAACGACAAGATCATCGGGAAGTCGATCATTTTCGACGATACCATACTCTGTACCGTTACAGGCATCGTAAAAGACCTGCCCGGCAACACCGATTTTTATTTCAATACCATCGTCTCGCGCCCGACCCTGTACACAGCCCGGCTAAAACCCGAATACTTCGGCCACTGGGGTAGTATCAACTCCGCCGACCAGCTCTTCGTCCGGTTGGCGCCGGGCATTCAGCCGGCAGCCGTCGATTCCCGCTCGACCCGTATACTCAGGGCAAACGAAACACCCCGATCCGCGGGACCAGGCCAAACAATTTGCAAAGCTCCAGCCTTTCAGCGATATCCACTTCAACCTGGCCTACGGCGTCTTCGACGACAGCCGCCAGCGCCCATAAACCCACGCTCTACGGCCTGCTGGCGGTGGCGGCCTTCCTGCTGCTGCTGGCCTGTATCAACTTTATCAATCTGACTACCGCCCAGGCTTCCCAGCGCGCGAAGGAGATCGGCATTCGAAAGACCATGGGCGGCCACAGGACACAGCTGACGATCCAGTTCCTGACCGAGACCTTCGTGCTGACCCTGCTGGCCACCATTCTCTCGATCGTACTGACCCCCTCCTGCTAAAAATATTTGCCGACTTCATCCCCGGGGATTTTCACTTCAGCCTGCTCAGACAGCCAGGCATCATTCTTTTCCTCGTCGCGCTGATTCTCGCGGTAAGCCTTCTGTCTGGCATCTATCCCGCTCTGGTGTTGTCGGGATTCAGACCCGTACTCGTCCTGAAGAACCAGGCTTTTTCCGGCACCGGCAAGACCCGGTCGGCCTGGCTCCGGAAATCCCTTACCGTTTCCCAGTTCGTCATCGCCCAGGTCTTTATCATCGCGACATTGCTTGTGTCCAAACAGATCAGCTATGCCCTCAACAAGGACCTCGGCTTTAAGAAAGACGCCATCATCAGTTTTCGGGTCAACTACCGCCAGCCACCCAACAAAAAATCCCTCCTGCTCGACAAGCTGAAAGCTATACCAGGCGTGGCGATGGCCAGCATCAACAGCAACCCTCCGTCCAGCAATGGCACCTGGACCAGCACGCTGGTGGTCAATGACGGGAAAAAGAGATCCGTGAAAACGTACAGATCAAGCAGGGAGATACCAATTATATCCGCATGTATGGCCTCCGCCTGCTGGCCGGCGCCAATATCCCCCAAAGTGACACCATCAACGCGATCGTGATCAACGAGGCCTATCTCCACGTTTTGGGGTATCAGGATCCCCAAAAGGTCATCGGCGTCCAGGTCAAAGAGTTTCAGGGCAGCCCACGTATCGTCGGTGTCGTAGCCGATTTCTTTCCACATTCGCTCCGCGACCCTATAAAACCCCTCGCCATAGCAAGCGGCACAAGGGGAGCCACCACCATCGGTGTCAGCCTGCAACCGCGTAATGGCGATGGTTCCAACTGGACCGCCACGCTACGGGAGATCGGAAAAGCCTTCCACGACGTCTATCCGAACGACGACTACGACTATCAGTTCGTCGACGAATCCATCGCCAAATTCTATACCGCCGAGACGAATATCTCCCGTCTCCTTCTTTGGGCCACCGGCCTGACCATCTTCATCAGCTGCCTCGGTCTGCTCGGTCTGGTCATCTATATCACCAACCAGCGTACAAAAGAGATCGGCATCCGGAAAGTGATCGGGGCCACCGTCACCCAACTCATCCTGCTGCTCTCCCGCGATTTTCTCAAACTCATCGGCCTCGCGATCCTTATCGCCATGCCTATCGCCTGGTGGGGCAGCCAAAAATGGCTCGATAACTTTGCGTACCGCACCTCGCTGGTGCTGGTGGGTCTTCGCAGCCGGCGGCGGATGCCTCCTGGCCATCGCCCTGATCATCCTCTGTATCCGGACGCTGCGCGCAGCCCTGGCCAATCCGGTCGCGGCTCTCAGGTCTGAATAAGCCCAACCGCACGGCCTAGATCCCGCAGGCAAATCCCCCCATATCGGGACACCTGATTCCACTTAGTCAGATCTTCGAATGCATAATTTCCCTAGCTTGCTATCTTGTTATATAACAGCAATGGATAACCGTTTATTTATCCTGTTGTCGTATAGCATCTTAACCATTAATAACTTTTAGTCTATGAAAAAGCGTATTGATTTTTTGGTTTTATGGCAACTGCAGTGATCTTTCTGTTGCTCCCGGCGTGCAGGAAAACATTGACCGGGGATCAGACAGCCCAACTATTGAACACGGGCAAGCGGAGTAATTCCCTGCTTACTCCTGACCTTGTCCCGGACGTCTATGTGGCAGGGGCGGTCAACGGCCAGGCTGCCTACTGGAAGAACGGCGTGCTGACTATGCTGACCGGCGGAACATTTACCAGCGGGATCGCTGTCGTCGGCACAGACGTATACGTCAGCGGATGGGGCACCAGTCCAACTACCAGCCGGACAGTGGCCGAATACTGGAAGAACGGCGTGCTCACCACGCTCACCGACGGCTCGGACAACGCCCGCGCCACAGGAATTGCTGTATCGGGCACCGATGTATATGTCGCGGGATTCTCGGGTCAGTTCGCCCATACAGGCTTCTCATGGAAGAATGGAGTAGCCACATCACTGGGCTCGGGTCAGCCATCGGGGATCTTTGTCGCCGGCACGAACGTATACATACCGAACGGGGCTGGCGGAGGCGCCACTTACTGGCTGAACGGAACCCTGACTACGATTCCCGGCGCTCCCGCCAGCTTCGCGGATAAATGCAATTGCAGTGTATGGAACCGACGTGCATGCGGTCGGAGTCAACGTCACTTCACCCACGCAGACCGCCATTTACTGGAAGAACAACTCTCAGCAGTCTATCGTTACCGGCACTAATTCAAATGCCATGTCTGTCGCGACAAATTCCGCCGGCCAGGCTCGCATCGCCGGGACTTCCGGAGACTTCGCCAACCAGAAAATTGCGTACTGGAATCTTTCCTTTGATTTGCAGGCGCCACTCAGCACCGGCAGCTTCACCGGCAATACCGGATTGGCGGTAGACCAGGCCAACGGTGACATTTATGTCTGCGGAACCGTAAATTCGACCGCCTCCTACTGGAGGATCGACCAGACCGGTACAGCAACGCCCGTCACTCTGACCAGCAGCCCTACCAACGGTAGCGCCTTCGCCATCACGCTTGGCCAGTAGGTCGCCAGCTACCACCGCACCGCCTGAAACTTCCAGCCGGGATCGACTTTTTGCATTTCCACCTGGTCGTCCCGGCTGGTTATTCCGCAGCCGAGATAATTCTGGTGTAGCCTGGCCAGCGCCTGCCGGTCCAGCTCGACACCCAGCCCCGGCTCACGGGGAACCGCAACCGAACCGTCCTCGAATTTCAACCGGCCGCCAACTATGACTTCATCCGACTGCCAGGGATAATGAGTGTCCAGCGCATAGGGCAGCTGCGGCAGCGCCGCGCCCAGATGTACCATCGCCGCAAGAGATATGCCCAAATGACTGTTGGAATGCATCGACAGGCCTCGCCCGAAGACCTCGCAGATCCTCGAAAGCTCCATCGATGCCCGCAGCCCTCCCCAAAAATGGTGGTCGCTGAGAATGATGTCTTCGGAACCCAGCGAAACGCTCCCCGGTATGTCTTCAAACGACGTAGTGCACATATTGGTCGCCAGCGGGATCTTCACAGCCTTCCTCACCTTCGCCATATTCTCCTGTCCCCTCGCCGGGTCTTCCAGATATTCCAGCAACCCCTCCATCTCCCTGCCATATTCGATGGCCGTCTCCACCTTCCATATGGCGTTGGGGTCGATACGCAGCGGCATGTCCGGACCGAACGCCTCCCGTAACGCAAACATCGCATCGACCTCCGCCCTGGGCTCGAAGACGCCGCCTTTTAATTTAATGGACTGAAACCCGTATTCTGCACACATAGCCCTCGCCTGATCCACAATTCCCGCCGGGTCCAATGCCTTCGCCTGACGGGCCGCCGGCCATCCTTTTGCCGCAGGGTCCATACCAAACTCCAGTTCACCCCCGCCCCCGCGTACTTGTAGAACAGATAGGCAGCAAACGGAACCCTGTCCCGCATCCTTCCTCCCAGCAGATCCACAACCGGAAGCCCCGTCACCTTGCCGATGATATCCATGCAGGCGACTTCGATGGCGCTGAAGATATGCACCAGCTTTCGCTGATCCCAGGGCGCATCGCCCCGCTGTGCCGCGGTTTCCTTGTCGAACGAAGTCGCCAGCAAATGCCGGATACCGTTCAGCTGAAACGGGTCTTTTCCGATCAGCAGGTCTCTTGCGGATGCCAGCGCGGCGTCGATATGGATATTCCCCGGGATCTCGCTGATACCGGAGATCTTGTCGTCCGTTATTAACTCCACGACAGTCCTGAGAGCATACGGCGCGTGTAACCCCGCCGCATTCAGCAGCGGTGGATCGACGATCGCGATCGGAGTGATGATCATCTCCCTGATCTTCGGACCTTTCTTTTCTCTAAAGCTCATAGTCGTAGTTTTAAATTCCAGCCAGCTGCTCCATCAATAAGGCAAGCGCGCTATGGTCGAGGTCGCCCTTTCCCTGCGCCAGCAGGGCGTCCATCTGCGCCGCTACCTGTGCCGTGCCATACAGCGGAACGGATAGCTCTTTGCCCGTGGCCAGCGCGATACCCATATCCTTTCTGTGTAGCTTGATTCGGAAACCAGGCGCAAAATTCCGTTCGATGATCCGTTTGCCGTGCAGGTCGAGGATCCGGCTCTGGGCAAATCCGCCCAGCAGAACCTCCTGCATCTTCCCGAGATCCAGCCCCGCCTTGTGGGCGAGCGTAAACGCCTCCGCTACGGCCTGGATGGTCATGCCCACGATCATTTGGTTACAGGCCTTGGTCATTTGCCCCGCTCCCGCACCACCGACGCGGACGATATTCTTTCCCAGAGACTGGAACAGCGGCAGAGCGCGCTGAAAGCCCTGCTCCGATCCTCCACACATGATAGAAAGCGTTGCCGCTTCAGCCCCGCTCTGCCCTCCCGATACGGGCGCGTCCAGCGCATCCACGCCCTTTTGTTTCATCCAGTCGCAGATATGTTTGGCCGTCGAGGGATCGATCGTGGACATATCGATATACAGCGATCCCTGCCGGATTCCGTTGAGCACGCCGTCTTTGTGCGCAAGCACGTCGATCACATCCTCGCCTTCCGGCAGCATGGTGATCACAACGTCGCTGTTTTGCGCAACGGCCGATGCCGTCGCGAAGGAAGCTGCGCCCGCTGCCACCAGTTCGCCGGAGGCTTTATTTTTTCGAGCACCGAAATTTCATATCCCGCTCTTTTCAGGTGCAGCGCCATTGGTTTGCCCATGATGCCCAGCCCGATGAATCCTATTCTTTCCATGGTTAAGTCATTTTCAGATCAAAGGTAAAACCCTGGCGGCAAGCAGCACGGCAATTAATCCCACAAGCCCCATGATGGTCTGCATGGGAGCGATCGTCTTCAGTGCCTCTCCCTCCGTCAGATTGGAGATCTTGCAGACGACCCAAAATCCGGCGTCGTTCATCCACGGCACCAGTTTGGACCCGCAGCCGATGGCCAGACCCAGATATAAAGGATGATAGGCCAGATGTCCGTGGATAGCCATACCCGAAAGCATCCCCGACGCCGTGATCACCGCTACCGTGGCCGACCCCTGCGCCGTACGAACAACAGCCGCCACCAGAAATGCCAGCGGGATTAGGGTCATCTGGTAACCCCTGGTCATTTCTGCGATCCGGGCGCTGATCCCGCTTTGCTGCAGCATGCCCCCGAACGTACCGCCGGCCGCCGTTATCAGGATAATGGCGCCGCCGCTCATCAGCGCGGCCTGAACAAAAGCTCCCATCTCCTTTCTGTCCGTTCTTTTCTGGACAGCCAGCAGGACCAGCGCCGCCACGCCTCCCGCCCCAAGGGCGATATATTTGTCACCGAAAAATTTCAAAAGCCGCACCCCCGGCCCCTGGCTGACCCCCATCGAAGTCAGCGCCGTATTGGTACAGATCAGCACCAGCGGGATCAGCACCGGCAGCAGCGAGAACCACAGGGCCGGCAGCGCCTATCCTCCCGCAGCGTAGCGGACTGGATGTCTTCTAGTCTGGCGTCGAGGGAGTCCCTCAGCGGTATCGGCCATTTTCGGTTGGCATAGCGCGCAAAAAGATATCCCGATGTGATCGTGAGCAGCCCCAGCAGGAACCCTCCCAACATCATCATCCCGATGGGTATTTGCATTTCACCGACCAGGAACAACGGCCCGGGAGCCGGCGGAACAAGGGAATTGGCCATCGACGCTCCGGCCATGATGGCGAGGATGAACAGCAGATAATTCTTTCCGATACGCATGGTCATCGCCTTGGCCAGCGGGACCATGAGGAAAATTACCGTATCGAAAAAGACCGGAATGCCGATAAAAAACTACCGGCTAAAAACGCGACCGGTGCCATGCGGATGCCCGTCAGCTTTAGCAGCGCGCGAACGATCCTTTCCGCAGCGCCGCTCTCCAGCATACATTTTCCAATAATTGCCGCCATGGCGATCAGGATGCCCAGCTTCCCGCAGGTGTTGCCGAACTCGAGGGCAATCCTTTCACCGACGCTCTTCGTCGAACCGGGAGTCATGATCGCCACGACCAGTGCCCCCAGCAACAGCGCAAGAAAAGGGTGTAATTTAAGACCGATGATGCCTCCTACCACGATGACGACGCCTACCAGCAATATAAAGAGGGGGTCGGTGAGGAAGGAGGAAAAGATCATAGAAAGCCTTTTAATTTAGTCGCCATATTCCGCGCGCCCTGCGATACGAAACTGCCATCCGCCCCACAGGCGATCATCCGTATCCCGAGTTCGTGGTAAATCCTGAAATCGTCGGCATTTTGCAGCAGTATCCCCACGGCCTTGCCCGCCTTTTGTGCGGCGCTGACCGTCGCCTTCAGCGCATCCCGGAAAAGAGGGTGATCCAGCTGCCCGAAGATGCCCAGTTCCATCGACAGATCGGAAGGGCCGATGAATAGCACGTCGATGCCCTCCGTCGCCGCCACCGCGTCCAGATGGTTCAGCACTTCCGCCGTCTCGATCTGTACGACACCGAGGATGTTCTCCTTTTCGTTCTTATAATATTCGGGGAAATTCTGACCAAATCCGCTGGCGCGAACCATTTTTGCGATCCCCCTGCTGCCATCCGGCGGATAGTGCAGGGCGCTGGCTATAGCCGCCGCCTCCTCTGCGTTGCTGATCCGCGGGACCATGATCCCTTCGGCGCCGATATCCAGTATCCGGTGTATCCGCTGCCGTTGCGCGCTTTCGACCCTTATGACTGCCGCGGCGGGAGTGTGTTCCAGCGCCTGCAGCTGGTGCAACACATCCTTCTCGGCCCCCGCGCCGTGCTCCAGGTCGATGAGTACCCAGTCAAACCCCGACAATCCGACGATCTCCGCCGTTATCGAACTACCAAGATTAAGCCAGCAGCCGTTGACGGTCTCGCCGTTTTTAAGACGTTTCTTAAGATCTTTCATATTGGAATTTACAATGGTAATTCCATTTCAGGAACACGAACTCCACTGAAATTTGCAATTCACTATGCTTAATTGTCAATTTACCGGCTAATATCCGATAAAAGGGGTATCCTGAATATCGTATATTTATCTATAAACTCTACACACATGAGAACCCTGCCGGTATGCTTATTACTCGCGCTGTCCGCCGTCAGCGCTTCCGCCCAGAACCAGTTCAAATATTTTACCGCCGATGATTTTGCCGCCCGCCGCACTCCGCCTCATGCAGCAGATCGGCGACGACGTGGCCATCCTGCAGGGCGCCGAGCTGCCCGAGCCCTATATCAAATTCCGGCAGGACAACAATTTCTATTATTTCAGCGGCGTCGAACTACCCGGCGCCGTCCTGATCATCAACGGAAAGACAAAGACCTCGACCCTCCTCGTGCCGGCAACTACCAGCGCCGAGATAAAAGAAGAAGCCCTCATAAAACCCGGCGAAGACGCCGCCAGCCAATACAAAATGACCGCCGTCCTGCCCAAATCCCTCATGACCACCCAACTCACACAGGTCGCGGCGAAAGGCCAGGCCTTCTATCTCGTCACCTCCCCCGAAGAGGCCGCCGAGATGAGCCGGGACAAGGGCATCGGACAACGCAACGCCCGCATGGCCGACCCCTGGGACGGACGCATTTCGAAGGAGCTCAACTTTATCGGCAAAGTCAAAGAACGCTATCCGCTAACGCCCATA
The DNA here is from genome assembly GCF_050632245.1 of Puia sp. P3. Taxonomy (NCBI): domain Bacteria; kingdom Pseudomonadati; phylum Bacteroidota; class Chitinophagia; order Chitinophagales; family Chitinophagaceae; genus Puia; species Puia sp. P3. The sequence continues at coordinate 3,055,630 of NZ_CP192583.1, forward strand.
AAAGACCTCACCCCCCTCATCGACAACATGCGCTGGGTAAAGGACGGAAAGGAGATTGCCGTCATCCGCGAATGCGGGAAGATCGGCGCCCACGGCTTTGACGAGGCGATGCGCGTTACCCGTCCGGGGATCTATGAATACCAGATAGCCGCGGCGGCAGATTTTGTATTCGCAAACGAAGGCGCTCAGGGCCCCTCCTACTTCCCCATAGTAGCTTCGGGCGCCCAGGGACTGAGCTGGCACTATAACGCCAACAATCATCTGATGAAGGCCGGCGACGTCGTGCTCATGGACTACGCCCCCGAACTCAACTACTATTCCACCGATATCACACGCACCTGGCCGGTCGACGGCAAATTCACCGACGTCCAGCTCAAATACTACAACTGTATCAAGGAAGTTTCCGAGACCGTCATCGCCGCCGTCAAGCCCGGCGTGACCATTCAGGACCTGGTCGACATCGCCGCTAAGGTCTACGCCAAACACGGCTTCGAAAAACTACACCCCAACGGCATCGGTCACTTCGTCGGGATGGCGGTCCATGACGTCGGCCCCCGCGACAAACCCTTCGTCCCAGGCGTTGTATTCAACGTGGAGCCCATCATCGAGGACAAAGACCTCAAAGTCCACCTCCGCCTCGAGGATACGATCATCGTGACACCCGAAGGCCATGAGAACGTCACCTCCGGCACCCCGACAAATATCGACGCGATCACGACGCTGATGAAACAGAAAGGGATTTATGAAAAGTAGGGCGCCTGCCCAAATAGTCCCGTCGTCTAAGCGGGTTGTTTATATTTTTCGTAGTAGCTTTTCATCAGCTTCAACAGGTCTTCGTGATTCGTTTCCAATCCATTGGTTGAAATATGGATCCGCGAACCACCCGTCTTTACAATGGTTACAAAATGCTGCCTCGACGCCAAAGACGCCCCTACCGACCGCTCATCGATCTCCGATATCTCACACCAGGGAATAAATCCATCCCTGAACGCACTTGTATTGTTGTAGATACCCTGCGCGTCGATGATCAGGCCCGGGCCTTTGTCCATCAGCTTTCTGGCAAAGAAGTAGATACCGAACAGCCCCATGATCATCGCGCCATACTCAACAACTATCCTGACCACCACATTGTCAAATACGGGATTGTCAACCTGCGGATTTGCCACGACCATCCAGACCCCGGCGGCCAGAAACACCACACTAAAGACCAGGAGCTTCGTCAATTTCGCCTTGCTCAGCGGTATATTGACCGGCATCACGGTCTCCTGCCTGATCTCGTCGACGATATCGTCGAGGTTCTCATACCAATCCAGATGAGGAGACCATTTGTCGCAGCCGCCGACATGCCCGGGACACTTAGTGTCCTCCCAGACCTTCTGACAGGCCGGACACCGGCCACCCGTGGAAAAGGTGTCCCACACATGCCCGCAGCTGCACTGCCAGTAAGCCTTCCCGTCCGGCTCCCAGTTACACTTCGGGCATCTTATTCTGATCGAATCCATATATCGTGATTGAACTGCCAAAAATCGATAGCCGCATAGCAGTGCGATTCAGGGAGTTTCCTGCAAAATACAATCGCGCGGCTATTCTTCCAATACGTTGACAAAACTTTATCGTAACTTACAATAATGATCCTGAATGAGTTTCCCGATATTGGCTGGCTAAAGAGCCAGATCGCCCAGGGGTTTAGCAACCGGCTGGGATGGGGCAACCTTCCCCTTGACAAAGAAGGATTTCCCAGCGTCATCATTCATACCAGGGTCAAAGAATGTTACCGGCCGGATGTAAAAGGCCCGTTCTCCTTTTTTCTGAATATACGCGGCACCAGTTATTGCGGCATCGACAGCCAGAAGACACGAATAGACACGGATAACTATTACGTAAGCAATCGCCAGCAGCTCTATACGCTCGGGGTCGAAGAAGACCTGGGCGATACCGAAACTTTCAATATTCATTTCGGTGATTTTCTGAGCGAGTCCGTCCTTAACTCCACTGGTAACTCCGGAACACCAGATCCTCGACGCGGGTACCGAAAGACAATTGTCGCCTGTCCTGTTCTTCAACCAGCTGCACCGCCGCGACGCCCGCTTTAACGCGATCATCACGGATCTGATAAGCAGCCACAAAGAAAAGACCTACAACAGGCTAAGGTTCGAAGAACAAATGACCGCCCTGCTGACCTATCACTTACAGCAACACGACCAAATAGCAGAAATCGTCAACAACCTGCCGCCAGTCAGAAAGTCCACCCGCGTCGAACTGTACAAACGCCTTTCCCGTTCGATGGACGTTCTCCGTTCAGGCTTTTGCGGAGAAATAAGTCTGGACCAGCTCGCGGCGGAAGCCTGCCTTTCCAAATATCATTTCCTCCGGTTGTTCCGCGGAGCCTATGGCCTCTCTCCCTACCAGTATATCCAGCATCTCCGGATCGAGAAAGCGATATCCCTGCTCCGCGACAGCAAAGTCTCCATAAACGATCTCGCCGACCGAGCCGGGATTCGACAACAGCCAGTCCTTCAGCCGCCTCTTCTTTCAGAAGACAGGCCTCTACCCCACCCAGTACCGCCAGCAGTCAAAATAGCAATTTTGGTTATCCGGTGTGGCCCGCGGTCTTCGGAACTTTGGGTCCTTATACAATTGTCTATGGTCTCAGCAAAAGAATGGTTTGACTCAGGTATACGTCTGCCGTATGACGCCGCAAGGAAAAGAATAGCGAACGCTCCCGATGCCCTGTCCGTCTTCAATAAATTTCTCTCCCGTCCCGGCCATAATCCCGGTACCACGATCTCCTTTCTCCCCGGCTTCCCGACCGGCTCCTACGACTGGTCGAAGATCGACGCACTGATAGAAAAAGAAAATTCTCAGAACCGGCTGTACATCGAATACATCGGCCAGGGCGAATCGGACAAACCCGAACACTACTCTTACTCTACTTTTGAAAGAGCAGACCTGGTAGAGGCGCTATGGAAATACCACCAGATCGACACCACATTCGTCGTCACGTTCGACTATTCCTCGCTGGTGGCAATGGAGCTCCTGCGCAGACAGCAGGAAAAAATAGAAAAGGCCTGAAGCCGTCGACCGTCATTACAAAATTACTGATGATCAATGGCGGATATTTTACGGACGGACACTCGCACCCGATCTTTACAACGCCGCTGCTCAAAACAACGTTTGGAAAACGAGGAGCGCTAAAAGCTCAGACCTCGGACTTTACATTCAACAGAATGCTGAAAGGCATGTGGAGCAAAAAGTATCAGGTGTCAGAGACCGAACTCGCCGAGGTGCGGGACGCCCTCCGGCGAAGGAACGGCATGCTCTTCCTTCACTGGGCCGCCGGATTCGTAGACGAACACAAGGCCAACGGCGAACGACTGAACCTGCTAAAAATAGTCGAGAAAATGCACCGCGACGTCCGCTTTTTCATCGTAGGCAGCGACAGGGACCAGTTCGAACCCAGACAAGTCAGGCTGGCGAAGCAAAGGGTCAGCAAATACGGCGTTGATATACAGATCGTGCCAGGCGGGCATATGATCACGATGGAACAGCCTCAGTTACTGACGGACATGATCCTCTCGATCGCAAAATAATGGCCGTCATCTGCGGCTATCTCTTTGTACTTTCTATGATGCTGTTCTTCGGATAACTATTTCACCAACCTGATTTCCAAAGGCCGCATCAGCAACCGGCCCGTGATCTCCACCGGCTTTATACTCAACTCGTGAGTACCTGCACCCAGCGTGACCCTCCCAAGATCAACCGTGACCACATCATCAGTACCCCCCGGTTCTATCTTTTGTTCACCCTGCATACCGTCGACCTGCCAGCCATAAGTCCCGCCGCAGCCCTCTCCCGCCCGGTAGGCTATGGTCAGATGATAGGCCGCCGCTGCAACGGTGCGGAAATCCCAGCTCAGATATTGCTCCTTACTGGTCCACCCATCGACATAGAAACGGTCTCTTTTCCCGTCGCCAAAAGAAAACCCGCTCCCGTGCAGCCGGGCGTCAAACGTCAGCAGCCGCGCCAGCGGGACATTCGGAGCAACGAACGCCACGGAGTCGAACCCTCCTCCTTTTAACTCCACGGCGATCACCGCATCGGCCGTATCGGGCACACGCCGCGGGACGTCGATGACGTAGTCACCTCCTGCCGCAGTCGACGCAAGCGCCATCCGCCGCGGGTCCGACAACAGCCAGGCCTTGCCGATAGGCCCCTTCAATCCCCCCACCCAGAGCCTGCCATCCGCGGGCCATTCGAAGACGTGTAAAAAGAGCGTGTTCCCTTTTTGTGTAGACACACCCCAGTTCTGCACAGGCAACGGCCCGGCGACGGTGCCCCGGATGCTCCCGGTGTTAATATCCATCCACTTTCCAATACCCCGAAGGATCCGCAGGTCTTTGGGGTCGAATGTTCCGTCGCCCCTGGGCCCGATATTCATCAGCAGATTGCCGCCCCGCGAGGCGGATTTTGCCAGCAGACGGATAAAATGCGCCACCGGCTTGTGGCTGCTGTCGAATTGATGGTATCCGTACGATTCGTTGGTTGTGGGAATAGCCTCCCAGTCGCCAGTCACCGGAAAGAACTCCGCCGGACGGTCGGCCGTATTCTTGTAGTCGCCGAAATTGTTGTCCCCGTCCCTCGCCAGCCTGCCGTTCACCACGACGTGCAGGTCGGTCTCCCGGATAGCCCGCAGGATCCGCAGGTTCTCGGAGAAGGGTAACTTGCTCGGCGTGTCGAACCAAAAGATATCCGGATGATATTTCCGGATCAGCTCCCTGATCTGCGGGATCGCTTTTGTATCGACATAATGCCGTGCTTTGTCCAGCAGCTCCGGATGCTGGTCATACCAGCGGACGCCGCCGTAAAGTCCCTTATCGCCTCCCGGGTTATTGTATTCCCAGTCGTTGCCCGGCGCGTCCGGGTGTTCCCAGTCGAATGCATGCGAATAATAAAAACCGAATTTGACCCCATACTTCATACACGCGGCGGAAAGAGCGGCCATCGGGTCCTTCTTCCAGGCGGTCTGCTTCATGATATTGAAGTCGGATACCTGCGAGTCGTACATGGCGAATCCGTCATGGTGCTTCGAGGTAATGATGATATACCTCATGCCGGCCTGTTTCGCGTGCAGGACCCATTCGTCCGCGTTGAATTTTACGGGATTGAATCCGTGGGCCAGCTCGAGGTATTCCGCCCTGCTGACCTTTTCCTTGCGCATAAGGTGTTCGGCATACCCCTCCACCTTATGTCCCTTCCACTCGCCGCCGGCGCGCGAATACACGCCCCAGTGGATGAACATGCCAAACCGCGCTTCGCGCCACCACGCCAGCCGCTGATCATGGTCTTTCATAGTGGCGGGCCACCAGCCGTGCAGCGCCTCGTCGGCCGCCTGCCGGTCGCGTTCCGTCTGCGCGCTGACAGTACCCGTAAAAAACAATCAACCCGAATATAAATCGTATGTTCCTCATAGTTATTTATAATTTAACGGCCTCCCTATTTGCGCCTGCTTTGAAGACCACCGGTGTGCCGCCCTTCGACAGGTCTCCCCCGTCGATCTTGATATTGCCGCACCCCGGGCCCTCCAGCTGCAGCACAACATCGGTCGGCGTCAACACCCTGACAGCCGTCAGCAGAACGTCCCTGCTTTCGATTAACCTGAACAGCGACTCGGATCCCTTCACGCCCCGGGCGCTCAGTCCATTGACGGCCGCGTCCTCCACATGATCGAAGATAACAGCCGGCCGGTAGTCGGGACTCGCCAGGGAAAACCGGACATTGTGAAGGGTCAGAGCTTTCACATTACGGGCATACATTCCATAGGCCGGCAATACACCCAGCTGGAAATATTCCCCCGCGACCTTCGGCACGTCGCGGACCGTTGCCTGCTCGACCGTTCCACCGCCCGGGTACTGTATATGCACGTCGTTAAAGGAAATATTCTCCATAACGGCTTCCCCCACACCGTTGAGGACGACACAGGAATAGACCTCGCCGGGATTGTAATTGCTGGTAAACTCGGCATCCCGCAGCTGCACCGGCTTTACCACCGTGGCGTGAATACCGCTGAAAGAGATATTGCGAAGGATACCCGTCGGCTGTGAGGCGGTCGTGGATGCCTGCGAGCCCGTCGCGGGATGGGTAGGCTGCGCATCCGACTGCGCATGCGTCGGCTGCGGGCCAAGGCCCAGCGAAATAGGACCGGTCACGTCCTTCATCACGATATTGGAAAACGAAATATTCTCAAACCTCGAACCCGGGCCGCACCGCAATTTGATTGGACATCCATAGGTCTCATAGATCAGGCAGTTGGAGACGGTGATATTTTCTGCGACACCCCCGCCAAATCTGAATACCGACCACCGCGTACTAAAACTGCAGTTGGTCACCGTTATGAACTGACAGCTGCCAAACAGCGCGCAGGCATCGTCCTGGCACTGAATATCGCAGTTGCTGATATGTACATACCGGCTGCTGATAAAATGAAAACCATCGTTGTTGTGGATGACCCTGCTGTTGATACGCAGCCCCTCCATCTTTACAAATTCGCACTGGACCACCCGTGTCGAGTGGAAGGCGCTTTTAAGAAGAAAAATATCGCGGACGGTAAGATTCCTGCACTGGTAGAACAACAGGTGATAGGGACGGTGACTGCCGGTGATGCCTGCGGGCGGAAGAACGTCTTTGGACGGACTCCTGAACTGGGCGCCCTGCCCATCGATGGTTCCCTGTCCTTCGATCGTGATATTCTCGGCCTTCACCGCAAACAGCAGCCCCACATTCCCGTCGGCCAGGGTCGAGTCGCCGGTTAAAGGAATGGCGTCCACCGCATGGTACTGCCGGCCATCGGCACTGCCCAGCAGAACGCCCTGGGCGGCAATATGCAGGGTAATATTGCTCTTCAGTTCCACAGTGCCTATAACAAAACGGCCCGCGGGCACCAGCACCGTTCCACCCTGGTCCCTGTTGCACGCGTCGATCGCAGCCTGTACGGCGGCGGTATCCAGCGTGACGCCGTCGCCTTTGGCGCCAAACTCACGGATATTGTAGACGCGGGCGCCGAGGTCCTTCGGCTGTTTGTCGGACGGTCCTGCAGCTAAGGCCGCCGCACCGGGCAGGGCCGAACCGGCGGTGACAGTGGCGGCAAGCCCCAGCCATTTGCGCCGGGATAAGGCATCGTTATTAGTCTGATTCATAACGTAATATCCGGCGTACTCCCAAACAGATATTAAAGTATTTTGGCCTATTCGTCAGTCTTATTGGCCAGTGCGGCCGCCGGGGTCAGGTGAGGGACATTTTATTGATCTCTCCCGCAACGCGGAACGCACTGCGAAGACAGGATTCCATGCCCCGGCTCATATTGTCCGCATAAGTACCGGCAAAATATATGCGCCCGTCCGGCTGAAGCACCTGCGGCCAGAACTTGTGCATCTCTCCGATGGGGAACGGCTCCATCTCGCACACCGGCGCGTACTTGTCTTTGGACCAGTCGTGCGTCAGCGCCGTTTCGATCGTGTCCTTTTTGCCGGGGTAGACCTCACGGAATGCCTTCAGCACCTGCTGCGGCGGGAAACCGCTGGGACCAAAGGCCTTCAGGACCACTCGCCCGCTGTCTTCGTCGACCATCTGCAGCCAGATCGAATTGATCAGCGGGTGTTCGAATTCCATATTGATGCTGGGAATGCCCTCGTCGAGCCAGAATTTGGACGTCGCTTCAAATACATAGAAAGGGTGGGAAGAATACTTGAGGTGGTCGACGACATATTGCTTCGCCGGGGACAGAGCAGGCGTAATGGAGATGCTCTGAAAAATAGGCAGGCTGATGCAGTTGACCAGCACGTCGGCTGAAAGCTTCAGCCCGGGTTTACCCTGGCAGCTCACCGTCACGCCGGTTCGGCTGTGATGGATAGCGGTGATGGGGTGGTTGAGCCTGATCCGGTCCCCCAGTTTTTTGGCGAATGCGATGGGCAGCTGTTCGTTGCCGTCTTTCACACGAAAGGTCTCGCCTTCGGACAACGGGATCCCGCGCGCATACATCACCGATAGACGCCGAGAGAATACAGGGCGTTCGTATGCTTCCCGCCGAGGAACCGCAGAGCACCCGCCGAAGCGCCTTCTTTTATATAGACCTCGGCGATGGCGATCTTGTCGTAGTCGTCAAGGCCGGCGCCAAAGGGCTGGAACGGATCGGTTATTTTGTCGGCATATTTCTTCAGGAAGAAGCCGGGAAGCTCGTGCATCGCGTGCTGGGACAGGAACTCCACCTCCTGCAGGTTGAAGCCAAGGGCTCTCAGTACCGACGGGTCCTGCAACTGCGCCGACGTATAGAATTTTCCGTCGATGACTTTCAACTTGTCCTTGTCGAAAGCGTGTTCCGAATTCTCCGCGTTCGGGTAGGGAATCGCCGTCAGGCCTAACTCATCGATATACCGGAAAAAATATTCATACCCCGGTTTGGTGATATGGTCGGCGCCATAGTCTGCATAGAGTCCGTCGGACAGCCCGTCCCGGCCGGTCAACACGTGTCCTCCGCAACGGCCCGACGCCTCGAGCACCGTGACGTCATGCCCTGCCTTCATCAGCTCGTACGCGCAGCAGAGTCCGGTGATGCCCGCACCGGCGACGATCACCTTCTTTGGTGACGCAGTGGTTATAGGAGGAGATAAGATCAGGCCGGCTCCGGCCGTCAACGTGTTTTGCAGGAATTTGCGTCGCTTCATCCTACAATTTATCAAATTACGGTGAATCTGCCGCCGTCGACGTCCACGATATGGCTGTTGAAGCCCATGCCCGTGTGCCCATGCCACGTTGCCGCTGCATGAACTCTTCGTCTAAAACATCCATAGAGTTTATTTATGGACAACTTTTGCCTTCTTAAATAAAGAGTTTACACGGAGCATTTGCGTGAAGAGATGCAGCTTTTCGATATCAGGACGATAGACGTTCTCGATCAGACGCTCTTTTTCGGAGCGTTCATTCAGCGTAACGGAAGAATTGTCCTTTCGATTATTTGACGGCTCAGCTGCCATGACCTTGTCAATTTGTAAGTGCAAGTTAGCAAATTTACCACAGGTTTTTAGCAAATTTGCACCATGAACTATCAGCTAATCGAACCGCCTCCGTCCCTGAAAGACTTCGTCAGCCATTTCTGGGTACTCGATGGGCACGTTGCCAGACCTGACCCAGTGAGCTTCACCGTCATGTCCAACGGCTACCCCGGTCTCATTTTTCTTGATAATCCTGGAGCGATTAGAGGATTCGAAGGCGAACGGCTCCCGCAATTATTTGTCTTCGGTCAGGCAACAAAAGCCGGGCAACTGCACAGTTCAGCGGTAATTTTCGCAACATCGGAGTAAGCCTAAGACCAGCCGCCCTCAAGCCCTTGTTTGGCCTGGACGCAAACCAACTAACCCACCAAAATACGGCTGTCGAAAATCTCGTCAAAACATCCCTCAGCGAAAGGCTTGGCAATTGCAAAACGGTCCGGCAAAAGGTCTCCTGTCTGGCCGATTTTCTGAAGAAACAGGCCCGGCGACGCGGTTCCGGGAACAACCAGAACAATCAATTAGAATACGCGCTCACAGCGCTCCGCCAGGGCCGGAAACTGCCAGACCTCCGGCGCGACCTCAATCAATCCGAACGTTCTCTCGAACGCCTCTTTATTACCCATGTCGGCATCACACCGGTCATGTATTCCCGCATCATCCGCTTTCAGTCGGCCATAACGCTTATCCGCCACGGCCGGTCACGCTCCCTCACGGATATCGCCCACACCCTCGAATATTTCGACCAGTCCCATTTTATCCGCGATTTCAAACTCTTCTCCGGCGTTACGCCCACCACCTACGTCCGAAAAGCCATCGAACATATGCCCGGCTTCCCCGAGTGGAGCGCTTAGAACCCCGCGGAAAAACCGGCCGTGTCGGAATTATACAATTTTCCTCCCCACCCTCCCTGTAATTTTGACCTCCAAAATATAACAGGATGAAAAGTACTATCAATTGGTTCGAGATCTACACGTCCAACTTTGACAGGGCAAAAAAATTCTATACCGAAGTGTTCCGCCTCCAGCTAACGGACCTCCCCGTCTCCAGCGACAGACACGCCGATATGAAATACGCAACCTTCCCGGCACAAGACACCAACCCCGGCGGCGCGCTGGTCAAGATCGAACAGGCAAAACCAGAGCTATGGCGGGACGCTGGTCTATTTCGCTTCCGAAGAGATCAACGCCGAACTGAGCCGCGTCGACGCCGCCGGCGGCAAAATTCTCCGGCCAAAAACGCATCTCGGCGAATTCGGCTATATCGCACTGATAGAAGATTCAGAAGGCAACCTGATCGGCCTCCATTCGACAAAGTAACGCCCTACATCGCCCCCAGCTGCCTCAGATATTTCTCGGAATTCGCCCTCACATTGGCAGGAGGATTCATGCTGAGCGATTTTTTAAAACTAATGATCGCATTCTTCTTGTCCCCCTTGATCGCATAACCCTCGCCAAGACTGTCAAAAGCATTGGCGCTTTTCGGATGACGCTGCGTATTTTGGAGAAATATCTCGATCGCCCTGTCCTGTTGATTGGCGCCCAGCAGCTGATATCCATACTGGTTGAGCTCGACTTCGGTGGCAGCCGCGACGGCGTCTTTCATCATGGCTTCTGATTCCGCTTTCTTTCCCGTAGCGTCGAGCAGATCCGCCTTGACCTTCAAAGTAGTGAAATTGGAATTGATGGCAATTGCCCGATCGATCCATACCAGCGCCTTGTCATAGCCGACCTTGTTCTGAACGGCATAGTTGGCCGCACTGGTGTACCCCTGCCAGCCAAAGCCCGTCGGACCTTTCAGCTCTTCCGCCGCATTGGCCAGGACGATATCGTCGACGGCAAATTCGATCTTTACCGGCAGCTGCAACTTTTCCCAGCTGAGCACCAGCTCCGGCGGAGGTTCTGTTGATATTTTCAAAGTCGTAGGTTAGCACCTCGGTCATTGCACCCGGGCGCGGCGTGATCTTCGCTCGCATCTGGTCGTGCCCGGCGTCATACCAGAAACTGCCCCAGGACCGGCTATCCTTCGATAGAACGACCTCCCCGGTATTATCGGCATTGACGACGAAGAACAGACCATACTCCCCGGCAGGCACCGGCTGGCCTTCGATCTTGGCGGGATGAGACAGCCGTAATACAGTATTCTCATTGGCGCCCGCGCGCCAGGGAGCGTCGAGACCATTCCCAAACCCCTGCTTATTCCAGCCATATGGAACGAGTTCGCCCCATATCTTTCTGCCCTTGACGGACGGTCTCGAATAATTGACGGTTACGGTCGAAATACCGATGGTCTGCGATACCGTTGCCGCGGGACTGGGAGTTCTGGGGGTAGTGACGGTCTGGCTGCGGGATGAAATAGTGGTGAGGGCCAGCAACAGAATGGCTGGATACCTTGCGATCGTTAGCGTTGGCATTTTTAGCTGGTTTTGGTTTGACAGTGAAGCGAATAATTAGCCCCATTAAGTTAATATTTGCCACACACGCATCCCAGCTGTTTTTGTTCCAGCGGCAACCCTCTATTTGGAAGGCGCCAAAAACTCCCTATCTTGGCCGGCAATGGCCGATCCCAAAAAGAATTTAGTCAAAGAAGCTTTCAATTGCGGCGCCCTTACCTGGTTACTTATGGCTCTTCTGCTGCTGGGCCGGGGCGGCGTATTCATTCTACTGGTTATGGCCGTTGCCCCCGGACTGGGCTTTGGCCTTGTCCTGATGTCCTCCGTCGAAAATATAAGATATCCCCTGGGTGGTGTACTATTTATCCTGCTTTCTCTGGCGATCAATACCGGCTGCTCAGCTCTGGTTACTATAAATTTCCTAAAGTCCGGGCATTACGCGCCATTCAACCTCATAGCTTTTAGCGCGATCGGAGCCGTCCTGCTAAACCTCTGCTATGACCTCCTCCTTGTCGGCCGTTTCTCTCTGTACCACACCATCGCCATGCCGGCGATTCTGGGGATCGGCGCCTCCCTGATCGGCGCCGCATGCATGCAGATCTTCCTTTCCAGCAAACCGGAAGACCCCGTCGCTACCCTTCTTTATCTCGGAATATTTACGGTCTTCCCCCTTTGGCAGTACCTCTTCGCACGGAATACGCGGAATTTTTCGTAATATATATGAGACTAATCTCCGCCTCCAGGCAAAAAAATACACATCGCATCCATCGCCTCCGGAGATTCGGACGGCACCTTCTTCCAGAACACGATTCTCAACCGTCCCTGCCCCCTTTATCAAAACGATTGATCTCTGTCACTGCTGAACGAGTCCCGAAACATCTTCCACCCCTCCGGCGTCTTTTTCCAGAGCACCAGGAACTTTCCGTTGTCGATCATGACTCCGCCCGAATTAAACAACTGAAAAAAGCCTGCCTCCGTCACAAACTCAGCACCATCCCCATCGATATCCGCCGTGATGAATCGGCGCCTCCCGCAACCCCCAATAACTCCTGAGCCTGGCCCCTGCAACACCAAAGAACCAAAACACAGCAAAGCGTTCTCATACCTTATCGATTTCACCAATGGCCTTTCTCGTCACCCTGAAAAGTATCTCGTTCAGGTCCGACCCAACGCCGTGCTGAAGGTCGATGGCCTTCACCAGCTCGGTCCTCAGCTCGAACAGCTTCTCCCGATGGAACTTCTTCGAACCCTTCACCAGATCGAGCTTCATCAATTCCTGCTGCTGATCCTGCTTCGGATTATAGATGCCATTGAGCTCGCTGCACTGGTGACAGGTCCCGTTCTTGTTGATCAGCGCACACCGGTTGTCATAAATATCCATCATCGTCTTTCTCGCGTCGATCAGCAGGTGCTTTACCACACCCTCTGTCTTCTCAAGGATCTGACAGATATCGTGTACAGGGAAATCGTAAATATCCTTTAGGATCAGCGCGACCTGGTTCTCCACCGGCAGGGTCTTCGCGATGCAAATAAAACAGAAGTCGATATGCTCCTTCATTTCATAAGCGCCAAGCGGCGAAGTCGCGTGTACCATCCGGCAGGCCTGCCTTACGTCGGGCGTATTGATCGAATACTGTTTTCCCTGATCCTGCGCATCCGCCGTCCAGCGCTGGCGCTTCTTCAGCAGATTGTAGGCGAGGTTCGTGGCGATCGTGAAGACCCATGTTTTTAGCGAAGATTCCTGATTGAAGCTTGCGATCTTGTCGTAAGCCCTTATGAAGGTGTCGTGCGTCAGGTCGTCCACGTCATTCCTGTCGGCAAGCAGCCGGTACAGATAGGACTTCAACTGCCCCTGAAACTCCGCAAACATAGCCTGGAAGGAGTGGATATCTCCTTCCAGGGCCTTTTTCATTACTTGCTGGTTGTCCATAGTTTTAAATAACGTTGAATTTACCACCATCTACATCCACGATATGACTGTTGAACGTGATCCCGCTGTCCGAGACCAAAAGGCAGCCGTTTCGGCGACATGTTCCAGCGTCACAGACGTCTTCAACAGATTCTGCTGGGTCAGCGTAGCCGCGATCACCTCCGGAGCCACCCCGCCGATTTTGCGTATTTCTGGAAGGACTCCCGGATCCTCGGAGTATCCGCCAGCGCCGTAGCATTCAGACAGATCACCCGGATATCGTGCTTTCCGAACTCCGCCGCCAACGACCTGGTCAGTCCCTCGATAGCCGTGCAGGCCACCGCAAGCCCCGACCTGTTCGGGAATTTCCCCTCGACAAGGCCGCCGTAAGGGTTAGAATGGTTCCCGCCGAGCCACTCTTCATCATATACTTCGCCGCAGCGCGCGAGGTCAGAAACTGTGATCCACAGTGCGCCTCGAATGCCAGCATGAATTTGTCGAAAGGAAGATCCGTTGCCGGAATATCGCTGCCATAGTCATTACCCGTCAGTCCAATACCGTTAAAAACGATATCCAGCCTCTTCTCTTCGTCCACTATCTGTTCGAGCAGCTGGTCGATCTCCTCCTCGTTCATGGCATCCACTTTTACGGGTATCGCCAGTCCTCCATTACGTTTGATCTCGTCCGCAAGCGCCTTTACTTTTTTGAGATCCCTGCCCGAGACATACACTTTTGCGCCATGACGGGCAAAGGACTGGGCTACCGCGCCGGCGATCGCGCCGGAAGCCGCAAATACAGCAGCTACTTTGTTTTTCAGATTTGTCATTTTAGATTGATTTCCTCTTTGACAACTGAGCGCTGTAAAACGGTCGGGATTTTCAAAAAACAGTCATAATTCACCTTTGTATGTAAAATGGTCGGCTGAAAAAGGTCTCCGATCGCAGTCCCCGGCAGGAAAGCTCCCTGCTGCCCAACCGGACAAAGATCGACCGGTACTCGGAATTGGGCCGCTCGCCGTCGGTTAGTTCTCATTGGACTAATATACAAAATGCGCCGGTTCCGGCAGTAAGGACGAAACCTTCACGACGAAGCGAACGTCGAAGAACTCCGGTCGCCAGTTCTATCCATCGCTAAAAGTTTAGCAGCGCCAGCCGAGCACCCCCCATCCCATGGGCCGAAAAAATTTGTTGCCGTCTGTAAGGAATTGGATAAAATTGCCTGTCTTATAGACAGAGGCTTTGCCAAATGAAAATTGACGCCAACCAACTAACTCAACTGCAGCGGCTGATCGCCGGCGGCTCTCAAAAGGCTTTTGAGGACCTGTACCGCCTATTCTTCGGCCGCCTGTTCAATTTCGCCATGCTTTACGTTCACAAAAAAGAAGTCGCCGAAGAACTCGTCAACGACGTCATGATCCGCATCTGGCGCCGCCAGGACGAGCTCATAGGCATAAAAAACCTCGAGACCTATCTGTTCGTAGCCGTGCGCAACCACTCCCTCAACCACCTATCACAATATTCGCCCTATCACGTGGCCGTCGAGCCGGACAGCCCCCAGGGGACAGCTGATCGACGTCAACGACCCCGGCAAAGAACTGGAATGGAAGGAGATCTATTTCCGCCTCAACCAGGCCATCGACGAGCTCCCCGACCAGTGCCGCACCGTTTTCAAATTGATCAAGGAGGAGGGCTTCCGCTACAAACAGGTCGCGGAGATCCTCAACATCTCCCCCCGCACCGTCGAAACCCAACTGTTCAGGGCCATAAAGAAACTCGACAAAATAATTGAAAAATCTTTTTTCCGCCTGTAAGGAATCCCCACAATTTACCTGTCTCTATACTGGACGATCATACTACCATGAATAAGGACCGCATCATAGAATTAATGGCCCGGCGACTGTCCGGCGAGGCTACGCCGGACGAACTGCAGCAGCTCCACCAGCTGCTCTCCGAAGACGAAGCTTCCGGTGAGAAGAACAGAGTCCTCGAACAGTTCTGGTCGCGGCACGACGACGATGCCCACCCCTCCGTTGAAGAGAACCTCAGCAAGGTCCTCGCAAGCCTCGACCTTCCCGGAACCGCAAAAGTCGTGACCTTCAAAAGCCCACAAAGGCGCTGGCTTTGGGGAGCCGCGGCCGCAGCAGCGGTCATCCTCATCGGAGCGACAACCATCCTCGCCAGGCACAGGGACACTCACGACCCCCTCGCCTCCCTCATGGAAAAACACAACGCCAAAGGCACCAAGAGCATCATCCAGCTGCCCGACGGCAGCAAGATCTGGCTCAACGCCGACAGCAAGATCAGATATCCCGAGAGCTTCAAAGAAGGCAGCCGCGAAATTTATCTCAACGGCGAAGCATTCTTCGACGTGGTGAAAAACCCAGAACACCCTTTTATTATTCATCTCGCCAATGGAACGGTAAAGGTTCTCGGCACTTCCTTCAACGTCCGCGCCTATGACAACGAACCGACGGTCGAGACGTCGGTGGCCACCGGCCGGATCGCCTTTATCCCGAAATACCGCTCCTCCCATAAGAAACAGGACACCATCGTCGTCGCCGCAGACCACAAAGCCAGCTATGTCTTCACAAAGGAACAGCTGAATACCAGCACCACCTCCAGCCAGGAAGACAAGGCATGGACCGAAGGCAAACTCATCTTCCGCGGCATGACGATGGAACAGATCGCCGTCGAACTCGAACGCAATTTCGGAAAGAAGGTCGTGTTCGTAGACAGCACTCCCATGGAGTACGTATTCACCGGCTCATTCGAGAACAATACCCTCGACGAGATCATGTATTATCTGGCCCGAACAAAGAATTTCAGCTATAAAATCACCAATACCGAACTGCTGATCGCCGCTGAGGCCGGGCAAGCTCCCCAACTAGCCATTCACCATCAAAAACGATTGTCATGCATACAGCGACCCCAGCCACAAGAAGGCTGCTGACTCGTTATTCATTGCCCTCGATACTGTCCGCCTGGTTACTCCTGAGCGTATTCCCGCTGCACTCCCAGACCGCTTTTGCCGCGCCGCAAAAGCCCAAACCCAGGATAAAAAGATCACCCTGCAGGCGAAGAACGAAAAATTGGCAACCATCCTGGAGAAAATAGAAAAACAGTCGAACTTCGTTTTCGTATACGCCAACGACGAGATCAACCCCCAAAGAAAACTCAGCGTCTCCATCAAGGATAAGAACCTTAACGAGGCACTCGCCGATCTGCTGACGCCCCTGAACATCGCTTTCGAGCTCGTCAACGACAAGATCATCCTCAAACCCGTCAAGCCATCCTCCCCTTTAGCAGGAGGCAGTAGCGGAGAAGAGGCGAAAAAGAAGAACCCGCTGCTACTGCCAGACCCTATGAAGAAGTCACCATCGAAGGCCGCATCGTCGACGCCACCGGAAAAGGACTGTCCAACGTCAGCATCCAGCTGTCCGGTACCAATCTCGGCACGACCTCCAGAGACGACGGCCGCTTTACCCTAAAAATACCGGAAGAAAGTTGGAGGACCGGATCCCTCTCCATCACCTCCGTCGGCTACCTGCGCCGAGGACCTGCCCATATCAGGCAAACACAACCTCCTGATCCGCCTCGAGTCCGACAACAAGGACCTCAACGAAGTCGTCGTCGTAGGCTATGCCACGCAAAAGAAGATCTCGGTCACCGGCGCCGTCGACGCCATCAGCAGAAAGGCTATCGAAGACCGCCCCGTCACCAACGTCCTGCTCGCCCTCCAGGGAACCAGCCCCAACCTCATCATACAACAGACCAATTTCGAACCGGGACAGGGCGTCAACCTCAATATACGCGGACTGGGTACTACCGGCGACAACACCCCGCTGATCGTCATCGACGGCATACCAGGTGGAGATATCAATCTTTTAAACCCCAACGATATCGAAAGCGTATCGATCCTCAAGGACGCCGGCAGCGCCGCCATCTACGGCAGCCGGTCGGCCAACGGCGTCATACTCGTCACCACAAAAAGGGTAAGAAGAACCAGTCAGCCATCATCAACTATGCCGGTATCTACGGTATTCAGTCGCCCCGTATCACGTACAAGCCGGTGCACGCCTGGGAGAACGCCTGGTACAAGAACGAATCGCTGGTGAATTCGGGACTACAGCCTGTTTTCACGCCCCAGCAGATCCAGCAATACAAGACGCAGGGCGACGGCGACTGGCGCCTCGAGAACATCCTCCACGACGCCGCGCAGCAGACGCACAACCTCAGCATCAGCGGCGGCGGCCAGAGCAATACCTATATGGTCTCCCTCGGCTATCTCGACCAGAAAAGCAATTTCATCGGCCCCAACTACGGCCTGCAGCGCTATAACTTCCGCCTCAATCAGACCTCGGAATGGGGCCATTTCCGGCTGAATACCATCGTCGGCTACGCGAAGACCCGGATAAAAGACCACTCCACCGTCAGCGCCAACCTCGTTGTCGACGCCGGAAGGGTTCCCTCTACTACAATTTTCAGGACTCGGCGGGCAACTATCTTACGAATGCGGTATCCGCCCAATACAATCCCAAAGGGATCCTCGAAAAAGGCGGCTACCGGTCCCTCGACAACAACGAGATCTTCGGCAACTTCAACGGCGAATATACCATTGCGAAGGATTTTAAGATCCGCGGCGTCTTCGGCGGCACCGTCACCAACAACAGTACCTACGGCCGGACACTCGAAGTCGACTTCTTACCGTCCAGTTCCTACGGTCAGGACCGCTCGGTGTCCAACTACAACTACAAGGGTCTGTTCACCAACGTCCAGCTGCTCGCGGAATACAACCATGTCTTTGCCGGCATCCACGACGTGCATATCCTCGTGGGAGGCGCCAACGAATCGTACAAGGGAGAGGAGAACCAACTGGTGAAAACACAGACCGACGCACTCGGCCGGCCCACCAGCACCACGGTGATCGACCCCAACAACAGCTATACCTCGAACGCCACCAAACCCGACGGCAACCCGGCAACGACCGAAACAAGCCTCAATTCCCTGTTCGGCCGCGGCGGCTACAGCTACAGAGATAAATACTTTGCGGAATTCAATTTCCGGCTGGACGGCTCCTCGAAATTTGCTTCGGCCAACCGCTGGGGTTTCTTCCCCTCCGGCGCGGTGGCCTGGAGAGTCACGGAAGAAGAGTTCATGCGTCCCGTAAGAGACCTGCTGGGCGACGTCAAGATCAGGGCCTCCTACGGCATACTCGGCAACCAGAATATCGCGGCCTACCGGTATCAAACCAACTTCTCCAGCTACCAGGCAGCCTATGGATTCAACAACACCGCCGTCACTGGCGCCAGCTATGTCCTCGGCAATCCAGATATCACCTGGGAAAAAGCCGCCACCCTCAACATCGGCGGCGACTTCAATCTGCTGAACAGAAAACTGGACCTATCCGTCGACTATTTCGACAAGACGACCCGCGATATACTCGAGCAGCGCCAGGACATCCCGGCCCTCTTCGGCGTGTCCAACCTGCCGCCCTATAACGTCGCCGAAGTCAGGAACAGGGGCTGGGAACTAAGAGTATCCTACACACTGTCCAGTAAATTAATCACGCAGACCTTTTCCGCCAACATCTCGGACAACCTGAACACGCTCAAAAACCTCGCCGGCGGCGAAAGCCAGCAGATCCAGCAGATGGAAGAGTACCAGATCGTCCGCAAGGTCGGACAGCCCATCACGGTCTATCAGGGATACCGGACCAACGGCTTCTTCCAGAACCTCGACGATATCAATAAATATCCCCGTTTCGCCGGCACGACGGTCACACCCGGCGACCTGAAATTCGTCGACCGCAACAAGGACGGCGTGCTCGACCAGAACGACAAGTATATCCTCGGCAACCCCTTCCCGAGGTATACCTTCGGATTTACCTATACCGCAAGTATCAAGGGTTTCGACGTCATGCTCTTCGTCCAGGGCGTCGGCAAAAGGGACGAGATGATCCGCGGCGAACAGGTAGAGCCCTTCCATGTCGGTTATAGCGGTACCATGTATACGCACCAGACCGATTTCTGGACGCCTACCAACCCCAACGCAAAACGGCCCAAACTGGCAGAGAACGGCTCGCCGTCCAATACCAACAACTACCGCACGGGTTCCAACCTCTTCCTCTTCAACGCAGCCTATGCCCGACTGAAAAACCTGCAGGTCGGTTATACCCTGCCACAAAGCCTGACGAAGAAAGCCCGCATACAAAAAGCGCGGGTCTATTTCACCGGCCAAAATCTGGTCACGCTCAGCAAGCTCAATTTCCTCGACCCCGAGATCACCGAATTCAACAACAATACCGGTTTCGGCACGGGCGCCAACAGCGGACGGGCCTACCCGATGCCCATATTTACCGGCTTTGGTATCGACATCACCTTTCTTTAATTGAAACAATCGCCAATCATCGCCATATGACAAGAACGAAAATCATATTCTTCACCCTCCTGGTCTGCACGGTCTCAGCCTGTAAGAAGCTGGACCTCGCACCCAGCGACCGGTATACGGACCTCACCTTCTGGCAGGTGGACGACAACGTGAATAATGCCCTGAACAACGTATATAACGGCATCTTCACCAGCAACCCCTTCTTCTACAACGAGGCGCTCAGCGACAACGCCTACACGCGGCTGGGCATCAGCGCGGGCAACGTAGACGCCATTTCCTCCGGCTCCTTTACAGTAGACCTGAACAGATTTTCCGCCGACTGGGGCTACTACTACGCCGGAATAAAATCCTGCAACCTGTTTCTGGCCAACGTAGACAAGAACACCACCCTCCCCGTGGCCACCCGCAGCCGGATGAAGGGCGAGGCAAGATTTGTCCGGCCTGGCACTATTTCAATCTGATGAAATGGTGGGGCGACGTGCCGTTGCTAACCGAAGACATCTCCGCCGACCAGGCAAAGACCCAGTGCCCGGACCCCCAGAGCCGACGTACTGAACTTTATCAGCACCGAGCTCGACGCTGCCGCCGGCATCCTTCCCACCCGCGACCAGTACGCTGCAGCAGACAAAGGACGGGTTACAAAAGGCGCCGCACTGGCGCTGAAGGCACGGGTCCTGCTGTACGAAGGTACCAGGATGGC
The DNA here is from genome assembly GCF_050632245.1 of Puia sp. P3. NCBI lineage: Bacteria > Pseudomonadati > Bacteroidota > Chitinophagia > Chitinophagales > Chitinophagaceae > Puia > Puia sp. P3. Next base: position 3,076,058 of record NZ_CP192583.1, read on the forward strand.
GGATGTAGTCACCATCTGCGAGCAGCTGATGAACAACCAGGCCCAGAACGGCACCTACAGCCTCTACAGCTCATACGAAGACCTGTTCAAGTCCTCCGCCAAATACAACTCCGAAGTGATCTTCGACCTGGCATACGTGCTGAACACACGGATGTGGGGCGACTATATCGATTTTGCTCCGCTTAGCCTCGGCGCCCGCAGCAATAACCTGGCGCCCACCCAGGAACTGGTCGACTCCTATATCATGACCAATGGCAGAGCGATCCACGACGCAGCTTCCGGATACGACGAGACGAACCCCTATACCGGCCGCGACCCACGCCTCTCGGCGACCGTAGTCTATGACCAGTTCGCCTGGAAGAACGCGGATGGCAGCACGCAAAAGATCTATATCAAACCCGGCAGTTCGCCCGCCGGACAAGACCAGAACGAATACAAGGCCTCGGGCCAGGGTACGGCGACAGGCTACTACTGGCGCAAATACTGGGACCCGGTATCCGTCCCAACCCTCCAGTTCGGCTCGAACCTCATCCTCATCCGCTACGCCGAGGTCCTGCTTCATGTACGCCGAGGCGAAGAACAGCCTCGGGCAGATGACTTCCGATATATGGGACAAGACCATCCGCCTGCTCCGCCAGCGGGCAGGCTTCACGGACCCCGGCGCACTCAGCTTCCCCGCGGCCGGCGCCGACCTTACCGCCATCATCCGCAACGAAAGACGCTCGGAATTTGCTTTCGAAGGGCTGCGCATCGACGACATCCGCCGCTGGCGGATAGCCGAACAGGTTATGAACGGCTGGGCCCACGGTGCCAAATACGGCGACCCCGCCACCGACAACGGCTACCTCCGCGTACAGCTGCGCAGCTTCGACAAGAACAAACACTATCTCTGGCCCATCCCTTCGTCGGAGATCGTGAAAGATAGCCACCTCAACCAAAATCCTAACTACTAATTATAAACTACGCTATATGAAGAATGTCTTTTTCCTCACGACCGCGCTGATGCTGCTCCTGGGCGCCTGCAAAAAGGACACACGGAGCATCGACCTCAACGTATCGGCCGTAGAGGCGCTCTATACCCCCGCGGACAGCCAGTACATCAAACTCAACCCCGCCGCCAACATTTCACAGACCTTCCAGTGGCAGCAGGCCCACGCCGAAGACGGGTCCCCTGGTCCTCTACGAGGTCGCATTCGACCAGGTAGGAGGCGATTTCTCTCACCCCTTCTATAGCACCGTCTCTGACGGCAAAGGAGTTCAAAACACGCTTACCCTCAGCCACGGCGACCTCAGCAAGATCGCCCAGCTCGGCGGATCGGACTTTTTCCAGCGAAAAAATTCATCTGGACCGTTTTCTCGTCAAAAGGTACTAACAGGGTGAAAGCAAAGATGACGCGCGTCATCGACCTCGAAAGACCCGCCGGATTCGCCGTCCTGCCCGCGAATATTTATCTGACCGGTTCCGCCACCGAAGCCGGCGCCACCCTGGCCTCCGCCCTCCAAATGAAACAAACCTCCTCCGGCGAGTTCGAGATCTATACCAAACTGACCGCGGGAACTTATCATTTCGTCGACGGGACTTCGGGCACACCCAGGGCATACTACCTCAATAACAGCGGCGGTGTGATGGCGCTCGGCGAAGGCGGCGAGACCAGCTTTACCGGCACGGACAAGATCATGCGCATCCGGCTTTCCTTCAACAACGTCAATGGCAGTCTGGCCGAGGTCAAGTCCATCCAGTTCTGGTACTGCAACCAGGGTGCCTTCTGGTTTACCCTGCCCTATACCGGCAATGGCGTGTGGCGCTATAACGGCTACAAGGTGACCCTCGACGCAGTTCCCTGGGACTCGAGGACAGATACAAATACAAGATGGTTATCAACGACGGCACAGCCGACAAGGACCAGTGGCTCAACGGCCCCACGGGCGACAGCCCCGGCCAGGACGGACAGTATCCGGGCTCGCTGGCTTACAGGACGATCAATTTCGACGCCAACAACAGCAGCCAGTTCGACTGGAGCTGGAAGTTCGACAAGACCTATCTCACACAGGGCAGCATCACCGACTTCTGGATCTCGCTGAAGCCCACCGACCCCGCCTATACCGAAAACTATCAAAAAGAGTAACAGACCCTAACACCGAACAGTAATGAAAATGATATATCTCGCTATAACGGCCGCTATAGTCACAACCCAGTCGGCCTGCCTCAAACAGAACGTCGACGACTCCCCGCCCTTTCCGGCGGCGGAACCATCACCTATAACTGGCCGCTGATCGCCGATACAGCCGAAAGATCACTCGACCTCTTCTGGTCGGCCGGCAACAAATATTATCTCGCCAGCAATACTTCCTCCGACTGGGCACAGTACTGGCCCCGGGCCCACGCACTCGACGTGCTGACGGATGCCTACCTTCGAAATCCTTCGACCGCACTCAAGGACAGGATGACCGACCTGCTGACCGGCGTTCGGATCAAGAACTTCGGTAGCCTTATCAACAACTATTACGACGACATGCAGTGGATGGCCCTCGCCTGTTTGAGGGCGTACTCCGCAACCAGCGACAACCGTTTCAAGGGCGTGACGGATACGCTCTGGGCAGACATAAAGAACGGCTGGAGCTCCGACCTCGGCGGCGGCATCTGGTGGCGCAAAGACAACCCCTCGAAGAATACGCCGTCCAATATGCCCGCGGCAATACTGGCGGCGCGTCTCTACAAAATAGGCGGCAACAGCGCCGACCTGCAGTGGGCGCAGAAGATCTACGACTGGGAAAGGTCCACACTCTACGAACCCGCTACCGGTCTCGTATATGACAATATTGACAACAACGGCAACAAGAACACTTCCTGGAAATTCACCTACAACCAGGGCACCTTTCTCGGCGCCGCACTCGAGCTGTACGAGAACACCGGCAGCTCCCTCTACCTGAGCGACGCCCTCCAGGCAGCCGACTATACGCTCAACAGCGGCATGCTCACCAGCAACGGTCTCCTCAAAGACGAAGGCGGCGGCGACGAGGGGACTCTTCAAGGGAATCTTCGTTCGCTATTTCACCCGACTCATAGAGGAGGCCAGCTTCGACCCTTCCAAAAAAAGCGACTACGTAAATTTTCTCCGGGCCAACGGCGAAAGCCTCTGGAGCAAGGGCACCAACAAGACCAACGGCCTGTTCGGCAACGCACTGGGACAAGGCCCCCGGCAGTTCGACGGACTTTACTACCCAGCTGAGCGGCCTGATGCTGGTGGAAGCGCTGGCCCACCTGAAGAAGGGCCAACAGTTTTAGCGTAGACCGCGCGTAGTCCAGGCCGCCGTTCATTCCGACCGGAGGCTCTTCACCGGATTGGCGACACCGGCCCTGACAGATTCATAGCTCACCGTGAGCCACGCGACAAACAATGCCGCAAGCGGCGCTAGCAGGAAAATGCCCCAGCCGACCCGGATATGATAGGCAAAACCCTCGAGCCACTTGTCGACGGCCCACCACGCCATTGGGACCGCAATGACCGTGGCTATGACGATCAGCCGGGTAAAGTCTGCCGACAACAGACGGATAATATTCAGCAGCGAAGCCCCCAGCACCTTGCGCACTCCGATCTCCTTCGTTCGCTGCTCTGCGATAAAGGCCGAAAGTCCATAAAGACCCAGACAGGAGATAAAGACGGCAAGCAGGGCAAACAAGTTAAAGATATTTCCCATCTGCTGCTCGCCCTTGTATTGATTCGCCAGGTCCTGGTCCAGAAATCCATAGTTGAAGGGATAGGCAGGCTCAAGCCCCTGGCTGATCCGGCCGAGCGCCTTTATCGCTGCCTCCGTCCCGCCCGGCCTCGTCCGGACTACGACTATACCTCCCGACCTGTTAAGTCGCAGGACCATCGGCTCGATCGTTCGCTGAATCGGTTTGTAGTTGAAATCCGCCACAACCCCGACAATTACGCCATCGCTGTTCCGAAACGATATTTTCTGTCCGATGGCGCTGGCAGCCGTCATGCCCATCGCCAGCGCCGCCGTCTCATTGAGTATATAGCCGGAAGTATCACTTTTATATTCGGCAGAGAATGCGCGGCCGCTAAGCATCTTCATGTGAAAGATATCGAAGAACCGTTCGTCGACTTCCATGGTGTTGAACACGATCTGTGTCTGGGGGGCCTTGCCTGGCCATACGACATCGACAAAGCCGCTGACCAGATTGACCGGCAAGTTTGACGTAACTGCAAACTGACTGGTCGCGGGGTCCCGCGCCAGCGCATCATACAACACCTGCTTCTTATTATACATATCCCCCTTCATGGACATATATAGCAGATTTTCTTTTTCATATCCCAGATTCCTGTTCCGGATATAACGCAGCTGGCTGAAAATAACGACCGTTCCGATCAGCAATACGATCGATACTACGAACTGCACCACCACCAGCGCATTCCGGAACAGACTATTCCCGCCATGACCACGCAGACCGCCTTTCAGGACTTTCACCGGCTGAAAACCGGACAGGAACACCGCAGGATAGCTTCCCGAGACAATACCCGTAATAACCGAGATTCCCAAAAGGATCAGCAGCAACCTCCCATCCCATACGCTCACCGTCAGTTCCTTCCCCGCCAACGCATTAAAGGAAGGCAGCGCCAGACCGACCAATACCAGCGCAACCAGCAGCGAGAAAAAGGAAATTAACAGCGACTCGCCCAGGAACTGGACCACCAGCTGCCTCCTAACGGCGCCGATCACCTTACGCAGCCCCACTTCCTTCGCCCTCCGCGCCGACCGCGCCGTCGATAGATTCATAAAATTGATACAGGCCACGAGCAGAATGAAGATCGCCACGACAAAGAATATATTCACATACTGGATATTGCCGTTCCCAGGCAGATCGAACTGCAGATTGGAATGAAGATGTATCCGCGTCAGCGGCTGCAGACGCAGGTCGATCTTTATCTCTTTATTATGCTGCTCGAATATCCCCAGCATCTGACGCTCCAGCCCCGCGATCGCTGCCGGTGTCGCACTGAAATGCTCGTCCAGCCGGATATAATCGTAAAAAATGAAATTCGTCCACAATCCGAGGATATATTGCGGGTCATGCTCCACAGCAGACATCGGAATGATGAAATCGAACTGCAGATGCGAGTTGGACGGAATATTCGCCAGCACACCCGTTACCACCACATTGCTGCTATTGTCCTTTTGGATCACCTTCCCGGTCGGGTCTTCACTCCCAAAATATTTCCGCGCCATATCCTCCGTGATCAGAATACCATCGGGACGCTGCAGCGCCGTCCGAACGTCTCCCCTGACCAACTTAAACGAAAAAACGTCCAGCAGACCGCTGTCCGCATAAAATATCCTGCTCTCTTCGAACCGGCGCCCACCGACAGCCAGCAGCGAACTACGCGGCCCCAGCACAGATACCCCACCCTTAACGACCGGCAGCGCCGACTTAAAGCCCTCTATCATAGCCACAGGAGCGATAGCCGTATTGTAACCGCTCGCACTCGTCGTGATCCGGTATATCTGCCCCGCATGCTTATGCCACCGGTCATAACTCAACTCATTCCGCACCCACAGCAGGATCATGATACTCGACGCCATCCCAATGGCAAGCCCCAAAATATTGATCGTTGAATAAGCCTTGTGCCGAACAAGCCCACGCAGGGCGATCCTCAGGTAGTTTTTGAACATGGATAACCGTTATGCACCGTCTCAAGAAAAAAAGGTGCCGTTTTGATAAAAATATGGCAACGAACATGTTGCCGGTCAAGCAACTCCCAAAACTGTCCGCTTTCGATACGTGAAGTGTCCGCATCCTACGGAAAATGCGGATAACCCTCGGTCGGATCACTGCCGCCAAACTCCGGAAAGCCATCCCATCTCACCCTTGCTTGTTTTGAAACTCAATCCGCGAGCAGCGACCTGAGCCTCTCCATGGAAGACAGCGATTGTCGTAACACATATTAAAAAAAGCCTTATGAACTGTGGTCTGTCAGCCATTCTTATAAATTAGATCCCATCCATTTCTCCAAAATGGCCTTCATTATTTGATTACAACCCTCTATATACCCCGCACCAAACCCGATCTTCTCAGCATTCTGAATATACTCCCCCTCCACCAACTCCTCCGCCCCATGCTCCACCATCTGCCGCAACGTCTCCCGCGTCACTTCTAGGTGAAACTGTAACCCGATGACATTTTCATTGTAATAAAATGCCTGGTTGCTGTTGGCGGCAGATAACAGCAGATCGACGCCGGTCTCGGGTATTCCGAACTGATCACCATGCCAGTGAAAGACGACCGGCCGCGCAACAAACAATTCGTGCAACCACGGAACCCCCTTGCTCGCTTCCGTCGGCGCCACCGGAAACCAGCCGATCTCCTTATTGGGGGCCCGATGAACGGCACCACCCAGACAGACGGACAGCAGCTGCGCCCCAAGACAAATACCCATTACTTTCTTCCCGGCCAGGAGACACCGCTCGATAAATGCCTTCTCCGCCACCAGCCACGGATACTCATGTTCATCATAAACGCCCATCGGGCCGCCCATGACGATCAGCGCGTCGATCTCTTCAACGACGGGCAACTTCCACCCCGACTCCCAAAACCTTGTCGACGTAAGGCTGGCCCCCTTCCCGGTTAACCATTCCCCGATATAACCCAACCCCTCAAAAGAAACATGCTGTAAGTAGTGTACTCTCATCTGATTACAATGAGGAAGCAATTTAGGCCGGTTTTATTTTTCCACAAAACGGCGAAACCGCCCCTGGATACTAAAATATTTAGTATTTTTACGCCACATGTCAACCGCATCCAAACAGGATATCGTCCAGCAGCTGCAGCGCGAAATTCTCCGCCTGCAGGGAACCAGGCCCCCCTCCTCCGGGAAGACCGACCTGGGCCTCGGACCCATCATGGATGCCTTTCCCGGCAACAACTTCCCGACCGGCGCCATACACGAACTGATCAGCCCCCGTCCGGAAAATGTGGCCGCCACCAGCGGCTTTACCGCCGGTCTGATCGCCGGACTGATGCGCTCCGGCGGCGCCTGCGTCTGGGTCAGCAGCACAAGAAAGATCTACCCACCCGGATTGAAAGCATTCGGCATCGAACCCGAACGCGTCATATTCATGGACATGCGCAACGAAAAGGAAGTACTCTGGGCCACGGAAGAAGCCCTGAAATGCGATGGCCTCGCCGCAGTAGCCGGCGAGATCCGCGAGCTCAGCATGATCGCCTCCCGCCGTTTTCAGCTGGCCGTCGAACAAAGCCGCGTCACCGGTTTCATCCTGCGTAACCAGCCCCGAAACCTGCAGCCCACCGCCGCCGTAGCGCGGTGGCAGATTCGACATCTCCCAAGCATAACCGAACATGGCATGCCCGGCCCAGGCTTTCCCCGCTGGAATATCGAACTCACCCGTATCAGAAATGGTCATCCAGGCAGCTGGCAAACGGAATGGCAGGCAGGCCGCTTCCGTTTCGACACACCAAAAGCGCAGCCCTTCTACGAAGAGCTCCGGAGAAAGACCGGATAACATGGCCGGCCGCTATCTTTCCCTGTGGTTCCGTCACCTCAAAACGGACTACACCCTTATCCGCCGGCCTGCCCTTCTTAACAAGCCCTTCGTTCTGGCATCCCCCGACCATGGCCGCATGACCATCACCGCCGCCAACCCAAAAGCCGCAGATGAAGGCGTCAGCACAGGCATGGCGGTCGCCGACGCCCGCGTCCTCATCCCCGGACTCGAAGTCCTCGACGACTCCCCCAATCTGGCCGGACAACTCCTCCGCCTGCTCGCACTATGGTGCATCCGCTATACCCCCACGGTCGGCGTAGACCAGCCCGACGGCCTCGTCATGGATATCACCGGCTGCGCACATCTCTGGGGCGGAGAAGACCTCTATCTGACGCAAATCCTCAGCACCCTCCGCGGCAAAGGATACCACGTGCACGCCGCTATCGCCGACACCATCGCCGCCGCCTGGGCCGTCGCCCACTACGGACACACCACTCTGGTCGAACCCGGCGAACACACAAAATCGCTTCTCCCCTCCCACCCGCGGCGCTAAAGATCGACCCCGCCATCACAGCCCGCCTCCACCGCCTCGGCCTCGACAAGATCAACCGCATCGCCGGTATACCCCGACAGTCGCTGCGCACCCGCTTCGGCAACGAACTGCTGCTCCGCCTCGACCAGGCCTTTGGCCGCGAAGACGAGCTCATCGAACCCGTCATTCCCGTTGAACCCTATATCGAACGACTCCCCTGCCTCGAACCGATCCGCACCGCCACCGGCATCGGCATCGCCCTGGCCAGACTGCTCGAAACCCTCTGCCAGCGCCTGCGCCAGGACGGAAAAGGTTTACGCACCGCCGTATTTAAAGGCTATCGCCTCGACGGAAAGATCGTGCAGACCGCTATCGGCACCCACCGCGCAACACACCACGCGGCCCACCTCCTGCGCCTGTTCGAAGAAAATATCGCTACCCTCGAACCCGACCTCGGGATAGAAGTATTCACGCTCGAAGCGCCAAAAACAGAAGACGTCACAGCCGGGCAGCCCGCCATGTGGAGCGGCGCGACCGGCCTCGAGGACAGCGGCCTCAGCGAACTGGTCGACCGCGTCACCAACAAGACCGGCCCGAATACCATCCACCGCTACCTCCCCGCACAGCACTACTGGCCGGAAAGGGCGATGACCGCCACCACATCCCTCGACGAGATAGCAGCAGACGCATGGTCCGTTGCACGCCCCCGCCCTATCCAGATCCTGTCCCGCCCCGAACCCATCGAAGTCACCGCACCCATCCCCGACTACCCGCCCATGCTTTTTATCCACAAAGGCCAGCGGCATCCGATAACCCGCGCCGAAGGCCCCGAACGCATCGAGCAGGAATGGTGGCTGTCCGACGGCGAACACCGCGACTACTACTGCGTCGAAGACGAACAGGGTGTGCGATTCTGGATCTTCCGCTCCGGCCACTACGCCGGACTAAAAAGTTATCAGTGGTTTCTTCACGGCTATTTCGCCTAACACCAGTACCCATGAGCTATACCGAACTACAAATCACCAGCAACTTCAGCTTCCTGCGCGGGGCCTCGCATCCGGAAGAACTGGCCGCACAGGCCGCCGCCCTCAACCATTCAGCCCTCGCCATCACCGACCGCAATACACTCGCCGGCATCGTACGCGCGCACGCCGCCGCCAAAAAACACCGGATCCGCCTGATCCCCGGCGCCCGCGTCGACCTCCTCGACGGCCCCAGCCTCCTCGCACTACCCACCGACAAGGCCGCCTATGGCCGCCTCTCCGCCCTCCTCACACTGGGCAACCGCCGGGCCGAAAAAGGAGACTGCCATCTTTATAAAGCTGACGTATATGCACACACGCAGGGACTGCAGCTGATCGTCATCCCCCCGATACGCTCGGCGATCGCTTCGACTTCGGGCCAGAATTCCACAGCGCCCTCGCCGAATACAAAGAGGCGCTGGGCGACCAGTGCTGGCTCGCCGCAACCCGCTACTACCGCGGTGACGACGCCAAACAACTCTTCCGCCTATCCCAACTGGCGCAACAACACCGAATCCCCCTCGTCGCCACCAACGACATCCACTACCATATCCCCGCCCGCCGGCAGCTGCAGGACGTCCTCACCTGCATCCGCGAAAAGACCACCATCTACAACGCCGGCTACCGCCTCCACCCGAATGCGGAACGCTATATGAAACCCATCCCCGAAATGCTCCGCCTCTTTCGCCAGTACCCCAGCGCCATCGCCGCCACCCAAATCATCGCCGACGCCTGCCGTTTCTCACTCGACAGCCTGCAGTACGTCTATCCCGAAGAGATCACCAGCGAAGGCCGAACCCCGCTGGAAGAACTGAAATTCCTCGCCTGGCGGGGCGCCCGCCAGATCTACGGCGACCAGATCCCCGAAAAGATCAGCGCCAATATCCGTCACGAACTCACCTTCATCGAACAGATGAACTATCCCGCCTATTTCCTCACCGTCTACGACACCGTCCGCTACGCCCGCGAACACGGCATCCTCTGCCAGGGACGCGGCTCCGCCGCCAACTCCACCATCTGCTATTGCCTGGGCATCACTTCCGTGGACCCGACAAAATTCGACCTGCTGTTCGAACGCTTCATATCCGCCGCCCGCAACGAACCACCCGATATAGACGTCGACTTCGAACACGAGCGGCGGGAAGAAGTCATACAATATATCTATCAGAAATACGGCCGCGACCGCGCAGGCATCGTCGCCACCGTCACGCAGGTACACGCCAAAGGCGCCATCCGCGACGTCGGCAAGGCCATGGGGCTTTCCGTCGACGCAGTAGACCGGCTATCAGCATCTGTCCACGAATACGACGAACAGCTGGGCTCCGACGCCATCCCAAAAGAGGGCTTCGGAGAAGGCCAGGACGCCCACCTCAAAAAAGTACTGGAACTCACAGCCCAGTATATCGGCTTCCCCCGGCAGCTCGGCCAGCACACCGGCGGCTTTGTCATTACCCGCGGGCAGCTCAGCGACCTCTGCCCCATCCTCAACGCCCGTATGGAAGACCGGACGAATATCGAATGGAACAAGGACGATATCGACGTCCTGGGTTTTCTTAAGATCGATATCCTCGCGCTCGGTATGCTCAGCGCGATCCGCAAAGCATTCGACCTCGCCAAACTCCACTACGGCCTCGACCTCACACTCGCCAATATCCCCCAGGACGACGACGCCATCTACGAAATGTGCTCCCACGCCGACACCATCGGCGTATTTCAGATAGAAAGCCGCGCACAGCAGTCCATGCTGCCCCGCCTCCGCCCCAAAATATTCTATGACCTCGTCATCGAAGTCGCCATCGTCCGGCCCGGCCCCATACAGGGCGACATGGTGCATCCCTACCTCCGGCGCCGCAACGGTCTCGAGAAAGTAGAATATCCTTCAAAAGAATTAAAAGACATCTTATTCCGCACCCTCGGCGTCCCCCTCTTCCGAGGAACAGGCCATGAAGATCGCCATCGTCGCAGGAGGCTTCACACCAGCCGAAGCAGACGAACTCCGCCGGAGCATGGCCACCTTCAAAGCGCAGGGCATGGTGTCCGCCTTTAAGGATAAACTCGTTCAGGGAATGATCCGCAACGGCTACACCGAAGAATACGCCCTGCGCGTCTTCCGCCAGCTGGAAGGCTTCGGCAGCTATGGCTTCCCCGAAAGCCACGCCGTCAGCTTTGCCCTGCTCGTCTATATATCCGCGTGGATCAAATGGTACTACCCGGACGTTTTCCTATGCGCCCTCCTCAACAGCCAGCCGATGGGGCTTTTATGGACCGGCACAACTGATCGGCTGCGCGAAGGATCACGGCGTCACGGTCCGCCCCCGGATATCAACCTCTCCGAATGGGACAATACAATGGAAGAACAGGTCGGAAAATTTCGCGCCGTCAGGCTGGGCTTCCGCCAGATAGAAGGCATCCGTCAGGAAGAGATGCTGCTGCTGATCGCGAAAAGAACGCAACCCTACACCAGCGTCCGCGGCCTGCAGGAGGCAGGACTGGCGCCCATCTCCCTCGAAAAACTCGCCGACGCCGACGCATTCATGTCGATCGGCCTCGACCGCCGCGCCGCCATGTGGCAGGTCGCCGCACTCAACAAGACCCAATACCAGAAAACCCCAAAAGGAAAAAACCCACCAACGAAGGCCGCGCCCTGACCCTCTTCGAAGACTACGACGAAACCGTCTCACTTCCGCAGATGACCGCCGCGGAACACGTCGTACAGGACTATGCCACCATGTCCCTGTCCCTGAAAGGACACCCCGTCGGCTTCGTCCGCGACAACCTTCGCGCCCTCGGAGTCCGCACCGCCGCGGAGCACCGCACCCTGGCCAACGGACAATTTATAAAAGTAGCCGGCCTCGTCCTCGTCCGCCAGCGCCCCGGCACCGCCAGCGGCGTCTGCTTCATCACCCTCGAAGACGAAACAGGGACCTTTAACCTCGTCGTCTGGGCCAGCCTCTTCGAAGCATACCGCAAACAGATACTCGGCGCCCGACTGCTGATGGTGGAAGGCCATCTTCAGATAGAAGGCGAGGTCATCCACGTCGTCGTTCAGCGCTGTCACAACCTGAATTCGCTCCTCGGCCTGCTCACCGCCGCCAACGAAGAAAACCCTCCCGTAGGAGACATGACACCATACCCTGGTGGAAGAAATTTCAGATAGATCCGTTCGGCGGTCCCGACCAATTATTCGACGGCCCGGGCCAACTACTGGACTACCTCCGCCGGAGCGGCCTTTTTGCCGGCCTTCAGTCTGGCCGCTTTCCCCGTGAGCCATCGGCGAACCGGTTCGTCGTACAACTTCAGATAGCCGTACGCAAGCACGATGGCGCTTACGAACGTCAACACCATTCGCGGCCAGGCCTGTGCAATAGGGATATGAGGATGAGCGCTGACCCAGCCGATATAAATATAGGCCAGCGGATAGTGGGAGATATATAACGGATAGGAAAGATCGCCCAGAAATTTACACAGACGTCTGGAAAAATTCCCCGCCAGCGACCCGCCCGCACCCATATAGACGATCATCGGAAAAAGGAGAATGACACATACCGCCTCATAGATCCCATTCTTCCACAGATCACCCGCGCCGCCGATCCTCGGAAAAGCAAGCACGGCTATCAGCAGCAGACTACACCAGGTGAAACCATATTTGATGCTCCTCAGCCTCGTCATCCGGAATAACAATAACCCCGCAAAAAAGGATACATCAGCCGCGTGAAACCGATCCTTAGCTGCAGCGGCTCCAGCGACCACCCGCCGATCAGATCTCCGGAAGGCCCCGTCACCAGATAGTGGACCATGAATGCGCCGGCTACTACCACCAGTATCGTCAGCAGCGTTTTGGAGAATCGTCTTACGAACAGCGCATAGAGGATATTGGCGATATATTCAAAAAACAGCGACCAGGCCGGCCCGTCCAGTGGATGCATCTCCGCCCAGCCACGCACGTCCAGCCGCGCCGGCAATGGAATGAGGGTGGCGCCGATCACCATAACGACCAGCATTTTCAGCACCGACGTAGTATGTATCAGCGGAAACATCGGAGAGTCCTGGAAATAATAGCAAATGGCGCCGACCACAGAACCCAGTATCACCATCGGCTGCAGCCGGATCAACCGCCGCTGAAAGAAATTTCCCAGCGACATCTTCCCCAACGGTCGTCATAGGCATAGCCGATGACAAAACCCGACAACAGGAAAAGAAGTCCACGGCCAGATAGCCGTGATTGATGAACATATCCAGATGACTGGTGGAATGCGGTTCGAAAAGATGCATGGCAAGAACCATAATAGCCGCCACACCACGCAGGCCATCCAGGATGGGATAGTGCGGCTTCGAAGTCAGTTGATCGGAGTGCGTCATGGTAAAAAGGGAAAAGATAATACTTTTTTATAAAATGTGATCCAGGTCACGCAGTTCCGGCTTATTCCCTTCTTTACTTTGTATGTCAATCCATCGGAATCATGTCAAAAAATCTCAACTATATGCTTCTCGCGACACTGTTTGCCGGCATCACGGCCGCCACACACCTGCCCGGCGAAAGAAAGATACCCTCCTTCAGCGCTGCCACGGGTTGGATCAATTCAGAGCCCATCAGCGAGGCATCCCTCCGCGGGAAGGTCGTCCTCGTCGAATTCTGGACCTACACCTGCGTCAACTGGCGACGTACCCTCCCCTACGTACGCGCCTGGGCAGAGAAATATAAAGACCAGGGCCTCGTGGTCATAGGCGTGCACACGCCCGAATTCTCCTTTGAAAAAAATGCTGACAATGTTCGCTGGGCCGTAAAAGATATGAACATCGGCTTCCCCGTCGCCATAGACAACGACTATGGAGTATGGCATGCATTCGGCAACGAATACTGGCCCGCCCTCTATTTCATCGATTCAAAAGGCCATATCCGGCACCAGCAGTTCGGCGAAGGCAGCTACGACCTGTCGGAAAAGACCATACAGCAACTGCTGGCCGAGGCTGGAGCCAAAGGAATAAATAAAGACCTCGTCTCCGTCAACCCCACCGCCTACGAGACCGCCGCCGACTGGAAGAGCCTCGGCTCGCCAGAGAACTACCTCGGCTACGACCGGACCGCGAACTTCTCATCCCCCGGCGGCGCCTCGGCCGACAAGAGCCGGCAATATACCGCTCCCTCCAGGCTAAGACTCAATCAGTGGGCGCTCACCGGCAACTGGACCATGGGCCAGGAGGCCGACGTGCTCAACGAGCCCAACGGAACCATCCGGTATCGCTGGCACTCCCGCGACGTCAACCTCATCATGGGGCCTGCGTCCCCAGGGGCTAAAGTCCGTTTTCGGGTATTGATAGACGGGAAAGCGCCCGGTGCGGCACACGGGACGGACACCGACGAAGAAGGTAACGGCACGATCACCGGACAACGGATGTACCAGCTCGTCCGACAATCCTCTACGATCACCGACCGGGAATTCGAAATACAGTTTTTGGAAGCCGGCGCCGCAGTCTTTGATTTTACTTTCGGCTAAGCGCGGCGCCCACCCCGGGCCTGGCCGCCAGCACCCCCGGCCTAAAGGCCGTCGTCACCCCCGGCCTCAGGGTCGCCATCACCCCGGCCTAACGGCCACCATCACGCCGGGCCTAACGGCCATCATTTCTGCTCCGGCAGCGGACTCAGCATATCCACTACATCCTTCCAGCTGCCGTCTGCCTGTTTTTTCCAGATGGTCACTCCCTTATAATTACGCGTAATGGTCTTACCGGTCGAGTCGTTAAAGGAGATCTTCGTGTCCTCGATCAGATAACCCATATCTCCGGCTTTGGAGACCTCGGCGCTCTGCGGCGCCCAGCTGATCGCAAAACCCGGCGACTTAAAGCTTCCCTCCACCATCTGGCGGATCGCCTGCTTCCCCTTGATCGGCGGCATATCCCCGGCCGAAATCACGGTCGCGTCATCGGCCCAGTAGCTCAGCGTCTTCTCTATATCCCGGGAGGCGGCGGCCTGCGCCCAGTCCCTGCTGACCTGCATCAGCTTGTCGCCCTCTGATTTTGCATCGGGCACCTGTCCCGTACAGCCGGCAACCAGCGCCGCCGCAAACACAATCGTTATTTTCTGGTTCATATAAAAGGGGTTTGTTTTCTTCCATTGAGGTCCTGCCAGGACCCCTCGGCCAGGCCTTCTCTACGTCGGCTGCAGCCATGGGGAGATGGGGTTGTGTACTATAAATATACGCTGCATTTGCCTTTTTGACCTAATTTGATCGAAATATGATTCCTATGTCAATACGGAAAGAAGACGTCAAACAGGAGGTATTCGACCTGTATGACGACTATGCCCACAGCCGCCTGAACAGACGCGATTTCATGGAAAAGCTCTCGGCCTATGCGGTCGGAGGCCTTACGGTTCCGGCGTTGATGAGCTTCCTGATGCCGGACTACAAGAATACCCTCCACGTCAAAGCAGACGACCCGCGCCTGAAGACAGAGTACGTCAACTACAACTCCCCGAAAGGCGGCGGCACCATCAAAGCGCTGCTGGCCAGACCGGAAAACGCCGGCAAAAAACTCGGCGGCGTCGTCGTCATCCACGAGAACCGCGGCCTCAATCCCTATATCGAAGACGTCTGCAGGCGCACTGCCCTGGCCGGATTTATCGCCATCGCACCCGACGCGCTGACACCCCTGGGCGGCTACCCCGGCAACGACGACAAGGGCCGCGAGATGCAGTCAAAAAGGGACAAGAACGAAATGCTCGAAGATTTTATAGCAGCCTACGAATATCTTAAAGCCAGCCCGGAATGCAACGGAAAAATAGGCGCGGTCGGATTTTGCTTCGGAGGCGGGATCGTCAACATGATGGCGGTCCGGATCCCGGACCTCGCAGCGGCCGTCCCCTTCTATGGCACCCAGCCTCCCGCCGAGCTCGTGCCCCAGATAAAGGCCCCCCTCCTGATCCACTACGCGGGGCTGGATACCCACGTCAACGAAGGCTGGCCCGCATACGAAGCGGCCCTGAAAGCAAACAACAAAGAATACACGGAATACATCTATCCCAACGTCAACCACGGCTTTCACAACGATACCACTCCCCGTTATGACAAGGCCGCGGCAGAACTGGCGTGGAGCCGCACCATCGAATTCTTTACAAAGAAGCTAAGTTGAGTTAATCCGAACGGCGCCGCCTTGACAAAACAAGAAAGACGCCCGCTACTACCAACGAAATAGCCCCCGCAACAAGATTAAGCCTTCGGCTTGCGCTGTCCTCCCGGTACACATCGGCCGGGTCGACAAGTGTTCTGCCTTTGTGGTACAGCCCCATCACCCGTACCCGGCCCCTGCTCTCCTGAAGATCTCCCAATTCATTACTCCTGACGCTGATTCTAACCGTGTCTCCCGACCTGATTCCCCTGACCTGCGCCTCGATGCTATCCTGTTTCCTGATGATGGTCAACGCCCCTTCTGAAAGCCACCACCAGCAGGCAAATCCGCGCGCTCCAAAACTATAGCGGCTGGTGCCCGACCTGCCCCCATTGATATACCGGGGTGTGTCGCTGATCGTGATCGTTTTTGTCGTCAGCGGCTCATTTTGGAAATAACGGCTGGAGTTGTGCAGATTGAACCCGATCAGCAAAACTCCGATCAATCCGAAGATAAAGGTTCCGCTGATATAAGAAGATTGACTGTCGTTCCCGGATGCCATTGCTTTTTTTGCGGTTTAGGTGAACTAAATATATAAAATATCAGTCGTACTTTTGAACCCAATGGACAAGCGGGAAATCCTCAAACAACACGTCTTGCGTTTCGTCAAACTCACCGACGACGAGATCGATCTGTTCGTATCTCATTTTAAAGAACATAGCTTCAAAAAGGGACAGGTAGTCCTCGGCGAAGGCGACCGGGTCGACCAGGAGTATTTCGTACTCAGCGGCTGTCTGAAGGCTTTCTTCATCAACGACGAGACAAAGATGTATATCCTCCAGTTCGCCATGCCCACCTGGTGGACCTCCGACTACGGGGCGCTGTATTCCAATACCCGCGCATCCATCAGCATCGACTGTATCACCGACGCCGAGGTCCTTTCGCTGAGCAATGCGGACCGCGAGAAAATCTGCAGCGAGGTACACGCGATCGAACATTTCTTCCGCTGGCGGACCAACAAAGGCTATGTCGCCTCCCAGCGCCGGCTGCTGTCATTCATGAACAACGACGCAAAATCCCGCTATGAAGAGCTCATGAATATGTATCCGCAGCTGTACAATATGGTCCCCAAACAACTGATCGCCGCCTATCTGGGTGTTTCCAGAGAGACCCTCAGCAGACTATATAATAATCACCAGCACAAATAACTCAGAGCGAGTCAAAATCAATACCGGCCACCAGATCCTTAAAGATCCCGGCCGTCCCGCCTTTTCTGGCCTTCCCCGCGTGCTGACCCGCCCACATCGACACGACTTCCGGACGATCGGTCTTTCGACCATGCGCCCGCAGACCCGCCGTCAGACTATTATGCACATTGTATTCAGGCAACCCGATGCCCGACGCCTCCACCGCCTGCATGAACTCGTTGCGGATCCCTCTCGCCCATCTTCCCGTGAACGCCCGCGTCGAGCTGCGTGTCCGTGTCCCTCGCGGTGATCACGGCGGTTTTATAACCCTCATTGGCCCCGCTCTCGTCCGACGGCACGAACAGCGTCCCCGCCTGTACGCCCGAAGCGCCCAGCTGGAAGGCCGCCCGGATCGTCCTGCCGTCAACGATGCCGCCGGCCGCGATGACCGGAACACCGACCGCATCCGCGACCTGAGGCAATAGTGCGAATAGCCCTACCTGTGGAAGATCGGGTTCCAGAAAACTGCCCCTATGTCCCCCCGCCTCATAGCCCTGCGCGACGACGGAGTCGATGCCCGCGTCGGCCAACACCTGGCTTCCGCGACACTCGTCGCGGTCCCGATCAGGACCACACCCCGTCGCTTCAGGACCTCTATGACTTCAGGCGCCAGCACGCCGAATGTAAAACTGACGATACGCACTCCTTCTTCCAGCAGCACGTCCACCTGTTCCCGATGGCTATAAAATCGGAATTCGCCAACACCCCTCTTTGTAAACGGCAGCGCCCGCCGCTTCGCATATTCCTCCAGGTAGTCCTGCATACGCAGCAGAGCCGCTTCGTCTATCTCCGACGGGATCTCCTGCGCGAACAGATTGACCGCCCAGGGCGCGCTCGTCAGCGCCGCAGTCTTTTTGATCAGTTCTCTCGCCACATCTGGCGCCAGGCCCCTATCGGCAGAGATCCCAACCCGCCGCTGTTCGATACCGCCGCGACCATCTCCGGCGTCGTCACTCCCAGCATGGGTCCCCCGATCACGGGATATCGTATTCCCAACAGCGATTTTATCTGATTCATGGCCAACGATTTTGTATACGACAAAATTAGCTCAGGCCGCCGGAAAATTTCGCGCGATCGCAAAATTGTGACCTACCTCACAATTGAAGGGCTGGAGCAGCGGGAAATCCAAATTAGTTCTAGCTTCATACAAGGAATAAATACACACCATGTGGTATAACACTTCGGTTACAAAATTGCTGGGCATCGACTATCCCATTTTGCAGGGACCGTTCGGAGGTAATCTCTCGACGGTAAAGCTGGCATCAACCATCAGCAATATGGGCGGTCTCGGCGGTCACGGGGCCTACACATTGACGCCGGCAGAGATCGTCCGGTTATGCACCGACATGCGGGCGGCCACCAACCAACCCTTTAATATCAATCTTTGGGTCTCCCAACAACGACGTCCCGCCGGAAGGCCTGACAGACGAGCGCTTCGAAGCAGCCAGGGGCCCTTTTCCGGCGATATTTCGAAGAGACAGGCATCGCCCTTAAGGAAAAACCCGCCGCGCAGGTCGTGCCCTTCGAAGACCAGATGCAGGCGATCCTCGACACCCGCCCTCCGGTATTCAGTTTTGTGTTCGGCATCCCTTCCGCCGATATGCTGGAGCAGTGCCGGAAGCGCAACATCGTCACGGCCGGCGCCGCCACCACCCCCGACGAAGCCCTGGCCCTCGAAGCCGCCGGAGTCGACCTCATCGTCGCATCGGGATTCGAAGCCGGGGGACACCGTCCCTCTTTCCTCGGGTCCACGGAATCCTCCCTTGTCGGTACTTTCGTATTGGTCCAGCAGATAAAGTCCAGGGTCCGCACACCCGTCATTGCCGCCGGAGGCATCGCCACCGGAAAAGGCATAGCCGCCGCCATGACGCTCGGCGCCGACGGCGTCCAGGTAGGAACGGCATTTTTAGCCTGCGAAGAGTCGGGCGCGCCGCCCTTTCACCGCGAGATCCTGTTCTCCGGCGCCGCGCGCAACAGCGCCCTAACCCGCGCCTTCTCCGGTCGGCTGGGACGGGGCGTAATGAATCGTATCGCTTTGGAAACAGCCGGCAAAGAAGACTCGCTCCTGCCCTTTCCGCTACAGAGCCGTTTTATGGGCGCCCTGCGCCAGGCCGCCATGCAGCAAAATAAACCAGACCTCTTTTTCGCCTGGGGCGGTCAGATCGCCACCGAACTGCGGCACCGCAAAGTCGCCGATCTAATGCGGGCTCTGATCGACGAGACTGGCGCTATTTTGCGCTGACCGCAGCCGCGCATTTTTAATCAGTAAAAATATAATCCCCGCCACCGCACCAACCGCCGCTCCCCCATAACTAAAATTGGTTATGGTTCCCACGATGATATAGTCGGGCTTGTCGGCTATATTGTCCGGCATCCACCAGGCGACCCCTTTATGGGCCAGGACATTCCGCCCATACACCCAGCCGGCCAAAGCACAAACAACGGTCACCAGCAGCCCGAGACCGATCGCCATCACCGCCGACTGGAACATCCTGTCAGCGTTGCGAAACGCCAGCGCGAAGAGCCCGAGAACGATACCCGCCGCGAGCCCGATCATCCAGCTCGACTTGACGCCCGTCATGACGACCGCGCTCCGCGGCTGCGTCATATGCCTTGCCGCGCCCGAGTCGGCCAGATTGTACTGGATGAACTTATACCGGGTAAAATATTCCGGGCTGATGCCATAGCCTACCTGATCGTGGCCAATGCCATACAGCGAGGCAACCACCACCGCAACACAAACAACGAGGAGGAAGACGGCAAATTTTCGCATGACGACGCTTGTTTGGTACAGACTAAAGTTACGAAAATGCCCGCTTCAGCGGCGCCGGCAACGCAGCTATTAAAAATTAGGGTCAAAATTAAAATAGATCGGATTCGACAATCCAACCATATTCCCGCTAAGCGCCATCGATCCCGGAACCTGCGGATAGGGCGTGGACGGACCCGTCACCTCGACACGGTAATAAGTTCGGCCAATGGTCTCCGGTGTATCGGTAAACTCTACTATATGCTGCTTCCCGGTTGTCTGGAGAGTACCGAACGGATTGCCGTTCTTGATCACACTGATGGTATACGTAGAGTCGCCAACGGTCTTACCGCTCAGCTGCACACGAAACTTGACGGGCTTGCCCGTCGCCCTGACGTTGTCGCCCATCATCATGTCCATTTTATTGTCGCCATTGAGGTCGGCGTAGAACTCCACCCGCGGAGCAAAAGGATTGGCGCTGACCGCTACCCTCCCGTTGGTGAGGGCGTCGACGACGGCCTGCGTGGTCCGGGAAGTAGCGAAGACCCAGGTCGTCGGCGTGCCGACATAGTTGGCTTTGGCCTGATAGCTGTTCTTCGTAGCTTTATCCGGCGTCTCGGGGCTGCCGTGGTGGGCGTCGCTTCCCCCTCTTCCGGTCAGCTTGCGGCCGGAAGACAGCATATCGTCCCAGATCATGATCGCGTTGGCATTCTTTGACCAGATGGCCGAGTTCCACACCTCGATGGAATTGACCATATCGTAGGAATAGCCAAAATGGTCCTTGCCGCTCGGGTGATTGGCCGAGAGATGGATGCCCAGTTCCTTCTTGATCGCGCCGACCACAACGTCGCGCTGGTCGCGGACATCGTACAGCCGCTGGTGGTCATAGGGCCTTGCCGAGAAAACGTTGCCGTGCCCGCGGGTCGTCGTCCATTCCGCACCATACAGCAGCAGCAGCAGCGAGTCGGACCTGAATTCAGGATCTGCCCAGGTATTGTTGGCCACGTCGCCATTGACATGGTTGTCGTGGTCCGTTATACAGACATAGTCCATGCCGACGGAAAGCGAGAACGAGATTATCTTTGATTCGGGGTTATTGGAGGACTCCTTGCTATGCCTCGAGTGTACGTGCAGGTCGCCCTTCAGCCAGACGCCTTCGCTGAGGCTGGCTACCGGTGGCAGCTGACCGGGTTCGGTCGGCGCCCAGGGCTGACGTGCGCAGACTGCGCATCACCGGTAACGGCAAGAAAGAGGACGAATGAGAACAGGACAGCGAAACGGGAAGAATTGTACATTTAACGCTTAATTTGAGCCCGCAAATTATCATACGAATTCCTATGAGGGGTATTAAGAAATTATTGTTTCTGCTGCTGCTGCCGGCGATGGGCCGGGCGCAGAACAAGATCACGCGTCAGGACATCACAGTAGAAGGGAAAAAGATGACCTACACGGGCTTTAACCTCTACGCGCGACGCCCGCATACTCCGGTTCTCGTTTTCGAGGCGGGAATGGGCGTCTCCGGCTCCGTCGATTTCCAGGTGCTGTATCCGGGTCTTTCGAAGTTTGCGGCCGGCATCGCCTATGACCGCAACGGCGAAGGAGCGTCTGACGAGGACACGACACTGGCGACCGACGCCGCCCTGGCCAAAAGACTGCACGAATTCCTGAAGAAGTTAAAGATCGCTCCCCCGTATATGCTGATCGGCCACTCTATGGGCGGTGCCTATATTTGGATGTTCACGGCCCTCTACCCCTCTGAGGTATCGGGACTGGTATTTCTCGACTCACCGGATTTTATGCTGACGGACGAACAGGACCAGCAGATCAGGATCAATTCGGGCAGCGGAAAAGGCCCCAACGACTGGGTGGCCCCCTACGAACAGAGCCTCGCCGACGATACCCTGAGATCAATAGTCAGCCGCCATCGTTTTCAGCGACTGGCCAACCTCTTCCGCCAGTGGCCCCTACCGCGAATACAGGCACCTGCCTCCGCTTCCCGATATCCCGGTGGCCGTGCTGGCGACCTATAACAGGCCGCACGACAGCACAAGATTTACAAATGAAGACTTTTCCCGGTTTGAATGGGCTGGCCGCATCGGCCGTGAGAATTTTCTGAACCTGATCAGAGACAACCGCGACAGTTTTTTCATGCTACTGCCCGGCTATCCCCACAGCATCCATGGCCGGGATCCCGGGCTGGTCGATGACACAATACATCGGATCTATCGGAAGGCGCTCACCCGGCAAAAAAGCAATTGATCACGAAGCCGGTGACCGGTCAAATAAAGTTTGGCGCCGGCCGCGGCCAGCGCCCTGGCTACCGCACCGCCCGGCGATCCGCCGGCGCCATAGATAACAGCATTCTTGTCCTGGAGAATATCGTTTTTTACTAAAGCTAAGACTATTTAGCCATGTCCTTTAGCTTGCGGATCCGCCCGTCCATCGTCATATACTCGTCTGCTTTTAGCTGCAAACTCTGTCCGCTGGAGGCGTCGATCGCCCCATTCGGATGAATGGTAGTCAGATTAGCCAGCGTGACGTCCTTTTTCACCAGCTTTTTCCGGCCGTGGTTAACCTCCACCAATTTACCTTTTTTCATCATGAGATAGGTCCGGGGCGCATGGCTCGCCGGCGACGCGGTGTGGGCAAAAACAACTAAAGAAAATGTGGAAACAGCAACGAGGAGAGACAATTTTTTCATCGTTTTCGGAGATTAGGGTATAGGATTATCGGATATCGATATCCGAAAGTACAACGGCAGCGCCGGGAAAGATAGTATGTCGCAGGAGAGTTAGACCGCCAGCTGCGGCGCATAACCGGCGCGGAAAGTTTTGTACGATCGAGGCGGGCGTCAGCACCTCCGTAGACCCCGACGCAGGACGCGCCGCGGCAAACTCATACCCCGAAGGCGACCAGAAAAACATCTTCTCCCCACGACTACGGCCGGCCTGCCCTGCCAGCGGATAAAACTACCGTCCGGAAGATCACGGATGTCTTCCGCATGCGTAACCTTCACCCCTTCTTCCCGATCCGTTCCCGATGCAGAATAGTATCGATCTCCGCGATAGGCGTACGCTCGTCAAAACCATATTCCGCATTACCCTTCAGCCAGTATGACTTAAATCGCAAAAAGTCCTGCCTTCGACATTCAAAACACGGCCGGTGCCCAGCCGAAAAAGCCGTCGCCTCGTCGAGAAAGAAAAGCTCGGTATACCGGTTGGGAGCCATCACGGAACGCTGCCGGCCCCTGAATTCCAGCACACAGGTGATCCACGCCTTCAGCTTAAAGGCGCGAAGGATATGCTGGTTTTCGTCGTGGAGTATCCCCTGTTGCCCATCCACGCACCGCGCGCGCTGGTTCGGATAAGATGGCCCTCCGGATCGACCCTGTTCTGAAGCATGTAATAAAGGTAGGCGGCATTTCTTATCTTTAGGGTATGGACCGCCGAAATTTTGTAAAATCGACCTGGGGCGCCGCGATCGTGGGCCCGCAAACGCTCGATCGACCCGCTTATGGAAAATGCAAAAAAGACCCAGCAGCGGTACGAGCTCAGAACCTACCAGTTTGCCAATGACGACCAGCGGCAGCTGACCAGTACCTATCTGGAACAGGCCTACCTGCCCGCCCTCAACCGCGCCGGCATCCACCAGGTAGGCGTCTTCGTCGAAACGCAGCCACAAGCCGTCGCCAGGCTATTTGTGCTGATCCCGTTTGACAGCATCGAAGCCTTTACCGCCATCGGCAACCGGCTTGCGCACGACCCGACCTACCTGAGAACAGGAGAAGCCTATCTCGCCGCCGCCGCCACCAGTCCGGCCTATCAACGCATCGAAAGCTCGCTGCTCAAAGCCTTCGCCCATATGCCGCAGATGGAAGTCCCGGAGAAGAAAGACCGGATCTTCGAACTTCGCTGCTACGAGAGCCCTACCGAATCCGCGGGACAAAAGAAGATCGGGATGTTCAACGACGCCGGCGAGATCGATATCTTCAAAAAGTAGGCGCAAGACCCGTATTCTTCGGGGAGACCATCATCGGAGAACGCCGCCCCAACCTCATCTATATGCTCTGCTTCGACGATATGGCCGGCCACGACACCCACTGGAAAGCGTTCGGCACCGACCCGGACTGGAAAAAATAAGCTCGATGCCGGAATACTCCGACGCCCGGCTGATCTCGAAGATCACGCGGACCTTCTCAGCCCGACCACCGTCTCAGGTGTAACCGGCCCCCGCACCACACGGCTACCCCCGTCACCGGCACACCGGTCCAAAGGGAGAACGTCGAAGAACTCACCAGCTCCATCCAGCAGACTGTCCGAGTTCTCAATAGGATATTCTAGGGTATGAGTTCTATATTTGGTGATGAAGTTTCCGATCTTATTCACCATCGTTGTCGCGATCGTATCCGCCTGTACCGTCAACCCGTATAAAGCTACCAACAAAGTCTACAAGGGTATGGCAAAGGACCTCGCCACCACCATCCGCGAGAACCCGCTGCCCACCGGGGCCGACTCTGTCCCCGCCGCGCCATACTGGGTCGGCACGACAAATTTCAATCTGCGCAAGCCCAATTTTGTCATCATCCACCATACCGCGCAGAACAGCTGCCCGCAAACCCTCAGGACCTTTACCACAGCGAGCACCCAGGTCAGCGCCCACTACGTGATCTGCAGGAGACGGCACAGTGCACCATATGCTCAACGACTACCTCCGCGCCTGGCAGGCCGGGGTCAGCAAATGGGGAAATATCACGGACGTCAATTCGATATCCATCGGGATCGAGCTGGACAATAACGGCATCGATTCATTCCCTGACGCCCAGATCACCAGCCTGCTGCACCTGCTCACGAGGCTAAAGACCAGCTACAATATCCCCCGGCCAATTTTATCGGACACGGCGATATCGCCCCCACCCGCAAGAACGACCCCAATTTCCGCTTCCCGTGGAAACAGCTCTCCGACCGCGGCTTCGGCAACTGGTATAACGACACCTACAGGCGTCGTCCCTCCCGATAATTTCAGCAGCCTGACGGCCCTGCGCCTCATCGGCTATGACGTGAGAGACAGCAGCGCGGCCGCCCTCGCTTTCAAACGGCATTTCGAACAGGATACGCTCCGCTGCTGGGGAGACGCGGACAAGAAGATCCTATATTCGTTGTATACAAAATACTGATAGGACATGATCACCACGATACGAACCGATTCCGACAACCCCGACTTCAGGCAACTGGTCAGCCAGCTGGATCACTATCTGGCCATGCTCGACGGCGCCGAACACGCTTTTACGCCCAGCTCAACAAGACCGACCACATGCGCGAGGTTATTGTTGCTTATGAAGAGGGCGCCCTCGTCGGATGCGGCGCCATCAGAGCCTTTACAAACGAAGCAACGGAAGTGAAAAGAATGTATGTCCGGCCGGACAGACGTGGATTGGGCATCGCCTCAACTATCCTCGCCGCCCCTCGAAGAATGGGCAAAAGAACTAGGCTATCAAAAGACCGTGCTTGAGACCGGCAAGCGCCAGCCGGAGGCCATCGCCCTCTACAAAAATCGCGGCTACTCGCCCACACCCAACTACGGGAAGTATATCGGCGTCGGCAACAGCGTCTGCTTCGAAAAAACTCTTTAGCCCTGCAATGTAATATTCAACCCCTTTCTCAACGTATTGTGTATCTCGGCGACGCGGTCGGTATGCGCGATCAATTCAGCCACAGCCTCAGCCGGAGCGTCCGCCACAACATCCGCCTTGTAGTTGAAATTAAAACCCGGCTCGCCTTCCCCGCCGAACTCTCCGGTAAATTCAACCGAAACACTACTAATAGTAATATTCCTTTTCGCCGCCTCCCTGTAAATGTCATTGCAAAAACAGGTAGCGAGCGACAACAGCAACAGTTCACCCCCATTGATCGAGCTGCCGAATCCCGTGGGCTTAACGGCAATGGCCATCTCTTTCGCGGCCCCATTGGTTGCCACGACTGTTTCGTGCTGGTTAAAGGAGCTTTTTACACTGGCGGATATCTTCATGCAGGGAAGATAAGTCAATCCCACCAGATATTCCGCGGCAACACTACCGGGCTGGCGATCCCGTTGAGATCATAGACGATCTTCCCGTCGCGGATAGTCATCTCACATTCTAATTTAGCACGCCCTTCGATCCGGTAACCCGTATAGTCGAAGTATCCGAAGCGGCCCTGCTCCACGCCCAGTATCGCGATATCCGCCGGCCCGCCCACCGAAAAGATGGCCCAGGTCTTCGTGCCGGATCTCGCGCGCCGGATTCCAGTGTCGCGGCGGCGATCACGGAGTCCAGCGGCATCCCCAGGGCCATGAACTTGGAGAGCGTATTCAGCAGGTCCTTCATCGCGCCGTTGATATTACGGACATGAATATCCGTGCTGATGGAGTTGGGATAAAAACCACTCTTCAGCGCCGGAATGGCCTGGCTGAATGAGCAACTGATCTCGCCATACCCCACGTCGAATACCGTCCCCCGCTGCTGCGCCTCGCGTACAAAGGCTTCAGCACCTTCGTGCCCACATCGACGATCGCCTCCCGGCTCTTCAATTGCCCAAAACAGTGGGTGAAAATATCCCCCGGCCTCAGGTGCTTAAAGAACAGCTCGTTGATCGACAACGGCGGCGTACTGCTGCCAAAGTCCACCATCACGGGGATCCCCGCCAGCTGCCCCGCCTTCACGGCCTCATCCACCGGCGTCCATTCCGGCCCGACATAGTGCGCCACCTTCACGCCAACGATATAGTCCTTATACTGGCGGGCTACCTGCGCCGTCAGTTTGCCATCCATGTCCTTTGTATCCTGTTCGTAGGCGCTGCCCCGCATGCCCCAGCCGACGATATTGACAAAGGCCAGCACCCGGGTGCGGGAATTGTCGATCACCTGCTTTTTGAACGTGGGAAAATCCCGCCAGCCCGATGAACCGGCATCCACCATCGTCGTAATGCCACTGCGAAATGACAGCCCGTCCGGAACAACCCCCTCCGTTCCGCCGCAGTAGGCACGCGACGGATCGATACCATAAAAAACATGTGTGTGCAGATCGATCAGCCCCGGCACCACATAAAGCCCCCTGGCATCCACCACCTGAACGGCCTGGGCCGGGTCGATATGCTTGCCCATCTTAACGATGCGACCGTCCGCAACGGCGTATATCCAGGGTATCGTGCAGCCGGCTGCGCGCGTCGAGGACGCACCCGTTCCGGATCAGAATGGAATAGGGCTGCTGCGCCTCCACAACAAAAAGCCGCAGGCCAACAGCAGGATCAGGACTCCCGTTTTATAATACATAGCAAAAAATTAGTTATACGATCAGCCCGCAGCGCGCGACAGTTCCTCCCGCAGCCGGGTGGCCACTATCTTCTCCTGCCCCGGCTTCAGCATCCAGACGGTGATCGCGATCTGATATTGTTGTACGTCTCCCACCTCGATCGACGGCTCGCCGTTGCGCATCCGCTCCTGCAGGTCCTTGCCGGTCAGCTTTACCGTCTGCGGATCCCAGCTGATATGTAAGGTAGGCGTGATATTTCCCAAAGCGGGCACTTTTATTTCTGTGGTCACCCCTTTTACCGGCTTCACGGCCTGGTGGATCACCGCGGTAGCCGCCTCCCATTCCTTCCACTCCTTGTCGTGGTCCTGGTGGATATAGCTGTCCAGCGCCACGTACATACCCAGCACCTCTTCCTTGTTGACCTTGAAGCCCCTGCCGATATTGAACCCGCGCGGCGGCATACTCAGCCTGGCCGCGGCGACGATCTCTTTCCTGCCCATCAGCAGACCCGCACTCTGCGGCCCCCGGATCGCCTTGCCCCCCGATATGGCGACAAAGCTAAAACCCATATCGTTGAATTTCCAAAGATTGGATACCGGCGGGACGTCAGCCGCGATATCGATGGACGTGGGGATGCCATGCTTGCGCCCGATCGCCACCCACTCTTCGTGCTTGATCTGCCCCTTGTCGGCTTCGATATTCAGAAAATGCAGCAGCGCCGTCTTCTCGCTGATCGCCGCCTCCAGCTGTTCGCGCGTCTCGATATAGATCAGCCTGCATCCCGTATTTTTCAGCGCATGATTGTATACGATCTCGTGTGCCTTCTGGATAATGACCTCGGACTTCATATCCGTGCCTTCGAGGTGCGGCAGCTGCTCGACCTTCTTCTGATCCATACCCGTAAGGATCCCCGCCAGGCCCAGCGTCATGGCGGAGAAAGCGCCGGACGTGACGACAGCTGCCTCGGAATGGACCAGCGCCGCGATCTTCTCCCCTACCTTGTCCTGCACCTCGTCGAGCATACAGAACTGAAGGGAAGCGTCCTCGATGGTCTCCACGACATAGTCGTGCATCAGCGATCCCGTCATGGCGGTATACGTTCCGGCCGCGTTGATAAAGGTGCGAATACCCAGCTCTTTAAAAAGGTCTCGCTTTAGCGGCGACGCGGCGACAAGACTTTTCGCCGAAGATGGCAGGGTCAGGCTGACGGCTCCGCCGGTCAGCGTGAGAAAAGAGAGATGCCTGAAGAGTTCTCTTCTTTGCATAAACAGTAAGTTTTGGGTGTTAAAGTTGAATGGGCCCTATATCGGCTATACGTAGGCGATACAATCCATTTCCACCAGGGAATTGCCCGGCACCCCACCTTTCGCGACGGCGACCGTCGTACGAACCGGCGGCTTGCTGCCGAAAACGCCCCTGATAGACCTCGTTCATCCCCTTATAGTCCGCGATATCGTTCAGGAACACGCCGACCTTCAATACCTTCTCCATCGACGATCCGGCAGCGGTCAGCTGTTTCTCCATTTCCTTCAGCACGATCTCCGTATGCGCCTTGATCTCGAACGGCTCCACATGCGCGCCTATGCCGGCGAGGAACACCATCCCGTTGTATTTGGTCACGGAAGAGAACAACGGCACCTGCTGGTTCTCAACGACGTTGAAGACCTCTTTTTCGGGAGCCTTCTCACGTGAAGCGGCCTTTTCGGGCGCGGCGGCGGCGGTCTCGGCTTTGGCGATCAGGCCCATCCCGGCGGCGCCGGTTACAGAAAGTAGGATCCTTTTAAGGATGTTTCTTCTTTGCTTCTCCATGGTTTGCAACTTATTTGCACTAAATATAGCATTTATTCGTACAAAACGCGCATGGATGCAAAAAATTTGCAAATCTCTTTCTGTAGATTAGCCCCATGAAAACGAATGCTTATCAACGCGCCGAGATGCCAAAAGGCACCAACTCAGTGATCGACCAGCGGTCCCTCCGGGCTTCCAACGCCAACCTGTTGACCGTCCTTCGCCCGGGCCAACATGTACTCGACGTCGGCTGCGGATCGGGCGCCATCACGGCCGGGATCGCCGAACAGGTCGGGTCGGATGGCCTCGTCCTCGGCATCGACAGAGGCGCCGAACTTATAACACAGGCCCGGCAAAAATTCGCAGGCATCGGCAACCTTAGTTTTGAAGCGGTCGATATCCTCGAATACGACACGCACCTCCGCTTCGACGTCATTACCACGGCGCGGACGCTGCAATGGATCGCAGACCCCATAAAAGTCGTTCAGAAAATGATCAGCCTGCTCGCGCCCGAAGGCGTGCTCTGCGTACTCGACTACAACCACGAGGCCATCAGCTGGCAGCCCGCTCCCCCGCCGGAAATGCGTTCCTTCTACGACCAGTTCCTCCGCTGGCGTGCCGATTCCGGTATGTATAACGACGTCATCGACCGCCTCCCGGAAATGCTCGAATCGCAGGGATTGCGGATCACGCTGAACCAGGACGAGTCCGAGTATCGCGAAAAAGGTGAAGACGGCTGGCAGACGCACGCGGGCATCTGGTCAAAGGTCGCCGAGATGAGAGGAACACAACTGGTCTCCGACGGATACGTGACGGAAGAACAACGCCAGATCGCCATCGATACCTATGATAAATGGTGCCAGACCGCAGGACAATCGATGCGCCTATACCTCCGGGCCGTCCACGCGCAGCGCTAGGCCATCACGGAAACCATATGCAGCACCGCCGAGGCCAGCGCCGGGTCTCCCTCCAGCTTTGATGAAGGCCGCTATCTGCTGCGGGCGGATGCTCTTCGAAAATAGTTTCCAGGCTATTTCCGGAGACAGACTTACCGTTGCCGCATACTGATCATTGACAGTCTTTGCACAAAAGGCCCATCCGTTATCGCCTTTCCCCAGGTACCAGTCGCCCCCGGCATCCGTTTGGATACTGACGCGGATGACACTGCCGGCGGGCGCATCGGCGCCTCGCATGGCATAGGGAAGGGCCCGAAGAAAGGTATCGATCATCGGGAAGAAGAACTCGCGCGTCATGATCCCCTGCCGGCCGGTGGCGTCCCGTATCTGCTGCTGGTGGTGCCATTTCTCCGTATACTCACGGGCGACATGCATCCAGTTGACGCTTTTCTCCTCACCCATCCACGATACCGCAAAAACAGCTTCCTTATAGAGATCCTGCGACTCGTAATAGACGGTCACAGGTTCGCTGGTCATCTCGTGCAGCCAGACCAGAACAGAGGGGCTCACCCGCCGGAAAGCCTTTACCCAGTCGGAGTTGAGACCGTTGAGCCAGGTCACCAGAACGGCGTAGGCCGACGAGGTCGGAGGAGTCTCACCAGTAAATTTCTCACCCTGTGAGGACATGGTCCTGATCTGGGTATCCAGCAGGTGCGCGGCTACGTCCTTTACATTCCAGAGCTTCGCGACCGTCGGGCGCGTCCAGTCTTCCGGCGTCAGGGAACGCAGCAATTCGAGCAATTTTTCGTTCAGCGGTCTGAATAGTTGTCTTGTGTCGATGGGAGAAGGGCTTATCTGTTCCATAGTAATGCTTAAATTTATCAAAAAATTTCATGATAGCATTTTTAGGAATGGGCTTACTGGGCTCAAATTTTGTCCGGGCACTCATCGGCAAGGGAGAAAAGGTACAGGTATGGAACCGGACTGCGGCAAAAGCGACAGCGCTGGAGAAGTACGGAGCGAAAGCCTTTGCCAGCATTGCAGATGCAGTAAAGGGGGCGGATACCATACATCTCACGCTAAAGGATGACCTAAGCGTCGACGAAGTCCTCGCGGCTGCCATCGCCGGCCTGCAACCAGGCGCGACCATTAT
The DNA here is from genome assembly GCF_050632245.1 of Puia sp. P3. Classification (NCBI taxonomy): domain Bacteria; kingdom Pseudomonadati; phylum Bacteroidota; class Chitinophagia; order Chitinophagales; family Chitinophagaceae; genus Puia; species Puia sp. P3. The sequence continues at coordinate 3,107,343 of NZ_CP192583.1, forward strand.
CGACCATACCACCACCTCCGCGTCGGGCGCCGTCAAAAGGACCGCGGACTGGAAGGCGAAGGGATATACCTACCTCCACGCTCCCGTCTTCATGGGCCCCGTCAATGCCCTCGAAAGCACCGGCTTTATGCTGGTATCCGGCGACCAGTCCGTTATCGCCAGCAACGAAGCGGCCCTCTCCAAAATGACGGGCAAACTGCTCAACTTCGGCGAAGCGACAGGCAAGGCCGCGGCAATGAAACTGATCGGCAATAATTTTCTGGTCACTTTTACCGCCGGACTCGCGGATACCCTAGGCCTTGCGAAGTCCATGAACATTCCCGTCAGCGACATCTCCTCCCTGTTCGACAACTGGAATCCCGGCGCAATGCTTCCCGGACGCCTGAAACGAATGACCACCGGCGACTATAGCCAACCGTCATGGGAATTGAATATGGCCCGTAAGGACACCGGACTCTTTATGGAAGCGGCCGACAAGGCTGGAGTCAAACTGGCGGTCATTCCCGCGATCGCAGCGGAAATGGACCGCTATATCGCCGAAGGACACGGCGGCGAAGACTGGACGGTGATCGCTAAGGACCAGCTCCCTTAGGCTGTAGCAGATTGTCTACATATTTCCCCAGACAAGAGGTGGCAACAGGCGCGTTGGCATCATGGCATCCGATTTGAAACGACTACAGAGGCTAAGATACGCTGATGGTATTAGCATTCGTTCACCAAATCGATGTTATGAATCTAAAAAAAGCTAGACTTACCCGTTCGCTCGTCATTGGAAGTTTTGTCCTCTTCAGCCTGGCGGCCTGTCACAGCAACGACTACAAGTCGGACGACGACACCGCCTCCAGCGGGACTATGTCCACAGATACCTCCGTCTCCACGGCGATCACCGGTTCCGATACCGCAACAACCAAAGCCTTATCGTCCAAATCCAACACCGTTGCTAAAAGAAAAGGAAAGTGGTCTATTAAAATGCCTGATAAGAACAATACCGTGAAGATTGAAAAGGACAGGGAAGGTGTGTACACCCGTGCCGAAGCGATGCCCGAATTTCCCGGCGGCCAGGCTGCACTCGATGACTATGTCAATAACAACATAGAATATCCGCAGCAGGCCATCGACAACAATACATCGGGAACGATAAAAGTCTCTTTTGTCGTAGACGAACGGGGAAAGGTGCAGGAAGCCCACGTCATTGGCTCCCCACTGGGCAATGGCCTGGACGAACAGGCACTGAGAGTAGTGAGCAATATGCCCACATGGAAACCCGGAAAAGTCAGAGGTAAAAATGTGAAAACAAGGCTTGAGCTACCAATCGCGTTTCAGGTAGAGGCCTAGCCGATGATTGCGATTGCTCCCCATAAACAAAGCCCCCTGGCGGGGCTTTGTCTTTATCGTCAGGAGACGCAATGTTCTTTAGAAGCCCTCCTGCTGTTAAGGGCCCGGTCTTCTGTTATAGATGCAGGTCAACTCTTTTACCGGTGCGGATGGATTCGTAGATCCCGTCGATGATCTTCAGGTCCTTGACGGCTTCCTCTCCGTCTACCGGCACAACGGGCTGTTTGCCCTCCAGAATGATACCGGACATCTCGTCCATCTGAACCGTCTGATGCGTGGTGATTGGCTGGTCCAGTTCTCCCCTATTGGTTCGTCCCCTGATAGGCCCATAGCCGGTCGCGGGCAATAACTCGGCAAAGCCCGAAGTCCCGTTGAGAAAAAATCTGTCCAGGTTATTCATGCTATAGGTCGACAGACAGGACGCCACCGCTCCGCCGGGATAGCCCATCTGGAACTGGATGGTCTCGTCAACACCGTCCTTGAATTTTTCGTGATTGGTCTTGGTCTCCTGAGCGGTTACCCAAATGGGATCCTCTCCGATCATGTAGCGGGAACCGTTGATGGAATAGATACCGATATCCATCATCGATCCTCCTCCGGCCAGTTGCCTGTTCAGCCTCCACTTGCGTCGGGTCGCCGATGGTGAAGCCCGACAGCCCCTGGAAAAAAGGATCTTACCCAACTCTCCGGCTTTTCGCAAACGGATGATCTCTAGCGTATGCGGTTCGAAATGCATGCGGTAGCCCACAAGCAGCCGCACCTTCGCCGCCTTGCACGCGTCGACCATCTCCTGCCCGTCCCTGGCCGTGACGGACATGGGCTTTTCACTGATGACGTGCTTCCCCGCTTTTGCCACGCGGATGGCGGCTTCCTTATGCAGCGCATTGGGAGTAATGATATAGACCGCGTCGATATCGGGATTGTTCTTTATCTGGTCATAGGTCTCATAGTTGTAGCAGTTCTTTTCGGGTATATTGTATTTGGCCTGCCAGGCTTTTACCTTCGACGGAGTTCCGCTGATAACGCCGACGAGTTTGGCCTTCTTACAGGTCTGCATTGCTTCCGCCACCCGCGTTCCATAACTCCCGAGTCCCATGATGGCGACACGCAGCATAGGCCCGTCATAAGGGCGCGTATCGGTCTCCGCTGAAAGATGATGTGGCAAAAAGAAAGGGCCACCGCCGAGCCGGTCAATTTCTGAAGGAAATCACGACGTGAATGCATACAAGCAATTTTTTTTAAGTGAGTAATAAGGTTATACTAAAGATAGCCGAAGTTATCCACATGGGCTTGCATATTTCATCATCAGCTAGTATCTTGTCCCCCGAAGTTGATCCGTAAAGAGTCTATACCCTTGAAATACCATGAGACAATTCATTGTATTTCTTAATCTTAAATAGACTCTATGTTACACGCAAAAGAACTCCGCATGGGCAACAAGGTGTTCAACCGCAAAGGTGAAGTGATCACAGTCCAACAGCTCCTCTCCAACGCCCTCATCTACGATACGCAGATCAATATCAGCCGCAAAGTGGCCGCCAATTCAGGCCGTTTCTACGAAGACAGTTATGTTACCGAAGTCGTCGAACTCGTCAAGGAGATCGATTTTCAGGACGTTACCCCCATCGCGCTGACGCCAAAGATCCTCGAGAAATGCGGCTTCCGGAATTTTGTCCGCGACGAATGGATCATCAGTTACGGGAATACACATACGGACTTCGAATTTACTTCCGAAGGACTCCGCCTGCGGCATTCGACACCCACCCGCGTCGGCATCAAATCCCTGCACCAGCTGCAAAACTTCTTCTTTGCCATTACCGGCCATGAGCTGGAAGTGGATATGTAATCTACTGTACATCGAGCCGAAACACCTGCCCGCTGTATTTTTGGGAAGGATGATCAGCTTACACAGCCTGTCCAGCCTCAGGAACCGGACTGCTTTGTATAACTGGACTACCGGCCATAACCAGCGGACGGGAGAAAGCCCGAGCAGTCTCCTCACAGGGCGCGGCGCAAGCATAACCTGCGCCTGCAGCAGCAGCTGATAGCGGAATCCGCCCAGGCTTAGCCTGTAGCGGTGGTAGAGGTCTTTGGTAAACGCGCTGCAGGTCAGGTTTTGTTCGAGGTAGGCGCCGCGCATCTTTTCCCAGGCGGGATAGCTGCCGGGCAGGTTCTTCAGCCGCATCCGCGCGCCGACACGGTGAAAGACGCGGAATACCTCGGCCCTTTCCTCAATGGTCAGACGCCGGTGCAATAGTTCGTGGGCCCGTATCGAATAGTCGATCAGCTGAAAGAGCACGTCGAGATAGGCTTCGTCCGGTATTTTTCCGCCGCGGTTGGCCTCCACCGCCGCGTGGACTGCCGTGATGCTGTCGATGGCGTGCAGCGCCCTGTCCTCTTCTGCAAAAACGATCTTCTGCGCGTAGGCGACCGTCGAGAACAGTCGGCCCAGAGGGTCGGCAGGCAGCTTGCCGGTGAAATAAAGCCAGTCCACCGCTTTATTCAGGGCGAATTCCGCCGATGCCCCTGCAAAAATAAAGAGGATGGTGTCCGCACTGCCCCATATCCGGCGAACTATCGAGTCCTTGTGTACAAACGTTGACATAAAAATCCCTCCCAGCAGATTACGGTGAATATTCCCAGCGTGTAACAGAAAATATCGGTCCAGGTGAAGTAGCTGCCCAGCAGCGTCCTCATCAGCGATGGCCTCGTGTAACCAAGCCTGTCCGCAAACCCGAAATACTGCAGCGTCTCGATCATATAGGCAAACACCAGCACACCCAGCGCCACCTTCCACGCCGGCCAGTCCACAAAACTTCTCACCAGACAGTACAACCAGATCACACAAAGGTAGTCTCCCCCATAGGGTCGGATAATAGCGTCATGCATCCTCGCGCCGATAAAAACTTCCACCCCAAACAGCAGCACCATGATCAAAAAATAAGACAAAGAAAATCGCCACCTCATTATTTAAAAGTACTTTGAATTACAAAGTAAAGAAGAAAAATCGACCCCTGCAAGCCGCGGAAAAAGTTTTTCGACTTATTTTCCGCTGCGCCAAGGCATTTTTTAGCGGCCGTCACCCCCCGCACAATACAGGCCCCGCCTCTCCCGTTTTTGGAAAAAAAGCCGTAATTTTACAGAATGTTCACGAACAAAGGATGTTAATAAATTGTAAATCGGACATGCACAAATACGAAATCTGCTGCGTAGGACATATCACACTGGATAAAGTTGTAACACCCAGATCTACCGTACATATGGCCGGAGGCACGGCCTTCTACTTCTCGAATGCACTCTCGCGTATGGACGTACGCTACACACTGGTGACGGCGCTCGCCAACAGCGAGCTGCACTCCGTCGAAGAACTCCGCGAAAAAGGCATCGACGTCAAGGTCTATCCCAGCCGCCACACCGTCTATTTCGAGAACATCTACCCCGAGGACCAGGACCACCGGACACAAAGAGTATTGCAGGTCGCGGATCCCTTTACAGTCGACCAGCTCAACCCCGTCGACGCCCGCTACTACCACCTCGGCCCCCTGCTGGCCGGCGATATCCCCGTCGACGTCATCCGCACCCTCTCCCGCCACGGCAAAGTCTCCCTCGATGCCCAGGGCTACCTAAGGAAAGTGCAGCACCAAAACGTGCTGGCCATCGACTGGCCCGCTAAGAAAGAAGCCCTTCAGTACGTGAACGTTATAAAGGTTAATGAACATGAAATGGAAGTTCTGACCGGCCAGACCGACGTCCGGGAAGGCGCCTTCGTCCTGGCCGACTGGGGCGTAAAGCGAGCTGGTCATCACCCTTGGCAGCATGGGCTCCGTTATCTATACCGACCATACCTTCTATACTATACCCGCCTATGTCCCGACCACCTCCGTGGTCGACGCCACCGGCTGCGGCGATACCTATATGGCCGGCTACCTCTACCAGCGCGTAAAAGGAGCAGGCATCCAGGACTCGGGCGAATTTGCGGCAGCCATGGCTACCCTCAAGATCGAAGGCTCCGGTCCCTTTACCGGCACCAGAGACGAGGTTCTCTCCCTGCTCTCCAGCCGGAAAGATAAAGTCTATTATGGAGCAGCCTAAAGGGCCAACCCCAGACCCCAATACGACCGCCGATGCCATAAAGGCCATCCACACAATGATGGACAAGGACAGGTTCTCTAAATGGATGGGACTGGTCATCGACGAATGCGGCAGCGGCTATTGCCGGCTCCACTTCACCACCACCGAAGACATGCTCAATGGCTTTGGAATCGTCCACGGCGGTATCCTATTCTCGGCCGCAGACTCCGCCTTCGCCTTTGCCTGCAACAGCCACGGCCCCCTCACCGTCGCCCTCGACGCCAATATCCACTACGCACGCCCCGCCCGCACCGGAGAAGTCCTCACCGTCGAGGCCAAAGAGACCCACCTCGGCAACCGCACCGGCATCTACGAGGTCCGTACCACCAACGCAGAAGGCCAGCTGATCGCCCTTTTCAAAGGCACCTCCTACCGCACCTCCCGGGACCTGCAGTGACAGCGTGAACCGCGAAACCACCCGCAACGCCGAACCCCTGAACCCCAGGGTTCAAAATAACTCCAACTTCTTATTTAATAGCATTTTAATTCATAGAATTACCAAAAAGGCAATCTTTGCTGTTCTCTCTCCGACCTGACCTCGCCTGACCTATCGATCGACACACCATCATATTGTAAATCTTACGAATCGATATGCACAACATCTCAGTGGTCGCCTGTCTTAGACATCCCGTACTCGCATTTGGCCTGATATGTATATCGATTGCTGCCACCGCCCAAAGGGCCAACGCTCCAACCACCCAACCAGCCAACCGGCCGGATACCGCGCTGTCCCTCGACCAGTGCATCGCCTATGCCCTGAAGAACCAACCAACGGTCAACCAGGCACAGATCAGCGTCGCCATCGCCCACGCCAACAACAAGATCAATACGGCCGGATGGCTCCCCAGGCAGGCATCTCGGGCAACCTGACCCACTACCTATCTCTCCCCACCAACTTCATAAAAAACGCCAACACCGGCACAGTCACCCAGCAAAAGACCGGCGTCGTGAATACCTTCACCCCCGTCTTCTCCGTGACCCAGACCATCTTCAACCCCGCCCTGCTCTACGCCGCAAAGGACGCCCCCTATATATCAAACAGGCCGAACAGATCAGGGACAGCACGAAGATCGATATCGTCGCCGCCGTCAGCAAGAGCTTCTATGGCCTCCTCCTCACACTCGAACAGATCAGCGTCCTCAAAGAAGATACCTCCCGCCTCGCCAGGACTGTCAATGACACCTATCACCAATACTTCGGCGGAATCGTCGACGAGACCGACTACGACCAGGCCGTCATCAGCCTCAACAATTCCAAAGCGCAATTAAAACAGGCAACTGAAAGCGTCACCCCACAATACGCCCAGCTCAAGCAAGTGATGGGCTTTCCCCCGGCGCAACAGTTCAACGTCCTCTACGATACCGCACAGATGAAGAACGATATCGCCTTCGACACGACCCAGAACCTTCAGTACGAAAAACGCATCGAGTTCCAGGTACTACAGTCCTCCAAATCCATCCAGCACCAACTGATCGGCTACTACCGGAAAGCCTGGCTGCCCACGGTCGGCGCCTTCTTCGACTACAACTATACGTTTCAGAACAATTCCTTCGGCAGCCTTTTCTCCCATTCCTATCCCTATTCTTACGTAGGCCTTTCACTCAGTCTGCCCATCTTCACCGGTTTTGCCCGTACACAGAACATCCGCAAGGCCGAGCTCCAGTACGACCTGCTCGACTGGCAGGAAGCCGGCCTGAAGTCAGAAATATATGCTGAATACACCAACGCACTGGCCACCTACAAAAGCAACCTCTACAATCTTAGCTCCACCCACGAGAATTCGGTCCTCGCCCGGAAAGTATTCGATATCGTCACCCTGCAGTATCAGCAGGGTACCGTCCCGTATCTCAACGTGATCACCGCCGAATCGAACCTCATCACGGCCGAACTCGGCTACCAGAACGCACTCTTCCAGGTGCTGGCCAGCAAGATCGACCTGGAAAGATCGATGGGCGTCATCACCGTCAACGGCACCGTCAATAGACAAAATTGATTGGGCGGACCACGGGTCCGCCGGCCGAAGGCCCATCATTAGCCGTGCACCGGGGATGGGTTACTTTGGAATAAAACACATCACCGGTGCACAAAAATAATACTATGAGCAGACTGGTCTTGTCCCTGGTTTTCATCATCAGCCTCGCGCTTTTCTCCTGCCAGCAGAAGCCGCCGGCTCCCAATCCCCCCACCCCCGTCAACCTGTCCACGGTCAACAGCAAGTCCGTGCTGTACTACGACAAGTATCCCGCCACCACCCAGGCGCTTAGCCAGGTAGACCTGCACGCACAGGTCACGGGATATATCACCGCTATCTATTTTACGGAGGGCACCCACGTCCATAAGGGACAAAAATTATACGCCATTGACGAACGCCTCTACCAGGCCGCCTATGACCAGGCCGCCGCCAACGTCAAGGTCGCGGAAGGCAACCAGGTCCAGGCCCAGCAGGACGCCGACCGCTATCAATACCTGATCCAGCACAACGCCGTGGCCAAACAAACCCTCGACCACGCCGTGATCGCGCTGCAGAACGCAAAGAACCAGGTCGCCGCCGCCGAACAGGCCCTCAAGACCGCGGCTACCAATCTTACCTATAGCCTCATCACCGCCCCCTTCGACGGTACCATCGGCTTCAGCCAGGTAAAGCTCGGCAACCTCGTCAACTCCGGCAGCACGCTGCTCAACACGATCTCGACCGACAACCCCATGGCCGTCGACTTCCTCGTCAACGAAGCGCAGCTCAGCCAGTTCAAAGACCTGCAGTCAAAGACACAGCATAAAATAGATTCATTGTTCACGATCGACCTGCCCAGCCACGCCGTTTACTCACAGCCGGGCCAACTGTCGGTGATCGACCGCGCCGTCGATCCCCAGACGGGAACCATCCGCATCCGCCTCGTATTCCCCAATAACACACAGGAACTGCGCGCCGGCATGAGCTGCGTGGTCCGCGTCCACAACCAGGAGCAGACACCACAGATCGTCATCCCCTCCCGCGCCATCGTCGAGCAGATGGGCGAATATTTTGTCTATATCGCCAAAGACACGATCATCCACCGCGGCGGCCCGGACTCCGCGGCTAAGGCCGAACCTGACACCTCGAATGGCCCGCACCTCGCCGCTATCCAGGTAAGAGTGGAAACCGGCGAGACCATCGGCCCCAACACGATCATCAAATCCGGCCTCAACGACGGCGACCGCATCATCGTAGACGGCATCCAGACCCTGCACGACGGTTCTCCGATCACTACCGCCAACAGACAAGGACCCGCAGCAGGTGGACGCGGACGCTAAAATAACTTCTTTATGATCGCAAATACTTTCATCAAACGGCCGGTCACCGCAATCGTGATCTCCATCGTACTCGTGCTCACCGGTACGATCTGTATCTTCGTCCTGCCCATCGACCAGTACCCGGATATCACCCCGCCGATCGTCCAGGTCACAGGACAATTCACCGGCGCCGACGCACAAACTGTCGAACAGACCGTGGCCACCCCCATCGAACAACAGGTCAACGGTACGCCCGGCATGGAATACATGCAGAGCAACAGCACCAACAACGGCCTGATGACGATGAACGTCACGTTCAATATTGGCACAAATATCGACGTCGCCGCTCTCGACGTACAGAACCGCGTCAGCATCGCCACACCCCTGCTGCCCGCAGTCGCCAGCCGCCTCGGCATCACTGTACGCGCCGTCAACCCCAGCATGCTGATGATGGTCGCGATCTACGCGCCCCGCGGCACGCACAATATCACCTTCCTCGACAACTACGCCAATATCTTCGTCCAGGACGCGCTGCTCCGCGTACCCGGCGTCGGCACCATCACCCGCTTCACCGACGATTTCAGCATGCGCATCTGGATGAACCCGCAGAAGATGGCCTCCTATAGCCTCACACCACAGGACGTCATCAACGCGCTCAACGCCCAGAACGTCCAGGTAGCGGCCGGTTCGGCGGGCGTACCACCGCAGAGCAAAGCTCAGACCTTCGAGATCGGGATCCTCGTCAACGGCCGCCTGAGCAAGGTCAAAGAATTCGAGAACATCATCGTCAAGACCCTCCCCGCCACTGGCGAACTCGTCTACCTCAGGGACATAGCCCGCGTCGAACTCGGGAAATTCACCTTCTCCAGCAATTCCTTCGTCGACGGACAGCGCGCCTCCTATCTCCAAATTTACCAGTGCGCCCGGCAGCAACGCCCTGCGCACGGCCGAAGGCATCTATAAAGAACTCGCCCAACTGCGGCAGTTCTTCCCCGCCGACGTGGAATACAAAGTACCCTTCGAATCGGTGACCGTGGTCAAGACTTCCATGGCCGACGTGGTCAATACCCTTCTGATGACGCTCGGCACTGGTAGCCATCGTGGTCTTCCTCTTCCTCCAGAACCTAAGGTCTACCCTGATCCCCGTGCTGGCCATCCCCGTATCGATATTCGGCACCTTCTGTTTCTTCATCCCCCTCGGATTTACGATCAACACGCTCACGATGTTCGGCTTCGTCCTGGCCATCGGTATCGTCGTGGACGACGCCATTATCGTCGTGGAAGCGGTGCAGCACTATATCGACCACGAAAAGATGTCGCCGAAAGAAGCCACCTACTACGCGATGAAGGACATCTCCGCACCCGTAGTGGCGATCGCCCTGATCCTGGCCGCGGTATTCGTCCCCGTCGGCTTCATCCCCGGCATCGTAGGCCGGCTCTACCAGCAGTTCGCCATCACCATCGCCATTTCGGTAATTATATCGGCGTTTATAGCTCTGTCCCTGACACCCGCACTCTGCAGCCTCCTCCTCAAACCCTCCAAGCCAAAAGAGCAGGCAAAAGGCCTCGACCGCTGGTTCATCAACTTCAACGAATGGTTCCAGCGCGTCACCGAACGCTATTCCACAGGTGTGCAAAAAAGCATCAAAGCGTCGCGCCTCATCCTGATCCTGCTGATTGGCGTCTGCGTCGGTGCCTACTTCCTCTTCCGGAACAAACCCTCCGGCTTTATCCCCTCGGAAGACGACGGGAATATCTACGTCACCTACCAGCTCGCCGCCGGCCTCCTCGACCTCCGCATCTGTAGCGCTCATGCAGCGCCTGATGGACGTGGTATCGAAAACGCCCGGCGTCGCGCACTATGCCGCCCTTTCGGGACTCAACGTCATCACCAACGCCACCAACTCCAACTGCGGTACCATCTATTGCCAGCTGAAACCACTGGGATGAACGCAACGGCAACGACGAAAAAGTCCCCCGCATCCTCGACATCATCCAGCAGCGCGTCGCCGACGCAGGCATCCGCAACGCCAACGTCGAAGTGATACAGCCCTCCCCCATCCCCGGCATCGGCGCGGGCGTCGGCTTCAGCTTCCAGATCGAACAGCGCAGCACCAACGACAACCTCCAGGCCTTCGAGAACACGGTACAGAAATTCATCACCGAGGTGAAGAAAAACCCGGCTATCGGCAACGCGTATACCTTCTACTCCGCGAAAACACCCGGATATAGCCTGACCGTAGACCGCGATAAATGCGAAAAGCTCGGCGTCAACATCGCCGACGTCTTCACCACCATACAGGCGTTCATGGGAAGTCTATACATCAACGACTTCACCACGTACAACCGCACCTTCCACGTCGTGGTGCAGGCGGATACCGCCTTCCGCAGCATGATCTCTGATATGGACAAGTATTATGTGAGGAACCAGGCGGGGCAGATGCTGCCGCTCGGCACGCTGATCAGCTACAGGCCGACGGAAACTGCCCCCCTTATCTCCCATTTCAATATCTTCCGCTCCGCAGAGGTGGACGGCGCTCCCGCTCCCGGCCACAGCAGCACGGAGGTCCTGAAGGTCATCCAGGAGACGGCGGCGAAAGTACTGCCCGACGGCTACACCTACGAGTTCTCCGGACTCAGCTACGAGGAGGTCAGGGCCGGATCGACAACCGCATACATCTTCCTGTTCTCGATCACCTTCGTATTCCTGTTTCTGGCAGCCCTGTACGAATCCTGGTCGGTGCCCTTCTCCGTCCTCCTCGCCGTACCCATCGGCGCCTTCGGCGCGATCCTGACGCTTTTCTTCGTTCCCAGCCTCACCAATAACGTCTATGCACAGATCGGCCTGATCACGCTGATCGGTCTCGCTGCAAAGAACGCCATCCTGATCGTCGAATTCGCAAAGGTGCGCGTCGACCGGGGCGAAGAACTGATCAAGTCCACGCTCGAGGCCGTCAGCCTCCGTCTCCGTCCCATCGTCATGACCTCTCTGGCCTTTATCCTCGGCGTGCTGCCGCTGGTCTTCGCATCGGGAGCAGGCGCCGTCGCGCGACGCACCATCGGCTTTACGGTACTGGGGGTATGCTGGCCGCGTCGACGCTGGCTATCTTTATCGTGCCCGTACTCTTCGTACTGATCACCAAAGCCAGCTACGGCCGGAAGAAGCTGGAATACCTCCGGACGCACCACGAAAGCCTGATGGAAAAAGCCAAAAAAGTAGAACAGCAGAATATCGATCCCGAACTGGAATTCGAAATACAAAAATCGCGTGACCTGCACGGTATGGATCCGATGGGCGGTCCCGCACAACCCGTTCAAGGATGATCGCCAATACGTTCATAAAAAGGCCGGTAACGGCTATCGTCATATCCATCGTTCTCGCCATTTCCGGCGTGATCTGCATCTTCAATCTGGCCGTCGACCAGTACCCGGACATCTCTCCGCCCAATGTCTCCGTCTCCGGCAGCTTCACCGGCGCCGACGCAGAAACGGTCGAGCAGACCGTGGCCATCCCCATCGAGGAGCAGGTCAACGGCTCACCCGGCATGGAATACATGCAGAGCACCAGCACCAACACGGGGAGCATGAACGTCCGCGTGACCTTCGGCATCGGGACCAACGTCCATATCGCCGCACTCAACGTACAGAACCGCGTCGGCATCGCCACACCACTCCTCCCTTCAGTCGTGTCCAAGCTCGGGCTCACCGTCCGCGCCCGCAACCCCGACATGCTGATGATGGTCGGCATCTACGCGCCAAAACGAACGCACAACATCACCTTCCTTGACAACTACACCAACGTCTTCGTCCAGGACGCCCTCCTCCGCGTCCCCGGCGTGGGCGATATCTCCGCGCGTACGGACCAGTTCAGTATGCGCGTCTGGCTGAACCCCGATAAAATGGCGGCCTACCGCCTGATGCCGAAGGACGTCATCGCGTCCCTTCAGGCGCAGAACGTTTATGTCGCCGCGGGTTCCGTAGGCGCCCCCCACAGAAAGGCGACCAGTCCTATGAGCTGAGCGTACTCCCCAACGGGCAATTGCAAAAAGCGTCCGACTATGAGAAGGTGGTGGTCAAAACGCTTCCCGACAGCGGACAACGGGGCGGCCGGCTCGTATACCTGAAGGACGTCGGCAGGGTCGAGCTCGGAAAGTTCACGTTCTCCGGCAACTCCTTTATCGACGGCAACCGGGCTTCGTTTCTCATGATCTACCAGGCTCCGGGCAGCAACGCACTGCAGACGGCCGAGAACGTCTATGCCGAGCTGGAAAGACTCAAGAAGTTCTTCCCCCCGGACGTAGACTACAAAGTGCCGTTTGAATCCGTCACCATCATCAACGTGTCCATACACGAGGTGCTGATGACCCTTTTGCAGGCGCTGGGCACTGGTGGCGCTGGTCGTGCTGCTCTTCCTGCAGAGCCTCCGGTCGACCATCATCCCCGTATTGGCGATCCCGGTCAGCATACTCGGCACCTTCTGTTTCTTCATCCCCCTTGGCTTTACGATCAATACCCTGACGCTGTTCGGGTTCGTACTGGCGATCGGTATCGTGGTCGACGATGCGATCATCGTGGTGGAGGCGGTACAACACTACATCGACGAGAAACATATGTCCCCGAAGGAGGCGACCTACCACGCAATGAAGGAGATCTCCGCGCCCGTTGTGGCGATAGCGCTGATCCTCGGCCGCCGTCTTCGTCCCCGTTGGCTTCATCCCCGGCATCGTCGGGCGCCTCTACCAGCAGTTTGCGATCACGATCGCCATCTCCGTGGTGCTCTCGGCCTTTATCGCGCTGTCGCTGACGCCGGCACTCTGTACCCTCCTGCTGCGGCCATCGCACCTGAAGAAATCGAATATCCTCGACCGCTTCTTCCTCGGATTCAACCGCGGCTTCGATAAATTCACGGGCGGCTACGCCAACGCGGTCCGCCGCTGGATCAAAGGCTCACACTACGCAGTCATACTATTGCTATGCGTCTGCGTCGGAGCAGTCATTATGTTCAAAAAGAAACCAAGCGGCTTTATTCCGGCCGAAGACGACGGCCGCCTGTATATCACCTATCAGCTGCCCGAGGCCTCTTCGGTCACACAGTCGGTGGAACTCATGAACAAATTGATGGATATCGTAGGAAAGACACCCGGCGTCAACCACTTCGCCGCACTGTCGGGCTTTAATATCCTCAACGGCGGCGCCAACTCCAACAACGGCACCATGTTCGTCATGCTCAAACCCTGGGAGGAAAGAAAGACGCCAGGCGAGAAACTGCCCGGCCTGCTCAACGTCATCCGCGAACGGATAGCCAGGGCCGCCATCAAGAACGCCAATATCGTCGTCATCCCGCCTCCACCCATCCGGGGCATCGGCGTAGCCGGCGGATTCAGCATGCAGATCCAGCAGGGCAACACCAACGACGACGTCCACCAGTTCGAGAACGTCGTAAAGAAATTCGTGGCCGCCTGCAAAAAGAACCCGGCCATCAATACCGCCTTCAGCTACTACGGAGCCCATACACCCAGCTACCTCCTGACCGTCGACCGCGATAAATGTCAAAAACTCGGGGTCAGCATTTCCGACGTCTTCAACACCATGCAGGCCTATATGGGCAGCCTTTTCGTCAACAATTTCACTTTATATAACCGGACATTCCACGTTGTGGTACAGGCGGATACCGTTTTCAGATCGATGATCGGCAATATGGACAAATACTATGTCCGCAACCAGGACAGCACCATGCTCCCGCTGAGCTCACTCATACAGTACAAGCCGATCGAGACCGCCCCCCTGATCACCCATTTCAATATCTTCCGGTCGGCAGAAGTGGACGGCAACACCCCGTCCGGCTACAGCTCGGGCCAGAGTATCGACGCCCTCCGGGCTACAGCCGCAAAAGTCCTCCCGCAGGGCTATACCTACGAGTTCTCCGGACTCAGCTACGAGGAGATCAGGGCAGGGTCGATGACCGTCTATATCTTCTCCTTCTCCATCGTCTTCGTATTCCTGTTCCTCGCAGCCCTCTACGAGAGCTGGTCCGTCCCCTTCTCGGTATTGCTGGCAGTCCCCATCAGCGCCTTCGGCGCCATCCTTACCCTGACGCTGATACCGCCGCTGACCAACAATGTCTATGCGCAGATCGGACTGATCACGCTGATCGGACTGTCGGCCAAGAACGCCATCCTCATCGTCGAGTTCGCCAAGATCCGCGTCGACCGCGGCGAGCCGCTCCTCCAGTCCACCCTGGAAGCCGTGCGGCTCCGGCTGCGGCCCATTATCATGACCTCCCCGGCGTTTATCCTCGGCGTAATGCCGCTCGTGCTGGCCTCCGGCGCCGGGGCCGTGGCGCGCAAGACGATCGGCTTCACGGTACTGGGCGGAATGATCGCCTCGTCGTCTCTGGCCATATTTATCGTACCCGTCCTCTTCGTCCTGTTCACCAAATGGTCCTACGGCAAAAAGCAGCTGGCCTGGCTCCAGGAGCACCACGCCGAACTGATGGAGAAACAGTCGAAGGTAGAGGCCCAGAATATCGATCCCGAGCTGGAATATGACATCGAACAGGCCCGCCAGGAAAATATAGCCAGCCGCGAGAATTTGTAGTAAATTTACTACAGCGAAACTCCGCCTGGCTTATGGGGCTCAGATTATCCTTACTATTCTATTTTTTGGAATAGGCATCGGGTGGGCGCGCGCCCAGGACAGCGAGGAAGACCTCTCCCTCTCTGACAGGGATAATTATGATATCCGCCAGTACAACAGCGAGCGCGGGCTGCCCCAAAACAGCGCAACGGGCCTGTTACTCGACAAAAATAATTTCCTTTGGATCACCACACAGAATGGCCTGGTAAGATTTGACGGCCGCCAGCTCAGGATCTACGACAATTCAAATACGCCGGCCATACGCTCCAACCGGTTTTCGGTCATCGCCGAAAGCTCACAGCGCGAAGTGCTGCTGCGCTCCTCTTTCGACCCGGCGGAAATTTACAAGGTCGCGCCGGACTATACGGTAGTGACCGACACACAGCGTTCGCGGATCGCCCGCAAATTCCTCCACGTCAATTCAGCCGGCATTTTTGACTGTACTCCGTTATTCAACTACTATGTCAAGCCCCGGAATGGCGTCGACACCCCGTTTCTCAACCGTCTGTGTTCATCCGAGACGTTCGTGATCATGAACGACAATGAAGTTGCCGTCCGGGACAACGGGAACACATGGTACTACCTGAACAACAGTACCGCGGCCGTAAATAAATTACCGGTCGTTCCTGGCGCGGAGACCACACATTTCTTTACCCTGAATGGGATCCTCTGCATTTTCTCCGAAAAAGGGGAATGGCAGTTCTTTGAACACGGAAAAGAGACCGGCCGCCGGGTAGACAAGACCGTCCCGGCCCTGATCGGCAAGGCCAGACCCTGGCTCAAACCGATGCTCGGTCCAGGCAACGATCAGGTGCTGGTGCGCGCCGGTAATGAAATTTATGAGTTGTATTTCCGCAATGGCGAGCTGGCCACCCGACCCATTTTTCAACACCTGAAAGTGCTGGACCAATTGATCGCGACCTCTTTCTTGTTCGACAGGGAGAACCGGCGGCTGTTTATCGCAACCCTTACCAGCGGATTCATCATCGTCACCAAAAAAACATTCCGGACGATAACCTTCACCTCCCCGATCGTCTCAACAACGCTTTCAAAGCCATCCTCCTGCTTCCCAATGACAGGATCCTTACACAGAACGGGATCCTGGATAGGAACGACCGGAACGATATTCTGTTTAAAGAAGAACTCAGACCCGACGGCAACTGCTTTTATAAGGCAAGGGACAAATCCATCTGGTTTTGCAGGGAGAAACGCCTGCACATCTATGACAGCAATTTTTCGAAAGAACTATCCGTGGACAGCCTTCTGCTAGACTCGTATATCGGCTGCATCACTGAGGACAACAGCCGAACGATATGGGTCAGCACGCTCACTTCCCTGCTAAAGGTAAAGGACGGCAGGATGCAGTACGTCATCAGGCGTCACCCGCTGTTCGTCACGCACAATATCGAATCGATCGCGGAAGTTGCCCCGGGGTTGCTATGGATCGCTTCCCGGGATGGCATATACGCCTTTGATATAGCCAGCAATAGTCTCAACCCGCAACCCCTCCTGCCCCACGTATACGCCCGGAATATTTATAAGGCGAAAGACAATAGCATCTGGGTGGCTACCTACGGAAACGGGTTTTATACCTACAGGGAAGGAAAATTCATTGCCTTTCCGATGGACTCCCGGAATTACCTGTCCGCCGCCCATACCTTTCTGGAGGACGATAACGGTTTTTTCTGGATCGATACCAACCATGGACTGTTCAGGACCAGGATGACGGACCTCGACGAATTCGCGGCCGACAAAAAGTACGCCCCATACTATTATTATATCGACAGGACATCCGGATTCAACACCAACGAATTCAACGGCGGGTGTAACCCTGCGTCACAGAAGGACGACAAAGGCAATTTTTACCTGCCTTCCCTCGCCGGCGTCGTAGCCTTCAATCCCGCCAGGGTGGACCCCGAGATGCCCGACAGCGAAATTTTTGTGGACAACCTCTACGTCGATTCGGCCAGGATCGACCACAAAACAGCCTTTGCCATCAAGCCCGATTTTCAGCAGATCACCGTCGACATTACCACGCCGTTCTATGGACTGGAAGAAAATCTGAAACTGGAATATTCACTCGACTCCGCGGGAGGAAAATGGTATCCCGTCAACAGGGATGGCCGAATCACGATCCACCGGCTGCCGCACGGGAAATATGCACTTGCCGTCAGAAAGAACAACGGCAGCGCAAAGGATCGCTTTACCCATATGAATATTGCCTTCGAAGTGCGGCCCCACTGGTACAATTCCTGGCTTTTTATGCCCTGCTGGCCCTCGCCGCAGGCACCCTGCTGTTCTTCCTGTACCGGCTAAGGACCAGACTGCTACTACAGCAGAATCTGCGGCTGCAAAAAAGTCGACGATCGCACTGCCGAGCTGGAGAAAAGCACGGTCATAAAGGAACGCCTGCTTTCCGTGATCATGCACGACATGCGCTCTCCCTTGTTCTCACAGGCCCTGCTGATCGACCATCTGCAGAGGAACTATCACAAATTCAGCGCTAACGAACTAAACGATCTCTTTTTTCTGTTAAAAGATTCCAGCGACAGGATCTGCCAGTTCAGCACCGATTTTCTCATCTGGTATGACAGCCAGCGCAACGGATTCTCGCTCAGACACGAAGACCTGAACCTGGCCGATTTCATAGATGAGACCACCCTTCTGTACAGGGACATAGCGCTCAGAAAAGGACTCTACTTTATTCAGGAAATTCCTTCCGGTCTCGGCCTGGTCTCAGACAGGAATATACTCCGCCATCGTCATCCGCAACCTCGTCGACAATGCCGTCAAATACACCGGCTCCGGAGGCGTCGGCATCAGTGCGAGCAGGGAAGACGGACATATTCAGATCATCGTGCGGGATACCGGTCAGGGAATGTCTCCCGTAAAGATTGCGGAGATAACATCTGTCAATGAAAAAGCCGCCGGCGGAACAGCCTCCAATTTTGGGTACCGGTTTATTATGGAATTGACCAGGAAATTAGACGGTGTTGTGAATATCCATTCGGCGCCTGCGGCAGGCACCACCGTTGTAGTGCGCTTTAGAGCCTGAAGATCTCCAGCTGATACATTTTGGCCAGCTCGCCCAGTTCGCGAAGCGTCTTCACTTTCAGCTTTTCGAATATCCTTGTCTTATACGTCCCGACCGTCGAGGAATGGACGTTCAGTATCTTTCTTATTTCCAGCGGAGAGTAGCCATGCAGCAGATACTTGACGGTCTGGATCTCCCTGTCCGAAAGCGTATCGAACGGATTGTCCGTTCCTTTTTTCGACTGCCCCTCCTCGTTGAGCTCTTTCTTTACCTTCCTGCTGACATAAATATCTCCGTTCAGCACCAAAGTGATCGCCTTTCTTATTTCGTCGGACTTCGCTTCTTTATTGAGATAGCCGAGCACGCCCATCTTGATATACCTTTTCGCGTACAGGTCTTCCGAGTTCATGGTATAGATAAGGATCTTGCTTTGCGCCCTGTATGCAAACAGATTGCCCACCAGGGTGATAGCATCGGTATCGGGCATGTTGATGTCCAGGACGATCAGCTCATAGTCGTTCTTTTTCACGCAGGAGATAACCTCATCGCCGTTGGAGGCTTCATCGACACTCGTCATAGGGAAAAGGTCCTGAATGATCAGCCGGATGCCCGATCTGACGATGGTATGGTCGTCGGCTATAAGTACTCTGTTTGTTTCCATTCAAAAACGATTTTTGACCGTGGGGAAAAGGGATCTTAAAATTACTGATTTTTTTAATATTTTCCAAAAGACTAAATACCAATACGATACACCGTGATAGCCGAAAATAACTGTAGAAATAACACGACAAAAAATAACAGAATTTCTTAGTTGTTTTACATCAGTAAATATTTTTTATGAGTACGACCCGCGCAAAAATATTCCTTCACCAGCTGGTGTCCGAGCTGGTACTAGAGCTTATTGCCGCTGACTATTAAACGCAATAATATCGTTCTCAACGAAATTCCCCGTGATCTCTGCGTCCACGCTGACGAGAACATGTTCGCCTATATATTCTGGAACCTCATCAATGCCGCCATTCAAAGTAACCAAAACGAGTGTATACACATTGAGGCCATATCCGTTGGGGATTGCACGATGCTCCGGCTAAAAAACGCTGGGACCTATTTTCATCGTACGATTTCCAGAGAATACAGACAGGTACAATACGTGGCCGAACAGCTGGGCGCGACCATCAGCATCAGTTAGCATACCCCGACCAAAAACAGAAAAGCCCTCCTGACTATGGTCAGGGGCTTTCGCGCGTGCGGATCTTTCTACGGGTGTCAGCCGCGGGCGGTTATCGCCAGCCGGCGACCTGCAATTCCCTGTCCAGTGATAGCAGGGAGAAGATCTCGAGCAGCCGCTGTGTCGTCAGCACCGTTGCAAACTCTTTGTTGATCGTCGCGAGCGACACTTCATGCACCGTCGACGCGGGAATGGTCTTCCCGTCCAGCGCTGTCGAAGGAAAGGTAGCGGTAGCATCGGAAGCGACATAGGTGTTGTAGCCCAGGTTGCCTGCCATGCGGGCCGTAGTCGACACGCAGTGCGGGGTCACCAGCCCGGCAATGACTACGGTTGTTATACCGGCCTCGTCGAGGCGCTGCTGGAGGTCGGTACCGATGAACGCGCTGTTCACCGTTTTTCCGATAACGGGCTCGCCGGGCAGCGGGGCCACTTCATCCCTGATGGCGTTGCCGGGGTGCGTGGGCGACAGTGGCGAACCGGGTTTGACGGAGTTATGTTTGACGTGAAAGACGGCCCATTTTTTACGGCGCCAGTGTTCGAGGAGCAGACGGGCGTTATCTTCTGCATCGGCGTTATTGCGTCCCGTTCCCCACCATTCGAGGACGTCGAAGCCTCGCTGGATGTCAATAAGGATCAGGGCCGGGTTGACCGGCAAATTGGAACTTTTCATCTTGCTATATTTATGGTGTTTAACTTTCCCTCAGAATGCGCTGCAGCTGTCGCGGGTTCGCGAAACCACACTGCTGCGCGATATCGCTCATGGTGATGCCCGGCATATGCCGGAGGTTTCTCGCCTGCTCGAGGCGAAGCAGGGTAACGTATTGGTGTACGGATATCCCGGTCTGCTGCTTGAATGTTCGGGTGAGGTTACGGGGACTCACGAGCGACCATCTCCGCCATTTCGTCGATGGTCAGCCGCCGCTCAAGATGCCCGATCAGCCAGTCCTGCAGCTGGTGGATGCCGCGGTGGAGGTGGTTTCGGTAGTTGAGGTACACGCTGTCCTGCGTGTGGTCCTGCCCCCGCCGCAGATATACGACCAGATCCCGCGCAACCTTATGAGCGAACAACGGGCCGTGCGCTTCCTCCAGCAGATGAAGGGCCAGATCGATGCCCGAACTGATGCCCGCACTGGTATAAATGGCGCGCTCCGGGTCGCCGGTAAAAAGGACGTTGTCGACCACCGTCGCTTTGGGAAATCCCTTCTTCAGCAAGGGTACGACGCTCCAGTGGGTGGTACATTTCAGGCCGTCGAGCAGCCCCGCCTTAGCCAGAAAGAAAGCGCCGATACAGACCGAGCAGATAGTGGCCCCGCGGCGTGCTGACCGCGGATCCATTCATACACTCCCTCCCAGCTCGCATCCGCCTGCTGTTGCTGCAGGAGCCGGCTGCTAAACCCAGGCAGGAACAAATAATCCCCCATCCCCAGGCTCACCTCCCCATAGTGCTGCAGCCGCCCGATATGCAGACCCGCGGAATCCGCGATCTCCTCCCTCAGCGAACAATGGCTGATATCATACGCCGCCCCCAGCTGCCTCGCCGCCAGAAAAGCCTGCGTCGGCCCCGACATATCCAGCATATGCAGCCCCGGCGGGACAAAGAATACGATTTTCGCCATTACCCTTAATTTTACTCTAAGGTACACCACTCCTCCGTCCCCCGCAAGGACGAAGGCGCGACATTTTCGGCCAAAGGCCACCCCCGCCCCCGGCCATAAAATATATTTTCATATTCCCGGTGATCATCCTACCTTTTTAGACACTATTTATAAAAGACACCCGCAATGACCACACAAACACAAGACCCTATCATCAACTTATACCGGGACAGCTTCCCCGATTTCGCGCGGATGATCCGGCGGATGGGCGGAAGCCTCGACGAGGCGAAAGACGCCTTTCACGACGCCCTGCTGATCTATATGGAAAAAGAAAGGGCAGGCAGGCTCCACGTCCACTCCTCACCCACAGCTTATCTGCTGGGCACGGCAAAGATCTGCTGGCTCCATGCGCGGGGCAAAACAACAGCACTCCCGGAAAGCTTCGACCCGGCCGAAGACACCGGCGATGGCGCCGATGAAAGAGAACAAAGCCTGCTCGAATCACTCGTACGAAGCGGCAGGAAATGCATGGAGTTGCTGAAAGCCTTTTACTACGACCACTGCTCCATGCAGGACATCGCCGCGAGGTTTGGCTTCAACGGCCGCAGGTCGGCTACCGTCCAGAAATACAAATGCCTGGAGAAAGTCCGGGAAGAAATTACAAAAACCAAAGCCTATGCGTAACGAACTGAACGAAACCCGCAGGATAGACAACTATCTGCTGCGGCAGCTTGAGCGAAGAGGACGCGCGCGCATTCGAAGCCCGCCTCCTGCTGGACGACATGCTCGCCGAAAAGGTGGAAGCGCAGCGCCAGGCCCACCGCCTCATCCGCCGGTACGCCTGGCGCGAAGAACGCAGTCGCCTGGAAAGGATCTACCGCCTCCTCCTCGACGAAGCCGATTTTGCACATCAGCTAAAAACAATCTTTACCTAATATGATCATCCCAACCGTCATCGATAGCGCGACCAGGGGCGCCTACGATATCTATAGCCTGCTGCTCAAAGAGCGGATCGTTTATCTCGGGACAGCCATCGAAGAGAACGTCACCAATCTGGTCGTGGCCCAGCTGCTATACCTCGACAGCGAGAACCACAACCCCATCATGCTTTACCTCAACAGCCCGGGCGGCATCGTCTATGGCGGTTTCGCCATCTATGACACGATGCGGCGGCTCAAATCACCGGTATCCACAGTCGCAATGGGCTTCTGCGGCAGCATGAGCACCTTCCTGCTGACCGCCGGACAGAAAAGCCAGCGCTACGCCCTGCCCCACGCGACGATTCATATGCACCCGACCGGCGGCGGCGCGAAAGGCTATACGGAGGACGTACGCATCGCCTACAAGGAACAGGAACGCCTGCAAAACCAAATATTCTATCTGATGGGAAAGTTCTCCGGCCATACCCGCGAAGAGATAGAAGAACTGTTCCGGCGCGACCGGTTCATGAACAGCGTAGAAGCCAAACAATACGGCTTTATCGACGAGGTCCTTGGCGATACGGACGACCTCATCGCGCTGGACGATCTACAGACAAAGATCCATTTCCAGGCCACAGAGAAAAAACGCGAAAGCATCGGCTTCAAACAGCACCCATCGCAAAGCTAAAAGCTCTGGCCCCCGATTTACCCTTTTTTACTCCCAATTCTTCCTTTTTTAACAACGGATTCTTCTTTTCGCAACTCCCCTTTTTTCCCTGAACCCAGCAGGGACAGGCCTTTCACGGACAGTCAGCATCCCGGAGACGCCGGTTTTACCATCAAAATAGAATACTAAGTTTTTTAGTTTTTCTAGCTTTGTTCCGGTAAACCCGTTTCGATGTATTTCTCCAAAACATATTTCAGTTTTAAATACGGAACCTTCTCAACGCAGGAGCTCGTAGACTCCGCCGCAGAACAAGGCATCACGGCTCTGGCCCTGACCAACATCAACTCTACCTGCGACGCCTGGGACTTTGTCCAGTTCTGCGAAGAGAAAGGCATCAAGCCCATCCTCGGCGCCGAGATCCGCAACGACAACCGCCTGCTCTATACGCTGCTGGCGGCCAACAATACCGGCTTCCGCCGGATCAACGAATTTCTGTCACAGTACCTTCTCGAACAAAAGCCATTTCCCGAACCCGGCGAACTACCACCTGTTTTTATCAACCCTTCCGACGGCTTCGTGATCTATCCGATCGACAACAAGCCCCCCGAACAGCTAAAAGAAAACGAACGCATCGGCGTACAACCCGCGGAAGTCAACAGACTGATCCGCCTGCCGCCAAACACCATCAGGGACAAGCTGATCATCCGCCAGCCCGTATCTTTCCAAAACAGAACCTACTACAATCTCCATCGTCTCCTCCGCGCCATCGATAAAAACACCCTGCTGTCCAAACTAAAGCCCGAAGACCTCGCCGCGGAGCACGAGACCTTTCTCCCGCCGCTGCACCTGCTATCCGCCTTCCGCCAATATCCTTTTATCATCACCAACACGGGACGGCTCACCGAAGCCTGCCAGATCACCATGGACTTCGGCGTGTACAAGAACAAACGGCTCTATACCGCCAGCCGCGAAGACGACCGGGTATTACTCGAGAAGCTGGCATGGGAAGGCTTCCGCCACCGCTATGGCCCCACGAAGAAGCACCGGGAGCGCATTACCAAAGAGCTCCGCATCATCGACCAAATGGGCTTCACGGCCTATTTCCTGATCACCTGGGACATGATCCGCTATGCCCAAAGCCGGGGCTTCTATCACGTCGGCCGGGGCAGCGGCGCCAACTCCCTCGTGGCCTACTGCCTTCGCATCACCGACGTCGATCCGATAGAGCTGGACCTCTATTTCGAACGCTTCCTGAACCCCCACCGGTCGAGCCCGCCCGACTTCGACATCGACTTCTCCTATCTCGACAGGGACGATATCATCGACTATATGCTCAAACGGTATGGCCGTCAGCACGTCGCCCTCCTCGGCATGTACCCCACCTTCCAGTACAACGCCATCGTCCGCGAACTGGGCAAGGTCTTCGGTCTCCCCAAAGAAGAGATCGACACACTGGCGGAAAAAGGCTACTACCGGGCCAGCGGCGACAAGGAAAATTTCATGAAACGAACCGACGAGGATAATATCCACCGCATCATCCTCCAGTATGGAAAACTCCTCCAGAACTTTCCCTCCGGCCTCAGCATTCACCCCGGCGGCATCCTCATCTCCGAAGAGCCGATCACGGCCCGGTGCAGCCTCCACCTCCCGCCCAAGGGCTTCGCCACCGCCATGATCGATATGTTCGTCGCCGAGAACATCGGCCTGCACAAACTTGATGTGCTCAGCCAGCGCGGACTCGGACATATCAAAGAATGCATCGGGCTCGTCCGGCAGAACCGAAACATCGACGTCGATATCCACCAGACCGAAAAATTCAAAAACGACCCGGCCGTCCGCAAACAGCTGCGCAACGGCAACACCATCGGCTGCTTCTATATCGAATCCCCCGCCATGCGCCAGCTGATAAAGAAACTGCACTGCGAAGACTACCCTACCCTGGTGGCCGCCAGCTCGATCATCCGGCCAGGCGTCGGCCGCAGCGGCATGATGCACCAGTATATCTATCGCGTCCACAACCCGGACAAATTCGACTACCCGCATCCCAAACTAAAAGAGATCCTGGGCTCGACCTACGGAGTGATGATCTATCAGGAACAGGTCATCCAGGTAGCCCACGAATGGGCCGGCCTCGACATGGCCGACGCGGACCTTTTACGGCGCGCCACCAGCACCAGATACCGCGGCAAGGGTCACCTGCCGGCACTCAAGACCCGGTTCTTCGCCAACTGCCAAAGATCCAACTATCCGGAGGCCGCGATCGGGGAGGTCTGGCGGCAGATAGAAAGCTTCGCGGACTTCAGCTTCTGCAAGGCCCATTCCGCCAGCTTCGCCGTGGAGAGCTACCAGAGCCTCTACCTGAAGACCCACTACCCCATGGAGTTCGCAAGTGGCCGTGATCAACAATTTCGGCGGCTTCTATGGCCGGGAATTATACTTCTACGAGCTGATGCGTTCCGGCGCCCGGGTACACCGGCCCTGTGTCAACAACAGCGACTACTTCACCAACCTTCACGGGGAAGACGCCTGGATCGGCTTTGTACACGTGAAGGGACTGGAACAGCAGATCGCAGAGACCATCGTCCAGCTGCGCGAAAGCACCGGTCCCTATATCAGCCTCTCCGACTTTATCGAACGCACCGCCATCCCTCCGGAACAGCTGGATCTCCTGATCCGGATGGACGCCCTACGTTTCACAGGCAGAAATAAGAAAGAACTGCTCTGGGAAGGAGACCTGCTGCAGAAGAAGACCCGCGACACGGCCCCAGCCACCCACCTGCTGTTCAGGGAAGCCCCCAAATCCTTCACCCTGCCTGACCTGCCGGTGCACGAGATGGAGCAAGTGGTACGACGACGTCGAGCTGCTGGGATTCCCCGCAGGAGACCCCTTCGTGCTGGTCGACGACGATCCGTCAAAGTACCTGCCGGCGCGGGAGTTACCCAGGCACCTTAACAAGACGGTTACCGTACTGGGCTATCACGTCACCCACAAACCCGTTCGGACGATAAAAGGAGACACCATGAGTTTCGGGACCTTTCTCGACTCCAATAAAGACTGGATCGACACGGTGCATTTCCCGCTGATCCACGCCGCCCATCCACCCCGCGCGGGCTTCTACCGGATCACAGGGAAAGTGATAGAAGAGTTTGGGGTGTACAATATCGAAGTATCCCATATCGAAAAGGCAGGCATCAGATCGCGAGCCGCACAAATTGCATAAAAAATGCTGATCGACGGACAAAGACATATCGCCCACTTCGACCTCGACGCCTTCTTCGTCTCCGTGGAATGCCTCAAGGACTCCCGCCTGAAGGGCAAACCCCTCATCGTTGGCGGCTCCGGCGACCGGGGTGTGGTGGCCGCCTGCAGCTATGAGGCGCGGCGGTTCGGCATCCACAGCGCCATGCCGGTGAAACTGGCCCGGCGCCTCTGCCCCGAAGCGCTCGTCATCCGCGGAGACATGGAATCCTATTCCAAATACTCCCGCCTCGTCACCGACGTCATCAGGGACAACGTCCCGCTATTCGAGAAGGCGTCTATCGACGAGTTCTATATCGACCTCTCGGGCATGGACAAATTCTTTGGTTGCAGCCTCTATGCCGTCGAACTAAAAAAGAAAGTGCTGAAGGAAAGCGGCCTGCCCATCTCCTATGCCCTGGCCAGCAACAAGCTGATCAGTAAGGTCGCCACCAATGAGGTCAAGCCCAACGGACAGCTCGAAATACCGTTCGGCCAGGAGAAGAGCTTTCTGGCGCCTTTAAAGATCGGCAAACTGCCCGGCATCGGCAAGGAGACGGCCTACAAGCTGGTCCGCCGGGGGTCGAGACGATCCGGACCCTGAGCGAGATCCCTATGGAGATGCTGGAGACGATGCTCGGAAAGACGGGTGTCGACCTGTGGCGAAAGGCCAATGGTCTGGATGACTCGCCGGTGATCCCCTACCGGGAGCAGAAGTCCATCTCGACAGAACAGACTTTTCAGACGGACACCATCAACCTGAAATTCCTGCACGCCCAACTGGTGCGGATGACGGAGTCGGTCGGGTTCGAGCTGCGCACCCAGGACCGCCTCACGGGCTGCGTAACGGTCAAGCTCAGGTATTCCAACTTCGACACCGTCGTCAGGCAGAAGACCATCGATTTCACGAACTCGGATCACCTGCTGCTGCGGACGGCGCAGGAGCTCTTCGACAAGCTCTACGACCGGCGGATGCTCGTGCGGCTGGTAGGCATCCGTTTTACCCGGCTGATCCCCGGCAACTACCAGATACAGCTATACGAAGACACCCAGGAGAATATCCGGCTCTACCAGTCCATCGACTCCATCAAGCGCCGCTACGGCGAGGCTCTACTAAAGCGCGCCGTCGGGGTCCGGAAGGCTTAACCATTTTCAAAAGGGCAAAAAAGGGCCAAAAAAGAGAAAACAAGGCACCAATGAAGGGGAAAATGCGGGTCCAAACTGGGGGACAATCGGGTCCAGGAAACAATTCTAACTAATTTTTTCAACTTTCTTTGAATATGAGGGATGCAAGGTACAAGCTCGTAAGACTAAGGTTCAACGAAGGCAAAATAAAGAAATTCAGCGATATCATCGACACTGGTACCCAAGAGTATCATCGCCGACGACCTCGGAAAGAAGAAAGAGCGGTTCAACCAGCTGATAGAGCATCCGGAAGAGTTCACGGTGAAAGAGCTGTTGCTCGTCGGACGATTTTGCGCACTGACACTGCCCGAAATGCTGCAGACTATCGAGGAGGACTGCAGGAGTTTCCCCACAGGGTCGCTGAAAAAAGAGACGCCCGCTATCAGGACGTCCGCGATATGTTCACTGAAGGCGAGATAAAAACACTGAAGGATATATTTGAGTTCATCCCGAGATATGTGGTGGCAACCTATATCCGGATCAAACGCCAGCGGCTGGGCCGGCTGATCAACCAGGTAGAAAATTTTCAGGTCAGTGAGCTACTCGAAATCGGCGGCCTGTTCGATCTGTCCGTCAGCGACATCTTCCAACTGACATCCCAATCCTATGCAAAACGAAAAAAATGAATTGTCCTGATTACCATAACCATCGCCTCCATGGCGCCTTGCCTATTTTTCCCGACCCGCGGAGTCGACCGGCGCCTTTGGATGGGAAGTTCAACCACATTTGACCAAAATGTAGTACCTTCGCACCGCAATAAAAGTTCTTTTTTAATTCTTCATCAAACGACTGAGGTCCCCGGATAATACCGGGGTTAATAGGGAATTGTGCGTAAATCACAAGCTGTCCCGCAACTGTAAGTAGCTACCTGAGTTTTTGCCACCAACGTCCACTGTCCCCCGGGATGGGAAGGACGGCAAGAACGCTACAAAGCCAGGAGACCTGCCTTTATCGTATTGACAATGCTTTCGTGGAATGAAGCAGATAGTCAGGTCGATGAGTTGGAGCAGGCGCAAACAAGCGATCCCAAATCCGCGCAAACACGCGACGGCATCCGCAGCGGCGGCCCAACCCAGACATTACTTTCTATTCCCCCACAACGCATCTTGCAATTGAACAGGAGCTTTTTATCTGATCATTCATCATTTAAAAAGTAAAAAGCATGCAAACACACAACCTGGGCTACCCGAGGATTGGTAGCCAGCGTCAGCTAAAAAAAGCTTCAGAGCAGTACTGGGCGGGCAAGATCCCCGCCGACCAGCTGATCCAGACAGGAAAGACTATCCGTCTTCACAACTGGCAGCTGCAAAAGGCGGCAGGCATCGACCTCATCCCCTGCAACGATTTTTCCTACTATGACCACGTGCTCGACACCAGCCTGATGGTCGGCGCCATCCCCCGCCGCTACCACGCCCTGATGGAACAGCGCCAGCTAAAAGACATCGACCTGCTGTTCGCGATGGCCCGGGGCTATCAGAAAGAGGGCCACGACATAACGGCAATGGAGATGACCAAATGGTTCGACACCAACTATCACTACATCGTTCCCGAATTCACCGCCAACCAGCAGTTCTCCCTCTATTCCAACAAAGTGCTCCACGAGTATCTCGAAGCCAGAGAAGCCAGCATCAACGCGAAACCCGTTTTGTTGGGCCCGGTGTCCTACCTCCTGCTGGGCAAGGAAAAAGGAACAGGCTTCCACCGGCTCGACCTGATCAAGAATCTCCTCCCGGTGTACCTCCAGGTCCTCAAACAACTGGACGACGCCAAAGCCTACTATGTCCAGTTCGACGAGCCCTGTCTCTCCCTCGACCTCACTCCGGCAGAACGGCAGGTCGTGACCAAAACCTACCAGGAGATCAAGTCCCGCTTCCCCGACCTGCACATCATCCTCGCCAGCTATTTCGAATGCTACGGCGAAAATCTAAACACGGTCCTGAACCTCCCCGTCCAGACCATCCACCTCGATTTGGTGCGCTGCCCGTCACAGCTGGATGACATACTAAAAACCGGCTTTCCCCAGTCCCGGACCCGCCTGTCACTCGGCGTGGTCGACGGTCGAAATATCTGGAAGAACGACTTTCAGCAGTCGCTGTACCTGATCAACAAAGCCGTTGAGGCTATCGGCGCCGACCGGATCCTCATAGCCCCTTCCTGCTCGCTCCTGCATTCCCCCTGCGACCTCGACCTAGAGAAGGAACTATCCACCGAGATCAGGAGCTGGCTTTCCTTCGCCAAACAAAAGATCGAAGAAGTAGTCCTCCTAAAACGTCTCGCATCAGGCGAGGCCTCCACCGAAACGGACAGGGCCTGGCGCGATAACATGGACACAACGAACAGCCGCAGGACGTCCACACTCATCCACAAACCGCCGGTCAAACAACGCGTAGCCGCAATTACCGACGCCGACGCACGGCGCCAGAACACTTTTGCCACACGCAAACTCCGCCAGCGCGAAGCGCTAAAACTTCCGCTCTTCCCCACCACCACCATCGGCTCATTCCCACAGACCACCGAAGTCCGCAATATCCGGTCCCGGTGGAAGAAAGGCGAACTGACAACGAGTGAATACGAATCCCTCATCGAAAAGGCAACCGAAGAAGCCATCCGCTGGCAGGAATCGACCGGTATCGATGTGCTGGTCCACGGCGAGTTCGAACGCAACGATATGGTCGAATACTTCGGTGAACAGCTGGAAGGATTTGTCTTTACGTCCAACGGCTGGAGTACAGAGCTACGGCAGCCGCTGCGTGAAACCGCCCATCATCTATGGCGACGTCTCCAGACCAACGGCCATGACCGTACGCTGGTCTGCCTACGCACAGTCGCTGACCGGCCAATGGGTAAAGGGCATGCTGACGGGACCCGTAACGATTCTGCAGCGGTCCTTCGTCCGCAACGACCAGCCCCGCAGCGAGACCTGCACGCAGATCGCCCTGGCCATCCGCGACGAAGTGGTCGACCTCGAAAAAGCCGGCATCCGGATCATCCAGATCGACGAACCCGCCATCCGCGAAGGCCTGCCGCTGCGAAGGGAGAACTGGAAAGAATACCTCGACTGGGCGGTAAAAGCCTTCCGCATCTCCGCCAGCGGAGTGGAAGACGCAACGCAGATCCATACCCATATGTGCTATTCCGAATTCAACGACATCATCCAGAGCATCGCCGACCTCGACGCGGACGTGATCACGATCGAATGCTCGCGGTCGCAGATGGACCTGCTCGACGCATTCGCCGATTTCCGCTATCCCAACGAGATCGGCCCCGGCGTCTACGATATCCACTCGCCGCGCGTTCCCTCGCGAAGAGAAATGGTTACACTCATGGAAAAGGTCAGGGCCGTGATCCCCGCAGAACAATTGTGGGTCAACCCCGACTGCGGTCTCAAGACCCGCGCCTCGGCCCGAGACCAGGGCCGCACTGACAGAAATGGTGGAAGCAGCAAAAGAATTACGGGCCGAAGAGCTTGTAGGGCAATAATTGAGGACAGACGGGCGGCCGCCACCGGCTGCCCGTTGCCTTTCAAATCCAAAAAATGACAGAAGAACAACGCATAGCCGGATCGACGACCCGGCTTTTCAAGGCCGTATTCCCTGACAGCACCAATCACTACGACACGATGTTTGGCGGGATGGCGATGTATCTGATGGACGAGGTCGCCTTTATCACTGCCACCCGATATAGCCGGAAAAAGTGGTGACCGTCTCCTCAGACCGGATCAATTTTACCAAGCCCATACCCGCCGGGACCATTATCGAATTGATCGGAAGAGTAACACAGGTCGGACGAACCAGCCTAACCGTATCCGTGGAGATATTTATAGAACAGATGTATTCTGAAAAAAGAGAACAGGCGATCGTAGGCAATTTTACGCTGGTAGCTATCGACGAGAACAAAAGACCGGTAGAGATCCGATAAACCGTCAGCGGTTCCTCACCGTCGTCTGAAGGAACTTCAGCTTCTCCTCCGTAGGCCTGTACCTGAACTCGCGCTGGATCTCGAGGAGACAACCCCGGCAGAGACAGTCCACATAGTTGGAGCCGATGTATTTTTTCTCTTCGTCGGAAAGAGAAATACCGCTGCACTGACACTGGGCAATATTGCCAACCTTGCATTCAAAGGGAGACTGACAGCGGCCACAGGATTTCGATTCGTGAAGGCTCATGTCATAAAGATACTAAAAACGGCCCCGCAAACGCGGAGCCGTCAATTTAAATATCAACAGGAATTACCCCTTTGTACACTGCCCATGCGCGCAGCACTGGGCGCATTTAGCGCCTGTACAGTTCTGC
This sequence comes from Puia sp. P3, assembly GCF_050632245.1. Lineage (NCBI taxonomy): Bacteria > Pseudomonadati > Bacteroidota > Chitinophagia > Chitinophagales > Chitinophagaceae > Puia > Puia sp. P3. Next base: position 3,138,874 of record NZ_CP192583.1, read on the forward strand.
TTCGTGCAATGCGTACAATCCTGTTTTTTGCCTTGCCGCCGCCGGCTGCGAATGCTGCCGGTCCAGCCAGCAATACGGCCGTCATGGCCAATAAAAATGCCTTTCTCATATAATTGAGTTGAATGAAGTAATTAAATAAAGTGTCTTGTCGGAGAAAATTACGCCGCATTCGGCGGCTTCCAGCAGGAAATAATATATTGATAAGAATAAGAAGAGGCCCAGACCGGATACTCCATCGATACCGATACAGGACAGGAATGCTCCATCGTCACCGGCAGCAGCATCACATAACACATCGGACAGTTCACGCAGCAGTCCGAGGTCGGATGGCACTCCTTCGTGGACTTCGGACATTTCCCTTCGCACACTCGCTACAGGAGGAGTGCGCCATCGCCTCCGCACGTGACGCCATCTCCACCATCATCCGCGGCGTCGCAGCATACTCCACCAGATAGAACAGGGTGGCCAGTGTCAATATAATTGCCTTATAACGCAACGAATCAAAGATACAAAATTATAACCTTTACCTTTGCCCCTCACATCATTTATCTCTTATGAAATACAGACTACTGGGACGCAGCGGACTGAAAGTATCCGAACTATGCCTTGGGACCATGGGCTTCGGCACCGAGAACGGCTGGGGCGCCGACAAGACAACCAGCTTTGACATTATGGAGACCTTTGCCGCCGCCGGCGGTAATTTCCTCGACACCGCCAATATCTACAAGCTGGGCACCAGCGAAAAGATCATCGGCGAGTTCGTCAGCCCCCGCGACCGGGACTACTTCGTCATCGCCACAAAATACTCACTGAAGGACAATACCACCAACCCCAACGCAAGCGGCAACAACCGGAAGAATATGATGCGCAGCGTCGAAGAAAGCCTTAAAAGGCTTCAGACAGACTTCATCGACGTGTTGTACCTGCACATCTGGGACGACCTCACACCCATCGACGAAGTCCTTCGCGGCCTCGACGACCTCATCCGCCAGGGCAAGGTCAACTACGCCGCCATCAGCGACACACCCGCCTGGATCGTCAGCAAGGGAAATACGATGGCCGAGCTGATGGGCTGGAGCCAGTTGGTGGCCCTGCAGATAGAATACAGCCTGCTGCAACGAACCCCAGAGAGAGAACTCACTCCCATGGCCAGACACTATGGCATGACCGTTACTCCATGGGCTCCGCTGGCCGGAGGCGCGCTGACAGGCAAATACCTGCGGGGCGGACAGGGACGCGTCAAGCCCGAAAGCAACCGCCGCGATCCCAACAGCGAGCGCATCACCAGAGAGGTAATGGCCGTGGCCGACAGACTCAGCACGACACCCGGCAATGTCGCACTTCAGTGGACCCGCCAACAGGGATTCGAATGTATCCCCATCGTCGGCGCCACGCGGCTCGAACAATTACACGAAAATTTAAAAGTGGTCGACCTCGTCCTGCCTGAAGAAGAGGTCCGCCGGCTCGACGAAACCAGCGCCATCGATCTGGGCTTTCCCGGCAAGTTCTTCCGCGAGGACGGAGTGCGGCAAAATAATTATGGCGGCTTCTATGACCGGATCGCCCGTCGTTGACCCTATCGCAGTAGTCCGAGAATATATCCCAGCACCGACCCGCCAAGGATCACAAAAGCGCTGTTCACTTTCGGAAAGCCAAAGACCACTATCCCGCTAGCGACCGCGATCACCACCGCGCGCCAGTCGGTGATCGTCGCCCGGCCAAAATCGATACACACCGTCAGGATAATGGCCACCGACGCGACAATCACCCCGTCCAGAAAAGCGGAGAACATTTTCGACCGCCGCATCCGGGGTACCAGTGGATGCGAAATAGCTACAAATACAAAAGACGGCAGAAAGATCGCCAGCGTAGCAACCGCCGCCGACTGCCATCCACCCATCTGCCAGCCGATAAACGTTACAGACGAAAATACCGGCCCCGGCGTGAACTGCCCCACGGCAATGGCGTCGATCAATACCTTTCTCGGCAGAAGCCCCTTTGCCACCAGCTCGCTGTCCAAAAAAGCAAACAGGACATACCCGCTGCCATACAGGATGGCGCCTATCTTCAAAAAGGAAAAGAATATCCGCGAATTCGCGACGACGACCGCCGGCAGCAACGGGAAGAAACCCCTGAGCTCTCCACCCCGCTGCCGCAGGGCCACCCACAGCAACACCACCAGCCCCGCTCCAAACATGACATAGATCTCGTTCACTCCCAGCAGACCCGCCGCCAGCGCCAGTAAAGCCACAGCCCACAACAATACTCCCTTCAAAGCCCGATGTGCCAGCGGCATCGCAGCCGCCAGTATCACCGGGATAATGGCGGGTTTGATCCCGAATATAAAGGCCGCCGCCTCGGGCAGACGACCATACTGCTGATACAGCCAGGCGATGATCCCCGTGATCACCACCGCGGGACAAATAAAACATACCCCGGCGATCAGCAGCCCCCTCCATCCTCCGCGTTCCTGCCCGATATGTATCGCCATCTCCGTACTGTTGGGTCCGGGGATCAGATTGGTAGCGCCGATAAGATCCAGAAAATGCTGGTGGTCCATCCATTTGCGGCGGTCCACCACCTCCCGCTGCATCATCGCAATATGCGCCGCCGGGCCGCCAAAGGCCGTCAGGCCCAGACGAAGAAAGAGTCTGAACAGCTGCCGCAATTCTTTTTTCCGCCATCATTATTGTTTGGAGAACACCTGGTTGGTAAAAGGCGGAGTGTCCGGTATTTTGATAACGTTGAACTCGTGCTTCGTCGCCCGGTGACAGGTATTGCAAGTCGCCGTCAACTGCGTAAACGCAATGCTGAACGCAGTCAAACTACCCGCACCTACAGCCGCACTGATACTATCCAGCGGCGGGCGGATCATCGGCAAGGACCCAACCTCCGGACGGTCGGTGCAATATTTGGCTATATCGTCGAGCGACTCCTTGATCTCGCCGACTTCAAAATCAGCCAGCTTCCAGTTACCCGCCTTGCCGGCAAACCACAGCTTCGCATGGTGTACCTGGATCCCAGACATGAACTCTCCGAGTCCCGGCTTATACGCCTCATCTAGCCGCTTTTGCAAACTATCCACCCGGGCCTGCAGCACAGACTTATCCGGCCCACCCGAATTGCATGCCACAAGGACCGCAAATCCGGCAATTAACAAAAAGGATATATAGGTCCTGATCATATCCAAATATACCACAAACCTCCATTGCCGTGGTATGTTGTTTGCGGCGATCCCACTATGAAACCAACCGACTCCACCAACGTCAACGGCCGCCGCCATTTCGTCCGCCAGGGCTTGCAGGCCGGCCTGATCACCCTGACCGGCATTTCCTTACTTTCTGGCTGCTCCGGCGGCGAAGGCGACGAAAAAGACGTCTCACCGCCCGAAGACCTGATGCAGGAACACGGCCTGCTCAACAGGATCCTGCTCATCTACGACCACAGCCGCCAGACGATCACTTCTGGCATGACCCCCAATCTGACCGCACTGAATGCGGCCGCCACCATCATTCGCAGCTTTGTCGAAGACTATCACGAGAAGCAGGAAGAAGACTACCTGTTTCCCCGTTTCCGAAAGGCCGGACAACTCACCGATCTGGTCGACACCTTGCTCCGTCAGCACAACGCCGGGCGCCGCATCACCGACCAGTTATTGCAGCTGACCAAAAATCCAGCCCTCGACGGCAATGACACGAATAAATTAGCTGATTTGCTCACCACCTTCAACACGATGTACCGTCCCCACGAGTCGCGCGAAGACACGGTCCTCTTCCCCGCTTTCCGCCGACTGGTAAGCCGCCACGAATACGATTCTCTTGGAGAGGAGTTCGAGAACAACGAACACAAACACTTCGGCAAGGACGGCTTCGAAACAATGGTTGCCAAAGTAGCCGATATAGAGAAACAGCTGGGTATCTACGACCTCAGTCAGTTTACTCCGTCCTGAGACTCTTCACCGGATTGGCCAGCGCGGCCCTTATCGCCAGCAAACTGACCGTCACCAGCGCGATCGCTAGGGCCGCTACGCCGGCGGCAACAAAGACCCACCAGCTTCATGTCTACCCGATAGGCATAGTCCTCCAGCCAGCGATGGATCGACCAGAAGGCCAGCGGCCAGGCGATGAGGTTAGCAACCAGCACGAGGCGGATAAAATGACGCGACAACAGCACTACGATGCTTCGGACCGAAGCCCCCATGACCTTTCGTATACCGATCTCCTTTATCCGGCGCTCCGCCGAATACGAAGCCAGACCGAACAGCCCAAGACAGGAGATGAAGATGGCCAGCGCCGCTAGCATGCCCACCATCCGCGACACCTGCATATCCGCGCGGTAGACCTCGGCAAAATGGTCGTCGAGGAACTGGTATTCCAGCGGGTTCTCGGGGAAATTCCTTCGCCAGACCGATTCCACAAAATTTACCGCCTCCCTGGTCTTCCCCGCCCCGAGCTTCACGGACAGTGTGCTATAGCCCCAGTCCGTCTGATTGAAGAGGAACATGGTCTCGATCTTATAGTGCAGGGAATTGAAGTTGAAATTCTTTGCGATCCCGACGATATAGCCCGCGGAGTCGAATCCGAAATGCCTGCCCAGCAGCGAGGACATCGGACGGCCTGGCATATCCTTCAGCAGCTCCGAAGCGAGCGCCTCGTTGATGATGTATTCGCGGCCGTTAGCCTGTTTCTCGCGTGAAAAGTCCCGCCCCGCCGCCAGCGGTATCTGATAGAGCCGCAGATAGTCGGGGTCGACGATCAGCCTTGTCGAGGTCAGCTGCCGCAGCGGGCCGTCGCCCTTGAACTCTATACCCGACTGGTCAAGATGACTGCCCAGCTCGTCCTGCGCACCGGTCACCAGACGGATCAGGGAACTCCCACTCAGCTGCTCTTTCAGCAGCGTATATTTCCGGGCCGTTACCCGGTCGAGTTTTATATTCAGCACCTGATCGCGGCTAAAGCCCGGGTCCTTGTCCCGCATAAAGCTCAGCTGCCGGAAGACAGCGACGGTGGCGATAATGAGGAAGATCGCACTCGCGAACTGCCCAACGACCAGAACATTCCGCAAAAGCTCTTGTTCTTCCCGATCTGCGGCAACCCCTTCAATACTTTCACGGGCTGGAAAGACGAAAGATAGACCGCCGGATAAAGACCGGAAACGACGCCGACCACGACGGTGCCGAGCAGGACGACCAGCGGGATCCACTTCTGCTGGAAGAGAACGGTCCCCAGCGAACGCTGGCTCAGCGCATTCACCGAAGGAAGCGCCAGCACGACAAGACCCAGAGCCAGCACCAGCGACAGCAGCGACAGCAGTATCGTCTCGCTGAGGAACTGCACGCCCAGCTGTCCGCGCAGCGCCCTGACCGACTTACGGATACCCACCTCCCGTGCCCGCTCGGCCGACCTGGCGGTGCTCAGATTCATAAAATTGATACAGGCGATCGTGAGCACGATCAGCGCGATCACGGTGAAGATATTGGTATAACTCTTATCGAATTTCTGATAGTTGATATAGTCGAGCCCGATATCCGCGGCGCCCGCGTGCACGTCTTTCAGCGGCAGCAGGAACAGCTCGTAGAACTTCCAGCCATCTCCATTGGACAAATGCCGCTTCAGGTAGTCCGGAAATTTCCTCTCCATCGCCGCCACATTGGTATTGGGCGCCAGCTCGAAATAAGTATTCAGCCAGTTGCCGCCCCAGCCATCGTACCATTTGGGTTTAATGAACGTATTAAAAGAGATCAGGGCGTCGAACTGCAGCTGTGAGTTCGAAGGAACGTCCGCCACCACCGCCGTCACAGTGAACAGAACGGTATCCGTGGAATAGTGATAGATCGTCTTTCCGATGGGGTCTTCGGCCCCAAAAAGATTACGCGCGGCTGATGCGGTCAGCGCGATACTATTGGGCTTCAATAGCGCCGTAGCCCTGTCCCCCTTCACCAGCGGGAAATCGAACATCGCCAGCATGCTGGTGTCCACATCGAACACCTGCGGCAAAAACAACCTTTTCTCCTTATAGGTCAGCTGGTACTTTCCGTCCCAGCGGATCCGCGTAAAATTCAGCACCTCCGGAAACTCCGCCTTTATCGTCGATCCCATGGGAAACATCGACAGGGCCACCTTCTGGGAAGCCACCATCCCCGGGAATTTCTGCACTTCGTTGAGGCGGTAGATGTTTTTGGAATGCATCCGGTCAAAACTCTTCTCATAAAAGACAAAAAGCATGATCACGATACAGGCAGCCATGCCGATGGCCAACCCCAGAATATTGATGACCGAATAGACCTTGTTCTTGCGGAGATTGCGCCAGGCGGTCTTGAAATAGTTTTTGAACATCGGAAAGTTGTTTGGAGTGCAACAGCTTGCCGCCAGAAAAATGCCGGTTTCCGCCTCTACTCCTAATCAATTAGTTGGCGTTTCGGCTCGACAACCGACTGTCCGGTTTCGATACAATCGGTGTCCAGTTTTATAGCTTCGCCGGTCCCGCCTCAGTGAAAATACGCCTCGATCACTTTCCGCGCAGACTGCCAGGTCAGCGGCTTCTCCAGATACCCCAGCACATTTCCATACCCCATGGCCTTTTCCCTGTCCTCGATCCTCGAAGAGCTCGTCAGCAACACGACCTTCATTTTCTTACAGACCTGCATCTTGTCGAGTTTGTTCAGGAAGTCAAAGCCGCTCATTCGCGGCATCCGGACATCCAGAAAGATGATGTCCGGACAATTGTTGGACTGGATAAGGTCGCAGGCGGCGTCACCGTCCTGCGCAACGACGATCTCCACGGCCGCGTCAAGATCGGCAAGGATCTCCCGCGAAAGATAGTTGGTCGCGTCGTCGTCATCCACCAGCAGAATTTTATTCACCATCGGCATTGCTAAGATAGATTGTAAACTTTGTTCCAAGGCCCACCTCGCTCTCCACATCGATTTTTCCACCATACGCTTCCACGATCGAGTACACGAGATACAGGCCCAGACCCATTCCTTCCTTGTGTGTATGAAACCGCTGGAATAGCCGGAATACCCTGTCTCTGTACAATTCGAGATTCAGACCTACCCCCTGATCCTTTACCGTCAGAACGATGAAATGGCCCTCTACCCTGGTGGAAATATCAATATACGGCGGCTCCCCATCCTTGGCATATTTTATCGCGTTGCTCACCAGGTTCTGAAATATGCTCTTCATGTGAATGGGAGGGAAATAAATATGAGCACAGCGGGAGAAATCGGCCCTGATGACCGCCTCGGATGCCATGATCGGTTCGGCCAGACTCTGTCTGACGTCCTGCAGAATATTTTCAAACCGGACCTCCTCCCGCCGGATCGTGAGCGTTTTTTTGAAGGCGACCGCCTCGTTCAGCGCCTGGATCGTCTTTTGCGTCTGTCCCGCGGATTTTTTCAGCATCTCGAATAGCTCGGCGTGCGGCTCCTTTACCGCCTGCCTGTCTTCCATCAGCGTCAGCAGGCCCGTAATGGTCGAGATCGGAGACTTCATGTCGTGCGCGCTGATGATCGCGAACTCTTCCAGCTGCTGGTTCGTCCGTTCGAGCGCCCTTGCATACATCTCCAGCTGTTCTTTTTGCTCCAGCTCGGCTTCCGCACGGGCAAGCTCACTGCTCTTTTTCTCCATCCATTCCATATAGGCTTTTCGCTCCGCAACGATGGCCAGCAATGACCGGATGCGGGTGATCAGTTCGTCCGGATGGAAAGGCTTGAACAGATATTCGTCAGCCTTCGCCTCCCATCCCTTCAGCATCGCCTCCCGGTGCGTCTGCGCAGTCAGCAGGACGACGACAGTGTTTGCGGTCCGGGCATCCGATTTGATCTCCGCGCACATTTCGATGCCGTCGAGAACGGGCATCATCACGTCGGTCAACACGAGGTCCGGCGACCACGATCGAACCACCTGCAGTCCTTCCCGCCCGTTGCCGCACAGCTGCACCTGACAGAATCCCCTGGAGAAGCGAGGCGATATATTCGCCCAGTTTCTCGTTGTCCTCGCAGACCAGCACTTTCAGGAGTTGCCCGTCTTCTGAACGATCAGACAGGTCCACGACGGCGGCCGACTTATATTTCGGTGTCACCACCCTGTGTTCGGGCAATACATGCTCCTCTTCAGAAACGGCAACATCCGTAACGGGACACTCAACGGTAAAGACGCTGCCCTTGCCGGGCTCGCTCTCCACCGACACCGTGCCTCCCATCAGTTCGGCAAACTCTTTTACCATGGCAAGTCCCAGACCGGTGCCTTCGAATCTTCTCGTGGACGAACTTTCTATCTGTCTGAATTTCTGGAACAGCAGTGGTATATCCGTATGCGCGATACCGATACCCGTGTCCTCCACGGATAGTCTCAATAAACGACCGGTTATTGCAAGACTGACGATGATCTTTCCGCCGGAGGGCGTGAACTTGACGGCATTGGACAGCAGATTGAAGACGATCCGTTCGAACAGATAGGGATCCACCGCCACGCAGGGGTCCTCTTCGTTCAGCCTCACCGCGAGAGCAATATTTTTCTCTTCTGCCATCGGCATGAAGTCGTGAAGGGTCTGGCGCACCAGCTGGACGACATTCGTAGGCTGGGGCTTGGCCCGGAACTTCCCCGCTTCCGATTTTGCAAAGTCAAGGATCCCCGAGACCATCTGCAGCAGCCTCACCGAATTGTTGTGGACGGTACGCAGGAGGTCCTGCTGTACGGGCGATAGCTCGCCGTGCCTGCCGGACAAAAGGGATTCCGTAGGCGCAAGTATCAGGGACAGCGGCGTCCGCAACTCGTGGGAAACGTTCGCGAAGAAATCTCCTTTTACGCGCTCCGCCTCCCTCAGCTGGACCTCGACTTTTTTCCGCTGCTCGATCTCCGACTCGAACTCCTTTTGTGTTTTCAGCGAAAACGCAGTCGGAAGGAGTTTTACAAGGTAGAAGACCGTCATCCAGCTGAGTATGCCTGTTATAAGACGGGTCAGCGCACTCAGCCGGTACACCGGAACCCAGAATACGACGGCGTCGAGAAAATGGGTGGCGCCGCACGCAAGAATAAAGGCGGCGAACAGAAAATACAGCCGGACGAATTTTATACCCTGCTTCTTTGAGAGATAGCGGATGATAACGACGGGGATGCTGAAATAGGCAGCCCATATCGACAGGTCGCTGATAATATACACCCAGCCGTGAAAATCGGTCCATCGGCCGCAGTGCCAGCGCGGCGGCCAGTCTGAACTATCCAGAAGCTTACTGAAAAATTCCAGCACCTGATCCATATAGGGTCATAGGTTTTGAGGTGAAAACGATTGCTGGAAGGCTGTTATAAGGGGTAAATAGTCAAACTAAAAATACAATTATTATTGGATATCCGACCGCTTTATTTGAACCGCTCCAGCAGCCGCTGTGCCGCCTCTTCCCAGGCCCTGTGCGCCCCTTTCTCCCTGATCTCCTTCCCTGCCTGCTCGTTCATGCCGTTGGGCGTCGCCGCGTGCTGCGCCAGCGCCGAAAAGTCGACCGGCGACGATCGCTGCGCCATATACGACAGCGAATAAAAAAGATCGGCGACATAGGTGTTGGCTACGGCCGCATCGACCCCCGGGAGACCGTCCATTCGCTCAGGCCGCCCAGCAGTTCGTAAAAGGGCGTGATGAGCCCCGTCAGCGTCCATATAGCGTGCAGCTGGTCTTCGCTTTCCACCGGCAAAGGCTGACCGATATAGCCAAAGAGCTCCGTCACCGCGGCAGGCGCGCGAAACAGGGGTATCGGACAGTTGTGTTCCATCACCGTCGGCAGGGGAATGGCGCGGCACACCGTGCCCGCCGGATGCACGACCGCCGAAAGTTCGGCATATTTCAGCAACGGGATCAGCGAGACCACCGTGTGCCGCGGATGGAAGCTCAGGGTCTTCAGCACTTCCACGGCCATGGCCGGCCGCAGGGCGATCACAACCATATCGCTGCCGTCCAGTACTTCCTGGTTGGATGACATTCGGCGAACGCTGCCCGGATATTTCGCGGCCAGGCCGGTAGAAAGCCCTTCGTTGCGGGGCGACACAAAGATCTCCACTCCGGAGGACGCAGCCTTCGACGTATTCAAACCCCCGATTACCGCGGAGGCAATCTTACCGATGCCTATAAATCCAATTTTCATGGCGGCAAGTTAATCCATAAAAACTTAGTTTTAGTCCATGAACAATCGTCGGGACTTTATAAAGAACTCAGCAATGGCCCTGGCCGCCGTTTCAACAGGCCGGATCAACTGGCCGGAAAACCAGACAGCGGGTCACCTCACCCACGGCCATCCGACCCACGAACCCGCCAACGACACCGGGCCAGGCAAACTCCCCTGGTACCGTACCGTCACCCGCTGGGGACAGGTAAACATCACCGAGACAGACCCCCGGCACTACGACATCGGCTGGTGGCGGGGTTACTGGAAACAAACCGGCACAAAGGGCATCATCGCCAACGCCGGTGGCATCGTCGCCTACTACCCTACAAAAATTCCCCTGCACAAAAAAGCGGAATATCTCGGCGACAGAGACCTGTTCGGCGAGCTCTGTAAGGCCGCCCACGAAGACGGCCTCGCCGTATTTGCCCGGATGGATTCGAACCGCGCACACGAAGAGTTCTACCACGCACATCCCGACTGGTTCTGCGTCGACGCTCAAAACAAGCCCTACAAGGCCGCGGACCTTTATATCTCCTGTATCAACAGCCCCTACTATAGCGAACACCTGACCTCCGTCCTCACAGAGATCGCGGAGACCTATCATCCCGAGGGCTTCACCGATAACAGCTGGAGCGGCCTCGGCCGGGAATCCATCTGCTATTGCCTGTACTGCAAAAATAGCTTCAGAGAAAAGACGGGCAGCGAACTTCCCACCAACCACAACTGGGAAGACAAGAGCTACCGGCAAGTGGATCCGCTGGAACTACGACCGCCGCCTCGAAATATGGGACCTCAATAACCGCGTCACAAAATCCGCCGGCGGCGCCGACTGCATCTGGTCCGGCATGAACAGCGGATCTGTCAGCGGACAGAGCAGGAGCTTCCGCGATTTCGCGGCCATTGCCAAAAGAGCCGATATCATCATGCTGGACGACCAGGCCCGCACCGACAGCGGCGGCTTCCAGCACAACGGAGAAGTGGGCAAACTCATCCACGGCATTCTGGGCTGGGACAAATTGATCCCCGAAAGCATGGCGCAATACCAGGCCCACAAGCCCTGGTTCCGCCTCGCCAGCAAGCCCGGGCCGGAAGCCCGGATGTGGATGATCGAAGGACTCGCCGGCGGCATCCAGCTGTGGTGGCATATGGTCAGCGCCAGACACGAAGACCGCCGCATGCACCACAACCCCGAAGCCATCTTCCACTGGGAGGCCGCCAACGAAGCCTTCCTCCTCAACCGCCGGCCCGTCGCTACCATCGGCGTCGTCTGGTCGCAGGAGAACACGGATTTCTACGGCCGCGAAAATACCGAAGAGCGGGTCGACCTGCCCTGGCGCGGGATCACGCAGGCGCTGCTGCGCGCAAGGATACCCTATCTCCCGGTTCACGCCGACCATATCGGCAGGGACGCCGCCGGTATCAATACACTCATACTACCCAACCTGGCCATCATGAGTGACCAGCAGGTGGACGCCGTCAAAAGATTCGTCGCCCGTGGCGGCAGCCTCATCGCAACCGGCTATACCAGCCTGCTCGACCATTCGGGCGAAGCGCGGGAAAACTTCGCTCTCGCTGACGTATTCGGTGCGACGCTCACCAGGCCCGCCAACTTATTCGCCAAAGACCCCACCGAAAAAATGGCGGGCGAAGCCTACCACACCTATCTGCGCCTCGAAACAGCAACCAACCGCCACCCCGTATTGCAAGGCTTCGACGAGACCGATATCCTGCCTTTCGGAGGCCTGCTCGATTCCCTGCAGGTAGCACCCGACGCCATTGTGCCGCTGACCTTCATCCCCCAGTTTCCCGTATATCCTCCGGAAGCGGCGTATATGCGCACCGAAAGAACGAACATTCCCGGTCTCATCCTCCGCGAAGGACCCAACAAAAGTCGCATCGCCTTTATGCCCGCCGATCTCGACCGCCAGTACGGCCGCACCAATCTCCCCGACCACGCCAACCTCCTTCGCAATATTGTTCTATGGGCGACACAGGACAACATTCCCATAAAAGTACAGGGCCCGGGCCTGGTCGACTGTCACCTGTATACCCAAACCCACCGGCTCGTGCTCCACCTCGTCAACCTCACCAACGAGAACACCTGGAAACAACCACTCGACGAACTCATCCCTATCGGCCCTTTGAAGATTTCCGTTAAATTGTCTTCCGGCATCACGGGACACAACGTTCGAAGTCTGGTTGCCGGCGGACCCGGGTCAACCATCGCGGGCAATGCGCTCACCTCCTCCGTCAACAACGGCTGGTGCCATTTTGAAATCAAATCCATTACCGACCATGAAGTCCTCGTCATTGCCTGATATCTTCCTGATAGCACCCTCATTTACCCAATCCCTGCTCTGCCTGCTGGCGGGCGTAGGCCTCATCATCCTGCTGACAGCCCGGTATAAGGTGCACGCTTTCTTTGCGCTCCTCATTTCCTGCGCGGTGGTCGGACTCGGAATAGGACTATCTCCCGACAGCGTCATCGCGACGGCCAAAGACGGCTTCGGGAGCATAATGAAGTCGCTCGGCTTTATCATCGTCCTCGGCACCACCCTCGGCGTCCTGCTCGAACATACCGGCGCGACAAAAGTCATGGCAACCTACATTCTGAAAAGAACCGGCGAACGGCGCGCGTCACTCGCCATGAGCATCACCGGCTTCATCGTAGGCCTCCCCATCTTCTGCGATTCCGGCTTCATCGTGCTCAGCGGACTCAACAAAAGCCTTGCCCGCCGCAGCCACACGCCCCTGGTCATGATGTCGGTGTCCCTGGCGACCGGACTCTACTCGGTGCACTGTCTGATACCGCCGCATCCCGGCGCAGCCGCCGCAGCGGGTACCATCGGCGTGGAGTTCAGCCGGCTGATCCTCTATGGTATCATCGTGGCGATACCCGCTGCCATCGCCGGTTATGCCTGGACCCGGCTCACGGGCCGCGAAGCCGCCAACACACCCGACGACACCTCAAACACACACGACCCCGCGGAGCACACGCAGGACCAGGAGACCCCGAACCAATCCACACCAGCCCCCACATCCACCAAACCCCGCCCCCCGGTGATCACCGCCTTCCTCCCCGTAGTCATCCCCATCACCCTCATCGGAATACGTTCATTTTTCTCCATAGAAAACACCCATCCTTCCCCCGCCCTGTCCTTCTTCCTCGCCCTCGGCGATCCCGTAACGGCACTGATCATCGGCATATTCCTCGCCTTTGCCGGCGGCCGCGACTGGAAAAAACAGCAGCTCGGCCAGCTACTCAACGACGCAGTGGAAAAAGCAGGCAGCATACTCGTCATCATCGGCGCGGGCGGAGCCTTCGGCGCCATTCTCGCCGCCACCAAAATGGGCGACCGAGCTCAGCGCATCCCTGCCGCTGTCGACCCTCGGTATCTTCTTCCCCTTCCTCCTGACAGCCGTACTCAAAACGGCCCAGGGCTCGTCCACCGTCGCCATCATCACCGCCTCTTCGATAATAAAACCCCTGCTCCCCGCCCTGGGACTCGCCGCCGGCAACGGCCCCCTGCTCTGCGTCCTCTCGATGGGCGCCGGCTCGATGCTGCTTTCCCACGCCAACGACGCCTATTTCTGGGTCATTACCCGCATGTCCGGCCTCAGCCTCAGATCGATGCTGAGAACCTATACCCCCGCCACCGCGCTGATGGGAATCGCCGCCTACGCCGCCGTCTATGTACTGTCCCGGCTGATCGGATAGAACTGTCAAACCAACGGTTAAAATCGGAGCGGTAAAAGTCAAGAACCGGCAGGCCCGATAGCTTCCCTATCCTTACTTTTAGTACATATAACCACTATTATGAAACGCCTCGCTTCAACATTGCTTGTCCTGACTTTCCTTGTCCCCGCCGCAATCAATGCGCAGGGCACAGCCGCCGCCGAAACACCCGGCAACCTCGCCGTCGTAGCCACCGCCACCAGCAGCGGCCGCGCCAACTACACCCTGACAACCCTCAACGACGGACAAACACCGACGCCCCCGGGCAACTCCCGTTTCCTCCGCCCCCAGTGCCCGCTTCGCCAACCAAGTGGGTCCAGTACGAATGGAAAACGCCGGTTACCACCCACGAGATCGCCGTCTTCTGGTGGGACTATACCAAACACGCCACCCTGCCCGAAGCCTATCATATCGAATTCTGGGACGGCAACAACTGGCTGCCCGTAAAAATCCCTCCGGCCTCGGCCTCCAAAACAACCAGTACAACGCCACTACCTTCGACGAAATAAAGACCAGCCGCCTCCGCCTTATCACGGATAGCAGCGACCGTTTCGTCTCGACCCTGGTAGAATGGAAGGTCATCGAATCCAAAATTCACCCGCCATCGCCCCTATCGTTTACGCCGGCGACGACCGCGACGTCATGCTCGGCGGCAAGACCTGGCTCGCCGCCGAGATCCGCAGCGTCCACCCCATTACAAGATCCAGCTGGACAAAAACCAGCGGCCCCGGCGAAGTAACCTTCACCAACCCCGCCGCCAGCAACGGCACGGCCACCTTTACAAAACCCGGTACCTACACGCTGAAATTTACCGCCTGGCAGGGCGAAGCACAAACTTCATCTCCTCTCCTGGTCAAAGTCGTCACACCACCCCTTCCAAACGCCTCGACGTCGTATACACAAAACACTATTCCATCGACAGCCGGCTATGGAACGACCGCGCCAAAGCCATCATCGTCAACTGGATCCCCTTCTGCATCGAACAGTGCGAACGCACCGACCTCACCACTGGAGAAGGCGGGCTCGATAATTTTATCGAAGCCGCAAAAGCGCTGAAAGGCCAACCGCACGCCAAACACAAAGGCTATGTGTTCAGCAACGCCTGGGTACACCAGACCGTGGAAGCGATGTGCGAAGCCCTCATGGTCGACCCCAAAGGCGATCCCGAAGTGATCGCGGCACAACAGAAAATGCAAACCACCCTGGATCGCTGGATTCCCATCATCCTCGCCGCCCAGGAACCCGACGGCTACCTCCAGACAGCTTTTACACTCCGCGATACCAGCCGCTGGCACCACCGCTGGTCACCCGAAGGACGCGGCAACCACGAAGGCTATGTATCGGGCTATTTTATCGAATCGGCTATCAACCACTATACGCTCACCGAAGGAAAAGACAAACGACTCTATAACGCCGCGAAGAAACTCGCCGACTGCTGGGTCGCCAATATCGGCCCCGGCAAGATCGCCCGGTACGACGGTCATCAGGAAATGGAACAGGCGCTTGTCCGTTTTGGCCGCTTCGTCAACGACATGGAAGGCCACGGCCACGGCGACGCCTATATCCAACTGGCCAAATTCCTGCTCGACAACCGCAAGGGCGGCAGCGAATACGACCAGAGCCATGTCCCCGTAACCGAACAGTACGAAGCCGTCGGACACGCGGTGCGCGCCATGTACACCTATTCCGGAATGGCCGATATCGCCGCCGAGACCAAAGACGTCGACTACCAGAGCGCCGTCCTGAGCCTATGGGACAATATGGTCAACAGAAAATACTATATCACCGGAGGCATCGGCAGCGGCGAAACCTCCGAAGGCTTCGGCCCCGACTATTCGCTCCGCAACAACGCCTACTGTGAATCCTGCAGCAGCTGCGGACTGATCTTCTTCGAATACAAAATGAACCTGGCCTACCACGACGCAAAATACGCCGACCTCTACGAAGAGACGATGTACAACGCGCTGCTGGGCTCGCTTTCGCTCGACGGAAAAGACTTTACCTACACCAACGCCCTGGCCACGGCACAGCCGCGCTACAAATGGCATGTCTGTCCCTGCTGCGTCGGCAATATTCCAAGGACCCTGCTGATGATGCCCACATGGACCTATGTCCGCGGCGAGGATGGACTCTATGTCAATCTCTATATCGGAAGCACCATGAAGATCGAAAAGCTGGCAGGCACGGACGTGGAAATCGTGCAGCAGACAGACTACCCCTGGAGCGGAAAGATCGGCATGACCGTGAATCCGGCAAAACCCGCCGAATTTACCATGCACGTCCGCATCCCCAACAGGTCGACGAGCGAGCTCTACCATCCTACACCCGAAGTCAGCGGCCTGATATCTTTAAAGATCAACGGTCAGGAAATAACACCCTCCATCGAACACGGCTACGCGCTCATCCACCGTACCTGGAAGAAAGGAGACAAGATCTCCCTCGAGCTGCCCATGAAGGTACAGCAGGTCACAGCCGACGAAAAGGTCGCCGCCGACAAGGGAAAGATAGCCCTCCGCTACGGCCCCCTGCTCTATAACGTCGAGACCGCAGACCACCAGGATATTACCAAATCCATCGGCAAGGGCCCGCTCAGGCCCGAGTTCGACAAGGACCTCCTCCACGGCGTCATGGTCATCAAAGGCAGCTGGTCCGACGGCAGCCCGCTGACAGCCATCCCCAACTTCGCCCGCATGAACCGCGTGCCGACTACCCCCACACCCGAATCGGAGCAGGTGCTCCAGCCGACCCGCCCCAACGAACCCCCACAATACATCAGTAAAACACCGGTATCGACCGTGTGGATAAAAGAATAACGGGAACATACAGAGATGGAGGACCAGATTTCGTCGAAGTCTTTTTCCCTCGCGCAAACCCCTTCGGACATTGTCCGGAGGGGTTTTTCGTTTGGACCTATTAGTTTTCTAATGCCACCTATGAATAGTGCAATTGCCGAATGTCCGTGAGGCCCTCTAATTTTGGATCCGGCCAATTACACAATTAAAAAAAATAAAAAATCATGAAAACAATTCACACGCTATTACTCATGAGTTCACTGTTTGGTATCGAAGCTTCCGGACAACCCGGCAGCGATGAAAAACCGACGATCATTTTTGTACATGGAATATGGGCCGATGGCTCATGCTTTATCTACCAGATAGAAGAACTGCAGGCAAAGGGCTATCATGTAATTTCTGTCCAAAATGGTGTAACCGGCCTCGCGGATGATGTAGCCGAAACACAAAAAGCCATCGGTCTCGTCAAAGGCAAAGTAATACTTGTCGGTCATTCCCTGGGGGGCATGGTGATCACCCAGGCGGGCAACGATCCTAAAGCTGGTTGGCCTGGTCTACCTGGCCGCCTATGGACCTGACAAAGGGGAGTCGGTGGCCGCCCTATCTGCAAACGCACCTCAGACCGAACTGGTGAAGTACCTCGTACCATCGGACGGCTCCGTTTTCATGACCGAAGAAGGGGTAAAAAAGTGTTCGCGGAAGAACTGAGCCCTAAAAAACAGGCGTTGGTATATGCAACACAGGTACCGGCCGCGCATACCGTGTTCGATGACAAAGGCGGCGAGCCCGCATGGAAGACCAGGCCGACCTGGTTCGTTGTGCCGAAGAACGACAAGACGATCCATCCGGACCTCGAGCGTTTTATGGCCAGGAGGATGAACGCAAAAACCACCGAGATACCTTCCGGTCATGTCGTGATGCTGTCTCATCCTGAGGATGTACTTAAAGTGATCGAAGAAGCGGCTTCCTATAAGTACTAGTGCGAAATCCCGTTCAATTGCCGACAAGTAGTAGTCGAAATTTCATCCAAAGACTGGCCGTCCGATCTCAGGCGATGCCAGTCTTTTGTCCCCATCTCCTGCTGGTGACACCCCATGTCTCTGCCCGCCGCCCGGCGGCTATCAGCCAAACCAGCGATCGCCTCCCTTCCGATGCCTTTTTTCCCTCCCTTTTCGATACTTGTCTTTTGCCGAAGAATAAAGATGAACTAGGGCCGCGGGGTGACGAAATAGCTCGAATTATAACAGTTCAAAGAATTATGATGCCAGGCGCCGGTAAAAAAACGAGTTAAAATCAGTAAAGGATCGATCAATTACCAAAAAGCCGGGTCCTATCCCCCTGACTATATTTGATGAACACTGCGAAAACCGCCAGGACCAGCAATGGCCTGAGATAACCATTTAACTACTAGTATGAGAAATTGTCTGCGACGTTTCTACAGCGTCCTTATGGCCATTGCTATCTTATCCCTGAAAGGCACTGCACAGATCTCCCCCGATCCCTATGTCCCCTGCCAGCAAATGCCCAGCCTGATCGGGGACTACAACGCCGACCTCCGTTCGCTCGTCCGCTTTTATACCAGCAGCTATTTCGGCGGCCGCGGCGCCGGCAATAATTTCGTACAGACAGAAGGCGGTTCCCCCGAAAAAAGAGCACGCCTCAACACCCTTTACCACGACTACCTGAACCGCCTCGAAAAACTCGATTTCAAATCCCTGCCACAGGAATGCAAGGTCGACTATATCCTCTTCAAAAGAGAGCTCAACGGCAAGCTGCAGCAGGCCGCCGACGAGGCCATTCAATATGAGAAGATAAAGTCCCTCTTCCCCTTTTCCGACAGCATCTACGCCATCGAGAAACTCCGCCGCCGCGGACACAACCTCAACCCGGAACTCCTGGCAAAGAATTGGTTCGACTACGCCAGACTGATAGCGACCCAAAAACAAAAATAAGATCCGACAATAGCCTCACCAGCGACGCGATCTACGAAGCCGACCAGCTCGCCGCAGACCTCAAAAGAGCGATCGCCAGCATTTACGAGTTCTACAACGGCTATGACCCGATGTTCACCTGGTGGATGCCCAAACCGTACAAACAACTGGACGACGCCCTGACAGGGCTCTCCGCTGAATTCAAAGAAAAGAACAAAAGTCTCGCCACACCCGACAAATCCGGTATAGCCGGCCACCCCGCCGGCCGCGACGAGCTGGTTCGCCAGCTGAAATACGAGATGATCCCCTATACACCCGAAGAACTGATCGACATCGCCAATAAGGAGTTCGCCTGGTGCGACCAGGAAATGCTCGCGGCTTCGAGGGAAATGGGTTTCGGCGACGACTGGAAAGCGGCGCTCGAAAAGGTAAAGAACTCCTACGTCCCCGCGGGTCAGCAGCCGGAGATGATCCTTGGCCTCTTCAACCAGTCCATCGACTTTCTCCGGAAGCACGACCTCGTCACCATCCCGCCGGTGGCGCTCGAGACATGGGGTATGATCATGATGACACCCGAGCGGCAGCTGGTCAATCCCTTTTTCACAGGCGGCAACGAGATCAGCATCTCCTACCCGACCAATACGATGGAAGAGGACGACCGACTGATGAGCATGCGCGGCAACAACCCCCACTTCTCCATGGCAACGGTCCACCACGAGCTGATAGCGGGTCACAATCTGCAGGCATTTATGAATGGCCGCTACCGTACCTATCGCAATTTCGGCTCCGGCTTCTGGACAGAGGGCTGGTCCCTGTACTGGGAGCTGATCCTCTGGGACCTGAAATTCCCGAAGACCCCGGAAGACCGCATCGGTTTCCTCTTCTGGCATATGCACCGCTGCGCAAGGATCATCTTCTCCCTCAACTACCACCTCGGCAAGTGGACGCCGCAGCAGTGCATCGACTTCCTCGTCGACCGGGTAGGACACGAGCGGGCCAACGCAGCCGGCGAGGTGAGAAGGTCTTTCGAGACCCACTATCCACCCCTCTACCAGCTGGCCTACCTCACAGGCGGCCGCCAGTTCTACGCCCTGAAAAAGAACTGGTCGACAGCGGCAAGATGACGTACAAACAGTACCACGACGCCATCCTGCACCTGAACGCCATGCCGGTAGAGATGATTCGCGCCATACTCACCAAACAACCGCTGGAAAAAGATTTCACCACCAAATGGAGATTCTACGATAACATCAAATAGAAAAGCAATGAACCAAACAACAAACCAAAACAACCACATTCGGGCCCTGACCCGCTGGCTTCTGCTGATCGCCGTGCTCCTGGGTCTGGCCAGCGCCCCGCCGCAGCGCAGACACAAAAGGTCTCCGGCAGGGTCCTCGACGAGGCCGGTAATGCAATCGTTGGAGCCTCGGTCCGCGAAAAAGGCGGCAAGCGCGGCACGGCTACCGATGCTGAAGGAAAATTTACGCTCCAGGTAAAACCCGGCGCAACGATCATAATCACAGCCATAGGCCTCGAGTCACAGGAACTTGCCGCAGGCAGCGCAGGCAGCCTCGACGTCCATATGAAGGGGCACAACGCCGCGCTCAACGAGGTCGTCGTCACGGCCCTCGGCATCCGCCGCGAGAAGAGCCAGCTAACCTATAGTACACAGCAGGTAAAAGGCGACGCCCTCACCGCCACCAAAGAGACGGGCGTCCTCAACGCACTGGCCGGTAAGGTATCAGGCGTACAGATCACATCCTCCAGCGGCCAGCCCGGCGCTTCTTCGCGTATCGTCATCCGCGGCACCAGCTCGCTGCAGGGTAATAACGAAGCCCTGATCGTGCTGGACGGCGTACCCATCAACAACGCGCAGAACGGCAACGCCGCCGGCGTCGCGACCACTCCGACCACTTCCAGCCCCAGCTCGAGCGTCGGCGGAACCAGCCGGCTGTCGGATATCGATCCCTCCACGATAGAAAGCATCAACGTCCTCAAAGGCTCGGCAGCCTCGGCGCTCTATGGCTCCAACGCCGCACGCGGCGTCGTACTCATAACGACAAAGACCGGCTCGCTCGACAAGAAGCCGACCGTCACGCTCAACAGCCAGTATTCCTTCGAGAATCCCATCCTGCCCGAAATGCAAACCAGGTATGCCCTCGGCGACTCCGGCTACAAATACTTCGACGGCGATATCAATAAAGGCAGCACCGTATGGGGACCACCCATCGACAGCCTCGTAAAAGTAGGCATCGTCAAATACAACAAGAACCCGATGAAGGCCTTCTTCACTACGGGACATAGCTATACCAACACGGTCAGCGTCGGCGGCGGCGCCGAGAAGTCCAGCTATTTCTTCTCGTACTCCAATCTCAGCCAGAACGGTATCGTGCCGACAACGACTTTCAAACGCAACGCCATGTTCGCCAAGTTCACGAACAGGATCACCGACCAGATAACGGCGACGCTGCAGCTGAACTATACGCTTTCCAACAACCACTCGATCCCCGAAGGCTATGACCTGACGGACCCGCTGTGGACGGTATATACCTCACCCGCCAGCTGGAATCCCCTGCCGTACGTCGACGCATCAGGCAACCAGCGCGTCTTCCGCTTCTCCCGGAACAACCCCTACTGGGACCTCTATAACGTGTACAATAACGGAAAGACCAGCCGCTTCATTCCCGTGTTCACCCTCAACTACCGGCCCACCACCTGGCTCAGCTTTACCGAACGGGTCGGCGCGGATACCTATTCGCAGCAGGCAGACTACTACGAAGCGCCCAGCAACGTCCTCGGGACGGTCGGTGCCGTCGCCCAGCTGAGCACCAACTACCGCCAGGTCAACCACGACCTCATCGGCCAGTTCAATAAGCAATTCGGTGACTTCGCCGTCAACTTCCTCGGTCGGGAATAACATCAACACGGTCTACAACCAGACCCACCAGATCCTCGGGACGGGTACATCGATCCTCAATTTCGACAACGTCACAAATGGCGCCACCATCGTCGGTAAAGAATACTATACGCTGACCCGCAAGATCGGTTTCTACGCCCAGGCCAACGTCGACTACAGGAAATTCCTCAACGTCTCGGTGACCGGCAGGTACGACGGGACCTCGGTGCTCGCGACAAACAAGAACTTCTATCCCTACGGCTCCGCTTCAGCCGGCTTTATCTTCTCCGAGCTCATGAAGGTACCCGCCATCAGCTTTGGCAAACTGCGCGTTTCTTACTCTGCCGTGGGTAACGACAACGTAGGCGCCTATAGCCTGACCACTCCGTTCACACAAGCCACCAGCTTCCCTTACGGCGGACAGACCGGCTTCCTGCTGAGCTCGGGCCTCGGCAACCCCTACCTTGTCAACGAAACCACCAAGGAGAGCGAGGTCGGCCTCGAGATGAGCTTCCTCCACAACCGCGTAGGCTTCGAGGTCAGCTATTTCGACCGCCACCACGACAACCTGCTGACGCAGAACGTACCGATCGCCGCGTCCACCGGCTTCAGCTCCACCAGCCTCAATTCCGCCGACATGACCAACAAGGGTCTCGAGGTGCTGATCAACGCCAGCCCCTTCAAAGGCAAGAACTTCGGATGGGACCTCACGCTCAACTATACCCGCATCCGCAACAAAGTCACGAAGATCAACGGCGGTACGCAGCAGCTGAGCATCGGCCAGACCTGGGCCTTTGTCGGCATGCCCTACGGCGTCTTCTACAACTACGGCTACGCCCGGGACTCCGCCACCCACCAGATACTCATCGACGACGGCGGCCTGCCCAAGATCAGCGCCGGCAACGTCATCATAGGTAATCTGCAGCCCGACTTCCTCGCGGGTATGAACAACTCCTTTTACTACAAGAACTGGACCCTCAGCTTCTTCCTCGACTACCGCAAAGGCGGAGACATCCTCAACTCGGACGACCGCTATGGCTTCTTCTATGGCACGCCCAAAGTCACGGAGAACAGAAAGGACCTCGTCGTAAAAGGCATCGTCGCGAGTACCAAACAGCCCAATACCAAAGTAGTGACAGCCGAATCTTACTACCAGCGCCTCAACACCATCTACGAGGCGGCCATGCAGGACGGCACCTATCTCAAGCTGCGCCAGGCCTCCATCGGCTACCGGCTGCCGGCGAAAACGATCGCCAAAACGCCCTTCTCCCAGGTCGGCCTGACGCTCACCGGAAGAAACCTCTTTATCGACGCACCCCATTTCACGGGCTCCGACCCCGAGGTCAGCATGCCACGGCACCTCCAACGGCTCGCAGGGCGTATCACGGGAATACGGTTCCCACCTCGCGGTCCTTCAACATGACGCTGAACATCGTCTTCAAATGAGGTCCAGGAATTCACTAAAACAAACAATCATGAAAAAATCGATCTTATATATCAGCGCGCTCTTTCTCCTCGCCGCCACAGGGTGTAAGAAATTCGTGGACGTCAACAAGGACCCGAACAATCCCCTCGCCGTGCAGGAAAAGATCCTCCTCGCGCCCATCGAATACAATATCGCCCACGGCATCGCCTGCGGCGGAGAGGCCGACGCAGCCACGTATACCAACCACTTCATGCAGATCGTCTGCTACAATCAGGTGGCCCTCAACTACGGCACGTATTACTTCGTGAACACGAACATGAACCAGACCCGGAATACGGGCTACCAGATCTGCCTCGAAAATCTGAAGGTACTCCGCCAGCAGAGCGCCGCCAACGGCAACTACAACTACAAGGCGATCTCGGAGGTCCTCACAGCCTATACCCTGGCGTTCCTGACCGACCTCTGGGGCGATATCCCCTATTCCAAAGCGCTGCAGGGCGCGGGCAATTTCCTGCCCACCTACGACAAGCAGGAGAGCATCTACGACAGCGTCCAGGCCCTCCTCGACCAGGCCGTCGTGGACATCGACAAGAAGGCCGGAGCCGCCGTAGGACCGGACGACTATTTCTACAAAGAGCAACATGACGCAGTAGGAGAAAACTCGCCTCTCAGCCTGAAGGCCCGTTACTATATGCACCTGACAAAGGCGCCAGGTCATACCGCGGCAGCACAGGCGCAACTCGCGATGACCGCCCTGCAGAGCGGCATGACCGGCACCGCGGACGAATGGAAATTCGCCTATCCCGGATCGTCGACCTCCCAGAATATCTGGTATGTCAACATGCAGCCGCTATCGACACTGGTGGCTTCATCCGCCATCGTGGACACACTCAAGGCCCGCAACGACCCACGCCTGCCCCTCCTCATCACCGAGGTCGATCAATAACGGCACCTATACCGGACGCGCCATCGGCACCAACAGCATCGGCAACCTGCAGAGCTATTCCCTCCTGGGCAGCGCCTACTGCAGCGTCGCCTCCACCGAATACATCATGCCCTATACGGAAGTGCTGTTCATCCAGGCAGAGGCCAATCTTATCCAGTCGGGCGTCGCCGCCGCGCAGCCTTTTTATACCAACGGGATCACGACCCATATGACCAGGCTCGGCGTCGCCACCGCGGATATCAATACCTACCTGGCCGCCCGCGGAACCCCGCCAGCCACCGGTACCATGGAAATGCTGATGCAGGAAAAGGTGATGGCCGACTTCCTCTCGCCGGAGAACTACAACGACTGGCGCAGGACCGGCTCGCCCCACCTCAACATCGTCCCCAACGCCCAGGCCCCCGCCATCCCCCGCAGGCTGATCTACCCCCAGACGGAGATCAATGCCAACCCCCAGCCCCAGCAGTCGGCTACCCTCGTCGACCGGGTCTGGTGGGACGCGCAGTAGAACGCCCGGAAACCACCCGGGGCGACGACACCCCGGACCCATACATTTTTTGAGAATTAATACGTTTTACTGATGACAATAGCCGGCCAAAAGCCGGCTATTATTTTTTAATAAAAAAACCACTTGCCGGATACGGCAAATGGTACGGTTTTTAGTGTGTAGAACTGTCGCAACATAATTAAAACCAATAACTTATATGAAAGTAAGTCTACACATGTGTCAGAGTAAACACTTAAGATGGACGGCAGGAAATACTGTATTCCGACGAAAACCGTCCAACCTGCTCAATCCTGTAACGCAATAAGGCGTTGTTCATCCTGCTAAATTCCTATTATTCCTATACTTAAAAGCTGCTCTGATTTTATCATGAAATTCCATGTCCAGCCCGTAAAACTTTACACATTACTGATTTCTACACTAACTTCCATTACAGGCCTCCACGCACAGAACCTTCACATCTACGCCTCGCCGAACGGGTCGGCGACTGCCGATGGATCTTCTGCTGCGGCCCCTGTAAACCTCGATCGCGCACGAGCTGTAGCACGCGCCCACCCCTCTCAGGCCTGTATCATCTACCTGGCTAACGGGGTCTACAAATCGCTGACGCTCGACGCCACCGACAATCGGAGCGCTGCCGATCCCGTTGTCTACGTATCCAACAGTCCCCACGGCGCCGTATTCACGCCGGAGAACTATGTAGACAGAAGCAAATTCCAGGCCATCCCCGACAGCATCAAGTCGCGCATCATCAACGCCACCGCGAAGACCATGGTCAAACAGATCCCACTGAGCGCCCTCGGTATCGCCGACTCGGCCCAGTGGCCCGCACAGTTCGGCATCAGCGACCTGGTATCTCCCAAATTCTATAAGGACGGCCTTCCGCTGCCGATGTCCAGATATCCCGCCGGCACCGCCACGATGCCGATGAAACAGGTCATCAACTCCGGCGTCTACAAAGGCGTCCCGGGTGGTAGCTTCAAATACCAGGACGACCGCGCGAAATACTGGACAAAAGCCATCAACGACGGCGGCGTATGGCTCGCCGGCAACTGGCAGGCGCAGTTCCAGATGGACGTGGTCCGCACCTATAGCGTCAGCACGGCCGACAGCCTCATCACACAATCGATCGGCATCTACGGCGGCCTCGGCGCCAAACCCTACGGCAGACTGGTCGCCGGTCAGGAGCCCTACTTCGCGCTCAACCTCGTCGAAGAGATCGCCGCCGAAGGACAAGCGGTCCGTCAACTTCCGCACGAAGATGCTCTATATGTGGCTGCCCGCCACAGGCACCGTGACCTCCTCCGGCAATAGCAAGTCTCCGGCCATCTCCGTCACCAACTGTAACAATACCCAGTTCATCAACATCGACGTCCGCGGCGGTTCGGGCAACGGCATCGAACTCCACGACTGTCACAACGTCCAGATCGACGCCTCCCATATCAGCCTCTGCTCCGGCAACGGCGTGACGATCACCGGCGGAACCTATTGTACGGTACAGAGCTGCGATATCGACTCGGTCGGCGCCGGCGGCGTCATCGTAAAAAGCGACAATTTTACCACCGACCAGTTCAACGTCACCAGGTCCTATCACAAGGTCATCAACAACCAGATCTACAGCTACGCAAGAGAAGCCCTGCTCTATTCCGCCGCCGTCAACACACAGGAGGCGGTAGGCGTATACGTGGCCTTCAACAGGGTCCACGACAGTCCCCAGGTAGGCATCCTCTACGGTGGCAACAGCAATACATTCGAGTACAACGACGTCTTCGACGTGGTGAAGGTCTATTCCGACATGGGTGCCTTCTACAAGGTCGAGATCGGCGAACTCTGGCTCTCCAGAGGAAACAAGCTCAACCACAACTACGTCCACGACGCCCTCGCCGCCAACGGCTTCTACAACGACAACTTCTCCTCCGGCGATAGCACGATCTACTGTATAACCGAGCGGGTCGCCGAAGGCTTTCTTCAACCACCGGGGCTATTTCCAGGCCTATGCCAACAACATCTGCGTCAACACACAGTATCCCGTGACGACGATGATCGAAGGCACGTCCAGCCCGACCTATGCCACGCACTACAACAGCCTGAAGAAGATGTGGACCAATAGCGCGGCCTTCCGTGCCGCCTATCCCGAATGCGCCGACATGGTTGGCAACGGCACCCCCAATATTTCCTACTGGTCGAAGATCTGGCCCTCCTTTACGGGCTGCGTATTTACCGCCAACCCCGGCATCTTCTCCAATACCAATATCGACTCCCTCTTCAACCGCGACGGAACCACCAATTCCACCTACGCGCGGACAGGACCGGCATTTACAAAATGGAACGCCTATTTCCAGGACAATTTCCGGCTCAACGGCGGAAGAACGACGCCGATACTGCCCTTCATCATGGACAGCCTGCTGAAAACCGGCGCCTTCAACTATACCAAGGGCAAGGACTGGCACCTCAACCGCATCGGTCTCCACAAAGACCAGTACAGGACCGACGTGACCGGCCTGACCATCCCCGGCGCCGATCCCAAAATGAAGCTCAACTTCTCCAGCGCCAGCGGCCTCAAAACGCCCGGCTCCGTAACGCTGACCATGGGCATCAAATTCCCGAACGCCGCCAACGTCATCTCCGCCACCTACTGGCTGGACAACGGCAAGGCGATCACCGGCCTCAGCATCTCGAAGAAGAGCGTCGCCTATGACTCCATCGTATACATCGCCACATGGACCAACCCTCCCGCCGGCACGCATACGATAAAAGTACAGGGCAACGACGGCGACGGAACGTTCTGGCAGTATTTCTCGAACACCGTCACATTTACGGTCACCTCTACCGCCGCCGCCGCGACCAGCGACTCGACCACCAGCAGAGTAGCCAACGCCTTCAACGACAGCACAGCCGCAACGGCCGCCCGCAGCGCCGACAGCGCAAGAGCCGCAGGCCTCGACAGCCTCAACGCACTATCCCTGTCGCTGTATCCCAACCCTGCAAGAAGCATACTGAACGTCACCTATAACAGCGCCTCCGCACAACAGGTCGACCTGTATGTGTACGATATGCTCGGAAGGATCATGGTGAAAAAGACGGCCGACATGCAGGCCGGGGCCAATCTGGTAGCGCTCCCCGTCAGCGGCCTGCCGACCGGCTCCTACCTGCTGACAGTTCAGTCGAAATTCAGCACAGTCAACGCCCGAAGGTTCGTGGTCCAGCACTAGATACGGTCGTAATCAAAACAACTAAAAACAAAAAGGCCGTCCCCTGAGGGACGGCCTTACTTATTGTTAAAATACTATTTCATATCCAATATATAAGTCCCCACAGCCCCCGGCTCCAGCGTCGGACGAACCCTCTTGCCCTTGAAATCGAGCGTAAACACCTGCTGCGCCTCCGTGTTATTTAACACGACCACCACGTCCAGATGATCCGGCGTACGGAAAGCTACATTCGGAAGGCTGTCGTCCGAATTGCTCACGACACGCACCGACCCCGGGCGCACGAATTTGGCCGCGTGCGCGACGATATAATAGCCGGGATTCCGGGTCACCTTGTCACCGTCGATGGTCACCCCCCGAGACAACGGTCACAGCCTCCACGGTCGGTATGCGGCTGCAGGCTGGGGTTCGATGTCAGATTCCATTCGATGACGGTCTTGCACCAGTTGCGCGGCGCGCCAATGATCAGCTTGCCGATATGCTCGGGGATATCCTTTTTGAAATCGCCCGGAGCGCCAACCCACTGCTCCGTAAAATAAAGGTTCTTGTCCGGGAAAGCGTCGTGTACAAGGGACAGCGAGTCGATCCGGCCTCCGTAAAGGTGAAAGGCCGAGCCGTCGATATACTGACTCGCCTCCGGGTCTTTCAACACGGTGATGGGATAGTCCGGACGGTCGGCATTGTGGTCGTAAATGACGATCCGGGTATCGATTCGCGCCCGCTGAAATGCCGGCCCCAGCGCGGTCTTTATAAAATCCCTTTCCTCCTCCGCCGGCATGAACATGCTCGGGTTGTTGCCCGGGTGAAGGGGCTCGTTCTGCACGGTAAGGGCCTCGATAAAGATGCCCTGATCCTGCATCGCCAGAATAAATTTCACAAGATAATTGGCGTAGGCGGAATAGTACTGTTTCATAAGGCTGCCTCCCCTGCTGTCGTGATTGGTCTTCATCCAGACCGGCGCCGACCAGGGAGAACCCATGATCTTTATCTGCGGATTGATCTCGATGATCTGTCTCAGCACAGGAACGACCTCCTTCAGCGTGGGCCCCAGATCAAAATGCGTCATCGCCGTATCCGTCCGGCCCTCGGGCAGGTCGTCGTACGAATAGACATGATCGCTGAGGTCGGATGCGCCGACGCTGATACGCAGATAGCTGATGCCGATATGGCTGCTGTCGGTCCCGAACAACTCCCGCAGCAACGCCCCGCGGGCGTCCGGACTCATCCGGAGCAGATGCTGGGCGCTCCCGTCCGTAAGGGCGAAGCCGAACCCTTCCATCTCCTGCATACTTTTGGCCTCGTCGATCCGGATCAGCGGCCCCGTTACGGCGCCTTCCTTTTCAGGGCGCAGCTCAGGCTGCTGCTGAAAGAACACATTGTGTCCCGGGTCGGTCAGCCACACCGCTACCGTCCTGTCTTTATCCTTTTGTGCAAAGCCATATTCCACCGAAAATACACAGACAGCAATACCAAACAGCGCTACTCTCTTGAACAATGCCATTATTTTATGATTAGGGTTGCAATAGAATGCGGCAGACTCTCCGTGACAGCCGCCTGTCCTTTTACCATCAGGTGATACGGCCAGGCCTTGTCCGTGTCATTCATCACAATGACAACCACGCTTTGGTCTTTGTTCACAAAAGCCGTCGTCTGGAGGGCCGCACGGTTGGACGACACCGCGATACGGCGGGCGCCGGGACGGACGAATTTCGAGAAATGACCGATATAGTAAAAGGCATTGGTATAGATCAGCTTCCCGTCGCGCGTGTCCGCATGCACCGGAGCAAAACAGAAATTGCCCACATGGTTGGGGCCTCCATGCTCGTCGAGAAGAATATTCCAGTCGGTCCAGGCCACAGCCCCACCATTGAAATCGTTGATCATGGAATAGCCATATTTTTCACCCAGCGACCAGTTGGCCAGGCTGTCGAAATCGAACTTCTCCTTGCAGCCCTCCGTAAAGATCAGATTCTTTGACGGGAAAGCCTCGTGTACCAG
Organism: Puia sp. P3; assembly: GCF_050632245.1. Classification (NCBI taxonomy): domain Bacteria; kingdom Pseudomonadati; phylum Bacteroidota; class Chitinophagia; order Chitinophagales; family Chitinophagaceae; genus Puia; species Puia sp. P3. The sequence continues at coordinate 3,168,466 of NZ_CP192583.1, forward strand.
CTTCAGGTTGTCGAAGAGCATCGGCCCGCCCGTCCAGGTCTCGTACCAGTGAAAGCCGATTCCCCAAACGTATTTGGCCGCGCCCGGGTCTTCCAGAATAGTGCTCGCCTGCTGATACAGCAGGTCGCGGTTATGGTCCCAGCAGATCAGCTTCTTACCCCCCATCCCGGCCTTTTCGAGACTCGGTCCCAGATATTTTTTGATGAAATCGCGCTGCTCTTCCGCCGTATATATACAGGACTCCCATTTCTGTTTGGCCATCGGCTCATTCTGCACCGTCAGCCCCCAGACGGGGACCCCCTTCGCCTCATACGTGCGAATGAATTTTATGAAGAAATTCGCCCACGCCTGCCCGAACTCCCGTTGCTTCAGATGCCCGCCCTGAAGGACACTATTATTGTCCTTCATCCACGCCGGCGGACTCCAGGGACTCACATATAATTTCAGCTGACCACCGGCCGCGGCTATGGCCTGTTTGATCAGCGGTATCCGGAACCGCTCGTCGTGCGCAACGCTGAAGGTCTTCAGCTGCGGATCGTTGTCGCCGACATAGCTATAGCTGTCGCTCGAGAAATCGCAGCTCTGGATATTCGTACGGGCCAGCGTATAGCCGATGCCCTTGTCGGGACTATAGTACGCCGTCAGCAACTCCTGCTGCCTGTCTTTGGATAGTTTGGCAAAGGTCTCCGCGGACGCGTCGGTCAGCGCCCCGCCGATGCCCTCTACCGGCTGAAACGTTTTGGATGGATCGACAAGAACAAATGGTTCCGTTTCCAGCGGCTGGCGGCCTGCGGAGAAATGCAATACACCATTTGGGGTCAGCCGAAGCTCGGTATTGGCAGCAGTCGTATAGACCGTTACTGACGATGCCGTCTGCCCTGACGCCACCACAAGTGGCCAGAACGGACAGCACGAAAAGACTAGCTTTTTTATGCACGTTGAAATAGAGTTTTAGGCGGATAAAGTTAGGGTGTTTTGTACACGTTACAAGGCGCAGTGCGTATGATAATTGACCAGACGTATAGATTCAGTAGTGAGAACATGATCCCTGTACCGGTCTTCGATCGCTGCGAGCACCAACTCTACCTCCCCGGGGTCGGAAAGTCGCACCAGCTGTTTCACATAATCCCCGATATCCGGTATCCCCCTCAGATAGTGACCATAGCGCCCGCGCATCTCGTTGATCCCCTGCACCGGCCCGTTCCAGCCCAGCGCCCCCGCCAGATGCTGCCGGCAGACCGCTACCCTTTCCACCACGGTAGGACCCTCCGGCAAACGCCCCGTCTCCAGATAGTGCCGGATCTCCCGGAAGATCCACGGATAGCCGATCGCCGCCCGGCCGACCATGACGCCGTCCACGCCATACCTGTTCTTATACTCCAGCGCCTTTTCCGCGCTGTCGATATCTCCATTGCCGAAAATGGGGATCCTGATCCGGGGGTTGTTCTTTACTTTGCCGATCAGCGTCCAGTCGGCCTCGCCCTTGTACAGCTGACAGCGCGTCCGCCCGTGTATGGTCAGGGCCTTTATCCCCGCGTCCTGCAGACGAAGCGCCACCTCTTCGATATTCTTCGAGGCGTCGTCCCAGCCCAGTCGCGTCTTCACGGTCACGGGCAACCGCGTCGCCCGAACACAGGCTTCCGTCAGCCGCACCATCCTGTCCGGATCGCGGAGCACACCCGCGCCGGCGCCCCTGTGCACTATCCCCTTCACCGGACACCCGAAGTTGATGTCCAGCAGGTCCGGCCCCGTAGCATCCACGATCTCCGCGGCCAGTTCCATACTCTCCTCGTCCCCGCCATACAGCTGGATGCCCACCGGACGCTCCGCCTCGAAAATGTCCAGCTTGCGACGACTCCGGATCGCCCCCTTTATAAGACTGTCGCTATTGATGAATTCCGTATACGTAAGGTCCGCGCCAAGCGCACGGCAAACACCCCTGAAAGGCGGATCGCTCACGTCCTCCATAGGCGCCAGCAATAAAGGAAATTCAGGTAGTCGTATATCTCCGATGTTTACCATTCGTATATCTTCGTTCGATTCGATCAAGCTCCGGGCCCGCAAATGTACATGATTTGCGCCGGGCGCCGGCAATAAACACTCCTCACGCGCGTTTAAGGCAAAACTCTTAAATCCATTACTATGATGATCAAAACTACTTCACTGTTAGGTCTTTCCGTTATCGCTATCTCTACCCTTTTCTTTGCCTCCAGCTGTAAGAAAAGCAACAGCAATTCCAACAACCTTTCCGCGACCATCAGCGGATCGGGATACTCTGCTGCCCAGGTACAGGCCGCCGACGTCTATGGCGTCATCGGCGTCGTCGGGATGTCGATCAGCGGTAAAGATACCACCGGTTTTGCCGTACAGTTCGACGACACGGCAACCGTGGGCAAGAAGCTGGATATCAACGGATTGGACATGACCGAAGTCTCCTACCAGAGCAAGACCGCCTCCTATGACTCCTGGTTCCCCTCCGCACACGGAACCCTGACCCTGTCTACCTACGACAAGACAGGCAAACGCGTAGCAGGCACCTTCTCGGGCACGCTCTACAGCAGCACCGGAGACAGCGTTGTCATTACCAACGGTTCCTTCAACAGCTCGTATTTAGTCCCGTAGATCGGATATAACCCTACCAAAAAAGCCGGATAGTCAAACTATCCGGCTTTAATTTTTTATCTGACCAGGGCCGTCTTCCACGACAAACCCGTCATGTTGGGTGAAAGGCTATTTCATCGTTCCTGTAATGAACACATAGGAGAGGAACATCACCAGCCCAAGGAATCCGATCGCCAGCGCGATCGTCAGCCCGGCATTGCCTGCAAAATGTGCTTTTTTCATATGGCGGGATTTTTTTGTTGAAAAAAATCAAATCTCACCTAAATATATGATAAAAAATCCGCATTTGCAAGCCCCCTCCGGGACAACACCATCGGTCCGGGATAAAAAATTGGGCGAAAATAATTTTTTACCCAGTCCCATTTTTGTCTGTACACTTCGTGTACGAACTGGACTCCGTCCAGTTAATGTTTATCACTCATATAAAACACCAGTTTACCCCCAGCCATGATCTCTTCATGGGTGATATACCGCCGGTTGATCGCCACCCCGTTCAACTCCACCTTTTTCACATACACATTCTTCGGCCCCTGACCCCTCGCCTCGATCGTAAAAACCTTCCCATTGTCCAGCCGGATGGTAGCCGCGTCAACTGCCGGACTGCCCAGCGAATACTCTGCCGAACCCGGAGCCACCGGATAAAAACCCAGCGCCGTGAAGATATACCGGGCGCTCATCTGCCCGCAGTCGTCGTTGCCGCCAAGCCCGTCGGGTGTAGGCCTGTACTGTTTTTCCAGGATCATACGCACCCTTTCCTGTGTCTTCCAGGGCTGGTCCGTCCAGTTATACAGATAGGCGACATGGTGGGAGGGCTCATTGCCGTGTACATAATTGCCGATGATCCCATCCCTGGTGATGTCCTCCGTCTCCGCAAAGAACTTATCCGGCAATTCCATCGTGAACAGCGAGTCGAGGTGGCGCACAAATCGCTTCTTCCCCCGAGCATGGCGATCAGTCCCGCGGGATCGTGCGGAACATAAAGGCTGTAGTTCCAGGCGTTGCCCTCGATAAAGCCCTGCCCGTTGGTGCTCAGTACGTCGAAGTTCGCCCGATAACTGCCATTTGCCAGTCGGGGCCGCATATAGCCGATGGATGAGTCGAAGACGTTCTTATAGTTTTCCGAACGGCGCATATACGTCGCGTATATGTCCATCTTCCCGAGTTTCTTTGCCGCCTGCGCGATGCTCCAGTCGTCATAGGCGTATTCCAGCGTCGTGGAGACCGATGTCCCATTGGTCTCCGAAGGGATATACCCACGGTCGATATACTCGCCCAGCCCCTCGAAGCTGCGACGATTCGAGGTCGCGATACAGGCCTCCAGCGCCTGGCCGGGGTCGAACGGCGTATTGCCTCTGACGATAGCGTCCGCCAGGACCGACACCGAGTGGTAGCCCGACATACACCAGTTCTCGTTCGCATAGTGCGACCAGATCGGCAGCATATGCTCGGCGCTTTGCTGATAGTGCGCCAGCATGGATTTGATCATATCTGCATTCCGCCCGGGCTGCAGGATATTGAACAACGGGTGCAGAGCCCTGTGGGTGTCCCACAACGAAAAAGTAGTATAGTTCGTAAACCCGTCGGCATGGTGGTTCTGCTGGTCCAGTCCACGATACGAACCATCCACGTCCATATAGACCGTTGGGTTGATGAAAGCGTGATACATCGCCGTATAGAAATTCTCTTTCGTGGCCTGCCCGCCTTCGATGCGAAGCTTCCCCAGCTCGGCATTCCAGGCTTCCCTGCCCTGCTGGCGCACCTGATCGAAATCCCAGCCGGACGCTTCCGTCCGGAGATTGAGCAGCGCTCCGTCCGTGCTCACCGGAGAAAGCGCAAACTTCACCATCAGCTGCTCACCGGCGCGCGTCTTGAAATCAAAATGCATCCGCAGCTGGCGCCCCGCAAGGTCGGGGAAATTGTGGTTCTGGTCGAACTTCCCCCAAAATCCGCGATAGACCTGTCTTCTGGAATAATTGCGGCTGCCATACTGATAAAAAGGCTTCGAGAACGACATAGCAAAATACACCGTCCTCGTCCGCGCCCACCCGCTGGTCTGACGATACCCAACGACCAACGTATCATTCACGACGCGAACATATGTCCATACATTCTTGTCGTCGTAATTGTAAATACCATGCATCAGATCGAGGATGATATGCGCCTGATCCGTGGCCGGGAAGGTGTACCGGTGCATCCCCACCCGCGTGGTCGTCGTCAGCTCGGCAAGAATATTATAGTCCTCCAGTTTTACTTTGTAATAGTCCGGTTCGGCAACCTCGGTGGAATGGCTGAAGCCGCTGCGGTAGCCAGCTCCAGGCTGACCAGCCACACCCGGATTGATGCGCAGTTCCCCCACCGTAGGCATGATCAGGAAGTCGCCCAGATCGGAATGACCGGTACCACTAAAATGCGTGTGACTAAAACCCAACGATGGTTTTATCGTCATACTGGTATCCCGCACAGTATTTATACACATCGGGGTTGTATTTACCATTGAGTTCATAGGGGATCGTATCCGTATCAGGACTTAGCTGCACCATGCCAAACGGGGATGTTGCCCCGGGGTATGTATGCCCCATACGCTGCGTGCCGATGATCGGGTGAACATATTGACCTGGGTCGTCGGCGGCATTGGATTGTGCATGACTAACGACCGGTGCTGACAGGAAAAGAAGCCAGAGTAATTTTCGCATGACTGTGATTCTAAAGATGATATAGGGCTAATGTTGATAAAATTCCACCCCTTAAATCCAATTAAGGACGCAAAATAAAACTATGTTCGAATTTTTGGTACAGATTTGGTAATTGAGGGTTGGAAAAATGTAAGGAATGGATTTGAATAGTAGAATTACTAATAGGCAAAATTTGGAATATGAACAAAAAAAGTTGACAGACATGGATTAAAGTGGTATTTTGCACCAGCTAATTCTCATTCTCCTATTAATTTGCACAGTGGCGGGATCCGCCACCACCCATTCCCCGTAAAGCCCCGTCGTAGCCGTCAATATTCCTGTAGAAGCAAACCACTCTAAGCTATCTATTGCTTGCCTGATGAAACGTCTCTCCAATGCGAGAACGACCGGAATATTCAATGAAATCCATAATTAAATGACCCATTTAAAAAAGAACCCTTTTTTAGTATTATTCTTTTTGTGTATACTATCCGTATCGTGTGTTAATACAAAGAAGATCGTTTATTTTAATAACGTTCAGGACACCACGTTGAAAAGCACAGACGTGAATATGGAATCGGTCATTCAGAAGAACGACCTGCTGAGCATTTCTGTCAGCAGTCTGAACCCTGAAGCTTCCCCGGTATTCAACATCCCCAACCAGGCAGCGTCCGTGTCATCGCTCTCCATTGCCTCCAATCCCATGGGCGGGATCAGCTCAGGCGGGAGCACACAACAGCCGCTGGGCTATCTCGTCAGCTCCGAAGGGACCATCAAATTCCCCGTTCTGGGAACCATACAGGCAGCGGGCATCACCAAAAAACAGCTTGAACAATCCTTAACTAACAGTCTCACCGAGAAGAAACTCCTGATAGACCCCATCGTCAACGTCCGGTTCCTCAATTTCCGGGTTACCGTTCTCGGCGAGGTCGCCCGGCCGACTACGATCAACGTAGGCAACGAAAAGATCTCTGTCCTCGAAGCGCTCGGTCTCGCAGGCGACCTCACCATCTATGGCAAACGGGATAACGTCCTGCTGATCCGCGAAGAAGGCCCGAACAAGGTCATCCACCGCATCAATCTCAATTCCGAAAAAATACTGACCTCTCCTTATTATTATTTAAAGACCAACGACATCGTTTATGTAGAACCCAATAACGCCAAAGTCGCAAGCACGAGTCGTACCCAACAGTTGCTTCCCATTATCCTGAGTGGCTTATCGTTTGTGGCGATCATCCTCACCTATTCGATAAGACACAATTAACCATTAAAAGAATGACTATGCAAGTGACACAGAAGAGGGGAATTGAAGACAAGGACAGCAACCTGATCACGGGCCTGCTGTTCAAGTACCTGCCGTACTGGCCGCTGTTTCTGATCCTCCTGATCCTTTTTGGCGCGGGAGCCTGGCTCTACCTCCGCTACGCTACGCCCATCTACGAGGCATCCGCGACGATCCTCGTCAAAGACGAAAAGAAAGGAGTGGACGACGCCAACCTCATGGAACAGCTCGACCTGTTCGGCTCGAAAAAGCTAGTTGAAAACGAGATCGAGGTCATCCGCTCGCGCATGCTCATGCACGAAGTGGTCGAGAACTTTTCACTGTACGCCCCGGTAATGGCCGAAGCGCCGTTCAAGGACCGCTCGGCCTATCTCAGCTCACCCATCACCATCGAAGCCCTGCACCCCGATTCGATCGCGGAGGTCAAGGGCGACCCGAGGGTATTTTTTGCATTTGACAGCAGCACGAAAGAAGTAATAATAAAAGGACAACGCTATCCGCTGAACCAGTGGGTCCCCGTCGACGGCAACACCACCCTCCGCTTCACCGCGAATACCAACTACAGCAAACCCGAAGAAAAGGAAAAGCTGTACTATGTCCTGCTCAACGCCAGATCCGTCACGGACGGCATGATGAACGCCATGAAGGTGACCCAGGCTACCAAGCTGTCCTCGGTCATCAATCTCAAGATCCGGGACGCCGTGCCGAGAAGAGGAGAAGACATCCTCAACGGACTCATCGCCGCCTACAACAGGGCAGCCATCAACGACAAGAACGCCCTCGCCTCCAACACGCCTCAAATTTATCAACGAGCGGCTCAAGCTGGTGGCGGGCGAACTCGATTCCGTCGAACTCAATATACAGAGATACAAGACCAGAGAAGGCATCGTCGATATCAGCGCCCAGGGACAACTCTACCTCGACAACGTCGGGGTCAACGACCAAAAGCTCAGCGAGGTCAACGTCCAGATGGCGGTACTCGACCAGGTCGAACGGGCGCTGACCTCCGGCTCCAACCAGCCGGGTGTGGTGCCGGCTACCTGCAGGTGTGGACAATCCCGCCCTCGCCTCCCTGCTCGGTAAACTTTACGATCTCGAAGTCCAGTACGAAAGCCTCCAGAAGACGACGGCAGAGAACAACCCCCTGCTCACTTCCGTACGCGACGGCATCGAAAAGCTGAAACCCAATGTGTTAGCTGCAGTCCGGCTACAGCGAGCAAAACCTCGAGGCAGGCAAGGCCAACCTTACCGGAACCAGCAATCAATACGCTTCCATCCTGAGGAGACTTCCCCAGAAAGAAAGAGGTCTGGTAGAGATCAGCCGCCAGCAGACGATCAAGAACGGCATCTACAGCTTCCTGCTGCAGAAGCGGGAAGAAACCGCCCTCTCCTATAATTCAGCCGTATCCGATACGCGTATCGTAGACGACGCACAGTCCGGCGTAAAACCAGTCAGTCCGAAAAGGATGCTGGTCTACCTGATCGCCGTCCTGGGCGCCCTGGGCGCTGGCGCAGCTTTTGTAGCAGTAAGAGAGGTGTTCAACCAGCATGTCATCTTCCGTAGCGATATCGAAGATTTCACCAGCGTCCCCGTCATCGGCGAGATCATGATGAACGACAAGGACGACCTCTTCGTCATCGAGGAAGGCAACCGGTCGGTGATCGCCGAACAGTTCCGCCAGCTCCGTACCTCGCTGGCCTATATCGGCATCAACAACCGGAAGAAAAAGATCCTGGTCACGTCCACCATCCAGGGCGAAGGCAAAAGCTTTATCTCCGTCAACATTGCCGCCAGCCTGGCAATGACGAACAAAAAGGTCGTTCTCCTCGAGATGGACCTCCGGAGACCGGCGCTCAGCCCGATATTCAATATCTCCAGACAGGTAGGACTCACCAACTATTTTGTCGGAGATAAAGAAGCAGACCATATCATTAAAAGCACTTCCGTCAACCCGAATCTGTTTTTCATTCCTTCAGGCGCCATTCCGCCCAACCCGTCGGAACTCATTATCAACGGCCGCCTGGACGAATTATTAAAATACCTCCGAGACCATATTTGACTATGTGGTCATCGATACCGCCCCCGTAAGCCCCGTAACCGACGCGTACCTGCTGTCTCCGATGTGTGACGCCACACTGTATGTGGTCCGCCACGGAGTAACGCCGAAAGCGTCTATCAGGATGCTCGACGCAAACATGCTCGTACGCCCTTTAAAGAACATAGCGATTATATTTAATGGCGTCCGCAATCGCGGATTCGGACAATATGGATATGGCTATGGCTATGGTCATAATGGAAATTATGGCTATTTCGAAGACAAGAATGGAAAGGCAAAAAAGAAAGGAAAAAGGCGAAGGCTTAACCGCCCCCGGATTGCTTCCTGTTGAAAGCCTATCACTAACACCCAACACCGAAATTTCTTCTCACTACCCAAAAACCACCATGTGAGTGGAGTGGGCGAAGCCTTGCCATTTAAACCGAAAAATCCGAAATTATGATTCAACAGACTAAGAACTGGTATGTCGTCTACACAAAACCACGCTGGGAAAAAAACGTGGCCAGACAGCTCGAACAAAAAAAGATCGAACACTATTGCCCCCTCAACAGGGTACAACGCCAATGGAGCGACCGCAAGAAGATCGTCTTCGAACCTCTTTTCTCGTCCTACGTTTTCGTTCATCTCGACGACACGGAAATGCTTCCCGTACGTCAGGCCGACGGTGTAATGAACTTCGTCTACTGGCTCAGCAAACCCGCCGTTATCCGGGATGAAGAGATCATCGCCATCCGGCGCTTCCTCAACGAGTACGAAAATATCCGCCTCGAAAAAGCCATCGTCAACGTCAACGACCGCGTCCGCATCACCGGCGGCCCGCTGATGGAAAGACAAGGCAATGTCCTCGAGATCCGCAGCAAGACCGTAAAAAGTCTCTCTGCCGACCCTCGGATACAACATCGTCGCCGAAGTGCCGAAAACGAGCATCGAGATCATCTCATTGTTTGACCACCCAGTAACCGAAAGTAAAATCGTATAATAAAGGCCGTGGAAGTCGCACTAACGTTCATTGACAAGGTAAAAGCCAAGCAAAAGATCATCTTCAATTCCTTCTGGGTCATTCTGGATAAAGTTATCCGGATGCTCGGAGGGCTGATCGTAGGAGTATGGGTGACCCGGTATCTGGGTCCGTATAATTTCGGCAAACTGAACTATGCAACGAGCATCATCGTGATCTGTCTTCCCCTCGTCAATATGGGGATGAACAATATCGTACTCACTGAGCTGATCAGGAGGTCAGGCGAAGGCAAAGTCTTCTTCACCTCCCTCGTCCTGAAGCTCTGCTCGGGCTCGATCATGTTCCTGCTCGTCTATCTGTTCTCCTTCAGCCTGCACGACGACCAGGTCACCCGTGCCATCCTGATCATCCTGTCCGTCCAGTGCCTCTTCCAGTGCACGGACATCTTCGACCTGTTCAACCAGTCCCGCACCGAGTCGAAGAACAGCGTCATCGCCAAGTCGAGCGCCTACATAGCCATCAATATCGTCAAGGTCGTCGCCCTGCTCACCGGCTTCAGCATCGTCGCCTTCGCCGCGATGACCGTCATGGAGGTCGTGCTCGCCGCGATCATCCTGATCATCTTCTATTTCCGGGTTTCCAGACAAACCACCGCCGGATGGATCTTCGACAAGGCCTTCGCCCGCGACCTGCTGTCACGCTCATGGCCCCTCATCATTTCGGATATCTTCATCACCTTCTACATGCGCCTCGACCAGCTGATGCTGAAAAGCCTCGCCGGCTATACCGAGGTCGGACGCTACAGCGCAGTAGTCCGCATATCCGAGATCCACTATTTCCTCGCCGGCGCCATCTGCGTATCGGTCTACCCTTCCATCGTCAAAATGAAGGAAAGAAGCGAACAGGACTTTATGTGGGGCTTCCAACGCCTGCTCAACATCCTCACCACGGTTTCCGTCGTAGTCGCCGTAGTCGTCACCTGCTTCGCCGGAAAGATCACCGGATTCCTCTACGGCGCCAAATACACCGGCATCGGCGAGATCCTCTCCGTCCACGTCTGGACAGGGGTCTTTGTATTTCTGGGCGTCGGCGCCAGCAACTGGTTTATCATCAACAACCTCCAGCGCCAGGTGCTCGTCTATACCATGATCGGACTGACGATCAACGTCATCCTCAACTTTGTCCTGATACCCCGCTATCTCAGTCTGGGGTCCGCCATAGCCACGCTGATCGCGCAAATGTTCGCCGCCGTCATCTGTAACAGCCTTATGAAAAAGACCCGGCCGATGTTCTGGCTACAGGCCAGATCGTTCTTAGCCCTTTTCAAACCTTCAGTAAAAAATTATCTGTAATCGTATGTCGTCCTCAATACCCCCTGTGCTGATGATCGTTTTCAACCGGCCCGACCACGCCCGGAAAGTATTCGAAAAGGTAAAGGCCGTCCGGCCAAAACGCCTCTACGTCGCCGTGGACGGACCGAGAAGATACCGCCCCGACGACGAATTCCAGATCAGAGAGACAGTAAAGATCTTCAACGAGGTCAACTGGCCCTGCGAGGTCATCCGGCTCGTGCGCCCCGAGAACCTGGGCTGCCGCCTGGCCGTAAGCTCGGCCATCACCTGGTTCTTCGACCACGAAGAACAGGGCATCATCCTCGAGGACGACTGCGTCCCCGACGCCTCCTTCTTCACCTACTGCGACTACCTGCTCAATAAATACAAGGACACACAGACGGTGATGCACATCAACGGCGTCAATTTCCGAGGACGGCCACTGGCGCGGCGCCGGCTCCTACTATTTTCCAGGATCTGCCACGTCTGGGGCTGGGCCAGCTGGAAAAGAGCATGGAACAAATACGATATCAACATGGAAGGCATGGAAGAGTTCTTCGAACACGGTCTCTACAAAAGCATCCTCACCTATAAAGAAGGCGGCGAATACTGGAAGAACGCCCTCACCCAGGTAAAGAACGGACTCATCGATACTTGGGACTACCAATGGGCTTTCTCCGTCTGGAAGAACAACGGACTTAGCCTGAGCCCTAATTTCAACCTGATCTCCAATATCGGCTTCGACGAACACGCCACCCATACCCGCCGCTTCGACCCCCGCGTCTCCGACAAGCCGCTCACCGGAGCCGACGGGACCATCAGGGACCCGAACGTAATGGTCGCCGACTACTACGCCGACCTCTATTCATTCAACAAATTGTTCATCGGCTATCAGTCCGATATCGTCAGCCGCGTCAAACGCAAGATCCTCTCGCTGGCCAAATAATAACCATGCCGTTCAAGCTCAGGATTCTGAACATCTTTTGTTTCTGCTTCGCCGCGGGAATCCCCTTTTTCGACTCTTTCGGAATAGGCGGCCACCGGCTTGGCAACCTGCACCAGATCACCGTCGTGGTCCTGGCCCTCTATCTTTTCCTCGGGACCAGCTTCCTGAAATACAACCCATGGCGAAACGTCAAACTCACTTACGTCAAATACTTCCTGCTATTCAACGCCGGCATCTTCGCCTCCTTCCTGCTAAGCGGATCGATCACCAGCCTCTCCGTACAGCACATGACCTTTTATTTTGAGACTGGCCTTAATATACCTCCTCTACAGCGAAATTATTTTTCGACTCCACCACGGTCCGCAGCTTTTACTACGGACTGACGGCAGGACTGACACTTTCGGTCTTCATCGGTGTCATGCAGTTCCTGAAAGTCCCCGCCTTCAACCTCTTCAAGGACGACGACCTCAACGCCAACACTTCCTATGTGTCGGAAGGCGACGCCGTCGACGTACTGCGCGTCTGGGGACCCTTCGGCAACGCGCTCTCATTCTCCTTCTACCTCTCCGTGGCAGGGATGCTCTCCTTCTATTTCTTCCTCAAAGTCAAAAGGCAGAAATTCATCGCATGGTGCATATTCGCCATGAGCATCCTCGGCATCTGTCTGACCATCTCCCGAATGGCGCTCTTCGCCTTCGTGTTCTGCGTGGCGATGGTATACTACCTGTCCATCGACAGGCGCAGGCGCGCCCGCTTCTTGGCCGCGATCGTCGTCCTCGCCATCGTCGGCATCCTCGGCATTAGCGCAATCGCCAGCAACGACCCTATCCTCAGCCGGTTCTCCGCCAGCCAGGACGACTTCGAGACGGGAAGACTGGCCCTCTGGGACGTCGGCTATAAGGTATGGATGAACCATCTGTTCTTCGGCACCGGTCCCGGCAACCTCAACGAACAGCTCTACAACAACGGCTGGCGCATCGTCGGCAAAGACATCATCGAGACGACACCCGGTCACGTCGAAAATTATTACCTGACCGTCCTGTTCACCTTCGGGCTCATCCCCTTTCTCATCTTTGCTGCCTATCTGACAAAGCTCGTCAAGGCCTGCTACCGGCTGCTGAAGGCCGGACTCGCCGATAAAAATCTCGCGGACGCCATCCCCTGCTGGGCGGCGTGGTCTGTCTGCTTTTGAATAACCTCATCAACCCCGTGATGAACTCCGATATCCGGATACAGCTGCTCATGGTCCTGCAAATGGCCATCTGCACCGGCCTGTACCGGAAATTCGCTACAACCCCCGAATATGAAAGTACTAGTGGATCATCAGATCTTTCTGTCCCAAAGGTTTGGCGGCATATCTAACTACCATTCGATCATCCACCAGACGATCAATGAAGGTCAGGCCGCTGACAGGTCGACCATCCTTGCGCTTGGTTCGATCAACGAATACGTGGAATCAAGAATGGCCATCCTGAAACCCCTGAATACCCACGGGAGAAAAATGCTGCACGCCATCAACGAACGCACCGTCAGCCGGATGCTATCGTCCTTCGACGTGTTCCACCCGACCTACTATAACAACTATTTCCTGTCCGTCGCGGGCAAGCCGCCCTTTGTTCTGACCGTCCACGAGTATGATACCGGAAAGGAATTTTACCCACGACGAGATCGGACTGACGCTGATCGCCAATAAGAAGAACCTCATATTCAAAGCCGGCCGGATCATCGCCATCTCCGAAGCTACAAAAAAAGACCTGCTGTCCTTTTACGATATCGACCCCGACCGCATCGACGTCATCCACCACGGATTTCCCGTGGCCTTCGACCGCCTTCGGGCCCAGGCCGGCACGACGGAGACGCAGCCAGGAGCAAAACCCTATTTTCTCTTCGTCGGCACACGTCACGCCTATAAGAACTTTCCCTTCTTTATAGAAAGCGTCGCCGGATTCCTCCGGAAAGAAGACATGGAAGTAAAGGTCGTAGGGGCCCCGCCCCTCTCCCTCCGAACAACAGCTGCTCGAATCGCTGGAGATCAGCAGCCGTGTCCGCTTTTGCGGGCAGGTGTCCGACAAAAAGAACTCTTTCACCTTTATAATAAGGCCTACTGTTTCGTCTTTCCTCTCTCGAAGAAGGCTTCGGCCTTCCGCTGCTCGAGGCCGCCACCGCCGGCTGCCCGATACTCTGCTCGGATATCGAAGTCTTCCGGGAAATAGCAGGCGACTCGGCCCTCTACTTCGACCCGCGGTCCAAAGACAGCTTTGCCGCACAGGTACAGACCGTACTCGCAGCGTCACAACGCGAAGCACTGATCAGCCGCGGCGCCTGCAATCTCAACCGCTTCTCCTGGGAAGAAGCCACAAAAAAACACTCGACACTTACAGAAAGGCAATATAACCAACGATGATGACCTGTTGCATTCTCATACCGATCTACAACTGCCTTGCCGTAACACGGCAGGGGCTCTCCGCACTATATGAAGCGCTGGAATGCCACCGCCAGACCGGCGACCAGACCTGCCAGTTCGAGGTCGTCGTCATCGACGACGGCTCCACTGGACGGCAGCTCCGAATGGATCTCCGCACACTACCCGCAGGTCCGCCTGCTGCACGGCGACGGCAACCTCTGGTGGAGCGGCGCCATCAATATGGGAGCCGACTTCTCCATCAAACAACTGAGCGCCGACTGGCTCCTGCTATGGAACGACGATATCGTTCCGGCCGACGACTATTTCATCCGCGCCGCCCGGCTGCTCAGCATCGCCCCCGGCGATACGGTCATCGGATCGCGCATCGTCGTCAAGGAAAATCCCTCCAAAGTCTGGTCGATCGGCGGATTTTTCAACCGAACATGGGGCCGCTATGGACTCTATACCGATCCAGGCCCCGACCACGATGGCCTGTTCGACCGCGACCGGCAGCCCGGCATGGGCACCTTCGTCCCGGTCAGCATCCATCGAAACGCACCACCTCCGCTGGGACGCGGTAGTCTTCCCGCAATACCACGGCGACAGCGATTTCACGCTGCGCTGCAAGAGCAAAGGCATCGCCGTAAAGACCAGCCTCGACCTGGTCATCTTCAACAGCAGCGAGACCTCCGGCCTCGGCAGGATCAACAACATGAACAAACTCTGGCAGAGCCTCGTGAGTATGCGCTCCAACTACAACCTGCGCAAACGACTGGTCTTCTACCGCCGCCACGGAGTCATGCCCCTCTACTACTGGGGACTCGGCAGCACCTACGTGAAATACATCGGTTCCTTTTTCAAACGCACCTATTTCAAACCCCGCCTGGCTACAACCAACTGCATAAACGATGAACAGCAACAAAATTTCGCTCCAGATCAATGTATCGGCCACCGACCTCCCGGTCTGCCGCCGCTGCTCGCGCGGCAGGTCAGCTTCTGGTACGACGAACTGGACGAGATCGTGATCTCCGTCGAGTCGCAAAAGCCAGGGCAAATTCGGCGCAAATTTCGACGCCAATAAAGCCGGCCTGATCCAGCTGATCGAATCCATCATCACCAACTATCCAAAGACCAGATACCACTATATCGACTATTCCGACCAGCGCAGCCGCCATCTTTCCAGCCTGTTCTTCGGCGGCCGACCCATCCCCCACAAGGACTACCGGGGCGGCCCCTTCTACTGCTACTTCGACGGACTGGCGGAGTGCCGCAACCGCTATATCATCCACCGGACTCGGACATGATCCTCGGCGGCACACCGAACGCATGGCTCCAGGACGCCGTGAAACTGCTCAACTCCCACCCGGACTACCTGTTCGTCAATCCCCTGGCGGGTCCCCCCGCGGCGGATTTCCAGCTGAAACAGCCCTATTTCCAACGCCTCGGCAGCTGCCAGTTCGTCTTCCAAAAAATGTCAACGCGGGTATTCCCTGGTCGACAGGGAAAGGCTATCGGATATTCCCCTGCGGAAGATCGGCAAGTCCCCCAAAAAATGGAAATGGTTCTTTAAAAGCAACATGCAATGGGGATACGAACTCCCCGAAATACTCATCTCCGAGATGATGCAGGACGGCGGACTACTCCGCGTCGACAGCTACGGCCCCGACCCAGGCACGGGCTGCTTCACCCTCCATCCGGTGACAAAACCGGCCGCCTTCATCGCGTCGATCCCCACCCTTCTGGACAGGATCGACAAAGACGACATCCCCGAATCGCAAAGGGGCTATTACAATATCAACAACGATTTCTTTGACTTCAAAAGCGCAAAATAAGTTGCAGACCGGCGAAAAACCCTTCCGGGTATACGTCTATCCCAACGTCGGCAGACAGCTGATGGGGTCGAACAATCCCTATGTCCAGCACCTCAAGGAGGCTATCGGCCTGCACGAGCTGGACATCGACGAGGCCACCACCGACAAAGCCTTTCCCGACTTTCTCAGAAAAGGCCTTCGCGCCGATATGGTCGTACTCAACTGGCTGGAGAACCTCCCCCTCCGCCGCATGGGCGTCCTGCAAAGCCTGGTCGTCCTGTTCTACCTCCGCCTGCTGAAGATCAGAGGTACGCGCATCGTCTGGATCAAACACAATAAAGGAACACACAGCAGGAAATGGTTTGGACTGAGCAAAATGATCCAGCGCGCGCTCATCCGCAGCGCCGACCATATCGTCACGCACTCGATGGACACCGACATCCCCGACACCGGTAAACTCCACTATCTTCCGCATCCCAGCAATATCGGCCCCGAAGCGATCATCCGCCCCGAACCCGCCGAGCCGGCCATCGACCTGCTCATCTGGGGCAGCATGATGCCGTATAAGGGAGTGCTGGAGTTTCTCCGCCACGCCGCGGGCGACAGACAGCTGTCACAACTGAATATCCACGTCGCGGGCAAGAAGCTCCGACGAATACTGGCAACAGCTGCAGCAGCACGCGGGGCCCAACATTACCCTGGTCAACCGCTTTATCAGCGACGACGAGCTGGCGCAGCTCTTCAGAAGAACACGGTTCATCCTGTTCACCTACAACAAGCGGTCGGTCATGTCCTCCGGCGTCCTGGCCGACAGCCTCGCCGCATGCCGGAAGATCATCGCGCCCAATGTCGGCGCCTTTGCCGACATGGCCCAACAATACTCCTTTGTCTACCTATATAATGACTTTTCAGAGATCGCGGCCATCTGCCGGGACAACTACGACGACTACCTCCTCGACTATGACAAGGTCCGGGACTTCGTCGTCAGCAACTCCTGGTACAATATGGGCGGAAAGATCAAAGAACTGACACTCCTTGAACCCAGTGCCGGCCAATTAAAATTCATTATTATGCAAAGGAGTACAATCCGTCAGCTCGCAATGCTGTTTATGCTAGCAGTATCTACCATGAGAATTCAGGCGCAGGGCGCAAACACCGTCAACTACTATGCTAGCCCCCAGCGGCCAGCCAGGCAATCCGGGCACCATTGACAAACCCTTCCAGCGGCCCGAACAGGCCCTTCAGGCTGCCGGCGCCCTTAGTGGCACGGTAAACGCCACCATCTATGTCCGCGCCGGCATCTATCCGTTCAGACAAACCCTGACCATCACCGGTACCGGCTCCGGCGACGGCCGCCATATCACGATCACCAACTACCAGAACGA
Organism: Puia sp. P3; assembly: GCF_050632245.1. Taxonomy (NCBI): domain Bacteria; kingdom Pseudomonadati; phylum Bacteroidota; class Chitinophagia; order Chitinophagales; family Chitinophagaceae; genus Puia; species Puia sp. P3. Next base: position 3,185,934 of record NZ_CP192583.1, read on the forward strand.
AAAAGTGTCTTTTACCGGTTCGCAAAAACTCGACGGCAGCAAGTTCGCCGTGGTCTCCGACCAGAATATTTTGCAGCGGCTGCCCTCCGCCGCCCGGGGCAAGGTCTACCAGATCGACCTCAAGGCCGCTGGCGTAGGCGATTTCGGCCGGATGGCCCCCACGGCTATAAGAACGACCTGCCCGCGCCGCTCGAACTGTTCTACAACGAGAAAACGCTTCCCCTGGCCCGCTATCCCAACGACGGCTTCCTGCCCATCGGACAGGTCTCCGACCCGGGCGACAATAAGGCCCACCGCGGAGCGACCTTCGCCGTCAACGATTCCCATATCCGCAACTGGAGCACCGCCGATCAGGCATGGGTAGGCGGCTTTTTCTCCTTCGGCTACTCCGACGACAATATGCAGGTCGCGGCATTCGATCCGTCCAGCCGCACCATAAGAACAAAAGATCCTTCCCTCTACGGCGTCTATAGCAGCACCGACCAGAGCAACGATATTCTCCGGAACTCAAAAGGCCTGCGTGGCTTTTATGTTTACAATCTGCTGGAGGAACTCGACCAGCCCGGCGAATGGTTCCTCGACCAGTCATCCGGCATCCTCTACGTCTGGCCCTCCGACAACTCGATTACGACGGCCGATATAGAAGCGTCGGTACTCAGAGGACCGATCCTGACGGCAACCAATACGTCCAACCTGACCATCAAGGGCATCGACTTCGCCTACGGACGCACCTACGGGATCTCGCTGGAAAGAACGACCGGTACGATCATATCCAACTGCGTCTTCAACGGACTCGGCATGGTCGGCATAACGACCACCGGACAGGATAGCAAACCCAAAGGCAATACAGGCCTGTTCATCCACGCCTGCACCGTCGAACATACCGGCACCGGCGGCATCATTCTCGACGGCGGCGACCGCAATACACTGACGCCTGGCGGCAACAGCGTGGACAACTGCAGCTTCCTCGACTACTCCCGCCGCAACATGACCTTTAGTCCCGCCATATGGCTCACCGGAGTCGGCAACCAGGTGACCCATGCGATATCCACGACGCGCCCGACCAGGCCATCCTGTTCTACGGCAACGACCTAGTCATCGCCTACAACCATATCTACCACGTCCTCTACCACATGACCGACGCAGGCGCCGTGGGCACGGGCAGAGACCCGTCTACAACGGGGAACACGATCACGGCTAACTTCTTCGACAATATCCAGAACGACCTCGGCGCCTCCACCTGCGCCATCTACCTGGACGACGGTACCAGCGGCATCGAAGTCGACAACAACATCTTCAACCGCTGCGGTACGGCCGGAACCTACAACTTCGGCGCCGTCCACGTCAACGGAGGCAGCGACAATACTTTTAAGAACAACCAGTTCATCGACTGCCGCCAGGCATTCTCGAACACTCAGTGGAACGACAAAGACTGGAAAGACCTGATCTCGAACCCCAACAAGCGCTTCTTCCCCGAAGTCAACCAGCGCTCACAGGTGTTCCTGAACAAATATCCCCTGGCTAAAAAGGTGGACGACACCGTCAACCTCGTACAGCGCCAGAACCATCTTTACAACAACCTCATGGTTAGGGTCCGAGGAACCCGGCACAAGCACGGGTCTGGTCCATCATAATATGGTCAGGAGCGATAGCGACCCCGGATTCGCGGACGCCCGCAATAAAAATTTCACCTTACAATCACCTCCTTCCGCTCTGCAGCAGGCCTCCGACTGGAAGCCCGTTCCCTTCGCCAAGATCGGGAGACAGGAAAAATAAGCAACATGCCCATACCGACTAGAGAACCCGCCCCAATTCTCTTATTTGCCTATAAGAGACTCGAAACCCTGCAAAAGACCGTAAGCGCACTGGCAAAGAATGAGCTGGCTCCCCGGAGTGACCTTTTTATCTTCTCCGACTCGGGCCGCCGCGACGAAGACAAACCCGCCGTTCGCGCGGTACGGGAATACCTTCAGACAGTAACAGGTTTTCGCAGCGTTCGCATCGAAGAAGCTATAAAGAACAGGGGCTGGCCAATTCTATCATCACCGGCGTAACGGATATCATCAACAGCCACGGCCGGGTGATCGTCCTCGAGGACGATATCCTGACCACCCCCAATTTCCTGACGTTCATGAACGCCGCCCTGGACAAATACGAACAGCAGCCCCGCGTCTTCTCGGTGTCGGGCTACGCCTTCAACCTCGGCCTGCCCGACGACGGCGCATATCCCCGGGATACGTATTTCACCACCCGCGGCTGGTCATGGGGCTGGGCGACCTGGAAGGACCGCTGGACCGGCATCGACTGGCAGGTCAGCGACTACGCCGAATTCACGAAGAACGCCGCCGAACGACGGCGCTTCGCCCAGGGAGGATCCGACCTGAATCTGATGCTGAAAAGACAGATGACCGGCCAGCTCGATTCGTGGGCAATCCGCTGGTTCTACCACCAGTACAAGGTAAAGGGCCTCACCCTCTACCCCATCCTGTCGAAGGTCTACAACGACGGCTTCGACGATCTGGCCACGCATACCCGCGGCTCCAACCAGCGCTACCGGCCGCTGCTCGACGAGACCGGCGCACAGTCCTTCCGCATGCAGGACAGCGCCGCCATCACCGACCTCTACCAGCGCCGTTTTCAGAAGAAACTGGGCATCCGCGCCCGGATCCTTTCAAAATACCAGACCCTCATCGGGAACCTGCTCAAATAAACCAACATGTTCGCAAAGCTCAAACAACTTCGGGACCTATACCTCGTAAAGTTCAAGTGGAGACACTACGACATCGGCAAAGGATTCCACGCCGGCGCCCGGGTCAGACTCTGGGCGAAGGACAAGATCACCATCGGCCGGAATTTCTATATCGGCAGAGACTCCCAGATCGAGGCCAACTGTATCATCGGAGACAACGTCATCTTCGGTAACAAGACAGCAGTGGTCGGCCGCTACGACCACTGTTTTCAGGAGGTGGGCGTACCCGTAAGACTGGCCTCGCAGATCAGGGACAACGACTACCGGTGGAAAGGCCTCATGGAGACCACCGTCATCGGCGACGACGTCTGGGTCGGCTATGGCAGCATCATCATGAGCGGCGTCACCATCCAGGACGGCGCCATTATCGCCGCGGGCTCCGTCGTAACCAGAGACGTGGAAGCCTATAGCATCTACGGCGGCTGCCCCGCCAAAAAGATAAAAGACCGTTTCGAGACCGAAGCAGACCGTATCAAACATATCGGACTCCTCGCTAAATAAAATACTATGCGCAAAACTTTATTCGTATGCAAAAGCAACTGATCAGTATCAACATCAACACGGGCGCCTACAAGTCCTTCGTCAACGAGGTCGTGGAGATGTCCGAAACAAAATCCAGCTATACCTGCGTGGCCAACGTCCACATGCTGGTAGAAGCGTATACCAATCCAAAATTCGCCAGCATCGTCAACAACGCCGACATGATCACGCCCGACGGCATGCCGCTGACCTGGGGCCTCAAACTTCTCCACGGCGTGCGCCAGGACAGAGTCGCCGGCATGGACCTCCTGCCCGACATCCTCCGGGAAGCCGAACAAAAGGGGATCCCCATCTATTTCTACGGCGGCACGGAAAAATGCTCGCCGCGATCGAGGACTACATGCCCCGCCACTATCCGAAACTCCGCATCGCCGGCCTCTACAGCCCGCCCTTCCGCGAAATGTACAAGGAAGAGATCGACCTGACCGCGGAGATCATCAACAACTCCGGCGCCAGGATCGTATTCGTCGTGCTCGGATGCCCCAAGCAAGAGCTGTGGATGTCCCGGATGAAGGACAAGATAAAGGCAACCATGATCGGCGTCGGCGGCGCGCTGCCCGTACTCATCGGGATGCAGAAACGCGCCCCCCGCTGGATGCAGCGCTATGGTCTGGAATGGCTGTTCCGCCTCTGCCAGGAGCCCAAGCGCCTCTTCAAACGCTACGCAGTGACGAATACGATCTTCCTCTGTCTGCTGATCGTCGAATTCGTGCGCATCAGGATCTTCCGCAAAAACCGCGCTTCGCGCCGACCGCACTATAGAACAACTAACGAATATGCCGAAAAACACCCGGCTGCTACTTGTACTACTCCTTGTCTCCTGCGCCACGCAGGCGCAGGTGGGCCTTTTCCGCGAGACCCCCGCATCGCTGTTCCACGGTTCGGTGGAAGCACAGGGGATCATAACGGGTAAGGGTACCGTACCCTTCTGGATGCGCAGCGACCAGTGGGGCAGCACTCCCTGCCCGGCGCTTCAGGCTCCCTGATCGCCGCGGGGTGGAAGGACTATGACAGCACCACCACCAATTTCTTCGACTGGGGCGGCGGTATCGAGCTGCGGGGCAACGCATCCTCCGACTCCTCCCGTCTGCGGGTGATACAGGCCTATATCAAGGTACGCGCCAGCATCTTCGAGCTGAAGGTCGGACGCTTCAAAGAGTTTACGGGACTCGTGGACAGCTCGCTTTCCTCCGGCGCCTTCTCCGTATCGGACAACGCACTGCCCATACCGAAGATAGAAGGCTCCATCCCCGAGTTCTATACCATCCCCGTCTTCGGCGGCCTGTTTGCCGTAAAAGGGAATATCGCACACGGATGGCTCGGAAAGATCCCCGTTACCCCAAGCAAGAATACACCCACCGCCAGCAGCTATTTTCACCAGACCTCCCTCTATGGCAGGCTGGGCAAACCCTCCTCGAGACTGCACCTCTACGCCGGCGTCAACCACCAGGTCTACTGGGGCAACGAACGGGAGATCTACGGCCCCGGCTGGGGACTGTCCAACCTCCAGACCTTTAAATACGTCATGTTCGGCAGGACCTGGAAAGGCTCGAAGGTCGGTAACCACCTCGGCTCCGTCGACCCGGGCCTGCAGTACGAGTTTCCCACGGTCCGGCTCTTCGTCTACCGGCAATCCTTCTACGACGAAGGCGCACTGGCCAAACTCGCCAATATCGCCGACGGACTCAACGGCATCAGCCTGACCAACAAACAGGACGATATAAATGTACCCGACTACTTCCCCGTGCAGGGCTACGACAACAGCGGCTGGTTCCACTGGCACAAAGTCGTATTCGAATTGTTCTACAGCGTCAACCAGGCCGGCTACCCCTGGTCGAGACGCACGAAGTCCGGCGACGAGAACTACTACAACAGCAACTCCTATCCGGAAGGCTGGTCCTACGACGGCATGGGACTGGGAAATCCCTTTATCACGCCGGCTTATACCACCCGCGCCGGCTTTCCCAACGTCAATTTCAACTGGTTCAATAACAATCGCGTGACAGCCTTCTACGCCGCACTGCAGGGTTCCATAGCGCACGACTACCGCTTCACCGCCCGCGGGTCCTACTCGCTCAACTACGGCACCTTCGGAACGAGTATCTATGGCTACTCCACCGGCAACACCTTCGTCCGCCCCCAGTTCGGCATCTGGCATAAGGTCAGCCAACTCTCGGGATGGCTATCCGTCGAGAGAGACTTCGACCCCGGCTGGACAGTCGGCTGCGTCATCGCCGCCGACCGCGGAGACCTCTTTTACAACGGCGGAGGCCTTGTCCTCCGGCTAAAGAAATCACTATAACACGGAGGCCCCGGCCCCCGGAAATCACAACTAATTCGGTTCACCCCTTAAAACTGTTACAACTATGAACAGTCGTTATTCCAACTTATTCCGGTTCTTCTTTGTTTGTGTCGACCTGCTGGCGCTTTACCTGGTACAGCTGTTCTTCCTCAGCTATATCCACCGGATCCCGGTAAGCGCCAGCTCGAGATACCTCCTGCTGTTCATCGTGTCCAGCATGCTCTGGCTGCTGTCGGCCTACTTCACCGCGCTGTACATCGACAAGGGAGTCCTGAGCTTCGAAGTCTTTGTCAAAAGGACGATCAGATGTCTGGCCGTTTTCTTCCTCGCCATGGTGATGTTCATCTTCTTCTATCACTATCCCTTCTCCCGCCTTTTCGTCCTGGCCAGCTTTATCTCCTTCGGAACCCTGCTGATGATCATGCGCAGCCTGATGCTGCTGGTCGGCTGGTCCATGAACAGGGTCCACGGCCCCAGCAAAAGAGTGGTCATCGTCGGTTACAACGAGGTCGCGAGGAAGCTGACACAAAATTTCTCGACCCGGGAAAGGAATACGCTGGTAGACGGCTATTTTGAAGACCCCGCACTGGTAGACCAGCTCTCTCCCCTGCCGATCATCGGCGACATCGACGAGTGCGTCTCCTATGCCGTCAAGAACAATATCAACGAGATCTATTCCACCATCTCGCCGGAAATGAATACCTCCATCTACGAGATGGCACAAACAGCCGAACGCTCCCTGATCCGATTTAAATTCGTACCGGACTTCCGGTTCTATATCAACCGAAATACGCATATCGACTACATCGACGGCATGCCCGTGCTTTCCCTCCGCAGCGAGCCCCTGGAGGATCCAACCAACGGCATCAAGAAGCGTTTCTTCGACATCGTCTTCAGCCTCTTCGTCATCGTGTTCGTGCTATCCTGGCTGACGCCGATCATCGCCATCCTGATCAAACTGAACTCAAAAGGCCCCGTCTTCTTCGTCCAGCCGCGTTCGGGTAAAGACAACCGCCAGTTCAAATGCTTCAAGTTCCGGACGCTGACCGTCAACAAGGAAGCCAACACGCAGCAGGTGACCCGCAACGATAGCCGCATCACCTCCCTAGGCCGGTTTCTGCGGAAGACCAATCTGGACGAACTGCCGCAGTTCATCAACGTCCTTCTCGGAGACATGTCCGTCGTAGGCCCCCGCCCCCATATGCTCGCGCATACCGAGACCTACTCCCGGCTGCTCGACGAGTTTATGGTCCGGCATTTCATCAAACCCGGCGTAACAGGCTGGGCGCAGGTCAACGGATTTCGTGGAGAAATCAGGGGACAGGAACAGCTGCGCAACAGAATTGGGCACGATATCTGGTATATGGAGAACTGGAGCCTATGGCTCGACCTTAAGATCTGTTTTCTCACCGTCTATACGACCCTCCGTGGAGACAAGAATGCCTTTTAAGTACAAAGTATGAAGATAGCATACGTCACAACCTACGACGCCTCCGACGTACACAACTGGTCGGGACTCGGATTTCATCTGGCCAACGCCCTCCGGAATGAAAGGGCGGAAATGGACTATATTGGCAACCTCAACGTTCGCCACGACAAGCTCACCCGTATCAAGAAATTGTTCTACAGCAAAGCACTGGGACAGCGCTATCAGTACCAGCGCGAGCCCTGGGTGGCCGAGGGCTACGCCGACCAGATTGAGTCGCGCCTCGACCCCTCCGTCGACTGTATCGTCTCCCCCGGCAGCATCCCGATCGCCAAAATACGATCCAAAATACCAACCGTCTTTTATACCGACGCCACCTTTGCCGGCATGCTCGGTTTCTACGACGACTTCTCCAACCTCTGCGCCGAGACCATCCGCAATGGTCACCGCCTCGAACAGGAAGCCCTCTCGTCCTGCTCGCTGGCCATCTACTCCTCCGACTGGGCCGCGAAGACAGCCATCGAAAACTACGCCGTCGACCCGCGCAAGGTTCGCGTCATTCCCTTTGGCGCCAACGTCGACCCCAACAGAACAAGGGAAGACATAATGCGAATGATCCGCAGCCGGCCCACGGACGTCTGCCGTCTGCTCTTTCTCGGCGTCGACTGGCAAAGAAAAGGCGGCCCGCTCGCACTCGAGATCGCGGAAAGGCTCAACAAGGCAGGCATGAAGACCGAGCTGCACATCGCCGGACTTCGCCAGCCGCCGGTAGACCCGCTCCCCGACTTTGTAATAGACCACGGATTTATCAGCAAGTCCACACCGGAAGGAAGAAAACAACTTGACGAGCTCATCGCCGGAAGCCATTTCATGGTGCTGATGTCAAAGGCGGAAGCCTATGGCCTGGTGCTGTGTGAGGCCAACTCCTTCGGTGTACCCGATATCGCCTCCAACGTCGGCGGCATCCCCACCATCGTCAGGGACGAGGTCAACGGCAAGGTCTTCCCGCTGCAAACCTCGGCAGCAGACATCGCCCTCTATATCGCCAATCTTTTTCGGACTACGACCGCTACGAAGACCTGGCCCTCACCTCCTTCGATGAATACCAGCAGCGGCTCAACTGGAATATATCCGGACGTCGCCTGATGAATATCCTTAAGGAGCTTTAGACGACCACTTGTCTTCGAGTAGTTTGATAAAATATCCGCCGACCACACTTCTCGCCTGGAAGCCCACCTTTCTCCCGTCCGTAGTCTCGTGCCAGTCACTCAACGGTACACGATCGGGTCCCTCCGTCATATACTTATATACCGGCTCCATCAGCGCCTGGAAATCTTCCGGCTTCGACGCCAGCGTCGCCGTCCATAGGATCCAGTCCGACTTCGTATACGTCTTCCGGCTGTCCAGCGGCAGGCCGAAGGCATTCTGCTTCTTCAGATACCACGCCATTTCCTTCTCATATACTTCAGCGGGAAATAAACCCAGCCCAAGCAATTTATCCCACACCAGATTGTACTTCTGACTCCGAGGAATCTTTCTTGTCGAACGTCAGCGCATAGTGGTCCCCGCTCTCCGCCATCTCCATCCATCTCTTCGCCAGCCCCTTCGCCAGACCGAGGTACTTCGCGGCACTGTCCGCCTGTCCCAGCTGCCGCGCCATCCACCCGTAAGCACCCAGCGCCACGATCGCCTTTACAGAAAGGTTCGCGTTGCGCGCAAGATGACCCGCAAAATCGTCCGTACACAGCTGATTCGCGGGGTCGAATCCGTTGGCCTCCAGATAGCGTACCCACGTGGACAGCGTCGCCCAGTGTTTGCGGGCATACCCGGCACTGTCTTCCGCCTTTGTGATCGCCGCCGCCAGAATGATCATATTTCCACACTCCTCCACCGGCATGTCCTCGCCATAGGTCTGGCCATCGGCCAGCGGATAGGTACCCAGGTCATGCGCCGCAAAAGGCTTCGTCCATTTCCCGCTCTCACTGTAATAAAAATTGCCATTCAGCATCCCCTCCATCAGGACGGGATTATACAGCAGATACAACGGCGCGGATGGATACGTAACATCCACCGTGTTGATATTGCCGCCGCTGAAGTTCTCCTTGGACAGGAAAAGCAACTCGCCCTGCGGACTCCGCACCAGGGAATGAGCGGCGATACTCTGCCGGTATGCAGCTACACAAAGCTGCGCATAGTGCTGGCCACCAAGAGTAAGCGCATTGGAATATAAAATTTTATTAAAGGTATCGCAGCGCGAAAGTATCTTATCGTAGTCGGTATAGGACTGCTGCATCAGCTTCTCGATGGATGCCTTGCCCTTTTGTCCGGTCCGCCACAGCGGCTCGAGATTCTGTCCAAAATACTGAACGGGAAAGCGTTCGTCATATCCGATCAGCACCAGCTTCTCTACCGGGTCTTCCCCCACATTTACCTCCGCAAAAGCCGTATTCAAAACAAGCTCCTGTTTTTTCTTTCCCGTTATCGTCTGCACAACCCCCTGCTCCTTCGGGGCCGCCACCAGCAACCATCCCCAGTCGATCCGCAGATCGTCGCCTTTTTGGCGAGTACCGGCTGCTCTTTCGTCCCGGCTTTCAGAAAAGAAAGCCCGTCGATCTGCCCTTTATGCGCTTTTAATTCCTGTCCGTGCTGGTTCACGGCCAGATCGCCTGAGACATTGAAGAACAGCTGCGCCGTATGCGCAGCTCCCGTCACTGCTGCGCAGCCGGAAGGAAATATAGCTCACCGGCCGGGACAACAGGTCCAGATCCTGCAGCAGCAGCGGCGACGTAAAGGTCAGCGACAAGTCGATCCCGCCGCAGCCCAACTGATATTTCGTCTGTGTTGGATTGACGCTCACCCACTGCTGCTCGGCCACCTGCGCCGTATCGTTGTCGACCGCTCCAAGGAACCGGTATAACACACCGTCTACCCGAAGATAGCCGGTCAGGTCCTGCGGTTTTCCCGTCCAGTGCGTCGTCCTGGTGCCCGTTGCTTCGTCCCCAAAGGACCAGATGCTGAAATAAGGAGAATGCGTTATCAGGGGGTATGCCGGCATATGCTGCAGTTGCGCCAGCGCCAGCTGCGGCAGGAAAAATAAACAAAAGATAATCTGCTTCATACGTTTAGCTGCGCCTGTCAGGCAGCGGGTAAATATAGATCATTTTGACCGAGATTTTCCCGCCGTCCACCGCCCTTTTACCCCCGCTTCGGAGATCGGGGCTTAACCGGGGTTCTTATTTTACTACTTTTACAACGGCTGTTTCCAAAACCTCCAATTTATGAGTCAAAAACATCAATCAGCGAAACCACCCGGCAGACCAAAAGGTCCCAGCCTCATTGCCTTACTAAAGCCCTATAAGGGGATGATCATCCTCCTGATCGTCATGTCCTTCGTCAGCAACGCCTTCACACTCTGGCTGCCCCAGATCATCAAGGAAGGGATCGACCTCTTTATCGCAAAGGATCCCGATACCCATATCATCGTATATAAATTCGTTGCAGCCGCCTTCGGCGTCTTCCTGTTCGCCTGGGTACGACTTTTCTGCAGACCTACGCTTCGGAAAGAGTGGCGCGCGACCTTCGCACCCGCCTGGCCGAACGCATCTCGCGGCAGAACTACGGCTTCCTGCAAAAGACCAACCCCGCGCAGCTCCTCACCAATCTTACCGCGGACGTGGACTCCATCAAGGTATTCGTCTCTCAGGCCGTGGTCTCGCTGTTCTCTTCGGTCTTCGTCATCCTTGGCGCCAGCATCCTCATGCTGACCATCAACTGGCAGCTCGCCCTTTGCGTGATCGCCATCATCCCCATCATCGGGTTCACCTTCTTTGTCATTTTGAAGAAGGTACGCGTCCTTTTCAAGGCCGCCCGCGAAGTGATCGATTCGCTGAACAAGGTCATCAACGAAAGCATCCTCGGATCGGCGCTTGTCCGCGTCATCCACTCGCAGCAGCTTGAATACGCCAAATTTCTGCAGGCGAACGCCAAAGCGCTCGGACTAGGCATGCGGATCCTCAAGACCTTTGCCTCGCTGATCCCTGTCATCATCTTTACCGCCAACATAGCCACCCTTGTCATCCTCGCCCTCGGCGGCCACTACTTCATCACCGGCCGGATGAGCCCGGGAGATTTCTCCGCCTTTAACAACTATCTCCAGCAGCTGATCTTCCCCATCCTCGTCATCGGATTTATGAGCAACCTCATCGCACAGGCCTCGGCCTCGTATATGCGCATCTCGGGCGTGCTCAACGCCCCCGACCCCGTCGACGAAGGCACGCTCACCGGCGAACTGCAGGGTAATATCGGACTGAAAGACGTGACCCTGGCCTACGGAGAGAAAAAGTACTCAGAGATATCTCTTTCAGCGTTAAGGCCGGCTCGAAGACAGCCGTCATCGGCCCCACCGCCGCAGGCAAGACCCAGCTGCTCTACCTGCTGACCGGCCTCAACCAGCCGGGCTCCGGCGCCGTCGAATTTGACGGCCAGCCGCTGGCCAGCTATAAAAAAGAGGCCTTTCACGGACAGGTCGGCTTCGTATTCCAGGACAGCATCATCTTCAATATGAGCATCCGCGAGAATATTGCCTTCAGCGACACCGTCACCGACGAATCGCTCGCCATGGCCATCGGGACAGCCGAACTGACTGACTTTATCGATTCCCTCCCCGACAAACTCGATACCGTCGTCTCCGAAAGAGGCACCAGCCTCTCCGGCGGACAAAAACAGCGGATCATGCTGGCCCGCGCCCTCGCCATCCAGCCCCGGATCCTGCTGCTCGACGACTTCACCGCGCGCGTGGACGCACAGACCGAACAAAAGATCCTCGCCAATGTCCGGCAGAACTATCCGGGCATCACCCTGCTGTCCGTCACCCAAAAGATCGCCGCCATCGAAGACTACGAGCAGATCATCCTGCTGATGGAAGGCGAAATGATCGCCTCCGGCACCCACGACCACCTGATGGCCACCTGCCCGGAATACGTCCAAATCTATCAATCACAAAGAAGCACAAGCCACTATGAGCAACACGAATTACAATCTTAATATAGTCACGGGTCAGGAAAAGAAAACCGCCATCTGGCCCGCACTGCGCAAACTCATCGGTCTGCTCCCCCAGCAGCGCAGCCAGCTGCTGCTCGCGCTGATCTTCATGATCGTCTACGCCATACTGACCATGGTGGCCCCCTTTATCGTCGGTACCACCATCAACCGCTATATCCTGGACAAGACGCACCAGGACTATTCCATGGTACTGCGCAGCTGCGGCTGGCTGCTGCTCATCTATCTGCTGAACCTGCTGGCCGTCTATCTTCGCACCATCCTGATGGGAGGCTTTGGCCAGCACCTGCTGTATGAGCTGCGCAACGCGATCTTTAACAAACTCCAGGAACTTCCCGTCGCCTTCTTCTCACAGAACAAGGCCGGCGACCTGATCTCCCGCGTCAACAACGATACCGACAAGATCAACCAGTTCTTCTCCCAGTCGCTGATGCAGTTCGTATCCAGCCTCTTTATCATCGCCGGAGCCGGCGTATTCCCTGGTCATCCTCAACTGGCGGCTTGGACTCGCAGCCCTCATACCCGCAGCGCTGATGTGGATCTTCGCGAAATTCGTCTCGCCCTGGGTAAAGAGAAAGAACGCCGCCAGCCTCAAAAGCACGGGCATGATGAGCGCCGAGATCCAGGAAAGCCTCGGCAATTTCAAAGTCGTCCTCGCCTTCAACCGCCGCGACTATTTCCGCAAGCGCTTTGCCCTGGCCAATAACAACAACTACTCGGCTTCCGTCGGCGCCGGCATCGCGAACAACGTCTATACACCCGTCTTTGGCCTCCTGGCCAGCATGGGCTCCCTGGTCGTCCTCGTATACGGTATCTACCTGATCACCGTAGGCCGGTTTACCCCCGGATTCCTGATCACCTATTTCATGCTCGTCAACTATTTCTACGACCCGCTAAAACAAATGGCCGCCCTCTGGGCCAACTTCCAGCTCGCCATCGCCAGCTGGGACCGCATCTCCCGCATACTCTCACTCGAGTCGGACCTCGGTGACCCTGCCTGTCGATCAGACCGCCCCTGCCGCAGCGGGTACCTCCCCGGCCATGGGGCTACCCCTTCTCGAATTTAAAAACGTCTCCTTCCGCTATCCCGGCGGCAAAGACGTATTACGCCACAATAGCTTTAGCATGCAGCGCGGCAAGACCTACGCCCTCGTAGGCCCCACCGGCGGCGGCAAGACCACGACAGCCTCGCTAATCGCCCGTCTCTACGATCCCACGGAAGGCAGCATCCTCCTGAATGGCCGCGATATCCGCACCTTTACCCCCGCCGAACGGACAAAGAAGATCGGATTCATCCTGCAGGAACCATTTCTATTTACCGGCACCGTAAAACAAAATATCCTCTACGGCAACGAGCAGTACAAGGACTACTCCGACGAACAGCTGACCGCCGTCCTCCACGAGTCGGGTCTCGAAACCCTCCTCACCCGTTTTGACGAAGGTCTCGCGACCAGCCTGACTTCCGCCGGCGACGGCATCAGTCTGGGCCAGCGACAGCTGATCGCCTTTATCCGCGCCGTCCTCCGCAACCCCGAACTGCTCATCCTCGACGAGGCCACCGCCAACATCGATACCGTCACCGAGCAGCTGCTCGAAGACATCCTGCGACGCCTGCCGGAGACCACTACCCGCGTGATCATCGCCCACCGCCTCAACACCATCGAGAACGCCGACGAGATTTTCTTCGTCAACTCCGGAGAGATCACCCGCGCCGGCAGCCTCGACCAGTGCCGTGGATATGCTCCTGCAGGGAAGAAGGGTCAGCTAGGGCGTTCCCGGGGACCATCCCGCCGGTCGGCCCACCGGCTGTATTTATGGATCCCGCCAGCCACAAAAACGCCGCCATAGGCTAACCGATATCCGCCAACTGCTCAAAGAAAGGAAGTCAGGGTATGAAAATCGATTATCTTCCTTAGATGAAACGAGATTCCTTTCTAAAGCTGACCCTATCCGCTTTCGCGGCGATCGCGGCCCCACTGGCGACTCTGGCTACCCGCGTCCAGCGAGCCTCCGGCCGGGGATTTTATGTTCCGGCCGGTAAAGACCGCGCCGGCTCTCCCCTCGTTCTGTTCGAAGGCGATACCTTTTTCTCGAAGGTTTCTACAGAGGACGCCGGAGGCGCTCTGTATATATACGAGTCTACCCGCGTCAAACCAGGCGGCCCACCCCTCCACGTACACTACGACCAGGACGAATGGTGGTATATCCTCCGGGGAACCTTCCTGATAAAGGTCGGCGACCAGGTCTACACCGCCAAAGCAGGTGACAGCGTCTTCGGACCGAGGACCATTCCCCACTGTTTCGCAAAAGTCGGCGACGGAGAAGCCAGAATGCTGATGGTTTTCAACCCAGCCGGAAAAATGGAAGCTTTCTTTACAGCCATCAGCAAAGGCGAAACAAAAGGGATGACACCCGAACAAAACGCCCAGTTCAGAAAAGACCATGGCTTCGAAGTAGTGGGACCACCCCTTACGTTCCTGAAACAGTAATGCCCGCCGCCTTTCCCAAACGCCTCCAATCCAGATTTTTCTCAGAATCCCCTGGTACCTTGACCCAAACAATCAAACCATGCCACACCGGATCCTCGCCATCCTACCCGTCCTCTGCCTCGCCCTCCACCCCGCCACCGGCCGGGACTTCCACGTCTCCAAAACCTTTAAAATAGGCAGCCCCGGCGGATGGGACTATATCGCCGTCGGCCCCGACCAAAAACTCTACGTCTCCCACGGCACCCAGGTCAATATCCTCGACCAAAAGACCGGCGACTCGGTCGGCGTCATCCCCAACACGGCCGGCGTACACGGAATAGCCTTCGCCTCGGGAAAAGGCTACACCAGCAACGGCAGGGCAAATACCGTCACCGTTTTCGACTTGAAGACCGCGGCCGTACTGCAGCAGATCCCCGTGGGCCAAAACCCCGACGCCATCATGTACGAGCCCTTCTCCAAAACGATCGTCACCTGCAACGGCCGCAGCCACGACCTCTCCGTCGTCGACCCGACATCCAACACCGTCACGGCCACCATCCCGCTCGATGGTAAGCCCGAGACCGCCGTCTCCGACGAAAAAGGCAGGATCTATATAAACATCGAAGACAAGAACAAAATAACGGTAGTGGACATGCGCACCAAAAAGGTCATATCCAGCTGGCCGCTGGACGCCGAAGGCCCCACCGGCCTCGCCATCGACAACGCCACCCACCGCCTCTTCGCCGGCTGCGACAAACAGCTGGTCATTCTCGACGCCGACAGCGGGGCCGTCGTCAGCAAACAACCCATCGGAGACGGATGCGACGGCGTCGGCTTCGACGAAACACTGCACCTCATATTCGCCTCCTGCGGCGAAGGCAAGCTCTCCCTCGTCAAAGAAGAGTCCGCCACTTCCTTCAAGCCACTACCCGACGTTCCCACAAAACGCAGCGCCCGCACCCTCGCCGTCGACTCAAAAACCCACGAAGTTTACCTGCCCGCCGCGGACACCGAAAAACCAAACGCAGGCGAGCGCCCAGGGACTATACCTGGTACCTTCCAGGTATTGGTCGTCACTAAGAGTTAACCCCAAAGGCAGAGGAAGGGCATATCCATTTTTTGGTATATTGTATGTCATAACCAAATGCATATGTCCTCCCTCGTCTCCTCTCCGGCAAAATACGGACGCCTCAAAAATTTCATCGACGGCGCCTTCACCGCCAGCAGCACGGGCCGCCATATCCCCGTCGTCTCTCCTCTGGACGGGACCCCGCTGGCCGACATGTCCTGCTCCACCACCGCCGACCTCGACGCCGCCGTCGCCTCCGCCCGCGCAGCCTTTGCAGGCTGGAGCCGCACCACCGTCAAAGAAAGGGTGCAGGTCTTCTTTCGCTATAAATACCTCCTCGAACGCGACAAGGAAGAACTCACCGCCCTCGTCAGCGAAGAGAACGGCAAGACCCGCGACGAAGCACGGGCCGAAATCGAAAAATGCATCGAACTGACCGAATTCGCCACCTCCATGCCGCAGCTGATAGCCGGCGAGATAATGGAAGTGAGCAAGGGCGTCGAATGTCGTACCGAAAGGGTCCCGCTCGGCGTCGTCGCCTCCATCGTCCCCTTCAATTTCCCCGCCATGGTGCCCAACTGGACCATACCCAACGCACTTGCCCTCGGCAATTGCATGATCATCAAACCATCCGAGAAAGTTCCCCTCAGCGTCGCCCGCCTCGCCCTCCTGCTCAAAGAAGCCGGCCTCCCCGACGGGGTCTTCAATATCGTCAACGGCGAAAGCGACATCGTCAACGCGATCTGCGACCACCCCGGCATCGACGCCGTATCCTTCGTCGGCTCCACAAGGGTGGCTAAACTCGTCTACCAGCGAGCTACCCAGCAGCTCAAACGGTGTCTTGCCCTCGGCGGCGCCAAGAACCACCTCCTCGTACTGCCCGACGCCCAGCCCGAAATGACCGCCCGCGACGTCGTCGTCTCTATGAGCGGCTGCGCCGGTCAGAGGTGCATGGCGGCATCGGCCATGCTCGCAGTCGGGCCGACGGATGCCATCATCGAACGCATCTGCGAGGAAGCCAGAAAAGTCGTCCCCGGCAGGAACCTCGGCGCCGTCATCAACAAAGAAGCCAAAGAACGCATCGAGAAATATATCACCCAGGCCGAACAGCAGGGCGCCAAAGTCCTCGTCGACGGCCGCGGCTATACCGTTCCCGGCAAAGAGAACGGCACCTACGTCGGCCCTACCGTAATCGACTATGTAACTCCCGATATGGCCGTCGCCAAAGAAGAGATCTTCGGCCCCGTCATCAGCATCATGCGCGTATCGACACTCGACGAGGCGCTGGCGATTGAGAACGCAAACCCCTATGGGAACGCGGCCTCCGTCTATACCCGCAACGGAGGCATGGCCCGGCAGGTCATCGAACGCGCGAGCGCGGGAATGATCGGCGTCAACGTCGGCGTACCCGTGCCGCGGGAACCCTTTTCCTTCGGCGGATGGAATGAAAGCCGCTTCGGCGTCGGCGACATCACCGGAAAAAGCTCCATCGAGTTCTGGACCCGCCTGAAGAAGAGCACGGTCAAGTGGAACCCCGAAGCCGGTACCAACTGGATGAGCTGAAGCCAACTGAGCGGAGGCCAAATGAGCTGAGCCAAACTGAGCTGAGGCCAAACGATCGGCTGAGCCAAACGATCGGCTGATTCAAACGATGAACAAGAGTCAAACACCAAAACCTTATTAATATGGCTGTATCTTCTCCCATTACCGAGACCCAGGAGATCATCCAGGACAACCTCGACTACACCCTCTTCTCCTGGAGCAAACAAAAAGGCATCAACCCGATCGCCGTCCAGCGGGCGGAAGGCGTCTACCTCTATGACTATGACGGCAAACGCTACCTGGACTTCTCTTCCGGACTGATGAACGTCAACATCGGCCACGGCCATCCCCGCGTCGCCGACGCCGTCTACCGCCAGATGCAGGAGGTCAGCTACGTCACCCCCAGCTGCGTGACAAGGGCCAGGGGCGAACTCGGCAGGAAACTCGCAGAGATCACACCTGGCAATCTGCAGAAGACCCTGTTCACCACCGACGGCGCATCCGCCATCGAGAACGCCATCAAGCTCGCCCGCATCTATACCGGCCGCCACAAGATCATCGCCCGCTACCGCGCCTTCCACGGCGCATCCTACGGCTCGATGACGGCGGGCGGCGACCCCCGCAAACTCGCGGCCGACTCCCAGCAGGTCCCCAATATCATACACGTCGAAGACCCCTACTGCTATCGCTGCCCCTGGGACAAAAAGATCGAATCCTGCAACCGCGAGTGCGTCCAGCACATCGAACGCATCATCGATTTCGAAGGACCCCAGAACATCGCCGCCGTCCTGATGGAAGGCGAAAGCGGCACCTCGGGCTGTATCAAATACCCTCCGGACTACCTGAAAAAAGTACGGGCGCTCTGCGACAAACACGGCATCCTGCTGATCGCCGACGAAGTAATGAGCGGTTTTGGCCGCACCGGCAAATGGTTCGCCTCCGAACTGCACGGCATCGTTCCGGACATGATCGCTACCGCCAAAGGCATCACAGCCGGCTATATCCCCCTCGGCGCCCTGATCGTCACCGACAAGATCGCCGAACACTTCAACGACCGCATGCTCTACCTCGGGCTCACCTATTCGGCGCACCCGGTTGCCTGCGCGGCGGGACTCGAAGTAATGAAGATCTACGAAGACGAACACCTCATCGAGAACGCGGCCGAGATGGGACGCTATATCGACCGGCAGGTCGCCGAACTGAAAACCAAACACCCCTGTATCGGCGACTTCCGCAACACGGGGCTCCTCGGCTGTATCGAACTGGTGAAGAACCGCGAAACAAAAGAACCCATGGCACCCTACAACGCGACCGCCGACCAGATGGCCGTCATGAACCAGGTCGCCGCTAAAATCAAGCAGCTGGGCGTCTACGCCTTCGTTCGCTGGAACTACGTCTTTATCGCGCCGCCGCTGAGCATCACACGCGGGCAGATAGACGAAGGCCTAACGATCATCAGTGAAGCACTCACCCTCGCCGACGCACACACGAATCCCTGAGGCCGGGAAAGAGCCTCCTCACGATAAACCGATTACCTATGCCTGATGACTCGCTCTATAGCGAAGACCTCGCACCCGTCCCACCCGGCAAACGCACCTGGTCCACCTGGAACTACGCCGCGCTCTGGATCAGCATGAGCCTTTGCATCCCCACCTATATGCTCGCCAGCTCGCTCATCGGCGGCGGCATGAGTTGGTGGCAGGCCATCGGCACGATTTTCCTCGGCAACACCATCGTCCTCATACCGATGATCCTCAACGGCCGCGCAGGGGCGAAATACGGCATTCCATTTCCCGTTTATGCCCGCGCCAGCTTCGGCACACGCGGCGCCAACGTCCCCGCCATGCTGCGCGCCATCGTCGCCTGCGGCTGGTTCGGCATCCAGACCTGGATCGGCGGATCGGCGCTGAACCAGATGCTTCACGTCTGGATACCATCTCTCGACAGTCCGGGACTTTTTTATTGTCTTTTGGCTGATCAATATGTGGGTCGTCTGGAAAGGCGTTGAAAGCATTAAGAAGTTGCTGGTGTTCAAAGCCTTCTTCCTACCCCTGGCAGCCCTCGCGCTCCTCGCACGGGCCCACGGCCAACACGCCCGGAGGGCTGTCGACGATATTGCAGATCCCCTCCCGGTTCCAGACTACCTCCGCCTTCTGGGCCTTCTTCATCCCGGGCCTCACCGGCATGGTCGGCTTCTGGGCTACACTTTCCCTCAATATCCCCGACTTTACCCGCTATGCCACCAGCCAGCGGGCACAGATAAGAGGACAGGCCATCGGCCTCCCGCCCTCTATGACACTCTTCGCCTTTATCGGCGTGGTCGTGACCTCCGCAACCACCGTCATTTACGGCACAACCATCTGGGACCCCGTCGCGCTGGCAGGCAGATTCGAAAGCAAGGCACTCGTCAGCGTCGCGATGCTGGCGGTCGCCGTTTCTACACTTGCAACCAATATCGCGGCGAACATCGTCAGCCCCGCCAACGATTTTGCCAATCTTGCACCAAAACGCATCGATTTCCGGAAAGGCGGCCTGATCACCGGCGTCATCGGCATACTCATCTTTCCCTGGAAGCTCGTCGCCGACCCCGGCGGCTATATCTTTACCTGGCTGGTCGGCTACTCCAGCCTGCTCGGCCCCGTAGGCGGGATCCTGATCGCCGACTACTATTTTGTCCGTAAACAACAACTCATTCCCGAAGACCTGTACCTGACCAACGGCGCATACACCTACACGAAAGGATTTAACCGCAGCGCACTCATCAGCCTCGCGCTCGGCATACTGCCCAGCATCCCCGGATTCCTCGTCACGGTAGGCCTCGTCAACGCGGCCACCTTCCCGTCCTGGATCACCGGGCTCTACAGCTATGCCTGGTTTACCGGCTTTTTCGCGGCCGGCGGCTTCTACTGTCTGTTCATGCTTTCCCGTACCGCTCACCAACCAAAAGAGGAGGTCAACTATGTCTCTGCTGATTAAAAATGGAAGGATCGTTACCGCAACCGATGACTATAAAGGCGACGTCTTCATCCAGGGCGAGACCATTACCGCCGTCGGCACCAACCTCGGACAACAGGCCGACCGCATCATCGACGCGCTGGGCCTGCTCGTAATGCCCGGTGGGATCGACCCGCACGTCCACCTCGACATGCCCTTCATGGGCACCTTCTCCAGCGATACGCACGAGACAGGCACCCGCGCCGCCCTGTTCGGCGGCACCACCACCGTGATCGACTTTGTCCTGCAGCGACAGGGCCACTCGCTAAAAGAAGCCCTCACCGAGTGGCAGGGACGCGCCACCGGCACCGCCGTCGGCGACTATAGTTTCCACATGGCCGTCACCGACTACAACGACAACACACAAAAAGAGATCCGCCAGATGGTGGAAGAAGAAGGCATTACGTCCTTCAAAACTTTCATGGCCTACAAGGGCGCCCTCATGATCGATGACCGCCAGATGACCGCGCTCATGCAGGAGGTCCGCCTCCACGGCGGCCTCGTCACCGTACACGCCACCAACGGAGACATGATCGACTACCTCATCGCCAAACACCGGGCCGAAGGCAAACTCTCACCCCTGTATCACTACCTCTCCCAGCCCGAAGTCACGGAAGCCGAAGCCTCCGGACGCTTTACCGATATCTCCAACTATACCGGATGCCCGGGCTATATCGTACACATGACCTGTGAAGGGGCCCTGAATGCGGTCCGCAACGCTACCCGCCGCAACCAGAAGGTATTCGTCGAGACCTGTATCCAGTACCTGCTGCTCGACGCGAATCTCTACGAACGGGATTTCGAAGGGGCCAAATGGGTCATGAGCCCGCCCCTCCGGCAAAAGAAAGACCGGGAGACCCTCTGGGCGGGTATCAACCAGGGACTCGTCAACGTCGTCGCCACCGACCACTGCCCCTTCATGTGGAAGCAAAAACTGATGGGCGAAAAGGATTTCTCCAAAATCCCCAACGGCCACCCCGCCATCGAAAACAGGATGGAGCTCCTCTACAGCGAGGGCGTACACAAAGGAAGGATCAGCCTCAACAAATACGTCGAGGTCGCCTGCACCAACCCCGCGAAGATCTTCGGGATGTTCCCGAGAAAAGGGACCATCGCACCCGGCAGCGACGCCGACATCCTGATCTTCGATCCCAACGCGAAGCATTCCCTCTCCGCCTCTACCCACCATATGAACGTCGACTACTCCGCCTACGAGGGATGGGAGCTGACGGGCAAGGTACATACAGTAGTATTGAGGGGGAAGATCGCCATCGAGAAGGACGAATGCCTCGTCGAAAAAGGCTACGGTCAGTTCATCCGCCGCGGCAAGACCGGCAATTTTATATAAACTAAACCACCACACTCAATGCCCAGAATCATCAGATCAGGACTCATCCAGATGAGCCTTCCCCTAACGGAAGGCGAAGGCACCATCGGCGAGATCAAGGAAGCCATGCTCCAGAAGCATATCCCCCTTATCGAAGAGGCCGGAAAGAAAGGCGTACAGATCCTTTGTCTGCAGGAGATCTTCAATACGCCCTATTTCTGTCCCGGACAGAACAGCGCACTGGTACTCCTCCGCGGAATCGATCCCCGGCCCGACCATCGAACGCATGACCGAATATGCAAAAAAATACAGTATGGTCATGGTCGTTCCCATCTACGAAAAAGAACAACCCGGCGTCCTCTATAATACCGCCGCCGTCATCGACGCCGACGGCACCCTGCTCGGGAAATACCGGAAGAACCATATCCCGCATACCTCGGGTTTTTGGGAGAAATTCTTCTTCAAACCCGGCAATCTCGGCTATCCCGTGTTCCAGACCCGCTATGCCAAAGTCGGAGTTTATATCTGCTACGACCGGCATTTCCCCGACGGCGCGCGCTGCCTTGGACTCAACGGCGCCGAGATCGTCTACAACCCATCCGCAACGGTCGCCGGCCTCTCGCAATACCTCTGGCAGCTGGAACAGCCCGCGCACGCAGCGGCCAACGGCTATTATATGGGCTGCATCAACCGCGTCGGAGAAGAAAAGCCGTGGCATCTGGGCCGCTTCTACGGCAGCAGCTATTTTGTCGATCCCCGCGGACAGATCTTCGCCCAAGCCTCCGACACAAAAGACGAACTCCTGATCGCCGACTTCGACCTCGACAAGATCGACGAGATAAGAAGCGTATGGCAGTTCTTCCGCGACCGTCGGCCCGAGACCTATGGCAGACTAACCGAACTATAAAACTACAGGCACATGCCCATCAGCAATCAACGCCTCTCCCCCGCCGAATATGCCCGCAACTTTCAGGACATCCACCCCCCTTCGAGACAAGGGAGGCCGCGCTCGTCGACGCCAACCGCTGCCTGTACTGCTACGACGCGCCCTGCACGAAAAGCTGTCCGACGGGTATCGATATCCCGAAATTCATAAAGCAGATCACCACCGGCAACATCAAAGGCTCCGCCCATACGATCTTCCAGTCGAACATCATGGGCGGCGGATGCTCGCGCGTCTGCCCCGTCGAAAAACTCTGCGAAGGAGCCTGCGTCTACAACCTCATGGAAGAAGACCCGATCCCCATCGCCCGGCTCCAGCGCTATTCCACCGAACCCGCCATCCGGCAGCACTGGCCCCTCTTCCAGCGCAAGGAACCCACCGGAAAAAAGTGGCGGTCGTCGGCGCAGGCCCCTCCGGCCTCAGCTGCGCCCACGTGCTGGCGCGGACAGGCGTGGACGTGACCATCTTCGAGAAGGAAGAGAAGGGCGGCGGACTCATGACCTACGGCATCGCGGCCTACAAGGTCACACCCGAATTCTGCGAGGAAGAGCTGCAATACATTCTCTCCGTCGGAGGCATCGAAATAAGCTACGGGCAGGAGCTCGGCCGCAACATCACGCTCACACAGCTGCGGCAGGGATTCGACGCCGTCTACCTCGCCTTCGGCGTGGGCACGGCCCGCCGTCTCGACATCCCCGGCGAAGAGCTCCCCGGCGTCGTTGACGCGATAAAATTCATCTACGACATCCGCAGCAACGGCTTTCCCGACGTTCCCGTCGGCGACAAGGTCGCCGTCATCGGCATGGGCATGACCGCCATCGACGCGGCTACCGAGGCCCGCCGCCTCGGCGCCAGCGAGGTCACGATCGTCTACAGAAGGACACAGGACGAAATGCCCTGCACACAAAAAGAACTCGATATCGCCCTCCTCGACGGCTGCAGGATCCTCTGGCTGGCGGCGCCAAAAACCATACTCGGCGGGACCACAGGAGTGAAAGCCCTCGTCTGCTCGGTGATGCGCCTCGGCGAACCCGACGCAAGCGGCCGCAGAAGCCCCGCCGACACCGGAGAAACGATCACCCTCGACGTCGATATGGTCATAAAAGCCGCCGGCCAGACACCCTATACGGAGATCGTCCGCGCCGCTGGCACTGGACAACGACAAAGGGAAGATCACCGTCGGGGAAGGCGGCAGCACCGGGCTCGCCTATGTCTTTGCCGGCGGCGACTGCGTCAACGGCGGAAAAGAGGTCGTCGACGCCGTACAGGCGGGAAAAGATACCGCCTCCGCGATTCTACAATTGATCAACAGCTAAACCAAAAGACCATGGCTGACCTCCATACCGATTTTCTCGGCATCCATTCACCCAACCCCTTCTGGCTGGCAAGCGCGCCCCCTACAGATAAAAAGATCAACGTTCTCCGTGCCTTCGAAGCCGGCTGGGGCGGCGTCGTCTGGAAAACCCTGGGCAGTCAGGTAAAGAACGTCTCCTCCCGCTACTCCTCCGTCGACTACCACGGCACCCGGATGATGGGCCTGAATAATATCGAGCTCATCAGCGACCGGCCCCTGGATATTAACCTAAAGGAAATAAAAGAATGCATCCGCCTGTTCCCCGACCGGGCGATGATCGTATCACTGATGGCGGACAATGACAGAGACAGCTGGCACGAACTGATCCGTAAGGTCGAAGATACCGGCGCCCACGGACTGGAGCTCAATTTCGGCTGCCCCCACGGAATGACCGAGCGCGGAATGGGTGCCGCCGTAGGCGGGGACCCCGAGATCGCCGGAATGGTGGTGGAATGGGTGATGGAAGCCGCTACGATCCCCGTCATTACGAAACTGACCCCCAACGTCCACTCCGTCGTCCCCACAGGACGCGCCGCCGTGGAAGCAGGCAGCAACGCCCTTTCCCTCATCAATACCATCCAGTCGGTGACCGGCGTCGACCTCGATACCCTGATCCCCAATCCCAACGTCGCCGGCAAGTCCACCTTCGGCGGCTACTGCGGCCCCGCCGTCAAACCCATCGCACTCAAGATGCTGACGACCATCGCGCAGGACCCCGTCACCGCACGCGTTCCCGTATCCGGTATCGGAGGGGTCAGCACCTGGAAGGACGCAGCGGAGTTCATGCTCCTGGGCGCCACCAGCATTCAGGTATGCACAGCCGTTATGAACCACGGCTTTCGCATCATCGACGACCTCCGCGAAGGACTCGGCAACTGGATGGACGAAAAAGGATTCGCCCGCACCACCGACTTTATCGGCAGATCCGTCCCTACCCTCACCCACTGGGAAGACCTCGACATGAACTATCATATCGTGGCGCATATCGACCCGGACAAATGCATCCACTGCGGCCTTTGTTACATCGCCTGCGAAGACGCCTCTCACCAGTCCATCCGCCTCGACCCGGGCCATCCCTATAACACCTATACGATAAAAGAAGAGGAATGCGTAGGATGCAATCTGTGCAAACTGGTCTGCCCCGTCGACGGCTGCATCACCATGGTCGAACACCGCCACGGCGCCGAATACCTCGACTGGAAAGAATACCAGCGGCGCGGCCTGCCGCTGAACGACCACTGATGCAACGTTTGCTCAGCAGAGCTTGTCAAGGGGATAAACCTATCGGCCATGAAATTATTTGCTGCCTGCTGCGCCGCCTGCTTCTGGCGTCGGCCAGCTGTGAAAAACATTCCCAAAAATCCTCTTCATCCCAGTCGCTCAAAGGAAGCTGGGAACTCCGCGCCGCCCAGTCCTCGATGCTGCCGCTCACGAGCTATTTGCCTGGTAATGCCAATATTCTGAAGTTTACCGACGATACTTATTCGATCTCTTCCAATGGCCAGACCGTAAAGACCGGCAACTACACCGTAGTGGAAGACCACAGCTTCAACGCCCTTGTCGTACCGGCAGGTCAGTTCATCCATCGCGTGGACTATCAGGACGCTGCGCACCAGAAGGTGTTCTTCCAGATCAACGGGGATACCCTGACCTTCCTCTCCGGCGTCTTCGCGCTGGACAGCGGAGTAAAAATGCAATACAGGTTGGTAAGTCAATAAAATTGGTAAGTCAATAAAAAAGACCCCCGCTTCCGCGGGGTTCTTATTTCTTTTCGTTCATGCAGCTTATTTTCCAGCCGTTCCGAACTGATAGACCGTGCTCGTCCGGTAGGTCTGTCCGGGCTTCAGCTCCGTCGTCGGGAAGCCAGGCTGATTCGGCGAGTCGGGATAGTGCTGCGTCTCGAGACAGAAAGCGCTGCGGTGATCGTCCTTTTTGCCGTTTTTCAGCGTATTCTTTCCTTCCATAAAATTGCCGCCATAGAACTGTATGCCGGGCTCCTCGGTATATACATTCATCACGATACCGCTCAGATCACCCTGCACGGTCGCGGCAGGAGCAAGCCCCTTCTCGCCCGCGGCCCTGCTGATGACAAAATTGTGGTCATAACCCTTGCCGTATTTCAGCTGAATATTGTCGTTGTCGACGCGCGCGCCGATCGTGGTAGGCGTGCGGAAGTCAAAGGGAGTATTCGCAACCGACTCGATCTTTCCCGTGGGGATCAGCGTCGAATCGACAGGCGTGTACTGCCCGGCGTTGAGGCGCAAAGTATGATTGTTGATGGTTCCGCTGCCCTGTCCGTTGAGATTGAAATAGGTGTGGTTGGTGAGGTTCAGGACAGTAGCCTTGTCCGTCGTAGCCTCATAGCTGATCTTCAGCGCATTGCTATCAGTCAGCGTATAGGTAACTTTAACTTTCAGGTTGCCGGGATAGTTCTCTTCTCCGTCTTTCGACAGATAGGACAGCTCGACGGTATGGTCGTCTACCTGCTTGCCGGTCCATATCACCGCACCGAATCCCTTCTTGCCGCCGTGCAGAGAGTTGGGTCCGTTGTTTTTGGCGAGGTTATAAGTCTTTCCTCCGACCTTGAATTGTCCTTTGGCAATACGGTTGCCATAACGGCCAACAATAGCCCCGAAATAGGTTTCCGGCCCGTGGATATAACTCCCGATGCTGTCATAGCCCAGGACTACGTCCGTGGGATTGCCGTTCTTGTCCGGCACGATCAGACTCACGACGCGGGCGCCATAGTTGGTGATCGCCGCCGTTACATTCTTGTTTTTGAGGATATACAAGGCCGTTGGCTGACCGTCTACCGTGTCTTTGAAGCTTCCGGCGTCCGGCAGGGCCGCCCCCGGCGCTTTTACAACGGCCGAATCTTTACCCGTATCAGCCGCCGGCTTGTCATTACCACCGCAGGATGCCAGAAGGCTTGCACTGCAAGCCAGAGAAAACAAAAGTCGTTTGTTCATATTAGCAAGTTTTAAATTTTTTCCGGTGGTAACTATTCTCCGAGCGAGGTACCGTTCTCGATCTGCCCGATATAGACCTTCAGGTCTTTCTTCATCGCCTTCCGGTATACCGGCGTCAGTCTTTCAACAAGGCCGTCGATGGCCTCTTCCTTCACCAGATTGATGGTGCAGCCGCCAAAACCGCCGCCCATCATGCGGGCGCCGATCACGGAAGGGTCATCCTTCACCTGGTCGACAAGGAAATCCAGCTCCGGACAGCTGACGGCGTATTTACGGCTCAGCCCTTCATGGGTCTCGAACATCTTCTCACCGAAGGAGGCGATATCACCCCTCTCCAGGTCCTTCGTCGCCGCCAAAAGACGGGCGATCTCCTCCACCACGTATTCGCACCGCTGGTTGACAAGCGCGTCTACGGACGCCACATAAGCCTTCAGCATATCCATATTCGCGTCCCGCAGGGTTTTTACTTCGGGGTGATGTGCCTGGATCAGCTTTACGCCCGCCTCGCACTGCTGCCGGCGCGTATTGTATTCGGAAGAAACCAGGGAATGTTTGACATTGGTATCCAGCAGCACGATCCGGATGCCCGCCGTATCGAACGGAACATAGGCATATTCCAGCGACTGGCAGTCCAGCCGGATGACGTGATTCCTCCGCCCGAACATGCTGGCGAACTGGTCCATGATCCCGCACTGTACTCCGACAAACACGTTCTCTGCCCGCTGCGCCAGCTTCACCATCGTCATCGGATCAAGCCCCAGCCCGAACAGCTGGTTGATCGCAAAAGCCGTCGCGCACTCCAGCGCCGCGGAAGAAGACATCCCGGCCCCCAGCGGAATATCGCCGCCAAAGACGCAGTTGAAGCCGCCGAGCTCATGACCCAGCGCCTGTATCTGCTGCACTACCCCGAGGATATAGTCCGGCCAGTGCAGAGACGAAGGCACGACCCTCTTCGCGGAACCGACATACTGACGGTCCAGATCGAGGGAGACGAGGTGCAGCTCGTCGTCCGAACGACGGCTGACCGCCATATAGATGGCTTTATTGATTGCTGCAGGTAATACAAATCCATGATTGTAGTCCGTATGCTCCCCGATCAGGTTGACACGGCCGGGCGAACGGACGATCAGCGGGTCCGATTCGGCAAAGACCGTTCTGAACTTTTCTTTTACCCGGTAAGACAGTGATGGAGCGTGTTCAGTAGTTTTTATCATATGCGAGCTGGTCTGGTCTATTCTATATTCTATAAGCGTCAAATCTACGTTAATTTGTCATTCCCGCTGCCGCTTCTCTGGAAAAAAGTCCCGTAAATTCTACCCCCAGTCCGGCACCGTTGGGAATGGTCACCCGATCCGCACCGATTGCAAGCCCCGTCCCCAGATCGTCCCTCAGTAGCAGCGGCCCATCCATATCCACATAGTCCAGTTCAGGCAGCAGGTGCGCAATGGCCGCGCTGCCGATGGTACTCTCGTTCATGCTTCCCACCATTACCTTCATTCCCAGCGAACGGGCCTTCCCGATCATCCGCCGCGCCGGCGTGATACCGCCGCACTTGGTCAGCTTGATATTGATCCCATGGAAGAATCCCGCGCAGGCTTCCACGTCCTCCTCCTTCACGCAGGATTCATCGGCGATCAGGGGCAGGACCGACTCCTTATATAATACCCGCATGCCGTCCCAGTCGTCCCTGGCCAGGGGCTGCTCGACAAACTCCACCCCCAGCTGAGCCAGCACGGGTATCAGCTGCAGCGCCTCCCCGACGGTCCAGCCGGCATTGGCATCCACCCGGAAGACGGCGTCCGTCTCCCGCCGAAGGGCCTCCATAATGGCCAGGTCCTCGGGCGTCCCCAGCTTGATCTTATAGATCGGCCGGGGCCTCTCCCTCATCTTGGCCACCATTTTATCGACCGTGTCGATACCGATGGTAAAATCCGTCTAGGGCCCGCTGGTCGGGTCCAAATTCCATAACTTATATAACGGCTGCTGCCGCATCTTGCCAAACAAGTCCCAGCCCGCCATATCCAGCGCACAGACGAGAAAGGAATTATCGGGTATCAGATGGTGCAGATAGTGCCAGTAGCGCTGGGGGTCCGTTATCGCAAACCCCTCGATCCCCGCCCTTTTGGCCTCCAGGTCGGCGATCATCTTCTCCACCGGTATATGATAGTAGGAAATGGCCGGCGCCTCCCCATAGCCTTTTACGCCCCTGTGTTCGAGCTCTACGATCAGGGTCGGCTGGTGCGTTTTCGTGCCCTGGAAATGGTAAAAGGATGTCTGAATTCGAGTTGATAAGAATAATACGTACAAATCATCGCCACTAAGATAACGATTCCCGCGGTCCCGGAAGCCTTCGGAATTTACGGTCCGACCACGGGCTTCCACGCATTTTTTTGCATTTTTGAGAGCATTTTTCCCCTTTACGGGAAACCGCGAAAGAAGTGGCACACCCATAAGCCCCTGTTTACCAAATTGTTATTTTTTGGCACTTTTTTCCGATACCTAGTCACAACACGCAATCGTACCTAACATGAAATCGAGCACCATAACAATCATCGAGCAGCGAGATTCGGCCCGTACCTGGTCAATCAATTGTCTCCGGGCCAAAAAGATTACCGCAGCCCTGATCCTCGCCCTCCTGATCTCCGCCACCGGCAACCTTAGCGCCCAGATGGCAACCAGCGCGTCCGCCACTCCGGCCCTGCTGCTCGCTTTCACCGGAAAGGCACAGACCAGCAACGCCCTGCTTTCATGGACGATGGAAGGTCAGACCAACTGTAAATGGTTCGTGATCGAGCGTTCCGGGCGATACGGGCGGATACGACTCCATCGGCGTCGTCATCGGTCTCAACAACGGTAACACCAACAACTATACGTTTTCTGATGACCATATGCTGAAAGGCAACAACTACTACCGCCTTCGTCAGGTAGATATGGACGGCGTCCTCCGTTATTCCAAGATAGTTAACCTGAGCAATATAGAGAGCAACAACAAAATGGCCGTTTATCCTAACCCCGCCATCGCAGTGCTCAACTACAACGTCAGCAGCCCCGCCGCACAGCAGGTGATCGTACAGGTCTACAATCTGTCCGGTATCATCCTCATGACCGAGCAGCAGCAGCTGAACGCAGGCAACAACCAACAGTCTTTGGCTATCTCCGGACTGAAAAGCGGCAACTACATCCTGAAAGTTTCCAGCCGCACCGGATCCAGCCAGTATGTGCAACCTTTTGTGAAGATCATGTAATGTGGAAAGAAGTAGACACCTGAAACTGCAAAGACCCCAACCCCTTTACCCCTCTCCCTACGGCAGCCAGCATTCGTTTCTGAGTGTTCGGCTGCCAACCTTTTTATCTATCTCCCGCTGGCCTCCACCTCTTCCCGGACCGAAGCGTTGAACTCCTTTTCCTTTATCAGTTCCTCGAGATTCAGGTGCATCCGGTACCTCCAGTAGTGATGCGGATTTGCCGGAACATTGATCCGTTCGTCGTGCGGGTTCTCCCTGCGGGAAGGTCTCGCTCATCCCCATGATATCCTGCAGCTGGAATATACACCACATCGCGGGACTGTGCAGGTGCTGGAGGACGATCGCTTTGTTGATCCATGGCTCACAGGAACAACGGAGCCTCTCCCCACTGACCCAGTTCCTGGTTGAAGAAGCGCTGGGTCATGCTCCTGTCTTTCCTCCCACCAGCCGCGGATCGTGCTCATGTCGTGCGTGGAAGGGGTGACGACGGACAAATACGGAGCCTCTGAAGGATGGAAGAATTCACGCGCCGGATTCTTCGGCATTCGCTGCACTTCGAGACTCAGGATGCCCAGCTGACGCATGACGTCGGGAACACTGCGCGGCACCATGCCCAGGTCCTCTCCGCAGACGAGCATATTGGTAGCCCTTTTCAGCGCAGGTAGTTTTCGCATGGCCTCCTTCTGCCAGAAATCGTCCTCGGCGACTGTAGAAATAGTTGACATAAAGGTCCTTCAACTGCTGCTGCACATGCCATTCGAGATGACGGAAGGACGAAGTATTCTCCATCGAAATGCGGAAATGGAATTGCTGCCCGCCGGAGCCCTCCACTTCCAGCAGGATCAGATTGGACACGAGGTCGTATAGTCCGGTTCTCAGCTTGTCACCATAGGCTGAAGCAGCCTGCTCGCTGAAATGAACGGCAATCTTGCGCTGCGTGTCGAAAGCGGATTGGAGACGGTACTGGCCGTTGCCCTCCGGCTCCAGCCACGACGTTTTCACCGTCTCCGCCATATCGGGTCCAAAGACTTCGTTGAGTACCGTGTCATTAATGAACGGCTTCGTATAACGATCCTGGTCAAACCAGATATTGCGCTGCTGGAACTCCACCCGGTGTACCGGTATCGCCGGCTCGAAATGCCCGAGTATACCTTCCACGATATCCATGGGAATACTCCAGATCCGGAAAAACCCCAGGATATGGTCGATGCGGAAGGCGTCGAAATAGTTGCGCATATGCCCAAACCGGCGTTTCCACCAGGCGTAGCCATCCTGCTGCATCCTTTCCCAGTTGTAGGTCGGGAAACCCCAGTTCTGTCCTTTTACCGCAAAATTGTCCGGCGGCGCCCCAGCCTGAAGGTCCATATGATAGAGCCCCGGCTCAACCCAGGCGTCGCAGCTGTTGCGGCCGATCCCGATGGGGATATCGCCCTTTAGCACCACCCCGTGCTCGTGCGCATAGTCCACCGCCTCCCTCAACTGAAGGTGGAGATGATACTGGATAAAGTATTGAAGAGCAATGGAATCATACTGCCTTCCGCTCGGCGCCGTGAACTTCCGGATCGCTTCGGCGTCATACCGGCCATGCTGCTTCCACCGCGTAAATTCAGAGCTGCCATTCTTGTCCCTGAGGTAGCAAAAGGCCGCATAGGGAACCAGCCAGTTCTCGTTGTCCGCAAAAAAGTCCAGAAACCCGGGATCTTTCTTAAATTCTTCTTTCTGTAACTCGTACAATTCTTTAACTGTCAATAATTTGATCTTGATCACCTGCTCGTAGTCGAGTTCGGTCAAAGCATTCAGTTCTTTCTGCTTCTTCTTCAGCGGCTTGATCAGATCGGCATATTTCCGCCCCGCACACTTCTCCAGATTGAGATAGATCGGATGAAGCGCAAAAGCTGAGATGGCGGCATAGGGATAGGAATCCAGCCAGGTATAGGTCGCCGTCGTGTCCTGTACCGGCAGCAGCTGAACCAGCCGCAGACCACACTTGACCGCCCAGTCGACAAGCAGCCGGATATCCGTGAACTCCCCCACCCCCATCGACTGTTTGCTGCGCAGGCTAAACACAGGTATTGCAACCCCCGCGCCCTTCCATCCCGAATTCGGCAGATGAACAAATCCGTCGTGGATGATGCTTACCTTTCCCTTGCGGGCATCCCCGGGCAGACTCCGATTGGGACCGGTCTCATATCGTACAAAGCTTTTTTCCTTCTTGTTGTAGACGCCGTATTTGTATTCGATCGGAAACGATTCCGGAGGAACGCTCAGCCGCAGCACCCACCAGCCACCCTCCGGCGTCAGCAGCAGCGGGTCGGTCTCGTCCCAGTCGCGGAGCGTGGTCCCATTGCCGAGCAGGCAGACAACCTCGTCCGAGGCCAGCAGCGGCGCTTTTACGAGGAACTCATGCGTCGGCAGCGTCTTGACCCGGCCTTTTTTCGCGGCCTTATGATGGGGCAGCAGAACCTCCTGGAACGGGTTGGTATAAAAAACGTTCTCGTATTCGCCGGCATAGTTCCAGGTATCGATGACCTGCACCTCACTGAGGCCCGCAGCCGGAAATTCGACCACCTTGTCATCGCCCCACTCTTCCGTCAGCGTCCCGTCTTCGTTCCTGAGCACGTAGTGATAACGCAATGGCTCCTCAGGCAGCGATCCGAGAACAATACTGGCATGCCAGAATTCGCCATTGACATAGTCGAGCGCGAGAGCGGAATGGATATCGTCATTACCCAGCTGAGCTATATTCCCCGTCACCAAAATAGACTGGCCGGGGTGCGTGTAGAACCGTAAATAAAAATCAATTTTCATGTCCCTCTAATGTGTACTTTTTACATTATACTACTAAGGTATACTATTTTTTAGCTTCTTTTAGCAAACCGGATAAAATTTACTGATAGCGTGGAATTTTCCCTCTGAAACCCGAAGATATTCATTTTTTTAGCTTTGGTTCGTTGCATCCTTTGCCGTAGCTTCGCACAAATTTGAATTTCAATGGAACAGCAAAAGAAAAAATACAGGACTTTATTGGGTATTATTTCTGATCTCTGCAGGTGCTTTCGCCCTGGCCGTTGCCTCACACTTTGAATACCTGACCCTGATCCTTCCCTTCGTCTGCACCTTCTTCGTCAAGGCGCTGGATATCATGTAAGCCAACTAATTCTTTACTATATTCGAATGCCACTTGACCTCAGGTGGCATTTTGCTTGAACCGGATGGGGTCCGGTACGCTTCACCCCCTCGCGCCGCCTATGTCCACCGCCTCCTTTTACCGGTCTGCACTCGCCGAATGCAATGGTCAGGCCCAGCGCCTGCGAAACAAAATGAACGGCCTCGCCGTCGTCCGGCTCCTCCTGTTTGCCGCCTTCATCTATTCGATCGTCCTGCTGACCCGGGGCTTCAGCCCGCTGGTAATGATGCTTGTCCTCGTCCTGTTCGCAGCCTTCCTCTTCTCCGTCAACGTCTACTATCGCCTGAAGGACCAACGCTCGCTGCAGGAGCAGCTGGCCCGGCTCAACACCAACGAACTGTCCGTCCTCGACGGCGACCTCAACGGCTTCTCCGACGGCGCTATCTATCTCGATTCGGAAGGCTATCTGGACGACCTCGACATTTTTGGAAAACGCTCCCTCTTTCATGCCCTCAACCGCACGACCACCAGCCACGGGGAACAGGCATTCAGCGGGCTCATGCGCAACAGCCTGCTTTCTCCGGAAGCGATCCTCGCGCAGCAGGAGGCCGTCCGCGCACTGGCCGCCCAGCCCACACAACGCCAGCTGCTGACGGCAAAAGGACTGCTCGCCGGCGAGGCGGCAGGCAACCTTGACAATATCCAGTCCTGGCTGGACGGCCCAACCGTCCTCTACCAGCGCAAAGGACTTCGCATCCTCATCAACATCCTCACGGTATTCAATCTGGGAACGGCCTACTACTACCTTTCCAGCAACAACTATACCCCCTTCCTGATCGGCGCACTCATCTCCTGGGGTATCACCGGCAGCTATACCAAATATATCAGCCAGCAGCACCTGCTGATCGCGCGCAAGCAGAGCATACTCGACCAGTACGCGGGCATCCTCGCTGTATTCAATACTGTCAGCATCGCTGACTCAGCCACGCTGAAACAACTGCATTCACAGACCGAAGACGCGCATAAGGCTATCCGTCAGTTGTCAAAACTGACATCCTTCTTCGACCAGCGCCTGAACGTCCTGGTCAATATCGCCTTCAATACGTTGTTTTTCTACGACCTGCGCTGCCTGACCGCGCTCGAGCGCTGGAAGATCGCGCACAGATCCCGCTTTCCCCAGTGGGTCGCCACGGTCGGCTCCATCGAATGCCTGAATTCCCCCGGCAGGTTTTGCGTTTAACAACCCCGACTATGTCTATCCGGCTCCCGAGTCCAACACCGGCAATTTATTTATACAATCTACCTGTCTCGCGCATCCGCTGATACCCGCGGACCGTCGCGTCGCCAACGACTTCTCCATCGGAAAGGACGAGCGGCTGATCCTCGTCACAGGGTCTAACATGTCCGGCAAGACGACCTTCCTCCGGACGATCGGCGTCAACCTCCTGATGGCCCAGTGCGGCCTGCCCGTCTGCGCCGCCAGCTGGTCCTTCACGCCGATGGCCCTGCTCACCTCGCTGCGCATCAGCGATTCCCTGCAGGAACAGACCTCCTATTTCATGGCCGAACTGAAGAAGCTCCGCAACATCGTTCACCGCCTCGATACCGGCATCCCCGCCCTCGTACTCATCGACGAGATCCTCCGCGGCACCAATTCCGAAGACAAGACCCACGGCTCGGAGCTCTTTATCCGCAAACTGATCCGGTACAACTGTCTCTCGCTATTCGCCACCCACGACCTCCTGCTCGGCCAGCTGGAAGAGGAGATGCCCGACAAGGTGCGCAACTATTGTTTTGAGAGCGTGATCGACGGAGAGAATCTACATTTTAACTACCAACTCCAAAGAGGAGTAAGCGCGCAACCGCAACGCGTCCTTCCTGATGAAACAGATGGAGATCATCTGACCCGAGGACACCGGTCATCCCACCTCGCTACCCGTCGTCCATCCCGCCCTGTTATCCGCCGGACAAAAAAGCCCGCTCAATTCATGAGCGGGCGCTACGCTGATCATAACCTCACCTTAACTTTATCAGTAACCGAAACCGGTAACAATTCTCGGATTTCTGAGGCCCATGCGCCGGCCATTGCGACGCATATTCCACATCTGCAAAGCTCCGAAAGAGCCTTTGCGCGGGTTGGTCAGGAGTTCTTTCGCAAGAGTCTCTTTTACCTCGGCCGTGAGATTTTTCAGGATAGAAGGTTCCATTTGCACTTTACCGTGCATGACATCACTATTCATAACTTACGTTTTTACTATTACTTAAAAAATTTTGGAGCAACCACGGAGAATGAGAAAAGGAAGCATCGTTGCGAGAAGTTCAACAGGCCTTGTCTATTTCAACAACCGGCATCCAACCGGCTTGTACATACTGAGATCGATCTGATCGTGGCGAGCTAATACGTTTTAGTTGCTCAATTCGGGTGCAAAATTACACATTATTCTGGTATATGCAAACAAAAAAAGCCCCGAATTTCTCCGGGCTTCTCAATCATCTATATATCAACTGATTACTTAACTTCTTCGAACTCCGCGTCGGTCACATTTTCTCCGCCGCTGCTCTGCTGGCCACCAGGAGCGCCTTCGCCACCGGGCTGTCCGCCCGCCTGCTGGGTAGCCTTGTACATCTCTTCGGATGCGGCCGTCCAGGCGTTGTTCATCTCGGCAACAGCTGCATCGATAGCAGAGATATCGCCCGACTTCTGTGCGTCCTTCAGCTTGCTCAGCGCAGTCTCGATCGGAGCCTTCTTGTCAGCCGGCAGCTTGTCGCCGAATTCCTTCAGCTGCTTTTCCGTCTGGAAGATCAGGCTGTCGGCCTGGTTGACCTTGTCGACCTTCTCGCGGGCTGCCTTGTCGGTAGACTCGTTGGCCTTTGCTTCTGCCTTCATCCTTTCGACCTCTTCCTTGCTGAGACCGCTGCCGGCCTCGATGCGGATCTTCTGCTCTTTGCCCGTGCCCTTGTCTTTCGCGGTCACGTGCAGGATGCCGTTGGCGTCGATGTCGAAGATGACTTCGATCTGCGGAACGCCGCGCGGAGCCGGCGGGATCCCGTCGAGGTTGAAGGTACCCAGACTCTTGTTCTGCGAAGCCATCGGGCGTTCACCCTGCAGGACATGTATCTGTACACCGGGCTGGCTATCGCTGGCCGTAGAGAAGGTCTCGGACTTCTTGGTCGGGATCGTCGTATTGGAATCGATCAGCCTGGTCATCACACCACCCATCGTCTCGATACCCAGCGAGAGAGGCGTAACGTCGAGCAGGAGCACGTCCTTTACTTCACCCGTCAACACCGCACCCTGGATAGCCGCGCCGATAGCAACTACTTCGTCGGGGTTTACACCCTTATTGGGCTTCTTGCCAAAGAACTTTTCAACGATATCCTGTACCTTGGGGATACGGGTAGAACCACCTACCAGGATCACCTCGTCGATCTGGGACGTCGAGATACCGGCGTCTTTCAGCGCCTGCTCGCAGGGCTTCAGACACCTTTCGAAAAGACTGTCGGCAAGCTGTTCGAACTTTGCACGGGTCAGCTTCTTCACCAGGTGCTTGGGAACACCGTCCACCGCCGTGATATAAGGCAGATTGATCTCCGTTTCGCTCGAAGACGAAAGCTCGATCTTGGCCTTTTCAGCGGCTTCCTTCAGACGCTGCAGGGCCATAGGGTCCTTGCGCAGGTCGACGTTCTCGTCCTTCCTGAACTCTTCGGCCAGCCAGTCCATCACCACTTTATCGAAATCGTCGCCGCCCAGGTGGGTGTCGCCATTGGTTGATTTTACTTCGAAGACGCCGTCGCCCAGTTCGAGGATGGAAATATCGAATGTACCACCACCCAGGTCGAATACGGCGATCTTCTCGTCCTTACCTGCCTTGTCCAGTGCCATACGCCAGGGCTGCAGCAGTAGGTTCGTTTACGATACGACGGACGGTCAGACCGGCGATCTCACCGGCTTCCTTCGTCGCCTGACGCTGTGCGTCGTTGAAGTAGGCGGGTACCGTGATCACGGCTTCCGTTACTTCCTGACCCAGATAGTCCTCCGCCGTCTTCTTCATTTTCTGAAGGATCATAGCGGAAATCTCCTGGGGCGTATATAAACGGCCGTCTATGTCAATACGTACCGTATTATTGTCACCTTTTACCACTTTATAGCTCCAATGCGTGATCTCATTGGTCACTTCGTCATAACGACGGCCCATGAACCGTTTTACGGACATGATCGTATTGATCGGGTTCGTGATGGCCTGACGCTTGGCAGGATCCCCAACTTTGCGCTCTCCGTTTTTCAGGAAACCGACGATCGACGGGGTCGTGCGGCGACCCTCGTCATTGGCGATCACGACGGGCTCATTCCCTTCCATGACGGCCACGCAACTGTTCGTCGTGCCGAGGTCTATTCCTATGATTTTTCCCATATTGTTTATCTTATTTTAAAGGTTTGAAATTTTGAATCCACCCGATATCCTTGACAATCATTATGCCACGGCCCCAAAAATGCAAAAATGGCAGGCCGTCAGTCCGGCTCTGCCATCCAAGTATTATTTCGGCCAAATTAGTCTTTTCCTCCCGTCAGGCTGTCCGGTACCCGCAGCCACCCCTATCGGACCACGTCCAGGACCGGCATCAGCGATTCCCCCCGAAATACGTAGTCGGCCACTTTATCCACATCCGGCGAGGTCGAATTAAAGCTGATCCCCGTACCCGCCATTTTGACCATGCAGACATCGTTCTCCCCGTCCCCGACTGCCACGGAATCTGCCAGACTGATCCCAAACCGGTGCAGAATGTACTGGAACATATTGGACTTACAGTGGTCGTGTTCGCACCGGCTAAACCGGTCCTTCAACAGCTGCGAGGGTATCCGGACTTCCCCGGTCGCCACGCTCTTCTGGAACTCGAGCTCATTTCCCAGCGTGAAATCAAGTCCCAGCATGTTCTTGACATGGTTGGCAATAGCGTGATAACTGTCGCTGATGATCCCGCAGACATAACCGCGCACCTGCAGCTCCCGCACCACCTGCACCGCGTCCCCGATCAGGGGAATAGATTCCACAACGTTGATCAGTTCTGCAAAGCTCCTACCCTCCAGCAGCCGGGCTATCTTCTGTGTCTTTATGAAATTGCTTTTGGGCTGTGCCTGTATATCGGCCAGCTCTTTGGTGAATCCGAAATGCTGGGCCGCCGCCTTTATAAAACTCCCCTGCAGCAGCGTATAGTCCATGTCGAAAACGATCATCTTCTTGGGCTGCCGGACCATTTCCTTTAGCGCGAACTCCACCTGTTCACGCATCAGATGGGGCGTATCGTCATCCTGTCTCCTGCCGCCATCGAAGATGTTCACCCGCTTGAAAATGGCATTGGCTACCTGCTTGGACATACGGCCAAGAACATGCAGCGGATGGCGGTCATTCTCGACCTCGCCTACACAGACCTCTTTGATCCGCGCGTTGACATTGTGCATATCGATCAGCAGTCCGATGTCGACTCCGTAGTCGTTGTCGAACTCGACCTTTTGAAGAATGGATTTCTTACCGGCGATCATGCCGCTCAGCGGCTGTTTGAACTGCAGCAAATGCGGGAAGAAGAACTCCAGCATTGGCTTGACCAGAATTTCGGCTACCCTTCCGCTCTGCCGCTCGAAATAAGATTTTACGAAATCAGCTTCCCCGCGAACCAGCGGCTCAGCCAGCATACCGACGATATCGGCTTCGAAATTGGGCGTATCCGCCTCCAGGAATACCAGTATTTCATTGCCGGCCATCAACAGCCCTTCCCGCATCGAATCCCCTTTTCCAACATGGGTGCTCGTTATAACCCTCACCCCTTCCTCTTTCTTCGCTTCGGCGATGGTGTTGTCCGTGGACATATCATCGACGACAATTATCTCATTCACCAGCTCGCTTCTCTTCGCCTGGCGGATCACCTGGCGTATCGTTTTTTCTTCATTAAGAGCGGGAATGATCACTGTTACCATAGGCTTGTAGTTTGAGATCAGCATCTGTAAAGTTACGAAAAAGACACTGTGGACTCCCCTAAAATTGTGCCAGCAAGTTCTTGTAATTGTTTGAAAAACAAGAATTAAATTTGGAAGTGCAAATTTTAATGCCTACATGCCAATCACCACGGACACATATCGCAGGGTCGTAGCCGCGAAACTATATATCGACGGCAATTTTCGGGGCTCGCTCGACCTGGACACGCTTGCCCGGGAGGCCTGCATCTCGCGCTATCATTTCCACCGGCTGTTCACGCGGATCTACCGGCTCACGCCGCACCAGTACCTGACCCGCAAACGAATCGAACACGCCCGTCTCTGCCTGGCGGCCCGCGACCTCAGCGTCACCGAGATCTGCAACGACGTCGGCTTCGAAAGCATCGGCTCCTTCAGTCTTCTCTTTAAAAAGGAGATGGGAACTCCCCCCACCAGCTACCGCGACGAAGCCTGGCGCAGAGAACGGCAGACCCTCGAACAGCCGCGCAGCTTAATTCCCCATTGCTTCATCGAGAACTTCGGGGTCGATACGCCTTCGTCCAACGAGCCTCCGCAGTGAACCGCCGACACTCCGCCATTCCAAATCCCTTTCCACGAGATCGCCACCAGCACCATCGTCCCGATCAATTCCCCCTACCCCGACCAAAAGCAATTCTCAATAAGGGCTTCCCTGCAGGAACGCTTAGCTTTGGTCCATAAATAAATAATTTATGATCACGAAGCTCTCTCACGTCACCTTCTATGTCCAGGACCGAGGACAAGGCCTATGATTTTTATGTGAACAAACTGGGATTCAAGGTCAACACCGACGCCAAAATGGACAACGGATTCCGCTGGCTGACGGTCAGTCCACCCCAACAGCCCGATCTGGAGATTGCCCCTCCTTTCCCCTCTGGACGGCGGAATGCATTTTGACGAAGAAGCCCGCAACGCATTTAAAGTGCTGTTGGAAAAGGAGCCCTCGGCGCCGCCGTCATGGACTCCACCGACTGCCGGGCCACCTACGAAGAACTAAAAGAAAAGGGAGTATCCTTCAAATCCGAGCCAAAAGAGCAGTTCTACGGCATCGAAGCCATTATGTCCGACGGCGTCGGCAACTGGTTCAGCATGACACAGCGCAAATGAACGCGGCTACGCCTGCCACGGCTGTGAACCGGCGTCTAGTCCACCTGCCGGTTCTCGGCTTCCGTCTTGAACGTAAAATTTTTCTGCGTGAGATAGCTGAACGTCACCACGATAATCGTCGTCAGAACCTTCGACACCGTAGGATAAATATGAAACTGCTCCACAAAGAGCTTGATAAAGATATAGTTCAGGACCAGGCAAATGATCACCAGCAGGAAATACCGGAACAACTGTACCCTCCCGTGCAGCGTCGACTCCGTAAACACAACGTTCCGCATCAAAAAGAACCCCAGCGGAAAACTGACACAGAAGGCTATCAGGATCGACGCAATATGCGGCTTGATCACCAGAAAGCCCAGGTCAACGTCGTGCTTGTGCAGGATAAAATTATAGGCAACCCCGTACATGACGATATCAACGATCGTGTTCGCACCCCCGCAGGCCGCATAGCGAAAGGTCTGCAAAGGCATAAACCTGCTAAACAAGGGATAAAAGAAATCTATAAAAGAAATGATGTTATTTTTCAGTATCTGTGTCATTCCCGTTAAAACTCCAAATATACTACCAATTGGTCGTTCTAAAGTTAAAAAATAGCTACGATTTCGCACGGCGGAACCACCGCGGCGGACCTGGGGCGACACCTCAAACACCCGCCCCGGCCAGGCCGGAACACCCCGCAACCCCGCACTTCAGCAAGACCCCAACACCAGACAACCCCGCACCTCAGCAGGACCCCAACACCAGACAACCCGCCACCCCGGCAAGACCCCAACACCCCGAAAAGCTTTACCCAATTGCCTGACTTGCCGTACCTTTGCAGCCAACCTGTAAAAAAAATTACAGTCAACCGCGAATCAATGGACATTATTAGTCAGATCAGAACAGCCGCCAGCAATGCCCTGAAAGAGAAATTCCAGTTCGACCTGGCCCCCGCCGACATCGCCGTCAACGAGACCAAACCGGAATTCGAGGGCGACTATACGGTGGTGTTGTTCTCGTTTGTCAAACAACTGAAGAAATCTCCCGACGCTCTCGGCAACGAGCTCGGCCGTGCGCTGCTCGCCGCCAACCCCGGGCTTTTCTCCGGCTTTAATGTCATCAAGGGCTTTCTCAACCTCACTGTGGCCGACAGCCGCTGGATCGACTTCCTGCGGACCGAATACGCCAACCCGGCCTTTGGCCGCCAGCCCTCCAACGGGAAAAAGTGATGGTGGAGTATTCCTCC
Source organism: Puia sp. P3 (assembly GCF_050632245.1). NCBI lineage: Bacteria > Pseudomonadati > Bacteroidota > Chitinophagia > Chitinophagales > Chitinophagaceae > Puia > Puia sp. P3. Next base: position 3,227,386 of record NZ_CP192583.1, read on the forward strand.
CCCAATACCAACAAACCACTCCACCTCGGACACCTCCGGAACAATTTCCTCGGCTGGAGCATCGCCGAGATCTATAAAGCGGGCGGATATGAGATCGTCAAGACCTGCATCGCCAACGACCGCGGTATTCATATTTGCAAGAGCATGGTCGCCTGGCAGCTGTTTGCCAACGGCGCCACTCCCGAGAGCACGGGCCTCAAAGGCGACCACCTCGTCGGCGATTATTATGTCCTCTTCGGAACCGTCCACAAAGAGCAGATGGCCGAACTCATCGCCGGCGGGATGGACAAGGACCAGTGCCGAGAAAGAGGCGCCCATCATGAAGATGGCGCAGCAGATGCTGGTTGACTGGGAAGCAGGCAAACCCGACGTTATCGAACTCTGGAAGAAAATGAACAGCTGGGTCTATGCCGGCTTCGACGTCACCTACAAACGCATCGGCAGCGACTTCGACAAGACATATTACGAAAGCAACACCTATCTGCTCGGCAAAGAACTCGTCGAACAGGGATTCGAAAAAGGCGTCTTCTTTAAAAAGGACGACGGCAGTGTCTGGATCGACCTCACCGCCGATGGCCTCGACCAGAAGATCGTCCAGCGCAGGGACGGGACAGCCGTCTATATCACCCAGGACATCGGACTCGCGGTAAAAAGAACGAGGAGTTCCACTCCGACCTCAGCATCTACGTGGTTGGCGACGAACAGAACTACCACTTCCGGGTACTCAAACTGATTCTGCCAAAAACTCGGCCTCCCCTCCGCCGACGGCATCTTCCACCTCAGCTACGGCATGGTCGAACTGCCCACCGGCCGCATGAAAACGAGGGAAGGCACCGTCGTCGACGCCGACGACATCCTCGACGAAATGATCAGCGAAGCGGAAAAGAAGACAAAAGAACAGGGAAAAACAGAAGGCTTTACAGAGTCAGAACTGAAAGACCTCTACGATATCATCGGCATCGGGGGCCTCAAATTCTTCCTCCTTCGCGTCGATCCCAAAAAGAAGATGGTCTTCAACCCGGAGGAATCCATCGACCTCCACGGTTATACCGCCACCTTTATTCAGTATGCCTTTGCCCGTATCCGCAGCGTGCTCCGCAAGGAAGGCGCGTCCGGCGACCAGCCGGTCGCCTTCGATGCCCCACACGAAGCCCTGCTGCCCGCGGAAAAAGAACTCCTCGTCACCGCCGAGAAATTCCCTGCCGTCCTGACCCAGGCACTGGACGAAATGAGCCCGTCGGTTGTTTCAGCCTACGCCTTCGGGCTGGCTCAGGCCTTCAATACATTTTATAATCTGCATTCCATCGCCAACGCCGAAACACCCGGCAAAAAAGCGCTTCGCCTGCAGCTGGCACAGCTGACGTCAACCATCCTTCGTTCAGCACTGGCCCTGCTCGGCATCCGCGTCCCCGAAAGAATGTAATCCGTGAACCACACGGTTCACGCCACCACCCGGCGCGCCGGCCTCGGTAAACCGGCGCGCGGTTTACTTCCACAGGAATCGCGGCACCCCCTATTTCAACACCACCGCCCCCAGCGGCGGCAAATGCACGATCAATTCATATACATCATCCGTCTCATCCACCAGATTGACCGTCACCGACGGATTATTCGTATCCCCCGTCCCCCAGTACTTCCGGTCATCACTGTTGAAGATCTCCTTCCACGCCGTCTTCCCCCGCGTATAGACCTTCCAGTCCCGCCGCACCACCGGCGTAAAATTCAGGATCACCAGCACGTCGTCGGCAGGATTCTTCCCCTTCCGGCGGTACACCGCCACGCTCTCGCCGCGGTGGTTGAGGTCGACCCATTCGAACCCGCACGCATTGAACTGATTCTCATACAACGCCGGCTCGCCGCGAAGCAGCAAATTCAGGTCACGGACACAGTCTTTCATCATCCGGTGCGAATCGAACTTCAGCAGCTCCCACTGCAGCTCGGTCTTGTAGTTCCACTCCGAAGTAGCCGCAAACTCGTCGCCCATGAACAACAGCTTGCCGCCGGGATGGGTCATCATATAGGAGTAGAGTAGCCGAAGATTGGCGAATTTCTGCCATTCGTCGCCCGGCATCTTATAGATCATCGGCGATTTGCCGTGAACGACCTCGTCGTGACTCAGCGGCAGCACGAAATTCTCGTCGTAGTAGTACATCATACTAAAGGTAAACTTGTCCTGGTGGTCCTTGCGGTAGATGGGGTCCATCTTAAAAAAGTCCAGGGTGTCGTGCATCCAGCCCATCATCCATTTCATCCCGAACCCGAGCCCGCCGGCAAAGGTCGGACGGCTCACCCCCGGCCAGTCGGTCGCCTCCTCGGCGATGGTCTGCACGTCGGGGAAATCGCGGTAGACGGTCTCGTTCAAGTCTTTTATAAAGGCGATCGCCTCGAGGTTGCCGTCACCGCCATGCTCGTTGGGCTCCCATTCTCCCTCCTCGCGCGAATAGTTCAGTTTCAGCATCGAACTGACCGCATCCACCCGTAGTCCATCCGCATGGAATTTGTCCAGCCAGAACCGCGCATTGCTGATCAGGAACGATTTTACCTCCCCCGCTTGTAGTTGAAGATATAGCTGTTCCAGTCGGGGTGAAAGCCCTTCCGCATATCGGCGTATTCATAGGTGTTTGCGCCGTCGAAGAGATAGAGCCCGTGATAGTCATAGGGAAAATGCGACGGTACCCAGTCGAGGATGACCCCGATGCCTTCCCGGTGAAAAGCCTCCACCAGCGCCATAAAGCCCTGCGGATCGCCGAATCTCGAGGTCGGCGCATAGTACCCCGTCCCCTGATAGCCCCGGCTGCCGTCGAACGGATGTTCCATCACCGGCATCAGCTCCACGTGCGTAAAACCCATCTGTTTTACATAAGGGACCAGCAGCTCCTGCAACTGAGCATAGGTGTTATACCGCTCTTCGTCGTACTTATCCGGCCGCATCCAGCTGGCCAGATGCACTTCGTAGACACTCCAGGGCGATTCCATGGAATTGTGCTCCTTTCGCCCCGCCATCCACTCCCCGTCCTTCCAGTCGTAGTCCAGCTCCCAGGTGATCGAGGCCGTCATCGGCCGCATCTCCCAAAAGTACGCATAGGGATCACCTTTATCCAGCGTCCCGCCGTTGAATCCCTTTATATGATATTTATAGGCTTCGCCCGCGGGAATGTCCGGGATAAAACCTTCCCAGACGCCGCTCCGGTCCAGCCTGACATACAGCGGATGGATATCCGGCGTCCAGTCGTTGAAATTCCCGATCACGGATATAGCCGTTGCATTCGGCGCCCAAACGGCAAAATAAAAGCCCGCCCTCCCGAGGACCTCCCTACGGTGACTTCCGAAAAAATTGTATAGACGATAGTGCGTCCCATGCTGAAAATTTCGGATATCTTCTTCCGTGAAAAGCGAGTAGTTCCATACCGGCTTTGACGCGTCTACAAAATGTGTCTCTTCATATTTCTGTCCAACTGATGTATCCACGGGAAATGTTTTATATGTGTGGTAAAAAGGCGTAGTTCTCTTTAACGTAAATTTAAGGGATCGTCCTTGCATATCCTTCGATTTGAAACTAATTTGGCTCGCGCAAGTGTGGAAAGTCGTAGAAACTGCATCCCCCGGTACAATTATTATTCTCCTATATGGCCAAGCTGACCTGTTTAACCTTCCTATGCCTCGTATTATGCCTCGGCGTAACTACCGCCGGTCTGGCACAATCTTCCCGAATCACCGGCACCGTCTCCGACACAGCGGAAAAAGAAATCTCAGCTACGGTTCGGTACTCCTTCTTCGCCCCGCCGACTCGATCCTGGTCCAGCATAGCCGCACCGACGCAACCGGCCGGTTTAGCCTAAAGAACATTCCCTTCGGACACTACCTCATCGTCGTTACCTACCCCAACTATGCCGATTTCGTCGACGAGCTGACGGTAAAAGATACCGGGACACTCACCCTCCCCATCATCGGGATGGTGCTGAAGAGCAAACTCCTCCAGGAGGTCGTCGTCAGCGGCAACAAAGGCGCCATCCGCCTGAAAGGGGACACGACCGAGTTCAACGCCGACAGTTTTCGCACCCAGCCCAACGCCACCGTCGAAGACCTGCTGAAAAAATTACCCGGCATACAGGTCGACAAGAACGGAAAGATCACCGCCCAGGGCCAGGCGGTAAAAAAGGTCCTGGTTGACGGCGAAGAATTCTTCGGCGACGACCCCACCCTCGTCACCCAAAACCTCCGGGCCGACATGGTCGACAGGGTACAGGTCTACGACAAGAAAAGCGACCAGGCCACCTTCACCGGCATCGACGACGGACAACGCGACAAAACCATCAATCTGAAACTGAAGGACGGCAAGAAGAACGGCTATTTCGGCCGCGCCAATGCCGGCCGTGCCACGGACGGCTATTATGACTACCAACTGATGGCCAACTATTTCAAGAATAAAGCAAAGCTCGCCGGCTATGGCATTATTTCCAACACCGGCAAGACGGGTCTCAACTGGAACGAACAGGACACCTATGGCCAGAGCTTCGCCGCCGGCGCCGACGTCGACGAGAATACCGGCATGGTCAGCATCTCCGGCGGTTCGCGCGACGAACTCGACTCTGGTCCGGCCGGTTCGAGGGCCAGGGGATACCCTCCGTCAGGACAGGTGGACTGCACTATAACAATAAATTCAACGACGAACAGCAGTCCCTCAACGCCAACTACAAATACATGATGCTGGACGTCAACGGCAAGAGCACCACCAACTCCCAGTACATCCTGCCGGACACGTTCTATTATAATAACCAGCACCAGGAATTCAGGAACCAGATCATCCGCAACAGTTTCAGCGGCATATATGAATATAAATTCGACAGCACTTCGTCTCTGAAAGTCATGGCCGACGGCGGAACCGACCACAAAACTACCAATAGCATCTTCCACACCGAAGCCCTCGCCAGCGACTCCGCCCTGGTCAACCAGAACGACCGGACGACCTCGACCACAGGCGACAAACACACCGTCAACAGCAACCTCCTCTGGCGTAAAAAGCTACCAAAGAAAGGCCGGACCATCTCCCTGAACGTCCGTGAGAACTATTCGGGAAAACAGATCGGACGGCTTTCTGAACTCCGATACCCGTCTCTATGACAACGGCGGGTCTCTATTTAAAGACTCGCTGATCGACCAGTTCAAGAACTCCTACACGCAAAATCTGCTGCTGGACTCGAGGGCCACCTATACCGAACCGCTCTCCAAATCCTCCTTCCTGTCGGCCAGCTACGGCGTCACCGTCAACAACACCCGTTCGAACCGCAATTCCTTTAATAAGGCGACAGGCGGCAAATACAGCGAACTTGATTCACTGTACAGCAACGACTACCAATATAATATCTTCTCCCACAGGGGCGGCCTGACCTACAACCTCGTCAAAAGAAGCTGCGCTTCTCCGCCGGCAACGACCTCGGCTTTACGAGCTGGAAACAGAGCGACATGCACGCGGACACGTCCTTCAAACGCAGCTTTGTCAACTGGTATCCGAACGCTTCGGTCACCTACTCCTTTACCAATATGCAGAGGATCTTCCTCCGCTATTCAGGGAATACATCCCAGCCGGACCTCCAGCAGATACAGCCCCTCCGCACCAACGAAGACCCGCTCAACATCACGATCGGCAACCCGGACCTCAAGCCCTCGTTCACCAATCGCCTGCAAATGTTCTATAACAACTACAACGTCCTTTCAGACAGAGGCATGTACGCCAACTTCTCGTATAATTTCACCGGGAACGCCATCGGCAACAGCAGTTATGTCGACTCCGTAGGGAAAAGGGTGACGCAATACGTCAACGTCGACGGCAACCGCAGCCTGTTCGGCTACGCGGGCTACAGCATGCGGTTCCACAAACCCCATATCAACCTCGAATTCTACGGCAACGCCAGCAACAGCACGAACGTCAGCGTCGTCAACAACCTGAAGAATAAGACCACCAGCGGAACATACGGCGTCGGTACCAGCATCGGCTGGTCCATAGAAAAGAAATTCGATCTTTCCGTCCGGTATAACCCCACCTACACCCAGAGCCATTCGACCATCAACACCGGCGTAACCACCCACTACTGGACCCAGTCCATACAACCCAATTTCGACTTCTTCTTCCCCCTCAAATTTCAGCTGCACGCCGACGGCGATATCAACCTCCGCCAAAAGACCACCGTATTCGACCGCAACAACAACGTCGTTCTCCTCAACGCCTGGGTCGGCAAGAAATTCCTAAAGAATGACGCCCTGCTCCTGAAAGTCGCCGGCAACGACCTTTTAAACCAGAATATCGGCTTCAACCGGACTGTAAACAGTAACTTTATTACGCAGAACACCTATACCACGATACAACGGTATTTCATGTTCTCCCTGGTCTGAATTTCACGAAGGCAGGAACACCTGCCCCTCCGGCCCGCAACTAATTACCATAAAACACTCCTATGTCTCGTATCATATTCACCCTCCTCCTGACAATCGCCGCGGCAACAAATGCCGCCGCCCAGTCCAATACCGTATTCTTATCGCAGGGAAAGATCGAATTCGAGAAGACCATCAATATGTACGCGCGCATCTCGGCAGACGACGACGGTGCCTGGTCCGACCTGCTCAAGAAAATGAACAGCCATTTCAAAAAGAGCTACTACGACCTCTACTTCAACCACGGCAAAAGCCTCTACCGCCCCGGCAGGGAATCTGGTGAAAAGGACAACATGTGGATCCAACCCCCTGCACAGGACAATATCGTCTATTCCGATATCGACAAGGACCAGGGCATCTGCCAGAAGAACATATTCGACCAGGTCTTTCTCGTACAGGACAGCCTCCGCCAGATCAAATGGAAGATCACCACCGAGACCCGCACCATCGCCGGCTTCAACTGCCGCCGTGCCAACGCCATCATCATGGACTCCATTTATGTCGTAGCCTTTTATACCGACGAGATCCTGACGTCCAGTGGCCCGGAGTCGTTTACCGGGCTGCCCGGCATGATCCTGGGCATATCCCTTCCGCACGAACACATCTCCTGGTTCGCCACAAAAGTCGAAGCCGTTCCCGTCGCGGAAACCCAGCTTGCGCCTCCAATAAAAGGAAAAAAGACCGACAGGACCGCCCTGACCAACACCGTGCGCCAGGGCCTCGGAGACAAAGGGAAATACGGAAGACGTTTCATGCAGGACGCACTGCTATAGCCTGGTCAGCTCCATCACCCACATCGTACGCCCAGGCAACACGGCTGGCGCAGCCAGCGAACGACGCTCACCTGTCAGTACGTCCGTACCCCACCGGAATCCCGCCGTCCTCTCCGTAAACCGGCCAAAATTCAACGACACCGGTCTCATACCCGTATTCATGGCACACAGTATGGTCTGTCCCGCGTCATAGCGAAAATAGACATAAAGACCTCCGGAAGGCGCATACTGCATCAGCCGGCCGGTCTTCAGTGCGGAAGCCCCCATCCGAAACTGCCCCAACCGGCTCACCAGCTGCTGCACCTGCCGCTGGTCTTCGCTAAGACCCACACCGGTAAATGCATTTACTTTGTCGCCGGGCCAGCCTCCGGGGAAATCCGGGCGGACCCACCCGTCGGGATTGGCGATACCCTTCATCAGGATCTCCGTACCATAATACAGCTGCGGTATACCCCTCGTCGTGAGCAGCCACAACAGCCCCATCTTTTGCGCGCAAGGTCCTCGCCCGTCTGCGAGAAGAACCGGCTCATATCGTGGTTGTCGAGAAACACCACATTCCGTGTCGGGTCTTCATACAGAAAATCGTTGCTCAGTGTATTGTACAGATCATTGACCCCGGCCCCGGTGGTATCCTTTACCGCGGGCACGATGCCGCTGAAATTGCACTGAAAATCCACCACACCGGGCAGATTGCTTTTATACGGAACCTCCAGATGATTGCGCGTGAAATACGCCTGGTTCGCCGTCCCGTGTACCCACGCTTCACCGAACATCGTGATGTGCGGGTACTCTTCCTGCAACTCCTTGTTGCAACGGTTCATAAAGTCCAGGTCATTGTAGATATAGGTATCGATCCTCCAGCCGTCCACGCCAAAGGTCTCCACACACCACAGGGCGTGCTGGATCAGAAATTCTGCCAGGTCCGCGTTTCCCTGGTTGAGGTCCGGCATCTGTGGCGTGAACCAACCGTCACTGCTGAGCTTTTTGTCGCCGAGCGCGGCGTGAGGGTCCAGTATCGGTTGATCGCGATAGTTAGTCTGGGTATACTGCGGCCACTGGTGCAGCCAGCTTTTCTCGGGCAGGTCCTGTATAAAAAGATGATAGAGCCCCACATGGTTGTATACCGCATCCTGTATCAGCTTCATCCCCCGGCGGTGCAGGGAGTCCGACAACCGCAAATACTGCCCCGCTCCGCCCAGCCGCGGGTCGATGGTATAGTGATCGGTGAACGCATAGCCGTGCTCGGTCCGGTCGGCCATGTCGTTGAGAAGGACAGGCGTCATCCACAGCGTGGTCACTCCCAAGCGCTGCAGATAGTCGAGGTGGTTGATGATCCCCTGCAGATCGCCCCCGTGCCGCAAAAAATAGAGTCCCGGTTCAATGACTGATCCCTCAGACCCGCAACCCGGTCATTGCCGGGGTCCCCGTTGCTGAACCGGTCCGGCATCAGAAAATAGATGAAGTCTCCGGCCCCCACGCCCTGTGCGTAAGAAACGCCATTACCGCCTCGCCGGGCCAGCAGGGGATATTGTATCACCGTCGCCGGACCCGCTCCATGGTTTATCTGAATCGGCACCTTCCCCGGCTTCACGGTCGCCGCCAGCCGCAGCCGGACAAAGAGATAGTTGGGATTGCTGACCCGATGGAATTCCGTGAGCTGTATACCCGGATAGGAGACGGACACGGTCGCACCCTCTCCGATACCCTTCGCGTGGATCATGACCTGCAGACTGGAATGTTTCATGCCTGCCCACCAGTTGGTAGGATATACCTGCTGCGCAGACGCCGCCAGGGCGACCACGAGACAGGCAAGGGTGAGGACTCGTTTTAGATAGTACATAGGTTTACTACTGTTGACCGGCAAAAAACCGGCCTTCTCCTGCTGCATCCGGATGGCCCCTCCGTCATAGACAAAAAGAACGCTGATCGCCGCGGCTATCAGACAGAAACCCGCCAGGACAATCGAGTAGACAGGCTGCCCCGCATAGAGATGTTTGACGATCCAGCCGCCAAACACGCCATTGATGATCTGCGGCAGGGTGATGAAGAAATTAAAGATCCCCATATAGATGCCCATCTTCCCCGCAGGCAGACATCCGCTGAGAATGACATAGGGCATGGACAGTATGCTTGCCCAGGCCAGGCCGACGCCGACCATCGCATAATAAAGCCCTGCAGGGGTGTGGACGAAATAGATGGCGATAAGGCCGATGCCTCCGGCCGCCAGAGAAAGGGCGTGGGTCATCTTGCGGCCGACGAGTCTTGCGATTCCCGGCAGGAACAGCGCGTAGACCGTCGCGACGAGATTATAAATGCCAAAAGCGCTGCCCACCTTATTCCCCGCTTCGTTATAAGCCGTGGTAAGCTCGTAGTGTCCCGTCAATCCGTAAACATGTGTAGCCACCGCGTCGGTAGTAAAGACCCACATGCTGAAAAGCGCAAACCAGCTAAAGAACTGCACCAGACCCAGCTGCCGCATGGTACGCGGCATTTTTTTGAAATCCTTCCAAATCTCTCCCAACCCGCCACTGCCCTCGCCCACTTCCGGCTCCCCATGATAACGCCTGTACTGGTCGGGCGCATACTCTTTGGAGAAGACCACCGTCACCAGGATAGCGATGATAAACACCGCGGCGCCGATATAGAACGAGTATTTGATATTTGGCGCGACCCCATCGGGTCCCGCCACCTGGCTTACACGCAGGCTGGCCAGCCAGTCCGGCAGTGCGGAGCCGATCACGGCACCTACCCCGATCAGAAAAGTCTGTATAGAAAATCCAAGGGTCCGCTGGCTATCGGGAAGGTTATCTGCGACCAGCGCACGGAAGGGCTCCATCGCAACGTTGAACGAGGCGTCCATCACCATAACAAACCCCGCGCCTACCCATAGTGCGGGCAGGACACCGGCCAGACCGCCGGAATTGGGAAGAAGAATCAATGCAAGCGATGAAAGAATAGCCCCCGTCAGAAAATACGGCTTTCGCCTGCCCAGCCGGTTCCAGGTCCGGTCGCTGTAGTGGCCGATCAGCGGCTGCACGATCATGCCCACAAGGGGAGCCACCAGCCAGAATAACGGCAGCTGGTCGACGTCCGCGCCGAACGACCGGAGAATACGGCTGGTATTTCCGTTCTGCAGGGCAAAGCCAAACTGTATCCCCATGAAACCAAAGCTCATGGTAAAGATCTGTCCCAGCGTCAGCGGAGGCTTGGGTTCCACCCCGCGCCGGGACCCCTCCGGGGATTGTGCAGTGGCCATGGCAATCGATTTAAGGTTATAAGCAGAAGCAAGGTTACGGTTCACACCCATCCGGCGGTTCACATAATCCACCGTCCGGTTCATGCGGTTCACACCCTGGCGCGAGGCACACTGGGTCCCCGGCCAACGCGGTTTACGCGTCAGATCACAAACCCATTCGGCAGAACTGCACCCTTCTTGATCACCACAACCCCTTCCTTCACCGTATAAAGGGAGTGGTCGGAATTTTCGAGATGGTGCCCGCCATTGATCCGGACGTCGTCGCCGATACGACAGTTCTTGTCCACGATGGCGTTGCGGATATAACAACGGTGACCGATGCCCACCGTAGGAAGTCCGTGCTGACGCGCCAGGTCGATCTCCTCGATCGTCTCGTAGAAGTCTACCCCCATCAGATAGCTGCTGACGATGGTCGTTCCCGTCCCGATTCGGGTGCGGATGCCGATAATACTGTTCTCGATGCGCGAGGCATTGATGATACAACCTTCAGCGATGACGGTCTTTTCCAGCGTCGTTCCGCTGATCTTGGCCGGCGGCAGCATGCGCGCACGGGTATAGATGGCCTTTTCGTTGTCGAACAGATTGAAATCCGGGATGTCCTTCGTCAGCCCCAGATTGGCTTCGAAGAAGGAAGGGATATTACCGATATCGGTCCAGTAGCCCTCGTACTGGTAGCTGACCACCTTGTATTTTTCGAGGGACTGTGGAATAATTTCCTTGCCGAAGTCCGTGGATTCCGCAAATTCATTCTGCAGCAGGTCACTCAGCAGCTGACGGTTGAAGATATAGATCCCCATCGAAGCCAGATAGTGCCTTCCCTGCGCCTGCATCGCATGACCGGTGTCGCTGACCCAGGGGGAAGCATATCCTTCTTCGGCTTTTCTGTAAAGGAGGTGATAAAACCGCTCTCGTCCATTTTCATGATCCCGAAATCGGAGGCCTCCTTGTCGTTGACAGGAATGGTCGCGATCGAGATATCGGCCCCGCTTTTCTTATGGTGATCAAGCATTTCCATGAAATCCATCTGGTACAGCTGGTCACCCGAAAGGATCAGGACGTATTCACTGTCAAAAGGTCCGATATGCCGCAGACACTGCCGCACGGCGTCGGCCGTTCCCTGGTACCAGGTAGGGTTATCCGGCGTTTGCTCGGCCGCGAGGATGTCCACAAAGGCACTGCTGAAGGCGCTGAAATGATAGGTGTTCTTGATATGCCTGTTCAGCGACGCCGAGTTGTACTGCGTCAGGACGAACATCCGGGATATGCCCGAGTTAAGACAGTTGGAGATGGGAATATCCACCAGCCGGTATTTCCCTGCAATCGGTACGGCTGGCTTACTGCGGCTGGCGGTCAGAGGATAGAGACGCGTTCCTGCCCCCCCACCCAATATCACAGATAAAATCTCTTTTGACATATACAAGCGTTTAGTGAATGAACAATTCTTTTTGATATAAATAAATCCTGTCTAAAATATTATACCCCTGCTTTCCTTCAATTATACTCCTGCTTCCTTGCGCATGCCTTCATAAAGATCCAGATAAGCCCGCACACTGGACTGCCAGCTGAAATCCAGCTTCATCATCCGTTGCCGCAGCTCGTACAGCTTCTGTGGTTGCTGATATAGTTCCACCGACCGCCAGATGCCGTGCGTCATGTCCCCGACGGTCGCCTGATTGAATCGTATCCCATATCCATTCTTGTCACCATAGTCGATGACCGTGTCGTGCAGTCCCCCGGTATTCCTGACCACCGGTACCGTGCCATAGCGCAGGGCATACAGCTGATTAAGACCGCAGGGCTCCACCCGTGAAGGCATCAGAATAAAATCCGCGCCCGCATACATAAGATGACTCAGCGCTTCGTCATAGCCGATATACGTGTTATAGTCGCCCCTGGCCAGCCCCTGGATTCCCGTCAGCCTTCCCTGGATATCCGGCAGGCCGCTCCCGAGAACGAGGAAATTCATCTTCCGCCCGATATAGTAAAAGGAATCCTCGATCGCCTGAGGCAGCAGATCGGCCCCCTTCTCCCCTACCAGCCGGCCGATAAAGGTGATCAGCGGCTTCCGGGGATCGAGATTAAACCGGTCGCATAACCGGAGTTTGTTCTGCTGTTTCCCTTCTTCCGCCGTATCGACCGAAAGTGGTCTTCAATATAATAGTCCGTCGCCGGGTTCCAGACCACGTTGTCGATGCCGTTCAGGATGCCGCTGGTCTTCCCCTTCTCATACTCCAGCAGCGCCTCGAGCCCCGCCGCATCATACCGCATTTCCTCGAGGTAAGTAGGGCTCACCGTCGTCACCCGCCAGGCGCTCCGGATACCGCAGGCCAGCGGATTGATGACGCCTCTCCAGTCGAGCAGCCCCGTCTTGAAACTATCCCATTCGGGTATCAGATTGCTCCGGTCCCAGTTGAGCCAGCCCTGATATTCCCCGTTGTGGATAGTCAGAACGGTCGGAATATATTGTAAATGCCGGTAGGCATAACAGTATTTGAACATAAATGGCAGCAGGGCCGTATGATGATCGTGCACGTGCACGATATCCGGACGGTGACGCCATACCGCTATCCAGTCGGCTACGGCTATCTGAAACGCGATGAACCGGTCTGCATCGTCCCCATACCCGTATGGCTTCTCCCTGTCCAGCAACCCATAGATATCCACCAGATAAAGATCAAACCCCAGCTTGTTGGTCTGCTCCTTTATCACCGTATAGTTGAACCAGTAGTTGCCCATATGGGTATATCCCTTGTGAACGACCTCCCACTGGTTGTCGTTCAGGAACTTCGTCCGGTACATCGGCATCACCACTTTGGCGACATGCCCGGCCTCCCGCTGGTACCTTGGTAACGCACCTACGACATCACCTAATCCACCGGCTTTGGCCACGGGATAACACTCTGCTGATACATGAATGATTTCCATTGAAACAATTGCTGTTCAATTTAGTAAGGATTTCAATTAAAACATGTTCAGGCATAGAAAATATTTTTAGCTTCGGAAAAAGCTGTACTTTCAGCCCTTATTCGACTCAAGCATTAACCACTTTCTGATTGCATATGCAACAACAAACCAAATGGTCGCAGTTCGGAACACTCGTAACTGTATTCTTCTTCTGGGGCTTCGTAGCAGCAAGTAACGACATTCTGATCCCCGTCTTCAAAGAAAAACTCCATCTGGAGCAATGGCAGGCTCAGTTCATTTCCTTTTCATTTTATGTAGCCTACACCGTTGGGTCGATTATCTATACCGGCATTTCCAAGGCTACAGGAGGCGATATCCTCAACCGTATCGGCTATAAGAACGGTATCGGCCTGGGGCTGGTCATATCCGCCATCGGCGCACTGCTGTTCTATCCCGCAGCCATGTCCGCATCATTTGGTATCCTGATCACCGGTCTCTTTATCATAGGTCTCGGCTACTCGCTGCAGCAAACAGCCGCCAATCCCCTCGCCATTATCATGGGCAGTCCCGCCAGCGGCGCTCAACGACTGAGCATGGCCGGCGGCGTCAATAATTTCGGCACGACCATCGGCCCCCTGCTGGTCAGCTTCGCCATCTTCGGCTCAGCTACCGCCGGCGGTGCGGCTAAAGAAGCAAGCATCAGCGCCGTGAAGGGTCCATATCTCATACTGGGAGCACTCTTCCTCCTCATCGCCCTAATCTTCAAATTCTCTTCCCTGCCCAACAAGATCGACCTCGACCAGATGAGCTCGGAAGACTCCAGCGCCCCCGGCAAACTCCTGCACCGCAGCAGCCCCTTAAAATATCCGCAGCTGGCGCTCGGTATGCTGGGCATTTTCGTCTACGTCGGTGTCGAAGTGACCACAGCCAGCAACCTGCCGCTGTTCATGGGTGAGAAACTGCATACGCCCACCGACCAGATCGCACCCTACGTTTCCCTGTACTGGGCCAGTCTCATGATCGGCCGCTGGACGGCTTCCGTCGGCGCCTTCGGCGTCAGCAAAAGCGCCCAAAAAGTGCTCAATATCGTCATGCCCTACCTGGCATTCGGCGTCTTCCTGCTCGTCAACAAGATCGCAGGTCACGACCTTACTCCTTTCTACCTCTATGCCTTCATCATCATCGCGATGATCGTCGGAGACATCATGAGTAAAGGCAACCCCGCACGTCAGCTGCTGATCTTCTCCTGCATGGCCATCACGGCGCTGCTGATCGGTATCTTCGCCAGCGGCATGGTCAGCGTATACGCCTTCACCAGCGTGGGTCTGTTCTGCTCGACCCTCTGGCCCTGTATCTTCACCCTCGCCATCGCAGGCCTGGGCAAGCACACCAACGAGGGCTCCAACTACCTGATCATGATGATCTGCGGCGGCGGCTTCATCAGTCTGTTACAGGGCTGGCTCGCCGGCGACAACTTAATGGGCATTCAATACTCTTATTTCGTCCCCGTCGCAGGTTTCTGCTACCTGGCTTACTACGCCGTCCGCGCCAAGAAAGAGCTGATCTCCCAGGGGATCGACTTCGACGCACTGCGGGCAGCCGGAGGACACTAAGAATGACATTTAATATACGGAAATCGGGCCCCTGGTCCGATTTCTTGTTTATCTTTGCACCCCCTGTAGCCCCGCAACGGGCTCAAGGCTCATAAAAAGTACTAGCGCACATGGCAAAATCGGCCTCTTCTCTCAGCTTTGAATCTCTGGCAATCGGCATCGACATCGGCGGCACGGGAACGAAATTTGGCATTGTAGACCGCAACGGCAACGTACTCTTCTCCGGCTCGCTCTCTACCCGCGGCCACGGCTCCGTAGAGAACTATATCGATGAATTGTTCAACCAGCTTAGCGCCCTGATCGAAAAGGCCGGCGGTCCGGGAAGAATGAGAGGCATCGGCGTCGGCGCTCCCAACGGCAACTACTACAGCGGCACCGTGGAATATGCACCCAACCTTCCCTGGAAGGGCATCATACCCTGGCCAAACTCATCCAGAACAGGTTTCAGCTGCCCGCCGTCCTCACCAATGACGCCAACGCGGCCGCTATCGGCGAAATGATGTACGGTGCCGCCAAAGGCATGAAGGATTTTATCATGATCACCCTGGGCACCGGCGTTGGCAGCGGCATCGTCGCCAACGGCAAGCTGATCTATGGCCACGACGGTTTTGCAGGCGAGCTCGGACATACTATTATCATCCCCGAAGGACGGCTTCACGAAGGCACCGGCAAGAAAGGCTCCCTCGAAAGCTATGCTTCCGCCACGGGTGTTATGCTGACCGCGCTCGAAAAACTCCAGAGCCACGACGAACCCAGCCTCCTCCGGGGCATTCCCAAAGAGAAACTCGACTCGAGGACCGTATACGACGCAGCGATCCAGGGCGACGAACTCGCCAAGGAGATCTTCGATTTTACCGGCGGCATCCTCGGCCTTGCCCCGGCCAATTTCGTGATGTTCTCCAGTCCCGAAGCCATCATCCTCTTCGGTGGACTGACAAAGGCCGGCGACCTCATCCTCAAGCCGACCCGCGAAGCTATGGAGGCCAACCTGATCCAGGTATTTCAGAATAAAGTGAAGATACTCATCAGCCATTTGAAGGAATCCGACGCCGCGATACTCGGCGCCAGTGCACTGGTGTGGGATATGAAGGCCTAGGCCATCCCAGGCCTGCCTCGCCGGAAAGGGCCACCCGCCGGGCCGCCCCTCCTACTTCTGCCATTTAACCAGAAATACCGCAGGTATCGGCCGCTGACCCGCCGCATCCGACGGACGTATCGTCTCTTTCCCGTTGATCAGCAGACAGCTGCTGCCTCCCCCATCCAGATTCAACGCCTCATAGCAGCCCAGATCATGCAGGATCTCCGCCTCTTCCTGTAAAGTGATCCCCGCTGCCCCGGAACTACGCCCCTCAACAGCCAGCACGATCAGCCTCCCGTCCCGGGTATATCCCATGGCCGTCCGCGGAAGGTGCTCGCCCTCACGGCCTTCGCCGGGATACAACTGCTCCTCTCTATCGCTGATAAAGACCTTCCCGTCATGGATCAGTACCGGGCCCCCGCCCACCGCCGTCCGCATCTTCCACCATTTCCAGCCGATATCGTTCAGAGAGTAGATCGACGCAGTCGTATCCTGCCCCTTCGCCACGATGGGCCGGTCCTCAAAGGCATAGGGCCAGCGCCGGGTGCTGTCCGTGAACAGCCACGCCACGTCCGCCCGCCGTTTGCGGTCGATGCCGATCGCGCTGCGCGTGACATAATAATAAAGAAGGGAGTCGGGCCCGGTGCCCCTCAGCGTATTGACGTTATAGGCCAGCATCCTGCCGTCCCGGACGACCACACTCAGGTTTTGGTTGGTCGTAAACGAAAAATAGGTACAGTTGACCACCAGCAGGGGCTGCTGCTCGAGCTGATAGTACTGCGAAGGCGTAAACCGTTTGCCCTGCCCCGTGCCGGCCGTAAAGAGCAGCTTCCTGTCCTTGAGACGGACAGAAGCATAATACCCTGTAAAAGGAAAACCATGAAATGTATCGACGGCAGAATACACGTGCATCGAAGCCGGCATCGGCCCGTAGGCCGAATCTGCCTTTGTCCAGCGCAGCTGCGCCCTGCCGGTCATAGACGTCAGCAACAACAACAGAATGATCGGCTTATGCATGCTGTTTGCTCTTCAGCCACTCCGTGCGTCCATACCCGGGAATGACGTGCCGCTCGGAGTGATAGGAAGACCTCACCAGCGGACCGCTCTCGACATAGTCAAAGCCCAGCTGATAGCCGATCTCCCGCAGCTCTGCAAACTCGTCGGGATGGACGAACCGGAGCACCGGCAGATGTTTTTTGGTAGGCTGGAGGTATTGCCCCAGCGTAATCACGTCGACGCCGCTGTTGCGGAGGTCCTGCATGGTCTGGACGACCTCTTCTTTAGATTCGCCGAGACCGAGCATGATACCGCTCTTCGTCCTCATTCCGCCTTCTTTCAACACCTTCAGCGTTTCCATGCTGCGCCAGTATTTGGCCTGGATGCGGACCTGCCTGGTGAGGCGTTCCACCGTTTCAATATTGTGCGATACGACTTCGGGGGCAGCTTCGATGACGCGGGCGATATTTTCCTTCTCCGCCTTGAAATCCGGTATCAGCGTCTCAAGCGTCGTTCCCGGATTGAGCGCCTTGACGGCACGAATGGTATTCTGCCAGATGATGCTTCCGCCGTCCTTCAGCTCGTCGCGGTCCACAGAGGTGATCACGGCATGCTTGACCTTCATGAGGTGGATCGCTTCGGCCACGCGCTGCGGTTCGTCCCAGTCCACAGGGTCGGGACGGCCGGTGGCTACGGCGCAAAAACCACAGCTGCGGGTACAGACATTACCGAGGATCATAAAGGTGGCAGTACCTTCTCCCCAGCACTCGCCCATATTGGGACAGTTGCCGCTCTCGCAAATGGTGTGTAATTTATGGGTATCTACCAGTCCGCGGACGTGCTTGTAGTTCTCGCCGATGGGTAGTTTAACGCGTAACCAGTTGGGTTTCTGGACTCTATGCGTCGCTTCTGCGACCGCGTGGGTCGCTATTTCCAGACCCGTATGGGCCTTGCTTTCTGCAGCCGGTGCCGAGCAGGGTGTGCCTTTCGATAATTCTTCCATTCAACAAATGTACAAAATCCCTACTTGCGACTGCCAAACATGATCTGCACGTACGCATTAAAGAAAAACTGCTTTTGGGGGATCAGATAGGCGATCGGTATTTTGCTGAAGTAAAACTCTTCAGTCAGGCCTACTTCTATGGCGGTGACGGTCTGATTGAGGCGGCCATAGTCGAACCGCAGCGCCTGTTTGGCGTTCACCGCCGGTTTGTATTTCAGATTGCCCCAGCCCACGGTAAAGCCGGAAGCGCCGGTTATCTGGTCGTCCGCCAGCGTGTCGGTAGCCAGCTGTTCGAACGTCTTCCTCGTGGTCTGTCCCGTAACCCGGTTCGAGACGTCCAGATAATAAGGTTTGAGCAGGCCCAGCGTCAGACCGCCCTGATACAGGGCCGTGACGGCAACGCCGTTCTTGTTGCCCTTGCCTCCGATGAGGTGCTGCTGGCCGACCGCTATCTTGAACTCATACAGATTATTGATCTTGAACGGGACGACGGTAGAAACATTGATACCGTCGGAAGTAGCCGAAATATGATGCTCCTTCGGGTCGTGCTTCTCGTTGAGCTCGAAGGAATAGATAAAAGTGCGCGAAGGCGTCCTGAACTTTCCTTTTTCGAAATTGATCCCATACCCGTCCGTAGCCAGACGTATACCGAAAATATTATGTTTATTGAAAATAAGATCCCCCTCCTCTTCCATCCTCAGCATATTGTTGATTCGCTGCTTTCTGGCGTTTTTCTTGTCCTGTGACCGCGCCCGGATGACGCTGGTAGAATCCTGGCCAAAAACATGAAATACCAGGGTTGAAGCGACTAGCGTCAGGAAAAGTTTGCTCACTGATAATGATTTAGTATTAACTGGCGTAAATTTAGGGGAAAATTACAGCACAATGACGTCCACAGTTATTTACGAAGGAGATTTACGATCGGTTGCCAGACACCTCCAATCCGGGACAGAAATTGAAACAGACGCCCCCACAGATAACCAGGGGAAAGGAGAGCGTTTTTCACCCACCGACCTGGTAGCTACCGCCCTCGCCGCCTGTATGGCTACGACCATGGGGATCAAATCCCGCGACCTGCAGGTCGACCTCAGGGGTATGAAAATGTCCGTACAGAAGATCATGAAACCCGATCCCCGTCGTATCGCGGGCGTCGACATCGTATTCGATTTTCCCGGGACCCTGCGGGTAGACGAAAAGGCCCGGACGATCCTCGAACGTACCGCCCACACCTGCCCCGTCATGCAGAGCATCCATCCCGATATGGAAGTGAAGATCGAATTCAACTGGCCGGTATTAACGCCCCAATAACGATCGGCCGACGGCGCATTCGAGACAGCGCCGGGCATCACAATAGTGTTTCTTAAGCTCCAGCAGCGACTGTGTGTCTGCCGCGCTCGTCACAGCTACTCCCAGTCGCTGCCATTTTGTAATGGCGCCATTCCTCTCCACCCCCTCTTCCCTCAGCCAGCGCAGGGCCTTTTCCATCAGCGCCGGCTCGCTCCGCAGCCAGCCATAGGCAAACAATACCGGCACAAAGGCATTGACCAGTATGCCTCTCTTCGCGTCCGCCCCCAACCCCGCGGCACAGACCGAATCCATCAGTTCCCGCGCGTCCTCCGCCTCCCGCACCCGCGCGAACATGCCTTCTCCCGCTACAAACAACTCAGCCAGTTGCGCCAGTCTCGCACCAGGACGGTGCGCCGGCCGCATCCCCGCCCGCTGCAGGTCGCCCCCTGGCGCCACGAGACCATATTTCGCCCGAAGCCAGCGATATTCCCGCTCCTCCCCCAGCAACCCCGCCTGCCCCAGCAACAAGGCCTTCACCACCTCCGGCTCCCGTCGATGCCGCGCCATCACCCGAAACGGTACGCTGCGGGCCACGGCCTCAAAAAGAGCCCCATTGGCAGGAAGCCCCAGGCTCCGGGCTACCATCCACCAGGTCGTCTCCCTCCCAGTGCTGGCGGTTTTGCTCCAGCAGGCTCCGCACGACCAGCATCCGCTGCCTCAGCCGCTGCTGCAGCAGCCTGTCCTTCCAGACCAGCCAGACCGCTTCGTTCACCTCCGGCAGCTCTGGTCGCACAGGGGACGAACAACTGGCTGCGCATCCAGCCCTCGTACTGCGCCAGCAGCAATTTCGGCACCCTCTCCTGAAGCACGAACACCGGAATGTTTGCCGGACCTCCATCAGCCTCCCAGACCACGTGCAGGATCACACCCCGATAGTTGTCGTCTCCGGAATGCCCGTGCCTGTCCCAGTCGGAAGCCCTGATATGTACTTCCACCGGACCTTCCTGCAATACCCCGCCGATCCTGATGCGCGCATGGCGGAAATCAGGCCCCGCACCGGTGTTCAGCACACCGGGAAATACCACCGACAACTCCTCGCCGGCCTCAGTAAAAAGTGATGATTGATTAAAATAAGAATAACGCCAGATGAATTGTAACAGGTCTTCACGCATACTCCCGCCCTCCTTTGAACGGAAGTTACCAAAAAGGAAGACTCCCTGACAGGAAATTTGTCCCCCGCGTGAACCACTCGTACAACCCGTGAACCACTCGGTTCACCGCCTCAACCTTTCTCGTGAACCACACGGTTCACACCCCCATTCCCCGCAGCGCGCGCACCACCCTACTCACAGGCAACCCCATCACATTATAAAAATCCCCCTCGATCCCTTTTATTCCCACCACCCCGATCCACTCCTGTATCGCATACGCCCCCGCCTTGTCATAAGGCCGGTAGCGATCCACATACCGCTCCAACTCCTCCCGTCCCATCTCATGGAACCACACCGAAGTCCGATCATAAAACGCGACCTCCTCCTCACCCCGGATCATTACCACACCCGTTATCACCTCGTGCCGCTGTCCGGATAATTTGGAAAGGATCTTCACCGCATCCTCCCTGTCCCTCGGCTTTCCGATGATCTCCTCCCCCAGCACCACCACCGTGTCCGCCGCGAGTATCACGCGCCCCGCATCCACCAGCCCACTAACAGCAAGCGCCTTGTTGCGCGCTATATGCACCGGCACTTCGGCGACATCCATCCCCGGAGGAAAACTCTCCGCCGTCTCCCTCACCAGGACTTCAAAAGAAACCTCCGCCCATTCCAGTAATTGTTTGCGTCTCGGCGACCCCGACGCCAGCACGATCGGTTGACTCATTGATAGTTTGTTCATTTAAATAATAACCAGGGACAATATTCCAATCAGCATGATCCCTTTGATCACGCCGCTTAGCCGGTGATAGTCGGCTTTTGTCTGAGCCTTATATAGTCTTCGTAAGGTCCAGATCAGTGGCAGATCCAGCAGAAAGAAGCAATAGGCGACCCCAAGCAGCAGCAGTAATTGCAGCGCGTAGAACTGGATGACAATAACCGCACCTGTAAGCACCGCCAGCCAGGTGGCGGCGAAGACCTTCGCAACATTCACCCCCAAACGATCGGCATCGTCCTGCAGCCATACCGCGCGTCGCCATCCATATCTTCAATATCCTTGACCACTTCCCGCACCAACGAAATGATGAAAGCAAATCCGCTATAGACGATGGCGTATTTGAAAAGACTGGTGAGAATCCCGCGAAGCTTCCGGGTCGGTCGTTACACGAAACTCACAAACATAAAGAACCAGGACGACCCAGGCCGTCAGAAGAGAAATAATCACATTTCCTATAAGCAGTCGGCGCTTGAATGTTGTGCTGTAGAACCATAGCAGGATCACGCAGCCCATATTGCCGAGGCCGACGATCGGGTTTCTCAGTTTCCAGCTCACATAAAACCCCAGTAGTACACCGAGCCCCGACAATATCCAATGCCAGATGATGGTCCACCGGCGTTTGATGATCTTATCTACTACCAGTTTGTCCGGCTTATTTACCCGGTCGATATTGAGGTCGAAATAGTCGTTGATGATATACCCGGCAGCGGCTATCAGCACAGAAGAGGCCGCCAGCAGATAAAACAGCAACGGTGTCAGCTGCCAGTGAGAATGGCCTACATAACGGGTTGCGAAGCAGGGTTGTAATACCCTGAAATAAAATAAGGTCTGCGTGAGAAAAATAAATACCAGGTTGGGCCATCGGACAAGGCGAAAAAAAGCCCCGGGCAATTGCAGCATACAGGATCTATTTTGAGGCCACGGACGAATCGAAGTCCCAGTGACCATTCAGCTTTAAAACTTTTTCTATGACGTCCCTCACGCAACCCTGCCCGCCGTTAAAAGACGAGATATACGCCGCGATATGCCTGATCTCCGGCGCCGCATCCGCCGGCGCACAGGCAAGACCCACGTGCCGCATCGCCAGCAGATCGGGGATGTCGTCTCCCATATAGAGCATGTCCCTCTCATCCAGAGCGTGTTCCTTCGCATACTCTTCCAGTACCTTTACCTTGTCGTGCACCTGCAGATAGATATCGCGGATCCCCAGATACAACAGCCGCTGGCGCACTCCCTCGGAGCTCCCACCCGAGATCACCACCACCCGGTATCCCTTCTTCACGGCCAGCTGAAGGGAATAGCCATCCCTGGTATTCATCCGGCGTACCTGTTCTCCCGTTTCATATAAAATCACGTCCCCATCCGTCATCACCCCATCCACGTCGAAAACAAATGTCCTGATCGATTTGAATTTCTCTAGTACGCTCATGTCGTAAAAATAATAATTTTTAAGAACCGCTTCCAGCGCCGCCGCCTTTTTCCTCCCCCGGTAAAACCGCTCGATCTGAATACTAAATAACCTATATAATTCGCTCAGATCCTTATAATTATTTAATATCTCGAGGTGCCGGCGGATCGTCCCCTGGTCACCCCTTATCGCAGGGCCCGTCTGGACGTCCCCGGGGAATAGCGCAGCAATCGTTGGGAAGTTTCCGCGATCAGCGGATACAGCAGCGAGAAGTCCAGCTGCTCTTTATTGCAGAACAGCTCAGCCTGAGTATACAACCAGTTCGTGAAATTGTTGACCGACGTCGCAGCCACGTGCAGCTTCAGCCGCGTCGCGTCATCCGCCTCCTGCACCCGCGGGCTGATCGTACGGGCGAAATCCCCGATAATGGAAAGGTCCTCCCCCGTCCCGCCGTGATCAGCAGCGGGAACTCCGGGTAAGGCCTTATCTCGCTCCGCAGACTCTGCAAGGGATACAGCACCCCCCACCGCTCCGTCACCGACCGCAGTACGCTACCCGCCACAGCCCCCGCCGTATGCACAACCAGCCGACCGGGAAGCCGCAGCTCCAGACCTTCCAGCGCCCTGTCGCTGACCGACACGATATAAATATCCGCCTCCGCGTCGGTCTTTCCCCACTGCGTCGTATATGCGCAATTCCATTCCGCCGCCAGCCGCGCCGCGGCCTCTTCCCGCCGCGCCACCACCTGCACGATCCGGTGCCCGGCCCCTGTAGCTCGGCCACCCATGACGGTGGCCACATTCCCCGATCCGATAATGACAACTTTCATTACTATCTTTATATATTATGGGTTCACTAAAGATCAATCAGAAACTGGCGCTCCGCTATATTCGCGCCAGACTAAATATACTCTCCCTCGTCAGTCCCCGCAAAGCTGCCGTCAAGGCCTTCCGTTTTTTTGCACCCCCAGCAGCGCGTCACCAAAAAAGGCTCTGCCCTGTTTGAAGGAGGAGAGCGACTCTCTTTTCGCACCGACAAGCACAATATCCGCGGCCATCGCTGGCTGCCCGCCGGTCTGCCGGAAAAAGGATCCTGATCGCACACGGCTGGGAATCCGCCTCCCGCAACTTCGAAGGCTATATCGCCCCGCTGCTGAAAAAAGGGTACGAGGTCCTGGCCTTTGACGCCCCCGCCCACGGACGCTCCGGCGGCCGGCGCACCACCCTGCCCGGATACATCCAGATGCTCCGGATGGTCGAACAGGAATTCGGACCTTTTGACTCC
The DNA here is from genome assembly GCF_050632245.1 of Puia sp. P3. Taxonomy (NCBI): domain Bacteria; kingdom Pseudomonadati; phylum Bacteroidota; class Chitinophagia; order Chitinophagales; family Chitinophagaceae; genus Puia; species Puia sp. P3. The sequence goes on from NZ_CP192583.1 coordinate 3,251,346, forward strand.
TACCTCGGGCATTCCCTTGGCGGCCTCGCCCTGGCCCTTCTCCTGGAGAACAGCCCCCACCACACCGATACCCGGCTCGTACTCGTCGCTCCGGCAGTAGAAACGACCACCGCCGTGGCCGCGTTCTCGAAACTCTTACGCCTGGCCCCCGAAGTCACCACCGCCATCGACGACTATGTTCAGGAGATCAGCGGTCACCCCTTTGCACTGGTATTCCCTTCGAAGGGCGCTGCACCACATACACGCCGGCATCCTCTATCTGCAGGATGAAGAAGATCGCGTTACTCCCGCCTCAGAGGCCGACCTCGTCCGGCAGGACGGACACCATAATATCCGTTTTGTCTTTACCAAAGGTCTGGGACACCGTAAGATCTACAAGGATCCGGAGAGTATGCAGATGATCGTCGACTTCCTCTAGCCGTTCTTTCCCCCAGCATCGGCACAAAGGAAAAATTGTCAAACCATTCTTCGCTGGTCGTTCCGTCGGCAAGTCTTGTCAGCCTCAGCATCCGCTGCACTTTTCCGTCTCCCACCGGGATCACCATCTTTCCTCCGGGTTTCAACTGCTGCACCAGTTTGGGCGGGATAAAAGGGGCGGCGGCGGTCACGATGATCTTATCGAAAGGCCCGTAGGTAGGCAGCCCTTCATAGCCATCCCCGTAAAATAATTTCAGACCGGGATATTTTTTCAGATAGGCAAACTGTTTGTTGCTGTCGAAAAGCTTCTTCTGCCGCTCGATGGTGTAGACCTGCGCACCCATCTCCGCCAGCACGACAGCCTGATAGGCGCTGCCCGTACCGATCTCCAGCAGCTTCTCGAAAGGCTTTATTTCCAGCAGCTGGCTCTGGTAGGCCACGGTATAGGGTTGTGAGATGGTCTGCCCCTCTCCGATGGGGAATGCGCGATCCTCATAAGCGATCTTGTCGAATGCAGAGTCCATAAAAAAATGCCTTGGGATATGGAGGATCGCGTCCAGCACCCGTTCATCCGTAATGCCCTTCTGCCGGATGACCTCCACCAGTTGTCTCCGCAGACCTTTGTGCAAATAACTATCGTCTGTACTTCTCATAAACGGGTGTAAGATAGTTGATTGCTAAATATCCTTCTCTCACTTTTTTTCTTTAGCCCGCCGCGAAAACTTAAATTGTCGCGTTTTACGGACGGGCCGGGGTTCCGCCGGCCGAAATATAACTAAATCGAACATGAAAACAACTACGAGGGTTCAGCTGTCTGCGCTATTCTTTCTTGAGTTCTTTATCTGGGGGCCTGGTATGTGACCATGGCTACCTATCTGGATAAGGTGTTACACGCAACCGGTGTACAGATCGGTGCAGCGTACAGCGCCATGGCCATTGCCACGATCATTTCTCCCTTCTTTGTCGGAATGATCGCCGACCGGTTCTTCCCCGCGCAGAAAGTTCTTGGCGTACTCCACCTGATCGGCGCGGCCCTGCTGTACGAAGCAACAACACTGTCCAATCCCAATACTTTTTACTGGATCATCCTCGTCTATTCGCTGGCCTACGCCCCGACGCTTGCACTGGTCAATACAGTCGCCTTCCGGCAGATGTCCGATCCGGGCAAACAGTTCGCCTCCGTCCGCTTTCTCGGCACCATCGGCTGGATCGTCGCCGGCTGGCTCATCGACAAGGTCTTCAACCTCACCCCCGACCAACTGGCATTCACTTTTAAAATGGCGGCCGTCGCCAGCGCGGCGCTTGGCATACTCAGCTTTTTTCTTCCCAATACTCCCCCCAAGGCAAAAGGCGAAAAATCGACCTTCGCCCAGATACTCGGCGCCGACGCTTTTGTCCTCTTCAAAGACAAAAGCTTTACCGTCTTCTTTATCGCATCCATTCTGATCTGTATCCCGCTGTCCTTCTATTACAGCATGACCAACCTTTACCTCGTTGACGCAGGGATGCAGAACGCAACCAGCAATATGACCTTTGGTCAGTTCTCCGAAGCCTTGTTTATTCTCCTGATCCCCGTCCTGTTCAGAACCATCGGCGTAAAATGGATGATCGCCGTCGGCATGATCGCCTGGGTGCTCCGCTTCCTCTGTTTTGGCTACGGAAATATGGGCCCAAACGAGTGGATGCTTTTTGCCGGCATCATCCTGCACGGCGTGTGCTTTGACTTCTTCTTCGTCACGGGCCAGATCTACACGGACAGCAAGGCAGGCGTCAACATTCAAAGCTCTGCGCAGGGCATGATCACGATGGCCACCTATGGCATCGGCATGTGGATCGGCACGCTGCTCTCCGGTTACGTAAAGGACTTCTATACGGTGAATAATGTTCCGCAGTGGAAGGCCATCTGGATGGTTCCCGCGGGCATCGCCGCAGTGGTGCTGGTTCTCTTCACCCTATTTTTCAAAGACAATCAAAAGGGCGCCGTCAGGACGGATATCGCTCATGCTTAAACAAAATAAATAGTTTTTTATGCCAAAGATTGCCATGCTCGGTTCCGGATTTATCGGCCGTTTTTACGCGGACTCGATCCTCGGTCAGCGCAGCCGCGACTCCATCGTCAGCATTTATTCCAGAAGGAAGGAAAGCGCGGAAAAATTCGCCCGCGACTACCACTTGCAAACACTGGACAACGGAAATGGAAGAGTCCATCGCCCACCCGGAAGTGGACCTCGTATGTATCTCCCTGCCCAACAACCTGCACGAGATCGCCGTTCTCCTTTGCTGCAAGCATAAAAAGGCCGTCATGACCACCAAGCCCCTCGGCCGCAACGCCACCGAGGCCCGCCGCATGCTCGAAGCCGTCGAGGACGCCGGCATCTTCAACAGCTATCTCGAAGACCTCGTATATACGCCCAAGTTCCTGAAAGCCCACGACAGCGTGAAGAACGGCGCCCTCGGACGGATCCTCTGGGCCAAATCCCGCGAGACCCACCCCGGCCCCCACAGCGAATGGTTCTGGGACATCGAACAGGCCGGAGGCGGCTGTATCCTCGACCCGGGATGCCACTGCATCGAGATCGCCCGCAGCTTCATCGGAAAGGATATCCGCCCCGTAGAAGTGATGTGCTGGGCCGATACACAGGTGAAGCCCATCGACGCCGAAGACCACGCCATCGGTCTGGTGAAATACGAGAACGGCGCCATCGGCCAGTTCGAGGTCAGCTGGACCTTCCGCGGCGGCATGGACCTCCGCGACGAGGTGATGGGCACCGAAGGCACCATCTGGATCAACAATTTCCTGCGCACCGGTCTGGAAATGTTCACCACCGGCAAGGGCGCAGACTATGTCGCGGAAAAGGCGGAGAGCAATACAGGCTGGCTTTTCCCCGTCGGAGACGAGGTCAATGACACTGGGCTACAACCATATGTTCACCGACGTCTTCAACTCGCTCGAACAGGGCCGCGCCCCGAAGGAAACCTTCTATGACGGATACGTCGTCAACGCCGTCATCGACGCGGCCTACCGCAGCGCGAAAACAAGGCTCTGGGAGCCCGTCCAGCTCGATATCTGGCGCGGGAGAACAGGCGTCAGCAAAGACAGCCATCTCACGGAATACGACGGGGAGAACTACCTCGTCAAAGAAGAAATGACACACTACGGCGCCAAAAAGGTCATCCTGAAAAACAAGACCACCGGGAAGATCAGCGAAAAGGTTCTGGAATAGGCCCTGCCGGTGAGGGTTTCAGGGTTCTAACCAGCCCGTAACACCCGCCCCTCGGGTCTTCCCAAACCGCCAAATAAGTATTGCACATGCAGTGGATAACAATAGCCTCCCGTATCGGGGGGCTATGTTATTTTTGATTCCCCCTTGAACAAAATAACTATTATTTAATCTGAAATCTATATATCATGGATAGCGGAACAGAGGTTTTATTGAAGGAAAATAAGGATAGATTCGTTATCCTTCCCATCAACTATCCGAAAGTCTGGGAAATGTACAAAAAGCACGAAGCCAGCTTCTGGACCGCTGAAGAGATCGACCTGGGCAGCGACCTTCAGGACTGGGCGAAATTGAACGACGGCGAACGTCATTTTATTTCCCACGTCCTCGCCTTTTTGCCGCCAGCGACGGTATCGTCAACGAAAACCTGGCCGTCAACTTCATGAGCGAGGTACAACTGCCCGAAGCGCGCTGCTTTTACGGTTTTCAGATCATGATGGAGAATATCCACTCCGAAACATATGCCCTCCTTATCGACACCTACATAAAGGACCCCCAGGAAAAGCACCGCCTCTTCCACGCCATCGATACCGTTCCCGCAGTGCAGAAGAAAGCACAGTGGGCACTCCGCTGGATCGAGAACGGCAGCTTTGCCGAGCGGCTGGTCGCCTTCGCCGCGGTCGAAGGCATCTTCTTCAGCGGCAGCTTCTGCAGCATCTTCTGGCTCAAGAAAAGAGGACTGATGCCGGGGCTGACCTTCAGCAACGAACTCATCAGCAGGGACGAAGGCCTCCACTGCGAATTCGCCTGCCTCCTGTACAGTATGCTGGAGAACAAGCTCTCCCACGAACAGGTGCTGGCCGTCATCACCGACGCCGTAACCATCGAGAAGGAATTCATCACCGAAGCCCTGCCCGTCGACCTCATCGGCATGAACGCCAGGCTGATGCAGCAGTATATCGAGTTCGTAGCCGACCGCTGGCTGGCGGAACTCGGCTATCCCAAACACTTCAACGTCGCCAATCCCTTCGACTTCATGGAAATGATCTCCCTCCAGGGCAAGACGAATTTCTTTGAAAAACGCGTCGGCGACTACCAAAAATCCGGCGTCATGTCCGGCAAGGACGCCCAAACCTTTAGCCTCGAAGAAGACTTCTAGTAAACACCTATAGTAAACAACACCCATTAAATCTATATAATATGTTCGTCATCAAAAGGAACGGGAAACAGGAATCCGTGAAGTTCGACAAGATCACGGCCCGTATCGAAAAACTCAGCTACGGCCTCGACCGCCGCTTCGTTAACTCTATCGACGTCGCCAAAAAGGTCATCGAAGGCCTCTATGATGGCGTTACCACTACCGAGCTGGACAACCTCGCCGCCGAAACAGCGGCATCCCTCACGGTAAAACACCCCGACTATGCCCTGCTCGCCAGCCGCATCGCGGTGAGCAATCTCCATAAGAACACGATCAAGAGCTTCTCCGACACGATGAAGCTCCTCTACGAATGCAAAGACAGCAAGACGGGTAAACTCGTCCCCCTCCTGGCCGACGATATCTGGGAGATCATTCAAAAAAATGCCGAACTCCTGGACTCCACGATCATCTACGACCGGGACTACGGCTTTGACTATTTCGGCTTCAAGACCCTGGAAAAATCCTACCTGCTCAAGGTCGACGGCAAGGTCGTCGAAAGACCCCAGCACATGTATATGCGCGTCGCCATCGGTATCCACCACGACGACATCGACGCCGCGATCAGGACCTATCACCTGATGAGCGAGCGCTGGTTTACACACGCCACACCTACCCTCTTCAACGCGGGTACCCCCAAACCGCAGATGAGCTCCTGCTTCCTCCTCACCATGAAGGACGACAGCATCGACGGCATCTACGACACGCTCAAACAGACCGCGAAGATCTCCCAGAGCGCAGGCGGCATCGGCCTGTCCATCCACAATATCCGCGCAACCGGCTCGTATATCGGCGGCACCAACGGCACCAGCAACGGCATCATCCCCATGCTGCGCGTCTTCAACGACACAGCCCGCTACGTAGACCAGGGCGGCGGCAAGCGCAAAGGCGCATTTGCCATCTACCTCGAACCACTGGCACGCCGACGTATTCGAATTCCTCGACCTGCGCAAGAACCACGGGAAGGACGAGCTCCGCGCACGCGACCTCTTCTACGCCCTCTGGATCCCCGACCTCTTCATGCAGCGCGTTGAACAAGGCGGCAACTGGAGCCTTTTCTGCCCACACGAAGCACCCGGTCTCCACGAGACCTGGGGCGCCGATTTCGAAGCGCTCTACGCACAATACGAGAAGGAAGGCCGCGCCCGCCGCACCGTAAAAGCGCAGGACCTCTGGTTCGCCATCCTCGACGCACAGATCGAGACCGGCAACCCCTACCTGCTCTATAAAGACGCCGCCAACCGCAAGAGCAACCAGCAGAATCTGGGTACTATCAAGAGTTCCAACCTCTGCACCGAGATCATCGAATATACTTCCACCGACGAAGTAGCGGTCTGTAACCTCGCTTCCCTGGCCCTGCCCCGTTTTGTCATCAACGGACAGTTCGACCACCAGGAGACTATACGATATCACCTATGAGGTGACGAAGAACCTCAACAAGATCATCGACCACAACTACTACCCGGTAGAAGAGGCACGCAACTCGAACACCCGCCACCGCCCGATCGGTCTCGGCGTCCAGGGCCTCGCCGACGCATTTATCCTGCTGCGCCTGCCCTTCGAGAGCGAAGCCGCCAAACAACTCAACAAGGAAATATTCGAGACGATCTATTTCGCCGCCATGACCGCGTCGAAAGACCTCGCCAAAATCGATGGCGCCTACGCGACCTTCGCCGGCTCACCGGCCAGCAAAGGAGAATTCCAGTTCGACCTCTGGGGCGTCGAACCTACCCTCCGCTGGGACTGGTACCGCCTCAAGGACGAAGTAGTCAGGCACGGCATTCGCAACTCCCTCCTCGTTGCCCCGATGCCAACGGCCTCTACTTCGCAGATCCTCGGCAACAACGAGTGTTTCGAGCCCTATACGTCGAATATCTATGTCAGAAGAGTACTCAGCGGCGAATTCGTCGTGGTCAACAAGCACCTGCTGAAAGACCTCGGTCGACCTCAATCTGTGGAACGACGACATGAAGAACAAGATCATCTTCCACAACGGCTCCATCCAGGCCATCGACGAGATTCCCGCCAACATAAAAGAGATCTACAAGACCGTCTGGGAGATCAAGCAACGGAATATCATCGACATGGCTGCAGACCGCGGCGCCTACATCTGTCAGTCGCAGTCGCTGAACCTCTTCGTCGACACTCCTTCCGCCGGCAAGCTGACCTCCATGCACTTCCACGCCTGGAAAAAGGCCTCAAGACGGGTATGTACTACCTGCGCACCCAGGCCGCTTCACAGGCCGTACAGTTCACGGTCGAGCGCCAGTGGCGGCAAAATGATCGAGCCGCTGGTCAACCCCAGCGCCGTCCAGGTCGCACAGGCCGAAGCCGGCGAGGACGTCATCGGAGCAACCTGCACCATGCAGGAAGGATGCGTGACCTGCTCCGCATAGAGCTATAATAAAAATCGTTTATACAAAGCCGTTCCGATCACGCCGGGACGGCTTTTATTTTCTGCCAGCTAGGTGTTTCCCCTATTGTTTCGGCGGCAGTTTTCTATTTTCTTTGGGCCTGATTTTAAATCTATACTCCTTAAAAACTGACTATGTTGATCTTGTCCCCCGTCCACCGGTGGCGCCTGCCCGCTGCTGCAGCATTCGCCATCCTTTTACTGCTCGTCGCCTGCAAGAAAAATGAAACGCCCCCGGCGCCCAATCCCACTACCGTCGTCACTTCGCTGTCCTCCCAGAACCTGCACGCGGGAGATACGCTGTTCCTTCGCGGGAAGAGCTTTGGCTCCAGCGCGTCCGTCGTCCATATTCAGCTGGACACGTTCACCCTCACCATCGACCGCTGCCAGGGACACCGTTATCGCCGTGATCCTGCCTTCGGCTGCCCGGCTGCACTATTATGGAAGCCGCACACTGCAACTGAACGTCGCGATCAATACAAACACAGGCTTTAGCAAATCCTATGGCCTGACCGTCCCTCTGCCCAGAACCGAAAGGCTGGTTCGACGCCTACCGCGGCTCCGGCGTCCTAAATTACATCGGGGTCCCGACGACCAACATCTCGCTCGCCTTTGCCAACGATACCATCGGCTATCTGCACTACAAAGACCACCTCCTGAAGACCAGGGACGGAGGGTTCAGCTGGGCCTCTACCCAGGCGACCAATTATGGCAACGCGCTCTGTCTGTCCGTGCTGGATACTGCCAACGTATGGAGCGGCGACATAGGCTTCGTCAACAACACCCGCGACGGAGGGAATTCACTGGACCAACCATCGCCTGCCCGCAGGCCTGAACAATGTGATCATCGGACAGTATATGACCTCTCCCACCACCGGTCTCATTGCCAGCGGTCAGGGAACCATCTACAGCATTTCCGGTACCAGCTTCGATGCCACGTCCGAGTTCACACTGGACTACCAGAGCAAATGGAAAATAAATTATCTGCAGTGGCAGTCGCTCTCCGCTGTAGACGGTAACAATCTGCTGATCACCGGAGTAGGCAACGACTCCACGGTCTACCCGGTCGCGCAGCGGCCGCTGGTCGCCGTAAAAACTAACGGCACCTACGAAGAATACCTCCTGCCGACGACCGCCAGCTTCCGCCACCGGCATCTTCCAGGTCCAGCTGCTCACCAATGCGCTCGGATTCGCCATCGACGGCAACAACGATATCCTGAAATATACCGGCAGCAGGAACTGGTCGCTGCTGCAGCAAAAGGCAACGGCTATCCTATTCACTGATAACTCGACGGGATACGCCGCCTGGAATGAGAAGATCTATATGACCGTCGATGGAGGGCAGAACTGGACTTCGGTCTGTTCGCTGCGCACCGGCGATGAGGTGATCAATTTTGCCACCCGCAACGGACGCCTGTGGGCGCTGGGAAACAACCAGAACGGGAATGGCTGGTTCGTCGAAAAGTATAATCCTTAATAAATAAAGGCCGCTCCAGCGGCCCTCCCGGCAAAGTTCCTTTGCCGGACATTTTGAAAAAAATGACCCCCTGCTTTTAGACCGGGGGGTCATTTTTTCTTATTTTAATTTCATATCCTTTATAATTCCTTCGATCCTCCCCGCGAGCTCCGCATTCTTCGCGTCGAACTCCACGGCCGAGGCCAGCTTCGTATGTACGCTGAAGTAGAACTTGATCTTCGGCTCGGTGCCGGATGGACGCGCCGAGATCTTGCTGCCATCAGCCGGGATGAACTGCAACACGTTCGACTTGGGCAGGCTAATCGGCGGGACTCGCCCGTCTGCAGGTTCCTGCCCGTGCGCAGTTCGTAGTCGAGCAGCTGAACCACCGGAGAGCCGTTGATCGTAGCCGGAGGCTGGCTCCGGTAGGCGCTCATCATATCGGCGATCTCCTTCTGTCCGTTCATCCCCTTCTTCGTGATGGAAATGAGAGATTCCTTATAAAATCCATACTCGACGTAGAGGTCGATCATCTTCTCGTACAGGCTGCGTCCCTTGTCCTTCTCATAGGCCGCCATTTCGCAAAGCAGGGCCACGGCGCTGACCGCGTCCTTATCCCTGATCTGGCTGCCGATCATCAGCCCATAGCTTTCCTCACCGCCGATAACGTAGTTCTCTGTCCCTTCCTTCTCCTTGATCAGTTCGGCGATGTATTTGAAGCCGGTCAGAACGTTGTAACAATTTATTCCGCTGCGGCGGGCGATCTCGTCGATCAGCTCGGTCGTTACGATGGTCTTGACTACCATATCCGACGGCCCGGCTACGCCCTTGGCCTTCCGCGCTTCGATCATATAGTTAAACGCCAGTACAGCCGTCTGGTTACCATTCATCAGCACCCAGCTGCCCTTCTTGTCCTTTACGCCGATGCCCACCCGGTCGGCGTCGGGGTCCGTACCGAGCAATATATCCGCGTCTATTTGCTGCGCCTTCCTCAGACCGATGCTCATCGCCTCGCTCTCTTCCGGATTGGGGTAAACGACAGTCGGGAAATTCCCGTCGGGAGTAGCCTGTTCGTCTACGACGTGTACGTTGGTAAAACCAAAACGCTGGAGGACTTCGGGAACCAGCTTGATCCCCGTGCCGTGAATGGGCGTATAGACGATCCGCAGGTTATGCTGCTTTTCGATGACTTCCGGATAGACGGAAAGACTCCTCACCATGGCGATATAGGCTTCGTCCATGGCGGCTCCGATCATGGTGATATTGGACTCGCCTCCACCCCATTTGACCGCGTCCACGCCGGCGACCTTTTCGACCTCCCCGATGACGTTCTTGTCGTGCGGCGGAACCAGCTGCCCCCCATCGTCCCAGTAGGCTTTATAACCATTGTATTCCTTGGGGTTATGAGAGGCCGTACAGACCACCCCGCCCTGACAACGCAGGTTGCGGATGGCAAAGCTGAGCTCCGGAGTAGGCCGGAGCGACTGAAACAGAAAAACTTTTATTCCATTGGCCGCAAATACGTTAGCGGTGGTTTCCGCGAAGAAGCGGCTGTTGTTGCGGCTGTCGTGTGCAATAGCGACCCGGATTTCCTGACCGGGAAAAGAAGCCTTCATATAGTTGGCGAATCCCTGGGTGGCCATTCCCACCGTATACTTGTTCATCCGGTTAGTACCCACTCCCATGATGCCCCTAAGCCCCCCGGTACCAAATTCCAGATTCCGGTAAAAGCTCTCTATCAATTCATTAGGGTTATCTTTCTGCAACCGGGCAATTTCATCCTTCGTCGCCTGGTCATAATTCCCTTTTAACCATGAATCCACTTTTTCCTGTATAGCAGCATCCATTTCGTTGATTTTTCTGTTTGAAAATGAAAGATATATTGTTGGGCTGACAAGTTCGGTAAGATTGAGGGTATTAACAAATCTCGCCAAAAAGATTCCAATCCATTACAATATTAATAAGAGAAATAGTAAATTTGTTACGTCTTCTTCCCTTGAAAGCCCACCCTTGTAAGTATACAAGTATAACTTACTCCTAACGATATCTGGTGAAAAATTTGCTGTCCACTAACCGGACAGAGTCCGGTTTGCTCACGACACGCAATTACTCTGTACCATTTGAACAAAATCGTATACACGGATCATTTATGTATTTGCTATTACGTAATAACAAGGAAACTGGCCCTTATTCCCTTGAGGACCTTAAGACAATGGGTTTAAAAGCCTATGATCTGGTCTGGATCGAAGGCAAAAGCGCGGCATGGCGATACCCCTGCGAAATCGAAGAGCTCAGCGCATTTGCCCCGGCCGTAGAGGAACAACCCTTTGACCGTTTTTACAAAAAGACATCATCTCCTGTCAAAGGAAATGCCAATTCTTCGGCAGTTGCGTCAGAACCCGCCAAATTGATAGCCGAGCCCGCCACAACTCCTTCGACATCGGTCTTCAGCGGTGAACCATCCACGGTCCCCGGAAAAAGGATCATATACGTCACTATGCCCGCGGCGAAGACTCCGGTCAACCCCGCCGCCGCCCGCGAAACATCCTCGCCCATCCCGGCCCGCGAGACCCGCGAAACGCCCGGGCCCGCTGTAATCCGCGAAACCGCTACCCCAGCCCGTGAGACCATTGAACCGTCTCCCTTCACGGCACCCCCGGTAATGCCGACCTACGTCGACGATCGTTCGTTCCGGCCCGAACCGGCACCAACACCCGTCCCGGCAACAAATCCCGTATACTTCGCCGAGAATAATTATGCACAGCCGTCCCATGAAGACATATCCATTGAGGAGTTCCTGCCCCGCCTCCAAAAACGCCGTTCTGGTCGCCTGGCCAAGCCCCTCGTCGTCGCTTTGACAGTCCTGGCCGTCCTGGCAGCAGGTATTTTTATAGGGCTCTCCATCAACAGGGACACGCTCGGCTTCCGGCAAAAGATCGCCTCCAACGCACATTCAGCGAACGCGCAGCCCATACATACGGCCCAGCAGCCCCCGGCTCCCGTCGTTCAGCACGAGACATCTCCCGCAGTCATCGACCCGCAACCCGCAACAGCCGCTATCACAACAGAACAAACGAAAACCGACAAGCCCCTTGCGGCAGAGGTCAAACCAACCGTCGCAGCTGAAAAGCCCTCCGCTACACCTATCGTACGTACAGCCAGGACCAAAGAAAAAGCAATCAGACCTGCCATAGCAACCGCTGCCGCAGCGAAAGATTCCTCCGCAAGCCCCGTCATTCCTCACCGGGAAGCCGCGCGCAGAACCGACGCAGACGACCGCGCCGACAACGCCGACCAGGCAGCCAACACCCGCGCAGCCATCGCCAGCCAGGTGTCCGCAAGCGCAAACGGATATACCGTTGGTACATTCGGCGGCATCAACGGTCTGCAGGTTACCGTTAGTAACCGCAGCGCCTATCCGCTGGACCTCGTCGTGGTCGAAATTCAGTATATCCAGGCCAACAAGAAGATCTACAAAACAGAAAATCTCTACTTCCGCGGGATAGGTGCGGGATCCGCCCTCATGCAGGAAGCACCCAAAAGCTCGCGCGGCATCCGGGTCCAATACAAGATAACCACGATCAGCTCCAAAGACCTCGGGCTCTCATACTCTGGAATCTAAAGAACTCATTAACAAAAGGATAAAGCAGAATTTTTCCCATTTTTTCCGTTTGGCACAGTAGTTGAAAACTACCTAATCCCTGGCCTCCCGTAAAATCCAAAAAATTAAACGCCTGTAGCAAAACAACTAGCCGTCGTTTGCCCTATAAGTGCATTTTAATTCTTAATTGGATTGAAAAAAATTGGAAACGGTATGAGAAACGCAATGGTGCAATTATGTTTGGTCATCATGGGAGTGTCCAGTATTCATGCAGTCAGACTGCTGCAAACCTCCTCCTTCCATGTCCGGATGTATCCATCCAACGGCGCCGACAGGGTCTGGGCCATCCAGGGCAAAGATTCCATCGAAATGACGAATATCAACGGAGAATACTTCCTGCGCTCGATCAACCCCGGTCACTGGCAGGTCTCCGTGGAAGCCATTTCCCCCTTCAGAAACGTCCAGTTCAACTCCGGCGACATCCAGCCCGGCTTTGACAAAGACCTTGGCGAGATCCGCCTCCAAAAAAGCAGGGTCTTCTGATCAACCCGTCCACCCCGATCCGCCCGCTCTCCCCCGGTCAACCCCGCACCAGGGGCAGTACCGGATAATCTTTTAACAAGACCGCTTCAGTTTCCGACGCGTCCGTCAAAAACCATTTCTCCAGCAGGCTGCCATAAACGGCCCTGAAATCATACTGCATCGCGATATTGTCGTTGACGGTCAACTTGTCGGGCCAGCCGGGATTCGTACCGACTATCCCTCCCTGAACGGAGCTTCCAAAAACAAAGACCGGCGCTGCCGCGCCATGATCCGTTCCTCCGCTGGCATTCGACTGGATCCGCCGGCCAAACTCGGAAAAGGTCATTCCCACCACCCTGTCGTCCACTCTCAGCGACTGCAGATCGTCCTGGAAAGCGTGAACCGCTTCCGACAATTTCGCCAATAGTTTGGCGTGCGTCCCCGTCGTAGTATCGCTTGCCTCCACCTGCCTGGCGTGCGTATCGAAGCCCCCCATACTCACCAGATAGAACCTCGTCTTCAGCCCGCCGGCCACAAGCCGGGCCACGATCTTCAACTGGTCGGCGAGCGGATTCTTACCCGCCGCGGGATACAGGTCCGACTGTTTGGTGACCTTCTGCGCCGCCTTTTTGATCACCCCCGCATACTGGTCCGTCTTCACCGACACCTCCCGGATATAAGCCAGTTGGTCCCCCGCCCTCGTATCCTCCCCCCGGCCTGCCGGTCATTCAGGAGACTGTAAAAACTATTGGGGTTGCTGATCGCCATCCCCATCGTAAGGGTCGGGCCCTGCAGCGCCGGCGATACGATACCTCCTATCTGGATGGCCAGCGGATCGGGCATCGACGGACTGGGATAGTCCTGCGGCCATCGGGGATAGACCTCATTCAGATAGCGTCCGGCCCACCCCGTTGGCAGTATCTGACCCGCATCCGCGCCCGTCAGCCAGATATCCGTCGCACGGAAATGAGAGAAATTGGGCTGCGGATAACTTACTCCCTGCAGTATGGCCAGCTTCCCGTCTCCAAACAGCTGTTGCAGCTCGGGCATCGCGGGATTCAACCCCGTCTGGTCATACCCGGCAAGCCGTAGTATCTTTTCCTCGGGGATCGCAATATTCGGCCTCGCCTTCTGATAGGCGGAATAAAATTCCAGCGGTATCACCGTATTCAGTCCGTCGTTGCCACCACTCAGCTGTATCAGCACCAACACCCGGTCCTCTCCCTGTCCACCCGGGGCCGCGCGCAACAAAGGAGAATGGGCCCAGGCCCGGAGCGAAAAGCCATTGATCAGCGCCGGAAGGACGACAGGCAGGGTGTTCTTGAAAAAGTTCTTCTCTTCATGGAAGCTCACATTAATTGATACTCAGGTTTATCCATCAGATACTTGAACAGGGCCTTCAGCTTATTCGTCACCAGACTGCGGTTGGCCTTGTCGTCGGGCTTCTGCCGCAGATTTGCCCACGCATTCGTCCAGTAGTGATCCGAGGCCATCCCCGTCAATCCGGACAGGAGGATACTCGTCTTTATCAGCTGCAGGTCCTCGGCCGGCAGCTGAACACTGTAAAGGGCGCTGACGGCCTCGCCGATCAGCCCGTCGGGGTCTTCGGGATGCGCCAGCTTTTGCGCAAAAGCAACGACGTCGATGCCGACCTTTTTTCCGTTGCGCCCAAATCCATAGCTGACCATCCGGTCTGTCAACTGATTGCGCCGGGGCAGCGTGTCCGAGCTGATCCACAGTTTGTCATATTCAGGCTCCTGATAATAAGCCTGCCACCCCGCCACATTCGGCGGATCGCCGATGTTCTGCTGTAGCCCGGCTGCCTGATTGCGAAGCTGCTCCCAAAAACCGTATTGATCCATGTATTCTTCAGCACCCGGCAATACGACGCCGAACTCGCGGCACAGACCAACGGTGAGGTCCACCGGGCTCTTGATCATGGCGCCGTAATTGGCCTGATCGAAAAAATGGCGGCTCGACAACAGCGCCTCCAGCACCGGAGTGATGGCATAGTCCTTCTTCCGGAACAGTTCAGCAAGAGGGACGATGACATTTTTTTCGGTCTCCTCGTCGATGGCGTGATAGACGAAGAATCGGTATAGTTTCCGGCAAATGAATTTGGATACCTCTTCCCGGGCAAAGATCATATCGATCAACTGGTCCACCTCGGCCGTCGCACCCGCCCCTTTCATTCCCTTTATGACCTGGTTCCCGTAAAATGCCGAGAACTGCTTGTCACCCTCGTCGTGGCGTTTGGCATCGAACGACGCAGTATAGGTCTTGTAGTTCAGCGTATAACCCGTTAGCACGCGCGCGGCCGCCTTTACATCCGTTTCGGTATAGCGGGAATCTGGCCCCTTGCCGACCGTAAACAGCTCCTGCAGCTCGCGTCCGTAGTTCTCATCCGGCGCCTTCTTCGTATTGGCATAGCCGTTAAGATAACGCAGCATGGCCGGTTCGACGGTCATCGCCTTTACCAGATCCTTGAAATTACCCAGCGCATGCTGCCGCAGCAGGACGTTGTAGCGGTAACAGAAAAAGGCGTTGTCTACGGTATTGGTTTCCGTTACGAAATGATTGTGCCAGAAAAGTACCATCTTCTCCCGGATGCTCCTCTCCTGTCCCACCATCAGTCCGAACCACCAGGACTTGAAAGAGTTCTTCCGCCGGTAGTTGTTCATGCCGTCGTATTTCACCGATACGGTCCAGTCGGCGCCGGCAGCGATCTCGCTGTCGGTATACTTGTCGTCGTTATAGGCGTTGATGGGTGGAGGCGGCAGGGGATATTCCTTTTCGATCAGCTCCCTGATGGTCTTCTTCAGCGACCGCCCGGAAAAATAGACGACGTCTTCAGCCTTTGCTCCGAATAGGGTGCGCCTCAGCAGATGCGCCACCTGAGGCTGCTGCCATTTGCCTTTATAACGTCGGAGACCGGACAGGACAGGTGTAGCCATAGGACGTGTTTCTTAGTAGATAGTATGAAACAATTATACCAAAAAAGTTTAATAAGGCAGGGGTGATTAGCAGTCGCTTAACAAAAGATGGTATCTTAGACCATTATGAAGCAAATTCTCCTCTTCGGCGCCGGCAAATCCGCAACCAGCCTCATCCGCTATCTTGTCGACCTCGCAGCCTCCCGTCAATGGCAGCTGGTCGTGGCCGAAAGCAGCCCCGCCCTCGCGGAATCGAAGCTGAAGAATGCCCCGCACACCCGCGCCGTCGGGCTCCGGGTGGAGAACGAAGAAGCCAGAACAGCGCTCATACAGCAGGCGGACATCGTCATCTCGCTGCTGCCACCCGCCCTCCACAACCAGATAGCCCTGTCCTGTCTTGCCGCCGGAAAGCACCTCCTTACTGCCTCCTACGTCGATCCTGCCCTCCGCGCCCTTGAGAGACAGATCGGCGACAGCGGACTGCTATTTCTCTGCGAGATGGGCCTCGACCCGGGGATCGACCACATGAGCGCGATGCAGATGATATCGGACATAAAGTCGAAAGGCGGACAGATCCAGTCCTTTCACTCACATACCGGCGGTCTGATCGCGCCGGAGAGCGACAACAACCCCTGGCACTACAAGATCAGCTGGAATCCCCGCAACGTCGTACTGGCAGGTTCGGCGGGCGCACAATACCTGGAGAACGGCGGGATCGTTACCGTACCCTATGAGCGTCTTTTTGCGTCTACCGGCGAGATCAGTCTGCCATCGACAGGGCCGCTCGCCTGGTATCCCAACCGGGATTCGCTTTCCTATATTCCCATTTACGGGCTGCAGGAAGCATCCACCTTTATCCGAACGACGCTTCGTTATCCTATCTTCTGTCAGGCCTGGGCAGCGATCGTCAGCGCAGGCCTCACCGATGACCGCCAGCCGCTGACCGGCACACCCACCTATGCCGCCTGGTCGGCCCCAATCCTGCCATGGACCGACGACTCCAACCGGCCTCTGTTCGAGTTCCTCGGACTTTTCGACAACACTCCCGTCCCTTCCACGGCGCGCAGTTCCGCCGACGTTCTGCAATTCCTGCTGGAAACCCGTCTGGCGATGTCTCCCCAGGACAGGGACATGATCGTCATGCAGCACGAGATCACCTACAAAAAGGAGGGAAAATTGTATACAGAAAAAAGCACGCTGATCGTGAAAGGCGAAGACAGCAGCCATACGGCGATGGCCCGCACCGTGGGACTTCCGCTGGGTATAGCCGCCAGGCTGATACTCGAGGGAAATATCAACCTCACGGGCCTGCATATTCCCATACTTCCGGAGATCTATGATCCGGTCCTGGATGAACTCGAACAGCTGGATGTCCGGTTCACGCACACGACGGAATAAAGCCCGGGCCGCGGCCTCATCCGGTGAATACCCCACTCGGGCTTCACACCTAATTAACTTCTACCGGAAGCGCGCTCAGGATATGATAATTGATATCCCTGAAAAAGATCTTGTATTTGCCCTTCTTCAGGTAGAGCAGATAACTCTTCCTGCTCCCCGGGATATAGGTCTGGTCGGCGGGTACCAGCTGCCAGGGAGTATTGTCGTTGTTGTCGATCTCATTCTGATAGTAGGCCTGAACCAGGAATACGGACGGCGTGGATGGTTTTATATAAGTGGGGAGCCGTCTTCCTCCGAGACTGAGCCAGGTAGGCCTTCCGTCCTGGAACACGGTGGGCGGATGGATCACGCACAGGTCGTAGAGATCCTTGTCTGTAACATTTACCGGGTTGTTATTGATAACGGCGATGGATGGCTCCTTCAGCGTATATTTCTGCGTGTAGGCCTGATAGATGACGCGGCCATAGCCGAAATTGCTTTCTTCCGTCATATCCGTCTGGTCGATGGTCAGCGGTTCGATACCCGAAAGTTTCCAAAAGGCCAGGGCCATAGGGATATGCCCGTCGGCGCTCTTTTTCTTGCTGATATGCGCATAGGACGCGTGCACCAGGATCCTTGCGGCCGTGTCTCTGCGCATTACCTCATAGATATTCGCCGCCTGCACGGAGTCCCGCTGATTCGCCGTATGCACCGCCGCCGCCGTATCCTCATAGGACACCAGCGTAAACCCCATTTCCAGCGCAGACCGTATCAGTTCTCCCGCCACGGGCTCGGACGCATAATAGCCGGTACGCATGCTCTCCTTCGCCAGGCTGTGATTGGAAAAATTATTCAGCATCTCCATGGCCAGGTAGCGAAAACCCTGACGATAAAAGTCGGCCAGCAGGGACAAAGTAAAAGCCCTGTGCAGCGGCTTGGCGAACGCCTCGTTGATCATGACCACCCTTCTGTCCTTCGCCGCATAGTTGATATAGTGCCGCGCGTTCACGTGCTCGATATCCTTCAGTCCTTCGGCGGTCCGGTAGACCCTCTTTCGCGTGGCGTCGTCTACGCTGTCATAGCTCTTCACCAGGTACAGCAGGGCGCTGCGGTAGTCTCCCGCAAAGGCAAAATACTGGCTCAATTCATCATAGTAACCCTTCTCGGAATAGATCTGTTTGAACTTCTCCTCGTCCTTAAAGGCATGATACAACGGGAAGAGATAGTGGAGATTGCTTTTGGGCGTCAGCGTAAGCACCCCCAGCCGGGGGCTATAACCCGTAGGTTCCGACCGTTTACAATAGTCCTCGAGCTGCTGCACCAGGCTGCGAAACATCCTGCGCACCGACGCCTGACCCAACCAATACCACACCCAATAAAAGAAACAGTTTTCTGAATTGACCCATTTGGCTGCAAAAATGGGGATATTCTTGTTAGGAAAACGATAAATCTAGGCAGGCGCCATAGTCTTGAGCTTTTTCTTATAACCCGCCAGCTGTACCCAATAAACTATCCAGCAGACCATCGCCGCAAGCGCCGCCAGACCCGCCACTATCGAAACAGAAGTCCCAAACCAATTGAGCACGGTGCTACCTACAAAAAGCCAGCAATAGGCAAGCCCTGCCGAATACGTGGGACGTTTCCCACCCGTCGCTTCGGTGACGGTTGCGTCCGGCAATATGCTGTCCGAATCATTGAAATAAGAGTTGAACTCCCGCTGCAACGAATCCGATATCCCGGCTACAACGACGAATTGGTAGTACAGGTTGAAAACAGGGATCAGCTGCAGCCAGATCTGTCCAGGGCGCATCGTCCTGTTCAATGGCTGGATCAATTTGAGCGTGTTTTGCTGCGTTAAAAGAAAGAGAATGGCCGGAACCAGAAATAGGAGCAATAGCACGATTTGCAGATAGGCAAAAGTAGAACTTGTAACACTGGGTTGCATAGATCAGCGTATTTAGGGGTTAGTATTGAAATCGTTCCAGGTTTCGTTTGTTCCGCGCCAGCTTTACTCAATACACGATCCAGCAGTTCATCATCGTCAAAGCATAAATTAAAGCAATCCAGCCAGCATTTCCTGCAGCTGCCTTACACCTGCAGATGCCGGCTGCTCGATGGCGGTCAGGTTCGGTACATGGGAAGTCTCGGGGATCCTTTTGTCGACGATGAACTTCGGTATCTCCTGCACTGGCAAAATCCACGAGCCCGGCGGCGGGATAGACCACCAGCGAGGTCCCCACCACCACAAAGACATCGGCCGAGTGTACCAGGGGGACGGCCTTTTCGATCATGGGCACGGGCTCTTCGAACCAGACGATAGCCGGCCGCAGCCTTCCGCCGTCCCCTGGCCGTTTGCCCCAGGACCATATCCTCCCGGATCGGATAGACCAGCGAGGGGTTTTTCTCGCTCCGCATCTTGAAGATCTCCCCGTGCAGGTGCATGACACTGGTGCTGCCCGCCCGCTCGTGCAGGTCGTCGATATTCTGGGTGATGATATGAACATCGAAATCTTTCTCCAGTTCCGCAAGCCCCAGGTGGGCCGCATTCGGTTCTGCCTTTGCGACGTCACGGCGCCGCATATTGTAAAACTCCAGCACCAGCGCCGGGTCTTTCGCCCAGGCGCGGGGAGTGGCCACTTCTGTTACCTGATATCCTTCCCACAGACCGTCGGAATCCCGGAAGGTCTTCAACCCGCTTTCGGCGCTGATACCGGCGCCCGTCAATACCACCAGTCTCTTCTTTTCATTCGTCGTTTTCATTCTTGCAAAATAGGCAAAACTCCCCACAAGTCTGCGGGGAGTTTTATTACCTCATCGTCCCAAAGAACAGCACACCATCCATCCTGGATACCCGCCTATCGTTTGACCGCCGCCAGCGTCCCCGCCGTTTCCGCCAGCCGGATGAACTCACTGCGATAGCCATCCTCGTCCGGTCCCTTTGCGCCCCGCGCGAGCGAAACAACCTGCCGCCAGCTCGCGCCCTGTTTGAAGTCTGAGTCGCGCAGCAACAGACCGAACTCCGCCACCGCGGAAGCCATCCGGAAATTGGCCGAAGTCTCCTCAGACGCGATCGCTTCGCCGCTGACCACGGTAGTGAGCAGCCTGCTGATCTCGCCGTCCGGCCGCTTATATCTTAATTTTATGGTCATCCATTCCCCGGAGGCCCCCGCCCCCGGTGCACGCTGGTATTTCAGCGGGTCTACAGACGTCGTGAACTCGTCCTTCATGCCGGCAGGTATGATCTCATACAAGGCCGTTACGCGATGCCCCGCCCCCAGTTCGCCCGCATCCTTCTTGTCGTTATTAAAATCTTCGTTCGCCAAAGCACGGTTCTCATACCCGATAAGCCGGTAGGCCTGAACCCTGGCGGGATTGAACTCCACCTGGATCTTTACGTCTTTCGCGATCGTGAACAGCGTACCGCCAAATTCCTTGACCAGCACCTTGCGCGCCTCGTTGCTGTTGTCGATATAGTAATGGTTGCCATTGCCCTTGTCGGCCAGCTGCTGCATCTTGTCGTCCTGGTAGTTGCCCATTCCAAATCCGAGTATGCTCAGGAAAACGCCCGTCTGCCGCTGCTGTTCGATCATCCTGACCAATTCGTCGTCGCTGCTGGGTCCGACGTTAAAATCTCCGTCGGTAGCGAGTACGATCCTGTTGTTGCCGCCCTTGATAAAATTCTTTTCGGCGATCGAATAGGCAAGCGCGATCCCCGCTCCACCCGCCGTAGAACCACCAGCCTCGAGGTTGTCGATCGCTTCCCTGATCTTCCGGCGCTCGCTGCCAGGCGTGGAAGGCAATACCAGTCCTGCATTCCCCGCATATACGACGATCGCTACCCGGTCGTTCTCCCGCAGCTGGTCAGTCAGCATCTTCAAAGAGGTCTTCACCAGCGGCAGCTTGTCGGGCTCGTCCATCGAGCCGGAAACGTCGATCAGAAAGACCAGATTGGCCGCCGGCAGCTGCTCCGTCTGCGGAGTCTTCCCCTGCAGGCCGATGAGCACGAGCTTATGTTCGGGGCTCCATGGGCAGGAAGAGAGTTCGGTGTTGACGGCGAACGGTTCGTCGCCGGCAGGCTGCGGATACTGATAGTCGAAATAGTTGATCATCTCCTCGATACGCACCGCACCGGCGGGAGGCATCGCCCCCTGCTGAATGAACCGCCGGACATTGCTGTAAGACGCCGCGTCCACATCGATGGAAAAGGTCGACAGGGGTGCCTGCTTCGCCGTCCTGAAACGGTTCTCTTCAATATGCGCATATCCCTCTCTGTTATATTCCACAGGGGACTTTTCCTCCGTCTTTACTTCACTGTCACGAACTACCCGGGGAGAGGCAAATTTCTGCGTCTGCACTGGCGGTTCCGGAGCAACGGCCCTGGCACCGTCCTGATCCACATCTTCCAGCACAACGTCATTAACAACGACCGGCGATTTCCCGATCCTTTCGTGGCAGGCAGACAGCTGCACCACCAGTACGATGCCCCCGATGACCGGCAACACCTTCCTTGCAGCGGCCGTCCTCTTCGTCTGTTTGCGTACGCCCATCCAGACCAGTCCCCCCAGCAAAAGCAGTGGCCAGATGCTGAGAAGTCCGACCAGCGCGGACCCCAGCCCATCCCATCCCTGGCTGATGGACTCCCTTATCTTATGCCACAGCGAAGGATTGGCGTCCTCCTTACCCGAATCGCCCAACACCTGGTAGAACTTCAGGTTGACCACGCTGAAGGCCGCGGAATGACCGAGATACGCGATCCTTCCGGCCGCTGCGTCCATTTCTTCCTGGATATTATCGATGACGTCCTGGATCGCCAACACATCCGCCATCGTCTTTGCCTGTTTGAGCAGCGCGAGGTAGCGCTCTCGGGCCGCCCTTTTGGTATCCAGCCGGGACCGCGTATCCACCACCTCGCCCGTCACGTCTTCCGAGCTTATCTTTCGGTCCACCAATTTGTCGCTGTCGGAGGGCAGCTGCGACAAAAGATCATCGAACTTGCCTACCGGCACCCTGATCGTAACGGTATTCTCTATGACGGAGGGCGACTGCGTTTGCTGCTCCTGCGCCATATACCCGCCTACCCGCTGTACGGTCTGGCGGAGCCTGCCGGCAAAATCCCGGAAATTCTTTACCTCCAGATTCAGGTCGGCCGTTTTGATGATCTTCTTGTCCCAGTCCGGACTGGCGGACTGTGAGACGGTCTTCTTTCCGTGGCCCTGCACCTGCTGCTGCGGCGGCGCCGGAGCCTCGTCCTTGTAAGCTACCGCATCGGTGCTCGCAAGGGAAGACGCCACACTCCCACCGTCCGCTATTTCTTTCCGGCCGCCCGAGGCAATTTCTTTTCTGTCGCTCTCCGCGACGGCCTTATTCTTTCCCGCCAGTGGAGCCCGGTCGTTACAGGCAATACAAAAGAGCAGCAGCAATGCTGCAGGCACTGTCAATACCTTAAGTCGCATAGATAATATTTTAAGAGTGGATGACTACAAGATGCAGGATGACGAATTTTACATAATCCTGTAAACGAAAATGTCCCGGAACTCGAATTGATTCCCGGGACTAACAAAAAGATTCCCAATAAAACGTTAAATGGTTACCGCTACTTCTCCCCGGCCATCCCCATCACGACCTTCCACTCCTCGTCCGAAACGGGCTGCACCGACAGCCTGCTGATCCGCACCAGCGCCATTTCCTGCAGCCGCGGATCTTCCTTTATCTGCTCCATACTAACGGGATGCTTTAACCGCCGAAACGGTTTCAGGTCGACGGCCACCCATTTGTCGTCGTCGGTGGTAGGATCCTGATAGGCCTCTTTGATCACCCTGGCGATGCCGACGATCTCCAGTCCTTCATTGCTATGATAATACAATACCTGATCTCCTTTCTTCATCCCGCGGAGGTGAAGTCGCGCCGCGTAGTTACGGACACCGCTCCAGACGGTCTCTTTGTCCTTTTCGAATTGCTCCCAGCTCGTATACCGAGGGTTCTGATTTGACGAGCCAATAAGCCATATAATAAACTATTTACCAGTTAAATGCACTAATGCTGCACCGAAAGTACAATTTCTATTTCTAAAAAAATTGATCCCCCGCAATCCGCGCCCAAAACATTCCCCGTATGTCTTCATGTTGGTTACATGTAACAAGCGCATCAACTATTAAAATCAAAAAAATTTCGTTATGAAATCGATCTCTCTATTACTCATTGCCGCCTTGTTCATCAACACTTCTTTCGCTCAGGAAAAGACCGTCGAAGTGGGCGGCGCACCCATGTATCCTTCCAAAAACATCGTTGAGAACGCGATCAATTCGAAGGATCATAAAACGCTGGTAACCGCCGTAAAAGCCGCCGGCCTGGTGGAAACGCTGGAAAGCGCGGGCCCCTTTACTGTCTTCGCCCCGACCGACGAAGCCTTCGGCATGCTGCCCAAAGGCACGGTAGAAACACTCGTAAAACCGGAGAATAAAGCGACACTGACCGGCATCCTCACCTATCACGTTGTGTCCGGCCGTCTCGACTCCAAAGAACTTGCACGCCTCATAAAGGAAGGCAACGGAACGGCCGAACTGACCACGGTCTCCGGCGGCAAACTCTGGGTCATGATGAAAGGGAAACATATTGTCCTGAAAGACGAGAAAGGAGGCATGGCGGAAGTCACCATCAGAGACGTCTACCAGAGCAACGGGGTCATCCACGTCATCGACCACGTGGTTATGCCAAAGTAAATCAGGTTCATTCACGCAATATGGCACGTGATACCCTACACAACTATTTGACAATCATCGCAAACCATCCAAAAGGCCGAATTTTGAAAAAATTTCGGCCTTTTTAAATCCAAACGGCACCAACTTTCGTATGTAATCCTGAGGCCTGGTTTTTACCCTATTTAACGCTTGCGACAGGTTGTTTTAAGGGTCAAGACCATCCGATAACCAAGGTTATATGGGTGGTCTTATTTTTTTGCCCATAGCCTTGTCTCCCCCATGCTCTTGTACCCTCCTGCCTCCATACCCACACTTTTGTACCCTCATACCATGCACCTCTATACCCTGACCTGTGAACCACAGCCATACTCTTGTACCCTCATACCATGCACCCCTATACCCTGACCTGCGAACCACGCGGTTCACACCTGCAGGGACACCGCAGGGACCCGACGGTTCACATCAAACCATTTGGTTCACACCCGCTGGATCCACGCGGTTCACAGGCCCTTCAAAAGTTGTTGATCGTTCCCCCAAAAATTTCATCTAACTATTAGCCAGAACATCCGCAATATGCATCGTGCGGATAGAATGCCCCCTTATGCCGGATATAGCCATCCAGGTGCATCAGACAGGACAGATCAGTGGAGATAATATAGTCGGCCCCCGTCGCAAGGGCATTGTTCACTTTCTGGTCGGCCATCGCGATCGAGATGGACTCGAACTTGACCGCAAAGCTTCCGCCGAAACCGCAGCAAGTCTCCACGTCGTTCATCTCCAGCAACTCGAGCCCCTTCACCCTCGACAACAGCTTCCTCGGCTCTTCTTTTATACGGCATTCCCTTAGCCCCGCACAGGAGTCATGATAGGTCGCCTTCCCATGCAGCGTCGCCCCAAGGTCCTCGACGCCGAGCACGTTCACCAGAAAGGAAGAGAACTCGAAGGTTCGCTTTTGAAGATCCCTCACTTCATTGTGCAAGGAGGAGTTGTCGAATAGCGTGGAATAATAGTTGCGAACAAATCCAACGCAGCTGGCGCTTGGCGCCACCACATAGTCGTGACCGGAGAAATCCTTCAGAAATTTCGTGCAGACATCTCTGGCTTCGTCCCTGAATCCCGCGTTGAAAGCCGGCTGCCCGCAGCAGGTCTGCTCGGCATTATACGCCACTTCCACGCCGGCTTTTTCCAGCACCTTTACCATATTAAAAGCTGTCTGCGGATATAGCTGGTCGACAAAACAAGGTATGAAAAGCTGGACCGTCATTACACTTACGCTTATCAGTTGATTATCCCGGGATTGTTATTCCGGAGAGACTTTTGGAGGGCGATCATCTTTATCGCGGTGAGGGCAGCTTCGGCACCCTTGTGGCCGTGCCTGCCGCCGATGCGCTCGTCGGCCTGCTGCTGATTATCCACCGTCAGCACGCCAAAGATAGTAGGCACCGGCAACGTCATATTCAGCTGCAGCACTCCGTCCGTAACGGCCCTGCAGACATAGTCGAAATGGGGCGTATCGCCGCGCAGAACACAACCCAGCGCCACAAAGGCCTGCGGTCTGTCGTCCTTGTATTTGTGGACGTCCCAGTAGGACCGGACGCCAAACGGTATTTCGAACGCACCAGGCACGGTTACGACGCAGTACTTGATGCCGGCCTTCCCGAATTCGGCCCGGCAACCCTTTTCCAGCTCACCTACGATGGCGTCGTTCCATTCGGTACGCACGATAACAACACAGGCACCCTCCATACTGGGGATGCCTGCCGTCTGTAACAAATTACTATTACTAACTTCTGCCATTGGGGATAAACCTTTATTGGGTGACACCCAGCCTGGCCAGGTATTTGTCGATCTCTGCCCCTCTCTGCGTATTGGGATACTTGTCCTTGATAACCTTGTACATGGCTATCGCGTCCTGGGTCTTGCCCATGCTCTCGTAGAGATAGCCGGCGCGGAAAAGATATTCGGGCGAAAACAGTTCGTCCTTCTCGAAATAAGTGCCGGCTTTCTTATACTGTTCAACGGCTTCCTCTTTCTTGTTCAGCTCGGAATAAGCATCCCCGAGCAGGCCATAGGTACGCTCCTGCAGCTGCTTCACCGGCGTGGAGAAATCCTTAAGGTATTTAACGGCATTGTTGAAATCACCCAGACGGAGATAGCAGTCTCCGGCATAGAAATTAGCCAGCTTGCCGGCCTTCGTGCCGCCATAACGGGAAATGATCTTCAGGAAACCCGCGTTCACCTGGTCGCCGTTGAGCGCCAGCCCGGCCGAGTCCATACGATAGTATTCTTCCGCGCGAAACATCGCCTCGGAAGCCTGTTTCTCTTTCGGTTCGCTGATCAGGCTGCGATAAGCAAAAAAGCCGCCTACCACCACGATGATCCCTATTAGCGCATAGGTGACCTGTTTTCCATATTTTTCCCAGGCGCGCCCTGTAATTCGGCCACCGGATTCTTTTCTTCTTCTAAATGTGCAGGGTTCTTAATCTCTGGCATTTCTTATTTTGTTTGTATTAACTCGCAATCGTTCGTTCTAGTCGACAATGAACGGATAGTTCTGGTCCATATAAATGTCCTTCAGCACCTCTGAATCATCCGGCCACGGAGACTCTTCGGCAAACTTCACGCACTCTGTCACGGTGTCGTTCACGCGCTTGTTGATCGCGTCGATCTCTTCCTGCGTGGCGTATTTCTTGGTGAGGATGGTCTGCAGTACCATTTGTATGGGATCCTTTGCCTTGTACTCTTCCACCTCTTCCTTGGTACGATATTTCTGAGGGTCGGAGATGGAGTGACCTTTATAGCGGTAGGTCTTGATCTCGAGCAGGGTCGGACCATCTCCCTGACGCGCCCTTTTCACGGCCCTTGCCACCGCTTCGTGAACGGCTTCCGGGCTCATGCCATCGATGGAATCGGCCGGCATCTCATAAGCATCAGCAAGCTTGTAGATATCGTGTACATTCGAGGTACGTTCTACCGAAGTACCCATCGCGTAGTTGTTGTTCTCGCAAATAAAGACCACCGGCAGTTTCCACAGCATCGCCAGATTGAAGGTCTCGTGCAGGATACCCTGACGGGCGGCGCCGTCCCCGAAGAAGGTCAGCACCGTATTGTCCGTACCCTTGTATTTTTCAGCAAAAGCAAGACCCGCACCCGTGCCGATCTGCGCGCCGACGATACCGTGTCCGCCAAAGAATTTCTCCGCTACCCCGAAGAAGTGCATACTTCCACCCTTTCCTTTCGCCGCACCCGTAGCCTTTCCGTACAACTCCGCCATACAGGCGTTGGCGCTGATACCCTTGGCCGGGGCCAGACCATGGTCGCGGTAAGCCGTGATGAAAGGATCGTCCTGCTGCGTAGCCGTCATACAACCGGCAGCAATGGCCTCCTGCCCGACATAGGCATGGAAAAAGCCACGGATCTTCCCTTCCATCTTATATTTTTCTTCAGCCATCAGCTCGAACTGGCGGATGAGCTGCATTAATTCGTACCAGTACAGGTAGGTCTCTTTTGAAAACTTGGTAGCCACTATATAGAATATTTGAAGTTCATTTGCTGACGTCCAAACCCTTACCGAACCATAAGGTTCAGTGAGCGGGAGCAAATATACGGGGGAAAATGCATTTATCCCATTCTAAATCAGCAGAACTTCGGCGAAGCTGCGCCCCCACGCCCGACCGTCGCCGAAGCGGCGTCCCTCACTTCTCCCCGGCCTTTCCCTTCGACCCCGCGGGCCTAACCAGCGTGAACCGTCGATCCCCGGGTCTTACCTGCGTGAGCCATCGGTACACATCCGCGTGAACCACCCCACCATGCCCCTCTAGGGCAAAAAATCGTCAAAAATGAACTTCTCCGGCTTCGGCAGGGGCTTCCGGGGCATTTTCTCCGCCCGCATCGCCGTATTATAAACGAACGACGCCAGTATCGTCGCCGCCTGCTTCAGATCGTCCATATGCAGATGATCGTAGTTGTCCTCATTGGTATGGTGCGTCCGCGTCTCATAGTCCAGCGGGTCCTGGATGAACTGAAAACCAGGTATGCCCACCGCATCGAAGGACAGATGGTCCGTCGAACCCGTATTATGCATCGTTATTGTTGACGCTCCCAGGTCGGCAAAAGGCTGAAACCACTCTTTGAATATCGGCACGACCTTCTCATTACCCTGTACAAAGATCCCCCTGATCTTACCCGACCCATTGTCGAGATTGTAATACGCCGACACCTTCTCCTGCTCGGGCTTGAACTTCATATCCGCCGGATCGCCAAAATGGTTCCGGACATAGTGGAACGAACCCAGCAACCCCTGCTCTTCCCCGTCCCACAGCGCGATCCTGATCGTCCTTTTAGGCTGTACTCCGAGGCTTTTCAATATCCGGACGGCTTCCAGCGCCACGATGCATCCGGCGCCATTGTCCGTGGCCCCCGTACCCGCCGACCAGGAGTCCAGATGACCGCCCAGCATGACGAGTTCCGACTTGAGCGTCGGGTCGGTTCCCAGGATCTCCCCGACGACATTATGCCCCCGTAGATCGTCCGTCTTCAGCCGGGTGTCGCTCTGCAGCTCGAGCTGCACGGTCCTCCCCTCTTCCAGCAGCCGCACCACGCGCAGATAATCTTCCTTTGCCACCACCAGCTCGGGCACAGCCGGCTGATCCTGCTTGCGGTAGCCAATTAAACTCTGCACCAGCACGGTGCCGTCCCTGTGCCCGCTCATCTGAAGAAGAGCCGCAGCCCCGGAGGAGGCAAGCATGCTTTTCAACCGAAACCGCTGTAGGATGATCGGCAAAAAACCTTTCAGCTGAGCCGACGTCATCATATAGGTATCCTGAATATTCGCCAGCGCACTATCCGAATAGCGCGTCGCATCCGCCTTATCATCTGATTCCAGCACACTATCCCCGGACCGCACTACGAGGATCCGCCCCTTCATCTCCGCCGCATGCGCCGCGATCCACCCCGAGTCCAGCTTTTCCACCAGATAGGCCGCGGCACTGACCGGCCCGTTGGTACTGCCGCTCCACGGAGCAGCATAGGCGATCATGGGACTGTAGTAAGGAGTGCGCATCGCCAGATAGGTTTTCTCTGCCGACCATCCATAACCGAACTCTCCCCACGGCTCCGCCTGCGCCTGTGTCAGCCCCCATTCCTTTAACGTCTTCACGATCCAGGCGGCGGCCTGGTGATACCCTGGCGAATTAGTCAGCCGGGGGCCGCTGACGTCCGTCAGCTCGTGCGCAATATGCGGTATCTGGGAATGGTTGAGCCCCTCCTCACGTATTTTGGCGGTCATCGCGGCATCCACCTGCGCGCGCACCAGTACCGGCGACAAAATGAGGGCCAGGAATGCAGCGTTCTTCAGGGAAATCCAATCATACGGTTTTCTCATGGCAGTAAGTTTTTGAAAAGATATTACATTTTCCAGTAATTATAACTATTTTACCCCATGCCGAAAACCCTTATCCTCTGCGCTGCAGCGCTTATGCTATCCCTTTTGACCCAGGCTCAGGCACGAACCGGTCTGGCCCTCGACTACGAACATATCCAGTCCCCCGCGCTGGGAAATCTTGGACCTGGATCGGGAATGGGCGGCAGCGTTTTTATCCACGCCCCCTTCGCACACAACCTCGGACTTGACTTGTCCCTTGATCTGGCCGGGGGACACACTACCTACCAATACTATCCTTATAATCCCTCACCCGGTTCCGTCTCACATCTGACCTCCTTAAAACGACCCTTTTTCTATTCGGCAATACCCGTACACCTTGTCTACAGCCATTCGTACCGGCAAATGCGCCTGTTTGCAGGCGGAGGATTTGCGTTTACCCACTTGTCGATGGACGAAGCGGATTTCCATGGATGGCAAATGGGCCCCACCTGCAATACGATCAGTCTGTCCTTTAAGGCGGGCTTCGAACTGTTCAGCCATATCGTATTCAGCGGAGAGTTTCGCCCGGCCAGTGCCGTGGTGAGCAAGACCACCGCATACCAGCCCGAACGCTATAAAATTGCCAATCAGCTGTCCGTCAAACTCGGTTATGCATTCGGGTCGCAGCGGCCGGCAAACCATTCTTCGAAAACTTACTCAAACAAGTGACTATGCTAAAACCCCTTGTCCTCGCCGCAATGGCGCTCACGCTCTCCCTCTCCGGCCGCTCGCAATTAAGACCGGGCCTCGCCGTCGACTACGAACACATAAAGGCCCCTGCCTTCGGCAATATCGGCACCGGATCCGCCTGGGGCGGCAGCATTTTCTTCCGGTACCCGTTTCCCCGTAACCACCGCCTGTCGCTGGATTTTTCCTTCGATTTTGCCGGTGGGAATACCTCCGTCCAGTACTATATATACGTGCCCGACCCGAACACTCCTATGCCGATCGGGACCCAGTCCGTGTCTCTTGTCTATGTAGGAATACCCGTATACCTGACCTACAGCCGGACATTCGGGCACCTGCGCGTATTTGCCGGAGCGGGTCCATCCTTTGCTTCTTATTCGGCGGGAGAGGTAATAGGACACGGGTTCTACATGAAACCCAACTTCACCGCGATCACGGCTTCCTTCAAGGCCGGATGCGAACTGTTCGACCACCTGATGCTCAGCGGAGAGATCCGTCCATGGAAAGGATTTTTGGGCCGCTCGGGCGTCAGCAAGGTCGACAACATGCTCTCGGTCAAGCTGGGATATGAGTTCGCGGCGCCCACAAAACATTCCCGCCGGAAACGCTCAAATACCTGATTCGGAGCTATCTTGCAGGCTGTTTTGTTCGCACTGAAAGACATATCACTCGTACAGTTCAAGAACTACGGCCAGGCCTCCTTCCGCTTTGACCAGCGCATCGTGGGCTTCTGCGGCAACAACGGAGTCGGCAAGACCAATCTGCTGGATGCCATCTACTATCTCTGCTTTACCAAAAGCTATTTTACCCGCAGCGACCAGCAGAACGTCCGGAAAGGAGCCGCCGGGTTCCGGATAGAAGGACATTTCGAAAAACAGGGACAGCTGACCGATGTCGTCTGCATCCTCCGCGAGACGGGCAGGAAAGAGTTCATCTCGGCAGGCGAACCCTACGAGAAATTCTCCCACCATATCGGCCGTTTCCCCTGTGTGATCATCGCACCCGACGACGTACAGATCATTACAGGCGGCAGCGAAGAACGCCGCCGCTTCCTCGACGCCCTCCTTTCGCAGCTGGACCCGGACTACCTCCAGAACCTTATCGAATACAACCGCGTCCTGCAGCAGCGCAACAGTTTCCTCAAATCGCAGGCAGAAAAAAGACTCACCGACAGGCACCTGCTGGAAGTCTACAACAGCCAGCTCGTCCGCCCGGGCAACTGGCTCTTCGAACGCCGGCGCAGCTTCCTCCAGGACCTGCTTCCCCTGGCAGCCCAATATTACAAGACCATCGCCGGCACCGACGAGCCCGTAGCACTCACCTATGAAAGCCAGCTGCTCAATTCATCATTTGCGGACCTCCTCCACCAGGGTCGCGAAAAAGACCTCTACCTCCAGCGCACCGGCGCGGGGATCCACAAGGACGATATCGACATCCGGTATTCAGACCTCCCCTTTAAATCGATCGCGTCCCAGGGACAGCGAAAAAGTCTGCTCTTCGCCCTCAAACTGGCCGAATACGAAACCCTCCGACAGGACAAAGGCTTCCCTCCCATCCTCCTGCTGGACGACGTCTTCGAGAAGATGGACGCCGAACGAATGCACAACCTCCTGGACCAGGTCTGCCTCAGGGACCAGGGGACAGATCTTCATCACCGACACCCACGCCGACCGCATCCGCCGCGAAATGGACCAGCTCGGCGTTGACTGCCAGATCATCAGCCTCTGACCATCGGCCCACTTCACCCGCACTAAAATAGTGCGGCAAATTGCCTACCTTGCACTCATGGGCGAATATTCTTTAGGAGACGCGTTACGAAAATTTCTCAACCAGAGTCATCTGAAAGGATCGATCCAGGCCCTGCAGATCGAAGAGGTCTGGGAACAGATCATGGGGAAGACCGTCGCCCGGTATACCGACAAGATCCAGATCCATGGTCAGACACTCTATGTCAATACCACCATCGCCCCCTCCGCCAGGAACTGCTCTATCAAAAGGACAAGATTGTTCAGCGCGTGAACGAAGCCCTCGGCGAAAAGGCCATCAAGGAAGTCGTCATCCGATAAATTCAGGCAGAAATTCTCACTCTGGGGTCCACAAGACCGTACAAAAGATCGGCCAGCAGCCCGATCACGATAAAGAAAAATGAAGATATAAGCACCGATCCCATTACCACGGGGAAGTCCAGCTCTTCGAGAGCGTCGACCGTCACTTTCCCGATGCCTTTCCAGTAGAAGATCTTTTCGACAAAAAATGCGCCGGCCAACAGCTCGGCAAACCATCCTGTGATCGCCGTGATCACCGGGTTCAGTGCATTACGCAGCGCGTGTTTCCAAACCACCCTTCGCGGAGACAGCCCTTTCGCATAAGCCGTCCGGATATAGTCCTGGTCCAGTACGTCCAGCAGCGCCCCGCGCGTCAGCTCGGGCGATGATCGCCAGCGGCCGGATACCAAGGGTCACCGCCGGCAATATCAGATTTTGCAGTTCCATATGCCTGCCGGAAAAAGGGTCGGTATCGAACAGGTTCCCCGTCATATGCAGCCCCGTCCAGGAACTCAGCACAAAGCCGAACAGATAGGCGATCACGATCCCCATAAAAAAGGAAGGCGCGGAAATACCAAGGACGCTCACAAAAATGGCCGACGTATCCATCCAGGTATCTTTTTCACCGCCGCCACCACGCCCAGCACGATGCCCAGGACCGTCGCCACGAACATAGCCGCCAGCGCCAGCAGGATCGTCCGGGGAAGCGCTTCCATCAGGATATCCCAGACCTCTCTTTTGGTCTGATACGATCGGCGAAGATAGGGCCACTTGATCGCCAGCTTCGTATTGCCGCCGCCGATAAATATACCTTTCAGCCCTTTTTGCCTGATCTCTTCCCTGGTGTGGATGGCGATCGGAGAGACGTCGTTGAGGTATAGGACGAACTGCCGCCAGCGCGGCTGGTCGAGGTTCAGCTCTTTTCGGATATTCTCCTGCGTTGCCGCGTCGGCCCGCTGCCCCATCACCAGCCGGGACGGATCGCCAAACCCTGGAACAGAAAAAAGACGGTCACCACCACGCCCAGCAGGACCAGCATGCCATAAAAAAGTTTCCGTATGAAATAGCGGATCATCATTGTTGTTCCGGTAGTTCGTTGACCGCGGGAAGCGCCCTGTCGAAGTCCGCATAGCTCCACTTGTTCAGGATCGTCGCCCCCTTGACCAGGAACAGCGTTGGATTAGCCCTCGCCGCCGTCTTGATGGCCGTCGCATCGCATTTCAGTAAGGTGACATACGCCGCAATGCCCTGCTGTTCCACCCACGCACTCAGACGATCGTATTCCCCCGTCACAAAGAACACCGGGATATGCTTCAACCGCGCCATGGTCATCACCACGCTGAAGGCCTTGTTCCAGTCGGGATGCTCGTCCAGCACTTCCTTTTCGAACAGGAACAGCTTGAACCCTTTTGCCTCCAGCACCGCCTGCGTGGTATCCGTCCCCGCACCCGTGATCAGATTAAAATCTTTTATCGCCGGCTCGGCATTGCCTTTCCGCACCAACTTGTCATAGCGGCTCACGAAATGGTAAGAGTCGTCGAAGTCCGCCGGGAACTGGCTCGCGCCGAATTCTACCTTCTTCCCGTTCTTTTCATATACCATCGTGATGACCGTACTGTCGGGAATGGCTCCCGGAGGGGTCTTCATTTTTTCAAGGATAT
The DNA here is from genome assembly GCF_050632245.1 of Puia sp. P3. NCBI lineage: Bacteria > Pseudomonadati > Bacteroidota > Chitinophagia > Chitinophagales > Chitinophagaceae > Puia > Puia sp. P3. The sequence goes on from NZ_CP192583.1 coordinate 3,284,994, forward strand.
TATTGCCGGCCCTGTATGGCAGACAGTCGACCGTCGGCAGATGGATCAGCACATACCACTGAAAAGCGAATGAGACGACGGTCGCCAGCACCAGCACCGCCACGCTGCCCGTCTTTGGCAGTATCGGGCGAATGCTGTCCCGCACCATAAAAAGAAACACGATCAATACCAGCAATACAAGGTCCTTCATAAACGACTGGCCCGCCGTCAGTGGGATACAGTCTCCGAAACAACCGCATTCCCTGACCTTTCCGGACAGGTAGGCATAGCCGGTAAGAAACGTGAAAAAGATAATGAGCACCAGCAGCAGCCAACTGAACAGCCGCATACGCCAGCCCAGCAGGATCGCCACCCCGGCGACGATCTCGAATACGATCATCAGGATCGAAAAGGCCAGCGTGAAATGGTCCAGCCAGTGAAAGTTCCAGACCTCGAAGAACTCCTGCATCTTATAGCTCAACCCCAGCGGGTCATTGGCTTTCACAAGCCCCGAAAAGATGAACAACACCCCGACCAGGAAACGGCAAACCGAAACAAGTATTTTCATGAAGACAATGGTTTTTGCATTGGGGCAAAAAATAAACAAAAAAAATAATTTTTTGCCCCAATACCATTAATTTCTGTACACTTCGAGTACGGACTGGACTTCGTCCAGTCACGCAGTATGCTTACCCTCCGCAACCAGGATAAGCGCAAAAAGCGAATAGTTGATGATATCGATATAATTGGAGTCGATCCCCTCACTGATCAGCGTCTTCCCGTCATTGGCCACGATCTGCCTGATCCGAAGGATCTTCATCAGGATCAGGTCGACAAAACTTTCCTGGCTCATCTCCCGCCAGGCCTCCCCGTAGTCGTGGTTCTTCTCCAGCATCGTCGCCCTGGTCTCCGCCATTTTCGCGTCATAGAGGTTACCGGCCTCAGCCGCGTCCAGATCTTCCGGCGCCGAGGGCCCAAGCGACAACTGAATCAGTCCGATAATGCCGTAGTTGACCATCGCCCTGAACTCGCCGGCCTTGTCCTCCCCAACTTTCTGCTCCGTCGTCTGCTGAAGGGTCCGGATCCGTTTGGCCTTTATATACAGCTGGTCCGCAATTGAGATGGTCCGCAATACCCGCCAGGAAGTGCCATAGTCCCGGGTTTTCTTGATAAAGATCTCCCTGCACCCCCGAACTGCTTCGTCATATTGCTGATTGGTATTCGTCATGACCGGCGTTTTCTCCATTATCTTTACAATGAAAAGTTAAAGGACAAATGTAATGATAACTACGTTTACTCTGAATGCCAGAGGTAAATTGTTGACGATCGACCGTCCCCAGGTCATGGGCATCATCAACAGCACCACCGACTCTTTCTACAGCGGCAGCCGGTTCACCAAAAGCGGTCCGCTTCTGCAGGAGGTTGCTAAAATGGTGGAACAAGGCGTCGACTGGCTGGATATCGGCGGACAGAGCACCCGCCCGGGTGCCGCGGACATCGGAGAAGAAGAAGAAATGAGACGGGTGGTGGACGCCATCGGCCTTATTCATCAACGCTGGCCCGGACTCCTGCTGTCGGTGGATACCGGTATGCCCGCGTCGCCCGGGAGGCCGTCGCGGCAGGCGCCTCCATGGTCAACGACATCAGCGGCGGCCGGCTCGACCCGGACATGCTCGGTACAGTGGGCGCTCTGAAAATCCCCTATGTCTGTATGCACATGAAAGGTACCCCCGCAACCATGAACAGGGAGGCCCTATACGAAGACGTGACAAAGGAAGTCCTCGACTTTTTATCCGCCGCATCGAAGACTGCCGGCAGGCGGGCATCCACGACCTGATCCTCGACCCCGGCTTTGGATTTGCCAAGAATTCGGCGCACAATTTCACGCTCCTGCGAAACCTCCGTCTCCTTGCTGTAACAGGCCGTCCTTTACTCGTCGGCCTATCGCGCAAATCCACCATCTACAAAACCCTCGGCATCACCCCCGAAGAAGCCCTCAACGGGACTACCGTCATGAATACGATCGCCCTGCTCAACGGGGCCAGTTTCCTGAGGGTTCACGACGTGCGCGAGGCGAAAGAAGCCATCACCCTCATCGATGCCTATAACAAACAAAGCCCCGGTCAGTAACCGGGGCCTCTACATATCTTTTGGCTTAACTACTTCTTCTGCGGCTGAGCCTGAGCAGGCTGCTGCTGCCCACCCTTCGGAGCCGTCGGCATCTGCATCGGAGAAGGCGGCGGAGCGTCGGTAACGTCCACTACTTTCACTTCGAAGATCAGGTTCTCGAACTGATCGCCGCCAGGTCCGCGCTGCGCGTCATAAGCGAGGAAGGCAGGCAGATACAAAGTGCCGGTGCCGCCTTTTTTAAAGCTGCGCAGACCTTCGTCAAATCCGGGAATGCTGGTGTGCGTCCCGATCACGAACTTATAAACCGATCCCGCAGCGGTATCGTCCATATTCGACTGGAATACCTTGCCGGAAGGGATCAGCCTGCCCGTATAACGCACAGACACCTGCTTGCCGGAATCTGCCTTTGCACCGCTGCCTTCGGAGGCAACGACAACATAAGTACCCTGGGTTTGCTTCTGAGCGTGGATATTGTTCTTCGTCAGATAGTTCTCCAGCTTCTTTGACCTCGCGATCCTTTTGTTTGCCCATTTCCTGGTTGCGGTCGTTATTGAGCGCTTCTTCGGAAGCAAAGATATCCAGCACCTTGAAGGTTACCATGATCTTGTCTTTCTTCTTCAGCCACGGCGGCAGCTGACCCTGCATCTTGCGCGACAGCGTATCGGCCAGCTGTACGACCACAGCACTATCCCCTTTGCGCAGCATGGTGAAGATCTCGGTCGGGCTGTATATCGGTCTGGCCGAATCTACAGGAATATACATCGGCATCTTGCCATCCGTGGAGAACAGGCTGGAATCCCGAACCTTCTCCGTTACACTGGCTTTCAGGAACTGTTTCGGCTTCGCAGTTTCTCCCTTTCCATCGGAAACTATCTTATAGAGCAGTCCGCTTTTGGTCTTCTTAAACTCTGAGTGATTACAGGATGCCGCTGACAGCAACACCAGACCACCCAGTAAATAAGATGCGATCGTTTTCATTCTTTTGACTTATTGTAATTGTGAAGAATTCTCTTTAAGCGCTTGTATGAAGCGTTGTACTGTCTGGTCCAGGGTGTCGGTGCTGCGCCCGCCGGCGGCATTGACGTGACCGCCTCCCTCGAAGTAAGTACGGGCAAAGACATTGACGTCGAAATCGCCCTTGCTGCGGAAAGAACACTTGACCTCCTCGTCCCGGTCGATGATCAGGGCCGCCATCCTGATACCCTGTATACTCAGGGGATAGTTGACCAGACCTTCCGTGTCTCCCGTCTTGATCTCGTACCGGACCAGGTCCTTCCAGGGAATAGCGATCAGTGCCGCATTGTACTCATAAAATATTTCCATCCGGTTCTGCAGAACATAGCCGGTAAAGCGCAAACGGTTCTCGAGGAAATTATCAAATAGGTTTTCGTGTATCTGGGTATGATTGATACCGGTATCTTTCAGCACGGCAACCATACGGTGTACGTCCGCCGAAGCGCCGGGAAATCGGAATGAACCCGTGTCGGTCATCACTCCCGCATAAAGGCAGGCCGAAATGTCCCGGTTGATCTTGTCCGCATGACCCGAACCGACGATAAAGTCAAAGACCATTTCGCTGGTCGAGCTTTTGGCGGTATTGCTCACGCCATAAGCAAAACATTCCAGCTTCGGGCTGCTGGTGGTGGTCGATCAGGATCCTCGTCACCGGCAGCTTGCGCAGTCGCGCCGCCATATGGCGGGTACGGCTCATCGTGTTGAAATCCAGGCAAAACACCCACTCGGCCTTCTCGAGCACCGATATCGCCTTCTCCGTATTGAACTCGTAGTCGATGACGTCGTCACAGCCCGGCATCCATCTCAGCCATTCCGCCCAGTTGGTCGGCGAAATGACCGTAGGCTGATGCCCCAGCTGCCGGAGAAAATGGAACAGTCCCGAGGGAAGACCCCATGGCATCCGCATCGGGTTTCTGGTGCATGACGATGACCACCCGGCGGGGCTGGCTCAGTAATGGATATATTTCTTCTATTTGTAACATTGAAAATGCTTGCAAAGGTGCGGAATTAATTCCAAATCCCAAGAAAATCCTACATTTGCGAGCCAAAAAGAAAGGAAATTATGAGCAATCGCACATTTACCATGATCAAACCGGACGCTTTCTCCAAAGGCCATTCCGGCGCCATCATCGACAAGATCATCAGCAGCGGCTTTCGCGTCGTAGCCCTGAAGCTTACCCGTCTCTCCAAAAGAAAGGGCCGGCGAGTTCTATGCCGTTCACAGAGGAAAGAGGCTTCTACGGCGAACTGGTCGATTTCATGAGCAGCGGTCCCATCATCGCCGCCATTCTGGAAAAGGACAATGCCGTAGCCGATTTTCGCAAGCTCATCGGTGCGACTGATCCCGCCAAGGCGGACGCGGGAACCATCCGCAAACTCTACGCCGCCTCCGTCGGAGAGAACGCTATCCACGGCAGCGACAGCGACGAGAATGCAAAAATTGAAGGAGATTTCTTCTTCAGCGGCCCTCGAGCAGTACTAGGTGTCACTATATTTTGTTAAGGCTTCAAATGGATTGCGATCCGTTTGGAGCCTCATTTTTACAGGTTCAACCGTATAGCCCTCCTTTTCTTAACAACTCGATTACGCCGTTGACACCGGGCAGATGCGCCGCCCCCACCGCCACCAGCAACGATTTTTGTCAACAGACTATCCAGCGCTGTAGCCCATTTGCGATTGCGGTTGTACAGCAGCATGTCCATATACCCGCTGATACCGTTGTCGTCCTTCTGACTCAGCCTGTCGATCCCCTCGAGGTCCTGACGCTTGTACAGCTCCACCAGCTCGCGCATCATCTTGCTATTAATGTCCATGCTGTCGATATAGCTGACCAGCTCTTTCGCCTGCAGTTCGTAGGGAATGCTGTCGAACAGCCCCGCCTGAAACTCCGCCGTCTCCAGGCCCCTGACAGGTTTACGATAAGGCCGGCCCTCCTTCATGATCATCAGCTCCATGCCGTCCGCCGTCTGGCACTCCATGCCCTGCTGTTCGATGAGGCCGCTGATCAGCATGGGCTTGAACCTCTCGAGCATGCCAAACGGCAGCATCGACGCATGTTTCGCAAAGTAGTCCTTGACCTTCGCATACTCGTCCGGTTTCAGCAGATCCGACAAACGCTTGCTGTCGTTCATCCGCATATACTTCATCGAGCTGAGCATACCGGCCATATCACTCAGGTTGATCTCGAAATAAAGCTCGTCACAGTGCGCGATCACCGCCTTGAGGCTGTCGCTCAGCGCGACGTCGTCGGCACAGAGGACGTGCATGGTCCCGTACAGATAAGACGGCTTAGTGATTCCCTTGCCCGAGATCCGCCACAGCAACGTATGGGCGGCGGGCGACTGTGCGGTGGTCTGGGTTTGTTTCTGGGCGTGACAGCCAATTCCGATTGCAGCCGTCAGCAGCCCCGTTATCCAGGCTATATGCTTTCGTCTCATGATACCACGGCCTCCTCGCCGTATAGTTGGTCCTTGAATTTCAGTGACGGTGAAGGAAGAAAGGCGCCGAGTCCCAGGTCCTTCCATTTCTCATCCACCGCCCGGATCGTAGCGTCATCCGCCACGATGATATTGGGCCAGTCCCGCTGAAAATTATCCAGCTCCTTCGTTTTACGCGTGCCGTCCAGACCCAAACAAGCGAAAACCTTTCCTTGTTCGATACCCGAAGCCGTTGTAGTCAGAAAATGGTCGCGGCGGGGGTCCAGGTTATTGCAGAATCGCCACAACGCTATAGCCAGGTCGCGGACATCCACGGTATGTTCGACATAGAGGATCATCTTGACCCCCTCCATAGCGGGCAGTTTCACCAGTTGCCCGTGCAGATCCCGGATATGCCCAGGCCGCTGCTTTTTGACGGCAAGCACTATGCAGGGAATGTCCTGCTTCAGCAGACTCAGGTTCGCGCCGGCGATCTCCGGGAAGCCGCTGGTCAGGACCGCCTCGGTCAACGCGCTGTATGCGCCTGCCCTCAGCTGGTACTGGTCGGCATCGATCTCTTCTTCGGCCTTTGCCGTCCTGTCTATACACATCTTCCCGCCAAAACCCAGCTTGCTGCAGCTGTGGTCCAGCACGTCCATGGGTCCCTGCGAGAAATAGACGTCGGTGGCGGGATTTAGATTTTTAAAAACGTACTGCGCCAGCTGCCGGTAATCCCTGATCGACGCCTTTTCATCGGCGAGGACGAGTATCTTGTTGAACATCATCTGACCGGCGCCCCACATCGCATTCATCACCTTCTGACCCTGCCCGGCGTATTCCTTGTGTATCTGGGTGATCACGAGGTTGTGAAAAACGCCTTCAACCGGCATGTCCATGTCGACGATCTCCGGCACCGGGTCATCTTGATCGGCGCCAGAAAGATACGTTCCGTGGCCTTTCCGAGCCAGGCGTCCTCCTGAGGAGGTATACCGACGATAGTAGCGGGATAGACGGCTTGTTTTCGGTGGGTGATGGCCGTGATATGGAACCGCGGATACCAGTCGGGCAGCGAGTAATAGCCCGTATGATCGCCAAACGGCCCCTCCCAGATGAGCTCTTCGGTAGGATCGACATATCCTTCGATGACAAAATCCGCGTCCGCCGGCACCTCGATCTCGGGCTGCGTGATACACCGGACAAGCTCCACCTTCTTTTTGCGCAGAAATCCCGCCAGCATATATTCGTCGACGTTCTCCGGCAGCGGCGCCGGTGGCGCTGTAGGCATAGGCCGGGTCGCCGCCAAGTGCTACGGCGACCGGCATTCTCCTGCCGGTCTTCTTGTATTCGGAAAAATGTTTGGCGCTGACCTTGTGTTTGTGCCAGTGCATCCCCGTCAGCGTGGGCCCAAAGACCTGCATCCGGTACATACCCACATTACGCGACATTGTGACGGGGTCCTTGGTATGGATAATGGGCAGGGTCACAAAAGGTCCCCCATCCTTTGGCCAGCAGGTGATCACCGGCAGCTGGCTGATATCCGGTTCGGTCATAACTACCTCCTGACATTCCCCGCGGCCGCTGCGGACCGTAGGCATCCAGCTGGCAAACTGTCCGAGCTTCGGCAACAACCGCAATTTATCCAGCAGCCCCTCCTTAGGGGCCGACAGCAATTTGAAAAGATTCTCTATCTCCCTGGTCACGTCGTCGAGATGACTTACCCCAAGCGCCATACACATGCGCTTCTCGCTGCCATAGGCATTCATCAGCACCGGGAACCCGGTTCCGGTGTTCTCGAATAACAAAGCTTTTCCCCCATTGCCGCTCTTGCTGATCCGGTCCGTGATCTCGGCTATTTCCAGCCTCGGGTCGACAAAACTGCGAATACGAACCAATTCCCCTGCTTTTTCCAGTGCCTGGATAAATTCCTGCTGATTTCTATAAGCCATGCGGTTTGAATTTCACTTTGTTTACCAAAAGTAAAACACAAACTGCGGCCGTCAGTAAACTTTTTTGGGACAGTCGATTACTCCCCTGCGATGCCCGCCATGTATAGCGAAGGTATTTTCCGGCAGCGCTACAGTCACCCGTATGCCGGACATATAATAGAAGTCTTTGTGATTGGGGCTGCCCCGGTAAGCGCCGGCATTCGGATAGGGCGCCCCGCCCTTCAATTCGCCGCCGCGATAGGCCATTTCCACCGCTTTTGGCCCTCTGGCCTGCAACAGGACAGTTCGGTCGATATAGTTCGTGCTGAGGTCGTCGAGGTAGTCGGTGAATGTCTTGCGCAGGCCGATCTCATAGGCAATCGTCACTCCCGGCGATACCCGGAATTTTATCCCGCCTCCGAACGGTATGGCGAACTGGGTCAGAGAATAGGGCTTCCTGTTGGGGTACTGCGGCAGACCCTCTCCTTCCGTGCTGAGAATATGCAGATAGACCTTGCGCTCCAAGGCTGTCGAAGGCATACGGGTCGAAATGAAAAAGGGCGACACCCGCAAAAACATACGGCGTCAGCCGGTGCTCGCTGAGGTCGAACAGGTTGTACTCCGCAAGAACATTCCATTCGGTGATCTTCGTTTCGAAGCTCAGGTTCCGCAACCGGTTGTTGGTCTTGTTGTCCTGGGCGTCAGACGCGGAGATCTTGCCATAGGTGAAGTTGGTCAGCAAAGAAAATGTGCAGTCAGATCGTACTGAAGACCCAGTCCGAACGAACCATTGGCCTCCTTGGTGCTGTAGGGACGGTGCTGCATGTCCCCGATGTAATTGGAAAATCCGCCGAATAAATTAAGATTCCACTGGGCTTGGGTAAATAGCGGGAACAAAACCCCCACTAATAAGAGTTTTTCATTCTGGTTGAATTAATTAGAAATAGCGTTAAACGCGTTGGTTTGACTGTAGGGCGGCGGATTTAAAAGGGATCTCTACGGTTGGGGGAGGAAATACGTAGGTAGAAGTTTTTACAATAGATGTGATTTAAAGTCTTTCGTTTAACGGGCTGTTAGCTCTTTTATTTAAAAATCATGCCAAAAAAAGTTAAGGATTTTCCGCCATATTTGCAAGTTTTTACGATCATTTTCCCTTACCTTTGCACCCCACCGGAAAGAGGATCATGGACTTATCCACAAACCTTTTTCTCCGAACAGAGTTTCGGGACGTAGCGCAGCCCGGTAGCGCACTTGCATGGGGTGCAAGGGGTCGCAAGTTCGAATCTTGTCGTCCCGACCAAAATTCAAAAACCCGCCTCTTCGGCGGGTTTTTTTATACCTGTATTTTTATTTCCGCCATCGTTGCTATTGACCCGCCAGCAAATCATCCAAATTCCCGTACATCACAGCCATTGCTTCCCCGAAGCCCAGTTCGATCATCCTCTCCATGCGTTCAAGAGACTCGTTATAGATCACGATAACAACTTCCGTTATGCCGTCCTCTTCGCTAAAATTGAAATCCCATTCAGAGCTGAGCAATTCCACATTTTCGTCTTTGTCCGCAAACGCTGCCGTCATTTTGAAATTGGTGATCGGGCTGATGGACGTATATCTTTGGACCATCCACCGCTCCTGCCCATCCGGCATGACCATCGCAAAAAATCTCCTCCCGCCAACCTTGAAATCCATAAATTTTGTCCTCGATATGGCAGGCCTCGGCGCCCACCACTGGTCAAGAATTTCCTTTTTGGTGAAAGCATCCCACACCAGCGACTGCCTGGCCTTAAACTCCCTGATTATGGTTACCTTTTTGCCGCTTTGTCGACGGTGAGATCAAATAGCAGATCGTTGTTCATGTTCCCTTTTTTTAAGTTTTGAAACTATTTGGTTGCTAATATACGCGCAACTGTTCAGTTTCGCAATTTTTTTTCAATTTCCGGTGGTATCTAACATTTCATTTATTTTCGTGGCCAGTTATGAATGAAGATCAACACAATTTCAAGAAGACGGTCCTGCTGGGTGACCGGGTTTTAAGGCTAGCCGCCGCCGAACTTTGCAATGAGATCATAGAGAACAGATATAAAGCCGCCGAGATTATCGATTTTCTGGGCAGCAATAAAGTATTTGGGCTGATTGGCAGGAAGAAAGGGCTGGAGCCGCACAGGGACGATCCCGAAACAAAAGGCAAGTCGAGAGTTCTGGCAAATGCCTATGAATATGCAATAGGTCAGCTCTACCAGGAAAATAAAGTAAAGGTCTCCTGACGACTGCAAAAGAAGACCTGACGCATTTCTATAAAAACCAGGAACTCTATTTTATAAGAAAGGAGTGCATAGTTAACGGAGACTCTTCTTCATCATGATATCCGTCTGCACGTCTTTCCCCAGCCTGAATACGTGCTTGTCGAATGGCGCAAACCCATTCTTCTCATAGAACCGGATAGCCCTTGAATTGTGCTCCCACACCCCCAGCCAGACATAATCGTATTGTCTGGCACCCGCGATCTCCATCGCCCATTCGAAAAGCAGTTGTCCTACCTGCTTCCCGTGGTACTCCTTCAATACATAGATCCGCTCGATCTCGATCCCGTCGCTCCCCTGTATCTCCGTCTGGGACGCCCCGGAGTTCAGCTTCGCATAGCCGATCACCCGCCCGTCCAGGATCGCGAAATAAAACTCGGAACCCGGGTCCCCGACCTCGGCAGCAAGACGATGCTCGGAAAAACTTTCGCTGACATACCGGATCATGTTTTCCTCGGTGTTATGCGGTCCGAAGGTTTCCTGGAATGTCTTTTTTCCGATTGCCTGCAACACGTCCATGTCTGCCGGCCCGACCCGTTCTATTCTTATTGTTTCCATATATAGCGACAAAACTAGGGTACCAATCGATGCCGAAAAATGCTAAATTTGACTGGAATGATGCCAAAATTGCATCAATCGCCGCCATGACAACCCAACAGATTGAATACTTTTGCATCTGTCCGAAGAACTGCACTACTGGCGCACCTCCTATAAGCTCAATACCACCCAGTCGGTCCTTAGCCGTCAGATCAGGGCGCTCGAAGACGAGTTAAAAGTGCAGCTGTTCAATCGTTCCAACAGAAAGGTCGAGCTAACCCCCGCGGGTAAATTCTTAAGGCAACAGTGGAAGCCCCTGCTCGAACAGTTCCAGGGCTCGGCGCTGTATGCGCGCAAGATCCAGTCGGGCGAAAGAGGACGCCTCGTCATTAACCACCCCGGCTCTGTAAGTTATGACCTCCTGCCCGACCTGCCTCAGCCGAATATCGGCGGCCTACCCCGAAGTGCGGGTTGAATTGTTACAGATGAAACACACACAGGAAATAGAGATGCTGAAACGCTTTGAAGGGACCTGTGTTACAGCCGGCTGCTGCACGAAGGAGGTGCCGTGGCTTCCAGGCTGATACGGCACGACACCCTTGCGCTTGTCGTTCCCGAATCCCATCCAATTGTCACGAAGTCCATGATCACGCCCGCCTCCCTTCGGAACGAGCGGTTCATCCCGGCAACCCTGACAGACGGAGAGACCTACCAGATGAAGATCGACCAGGTGTTCGCGCACTATGGGCTCGAACCGGATATTCGTTTCGAGTCGGATTTTGGCTCCGTGATCATGAGCGCGGTTGAGAAGGGACTCGGCATCTCGATCATCCCGTTTTCCTATTCTTACGCCAACCATCCCGGCGTTCGCTTTATCACACTACCCTTTGAAATTCCCCTATACCTGCACTGGCGAAAGGACGAAGAGAATGCCGTCGTCAAAAATATTTTGGAGCTCACCGTAAACTAGCGTCCTCGGTCAGGCCCCGCCGCACCCTACCGCGAGTACCTCCTCGAGCCGGCAACACAAAGAATAACGCCAACGGTCACCAGCAGCATTCCTATGCTCACCTTTTCATGGAGCAGCGTCGCGGCAAGCACCAGCCCGAAGAAAGGCTGCAGCAGCTGCACCTGTCCGACGGAGGCAATACCACCCTGCGCCAGCCCCCGATACCAGAAGATAAAGCCGATGAACATGCTGAACAACGATACATAGCCAAGGCCCGCCCACGCCCCCGCGCTGACGGCCCCCACCGAAGAAGGTAAATACATTATCGCCAGCGGCAGCATGACCGGCATCGCTATCACCAGGGCCCACGAGATCACCTGCCAGCCGCCCGGCTTTCCGCGAAAGCGCCGCGCCTTCCGCATATCCAAGACCGCACAACACAATCGCCCCCAGCATCAGCAGGTCCCCCTCCGGCGAAGCCCTGATTCCCTGCCATACCGCATAGCCGATCACCAGCAGACTCCCGATCGCCGCGAAGACCCAGAATACGGCACCCGGGCGTTCACCGCCGCGCATGACACCGAACGCCGCCGTTGCCAGCGGCAATAGCCCCAGGAAAACGATCGAGTGGGCAGAGGTGACATAGCGCAGCGCCAGCGCGCTCAGCAGCGGGAAGCCCACCACCGCACCCAGTGCTACCACTGCCAGCGGAAGCAGTTGCTTTCGCCCTGGACGTTCTTCCCGGAATACCGATAGCGCGATCAGTGCAAGCAGCCCCGCAATAGAAGCCCTCGCGGCAGTTACAAACAACGGACTAAGATCATGTACCGCAACACGCGTCGCGGGCATCGAGCCGCTGAAGAGCACTACGCCGATAAAACCGTTGATCCACCCCATTCTCCTGGCAGTATTGTCCATTCTATTCAAAATTTATACAACAAAAATTAGACCTCCGCTCCGGATAATTACAGTTACAGTTTTGTATTTTTGGATAGACACAGTTAAAACGAATGGTCAAAGAATTTTTATACAACGGGATAGCGGAAGGCATCGCCGCACGTATCAGGAACGGAGTCCTGAGAGCGGGCGACAAGCTGCCATCCGTCCGGATGCTCTGCCAGGAACACGGCGTGAGCATGAACACGGCCAAACGGGTTTATCTGGAACTGGAGGCCCGGTCCCTCGTCGAACCCAAACCACAGTCGGGCTATTTCGTCAGCAAACTCCCCTACCTGCGACTGCCGCTGCCGGAGACGAGCCGGCCCAGATCGGTCGCCAGCGCCAGAGAACCCGACGAACTCGTGGCCGTGGTCTACTCGGGCATGGGCAATCCCGATCTTACGCTATTATCCATCAGCGCGCCCGCCGGCGGACTTCTGCCGCTCGCCAAACTCAAAAAGGAGATCGTACAGGCCACGCGGCAACTAAAAGATGCCGGCACGGAATACGAATCACTCCTGGGCAACAACAAACTAAGAAGGGCCGTTGCGATCCGCTCCTCCGGCTGGGGAGGCAACCTGCGCGACGACGATATCGTCACGACCAGCGGCGGGATGAACGCCCTCTCCTTCTGCCTCATGGCGCTGGGCAGTCCCGGCGACACCGTAGCCGTGGAAAGCCCCTGCTACCCGGGCATCTATCAGCTGGCCATCAGCCTTGGGTTCAAAGTGCTCGAACTACCGACGCACCCGACCCTCGGGATCGAACTCGATGCGCTCAGGAAGTCGATCCCCAAGATCGACGTCTGCCTGCTCGTACCCAATTTCAATACGCCGCTGGGCAGCTGCATGCCCGACGACCATAAAAAGGAATGGTATCTCTTTTGTCTAAGCACGGCATTCCCCTGATCGAGGACGACGTTTACGGAGACCTTTACTACGGGACACAGCGTCCGAAATGCTGCAAGGCATTTGACGAAGAAGGAACCGTGCTCTGGTGCGGTTCGGCATCGAAAAGCCTGGCCCCCGGATACCGCGTAGGCTGGATCGCACCGGGGAAATACAAGGAAAAAGTTCTTCAACTGAAGCTCGCACATTCTATCTCCTCCACAACCATCGTACAGGAGGCAGGGCAATTTCATACGAAGCGGCAAATACGAAAAGCACCTGCGGCAGCTGCGATGGACCCTGCAAAACAACTATCAGCACTACGTACAGGCGATTGTAGACTACTTTCCCCCCGGGACCAAAACAACCCGCCCGCAGGGCGGCCTCGCTCTCTGGGTAGAGTTTGACAAACGCATCGACACGACAATACTTTACGACAGGGCCATAAGGCACAAAATAAGCATCGCCCCCGGAAGAATATTCACGCTTCAAAACCAATTTCAAAATTGCATGCGGCTATGCACCGGTCTTCCCTGGTCGGATGACCTGAAGATCAGACTCCGGCAACTCGGCAACCTCGCCGGGAAATAATGCCATTTACTCAGGAAATACTGACCTTTTTCTATCCTTCCCTATGACCGAACGAAAGTCCGCGGGCTACGGGACCGCGGGCAACTGATCCGCCCAGCGGCGGGTCTACTCCAAACACGCCATTTGGTCTTACGAACCCCGGACCATTCGACCGGTAGGCCTGTTCGGCATAAAGTACCGCCCTGTGTCCACCCAGCGACTGGCCGCCGATGATAAATCGCCCCATGGGGGCAGAATATTTTTTTATCAGCTCCCGGATCAGGCTCTCCAGAAGAGTCTCATAGACGTCGGCGGTATCTACGATCATACATTCGTCCAGAAGATAGGGAAGGATCACGGTGTACCCCGCCGTCACGGCGGTCACCGGCAGTTTGGTCTCCCGCATTACTTCGTCCGGAGGAGTGCAAAACCCTCCGAGGATGACCAGCAGCCCTTTTGAAGTCCCGGAAGGCACCAGGGCCGTATAGTAGTTCTGAGTACTGTCTCCTGCGGTCCGGTATACTGTCGTCTTCTGCTGCGCAAAAATTAAAGGACCGCAGGCTAAAAAGAGGATAAGAAAAAATGATCGCATAGTAGCAGGTTTTCGGCAGTAAGATACAGAAACTGCCGCGCTAGCCAAACAATCAGGCCGTCCTGTATCCGGTCGCAAATGCATAGACAGCCTTCAGCAAAGGAAGTATATTCCCTTTTTGCACCGGATCGCATTCTGCAACAACGGCAGCGGGCTCATCACCACTGCCGGCACCCAACAGCAGAATGTCCTCCATAGAAAGCCTGTCTGCGATCACCCTTCCGGCAAGAAAAAACACCTCACACGAATCCAGCAGCGAACCGGGAATATTATCTTTTATCATCGCCCGCTGCTTCTCCATATCCGAGAAATAGGTACAGACGACAAAAAGGAATACGCGCGTCCGCCCCAGGCGATCGAGGTTGTCGCTGAGCCAGTCCGCGATCAGCATCTTCCCGAGATACACGGGCGTGCCGACCACCAGAAAATCGCATCTCGACGACACCTGCTCATCCAGTCTTTCAGGGTCGATCATCGGAATCCTGAGCTCCTTCCTGATCCACTCCGCATATTCCCTGGGTGGTACCATATCGGGTTTTATAGACGATGACGCCGTTGGGGGATGCAGCCATATTCTCCGGAAATTTTCTGCAAAAATAACTATCCGCGGGACAAGAAGAATGACGAATATCAGCAGGAAGCCTGACATTTGTGCCATATGCACGAGCCACTAATAAAAAATCTTAAGCGCTATGTACCCGTATCCGACGAGGAGGCGGCTACGATCCAGTCACTCTTCACCCACCGGAAGTTCAGGAAGCGGCAATTTATTTCACAGGAAGGAGACATCGTCCGCTACGACTCCTTTGTCGTATGGGGACTCACAAGGATCTACGAAGTCGACCGGAAGGGAAAGGAACACGTTATACAGTTCGGACCCGAGGACTGGTGGATCGGAGACCTCTACAGCTTCTTGACGGAGACCCCGTCCGGATATGCCATCGACTGCCTCGAGGATACGGAGATCCTGCAGATCTCCCGTCCTGACCTCGAGCAGCTGTACGTGCGGGTTCCTTCCATGGAGCGTTGTTTCCGCATCATGATCCAGAACGCCTATATTGCGGCGACGCAGAGAGTATCTGCGAATCTCACGAGGTCGGCGGCGCAGCGATACGAAGACTTCCTGTCCCGGTATCCCCATATCGGCAAGCGGGTGCCCGACCGCCAGATCGCATCCTATCTTGGCATAACTCCCCAGAGCCTGAGCAGGGATCCGCGCGCGTTAACCTATGGTAACGGTTTTAATTACCTCACGTGATTGGCAGCCCCGCGTCCGCAATGCAATTTTGTGATAAAAAGCATGGAATTTCCCCGCATTGCAACGAACAAAGACTACGCCCTGTTCTTTATCCGCCTCATACTCGCCATCGTCATATTCCCCCACGGCGCGCAAAAACTGCTGGGATGGTTTGGCGGATACGGCTTTTCCGGAACGATGAGCTATTTCACACAGACGAGGGAGATGCCCTGGCTGGTGGGCTTTCTGGTCATCCTGATCGAGTTCTTCGTTCCCCTTGCGCTGCTTACGGGACTGGCTACACGCTTTTGCAGCGCGGCGCTGGCCTGCGTGATGGCCGGTATCATTTTCACCACGTTCAGCAACTATTTTTTCATGGACTGGTTTGGCAAACAGAAGACGGAAGGCTACGAATTCTTCCTGCTGGCCATTGGAATGTCGGTAGCGCTGGTCCTGGCCGGACCTGGCCGGCTGTCGCTGGACGCGCGCCTCTCAGGACAACAAAACGCCGCGACCCGTTGACCGCAGCCAGACGATACCCCTGACCGCGGCCATACGAACAATTACGCTACAAAAGCCGCATTCTGACGTTCCATTGCCTTCACCGGGCCGCCGCGCCAACTCCCGGCCAAAGACGCCGACACCGGATCCGGAAAGATGTCTTTTCCCATTCTCAAAACCGTCAAAAATACCGCGGGCAACCTCCTGGGCGAAGCCTTTGGTATTTCGAGACCCCTGGTCATATCGGTGTCGGTAGGCCCGGTAAGGACAGCGTGTACGCTCACGCCGCGACCGGCCAGAAACGCGCGAAAGGACTGCGTCAGCGAAAAGGCGGCCGCCTTAGAGACCGAGTACGACGCGATAGGCGGTAACGACGCCAGCGCCACGATCGACAGCACGTTGACGATCGCGCCACGGGAATGGGTCAGCGCGGGAAGAAAGGCGTTGGTCATTCCGTAGATACCAAAGAAGTTGACGGCAAGATGCCTCTCGATCATCGTCCGGTCACTCAGGTCGTCGTATAATGCGATCCCCGCGTTGTTGATCAGGATGTCGAGGGAGCCGACCACCCCAACGGCTTTCTCTATTTGTTCCGCGTCAGTCACGTCCAGCATCAGCGGCACGACACGGGGTCGGAATGGGTCAGCGGCCCGCGCGTTCCCGCGTATATCTTCTTTGCGCCTCTCTTCAGCGCCTCCTCGACCAGTGCGTGTCCAATACCACGATTGGCGCCGCTTACAAGAATTACTTTGTCTGCTATTTGCATTTCCATTGCTATAATTTCAGAGCAAGTTACTGTCGATAGCAGTATCCGGAGGGTAGTAAAATGGACTTTCTGGCGGGCTTTTTTGGACAGATCGGATTTTTAAAAATTATCTCTAATATTGTCCCCGTAAATACCTTTTTAACCACATGAGTCCTGAAGAAGACAAAATCTGGAGATCTATACAACGAAAAGACGGGGAGGCTTTTGAACTTTTTACAAGGATCACTACAAGTTCTTTCTGCTGGCGGCCTGCAAATACCTCGGAGACGCCCCCTGGCGCAGGAAGTCGTCAACGACGTGTTCGTCAGACTCTGGCAGGACGCGGAAAAGATCGACATCCAGTCTTCCCTGAAATCCTATCTCTACCGGGCAGTCGTCAACAGATGTCTTAACGAACTGGATAAGAACAAGCGGGACCGGCAGCATTTTCAGGAACTGAAGCACCGGCCGGAAGAGACGGCCGAGTGGAAGGAGATGGAAGATAACGAGCTGAAAATCCGGCTCTACAAGGCGATCGACGACCTCCTGGAGCAGTGCCGGAAAGTATTCCGGATGAGTCGTTTTGAAGAGTTGAAACAGCAGGAGATAGCCGACCGTCTGGGCATTTCCATCAAGACCGTTAAAAATCACATTACACACGCATTGCAGCAGCTCAACCGGGTCCTGGACGAATGGAATACCCTCCCGATGCTGCTGGCGATGGCAAAATATTTTTTGGACACCACTAGGTCCAGGCAATCTTTTTTTGTCTTATACTTGAAATTATGGATTCTCAGTCTTCCTATACATATGATGATCTCCCCTGGCAACTGATCGTGCCGGCGCTTCAGGGCGAACTTTCCGCTGAAGAAAGCCTGAAATTCGATGAATGGCTGGCGGCTTCTCCTGTCAATCGTGAAAAGTACCAACGGCTGATTCATGTCTGGCAGGAAGGGATAGCCGACTATTCCATCTATCGGAACGCCGACGAAAGCCAGTGCCTGGAAGCCCTGCGCGGCCGGCTGGGAGAGGCGCCCGTCATCCGGACGGACTTCAGACAGCGGTCGCCCATTACAAATACAAGACGATGGGCCGTGGCCGCAGCACTGCTGCTGCTAGCCGGAGGCGCCGCGATATTCTATAACAGAAAAGGAGACGGCGTCCGGTACGAGACCGCTACGGGCGAACAGAAAACCGTCGCCCTTCCTGACGGCTCGACCATCACCCTGCAGCAGCACACCAGCATCCGCCTCGCGGACGACTATAACAGGAACGCCCGGACGATCGTCCTCCTCGGCGGAGAGGCCTCGTTCGCCGTCGCGCACCAGCAACAGCGACCGTTCGTGGTCGATATGGATGCGGCCAGCGTAAAAGATATCGGAACCAGCTTCACCATCGCAAAGACGACAGATAGTATAAGACTGGTAGTTTCCAGCGGCAAGGTAGCCTTCACGAAAAAGGAGACGGGCGAGACCCGAGAACTCGGTGCCGGTGGTTCACTTTGCCTGTACACGGCAACCGCGCACCGCGGCGAGATCACGACGACGGACAGCGCAGGCCTGCTGCGATTCGACAATTCGCCCCTGGCGGACATAATAACAGCTCTCCAGAAACAATACGGCAAAAACATCCGGCTCGGCGACACTACCCTCGCTCAAAAAAGGCTGACGGTCCACCTTGACGGAGAGTCACTCGAAGACGCCATCAGGACCGTCTGCGCGTCGCTCCACCTGGACTATTCGGCCGACGAAACTGGCTACATTCTGAAGAAAAAGGACTATAAAATTAAATAAGCCTTTCATCTATAATAAGCTCTATCTTACAGACGTTTACGCCGCATCGTCGAATGTCAACGTCTCATGGAAAACTACCGGACAGCTGCCCATTCTAAACACTGGTACTACCCTGCCATTGCCTTGCTGGCTCTCCTCACCATGCTGGCGCGGCCTTCATATGCACAGGAAAAGAGCGACTCCCTTGTTACAGTGTCCCTTAAGGACAGGCCCTTCCAGGAAGCGCTGTCGATCATCGAATCCCGCATCCACTACAAATTTGCATACAGCACCGAGCTCGCTTCGGGACAAAAGAATATTTCGGTAAAGGTATCCAGGATGACATTGCCGGATTTCCTGCACGTCATTTTTGACGGAACCACTATTACCTGGCAGATGATCGGCGACCAGATCGTCCTTCAGGGTCCGCTGCCGCTTGCTAAAATCACCCTCAGCGGCTATGTCAAAGACGCCCGGACCGGCGAATTGCTTATCGGCGCAAGCATCTATCTTCCCTCCGCAGGCACGGGAGTCCTGTCCAACAGCTATGGTTTCTACTCCATCACCGCCCAGCCCGCCGATACACTTGAACTGGAGATCTCCTATGTAGGCTATAAAAGCATGTCCCGGCGGATCGACGCCTCGGACGATCATTCGTTGTCCTTTCAGATGGAACACAACGACGATCAGGAAGAGATCAGCAAGACGCTCGTCTTCAAAGACAAGCGGGAAGACAACGTGAAGAAGAACCAGACCGCGCGCGTCGACCTGTCGTCAGACATGATCGCCGCGGCGCCTTCCGCCGGAGGCAGCGGCGACCTGATCAACTCGGTGGAAATGCTGCCGGGCGTTCAGGCGGGCATCGACGGTTCGCCTGGCTATTTTGTACGCGGCGGCAACGCCGGACAGAACCTGATACTGCTTGACGACGCGACGCTATACAACCCGAGCCATACATTCGGGCTGGTGGGCATCTTCAACCCACCGACCATCAAATACGCCACCCTGATGAAGGGAGGCTTTCCGGCGTCTTACGGCGACCATATCAGCTCGGTGCTCGACGTAGCCATGAAGGACGGAAGCAATCTTCAGACCGGCGGCAGCGTCCAGGCTGGAACCGTCTCATCCGGCATCACGCTATACGGCCCGCTGCAGAAGGAAAAATCATCCTATCTCATATCCGCCCGGCGGAGCACGACAGATATCGTCCTAAAGCCTCTTCTGGACAGCAACTATTTCAGCAAATATTATTTCTATGACGTCAATGCGGAAACTGAACTTCCGGTTGTCGCCCAAAGACCGTCTCCTCCTAAGCTTCTACAGCGGCAGGGACAACAACAGCTATACCAGCGACAGCGCAAAACTCGACGGCATCGACTATTCCATGCACTACGGCAACACCGGCGCTACACTTCGGTGGAATCATCAGTATTCGGGAAAGCTTTTCTCCAACACTTCGGTAGAATACAACCAGTACCACCAGTTCCTGTCAGCCACGCAGTACGGATTCTTCGCGCAGCTCTATTCCGGTATCCGCGACGTCAACGCAAAAACGGCGTTCGACTGGTATCCCTCCGCCTCCCACAAACTGAGCGCCGGAGCCGACTATCTTCACCAGACACTCTATCCCGCGTCGCTATCGGGTCAGGTCCCTCCGCCGGATTCAACGTCACAGACCATCGTGCCTTCGGGCATACCCCCAAAAACTGCAAATCGCATAGCCGCATACGTCAGCGACGATATTCAACTTGGGAGGCACTGGCAAGCCTATCTGGGATTGAGGGCGCCATATTTTTATAAGACGGACGCCCGCTATTTTTCGCTCGAGCCCAGCTATCCCTGCTGTATATGATCGACCCTTCCACGAGCATAAAGGTCTCCTTTAGCAGCATGCACCAGTATATCCATCTGGTACAAAGTTATAACTCTTCTTTTCCGGCGGAGATCTGGATCGGCAGCAGCAATGTTGTCCGGCCCCAGACATCCAAAGAAATTACCGGAGGGCTATTCAAAAACTTTTCACAGAACGTCTTTCAAACCAGCCTCGAAGTTTACTACAAACAGAGCGGCAAACTAGCTGCTGTTCGGAGGCAGGGACTCGACAGCGATCGACAATACGATCGAACAGCGGTTAATTTTTGGAAAGGGATGGAGCTATGGGGCAGAGCTCTTCGTCCGGAAGAACAGGGGCCGCTGGACAGGGTGGCTCGCCTATACGCTGGCTTATGCGTACCAGCGGTTCGATTCACTCAACCAGGGCCAGACCTTCCCTTTCGCCTACGACAGAAGACAAATGCTGGATATCTCCCTGGCGTACAATATCTCGGCTCACTGGAAGATCGCCGCAAATTTCCTCGTGGCGAGCGGCCGCGCCTTCTCGCTGAGCCCGGACTCTTCCTACATACTCAATCCGGGGCCGGGACGAAATCCACTGTACGACAACCCCGGCAGGGCGGTAGGACAGAACAACGGCAACGGTAATGGGAATGGTAATGGCAATGGTAACGGGAATGGGAATGGGAATGGAAATGGAAACAATGGCAACGGTAATGGGAATGGTAATGGTCCGGGAAGCAACAATGGCAATGCCTACGGACGTAATCGTACCATTGGGTCCTGGGACGTCGTAGCCAATAACTATCGCCTGAGCCCTTATGACCGGCTGGACATCAATGTACGCTATACAAAAAGCAGAACCGTCGGACGAAGGACCATTGAAACGGAATGGATCCTTTCAGTTTATAATGTATACGCCCGCTCCAACAACTCCTTCGTATACAGGACGATCGACCCAGCCACCAGGAAAGCTGGTCGCCAAAGAGCTAACTCTCATCCCTGTTATTCCAAGCATTACGTATAGCCTTAAATTCTAATGCTGGTAACAAAGAAAAAACCGCGCCTCCACTGGGACCAGGGGGACTTTTTCCTGTCTTTAAGGGGAAGGCCGGTATGTGCCGGATAAATTTCATACTCAATGAAAAAACCAAGCTCGAATCGACTCTCTTTGTTTATTCTCTCCCTGGCCGCAGGGGTCTCTCTGTTCATTTCCTGTAATAAATCCAGCAGCAGCAACAGTGGCACGGGCCACCTCGAAGTACGCCTGACGGATGATCCTTCCCCATATGATGCAGTTTACATCGACGTTCAAAAAGTTGAGGTCAATGTATCGGCTGATACGGGAACCGGCTCCGGCTGGCAGACAGTTCCGCTGCTTCGTCCCGGTGTCTATAACCTGCTCGACTTCAGAAACGGCATCGACACGGTACTGGCCGCTGCAGATCTCCCGGCCGGCAAACTGTCCCAGATGCGCCTGATCCTCGGCAGCAACAACTCTGTCGTGGTCGACGGGCAGTCCTACGCCATGAAAACGCCTTCCGCACAACAGTCCGGATTGAAATTTAATATACACGCTACACTCACCGGAGATATCGTCTACCGTCTCTGGATAGACTTTGACGCGGGCCGTTCCATCGTGACGACCGGCAACGGAAAATATATCCTTAAACCCGTGATCAGAACATATGCGGAGGCCATCGGCGGCAGCATAAAAGGATGGGCGCTCCCCGGTGTAGCGAAGCCCCAGGTATGGGCCGTACAGGGTACGGACAGCCTGCTGGCTTTGCCCGATTCAGCAACCGGTTATTACTTCTTCGGTGGCGTCAACGCTGGGTCCTGGAACCTTACGTTCCATGCGCAGGACACCACCTATAAGGACACGGCCTACTCTGTGACAGTTGCCACGGGAGTAGTGACCGATGCAGGAAAAGTGAATTTGGAGAAGAAATAGAACAACCCGTGAAAACATGGCTGATTCGGGCGTGAGAAGTCAATTTCTTCGCCCGGATTGGTCATTAGAGAATATCCGTACGATCCGTTGAACGGATCGTTGAATCAAATCCGATACCATGAAAAGAGCTCTACCCCTGCTGGTAATTCTCGCGAGCCTGTATTCTCTGCCAGGTTATTCGCAATTGAGCAATGGCGGTATATTCGCCAATTTCGGAGTCGATGCGGACACCCGCACCAACTGGGTGAAATACGGTCCTGTCACGGGCGCCATCTCGTCAGACGACTGGTTCGCTCCGTCGGGAGCCGGGAATAACGTCATCGACACCTCCAAGGCCGCTACCTGGCGGAGCCTGTTGTCGGCCGGCAACAATATCACCTTCAATCAACGGATGGCGGCGCCACTCTACGCCAAGGTCGGCGGTTCGCTATGGATCGACGCAGTTTACGGAAGGGACCTTATTGCCGCGTCAACCCTTAAGGACGCCACTACTTATACCATCGCGGCCAAGAACGGCGACAATCCCATTAAATGGAAAGGCGGCAACACCAATATCCCGAACAAGAACGACCTGGCGGACGTATACGCCCATCTTCGTAGGGCCGGCGTCAACGTGCATGACTCGCTGTGGTTCTTTACGGGCGTATCTACTTTCGGCGTCAACGGCAGCAGCTACTACGACGTGGAGCTATATAAAAAGTCTTTTGCCTACAACGCCGGCACCGGCACCTTCACCACCGCAGGGACGGAGGCGGGACACACACAATGGATCTTTGATGCCGCCGGCAATCTCACCCAGACCGGCGATATGATCTTTGCCGTAAGCTTTTCGCCCGGTTCGGCGCCGGTAGTAGACGTCCGCATCTGGGTGAACCAGACTACACTGAGTACGGTCATTCCCACATATTTCAATTTTACCGGTTCCTTTGACGGCGCAACCGCAAGCCCCGTCTACGGATACGCGTCCATCGTTTCAAAAACGGGCTCTACGGCCTGGGGAGTCGGGATCTCCAACTACTCCGCGTCTGCCACACAGGACTCCACCTATTCAACGCCCTCGGGAACCGCCAATTCTTCGCTGGGAACCAGTTGGGACCCCAACTACGAGACGCAGCAATTCATCGAGATCGGGATGAACCTGACCCGCATCGGCGTGGACCCCGCTCTGTACTCCGCACTGAGCCCCTGCGACCAGCTCTTCAGCAATATATTCTTTAAATCCCGGTCGTCCACGTCATTCACTTCCAACCTGCAGGACTTCATGGTGCCGCTGACATTCACCCGACCGCCGGTGATGGACTATTCCCTGCAGAACGACACGATTCGCTGTAATCATAACCCTGCATCCATCACCCTTACCAATAATACCACCATCGGCTATTTCACCTGGAAAGCGGTCAGCGGAGATATCTCCGGCGCCAACAGCGACAGCTCGCAGTTGAGCGTCGATAAACCAGGTACATACGTCGTCTCCGCGTCTCCTGCTCAAGGCTGTCCCGCTACCAGGACCGATACTATCGTCATCCCGATCGATACCTTCCCACCCAAAGCACTGGCATTTACGGGCTTCACCGGCTCTAAGATACAACTCTACGGCGGCGACGTCACGGGCAGCAACTACCCCACCCCGTTCGGCGGATCCACCGGTCTGACCTTCAACTGGACCGGACCGGGCGGCTTTACTTCAACGGAACTGAGTCCCCTCGTGGACACCGTCTGGGGTACCTATAATATACTGGTGACAGAAAAACGAAATGGCTGTACGGCAACCGCGTCTACCACAGTGGTAGCAAGCATGTTCCGAGGTGCTGCTGGCAGACGGGCTGGTGGCCAGCGGACTCTATAGGGCACCCTCCGTTAGCCTGAATTGGGAAAACCTCAACGGCATGCCCGTCCAGTCCTATACTATCGAAAGAATGGACGCCGGCCAGAACTTCCAGCCACTCGGGACGATAGCCGGCAGCAGTACTGCTTATACGGACAGCCATCCGCTGGCAGGAGATAATTTCTACCGTATCAAGGCCATCTCCGCCAACGGAGCAGCCTACTATTCGGCAGTTGTAAAGGTTGCCGCCGACCCCAACGGTATCCGGAACGTGTACCTCACGGGCAATTTCGCGGGAAATATGCAGCTGGTTGCCACCACGGGCTCGGCCTGCAGGGCTACACTGGTCGTCTGTAACGTTGCAGGTCAGACGCTGCAACGACGGGATGTGTATTTGGCAGGCGGCAGCAATACGGTCGCACTGCCCCCGTCCGCCAATCGCGAGGTGCGGGTAGTAGCGCTGTTCATCAATGACAAAATAGTCTTCTCCCAAAAGGTGCTTTTCTGATAAAGAGCCGGCCCGCTGTGGCCGGCTTTATTTTTGATGCCCAAACCACGAAAATAAACAGAACACTTAGGAAATAGCATCTCATTTATTTAAAGGCAGAAACCGTTTTTGGCAGCGGAATCCGGCGGGTGTACCTTTTCGCACAAATCCCGCCACCGATGAAAAGCCGTCCCTGCCCCCTTGTGACAGCCTCAATGCTGCTCCTCTTCGCGCTGACAGCGCGCGGGCAGTCTCCCGTGACGGCGATCTCGGCCTCCCTGGCAGACGCAGACTTCCACGATCGGCAGCTATTCAGCCACGCCGACAGGAACGGGCGCATTCGGCGGCTGCAACAGCACCAGCTATACCTATACTTTCAGCAACGGCAGTTCCAACCAGTACGTGCTCAACAACTTTAACGCCGCCGGAAGCGCATGGCTTGCGGCCCCGACCGGCGCCGCAAAGTCCGCCTGCGCCGCGTCGACAACGCCGCCGTCACCGGTAGCCGGAACATCGTCTATATGGAAACGACGGCCCTGTCGGCGATCGCCTGTCCGCTCGGAATTCCGCTGGCCTTCAAACCGTCCTACGTAGACTCCATGGAACTCCTGCTCGCTGGCGGCGCGATCAACCAGGGGACGGATAATTTGTTTACCAATGCCTCCAACGGCGACGGCAATAACAACAATATCGAACGGGTAGACGTCATTTTTTCCGGCGGCCTCAGCACCTCCTCCCCACCCCAGGCGGGTTTCGCGATATTCGACAGGGGCGCCAACAACCAGCACGACCCCTTCCGGATCGTAGCCATCACGAGCCTCGACGCCAACGGCGATCCCGATGGGTTCGGCGCTGTAAAAACCTGCACGGGCGGCAACGGCAGCAACAACGGCAGCTGGGGGCATCCTTCGACGGCGCAGGGCAACAAACAGTTCGCCTGCTACGTCCTCCGAAAAGACGTCGCGGATTTGCGCCTGCGGGCCTCATCCAATGTCAACCAGGAGATAGGCGGAGTCTTCTATACCTTCGCCGACCTCGGCATCTCCGCGGGCCAGCCGCTTTATGGATATGCTCTGCTCGGGCCGGACGGCACCGCCAGCCCCACGACAGCACAGCTGCTCAACCTCGGCAATAGCTCGGTCTACCCAACCACAACCACCGAGGCCGCGGGCGGAGGGCTCGATCTGGTGGCCGTCAACTCGGTATTCGCTACCGGAGGATATGTCGTACTGCCCGTGAACATCATTGCCTTTACCGGCCAAGTACAGGACGGACAGGCATCCCTGCAAGTGGCAGACCAGCGACAGGACGAGCGCCACGGTTTCCCTTCAGCGTTCACCCGACGGCGTGAGTTATCAAACCATTTATAGCCCGGCGACCGATGATCATTTTACAGACATGACAATGCCTGCCGGGACCAGCTATTACAGGCTGGTCGTGACGGGTTCCGGTCAGTCGTCCTACAGCCGGATACTGACGCTTCATCAGAACAGCACGGCAGGAAACCTCTCCTGGAAGGTCTTTCCAACGGTAGTGGAGAAAGGACAGACTATCACCCTCGAAGGTCTGACGGACGGGTATTATACGATATCGTTCTACAACGCTTCCGGCGGCTGCCGGAAGACCACGACAAACTCCTTCAACGGAAGGGCAAAATTCGGCTTGCCCGGAAATACACTTCCGGCGGGCATTTACTGGCTCAGCCTGAGCACCGGAGCAAAACAGCTGTCCGGCAGCGGCAAGGTCTTTATACGATAGCTCCCGCCGCCAGGCTCACTCCGTCCGCAGACTTTTCACGGGATTCTGTAAAGCCGCTTTCAGCGCCTGACCGCCCACCGTCAGGAAAGCGATACCCATCGCCAGCAGACCGGCGCCGCCGAAGACCCACCAGCTGATGCCAACCCTGTAGGCAAAACCCTGCAGCCAGCTGTCCATGACCATCCAGGTCACCGGGACGGCGATCAGAAAGGCGACGCCAACCAGCGTCAAAAAATCTTTCGACAGAATGAACAACAGACTCTGCACACTCGCGCCCAGCACTTTCCGGATACCGATCTCCTTCGTACGCTGCAGTACGTTGTAGGCAGAAAGTCCGAGGAGGCCAAAACAGGCAATGGCGACGGCCAGCGCGGCGAACAGGGCGAAAACGCTCCCAAAGCGCTGGTTGTCGGCATACTGGCGGTCGAAGAATTCGTCGAGGAAAAAATAACTATAAGGATCGCCGGGGAAATAGCGGCTCCAGACGGTCCGTATAGCCGCGATCGTCGACGCGGGGTCCGCGGCTTTTATTTTTATTGAATACCAGCCGTGATCATTGCGGTGTGAAAAGAATACCAGCGGCTGTATCGCCTTTTGCAGGCCTTCGTTGTGATAGTCGGCCACGACGCCGACAACCCGCATGGAGTCCATATGACCCTGCCCACCGTGCAGCAGCCTGCCGACAGCGGCCTCCGGCGAAGTATAGCCGAGTTCTTTGACGGCCGTGGCATTCAGCAACACCGATCGCCGGTCGTCGAAATCACGCGAGAAATCGCGCCCGGCAAGCACCCGCAGGCCATAGCTTCGGACGAAGTCGTCGCCCGTCCCAAGGTGAAAAAGATTATACACCCGGTCGCCGGCCTCGTCCATCTTGCGCCAGTTGGTCGACCAGAGTATCTCCTTTCCCATCACGTCGGACGAGCTGGTCATGCTCTCCACACCCCTCACTTTCAGAAGCTCTCCCCTGAATGCAGGGAACGCCCGGTCATAGGCCGAGTCGGTAATCCCGCTCTCCGCCCCCTGCAACACCAGGGTCTGGTCGATGTCGACGCCGAGCGTCTGGCTGTGCATATAGTACACCTGCCGGTAGACGACGATCGTCCCCGCAATCAGCACGATCGACGCGGCGAACTGTCCGACGATCAGTCCTTTCCGCAGCCACCGCCCGCCCGATGCGTTCCGGAACAGGCCTTTCAGGACCGCCACGGGTTGGTAACGGGAAAGAACAAATGCCGGATAAATGCCGGACAGGAAGGTCCCCGCCAGAAATAACCCGGCAAATATCTTCCAGTAAGCAAACGGCAGGGCGCAGAATGCGCCCAGGCGCTGCCCCGTCAGGTGTCCGAACAGGGGATTCACCACCAGAACGACGCACAAAGCGATCGCCAGCGCCGCGAGGTTGAGCAGCAGGCTCTCCAGCATGAACTGCCGTATCAGCTGTCCGCGCAGGGCGCCGAGGACCTTCCGTACGCCCACCTCGCGTGCCCTCTCCAGCGAGCGGGCCGTAGCCAGGTTGATGTAGTTGACCCATGCGATGCCGATGATAAAAAAGGCGATCAGAAAAAGAAAGGATACGGACTGCCCGTCCCCGTTGGCCTCGGCCTCTTCGGTGTACCGGGAATACAGGTGAATGTTCTTCAGGGGCATCAGGCTGAGGGCATAGCGGTCCCCGGCATTCTTATTCTCCGGTATATTGTTATGGTATTTGTCGATAAAGGCCGGCAGCTTCGCCGCCAGCTGGCGGTAGTCCACCCCTTTCTTCAGCAGGATATAGGTGTAGAAATCCGTCCAGCCAAAGCTCGTCTCCAGGACATTGTCGGTCTTTCCATAGGTGCCGATGATCTGGCTGAAGGTCGGATAGGACACGAGGATGCTCAGCTTTAGATGGGAATTGTCCGGATAGTCCCGAAAAACGCCCGTCACCTGCAGCGGTCTGGTCTTACCCGACGCATGAATCGTCAGCACTTTTCCCAGAGCCGCCTCCTGTCCGAAATATTTCCTTGCGGCCGTCTCGGACAGCACGATCTTATCGGGGCCGGCCAGCGCCGTCCGGGCGTCCCCCGCCACGAGCGGCAGGGTAAGGACGTCGAATATGGCATTATCCGCATAGTAGACGGTCGGCTCCATGAACTTTATGTTCCGCACGTCATTGGCCAGCAGAAAATTGAGTTTGTAGAGGCGGAATGCCGTCTCCACTTCGGGGAAATCCCGCCGCATATTCGGCGCTACTCCTGGCATAGCGGCGGCACAGGGAACGACCAGCTTGCCATTCTGGTATTCTTCATCCTGTACCCGGAAAATGCGGTCGGCCTTTTGGTGAAATTCGTCGTAACTGCGCTCATAGGACACGTATTCGAAGATCAGCAGACAGCAGACGATACCGGCGGTGAGGCCCAGAATATTCAGGAGGGAATAGCCCTTCCGCTTGTACAGCTGGCGGGCGGCAATACAAAGGAATATCTTGTTCATGTTGGGATTAATTTAGATGGAATCCCCCCATGTGTATACCCTAAGGTAGAGAAAAAGCCCGTAACGGCCAACGAGCAATATCCCTCTATGAAATTCGTTTAATTTTACTGACTATGACGCCAAAAATACGCAGAAGGATCCTCCGCCTCATCCTCATCCCAATCCTGAGCCTCATTCTGCTAATCGGGATCGCCGTAGCCGTACTCTACAGCCAGCAGCAACGCCTCGTCGGCATTGCGGTCGACCGGCTGAACAAAGAACTGCCTGGCGAACTGACTGTCGGCGGCAGCAGTATCACGATCTTTCAGAACTGGCCCTATATCTCCATAGGACTGCAGAACGTCAAATTCTACCCCGGCAAGCAGGATGGCGACAAACCCATCTATGAGGCCGAACGCATGTTTGTGGGCTTTAGCCTGCCGGATATCCTGAAGCAGAAATACCGGGTAAAGGCCATCGTCCTGAAAAATGGCAGTCTGCGGCTGATTCAGGACACCGCAGGCCGCCTGAATATAGTCGAAGCAGCCCGCATAGCAACCGATACCGTCGCTACCACCGATACCAGCAGCAGGGCAATGGACCTGGACATCAAAAAATTCGTGCTGAAGAATATGGACATCACCTGGCTGGACAGGAAGTCCGGACAGCACGTCAGCACGCATATCGACCGGATACAGGCCGCATTCCAGCTGGACAGCAGCTCGAAGGTCGTGGCCGACCTGAAAGGGGCGATGCTCGTTGACTTAACCCACCCCGGCGATACCACCCTCTTCCGCCACAAACACCTGGAGACGGATATCCGGCTGTCCTATGACATGCCCGCCAAATTCCTGAATATCTCCGAAGGAAAGCTCAAATTGGAAGACGCCGTCTTCAATATCACCGGTACGGCCGACCTCCTGCACGACAATACGGTCGACCTGAAGATAGCCGGCGACAAGCCGGACTTCCGGCAGCTGTTCTCCTTTGCCCCGCCGGCGGTCGCCAAAGAACTGAAACACTTCAAATACGACGGCGCCCTCAATTTCGACGCCAAAATAAAAGGTAAGCTGAAGTCCGGCCAGATGCCGGGTATAGAACTCTCCTTCGCCTGCTCCAAAGCCTGGCTGCACAACACGGAAGCAAACAGAAAACTCGATTCCCTTTCCTTCAAAGGCTTCTATACCAACGGGCCGGAGCACAGCCTCAAAACTTCCGAGCTTCGGCTAACGGACATGCATGCCCGTCCCGACAAGGGCGTCTTCAACGGCAATTTCGTCATGCGCGATTTTACCGATCCCAAAGTCCTCATGCAGATCAACTCCGAACTCGAGCTCGGCTTTATCGGCGCTTTTCTCGGCATAAAGGACCTCCAGCGCATTACGGGGTATATCAATCTGAAAATGGACTTTAAAGAGCTGGTGGACCTCAGCCTGCCCGAGCAGTCGATGGGCAAACTCACCCAGGGTATTCAGAGCGAGCTCACGGTAAAGCACCTTACCTTCCGCATACCGAACTATCCCCATATCATAGAAAACCTCGACCTGCACGCCGCGATGAAGGACGGCTTTGTAAAGCTCGATTCCATGGCCTTCCGCCTGGGCAATTCGGACCTGCGCCTCGACGGTTCGATCAGCGACCTCCCCGCCCTATTCCACCACCAGGAAAAGCCCGTACAGGTGCTGCTGAACGCCCACAGCAACAGGATGGTTCTGAAAGAGCTGCTGGCCTTCGACAGCGCCCGCAGCGCAAAGGCGAAGGAAGAGATCTACGGCTTTAATATCGGCCTCTCGCTGGAGACCTCCGTAAAGGAACTCCAGCATCCCAGCCCGCTTCCCAAAGGGATATTCAAACTTCAAAACCTTTACGCGTCATTTAAAAACTACCCGCACGCCTTTCACGACTTCGGCGCCGAACTGACCATCGGCGATACTTCGGTGCTGCTCCGGAATTTCGCGGGCAACATCGACAGTACGGATATTCGTTTCAGCGGACGGATCAACAACTATGCGCTCTGGTTCGAAAAAGTCAAAAAGGGCAAGACCATGCTGGCGTTCGACTTTAAGTCGCAGCACCTGGCCATGAACGACCTGCTGGGCCGCAAAAGCCGCGAATTCGTGCCGCGGGGCTACCGTAGGGAAGTGGGGTCCAATATCTGGCTGCGCAGCAAATGGGAACTTCGCTATGACTCGGTTTTCAGGTTCGCCAACGTCAAAATAGCCAATATCTCCGGCGAGCTGAAGAAACACGCCTTCCGCCTGGACAGCGTCAGCGGCAACGTGAAATTCGGAGCCGACAATTTCATAAAGGTCGACACCCTCCGCGGAAAGGTCGGCAACAGCGACTTCGACATCTCGATGCGCCTCTATACCGGTAAAGACACCGTCCGCCGCAAGAAAGAGAACTACCTCCGGTTCGCGTCCCGTTTCATCGACGCCGAGCAGCTCGGCAACTACCGCCTCGCGCCGGCCCAGGGAAAGGTCGCAGACGCGACTCGGCAACGGCAGAGCAGACACCCGATCAGCAGGCAATAGCCGTCAGCACTTCGTCAGGTCCCGCTGCCCCTTCAGCAACCACGGTCTCCGTAACCACGGGCCCCGCAGCCGACACCGCCACCACCAACGGGACGCATAAAGACGCGTTCAATATCTTCCAGATCCCCTTCATCGATTTCAACGCAACCGTCGACGTCGCCAGGATAAAATACCCCCATTTATGGGTGAAGAACCTGCATACCGTCGTTCGCATGCAGGCCAACCAGCAACTGTACCTCGACACGCTCACCATGGGCATTGCCGAAGGCAGGGTCATGGCCCGGGCCCATTTCAACGGCGCCGACCCCAACAAGATCTATCTCCGCAGCCGCCTCCGCGTGGAAGACGTCAATATCGAAAAGATGCTGCTCAAACTCGACTATTTCGGACAGGACTACGTGATCAACAAGAATATCAAAGGAAGGCTCAACGGCCAGATCAGAAGTAATGTACGCATCCACCCCGACCTGACCCCGCAGATCGACCAGTCGGAAGCGCAGCTGGACGTGGACATCCGCGACGGAGAACTGATCAACTTCGCCCCGATGAAGGCAATGTCCTCCTATTTCGGGGATAAGAACCTGATGAAGATCCGCTTCGACACGCTTCGCAATACGCTCACCTTCAAGAACGGCGCCCTGTCCATTCCAAGCATGAACATCAACTCCTCACTGGGTTTCATGGAGATCTCGGGGTCCCAGTCGATGGACCTGCACATGGAATACTACCTGCGCATCCCGCTGAAAATGGTCACCAAAGCCGGCTTCCGGATGCTGTTCGGCAAAAAGCAGGAAGAAGTGGACCCCGACCAGGTCGACGCCATCGAATTCAGAGACAAAGACAAACGCGTTCGGTTCATGAACCTTAAGATCAGCGGGACTCCCGACGACTACAAGGTAGGACTGGGCAAGGCAAAGAAATCCTGAGCCGGGGCGCCCCTGCCGTCCACCCGCGCACAACAACCGTCACAAAACTGAACACCTGGCGGACGGGTACAGCAGCCAAATATCTGTCTCTCAGCTAATTACAAATATGGCATGGTATCGGCTGGACAACCACAAAAGCCAGTATATGGTTCTCAACTATTTCAGGACGGCCTGGCGCAGCTTTCGCCGCCACTCAGCCTTTTCCGTGATCAATATCTTCGGCCTCACGCTGGGGCTCACCTGCAGCCTGCTGATCCTGCTCTGGGTCGCGGACGAACGCAGCGTCGACTGCTGGCACGCCCATGGCGATCAACTCTTTCAGATCTATGAACGCAACTACTACGACGGCAAGGTCGGCGCCGGCTATGCTACGCAGGGCCTGCTCGCCGACGAGCTTAAAAGGGTTATCCCGGAGATCCAATATGCCAGCGGGATGGAAAACGCAGCGGCGCCGGGCGCCAGCAACACGTTCTCGGTCGGAGACAGGCTCGGAAAGAACAACGGCTCCTTTGCCGGCGCCGATTTCTTCCGGCAGTTCAGCTTCCCTCTGCTGGAGGGCAAGGCCGCAACGGCCCTCGATCGTCCCGGTATGATCGCCATCTCCCATAAAATGGCCGTCCGCTTCTTTGGCAGTCCCCAGGCAGCGATCGGCCAGTCGATACTTTTTGACAACAGCGAGAACCTTCAGGTATCGGCCGTGTTCGAAGACGTCCCGGCCAACTCCTCCCTCCAGTTCGACTTCCTCAGAAGCTGGACGGACTTCGTCCGGCAAAACGCCTGGGTCAACAACTGGGGCAACACCGATCCCTCCACTTACATCCTGTTGCGGCCTTCCGCCGACCCGGCCGGCGTAGAAGGAAAGATCAAAGACTTTATCTACCGGTACAGAGCCAAATCCCCGGCTCACGCGACGAGCTGGCCCTGCAGCCCTTCCGCGAAAAATACCTCCACTCTTCTTTTAAGAACGGCTTTGTCGACGGCGGCCGCATCGAATACGTGCAGGTCTTTACCATCGTCGCCATCCTGATCCTGCTGATCGCGTGCATCAATTTTATGAACCTCGCCACGGCCCAGGCCGCCCGGCGGGCAAAAGAAATAGGCGTACGAAAGGTCATCGGAGCGGCCCGCGCCTCGCTGATCGGCCAGTTCATCGGCGAAGCCTTCCTGCTGACCCTGTGCTCCCTCATCGCCGCATTGCTGTTCGCTTCGCTGCTGATGCCCGTATTCAACGACCTGACCGGAAAGCAACTGTCCATCCCCGTCAGCCAGCCCATTTTCTGGGCGGCGCTGGCCGGCCTGCTCGTCACAACGTCCTTTATCGCGGGCAGCTACCCCGCCTTCTTCCTCTCTTCCCTGGACCCGGTGAGGGTACTAAAGGGCGGATTGAAATTCAGCTGGAAGGACGTACTCGCCAGACAGGGCCTGGTCGTCTTCCAGTTCGCGCTGACCATCCTGCTGATCGTGGGCATGATCGTCATCTACCGGCAGCTCGGTTATATACAGACAAAGAATATCGGCTATGACCGCGAGAATCTCGTCTATCTGCCCATAGAGGGAGAACTCACCAAAAAGTATCCGCTGTTCAAGGAACAGGCCCTTGCGCTGCCCGGCATATTATCGGTATCGAAGATGCGCAACTCGCCCACCGTGATCCAGCATCATACCGGGAGCATCAGCTGGCCGGGCAAGGACCCGAACCTTGCCGTGCCGTTCGCGGACGAGGTCGTGGGATATGATTTTGCAAAGACGCTGCGCCTGCAGCTGAAAGAAGGTCGTGATTTTTCCCGCGATTTTCCGACGGATTCCATGGGCTTTCTGCTCAACGAAACCGCCGTGGACAAGATCGGGCTAAAAGATCCCGTCGGCCAAAGCCTTGTCTGGGGCAATCATCCCGGCAGGATCGTAGGTGTCCTGAAGGACTTTCATTTTAGTTCGATGCACAGTTCGATAGACCCGCTGGTCGTCCGGCTGGACGACAACTGGACCTGGGGCACCGTCCTGGTGCGTACTCAGGCGGGCAGGACAAGAGAAGCGATTGCGGGTCTCGAAAAGCTCGCCAAAACCTTCAATCCCGAATTTCCGTTCACCTACCGGTTCTCGGACGAGGAGTTCAACAAATTGTATAAGAGTGAGCAGCTCGTCGGCCGGCTGGCCGGTTATTTCGCCTTTCTGGGCATCTTTATCTCCTGTCTGGGTCTGTTTGGGCTGGCGACATTTGCCATAGCCCAGCGTACGAGAGAGATCGGTATCCGGAAAGTGCTGGGCGCTTCGGTGCCCGGTATTGCCTTCCTGCTCACGGGCAACTTCCTGAAGATCGTGGTCCTGGCCATGCTGGTAGCCTTCCCCACGGCCTGGCTGCTCATGAACAGCTGGCTGGACGGATTCGTATACAGGATCCATATGGAGTGGTGGATGTTTGCCGCCGCCGGCGTTTCGACCCTTGGCATCGCGCTGCTGACGGTCAGCTATCAGAGTATCCGCTCGGCCCTGGCGAACCCCATCCGGAGCCTGCGGACGGACTAGCGCCTGATCATTATTTGATTTTCGTACCTTTGGCCCATGAAACCAACCGAAACCATCGAGGATTTCTACCGCCATAAGTTCAACTGGATGCCCGACAATCTCAGGAACAGCATGGGGCATTTCAACGTATTCGGTATGGACGAGTTCGCGGGCAAACATCCCGGGCCGGTGCCTTACAGCCGCAAAGACTTTTTTAAGATCAGCCTAAACATCGGGAAATTCCGGCTCAGCTATGCCGACAAGGTCGTGGAGATTCAGGACCATGCGCTGGTCTTCAGCAACCCGATGATCCCTTACAAATGGGAGTTGTTGACCGAAGAAAAGCAGTCCGGTTATTTCTGCATCTTCACTGAGTCTTTTTTCAGCCAGTTCGGGGTGATAAAGGAATATCCCGTCTTTCAGCCCGGTGGACAGTCCGTCTACTCCCTCACAAAGGACCAGATAGCTCCGATAGAAACTATTTTCCGCCGGATGCGCGAGGAGATCGCGTCGGACTATGCTTATAAGTACGACGTCCTGCGCAACCTGACCTTCGACCTCGTCCACTCGGCGCTGAAGATGCAACCCGCGACGACCTCGCTGTACACCGGATCGGTCGCTTCCACGCGGATATCTTCCCTGTTCATGGAATTGCTGGAACGCCAGTTCCCCATCGAGTCGCCGAGACAGCAGATCCTGCTGCAGTCGCCATCCGAATTCGCCAACCAGCTCTCCGTCCACGTCAACCACCTAAACCGCGCACTGCGGGAGACCACCGGCAAGACGACCTCGAAAGTGATAGCGGAAAGGGTCACCCAGGAGGCGAGAACATTGCTGCTGAACACCAGCTGGAACGTCAGCGAAATAGCCTGGACGCTTGGCTTCGAAGAGTCGTCGCATTTCATCAATTTCTTCAGAAAGAATACCGATACTTCACCCGGAGCCTTCCGGTCTTCCGGCGCGACCAGGAGCAGCCCTGTTTGATTTTTGCAATTATTGGTTTGAATAACGCAGTCGGCGGGACATCCCGTCCCCCTACCTTTGTACCCTAATTCACAATTTATGGACAACAAGAAAGTATGGTACGTAACAGGCGCGTCCAGGGGCCTGGGGCTGGCCCTGGTAAAAATGCTGCTGGAGGAAGAATATCCGGTGGCCGCCAGCTTCGCGCTATCGCACGGCCTTGACTCAAGCAGTAGGTCCTGACGAAAATTTCCTTCCCCTCGAAGTCGACCTCACCAGCGAGGCTTCGATAGCCGATTCCTTTAAGATGACGCACGCCCGGTTTGGCCGTATCGACGTCGTCGTCAACAATGCAGGCTATGGCATCGGCGGAACCATCGAAGAACTGGCTGCCGACGAAGTCGCCGAAAATTTCGACGTCAACGTGTTCGCCACGATCCGCGTCATCCAAAAGCGATGCCCTATCTGCGCGCGCAGCGCAGCGGGCATATCCTGAATATCTCCTCCATCGCCGGCTTCACCGGCGCCACCGGCTGGGCCGTTTATTCGGCGGCCAAGTCCGCGGTCATCGCCCTGTCGGAAGTGCTCGCGCAGGACGTCAGTTCGCTGGGGATAAAGGTGACGGCCGTAGCGCCTGGCGCATTCAGGACAAGTTTTCTGTCCGCGGAATCGATCGCATTCTCACGGACCAAGATAGCCGACTACGAGGACGTAAGGGCTTCTCACAACCGGGCGATGGCGCTGGACGGCAAACAGGCCGGCGACCCGGCAAAGGCGGCAGAGGTCTTTATACAGCTGGCGGAAAGTCCCAATCCTCCGACCCTGCTGTTCCTGGGCAGCGACTCGTACAACCGCGCCATTGCCAAGAGCACCTATCTCTGTGATCTCCTCGACACATGGAAGTCGGTGAGCTGCTCAACGCAGATCGCCGAGCCCGTAAATGCATAGATTAAGGTCTGGCCTGCGTTGCGGTAACCGCGACGCAGGTCAGCTTCCCATCCATCGTGCTGATCACTACCCTCCCCTCTCCCGTCGGCAGTATACCGTTGACCATGCAGTTGGAAGCCTTATATCGCCAGAGTAATTTTCCCGAACTTCTGTCGACTACCCATATCATGCCTGAATGCGTCGGCACATAAAGCGCCCCTTTGTCTTCCAGCAGACGCGTAGGACTTAGCTCATAACCCAGCCTCAGTTCTGACTGCCAGCCTACATTCAGCGCCGGGTCGGTTGCCGATACACCGATAAGGACGCCATCCATCGTCTTGACAAAGACCGTCGAGCTGTCCGCGGAAAGTCCCATAGACTCCCGCACCCGCAGACCGGGAGCGCGCTGACGCCATACAACGGCGCCCGTGCCGGCGTCCAGCGCCGTCATCACATTGTCCGGCGCGACGATAAAGACCCGTCCGTGTGCCGCCACGGGCCAGCAGGCCGCAGGCGAGAACATTCTGTTGGAGGCCCCGCTGTTCCATTTCCATACCAGCCGGCCGCTGTGCTTGTCCAGGGCATAAAAGTCGTTGGCCCAGCAACCGAAATAGATGGTAGAACCATAAATCAGCGGCCGGTCGACTACGAAACCTCTGACTTCGGAAAAATCCCAGCGCAGCTGCCCCGTAGCAAGATCCAGCGCCCGGAAATGCCCGTCGGAGCCGCCGATATAGACGGTGCCGGATTCGATGACCGGAGCAGCCACATCGGGCTTGCCCGTTTCGAACTTCCAGACCAGCCGCCCCTTCTTTACGCAGTATATATTCTTATCCGTGGAAGCAAATACAACCCGTCCATCCGCCACAGCCGGCGTCGAATATACCTTACCGGCAGACCGATACGACCAGAGCTTCCGGCCCGTTCTGCTGTCAAGCGCAAATAACCACCCGTCCGTATCTGTCCCGATAACCTCATTTCCGTCCAGCACATTGCCCGTGCCCATATCGCTCTGCGCCTGGTATTCCCAGACCTTCTTTACGCCCGGATACTCGGCATTGACGGCAAAAGAAGGCCGGTAATAGTGCGTGGTATCGCCGGAGAAATGATGATTGTAGAGCGCCGCCTTTGCCCACACCGGTCCCAACGCCAACCCAGGCCGTTTCTGCTGATAGTATACCGTGTCACGACGAAAACTGACGATATTATACCCGCCGATGCTGTCTTTTCCGCGCAGGTTCGAGCGCCCCATGATGCCGGGAACGCCTTCGAAATTCAGCAGGTGATTGTTATGTCCGTGTCCGCACAGGATCAGTTGGATGTTATGCCGCTTCAGCCTGTCCATCGCCTCGTACCAGTTGTTCTGCGACGAGTCCTGGGGATAGTGGTTCATATAGACGATGGGAATATCGGGATTGGGCAGGTGGTCCAGTACCGAGTCCAGCCAGACGATATTTTCCCTGGGCACCTGACCTGGGCCCATCCGCATATTGGGTCCGCAGGCCGTACCCGCAAATAAATAGCCTCCATACTGAAAGCCGGTAGTCTCTGAACCGAAAATCGTCCGGAAACTGTTGGCTCCGCTTTCGCTCCAGTTGGCGTCGTGGTTGCCGGGAATGATATGCCAGGGCTTGTTCAGGCTGTCGAGGATAGCCCGCGCCTCCCTCAGCTCTGTGTCGGCGCCAAACTCCGTGATATCGCCGGTGATGACGACAAATTTCAGCGAACTGTCTGCGTTGATATCCCTTACCGTATTACGCAGGTCTTCCGCCGCGGTCACGGCGCCGCCAATATGCGTATCGGATATATGAGCGAATTTAAAGGACGACTGAGCGGAAAGACGAACCAGAAGACCGCCAAGAAAGAAAAAGGTCAAAAGAATTGTCGCATGCCCGAAGGTAATTCATTTTACCCTACGGTCGAACGCGCCCGTGAGTACCTGCCCGTTGCGTCTCACCATCACCCAGATGCGATAAATGCCGGGCTGCGGAAAGGTATATGGAAAACTGACCATGTTCGCCATACCGGTCATCGGTCCCGAAGCCATGTTCATTTCCTTCATCAGGAGCGAATCCCGCGGTGCCGCGGGCAGCCTTCTCAACCCACCGACCAGCCGGTCGATACTATCACGGAATGACCCGGGATCAGGGAGATGATATTCGTTCTCGGGCTGTTTGATCCGCCGCTCCATTCCCTCCTGGGCCGCCAGAGAGACCGTCCCCGCCGGATGAAGATGGACATAGGTGCTGCCATCGTCTTTGATGATCGCGGCGTGGGCCATCATGCCCATATAGGGCTCCAGCTTTGCCGGCTGTTTGTTTTCGTCGTATACCGCAAAACGGAGATTGTACAACTGGCCGGATTCCAGATCGCCTTCGGCGGGCTCTTCTTCCACGATCCTCGACCCATCCTTCAGCACCACCCAGGGGATCTCCGGTCTTGCCGCAGCTCGACGACGAGGTCGTCAGTCGCCTTCCTGCGGGCCGCCGTATCCGCACTCAATGGCTGCGCATAGGCATAGGCGTCATCCGGGTCGCCGCTCCGCTGATTGTCGGCCAGACTGACGCCGATATCGAATGTATCCTTTATCGTCTCGGCAAACCCGGAGAGGTTGACCACGTCTGCAAAGGCCAGGTAGCGGCCCTTTGGCAGCGGCGGCAGTTCGGCCCGAAAACTGGCGACATCGAGTCTTTCGGGGTGCAGGTGGGCAAGAACGTCCATATCCGGCACCCGCACCACGAAGAGGTGCATCAGTTTACCATGGTCCGGTATGATATACGGCAGCCACGCCTTACGCTGAGCGCTGGCCGTATCGATATTGATGGTGAGGCGGTTGATCCCGCTGTCATTACTGGTGAGATAGCTGGCGTGCATCGGCCTGTACATAAAATGCCTGTAGCGGCCGGCCCAGCTCTGCCACCAGGAATTTCCGCCAAAGACGATCAGGGAAGACAACAATGCGGCTACTCCGATGCCAATGCGTTTGGCCCTTCTTCCGCGGACCGTCAGGCCTTCCCCCTTCTTCGTCAGGCCGTCCGCGACACTGGCGCCAATGATAGTAACGAGAAGGACAAAAAGCAGGATCCCCAATCCGGCCAGCACATACCTCGTGGCCGCCGGCAATTTTTTTGAGCGGTAGAAACGGCGACGATCGGAACGATCAGGTCTCCCTTCCCCGCCGGCCCTTCCACGTGCAGAAGAATACTCGACGAGCCGTCGTTCATCATCCACACCGGACCCCTGAACTGTCCCGGCTGCCCCGGCACGGCGGGCAGCCAGTCCGCCGAAGGCGCACCCCGGCGCCGGAATAAAAATAAATGGGTTGGGCCGATACCGCAACACCATTGCCGTTTTGCAGATATACCGTCACCAGGGCCGTCCCGGGAATGACTTCCGGAGGCTTGACGCTGACCAGCAGCCGGTAGGGTCCGGCAACGCCTTCAAGCGCTACGTCCGGGCTTCCAACGTGTGCGAACACGGGCCCGGTCGCCAGTAAAAAGAGCAGGAGAATGAGTGACTTCATCAATCAGCGTTGAATTGTTTGCATCCATTTCCCCCAGCGCAGACTCAGCAGGGCGCACAGCCAGCCGAGACCGGCGGCGACGATCAGCCCGAACAGCATCTGCGGCAGCGTAGCCAGGTCCCGGGGCATGAAATGATACCGGTGTGGAGCGTCAGGTGAGAACGCATAGTACCAGGTGTCGGCCGTGAAGAACCAGTTCCTCGCTGCCGGAGACTCTACCAGGAAGCCGCTCAGCGGATATTCTATGGCCGCCAGCAGTCCGACAAAGGCCAGGGCCATATAGAGCGCCTTTTTCCACTCGCCCGTCTTACTTTTAGCCATGATCAGGTCCATCGCCAGACCCGGGATAAATACCAGCGCCGGAAACTGTGCCGGCTGAAAATGGGTGATATGGGTAAGGATCGGCCCTAATTTTGGCTCGGCCGGGAAAAGCTCCAGTATCCAGTTGGAAATGGCCACCAGAAGAAAATACCCCCGGTCACCGCCGTCATCCCCCATTTGAAGCGCAGTGCCCGGCCAAAGGCCGGCAGGAACAGGAGACTAACTGCAGTCGCGATGATATAAAATCCCGGCGCCCGCATGCCCCGAACGTGCAGATAGTCCGTAAAA
This sequence comes from Puia sp. P3, assembly GCF_050632245.1. Taxonomy (NCBI): domain Bacteria; kingdom Pseudomonadati; phylum Bacteroidota; class Chitinophagia; order Chitinophagales; family Chitinophagaceae; genus Puia; species Puia sp. P3. Next base: position 3,325,777 of record NZ_CP192583.1, read on the forward strand.
AGCGTATAGACCATCGTCAGCAGGCTGGCAGCGCAGATGACGAACAATACCCTCAGCACCCCCATATTTACCCTTGCCTCGCCCCGCGCCCCGGCATTGAGGTATTTGCAAATGCTCACGCAGCCCCCAAACACTAAAAAGATCATCCCCATCGCCAGCAGCGTATGGGGAGGGGAAAGTATTTTCACATCCAGTCCATAGGCGTTATGCCACCAGTCGTCGAAAGGCGCCGAAGTCAGCATGGCGATGGCGCCCCAGATGCAGAAAAGGGAACCCAGACTGCTGTAGAAGATCCCCCAGACCCGGATCAGCGTCGCTTTCGAGGCAGCCGGCCGGTAAAAAGAGTTCCACAAAACCTGCAACCCTGAGAAAAGACCGGCAAAGATCGCCCCCAGATAGATCAGGATATGCGGCGGCGAAAGGAATTTGTCCCTGCCGATGCTTTTGTGCCAGGAAATATCCCAGAGAACGCCGACGATCGTCAGCAGGGCGGCCGGGGATACCGCATAGATATAGACCGGAATGGCTGCGGCAAGGGTCTGCCCCGTAGTCTTCGCCGGGGCGGCAGGCTTTGCTATGGCAGGTGTAATGGTGAGCGACATGGGGATAAAGCTTGTGTCACAAATATAAAATAAAAAAGCCGCTCCTGGGAGCGGCACCGTTTTTGTAAAATCAGGGGGTAAAAGGACTAGCTGTTCAGTACGGCAGACTTCGTCAGGTACTTCTGCGACGGGTAGTAGATAAAGAAACAGCTACCGTTCTTAACCACCGGAATGATCTGAGAGGTCATTTCGGAAGGGATGGCGGGGCAGCCAAAGGTCGTACCCATCACGCCATATTTATTCAGGATCCGCTTGCTCACATAATTGGCGCCGTGGATAACGATCGCGCGTTTGGCGGCGTTGTCGTTGAAACCCTTGTCCACGCCTTCTATCCGCAGCGACATACCGTTGATGCCGCTGTAGGTCTTCTTCGTGATATAGAAACCAAGACTGCTCTTACAGGATTCCATTTTGTTGGAAAAAGAGTTGGCGAACTCTTCTCCGGAATTGATGCCGTGCGCTACATAAGTACGGTACAGAAGCCGGCGGTTGCGAACGTCGATGACATACAGCCGCTGATTGCTCGAGGACTGGCTGAAATCGCATATAGACAAAATATTTGATCTGCGTAAGAAACCCTTTTTCCTCAATTTATAGTAGCCGGTCCAGGCGCTTTCAAAAGCCTTTCTGCTAAGACCGGAGTCTTCCAGATCCATCTCTGCATAAATGCTCGCCGCTGTTGCCAGGATCATCTTCATCTCGGCGCGTTTCGCGGCACGGGCAGCGGCTTTCGATTCATTGGTCTTGAAATTGGGGTTTGCCTTCAGGGTAGAAAATGTAAAAAGCAGGCAAGCCAGCGCTACTACGGTTTTTTGGGGGTTGAGGGTCGTAAATTTCATAAAAACGGATTTACAATATAGGTTTCAACCCTCATACCAAAAGTCATCATATTGGTTTTCACCCTTATATAAGCTGCTCACAGAGCCCGCCGGTCCCGTTTTGGGAAAATTCTCCCGAAAACCGGAAAAAGGGAAAGAATTCCAGGGCATCAGGCCTTTTCCGACCTCTCCAAATAAAATCAGGGAGAAGAATCTCCCTGAATTACCAAACCTAACTGCCTATGAAGACTATAACAAGTTGAATGGCGGATAACGCCATGGAATGTTCTAAATATCTGTAGTCTATATACGACATCTATCTAAAAATAGATTTCAAAATGGCCGCTTTTTTTAATACACTATCCGTCTTATCCGTTCCTGTGGAAAATCAGCCCCATCCCGCCGATAAACCTTGTGGCATAGTATTTTACCCACTAGGAGGATGAAGGACCTCTTTCTACGCATCTACGATATTTATCAGTTTATGCTCCGCTTCTTCCGCGAAGCCTTCCTCCCTCCTTATGAATACAAAGAGGTTCTCAACCAGTTCTTTGAGGTCGGCATACGATCGCTGTCTATCATTACGCTGACGGGCTTTATCACCGGGCTGGTCTTTACCAAGCAGTCGCGGTCGTCGCTCGCGGAATTCGGCGCCAGCTTCCTGGCTGCCGTCGCTGATGGCCATCGCGATTGTCCGCGCTCTGGCGCCGCTGGTGACTGCGCTGATCGTCGCAGGGAAGGTAGGCTCCAATATCGGCGCAGAACTGGGATCAATGAAAGTGACCGAACAGATCGAAGCGATGGAAGTATCGTCTACCAATCCGTTCAAATTCCTCGTCGTCAGCCGTATTCTCGCCACCACCTGTATCGTGCCCGTGCTGGCCTCCTATATGGGCTTTGTTGCGATGATGGGCGCATATCTCAACGTCTACCGGAACGAACAGACCAGCTTCACTTCTTTTTTCCAGCAGGCTTTCATGAAGATCAGCTTCTTCGATATATGGACCCTGGTATTCAAGTCGGTGGTCTATGGCTTCACCATCGGGATGGCCGGTTGTTTCAACGGCTACAACGCCAGCCAGGGAACGGTTGGCGTAGGCCGGGCGGCCAACACCTCCGTCGTCGTATCCATGTTCCTCATTTTTGTCGAGGAGATGATCATCGTTCAGGTACAAAACTTATTCAGATTTTAATATGGGCACCACAACAGCCAGATATGACAAGCTGCACCCCGGTATCGACCGCAGTAACGCCGTCGTCTCGCTGCGCAATGTCAAAAAAGCCTTCGGGTCCCTGCAGGTATTGAAAGGGATCGACCTCGACGTCTGGAAGGGGAGAATGTTGTGGTGCTGGGTCGTTCGGGCAGCGGCAAATCCGTGCTCATCAAAATCATCGCGGGCCTGCTCAGACCCGACCAGGGCACCGTGAATGTGCTGGGAAAAGAGATCGACCGGCTCGGTCCGCGCGAACTGCAGGAGTTGAGGACGCGGATCGGCTTTTCCTTTCAGAGCTCGGCGCTCTACGACGGGATGAACGTGCGCGACAACCTTGAATTTCCGCTGGTCCGAAACAAGCGGCACCTCAGCCGCAAGGAGATCGACCGGGCCATCGCGCAGGTACTGGACGACGTCGGCCTTTCCCAAACGATCAAACAAATGCCCTCCGAACTGTCGGGCGGCCAGAAAAAACGCATCGGAATCGCCCGCACCCTGATCCTTCAGCCGGAGATCATGCTCTATGACGAACCCACCGCCGGCCTCGATCCTGTAACCAGCGGAGATATCAACGACCTGATCAACGAGGTGCAGCAACGGTACAACACCAGCGCTGTCATCATCACCCACGATCTGACCTGTGCGAAGACCACCGGTGACCGCGTCGTCATGCTTTCCGAAGGCTGTTTTCTGCGACAGGGCGGCTTCGGAGACGTATTCGACAGCGACGACCCGAGAATAAGAAATTTTTATACGTACAATTTTATATCGGACTAATGAGCGAACTAAGCACCCGAAAACGCATGGCGGTAGGCATCTTTATCGCCGTTGGGCTGGTGATCCTTCTGGGGACCGTCTTCACCATTGGCGGCCAGCACAAGACTTTCTCGAAGATGTTCCATCTCCAGGTCGTCTTCGACGACGTCCGGGGACTCCAGACCGGAAATAATGTCTGGCTGTCGGGCATGAAGGTCGGAACGGTCGGCCGGATCGCATTCTACGGAAGGTCACAGGTAGAGGTCATTCTCAATATCGAGGACAAGGCCCGGCCGCATATCCGCAAGGACTCCAGAGCCCGCGTCAGCACAGACGGCCTCGTCGGCAATAAGATCGTCATCATCGAAGGCGGCAGCGACAGCGCCGCAGCAGTCGCCGGAAACGATCGCATCGACGCAGCAGCAACTGCGGGTACTCAGCAACTGTTCGCTACCCTGCAGGCCAGCAACAACAACCTTCTCGCCATCACGGACAATCTCAAAGCCGTCAGCAGAAAGATCAGCGAAGGACAGGGTACGCTGGGTCAGTTGATCAACGATCCGGCCATCGCCGACAGGCTGAGGACGTCGATCAACAATCTCCGCACGGCCTCCGCGGGCAGCGAGAAGATGGTCTCCAACCTCGAAGCGTTTTCCGCCCGCCTCCGCCAGTCCGACGGTCTCGTCAATCAACTGATCACCGACACGACGGTCTTCGTGCGCATTAAGACAGCCGTCGCGCAGCTGAACCAGGCCGCCGATGAAGCGACGCAGTTCACTACCGCCCTGCAGACCGCCGGCAAAGGACTTAACAATAAGACCTCTCCCATCGGAGTGCTGCTCAACGACGAAGACGCGGCCGCCGACCTGCAGCGCACGCTGAAGAACCTGCGCGTCAGCAGTAAAGAATTGAGCGATGACCTCGAAGCAGTACAGCACAACTTCCTGCTGCGGGGCTTCTTCCGAAAAAGAACAAAGAAGGAAAATAATGAAAACCTCACTAAATCTCATCCTGCAGGACATCGGAGCCAGATACAGCCCCGACCTGACCGAATTCACCGTCTGGGCTCCCCTGCGCCGTACCGTGGAGCTCCAGCTGATGTCTACTGATACTGAAACCGCCCCCGCATCTATCCCATGCGGCGACAGGACAACGGCTACTGGCAAATATCCCTTCCTGTTAGTCCCGGAGACAGGTACAAATTCCGCCTCGACGGCGCCGACGCCTTACCGGACCCCGCTTCGTTCTGGCAGCCCGACGGCGTCCACGGGCCTTCTGCGGTGGCCAGCCGCCAGTTCTCCTGGAGCGACAAAGACTGGAAAGGTATTCCGCTCAGCAATATGATCGTTTACGAACTGCACGTGGGTACCTTTACTTCCTCCCACGACTTCGAAGGCGTCATCATGCGGCTCGACTACCTGGCGGACCTGGGCGTTAATGCTATCGAGCTGATGCCGCTGGCCCAGTTCGCCGGCGAACGCAACTGGGGATACGACGGCGTATATCCCTTCGCCGTACACCATTCTTATGGCGGCATCACCGGCTTTCAGCGGCTGGTCGACGCAGCGCACGCCCGGAACATCGCTGTCATCGTCGACGTTGTATACAATCATTTGGGACCGGAGGGTAACTATCTCGGACAGTTTGGCCCCTATTTCACCGACAAATACAGGACTCCCTGGGGAGACGCACTGAATTTTGACGACGCCTGGTCCGACGGAGTCCGCAACTATTTCCTCCAGAACGCCCGCATGTGGCTGGAGGACTACCACGTCGACGCCCTGCGGCTGGACGCCGTCCACGCCATCCGCGACTTCAGCGCCATACATTTCGTGCAGCAGTTGAAAGACCTGGCCGACGACGCCGGGCGCCGGTGCAACTGCCCAAAAATACTTATCGCCGAATCAGACCTCAACGATCCCCGTTATATAGATCCTCCAGCCAAAGGCGGCTATGGCCTCGACGGCCAGTGGACCGACGAGTTCCACCACGCCCTGCGGGCCCTGATGACAGGCGAGACCAACGCCTATTATGAAGACTTCGGCTCGATCACCCATCTGGAAAAAGCTTTCCGGAATACGTATGTCTATGACGGCGTCTGGTCGCCGCACCGCAAGCGGACCTTCGGAGGTTCGGCAGACGGCAATTCCTACGACCAGTTCGTCGTCTTCGCGCAGAATCACGACCAGGTCGGGAACCGCGCTATCGGCGACAGGCTTACCGGCAACCTCAGTTACGAGCAGCTCAAGCTGGCGGCTGCCACTGTCCTCCTTTCCCCCTATGTGCCGCTGCTATTCATGGGAGAGGAATACGGCGAAGAGAATCCCTTTCCATTCTTCGGCAGCTTTGGCGACAGCGAGCTGGCAGACGCCGTCCGCAGGGGGCGCGCCGCGGAATTCAGTGGATTTATCGAAGGCCTTGACCTGCCCGACCCGATGGCCGTTGCCACGTTCGAAAGTGCCGTGCTGACCTGGGACTATGAAGAAGGACAGGGCGCGGTCCTCCGCTCACTATACCGGCACCTCATCGGTCTGCGCCGGACGCGACCGGCTCTGCAGGGCCGCACACGCGACACGATGATCGTACACCCGGCAACAGGCAATACCCTACCCTTCGAACGAAAGATCCTCAACGACCAGCTTGTTCGTCTGGCTTCATTTCGGCCGCGAGCCCGTGTCCCTGGACAATATCACCGGCCACTATCTCGGCAAAGTATTCGACTCCGCAGATACAGCGTGGGGCGGACCTGGCGAAGGACCGGAGGCATTTATCGCTCCCGGTCACCCCATGAAGATCATGCCCAGCTCCGCCGTAGTCTTTGAAAAAAATAAATCAAATGGCAGTCCCTTCCAGCACCTATCGCGTCCAGCTAACCCATCTTTTTACCCTGCGACAGCTCGGAGACATTGTGGACTACCTCCACCGGCTGGGCATTGGTACTATCTATGCGTCGCCCATCACTACGGCCTTCAAAGGCAGTACCCACGGGTACGACGTCACCGATCCGCTGATCTTAAATCCTGAGATTGGAATGGAAGAACAGCTGCAACAACTGGCTGCAAGGCTGAAAGAATACGGCATGACCTGGCTGCAGGACATCGTCCCCAACCATATGGCCTACGACAGCAGCAACCCCTGGATTAAGGAGGTGCTCGAACGCGGCTTCGACGCCGAACACTACTCCTTCTTCGATATATTTCCGCACCCCGTCGACCCGATGGGCGACAGGCTCATGGCGCCTTTTCTGGGTGGCACCATCGCTGAATGCATCTCCAGAGGCGAGCTCCGCCTCGACCTTGCAGACGGCCGCTACGTCATCCGGTATTTCGACCGCCAATACCCGGTTGCGCTGCGGCTGCACGAGTGGGTCGCCGGTCGTGTCGACCTGATCAATTCCGATCCTTTGCTGATGGAAACCCTGCTCCGGCGGCAGCACTACCTGCTGACCCCTGCCAGCCTTGCGGCAAAGCGGATCAACTACCGCCGGTTCTTCACCATCAACGGACTTATCTGTCTTCGTATGGAGGACGAAAAAGTATTCGACGCCTGGCACGGAAGGATCCTGCACTGGTACCGGCAGGGCTGGATACAGGGACTGCGCATCGACCATATCGACGGGCTGGCCGATCCGAAAGGCTACTGCCAGCGGCTGCGCGACCAGTTCGGTAAAGACTGCTACACCATCGCAGAAAAGATCCTCAGCGGCGACGAGCAGCTCAGGGAAGAATGGCGGCTGGATGGCACTACCGGCTATGATTTCCTGTCCTTCGCCGGTCAGCTGCTGACCGACGCGGAAGGCAGCCGGCAACTATTGGAATTTTACCGCCGGAACATCGTCGACCTCCCGGACTACCCCGATATCGTCTTCGAAAAAAATACTCCTTTCTTCTCACCTATATGCGCGGCGAACTAGACGAGCTGCTGCGGCTACTGGCGCCCGTCCAGGACTACGACCGCCTAAAAGAGGCACTTGCAGCCCTTATGGCGGCGTTTCCGGTCTACCGGGCTTACTCCGGTGACCAGCCGGCCGACGGAAAGATATTCGGCACGGCCCTTACCCGCGCCCGGCAAGCGCGCCCCGACCATAGCCGCGAGCTGCTCCAACTCGAAGCGCGGCTCGGAACAGCCAGTCCCTTCCGGTTGCGCCTGATGCAGTGGACAGGCCCCCTTGCGGCCAAAGGCATCGAAGACACGACCTTCTACGTCTACAATCCCTATATCGCGCTCAACGAGGTCGGCGATTCCCCTGCCCGTGCGGGCATGAGCACGGAAGAATTTCACCGGAAGATGGCCCACCGCCAGCAGCACTTTCCACATACTCTAAACGCCACCAGCACGCACGACACCAAAAGAGGCGAGGACGCGCGGATCCGTCTCCAGCTGCTCAGCGCCCGGCCGCAGGAATGGACAGACGCCGTTATGCGCTGGAGAGAGATCAACCACGCCGCCATATCTCCCAACGACGAATACCTGATCTACCAGGCGCTGCTGGGCGGTTTCCCCGAAGACGGCGTGGTCACCGGCCAGTTCCGCGAACGCTTTTCCGGATACCTGACCAAGGCCCTGCGCGAGGCAAAGACCAGGACCAACTACGACAGTCCCGACGAAGCCTACGAAAAGCAGTGCCAGGAGTTCGTCAAAGACATTCTCACGGAAGGCTCTTCTTTCCTGAAAGCGTTCGTACCATTCGCTACGGCCGTCATCCGGCAGTCCTTTACGTATAGCCTTTCCCTGCAGCTGATAAAACTCACAGCACCGGGCATTCCCGATATCTATCAGGGCGCCGAGCTCTGGGAGACCAGCTTTGTCGACCCCGACAACCGACGCGCTATCGACTATTCCATCCGCATGGGCATCCTCGATCAGCTGATCGCGGAAGAGACGAAGGGCGCGGAGGCCGTTCTTGCGTATGCGCGCGCCCACAGAGAGAAAGGCGCCGAGAAGTTATTTACGCTCTATCGTGTGCTTAATTTCCGGAGAGAATATCCCCGGCTTTTCGCGGAAGGAGAATATATTCCGGTACAGACCGACGGCCCTTATCTGGCCTTTGTCCGCCGTCATGAAAATGACTGGGCGCTGACGGTGGCCCCCTTATCCGCAAGGCGTCGGTTCCCGCCACGCTCAGCCTGCCGATGCCGCCGGATGCTCCCACAGAGTGGCGTCATTTGTTCACCGGTAAAAGGTACAAATCGGGGCAAACACTGCAACTAAAAACGGACGACTATCCGGTAGCGCTGCTCACCGGCCGCGTTCAATAGCCTATCTTTGTCTCCCAAATCGACCACTATGCCACTACTAGTCCTCGTAAGGCACGGCCAGTCATCCTGGAATCTCGAAAACCGTTTCACGGGTGAAGAGGACGTTCCCCTGACAGAACTTGGAATGGAAGAAGCACGCGCGGCAGGCCGAAAACTAAAAACCCTCACCTTCTCGCAGGGCTTCACTTCGCAGCTGCAGCGCGCCATTGATACGATGAACCTTATCCTGATTTCCGCCGGATACCCCGATCTACCGGTAATGCGCAACCGCGCACTCAACGAACGCAACTACGGCCGGCTCCAGGGGACTCAACAAGGCGGAGATCGCAAAAAAATACGGCGACGAACAGGTCGCCACCTGGCGGAGGAGTTATTCGGTCAGGCCTCCCGGCGGCGAAAGCCTGGCCGACACCGCCGCCCGGGTCATACCCTATTATCAGACCGCTATCCAGCCGCTACTGGCCGCCGGAAAGAATATCCTCGTCGTCGCACACGGCAACTCGCTTCGTTCGCTGATGATGTTTCTGGAAAATATTAATCAGGAGGAAATATCGCATGTCGACCTGCCGACCGGCGTACCAAGGCGCTATATCCTGACCCCGGACCTGAAGATCGACAAAGTGGGTTATCTATAACGCGAGCACTACGAATTGCTGCTTCAGCGCCGGTGACTCTTCGTACAGTTTGCGGATAAACTCCTTCCCGTACAAAGCATACCAGGGCATAAAATTCTCCACCCTTTCCTGCAGACCGTCGCCGGGGAATAACGACGTCTTCAGAGACTGCAGCTGCCGCTGCTGGTCGGCGAATTTCCGCTTCTCGGCCCTGAGCAGCTTCTTCTCGAGTACCCGCAGGGGCTCCACGGCTCTCGTCTGCAGAGCCGTCACGTGCTGCTCCAGCGTGGGATCCACGGGACGCGCCAGTTTCTTGAGGGATTCGTAGTAGCGATTGGCTACCGCTATCTCTTCCCCAGGTTCAGGATCTGCTGAGAGTCCCTTTTTACGAGCAGGTTCATCAGCTCTTCCTCCGGCCTGAAAAGGTCTGCCAGTCCAAAACCCATTCGCTCCGCCTTTTCCTTCCACTGCGGTTCCACAAGCATAAAAGAGTTACGCAGGACGAGCACGGGGAATGGCGTCTGATAGTGATCGAACAGCGATTTCAGTTCGAGCCAGTATGCCGTCTCGCCGCCTCCGCCGATAAAAGCGATATTCGGCAGAATACGCTCCTGGAAAAGCCCGCGCAGGATCACGTTGGGGCTGAACCGTTCGGGATAGCGGTGCAGCTCTTCGGCGAGCTGTTCTTTTGTAAACCGGAGATCGGTAGTATGGACCAGATAATAGTCCCCGTCCTGCTCGATCCGGCCGCGGATATCGTCCTTCAGATAGAACAGGTTTATCGCCCTGGGGTTGGCCTGCACCTTGTAGTGAACGGATAGCTGTTCGATGGTCCTGTTCACGATCTCAGAAGGCTTATTATAAAAGAGGTCGTCTTCGAATACGGGGATCATCAGCCGTTTGAATGACGGCCGGTCCGCGATCAGAACGATCAGGCCCCACTCGGCAAAGAGCCGGTGCAGCAGCCGGAAGGTCGCCGTCTGGATATCCGGGCTTTCCAGATAGGCTTCCCGCAGCATCGCGATCAGTTCTTTTCCAAAAGGCTGTACGGACAGCTCGCCCTCGATGCGAAAGATCAGCCGGTCCAGTCCCTTGGTCTTCATCCGTCCGACCGCACCGGTCTGTTTGGTATCCCAGACCAGTTTCTCACCGCCCAGGTGTATGTTCCCGAGCTCGTCCAGGTCGGCGTCCTCGCTACCCATATAAAAGACCGGTACAAAATGATAGCCGGGATAGCGCCGGGACAGATCGTTCGCCAGCCGGATCGTATGCAATATTTTATAGATGAAATAGAGATGCCCGGTGAAGATAGCGGGCTGATGAGCCGTAACAATGGTAAAGGTCGTGTCTGCCTTCAGCTTTTCGATATTCGCCAGGACTTCCGGTGCGGACGGCATCCCTGCATATTGTTCCAGGAGCGCCCCCGTCAGGACGGACCTGTCGACAGGAGACTGTTTCCTGGCTTCAATAGCCTTTCCCAGTCCATCTTCGGTAGCGGGGTGACTATAGAAGGGGTGAGCTCAGCAGCCTGGTCCAGATAATCCGTGATAATGCGGGAAAAATAGCCTGTCTGCCGGTATGGTAAATACGTCGATGTCCAGTCCATAAGAGTAGTTGGCGAATTTATCGAATTTATTTAAACGCCAACTACAACATAAAAACTTAGTGATTGTTTATAGCACCTGGAACCCGTAGGCGTAGGGATCGTCTTCCGGGTCGATCGAAATGGTATTATACCCATAGATCTTTGCCCATCCCTCTATACTGGGAATCATCGCCGGCTTTCCGGCTACCGTTACCGCCTTTTCCACCCGCCCGGTAAAACTACTTCCGATAATACTCTCATGAACAAAGACGTCTCCCTCTTTTAACTTTCCTTTGGCAAACCACTGGGCCATCCGGGCCGAGGTCCCCGTCCCGCAGGGACTTCTGTCAATGGCCTTGTCACCGTAGAATACGGCATTGCGGGCCGTAGCATCGGGGCTGATCGTCTTTCCTGTCCAGAGAATATGCGTGCACGTATTGATGGTGGGGTTCTCCGGGTGTATGAATTCATGGGCCTCATTTATCCGGCGACGCATCACCCGACTCCAGCTAATCAGTTGATCAGCAGAATAGTCCTCCAGTCCTTTAAAATTTTCCTGCGGGTCGACGATGGCGTAGAAATTGCCTCCGTAGGAAACGTCTACTTTCAGCGGCCCGAGGTCCGGACACTCGACGGCAATATTTTCCGCGGCCAGGTAGGCGGGCACATTGGTCAGCTTTACGGACTTTATTTTTTCCCCTCCTGTTTGTATTCGATCAGCACGAGTCCGGCCGGCGCTTCCATCCGGATCTTACCTGGCGTTTTGGGCTGGATCAACCCCTCTTCGAGCGCGATCGTAATCGTACCGATGGTCCCGTGTCCGCACATCGGCAGACACCCGCTGGTTTCGATAAAAAGTACGGCTACGTCGTTCTGCGGGTCGTGCGGCGGATAGAGTATACTGCCGCTCATCATATCGTGCCCCCTGGGCTCGAACATCAGCCCCTTGCGGATCCAGTCGAATTCTTTCAGGAAATGCTGGCGCTTCTCGCTCATATTCTTCCCCTCGAGTACGGGCCCGCCGCCGGCTACCAGCCTGACGGGATTGCCACAGGTATGCGCATCGATGCAGAAAAAGGTCTTCTTCATTATGGTGGATCTTTATTTGTGTCGGAGATGTGTTTTTGTAAAATTTATTACATCTCCGACAAAGATTTAATGTCTGTCCTTCGGACGAGTCCCTTCCAGGGCATCTATTGGGTCTTGGGTCAATTGATTGTTTACCGTCCGCCAGATATGCAGGGGATTTTCATTCTTCAGCGCGTCGGGAAGATGGGCGTCGGACCAATTCTGATACGCCACCGGACGTACCCATCGTTTGATACCATCCGCGCCTACACTGCTGAAACGACTGTCGGTCGTTGCCGGGAAAGGCCCGCCGTGCTGCATGGCCAGCGATACCCTGACGCCGGTCGGGACGTTGTTCAGGATCAGCCTGCCGCAGATGTCCTGAGCGACTTCCACCAGCGCGGGATGGTCCGCCAGATCTTTATCCGTCGCCATCAGCGATACCGTCAGCTGTCCTTCCAGAAGACCCGCCACCTTCGTCAGCTCGGCCATATCCTTACAGCGGACGACCAGCGAATAGGGACCGAATACCTCCTGGTGCAGCAGCGGATTGTTCAGGAAGGCCTCGCCGCTGGCCGACGCTATCGTTGGAACACCCTGGTTGTCCTGTGCCGCCGCCGCCGATACCGCAACCGTTTCGACGCTTGCCTGTGTCAGGGCCGCTCCCCTCTTTTCCGCATAGGCTTTGGCAATGCCGGGATGCAGCATCGTTCCGGGACTGGTGTTGGCAACCGCCGCCCCCAGCTCGCGGATAAATGTCCCGAGCTCTTCCCCATCGACCCCCAGGATCAGCCCCGGATTCGTACAGAACTGCCCCGTTCCGAGGGTCACCGAACCAGCAAGTAATCCCGCCAGTTCACGCGCGTCCTCCTTCAATTTTCCGGGTAATAGGAATACGGGGTTGATGCTGCCCATCTCGGCAAACACCGGTATAGGCTGTGGCCGCTGATTAGCCCAGTCGAACAACGCTTTCCCGCCGCCATACGAGCCGGTAAAGCCGACAGCGCGGGTATACGGGTGCGTTACCAGCGCCTTGCCTGTTTCGAAAGATAGTCCGTGTACATGCGCGAATATACCCTTCGGCAAACCGGCCTCTGCTACTGCCTTCGCTATGATCTCCGCTACTCTGTAAGAAGTTTCCGCGTGCGCGGGATGCCCCTTGACGATGACCGGGCAGCCTGCGGCGAGGGCCGTCGCCGTATCGCCTCCCGCAGTGGAATAGGCGAAAGGGAAATTGCTTGCCCCAAATACGACCACGGGTCCCAGCGGCACCTGCTGTTTGCGGATATCGGGATTTCCATCTGCCTCGGTGTCGATGCGCGCCTCCAGCCAGTGGCCGGCCTCGCAGGCCTCCGCATAGCTGGTCAGCTGGAACATGGTCCGCGTCCTTTCGTTCTTCAGTCTTGCCTCTGCCAGATTGGTCTCCCGCATCGCCGTCTTTATCAGTTCGTCACCGGCCGTTTCCAGCCCCCTTGCGATGGCGCGCATCAGGTCGGCGCGCTGCTTTAGGGTCGTACGGCGGTACACACCAAAGGCCTGCCACGCCTCCCCCAAAATATTGTCGATCTCTTTTGTGGTTGCATCCTGAAATTTCATACCATAAATTTAGTAAAATCTGTCCTTAAGGCCATCCCGGCCTCAAGCGATCTATACCGAAAGGGAAGCGTACTCCGGCAATACCGGGCGATTCTCCAGCCCCTTACGGATAATAGCCATCACGCGCTCGCGTTCGTTGCCTACCAGGGCAGCCTCGGCGCACGTACGTGCTCTGTACCGATGCCGGTCAGGGACTCGGCCAATTTGATATATTGCACCAGCTTGGGTTGCAGGTCCAGTTCGAGCATGGGAAGGAACCAGCGGTGGATCTCGAGGGCCTCTTCGACCCGGCCAGCCTTTATTAGTTTGTAGACGGCTACCGTCTCGGCAGGGAAGGCGCAGACCAGACCACCGACCAGACCACAAGCGCCCATCAGGAGCTCTTCCATAGCGATCGTATCGACGCCGCAGAGCACTTTATAACGGTCTCCGAACCGGTTGATCATCCGCGTCACATTGGATACGTCGCGCGTCGATTCCTTTACAGACTCGATATTCGGCAGGTCGCTGAGCTCTTCGAACATCTGCAGCGTCACTTCGATCTTGTAGTCGACCGGGTTATTGTAGACCATGATGGGCAGATCGGTAGACTCGGCTACCGTCCTGAAATAAGTCACCGTCTCGCGGTGGTCGCTCCTGTAGCGCATCGGCGGAAGGAGCATCAGACCTTTCGCACCCCATTTGGTGGCCAGAGCAGCCTGCCTGATGGCTTCGCGGGTACTTCCTTCGGCTATATTCAATAATACGGGAACCTTCTTTCCGATTCTTTCGACTGCATATTTGACCAGCGCCTCTTTCTCATCCAGCTCCAGCGTGCTGGCCTCTCCGAGCGAGCCTCCGATAATGACGCCGTTGATGCCGGCATTCACCTGGGCATCGAGGTTGGTTCCGAACATAGGCAGATCAAGCGTGTCATGGGCCGTGAACTTGGTTGTCAGGGCAGGGAATACTCCATTCCAGTTAAAACTCATGTGAATGTCTATTAGTTTCGACAAAAATATCACTTCCAGGCCCTGACCAACCCGCGCTATTTAATCTGTTCTTTGCAGATTTTAACTAACTAGTCAAGCCAAACCTGACGTAGTCAGGTTCAAAGACATAAAATGGTGTTTAGGCAAAAAATTATTTTTGAGGTGATTTTTTGCCTAAATGATTTCCCCCTCCAGATCATAGTCATAGGCCTTCGTGATCCGAACGTTTACAAAGTCTCCGACGACCAGCTTCCTGTCGCTGTGGATAATGACCTCGTTGTCTACTTCCACTGAATCGAATTCCGTCCTGCCCAGATACCTTCCCGCCTCCTTTTTGTCGATCAGGGTCCGGAAGACCTGTCCCACCTTCTCCTGGTTCTTTTCGTAGGAGATCTCCTGCTGGACCTCCATGACCTCCTGCGCACGTTGCTGCTTCACGTCCGCCGGAATATTATCCTCCAGGCCGTAGGCAGACGTACCCTCCTCGTGCGAATAGGTAAATATACCTACCCGGTCAAAGCGGTGCTCCTGCAGAAACTCCTTAAGTTCTTCCACGTCCTGTTCGGTCTCGCCGGGGAATCCCGTGATCAGCGTTGTTCTCAGACAGATACCCGGTACCCGGGCCCGGATGTCGCAGATAAGATCGGTCATCTCGGCCCTCGTTATCTGGCGGCGCATGGCCTTTAACATATTATCGCTGGCGTGTTGCAGCGGCATGTCCAGGTAATTGCAAATATTGCTGCGGTCACGCATGACGTCCAGTATCTCCATCGGGAATTTCGAAGGATAGGCGTAGTGGAGCCTGATCCATTCCAGCCCTTTTACGTCTGCAAGACGATGCAGCAACTCGGGCAGCATACGCTGTTTGTAGATGTCCAGTCCATAGTAGGTCAGCTCCTGCGCGATCAGCATCACCTCTTTTACTCCCTTGCGCACCAGGCTTTCCGCCTCCTTTACCAATTCCTCGATCGGCCGGCTGACGTGTCCGCCCCGCATCAGCGGAATGGCGCAGAAAGAACAGGTACGGTTACAGCCTTCCGAGATCTTCAGATAGGCATAGTGCTGCGGAGTCGCCAGCAGCCGTTCACCCAGCAGCTCGGCCTTATAATCAGCCTCGAATTTCTTCAGCATCAGCGGCAGCTCCATCGTCCCGAACCAGGCGTCCACTTCGGGGATCTCCTTTTCGAGGTCCTCCCGGTAGCGGTGACTAAGGCAACCGGTAACATAGACCTTGTCCAGACGGCCCTTCTTCTTCAGCGCCACCTGGTCGAGAATCGTGTTGACCGACTCTTCTTTTGCTTTATCTATAAAGCCGCAGGTATTGACAACGACGATATTATGATCTTTTTTCTGGCTCTCATGAACCACGTCGATATCGTTTGCCAGCAGCTGTCCGCTGAGAACCTCGCTGTCGACCATATTCTTGCTGCACCCGAGGGTGATGATATTGACCTTGTCCTTCTTGAGCGTTCTTGTCTTCATAAAGGCAGCAAAGGTACGATTCCTGTGCGTGTTTTGCTAAATTTGGTCATGCGGAACTACAACCTTACCCAACTCTTCCAGGAATTTTTCGAGAGCGAAAAGACAGGGGGACTGACCCTGGTCGTTTGCACGCTGGTATCGATAGTGATTGCCAACTCCGGCTGGGGCGGGGGCTGGTCGCATTTCTGGCATGCCCGTCTCGATCTCTCGGTGGGTCCGGTGCGGCTGGACTATTCGGTCGAACACTGGATCAATGACGGGCTGATGGCCGTTTTCTTCCTGCTGGTGGGCCTGGAGATCGAACGGGAGGTCTATATCGGGGAACTGGCTGACTTCCGCAAGGCCCTGCTGCCCGTTCTGGCCGCGTTTGGCGGAATGCTGGTCCCCGCCAGCTTCCATTTTTTGCTCAACCATGGTAGCCCCGAACAGTCCGGTTTCGGAATACCTATGGCTACGGATATCGCCTTCGCGCTGGGAATGCTCTCCCTGCTTGGCAACAGGATCCCCCCTCCCTCAAAATCTTCCTTACTGCACTTGCCATCATCGATGACCTTGGAGCCATTATAGTTATAGCGATCTTCTATACTAAAAGTCTGGCTATTGGATGGCTGATCGCGGCAGTTTTAATTTTAATTGCATTAATTGCCTTAAACACTCTAAAGATCAACAATTTAGTTTTCTATATTATCCCGGGGATCGTACTTTGGTACTGCATGCTCCGTTCGGGTATCCACGCCACGCTCAGCGGTGTCCTGCTTGCCTTCGCTATTCCATTCAGGCGCCTGGGTGCCGAGCCCGAACAGGAGGCGACCGTCAACCCATCCTACCGGCTCCAGCATTTCCTGCACAGGCCTGTAGCCTTTGTCATACTACCCGTTTTTGCGCTGGCCAATACCGGCATCGTACTCTCTCCCGGCTGGCCCGGGGGCCTGTTGTCCGCCAATAGCCTCGGGATCCTGCTCGGCCTGGTCCTGGGCAAACCCGTCGGTATCCTTCTGTTTTGCTGGCTGGCCATTCGCGCCGGCTGGTGCCGTCTGCCGGATGAAGCGGGATTCCGTCATCTGCTGGGCGCGGGTCTGCTGGCGGGTATCGGGTTTACCATGTCCATCTTTATCACGAATCTGGCTTTTTCCGATGCCGGGCATATCCAGGGCTCGAAGATCGCCATTCTCTTCGCTTCCCTGCTGGCCAGCGGACTCGGACTTTTAGCTCTGCGGCTGTTCTGTTACGGCTTTTCGGACGAAAAGCAGCTAACAATTTAGTCACATATGTCCGTAACTTATTGAACGTGTTACGTATACCCGCGCGCACTGGCACGATTTTTACGATATTTGCGGTATGAATAAATTCATAACAGCTATGAAAAAACCTTGTGTTTACTGTTGGTTATTACAACCCTCTTTACCCTGAACGCTTCGGCCCAGTCGATGGGCAGCAGCTATGAGACGGCCGTCGGTATCAAATTTTGGCCCGGCGCGATCAGTGTCAAACATTTTATGTCTGACAACAAGGCGATCGAAGGACTCGCAAATTTCTGGGACCGCGGTTTCCGATTGACCGGGCTTTACGAGATTCACGGAGATATCAATGACGTGGAGGGTCTGAAATGGTATGTCGGTCCTGGTGCGCATATCGGCTGGTACAACGGCACCTATTATCACGGTCATGACTATGGGAGCGGATCATTGTCGATCGGCGTCGACGGCGTCCTTGGTCTGGACTACAAGTTCAACGGGGCGCCCATCGCGGTCAGCCTGGACATCAATCCCTACCTGGAGCTCAACCACCCCTATCTCGATATCTGGGGCGGCCTTGGAGTCCGATATACTTTTTAACTGAATTAAAAAGGCCCGCTGAAGCGGGCCTTTCGATTATTTGTATTCGAAGGATTACTTCTCCAGGCTGAACAGACTATCCACAAATTCGTGCTTGTCGAAGACAAGCAGGTCTTCCATCTTCTCTCCAACTCCGATAAATTTCACCGGGATTCTGAACTGGTTGGCGATGGCCAGCACGACGCCGCCTTTTGCCGTACCGTCGAGTTTGGTGATCGCCAGCGCGGTCACGTCCGTAGCAGCCGTGAACTGGCGGGCCTGCTCCAGCGCGTTCTGGCCGGTCGATCCGTCCAGAACCAGCAGCACCTCGTGCGGGGCATCCGGCATGACCTTCTTGATAACGCGGCTTATTTTGCTCAGCTCTTCCATCAGATGCGCCTTGTTGTGCAGACGACCCGCGGTATCGATGATCACCACGTCGGCGCCGCGCGCCACGCCGCTCTGTACCGAATCGAATGCGACCGCGCCGGGGTCGGAGCCCATGCCCTGTTTGACGATCGGCACTCCTACCCGCTCGCTCCAGATGGTCAGCTGGTCGACCGCTGCCGCGCGGAAGGTATCCGCCGCCCCGAGCAGCACCGACTTGCCAGCCTTCGTAAAATTATAGGCCAGCTTGCCGATGGTCGTTGTTTTGCCTACACCGTTGACGCCCACTACAAGGATCACATAGGGCTTATTCCCGGAAGGGTGCTGAAATCCCGGTAGGACTGCTCGGGAGCATCTACCAGGATATTCTCAATTTCTTCCTGCAATAACTTATTCAAGTCTGTGGTACTGACGTATTTATCTTTTGCGACGCGCGCCTCGATCTGTTTGATGATCTTAACCGTAGTGTCGATACCCACGTCGGCGCTGACCAGCGCGTCTTCCAGATTGTCAAGTACTTCTTCGTCTACGGTGCTCTTGCCCGCTACGGCCTTGGTGAGGCGGGCCAAAAAACCTTCCTTGGTCTTCTGCAAGCCCTGATTGAGGCTTTCCTTTTCCTTCTTGCCGAATAGCTTATCAAAAAATCCCATAGGTTACTTTTTTCCGAAGCAAAAAAGCTGTTCCGTCAGGAACAGCTTCATATTACCTTACTAAACCCACTAAATTATTTTTGAGCCAGGTACTCCTTGATCTTGTCCTTGTGCACAATAGCCTCCTTGAAGGTATAGGCACCACTCTTAGGGCTGCGTACAGCCTTAATGACTTTAGTCCAGTTCTTGGCTTCCGCGGCAGCCTTGGCGTCCTTGGTCTTAATAGCGGTTTTTGCAGCCTTTGCCATAATTATTTAATTTCTTTATGTACCGTTACTTTTTTGAGAATGGGGTTGAACTTCTTCAGCTCCATGCGTTCTGGAGTGTTCTTTTTGTTCTTCGTGGTGATATACCGGCTCGTTCCAGGTTGTCCGCTGGTCTTATGCTCAGTGCATTCCAAAATCACCTGAACCCTGCTGCCTTTCTTTGCCATGATTGGGAAGGTTTATAATTTTTTTAAATCTTTTCGCCCTGCGCTCTTAATTGTTTAACAACGCTATACAGACCGTTTTTGTTGATTGTGCGCAGTCCTTCGCTGGAGACCTTCAGTGTAACCCACTTGTCTTCTTCAGCCAGGAAAAAACGCTTGGTCTGCAAATTGGGTAAGAATCTGCGTTTTGTCTTTATATTAGAGTGCGAAACCCTATTCCCGGAAACCGGAACCTTACCCGTAATCTGACATACTCGTGCCATTGTCTCAAAATTTAGGACTGCAAAAGTCGGAAAAATTCAGGAATTAGCAAAGATAAAGGACTTTTTTTCACAAGTTTTGTTCACAGCTGTGGACAACCCCTACGGCAAGGCGTATGCCACCACAAAATCCCCCAGCTTCGTCTTCAGCCTCCCGTGTCCCCCCGCCGCGATCACCACGTACTGCTTCCCGTCCAGCGAATAAGACATCGGCGTAGCCTGCCCCCTGCGGGCAACTCCTGCTCCCAGAGGATAGCCCCCGTCCGGCTGTCAAACGCCCGGAAATACCCATCCCTGCTCGCAGCGACAAAAACCAGCCCTCCCCCCGTCACGATAGCCCCTCCGAAATTGACCGATCCCCATTTCTTTGCCTCCGGCCACCGGGCAGGATCGAGCATAAAACCCAGCGGCACTTCCCATTTCTTATCCCCGCTGCGGAGGTCTACAGCCACCAGCGTCCCCCACGGCGGCTTGGTCTGCATGATCAGCCCCCGCTGGTCGGCCTTGAAAAGATAGTCCCTTTTCATGACGTAAGGAGTTCCTTCCTGTCTCCCCGTCTCCGCCCGCAGCGCCGCCGCATCCGCCCGTTCGACCTCGTCCACCTTATCCCGGGGCAGCATCCGGATCACGGCCGCGACCCTGTTGATATTTGTATATAGCATTCCCGTCTCCGGATCATAGCACATCCCGCTCCAGTTGATGCCCCCTACGTTGCCCGGCGCCATGACCGACCCTTCGAAGCTCGGCGGAGTAAACGGCCCCTCGTAGCGGAATTGCCCAATTCGTCGTTCGGCCTCGGCCTTGTCCTCCGGCGTCGGGCCCCGGGCGTCCGCCCTGCTGAGGCTCTGCATACCCAGCGGCGCCGGCTTCACGGGGAATGGCTGCGTCGGCCAGGCCTCTTCTCCTTTCACCGTCGACACCGGTACCTTTCTTTCTTCGACAGGGAACAATGAAACTCCCGTCTCCCTGTTCAGTACATATATAAAGCCCATCTTGGTACCCACCACAACGGCCGCGACCTTGCGCCCCTGGCGCTGGAGGTCGACCAGTACCGGCTGGGCCGCGATATCGAAATCCCATATATCGTGGTGTACCACCTGGAAACGCCAGACGAGCTTCCCCGTCGACGCGCGCAGCGCTACCAGTGAGTTGGCATTGGTATTCTTCCCGAGCCGCTCTCCTCCGTAATAATCAGGACTGGGACAGGTGGTCGGCACAAACACCAGTGTCCCGGGGGCGTCTACAGAAAGAGTGATCCAGGCATTGGCGCCTCCCGTCTCGTGGGCCTTTGGGCCGATCCAGTCGGCATAGGCGCTGTCTGACGGATCGGACGGAATCGGATCCCAGCTCCAGACCAGGTTCCCGCTGTGCACGTCGTAGGCGCGGATCAGCCCATGCGGGTAGTTGAACTGCTGGTTGTCTCCAAGAGAAGACCCCACGATCACAAGATCGCCAGCCACCGTAGGTGGAGACGTCTCTGAAACGTCACCGTACCCGCCCGAACCAACCCGCAGATCCACCACACCTTCCCGGCCAAAATACACTGCCGGCTGGCCATTGCGCGCATTTACAGCGATCAGCCTCCCGTCGAGCGTGCCCTCGAAGATCAGTTCCGCTTCCCCGGCCCCTGCCGGCCACGCCGCCACGCCCCGGCTGCTGCCTTCGTTGAAACCGCCCCTCATGTTCATGCCGGGATCATAGACCCAGCGCTCCTTTCCGCTGGCGGCGTCAACGGCGAAGACCCGCGCACTCGGCGTGTTGAAATAGAGCGTACGGCCACGCAGTATCGGCGTGGTCTCGAATGCCGCCTTGTCCGTGAAGCCGGTGCCTTCATACTTTTTCAGTTCGCCCGTCCGGTAAGTCCAGGCCGGCTTCAGCTTCGCCACATTAGCGGTATTGATCTGCTTCAGTCCCGTATACCTTGTACCTCCGGCGTCCTGCCCGTAACAGGGCCACCCGCCATCCTGCGCCACCCCCTGGGCTGTTACGAGCAGACCGGCGAAAACCACCAATTGTTTGTATTGCATATGCTGTTTTTTTCAAACCTATGCCTTCCTTTCAGAGGCGCGTAATTTACTTGACCACAGTCCAACATCGGGTGACGAATAGCGATCTTAATTAATAATTACTTAATTTTCCGTTCCCTTTTGCCGTTCTACTTTGCGCAAAACGGGAAATATGACAGAAACAACCGAACAGATGAGAAGAAAAACCATTCCTCGCGATATCAGCTGGCTTTCCTTTAACGCACGCGTCCTGCAGGAAGCTGCCGACCCTACTGTCCCCCTTCGCGAAAGACTCCGTTTCCTCGGCATATTCTCCAACAATCAGGACGAATTTTTTCGGGTACGCGTGGCCACGCTGCGCCGCATGAGCGAATTGAGCGGTAGCCGTTCGAAGATGAACATGCACATGGAGCAATCTCCCGACAAGATCCTCAACGAGATCCAGTCCATCGTCCTCCAGCAGGGCGAAGCCTTCGACGCCATCTGGCGCGGCATTCGCGACGAGATGGAAAAAGAGAACATCTTTATCGTCTCCGAACAGCAGCTCAACGAAACCCAGCAACAATTTATACAAAACTATTTTGAAGAGGAAGTCCGGACCAATACGATCCCGCTGATGGTGGAAAGCATCCCTCAGTTTCCTTTTCTCCGCGACAAATCGCTCTACCTGGGCGTTGTCCTTTCCCGAAAGGACGGCAGCATGAAAAGGAAGTTCGCCATCATCGAGATCCCCAGCAGGGTGCTCGGACGCTTTGTCCTGCTGCCCTCCCCCGCCCCCAACGAACACCATATCATCCTACTGGAAGACATCATCCGGTATAACCTCCGCAATATCTTCGCGTACTTTGGCTACGATACCTACAACGCCTGGGTGTTCAAGGTTACGCGCGACGCGGAGATCGATATCGACAACGACATCTCGACAACACTGGTCTCGAAGATAGAGAAAGGGCTGAAGAACCGCCGCAAGGGAAAGCCTGTCCGTTTCGTCTACGACGAAGAGATGGACAAGGGCCTGCTCGACTATTTATTGAAGAGGCTCAACCTTTCGAAGAAGAGTGGAAATCTCATTCCAGGCGGACGCATCCACAATTTCCGTCACTTTATGGACTTCCCGGATGTTT
This sequence comes from Puia sp. P3, assembly GCF_050632245.1. Classification (NCBI taxonomy): domain Bacteria; kingdom Pseudomonadati; phylum Bacteroidota; class Chitinophagia; order Chitinophagales; family Chitinophagaceae; genus Puia; species Puia sp. P3. The sequence goes on from NZ_CP192583.1 coordinate 3,348,412, forward strand.
TCCCCAAGAAAGGTCAGCGGCGGAGGTCCTTTACGCACCCCGCGCTGCAGCATACACCCCGCGTCACTGACGTGATACAGGAACAGGACGTAATGCTCCACTCCCCTACCATTCCTTCAACCCAGTCATCGATCTGCTGCGCGAGGCGGCCATCGACCCCAACGTAACGACGATCAAGATCACCGGCTACCGGCTGGCGTCCAATTCGAAGATCATCAATGCGCTGATCAACGCCGTCCGCAATGGCAAACACGTCACGGTGATGCTCGAGCTGCGCGCCCGCTTTGACGAAGAGGCGAACCTGGAGTGGAAGGAAAGGCTGGAAGACGAAGGCGTAAAGGTCCTGATCGGCATCCCCAACGTGAAGATCCACGCCAAGCTTTGCCTCATCAAGAAAAGGATCAACAATTTCACCATACACTATGGCTTTGTCAGCACGGGCAACATGAACGAAAAGACGGCCCGGGTATACGGCGACCACTGTCTGCTGACCTCCAACCGCCACGTCATGGCCGACGTCAACCGTATTTTCAACTACCTTGAGACCTATAAGGAAGGCACGGGTCCCCTGAAAGCCTGCAAGACCCTCATCCCCTGCCCCACTAACCTCCGCCGCGAGCTGGTGAAAATGATCGCCCGCGAGACGAAGTTCGCGCGGGAAAAACAGCCGGCAGCCATTACCCTCAAGATGAACTCCATCTCCGACGAGGACCTGATCGAAAAGCTCTACGAGGCCGCTAAAGCCGGCGTTCGCGTCCAGCTGATCGTCCGGGGTATTTTCTGTATGTTCACGGAGAACAGCAAGTTCATCATACCCGTAAAAGCGATCAGCATCGTTGACGAATACCTCGAACACGCGCGCGTCCTGATCTTTCACAACGGCGGAAACGAAAAAACTTACATATCTTCGGCCGACTGGATGGTGCGCAACCTCGACCACCGCGTCGAAGCGACCTGTCCGGTACTCGATGAGAACATCCGGCAGGAACTGAAGGAGATCCTGGACATCCAGCTCTCCGATAACGTCAAGGCCCGCTGGCTGGACAACGAGCTGCAAAACAAATACAAGCGGGACGACCAGGAGACGAAGGTCAGGTCCCAGATAGATATCTATAATTATTTGTACCAGAAAGCCATGCCCGCAGAAGAAGGAGCCGCAGCGGTCTCCACGGCAGCAGCGGTTGTAGTAGGAGAGGGGCTGGCTTACCTGAAATCATAAAATGAAAATGCGACTGGCAGCCATCGACATCGGAAGCAATGCGGCAAGACTACTGATCTCCGACGTCTCGGTCAACAATGAAGGAAAGACAGAGTTCAATAAGATCAACCTCGTACGCGTACCCCTGCGCCTTGGCTTTGACGTATTTGAAACAAAGACGATCTCTCCGGAAAAGACTGAGATGATCATCCATACGATCAAGGCCTACAAGCACCTGATCGAAGCCTACAACGTCGAACACGTCAAGGCGGCGGCGACCTCGGCAATGCGCGACGCCCTGAACGCCCGCGAGATCATCGACCGCGTAAAGGAAGAGACCGGAATCAACATCGAGGTCATCAGCGGCGGCAGCGAAGCCTCCCTCATCTACGAGAACCATATCGCGGAAAATCTGGACAAGGACCATGCCTACCTCTATATCGACGTAGGTGGCGGCAGCACCGAACTCACCTTCTTCGCCAACAGCAAGCTCGTCTTCTCCTCTTCCTTCAATATCGGCACCATCCGCCTCCTGAAACACCAGGTATCCGACGGCCAGTGGGACACCATGAAGGATTTTATCAAAAGGGAGACCCGCAGCTATTTCAACAATATCATCGCCATAGGATCGGGCGGCAATATCAACAAGATCTTCTCGATCTCGAAAAGAAAGGAGGGCAAGTCCCTGCATATCGAGCTGCTGAAGGACTACTACAAGGAGTTCGCCAGCTTCACGCTGGAAGACCGGATGCGGCTCTACAAGCTGCGTGAAGACCGTGCAGACGTCATCGTACCCGCCCTGCAGATCTACGTCAACACCATGCGCTGGGCCAATGCCCAGGAGATCTATGTGCCCAAGATCGGCCTCGCCGACGGGCTCATCCAGCACCTGTACGCGGATCTGAAAAAAGGGAGTGGAAGTCTGACGAATTGTCGGCGCCAAATGGTACCTTGTCCCCCAAATTTTCGACGATGTCAGTACACAACGAAGTAAAAAAAGTAACGACCCATGCTCTGCAGCGGATGAAGCAGCACGGCGAGAAGATCTCCATGATCACCGCCTATGACTATTCCTTCGCCCGCATCTTCGACGGAGCAGGCATCGACATCATCCTGGTCGGCGATTCCGCTTCCAATGTCATGGCGGGCCACGAGACCACCCTCCCCATCACCCTCGACCAGATGATCTACCACGCCTCTTCAGTCGTGAGGGGCGTAAACCGGGCCTTCGTCGTGGTCGACCTGCCCTTCGGCTCCTACCAGTCCAACTCCAAGGAAGCCCTGGCCTCCGCTATCCGGATCATGAAGGAGACCGGCGCCCACGGGATAAAAGTGGAAGGCGGGGAAGAGATCCTCGGAATCCGTCAAACGCATACTCGCCGCTGGCATCCCCGTCATGGGTCATCTCGGCCTCACCCCCCAGTCCATCTATAAATTTGGCACCTATACGGTCAGGGCCCGCGAAGAGGCCGAAGCCGACAAACTCAAGAAGGATGCCCGCCTCCTGGAAGAGGCTGGAGCATTTGGCCTCGTCCTCGAAAAATCCCCGCAGCGCTGGGTAAGGAGGTCTCCCAGACCCTCACCATCCCCACCATCGGCATCGGCGCCGGCAAATACTGCGACGGCCAGGTGCTGGTCATGCACGACCTGCTGGGCATCAACACCGAATTCCAGCCCCGGTTCCTCCGCCGGTACCTCCGGCTGCACGAAGAGATCACCGGAGCGATCCAGCGGTATATAAAAGACGTCAAGTCAAACGATTTCCCCAACGAGCAGGAGCAGTATTAAGATGTGGGACAAAAATTCTGCGTTAAATATGATCTTTTGTCCCAAACCATAATGTCTGCGCACTTCGTGTGCGAACCGGACTGTGTCCGGTTCCGGAAAAATTCACCGATATATAGGTTTGATTCATCTATTTATCCATCTTCCTCCCTCCAAATATGATAATAAAGGATAATTTTAGGGGCTGTGAAGAAATTAACCGTACAGATCATTATCCATATCGCAGCCTGGATGTGTTTCCTGATGCTGCCTTTTGCATTTTATCCCCGACCGCAGGGTGACTCTTTTTTCGAGATGAAGAGCATCACGCCCTATTTTGTCGTGAATACCCTCTTCATCATTGCCTTCTACTATGTAAATATCTATCTGATCATACCCCGGCTGCTCAACGAGAAGAAGTTCGCGGCCTATAGCCTGCTGATCTTCGGACTGCTCGTCGTCTATAGCTGTATGCCCCGCATCTATCACGCGCTGTTCGGCCCCATCTTCCCCAACCAGCCCCGCACCCCGGCCCGCCAAGGGTAAGACCGCTGATCTCCGCGGGAAATCTGGCAGTATTCCTGCTGGTATTCGTCTTCAGCACCGGCATCAAGGTCATCAGCCAGTGGCTAAGGTCGGAGGAACGCGCCAAAGAGATCGCCAACGAGAAGCTGAAGACAGAACTGTCCTTCCTGAAAGCCCAGATCAATCCGCACTTCCTGTTCAATACGCTGAACAATATCTACGCGCTCGCCTCGGCCCAGTCCGAACATACCGCCACCGCCGTCCTCAAACTATCCAGCATCATGCGCTATGTACTGACGGAAGCCCGCAACGACATGGTGCCGCTGGAAAAAGAGATCCTATTCACCCGGCACTATATCGAGCTGCAGAAGATACGGCTGACCGACAGGACGATCGTCGACTTCGAGCTGAACGGCAACCCCGAAGGCAAGCAGATCGCGCCCCTGCTGCTGCTCCCCTTCGTCGAGAACGCTTTCAAATATGGCATCAGCACCCGCGAGCGATCCCCTATCCGGATCGAATTGGATATTAATCAGGAATGGTTGTACTTTCGTATCTGCAATCAGAAACACATCAACACGGCCCTGAAAGCATCCGATAATACAGGCATCGGCATCAACAACACCCGCCGCCGCCTCGACCTTTACTATGAAGACAGATATCAACTGAATATTGACGACAAGGCTGGAGAATTCTCCGTTCACCTAAAAATCCCGGTGTAATGTTAACCTGCATAGCCATCGATGACGAGCCCCCGGCACTCGAAGTACTGAAGAAATACATTGCCAAGATCTATTTCCTCGAGCTCAAAGGCGTCTATACCGACCCCTTCGAAGCGCAAAAGGTAATGGAAACGGCCCCCGTAGATATCCTTTTCCTCGATATACAGATGCCCGATATCAACGGTATCGAGTTCTCCCGTATCGTCAACAAGCGAAACACGGCCGTGGTCTTTACCACCGCCTTCAGCGAATACGCCGTGGAAGGCTTCAACGTCGACGCCATCGACTACCTCCTCAAGCCCATCGAATACGACCGCTTCCTCAAGGCCGTCTACAAGGCAAAAGAATACGTCGACTATCTCACCAGTCAGGAGCTGCAGGAAGGATATATCTTCGTAAAATCAGACTACCAGATGGTCAAGGTGAACCTGAAAGAGATCCTCTATATCGAAGGCCTCGACGACTATATCAAGATCTATTTGCCGGGCAAAGCCATCCTCACGCTGATGACGCTGAAAACGATCGCTCAAAAGCTGCCCGCGCGGGAGTTCATCCGCGCCCACCGCAGCTATATCGTCCCTATCAGCAAGATCGAGCACATCAGCAAGAGCAAGATAAAGATCGGCGATAAAGAGATACCCATTGGCGTTAGTTACAGCGAGAGTTTTTTCGCGGCCATGGAGAACAAGCTGAGCTAGTGGACAGCTCTACCCCCATATTCGCTGCACAGGCATGGTCATAAAATTCACCTAAAATTCGGCTCCATTCACCGAAGGACGGAGCATTTAACAAAATCCCAACCCCACTCCCACGCAACCCGGCCTCTCCCTTTTGCGTATTACCTAATGCCGGTAAGGTAGATACCGGTATAGGACCAGTTTTTTCATAGTAGATTTTAAGTTAAGGTTGAGGCCACTTGGTTAGTGGTTAGTTTTTTCCTATCTTGCCTGCGATACAAAAATCGCAGGCAATTTTATGGAATTCCTCCATCAACTGAATATCCTCACAGAAAACACCGGTACTTCCACCGGCGGAAACTGGCTCCCTTCCCGCGGCGCCACGATAGAATCGTTCTCACCCGTCGACGGCCAACGCATTGCGACCGTCAGTTGCACAGACAAAGATGGATACGAGGCCGTTGTCACCGCGGCGCAGAAGGCTTTTTGGAATGGAGGACTCGGCCCGCGCCGCGGCGCGGCGAAGTGGTCCGGCAGATCGGAGAGGCCCTTCGTTATCACAAGCCCGCCCTTGGCCGCCTGGTCTCCTACGAGATGGGCAAAAGCCTGCAGGAGGGATATGGAGAAGTCCAGGAAATGATCGATATCTGCGATTTCGCCGTCGGCCTCTCCGGGCAACTGCACGGTCTGACGATGCACAGCGAACGCCCCGCCCACCGCATGTACGAACAGTGGCATCCGCTTGGCGTGGTGGGCATCATCTCGGCCTTCAATTTTCCCGTCGCGGTTTGGAGCTGGAACAGCATGATCGCATGGGTTTGCGGCAATACCTGCGTCTGGAAACCTTCCGAAAAGACGCCGCTCTGTGCGCTCGCGTGCCAGTCCATCGTGGCCTCCGTTTTCGCTGCCAACAAAGTACCCGAAGGCGTCAGCGGGCTCGTTACCGGTGGACGGGATATCGGGGAATGGCTCGCCTCCGACACCCGGATCCCGCTGGTTTCCGCCACGGGCTCGACGCGCATGGGCAAAGCGGTCGGTACCGCAGTAGCCTCCCGCCTTGGCAAGGCCCTGCTCGAACTGGGAGGTAACAACGCCATCATCATTTCCCGCGATGCAGACCTCGACATCGCTATTCCCGGAGCCGTATTCGGCGCCGTGGGCACGGCCGGACAACGATGCACCACCACCCGCCGGCTCATCATCCACGACGATATCTACGACAAGGTAAAAGACAGACTCAGCACGGTCTACCGGCAGCTGCGCATCGGCGACCCACTGGACGAGAATAACCATGTAGGACCACTTATCGACAAAGACGCCGTCAACAGCTACCTCCAGGGCCATCGCAGCAGGCAAACAGCAGGGTTGCCGTTTCGTTGTGGAAGGCGAAGTGCTCGGCGGTGACGGCTATGAAAGCGGCTGCTATGTCCGCCCCTGTATCGCCGAGGCGGACGCATCCTATCCGATCGTTAGCCGAGGAAACCTTCGCGCCCATACTTTATCTGATGCGCTACAAGACGCTCGAAGACGCCATCGATATCCAGAACGATGTACCGCAAGGGCTATCATCCGCCATCATGACCCTCAATCTCCGGGAAGCAGAACGATTCCTCTCGGCGGCCGGCAGCGACTGCGGCATCGCCAATGTCAATATCGGCACTTCAGGGGCGGAGATCGGCGGCGCCTTTGGGGGCGAGAAAGAGACGGGCGGCGGAAGGGAGAGCGGCAGCGACGCCTGGAAGGCCTATATGCGCAGGCAGACAAATACGATCAACTATTCTACCCAATTGCCTCTGGCTCAGGGAATAAAATTTAATATCGAATAGCCGCCGGCAGCCGGAAGACACAAAATAATGTCTCGGATTACACGTTATAGCGCGATAGATCCCGATATACCATGAACGCCGGCTTCCATTTACTTTCTGCTGTCCTCAAAAGAAGGGTATTCCTATTGTTGTTTGCCATCGGCTGCGGCGCGCACCTGCAAGCTCAGGTGAGACTGGGCATAATGGGAGGCATACACTCCTCTAAAGTTTTGGAAACCAACAATATACCGGGATGGGACACCTCTGCGAAGCCATTCCTGACCAACCGTACCGGTTTCCAGCTCGGGATCATGGTGGAAATGCCCATCGGACAGTCGGGTCTTTTCTTCCAGCCCGCCCTCTACTATATCACCAAGGGAAGAAGATATAACAAGACCTACGACTCCGTCGCCAGCCTCATCACAGATACGATCTACAGCAAACAAACCCTCAACCTCAACTACGTCGAGATACCGCTGAACCTGACCTATAAATTCCCCCTTACTGCTAGCCATAAGAACAACTTTATCCTAAGCGCCGGCCCCTACGTCAGCTTCATCTATTCCGGAAGCAACATCAAAAACGAAAGCCTCAGCGCAAGCACGCATAAATACAAAAGCGAGTCCGACCCTGTCACTATCGGCAAGGGGGCGGATACCTACCGGACGCTCGACCTCGGTATCAACGGACGCGCGGGATTCGAGCTCGGCAACGTCTTGCTCAGCGCCTATTTCAGCCAGGGGCTGACCAGCTTTTATACGGCCAACTATCCCGGCAATTTTCACAACCAGGTGATCGGCGCCTCCGTCGGCATCTGGCTGACCTCTTCAGGTCCGAAGCCGGCGCAAAAGAAAAAGGACACGGATAAAGACGGCGTCACGGATGACCAGGACCTCTGTCCCCTGGTACCCGGCAAGGCGGCATGGCACGGCTGCCCCGTCCCCGACAGCGACCACGACGGCGTTGACGACGAGCACGACTCCTGTAAGACTATCGCCGGAGTTGCGCGCTATAATGGCTGCCCCGTTCCCGACACCGACCACGACGGCGTCGACGACGAACACGACTCCTGTAAGAACCTCGCCGGTTTCGCCCGCTACAACGGCTGCCCGATCCCCGACAGGGACGGGGACGGCATCAACGACGAAGAAGACAAATGCCCCGACAGCGCCGGCACGGCGGAGAACCACGGCTGCCCTGTCGTAAAAGAGATCAAAAAAGAAGCGACCGATCAGATCAACTATATCGCACACAACATCCTGTTCACCTCGGCCAGCGACCACCTGACCGACAGTTCCTACACCGCGCTCAGCCAACTGGCCGATATTCTGCGCACACATCCCGAATGGCACCTGGCAGTCGAAGGCTATACCGACAACTCCGGTATCGCCGCGAAAAACCTCGTGCTTTCGCAAAAACGTGCTGATGCGGTCAGGAACTACCTCATCGCCAAAGGTATTGACGGATCCAGACTGTCGGCTACCGGATTCGGTCAGGAAAAACCCATTACAGATAACCGCACACCCAAAGGCAGGGCTATCAACCGGCGGGTAGAGCTTAAGCTCGGTCTGGCAAACCGGTAATTTGGTCCGAACCCCTTCCAGTCAGGGACCGATCGGTAATTTTAACATCTTAATAAGGCCATTCCTGTAATTTACAGGCGGTCGTGGAACAGGTTTTTATTATTTTACAGGATTAAACTTTGCTACACATGCCCGCACGGGTCGTGATTGCTTAAAATTCAAACTAAACAGAAACAAATGATTTGTCGCTTGAAAGGATTGCTCGGTGTGCTACTCATTGGATGTTTGCCTCTAACCATGTTTGCCCAGGGTACCTCCGTTAAAACTGAACTGCCGAAAGGCTGGCACCTGCTGGACAAGGAAAAAGACGGATTCTACGGTATCAGCGTCAATAAAGCCTACGAATTTGCCAAAACCAGGAAACTGAAGAGCAAGACGGTGCTGGTCGCCGTTATCGACTCCGGTGTAGATACGCTTCACGAAGACCTGAAAGACATCATCTGGACCAATCCCAAAGAGATCCCGGGCAACGGCATCGACGACGACAACAACGGGTATGTCGACGATATCCACGGCTGGAACTTCATCGGCGGCAAAGACGGCCGCAACGTCAAGGACGACTCGCAGGAAGAGGCCCGGGTCTACTATGATTTCAAGGAAAAGTTTGGCAGCCCCGATCTGGACACCGCGGCCCTCAGCCCCGACGACAAGGACAACTATCATATGTGGCTAAAAGCCCGCAAATCCATCATGGGAGACGCGGAGCCCGCGATCGATATGGTGATGCTGCACAACGCGCTGGAAGCCTCTATCAAGAGCGACAGCATCCTCAGCCAGTCCATGGGCAGGACAGAATACACCGGCAACGACCTGGATACTTTCCAGACCCGCACCTCGGAAAGCAAAAAGAGCCAAGGCCTGGCTTCTTTATATGTTCAAGGTCAACAAGATCATGGACATGACCAACAAGGATTTTATTTCCGACCTGACCGAAGAGGTCGACCGGGAAGAGAAAAAGGCAGCTGTCAAGACCTCCGCGCCGAAGGACAATCGTAAGGAGATCGTCCAGGACAACGAGGGAGACCTCAATGACCGTTACTACGGCAACAACGACGTCATGGCCGGAGACCCCATGCACGGTACACACGTCACCGGTATCATCGGCGCCGAAAGGGGCAATGGCATCGGGATGGACGGCGTGGCCGATAACGTAAAGATCATGATGATCCGCGCGGTACCCAACGGAGATGAACACGACAAGGACATCGCCAACGCCATCCGATATGCAGTCGACAACGGCGCGAAAGTCATCAACATGAGTTTTGGAAAGAACCTGTCGCCCGAAAAATCCTGGGTAGACTCGGCCGTTAAATACGCGGAGAGCAAGGGCGTCCTTCTCATCCACGCCGCAGGCAATGACGCGGCCGACGTAGACACGACCGATAATTTCCCCAATCCCGACTTCCGCCATTCCAGCTATGTCGCCTCCAACTGGATCACCGTCGGCGCCAGCAGCGACCCTCTGGCAGAACCGGGTTTTGAAAGCTATACCGCCTCTTTCTCTAACTATGGCAAGAAAGAAGTGGACGTCTTTGCTCCGGGAACCCGAATCTATTCTTCCCTCCCTGGCGGTAATAAATACGGGAATCTTCAGGGGACCAGCATGGCCGCACCCGTCGTCACCGGCGTAGCCGCACTACTCCTCGAATATTACCCCAATCTTACCCCGCAACAGGTGAAATTCTGTATCGAAAAATCGGCCATCCACCTGACCACCAAGGTTAAGAGACCCGGTTCCGAAGATCATCAGGTCAACATGACGGACCTCTCCACATCCGGCGGCATTATCAACGCCTACGCGGCGCTGAAGCTCGCCTCGACGCTGACCACGGCGGCGCCGAAGCCCACGAAATCATCGTTGAAAAAGACAAAGGATTAATGCTTATATCCAATGAATTTAATGTCCGCCAAAAGGAATTTGGCGGAGGAAATGGCCGGGAAACCGGCCATTTTTTTTATTTTTAGTTCCACAAACACCAACGCATGATTCCCAAGTCAGCACTTATCCCGGCAGAATTCTACCAGAGCTATATCAACATGATCAAAGAAGTAGACTTTCGCGAGGCGATTCGGAAGAACACAAAACAATTCCGCAAGCTCACGGAGAACATACCCCGCAAAAAATTTGACTACGCCTATGCGGAGGGCAAATGGACCATCCGGGAAATGCTGCAGCATATCATCGACGCCGAAAGGGTCTTTAGCTATCGCGCCCTCACTTTTTCCCGGAAGGACGCCTCACCCCTACCCGGCTTTGACGAAAACTCCTGGGCCGTCCAGGCCGGAGGCAGCAACCGTCGCTGGAAAGACCTGCTGGAAGAGTTCGCATCCGTCAGGGAAGCCACGCAATACCTGTACGACTCGCTTTCCGACGAGCAGCTGACCTTTGCCGGTCAGGCCAGCGGTCGTCCCCTCAACGGCTATACGCTCGGGTTTATCATCCCCGGACACGTAGCCCATCATATACGCATCCTTCAGGAGAGATATCTCTAGGCCGCCCTTACAAATCGTAGAAATGAATTTCTTTGAGTCTTTACCGATGCGGCGGGTTCATCGGATCGCGGTGAGTTCGTTCTTTTTCCTGGCAGGACTTTGCTTTTCCAGCTGGGGCTCCCGCATACCCTCTATTCAGCAAAAATTTCAGCTCAACAACCGCGACCTCGGCTTCATCCTGCTAGCCCTGCCCTCAGGCCTTATCGCCTCCCTGCCCCTTGCGGGCTGGCTCGTGGCAAGAATGGGAAGCCGTCCAGTCACCATCATCGCCGCTGCCTGTTATGCCTGTACGCTGCCCGTGATTGGCGGAGTGCCCGAGGTCTGGCAGCTGGTAGTCTGCCTTTTCTTCTTCGGCATGGGCGGCAACCTGCTGAACATCTCCATCAACACCCAGGCCATCGGTACGGAGTCGCTGTACGGACGGACCATCATGGCTTCCTATCACGGACTGTGGAGCCTGGGGGATTCTCGGGCTCCTTCCTGGGCGGCGTATTTATCGGCATGTCCTGGCTGCCCCGGCAGCATTTTCTCGTGATCATGACCCTGTCCCTGCTGGGAATCATTATTACGGCGCCGCGGCTGGTACCCAAAGACGAGTTTGCCACGAGCAACCAACCCATCTTTGTCAGGCCTGACCGTTCACTGATAACGCTGGGGATAATCGCCTTTTGCTCGATGATGTGCGAAGGTTCGATGTTCGACTGGAGCAATGTCTATTTTCTTAAGGTAGTCCACCCGCCAAAAGCGCTGCTCGGGCTCGGGCTGACGGCATTTATGTCGACCATGGCTTCCGGCAGGTTCCTTGGAGACGCCCTGACCACCCGCTGGGGGATGAAGACCATCCTGCAGTTCAGCGGACTATTCACCGCGGCAGGATTGCTGACGGCCGTCTGCTTTCCTTATGTTCCGACGGCCACAATTGGATTCATGCTGGTGGGCGCCGGCGTATCGTCCGTCGTCCCGCTGGTGTATAGCGCCGCCGGAAGATCGAAGATCCTGTCGCCGGGTGTCGCCATCGCCGCCGTTTCAACCTTTGGATATACGGGATTCCTGTTCGGCCCGGTGTTCATCGGCTTTATTGCACAGGTGTACAACCTGCGTGTTTCGCTGGCATTCATCGCTCTTCTCGCGCTGGCCGTGATCTATTTAGCTACAAAATTGCGGGAATTGGACTCCGACAAAAAATAGTCCAATTCCCGCAAACCACTAATGTCTGAGAACTTCATCGAACCGCTTCCAGCGGTTCCAAATGTAAATGGGCGCCCGAATCATCAGATTCACGCGCCCATTTACCAATAAATTTCTTTATCGCCTATTTGTTATACACCAGATTCTTCTGGACGATCATATCATCCAGCACATTCACTGCTTCGCCTAACCACACATCGCTTTTCCTTTCTTTGAGCCAGGCCTGGAAACGGTCACCCTTGAGCTTGTCCTCGTCGTATTTATGCGCGTCCTGGGGCAAAGACTGTACGTTCAGCTCATTGCCGTCCTTCAGCTTGCTCAGCGTCTCGATCTGTTTGTAGGTGTCTTTCAGCTGTTTTTGTTCCAGCCGGTATTTCTGTATGTTCAGCGGATAGACCTTGTCTTTTTCCTTGTTCAGCCAGTCTTCATCCTGACGAATCAGCTGCATAGCGGAATTGTTCTTCAGCCGGTCGGCGCTCATCGCCTTTATGTTGTTGACATCATAGGCATATTTCCAGGGAGTATAGTCTGCCTTTGCGATCTCGTCCCAGGGCAGCGCATCCGGGTTGTCCTTTTCTCTGAACTTGGCGTATTCGTAGATATCGGGATAGATATCGGGAAGAGCGATGTCCGAAACCACGCCGCGCAGCTGCGTCGAACCGCCGCTAATGCGATAGAATTTCTGCAGGGTCAGCTTGATCGTACCCAGTTCGCTGTTCGGGTCGACCATAAAGTTCATCGACTTGTCCAGACCGATATTGCGTTGTACCGTACCCTTACCATAGGTGGAAGTGCTGCCGATGATCACCCCGCGGTGATAGTCCTGGATAGCGGCCGCGAATATCTCGGATGCGGATGCGCTAAGCTCGTTCACCATTACTGCAAAAGGTCCGTCATACAGTACAGATTTATCATGATCGGGCAATACCTGCGACTTGCCGTCGCGATCCCTCACCTGCACGATCGGCCCCTGTTCGACAAAGAACCCGGCCATCTGTACCACGTCGTAAAGAGACCCGCCGCCGTTGTTGCGAAGGTCCAGCACGATACCGTCTACTTTCTGCTCTTTCAGTTTGATTATTTCTTTTGCTACGTCGATGCTACAGCGGCTGCCCTTGGGATTGTCAAAGTCTGCGTAGAACTCCGGCAGATAGATATAGCCGATCTTCCCCTTGCTCGAATTGACGATGGCGCTGCGTGCGAAGGTCAGCTCGTCCTGGACGATCTCGTCGCGTACCAGCGGTACCATCTGGATCGAGCCGTCCGACTTCTTCAGCCAGAGACGAACTTCCGTACCCTTGCTGCCGCGGATGATCTTGATCGCGTCCTCGACAAAATAACCGGTCAGTTCGACGGGCTCCTGGCCACCCTGCGCGACTTTCATGATAACGTCGCCGACGGCGACCTTTCCGGATTTCCATGCGGGACTGCCGGTCACCAGCGAGGTGATCTTGATATTGCCGTCCTCATCCTTGAGGGAAGCGCCGATACCAAAGAAATGGCCGCTCATCTGCTCGTCGAAATACCTTTTTCCACCGGAGGGAAATAGTCAGTATGGGGGTCCATGGACTGGACGATGCTCTGCACGAACATATTGAAGCGGTCGTCGTCACTCATCTTCAGTTTTAAGCGCTCGTAGATGCGGTCCATGATCTTCAGCGAACGGGCCCTCGCATCCTTCTCGAGGTCTTCGTTGCTGCGGGCCACAAAGTCTTTTTTCCCCTTGTTGGCTTCCTGCTGGTCGAGGAGCTCTGAATAGCGTTCGAGCGTCAGGAACTTCAGACGCTTACGCCAGGCTTCCCGGCGGTCCGCTTCGGTACGGGGAATTTCATTTGGTCGAAGTTCTGGTCGAAATCCTCCTCCCTGGTGAACTCGAATGGTTTGGAAAGAATGTCTTTATAGATGGCTTCCGTCTCGGCCAGCCTTTTCTTGTATACTTCAGTAACAGCAGGGACGAACTGCACGTGGGCCGTCCCCAGGATCTCGTCGTCGATGGTCGTGGCATAGCGCGTGTTCAGAGCGTCTACGTCAGCCTGCAGGAACACGTCCTTTTCGGCGTCGACTTCCCCCATATACTTGTCGAATACTTCCTTCGAGAACTTGTCGTCGATGGCCTTGGGGCTGTAGTGAATTTGTTCCAGCATCGTCCCTACATTCAGCAGGATCCTTTCATATTTTGTCGGAGGAGTGCCCCCCAGACCCAGCGTACGGAATGCGACAAACACTCCCCCGCCCAGGATCAGCAGGAGGATGGGCAGATTTCGTTTATTGATCATAATCTTAAGCACTTTTAGCATATCTATTCAAAAATAACGATAAATATAATGGTATGTTGTCGTATAGGTTCAATATTAACACGGTATTACCCAGATTGTGATGGACGGTTTCGGCGGTCAATAAAACGACGCCTCAACCGCCATCCTGCTAATGGACACCGGGCCTGTGGCCCGGTCTGGGTGGACGGTGACGGTCTCTCCGAAAACCGGACCCCATCCGTCATCCGGGTCCAAACGACCCCATCCATTCTTCCCCTCAACAAATTTTTTTCGACAATGTTTTTGAAGGAAATGCAAATTATCTTAATTTCGCGGTTCAAATGGTGGTTGTAGCTCAGTTGGTTAGAGCATCAGATTGTGGTTCTGAGGGTCGTGGGTTCGAGCCCCATCATCCACCCCGCAAAATTCCGAAGGCCCCGACAAAGTCGGGGCCTTCTTATTATCAACAATATGACCAAATTAGCCTGGTGGTTCTATACCATTCCCTTTATTTCCGCGTTTATTCACTGGCTCACCATCTGGATGGCCCTCAAGCTGCTCTTTCATCCCCGCCAGCCCAAAAAGATCCTCGGGTTTACCCTACAGGGCGTCTTTCCGAAAAAACAGCGGCAGATAGCCGAAAGCCTTGGAAAGATCGTCGGCCAGGAACTGCTGTCCTTCGGAGACATCGAGCAGACGATCACCAATCCGGATAACGTTCGGAAGATACTTCCCCTTGCAGAAGAGCATATCGACAATTTTCTGCGTAACAAGCTCAAGGAGAGCATGCCTATGATCGCCATGTTTATTGGCGACAAGACGATCAGCCAGCTGAAGGCCGTCTTTATGCAGGAACTGGAAGAACTCTTCCCCGTCATCATGAAGAACTATGTCGCCAATCTCCGCAACGACCTCGACCTCGAACGCATCGTAGTCGACAAGATCGCTGGATTTTCCAACGACCGCCTGGAAGCGATGCTGAACCAGTTTCTTACCAAAGAATTCCGCTTCGTCGAGGTCATCGGTGCGGCGCTCGGCTTTCTCATCGGCCTGTTGCAGATCATGCTCACCCTGCTGATGAAATAGGATTTCTCCGGTGCTCCTGAGGGTTTTTCTTATTAACCCTACCGTATCTGTTATTTACCGTTTGTATAGAATGAGCAGTCCTGCTAAACGTTTTAAGCTGAATTTTGCAGGCAAAATGGAAATATTATAAACTCATGAGAAACATTTGGCTATTGTTACTGGTTTTGGCGGTGTCACAGGCGGGATTTGCACAAATGCCGGGCGGAGCGGGCGGCAGAAGAGCGGGCGGCGGACAGGTTCCGGCCATCGGCCACTTCTACGGCAAGGTCGTGGATTCCAAGACCGGTAAAGGCATGGACGGAGCTTCGGTTCAGCTGATCCTTAGTAAATTCGATCAGGCCACGAACTCCCGCAAGGATACCGTGATCTCAGGGATGATCACCCATCGCAATGGTGAGTTCAGCCTCGAGAACCTTCCTATCTTCGGGAATTTCCGACTGACCATTTCCGCCATCGGGTATGCCACTTACGATCAGAAAGTAGCTTTCGATCTGAAAGGACTGAGGGGCGCCGGCGGCGCCGCTGCCAACGGCAGCGACGGACAACCCAATATGGACAGGGCCACGGCAGCAGCCAACGCGACCGACAAAGACCTCGGCAATATCAAGCTGAATCCCGACGCCCAGCAGCTCGAGCAGGTGACGGTCACCGCTTCGAAACCACTGATCACCATGGGGGTCGACCGTAAGATCTACAACGTCGAAAAAGACATCTCCGCACAGGGCGGTACCGGAACGGACGTCATGAGGAATGTGCCCTCCGTACAGGTAGACATCGACGGCAACGTCACGCTCCGCAATAGTTCTCCGACTATTTTTGTCGACGGAAGGCCCACTACGCTGACCCTCGACCAGATACCGGCGGACGCTATCCAGAGCGTGGAGATCATCACCAATCCCGGCGCTAAATACGACGCATCCGGAGGTACTTCCGGTATCCTCAATATCGTCCTGAAAAAGAACCGCAAGGCCGGCTACAATGGTAACATCCGGGCAGGTGTCGACCAGCGCGGCAGGATGAACCTCGGCGGCGACATCAACGTCAAACAGGGCAAGGTCAACTTTTTCCTGAGCGGCAACTTCAACCAGCGCAAAAGCATCGCTACGGGCCAGACGGATCGCACCAGCAGCTTTGACGCATTTCCCTCCCTCAACAAATCCGCCTATACCAGCGTCCTCAGCCAAAGCGATAGGAATGTCAACAAAGGCTATTTCGCATTTGGAAGGGGCGGCTTCGACTATCTCATCGACAACCGCAACACGATATCGCTGTCCGGCAATATCGTTCACGGCACATTCGAACCGACGCTCAACAGCAACCTTTCGTCAACCGCAGACTCGCTTGGACAGGCCCCGGACCCAACATTGTTTACCCAGCGGTACTCGACCTCCTCGTCCCATTTCAATAACCACGGCGCCATGCTGAGCTTTAAGCATACCTTCCCCAGATCGGGCGAAGAGATCACGGCCGACGTCAACTACAGCCAGGGCTCCAACGACAACTACAACCTCGTCAAACTGACACCGGGCAGCTGGCAGCAGCAGCAGATCGGCAACGGAGACAACAAATACTTTACCGCCCAGGCTGACTATACGCTGCCACTGGGTGAAAAGTCCAAGTTCGAAGCCGGCGGCCGCATAGCCATCCGCAACAATACCAGCGTCAATACCATCGATACACTGAACGCAAACAACGAGTTCATCGCCAACCAGCTGCTGTCCTCGAACTATACTTTCCGGGACCGTGTTTTTGCCGGCTACCTCACCTATGCCAACGCCATCGGCAATTTTACCTACCAGCTGGGACTGCGCGGAGAAAGCTCCGACTACAAAGGAACCGAGAATTTTACGAATATCGACGCCGGCGGCGTACAGACGCCTGCCATCGGCCATTTCTCCAATAAATTCCCGATCAGCCTTTTCCCCAGCGTATTCCTGACGGAAAAACTGAGCGACGACCAGGACCTTTCGTTCAACTATACCCGCAGGATCGACCGGCCTAATTTCTTTCCAGCTGTTCCCCTTCACCGACTATTCCGACTCTCTGAACCTCAGCCGCGGTAATCCCAATCTGCAGCCGCAGTTCACCAATTCCTTCGAAGCCGGTTATTCGAAGACATACGCAGGCAACAACAGCTTCCTCGCTTCGGTATACTACAAATACACGACCGACCTGATCACCCGCTACCAGGAGACCGGCATCAACCCCGTGACCAAAAACCCGGTGTTCATCAATACCTATATCAACGCCAAGTCCAGCTATGTCGGCGGTATCGAGCTGATCGGACGCAACTCCATCACCAAATGGTGGGACCTGACGAGCAATATCAATATCTTCACATCCCATATCAATACCATCGACACCGGGAAAAACGCGATACCTACGCAGCCCGCGACCTGGTCCTGGTTCGGAAAACTCAACAATAGCTTCAAGCTGACCAAGGCCCTCACCCTGCAGCTGTCCGGAGACTTTACCTCGAAGACGGTACTTCCTCCCGGTGGCAGCGCCAGTAATGGCGGCGGTGGAGGAGGCGGTGGCCGTGGCTTCGGAAACAACAGCAGCGGCAACGCCCAGGGCTATTCGAAACCCACCGGCGGCGTGGACGCGGCCCTTCGCTACGAGTTCCTGAAGAACAGAACGGCTTCGCTGACCCTCAGCGCCAGCGATATCTTCCGCACCCGTGTCAGCGACGTATACACCACGACGACGGGATTTCAGCAGGAATACAACCGCAGAAGGGATCCTCAGTTCTTCCGCCTCCAGTTCAACTGGCGCTTCGGCAAATTCGATATGGCCCTCTTCAAGCGCAAAAATATGAAGGGAGAGAGGGACAGCATGGAAGGGATACAGGGCCAGGGCGGCGGCCCCAGCAGCTCCAACTAAGATATTTCCTATTATAGTCTGTAAAAGGGTCGTCCACACTGGTCGGCCCTTTTTGCTATATTTACGGCCTATGCAAACCTATCTTGCGCTTGGCGACTCCTACACCATCGGCGAAGGACTCCCGCTCTACGAAAACTATCCCTACCAGACCGTACAGCTGCTCCGCGAAGCCGGACATCCCATGACCGCCCCCGAGATAATTGCCCGGACAGGCTGGACGACCGACGAGCTGTCCGACGCGATCGCACATACCGCCCTCCTCCCCCGTTATGACCTGGTCACGCTGCTGATCGGCGTCAACAATCAGTATCGCGGACGCGACCTTTGGGAATACGGCGAACAGTTCGAAGAGTTGCTGCTCCAGGCCATCGAGCTGGGCCAGGAAGGCCGCGTGTTTGTTCTTTCGATCCCCGACTGGGGAGCAAGCCCTTTCGCGGCGGCACAGGGAAGAGACCGGTCGGCGATCGCCGGACAGATCGACTCCTTCAACAGGCTCGCGCGGCATATCACCGGCGACAAAGGCATTCCATTTATCGATATCACCGGCCATAGCCGCGGCGAAGGCGCTGCACTCGACAGCTTCGCCGCAGACGGCCTGCACCCCGGCGCCGTGCAATACGCCTGGTGGGCCAGCCAGCTGACAAAGGCTATGCAGGCTACCCCTTAGGCCCCTCGCAGATGCGTGAACCGTCAATAGATACTATTCAGTCCGTCCGTGTTGAGATAGACTACGTCCGGCTGTCGTACATAGGTATTGTTATACCGGAACTGTATCCCGGTATTCAGCATGATCTTAAAAGAATTGTTCTGCATGGTCTTTCTGGGAAAATAGACCATCCTTAATTCAATGGTGTTGAACACCAGATTCTCATTACGCGTCCGCATACCGGCCCCGATGCCGTGATAAAGGGATGATTTTTGAAAGGTTCCGGTCTCCGGCGTAAGCAGCGACAAGTCCCCGAAGGCGAAGGGGCGAATTTGAAGCCCAAAAAACGGTATCTGAGGAACAGCGTTGTCTCAGAATGCAGGGTGACGCGCTGGACCCCAAATGTGGAATCGCCGCTGAAATACCGGAGACCGAAGACATTGTTGATCGTCAGCGGGTCGATACCCAGCCGGTTGAACTGACGGGTATAGCTGAAATTGACGTACTGCCTCAGCTTAATCGAACTAAAGGTGAACAGCGGACTGTAGTAGCTCGCCCCTACCAGCACACTGGCGTCCTCGAACCGCCCCTTTCTCAGAAATGTGCCGCTGCGCAGAAAGAACTGGGTAAAGGCCCCCTTTTTGGTGACTACAAATCCGTTAGCGTCTACTCCGGCATAGGGCCTGCTGAGGTACAGCTGTTTATACCAGCCCCCGGTGAACGCCACATTGTACCCGATAGGAATATCCTCCGTTGCACCAAAGCCGTAGATATAGTTGGTCTTATAAAAGTCCTGGCGGAAAAAGGTAAAGGAGGTCAGCGCAGCCGCCCGGTCGTTGAACCGGAAGTTGAAATTCTTTCCGATCTGTTTGGGAACGCTGTCGAAATCATTCCGGAAATACCGGAACGCCAGGAATCTGCGGTCGCGGACGGCAGTATTGCTTAGAAATCGCTCAGAGCCAAGATTCCAGCCGATCCACCCGTCCTGGGTATGGTAGTCGTATTTATAGAATAGGCTGTCGGCGTTGTGATAAACGTTGAAGTTCTGGAACTTCCCGATAGTAAGTCCGCCCGCCAGATGGGCATAGGGTGCGTACAGCGGCCGTTCCAGCCGGATAAACCAGGCCCTTTCATCCGGCGTGCCAGGATAAAGATTGCTGTTGATCTCGGTATAGGATGCCGTCACGTTGACAAAGGACCCCCGATATTGGTCTTACTGTACAGGAACTGAGGGCCGATATTCGGGTCGCGGTTCTGCTCCGCGTTGATACCCAGTTGTACCCGCTGGCCCATTCCGAGAAAGTTGGCCTCGCTGACATTCCCGCGGAAACTGAAAGGCGGGTAACCCAGGCTGCCAATGGCGCCGCCGATACTAAAAAGGTCCTTTACCACAACCACCACGTCCACCGAGTCATTGGAAAGAGGCGACACCAGGATACGGGCGTCCTGGATAAAGTTCAGGTTACGGATGAGACGTTCGTTATCCGCCAGCCTAAAGGCGTTGACCGGCGTGTTCTCTTTGATAAAGAGGTTATTGCGGATGACCCAGTCCCTCGTTTTCCGGTGCAGCTGGTTGAGCAGCCTGGTGCCAAAATACTGCAGTCTTCTGGACGTATCCGTAAAGGTCTGTTCGAACCCGTAACCCCGGATAAAGATATGCCGGATCACCTTCCCCTCGAATGGCTGAAAAGGGCTTTCACTCTTGGTATTCAGAGCGGCGGTATTGGTTACGGAATCAGGGGTTCCCTTGGTGATGGAATTACGGAAGAACTGGAAAATATTGTTATTCTTCAGACCGCGGGCACGGTGGGCGGTGCTGTCTTTTACCTGGCCAATGACACCCAGAGACAGCCAGCTACAGCTGGCCAACATCACAAGCCTTATCATGGTACCCTTCCTCAAGAACTTATTGGGTCGAATGGTTTGAATGATATGTGCAGGAGATACGCAAACAAAAATTAGCGTATCTCCTGCAATCCGCCAATGATTGTGTACTTCGCGACCCAACACCGTTGGGTCTCTCGTTCGGGGACTTCACTATGCTCGTCCCCGGACGAAGCCTTCCAGGGCTTCCCTTTGAAAATCAATGGGCTAATATAAATGTAATTTTTGTTTTTATTTGGTTAGCGGAATGTTATAAAAAAACCTGCCCTCCGTCACGACTACCCAACGGCTGCGGCGATGGTATTCTTTTGAATACAATAGTACCGATCTCATCGATCTTATTAATAGCTAAACCACCCAAACTTATTCTAATGACGACAACATTTAACTCCCTCATCTCCTGGCCCACCCTTCTTTCCGAATCGACCATGACGGTACACCCCGGAAAATCAAGCCGGAATAAGCCTGCACTTATCAAACGCATTACGCTACCCGCTCCCCCCGACGAAGCGACGATCCAAAGACTGAACGAGCTGGCCGCAAAACACCCCTTCTGTTCTTTACACAGAGTAAAGAAACACGACACACTGTGATCATTTTGTGGAAAAAAATACCCTCCATTTGGGGATCGGAATTCCACAAAATCCGGTGCGGCAGCGCTATTCGACGGCCTGTATCCGCGCGACAAACTGGTTTAAATGAGACAGCTTGAAGATTTCCTTATCTTTTTCCTCCGCGTTGAAGTTCATGAATAAGATACTTCCGTCCCTGGCCAGGGTCAGGAGATAGTGATCTTTGTGATAGATATCATAGACGACGAGGTCGCCGTGGTCTTTTTCCTGTAGGATGTATTCTTCGGCGCCCCCACTGATATTGATCATGATGGACTCTGTCATTAAATTTTCCATATAGACCTTTATTGTCATAATAGAAAAAGGCGGGCCAGCTCAGCCCCCCGGTCGCTGGGGCACAAGCCCCCGTTCCCCTTTCGTGGACCCCGCGGCTCCTCCCCGGAAAATGGTACAATTCTTTTTACTATACCCCAAAACACGCTGTATGAAAACAATGTCGCAAAACAGACCGGACTCCAGGCTCGATGAGCTATTTCTCGACGAGCTGAGGGAATTGTACGGGGCCGAACAGCACCAGTTGAATGTGCTTTTGCTCCTGAAAAAAGCCGCCACCTCGCTAAAACTGCAAAATGTGCTGGCCAGCCACCTCGACGATACCCGCGAACATATCAGCCGTCTGCAGATCATTTTTGAGAAAATAGGACACCCGGCAGAATCCCGGATCTCCGAAACCGTCCTGGGCATTACCCGCGCGGCCGAAAGCGTCATCGCCGGGACGGAAAAAGCCACCGCCACCCGCGACGCGGGAATCATCGTAGCCACCCAACAACTGGAACACTACGAGATCACCAGCTACGGCAGCCTTGCGCAGCACGCCCGCACCCTGGAATATGATGAAGCTGGAAGAGATCCTCGAGTTGTCCCTGTTTGAGGAAAAAGAGGCCGACGACCTGCTGACCGCACTCGCAGAAAACTATATTAACACCGAGGCCCGGAAAGAATAGCTCCGCCAGGACCCTGCTCCCTGCTCCGCGGTTCACATCGTTGAGCTCCCGCCGTTCCGTGGTGCACGCGCCCAACCGGGGCTTCCCGTTCCGCGGTTCACGCGCCCAACCGGGGCTTCCCGTTCCGCGGTTCACAACACGTCCTCTTCCCGGAAATCGTACCGCTGCCGGATCCGCCGCGTCACTTCCTCCAGCGGCATCCGCTGCGGGATTCTGTCCTCACCTTTCTCCCACTGATCCAGCTCTTCCTGTACGTGTTTCTTCTGCAGTGCCGCCAGCTTGTCCAGCAGTTCCCCGCTCATCTCCTTTTTCCGGGCGTATACGGCCGTCTTCTTGTCCTTTACCAGCTCTTTGTCCCGGCGCATATCCTCTTCCGCCGCGGCCATTTGTTTCAGCTCCATTCCCGCCAGGGCCAGGTCATATGGCCCTGAGCTCATGATCAGCTTCGACAGAATCGGCCCCGTTTCGATCAGGATGATCAGCAGCGAGATCAGCAGGCTTGTCCAGAACACGCTGCCTTCGCGGCCAGATAGGTCCGAAAGGGCCTTATTCTTTTCGAGAAAGCCGACATCCCCCGTCACCTGCGTCTCATACTGGCGATTGCGTGCCGCCCGGCCCGCGTTGGCGTCGCGGATCAGGCTGTCCTGATAGTGCTTCTGCAGGGTCAACTGCTGCAGCTCGGGCGTAAACTGTGCCAGCGCGGATTCATAGGCAGCCTGTTTCAGCCTGGTCAGCCTGTCGATTCCCCGGCGCTGCGATCCGCCAGTGCCATCGGCCTCTTCGACATAGGCCCGCTGCAGCCGGTGCAGCGTATCTTCAATAGCCGCCTGCCGCTGGGTCAACCTGTTCCGCTCGGCCTGCGCCGCGTCCAGCACCGACCTGTTCTCCGCCTGCAGAAGGCTATCATTCGCCAGCATCTTCTTATGCCGGTTCTCCGTGAGTTGCACGTCGATCTCTTTCTCGAATATCTTCAGCTCCAGCGGCCGCGCGATCGTAAACCCGATCAGCAGGGCCAGCGCCACGCGCGGCGCCGCCATCCACGGCTGCTTCCGCTGACTGACCCCGTACTTGCGCATCGTGGACACCAGAAACCGGTCGAAATTGAAGATGATCAGCCCCTCACACGAGGGCAAAGACCACCGCCCAAACGGCGTCATTGAAAACGCTGTAGATCGCGTACCCCGCCGAAAGCGCCGCCAGCACGAATGTCGCCAGCAGCACCCCGCCCAGTCCTGCGTATTTGGTTTGCTCGGAGGGACAGTCTTTTAATAAGTCCTGATAGGCCCCCGCGCACCACCACAAGAAATGCCGCTCCGGCGGCTTCCGGGCCTTCGCCCCTACCCCCGTAAAATGATCGTAACTATAAGGGCTGTCCACCCTTCCGTTCTCGCTACTTGTTGCTGCCATGGTTTGTTTGTTCCTGAGTCAATAAAATAGTGCTGCGCCGCAACGATCCGGCTGAGCCGGACAAGCGGAACACCGCACATGCGCCGCCCTGTCCTTATGGACAAAATCCGGCACACGAAGTTTTGTTGAAGTTGAAGTGGGAACAGAGCAAAGAACGGGAAAAAGCGGGAGAAATTGTAAAGGAAATGCTAAAACGTCTTCTCATTTCCAAACATCAATTAGTAGTGTTTCTTTTCTAAATTTAGTCAGTCGGGCTTAATTATAGTCACCCCCTGGCACATCAACACATCGTGTATCATCTTCGCATACTCCGCAGCGTGCTCTCCATCTCCATGCAAACATACGGTCTCCGCGACAAGCGCCGCCTCTCCCGCGACAGACCCATCTGCAAGAAATGCATTCACCCTACCCTCTTCCACCATCTTCAATACCTGACGAACAGACGCCGCCGCATCACCGATAAGCGCATGCGCCTCCGACCTCGGCGTCAGGCTTCCATCCGGCCGGTACGTCCTGTCCGCGAAGACCTCGCTGACAAATCGCAGACCAATAGCCGAAGCCGACCGCGAAAGCTCACTCCCGCTGAGACCGTATAACAAAAGAGATGGATCAAAGTCAGATACCGCCCGGCACACCACCTCACTGACCGAAACATCCCTCGCCGCCCGGTTGTACAACGCGCCATGCGGCTTCACATGCCGCAGTCGGACGCCGAGCGAACGGCAAATACTCTGCAACGCATCCAGCTGTTCAACAATTATCTCCGGCAGGTCGCGCAGTGCAAAAGCACTCCCCAGCAGATCGACCCGGCCAAAACCGGCCCTGTCCGGATAAGACGGATGCGCGCCGATGGCTGCGCCATGCGCCAAAGCCTGCTCCACCGTACGACGCATGGTTTCCCCGTCACCGGCATGGCCTCCGCACGCAATATTCGCAGAACTGATAAAAGGAAAGATCGCCCCATCCGTTGCCATCCCCTCACCCATATCGCAGTTGAGATCGATATGCCCGCCGCCCGAACCCAGGTCATCGTTTCTACTCACCAAACCATCTCGTTTAAATGATCCATACAGCTACGCTGTAAAATATGCAACTCTTTTCGCCGCGCTACCAGCAATTGCTCCGCGGCATTGATATCCATTTGCTTGAACTGGATACAGTCCGAAGGCCGCAGTTGGGCCAGCTTGGGCAGGTGGGCCGTGACCACGTGCGCCAGCCTGGGATATCCTCCCGTCGTCTGGTGATCCGCCATCAGCACGATCAGCTGCCCGCTGGGTAATAACTGCACCGTCCCGAAGCTCACCGCAGAAGACACCAGCTCGATATTTCTTTCCATCAGCAGCGGCGCCCCTTCAACTGGTAACCCATCCTGTCGGAGGACGGATGGATCGTAAAGTTATTTTCCAGAAACGCATTTCGCGACGCCTCACTCAGCATCGACCACTCGTGCCCCGGAATAAATCCTATTTCATGGGGGAACTGATAGGCCTTATCGGTATTCACCCGCCATGGCAATATCTCGTAGTTGCTTTCTTCCTTCAGCCAGCCCGCGAAGTAAATAGTATTCTCGTTGAATGGAAGCTCGTCCCCCTTTTTCAATGGCTGTCCGCACCAGCCACCGGCCGCGGCTTTCAGGTGCGTGCTGTAACTGTCAAGCCATTTCTGCATACAGTAGCCTCCGTGGACACTGAGATAGCAACGACCTCCCTGTACAAGCGAAGGGAAATGGAGCACGGTGTTCTTTCGGACGACTACCGGCTGCCAGCGTGGAATGACCTCGTCTACCAGCGTAGGCGAAAAATCGGCGCCGGTAATGGCGATCAGCGTATTTTGTTCGAAAAGGATCTGTGGTCCTGGAAAATGGATCTCGATCACCGCCTCATTCTTGTCGTTGCCAACAAGAAGATTGGCCACCTGTGCGGCATATGGGTCCATCGCCCCGCCTGGACTAATGCCCCAATTGCCGAACCCGTTCCTGCCGAGATCCTGGATAGTATCCAACAAGCCGGGTTTAATGATCGAGAAAGCCATAACAACAGTTTGATGTGCAGGAATGATGTTGAGCTATGTTAACACAGGGCAAATGAGTAGAGGAGGATCAAGATACTGATTTACGGAATGCGGCCCGTCACTGATTTATTTAAATGGTCTACTACACCGGACGTCCGGACGAACTCATTTCCAGTCGTGAAATTCCGACCCCGATATCGGGTAAAACTGAACGCGGTCTCCTGTCTGCAGATGAACAGGCGGGTCTGCCTTCGGGTTGAACAAGACTACCGGAGTCTGGCCGATGATCCGCCAGCCTCCCGGACTAGACAGCGGATAAATACCAGTCTGAAGTCCCGCAATTCCTACACCACCTGCCCTCACCGGCGCGGGCTGCGACTTTCGCGCCACCTCCAGCCTTGCATCCGTCTTTCCAAGGTAGGGAAAGCCCGGCAGAAAACCTACCATATATACTCTGTACTCGTTCGAACTGTGCAGGCCGATGACCTCATCGCGGGGATAGCCCACTGACTTCCGAAACCCAGTCCAAATCCGGCGCATAGGCCTTTTCGTAACAGACCGGGATCCGAAAATGGTGTCCCGGAACTTCCGGCTTCCCCGGCAACCCGTCAAGCTTTCCGCCCGTCTCCTCCCATGCCTTTATCATCAGCCGCTCCAGCCTGTAATAGACCCCTGGGAAGCCACCCAGCCCAGCGGACCGGACCTGGATCGGTTCATAATATATGGACACGCTGCTGTATGCCACCAGGATATCCAAAACACCGGGCAGCCGGTGCGCCTGTAGCCAGTCGTGTATGACCAATGCTCGCCTATTTAATTGTTCGTCAATGCAGTTACCCAGATCAATGGTGATGGCTGAATCGCCCGGTGGAAATATGGAATAGGATGCAGACAGGTCCACGGTTGCAGGTGTCATTGAAAGGACAAATTAAGGTTTTTGCAAGATGGGCCGTCCCATTGTTCATAAACTTATAACCTGCTAAAATTTATTAAAACATAATTAATTGAAAATCAATATTAAGGAAAAGCATTGGTTTTCCTGGTGGTTAGCACCTGAACCCGCACTAATTTTTTAATCTGGTTGTATTACTGTAAAATTGCAAGCCAGCGGTCGGAATGGACAGTCCTTCACGGCCGCGGAAAAGGGCAAAGCGAAATACAAAACATGGCTAAGAATTTACTAATTGTGGAGTCTCCGGCGAAGGCCAAGACCATAGAGAAGATCCTGGGTGAAGATTTTGAGGTGAAAAGCTGCTACGGGCATATCCGGGACCTCGAGAAGGGCGATATGGGCATCGACATCAAGAACAATTACCGTCCCAGATATATAATTCCGGAAGATAAAGAAAAGGTTGTCAAGGAATTAAAAAGCGTCGCCAAGAAGTCGGGCGAAGTATGGCTCGCGACGGACGAGGACCGCGAAGGGGAAGCCATTTCATGGCACCTTTGCGAAGTATTGGGACTGGATCCGGGGACAACCAAACGAATAGTATTCCACGAGATCACCAAACCGGCTATTCAGTCCGCCGTCACCAAACCGCGGACGGTCGATATGAACCTGGTCAACGCCCAGCAGGCCCGCCGCATCCTGGACAGGATCGTAGGTTTCGAGCTCAGCCCCGTCCTCTGGCGGAAGATGAGCGTCAAGAACAACCTCTCCGCCGGCCGCGTACAGAGCGTTGCCGTCCGCATCATCGCCGAGCGCGAGCGGGAGATCAACGCTTTTGTTCCTGTAAGCACCTTTAAGATAGAGGCGCTTTTCACGGCAAAGGACGTCAGCGGCAAGGCTGTTACCTTTTCGGCTGAAGGAAAGAAACAATCTTCCGCCGCCAACGCCGAGACCTTCCTCCAGGGGCTGTATCGGGGCCGACTACACCGTTACGGACATTCAGGTCAAGCCCGGGAAAAAGACGCCCGCGGCCCCTTCACGACGTCTACCCTCCAGCAGGAGGCCAGCCGGAAACTGGGCTACTCCGTCAGCCGGACCATGCTCCTCGCCCAAAAGCTGTACGAAAGCGGTAAGATCACCTATATGCGTACCGACAGCGTCAACCTCAGCGAACTCGCCATGGATGCCGCCGCCAACCAGATAAAAAGCCAGTACGGACAGAAATACGTTCAGCCACGCAAGTTCAAGAACAAGAATGAATCCGCCCAGGAAGCGCACGAAGCGATTCGTCCCACCTATATGGACGCCATGACGGTAGACGACGCCGACTGCCGGCGCCTGTACGAGCTTATCTGGAAAAGGACCATGGCCAGCCAGATGGCCGACGCCGAACTGGAAAAGACGATTGCAAAGATCCAGATCAGCACGAATAAAGAGGAGCTCACCGCTAGTGGCGAGGTGCTCAAATTCGACGGCTTCCTGAAAGTATATATGGAAGACCGCGACGAGGACGAAGTTACCGACGAAGACGAACAGGAAGGTATGCTGCCGCCGCTGACCGTCCGGCAGGACCTGCCGCTGAAAGAAATGAAGGCGGTCGAGCGCTTTACGCGTCCCCAGCCCCGTTATACAGAAGCTTCCCTGGTAAAGAAACTGGAAGAGCTGGGTATCGGCCGCCCCTCCACCTACGCCCCCACCATCTCGACGATCCTGAAGAGAGGATACGTGGAGAAAAGAGACAAGGAAGGGATCAGGAGGGATTTCAGGATCCTGTCCCTCAAGCACGACAAGATCGAGAAGGTGGTCGAACAGGAAAATACCGGCGCCGAAAAGTCCAAACTATTCCCCACCGACCTGGGGCTGGTGGTGACGGACTTCCTCAAGCAATATTTCGACGACATCATGGACTATCATTTCACCGCGCGCATCGAAGAGGAATTCGACGAAGTGGCCCGGGGGAAAATGCAATGGAGCAAGATGATCGATGATTTCTACAACCCTTTTAAAAAGGACGTCGACAATACGATCGAGACGGCGGAAAGGATAAAAGGAGAAAGAGAACTGGGTGTCGATCCGCAAAGTGGCAAAAAGTAGTCGCCCGCATGGGTCGCTACGGCCCCATGGTGCAGATCGGCGACGTCAACGACGAAGAAAAGCCGCGATTTGCCAAGCTGAAGAATACGCAGAGCATCGAGACGATCAGCTACGACGAGGCGATGGAGCTGTTCAGGCTGCCCCGCAATCTTGGTCCGTTCGAGGAGAAGGACGTGACGGTCAACATTGGCCGCTTCGGCCCCTATATCGCTCACGACGGCAAATTCTATTCGCTGGGCAAGGAATTCGATCCCTATACGATCACCTTCGACCAGGCCGCTCCTATCGTCGTTGAAAAACGTTCGGCAAAAGAACAGCGCACGATCAAGGTCTTCGAAAAGGAAAAGATCCAGCTGCTTCGCGGCCCCTACGGCCCCTATATCAAACAGGGACTGCGCAACTACAAGCTGCCGAAAGAAAAGCAGGACAACGCCGCCGACCTGACGATCGAGGAGGTAAAGGCCATCATCGAGGAGGTAAAGGCCAACCCTCCCAAACGCGTTCCCCGCAAGAAAAAAGAAGCTGACGTCAGGGGCCAATCCCCGGCTAAATTTCCAAAAACGGGAAAGGGAATACCCGCTTGCCGCAGCTACCCCGCACGGTCTGGCAACCATTTTGCACGCAATTTAATGAACAATCCATGCGTTAGTGTGGATAAGAAAAAGTTAGTGGGTCTTATAAATAGGCCCGAACTTAACATAGTATATCCCAGCGATCTCAAACCACATGCAGGAGAATAAAGAAATAAAAGCACTTTTTCATCTGATCGACGACCCCGATCAGGAAGTCTTCGATTCCGTAAGCAGTCGTATCGTAAGCTATGGAAGGGGTATCATCCCCAACCTGGAGGACCTTTGGGAGAACACCATCAGCAACGACGTACAGGAAAGGATCGAGCTGCTGATCCACCGCTTGCACTACCAGGACCTCACCGAAGACTTCACCAACTGGAAAAGCAGCAGTTATCAGGACCTGCTCACGGCCTCCCTGCTGCTGGCCAAATTTCAGTACCCCGAACTGGCAAGCACTCCCGTCCTGCAGGAGATCGAAAAACTCCGCCGTAACATCTGGCTCGAGCTGAATAGCTATCTGACACCCCTCGAACAGGTGAACGTCCTGACGAGCATACTATATAACTACTACGGGCTGAAAGGCACCGAAGTGGCCTACCAGCACCCCGAAGAGTTCCTCATCAACAAGCTGATCGAAACAAAAAGGGGCAACGCGATCACCAACGGTATCCTGTACCTGCTGCTTAGCGAACTGCTGGATATCCCCATCAAGGCGATCAATATCCCCCGCCAGTTCGTCCTGGCCTATATCAAGCCCTACTACGACGAGAATCCCGAAAAACTCAGTCCGCAGCAGCGCATCGAATTCTTTATCGATCCGATGAGCGGACAGGTCTTCTCTCACAAGGACGTGGATAGCTATTTCAAACGCGTCTCCGTCCCACCCGTCGCCTCCTATTTCAAACCGCTCACACACAACCGCATCATCCAGACCGCCCTCGAAGAGTTCTCCAAATGCTTCGACGACGAACGCAACGCCTACAAGAAGCTGGAGCTGATGGACCTTGCAAAGCTCATCGGCGACTAACGGCGGGCCACCGCGAAACGCTAAAAGGCCGTTCCCGTCGGAACAGCCCCTAGCTTATTTGTCGAACCAAGACAAAACTTTTCAAATATGCCACGCTTGGAATGGCGTATTAACTATTTTCCCCAAACTGCCCATTGTGCAGTCCAGTCGTTGCTGGCGTCCAGCGCTCCGATATAGGTGACCTTATCGAAGAAAGCCACATTCAGCTTGGTCAGGTCGAACTTCGCCGCAGTGGTCAGTGCCGGAGAGCCCGCTGCAGGCTTCAGGTTCGGAGCCGCATTGTTGAACGGAGCCGTCAGCATGATGTCTGCGGCGTTGGCGTACAGCTTGCTGCCGTTGGCGCCCTCGGTCAGGGTCTTCAGGATCGTGGCGTCCAGCGTTGTATAGCTGGCAGGCATATTCTGCACCAGATACTGGTTGTTGACAGCGTGCAGGAAGCTGTTGTAGAACTTGGACGTTCCGGACGCGTAGTAGTTGCCTGTGGAGTCGTTCTCGACGACCAGACCCGCCTTTTGACCACCCATTACGATGGAATTGGCCAGAATGAATTTGCAACCCCTTCTCCAGCGCATGCCATAGCCATAGTCAGCCTTGGTGCCGGCGGCATTGTTAGGGCCGATAGCCGTAAAGTTGGACATAGTCGGGGACGTGATAGGCGTCTTTCCCAGCGTCAGGCTGTTCGAGGGATTTACGTTGTCCAGCTTCGAAATTGTTGGACAGGTCGCCCGTAACGCCTTTGTCATCGGTGAAGTTAGGGTCCTTGATGGAGATAGCGAACTGGATGTTGCCGGAGAACCCGTCGTCCATGTCAAAGTCGTCGTCGGCGCAGTTGTAAGCGATCAGGTGCTTGGCATTGACCGTGCCGCCGAAGAATTCGAAGGCGTCGTCCAGGCCTCTGACGATCTGAACATAGTCGATGGTAGTACCGTTGCCGACACCGTACAGCGAAAGGCCGTTGACCTCGTCGCCGGGATTGACCGCCTTACCGGCGTATTCGATACGGACATACTTGAGCGTACCGGAGTTGTCGGCATCATTGGTACCGCCAAAAACGCTGAACTGCGGGTCTACGCCACCTTCGATAACGGAGTGGTTGGTATTACCCCTGGCCTGTCCGACGATGATCACGCCGCCCAGGTCACCGGGCTTCTTGTCCGTCTCGTTCGTCGTAAAAACGATCGGCTCGGCAGCCGTGCCGGCTGCCTGGATCTTGGCAGTACGGTAGATAACCAGTACGCCGGCGGAATCCCGGTTGCTAACGATCTTCGTACCGGGGTCGATCGTGATCGTGGCGCCATTGGTCACGTACACGTACCCACGAAGGCGATAGGTCTTGTCCTTGGTCCAGTGCTGGTCGGTCGTAATGATACCACGAACCGGATAGGTGCCGGTCGCATCGGGACCCGAGGCGCCGTTGTTGCCGCCATTTCCGGGATCCGGCTTGTCGTCGCTTTTACTGCAGGCTACGCCCAGCAGGGCTACGCCCATCAACATAATAAAGACTCTCTTCATAATAGGTGTTTTCTTTCGTTTTTATTTAGCGTTTGAATCAGACCTGTGTGCTAGCGGCCGAGGTTTACGCGCAGACCGAGCGTCGCCGTTGTGCCGAATTTAGTGGAAGAGATCAGCTTGTCTGTCTTCGGATCAAAGCCCAGCCGGGTATCGTTCTCATCGATCTTATAGTACCACACAAACGCCTGTGCAAGGATATCGCTCACCGTGAGCTTGAGCTCGGCCTTTCCGCCGAACAGCTTTTTCGTGATCTGTGCGTCCAGTACGTCCCGGGGCTTTTCGTAGATGCTCAGCGCCGCGCCATTGCTACTGCGGAATCGCATGCGGGGGCCGATCCGGTTGTAGAGCACGTTCGCCGACCAGTCCTCTTTATCCGCCACATAGGTCAGCCCCGCATTGATCAGGTAGGGCGACTGTCCCTGCATCGGGTTGTCGACGCTTTTTCCGTTGTTGAATTTGACCCCTCCCTTGATATAGGCGGCATTGGCATACGCCGTCAGCCTGCTGAAGAAACCGTCGCCGATGAAGTCCAGCTTCTTGCGAAGTTCGAGCTCCGCACCGTATACATAGGCGTTCTTTGCGTTCTCGAAGGAAAGGTTGTCGTTCCTTTTATTGACCTGCTCGATGGGGTCCGCGAAATATTTGTAGAACACGCTCGCGGATACGATCTCCCCCGCCCCCGGAAAATACTCGTACCGCAGGTCGGCGTTGGTGTTCTGCGACCGTTTCAGTTCAGGGTTACCTATAATGTTGAATAGATTGTCGTAGTCATATACCGCATAGTCGGCGAGTTCCCTGAACTCGGGCCGGTTGACCGAACGGCTGCCCGACAGCCGGAGATTCGTTTTAGGGTTCAGGGCATAGGTCAGCAATGCTGAAGGCAGAAAATCCGTATTGTCCTTGTCGACCTTGGCCTTGTTCTTAGCCTCCAGGATCTGGTGGTATTTTTCTACCCGCAGGCCCCAGACCAGTTTCCACCTTTCCGAGAACTTGTTGTCCAGCATCACATAACCGGCGTTCAGCAGGGCGTTGGCCGTATACGTAGTGGAGTTGAGACCTATATTGGCCACGGTGATCTGGTGTTTGTCGATGCTTAAAGGAGAAAATACGTCGTTATAGCCGGCCCCCTTCCCCAACGCGATCGTGTCGCCGCCGCTGATAAGCGAGCCGTAGCCAAGCGCTGCTACCTCCACAGTCCGGTCCCTGTAATAGTTGAGCGTTCCGAACTGGAATTTCTGTGACTGGCCCCACATCCCGAATATCTTGCTGACGTTAAAGTTCCCATTGTATATCTTTTCCCGCAGAAAGGAGTATACGCGTCCTGCCGTGCGTATCGCCGGTGAGTTCTCGTTGCTCAGCTGAAGGAAATATGGACCGTCCTGGTTATAAGGCGTGCGGAAGGAAAGGATCTTCTGGTCCGGCTGGTTGCGGTAAGTGTAGCCGAAGGACCCGGCCCAGTTGACGTTCCAGCCCCTATTCAGTGCGTGCTGCCCTTCCACAGCGGAATTCATCAGCCCGTTCTGCGTCACCTCGATATTATGGCCCCTGTAAAAAAAGTATCCGGCAGGTTGACCTTATTGACCCCGTCGCGCAACCCAAGCGTTTTTACAAACTCGTTATAGTAAAGGGTCTTCCAGGAAATCTTGCTGCGGCCATATGACAGGGTCAGACTCAGCAGACTGGATATGCTGTTCTTGTCGTCGTAGTTGGTAGTATTGTAGCCATACAGGAATTGCCTGGTCACGTCGAACTCGTCCCGCTGGCGCTCCGACACGGCCCGTCCGTTGCTATAGCCGATGCTGTAGATATAGCCCAGCTTGTTCCCGCTGCTGTATAGCTTCGTATTGCCGCCCGTATACGTAGCGCTTACCGACGGTATGCTCTGGCGGACCGCATTGTAGTCGAAGGTATTGGGGAATAGCTTCGTCACTTCCTGCTTGTAGACGGAAGACTTGTTGATAAATCCAGCCTGGTCCCGGTAATAGGGTTTGGGGATCAGCCGGGATTTGTCCAGATAGCCGAGCCAGTCAAGGTTGCCGTCCGGCTGACCTTTATAGAAATTCTTTCCCGTCGTTTTGGTGTTGTAGCCGACAGACACGGACAGCTCGCTCAGCGGCTGCGCCGGATAGTCCTTTGTCTGCACCTTGATGGCGCCCCCCGCAAAATCACCGGGGAGGTCGGGCGTCGAGGCCTTGTAGATGACCAGATTGTCGACAAGTGCAGAAGGAATGATATTGAAGGCAAACCCTTTCTTGTCCGGTTCGGTGCTAGGCAGCACCGAATTGTTCATCATCGCAACATTGTACCGCTCGTTCATACCCCGGATCACCACGAATTTATTTTCCTGGATGGACGCCCCGCTGACACGTTTCAGCACGTCTCCCGTGTTCTTGTCGGGGCTCCGCCGGATCACTTCCGCCGAGATGCCGTCCGAGATAGCCGAACTGTTCTTTTGAATGCTATATAAGGAGGCGACCGAAGCCCTGCGCACGTTGGCGGAGACCACTACCTGGTCCAGGCTTTTTCGGCTACTCTCCATCGTAATATCGATCGATACCGGCTCGTCGCCGACCGAAATATTCTCCATCGTCCTGGTCACAAAACCCACGCTCGTAATGGTCAGCGTATAGACATGCCCTTTTACCGCCGCCAGGAAAAAGCGGCCTTCCACGTCCGAACTTACTCCTCTCCGGATTGCGGCTGACGCGTCTTTATCTGTTAGCACAACCGAAGCTCCCGCCAGCGGAGCGTTGGCTTCCGTATTCCATATTTTTCCCGTGATTTTGGCCGTCTGTGCCCGAAGGGTCGTTACAAAACACAGAGCCACAATGAGAAGAGCGAGAGGTTTACCTTGGTTCATGGCGGCAAAAGTAGACGCGCTATGTTAACCAATCGTTAACTGGTGATTAACCAATCGTTAACTAGTCTTTAACCATCGCTTAACGCAACTACTAACACACTTTTAGTAATTAGAAAACCGCCCCATTCGGGGCGGCTTATACTTCATATATAATATGCGTCGACGACCTAGACACCAAGCGTCCAGCCCGGTCTGTACTCGCGCTTGACAAAGGCATTCGCCTCGTCGAAATTCGTGATCTTCATGTTCTGGGCATCCCAGAGCAGTTTCTTCCGGCCCGGGAACTTGCCCGTCGCATCCTTGACCATATAGCTGCGAAGCGCCAGATTGCCCATCAGGATCGTTTCCGTCAGCGGTCCGGCATATTCGAACGGCGAGCTCAGCTGGTTCTTCCCATAACCCGCGATACAGGCATTCACCCACTGTACATAGTGCCCTTCCGGCACCCGCGCGAGCGTCTGCGGCACGTTCAGCCCCTGCATCCTGGACGAAGGCAGCAGCGTCGGATTAGCACCATAGCATTCACACATGATCTTACCCTTTGTGCCGGTGATGATCGCTCCGCCGTCCGATCCGCCCATTTTTTCGTCGGCGCCCAGCTTCGTCGGGACGGGGAGGACGAATGCCGCCGTCCATCCAGTGCAGCTCTACGTCAGGCTTGCCGGGCTTGCCGGGGAATTTCATCTTGACATAGGAAGACATCGGACAGCTTTCCGGGTGATAGGCCGCATTCCACATTACTTCGTAGATGCTGGCCACGCTGCACTCCAGCTTCAGAAGGATAGCCCAGGCCAACCGTTTTAAAAGGTGGATCGATCAGGTGGCAGCCCATATCCCCAAGCGCACCCGTACCATAGGCCCACCATCCCCGCCAGTTGAAGGGCAGGAATTCCTTGTGGTATTCGTCGGCGGCCGCCGGTCCCTGCCACAGGTCCCAGTTGAGTTCTTTGGGGATCTCGTCCTTCGACGCCGGCTTGGCACCCCCCGGGGCCACACGGGACGATTGGTCCATATATGAATGGCGGTGGCATCTCCGATCAACCCTGCGTTATACCATTCCTGCATCGAACGAACGCCGTCGCCTGAAGAGCCCCGGTTACCCATCTGCGCCACTACCTTATAGCGCTTGGCCGCTTCCGTTAGCATACGGGCTTCGTAGATATCGTGTGTCATCGGCTTCTGGACATAGACGTGCTTGCCCAGCTGCATGGCAGCCATAGCCGCCACGGCATGGACGTTGTCCGGTACGCTGACGGATACCGCGTCGATATGTTTGTGTTCTTTTTCCAGCATCTCCCGGAAGTCCTTGTAGTATTTGGCCTTGGGATAGGCCTGTACGGACTTCGCGGCCTGACGGTCGTCGACGTCACAGAGATAGGCGACGTCGACCTTTCCGCTGCCAAAAAATGTCTTAGGTCGTCAGCGCCCTTGCCCCTGCGCCGATACCGGCAATCGATAGCCGGTCACTGGGAGCCACGAATCCTCTTCCGAGTACGTGACGCGGTACAATAAAGAAACCCGTGGCGGCCATCGTCGTGTTGCGAAGAAACTCCCGGCGGGAATTTTCAGCGGCATGCACACCGTCTTTTTGTGTGCCCTGTTTTTTTGAGCTCATAATAATGTACTTGTTGCTTGAGTTAAACGGTCAAAAGTTTGCGCAGGTAATTTACAGCAGTACACACAATAAAAAAGCCGGTCCGACGGCTAAAATTTCGAACCGGCTCTTTTTAGCAGACTAAGTTCTACAGCAGTGTCGCGTCCAGCGAGATCTCTGCTTTCAGTACGCGGCTTACCGGACAGCCCTGTTCGGCGCCCTTCGCCAGCTCCAGGAACTTCTCCTGGCTGATGCCGAGGATCTTTGCCTTGACTTCAGGTGCGACTTGGTGATCGTCGGCGGCGTAGCCGTCGACTCGAAAGTCACTATTGCGGTCGTCTCCAGCTCGTCCGGAGTGAAACCCGCCCCCTGCAGCCCAAAGGCCAGTGCCATCGTATAGCAGCCTGCGTGCGCAGCCGCGAGCAACTCTTCGGGATTGGTGCCGACGCCTTCCTCAAACCTCGTCTTGTACGAATACTGGGCCTTGTTCAGCGTGGTGCTTTGAGTCGTCAGATTACCTTTGCCATCTTTTCCGGAACCGTTCCATACGGCTGTTGCTGTACGTTTCATAAAAATTGTATATTTAGTTTACGATAAAACGTTATAAGTTATGCCAACGATAGAATGGCAGGATTTTGAGAAGATCGACATTCGGGTCGGAACAATTCTTGAAGTTAGTGATTTTCCAAAAGCAAAAAAGCCGGCCTATATATTGACCATCGATTTCGGTGATCTGGGCATCAGAAAGTCCTCGGCGCAGATAACCCACTTCTATGAAAAGCAGGAACTTATCGGCAGGCAGGTGATGGCCGTGGTCAACTTCCCACCAAAACAGATCGCAAATTTTTTCAGCGAATGCCTCGTTCTCGGTGTGTATACTGACAAAAAGAAGTAGTTTTAATAGGACCCGACAGAAAAGTAGCCAACGGTTGGAAATTAGGCTAAAATAAACCCTCAATGGCAACAACCCTGGACATCTCCACCACTTACTACAAATCCCCGCTGGGCCTGCTCCGCATTGGCGGAACGGATACCTATATCAGCGAGATCAGCTTTATCGATCATTTGGAAGAAGGCGAATACCAGGCCAATAGCCTCAAGGGTCCGGTCACCCCCATCGTCATCCAGTGTATAGAACAGTTGATCCAGTATTTTCAGGGACAGCGCCGCTTCTTCGAATTCCCCGTCTTCCAGGAGGGCACAGAGTTTCAGCAACGGGTCTGGAACGAACTGACGGCTATCCCCTTTGGCAAAACCATCAGCTATCTCGACCTCTCGCGCCGCCTCGGCGATACCAAAGCCATCCGCGCCGCCGCCGCCGCCAATGGCAGAAATAATATCGCTATCGTCGTCCCCTGCCACCGGGTCATCGGCTCCAAGAGAGACCTGGTCGGATACGCCGGCGGGCTCTGGCGAAAGAAATGGCTGCTGGACCACGAGACAAAGATCCAGTACGGCGTACAGACCTTGTTTTGATCTCCAATCACCCACCCTCCGGCAGACACCCTAATACGCCAGCTGATTCGCATACCTCCGCAGCGTGATCTCCGCCGCCTTTGCCGCATAAGTCACATTCACCAGCAGGAAACCAGCATTCTCAAAACTCTGCTGCGCGTTCTTCACATCCACAATTGTCGCCTGTTTCAGCTGGAATTTCTGCATCACCAGATCGAGCAGCTTCCTCGACAGGTCGTAGTTGGACTTCGCCGTCTCCACCTGCTGCAGATTGTTGGTATAGGCCTGCCAGCTCTTTACTGCATTGGCCGTATAGTTCAGCACCAGCGTATCCCTTACCAGCTGCGCGTTCTTTATATTGACACCGGCCACCTGCTGCTGTTTCTTATAGATATTGCCATTGAAGATCGGTATGTTCAGCGTGAGCGCCGCATAGGGGCCATAGTTCAGGTTGAGCAGCGAGAATCCCGCACTGTTCTTGGTCCTGTTATAGTTATACCCCGCATTGACACCGAGTGACGGATAGCGAAGCGCGCCCGTCTCTTTCTCGATATACTGGTTGATAGCGATCTGCTCGTTGGCCGCCATGATATCGGGATTCGCGGACTGTACAGCGCTCATGATATTGGCCAGCTGTATGCCCCGGTCTACCAAAATGGTATCTTCGACGACGATCGCCGAGTCGGGGTTGAGGGTCAGCAGGGTCAGCAGGTCGGTCTTGCCCTGATCGATGATCAGCTGCTGCGCCTGCAGATTCTGGATCTGCGTATTCAGGTCGACCTGCGACTGGAAAAGGTCGGCGTTGTTGGCCAGCCCCACACTCTGCTGCGCCTGTACGATGGCCAGCTGCTGTTTTTGGGCGTCGATGGAGGCCTGGAGGGTCCTGGCATAGCTCTGCTGCCGCACGACGTCATAGTATTTCAGCAACACGTTGTTCGCTAGTACCAGCGCCCTCGAACTTAGCTGCTGCTTGCTCTGTGCCTCGATTACGTCCAGACGCTTCTTGGCTGTCACCACGCGCTGGCCGTTGTACAGCAGCATATAGCCATTCACCTGAGCGGAAAGGTTATTCGAAAAAGCGTTGTTGCTGCTTTTGTTATTGGCCGGATTGGCGTATTCCTGCTTGATGCTCGTAGACTGCTCCTGATCGCTGGCGCTGCCCGACACCTGAGGAAGGCCGCCGGCAATACCATAGCTGTTGTTGATGGCGGCAATATCCACGCTGTTCTTCGCCAGCTGGATCCCCATGCTGTTCTTCAGCGCGATCCGCACGGCCTCATCGCTGGTCAGGTTCTGCGCCTGCGCTGCCAACACCGGCATTGCCAGAAATATAGTTACAAATTTCTTCATATTATTCGGTCACTTCGGTGACGTGCACTTTATGTTTGCTGGAAATAAATGTATAAATGGCCGGAATGACAAATAAGGTCAGGATCAGCGAGAACAGGATCCCCCACGACCACGATCCCCAGCGGGATACGGCTGGTCGCGGCCGCCCCAAGGCTCAGCGCAATAGGCAACGCCCCCAGCGAGGTCGCCAGACTCGTCATCAGGATGGGACGCAGCCGGTGGGACGCCGCCTCTACCACCGCCTCCATTTTGCTCATCCCAAGCTCCCGCTTCTGGTTGGTGAATTCGACGATCAGGATGCCGTTCTTGGTCACCAGCCCGATCAGCATGATCATACCGATCTCGGAGAAGATATTCAGGGTCTGATGAAAAAGCCACAGACTCAGCAGCGCGCCCGCAAACGCCAGCGGAACGGTCATGATGATGGTCACGGGATCGATAAAGCTCTCGAACTGAGCCGCAAGTACCAGGTAGATCAGCACCAGCGCCAGGACCAGGGCGAAGAGGATATTCGACGAACTTTCCGCATAGTCACGGGAACTGCCGGACAATGCCGTTTGAAAACTTGGGTCCTGATCGAGCAACTTGTGGGAGATGGTCTGCATCGCGACGATCCCGTCGCCGATGGTCTTGCCCTCCGCCAGTGAGGCCGATATGGTAGCGGCCTTATACCGGTTGAAGTGGTAGAGTGTCGAAGGTCCGCTGTTCTGCTCGACGTGAACGACGGCGGCAAGGGGAATAGGCTCTCCCTTGTTGTTGCGGACATAGACCTTGCTGATATCGGTGGGATCATTGCGGTCCTTGCGCTCGACCTGCGCGATCACATAGTACTGATAGCCATTCATGATAAAATAAGCCAGGCGGCCGCCGCTGAACGCCGACTGCATCGCACCGATGACGTCGTTCGTCGAAAGCCCCAGGTCCCGGATCTTCATCCGGTCGACGCTGATCTGGACCTCTGGCTTGTTGAACTTCAGGTTGACGTCGACGTTGGAGAAGGTATGGTCCTTCCTCGCCGCGTCAAGAAAGGCCGGCAATATCTTTTTCATCTTGTCCAGGTCCTGATTCTCCAGCACGAACTGCACCGGCAGGCTGCTCTTGGAGCCCGAACCCACGGCGATGGTCTGCTCCTGAATAGCGAAGATGCGCGCGTCGTTGAACTTGCTCAGCTTCCGCTGCAGATCTGTCGCGATCTGGTTCTGGCTCCTTGTTCTCTGATCGGCCGGTATCAGGCCGATACGCGGCTGTGAGGTATTCACGCTGTTGCCCGCCGGCGTACGCGCGAACACAAAATCCCTCTCCGGCACCGAATCATAAAGATAGTTGGCGATCTGGTCGGTAACCGCCGAGGTATAGCTATAGCTGGCGCCTTCCGGCAGCGTCACGGTGAAGCGGACACTGTTGCGGTCCTCCAGCGGAGCGATCTCGCTCTGCATATTGCGCAGGATCAGCCAGGTCATCCCCACACACAAACCGATCAGAACAAAGGCCATCCACCGTATTTTCATAAATCCGCGAAGCAGCTTCAGATAGCCGTTCTCCATACCGGTGAAGAAGGGCTCGGTCTTCTGATAGAACCACCCGTGTCCCGACTTGCTGGTAGTCAGATAGACGTTGAGCACGGGGGTAATGGTCAGGGACACGAACGATGAGATGAGGACCGCGGCCGCAAGCACCACACCGAACTCCCGGAACAGTCGTCCCACAAAGCCCTGCAGGAAGATCACCGGCATGAAGACCACGGCAAGGGTTAGTGAGGTCGAAATGACCGCAAAGAAGATCTCCTTGCTCCCCTCGAGCGCCGCCTTGCGTATCGGGAATCCCTGCTCGAGCTTTCTGAAAATATTTTCTGTCACGACAATACCATCGTCCACTACCAGTCCGGTCGCCAGTACGATACCCAGCAGGGTCAGGATATTGATGGTAAAGCCCGCGACGTACATGATAAAGAAGGTCGCTATAAGAGATATCGGGATGTCGATCAGCGGTCGCAGCGCGATCAGCCAGTTGCGGAAGAAGAAGAAGATCACCAGTACCACCAGCGCGAACGCGATCAGCAGGGTCTCCTTCACCTCGGCCAGCGACTGCCGGATGATCTTCGTATTGTCGATAAGCACGCTGAACTCCAGATCGGACTTATTCGCCTTTTTTATCTCCTCCAGCCGGCGGTTGAACTCGTCGGCGATCGCGATATTGTTGGCGCCCGGCTGCGGAACGATAGCCAGCCCGACGGCATTCACGCCATTGTACTTCCAGCTCTGCTCCTCGTTCTGCGGCCCCAGCTCGACACGGGCCACGTCGCTGAGCCTGACGATACCACTCGCTGTCCTCCCGGAGGATCACGTCCCGGAAATCTTTTTCGGTAGTCAGACGACCAGGGTCTTGATGGTCATCTCCGTGTTGTTGCCGTAGATCTTACCCGGCGGCAGCTCCACGTTCTCGTTGGACATGGCCTGGGAAACGTCATTGAACGCTATCCCATACGCATTCATCTTGTCCTGGTCCAGCCAGATGCGCATGGCGTAGCTCTTGTCCCCGAATACGTTGACAGAGCTCACCTGGTCGATGGTCTGCAGTTGCTGCTGGAGAACGTTGTCCGCATAGTCGCTCAGCTCCATCAGGCTCTTGGACCGGCTCTGGACGGCGAGAATGAGAATAAAATCACTATTGGCGTCCGACTTGACGACGACGGGGGGCGCATCGATGTCCAACGGCAGGCTTCGCTGCGCCTGTCCCACCTTGTCGCGTACGTCACTGGCCGCGGCCTCGAGGTCCACGCCAAGGTTGAATTCTACGGTGATATAACTGCTCCCGAGACTGCTCGTCGAAGAGATGGTCCGGATACCGGGAATGCCATTGATGTTCTTCTCCAGCGGCTCCGTGATCTGGCTCTCGATCAGGTCGGGGTTCGCACCCGTGTACGAAGTCTGGACCGTGATGATAGGTGGATCGATGGCAGGATAATCCCGTACTGCCAGAAAATTATATCCTACGACGCCAAACAGGATCAGCAACAGATTCATCACTGTTGCCAGCACCGGTCGCTTGAGGGATAGTTCAGATATGTTCATGATGGAATATCTCCGGGAATTGAATTATTGATTTTGACTCATAGTTGCACTGTCCAGGCTCCTCACGCTTCTGATCGAAACCGGTGAATTGGGTCTCGCGAAGAGTACACCCGTCACCACAATTGTATCGCCGGGATTAAGCCCTTTGGTGATCTCGATATTGTTCGCCTCCCTGACGCCGGTGGTCACGTTGACCAGCTGAGCCTTCCCCTGTTTGACAATGATCACCTGGTTGTTCTTATCCTCCGGAATGATACAGTTGGTCGGCACCATGATCGCCTTTTTGTCGAGGCCCGCTTCCACGTAAACCTTTACGAATGCGCCAGGATGGCCCTGGCCATTTTCCATCAGTGCCCTCACCTTCAGGTTGCGGCTGGAAAGATTGATCTGCGGCTCGGTGGCGACGATCAGCCCTTTGCGGCGCCCGCCGGTGGCGTCCAGCTGGATATCGACAAGCCCGCCCTTGCGGATGACGGAAGTATACTGTTCAGGAAGAGTAAAATCCACCTTTATTTTGTCGAGCTGCTGGACGGTAGCGATAATATTGGCGGGAGTGACATAGGCGCCCGGGCTTACCTGCCGCAGCCCCACCACCCCGTCAAAAGGAGCCCGGATGACCGTCTTGTCCAGCTGCGCCTCTGTATAGTCGATATCGGCCTGGGTACTCTTGACATTGTTGACGGCAATATCGTAGTCAGCCTCGTTGATGCCATTTATATCCAATAGCTTGTGCGCCCTTTCTTCCG
The DNA here is from genome assembly GCF_050632245.1 of Puia sp. P3. Lineage (NCBI taxonomy): Bacteria > Pseudomonadati > Bacteroidota > Chitinophagia > Chitinophagales > Chitinophagaceae > Puia > Puia sp. P3. The sequence goes on from NZ_CP192583.1 coordinate 3,391,284, forward strand.
TCTTCTTATAGAGCTCGAGCTGCGCCTTCGACTTCTCCAGCGTAGCCTGCAGGTCGGCGTCGTTGATACGGGCGATGACCGTCCCCTTCGGGACATGGGCGCCTTCCGGCACGTTCAGATACACGATACGGCCGCTGATCTCCGGGTGCAGCTCGACGTACTCGTTGGCAACGACGCTGCCATTCGCCTCGATCTTATTCTCGATCGAATGCGGAGTGGCGACGATGACGTCTACGATAGTTGGATTCGGACCATTGCCCGACTGGCGCTTACTTTTGTTGGCGGCATCCGCATTTTCTTTACAGGAAGTGAAGGAGAACAGACATAGGGATACAACGACAAATGAACAGGAAGAACCCGTCAAACAGGTTAGCAAACTTGGGCGAGCCATTTAAGGTTAGTTTTAAAAAATAATTCGGACGGCTATTGGCCGAAGAACTTCGCAAATCTTCGTTCCTCGATTTCCTCGTTCGTTCCCTTCGCCATGCTCGGGAACGTCGCCGCTCCACTGGAGCGACTCCTCCGTTATGCATTCCGAAAGCGAACAAATATAAAGAGATTTAATGTCTATCAAATTGACCCTGTCGCGGATTTGTATGAATGGTAAGTCCGCCAAAATCGCCTTTTCATCCCTTCTATATCGCCGCGAAGATTTAGATTTTGACTTAACATTTGCTTAAAGAAAGCATTAAGATTCAATTAAAATAGGTCCTGGTTTCCCAGGGGCTGGTCTGGCTGGTGAAAGGTTGAAATAAATAAAATGGATCGAACTGATTTTTTTGTGAGCGACCCCTTTTTTTATGGTCGGTAAACGGGCAATTATTTCAGCTCATCGCCGGTAAAAGCAAAGGGTAGCAGCTGTCCGGCTTCGGGGATAATAAATACTTTTCCCTTCTGTCCGCCCAGCAGGAGCCTTATCGGCCTTCCAGAGCGCTGTTCCATTTCCTGAAGGGACTGGCGGCAGATGCCGCAGGGGAGATCGGCCGGTCGCTGGGGCCATTCTCATTGAAATAGCTTACGGCCAGATCCTCCACCCCTACTCCGGGGAACAGACTGGCGGCGGCCGACAAAAGAGTCCGTTCGGCGCAGATACCTGCCGGATAGGAAGCATTCTCCTGGTTGGTACCGGTTACTATTGCCCCGTTGGCCAGCCGCGCGGCGGCGCCGACCCTAAAACGGGAATAAGGAACATAGGCATCCGCCGTCACCTCCTGCGCACGCTTCAGCAGCGCCGCGTCTTCGACGTCCAGTTCATCGGCTGAACCAAATTCTTCATATGCGAACCGGTATTCTTTTTTACTCATCAGTTCAAAGGTATGCCAAACCATGTAATTTTTCGAAACATGGACCTGCGCCCCATTTTGCCTTTACTGAAGTACTTTTTTAGCCAGTCCTGCTGTTCCGCGACGCGGCCGGCGAGCTCGTCGATGCTCCTGTTCAGCGATACGATGGAACTTTTGATCTGAGTGTCATCGGTTGCGACACCGCCCAGTTGCGTCCGGGCTGTCCGGATCAGGCTGTCGCAGCCGTCGACCATGCGCTGGATCTCCGCGTCAGACCTCTGCGGCTTGAACTGTGCGTTGTAATAGTCAATATAGACATTGAACTGGCGAATCGATTCGTTATATTCCTCAAGTGCAGAGTTAAAGACCTTGACCGAGGCATTCCTTCTACCCACCTCCGCGTTCTGCATCTCTGCTTCTTCCTGCCTTTTGGAGTTCTCGATCCTCAGTTTCAGGTGCTGCAGGCGGTCGAACACCATCGAATTACGCAGGCCGCTGGCCTCGATCCGCGCGGCGGCTGCAATATCCTGCTGAACCGGACTCAGCGCGGCATAGGCCGTTATTGAATCAGGATAGCTGAACCGGGGTTTGGAAGGATTGGGTGTCGTCTTACCTTCATAGAAGTCCTGGTTGGTGACCGGATAGTAAAGACATTCCCAGAGATAGTCGAAGGGCATATGCGTCTTAACGAATTCTTCCGGTCTGGCCCTGAAATAGTCGTTATTGATACTGCTGACGAATTTCCCTTTGCTGATGTATCCGGAACCCCAGGTCGGGTCAAAACAATACCAGCCACTTGTCCAACTTTGTCACGCACCAGGCATGAGGGATATAGTCGACAAAGCCTTTTTGTTTCGTGTATCCGTCGACAACATAGGAGGGTATTCCTGCCTTTACGCAGATATCCGTGAACAACGCCGCATAATTGACGCAAATCCCTTTACGCGTTTTTCAGCGCCCTGGTGACCAGCCCTTCATTCGTCTCATAAAAATTCATCGCGAACATATTGGCCACGTCGTACTGAATATGGCCGGAGACCCAGATAAAGACCGCCCTGGTCTTTTCCGCGGCCCCGCCGAAATGGGTGCTGATATAGCCGGCGATACCGGCCGTGCTGGTCGTCAAAGAGTCGGGAATCTGCATCGCCCGGACGTCCAGCTTCGCATAGGGGTTGGCCCCGGCGGCCAGGGATGAACTGGTCTTCTGCGCCAGCAGCAGCTGTCCCGGCATCAGCAGGAGCAGCAGGATTTTAATTCGGTGCATATGGGTTTAGAGGGAATACTGTTTGATCTTAATTCTATCTGATCTTCTTGAACAACCGGCCCCACCGGACGCCTTTGTTCCAGCTCATCCAGATCAGCCATGCCTCGCCTACCACATGGTCTTCCGGAACAAAGCCCCAGTACCGCGAATCCTGCGAACCGTGGCGGTTGTCGCCCATCATCCAGTAGTAGTTCATTTTGAATGTATACTGCGTCGCTGGCTGACCGTTCAGTATGAATTTTCCGTCCTTCATCTCTAAGCTGTTGCCCTCGTATACTCTTATCGCTCTTTCGTACATCGGATAGTTCTCCGCAGTAAGCGTCAGGCTCTTTCCTTTCGCGGGTATCCAGAACGGGCCATAGTTGTCGCGGGTCCAGGTATAGGATTTCGAATAGGGGTATACGGTCTGGTCGGCGTCGATATCCGGCGTAATGGTTTTGGCCAGGCCGTTGTGCAGCAACTTCTCGTGCGCCGCCCAGGTCAGCAGCATATAATACTGATTCGGCGTCCCCGTCGGACGTACCTCTTCCGGGTTGTTGATGTCCAGGTTATAGTCCTCCCGCATCACCGCTTCGTCCAGCGCCTGGTTGCTTTTCAGTTCCACCAGGTAATTGGTCTGGGACTCGGGAGGCAAAGGCTGCGCCTTGCCGTCGATATAGATGATCTGGTCCTTTATCTGGAAGGTGTCGCCGGCAATGCCTACGCACCGTTTGATATAGTTCTCCTTTTTGTCTACCGGGCGGATGACCAGCGGATAGGTATCAGGATCCCCAAGTACCAGCTGGCGACCCGAATCGAGATTGCCGTTGCCCCTTCTGCGGGCCTCGTCATAGTAGGTAACCTGCGACTGGAATTCCGGAAGGTTGATGACCGTATCGCCGGCCGGGAAGTTGAAGACCACCACGTCGCCCCTTTTCACCGGGGTGGCGAACCAGCGGGTATAGGGTATTTTGATCCATTCCACATACGAATTGGTGTTGGTTATCGGCATCGTATTGTGGACAAAAGGGATCGAAAGTGGAGTATTCGGAATACGGGGGCCGTAGCTGAATTTGCTGACGAACAGGAAGTCGTTGATCAGCAGCGTCTTTTCCATCGAACCGGTGGGAATGGTGTAGGCCTCGAATACAAATGTCCTGATCAGTGTCGCTGCTACGATGGCAAACACGCCGGCGTCTATCCATTCACGCGCCGTGCCCTTCTTGTGCTTGTGCACCTGGTCGGGGCCGAGGAATTTGACCTTGGGGTCAAAGCCGATCATGGGAAAATAGATCAGCGGCAGCAGGGAAGCCATCGCGTGCTCCCAAAGCCTGTATTTGCCGAAAGTTTTAACAAATTCTACGAAAATACCGAGTGAGATAAACCAGCCCACGACGGGGATCAGCTGCCAGAAAACCCAGTGCTTCGGGCGATGTGCCAATTCCATCATAATCCATGTATTATAGAAGGGAACCCAGGCCTTCCACCCCCGGAACACCCGCTTTTTCAAAGAGTTTCGCCAGACCGATCGAGGGCAACAGAAGAATGACCAATTGGATAAGCACAAGAACCAGCAGCTGATGAGTCGACATTCCTTATATTTTTTTAAGAAGTCCGGCAAATTAAGCCTTTTAGACTAATTTTCGGCCGGAGGGGATTTTTACCGGGCACGGCCCATCCCTATGGCACCGCGTGCGGAACAATTAATTGGTCGGCCCATCGGTCAAAATATTACAAAATTGTGGTAGTTTTCCCGCGATGAACGAATTTTCCATCCGGGACATAGAAAATCTCTGCGGGATAAAAGCGCATACCCTTCGCATGTGGGAACAGCGCTACCAGCTGCATATTCCCAGGCGGAATGCCGGTAACCACCGGTTCTACGACAATGAAGACCTCAAATATCTGTTACGGATCGCCTTCCTGTATCACAACGGGCACAAGATCTCCAGGCTGGCCCTGCTCGACGAAAAGAGATCTCCCGGCTGGCATTGATGATACCCCCGTCCGGCGGCGCCGACGAGATCTTTATCAACCATCTGATCGAGGCCTCTCTGGACTTCGACCAGGACCTTTTCGACAGGATCCTCCATAATATCATCCTGCACATGGGCTTTGAAAAAGCCATTCCCCGGGTCGTCTATCCCTTCCTCGAAAAGATCGGACTGCTATGGATGACGGGCAATGTCGTCCCCGCGCAGGAGCATTTCGCCAGCGCCCTTATCATCAAGAAACTGCTGGTCGCCACCGCCGGCCTCGAAGACCCGTCCCGGCCGGACCCGCGAAAATTTCTGCTTTTTACACCCGAAGGCGAATTTCACGAGATACCCCTTTTGTATATGCGCTACCGCATGAAGCAGCGCGGGATGTATACCGTCTATTTCGGCCGGAACACCAGCCTCGAAGAGCTGCGCTATTACGGCAGCCAGCGCCCCTTCACCCATCTCTATTTTCATTTGGTAACCCAGTTGCTGCGGCACGATCCCGTCCAATACATCCAAAAGCTGGTCGAATTTTTCCCGGACAGACAGATCATCGTCTCCGGCAATATCGGCGCCGCCGGCCAGTTCGAACACCCTCAGGTAAGGCAACTGAAAACTCACGAGGAGATGGAAAATTTTGTCAGAGGGAATTGATGATGCCGGTCAGGATGCCGCTGACAGTCTCCGCCCGGTTGTAAACCATAAAATGACCCGCGCCATTCACAACATGCGTGGCACCCGAACGGGACAGGGCAAAAATGCGGTCGCTGTCACCCTGAACTTGAAAGTATCGGTCCGGTCTCCAATCGTTCATCCAGTTCACAATCCTGCCCAACGCCCAGCGCAGATATCGTGGATCGGTCTTCCCACGAAACTCCGCGACGAGCCGCGCATCGTCTTCGGTCTCCACACCAAGGAAATAATCTTCCAGCCAGCGGATTCCTTTTCCCGGCCGCGTCGGAAGCAGCCGGTTCAATCCCAGGCTGCCCGCCGCCCTCATCCAAAACGGTAATTCCCGCCGGGTACCCGCACTCGAGATAAGAATAACGGTAGCCGCCGGAAAATGTTTGGCCAGTTCGATGGCCATTATTCCTCCGAAGGAGACACCCATCAGGACGGGGTCGTCTTCAGAAAAGGCGTTCTTTATTTTCATCCGGAGGGCATACGCTTCTATTGATTCGCCGATGACCGGAAGGAACCATTCCAAATGAACGAGGCGGGTACCCGGTATGTCAAGACGGGAAAAATGCGCTCGTCGGCGCCCAGCCCACTGATGCAATAGATCGATCGGATAACTGATTATTTTTTAGGCAATACGTAGCTCTCTACATCCGCCGCCGAGATCGTCTTCCCCGAAAGGATGATCAGCCGCTCCACGACGTTCCGCAGTTCGCGGATATTCCCCGTCCAGTTGTGCCGCTGCAGCGCCTTGATGGCCTCTTCGTCGATCGCCTTTCGGGCGATCCCGTAGTCGCCGCAAATATCTGCCAGAAATTTCTCGACCAGCAGGGGAATATCGTCTTTGCGTTCGTTCAGTGAAGGGACGTGGATGATGATGACACTGAGACGATGATAGAGGTCGAGCCGGAAGCTCTTTTCGTCCACCTCTTTGAGGAGGTCCTTATTGGTTGCCGCTATCACCCGCACGTCAACGCTGATATCCTTGTCCCCGCCTACGCGGGTGATCTTTCCTTCCTGCAGTGCGCGCAGCACTTTGGCCTGCGCGGTCAGGCTCATATCGCCGATCTCGTCCAGGAACAAAGTACCGCCATTGGCCTGCTCGAATTTACCTATCCGCTGTTTGACGGCAGAGGTAAACGATCCTTTCTCGTGGCCAAAAAGCTCGCTTTCGATGAGCTCGCTCGGGATCGCGGCGCAGTTGACCTCGACGAGTGCGCCGCTGGCGCGATTACTCTTTTCGTGCACCCAGCGGGCCACAAGCTCTTTCCTACCCCATTCTCTCCGGTGACGAGGATACGGGCTTCCGTCGGTGCGACCTTGTCGATGGTCTCCTTTATCTTATGGATAGGCGTAGATGATCCGACGATCTCCTGGACCTTACTCACTTTCCGTTTCAGGACCTTGGTCTCTGCTACCAGGGTGGTCTTGTCCATGGCATTCCGGATGGTGATCAGCAGCCGGTTCAGATCCGGGGTTTGGAGATATAGTCATACGCCCCTTTTTTGACGGCTTCCACGGCCGTCTCGATCGTGCCGTGCCCCGAGATCATGATGATGGGAACGTCAGGGTTTGTTTCCTTGGCTTTCTCCAGAAATTCGATGCCGTCGATCTTCGGCATCTTAATATCACAAAGTATAACGTCGTACTCTTTCTCCTTTATCTTTTTCAGGCCGTCCTCGCCGTCACCCGCCTCGTCAATCTTGTAGCCTTCATAGGATAATATTTCACTCAGTGTCTTACGGATCGCTTTCTCGTCGTCAATGATCAGAATATTCGACATGTCTTTTAACAATCTTTTTTATGGAAAAATAACGAGCGGGCTTCCCCACCTGTAATCCCCAAATTTACGACATGCAATCGAACCTCAGCCGTCTCCCTTATAATGCCGGAATATTAATTTTCCTGCTGACGGACTCCCGCCGGATGGCAGCTCAGTCTACCAACCCCTGGCCCACCATTGGAGCGATCCCCCTTCCTGCCGGCTATCACCGCGTGCCTGGCCAAGATGCAGCAGCGGCATACAGTCCCGAGGCGATAGGAGTTTGACAAATATCTCACCAACGTATTTACCTATTGCAGCACACGGACGCTCGGGCCGCAGCTGACGCCGGTAGCGGATTTCCACGCGATCACGGCCGGCCAGGTGCGGATCAGGGCCGGTTCCCCGAGGGCACGCGATGCTGGTCGCCGACGTCGCGGAAGACGCTCCCGGCCACCGCATTTATTTGCTGGCCCGGAGCTATATGCCGGCCCAGGACCTCCAAATCGTTAACTCGCCGGAAGGCGGCCTGAGTCCGCGGTACAGGGCCGATATCTCCGGCGCACAGATCTAAGCACCCGAATGGTATTCAAAACCAATGAGTTGTGCGATTGATCTCTAATTTAATAATAGCAAAACCACTTACGAGATAGGACAAAGTTTCACTTACTCGTAATTATACGCGTGAAAACCCCTTGACAGAAACCCTTGCGTGACTTATCTTTACTGTATCCAATTACTATTAAGAACCACCAATTTAATAATCCAAAATATTTCCCTATGAGGCATGAACTCGACCTTCAGGCTCCCGCCACAACCAAAGTACTTTTCAAACTTACTATTATCGGATGTGTATTGTTAGGCTTTGTATACGGCTTCCTCGTGCTGTTCAATTCGGCGATGGCCGCGATGAAATAACATTAATACCATCTAAAATAAAAAACCCGCCAAACGGCGGGTTTTTTCATATGCTGTAAGTTTGTCCTATTTGTTCATGTACATTACCTCTTTCACGAGCTTGACCGTGCGGCTGACGTCCGGCAGGGCGGCAGCGACCAGATTGGGCGCGTAGTGCAGCGGAGCATCCGCAGCCGTGATCCGGCGGATCGGCGCATCGAGGTAGTCGAATCCTTCTTTCTGGATGCGATAGCTGATCTCGGAAGAGATCGATGCGAAGGGCCACTGTTCTTCCACGATGACAAGACGGTTGGTCTTCTTAACGCTTTCGAGGATCGTCATCCAGTCCAGGGGACGGATGGTACGCAGGTCGATGACCTCGGCGCTGACGCCCTCTTTTTCGAGTTCGGCAGCGGCGCCCAGCGCCACCTTCATCATTTTATTAAAACTGACGATGGTCACGTCCTTACCGGACTTCTTCACGTCCGCCTTACCCAGTTCGATATAGTATTCTTCTTCCGGAACTTCGGACTTGTCTCCGTACATCACCTCGCTTTCCATGAAGATGACGGGATCTTCTTCATAGCGGATGGCCTGCTTCAGCAGCCCCTTGGCGTCATAGCCATTGCTGGGGGAGACGACCTTGATCCCGGGAATATTCGCGTAGTAGCTTTCAAAGGCCGTGGAGTGCTGCGCACCCAGCTGACCCGCCGAACCATTGGGTCCGCGGAAGACGATGGGGCAACCCAACTGTCCGCCACTCATCGCGAGCATCTTGCTGGCCGTGTTGAGGATCTGGTCAAGCGCCAGTACGGCAAAGTTCCATGTCATGAATTCAACAACGGGACGCAGACCATTCTGAGCGGCGCCTACTCCCACAGCCGCAAAACCCAGCTCGGAAATGGGCGTATCGATCACGCGTTTGGGACCAAATTCATCCAGCATACCCTGGCTCACCTTGTAGGCGCCATTGTATTCTGCTACCTCTTCTCCCATTAAGAAAACCCGGTCGTCGCGCCGCATCTCTTCATTCATAGCTTCGCGCAAAGCCTCCCGAAAAGCAATTTGTCTCATTCGATGTTATTTATTTTCAGGCCCAAATGGCCCGTTGTTCGAGCCGCAAATTTATCGGTTGTCGCCCAAATTATCAAATAGTGTTACCGGCCCCTTTTACTTTATTATTAATTTATATATTAGTAGCTTTATACTCTAAGCCATTAAATTGCCAAAGATGAAAAAACTACTGCTTTGCGCGACCGTCCTCGTCGCGCTGCTAACCACCAGTTTCCGCCTTGCACTGGGCCTTGCGCCGGGCACCATGTCACCCGACGAACGTAAATTTGCCCTCGACTACTATCAAAAAACGAAAGCCCGCCTCCTCAAAGACCTGAAAGGACTCAGCGAGGCCCAGATGAATTTCAGGGCCGACACCGGCCGCTGGTCCGTCTACGAGTGTACCGAGCATATTGCGTTGTCCGAGAACATGATGTGGGAGTGGGTCCAGATGGCCCAGAAACAGGCCGCCGCCCCCGAAAAACGCGGCGAGGTAAAGGTCACTACGGATCAGCTCATGAAGATGATGACCGACCGCTCGCACAAGGTTAAAACCATGCCCCCGCTGGAGCCGGAAAAGAAATTCCCCGATACAAAGGCTGCCCTCGATGCCTTTACCTCCAGGCGCGATTCGACGATCTACTATATCCGGAGTACACAGGACGACCTCAGGAACCACTTCGTCCAGGCGCCCTTTGGCACCATTGACGCCTACCAGGCCCTGATCATGCTGGCGGCGCACAGCGAGCGGCATACGCTGCAGATCGAAGAGGTCCCCGCCGATCCCAATTTTCCGAAACAATAACCTCCGTCATCCCTGGCCTGCGCCTCACCGCTAACACCGTCCCCATCCGTCAAAACCCCCGAACACCTGAAGCCAACCGTCAACACACTGTCATGGAGTCAACCGATATGGAACCTGCAATCGTACATCTGGAGAAGATCATCAGCAACTATACGCGCCGCCTCGAAGCGCTGTCCGAAGAGGCCTACACGCACAAGGCAAGACCCGGGAAATGGAGTAAAAAAGAGATACTCGGGCATCTGGTCGATTCGGCCCAGAACAATATCCGCCGTTTCGTCGTAGCCCAGTACGAGGATACACCCGTCATTTTGTACAACCAGGACAAGTGGGTCGATCTGACGTCCTATCAGCGCTATCCCACCCGGGACCTGCTGTCCCTCTGGATATTGCTCAACCGCCATATCGTCCGCATCCTTCGGACCATGCCGCCGGGAGCCACGCACCGCAAATGTTTTATGGGACCGTCACAGCCGCATACTCTCGAGTGGGTAGCCGCCGACTACTGCAACCACCTGCTGCACCACCTGCACCAGATCCTCGACCTGGACCCGATAGCATACCCGTGAACCACACCCGCCTATCATCGATACCCGGCACCCGGCGGGACGCGGAACCAAACCCGTGAACCGCACGGTTGACGCGGGGACTCCATGGTTTCACGGTAGACGCCGGGGGCTCCATGGTTTCACGGTCGACGCCAGGGGGCTCCATGGCTCCGTGGTTTACGCGAAGGCAGTTTCCCAGGTTCCTCGCTTCACGACAACCCCGCCTGCTCAAAAGTCAGCATAAAGCTGGTCCCCTCGCCGACCTGGGAATTCACGTCGATACCCGCCCGGTGCGACTGCAGAATGTTCCATGTCGCGGCCAGCCCAAGCCCAAAACCATTCGTCTTGGACGTAAAATAGGGCTCGAATATCCGCGAGATATTTTCCTCCGGAATCCCTCCTCCATTGTCATTGATAAAGACCCTGAAATTCGGCGACTCGTCCCGGATGGAAATGGTGATCACGCCCGACTGTGCCGGTACCGCCTCGACGGCATTGATGAGAATATTCAAAAAAGCGATCTTCAGCTTGTCCCTGTCCGCCATCACAAATGCCGGCTGACCCGGATAGGCCAGGTCAAGCCGGATATTCTTCAGCGCTATCCGGTCGGAAGCCTCCGCCAGCGTCGAATTGATGATATCCTGAAGATCCGTCTTCTGCAGCGAGATCTCGGCCGGACGCGAAAGCTCGAGCAGCTCGGAGATAAGGCTGTCTATCCGCCCGCAGTTGCGGGCTATGATCTCGAGGTAGATGTTGGCGTCCTCGCTGTTCAGCTCGGGCTTGAGCTGCTCCACGGAAAGATTGATATTGGTCAGCGGGTTTCTCACCTCGTGGGCCAGCGTCCTCAGCAGCGTCGCCGTACCCCGCAATTTCTCGATCTGAAAGGTCGCCCGCTCGATCCGCTTCAGATTCGTAATATCATGGATGATGCCCTGGATATATGCCTCGCCGTTGGAATCGACCTGACGCGATATCGACAGGATGCAATTCCTCCTTTCCCGGTTGCGGGTCATCAGCTCGACCTCTATCTCCTCCCCTTCCCCGCTGAGCAGCTTTTCCTTTAGCTGTAAGGCCGCCTCTTTCCGCGCAAACAGGCCGTAGAGGCTGCGGGACAGCAGTTCTTCCTTGCTGTATTTGAAAAGCTCGCAGGTCGCCCTGTTGACGTCGCGGAAGATCAGGTCCTCCCCTAGCAGAAAGACCGCGTCCTTACTCTGTTCAAAAATATTCCTGAACTTCAGCTCGTTGGCCCTAAGCGCCCTGATATAGGCGCTTCTCTCAAGTGCATAGCGGATGCTCCGCTCCATTTTTTCGGTATTGATCTCCGACTTCACCAAAAAATCCGCCGCGCCGATGGTCATCGCCTGGATATCCACGTCGCGGTTGCCGATGCCCGTCAGCAGCACCAACGGCTCTTCGCAGCCCGCCGTGATCGCCTCTTCCAGCAATTCCAGCCCGGTCTTCGCACCCAACAGGTAGTCTACAAAATAGATATCGTATCCTTTTCCGCGGATTCGCCGCATCGCGTCCTCGTAGTCATAACACCAGTCGATATGGAACCCTTTCCCGGGGATATCTTTAATGCATGCCTCGATGATAAGGAAATCATCCTCATCATCCTCAACGATCAGTATCCGTGTTGTCGAATGCGAAGGCAACATACTCAATGGAATTTTTTCAGGTTGTTTTTTTCGTGGGTTATTAGGGGATATTTCATGGTTTTTCTTCGGTCATCCCGGTAGGGCCTCCGGCTGTTTTTCTTTTGGTATCTCCTGCAACGGCAGGGAAACGATAAAGATCGCCCCCTCCCCCGGCCTGCCCAGGGCCGAAATAAATCCGTTGTGCATCTCGACTATCTTCTTGCAAAGAGCGAGCCCGATGCCCGTCCCCTCGTATTCCGAACTGGGGTGCAGCCGGCGGAACATGTCGAAGATCTGCTCGGCGTATTTCTGATCAAAGCCGATGCCATTATCCTCGATATAGATCCGGCCATACCGGATATCCTGCGGCTTGCCGTTCGATCCCCCTATCACCGGCCCCTCTTCGTACCTGATCCTCACCCGGGGCTCCTCGCCCTTTTTGCAGTATTTCAGGGAGTTGCTGATCAGGTTGGAAAACAGCGGCCCCATCAGCACCGTGCTGGCGGGGAGTACGGGCATCCTGTCGACCGTGATGACTGCGTTCTTTTCCTTTATTGGCGCCTCCAGCTCGGAAATCACCTCTTCGATAACGCCATTCAGGTCCACGACCTCGAAGGACTGTTTCTCCACGGAGATCTTCGAGAACCGGAGGATGTCGTTGATCAGGTCCTGCATCCGCCTGGAAACCTCCTCGGATCCGCGTGAGATAAAGCCGACCTTCCTTGCCCATCGAATCTCCCGACCCGGCCAGCAGCCTGTCACTGAACATCCGGACCTTTCGCAACGGCGCCTGCAGATCATGGGAAGCCATGAACGCAAACAGGTCGAGGTCCTTATTGGCCGCTTCGAGCCGGGCAATATTCTCCAGCAACTGCTTGTTCAGCTCGGTCACCTTCTCCTCCGAAGCCTTTCTTTCGTTGATCTCCAGCTCAAGGCTCCTGTTGACGGCGATCAGCTTCTGCTCTTGCAGCAGCAGCCGCTGATTCTTGCGGTACAGGTCTACGAACACGCCCACTTTTGCCCGCAGCAGGTCGGGGTTTACCGGCTTGTAGATATAGTCCACCGCGCCTGCCCGGTAGCCCTTGAAAAGGTTCTCCTCTCCATAATTGTTGGCCGTGATAAAGATAATAGGAATATGTCTTAGCCTCTCGCGTTCATAGATCAGCGCCGCCGTCTCGAATCCATTCAGATTGGGCATCTGTACGTCCATCAGGATAAGCGCGAAATCAAAATCGGTCAGCAAGATCTTTAAAACCTGACGACCCGAATTGGCCTTGACAATATTGTATCCGTCCGGCTCGAGCACACTCGCCATGGACAGCAGATTGTCCTCCCGATCGTCGACTATCATGATCTTTGGTTGCATCTATAGGTTTTGCTGGTTAGGGATTAAAATGTGGGACGAAAAAAATTTCATCCGGTTACGTTTCCTCCGCATCCGTCCATCATTTATAGAACCAAACCCGCATCAACGACAACAGCTGGTCGATCTTCAGCGGCTTCGTGATATAATCGGATGCTCCGGCCTCGATACATTTCTGACGGTCACCCTTCATGGCCTTGGCCGTCACGGCAATGATCGGAAGGGTATTGTTCTTGTGCTCTCTTCTGATCTTCTGCGTGGTCTCGTACCCGTCCATCTCCGGCATCATGATATCCATCAGCACCATGTCCACCTTTTGCTTGTCGTCGTTGATGATCTGGATAGCCTCCTTGCCGCTCTCCGCCGTAACGACGTTGATATTGTAGCGCTCAAAGACAGTCGTCAGCGCAAAAAGATTGCGCACGTCGTCGTCTACAACCAGCACGTTCTTGCCGGTAAGTATATCATCCTGCATGCGGATATTCTCGATCACCTTTTTCTTTTCCGGCGGCAACTCCTTATGGTTGATATGGAGGTGCAGAACGGTTTCCTCGAGCAGATGTTCCAGCGAATTTACTCCTTTTAACAACACGGTATTGGAAGCCCTGTTCAGGTGGTACAATTCTTTTTGTCGAAATCCTTGGCCGAATACACTATCACCGGCGTCAGCTTCTGCTTGATCTCGCTGACCTGCTTCAGCAGCTCGATACCCGAGATGTCCGGCAGCGTATAGTCGAGGATGATACAATCGAAGTCCTTGATATTGGTGTCCTGCAGCGCTTTCTTGCCGGTGGGCACGATGGTGACCTGCATATTGTCCCCCTGCAGCATCTTGCTGATCTGTGAGGAGTCGATCTCGTTGTCCTCGACCACGAGTATCTTCCGTGTCTCTTTCTTGTTGAACGATCGGATATCCTCGAACAGCTCGTTCAGCGCCTCGTTCTCCAGCGGCTTCAGGAGGAAGCTGCGGGCGCCGCGTTTCAGCGCGAGCGCCTTGTTCTCCTCACCCGAGATCAGGTGAATCGGTATATGCCGGTAGTTGAGATCGTTCCGCAGCAGGTCCAGTACCTTCCAGCCGCTCGTATCCGGCAGCTTGACGTCGAGCGTTATCGCCACGGGCGTAAACCTGTTGATAAAGTCGAACACCTCCAGATAGTTCATCGCGACCACCGCCTTCATACCGTATTCGTGCGCTTTTTCGATGATGATCCGGCCAAACCGCAGGTCATCCTCCACGACCAGGACGATCTTGTCGCCGGCCTGTATCGAGCTGCGGTCATCGCCCGTATCATTGATCATCTCGTTGACGATATTCAGCTTGGGCGAATCTGAATCACCGGTGACGCGCAGCGAGTTCAGCAGCGTATCGATCTCCCCGCTGTCACCCCTCAGCTGCAACTGACGGATGGCGTTGAGGTTGTCCGAGGTTTCCTTGGAAATATGTCCGATGATATTCTCTACCGGGAGGAACAGGGTGAAGATGCTACCCCTTCCAGTGGACGCTCTCCAGCTCGATCGTTCCACCCAACAGTTCGGCCAGGCCACGGCTGATCGAAAGCCCCAGCCCAGTGCCGCCATATTTACGGCTGGTGGATCCTTCCGCCTGCTGGAAGGCTTCGAAAATGATATTCTGTTTTTCCTGCGGAATGCCGATGCCGGTATCGTGGATCGCAAAGGCGACCACCTGCCGGGCCTCGTCAAGGCTCGGGTTGCCGGGTTTCCAGTTGCGGCTGGCTTCGTATATACGTAATTTGACCTCTCCTTTTTCGGTAAACTTGAAGGAGTTCGACAACAGGTTCTTGAGGATCTGATTCAGACGCTGAAGATCCGTCTCCATGTTCTGCGGCAGCCTCGGGTCCGTGTCGATGGTAAAGCGCAGGTGTCTTGCTTCCGAGATAGGCTTAAAGGTCGTCTCCACAAACGCGGCGATCTCGCTGAACCGTACCGGGGAGATATTGGCCGTGATAAACCCGGATTCGATCTTCGACAGGTCGAGGATGTCGTTGATCAGCTGTATCAGGTCATCCCCGCAGGAGTGGATCGTCTTGGCATAGCGGATCTGCTTGTCCGTCAGGTTGCCCTCCACGTTCTCATACAGCTGCTGCGCCAGAATGAGGAGACTGTTCAGCGGCGTCCGCAGCTCATGGGACATATTCGCAAGGAATTCCGATTTGTATTTGGAGGTAAGGGTCAACTGCTCGGCCTTTTCTTCGAGCGAGAGACGCGCTTCCTCGACCTCCTTGTTCTTCGCTTCCACTTCGTTCTTCTGTTTTACCAGCAGCAGGGCCTTGTCCTGCAGCTCGTCGTTGGTCCTGCGCAACTCTTCCTGTTGTATCTTCAGCTCGCCGGCCAGCGACTGCGACTGCGTAAGCAGCTCTTCCGTACGGCTGTTCGCCTCGATTGTGTTCAATACGATACCGATACTTTCCGTCAGCTGACCCACGAAGTCCAGGTGGGTCTCACTGAAGATATCCAGCGATGCAAGCTCGATGACCGCCTTTACTTTATTCTCAAACAGCACTGGCAGAATGATCAGGTTGGCCGGTTTCGAACGGCCGAGGCCAGAGTTCACTTTTATATAATTACCCGGGACGTTTGACAGAATGATCCTTTCCTTTTCAAAGGCCACCTGGCCTACCAGCCCTTCACCGATAGAGAATTCCGTGGGAATATTTTTTTCCGATTTATATCCATAGGCAGCAAAGAGTCGCAGCTTGTCCTCTCTGGTGTCCTCGTCCTGTTTGAGGATAAAGAAGGCGCCATAGTGCGCCGATACCACCTGTGCAAGCTCTGAAAGGATTCGCTGAGTTACCGTGTTGAGGTCTTTCTGCCCCTGCAGCATCTGGGTGAACTTCGCCAGGTTGGACTTCAGCCAGTCCTGCTCCTGGTTGCGGAGCGTCGTCTCCTTCAGGTTGGCGATCATCTGATTGATCGTATCCTTGAGCGCTTCCACCTCTCCTTTCGCTTCCACACGAATGGTCCGGGTCAGGTCACCCTTGGTCACCGCCGAGGCCAGCTCCGAGATACTCCGCACCTGCGTGGTCAGGTTTTGCGCCAGCTGGTTTACGTTTTCAGTCAGGTTCTTCCAGATACCGGAAGCTCCTGGAACACTGGCCTGGCCGCCCAGCCTCCCTTCGACACCCACCTCACGGGCCACCGTCGTTACCTGATCGGCAAACAGGGCCAGCGTATCGATCATCTCGTTGATCGTATCGGTCAGCTGCGCCACCTCGCCGCGGGAGACGATCGACAGCTTTTGTTTCAGATTGCCCGTCGCAACGGCCGTCACGACCTTCGCTATCCCTCGCACCTGGTTGGTCAGGTTGGAGGCCATCATGTTCACCGAGTCCGTCAGGTCCTTCCAGGTACCGGCCACACCCCTCACTTCCGCCTGACCGCCCAGCTTACCCTCCGTACCCACTTCACGCGCCACACGCGTCACCTCATAGGCGAAGGAGTTCAGCTGTTCCACCATCGTATTGATCGTATTCTTCAGGTCGAGGATCTCCCCCTTTACGTCGATGGCAACCGTCTTGGACAGGTCACCGGAGGCCACCGCTTTGGTCACTTCCGCAATATTTCGAACCTGTGCCGTGAGGTTACCCGTCATCTGGTTCACCGAGTCGGTCAGGTCCTTCCAGGTACCGGCCACACCCGGCACGAAGGCCTGACCACCCAATTTACCGTCCGTACCCACTTCACGCGCCACGCGCGTCACCTCGGAGGCGAAGGCGCGCAGCTGGTCCACCATCGTATTCAACGTCTCCTTCAGCTGCAGGATCTCACCGCGTACATCCACCGTGATCTTCTTCGACATATCGCCGTTGGCCACCGCGATGGCGACCTCGGCGATATTCCGCACCTGACCGGTCAGGTTCGATGCCATACCATTGACGGAGTCGGTAAGGTCCTTCCAGGTACCGGCTACACCGGGCACAAAGGCCTGACCACCCAGTTTGCCTTCAGTACCCACCTCACGCGCCACGCGGGTCACCTCGGAGGCGAAGCCGCGCAGCTGGTCCACCATCGTATTGATCGTATTCTTCAACTCGAGGATCTCTCCCTGAACATCCACCGTGATCTTACGCGAAAGGTCACCGTTGGCCACCGCCGTGGTCACCTCGGCGATATTCCGCACCTGACCCGTAAGGTTGCCACCCATCTTGTTCACGGAATCGGTCAGATCCTTCCAGATCCCACCCACACCCGGCACGTCCGCCTGACCACCCAGCTTACCTTCCGAACCCACTTCACGCGCCACACGGGTCACTTCCGATCCGAAGGAGTTCAACTGGTCCACCATCGTATTGATCGTGTTCTTCAATTCAAGGATCTCACCCTGGACGTCGACAGTGATCTTACGCCCGAGGTCACCCTGGCCACGGCCGTGGTCACGTCCGCGATATTCCGCACCTGCGCCGTCAGATTACCCGCCATCTTATTCACCGAATCGGTCAGGTCCTTCCACACGCCGCCGACCCCTTCTACCGCCGCACTGGCCGCCGAGTTTACCCTCCGAACCCACCTCACGGGCAACACGCGTCACTTCCGAAGAGAAAGAGTTCAGCTGGTCCACCATCGTATTGATCGTGATCTTCAGTTCCAATATTTCGCCTTTAACGTCCACGTCGATCTTACGGGAGAGGTCGCCCGTCGCCACCGCCGTGGTCACCTCGGCGATATTCCGCACCTGGGCCGTCAGGTTGCCGGCCATGATATTGACCGAGTCAGTAAGGTCCTTCCAGGTACCACCGACGCCAGGCACGTCGGCCTGGCCGCCGAGCTTTCCTTCCGAACCCACCTCACGCGCCACACGCGTTACTTCAGAGCTGAAGGAGTTCAGCTGGTCCACCATCGTATTGATCGTATTCTTGAGCTCAAGGATCTCCCCTTTAACGTCCACCGTGATCTTGCGGGTCAGGTCACCCTTCGCCACCGCCGTAGTCACCTCCGCAATATTGCGCACCTGGCCGGTCAGGTTAGACGCCATACCGTTGACGGAATCGGTCAGGTCCTTCCAGGTACCGCCGACACCCCGCACGTGCGCCTGGCCACCCAGCTTCCCTTCCGTACCCACTTCCAGCGCCACGCGCGTTACTTCCGAGGAGAAGGAGTTCAACTGGTCCACCATCGTATTGATCGTATTCTTGAGCTCGAGGATTTCCCCTTTTACGTCCACCGTGATCTTCTTGGACAGGTCACCCTTCGCCACCGCCGTAGTCACGTCCGCGATATTCCGCACCTGCGCCGTCAGGTTGCCGGCCATAAGGTTCACCGAGTCCGTCAGGTCCTTCCACACACCCGCAACTCCTTTTACCTTGGCCTGGCCGCCGAGCTTCCCCTCGGAACCCACTTCACGCGCCACACGCGTCACCTCCATGGAGAACAGGTTCAGCTGCTTTACCATGTCGTTCACCTCCCCTGGCGATACGGGAGAATTCTCCCTGCAGGGTATGCCCCCCGATCTCCAGCGGCATATTCTGGGACAGATTGCCCTTCGCCACCGAGCTGATCACATGCGCTATCTCGATAGTAGGGTGTACCAGGTCGGAGATCAGCGCATTCAGGGAATCCACGCCGGTAGCCCAGGCCCCTTTCGCATTGGGTACCTCGATACGCTGGGTCAGCTTACCCTGCTTACCGATGGTATTACCGGCTTTGGTGAACTCTTTCATCATCTCTTCGTTGAGCGAGATGATCTCATTCAGCGTATCATAGACCCTTCCCCGGACACCCGTCTCGCCGATGGGCATACGAACCGAAAAATTTCCGTTTCGAACCTGGAGGAGTATTCGCAAAAGATCTTTGTCATCTGCGGCCATTTCAGTGTCATAACCGGCATGTTTGGTAGTTCCATTTTTGCCATTGGTGGCTGTCGGTTTGCGGGGAGAGGCCTTTTCTTTGCAAGCTTGGTAGTAGTGCTGGCGCCCATAGAAAATTTGCTTTATCAATATTATTTTTAATAGGTATTGAGCTGGCATCCGCCAGTCAGTTTTCCGGTCAAATTATAGCACAAGACCCGCGCCACATATTTGGCAAGGTTCTGGCAGAGGAGATTGAGCGGAAAATCACCGGTTTAGATATAAGTATGAAAAGTGAATTGGAAGGTAGCAAATTTGCCGTAAAACAATAACTTTAAAGACCCTTAGAATAGTATAGACAGCCTGGCCTTATCACAGTTCAGAACAATTACTATTTTTTATGAAAAGTAACTCTCATCTTATTTTTATTGTAGATGACGATCCGGACGACAGGCAGATCATACTGGATGCTTTCCTGGAACGAAGTCCTCAGATCGACTACGTTTTTATTGAAAACGCTGAAACTCTTTTGGATACGCTATATTCAGACGAATCCGAGTTTCCCGCTTTGATCCTTTTGGACTTGAATATGCCCGGCATGCTGGGCCTCCAGGCGCTGAAGGAAATAAGAGGAAACAAACAATTCAGCCAGATCCCCATCATCGTACTGACTACTTCTACCCTTAATCAGGACCGAAAGACCTCTTACGAACTTGGAGCCTCCTGTTTTCTCCGAAAACCCGACAGCTTCAGCGAACTGGTAGAATTGACCGACAGTATTGTCAAACTTTGGTTGCACGAATATCAGCCGCAGCCCCAGCAGGCCTCATCAGAAAAAATAGTTAACCCGGAAAGTGTGGAATAAAATCCACACTTTCCCCTATTTCAGGCATATTATTGTCTAAAAAATCACAAAACTTACACAAATTCCATTTTATTGGATATTCATGCAAAAGGGAACGGCTTTTGAAATCGTATAGATAAACATATCTGACGCACATCAATTAAAACGTTCACCATGAAAAAAGGAAAATTCATCATCTGTCTGCCGGTACTCCTGTTCTTTATGTCTTTTCGCGCGATGTGCGCGGACGCGAAGACGGCTCCGCTGGACCTGCCGTCGAAGGAAGCGCTGGCAACGATGACACACGAACAGAAAGAAGAGCTCGTTCAGCAAATGAAAGACAGGACGGAAACCATCAAAGCTATGGACAAGTCACAGCTGACAAAAGACGAGCGCAAACAGCTGCGGGCCGAACTTAAAGCCATGAAAAAGAAGCCCGCGCAGTCACCGGAGTCTATATCTCCGTTGGCGCGCTAATCATCATTATCCTACTTTTGATCATAATCATCTGATCCAGGAAACGATCTGGTCACAAGGCCCCCACCCGGGGGCCTTTTCTTTTCTATACAGTCGCCATACGCCACCGCCCACCGTCCATACGTCAACAAAATTTCCCGATTACCGGCAACCTCCGCACCTTTACAGGGTGAATACATTCAAAAAATATCTTTTCCCCGCCGTCTACGGCCTCGTCGTCTATTTTACGATACGGCTGCTGCTCGACACCGTCACCGGCATGCGGTTCTGGCGGGACAGACACTGGCAGCTCAACGCCTTTGAAATGCTCTACAGCATCGGTTTCAGCTATCTGTTTCTCGCCGCCTGCAACCGACTGTTCCGGTTCTTCGACCGGCGCTGGCCGGCCAACGACGTCAGCCCCCGTCGGGTCGTCCGCGAGGTCCTGTGGCTGATCGGCCTGGACCTTTTCTTTCAGAACGTCTTTTTCCTGCCCCTTGCCGCCTTCACCGACGACGGGGCCCAGTGGTACGATGTGGTGGACATCAATACCATCCCGCTGTTGTATTCGCTGATCTATTACGGCATCGCCCGCAGCAGCGCCTTCCTGAAAGCCTATATCGAAGGAAAAGTCCAGCTCGAAAAGATCACCAATGACCAGCTGCAGACCGAGCTCAAATTCCTCAAGGCACAGTATCACCCGCACTTCCTGTTCAACGCCCTCAATACGATCTATTTCCAGATGGACGATGACGTGGCCGCCGCCAAAAAGAGCGTGGAGAAATTCTCCGAACTGCTCCGCTACCAGCTGTACGACCAGCAACAGACCGTCCCGGTCAGCCAGGAACTGCACTATCTCCAGAACTTCATCCAGCTGCAGCAGGCCCGTAGCTCTGAACGGCTAAGGCTCGACACCCGGTTCGACGACGGGCTCAACGGCCAGCAGGTATATCCCCTGCTGTTTATGCCGCTGGTGGAGAACGCTTTTAAATATATTGGAGGGGACTACAACCTCAGCATCTCCGCGTCACTTCGGGAGAAGGACCATACCATCGAATTCAGGGTGATCAACTCGGTACCCGAAAATATACCGACAAAAAAGAAAAAGGCATCGGCCTGGAAAATCTTAAAAGGCGACTCGAACTGCTCTATCCCGGCCGCCATACCCTGACCACCCGTCAGACACTCACCGCTGCCGCCAATGGCAATGAGTTCACCGCCACCCTTACGCTTCAATACAATTAAATTATGCCGATGAAAATAAAATGCATCATTACCGACGACGAACCATTTGCCCGCAAAGGACTGCAGGGCTATATCCAGCAGATCGACTTCCTGGACCTCCGCGGCACGTGCGAGAACGCGCTCGAGCTGAACTCGCTGCTCAAACAGGAAAGCGTCGACCTCCTTTTCCTCGATATCGAAATGCCCTATATGACGGGTATCGAATTCCTGAAAAATACGCCTGTCCGTCCGCGGGTGATCTTTACCACAGCCTATGAAAAATACGCCCTTCAGGGCTTCGATCTGGAAGTTCTCGACTACCTGCTGAAGCCGATACCGTTCGACCGCTTCCTGAAAGCGGCCAACAAGGCATTCGACTACTTCCGCCAGCAGCAAACTTCCGTCCCGGCAGAGGACTATATCTTTGTAAAAGCCGACAGCAAGCTGGAAAAGATCCAGTTTGCGGATATCCTTTTTGCCGAGGCGCTTGAGAACTACGTCGCCATCCATACCAGCGGGAAGAAGATCATCACCCATCTTACTTTGAAGATGCTGCAGGAAAAGCTACCCGCGACGTCCTTTATTCAGCCCCACAAATCCTGGCTCGTCGCCATCGACAAGATCAACTCCATCGAGGGGAATATCCTCCATATCGGCAACTATCAGGTGCCCATCAGCAAATACCAGAAAGAAGAGGTCATGGAAAAGATCGTGAACAGCAAACTGCTGAAACGCTGACAGGGGCATACCCACCCGGCGTCTTATACCCTCTTTTTCATCCACCAGTCCGTCTGTGCATCCAGACCGACCAGGAACACGTGTTCTCCGCAACGTTCAAAGCCCCATTTCTGATAAAAGGCGATAGCGCGGTGGTTGCGTTCCCATACACCGAGCCAAACCCAGTCCATTCCCAGCTGACCCGCCAGGTCCAGACAGGCCTGCATCAGGGCCGCACCCACGCCCCGGCCGATCATCTTCTGCTCGGAATACAGCTGTACGATCTCGATAGCCTTCTGTCCCTGCAAACCCTGCGGCGGCTCCGCCTCCCGCATCGACGCATAGCCTACCGCCTCTTCCCCCGCATAGGCTAGCAGGAACCGACGGCCGGGCGCCCCCACTTCCGCCAGCTGCTTCTCCCGGGGAAACTGCTCTTCCAGGAAAATGCGCATATTCTCTTCCGTATTATAGCGGGCGAAAGTTTCAAAAAAGGTCCTCCGGGCCATATCCGCGATCAGCGCTGCATCCTCCGCGGTTGCCATCCGAATATTGATCATAGGTCCACAACTTAACGAATAAAATCGATGCGAAAGCTGTGTATCCCGTCGCCATAGGAGTAGGCTATCGGAAAGCCGTAATTATCGCAGATCTGTTTCACGATCGCAAGCCCCAGGCCACTTCCGCCGGAATGAGCGCCTTTGGTGAATCGGTTGAAGACCGTACCTGGATCGAATCCCAGTCCCGGCCCGGTATTGCTGACCCGGAGACTGCCGCTGCCGAGCAGGACCTCCAGCCGCCCCCCGGCGCGGTTGTGCCGGATCGCATTCAGCAGGAGATTGTTCAGTAAGATATCGGCCAGATAATCATTGACGGGCAGCGGCAGGGAGTGCAGGTCCGTCGTCACGGTTATCGCCTTGTCCTTCACCAGGTCTTCCATCTGCACGAGCTTATGCCGGACGAGGACAGACATATCGACCGGACCTGTATGCCCGAACTGGTTGTTCTCGATCTTCATCAGCAGCAACAGCGACTGGTTCAGCTGGCGAAGCCGGCCGATGGCGTCGTACATCGCCTGTACCGACTGGTGGTGCTTCTCTCCCAGACCCGTGTCCTGGATCAGGAGGTCCAGCTTGGAGTTGATGATGGCCAGCGGGGTCTGCATCTCGTGGGAAGCGTTGTCGGTGAAGTTCTTCAGCATTTCGTAGTCCTTCAAGATCTTGGTCGTCATTTGCTGGACTGCGCCGTTGAGGTCCAGAAATTCCTCGGTGTCGGTTGGACTGGCCGGCAGGGGCTGACGGTTGGACAGATTGAAACGGCGGATCCCGTCCAGGGTCTCATAGAACGGACGCCACAGCCGGCGCAGCAGCAGCCGGTTGGCCAGGAACAGGGTCCCCAGCAACAGCAGGATCATACCTGGCGTGATCAGCATCACCAGTTCGAGCAGGTCGTCGGTTTCTTCTTCCGACTTCGCCACGCTCACGGTATACAACTGTCCGCCCGCCCGTATGGGAAACAACAACTCCCTGTAGGCCTCTTCGCTTTTATGATGCGGGGTGGCCTTCATGACATGGTGAAATTTCCGCGGGACATCCGTACCGGCGGGCACATAAGTGATCATCTGGTCCCGGTAGCTGGTCGGTTCCGGCAGGCGGGCCTGTACTTTTACGTACTGAAGGATCTCGTCCTCCTCGACTTTCAGGCTGTCGTCCAGTTCCCGAATCAATACATAACGTACTGAAAAATAATACACTACACTGCCTATCAGCAGGGCGGGTACGCTGGCGAAAAAATTTATACGGCCATATTTGACAAGTAATTTCATATCTTTTCCACAGATCGACCGTAAATGTGCAAATTTTCCGGGAGAGAACCCTAAATTTTAATAAAAAACAACTACCTTTGCAAGCTCTTTAAAAAGCAGTCATGAGCAGCCGCAGGGAATTCGATATAGCGTTTGTAGGCCTTAAGGCTGGTATTCATGAGTTCAGTTATAAGATCACTGACAAGTTCTTTGAAGCATACCAGCAACAGGATTTCCGTCATTGCGACGCCCAGGTCAAGCTGTCCCTCGACAAGAAGAACAGCTTTATGCTCCTGAAGTTCGAGATCGGCGGCAAGATAGAGATCACCTGCGACCGTTGCGGCAATATGCTCCCACTGGACCTATGGGATGAGTTTAACATCCTGGTGAAACTGGTGGAGGATCCGGATATCATGAACCAGCAGGAGGAAGATCCCGACGTCTATTATATATCGAAGGGAGAAAGTCACCTCCATGTTTCTGACTGGATCTACGAATTCATAAATCTCAGCATTCCGATGCAGCGGATGTGCAAGCCGGAAGAGATGGGTGGACCGCATTGCAACAAGGAAGTGCTGGAAATGCTGAAAAAGCTCGACCGGGGAAAGAGTCAGCCCGAGAATCCGCTCTGGAAAGGACTGGAGAAATTCAAGGACCTTCCTCCGGAACCCGATACTGTGAAATAAAGCCCGCCCGATAAGCGGGCCCATGTAATAAATTATTGGATCGTTAAAATAGAAGTGATATGCCAAATCCGAAACGGAGACATTCCCAGCAGCGCAGCGCCAAGAGAAGGACGCATTATAAGGCTGAGAAAGTAACTTTAAGCAAAGACAGCACTACAGGTGAAATACACGTTCGCCACCGTGCACACGTTAGCGAAGGTAAGTTGTTCTACAAAGGAAAGGTTGTTGCCGAAACATCCCCAATTAAGTAGTACAATTCACCCTACGAATGAATATTGGTTTAGACATGATGGGAGGAGACTTTTCACCGCTGGAAGCGGTGAAAGGTCTGCACTTATACCTCGCTGAAACCCGGACTCCCGCTACGCTATGGCTGGTCGGTGACGAAGCTCAGATCAATCCTCTGCTAGAGGAGCATTCGATCCCTGCGGAAGCAGTAAAGGTCGTTCATGCTCCCCAGGTCATCGGCATGGACGAGCATCCTACCAAAGCCCTGAAAGAAAAACAGCAGTCTTCGATCGCCATCGGATTTCACCTCCTGGCTACGGGCAAGATGGACGCGTTCATCAGCGCCGGTAATACAGGCGCCATGCTCGTAGGCGCACTGTATGGCCTCAAACCAATCGAAGGCATCCAGCGCCCCACCATTTCCACTATCATTCCCAAAGAGAACGGCGGCACCGGCGTTCTCCTCGACGTAGGCCTCAACGCCGACTGCAAGCCCGAAAACCTCAACCAGTTCGCGGTCCTGGGTTCGCTGTACGCCCGCCATATCCTTGGCATCGACCAGCCCCGCGTCGGACTGTTGAACATCGGCGAAGAAGAAGGCAAAGGCAATATTCTCGCACAGGCGGCCTACCCGCTGCTGAAAGAGAACGACCAGATCAATTTTATAGGCAATATCGAAGGCCGCGACCTCCTGCTCGACAAGGCGGACGTCATGGTCTGCGAAGGCTTTACCGGCAACGTCATCCTCAAACTGGCCGAATCCCTCTTCGACATCACCCGCAGACACCAGACAAAGAGCGAGTACTTCGACCGTTTTGACTTCGAGTTCTACGGCGGCACTCCCCTGCTCGGCGTTACCAAACCCGTCATCATCGGGCACGGCATCTCCCGCGGCAAATCCTTTTACAACATGGTCAAGCTTGCGCAGAAGATGATCGAAACCGACCTGCTGGGCAAGATGAAAGAAAGCTTTCATGCATAACTGGACGGAGTCCAGTTGGTGCACGAGGCGTCGCCGAGTGCACAGGAATTATGGTGCTGGGACAAAAAACATATTTTTACACTTTTTTTGTCCCAATTCATATGAAAGCGGTCATCACCTACCTTAAGGACTATTTCCGCAATACCTCCCGGCCCGCTTTTATCGTCACCATGCTCCTCGTCGGCAGCCTTATCGCCGCCAACTATTCCCTCGGCATCGAACGCCGGCTGCAGTCCCTCAGCCACTGGTATCTCTCCGTCGGCGCCTTCTTCCTGTTCTATCTCGTCGTGATCGCGCTCACCTGGGGCCTGCAGTACGAATGGAGTAAGAAGGAGACACTCGCCCCCACCCTGACGCGTGGCGGGACAATAAAGCTCCAACCCGTGCTGACGGCTTCTGCCGGCCAGCTCAGATTCGACCGCAGACTGCTGTGGATCCTGCTGATCGCACCACTGTATTTTTCGTTAAAAATGGTCCCCTGGGACCTGACGCATTTCCTTCCGAATTCCCTTTCAACCCCGTGGGACAGGTATTTACTCCTCGTCGTCCAGCTGCCGCTAAAGTTATTGCTGCTGTTCGGCGTTCTCCGGGTCTGCTACCGGTCAGGGCTGCTCGAAGGCGACAGCTTCCGCCGCTCGGTCGGACTGACGACCGACAACTTCGACGCCAGACCCTATTTCCTTCTTCTCGCCATGCTGATCCCGCTGATCGCCCTCGCCTCCACCCAGCAGGATTTTCTGGCGGTCTATCCCAAGGTAAAAACCCTCGCATTCCTGGACGGACACGCCAGACCGTTATGGCCCTGGCAGCTGCTGTACGAACTGTCCTACGGCCTCGATTTCCTGGGCATAGAGACGTTTTTCCGCGGCCTGCTCGTCATCGGCCTTGTCCGCTATGCAGGAGACAGCGTCGTCCTGCCCATGGCGGCTTTTTACTGCACCATTCACTTTGGTAAACCCCTGGGCGAATGTATCTCCTCCTTTTTCGGCGGTCTTATCCTCGGCGTGCTCGCCGCCCGCACCCGAAGCATCGTCGGCGGCCTCATCGTCCACCTGGGACTGGCCTGGCTGATGGAGCTCGGCGGCTGGCTTGGGCACTCACTCCGCTGACAGACTCTTCACGGGATTGGCCAAGGCGGCGCTGACAGTCCGGACTACGATCAAAACCACCATCACAACGCACAGCCCCGCTACCGCCGCCACAAACGGCCACGGCCCCATCATTATCCGCGTGGCGTAGTCGCTGAGCCAGCGGTTCATCAGCAGCCAGGCCACCGGCGCAGCAGCCACTCCGGCCACCAGCAGCAACGGCAGGTATTCCCGCAGGAACAGCCGGATGATGCCCGGAACCGAAGCCCCGATCACCTTTCGGATGGCAATTTCTTTTGTTCTCTTCTGTACGCTCATCGACAACAATCCCACTACACCAAGCAGGACAATGATCAATGCCAGAACGGTCGCAACAGACGCAGCTTTCTTCAGCCTCAGCTCGTCCCGGTAGAGATTCTCCAGCGTCTCATCCATGAACCTGTATTCGAAAGCAGCACCTGGCATAAGCGCCGCCCACCGTCTGCGCAACTGCTCCATCGTCGTCCCGATATTTCCGGGCCTCAGCCGGAAGGACAGATACCGGTAGGTCCAGGTCATATCGACATGCATGAACAGCTCAGGTTGTACCGCGCTGCCCATGGCTTCAAAATGAAAATCTTTTATCACTCCACTAATGACAAATGGTTGTCTTGTCCCCGCCAGACGCAGCCGTTGCCCTATCGCTGCCTCCGGATTGTTCCAGCCCAGTGCCCTGGCGGCCGTTGCATTCAGCACCACCCGTAAGGAATCACTGGCGGAGCTTTCTCCTTCCCTGTTATAAAACACCCCCGCCGCCATCGGTATTCGATAGGTGTCCGAATAGTGCTCGTCCGTCATCAGCGCCTGACTCGTCACCGCATGGGCTGAATCCCCGCCATCCGGCCACATATCTCTACTGCCTCCATTTCCGCCATCAGGTATTTCGAACGACAGCGTAGCGTCTTTTATCCCCGGCATCATAGCCAGTTCAGACCGTATCCTCCGCATCCTGCCCTCTCCCTGATAAGTCCAGTCCCTCGGCACCTGGGCCGCTACGAGATATTCCCTGTCATATCCCAGCCGGTCGCTGAAGAAAAGACCGATCTGCTGCGAGATCACTATCGCCGCCACAACAGCGACGGTCGCCGTTACAAATTGAAAGCCGACAAGCCCCTTCCGTAGAATTATATGGCTTTCTGCAGCCCCTGCCCTTCCTTTCAACGAATCCACAGACGCCAGCCCCGACAACCGCAGGGCGGGATAAAGACCGGCCAGCAGACCCGTCACTGCGGTAAAGCCGGCCACTAGCGGCCATGCCATCGCCGGAAGCTCCGTCAGCGAAGGGATCTCGCGTGTAAGCATCCCCGAGAACAACGGCCTGAACAAAAGGTACAGCACCAGAGACAACAAGCCGGCGACCATAGCGAGCACAATGGATTCCATCAGGAATTGCCCGATCAGCTGACGACGCAGACTGCCCAATACTTTCCGGATCCCGATCTCTTTCATTCTTGCCGTGCTCCGGCTTACGGAAAGGTTGACAAAATTGACAATGGCCATCAGCAGAATGAACAGCGCTGCAAACGACAGCGTATAAAGCATCTTCTGCACGGTACCTCCCGCACCCGTCAGGTAATAAGTAGTCAGCGGCACGGGAATGACCTGCATATTGGCGGCGACCTCCGGCGTCGCGTTCTGCCCCACCAGACGTTGGATAGGTCCCGCGAGCTCGGCGGGATCGACTCCCTTCTGCAGTTCCACATAACTGGCGATATGCGGATTGGCCCAGTCCATATTCCGGCCGAACCAGTCCAGATTGGCAACAGGAACAAAGACCCGATTGTTGTTGGCCTCATTCAGCCAGGTGACAGAATTGCGGCTCGGCTCCGGCAACACACCGGTGACCCTGAAATCAGTTTTACCACCCGAAAAATTCTCGATGGTCAGGTTCTGCCCCACCACATCCGTCCGGCCAAAATATTTGATCGCCTTATCCGCTGTAATGACGACGCTGAATGGCTGCACCAGCGCCGTCCGCGGATCGCCCTGCAGCAACCGGAAACCATACATCGTAAACAAGGTGCTGTCGCCCATCTGCAGATCTTCCCTGAAATGTTTATCGCCATTGCTTACGGTGGAAATGACTCCGTCAAAACGATAGTAGTTAGCGACCAGACCCGGATAGTTCTCTTTCAGGGCCTTCGCCAGCTGGCCGCACGTGGACATGGGATAACCCATATTGGGGTCCTTCCAACGCGTCGTCAGAATGTACTGCCGGTCTGCATTTCGCAGCTGCCGGTTGACCTGCCATTCGCCGTAACAAAAGGCTGCGATCAGCAGTGTAAAGGATATTCCCGTTGAAAGACCGATGACATTGATGGCCGAATGAAGACGGCTTCGGCCGATATGGCGCAAAGCTATTTTGTAGTAGTTGCGGAACATGAGAGAAAGATAAGAAAAAGCTACCAACCTGTAAGCCGGATCCTGTTCCTGCAACGACTTGCGCCGGCAGGCGGTCATCATTTATCTGGCCGTTACATTACTGCAACGATCTAGCTGCCTACCCTCCGGCATCGGGCGGGCCGCCCTCGGGCGCCGGTATACGTGGCATTTCAGCATGTAAGGTTTACCCGCCCCGACGATTACTCGACGACGCCGTGGGCTCTTACCCCACGTTTTCAACCTCACCCCGCCCTTTCGGCCGCCCGCCGGCAAAAAACACCGACGTTCACAGGCCCAAAGGACGGGGCAGTTATTTTCTGTGGCACTCTCTGTGGACATCGGATTCACAGCGGCGAACCGCCGTCCACCCGATCTCCCCGGCTCTTCACCGGTACATTGCCCTGTGCTGTCCGGACTTTCCTCCCCCGCCGTGCGAGGAGCGATGACCCGGTTGGTAGCGTCTGTAAAGATACGATTCATCGACGGTGCAGCCTACTTCTTCTTCCCGTATTCAAAAAGATCTCGGTTGCCCCGTAGCCAAACCGGGGATCATACCTGTTGATGAACGACCTGACATTCCTTTTCGTCCGCAGTATCTCGTGGATCTCATCCCTCAGCTTGCCCGAACCTACGCCGTGGATCACGATCATCGACGGCAGATGGTGCGCCACCGCCAGGTCGAAATATTTCTCGAAGGTCTGCAGCTGCAGCGTCAGTATCTCGAAATTGTCCAGCGCCCCCGGCTTGTCCGTCAGCTTCTCCGCGTGCAGGTCAAGCTCGCTCCTCGCCGACTCCATATGCTGCCGCGCCATTCGAAGCCTCGTATATGCGAAACCCGGATCCCGCCAGTTTGCCGAGTCCGAGCGTGTCCACCGGCTTCTCCTCCTCGTAGGGTCGCAGCGGATATTCGTCAAACAGCTTGAAGGAGAACGTAGCTTCGCCCTTCTTCCGGATCTCTTCGATGCGGCCAAAGACCTGTTTGGCCCGCAGCTTCAGGGAGGCCTCGTAGTGCTCCGCCAACTTCCTGTCCGGCGTCATCAGCGAGAAATCGCACCCGAATACCGGATTGTCATTGAGGTTGGCGAAGGGAATATCGTGGAGGTAGAAATCCTGCATCGACGGCAGCGCGCCGTCCAGATTGAAATCGCTGTTCCCCGAATAGGTGAGGGTATAAGAAAAATTAAACGCCAGAGTGGAGTTATTGACCAGATAGATCTTCAGGCTTTCCACCACGTCGTCCCCGAACTCATCGCTGTCGAATACCGGCAAAAAAGTAAGCCATACCCCGTCGGCCAGCTGCGCAATACGCTCTTTCTTCTTACCAGGCGCCGGCTTCTCCGGAGGCAGTTGGTCGATATATTTCTTCGGCTTTTTCTCTGCCGGAAACAACTTCTTTTCTGTAAACCGTTTGAAATATGGAAAATCCAGCTGGTCGGTATATGCAGGGAACTTTACGCCCCTGACGTCGACCAGGACCATCTTGTCGTTGATGATCTCCACCACCTCTCCCTCGTCATTGGAATGCTGAATAACGACCTTGTCTCCTACCTCGAACTTCATAAATTATTCCTTCTTTATTGCCTGCAAAGGTACGCTATTTGAAGGCTCGGCGGACTTTAACACACTCCGCTGATAACCATAGATGAAATAGATCGCCAGCCCGATGCCCATCCAGACGAAGAACCAGATCCAGGCGATCGCCGGTATCTCGATCAGCAGGTAGGCGCAGAACAAAACTCCGAGTACCGGGATGACGGAGTATTTACGGATCACCGTCGCCACCGTAAGCGCAGTGGTCAAAAGTGAAAATACAAGGAAGAGGATCTCCTGTAGTCCCGAAGCGGATAAATGCTCTACCACATTCGTCAGCCTCGCTCTGAACAGCCACAAAAACGCCGCGTACAACACGATGAGGATCCAGCGTCCGTTGATATAAGGTATGTGAAACCGGCCCCTGACGGCGCCTTCGTCCATCTTCGGCAGAAGCAGGACGCCCCCCGAGACCAGCACAAAGGCAAAGAGGGTACCGATGCTCGTCAGCTGCGTCATCAGCCCGCTGCTCATAAATAGCGTCGGGACGGCCACGATGATCCCGGTAATGATGGTCGAGAACCAGGGAGTTTTGTATTTTGGGTGGATCTTGCCAAATGCGCGTGGCAGCAGCTTGTCACGACTCATGCTCATCCAGATGCGGGGCTGCCCCAGCTGGAACACGAGCAGCACGCTCGTCGTTGCAACCACGGCGCTGGCCGAGATGAAATAGCCGATCCATTTTTGGTTGACCCTGTTGAAGACAAAGGCCAGCGGATCGCTGACCATAAGCTCCGAATACGGCACCATCCCGGTGAGTACCAGAGCGATCAGAATATACAATACGGTGCATATCACCAGCGAGTAGATCATCCCCTTCGGCAGGTCGCGCTGCGCGTTGGTACACTCCTCCGCCGTGGTCGATATCGCGTCGAATCCGATATAGGCATAGAACACAGCCGATACTCCTTTCAGCACCCCCGTAAATCCATTCGGCAGAAATGGTTTCCAGTTCGAGGTCTTGACAAAAAAGCCGCCGATGATGATCACCAGGATCACCACTGCTATTTTGAAAATGACCATGAAATTGGTAGTCTTTTTACTCTCGGTTATGCCGATATAGGTGATATAGGAAATGATGCAGACGATGATAAAGGCCGGCAGGTTGAAAACGATATGCGCTCCGCCAATGATCGGCGCCGAATTCCAGGTGGCCATCGCTGCCCTGCCCGCATCCCCCAGCAAACCACCCTGGGCCAGCGTGGCCTGCGCCGAGAGAAAGGCGTCCCTTGCAGTACCGGGATCGGTGAGCATCCAGCCTGGAAGATGGATATTGAATCCGACAAGCAGATTGTTGAAATACCCGCTCCAGGCAATGGCCACGACGATATTACCGATGGCATACTCCAGTATCAGCGCCCACCCGATGACCCACGCGATGATCTCGCCAAAAGCTACATAAGCATAGGTATAGGCGCTGCCCGCAATGGGGATACGACTGGCGAACTCCGCGTAACAAAGCGCAGAAAAACCGCAGGTCACTGCCGTCAGAACGAATAAAAGGGATATCCCCGGCCCCCCGTCATAGGCCGCCGCACCAATAGTAGAAAAGATGCCGGCCCCGACTACCGCAGCGATACCCATAAAGGTCAGGTCCCGGACATTTAATACCTTGTTGAGCTTCACCCCTCCTCCGTGCCCATCCGATACCCCCTCGATAGAATCCTTCATGATCCTGTTCAACGATTTCTTGCGGAAAACTGAGTTCGACATCAACAATATGGTTTAAGCGGACAAATTAATAAAAATTGCGTAAAATCAGGCATTTTTACCGTTCCGGCCCCACGGCCTCATTCCCCTGCTTTTTTCAGAATTTCATTTTGACGTCAGCCATTTAAGCCGTAGCTTTTACCGCTATGAATTTCATCAAGAGACTCTTTGGAAGGGATAAGGAAGTGACGGACGCGGCCGGCTTCTGGAAATGGTTTCAGCAGCGCGAAAGATCCTTTCATTCCGCCATCAGCAAAGAGCAACGGATCAACGAAGACTTCCTCGACCTCCTGATGTCCAAACTAAAAAACCTCAATTCCTGGTTCGCCTGTTCCGCCGGGATGTATGACGCAGCCACGGCAGAGCTCATCATCACGGCACAGGGCGACGTAAAGACATTTGTCTTTGCCGAAGAGCTGGTGTCCGTCGCCCCATCCATCCCCGGCTGGCGATTCACCGCCCTAAAGCCCGCCACTGGTCTGGATATCACCATTGAAATGGACGGTTATAAGTTCAATGACCAGGAGATGTCCTTCTTCAGCCGGGACAATTCTGAATACCCCGATGAAATAGAAATAACCATCGTCCACAATCATTTTAGCGAAACCAACAAGGAGATCATCACCAATGGAGCCTTCATATTCCTCGACAACGCCCTCGGCGAGCTGAACACGGCCACCCTGCTGGACAACGTGCAGATAGACGCCCCCGACACCGGCGGTAGCGAACTGATACCGCTGGAGAAGCTCAACGACTTTCTGGTCTGGAAGGAAAAGGAATTCATCGAAAAATACAACGGAACGCGCCACAACACCGACGGCGACAGCTACTCCATTCTGGAAGGAAAGGACGACAGAGGGCTGCCCTCCATCGCGCTGGTCAACCAGGAACTTCTCGGCTGGGACGCCAAGGCCTCCCACCCTGGATGATGGTGCTCGAGATGAATTACACGTCTATCAGCAACGGGATGCCGGACAAGGAAATAGCCGCTGAACTCAATAAATTCGAGGACGAACTGGTCCTGCTGCTCCCGGACTCGGACGGGTATCTCAACCTGGGCAGGGATACCTACAACAGCAAGCGGACCATCTACTTCGCCTGCAAGGAATTCCGGCACGTATCCCGCACGGTGCAGCAGATGCTGGCCGGATTTCGGGGAAAAATTATCGTCAGCTACGATATCTATAAGGATAAATATTGGCGGACGATGAACCGCTACCGGGCCTCCTGAAGGGCTGCACTAATATTCTCTCTGCAGCAGGTAGTCGACCAGCTTTTTCAGCGGCTCCTTACGGCTTGCGGTCACAGCGACGTCTTCCAGGCTCTGCCAGGCCGCCGCGCGGTACTGTTCTTTCAAATCTTTTACCCACACGTCCACGCCACAGGAGTGATAGATCTCCAGCATCCCGCCAATCTTCTCCGCCGCAGGCGCCTGCTCCAGCCGGCGGATCGCCCCACGTTGCGCTTCAGTAGCCAGCTCGAGCGTTTTTACCAGCAAAAAGGTCTTCTTCCCCGCAACGATATCGCCACCCACCTGCTTGCCAAACTTGGTCGCATCGCCATAGCAGTCGAGGTAGTCGTCCTGTATCTGAAAAGCCAGTCCCAGGTTCTTCCCCAACTGATAGAGCGTCTGCTGATTGTTCAGACCTGCCCCACCGAGAATGGCTCCGATCTGCAGGCTGGCGGCCAGCAGCACCGAGGTCTTGAGTTCGATCATGTGCAGGTAGTCGTCCATCGTCACCTGCGCCTTCGATTCGTAGTCCATGTCCAGCTGCTGTCCTTCGCAGACCTGGATGGCCGTCTGGTTGTACAGATGCAGTATCCGCCGGATCTGCGGCGACTGCACGCGGGCGATATATTCATAACCCACGACCATCATCACGTCTCCGGAAAGGATCGCCGTGGAAGTACCGTATTTCTCGTGGACGGTCTTATGCCCGCGCCGCAGGGGTGCCTTGTCCATGATATCGTCGTGTATCAGGGTAAAATTGTGAAAAAGTTCGATGGCCGTGGCAACCTGCCAGGCATCCTCTTCGATGGCGCCAAAAAGTTCGTTGCCCATCAGGCACAACAGGGGCCGGATCCTTTTCCCACCAAGCCCGAGAAAATAGTCGGCGGGATCGTACAGGCTCGCCGGCCGGGACGGGAAATGCCGGTTGCCAAATCTTTCTGTGAATGCAGCGGACAGTTCTTCGAAACTATGCATAGTTGATTACTTCTTTTTCTTTCGTGCGGTCTTCTTCGGTGGTTTCGCGTGCGGGCCTTTCGCACCGGAGCCTTTGCCATGCGGGGATTTGCCGTGCCTGGGCTTATGGTCCTGAGCGGACTTCTTCCTGGCAGGCCTCTCTGCGGGCCAACCGCTGTCGGGTTCCCCGACTTCCATGCCTGCGGGACCGTCGGTCACAGGCGCGCCCGATGAAATGACCCATTCGTAGTCCAGTTGTCTCTTAGCCAAATTAGCCGACACGATCTTGATCGTCACTTTGTCGCCCATCCTGAACCGCCGGCCGCTTCGCCTTCCCACGAGCGCATAGTCGCTCTCGATATGACGGAAATCGTCGTAGTCCATAAGACTGTTGAGACTCACCAGCCCCTCGCACTTGTGCTCCAGCGTCTCGACCCAAAACCCGAAAGAGGACACCCCGCTGATCACGCCCTCGAATTCCTCACCCAAAAAGTCCTGCATGTATTCTACCTGCTTGTACTTGTTGGCCGCCCGTTCGCTCTCCATCGCCGCCCGCTCGCGCTCACTGCTATGCCGGCATTTGCCTTCCAGTTTCTTGTCGACGACGATATTGTTGTCGAGGCATTCCTGAAGTATCCGGTGGACCATCACGTCCGGATAGCGGCGTATCGGACTCGTGAAATGACAGTAGTGCGCGAACCCAAGTCCGTAGTGCCCGATATTCTCAGTGGTATATATCGCCTTGGCCATGGTACGGATACCCAGCTGCTCGAGGACGTGCTGCTCCGGCTTGCCCTGCACGTCAAGCAACATCTGGTTGAAAGACCTCGCGATCGCCTGCGGCGACTCGACGTCGAAGACGTGCCCGTACTTCTTGGCAAATTCGATGAACGGGAGCAACTTTTCCTTGTCGGGCGTATCGTGTACCCGGTATGGGAAGGGAATGGGTTTCTTATTGACCGTGATCTTCCCTACGAATTCGGCGACCGCGCGATTCGCGAGCAGCATGAACTCCTCGACCAGCTGGTGCGACTCCTTGCTCTCCTTCACGACGATGCCCACGGGCTTGCCCTTTTCGTCCAGCTTGAACCTTACCTCCGTGGACGAGAAATTGATCGCCCCTTTTTTGAACCGCTGTTTCCGCAGCCGCTGGGCGATATCGTTGAGCAGCACTATCTCGGATTCATGCAGGCCCGTCTTTTGCTCGATGATCTCCTGTACCTCTTCATAGGTAAACCGGTGATCGGAGTGGATAACCGTCCGGCCGAGCCAGGTCTTTTGACCTCTCCCTTCGGCGTCATCTGGAAGATGGCGGAGAAGGTCAGTTTATCCTCGTGCGGACGCAGCGAGACAAAGCTCGTTGGAGATGCGCTCCGGCAACATAGGATTCACCCTGTCGGGCAGATAGACGGAGGTTGCCCTGGTATAAGCCTCCTGGTCCAGCGCCGTTTCCGGCTCCACATAATGACTGACGTCGGCAATATGAACCCCAATCTCCAGCAGGCCATTGTCCAGAGGGCGAATGGAGATGGCGTCGTCGAAGTCTTTGGCATCCACCGGGTCGATCGTAAATGTCAGGATATTGCGAACATCCTTCCTGGCAGCGATCTCCGACGCCCCGATCAGGTCGGGCAGCCGTTCGGACTCCTCCAGCACCTTCTCAGGGAAGAAGATGGGAAATCCGGCCTCCAGCAGGATATCTTTCATGGCCAGGTCGTTGACATTCGTCTTGTCCATGACCTGCACGACTTCCCCCTGGGGCTTTTTATTCTTCTCCCATTCGACTATCCGGACGATCACTGAGTCATGATTGACCGCACCGTTCAGCGCCGTCAGCGGCACATAGATATCCGGCATCGGCTTGTCGGACTCAGCGATGAAGAACGCAAAAGACTGGCTGATCTCGATATGTCCGAGAAATTCCATTTGCTTCCTTTCCACCACTTCCACTACCTCACCCTGCCATCTTCCGCTGCGGGCCGAGTTATTGACCACCCTTACGTTTACGACGTCGCCGTGCAGCGCCGTATTAAAATCGGAAGGTCTTACCAGAATGTCCTGGTCCCGGCCTTCCACGATCACAAACCCCATACCGCTGCGGGTGACGTCAAGTCTTCCCTTGTATAAATTAGCAGCATCCGCTGCGCCCTTCTTCTTATTCTTGCTCTTCTTTTTGTTTTTCATTTTACTCTGTCTAAATGTGCCGGAGCCGTGCTTCTATCAAAACTAGCACATCTCCGGCAAACGTTAATTAATTGAAAACTTCGTCACCCAACACTGTTGGGTGTCTCGTTCGGGGGCTCCGCCCCGGACGAGGCCCCTCCTGGGCCTCAAAGTCCCTAATGAATTTAATAATTATATCATTAAACTTTGATTCCTCCCCGAATAAAAACCAGGGGTGATCGGCAGCACATAAAAGGGCCAGCCTTCCAGTTCCTGCCTGAATTTGATCAGCCTCACCGCGTCCTTTTCCGTCGTGAGGATGATCTTGTTTTCCGAAGCTATCCCGTCAAAACGCCGGACCATCGTATTCAGATCGTCGATAGTGAAGATATGATGATCGCTGTAAGCCAGCTCATAATAGGCGCGCGCGCGTTCATTGAGCCAGCGTTTCAGCGGCGCGGGATTGGCGATACCCGTGACCAGCAGCACTTCCATTTGGTCGTCGATCGTCGCCACACCCCCTCCCCGTTGATCCTGTACGGATCCCCATAGCAGATGGAAGTAAAAAATACCTGCTGGTGCGGCCGCAGATCGATCTCCATCACTATCGACCGGCGCTCTTCCTCCGAAAGACCTTCCGGACACTTGGTGACGATGATCACGTCGGCCCGCCGATAGCTGGACGGCGCGTCCCGCAGGTCTCCGCTGGGCAGCCACCAGTCCCGCGTGAACAGATTCGAGTAGTCGGTCAGCAGGATATTCAGCCCCGCGCGGACGGCCCGGTGCTGAAACGCGTCGTCAAGAATGATGACATCCGTCTCCGGCCGGTCGTGCAGGAGTTGGGGTATCGCGACGATCCTTTCTTCTCCCACAGCCACGGCGATATCCGGGAATTTCCGGTGAAACTGCATCGGCTCGTCTCCGATGTCCAGGGCCGTGGTCTGCTCGCCGGCGAGGGCATAACCCCTCGTCTTCCGTTTGTATCCACGGCTCAGTACCGCAACCTCCAGCCGGGATCGCAGGTTCCGGATCAGCAGTTCGACCATCGGCGACTTCCCCGTGCCGCCCACGGCCAGATTGCCGACGCAAATGATCGGCAGATTAAAAACGGTCGATGACAATATTTTTCTATCAAAACACCAGTTGCGAACTTTCACGACGAGCGCATACACCAGCGAGACAGGAAATAAAAGGATCCGTATGGGCTTCAGCAATGGAAAGTTAAAGTTCATACATACATAATGTTATTGTGTTATCCCCAGCGCCCTGCGCAGGGCCGGCCCCATCTTCCCCGCCTGTTCGGCGACAAACTCCACACCGGGAATTTTCCCAAAAGGTATCGATCCGAGGTGCGGAATACCGCTCCACCGGACGATCTCCTGCTCATAGTGCAGATACTGGTCGTTGAATATCCAGCCCGCAACCCGCAGGCCATGCATCCGGCAGACCTCCGCCGTCAGCAGCGAGTGATTGATACTGCCCAGATAGTTGCGGCTGACCAGGATCACAGTCGCATCCAGCCGTTTTATCAGGTCGACTACGAACTGCCGGTCGTTCAGAGGTACCAGCAGTCCACCCGCCCCTTCCACGACCAGCGGTCGGACCTCCGGCAGCGCGGCGGCAATCCGGTCCGTACTGATCTCTATCCCTTCTTCCCTGGCGGCGATATGCGGCGAGGCCGGCAGCCGGAGACGGTAGAGTTCGGGAAAGACCCTTTTCGCGCCGATCCGCTCTCCTACCCACCCGGCGTCCGTCCCTTCGTCAAAACCTGCCTGGACCGGCTTCCAGTAATGCCCTCCCAGCGCCTCCGTGACGACGGCCGAGACCAGTGTCTTGCCAATACCCGTGCCAATACCTGTGATAAAAATAGGTTGCATAACCTGATCAATCTTTTTTTACAAAGATCGAGAAGATTGTCGTGCCATAGTGCCGCTCGGTCACGTAGAAAGAATATTTCTTATAGTCATTCCTGGGGGTATGCTCCAGCACGAACCAGCCCCCGGTATTCAACAGCGGAATGACCAGTCCGGGCAGCTGGTCGATCGTAGGCAGCGCATAGGGCGGCCCCGCAAAGACAAAATCAAAGGTCGAATCGCACTGTTCGATGAACTTGAAGACATCCATTCTGACCACTCTGTAATAGTCGGAAAGCCCCAGTTCCTTCGCGTTCTTCTGTATAAAGGCAAACATGGACGGATCCTTCTCCACGACCGTCAGGTCGCGTACGCCCCGTGAAGCCAGTTCATAGCTGATACTCCCCGTTCCCCCGAACAGATCAAGGGACTTCAGGTCTGCGAGTTCCAGGTTGTTCTCCAGGATATTGAACAACCCTTCCTTGGCAATATCGGTGGTGGGCCGGGTGTACGGCATTTTCGCCGGCGGATTGACCCGCCTTCCTCCCAGCTCGCCACCAATTATGCGCATACGGCCATTTTCAGAATGGATGAAAAATAGTGCAGAGGCAACTCTTTCAACTCGTCGGTGACCTTGATGCTTTCGTCGATCTCCTCGAAATTGACCTTCAAAAAATATTTGTGAAGTTCGGTACTCAGCGCAGACTGCCGGTCTATCAGCCCCCCAACCAGAACCCGGACGGCGGACTGATCCAGCCCCAGCTGCTGACAGCAATTCAGCAAATGATAGGCCACATCCCGGGTGTCATGATAAGAAAAGGTCTGCATCAGATGCACCTTCCCGCCGCGGATAACCAGCGCCACCATCTTGTCGGAATAAAAGATCACTTTCAGACAGTCTTCCGAATCCGATGAATCGAACATCTTGAAGCTCTTCAGCAGAAGACTATAGTAATGCCAGTACTTACCCGCCGTGAACGACTGCTGCATCAGCTGGTGCAGATCGGGAGAGATCCGGTAGACGTTGAACAGCTCCCACCAGGGGATCTTCTCCGTAAGGATAAGGCCTTTCTGAAGATTGCCATGCAGCGTGTCGATGATCTCGCGGTTGGTGTCCGTCCCGAACAGGGGCTCGGGGATCAGACTACTCTCCGGAAAATTATAGACCAGCAGCGTCTCTTTCACGGGCCGTTTCAGCAAACCGTCCTCCGCCACTATCTCGCGCAGGGCCTCGGTCAACGGCAGCTCGCGGCTCGGCTCCAGCTGGAAATACTTCACCACCAGGGGACTCATGTTCCGCTGGTTGAGAAGAACATAGGTAAATGCATTGGGATTAACTTCCACGAGTAGGCGCGACTGGAGCATTTCCTCGTCCGAGATATCCTTTACCGCAATCTGGAAGGCCGGTTTGAGCATGTGCAATAATACTACTAATTTTCCACTCCAACCATGGAAAGCACCACCACCAAATCGTACAAGGTATCTATCAGCAACCGGGACATCCTGCGCATGGCATTGCCGATCAGCCTGTCCATCCTCGTGCCTCAAATAAATTTTATTACTAATAACATATTCCTCGGCCACCTCGACCAGGCGGGCGATGCCCTGTCTGCCGCAGGCATCACCGGCGTCTACTATCTGCTGTTCGCGGTCGTCGGCGGGGGGCTCAACAACGGCCTGCAGGCCCTGATCTCGCGCCGTGCGGGCGAAGGTCGGATCGAAGAGATCGGCAAGCTCTTCTCGCAGGGCCTCCTTATCAGCCTGGCGCTTGCCGCGGCAGGGATACTCGTAACTTACTTTCTGGCGCCCCATATTCTCTCCTTATCCCTGCATTCCGAACAACTGAGAAAACAGTCTGTCGACTTCCTGCGCATCCGCATCTGGGGTCTCCCTTTTCTTTATGTCTACCAGATGCGCAACGCACTGCTGGTAGGCACCAACCAAAGCAAATTCCTCGTCTACGGCACCCTGGCAGAGACCATCGTGAACATCGTCCTGGACTATGGTCTTATCTTCGGCCACCTCGGCCTGCCCGATATGGGTTTCAACGGCGCCGCCTTCTCTTCGATAGCCGCGGAAGCGGCCGGCATGGCAGTCGTATTCCTCGTCATCCACAACAAAGGCATCAGCCGCGACCTGCAGCTGTACCGGCATTGGCGGTTCGACCCGAAGAATATCCGGCTCATCCTCGTCCAGTCTTCGCCCCTCGTGTTTCAGTATACTATCAGCATCACCAGCTGGGTCTTCTTTTATATCCTGATAGAGCACCACGGGCGCCAGGCGCTCGCCATCAGCAACACGATGCGCAATATCTTCGGCCTCTTCGGCGTCTTCACCTGGGCCTTCGCCTCCACCACCAACGCAATGGTCAGCAATATCATCGGCCAGGGACTCGAGCACAGGGTAACGGAACTGATCGTTAAGATTATCCGGCTCAGTGCTTCGGTCTCCGTCGTCGTCGCCATCCTGCTGAATATCTTTCCGGAGATCTTTCTGTCCGTATACGGCCAGGACCCCGCGTTCACTACGGCTGCGATACCCGTCATAAGGGTCGTCTCGACTGCCCTCATACTCATGTCATTCTCCGTGGTCTGGTTGAACGCGGTCACGGGGACCGGCAATACCCGCATCAACCTGCTCATCGAGTTTGTCACCATCGTCTTTTACTGCTGCTATATCTATTTTGTACTCGAACGCTGGCATATGTCGCTGGTGATGGGATGGCTCTCCGAGTGGGTATACTGGCTGTCTATCTTCACCCAGTCGTTCCTGTATATGCGCAGCGGGAAATGGAAAGGGAAAATTGTTTAGTCCTCCAGCTCTTTCAGGAGCTGATGTCCCTGCTGCCGGATCTGGCGGTCATCATACATTTCATCCTTCAGCGTATCCATCTGGTGCACCAGCCGGATGGCCTTGTCCTTCTGCCCCTCCCGGCGCCAACACCTGGCGAGCTCGTAGTAATTGAGCATAAAATCCGGCTTTAGCGCCATACTCTTTTCATATCCGGCGATCGCCTCCTCCAGCGAGGCTTCCGGCAACACTCCGAAGAACCAGCGGGCAAATAATTTTTCGAGGGGGTTCAGACTGCTGACCTCATAATTCCAGCGCCCCAGAATATGCCAGGCCTTATAGCTCTTCGGATCATACCGGATCGCATTCTCCGCATACCGTTTGATATCCCCTGGCCGTAGTTATCCTTTCCTTACCATTTTGTATCAGCGCCATCCGGGCCAGCGAGAAAGCCATGGCAATATTCACTTCGCTGTTGGTGGAATCGAGACGCCAGGCCGAACGCGCATAGGCATAGCCCTCTTTGAACATCGCGACCTTCCTGTCTTTGTTCGTTTGGCGGTTGCCGATGCGACAGCTGAGATCGCTGCACCGGCACCATGCAAATACCTGATCTGGCCGGAGACGGATCACCTGCTCGTACACCGGAAGCGCCTCCTCCTCCCTGAACTGGCCCTCCAGCTGTACCGCTCTGCTCAGCAGGCTTGCAACGTCCTGCGCGCCGGCGACTATGGGAAGAAAGAACAGCAGCACAACGAATGATCGGATCATACCAAATTAAACGCTATCAGCACATCCATGGTTGGCCCGGCAACCCGGACGGTATTGTTAAAACTTTTTGTGCAGGGTGACTCCGGCCTTGCCCTGGAAATTCCCGATGGGCGCCTGTAGCTTGTAGATAGAAAGTATGACCTCCCGCAGGAAAGGATACTGCGCCTTGATCCGCGAGATGATCTCGTCGGCGATCTTTTCCAGCAGCGGCGAAGGCTGGTGCATCCGCTCTTTCACGATATCGAAAAGCGTGACATAGTTGACGATCGTACCCAGACTTTCATAAGGCTGGTCATTTTCGTCGTAGGTAACGTCCAGGTTTACCTCGAAGGTATTCCCCGTCGCCAGTTCTTCCTTGAACACGCCGTGCCGCCCGGAAAAGATCAGTTTA
Source organism: Puia sp. P3 (assembly GCF_050632245.1). Taxonomy (NCBI): domain Bacteria; kingdom Pseudomonadati; phylum Bacteroidota; class Chitinophagia; order Chitinophagales; family Chitinophagaceae; genus Puia; species Puia sp. P3. Next base: position 3,434,233 of record NZ_CP192583.1, read on the forward strand.
TGTAATTGGACAGTAACCATAATATATGGGGCCTTTCGGGCACCTCTACTTCAGGAGCCCCCGTTATTTATGCCAGCCCGCTGGCCGTCAGCCATCTTTCCGCATCCAGCGCCGCCATACATCCGCTGCCGGCGGCCGTCACTGCCTGGCGGTAGATCTTATCCTGTACGTCACCGGCCGCAAATACACCTTCCACATTGGTTCTGCTCGTACCCGGCGTGGTCTTGATATAACCCGCCTCATCGAGGTCGAGGAACTCGCTGAATATGGCCGAATTGGGCTGATGGCCAATCGCCACAAAGAACCCGCTGATAGGTACGACCTGCTTGTCGCCCGTCTTGTTGTTCCTGATCCGCAGTCCGTCTACCCGGCTTTCGCCAAGTACTTCGTCGGCCTCACTGTTCCAGTAGACCTTGATATTGGGAGTCTGCTGAACCCTTTCCTGCATGACCCGGGAAGCACGCATCTTATCGCTGCGTATCAGCATGTGGACATTCGTAGCCAGCTTGGACAGATAGAGCGCTTCCTCGGCCGCCGTATCCCCGGCGCCGATGATCGCAACCTCCTTGCCCCGGAAGAAAAATCCGTCGCAGACCGCGCAGGCGCTGACACCGTATCCGTTGAGCCGCTGTTCGCTCTCCAGTCCCAGCCATTTGGCGCTGGCTCCTGTGGCGATGATGACCGCGTCGGCCTCGATCAGCTTCTCCTCGTCGATCCAGACCTTGAAGGGGCGGACGGAAAAATCCACCCTGGTCGCCAGACCATACCGTATATCTGCGCCCATCCGGGCTGCCTGCTTTTCAAAATGCACCATCATTTCCGGCCCCTGGACGCCGTCCGGATAGCCGGGATAATTCTCCACTTCGGTAGTGATCGTCAGCTGTCCGCCGGGCTGTATACCCTGGTAGAGGACCGGTTTGAGGTTGGCTCGCGCAGCATAGACCGCTGCCGTATATCCTGCGGGCCCCGAACCAATGATCAGACAGTGTACTTTCTGTGTTTGCTCCATACTATGCTTTAAAGCGAACGAAGATAATGAGTAAATCAGTATTTTAATGTCATTTGAATGACCTCCCTCCGAAGTGTGAATAATATGTTGGTTCACCGAAGGCGAACGACCCAACAAAAAGTCCCGGCCAAACGACCGGGACTCAAATTCCGTGAGTAAGATATGTGGGGTATTAACCCAGGTATGCTTTCAGCGCATTGCTATAACGTGCTTTCTGCAGGCGTTTGATCGCCCTTTCTTTGATCTGGCGGATACGTTCTTTGGTCAGATCGTACTTCTGGCCGATCTGCTCGATGGTTACCCCATTTTCGCCGTCCAGTCCAAAATACGCATTGACAATCTCCGCTTCGCGGGGCTCAGGACTTGAGCACACGGCGAATTTCGGCGCGTAAGGAATCCTTCATTACGTCGTCGTCTGTTTCGTCACCACCTTCCAGCAAATCGCCCATCGCTACGTCTTCTGCTTCGTGTACCGGCGCGTCCAGCGAGCTGTGGCGGGTATTGCTCTGGAAAATGTTGTTGATCTCCGTCTCACTCATTTCAAGCAACTCTGCTAATTCTTCCGTGCTAGGCTCCCGTTCATGTTCCTGTTCGAAAGCCATGTAGGCCTTATTAGCCTTGTTGTAGGTGCCAATTTTGTTTTGAGGCAGGCGGACTAATCTGCCCTGCTCTGCCAACGCCTGCAGGATGGACTGGCGAATCCACCATACCGCGTAAGAAATAAACTTGAAACCCTTGGTTTCATCAAAGCGTTGCGCCGCTTTAATTAAGCCGAGGTTACCCTCGTTGATCAAATCACTCAGTGATAACCCCTGGTGCTGATACTGTTTTGCAACGGAAACCACAAAACGCAAGTTGGCCTGAACCAGCTTGTCAAGGGCCTTCTGGTCCCCCATCTTGATCCGTTGTGCGAGGACCGTCTCCTCTTCGGGAGTGATCATCGGGATCTTGGAGATCTCCTGCAAATACTTCTCAACCGCCTGGGAATCACGGTTAGTAATCTGTGTAGCAATTTTAAGTTGCCTCATATCAAATAAAAAATAAAAAAAATGACAAAATTGGCGGCTTTCTAGTCGTCGGATACTTATCTATTATAACACTACAAAACCAGGGGAGTTCGCGGAAAGGGCAAAAAGATATAGAAATAATTTAATGTCAATCCGTCCAGAACCGTTTGCGAAAATAGTTATAGAATCTGGAAATTCATAGCGTTGTGGATTAAAATGAAGGAATTTTAATCTTTTTTTTGATTTTCGGAGAAAATCCAGAATTGAAATGGCCTTTTCCAATTATCCTATGTCCTTTACAGATAGGATCGGCCAACGCGTTAGATTATTATTAACAGATGCAGGAGCTGAAAGTTCATCAGCAACAAGAAACCGATTACAAAATTTTGATTATCAGTAATTTATCTCCTTTCCGCCGACAACCAGCCGCAGCGTTTTCTCCTTCGCCGCCTCGACACGCCCAACTATCTGCGTATCGATGTTGAATTCCTTCCCCAGTTGTATCATGGCATCGGCAGCGGCCGCATCGGTAAAGACCTCAAGGCGGTGCCCCATATTAAATACCTGATACATTTCCCTGTCGTCGGAGCCGGAAGCAGCCTGTATCTCCCTGAACACGACAGGCGCCTCGAATAAATTATCCTTTGTGATCCTGAAATTGTCCGGCAGGTATTTCATGCACTTGGTCTGTCCGCCGCCGCTGCAATGGACCAGTCCGTGTATGTGGTCGAACTGCTCCGTCAGCAGCTTTTTCAGCAAAGGCGCATAGGTCCGGGTCGGACTCAGCAGCAAATGCCCGATATCCGTCGTCCGGGTCTCGATGCCACCACCGGTATTCACGGACACTTCGATCGAATCCGTCATCCGGTGCGGGCCGATATACACTACGTTTTCATCAAGTGTAGTATCATACGACTCGTGAAACCTGGCTCCGTAGGTCTTGTGCAGCATGTCGTGACGCGCGCTGGTCAGCCCGTTGCTGCCGATCCCGCTGTTGTATTCCTGCTCATACGTCGCCTGGCCATAGCTGGCAAATCCGACGATCACGTCTCCGGCCTTTATCCTGTCGTTCGTGACCAGCTTGTCCTTCGGCCAGCGGGCAGTCATCGTACCATTGACGGCAATCGTCCTAACGACGTCTCCGACATCCGCCGTCTCACCACCCAGGTACTGAATACCCACCCCAAAGCTCTTCAGCTCGTCGAAAAATTCCTGAGAACCGTTGATGATCGTGGAAAGTACGTCACCCGGAATATTCCGCTTGTTCCGGTCGATCGTCGATGAGAATAAGAGATTGTCGTAGATCCCGACGCACAACAGGTCGTCGAGATTCATGGCGATAGCGTCTTTGGCGATCCCCTTCCACACCGAGAGATCCCCGGTCTCCTTCCAGTAGAGATACGCCAGAATGCTCTTCGTACCCGCCCCGTCCGCATGCATCAGATTGACCCAGGCCGGATCGCCTCCCAGATAGTCGGGATAGATCTTGCAAAACGCATTCGGGTAAAGCCCCTTGTCCAGCTTTTCGGTTGCCTGATGAACTTCTTCTTTCTGAGCGGAAACACCGCGTTGGGCGTACAGTGACATAGTCCGCAAAGGTAAAGCATAAATCCTTTAATTTTACGCCCCATGCGCATCTATCATAATACCGATCAACTCCCTGACTTCCGGCGGGCTGTAATAACGATAGGCACTTTTGACGGCGTTCACTCCGGGCACACCCGGATACTCGAACAACTGAGACAGGAAGCCACCCGTATCGACGGAGAGACCGTGATCATCACCTTCTATCCTCATCCCCGTAAGGTCGTAAAAGGCGGCACCGAGGAGATCAGACTGATCAATACCCTCGAAGAAAAGATCCAGCTCCTTTCCTGGCAGCGCATCGACCACCTGGTCATCGTCCCCTTCACCGAAGCCTTTTCCCAACTGACCGCGGAGGAATACATAACCGATTTTCTCGTGGCCCGGTTCCATCCACATACGGTCATCATCGGCTATGACCATCGCTTTGGCAAAGGCCGCCTCGGTGACTATCACCTGCTGGAAGAATACAGCAGCAGACTCGGCTTCGGCTTACAGGAGATACCCGTCCACCTGCTAAACGAAGTATTGGTCAGCTCGACGCGGATCCGCGAGGCGATACAGCAACCCGATATCGTCACCGCCAACCAGTTGCTGGGCTATCCCTTCTTCTTTTCCGGCACCGTAGTAAAAGGCGACCAGCTCGGCCGCAAACTGGGCTACCCTACCGCCAACCTCCGGGTGACCAGCCCTGAAAAACTGATCCCCGCCGACGGCATCTATGCAGTGGAAGCGACGCTCCTGCCGGCCGGAAACGATTCGGGCGGTCAAAACAACGACCTCTTCAACTCACCGCGGCTGAAAGGAATGATGAGCATCGGCATACGCCCGACCGTAGGTGGAAAAATCCGAACCATCGAGGTCAACCTCTTCGACTTCGACGATGACATCTATGGTCGCGACCTTCGCGTCTTTGTCCGGAAATGGCTCAGGGAAGAAGTAAAGTTCGACGGACTCGAAGCCCTGAAAGTACAACTGGGAAAAGACAGGGAGGACACGCTGCTGGCACTGGCCTAAACCATCATCTTCACCACGAGCTCCTTGAGCAACGAAGCGTCCTCTGTTGCGGCGCTCCCTACTCCGACACTCTTCAGGTTGTAGGAATGCAGCAGCAGCAGCCCGTTCTCAATACCCTCATAGTTGTAATTCCGCACGGCAGCGAGATAGTCCTTTACAAAATAAGGATTCACCCCGATCGCCGCCGCGACGCTCTTCTCGTCCCCGGCCTGCTGCCCGAAGATCATATAGGCCTTGCTGAAGAAATTATAGATGGAAGGCAGGATCAGCTGGATGGGACCCGCTTTGGGATTGCTTTCAAAATACTGGATGATCCGGATCGCTTTTACCCGGTCTTTCTTCGCAAATGCATCCTGTAATTCGAACACATTATACTCTTTGCTCACGCCGACGTAGCGCTCGATATCGTCTTCGGTAATATTCTTCCGCCCCGAAAGATTGACGAGCAGCTTCTCTATCTCATTATTGATACGGCTCAGGTCGTTGCCGATATGATCGACCAGCAGCAGCAGCGCCTTCTGCGCAATCTCATACCCCTTCGAACGAATCAGCTCGCTGGTCCAGTCGGGCAGCTGGTTGTCATACAGTTTTTTTGTCGTATACAGCTCGGCCTTCTCCTTCAGCATCTTCGCCAGCTTGCTCCGCCCGTCCACCTTCTTCTCCTTGTAGGCCACCACGAAGATGGTTGAAGACAAGGGCTTGTCGATATAGGCTTCCAGCTTGTCGATGTCCCGCATCTGCTGCGCTTCTTTTAAAACCACCACCTGCCTTTCGGCAAACATGGGATAACGGCGGCACGCATTGATCACGGCCGTCCAGTCCGCATCCTTTCCGTAAAAAACGGTCAGATTGAAGCCGGCCTCCGCCTCTGTCAATATCCTGTGCTCGGCATAGTTGACGAGCTGATCGATATAGAACTCCTCCTCACCCTCCAGCCAGTAGACAGGCTTGAATTTCATTTTTTTCCAGTCACCGAGAATCTTTTCAACAGACATCCGTTCGCGTTTTATTACCACAAATTTACATAATTCTCTATAAATCAGCGCCTCTGCACAATAAAAATGAGTTTGGCACGGTTTTAGTCCAGCTCCCTGTATAACCGTCATAAACAGTCACGGAAGAAGAAAAAAAGCATTTTATAACTTTTGTAAAAAAAACATAAGCTATGAGTACGACAACCAACTATCCCTCAGCTACACCTCAAAGTCAACCCCCCAAAAAGATTATAAAAATCTGGTAATCGGGTTGCTTGCAGCCGGTTTCCTCGGTACCTGGGGTTACTTGCTCTGGAACAACAACAAACAGGAGCAGGTTCAAACCCAGCAACAAGCTCAGATATCCAAAGTAACAGACGAAAAAGGACAACTTCAGAAGAATTTTGACGACGCCCTCGTCCGTCTGGATTCACTGACCGGCACCAACAACAAACTGACCGCTCAGATGAACGAAGGTAATACGGAGATCTCCAAGCTGAAAGGCCGGATTCGCGACATCCTCAAGAAAGAACACATCACCGAAGCAGAAAAGAAGAAAGCTGAAGACCTGATCAAGGAACTGAACGATAAGATCGGTAACCTCGAACAGCAGGTAGCTCAGCTGACCCAGGACAATCAGCAGCTGACTCAGGACAAACAGAACCTGACGCAGGACAAAGAGAAGCTCACCAACGACCTGACCACCACCACTGCTGCCAAGCAGGACCTCGGAAAAGAAGGTTGACATCGCTTCTACACTCAATGCCTCCAATATCTCCATCACTCCGATGCACGAGAGAAAGGACGGCAAGGACAAGGAAACTTCCACCGCAAGAAGGGTAAACAAGCTCGTTATCGGCTTTGACGTCGCTAACCGCATCGCACAGACCGGGCAGACCGACGTATATGTTTGCATCACCGGCCCGGATGGCAAGCCCATCTCCGTTCCTGCACTGGGTTCGGGCAATTTCACCAGCCGTGACGACGGCGACAAGATCTACACCGCCAAGGTTCCTGTAGACTTCGAAGCCGGCAAATCCAAGTCTGTTCAGTTTGCCTGGAAACAAAACAGCGAGTTCCAGAAGGGTAACTACAAGATCGAGATCTATCACAATGGATTCAAGATCGGCGAAGGCACCCGCGAGCTGAAGAAAGGCGGAATCTTTGGTTAAGACGACCACGGGTGTCCGTTCGAAGGACAAATATTTGCAAAAGCCGGGACGAAAGTCCTGGCTTTTGCCTTAGAGAGTAACCCCATTATAGCAATGCCCGCAATGCGGCGCGCCCCGTATGGATGATCCTCGTCTCCCCGGCCTTGCGACCCTCATACTGAAGACTTAATTCCAGACTATTCCCCAGCCTCTTTGTCAGGTCAAGATTCCACAGATAATTCTTCCCCGGCTGCAGTCCTTCCAGTATCGTGTATGATACCGCCGAAGTCGTACTCGGCTTACCCGCCGCCGAAGTGTAGACGATCGAGCTCACCGTAAACTTCCCCTGTATCGACGTGCTCTGCAGGATATTATATTTGAAATCGGTATTCATTGCGGTAGCCGTATATCGCTGTCCGCCCCAGGCCGGACTATTCTCCTTTGTCGTAAGCCGGTACCCCAACCCTATCCGGAGATTCGACTTCCGCGTATAGGTCACGCCGGGCTCGATGGAGAACTGTTTCAGGTCATAGTTACTACTGTCGAAATTCGAACTGGAGTTGTTCAATTGGTTGGTGCCCTGCCGGTATATGGCCGTCAGTGCTACGGACTTGTTCAGGTTCAGCCTGCTTCGCAGCGACCATTCATCCGTCTGTCTCGTCTCATAGCCATAAGTCAGCAGGCTTTTCGCCCCATTGCGCGTATTGCTGAGGTCGAAACCCCAGAGTGGGTCCTGCCGGTTGAAGGATAGGGTATTGACCATTATCTGTGTACGCGTGATCAGGGCAGTGTCATCCAGCGGCGCCTTGAAGGGATTCCACTCTACCAGTCCCCGCGCCTGCTGTTTCTGGGTCAGCTGCATAGAGGACTGCAGCGTCATTCTGGCCAGCAGCCGGGCAAAGGCCTTTCCCCTTTCCCAATGATCGATTTGGGCGTCAGCGTCACGCTGTAGTTCAGCGTGGTGTAGGTAGCCCTGACGTATTCATTCGTCGGCGTATATACGCGGATATACTGCGCCTGGTCCTGGAACTGCGCAAGGACGAACTCACTCAGCTGCTGGATGCCGTCGTTGTTGTAGTCGATCCAGGCATACTGCCCCGTCCCCGCGGGCACCTGCAGATAGGTATAATTCAGTTTTTGCTGCTGACCGGACCCCACTTCATACAGCGCATTCCCGCGCAGAAAGCCCTTCCACTCGTTGACGATATACTCCGCCCTGCCCAGTATGCTGTTGTCCGAAGTCTGTGTCGTGATCGCGCTGTCGAGTATCTGCAACCTGCGGTAGGTGGCATTGAAATGCAGCTGGTGGTGGGGGTTCTTCAGAAAGTCCGCATACAGATTGAAGTTCCTGCTGCGATCTCCCCTGATCAGACTCCTGCCGTATGGGTAGGAATTTTCTCTGGTCATAAAGCTCATCCCCCAGTGATTGGGGTTCTTCTCCGGCGACTTCAGATAGACGGACCAGGTATTGAACTCGAAACTCGTTCCCGTCACGCTGTCCGCCTTCCTGTCCATTTGTTTGTTGCGCTCCAGCGAATAGGTGGCCCCTACCACATAGTCTTTCAGGAAGGACAGCTTTTTGGAAAGGTCTACCGAAGGCCGCAGATAGAGTCCTGAAATACTGCCGCTGTCGCTGGTTGTTACGCTCAGCTGGTCGGTAACCGTCCAGCCGCGCCAGGCCTGGTGATGACTAAGGATATTCCGCGTGCCGGTAAAGCCGTCTCCGCGTTCATACCGCGAAAGGTCGTATTTGACGGCATTCAGCTTTTTGTCGCTGAGCTGCAGATTGGCGTTGTAGATGCGTTCGTCGGCAGGATTGACTCCAAGCGTGAGCCCCCAGTCCCTGGTGAACTCGGGCGCGCGCAGGCGCTCGATCGGATTGAATGTTTTCTGCACATATTCATACCCCAGACCGGAGGTCAGCTGCGAGGCCCTTTTCCGCAGAACCCAGCGGCTTGACGTTTTTGAAGAGGAAGCGGGCGGCGTAGCCGTCGTCATTGCGCTTATCGATGGTCGACAGCGTATTGACGTCATAGTGACTTTTGGCCACCTCCGCCGTCACGGTAGTATTCTTGTTGACCGCATAGTCCGTCCCCAGTGTCATCACCTGCTGGGTTTTGGGCGTCACCAGGAACTGCGCCGCCTCGTACGAACCCTGCATGACGCCGTTGACGGGCGCTATCCAGATGAATACGCTGCCATTGACGCCGTTGAGGTCCTGGACATAGTTGCCATACCCCTGCCCGACGTTGGCAAAGGAAAGGCTGTAAAGGGTATTGGTAGCGTCTGTCGAGAAGACATACGCCGAGTCGTGTACCGCCTGTCCCGCCGCATTCTTGTACGTAGTGTCCACCCTTCTGTACAATACCTTCCCCGCGGAAAAGGTATCGATATTGGCCACCGGATAAAAAGCGCGGTTGATGCTGTCCCCAAGTTTGGCAAGAAACTTATTCTGATCCGGCGTCAGCGTTTGATTAATGGGCGAATTCCTCGAGTCGCTGTTGCTGAACAGCCCGAGACGTACCTTCAGCTTGTTGTCGAAACTGGCTTCGTCATACAGGTATAGGTTTACGTTGAGATAGTTGCGGTCGGCATACTCAAATTCCACCTGGATACGCTTGTCCTGTGTAATCATTCGGTTGGGCGTGAACGTTATCTCACCGGTATTGTAGTTGATGACGTAGTCCTGGTCCTCTCCCCGCTGCATCAGCTGTCCGTCGATGAACACCTTCTCCGTTCCTGCCAGCACGATGAAATAGAGCTCGCCGTTGGCGCCCTGCAGCTTGTAGGGGCCCTGGTTGCCCTCCTGTCCCTGGAAGATATTGCGGGTGAATTTACCCTTGGCGATGGCCGCACTGACCAGCGTCCTGTTCGTCGTCTTTGCGTCTATCTGCTGGGTGGTCTCGAAGGAAGCACCCTGCATCCGTTTGTAAAAACTGAGGAAATAGTTTTGATTCTGCCGCAGATCGATGTCCCCCATCGTGAGGGCCCAGTTCCTCTTTTTGAACTGCAGAAAGATCTTGTCGAACTCGTTGAGGTCGGCCGTCGTCCCGTCCGGCTGAATAGGAATATTGTTGTCGGTAATGGCCGCCGAGATCTGTATGCTGTCGGCCAGGTAGCCGCTGATCTGCAAGTTCAGGTTGGACGTGACCACGGCGTCCTGGTTGTTGCCGAAGGTAATGCTCCGTCCAAAACTACCGTTGTAGGTGATATTGCCGAAGCTGAAGAAATTGTCGGTGCCGTCCCCGCCCTCCCGCTGTTTGTCGTAAGGCCGGACAAGAAAATAGTTTTGAATGCTGTCGTAGTTGAAGCGCCGGGCCACTGCGTTCATCCGATAGGGAAAGGTGCGGTACGTGATCAGGACACTGTCCATGCCTGCCGGCCGGTGTTTCCACACGAGCGCCGAATTGACCCAGTCGAGAATAAAAGTGCTGTCGCTGACGCCTTTTACGAAGAAGGCGCCGGGAATCACACTCATGGAATCTATCGGTATCTTCCCGTCGCGCACGGGCACCCATTTGCGGTGGAGGTTGGAAAGCACCGGAGCCGCTCCCGGTCTGCGGACAGGAGCCCCCGGCGGCCGCGTGATACACTCGGGGTACCCCTCGGCAAATTTGCGCCCCGGCGGGGCCATTTCCTCCAGGCTGGTTTCCGCCCCCCGGCAAATTACCCCCTCCCATCGAAGGTGCATATCCCGGATTGGACTGCCTGGGCAGGGTACCCGGGACCCCCGGCCGGCCCGGCACCTGCTGCCCCCTGACGTTGCCCACCGCATTCATCATCGAGTCCAGCCGCATTTTGACCGAATCCACAGGAGCGCCGGAGCGGATATTAAGGGAGTCGACCTGCCGCAGCTGTGCGGCAGCAGATAGTACCGTATCGGCCTTCTTCAGGCTGTCCTGGTAGTGCCGAATGCTGTCTACGACTTTTTTGAGGGAATCAGTCAGGGGAATTGTATCGGCATTGGGCCTCGGTACGGTATCCCTCCGGGGAGTATCCGCTGGCACCGTATCCCTGGCGATTCCGCCTGCCGGCACCGTGTCCTTCCGGCCCACCGCCGGCGTCTTTCCCGGCAGCTGCTGAGGCATCACGGCGAAGTAGGCCCCACCCAAGAACAGCACCAGTATAAGCAGCCTTTTGATCAACAACCGGGATTTTCCTTTTATCTGCCGGAGATGCGCTTTACAAAAATTAGCGCGTCTCCGGCAAAGCGCTAACTTCTGTCCTTCGGAGGAACTTCGGTGGACCTTCGTCCCTCGGTCCATCCTCGTTCTTCAATGGATCCGGGACCTTCAGTGGCCTTATAATGCTCAAAATTCGCATTTTATTGTATCAAATAAGACAAAAAGACCCGGCCTTTGGAGGCCGGGTCCCGGACGAATAATTTAGGCGCTCTAGGCCATCACTTCCCTCGGATACATCTCCTCGCGGAGCTGCTTTACCCGCGCGTCCTCGAGGTATTCATCGAAGGACATCAGCCGGTCGATAATACCGCCGGGAGTCAGCTCGATCACGCGGTTGGCCACAGTCTGTAAGAAGGTATGGTCATGGGACGTCAGCAGGACGATCCCCTTGAAATTGCTCATGCTTTCGTTGAAAGACTGGATGGACTCCAGGTCGAGGTGGTTGGTCGGCTCGTCGAGGACGACGACGTTCGGGTCCTGCAGCATCATCCGGCTGAGCATACAACGGACCTTTTCACCCCCGGACAGCACCTTCGTATGCTTCAGCACCTCGTCGCCGCTGAACAGCATCTTTCCGAGGAAGCCGCGAAGAAAGGGCTCGTCCACGTCGGTGACGTGCGGCGGAACGTACTGCCGCAGCCAGTCCATCAGATTGATGTCCTTCCCCTGGAAATACTTCGTGTTATCGTTTGGCAGATAGGCCTTGCTTACCGTCGTACCCCATTCGAATTTGCCGCCATCGGCAGACTGCTCGCCGTTGATGATGTCGAAGAAGCTGGTCAGCGCAAGATGGTCCTTGCTGACAAAAGCGATCTTGTCCCCTTTGTTGACGCTGAAGGTCACATTGGAGAACAGCTTCCGCCCGTCTTCGGCCGTCTTGTAGAGCTTTTCGACGTTGAGGATCTGATTGCCTACCTCACGCAGCTGTTTGAAAATGATCCCCGGATAACGGCGGTTGGAAGGCTCGATCTCCTCGATGGTCAGCTTTTCCAGCGCCTTCTTCCGCGAAGTCGCCTGCTTGGACTTACTCGCGTTGGCGGAGAACCGCGCGATGAACTCCATCAGGGCCGCTCGCTTGTCTTCCGTTTTCTTGTTCTTGTCCGACATCTGACGAGCCATCAGCTGGGACGATTCGTACCAGAATGTATAGTTACCGGTAAATATCTTGATCTTCTGGCGGTCCACGTCGGCCACGTGCGTACACACGGCGTCGAGGAAGTGACGGTCGTGCGAGACGACGATTACGATGTTCTCATAGTCGGCCAAAAAGTTCTCCAGCCAGTTGATGGTCTCTACGTCGAGGTCGTTGGTAGGTTCGTCGAGGATCAGGATGTCCGGGTTTCCGAACAGCGCCTGAGCCAGCAACACCCGCACTTTCTGAGCACCAGGAAGCTCTTTCATCAGCGAACCATGCAGGGATTCCTTCACGCCCAGATCGCTCAGCAGCGCCGCCGCGTCGCTTTCCGCCGTGTACCCTCCCATTTCGCCAAACTCTCCCTCCAGCTCGCCGGCCCTGAGACCGTCCTCCTCGGAGAAATCCGCCTTGGCATAAATGGTATCCCTTTCCTGCATCACGTCCCACATCTTCCGGTGTCCCATCAGCACCGTGTGCAATACCGTATTTTCGTCAAAAGCAAAGTGGTTCTGGTTCAGGACGGCCATACGCTGCCCCGGCGCGATCTCGATCGCCCCCTTGGAAGGTTCTATCTCCCCGGAAAGGATCTTGAGAAAAGTGGATTTTCCAGCCCCGTTGGCGCCTATCACCCCGTAACAGTTGCCTTTTGTAAAAGTAAGATTGACCTCATCGAATAATACCCGTTTTCCAAAGGAAAGGGTGACGTTGTTCACTCTAATCATGGGCGCAAATGTACAAAAAAGCGGCCCCACCCGTACGGGTGGGGCCGCCTAATAATCAATTATTTGTCGGTCGTCAGCCCGGAACGGCCGTACTCGGCGTTCAGACGGGCGATATTCGTGATCGAGATCTCCTTCGGACATACCGCCTCGCAGGCCCCGGTCGAAGTACAGCTGCCAAAGCCTTCCTTGTCCATCTGGGCGATCATATCGACCACCCGCGTCTTCCTTTCGGGATTGCCCTGGGGCAGCAGCGCCAGATGGCTGACCTTGGCAGAGAGGAAGAGCAGCGCCGAGCTGTTCTTACAGGCCGCCACGCAGGCTCCGCAGCCGATACAGGCCGCAGCCGCAAAAGCTGTGTCCGCACTGTCCTTTTCGATGGGGATCGCGTTGGCGTCGACAGCGTTACCGGTATTGACGGAAATATACCCCCCGGCCTGGATGATCCGGTCGAAAGCGGCTCTGTCCACAACCAGGTCTTTCACCACCGGGAAAGCATTCGCCCTCCAGGGCTCTACCACGATGGTGTCTCCGTCCTTGAAAGCACGCATATGCAGCTGACAGGTCGTTGTCCCTTCCCAGGGACCATGGGGCCGTCCGTTGATATACATCGAACACATACCGCAGATACCTTCCCGGCAGTCGTGGTCAAAGGCGATAGGCTCTTTGCCTTCCGTGACCAGGCGCTCATTCAGTACGTCGAACATCTCCAGGAACGACATCTCTGAAGAAATGTCACTGACGGAATAGGTTTCAAAGCCGCCCCTGTCTTTTTTATTTTTTTGTCTCCAGACCTTAAGGGTCAGGTTCATCGTATAGTGTTCCATATAATACTTATCTGATGCTTTTATTTTTCAAATAGTTCAAATAATTCTTGTATTTGATCGGCTGCCTCTCCTTCGGGTCGAGGTTATACCAATAGATCCAGGCGTTCACTTCCTTTCCCGACCGCAATTTCACTTTCCCCTTCTTCCTTACGAACTCCCCCTGATCCGGCCTTCCTTCCGGGATCCCCTCGTACTTGTCCAGTATCCGCAGCACCCTGTCGGCCTCACTCAGCAAAAAGACGTCCCCGATGACCTCCTCTCCTTTCCTGCTCCTGACAGCCCCCGGATAACGGCCCAGATCGTACAGGGCCGCTCCTACTTTTGCCTGACCGACATACTGCAGGTTGCCGCTGACCCTGTTCTTTAACTTTAGGTCATAGTCCCTGCGCAGCGTTCCATATACAAACAAATAGTCCGGCATGATCACACATGGTCTAAAAGAGCTTTCAGTCGTTCGAAGCTGTACTGACTGATCCACTCCTGACAATCGGTATCAGTCTTTATTTTCAGCAAATAATAGTCGAATACGTCATAGACCTGCCCCAGCGTCAGGTGCCGGTGCGAATACAGAACCCCGATGAACTCGAAGAAGTTCAGGAAATCGGTAAACTTCTCTTCATTCAGCTGTCGCTGCACCGCGTCCTCAGCCCCCAGCCGGGCGTGAAGCAGATCGTAGTCAAGCCACACCCGCACTTCTTTGTACGTCGAATTTTCGAAGAACTTCTCGAACAGCGACTTCAACCACTCCGCCTGTTTCAGGCGGGTCTGGGTCCTGTAGTTGGCCACCGCGAAGATGACCGCGGCAAGAGCTCCCAGGCCCGTTACCAGCCTGGCCGCCCATTCAACCCATATTGTCGCCGATGTTCCCATCTATTTATAACTTCTCTGTGTCGGGTGTACGATCTCAAAATCCAGCTTCTCCTTATGCAATTCCCAACTACTGTCACCCTTGTATTCCCACGCCGCCACAAAAGAAAAATTATCGTCGTCGCGTTTGGCTTCGCCGTCCTCCGTCTGCATCTCTTCCCGGAAATGGCCGCCACAGCTTTCCCGGCGTTGCAGTGCGTCCATGCACATCAGCTCGCCCAGCTCGATGAAGTCGGCCACACGGCCGGCCTTGTCCAGTTCGGGATTGAACTCACCGATCTCGCCGGCCACCCGCAGGTCGCGCCAGAACTCGGCCTTCAGCGCGCGTATCTCTTCGATCGCCTCTTTCAGACCGGCCTCGTTGCGGGCCATGCCGCATTTATCCCACATGATCTTTCCAAGACGCTTGTGGAAGGACTCGGGACTCTGGGTTCCGTTGATCGCTTTCAGCTGCTGCAGACGAGCTGCCACTTCCTTCTCAGCCGCTTCAAAAGCGGGGTGTGAAGTAGGTACCGCCGCTGTCCGGATCTCGCCCGCCAGATAGTTGCCGATCGTATAGGGGATCACGAAATAGCCGTCAGCCAGACCCTGCATCAGTGCAGACGCGCCGAGACGATTGGCGCCGTGGTCGCTGAAGTTGGCCTCGCCCAGGGCATACAGACCGGGCACGCTCGTCATCAGTTCGTAGTCCACCCAAAGCCCGCCCATCGTATAGTGTACGGCCGGGTAGATCCGCATCGGCGTCGTATAGGGGTCCTCTCCGGTGATCTTCGCGTACATATCGAAGAGGTTGCCATATTTTTCTTTTACCACATCCACCCCGTGCTGACGGATGTCTTCGGCGGAGGGATTTTCGATACCGTGTTTGCGGCATTCGATCTTGCCATAACGCTCGATAGCCGAAGCGAAGTCAAGATAGACGGCCTGCTTTGACGAACCAACCCCAAAACCGGCGTCACAGCGCTCTTTAGCCGCACGCGATGCGACGTCGCGCGGCACCAGGTTCCCGAAAGCCGGATACCTTCTCTCCAGGTAGTAGTCCCTTTCTTCATGGGGGATCTCATTGGCTTTGCGCGAATCGTTCTTTTGCTTCGGCACCCAGATGCGGCCGTCATTCCGCAGCGACTCGGACATCAGGGTCAGCTTGGACTGGTGGTCTCCCGTCACCGGTATACAGGTCGGGTGGATCTGTGTGAAACAGGGGTTGCCGAAGTATGCTCCTCTCTTGTGTGCCTTCCATGCCGCCGTGACATTGCTGCCCATCGCGTTGGTGGAAAGATAGAACACGTTGCCGTATCCGCCGCTGCAGAGCAATACAGCGTGTCCGAAATGCCTTTCCAGTTCGCCGGTGACCAGGTTGCGGGCGATGATGCCGCGCGCCTTACCGTCGACCATTACGATCTCCAGCATCTCGTGCCGGGCATACATCTCTACATTCCCGAGGGCGACCTGCCTTTCCAGCGCCTGATAAGCGCCTATCAGCAGCTGCTGTCCGGTCTGACCCGCAGCATAAAATGTACGCTGTACCTGCGTACCGCCAAACGACCTGTTGCTGAGCAGACCGCCGTACTCGCGGGCGAAGGGTACTCCCTGCGCCACGCACTGGTCGATTATACTGGCGCTGACCTCGGCCAGGCGATGCACATTGGCCTCGCGCGCACGATAGTCGCCTCCCTTCACCGTATCATAAAAAAGACGGAAAACACTGTCCCCGTCATTCTGATAGTTCTTGGCCGCATTGATCCCCCCTGCGCAGCAATGCTGTGCGCCCGGCGCGGGGAATCCTGAAAACAAAAAGCCTTCACCTTATATCCCAGTTCTCCCAGCGAGGCAGCCGCAGATGCGCCGGCCAGACCCGTTCCTATGATGATAATCTCCAGGCTACGCTTGTTGGCGGGGTTTACCAGCTTCACATGTCCTTTGTAGTCTTCCCATTTTTTATCCATGGGCCCGTCGGGGATGTTTGAATTGAACATGACTTATTATTTGATTACTTCGAATACATTTAATGGTTTGATCGGAAGAAGATGCTATACCCAGTTGAAATACATGGATATGGGCATCATTGCGAAGGCCAGGGGGACTACTATGGCGAACCCTACACCGATGGCATTGATCAGTTTGAGATAACGGCTGTTGTATACGCCGAGCGACCGGAAGGCGCTCTGAAAACCGTGCATCAGGTGGTAGGCCAGCGCCAGACACCCGACAAGATACACGATGACTACCCAGTGGCTGGGTGAAAGTATCCTTCATCAGGGCGAACAGGTTATGAACCTTGGCGCCACTCTCATAGGTAACCTCGTCCAGGTCTGTGAACCGGGAGGGTACCCAGAATTGTTTGATATGTATGACCAGAAAAAGCAGGACAAACGTGCCCAGCCAGCCCATATACCTGGAATACCATTTGCTTCCTTTATTGCCCATGGGCACCTGGTAGCCAACCCCCCTCCTGCGCTTGTTCTGGAGCTCGAGCACATAGGCCTGGATGATATGCAGCAGAAAGCCGGCAAAAAGCCCTATCTCCAGTACCCGCGGGACCACCGTAGAACCCAGAAAATGCGCGGCCAGGTTGAACATCTGGCCATCGTCCTCCGCCCAGATACAGGCGTTCACACAAACGTGCACGATCAGAAAAAGGATGAGGAAAACACCGGTGAGGCCCATTACAAATTTTTTGCCTACAGAAGAAGTAAAGAGTTCAGACCATTTCATATGAATACCTTCTATTAATTGAGAATGAAGGAAAAAGGTGGTAACCGCGCAAATTTAGCACAGGAAGGCGAAGAAAATCCTTTTCATTTACTTTTTTTGTGGGGAGCAGGACAGAGCAACCATAAATCCCCGTTGTTTAGTATCTTAGCCGCCAATTTCCTTCGGGTGAACGATCCGGAGGTTGGGAATATTGTTCGATATCGCAATGACAAACAAAACGCAAATGAAGCAAGACGACGATTTTGAAGCGAACCTGGCTGGTGACGAAGGACAAAGCGAAGAGACCAAGAGCGGCTGGTTCAAACGCATAAAAAAGGGGATAACGACCAGCACCGCGGAAAAGAAGGAGACGCCGGAAGGCCTCTGGACCAAATGCCCTAACTGCAACTATATCTGCACCGTTACTGAACTACGGGAGAATCTGTTTGTCTGCCCCAAATGCAACCACCACCACCGCATCGGCAGCTCGGAATATTTTGACATACTTTTCAACGACGGCCAATACGAAGTGATGTTCGAAAACATCCGCTCCAAGGACTTCCTCCACTTCACCGACCTCAAATCGTATCAGAAAAGGCTGGAAGAGACCTGGGCGAAGACAGATATCACCGATTCCATCCGTGTCGCCGCGGGCAACGTAAAGGAACACCATATGGTGGTAGCCTGTATGGACTTCGAATTCATCGGCGGATCGCTGGGCAGCGTCATGGGAGAAAGGATCAGCCGGGCCGCTGACTATTGTCTCGAGCACCGCGCCCCCTGCTCATCATCTGCAAGTCCGGCGGCGCCCGCATGATGGAAAGCGCTTTTTCCCTCATGCAGCTCGCCAAGGTCTCGGGCAAACTTTCCCAGCTGACCGACGCAAAGATCCCCTATATATCACTGCTGACGGACCCGTCTTTCGGCGGCATATCGGCATCCTTCGGGATGCTCGGCGACCTCAACATCGCAGAGCCGGGCGCCCTCATCGGCTTTGCCGGCCCGCGCGTCATCAAGGAAACAATTAAAAAGACCTGCCCGAAGGCTTCCAGCGCAGTGAATTTCTACTCGAACACGGCTTCCTCGATTTTATCGTCAACCGGAAAGAGCTGAAAGAAAAATTTCGACGCTGATGACCCTCTTCAAAGGCTAACGGCCGAAGGACAATCATTAGCGTTTTTGCCGGAGATACGCTAATTTTCTGGATAGCGAATCTCCGGCACATTAACTATGAGTGAGATAAAGAACAGATCCGCATACCACGATTATTTCATCGAGGATAAATTCGATGCGGGTATGGTTTTGGTAGGGACAGAAGTAAAATCCATACGGGAAGGCAAGGTCAATTTCGTGGATAGCTTTTGCGTCTTCTTCCAGGGCGAACTCTGGGTTCGCAATATGCATATCGCAGAATACCGCTTTGGCACGACCAACAACCACCTCGCCGTTCACGACCGCAAACTCCTGCTCACCAAACGCGAACTGCGCAAGCTGGAGAACAAAATAAAAGAGAAGGGCTACACCATTGTCCCCCTGCGCATCTTTTTCAACGAAAAAGGCTACGCGAAAATGGAGATCGGACTCGGAAAGGGCAAGAAGCAGTACGACAAACGCGAATCCATCAAGCAGCGGGACACGGAAAAGGAGATCAAACGCCACCTCAACAGGTACTGACAATATATCGTATCTTCAGTCCGTTATTGCACCCTATCAACTGATGCAAAGACTATTATATATTTGTCTGCTTACTGCTCTCCCACATTTGCTTTCGGCCCAGGTCGTCACCGGCGCATGGTACGGCCACGCGGACGTCCAAATGGGGGGAGGCCTCCACAACAATTACCTTACAGAATTGGTAATCAAGCAGAAGGGAACTAAAGTAGAAGGCATATTCGGATACTATTTCCGCGATAAATACCAGAGCTTCTTTATCCACGGACAGTACAATCCCAAAACCCGCGAAGTCACCATCCTCAATATTCCTCTCATCTATTTCAACTCGAATTCCACAGTCAACGGCGTCGAATGCAGCACCGATTTCAGGGGCGTACTGATCAATAATAAAATGGGCAGCGCCGTCAGAGGAACCTTTTATCCCGACCAAAAGTACAGGTACACCTTCCCGGATATAAAAGTGAGTTATATGCTGGACAAGTCTGATAATCAGCATGATAGCTTGTCTACCAGAATCGCCGAAAACTCCCGCGTGTGGAAGCCGCAGGAAGACGATATCGTCATTGACGTCACCGCTGGCGCTCCTTCAGCGGCCACAGCGGTCAGCCTGCCGCCTGCCGTTCAGCCGGTCAGGCCCGATTCCGTCGCAGCCATTGTCAGCATTTCCCCACCCCCTTCTCTTATAAAAGCTGGATTCTGCCGTGGAAGACAGAAAAAGGATCACCGAATCCTTTAACATCCGCAAGGCCGTCCTGAACAAGGAGTTTGTCGTGGAATCCGATTCGGTCCGGCTCAGCTTTTACGACAACGGCGATATCGACGGGGACAGCATTTCCGTCTTCGTGAACAACCAACTGGTCCTTCCCCATCAGGAACTGGCGGCAAAGGCATTCAACGTCTATCTTCACCTGGACAGCACTCGCGAAGTCAACGAGATCAGCATGTTTGCCGAAAACCTTGGTACCATACCACCGAATACCGCACTGATGGTCCTGACGGACGGCAAGAACAGGTATGAGGTCTTTCTGAGCAGCAGTCTCACCGAAAATGCCACGATCCGGGTTAGAAGAAAAAGACTCCATAGAAACTCTATAAAATAGTCGAAAAAAAGGCCGCTCTATAGAGCGGCCTTTAATATTTAAAACAATTCAGTCTGCGGCGGCTTTTCCCTTTCCTCCTCTTTATGGGCCCACTCCACTTCCACGCTCTTCGAATAGTCGAATAACTTGGTCCCGACCGTTCTCCAGCCCGTCACCTCCACAAATGTGGCGATCTTTATCTTCTGCGTCTTCGCCTGCGCGCCCCGGCCGGACTTTATCAGCGCGATCGGCTCAGGAGCCAGCGTGACGGCTTCCAGGCGGTTGCCCTCACCTTCCTTGATAAAGAGGAACTTACTTTTCAGCGTGGTCGTCTCTATCTTGAAGCGCTTCACATTGAACTGCAATTTATCGTTGTCGAGATATATCGCCGTAATGACCCGCTCCGGATCGAATTTGCGGATATCGATGATCTTGTCCGCGTCAAAGCGCTGGCTCAGCTCGGTGTCCGCCAGCTCCGTAGTTGCCGTCGGAATAGATGACCAGCAGCCGCTCGTCGCCATCAAAACTGCCGAGATAGTCGCCCTTGCCCTCGCTGTTGAGCCGGCCGAACGTCGGGTCGAACCAGATCTTACGCCCGCTGAGCGTCGTCTTGCCCGCCTCCTTGAATTTCACCGTACGGATGGGATATTTGGTCACCTGATTGCCCAGGCTGGTGCGGTTCTTGATCTCCAGCTCCTCGAAATAGAAGTCGAATTCCTTGTGCCGCGCCGAACTGCTGGGGCTAAGGATAACCCTCACGACCTCCGCCTCTCCGTTGGGGTTGGCCGAAAAATAGTGTACCCGGCTCTTCGTGTCGTCACTCTTGGTAAGGTCATATTCCTTGTCGCGCGTGATCCCCGTAACGTTAAAACGCTTGGCATAGCTGATACCGCTCTTCCCGTCGACATAGATCATATTGTAGGTCGTCCGTTCGTCGTTCTTGCGGAAGACCGCGACATGGATGATGTCCTTTCCGATAAAGGCCTTGTCGGCTACCTTCACGACCTTCATCTTACCTCCTTTTGTAAAGGCGATGATATCGTCCAGGTCCGAACAGTCCGTAACGAATTCATCCTTTTCAGACCCGTACCGATAAAGCCATCCGACTTGTTGACGTACAACTTGACGTTGGCTATCGCTACCTGCTGTGCCTGGATGGCTTCGAACAGCTTCATCTCCGTCTTTGCGCTCGCGGCCCTTGCCGTACTTCTTCAACAAATTTTCGTAGTAGGCCACGGTGAAATCGACCAGGTTGTTGAGGTCGTGCTTTACCTGTTTGATCTCCGCCTCCAGCCCCTTGATCTGGGCGTTCAGCTCGTCGATATCGAGACGGTAGATACGTCTTACCGGCTTTTCGGTCAGCTTGACGATGTCCTCCCTGGTAATATCGCGCCGCAGCTGCTTCCTGAAAGGCTCGAAAGCCTTTGCGATCGCGGCGATTACCTTGTCCCAGGTCTCGTGTTTTTTCTCAAGTTCTTTATAGATCTTCTCCTCGAAGAAGATCTTCTCCAGTGAAGTATAGTGCCATTTCTCCTGCAGCTCGGCCAGCTTGATCTCCAGCTCGCGCTTCAGCAGTTCTTTCGTGTGGTCGACGCTGATGGTAAGCAGCTCTTTGACCCCGATGAACACCGGCTTCTTGTCGACGATCACGCAGGCATTCGGAGAAATGCTGATCTCGCAGTCGGTGAAGGCGTATAGCGCGTCGATGGTAATATCGGGCGATATGCCGGGAGCCAGATCGATCTGTATCTCCACATCCGCGGCCGTATTGTCCGTCACCTTGCG
Organism: Puia sp. P3; assembly: GCF_050632245.1. Lineage (NCBI taxonomy): Bacteria > Pseudomonadati > Bacteroidota > Chitinophagia > Chitinophagales > Chitinophagaceae > Puia > Puia sp. P3. The sequence continues at coordinate 3,455,939 of NZ_CP192583.1, forward strand.
CACCTTGATCTTGCCCTGGTCGTTTGCTTTGAGGATAGAGTCGATCAGCGCCGTAGTCGTAACTCCATAAGGCACGTCCTTTACCAGCAGAGTCTTTTTATCCATTTCCTCGATATGCGCCCGCACCCTTACCTTGCCGCCGCGCCTGCCGTCGTTGTAATTCGTGACGTCGGCCATTCCCGCAGTGAGGAAGTCGGGGTATATCTCGAATTTTTTCCCCTCAGATATTTTATAGCCGCTTCACAAAGTTCGCAGAAATTATGCGGGAGGATCTTGGTCGCCAGCCCGACTGCAATCCCATCCGCGCCCTGGGCCAGCAGCAACGGAAACTTCATGGGCAGGGTCACCGGCTCGTTCTTGCGGCCGTCATAGCTCAGCTGCCACTCGGTCGTCTTCGCATTGAAGGCTACCTCCAGCGCAAACTTGCTCAGCCGGGCTTCGATATAACGCGCGGCCGCGGCGTCGTCACCCGTCCGCACGTCGCCCCAGTTGCCCTGGGTCTCGATCAGCAGGTCTTTCTGCCCCATATTCACCAGAGCCTCTCCGATGCTGGCGTCGCCATGCGGATGATACTGCATGCTCTGGCCGATGATATTGGCCACCTTGTTGAACCGGCCGTCATCCATTTCCTTCATCGCGTGAAGGATCCGGCGTTGTACCGGCTTAAGACCATCCTCTACGGCGGGTACCGCCCGTTCGAGGATTACATAGGAGGCATAATCCAAAAACCAGGTCTTGTACTGACCGGTGACACCGGACTCGTTCTCGTGAAAATCATCGGCAATTTTTGATTTCGCCATTGTTATATCCCTCTTTTTATCCCTCGTACAGCTCCAGCGGCTGCCCGTTGGGATCGGTAAAAAACACAAATTTCTTCTGGGTCAGCTCGTCGACCCGCACCGCCTCCACGACGACACCCCTGCTCCTCAACTCTTCGGCGGCACCCTCCACGTCATCGACGGCGAACGCCAGATGCCGCAGCCCCTTCGCCTCCGGATAACTGCCCCGTTCCCTGAAGTCGGGGAAGGAGAACAGCTCTATCTGGTAGACGCCCGCAATAGCCGTGTCCAGCTTGTACGACTGCCGCTCTTCGCGAAAGGTCTCCCTGATGACCGTAAATCCAAGTATCTCCGTATAAAAAGCCTTGCTGCGGGGATAGTCGTCCGTCAGGATCGCGATATGATGAATGGCTTTTATCTTCATGATCCGGCGCCCCCTTGCGTCACGGGCTCACCCACCGGTGCTGCAGACTTTAATTTGATCTCGAAGTCCTTCATCCCCTTCAGCTCGCCCTGCACGTCCAGCTCGCCGGCGCCGACCAGTTGTTTTATCCGCCACAACAGATAGGCGTCTCCGGTCGTCTGTTTGGCCTTTCCCATGAACTGATTGATCAGCTTGCTGGCCTTTATCCAGTCTCCGGATATGAATTTCCTCAGCTCCTCGTCAAAATACGTGTAGGGATGCTGGGACAGCTTCTTTCCCCTTCCAGGATCCTCACGCCGGTATCTTCCTGGCAAAGCCGGGCCCATTCATCGGGGTCGATCTCGAATTCGCTCAGCGTGATGGGCCTCGCGAGTCTGCGTGCCTTCAGAAATTCCCTCGGAGGTATATCAAAAAGATTCACCGGATAGAAGATCTGCCCCTTTTCATTGATAAAAGGCAGGTTGTTCAAATACAGGATAAATATTCTGCCCTGAAAATCCTTCAGCTGGCTCATCAGCCAGTAGTAACCGCTGACGTCGTGCTTATTCTGCGCGGCCCATACCCAAACGAATTCCTGCTTGTCTTCCTCCAGCCGCTGTTTGAGCGCCGCAACCGTCGCATTGTCGTCGGCAACAGTCCCGTTGTCCACTATCCCGTCATAGTCCCCGCCGGCCAGGACCTCGCGCCACCAGGCCTTCCGGGCCTCGATGCCCTCGGTCGTATAGATACCGGCGACAGGCCCTACGGCAAACTCGTCATGGATCAGGATCACGTCCCCCTGCAGAGAAGGCTCCAGCTCGAACGCCTTCTTCAGCACTTCCGCGTCGCTTTTCTGAAAAACAATATGGATCATACGATCAAGCTATTTTTTTGTTTACTCCTGCCGTTGCGGCGGGAGCCGCCCCTTCGTCTACCAGGTCGAGCTCTACCTTCAGGTTCTTAATGATAAAATCCTGGCGCTCGGGCGTGTTCTTCCCCATATAATACTCGAGTATCTGCTGGATATGCGTGTCCTGCATAACCATCACCGGCTGCTTACGCATATCCGGACCGATGAAACGGGCAAATTCATCAGGAGAGATCTCGCCGAGACCCTTGAAGCGGGTGATCTCGGGCTTGCTGCCGAGCTTCTTTACTGCCGCCTGCTTCTCCGTTTCGTCATAGCAGTAGTGCGTCTCCTGCTTGTTGCGGACACGAAACAGCGGGGTTTCGAGAATATACACGTGACCGTTCTTGACCAGGTCGGGGAAGAACTGTAAAAAGAAAGTCATCAGCAGCAGACGGATATGCATTCCGTCCACGTCGGCGTCGGTAGCGATGACGATATTGTTATACCGCAGCCCCTCGATGCCGTCTTCCACGTTGAGCGCGTGCTGCAGCAGGTTGAACTCCTCGTTCTCGTACACCACTTTCTTGGTGAGACCAAAACAATTGAGCGGCTTGCCCCGGAGGCTGAAGACCGCCTGACGCTCGACGTCCCCTGGCCTTGGTGATACTGCCGCTGGCGGAATCGCCCTCTGTGATGAATATGGTGCTCTCCGACTGCTTCTGCAGGATCGCTTCCTTATCCTTACCCGTCGGTTCTTCGTTATAGTGAAACCTGCAGTCCCGCAGCTTCTTGTTGTGAAGATTCGCCTTTTTGGCCCGTTCATTGGCCAGTTTCTTGATGCCGGCCAGCTCCTTGCGCTCCCGCTCGCTCTGCTCGATACGCTTCTTCAGCGCGTCGGCCGTGGCGGGATTCTTATGGAGATAATTATCCAGTTCTTTGGCGAGAAAATCGTTTACAAAATTCTTCATGGTAGCACCGCCTTCTGCCACGTTAAGACTGCCCAGTTTCGTCTTTGTCTGCGACTCGAATACCGGTTCCATGACACGTACCGCGATAGCCGCAGCAATGCTCTGCCGGATATCCGAAGCTTCATAGTCTTTCTTATAGAAATCCCGGATCACCTTGACGAAGGCCTCCCTAAAGGCCTGCTGGTGGGTCCCGCCCTGCGTCGTGTATTGTCCGTTGACAAAGCTGAAGATCTCCTCGCCGTAGTCGTTGTTATGGGTGATCGCGACCTCTATATCCTCTCCTTTTATATGGATGATGGGATAGCGGTTCTCGTCGTCGTTGGTGCGACGCTGCAACAGATCGAGCAAACCGTTCTTCGACACATACTTCTTCCCGTTGAAATTGATCACCAGCCCTGCGTTCAGGTAACAATAGTTCCAGAACTGATTGTCCATATATTCATGGAGAAAGTGAAAGTTCTTGAAGACAGTATCGTCGGGGGTAAATGTGACAAGCGTGCCGTTCGACTGATCTGTTTTGGCTTCTTTATGCTCCTTCGTCAGATCGCCCTTGTTGAACTCCGCCGTCTTCTCCTTCCCATCCCGGAAAGCAGTGACCTTGAAATAGCTGCTCAGGGCGTTGACGGCCTTCGTACCGACCCCGTTAAGGCCAACCGATTTTTGGAAAGCCTTACTGTCGTATTTCGCGCCGGTATTGATCTTACTGACGACGTCCACCACCTTACCCAGCGGGATCCCCCGGCCATAGTCCCGGATGGTTACCGTCTTCTGGTCGATCATAATATCGACCTGCTTTCCATAGCCCATCGTGTGCTCGTCAATACAGTTGTCGATAACCTCCTTCAGCAGCACATAAATACCGTCATCCGAACTACTCCCGTCTCCCAGCTTACCAATATACATACCCGGGCGGAGGCGGATATGTTCCTTCCAGTCCAGGGTCCTGACGCTGTCATCATTATACTCGAACAAATTAGCCTTTTCTGCCATATTAAATCCGATGTGTGTTAGCTTAATAACTTTCGTCGAATACCCATTCCTGGCTTTTATCGGGTGAAGGGCAACGACCGCGGACAGGGGTCCGCAAGCCTGCAATATAGTCAAACGATTTCAGAGACGGCTTATTTCAATTTCTACACCTGTGGATATTTCCGCCCCCGGAATTCGCTGATTTGACAGGCTATGACCACAATTTGGAGGGACCTTCCCTGTCCCTGAGACAAAATTATACTCCCGGAAGCCAAAATCGACGAAGTCGACAGTTTGCCCTTTAGGGTTTGAGTACTTTCGTGTCATGGCCGCACCGTTTCTGACATTCGAAGGGGTTTCCGTGAAATTAGGCGGATCCACCCTGCTGGACCAGCTGTACTGGACCGTCAACCCCGGAGAACAATGGGCGATCACCGGCCCATCGGGCAGCGGCAAAACCGTCCTTGCCCATACCCTCCTCGGAACCCATTTTCACACCGGGAGCATCAGCACCGCCATCCGGCGCATAGGCATCGTCGAACAACAGCACCGGTTCAGGAACCGCCCGGGGTCTACCTCCTTATATTATCAGCAGCGCTTCAACTCCTCGGATGCCGACCAGACGATAACCGTCGGGCAGGAGCTCCGGGAATACGCCGGCTGGGAAGGACAGCCCGACCAATGGCTCGACGGGCTCCATATCAGCCCCCTTCTGAACAAGCCCCTCATTCAGCTTTCCAATGGGGAGAACAAGCGGGTACAGCTCGGTATCGCCCTGCTGAACAAGCCCGAACTGCTGATCCTCGACAATCCCTTTCTCGGACTCGACACTGAAGGACGGGCTACGCTGCACGCCATCATCAATAACCTCGCCGCCCGGGGTATGCAGATCCTGCTGATCACCAGCCCGAACGAATTGCCTGCCTCCATCACGCACGTAGGCCGGCTTGCCGGAGGCAGGTGGACGTTCTCGGGTCCCAGAGCGGACTTTCATCCGGATGACAGCAAGGAAGACGCCCGCCTCGACCCTGTGCAGCTGCAGGAACTCCGCGCCCAGCTCGAGCAGACAGCCGACTTCGGAATCGCCGTTAAGATGGTCAACACTACGATCAAATATGGAAAAGCGACCATCCTCGACAATATCAACTGGGAAGTCCGCAAGGGCGAATGCTGGAATGTATCCGGCCCCAACGGCGCAGGCAAATCCACGATCCTGAGCCTAATTACAGCCGATAACCCCCGGGCCTATGCCAACGAGATCTGGCTCTTCGACCGCCGGCGCGGCACGGGCGAATCCATCTGGGATATAAAAAGGAAGATCGGTTTCGTTTCTCCCGAGCTACACCTGTACTTCGACAGCAGTGCGTCCTGTATGGAGGTCATCGCATCGGGCCTCTTCGATACCATCGGACTTTTCCGGCCGCTCAGCGACGAACAGGAAACCCTCACCCTGCGCTGGATGCAGCTGCTCTCCCTGAAGGACCTCCGTCACAAACGCCTCCCCCAGCTGTCTACAGGCCAGCAGCGCATGGTTCTGCTCGCAAGGGCCCTCATCAAGAACCCTCCCATGCTCATCCTCGACGAGCCCTGCCGGGGTCTGGACGAAGAACAAACGGCCCATTTCCGGCAGCTGATCGATACACTGTGCCGCGCTTTTACCACAACTCTTATCTACGTGAGCCACTACACGCAGGAACTCCCCGGTTGCGTCGACCATTTCCTTAGGCTGGATAAAGGCCGCATCGTGGAATAATATACCCGGCGGCGCCTGTCTCCCGTTCAGGTCTGGTGGCACAGTACTTGAAGTATTGTTTAAAATTCAACTATCAGACTATGAACTTCAATTCACTCAAACGAATAACGGCAGTCGCCGTAGTGGCTTCGGGGCTGTTTGCCTTTACTTTTCTCCGCGCCGGTTCCATCAAGGGAACAGTGACTCCGCCGGAAGGAGGCGTTCGCGCCTGGGCCGAATCGGCTACTGACACGATGAAGGCCCCTATCATCGGCGGGTCATTCGAGATCACCGACGCCAAACCTGGTACCTACAAGATCATCATAGAAGCAAAACCTCCCTATAAGAATGTCGCCAAAGACGGTATCATGGTCAGCGATGGCCAGACCGCCGACGCCGGCGAGATCAAGCTCGAGAAATAGGAGGCTGTAGGATAAGTGGTCATGCAAGCCTTCCGCCATTTTCGGGGAAAAAGGCAGAAGGTAATAGGGGTTGTCTATTGCACTAATCAGGACAACCTCTTTTTATTTGTCCCGGCCGAACCCGCCGCTCATGCCCGCACCTCCATCCCTGCCCGGGGCCGCCATCCCTTCCGGACGACCGCTCCTGCCAGCCCGCACCGGACTCGTCGTTTCTTTTCCCCGGCAAACTCCATCCGGTCGTTTCCCTCCCCATCCGGCCAAAAAAGAGCACAACATACTGATTATCAATAAGTGGAAGTTAATTTATTATGAACGGTCAGGTGCCGGTCCCGAAAGTTGACCCGACGCACCGCTAAAAGTCGTACCTTCGTCCTGTCGCTGAAGGCACCGCTAACCCAGCCTCCGCAGTCCGACCAGAATACTTACTACCCCATTATCATTCTAGCTGGTTTATCATTGATTTATTATTGTGTTATCTAAAAAAGGTGATGTATGTATTCGTACGCGTTGTTGGAAAAAGGATGTTACTATTTGATTCAGGAACAGGAGACAGGCCCGATAGGACTGATCAAAGTGAACATGGAAACGGATCAGTGCATGTACGTTTCTAAATATGACGACTCGGAATTGGTCGTCTGGAAGAAAAAATCGGATCCCATTTTCGATATTCTGGAATTGCTGGGCGATGACAAGGTCAAGACCTGGGAATCTATCTATAACAATAGCCAGGATACCTATAACTACGAGGAAGACGAAGAATAGCCTCCGGTGGGGATAAACCCGGTTTTCCCCGCCTTCCGGACGCCATAGATCCAGAGGCCCGTGCAAGTGACAAGTGCAGACAGCAGAAGGCTGATATAATACAGCAGAAAGCTGTCTGTGTCATTGTTGCTGTCCGAAGCGCTCCCCAGCGAATGATAGTGGGCAAAGATATAAATGATCAGCCCGCTGCCATAAGCAAAGAGTTCGGCTGCATAGATAAATACCATTGAATTTTCGAACCGCGTATGCTCCACACTCTTCAGGTACAACACCAGCCCCACTACACTATACAAAAGGATCAGCAGCAGCCCCACCCCCATTATCAGCTCGCTGCTGAGACGACCATAGCCCTTCCAGCCGATCAGCGAACTCTCCCCCAGAATAAACAGCAGCATTACCAGCCACAGCTGCCTCTTCCAATCTGCGGGGACTGGCGCTGGCAAATGCCAGCAGCACCAGCGGCGTCTCCGCCATCATATACAGTCTGCTGAGAATGCTGATCAGGCCATGATAGCCCCCGTGCCGCTGCAGCATCGGCAGATTGACCAGACCACTCAGCAGCCAGTACATTCCCAATATCCAGAAGGTGCTGACCTGCCGTATTCTCTTCCAGCCTAACAATAAGAACGGGACAAAACAAAGGCCAATGGCGATGTTTGATATGAGGGAGAAGAGTACGGAATAGATACCGGTTTTCAAAGGATGGTCTTTTTTGCTAATATAGCGCAAAAACGGAATATTTAGTATGGATACTTATACTCGCTTTTTTGCAGTTTTTACGGTCCCCGATCGCCGGCGATAAATCAAGAAAAAGGTATTTTTGTACCGGATGATCGCTCAACAAACCATACAGCAGATACTCAGCCGTATCGACATCATCGAGATCGTAGGCGGCTTTGTCAAATTGAAAAAAGGGGCACCAACTACCTTGGGCTTTGTCCTTTTCACAATGAAAAATCACCTTCTTTCACCGTTTCTCCGGCTAAAGAGATCTATAAATGCTTTGGCTGCGGTCGCAGCGGCAACACCATCAGCTTTCTCATGGAGCACGAAAAATACTCCTATGCAGAAGCGCTTCGCTGGCTGGCAGCCCGCTACAACGTCGAGATCGAGGAAAAAGAGCTCAACCCCCAGCAGCGCCAGCAACAACAGCTGGCCGACAGCCTCTATATCATCAACGCCTTCGCGCAGAAGTTCTTCTCGGATACCATGTTCAACACAGAAGAAGGACAGGACATCGGTCTCAGCTACCTGAAAGAACGCGGCTTTTCGGAAGACACGATGCGAAAATTCCAGCTGGGTTACAGCCCCGACGCCAGAGACGTTTTTGCAAGGGCTGCGCTTGCCGCTCAATACAACCTGGAATACCTGCAGAAAAGCGGTCTGGTGGTCGTGAGGGACGAAAAACCCATGGACAACTACAGAGGCCGCGTCATCTTCCCCGTTCACAACCATACCGGAAAGATCATCGGCTTTGGCGCCCGTATTATCCGCAGCAACGACCGCGCGCCCAAATACATCAACACGCCAGAGAACGAGCTCTACATCAAGAGCAAGATCCTCTATGGCTCCTATCAGGCCAGACAAGCCATCGACAAACAGGATGAGTGCCTGCTCGTGGAGGGCTATACAGACGTCATCTCCCTGCACCAGGCCGGCGTGGAGAACGTAGTCGCCAGTGGCGGGACCTCCCTCACCATCGACCAGCTGCGGCTGATAAAGAAATATACCAATCACCTCACCATCATCTACGACGGTGACGGCGCGGGGATCAAGGCCGCACTGCGTGGCCTGGACATGGCTCTGGAAGAAAGTCTGGACGTCAAACTCGTCCTCATACCCGACAAGGAAGACCCCGACAGCTATGTCCGAAAGATAGGAGCGGCTGCCTTCCGCGATTTTGTCGCGTCCAATAAAAAAGATTTCGTCCTCTTTCAGCTGGAAGTCGCCCTGAAGGACGCCGCGGACGACAGCAACAAAAAAGCGGCCGTAGTCAACCAGGTCGCCGAGACCATCTCGCGGATCAACAAGACCGAGGACTTTACCAGGCAGCAGGACTATATCCGGCAGTCCGCCGAAATACTCCGGATCGAAGAATCCGGCCTGCACGCCCTCGTCAATAAGTTCATCCGCGAACGCATCGAAAAACAGGAAAATAAAGCTGCCGCGGAAGCCCGCGCAAAGGCAGGTCAGGCATCATCCCCCGATGATATGCCCCCACCCGCCGAAGGCGCCGCACCGCAGGACGACGAATCCATCGCTCTCTTATTCCGACATGAACACTACGAGCGGGGAATGATTCGTATCCTCCTGGACTTTGGTTTAAAATCGTGGGATGACACGTCTCTGGTTGCAGACCACGTTCTCCACGAAACTACTGACCTCTATGATCTCATTGACAACAAACGCCTTCTTAAAATATTGGACCTCTACAGAGATTTGTTTCATCAGGGACTGGAGCCCTCGACAAAAAGTTTTCTTTATCATGAAGACCAGGAAGTCAGCACGCTGGCCGTCTCCATCATGGACCTCCACCTCGAAATAAGCCCCAACTGGAAGGAACACTACGACGGACATATCGCCACTCCGGAAGAGCTATATAAAGAGGACGTTACATCTACTATGCTCTATCTTAAACTCCGAAAAATAAAAAGACTTCAGGAAGAGAATCAGAAAGACCTTGCCAAACCACATACCGACGAAGAATTGCGTATTTTGTTACAAACCCACAAACACCTCAAAGAGATGGAACAGGCTCTTGTTCAGCCACTCGGAGCAGTAATCATCAAGTAACGGTCACCCTCACACGCTGTGCCTGCAGCAGGTGCCGCTCGCTGTGTGCTACCATGATACGCAGCGTGTCTCCCAGCCGCAGCCTGACCAGCCTGCTGAAATAGAACGGGACCCTGATCTGCCGGAGATTCTTAGTCGCGGCGTGCCGCAGAATATCGTCGAGCGCATCGCATTTCCGCTGAAAACTTTCGAGCACCTCGCGGGCGTCCAGCGTCTCGCCGCTGGCGTAGTAGGCCTTCACCGTCTTCATCCGGAAAACAGTCCCGTCTGCCCTGGGCATGACCCTGTCATAGACCCAGTCGCCGAGCCAGCCGCTGACGTAACGGTCCGAATGATAATCCGGCGCCAGCGTGATTCGCGGAAGAATGCTCCGGATATAATAGTCGCGGGTAAGATTCAGGTGTCCGAATATCTCGGCAATACTCCATTTCCCCGGACCAGGCCGATGGTGTAACTGGTCGTCCGAAAGGCGAAAGAATAGCAGACTGCTGGCTTTCACGAGCTCGGTCCTGTCCAGCAACTCCGTTATAAGACCTTGCCTGCTACGAAGCTGCCATAAATATCAGGTAATAGCATATCGTTATTAAGCTTTAGAGGTAGGACCAAATATAGGATGAAAACCCTTGTTGGTGGCTTATTTCAGAAGAAAATACCCACAAACCCTTGCACCGCGCAATGGGCGCAGCGTATACGCCTGGCAGTTATTAGAGAAAGCACTTGCGGCAGGGTGCCGGCGGCGCCGGTAAGCAATAGGAAAGTTGACTATGATCAGGAATTGACAGCGGCAGAGCGTCTGCGAACCGTTGCCCTTGCGGCAGCGGCTACCGGCACTTCGACTTTCTTGCTGAGCACAGGTTCCGCCTTTTTGGAAACGGACCGCTGTCCAGACGTGGTCGAGCTCTGTCTGCCGCTCCGACTCATATCCGGCACAGGTGATACATCCCCAGCTGCACTCGCGGTTGAGTGTAGTGGCAATCTTTGAACCCACCTTGGGATAGGCTACCCAAAACTTGGCACCGGGCTGCAGAGCAGGCAGAACCTCCCGGACGATATTCCCTAATTGCTGCTCATTGATCGCGAAAATGAGCGCAAAATCGATTTTTCTACTCTTTAACAAGGGCGTAAGGTTCTTGGCGAACGCCAGCTTGGTAAATTGTTTTCGATGGAGGAAGGCAGACCCTGGATCAGCAGGTTCTTCTCGTCCTGTAACTGCAGTTTTTCCAGTAAAGTTTGGGACATTTCTGGATATGTTTTATTCAGTTAAGAGATGAATTTCCAAAACGAATTTACTAAGAGTATTCCCTTAGCTCCGTACGCATCCATGCTGCATTCGGGGGTGTGAAATTACAACAAATTATTCTTTTTCGGCAGAAGAAAGGTGCCGGCGCTGGCGTCTGCGGTCCCGATATTTCAAAATAGGTACCTTGTTCTCGTTACCCTTCAGCAGCCTCGTGATGTTCTTTTGGTGGGTTAGCATGACCATCAGGGCTACGGCAATGGCAAACCCACGGTACAGGGTCTCCTTGGCGTCAAATATGTAAAGGATAAAAACGGCAAAAGCTACACTCGCCAGTATCGAGCTCAGAGAGACAAAACGCGTCAGATAAAGCACCAGCAGGAACACCCCGATACAGCAGATAGCTGCAAGAGGCTGGATGGCGATGATCATCCCGAACAGGGTGGCTACACCCTTTCCACCGCGGAACTCGGCCCACAACGGAAAAATATGTCCTACAACAGCGGCCAGACCCAGACCAACCATAAAATTGGTCCTGTCCGTCTCGTCGTGCAGATAATATGGCATGAGGATGTAAAGACTCGTGGCGATAATTCCCTTTATAACGTCTACCCCCATCACAAAAGATCCCCATTTGGAACCAAGGACCCTGAACGTATTGGTGGCTCCGGCATTACCGCTGCCGTATTCCCTGATGTCAATTCCAAAGAACCCTCTGCTGACCCAGACGGCAGTAGGAACAGACCCTATCAGGTAGGCTGAAAGAATTAGTAAAACTTCCTTCATCGATCGGTTGAGTTGTACCGGGACTTGGTTTCTCCCTGAATGTACCCCATTCCCGGTAACTTTTAATGGGGCCTTAGACAGGCGGACTCGCTTACTTTGTTCGGCGGTCCGCCAGGGTTGGATAACAAATATAACAAAAAATTGACTTCCTGCGCCTCAGTTCCAACTGGTTATTTAAGTCTTTTTTCAGTTTTGAGGCAGATCCATCTGCCCTTTGTCATCCGTACGGATATGGAAATATTATTATTTACGGCCTCATTTTCAATGTCTTGGAAATCACTGTCCAGGAGACCGCTCAAAAGTATAACGCCTCCCGGATTCAATTGTTGTCTCAGGGCAGGCAGTTGACTGATAATTACGTGTTTGTTTATATTGGCTAAAATAATATCGAAGGGCCCCTCCGGCACCACCTCAGATTTGACCACGCTGATCCTGCTGCACCCATTGTTAGCCACATTCTCCCGCGCGTTTTCGATACTCCAGTCGTCATTATCCGTCGCCACTACCGACGCCGCGCCCAGCTGCTCGGCAAGTATCGCCAGCACACCCGTACCCGTACCGAAATCAAAAACCCGCCGGCCCCCGAAATCTACCTGCTGCATCGCCTGGATCATCATAAACGTCGTGGCGTGATGTCCGGTGCCAAAGCTCATCTTGGGCGTGATCACCAACTCGTGCTCCACACCCTCGACCGGCGCATGAAAATGCGCACGGATCGCACAAAATTCGTCGACGACAACAGGCTGAAAATTCTTCTCCCACTCTTCATTCCAGTTCTTTTCCTTTATCCTTTCCGTCTCGAATTTCCTACCCATCGGCTCCAGCAAAGAATCAAGCATCCCTCTGTCGAACTGGTCTTCCGGTATGAATGCCCTCAGCAATTTATCCTCCTGCTCAAACCCCTCATACCCTATCGCCGACATCAGAGCGATATACATCTCCTGCTCTTCCACGTCCCCGGACGCTATCGTTATCTGTATATGATTCATGCATGCAAAAATAAAGGGTCTGCAGCATGCACTGCAGACCCGTATAAAATATTAAGAGAAAATTACTGTTGCGGCTCCTGTCTGGAACCCGCGCCTTCCGGCTTCGGCATCAGCACTTTCCGGCTCAGCTTGAACTTGCCCGTCTTCTGGTCCAGACCGATCAGCTTCACCTTTACGGTATCGCCTTCTTTCAGGACGCCATCCATCGTTTCCAGACGCTTGTGCGAGACTTCGCTGATGTGCAGCAAGCCTTGTTTGCCGGGCAGGAACTCGACAAACGCGCCGTACGGCATCACCGACTTGACCTTCGCCTCATATACAGAGCCGACTTCCGGCTGCGCAACGATGCTCTTGATCCAGTTGACGGCCTTGTCCAGACCTTCCTTGGCGGGGCTGAAGATGCTGACCTCGCCAAAATTGCCGACCTCTTCCAGGTTGATGGTAGTACCGGTCTCGCGCTGGATCTCCTGTATGATCTTACCCTGCGGCCCGATAACGGCTCCGATGAATTCCTTGTCGATAAAGATCTTCACCATACGCGGTGCGTGCGGCTTGACGTCTGCGTTGGCGGCCGGGATACAGCCGTACATAGCGTCGAGGATATGCAGCCTTCCCTTGCGGGCCTGCTCCAGCGCCTCCCGCATGGTCTCCATACTGAGGCCGTCCACCTTGATATCCATCTGTACGCCGCAAATGCCTTCGCGGGTACCGGTAACCTTGAAGTCCATATCGCCGAGGTGATCTTCGTCACCCAGGATATCCGTCAGGATCGCATATTTGCCATCCGCAGGACGGGTAATAAGGCCCATGGCCACACCACTCACGTGCTTGGGAATGGGTACACCCGCATCCATCAGCGCCAGACTGCCGGCACAAACCGTAGCCATGGAAGAAGAACCGTTGGATTCCAGGATATCGCTGACAACGCGAACCGTATAGGGATAGTCGGAACCAGGCATCATCTGCCTGAGCGAACGCATCGCCAGGTTGCCGTGACCTACTTCACGACGGCTCTGTCCCCTCATCATCTTTACTTCGCCGGTGCTGAACGGAGGGAAATTATAGTGCAGGAAAAATTTTGAATCGACGGACTTGGCCGCGCTTTCGATCAGGACTTCGTCCGGGGGTACCCAGGGTGACCGTCGTGAGCGACTGCGTTTCGCCGCGGGTGAACAGGGCAGAACCATGCGGCGTCGGCAGCGCATCGACTTCCATCGCGAGGGGGCGGATCTGGTCCAGCGCCCGGCCGTCCAGACGGGTCCGGTCGTCGAGGATCATGTTGCGAACCACTTCCCACTGCAGGTCGGCATAGTATTTCTTGGCCAGCTTCTTATCGGCATCGGTAACCTCTTCGCCAAGACTTTCGATCAGTTCCTTCTTCAGCTGGTCATAGGCGTCGCTGCGGTCGTGTTTGGCACTCGCGGCGCGCGATATCTGATAGATCTTGTCTTTGGTGAATGCGACGACTTTCTGCTGCAGCTCGTCGTTCTGCACGGGTTTGGTATACTCCCTTTTCGTGGAGACACCAGCCTTGGTACGCAGTTCTTCCTGCGCCTTTATCTGGATGCGGATCGCGTCGTGCGCCAGTTCGAGGGCCTTTACCAGGTCTTCTTCGCTGCACTCCTTGGCTTCGCCTTCCACCATCATCAGGTTCTTTTCCGTAGCGGCGATGATGAATTCCAGATCGGCCTTTTCCAGCTCTGTACGGCTGGGGTTGACAACGAACTGTCCGCCGATACGGCCGATGCGGACTTCGGAGATGATCTCCTTGATGGGAATATCGCTGACGGCCAGCGCTGCGCTCGCGGCCAGACAGGCCAGCGAATCGGGCATTACTTCGTAGTCGCTCGACACAAGGCTGAGCAGAACCTGTACGTCACAGAAATAATCTTCCGGGAACAGCGGACGCAGCGCGCGGTCGATCAGTCGGCTGGTCAATATCTCATAGTCGTTCAGACGGGTCTCTCTTTTGAAGAATGAACCCGGGATCCGACCGGCGGATGCAAATTTTTCCTGGTAATCGACCGACAGGGGGAAGAAGTCCTGTCCTTCTTTCGGGTCTTTGTTGGCAACAACAGTAGCCAGGATGATACAATTGCCCTGGCGTACGGTAACGGCTCCATCTGCCTGGCGCGCAAGTTTACCGGTTTCGATAGAAACCATGCGGCCTCCACCAATATCAAACGTTACACTAATAGGTTGTGAAAGCATGAGCTTATCGTCTTTGTAGGATCACGACTACTGAGGCAGGAAGAAAAAGTCAGCCGTCATCCTCTGTTAAAAAAAGTTGTAAAATGTATGCCGGGAATGCCCTTCAAAAAAATTAGCGCATTCCCGCAAAATCGCTAATTTCTGTAGAACTTCGTCGAAACTTCGTTTCTCCCCGTTCGTAACCTTCGCTGCCCTCAGTTACGGACCAGACGCATCCCGCGTCCGTGGTGCGACAATTCTTACGATATAAAAAAACGATTCCCAACCGTAGGTTCAGTTGGGAATGTTTGTCATATGCATAATGAATTATTTTCTGAGTCCGAGTTTTTCGATCAGCTGACGGTAACCAGTGAGGTTGGTTTTGCTCATGTAGGTAAGCAGACGCTTTCTTTTACCTACCAATTGCATCAGACCACGATGAGTGGAGAAATCTTTTTGTTCGCCTGCAGGTGCTGGGAGATACTGTTGATCCGCTCAGTCAGCAAAGCAATCTGGCCCTCGATAGAACCTGTGTTGGTGGCTTTTCCACCAAATTCAGTGAAGAAACTCTGCTTTTTCTCTTTTTGTCAAATAAGGCATCTCTAAATATTTATTTTATCATCTGCAACCACTCCTCCCAATAGAGGAGGTTCATCATTTTATTGCAGGCTGCAAAGGTACAGGAAAAATTTCTAAATTATTTAAAATACGGCTCCTAAAAATGCATAAAAATATGCAATATATCCTCCTAATTCATTAATATTGGCGCTTTTAGCGCCAGAAAACGACATTCATATCTTTGCCCGATGCCAAAAAGGATCTTTTGTACGGTGACCAACGACCTCAATTATGACCAGCGTATGATAAGGATCTGCACCTCGCTCGCCGCGGCCGGATTCGACGTCACACTGGTCGGCCGCCGGCATAGGGCCTCTCTTCCCCTCACCAGCCGCCCCTTTGCCCAGCGCCGCCTCCGGTTGCTTTTTTCCAAAGGAAAGCTATTTTATCTCGAATACAATCTCCGCCTTTTCTTCTTCCTGCTCGTTCAAAAGATCGACGCCGTCTGCGCCATCGACCTGGACACCATCCTCCCCTGCTATTTCGCGTCCCGCCTCCGGCGGATACCCCGGGTCTACGACGCGCACGAGCTGTTCTGCGAAATGCAGGAAGTGGTTACCCGCCCAGCCATCTATAAGATTTGGAAGTCGGTCGAACGGTACTGCGTACCCAGATTCCGGCACGGCTATACCGTCAACCAGCCGATAGCGGCCGAATTCAGGGAAATGTACGGAGTCGACTATGCCGTCGTACGCAATCTGCCCCTGCTGGATGAGTCTCCGGCCCCCCAGCGCAACCCCCTGCTGCCATTCCCCTCCCCCGGGCGCTTTATCCTCTACCAGGGAGCCGTGGGCGAAGGGCGCTGCTTCGAGACCCTTATCCCCGCCATGGCGCTGGTGGATGCCACTCTGGTCGTATGCGGCGACGGAAATTATATGAGCCGGGCACAAGCCCTGGTCAAACAGCTCGGACTCGAAGACAAGGTCCTTTTCAGGGGCTGGGTCCTGCCGGACGACCTCAGACAGATCACCCGCAGCGCATGGTGCGGCATCACCCTGTTCGACCGGCGGGGTAAAAGCAACTATTTTTCGCTTGCCAACCGGTTCTTCGACTATATCCAGGCCGGTATCCCCCAACTGGGGGTCAGCTATCCCGCTTACGAGGAAATAAACAATTGGCGTCCCATCGCTGTTCTTATTAGCGAGCCGGGCATACGGGAAATAGCGGATGGTCTGAATCAGTTATTGAATAATACGGACTTATATTATACGTTAGTGGACAATTGCAAACAGGCACGGCTTCGTTACAACTGGCAGGAAGAAGAAAAAGGACTGATCCGCTTTTACCAACAAATCTTGGGTTAAAATTTGGAAAATAACTTACATATCGTGTGTCTGGACGTGCCGTATCCGGTAGACTACGGAGGTGTCTTCGACCTGTTTCATAAGATCCGCTGTCTGCACGGCGCCGGCGTAAAGATCCACCTGCACTGCTTCGAATACGGTCGCGGCCGCCAGCCCGTTCTCGATAACTATTGCGTTGAGGTCAACTATTACGAACGCCACGAAGGACACAAAGGCTTCTCACACAAGCTGCCGTATATCGTCTGCTCCCGCTCGAGCAAACAGCTGCTCGGGAAATTGCTGGAGGACGACTACCCCATCCTGCTCGAAGGCGTTCACTGCACCTATCTGGTTGGCGACCCGCGGTTCGACAACCGCAGGATCATCCTGCGTCTGCACAACGTCGAATACCAATACTACCGCCAGCTATGCTTCACCGAAAGATCGCTGCTGAAAAAGATCTACTACCACCACGAGAGCAACCTGCTCCGCCAGTACGAACACCGTATCGCCGATAAAGTGAAGATCCTCGCGGTTACCCCAAGGGACAACGCGCTGTACAGGAAAGAATTCGGGGCGGAGGACATAGAGACGCTTCCCGTCTTCCTGCCCTTCGAAGAGGTCACCAGCAAGGAAGGCACCGGCTGCTTCTGCCTCTACCACGGCAACCTCTCCGTCGCTGAGAACGAACAGGTTGTCATCTGGCTGCTGAAAAAAGTATTCTCGGCGCTCGAAATGCCGTTTATCATCTCCGGCAAAAACCCTTCCGCAAAACTGACCCGCATTATCGGACAATATCCCTTCACCTGTCTGATCCCCGACCCCTCGGAGGAGGAAATGCAGGACCTGATATCCAAGGCGCAGGTCAATATCCTGCCTTCCTTCAACTGCACCGGCGTCAAGCTCAAACTCCTGAATGCACTGTTCAACGGACGCCACTGCGTCGTCAACACCGACGCCGTGGAAGAGACGGGACTCGAGACCGTCTGCCACATTGCAGACAACGCGGACGCCTTCCGTTCGCTCATAACGGACCTCTATACCCGATCATTCACACAGGACGACATCTGCGCAAGACGCATGGTCCTCGGAAAACAGTTCAATCAGGAAAAGAATTTACAGACGCTGCTGCACGCCATCTGGGGCCGCGTGCCGGCCGCGAATTAGTCGATGGCCAGAGTCGCGTTATCGGTGACCTGCCCGCGCTCGGTCCTGACCATTCTTGCCGGGAATTTGTTGATGACCCGGTAGTCGTGGGTCGCCATGATGATGGAGGTTCCATAGTCCCGCGAGATGCGGAACAGCAGTTGCATGATCTCGTCGGAGGTCTCGGGGTCGAGGTTACCCGTAGGTTCGTCAGCAAGTATCAGCTTGGGAGAGTTGAGGAGGGCGCGGGCAATGTCTACGCGCTGCTGTTCGCCGCCGCTCATTTCGAAGGGCATCTTGAATCCCTTCGACTTGAGCCCCACCTTGTCCAGTACGTCGCCGATCTTTTCGTCCATCAGCCGGACGTCCTTCCAGCCCGTGGCTCTCAGAACGAATTTAAGATTGTCGTTGACATTCCTGTCTGTCAGCAGTTGAAAGTCCTGGAAGACCACCCCGAGCATGCGCCGCAGGTAGGGCACATTCTTCCAGTTCATATCCCGCAGATTAAAGCCGGCTACCGTCCCCTCCCCTTCGCGGAGAGAAATATCTCCGTACAGGGTCTTCAGCAGACTGGACTTGCCAGTGCCCGTCTTGCCCACCAGATACACGAACTGGCCTTTTTCAACAGAGAGATTGACGCCCTGAAGAATGAGATTTCCGCCCTGATAAATATTCGCCTGCTTTAATTCTACGATTGTTTCCGCCATTTATAAGGAATGAATTCTTACGAAGGTAAGCAAAAATGACTATATGTCACCCTTTTACCACCGTCTCATCGATCCTGCCTGGCGTCTTGTCGCCCCGGTCCGCCTTCAGCATCAGACGAAGCGTGGAATCGTTGGCGAAATAGCTCATCATCCAGTTGAGGAAAATGCTCAGCTTGTTCTTGACGCTGAGGATCAGCATCAGGTGCACGAACATCCAGGTCAGCCAGGCAAACACGCCCTGAAAAGAAAACCCCGGCAGGTCGACCACCGCCTTTCTTTTCCCGACAAGTGGCCATCGTTCCCTTGCTGTGATATTCGAACTCCCTGAGGGGCTTACCCATCAGTTCGCGGACAAAATTACGCCCGATGGCAACCGCCTGGGCGATCGCCACATTCGCCAGCTGCGGCTGACCGTTAGGATATTTTGGAGTAGGCATGTACGCAATATCCCCGACGGCATAGACTCCCTCCATCCCTTCCACCTCCCCATACCGGTCGGTCTTCAGCCGGTTGCCGCGCGTAATACTTTCGGCAGGGATCCCTTCCAGCGTATTGGCGACTACCCCCGCGGCCCAGATCAGGTTTTTCGCGGCGATCGTCTCGCCTCCCTTCAGCCTCACCGTAGTGCCGTCATAGTCCTCCACGACCGTACCCGTCCTGACTATCACGCCCAGACTTTCGAGGTACTGCCTGGACTTTATCTTGGAGGGCTCGCTCATCGCGTTGAGGGTATTTGGGGACCCTTCCAGCAGGTAGATCGTGAAGCGGGAGAAGTCGACCTCCGGATAGTCCTTGGGAAGGATATTCTTCTTCATCTCTGCCATCGCCCCGGCCAGTTCCACACCGGTAGGTCCGCCACCCACGATGACGAAGTTCAGCAGGGACTGCAGCTCGGCCGGCCCCGCCTCGATGGTATCCTCGAACGTCTGGAGTATTCTGTTGCGCAGGGCCATCGCATTGGGTACCGACTTCATCGGAAAGGAATTAGCCTGTATCCGGGTGTTGCCAAAATAATTGGTCGTACACCCCAGCGCGATGACCAGCCTGTCGTACTGGATCTCTCCGACGGTCGTGAAAAGCAGTTTTTTGCCGGGGTCCACCCGCAATACTTCTGCGATGCGTATGCTGACATTCTTCGAATGCTGAAAGACTTTTCGGAGGGGAAACGAGATGCTCGATGGCTCCAGCCGGGCCGTTGCTACCTGGTACATGAGCGGCTGGAACTGGTGATAGTTGTGCCTGTCGATGAGGAATACTTCGTACTTCGTATTGTTGAGCATCCGTGCCAGACGAAGACCGGCGAAGCCGGCCCCTATAATAACAACCCGCTGTTTTTTGCCAGAATCGAGTGCCATATAAGACGTTTTAAAATTGCCAATCTTATACAAAGTTACGACTCTGCCGCTAAATGGATTGAATCATCTTGCCCGCGCTGAACTCCGATGCCGGCGTTCGAATCCTGCCCGCGCTAAATCTCTTTGCCGGCGTTCGAATCCTGCCCGCGCTACACCTCTATACCGGCGTCCAGCCGCAGCAGTACGCCGTAGTTGCCGCAGGCGGGGTCGTGCAGATAGTCCGGTATCAGCCCCAGCGGTTCGAATCCGATATTTCGCTGACGTGTCAACGTGGGGTCGTCCCTTTCTCCATTCAGCCATTGCCGGTAGTATTCCCCGCCGCTCAGCCGGTCGCTGAAGGCGCCATAGCCGTTCATCATCCCGACGGTCGACTGGCCCGCGAGCCCGAGCCGCCGAACCAGCAGCTGCCTGGCGCGGTATAGCAGACGCGCCCCTCCCCTTCCCCGCCAGTCCGGGTGTATCCCCATATCGAGTCCATACAACCATTCTCCCTCCGGCTGGTGACGGGTCAGCCACCCTCCGCCGCTGGTTTCGGAAAAGCTGTGTTGATAATCCGCCAGGTCGAAATCCGTACGCATCGTGGAGGTCATGCCGATGACCGTCGCGTCCTGCCCGGCCGTCGTTGTCAGGACAAATTGTCCCCCGGGAAATATCTCCAGATGGCGCAGGTATTGCTCAGCCCGCAGCCGTTCGCCTGCCGAGAGCGTCGGAAAAACGATCCGCTGCAGCTGTTCCAGCGCTTCCGCGTGTCCGGGTAGCATGGGTTGAACCGTCATATTGACAAAGGTACGGATTGACATATATCATCGGATTCCCGCTGTACGCAGCCCTGCTGCAGGCGCATGGAAGACGGCCCCTTCTTTGATGATTCCCGGCATATGAAAGAAGTCATCGCGTTTTTGAGGGCCGTAGCGCCCATGACAGACGGTCTGCAGCTGGCCTTGTACAATACCGTCACGCAGGTCGGTTTCCGCCGGCACGGGTTCGTGCACCAGGGTCCCGCCCCCTGCACCAACCTCTGGTTTATCGAAAAGGGACTGCTCTGCTGCTACGACCAGGACCAGGACACGGGCAGGCAGTACTGCACATGGGCGATGGAAGAAGGCAATATCGTCACCTGCGTAAATAGTTTTGATACCGGTTTCGCTTCGACCGAAAGCATACAGGCGGTGGAGGACAGCATCGTCTGGACGATCGACCGGCCCCAGTTGGAGCGGCTGACCGCCGGCTACCCGGAGTTCCTGTACATCCGGCTGCGGCTGACCGAGCATTACCACGTGCATGGCCGGAAGATGGACGCCTGGCGGCAAAAGGCCGCCCGAGCAGTTCTATAACTTGCTGCGGGCCGCATACCCGTCGCTGGTATCCCGGCTTCCGGTAAAGCACATGGCCTCGCTGATGGGTATTCGCGAATCCACTCTGTACGGCATCAGAAGATCTATATACGAAAATGGGCGCAACAAACGGAAAAAATAGCACTCCGAAATTGGAGGATTTCTCCCGACATTTCTCCGATCGCGGAGGGTACCCTTTCATTGTTCCGGTCCCCATCTTATCTACTTTTAACAGGACAACGAAGTAGACGGGCCCGTCCTACTCCAATTATTTAAAAACACAAAAATTAATTACAATGTCAAGGATGACAACAATCCTGACAGGGCTCGTCCTGCTCAGTCAGACGAGTGCTGCAGTTGCCCAGACGGGGGCTGTCAAAAACAAAGGAATGGAGCAGCTCTTTTCCACCGTCCGCCGTACGTCACCGTCCGCCGCAACCGCGGATCCTCCGGGCGCCGGCCTGCCGATCGCGGAAGAACGCGTGATCCTGCTGAGAAGTTCCTGTGAGAAGATCATCAAGGAAGGTTCATGGATCAGCTATGGCAATGACCGCATCGGAAAGATGAAGCTCCAGCTAAGAGGCATCTACACCCAGGGGTCGGTGCTTTATTTTCTTCTCCGTCTTAAAAATCGGTCCTCTCTCGACTACGACATAGAGGCGATCCATTTTTCTATCGCCGGAACGCCGGGGAAGAGCAGCACCGGCATCAGAGAGCTCCCGCCCATTTATCTGTACGACAGCAATTCGGTGATCCGCGGTTACAGTCACAGCAGTAACGTGGTCGTTTTGCCAAAGTTCACTCTGCCCGCAGGCAGGCGGCTGATGATCGAGGTAATCGAAAAGAATGGGGGCAGACATCTGCGCCTGATGGCCGGCAACTTTATGCTCGAAAGAGCGAGAATTCTCTAATACTCACTATTAAATCAATTAAAATGAACAGCGAAAATCTGGACTATCTCCAAAACCGGCTGAAATATCTCGGATTCGGAGAGGAAGGTCCGCTCAACCAGGAACTGGAAGAAAATGTACTGCTCGGGCAGCCGGAATTTCAGCTTTTCACGGACGCCGTTTATGAGGACTGCCGCATGGAGGCCACGCTTCACTTCTCGAGGTCCGGGGAAAGGGACACTTACTATTTTAAAAGTTATGACGCGCGGCTCCTGTACGCGGGCAGTATAGAGGCGGACAAGGCGCAAACCTTCTATATCTACAAGAAATGGGGGTTTACGTTCAAGGAAGCCTTCAACCTTCTCGAAGGGAGGGCAGTATATAAAAAGCGGGTCAGTCCCAAAGACGACACCGAATATTGGGCATGGTCCCAGCTGAACTTCGGGGAAAAGACGCCGTCAGGCAACTACAAATACACCGAATACAAGGACAGTTCCGGCTACGACCTCGAAAAAGTGTTGCACCTCTATCCCATCATTGAACTACAGGACGAACAGCTAAAAATGGCGCTGATCCGGTCGCTACAGCGAGGCAATATCCATCCCGTCCATTTTGTCAAAAACCATAAAAAGGAAAAGGTATTTATAGAGGCAAATCCAAAAACGAAACTGATCAATATCTCCCCGCTGGCAACAAGGGCCGCTACAAGGGCAGAAGAGCTCCCGAAGGAGGGGGAACCAGTTCTACTGACGCTTCAACCGGCGACCCATCAGCCGGTTGCAGAACCCGAACCATCGGTCGTGGAAGAGCCAGGCATCCCTCCTTCTGAACCGGAGGCCACTGAGGCCACGGAGGCCACCGAGCCCCCTCATCCCAGCCCCCGCAGACCACAGCGCAAAAGGATCTACAAATAACCATTTATTCATCCTTTTACAATCATTCAATATGTCTTCTTGTACAGCACTGAAAGCGCTGCCGGACTTCAGCGCCTTTCAGTTCACCAGCGAAGGTGCGGCCGGTCCTGCAACCCGCGAGGTCCGGTTTCACCAGAAAACGGCTGACGTCTACAATCTCGACATCGGAGATATTCCGGAAAAAGCGCAGCCCGTCCAGGACCGCGGAGATTTCAATTGCCTGATGACGACTCTGATACTGATTATCGAGCTGTATACGGAAAAATATCCGACCCGCATCGTCCGCCTCAAAGGAGATACCAGCCAGAAAGCCCGGCTATACCGCAAAGCGCTGGACAAACACGTCGGCACACTTTCCTCCTTCTTCGAAATCAACCTCGAAAAGGACCGAAATTTCTTCCGTGCCCTTCGTCACCAGGAAAGCGTCGACAATATCGCTTTCCTGGTAAAAAGAAAACCCGGCTGGAGCTTTATCATCCATACTCTCCAGACCAACCGGTGCAGCAGAAGCCAGCTATTTGATCACCCAGTGTCAGTAGAGATACAACGAAGCATCGAGATCGGCTTCGAAATGATCGAACACGAGTAATAGGCCCTATAAAGGCTAAATTTGGGTTAGTAAAAGGCCGGCTCATTCCTGAGCCGGCCTCTTTATCATTAACCATTCATTCTCCTAAGCCAGGACAGCGATCAGCCCCTTGAGGACAGCACCCAGCTTCACCCCTTCCATAACCCTCGCCTCCTCACTGCCATGCTGCAATACCGACCGCTCGTGCGAACTGACGCACATCTCACATCCATTGATCGAAGAGACAACAAGACTCACCAGCTCAAAGAACTCCTTACCCAGCACAGGACTGGCCATAATGCTCATCTTGATACCGGCAGGCTGATTGTCATAAAACTCCTTCTTCATAAAATGACGAAAACGGTAAAAGACGTTATTCGTGTTCATCAACGAAGTACAAGCCACGATCTCCGCGATCTCCGCGTCCGTAGCCCCGGCCTCCCGCGCCATCCCAGTAAAAGACTCCTGCAGAAGCACAAAACCGCTCGTTGACTGCTACAGCCAACGCCAGCAATACCGCCTCCTTCCTGTTCAAATACTGGCTGTTGTTCAGCACATTCCCCACATTGATCTTCAGATCTTTTATATATCGGGATTCGCCGGCAACCAGCGCCAGCACACTGGCCGACGGCTCATATCCGGGAATATTCAACTCCCGCAGCAAATTCTGAAATGTCTCGTTTTGTATAGTCGCTACTGCACTCATAATTTAAAAAAAATTTTAAGGCCGCCAGAGGTCGCCCCCACGGGACACCTTAGTTCATGCTCAGCTGCTCAGTCAGCGTTTCTTCTCCCTTCTTCCAGTTGCAGGGACATAGCTCATCTGTCTGCAGCGCATCCAATACGCGGATGACTTCCTGTACGCTACGACCTACGTTCAGGTCATAAACGCTGACCCAACGCACGATTCCCTGAGGATCTATAATAAATGTTGCACGATAAGCGATCTTCTCTTCATTATCCAGAATACCCAGTTCCTCTGCCAGAGATTTGGAAGTATCGGCCAGCATCGGGAACTTCAGGTCACGCAGATCGCTGTGATCCCTTCTCCACGCGGCATGCACAAACTCGCTATCGGTAGACGCACCGATAACGACCGTATCACGATCCGAAAACTCGCTGTTCTTCTTGTTGAATTCGGCTATCTCTGTAGGACAAACGAAGGTGAAATCCTTCGGCCACCAGAACATCACGGTCCAGTTGCCGTTCGCGCTACCATACGCTTCCGTGATCTCCGTAAATTCTTTTCCTTTCTCGATAGATACTACTGCTTTCTTCTTAAATGCGGGAAACTTTTCTCCGATCGATAAAATCCTGTTAGGCATATGCTATTTGTGTTTTAGAAATGTAAATTGAGACAGGTCACTGGCAAGGTGGGCAATCGCGAAGTGATGCAAATATAAGATCGCGGGCCAATAGAATATCATCTCAATTATCTATAAATCGATAGATTTTATCTATGAACTGCCGGGACTTCGTCTCATCGGCGGGTGACCGCGGGTGGCTCCCCAAAGGCTCGTCACATCAGCAGGTGGCTGCCGTCTCCCGGTCAAACCATCGGCTCCGCCGGATCGGGCCCGACAATAGCCGGAATACTCTGCTGATCCAGCGTCAGCTGCACCAACCCCGAGATCAGCAGCCCAAATACCGCCAGCATCCCGATCGCAACGGGCAGGCCTGCGTGCTGCGCGACCGATCCCACCACCGGAGGCACGATCAAAAATCCAATATACCCGACCGTTGAAACAGACGCGATCGCCGACCCGCTGCTCATCTCCGACGAACGACCAGCCATGCTGAAGACCAGGGGGATCACACACGAGACGCCAAAACCGGTGAGGACAAATCCAAGCCCCGCCGTGACCGGATAAGGCAAAAAGGCCGCCGTCAGCAATCCCACGCCTATCAGTATACCACTATACGTCAACATCGTCCGGATACCCAGTCGGTTGGCCAGCCTGTCTCCGGTCAGCCTTCCCAGGGTCACCGCCACCATATAGACGACATACCCCAGCGTAGCCGCACTCGCCGTAGTATGTACCGCCTCCCGAAAATAAATCCCGCTCCAGTCGATCATCGCACCCTCGCAAGCCATCGACGCAAAAGAGATCAATCCGAATTTCACCAGGCCGCGGTCAGGAAGGGCAAACCAGGACCTGCGCTGCCGTGGAGCCGGCTGCTGGCGCAGACTACCCGGATACGCGTAGAAGCACATCACCGTCAGCAATAAGCCTACCACCAAAAAATGCCATGCCGGCGACACAGAAGAGGACACCATGACATAGCCCAGCGCCGCGGCGCTCATCCCCGCCAGGCTCCACACCGCGTGAAAACGGGCAATGATCGACCGCTCGAACAGAGCCTGCACCCCGATAGACTGCGCATTGACCGAAATATTCAGCAGGTTGCGGGATACCCCGAAAAAGAAAAGGGCCGGCACCGCTCGCCAGACCTTCGTCGCAAACCCGATGGCGCAAAGCATCGCATTGAACAGAACCGCACCGATGATCATGACCTTTCGGCTGTCAAACCGGCTCAGCAGCACACCCGTCACCGGAAGCGTCGTCATCAACCCGATCGGCAGAGCAAAAAGGACGATGCCCAGCTGCTCATTATTAAGGTGTAATTCCTGTTGTATCGTGGGAATCCGGCTACCCCAGGTGAAAAAACCAAAACCGGAGACAAAGAAAAAGATCGCTATCATCACACGGATCCTCGCTGCTGAGGACTGTTCGGGGCTATTTGACATTCTGCAAAATAAAAAATCCTGCCGCAAGAACGGCAGGATACACTAATTAGTATTGTCAATCCTCAATTAAAATCATTCTTCAGCCGGATATATTTGTTCAGATCCTTCGACACAAAGCCCTTCTCCTTCATTTTCGACACCCATTCCGCATTCACGCCCATACTTTTCAGCGACGGCAACACCGACAGCGGTATATCCTCAAATCCGATCTTTTTTAACTCACTCACAAATTCCGGAGTGACACCCGTCGCCTTCAGCATGCTCAGACGCGAGGGAGAAATATCCCGATACCCCAGATTCTGGAACCCCTTTATAAACTCCGGACCGACGCCCGTGGCCTTCATCTGCACGAGTTCGCGCGGAGAAAGACTGGTTAGTCCCGCGTCCCTGAAACCCTTCAAAAATTCCGGACTGATCTCCTGCGCCTTCATTTGCACGATCTCCCGCGGGGCCAGATCCCCTGTACCCCATATCCCGGAGCGACCGGATATAATCCGCCGTCACGTGCATATTATAGAGCATCACAATATCCTTCCGCTCCAGATTCGTATATCCCAGCTTGCGCAAAGAATTGATATAGCCGGAGTCGATATTCATCGCCTTATAGGAAACGAGCTCCCGCACCGGGATCAGTTGATTATCCCTGCCCCCGCCTATCGACCGGATATAGCTGCCCGTGATATGCTGCGCCTTCAGCGTATTCAACTCCCTGGCAGAAAGATGATCATAGCCCGCAGCCTTCATCTCTTCTACATAGGCCTTGTCGATATTCTGCGCCTTCAGCGTGATCAGGGTCCTGGGCTCATCCGCGTCCTGCACACCCGACGAACGCCAGTACTGGATAAAATCCCTGTCGATATGCAGGGCCGAGAAGCTGATCAGCATGCGCCCGCTGATATGCGGATACCCGCTGTGTACGACCATACCGGCAAATTCCTTTTTGACGTTGGCCATGAAAAAGGACAGCTGCCGGCGGCCTTCCATATCCTCTACCCCCATCTGCTGCAGGGCCCTGAAATAGCCTTCGTCCGCCTGAAAATGAAAATGCCCAAACCCCTGCTGACCGTCGAACTGCCCCGTAAACAACATCGTGCCCGCATCCCGGACCAGTTTGAAACTGACATTGCCCGCACCCGGAAAAGGATTGATCTCGTCCTTCCCTACCCTCAGCGTAGAAGACCAAAAATGGTTCTCATCATTGTCGTCGGCCTTCAGCTCGAACGATAATTTGTTGTCGGACGTCGTAACGAACCAGGCTCCTTCCGTCAGCGTATCCGAAGGCTGCGCGGCCTCCGCCGGCACTGCCACGGGAGCGACCGCAGGCACGACTACCGGAGCCGGAGCGACCGGAGACGCCACCGTCGCTTTTGCAGCTATACGCCGCACCGGAGCCACCACAGCGACGGGAGCCACGGCGACAGCCGGGATCGACACCACTGCAGGGACCGGAGGAACCGGAGCAACCAGCCTTTCATTTTTTGATGGCTCCTGACTATAAGCCGCCGGTTTATTCAACACCAGCACCAGCGTCGTAAATATCGGCAGCAGGAAAAAGTATTTCCATACAGTCCATGTGGACGAACTTGAACTATTCATCATAACGATACGTCTTTTTAACAGTGATTGATTGTAGTTGTTAGTGATGCTGAAAGGCAGATGCGGCGCCGATACCCGCAGAAGGCTCAGCTGATAAGCCAGCCGCTCCACCTCCCCATGCCGGAGAACGGCCGCATCCGTCAAAAACTCAAGGTTGTTCTCCACTTCCCGGCGATACAGCCAGACTACCGGATTGAACCATTGACATACGACAGCGACCTCCGCCAAAAGGATATCGACGGTGTGCCGCCCGCTGACATGCGTCTTCTCATGGATCAGGATCTGATTGTAGGTCTCCCAGTCATATCCCGCCGGATTAATAAAGATGGTGTTCCCAAAAGAACAGGGCGCCCCGTCCCGCTCCACGATCCGGAAACGACCATCCCGGATCACCGGACTGGTATAGGACTGATAAAGGAGAATTCCCAGCTGCAGCAGGAAATTGAACCCGAAGACCAGCACGCCGAACAGATAAACATAAAGAGACCCACCGGACCGCCAACGCCGCCACTGTGGCTATCCGCCCCGGCCCCCTGCCGGCTGTTCCGATACCTTCGGCCTGACAACAGACGCCTCCGGCGTCGCCACCTCATCCGTTGGCATATCTGCCAGCTGCTGCGCGTCCGCTTCAGCAGGCTTTGCCTCCGTCACGCTCACCGGCAGAGCCTCCACCACCGTATCCTGCTTTACCCATAGCCCTCCGATCCTCGGCGCAGGCAGCAACGGAAGCAGAAAGGCAAGCGCCAGACAACCCACCAGCATCCACCTGTTCCATCGATAAAAGGTTTCCTTCTGCAATAGCAGCTTGTAAAAGAAATAACAGATGGTGGTAATGACCGTGACGTGAAGGATATAAGGTATCATTTCTTCTGGGATTTAATGATCTCCAGGATTTCGTTCAGCTCCTCCTGGGACAGCTGTTGCTCTTTGGCGAAATAAGCCAGCATCCTTGGATAAGAATTATTAAAGTAAGACTTCACGATATCTTCGAATGCGTGTTTCTGATAGTCCTCCTTCGACACCACCGGATAGTACTGGAAAGTGTTGCCGAATGTCTCATGGCCCAGAAATCCCTTCTCCTCGAGGATCCTTACCATCGTCGCCACCGAATTGTAGTGAGGTCTGGGATCAGGCAGCTCGGCGATGATCTCCTTGATAAAAGCCTTTCCCAAATGCCAGCAGGCCTGCATGATCTGCTCTTCCCGTTTGGCTAGTTTCATCATGTATATCCAAATTTTAAATGAATCTACTACTAATTTATTAGTTCAACAACTAATTGATTAGTTTTTTCAGAAAATAGTCCGCCGCTCACACCTGTAATTAATGACGCAGCCTGGCGGCACTCTGTTGCATTTTCATTTTCCATCTATCTTTTAGCAGCGACCCGACGCTGGAATGCTAATTGCAGTGCACCTCCAAAACCCGCTGTCAGCAAGCCTTCCAAAGCGCTCGTTTGCAAGAACGCAGCAGAAGAAGAAACATTGGAATTTTAGCAGACGGCAAAATCCACAACAGGAATGTGCTCAAATAAATTTGGAGAGTGCTCAAATTGAGATAAATTTGGTATGTGCATACAAACTAACCTGCAACGATGTTTGACATAGGTAGCCAAAATATCGCAGCCAGAGCTTTGCCATTGCCAGATGAGAATGACCTGCTTGCCCGAATAGCAGAAGGAGACGAAAAAGCCTTCGCTCCCATTTTCCATCACTACCGGCGAAAGGTCTACTCGTATGCTTATCACCTGACCGGCAACAGCGCACAAGCGGACGAGCTGGTACAGGACGTCTTTCTGAAAGTCTGGCTCCATCGCCAAAAGATTCCCCACGTACTTCGTTTTGACAACTGGCTCTTCACTATTGCCCGCAATCAGGTGTTCGACATGCTGAAAAATATGGCCAAAGAATCGGCCCTTCGCCGCCGGATGGCCGGCCTTCCCGAACCCGAAGCGAACCTGGTGGAAGACGTGGTGCTTACCCGCGAGAACGAAGAACAACTGCAGCGGGCCCTCGATCAGCTGTCCCCGCGCCAAAAACTGATCTTCACGCTAAGCCGCCACCAGGGAATGAAACACGACGAGATCGCTTCCCACCTCCATATCTCCCGTAACACCGTCAAGACCCACCTCGTCCAGGCGCTGAAAACGCTCCGCGACATCCTTCATTTCCCCTCCGACGGCATCCTGATTTTCTGCTTCCTCATCATCAGGAATTTCATCGACTGATCTTTCTTAAAGAAATCTTAAAAATATTTTTTTTTGGCTACTCCTATCATTCGTTAATTCAGTCTTTAATTATGAGCCTGTGTTTGCCTTCTGAAAAATACCAGACTCAACCAAGCTACAACCATGGAAGCATCACAACGATTGGCCTATCTGTTCAGGAGGTACTTTAATAAAGAAAGTACCCCCATGGAGCAGAACGAACTGTTTGAAATGCTGCTCCGCTCGGAACACGACGCAACCCTGCGTAACCTCATCGACGAGACCTGGAAGGAAGATTTCCCCATTTATCTTCAGGACAAGCAGACGGCCGACGCTATGCTCCGGCACATCGTTAGCCGGCGTGAGCCCGAAACGCCTCCCTCTGCCAGCGATGATCCTACCCCCGTCCAGTCTTTCTCCCGCCGCCGCATCCTCCTCTACACCGGCTGGGCTGCATCCCTGCTCGGTATCACCATCCTCGGCTTCCCGGCCCTTTATTCGCGCAATTCCACCCCAGCACCTCCGGCACCGCCGCCGGCACTGGCCGTTAAACCACCTATAAACCGCTGTATCACCCTGCCGGACGGAAGTACCGTTTTACTCAATCAGGACGCCCGTCTGGACTATGAGAAAGGACTCAGTTCGAATGCCCGTGAAGTGACCCTTCACGGCGAGGCCTATTTCGCGATCCATCACGACCCCCGTCCCTTTATCGTCCACACCGGCACGGTCCGTACCACGGTGCTGGGTACTGCCTTCAACATCAACGCCCTCTCCGACCGGAACATCGTCATCACCGTGACGAAAGGAAAAGTAAAGGTCGAGAACGACGCGGGTGAATACAGTATCCTCCGCCGTAACGAACAGCTGAGCCTCGACTCGCTGCACACCCGGCTGAAAAAGATCCCGGTCGACGCCGGCGAAGTACTTACCTGGAAGAAACCCTACCTTATTTTTAATGACGTAACTATGAAAGAGGCGATGGACGAGCTCTCGGCCCGATTTCATGCCACCATCGTCTTTACCAACCCCGCCGCAGAAAATTGCCCTGTGACCGCTTCCTTTACTGAAGGACAATCACTGGAAGCCATCATCAAGGTCTTATCGAAGATCAACAACATGGACTATGCCATCGATCATGGACAGATCATGATCAAGTGGAGAGGGATGTAAGTAGCCCCGGTAATTAGGTATATAGTAGAACCCTATATAAAAAAGACCCGCTCCGGCTGGAACCCGAAGCAGGCCTTAAAAGGATACCTTTTTCCTGAAAGGTGAGGTATCCTGCTTTAAACAAGTCATCATCATTTAAAACAATCAAAACTATGACATTTTCTTTATTGTCAGCGTTTGAGCGCCCCTGCCTGGAACCAGGGCGCCAGGAACTGCTTAACCAAACCAAAAACGATTGCTGTATTTTATGCGAATCAGCTTTGTACTCCTCCTGTGCTTTTTCAGCAGCGTCCAGCTACTCAGCGCCCGCGACGCCAGCGGGCAAGACCTGAATAAGGTCTATATTTCGCTGGAGCTGAAGGACGAACCCCTGATGTCCGCTCTGGAAAAGATCCAGCAGATGACGCCCTTCATGTTTGCTTATAACAAACGGGAAATCAAGAGAATCCACAATCTTACCCTCGGCAGTGGCCGCAGGTCGGTCCACAGCATCCTGGAAGCCCTGCTGCTCAACACCCGCCTCCGCTACGAACTGGTGGGCAATACCATCGTCATCTCCACCGTCCGCGACCGCAGCGAGGGCATTCCCAGCATATACAGGGAACTGTCGCCCATAGCCGCCGCCCGCGAGGAGATCAAAGCCCGCACCATCAGCGGCACAGTCACCAATGATAAAGGCGAAGGCCTCTCGGGGGTCTCAGTCACAGTCAGGGGCAGCTCGGTAGGCACTACCACCGACGCCCAGGGCCATTTTCAGCTGACGGTTCCCGACGAGGGCACCACACTGGAATTCTCATATGTTGGCTATGAAATGCAGAGCATAAAGATCGGCAGCCAGGCCTCTTTATCGGTCAAGCTTAAAGAGACCGTCACGGGCCTCAACGACGTCGTGGTCATCGGATATGGTACTGCAAAAAAATCTGACCTCACCGGCTCCATCGCCAGCCTCAAAGCCGATCAGATAGTGGACAGACCCGTCCCCAACGTTACCCAGGCCCTGCAGGGCAAGATTGCGGGTGTTGACGTCAGCATCAACAGCAACGCTCCGGGCCAGGGCGCCAAGGTCCGTGTACGTGGTATCGGATCTATTAACTCCAGTCTCGACCCCCTTTATGTGGTAGATGGCGTGGTTGGCGTAGACATCAATACGCTGAACCCCCACGAGATCGCATCGCTCGATGTACTCAAGGACGCCTCCTCGACGGCCATTTACGGGTCACGCGCGGCAAATGGTGTCATCATCGTAACCACCAAAAGAGGACGCCATGGCATCTCGAAGGTCACCTATGACGGCAACGGCAACGAGTCCGTGCTGACCCGGCACCTGAAAGCGCTCAACTCTGACCAGTTCGTTCACATCTACAACGCGTCTTATGCCAACGGCCAGCAATACGATCCGCTGGGTCAGGTGCAGACGCCCCCAGTGCAGATGAATCATCTCAGCCTGCCCAAATTGTTCGACGCAAACGACAAACCGCTCTACAATACCAACTGGGAGAAAGAGACCTACAAACCGGCCTTCTCGCACGACCATTTCATCAATATCCAGGGGGCAGCGACAAATCCCTGTTCAGCGCATCCTTCGGTTACCTCGACCAGCAGGGTATCATGGTCAACAGCTGGTTCAACCGCTATAACGTCAAGCTGACTCTCGACAATGACGTCAACGACTGGCTGAAGATCGGCGGCAATATCTCACTGATCAAAAGCCAGCAGCGCCTCGTCTCCGACGCCAATGGCTCCCTCAACGTCCCCCGCATGGTGACCGAAGAAGTGCCCATTGTTCCGGTAAAATATCCCGATGGCAGCTGGGCCGGCAACAACGATATCGCCGGCCTCGAGGGCGGCCCCAACCCGGTCCACATCTCTCAGTCGCGCTACAACCTCAACAATACCCTGCAGGCGCTGGGAGACGTCTACGCCACCATCCATATCACCAAAGACCTCGACTTCAAGTCTGACATGGGCTTCAATGTAGGAGCGCAGAAGAACAATTTCTACTCCGGCAATGACCTTCCGCACCTTTCCCAGGACCAGGGCGGTGAAGCTCATATCAACACTTATTACAACTACTACTGGCAAACGGAAAACTACCTGACCTGGAACAAAAGGATCAACGACCGCCAGCGCCTGACCGCCCTGTTGGGTGCATCATGGGTCAAATACCGGCAGGAATGGGCAGATCAGGAGTCTCAGAACTTCATCGACGACTTTTTCCAGTGGCAGTACCAGGCAGCCGGCTCTGTCCGGTCCAATACCCAGTCCAATGTCACTATCTGGTCGATGAACTCTTACTATACCCGCGTAACATATAATATCGACGAAAAGTATATGTTCACCGGTACCTTACGCGCCGACGGAACCTCCAAATTCGGGATCAACAACCTGTATGCTTACTTCCCGTCAGTCGGCGCGGCATGGCGTATATCCGAAGAAGATTTCCTGAAACACAGTAACACGATCAACTATCTCAAGGTCCGCGGCAGCTATGGCTTCTCGGGCAACCAGGAGATCGCCCAGGACAAGCAAAAAGGCCAGATCCAGCCCAACACTACAGCCCTCAACGGCGCGCTCCAGTCGACACTCCTCCCCTATTATATCGGCAACCCGAATCTGAAATGGGAGAAGAGCCAGCAACTTGACCTCGGTGTCGAAATGGGCCTGTTCCACGACCGGGTCAACCTGAACGTCGACTTCTATCGCCGGACTACGAAGGACCTCCTGTTACAGGCACCCATCCCCTGGTCGGCAGGGCTAAACCAAAACAACGTTTACCAGAACGTCGGCTCCGTGCGTAATACCGGCCTCGAAGTAAACCTTCAGACGGTCGACGTCAAGACGCATGACTTTACACTTACGACCAATTTCATCTTCGCCACCAACCGCAACCGGATCATCAAGCTGAACGACGGCAACGCCGACATCTTCCACGGCCCCAACTTCCTCGGTCAGACCAACGTCCTCCGCGTAGGCCAGCCCATCGGTTCCTTCTACGGAGCAACCCGCATCGGTACCTATGGCAGCACCGAGGGCGCACTGGCCGCCAGCCACGGCCTCCACGTCGGCGACCGCAAATACATCTACGACAAGGACAACAACCTTGCCCTCGGCATCATCGGTCGCGCCTATCCGAAATGGACCGGAACCTTTAGCACCACGATGAACTATAAGCACTGGGACTTCTCGTTCGATATTCGCTTTGTACAGGGCGTCAATACGGCAGCAACCTTCAAGCACTCTACCGAAGACCGCCAGACCATCGCCAACAGCCTGGCTACCGTACTGGACGGATGGACCCCCAACCACCAGAATACGATGATCTCCCAGGTTCGTAACTACAAATTCGCCCAGGACTCCCATTTCGACACCTGGTGGGTAGAGGACGGCTCCTTTATCCGCGGTCAAAACCTAACCCTCGGCTATACGGTTCCCGAGACCCTGGTCAACAAATGGAAGCTGACGAAGATCCGCATCTCTGCCAGCGTGCAGAACTGGTTCCTGCATACCAAGTACACCGGCTACGACCCCGAAGTGGATACGTTCAATTCCACCCTCGGTCAGAATGCAGGGTTCTCGCAGAACCTGGACTTCTTCTCCTACCCCCGCCCGAGAACCTATAACCTCGGCCTGTCTGTAGGATTCTAACTCTAACTCTTAAAAGACACACTGATGAAACGCTTTAAATATAAATTTCTCAGCATTGCACTTCTAACGCTGACGCTCGGTTCCTGCAAGAAATTCCTCCAGCCGCCGTCGACCAGCTTCCTGTCCCCCGGATTCAAGATCACTACCTCCAAGGAGGCCCAGGCCCTGGTGAATTCCTGCTACGCCAACCTGCCCACGCTGTTACAGGGCCAGCCCGCTTCCTACGGTGGCAATACCTGGAACCTGATGGAATTCATGACCGGCAAGTCGAATAGTGACCTCGGACAGACCGGGTTCGTCAACTATCAGACGCTCGCCTACAACAACACCTCGTTCTATTTCGACACCTGGTGGCAGTACCTGTACCTCGGCATCGGCACCTGCAACAACGCCCTCGAAAGCCTGGGCGGCATGCCGTCGGGCATCGTGACCGATTCGACAAAAAATAATATGCTCGCCCAGGCCCACGCCCTGCGCGCCCTCTATTATTTCTATCTCGTTCGCCTGTACGGCGCCGTTCCAAAAGTCACGGCCATTCCCAAAGACCTCAACCTCAAGATACCACGCACCCCGGCCAAGGCCATCTACGACAGCGTCATCATACCGGACCTGCTCGCTGCCGAAGCCGCAAGCCTCCCTGGCAGGACAACACGGGCTACGTGTCGAAAGGCGCGATCGAGGCGATCCCGGCAGACGTATACCTGACCTACGCGGGCGCGGCCATCAACGGCGGCAGTTCGTTCTACGCCGAGTCCGCCAAGCATTCGAAGGCGGTCATCGACAACGGCGGATACTCCCTGTTCCCCAACTACACGGACATGATCAAGCCCGCGAACAAGAACAGGGAGAGTTCATCCTGCAGGCCCAGTTCTCGGCCGCGGCCAACGGCAATAACCCGCTGACGGCGCTGACCATCCCCAACTACTCCGGCATCTCGAAATACTCCGACGAATACGGCTCCGTCTTCCCGACGGACCAATTCATCGCCTCCTTCCCCGCGGGAGACAAACGGGCACAGGAAAAGCAGTTCTTTTATACGACCTATCCCAGCATCAAGAACAACGCACCCGTCGTCTTCGCACACCACTACATCTACAAATGGTTCGATTCGACGGCCGTTCGCAGCACCGCCAAATCCGACCTCAACTACACGATCTATCGGCTGGCCGACGTCTACCTGATGTACGCCGAGGCCTCCAACCGTGCCGAAGGAGCCCCCAATACCAACGCGACGAATTATGTCAACGCGATCCGCGCCAGGGCTAACCTCGCCCCCATCGGCGCCCTATCCCAGTCCGACTTCGAGCACGAAGTATGGCTGGAGCGCTATTTCGAACTCTGCTTCGAGAACAAGATGTGGTTCGACATGATCCGCACGCGCAAGGTACACAACGACGTCACCGCCAACTGGGACGATTTTGTCGGTCATAAGACCGTCTGGAACGCGACCTTTACCGCCAACCAGCTACTCTTCCCGGTACCGAAACAGGAGACGGACGTCAATCCCAACCTCCTTCCCAATAATCCAGGGTTCTAAATATCCTGATAGTTCCAGTTTGCACATGAGGAAAGAACAAGGGCCGATCCCACCGCGGGACGGCCCTTTTTAGTTATCTTCATCCCGCACCAACTTTCATCTATGAACCGCAATAACTTTATCCGCCTGGCAGTCCAGAAGCCAGGGTGTTACGGATAAAATGACCGACGAACAACGCAAGGAATTCAGCAGGACCCATGGGGTTGAAATAGTCGGCCCCCCGCTGAACTTTCTCAAACAATAGATCATAAATACTTTACCATGATATTTCGCAGCCTCTTTATCGGCGTGTTGACTTTATCATTTTGCACAGCCATATCACAAGACAAGCTGCCAGCGTCTGCCCTCCATCCCTATGGTCGCTACTGGCGCTCCGGCAGCCAGCTGGAACTGGCAGGACCGGCCGCCCATTTCGGCTTCCGTGCGACCGGCGCCGAATGCAACCTCTTTGCCTTCACCCGCAACGACCACGATTACCTGCAGTACGAGGTCGACGGTCGCTACAAAGGCAAGATAGTTATAAAGGACTCCGCCCACGCGCCCACCCTTCTCAAACTAGGTACCCCAGGGCCACACACGGTCTGGATCTACAGAACCACCGAAAGCGGAGCCGGAGCACTGGTTATTCAAAAGATCACGGGCAAAGGACTACAACCCCTCGCCCGCCCCAATGCTCCGGGGATAGAATTTATCGGCAACAGCATTACCTGCGGCGCAGCGGCCGACACCGCCGAATATCCCTGCACGCTCGGCGGCTATTTTGACCATAGCAACTCCTACGATGCCTATGGCCCGCGCGTCGCCAGGGCCCTCAGGGCCAACTACGTCCTCAGCAGCGTCAGCGGCATCGGCGTCTATCGCAACTGGAACAGCAATTCGCCTACGATGCCCGAAGTCTATGGCAACGCCGACCTTCGCGACAACAGCCGGCGGCCCTGGGATTTTACCGCCTGGCAACCCAGCGTTGTGAGCATCGCACTCGGCACCAACGACCTCAGCCACGGGGACGGCCACACTCCCCGTCAACCCTTCGACAGCGCCGCTTTTGTGAGCGCATTTACAAAATTTATTCAGACCGTGAAGTCGCACTACCCTGCTGCACGCATAGCTATCCTGAACAGTCCGACAGTAGGCGGCAAAGATGGTATCCTGCTCCGCAACTGTATCGTCGCGGTGAAGGCGCGCGTCGATGCGCTCTATCCCTCCGACAAACCCATCGCCCTCCATTTCTTCGGACCCATGACCGTAAGGGGATGCGGCGGCCATCCCAGCGTAGAGGACCACGGCCTCCTCGCCGATGAACTGGTGCCTTTCTTCCGCCAACTATTGCAGACCGCTAAATAACGGGCCGCACCTCGACGCTGCCTCCCAGATCCAGAACCGGACAGCCCTGCGCTACAACCGCCGCCTCTTCCAGGCTCCCGGCCCTTACGACGATATAACTCCCCAGCGTCACGCCGGTCTCCGAAAAAGCGCCGTCCGAAACGCCGGCGCCTGCCCTCAGCACCATCCCCTCCGGCGAAAGCCGCGGCCCGTTGCTGGCCAGCCTTCCCTGCGCGGCGATACCACCCATCCAGTCCTGCCATTTCCTCACCAGCGTCTGCATCTCCGTCGGCGAAGCCATACTATAGTCGTGATCCGGCTGCCGGAATAACAACACAAATTCTTTCATACCCTTTTTACCTATAATCACCGGCCGGCCGGAAATTGGACATCGCGGGCAATGTTTTTTACTTATTTTCAGGCATGGAACAACTCAACAGGAAAGAATACGAAGAACAGGAATTTTCCAGCCGCAATTTCCAGGAGACCGACCTTTCGGGAATCGTATTTATCGACTGTATATTTTCCAACTGCAACCTTAGCCTCGCCCAACTGCAAAAAACGACTTTCCGCGATATTCAGTTCAAGGACTGCAAAATGCTTGGTCTGCACTTCGAAGACTGCAACGAATTTGGACTTTCCGTCAGCTTTCGAAGGCTGCGTGCTCGACCACAGCTCGTTCTTCAAAAGGAAAATAAAAAAGACGAATTTTCGGCGGACCCAACTGCGGGAAGTAGACTTTACCGACGCCGACCTGACCCAGTCCGTATTTGAAGCCTGCGACCTGCTCAACGCCAAATTCGAGAACTCGATCCTTGAAAAGGCGGACTTCCGCTCGGCCTTCAACTATTCCATCGACCTATCATTCAACAAAATTAAAAAAGCCCGGTTTTCCCTCTCGGGTCTCCCGGGCCTACTTGAAAAATATGATATCGATATCACCCTGTAACAGCCCCGACAGGGTTTATTTCGCGTCGTAGGATTTGATCATATTGAATTTATATCCGCCACCCTCTCCTTTGGCTACCTGATACAGAACGGTGCGGTTGCCGCCGGTCGGCTTGTCCGCCGAATCCGCGGCATTATAGACGGGAAAACGCTGGACCAGCGTCCCTTCCATCATCGAAAACTGGTCGTGCCCCTTGTAGCCCGTTCTTATCTTTGGGTTCATGGAAACGTCCGGCAGCACACAGGGCATGATCTCCTTATTCCCCTCGGACAGGAAGGCATAGACCGTCCCCGAGCTAGCATTGCTATCGGCATAAATGAACAATACAAGGTCGGGGTTACCGTCCCGGTTGAGGTCGTCGATCTGGGCGCCGGATACCCGGCCCTTTAGTGTAAAGCTAATGTCCCTTGCCCCGCTCTCAAATCCTACAGGCTTGATCGACAAAGGATTGGCCGTATAGCTCTTGTTGCGGCAGTCGACCCTGTAGCCAACCTTGCCTATTTTCATCGTGGAATCGATCTTCGGGAAGATCACCTGGGCATGGACCGCGCCTGATGCAAGCAGCGACGCAAAAAATAAAAACCGTTTCATGCCGGTAAAGATAACGCGAAATTTGCATCTTTATAGACAAACAGTCCAACGTGCTTAAAAGTCGACTCGTCCTCCTGCTTGCCTTGTCCTTTCTTCAGTCCGCCGCACAGGACCTTCTCACCAAAGAATGGAAGGCTTCATGGATCACCACGCCCGGCTCTTCCCACGAGGGATACGGCGTATACCTTTTCCGCAGGCTGATCGACCTGTCTACCTCGCCATCCTCCCTTCCCGTCTGCGTCTCAGCCGACAACCGCTATAAACTGTACGTCAACGACAGCCTTGTCTCTATCGGGCCCGCACGCGGGGACGTCCAACACTGGAACTATGCCAAGGTGGACCTGGCCCCTTCCTGCACAAAGGAACCAACTGCGTCGCCGCGCAGGTATGGAACGAAGGGCCGGAAAGGACGGAAGCCCAGATCTCCTTCCGCACCGGATTCATTCTCCAGGCCGCCAGCCCGGAAGGCCGGGCACTGAATACGGACACCGGCTGGCTAACGGTAATGGATAGCTCTTATTCACCGCTGAAAGTCCGGGTGCCCGGCTACTATGTCGCGGGACCGGGACAACTGACGGACATGAACAAAAGACTTACCGGCTGGACAACCGGCGACTATCCGGCGACCGGCTGGAAGCACGCCCCGGTGATAGCCGAAGGCGTCCCACGAAACATCCCCACCTCTTTTGCATCCACCACGGCGTGGATGCTCACCCCATCCACCCTTCCCCCGATGCAGCTCGCGAAACAACGGATAACAACCATCCGCAAGTCCGAAGGCGTAACAGTCACCCCCGACTGGCCCGGCCATCCTACCCCAGTCACTGTCCCGCCAAACAGCCAGGCGACAATCCTGTTCGATCAGTCTTCTCTCACCAACGCCTACCCGACTCTGGTCTTCAGCGGTGGAAAAAACGCCAGGCTCTCCCTGACCTATGCGGAGGCTCTGTATTCTCCGTCTCATGGAAAAGGCAACCGCTCGGATATAGACGGCAAGTCCATCATCGGCAGAAGGGACAGCATCCTCTCCGATGGCAGCGACGGGCAGCTGTTTACAACGCTGACCTGGCGGACCTGGCGCTATATACAGCTAAGGATCATCACCGGCGACCAGCCCCTGGTACTGAATGATATTTACGGGACCTTCGTCGGCTACCCCTTCGAACAAAAGGCCCGATTCCACGCCGCCAGCCCGCAGCTTCGACAGCATACTGGTCATCGGCTGGCATACCGCGCGTCTTTGTGCAATAGAGACCTATATGGACTGCCCCTACTACGAACAGCTGCAGTACGTAGGCGATACCCGCATCCAGGCCCTCGTGTCGCTGTACAACAGCGGGGACGACCGGCTGGTCAAAAATGCGATCGAACAGATAGACCTGTCAAGACGCCCGGAAGGCGTTACGCTCAGCCGCTATCCTACTCAGATGCCTCAGCTGATCCCGCCTTTTTCGTTGTGGTGGATCGGCATGCTGCACGACTACTGGCGCTATGGAAGGGATACGGCCTTTGCAACCGGCAAACTCCCGGGGACCAGACAGGTGCTGAGTTTTTTCCACGGCTTTCAGCAGCCGGACGGCTCCCTGCATGGCCTCCCTTACTGGACCTTTACCGACTGGGTGAACAGCCCGGGCTGGAACACGGGGATGGCGCCGGTCGGCGCGGACGGCAGCTCCTCGGTACTAGACCTCCAGTTGCTATGGGGCTACCAGCTGGCAGCGGAAATGGAAAGCCGCAGCGGCATAAAGGAATACTCCGGCCTCTACCGCAGCTACGCCAGCCGCCTGAAGACAACCATCCGCGCAAAATACTGGGACAGCAACCGCCGTCTGTTCGCTGACCGGCCGGAAAAAGACCTGTTCTCGCAACACGCCAATACCCTGGCCATCCTCACCGGAGCCGCCGACGATCAGGAAGCCAAAGGCATCGCAAAAAGACTGCTGACCGATACCGGCCTGGCCCAGGCGTCTATTTACTTCAGATACTATTTGCATTTGGCGCTGACCCGCGCCGGATACGGCAACGACTATCTGCAGTGGCTGGATAAATGGAGGGAGAATATCGCACTGGGGCTGACCACCTGGGCAGAGATGTCCGACGTCGCCGATTCCCGCTCGGACTGCCACGCCTGGGGTGCAAGCCCAAACATCGAATTCTTCAGGACCATCCTTGGACTGGACAGCGAGGCGCCGGGTTTTACGCGCGTCAGAGTGGAACCCCACCTGGGCAGCCTGAAAAACGCCTCCGGCAGCATACCCCACCCGAACGGAACGCTATCCGCCTCTTATCAGCAGAACAACGGCAAATGGGACATCAGGCTCGAACTGCCTCCCGGCACCGGCGGCCGCCTGATCTGGAAACAAAAAGAATACCCGCTGAAGCCGGGTCTCAACACATTTAAATCACTTTAACAATGAAATACACATTTCTTCTGCTAGCCGGCTCGCTGAGCATCCTGTTATCCTGCACGACCCAGGCTCCTTCCAACATCCAGCTACGCGGCACCTGGCGCCTCGTCTCCGGAACGACCATTACGAAGGGCGTCAGTACCGTCACCGACTACACGAAGGACAGCAAGTTCATCAAGATCATCAACGAGGACCATTTCGCCTTTCTCAAACACGACCTCAACAGCCCCAAAGACTCGTCCAATCATTTCGACGCCGGCGGCGGCGCCTACACCCTGAATGGCGACCAATATACCGAGCACCTCGACTTTTACGGCGACCGCAACTGGGAGGCCAAGACCTTTCAGTTCACCGTCTCCATCAGCAACGACACGCTGACACAACGGGGACAGGAGAAAGTAGAGGGGACGGGTGTCGACCGTGAGATCATCGAACGCTATGTCCGCGAAAAATAATTGTCTATGCGCATCAGGTCTTTGCTTCTTTTCCTAAGCATTTCCACTTTTATCAGGGCTCAACAGGTCAATATCGCGGACGGCACCATCCTGGGCGCCCCGGCGCAGTACGGCCTGGACAGGCTGACTGCCGAGCTTACGGCCAGACATATTTCCCAATACCCGATTACCATTGTCCGCACTTCGGGCAAACCGGAGTCCCTGTCCATCCGCCATAAAGGGAACGCTCTGATCGTTGGTGGCGCCGACGATACAGGTATTATGTATGCGCTGCTGGAGGTCGCCCGTCGAGCTGCGTCTGGGATCAGGGCTAAAAGCCATAAAGGACGTTACCGAATCACCCGAAATCCGCGACCGGGCGGTCTCTGTCTACACCATGAACCGGGCATACTGGGAGAGCAGGATCGACGACGAAAAATACTGGACCAGCTACCTCGACATGATGGCCGAAGACCGTTTTAATTCGCTGGTCGTCATCTTCGGCTACGAGAATGGAGGGTTCCTCGCCCCCTGCTATCCGTATTTCTTCAATGTAGATGGCTATGCGGATATCCGGATGGAGGGACTGAGCACCGCGCAGCAGCAACACAACCTTGCGGCTTTCAACCGCCTGATCGAAATGGCGCACACCCGCGGCATCCGAATAACCGCCGGCATCTGGGATCATATCTATCGCGGCGGCGTACAGGGTGGAGGCATACCCGGCAACGAAAAAGCACCCGACCACCCCAGCCCCGGCCTGGTCTGGGGTGTCACCGCGGATAACCTCAACGCCTATACAAAGGCTGCGCTGACAAAGTTCATCCAAAAGGTACCCGTAGACGCCATCCAGTTTCGCATGCACGGTGAGTCCGGTCTGAAAAAGACGAAGAAGAAGCCTTCTGGGCCGACGTCTTCGCCATGATAAAAAAGACAAAGCCGGACCTGCAGATCGACATGCGCGCAAAAGAACTGCCCCGGACCGTAATAGAGAGCGCCATCCGGTCGGGAATAAGATTCAGGATCGACACAAAGTTCTGGATGGAACAAATGGGCCTCCCCTACCACCCGACCCGGATCAATCCCGAGAACAGTTATATCCGCCACAGCTATGGCGACCTCCTGCGC
Organism: Puia sp. P3; assembly: GCF_050632245.1. Lineage (NCBI taxonomy): Bacteria > Pseudomonadati > Bacteroidota > Chitinophagia > Chitinophagales > Chitinophagaceae > Puia > Puia sp. P3. The sequence continues at coordinate 3,499,370 of NZ_CP192583.1, forward strand.
TATCCGAAACAGTACAACCTGATGTGGCGCCTCTGGACAGGCGGGACAAGCCGGATCCTTCTCTGGGGCGACCCCGAATATGCCCGCCGGATCGTCGGCAGCGCCCATCTGTATGACGGGGACGGACTCGACGTCAACGAGCCACTGGCGACAAAAATGGAAGCCCAGCCCCACGACGCCAGGCCCTTCGACCTCCTGCAGCCGCAGCACCGCTATTACCAATACGAATTCGAACGCTACTGGTATTTCTACCAGGTATTCGGGCGGATTGCATACAACCCCCACACTGCTACCAAGGCCTGGGATAAGGAATTCGAATCCCGTTTTGGCGCTGCCAACGGCCCCCTGATCGAAGCCGCCCTGCACCGCGCAAGCAATATCCTGCCCCGCATCATCGCGTCCTGTTATCCGTATAGCCGCTTCCCCACGACACGGGGCTGGGCGGAAAAGCAATCCTTCGGCGAACTTCCGGCATATGCCAAAGCCGAAGGCAGCGACCTCTGCCAGTTTGCAAACTTCGACGAAGAAGCGCAACTCCTGATTGCCGGCGGGACTACAGCAAAGATCCTTCCGTCGGCCAACAGCCAGTGGTTCGAAAAGACGGCCGCCGGCGTCCTCGCCAACGTACAACACGTACACCAAAACGCCGCCAACAAAGAGCTCGCTTCCACGATCACCGACCTCCGCATCCTCGCCGGCCTGGCGCTCTACCACGCCCGGCGCATACCCGCCGCCGTTTGGTACCGGATATACGAGCACACCCACGACCCGGCGGCCCTCGATTCCGCCATAGCACACGAATCAAACGCAATCGCAGCCTGGCGCGGCATCGTCACCGCCGCCGGAGACTTTTATGCCGACGATATCCAAATGGGAGTCCGGGTCGCCGACCTCTGCGGACACTGGAAAGACGAATTGGCTACACTCGAGAAAGGCCTGACCCGTCTCCGCGATCAGCGGCATAATGCCGACACGATCCCCATGACGGCACACGCCCCGGTCTGGCCACGTCAACCAACCAAAACATTCGACGAACTATTCCAACTACGGATAGCCACTCCCGATCGTTCGGCCGCGGGTCGGCCCGTCACTATCCGACTACACGCCTCGGCCACCGCAGGCTTACAGATGCTTCGCTGCTGCTATCGCGCCGTCAATCAGCAGATGGAATACAAAACCGTCGAGATGACCGCCGGTCACACGCCAGGCGAATACTCCGCCACGATACCCGCCGATGCGATCGACCCGGCCTACGACCTGCAGTACTACATTGAATTAATTGATAAGAAAGGAAATGGTAGGATCTATCCCGACCTGAGTAAGGAGACGCCTTATCGGATCATCCACCTCACTCACGGGGAATAGTAATTGCGGCCGGCACCGGACAGGCAACTACTGTTGCCCCCCACCCCCCACGCGACTCTGCTCGTCACCGGCGCCGCCGGACCTTCGCTGCTGCTGAGCCCCCGTAGTCCGGCCAAAACGATAAACGAAGGTCATTATGATCCTTCTGTTATCCCAGATAGAGTGCGAATTGAGCACGCCTTTGTCCAGTGTGGTATGCGCGCTCCAGCTCATCAGATAAAAAGGGTCCCGGAGATTCACCTTGATCGATCCCTTTCCGTCCAGGACCTGCTTGGCTCCGCCAAGCGAGAACATCCCCTCCCATCGGCCAGCTGTATTCCGTTGACATAGTCCTGCGCTGAATACCAGCCGCTGATCTCCGCCGTCCAGCCCTTTTTAAATTTGTACTGGCTGTTGAAATTAGCATTGAAAGAGGTATAGCTGACATCGATAGCCGTGCTGTCGAGCGCCCCGGTATAGCGATGATTGTAGACGTTGAAAAAGACATTTAGATTCCAGGCCTGGGTCAGCTGCCGGCTGTAGTTGACGGAGAAACCTACCTGCCGCTCGGCGGCGAAATTACGCGTAGTCCCGACTGTCGTATAGTTGGAATCCCCCTGCGCCTTGAAAGTATACTGCGCCTCATTCATGATATCGGTGGTCCTGGTATAGTTGGCAGATACGTTCAACTGCCCCTTGTAGTTATAGCTGAGCTCGATATTATTGCTGAACTGCGGCTGGAGATTGGGGTTTCCCTCTTCGTAGTTATACCGGTCCAGCTGAAACCGGAAAGGGTTCAGACTTTGGTAGGACGGCCGCTCTATCCTCCTGCCGAATGACACCCCGAACGTATTGTTGTCATTGGTCTTATAGGTAAAATAGGTCGTCGGGAACAGCTGGATATAGTCTCGTTTGAAACGCATATCCTTCACGCTCTGGTCACCCTGGGTATTGGTCTGCTCCGCCCTGAGCCCCAGCTGCATTGAAAATTTCTTAATGGTCTGCCGCAGGTTGACGTAGGCAGCGTTAATATTCTCCTTATAGATGAAATGGTTGCTGATGGCCGTATCCGGCACCCAGTTCTTCAGCCCGTTGTCATAGAGGGAATAGACGGCGTTGTTGTCGGTCTTCACGTAGCTGGACTTGACACCCGCCTCAAACGTCGAATTGGCGCTCAGCACCTTCTTATAATCGCTCTTGACACTATAGATATCGATCAGCGATGGCAGCCGGCCGTTCAGCAGATACGGATCGTCGGACGGACGCTTGTCCGCATTGTAAAGATAGTTGTTCGAGGTCAGCGACCCCTGCGTGTTATAGAAGATATAGTCGGCGTCCACGGACAGCTCGCTCCCCTTTGTATCCAGTTTGCGGACCAGACTGGCGTTGAAGCCCACATGCGTCTCGGGGGTCTTGTTTAGGGACTGGGCTATATTGTACTGAACGAAATTGTGCAGGCTGTCATAAAAATTGGTGGTAGTACCCGAGGTAAACCACTGTTTGTCGACCGTGCCGTTGACCGAAATACCCAGCGTCGTATTCTTGTCGGCAAAATAGTCGACCCCGGCCCGGAAGCTGTGCTCCCTGTCGGAATATCGCCCATAGGTATGCGCCTGGCTGTACCTGTCGAAAGGCGTAGACGCATTCTCGCGCTGGCTGTTGTTGTCATGGCTGTCGTTGAACCCTTCCCACCAGGCGTACCCATAGTTGCCGTAGACATTGAACTTCCCCTGCCGCCAGTTGAAATTGATGCTGTTGGGGCTTTTGAAATACCGGGCGATGATTGCACTCAGGGTGACAGACGCGTTGAAACCGTTGCTCTTGTTCTTCTTCGTCACCAGGTTGATGATCCCCGAATTACCGGCAGCGTCATATTTTGCGGGCGGCTGGGTCATGATCTCGATCTGGTCCAGCTGGTTGGCCGGCATATTCTTCAGATAGTTGGCCAGGTCCTGCGCACTCAGGTAGGTGGGCTTGCCGTCGATCATCACGATCACGCCCGCCTTGCCGCGAAGGCTGACCTTACCGTCATTGTCTACCGTCACACCCGGGGACTTTTCCGAGGACCTCCAGTGCTGTAAGCCCGCCATTGGTGGGAGAGGCATCCACGTTGACGACCGTCTTGTCGATCTTATTCTCTATCGGAGCCCGCTTGCCGACCACCGTCACCTGTCCGAGCGAAGCCCCCGCAGACGGCTGAAGACGAACGGCTCCTACCGACAGAGATGGCCGGGCCGCGTTCAGTTCAATTTGCTCACCAGACCATGCCAAATACCCGATATGTGTAACAGAAAGGCGATATTTTCCCGGAGAGACATTGTCAAAAACGAACTGTCCGCCGGCATCGGTCCCGACCGACCTCACCGGCACCGAATCCTTTTCTTTCAACAAGGAGACCGTAACGGCCTCCAGCCCTTTGCCATTCGCATCGGCCACCTTTCCACTGATCTTTCCTGCCGGGTGCTGGGCGAAGACGGCCAGCCCCAATAACTGCAGGACAACAAGGATAGTCAGTGCTCTCATAAAATAGTCGTTGGCAGGTGAATTGGATGCAAAACTCTCCCGATTTCCCAAAACTAAAAGCCAAAACGGGACAAGAGGACATAATACAGGGTAACCGGCATATCTTTATACCTATGGATATAAAAATACTTTGCCCTGTCTGGGGGCACGAACATATACCGATCGAAGAGTTTGCGCTAAAGGTCAAAGAAGCCGGCTTCGACGGCCTCGAAACCTGGGTCCCCGAAGACAAAACCGAAAGACAACGGCTCCACCGGGCGATCAGGCAACTGGACCTGGTATGGGTTTCTCACCAATGGCAGGCAAAAGGCGATAGTCCGCAGGCGTTCCGCGACTCCTTCCGCCACTATCTGGAGATCACCGCAGAAGGCGATCCTTTGTTCATCAATTGTCACACGGGAAAGGACTATTTTTCTTTTGAGCAGAACCTGGCCCTGATCGACGACGCCACCACCTTTTCGCAGGATACCGGACGCCTGGTCGTCCACGAGACCCACCGCGGCCGTGTCGGGTTTCACCCTGCCCCGTCGATGGATTTTTTCAGAGCCCGGCAGTTCCCCATTACTGCGGATCTCTCGCACTGGACCTGCACCACCGAGAGTTTTTTGGAAAACTTCCCTGAAGCCGTGGAAGAAGCGATCCGCCGCACCCATCATATCCACGCCCGAGTAGGCTTCGAGGAAGGACCGCAGGTCGGCGACCCCCGCGCCCCCGAGTGGAAGCCTGCCCTCGGTCATTTCCTCGGCCTGGTGGGACCGCATGGTGGAAAACCGCCGCAAGTCCGGCGCCTCCCTCACGACCATCACGGCCGAATTCGGCCCGCCGCTGTATCTGCCGACCATTCCATTCACCCGTCAGCCGGTCGCGGACCAGTTCGAAATAAATAAGTATATGAAGGACCTTCTGACTGAAAGATGGCTTACTCCGTCTTCCCCCGGTAGGACTTAGGCGAAATGCCGTTCTTATTCTTGAACAACTTCGAAAAATAAAACACGGAATCGAAGCCCAGACTATACGCGACTTCGGTGACGTTCAGGTTCGTCGTGCTCAGCAGCTCGCGGGCCTTGTCCAGCCGCAGGTTGAGATGATACTGGTGGGGCGCTTCACCCGTGACCTCTTTGAAGAGCTTCCTGAACTTGGAATAGCTCATCGGCAGCTGTCGCATCAGTTCCTTTATATCTAGCGGCAGCTCGAGATTCTCCCTGAAATAGAATTTGGCCTTCTCAACGGCCAGCACGTCCTCATCGTCCACCATACTGGTGCGTGCGCATAAGGCATGTACCAACCCAAGTATCTGCAGCGTGATCCCCGATATCACCTGATGATAGCCGGGCGAACCCGAACGCACTTCGTCCAGGATCCTCTTTATCTGTATCAGCAAAGAATCGTTCAGCCCCGTACTGACTACCGGCTGCGACGGACTGAAAAGTCCTTTGTTCATGAGCTCATCGGGATAGCTGCCCCTGAAACCGATCCAGTATTCCTCCCACCCCGATTTCGGGTCGGGTTTATAACGGTGCCATACCCCTGGAAAAGAAAGAAGCAGGTCCCCGCCTCGACCTCCGCCGACAAACTCAGCGCCGACTCGAAGACGCCCTTTCCTTTCGAGATAAAAACAAGATAATACCCGTTGAGAATGCGCCCCTTGTTCCAGGAGAACGAATGGGTCAGCGGGTGTCCCTGGTTGTGGGGATAGTCCTGATTGGCTTCTATCCTGGAATAACCCACAGTGGTGACATAGAATCCCCAGGTTTCCTCCAGCTCGGTGATGGCAAGGTACTTATGGAAGTTGTTCATGGCTAGATGTATTCACACGGCAGGCAAATGTTCAATGCCTTTGGAAAAATATCAAAAAGTATAAAAACCAAAAAAAATTTACATGGATGACGTATGCACTCAGGTATATATTTGAATCTAGTTACGGTTACCTAAATAGCTTAAACCAAAACGACTGTTATATGAAAAGAGTCATTCTTTCACTGTGCGCAGTATTCATTTACTGCCTCACCATCGCACAATCGTCCCCACAGACCATTTCCGGTGTGGTGGACCTGGGCGCCGCCTCCGGCGACCTCTCGGGCACCACGGTACAGATCAAAGGCTCCCCGAAGGCCGTCACCACAGACGCGACAGGTCACTACAGCATCAGCGCCGCACCGACGGCGACACTGGTCTTCTCGCACGTCGGCTATAGGGCCATGGAAATAAGGACAGAAGGCCGAACAACCATACACGTCACCCTTACTCCGACGGCCGGAAACCTCGACCAGGTAGTGGTCGTCAGCTATGGCAGGCAGCGCCAGCGCGATATCACGGGTGCCGTCGTCAGGGTCGACGCGACCGCGGTGCAGGACGTCGCCGCCACGGAGTTTGGACAAAAACTGCAGAGCAAGGTGGCCGGCCTCCAGGCCACACTCAGCAGTGGCATGCCCGGACAGGGAATGACCTTCCGTATCCGCGGCGCAGCATCGCTGAGCTCGGGTAATCAGCCCCTTATCGTCGTCGACGGCCAGCCCATCAGCAGCGACATCACGCAGGGCACAGGAGACGCGATGCTGATCAGCCCCGACGAGATCGAGTCGTATAGTGTATTGAAAGACGCAGCGGCCACCTCCCTCTACGGCAGCCGGGCCGCCAACGGAGTTATCATCATTACCACCAAACAGGCGAAGATCGGCAGGACCACCGTCACCGCAAATGCATACTACGGCCTGCAGAGCATCCCACAGCGGGGCCGTCCCAATTTGATGAACGCCCGCGAGTTTGCAACCTTTATGCAGGGATACTATCAGGACAGGATAAAATACGAGAACTGGGTCAACCCGCTGACAGGGACGGCTACTGTCCCTGCCGACTATGCGAACCCATCTCAATATGGTCAAGGCACTGATTGGTACAATACCGTACTCCGTACCGCACCGATGGAGAACTATGCGATCAACCTCTCATCCGGGAACGACAAGGTCTCTTCCAGCACGACCTTTAATTATTTCAGCCAGCAGGGGGTACTCTACAACACCGGAATAAAACGCTACGCTTTCCGGTCGAACAACGAGTACCGCCCCATCAGCCCAGGTAAAAATGGGCCTCAACCTGGCCCCTACCTACCAGATCGACCACAACACCCGCGGCGGCGCACTCGCGATCAACGGCAACCGCCAGGTGCTCAGCGGCGCAGAGATCAGCTCGCCACTCATCTCCCCCAGAGCCGCCGACGGCAGCTACAATCTGAAGACCAGCTCATATGGCATGTACGCGCTGCCTAACTTCTACCAGCAGCTGCTGCAGATGGACAACGACATGAATACGCTCCACATCCTGGCCAACGCCTATGTGGACCTGGAGATCATCAAGGGCCTGCACGCCAAATCGACCATCAACGGCGACCTCTTCACACAGGACTTCAACGCCTACTACGGCACGCAGTTCGGGACCTTCGGCACTCCACCTCCAAGGTCGAACAGCTCCTCCCTGGCCCAGAACAGCTCGAACAACACGTACTCATGGCTCAACGAAAATACGGTGGACTACGCCCATTCCTTCGGCGACCACAACCTGGACGTCCTTGCCGGCTATACGACCCAGAAATGGAACCAGAACTTCCGGTCGATCAACGGCACCGGATTCGCCAACGACGCCGTACCCTGGATCTCCGGCGCAACTTCCACCACCGGCTCCAGCAACAACGCCTCCTGGACAGTCGCATCGGCGCTCGCGAGAGTGAACTACGACTACAAAAAGAAATACTACCTCTCCGGTACGATCCGCAACGACGGCAGCTCGCGGTTTGGCGCCAATAAAAAATACGGCACCTTCCCTTCCGTCTCCGCAGGCTGGGTTGTCAGCGACGAAGGCTTCTTCCCGAAATTCCATGCCGTCAGCTTCCTGAAGATAAAAGGCAGCTATGGTCTTGCGGGTAATTTCAACGTCGGCAACTATACGTCGATCTCCCGGCTGACACCTACCAACTATGTCTTCAACGGCTCCACCAACCTCGGCGAGTCGGTCACGGTCCTCGGCAACCCCAACCTCACCTGGGAGCAGTCCAAACAGACGGACGTCGGACTCGAAGCCAATTTCCTGAACAACAGGATCAGCTTCAGCTACGACTACTACAACAAGCAGACGGAAGGCATGCTCTCGACCCTGCAGCTACCCTATGCCTCCGGCTTTGCGTCGATGTCCTACAACGTGGGAACCTTCCGGATGTGGGGACATGAATTTATGATCAGTAGTAAGAACCTGGTCGGCAACTTCACCTGGAGCACGGACTTCAATATTTCCTTCAACGACAACAAAGTGTTGAAGCTCGTAAACAATACGCCCATTGGCGGAGTGAACCGGTACAACGACTACAACAGGACCGCCGTAGGCCGCCATATCGGCGAACTGTACGGCTATGTATTCCAGGGTCTGTATATGAACCAGGCCGACTTCAACAAATACCCTCACGAATCCACCTCCGCCGTCGGAACGGCGCGTATGAAAGACGTCAACGGGGACGGCAAGGTGGATATCGGCGACGAGACTTTTATCGGCAACCCCAACCCGAAATTCGTCTATGGCATCACAAATAATTTCACCTGGAAGAATTTCGACCTCAATATCATCGCGGGCGGACAGGTCGGCAACAAGCTGATGAACACCAACCTGCAAAATCTCCAGAACCTCGACGGCATCTTCAACATCAACAAGGATATGCAGTACCGCTGGCGCTCAGAGCAGGACCCCGGCAACGGGAAAGTGCCCAGAACGCTCTCCGGCACCACCGAGCTCTACCGCCTTACCAACACGAACTGGATCTTCAGCGGCGACTACCTGAGCATCCGCAACATCGCCCTGGGCTATACGTTCCAGCAACGCCAACTACGCTACATAAAAGGTATCCGGGTATACGCCAGCGTCCAGAACGCCTTTATGTTCACCAAATACCCCGGACAGAACCCCGAGGTCAACGACAACAAGGACAGCCAGACTACAGCGGGCACCGACAACGGCTCCTACCCCGTCCCCCGTACCGTCATGTTCGGCGCCAACTTTAACTTCTAATACAACTTTATATGAAACAATATACTATCCTCCTCGCAGCCCTTACGCTCATCGTAAGCTCGTGCAAAAAGGATTTTCTGACCAAATATCCAGAAGGCTCCATCAACGTGGGCAACTTCTACAAGACGGTAAGTGATTTTCAGGAAGCACTCACCGGGGCCTACACCCCGCTGCGGGACGCCGCCAACAACGCCTTCTACATCGAAGAGATGAGGGCCGACAATACGTATTACACGTACAACCCCAAGGACCGCGGCAGCGTCGCGGCCGAACACATCGCGGATTATCTCGACGACGTTTCCGACGGCGTTCCCGGCTCCAACTGGATCGCAGGCTTTAACGGCATCAATCGCTGCAATATGATCCTCGACCAGCTGCAGGCCGCCTCCATATCCGATTCAATCAAAAAGGTCATCACCGGCGAAACAAAGGCCCTCCGCGCCCACTATTATTTCGAGCTGGTGCGCCTCTTCGGAAAGCTGCCGCTCTATCTCCACGCAACGAAGGACAATAGCTCCGCTTTCATTCCCCGCAGTTCGGTGGACAGCGTATACGGCCAGATCATCGCCGACTTCACCGACGCACTGGGTCTGCTGCCCGCGCCGACCTTTTCCTCCGGCGGCATCCAGTCCGGACATATCACCAAAGGCATGGCCTCCACCGAACTGGGGCTCGTCTATCTCACCCTCAGGCAATGGGACAAGGCAACACCCCTCCTGCAGTCCGTCACCCAGATGGGCTATACCCTGCTGCCCAACTACGCCGACGTATTCACCACCGCCAACGAGAACAGTAAAGAAGCCATCTTCGAGGTACAGTACAAGGCCGGAACGGACGGGCAGTCCAGCCCCTTCATCTTCCGATTTATCCCCGGGACACCCCACACGCTCAATATCCTTGGCGTAGACTTCAATACCAGCAATGCCAACTACGGCGGCTGGAACGTCCCCACACAGAATATCATCAACGACTATGAGCAGGGTGACAAGCGGCTCGACGCCAGCATCGCCGTCGTAAAAGGGCATCTGGACGCCAACACCGACTTCCAGCCCGATAGCGTCGCCAGCATCCTGAGCCCTGCCACACCAGGCGAACAATCCCGTAACTTTATCCGGAAATACTATCATCCGGCCTATAACCTCCAGAACAACACCGATCAGGACTGGTACTGGTACCGCTATTCCGACGTTTTGCTGATGCTGGCGGAATCCCTCAACGAGCAGGGGCAATCCGGCGCAGCCCTGCCTTATCTCAACCAGGTCAGGCAGCGGGCAGGACTGACCCCGTCCGCCGAAACGGACCAGACCGCCCTGCGTAGGATCATCTACCACGAGCGGAGGATCGAGCTCGCGTTCGAGAACCACCGCTGGTTCGACCTTATCCGCACCGGCCTGGCCGTCGCCACCATGAACGCCTATGGCGCCACCCAGAAAGCCACCTTTTCTTATCTGTTACCCTCTGCCTATACTGTCACTAACGACCGATTGATCTATGCCGTACCTTTCAGGGAAACACAGGTCAACCCGGCGCTCGGGCAGAACCAGGGGTACTAATCATTTTAACTGAAAACAAATGAACTACCAGCTGACAAAAGAGCAAATCGATTCCTATCAACAAAATGGCTTCCTCGTCGTAGAAGACTTCCTTTCCCCCGAAGAGCTGGAGGACTGGCGCAAAAACGTCATGGAGGCCGTCCGCGAAAGAGCCGGTCAGAAAATGCCCGGGAAGGCAGGAAAAACAGGCGAAGACGACGGGATCAACGAAGACACGGAATATTTCGGGAAGGTTTTTGATCAGCTGATCAACCTCTGGCAAACCCATGAAGGCGTAAAAAGACTGATGACCGACCCCCGCATCGGGGAAATGGCGGCCACCCTGGCCGGGGCCGGCGGCATCCGCATCTGGCACGACCAGGCCCTGTTCAAGCGCCCTTGGGCCAACCCGACCGCCTGGCACCTGGACACTCCTTTCTGGTCCTTTACCGACAGGACCGCACTTTCCATCTGGGTGGCGCTGGACGACGCTACCCCCGAGAACGGCTGTCTCTATTTTATTCCCGGCTCGTTTAAGGGGACCCACTTTGACAACAGCGGAATCGGCAAGAACATGGACGGCATCTTCAGCGTCTACCCACAGTACCTGCAGGTCAATTCCGTCGCCGCACCGATGAAGGCCGGCAAGCTGCTCGTTCCATAACGGCCTTACCATCCACGGCGCCGGCGCCAATATGACCAGCGGCCACCGCCGCGCCATGACCTGCGCCTATATGCCCGACGGCAATATTTATAACGGCCAGCCCAACGTATTGCCCGACGCTTATGTAAAGACCCCGGCCGTAGGCGACCCGCTGAACAACGAACTCCAAAACCCACTCATTTACCGCAAATAGACCATGGATAGAAGAACCTTTTTGCTCCGAAGCTCTATACTAACTACCGGATACACGATGATGAATTTGGCGCCGGCCTGGGCCAAGCCGGCGCCCGACGGCAAGCCCACTCCGCTCTATGAGATCTTCAGAAATCCCCAATCCATCCACCGTCCATTCGTGCGATGGTGGTGGAACGGGGACAAAGTCGAAAAGGAAGAGATCGCACGGGAGCTCCGGCTGATGAAGGAAGCCGGCATCGGCGGAGTGGAGATCAACCCTATCAAGTTCCCACCCCGGACGGACGACCTGGGCAAACCGGCCATCCCATGGCTAAGCCCCGAGTGGATCGACCTGCTCGACTTCACCCTGAAAGAGGCGGCGGCACTCGACATCTCCTGTGACCTCATCGTCGGCTCGGGCTGGCCCTTCGGCGCCGAATACCTCGAAGGGGACGAGCGGTCGCAGACCGTCGTCATCGCCACGCACAAACTGGAAGGCCCCGACGAATACGAGGTATCTCTCTTCGACTTCTTTAAAGAGGCCGACCCCGCCGTCACCTCGCCCTTCCCCGGCCGCCTCATGGAGATCGTATCCGTCCAACTGGCGCCCGATCCCCTGCACATCATCGGCCAGGTAAAGGACTATACCAAGGAGATAAAGGACCAGACGGTCCGAATCCATATCCCCAAAGGCAAATGGGTCCTGTTCGGTCTGGTAAAGGTGAAAGGTTCGATGGAGGTCATCAACGGCGCACCGGGCGCCAACGGTCCCGTCCTCAACCACTACAATGAGGCAGCCGTAAAGAAATACCTCAACCATATGTCCGACACGATCCAAAAACAGATCGGTCCGCTGGCCGGTCGGGTAAGGTCTTTCTTTACGGATAGTATGGAGCTGGAAGGCGCGAACTGGTGCCCCGATATGGAAGAGGAATTCAAAAACGAAGAGGCTACGATCTTAAACCCTACCTGCCATTTACCATGTTCAAGACGGGCGCGATGGGGAATATCTATGACTTCGACTACGGCACGGGCCTTGACCCCGACCTCAGGGACACGATCGAGCGGGTGAGGTATGATTTCGACCTGACAAAGACCGAACTGGTCGCCGAACGATTTATCAGATCATTCAACGACTGGTGCCACTCGAACAAGGTCCTGTCGCGGGTGCAGGCCTACGGCAGGGGCTACCACCCACTCGAAGGCAGCTTCACCATCGACCTCCCCGAATGCGAGACCTGGATCAAATACGGCATCGGGAAAGAATTCAGCGAGGCCGACTATCACTACGGCAGGGCCTATTCGATGATCAACAAATACGTCGCCTCGGCCGCGCACCTGAAAGGGAAAACACATCAGCTGCGAAGAGCTGACCAACACCGATATGGTATTCAACGCCACTCTCGAGATCCTAAAGACCGCCGGCGACCAGAGCGCCATCTCGGGGTGACGCATCCCGTCTTTCACGGTTACAACTACTCGCCGCTGCAGGCGCCGTTCCCGGGGTGGATTCGCTATGGCACTTTCATCAATGAACGCAACAACTGGTGGCCATACTTCCGCCGCTTTACAGACTATAAGGCCCGCCTGTCCGCGCTGCTTCAGCAGGGCACTATGTTTGCCGACATCGCCGTCCTCCCGCCAGTCAACGATATGTGGAGCGTCGACGGGGCGCAGAACGAGCCCTTCCCCTCCCTCATGTATCCCAACTGGCTGCCCATGGTCTGGGAATCCATTCACCAGAACGGCAGCGCCTGCGACTATGTCAGCGACAACGTGATCCTCGATGCCACGATCACCAACGGCCGGCTCGTCTATGGTCCCCGCTCTTACCACACCCTGATGCTCGTAAACGTCGAACGCATGGAGCCCGCTACCGCCGAAAAGGTCTTCCGGTTCCTCTCGGCGGGAGGCCGCGTCATCTGCGTCGAGACCCTGCCCGTAAAATCACTGGGACTCGCCGACTATCCCCGCCGCGACAAGGAAGTCAACGACTGGGTCGCCAAAATGAAGGCTATACCCGACCGCTTCATCTTCGTCCGCAAGCCGGAGAACAGCTTCCTCCAAGCGGTTCCGCGAGATCCAAAAGAAATATCAGCTCGCTCCCTATATTCATATCGACAAACCCACCAGCTATGTCAGCCAGGTGAGATACCAGGCCGGCGACACGGAATGGCTTTTTATCGCCAACTCCGACCTCGCCAGCGGCCATTCCATCACCATCCTGCCCTCCAACGAACTCGGCGCGGGCAAACAGGCATGGATCTGGGATGCGACTACGGGAGAACGTTACTATGTCGGCGAGGGCTCGAAGCCGATAACCATCGACCTTGCCACGGGAGACTCGCGGTTGGTGGTCTTTGACAAGAATAAAAAGGCCCCGCGTGGGACCCTCTCCCCGCCGGCGCCGTGACCACCTTCGCTCTCAACGGCCCCTGGGAAGTCGAATTCCATCACATCGACGGCACGACCAAAACCGCCGCCATGCCGACGCTGACGGACCTGAAAGAAAACCCAGGCTATAGCGCCTTTACGGGCACAGTATTGTACCGCATCACCTTCACTGCCGAGAACGGAGCTTTGTGGAAATACATCAACCTCGGAAAAGTGGCCGGCGTCTCCGGGCTTTCTGTAAATGGTCATGACGCTGGTATACAGTGGTACGGCCGGAGAGTCTACCGCATCGACAACCTGCTGCAGTCGGGGCAGAATGTGCTGGAGATAAAGGTCGTCACCACCATGGGTAACTATATGAAGACCCTGAAGGACAACGGCATCGCCCAGAAATGGACCAATGAAAAAAGACAGGACCAGCCGATACAGTCGATGGGACTTCTCGGACCGGTAATATTGTATTAATTCGACAATCACCCAGGATGAAATATATTCTCGTGCTATTTCTCGGACTGACAGGACTCACGGCCTCAGCCAAAGACTATCCCGCCTCCCTCTTCGGAATCCGCTCAGACGGCCTGACCCTGAATACCCGTTCGATACAGTTCGCCATCGACTACGTCAACAGCAACGGCGGCGGCCGCCTGGTATTCGACGTCGGCCGCTATGTCACCGGCTCCATCCACCTGAAGTCCAACGTGACCATCGTCCTCAAAGAAGGCGCCGTACTCGTCGGCTCCCTGAATCCGTTCGACTATGACAAGCTGATGATGACAGCCCTGATCTTTGCCTACAACCAGCACGACGTCTCCATCGAAGGGAAAGGCGTCATCGACGGACAGGGAAGACAGCTCGCGATCAACGTCACCGATATTTACCACAAGGGGCTGATCAAAAACCTCTTTCGCAACGACCGGCCGGAAGCCGATATCCGCGCCATGCTGATCAATTTCAGGGAGTGCCGTAACGTACTGATCAAAGGCGTCACAATCCGCAACGCCGCCAGCTGGGTCCAGACCTATGACCAGTGCGTCAACCTCCGCCTCGACAGCGTCTGGGTCGACAGCAAAGCCTTCTGGAATAACGACGGCATCGACATCGTCGACTGCGACAGCGCTTCCATTACGAACTCTTATATCGACGCCGCAGACGACGGCATCTGCCTCAAGTCCCACGACGCGGCTAAATTCTGCAACAATATCCTGATCCGCAACAACACCATCCGCAGCAGCGCCAACGCCATCAAATTCGGTACGGCCTCCTATGGCGGATTCCGGAATATCCGGATCATCGATAATAAAACCTTCGACACTTATCGTTCGGCTATCGCGCTCGAAGCCGTCGACGGCGGCTTCGTCGAGAATGTGGAAGTCGACGGCCTTACGGGCATCAACATGGGCCACGCTATCTTCCTCCGCATCGGGGAAAGGGTAAAAGGGAAAAAAGGAAAGATGGAGAATATCCGCATCCGCAACGTCAATATCGAAATTGCGGCGAGCAAACCCGACGCCGGTTATGAATACGAAGGTCCCATCGAGGACATGCCCCGGAACATCTCCCCCATCGTCATCGCCGGAATGCCCGACGCCCCGATCACCAGGGTCTCGTTCGAAAATGTCGACGTCCAATACCCCGGCGGCGGCAATGCGATGTTTGCCAAACGCGGACTCGACTCCCTCGACAAAGTGCCCGAACGCCCCGAAGCCTACCCCGACTTCTCGATGTTTACCGAACTTCCCGCCTGGGGCGCCTATATTCGACACGCGCAGGACGTAGAGTTCAGCAACGTGGCCCTGTCGGCAAAGAAAAAGACTACCGGACCGCCGTCGTACTGGATGACGTCAGACAGTCCCGATTCATTTCGCTCAAAGTAAAGGAACAGGAGAAAAAATCGGCCGTCTTCCAGCATGCGACCACCGGCATCACCATTAAATAACACTATTCGATCGTCCCGTTGCCGTCACCCGCCAGCACTTCGCTCATATAGTCGAAGAACGGACGCATCGCTTTGAACGTGAGACCCGCGGCCTTTGTAAAACTTTTATCCAGTACCTCCTTGTCGGAAAAAGGGCGGACCAGCAGGAGCTGCTTGTGCCGTAAAAGATCGATCGCTTCGTGGCCGGCATCGAATCCTTTCGGCGCCGTCTTCAGCTGTTCCCCCTTTAGTTCTCCGAACAGGGAAACAAAGGCCCTGCTCCTGAGGATCCTTTTCAGCGGAGCAGGGTCGAAAACGATATCCTCCCTGATCCTGCGGAGATCCGCCGTCACGGGCGCCCAAAATCCACCCGCGATAAAGCTGTTGCCCTGCTCGATATTGAAATGATAGCCGCCTCGCCGGGCGAATACCCGATCCCGCGGAAATATTTGTATCCATTTGGTAAAAATAGCCCCAAATTTACTTAACCGAGGGTTAACAACCGGCCACGAAAATTCTCATAGGTAAATCGCAAATTTGCATTATCTTATAGTCCTAACGAAAGGCTCTCACCAACAGAACGAATAAGGCTCTCCGACGATCTCCGCGCGCATCTTTCCCAACCAGGGAATTAACGACAACCTGTTCACAGAAGCTAACCCCATATGCACCAACTGGCCCCCACGACCCGTCCGTACCAGTGTTTTAAAAAAATTGCCGGCCTGCTGATCGCCGGACTCTATTTTTGTGTCCCCGAACATATGCACAGGTACTCTCCCTTCCCCACGCTTACGCACACAACGACTACTGGCACAAGCGGCCGCTGCTGGACGCCCTCGACAACGGATTTACCCACGTCGAAGCGGACATCTATTTGCGGCACGCCCGCCTCGTCGTATCGCACAATCCGCCCTTTTTAGGACACAGACGCACGCTGGAAGACCTCTACTTCCGCCCCCTGCTGCAACGCTTCACCTCGGACGGCGAAAGTCAGCAGTCCCCGCTGGATACCGTCGTGCTGATGATCGATATCAAATCCAAAGGCGTCAGAACCATCAAAGCACTCAACAGACTGCTGGAAAGATACAAACCCGTCCTCACCTCCTGTGAAGACGGCAAACTGACCATTCGGAATCTCACCCTCGTCATCACCGGCCACCGCCCGATGGGCTGGCTGGAAAAAGACGGACCGAGATACCTGTTCGTCGACGCAGACCTGAACAGGCTCGATCACAGGGCCTCCCTTCCCGACCTATATATTACGGCGAGCTGCAAATACTCCCGCCTGATCAGCTGGAAAGGAAGGGGACAAATCCCCTCCTCCGACCAGCAGCGGCTATTGGCGCTGGTAGGCCGCGCCCACGCCATGGGCGCCAAAGTTAGGCTCTGGGGCTCCCCCGATAAAACACCCGTGTGGAATTTCCTGATGCGCTGCGGGGTCGACCTGATCAACACCGACAGACTCGTTGCCCTGAGAGATTATTTTATCCGCAATAACCGGGACGACCGTAGCGAGCTCGAGTTGACTCCCGGTCAATAGTCCAATTTCGGGATATCAGGGGCGTGAAAATAGACCTTCCAAAGGGTTGTTTTGGACTTAAAGATGTACTAACTTTATCCAAAGACCCGCCATGAAACACGTATCTCTGCTCATACCCGATGGGGAACCAACACTCAGCTGTATCATCTTGGCCTACGAGATCCTGTCGGCAGCGAACGAATACTATAAGACCCAAAAAGGAAAAGAGCCCGTTTTTAAAGTGGAGCTCGTCGGCGGCATGCAAAAAGACCGGCTCCGGAAGGGGCCTTTCTCCGTGCAGCCGGAAAAACATTTTAAAGAGATCAGCAGGACCGACCTGGTCATCGTCCCCGCCGTCCACTCCGATTTCGACGATCTGCTAAAAATGAACCGGGAGCTGATCGGCTGGGTCAAAGACGAATATATGGCCGGCGCCGAAATAGCCAGTCTTTGCACGGGCGCCTTCCTGCTCGCTTCTACCGGCCTCCTCCAGGGCAAGCAGTGCTCTACACACTGGGAGTCGGCGAACGCCTTCAGACAGTTGTTCCCATCCGTCGACCTGACCACGGACAAACTCATTACCGACAGCAATGGAATATATACTACCGGCGGCGCCATCTCTTCCATGAATCTGGTCCTCTATCTGATCGAGAAACACTACGACCGGGAGACGGCCATCTTTATCGCCAAACGGTTCCAGATAGACATCAACAGGAGCAGCCAGTCCCCGTTCACCATCTTCACCGGTCAGAAAGACCACGAGGACAACGAAATCCGAAAAGCCCAGTTGTTCATGGAGAATAATGTAGGTGAAAAGATCCTGGTATCCGAGCTGGCCGATAAATTCGCCATCGGCAGACGACATTTTGACCGGCGCTTTATCAAGGCTACCGGCAATACACCCGCGGAATATCTCCAACGGATCAAAGTCGAGGCCGCCAAAAAAACCTCGAGACGACGCGGAAGACGGTCAGCGAGGTCATGTATGACACCGGCTACTCCGACATAAAGGCCTTTCGCGAGGTGTTTAAGAAATATACCGGACTGTCCCCGCTGGACTACCGGAACAAATACAACAAAGAGGCCGTAATGGACTATATTTGAAGCATGAGAACACGCGCACTCTTAGCTATCCTTTTTTACTGGCGACCGCCTTTATCCGTCAGACCGAGCCCTGGACTCCCGCCCAGCTGCTTGAGCCTTCCGAACTGGCCGCGGCGATCAGCCACCCATCCGCCAATCCTCCGCTGATCGTATGCGTCGGACCTTCCGGGTTGATCAAGGGTTCTGTCGAGACGGGCCCGGCCCAGAAAAGCGAGAACCTTGAAGCGCTGAAGACCCTCCTCGAAAAGCAGGACCGCAACAGGGAGGTCATCATTTATTGCGGCTGCTGCCCGTTCCAGCACTGCCCCAACGTCAGACCGGCGTTCACCCTTCTCAAAGGGATGCACTTCACCAACGCCCGTCTGCTCAACCTCTCCCACAATATCAAAGTAGACTGGCTCGATCACAAATATCCCGTAAAGGACAGCAAATAGTTGTATATGCAAAGAAGAAATTTCCTCCGGCTAACCGGCTTCTCGGCCGCTGCGCTCTTATCCCAACGGCTACCAGTACACGCAGAGTCCGCATCTGGCGGACCCGCCTGGGGTCTTCAGTTTCCTTCGGCGGTTGCGGTCTGGCGCGAAGGCGCCCGGCAGCCCCTCGGCGGACGCGACGACCGCTGGTCCCTGGGCGGACTCAGTGTAGACCTCCGGCGGGATGACGACGCCATGAAGGTCCGCCTGCACGCGCCGGCCATCGCGCTGCAGCAGATCCGGCTGACCTGGAAAAAAGTATTCCCCGCCAATGCCAGCTATACAGGCGACGCATGGGAACGCAGCTACGGCGACCTCGCATGGCTGAACGCACCATCCGCCAGAGCGCCCTGGTATATGCTGGTCAGCGACGAAAAGCAAACACACGCATTTGGAGTAAGGACGGGCGCGAATTCCCTCTGCTTCTGGCAGGCCGCCCCCGGAGAACTAAGCCTCGTACTGGACCTCCATTCGGGCGGAATGGGCGTCGAACTCGGCGACCGTGTTCTGGATGCCGCGTACCTGGTTGCGACACAGAGCCTCCCCGGCGAGTCTCCATTCCATACCGAAGAACGTTTCTGCAAAATGATGTGCGGATTGCCGAGACTTCCGGCGAAGCCGGTTTACGGCATCAACGACTGGTATTTTGCCTATGGGAAGAACTCTAAAGAGCTCATCCTTTCCACGACCGCTGCCATGGCCGAACTGGCGGGCGACAACGACAACCGGCCTTTTTCGGTGATCGACGACGGCTGGGAGGACGGCTCCGTGTTTACCAGATCCAATTCGAAGTTCGGCGACATGTCGAAAGTTGCTGCGGAAATAAAACGCCTCGGCATGCATCCAGGATTGTGGACCCGCCCTCTCCTGGCGAATGCGGGCGACCCGCCGGCACGACTGATATCAAGAGGCAAACCCGGCCAGGAACGCTATCTCGACCCGACACAGCCGGAGAACCTCCGGCGGATCGCGCAGACGATCGGGCTGTACAAAGACTGGGGATTCCGCATGGTGAAACACGACTACAGCACCTGGGACCTTTTTGGACGATGGGGATCGCAGATGGGGGACGGGATAACCTCGGAAGGATGGAGCTTCAGCGACCGTTCAAAGACCAATGCCGAAATCATAGGCCGGCTCTACGCTACCATCCGCGAGGCGGCGGGAGACATGTACCTCATCGGGTGCAATACGGTGAGCCATTTGTCGGCAGGCGTCTTCGAGCTGAACCGCATCGGCGACGATACCAGCGGCCGCGAATGGGACAGGGTCGTCAAAATGGGCGTCAATACCATGGGGTTCCGCCTGCCGCAGCACAACGCCTTTTATGCCGTCGACGGCGACTGCGTCGGCCTTACCACTCAGATACCCTGGCGGCTCAACAGGCAGTGGATGCAGTTGCTGGCGGAAAGCGGCGCACCCCTGTTCATTTCCGCCCAGCCCGAGGCCACCGGCCCCGAACAGAAGGAATACATCAAAAAATGCTTTGCGATGGCCGCGAAAAAACAACCCACCGGAGAGCCGCTCGACTGGATGACAAACAGCCATCCCGAAAAATGGAGGCTCAACGGCAGAGTCGTCAGTTTCGACTGGAGCCACTGAGCGACGAAAAGTTCAAATAAAATAAATTTAAACTTTTTCATATTTTTACTGTCAGTTGTTGCCAATGCCGATTTACGAGCCATATACTGACCAGGACCTGGTTCACCTGTTACGCCAGGACGACGAACGGGCTTTTACCACGATCTACCAGCGATACTGGGACAAGATGCTGGTGACTGCTATGCACCGTCTGGGCAACCTCGAGGAAGCCCGGGAAATAGTCCAGGACATATTCTGCGGTCTCTGGAAAAGAAGGGCCGGCCTGGAGATCGAAACCTCCCTCAACACCTATCTGGCATCGGCGGTAAAATTCGAGGTCTACAAACGCTTCGCGGCAAAGAACAGGCAACAGCGCTACCAGCAACAGGCCATCCAGAACTGGGAGGAAGCCGCCAACGACACCGTCGATCAGCTGAAAGCCAACGAACTTCAGTCCCAGCTGGCCGCCCTCGTAAAGGAACTCCCCGAAAAATGCCGCATCGTATACCGCCTCAGCCGCGAAAAAGGCTATTCGCAAAAACAGATCGCCGCCGAACTCAGGATCGCCGAAAAAACAGTTGAAGCACACCTCGCCTCCGCCCTCCGCAAACTCCGCCTCGGACTCTCCCACTTTTTTACTTTCTTCCTCTAAATAAAATTATTTTCGTCGGACTAAGGGATCGGCATCCCCCGGAGCGCTATATATAAAATAGCGGCTAATGACTGACTTGCCATATTCCGAAAAGATCCGCGAACTGAGCCAAAAATGGATGGACGGGACTATCAGTCCGGAAGAAAGGATATTTCTGTTCAACTGGTACGACAGCTTCGACGATACTCAGCTCGAGCTGGACCCCGACCAGGCCCGGCTCTTCCACTTGCTGCAGCAGGACATGCTCAGCAGCATCCGGCAGCAGCTGGGTCAAAGCACCTCTCCTGTAAGAAAACTGGGCTTCCTCAGACCGGCCGCCGCCGCCGCGGCGATCATCCTGCTGGCCGCTGGAGGCTGGTACTTCACCAGAGGCAACGGGCACAGCACGGCCACAACAGCTTCAACCCCAGTTGTACCGGCTCACATGGACCTCCCTCCTGGCTCTGACAAAGCCACGCTCACCCTGGCAGACGGTTCCTCCATTCAGCTGGACGACGCCGCCACCGGCCGCCTCGCCACCCAGGGCAGCGCCCGGATCAGCAAGACCGGAGACGGGCGCATCACCTATACCGCCACCACTCCCCCCGAAGAAAAGACCTATAATATCCTTTCCACGCCAAAAGGCGGCCAATACCGGCTGACGCTGCAGGACGGCACACAGGTCTGGCTGAATGCCGGCTCCTCCATCCGCTATCCCACCGCTTTTTCCGGGAAAGAAAGAAGGGTCGAGGTCTCCGGCGAAGCATACTTCGACGTCGCCCGCAATCCGGAGATGCCCTTCCGGGTCGCCGTTAAGGGATTTGTCAGGTCCGCCACGGAAATAGAGGTGCTGGGCACGCAGTTCAACATAAATGCTTACACCGACGAGCCCGCCCTGAAGACTACCCTCCTCGACGGCGCGGTCCGGGTGGTCACTCCGGCTGCCTCCGTCACCCTCAGACCCGCCCAGCAGGCCGTACTCGCCGCCGCCGGCGACATGCGGACGCTGCCCGTCTCCGACCCCGACCAGACCATCGCATGGAAAGAAGGA
This sequence comes from Puia sp. P3, assembly GCF_050632245.1. Classification (NCBI taxonomy): domain Bacteria; kingdom Pseudomonadati; phylum Bacteroidota; class Chitinophagia; order Chitinophagales; family Chitinophagaceae; genus Puia; species Puia sp. P3. Next base: position 3,521,324 of record NZ_CP192583.1, read on the forward strand.
GCCTTCGAATTTGACCACGCGGACATCGGGACGGTCATGCGGCAGATCTCCCGCTGGTACGACGTGGACATCGTCTATCAGGGACCGGTACCCGCAGACCAGTTCAGTGGCCGCTTCTCCCGGAGAACCAGTCTGGCCGGCGTTCTGAAGATCATGAACATCAGCGGCGTTCAGCTGCTGGCCGAAAATAAAAAGATCATTATCCGTTCGAATTGAATTTGGGACATTAAAATGTCCGGTAAGAGCTTTGACAAGACAAAAAAAACCGGGGACGTTGGCCCGTCTCCCGGTGGATGTCGGGTCAAGATAAACAACACGTTCTAGCACTGCTTATTTGTTAACCCAAACGATCAAATTTATGAATCCGACTGCTTTCTGCAAAATCGGGTCCGGAAGGCCTCACCCCCCTGTGGCCAATCCTGCCCGGTTTCTAACCAAAATCTTGCTTGTTATGAAATTGACGGCATTCCTGATCCTCACAGCCTGTCTCCAGGTAGCCGCCACAGGGCATGCCCAGAAGATCTCCATCTCCGTAAAAGAAGCTCCGCTGGAGAAGGTCTTCCGGGAGATCCACCGCCAAAGTGGCTATTCTTTCTGGTACAACACCAAACAGCTGGACAAGGCTACCAAAGTGACGGTCGACCTCAAGAACGCCACACTCGAGGAAGCGCTCCGCAAATGCTTCCAGGACCAGCCCTTCGACTACTCTATCGTGGAACAGACCGTGGTGATCAAGCCCCGGCTGACGCCCGAACCGGCCCCCGTGCCACCCATCATTGTCCATGGCAAGGTCACGACGGCAACCGGCAAACCGCTCGCAGGTGTCAGCGTCACCATAAAGGGCGCCAAAAAGGGTACGGCAACCGATGACAAAGGCGAGTTCACCCTGTCCGTCAACAAGGGAGAGACGATCCTCGTCTCCTATGTCGGCTACGACCCGCGCGAGATAAAGATCACCGACCAGGAGTCCGTGGAAGTAAGCCTGACGGAGTCCAACTCGTCGCTCAACGAAATAGCCGTCATCGGCTACGGCCGCCAGACAAGGAAAAACCTGTCCAGCGCCATCAGCACAGTAAAAAAGAAGACCTCAATGCCGGCGCCATCACCGACGTCGGCCAGCGCTGCTGCAGGGTAAGGTCCCCGGCCTGAATATCACCGCCAACGGCGACCCCAATACCCCAGCCGCCGTCGTCCTCAGAGGCGCTTCCACCATCAACAGTTCGCAAACCCCCTACTACGTCATAGACGGGGTCCCCGGCGCCGATATCTCCCTGATCGCCCCCAACGATATCGTAACGATCGATATCCTCAAGGACGCCGCCGCCTCGGCCATTTATGGCAATCGAGCCGCCAACGGTGTGATCATGGTCTCTACAAGGAAAGGTAAGGCCGGCCTGGCGCAGGTTTCCTATGGGGGTTATGCAGGGCTCGAAAAAGTGTCCAGCGAATTAAAGGTAATGGATGCGTCTGAGCTGAGGTCATTCGTGACAAAGAACAACCTCGCCTTCACGCCCGCGGACGACAAAGGCGCCAGCACCAACTGGCAGAAGGCGGTCGAAAGGAGCTCAGCTTACTCCACCAACCACAACATCTCTGTCAGTGGAGGCACCGACCACAGCAACTATATCGCCAGCCTCAACTACGCCGACAAACAGGGTATTCTCCGCGGCAGCTCGCTGCAGCGCGTCATCGGCCGACTGGCCATCGAGCAATACGCGATAAAAGACAAAGTACGCTTTGGCTTTAATGTCACCAACTCAGTCAGCAGCGCGGACGATATTCCCTTTCGCAATACGGTCTTGCTGGAATCCGCCCTCTATCTCCCTGTTTCACCCATTCGCAACGCCGATGGCAGCTACTTCGAGAACTTCAACCACCAGAACTATATGAACCCTGTGGCAATGATGGACCATAGCCAGCTGAATACCAAGTACAATAATCTCGCAGCAAGCTTTTTCACCCAGGTGAAGCTGCCCTTCGGCCTGAAATATGACCTCAACGTCTCCTACCAGGACTATTCCAGCCTGCAGGGTGTATACCTGGACAGCTACTATACCGGCAATTACAACGGTATGTACAACAATCCCGATCCAGGCCAGACCTTCCACCTGCCCCAAACATTTGGCAGCGGCGGACAGGCCACCCGTTCTTCTTACAAGACCACCACAAGAGTCATAGAGAGCTTCCTGACCTGGGACAGGAAGTTTGGCGACCACAGCATCAACGCCGTTGCCGGCTATTCCTGGCAGGACCAGACGACGAACGAAGGCTTTACGGTCACAACGGCCAACTTCCCTGTCAACAGCATCAGCTACAACAACCTGGCGCTAAGCAACCCCTACGGCATCTCCAACTGGAACGTCAGCTTCGGCCCCGACGGCGTCTATTACAAGACCCGCCTGATCTCCGATTTTGGCAGGGTGAACTATAACTATATGGACAAATACCTTCTGCAGGCTTCCATTCGCCGCGACGGCAGCTCGGTATTCGGGACCGACCACCAGTGGGGTTATTTCCCTTCCGTCGGCGCCGCATGGCGCTAAGCCAGGAGAACTTTATGCACAGCAGCCGGCTCTTCAGCGACTTCAAGCTGAGAGGCAGCTATGGCGTCACGGGTAATTCCACGGGCTTCAACGCCTATACGTCCCAATTCCTTTCGGGCAACAACGGGACCTTCTATTATAACGGCTCGAACATATCAGCCTATGGGCCCATCCAGGCTGCCAATTCCAATCTTCGCTGGGAAAAAACGTCCACCACCAATATCGGCGCCGACCTTGGCTTCCTCAACAACAGGCTGTCCGTCGTCCTCGATCTCTATAACAAGAATACGACCGGCATGATCTACAACTACGCCGTCGATCCTATCCTTGTCCCCGCCGGTTCGATCACTGCCAATGGCGGCAGCATGAATAACAAGGGGATCGAGCTTGGCGTATCCGCCAATATAGTCGACAGGCACGACTTCGGATGGTCGTCAAGCCTGAATCTTGCACACAATACTAACAAGATCACCAGCCTCACCAACCCGCTTTTCTCGGGAGGCGACTCTGTTCGGCTTTCTGATCCCGAAGGCGGAGGCCAGTCCGGCAGCACCCTCCAAATACTGAAAGCAGGCAAACCTCTCGGCCAGTTCTTTACGCCGCAATACGCAGGCAAGGACCCCAATGGCGTTTCGCAATACATATCCGGAACCGGCAAGCTGATCACGGCTCCGGAGATCGGCGTCGACTACCACTATCTCGGTGACGCGCAGCCCAGGCTGCTGTTTGGCTGGGCCAACAAATTCCGTTACCGCCGGTTCGACCTGAACGTCTTCCTCAGGGGCGTCCTGGGCAACAAGATATTCAATGCAACACGCGCCGACCTCTTCCGTCCGACAACCGCTCAGTATACCAATATTCTCAAAGAGGTGGCCGGCGAATCGATCACGAACGCCACGGCCTATACTTATTCGTCCCGTTTTATCGAAAGCGGTTCCTATCTGCGGTTCGACAACGCGACACTGGGGTACAATTTCAATGGCATCGGGGAGTACATCAAATCGCTGCGGCTATACGCTTCCGTAAATAACCTCTTTGTCATCACCAGCTACAAAGGGACCGATCCCGAGATCAACCAGGGCGGCATCTCTCCGGGCGTAGACTACAATAACTTCTACCCCAAGACACGCCAGTTCCTCATCGGCCTGAACGCCTCCTTTTAATCCAAACGACAAAAACTCATGTATATGAAAAAAATATTGCGATACATTCTCTTCCCCTTGCTGGCGGTGACGCTCGTCACCTCCTGCCACAAGCTCAACGAAGCGGTCACCTCCGAACTGGCGCCGGGCGCCTTCCCGGCCGACACCACCCAGTATCCTTCGGTCGTCGGCCCGATGTACGTCGTTCTGCGGGGCAATTACGCCGTCGAATACTTCTTCCAGCAGACCTACAGCACCGACGAAGGCATAATGCCCGCCAGAGGCGGCAACTGGTTCGACGGCGCCCAGAACCAGCAGATGCACTACCATTCCTCGGAATGCGGACAACGGGTACGTCAATGGCAACTGGACATGGTGCTCGACCATCATCGGTGTAGCCAACCAGACACTTTCGATCCTGAAGACGGCCGCCGGCACTGACGCTACCAAGCGCCCGTGGGTCGCCGAGACCAGATTGGTTCGCGCCACGGCCTATTTTTTCCTGATGGACAACTACGGCAATGTCCCAATCGATACGACCTACGGCGACTTTGCGCCGAAGGCCAATACGCCGAGAGCCCAGGTCTTCAGCTTCATCGAATCGGAGGTCAGGGCCGCCTTTGCCCGATCTCAACACCAGCCTAAGCGCAAGCCAGTATGGCCGGCCTAACAAATATATGGCGTACGCCCTCCCGGCCAAGTTGTATCTCAACGCCGAATACTATACCGGAACCGGCCGCTACAACGACTGCATCTGCCGCCTGCGACAACGTGATCGAGTCCGGCGCCTACTCCCTTCAGCCTATGAATAATTATTTTGCCCAGTTCGCTCCGACAAATGGCCCTTCCTGCAAGGAGTTCATTTTTGCTATCCCCTATGATCCGGCCATGACCAGCACCTTTGGTACCTCCGGCTGGCCTTTCCGCTGTGTCGATATCCATGCCCGCTACGACGTCCCGCGCTCCATGGGCAAGGTCGCGGCAGGCGCAGGCGGCTAGCAGCTTCTTCAGCCTGCCCTATACTACCGGCGCGCCGGCCTCCACTCTCGCGTCATTCTAGTAAGAATTTCAACGACCCCGGCGGCATCCGGCAACCGGCAATGGCTGACCGGTCTGCAGTATCCAGCACGACGGAGTCACGCCCGATCACGATCACCACTACCAAGAGCGGATATGACTTTACCTATTCCGGGTCTGACGGCTCAGCGTCCTACACTTATCAGCTCAACCTTACACCTGATATCGTCCTCCGCTATGATGCTTCCAAGTTCGATGTCGGCAACGACGAGATCGGCTGGAATATGGGCTACCGCAATATCAAGTTCTATCCCGACTCGACGTCCACCAGCAGAAACCAGAATAACGACATTCCGGTATTCCGCTATTCGAGATATCCTGCTAATGAAAGCGGAGGCTATTCTACGCGGAGGATCGGTAACCCTCGGCCAGGACGCCCTGTCCCTGCGCCAACCAGCTGAGAGCCCAGCGCACGACTTCCGCCGCCTGGACGAATGTAACTTTTGGACTCCGTCTATAATGAAAGAAACCGCGAATTTGCCTGGGAAGGCTGGCACCGCAACGACATGATCCGCTATGGAAAATTCGAAGACGCCTGGGGATTCAAGACCGATGCAGACAAGAACCACCGCATCTTCCCCATCCCTACATCCGCCCTTGCCAAAAATCCTGCCCTCAAGCAGAATACTGGTTATTAGCAAATCCTTCCCGGGCTTACCTTTGCAATGTAAGCCCGGGATTCTTTTATAAACCCTATTCGAAATGCGCCATCTTCTTATCGCTTTCCTCCTCTTTATCGCCACTGGCTGCTTAGCCCAGCCCTACCTCTCCGCTTCCAGACAACTGATACAACGCATCCTGCCCCAGCGCGCCGGCGCCTTTATCGTCGAGCCGCTGCCCCGGGAAAAGACAGCTTCGAGCTCGAATCAAGGGGCAACCAGATTATCCTCCGCGGCAACAACGGCGTAGCCGTCGCCTCGGCACTTTATTTCTATCTCACAGAATTCGGCCACTGCCAGGTCACCTGGAACGGCAGTAACCTACGGCTCCCCGCGACCCTGCCGCGCATCCCCAAAACGATCCGGCGCACCTCGCCCTACCACTACCGCTATTATCTCAACTATTGCACGTTCAACTACTCGATGAGCTGGTGGGACTGGGACCGCTGGCAGCAGGAGATCGACTGGATGGCCCTACACGGCATCAACATGCCCCTGGCCATTACCGGTGAAGAATATACCTGGTACCAGGTCTACCACAAAATGGGTTTTGCGGACAAAGAACTAAAGGACTTCTTCAGCGGACCCGCCTATTTCGCCTCGGTTCTGGATGGGCAACCTCGACGGCTGGGGCGGCCCCCTGTCCATGCACTGGATGGAATCTCAAAAAGAATTGCAGAAAAAGATCCTGACCCGGGAAAGAGAATTGGGAATGACGCCGGTGATGCCAGCCTTCACCGGACACGTCCCCGCCTCCTTCCCCTCCCGCTATCCGTCGGCGCGCTGCAAATCCACCAACTGGAAGAACGGCTTCAAGGACACCGTGGTTACTCGACGCCGCTGACCCGTTGTTCGCCGACATCGGCCAGCGTTTCCTCCGGGAACAGACCGCCCTCTTCGGCACCGACCATTTCTCATTCCGCCGATACCTTCAACGAGAACGAACCTCCCTCCGACGACCCGGCCTTCCTCTCGGGACTCAGTAAAAAGATCTTTGAAGGCATGCAACAGGCAGACCCACACGCCGTCTGGGTCATGCAAGGCTGGCTCTTCTATAGCGACCGGAAGTTCTGGAAGGCTCCGCAGATCCAGGGCGCTGCTCGACGCCGTCCCCAACGACAAAATGGTCCTCCTCGACCTGGCCGCCGAGATCGAGCCGGTCTGGCGACGGACAAACGCTTTCTACGGCAAACCGTGGGTCTGGAATATGCTCAACAACTTCGGAGGTAACACAAATCTCTTCGGCCGCATGGACGGCGTGGCTTCAGGCCCCGCCCTCGCGCTGCACGACAGCACATCCGGCAAAATGGAGGGCATCGGCCTTACGATGGAGGGCATCGCTACCAATCCCGTGATTTACGAACTGGCGATGCAGCATACCTGGCGATCCGACCCTATCGACATTCGTCAATGGCTGATGTCATATATGCGTAACCGTTATGGCTACAACTCCCCCGGTCTGGAAAAGCCTGGGACGTCCTCCGAAACACGGCCTACAACGGGCGCCTGATCCGCGACGGCGCCGAGTCGATCGTCACAGGCCGGCCGACGCTGGACTCCACTACCGTTTGGACCCGCACCCTCCTGAACTATCCCCCTGCCGACCTCCTCCCCGCCCGGGACGAATTCGTGAGATCAGCCGCTAAAATTCCCGCCACGGAAGGCTTCCGCTTCGACCTCGTCGACCTTACCCGGCAGGTACTGGCCAACTACGCATCGGTCCTCCAAAAGAAATGGGTGCTGGCCTTCCGCGGGGACGACACCGTCTCCTTCGACCTCGCCACCGCCGGTTACCTGCGACTGATCATCGACCTCGACCGGCTGCTCGCTACTCAAAAAGACTTTCTCCTCGGCCCCGGCTCGCTGACGCACGGAAAAAAGGCGCCACACAGGAAGAACAGGCCGTCTATGAACGCAATGCCCGCGACCTCATTACCCTCTGGGGTGACGCCAACAGCCCCCTCCACGAATACGCCTGCCGGCAGTGGAGTGGCCTGCTGAAAGATTTTTACTATGTCCGCTGGCAAAAATATTTCGCCTTCCTCCGCGCTGCCATGACGGCCGGCAAAACACCCGACTTTGCAGGTTTTGAGAAGGACATCCGGCAGTGGGAATGGAACTGGGTCAACGAACAGCACCCCTACCCGACATCGCCTTCCGGCGATCCGGTCACAACCGTAAAGCGTCTCTACGCGCACTACCGCAACGAGATCGGCTCCTCCTATATCATCAATATTAAGGACTACGGCGCCGTGGCCGACTGCAAGACCAACAACACCCGCGCCATCCAAAAGGCCATCGACCAGGCCAATTCGAGGGGCGGAGCCACCGTGCTCGTGCCACCCGGCCGCTGGGTCACAGGCGTCCTTACCCTCCGGTTCCAACGTACACCTGTACCTGTCTTCCGGCGCAGTCCTGCTGGGCAGCACCCACCGGCTGGACTATGGTACCGGCGACGCAGAACCGCTGATAAAAGCCGACGGGCAAAGCCATATCGGCATCGAAGGCGCGGGTACCATCGACGGACAGGGAGAAGCCCTGCTCGCGGACCTGTACCGGCAGATCCGGGCGGGGAAAATTGCCGACAACGAATGGCAAACCCCTAACCCCTGGGCCAGGTAAGACCCTCGGAAGAGAACAGGCCAAAGCTCATCCTCTTCCACCACTGCAACGACATTACCATAAAAGGGATCACCCTGAAAAATGCCCTCGACTGGGTCCAGGACTACAAAAGCTGCACCGGCCTCGTCATCGACAGCATCCGCGTAGAAAGCAACACGTTCTGGAACAACGACGGTATCGATATCGTCGACTGTAAAAAAGTAAGCCTCACCAACAGCTTCTTCAACGCCGACGACGACGGCATCTGCCTCAAGTCCGAAGACCGCAACGACTCCTGCTCGGATATCTATATCGCCCACTGCCGGATCCGGTCCAGCGCCAGCGCCATTAAATTCGGAACAGCCAGCCGCGGCGGATTTTGGCGGGTCACCATCCGCGACATCAGTATTTACGACACTTATCGCTCGGCCGTCGCACTCGAGGCCGTCGATGGCGGACGACTCGAAGACGTCGACATCCGCGACATCCGCGCGACCAACACCGGCAACGCCATTCTCATCCGCACTGGGACACCGCAATAAAGACTCCGTCTACAGCAAGCTGCGACGCGTATATATCGGCAACCTGACCACGCAGATCCCGGCCGGCAAACCCGACAAGGGCTATCCGATGGAAGGTCCGCTGCTCACCTTTTCTCATTCAGCATTCCCCGCAGTCATCGCCGGCCTCCCCGGCCATCCCGTCGAAGACGTGGTGCTGGAGAATATTACCGTCTCTTACCCCGGAGGCGGCAAAGACCCGGGTGACGGTCCACATACCGGTGGAGCTTCAGCCCATTCCGGCAGTTCCCAACCTGGCTCCGCCAACTCCGAAGGTGTCCCCCGTCCCGTACCCGAAAACCCCTCGGACTATCCCGAATTCTCCATGTTCGGTGAACTACCCGCACTGGGGACTATACACCCGCCACGTCGATGGCCTAACGCTCAAAAACGTGAACCTCAGTGCAAGGGCCGCGGACTATCGGCCGGAACGCCATATGGAGGACACCGAAAACGTTCGAACCACTCCCTGACCTGTTGCTCCTCTGCATCTCTGTTTCCCCGGAATCTGAATTCATTGGATCCGGCGTCATAGCAGTAGTCGGCCTCCCATTCCCGGAAACTGGCCGCAGTATCGCGGATAGCGATCAGGATATCGACGATCTCCGCATTAGTCATCGTCGGGTGCAACGACAGCCTCACCCAGCCCGGCTTCTGCGACAGTCCACCTGCAAGTACCGATCGGCGTATCGCATGAGACCGCTCCCGGTCGACACCCAGCAGGACATGTCCATACGGACCCGCACACGAACACCCGCCCCTGGTCTGAATACCATACCGGTCATTCAGCAGACGCACGATCAGATTGTAATGCGCGCCCTCGACGACAAAGGAAAAAACACCAAGGCGGTTGGTGACGCCGCCTTCAATACGGTGATCTGTTTTATTTCACGAAGCCTTTCCGCCACCAGCCTGACCATCTCTTCTTCCCTGGCCTGTATACGGTCTACCCCCATCGCCTCCTTCAGCCGGACGCACATCGCCGCGCGTATGCCCTGCAGAAAAGGAGGAGTACCCCCGTCTTCCCGCTGTTCGATATCTTCGAGATATTCCCGCTCTCCCCAGGGATTGGCATACCGCACGGTGCCCCCGCCAGGTCCGTCGGGAACGGCGTTCCTGTACAGCGCTTTCTTAAAGACCAGCACACCGGGCGTACCCGGTCCGCCCAGGAATTTATGCGGCGAAAAATAGATCGCGTCCAGCCACGCACCGCTTTCCGCCGGATTCATATCGATATCCACATAGGGAGCAGAGGAGGAGAAATCGACAAAGCAATAGCCGCCATCGGCATGAATGAGTTTTGCGACCTCCCTATAGGGTGTCTGAATGCCCGTGACATTGGAACAGGCAGTAACCGCCGCAATTTTGTTGGGCCGCCGGCGATACTGCTGCAGCAGTTGCCTGAAATGCTCCATGTCCACATTCCCGTCTTCCCCCTCCGGATAACCTCTACGTCGGCGATCGTCTCCAGCCAGCTGAGATGGTTGCTATGGTGCTCCATATGAGTGACAAACACTATCGGCCGCAGATCCTCACCGATGGATGCGCTCCAGTCCTCCTTCAGGTAGTCCCTGAGTCGTTCGGGTACCCGCAGGCCCAATATCCGCTGCAGCTTGTTCACGGCAGCCGTCATTCCACTTCCGCAAAAGACGAGCACATCGCCGTCGCCCGCATGGACGTGCTCTCTTACGATACATTTTGCTTCTTCATAGGCCTTTGACATCAACGTCCCGGTTGCGGTCGTCTCCGTATGCGTATTGGCAACGAAGGGGAGCACCTCTGTCCTTAGGCATTCTTCGATGGGCAGATAAGCCCTCCCGCAGGCCGTCCAGTCGGCGTACACGACCGGCATTCTTCCATAAGGCGACTCGAAACTGCTCCAGAAGCCGACTATATTCCTCCGGTAGGGAGCAAAGTATTTCTCCAATGTGGTAAGCATACTATCGGGTTTGGAACAAATTATGCGCCTGCCTGCCAAACTCTTCACTGAGCAGCCGGGCAGAGACAACGACAGAAACGATAAATACCGCGAGAACGACCAGCTGCCCCAGCGTGACCCGCTGGATCGCTTGTCTCGAACGCTTCTCACAAACCTCCCCCGGACAGACCCGCGGTTTCCTTTTATAGATCAATGGATAGAACTTGCAGCCCAAACAAATGCCGAATACCGATTCAAAGAACAGAAAGGCCAGACAGATCAGACAGATGATACCCGATATCGGACTATAGGAATTGAGCAGGACCATCAGGACAAACATGACGGCGGACAGGACAATGCCGATGCTCCACGCAAACTTCTTCGCCGGAGCGCCGACGTATTCAGGCGTCTGGCCGCGAACGATCATCCGCCCGATGATCAGGGAGGGAGAATAGCGGGGGTTTACCAGGACGCGTATCAGAAAATCGACGAGGAAACTGCTGATCACATACCTGATCAGCAAAAAATTACCGTTGAAAAGAATAAACAGCAGGGCCGTGTAAGTAGCAAGAAAGAACAGGCCCGCCGCGGCCCGGATCTCCCTTTCGTTCAGGACGGGGATCTCGTACCCATCTACCGTTTCTCCGAATTGGATCAACTTTTTCATATTGTCATTTTTGGGGTGTACACAAGATTACCCAATTAACAAACATGCTCCCCGACACCGTCAACAGACAGCGGGCTATGGTCTACGAACGGCCGTCCAACTCCAAAAGAATTACCGATATTTATAGCAGCGGACCGCGAATGAGAAAACCATTTAATATAAAAAACCCAGGCTGTACGGTTGGACCGGCGTCGCTGCCCTGACAATAGGCCTCCTGACAAACGCAGCTGAGCACCATGACCGCAGCTACTGGCTAAGGATAGCCGACGATCTCTGGAAGCTGATCTATCTTCTGGCCGTCAACTATTCGCTGTTCGAGATCACCCTTCCGAAACTCAGCTGGCAACGGCCGGGCAGCTCGATCCTCCGCATATTGGCCTACATCTTCCTTTATTCCGGCGGCTTTCTGCTCTGGCGGCATATCGGGATCGCCCTGCACATCTATATCGTACTGGACCCGCTGCCTTCATCGTCTGACGTGGCCGCCAGCCTCGTCGGCGACGCCGTCGGTTCCCTCATTTTCTTCGGGATCATCCGCCATATCTACAATCATATCCGGCTAAGACGCTCCGCCCAGCGGCTCCTCATCGAAAAACAAGCCGCGGAGCTGAACTTCCTGAAGTCACAAACCAACCCGCACTTCCTCTTCAATACGCTGAATAATATCTATTCGCTGGCGCGGGACAAGTCGGACCTTGCCCCCGAATCCATCATGCGTCTGTCTAAGATCCTGCGCTACATGCTGTACGAGACAGGCAGCCCTTTTACGGCCATCGAACAGGACCTGAAGATCATTGGAGACTATATCGCGCTCGAGCGGCTGCGGTATGACGATACCCTGCGCGTCAACTTCAACTACGACATAGAGGACATGAAACAAGCCCTGCCACCGCTATTGCTGATGCCGCTGGTGGAGAACGCCTTCAAGCACGGTACATCGGAGACCCGGAACCGCCCCTTCGTGGATATCCACCTGACCGTAAAGAACCGCCGGCTGCTGTTCATCGTAAAAATTCCACGGGCGAGCCGGCGGCCGAAACCGCGGACAAGGAGAAGGAAAACATCGGCCTGTCCAATCTGCGGCGCCAGCTGGAACTGCAATACTCCGACTACGGACTCACCCCTGCAAAAAGAACCGTTCCTGTATACCGCCACACTGAATATAAACCTTGCAAGCCATGTCTAAAATACGATGCATCGTGATCGAGGACGAGCCGCTGGCCGCAAAAGTGCTGACCGACTATATTGCCGATGTACCGTTTCTCGAGCTGCAGATGACCTTCAGGGACGCTATTTTGGCTACCGATTTCCTGCGACAGCACTCCACCGATCTAATCTTCCTGGACATCCACCTTCCGCGGCTCAAGGGCATGGCCTTTCTGAAGACCCTCTCCAATCCTCCGGCCGTGATCATCACCACGGCCTATCACCAATACGCCGTAGAGGGCTTCAACCTCGACGTAAAAGACTACCTGCTCAAGCCGATCGAATTCGAGCGCTTCCTCATCGCAGTCAACAAGGTCCACCGGGCACAGGCGGCTGCTCCAAACGCCGAGCCGGAAAAGGACTATCTTTTCGTAAATGTCCAGAAAAAGAAAGTGAAGATCCTGTTTTCCGACATCGTCTACGTCGAAAGCCAGCGCGAATACATTAAGATCGTCACCACCAGTGGACCAGTTCATCTCAAAAATGAGCACAGGCGAGATCGAGGCCATCCTGCCCGAACGCCTCTTCCGGCGCGTACACCGGTCCTTCATCATCTCCCTTGGCAAGATCGGCTCATACACCGCCGAAATGGTCGAGGTCAACGGCATACAAATTCCGATCGGCCGCGGCTACCGCGACGTGATCGAAAGTCTATAAAAACAAAACACCAATGAAACAATTCCTCATCCTGCTGCTCTGCGCATTCGCATACAAAGGCTTCGCCCAGTCCTCTCCCGACTCCGCCGAAGTCGCCACAACAATGAACTCCTTCGTCGACGCTTTCTCCAACCTCAGATGGGAAAAATTCTCCGCCTTTTTCCCTCCTTCTGCCAGAACCCCCTACAGGGCCAACAACAAACAGGAGATCCTGGACATTTTCAGGAAGGTCTTCGACCACGCGCAGCAACAAAATCCATCCTACCCCCATATCGTAATACAACCTCTGGACCTGAAGATCCAACTGGCCGGCACAACCGCCATTGTCACCTTTACCCTCAGAGACCCCGACCTCTTCGGAAGACGTACCATCGTGTTGAAGAAAGACAACGACCGATGGCTAATCCTCCACCTGCACGCATCCGGCGTGGCGCTTTAACCCCCTCCCGCTCCGGATCCACCATGGTCTATCCCACCCCTTAATTCGCCTGGTTCACGGGAAAGGGCTTCGACGATCCCCGCGGGTACAGCAAATTTGTGTCATAAATTTTAAAACAAACAATCATGACACAATCAACTGCTAAAATCATCTATTGGATCGGAGTCGCTCTTACGTCTTCTATGGTTTGGAGCCAGCGGGTTCTTCGAACTGACCAAAAACCCCATTGTATGGGACATCACCGTCCGAGCTGGGATACCCGGCCCACTTCATCTATATTCTCCGGCGTTGCCAAACTCTCGGGCATCATCGTCCTTCTGATCCCCGACAGGCTGATCCGCCTGAAGGAGTGGGTCTTCGCCGGCCTCTTCTTCGACATCATCTTTGCCTTCTTCTCCAAGCTGGCCGTGCTGACTCCCGCCGCCGCCATCGACGCCGTCGTCGCCTTTGTGATGGTCGGAGTGACCTACCTCCTGTTCCGGAAGATCTATAATACGGACTGGACGTCCGGTTCCCTTAAACCAATTCTCTAAACACCCCGATCGCCCGGAGCTAGCCCTCTCCGGGCGAAACAGGTCCATAGTGGGCAAAATATATTACATTTGCCCCCCCAAAATTATCAATCCGGCGAATGCAAAGTACAGACATCCACCCCTCAGTCAAAGGTATGCGGACCACCGCTATCGGCATCGCCATTAGCATCGTGCTCGTATTCGCCAAGTTCATCTCCGGATATATCGGACATTCCTACGCGCTGATCGCCGACGCCTCGGAAACCAGCGCGGACGTCCTTAGCTCGCTCCTGCTCTGGATCGGCCTCCGCATCTCCATGAAGCCCGCCGACAAAGAGCATCCTTACGGCCATGGCAAGGCGGAGCCCCTTGCGGCCATCGTGATCTCGCTCTTCCTCCTTGCCACCGCCTGCTGGATCGCATGGCACGCCATAGAATACATCCGTACGCCCCACCAGTTGCCCCGCCGGTTTACGCTGGCTATCCTCCTCATCGTCATCCTGATCAAGGAAGGCATGTTCCGGTATGTTCTAAAAGTCGGGAGGGAGATCAATAGTCAGGCCGTCAAGGCGGATGCCCGGCACCACCGCAGCGACGTGATCACCTCTGTCGCCGCATTCGTCGGCATCCTTGTCGCGATTCTCATGGGACGCGGATACGAGTCCGCCGACGACTGGGCCGCCCTTGTCGCCTCGGGCATCATCGTCTACAACGCCATCCACCTTCTCCGGCCCGCGCTCGACGAGGTCATGGACGCCGCTCCCTCCGGCGAGATCGTAAGGAGGGTCCGCCGGGCCGCAGCCGATATCCCCGGCGTCGATCTTGTGGAAAAATGCTACGTCCGCAAAATGGGCTTCGACTACTATGTCGACCTCCATGTCCAGGTAAACCCCGGTCTCTCCGTCGCAAAAGGCCACGAGATCGCCCACCACGTAAAGGACAGCCTCCTCCGCAGCATCCCTGGCATAAAGGACGCCCTCATCCACGTCGAGCCCTACACGACCAAATAGCCCGAAAACATTTTGGCGAACTATTTCGCTGCCATGATAGAATCAAACCAAAAAGATCATGAGTCACAAACTATTTATCCTTATCGTTATCGCGACCGCATCCTTCAGCCAGGCAAAAGCCCAGTCCGCCACCCCCAAAGACACCCTCAGCTATAACCGCGCACAGATCGACACGCTGGACAGCCAGATCATCGACCTCCTCGGCAAACGTATGGCCGCCGCCCGCGCCATCGGCATGTACAAGATCGACCATCATATCGGCGTCGTCCAGTCGGCCCGCTTCGACGAAGTCCTCCAAAACGCGATAAAACACGGAACAAGCCTCGGCCTTTCCGAAGAATTTATTCGCGCACTCTATAACGATATCCATAAGGAAAGTATCCGCCAGCAGGAAGAGCTCCAGCGGACCTACCACCACTAGCCGGCGACACTCCAGTTCACAGGATCGCGCGAACGCAGGATCGGCAGCCCGGGAACGGCGTCGAAGCCGTAAGTTTGCCCCTAGAGGCGCGCGTGCTGCCAGTCTTTTCCCGTATATCTGAACAGGGGCGGTATTGGGTCGGAACGATACAACTGGTCAAAAGCCCTGTTTAGCTCCCTCGTACCATAGAGGATCCGGTAGTAGAAGTCTGTCGGGGCGTAGTAGGACAATGTCGTGTCAGTGCAGGGCGAAATGACGCTTGAATAGACTGCCGGCCCAATTCCGAACTTGCGAACGTCGATGCTAAGGGCAATTCTGCCAGCCTTGTCGTACAATTCGAAACCCAAACTGTCATAGTTATACTTGAGGATTGCATTCCTGAACACTTTCCATTTGTTATCCTGTATCTGGACCATCAGATTTCCATAAAGATCCTTAATTGAAGCCGTTACAAAATACTGGAGGTTCTGCGTGTAAAACTCGAGGTCGCAGGTCCCTGCAAGTCCCCGTCTTTTACGATCCCTAAGTTCATCCAGATTATACTGCCCATTCGGCCCATTTCCCATGAAAACTACAACTTGCGCATAGTTAGGCAAAGTCGAATCGATGGGCCAGTAAAATTCTCCGGAGGTCTCCAGTGCCTGCCCCGGAAAACAGCTACCTTTCCCTGTTCGTGAACCGTTCTTCGCAGCATCGGCAACGGTCGCATCCTGTGTTGCCGTTTGACGCAGCTGGGGCGTCATCTTATTACATGCGACTCCGCCCTGGATAAGCAAAACGAGCAGCATTACAGTTCGCATCAGGAGTACCCGATCGCCGCGTTTGCGATCCAAGGTCGGCAGTAGACGTAAATGTACCATAGCTATATCATTTTTATGGGTTTTAAAGTCTTGCGTGCTGCCAGTCCTTTCCGGCATACCGAAAAAGCGGCGGTATAGGAACAGAATCATACAAACGGCCGAATTCCCTGTCAAGCATCCTTGTGCCATACGGAATGTTCCGGAAGTTTTCGTTCGGGGCATAATAATATAAAGAGCTATCGTTACATGGCGTGATACCATTGATAAACAACACCGGTGCAAAGTGATATACCTTCAGATCGATGCTCAGGGCAATCTGTCCTAATTTGTCATATAGTTCAAATCCGTTGTCGTCATAGTTGTATTTGCCGGCCGCATTTTTAAATACCTGCCAGCTTGTTATCCTGAACCTGAAAGATCAGATTCCCTCGCAGGTCATAAATATTCCCCGTCAAAAAATATTTCAGATCCAGCACATAAGCCTCCAGGACATGCGACCGGGGTTCACAAAAAGGAAGGTGCCGCGATTTTACAGCCGGGCGTGCTGCCAGTCTTTTCCCGTATATCTGAACAGGGCGGTATCGGGTCTGAACGATACAACTGATCGAACGCCTGATCGAGCGCCTTTGTCCCATACCGTATTGTTCGCCACCACATATCCGGAGCAAAATAGGACAGTGTCGTATCCGTACACGGAGAGATTACGCTGGAATAAATAACGGGACCATAATCCCAATGGCGAACATCGATACTGAGAGCAATTCTGCCTGCTTTATCATAAAGCTCGAATCCACTGTCATCATAATTGTATTTTGAGGATCGCGCTTCTGAATACCTGCCATTTATTATCTACTATACGAACCATTAGATTTCCATGAAGATCGTAGATCGATGCCGTAACGAAATACTTCAGGTCCTCCGTATAAAATTCCAGGTTGCAAACGCTGGCCAACGACCGCCTCTTCCTATCCCTAAGCTCACCAAGGTTAAATGCGCCGTTGTATCCATTGGCCATTACTATCTCTATCTGTACTGCATTGGATTGCGTGGAATCGATGGGCCAGTAAAACTCTCCGGAACTCGCCAGTGCCCTGCCCCGGAAAACAGCTACCTTTCCCTGTTCGTGAACCGTTCTTCGCAGCATCGGCAACGGTCGCATCCTGTGAGGCCATTTGTCGCCATGCGGGGCGTCATCTTATTACATGCGGTGGCACCGCAAAGGAAACCACGCGATCAGCACGACAAGCTGTAACCGGAATAGCCGATAAGTGTCGTTGCCCTGGCATTTCTCTCCCAGATATAAATGTCCCATACCTAAATTGTTTTTGGTTTTAGATCCACCTATGCTTCCAGTCCTTCCCTGAATACCGGAGACCGTCCGGTTGTTCCGGCAGCCATGAATTATATCGGTTTGAAATGGAAGTTCCCGGGTCAGCGGGTGAGGGTAGTCAATAAAGATACTATGAAACCAACCTCTTGAAGTACGACGGGGATCATAGTCCGGCCTGATCCTGATCAATTATTTTCCGCTGAGTTCACCGCATTTTTGCCGTATCCTACCGCTCATCCCTCACCTTAAATACTTTATCGTTTATGAAAGGCAAATCATTCTTCCACTGCACTTTTATTTCAGTGAAAGTCGCAATAACAGGAATGATACGGCGGAACCGATACGCTGAACTTCTCATACAACTTATGGGGAAATCCTGTTTCGATTATCCGCCCGCAATTTTCGACAGGGGCTCCAGACTTCCAGTTCAAATATGACCGGCGCAACCGTCATACTGGTCGATGGGCATCCCATACGGGGAGAATAGGGTGTCTATAACAAGGCCGGATTGCCGGCCAGCCTTGCCTGTTTTCCGGGAAATGCGTTAAGCTTCGGGCTTGGTCCCTCGACTGGTGAAATTTTCACGAATGCGATGATCGAATACAACCGGCCGTAATTGTATTTCCGTATTTTAGTGCAAAAAAATGGTTTTACCCATTGGCGACGACAACAGGGACAGGAAAACTACCCCCATTGTCAACTACCTCCTTATCGGGCTTAACATTTTTGCATTCATCTACTACCAGCACTGGGGGCAGGACGTCAGGTTTACCTATTCTTACGCCACGGTTCCCGGCGAGATCCTCACCGGTCACGATATCGTCACCAAAGCAAAGACCCTGATCGATCCGATTACCGGTCAGCAGATGGTCCTTCCGGGCCTCGGTCCCACCCCCATTCCGGTATTTTTCACGCTGTTCACCGCCATGTTCATGCACGGAGGGATAGGCCATATCGCCGGCAATATGCTGTTCCTGTTTATTTTTGGCGACAACGTGGAAGACGCGTTGGGACACACGAAATATCTTGTATTCTATCTGCTCTGCGGAATGCTGGCAGGACTAAGCCATGTAGTCACCACCTTCATTCTTGGACAAAGCCTTCTGATCCCCAGTCTCGGCGCATCAGGCGCCATCTCCGCAGTACTGGCCGCCTATATGCGGCTATTCCCTGGCAAAAGGGTCTATCTCTGGGTATTTCTTTTTATTATCCCGGTTCCCGCTTTTATCGCCGTAGGTCTTTGGTTCGCCTTTCAACTGATGAGACGGACTGGGAATGCTCGGCGGCCAGCAGGCGGGTGACGTGGCCTATGCGGCCCATATCGGCGGCTTCCTGTTCGGCCTGCTGCTGACCCGCGCATTCGCCAAAAAGATCAGCCACAAAAAGATACCGGAGAGGGTGAACCAACCAACCACCACTGGCACCATCACCACCATAACCACCATCACCGGCACTACCATCATCACCGGCACCACCATCACCGGCACCACCGGCAGACCCTTTAATCCGACAACCAAAACTCGATATTATACTCCGTCTCACCGAGGTAACCATATTTCCCAAACACCACAGGCTGGCTGACCGATGGGGAATCATCTTCATGCCGGTTGTCCAGCAGCAGGGTCCTTCCCGGATAGACCGCCTTCACCGTATACTTCCCGATAGGTACGTCCGTAACCATAAAAGTTCCCGCTACATCGTGTACCTGCCGTTCGATGACGACGGCCGCGGTTCCGTCGATCAGCGTGCTTTCCGCAGGCGTGAACACCAGTTTTACCTGGCTGGGGTCAACGTCTGTACCCATTTGATAAATGTCCACGTGAGCCCCGTAAAAACCGCCGTCCGCCCGCTGACCGCTAAGCCGCCAGGTAAAATTTCGGACGGTACTCTGCTGTCGGGTAAAAGCATCCGTGTGGTCGGCTGCGAGATCGAACTTGTACTGCTTTCCATAGGCCGAACTTTCCAGCTGCGCCTTCGCCGTCCAGCTGCCCGCGGGCTCACCAGGCAGGTCTATCTTGTAACGACCGGCATTGTCCGTACTGGCAAACACATACGAAGCGGCCCAGACCGTATGCTCCACCGTAACTTTTATCCCGCTCAGGGTATTTCCTTTTGAATCGGTCACCATTCCGGTGACAGAACCGACCGCCGCGGAACCAGGCCCATCCGGGCCTACGCCGCCACCCTGCGCGGGCGAAGACTTCTTACAAGCCGCCAGGCTTAGTAAAAGAAAGAGATGAACAAATAAGCGCATAATTTTTTGCGCAAACCTACCTCCGGACACCCACCCCTGCCAGCCACAAGGTCATCAACGGGGCAATCTGATGAATGAATTGACGCGTTCGCCTTTCAGCAAGGCCCTGGCGACACCAATAAGCTCTCCGCTGTCCGCTGGTGAGACGGAGCCCCCCTTCGCCGATCCTGGTATGTATGCCATCGCGGAGCTCTAGAGCAAAGTCCAGTACCCATGCCTTTTCAGCAGCCTCCAGTATTTCAATTTCCGAAGCCTCGGGCCGGCCGCTGCGGATATTGTTGTAGATAGTATCGTCGAACAGACAGGGCTCTTGACTCATTTCGATGATCTTTAGGAAGAAATTGGTAATTTTAACAAAGGTCCCCCATCGGCTGGTCAACTATTTATACTTTAGGAATAGAACTTTATATAAAAGGATTTTTATGGGAATGATCGTTTGTGACGAATACGGACTGGAGGCGGCTCACTGGACCGAGCTGGGCCACCACGTCAGCGAACGAGCTGCTGATGCAGCCCCTGGTGACGGAGATGCGACACAAGCTCAGCTTCCCTTTCGGCGACGCGGAAATTGTCCAGATCGTTCTGCCCAATATCCTGATAGTCTATGGCGACCTCGCACTGCGAAAACACCATATCCGGATGCGGGCCGTGGATATCCCCGACATGATCGAACTGCATTTCTCCCTGGCAGGCAACAGCCGGGTGACGAACAGGGTCAGCGGTCGCACACAAAACTTCATATCCAACCTGCAGAATATCCTGTACATTCCCGAATTCGACGGCGACGTCAACTTTGACCACAAAGCGCAAACGGGCTACAAATTCTTCGAGGTACATTTCTCCAGCCGGCATTTCCTCGAACTGGCCAAAGACAGCGGCGAAGTACTCAGCCGCTTTGCGGATCAGGTGGCCGAAGGCCGGCCTGCGGAGCTCGCCCCCAAAAGCCTGCCCATCACGATGGCCATGCACTCCTGCATCAACGACATTATCAACTGCCGGCAGCAGGGCCGGCTAAAGCTGCTTTTCCTGCAGGCCAAATGCCTCGAACTGCTTACCCTGCAGGCCCAGTCCTTTGAGCGCGCACCACCTTCCCCGAGGTCAGTACTACGATCGGACTATGAAAAGGAGCTCATTATACAGGCCAAAAACTATCTGGTTCAGCATATCGACAATCCACCCTCGCTGGCCGAGCTGTCCCGCATTGCAGGCCTGAACATGTTCAAGCTGAAGAACGGATTCAGGGAAGTTTTCAACACTACGGTATACGGATATCTCAACGACGTGCGGCTGATGCAGGCGAAAGAACAACTACTCACCGGCGTCAGTATCAAAGAGATTGCCCTGCAGCTGGGCTACGGATCAGTGCAGCACTTCAGCAAGGCCTACAGCAAAAAATTCGGCGTGCCGCCAGGCGGAGCCGACAATAGAATGGTCCCTTTTCCTTATATTTGTTTAACACAGTTATTTCTTCCCTATCAAACTCCGCTAAATTAAGTCCTTACTTAAAGCCGTAAACTGGCATCTATTGTATCCGCACTAAAGGACTTAACATGAACCGAATTCTATGCCCGCGCCTCCTTCGGCGCCCACTCATTCTTCTGTCATACACCCTGAGTCTCTTATTTATCCTGGCTGCAACAGCCACCAACGCCCGAGACTCCGTCACTGACCATACGGGAAGACCTGCCCGCAACAGACATAACGGTAAAACAGGTGACCTATGGGAACGGCGTTTTTCTCGCGGTCCTGATCAACCCCACCCGACTCTACAGGTCTTCGGATGGCATTACCTGGTCGAAAATTGCCGGCCCGTATCTGGGCACAGACACCAATATTACCGACTACAAACAACGGGCATCTTTGGCTTACGGCGCGGGGCAATTTGTTCTTGCATCCGACAGCGGCCGGATCTTCTCTTCTCCCGATCTCGTCACCTGGATAAGGTCAACCACCGGCACGACCCATAATATTATCGCCGTAAAATACCTGAACAATAGATTTTATGCCGTCGGCGATACCGCGACCTTTCTTTCGTCTCCTGACGGAGTCAACTGGAACGCCCTCCATACAGGCATCGGCGATACCACCGGTTCCTATCAGGATATTTTCTATGGCAACGGCCATCTGGCCATCGATGCCTACAACCACCTGACCGAGCCCTCCGCCATTCAGGTACTCTATGTAAACACCGGCGGGGTCTGGACCATGGACAGCTCACGACAATACTATAATCACGGGTTTGCCGCAAACCATTTCTATGAATTCGCGCGGGACTCGACATCCATCTCAGACGACATGCGCAGCTGGTCGGCGGTCACCTATGATGCCCCGACCGCCGGTACCGCCAATGGGGTGTTTGACGATAGCGACCACATATTCCTACTCTCAAACAACTATATTTACGTCAACGGCTCTCCGGTACAACGCGCCTTTGTCTCTTCCTCTGACGACGGCATCCATTTTAACAATCCTCATCAGGCCTCGGTATACGGAGACGCGGCTGCCTATTTCAACCGTCGGTATTTCATATGGGGCGGAGTTTTCTCAGGCCCGATGGCCGGCTCGGCCGACGGCTTCCACTACGTCATACTCGGGAGAGATTCAGCCCTGCTAGCGACAAGTGACACCAACATCGTAAAATTCACTACAACACCTGATGGGGACCATTTCTTTACTTCCACCGATTTCACCAACTGGTCGCCAGGGGACACCCAGCAAAGACTGACCAGCCTCACCCATGACGACACGCGCTTCATTGCGACAGGCCCTCATACATATGCCTCCACCGACGGATATACATGGACCGACAACGGCGCTACACCACACGCATTTTCGGGCATAGCCTACGCCGGCGGGCACTATATCGCCTGGAATCAAAACGCCACGAATTCAGGTCCCGACAGCCTCTGGCATTCTGCGGATGCTGTCAACTGGACCCAGGCAACCACACCGATACACCCCAGCGGTGGCCCCAAAGACCCACCCTACACAATCGACTATGGTCACGTTGCCCGCGTCCGGTTCTTAAGGGACACCATCTTTGTCGTCGGAAGCGAAGGCCTGATCCTGCACTCCTCCGACGGACTCACCTACAGCCTCGACTATGGCGGCAACGACCTTGGGCCGCACCTGTCCGACGTGGCCTACGACGCCGACAGCGCAAAATATTTTTCTTTGGCCTCAGCGGCAACGGCATTACCGAAACATCCCTGACAACGGCAGCCCTTGCCAATCCATTTGTCCTCAACCCCGGCTTTGCCTATACAATCGATACGATCAGCGGGCTTCCTTCCGGTACCGTTCTGGCAGGCATCAAACAGTATACATTCCTCCACAGTAACGGTCGCACCGTAACCATCGTCGACGACCAGCAGTTTCCCCCCTACCCCCACAGTCACCTCATCTGGTCCACAGACGGCGTTCACTGGGACAGCTATACGCTCGACCGCGAGACACAGATCACCGACGCTATAGCAAAAGGCGACACTTTTCGTATAGAGGGAACCCATAACTACGAGATCATTGCCAACTTCGCGGGCGGCGGAGGCGGTTCCCTCCCGTCACGCTGCTGGAATTCAACGCCAGACTGCAATCCAACTCCACCGCCCTGCTGACCTGGAAGACGGCTACCGAACAGAACAGCCGCCTCTTCACTATTCAGCGGAGTACGAACACTACCCCGTGGGATAATATCGGCACCGTAGCTGCCGCCGGCAACAGCAGCACGCCGATCGACTACAGTTTTACCGACCTACACCCCGCCCCCGGCTACAGCGACTACCGCCTGCAACTGACCAGCCTGGACAGCAGCACCCAAACCAGCGAAATAAAACGCGTCTATCTCGGCTCACCCAATAATATCCTCCTCTACCCCAACCCCGCCAAAGACTTTATCACCATCCAGTCAACCCAGCCAGACATAACCGGCCTAACCCTGTACGACGCGACCGGCCGCGAAATGCTGCGACAAACCTTCTCCGGTTCAGCGTTTACTCTGCCGCTTACCAACATGTCACCGGGTCTCTATTACATAATCCTGAGATCACCGGACGGAACACAACGACAGTATCCCGTAGTACACGTCAAGTGATCATCTTATTTCGTCGGCGGCCTGAACACACCCTTCCCCGTAGTCAGATACGAGAACAGACTCGTCCCGATCCAGTGCGTCCAGCCCGGTTCACAGTCCTTGTAACACTCAATGTCCGGCGTGAGGCCTTCATGGGTAAAGTTCAGCTCCGTTGCGCCGCCGCGCTCTTCCAGATCAAAGACCAGTCTCGTGCCGGCCCACTCCTTCTTGTCCGAATACCAAGGCATATTGCAGTCCTCGACAAACCACACCACCCTTTTGCCCGGAACCAACTCCGTCACGGTAAAATCGAAGAACGACTCCCCGCCCATCTTCACCACAAACTTATCTCCCTTCTCCGCGGCACTTCCCGAAAAGGCGACACCCCACCATTCCGGTACATTGCTGATTTTCCCGATTACCTCCGCGGCCGCAACCGTCGCGGAAATACTACAGTTAAAGTTTTTCATCTTTTTTATGTAAAGGTCGGCCGCCAATAAAAGAAAGTATTGTACGAATGCGAACTAGCTCATAAAATTCCTCGTACTGAGCTCGTTAAGGCTTCCCTGCAACTCGGTCGGCGTCGTGCCTGTGAACCGTCTGAATGCCCTCAGAAAATGGGACTGGTCGTAGTAGTTATGGTAGATCTGTTGCTTTAATTTTTCCGCCGGGGCGCCAAGCGAATACACCTGATAGAATTGCTTGAACCTTACGATCTCAGCAAGGTTCTTCGGACTGGTACCCAGGCGTTCTGAAAACTTTCGTTGCAACCACCTGCTGCTATACCCCGTTTCCTTTTCAAGGCCCGCTACAGTGACCAAACCCTTCGAGGAAGAAATCCGGTCGATACAATAGTCGTAAATGGGGTCCGCGTCGCCTTCCTGCAACCGCCCGATCAAAAAATCCTGCAGCAGCTCCAATTTCTGATCCACACTAACGGCATCCGCCAGCCTGGACCGCAGCCGAACCGCCACGCTGCCAAAAGCTCTGCCGTATCTACGATGCGGTTGGTCAGCGCCGCAAACGACAACTGAAAACACCGGTAAGCACCCAGGGATTGAACTCGATGATGATCGTCCCCGTCTCCTCATCCTCATAGGAATCCAAAATAACCGGCGCATCGATCAGCCCGGTCAGCGACAGCTCGTTCTCCCGCTGCAGAAAAGGATTGTCCCCCACCCTGGCTCCGATCCCGTTCCGATAGGTCAGCGTCAGCTTGAGATTCGCATTGGGAACGATCAGCTTTCTTTCCTCCGGGGGAAGGCGGCCGCTGCTTTCAAACACACACATCTTCGCAATGTATGGGCGCAGCAGCGGATGCGGTGTGACCGGTCTGAAACGGAATGCAGTCATTTAAAAAGCAAAAATATATTCCGTCTAATTTAAGCTTTTTCCCCGGGAAAGCAACGGAGCGCGTGGCTACTCAGCCCTCTGCGTCATGAACCCGGCAGTCTTTCAGGGTTTATCCCACCACACCCGTCCATTCAGATCGTCCTTCCCTCCGAGCCCCGTCTGTGCCTGTACAGCGGCTTTGTAATTATTGGTATTGATATTCGGTTCGCTGCTTGGATATCCCTGCCGCCTTGGGATCGGAGTATTATTGTTGTTAGGCGCCGGCGCCAGTACAGGATATCCCGTGCGCCTCCATTCGGCCCAGGCCTCGTATCCGTTCATGTATAGGTGCACCCAACGCTGGTAGGCGATCAGCCGGATGGCATTCGCGGGATCATAGACCACCGAAGGCTGAGCCAGATAGAGGCCAAGCCCTGTTGTATCACCCTGGTCGTTAGGATCATAAGACGTTTTCTCCACGTCGTCCACCACGCCACCCTTGTAGCTATTCCTTACCCACTGACGCACCGATGCTGCGATGGCCGCCTTGTATTTCGAAGCCGCGTCGGCATCACCTCCGGCCAGCCATCCCAGCTTGTCGGCCTCCGCCTCGGCCAGCAAAACCTCGGCATAGGTTACCAGGTAACAGGGCGCGTTCTGCGCACGGACATGCTTTCCCATCCACGAGACCTTCGATGTGGTGACCTTTGCAACCGAATCGCCATCCAGACCATATGGTACGCCGGCATAGGCGCCCGTAGACGGCGCGGGATCGGCAAAAACGGGCAGGCGCGGGTCCTGCAGCGGCCCCATATAATCCGTGAGCGTCTTGCTGATCCAGTACCACTTGCCGGTTTTGCACATCCGCTACATAGTACCAGTAGTTTTGGTTGACCGGGTCGGCCAGATGGACATAGACGGCGTTGTCGCTGTTGTCCGCAAATACACCTCCCGATATGGCGTCCGCGAAGTCCGTCTTACCCCTGTCCGGGTCGATCTTTGAAAGACGCAACGCCATCAGCGCCCGTATGGAATTGGCGAATTTCTTCCATTTACCCATATCCCCGCCATACAACAGATCGCCGGTCACACCCGTCCCGTCGTCTATCTGTGCGGCAGCGGCCTTCAGCTCTTTCAGCAGGTCGCTGTAAATATCCTTTTGCGCGTCGTATCTGGGAGCGAGATTGTCGTTGCCCTTCAGCGCATCCGAATACGGGATATCGCCCCACCGGTCTGTCATAAACCAGAAGAACCATGCCCGCAGGATCCGCGCCGCCGCTAGTTGGTTGTTCTTTGAACCCTCGTTGACAGTATAGGTCTTGCTGGTAAGTATCGTCTGTAGGTTTTCCAGCGGCCCCGCATAGACGCCGTAAAAATCGAAGTTCACGGATATATACCGTGAATCGTCCGTGTAGGGTTTTTCTGCCCACTGCTGTATACAGCGCCCCCGAGATCCCTTCGACGACCACGGGCATATAGTTGATGGCAGAGGTAAGCAACTGTGCATTGCTGGCCATAGTAGGGCTATTGGGACTAACGTTGATGTCGGCGGAGAATTTCTTACACCCCGGTGCAGCTACCGACGCTACGAATGCTGCTATGATTAGGAATTTTCTTCGCATGGTAATGAATTTAAAAGGAAATAGTCAGGTTTAGGCCGTATGAACGCGCAGTGGCCAGCTGACCGGTTTCCAGCCAGTTCAGCGAGGACGAGCCGGTTGCCAGTTCCGCCGGATTGACGCCCTTCGGAGCCTTCTGCCAGATCATCCGAGGGATTGCGGGCGATGAATGCGATGTTCAGACTTCTGAAAGGAAAAGAAGGAAAGGCAGTCCTTGAGAACGTATATCCCAGCCTCGCCTCGCGCAGCCGGATATAACTGGCGTCCTCCGTCCAGGGATCATAGATCTTCGAACCGAGGATATTCCGGAAATAGGCTCTTGCCGCCACATAGGCGGTGACCATCTGTCCCGATACCGAAGACATGCCGGATATCCTGACACCTCCGCCATCCGCCGGATTGTCTCTGACATTCTTACCCCTTGTCGTTGATCGCCGCAGTCTCGGCCGCCTGCCCGCTCTTTACCGCCAGCATCTTCGTCCAGCTGAGAAATCTGCCGCCGCTCTGAAAATCGACCGTCGCAGACAGATCGAAATTCCTCCAGGTCACCGTGTTCTGCCACCCGCCCGTGTACTTTGGCAGCACATTGCCCAGCTTGTGTCCCGACTCGTACTGCGGCATATTGTTGGCGTCGAGAAGAATGTTCCCCGTCTTCTGGTCTCTCTTATAGCCATTGCCTACAATGGTGCCGAAGGCCTCACCCTCATTTGCCAGCAGGAACATATCTACGCTGGCATACCGGTTATAATCCAACTGATAGGAATGAAGACCGGGATACAGCGATTTGATCTTGCTCGTATTGTGACTGATATTGAAGGTACTCGTCCAGCTGAAACGTTTCGTCATCACCGGCGTTCCGCCAACGGTCACCTCGATGCCATGGTTTTCTATGTTCCCCGCATTGATGACAGAGGTCGTATAACCGCTGGTCCCCGATACGTCCAGGGGCAGCACGGCATTCTTGTTGTTCTGGTGGTACCAGGTGCCGCTGATATTGAGCCGGTTCTGGAAGAACTTCAGGTCAAGGCCCGCCTCATAGGACGTGCCCAGGGAAGGCTTCAGATTCGGATTGTTCAGCGTATCGGGTACGTCCATAGGGAAGACATTGTTATAGGGCTGACCCAGATTGTAGTATCCCGTAGTCAAATAAGGAGCGATGTCCGCGCCGGCCTGTGCAAAGCTCAGACG
Organism: Puia sp. P3; assembly: GCF_050632245.1. Classification (NCBI taxonomy): domain Bacteria; kingdom Pseudomonadati; phylum Bacteroidota; class Chitinophagia; order Chitinophagales; family Chitinophagaceae; genus Puia; species Puia sp. P3. The sequence goes on from NZ_CP192583.1 coordinate 3,549,328, forward strand.
CGCCTTGCCATAGGACAATGGCCGCCATTTCAGCAGCTCGCTGAATACCATACTGGCGGATACCGAAGGATACAGGTAGGAGTTATTGTTCTGCGGCAGCGTCGAAGAAATATCGTTTCGCAGACTTCCGTCGAGAAAGTAGATATTCTTATATCCCAGGGTCACCGATCCGTAAGCGCTTCTTACCTCTTTTTTCCTCAAATAATCGATCACCGCGGGTCTTTCCAGTGAGTTTGCGATATTATAAAACCCCGGCGTCACAAACCCGCCCTGCGTCTCCTCCTGAAGGTAGTCATACCGCTGCGTAAGGATATTACCACCCAGATTGGCATTCAGCGAGAAATCGCCGAACTCACGGCTATACTGCGCCAGAAACTCATAGTTCATTTCCTTCGACTGGTATTTGCCGATCCAGAACGAAGGCGTCCCGCGGCCGCCTGGCGCATTACGCCCGTCCAGGTTTTGGGTGAAGCCGTCCTGCCGTACGTATCCGCTGACCGACAACCCGGGAAGAACGGTCCAGCGCAGCCCCACATCCCCAAAGAACCTGTCGCGCGAGTCGTGCGCCGGATTCTCATAGGCGTCAAAATAAGGATTGTTCCAGTCGATGGGTGTCGGATCGTCGTATACGCCTTCCGAATTGGGATCGTTCACATTCCACTGATAAAATGTACCGTCGGAATATTTATACTGCTTCAGTTTTTGCATATCGAGGTTGCGCTCGAACCACTGATACATATTGCGGGAGCCCAGGGCCTGATATCCCTGTGAAGGCCGCTGCCCGTTATTCTGCGCATAGTTCAGGTTGGCAGTCGCCACGAGGTTTGGCGTGATATTCATCGATCCGCTGAATGAAAGATTATTCCGCTTGAGGTAGGTGTTGGGTTCGATACCCGTCACATCGGTATTATTGTATGACAGCCGAAAACTGGTATTTTGCCCTCCACCCGTCATCGAAACACTATTGTTCAGGGTGCGCCCCGTTACAAAATACTCTTTGATATTGTTGGGATGGGGTACAAATGGAGTTGCCTTGCCAAACTCCGGATCGGCCCGGTAAAAACTATACTGCTGCCGCACGGGTGTGCCGTCCATTTTCGGGCCCCAGCTCTCGTCCCAACTGCCATCTACATATTTGGTGTCGACGCCGTTGATATTGACGGTCTCGAAGTTCAGCGAGGAGCCGGCGCCATAAATATTTTGCAGCGGCATAAAATTCCTCGCCTTTTCTATCGAGGCGGCCGAACTCAGGGTCACGGTCGGCTTGCTGTTCTTGTTGCCTTTTTTGGTGGTGATCAGGATGACCCCAAACTGTCCCCGCAGTCCATAGAGCGCCGATGCAGCCGGCCCCTTCAATACATTTACGGACTCGATATCCTCCGGGTTGATGTCCTGCGCCAGATTGCCATAGTCCCGGCCATTCTTGCTGGCATAGTTGGTATTGGAGATAGGAGTATTGTCCACTACCACCAGCGGCTCACCGTCACCCGTGACCGAATTGACTCCCCTGATCTGGATCTTCTGGGTCCCGCCCATGCTGGCTGCCGAAGAACCGGATACCTGTACACCGGCGATCTTGCCGCCCAGCGAACCCAGGACATTTTGCTCTTTGGCAACGGTGAGACTGCTTCCGCTGATCTGCTGCGCGGAATAGCCGACCGACCGCTCTTTCCTGGTAATACCGAGCGCCGTGACGACCACCTCGTCCAGCTTTGCATTGCCCGCTTTCAGAACGAAATCGAAACTGGCCACTTCATTGTCCTTTACCCGGACCTCCACGACCAGCGGCTCATAGCCTACTGCGGATATCCTCAGTTTATAAGTACCGGCACTCAGACCCGTCAGCGTGAACGCACCGTTGTTGTCTGCAGCTACCGCCTTCTTCGAACCCTCGACCGTAATAGTGGCGTTCGATACTGCGTCCCCCGCCGGGCTTGTAACCCTGCCCCTTACGCCCCCATCGAATACCGTACCGACCACCGGCTGAGGACGGTCGGCTGCTTTGATCTTTTTGATGATGATATTGCTGTTTACCTGTTCGTATCCCAGCCCGGTGTTCAGCAACAGCGCATCCAGCACACGCGAGACCGGAATATCCGTACCCTCGCAGCTGACATCCTTATACTCCGCTATATCGCCGGTCTTGTAAGTAAAAGGAAGGCTGGTAAGCGCCTCGACCTTTCTGAGGGCGAATTTGAGAGAGACATTCTTCAGCTGTACGGATAGGGTCATTTTATTCAGATCCTGGCCACGGCCATCCCGCGCCACCAGCAATCCACCTGAAAGAAGCAATATACCCAGGAAAAATGCCTTCATAAGCCATGAATATATATTCATATATTTGGTTAGTTTTAAGTAATTCCAGACTGAGTTATTTTAAAACGCTGACCGCCTCAGTTGCAACCTGGGAGCGGTCGTTTTGTGTATGGCAACGTCTTATGTAGGCGGGGGCATAAGCATATAGTTGATTTTGGTTATTGAATGATATACCAGCCTTCGGACTGGCGCAGCGTCGCATCCGTTAGCCTGCACAACACCTGCAACGCCTGCTCGATCCCGATCTCCCTCCTGAAGGAGGTGGATATTTTGAGCGCCCGGATGGCCCCGTTGTCGATCCTGATCTTTACATTGTACAGCCGCTCCAGGTCGGCGACGATATCCCCGAGCTCTTCGTCGTCATACGACATATTCCCCTGTTGCCAGGCAGCCACTTCAGCAGGCGCTATCTTCTTCTCCTCGACCGTATTCAGCCGGCTGTTGACCTTTACCTGTTGTCCCCGGACAAGGGTTGTCAGGACGACATTATCATAACTGACCTTCACTTTCCCGGTACTCACGGAGACGACGATATGCTGACGGTCGGGATAGGCTTTGATATTGAAGGAGGTCCCCAGCACGGTTGTGGAGAGCTTCCCGGTATGGATGACGAAAGGGCTCCTTTCCGAGTGCCTGACGTCGAAATAGGCTTCACCCGACAAACTCACCTCTCTTCGGCCCCCCCGAAATGTTCGGGGAACTCGAGTGTGCTGGAGGCATTCAGCCATACCTGCGTACTGTCGGGCAAAAGAAGGTATTTGTATTCCGACGGCTCCGTTATTTTCTTTGTAAGCGCGGCCGTGACCAGCGCCGGGCGAAGGCGGTCACGCGTTTTTGCCAGCCAGATGACAGGAGCAGCCGCTATCAGCAATAGCAAAAGAGCCACCGCCAGCCGCCTGACTCCCTTTTTCCGCAGGGCCGGGACCTCTTCCGGCATCCCCGCATTGCCGGTGAGGATCAGCGAACCGTGTTCGTTCACATAGGTCTGTATGGAAGGGACCTTTCCGGTATTATCATATACCTTTTTTATGAGATTCCTCAACACCTCGTCATTCCCCGACGCCCGGATCAGGGAGAAAAATTCCTCCAGCTCCTGCCGGGAGCATTTATTTTCGAGATATTGCCGGAAAAGATAGCGTATTCTTTCTTCCATCATAAAGAATGACGAAGCATCGGCCAACTATTCCTATCCGGCCGAAAAAAATTTACAGGAAGAAAAACCCCGAATTGCGGGCTACAAAACTGCGGATGGACCGGAGAGCCGCCGACAGCTGATTTTTAACCGTATGACGGGAGATAGACAATTCCTCGGCTATCTGGACATGATCCAACCCTTCTTTCTTGTGCAGACAATATATCCGCCGGCGCTGCGGGGGTAAATGGTCGATGGCCTGTTGGATGATCCGGTTATATTCTTTTGCCTCCAGCCATTCATCGGTATCGTTGCGGGCCTGCGAGATCGTATTCCAGATGGCCTCTTTCAGCCGGCTGTCGGCTGCCGCCTTGCGGAGAAAATCGATGACCTTGTTCTCCATCACCCGGTAAAGCCAGGCCTCAATATTGTGAATATCCTGCAGTTGCTGCCGGTGCTCCCAGAGTTTGAGGAACACTTCCTGAACAATGTCCCTGACGTGCTGTTCAGACTTGACCAGACCCAGCGCCAGCGTATACAGCCTGTGCTCATGCTGCTGGAACACGTCCACAAAGAGGGCCTCCAGGGCGTGCTCGTCACCGTTGGTGTCGGAGGAGTGCAGGTAGCTGGTCATACCTAAAAATAACGAAAAATAAGACTGCCCCAAACCCTGCGCGATATTCATTTCAATACATGCTCCAGTAGGCCGCTTTCTGACGACGACTGCCATTCGTCGATCATCGGACCAGCACCGCCGTCCCTCTTTTCAAAATAACCCTACCGGTATAATCCGTCCCTTTCACCACCCATAAATAGGCATTGCTTTCCTGCAATATTCCACCAATCCTGCCGTCCCATCCCTGCCCAGGCTGAGAGGTGCTGTAGACGAGCTGTCCCCACCGGTTGAAGACGCGGAAATAGTCAAGCGACGCAATACCCATGCAGACGGGCCGGAACAGGCCGTTGCTACTCTTTCCAGGCGTAAAAGCGGTGGGCACAAAAATATCCGGCAGCGTTTCCGCTATAGTCACCTTAACACTGGCGGAGCCATAACAGCCAAAACTATCGGTCGCGGTCACCTGATAGTTCATGGTTCGTATCTCGGAACCATATATAGCAACAGGATCCGCTACGTCAGGATTACTGAGATATAGGGGCGGCGACCACTGGAAGGAGCTCTTGTACGGGTCGCTGCTCGTCGCATTGAAATGCAGGGGCTGATTGACCACCACCAGCGTGTCATTGCCCGCACTCACCTTAACGGGTGGTACAATATTCACTGTGAAGGTGTCGCTGACCGGTATGGGACATCCCTCGTTGAGGACGGTAAAAATATAATCCGTCGTTTGCTCCGGAGCGGCAACGACCCCGACGCTGAACGGCAGGCCGGGTATATTGCCCTTGCTTGCCCCGCCCAGCGAACCGCTGCCCGTCCAACTATAACTGGTCCCGGTGGTAACGAGTGCGTGCAATGGCGTGGCCCCGCCATAACAGACAGTCGTATCCCGGGGATCGATGGCTACCTGCGGAAGAGCCCCTTTATATAGCTCGACGAATAAACTATCGGTTAGATTCGCGCAGCTGTTCTTCTCCCTCGCGACTATCCACCCTGCCTGCGGGCCGACGCCCACGGTGATCGTATTGCTGTTGCTTCCTGACTCGATGGTCCAGCCGGGAGGCGCCGACCAGTCATACGACGCATCCCCCAGCGAAGGGATGGAATATTTCGCGACGGCATTCGCACAGGCTTTGGAATCCCCGCTGATCTGCAGCCCGCCGCAAACATCTCTCAGCGCAAAATAGGCGTAGGCAAAATGCCCGCCCGGTACACAATTGTCGGCCTCGAACGTCAGCGTCACTTCCTGACCCCGATAAGGCGACAGATCAAAAGTCACTTCGGTCCAGCCCTTTGTCCAGACGTCCTGCAGGTGCTGCCCCGCAGCCCCGGGATTCCGCGCCTCATTTGGAGAAGGAACTGGACTCGGGGTGAATCCATTCGCCCTCGCCGCTGCAGAATCAAGCCCGCCATTGGTCGGAAGAAAATACATAGGCGAAGCACACAGGATGACCCCGCCCGGCGTGCTCACGATCGCCCGGGCCATAGGCTGATTCTCCGAAGTATGCGTTCCGTTCTCCAGCACCATGGCATAGGCATAGGTGATCGTATAAGGCAGCGTGGGAGGGCCGGCAGGAACACTGATGAGATAGCTTATCCCGCGGACATAACCGCCCTGCGGGCCGTTGTTGGTCTGATTCTGCTGTCCGCCGGACTGATCGTCCATCTGCTGGCGCTGGGCAACCGACGTCGAACCCAACAGAACCACATAATGATATGCATATCCATTGATGGTCGGGATGGTAGGGAAGTCGCCGAAGGGATCAGAACTCTGTCCAACGACGACCTGAATGCCGTTGACACTTGGAAGATTGTACTCCGGGAGCGCGTTGGCCCCCACTACACCCATATAGTCATACCTCACCCTGATCGCTTCAGGTCCGTTGCCATCCTTGTTATTACCTGTATAGGCGAGCCATTGGCTAAGGTTGCCTTCTGAAAAATTGAGATTGACCGGGCAGGACTGGGCTTGCCCCGCGGAGGATAGCGAAGATATTCCAGCAAAAACCAGTAAACAGAACTGCTTTCCCGGCCAGGTCATAAGTAGAAGTTTGGCAATCTCCTCTAAAATTACCTGAATACAAACGAAGAAAACAACCCAACCGTCGGGGGATTTGGAAGATTTTTTACTGATTTGATTTTCAATGGCTGACGCGCCGCCAAATACTCCTGCCGCGGCTAATTTTGGCCCGAGAACAGATACGGAAGGGTAAAGGTAAAAACCGCCCCCTGCCCGTACTGACTTTTCACATCGATCGTTCCCCCGTGCCGGTGGATGATCTGCGCCGAGATATACAGTCCCAGCCCCATACCCGGAAACCGGTCCATATTATTCGAGGTTACCCGGAAGAACCGGTCGAAGACTTTGTGCAGATCCCCTTCCGGTATGCCATATCCTTCATCCTGGACGCTTACCCGGATGCCATCGGCGAACGAACTGCTGGCCACGGTCACCGTGGTCTCACCGGGGGAATACTTGATCGCATTGGACAAAAGATTGGTGATCACCTGCCCGATCCGCTCCCCGTCCGCCATCACCGGATCGGCAGCCCTTAATTGAAGATCGAACCGGTGGGAAGTGGTATGCCGGATTTCCTCTACCCTTTCCCTCAGCAGCTCGTCAATGTTCACGGATTCGATCGTCAGCTGCAGCTTACCCTCGGAGATCTTCGTGGTATCCAGCATATGATTGATTAGGGTAGCGAGGCGGTTGACCTGCGCGTTTAGCCGGATCAGCAGATTTCCCCTTGTCCGAACTCCGGTCTTCAGCCAGTTCCGTCTGCACGATCTGCGCATAGGCCTTGATACTGGTCACCGGCGTCTTGAGTTCGTGGCTGGCCGCCCCGATGAACTCATCCCTTTGCCTGAGCAGCAACCGCAGCTGCAGCTCCCGCTCGTGCAGAATTTGTTCAGCAGTATGTCTCGAGATAATGATCGCCGCCGCATGCGCGATCACCTGCGCCAGTTCGACCTCTTTCGACTTCGGTTCGCGTGGTTCGGGAAAATACAGCGCAAAAGTTCCGACGACAGGACCACCTTCCGTTCGTACAGGAAAGGACCAACTGGCCCTGATATGGTGACTACGGGCCAGTCCCCTCCAGGGTTCCCAGCCGGCATCCGTTTCTATATCGGGAGTGATCACCGGTAATCCGGTACACATCGTCAGCCCACAGCCTATAGAATCGTCGCCCACCACAAATCCTTTGATATCCTGGGCATATTCTTCCGACATACCCGCCACCAGGTGAAGACCCGCTTTATGCTGGGGGACCATAAAGAACGCCGCCCTCGCCCCATTACCGATCTGGCCTGCCGCCGTCCGCACCAGAACTCCCAGCGACTCCGCGATCGGCCTTCCGTTCATCGCCGCCTGAAAGGCTTCTTTTTGGCCATTCAGCAGCTCCTGGCTCTGGCGTAGCGCCCCTTCCGCCCTGGCCCTCTCTACGGCAGCCCAGGTCCTGTCCGCCGTCTCCCTCACGAAGACAATTTCGTCCGAAGTCCATTTCCGCGGAGCATCCTGCTGTATACCCAACTGCGCCACCAGCCGTCCGTTTTTTATGAGCGGCACACCAATAAAAGCAAGAATTCCCGCGTGACTGCAAGCCCCCTTTTTCCGCTTCGCTCAACCCCTCGCCTCCCGTACGTCTTCGACCGCGAGCGTCTCGCCGTTCACAAATCCTTCGATGATCGCGGGAAACGCATCGGCAGGGAACCATCCCTCCCGCGCTGAAAATCCCGGTTTGACATAATTATTCAAAATAGTATATCCTCTGCCGTCGGAGTCGAACTCCGCATAGAACGCGCGGATGGCGTTGAGGTACTCCCCGGCGACCCGGGTTGCCGTCCGCTGGATCTCCATCGGATCGGACAACAGTCGCAGCGCATCGGCAAGCCTGAGCAGGTATTCCTGCAGCCGCTCCCTTCGTTTGCGTTCGGTGATATCATCGAAAAAACAGCTACCTGGTGGGACTCGGGCCGGTCAAACGGGATCGCAAATACTTCATACCACACCCCGCCTGCAACATGCGCCGCCTCGTTCTCAAAATGAAGCGGCCTGCCCGTTTTTACTATATCGCCATAGATCCGGAACCAATGCTCTTCATGGTTAGGCTGCAACTCCTTCATTCGCTTACCCACCACATCCTTCAAACCGGTTTGCTTTTCAAACACAGGGTTCACCTCCAGAAATATATAGTCCCGCCCCACTCCATTTTCATCGAAGATCACCTCGATGATACAGAACCCTGGTCCATATTGTTGAAAAGAGTGAGGTATTTATCTGTTGCTTTTTGTGTCGCACTCAGCAGCTCGCGTTCCGACAGGCCCATGACAGCAATTTAATTTAAATATTACAGATTTTATCGATTTAACCCGCAAAAACTATAACTTAACCAATCAACACCTTTCCATGAAATACACCCCGCTTTTACTCTACAATGTTTCGGTGCGTACCCATAACCGGCAAATGTCACAAAAGACCCTTTAAATGTCGCAATCGCCCCTCACCGCTGCCAGGCAGATGCCGTAATTTGACGGAGCCAAAAACTTCGTTATGAAATATCTACTGCTTTGCGCCTGCTGCGTACTCCTTTCTGTCCGGAGTTCCGCCCAAAATCAAGCAGGCTCGGAACTGGACAAGATGCCCGCGGACCTCGAAACGGAATTTGCCCTGAAGGCGCTGCCGCCACAGCTGCGGCCCGCCGCCACCGTCTATTTGCTCGACCCCGCAAAAGGTTACTATATCGGCCGCAAAGGCTCCAACGGATTTATCTGTTTTATCGCAAGGACGAATTGGGAATGGGCAGAATACCGGAAGGACGTTTTCGCTCCTATCGCCTACGATCCCGAAGGCGCCAGAAAGATCTTTCCCATGTACCGCGACGCAGCGGCCATGCGCGCCTCCGGAAAGTTTACGCCGGCACAGGTGAAAGACACAATAGTAGCCCGAATCCACAGGGGAATTTACAAGGCTCCCGCGACCGGCGGGATCTCGTATATGCTGGCCCCCGTCATGCGGGTATACACCGGCAAGCCTGGTGACAACAATGTCAGCACAATGAACATGCCGCACTATATGTTTTATGCTCCCTATATAACGGATTCCGACGTCGGCACCGATCCGAATTCCCAGAAAGGTCCCTGGCTGGTCAATTCCGGCAACAGCGTTTTGGGCGAGCGAAAAGGACCCGAAGGCTATCTTATCATGCCCGCAGACGAAGCGGCGACGGCAAAAATAATGGCCGACGGCAAAGGCCTGTTGAAGCGCCTCGCAGACTATAGCTCCTACTTCACGAACGACGCACACACGATGCACCACTAGACTGACTATGAAACTACTTCTTACCTCCGCCGGTATCAGCAACCCCAGCATCCACAAAGCACTTACCGACCTCCTCGGCAAACCCGTCAGCGAGGCAACTGCACTATTCGTTCCCACAGCTATATACGGAATCCCCAACGGCGGCAACATCGTACGCGGAGTGATTTGTGGAACGCTGGGCGACCCGTTCTGCGAAATGGGCTGGAAATCGATTGGATTGCTCGAACTCACCGCACTGCCCACCATGAAGCAGGAACTCTGGGTTAGCAAGCTTTGGGAAACCGACGTCCTCCTCGTCGGGGGAGGCGACTGTCAGTATCTTACGTACTGGATGAAGCAATCCGGGCTCGCCGGCCTCCTTCCCTCTCTGTTACAAAAGATGGTCTACGTCGGTCTCAGCGCCGGAAGCATGATCATGACCCGGTACGGAACGACCTACGGCAACCACACCCTTCCCGCCGGCGCCGGCAAATCGCTGGGGCTGGTCGATATCGCGATCCACCCTCACCTGGACCACGAGCAGTTCCCGGAAAACTCCCTCGCCTGTCTGGAGCAACTGGCCGCTACCCTACCCATGCCGTCGTACCTGATCGACGACCAGACTGCTGTAAAGGTGGTCGACGGCGCCATCGACGTCGTCTCTGAAGGACACTGGCAATTGTTTACTCCTGCGTAAGCGAAGAAACCGTAAATTCGCGAACGTATGTCGATACATACATAGCCAATTTATGAATGCAGAGCCGCAAAACGTGCTGGAAAATACTGGTAACAATACGATCTTCCTCGTCTGGAATTTTAAAAAGGACCAGGAGGTAGGGGCCGTCTTTCAAAGGATTTGTGCATTGGTCATCAACCTCAATAACTCGGGCGAGACGCGATTCCCCGATGCTGGGGCCACCTGCGTAATGGGCATTGGATACGACGCCTGGCTGCGCCTGGGCCTTCCGGCTCCCCTGCCAAAGGAACTGGAGAATTTCGAGCCCATCGCCGGCAGGAAACATACTGCCGTGTCTACCCCGGGCGATCTGCATTTCCATATCAGGGGGAAGCTCCAGCAGTATCTGCTACGATATGGCTGCCGTCCTCGCTCAGGCGCTGGACCAGGTGGCCGTCAGTACGGAAGAGGTGCACGGATTCCGGTACTGGGACGGTCGGTCGATACTGGGTTTTGTCGACGGCACAGAAAACCCCAAAGGCGAAAAGCGTGCTTTTTTTGGACTGATCGGGGACGACGATCCCGCCTATAAGGGGGAAGCTATCTGTTCGTCCAAAAATACATCCACGACCTGAAGGCATTCAAAGCCCTGCCCGTCGAAGAGCAGGAAAAGGTATTCGGAAGATCCAAAGCGAATGACGTCGAAATGACGGACGAACAAAAGCCTTCCAATTCTCATTCAGCACTGGCCAATGTCGGCGACGACCTCAAGATCGTCCGGGACAATCTGCCGTTTGGGAATATGTCTACCAACGAAATGGGTACTTATTTCATTGCCTACGCGAGTAAGTTCAGCACGGTAAAAAAGATGCTGACAAATATGTTTATCGGTTCGCCGGAAGGCAACTACGACAGGTTGCTGGACTTCAGCACCCCAAAGACGGGAAGCCTGTTTTTTGTCCCTTCGGCATCCTTTTTGAAAACTATCGCATCGGGGACGCCCGATCCCGTCCCGCCTGCCGGGAGAGCAATTCAGGGAGCCGGATCGCGGGTGGGCGACGGGTCATTATTGATCGGATCACTAAAAAAAGAATCAGGATATGAATAATCTTTATCGGGAGCTGGCCCCTGTTTCAGACGCAGCCTGGGACGCAATAGAAGAAGAAGCAAAGCGTACGCTCAAACGCCACCTGGCGGCGCGTCGCGTAGTGGATGTCGAAGGTCCGAAAGGCGTTGATTTTTCGGCAGTCGGCACGGGCCATACCCAGGGGATCGCCGCCCCGGGCGAAGGGATCCAGGCCCTGCGGCGCGAGGTGAAGGCGCTCGTGGAACTTCGCGTACCTTTCGAACTCTCCCGCCAGGCCATCGACGACGTCGAGCGCGGGGCAACGGATTCAGACTGGTCGCCGGTAAAGGACGCCGCGCGCACCATCGCCTTTGCAGAAGATAATTCGGTCTTCGAAGGATACGACGCGGCAGGGATCCAGGGCATCCGTCAGGGCAACAGCAATACGGCATTGAAACTTCCTTCCAGTGTGAGAGGCTATCCCGATGTCGTCGCTCAGGCCGTGAGCCAGCTGCGGCTTGCCGGCGTCAACGGTCCCTATACACTGGTGCTCGGCTCCGACCCCTATACGGCCGTCTACGGCGGCAGCGACGAAGGCTACCCTGTCCTGCAGCATATACATCGCCTCATCGACGGGGATATCATCTGGGCCCCGGCCATCAAGGGCGGTTTCGTCCTCTCCACCCGCGGAGGCGACTTCGAACTGGACCTCGGTCAGGATATCTCCATCGGTTACCTCAGTCATTCCGAAACCACCGTCAGACTCTACCTGCAGGAAAGTTTTACCTTCCGGCTGCTGACGACGGAGGCCGCGGTGGCGCTCTCTCCTGCAGAGAAATAGGCCAGGCGCAATCTGGGCTAACCCGCAATTGCGCGCCGGAGATAAGTCGCCGTCTTATTGCCCTTTATTTTTGCCACTTCAGCCGGCGTCCCCTCAGCTACGATGCGCCCGCCTTCGTCACCGGCACCCGGCCCAATATCGATAACCCAGTCGCTTTTCGCAATGATATCCATATCATGTTCAACGACAATGACGGTATTGCCCGAGTCCACGAGCCTGTTCAACTGGATCACCAGCCGCTGCACATCTGCCGGGTGAAGACCCGTCGTCGGCTCGTCGAGAATGTACAGCGTCTGCCCCCGCCCCGGCCGCTGCAGCTCGGTCGCCAGCTTGATCCGCTGTGCCTCGCCACCCGAAAGCTCCGTAGCCGGCTGACCCAGTCGCAGATAGCCCAGCCCCACATCATGCAGCATATCCAGCGACCGGATGATCGTTGCGTCTTCTGCGAAGAATTCACGGGCTTCGTCGACGTTCATACGCAGGACCTCCGCGATATTCTTATTCTTATATTTCACTTCCAGCGTTTGCTCGTTGTAGCGCGTTCCCCCGCATACCGGACACGGAGCATAGACACTCGGCAGAAATAGCAGCTCCACCATTACAAAACCCTCTCCTTCACAGTTGGGACAACGGCCTTTGCCTACGTTGAAGGAAAAACGGCCAGCATCGTAATGACGCGACTTCGCCAGTTTGGTAGCGGCAAATAATTTACGGACACTGTCAAACAAGCCTGTATAGGTAGCCAGATTGGACCGCGGCGTCCTTCCAATGGGCTTTTGATCGACCACAACAAGACGTGTCACGCTCTCCAAACCTTCCGTTATCTTCCCTTCGGGAGCCGGATTATCTTCCTGCTGCAATAAATCGTCCTGCTCGTCATGCGCAATGGGCTCATGACCCAGGTAGGCCGCTACCAGCTGCACCAGGACCTGGCTTACCAGACTCGACTTCCCTGACCCCGAGACGCCGGTCACGGCTGTCAAAACACCCAGCGGGAATGCGACGTCCATCTGCCGGAGATTATTGTGGTTGACCCCCGCGACCCTCAGCCAGCTGCGCGGCTGACGGAAATTCGCCTTTCCGTCTTTTTTCACGGCGAAAAGATGCTCCCTCGTGTGTGACGCTGCGATGTCCTTCAGTCCTTCCAGCGGACCGCTATACAGGATTTCACCGCCGCGCTCCCCGGCTTCAGGGCCTACATCTACAACCCAGTCGGCATGACGGATGACGTCCGGCTCATGCTCCACCACGAAGATTGAATTGCCCGAAGCCTTCAGCCTGTCCAGCGCTCTTAGCAGGGCCTCGGTATCGGAAGGATGCAGTCCTGCAGACGGCTCGTCAAGCACATATACCACTCCAAAGAGATTGCTCCGTACCTGCGTCGCCAACCGCAGACGCTGCAACTCACCCGGAGACAAGCTCGGCGTGCTCCGCTCAAGCGTAAGGTATCCCAACCCCAGATCGAGCAGCACACCCAGCCTCGCCACCAGGTCGGCGGAGATTCGCTGCGCCACCAGCAACTTTTCACTCCCGGAATTCACTGGCGTTTCAGCATAAGGCCGAAACAGTCCCAGCAGGTTCCTGATCGGCAGTCTCGCGATCTCAGCGATATCCAGCCCGGCGAATTTTACGGAGAGCGCCTCCGGCCGCAGCCGCTTGCCCTTACAGGCTGGGCATTCCGCAGCAATCATATACGCCGAAACCCTCTTCTTCATCATAGCGCTCTGCGTATTGGCGAACGTGTGCAGCACATAACGTTTTGCGCCGGAGAAAGTGCCCATATAGCTTGGGGCGAGTTTTCGCCTGATCGCCTGTTTCACCTCTTCCCGGGTAAAGCCGGCATATACGGGTACGGTAGGAGTCTCGTCAGTAAACAAAATCCAGTCGCGGTCTTTTCGCGGTATATCCTTCCATGGAATATCGACGTCATATCCCAGTGTCGTAAGGATGTCCCGGAGGTTTTGCCCCTGCCAGGCACCGGGCCAGGCCGCTATTGCCTTCTCCCGTATGGTCAGTGAGTCGTCCGGCACCATGGATTCCTCGGTAACGGAATATACTTTCCCAAGTCCGTGACAGACAACGCAGGCGCCTTCGGGAGTATTGGGGGAAAACGATTCGGCATACACGATAGGCTGCCCCTTCGGATAATCACCCGCACGCGAATACAGCATCCGTAGTAGATTGGAGATGGTCGTCACAGAACCCACCGACGACCGGGTGGACACACCCCCTTTCTGCTGTTGCAGCGCAACCGCCGGCGGTAAACCTTCCACTGCGTCGACCATCGGCACAGGCATCTGATGAAACAGCCGCCTGGCATAGGGCGAAACGGACTCCAGATAACGGCGCTGCGCCTCCGCATACAAAGTACCGAAAGCCAGTGAAGACTTTCCAGACCCCGACACACCGGTAAAGACCACTATAGCATCCCTCGGGATCCGTAGGCTAATATTCTTTAAATTGTGCTCACGGGCGCCCCTAACGGAAACAAATCCACCGTTGAGATTATTGACTGGCTGGCTCATAACGGCGATACCTCAAATCATATGCCTTTTATGATAATTCAAATATTCACCGATTCCAACTTTCGCCTGATCCAAAGCCTTGTCGCCGAATCAAAACAGGAATGCTTCGAATTCGTGCAACGGACCATCGATGACTGGAATAGCGGCGCCAACCGCTTTTCCCGCGACGGAGAAGGCTTCTGGGGCTTGCTAGCCGGCGACGAATTGATCGGGATCGGCGGCCTCAACATCGACCCCTACACCAACGACTCAGCCATCGGCCGCGTCCGCCACCTGTATATCCATCCCGCCTGGCGCCGGCAGGGCTGCGCCTCCCTGCTCATGACCACGATCATCGAACAGGCGCGTCATCACTTCCACACACTCCGCCTCTTCACCGCCAACCCAGCCGCCGCAGCCTTTTATGGAATATTAGGGTTCCAGCATCTGTCTGGCCATAAACTAAGCCATGTGCTGATCCTTACGCGCTAAGGCGGTCAACCTATGTTCCAAATCCGAACAGAGGGACAGCCGTGGCCAAACCCAACCGGTTGATTAGTACTGTTTTACTTTTTGGCATTTAACTGGCGTATTAATATTTAAACACTTTACTATGAGACAGAAAAATATCCTGATGCTGACTGTTCCTATTTTTTGCTTTTTTATGCTTCGCCCGGGTCCTGCAGACGCCAATGCAGCGGTGCCGCGGCAAATAACGGACACCACCATCAGCCCCGGCGACCTCAAAGCTTTCGAGGGCTATTATAAAATGGAAGATATGTATCTCCACATTACAGCGTCCTCCAACGGCCTGGTATTGGAACAAATGTGGGATAACCAGAAAATCTCCTTTTCTCCCCGGACAGGCCTCGATTTCACAAACGACGACGGCAACTTCCCCCTGAAATTCACAAAAGCCCCCGACGGCTCGATCACCCAGGTACTGGCATTTAACAGGGACCTCTGGACAAAAACCAGAGACTACAAACCCCTGGTGATAAAGGAAGTTCAGCTGAAGGCCAGCGAACTGAAGGCACTGGAGGGTAAGTATACCATGCAAACCGACAACGGCGACCAGGCCTTCATCCAGATCAGGGCGACCGACAAAGGAGTCATTCTCAGACAGGGATGGGATAATCAGGAGGTTCCGTTCATAGCGACATCCGACGTGGACTTTTATTGCAAGGAAAGGTCGTTCCCGTTGAAGTTCACAAAAGACAAGGAAGGGAACGCGACGCAAGTGCTGGCATTCAAGCGCGATCTTTGGAAAAAAGCGAAGGAGTAAACGCTAGTTTTGAAGTCCCGCTTCACCGGTCGCAACATCGATCGTGTCGGACAATTGTAGCACGTTGCCCATAAACGTTCAGTTCATGAGGTCCTTACTTCTATAGCCGCTGACATATTTGTAGTTGGTATCGAGATTGGTTCCCCGCTGTTCGCCATACCAGTAATAGACGCCGTCGATCCTGATGATGCCCCCGCCGTGCGCCTGGATATGCTGTCCTGCGGAATCGGGCCAAACAGCCCCGGGGTCGATAAATACACGCTGGGCGAAGACGCCCGTCCCCATGAGAAACAAAATAGGCAGAAGACCCAACTTTCTCATCATACCTGTTAATATCAGTTGATTATTCGCTAAAATAGACATATAATCGCAAACCGCTTCCCCCTATTTTTATGTGTCATTTAAACTATTAAAATGCACAAATTATTCATTCGGGTCATTCTTTTCGCCGCTGTTTTGACGCAGGTTGCGGGCGCCGCTCAGGCACAGAACGGAGACCAGATCCTGGACGGCATCGGTGAAACGGGTATGGTCGCCCGCTACACATTTGACGGCGACCTTAAAGACTGGTCCCGGAATAATTTGCACGCAAAAACCCAAAGCGAACCCCACAGTTTCGTCAATGACAAGCGGTTTGGAAAGGTGTTGTCTCTCCCAGGCGACAACAATTCGTTTATCACTATCCCGGCCGAGGCGTTAAATGACCTGGAATCGCTCAGCATCTCGGCATGGGTCCTCCTTCGTTCGAACCAGCACGGCCAGCGGATCTTCGATTTCGGCAAAGACGCCAGGAGCCATTTTTTCGCAGCCCCGGTCGGGACATCCACTCAGGATGGCTTCCAGGCCCTGATCACCGAAGGAAAGGCCAATGAAAAAGGAGCCGTTTCTCCGGCGATAGAACTGAACAAATGGGTCCATCTGGTCATCGTAATAGATATTCCCTCAAAATCGATGACGACCTACGCTGACAGCAGGCAGGTAGGCGAGTCAAAGGATATACCAAAGGAATTGACGACTGTGTTCGGTCCGCAGCAAGGGGAAAAATTGCTTTATATCGGAAAATCACTGCTGCCTGGAGACCCCGGTCTCAATGCCCTGATACACGATTTTCGTATCTACCGGATTCCCCTGACCGGAAGCCAGGTCGCCGGCATCTACAACAACGCCCTGAAAGGCAGAGGCCTGAATGAAGGCGTGGTGAATACCACGGGTCGCCGGGCAGAGGAGCCTCTTCCCAAATTCCCGCCAACCGAAGCCGAGCTTTATAATGCTTATCTTGTTCAGGTATCCGACGTACAGGTTGAAACAGAGGTTGGAAATTTGCCCCGCCTGCCCAGTTATGTACCCGGAACATATAAGGATGAGATGAAAGGCAAAGGCCCCAAAGTACGGGTGCTTTGGCCCGCTGATACCGACAATACCGCCGTACTACACCCCGGACGCTATACCGTCGTAGGCCGCGTCGCAGGAACCAGTTTTCAGCCAAAAGCAGTCGTCAAAGTAACGGCGTCAAAGAGATCAGCTACGCCGGTATTACAACTGGCAGCATTTGATTTGGACAAGGTCTTTTTAAAACCCAATGCCCTGGGCCACGAAACCCAGTTCATCAAAAATCGCGATAAATTCATAAAGACACTGGCAACAACCGATCCCAACTCCTTTCTTTATATGTTTCGGCATGCCTTCGGCCAAAAACAACCTGAAGGCGCCAAGCCACTCGGAGTCTGGGATAGCCGCGACACCAAATTAAGGGGACACGCCACGGGTCACTATCTTTCGGCGATTGCCCAGGCCTATGCGAGCACGGGATACGACAAGGCACTCCAGGCGAATTTCGCCGGAAAAATGGAGGCAATGGTCAATACCCTCTATGAATTATCTCAGTTATCCGGAAAACCGAAAGAAGCGGGCGGCCCCTACGTGTCCGATCCGGCCGCGGTGCCATATGGCCCCGGAAAATCAGCCTACAGCTCAGACCTCAGCGATACCGGCATCCGGAACGACTATAACAACTGGGGAAAAGGCTTCATCAGCGCTTATCCGCCGGATCAGTTCATCATGCTGGAGAAAGGAGCGAAATACGGCGGGCAGAAGACCCAGATCTGGGCGCCCTACTATACGCTGCACAAAATTCTGGCCGGTTTGTTGGACGTATACGAGGTTAGCGGGAATAAGAAAGCACTTGACATAGCTATGGGCATGGGTGACTGGGTGTATGCCCGCCTGAGCAAAGTGCCGACCGATACGCTTATCAAAATGTGGAATACCTACATCGCCGGTGAGTATGGAGGCATGAACGAGGTGATGGCCCGCCTGTACCGGTTGACCGGCAAACAGGACTACCTGAAGACAGCGCGCCTTTTTGACAATATTCGGGTGTTCTTTGGCGATACCGCCCATTCCAATGGTCTGGCCAAAAATGTGGACATTTTCCGCGGCCTGCACGCCAATCAGCACATACCACAGATCATAGGAAGTATGGAAGAGTACCGGGACTCCCACGACCCGGAATACTATAAAATAGCCGATAACTTTTGGTACAAGGTCGTCAATAATTATATGTACAGCATTGGAGGGGTTGCCGGCGCAAGCAATCCCAACAACGCGGAATGCTTTATCAGTCAGCCGGGAACACTGTATGAGAACGGCTTTGCCGCCGGAGGCCAGAACGAGACCTGCGCCACCTACAATATGCTCAAACTGACCAGCGACCTGTTCCTTTATGATCCGCGGGGAGAGTTGATGGACTACTACGAGCGTGCACTATACAACGATATCCTGGCATCCGTAGCCGAAAACACACCGGCCAATACCTATCATATTCCGCTGCGGCCCGGGTCGATCAAACAGTTTGGAAATCCGAATATGACAGGCTTTACCTGTTGCAACGGCACGGCGCTGGAGAGCAATACCAAGCTGCAAAATTCGATTTATTTTAAGAGCAGGGACGACCAGGCGCTCTATGTCAATCTGTACATACCCTCTACGCTGGATTGGACCGAACGGCACATAACGGTAGACCAGACGACCAACTATCCAAATGAAGACAATACCCATCTTACCATCAAAGGCAGTGGAAAATTCGACATCAACGTGCGTGTACCGGGCTGGGCCACCAAAGGGTTTTTTGTTAAGATCAACGGCAAACAGCAGAACCTTCCCGCCAAACCCGGCTCCTATCTAAAGATCAGCCGCACCTGGAAAGACGGCGACACCATCGAATTGAAAATGCCCTTCCAGTTTCACCTCGATCCGGTGATGGACCAGCAGAATATAGCCAGCCTGTTCTATGGCCCCATCCTGCTGGCAGCCCAGGAGCCCGAAGCCAGAAAAGACTGGAGGAAGATAACCCTCGATGCTGAAGATGTCAGCAGATCGATCAAAGGCGACCCTCAGCAGCTGGAATTCACGGTCGACGACGTGGTCTTCAAACCGTTTTATAAGACATACGGACGTCACTCCGTTTACCTGGACGTCAAATTGAAATAGGTCCGCGGTCAAATCCCCTTCAGCGACCGAAGGTATCCCGCCATTTCCGGATCTGACGGTCTTGTCAGATCAGGGTCGATAACTCTCCCTTCTTTATCCAGTAGTACAAACCTCGGGACCCTGGCAACCTTCAGTGCCCGCAGGACGGCCAGATCGGAAACATGCCACTGCAGCCTTCCGTCCATATGGTGTCGTACTATCGCGTTCTTCCAGTTGGGAATTTGCTCGTCACAGGAGATACTGACAAACTCGATATTCTTTCCTTTAAAAACAGTCTCCAGCTTTTCTATATAAGGCGCCTCATACATACACTGTCCGCACCAACTCGCCCAAAAATCCAGCACCACATATTTCCCCTTCAAACACCCGAGGCTTACCGGCGACAAAGCCGTATCGACCATTCCAAAATCCGGCACTTCGTTTATATCTGGATCGCCGCTCAAATAGGCCCTGACGGCCTGGTCGTTCGTCCCGGTGCCCTGCGCCCGGCCAGCCAGAGGCCCCGATAGCCAAATCAGAACGAACATCGACACCAACCCCAGTTTATTCATGTTATTTTCTTTAAGTTAGTGCTCCGACTGTCCGGGTATCTCAGGTACACCCGGGTCATCCAGGATCTGAACTGCAGTACCATCCCCAACCTTTTGCCAATCATGTAATACCCAAACCACCTTTTTGTCCCTTGTAACTTCAATAAGCTGCGGGCCCGTACCCTTTTTACCGCGCGACGCAAAAATTGTATTTCCATTATCCAGCCTCGTACAGGTTTGAGGTGCCGAAGTAAATTGGTATTCGGACGGCAAGTCGGTTTTGCAATCGAACTGCCATATAGTTTCGCCTCTTGCGTTGACTTCGACCGTCCGATCGTCCGCTTCATCGGTTATCAGGGTGTTGCCGTTCTTCAGGCGCAGCGCAGCCCGAGGGTCGCCTGCTTTTGTAACTCCATATTTCTTTGAAGTTGCGATTGTATTCAACAACACGTCCCATATTTAAAAACGAAACAAGATACGTCCCCTGAGCAGTAAAACGGGCCCGTCTGAACTGCGGATGAATATCTCCGAGGATCAGCCGGTTGTTTATAAGGAAGTTCATGTTCAACTTCAACTTTTCCCGTTTTAATGTTGACAATAAATAGTTTGGGGGGGAGGCCATTTACTACAAACATAACTTTGTCAGATCCGATTGGCTGACAAGTATGAACTTCGGTATGTTCAGGGCCTTTGGAATTATTACATTCATATCGCCAGAGTATTTTCTTATCGGGCGTCATTAATGCAACGTATTGCATCCGGCTGAATAAGATATTACCGTTTGAAAGCATCCATACATCGTCATATTCCGGCCCCCTGCCGGTATTGTAGGTCCAGATTACTTTCCCATCCTTCACCAGTGACATCCTGTTGCAGTTCTCACCTATATACAACATCGGGTGCTGGGCCAGGCCATTTCCCGGAAGACTAGCAGGCGACACCTCTGCTGAAGGGATAAGAGGCGCCAATTCTTCTTCGGGCGCCATGGCCGGTACGCCGGCCTCCGTGAAGAGATGGAGTACATCCATACAGGGAGTTGGCATGTCCCCCTTCTGACCGTAACTAAAGGCAGATAGGATGCCGAATGTCGCCGCCAATGTCAAAATCCCCCATACGGCGGCGTTAGTTTTTTCATGTGCAATGTTTAATATTTTCCATTGTCATTCCTGCTATCTATCCACAATTTATGTGTAATCCCGCTGGGAACAAAATCCATATGCGCGCTGGGCCTGGCAAATTCCGCATATTGTATCTTCAAAAACTCAGCACCATCGGTGCCGGCATCATGCTCCCGGCGGAACCCCTCTCACACCAACTTATGCTCGACCGCAAACCGGATCAGCATCGCCGTATTTTTCACGTTGAGTTTCGCGATAAGGTTCTTCCGGTGTGAATCGACCGTAAAAGGACTAACGAACAATTTCTCTGCAATTTCGGGATTCGTAAACCCTTCCGCGATCAGCGAAAGGACCTCCCGCTCCCGACGGCTGATGACGGGCAGCGCCACGAGGAGCGGATCTTTGGTATTGTTGCAGCGCTTCCGCCACCTCGCCGCTGAAATAGATGCAGCCATCGGCCACGGCATGAATAGCTTTCAGCAGGTCTTCCTTCGGGGAGTTCTTCAGGATATAACCCGACGCGCCGTTCTCCATCATCTTTTTGATGTAAAGTCCCTGATTGGACGTGCTGAGTCCCAGTACGAAGATCCCTGGATATTTTCCTTGACAACGGCGCAAAGATCGACGCCGTTCATATCCGGGAGATTGATGTCCATCAGAATGATATTGGCGGTGTTGTGCACAAAATAGCCGAGGCAGGACTGCGCATTCATGGCATGCCCCGCCCACTCGATATCCTTTTCATGCTGCAGCAGCGAATGGATTCCCTCGATAACAACAGGATGATCGTCGACTATAAATACACGGATCATAAACTATATAGTGAATTCTATGGTGACGGAAGTCCCTTTGCCGGCTTCCGAATGCACATCGATCTTGCCTTTCAGGTATTCTACCCTCGACCGGATATTCGTCCAGCCCGCGCCTTTGTTTCCGGCCAGAATGCCCGTATCGAAACCCCGGCCATTATCCTCTACCAGCACGTTCAGCCGGGTATCCTCGCGCACCAGTTGCACAAGCACCTCTGTGGCAGCGGCGTGCTGAGGATATTGTTCAGCAAGCTTCCTGCACGATCCGGTAGACGATGATCTCCGGCTGGCTGTCCAACCGGCTCCCGAACCCAAAGGATTGATATCTAACGGTCAACTGCCGGGTGTTACTCACCGACTGACAATACTCCCGCAGGGCCTCGTCGAGGCCGAACTTCATCAGCATCTCGGGCATCATATTGTGCGCGACCCGCCGTAACTCGCGGATGGAGGAGTCGATCATATCCAGCGATCGCTCATACACGGCGATATTGTCGGGAGTGACGATGAGATTCTCGCGAATATTGCTCAACGAATACTTCACCCCAGAGAGCATGCCGCCGAGTCCATCGTGAAGGTCCTTCGCGAGACGACTCCGCTCTTCCTCCTGCCCCCGCAGCATGGCATTCACCGCCATCAGCTGCTTATCCTTTTCCAGCTGGCCGATGGTTTGCTGCTGCAGCTGTTGCTTCTGCCTGTAGTTGCGATAAATCAGGAATCCGAGCAGCAGGAGAAATCCGATGGACCCAAAAAGAACATAGTTGAGGGTAGACTGGTGCTTTATCGACAGCGTCTGCAATTGCTTCTCCCCCTGTAGTCGATCGATCTCCTTCTCCCGCTCCGCAGCCTGGTATTTTGCCTCGATACCGGCAATGGCGGTCTTCGATTCGATGCTCTTCAGGCTATCGCCGATGGTGTCGGCCTGCTTTAAATACAAATAGGCCTGCGCCTCGTGATGGGTGTTTTCCTCGACATTCATGAGATCGCGAAGGATAAGTTGTTTTTCTTTCAGGATCCCATTTTCGTTCGAAATGGCTAGTGCCTCCGACAATTCCTTTCGGGCGGCATCGTATTCTTTCATCTCCAGATGGCATTCCGCCAATGCCCGGGTTTGGGAGCAAAGCTTGAAGGGACTGCCCAGTGTCCGGGACGCCGTCAGTGCCTTACCATAATCTTCTACCGCCGCCGGGTACCGGTGGAGCTTTCGATTTAGATAGCCCTGCTTGGAATAGTAATTACTATTCAGCCCCGGCTTATCCAGCTTTTCGACGATCGGCGCGGCCTTATCCAGATAGACCTGGGCCGGGTCGACGCGGCCCAGACTGACAAGATCATCCGCCACATAGATATAGGCCATGGCAAGCAACTCCTCGTTGCCATCCGCCAGTCGGTAAGGGATCCCGGCCTCATCATATTCAAGCGCCTTGTCTATTTGTTTGAGATCGTAGTAGACAGTAGAAATATTGGCATAGTAGGTAGCGATCGCCTCGTTCTTTTTCGGATCGTCAGATTCCTTCCAGGCCTTCATCGCTTCAAGATAGGCGGCGATGGCTTCCCTGAACTGCCCGTTTGCCGCCAGGACATTTCCTTTCTGTCCCTGACAAGTAGCGATGGACAACAAAGTCTGCGCAAGGTCCAGCCCGGTCGGCTTCTGCGAGAGATGTTTCCCAAACCAGAAGATCGCACTGTCCTCAAGTGAAACGACACCGGCCGACCGGAGGCTTTGCACCATCTTGGCCTTTTCTGCATAGTAGTCGCCGATGTAGTACAGGTAATGCATTTTTTCCGCCAGGATCCGCTCGGCATCGAGATACCGCCAACCCTTTACCGTATCGTAACCGAAATATTCGACGGCAAGATTCCCGAGCAGCGCCAACCGGAACGTGTCGTCCTTTGGATGCCTGAGATCATTTTCCATACTGTCGATCCTCCTGTTTTGAGCGAACACGGGTTGCGCAACCAACAGCAGCAGACAAAGCAGTATCCTGATATGGACCGGAGGTTGAAGCATGGGGAATCGCAGCCCGGTGGCCGCTTACTAAAATTAGTCAATCCCTTTGCAGCTTTCTAATAATCCCGCAAAAATCACTGTTTCGGGGGAATTCCGGCGACGCCGGCCGCATTCCCCGTTTCGGGTGATGGCAATGGCCTTTTCGGGAATCTATCTTTAACCCGACTTTGAAATAAATGGACGGATATGAAAAATATATGGCTGATCCACCTTCTTCTTCTTAGTCTGGCGAGCCGCGGACAAACAACTCCCGCCAATGTCGACAGCTCGGCAATCGGTAAACCCATTGGCGATATCGTCACAAAAACCATCGGCCCCGACGGCGGGACGATCGGTTCGGCGGACGGTTTGATGGAATTAAATTTTCCCCCGGGTGCCCTGGCGGCCTCAACCACCATCGGCATACAACCCATCGGGAATACATCGATCATGAACGTCGGGAAGACCTATGCCTGCACACCGGACGGCATCCACTTTCAAAAGCCCGTACAATTGATCATCCACTATGCCGATAGCATGGCGAAGGGCATCGCTGCCTCTATTCCTACTATTCGCTGGCAGGACAACAGCGGACGATGGAGTATCGTGGAAAAGATACGTCCCGATTCCGTCGCGCACACCCTCACCGGGGGATCGAACATTTTTCCAACTACAGCGCTGGCACCAGTTTCCGGATCTTTCCGGCGACCGCCAGAATAAAGACCGGAAAACAGCAGCTCTTCCGCCTGGTGATCAGCGGCGTCTATCCTGATGGCAAAAAATATAATGGACGTGATAAGGACAGAGATTATTGGAAAAACCATACTGTCCAATGGTCGGTCAACAGGGTTGTGGGAGGAGACAGTAAGATCGGGTACATCACACCTGGCGCGCCGCCTGATGGGAATAGTGCACTCTATTTTGCCCCCGCCGTGCTGCCGCCGGCACCCGTGGACATCATAGCAAAATACATAGGGTACGTTCCCTTGGCGGATGGATCATTTGCGGAGAACGTCGTTGTGGTAGCAACCGTCGATATCTATGATGAATTTCATTACACGTTCACCGGTCGCAACAGGCTGGGCCATTTGCTAATGATCGATTCTTCGGCTTGCGATATCCAGGTCGCCAGTTCTGGCGCCGTCGGCCCGGCCAATATCCATAACTATCCCCCTGGAGCGACTGGCCGGCGACGATCGGTAAGTGCAGCTATGACTATCCGGACAAGAACGGATGGAAAGGCATGGTGGAAATCGAAGGAATGAGCAGCGCTGACATCCGGAAGCCCAACGACGATCTTTCCAGCACTTCGGTCGGAACTAAGATCCGAATCAACCTAAAACCTGCACTCGGCAGCTCGCCGCCATATACCATTCATTGTAAAGGTTCCAGCACAAAAGTTCCCCTTTGTCCCGTGCCGGCCAGCCCATCGAATATTCAGCTCGAAATACAGGCCGACTGGAACATTTGGGTCGGGTATGGTCCGGTTGGCGGAGTGAATGTTTATGAAGACAACCGCGGCGATATGGCGTTTAGGCTCAGCGTGTCGCGGCTGCCCTGAACCATCCCAAAGCTATTTCTCAACCTTAAAGACAGTCATATGCGAAAACTCCTGTTTTTCCTCACCTTCGTTCCAATCCTGGCACAAGCCCAGATCGGCATCAAGGCCGGAGCGAATTTCTCCAATGTCACCAGCGCCGCACAGATCAGTCCGGGAAACCGGGCGGGTTTTGTGGCCGGAATCTTTCTCGCCCCGAATACCAAAGGAATTATCGGCTCGCGGACGGAATTGCTGTTCTCGCGGCAAGGGTACAATTATGCGACGGGTACCAGCAGCGGGAATGTCAATCTCAGCTACCTGGTGATCCCGCAATACATGACGATCAATATCACCCGGTTCGTGCAGATCCAGGTGGGCGGCCAGATGGCCTTTTTGCTGAATGCAAAAGGTGACAGCAGCACAGCCTCCGGAAACAAGGTGCCCTATGGAAACGTCATGAGTTACTATAACAAATTCGACTACGGCTTTGGCGGAGGGATAGAACTGCATCCCGTTGCGGGATGGATCATCGGGGCCCGCGTCAGCATCGGGCTGGCCAAACTCTACAGTTCGCTGCAGATGGGTCAAATGCCGGCCTTCTCCGCTTCCGATGCGAAGAACAATGTCGTCCAGGTCTTTACCGGCTGGAAATTCGGTGGTAACAGCAAAAAATAATGATATGAAAAAGGCAGCACTCGCATTCATCGGCGTCCTTGGCTTCGGCCTGGCCACCGTCGGGCAAGATTACCCGAACCCGGAATTCAATAACGAAGTATATGCTTTCCAAAAAGACAGTAGCAAGCTGTTCCGCCTGGAAAAACAAACCGCGACCGTCGAGAACAAGACCTCCATCGTCAGCGGCTCGAGGGTGGAATACAATATCGATGCGGTAAAGGCCACCGTCCGGCTTGGGAATATCGATCGGCTCAGTTTTGTCTTCTGGACGGGCGCCGCTGCCAGCGGCATTGCGCCTGGTGTCGCACCCGGCAGCCGCGGCGACAGCATGATCCGTGCCAGCGGCGTCGACCCCTCCCTGCTGAACGTGGGCGGGGCCAACTCACCCGACAATTTATCTCTCTACCGGATGGATGCCGCGAAAGGCAGGCGGACAATCCTGCTCGTGAAGGCCGGCGGCTACTTCAGTAAGAAAGGTGGCGAAAGCGAAAAATACAGCCTCAGTACAAAGCGTATCAGGGAAGGGTATTTCGAGATGTTCGTGGATAAGAAGCTGCCTCCCGGCGAATATGCCTTCGTGATCAGGTCTCAGGGAATGGATATGATGCGGGGCGGCGTAACCCTTTTTTGCTTTGGAGTCGACTAGGACCTTAATACCTGACTGTCGAACCGCTACCTGCGAAAAAGACCACTATTGCCAAAACCATGGCGCAAAGCCCGATAATGATACAAATGCCAAGTATCTTAAAATAGGTGCGCAGACTGCTGAAACCCCTATTGGTACTGACACTGTCCATGGCGTCTATTCCCTTGATCGGGGTTACCGCAAAATTGAAAAAAGGAAATATCTGCGGATCTGCCCTGCGGCAACCTTTATGCTAGATCGAAAAAGAATAAATTCCTGAATCCGACGTATTTCCCGCTCTATCGGTAGTTATCACCCTCCAATAATAAGTCTTGAACGGAAGCAGGGTGAATGTCATCGTACTTTCGGGAAGGGTCTTCACCTTCGTAGTCGCGTTCTTATCATCCAGACAGATCGTGTAGAACGCGATGTCATCGTCGACATCCGTCGCGGTCCACTGAAACGAAACGCTCACGGAGTCCATGCCGGATGACGGGACGACGGCGTTGGATGCGGGTGCGATGATGGTCGCGGGGAAAGGTGCATAGCTGGAGCTTGCATTGCCTGCTACATAGAACTTCCAAACGGCACTCGGGGAAGTGGCGGATGTCCTGCCCGACTTCGACACCACATACCAGGGAATAGGGCTGGGCCTTGCTTAGCACTAGGTCCTTTGATACACCGGATACGGAATAGATATTCTGCTCGGCGTTGTTGAGATTTTTCACCACGAGATCATACATATCCGCATTTGCCGCAGATTGCCATGAAAAGGAAACCGACGACTTGCCACTTGTCGATAGAGGTACCGGCCAGACAGGTAGTATTGTTTGTCGGGGAGACGAGGATGGCCCCGGCCGGCAGAGGTATATCTGACGAGCCATTTCCACCACCACCTTTGCTACAGGCAGCAAACGAAATGGAACAGACAAAAGCGGTATAAAAAAAGCGTTTCACTCTAGAATATTTTTATAAGTTTAATGGATGCATTCAATTTGACTCCCCTGACATGTACCAGATAAGTTCCCCTTGCGTAGCCGCTCAGGTCCAGCGCCACAGTCCGGTCAAAGCCAACCGCGTAGGTCCGACTCGCACCGATCGCCCTTCCATCCGCGCCCAGGACCTCTATTACAACCCGGTTATCCGTCCCCGGCAAATATAGAGTTGCGGTCGAGACTACCGGGTTCGGGACCAATCGGATACCTCCTGTTCCAGGGCCGCCGGCAAAATTCCAGGCAATGACGCCCTGACAGGACAGGGGCGTTTGTACAGTGAGACTATTGGTACCCGGTTGTAAGGGGAGAACGACCGTGCTGTCACTGGTCTGAAATCTATAGCCATTGAGATCGACGATATAGACCTCACTTCCGCCAAGCAAAAGGTTCAGCGAGTTGCCGTTTGGAGCGACAGTCGCCAGCACCGCCAGATCCTTCGGTTGGGTTAGGTTCGCTGTGAAACATCGACTATACCCAGGAAGACTGTCGATGGTAATGCATATTTGATAGACGCCGGCAGCCAGGTTATTCCGTTCGAGATTGGTGCCGGAGAAATGGGCGCTGTCGACAAATCCGTCCGCCGAAATTTTCACGCTGTATGTCAGCGGAAGGCTAAGGTCGATGATGATCTTTCCGTCGTTCTTTCCACGGCAGGTATTGTTCACCACTCGTATCCGGTAGTTCGTGTCCGCGATCGCTGTCGTCGCAGCGACCTCCGATCTGTTCCGAAATACCGAGACCACCTGGGAAAAATAGGTACTGGTCGCAACAATGTCTGCCTTACCATCCCCATCCAGGTCTCCGGTGCTTACGGGTCCCATCCGGTCGCCGAGGTCATATTGCAGTTGTCTGCTGAAGCCGATATTACCCACGGTGCTGATGTTTTTATATACCCTTACATGATCGCGCTCATTATCGTCGATCGTCACATCAGGCTTCCCGTCCCCATCCATGTCATTGAGGGAAATGCTCTGGGTAAAATTAGTGACCGCTGTGAATTGAAGCTCTTTGTCGAATAAGATCGTACCGTTTGTACTCATATTCCGCATGACGCTGAAGGCTGCATTGGCGCCAAGGGCAATTGCAAGGTCAGGTTTCCCGTCTCCATCAAGATCGCCGATCGACACAGCGCCCGGCGACGCCCCACTGCTGAAGTAGCTTTTTATGGGAAAGGGCGCTGTTTGAGTAAAGGAGAACTTGCCGTTACCACCGGTATTGTGGAATATCACCACACCCGAAACCGCATACGTTACCACTATTTCTGGTTTGCCGTCGGCATCCAGATCGCCGACCGCCAGGGAAGCGGTAATCCCCTCGGGCCCAAGGGGAAGACTTATTGGTGAGGCAAACGCGATCGAGTCGGGGGTGCTCACGTTTCCATAAACCAGCACCGAATTAGTACCCGGGTTTGTAATAACTATATCCGGTTTTCCGTCACCATTCAGATCGCTGATCGCAAGCGTGCCGAAAACATGTGAGGTCACAACAGGTACCGGCCTAAAAGAAATACTCCCCGTTCCTCCGGATGTATTCTTGAAAACAAAGATATCCTGACCACTTGTCACGAGATCGAGTTTGCCGTCGCCATCGATATCGCTGGCAGCCATCTGATTTGGGAAATACCCCACGCCAAAGCTGATCTCCGGGTCGAACGAAAGGCTACCGGGCGAACTGGTATTTCGTTTTACCCCGATATAACCGCCGCTGCCTGTGCTGGCCGCCAAATCCGGTTTTCCATCTGCGTCCAGATCGGCAATTTCTATCCTCGACGAGATATATTGACCCGGATCGAAATCCTTTCTGGGAGTGAAACTGCTGTCAGTAAGCGTTCGGATCAAATCCGGCGAGCTGACAGTAAACGGCTGTTGAGAGTATGCGGTGAGATTTCGGGCGGTCACCGAAATAGGTTGATATCCGGCGCCCAGGGGCACTTTTACAACAAGCTGTGTGGCCGTCGCCGACGTTACGATCGCGCGGACTGGGCCAAGGTAAACCGTGTTTTCCGCCGCGATTGGACTAAAGCCATTGCCGGTGATGGTCACCAGCGTTCCGATAGGTCCGCTGTCCGGCGAAAAGGATCGGATTACCGGTGGCAAAAGGATCGTAAATCCTGGAATGGTGGCGCTGCCAAAAAGCGTGGTGACCGTAAGCGAGCCAGACTGACTAAAGCCTGCGGTCGCATCAATCTGTGTGTCGGAGACAACGGTAAAAGAATTGACGTCTACACCGGCGATCTTCACTGAAACAGTGCCGTAGAAGTGAGTTCCGGTGATTCTCACAGGCGTACCGGGCGTTCCTGCAGAAGGCGCGAGCGTAGCGATGGTTGGGGCAGGCGGTGAAATAAAAACAAATCCGTTGCCTGCCCCATGCCCGAGGGGCTTATCACTTTTACCATCCCGGAGGCACCGAGCCAGACAGTAGCCCGGATGACGCTGTCCGAAATTACCATAAAGGAGGTAACAGTCGTGTCTCCAAAGCTCACCCTTGTAGCTCCGGTGAAATGCTTACCATAGATGGTCACGGTATCGCCAAGCGTAGCTGCTGCCGGGGTGATCGAGTCGACCAGCGGATGGGGTATATAGGTAAACGGCCCGATCGTAGCGCTACCTCCCCACGTGGTCACGACGATGTTGCCGGAAGCGCCCTCACCGACTACGACGCCGAGGTTTCCGGTTGAATACACATTTACTGCAGCAGCAGGTACCCCGCCAATGGTAACGATGGGCGGTATTCCGTTTGGATAGAAATTAGTTCCGTAGACAGCGATAGTGGACCCTGTGATGCCTGAAAACGGGGAAAATGAGCTGATGGTGGGCGCAGGCAACGGAGGATTGAAATACTGATAGGTCGTCGCCGTATCACTTTTCGTTCCATTGGTCACAATCAGCGTGACCGTATCCTTTAGCCTGGCGGGATCGTGGACATAGGAGTCATTGTAAGTGGTGCCCTTCTGTGCGCCATTCAGCAGCCATCGGTAGCTATAGCCTGCGGCGGAATAGTTGTAGAGATGCACGTTGCCTGTAGTTCCCAGTCCGGTAGTGTCGATAGCAAAATACGCCTTTGGAAGCGGTGTCCCACCCCCATTGGTGCTCAACTCCAGCATACTTAGTCCGGCCCAGCCTGCCCATAGCTGGTTGGCGCCCATCAGCTGGAGGTCATTAGTGGAAAGAAAGGAATAAGTGACGTTGTTGTCCCGTGTCAGGGGTTCCCATACAGCGCCCCCATTTGTTGTCTTAT
This sequence comes from Puia sp. P3, assembly GCF_050632245.1. NCBI lineage: Bacteria > Pseudomonadati > Bacteroidota > Chitinophagia > Chitinophagales > Chitinophagaceae > Puia > Puia sp. P3. The sequence continues at coordinate 3,580,071 of NZ_CP192583.1, forward strand.
ATACAGTGTTCTGGCCATCTACTGCATAGCCCGTTGTATTATCGACGAATTTCATCTTCACCGCAGGGAATGGATTGGCATGCACATTGTTGAGCAGCATCCAGCTACTGCCCCCATCGGTCGTCCGATAGACATAACCGCCATCATTATCCGAAAGCACGATCCAGCCGGTAGTCGCATTATTGAACCAGGCCTGGATGAGCCTGGCGGTGCTGCTGGGAGCCGGGAGGGTCAGGTTTTGCCAGCTGACTCCGCCATTGGTCGTTTTCTGGAGGATGCCTGGCGCGTCATAATAGGTACAACCCGCGAATACGGTATTTGCATCGGGAGCCTGAACATAATTGTAGTAGGATTTTAAATGCGTATAGTTAACGCTCCAGGTCAAACCATTGTCAGTAGTGGTTAGTATACGGTCCTCGTCGACTGCAAATCCGGTATGGCTTCCTGGGACAAAATCCATCGCGGCAACACCGTTTGACAGGGATATCTGCTGTGGATCGATCTGCGAATGAAATATGACCTTGAACGTATTGCCCCCATCCCCGGAATAAAGGATGGCGGGTATGGCGCCGTAATCGCCATAAACGATAAGGTTATTCGCATCGAATGCCTTGATTCCCATAATGTCAAATCCGAAAGTAAGATTGACCGAATAACCGTTGTAATTAACATTACTGAGCGTAATGGCCTTGTGGATAAAGGTTCGCCCGCTATCGGTCGTGAACCCGATCCAGCCCGGAAAGGCGACAAAACCCTGGGAAGGGGAATAAAAGCCTAGTTTACAGAGCTGATAAGATCTTGCATCCGTATTCTGAAAGATGTTTCGCATCTGGGCCTGCGAACCCGTCACCCAAAAAAGGCGGCGACGGCTAATGACAAAAGATGTTTCACGGTCAGGGGCTTAGGTTTGGCGGTCATGGCAAAATCATCCGTTGGAGATCGTCCGAGAAGATACGGCTTTTTCAATTATCCTTATCCGTACGATCCAAAATAATGGTCCTCATTTATGATGTTTGGAGTCGACCCTGGTAAAAAGTTCAGGAACAGGACGATGAAGAACAGGAATATGACCGAATGAAGGATGACCACGCATTTCCCCCGCTGGTCGCCGGATAGATGTCCCCGAAACCGATGGTGGAGGATGTCATAAAGCTGAAATAGACAAAATCAAGCCGGGAATGAGCCTTTCCCTGCAACAGGTTAAGCCCTCCGTAAATGACGGCAAAATCAAAAGTAATCTCGATGTAATTGAGGAATAGCAGCAGGATCGATCGCTTGGACGACCGGGGCTCGTCAAAGATCTCAGAGGCAAAGAAAAGAGTCGCGATATAAAAGATCGTTTCCAGCAGCAAATAGCCGGTTATTGCCTGGATGATGCTATTCGAATACCATCCCGTAAACAGGGAAAACAGCGGAAAGGCGAGTTTTAGTAGCACATAGAACTCGATCGCCAGCTTTTTATACGTCGAACCCTGCCTGCCAAAGCTATTACGTATATAAATGCCGGGGTAAAGAAACTGTTGCACGATCAGAAAGAGCCGTACCATCTTCTCCAGCCCTATGTCATTGTGCGTTTCATTGTTCCAGACCTTGTACAGATTTAGTCGCTGCCGCCTGATGACCGAATACCCGGACTGGATATTGTCCTCCGGCCGCCCAAAAAGCAGCTTGCGGAAAAAAGATGTTTTGGTGTTGGGGTGCCTCATCGGAACTTAACTAACCGCAATATCCTCAGAAAATCCCAGAAAATAAAAAGCCTTCAAATCCACTGACTTGGGGGCTTCGCCCTTGTTTGTGATCCCGCTGGGACTCGAACTACGTTAAACAAGTTGTTTTCAATCAATCGACTACGTATAAAAATAATCCCTTAATACATGAATAAGTACACGAATAACTTATAGCCATTTGAATAAAGGTTTGCAAAGAACTTCTTTGCAAAAATAAGTAATGCAGTATAATTGGGAACAAAATGAATCGCGGGGAGTTGCTATTTTTTTTGAGAGCCAATGACGTAAATGCTTCTTTGCACCTTTAAAGCGGTACCCTTACGTTTGGTGGCAGTTTGAAATTAAACATACAAAAGGATCGCTTGGTAGCCAAATTTCATGACGCTCATCCGACTGGATCCAATCTCTATAGTTAATTAACCATTTTCCAAATAACCAGACTGAAGGGGAGAGTCTTCTATTAATGTCTTCAGTTCGCCGAGTTCCACAATAGCAAATATGGCGGGAAAGGTTGACGACGGAAGAACGTTGATGCTGAGCTTTCTTTTGGCTATTCCCTGTTCAAATTCTTTTACTATTGTCTATCAGGGATTATTTCTTCTTTCAAGCCGCGTTGTATCGATAGCTCCATTTTTTAGCAGACTATCCATGTCGTTCGCGCCGGGTCCGGATTGGCCGGGTACGACAAACGACAAATATCTAAAGCTATAACTATTTGACAAGGCATTGAGCGCTTTTCCTTCCGGTACTCGTTTATCTGCCCGGTTATGTCACGATCACCCTTTACAACCCTGGGATAAAAGCCCTTTTCGAACTCGCTCCTGCTAATGTATCCCACTCCAGATTGATTAACTATAATACTCCGATTATCAGCTTCCCGGCTCGAAACGTATAATTTGACGGTCCCGGCATAGTCAATTGGAACTATAATCCGTGATGCAGGCTTAAAGTCAATCACTGAATATACCCCAACAACAATTATAATTATGATTGCTGCAAAACTCATCTGATGCCAGGGTGAGCCGAGCATATTTTTTACCATCAAGCCCAGACCTGCGCTGGTTAAACACACGATTGATGTTATAAAAACCACGACCATCCAAACAGGCAATATCATAGTGGTTGTTTCCCGCGCCACCTTCAAAATTCCATAGATCAGGGCAATAAGCGCCAACAATATTAAAACTGGCTGTATAGCGTTCTTCATTTAGTTTCTTTTGTACAGTTTAGACAGATAATAAGAGAAGTCCTTAATTGGTTGTGATCCGGAGCTCGGGCTACTAAATCCGATGATTGGTGCAGTGTGCGTTTTTCAAAAAAGACGGTTGATCATATTGCATAATGGCACTTCCGTTAGCGTATAAGGTAGCGGACGGGTACATATCGGTATATGCCGATACGGACAGGCTCCCACCTTTTCCTGTCATAGTTTATACCTAATTTTTGTGCCACATCGACGATTTTAAAACCAATTGAGTTCAATGACAGCTCCTCGGATTTGGAAACGCTTCGGTGCTCGACTTACCCCCAATACCTATTTACTAATTTCTCCTACGGGCTTTCGCCGAGAAACAGCATCTTAGCTATTCCTGCCTCACGTTAAAGGAATAACTTCCAATGCCTCCGGACCTGCCATAAGTCCATGCTGTCATTGACGACAGCGAGGTATCTTCCGTCCGGTCATCTGTAAATCTAACGACAATTAAATCGTATCCTTCATTGACTTCAAATTCGATTCCTGCCGGATCCGTCAACTTATCTATAGTTCCATTTTTGTGCAAATTACTGCGCTCCTATTCTGATATCGCTACCCTTGTCCAGCCCTTCACGGATGCGCTGATTTATAATGTCATGGACCAGCCCAAAGGCCAGCTCGATAGGCTCGTATCTCCCTATTTTCTCTGGTATCGCCTAAACTCTATTATCTGCTTTCAGCCAGCGATTTCAGCCTCGCTATAAACGATCCCACTGCACCAAAGATCGTAGTTCTCGGTTCCGATCCGCGAAAACAGCATATTTACGGTGCCGCCATTAGCCCTTTTGTTCCTCGTAGATCGGCCAGGGCACGGGTGACGCCGCGCGGTTCACGAGGTGAGTTGATCGGCAAGATCCTCGAGGAACGGTCCACCATCAGCACCAACACCCACAGTACCTCCAATAGCCAAAACGTGCATTTGGACCCCACGCGCCGGCCAGCAAGATTGCCATGCTCTCCTCCGACTAGTTTGACGGCATCACCACCACAGTCCCGACCAGCCAATGCATCTCAAAGCCTTTCTCTGCCAAGTCCAACTCAGCCCTGAAACAATTGTCAAAGATCAAGCACTGCCTTCGAAGAAGATATCAAAAGACGTCATCAACCAGACATTCCGCGAAATTCAGGAAGAAACCAAACATATGGTGGAAAACGGGATACAGCATATGCGGGACACCACGTACCTTGCAAAGCTGATCATCAACCCCAAAGTAGGCATGTATATTTTTTTGCCGCCTACCTCATTTTCGTAGTATTAAAAATCGCAAGATCTTGCCGATGCTCTGCAATATCCAAATGCATTAAAATGTGTGCTACGATAATCTCTGCGATTTCAACTGCGCTATTGTGACGTATAAATTTGATATGACAGTTTGTGGACATATTTATCTATTACGACATGATAAATGACCAGCGTAAAACTTTTATACCTATACATTGGATACATCACAAACATTATTGGGTATTCCGTCTCTTCCTTTCGAAGAACATGTGAATACTTACGATCTCGCATCTGCTTGTCTAAAGAAGTTGTCATTTCTCCTTTACTCAATAACGAGTCAGCTCTTCTCAATATGGACTTATACTCATCGAGCAGTCGCCGCTCTTCTCTTGTCATTATACTCGTATCTTTCGGCAGATTGTTAAACTCTTCTTGTTTTATTCTTTTTTATACTGTACCCCTTTCGCCTAAAAAAACCGACGTAATCCTCATCAATCGTCCCTCTTTCAAAAATAGTATGTACAAGCACACTATCTTCAGGACGCACGTCAGCAAACAATTCCGATTCATCAGTCTTTAACGTGCTATCGAGCAAGTAAATAGCCCTGTCCTCCCTGCCAATTGACTTCTTAATATAATCAACTTGCTGCGAAAACGCGAAAAGTGGCGATACGCAAATAAAACAAATTACCAATCTCTTTTTGATAACCATCTTAAATAACCCTTTGAATACTTAATAATATCAATCATTGCATCCGACATTTGGCCATTGCCTCGTGTAGAAATCGGCGACCGGTTGTCTAAATGTCCATAAAGCACAGCATTGTCAATATCTGTTCCCCTATGCAGCGCAGGGAAGTCCGCAACTGAATTGGAACCTTTCTATCCGTACTTTCCGCCAGTTCGTCTTTACCAGTTCCTCCTTCGCCGGAGCTTTTCCCATTGTTCGTTACATGGTCTCCATAATGACCATATTCATGCATGACATACATCATAAGAGAAAAGAAATACACATCACCATCTTTTGTGTCTTTCTGTTTGTAGCCGTATATAAAGTCTGCAATATTCAAAGTCATCGTCTTAGCTACAATATCCGACTTTTCAGCAATTAAATGCGTCTTTTTTCCAACTTTACGGTCGGGCCTTCACCTGACTTAAAGTCGGCGAAGATTTCATCCTGAGTTAGGCCTGTTGTTGCTTCCATTAATGCCTTGACATCCTGATTATCCTTATTCCTAATAAACTTATCTACTGCATTGGCGATACCTAGCACATACCGACCAAATTCTGCCATGTTGGTAATACCCGCATTCACTAAGTCGTCGCCGCTGAATGTTATCGAGAACATTCCACTTAGATTGACATTCAAAACGGGATTATTTGCAACATAATCATAAGGGGATTCATTTATATATTTTTCGGCCATTGGATCTTGCGTCATCCATCTTCCGATCCGGGGATCATACATCCTCGCTCCGTAGTCGTATTTTTCCAAACCACTTGCCATCCGCAAACTCCTGATTCTGCAGTTCCTTTCCGTTGTAGAGATATTTATTCCTTGCGTAGTTTGATTTCAGTGCCCGGTCACACAGCCCGGCCATTTGCAATCCGAACGGGTAATAGTGCGACTCTTCCAACATCGGCCCTGAATAGTGGTTTACACTTAGGTTATCAAAGAACCTAACAATGGGCGGCAGCCCCATTGATTTGGGCTGACAACCGGCATCCTTTTCCTTCGGGGTCCTTCAGAAGAAACCTTGATGTGAATGGCACTTACGAAGTCCTTCAAAGAACCCGGTTGGAATGTATTATACCATCTTGAAGGGTATTTGTTGATTTCAATGGTGACCCCGATACTATACGGAGGTCCCGAACAGAAAAGTCTTACACAAATATACATTCCCTAAAGTCCTTTTCACTAACTAAACTTAAGAAATGAAAGAAAAAGAGATCCCCATGCAAATCGTGCATCCGAATGCCGCCGGCATTGACATTGGTTCGAAAACCCATTGGGTGGCGGTGGATCAAAATCTTGGAAACGTAAGAGAATTCGGAGTCTACACCAGGGGATCACCAGCGCCTGATCGACTATTTAAAATCCCACCAGATCACTTCGGTTGCGATGGAAAGCACTGGTAGCTATTGGCAGACCCTTTTTCATGCGCTTCAAAAGGCAGGATTTGAAGTAATTCTCGTTCAGGGAAATCAAACCAAAAATGCTCAGGGGAAGAAGACAGACATTCTTGATTGTATGTGGATTCAGAAACTGCATTCCCTCGGATTATTGAGTTCAAGTTTTTTACTTAGCGACTATCTCCAAACGCTTCGAACCCACTATAGTCATAGGGAACATCTGGTCGAGCAAACAGCAATGTACATTAATAAGATGCAGAAGGCGTTAAGATTGATGAATATTCGCCTTGACGTCGCCATCAGGGATCTTACCGGAAAATCCGGTCGGGCGATCCTGGACGCTATCCTTGCCGGCTACCGCGATCCGGTTTATCTGGCTTCGTTAGCACATTTCCGGGTCAAAAAAAACAAGGAAGAAATCGCTGCTGCCTTGCATGGGAACTGGCGCGAAGATTTGCTATTCGAGTTACGGTCTTGTCTGACTTTTTATGACGCCTACAAAAAGGAAATTTTGGTATGCGATCAGAAGATCGAATCTATAATGACGGCCTACATTCCCGAAACTGACGTTTTGACTTTAGCAAATAAAGCACCCGAAAAGCCAGTTCGCAAACAGGTGAACAGAAATTCACCTTCCTTTAATGTCAGGCAGCTCGCCTTTTCGCATCTGAAAACCGATTTATTTCAAATCCCAAGCGTCAGTCACTCAGTTGTACTCTGTTTGCTCTGCAATATGGGAACTGACAGTAAGCCGCCGCTAAACCCCTATTGTTCTGTATTGGCGGCATCGATAATTTTGCAGAAAAAGAAAGCATGGCCAAAGATGAATCGGTCCGGGAACAGATGTTTGCCAGTATTGCCTCCTGGCAGGCCAGCGATCGTTCCCTAAAGCAATGGTGCCAGGATCAGGGAATAACTTATCATGTTTTTCATTATTGGTACCGGAAGTACCGGGATGAGCATCCGGAATCAACTGGCGATGATTCTTTTGTTCAGTTGAGTGTTAAACCGGAAGTCAGTGCCAGTTGTGAAGTAATCTTTACGGACGGGACAAAGATCATGTTTCGGGAGGCAGTATCCGCTCAGTACCTTAAAAGCCTGTTGTTTTAACCGTGTTACATCTATCCTCTTCTTGCAAGTATTACCTGTATCGAAGGCCGGTCAACATGCGCAAGAGCTTTGATGGCCTTACGGGTATTGTACGGAATGAACTAAGAGCCGATCCGTTGTGTGCCATCATTTTCATTTTCCTAAACCGTCGCCGCAACCAAGTGAAGCTCCTACTATGGGAGGGAGATGGATTTTCTTTATACCATAAGCGGTTGGAGAAAGGCAGCTATGAACTTCCCGCCGGCAGTGACCGGCAACTCGCCGTTACTATAGAAGCCGATCAGTTATTACTGCTACTCAAAGGAATATCGCTTCGCCATATTCGCAGACGAAAAAGATACCAACACGGGGTGGAAAATGTGGATAATCAGACCTGGTGAAGCCTTGTTGTTGCTGCATTTTACTACATTTGCCCTGCCTATGCAGGAGGTAGCCACACATATTGATTACAAAGCCCTTTACGATGAATCCCAACTCGTTATTACGCGGTTGCGCCATGAACTCGATCAGCTAAAAAAAATGATTTTTGGCTCTCGCCAGGAGCGATTTATTCCCGGACAATCGACGGATCCCACCCAATTAACAATGGGCCTTCCTGCAGAACAGGTAGCAGCCAGCTTCACTCCTTAAGGCGAAAAAGATTGAATATACCCGTGTCGAGTCTATTCCAGCCAACCCCGTCGCCACACACCCCGGTCGTATGAAATTGCCGGATCACCTGGAGCGGAAAGTGATCCTGGTGGATGTGGTCGGGAAAGAAGGTTGCCGGGAGATCGGTCGTGACATCACCGAAGAGCTGGAATATGAGCCGGGCAGGCTCTATGTTAATCGCTATATCAGGCCTAAATATGCCAGTGCAGATAATCAGACCATCCTGGTGGCGCCACTCCCTGAACGACCTTTACCAAAGGCCATCGCCGGCCCGGGATTGCTGGCGCAGATCATCATCGACAAGTATGTAGATCATTTACCGCTTCATCGGCAGCAGCAGCGCTTTAGCCGGGAGAAGATCAATATCCCTTATAGCACACTTACCGACTGGGTAAGCAATACCTGCGGGCTGATCACGCCCTTGTATGAGGGTTTAAAAAAGGAAGTGCTGGCTAGTGATTACCTGCATGTCGACGAGACCCCTATCAAGGTGCTAGATAAAGACAAGAAAGGGGAAACCCACCGGGGTTACTTCTGGGTGTACCACAACAGCCTGCAGGACATGGTCTTCTTTGACTACCAGCCCAGCAGAAGCCGAGAAGGCCCTTCCGAATTGCTGAAAGACTTCCGGGGTCACCTGCAAACCGACGGATATGCCGCTTACAATATCTTCGACACGCAAAAAGACATAACCTTATTGCATTGCATGGCCCATGCCCGAAGAAAGTTTGTTGAAGCCCGGTCAAATGATCAGGCTCGGACAGATTATGTGCTGGACCAAATTCAGCAACTGTACGCCATCGAAAGAAAGGCGGCTGATGAACAGTTGTCGGAGGCGGACATTTTACAGCTGCGTCAGCAAAAGGCTATACCTATTCTGGAAGCACTCGGCAAGTGGATGCAGCAGGCATACACGGAAGTACTGCCCAAAAGCGCCATCGGCATGGCTTTGGCTTATAGTATCCAAAGATGGACGCGATTAATGATCTATGCCACGGATGGAAAGTTGAACATCGATAACAACCCGGTAGAAAACTGCATCCGACCGGTCGCTGTTGGTCGAAAGAACTATCTATTTGCCGGAAGCCATGAAGCCGCTCAACGCAGCGCCATGCTATATTCTCTTATGGGAACTTTTAAGCTGCATGATATCCATCCTTTTGATTGGCTAAAGAACGTATTAGAAGAACTACCGGCGCATCCCATTAATAGAATTCACCAACTCCTTCCATTTAACTTCAAGAAATAAGTAACGGTAATTAAAAATGTCTAGTTATGTACGGCATCAAAATATTGACTTTATTTTTCTGTTTAGCTTTGGCCAGATCCATTAATAGGCCGCTTTGCAATTGCGAAGGTGAACTCGGCACTTCAGATGCGGTCAAGTACGCAGATTGTGTGTTTAAAGGAACCGTAATATCTAAAAGTGCAATCTCAAATCCAATCGGTTACGGAATTAAAATTTTGGGTGATACCTTATCTCATTTTTATCGCTTTACAAAAGCGCCAATAGCCGTGTATCAAATAAAAGTAGAAAAGCTATTTAAAGGCAAATCATCTTCCGATACATTAACAATTATGACGCCAGTGAATGGCGCTGCATGCGGATTTATATTTGATTCCGGCGAAAGATATATAGTATACGCTACAAAAGAGGACGAGACTATCCCAGGAGATAAAATCAAGAGAATTTCTACCAGTGATAAAATTTATTGGACAAATATGTGTACCAGAACAGCACAGTGGTCCCAAACTGAAGAAAACGAGATTTTAAAAATCAAATAGCAGTTCAGTCTAAAATGTATTAGGAACTCTCCTCCTGCCTAATTCTTCTCGGATCAATGGTAGTTTACCGGTCCCATACAAATGACATTAAAAGATTTGCCTCCGCCAAACGATTTGCCAGTTGGCTCCGCCTGGTTCCCAATAATAAACAGAGTGGCGGGCGGATAATCAGCAGCAAAACGCCAAAAGGCAAAAATGCCATAGCCCTTTCCCTTCGTCAGGCGGCAAATAGTATTGGGAATCAAAAGGAGCATCCGCTTACTCCATTCTTTAAACGTATCGCCTACCGGAAAGGGCGCAATGCAGCAATTACTGCTACTGCAAGAAGACTAGCGCTAATTCTCTGGAATATGATAACGAAGAGTCAAGACTACCTGCAACCGAATTCGCAACTGCTCTATGACAGACGAAAACTTGCTCAGGTCAATAACATTAAATCTCGATTATTCAGGCTAAATCTATCCGAGGATGAAATGATGGAAATCTTTCAAAAGACTTCGTTTCCATCAACTTAGATGTAGAAGTTAAGATTTGATCTGACAATAGGGGTTAACTTTAAGTTACCACACTATCAGTCAACCCCCAAAAATGTCAGATCATGAATCAAGAATCTAAGTTAATCAAATCCAAGTTAGGACTGCTCAATTTGGCAGAGCATTTAGGCAATGTCTCCCAGGCATGCAGAGTGATCGGCTACAGCCGAGATAGCTTTTACAGGATCAAAGAATTGTACGAAACGGGTGGAGAGGCTGCTCTCCAGGAAGTCAGCAGGAGAAAGCCATTGCTGAAGAATAGAGTCGAACCGACAGTCGAAGAGGCTGTTGTGAAAATGGCTCTTGACTATCCCGCCTACGGCCAATCCCGGGCCTGCAACGAGCTCCGTAAGCAGGGAATCTTTATCTCCGCTGGCGGTGTCCGCAGCGTTTGGCAGCGGCACGACCTGGAGATCTTCGACAAGCGGCTAAAGCGTTTAGAGGCTCGCGTAGCGGAGGAAGGGCTTATCCTCACCGAAGCCCAGATGATGGCCCTGGAGCGGAAAAAGGAGCGCCGGGAATCGTTTGGCGAGATAGAGACAGAACATCCCGGATATCTCGCTTCCCAGGATACCTACTATGTCGGCAATATCAAGGGCGTCGGCCGTATTTACCAGCAGACCTTTATCGACACTTACAGCCGGGTGGCCTTCGCCAAGCTCTATGAGACCAAGCATGCCATTACTTCGGCAGATATTCTGAATGACCGGGTCCTGCCGTTCTTTGAGGAGCATCAAATACCCTTGCTCCGGATCCTGACCGATCGGGGTACCGAGTACAAGGGTAAGCCTGAGCATCACGAATACGAGCTGTATCTGGCGATTGAAGGGATTGAGCATAGCAAAACCCAGGTCCGCCATCCACAAACCAACGGTATTTGTGAGCGACTGCACCGGACCATGCAGGAAGAGTTTTATGCAATAGCTTTCCGAAAGAAGTTATACAACAGCCTGGCGACCTTGCAAGACGATCTTGACCAATGGATGGATTTCTACAACAATCAGCGCCCGCACAGCGGAAAGTATTGTTTCGGCAAAACGCCCATGGAAACTTTTGACGAATCTGTTACCTTAGCGAGACAGAAGATGCTGGATCATCTCCCCCCAGCAGCTTAAATATATCCTGACCCTATAAAACTAAAAATCCCTCGTTGTCAGATCAAATAGTGACTATTACAACTTAGATTTTGGTTGTACAGAAAAACCCTTGTAAACCTTGTGCTTGTGGGCGGTGAGGTTTTCTGCTAACCTCAATGCTAACCTGAAATGAGTTCGCTCTTATGAGTAAGAACTGATGAGGCAAAATTAGGTAATTTTTTGTCTTTTACTGTTTAGGAGCAAAATTGGTTGCGTCTCAGTTTGAATTTGTTATTTTCCTGAACTTCCCTTGGTCTTTTCCTTTAACCTTCCGATTATTATTCTCAGCGAATATTTGTCTTTCAAAAGCCTACCATTATGATTTCCACCATTATTGTAACGACTTGCCCCCTCATCCATTTTAGGTTAACTAGGATGGACCCGCCTTTAATAACTACCTCAATGCTTTCTATTTTGATATTTAATGAGCACATAATTAATGCTGGACCGAATCTGAAACAGTGGCATTTTACGGCGTTTTACCCTTGCAACTCAAAAGGGTTGACTACCTGAAGCTGCGATATCTGCTTAAAATCGGATACATTTCTGGAGACCAATGTAAGTCCATGAATCAAGGCGGTAGCGGCAATAATTGCATCCGGAGTTTTAATTTTGTGGTATTGCCGGAGTATTATAGTTTGTTGGACGATCGGCGGTTCTAAGCCAAAAATCGTGGCTTTATTCACAAAATCGGTTAATGGGATCAGGTCTGCAGCAGAAACCCCGTGCCACCCTAAAAGTTCAATTTGCGTGATAACGGAAATACTCGGAGGAATTGTTTTGATAAAAGCTGAGCCATCCGGCGGCAGTTTGTTCCCTAAAGTAGCGATGACAATATTGGTATCAATCAGAAATCCCTGTCCCATTCGCTTCGGCTTTGTTCAACGTGTTTTAGTAACGCATCCGCTCTTTCTGGGGCAAGGATACCTGCAAAATCGCCCATCGTATATTGACCGGATACCGCCTTCTCGTTAGATGATTCCTGCTCTAACAGCTTGAGATCAGCATATTTACGGACAATATTCTCCCATTCCGAGATGGGAATTACCACCGCTGTATGCTTTCCGGTGTAGTCTGATATATATTGCAATGGCTGCATATAACCTTGGTTTGATCTATGTAAAAATACAAAAATATTGGGGATTTCCTCAAAGCAGTAGAGTAGGGGCTGCTACCATTCTTTAGCCATACATTCTACTTCCTCATGGGTGTAAAACTCCCCTGCCTCGACCCTCGCGATAGCCTCGTCGATTTCTCTGGTATATTGCTCCGCGATAATAGGAATCGGTTCTTCCTTTTCCTCGGTTACCCGGCAGTGTAATTTGAAGTGGCTCCAATGCCGTACTCATTGATCGTTTTAACAAATGTACTTTTTCCCAAGCGCATTATAAAGCGGAAAATTGCCGTGTTCTCCGCGGCTTCGGTTTGGAGGTAGCCAGCTATGTTTTGGTATAACCGAAACGCTGGCCCTTCACGCTCCGCATTCAAGGAACTCATGCCAACGCATTGTTGAAGGATTTTGATGACGCGGCAAGCTTTTTCTCACCCGCCTACTTTTCCTCATAGCGACCAACGAGAGCTAAAACAAGCGTGGTTGGCGGATTTTTGCCCGACAACAACACCGCTTGTCCTAAAAGTCGACTATCAGACCCAAGGGCGATAGAATTGCGGGTGAAAAGAAAAATATTTAGGCCATCTCTCGCGCTCGTCTACTATTCCCTCAGGGGTTCGTCACCTGGGCGATTTTTTCAGGTAACAGCCTCTTTACGAATTCGACCGCGTCTCGAAGCGAACTTGTTCTTATGTTATTTTTATTAATTGAATTACTCCGATCACATCCGACCTCGATGATGTCTTTGTCGCAATAGATAAATGGAGATTTGAAGGTTCCGATTGAATAAAATACATCACTAAAGGTTAGATGATCATGACTAAAGGTCGGGAAAAGTGAAGAGAAATTGTCTTTGCACGCTTCGAATACGTCAACGCGAAAACAATAAGAGCCCTTTTTAATTCCAGCCAATAACTTTTCCGATCTAAGACTCAAGATTTCTGCGTTGGAAAGGGTTTTCAAATTTCTATATTGGTCTGCTATTTTAAGATTTGCAAGTTCATTTGCTAATTCGAAAATCTCAACACCTGCATCGAGCCATTGGTATGTTATCCGAGCCATTTCTGAAAGATCAAAGACTGGTAAGTTCCCGGCTATTATTCCCCTTTCTTCCAATTGAAGTAGTTTTTCGTCCTGTCCACATAGGAGGAAACTTGAATGCTTCTGGAGTTCAATTCTCCCCATGCCCACCCCTTAAAATTCCATTTTGCAAATCCGGCGTTATGGTTCTCAGATTCGAGTGTGACCGCGGAACCAATTTGCTTCAGCTCTGCTTGCAAATCATTTGTCAAATGTATGGTTGCTTTCATGACCAGGATTTGGATTTAGATAAAGCCTAAGAAAATATTAAAATGACATCAAGAAACTATCGGGATGCTTTATTCCAAAAGCTCAACGTTAAAAGCCGCATCGGGCTCGTGTTGTTTGCTATCCAAAATGGCATCGTGCGCATCGACTACTGATTGATTGTCAGCCTACACTTGTTCTATTTGCTGTTCCTGTCCAAAATAGCAATTGCTATCCTTTGCGGTTGTCGATTTGAAAAAGCCCAAAAAAATCAACTGCCTTTTCTGGGTAAAGCTAATGAGTCGTTTTTGGGGATATGAGGAATTGTTCTGACTGGACTTTGGATATCATTCGAGGTTGATTTTGGATTTTGTCCTTTTGGGTCAGATTTTATCGGACTTGATTGAGTACGTTCCGTATTAGTTGATTTGCCGTGGTCTTTAAATACGGTATACACAAATGAGCATATCGCAAGAAGTATCCCCACAAGTCCCACTCGCCAATTTAACCATTTGCTGATCTTGTCATCCCTATAGTTTCGGATATCATCATGGTAAACTCCTTCCCTTAAAGCACGGGCGCCCTCATCGGTGCATTTTATCTGAATGTCAAATCTGTCTAATTGATTATCTAGCATATCAATATGCTTATTCTTTAGCAGCAAATCGACGGCCTCACGCAAAATTTCTTTCGAAAATCTTCTGGTGGTCAGACTACTTAATTTAATCCAAGGATATGCTTGAAGGTTAACATCTTTACCGAGAATTTTTTTATTACAACTTTCGGTTGAACACATACCTGTTTAAGTAGCCAGATGGCGGCTCTTCTCAATTTATTACGATAGCTCATATACAAATTTAGCAATATTTGAGTGACTACTGTTTTCCTTTGAAACTGATGTATCAACTAGCAACTGCGCGGTGATCACATCATATTCGAGTGTTAAAAAAAGTAGTGTTTTTCAAGTTTCGCCCGGATTTGCGTTAGGCGGTTGTTGATCGCCAAAAGGTCTGGGGTCTTTCCGCGCACCCACCAGGACGATTCATCCCATAATTCAGGAATAACCTTTATTCCGGTAGAAAATTCTTTTGCCTTCGAACCGGTAACGGTCACTTTTACATAAATAGGAGCTTTGCCGTCGGAATAAACCTCTTTCAATTCGGGACACATGCGGAGCGAAAAGTTTTCTGCAATCTTCATACAATCATTTTTTGAGTTTTTTGATTGCTCCCCGGCGATCGCTGAAAGGGCGTGGGGGGGATAAATTTACGATTTAGCATCCCCCCAAATCCCCCTCGAACAGGATGGATGAGGATGATCGTAAATGATACAGAAAGTGACGAAAAAGCGGTTGATAAGCGTTATATAAACAAAAAAGCGTCTCGAAAGACGCTTTTGAAACTGAACCAGTGATCCCGCTGGGACTCGAACCCAGGACCCATACATTAAAAAGTGTATTGCTCTACCAACTGAGCTACGGAATCATTCCCATTCCAAAGGGTGTCTTTGTTTTTGGGAGTGCAAAAATACGGTAAAAACAATTGACGACAAATTTTTCGGCTAATATTTTTCAACGGGAAAAACATGGTTATCAACATTTTCCCCCTGAATGCCGGCATCCGGAAAATTTGATATCTTCCCACCACCAAAAACCACAAATTTTATGGGTGCATGGGAAATTACCAACTTCGGCAATGATACCGCAATGGACTGGATGTTCGACTTCGAAAAAGACCCCACCATCACCCTCCTCGAAGAAACCATCGACAGCGTCTTCGAAGACGAGTTCCTCGACTCTGATATAGCCAGTGAAGCGCTCGCCGCCCTGGAGATCGTCGCCGCAGCCCGAGGACGCCGCTCCACCGACTTCCCGGAAGACGTAACCGCCGACCGCCTCGCCGCCATCGCCGCCCGCATCACCCCGACATTCATCGACGACTGCAGAAAAGCCCTCGAAAGGATCACCGATCCCGAAGACAACGAACTCTACGAACTCTGGGAAGAAGCCGGACATGCCGAAGACTGGCTGAATATCGAAAAGGACCTGACGACCCGGTTGGGGTAAACCGCCGCCAACCCAATCCGTGCAGCGGGGCCATGGCATCACCCGCGGTCCCGCGCCCTGACGCAAAAAGCCACCCCTTTTGTCGTTTTCCCGTATCCTCCCTCCCACCCGGTCGGCGTAAGTTTATATTCAAATTCCAGACATATGCCAACCAAATTCCAGACCGTCGACGAATACATCTCTACCTTCCCGCCAGCAACTAAAAAAGCCCTCACCGAGATCCGGTCGCTGATCCAAAAAGCCGCTCCAACCGCGGAAGAAACCATCAGCTACAATATCCCCGCCTTCAAACTCGACGGCATGCTGGTCTGGTACGCCGGCTACAAGGAACATATCGGCCTCTACCCCAAGCCCGACGTCATCCAGATCTTCAAAAAGGAACTCACGAACTACAAGCTATCCAAAGGCACCATCCAGTTCCCCCTCGACCAACCCCTGCCCGTCAGCCTAATAACCAAAATCGTAAAATACCGGATAGCGGAGAACAAGGCAGCCGCTAAAACAAAAAAATCCAAAATAAAATAGAGGATTAAGAGATTATTAAGAACCCCGTTAACCCTTTCGGCGCAAGTTTGCAATGGCTAATCGCTAAAAATTGTTTGCCACCTTCGCCCATGCTCAACATTGCAAAACGATCGCTGGTCCTCTTTTTCTCGGCCCCCTGGCCCTCCACGCCCAGTCCGGCTTTATTTCCGTCAACTCTTCTGCCAACGCCACCCGCAGCGGCGCTGGCAGCCGACGGGGAAATTAAGGTGGGCTATTCCAAAACCGCTGCCAACCAACCGGCGCTAGCCGCCAAACCCTGGCTCAACACCTCCCTATCCGTCGACCAGCGCGTTGACCTGCTCCTGGCAGCCATGACCCCTGCTCAAAAATGGAACTACTCCGCGAAGCCCGGGGTATCCCCGGCATTCCGGCACTCGGCATACCCGCCATGAACAAGGTCGAGGCCGTCCACGGCTTTTCCTACGGCAGCGGCGCTACCGCGGCGCCTGGATCAAAGGCTACCAGTCGAAAGGACTCATCGTCACCCCTAAACATTTTGCGGTACACGGCGCCGTCATGGGCGGACGAGACTCCCACGACATGGGGCTCTCCGAACGCCAGATCCGCGAGATACACCTCGTCCCCTTCCGCCACGCCATCGGGCGGCTTTATCGTCAGCGACTGCGACGCACTCTTCCCCGTCAGTCAACAAGGCACGATCAACGCCTTCTTCGCCACCAAAAACAGGATCGCAACTAAACAATATACGCTATGAGATTGCTGCTATTCATCCTCCCGCTAATTACCGCCATCACAACCGTCGGCCAGCAACCCGTCCCCCCGGCCTCCCGCCAACAGCCGGCAACCATGGCCAACAACCACGAGCCGGCGCCCAACACCCAGCAACCCGCCTTCCCCGGCGAAAAAACCACCGGCACGAAGGCTTCGACCGCTATGACTACCTGATGGACGAGCTGACCCTCGAAGTCACTCCCTACAAACGCCCCGAAGACGAAAAATTCGGCGCAAAACCCGCCGAACGCGGCAGGCTGCGCTGCGTCGTCGTCGCTCCCAAACACGCGGCACGCGGCAATCCCTGGAGCTGGCGCGGCTATTACTGGGACCACGAGCCCCAAACAGAGATCGAACTCCTCAAACGCGGCTTCCATATCGCCTGGATCATGGACGATGCCGACCGGCACTGGGACGCCTGGTATGCCTGGCTCATCAACCGCGGCCTCAATTCCAAACCAGCCTTTATCGGCATGAGCCGCGGCGGCATCAACGAATTCGTCTGGGGGACCATGCACCCTGACAGGGTCGCCTGTATGTACGCCGACAACCCGGCCCTGCGGCCCGAAGGCTTTGCCGGTCTCACGGCCCTGGCACGGCACGACGTTCCGCTGCTGCACGTAGTTGGCAGCTATGATTTTCTGTTACAAAAATATACCCTGCCCGTTGAAGATATCTATCACCGCCTCGGCGGAAGGATCTCCCTGATGATAAAAGAAGGGCCGCCCCATCACCCGCACAGCCTGCGCGACCCGAGGCTGATAGCCGGCTGGATGGAAGCCAACTACAACAGCGGCGTCGACCTCGACGACAGCCTCTACGCAAAATTCCCCCTCCTGCCGGCGACGAAATTCATCAAATCCTATTACTACAACTACGCGAATAAGTACATAGCCATTATGCCGGAAAGCACATACGCGACCTGCCGCGGACCGCTGTTCACGGACTGCTATACCCGCTATGACAGCTATAGCCCCAACTGGCTCGGACTCACTGGCATGACCATCCTCGTCCCCAAACAACCCGCGCCCGGTAATCCATGGGTCTTCAAAGCGGACCGCATCGGTTCCGGGACGGAGCCCGTAGACCTGGCACTGCTGGCGAAAGGTTATTATATCGTCGCAACACCCGTCACCGAACAACCGGGACCGATAGCAAAACAATGGGATGATATCTACCTCCTGCTCACCAGCCACGGCTTCTCGAGGAAACCTGTGATGGAAGGGCGAGGCGCCGGCGGAGGAGAAGCCTACTTCTGGGCCATCAACAATCCCGAAAAAGTATCGGCCATTTATGCGGAGAACCCCGTGCTAAAGAGTGTCCAGACCAGGACCTCACTGGCCGATACACTGAGCCCATTGGCGAATGCGCATATTCCCATACTCCATCTCTGCGGATCCGAAGACCCCTGGTTTCCGGCCAGTACGGATCAGGCGCAAAAGAAATACAAAAAACTCGGCGGCAACATGAGCGTGATCCTCAAAAAAGGAGCCGGTCATTTTGACGTCGCCGACGACCCCACCCCTATCGTAACATTCATTCTAAACAACAGTCAACACTAATTCCATGAAAAAAATACTCATCTTCCTTCTCTCTGTCTCCGCGCTAAACACCCATGGCCAAAACCCGTCAGCCGGCAGCATCCGACAAACCCAACTCATGGCCGGTACGGCCAAAATAAACATCACACCCCCAACCAAAGAACCCATCCACGATTCGGTCTACGCCCGCGCCCTGGTGCTGCAATCCGGCGACCTGAAGCTAGCCCTCGTCGCCGTGGACCTCGCTGTCTTTACCAGCGAACGCATCGAAAAACTCTGCAAAGAAAAATATGGCATCAGCCAGGTCCTGCTCTGCTCTTCTCATAACCATTCGGAACCCCAGCCCGACGGTAAACGATCCCTCCAGCAGGGCAATCCCTTCGCCACGTTCTATGAAGACCAGATCATAAAAGCTGTAGGCGAATCCCAGACCCACCTCTTCCCGGCGCATATCGCCGCGGGCCGCAAAACCTTTCCCCAGCTGGGTTTTAACAGGCTTATCATCCGGGAAGACGGCCATTCCCGGGAATCCTGGTTCAGCGACGACAAGTATACTTCCGAGAATCCCGAACGCATCCCCTTCGGCCCCGTCGACCCGGAAGTAGGCGTGATCCGCATCGACAATGAAAAGGGTCAGCCCAAAGTTATCCTGATGAACTACGCCTGCCATGCGGATATTGTTTGTTTCAACTACGCCGTCAGCGCCGACTATCCCGGCGTCGCCAGCCGCAAGGTCGAAGAAGCCTTTGACAATCAGGTCAATTGTCTTTTCATACAGGGAGCCGGCGGAAACATCGAGTCGCTCCAGATCAGCTCCCGCCGCAAAGGACCAGATGACCCATTCCAGACCGACTATGCCCCGATGGAACGCACCGGCGAGCTGCTGGCCTTCCAGACCGTCAAACTCGCCAAAACCCTTTCACCGGCAACCGCATCCACGACCCCGGTGACCGGTGCGACAACAAATACCCCACTCCAGCTGCTCGAAGACTCCGTCCACTTCACCGGCCGGTTCAACAAAAAACTCGACTATAACGTCCATCTTTCAACGATATTGATCAATAATAATATCGCCATCGCCGCCTGCCCGGGCGAACTGTTCGTGCAGTTGGGACTTGAATGGAAAAAGAAAATGGAGCTGGCAGAAGTAACGCCGCTCCTCTTTGGATATACCTGGTCCAGCGGTAACTGGCCGGGCTATGTTGCCGATGTCCGTTCGGCCGCACTCGGCGGCTACGGAGCCGATCAGGGGGGTAATTTGATAGAAGTGGGAGCCGGCGAAGCGATCATCACCCGCCAGCTCTCCAATTTTTATCGTCTCAACGGTCTCCTTCGGGATAAACCCGGACCCGTCGGTTTCAAAGGCGGCGCCCAGTGGATCATCAAACCATTCAAACCCTAAAACGTGAACCGCGCCGACACCAACCTCGTGAACCATCGCCACACTCCCGCGTGAACCATCGCTACACCACTACGTGAACCGCAGCCCCCTATCTCTTCGGCACCTCCTCCCCGTATCCCCCCTTCCCATGCCACCACGCCGCGGCCTGCCCCGCCAACCACAAATAATAATCGCTACCCAGGTCCGTATCGATCCCCACAAACCCACCACTCCCATTCACCGGAACCCGGTCAACAGTATTACACTTGAATATCGCCGTCCCCTCATTCACCTCGTCGAACATCGCGATATATAACATCGACGCACCAGCCGCGCGTGCACCGGCCACCTGCTGCCAAAAGAACCGTCCCCGATCGCGCGCTATCGCCCGCGAAGACGGACCATTCATATTCTTCCACGAAAATCCAGGGAAAGCCAGCGGCACATAATCCACCCCCGCCGCCGCACACCACGCAATATCCGAAGAAATCAATCCCTTGAATGCCGGATAGCCGGCAGCGTCATAACGCCCTACCATCCACGGCGCCACGATATCACTCTTCCGGATCAGCCTGTGCAGCGTCGTATCGGGCAAAGCATCACGCCCCAACTCCCGCCAGTACGTCGGCACCCCCACCATCACACTAAATCCCCGCGCATGCACGCCGTCGATGATCTTCTCCGCTTCACCAAAACCATAGCGACGACGGTCGTTGAAACCAATACCCCATACCACCACCAGCGGCCTGCCCCGGTGATGCAGATAGGTCGGGCTCTTCGATCCTCCCAATAGATCATACTGCAAAGAAAGCTCGTCCAGGTCGCTTAGCAACAACTGCTCCTCCCCGGGCTGCATGCCGCTGAGGTCGTACATGATACAAATAGCCCGGTCGTACCGCCGCGCCGCCGCCATCGCGCTCCCAAGCACGGTATTGAAATGCCGCTTCCCGCTGGGATTGCGGATCTCCGCCACGAACCGCTGCATGAATACCCCGTCGATACCATAGTCCTTCATCCATTTGAAATGCAGGTCCACCGTCGACTCGTCATAAGGGCTAACGACCGATGCAACCGAACCATCCTCGTAAGAAAAAGGCGTAGCATAGGTCTTCTTATACTCCCGGACATCCGGCCACAGATCGATCTCACACGAACCCGGTGCAAATACACCCCGCCGCTCGTAGTGATGCCAGCCCCGGCCCGCACTGTCACCAGGCGTATTGAACCAGCCCTGGTAACCCGCCATCACCAATCCGGTATAGCTGGAATAACGAACCTTTGGCGCACGGGGCGCCAAAGGCTGAGCGCCCACCTCTATCAACCAGAGGCAGGCCATGCCCAATATTATTTGCTTCATCATTTCGCTCCCCCCACCGGACCCGGTCCGGTCTTTGTTGGAATTACTTTTTTGATCGTCCCATCACTATTATAGAACAGCTTATCCACGCAGATCGACCGCAGCCAGTCAAAATGCGAGACCGAGCTGTTATGATAAAACGCATACCACTGCCCTTTATATTCCACGATCGACCCGTGATTGGTATAGCTGTCCGTCGGATCCATATAGATGCCCTGGTACTTCCAGGGTCCCAGCGGGCTGCTGCTGGTCGCATACCGCATCCGGTTGTGCTGCCCCGCGGAGTCATGGTTATCGGAATAGGAAAGATAGTAGACCCCGTTACGCTTGTGTACCCAGCTCGCTTCGTGGAAATCCTGAAGCCCGACCATCGGTTGCATAGCCCCGTCGACCTCCATCATATTGTCTTTTAGTTTTCCGCCTTCGCATTTCCCACCCCCTCCATAATACAGATAGGCCTGCCCGTCGTCGTCGACAAACACGCAGGGATCGATCATGGATTTCAGCCCCCCGATAAAACCCTGCACCTTAAAACCGGAGGCCGGCTCCTTACTGGTCGCCACGCCAATCTTCCAGGTGCTGTTCCACTCTTTCCCGCTGCCCGTAGGATGCGGAAAATAAAAATAATAAGTGCCGTTCCTGTACGCGCAGTCCGGAGCCCACATAAATCCACCCTCCGGCCGGCCCCAGCCGACCTCGGCTAGCCTCCAGAACCTGGCCATGATCCTTCCAGTGTACCATATCGTCCGTAGAGTAGACATGATACTTGTCCATCAGGTCACACCCCCGCGGCGGCGCGACGTCGTGCGACGGATAAACATAAAGACGGCCGTCAGCCCAAACATGGGCCGACGGATCCGCGGTATAGATATCGGTAACAAAGGGATTCTGCGCGTCACTCCACAAAGGAACGGACAGGAACAACGCCGCAACAACGAAAACAGATCGTATACGCATCATAATAATTATTTACAAATTCAAAATCCACCCCGGCGAAAAACAGCGGAACCCGGACCCCAGCGGAGCCTGGACCCCAGCGGAACCCGGGCACCAGCGGCGGTCGCACCCCCGCGGGGCGCGACCCCTATTTCCCCGGGGGCATCACCACCTGTACCGCCTCGGATAAATTATACTTCTTATAACTATCATTCACCCTCACCCCAACCCTCGCATAATACGTCCATCCGGCCTGCAGATTATGCACAACCATCCGGTAGGTAGTCGCGGCAATCGTAGCATTCCAGTCGCTGTTGATCGCCACCGAAGCGGCGCTCTGATTATAGAAGGACTGGATATTGGCGCCGCTGCCCACATAGGGCGTGTTGTTCACAAATAGTCTGGCATCGGACAGCTGCGGCAGTCCAACGGTGCGGGGCGCCTGCAACTGAAAGGTCATCACCAGAGAGTCCGCGGACTGGACATGCGTGGTGTTGACGATCTCGAGATAGGGCATGACCTTGAAATCATGCGTCGTATTCCCTTTGATGTCCATGATCGTGCTGTCCGCCAGCGGCCAGAAAGGTCCCTTCGTAGGAATAATGTTATAGTGCCCGCTGAAGATCCTCGTATCCTCGAAAGTTCCGTCAGGCTTGGAAGGGATATCATAAGGAGACGGATTCGCCGTCCAGCTGATCTGTCGCAGCTCTATCTGGAGGCCGCCCGTTTCCGTCAGCATGTTCTTTCCCGTGACGCTGTCGATGATATTCCCCTGGAATGCCGCATCGGGTCCGGGATAGTTATCGGTCTTGGTGCAGCCAAAAGCGCCGCCGCCGTCAAACAGAACCACCCAACGAATATTTGCTTGATCATAAAGATTTTCATTTTAAAGTTTAGTAACCCGGATTATTCGGAAACAAATTGGGATTCTTCGACAACTCCCCGCCCGGCAGCGGCTCATAATACCACAGCTTCTGGAAAGTATAGGTCCGCTTGAAAGTCTCCAGCTGCTTCAAAAAGATATACTTGCTCTCCGACGCCACATAATAAGGCAGCAGCCCATAACAGTTACGCTGGTTCAGCACCTGGTCGGCCGTCCTCCACCGGCGGATATCCCACCAGTACTGGTGTTCGAAGGCCAGCTCCTTGCAGCGTTCGTTGCGTACCGTATCGATGGTCAGCGAAGCCGTAGCCGGGGCAGCCCCCGCCCGGTCGCGGAGCAAATTGACGTCGGCAAGCGCATCCGCCTGCATATCGGCCGTGCCCAGCTCCATCGCCGCCTCCGCTCTGTTCAGCAGCACCTCCGCATACCGCATGTCGATATAGCTCTGTCCGCTCTGATAGAGACCGCAGGCGGACGCCGCCTTGCCATAGTCCACATATTTGCGGACATAAAAACCCGTCCTCGTCAGGTCATCGCCCGAGGTGCTGACCCCCGCCCGACCGATCACGTTCCTGCCGGTGACAACGGCATTGATATCCCCAAGCCACAAATTGGTGCCTGGTCCATTTTGTACGTCATTGGGCGAGGTCAGATCGTTGGCTTTCTCCTGCGCGGCCCCTCCCGAAAAAGTATTATAGATCCCCCGCTGCACGTCGAAGCTTACACCCCGCAGCGTCGCACCCGGAAAATAGACCGTCGCCAGCAACCGCGGCTCCAGCCCCTGCATCAGGTCCGCGCGACTGGTAAACCGCACCGGGGCGCCGGAACCATCCACGATCCGCGAATCCAGCGAACCGAACCGCTCTACGAAGTCCAGCGTCGGATAGGCCCGGGACAGACCGTCCGCCGTCATGATCCGGCAGGTCATCGTCGCGTCCCAGCTATGCGGACCCGCATTGTCGTTATTCCGGTTGGGATCGGAAAGACTGTACTGACGCAGAAAAATGCTCTCGTTATTCGGCTTCAGGAATACATCCACATAGTTCTGCACCTTGTCGGGATAGCCGCCCGTATAGAGACTGAAATGCCCTTCCACCAGCCTGGCGGCATCATAGGCTGCCTGGAAGAATTTAGCGGCATCTCCGGCAGGTATACCCGCAAACCCCTGCTGCCTGGCAGGACCGTCGACAAAGTTCGTAGCACCATATTTGGCGATGGTACCCGCATATAGCATGGCGCGGGACTTATAGGCAGCAGCTGCATATTTATTGGCAATCCCGGGGTCGCGCTTGAACCCGGATCCTTCATCAGCGCAAACGCACTGTCAAAATCCGAAGCGATAAAATTGTACACGTCCTCTTCCTTATTCCTGGGCACCTGCAACGAAGCAATTGGCGTGGCAGGATCGACCACCGTCCTCACGATCGGAACCCCGCCGTAACGCTTGGCCAGCGCGAAATAGGTATAAGCACGGCAGAAATAGGCCTCACCCAGCCACTGATTCACCTGGTCCTGCGTGAAGTTCTTCGCATACAAAGGCAGGGTGCTGATGAACACATTGATGATCCGGATCTTGTCATAAGGCCAGTAACCAAATCCCTGTGCTGCATCGCCCGTTCCCCCAAATGGGCCCACCATCTCGCCGTCGATGGCGTCGGTATGATAAAAACACTGCCAGCGTCCACCGTCGCCCGTCATAAATCCGTGGTTCGGTTCATAGATAAAATCCTCGATCGGAAGCATGGTATAAACATTCGCCATATAGGCCTGTACGGCATTGGCATTGGTGAAGACGTCGGTCTCCGCGATGACACCCAGTGGAGGCGTGTCCAGCTTGTGGCAGGACGCAGAGACAGCGATCACCAGTATAACAAACAGATATTTTACTTTGTCCATGATTTTCATTTTTAGAAACTAACAGATGCACCTGCGCTGAAAGTTCTGTTCAGCGGATACAAATAGCCGGCCTGTGAAATATTAAAGTCCTGAGTGCTTCCTACCGCTCCGGGGTGCTCGGGGTCGGAATACTTAACCCCTGTAAGCGTCGCGAGATTGTAGCTGTTGACATAGACCCGCAAACTCTGGATGCCCAGCTTTGTTCAGCAGTTTGCGCGGCAAAGAATACCCGACCTCGAGGGTCTTCACACGCAAATAAGTGGCGTTTTGCACGGCCTTCGAACCATCGGCGGGCGGCGAGGAAGAAGTAGGATAATTGCCCGCGGTCCACGTCGTGTTGGGGTTGAACATATTGGCATTCGGGTCGGCAGTATGCCAGCGGTCCATGAACTCCACCAGCGCACTCCGGTTGTACATCAGCGGCTGGGCCAGTTGCTCGGCCAACTGTATATGATAGTCCGTCGCGCCCTGCAGCAGCACCGAAATATCGAAATTGTTCCAGCTCGCACTGACGGTTGCGCCGAAGTTCACAATAGGAATATCCCTCGTAGCCAGAGGCACCTGGTCCTTTGCGTCGATAACGCCATCATGGTTGATGTCCTGATAATAATAGTCCCCGGGCACGACAGACTGGTTGCCGCCCCCCGTATTTACGCTGGAATTATATATCTGGTTGTAGCTGCTATACTGCCCGCCATACAAATAACCCCACCAGATATTCGCATAACGCCCGCCGATGGCATTTTTATACTGGTCATACTGGCTGCTGGCTCGGGTTTGTTCGAAGTAAATATTCCTGACCCGGCTGATGCCGATATTACCGCTGATATTGTAGGCAACCTTCCGGTAGACATTGTGGTGCGTCAGCACGACTTCTACGCCGCTCGTCCGGTCGCTGTTGAGGTTCGCCTGGTTGATCGAAAAACCTGCCGTGCCGGGCACCTGCGCGCTCGGTATATAGGGTATGCCCGTGCGGTTACGGACAAAATAGTCAAAACTGCCGCCGATCAGCCCATTGAACATATCGAAGTCTGTGCCGATATTCAGCGTCTTCGACTGCATCCAGGTCAGCTGTAGATTGGGTATGCCCTGCGGGGCGATACCTCCCACATAGCTGCCGTTGATCACAGCGCCCGGACCAGGATAGTTGTAGCCCGCGATCCACTGGTAGTTGTTTGCCCGGTCATCCCCCAAAACGCCATAGCTGGCGCGAATCTTCAGGTTGGTCAGAATGCCGGGAGATACGACCGAAGCCATGAAAGGCTCGTTGCTGATCCGCCAGCCGACCATCCCCGCAGGAAAAAACCCCAGCGCCGGATCGGGCTGAATTTGCTGGAAGCGTCCTCCCGGAAGGAAAACTCTGCCAGGTACCGTCCCTTATAGTCATAGTCGAACCGGCCAACCCAGCTCTTGGTCACGGGATTGATCAGGTTGCCCTTGTCCTGCCCGGCGCTCAGATAGTTGACGTCTCCGGCATTGCCCGCAAACAAATAAGGGATGCCAAGGGAAAAGCTCCGCTGTGCACTGAAATTATCCGTGGTGGTGTAGGACTCCTCGTACAGGGCCAGACCCGTTACATTGTGGACGCCCCCAAGCTGTCGCTTATAGTTCAGAGACAGCTGCATCAGCGTACCGGTATTGGTATAATACTGCCGCTGTATCGTCGACGGGGAATGGGCCAGCGTTGGGTTGTAGGTCTGCGCTCCCCTGTCGTAGGTATACAGCGTATAGGCCTTCTGCGAAACCGTATTGTCGGTGACATTATAACCGAGATTGTACATGGCCTTAGCCGTCAGCCCATCGATACCGGGAACATCGTATTCGAGGTTCATCTGCCCCTGGAAATTGGTATTCTTGAACGTACTCTGCCCGATCAGGTCGGAGTTCGTCATAACTACCGGATTATCATTGTCCGGCTCGAGGCTCGGATATTTCGGATTGTTGTTGGCATAGGGCTGATCCGTCGGCACAAGGTTCTCCGCATATTTGAAGATCACCCATACCGACTGGCTCGGAGCGTTCTTGAGATCCTTGTAGCCGGAGACCAGCGCGGCTCCCCGCAGCCGTTTGGTAAAATTGATATTCACATTGCTGCGGAAATTCCACCGGTTGTAGTTGATGCTGTTGGTCTTGAAAAGACTCCCCTGCGTCAGATATCCAAGATCGAAGAAATAGTTGATCTTGTCGTTGCCTCCGGACATATTCAGATTGTGCTGTGTTTCCGGCGCCAGCGGCTGAGTGATCGCCTTCATCCAGTTGGTGGACGGCAGCTTCCCGCTGGTATAGAGCGCAATCGTACTGTCCGAATAGGTCTGGGGAGCGGTACCGACCACATTATTGTTGAAATTGCGCCTCGCCGCCTCATTCCATAGCTGCATATACTGAACGGCATTCACCGGGTTCGGAACGTCAAGGAATTGCTGCCAGCTCTGGTTGACCGAATAGGTGATGCTGAATTTACCACCCGATCTGCCCCCGCGCTTTGTCGTCACCAGAATGACGCCGTTGGCGGCTTTTACACCATAGATGGCGGCAGAAGCGTCCTTCAGCACGGACACGTTGTCGATCTCCGTAGGGTCCATACGAGCCAGATCACCTGCGCCTCGCGGCACCCCGTCGATAATGATCAGCGGTGGAGTCGGATTGCCGGTCGTTGCGCCCGGAGTCGTCTGGATAGGTATACCAAAACCGCGGATATCGAACTGCGTATTGAACGAGCCGGGCTCGGCGCTCATCTGCTGTATCCGGAGCCCAGGGACCTTGCCCGTCAGCATGTTGACGACATTCTCATTCTTGGTCACGACCAGCTCAGGCGCCTTTACCACCGAAACGGCGCCAAGGACATTCGCTTTTTTCTGCGTACCATAACCAACCACGATGACGTCGTTCAGACTACCGGCGCCGGGTATGGCCTTCAGCGATACACTGATCTCCCTCGCCTGATCACCGATCTTATACTGGAACTCCGCATAACCGATATAGGAGATGACCAGTTCCTCCCCAACCCGTCCCTTTACAGAAAAATGACCCGAGGAGTCAGTAGAGGTGCCCCCTCCCCTTTTTACCTTGACGCTCGCTCCCCCCAGGGGCTCGCCTTTTTCGTTCAGGACCC
The DNA here is from genome assembly GCF_050632245.1 of Puia sp. P3. Classification (NCBI taxonomy): domain Bacteria; kingdom Pseudomonadati; phylum Bacteroidota; class Chitinophagia; order Chitinophagales; family Chitinophagaceae; genus Puia; species Puia sp. P3. Next base: position 3,608,470 of record NZ_CP192583.1, read on the forward strand.
TCCCGGTCATGGTCACCGTCGAACGCGGCCCCGTCTGCTGCGCCAGTGCGGGAAACTGAAGGGCTAACAATAATAACAGGAGTAGAATAAACAAGCCAGCAGGTGGCTTTAGAGCAGGGGCATAGCAGTAACAGCCCTGTTCGGGAAGTAATTTTCTCTTCATACGGAAGCCGTTTAATTTTGTAACGGCAACCTACTCAGACAGGCCTAATAGCGGGATTAATTATTCGCTAACAAAGCGAATAATTAAACTTTTTCAGTTAAGGTTCTGTTAGGGCTAGTCCTGGGTGACCTTCACCCAGTCGACCCACATCCTGGCTTCGCGCTTCCTGATCTGCTCCAGCGTAGAAGCAGACAGCCCATAATAGGGCTCTTTGATGCCATTCACTTTTGCCGGGTATACACCACCGACAGCAAAATTCAGGATCAGGTATTTATTATTGTCGAAAGCCCATTTCCCTTTCGGAGAGATAAAAGCCCTGGAGATCCCGAATACCCGGCGGCCATCATATTTAAAGGTCAGACTATCCGGAGTCCAGTCCACCGCATAGATATGCCCACTGGGTCACGCCGTTCCCTTTGTCAAAATAAGCCCTGGCCACCGGCCCTTTGTCACCGCTGTACCCCGGGCCGTGTACCGCAGCGCTCGCCCAGTCCTTTTCTCCAACATACTCCATAATGTCTACCTCCCCCGTCGCCGGCCAGGCGCCGTTGCCCAGCATCCACCAGGCAGGCCAGAGTCCCTGTCCGTCCGAAAGCCTGATCCGCGCCTCGGCGGTGCCGTATTTAAAATCGAATTTCCCCTTCGTATTGATCCGCCCCGACACAAAATCGAAATGCTGCCCATCCTTGCTCACATACCCGGGAGCATACAGCGGTCGCAGTACAAGCGCATTGTTTTCCAGATAAATAGTCGCGCTGCTGTCGACATAACCCTGCAGCTCATTATTGACATGCATTCCGGAAACCTCGACATTCCATTTGCCGCGGTCGAGCGATTTCCCTGAAAAGTCGTCAAAAAACACCAGCTTCTTCCTGGCAGGTGGCGCAGCTCGCCATACAGACTAGCAATAGCACGGCTAATCCCGTTGTCTTCGTGTGTATCATATGCATAAAATTACTGGTAAACCCTTACATAATCTATTTCCAGCTGGTCGAGTGCTGAAGGCCGTGTCCACCGCTCCCCCAAAATTCCCTCCCATTGCCAGGTTCAAAATAATAAAAAAGTTCTGATTGAAAGGAAAGGCGCTGCTATTGGGCAGCGTATAATAGACAACATCGTCTACCAGCAGCTGGATGCTGGCCGCAGACCAGATGGCGGCATAACGATGAAAATCCGTACCGGCCGTCGCAACCGTCGTAGTCCCCCGTCCCCATTGGCATTCTTCTGCTGCGGATAGTGCATGGTCCCATAAATGGTATTCTTCTGGCTGCCGTTCTGCTCCATAATATCGATCTCCCCGCAGGCCGGCCAACCAGCCGTGACGAAATTATTGCCCAACATCCAGATCCCGGGCGAGTCCCTTTTCCCACCGGCAGCTTCGCCCGGACCTCTATCTTCCCGTACTGCCAGGAGAAAAGCCCCTTCGTCAGCAGCCGGGCCGAGGTGTATGCGCTTCCGTTGTAGGATTCCTTTTTGGCTATGATCTTCAGCGTTCCGTTCGAGACGATTGCATTGTCCGTCCGCGAAGTGTAGTACTCCAGCTCGTTGTTACCCCAGCCGCCCGACCCCGTACCGATATCATAGCCCCAGCTTCGATGCATCGGGAGAACCGGGTACGTCAAACTCGTCGGCCCAGACCACAGAGGATTTCACGATGACGGTCACCTGCACCGACTGGGAAGCCGTTAGACCCGCCGCGCTTTTGGCGATCACATTGACGGAATAATTGCCGGAAGCGGGATATTTATAGGTGACGACCCCACCAGGCACCGTCTGGAAGACCCCATTTCCGAAATCGAAGTCATAGCTGACGGCATTTGTCGCCGCCGCCGTAAAAATAACATTGCCGCTGCTATCGGCATTGACTTTAGTTTGAACGGTCAACCCGGAAGGCGCCGTATCGGAAGGCCCCTCCGCACTTTTTTTACCACAGGCAGCAGAAATTAGCAACACCGACAGCAGGGCAAATGTCACGATTTTCATATGTAAGAATTATTATTTGGTTTTCAGTATTTGGTACCACGCATTCCCGTCAGCGCCGATATTCCGCAGGGTCATCACTCCACCCGACAGGGAAAGTATCTCATAGGTATTCGCCCCCGTACCGAAATCGACGATTCCATTACCCGGCACGGTGAACTGGATCCCGGTAGAGTTCGATGAATTAGAACCGGTGCTGGCCCCCGCAAAACCCAGATTCTTCGTTCCTCCGGTCGCGATCGCATAACAGTTGTCCGGACCGCCGACGCCATAAGCAGCCGTAGCCGCCGAGATCAGAAATGATTCCCCCTTATTGTCTACGGTCATGGAAATGCTGTTGGCCCCCGTTTTGGTGAATGTGATCTCGTCGTCATAGGCACACGAAGGCTTCTCGTTCGGCTGTGCCTTATACCAGTCCGCCGAAAAAGTGGTGTTTGGCCCCACACCAAAGTGCCCCGCCATCCCGCTCGCACAAACCCAGGTCTGCGAAGATCCGTTGGTGAGCGCCGCCATGACATCGGCAGGTATCTGAAACGTATAGAGCACCCTCACCTGCTTCGTCGCCGTCGTAATTGCACCACCGGTGCCGATCGCGTTGACGGAGATAGTATAGGTATTGGTGTCCAGCGTGGTATACTTGTAGCTGGCAGCTCCACTGCTGGTCACGACCGAGTCTCCCGTCCCGAACAGTATCTTATAGGTCAGCGCGTCCGAAGCTGTCACACTGATCGTGACATTCCCCGACCCGTCTCCGGCCGGATGAGTGGCGTCCACACCCTGAACGACAGCCGTAATAGTCAGATTGGTCGGTGTTTTGATCTTGCCAAAGCCATAGTCCGTCTTCTGACAGGCGACGATACCGGCCCCGGCCAAAAACAAAAGAACCGCCAAATATTTCAAATTCCTTTTCATAATAATCATTTTATAAAAGTGTTACGTCATCAAAATAGAAGACCTTTCCGGAACCACCGGCTCCAAAATCAAAGAAGATTGAGCATTTATCATATTTATAGGCGGCATTCCAGGCCGGCGTACCCGAAGCATTCGAACTGAAATCAAACGTCAGCGTCTCCCACTTGCCCGGCCTTCGTCGTCATCACATCCGTCTCCACGGAATGGGTACCATCTCCATGCTCTTCCAGCTTCAGTTTGATATCCAGACCAGCTGCAGGGGAATAGACCCTGATCGTCATCTTAGGCGCCCCGGTCTGCGGGAGGACAGTCGCAAACCCATTCGCGCCTCCGATCGTCGTTCCGGCCCAGGTCTGCGCGCCATTGGTCTTCACAGTCTTCATCACGTGATTGGTGGCATCCACCGGGTCCGCCGAATAGCTGGACGCATCCCCGCCAAAATCGGAAACCGAATAGTCCACCGTTGCACTCTCGAAGCTAACGGGCAGGTCTATCTGGGACAAGGTGAACACGGAGAGGTTGTCGAAATAAAAGACCTTCCCCGAACCCGCTACCCCAAAATCGAAGAACACCGATACTTTGTCATAACTATAGCCGCTGTTGAAGGCGGGCGTCCCCGGCGAGGTCTGGGTCAGGTCAAAAACAAGCGTCTCCCACTTGTCCCGCCTTAGAGGTCTGCACGTCGGTCTCCACAGAATGTGTGCCGTCGTTGTGATCCTCCACCTTCAGCTTGATATCCAGGCCCGCGGACGGCGAATAGACCATCAGACTCATCCTCGCGGCATTCGCCTTCAGCGGCACCGGCGTCGGGAAACCCGAAGCACCGCCAATAGTCGTTCCCGCCCAGACCTCGGCGCCAGCGGGCTTGATTGTCCTGATCACGTGATTACCGCCACCCACAGGGTCCGTAGTCAGCACGGAAATATTCCCGCCAAAATCCGACATCGTATAGTCGGTATTCGGATCTTCAAAGTTCACCGGCAGACTGATCGGTGTCGAGACATGAATGGTATCCTTCCAGGTCGCCGTCTCCGCCCCGCCGCTCAGAGCCACCACTCTTATCACAAAGGTTCCCGCGCTTGCATACGTATGCGACACCGCAGCCCCGGCAAGTGTCTGTACAAACGGCTCCGGCGAAAAACCCGTCGAATCCCCGAAATATATTTTATAGAACGTCGCGTACTGTGCGGTCGCAGACACACTCACGCTCAGGTTCGTAATACTCACCTTTCCCACCAGATGCTGCGGCGTGATATACGAGACCGTCAGCGGCTGGGTAGACGTCGACACCCCGCCCTTCAGGTCATGGCCGGTGATCTTCACCTGATAGGTCCCTTCCGCATAGACATGCCGCACCGTCTTCCCCGCCGCCAGCGTGGCCGCCTCCTTGGTCGTGTCGCCGAAAACCACCTCATACGAAACTATCCCTTCCCCCACTGGGAGCGATAGTGACCAGCCCCGTATTGTCCTGAGTGATGGTGAACATAGCGCCGGCCTTCGACCCCGAAGCACCCGTCGCAACAAAGGAGACGTCTTTATACTCTTTTCTTACAACCGCCGGTCAGTCCAGCCAGCAAAACAACCGAATAGATATGTTTATAGCGCATGATTGTCGTTTTAAGATTAATACCCCGGATTTTGCGTTAGCCCCGACACCTTGATCTCCTGGTCGGGTATCGGGAACAGCTCGTTCTTGCCCGCTTTGAAACTTGCTCCAAGCACCGAGGCAGCCTGACCCGTCCTTACGAGATCGAAGAACCGCTCGCCTTCCATCGCCAGCTCCAGCCTCCGCTCGTTCAGGATCGCCGTGTACAGAGAAGAACCCGTCGACCCGATATCGTGCAGCTGATCGCCGAATGCGCGGCGCCGCACCTGATTCAGATAGCCCTGAGCCGTAACATCATCGGGATTGGCCTTCTTATTCAACGCCTCGGCAGCCATCAGCAGGACGTCCGAATACCGGATGATCCGCTGATTGTTCAGATAGTTCAGCTCCGGCTGCCCCGAGGTCTGTCCTTTACGGGGCAGATACTTTTGATTGTATAAGCCCGTATTTTTATACGGCGCTACCTGATAGAGCGATATTATACGAAGGATTGGCCGCCTTATAGGCCTCGATATCCAGCACGGTTACGGCCTTGCGCTGGTCGCCCGCAGAATAGGCCGCCGCCAGATTCTGCGTCGGCAGGTTGGTGCTCCACCCCGGCGCATAGGGCATATCGGCACTGCCGCTGAGCCCGCGGATCCCGCACTGCTGCACGGCATAGTTGCCCTGGCCCTGCAGTACGTTCGACCACTCATAATAAGGGGAAGCATTGGAATACTGTATCTCGAAGACCGACTCCGGACCATTCTCGCCGCCCGACAAAAAGATCGATGAGAAATCGCTCACCAGCGAATAAGCACCGGAGTTGACAACGCTCTGCAACACCGTCGCCGCAGAATCGTATTTGTTCTGATACAAAAATACCTTCCCAAGCCAGCGCCTGCGCGGCATATTTTGTGATCCTCCCTTTCTGCACCTGCACCGCCGGCAGCACGGCTATTGCACTGTTCAGGTCGGCCTCCGCCTGCAGATAGACCGCTGACCTCGCCACCCGCTTCAGCGTGCCCGAGTTCGAGATATCCAGCCGCTTGTCCACAAACAACGGTACGTCGCCGAACATTTTTGCCAGCGTGAAATAATAATAGGCGCGAAGAAAATAGACCTCCCCATACATCGCGTCCTTACCGGCAAAGCTCACCTGCTGACCCGCGGGATTCTTGTCCCTGTACTGAAACAGATAGTTGGCGCGATTGACGCCCTCATAGGCATACTGCCAGATCTGCGTCAGGGTCCCGTTGACCGGCGTCAGCGTAAAATCGTCTATCTGCTGCAGATCGAGCACGTCCGAGGCGCTCTCTCCACCCGATACGGCATTATCGGACGCGATATCACCGATCGGCACTACCTGGTCCAGCCACTGCAGCGGCGTATAAACGCTGACTTCCATGGTGCGGTAGTCGCTTTCTGTCTTTAGATAGTCCAGCGCGGTCACCTTATAGGTGTCGTGCGGGTCGTAGGATATATATTTCTTACAGGAGGCAAGCAGCGCCATACCCGCAACCGCCGTTAGTATATACTTATGCATAAAGCAATTCATTTTTTTGATTAGAATTTTACGTCGATGCCCGCCGAATAGATCCTCGACTGCGGATAGGCAGCAAGATCGACGCCGGAGCCCAGAATGCCGCCGGAGATCTCGGGATCGAAACCCTGGTACTTCGTCAGCGTATAGGCATTCTTGACCTGCAGGTACAGCCTTATCCGCTGGATAGCACCGTGCGTGACCGCCGCCGGCAGCGTATACCCCAGCTGCACGTTCTTTATCTTCAGATAAGAACCGTCTTCCACATACCTGTCCGAGACCCTCGCATTGTTATTGGCGTCGGTAAAAGAGTAACGGGGATTCTTCGCATCATTCGTCGACCCGGCGCCCGTCCATCGCGCGAGTATATTCCTGAATTTATTGGTATAGTTGGCATTCCGCTCGTAGGCCCGATAGATATCATTGCCCGCAGAAGCATAGAGGAAGGTTGAAAGGTCAAATCCCTTCCATTCCAGATTCAGGGTCCACCCCATCGTAAACTTCGGAAAAGGATTGCCGATCTTCGTCTCGTCCTTGCTGTCGATGACGCCGTCCTTATTCACGTCCGCATAACGGATATCCCCCGGCTGAGCGTTGGCCTGCGTAGCCGACTTGGTCACGTCGCCCTGCGTCTGGAATAACCCGTCTGTCTTATAGCCATAGAAATATCCCGGCGCCTGACCCGCTTCAAAGACGGTCACCGTCTGCGATTGCCCGTTGAAGTAAGATCCACCGACGATACGGGCCGTATTCCCCTGGTTCGTCGACTTCACAAGATTGGTTGCCTTCGTAAAGGTCAGCGAAGTACTGATGCCAAAATCTTTGCCGATATGGTCGCTATAGCTAAGCGTCGCGTCAAAACCCTTGCTCGTAATGGTCCCGACATTCGCCGGCGGCGGCGGGATCGTCCCCAGATAGAGCGACTGCGTCGGGGTAAACAGCAGATTGGCTACGTCCTTCTTAAAATAGTCCCCCGAAAGACTCAGCTTGCCCCGCAGGATAGAAAGGTCAAACCCCGCATTCAGCTGCTTTTGCGTCTCCCAGCCCAGATTCGGGTTTAGCTGCGAACTCAGCGTCGAACCGGGATAGAATACCCCGTTGAAATTATACCCATTGCTGTTGCCGATCGTACTGTAGGGACCGCCCGTGCTGATGCCGGGGCTCAGCGGCTGCGTATTGTTGTCATTCCCCGTAGTACCATAACTGCCCCTGATCTTTAACAGGTCGACAATATCGCTATGGAAAAAATCTTCTTTCGAAACGACCCAGCCCGCCGACACGGAATAGAACCAGCCCCACTGTTTGTCAGCGCCGAACGAATAGGACCCATCCCTCCTGCCGCTGCCCGACAAAAGATATTTGTCCCTGTAGTCATAGTTCAGCCGGCCAAAAAAGGAAACGTTCTTGCCACCGATGTACTCATAATAATAACCCGAGTTGGCGCTGGTATTGTCCGCGGTATTCACCCCCGTCGCCGCCGAAACGTCCGCAAAGGTCCAGGAATTGAACGGCACGTCCTGCTTGCTCGCACCGATCTGGTTACCCGAGGTCTTGGCAACGGACATACCTCCGACCAGGTCGAAATGGTGGTCCTGCGCGATCGAATGACTATAGTTGGCAAAACTCTCCAGGTGTAGTTGAAATTACTGTTCCGCGTGGAAGACACGCTGTTGTGCTTGCCGGTCACGGTGCTGCCGTCCCCATTCATCGAGTTGTCGACGTTGTTGATACCGTAAAAGATCAGCGGCGTAAAACCCTTCCCATTGTCGTCGTATTTCGTATAGCCAAACCGGCTGGTGAGCTTCAGCCCCTTCACAACGTCATACTGAAACTCGAATTTTCCATACAACTTGTTCCCTGTGTTCTTATTATAGGTATTCTGCAGCTCGGTCAGCGGATTGTGCACTTCCGCGAGCAAAAGATTGCTGAACCCGTATTTCCCTACAGCTCCGGGGACAGTGTTCAGTACCGGCACGGTCGGATCGTAATTCAGCGCCTCCCCGAGGATACTGTTGAACGCATTCTCCTTCACCCCCTTCGAACTCAGCACCACGCCCGTGGCATTGACGATGAATTTCAGTTTTGGCGCCAGCTGAAAATCCAGGTTGGCGGTGAAATTGCCGCGGCGGAAATCGGACTTGTCCATCCCCCCTACGATACCCGCCTGGTCGCTGTAGCCCGCCGAAAGAAAATACGCCATCTTATCGCTGCCACCCGCGGCCGTCACCGAATGCGACATGATCGGCGCTCTTCTGAATATCTGGTCCTGCCAGTTGGTCCCGACGCCCAGCTTGCTCAGGTCGGAAAAAATAACCCCTCCACCGGATACCGTACTGCCCTCATTGACGATCGCCCCGTACTCCGTGGCATTCAACACCCCGATCTCCCTCGCCGCCTCCTGCCAGCCGTAGTTGCTGGCCAGGCTGATCTGGACCTTTTGATTCCTCCGCCCCGACTTTGTGGTGACCACGATGACGCCATTTCCACCCTTTACCCCATAAATAGCCGTAGTCGCCGCATCTTTCAGAACGGTGATGCTCTCGACGTCGGCCGGGTTGATGGAATTGAAATCATTCAGGCTCTGGACTACGCCATCCACGATGATCAGCGGATCGGTACCGCCATAAGAGGCAATACCCCGGACCAGCACTGTCGGCTTGGCGCCAGGAGAGCCACTCTGGATAACGGTCACACCCGAAGCCCTGCCCTGGATAGCGTCTTCTACCCGGATGGCGTTCACCTTCTGGATCTCGGCACTTCGGATAACGCCGATAGCCCCCGAGACCTTGGTGATCTTCTGCGTACCGTAGCCTACAACGACGACGTCGCTCAGGTTCGCCGCCTCGGCCGTCAGCACGACCCGGATCGGCCCATCCCCGGCAGTGACGTCTTTGGGAACATAATTAAGATAGGAAATGACGAGGGTCTGACCACTGACCGTCGCCGGCAGGGAAAGCCTGAATTCCCCTTTTTCGTTCGTTGTGACACCCCGGCTGCTGCCCTTCAAAAGTACCGAAGCGCCGGAAAGGGGATCCCCCTTTTCATTGATGACTACACCGGAAAGGACCCGGTTCTGCGCCAGTGATATTAGCGGTAGCAATAATATCAGGGCGGATGCAATCATCCAATTGACAATTTTTTTCATATGCGCAAGCATTTAGTTTTAGTAAAGGACTCCTGAAAGCCCGGGCATAAAACTATAGCTGCACGCATCCAATTCCAACAAAACCGCTACTACGCGAATACCACACAAAACCTTAAACAGCTGATAATCAACAACACTCAACTACTACAAGAATACTTCATCCGGAAGTACTATCTTTCTAATATGAAACCCCTTGCCATTTGGACGCTGATCTTTGCGGTCTGCAGTAGTGCTGCAGGGCAAAATACCATCGGTCTTCCCCTCATTATCAACTACGGTAAGAACGATTTTCACGGCGGCTCCCAGACATGGGATATCAAACAGGACCACAAAGGGTTGATGTATTTCGCCAACAACGAAGGACTCATTTGCTACGACGGCACCTGGTGGAAGAACTACCCACTCCCCAATGCCACCATCCTCCGTTCGATTGCCATCGACAGGAACGACCGTATCTATGCGGGCGGACAGGGAGAGCTCGGCTATTTCCAGGCCGACACCAAAGGATATCTCCAATACGTCTCTCTCACCGGTCTCCTGCCCCGCGGCAACAAGAGTTTCGCCGACATCTGGCATATCGAGATCTTCAACGGATCGGTCTTCTTCCAGGCAACCGACCGCATTTTCGAACTGAAGAACAATATTATCCGCGTCTTCCTTCCCCAGTCCCAGTGGCAATTTCTCGTTCAGGCGGACAATGTCCTGCTCGCCCAGGACCGTGACAACGGCCTGCTGACCTACCGGAACAACGAATGGGTGCCGATGAAGAACTGCCTGGCACTCCGGAACGAGCTGATCTCCGGCGTTTCCGCCATGGGGAAGGACAGCCTCCTGGTCTCCACGATCAGCAAGAAATTCTACTGGATAAAAGAGGACTCGATCTCGGCCCCTATCCCTCACCCGGAGATAGAACCGGTCAATACCGACGTCTACAAATCCGCCCGCCTCAATAAGAACGAATTTGTCGCCGGTACCACTTCGGAAGGCTGTCTGATCATGGATGCCAGAGGCCGGATCATCCAGCGCATATCCCGCACCGAAGGGCTGCAGAACAACAGCGTTCTTTGTCTTTTTCTGGACCGCGACGGCAACCTCTGGGCCGGACTCAACAACGGCATCAGTTTCATCGCCTACAATTCCGCCATTAAATATATCCAGCCGGGCATCACCGACGACCTTTCGGGTTTTTCTTCCCGGATCTTCGACCGGCGTCTCTATATCGGCACTTCCGACGGCGCCTACGTCACTCCGCTCGCAACGGACAACAACGACCTCAGCTTCTCCAAAGGACAGTTCCGCCTTATCGGCAACAGCAAAGGCCAGGTCTGGCGCATCGACGAGGTCAACCAGCAACTCCTCATGGGCCACAACGGCGGCACTTTCTCCATCACCGGCAACCAGGCAACCTCCCTGGCGCCGGAAGCTTCCCGGCTCTTCGTCCCGACCAGCGAAGTCATCCCCTCCCACTATGTCATTACCGGTACCTATACCGGGCTCAAACTGCTGGACTTCCAAAAGGACCATTTCGTCAACGCCGGCAATCTGAAAGGGCTCTACGAATCCTTCCGATACCTGGCCATCGACAACAACAATACCCTCTGGGCATCCCACCCCTACCGCGGGATCTACCGCCTGGACGTCGCCTCCGACCAAAACAGCTATAGCGCCAGGCTCTATACCGACAAGGACGGACTACCCTCCTCCCTGAACAACCAGGTCTTCCGGATAAAGAACAGGGTCGTCTTCGCGACGGAAAAAGGAGCCTACGAATTCGACTATGCCTCCAACAGATTTATCCGGTCAGCCTTCCTCGAACCCGTCTTCGGCGCCATGGAACTGAGATACCTCAACGAAGACCTGGCCGGGAACATCTGGTTCTGCAGCGGCAAATCCCTGGGCGTGGTACACTATACCGACCACCCCGACGACCGGCATTTTACGACCACCTGGTTCCCCGAACTGAAAGGACAGATCCTCTCGGGCTTCGAGAATATCTATCCCTACAACGACGAGAATATCTTTATCGCCAGCGAAAAAGGCCTGATCCACCTCAACTACAAAAAATATATCAGCACCTCGCGGACGCTGACGGTGCGCATCGGCGGCGTAAAACTCAACTCCGACAGCAGCATCTTCGGCGGTTATGCGGCAGCACAAAGCTCAGCGGCCGCCGGGCCGCCGACTTTCGCCAACCGCGACAACGGCTTCCACTTCGAGTACAGCTCGCCGGCCTACAGCCTGCAGAGCAATATCGAATACAGCTACAAACTCGAAGGATACGATAAGTCCCGGAGCTCCTGGTCCACCCATACGGAAAAAGACTACACCAATCTCCCCGAAGGCCGGTACAGCTTCCTCGTAAAAGCACACGACAATCTGGCCACAGAATCCATCCCCGCCGTCTGGTCCTTTGTCATCAACCCGCCCTTCTACAAGACGGTATGGGCCTATATGGCCTATGGCCTGCTCTTCCTGCTGATCCTCTACGCCATCAGCCGCTGGCAGCGGCGAAGTCTCGACCTCCAGCGAATTAAATACGAAGAGAGACAGCAGCAGATCATTGCCCTGCACAACCTCGAGATCGAAAAAAATGAAAAGGAGATCATCAAGCTGCAAAATGAAAAGCTGGAGGCCGACGTAGCCCTCAAGCGACAAGAACTGGCCAATGCCAGCATGCACCTGGTGGAAAGAGAGGACGCGCTGGCAAGAGTAAAGGAAGAACTGCAGTCCCTGTACAAAAAGACAGGGCATAACCACGACGTCAAAAGCGCCCTGCATCTGGTCAGCGAAGCTGGAGAAAAGTAAGTCCAACTGGGACCAGTTCGCCTCCCATTTCAACGAGATCAACAATGATTTCCTGAAAAAGCTAAAGGCCAGGTTCCCCAACCTCACCAATTCTGACCTCAAGGTCTGCGCATACCTGCAACTAAACCTCTCGACTAAGGAGATAGCCCAGCTGATGAATATATCGGTTCGCGGCGTAGACATCAGCCGCTACCGCCTGCGGAAGAAATTCCAGCTGAGCCGCCAGCAGTCCCTCAACGATTTCCTGAATACGATCACCTGATCTACTCCCGACCTCAGACTCTTCACCGGACTGGTCAAAGCGGCCCTGATCGCCTGCCAAGCTGATCGTGATCAGCGCTATCAGCGTGGCCATCACGCCCGCCGCCGCAAAGATCCACGGGCTTAACGGTATCCTGTACGCGAAATCCTGCAGCCACAGGTGCATGATCCACCAGAGCCACGGGCGCGGCGATCAAAAACGCAAACCCGATGAGTATGACAAAATCCTTCGACAGCAGCAGGACGATATTGGTCACCGAAGCCCCCAGCACCTTGCGCACCCCAATCTCCCTGATCCGCTGCGACGTCCCGAACAAGGCCAGCCCCAGCAGCCCCAGACAGGCGATCAGGATGGCAAAGCCCGCGAACAGCGCAAAGGCCTTGCCGAACAGCTGGTCGTTCTTGTATTGACGGTTATAACTTTCGTCCAAAAAGAAATAGTCGAACGGATTGCCGGGGAAGAAAGCCTCGTATTTCCGCTTCACGGCCTCCATCGTCGCCCGCACATTGCCCGTATTCAGCTTGACCGAGATCCAGTTGCCGGGAGAGAAGAATGGCTGAAGGACCGTAGGCTCCATGGCATAACGCAGCGACTTTTGATGAAAATCGTTGACAACACCGACCACATCCCATTTCTTGTCATACATCACGATCTGCCTGCCTATGGCGTCCTGGCATTGGCGTAACCCAGCATTTTCGTGGCGCTTGCCGTAAGGACGACACTGTGCAGGTTCTCATATCTGGGATCATAGTCCGACTGCCTGAACTTCCGCCCCGCAATTACCCTCAGTCCGTACAGATCGATAAAATCATAGTCAACGCCCATATTTCGGAGGGTATAATGATCCCCGCTGTTGTCTTCGGCGCGGTGGATATTGAAAGTCCTGGACATCTCTCTTCCCGCCAGCCGGTTCGCCGTTGCGGCCCCGGCCACACCGGTCAGCTGCTTGATCTCATTCTTGAAACTTTCCTCCCGCTGTATAAAACTGGAATCGAAATCCGTCATCCTCGGCGGCTTTACAGCCACAATATGATCGATATTGATCCCCAGCTCCTGACCGCTCATATACCGGATTTGACGGTATACCACCACCGACCCGATGATCAGCAGGATGGTGACCGCAAACTGTCCGATGACAAGCCCCTTGCGCAGCACCACTCCTTTTTTCGAAGCGCGGAACTTCCCCTTCAGCACCATGATCGGCCGGAAAGACGACAATACAAATGCCGGATAGAAGGCGGAGACGAATATACCCGCCAGCAGCAGCCCCCCCAGACCTATCGCTAAAGCATACCCGCCCGAGCTCCTCGTAAAAAGATTCGCCATCGACAGCTTCGTCTGGATCAGCTGGTTAAACGCCTGTTGGGTCAGCAGTACAAGGCATATCGCAATGACGAAGGCCAGCAGGTTGACGATCAGCGACTCTACCAGGAATTGCCGGATCAGCTCGCCCCGCGTCGCCCCCGTGACCTTTCTCACCCCTACTTCCTTTGCCCGCTCCACCGACCGCGCCGTGGACAGATTGATATAGTTGACCCACGCGATCGCGATCACAAAAACGGCAATGATGAACAGTCCCCAGACCACCGTCGCGCTCCCCGTCATGCCGATCTCGTACTCGTAGTCGGAATAAAGATGCGCCCTCGCCAGCGGCTGCAGATGAAACTTCTCTACGCTGCCGGATACCTTATTCCCCTGGAAATGCCGCTGACTGAACGCATCAAATTTCGCCTCCAGCGCCCTGTAGTCCGTCCCGTGCTTCAGCCGGATATAGTGCCAGAAGTCCGAGTCAGTCCACTCATAGTCCGCCTGCCGGTAGGGAAACCTGCCGGAATACAGCGTGACATACGACACCAGCATATCGAACTGCAGGTGCGAATTTTCCGGAAAGTTTGCCATAACTCCCGTCACCTTATAGGGCATACTATCCTTGTTGAAAACGAACTGCTGACCCACCAGTCCCGAATAGTCCCCCTTCTGATCGCCAAAGATCTTGTCCGCAGTCGCCGCCGTCAGCACCGTGGAATAGGGCTCCTTCAACGCCGACTGCACGTCCCCGGCAAGAAATGGATAGGTGAACATAGAGAGGAAGCTGTTGTCGACAGCAACCGCGTACAGATCACCGACCTTCTTGTCCCCATAGCCCGCAACGACGTTCCCAGTCCCATATGGCATCACCCGCGCGTGATCGGCTACCTCCGGGAAATCGTCCTGCATCGCCTTGCCGATCGCGGAATAGGTGATCGTACCGTGCTGCACCAGCTTGCCGTTCTGATACCGGTCGTTTGCAACCCTGTATATATCGGCGATATTTTTATTGAACTGGTCGAAGGAGAGCTCGAAATTGACATACTGCAGGATCAGCAGACAGACAGCCATACCGATCGCCAGACCGAAGATATTGATGAAGGAAAAAACTTTATTCTTCCTTAAGTTACGCCAGGCAGTGACAAGGTAATTCTTAAACATGGGAGTCGTTTAGAATTATGGAACAAGGCCTATGCCACTAGCTAACCAACTAACCCACAATTAACTACACCCGATGAAAGAACACAACTGTCCGATTTCGGACAGACGCTGAACGCCCCCGTAACACTACCCCTGCCTCCTGTAGGCCACAAACCCCGCCGGAGGTACCCGGATCAGCATGGCCTTTCCATTCCTCCCCTCGACAATAGCCTCCGGCACTAAAGGCGCGGAAGGATAGATACAGGCAAAGACATCCCCGACCCGACTGAGGCCATTGTCGATCGTCACCCAGGCGCTCAGCTCGCGGGTAACGTCGGTATTGATCGCCAGCACGATCTCCTCCTCGTCCAGGATCCTCGACCACGCGATTACCGACAGCAACCGGTTGGAACCACCCATATAGGACGGCGGGCCAAAACTTACACCGTCTCCCGAGATCTCGCGCAGATATTGCCTTCCCCGGCGGAGCGTCACATATTTCCGGCGGACTGCCGCGATAGCCGCCACGGCACCGTACACCTCACCCGCCACGTCGAAGAAATGAACGCCCCTGCTGCGAAATGCGCCGAATGCTCCACCAAACATATCTTCCCGGATGTATTCATCGCTGCCGTCTCCCCCGCCGCTGCCGTCGAACCGCTGCTCGCTGCCATAGTAGATACAGGGTATACCGAGCGTCATCAGATTGACAGCCAGCGCGGCGACGATCAGCCTGTCGCCCTGGTCGAAAGCGCAAAAACGACTCTTGTTACTCCCCTGAATGATCTTGTCGTGGTCGTCGAGCATGACCACCACCTTATTTCGCAGCCATGTATGCGTCCCCTTCCCGATCAGGATGGAATTGCGGAACAGCGAAAAATAGGTCTCCGGCGCCGCCTTACCCTTAACCATGTCCGAAAGCGCTTCCTGCACGTCCGCGATGCCCAGCGCCGAATCGAGACCGGTGACCTGCAGCTTACGCATCGCGTCGTCGCGTGAACCTGTGATCTCTCCGATCAGCAGGAACCGGTCCTTGCCTATCAGTTGCGCAAACTCATGCATCGCCGAAGCAAACAGCCGCACAGCGCCATCTTCCATATGCTTGACCGTATCGATACGGTAGCCGTCGATGTCGAGCACCGCCATCCAGTATTTGTAGACTTCTATCAGATTCGACAGACCAGCCGAAGCAACCCAGCCGTCGACCGGACCCTCACCCAGATGTATATCCTTCAGACTAAAGAAATCCCCGTCCAGAAACTCCGGACTGGCGTCCCAGTTGACGATCTCCCCTTCCTGCGTAAAAACTGCCGGATCCCGAAACTCAACCGGCCAGACCGCGTCATCAGGTCCCGACGCAACCCCGGCCTCAAAAGCAATATCAGGCTGCCCGCGGAGATCGTTAAAACCTTTCACCGGATAGCGCTGCCCGGTCCACACCGGATCTTCGGCCACATAGCTGAACACATCCCCGCTGTGGTTGACCACGATGTCGAGGATCACCGAAATGCCAAGCGCGTGCGCCTTGTCCACCAGCTCCCGCAGGTCGGCCAGCGAACCAAAATGGCTGTCCACTTCCAAAAATCCTGTATCCCATAACCATGATAGGTAGGCTGAAAAGCGACCTGCTTGAAAACCGGACTTATCCATAGCGCGGTGACCCCCATATCGGCCAGATAGGGCAGCTTGGAGACCACACCTCTCAGATTGCCGCCCGTCCACGCCTGTCCCGCGGAACGCCAGGCCAGCGCATCAGCCGGCGTTTGGATGGCATTCCCGTTGTCGGAAGAAGTATACAATGGAACGGTGCCGGCCGGATCGAAACCCGCCTCGTTGTTGTCCGAGAAACGGTCGAGCAAAAGAAAATAAAGAATTTGGTCCTCCCACGCGGAAGGGGAAGGCGTATAGCTTCGCTGCGTTAGCTGCGTGAAATTGATAGCATCGAGACTCTGGCTCATGGGTTAAGGTTCAAATGAATTTACAAAAAAACCGTCAGATAATTGTATTTTTCAGGGACAAAGTCCTCATATGAGATCAACCGCTTTCTTTCTTTTTTTCTTTTGTTCTCCGTACCGCCACTCTTCGCCCAGCGCGTCGTCGACGTCAGCTATACCACAGACCAGCAGGGCAACTACCATTTCACCTGCAACAACAAGGCTTTTTGCACATACGTGCTCCGGGTCGAACTCCCGACAATGAAGAATCTGAAGTCCGACCATCCCGTGCCCTTCGAAGCCGAGGTCAAACCCGGGTTCAACCAACTCTTCACCCTGTCACCCATCAGCAGGACCGACGACACACAGGTCGGCTTCAAGGCCAGCAACCGCAAAGGCTGCATGCAGCCCGTGGTCAACCCCGATTTTGTCTATCTCCTGCCCATCGGACCCGGGATCCAGTCCCAGGCGTTCCGCATCAACGCGGTCCACACGACCGGTCAGGACAGCGTCTACACCGTCAGACTAAAGATGAATATCGACGATACGATCTTTTCAGCCCGCCGCGGCATCGTCACCGCCGTTGACGTCAGTAATACCGAGAACGACGCAGGAGCCACCACCACCGGCAGCTGGAACTACGTCGAGATCGTCCATGCAGACTGCAGCTTTGGACAGTACGGCGTCTTCAAAAAAGATGGCGCCTTCGTCAGGCCGGGTCAGGCGGTAGAAGCAGGCACGCCGCTGGGACTCGTGGGCGGAGACAGATACGGCCGCGGCTCCGACGTCCGCTTCACCGTAGTCTACCCCGGACAAACGGGCAATACACAGATAGCCCCGGTCTTCTGGACAAAGGGCAACGGAAAAGGCCAGCTGAGACAGGGCGCCACCTATACCAGTGAGTTCCCGAAGACCATCCTCACCCAGGAATCCGCCAAAAAACCGGCTGCATTCTCCAAAAACCAACCGCCAAAAAGAAAGCATAATGGACAGACGTAAATTTTTAAAGAACGGCTCGCTGGCAGGCCTGGGCGTCGCCACACTGAATCTCGCCTCCACCGATACCCCAGGAGCCGGCGACTTCGAACTCAACGAAATAACTATCGACCAGCTCCAGGAAAAGATGAGGAGCGGACAGTTGTCGTCCAAATCCCTGACCAAACTATACCTCAAACGCATCGCGGACATCGACAAAAAAGGCCCCGAACTCAACGCCGTCATCGAACTCAACCCCGACGCCCTGTCCATTGCCGAAGGCCTCGACGCCGAAAGAAAGGCCGGCAAAGTTCGCGGCCCGATGCACGGCATACCCGTACTGGTCAAAGACAATATCAATACCGGCGACAAAATGATGACAACGGCCGGCTCGCTGGCGCTCGACGGCCACCACGCGGCACAGGACGCATTTATCGTTGCACAGCTCCGAAAGGCCGGCGCCGTCATCCTGGGCAAGACCAACCTCAGCGAATGGGCCAATTTCCGCAGCACCCGCTCGACCAGCGGATGGAGCAGCCGCGGCGGCCAGACCAAGAATCCCTACCGCCTCGACCGCAATCCCAGCGGTTCCAGCGCGGGCTCGGGCTCCGCGGTAGCCGCCAACCTCTGCGCCGTTGCCGTGGGCACCGAGACCAACGGCTCGGTGGTTTCCCCCTCTTCGATCAACGGCATCGTCGGTATCAAACCCACCGTAGGCCTGCTCAGCAGGAGCGGCATCATCCCCATATCCGCTACCCAGGACACCGCCGGACCGATGGCGCGCACCGTGAAGGACGCGGCGATCCTGCTCGGCGCCATGACCGGCGTCGACCCGACCGACCCGGTTACACTGGAAAGTAAAGAGAAAGCAAAAACCGACTATACCGCCTGGCTCGACGCGGATGGCCTGAAAGGCAAACGCATCGGGATCGAAAAATCCTTCCTGACGGGCGGCCACGAAGGCGTCCTGGCCCTCTTCCAGGAAGCGATAAATACACTGAAGGCCAAAGGCGCTACCATCGTGGAGGTCGACCTGTTCAAGCTGCTCGCCGACCCCAACTCCGTGGAAGGCGTCATCCTGCAGTACGAATTCAAGGACGGGCTCAACAAATACCTGGCGACTGCTAACGCAGGCGTACACACACTCGCTGACGTCATCGCCTTCAATTCCGCCAACGAAAAAAAGGCTATGCCCTATTTCAAACAGGAGACGCTCGAAAAAGCCAGACCCGCGGCGCCCTCGACAGCGCCGAATACCAGGACGCCCTGAAAAAACTACTCACCACCCGTACCATCATCGACGACTTGATGACGCAGAACCAGCTGGACGCACTCTCCGCCTGCACCACCAGCGTCGCCTGCTGCATCGACCTCATCAGCGGCGACTACCGCACGGGATCCGGCTTCTCGGGCCCCGCCGCCATGGCCGGCTACCCGCATATCACGGTGCCGATGGGTATGGTCATGGGCCTGCCCGTTGGCTTCTCCTTTGTCGGCGGCGCGTACAAAGAGCCCGAGCTTCTGCGGATGGCCTATGCCTTCGAGCAAGCCTCGAAGAAAAGAACCGCCCCGCCTTCCTCACCGGCTCGATCCCGGGTTGACGATCTGGTCGATATTACGCTTGTAGGCCTCCCCTATCGGGATCTCCACCGGTCCCAGACACACAAAATCCCGCTTGATCGCGGTGATCCTCCGGGTGGCGACAAGATAGGATTTATGCGTGCGTATGAACGCCGCCGCCGGCAGCTTTTCCTCGATGGATTTCATGCTCATCCTCGTGAGCACCGGCCTGGGCGCAGACGCCAGATGGATCCTGATATAGTCCTTTAAGCCTTCGACATAGTCGATATCGGCGACGACGACCTTTACCAGCGTATACTCGACGTGGACAAAGAATTCCTCCACTCCACCGGCCACACCCCTTCCTCGCAATTTCAACAGGTCATGCGCCCTGTTGCAGGCCTTCAAAAATCTGTCAAAAGCAAAGGGCTTCAGCAAATAGTCGACAACATTCAGATTGAACCCCTCCAGCGCATATTGCTCATAAGCAGTAACAAGGATCACCAGCGGCGGGGTCTGAAGGGACTGCAGCAACTGCAGGCCCGATATGCGAGGCATCCGTATATCGAGAAATAACAGATCCACCTGGTCCCGCTGCAGGAACTCCGCCGCCTCCAGCGCGTTCTTACAACTGCCGGCAAGGCGCAAATAGGGTATCTGTCGGATATTGTCTTCCAGCAGCTCGCGCACCAGGCGCTCGTCGTCGATAACCAGACAGGACATCATAACAGTTGTAAAGTTAAGACGATGTGGAATACGCCGTTCGCGTCATTGATTGACAGCGTGTATTTATTGCGGTAGAGCAGATTCAGCCGCGACATGACATTCCCCAGGCCAATACCGGACGACTCGTCCTTGGCCTCCGCCGGTTCGGGCTCGTACTTATTCCGCACCTCGAAGCGCAGAGTCTTATAGGCGACCGACAGCCGCAGCACGATCCCCGGACGGCCGCTATACCCTACCCCGTGCTTGAAGGCATTCTCCACAAGGGGATCAGCAACATCGGCTCGATGGTATACGCCATCGCCTCGTCATCTGCCTCTATCCGGCTGTCGATATCCACGTCATTGCCAAAACGCAGCCGCTGCAGGTCGAGATAGTTGTTGAGGTATTCGACCTCCGTCTGCAGTGGCACTTTTTTCCCCTGCGTGTCGTACAGCATATACCGCAGCAGCTCGGACAGCTTGATCAGCGCAGGCTCCAGACTGTCCGACTTTTTCCTCGCCAGCGAAACCAGATTGGTCAGGACATTGAAAAGAAAATGCGGACTTATCTGCGACCGCAGAAACTTCAGCTCGGTCAGCAGCTCGGTAGCTTGCCGCTCTTTCTGTTCCCTCTCCGCCCGAAAACGGTCGACAAGCAGACGGTAAAAAACTCATGATAAAAAAGGCCACGGACGAAGGGAAGATGAACCGGTAGGTGGACACTCTTCTTGCCACCTCCGGATATCCCACCGAAAGAATATACCATTTCAGCTGAAACGACCCGACGATCAGAAATATCGTCGTCAAAATATAGATCCACCAGCTGCGCCGGTTGAAAAAAGCCGGGAAGATCCAGTAGGCATGAAGATAAAAGATCGCGATATTGATCATCGTCACATAGGTCAGAAAAAGGGCCGGAATACCTTCGATCCCGTTGCCTTTCTCCATAGTAACCACAAACGGCAACGACAGGATCACCGCCCAGATCACCACCTGCAATGCTATAAACCAGTATTTAATTGCCAACTTCATGGAGTGTAAATTTACTATAACCTATATACCATTCGGCCAGTACGAGGTGAAGAGAAAAGCCCAGCCAGAATGCTGTCCCGAAGAACATCTGCGGCGGCAGCCCCGAAAATACGAAGAACAACACCACGATCGGCCGGATTGTCCCGACGGCCACACCGATGCTAAACATCCGGATCATCCACTGCCGGTGACGGACGATATCCCTCCGCCGGATCGCGCGCCAGGCCATACTCAGCGCAATCAGAAAATAGACGGCAAAGAAGCTGGTGGCCACCGACTCGTTCAGTCCGCCGATCGGATGCAGGAAAAAAGGCATAAACAGCGCGGATATACCGATGATATACCCGCATACGATCACCACCAGTCCGCTGCTCCGGTGCCACCGCGGATAACCGTTACGTATCCGTGGAAGGAACTGCAGGGGAGCGAGTAGCATAAATAGAGCGCCGGGAAGAATATGCAGGAAGGTGATAAAGGGGTGCCGGGAAAAATCGGCGTCAAACCCTGCCGCGCCGGGAAATGGCGGCGATCCGGTGGCAATACCCCCGATCGCAAGGCTCCTCCTCACTACCATCGCCACGCCAATGGCAGCCGGGAAAAACATGACCACGTGCAGCAAGCTGGAAATTCTTTTCATGCCATAAAGCTAGCACGAACCTGCTGCGCCGGAAGCCGTCCGGCGACGTCTCCGCCAATTGTCGCGATCAACCCTACATAATGTCGCTTTTGCACCATCTCCGGGCAAATTTTATCCGCTAGGTTTGTGGGGTCAAACTCATCAATTCAAAAACGATATTTTATGCAAAAGATCCATCCCTTTCTGTGGTTTGATAACCAGGCCGAGGAAGCCGCCAATTATTATGTCTCCATCTTCAGGAACTCAAAGATCACCGAGACGATGCGCAGCAACGGATCGGTACTGACCGTCGCCTTCACCCTCGACGGAACCAGCTTCACCGCACTCAACGGCGGACCCATGTTCAAATTTACCGAAGCCGTTTCCTTTGTGGTCGATTGCAAGGATCAGGAAGAGGTAGACTACTACTGGGACAAACTATTGGCCGGCGGAACGCCAAGCCAGTGCGGATGGCTGAAGGACAATACGGACTGTCCCGGCAGGTCGTTCCCAAAAGACTGATCGAACTGCTCCAGGACAAAGACAAGGCAAGGGCCGCACGCGTCATGCAGGCCATGATGAAAATGGTAAAAATAGACGTTAAGACCCTTGAAGAAGCGTAGAGAGTACGACATCCGCGATGTCGTTCAGCACCCGCCGGTCGGCCCCCGACCGGGCAGCTACACGCAAGCCCGAAATGCTGCTGAACAAATACCGCGCAAAGGCCCGCGCCGTCTTCTTCGTGGAGAATTGCCCGTCGGCCTGCCCCTTCTTCACCAGCCGGGTCAGCGCGTCCTCGACTCCTTTATTGTTCTGACTGACCAGTTCGCCGATCTCTTTATCCTGACCGGAAAGTTCGACGGCCGTGTTAACCATGAAACACCCCCTATTGAACTCGTCCTCCGTACTCTCCTTGATGATGTTCTGGAATATCTGCTGGACGGTCTGCCTGGCATCGGCTGACTCGTCAGCCATCCGGACGACGACGCTGGTATTGCACAGCTGGTACTGCCTCAGCGATTCCTTGAAGAGGTTGCGCTTGTCGGTATAGGTATCATACAGACTGCTCCGGCTGATACCCAGCTCATCCACCAGATCCTGCGCGGACGTCGCATTATAGCCCTTCCGCCAGAAAAGCCCGACCGCTTTGTCCAGCAGGGTCTTTTCGTCAAATTCCTTTTTCCTTGCCATAATACCACGAAGATACAAAAATGCCGGAAATGGAACGATCGTTCCATTTCCGGACAAAAACTATACTACCGCATTGACCGTAAGTCCGCCGTCGACGGTCACTTCCGTCCCCGTGACATAGCTGGCTTCATCCGATGCCAGGAACCTGACGACATGCGCCACTTCTTCGACATTGCCGAAACGGCTAAGTAATACCTTGGAACCCAGAAGCTTCCCGAATCCTTCCAGTTCTTCCTGCTTCATCCCCAGCTTGTCATACAAAGGAGTAGTAACAGGTCCTGGAGAGACGGCATTGACCCTGATCTTCCGCGGAGCCAGCTCTTTAGCCAGTACTTTATTGATCGCCAGCAGCGCCGCCTTACTCGCAGCATATACACTGCTCCCCGGCACGCCCAGCACCGCATTCACCGATGTATTGAAAATGATCGACGCCCCGTCGTTCAGCAGCGGCAGGAATTTCTGAACGGTAAAATAGACGCCTTTGACATTGAGGTCCATGATCTCGTCATAGTGGGCTTCGGAAGCCGTCTCTACCGGACTAAAACTTGCCACGCCCGCATTCAGAAAAAGAATATCGATCTTGCCCGCCCCGGCCCTGACTTCTTCCGCAAGCCGGCTGATATCCCCCAGCCTGCCCTGATCGGCGACAAGCCCCGTCGCCCCTAGCTGCTCCGGCAGCCTTCTCTACAGCCGTCCTGTTGCGGCCCGTGATAATAACTTTCGCGCCAAGACCGATCAGTTCTTTGGCCGTCGCATAACCTATGCCGCTGTTACCACCGGTAACCACGGCTACTTTGTTCGAAAGATTGCTCATACTGTATCATTTAATGTTTGAACATTGTTTTACCGTACAAAGATACGTATTCCGGAACGATCGTTCCAAATTTATTTTACAATATCTTCAAATTGCCCTGAGCGGCCCGTTGGATTCCTTCCTAACTTTAGAGTCATAAAATCATCTAGCTATGGCGCAAAAGAAGATCCTGTTCCTCACCGGCGACTACGCCGAGGACTACGAGACAATGGTTCCCTTTCAGATGCTGTTAATGGTAGGACACGAAGTGCACGCCGTCTGCCCGGGTAAGAAAAAAGGCGAAAAAGTACAGACAGCGATCCACGATTTTGACGGGGCCCAGACCTATAGCGAAAAACCCGGCCACCTCTTCGAACTCAATTTTACCTTTGACGATGTAGACCCCGGCGCCTATGACGCCCTCTGCATCGCGGGCGGACGCGCGCCGGAATACCTGCGCCTCGACCGGAAGATCATCGATCTCGTTCACCATTTCAATCACTTCTCCAAACCCATCGCCGCCGTCTGCCACGGCATCCAGATCCTCACCGCAGCCAACGTCGTAGCGGGTCGGCGCCTCACCGCCTACCCCGCCGTTGGACCGGAAGTCACCATCGCCGGCGGTGAATACGTCAGCGTACCGGTGACAGAGGCCGTTGTCGACGGCAACCTCGTTACCTCACCGGCATGGCCCGGCCACCCCCGGTGGATCGCCGCCTTCCTCGAAGTACTCGGGACAAAGATCGAGCTGTAGTCTATCGTTCCCGACGGCCCGGGACGGGCCGTCCTTATCGTTCAATCCGAAGCGTGACTACGTCCTGCGCGGCCAGAGTAATATCACCCGACACCGGCGCCCCCGGCTCCTCGCTGGTATTGCTGAAGCTCATCCCCTTCACAGGCGCCGCCCACTGGAGGCTTACCGACTGTGCCGAAGGACTCGTATTGAACAGACTCACGATCCACGCCTTTCCATCGTCGCTGGGCTTCAGCGCCTGGACGAGCACGTCTTTATTGCTTAGCTGCAGTAAAGACTGGCCGGCCGCACCTCCCCCTGACGCAACGACCAGCGGCTGGGCCAGCCCCGTCCCAAACTGCGCGGCCACGGCCGGGTCAAACGCCCCATGCGGCCGCAGCGCATACCGGAACGTGATGATCCCGTCCTGATAGGCGCGGTAGTTGGTCTCCCAGTGATTGTTGATCGCCCAGGAATATAATTTCTGCGTCGGCTCGATAGTCTTTCTCCATACCGCAGGATTCGTCTGCCCGCCCAGCAGCGTCGCCGTAATGCCCCCACTTCTACCAGCGGTGCATCCAGGCTCGCCCGAGGTGATCCCCAGATCCTTGTTGGACACGTCGGCCCATGATCCCACCTCCAGCCAGTTCTTACACGCACTCGCTATCTGGTCCGCCTCCGGACGCATGATGGCCATCGGGATATCGATCTTCATCTCCCCTCCCGCCACATGAAAAGGAAATCCAAAATTCACGCTCTCCTTCCCTCCTACATTCGCCCAGGCATAGTCGCCGTCCACAGGATCCAGTTCGGCCGGTTTCTTGTCCAAAATATTTTTGACCTCCACATAGTCCAGACCCCTGACAACACACAGCTCCCGGACCAGACTGTTACAACCCGGAGCTTCACTGCGGATCGAGAGTACCGCCATTAGCGGCCCCTTTCCTTTACGCTGATCGTCACCGGCCCGTTGCGCTGCAGATCGGCCAGCTTGTTCCCGTGCAGAAAAAGATAGTCGTTGAGATTCTCCCCCGAAGCCGAGTCGGAGAAATTATTGTCGATCGAGTGATTGCGCAGACTCTTGATCGCGCCGGTCGTTTCGTCAACCACCACCTTCACCACCCCATTATCGAGGCTGTTCGCCGTAACAGCGACCCCGACGCCCACCGCGGCTTTCCCCTTGCTGATCGTATACCTTCTGGCGGAGAGAAGGCTTCACGTCCAAAGCCACAAAAGCCAGCTCACCAGTGGACAATCGCTGCGAGACAACCACTGCGCCCCTGTCGTCCTTCACCAGATCACCGGCAGCCGACTGCTGCGGCGTCAGCAGGATCAGCCCGCCACGCGCCCACGAATTCGTATTGTACACGTCGATCGAAGAACCCGCGGTCCCGGGCAGCGCCGCGCTCATCAGTCTTTCAGAGAACAGATGCGCGCTGTCCGCATAGGACTTCTTGATCGCCCACTGCTCCTTCGTCTTCTGACTCAGCGGCCGCGTGATACTGCAGTCCGCCCCCAGGTATGCTCCGAATAAAGGATCACCTGCTGCCAGGCCTTCCGGAAACTGTCTACCGGGAATCGCGCGGGGTGCAGCATCGAATACAAAGCCTCCGCCTGGCTCAGCCGCGACGAGCTGTTCCTGTTCATCCCCGTTTGCAGCGCCGAAGAAGCGGCCCCGTCCTCCCAGTACCCCGTCCAGTCCCCCTTGACCTCCGGCAGCCTGTCGCCATATCGCTTTTCAAAACTGCTGAACGCCCGGCTGGTCGAAGAAATAATAAACTTCGGCCATGTATATTTGGTATTGAAATCCTTAACAAAATCACTGATCGAGATCTCCGGCTCCGCATTGTCCCCGTGACCGCTCCACCGCACATAGGTGATATCATAGGGATAGTTGACCCTCGTCAACTGGTCCATATAGTCCGCCGCAAAGCTCTCGGACAACCCCTGGCAGCCCGTGAGACAACGCATACCCCCTCCACGGTATCCACACCAGCAGCTTCTCCTTCCCCGAAGGAGAGACCCAATAAAATGGCTTGTCCTCCCACTGCACCAGTATATTTCCGATGCGGTCAAAATAGTTGGGTGCAGCCGAGAAATACTTGATACCCGCCTGCGACATCGCCGCGATCGTTCCCCAGGTATAGCCCGGCACGTCGCTGATCATCGCCGCGTCGACCTTCACATTGCATTCCTTCCCCAGCTGCGTCGCACGCGCGAACAACCGCAGCAAGCTTCCTCCGGCCGGCACAGACCGGTAAGCGTGTTCAGATACATCCCGTTCAACGCCACACCCCCGTCTTTTACCGCGGCGTAGAAATCCTTCTTCTGCTCCGCGCTCATCCGCTGCAGGAACAGATCGGCCGCATAGACTCCTTCCAGGTTCCAGACAAAACGGGCGCCTTCCGGATAGTCCTTCGTCCTCCTGGCAAAATCGATCCCTTTCAGCAGGTTGTTGATCTGCTTGTTCTCCACCGCGGATTGTATCTCCGTGTATCCAATATCGTTATGTGAATGGGGAAGCACATAGACGGTGATCCTCCGCACCGGCCGCAGACCGATATCCCGCTTCGCCACCAGCCTTTTCCCCTGCTTCACCGACAGCGCAACGGTCGAGTCCGCCTTCACCGCCGGTGTCATTACCTCCACAGACTGGATCCCGGAGCCCACTTCGAACGACCGGGCATCCATCCCGCCAACTTCCACGCTCACCGATACCGGCGCCCCCGTGTTCATGAACGACAGTTCGGCCGGCTGGTACTCACGGCCATTTTTCTCGGCGATAAAAGGCCTCGCCGTATAACTCAGCAGATCCACACCCGCCTCGACGCCTTTCAACTTGTTGCCGGCGCCCGCGTCCATCCCGATCCAGTCATAGACGATCCAGCTGCCGTGCGCATTCGTGATCGTAATATCATTATTCCCTTTCCTCAGCAGACTGGCCGGGAATCGGATATCGAAATCCTGCTTCCTGCCCTTCGACGGATCCCCGTATATGCCCTCACCGGCTCCCTGCGGAAGACTATGGGCAAACTCCTGCCCATTGACCCCGATATCCAGCTTCACCGACGAAGGCCCCACGTCCACCAGACGGAAATGCAGCGTACAACTGTCACCCACACCCGCATTCTCCAACCCGAATACTATGGTATAGGTATGCGGCTTCGCCCCCGCCCACGCATCCCTCGGACCGGGATGCGAAAAAGGCCAGTCCTTCTTTGCATCCGATTTTCCAACGAGAAAGAGTCCGTCTTTGACAAATTGAGACTCGGAACCCGCACCCGGCGAAGGCGCAAGAGCGAACTCCGAAATACCGTTGTCCGGCTTCCCGATCTGCCACAACAGCTGCTGCGCACTGACACGGGCAGAAAGACCAACAACACAGGAGAAAAGCAAAACAAGGCGAATAGAGGGGGCGCTGTTATTCATGCGGCAATTTTTTTGAGGGCCTCCCAGGACCCGTTGGTTTTTATATGTCTGAACATATGAACAATCAAATGTAGGGAAAATTTTATCTTCCGCTGTGCATTTTTTAACCAGTTTTAAAGAAACCCCCTCCAAACCCATCGTCAACCCATCTAATGCCGTAATTTTTCTCCCATGAAACAGAGCATCACAAACAAATACTATTCACTCTTTTTTCTTCTCCCCTTACTCTTCTCCTGCACAGCGCACCGCCGGCTCCTCCACCCCGAAGACCCCGTCTTCAGCACCCCGGCACCTGCCGAATTCCGCGTACAGCTCCAGACGACAAAAGGCAATATCCTTCTCGAAGTAAAAAGAGAATGGTCCCCGCGTGGCGTCGACCGCTTTTACAACCTGGTCCGGTATGGCTACTATAACAACGCCGCCGTCTTCCGCATCCGCAAAGAGACCTGGGCCCAGTTCGGCGTAGCCGCGGATGGAAAGATCGCCAGCGCATGGCGTCACCAGACCTTACCCGACGATCCAAGAGTCCTCTCCAACACCCGCGGCACCATCGCCTATGCCTTCAAAGACCCCAACGGCCGCACCACCCAGATGTTCATCAACCTGCGCGACAACAGCACCACCCACGACAAAGAACCCTTTGTCCCTTTCGCCCGGATCATCGCAGGCATGGACGTCGCCGACTCGCTATACAGCGGGTATGGCGAACACTCCGGCGGAGGCATCCGCGGCGGCAAACAGGACTCTCTCTTCGCCGAAGGCAACGCATGGCTCAAATCCCGCTTCCCCAAACTCGACTATATCAAACACGCCCGCATAATATAGCAATTAATTCTATATAAATAATATTTAGCAAAATCCACCGCATAATGGGCACAGTGAGTAAATAAAAACACATTTTACTCGCTTTTTTTATTTATATTCACTAAAACTAACTACGTCACATGAGAAAACTTCTAGCCTCTGTGCTAGGCGTATGCCTGGCATTGTGTCAATTGCGTGCACAAAACCGATCCATCTCCGGCACCGTCACCGACGAAAAAGGCAATCCCCTGGCAGCCGTCACCATCACCGCCCTGACCAGTGACCGGAAAGTTACCTCCACCACCGTTACCGATATCAGCGGTGTCTTCCGACTCAACGTCTCCGAAAAACCCGGCTCCTCCAGTTCACCTATATCGGACTGGAAGAACAACTCATCCCACTCGGCGCAAGATCCACCTTCGGCATCACCCTCAAATCCTCCGGCAGGAACCTGTCCGAAGTAGTCGTTGTTGGCTATGGCAGCCAAAAAAATCAGAGGTGACCGGAAGCCTCTCCTCGGTAAAAGGAGCAGCCCTCGCCGAAACACCGATACAGAGCTTTGACGAAGGCCTCGCCGGCCGCAGTTCGGGTGTCCAGATCACCGTTCCCAGCGGCGTCGTCAACGAGCCTCCCGTATTCCGTATCCGGGGCACCAACTCCATCTCCCTGAGCTCCTATCCCCTGATCGTCGTCGACGGCGTACCCTCCTTCACCGGCGACTACAGTACCAATCCCATCACCGGCTCTTCCGCATCAAATGCATCGATCAATCCCCTCGCCAGCATCAACCCGAACGATATCGAAAGCATCGATATCGCCAAGGACGCCGCCGCCACCGCCATCTATGGTAGCCGCGCCGCCAATGGCGTAGTCTTCATCACGACAAAAAAGGCAAGGCAGGCCGCGTAAAAGTCAGCTATGACGGATGGGTGGGATGGAACAAAGCCTATGGCCTCCCGAAAATGATGAACGCCGCCCAGTACCTCCAGGAAAAGACCATGGCTGTCGCCAACAATCCCAGCCTCACCGGCGCGAACGCCGTCAGCTTCAAATACGCGAAAAATGCCGACAGCACCAACGTCGACACCCGCTGGACCGACTATGTCTATCGCACCGGCCTCTCGCACAGCCACGCCATCAACATCTCCGGCGGCAACGACGCGACCACCTACTATCTCGCTACAGGCTACACCGCACAGGAAGGCATCATAAAGAAAAACGATTTCAAACGCATCAATATCCTCGCCAACGTGGATACCCGCCTCAGCAAGGCCATATCACTCGGCGGCAAAGCGTCGTATTCGAACGAGATGAACTATTCCGCCGGCTCCTCGGGATCCCTTCCCGGCGAAGCCTACAACACCGGCGCCCTGGCCCGCCTCACCCAGGTGCTGCCGCCCATCCTTTCTCCCTACAACACAGACGGCTCATACAATATCAACGGCTCCAGCATCGGCGCACCCAATATCACGGGCACCTCGATCTCTTATTATAATATCGTCCCCATCACCGACCTCAACCGCTCGAACAACGAGGTCAATCATGTTCAGTCCAGCACCTACCTGCAGGTCAAGCCGCTCAGCTGGATCACACTAAAGACGCTCTACGGCATTGACTACATGCTCATCGACAACGACCTCTTCCAGAGCGCCGTCACCGGCGACGGATATACCGCGGGAGGCAACGCATCGGCCGTCTCCGCAAAATACAAGACCTGGGTGTGGACAAATACCGCCCAATTCGACTATACATTCGCAGACAAACATAGTCTGAGCCTGCTGGTCGGCAACGAACAGCAAAGACGGACCACTTCCACCTACGGCATCAACCGCCAGGGCATCTCCGACCCCGGCTACAATATCATCCAGGCCGGCTATACGATCAACAACCCCACCGGCAACGCCCGGGGTGAGAACTACCTGCTTTCGACCTTCGGCCGTCTCAACTACAACTTCGACCGCAAATATTTTCTCTCCGGCACCCTTCGGCACGACGAGGCCTCGCAGCTCGGTCAGAAAAAGGCAATTTCTACGGCGGCAGCGCCGGCTGGGAGATCGCCCAGGAGAATTTCTGGAAATCAGCACACCTCGATCACGTCTTCAGCAGCTTCCGCCTCAGAGGAAGCTACGGAAAAGTGGGCAACCTCAACGGCATCAGCGACTATAGCCCATGGACACAATACGTCAGCGGGCTCTACGGCGGTCTCGCCACGCTCTCCTACGCCCTCGGCAGCGTCGGCAACCCCAACCTGAAATGGGAGACCAGCAAACAGACGGACATCGGCTTCAACGTTGGCGTCCTCAACGACCGAATCACCGGTCAGTTCGCCTACTACAACAACAATATCGACGGCCTCATCCTCTACGTCAACCAGGCGCCATCCGCAGGCCTTCCCACCGTCTCCTATCCCGGACCACCCCTCAACGTCGGCAGCATGTACAACCGCGGCGTCGAGATCAGCATCAACGCAACACCCATACAAAACAAGGAATTCACCTGGACCACCAACTTCAACCTGACGATCAACAAGAACAGGGTTACCAGGCTGGCCGACGGTCTTCCCAGCATACAGACCGGAACTTCCGGCCTCGAAACGGTGAACCTCACCATGCCCGGCTACGCACTCGGTTATCTCTGGGTGACCCGTACCGCGGGCGTCGACCCCGGCACCGGCAAACGCGTCTTCGTCAACTCCGCCGGCCAGAAGGTCTACTATCAATATTATGCGCCAAGCGGTCAGTTCAACTATTCCACTACCGCCGACGGGACGACCAAATACGTCAGCCCGACCGGCGGCACCTCGATCACACAGGCCGCGGACGCAGTGATGTACAAAAGCCCCCTGCCCAAATATGTCGGCGGATGGTCGAACAGCTTCAACTACAAAGGCTTTACGCTCGACGTCCTGCTGACCTACCAGGCCGGCTTCTACGTATACTACGGCACCAACGCCGGCCTGCACGACCAGCGCTTCTGGAACAACGCCACCGATATGCTCTCCGACGGATGGACAGACAAGGACCAGGCCGGCAAAAAATACGCCCGCCCCGTATTCAACGACAACGTCTCCAACGGCAGCGCCATGCCGATGGACATCAACGTTTTCAAAGGAGATTTTATCAAGCTGCGCACGCTCTCGCTCAGCTACAACCTGCCTGCCACGCTGATCCAGCGGGCAAAGATCGGCAGTGCACGTATCTATATCAGCGGACAAAACCTCGGCATCATGACCAGCTATCCCGGCCCCGATCCCGAAGTCGCCTCCAACGGCAACAGCACTTCCGGACAGGGCGTAGACCGCAACACGGCCGTCAACGGCAGAACCTATACGATAGGACTAAACGTAGGTTTCTAACTTATCAACATTGATCAGGACAAAAAACAAAAAAAATGAGAACTAGTAAATATATCCTTTTTCCCCTGCTGGCCATTCTGCTCATCGCAGGCGGATCCTGCAAAAGAATTGCTGAATCCCCTTCCCCAAACCTCCGTTGCCGACGTATCCGTATTCAGCTCGCCCGCGCGCGTGCAGGAACAGGTGCTGTCCCTCTACGGCGCTCTAAAGAACGGCAACTTCTACGGCGGCCGCTACGTCATCGACGGCGACATCAAAGCCGACAATTTCATCAACGAGCTGTCCAACCTGGTGACCAGCGCCGACGTTTGGAACGAAAATCCCACCAACAGCGCCACGGCCATCGTCGGCCTCTGGCAGTACGCCTATCTCACCATAAACACTTGCAATCTCTTCATCGACGGCATGGACTCCCTCGGCGCCAAAGTCGTAGGTCAGTCGCTCACGACCAGCTATATAGCGGAAGCCAAATTGATACGAGCCCTTTCCTACTATGCCCTGCTCCAGTACTACGCATACCCCTATACAAAGGACAACGGTGCCGGCAAGGGCGTTCCTATCCGCCTCACCGGCATCAAAAGCGCCGGCCAGTCTCCCAAGGCAAGAAGCTCGGTGGCCGACGTGTACGCACAGATCATCAAAGACCTCAACGACGCGGAAGCCGGCCTGCCTGCCAGCTACAGCTCGGCCACCAATAACACTACCCGCGCCCACACCAACACCGCCATCGCCCTAAAGACCCGCGTATTCCTTAGCATGGGCAAGTACGACAGCGTGATCGCCGCCGCCAACCGCATCGTGAGCGTCTCCGCTCCCTTCAAGGCCCCCACCGGCGTCGCCAATACGCTGCAGTCCGATATCACGAAGGTCTTCGCCGCGCCCTATACTACCACCGAGTCGATCTTCTCCCTGCCAATGTCATCCACTTCCGGCGACAACCCCGGAACCCAGAACCAGCTGGCCTACTACTGGTCTCCGACCAGCAAACTGGGTGGCGTAGGCAACGGAGAATATTCGCTCAACGCGCCCACCGGCGTGATTTCCGACTCCGGCTGGAAACCCGCCACCGACAAAAGACGATCCTACATCCTGACCTCCACACAGACGTCTACCTCGGGCGTGGTGACGACCAAACGGTGGTTGACCAAATTCTCGGCTCCCAGTCCCTATACCGACTTCGTTCCCGTCATCCGTTATTCGGAAGTGCTGCTGAGCCTGGCGGAAGCCATCACCCGAAACACCAGCTCTGTCGATCCACGCGCCGTAGCCCTGCTCAGCGCGGTCCGCAACCGGTCCGACGCCACTATCTCCTATACGACGGCCAGCTTCGCAACACCGGACGCCCTCATAGCCGCCATCCTTCAGGAAAGGAATATCGAATTCCTTGGCGAAGGCCTGCGCAACAACGACCTGATGCGGACGCTCTCTACCATCCCCAAAAAGGCAGCGCCCCCGCAAAAGGCCTCAACGACGTCGGCTATATCTGGCCAATTTCGGCGACCGAGCTAAGCCTCAACCCGCTGTGTACAGACAACTAACATTTAAAAAGGCTCACCTTCGGGTGAGCCTTTCATTTATACGATCCTGCATTTCTTTTTTTATCCCGTCATCCAACCTCTTCTCCTCCTCAGCCCTGTCTTTGAACAGCCCCTTCACCGCCCGGTTGATCATCCGGCTCTGCTGCTGGAACAGCCTGCACACCGAACACCCCGACAGGTGTATCAGCAGGTGTATCCTCTCCTTTATGGACAGCCGTACGTGCTGCCTCTTTTCGATGAGATAGGTCGCCTCCCGGCAATTGTATTGTATCTTCTTTATTACTCCCATAGCTTACATCCACGCCTTTTGAATACAGGCCCTTAAATTCAGCTTGGCCCGGTGAATGATCACCCAGAAATTCCCAGGGGTCAGCTTCAGTTCATTACAAATCAGCTCCGTCGCAGCCTCATCCATATGTTTCATGGTAAAAACGGAAAACCACAGCGCCGGCAGCTTTTTCAAACACCGCTGCAGCACGGAACTGAGCTCCTTATTGCCGAACGGATCGGCGTCCTCCACACCCAGCGCTTTCGGACTGTACTCCTCCTTCCAATGACCATTGTCCGCCTCGAAGAACTCCCGCTCCGGCTCAGAGTCGCCTATCCCCCGGCCGGCTTCACCCATCGCCCCTTCCGCTCCGCCCATTGCCCGCAGACCCGAATTGCGCCTGCGATATACGTCGATAACCTTGTGCTTCAGTATCGCCGTCAGCCAGGTCCGCTCGGAACTATCCCCCTGAACTGCTCCGTCCTCTCCAGCGCAGCCAGGAATGTCTCCTGCACCAAATCCCTCGCCTGCTCTTCGTCGTCAAGCCGGGCGACGGCATAGGAATACAAATAGTCGGCATAAAGACTTACCCACTGACGGGGATCAAGCACAGCAATTTTTGCCATATATTTTAAAGTCCTGAATAATAATCATAACCCTGTTCGGCCCAATAGTCCCTGGGCCTGCCATCGCTAAAGTTCATCGTGCCGATACGCTTCAGGTTCTTGATACCATACTTTACGGGGATGATCAGCCGCAATGGCGCCCCGTGTCCGTCGGTCAGCGGCCGGTCGTTCATCTCGTAGGCCAATATGGTCTGCGGATGAAGCGCGCTTTCACGGTCGATGCCGACATAGCATTTGCCGTCCGGAGTCTCCAGTCCCATATACTTCTTTTCGGCCGACTGCTCCAGCCCAAAATGCCGGATAAAATCGACCATTCTTACTCCGGCCCAGTGCTGTATCTGGTCCCAGCCCTCCACGCACTTGAAATCAAAGACGATCTCCGTTTTTGGCAGAGCCCTGATTTCGTCGATGGACAGCTGCAGCTGCTTCCCGTCGACGGCAGTCACCACCAGCCGCCAGTCTTCAATGCAAAATCCCGGATCCCGCATCCCAATATGGCTGTTCTCCCTGACCCGCTGTGCCGCCCTCGACTTCGGATAGGTCCTGACCAGATGGTTGTCGCTGAATATCCTCCGGAAAAACAATTCTGTCTGGTTCAGCGCCCTCCTCAGAGGCTTATGCGCGCCGCCCGTCACCGCGGTCTGTTCCGGAGAACTGTTCAGCAACCATTTCCATCCGCCAAAAGCCGCGCCCCCCAGGGCAAAAAGGTCCCAAAGGAGATCAGATTACGCCTGGCGATCTTCTGCTCGACTGTCAACGGCTTCTTCAGCTTCTTTATCTTTCTCATTCTTTGGGCGCCTCCTTCCCGCTTTCTATGACTTCAAATCCTGAGATCACCGACCTGAAATTATTCCAGCCCGCCAAAATGACCTGTACGATGTGAACGACAAAGAACAACACATACCCGATCGTCAGGATAAAATGCAGGATCCGGGCAAAACTATACCCGCCGCAGATCCAGACCAGCCAGTACAGCTGCACAGGCTTGTAAATGGCCAGTCCCGTCACCAGCGAGCCAAAACCCATTACGATGATAGCGGTGTAGGCAATCCGCTGCGCCGCATTGTATTTCTTCTGCGGCGGCGCCATCCGGCGGATATGCAGATCGTGCAGGACCACCAGCCAGGCCTCCCTGAAAGAATGCCGGTTCGGCACGAGCAGCCGCCATTCCCCCGACAGAATAGTGTACAGCACATAAAACAGACCGTTCAGTGCGAAGAACCACATGAACAAAAAATGAAAAGCCATCCCTTCCGCCAGACGGCTCGGGATATGCAGCGCCTTATAGAACCACTCGGGAAAGAATTTCACGAACCGATGCCCGAAGATCGTAACGGTAAATACGTCATTCGCCCAGTAGATCAGTAGCCCGCTCCAGATCATGATCGCCAGGATAGGGAAATTGACCCAGTGGGTCCAGCGCATGACGAGCGGATGTTTTTCTTTTATGACTTTCATATGATTTTTTCTATTCTGCAGGCAGCGACGATCTCGCCGCTACCCCTGTTCTGCAGGAATGCGACGACCTCCGCGTCCCCGGCCTTTAGTCCCGCAGGCCATTCCATCTTTTCCCGTCCCACTACCCTTTCCATCTGTGTCGACTACCCGCATGCCGCGGACGATCTGTACATGGGTCAGGGTTTTTCCACCGTTCTCCCCCGCCTTTACGTTCGTCACAGCCGATCGTTGTACCAGGGCTACTACCAGCGATACCCCTTTTGTCACAGCCCCTGCCTGCCAGCTCCACGACAATCCATTCGCGTCCTGCTGCAGACTGCCGATCGACAGCCGGGCCGTCGCCGCATCCTTCAGATCGTTCTCCACCGTGGCCCGCAAAGCCCTGGCGTCCGAACCTACAAATTCCTTCTTCCCGTTGACGACTATCTGTGGAGTATATACAGAGGACAGGCGAAGCCAGTTTGCATACTCCCTCTGTCTGCCGGTAAAAGCCGCACTGCCGAACGCGTCCTTCCAGCCCAGCCTGTCCCAGTAGTCCACATGCCAGACGAGTATGAATACCGACCGGTCTTTATCCTCCCGCTGTATCTGCGCGACCAGTTCATCGGCCGGCGGACAGCTGGAACAGCCCTCGGAAGTAAACAATTCGACAACGGCAAAGCCCGGGTCTCCGGCCGCCTGCGCCAAAGGCCGGGGCCGCAACGCCGCCAGTGCGACCAACGCCACAACAACTCCCGCAAAAATGATCGGTTTCATATCCTTACAAAGTTGGTAAAAAAACTCGATTCCGGCTTTCAGAAAAATTCATTCCCGTACCAGCCTTTAAAAAACGGCTAAAATGAGCCGTGCTGCTAAAACCAAGGTCCTCAGCCACCTCTTTGACCGACTTATCGGTAAAATGTAAATACCGCTTTGCCTCCAGGATCAGCCTCCGGTGGATCAGCCGGGACGGCGATGGGTAATTGCAAAGCCCGAAGAGATTGCTAAGCGTCTTCGGCGACTTGTTCATCGTCGAGGCATAGAACTGCACCTCGTGCTGGGTGCGGTAATTGACCTCCAGCAGCAGATTGAACTTCCGGATAATATCCATCCGGTCGTCGGAGAACTGCCGGTAACATTCCGTCTGCTGTTTGGCAATACGCGTTACATGGATGATCAGCCGTTTCAGCAGGGTCCGCAACATCTCCCCCTGCATCTTGTCTTTCACCTCCAGGTCTTCCATACACTGCATCTCTATTAGCGAGATGATCTCCATTTCCCTCGGCGACAACGGGATGAACATCGGATGCTGGATGCCATAGAAAAGAAAGCCGACACACCCTACCTCCGCGTCATGATCGGCGATACAATAAAAATCGCGGTTGAACTGCCAGGCGACCAGGCTCTCCGGCGCTGCAAACTGAAAATGCTGGTTGGCGACCAGGGGAAGGACCGAGCTTCCGGGCATCGTATACGCTATTTTATCAATAACTACCTTCTGCTCCCCTCCCGTATTATAGACGATCGTATTGATCATTTCCTTTTTCCCGTTGACCAATCCCTCCCCTCTTAACATTGGGTCGCCCACCCTGATCACAAATTTTCCCTGCGTAAGCCGGTCTTCGAATTGCCATTTCATACACACTCCGTCGAAACCAGGCCCGATTCCTTACAAATTATTGCAAACTAACCTTAATAATATTCGGAATAGGAGGTAAAGTAGTGAAGGCGTTAGGATTAGGGACCACAGAAATCGGCAGATTTTCCGTCAGCGGCGTCCCCGCGAGATTGAACTGCGTCACACCCGCGCCCGGGAATTGATCGATAGCCGTCCCGTCATTGTACAGCTGGATGGTGGCAGACAGATCACCCATCACCGTCGCGTCGACACCGTTGCCCGCGGTCGCAAAGAACCAGTCATTGGAGAACCCATACATCGTTGCGATAGCCAGCCGGTCACCCTTCACGACTTTGATATCCTGGGAAACCTTGCTGCCCGCCGCACCGTTGATCACCGGCAAAAGTACGCGGGTACCGGAAGCCGCCAGATTATACACCGCCTTTACGCCTTTCAGTCCCTTCAGATAATTGGCCAGCGTGTCGGGTACGCCCCGCTGCGCCAGATACTTGAGCCCCTGACCACGGTCGGCCTCGCCGATCTTATATATCGGATTGTCGATCCCGTTGTAGACGACTACCAGCACCGGCGACAGCGGCGTAAATATGCCGGTGATGGACTGCACATAGGCCCATAGCTTCGAGTTATCACCCATTTCCGCAATATTGGTCAGACCATTGGCCGTAGGCTGCCCCGCCGTATACAGCGGATTCGGCATCAGTAAATTACCGCCAACGATATACGAAACCGACCACACACCCGGGCTCAGCGGAGTCGGATTGGTCGTCCCGCCCGAAGTATTGGTCAGCGTAAGCGTAAAGGTCGAATTGCCATTATACTTCAGCACCGCACTGACAAGCTTCGAAGCCGGCGCATAGGTATTGCCCTGGGCGTCGACGCCATTCACCTCCTTAATAGCCTGATTGTCGGGCGTGCCCGGGTGATTGACACTGGCGCCGGGAGTCTGATTGATACGCGTGCCGTTGTCCCATAGCTTTATCTGGCCGGATACATCGCCCTCGATGGGAGTACCGTCGCTGCCATAGACGGCAATACCCGGACTGGCCGGCGCAAAGAACAGATCGTTCGACCAGCCATACATGGTGGCAAAAGACAATGCCTCCCCTTTTGCCGCAGCGAAACTTACCGTCACCGACTGGCCGGGCTGGATCAGCGCGGGCGAACCCGTCCCCTGAAAAGTACCGGACTCGACCAGCGGTTTGGAATTTAATACGTTCTCTATCGTGATGGTCTCCATCTGAGGAGCCGCGCCCCTGGTGCGTTGTCCTTCTTACACGCGCTCATGAAAAAAGGCAGCAGTGCCGCCGCAGGCCACAGGCCAATCCTTGTCAACTGATTCATGGAAGTATGATTTTGTAGGACAAAGCTACCGTTGACCCGCCCCCCGAACAATGCCTGTAGTTCCCGAAGGCTTGTCTAAACTTCCCCCGGATGGCATATCGTTTGCTGCTGATACCACATGTTCAACTATACCGGGTCGTTCAGCAGCTTCTCCGTCAACGACCTTAAAAAAGCAACGGAATTCTATCGGCAGAAGCTCGGCCTCGAAATCAACGAGACACCGGAGGGGCTTTCCGTTCGTATCGGCAACGACGCGAACGTCTTTCTCTATCCAAAAGAGAACCATGAGCCCGCCAGCTTTACCGTCCTGAACTTCCAGGTCAGCAATATTGAGGAAGCAGTAGACGGGCTAACGGCGTCCGGTATCACCTTTCTTCAGTACGAAGGCGACCTGAAAACAGACAAGAAAGGCATCTTCCGCGGACCTGTTGGACCAAAGATTGCCTGGTTCACCGACCCTGCGGGAAATATCCTGTCGGTAGTGGAAAGCAACAACTAATTCACCAGCAAACTGTGCTGAGTTGCGGTATGGAGGTCTCGCCAAACCCGGTTTATCTCCGTGTCCGGCCGCGCGGCGGTTAAACCACCATAGGGATATAATCCGTCAACCACCCGACGAACTCCGTCGGCCAACGCCCGACTCGCACGGCTGACAGCATCATAACCGGCCCGCGTCGCCCACGATTCGTCCAGTGCCTGAAAGAACTGGATCCTGAGATCATCCAGTATACTCAACGCCTCCTCCAGTTTCACCGTAGCGGCCAGCCGGTCCCGCTGACGGAACAGCTCGCCGCAGCAGTCGAGATAGTGCATCCCCATTCCGGAAAGGTTGGCCGTCAGTGTGGCCTCCGCCAACTGCAGAAAGGGATATCGATAGACGGGGTCGCCG
Organism: Puia sp. P3; assembly: GCF_050632245.1. Lineage (NCBI taxonomy): Bacteria > Pseudomonadati > Bacteroidota > Chitinophagia > Chitinophagales > Chitinophagaceae > Puia > Puia sp. P3. The sequence continues at coordinate 3,648,177 of NZ_CP192583.1, forward strand.
TCTTTCGCCTGACCTGATTCGATCGCAAAACAACGGTCGGCAGGAATCACTACATCCCTTACTTCAAAGGAATGGCTTCCAGTTGCGACAAGTCCGATAGTATTCCAGGTCGGGTGTACGATCACTTCTTCCGGGCGGAAAAGGAAAGGCCGGACCTCCCGCCGCCCTCCGTCGGAGACGACCGCACAATTCGCCGTGAACGCCGTCGCATGCGTCGCCCCGCTGGCATACTCCCACTTCCCGCTGATCCGGTAACCACCAGGTACAGGCACGGCTTCACCCCCAGGGGCCCCGCTACCGGCTATGCACATCCGCCAGTCGGAAAAGATCTCAGCATAGTTTCCTGAAGGGAAAAACCGGCAAACCACCCCGCCCCGCTGCACAGCGTCACCGCCCAGCCGACCGAACCGTCGGCCCACGCGATCCCCTCTTCCAGCCGGACCAGTTCGGGCAACGACAAGGGACTGCCAGGGACCAGCATCCTCCACCACTGATGCTCATAGATCGTCCGCAGCTGATCGGGATGCAGGTCACGTGCAGCCTCGGCCTCAGCTGACCTGGCCCGCAGAATGTCCGCCACACCAGCAGGCAAAAACGCCGAAGGATGCTGTATCATGCCAAAGATTTTTCCGCTGCCATACGAATCAGGTATTTCTTTCGCCAGTCAAAATACCCGAAGACAGCTACGATAAAAAGGATGATCGTCAGTCCCGCGAACAGCGGCAGCTGTTTGTAGAATAACAGGGGTATGGCGAACAGATTGGAGATATTCAGCAGGATCCAGTTCTCGACCTTCCTCTTCGCCAGCAGCCACATCCCCGCCCAGGCCGTAGCGCTGACCCAGGCATCCGCCAGAGGAACCGTCGACGGCGTCAATGTCTTCAGTAAAAAATACAGGACTACAAATCCCCCTCCGGCAATTGCGAATACGGTCCCCCAGTCCGTCCGGCTGCACACCGAAATGGATACCGGCGGCCGGTCTCTTTTCTTTGTCCAGTACCACCAGCCATAAACGCTCATGACCATATAGTAGGCGTTCAGCAAAGAGTCGGCATAAAGACCCGAAACGAAAAGAATATACATGGTGAGCAGGGTGCTGATAATCCCCGCCGGATACAACAGGATATTGTTGACTCGGGCCAGAAGGACTTCCGCGACCCCGGTAACGATCGCGATCCACTGGAGCAGATCCGTTTCCGCGATCTGTTCTTTCAGTAGCTGGAAAAGTTCGCTTGCCTGCATAACGGGCGAAGATAAGATATCCCGCTTATTCGGGAAGAGGGACTCCGGATATCCGTAAAAAACAGTATATTACACAAAACGCCTATTCCATGCTGGTCGTCTATATTCTCGCCGCTCTGATCATTCTGTTTCTGCTCACCGCTGCCTTTGTCGGAACACAATGGAAATTCGAAAAGTCGATCCTCATTCAGGCGCCGCTGGACAAGGTCTGGCCTCATATCAACACCTTCAGAGCCTCCAACGAATGGAGTCCATGGATCAGCCTCGACCCCAATATTCGTCAGCAAATAACGGGCGAGGACGGCACCCCCGGCGCCACCTATTCCTCGGAAAGCGAAGAAAAGAATGTCGGCGCGGGCAACCAGACTCTGCGTACCATCACCGACCATTCGGAAGTTACCTCCGTGATCAATTTTCTTCGCCCCATCAAAGGCCGGGCAGACGGCTATATCCGGATCGCACCCGAAGGCGGAGGCACCCGCGCCGAATGGGGTATTGCCAGCGCAACCCCTTACCCGATGAATATCATCAAACTCTTCGGCGTCATCGAAAAGAATCTGGACCGCGACTTCACCAAAGGACTCAGCAAGTTGAAAGAACTCAGCGAAAGATAGCCTGCCAATTTCCGCCTGGTTCCTGTCAAAAAGCGCAAACACCGGAGGCATAAAACCGCTGAACTTGGGGCCAGCCACGCCTTCCATACCAACAGCCTCGGCCAACCCATCGCAGAACAGGCGCCGGACCACGGCAAACCGCCAGTCGACTTCCGCGGCAGACTCGCCATGGTCTGGACCAGACACAACGACGACTATTTCAAAGATACCCGACTCCGCATAAAACCAACCCGCCCGCAACTCGAATTTGCCGACCGCGACCTCTTCCACGAAATGGTCGCGCCCGCCCGCCAGCGCAACATGACACCACCATCAAGGCCATCAAAGGTTCAGCCTATGTCGGATGGCACGTCGACCAGCAGCCAACGAGCTGGGACATCGTCTACCGCGCCGAAATGAGCTACGCCGGGATGGCGCCGTACTCCGACTTTATCAAGCTGATCCTCTACCACGAAGTACTCGGGCCACGCATCAGGTCCTGGTACCTCGACCGGTTCAAAAACACCATACTGAGCGAGCTGTCACTGGAAGAGTCGCTAAGCCTGTACTACGATATCTTCGGCTACGACAAGACGGTAGAGCCCAAAGTCGACGAACTCGCCAAACGCGGATTCTCCCCCGACTTCGCAGCCCGCGAGACCCGGCGCAGCGTCGCTTCGGCAGAAGGCAAAACGCAGATCATTGCAGGCATCGGCTTCGACGTCCCCGGAAGCCCTCCCGACGACCCGCAGCGAATATATCAGGCCACAAAAATGCCCTCCAGTGCCGGAGCTACCGGCATCATGGTCTCGAGAGAGTACGAGGAAATGCGTATTCCTCACCTCGAAGCAGTAGGCAGAGCCGCACTCGGCAAATAGTACGCCGCCTATCAGCCCGACAACGCGATCTCCAAATAGCAAAGAAGCCCGGTTCTACCGGCCCTTTTTCTCGTACAATACCCAAACATCGTTAATGGTATTGATCCCCATTCCCTGCAGCATCGTATTGAGGCCCCAGAGTATCGGCGACGAACAGATCTTCCGCTCATAGCCAAGACTATCCAGCAAGTGCTTGCGGTCTTTTACGTCATTGTAAGTAGTAGTGATATACTCGGCGCCGTTGCCGACATAACGCAGCGAATCGACAACAGACAGCTTGTTCCAGGTAAAATTGCGAACGCCCTCCTGATAGTAGACAAAAGGAAGATGCCCGTCCGTCTCGAGAGGCGATCTGGGTACGGTATAGATCGTCACCGGCCGTCCCCTGAACTCCCGCTTGACCTGCACCGCAAAATGCAGCGCCTGGCAATAGGGTGTAAAAAAGAACAGCACCAGCACCAGCAGATTCAGGCCAAGACTGAAAACGGCAATGCCCTTTATCCATTTCCGGAAGCCGCTGCGCCGCGTCTCATACCACCGGATCATATCCGGCATTCCCCAGCCGATGAGTATCGGCATGAGGCTGAGGATGGGAAAAAGGAACCGGTCTTCCTTGTGCGCAACGATACAGTGCCCGATGATAAACAACAGCACGGGCAGCGATAGCGGGTCCGACAACTTCTTTACAAAGGCCGCCCTGAACGCGAACCAAAGCAGCAGAATACTGATCGGCGGAGCAAACACGATACCACACAACTCTCCTATATAGACGATGAACGGCGAAGTCCCAAAATGTGCCGCCGTACCCTCGATAATATTGACTTTGTAGTAGGTGTAGGGTGTCAGCACCCACTGGTGATAGAAATCATAGTCTAGTTTGACATTCAGCGCGAAGCCCAGGGCAAACCCGATAGCCATCGGCAACACCATCCAATACCTTTTTTCGAATATAAGCATCCAGCACCCAAACCCGATTATCGCAAAAGCCGTCTGAAAACGGACGTAGAACGACAACGCGAACAGGAACCCTACCAGCAGCGTCAGCAGCCAGCCCGGACGCCTTGTTATATAGATCCATACCCCCCAGAAGAACAGCAACGAAGACAGCATCTCCGAACTGAATAAGGTCCTGGAGTAAGGTATCCACCACGAAAAATTGAGGATGAACACTACCCAATAGAGCGTACGCCGGTCACCGTCTTTAAAATACCAAAGCGCAAAAGCATTGTAAAGCACAAAAAGCGCCAGGCCAAAAACTACCTGCAGCACGGTCATCTGCGTAAACGGATCGCTGATCCCGATCCAACCGCAAAATAGCCGGTACCCCGAAAATAAATAGACCTGCAGCGTCGGCCGGATATGGGCGTCGTATTCCCATACGTGACCAAACGGCTTGTGCAACTGGGCGGAAGAAAATTCGATTATCTGGAAATGCTGGTCGGGGTGGTAGATACCGATAGCTGTTATACAAGTGATGACCTGTACGATCAACGAAGCCAAAAGCAACAGCCTTAATGTCTTATCCTTTCTGATAGTTTCTCTGAATTCTCCAAATAGCATAATGGTCAGGTTAGCGGCGCGTGTAAAGATAAGTGCTATACTTTCTTTCAGCAAGTTTCAGCGCTTTTTCAACCGTAGCCTTTGCCGGATGGAACCATTCCCTCTCGATTATAACCTTTCCCTTTTTTCCACCGGCCGCCAGCTGCCCGTCGCCAGACCATTACAAACCATTACCGGCCGGAAAAGGCCATTGACGGTGATGATCTTCCGCTCGTGCTCCGTGGCAAAAAGCCCCGCCCTATCTGCATAGCCGATGATCCATTCGTCAAAGGCCGGCAGCAGCAACGCCGAAGGCATCCTGGCTCCCTCCTTCCCATCGACCAGCCAATACTCTTTCTCTTTTAATTTCACCGAACGCAGCTCAGCCCCCAGCGACGCGACCCCTTTTTTGACGTCCTTCACTAAAAGCCCCGACCACCAGGAAAAATCATTCAAAGTTGCGGGGCCATGTCCGCTAAAATAGCGCCGCGTCAACTCTGCCAGCGCTTCCTCCCGCGACAGCCGCCGCGCCGAGGGTGCCCTTTCGTCCAGCAAAGCATAGGTGCCCTTCCCGGGACCGCTGCAAATTAGCCCCTCCAATTCCGCATCGACAAGGATATGCGAGCTCCGGTTGTCGTCCGTCGCGATCCCGGCTTTCTTGAATAGCGCTACCAGCTCCGTGCGCGGCATCTGCGGCTTTTTGGCCAGCGCCGCGCCGACCAGCCGGCGGCATCGCGCAAGGATTTTCTTGTCCAGTTCGAGGTACTTCTCCCTAAACGCCATCTTCGTCCTTATCTGCGGAGCCGTCAGCTCCAGCATCCACCGGATATCCGCCGCAGCCACCAGATGCCAGGTCGGCCTCAGCACATGCGTCCGCAGGATCTCGCCCCGCTCGATCGCCTCCTCCACCTCTTCATGGCTCCCACCTATCCGAAGCCCCACCGCCCATTTGGACATTCCATAGTCCTGCGACTGCATCGCCCCGAAACCCGCGACGACTTCGGCTGGGCTCACGGCCTTTCCCTCTCCCGCCAGCCTTTGCGCGACCAGCCGCATCCGTAAAATATCTTTAAAGGTCATTTCAACCGAAAGTTAGTCATTTTGCTAAACGCAAGAACCTGTAGATTTACGCCCTCAATTTCCCCAGCGCATGAAGACCCAACTACTGACAGGCTTTTTTCTAACGATCCTTACAATCAACTCCCTGGCCCAGGACAATACCGAACTCAACACAGGCTGGAAATGTCAGGCCATCGGCAAAATAAAGGCGGAAGGTCCAAAAATATCCACCCCCGATTTCTCTACCAAAACCTGGTTGGACGCTACAGTTCCCGGCACCGTCCTGACCACCCTCATCAACAACAAACTCGCCCCGGACCCTTTCTACGGGATGAACAACGAACAGATCCCCGATATCTACAAGACCGGACGCGACTACTATACCTATTGGTTCGTAAAAGATTTTAACGAGGCGAAAGAACTCAACAAAGGCGAGCAGGTCTGGCTCAACTTCCGCGGCGTCAACTACGGCTGCGATATCTGGCTCAACGGCCATAAGCTCAACGCGACTATCCATTTCGGCATGTACCTCCGCCAGTCATACAATATTACAAAATACATCAGGCGCGGCGCCAACCGAATTGCTGTCATCGTCTATCCCCCGACCCCGTCGGCAACCCCAACGGCGGCCAGGGCGGCGACGGAGAGATCGCCCGCAACGTTTCTCACCAGTACGTAGCCGGCTGGGACTGGATCCAGCCCATCCGCGACCGCAACACCGGCATCTGGGACAAAGTGACTCTCGAACACACCGGCTCCGTCCGCATCAAAAACCCGCATATCGTCACCGAGGTCCCCGGCCAACGCTATCCCGACGTGACAAACCAGGCCCCCGCCCTGCTTCACATCAGCGCCGAATTGGAAAACGCCAGCGACGAACCCGTCAATGGTGAACTCACATATACCATCGACAATTCTTTAGTCTCAACCCACGTCACCCTCTCACCACACGAGGTTCGCGAAGTCGTGTTACCAGTCAAAACCATCGGCCATCCCCGTCTCTGGTGGCCCAACGGCTACGGCTCTCAGCACCTGTATCGAACAGTTCTAAAGTTCGGCGACTCCGACACCCTCGGTTTAACCTTCGGCGTCCGCCAAATCACCACATCCTGGAACCCCACTACAAAAAGCCGCGAGACCTCCGTCAACGGCCAGAAGATCTTCATAAAAGGCGGCAACTGGATCGTCTCCGACGAACTCCTCCGCTTCACCCCCCAGCGCTACGACGCCGAAGTCCGCTTCCACCGCGACATGAACCTCAACCTCATCCGTGTCTGGGGCGGCGCCCTCACCGAGAGGCCCGAATTCTACGAAGCATGCGACCGCTACGGCATGCTCGTCTTCCGAGGACTTCTGGAACTCCGGCGACTGCAATGGCCGCTGGGTGGACCCGATGAAAAAGAAGACCAGTGGACAAGACGCCAGTACCCCAACGATCATAGCCTCTTCATCATGAGCGTCGTCGACCAGGTAAAAATGCTCCGCAACCACCCCTCTCTCGCCTTCTGGTGCGGTGGCAACGAGATCACACCGCCGGAGGATATCCTCAAGGCTATGAAAGACTCGATTATGCCGACCCTCGACGGCACCCGGACCTTCTTCGACTTCTCCAACTCGGACAGCATGTCCTTCAACAGCCTCGGCGGCAACGGTGACGGCCCCTACGGCATACAGGACATCCGCACCTTCTGGGGCAAAAGAACATACCCGTTCAACTCCGAGGTCGGCTCCGTCGGTATGGGTGACTACGAGTCGCTGGTGCGCTTCCTGCCAGAAGACCATCGCAACCCGCCCGTCTATCCCGGCAAGGAAGACCCGGTATGGAACTATCATAAATATATTGGTTACGATTCCTCGGTCTACGCCTACGGCCCGGTAAAAGACCTGAAAGACTACGCAGAAAAGGCGCAGCTCGTCAACTACGACCAGTATCGCGCACTGATGGAAGGGTTCAGCTCGCATATGTGGGACTGGTATACCGGCACTATCATCTGGAAAACACAAAATCCGTGGACCGCCCTCCGCGGACAGATGTACGACTACTACCTCGACGTCAACGCCTGCCTCTACGGACTCCACAGCGGCAGCGAGCCCCTCCATATCCAGTACGATCCTGTTACCGGCATGGTGATGATCGTCAACAACGGCTTCCGCACACAGCGCGAGCTGATGATGGAGATCAGAACGATCGACATGGCCGGCAAATCCACCCTTCTCACCCAGGTTTTCAACGAAGCCGGTCCCACGATGGCGAAGAACTATATTCCCATGGGACACCAGATCGACCACGTCCGCGGCAAAGAAGGTATTTTCCTGTCACTCCGGCTAGTTAACGTAAAACAAGAGACGCTCAGCGACAACCTCTACTGGCTGCCCGACTCGACCGGCGCCTACTCGGGACTTCAGCATATAGCCAAAGCAACCCCCAAAATAAAAACCACCCGAACCGAAGGCCGGATCACCGCCACCATCACCAATCCGGCCGGCGGACCCGTCGCCTTCTTCAACCGGATCTCATTGATAAACCCAACCACCAAACAACGCATCCTCCCCGTCTTCTACAGCGACAACTATTTCTCCATCCTCCCCGGCGAGAGCAAAACCATTACCATGGACTACACTCCCCAAAACGGAGTGACCCCGCAAGTTTCGATGAGAGGCTGGAACGTCGAAGAGGCGGATTATTAACAAAAACCCAAAATATTTGGATTTTTTCCGCCTTACGAGGAAATGTTTCAACTTTGTAACCATGAAAGCTTTAATTTCCTTTGGCTTGGCAATACTCGCGATCGGAACGATCGCGTCGGGCTGCGGGTCATCCAAATCAGCTCAAAAAAGCGATGCTGACCCCGCCGTAACTACATGGCAAAGATCGGCTATCACAATCGACGGCTCCGACAAAGACTGGACAAGACCACTTCCCTGGTCGGTCAAATCCGAAAACATCAGCTACGCCGTAACCAACGACAACCAGAACCTCTATATCCTGATGGCGACCTCCAGCCCGCAGGAACAACAAAAGATCGTTCAGGGCGGAATGACGGTATGGGTCAACACCAAAGGCGACAAAAGCTACGCAGGCGCCATAGGCGTCGGCTATCCGCTGGACGCGCACAGCGACCGCGACAAAAACCTCATGGAAGAGGCCCAGCCCCAGCGCAAGAACAACAAACCCGTCACACTCGAAGACAAACACGACTACCAGATCTACGGCTTCGATAACGGTCAGATCCCTACCTATACTTACGGTGACACCAATACGCAGGGCATCGTGATGCGCATGGATTACAGCAACGGCGGCGAACTCATCTATGAAGCCGCGATCCCGCTGCAGACACTCTACCCCAATCATAATCCGAATTCCTCCTATGCTTCCAAAACAGTAGCGGTCGGCTTCGTCATCGAAGGCCTGCTGCACTGGCACCGACGTTCCCCGCGGCGGCAGCGGTGGCGGACCAACCATCGGCGTCGGCGGTGGAGTAGGATTCGGCTCATTCGGCAGCGGCGGCGGTCTAGGCATCTCCATCGGCACCGGCTCCCTCATCGGCGGCGGAGGCGGCGGACGCAAGCAGCTATTCCGCACCACCGAGGTCTGGCAGAGCGTCCAGCTATCCGGCAGCGCCGGCCAGCCGATGAAAGGCTTTTAATCTCCTCATTTTTAATAAGTTCCTTACATTTGTGGCCTCCCTCCACCCGACTACTCATTGTTAACTCAAATATTCTATCATGAAGAAAACTGTCCATTTTCTAGCCTGCATCGTTGTATCGACCTCATTATTAACCAGTTGCGTTTCCAGCGGAAGGTACCACGCCTCCCTCAGCGCCCTCGAATCCGCCCGCAATGACAGCGCGCGGCTCGCTACCCAGGTCGCCCAGCAAAAGGCCAATATCGACAAGCTGAACGGCCAGGTCTCCGACCTCAACGGCCAGGTCGACGGCCTGAATAAAAAAGTCGACGACCTGACGAACCGGACCGGTCAGCTCTCCACCGAATCCGCCAACAGACAAAAAGCCCTCAGCAAAAGCCAGCAGGAACTGGCCGCCAACCAAAAACGCCTCGAAGAATTGCAGGCCCTGATGGACCAGCAAAAACGCGCCATCCTGGACATCCGCAAGAAGATGAGCGACGCCCTCGTCGGTTTCAACTCCAAGGATCTTCAGGTCTCTATCAAGAATGGTAAAGTATACGTGAGCCTGTCGGAGAACCTCCTGTTCCCTTCCGGTAGCGCCGTCGTCAACCCCAAAGGAAAGGAAGCCCTCGGCAAACTGGCCGGTGTACTCAACAATAACAACGACATCACCGTGATGATCGAAGGACATACCGACTCCATTCCCATTCACGGCCGCTACCAGGACAACTGGGACCTTTCCACGGCCCGGGCTACGTCGATCGTACGCATCCTGACCAAGGACTATATGGTGGACCCGGTGAGAGTGGAAGCCTCGGGTCATAGCTCTTACGATCCCGTACAAACCAACGCCACCACCGAAGGCCGCGCGCTCAACAGAAGGACCGAGATCATCCTCTCGCCCCGACTCGACGAACTCTATCGTCTTATCGAATCGAGCCCCGCCGGAGCAACAAGTAAGAACTAAAAAAAAGAGAGGCCGAAAGGCCTCTCTTCATTTAATGTATAGTAAAAGAATCCAGCACCTGATTGAACCTCCACTCATCCCGGGCCCACCTCCCGCAAGCCGCGGTACAGGTGATCAGATAGGCAGTACCCTGATAGACCACGATATACAGCCTCTGCTCCAGCTCTGCCTTATTCGCCATCTGACCCGTAAAATCGACCCACCGGCCCCGCATTCCCCCGATCGATCTCTCCCCCTTCCCGATCAACCGGAACCGCGCCACCGAACCCGTTATACGACGGACATTCGCGTCAAAATACTTGTCCAGCGACGCCCCGTCCGTCTGAGCCACGGTCACACTGACGTTTGGCCGAACCTGCCCAGCCGTATCCGGAGACAGCGCCGCCGTCAGCCGAATACCCGACAGCACCGTGTCGACCTTCTTCCAGCCCGAAGGCACGGAAAAACTGTAACTCCTGGCGCCACCCGACGCGCAACCCCAAAACAGCAGCCCCATAAAAACAATTCGCCTCATAATCGGCCGCAAGATAAGCCAACACCTTCAAACAAATTCAGAACTAGGTTGTTAATCGCACTACTCAACACAAGATATCATGACAACCACCGCCACCCAACAAGAGCTTTTTGTACAATCCGGACTCCTCACCTGGGAGCAGTCCATCAAAAGAGCGACCGCCTTCTTCGATGGAATTTCTGACGAAGACCTGAACAGGGAGATCCTTCCCGGCAAGAACCGCGTCGTCTATCTCCTTGGACACCTGACCGCCGTTCACGACCGCATGCTTCCCCTCCTCGGACTCGGCGAACGCCTCTTCCCTCACCTCGACGAGCTCTTCGTGACCAACCCGGACAACGCCTCGGCCAGCTTCCCCCTGCATCCCAGCTGCGGGAATACTGGACGACGATCAACCAACGCCTGACCAACCAGCTTCCGGAGCTGGACGCCCGAAGAATGGCTGCAAAAACACACGGCCGTATCCGACGAAGATTTCGCCAGAGAACCGCACCGCAACCGCTTTAGTCTGGTGCTCAACAGGGCCGGTCACGTCCAGTACCACCTCGGACAGCTGGTCTGGTTGAAAAAATAGATCGCCTGCCGCCCGTTAATCGGTTGAAAGACTGCTATTTTTAGGTTTTTGTACCCTAAATTTGCAGCCATAACAAAAACCATTCATGTCTTTCTTCCAGGATAAAGTAGTTGTAATCACCGGTGGCAGCGATGGCATCGGAAAAGCGCTGATCGAAGCCCTTATCCCTCTCGGCGCAAAAGTCGCAACCTGCGGCCGCAGCCACGACAAGATCTACAAGCTGCAGATGGAATATTCCAACGTCCTTCTGCACGCCGTCGCCTGCGACGTCAGCAAGGAAGAAGAATGCCGCCGCTTCATCGAATCCACCATCGAGGAGTTTGGCGGCATTGACATTCTCATCAACAACGCCGGCATCAGTATGCGGGCCCTCTTCATGGACGCCGAGACGGAAGTGACCAGAAAGGTGATGGAGGTCAACTTCCTCGGGGCCGTGTACTGCACCAAATACGCCCTGCCCTCGATCCTCGAAAACAAGGGCACCGTCGTCGGGGTCTCTTCAACAGCCGGCTATCGCGGCCTGCCCGGCCGCAGCGCCTACTCCGCCAGCAAATTTGCGCTGCAGGGCTGGCTCGAATCCCTCCGCACCGAATTGCTGCACAGTGGCGTCCACGTTATGTGGGTATGCCCTGGCTTCACGGCATCGAATATACGCATGGCCGCCCTCGACAGCCACGGCGACTCGCGCGGAGAGACCGTTCTCAACGAAGGCAGCCTGATGAGCGCGGAAGTCTGCGCCCGCCACATCCTTCGGGCCATCGAAAGACGCAAACGCACGCTAGTACTGACCCTCCTCGGCAAAGTCACGGTATTACTGAACAAGGTCGCGCCCTCACTGGCAGACCGCCTGACCTACAAACACTATTACAATAAGAAAGGGGAGTTCGTCAAATAAAGCGGAATGGCCTTAATCACCCTGACATCGGATATCGGTCAAAAGGATTATCTCGTGGGGGCTGTAAAAGGCCAGCTAGCACAGATCAACCCTGCCTTCAACGTCATGGACATCTCCCATGAGTTGTCCCCCTTCAACTATCCCCAGGCCGCCTATGTCTGCCGCAACGCCATCCGGCACTTCCCACCCTATACCCATCATATCATCCTGGTCAACCTCTTCGAGAAAAAGCCGGAACAGCTGCTGCTCGCCTTTCACAATGACCAGTACCTGCTCTGCGCCGACAACGGCCTGCTGACCATGATCCTCGAAGGACGCCCCGAAATGGTCATCGGTCTTCCCCTCGACAAAACCTCCGTAAAAAATACCCTGTACTGCGTTGGCGTCATGGGCCGCGCTATACAAAAACTCGTCGACGGCGACAGCCTCCTCAGCATCGGCACACCCGACCCTTCTTTTACGGAAAAGAACCACCTGCGGCCCGTCTTCGCAGACAGCTGGATCGAAGGACAGATCATCTTTATCGACGCCTTCGAGAACGTCATCGTCAACATCACCCGCGAAGAATTTGAAGAAAAAGAAAAGGAAGAAGCTTCCGCATCGTTTTCAAACGCGATGAAGTGATTGAAAAGATCAGCGAGACCTACGCCGACGTCAATGAAGGGGAAAAACTCGCCATCTTCAACTCCGCCGGCTACCTCGAGATCGCCATCCAAAAAGGCAACGCCGCCGGCCTCTTTGGTTTACAGGATTTTACAGAACAGTCCCAGAATCAGTATCTCCAGAGCAGGCTGTTCTACCAGACCGTCCGGGTCTTTTTTGAATAACAGCCCGCAAATAGGTTAATAACCCGCAAAATCTGCCCCCCATCCAAGGAATATCCCGGATTTTACCGTTAATTCGCGCGGAAAACCTAAAAAATCGACCATATAATATGAATTTCAACCGTGTGAATAACATTGTGGGCTGGATAGTAGGATTGATTGCCTGTACCGTCTATGTCATGACGATGGAGCCTACCGGCAGCTTCTGGGACTGCGGCGAGTTCGTTTCCAGTTGCTATAAGCTCCAGATCCCCCACCCGCCCGGCGCTCCCCTCTTCGTCCTTCTCGGCAGGTTCTTCATCATCCTGTTCGGCGACAATCCCCTGACCGCCGCCCGCGGCGTCAACTTCATGAGCGCCATCGCCAGCGGACTCTCCATCCTCTTCCTGTTCTGGACCATCACCCATTTCGCTCGTAAGATCGTTCAGGACAGCGACAGGCTGACGGGCTCCGGAGGACACACGCTACCCGAACCGACCAAATCACAGACCTTCACCATCCTCGCCGCCGGCGTCGTTGGCGCCCTGGCCTATACCTTCTGCGACTCCTTCTGGTACAGCGCCGTCGAGGGCGAAGTATACGCCTCCTCGGCCTTCTTCACCGCCCTCGTCTTCTGGGCCATCCTGAAATGGGAACACAACGCCGACAAACCCGGCTCCGACAAATGGATCATCTTTATCTTTTATATGATGGGACTCTCCATCGGCGTCCACCTGCTGAACCTGCTGACCATCCCCGCTATCGTGATGGTATACTACTTCAAAAGGTATAAACCCACGCTCTGGGGATCCATCTCCGCCTTCATCATCGGCTGCGCCATCACCGGCGTAGTCCAGAAATTCGTCATACAGTATACCATCAAGGGCGCAGGAGCCTTCGACATCTTCTTCGTCAATTCGATGGGAATGCCTTTCTTCTCGGGTTTCGCGACATTCTTCGTCCTCCTCGTCGTAGCGCTGTTCTTCGTGATCCGCTGGGCCGCCAAAAAGGCTACTACTACGTCAAACTCGGCCTCTGGTGCGCGTCCTTCATGCTACTGGGCTATTCTACCTATTTCACCACATTGATCCGCAGTACCGCCAACCCCGGCGTGGACATGTACAACGTCGACAACCCCGTAAGCCTGGTTGGCTATCTCAGCCGTGACCAGTACGGCGACTGGCCCATCCTCTACGGCCCCGACTTTCAGGACCGCCCCGAAAGATCCGACGCCGGCAACCTCTACGTAAAAGGGCAGGACAAATACGAGATCGCCGGAAAAATATCCGCAACGGACTGGGGCAGCACACCCTCTTCCCACTTCTTCCCGCGCATGTGGGACGGCAGCAACGACCGCGGACAGATCGACTGCTACCGCCAGTTCTCCGGCCTCAGCGAAGGAGAGAACCCCACCATGGCCGACAACATCAAATACTTCGTCAGCTATCAGAACGGCTTCATGTTCCTCCGCTATTTTCTGTGGAACTTCAGCGGCAAACAAAATGACCTGCAGGGCTTCGGCAACAACCGCGACGGCAACTTCATAACGGGCATCCCCTTTCTTGACGACCTCATGTACGGCGACCAGAGCCGCATGCCCGATACGATCAAAAAGAGCAACAAGTCCAACAACCGGATGTTCATGCTTCCGCTGATACTCGGCCTTATCGGCTTCTTCTACCAGCTGAAACGCAGCAAGAACGACTTCTGGGTAACGCTCCTGCTGTTCTTCTTCACCGGCTTCGCCATCGTCGTGTATCTCAACCAGGCCGGCTATCAGCCTCGCGAACGGGACTATGCCTATGCCGGCGCCTGCTACGCCTTTGCCATCTGGATCGGCCTCGGCGTCATATGGGTAAAAGACATCTTCGAAAAATATGCGCTGAAGGGCAAAGCCGACGCCGCCAACTACGCTGCCGCCGGTCTCTGCTTTCTCGCCGTCCCTGTACTCATGGGCAGCCAGGAATGGAACGACCACGACCGCAGCAAAAAGACCCTCGCCCGCGACATCGGAAAAGACTACCTCGAGTCCTGTCCGCCCAACGCCATCCTCTTTTCCTTCGGCGACAACGACACCTATCCTCTGTGGTACGCCCAGGAAGTGGAAGGCATCCGCCCCGACGTACGCGTTATGAACTACAGCCTGCTCGGCACCGACTGGTACATCAACCAGCTGCGATATAAGGTCAACGAAAGCAGCCCCACCGACGTCATCTTCACACCCGAACAGATCCAGGGCAACAGCCGCGACGCCGTTCCCCTGCAAGCCCTGCCGGGATTCGACCAGAACAAATACTACGACGCCTA
Organism: Puia sp. P3; assembly: GCF_050632245.1. Taxonomy (NCBI): domain Bacteria; kingdom Pseudomonadati; phylum Bacteroidota; class Chitinophagia; order Chitinophagales; family Chitinophagaceae; genus Puia; species Puia sp. P3. The sequence continues at coordinate 3,663,177 of NZ_CP192583.1, forward strand.
CGATATGTTTAAGAACGTCGTCGGCAGCAGCGACCAGAAATATACGGTCTCCTCCCAGGACGGTGACGTATACAATATCCTCCCGGTACACAAACTCTCCGTACCCGTGGACGCCAACCTCGTGCGGTCGAATGGCACCGTCAACGCAGGCGACTCCGTGGTCAGCGAGCTGCACCTGGACATTTCCAAACAAAAAGGCTACCTGTTCAAGAACGAACTGGCCGTCCTCGCCATCATCGCCGCCAACCACTGGCAACGCCCGATCTGCTTTAATTCCACCTACGAAGTTGACGCGCTCGGCCTCACCAAATACATCCGCCAGGACGGCCTCGCAGGCCGGCTCGTGCCCGTAGAGAGCAAGAACGCCAACTTCGGATTCTACAACAACGACGTCGCCTATAAGAACATGATGACCAAATTCGGCTTCGGCAACGCCGGCACCTCCGGCGTCTACTACGACGAAGAGAACCGCCGTCACCTCAACACCCTCCGCGCAGCACACGCGCAGCTGGCGCTGAGCCTCATCGACGCAGGCAAAAAGGACCAGGCCAAAAACCTCCTGGAGCATTTCGACCAGAACGTCCTCGAGTCAAACTTCCCCTACGGCATGACATCCAACCGCGGCAATCAGCACAACCGCATCTCGATGAGCTTCCTGCTGGCTGCCTACGAAGCTGGCGACCAGTCCCTGGCCCAAAAGTGGCCGCATCGCTGAGAAAAGACCTCACACAGCAAATGCGCTACTATAATTCACTGGGCGATAACATGACGAACGAACAGCTCGCCATCAACGCCCAGATGCTCACCCAGGGCAAAGGCGGGAACCTGTCCAACCGCCAGGCTTCCTTCGCCAATGACATCCTCAGCAGCTTCCAGATGATCCTTCAACTGGATGAATGGCAAAAACAATTCGGAGCCGGCGCCAAAGGAAATACCCAAACGCCGGGGAGCGAGAATGCACCCGCTGTGATCAACGATACCAACAAATAAGCCAGACCCCCATAGGCTGGCGGCCCACCTAAATAGGACAAGAAACCCGGTCAAATGACCGGGTTTCTTCATAGAACCAAATCGTTGAATAAGTTGTTTTTAATTGGTAACTTCAATCCCAGGGCAATATTATGATAGGACATCATTTTACGAAATACGATCCCAACGAGAACAGCAAGTCCAGATTCGACCAGCTGCTGGAGATCTTTATGCAACTGCTGAGCTATACCAACGGAGACGTCTCCGAAGCCCTGCAGTGGCTCAACCAACTCGACAAAGAATACCAGCTGACGGACGACGAATACGGAATGGGGGACTTTATCGAAGAGCTGAGAGAAAAAGGCTATATCGACGACAACAAACAGACCGGTGAGATCACCATCACTCCAAAGACCGAACAGGGCATCCGCCGGCGTTCGCTGGAAGAGATCTTCGGCAAGCTGAAAAAGACAAAACAGGGCAACCACAATACCTTCAAACCAGGCGGGGGTGACGAGACCAATCCCGAAACAAGACCCTTCGTGTTCGGCGACCAGCTGGAACAGATCGACTTTACGGAATCCATCCGCAACGCCCAGATCAACCACGGCATCGAAGCCTTCAGTATGCAGGAAGACGACCTCAAGATCCGCGAGACGGACTTCAAGGCACAGACCTCCACCGTGCTGATGATCGATATCTCCCACTCCATGATCCTCTACGGAGAGGACCGGATCACCCCGGCAAAAAAGGTAGCCATGGCCCTCAGCGAGCTGATCACCACAAAGTATCCAAAAGACACGCTCGACATCGTCGTCTTCGGCAACGACGCATGGCCGGTAGAAATAAAGGACCTCCCCTACCTTCAGGTGGGCCCCTATCACACCAATACGGTGGCGGGACTCGAACTGGCGATGGATATCCTGCGCCGCCGCCGCAATGCCAACAAACAGATCTTCATGATCACCGACGGCAAACCCACCTGCCTGAAGGTCGGCAAGCGCTATTATAAGAATAGTTTTGGACTGGACAGAAAGATCACCAGCCGCTGTCTCAACCTCGCGGCGCAGTGCAAAAAACTGAAGATCCCCATCACGACTTTTATGATCGCCAGCGACCCTTATCTCCAGCGATTCGTCAACGAATTCACGGAAACCAACAACGGAAAAGCCTTTTTCGCATCCCTCGACCGCCTCGGTAGCTTCATCTTCCGCGACTTCGAGAGCGGCAAACGGAAAACGGTATACTAAAAGCCCCCGGTGGCGCCGGGCGGAAAAAAACACTAAAACAACTAAATGGACATTACATCGATCAAGACACTTGGACAACTAAAAAAATCCGGATACAAGAGCAGATCCGTAAAGGAAGAAGTACGCGAGAACCTTATAAAAAAACTGAAGAACAAAGAAACGACCTTTCCAGGCATTCTTGGCTATGAAGATTCGGTCATCCCGGATACCGAACGGGCGCTGCTGTCCCGTCACAATATCCTGTTCCTCGGTCTCCGCGGACAGGCAAAGACAAGAATGGCCCGCCAGATGACCCAGCTGCTCGACGAATGGGTCCCCTATGTGGCCGGCAGCGAGATCAACGACGACCCGTTCAGCCCCATCTCGAAGTTCGCCCGCAACCTCGTCGCCACCAAAGGCGACGACACCCCCATCAGCTGGCTGCACCGCAGCGAACGCTATGGGGAGAAACTGGCCACACCCGACGTCAGCGTCGCCGACCTCATCGGCGATATCGACCCGATAAAGGCAGCCAACCTCCGGCTCAACTTCGCCGACGAAGAGGTCATCCAGCTTCGGCATCATACCCAAAAGCAACCGCGGCATCTTCGTCATCAACGAGATCCCCGACCTCCGAGGCGCGCATACAGGTCTCCCTGTTCAACATCCTCGAAGAAGGAGACATCCAGATCCGGGGATTCAAGCTGAGGATGCCCCTCGATATGCTGTTCGTCTTCACCGCTAATCCCGAAGACTACACGAACCGCGGCAGCATCGTAACCCCGCTGAAAGACCGAATCGAAAGCCAGATCCTGACGCACTACCCGAAAAGCATCGATACCGCGCTGGCCATCACCGAACAGGAAGCCGACGTCCACGAAGAACAAAAAGGCCGCGTCATCATCAGCGACCTCGTCAAACGCCTGATCGAACAGGTCTCCTTCGAGGCCCGCACCAGCGAATACGTCGACAAAAAGAGCGGCGTCTCCGCCCGCCTCACCATCGCGGCCTTCGAGAACGCCGTCAGCGCAGCCGAACGCAGGGCCATTCTCAACAACGAAAAAGACACCCAGGTCTGGATGAGCGACCTCATCGGCATCGTGCCCTCCATCACCGGTAAGATCGAACTCGTCTACGAAGGCGAACAGGAAGGCCCCTACCAGGTAGCATTCAACCTCCTCGAAAAGGCGTTCCGCTCGCAGTTCGTTAACTATTTCCCCAACCCCGACCAGCTGAAGAAAAGAAAGGCCGACGCCAGGGACGACAACCCCTTCCGGCCGATCACGCACTGGTTCGACAAAGGCAACCACCTCAACCTCTTCTTCAATACACCCGACAGCGAAAAGATCCAGCAGCTCTACAAAGTTGACGGTCTCCACGCCATGGTGAAGAAGTACTTCAAAGGCGCTAACGAACGCGAGACCGCACTCCTCATGGAGTTCGTCCTCCACGGCCTCGGCCGCCTACTCCCTCATCAGCAAAAAAGCTGGTGGAAGGAAAGATCGAGTTCAAGGACCTCATCGGGTCGATGGTCAACCTCGGCTCGACCGGCAGCAGCTTCGGCAACGAAGAAGACGACCTCGAAAGCGACGATTTCAACTAACAATAAAAAAGCCCGGGTCCCAAAAATATCTTTGGAGCAATCCGGGCTTTTCGTTTAACGCAGATCAAAATATATTCACTTCCTTTTCCAGCATCACCCCAAATTTCTCATTGACGCTGAACAGTATCTCTTCACTCAGATCATAGATCTCTCTGCCAGTCGCATTTCCATAGTTGACGAGCACCAGCGCCTGCTTCGCATGACAACCCGCATCGCCCCGCCGGAAACCCTTCCAGCCACACTGCTCGATCAACCACCCCGCCGCCAGCTTCAGCCCGACAGGACGCGGATACGCGACGATCGTCGGGTATTCCCTCTGCAACTCCTCGTACTTCTCTTTCGAAACCGTCGGATTCTTAAAGAAACTCCCCGCATTGCCGATGATTTTCGGATCAGGTAGCTTCGACTGCCGAATGCTGACCACAGCCTGCGACACAGCACGGATATTCAGGTCCTTTACCCCCATCTTCTCCAGCTCGTTCCGGATATCGCCATAGGAGGTATGGAACACCGCCTTCCTGTTCAGCCGGAAAGTGACGTTCAGTATCACCACACGGTTCTTATACTTCCCTTTAAAGATACTTTCCCTGTAACCGAACTCACAGTCATTCGCGCTGAACACATATACCTTCTGCTCGTCGATGACAAAAGCCTCCAGCTCATGAAAAACATCCCTGATCTCCACCCCATATGCGCCGATATTCTGCATAGGCGCCGCACCGACACTGCCGGGAATCAGCGAGAGGTTCTCCACCCCGGCCCAGTCCCGCTCCAGACAGTAAAGCACGAAAGAGTGCCAGACCTCGCCGGCGCCTACTTTCACATAAACATACTCCTCATCCTCATGCAACAACTCCACCCCGCCGATCTCATTCTTCAGCACAAGACCGTCAATATCGCGGGTCAACAAAATATTGCTCCCCCTCCGAGTATCAAAGGTGGCGCAGGCGAAAACCCCAGCAATTCGGCCAGCTGATCCTGACTGGAAAAAGCGGAAAAATATCGGGCCTCGGCGTCGATGCCAAACGTATTATACGACCGGAGAGAAATATTTTCGGATATATTCATGTTGGTAAAAATAGTAGTTATATCGCATCTACGTCGGGAATGATCACCACACTCTTCCATTGCTGGCTGTTCTGCACAATGGCCGTCTGCTGCTGGATGACGTGCTTCGCAAAATTGATCGTATGCCCGTCCTTCGGCAGCTTGAGCATCAGCTCCATCAGATACTGATTGCGTATTCGCCCTATCACGGGCTCGGCCGGCCCCACCAGATAAGGGCCAAAATCCTTTTTCATATTGTTGGCAAAAAAAGACGCCGCCGAATGTACAACCTCCTTGTCCCGGTGCCGGAATGTCACCTGTATCACGCGGGTATAGGGCGGATAACCGAACTGCTGGCGCGCGGCGATCTCGTGCCGGAAGAAGAGCTTGTAGTCGTGCGCCTTGACATAGCCGAGGACTGGATTTGCCGTATTCGCCACCTGGATCAGCACGCTGCCATGTCCATCCCTGCGCCCCGCGCGCCCGCTGACCTGCTCCATCAGCTGAAAGGCCCGCTCGTTGACTCGGAAGTCCGCAAAATTCAGGATACTGTCGCCGTCGAGAATACCCACCAGACTCACGTTGTCGAAGTCCAACCCCTTCACCACCATCTGCGTCCCAACGAGGATGTCTCATGCGCTGCTGCTCGAACTGCTGGATAAGACTGTCGTGCGCCGTCTTACCCCGGACGCTGTCGATGTCCATACGAGCCACCCGCGCCTTCGGAAAAACTTCCTCGAGGTATTCCTCGATCCGCTCGGTCCCGAAATTACGCTGGACAAATTTATGATTGCCGCAGGCTGCGCAGGTATTTACGGGCGGATAGACCGTCCCGCAATAGTGACAGTGCAGCTTATTGGTCAGCTTGTGAAAGTTCAGCGAGACATCGCAGTTGCGGCACTGGGGTATCCAGCCGCATACCTCACAGACCTGATACGGAGAATAGCCTCGGCGGTTCTGGAAAAGGATAACCTGACGGCCCGCCGCGAGCGACTGTTCGATCGAGGCGTGCAGCGCCGGACTCAAAATAGGCTTGCCATTATCCCGCGAGCCGGTCTGCGGCTCTTCGGACGCCTTCACTTCCTCTTTGTCCCTCAGCCAGTCTGCCCCCGATAGGGCTGCTGCACCGGCGCCGGCTTTTTCACATACCTCAGCGCCTTCGTATCTACTACCGTTATCTCAGGTAACTTTACCTGTCCATACCGCTCCATCAGTTCCACCAGCGCGTACTTTCCCGAGACTGCGTTATAATAGGTCTCGACCGACGGCGTAGCGCTCCCCAGCAACACCCTCGCGCCAAACAGCGACGCATAGTAGATCGCGGCATCCCGCGCATGATAGCGCGGCGCAGGCTCCTGCTGCTTGTAGGAAGGGTCGTGCTCCTCGTCGGCCACGATCAGCCCCAGGTCCAGGAAAGGAAGGAAAATGGCCGACCGGGCGCCGAGAATGATCTTCAGCTCGCCCGTGCGGATCTTGTTCCAGATCTCCAGCCGCTCGTTCTGGCTGAATTTACTATGGTAGATGCCGATCAGCCCACCAAAATGCTTCTGCAATCTGCGGATGATCTGAGACGTTAGCGCAATCTCCGGCAGCAGATACAGCACCTGCTTACCCTGACGAATGGCCTCCTCCATCTGACGGATATACACCTGTGTCTTGCCGCTGGACGTCACTCCGTGCAGCAGACATACCGACTTGTGCTGAAAGGCCAGATCGATCTCGTCGTACGCCGCCTGCTGAGCCGGCGTCAGCTGAAAATCGATCAGAACTTCCCTTGGCAGGTACTTGATTCGGTCTACCTGCCTCTTTTCGATCCGCAGGATATTCTTCTCGACCAGTCCCTTCAGCTGCGCATCGGAGGCCCCGGACTTCTTCAGCAGCTCGGGCCGCGTGACGCTCCCCTCCGTCCGCGACAGATGCAGATAAGCCAGCAGCAGCTCCTGCTGTTTGGGCGCACGGCCCCAGTTGTTCAGCAGATCGGCCAGCCTGTCTTCGTTATTGTATTCGGGATTGAGAATGACGTAACTTTCCGTCTTAGCAGTATAGGTCTCCTTCAGCGATTCCCAGACAAAACAGACCTTTTTCTCGATCAGCCGCTTGATGACCGGATAGACATGGGAGGAGTCCAGCAACTGCTGCACCTCGGTGAGCTTCAGCTCTTTTTTGATATGCAGGGCCTCCGCAACGACAAATTCGTCGTTGTCCAGATGGGTAAAATCATCCCCCGTCTCCTCATTAAATACAAGAATGGTCTCGCTGTTCAGCTTGAAATGGGCGGGCAGCGCCGCCGCCATCACCTCTCCTTCGCTGCACAAATAGTAGCCCGCTATCCACTCCCAAAGCTTCAGTTGGGCGGGATGAAGGATCGGCTCGTTGTCCAGCAGGTTTCCGATAGGCTTGGGCTCGAAAGCCGCGGGCTTCTCGTCGTGCAGACGCCGGACGATACCCGCATATTTCTTGTTCCTGAGCTCCACCTCCACACGACAACCCTCCCGCACCTGTCCCATCCATTTTTCGGGTACAGACCGGGTATAATTCCTTGGCAGAGCCAGGGGTATGATGACATCAGCGTACATGGGGGGACAAATTTACACTAATTCCCTAACAGGCACCGCCCAACTATTTCCCGCTCCCCCGGCATCGGCCTCCGCAACTAATCCGCGATCCAGGACGCGCTGTATCTCCTCAGACCTTCCTCCATAATCTCATACACCCTGCTCTTCAGTTCCGGAAGATCGCCGATCGTCAGCCCCTCCACCTCCACCGCGGCCAAAAATATGGCCCTCGTCTTCCCCGGCCGCAGGCTGAATATGCTCGAATAGTGCATTCGGTCATAGGTATCGAGAAAAAGGATCGGCTGCAATGGCGTCTGCGTCTCGATCGCAATCCGGAAAGCGCCGTCATAAAAATCCTTCAGCGGGCGGCGGGTCTCGTTGAACGTACCCTCGGGAAAAATAAACACCGATGTATCCATCGCCAGTACCGACTTCAACTCCCGGACACTCCGCGACCGCTGCTGGGCATTTCTCCGGTCAACCATCACGACCGCCCGGCTGTAGATATACCCGAAGACCGGCACCTTCGCCATCTCGGCCTTGCCCAGGACCCGAAATCCGTTGCGGCGCAGCGCTTGAAGGATCATCGGAATATCGAGATAAGAAATATGATTGGAAACGAACACGTACTGCCGCCCTTCTTCCGGCTGCTGCTCATAAATATTGGTGTGACGGATACCAACACCCGCCAGCCAGAGATCATCCCACCAGCGGCAGACCCGGTAGATCCTGTCCCCGCCAATCTTCGGCCCCTGCAGAGAAAAGACCACCACCAGCGGAAATACCAGCAGCATCCCCGCTATGAACAGCAGCAGCGCGTAGATACAGTAGACCCACCAGAACGGTTTCAGAAGAGCTCGCATTGATAGGGGTTAAATTCTTTATTTGCAGTCACACTGCCACTCCACACCCAACTCGATACAGGTAATGACCACCAGCCCCCGGCTGGACGGCGCGAAGATGATCCGCAAATGCTGTCCTTCCATCGTATGTCCCTCCAGGGCATACTTCGGGTCAGGACGGGCGTCCGGCTCGCTCTTGGCGTAGTTGATCTCTCCTTGCTCCAGCACCTCCCGAATTTCCTTTTCCGTAATATGACGGCAGTCCATCCGGCAACGGGCATGACGGGTAAGAATAAGGCGGGTGGCGTGCCGGTCGATCGGGTCGCCTCCCCGAGTCTCCGGGCCACTCCCGCCGGTCCCCGGCCGCAGCCCGCAAGGAACAGCAAAATAACTACTAGTATTCTGATCATCAACCTGTTAAATATCATACACTCAGACAAAGATAATAGCCAGCTGCCAATATCTGCTAAGAGAATGTATCTTTGCGCGCTGATGACGGATCAAAGAAATAAGACAATAGCTTTCCACACTCTGGGGTGTAAACTCAACTACTCGGAAACCTCGGGCATGTCCCGCCTCCTGGAGAACGAAGGGTTTGAAAAAAGGAGTTTGACGAGGTGGCCGACGTATACGTCATCAATACCTGCAGCGTTACAGAGAACGCCGACAAGGAATGCCGCTACCTGGTCCGCCGGATTCAGCGTCAGGCGCCGGAAAGCTTTGTGGTGATCACCGGCTGCTATGCACAGCTAAAACCCGCGGAAATTGCACAGATCCCAGGCGTAGACCCTGAGTACTCGGCGCCGCGGAGAAATTCAATATCGCCCAGCACCTGCGCGAACTGTCCAAAGGCGACGAGGCGAAGATCTGCAGCTGCGATATCGAAGACGTCAGCGGTTTTAACGCCTCCTGGTCGGTCAACGACCGCACCCGGACTTTCTTAAAAGTACAGGACGGCTGCGACTACAGCTGCTCTTTCTGCACCATCCCCATGGCACGGGGAAAAAGCCGCAGCGACACCATCGCCCATACCCTAACCACCGTAAAAGAACTCGCACAGCGCGGCGACGTCCGCGAGATCGTACTCACCGGTGTCAACCTCGGCGACTTCGGCAGGGGCCCCGACGGAGAAACCCGGACCGAAGATTTCTTCGGCCTGATGAAAGAACTCGACCATATCGAAGGCATCGACCGCTACCGCATTTCCTCCATCGAGCCCAACCTGCTCACACCGGAAATGATAGAATGGGTAGCCGGCAGCCGCCGCTTCATGCCGCATTTTCATATTCCCTTGCAGTCCGGCAGCAACCGCATCCTCGGCCTGATGCGCCGGCGCTATAAACGCGAGCTGTACGCCGAAAGGGTCCGGCTGATCCGGCAATTGATGCCCCACTGCGCCATCGGCGTGGACGTCATCGTCGGTTTCCCCGGCGAAACGGACGAAGATTTTAAAGATACCTTCGACTTCCTCCACGAACTGGACGTCTCCTATCTCCACGTCTTCACCTACTCGGAAAGGGACAATACAAGAGCCCTCGAACTCCCCGGCAAAGTCCCCATGAACCTGCGAAACCAAAGGAACAAACAACTCCGCAACCTTTCCGGCAGAAAATGCAGTATTTCACCCGGCAGCACGAAGGCCAGACACGAAAAGTATTGCTGGAAGGTCACGTGAAATCGCCGATGATGGAAGGATACACCGACAACTACATCAAGGTGACAACCCCTACCGCGAAGAATGGGCCAATACGATCCTCGACTGGCAGCTATAGGCAACTTCACCCTTTTTCTTCCCGTATGTTATTAGAAGGCGTAAACCTGCCCCCAGTTCGGCACAGGGATTGCGAGCGTGAACTTTAGAGCCGAAGTATTGTTAATCTAAAGAGGAATTATTATGCGAAAATTTCAGGTGACGATCCAATTTGAGATGAACGATGAATTTGCGGCACTGGTCCCCCCTCACCGCACTTACATCAACAGGCTGATAGAACAGGGCGTTATTGACCACTACGTGGTGACAATGGAGACCCAGCGGGTTTGGATTACGATCTCCGCGGAAGACAAAAAATCCGTCGAAAAATACCTTTCCAAGTCTCCACTGTTCAAATACTGGACCTACGAGATAGACGAATTGTTTATGGTAGACGGCCTGCACTACCGGCTGCCGGTGGTGCAATTGAATTGACGAAAATCAACTTTTCCCGCACCCGCGCCACCTAGCCCCGGTCTGCACCCTTCTTTTTCTGTGTCCACGCCGGCTTCGTCTTTAACACTTTCTTGTAAATAGGACAGCCCTCGGAATGCGCCCCCCGCAAATACCCGGTACTCATCAAAAACTCCCCCACGATCTCTCCCCCGGTAAACCGGAAAGTCTTCCTGAACAGTTTTACCCACTCTTCTTTGCTCATGGGATGGTGCTTGTCCAGCCAGTCTTTAAATGACCCGTGTTCCTTCTGGATCGCTTTTATCGTTTTGGCATTTTCGATGGTCGCATCCACCTTCAGCCGGTTGCGGATGATCCCCGCGTCGGCCAGCAGCCGCTCGCGCTGCTTTTCTCCATACCGCGCCACCTTGTCGATATTAAAATCGTCAAATGCCCGGAAAAAATTATCCTTTTTATTGAGAATAGTCGTCCAGGATAGCCCCGCCTGGTTGATTTCCAGGATAAGCCTGGCAAAAAGATGATTGTCGTCGTCGATTGGAAACCCATATTCCTTGTCGTGGTAGTGTACGTGTACATTGTCTTTGTCCATTCTGGCGACGACGGCACAATAACCGGAGAGTTTTTCCATATTCATTAAATTGCGATGTCAAATATAATTTTTCTATGCCAAAGACCATCCTCTCCGTCTTACTTCTTGCCTTAGCTTCCATCTATACCGACGCACAAACGGTCGCCGGCCTACCCGAAAACCCCAGTCCCGCCGGCTATGACCCGCAGGCCCTCTTCGCTCCCGGCTTTTACAACGACCTCCACCTGGCCACCCGCCAGCCGAACGGCGCACCCTCCGCCACCTACTGGCAGAACCGCGCCGACTATACCCTCGCCGTAAGACTCGACACGCTGAACAACCAACTCGAAGGCTCGGCACAGCTCCGCTATACCAACAACAGCCCCGACACCCTGCATTCGGTATGGCTCTATCTTGACCAGCAGACCTACCGGAAAGACGCCCGCTCCAACTACTACACCGACTACGCCGCCGGCGGACACACCGACGGCTATCGAGCTGCAGTCGGTAAAACTCGAACAGGGCGGTATCACCGCCGACGCGGACTACGTCGTCACCGACACCCGCATGCAGGTCCGGCTGAAAAGACCGCTGAACCCCAAAGGCGGTAGGCTGAGCATAACCATAAAATACAAATACACGATACCCGGCAGCTTCGGCAACCGCACCGACTATACCTCCACCCGCAATGGTAAGATCTTTGAAATTGCCCAGTGGTATCCCCGGGTCTGCGTCTATGACGACCGCGGGGGATGGAACACCCCTTCCCTTTCTCGGCAGCGGCGAGTTCTACAATGAGTACGGCGACTTCGACTACCGCGTCACCGTCCCCTCGGGACATGATCGTAGCCGGTTCGGGGAGAACTAGTCAACCCCGAGGAAGTGCTGACCCAAAAGAAGCCGCGCGGCTGACCGCCGCACATAGCAGCGACGCAACGGTCATGATCCATCCGTCAGAAGCCATCGGCGACCCCGCCAGCCGTCCCGTCCGCCAGGGCACACTGACCTGGCACTTTAAAATGTCGAATACCCGCGACGTGGCCTTCGGCGCCAGCCGCGCCTACATCTGGGACGCCGCCCGCGTCAACCTGCCCGGAGGGAAAAAGCCCTGGCCATGTCCGTCTACCCGATAGAAAGCGCCGGCGCCGACGCCTGGGGCAGAGCCACGGCATACCTCAAGGCTTCGATGGAATATTTCTCCGAAAAATGGTTCGTGTATCCCCGGCCGGTAGCCGTCAACGAGGCGGGCATCGCCGGCGGGATGGAGTATCCCGGAATCGTTTTTGACGGCATCACCGACAAAGGGAAGGAACTGTACTGGGTGACGGCGCACGAGATCGGCCACAACTGGTTCCCCATGATCGTCGGCTCCGACGAACGTACCTACGGCTGGATGGACGAAGGCTTTAATACCTTTATCGATATCTACGCCTCCGACGCCTTCAACAAAGGCGAGTTCGCACCAAAAAGGGACGGCGAATACGCTCCAGGCGGCGGCAACCCGGTCGAAGAGATCGTTCCCCTGCTAAAAGACCCGCAGGCTCCCCCGATGATGACCCGCGCCGACGCCATCCCGGAAACCTACCGCCATCCCATGACCTATTTTAAACCCGCGCTCGGCCTCGTCCTGCTGCGCGAGAATATCCTCGGCCCCGACCGCTTCGACTACGCCTTCCGCCAGTATATCCGCAACTGGGCCTACCGCCATCCCGGTCCCGACGACTTCTTCCACACTATGGACAACGAAGGCGGCGAAGACCTCTCCTGGTTCTGGCGGGGCTGGTTCATGCACAACTGGTCCCTCGACCTCGCGGTGCAAAACGTAACCTCATCCGACGTCACTATCACCAACCTTGGACAGATGGCCATGCCCGCGACTCTTGAACTGACATGGAAAGACGGTACCCGCCAGCGCGTCGCCCTCCCGGTCGAGACATGGCTCCAATCCGGCAAGCGTACGCTACATTTCGAGACCACCCAGCCTCTCGTCTCGGTCACCATCGATCCCGACAAAACCCTGCCGGACATCAACCGCAACAACAACAGCTGGCACAGCGGCTCCAACTAATGGGCCGCCAGAACCCGTTCAACTAATGGGCCGCCAGATTGGTCAACTCGTTCACGGTCTCCATTTCGCCCTCGGAGACCCGAAGTACCTTCATGCCCCTTGCATCCCTGATCTGTACCAGATAGACCGTGGATTGGCCCGGCGCGCTGACCTCATCGATATAGGAGATGATATAGTCGTAATAAGTGCTCCTGACCAGAGACCTCACATCGCGGGGCAGCTTGTTCTCGCCATACGCCCCCAGGGTGAACAGCCAGTTCCCTTTCTCGCTGTAAAGTACCCGGTACCGGATACTATCTTTTACAAACCTAACCTGCCATCCGCCTTCTTTCATCGGTTGCCAGTCTGCGTCGACGGCAGTCGCATAGGTCTTCACAAAATTGCAAAGAATCCACCCCGCGTCATCTTCACCACGGCCTACCGCAAATTCGCGATCGAAGGCTTCGAACTCAACGCAGTCGACTATCTGCTAAAACCTATTTCCTTCGAGCGCTTCCTGATGGCCGTCAACCGCGTCCTCGAAAACCCACCCGCCGTTCCCATATCCGTCACCCCATTTCCCTCCCCCACTCCCTCCCGCGTCGCCACCACCCGACACCAACATCTACTTCCGCGCCGACCGCAAAATGCAAAAGGTCCTTCTGTCCGATATCCTCTATATCGAAAGCCTCAAAGACTACTCCCGCATCGTCACCAGAAATAAAAAGATCATCACCAAACAGGGCATCTCCTTCATCGAGGGCCAGCTCCCCGAAATGCCTTTATCCGTATTCACCGTTCTTACATCGTCGCTATCGACAAGATCGAATCTTACACCACCGACCTCATTGAGATCGACCACCAGGGAACTCCCCATCGGCCGCATGTTCCGCCACGAAGTCGAACGGACCCTGCGGTCATAACTTCCCTTTCATCCCCACCCCAGTTTCCTACTCTCGCATCCTCCACTACCTGCCCCGCGAACATCCCCGCGTGAACCATCCGTGAACCATTCCCCATCTCCCGACCATCCCCGCGTGAACCGGCCGTGAACCATTCCCCATCTCCCAACCATCTCCGCGTGAACCATCCGTGAACCGCCACAACCAGCGACCCCTCCGCGTGAACCAACCAACCCTCGAACCAAACCCACCCCAACGAACCCGCGTGAACCACCACGATCTCCCCAACCCCAAGTCCCCACTGGTTTCTAACCCTTTACAAAAAAATCCTCCAAAAAATCTCCCAAATAATTTTTGCCGGAATCCTCCCGAGTCTTATCTTTGCACTCCTTTCAACGGAAAACACCGGAAAAAAGGGAAAAAGACAAGGGAGTTTAGCTCAGCTGGTTCAGAGCATCTGCCTTACAAGCAGAGGGTCGGCGGTTCGAACCCGTCAACTCCCACTAAAAAGACCTTGATCACTCAGGGTCTTTCTTTTTTACGGCTACTCGAAATCGAGTACACGCGTTAGATTGACTTTCAAAGATTTCTGAGAGGCTTATGCCTCCGTTTTGCTCTTTTCGGAGGTTCTCAAGGGGTCCTTTATTAGCGAATTTGTCGCTTTTTACGGCCACCAAACAATTCCTCCGATTTCGCTGCCTGCACAAGTTCTGCACAAAAACCGCCCGGAAAGGTTAAAGCGGTTTGATTCATCTAAGTTAAGCATTTAAATTGTGGGTATAACAAATCTCAACTTCTATTTGCGATTGAATGTCGTCGACAAAGGCTTTGTCATTTGGATAGCAAACTAAAAATGAGATGTCGTCTTGAGAAATACCAGACTGCCATTGGCTGAGGACGAAGGGAGTGATGAGTAAGGTTTACATAGGACATTTATTAATAATCACGAAAGGCGAACTTTCGTCAATACGAACCCCTCAATGTCATCTACATCCATTTCCCCTGGAAGACCTCGCCTGTTTCAGGGTGATGAAAAATCGCAGCAATTTTTTCACCAGGTGCCAAATTGATCGAAAAAGAATCCTCTTCATTTTCCACGACTGTTGACGACGAGAAGTCCAACCGTTCCTTCCGGATTTCATCGGTCGGAAAATGATATGCACGATCAAACAACGGCGGAGGATGTGGAAGCGACAATTCTCTATCTGGAACTGCAATATCATTCAACCCAAAAGGAACCGCCATGATGTAAATTGTATTCAAAGTAAATAACATAAACACCCTGGAGAATACATCCATGTCCGGATAGCGTGCCCTGAATATATACCCTGTTGGCCGTTCGAAACCGTACGTATAAGGAAATTTATATCGTAAGATATGGGCGAAAGCCCGCCCTTCCTCCTCAAATGCAGTGCCCCGGATAAATTCCAACCCCAATCTGTATTCCGGCGTGAATTCCTCATGCAAGCACGAGAATGCCATTTTCGCAAACGCCTTATAGACGGAATATGCGATATAAGGCTGTTTCTTCCCTTTGAGGGTGAATAAACCCGTCACCTGATCATAGATAAAGCTCGCGCTTCCAAATGGTCGTTTAGCTGCCACCTCCCCGCCCCCATCTGCGGCCCTTCTCGACTCGACCCGTATGGTACTGTCCTTGAATGTAGGCATCTTTTCCTTTCCTTTCGTAAGCATCATCGTCCTGGACATGCCCAAGTACTTTGACAACTGATCTTCATATTTGCCGAAGATGAAATTGCAAGTATCGCACTCAGAGTCCGATACTAGAAACTTATTCCCCAATAATTCTGGGAAAACATGAGGTTCGCTATTGAATGTAACCTCTCCATAGGGCTTCCCACAAAACCGGCACATACGCTCCACCTTTGGCACCCTATCCGCCTTCCGGATCTTTTCCGATGGGCAACTTGCCCAAGATTCAACCTCATACGCCCTAAAGAATAGCTCCGCCTCCATCGCATATTCCTCAGGAAAATAGAATTTCTCATTGAGGCCGTGCATAAATTCGTTTCGTGGCATAAAAAAATATGTGGGCGCAATCGCACTCCCGAGGCACAAAGATACTCTTATGCCCGCGCACTCGGCTAAAAGTGAATCTCGAAAAATTATTATTTCATCTGTAACCAAAATTAAAAAATCTGCATTCGTTCGATCCTGAAGGCAGTTTTAGACTTGACCATTTCATATACCCTCGCATGTGGTAAATTTGCCGCCACAAACTCGACCATCTCAAAGCGTTCCCTTTCCGGCATCTTACATCCCAATGTGACCTCCACTACTGTTTCTGGCCTCAAATAAGCCTTAACTCTCGAAAATTCCGCTCTCGTCAACCGATATTCTTCCTCGTATTCCCAAACCAAAGATTTGGTGCCGATCAATTTTTTGAAATGCGTGAACACATCGTCAAACAAACTTAGTAGTGGTAATTGTTCTTGATACTGCATGTGTGCAAACTGGCATTTGGCATCTTCGAATAGTTTGTACTTGTCAAATCCGACACAAATTCCCGCATGCGAATTCGCGTAGTGTGACCACAACAAGAAATTATCTGGTTTCCGGCAAAGGCATACTACCCCAAATTGCTTGCTCATTGTTTCAAGCACCCATTTCTCAAATTCTTCCAGGTAATGCCCATCCTTAAAATACCCGCGCCTTTGGTACTCATAGCTATCTTCATGAACACGTTGTTCATCCCAATCGGGATGCTCTTTTTTGGTCATCTCGCGGTATTTTCTAAAAATGTTTTCCTCTGTTAGTTCCGCAGGATCATAGCGATATGGTACCGTGCCGTCAAAGGGATCATTAAACTGATCAACCGAAGCAAAATACAATTCCCGGTGCGTAAGCAATTTTCTGTGGTATTCATTATGCCAATCTCTATACTTATATAAGACGTCAGGGACGTCTTCTAAGAATTTAATCATATATTTATTGAACGTTGAAATACCCTCTAAGATATAATTCTACACTGACCCAACAAACCGTGTTTTAACGGACCTCCCATACGCCTAACTTCCGTATATTGGCAACTAACATCAAAAAACGCCATAATGGACCTAAAATACCTCTACGACTTAGGGCGAGACCTGGGCATTTTCACGGTCGCCTCCCTCCTAATAAAACAATTCATCCAATCATCCGCAGACAAATCCATTGCCCAACACAAAAATCAACTTGACATCCTTTTAAGTAGCCACCAACTCAACCTCAACACTAATCTGGAACGATACAAAGCAGAACTAAACCTCCGAGCTACCCGCCAAACCTATCTACACGAAAAGCGCCTCGAAGTGATCGCCGAGCTATACACCAAACTAATCAATTTGGTATCCGCCCTTCAGGAAATGACGCGACGTATACATCCCGTAATAGAAAATGCAGAGGCAGAAGAACAACAACGAGTCGCGGCTGCACATAAGGCTTATGCGGAGTATAATAATTATTATTTCTATCACAAATTGTACTTCACGAAAGCGGTAGGCGATCTCCTTGAAAATATTCGTGGACAATACCACTCGGTAACCTGGGATTATTGGGAACCGCGGCGTCTGCAAGAAATCGCCGGGGGGCGACTCCCTTCCAACGAACTTGAACGAGCTTTGGAAACGTCCCGCCAAGCCACGGCCAAAGTCCTCAAAGAAATACCAGAAATCCTCGAAAAGCTGGAGCACGAATTCCGATTACTACTAGGTGTCACCGAGCCTGACCGCCAATCGTGATAAGCCAATGGAAAAGGCTAAATTAGCATAACCAATGATCATCACAGACCTCGAGACCCATCTATTGCCCGCTATCGCCGGCGCCGAAGAAATTTGGATTGCTGTTGCTTTAATAACAGACGACGGCTTCCAAAAGATCCGGCCCGCCCTCGCCGGTATTAAACAGAACTACCTAATCGGTATAAATCTCCCCACCGAACCCAGCGCCCTTCATCAAATCATGGAGAGTATCCGGCCCGGTAGAATCCGTGCCCGCCTCGCTGGCGACGCGCCAACTTTTCACCCCAAGGTATACATCATCAAAAACCCGAATGGATACCTCGCCTTTGTCGGCTCTGCTAACCTCACCGTCCCCGGTCTTCGCGGCAACCATGAAATGTCGTATATGGTCACCGATCAGGGCGATTGCCAACGTCTCGTCAGTTGGTTCCAGGAGCACTACGACCAAGCATTCATTCTGGACAAGGACATCATCGACGATTACCGCGACAACTACCCTCCGGAAGACCAGGGATCCGCCGCCAACCATACCCGCCGCCCCTTACGCCTACGCCGCCCCTCCGGCAACGACAAAATTTTCGAAGACAGAGACCTAACCCACCAATATTTCGGCAAAAATGACTACCTCGCCTTTCGCCAGGAACTACAACGCGATGACTCGAAAGAAGCCAACCGCGAAAGAAGTGTCGTGTGGGAAAAATTCCGCCAATTTCACCGCGAACTATTCCCACAACTCGCAGCCAACGACATTGACAACCTGGACCATCACGCTCGAGACCACAATATCGTTTCCTTATATTACCATGTTGAAAAAGGTGAAAAGGATATCAACGCCATGTGGCTTAGCTATGGGAAAAAACAAGCAGAGGTCAGGCGATACCAAAACGCCCACAAAATCGACTATACGGAATCGGAAAGAGACGGAGAAAGAGACCCCTACAGCTTTATCAATCATTCCAGGCTCCAGGTGAGAATTGAAATGAAACCCATGGGGTTTGGCATATGGCTTCTATTCGCTAAAAACAATGCCGGAGACTACGACCGTAAACACTTTCGCGATAAAATGGACGAAGATTCAAGATATCGCCAGGACTTTTACGACCGCCTGAAATCCTTACGTGATCCTTATTGGATCCGGGTAAATACCCAACGTCGGCTTGTAACCGAATTCACCAGCCCCGACCAGTTACACCAATTCACCCGAACCGACAGGCGCCAGGAATATTTTACCATTGGCCGCGATTACGACATCGCCGATCCCGCCCTTTTCGCAAACCCTATTGCAACAAACCACCCTTCGAGAATTCCGTCGGCTTTTTCCGCTCTATGACATGATGCGCCACCGATGGCCCTCCGGTCGTTAGTGGAGGAAAGCCTAGCTGCTGTGAGTCGATCAACCGTACCGATGATCTTTAGCCAACTGGTGTCATTTGAGCGAAACCGCCTTTTGGATTTTGCAGGATGATTAATCTCAATATATAGCGGAACTAGAAAATGGAATATCTGCGCAATCGGGCAAACCTTTCTTAGCTGTTTCAAGATTCTGAATTCAAAATTTAGTGGCCAAAAATGTCCCGTATAAAATCGCGGTTGAAATTCCTGTTAGGCAATACCCTTCTTTTCAAAGTATCCATCTCCCGAACAGCATCTGCAATTTCCTGCCACCACAGTCCTGGGGCGCGCAATTCCAGCACTTGGCGAAGCTGCCCTGGGTTTTCTACCCACCTTGTCGCCCCACCGTTCACCCGAACTAATGAAAAAGGAATGGATACCCCTCACGCTCTCACGAACATAGAAAGGTATCCAATTCTTGTACATACAATGGGTAACCTGTCCGACCAGGCCACCTTCGGAAGTATTCGTTTCACCAAAAGACCAAATATTTACGGCAATTACGCGAATTAGCTGCTTATCTTCTGCAGTTCCGATGTGACGTTCTTGATCAGGAGACATTATTTCAGCTTTAAGGAATGTGTAAATTTTGAAGGGAACAAGCTACTATTCGGCAAAACACTGAGCTATTCGGATAGCAATGTGACGTCTGCCATAATAAGAATAGAGATAGCACACAAAGCAGATTCACCGAATGAAAAGTGTAGTTATAGAGCGCCGGCGGCTTCCTTTCTAAAGGCCCCTTTCGGCAACTGCCAGTCGGAAAGGATCATCGGCGCATTAAAGCTGGTTTAACGCTTGATCCACCCAAAATGGGTCGAGATCCTCCAATGGTGTCCCAGCAGCCACCGTTTCTAAAATGTTTCTTCGGGCATACAGTGTAAAATGCAGCCGTCGTTCTGTGGCCGCAATTTTTTGATCTTCCCAGAGTCAATTGAAGCAATGGTCGCCCAGATATCAGGGGCACTAAATATGCACATCTGACAGCTACACCGGTTCCAGCCCAGCATATAAGCAGGATGTGGTTGGATATGCCAACGGGAAATGATTTCCCAAATGGCAGATTCAGGCCATTCCAGGACTGGACGCCACTGGATCGCTTTCCGCTTCTTTGTATTAGCTTTATACAGATCAATATTCAAGTACTTGCTGCGGCCGAGGCTCTCTTGCCTTCGTTCTCCGGTAAGCACCACCAGGCTATGTTGATACAAGGGATGATGGGCCACTACGCTATGTAGAACGTCAATCTTAACGGTAGAACTGCACCACCTGGTCAGTAGATTGGAAGAGACAGCTGGAAACTTCAACCGGGTGTTTATAGCGGTCTTGTTTGAAGGAATGCGAAAATACGGGCCGCCAGGCTCCTTTTGATATAGAATATCCTGGCGGGGCTCTCTGTTGCGGAATATTTCGCGGTAAATGCCGCCCTCACGATAAGAGAAAAACAGTGAAAGACCGATGGCATCCGCAATAGCTTTGCAATAAGACTTTGTACATGGCCAATCAAATAGATTGGGGCCTCCCCATCGACGTCGTGGTGATGAAGGTGGATGCGGCGCCTGTCCACACCCTGTTCCAGTAGGTATAAAACCATTGCGATACTGTCTTTTCCACCAGAAAAAGCTACGATAATGGGAAAAGTACCATCGCGGATATAAGACAATATTTCTTCGTCTCCAAAGCTAAGGGTGTCTTTCATACTTTTATTTTGTTGAACGCAAGGTGAATTCGGTTCCTTTCGATCTACTTGCTGGCGTAGCCAGGTAAATTGCGAATAAAACTATGGTGCTCGTAAGCTGTTGTGCATCTCGCTTTAAAATAAGTGAAGTCATTCTCTGGTCGTTGTTGGCTCACTAACCATGCCTTTATGAAAGTTATGGCATCAACATCTTCCTCCAGGTATGCCTTTCCGCTAGACTTATAAGAAAATGATGTTATCATTTTTGAGATACCAAGCAGCTCCAGCGTGTGTAAGGGCACTTCGAGCCAGGCGTGGCCGGGATCTTCATGGAAAATGAATTCCTGTGGCAATTTCTTGCCGTTCTCTTCAATAGACATACAAATTGATTAAATGATTAGGAAATAAAGTCAGGTATGGACTTAACGCCAACCCATCATGGAAGAATAGTACTCATTACAGGATTGACAATACCCGTTTGCGGTAGGTTCCTCTGCCCAGCAGTCCATGCAGTATAGGGATTTGGCAGGCCATTGGCGTGAGACGGAACTACGCCAATATCCAGGTCCTTCAAGTATGTGCGGAAATCTGGCGTTTCCCATCTGATCAATAATTGAGGTAACCAAATTGAAACAGTGCTCCACGCTGTCAATGTTGACATATTCATGATCAGTATGCGGATTAAAATAGCCGCAACTTATATTAGCCGCAGAGCAAGAAAGGCCACAATCCTTAAGAGCCATTACGTCGGTCATCAGACCGCTTACCATTTGATAATTGAAGATGTCAAGCAAAGGGCCAATCTGAAATTGGAATTTGGAACTCGACAGCTCTACGCCTGCCGCTTCAACAACAAAATCTTCATTCCCTTGTCTGTCACATTGCAAGACAAAATTGCAATTATCAAAAAAGGCCATGTCGGCTTCATAGCTGCCTTCGCATCCCGTTTCTTCGTCTCTGAAAAAGGCGACTTTGATAGTATCAAATAATCGCAAACACTCGAGCGCTATAAACACGCCCACCTTGTCGTCTCCGCCAATTCCCGTCTGAATCATTGTAGCTTGATTGATCCCGATGATATTTCCATCAATTGGGACAGCCGTCAGGTTCTCGACGATATCATGGACAGTATCCATATGTGCCACCAAGCAAGGATATCCACCATCGGCGTTGCCTTTGGTGACGTAAATATTCCCATTATGGGTATAAAAGGCGCAGTCCGGGACCGACTTTACTTCGCGGATGATTTTTGCAAACATCCGGAATTGGTCGTATGAGACGGTTTGAACTTGTAATATTTCAATTAATTTATGCTGGTTCATGGTAAATAGATTTAAGCCCGTTGCAAGTCGGCGTTAGCATCTTTGTGATAAATCTCTCCGTCAACTATAACGGAATCACATTTTAAGATATAGGAGTCGTGAATGTCACTCCAGATACAATCAGATTTGAGGTGCCTCACACCATCGTAATCGGACAAAACAGTATCTTCGACACGATAAAAACATCCATCGACCTCAACGATGCCTGGATCTTGATTCCACCAGACCTGTCCACCTACACTAGCTGTGTTCTCGAAATGAGTCCTATCGCCGCTATGAACGCCGTGTGTGATTAGCGATGCGTCATCTTCATCTAACCAGCATTCATCTATTTCGTCCCATAATTCCCCCATCCTTGTACCATCGGAATTTGCATAGGTAAATCGTCCGCTCTCGAAGTTTTTTAAAGTGCCTGCATCGCCATAAGTAAACGTATCAATGTATGGATAAGAGCTAAAGACAGTGTTGGTCCTTACAACAAAATGTCTTGTAACTTCGTCGCCTTTTTCATTGATAAAGATGTCTTTATCGTCTTGAGACCGGTAGTCTTTTTTATGCCACCAACCGCTGTCAATGGCATAAGCTATGAACAGCTCGTACATAAAATCGTTAACGACATAAATCCTATCCATTAAGGTGATGTTGTCTTCTAAATCCCAAATGAGGGCTCGACCACAGAGCAGGCCTTCTTCATCTAGTAAAATGAGAATACGAAGACTCTCACAGTATTTATAAATATCCAAATAGTCGCCGTCACCATTCATGCAGCTGTTATTTAAGCTTCCTCCGCCAAGTGCTATTTCCATATCGTATATCGAAGGAATATCACGATTTATCCTAATTTGGAAGGAGAGCCTATCGGAAAACTTTGCCTTATACGAATTGGCAAAACCTTCGAAATCTGAATCTTTGAAAAGCTTCAGCGCTTTTTTTGTAAATAGTTTTCGGATGACCTTCCCGGGTTTCCCGTCTTGCCTGCCCTGTCTGGACCATTCTCCGTCTGCATTGTACCTTAGTTGGCGACCGGCCGGCAAATAGCTGATGTTTCCATCTGCCCGGAGGGAGAGATAGTTAATCTCATCGGTGGTCAGCATTAAGCGATAGGAAGGATAATTGCAATAGCGAGCGTTGAACAACGTTTTAGCGATCTTATTTTTGGATTCGCATAGAAAAACCAAGAAAGAATCGGAATATGTAATCATAATGAGTGCTAATTGTATTGATGATAAACTGATGGACCGGACGTAAATCCCGCATCGTAGTAGCGGGCAGAAATTGCTTTGATGTTGGAGGGGCACGCAATAGCGCTCCCACCTCCTGATGGATGGCAGGTATGCTCATACGAACTATTTTTTAGTGGAAGGATTAAAAAAATCAGCACCTATCTTTGTATGCTACGCCATGGCCCAAGGCAAGAAGTTTCTTTGCGGCCAGATTAAAATCTTTATTGCATTCTAAAAAGGCGTAGACGCGATGTGGGCTGTATCCCTTGTCAGCCTCGAATATCGAGTTTGTTGTGAAAACCTTGAATAGCCTCAGTTCGTGGTGGAAATCTCCGGAGGTATCCTTATCCGTATCACCCGGACGCCGAAAGTACGTTCGAGGGCCAACCCGTCTTACGAGTATCCAGCCATGTCTTTGCAAGCAATCAATTACCTCATCAGTTTGATTGTAGGCAAAAAATGGGTCATTCTCAGGGGACTCCTCCTTTATCAAAGGCCTTGGAGGTGGAGGCGGCGGATCTGGATGATATTCATTAAAAGAACGAGCAGTTTGAATAAGCACCTCCCTTTCGGCCGAATCAATCCTCGGTATACTTCGAAGATCATTGCAGACAAACTGATAACCATTTGTCGGAGGGACAATAATAATTCCCCCGTTTGACCGGGTTTCCAAGAGGCTCCTGGCCGGTTTGTTGGGGTGAATGATCAGCTTCTTCCGGGGTGCTCGGGCGCTGGGCGAGGATCAGGTTTCGACCTACATCCGGACATCTGTAATAAATGTGATACCCGCCATTCCTGGTAGAGGCTATCACCAGGCGCCGGAGCAGACCCGAATCACCCGCCCTAATGGCTGCACAAAAGCGGTTCATTAAAGTTCCGGAAAGGTCATATTTACAATCAGCATCCAGGCCCTCAAAATCTCCGCTTATCTTCCCGCAGACGACAGCAATGCCATATGTTTCTGGTTGATCGAATACATGGATGATTTTGCGGTCGGACATCAAAAATTGCTGATATTTTCGCCAGTAACCCGGTGGTCTTTTTGTTGCCAATACTGGCACTACGGACAGTCCCGGGATTTATACCCCAAGGCTATCTCTGATAAATTGGGCATGCCATATTATTTAAGGGTGAAAGCCGCCTAAGCCCTAATAGAAATGAGTACAGGGTTAGTCAACTGAGACTTCCAGGCGTTCCGGTTCGATATCGAAGGCATTTCCCTCCTGATCAGCGACCGTGACATATTGGTAATGGGTGCCTGTAACCTGGCCATCGAAAGCGTGCTGGTGAAGGTCGGAGTAAATAGGGTCAGGCACATGCACCTCTGCCTTTAAATGGATGGGATGGCCATTTCTGTCTTTTACAACTTCTGTATGGATAACCAGGTTGGTCACGCTGAAGGAATCGCTCAGATAATATCCTCGGGGCAGCGTGGATTTCATGGCGGCTGCCAAGGCCTCGTCTACTGTCTCCGCAATAATGGGAACGGTGCCGGTCATAATCCACTGGACAGGTACGTCATACCGAAATAGAGTGTCGGGGTGGTAAAGCATCGCTTCGTTCCGCGCAATTGGCTCGACTGGTTTCATATAATTATTTTTTTCATTATTAATTATTGGTGATCAAGTCTCCTATTTCAGGGACTCGTAGGCTGCGATGATTTTTAAGCTCATTTGCAGGGCCTCTTCCTGGCGATCAGGGTTCTTGTCCGGATGCCACTGCTGGATCAACCGTCTGAAGGCCGATCTTATTTCCGCTTCAGTGGCATTTAGGTTTACGCCTAAAACCTCGTGTGCCGTCTCGTTGTGGCGCTCAAGGATCGCTGCGGCTTCTTCTTTGGACATGCGTTGATGGAACGCCTTTCGCCACTCGTCTGCACTCCCGAATCCATGGGACGCATCGTAGGTTTTATACCCATCCAGGAAACCTCTCTTTTTTGGCATAGTCAGGCTTTTTGAATGTTTACTTCCATGGGTTGCTCATCACAAGGCAGGTCAAGGGCGATAAGGTGTTTACATTTGCGGTGTCTTATCCAACCGGGGCAGCTGCAAGCCCAAAACCGGTGACTTTTGTTTTGGGAGATGATATAAACGCGGTTGGAGGTTTCGCTTTTACCTCGAACCGGAACTGCCATTGGTCGTTGTCGGGCAATGCTACATCTGCAGCTATGCGAAGTGTGGGTAACATATTGTTAAATGATTTGAATTTTTAGATAATAGAAGGGCCTGCCCTTCCGGACAAGCCCTTGTAGTTAATGGGTACAGCCTGCCGGCTTCATTTCCTTCGGGGGAGAGACAAAGTGTAAAAAAGGAACCTGTGCCGGTGATTATCGGAAATTGAAGGATTAAGCTGCGAGCCTGTTCTTTAGACTATGAAGACCGCTCAGCTTCTTTTTAAGGTTCTTTTGCCGCTTCTTGGCAATGGTTGCCTGGCCCTTTTCAATACTGGTTACGTCGATACCAGCCCCAGCTGCGACCTGATACAAGAATTGGGAGGCAAGATCTTTAGGATTCGCCGCCATATTGTGGCGTAAGATAGCCTGGCGCACCATCCAAGCGACAAGTTCGGGATCCATGGTGGCGAACTTTTCGTAGATAGCGTTGAATTTAAGTTCGTTGACCTTTTTCTTCGGAAATAGTTTCCTTAGTACCGTATTCTGCTGTTCCCCATAAAGTGCGGAGTAGACGAAAAAGTGCGCTGTGGCCACATCTGCCGGACCGGCGAGCTTAGCATCTTTGCCGGTCTTCATCATCTGTTTAAACAAGTCGTGAATTTTGGCAAAGACCTTCTCCCGGTCGAGTTCCCTGGTTACGCGATTCGCGCCGTTTGCAAGTCTCTTCATGGTTATCGATCATTTCAGCACTCGCCAAGCTCATCTTTTACCGCCTCGACCATGGCTTTATTGGTAACGATAGCGGCGATTGGAAGTGATCTGCTATATACCGGCTGAGCAGCAGGGACTTCTTTATAAAAGATGATAGGAGTAATTTCGCTTTCCCGTACTAAAAGGCCGGTGAGTATTTTCCCTTCAAGCACATCCGACTGATAGGCTGCCATTTTTGCTTCATAGGTCTCTAAAGCCGCCGCATAAGCTTCTTCATCGGTGCCGGGCTCTGTTTGTCCTTCCCAGAATTTCGGAAAATCCGTGACAACAGGCTTTACGGGTTCTGCACAGGTCTTTACGGAGTAATAGCTGAAACGGGGTAGCTTTGCAGCATCCGGTAAACCCTCTAACCGGAGCTCCATTACCCGCGACGGTTGGCCGTAAAATACCAATGCCTGGGGTTTTGTCTCCTCAAAGGCAGTGCGAAGCTTTAAAATGAAGTTCGCGTTGCATTTACGGTTAAAGCATTCGGTTTTTAAGCAAGTGCTGTTAGGCTCAGATTCCGGGAAAAAACTCAGGACAACGGCAGAGTTATGCGGACAAGCGATACAGGCCACCACTCCTTCAAGCAGCGCCGGATCAGTGGTGTCAAAGGGGGCATTTTCCAGACTGTATCTGTATTGATCGAGCGTATCTTCCAGATGGTACAAAGTAAAGTCTTCATCTTCCTTCCAATTGCAACAGTACTCATTAAAAAAGTCCTGCTGGGATTCGGCAGACAAGATAGCAATATCAAGTGCCTGCTGAATGGTAAAGAGGTCTTCCAAGAACATTTCCTGTATGGGATCGATCAGATCGTTAAGGCGCATTCTACCGTAAACATATCCTTTTGCTTTTCCGATCCTCGCGGCGACTTCCTCTACAGTACCATAGTCAACGAGCATTTCAGACACAAGCTCTGCCTCCTCCATAGGGTGAAGATTCTCCCGGAAAGCATTTTCCGCAAATCGAAGTCGTCGTGCCTCGGCGTCCGGCACATCGCAGATCTTAGCAGGTATATCTTTCAACTGCGCCATTGAAGAAGCGCGATAGCGACGTTCTCCGGCAATCATTTTAAACCGGCCGTCCGGCTTAGGCTGTAAGAGAACGTCCTGCAGCACACCATTGAGCTTAATGTTCTCCGCAAGTTCTGCTAAACCCCGTTCCTTGAAATGTTTGCGGTTTTTGGATCAAGGTCGATGAGGTCGAGTGACACCAGCTGCGATTCTGGCATCTTTGGTAGCATAATAGCCAGGAGTTGATCTAACGAATGAGGAACCGCGGTTTCAGATGGTGACGCTTCGGGCAAAGATTCCGTGTTCTTTTTCTTTTTTGCCATACAAGTTGTGTTTTATGATTGATTAAAAAATGCGATTAGCCACATTGATTGATTAATGTTGCTGAAGGAACTCACGAGCAATATGGATAGCCTGGGGTGTGAGCTTCCTTTGCCACGCTTTGTTCGAAGGTGACCACACAAAGCCTTCACGCCGTAGCGCCTTGCAGATATCGGCGGGTGGTTTAGCAGGGAAGATGATCTGAATGCGGTCGAGCTCATAGTTCAGAACCAATTGCCGTCCGTTGATCTCTTCGGTAATGTTTCGTAGGGTGTCAGCCTTCAACTGCTTTTCCTCCAGTTCCTTTAGACGACCACTGAGCCTCCGGATTTGGGCATTGTTATTACTTAGCTGATAGGGCTTGAATCCAGTTCGTTTTGACCAATCTGGCGTCAAGAGTTGAATTATCTGTGTCTTTGCAAAACCCAGTTCCTCCAATTGTTCATTGAGGTGGTCGTCGTTTTTTCGGATCAGTTTGTTGGCTGCGACCATGATCCGCTGGTAACGCATCCGCTGCTGAAGATTGAGCCGGACACGGTCCAGTTCACAGGTTTTGGGCTTTAGTCCTTTAATAATGGCCTTTAAAGCTTTACTACGCCAAGATCTAAAATTGTTATAATGATTGTCCGCCCAGTTCGATCGTTTCTGCATCCTGGCGGCCGGAAAATTGGATGGACCAGCGATAAACCAACTGACAACATTCGAATGGCTAGATAGCCAGGCCCTTAAGAGCGACGTATACTTATGGATATACCTGACAATAATAGCATCGAGTTGATCAGCAGGCAAATCTGGCGGTGCTGCTTTTTGAATTAGCAGAAGGTCATCATTTAGCTCTGCAGTGAATTGGTTGATGGTAGACTCGCCCATACGCTCTGGAGAGGATGAGGTACCATAATAGGCTTGTCTGGCTAAATCTCGTAAATGATCTAAACTAATGGCCATAGTAAACAAAATTTATGCGAGGCCCTGTGCAGTTATGGAAGAGCCTCCGATGACGAATACTTAAAGAGGTGTGGTGAAAGATGTGCGACAAGAAAGATCAATCTTCCAATGCCCGGTTGCGACTTTTCCGGATGTTCTGCGAACCATACTTTTCTCGAATTTCTTCCATGGTCTTGTTACCGCCGCGAGTAACACTAAATTCTTCCGGCCTGTAGTACCATTTAATCTTTTTCGAAGCGAATTGGAGACCCGCCGCCTTGAGAGCTTCTTTAACAGGCCGAGTATCACCAGAAACCCATATCCAGTGACCGCAGAGCTCTATATCAATACCCGGCAGATGGATGATCTTTTCGATTACTTCCCGATACCTTTGGGAAAGGTTCATTTCTTCCTCGACCTTTTCTTTTTCCATGTTAGCAGCCTTGAGGATATAGGCGCAGGCGTAGGCATATTCCCGGTTGATGGCCTGCATCGTTTCGGTATTACCGCCGCGGTCCGGGTGGTTTTTCATGGCCAGATCACGATAGGTCGATTTGACCTCATCCAAGGTTGTACAGTGTTTGAAGTATATCATATAAAAGAGATTTTAATAAAAAATGCACGCGGATCGCTTAGGGGCATAGGTCGCCCGCAGCAATGATTAGAGTGCTGATTTTGTCAAACGCAATAAGTAGGTAGAGTTATCTTATTGGACTAGCCAGGTTATCGAACCCCTTGTAATGGGAAAGCAGGTAGTGCTTATTGCCTATGACACCATAGAAGCTGGTGAGAAACGAGGTTATTATCACGGTCGAAATCGGAGTTATTAAAGGCAAGCACTTTGAAGCTAACGTCTGATTCCTTTTTGATGGCGTATAAAAATGTTCTTATATGGTTGTCATAACCATAGACGGATTCATAGAAGCATATGCTATTAATAGGGTGCTGGGCGCCGTCGGCACTTCTGACAGAATAGTTAGCCAGGTGGATCATCGTATTAGTCTCTAAAAATATACTGCTGCGGTCATCGGTGTATTTCGATCGCTGGTCAATACAAAGCCGGATGTAGGTTCTTGGCTCAGTGCCGGGATCCTTCTCAATTCGCCTTATAACTAGAAATGCGGATAAATTTTTATCCTTTCTTGCTTTGAAGAACATGGGGCTTTCGATCTTCATATTATATAATTTTTTTAATAATAATTATCGCCGTCATCATTACGAACGGCGAAAAACAAAAGCGCCACACACCCCGGGGGCCCCTTCCCCCTTCCTCAATGCTGTGGCGCACAAAGCCCAAAACGAGCACAAAAGCCCAAGCAGGGCGCGAAGCCCAACGCACGCACCAAACCGTTTTAGGAAGAGGGGGAAGGGGGTGGGGTGTATTTTTGTGGCGCTTTTTCGCCGTTCGTGATGATCGGTTTAACCTTTTCTTAGCTCGTTAGCCAGTAGGCTCTGTGAGAATGCTAGAGTGTAGCTTACAGTTGTTGTAGGAAAGAGAGTGAGGAGGGATAGAATGGAGGAAAAAAGATGGAGAGTGTATATGTTGAATGCCTGGAAAATGTATTGTACAAATTTCTCACTCAGATTTTCCAGACGTAGATTGGGAAAGAAAGCCGAGCCGCTTGCAGCGATTGAGACCTTTCAAGGGATTTCGTAAGTGAAGTAGATTGACTGGCAGTGGCGTTATGTAGTCTTTTCCGGCCAGAATAAGGGAGTTATCGCGACGGAGGTCTGTGACAGCGGATAATATCTGCTTCTGGGTCGAGTAGGCCATGTAAGGCAGACAGAATGTATATTTTGTCGGGTTTTTCTTTGAGCGCGTAAGTGCCGTGGATGAAGCGAACGGGTGAGTTCTTCCTATCGAAAAGATAACTTTCTAGGCTATGCGAATTTCCTGGACGATCCGTTTGGTAAAAATTCTATGATCTACTTTATACAATCACTTCAAAAAATGTAAGTAAATTCCGGTGATGGTCTAGTGCGGGAAATTCCCTATCGCCCCAGGGTTGATTTTCGACTACCGTATCGGGTTTATAGATAGCGCCTTGCTTTTTATATTCCTCAAACAATTCATCTACTCCCTGTACTTCGATACGGCAACTTGCTGTGCCTGCCAGGAAACTTTCTGCACCACTACAAATAGGATTTGATGCCAGAGATGCTCCTTTTGCTTTCCAGCTTTCATCTCCGGACTTCCATAGGTGTATTTCCACTTCATCACGAACTACTATGCAAAATCCTTCGTCATAATGACGAACTGTAAAGCCTAGTTTAGTTGTATAAAAGTCGATTGATTGTTTTATATCCTGGACAGGCAGAGCGGGAATTGTTTTCTTCATTTTCATGCGCAACAAGATTGATTCGTTTGAATTGGCGGGCAGGACACGGTGCCGTAGCTGCAAAATACGCAACAATCACCCTGCTTTGGCTTTAATATTAAGTCGCAATTTGTACACTTATAGAAGTATTGGCAAGCGTCTACAGGCATTGTTTCCTCCTTCTGGAACCCACAATTGGGGCAAGTGATTGTCGACAGTAGCGTTATTGATTTTTCCATTTTATTAGTTTTTATCGCAGCATGACTTGCCGTCTTCTTTTGAACAGGATTTATCTTTATCACATTTTTCTTCAGATGCTATACAAAGCTCTACGCGGGGCATTTTCCCTTTACCTACGTACTTTTCGCCACTTGCCTGGATTTGGCCTTCCACCTTGTAATATGTTTCAGTATTTAAGTCATTGTAAGAGGAGATTGAAAGGAACAAATTTTCGTATATCTTTTCAATATCTCCTTGAAACTGTTTTTCATACGATGGTTTAATAAGACCTTTTTCTTGTATTCTATGATGGTATTATGTGCAATGATACCGGCTTCTTCTTTACTGAGTAGATCAACTTCTTTGCCTTTAAACCATTCATCGGTATTGGGAAAGGATTTAGCGTATTCGGCTGCTTCTGTTAAGGTCAATCCAGCTAGCTTAATATTGTGATTTTTGCTAACGGCGTCAATAATTTCAGTTTTTCTTTTGTTCATCCGCATTGGCATTCCATCTTATGGCTACGATTGTTCCCTTTTTATTTAGCCATGCCCCTTCTACTGCATTACTATGCTTTTCCAAATCAATTAACATAAATTTTGCTTTACTGCCGCAGCCTATAGATGGCGCAGCATGGCAAACTAAAGGAGCTTCATAAAATGAAACTGCTGTATTGGACGCGTTCATAAAATCATAACTTTTTACTGTATAACCGGTTTTACTAATAGCTGCTTCAATCGTTTTTACGTCAACTTTTGATAAATCAAAAGTGACCAGACTACTTTTACTTGTATAGGAAGTTTTATAAGCAAATACCCCATTTACTTTGGATAATTCATTATTTACTTCTAATTCACAACCTGCACAACTCATGCCTTGTATTATAAACTTTACCTGTTGCCTGTTGTCAATCATTGGAGCCGTTGTTGCCTGTACTTTAGGCTTCGGATAGAATGTTTTTGCATACAGTGGAAAAGTCATCATTAGAATGGCAAATACTGTCACTATACCTAGAAACGCTTTTGACTGAAAGAATGAAGCCTTCTTTATTGTATCGCAATTACAGTCCATTTCATTTGTTTTAACTGGTTTTAGTTTAAGATACCACGCAACTGCCAATACAAAGATTGATACCCCTATTAAATAAGGTCTTGCAGGCTCTATCCGAGGAAAGGGATGCGGCTATGCTGCTACTACCAGCAAGCAATGCAATAACCGGTGTTATACAACAAAGGGAAGCTGCTATAGCGGATAAGACCCCTGCACCTGTAAACGTACCGGGAGATTTAATGCTTATCATATTGTTTCCAGTTTTTGAGTATTTTGATCAATATGTTTGAAGAAAGGCTTTAAGATCTTCAAGTTTTCCTGTGTAAGTGAATAATAAATTGTTTGCCCTTCTTTCCTTGTCTTTACAATATTCCCGTCCTTTAATTTCCTTAAATGTTGTGATACGGCCGGGATGCTCATGCCCAAAATATCAGCAAGGTCGCAGGGACATAGTTCCTTTTCTTCTTCCAGCAAGTAAATAATCTTCAGCCTTACTTCATTACCCGCTAAAGCTAAAATACCGGATAGCTGGCTGAATGACTTTTGCGCCGCTTTCAGATTGTTCTTGCAATTCTTTATTTGTTCCTGGTCTGCAAATAACCTAATACAAGTATTATTCTCCATATAGTAAAGGTAGGTAAAATTATTATTTAAGCAAATACTTAAATACAAATATCTGCTAAATACTTCAACTTCCATTGACTATCCACAATATAGGGCTCGTCTTATAATTTCATCCTTTGAATCCTCACCGCATTCAAAATCGCCAGCAAAGCAACCCCCACGTCCGCAATGACCGCCTCCCAAAGCGTTGCTATCCCCCCGGCTCCAAGAATCAGGACAAAGACCTTAACGACCATAGCCATACTGATATTCTGCCAGACAATACCACGGGTGATCTTTCCAGCTTTGATGGCCGATACGATCCTGGACGGCTGATCGTTCTGGATGACAATGTCGGCCGTCTCGATGGTGGCATCGCTGCCCAACCCTCCCATCGCAATTCCGGCATCCGCCAGAGCTACTACGGGTGCATCATTCACCCCGTCGCCGGCAAATGCGATCCGTCTGCCGGCGTCCTTCAATGCCTGTACCTTCTCTACCTTTCCGTCCGGCAGCAGGTCACCATAGGCTTCATCCAATCCCAGCTTTTTTGCTATCTCATCCACCACAGCCTGTTTATCGCCGGAAAGCATTACTGTCCTCAAACCTAACCCGTGCATCGCCTGTATCGCGCTCATAGCGTCCTCCTTCACCTCGTCCGCAATCGTAATATAACCCGCATACTGACCGTTTACCGCTATGACTACCACAGTATCGACTATCTGTCCAACCTTTTCCGGAAAAGCTATTCCGTATTTCTGCAAAAGCCGGACATTGCCCGCCAGCACTTCCTTTCCTTCGATGATCCCTTTCATCCCATGTCCTGACACCTCTTCTACCTTTTCCGCTTTTACTTCTGCTGATTTATCTCCTGCATAGGCAACGACAGCCTTTGCCACGGGATGGGTGGAATTCTTCTCTATACCAGCGGCCAGCCGGACCAGCGCCTGTTTCTCCATGCCTTCCGCCACTACCTCCTGTACCTTAAAAACCCCCTTGGTCAGCGTACCGGTCTTATCCATCACCACGGTATCTATCTTGGTCATCACATCCATAAAATTGCCGCCCTTGAACAAGATGCCATTTCTGGATGCCAGCCCGATACCCCCGAAATATCCCAAAGGAATGGATACCACCAGCGCACAAGGGCAGTCGATCACCAGGAACACCAGGGCCCTGTAAAACCAGGTGGCAAAAACATAATACTCCACAAAAAAGTACGGCAGCAGGCAGACGGCCAGGGCCAGAAAAAAGACAATGGGTGTGTAGACCCTGGCAAACCGTGAAATAAACAGTTGCGTCTGTGACTTCCGCGCGGTAGCATCCTGCACCATGTCCAGGATCTTACTAAGTTTACTGTCCTTAAATAAAGCACTAACCTTAAGTTCCACCACAGTATTAAGATTGATCATACCCGCCAGGACAGGATCACCCTTATATTTGCTATCAGGCTTGCTTTCCCCAGTGAGAGCGGCAGTATTAAAGGAGCCTTTTTCAGAGATCAGTTCGCTGTCCAATGCCACCTTTTCCCCTGCTTTAACCTGTATAGTATCGCCGATTTTAACCTCACCCGGCTGCACAACCCGCGTTTTATTGTCTTTCAATAGGGTAACCTGGTCGGGTCGTACGTCCAGCAGAGCTTTGATACTTTTCTTCGTTTTATCTATAGCTGCATCTTGGAACCACTCCCCAATACAATAAAAATACCATAACCGCTACACCTTCGCTATATGAACCTATATAGAATGCACCCAACGTAGCCACTGTCATTAGAACGAACTCGTTGAAAAAATCAGCTCTTTTGGCTTTTCTAAATGCAAGTCGTATTACTCTCCAGCCTGCCAATATAAATGCCACAAAATGTATGGCAAAATCCGCCCATTTCACAGGAACGATCTTAAAACCATATCGCAAAGTTAACATGGCTGCCAAAATCACAAAGGCAAATAATAAATCCAAATGGGTTTTCCATCCAGGCTTATTTTCATCGGTATTATGATCATGATCTTCCTCTCCACCCTCCTCTTCAAGATGGTGGTCATGCCCGTCGTCGTCGTTATCCAACTTATCCTTAGAATCTTTTTCAAGATCGTCAAGAGAATTATTATGCGAAATCTTGTTTATTTTCTCTTCGCCGTTATTCATAATAAATGAAATTTAATGGATAAAAAATGTCACAATTCCAACGACAATTAATACTATGCCCGTGATTCTCTTTTCGTGATGCTCCATAAAAGCTGAATTAATGAGACTAGATCCTCGAAAAGCCAACATCACAAATGACATGATACCAGTCACACTGATAATGGCATAGATCAATCCAAGCAGCAGAATAGCCTCTGTACCAAAAGCACCAATAGCTAAAAAAGGCTCTGAACTTCCGGGCAGGGAGATAAAAACATCATAAGGACAAAAAATAGTATCACCTTTTTTCTTGATTTTCTATAAACCTTCACGTTGTCATCAACCGGATCAGCGTGATAAGACCTGTGTATGGAAAAGTATACTAACCCAAATGCAATCATCAATACAGGAGCAATGATATGAATATAATCCTCATATTTATGCGCCAAAGTGCTGCCTATAATACCTAGTATTGTCCCCAGTATTACCGTTCCCATTACATGCGCTGTCGCGGTAACGGAGGATATTAAGAAAAGCTCAGACTTTGACCATCTCTCTGTCCTGGCAATGGCAACAAGAGGTAACCAATGATTAGGTATAAGGGCATGTATAATACTTAATATTATCGTACCTGTTATAATGCTGTACATTGACTTGTGTCTGTGATTAATTAATAAAAAAAGTTGCAGAACTACTATCTGCAACTTTTTTGAAAGGGTATTTAAACCTGTTTATGAGGTAAATACCTGAACCATTCCCATAAGTGATGCGAGAATGATGAGGCATTTCCAGCAATAGGTATTGTTCATTTTCATTTTGTTTAATTTGATGAATATAAAAATACATTATTTAAACTTTTATTTTTGTTAATATTTAGAAGGCACTACTCAGCGTTCTCTTCACCCTTTTTAGCCAATTTTACAATATCTCCTTTCGTAAATAGAATCGATTTTAAGATAATACGCCACTTAGGTTTTTTCGAAGTAAAAATTCAAGATCCATTCCAAAATGCTTAAACTCCTCCTGC
The DNA here is from genome assembly GCF_050632245.1 of Puia sp. P3. Classification (NCBI taxonomy): domain Bacteria; kingdom Pseudomonadati; phylum Bacteroidota; class Chitinophagia; order Chitinophagales; family Chitinophagaceae; genus Puia; species Puia sp. P3. The sequence continues at coordinate 3,698,923 of NZ_CP192583.1, forward strand.
TGCGCGTCTTCCATAATTGACTTAGCATCTGCATCCTTTTCAACAGATATGCGTTGCTCATACCATCCAATTGCTTCAGCTTCCTCTGTCAGGGCAGTGATCATACGGGCAAATGTCCTGGCTTCATCGGAAAGTTCCTCGGGCGGTTCATGATATTGATGGAATCCCATACGCGTTTAATTTAGAGTGGCTAATTAAATTACAGATTTATAAATAAATGAAATAGACTTATACTGAATCTTCCGGTCTTGTCGTTATTAAAATATTCTTCAAGTTATCCTGAATTTCTTCCGGCAGTGTTTCCCTTTTATTAAACTCCAAACAAAGTGTCTCGCCCGCCTCATCAACCGTAAGCTCATAAAATTCATCAATATTTCTATCCAAAAAAACCGCCTTATTTTCACCTTGCACTTTTTTCGCCATTGTCGTAAACTCTTCTCGCCATTTTTGAAACTTCAATCCGTCCATATACATCATTTTAAAAATTAATCATTCCCAAAATTAGAAAGAGCAAAAAGCCTCCAAAAAATACGCTGGTATGCCACACAGTTTCTTTCTCTTCGTGCGCCTCCGTTAGCAATTCTTCCGTCACCAAAAAAAGTAGCGCAGATAGGCCGAATGATAAAATTACTTCCATTGAACTATCTGAAGTTTTGTGCAATAAAGTCGCGCCAACTACAGCGCTTATAAAAAAGACTAACGCTAGGCCGCCAACTAATATCATCGTGCGCCTTTTTGAAGTATTCTGATTTCTTAACTCTGTGGCCGTTGCCATACCCAATGAAAGCAATTCTATGGAAAGGGCAATGGCCAATAACACACCTTCTTTATTTCCCGCTGCAAAGCCTATGCCCAGCAAAACACCGTCAATACAAATATCTATGCCAATCGCTACTAAAAGACCAATCGGTAAATTATATTGACCGGAAGTTGCAGTTTTTTTAGACTCCGAAAATCTTCTTATTCCTATCATCAAAATAAATCCCAGACAAAACCCAATGAGCACCTGTAAAGGCTTATGTTCTTTAATTACATCAGGAAGTATCTCGACGGCAACAACAGAAAAAACAACTCCAGCGGCAAAATGCAGGATGAGGCTTCTAATATTTCCATTCGGCGTTTTTAAAATAGCAATGACACTACCTGCCAACATCGTAAAAACAGGAATCAATGAAAAAGTATTATTTTCTCAAATAATGAATTCATAATTTTGTTTTGAACAGTTATTCTTCCTCGCCTTTATTCGACATTTTTGCTGAAACAAAGAAAGCACCCTTGGTGACAATTTTTGTCCCAGGACTCATACTTTTTACCAGTATCACTTGTGTAAATCCGACATCTGAAACTCCCCCTGGAAACTGGAATTCTTTTGAAGTGTTCTATTTTATCTTTTTTCCCCGACTTTACCGTATCGGGAATTGGTTCTGCTTCGATAAAAATATAATCCTGACCGGCATTGGTCACAATTGCATCGGTCGGAATTGCAGGGACAGCTACAGTGCTTGTACTGATAATAGCTGTAATATTCATACCGTCAATCAAACCATTTTTCCCTCCCTTTACTACGGCATGCACGGGAATCGTCTTAGTGTCATTTGCAAATGCAGCACCGATCGAATAGACTTCCGCGTCATACTCTTTATCCTGCATATTCGTAAGCGTAAAATGAATTATTTGCTTATTTCTAATCTTTGGCAGATCCTTTTCATATACAAAGACGTCCAGGTGCAACTGTGAATTATTCACTATACGGGCTATAGGGGTTGATGCATCGACATTTGAACCGATCTGTGCCATAACATCGCTGATCGTTCCACTAATTGGAGCAAGAACGTTCAACGTAGTAGTTACCAAGCCGTTATTCACGTTTTGCAGAGAAATACCCATTGTAGTTAACTGTTGTTGCAGTGCATTTCGGGTGGCTCTCAATGTTTGTAATTCAGTATTTACCCGTTGAAGGTTCTTCAAAGGAGCGGCATTACCTTCTGTTAACTCCTTCTGGCGGGTTTGTTCGATCTCGGCAAGATTGATCTGAGCGATCGTGGTTTGCAGCTCTCTTTGGATTTGTGCCACATCGGGGTTGATAATAGTGGCGATAACCTGCCCTTTATTAACAACTTTGCCGGGCTGTACCAGTAATGTCTTTATTACGCCATTGGTAACTGATGTTACCAACGCTTTATTTTGATTAGGTACAGTAAGTATGCCGTTTGCTTTTACCGTTGCCGTAAGGTCCTTTAATTTCAGCGTATCTGTTTCAATGCCTACAGCTTTCATTTGTGCCGCATTAATTTCTACGATATCACTTTCAGGTTTGTCGGTCTTGGTCTCTTCCTTTTTTGATCCTTCTTCTTTCTTTTCAGTTTTGTCATTTTTACAAGCTGCAAAAAGAACAATCACTGTAAGTATCATTAATAATGTTTTCATTCCTGTTGGTTATTTACCTGTTTAAATAATAGTTGAGTTGTATTGCCGACTGATTATACTCATTGAGTACATCCAAATAATTCCGCTGGATATCTATGGCCTGTGTCAGGAATTGAGACAACTCCGCAAAACTTATTTCACCAGCCCTGTACGAAAGATTAGCCGCCTTGATGATGGTTTCTGCCTGTAGAAGGCCCGTGCTTTGATAATACTCCAACAAGTCATTATTTTTTTGCAATTGTTGGTATGCCTGCTTGTAGTCGGCGCTAAGAGACAACTTCTGATACTCAAATACTTTCTGTTGATACTGCTGTTCTATTTGACCTGCCCTGTAGGAGTTCCGATAGCTACCTCTGCCAAAGATTGGAATCCCGACTGAGACAGAAAATCCCGAATAATACGGAGAAACTCCATAAAGTCGTTGTGAAAAAAATCGTCCCTCAAAATTCGGCTTACGGCCTTGTTTTGTTACATTCAACTCCGCCCCGGCGATAGCCGTATTCTGCTGTTGTAATTGTAAAAGGGGATGATCCTGAAATGTTGAATCTATAAAACTATCTGGCACTTTCGTGAGCAAACTATTATTTGCCAGAAATGCCGTATCGGTATTGAGGTATTTTTTAAGGTATTCCTGCTGCGACTGTATATCCCCTGGCCAATATTTTTAATTGCACATACGTTTCCCTGGATTTAGCCAGTGCGGCAATACTATCCAGGCCCGCACTTTCTCCTGTACGGACGCGCAAAACGGCCGCCTTACTAAGTGATGAATATAGGCTATCCAACCGTTTCCATAACTGTTGCTTGCTTTCGAAATACCATAAAGTATAGTAAATACTTTGTACGTCCCGTTTTATTTCTTTTGCTTTGATCGCCCTGGAAATCTCGACGGATTTGGCTTGTTCAAGGAAAAGGTTTCTCCTTGCCCTATACAGCCCTGGCCAATCCAGCGTCTGAGATAAACCAATTTTCAATATTCCCTTTTTATCATCTGACGTTAAGTCCTCGTTTTCGACAAAAACACCCGTATTGGGGATGGCATAGCCTGTTTTACTTAAAGCCCGGCTCCGATCAATCAGGAGATCACTTGCCTTAAGCTGTAAATTCCTTTGAAGGCTCATATCGAACAGATCATTGAAAGAAATCCTGGTACTTACAGGTACTGTTTGCGCATACGATGAATAAGTAGAGCCAAATATGATTATAACCAATGCAGCGGCTTTTGCGGCCCTATTACTAAATATCTTCTTTCCTCCTGAAAAGACAATATACAGGCAAGGCACTACTACAAGCGTTAGAAAGGTAGCCGTTATTAATCCCCCTATAACTACCGTTGCCAATGGCTTTTGCACCTCTCCACCCGCACCCGTCGAAAACGCCATTGGAGGAAACCCAATGCAGCAACCGTAGCCGTCATGAGCACGGGCCGCAACCTGATATTGGTCCCTTCCATAACTCTTCTGATCACATCGTTAATGCCCTCATTCTTAAGGGCATTAAAAGTGCTTATTAATACGATCCCATTTAAGACAGCAACCCCAAACAAAGCGATAAATCCAACGCCTGCAGAAATGCTAAATGGCATGCCGCGTATTAGCAACGCAAACACGCCTCCTATAGCACTCATCGGGATGGCTGTAAAAATAAGGGCGGCATCTTTAAACGAGCTAAAAGTGATATACAACATAAAGAAGATCAGCAACAAGGCAAGAGGTACAACTACCTTTAACCTGGCTGATGCTTTTTCGAGGTTCTCGAATGTTCCACCATAGGTGTAGTAATACCCTTGGGGTAAAAAGTTTTCTTTACCCAGCCCTGGTCTGAATATCTTTTACGACTGTTTGTACATCCTTCCCTTCAATATTAAAGCCTATCACTATTCTTCTTTTCCCGCTTTCCCTTGTTATTTGTGCAGGGCCGTCCTTAAGAGAGACAGTAGCCACCTGCGATAGAGGGATCTGGGTGCCATTGGCCGCAGCAATAAACAAATTCCCTACATCGTCTATGGAGCTTCTTCTGGCACTGTCGAGCCGTACCACTAAGTCAAACCGCCTTTCATTTTCATATACCACTCCAGCAGTTTCTCCGGCGAAAGCGGTGCTTATCGTACGATTTACATCTTCTATGTTTAATCCGTAATTGGCTAATTTAGCTCTATCGTAGACTATGGTAATTTGCGGCAGCCCCGTTGTGCGTTCCACCTGGGGCGATCCTGCCCCTTCTACTTTTCGTATTACATTGGCCACCTTCTCGGCAAGGTGTGCCAATGTGTCGATATTTTCGCCAAATATTTTAACTGCTACATCCTGCTTTACACCTGTCATTAGTTCATTAAACCGCATTTGAATAGGCTGGCTTTGTTCAACAAAAACGCCCGGGATAACCGAAAGTTTCTGTGCCATCAATTCGGAAAGTTCTTTATAATCCTTAGTACTAGTCCATTCTTTTTTATCTTTTAAAACTATCATAAGGTCAAGTGGCTTCCGGAGGCATCGGATCAGAAGGTATTTCACCTGTTCCTGTTTTACCCACCACTGCTTTTACCTCGGGAAATTCTTTGATTATTCTTGATGCCTGCATACTTGTTTCTATGCTTTGTGACAGCGATGTACCCGGCGGCATTTTAAATTCAAATGCATAATCTCCTTCTTCCAACTGAGGGATGAACTCTCCACCCATTTTCGAAAAAACATATCCTGTAATTATTAATAACACTACCGCTACACCAACTACAATAAATCGTATTCTTATGGCGCCTTTAAGGAGGGGTTCGTATCTCTTCTGGAAAAACTCCATCATTTTGTCGGCAAAATTCTTTTTATGGACTGCCTTTTTGGAGAGGAATAACGCACTCATCATTGGGATGTAGGTGAGCGATAAGAGTAATGCACCCAAAATAGCAAATGCGACCGTTTTGGCCATCGGACCAAACATTTTCCCTTCTATACCTTCCAGTGAAAGAATAGGCAGATATACGATAAGAATGATAACCTGGCCAAATGCAGCAGAACTCATCATTTTTTTAGCGCTCCCTTCTACCGCATCATCCATCTGTTGACTGGATAATTTCTCCTGGTATTTTGCCAGCTGCCAATAGGTGTAAGGTCGCTTCAACAATGATGACCGCGCCATCCACGATCAGTCCAAAATCAATGGCACCCAAACTCATAAGATTGGCACTTACTCCAAATAAATTCATTAAGCCCAATGCGAATAGAAGAGATAGGGGTATTGCTGAAGCAACGATCAACCCAGCACGAAAATTCCCCAGAAAGACGATCAATACAAAGATCACGATCAGAGCACCCTCCACGAGGTTGCTTTCCACGGTTCCTATGGCCCTTTTAACAAGCCCTGTTCGGTCGATAAACGCTTCAATCTCAATGTCTGGTGGCAATGCAGCCTTTATTGTTTCCATTTTTGCCTTTACCCTTTCGACCACAGCTGCGCTATTAGCACCTTTAAGCATCATCACAATGCCCCTGACGGCCTCTTTCTGACCATTATAGGTCAAAGCGCCATAGCGAACAGCGTTTCCGAACTTTATTTCGGCCACATCCCTTATAAGAACAGGAATTCCATTCACGCTGTTTTTTATTGAGATTTTGCTGATCTCATCCAAGGAAGTTACCAGAGCCAATCCCCCTTATAAAATAAGCATTCGGTTTCTTATCGATATAGCCTCCGCCCGTATTCTGATTATTTTTTTCCAATGCGGAGAAAATCTCAGGAATCGTGACGTTCATAGCCTTAAGCCTTGCGGGATCAACAGCGACCTCGTATTGTTTGAGCATTCCTCCAAAACTGCTTACCTCTGCAACTCCCGGGGTTCCATATAACTGTCTTGCCACAATCCAATCCTGCATGGTTCGCAGATCCATAGCTGAATACTTGTTCTCAGCTCCCTTTTTAGGGTGAATGACATATTGGTAAACCTCCCTAGTCCGGTACTAACCGGGGCCAATTCCGGAGTACCCACACCTTTGGAGAATTCTATCAACGGCCTCCTTTAATTTTTCAGAAATTAATTGGCGTGCAAAATATATGTTTACATCATCGTGAAAGACTACCGTAATTACGGAGAGTCCAAAGCGGGAAATGGAGCGCATTTCCTGCAAGTTTGGCAAGTTAGCGAGACTTTGCTCTATGGGATAGGTCACAAACTGCTCTACCTCCTGTGAGGCAAGCGTAGGGGTAATCGTGAGTGCCTGGACCTGGTTGTTAGTAATATCGGGTACCGCATCAATGGGCAAACGATTAGCACTCCAAATACCCCATCCGATGAGAGCCAACGTAAAAAAACCAATGATAAGTTTATTGTGAATACTGAACGCTATGATTCTATTGAGCATGATTAAATCTATTTTGAAACAAGCCTGTAGTAGGTAATGACAATTCCAGCAATGGCCATCAGCATTACTATGCTCAGCAGGATTAATGAAATGTTTTTGACAATCCGCATCCACCTTGGCTTTACAGGGGCTTTTATTTTACTGTAAACCGGCTTTTTACGGGTTGATGACTTTGATGAAGCCATAACCTCGAATTTATTGCTATAATAAAAAGGGGAAAGGTGCGCTTATAAAGCGTACAAAGGAATAAATGCTACTAAGAAAGCAATTGCGGCGGTTGCCAGATAGGAAGAGAGATCTCAATAATATTTCCCGGTGAGTATGAAGTAAAATGCCTGTCTCCCTTTATTTCCAGAGTGGAAACAGAACCGAACATATGATTAAAAGAGAACCCGGCACAACAAGCGCACTGACAAAAAGGTGAGCAGGTATCTGAATGGTCCTGGCTATTATGTCGTGAGGTCTTTGAAATCTCTGTTTTCGTTTTATCTCCCTTCATGGCAAAAACATCATCTTTACAAGGCATCCAGCTTTGTATGAGAATGATAACTGCCATTATTAGAGAAAAAGCCCTCATTATGCAAAATAAGGCTTGTTATTGCACATAACCAAGACTAAAGTCAATAAAAATATCAACGGTGTTGCATTCTTTGTAGTTTTGTTCGTCATCTGGTCTTTCAAGTAAATATCGCCAGCGCTAGGTCGATGGGCGCTGTCACATACCGTTCTACCTCCTGTGCGTCAAGGTTGGGTGCCCGGCGTGATCACCTGTAGCTGGTTATTAGTATTATCCGGTACGGCATCAATTGACAGCACCGACAGGGAAAAGATGCCCAGGCCACCTGAATAAGGGTCAATACTTCGATTACCAATTTATTCCGAATGGAATAATTGATAATCTATCTATTCAGCAACATCTGTCTCTCTTTCGACAACTGTTCCCAGTTCACCCACCGATACACGCGCGCTATCGTACCGCACCACCGCCTCTTCCTTTGCAAATGACGTATTCACCTCCCGAACGCCCGGTGTTGCCAATAGCGCATGATCCACCAGCCTCTCACAGTCCGCGCAGCCCATCCCCCGGACATGGTCTTTGATAATAGGGAAAGGTGGACAGAAGAACTGAAACGACGGCTACCCCCAAAAGAAAACCCATCGATTGCCATATACTTCTCTTTCCTCACAGGTCCAATCGTCCTTCGGCTATGACCGGTATGCCCTGTAAAACGCAAATCCCAGCACCAGCGCTGTCGCCCCCAACAGGTAAAGACGCAGCGGGGCCGCCCAGCTAAACGCGGACGCCGCCCCACTCACACCACCCAATATTGCCAGCACTGGCACGACACAGTACAGCGAAGACGCCAGCGCCAGTAAAAGACCCGAACCCAGTAAGACTTTACTATTCTCCTTACTCATACCATTTCCGGTTTTGCATTCATTTGATCAATGATCTTGAAAAAGGGGCGCAACAACTTTATCTGCTCCGTCCTCACCGAATAAAGGATCGTTTGCCCCACCTTCCGCGACTCCACCATATCCCGTCCTTCATCTTCCGCAAATGCTGCGAGATCGCCGGAATACTCATCCCCAGCATATCGCTCAGGTCACAAGGGCAAAGCTCCTTCTCCTCTTCCAGGAGGTGCAATATCTTCAACCGCACCTCATTGCCCGCCAACGCCGGGGCAGCCGCCAATTTCCCCAAAGCCACTCGTTTCCCTGCCATCAGTTCCCGGACCCGCTTTATCTGCGCCGGGTCAGCTTTCTCCCTAATACAAACATTCTTTATTTAAGCAAGATGCTTAAATAATTGGAAGTTCAGTCTTTGCAAGGGTTTTCTATCTTTGTGTTATGGATGACAAAACTCATTGGGAAACAATCTACAGGACCAAGGCTTCAGATCAGCTAAGCTGGACACAAACTGTTCCCAAAACATCCCTGGACTTTATAGAAGCTTTTCAATTGTCCAGGAGCGCCCGTATAATAGATATAGGCGGTGGGGATAGCCATCTAGTTGACTTTCTGCTGGAGGAGGGTTTTCGGGACATTACTGTTCTGGATATCTCTGAAGAGGCTCTAAAGAGGGTCCGCTTTCGCCTGGGTGATAAAGCTTCCTCAATCAGATGGCTCGTTTCGGATATTACGAACTTCCAGCCGGATGTTGATTACGACCTTTGGCATGACAGAGCAACCTTCCATTTTCTTACTGAACGGTCTCAGGTCAACCGCTACCTCTCTGTGGCCCGTGCCACCGTCCATACCGATGGTTATGCCGTCATTGGCACCTTTTCCGAAAATGGTCCTGAAAAATGCAGCGGACTCCCCATTCATCAATATACAGAACAAGAGCTTACCCAGGAACTCAACATTGGGTTTCAAAAATTAAAATGCATTACAGAAGACCATCTTACTCCGTTTAACACTTTGCAAAACTTTCTATTTTGTTCCTTTAGAAGAGCGTGACAACGTACATTAACAGTTTATGATAAATATAAAAAAATGAACCTCATATCTTCAACTATTCTATACATCGGTTTCTTCATAAGTCCCTTTTTTAAGCCACCCGTTAACACCATCGGGGATGGCGAACAACCCCAGATCAGCGCAGATACAAAAGGCAATATCAGCCTCGTATTTGGGCAAGAAGATAAAATATACTGGTCCACCTCGGGTGACAACGGCGGCACTTTTTCGAAGCCTGCTCTGATAGGCCAGGTGCCTCAAATGCATTTAGGAATGGCCAGGGGTCCTCAGATCGCCTGTTCAGCGAACTATTCTATTATTACGGCTATGGATAGGTCCGGAAACATCCATTGTTACAGGCGTTCTAATTCATCGCGCGTGTGGAAGGACATAGGCACGATTAACGACGTACCGGGATCGAGCCCTGAAGGCCTGATGAGCATAGCAGCGGATAACAAGGACAATTTTTATGCGGTGTGGTTGGATACCCGAACTGGTAATAAGAATCAGGTATATTTTGCTGCCCTATCCGGCAAAGCGCCACGTTGGTCAAGAAATACTTTAGCTTACCAGTCTCCGGATGGACATGTTTGCGAATGTTGTAAGCCAAGTATTGCCGTGCAGGGATCCACCATTGCCATTATGTTTCGCAACTGGTTACAAGGCTCCAGAGACTTATATTTATTGACCTCCAAAGACAAAGGTCATTCCTTCGAGACACAAAAATTGGGAGAGGATACCTGGAAGTTGAACGGCTGCCCGATGGATGGAGGGGGAGTTGTTGTCGATCCATCCGGCAGGATACATACTGTGTGGCAGCGAAAAGGTTTTGTATATTACTGCAAACCCGGTGAAAGGGAAATTAATATGGGGAAGGGACGAACCTGCAGCATCGCCGGAGTTACCGCAAAGCCTGTCATATCCATGGAGACCGGAGATACGTTGAAATTGGTGCGACCCTATCCGAAAAATGAAATAACCATTGGTACCGGCAGTTTCCTACAATCTATCGTTTTGCCGGACAGCAAGATACTTTGCGTATGGGAGCAAGACAAGCAGATCAAATTTAAGAGAGTATAAACTCATTCATCCTTCTGAGCAAGAAAGCATGACCGGTAGCAACACTTCTGTAGATCGTAAAAAAGAATAGACTTTGTCATTGACCACATGGTGGCCAACTCCCATGCTGATATCTCCTTACAAACTTTGTCAGCAATCGCTCATTATTCGCCCTTTCATTTGCAAAAAGTTTTCAAACAGGTGATTGGCGAATCGCCGAAGCAATATATGCTGAAACTACGCCTGGAGATCGCCCTCCTTCAATTGATCATTCATCCTCAGAAAACCATCCAGGAAATAGCAGCAGATACTGGATTTTCTTCACCGGCCGCTTTTTCAAGAGCGATCAGGTCCCATTATGGACGTACACCGGTGGAATTCCGTGCCTTGTCCCATTCCCGAAAGATGAAGCTCCTGCATGGCGGCAACCCGATGACAGTGGGGCATCCTGCTTTATCCGATATGGCATCCCGGCATGCTCCCGTTGCTATCCACATCGTCAAAAAGGAGCCCATCAAAGGCTGCTACCAGATCGTGTCTTTTGATGATCCCCGGAAGATCCACCGAGCCTTCCAGGAACTAGCCAAGACGGCCAGGGCCCGCGATGGGATGATTACTACGCCTGCTTTTTACGGCATCATCACCCCTCATCAGCGAAATATCTATAAGGCGTGCCTTGCAGTTACCCAGGGACATACCTTTACTGATAAGTTCCCTGTTACAGAGATAAAAGGTGGAATATTTGCCAGTTTTATTGTCCAGGGTGATCTCTGGCAAACCACTGAAGTGATCCACTATTTTTACTACCGATGGCTGCCGGAAAGCGGATATAAGATCTCAGCCACTACAGGCTTTGAAACCTTCGTCGAAAACCCGGCCTGTACGGCCTATCAGCAATTGACCAGGGAAATTCACATACCCATCGAGCCTGCACAATAACATTCGCAAGTTTTGCAAAGTCTTTCCCGAGGATTTATCAAGCAGAATAGCAGACTGGCGCCCAACTTTGCGGGAATAAAAACCATTTATGCAGGATTTGCATTCCAGAAATCGTCCTCCGACACCTCGTTGGGTAAAATTGCCCGGTATCCTCTTAATCATCCTTATACTGGTTATGATCGTGTTGCACTTGACCGGTCATAGCCTTCACCATCATTAGTAACCATGACTGCTCCATTTCGCAACCTGACGCTTCTCGCTCATATTATTTTCTCGGTCGGCTGGCTCGGTGCTGTCGCAGGCTTTCTATCGCTGGCCGTCACCGGTGTCACGAGCAAAAATGCACTGATCATCCGCGCAACCTACCTGGCTATGGAACCAGTCACCTGGTGGGTCATCGTTCCGTTGGCTTTCGCTGCTTTGCTTACCGGCCTTCTCCTGTCATTGGGTACCAAATGGGGGATGTTCGATCACTATTGGATACTGGCCAAGCTCCTGATCAATCTGGTTTCCATTATTCTTTTGTTGCTGCATACACAAGCCATTGATCATATGGCCCGCGCCGCCGCCAATGCGGCTATATCCAAGGCAGACCTGGATGGGCCGGGTGTCAAACTTGTAGATGTTTCCATTGCTGCACTGATCGCCTTACTCGTGGCTACCGCCTTGTCCGTCTATAAACCCCGGGGCCTGACCCGTTATGGATGGCGGAAGCAGTATAATAAACCTAGGGAACCCAATTCATGATAAGGTTGTTCAGGCAATCTATTGTACTATGATCTTATTGGAAGAAATTGTGTCGCTCTTATTCCCTGCCCTATCTATGACTGCGAACTTGAAAATAATCGTATCATTTTCCTGGTCACTTTGGTTTAAATAAGTATAGCCCTGGGTAAATTCAAACTGTCCCTGATTTTGATTAGGAAAATCAGGGATCGATGCGATCAAGGTATCGACGCCGCCTGTGCCAATAGGCAGCGGACGCTGATTCAAACGGATACGAATGGCAATAAATACGCCCTGGCCCAAGTCCCCTTTGTTATCAGTGAATTTTAGGTGGGCATCCAGGCTGCCTCCGGGCGTGATGGTTGTGTTGATAGATTCAATACTGATCTGCGGCCTTGTCTGAGATGCATTCTTTTTGCAGGCGACCGTAAAGATGAAAAGAAGGATCAACAACAGTAGCTGTATTTTCATAATCATTGAATTTAAATGGATTGCCTGACTTTCAATAGACCTGCATTGATAGCCACCACCACGGTGCTTACACTCATAAATACGGCGCCGGCGGCTGGGCTTAATAATATGCCCTGCTTATACAGAACGCCAGCTGCCAGGGGTAAGGCAATCACATTATAACCTGTCGCCCAGATCAGGTTCTGGATCATTTTTCGATACGTCGCTTTCCCGAACAGGATCAGGCTGACGATATCTTTCGGATTGCTGTTCACCAATACGATGCCAGCTGTTTCCGCGGCTATATCGCTGCCGCTGCCTACAGCGATCCCTACATCCGCCTGGGCCAAAGCAGGAGCGTCATTTACCCCATCGCCCGTCATGGCGACGAACTCTCCTTTGTCTTGTAGTTCCTTAATTTTCTGCAGCTTTTGATGGGGTAGTACTTCTGCCAGGTAGCTATCCATGCCCAGCTCTTTGGCTACTCCTTCCGCCACTATCTTATTGTCCCCGGTCAGCAGAATGGTTTTTATCTTATTTTGATGTAGCGTTTTTATTGCTTCGGCCGATTCGGGCCGTACCTGGTCAGCCAGCGCTATAAAGCCCGCGACCTGATCGTTGATCAGGACATATACCAAAGTTTCTCCTGGCTTAATTTCCTGTAAAGAAGCACTATTGACCAGCTTTTCGTTAACATACTGGGGGCTGGCAATCGTGACTTTTTTCCCGTCCACGACCCCGGAAATGCCTTTACCGGTAATGGCCTGTGTATCGGTCGCCCCGGACAATGGAAGATGCAGTTCGTTTGCCTTTGAAGGACACCGGTGGCAATCGGGTGCTCCGACCCTTTTTCAATAGCTGCAGCCAATTGGAGGATCGTTTCGGCTGAAAATTCGGTACGAAGCGCCTGGTAACGCACCACTTCAAATTTGCCAATGGTTAAGGTACCTGTTTTATCGAATACCAGGGTAGTGATCCTGCGGGAATTCTCAAAAGCTGTCCTGTTTTTGATCAACAAGCCATTCTTAGCAGATAGCGCCGTTGATTTAGCTACCACGAGGGGGACCGCCAGCCCCAATGCATGCGGGCAGCAAATGACGATGACGGTGACCATTCTTTCAATTGCAAAGGACAGGTCCTTTCCGGCGATAAACCAGTAAACAAAAGTGGCTATACCCATCAGCAGGGCAATCAGCGTTAGCCATTGGGCGGCCGCATCGGCCAGCAATTGTGTTTTGGATTTTGCTTTCTGCGCGTCGTCCACCAGTTTGATCACTTTCGACAAATAGGAATCTTCTTGTCCATGCTGTACAGCTACTTTGAGGACGCCATTGCCGTTGATCGCTCCGGCAATCACTTTATCGCCTTTTATCTTATGGACGGGCTTAGATTCGCCTGTCAACATGGATTCGTTCAAAAAGCTCTCCCCTTCGGCTATTATCCCATCAGCTGCCACTTTTTCTCCGGGTTTGATTTGAATGAGATCACCTGCCTTTAAGGAATCTGTCTTAACATCCATCACATGGCCGCCTTCATGTATAATATGGGCTTCCGAAGGCATTAGCTGTACCAATAACTCCAGTTCCCGCGAAGCGCCCGCAACGGACCTCATTTCGATCCAATGGCCCAGTAACATAACCAGGATAAGGGTAGCCAGTTCCCAGAAAAAATCCATCCCGTGCAAGCCCAGTGACCGTGGCTACGCTGTATACATAGGCCACGGTGATGGCAAACCCGATCAGGGTCATCATACCCGGCTTCCAAGCCTTCATTTCTTCCAGCCAGCCTGTAAGAAAGGGCCACCCCCCATAAAAGAAGACGATAGACGATAACAGCAACAGGGCATAATTGGAACCGGCAAAGGCGATTTTAATATGTAACCAATGCTGGATCATCGATGACAGCAGCATAACCGGAATCGTCAATGCCAGCACTACATAAAACCGTTTTTTGAAATCATGGATCATCATAGCGTGATGATCATGCCCTGCATGTCCCATTGGGTGATTAGTGTCATGTTTCATGGCGGGATGCTGCATCTCATCATGGGCTAGTTCCTTTGTGCTTTTATTGGTTCATTCGCATGTTCCATAACGTTGAAATTAATAAGTGATAGTAATACCCCCACCCATACCCATGTCGCTGTCATAATGCGTGGATAGGGAAATATATTTCGTAAGAATATAGCGGAGGCCTGCCATATATTCTTTGTCGGTATTGATCATCATGTTAAAGCGGAGGCGTGGGGAAATAGGAATGTCTTCACGGCTTAGCTGGAATCGCAGTTTACCATTGCCGTCGATTCGGGCATCTGCAATGAATAACATAGGCAACGTGTAAGCGATACCTGCTATAATAGTATGTCGGTTCAATTTATTACTCTTTTGTCCAAACCAGTTCTTTTCTTCGCTGCCGAAAATATTTTTAGGCCCGCCTTCTACTTTGTAATGGTAATCAAATCCAATATAGGGATACCACCATTGCATCCGGCCCAAATAGCGACCGATCATGGTCTCGCTTTCATAACCGTGCATGTCATGCAAGCCCAAGTTCCAAATGGTACTCGCTTTCCAGCGGGTCTGCGCAAACATCAATTCACCATCACTGCCACTGCTTTCCAAACCAATTCTTGCCATGGAATGAAACATCCTGTCATCGGAATTTAATCCTCGTTTGGCTACTTTGGCGCTGGTAAGATCTGTTTTGTCAACCAGGGTATCCTGGTAACTAAAAACACGGCCCATGCCGCTCATCATGTGGTATAAGATATGACAAGTGGAAAAACCAGTCCCCACCTGGCTCAGTGGCCGCGAATTCAATGGTATCCCTTTCCATTGGCATGATGTCGATGATATTTTTCATAATGGAATAATCTCCTTGCCCGTTCAGCAGCCGGAAGTCATGGCCGTGCAGGTGCATGGGGTGACGCATCATCGTATTATTATAAAGAATAATTCGTACGTTTTCGCCTTTTTTAATCAGGATCTTATCAGCCTCGGAAACCACCTTATTATCTATGCTCCAGACATATCGGTTCATATTACCCGTCAACGTAAAATATAATTCTTTTACCGGGCCGGGAGGTAAGGTTGTCTTCTCAGGAGCGCGGAGCATGGCGTAATTAAGGGTCACCATATCGGAAGTGCTATTGCCCATATCCATACCTGCCATACTATGCTGGGCATTGTTCATGTCCATTTTTTGTCCGTTTTTCATTTTCATTGTGTCTCCCGGGGGAATTGCTGCTTAAGACCAGGTAAAGTGTCTTTAGGATTTTCAAAACCGGTGATCTCGGGATACATCACCGTGTTCATATCCATGGTTTGATTACTCATTTCCATGCCTTCCATGGTCACCAGTGTTACCCTTCATATCCATCATGTCGTTCATCATCTTCATACCGGAAAAATATTTCAGCTTGGGTAATTTGAGAGCATGTACTTTTTCACCACTGCCGAGCCAGAGGGAAGCCGATTTTGTCCGGTCTTCCGGGGTCACCAAAATTCATAGCTTTTATTTTTTGGGGATCGTTACCACTACATCATATGTTTCTGAGACGGCAATAAGCAACCGGTCAACCTGCACGGGTTGTACGTCATTGCCATCAGTGGCCACCACGGTGATCTTTCCGCCTGAATAAGTTAGCCAGAAGTAGGACGATGCACCTCCATTGGCTATTCTCAACCTTACCTTATCACCTGCTTTGAATTGCGGCTGCTCATTTTGATTTTTCCCATTGATCAAAAATTTATCATAGGCGACATCACTTACATCCATGGCTGTCATCCTTTTCCATTCATTGGTGAACTTTGTTTTCACATGACCGGATCTTACGGCCTCCCAATAGCTTTGAGTGGTGTTTTTTCGAATTCCAAACCAATCGGTTTGATTATGCAGGCTACGATTTACTTCTTTAGGGTTCATATCGATCCAATCGCTTAGTACCACAGGCAAGGTAGGAATATCCCACTCTTTTCTTTTATTCATGATAAACGCACCGTACATGCCGATTTGCTCCTGTAAACCCGAGTGGCTATGGTACCAGTGCGTGCCATGCTGCACGATAGGAAATTTATAGAGATAGGTACTGTGTGGCTTAATGGGCATCTGCGTAAGAAATGGTACGCCGTCATACCGATTGGGAAGAAACAGGCCATGCCAAGTGGAGGGCTGTTACCCTCATTCAGTTCGTTGTGTACCCAGATCTCTGCGGTGTCCCCTTCGGTAAATGTCAGCGTAGGCATCGGGATCTGGCCGTTCACGGCGATAGCCCGTTTGGTCTTGCCGGTAAAACTCACCAGGGTATCCCGGAATGTATAAATGATAAATTACTGTGTGGGGTGGCGTGTTGTTCACAATCGTTTTCATGGGGGTCGCTGCCTGCATCTCCATGTCCTCCATGGGCATTTTGCTCATATCGTGCCCCTGATGACTACTATCCATGGAGGGCATTGGCCCCATGTTGTCCATCTTTTTCGAGCTGTCTTTCGTGGGCATTTGCATGCCTTCGTGGTCTGGACGTGCGCCAGGTGGTTTAACGGCCTTTACCTTTTCTTTTACGAGCTTCATCCCGCATTTGGGGCAGTTGCCGGGTTTGGCAGCATGGATCTCCGGATGCATGACGCACGTGTAGGTCACAGGTTGTGTCTGCTGTTTAGTATCCTTTTTGTTCATGTCCATGCCTTTCATATCCTGTGCCTTCGCAAAAGAATAGACGGCTAGGATCAACCCTATCAATAGCACTTTTTTCATGATTGAATATTTTACTTGCAGCAATCCTTTTTACGAATAAAGATGGCTTTTAAACAATTGAGGAGTAATTGTCCGATCTTTCGCATGCTATTTGCTTTCCAGCTGTTTAATTTTTCCCTTCATGAAATCGATTTCTTTTTGCTGCGAGGTGATTATTTCCTCGGCCGAGCTGTTTAATTTCCGGATCGCTTATGTTAGCTTCTTTTACCATCAGTATGGCCGCCGCATGGTGCGGGATCATGGACTTTAAAAATTGTTTGTCCGCAACAAAGGCCTGCTGGCGGATACCGAAATAAAATAAAACACCGGCCACTACGGCGATGCTTAACAGGAGCATATTCAACGATTTATTCTTATACATGCTTTTCATGATCAATAATTCGATGAGAACCATTGGCATCGTCATCAGACCTGCCATGTATATCTGGTTGATATTGGAAATGACGTTCGCCAGTTTGTCCACCATCGAATACATTAAAATGTACATGGCAATGAAAGACAAGATGACCATAATGCCCATTTTTTTGTAAGATTGACCTTTTGCATGGTTCATGTGATTCCTTTCTTTGCCTGCATGTGATTGCTGATTATTTTCCATGGTAAAAATTTTAAGTTTATTTATTAATAGCAGAGAGGCTATCGGCTTTTTTTGCATCCAATCTTTAAGCAACGTTTTATCAGCTTCGGACAGGTTGGCTGATGTATGCATCCACCTATAAGAAGTAGCGTGGCATCTGTCATCTTTGATGCTATTAACGATCCCTTTCAGTTTACTTTCCTGCTTTCTGACGGGGTAGCTGCCAAAATCGCTAAAATTGAGCTTTGCTTTGCCATTTTTGATGTGTCCCGCCATGATCCAGGCCACCGGCTGTGTATGGACATACCATGGATATCGCGTATTGTTACTGTGGCAATCATAGCACGCTCCCTGAAGAAGACTTTGTACCTCCGCTGGCACGGCATACATTCTCGTAAAATCCGTTGGCAATACCTGCCCGTTTTTATTACGGGCAGGTTGTATGAATTGCAGGATAATCAATATCAGCACGATTGCTAACAGGATCTTTTTCTTTCCTTTTTATGTGGCTCATTTTATTTCTTCTTTGACAGAACCGCAAGTAGGCATTCTTTTACCCAGATAGGGATTTTTGATGTCCTTGGTTTCACTGATCCAGGTGGCGCCTTTGCCATTATTGTACATAGGGCAGAAGTCCTGGTATACCGTCTGGTCCGTTCCAAATTTCTTAACAAGATCATACATGTCTTTGCTCAGCATTTCAAAATGCTCCCGCTGGTGGTCGATCTTGTCAGCGTTATCTCCTATGTGTTCCGCGTTTTCCCGGGTATCTTCCTGCAGATCTCTGTATGCTTTCCTTTGATCGGAACTTAGGGAAGCCGTGTCCAACTTATCCATGGTCTGCACAATGGCTTTCCCGGCAACGGCAGCCTCTTTGCCGTCATCATTCGTCAAAGCATTCTTTAAATTAAAATATTGACTGACAATTCCCTTAATGGAAGAGCCGGGCGTCGTATTGTTATTGGACGCCGTTGCCGGGTGGCTGCTATCGGCCGTTGGTTTATTTTCGGCGGTAGATTTGTTGGTGTCATTGCTGCAGGATGGCAGTATTGTCAGAGAAATGGCAATGCCGATAAGAATCGTTTTCATATTACTTTATTTTATGGATAAATAGTTGTTCAATTATTTTAGCGTTTCTGTGGTCTTTCCACAAGTCAGCATAGCGCTGCCGAAATAAGGATTCTTAATGGATGCTTCATTACTCAGCCAGTAGGCTTTTTTCATGGGACAATAATCATAGTATACGGGCTTGCTGTTGAGCTTTAATCCTTTTGCCAGCGCAAACAAGTTGGACGAAAATGTAGCGAAATGTTCTCTTTGATGTTTGATGTCCTTATTACTGGCGATATGTGTGGCATCGTCCGCCAATTTATCCTGCAAAGACATGAAAACGGTCATTTCTGAGTTTGGGAGGGTCTTCATATCTACCGCCTTGATGATCTTTGCAAATTCAGCGGCTTTACTGGCTGCTGCATTGGCATCGCTATTTACCAGCGCATCTTTAATGCTGTAATAGGAAGGGAGTAATTGGGACAGGGAAGATGGTTGGGAGCCGTCCTGGGCAAAACTGTTTTGTGAGCATATGG
The DNA here is from genome assembly GCF_050632245.1 of Puia sp. P3. Classification (NCBI taxonomy): domain Bacteria; kingdom Pseudomonadati; phylum Bacteroidota; class Chitinophagia; order Chitinophagales; family Chitinophagaceae; genus Puia; species Puia sp. P3. The sequence goes on from NZ_CP192583.1 coordinate 3,718,254, forward strand.
ATATAAAAAGCGCCAGGAGAAGAAATATCCGGGAGGTATAAAACCTGCGATAATTCGGTTGCATATAAACGATTTAATGTTTGATATAATAGGTACAGGCACGAGAAATATTATCTCGTGCATAACTTGTTCTTACACATTAAATCATATCTGGAAACTCTGAATGGCTATGCGAATGTCTGCTATGGGGATGATAGCCTCGTAGAAAATACTTACTGGCAGGGCGTGTTTGGAAAATATTTAAAAGATCAACAGAATAAAAAGAAGAAACAAAGGCAGTAAAGAAAATTGGGCTAATGCATGCTTTTACAGATTGCGGGGCCGATTTGTCAACCTGCGCAAATTTGATCACTTCGTCATTACAGCAATTACCTTTTTCCTTTTTGAATGGGAATGACCCATCGGAGCTTCGTCATGATGATGGCCATGACTACCCTTGATCTCGTTTTCTTCCTGGTGATGGTGATTGGCATTGAACCCCATATTCAAACCCAATGAACAAGCCAATCCCACTAAGGTATTCGTAGTAAATACCAATAGCAGGAAAACTGCCTTTATTCGTATGAGTACACTCTTCTGCATTACAAGGTGTTACAAATATAGAGAATTTAGGATCGACTATAAAATCTTTATCCGTACAAAGCTACCCCGCACCTGGTATTCAATGATTATAAAATTTTGAGTAAAAGTTATATAATTATGTCACGAGTCTAAAAGTGTATCATTATCTTCTACATGATGGTTCGAAATTATATGTCTTTTCTGACCAGTTGTTATTTCTTTTTTTGTTAAATAATTGATATACAGTGAATTGTCTGCCAATTTATTTGACAAAAGGAGCATATTTTACGGAGAAATTAATTCCAAAACTATTTAATCGCATTTCTCCATATCCTACTGCTCTTAAGGGAAGTTTGCAATAAGGTTCTATTTGTAGCGAAACCCTGTGACTGATGGTTGTCTCCATCCCGACCGACATATTGAATGCGGCAAACGGCAAGAACGTCCTGTTTGCATATTTCTCCGGATAACCAGTTACCGTATTTACATCTTTACAGCCAGTGCTCTTTGCGCTGATAAACAAAGGTTTTAATATAATAGTCGCAATTTTCTTTTTCAATCAGGTAGGACGAGAGGCCTGCGCTTAGGTAAAATAAATTTTTCCCTGCCACATGGACATGGTATCGTATTGCCAAAGGTATTTCAATCATATCCATGGTTCCCTCGACATGTTCTAATTTGCCATTGGGCATGGTTGTAAGCCATGAATTATTGTGCAGCGCAAAATCCTGTCCCGTGGCTATATAATTCTTATGTATCTTCAAAACGCCGATAGCCAGTGACCATCGTTGCTTAACAGTATAGTTCGCCGTGAGACCAAACAAAACACCTCCTCTAGGTTTCGTGTGACTTCCCACCAAAGTAAAGTCGGGGCCGATGTCCAACCCGAATTGCAGGCGTCCTGTGCCTGGCTCGAGTAAGTCTTTGTTCTTCCGTGCTCCAGTACTTTCTTTCGAAAGTTTCTTTGTCGCGACCAGTGCCTTTAAAATTGAATCAAAAGAATGCCTGTCTGCGTGATTGGAGAATAGACCCGCCCGCATACTTATAATACTGGCGTATCTCAGACCATGTCGTTGCCTTGGAAGGGATTTGGATTTTTCGAGTGCCAATGGCAGGTCTGCTGACCAAACTGTTGAACTGTCGGCTGCGAAAATGTCGTCATCACTTCTGTCGAGTCCTGCAAGGCCAGGGTGTCGATGATCTTGGCTGGCGATTTTTTCAGTTAAGACAGGCTTGATTTCGAATGTATAATTGGAACTATAGGAATTTTTTTGTGACTTATTGATATTATCGCACTTTGGTAATGGAGAAATCTCCTTTAGAACTGCCCGGGGAGGACCAGGCGGCGAAGTGGATGTATCTGCCACAGGCAGCGAAGACGTCTGTCTTTTTGATAGATGTTGGGGGAATTGTTGCACAATAAGATACGAAAGACTCACCAACACGAATAGAGCAGGTATAGCGTACATTACGATCCGGCGAACCGCTAATGGTTTGCGCTTGCGAAGGAGATCAATGTCTAACTGCTGTTTTATTTTTTCCCAGCCCGTACCTCTTATGGGAATTTTAGGATCATATTTATTAGCTGCTTTTCGGGAGAGATGATCCATTTCATCATCATCAGGGAAGTTTGCCATATACTTCGGATGCTAATTTATAGGTTGTGCAATGGAGGTTGCCTCGGCTACTGCAACAGCTCCAGAATGTACGGTGCCCGTACAAATGGAGATTACGCAAATAAATTGTTAAAGGTTGTGTACAAAACAGAATTATTTAATAAATGGTCTATTACACGGAAAAGCGTTAAAATAAGGCGTAATTAATTGAATTTAAATATTTTGGATCATCCTCAGACATCCCTGGCTATTTTTTCCATAATATGATGGCTGTCGCCAAACTTGCAAAGAGCATCACAGTGCTGCCGCAGGTCGGAGAACATAATGTATTTGATAATAACGTTATTTTGCTTAATAGCCGGACGAGATAATTGAAGCACCACATCCTTCTCTCTTTTATCAGGTACTATTAAATAAAACACTTCATCCCCGTCTGCTATCGTGTAGGACAAATCTGTAAGCCGCAGGATACCGGAGTAAATACTCGTGCTTTTTTCTACCTCGAAAGCGGCTATGACATTATTCGTTCCTTTTTGAAACCAAAGAACATCAATTAATTTAACGGTGTTCAATGTCTCTCTATCCAAATCGATCTCTGGAAACTGCGGTAAACTAATAAACGAAAAGCTGTTCCCGCAATGGGATTTGGAGCGATCGTTGGAAGCAGCCATTACATCATAGCCTAAAGCACTTCCGATCTTTAGCAGGTGATACTGCATCTCGGTATGCAGATCTTCTTCCTGTTTTTCCTGCTCCACCTCTTCCCGGCGCTTCTCAATTAGTTTTTCAATTTTTTCCGTTCTGGCTCTGATAAATATTCATCTGCTCCTAGTACCAACTTCTGCGTGCCGATCTCAAAAAGTAAGCCAGCGATGGCGCCTAGATCCGATGATAGTTCCGAACGCTGCTGATTATTGGTATTTATCATTACCTCTCTTAATTTCAGGTATTCACTCCAGCTACCCAATTTCTTTTTGTCTTTAAACAGGAAGTTGAAACCATTGATAATAGCGGTATTAAAGGGCGGTATGATTGTGGGGTGCAGAAAATATAGAATACTTGCCACAGCTGGCCCTAGCCCTTTAATCTTTACATTATCAAGTTTGATAATTTCTCTGAGTATCTGTTCCTCTGATTTTGAGTTCAGGCAGTTTTCCAAGAACTGCCCGAATGCTTGTTTGTTCCCTTCATTTTCGTAAATATCCGGAATACGCAATTTTGGCTTCCAGTAAAAAGGGTGAGAAGCCCCTTCAAACACTTGCTTTTGTTCCGTGATGCAGGTTAACACAAATTCAAGCGATGTGCCTTTAAAGTCATTGGGGAACCTTTTATTTTTAATATCCTCTATGACCTGAAGGACACCTCTTCGGATCGATCGAAAAGCTTTCAGCCGCTCGTCATTATTGATAAACCAGGTATTATAAACGGACTGCTGATCTTGTTTATACTGCTGAATGATGTGTGATAGGTGTTCACTCATTTTAATGGCGCTGATCGGTTTTAGGCCCAAACAGCTCGTTAAAATACTGAGTTTCTTTCACATTTACGCATTTCACCCCATATGCCATTCAGAGAAGTGCTTTTATCATCGGCCCGTTTGCTCATAATGGATATATATGATAAAGGAGACCCGTAAAGCTTCCTTTATCATGACGATTAAGCATGCATTCCTGATAAAGCCGTTGTGTCATTGTTTGGTGAATAAAGAGGATACTGGTTTACATTTTTGGGATTTTCATTAGTCCTGGATAGATTCTCAAAAATATTTCCCCGCCGAGAGGGTTATTTCCGTAGAGGGATGCCAGCTTTTGATCCGGACGGAACCAGGTCATATGCCCGCCGAGCGACACCCTGGTCTTTAAGATCGTAAGGATGTCGTAGGTAAGCCCCAGCGTAAGGGCATTAACGGGAAACAAGGCATGGTCTCCATAGGTGCTTGCTTCCAGGTTCAATTCCTCTGTAGATTTCTGTACCCATTCATACCGGGTATAGATCTCAAACCGTTTTAAACGCAAGGCAGCCTCCAATAATACCGCATTCTCCGGGTCCTGTCCGGCCGTTTTATTCTGGCCCCACAGGGCTGTAGCATTCAGCCAGCTATCATTTTCCAAGGGTAGACTATAAATAGCGGAGGCGGTTGTCCTGTTCACATCTTCTTCCGGGTGAAGTGCTTCAGGGCTTTTCACGAACCCATGAGACACTTGCAGCGACCAGTTATCGGATGGGTTGAACGAGAGCCGTCCGCTCCAGGAGTTGAACCGGGGTTTATCAAAATTATACCTGTTCTCATCCGGCTCCCGCCCGGTAAAAGAGGACGCTTCCAGCTTAAACTTATCATACCGGTAACCGATGGTAGCCACTCCAAAGGTAATATGGGTGCCGTCATTCCAATGGTGGCTGATGGGCGCATCCGGGTTGGCTAACGCGGAAGGCCGGTGCATGAAAGCCACGGAGCCCGGGGCCGGCTCTCCCGGGTAACCGATATATACCGACAAATCCGACTTTTTTGAGAAGGCATAGGAATAAGCTACCGATAATTCTGAGAAAAGATCATGGGGATGTTGCCTATCAACCAAAAGGCCGGTTTTTCCAACTTTCTCCGGACTGAAAAAGGAGCGGATAGCCATTGCCGCCCTCCGTCAGCCGATCCAGCGAAAACATCGTATTGAAATGAAACAATCCCCTTGCGCCCACCTTTGTCTCACCCCATCACCATCAGCCAATTCGGGGCATCCCATTGCTGATTACCTCTGGAACCCTTGTCCCGAATATCCTGCTTATCATACCTGGGTGCAATATTACCATGTATCATGTACATCCACTTGTCAGAATGTATCATATATCCATACATGGGAGAGGCATCCGGCAACCAGGCCGTACCCGATCCGTTGCGGTTCATGGGAAGATTTAGCGAAAATGAGTGGCTCATGGGAACATCCATTGGCATGTGCATGTCCATTGGCATTTTTTTCGGGAACTGTCCATTTTCGTCCCGGAAGAGTCTTTCATGCCGGGCATGGCGTGTTGGTGCTGGGGATGAGGCAGCAAGAAAAAAGCCGATGGCGCCCAGGAGTAAAGATGAAGTGCTTATACATACGATCAGGTTTAAGGTTATCGTTTATTGGCAATCAGCCAGGACGCCAGTTCGTCGATTTCCATGGTTTGCGATTTGACCATGCTTTTAGCCATTATTAGCAGATCTGCATTGCTGCCATGATGTAAATAGGCAGAGGCATTATCGGTCGCGCTTTGGTGATGTACGATCATCAGGGTCGCAAAATCGTTGTCAATATCTCCGGTTATTAGCTGTGTATCAGCGAGCTTGCCCATCTTTTCCATATTGTTCTGCTGTTCCATGGTGAAGTCCGGATCACTGTTATCAACGGTAAAGGTGGATAGCAGGATAGACAACTGCTGTATTTCTTTTTGCTGCTCATCAATGACTTTTTGAGCCGTTCGTTTTAGCGAATCGTTCTTACCTTGTTGGAGTTCAAGGTTGGCCATGCCGATGGCGCCCTGATGGTGCATCCGCATCATGGCTGCAAAATCAATGTCCGGATCGTTGGTCATTTTCATCGTATCCATTTTACTCATCATAACATGCATCGAATCCATCATACGGTTACTGTCATGTGCTTGAATCTTTATTCCATCGCTTTTAGAGCAGGAAATGACTGTCAACAAAAAAATATGCTATTGACATATTAATAATCTTATTCATAACCTTTTTTTATACTTATTAGCAATATGTTTCGGCGAGAAGGTAGGCAAATAACTATGCAGGGGGCGTTGCCAGCTATCTATAAAAAGGACAATACAAGTTCATAACAAGATCTGTATTGTCTTTACGGTCAGATTCGCAAATTTCGCAGTTGTAAATATAGCGGCAGCATTTTTAGCGGAGGAGCATTTGCACAAGAGAACTTCCGGAAGGCGGACCGCTCAAGAAGGTTTACATTAACCAGGAAAACGATCTGACCAGCTATTATATCAAAATTGGCCAATAAAAAAACAGCATGAGAGGGAATATGCTGGTCCCTCGGAGTTGACGGTTACTTGGATGTCATTACAGCAATCCTTATTCTCTTTTTATTTTCCATGCCACATTTCGGGCATGTTTTTGGGGAATGTCCTAATAAGGAAATGTTCACCAGTTCTCCCATGCAGTAATGCCGGTTTATGCTAGCGCTTGTGCCAGTGGATAAGTATAATACTGCTAATATGAAGGAAAATAGCTTTTTCATTCCGGTGATTAGTTGCCCGGAAAGCCACATAAATTTTCATACCACCCTTAACAAACGAGTACGATGCTGCTCAGAATAGCACAAAGGTTGATCTATTTCCACATGCTGTGGTGTTTTTTACCGCCCGGATCATAAGAAAACAGGCAGCTCGGCGCTGCCCTTTCCGCATTAATCTATTTTTTCGGCCTTGAATCCCGCCTTTTCAACGGCCGCCCTTATGGCTTTTTCTGTCAGTCCATTGGCCGATACGGTGAGGATCTTTGCCGGGTTGTCGATATCAACCTGCCAATTATCCGCGCCCGCGATTTCATTTAATACTGAGGTGACCTTTGCAATACAGCCTAAACATTTAATATTCGTTTTAAATTGTATGGTTTCCATATTATACTTTATTTTTTAATGTTTAATTATCCTTGTTACAATTTTATCGTTTTCAGCCGAAGGCTATTGCTAACGACACTGACCGAGCTCAACGCCATGAATGCGCCTGCAATCATGGGGTTTAATAAAAAACCGGTGAAGGGGAACAAGACACCTCGCCGCAATTGGAATACCGATGACATTGTAAATGAAAGCCCAAAGAGATTTGCTTTAATAGTGCTGACCGTTTTCCCTGGATAGCTTCAATGCTTTAGGTATACCGCCCAGATCGGAAGTGATAAGCGTCATTTTTGCCACATCCATAGCAATATCGGAGCCCTTTCCCTATGGCAATGCTTACATCCGCCTGTGCCAGTGGCCTGGGCATCATTAATGCCATCACCTACCATTGCGACGACCTTTCCCCGCTGCTGTAATTCCTGCACAAAAACAGCTTTATACGAAGGCAATACTTCTGCTTTGTACGTTTTAATGCCTACTTTCCTGGCTACTGCGGCGGCTGTATGCTGGTTATCTCCTGTGAGCATATAGACTTCTATGCCGTCCCGCTGCAACAAAGCAATAGCGCCTTCAGCCGTCTCTTTTATTTTATCGGCAATGGCCACGAGGGCCAGCAGCGCCTTGCCGCCTGCAAAATAGATCACGGTTTTGGCTTCTTCCTGTAATGCTCCCGCTTTTGAAGCCCACTCGCTACTGATAGTAATATTATTATCATCCATCAATTTCCTGTTGCCGGCAAAGTAGGTCAGCCCTTCCTGTTTTCCGGTGATTCCCTGACCGGTAAGGCTTTCAAACCCTTGTATTTTTATGGTCTTAACACCAGCGCCTTGCATATGAGACACTACCGCTTCAGCCAGCGGATGTTCGGATTGTTGTTCCAGCGAATACAGGATGGATGGCTGAAGATTTTGCTCTAATTCGGGCGTAGTCCATAAAATATCAGTTACAACAGGCTTTCCTTCCGTAATGGTACCTGTTTTATCCAATACAATGGCGTTTACCTTATGAGCCAGTTCCAGGCTTTCCGCATCTTTAATCAAAATATTGTTCTCTGCTCTCTTTGCCAACACCTACCATAATAGCGGTAGGTGTCGCCAGTGCCCAGTGGCGCATGGGCAGGCAATGACCAATACCGTAACGGAAGTCAGCAGGGCATGCGTAAAGGCGTTATCGCCGCCAAAAACCATCCAGGATAAAAAGGTCAGGATGGCAATGCCGATTACGACCGGGACAAAGATGCCGGCAATTTTATCCACCAGTTTTTGAACCGGTGCTCTTACTGCCCTGTGCTTCCTGCACCATTTTTATGATCTGGGCCAACAAGGTGTCTGTTCCCACTTTCTCCGCACTAAGCTGAAAACTACCCTTTTGATTGATCGTACCCGCAAAAACGGTATCCCCGCCTTTCTTGGGAATGGGCACCGGCTCACCGGTGATCATACTTTCATCCACATAAGAGCTTCCATCGGCAACACGTCCATCCACTGGGATCTTTTCACCTGGTTTGACCAATAGCAGGTCCTGCACCTTCACCTCCGAAATAGGTACTTCCTGGATATACCCTGATGCATCCACCCGCATAACTGTTTTAGGTTGCAAGCCAATGAGTTTTTTAATGGCGGAGGACGTATTGGATTTGGCTTTTTCTTCCAGGAGCTTTCCCAATGATATAAAGGCAATAACCACTACAGCTGCTTCAAAATACACGTGCGCGTGTAAACCCCGACTATGCCAAAATGCAGGATAAATAGTGTTAAAGGCACTGAACAGCCAGGCGATACCGGTGCTCAGTGCCACCAGTGTATCCATATTGGCCTTTTTATGAGTTGCCTGTTTCCAGGCATTTACAAAAAAGCCACGGCCAAGAAAAATACAACCGGTGTGGCCAGCGCCATCATGATCCAGTTAGCATAGGGTATATTCATAAAAAACATACCTATCGCAACTATTGGAACCGAGAGTATTGATGACCACAGCGTTCGTTGCTTAACCTCCTCATAATGCCGGTGCCGGGCCTCTTCCTTTACCTGATCCTGGTTCTCCCGATCGATAACCAGATCGTAGCCAATTGAACGGATGGTGCTTTGAAGTTTTTCAGGGATAACGCGGGTATCGTCATATTGCACCCAGGCTGTTTGGTTGGCGAAATTCACACCGGCATCCTCTACGCCGGCAACCGATTTTAACATCGACTCAACGCTGATGGCACATGCCGCGCAAGTCATCTCCAATACAGGAAATGTTTCCTTAACAAGGCTGTTTTTTTTACTTTTTACAGTACCAAGGTGGGGCTTATCTAATATAGCGGATGACATATAGGCTGATTTTTTATAAAAGTAAGATCTATTTAACAGGTAGGTGTTTTACTATAATCGGTTAATTGTATACATCAATGAACGGTAAATATCCGTCCTGTGCGTAAGCAGCAGTTTAGCTTGTCTGATATTTTTAAAATGGGATAGACTGAAACCGGAGTGGGCTTTAAATTGCCGGGAAAGGTGGGCTGAACTGCTGTAGCCCAGTTTACAAGCAATAGCTGACTGCGTATCATTCGAATAGACTAATAGTTCTTGTACTCTTCTCAGACGGTATTCCATAATATATCTTTCCAATGTAATACCTTCCATTTCGGAAAAAGTAGTGCTCACTGTATTATAATCTCTATGGAAGACGCTGACGACCAAATCCGAAAAGCGAAAATCACGTGGGAAATGGTAGGTTCCGGAATATATTTTTTCCCGCCAGCTCTTTGAGTTGGCGTACGAGTTTTGTTTTTTTATCCTCCAGCAAATCAATGCCCAGAGGGGTTAATCCTTTTATAAAAGTTTATTATTGCTTACCATAAGGCTGTTATTTGAACTTATGCAAAGGTGGCGCCTGTTGGTGAAAGCATCGTTATAAAATTTTGAGAGAATTTTATAAAATTTTGAGAGTTTATACCTTGTCCAGCGGCTTGCGCTGGTTGTCCTTCAAACTTTTGAAATGCGTAGTAGTGAGCCCGGTGATTTTCTTAAACTGCTGGGAAAGATGCTGGACGCTACTATACCCTAATTTGTCGGCAATTTCGCTGAGGTTCAGTTCATCATACTTTAATAATTCCTTTACCTTTTCTATACGTTGTAAAATGACATATTTTTCAATCGTAATACCTTCTACCGCAGAAAAAAGGCCGGTGAGATAGTGGTAGTCCAGTTTTATTTTATCCTGCAGTATCACAGAAATCTTTCTAGTCAACTCTCTCTCATCCATGCTATGTATAAGCTGAATGATAATATGCTTAATTTTTCTACAAGAGCGCTTTTCTTATCATCCAACAATTCAAACCCCAGTGCATGCAGGGACTCCCTCAGCGATTGTAATTTTCCGGCGGAAGGATTCCCGGGCAGCTCTATTTCTCCCAGTTGAATATGATGATAAGGTAAATCCAGTCTGTCCAATTGCTGCCTTACTACTAAAATACAACGATCACAAACCATATTTTTTATGTATAGGGTCATCTCTTTTCAATTTACATTTTCATTTTGCTCATATCCATTCCTGCCATAGGGGTAGCGCCTTTCCTGAAAATATATTCGCTTTGCAACAGGTAGGCTCCGCTGGTTACAACTACATCTCCCGGTTGTAATCCTGATTTAATTTCGATGATACCCTCCCCTTCCTGACCCGTCTCGACCATCCTCGTTGAAAAGGAGTTTTGTGCCGTCTCCACCCAAATAGCCGACATTTTACCATTTCTGAGTAGGGCATCTGTTGGGAGGGACAAGGTTTTTCGACCAGGGCTTTTCACCGTTACATATGCCGGCATGCCCGGCCTGAGTAGATTGTCATTATTCACGACCTCTATGCGGATCAGGTTGATGCGGGACTGCGGATTGATCTCCGGATTTACAAATTCAATTTTCCCATTTATAATTTTCCCGGGAAGGTCCGGAAATTGTATATACACCATACCGGTAAAATTAAACTGGGATAATTGAGAGGTATATACCTGCGCTTCCACCCATAGCCGGGAAAGACCGGCGAGTTTTACAATCGTTCCCCCTCCATTACATAATCCCCCTCTTTAACGAGCAATTCGGTGACATATCCTTCGGCTGTGCTGTAAAACGAGGTGGTTGTACTGGTCTTTCCAGCATTTGCCAGTTCGTTCACCTGCGTTTCCGTCATGCCCCACAGCCGCAATTTATTTCGGGTGCTTTCTACGATTGCATCGTAGTTGATAATGGAATTCCCCAATGCTTTTTGCTTTTCTAAAGCAAGCACATACTCCTGCTGGGCATTATTCAACTCTTCGCTGTACAGATCAAAAAGCCGGACACCCTTGGGTATGCGATCACCGATGTTCTTATAATACAATTTTTCAATCCTGCCGTTGACCCTGGCGCTGACTGCCTGTAAACTGGACTGGTCAAAGTTGACCGTGCCCGTCAATACTACTTTACTGCTCATACTGGTGGCTCGAATAGTGTCTACCCGGATATTGCCTAATTCGATCTGTTCGGGACTGAGCTTTATTTCATCATTGTTTTGTTGCTGACTCTTCCTGACCGCCGTCAGTTCCATATGACAAATGGGGCACTTCCCCGGCTTGGATTCCACCACTTGTGGATCCATGGAACAGGTGTAATATATGTCCGGGTCGGTCTTTGCCGTTCTTTTTGTTCCTGTTTTGCAGGATGCCAGCAAAAGAAGGGCGATCAGTACGAACAGACCGGTGCGGATAAAAATTTTCATAGCTTCTCTTTTACTTTAATAAAACTTTCACTATCCATTAAAAATTGCGCATTGGCGGCTACGGTATCCTGTGCGCTTAATCCGCCGACAACCTGGATCAAACTGTCCGTTGTGATGCCTGTCTGGACGGCGCTGACCTGGAAGAAGCCGTTTTCCTTCTTCAGTACCACCTGGTGGAGGCCGAGCGACAGGACGGCTTCCCTGGGCAACCAGGCGCCTGGGCCGGTTGCTCCCCGGATAGTGGCTTTTACCTGGCTGCCGATCGGCAACATTTTACTGGCATTATCGAAATAGACCCTTGCAGTAAGTGTTTTGCTGTTGTCTTGGTAAAACGGTTCGATGTAACTGATGGTGGCTTGGAATGATTTATCGGGGAAGTTTCCGGTGTGATGACAACAGGGGAACCCTTTTTACCAGGGATGATTGGCCGGAAAAAATGTTTAGGATGATCCAACTTTGCTCTGTGTTGTAGAGCTGGAAAATTGTCTGCCCTTTTTGGACATACATCCCTTCTTTGATGGGCAATTCACCCACTTCTTTTGAAATGTCCATGCGGCGAGAGCCGCTGGTAATTTCCGGCATATTGCCAGCTTCATGAATATGCCCTGTATAGTGGGTATATACGGTTACTTTATAGATGGGTTTGCCGGATTGAACGACCTGTTGCAATTGTTGGGCATCCATGCCTAATAATTGCAGTTTTGTCCGTGCGGCATCGAGCAGGGTGGCGTTGCCGGATCGCTATGCAGGACAAATAACAAGTCTTGCTGGGCAGTGACGAGTTCGGGACTGTAAATATCCATGATCTTTTCTCCCGCATGCACGTGCTGGTACCGGTACTTTACATACAGTTTTTCAATCCTTCCGGAGACCCTGGCGGAAATGGTCTGAATACGCCGGGTATCATAATCTACCCGGCCTAAAACTTCCATTGACAGGGATTGACTGGCTTGTTGTAAGGTGATGACCGCAACAGCCGATACAACGGTATTATTGGTCGGCTGCAGTAGGGTATGCAAATCTATGGTTGAATCTTTCGCTTCTGCGGTAGCAAAGCCTTTTTTACGAGGGTCATCCCGCAGATGGGACAATTCCCGGGCTGATGCCTGATGATCTGCGGATGCATGGGACAGGTATAAATGTCTTCGGCGGCCTTTTGGACAGCCTGATTTCCGGCCTGTTCTGAGGGATGGTTGGTCGGATGATGTGTACAGGCTGCCGGGACTAAGGCGGCACCGGTAAAGACCAGCACCACAAAGACAGAAATTTTGAAATCGCTGATCGGCATAACTTTATTTTTGTTCGAGAATTTTATCCATCTCGGTCTGCATATTCAGTAGATCCTGCAATTGCTGTAAATATTCCAGTTGGGTCATATTCAATGTTTCCCGGCATCGAGCAGCTCGAATAATTCCCCGGTATTCTGTTCATAGCTGAGTTGCAGCACCTGGTAATTTTTGATCAGGGCGGGGACAATATTTTGTTCGAAGAGCCGGACCTGCTTTTTTGCTGGAAATGGCGGCTAACAGGCCCTGTGCCTGACCGGAGGCTTCATTGATCAGCATTTTTTTGCTGGCTCAGCGATTCCTCCTTCCATTTCAGGCTCTCGATGGTCGCTTTGGCGCCCCTGGAAGACCAGGCGGCGATGGGTAGTTTTACCATAGCCATCAGGGAATATTGCATGGGCAGGCCGCCGAACCCAAACATATGGTCGTACCGTATACCGAACTGAGGTTTTAATTTGCTCCTTTCCAGGTCCTGCTGCAAATAAGCCAGATCGATATTCCTTTGAACGGCTTTGATGTCGCTGCGGGCTTGCCCGAAATAGCTGCTGTCTGCCGGACTATAGTCCTTAATGCTATAGGTAGTGTCAATGCTGAATAGAGCCTGTTTATCCCTGTTCATCAACGTATTCAATAGCACTTGCTGCTGGGTGATCTCATTTTGCAGCATAATGCGTTGATTCTCTATATTGCCCAATTCAGCCTTGGCTTTATAGTAGGCATTCAGTTTTCCCAGGTTGTTCTTGTAGCGGATCTCCGTACTTTGGATCATGAAATTCAGCAGCTTTTCATTATCATCCAGCACTTTCAGTTTCTTCTCCGTGATCAACCAAACATAATAGCTCTTTTTAGCGGCAGCGTATAGATCATTCAAATTGGCCTGTTTGGATTCTTTTCCGGCAGCAGACACCGCCCGCAGATATTTTTCGTTGGCATCCAATTCCTTTTTATTCGGGATCATTTGCTGGACCGAGATCATATACTGACCCATGCCATTCATTCCATCGGCGCTTCTCTTCCACAGAGAGGGATTGTAGGGCGTCATCCATAAGCCGGTACCCAATTCCGGTGGCATCCAGCTTCGGGCCCCTTTGGCCGCTTCATCCGAAGAGCGGATATCCGCATCATACATTCTCATGGAAGGATGGTTGTTTTGGATGACCAGTAATACATCATCCAGGTTCAAAGCAGTCTGCGAACGGGCTTCTACCCGAAATACAACAACAGCCATCAATATCAATATTAACCTTTGCATGATTTTAATGTTTAGCTTCCAGTACATCGATCTTTCCATGTTTTCTTAATTCAAATTCTTTACTCATCAGGAAAATGATGGGGGTTACAAGGAGGATATGAATAGAAGAGGTAAATACTCCGCCAATCATGGGCAGCACAATAGGTTTCATTACGTCACTCCCTACTCCTGAACTCCAAAGGATCGGAATCAGCCCGAACAAGGCTACGCAGACAGTCATTAGTTTGGGGCGCAGCCTCTTTGCTGCACCTGCGATCACATATTCCCGTAGATCTGTGGAGGTGATCGTCTTAGTGGAATTTCCTTTTGCCTCCACCAACTGCTGCATGGCGTCATTCAGATAGATCACCATGACGATGCCGGTTTCCACCGCCAGGCCGAAGAGGGCAATAAAGCCAACGGCTACCGCCACCGATAAGTTCACGCCCCAGAAATACACCATATAAGCACCGCCTATCAAGGCAAAGGGAATGGAAATTAAGCTCAGCAAGGCTTCCCGGGCAGAGTGGAAAGCGAAGTACATGGAAATAAAGATGATGACCAGTACGATGGGCAAAACGAGCTTTAGCGTTTTTTCCCCCTGATCAGGTTCTCGTACTGACCGCTCCATTCCAGGAAATAGCCTTTGGGAAGATGTGTCAGCATCTTATTCAGCCGGTCCTGCGATTCCTGTACCGTGCCGGCCAGGTCCCTGTCGCGTACGTTGAAAAGAACGGTACCCCGCAACAAAGCATTTTCAGAATTGATCATAGGTGGTCCTTCCGTCATCTGGACATCCGCTACGGCACTTAATGGGATAGGCCCGAATTGCATGGTCTGCACGGACAGCCGTTTCAATGCTTCTAAATTATCTCTGAAATCCTGGGCATACCGGGCGTTGACGGAGAATCGCCGGCGGCCTTCGATGGTGGTCGTCAATTTCATACCCCCAGGGCGCTCTCGATAACGGCATTCACATCATCGACGCTCAGTCCATACCGGGCGATCTCGTCCCGCTTAATGGCGATATCAATATATTTTCCGCCTGTGATGGGTTCCACATACAGGTCTTTGACCCCATCGACTCCCTGCAATTCATTTTTTACCTTTTGCGCAAAGACATAGATTGAATCCAGGTTCTGCCCGTATACTTTGACCCCGACATCGGTGCGGATACCGGTGGACAGCATATTGATCCGGTTGATAATAGGCTGGGTCCAGCCGTTGGTGACACCGGGTATCTGCAATTTGTTGTTAAGTTCATTGATAATATCTTCTTTGCTGACGCCTGCACGCCACTGCGACCGGGGTTTCAGCAGGACAATCGTTTCTACCATACTGATAGGGGAGTTGTCTGTGGCAGTGTTTGCCCTGCCCGCCTTGCCAAGCACATTCATTACTTCAGGGACAGATTTAATGATCTTGTCCTGCACCTGGAGGATCCTTTTCACCTCTGAATTAGATACATCGGGTAAAGTCACCGGCATAAAGAGGATCGACCCTTCATCCAGGGAGGCATAAACTCCCTTCCCAAACTCAGAACGAGGGGTATGCTGATTAGCAAGGCGATGATATTAATGCCGATGGTGGTTTTTCGCCACCGGATGCACAGCCGTAAGAGGGGCTCATAGATCCTTTCCAATACCCTGTTGACGGGGTTGGCCTGTTCACCGCGGAAACGGCCCCGCATAAAGAAAGAGATTAATACCGGCGCCAGTGGTGACTACCAGAAAAGCATCTACCAGCATGATAAAGGTCTTGGTATAGGCTAGCGGATGGAAAAGCTTTCCTTCCTGACCCGTTAGCAGGAATACAGGCAGAAAAGAGGTAATGATGATGATAGTCGAAAAGAAGACACCCCGGGAGACCTGTTTGCAGGACCGCTCAATAATGGCCAGTCTTTCCACCAGGGGGATCCGGTAGTAATTATTTCGCCTCTCCCAGCCTTTTTTGATATTTTTTAATGCCATGCACTGTTATTTGTTGGGTGAATGCTTTTCCTGCCATTCGGCCAGGTTCCGGTAAGAATTTTCCGACATGATAATGCCGTTGTCAACAATGACGCCGATGGCCAGGGCAATCCCAGTGAGTGACATGATATTGGATGACAGGCCAAAGGCATTCAGCAGTATAAAACTGATGGCAATGGTGATGGGGATCTGGATGATAATGCTCAAGGCACTGCGCCAGTGGAATAAAAAGAGGATGACGATCAGCGATACAGCCAGCATTTCCTCCCCTAATTTCCCTTTGATGTTGGCGATGGCTGCCTCGATCAGCGTACTGCGGTCATAGGCAATTTTGAAATGAACGCCCTCCGGCAGCCCCTTTTCCACGTCCTTCATTTTTTCTTTTACAGCATTGATCACCTGGTCCGCATTTTCGCCATAGCGCATGACCACAATTCCGCCGACCACCTCGCCTTCCCCGTTCTGGTCGAAAATGCCCAACCGCAGATCCCCTCCCATTTGCACCGTACCGATATCTTTTACCCGGACAGGGATACCTTTGTTGGTCGCCAGGGCAATGCCTTCCAGGTCTTCTTTATTTTTGACATACCCCAGGCCCCGAATGATAAAGGCCATATCGCTCATCTCGAATTTCCGGCCCCCCACATCGTTATTGTTTGCCTTGACCTTATTCATCACATCCATTAGCGATATATTGTAGAATTGCAACTTGACAGGATCGACCACTAACTGGTACTGTTTTTCAAATCCGCCAAAAGAAGCTATTTCCGCAACTCCGGGCACTGTTTGCAATCCGAATTTAATATACCAGTCCTGCAACGCCCTCTGTTCCCCCAGGTCTATTCCCGGGGCGTTCAAGGTATACCATAGTACATGTCCTACGCCCGTGCCGTCTGGCCCTAAGCTGGGCGTTACTTCCGGGGGCAGCAGCCGTTGAGCATAATTCAGTCGCTCCAATACCCGGGTACGTGCCCAGTAGATGTCCGCATTATCCTCAAAAATGATATAGACGAAACTCATCCCAAACATGGAGGTTCCACGTATATTTTTCACTTTAGGGATGCCCTGCAAGTTAGATACCAGGGGATAGGTCACCTGGTCTTCTATGATCTGAGGGCTGCGACCCATCCATTCCGTGAACACAATAACTTGGTTTTCCGACAGGTCAGGGATCGCGTCAATGGGGTTTTGCCTGACGGCGAATACGCCCCAGACCAACAGACCTAGTGCCGTTACTAGCACCAGGTACCTGTTGCGAAGGGATAGTTCGATTAACTTTTGAACCATGACTACTTAATTTTTTCTTTTACTTCACCGCAGGTAGCCATCTTACTGCCCATATACGGATTTTTGATGGCTGCTACCTCGCTTACCCACATGGCTCCCTTTTCCTGGTACATCGGGCAAGTGGTCATGATAGAGGGTTTGGCCTCCACCGAAAGCCTTTACCAGCGAATACACATCCTCGCTCATCATGGCAAAATGCTCGCGCTGGTGGGCAATGTTGCTCCCATTCTTCCCAATATGCTCAGCATGTTCT
Organism: Puia sp. P3; assembly: GCF_050632245.1. Taxonomy (NCBI): domain Bacteria; kingdom Pseudomonadati; phylum Bacteroidota; class Chitinophagia; order Chitinophagales; family Chitinophagaceae; genus Puia; species Puia sp. P3. Next base: position 3,735,817 of record NZ_CP192583.1, read on the forward strand.
TTCAGATCGTCCTCCGTGTCGTCATACACTTTTTCTGATCGGCGGTAAGCAGGGATTTATCCATCTTACCAAGATCATTCACCATGGTTTTGCCGGCATCTGCCGCCCCGCCGCCATTATCGGCTGCCAGCGCATTTTTCAGCTTCAGGTAATCATCAACAATGCCTTTGATACCTGTGCCCGCTTTTGGATCGATCTGTGTAAAGGTTGGTGTAACAATGGCCGCATTGGTATCCGCGGCGCCCGATGGCTGCATGGAAGAATCCTTGCTCATGGTCGCTGTAGTATCAGCCTCTTTGCTTTTGCCTCCATCCTCGCAGGCAGTAAAGCCAAGCATAGCCACCAGGAACATTCCTGCAATAATTGTCTTCATAATAAATGGTATTTAATTAGTTATTTATTCATCTTCATTTCGCTGGAATCTTTTTTCATTTTTCCTTTAGCGGGCACTTTCTTCTCAACAAGCTCCATACCGCACTTGGGGCATTTGCCGGGCTTATTGCTGGTGACATCCGGGTGCATCGGGCAGGTGTAAATAATGCTTGCCTGTTTGGAACCCCTTCTATCCACCACCAATTCGCGATTGCATTTAGAGCATTTACCGGGTTTATCGCTGATAACTTCCGGATGCATGGTACAAGTATACTGCATGTGCTGCATGGTATCCTTCTTTGCAGTCTTATCCTGGGCAAAAAGTCCCGATGAAGTAATAAGGAGGGCAACGATCACAATAACTAGCTTTTTCATGTTTAAATTTTTAATATTAGCAATGGGTATTAACTTTTACGGTGATAATGACAACAGTCGGGCAATTGAGTATATGCGAGGTCCGGCGCTTTGTGGTTTTGCGTGTCATGCCCGACGGCTGCAACCGCATTTTCTATTTTGCCTGGATTGACTTTTGACCTGTCATAAGTAACATACAGGGTGTTGGAATTTACATTCCAATCGGCGGACCAGATGCCCGGCAAGGCTTTAACCGCCGTCTCGATCCTGTGTTTGCACATATCGCATACGCCGCTTACTTTGAGCGTCTTGTTGGAAGTGAAGGGTCCATCCAGTTTTGTATTGTAGGATTGAGCGTTGGCAAACGATACACTAGTTATAGCAATGGCAATAGCCAAAAATGCTTTAATCGTTTTCATACATTTAATTTTTAAGAATTATGAGAAAAATTGCATGCTTTTAGGGCAAAGCACAAAAGCCCGACAGAAATGTCAGGCTAAAGAAGATATACATCAGTCAAATGCGGAAATTACAATTGCGCAGGAAAACGGGAATGCCGCTGGCCAGTAGCGGTGGCCCATTGGCAACCGGCTGAAGCAAAACAGGAGAGATGACAAAAGGATTGACCCATAAACCGTAAGGAACATCAGCAACGATCACCGGGGCCTTAGCCGATTCAAAAGATAGCGGTGTATCTTTTTGATCGCCCTTGTTCTTAATAAGACGATGCTCATCGCGGCAGCAGCCCTTCATAGCTACAGTACAGTCTTTTCCCGGCGAGTTTGCCGGCATGCCGCAGAACGTACAATCCTTATCGGAACGGTCAAGCAATCCCCAACCCATGAGCTTGTCCATGCAATAATGCAGATGCACGGTAGCCCCCATTGAAGTGGAGAGATAGATAATTGCTAATATGGTTGCCAAAAACCTTTTCATGAGAATTACTATGCAAAGGTAGTTTTAATTCCCAACTGTCAAAATTTGCATTTGTTAAATTAAGGGAGGGGGTAGTTGCAACCGACAGTCACCGACTCCTGCCGTATTGCAGAGCAAAAATGGGAAGAAAATGCCCTAAAGGGCATTCCGATCATGCGGCTTCTAAACTCGCCATCGCTAGTTTCAGATTGAACCTTGCTATATCAAAATTCGACAAATTGAATTGTGCGGGAAAAGTACTTTACACTGCCTAGAGAATGGCAAAGTAGATCAGTGGGCTTGGGCTCGGTGAAGGAGTTCTTTTTCCTTTTCGATCTGGAGGCTGAGTTCTTTCTTCAGAGGGAAGGACCAGGCGATATCGGGAGGCGAAAAGTTGGCGGTTTTCTTCGAGAACACTGTACTTGACCAGGGTTTCATCCTTATCGGTGCACAGGATAATACCAATGGTGGGGTTATCACCGGGAACCTTTTTGAGATCTTCGAACATCCGCACATACATATCGAGTTGTCCGATGTCCTGGTGGGTGAGAGCGGTTGTTTTTAGCTCTACGATACAGAAGGCCTTGAGGATGAAATTGTAAAATACTAAATCGATATAGAAAATTTTGGTCTCAGTACGGATGGGGACTTGTCGGCCAACAAAAGCGAAGCCTTTGCCGAGTTCAAGAAGGAAATGCTGGAGCTGAGCCAAAAGGGCAGTCTCGAGATCGGTTTCAGTGAAGTGCGAAGGCAGGGATGTACCGAGAAACTCCATGATATAAGGATCTTTTACTAAGTCGGCAGGGGTCAGACGGTTTCCTGGGCTTTGTTCTGAAGATTGCTTGCCGGACGCCAGGAGATCGGGCTGGCTGGAGAGCAGGCGGGTAAAATAGCCTGTCTGAATGTTTCGTTCGAGTTGGCGGGTCCCCCACCCTTGTTCGGCGGCTTCCTTGGCATAATAAGCGCGTGCGGCGGGATCCTCGACTCTGAGAAGGAGGCGATAATGCGTCCAACTGAGCTCTGAACGGAGTACATCCTTATTGGTGAAGCAGAGATAGAACTGCCGCATTTGCCGCAGATCGCGTTCATCCATGCCTTTGCCTAGCTCCTCAGTTAGCCTTTCGGCCAGTTCGCGCAGCAGGAAGGCACCATACCTGGCGCGGTCCTTCCCTTTCTGCTCTTCCAGCACGATTCGCTGGCCGATCTGCCAATAGGCATCAATGAGGGTGCGGTTGACCTGAGAGTAGGCCCTATGGCGGGCAGAAAGCCAGATGGATTTGATTTCATGGAGAAGGGTCGGCGCTAATTGCATGATAATGAATCGATTTGATGGGAAATAAATTCGGGACGCAGTGCGTCCCGAATTAGCGACGGCGGGATGGTCGATTGAGGAAGGAAGTAAGATCATTGGGCGGGTACTCGCGAAATTCGTCCTCCTTATGAAGGTCATTCGTCTGCTGGAAACCGGGATGATTCATGTCGAGGTGGGGATCGCGGAAGGGATCGTTTAGCTGATCATGCTCGCGTTGGATACGGTTAAGGACGATCTCATTGCGGAGAGGGCCTTCACGTAACCGGAGCTTTTGGTAGGCATCGGTGGGCGTGGGAGGCTCCTTTCGGCCATTGAGGAAATAAGTCCAGGAAGTACGTCCAAGTTTTGTCTGAATAGTGATCAAGGTAAGAGATTCAAGGCGGGGGTCATAGCGGTAACGGAGAGAGAAAGAGACTTTGTCGAGCCCATCGTTGAAAGTTCCGATTGCAGGCATAGAGAACTCCTTTCTTTTGTCGGTAGTGATGGCATCGAGACGGCATTCTTCGAATTTTTCCCGAAACTCCTTAAGCCAATCTCCCAGGCGTGTCGAACCCATCACAGGATCGAGCCAACCTCTTTCTGCCAGGAGGGTTTCATGTTCAGCGAGAGTTTTATAAGGAAGGTGATTCATGGAATGGTTGTGTTAGGATATTTTGGGATGAAGCTCACGTACAACGGCCTCTCCCTGGGTCATCGAGAGGACCTTTTCGACATTGGAGTTGGACTGGAAAATCCGGTCAGCATCGACAAGGTTCCCGTTCCGGTCCTTGAAGAGCAGCCCCTCAGCCGATGAGTCTACCTGTACGCGTAGCTCGTGGGTCTGGCCATTCTTACGGAAAGTGATCTCCCGCGAGCTGCCACTATGAAGGGCAGTAATTAACGCCTGCATTCGAGCAGGATCTCGCAACTCTTTTATAGGATATCTATTGAGGGCGGCTTGTAAGTCGAAGTCCACCCATCTCCGTTCTCCCAGGGCGTCGGTAATAAGCCATTTTTCCTGGCCATCGATATTTCTGGCGACGGGTATTTGTCTAATAACGCTGGCGGCCTCATGGGCGGATAGCGCGTAGTCATCAATAAGGGAAAAGTTTTGTCGGACGATGGAATTCCCCCTGAGAACTTCTTGTGGAGTGGGCTTCGTGGCGGCATCGAAATTATCAAGATAATAGGCATCAGTACCGGGGAGTTTCTTAAAATGTAAGACATAGTCGGTCTTGGCATCGTCAGAAGCAGCGTATGGGAGATTGAAATAGGGCCGGTCTTGGGCAACAGCCCTTTTCAAAGGCCCCTCCAGGCTTACTTTGAAGCCTGCCTTTTTCATTTCTTCGCTCAGTCGCTGGACGTTTTGCTCCTGGACCGTTCGCCGGTCCTGATCCTGGAGTTGATTGTTGTATCCGTCTACCAGGGCAGCGCGTCCACGTATCCAATTGAATATCCAGTTGACAGGGCGCAGGTAGCGAATGCGGTTTAGCAAATTTGGGTGCAAGCGGGCATTCAGGATACGGACCTGGGTGCGGACATAGGTAAGGCCTCTTTTTTCTTCCTGCGTGAGGTCTTTCCGACTCCTGTAACCGTCAAGGATAGATTCGTATTGAGCTTGGCGAAGGCCAAGCAAATAGGGATCGTCCCGGCGAAGCGATGGATTGCGGGTGCGTTGGGTGGCCTCTTGCTCGGCCTGCATCAGCAGGGCGTCAAGGACACGGTCGAAAGGTTGATTATTGGTTGGCATTGGATGAAGGAGAAGTGGGGATAGCCAGTGCGTTGGGCGTGAAGGATCTGGCGATTACGGATACGGAGAGCGATAGCTCGTCCTCCATTTTTTTCGTAGAGTTCAACGCGGAACTCCTTCCGGTCGGGGATTGTTACACGGGAAAGCCCGACAATGAACATGCGGCTTTCTTTACCGGGGATCGTCACCAGGGTATCCGCATACACCGGGCTTAGCTCTTGGTCCTGGCGAGAAGTTCGCTTTGCTCGGGCTTGGTCGCTGAGATAGAGCCTTAGGAAGTCTGGCGTGTAGTCCAGATTGGACTTGTTGTAGACGGTGAATCGGAAGAATAGTATTGGACCGGCCATGGCAATGTTTTGAAGCTGCAGCCTCATTCCATAGCGATGGCTGCGGATTGAAAATTCGGGAGACTGCTGTCGAACAAGGGCCAGGCAGTCACTAAGCTGATCAGAATTTAGTGGCTGGCCGGCAAGCACTATCTCCGGGCCGAATGGCGTTGTAGCAGGGTCCAGCCGCGTGAGGTTGTAGGTGGAGGCGAGTGTGTCAGTATAATAAAGGTCAAAAGCATAGACCTTTCCGTCGGAAGTGAAGACGTGCAGGTTGGTTGGCGAGAAGTTACGACGAGCGGCCTTGAGCTTTAGGACGTTATCTACCCCCGTCTGGCGTTGAGCGAGAACGTCGCGGTCGCCCCGATCGATGGGACGGACTGGGGCGGGAAAGACAAGAACAAGTGGTTGAATTGTAGGTTAAGAACAGTCGGTAATGAAGGATTAGAGTTGACGGCGGGAGAGGCAAAGATTGACTATGCACGGGCAATTGGGCTGTCATAGCAAGAGTGAACAGAAGGATGGCAGAAATGAATGTTTTCATGAATTGTACGTTGGGAGATTAGATAATGGGAATCATGGGTGTGATTGGGCCGGCTGGAGGATAGCGAGGGTCCCCGCCTTAAGGGTGGCAGTGATCAGACGAATCTTGCGGCCCATTAAGTTCCTGGCGGTTTCAATCCCTGCCGCAGCGGCCTGTGCACCGAACGAGGGATCAAAAGAAGTTAGGCCAAGACTACTGACGCTTTGCCCGGCTCCTTCCTTGAGGACGTCACGGCTAATGGCCCCGGGGACATAGAGTCCTTCGAGAGCATCAACCGCATCGAGGACCCGCATATCAATTGGATAGACCTGGCCGTCGAACTGAACCTGCGAGAGATGTATAGCGACCCGTTCGTTGCTGATCGCGCAGGGGCCAAAAATGAAAGAGTTGGCGGGTATGCGGACGCCTTTTATGAAAATATCTTGAAGCAGGCGCAGCTTGACCACTGAACCGGTCTGGACTGTTTGGTCGGCATGTACAACCGCACGGATAGCTTGTGATGCAGCTATGGTGCTGTCGGAATCATCAGAAAACCCGTAGAAAGTGTTAGCGGTTGTGCTAAAGACCGAGACGTCGCTGACCGGAGCAGCATCGTCCTGGTGAGCGGTGCGCGGGTCCTGCGCAGTGACGGGATAGGCACTGCGCCTATTATTATTGGATTCCGCGCTGTCGCGGGCAGGTTTAATGCGGTCGGGATGCTGAATAGTAAGCACCTTATCAAGTAAGGCATTTAGCTGTTGAAGTTGGGGGCTCGGAGTTGTATCCTGTTGTTGCAGGCGGTCCTGAAGCTGCTGGAGGCGATCAAGTGACCGGTCAGATAGCGAGGAGGCTAAAGGAGCGCTCAGGACAGTCTGGCCGGCATAGGGAACACCGGATACTCCATTTCCTCCGGAGGCCGCGGGGCCGCTATGAAGGACATTGTAGAGCCGCGCCAGATGCTCATTAACCTTGCGTTCATTGCTATCGACGGGAGAGACCGCAGGCGGCCAAGAGGGATGCTGGGCGGCACCGGTTTTCCTTCCAGGGGAATCAATTAGAGGCAGAATACTATTGCTGTTTTTTGCATAAGGGTCATTGTGTAGCAATTGCTGCCGGCGAATGGAGTCCTTTTCTGCGTCGAGGTAAACTTCCAGCTTGCTTTTTTCGCCTTCCTTTAGATTGGGAGCTGGCATGCGGGGATTGAAAGCATTTTTTTTCGCCGCAGAAGCGTTTGCGGTGGAATGCGGGTGGTACAGGCTGACGACCACACCTAAAATGATGAGAGCGGGCACTCCGAAGATGATGAGGGCAGCCAGAAGGCGTCTTTTTTTCGATTGTTTATTGTCTTGAGGGCGCATGTGTTGAATTTTTAGCGGATGAATCTGAGGGAATGTGCTTGGTGGTGCTATCGCCCGGTGATCTGGAGACCTTTCTGGTGGGCGGCGCCGGAGGTGGTAGCTCAGCGGGCATATGAATGTACCCAGCGGGTCCATAAGTAATAGAGGGGTTATGAATCAGACCGTGATAGAGGTTGAAAAGGAAGAGACCGGTACTAAGGCTGTAGAAGATGGCAAGAGCCCATTTTTTTTGCCGGAGAGTCATTCGTTGCTCGCGGTGGCTGAGTCCATCGGCGATGCGGCGTTTGATGCCATCGATCCATCGGTTAAGCGCAAGTGCCAGCAGATTGAGCGGCGCCGGAGGCGGGACGGATTTTGGTTTTCGGTTAAATAAACGCATAGGTCTGGATTAATGATTGTTTCGCAATTCAACGGAGAGGTCTTTGTTCTCGAGTACTTTCCAGCTCTCGATGAGAAAACCGTGGGGATTTTTGTCGCTGACAGCGTTCAGCACTCGGACGGCACCTTCGGTAATGAGCGAGCGTGTGAGAATACTGGTTTCCCGGACAATCCTGAGTTTGCCGTAGTACCGGAAATAATATGGCGGTTGGCTGGTGTTAACCAGAACACTGTCGGGATCGAGTACCTGCTGACTGATGTTGCCGCTGATAATATTGGAGTAGTAGCCAGTTTCCGTGAGATTATCGTACTCTTGCTTGGCGCTATTATCCGCCAGGTAGAGAGCAGCGGTAAGGTGGCGTTTGATGATCTGTTCGTCGGGCTCCAGAGAGTAGAAATAGAAATGGAACATTTTTACGTGGTCCCTGATCTCGACAGAAAGAGAGTCTTTGCGATCGATGGCCATAGCATTGATAAGTTTGCCGTTGACGAGGAGATAAATTTCGTGGCGGTTGCGCTCCAAAGCAGCGGAGGTTCTGTAGATGGTGTAGCAGCAGATGGCCACGGCGCCGATGAGAAAAAGCAGAGAGAATAGACGGACATGCCGAAAAGCGGTGTCAATGTTTTTTAGTTGCTGGAACATAGGGAGTAAGCATGTAGGGTGAATGGTTTAGCCTTCGATCTGTTTGCGGGTGTAGGCATTGGGCTCGCTCTTGGCTGCGCCCTGGCTATCTTGGTAACCAGTAGCTGCGGTAGGATTGGTGCCTCCCCCACCCCCTCCTGCCCCAACGGGAACTCCGGTGGCTGCAGTAGCAGCTACGGATACTGCCGTCTGGGCGAGGTTGGAGACCTTCTGAGCGAGTGGATTAGGACCGTGAGTGTGGATGATGTAGTTGGCAATCCCGGGGACCGTGAAGTAGCCGACGATGCCGATGACCAGGAAGATGAGGTAAGTAATTTCAGTTTGTACGAAATGTGCAGTGCCACTCGCCAGATCCGCCTTGAGCATGTTCTCCTGGATCTTCGCGAGGATGGCTCCGAAAATGTTGGCGATCGGCAACCATAAATAGATATTGATGTAGCGGGCAAGCCAGTGGGTGAGCGAATTTTGTAAACCGTCATAGCAGCTGAAGGCAAAGGCGAGTGGTCCAAGGATGGCGAGCACAATTAGGTGGAAGGTGCGGATTGTGTCAATACAGAGCGATGCAGCATAGTATAGGACCTGAAGGATGAGGGACAGGAAGAATTGGAAGATTACTTTAAGACTGTTGTACATGCCACTCATCAAGAATTTTAGTCCGCTTCCGATGCTGGACCAGAAGCCACCGCTATCGGAGGTGCCGGACGTAGTGGCAGAGGGATCGGTATACTGGTCAGGACCCCGGTTACTGCCAAAATCGTAAGGGTTCATAACAACCTGCTGGGTAGTGTCGCCGCCGATGGTTCGGGCTTGAAGGCTGATGAGATTCAGTACAGCGGCGTTCTCATCGTCGACGATCTTGGCCGTGGCGGTCACTGTTGGCTCGAGAATCGAGTTGAGAGTGTTGAGCACGACCTGCGGGAAAAATCCAATAAGGATTGTCAGAACCAAGGGCCGCAGAAGGGGAAAGAAATCGACGGGCTCGGCACGGGCAATATGTTTCCATACACGGAAACCGATATAGAAGAGCGTACCGAAACCTGCAATGGCACTGGGAAACCGTAATTAGCTGAGCACAGAGGGGCATCATTTGGTCCCTGACGGCTGCAAGCACGACGTGCATTTGGGCGATGCCCCCTGCGGCGGTCTGTGCCTGTGTAACCATGGGTAAAAACAATGCAAGGAAAAGGGCGGAAAAAATAGGAAGAAGCTTTTTCATGGTTCTAGTCGTTGGGCGTGGAATAAAGGCTTTGGAGGTGCTGAGATTCCTGTGTGGCTTGCTGACGTTGGGCTACAAGCACCCCCGCCCGGCCCAGGAAGCTCCGTTGGAAGGTGAGCTGACTGTGCATGTCAGCGTCGATGGCATCGATAGACGAGACACGTTCGGCATCGCTCATCCGCAGCTGGCCGTCTGTCAGGATGCTCACCAACACGTCGAGATTGTCTAACGCGTGACCGAAAAGGTTGCCGTAGACGCCGGCGATGTAATTGAGCTCCGACGGATTAAGCATTCCCGAATTCTTGAACTGGGTGAGAGCTTGCTTGTATTCAGAGACGAAAGCGGCCTGAGTATTGATGATGTCGGCGATCCGAACATAGTTTTTGACGGTGGGACTAACTGTCAGCAGGCCGTTGAGGAAGGCCTGGTGGAGATTAAAGCTCCCCTGAGCGAGGCTCCGGACAGTGTTGTATCCATTAGTGAGGATTTGGTAGCCCTTCTTCATATCGGACAGGATGCTTTTGAATTGAGCAAGCTTTTCAATATCCAGGGCGAGCTGCTCGAGCTGAGCGGCCTGACAGGAGGCGCGGTGCGAAGGGAGAGTGATGAGCAGAAAAAGAAGCGGCAGGAAAAGAAGCTTTTTCATGGGTGGATGAGTTGAGCGATATTTTGCAGGTCCTGTGAGTTTTGTTTCTTTTGCAAGGCTAGCAGGTGAAGATGGTCGTTGAATCGCAGGAGGGACTGATATTGGGCAGTGACACTTTCATAGAGGTGGTCAATGCGGCTAAGCCGCTGGGCATCGTTCATCTGCCAGTCGCCGTCCGTAAGGATACCGGTGAGTTCCAGGATATCGTCGTTGTTTTTTCCGAGAATGCCTTGGAATAGGGAGTTGATATAGTTGATGTCGGCAGCGCTGAATAAATTAGCGGCTTTAGCCTCTTCATAGCCGGCATGGTAGGCGGAAAGCATGCTGGCCTGCATGGTAAGGATATCAGCAATTTTGACATAGTTTCGAATCTCCGGACTAACTACCTGTAGAGAGGTGAAGAACAACTGGTGGATATTCAAATCCCCCTGTTTGATGTCGCCAATCGTAGTAAGTCCCTGGCGGACGAGTTGGTAGCCCTTTTCAATGTGGGAAATGAAGAGCTGGAGTTTGGCAATCTGTGCGAGCATTTCATCCCGGTCCATCTGGGCACGAGCGGGCGGGGCGGCCAGGGCGAAAATCAAGGTAAGGATGGCGATGTGCCGGCTTCGGAGAGTGGGTATGATCAGGGAGGGCATGATGGCTATCTTTTTAAGGGACGACGGTGTGGATTCTGATGGGAAACTCAATGCAAACGGGGTCTGAATTCTCCGATCCGCGGACTGATGTGAATAGCAGTGTTGATTTGATGCATGTTAGCTTTGTAGTAAAGCTGTTGGTATGCGTGTTCGGAGCTCGGCAAGAGATGCTGGCGATCGCCAGTGATTAACCAGGTATCAGTTACTCCCTTCCACTCAGCCTGGAGCGAAAGCAAGTTCAGTTTTGGTCGTTTCGGGTAGTAAACGTAGTGGAAGTGGAAATTCACCAACTCCTGATTATGACGACCTAAGTGCCCAGCAATCTGCAAGTTGATATCAAGGGGCTTTCTTGCCCAGAAATTCTTCTTATCGCAAACGGTGTTGAACAAGGCGTCTTCTAACCTATTCAGTAAGTCTTCTTTCGTGCCGGTGAGCCCGAGACCTTGCTGGTCAAAGCCTTTTCGAGTAAGCCAGTCGGTATGCACATCAAGTATGTCAGCAAAGAGGCTCATAGCGGAGTTTTTTTAGGGGAGGCCATAGAGCTGCTTAACAGTATTGAGGTCCTTTTGGTCGGTTGCTCGCTGGAGGCTCAAGGCAGCATTTTGACTGTTAAACGCGCGCAGGTTGCCTATTTCGCGCTGTATATTGTCTGAGGCATGCTGGATGAGTCGCATCCGATCGGCATCAGACATCTGGACTGTAAAAGACTCAAGGAGCTTGGTAATCTGGTCTATGTTTTGGATGCTTTCATTGACGATGCTGGAAAGTACGTTATAGATATAGTTTACCTCACCGGGGGTGAAATGCGGGTCGCGTCGAACCTGTGCATAAGCTGTCTTGTATTCAGTTACAAGTTGAGCCTGGCTGGCAATGATAGAAGTGATTTTACGGAAGTCGGTAATCACAGTTTTCACTTTCCACAGTTCCGTGAAGTAGTTGGAGTAAAGGTCTTTCTGCTGCTGGGTCCAATCGGCAATCTGTGCAAGCTGGGTTTGAGAGAGCTCGTTTTCGATCTGTTTTTCGACATTCTGCAGGTCGATAACGGCATTCTGGGCTTTTTGGACGCCTATATCTATAGCTTCAATGACAGCGCCGATAATTTCGCCGATCTGCGCATTGCTGGTGGCAGGGATGAAGAAGAGGACCACCAGCAGCAAGGCACCTATCGTGGCTCGGTTACGTTTCATGGGGTAGGTTTGGAGTTATTCAATCTTGGTAAAGACGTGGTTGTCGAGATAAGCGGCATTCGTTGAGGGTCGGAAAATCAGAGGCCGCCCTTCATTCAGCACGTGCATGATGGCCTTGGACGCGTCATACGAGCCGGTCCAGGAAGCGATGTTTCGTTCGATCTGGTCGTAATCCTCTTCGAGGTTGCGCTGGAATGAGGTGAGCCGAGTGATGCGATAGACGTTGATCTGATGGCGGTCCTTGGTGACGACGAGCGTGTCCCACGTGCGGCAATAACTGGATTTCTCAAAGTTTACGTAGATGCCAGATACGAAAAAGGTGGGCTCTGGTTGAGGGTTGCGGAGTGTAGCACCTTTGGACTGGCGATCGCAAGACAGTAACAGGAGTGGGAAAATCGAAATAAGAAAAATCCGTTTCATGATAAATAGTTTGATGGTAAGGAAGGCGCTTAGCAAATAGAGCACGTCATCTGAGGCAAAGATCGCTCGCCGGGGAGGCGGGTCTTCAGTATGGAGACGGGGTTGGGTAAAAAAAGAACACCGATTCGAAATAAATGCTTAGCCAGGTGAGCATAGTTCAAGAAGCCGCGCGCATGTCGCGCGCGAGCATGGCAATGCCGCGACGGATGCTGCCGTATTTTTTAGAATAAGCCTGGACGTGCATCTTTTCCTTTTCTTCAGTGGTGTAGGCGAGATATTCTTCCAGCGATACCTCAGTCCTGTAGACCTTGCTAAGCATACCTCCTAGGGAAATAAACACCTCTTTATATTTCCGCTTGGGATCGTTGGATTTATTGAGAGAAAGTACCAGGGCTTTTTCCTTCTCCGTAAGACCAAGCATTTCCTGTATTTGATCAAATTTATTTTGGTATTTAGATTGATCGAGCAGGATTTTACAGTCGCTATTGTTAATTATAGCTTGCCTGACGATCGGACTTGAAATAATATCCTCAACTTCCTGCGTTACGACAATAGCTTCGCCGTAAAATTTTCTAACTGTCTTGAAAAGATATTTCACATATTCGGCCATGCCCTGGCGCATAATGGCCTTCCAGGCCTCCTCAATCAATATGATCTTTCGTACCCCTTTTAGTTTCCTCATCTTGTCAATGAAGAGCTGCATCGTGATGATCGTCGTGACCGGAAATAAAATTGGATGATCCTTTATCGCGTCGATTTCTATAACCACCAAAGGCTGGTCAAGCAGGTTCAAGTTTTCACGGGCGTTCAGCAGGTAGTCATATTCGCCGCCGGCATAGTATGGTTGAAGGACATAGAGAAAGTTGTCAATATCGAAATCTTTGTCCTTGATGCCGGAGTGCCGAAGGGTAACGAGGAATTGATCTCGGAGGTACTCATAGAAGCTATCGAAGCACGGGAAAATCTCTGGGTGTTGCTTCAGGTAATCAAAATATGCCTGGAGCGCGTTGGAGAGAGACACGTACTCAGACCGACTGAAGTTTTCATCATCCTTTTTCCAGAGTGCAAGGAGAAGGGTTTTGATCGATTCTTTCTTTTCTGTGTCAAGCTGCTCTTCGCCGAGGAAGAAAGGGTTGAAGCGGATCGGATCGGATTCCGAGTAGGTGAAATAATAGCCGTCCAGTAATTCGCAGAGTCCGCGATAGCTATGTCCAACGTCGATTATGACCGCATGGGCGCCCTGCTCAACGTAGCTGCGGACGAACAAATTGGTGAAGAAGCTTTTGCCGCTCCCGCTGGGCCCGAGGATGAATTTGTTCCGGTTAGTGCAGGTGCCCCTGGCCATAGGCTCGTCAGAGATATCGACATGCAACGGCCTGCCGTTGAGTCGTTCCCCAGGCGGAGGCCTACAGGAGAAACGGAGCTGCGATAGTTGGTCTCGATATTAAGAAAGCAGGCCGCCTGTTCAGCAAAAGTATCGAAGGTCTCATGCATGGGGAGGTCGGCAGCATTGCCAGGCATCCCAGCCCAGAAGAGTTGCGGGGCACTGACGGTCTCCTGTCGGGTCTGGGCGTCCATCTGAGCCAGGGAAGCGGAGACAATGTTTTTCATTTCTTTAGCCTGTACAGGGTCATCGGACCACGTGAGGATATTAAAATGGGCCTTGACGGGAAGGCGCTGGTGACCGATGGCCTCATTAAGGAAATCATTGGTGGCATCGCGGCTGATGGCATTTTCCCTCGAATAAGCGGATAATGATTGGAGTCTGAGACGCCGGGCCTCCATTTTTTTGAGGGCTTCCCGCGAATCCTCGATGAAAATATATTGGTTATACAGGTGGTTGCAAGAAAGTAGCTGGCCGAGCGGTGCGGCAAAACTCACGCTAAATCTGGTGCGATCGGTGCTGTATTTGTCATAGTTGACGCGAGGGCCACATAGCGGGGGGATATCTTGGACGTCGGCGAGGCTGAACAGTTGGCAATGTAGATCGCCGATGCGGAGGTCGGGTACTAGCTCAATGTCACGGATAACCGGGGCATCCTGGGGATGCAGGAGATAGCAGTACCGTTCCAATAGACCTGGCCGATCGCTGGTGCTGGCCAGTTCGTCGCTAGTAAGCCGCCGCAGCTGAATATAGCCGGAGTCCTGAAGGATGCGGGCGAACTGCCCGGCTTTGTCGAGAAAGAGGTCCCAGCGCTTGGTGTCCTGAGCGGGGCCCGGCAGCAGAGTAGGCCGGATCAGCGTGGAAAGAAGGGCACTCGATGGGCGGCGCCCTTCGGGCTTCTGGCAGAGGAAAAGATAGCAATGATGGTCGAGATAGGGACGTTCGTGAAAGAAGCGTTCGCTGCTGCGGGCCAGAAAGGATTGGTGCGGATTCGAAAAGTCTGCTCGATAGCGGCTTTCCATGAACCAGTCCTGCTTGTGCAGCACGGTATGGTTCGGCAGTACACGAATAGCCTTGAGCCAGGCCTGGTGTAAGGCCTCGAAATCATCCGCGGATAGGGTGAAGATCTCCGGCAGCGTGAGCTCGTAGGCGAGAGTAATATCGCCAAGGCGGGAGAGAATGCAGTCCTGTTCGACCTTATAGATAGGCAGGAGCTTTTCGAGCGTTTTATGCTTTTTCACTGGTGGACGGTTTGAGCTGGAGAAAGATCTTTCTGGAGCGGGACTGGACTGAGGTTGGAAGGCGGCGGACGGCGCTGTGTTTGGTCAACCCATGCTCACCATAGCGGTCGCTGAGGCGTTTAACGGTGAGCACGAGCGCGCCTCCGGCAGGCAGAATAATGGCTATGCTGACGTAAAGATTGATATGAGCGATATGAAAGGCAGCAAAGAGCAGTAGCAGGAGAACGAGACCTAGGGCGAGGTAAATGACGTATTGCGCTTTGATTCCCTTGAACTCCAGGCTGCGATTAATTCCGCGGTTGATGGAATAGACGGTGGCCATATCATTTGGTTTTCTTTCGTTGAGCGGCGCAACTTTCAGCAGACGGATGAAATAGCTTGGCGGCTCGTTGGAGCTGCTGGAGGCGGTTGTCCTGCCGCCCTTGCAACAGCATATAGGTGAAGGGATCGAGCTGATCGAGTGGCTGTAGTCGGATAATCCTCACCTTGCCCGTTTCGGCTAATTTCTTGCCCGGTCCGCCATAAGCGTTGCGGGTTTCAGTATCGTACAGCAGCACGAGGTGATCGCCATTGTCGCGGAAGTCGTAGAAGGTGATCTTATTTGCCGGATTGGCGACCTCCCTGAACTCCATCCGCCGGAGGTCTACCAAGAAATCGGTACCGGCGATGTCGATGATGGGCAGTGTTTTCATGTCAATTATGAGCCGACGCCAAAGAATGATTTAAGAACGGTCGCGACCACAACCAGAAAGACACAGGAGCCGAACCAGGCGGCGGCGAGCTTGTTCGTGTTCGGGTCGCCGCTATTCCAGGCATTGAAAACCTTCACGGCGCCGATCAGGCCCACGATGCCGCCGATGGCATACAGGAGGGTGCAGGCAATATTGAAATATCCATTAACGGTGTTGGCGGCGGTGGTGATACCGCTATTGCCATTGCCTGCCAATTGGCCATAGCTACGACCGGCTAGGAAAAGGAGAACTACAACGTTGAGGGCTCGGGAATGGGAAAGAACGACCTTTCTTTTGGTGCGGGGGGTACGGGGGGACATAGAAGTTGATTATGAGGGTGAGCGGATTCTGTGGGGCAAGGATGCCCCAGCCCGGCCCGACAGGGGGCAGGAAATTGGGATGACAGAACAAGTGAGGTGGGGAATTACCTGAAGGTTAGGGACTACGCTGCTTGGAGCAACCAAAGCCCCTTGAGGTCATCAGGCGTGAGCGCGAGATCGCAGTCGCGTTGTACTGTGACGGCTACGAAGTTGTTGATGGCGTCGTAATACTCGGTATTTTCAAATATGCGATACTGCGAAACGATGGCGCGAATTCTAGTGAAAACTTCGTCGGGGTTGGCCGGATACGGGGATTGGCCCGCCGCAATCTCATCGACTACGGACTGGATCTGTTCAACGACGTTCTCGGCGGATTTGAGAAGGAAGCTTTCATCTTCGTCGGCCATGATCATAATGTCATCGTCCGCATAGTCTTCGGTAGAAACCTGGGCGGATGTCCGGTGAATTGGTTCGGCGGCGGGCTTGTCGATCAGGGCGGGGAAAAATGGCTCGGCAGTTTTGGAGGAAGCCTTCATTTGTACCTGAGCCGATCCATGATTAAGAACTGCAGAAAGGCGTTTGCGGTAGTTGATGAACGCAAACAGTACAAAAGCGAGCAGGGGAGAAGCACCACGAGGAGGGAAGCTGTGGTGGGGAGTAGTGGGGGTGGAAGATGGGGGAACATGAGATTTCTGTTTTGGGTGGTGAGTTGACTGATGTTCTGTTGCAAAGATGGGGTCGTAAAAAGGCGGGGTTTCAGTACGGAGGCGGTGTTGAGGAAAATAGTTTCGCAAAATATCCTTAGCTGTCGTCAGGTTATTTAGGATCATATTTTTCTTCGATGATTTTGATGCGCAGTAGGAGCTTTTCCCGCAGCCGGTCAATGTAGGTAGTATAGCCCGTCTTTCTGGATAAGATTTCCTGGAAGACTCTTGGATAATGGCCGAGGTCGATATTGAATGCGGCTTGCAAGCCTTCGATGATCTCGCGCAGGCTGGCTTTTCGATCATTGAGTGAGCCGGCAGATTGGATGGCATATGCAAGCTCTATGAGGGCGGACTTGGAATCGGTCCAGGTGAGCTTGGCAATATTGCGTTGTTTCGGATCATGCGGACGGGTAAGTTCTTCCTCAGCTCGAAGGAGATAGTCTTGCATAAGATCGAGCGAGAGAAGCCATGCGACGGTCCCTGAGGCATCATGAAGGAAAGGATCGTGCAGGTCCCAAACAAGGGGGCGAGCACATGGTCAGGGTTTGGAATAAAGAGCTTTTCATCCAGCCAGGTCTCCCCTGCACGGATATACCGGCAAAGAAAGTAATGATCGGCTTGGAAGTCACGGATAAATTGCCATTCCTTTTGCAGATAGCTTTGTACGGTTGTGGGATCTGCGGAAGGCCGGCCGGTTTCTAAGCGGAAGACACGCGCAAAGAAAATCACCCGGCTGACAAAAAAGGGCTGTACCTCCTTATAAAAGTTTATCTGTTCGGATGGATTGGAGAAAGAGTAACGCTGTAGGGACTCATTGAGTTTCACCAGCGCCTCCTCAGACACGCGCATCGCCTTCTGGGCCAAATGAATGGGTTGGAGACCGTCTTTTAGGGCGGCAGCGATGTCTTCGGAGAGATCATTGCGGAGTTCGGTCCAGTAGGTGGGTCCCGCAGATACTGAGTTGGCCATAGTTTCGGAATTTTAGTTCACGAAACAAAAATGGCGTTAGTGAAAAGCGATTTTATTAACCTTGAAGTTTGCCGTGGAACGAAATTGTTGGCAAAGGATTGAATTTGAAGAGGAACGTTTTACAATATTTTTTGAGAGATCAGGCCCGTGGGGACCTCAACTGGCTATTTATTAAGACGATTTGCACGGTCCATATATTTCTTGATCATACTGGTGAGCAATGGTGTCAATTCCTTCTTTCGGTTCCGATTGGCATAGTCCAGACTCTTGAAATCCTTGAGGTCGGTATGTAACAATAGTTCTGCCTGCTCTGTAAGCCATGCCAGAGATGCTGGTTGCCCATTGACATAAATAAGCTCTGCCAATTGTATTGCTACAATCTCCTCAGCAAGATAAGACTTAGAAACTCCGAGGCTGATGACATCCTTACGCGTTTTGTTATCCCCTATGTATTCGGTCGGGTGGTCAAGTCGGTGAAGTTCCTTTTGGAGATAGGACCGGTATTTTTGATTGGCTATGATCCACGAAACCTTATAGGTTGACAAAGTGAGGTTCGGGTCGATGACGGGCGAAAGGTCTTCTACTATGCCCTGATGGCCGTTACGTCGAGTGAAGAGCTGTTCATCCAGATAGGTTAGGCTTCCATAAAAATATTTGGTCAAGCCTTGATTTTGGATGAAAAACAGTTCTATTTCTCTAAGATCATGATCATATTTCCATCTAAGGTTTTTCTTGCCTGCGGAGCGTTTTAATAGTTCGATATCATAAATCTTGGTGAAATAAAAATGCTTGCTGTAAAAGACGGGGCATATGTCCTTAAAATAATGGATTTCTTCATCTGCAGTTTGGAAAATGTAAGACGAGATTAGCCCCTTGATCTCATCAATCGCTTGGCATACTACCTTTATGCACCGGCCATAGCGGTCAACCGGATCAGGAATAAGGTTTGTTTCTTCCAGGCTCAATTCCATATTGGCCTGTAATTGCTGAAATACCTCTTGCATGGCATTGTCTTTTTGCGGCTGTTGTCAAATACCGTTTGCCCATGTGGAAGGTGCGGATTGAAGGCGAATTGGGTCCATATTGGCCTTTAAGGGATTCTTTAAACCACGGTCGAAGGATGAGAGGTATGTTACTTAAATTTACAACGAATTAAGACTCACAACAATACGCAAATTGTAGTATTTATGTACGCAAAAATGAGTAAAATTTGCTCGTACTCTGATACTATCTACCCTAAAGTACAGCCCGTGAAATGGCATGAAAAGATTAACGTTTTCGCCTGTATAACCATAAGAAGTAGCATATAACATGGAATAAGGGATACCATTTATTAAGGTTTAATGACCCTATACCTGAACGTGAAATCACCCTGGATGATTGCATAGGCTATGGGGAATTAGTATGTGAATAATTTGCAAAAAAATGTTATCGGCTGGTTATCCTCATTATGAAGTGCTATAAAATAAGTAAATTATATTGGCTGATCATTTAGCGGCCCAATATCCTCTGACATTCCTCCGTGGCTAAGGCGCTCAAATTAGTGATCGTACCCTTCCGGCAATTGCGATCTATGAAACCTTTAATCCTGTGTTATGATAAGAGCACAATATGAAGATAAACCCTTGGTTGTAGAGATCCTCTCGAATTCGTTTGAGGACAACAAGAGTGTCAATTACGTCATCAATCAAGATCGTTCGAGGAAAAGAAGGATATGCAGACTCATGGAATATTCCTTCGATTACTGTAATATGTTTGGGGATGTATTTCTTTCGGATGATAGGAATTCATGCGCCTTGGCCGTCTTACCCGATAAGAAAAAGGCTAGTCTAAGATCGATCCTCCTGGACATAAAACTTGCTCTGACTTGCATCGGGTTACCTAACCTGAAAAAAGCAATGGACAGAGAGGCAAAAATAAAAACGATACATCCGGAAGGCCCAATGTATTACCTATGGTTTATTGGCGTTCGTCCCGAACTTCAAAATAAGGGAATCGGAAGCTCCCTACTATGTGAAGTGATCGCCCAAAGCGACTCCATGCAAAGGCCATTGTACCTCGAAACCTCGACTTTACGGAATTTGCCCTGGTATAAACAATTTGGGTTCGAAGTACACAATGAATTGGATTTCGGTTATAAGTTATTTTGCTTGAAGAGAGAACCGTAAATGCGTCGTTATGTTGCTACCCGGAACCCAAATGCACATTGTAACATTTGCATTCGCATGCGTGGAAACAGTAATATTCTTCTGTCTTCTAATATATAAATTTGCCCGTCCAGACGACAAAACAGCCGTATTGGATCTTTGGCTGATCTTTCTGCTGCTTGTCTATAATATTTCAGGTGGCTTACTACCAGATCCGAATTTGCCGGGGTCCGTCTTCATTCAAGAGATAATCGCTTACGGTACCGGCTTTATCACCCCATCCTATTTCCCATATTATGTATATAAAGGATTCGGTCTGAAGAAGATGAGATTTCATGCATTCCGGGGAGTCTATATTTGCCTGGTCTTTCCTTATGTGCTTTTTGTGATTGCATATGGCGTATCCGGAAAAATGTCCATAGCCCAAAATCTTTTGATCCTTCCCGTACTATATGCTGTATGGGTAATAAATTCTCTCGTTGGAGCGCTTAAATATAAGTATTCAGGTAACTTTTCAACGAGCGAGTCAAAAGAAGAGTTGATTGGATTGCTACTAAGTTTAACTCCTTGGGTCGGCCTACCTGTTATAGTGTATTTTGATCTCGGACAGGTGATAGAAGCATCCGTTACCAACACAGGGTTTTTGCTACTTCTATCCCTGCATCTAAAAAATCATATCTCGCTCTTTCGGAAGGAGCATCAGCGGCTAATTCAGTCCGAAACGCAATTGAGGAATTGGAACTCAACTCTCCAGGAGGAAGTAGAAAGAAGAACTCATGAGCTCATCAAAATTACAGAACAAAGAACCAACACGCTGGTAAATCTTGCACATGAAACCAAAACGCCCTTAACTTTAATAGACAACTATCTGGAGGAATACATTGCCAAGAATGGAAATGAAGAAGAATTATCGATTGTCAAAAGAAGTCTTTGGAAGATTACAACCGATATATCTAATATTTTTGATCTTGAGAGATTAAATCGAGGTATGTTCCTGTTTAATCACAACCAGGTTACGAACTTCAGTGAGGTAACTAATGACTGTCTTGCCCTTTTTGGTCCCTATTGTCAAAAAATAGGGATAAGTCTGCATTCAAGTGTGCAGAAAGATATTCTGATAAAAGCTGACCCGGTAGCCATAAGTCGGATCCTTACCAACTTGGTGGAAAACGCAATTAAATTCTCTGTAAATGGCGGAACAGTTGAAGTTTTACTAGAAAACGATGGGAATAAGATCAGGTTGTCTATAAAAGACTTGGGAATCGGCATACCGCTGGAAATGCATAAAAAAGTATTCGAGCCTTATTTCCAGCTAAACAGTCCAAAAGCAAGTACTCAAGGGATGGGGCTCGGCTTGCCAATGGTAAAAAAGATCGTCCAAGAATTAAACGGCGAAATTTCATTAAACAGTGACCCGAGAAGGGAAAGAGGGACGCTGATCGCAGTGTCCTTCCGCCATCATCCTTTATCTATCAAAGACAAACTATCAGCCGTTTCATTTCAGGGAGGAAAGATAAGGGACATCGGAATCGAAAAATTGAACTTGAAGAAAATCGTGCATGATGAGCGTAAGAAAACGATTTTAGTTGTTGAAGACAACGTTTCGATGGTCAATTATCTTCAGAGAAAGCTGTCGGATAAATATAATGTGACGGTGGCCTTGAACGGAAATGATGCCTTACATATTGTAAGAGTTCCGGGGTCCCCATTCGACCTAATCATTTCGGACATTATGATGGATAAACTCGATGGTCTTAATCTCGCAAGGGTTATTTCGGAGGATGCGGATTTGGCGCATATCCCGTTTTTGTTTCTTTCGGCGAAAACTACCGCAGCTGAAAAATTGCAAGGACTGAAGCTGGGTGCGATCGGGTTTATCCCAAAACCATTTTCCATACAAGAGCTAATGCAGCAAGTAGACTCTATTATAACTCATTCGGAAAAGCAACGAAAAGCCATACTATCGAAAGCAATTGATCATTTGTCGATCATGAACGGCCATTCCGAAAACAAACCGACGAATGGCACGGATTATTTCGAGGCAAATTGCAAGCTCTATAAATTAACGGCAAGGGAAAAAGCTATCGCCAAGTTGGTTTGTGAGGGATACAAATATAAGGAGATTGGTGAAAAGCTCTTCATAGCCGAGAGAACTGTGACCAAACACGTTCAGAACATTTTCGAGAAGGTGGACGTCTCCAATAAAATTGAGTTGATCAATAAATTGGCTGGTTGATCGAAGCATTAGAGCTACTTTTGCCTATTTCGCCGAGGCTTTTTGGTAGGTGCCTGGGAGTCTTTGGAGGTGTAGTCAGGTAATGGGCCGTCATAATCCGTCAGATCCCTGGTTTCAAGGCCAAGGCCTTTAGCGATTTTGAAAATAGTAAAGAATTCAATATTGTCCAGTCCCCTTTCAATGCGACTAAGATCGGAATCATGGATACCAGAGGCGAGCTGCAAGTCAACTAATGTTAATTTGCGGCTCTTTCTTATTTTCTTTATCCGTTCGCCCAGCTTATTTAACTCTATGTCGAAATCGTCTGCCATTAATCGTCTGTAAACCTGTAAGCTCTGAAGGAGAGTTAAAATAAAAATTAGCTTATAAGCTCATTTTTAAGTTTATATTATTATCTTTATATAGGTGGCAAAAAATATTTCTTAAATGGAAGCTTGTTAATTACATGATTTACAACACTTCATAAGAAAATACCATAGCTTTGCGAACACATTATTAAGCGTGTTTGCTTTATTCTCAGTCTGCGAAACTGCGACTTTTTAAGACTACGGGAAATAAGGTAAATCGCTCACGTTACGGCGTGGGCGTTCTTATTCGTAGTCAGGGTGTCGCAGCCCTCGCAGACGGTAAGGACTACCCCACGCCTTTTTAGTTGGTGGTCCTCCAACTGTTCTGAACCACTTTACTAATGAATTCTCAAGCTTATGGCACGCCGGGCTGTTGCACGCATGTTACAGATCCCCTCTCTGAAGAGAACTAAGATAACCTCTCGCCTGGTCGAAATTTCACCTTATTGCAAAGTCAATATCATTGATTCAGACGCGTTCATAGACGAGGTAACTCCCTGGGTTTATGGACTTGTAAATGCATTTAATGACTATCTCTCTTGGGAGATAGATATCAATGAAAAGCAAGAAGTGACGGTTGAAACGACAATTGAACTATGGAGGAACAGAAATAGGCTGAAGGAGCAATTTGCCGGGAATTACATCCTCACTACAACATTACACAATTTAATTGGATTTTTAAAACAAAAAGGAATTGAAGTCTCTCTAAAAGAAGTGGCCTTGCGTCTCAAAAAGGCATTTGAGGAAGACGATGACTCAAAGACGAATAATCGAAACTAACTTTTTGATAATGCAATTTAAACCTTACTATTATGCATAACGTACTAATGGAATTTTGTCAAATACAATACAAAGTTAGCAAAGAAACCGTTGCGAAAAGCCTAAAAATTACTTTAAGCGACTACGATGAAATGATAGCTGGAAAACTTTTGCTTACTCCAGCTCAGGCCAAAGCGCTGGGCAAACTTTACAACGCTGACTCCACATTTTTTTATACGGCTGCCGAACAACTAGATCATTACCTGACGAGCCTTGCAATTATGGATGCTTTAAAAGCCAAACATCCAGCTTTATTGGATTCAGAGAGAAAAGGCTTCGCTACAACCAAAACGGGAACTTCCGAATGATTTTTAGGCGAGCTTGCGGGTCCGGCATCATCTAAGTGATCGCTGGAAATAGTGATGTATGTTACTATTATGACGAATAATTTATATCGAGTGTGTTGCTAATGGAAGAATGATTACCTTAAAATGAACGTTATGGTACTTAGCAAAGCTCAGGAAGACTTAATAACTCCGACAATTCAGAAAATAGTTGATAAAATCAAACCGGAAATTATCATTTGTTACGGAAGTAGAACTACAACCCTGATAGAATCAGGTATTTTTGTGATGGAAAATGGCAGTAGAGAAAGAGAGTTCCATACTTTTGATTTGTTGATCATTACTTCTGATGAGTTGAAGCCGGAACATATTAATATTGTTGAAACCGCGGAAAAAGAAGCAATCTCTCCAATAAAGGTTCATTGCATGACTCACAAAATCGGGTACGTCAATGGTGCAGTCAGAAATAGTGTACGATTTTTTTGTTCTGTAATTCTGAAGGGACGCGTTTTGTTTGATCGCGGAGAGAAAAAACTCATTGAATGCGAAAATATTCCCGAACAGGATCTCGCCGTTACTTGGGAATGGTGGTACGATTTGGCGCAAAAATACCTAGGCTTGGCAGATCATGCCTTTGGAAATGGATGGTACAAGCAAACAGCGTTTCTTGCTCATCAAGTAGTCGAAAGTACGTGTATTGGTTTATTGCAAGTGTTTACAGGATATCGAGCACGGTCTCATAATATTAGACGCCTTTTAAAATTGACTCAAACTTTTTCGGTATTACCAGGTACGATCTTTCCAAGTGTAACATGCGAAGAGCGGACTATTTTGAGCCTACTAACAAATGCTTATTTGGATACAAGATATAAGACTGGATATGAAATTTCCAAAGCGGATACTGCGGTGGTTTTAGACAGGGCAAAATTATTTATTTCAAGAGGCGATGATCTTTATAGACTTCAAACTTCCAATAACCTCGTTGTTGAACCGTTAGCTGAACAATTCGAACTACTAAAAGAAGCCCGTTTTTAATCCGGATTAAATCTTAAAAATATGAATACATCTTAGATTTACCTGTCTGTAATCTGATTCAGCGACTTGCTTTATTTGCCGATATTGAAAACTAGGACATTTTCAAAAGGGGCGAGCTAATAAGTAATTCGTTCATGGGGTCTTTCTCGACAGAAAAAGACTAAGCGTGAGCGTCCTTATTCGTCACCTGGGTGTCCTAGCCCTTCAAATCGATAAGGATTAGCTCACGTTTTTATGTATTGGCGTGTGTGACATCAGGTTGCACGACAGCATAGAAGCGGCGATGAGAGGCTCTTATGCCTTCCAGCAAGGCTGCAGTTGCTCACTATTAGAGGTTAGTTTTTTCGATAGTAACTCAAAGAAAAATCTTTCGAGAAAAGATATGTTATGTCTTACATAATCAGCCATCCAGCTCTTTTTAATAAACCTGTACTCTTGACCTCTGAAGAGCGGTTGAACCCGTTGATTGTATTTCAAGAGGTATTCCGGGATCATAATTTGTATGAATTTAAAGATTTTCTACTGGATGTGTTGGAAACTTGCTTCACTTCGGATCGATACCCGTTTAACAAACCTGATAAGAGAGCCGACTTTTTTGTATACAAATTTTGTGTAGAGAAATGTCTTGAGGCTGCAAATATAATGGCCACATCCCATAAACTAAATTTTTCTTAGAACTATTTACTAACTATTAAGACTTGGTTTATGCACAGAGATGAGTATTTAAAAACGCTTTGCGGACTAGGATTCCCGCTGTCACCTGTACTTGTGGACGGTCTGGATGTCGGATTAGCTTCAGGCAACAATCATTTTGAGATATACAGCGAGGCTACCTTTGATAATAACAAGATGGGAGCTCAAATACATCTTTATAAGTTACCGGAATCCGACGAATACAGCATTTCAAAGTATGAAGCTTCGACAAAATCTGCTGTCTATCCCTTCGAAGAGCGCAAGAATGGATTTGCCGTCATTCGCCGCAAAGCAGTCACATTCAAAGAAGCTTACAATCTCCTCCAGGGCCGGCCTATATTAAAGGATTTTTTGACACCGTCGCAGGTTTCGTATTCTGCATGGATGGATTTAAACCTTACTGAAAGGGATATATCAGGGAATTACCGGGAGGTTAAATATTCCGTAAAAGGGTTTGATCTTGAAACGGCGGTTAAAATGTATCCTATAAAAGAGTTGCAGGAAGAGGACAGTGCGAATGATCTTATAGGTTCTTTGCAGAGGGGGGATCGGGTGGAAGTATCTTTTCTAAAGAAAAGGACAGTAGAAAAGATGTTCATAGAAGTGAATATAAAAATGAAATTGTTAACAATAATCCCCCTAGTGCGATTGAAATGATGAAAAGCAGTAAGGGATTTAAAGATATTGATTTCGAAACTGAACGCTAAATGGCGGTAGGACTTGTTTATAGTCCCCTGTAGGCAAAACGCACATGATGTAATTAGATCCTGAGACTTTTGAAAACCTGTCCACCAACCAGTATGGAACTTTATAGGCACAATAAGATGGCTTATAGAAACGCAACAGCGATGTTTCAGCATAGCAATATGGCTTGTGTAATACAACCTATGGGAACTGGAAAAGCGGTTATAATTGGAAAGTTCATCTTCGACCATCCTGCACATAGACATTTGGTTTTGGCTCCTGCTTCTCACATTGATCTTCAGGTTAGAAAGCATGCTGGAAACGTTGATTTTGACTTTCGGACTTATAATGGCGTTCAAACTTCAAAACAGATTGAGCAGCTTGTTGTATATGACTTCATTTACCTGGACGAATTTCATAGGATTGGGGCTGAAGTATGGGGGCCGATGGTGTGGCGAATAATATTGATGAATCCCCAAGCTAAAGTACTAGGTACTACTGCGACACACATCCGGTATTTAGATGGCAACCGGGATATGGCGGCCGAAGTGTTTAAGAACAACATTGCATCGAGTATCAGTTTACCAAGAGCATTTGTTGAAGGAATTCTGTACCCTCCAAAGTATATAAGTGCTATATACTCTATTTCGGAGGAATACAATCGCGTGGCCGAAGAAATTAAGGACTCTGCATATCAAGGCAAATTTCAGTTGCTAAAGGAATTGAAAGATGCCGTTGTGGATTGGGAAAAAAGTTGTGGCATTGACTCAATATTGAAAAAACATTTACCCAAGGAAAGAAGGAAGATAATTGTGTTTTGTCAGAATATAAAAATGATGAGTACTTCTTTCGATATTTTGACACCTATTTTAAGGGAAATTTTTGGCGACGTTTTGTCCCTGTTTATTAGTGCCTATGAGAAAAGATCTATAAATGATATGGCTTTGGCTACGTTTGACATGAATGAGCCACTGGTCAAGGTATTATATACAGTGAACATGGTGAATGAGGGTTTGCATGGAAAAGATGTGTCAGTAGTGATCTTGCTTCGAGAAACAGCGTCTGCAAATATATGGTATCAGCAAATTGGACGATGCTTTTCAGTTGATCAGATAGAACAGCCGATCATATTTGACTTTGTAAACAATTTCAGAAATGTCCAACAGAAAATGTTTAAAGAGGATTATGAATATGAGTTGAAAGAGTTCAAACAAATAGCCCCGCCAATAACGGTTGAAGATGTGAAGGTCAAGGAGAAAGTAGGTATTCAGTTTATCGATGAAACTCAAGGAATTCAGGACCTGTTTTATGCTTTTGGCGAAAAGGTAGAATACTGGGAAATATACTATAAAAAGGCTCTTGAATATTATTTGAAGCATGGGCATTTGGTGGTGGTATTAAAAGATAACCCGACGCTTCATTATTGGATCAGGAATCAACGAGAGGCTAAGAGGACTGGAACGCTATCGACAAAGCGTATTGAGCTTTTAGATAATATAGGCATAGATTGGGACAAAAGCTTTGAAACACAATGGTATAATAATTTCAATAAGCTTAAAGAAGCGATCTGGAAAAAGGAACGAGTTCCAGAATTTCTCAATACCTGGTTGAAGAGGCAACGAAATTATTATTCAAAAGGGCTACTGTCAGATAAGTATGCGAGGCTTCTCGGGTCTATAGTTTATTTGGATCCTTATCAGGTCAATTTGTGGAATGAAAAATTAAAGGACGTAAAGGAGTATTTAAAGGACAAAGGGAAGTTTGACTTGGGCTCAAGAAATGCCTTAATGCGAGATATTCGTCACGGTTATCGAATAGGATCTATTCCCAAATTAGTTCTTGACGAGCTACTCCAACTGGATTTCCCTTTTCAAGTGAATTTATCGTGGAAAGAAACTTTGGATTTATTGAAAAAGTATATGGAGGAACATGGAGGATGTTTGCCCACGGTGAGTACTAATATGCGACTGGTAAAATGGATAGCTCGGCAGAGAACAAGATATGCAGGAGGGGATCTTAAGCGAGAATATGTCGACCTGTTATTGCCTACGGGTGCGCTTGGAGGCATAAAAAAGCGAATGGTTTTCAAATTAGGGAGGGCTTTTAAAAGTAAAGATGAATTGATTCATCATTTGTAATTTTTAAAATTAAAAAAATGTTTAACAGCGGAAGAAAGATAGTTGCAAAAATCTATGTAAATATTCACCTTTCAGGGCCTGGAATGGGCACGATTCAAGTTGCGCCGGGTGGTGATCGATCTTCTGATGACGATGGCGACGCGCCTGATGACACAGGCGACCCTGGAGGCAACCGGATGCTGTTAAGGGCTATTTTGGGGAAGGTCGAGGATATACAACAGCAAAATGAGGCGCTTAGTGAAAAAATTAGCTTCTGGAAAAGAATGAATTAAATGTTACGAGATGAGTGCGTAAAATCATTGCTGGGATTTTCAACCTGTCATTAATACCTGTGGGTTCTGGCAGCTCCGGTATCTCTATATCTGAGCCATTTCTTCGACAATTTTGCTTACTTCAATCCTAAAACAAATTCCTAATTATGCTTACCTTAATTAAATTTCTTCGATCCGTTTATCCTCTTACAGTTGAGCTAAGAGAAGAATTAGATCTGGTAGTAGCTGAAAGGGAAATTAAGAGAAAGGACTTTCTTTTAAAGCCGGGCCAGGTTTCCCGATATATGTATTTTGTAGAACGGGGGGTTCTCCGAAGTTTTTACGACAAGGGCGAGAAGGAGATAACGTCTGGATTTACCTTGGACGGGGAAGTCTGTGTGTCAGGAAATAGCTTCTTTAATCAAGTTCCTGGTATCGAATACATTCAGGCGCTGGAGGATGCAAAACTGTTCAGCATTACCTATGAGCAATACCAAGGCCTGCGACAAAGGCATCAAGCATTTAATAATATCGTATTAAACCTGTTCCAGCGATGTTACTGCGAACACGAGAAGCGGCTTTCTGAAATATGGATGCAAACTGCGGATAATAGATTTAAGTGGCTGAAAAAGATGTTTCCTCATCTCCTTTTGCGGGTGCCTGCTAAAGACTTAGCTTCTTATATGGGAATAAGCGAGGGTATGACTTGTAAAGTTAGAGCAGGTGCGGATCGTTTTAATCACAAAACAAATCAGCCCATTAAACTCGCCCTACGGTAAGCATTTGGCCAGGTTATCAGTGTCGTTATCCGTTTCCTACCAATTAAATAGGATCGGAAAGTACTGGCTTCATTTTAAATTTTCCTATCATGCGTATGTATACTCGTCTGGTAAGGAGTGGTCCTGGCGGCACTCCTTCGTGTGCATGGCTTCACAGGCCAATCAATCCTTCATTTTACGGTCATGCCGTGGGATTGTGTAATCAAACTCATGGGAAATGACCGCTATCATGCTTTTATGGATATGGGCCGCATGGATCTTTTGCTGCGTGTTGGCGGCTGGCATGTTCTGGTGACCAAGAAGCTGCAACCTTTAGTTCATACGGCACATATTCGCTATCGGTATCCTTTGTCCTTGTTCAGGCCGTTTATCCTGCGAACGCGCCTGGTATATATAGATGGCACCTCTTTCTGGATGGAACATATTTTCGAGTGTAGAGGCGTGACAATGGCGACAGCCATATCTAAAAATGTCCTGGCGTCGAGCGACCGAGTGATGCCGACTAGAAGGATTATGCAGAGTTTAGACCTTAGCTCCTTCGAGCCTTTGTATTCTGATCAACATATTTCCAAGATCAGCGCAGTCGACAAGATATTGAGAGCCATGCAATTTTATTAGCCGAATTGGGCCTGTCGCTCAGGCCGTGGGTATCTGACGCGACCCAAGGTCCTGAGAAAAAGCGACAGGTCCAATTTATTGCTTCTTGAAATGTTCAGACTATTCAAAAAGGCGCACTTGTCTATAAATTAACCTTGACAATTAAAACTTCGAAGTATGAGAAAGCTAATTGAAAAACTTGACACGCAGAAAAACATGTGTTGTGATTTGAAGTTGGAGTTGCTTTATCAATTCGAACGCAGGGAAATTAGTAAAGGAGAGGTTTTAATTAAAGAAGGCCAAACTCCTGATAGCCTATATTTCGTTGAAGATGGATTTATGGCAAGCGCTATTTGGGAAGATGGGAATCGGAAATATACGAGGTTTTGGCTACCAGGTGCAATAGTTTTCGATCATAAGCATCTGATGAAACAGACCCGAGCTACAGAGCATCTTTATGCTCACAGGGATTCTCTTGTATTTGTGCTATCGATAGATGCTATAAGGGACAACTTGATTAAGTTTCCGGAGTTTCATTACAAAATGCGAGACTTGGCGGATATTCAATCTGCCGAAATCGAAGAGCATAAAAATATTCTAAGAGGTAGATTTCCTGAAAAGAAGTACGAAATGTTTTTGGCGTACTATGGAGATTCAGCTCGGGAAATTCCGATTGAACAAATAGCCAGTTTCTTATGCATCTCTGAGTCCGTTTTATACCAAGTACGGAAAAGTAGAATCCACTAATTATTTTGACCATTGGAATTGATTGAGGCACGATGAGATATCAGTGTCATTAGCTTGTTGTTGCCTTAATTGAAGTTTTATAATGAACAAAAATTACTATAAGATATTAGGGCTCTCCGAAAATGCGACTCCGGAGGAAGTCAAGGCTGCTTACAGGAAATTGGCAATGAAGTATCATCCAGATCGCAATCCTGACGATAAGGACGCAACGAAAAAGTTACAAGAAATAAATGAAGCTTATGAAGTCCTTAGCGATCCAGCTAAAAGAAGAACTTATGATTTATACGGATCAATTTGGGAGACATTTTATAAATGGAGAAAATGCGAGAAGTCAAATGAATCTTCTGAGGAAGGCATAAGAGGAGCCAATTATGAATCACATATAAAATTATCCATCAAAGCCGCTGCAAACGCACATAATCGGACTTTCAACGTTGCGGGCAGAAGTGTTGAAGTAACGATTCCCGCAGGAGTTGCCTCTGACCATTATTTAAGATACTACGGAAAGGGCGGCCTGGGTAAAGACGGCGGTCCAAACGGGGATTTAGTTGTATATATCAGTATTGTTCCTGAGAACGGATGGAAACTCATTGGGAAGGACATTTACTCGACTGTATCGCTAGACTTATATACTGCTTTGCTAGGCGGTGAGCTATTGGTTGAGACACTCAATGGAGAGGCTAAGATAAAAATAGATGCCGAATCACAGAATGGGAGGATAGTGAGATTGCGAGGAAAAGGATTCCCACAATACAAAGATATAGGACCGCGTGGGGATTTCTATGTGACTCTATCGGTTAAACTTCCGTGTAATCTTGATGAAAAAGAAAAAGGTGGATTAGAAAGCTCGCTAGACACCGATCAGGAGTAACATCGAAAGTATAGTGCTCAAAATCGCTTAAAAAATGGTCTATGAAAAAGATACCTAAGTATTTAGAAAATTCAGTCTGGAACAAGGACATAATATCAGATCCTTACCAAACTATTGCGGAATTTTTCTCCGCTGCAAGTTTGATCGACTATCGAAAGGATATTAGAAAGATTGTTAGATATGCCTTTTCAGAAAGGGCATGGGAAAAGGATAATCCAGCGGATATATTGTACCGGTTTAATCAACTGGAGAAAATTTTGAACGCTGCCTATTTAGTGAATAAGGAAGAGAAGGATAGCCCTCTTGAAATAAGTCAAAGCGATGTGTTTAATCCAAATCTGTTTTGCGGTTGGATAAAGGGGCATTCAGAGTGGGAATATTTGCCCAGGATGTTATCTTTTAAAGAGTATAAAAATCCGTATTTGGCGTTGAAGAGAATTTTCGAATTTAAGAAATTATTCTATTGGAAAGATTTACTGAAGATGTTTTCAGAATTTGTATTTACTAATCAAAGTATCGAATTCGAAAGTTTGGAAAGCTATAGGTGCATTGACGTCTATGTTCACTTGACGAAATTGGTCGAAGCTGTACATCTCATCGATGTGCGTGAGGTAAATCACATAGGGGGAAACATAAAAAATCGAATTCCAATTAGAAAATTTTAATAGTGAGGTCGAGCTCAAAATAAATACTCAATTGCTTAAAATAGATATATGAATATAGAACCTAGAGATTTCCTTCCTGATCATCCGCTGTTGGGCATTGATGAGGTCTGGAAAGACATTGACCTTGACTATTTGATGGATGAAGAGTTGCCATATTGGTTTTTAATGGCGGTTAGTACTGAAGTGTATGAGGACAATGAGAACAGACGGCAATTTGTTGAATTCTTTTATGACTTCTTAGAGTATCTTGAAGCGATCTACTTTTTCAGTGAATCTCGAAGTGCGAGAATGAAGAAGAAATTGGCTGCCAGACGAAAGTCTGGAGATGAAGTGCTGTTGAAATGCAATCTCCCAAGGAGGTTAACAGCGAAGGAGGCTGCAAGACCCAAGGCTGTGATCACCGGGTTTTGTAACAGATATCTTTTAATCTACGCTAAAAAGGAATTGGAAAATTGTTTTGAATCCGTTATTTTATATGAAGGCCGGTTTAAGGATATTATATTTAAGGAAAACATTTTTCATCTATACTCCAATTTGGCTTGTCTTTTAGAAGCTGGATATCTGCTTTAAGAGCGGTCTCGTTTTACTATGAAGAACTATTTGCTGAATATTCCGCGCGGGTCATTCAGTAAGTCGTAGAAGGTGACATGATAGTAATTACAGAGTTTTGTTATGGTTAGTATTCGGAAATTGGCCCTCCCCTCTTCAATTTTAGACAGCGTAGCTCGTGAAACCCAGCCCTCAGCTTGCCGCTTGATTTAAACCCTTTTGCGGTTTAGTCTTAGCACGCGAAGTCGTTCACCCACAATCTTTTGAATCTTAGTAGGATTAATTGGCACCATTTCTAAGGGTTTCCATTCAACCTAAAGTAGACATTTTGTGGCTTTATTGGAACTCATCGGTCCTGAAACATCAATATTAATTCACCCTCAACAATTTTTAAAGTTATGATAACTGAAACTTTTGCCCCAGTCAATTTTCCGATTGACGGTCCGGAAATCGGCCCGATGATAATATTTAAAGATGTTACGCCGATCTATCTGAAAGTAAATTTCCAGAAATGGTGTGAGATCGCGTTGGCGGAGGTCGGCACATCTCGTCAACTCGAACGTAAGGTTATTTGCCATATTCAAACGGAGTTTATAGGCTTAATCAACGCTGTTTATTGTACAGCCGCTGCAATGATGACCGACGGAGATGACGAGGCTCTCAGAAAGATTGCCAATCAATATATCAAGGACTATTATAAAAAGGACGCAAAGAGAAATAATATCCGCATTCCAACTGACTATTTCCAAGAGTTTTTTAAAAGCATTACTCCCAAATCGACAAGATCTATCCTTTGGCTTTTGATGGAGGTGGTAACTGCCAACAAAGATAAATACGAGTACAAGGTCAATCACGTACAAATTCTGAACCTTTTCGAACGATTCCAGGCTGTCGTAAATATAGCACATGACTGGCAGGAACAACTTGACAAACGCGATCGTTCTACTAAGAAGCCCGGATTAAAAGACAATAAGAAAAAGAAATAGGTGCATATTAAGCGGCTCCAGATCTATTTTCTGCTTTCGTATCAGGCGGTATAGCTGTCCGAAAAGGAGTCGTTAAAACCGAAGTAGAATGCAAATCATAAGTGCTTTTTTCAATCAATTTCACTCTCTATCGATATCTATTCAACAGCGCATTGAAGAGAATTGTGCTACCATTTATTTCGAAAGGAATGACAATATTGACATCATCGGAAAAACACCTGAACATTTCTTGCTAATAAAATCTGGCGTTGTAAAATCTATCTATCAGGTCTCCAATAGATTGATAATAACGGGGTTCAAGGGGCCAGGTGATGCATTGTTTCATGTAAGTAGTCTATTCGACGATACAGTTGCCAGAGAAGGCTTTAAAGTAGTTAACCAAGTAGAGGCCATTGTGCTTCCATACAAGGTTATTCAAGAAATTCATTCAAGGTATCCAGAGTTCTTAATTCATCTTCTGAAACTGGTGGACATTAAGTTGTTGGACTTGCGGAGACATGCCCAAATGCTTTCAGAAACAGCGGACAGACGTATATTTTCATGTGCGAAGTATTTCAGCCACATTCTTGCAGATATTCCTAAGCAACAGCTCTGCCAGTTTCTTTGCATCTCACGGACTACTTTTTACTTCTACGGCAAAATATTGTATCCAAATTGAAATTCTAATGAATCCAAAAGGTGATCCGTATGGCCCGCTTATCAAGCTTGACCTCGGGTTATTCTTTACATTCTATGAAATTTTCGGAATGCTCGCAGTAGAACCGACAAATATGAGAATAACAAAATGGGGGATGTGAGTATGATTTCATTGATTAGGTATCTCCGATCGATTTATTCTTTTCCGGAGGCGGTCAGGGATTATCTGGAAGAAAATCTAACGGAGAAGAAGGTCGCTAAAAAAGCCTATCTGTTAAAACCGGGGCAAGTATGTGCCAGTGTATATTTTGTTAGTGAGGGTTTATTGCGAAGTTTTTATGTAAAAGAGGATAGGGATATTTCGACTGCCTTTATGAAGAAAGGAGATATCTGTATTACTATAGAGAGTTTTTTTACACAGCGATATAGCCAGGAGGGCATTCAGGCTATAGAGGACAGTTTTGTCTATTACATTAGCTATAATGCATTGCAACGGTTATACCGGGAGTCTGAAGAATTCAACCGGATTGGGCGGGTAATGATCGAACAATGTTACTTGCGATCTGCACAACGTATGACAGCCATGTGGATGCAACGGTCGGAGGATCGTTATGATTGGTTGGTGAACGAGGCGCCGGAAATTGTAAGGCGAGTGCCAGCAAAATATCTCGCCTCTTATTTGGGTATTACCGGAGCGATGTTAAGAATTATCAAAAGGTTAAAAAAGAAAAAGGAAACACGTTCCCTTTAGTCAATCTTGTAAAAGACATTATTTATGCTTAGACACGAATGGTTAGCGAGTGCGCTTCATAGGTGATAGTAATTGCATTACTGGTAAATGACAATCCCAACATGCCTGATAATAAACTCATATTGCCTTATAAAGATGATGAAGGGTCTATTCGTGGTGAAACTGTGTTGGCAACAAAAGAAGGCAAGTATTACAGAATAACTAGTATTCCCCTTTACGCTTCAAAGATTGCACTGTATGACCTTATAGATGTTCGCGACAGGGAAGGTGTTCTATATTTTCATAAAATCATTGAAGGCTCCGGGCGTAGTGTTATTCAAATGATGGTCTTTAACAAACAGGAGATCAATTTTATCCTAAAAGACCTTGAGCAATTCGGATGCCTGTGGCAATGTAGTGATGACAAACACCTAATCGCGTTTGATGTGCCCAAACTCGTGCCTTACCAGCCTATTAAGGATTGGTTGGACCAGGGCCAACAGGAAGAGCGTTGGGGATATCGGGGAGCTTGTCTGTCACATAAATAGTCCCTGATATTCAATTATTCATCTTTCCAGCGTTGATCCCGAAATATGAACTGTACTCTCGAAGGGTTTCAGCAGGTCTTTACCATCGGTAATTGCATTTGCAGTCCTTTTCAATCCCAAAAAAACCGGCAACCTGAAAAGGCTGCCGGCTAAGGTACGGATAACGGGTCAAGGGCCATATTTTACGGAGCAAGGCGAGAAAGATTAGGCAGCTCGGGGGCGCCGGCGGTTGCTGTTGTTAGTTTCTTGTGCCTCAGACATTTTTTGAGCCGCCTCTGCTCCTTTGTCAAGGTTCTGTTTATTGGCGGCAGATTCGCCTTGCCCCTGTTGATTTTGTTGGTTCAGACTTTGTTCATTACGGATAATTTCCATTGCCGGTGCTGTAATTTTCTTTACTTCTCCGTTCTTGTCAATCATCATCAGCGCATCCTCCTGTGGAGAGGCGTAGAGATGGGACACATCGAGGTTGCCGCCGGCGCCTCGTTTAGCAATGGGCACAATGTCTCCGTTGTTGAGCCGCCTGCCGATGTCTTCCTTATCCTGCTGGGTGTAATTATTCGGCAATACTTTGCCGAGTAGTTTGGCAGCATCATAGTCTTGACGAAAAGCTGGAACACTGTCGAGCTGGCTATTGCCATACTCATCTTTCGGCGCATTGATGTTTAATTTAGTGTAGGCCAGATAAGGCTTTCCCGTCCTCATCGACCGTCTGGTATGAGCCACAGTGCGATCGTGAAGCAGGTTTCTCATCTGGTGGGCTGTAAAGCCAGTCTTTTGAAAAACCCGGAATGTTGCTGATACATCAGGCTTGCCGTCCTTGAGCAGGCTGGCATCAATTTGACTAAGGACGTGCATCTTCCCTCGTTCGGTATCAATTTGCTCAAACCGAAGGTTATACCTGACTGGCTCCTTGGGGACTGACATATTGACGTCCTTCATAGCTTCGAATTGAGGGACATTGAAATCACGAGAGACCTCGAAATTGGGAAGTCCTTTCCGAATTGCATCATAGATCTCGTTATTATAGGCTTCACCAAGTTTGAAGCCTTTCAGCGAATCAGTGATGTATGAGAAATTTTCTAATGGCCAGCCCTCGAGCACGGGCAATTCACCTTGGGCGGTAGAAGGCTGGTTGTTTTCTTGTGGCATAATTGGGTAATTTAAAGTGATGAAATTGATTTACAAGCTGGCGGGGCCTTTGGAGGCGGGCTTCTTCTTTTCAAGCAGATGTCGGTACTGGTCGCTGTTTTTTATCTTTTGCATTTCGCTGTCGATAAGCGATCGGATGTCAGCTTTGATGCGGAAGTAATTCTGTTGCACCTGCTCAGGCGTGATATTTCGGATGACAGGTAGCGCTTCGTAGGCAGCCTCTTCTCGGCGGATGGACTCGAAGTCGTTGACAATCTCGCAATGAAAGGTCTTAAGCTTGATCTTCTGCTTCGGGTCATCGGCAACGGCTCCAACGAATTCCCCGCTGGAGAGACTGGCGATTCGGGAGGGAGGAATCGCGGCCTCAAGTTGGGTGGATTTGCTGAGCGACGTATCATTCGAGTTGATTGACACGGATTCCCGCTCTTGCATAATACGGCCTATGCGGTCACTTATTGACTTAGCCGTTTCGCCAAGCACCTGGCCGGAGATGATGTTCCCGCAAACGTTCATAATCACTTCAGCTTGTTCTTTTCCATAGTCCTTGCGGAGTTGGCTGAAATCCTGTACGCCCAGGGTGGTAGCTACTTTATTGCTTCGTGCAGTAGCGATGAGGCTGTCGATGTTGTTGATGAAAACGGTTGGGAACTCATCGAACACCAAGGAGGATTTGAGTTGGCCTTTTCGATTCACCAATTTGAGCATCCGCTCCGTACAAAGTGAGATCACCGCGCCGTAGATTTGGGTCTTTGAAGGATTATTGCCGACGCAAACGATCTTTGGGGCGGCGGGATTGTTGACATCCAGGGTGAAGTCATTCCCGCTAAGGATATAGTAGAGTGACGGGGATGCCAGGCGCGCGAGACCAATTTTGGCGCTGGCGATCTGGCCTTCGAGTTGCTCGCGGGCTCCCCCGACATAGGCGGAAATGAAGGGATTGAGGAGCAGCTCGCAGGATGGCTCAAGGCTCATGCATGGAAAGAGCTCGTCATAGGCAATCTGGGCCAGCTCTATAGCATGCGGAAGCGTACAGAAGACCCCACCTTTGTACATCTTCAAATACCAAAAAATAGCGGTAATAAAGTTGATTGGTGACTCGACAAAAAAATCGCCGACCTTCTGGATCCAGCTTTTGTTCAGCGCCAGCATAATGGTCCGACTGGATTCTGTGGCGTCGGTGATGTCGAGCATAGTCTCTGGCATGAGCAGGTTGCAGCGGTGGGATCGGGAGAGGTCATCGAAATTGATCATGTAGAGCTTCGGAGGCACCGGGTACTTGTCGCGGTTCTTGAGGGCGGTGTTGTAGGCGATGAGTGTGAGGTCGGGGAACTTGAAATCGTACAGAAAGAAGGTGAAGCCCTTCTGAATGTGTTGGGTGATCACATGCCGGATCACGTAGAAACTTTTGCCGGATTTTCTTTTCTATCCCCCATCGGGATCCGGGCGTGCCAAGTACAAGCAGCGCCCGGAGGGGGGATATAATGTTGATATAAGATTTACGGATTTTGTTTTTGAGCTTATATTGGGCGGGGAGATTCACTGAGTATTCGTTTTCAAGGAGCCGCTCTTCTTGTGGAAAGGTTTCATTGAGCTCGTTGAAAACATCCTTGCTAAACTTGAGGCGCAGCAGCCGGGAAAGTCTGGCGCCTCCCGATAGCATTGAAAGCCAACCTAGGGAAGTAATGGAAATGTAGAGAATGGCGAGTTTGGCTTCATCCATAGACAAGCGTAGAAACAAGGATGAGAGGAAGAAGAGTAGCAGCCCGGCAAATATGTAGTAGAGGACAGGAGCAATGGTGAGCTTTTCATCCTTTTTCCCTTTTTCGCCCAGAAGAGAGATAGCTAGCAGGAACAGAGATGCCAGTTTAGGTCCTTCAATGCCGGACATAAAAAATACACCGCGGCAAAGCATGCCAATGACCCGGTCGACGATAGCTGCAGTGAAGTGCCACTGCTGCCAGGCGGGATAGCAGGCGGAATAATAGTGGATGAGAAGAATCAGGATACTGCCGAATCGGAGGAAGTCCAGGTTTTTTCGGAGGGCTTGCAAGTTATCACCGCTTTGCATGGGGAGAGAATTGGTGAGGAAATAGTGTGGAATCCGGCTCAGAAAGATCTTTTCTTGCGTTTTTTCTTTTTGGGAGGTTCGTCTCCAGCCGGGCCTGGGGCGCCGGTCTGGCTAGCGATGAGGGCAAAGGCAATCTGAGCGGCGATGGCGGTCCTTTGGGGAGGTAAGGGTGTTTGAGAGCCGTGGGACCGCTTGGCCTTCCGGGAAACTTTTGTTGCCGAGATAGCAGAGTTCAGGGCGTCAGATTCTGACACTGGAGTTGGGCCGGTGGGAAGACCTAACCGAATTATGAGGGCGTCAAGCTCGAAACTGAGTTCTTCGGCGGTGAAAACAACCTTGTTACGGTTATCGATCACATGGACGGATATCAGGTTGCCGGCGTCATCCCGGCGGGGTTGTAAGCTGAGCCGGCGTTGCTTTAACCGTTGAAAAATGGTCATAGGGTTGCCGTCTCCAACGGCGAGAGCAGAGGTTAGAGTCTGGGCTACGCGGTCGCGGATAGGGAGTTTCTTCACTTTGTTGAGCTCGAAACGCTTCTCCAGCCAGGTCAACGTGGGTCGGGTGACCAGGTCGCTGGACTTGATAGGAGTACCTTTGCGGTTGCCATCGGCATCGATCCGGCTGTAAACGAGGCCGTGGTTGCTGCGGATGGCGCTGCCCGGGGCGCCTATCCAAGCTGTCATCTCGAACTGGGCGAGGATGGCGTTGAGTTCGTCGAGGGAAGTGAATTTGTAACTTCCGGTCACCTCTTGGACTTTAGCGGCTAGGTCGGAGGATTCCGTGCTATCGAGATGGTATTGGCGTCCTCGTGCACGGGTTAGACCATACTCTTCCTCCAAGGCTTCTCGGACAGGTTCGGAAAGTTCCTTTCCAATATTGTGAAGATCGACGGACTTACCGTCTGGTCGAATGGAGGTGGTGACGATGTGAATATGAGGATGTTTTGCGTCGTGATGTTGATATACAATGAATGGCTGCTCCCCAAATCCGATACGATCCATATAATCCAGGGCAAGGCGTTGTAAAGTCTCCGGCGGTAAGTCTTCCCCAACAGGAAAGTTGAGGGAGATATGAAGAGTATTTTTCTTTACCCACTCGTTCCTTTGATTCAGCAATTCAAACCGGTTGAGTTTGTCGTGAAAACTCAGGTCAGCGATGTCGCAGCCAAAGCCGGACGCGAGAAGTATCTCACCTACTCCGGTGAGGACTTTGGCCTCATTGTAATTGAGGGCTTTTTGAATGGACTTTCTTATGTTTATTCTTGCAACCATTTCTTGGCGAGTGGGGTGATGATTTCGAGCAGGCGGTCAATCTTGGGTTCGATAGCCAGATATTCTCTGGAAGACCATCTTGGCGTAAAAGGCTTTGCGCTGCGGTTCAGGGTATGTATTGAATTTTCTGGTGATCTGGTTAATATTCACACCGATGTGCTTTATTTCGGTTCGAAGGCGGGAGAGTTCCTCCATCACGTTGTCGAGGGTCAGGTCCCGCGTGAAGACGCGGACTGGCTGCTTGGTGATAATGGCGCGGACCAGGCGGCTCATATCATTTTGCGGGTTTTGGTCGAGCAGGGACCGGAGCTTGCGGTAGGTGGGATCATCTACTTTGGTGGTGAGGACGTGAGTGAGGATTTTGGGACGACTTTTTCTTCTCGACGTCATGGTTAGTATATATTATGGTGTAAGCTTCGGTGTGAGTTAGGTGAAAAAATTGCAGGTATACTTTACTACATCTTGCCGGGCGCGATAAGACGCGCCCTCCCCCATGAAAGACTTGCTGCGCTCCGCGCGTAGCGTCTGCCCTGGCGGGCGGCAAGGAAGGGGATTTTGTCGAATTGAGGTTGTATGATGCCACACCAAAGACGGTCAGCATCGCTTTTTGACATGGGCGGTGAGGCCTTCCCTGCTGAACCAGGCGACCGGCAGCGTTCATCCGATCGGAAACGGAAAGGCTGTGGCGGAGGTGATCCTCGAAAGCTTGGAGAATGTCGGCCTTTAGCGCCTGGCAGTTCGGCACGGGCCAGTAATAAAACTGGCTGTGCAGCATGGACTGATGGCGGTCTTGCACAGAGATATCGAGCAGACTGGATTGGATCATGGCGATAAATGGTCGCTTGCCGCTCGCCTCGGATGGATGGGCAACTGCAAAACGGAATTCAGCATCATATTTACCAAAAAACGGGGGCCTGGTAGATTTTCCCGTGTGAAAAGGAAGCTTACGTCTTTCAGACGGAGCTCGGTATCGAGCATTTTGATATAGTTCGGGAATCCGAGCTGTTTGAAGTCGCCATGGAGGTATTCATTGTAATTGGACATAGTAGGCAGCATTGAAGGTAATAGGTACTAAAAATTGGCTGGGCAGCAGGTGTCTCGAGCCTAAGTGGTTTTTGGAAAAGGTTTAATCGGGTCAGCTGGTCTACCTCCGAGGGAAAGCTGGAGGAGCTTGGTAGGCTGGATTGTGGTGGCCAATAAGTTGAGTGAGTACCCTTCTGAGTTGAGAAGATCAGGAACAAGTTTTTTTACCCATGCGATTTCTGCACTATCTAGCCAGCGGTCAGTCTGGGTATTCCCGTCAAAGATCACCCACTTGCTGAAAACTTTGGATATGAGGAATTGCTGCGATTCGATCACAGGGAGGCGTTTATTCGACGCAAGGGCTGAAATTTGCAGGCCCGTTAGAATCTTAGCCTCTTCGAGAAGTCCGGCAAAATACTTCTTGATCCTGTCAATGTCGTCGGATTCGAGAGTTTGATCAGATTGACCGGTCTCATCGAATATGGACCAAGTCGTTCGGAATTTGCAGATGTAGTACATGGGGTTGTCTTAGTTAGCTGGAAAATTATGACTGCACTGTTTTCGAGGCCTGGAAGAACTTGAGAATATTCTGGAGCTGCTGTAGGCTGGATCGTTGGCCGTGAAGAATGTCAGCCAATATGGAGGACTTATTCGGTAGCTGGTCATGGCCTATGGTGTAAGTCTTTTCAAAGACAAACCGCGGACCGTCTGCTGTAATGTCAAGAGCATTGATGCAGGCCGCCTGGATGGCGATGATGCGCTGGTCGGAACTTTTCTCTTCGCCAATAAGCATAACGTCTCCTACTCTATCCTGGTGGCCGATAAGAAACCTGATTTCGAGGAGGTAAAGAGGCTCTTCGGTCTTCCCGAGAGGAAAATGGTATGTAAGCACAGTAAAAGATCCCGCTGAGCCTGAATGCATAAGCTGACTACTTTTCAGATCAAACCCAAGATCGCTGAATTCTTTCTCAAGACCAGGATCATCTGAGAGATATTGTAAATCGAGGTCTTCGGGATGCAAAAAGGGCTCGTTCTCGGAAAAGGTGGGCCTATTGTCTTGCCCTCCGTT
Source organism: Puia sp. P3 (assembly GCF_050632245.1). NCBI lineage: Bacteria > Pseudomonadati > Bacteroidota > Chitinophagia > Chitinophagales > Chitinophagaceae > Puia > Puia sp. P3. The sequence continues at coordinate 3,777,508 of NZ_CP192583.1, forward strand.
TTGGCTATCATGCTGTGATTTCATATTAGTGTATTTTTTGGGGAATTATCGCCTATTGACTCTCTAGTCGAATGATAATGGATGACTTTGGACTGCCGCTGCGATCCATCGTCGGGCGGTGCGCTTCCATTCCTGTAAGGAGCGGCCCTTGCGGGTAGCCCATTGTCGTTTTTCCTGAAAGAGGAAGAATACTTCAGCCTCGGGTTCAGATATCCCTTTCTGACTGAAGTAGATTTTGACGTCCTGGATGGTCGGTGGCATTCGCTTGTTAAAAATCGTTTGATCGATCATTTATTGCGAGTTGATGGTTTATGGCGGGCGGGTTACCCTTTCTTCCTTCTTCCAGGGGTTTGCCTTGGCTGAGGAAATAGAGTGAGATTGCCGCCCATATTAAATTTTTGACTGGCCTCGATGCGCTTGCGCGTATTCAGTACCTCTGTTATAACTATCTCCTTGGATGGAATACCACCCTGATCAATCTGGTAATATCCAGTGGCCAGCAGATTTTCTTTAGAGTCAAGGCCGAGCCCGATGAGACCAACTGACAGGCAGGTTATCTTCAGTGGGTCATCCGGTTTTTTCCGCCATAGCTCGAAGGCAAAATGAAAATAGTCTGTCGGGCGGGTTGTTCGACTGTCAAATACATTCGTCTGATATACCGAAAGGGACGGTTGGATCTCCAGGAGACTAGGTGCGAGGTCTTGGAAGTTGAAGCCAAGTTTCGCAAACTCTTCTACTAGGTGATCAGTGGCGTTTGGCATAGAGACATACATTTTCTTCAGAGCAAATGTCGGACGCCGCGGAAGCGATTTTTCAGTACGGAGAGGGTGTTGGGTAAGAATTTTTTATAAGCGCTCGAACATGGAAACAATCGCATTTTCTTCTATGGTGGCTGACAAACGCGAGTAACGTATCCAGGCGGGAGTACATAAAAAAGGGAGCCCTTTACGGGCTCCCGGCGGGACGCGCTGGCGGAGGGCGCTGGATTTTGGGGGTTAAGAGAAGGGATGGGATGGAGGTATAGCGGGTTTTTCTGAAGCAAAGATCGGACGGCGGGAAGGCGAGATTTCAGTATGGAGGGGATGTTGGGGAAGAATTTCAGGCGAAGCGGGAATTTTGAAGTGACAGCCAGCACGCGATTATACCGGGCACCGATGCCAGTACTGCTTGCTCCAATCGGCCCCGGTTAATGACATTTTGGCCTTTCAGGGTATGGCTTTGCATTTCTTTTCTGAAAAAAAGGCGTATTATTTCCCTTACGTCAATTTGGTGAGGTTTTGGATTGCAAACTTGAAATCAAAACTTATGACTGCCAAAAGAAAAGAGGTAACTGCGGCTAACCTCGCCAGCTTTTATTGCATCACATAGACTATGCGTACTTAATGCACAGTACGGCGTAGCTTTAGGATTCAATAAATCTTTGAACTTCCAGCTCACTCAAAAGTATGGGGTTCTCCTCAACACTGGAACAGTTGACCTCTCAAAACTGGATTACAAGAGCCCTAAAATCCAGGAGTTTCTTAATGTTTGGATTCCAAATCTAGGTTTACCAAGAGCAACTACAATTTATCCTGGGTATTACTTATTCAAAGAAGGAACCCTAATTGCCTATCACCCGGGTACTATGGATCCCAGTCAGATGGATTCTCGTGTTGATGGAATTATGGCAATATTTGGAGCTGTTGCCGGGATTTTGACAGGAGTTTTTGTCAAATAACGCCGCATTAGGATTTCAAACATTTTTCGATTCCATCAGCGCCTCAACCGGCTTGAGAATGTTTTCCTTCTTTAAGGAAATATTGGATATTAATGACAACAATTATTCAAAAATTAGGACCCTGTTGGTATACGAGGATGATCTCTCAAAAGCATATAAGCTGCTAAGAGTAACACCTGAAAATTCAGATGAGGAAATAAAGGCTGCCAGAAATAGATTGATTAAGGAGGTTCATCCCGACAAAAATCAAAATGAAAAGGACAACGAAGCTAAAACCAAAGCAAGTGCGGAAATAAATAACGCTTTTGAACTGATTATGGCATCGAGAAAGAAAAAATAAAAAGAGACAGTTCTAAATTTTTGCTTTGCACCGACCATTCCCATGCGCAAAGCCCCTGGTGGTAAATTGAAGGGTAGTTTTTCGGGCTTTCCACGGAATTCGAAAGGATCTATTTGGATAGTTTTCCGCATCTCTGTCCGGTACGAGGCTGTGGCCGGGGAGGCACCTTGCTGTTGCAGGGCTGGTGGTATACCGTCGAAAAAGTCTTATCTTACTCAAATGATCGGGAAACACATAAACGATATTGTTCTCAGTGATCTTCATGCGCTGGTAGGGAACGCTTTTGAACGCTATAATTTGGAATTCAAGTCGACGCTTCTCATTGATACCAAGAGCGACAGGAAGGAATTCTTGGCGGACGTCTCATCCTTCGCCAATGCCTCAGGCGGAGACATATTTTATGGTGTCGAGGAGATCGGCGGCAAAGCGAGTGCTGCTCCCGGCATTCTGGTCAGTGATCCGGATAAAACGTCGCTTGCCGTTGAAGAGCTGATCCGCAATGGTATTGAAGAACGTATTGAGGTTGCTGTCCGGCAATTCGAAATTGGTCCGGGTCGGTTCATCGTTCTCATTCGGGTGTACGAGGGTATGGCAAAGCCGCATCAGGTTAGCTTCGCAAGAACCAGTAAATATTACGCACGAGGGAATGCCGGGAAATATCAATTGCATCAATCTCAAATTACCGAGGCGTTCAAAGCTAGCCTTGAAAGAAAAAACCATATTAGCCAGTTTTTCACCGAGAGGTTTAACCAAATCGCGCAGCGAAACTTTTCGGTACCGATGCATCCCTATGGGTTAGTCGCGCTTATTCTCATCCCGAGCCGAGCCTTTAGCCAGCAACCAGGCTTTGACATAACGCGACTGGAGAATAAGCTCTTGCCGCCAATGGGCGGCGGAAGCCACTCTTTTTCGTTCACCGGAGACGGATTACTATCCTCGTCGGGCTACGACCATTCGCGGCGGGACGCCTATCTGCAGATCCGAAAAAATGGCATCCTTGAGACGGTTAGCAGCGGCGTCTGCTGTTCTTTTGCCGGGCAAAACACCTTACCCGTCAGCGAATCCTACAACTATGAGAAAGTGCTGGTCGACTGTCTCACCGGCTACCTTAACCACTATGACAAATTAGGTGTCGCCTTCCCCGTCTCCGCTCAAGTTGCCTTACTTAACTGTAAAGACCATTGGCTTAACTGGCCCGGGAACCGCAATGCCTTTCAACGAAACATCCCCCTTTTAACCGATCGGTTGGCCTCCGATGAACTGGTCATTTACTCATCGAAAACAGATGTTCCAAGGCTATTGAAGCCTTTCTTCGATACCGTCTGGAACCATGCAGGCTGGGAACGATCCCATAATTTTGAGGACAACGGGCAGTGGAATCCTCGCCGGTAAAAAAGGGTGATTTTACTGTGCCACAATACGGAAAAATAAAGTATATTTTACCCGAAACACCTATAAAAGGAATGAAAGTCACAGACATACTGTCCAAACTTGAGAAGGTTGAGATCAGCAACCAAGTTTATGAAAAGAAACGGCTGAGCTTTTCTAAAACAGCCAGGGGATACTTCAACGGGTGCACTTTTTCGGAATGCGAGCTCCGGGATATCTCCGGATTTTTTCTTGGGTTTGAAAACTGCACATTCATTAAGTGCTTCATTGATAATGTCAATTTCAGCCACACAGTGATGAACTGGAAAAGCAACACCTTCGATGAGTGCAACATCCGTCATGTCAACTTTGACGAGGGCGATCTGCAAAACATCACCTTCAGGAAGACCTGGTTTCGAAATGTTCGATTGGCCGGGATGTATCCTATTATAGATGTGTACTTTGATGACTGCAATTTCGAATTCTGTCAATTCGCGACCGTTGCCCACAATCACCCGAGCGAGTTCAGTCAAACCGGCATCAGCATGTCTTTTAACAACTGCTCTTTCAATTATACCCACTTTAAAAATTCCGATCTAACACATACGCTGTTTAAGGATTGCGAGCTGTGGGACGCCATGTTGATCGATTGTGCTATTTCAAGATCCACTTTTAAGACAACTAAACGATTCGAAGCGGAAAAATCGGCTTATTTGCCGGCTAATTTCGATTTTGCCACCCTAAAAAAGGCGCTGACACTTGATAGAGGCTATCTGAAAAAATATTTGAATGTTGCTGACGATCGACTGTTCGACATCGCCGGCGATTATGAAATCCTTCCTTCATTTCATAGCGTCTTCATTTCTTACAGTTTCAAAGATAAAGTTGCCGCTAAATTTGTCTATGACTATTTAAAAAAGAATAAGGTTTCCTGCTTTCTGTGGGAAGAAGACGCCCCAGGGCGGTCAATATTTGGAGCACGTGATGGCAAGCGAAATTAAAAAGCGAAATAAGATCATCTTTTTGGCGTCACAAAACTCCCTACTAAGCAGCGCTTGTCAGTTTGAGTTGTCTGAAGGAAGAAGCAAACAAACGGCGAGTTGGGATGAGGTTTTCGTCCCCGTTTACTTGGACAGGTACCTGTTCGAGGTAAAAGAGTATCAGATCCGGCCGAAAGTGAAGGCGCAGGAATATTGGACTAACATGCAAGAGTTGAAAAGTATCAATTGCATCGATGCACAAGATATTTCCTCCCCCAGAAAGAGAGGAACCATCCTTGCCAATATCCTCCAGGCCATTACAATTAATACCGACAAAACCCAATAACCTACTATGAGAGCACCTGTTAATATATCATTAAAAGAAGCTTGAAAAGATAGCCGTTCTCTCCTTAGAAAATACCGTACGGCTACATCTGGACTCTATCCTTCTTTTCAAAAATGGGTCCTTCCCTTCTTCGTTTCAGCTGTCAGTTTTAGCTCTGGAAGAATTCGGAAAGGCGAAGGCCCTGAATGACTTTATCTGGAATGCCACGACGCACGGAAATAAACGCGATTACGCCTTCGAAATGAAATACCTCGAACGGCTTTACAATCACCCCCTGGAAACAGTTCGCGGCGCTGGCTCGAGAACGGTTTCGTTTTTCAGCCAAGTATATTCAGTCTTTAGAAACCAAAACCTTGGAAACAAAAAAACAACGCGCCGTCTATGTCGGCCTTAACCGGATTAGCGGGAAAATAGATGTCAAAGGCCGGATTTCCAGCCCGTCATGCATCAAACAAAAAGACGCCCAACAACAAATCGCTCTCTTGAATGATATCTTTTTAGAAATCATTGGCTTGACCAACTTCCAGGGGATGTACTTCGATATTCGAGGCATGGATTATGTGATGAGCAGCCAACTAAGAAGAAAACTGGAGATCTGGACGAGTCGATCAGGCATCAAAAAGAGACGAAAATTGATCTTCAGAAACTCACCGTCCCCTCTTACTATCAATTAATGCAAAATGACTGAATTTCCGTTCAACTTCGAACGAACCGTTCTGGAGATATTTCCGGCATCTATTTGGGACAACAGCTTAATAGTATATCACGGCACATCGTCCTATCACTCCGGGCAGATCAAAAAAAATGGGTTTACTCGAGGTCATTGCCCGTTTGATCCCGCATTAGGCCGGCAACTAGTCGCATTGCTTCGTAACCCAGCGGTCTATCCGTACGATCCTCCTTCCGGAGTTCTTCACATGAATGTGGCCGCAGTTGTCGAACAATACCTGAACAATATTTCTGCCGGCATCCGGCTCAGTTTTAGCCCGCTTAGTGGTCAAGCTGCCTTGTACGCTACCGGAGCACTGAAAGGAGGTCAGATCCTCGGTCGAATCAGGACCGCCCGGCAAATCATCGCCCGCTGCCTGGATGATCTAGTCACCGCGAAGGTTCCAATCGAGATAAGTGCTGCTGTTCTGCAATAGAGCCATTGTTTAAAATAGCGGACGAAGTCATGACATCCCCTGGTGTAGTTTATGCGGTTCAATTACCCGATTCATTAGAAGGGATCCAAGTGGACTTGAACATCGTGTACTCCACTATGGATCTGCCGGCAAGTAGCCTGGTTGGGAAAGCTGGCGGTTCCAGGATCAGAAACTCGCGATTCCTTGGGCACTTCTTCACATCATAGCCGTATCAGTCAAAAGCTCGCCGACCACAAGAGCATCCGATCTGTGCTGATGCGCCGAGAATTCAACAATGGAGGGTTCTAAAAGTGAACTGGTGAACCCGGAAAGAGACCGGCAAAAATGATAGAAACATTGAACGCATGCATTTGTCTGAAATCATCAAAAGAAGACATTAAAAAAGGACAAAAGAGGAGGAGCTTTATGGCAATTTTTTATACCAGCCCAACAAAGATCAGAACCAAGCCCGCCAGTACGAGCAAGGTGCCAATGACCCTAGCGCACCCCTCCCCCGACCGTGTAGCCAATGCTTCGTTATAAGACCTGTATTGTTGAGAGCCGAATGGGGTGCGTCGGTTGAAACGGCGACGGCCGATAGAATAACGGATAATGAGACCGAGTATAAGTGCGACAATACCTGCAACAAAAAGGATAGGTTGATGTTTCATATACATTAATTTTTTCATTGAATAAGATGGGGAAGCTTCTTGAGCTTCCTGGGAGGGGGTTATCCTTAAAGGTAAGTCTGGCCCACAAAGTTATAGAATTTTGCTACTATGCCGCTTGCCGCTGGTGAAAAGCCCGCCGATGGTTGGCCTTAACATAATCCATTACCTCCGAACGGATAAAATATACCCGACCACGCTGTTTGTGGCAGGGCAGGCCCCGATTCATCCAGTCGTGCAGGGTAACAAGAGAGATACCAAGAAGACCGGCGATCTCTTTTCGGCAAAGAAGCTGCTCTTCACCGGCCGGTTGTGAAGGAATGTTCTTGACGAGCGCATCGTTAAGGTATTCTTCGATGGCTTGCTTTATCCATCGCCGGATATCGTCTTCGCAGGGTACGTAAAGGGTAGGCATAGGGTGATCTTTTGATTATTATTTACAAAGGGCATTTTATCCCCTTGAGGAACTGGACAAAGATCAGGCTGCAGAGAGGACAGTTTTCAGTAGGGATAAAGTGTTGGGACCGATTTTGGTTAAGTGGGATTAGACACTGGTAAAGATTAGAATTTGGGGGGGTATCTTGTGCTTCCCGTTAAAGGTGTGTTGGAGGTAGTGGTCTTCACTTAGCCTTTATTCCGCTGCAATATTTCCAAAATGGGTGCCAATTGGTCACTATATTTCGGCTGATCAAGATCATTCGAAATGACAGCCATTAGAGAGTGCGGCTTTGAGTATTTTACTGGGCCGTTTTTCCGGTATGCGAAATAAATAATCCTTTCTTTATCTGTCAGCTTTTCTACGTCTACGTATTCTAGCATCTTTTTGATTTTGGCAGTAATCGCTTTTGGCTTGATAAATTGCTGGATCTGCCAATATTTGACTGCAATGGAAATCCATAAAAGCCCTTCATTTCTTTCAACCAGGCCGGCGAGATCATTAGAGGCAAAAATGTTATCTGATACAAGTTTAAAGGTTCTGTCCAACATGACAATACTCGAAGTTTCGTCGCTCTCTTCTTCGTCAGCATAATAGACAAAATCAGCCGTAACTGCTGCCAACTTATATGTGTTTTGAACCTCAAGTTCTTGATCCCAGATCTGATAAAGTAGACCGGGAAATAGTCCAATATTTGGTATTGCCTTAATTTTCCCGCCTAAATAATAACGGGTGGGCTGATCATCACTTCTGTTTTGAATTGGTTCTCTCTTCTTCATACAGTGTTCATTTTGTGATATAGTGTTTCAACTTTGTTGAATCGACCGCCTACAACGGATCTCTGGCCTCTTTATCTTCGTTGTTCTTATTTTTGAGTCTGTTATGCACGTCGAAGGCTATTTCATAGAGGTCCATGTCGAATATTCGACATATTTGAAAACAACATTCTAGCTTTTGGTTGAGTATAACGGCCTGTTGATTGGTATATATCGGTTCGCCGGTCAGTGCGTGATGATAGTCTTCGAACGGTGTGTCAGGATGGAAAATTAGTTTCTGGTCCGACTCGCACCATGCGAAAAAAGTTTCTACATCAGTATTGTTGTGGATAGCTAGAAATTCTATGGTCTCAATATCCCACTCGATTTCGTCGGAGTCGGCGATACAGAAATAGAGGTATGCTTCGCAACGTTGCAGATTTCCCTCGTAATGATCGTTAGCGAAGTCTACGAAGAACGTCCCGTCAGGAGCTTTGTCTATCCAATAGCAGCCGCCATAGGTGTGAAGTTGCTGTGGGTAACTGCCATTGAGATCGTCTGGATCGACATATTGTTTGTAAAAGCCTTTATGGCTTCTGGATCGATGAGTAATGTGTGGTCTTTGCGGAATTGTTGCAAGTTCATATATTTTGTTTTAAAAAATGATTCACCAAAATGGACATCGTTTACGGGCAGCCTTTTGCCGAGACTTCCAGTTGAATTGCATTGAGGCAGGTAAAGAAAAAAGCCATCCGAGGGGATGGCTTTGGGTGGTGATAGTGCTAATATTATGCTGCTTCGTCGTTATTTTGTCGCTTAAAAGCTTCCAGACGATTCGCGTTGATTTTCTTTTTCGATAACGGCAGGCTGCCAACATATCTGGCGGTCGTTGAGGGCTTTTTATGCCCTAGGTCCTGCCCTATTTCCAGGAGGCTTGCACCAGCTTTCCGCCAGTCGGGTGGCATATGATCCCCGGGCGACCTGGCAACCTGCCGTTTCATCAATCCCTAGTTTATCAAGGATAAACTGAATCCACTTATTAATGAATTTTATAAAGTATTCGAGGACATCGACCTGTCGAAGGGCAGTCATTTCCGGCTGAAAGATGGGGAAAAGGTAATTTTCAGGCAATTTATGCGGATTGGCAAATTCGTTGATGGTTGCCTGCATGTCGCTGGTAATGTAAACGCAAATCTGGGGCGTTTCATCACCCATAGTATCTTCGGTCTTGGCCCTCTCAAAGATGATGTGTTCGCCGTGAATGTTCTTAAATTTCAACAAGGCGACATCTTTTGGATTCATGCCTTGGCCGAAATACATAAAGAACCAAAAAGATCGAGCCTTACGCAATGGCTTCCGCCAGCGGGGTAGCAGCTTGCTGTCGTCATAATAGTAGATTTTTTCGATGGTCTCCTCCGAAAATACCTTCTTGATGTTCTGTGTGCCAGGTATTGAAAATTCCTGCTGACCAAATGGGTAGCAGTTTTCCTTTTTGATGATCTTAAGTCGGATAGCCCTGTTAAAAACGGTCATCAATGTCCTTGCATAGATCCCGATGGTCGTCTTTGAGCATTTTTTCTTCTTGACATCATCCGTGTGTTCTTTCATCCAACGGGCGTATTTCTTCAGGTAATCGGAAGTGACCGTTTTAAACAGAACATTACCGCCGAAACGGACGAGGGAGGTATACGCTGACTGATAGTTCCTGGCAGTCTTGATTGGCCCGCTCTTTCCGGACTCTTTGCCTTCCTCCAGCTTTTCTTTAATGATCACTGCGTATATTTCACCAATGGTACCGGGGGACGGCTTTTCCAGCAGGATCGGAAATTTCTTATGGAATTCGGTCAGGTCTGTTTCTTTCTGACTTGGAAGCAACGGCGTGGACTTTATCCGGGTCTGGTCAAAATGCAGATTGTCTTTTATAAAATCGCGGGTAAAGTCCTCGAAGGTAAAGAGGTCCATGTTTTTAATAAACTGGGACGCTTTTTCTTCGATGTCTTTTAGCTTATCCCGGACCTCCCGGAGCCGGGGGCTAATGTTCTTGGCCGTGAGTTTGTCATGATCGTCCTTGGTTAGTCCGTAAATGGTCTGGTAGAGTTTGGGTACTCCGTCAGAGTAAATTCGAAGCTTGTAAGGATAGTCATTGCTACGTTTTCGAAAGCTTGAGGGGCGGATGTCAAAATAAATTTCAATTTTTACCGACATAACACTATTTTCGCGTTCGCAAATCTTTCCTGCTGCTGCACAGTTTCTGCACGAAACCTCTGCATAAACGAGGTTTGAAGTCGTAAAGCAAAAGTCGCGAAAGAGAGTTTAATCTTTGAATGTCAAGTTATTAAGTTAAAATAAGTTAAGGGAGTTAAATCCCTTGGACTTTGGGAGCTTAGCTCAGCGGATTCAGAGCGTCTGCCTTACAAGCAGAGGGTCGGCGGTTCGAACCCGTCAACTCCCACCAAGTCCCGCAAGGGACTTTTTCAATCATCAACAAAAGTCTCCGTAGCTCAGTTGGTAGAGCAGATGACTCTTAATCATCGGGTCCACAGTTCGAGCCTGTGCGGGGACACAAAAAAGCGCCTGATTCAATCAGGCGCTTTTTCATTTACCTCATGTGTACCCCTAAATCTCCCCCTTCACCGGCTCCTCCCGGAACTGCAACAATATCAATGTCAGCACCAAAAAATCAAGAATCCTTTCAGCAGCCGCAAGCCCATTCCAGGCAGAACTCTGCCACATGGCAAACCATTCTCCGCCGATAACTTCAAAACCCAGGGAACCATACAATAATGCCAATTATGATACCGGCAATTCCCCAGTTTTTGGCCGCATGAAATGAGCGGGCATCCTTTCGCAGATTCCTGAACAAAAAGCAAGCCCCCTTCAAACAACAGAAAGCCATACCGGTCTCCAGAACTATTATCACAATATACGCGCCATGCAACAACACAGGCGCATGGATGCTCCTGTAACGAAGTCCGCTACCAGGAAAAGTAGTGTCCATTTTCAGGACATGTTCCACGAACAAATAGTTGGTGTAATAGTCCGTTGTATTGCCTATCGCAACCAGCAGGGCCATCATTCCAATGGCGCCCACACAGACCGCTTTTGCAACGCGAAATAAGAATGATGTCGGATACATAAAGTAAAATCTAATATCCGGGATTCTGCATCGCCTGCTTCTGACTTCCCGTCAACGCCTTCCCACCACTCTGGATCCCATCCAAAAAAGTCTGCGGTATCGGCCTCAGCAAATGAAAATCCTTGATATTCGGCGCCGCATCCGGATTGAACGCCTTAGCCCGCGCCACCAGCGTCTTCGTCCGCGACAGATCCTCCCACCTCAAAAACTCACCCGCCAGCTTCCCGTGCACGCTCATTCAGCAAAAAGCACAACATCCTGTCATAGGAGGAAGTATAGCCCAGCCTGGCAATAATATACTCGTCCGTCGCCGGCAATGGCGCGATACCCGCTACCGTTAGATCGGTTGCCCCCGTCGTCACCGGAATATTATTCGACTCATAATATGAATTCTCCGGCATGAACGAATTCAGCGCCGCAGCCTGCCCATTACTCGAAGGCGCCGCTCCCCCGTCATAATAGACAGACCGATCCTCGCCAGCCACATACTGCCCCCTCTTTCTCACCGCATTGATATACGGCAGCGCATCCGTATAAGCCCCCGTCCCCAAAGACGCCAGCCGTATCTTCGCCTCCGCCGCGATCAGATAGGTCTCAGCCGAACGCGCCAAAGTAATATCCCGCAGCCCGCGAACATCATTCATCCCACCGACACGCGAACCATCCAGGAACTTACTCAGCGACGGAAAACGTACATCGACAAACAACGCCCCATCATTCGTAGCACCATTCGGATACGCCACGTAAACATTCGCGATCGGCCTTCCCGTCTTGCTGTAAGGGACCGTATTCAGTATCTTATAAGACGAAAACCGGGTATCCCCAGGCTGGTTGATCACATACATGATCCCCACATCACCGACAGCATAACTACCCGAAGGCTTATTTAAAAGATCCTTCGTCTTAAAACTCTTCCAGAACCTCGAGTCATTGACCAGATCATACACCCGGTACATATAATAGGTAGGCCCCAGACGACTGAACGGACGGTCGCCGGTAAGATCACGCTGCATGAACGGCAAATCGTCATACCGCGACCTGTAATACAAATGCTGCGTATTGGTCCCATTGGTAGATGCATCCGCCGTAAACTGCGCCGCTAGAATGATCTCCGGCAACTTCTCATTCGCCCCATCAGGCGCCGTATATCGCCACAAACTGGCAAAATCACCCGCCAGCGGATGATTGGCGATCACCGCATCGCACAAAGGCCCTATAGCCGCCAGATCCGCAGCCTTGGTCGAAGAATTCCACGAATCGTTGATCTCGCTCGCACGACACAGATACGCCTTCGCAAGGTAGTGCGCGGCCGCATCCTTGGTAATATGCGCCGGGCCGGTCCCGTTGGACAGCAGATTGTAGGCGCTATCAAAATCCGAGATGATCTGCGCATAAACGTCCTTAGGAGCAGCACGCGTGAATTCCAATTCGATAGTCGTACTCACCTTTGTCTTCAGCGGAACCGCACCGTACTGACTCACCAGTCTCAAATAGCTATACGCCCTTAAAAAATAACCTTCCCCAAGGGCCGTTTTCTTGACGGCAGCGGAAGTAGAAGGACTGGCAGCCGCGCTTTGTATCAGCAAATTCGCGTCCCCAATACCCAGATACAGGTTATCCCACTTGGACATTGGCGGTAATGGTATTCCCGTTGATCGGCGTAATGATGGATTCCAGCCCGTTCGAGTAGGCATTGCTCTGCGCATTGGAATTGTCCCCGCCGACATGGAACTCATCCGTCCCATAAGCTGTATTCGCATACATATACTCGCCATTAAAAGGCAGCGAAAACACCTGATAATAGGCTCCGGTTGCCAGCGAGGTGATCCCCGCGTCGGTCGAATAAAAACTCATCCCCCGCGCCGTGGTAAGATTCTCATCCAGGACAGACTTCTTGCAGGACAACGCAACAACACCCACAAACAACAACACCAAATATTTATATTTTTTCATTTTTAATTTTTTAGGGATGATTAAAACGAAGCATTGATACCGAACGTAATACCACGATTGGCGATGCCGGTAGGATTCGTGGTCGTATTGACGACGTCCATATCGATATACTTTATCTTCGAGAATAGCATTCCCGGATTGGCGGCCTGCGCATAAAGTCTCAGACTCCCGATCCGTGTCTTTTTCAAAAGAGAAGGATTCATATTGTAAGCCAGCGAGATGTTGCGCACCTTAATAAAGGAAGCCTTCTGATAACCCAAAATGACCGAATAGGGATCGCCCGCTCCCGCCGTATAGATCGGCTTCTGAAAGTCGGAATTCTGGTTGTTCTCCGTATAATAATTGATCACCCGCTGGGTGCCACTGGCGCTTTCGCTCTCTCCGCCGGTGCTAAACCAGTACTTCAGCCGTCCATATAAGAACACGGACAGCTCGAACCCCTTGTAAGAAATGCTATTGGTCATCCCGACGATATAGTTCGGCCGGGTATTGCCGATGATCTTCCGGTCGTTGTTCGGGTCGATCTTGTGATCCCCATTCTGGTCGACCGGCCGCACATTTCCGGCGCTGAACACGTTGCCGTTGGCGTTAAACTGTTTATAGGTCCCCGAGTCGGCAAAGTGCCAGATCCCGGCGGACTGATAGCCGTAGATAACCCCGATCGGCTGCCCGATAAACCACAGATTGTTGATATCATTCTGCTTCCCATTGGACAGGGAAACGATATGCTCCTTTTGAAAAGAGAAATTGGTAGTGGTAGTCCAGGTCAGATCCCTGGTCTTCACGTTCACCGTATAAAGACTGAAATCGAATCCCTTGTTGGATGTGGCCCCAATATTGGCGAAGATATTATTGTAGCCCGTTACCGTGGGAATCGATCGGTTCAGAAGCAGATTGGGCGTATTGGAAGTATACACGTCGAAAACCGCCGTTATCCTTCTGTTCAGGATACTAAAATCGATACCGGCATTGTATTGCGTCGTCCTTTCCCACTCCAGCGACTGGTTTGCCAGTGTTCCCGACGGAAGCGAACCCGCCGTAGTTGAATTGACGAACGGATAGAACAATGGAGTAACCGCCCCCTGAGTGGAATAGGGCGCAATAGCGGAGTTCCCTGTAACGCCGACACCAAACCGCAGTTTCAGATCGTTCAGCCACGAAACATTCTCCAGAAAACGCTCCCGGTTCATGCGCCACGCAACCGCGGCGCTGGGGAATGTAGAATACTTATGACCCGTGCCAAGCACCGACGACCCGTCCCGACGCACCGAAACAGTCAACAGATATTTATCGGCAAAGCCATAGTTCAACCGCGCCATATACGACAACAATTGATACTGGGTTAGATTCGAGCTGTAGCCCGTAAGATTGGACGGAGATATATTCGCCTGCGTAAGCGCATTCCAGAGCTGGCTCGAAAAGGTATACCCAGCGCCGCGATCGTACTGGTGTCGGCACTGAACTTCGTATAGCTCTGCAGCAGGGTGAGACCGAAGTTGTGTTCTTTTATCTGTTTGTTATAGTATACCAGATTATCCAAAGTATAAGAGAAAGCCTGCCCCTTGGCCAACGAAGCCCGGTTGATGCCGGCGCCGATAACAGAACTGCCCATCCACAAACACCCCATCCTTATAGAGGGAAAAATCAGGCCCGAAATTCAATCGGTATTTCAACCCTTTCAGAGCAGGGACCACCCCGCCCAGGTCCACCTGCCCATAAAAACTACCAAAAGCCCTCAGGTTGGTTCTTTCGTCTTTGGTATAGTTGACCTCGTTGACAATGGTCTTAAATGCCGCGTCCCCGCCGGGATAGAGCACCCTGTTGCCAGCAGAATCATATGGCACCGCATATGGGAAAAGCGCCCTGGCCGACTCATAGATACTCCCGGTTGCCGACACAGCACTGCTACCCGTAGTCGACTGGCCAAATTCCTGAATATTATAGCTGACGTTGATATTGCTGCCCATGGAGAACCATTTGGTGGCAGCGATGTCTACGTTCGACCTTCCGGAATAACGGGTAAACGCCTGACCCAGAGAAGTCCCTTTGTTATTGAGGTAGCCGAACGACGCGTATGCTTTTACCTTATCGGATCCCCCGCTGACACTCATGAACTGCGTATTGGTAACGCCGGTCTGCGATACCATGCCCCTCCAGTCCGTCGTCGCCACCTGGGAGCCGTCCCAGCTGCCGCTGGCCCAGCCTTTCGCAATATTCGCCCACGCCGCCGGATCGGCAGACGCCAGGAATATGAACTTATCATTGGCCACTGTCGGCTGGTCGCCTCTTGGGAAAGCAAGAGGATTTGAATAATAGTAAGCCCAACGACGAAAATCAATATACTGACTGGAGTTCATCATGATGTCCCCGTCGTGGATCTTTTCAAAAGTAGCCGAACTGTTCAGGGTCAGGACAAGTTTGCCGTTCTTGCCGGATTTGGTAGTTACGATCACAACGCCATTGGCCCCCGCGAACCATAGATGGCGGTAGCGGACGCGTCTTTCAGGACGTCGATCGTTTCGATATCGTTCGGGTCGATATTGTCAATCGTACCCGTCGACAGCGGGATATTGTCCACAACGAACAGCGGCGTATTGCTGGCCGTCAGAGAACGTACGCCACGAATGGTAATATCACCCAGGACCCCCGGACGCGTATTGGAAGTAATATCGACACCGGCGATCTTTCCCTGCATGGCGTCCAGTGCGGTCACTACAGGCCTTGATTTGATATCCTGCTGATTGATCCCCGCAACAGAGCCCGTGACATCCGTCCTTTTAACGGCCGCGTAACCGATGACTACAATGTCGGACAAGGCGTCGTTTGTGCCTTTTAAGGCCACGGACAGGCTGGTCCTTCCATCCACGGCGATCTCCTGTGCTTCGTGCCCGACATAGCTGACTACCAGATGAGCCTTGCCGGAAGAAACGTTTAACTGGAAAACACCCCCCTGTTTTGTAAGCGTGGAATTCTTAGTGCCCTTCTCAACGACGGTCGCGCCCTCCATCGGTACGCCGCTGGCATCGGTAACCTTTCCCGCTACCGCGAAAGGCTGGGCATCAACGGAAAGAGCAGACATGAGTAGTAGAAAGAGGAGGATAAAATTTCCCCTGAGCAGTTTTTTGGTCATAATGGCATCGTTCGTTATTGGTTAAAAAATGAAGTTTTCTCATTAGTATTTTTGGACGGGTACGGAAATTAATGGACAGTAAAAGCCGGCACTATTGGGCCATAGGCAGGATCAAAAACATCGCAATCGGTTGCAAAACAGGATATTAGATATTACTCTGGATAAGAATTAAAAGAAGTTATCAAGATTTTAGCAAATGGCCATCCTGTGCCATCCTGTATGTTGGTTCACCGCACTCGCGTCGCAGCGCTGTCGTCCCCCACACCTTAAATCTGGAACATAAAAAAACACCTGGAGTCAACCAGGTGCTTCTAAAAATTTGACTAAAGTCTATATGAACTTCAAAACCTCCGCTCCAATAGCCTCCGTCCCCAATATCTTCTCAGCGGGCGTCTGACCATCTGCAATATCCCTCGTCCGGAATCCCTCTTTCAATACCTTATCCACCGCACTGATCACCGTCTCCGACTCCGCCTTCATCCCAAAGGAAATATCCAGCAGCAACGCCGCGGAAAGGATCGAAGCCAGCGGATTCGCGACTCCCTTGCCAGTGATATCGTGCGCGCTGCCGTGGATCGGCTCATACACCCCAGTACCTTCGCCAACGCTGGCTGACGCCAGCATCCCCATAGATCCAGCTATCTGCGACGCCTCATCCGTAAGAATATCCCCGAAAAGATTCGCCGTAACGACCACGTCGAAACGACGGGGGTCCTTGATCAGCAACATCGCCGTAGCGTCTACGAACTGATGTTCGACTTCCACATCCGGATATTCCTTCGCCACCTTCTGTATCACCTCTCTCCACAGTCTGGAGGTCTCGATCACATTCGCTTTATCCACCGAGCAGAGCTTCTTGCGGCGGGTACGGGCAGCATCAAAAGCTTTACGCGCGATGCGTTCCAGTTCGAACCGGCTGTATTCAGCGATATCATACGCCGTATCGCCATTGTTTTTGCGGCCCTTCTCCCCGAAATAGATATCTCCCGTCAGTTCACGGAAGAAGAGGATATCGGCGCCCTTTAATATCTCCGGCTTGATGCTGGAAGCGCCAAGCAGTTCATCGAATAATTTGATAGGACGCAGGTTGGCATACAACCCCAGTTCTTTCCGCATCTTCAGCAGACCCTGCTCGGGACGAACCTTTGCCGACGGATCATTGTCATACTTCGGATGGCCAACTGCGCCGAACAGCACGGCATCGGACTTCCGCATCTTCTCCAGCGATTCGTCCGGCAGCGCACTGCCCGTAGCCTCGATGGCGACATGGCCGATCAGCGCCGTGTCATAGCTGAACTCGTGCCCGAATTTCGCGGCGATCTTGTCCAGCACTTTCTTTCCTACTGCTGTTACTTCCTGTCCGATCCCGTCTCCAGGAACAATTAAGATTTTTTACTTGCCATTCAATATGATTTAACTTAGATCAAATTTAGCATTTTCTGCGTGGCCTTGATAGCCGAGACCGTCTGGTCACTGTCAAGTCCCCTCGTCTTAAATTCCCGGCTCGCGGATGCCCAGGTGATAACCGTTTCACAAAGCGCCGTCGGTCTTACCACCCGGAGGATCCGAACGGAATAGTCTGCCAGCGTCGGCAGCACGAGGTTCTGCTTCTTATATACTTTCTTCAGCGCATTCATAAAGGCGTCGTACTGACCGTCCCCCTGCGCGTGCTCTTCGAACATTTCCCCGTCGACACTCACCTTCACCGTCACGGACGGACGCAGGTTCTTCGAATGCGTGAGCACATAGTTCTCTATCTTCACCTTTTCCTGTATCGCCTTGCTGTCCAGAATATCGGAAATGATATAAGGCAGGTCGGCCTGGGTAACCAGCTTCCTTGCGGTCTCCCAGTTCGATGACCCGCTCTGTCACCAGCTTGAGGTCGGAGTCGGACAGCAGTATGCCCAGCTGAGGCCAGGTTGTTCTCGATATTCGCCTTGCCGCTGGTCTTGCCCAGCGCGTACTTGCGCTGACGGCCAAAACGCTCCGGCATCAGGTCGCTGAAATAAAGTTTGTTTTTCTTGTCCCCGTCGGCATGGATGCCGGCCGTCTGGGTGAATACGTTCTCTCCTACCACAGGCTTGTTGGCGGGTATACGCACCCCCGAAAAAGTCTCCACCAGCTTGCTGACCCGATAGAAGGGAGGCTTCATTGACCGCCGTCTTTACAGAAGGCAGAAAGTCGTTCAGCACCGCAACGGCGCTGGCCAGCGGCGCATTGCCGGCCCTCTCCCCCATCCCGTTGACAGTAAGATGTATGCCCCGAGCCCCGGCTTTTACCCCTTCCAGGACATTAGCCGTACCCAGATCGTAGTCGTTATGGGCATGAAAGTCAAAATGAAGATCAGGATAGCGTTCCACAATCGCGCTGATAAATTCCGTTACTTCCGAAGGGATCAGGATCCCCAGCGTATCGGGCAGCATGATCCTTTTCACCGGCTGGGTCTGTAAAAAATCCAGATACTGATAGACATACTCCCTCGAGTGGCGCATGCCGTTGCTCCAGTCCTCGAGATAGACATTGGACTCCAGTCCTTTCTTCTTTCCCAGTGCAATAACCGCGGCCACCTCCGCAAAATGCTGTTCCGGCTTTTTCTTCAGCTGGTGCGTCAGGTGATTGAGGGAGCCCTTGGTCAGCAGGTTCATGACTTTGGCCCCGGCCTGCTGCATCCAGCTGAACGGAGACGTCTCCGTCGACAAAGGTCAGCACCTCGATCCTGTGCAGGAGGTCGTTGGCCTTCGCCCACCTTGTGACCGCCTTTACCGCCTCCAATTCACCCTCAGACACCCGGGCAGATGCAATCTCTATCCTGTCCACATGCAGCTCAGTCAATAACAGTTGGGCAATCGTCAGTTTCTCCGGGGTGAAAAGAGACGCCGCTCGTCTGTTCACCATCCCGGAGGGTAGTATCCATGATCTCTAAATAGCGCGGAGTGGGAGACATGTCGTAAGTAATTTTTAACATCCGGCCCTGGCTGGCGGGGCCGAAACCCGTTTAATAGACGCTCTTTGCTGCAAAAGCCTGTATATCCTCTTTCATCGACTGCAGATAATCGATGTCGTCATAACCATTCGTCAGATTGTGCTTCTTGTAGCTGTTGATCTCGAATGATTCCTGTTCTCCCGTGGCCGGAATGGTAATGGTCTGGTCCGGCAGGTTTACTTCCAGCTGGGTATTCCGGATCGGTCCTCGATAGCCCTGAAGATCTTGTCCAGAAAAGCAGGGGCTGACCTGTACGGGCAGGATGCCGATATTGAGCGAGTTGTTCTTGAAGATGTCCGCGAAAAAGCTGGATACTACACACACCGGAAGCCGTAGTCATAAATGGCCCAGGCCGCGTGCTCACGGCTGCTGCCGCTGCCGAAATTCTTGCCGCCTACCAGGATCTTGCCGGTATAGATAGGATTGTTCAATACAAAATCCCTTTTGGGAGTGTTGTCCGCATTGTAGCGCCAGTCGCGGAAGAGGTTATCGCCAAAGCCCTTGCGCTCGGTCGCCTTCAGGAAACGGGCCGGGATGATCTGGTCGGTGTCCACATTCTCGATGGGCATGGGAGACAGCGCTGCTCTTTAGTACCGTGAATTTATCGTAAGCCATGATGCTTTTACAATTGTTGAAATGAAAATTATTCTGCCATTAATGTCCTCGGGTCCGTCACAACGCCTGTTACCGCAGCCGCGGCGGCTACCAGCGGACTCGCCAGCATTGTCCTGGCGCCAGGTCCCTGTCTGCCTTCGAAGTTGCGGTTGCTGGTGCTCACCGCATATTTACCCGCGGGTATCTTGTCGTCATTCATCGCCAGACAGGCCGAGACACCCCGGCTGACGCAGCTGAAAGCCGGCCGCAGTCAGTATGTCCAGTATCCCTTCATCTTTGATCTGCTGTTCGACGATATGGCTGCCGGGAACGATCCACGCCGTCACATGATCGGCCTTTTTGCGATCCTTGACGATAGACGCAAAAGCACGGAAGTCTTCAATGCGCCCATTCGTACAGCTGCCTACAAATACATAGTCCAGCTTCTTGCCCAGCATGGCGTCGTCCTTATGGAAGCCCATATAGTCCAGCGATTTTTCATAGCTGGCCTTGCTCCCGCCATCTTCGTTGGGGATATGCTGCGTAATGCCGATGCCCATACCCGGGTTGGTGCCGTAGGTGATCATTGGCTCGATATCAGCGGCTTCGAAATGATACTCCTTGTCGAAACCCGCACCATCTTCCGTCCGCAATGTCTTCCAGTAAGCCAGCGCCTTATCCCAGGCAGCGCCCGGAGGAGCTTTTTCGCGGCCTTTTATATAGCTGAAGGTCGTCTCGTCGGGAGCGATCATGCCTCCGCGGGCGCCCATTTCAATACTCATATTACAGACGGTCATACGACCCTCCAGCACTCATATTCCTGAATACCTCGCCCGCAAACTCCACAAAAATATCCCGTGGCGCCGGCTGCCGTCGGCACTGGAGATGATATACAGAACCACGTCCTTTGGCGTAAGCTCCCTTACCCAGCTTCCCGTTGACACTGATCCGCATTTTCTTTGGCTTCGGCTGCATGATACACTGGGAAGACAGCACCATCTCCACCTCAGAGGTACCGATACCAAACGCAATAGCGCCAAACGCCCCATGCGTCGAAGTATGACTGTCACCGCAAACGATCGTCATCCCCGGAAGGGTGATCCCATTTTCAGGACCAACGACGTGGACGATCCCGTTCTTCGGGTTGCCCAGCCCCCAGTGAGAGATACCGTACTTCCCGGCATTCACTTCCAAAGCTTTCAACTGATTGGCAGACAAAGGGTCCTGTACCGGAAGGTGCTGGTTGATGGTCGGGGTATTGTGGTCGGCCGTCGCAAACGTCTTTTCAGGGAACATCACTTTCAGACGACGGCTTTCCAGCCCCAGGAAAGCTACCGGACTGGTCACTTCATGGATGAAATGGCGGTCGATAAACAGCACGTCAGGACCACCTTCGATCTTCCTGACCACATGAGAATCCCATACTTTGTCAAATAATGTAGCGGGTGTAGTACTCATTTTCCAGAATTTAAAAGAAGACGTAAAATTCTTAAATAATTTCCAGATAATGAGGATTTAAGCTGAATTTTTTCTAAGCAAGCCAAAAAAAAGCCTCAATATAAGGTTGAGGCTTTTCACAATCAGGTCCGGAAGGGTCATTTTTTATTTCCAGCCCACTTATTATACTCCCTCACCGAAGTAAGCAGGTCCTTGTACTTATATTCCTTCGACCTGATCTTCTCCGCCAGCTCAGGAATTTAGGTAAACTAATTAGTCCAAATTACTCACGCCCATCCACAATTGCAAGTCCCGTCAAATCAATACGTTGATAGTATCTGAACGGATCGAACTATATACTAAATTCCCCAAAAACCGTTGTAAAACAGTAACCCAATACCCTTTAAAACCATGAAATACCACCTGGCCATCCTCGGAATAATCATCCTCTGCTATTCCTGCAGCTCCACAAATCTCATGTCTCTCAGCGTGACGGAACCCGCGCCGGTAAGCCTTCCACCCAACGCAAAAACAGCAGCAGTAGTCAACAGAAGCCGCGCCGACGACGCGAACAGGACCATCGATGCCATCCATAAAGTGATCTCCCTCGAAAGCAAAAGCCTCCAGACCGAAGGTGCAAGATCCTCTGTCGACGGCCTCACCAACGAACTGACAAAGACCGGCCGGTTTACCAACGTAAGATCGCTCGACAAACTCGACCTACGGTCATACGGCGCCGGAGTATTCCCTCCACCCTTCCATGGGACTCCGTCGACAAGATCTGCCGCCAAAGCAATAGCGACCTCCTCTTTTCACTCGAACTCTTCGACGCCGAATCCAATGTCGGCATCGGCGCCGGCCCTGCAGCCATCCGTACCGCTATGGGCAATATACCCGCCCTTACCCAGCAGGTGAACATGAATACCCAGGTGAAGACCGGCTGGAGGATCTATGATCCCTCATCCCGGACCATCCTCGACGAATACGTACTTTCCAGAAACCTGTCCTTCCAGACCCGCGGCTTCGACCCTTCATCCATCGTCGGTCGCAAAGAGGCTGTAAAGGACGCAGGCACCAACGCCGGCCAGGCATACGCCTCCCGTATCGTGCCCTACTCCATCCGGGTCTCCCGCTTCTACTATGTAAGAGGCAACGGCAATTTCACCATCGCCACCCGCATGGCCCGGACCGGCAACTGGGACGGCGCCGGGAAGATCTGGCAGCAGGAGACAAATAACAGCTCCCGCAAGGCAGCCGGCAGGGCCTGCTATAATATGGGAATCATCAGCGAGATCAACGGAGACCTGGACGGAGCCATCCAGTGGGCGCAGAAAGCCTACGAGACGTACAACAACCGCCTCGCCCTCAGCTATATCAACGTCCTGCGGCAAAGACAGTCGAACAACGAGATCCTGAAGAGCCAGACCGAGGTCACAAGCAATCCCTGAGTCGCTTAAGCGCTGCCTCAGAAGCGGAAATCAACTCCCATGGTATCTCCCCTTTACTATATGTGGGTATGGTCTTCATACGTCTATCGCCCGGACAGACGAATGCAGTCCAGGTCCCAAAGAAAAAAACTTTTTTTGACTAGGACCACAACCCCGATCCACTGTCTTCTATGTACAGGATATAGGATTAATGGGCGAAAGCCCGCTGGTTAATGATTCATTTCAGAAACAGCTGGGGATGGGGGGACAGGCCCTATCCCTTTTTTTTACCGATCATCTCAAAATCATTATAATGAAAAACCTGATTGCAATTCTCGCATTCCTTTCCGTATCATGCGGTACCTACAGCGCAAACGCCCAGGTGCAGGTGAGCGTGAATGTCAATATCGGCTCACAACCACAGTGGGGGCCCCAGGGCTATCAGCACGTCGACTACTATTATATGCCGGATATCGACGTTTACTACTGCGTGCCGAGACAGCAGTTCGTATACTTCGACGGCGCCAACTGGGTCTTTGGCGTCTCTCTTCCGTCCAGATGCCAGGGCTATGACCTGTACAGGGGCTACAAGGTCGTCATCAACGAGCCCAATCCCGGCAGCGCCACGCGGTCTATCACACGCGCTACGATCGCTACAGACACTGCTACGATCGCCAGCCCGCCCCTCCGCGACTGCCGTCACGATGACGACGACCACGACGGCCCCGGACGCCACGGCAAAGGCCACGCCTACGGGCACTACAAGAAACACCACGGCGAAAACGAATAGCAGAACCACAACCTGACCGGGCCGCGGTAAGAGGAAGATCGGCACAAAAACCGCTATCGCTCATATTTCGCGAGATCATGAAGCCAATGGGCGATATTTCGTCGCCTCACCCGCCAGCCGCGCCCTCCTGAACAGAAGGAACGCCCCCAGCAACAGCACCGCCAGCAGCAGATCGGCCACCCCAAGCAAAGACGGGCCCGAGATCCGGAAAAACCCCGTTATCGTATAGCTGAAGAAAGACGTGACGATATAGTTCCCGCCCCCGGTGATCCCGCTCGCGACCCCGGCATTCTTCGTGAACCTGCCCAGAGCGTAGGCAAACACGATATTAAAGATAAAGCCACCCAGCAGATGGATCAGCGCTATGAAAACCATCAGCGTATAGATATTCGCCCACACCCTGGTCACCCCGATCATCAGCAGGGAAAAAAGTATCTGCAGCGAGACAGCTACCAAAATTTTCCTGTCCAGCGGCCTGCTGATCAGCGCCTTGCTGATAATGCCACCAGCCATCAGCGCCACACCCGACAATAGCGCGCTATACCCCGACACGACCGGCGAAAAATGAAAGACATGCTCGATCAGGAAAGGACTGGTCATCCCAAATACAACCAGCATCGAATAGCTGAGGGCCAGAATGATCAACCCATAGGTGAAATCTCCCGTCCTGATCATCATCGAATAAACACCGGCGATAGAACGCATCCCAAAAGGATGTTTGACCCTCAGGGACTCCCCGCTATATAGCTGCTCGAGCACCAGGATCACCAGCGAAAAGACACCGAGGAAGATGAAATTCGACTGCCAGCCCCACAGTTCCTGGAAATACCCTCCCAGAAATGGCGCAACGATCGGCGCCGTAGCCCAAACTATAGAGAACAAACTCGTATAGTGCTTTAGCTTATCCCCCTGATAGATGTCCATGAAATAGGCCCTCTTCCCTACCATGATAAAAGACACCGCTATCCCCTGCAGCACCCGCATGGCATAGATCAGATAGATATTGTTGGTAAAGGCGATGACAAAGCTCGACAGACTGAACGCCAGCAGCGCCGCCGACCCCAGCCTGAAACGGCCAAAACTGTCCAGCAGGCTTCCCACCAGTAGCTGACTCACCCCATAGCTCACCATAAAAAGCAGTATCGACAACTGCACCGCCGCATTGCTCACATGCAGCTCCCCGCCATTGCCGGCAGGGAAGGAATATAGATATCCGTCGCAAATCCGGAGATCGGAATTAGCGCAAAAGCCAGAATGGTACTGATGCCCTGATGATTTTCCTTTATGATTCTCATACTCTTTCTGTTAAACAATTAATATATCTAAGAATTTCGATTAATGGGGCAAAAAAATTATTCTTCGTACAGGCTCAGATACTTCACAAACTCACTCATCCCCTCCTTATTGATCGTGTATCGCGCGCAACGCCCGTCTTTCTCCAGGATCAGCAGTTCAGCGTCGACCAGCTGCTTCAGATGGTGCGAAACCGTGGACTGCGCAAGGTCGAACATTTCTACCAGGACTGAACACTGCATCCACCCCTTTTGTTTCATAATGGCCTCCATCATCTGAATACGGTACGGATCGCCCAGGGCCTTGGAAACCTTCTCCACCCGCTTTATGTCGATCTTTAAGTTCATGGGTGCAAATTTATCGATGATTTTCGAAATACAACTGTCTTCCCGCCGACACACCCAATCCTTCAACATAACCAAATAAGAACCAGCCCGTTCAGGAATCAACGGGCTGGCGAATCAACGGGCCTCTCATAGGTAAATGCGTTTATAGTGGAAGGGTCGGTATCACAGGGACTGGGAAAGAATTTCCCTAATCCCGGTACCGAAATCAACAACCAGGTCCAAAATTCCACAGTGATATCCCCGGTTAACCGGACGACAAAGGTGCAGATTGATGCAATGGAGAACAGTATTTTCGACGAAAGGTGAAATGGAGCAAAGACAGGCCAGGCCTCGAATGGGAACAAAGGGGTAATCTTCTGATCATACGCGCCGTTATAATGGTTTCGAAATACTTGCTGCGCGTACAGGTAATAGAAAGGGATAAAAAGTTATCCACAAAATTCATACCATCCTTGCAGTCGTAAAAAAACTAACCCGACCGTAGAAACGATCGGGGTGCAAAAACTCTCTCGATAAGAGAGAAGAAGTTTAACGCTGGCTACTCCACGAAGATGTGCCGCCGGGATCGACACCAAATCGTGCCGCCACAATGCCCCGGTCTTCGGTCGCCCGCCCGTATACCTGCCATGCCGCCCGGGCGTCGAGCAGACTCCCATCCAGTTTACGCCGCGTCCTTCGCTTGCCTACGTCCATCCGGACACCCATCAGATGCTCCTCGTAGATCAGCACACTCCCCTCCCCGTAAAATCTTACCGTAACATCGCGTGGCGCTGCCAAACTCGATTCCACTACCCAAAAACCATCACCGGTCTTTGTCTGCGCGGCGGCATACTGGACAAACAGGCTTATCAGGATGACGGCGATACCCGTCAGCATATATGAATGTTTCATGACCCAAATCTACAGGACCAGCTCTCTGACCTTCAGAATAGTAGAGCAGGGGCAAACCCGGGCATCCACACACTGCGTCAGCGTCGACAAACCACCCGTCCCCCCGCGGCGACGCTTTCATCGACCAAATCGATACGTCTGTCGACCGTTGGCAACATTCGACCGGACAAACCGACTCTTTTTAGATAAATTGCCCCGTGGACAGAACCCCGAAGCATATGGAACAGCACATGTATGCCCGATTCATCAACAAACTATCTCACAACCGGCTGCTGATGCACGTCCTGTTCTGGGCCGCAGTCACCCTCTTCTTCTGTTTTGTATTCAACCGGGGCGAATCCTCCTGGATAACGATTGGCAATTCCCTGGGCTTCCTCCCCGGTCACATGATATTCGTATACACCCTCAACTATTTCCTCGTCCCCCGATACGTCCTCAAAGGAAAATTCATGACCGCATGCCTGGGGCTCATAGTCGTCCTCGCCATGGCCCTCTTATACCTGCGAATCGCAGACGTCTATATCCTCCACTATTCCGGCTACCGGCGGCTATGGGTGCTCGAGAACTTCCCGCGAAGCATCTTTGCGCTGTTCAGTGTCGGCTGGATTGCTGTGTCTATAAAATTGATCAAGCACTGGTACCTGGAAAAAGAGGTCCAGCAGCGCCTGGAAAAGGAGAAACTGATCGTCGAACTGCAACTCCTCAAGTCCCAGCTGCACCCGCATTTTCTGTTCAATACGCTCAACAGCCTGTATTCACTGACCCTCGAACGGTCGCAGCAGGCCCCGCAGCTCGTACTGAAACTCGCCTCCCTGCTGCGCTATATCCTCTACGAATGCAACGAGCCCTATACCCCACTGGAAAAAGAGATCGAAAACATCCGTAACTATATCGAACTCGAACAAAGCCGTTTCGCCGAACGCCTCGATATCTCCCTCAGCTTTACCGGCGATATCGCAGGCCGCACGATCGCCCCGCTCCTGCTGCTACCGTTCATCGAGAACAGCATCAAACACGGCGTCAGCGAACAGCTCGATACCAGCTGGATCAGCCTGCACCTCCACGTGGAAAACGACGTCCTCACGTTCAAGCTCATCAACAGCAGAGACGAACAGCCTCCGGCCGACCCGCAGGGCCTGGGTCTCCGCAACGTCCAAAGAAGACTGCACCTGCTCTACCCCGGCCTTCATACACTGAAGCTGACACCCGAAGAGGACAGCTATATGGTATTTTTGACGATCGTCTTTCCCGCGCAAACCCATCCCCAAACGCTCCCAAAATCGGCTAACCATGCGGTACAGATGTCTTATAGTTGATGACGAACCCCCGGCGATCAGGGTCCTGTTGTCCTATGTGGAGAATATGGACAACCTCGAACTGGTAGGAACCTGCTACAACGCCACTGGAGGCAATGCAGCAGCTAAAACAACACCCAATAGACCTTATTTTTCTGGATATCAATATGCCCCGCCTGCTCGGCACCGAATTCATCCGAACCCTCCGCAATCCGCCAAAGATTATCTTCACCACCGCCCACAAAGACTACGCGCTCGAAGGCTTCGATCTGGACGCGGTAGACTACCTGCTCAAACCATTTTCCTTCGAACGCTTCCTGAAGGCCGTCAACAAACTCGGCGGCGCCAGTGCTGAAGAAGAACCCGCCGCCGGAGCCGGCGCAAGCCCGGCAATCCCGGGCCTCCCGGGCCCCACCCCCTTCCTTTATTTCCGTGTCGATCGCAAAATGGTCCGCGTAAGCCTCGATGAGATCATCTATATCGAAAGCCTGAAAGACTACAGCCGCGTCGTCAGAACCTCGGGAACCCCGCTCGTAATGAAAAAATCCATCAGCTCCATCGAAGAAATGCTCCCCGCAAACCTCTTCGCCCGAATCCACCGTTCCTTCATCGTCTCCATCCAAAAAGTCACCGCCTACACCCAGCACGATATCGAGATCGGCGGACAGGAGATCCCCATCGGAAAACTCTACCGCCACCAGCTGGAAAAGCTCGCACGACTCACAAACCCCGGCATCAGCTGATATACCGTTGGTGGCTTCCCACCTCCCTCAGTATCTCGATGATCTGCTCATTCCGGATGATCAGCATCCCTACCCGCTCGTTGGAGATCCCCTCCCTGATCTTATAGTTGTACCAGGGCACCCCGGCCTCCATCGTGGACTCGAAACAGTTGAAGAATATATTCTTATTCTCGCTGAGCTGCTCTGCTATCTCGACGATATGAGTAGAGATCACGAACAGGCTGTTCCGGACCCGGGAAAGGGCATCGATCACCTGAAGAGACGCGTCCGAAGCATCCTTCACATTCGTTCCCCTGAACAACTCGTCAAACAGGACCACAAGCCGCTTCTTCTCTTTGATCTTCAGCGCTACGTCCTTCACCCGCCGCACCTCATTATAGAAATGGCTGTACCCCTGGCTGATATTATCGGAAAGATTAATGGTCGTGATCAGCCCGTTGAACAACGTCGTCTCCATATACGCCGCAGGAACAGGAAAGCCGAGATGCGAAAGATATACGCACAAGCCAAACGCCTTCAGAAATGTCGACTTGCCGGACATATTCGCCCCGCTGATAAAGCAGAGGTTACTGTCGTTATCGATGCTGTAGTCGTTGGAGACGGGGCTCGCCAGCAGAGGATGGAAAAGACCCCTCAGCTGGATCAGCGGCAGAGGCCTGCGGATATATTCGGGGAAAGAAAGCGAATGCTTCTGGGCCGCCCCGGCCACCGCCTGATAGACGTCGAATTCGTAGATGGTATCCATGATCCTCCGCAGCTGCTCCCTGCCCCTCCTCCGGAAATAGTGGTCGCACTGGACATATCCATCGCCGACAGCTCAGTATTCGAAGAAGAGAGTATTTCGCGGATCTTTCTGTCCGGGATCAGTTCGTCGATATTCAGCGACATCGCCGCCAAATGATAGGGACATCCTTTTGCCCTGAGCTCGTCGGCCAGCCGGAAGAACTGACGAAGCGTGCTCACGGTCGTCTGGATACCGATAGTAACGAGGTAGTGGTTATTCGTCTGCTTCAGCTTGTTCCGGAGGGTGTACACCAGAGCGTCCATCCGGGTGTCCGGATACAACGGGATGCTCGCATTCAGATAGTGCTCGATGGTATCCATCTGCTGGCGCCCGATATTGAGGTCGATGCCGTTGTTATAGAAGAACCGAATAGCGTCCCGCCGCTCCTCCAGTACCTGAAGATCATTGGAAGGCGACTTGAACAGCTGTTCCAGCCGGTCTCCGCCCCCTACGGTCTTTACATTGTTGAACAGACCGAAGACAAGGCCCTTTCTCCCCTGATCGAACAGATCGAGGTCCTTCCAGGTCTGCTTGTCGACTTCGAACGGAACAACGGCCTCCCCGATCGTTTCCACTTCATCCCCCACTACTGACAAAAAATTCAACCGCTCGCCCTGGGCGAATTTCGGAAGGACACTCCCACTGAAGGTCCCGCGTGGTACATAGCTGAACTGTTCCAATTGTTCTGGTTTTGATATAGGAATAGTTTTACCCTGACTGATCAGCAGCAATTTGTCGCTGATCCCGATGATCTTTCGGTATACATGGTCCGTGACGACAAATCCCTTCTCCCGACGGTACTCATTTATCAGGTCCGTAACCCGGTCCTGATAGATCGGCTCGATACCGGAAAAGGGCTCGTCCAGCAATACAAATTTTACTTTGAGATTCACCAGCAATAAGATCTCGAGATAACGAAGCTCTCCGCCCGATAGCCCCCGGATCCTTTTTTTCAGATGAGGCCTGACCCGCGGATCGGCTGCTATTTTCTTCCGGCCCTCCGCATCCACATAAAGGCCGATGATCTTTCCTATCGGGATATTCGAAGGAAGAAAGCCGTTTTGGGGCAGATAGGCGATCCATTTTCCCTGCAGATGCGGAGGATTCACCACCTCCCCGTCGATCCGGACGCTCCGGTCTTCCGATGACAGGGTCCCGAAGATCAGCTGCAGCAACGTCGATTTGCCCGCCCCATTTCTTCCCAAAACACCGACCACTTCCCCACTCTGGCACCTTAAATAGACGTCCGACAATACCTTCTTTCCGCCTAAAGTAGCAATGATGCTATCCGCTTCCAGTACATGAGTGTTCATCGGATAATGCTTTTGACAATTGCGATCAAAAAAGCCAGCAGTCCCGCCAATAACCACGAATAAGCGATCAGACCTGCCCGCGTGAATCCCTTGTTATAATAGAAATAATACTCATGTTTGCGCCTCCTCTCAAAGAAATAAGACGCCAGAAAGTATCCTCCTGTTACAAGTGACACAATAAAGGACGTAAGGAAATTCCAACCTGTTGCATATCCGACCAGAGCAGCCAAAAAAGAAAATGGGATATTGATGCTCTGGATCTCCAGATGGTAGTTGAAAAGAAGGGAAAATGGGCGGGCATTCATGAGAATAAAGGTTGCACCTAAACTAGACAATATAATTTAGCCCCTAATTCTCAAATAGTTAAATAAAACAAAAAAAGGCGCTAGGCGCCCGTGATCGTCCGGAAGGTCAGGTTCACCCTCGGCCGGCTCACCTTCTTCGTCTTCGGCAGCGCGTGCAGCCAGAACCGCTGACACTCCGCCCGCATCACCAGCAGACTTCCGGGCTCCAGCACGACCTCCACCAATTGCCCCTTTGTCTTATGCTTGAACTGAAATTTTCTTTCCGCCCCCAGACTCACCGACGCAATTGCCCCATCCCGCTCGAGTTCCTTCTCGTCGTCGCTATGCCAGGATACCCCCTCCCCGCCGTTATGATAAAGATTCAGCAGACAGGAATTGTACCTCGCCCCCGACAACTCCTCGACGGTAGTCTTCAGCGCCCGCAGATCTTCCGTCCACTCCAGCGCCTGCCGCGTCACTCCGGAATACGTATATCCGTAGTCGTTATCTCCGTACCACGCAACCATCCGCTTCGTCAATATCCTTCTTCCAAAAATAACAACCTCGTCCTGCCGCCATCGGATCTCGCGCATCAGCCGGTCAAAGTACGCCGCGGCTTCCGTCGACCCAAACACCCTGCCGTAATAGTCCGCTATACCGTCGTATGGCAGGACATTGACGACGCGCTCTGAATTGAATAGGTCCATATCATAAAGATACACCTATTCCGTCCTCAGACTCTTCACGGGATTGGCCAGCGCCGCCCCGATCGTCTGAACGCTGATCGTGACCAGCGCGATCAGCAAGGTTGCGACACCCGCAAGGGGAAAAATCCACCAGCCAATCGGGACACGATAACTAAAATTGTCCAGCCATTTATTCAGAAGGAACCACGCCAGCGGAGCAACCAGCACAAAGGCCAGCACGACCAGCCGCAGAAAATCGGCCGATAAAAGTCCCGTGATCTGTCCGACCGTCGCCCCCAATACTTTCCTGACGCCGATCTCCTTCCGCCGCTGCTCCATCACTAGCGAAACGATGGCAAACAAACCCAGACAGGACAACAGGATCGCGATGAACGCCGCCGAACCGAATATCGACGAAAGCCGCTGCTCTCTGTCATACCACCGGCGGGTATTCTCCGTCAGATAGGTCGGACGCATTCCATTGTCCGGCTCCACCGCCTTATAGGCAGAACTCACCAGTTCCATCGCCTTCAGCGGATTGTCGGTCCTCACCTTTACCAGGATATAGTTCAGCGCCTGCCCCTTCCTGATCTGCAGGGTCAGCGGCTCCGGCTTCTCCCTCACCGAATAAAAACGGATATCGGGTATCACCCCGACGATATTCCACTTAGGCTTCGCGCTGTCAGAATAGAACGAAAGCCCCACGATATCTTTAATGCCGAACTGACGGGCCATACTCTCCGTGACCACCACCGTATTCTGCGAAGCCGAGGTATCGGACGGATATTCCCTGTTGAAATCCCGGCCGGCCACCGGTCGGACACCCATAGTCTTCAAGAAATCATAGTCTACCGTCACTATATCTGTCCCGATCTGTTTGTCCCGCCAGTCGAATCCCAGCGTATGCTCGCTCTGGCTGTTGTCCTGCCCGATCCCCACGTTGACCGAACTGCCCGTCATGGAGATCACCTGCGGCTGCGCCCGCAGCCTGGCCCGCATCTCTCCAAGCAGCCGCACCGTATTCTCGGGACGGCGCACCGGGATGCTGATGATGGACTCTTGTTCAAACCCCAGCGAGGCCTTCCGCATATGCTCGAACTGGCTGTAGATGACCATCGTCCCGACGATCAGCAGGCTCGCCATAACGAACTGAAAAATGATTAGTCCGTTCCGCAGCCAGGACTGCCGGTTGATCGCCACCCTGCCCTTCAATATCTCCACCACCTGGAACCTGGCGACTAGCCAGGCCGGATAGCCGCCGGCCATCAGCGATACCAGCAGCACGCCGGCAACCGTCACAACGACCACCGATGGCTGCAACAACGCTTTTAACGACAGCCTTTCCGTAAACAGGGAATTGAAGGGATCCAGCACTACTACCGTCAGCATGACAGCCGCTGCAATGGCGATCACACAAAGCAAAAGACTCTCTGTCCACAGCTGGAAAAAGATATGCCTCTTCCCCGCGCCGATGGTCTTGCGTACGCCCACTTCGCGGGCCCGCGTAAACGCCCGCGCCACATTGAGGTTGATAAAATTGAAACAGGCGATCGCCACCACCGCGATGGCAATGACGATCAGTATATACAGATAGGGCTTACTGATGGTATTCCCCGTACCCAGCTCGACGTCGAAATGGACGTCACTGAGCGGCAGCAGCTTGTAGGCGCCATAATCGCCGTTGGCGTCGCGCCGGTATCCCTGGCTCTTCAGCTGCTCGTCATTGAAGAGACGATGCCTTTTCCCCAGCTGGCGCAGCCCGCTTTCCAACTGCTGCCCGGTCGCCCCCGGCGCAGCCTGCACATAAATGGGATGGTGCGAAGCCTCCCACACATTCTTCAGTTCGGGATAACTACCGGCCAGCTCTATTCGCGCGAGTATGCTGTACTGTATGGAAGAATTGTCGGGCGCATCGGCCAGCACAGCGGAGACCATCAGTTCTTTCCACGTACCGCCAACCTTTACACCCACCATCCTGCCGACCGGAAATTCATCCCCAAACAGCGCCTTCGCCACGGTCTCGTTGATCACCACCTTCCCCAGGTCACTCAGTGGACCCGCCTTGTCTCCCATCAGGACCGGAAACGAGAACATGGAGAAAAAATCATTGTCGACCAGAGAAATAGTCCGGTCTATTTCCTTACCCCTATAACGTATACCCGCCCCTCCGTCCATAACAGAGCTCACCTTCGCCACGCCCTGTACTTCCGCTTTTATCGCCGGCCCCATCGGAAAACTCATATCAGTCCCTTTCTCGTCCCCGGCGGCCTTATAGCTGACGCCATACACCTTGTACAACCCGTCCTTATTCTCCTGAAAATCGTCGAACGAAAGCTCCCTGTAAACAGTCAGGAACAACAATATGCAGCAGACAAACGCCACCGTGAGTCCAAGAATATTGACCGACGCATTCAACCTGTTCTTCCTCAGATTCCGCCAGGCGGTAAGAAAATAATTACGTATCATTTGGTTGTGATCCTCCGCCCCAATCCCCACAAACCCGCGACCACATTTTCAAATATGTAACAATCAACAACTTACAATCCAACAACCTTCCCCACTGTCCGGATTTGACACACCCGTTGTCCCTAATCAGTGCGCCTCCACTTCCACCTTCGGCGCCGGAGGCGCCCCTGCGCCGCAGCCCTCTTCTTCCGGATCGTCGTCACCACCAGCGGGATACAGCACGCATTCAGCACCGCCAGCAAAAAGAATGCATCCATATAACTCAGCAGATAGGTCTGCCGTACCACCGTCGCTTCCAGCCCCGCAAGCGCCCGCCGGCCCGCATCATAGACGGTCGATCCCGTCGAGACGAACCGCGCCGTCGCCAGCCGCAGCCGGTCCTGCGTTGGCAGATCGCTGGCCGTGATATGCGTCACGAGCGAACTCCGGTTGTAGGCCGCGCGGTGAGCGATATAAGTATTGATCAGCGCGATACCGAAAGAACCGCCCATCTGCCTCATCATATTGTTCAGCGCCGCTCCCTGCGGAATGTCGCGGGGCTGCAGCTCCGATACGGCCAGCGCCGTCAGCGGCACGATCAGCAGCGCGGCGCCAAGCGCCCGGAAAACCAGCGGAAGCGCAAAGTTCACCGACCCCGAGCTGAGGTTCGACTCCGACATCCAGTAGTTAAAGACGGCCGTCAGCCCAAATCCCAGAATGACCAGCCACTGCGGTCGCACCCCTCTCTGCATCATCTTCCCCAAAAAGGAGAGATGGCCGCGCCCATCAGCACCCCCGGCATGATCATCAGCCCCGTCTGAAAGGCCGAATACCCCAGCGTGCGCTGGGCAAACAACGGGAACACATAGATGGCGCTGAACAACCCAAAGCCCAGCACAAAGGTCAGCACCGCCGATACGGAAAGCGTCGCACTCTTCAGCACGCGGAGATTCACAACGGGAAACTTCACCTGCAGCTCCCACCAGACAAAAATGGTCAGACACAGCGCCGACAACGCCGACAGGAATATAATATAGTTGGCCGAGAACCAGTCGTCGGTCTCCCCCTTTCCAGCACGACCTGCAGCGCGCCGACGCCAACCGCCAGCAGCCCGATACCCAGCCAGTCGATGGGCCTGCCATCCCGGGAACGCTGCGTCGGCCGCAGATAACGGAGACACAGCAGGGTCGCCATCAGACCGATCGGAATATTGACAAAGAAGATCCAGGGCCACGACGCATTGTCGACGATATACCCACCCATGACCGGTCCTATCGAGGGGCCGATGATAACACCCAGCGCAAATATCCCGCTGGCCAGCGCCCGGTCCTTCGGCGGGAAGGTCTCGAAAAGAATGGCCTGAGAGGTAGACAACAGCGCGCCGCCACCGAGTCCCTGTAAGAACCGGAATGCCACCAGCTCCCACAGACTGGTAGAAAATCCGCACATCGCGGAGGTAACGGTAAATAAAATGATTGATCCGATATAGTATTGTTTCCGGCCGATCTTTTCCGCCAGAAAACTCGTCATCGGAATGACGATCACGTTGGCAATGGCATACGACGTAATGACCCAGGCCGTATCCTCCAGCGAAGCCGCCAGATTGCCGCTCATCGTATTGATCGACACGTTTACGATGGTAGTATCGATCAGTTCAATTATAGCCGAAATAATAACAGTGAACGTAATGATCCACTTTCTAAAGCCTGTCTCCATAAATAAATCCTATCTACCACAAAGGAAAAATTTAAAATGGAGTATAAATTGTCCATAGCGTCAAAAAAAATGTCGGATCAGCCAGAAAGCCGGCCCCTACTCCCTCATCAACTGGTATTTCTTCGGCTTCACATGATAAGCCCGCTCGAACAGCCGCGAAAAATGCCCGATATTGGTAAATCCGAGCTCGTATCCAACGTCCTTCACCGTCCTTCCCCCCTCCGCCAGCAGCTCGACGGGCCTTTTCCAGACGCGCGTTCTGAAAATACTGATAGATACTGACCCCGAAGATCTCCCGGAATGACTGCTTCAGCTGTGACTCGCTCATCAGTATGCCCCGGGCCAGACCCGCAATGGTCGGCGGCGAGGAAAGGTCACGCAACAGCAGCTGACGGGCCTTAAAGACCCGCGCCACATCCACGGAATTGCTGTTCTTGTGCGGCGCCGCCGTCCGCTGGTTCAGCTGCTCCAGTAAAAGATAGACCAGCTGCTGGATCCGGACCTGATAGAAAAGACGCTGCAATACCTTCGCCGCCGGAGGCATCCGCAACTCCCACAACAACGCCCGCATCTCCGGCGATAGCCGCTCGTGAATAAAAAAGGACTGGTCCTGCTGCAGAAGACCGTCGAGATACTTCTCCTGGTCCTCCCCCAGCATCCCCCCAGCCTCTTCCTGTCTATCCGCATACAGACGACATTGCGCTGGGTACCCGCCGGAAATTCCAGCACGGCGTTGATCGGCTGCGCATAGATATTCACCCCTGGTCATAGTCTACCTCCATTCCCTGTATAATGGCTGTCTCCGGAACCTCCAGATAATAAAATACGATATATACACTCTCGTAGGCTTCCTCCGTCGCCTCTTTGATCACCTGCAGCGGAACGGCCAGGCGGTATGACTGCACATTGGCCTGAAACCCCTCGGCAATCTCGACCGAGACCAGCGTGCCCTCCCCGATGGACTCCGGAACCTGCTCGTTCCTGTAGCCCGCCTTAAACCCGAGGGTCTCCTCGAACGCAGCCAGCGCCGGATCGGAATGCCCTTTCTTCAACTTATAGCGGATGTTCATATGCAGTTAACATTTCAATCGGAAAACTATCACTAACAAAAATTTCAGAATATCGTTTAAACATGTATTTTTACTCCTATTCCAGGGATACTTCCTTTTACCGGCGGAGAAAACGGGCTCCACCGGCCAGAGTAACCAGCGCAGCCCCCTGCCGGAATACCTCAACCACCCGTTTGCAGAAATTTACCTGACGACATTTTCCTGCCGTTTCATTGCTCCTCCGAACCTTTTACACCACGTACCTTTTTCTCGATCCTCCTGTCCGGTATAAACCACGCCGCGGCCACTGTAACATAGAGGCTGACAGATATCCACGTGCTGACAAACGCCAGAGCGATCGCGGCGACATAGGCCAGCACGGAATATTTCGCTTTCCAGTCCCTGCCCAGCGCCTCCGCCAGCGTGGAATCCCGCCCTCCTTCCTTTATCAGCTGCGTGCAAAGGATATCGTAGGCCAGACCCGCCATGATCAGCACCCCGCCATATAAGATCACCGGCCAGCGGTTAAAACTATTCTCGCCCATCCACGACGTTACAAACGGTATCAGCGAAAGCCAGAATAAAAAGTTCAAATTCGCCCACAGGATCGCCCCGTTGATCCGATCCACCGCATAGATCATATGATGGTGGTTGTTCCAGTAGATCCCCACATAGGCAAAACTCAGCACATAAGAGAACAGCACCGGCAGCAGCGGCACCAGATCGCGGATATGGTCGCCGTGCGGAACACGAAGTTCCAGGACCATGATCGTAATGATGATGGCGATAACGCCGTCGCTGAACGCTTCCAGTCTCCCTTTTTTCATTCGGCTAATATACGAATAAAGCCCGCCGGAGCGGGCCCTATTACTGAGTCAAACACCCCGGGACAAACCCGGCGGTCAATAAACACTATCTGGGGCAACCCCTGATCACACGAAAACTATTTTCCCTCCGGCAATAACTCGAACCGGATAAAATTATCCCCCTTCAGCCATGCCTGAGCCGCCGCACGCAAACCCTCCGCCGTTATCTTCTCCAGATTCGCCTGCACATCCAGCACCTGACGCACGTCCTCCCCATTCTGATACTGCCCGAGCAAATAGCTGAACCAAAAACTGTTCTGCCGGTACAGCGGCTCCAGCTCTCTGATATAGGCCGCTTTGAACTTCTGCACGTCCTCCTCCTGCGGCCCCTGCTCACGCAGCGCCGCCATCTCCTTCTGCACACCCGCAATAAGCCCGTCGGCATTGGCCGGCGCACAACCAAAAGCCACGACAAAAGCATACCGGCTCCGCGGATTCTTGTTATACGAGACCCGCACGCTCGGACTGTACACTTCTCCCTCCTCCTCCCGCAGATGCTGCAGCACCTTGATCTGCAGAATATCGCTCAACGCCTTCAGCTGCAGATTCGCCAGCGGACTATAGTCATAGCCCCCGCTGATCACCAGCCTCACGGTAGCCTTGTTCTCCGTGCCCATAAACACCTTCTTCGTCAGCTGACCCGGCGGGATATGGATGCCCAGGTCCCGCGCTTCCTCCTTCCGGTGCAGCGACGGCAGACTACCCAGATACCGCTCCAGCAGCGGCACAATACTGTCAACGGCAAAACTGCCCACGAACACAAAACTGAAGCCGGACGCATCGGCAAACCGCTGCCGGTAAATATCATACGCCTTTTCCAGACCCACCCGCTGCAGATGCGCCAGCGAAGGCGGCGAAGCCCGGTAGGCATAGCTCCCCAGCACATAGCCCATCGTATCCGCAAACACGTTATTGGGATCTGCACCCCTGGCCGCAATCGCGTCCCTGCTGCGGCTGATGATATTGTTGTATACCAGCGTGTCCTTCCGCGGCTGCGTAAACCGCAGATACATCAGCTGCAACGCGGTCTCCAGGTCAGCGGGCGAAGTCACCCCTCCGATGTCCTGCGTCCGGGCGGAGATAATCGCATTGACCCGCGCCACCTTCCCGTTCAGAGCGTCGTTCAGCTGCACGGCGTCAAAGCTACCCG
Organism: Puia sp. P3; assembly: GCF_050632245.1. Lineage (NCBI taxonomy): Bacteria > Pseudomonadati > Bacteroidota > Chitinophagia > Chitinophagales > Chitinophagaceae > Puia > Puia sp. P3. The sequence goes on from NZ_CP192583.1 coordinate 3,815,554, forward strand.
CGCCGAACTGCCCCATCAGCATCGCTGCATCGGCCGCGGCGTCATAGTCGGAATCGCCATACAGCGAAGTACCGCCGGCAGAAGTACCCTGGAAAAAGATCTCGTCATTCTTAAAATCCGTCGGCTTCAGTACGACGGAAACCCCGTTATCTAACTTCAATAAGGTCAAACCCAGTTCGGACATGGTCTGTCTGTCCACCACCTTTCCGGGAGCCGGCTTCACGGGCAGCAACGACGACGCTGCACCCTCATCTAACCAGGGCTTCAGGTCCGCCACCTGCCCTTTCATCCACCTCGCAACGAGAAAAGAATCGGGAAGCACGCCCTTCTCCGCATCCGGCCCCATCACGATCACGTCCCTGTTGGCAGATCCCAGATATTCGCGCAGAACCCCGGCGACCGCATCCAGCGTGATCGCTCCGATATGCCCGCGCGTAAAATCCGCTTCCCAGACGATTCCCGGCGCCGCGTCCCCGTGCAGGAACAGCTGCTGGTATTCTTTTACCCAGTGCACCGAAGCCGTCTTGTCTTTTTCTTTTACCGCCCTGTCCATCGACCGCAGGTAGTCTTGCTTCGCCCTGTCCAGTTCACCCTGCGTAAACCCAAACTTCCTCACCTTTTCCAGATAGGACCAGCCCTGCGCGAAGGCCTGCTCCAGCCTCCCCTTCTTCGCTTCCACGGAAAAAGCAAACGCGTCGACATTGTTCAGCACCCCCGCTATCCGGGCCTGCACAGAACCATATGCCGGGTCGACCTGCCGGTATGCTTCCGCGGACAACCGCGCCTGCAGCAGCTCATTCAGAATATTCCTCCGCAGCAACCCAAGATAGTCGGCAGACGTGACCACCACCGGCGCCGGATGCTTCCAGTATATATCAAGACTGGTCGACGTGTTCTCTTTGTCCGTCGCAACCAAAAACTGCTTCCCTCCTTTCAGGGGAATAGCGTATTTCACGCGCGCCCGCCCGGGCGCAGGATTCCGAAGCGTCCCAAACTGCGCCCTGACCATCTTCTCCATCGCATCCACATCCACATCCCCCACTACGATCAGCGCCTGCAGGTCGGGACGGTACCAGTCGTGATAGAACCGCCGGATCGCGGCCGGGCGGAAATATTTCAGCACGGTGTCAACGCCGATGGGCAGCCGCTGTGCGTACCGGGAATGATTCAGCAGCACCGGAAAATACTTCCGCGCCAGCCGGTCGCCGGCGCCCTTCCCTAGCCGCTCCTCCTCCAGTACGACCCCCCGTTCTTTTTCGATCTCCACAGAATCCAGCAACGCTTCCCGCGCCCAGTCCCGCATGATCTGCAGCCCGTTCCTGACCAGCGACGGATCGTCCGTCGGCAACGGCAGCTGATAGACCGTCTCATCAAAAGAGGTATAGGCATTCAGATCGGCGCCAAACCGGACACCCGCCCTTTGTAAATAATCCACCAGCTCGTTCCTCGGAAAATGCTTCGTCCCGTTGAAATTCATGTGCTCCATAAAATGCGCCAGCCCCCGCTGGTCGTTATCCTCCAGCACCGAACCCACTTTGTTGATCAGATACATCTCTACCCGCTGCCGGGGCTCCGCATTGTGTCGTATATAAAAGGTAAACCCATTGGCCAGCTTCCCCGTACGGACATCCTTGTCCAGAGGAAGTGGAATGGGCTGGGCGCTTACGCCCAGCCCTCCTAGTGCCATAACTATAATTACTACGCCTGTCAGTCGTTTCATTCCAGTTCTTATTTTTTGTAGAGTTCAGCCAGCTTCGCCTGCAGCGCTTCCCCCGGAGATTCTTCGCAACGATGACGCCATTGGGATCGATCAGGAAGTTCTGCGGAATGGACGCAACGCCATAAGCCTTCGCCGCCTCGTTCTCCCATCCCTTCAGATCGGATATCTGGGTCCACATCAGCCCGTCTTTTTTGATCGCCGCGATCCACTTGTCCTTCATCGACACACCGTCCAGAGAGACTCCCAGCACGGCAAAGCCCCTGTCCTTATATTCGTTGTAGGCCTTCACCACATTCGGGTTCTCAGCCCGGCAGGGTCCGCACCAGCTGGCCCAGAAATCGACCAGCACGTATTGCCCCCGGAAAGACGACAGTGACACAGCCTTCCCCTCCGGCGTAGTCTGGGTAAAATCTGCCGCCGCCGTACCGATCGCCGTCTTCGCTTCCTTCTCCGTCTTTGCCGCCGCATCGGCTCCTTTTCTTCTCATTCGCAGACGCGACCATATCCTTTGCGAACGAACGCGAATCCGCGGGCATCATGCTGATAAGGCTATCGATGGTCTCCGCATGCACCCACGAAGAAGAAGAAAGCATCTCGACTATAACCAGACCCGCCGGCGTAACCGGATGCTCTCTGAGATAGGCCGTCGAGCTGATCGGTCATCGGAATGAACATATTGGAGATCCGGATCTGGACATTGAATTGCGCCTGCTTGTCCGCCTTAAACCCATCCGTAGCCATCACCGCCTTGATACTGTCCGCCACCCGCTGTGTCTCCTTCATCGCATCCTTATAGTCCTTCTGCGCCTGCGCACCCGGACCGTCGACGACGAACTTGTCCAGCTTCACCCGTAGCGACGAAATTGGTCCTGCCGATACCCAAAATAAAATCCGCCCGCTGCGCATACGGCACCATCATCGAAGCCTTCCATTCCATTGGCTTCGTCAGCAGCCTCACCTGAATGGCAAAATCGACACTTCCGGAAAAATGGAAGGCATTGTCCTTCACCACAGCACTGTCCACCATCTTCACCCCGTGCACGTCGTCATAGACGAGATACACCACCAATGGGACGGAAGGCATGTCTTTAAAACGGCCTTCAAGAGTAAAATCATGGGCACTTGCGACCCGGATACCGGCAGTAAAAGCCAGTAGGAACAGAAATCCCTTCATACAACAATGTTTGATTTAGCGTGGAAATATTAGTTATACCCCTGATTCTGCGTCAGGTTCGGATCGAGCGCGATCTCGAGCGCCGGCACAGGCAGCAGCTGCTTGTTGGAATTCCAGGCGCCCCCACCCTTCAGTGGAGTGACCACATTCATCACCGCATCGATATTACCGGTACGCCTCAGGTCGAACCAGCGATGCCCGAACTCCGTGAACAACTCCACCTGCCGCTCCTGCAGGACCGCCGCTACCAGCCCGCCCTGATCACTGGCCGTCGTCGCCGGCAGACCAGCCCTCGAACGGATCGCATTCAGATCGGCAGCCGCATCCACCAGCTTGTTCTGCATGGCCCGCGCCTCCGCGCGTATCAGATACTGCTCCGCCAGCCGCAGCACGACCACATTCTCGGAATTGGGCGCCGTCTGCGAGTAGACCTTGTATTTGAAAGCATAGTAGTAAGTCACCGCCGGTACGGTAGCCGTCGGCGTGGTGGTAAAATGCCCAACCCAATTCGCCCAGCGCTTGTCCCGCACCGTATCGAACGCACTCACCAGCCAGCTCGTCAGCGGGAACAGCGTACCCGTACCCGGGGCCTGCGTGAGAACCAGATAACCGGCATCGGAATTATTAGCCGGATAGGTCGTGACCTGTTGCCACTGCCAGACGATCTCCCGGCTCGTCTTAACAAAAACATTGTTCAGCACCGGCTCCAGCACATACAGCGACTTGCCGATGACATCACCCGCCGCAGCCTCCGCATTCGGATAGTCCTTCAGATAAAGATAGACGCGCGCCAGCAACGCAGACGCCGCCTGCCTGTTCGGCCGAACCCTGTCCGGAGAACCCATCGGCTGCGCGGAAGCGTTATTGTAAACACCATCCGGCAGCAACCCCTGCGCATCCTTGAGGTCCTGCACGATCTGCTTGTAGACATTCGCAGCAGAAGCCCTCGCCAGCTGGCCGTTCACCTGAAAATCGCTGGTCAGCGCCAAAGGCACGTCTCCATAGGTATTCACCAGATAGAAATAAATGAACGCCCTCGTAAACTTCGCCTCCCCTATGGACTGGTTGCGGATCGCAGGCGTCAGCGACGATGCGCCGGTTCCCGATATGCCATCAAGAATGGTATTGCAGACATTCAGGGCGCCATAAGCATTCGCCCAGAAATAATTCTGACTGCTCAACAGCGAATTGCTGTAAAATTGCGCCGGCACCGCCGAATAGCCTCCCGATGCATAGTTACCCAGTTCATCCGCTGCCAGCCCCATGCAGATAGGGATTGCCGTCGAGCTGTTCAGCAATGATCCCACCTTGACCTCCATCCCCGCAACCGCAGACTCCAGATTCCCATCCGAGCTAAAGACATTCTCGCCGTTCAGCGTTACTGGCGAAGGATTGATATCCAGTGTTTTCTTGCAGCTGAAAGCGGCACAGGCCGCAAGCAAGATAAAAATATGTAGAGTTCTCATCCTGTTTGGTTTAAAATGTGACTTGTAATCCGCCGGTGATGGTCCTGACCAGCGGCAAATGGTTCAGCGTCTGCGTTTCCGGATCATAGCCGCCATACGAGGTTATCGTCAGCAGGTTCTCACCCAGGACATAGACCTGAAGGTTTTGCACGTGCAGCTTCTTCGTCACCTCGCTCGCGAACGTATACCGCAAAGACGCATTCTGCAATCGCGCATAGGTCGCGTCCGACCACCCCGCCGTACTGTATGGCAGATAGGTCCACGGCGTATAGTTCAATATGCTGGCGGTATATTTCTGAATGTTCGTTACATCCCCCGCCTTCTGCCAGCGACCCAGCGTAGCCGTGCTGGCGTTTTGCGCAAACCCCGGAGGCAGCAGATAGCTGGCCTGGGTCAACGCGCTGCGACCGATCTGTTTCACGACACGGAACAGCACATCCAGTGAAAAACCCTTATAGGTGAACGTATTCGCGACCGAGCCAAACCATTTCGGATTCAGGTCCTCGAGCACCACATTGTCCTGCGGCTGGTTCAGATTGGCATTGATATGCCCCGTCGCATCGTAGTACTGGTAAACACCGGTTGCAGGATTTACACCCGCGGCTTTGATCAGCCGGAGCACGCCCACCGGATAGCCAACGGCAAGATTGGCGGCGATCTGCGCAGCCGGCGAGCTCGGCGGGAACTTCAGCACCTGGTTCCGCATCTTCGTGAACAGGATGGTCGTTGTCCAGGAGAAATCCTTCAGCTGCAGATTGGTCGTTGTTAGCGTCAGGTCAAAACCCCTGTTCTGCACCAGCCCAGGTAAGTTGCGCGTCACGGAATTGAAACCCGTCAGCCAGGGCTGCATATAGGCGGCCAGCAGATTGCTGGTGCGGTTGCGGAAATAGTTGCCCGTCAACTGGATCCGGTCCCTGAGAAAGTGCAGGTCCAGCGCCGCTTCGATCTTCCGCGTCGTCTCCCAACTGACCACCGGGTTCGGAATATTGTTCGGCGTGACGGCAGGCACATTCTGATAGCTGGTTCCGGTAGAATTAAAATTGGCCAGATAATAGGTCGTCCCGATCTGGTCATTCCCGGTCACGCCATAGCTGCCCCTCGAGCTTACCATAGGTCAGCCAGCGCAGGTTCTTCATGAACTTCTCTTCCGTGAATATCCAGCCCGCCCCGACGGCTCCGAAGAAGTGGAATCGGTTGTCCCGACCGAATTTGGTCGACCCGTCGTTACGCCCGGTCAGATCGAGCAGATATTTATTGTCCCAGATATAATTGACACGACCATAAACACCCGTGAACTTATACAGCGTCAACGAATACCCGTACCCGGGAATGGCCTTGATCGCCGTACCCGCGGTAGGACTGCTCAGCAGCGCATCACTCGTATAGCCCGAAGCCTGCAGCGGCAACGCCTCCTCAGTCTGTTTCTGTACGCTGTAACCCACCGTTGCAGTCAGACGGCCTTTGGCGATGTCCCTGTTATAGGTAGCCTGCGGCTCGATGCTCCAGTAGGTATTGTTGTTGGTGGTAAAATTGGACTGCCCCTGTCGTAACTCCCAGAGCGGGAGCATTTGCGGATATCGGGGTTCCATTGAATTCGTTCATCTGCTGTTTGTTGTATCCCACCGTAGCCTTCAGTTCCAGACCAGGAAAAGGCCGGTAGGCGATCACGGCGCTGGACAGCAGATTGTTGATGGAGGTCCTATTCAGTTTCCGGGCGGCCAGCGCGGGATTCGCATTGAACGTATTGTTCTGGAAATTCAGCGAGCCGTCGGAATTGAACAGTTTTGGCGCATCCGGCGCCAGCGAAATGATAGTCGAGAACTGGTCACCGGGAGGAATATCACTCACGTTATAGGTGTATCCGCCCGTAAGACTGGCCGTGAACTTGCCGTCCTGGCTGGTCGTCCCCATGCTGAAATGCAGGGAGGCCGTATGATCCGATCCGCCAAACAGCTTCTCCAGATTGTTCTGCCTCCTATAGTTACCGCTCAGCAGATAACTGCTGTTCGCGCCGCCTCCTGATACACTCACCTGCGCATTGGTGGTCTGGCCATTCCCCAGCAATTCTTTAGCCCAGTTGGTACTACGAGTAGTATCCCATGCCCCATTGATGTCATAGTCGAAGGCCGAGACCGGAAGACCATCATTCCGCTTAGCCTCGTGCCGCATCTGGAGATACTGCTGCAAATTTAGCATCTTCGGCATATATGGCACCTGACTGATACCCGTATAAGCATTCAGCGTAACCCGCGTCGCACCCGACCTGCCTTTTTTTGTAGTGATCAGTATCACACCGTTTGCGCCCCTGCTGCCATATATCGCCGTTGCATCCGCATCCTTCAGGATATCCACGCTCTCAATGTCCAGCGGGTTGATAAAATTCAGCGGATTCTGTCCCAGAAAACCGCCGTGGGCTATATTGGAGTTCAGCGTAACATACTCATCCATGGTATATGGTATACCGTCCACGATATACAGCGGACTGGAACCCGAACTGATCCCATTCTGTCCGCGGATGTTGACGCTCACCGGACTCCCCGGCACACCCGAGGTCTGCGAGATCATCACCCCCGGCACCTTCGCCTGCAACGCGGTCAGCACGTTGGCGACAGGATAGTTCTCGATCTCCTTCGAAGTGACCGTCGTCTGCTCACCCGTATTAAATCGCTTGGTGGTCGTACCATAGGCGATCACCTGCGTCACGTCCAGTTCCGCAATATCCACTTCCATGGCAACATTGATCACCGCCGCGCCATTGATCTTAACTTCCCGCCTGCGGTATCCTACCGAAGTAAAGAGCAGCGTGCGGTGGTTGGGCGCGAGGAAAAGGAACTCCCCCGTAGCACTGGTAGTGATCGCCCTGTTATAATCTTTTAAAGTAATGGTAACGCCCTGCAACGCGTTCCCCTTCTGATCCGTCACCTTCCCTTTGATAAGCACCATTGAGTCCTTCTGCGGACTCAGCACCGCCGAGTCCAGCCCCCTTCCAATAATATATACCGGTTTGTCCTCCTCGACCAGTATCGCCCCATCCTCTATCCGGAAGGTCAGGGGGTGTTCTTAAAACAGTTGTCGAGCGCTTCCTTTAAAGGAACGTCGCTCACGTCCACGCTCACAGAGCCCACCCGGCGAACCAGCGCGGCGTCGATAAAGAAATCATAGCCGGTCTGCAGGCGGATCTCTTTAAATATTTTGCTGAGTGACACATTCTTCTCATGCAGCGTGACCTTCTGTGCCTCTCCAGCGCTCACCTGCAGGACCCCAATCACGATCAGCAGCGCAGTCAATTTCATAATTCGCTGAATTTGTTGAAAATTCATACCTTAGAGTGTTTTGGTTTAAGTTGAAAATGTTTCTCACGACATTTTTTTTATTCAAAGCCATAACATCGCCGGAGGTGTTCGCTGCACTTCCGGTTTTGTTTTATTTACGATCCGGTGGACCCGGCAAAAGATCCACATCGGCGCCGTTTCGGGTCTAGGGTTTGGGTATAACCATTATCCTCCTTTTTTCGATTTTAAATTTCACTTTACCGGTGGCTTCCATCATCTGTAATACTGCTGAAATGTTCTTCGACCGGGATACGATACCGTCGAACTGCATCGGGCCGGGGCTGCCCTGCGGATAGGATATGTCTACGTCATACCACCTCGCGATCTTTCGCATGATGGAAGTAATATCTTCGCTGTTGAATACAAAGTCTCCGTGCGCCCACGCTATCACCTCATCCAGGTCGGCCCCGTCGTTCACCGTTACCCCACCACCCGCGCCATTCACCGCCTGCTGCCCGGGGGTCAGCACTACCTTCCGTCCCGAACCGCTCACCCTGATACTCCCCGTCAGCAAAGCTGGTCCGCTGATCCGGCTCGTCGGCATATACGTTGACGTCAAAGCTGGTTCCCAGCACGTCGACGGCCTGACCACCCGCATCCACCCGAAACGGCCTGGACTTGTCGGGCGCCACTTCAAAATAGGCTTCCCCGGTGACGACTACCCGCCTTTCCTTCCCCGCGAAGGCCACCGGATACTGAATGGAAGACGCCGCATTCAGCAACACTTTCGAACCGTCAGAAAGAACCAGATGATACTGTCCGCCCCGCGGCGTGGTCACGCTGTTCATCGATACTTCGGACGACCCGGCCCCCATACCAAGGGCCTGATAGACCAACTGTCCATCCGCCGTCTTGGTTACCTGTATATGCCCTTGATTCGCTACGATTCCGTTTGCAGCTCCCGTAAGAGAAATGGTCTTCCCGTCCGCCAGGGTCAGGATCGCCCTGTCGCCGCCCGCGCCGATATCCGTCCCCGCCACTACAGCCGGAGGCGCGACCGCGGAAGACCTGCCGCGCATATACCAATAACCGCCCGCACAGACCAGCAACAGGACGGCCGCAGCGGCAGTCCACCGGCGGATGCCGATCACCCGCCGCCTCCCCGCCAGTGCCTGACAGGTCGAGCACTTTGTCCCAGCCGTCCTCTACCTGCCGCTCGCTGGGCAGCATGACACTGCCGTCCCGCCGGGCATGGTCGATATACCAGCTCTCCAGCAATGCCTTTTCCTCCTCACTGCACTGACCCAAACCGTATTTTTTGAGTAGATCCTCGAATTGTTCTTCGTTCATATATCTATATATGACAGCCGACTCACCCCCAGGTAGTAGATAAAATAAAAAAAATTAACCCGGAGATAACCCGCCCTCAGGGAAGGGCTCCAAACAGGAACCGGAGAGGTCCCTTAAGTCTGTTTCTTAATATCTTAATAGCATTGCTAACCTGCTTTTTCACCGTCTTATCCGAAATATTCAATTTTTCAGCGATCTCTTTGTGCGACAGCTCCTCCCGCCGGCTCAGCTCAAACACCTCCCGCATCTTGTCCGGCAACGCCGCGATTTCCTTCTCGATCAGCGCCGTAAGTTCGCGCACACGCAGCTGTTCATCGATGATGGATTCCCCCTCTTTCATGAATCGCTGTATGGAAAACAGATACGCATCCTTTACCCTTTTGTGTTCGATACGGTTGAGGACGCGGTTCCGGACCGACGTATATAAATAGGAAGACAGCGAGACGCTGATCTCGAGCTGACCAGCCTTCTGCCAGAGACCGGAAAAACTTCCTGAACACAGTCCTCCGCCTCTCCGGACTCCTTCAGCAGCTTGCAGGCATGGATATACAACAAGGAATAGTATCGCTTGTAGATCGCTTCGAAGGCGGACTCGTCGCCTTCCCGCACCCGGGAAAGCAATTCCAGGTCAGAGTGTAAATCAATGGGGCTCATCGCGCTGCAATGACGAATATACATCATTTACCGATCTTCCATTGACGAAATGAACAATTTGGTTAGATCGGCGTTGCTTCTCATACACAGTCAAAAACATTTCCAAATGAGTACGAAAATCAGTTTTCAACGCGACTTCACACTAGGTGAAGACCTCACCGTCCGCCGCATGGGCTACGGCGCCATGCGCATCACCGGAGAAGGCATCTGGGGTCCGCCAAAGGACCGCGACGGCGCCATCAAGGTCCTTCAGCGCGCGGTCGAACTCGGCGTCAACTTCATCGACACAGCCGACAGCTATGGACCCAATATCTCCGAAGAATTGATCGCCGAAGCACTCTACCCCTACCCCGCCGGACTCGTCATCGCTACAAAAGGCGGGTTCGTACGCACCGGCCCCGGCCAAGTGGGTCATCAACTCAAGCCCCAAACACCTGAAACAGGCGCTGGAAGGCAGCCTCGCCCGGCTGAAGCTCGACAGGATCGACCTCTACCAGCTGCACCGCATCGACCCCAACGTGCCATTCGAAGAAACACTGGAGTTCCTGCAGGGCGTACAGGAAGAAGGCCTGGTCAAACATATCGGCCTGTCCGAGGTCAGCGTCGAAGACATCGAAAAAGCAGAGGAATACGTGGAGATCGTCTCCGTCCAGAACAAATACAGCCACGACTACAGAAAATGGGAGTCTGTGCTCGAGTACTGCGAAGAGACCGGCAAAGCCTTCATCCCCTGGAACCCCATCAACGCAGGCAACATGAGTAACATGAATAAAGTAGAAAAACTTGCCGCGAAACTGGGCGTCTCCACGCAACAACTGGCACTGGCCTGGCTGCTCTATCATTCCCCCAACAACCTCCTCATCCCGGGAACATCCAGCGTAGCACACCTCGAAGAGAACATGGCCGCGGAAAAGATCCAACTGACAGAAGACATCCTCGAAGAACTCGAGTCAGAATAGAAAGAGGCCTCCGGGCCTCTTTTCGTTTATGGCGCACGAACTTACAAATGCCTTTCAATATAACCCCTCATCGCCTCGGGCTTCACCACCGGCCCCCACCGTCGCAAAGGCTTCCCATCCGCACTAACTAAAAACTTAGTAAAATTCCATTTGATCCGGCTGCCCAAAAATCCACCCAGCCTCTTCTTCAGGAACCGGAACACCGGATGCGTCCCCGGACCATTCACCTCGATCTTTTCAAACAATGGAAAGCTCACCCCAAAATTGACCTTACAGGTCTCCTCCATCATTTCATTGGATTCGGGCTCCTGACCGCGGAACTGATTACACGGAAAACCCAGCACCACCAGCCCCCGATCCTTATATCGCTCATACAACTCTTCCAGGCCCCTGAACTGCGGAGCCAACCCGCACTGTGTAGCCGTATTGACGATCAGCACCGTTTTACCCCGGAAACGCTCCATACTGACCGGCCGCCCCTGAGGATCGTTCGCCCTCAGCTCGTAAAATTCATTGGACATACACAAAAATACAAAACCCCGGCGGCGCCGGGGTCCTATTGTTAAAACTGTGGTACGCAATCGCTAGACTCGAAAAGCGGGTAACCCCCGCTTCGTGTTAAAGTTATAATATTTTATTGCAATTCCGCGGCAGCCGCCAATTTTCTTTTTCCGCCCGCCGCACCCTATTCCGCTCTCAAACTTTTCACCGGCGATACCCTCGCGGCCCGCACCGCCTGCCAGCCCACCGTCGAAAGGGCTATAAAGACCGCACCTCCTCCTGCCACGACGAACAACCACCAGTAGATAGGCACCCGGTATGAAAAGTCCTGCAGCCACCGCCACATAGCCAGCCAGGCCAGCGGCGAGGCAATACAAATGGCGACCACTACGAGCCGGACAAAATCCTTTGACAACAACGCGATTATCCCGAAAACAGAACAGCCCAACACCTTTCGGATACCGATCTCCCTGACCCGCTGCTCCGCACTGAATGCAGCCAAACCCAGCAAACCCAGACACGCGATAAAGATGGTCAGCGCGGTAAAAACACCGATGATACGCCCTATCCGGTATTCCTGTTCGTAGCTCCGCTGAAAATCCTGGTCCAGAAACGAATATTCAAAAGGAGTTCCCGGATTGATCCGCTGCCAGATACCCCCGATATCCCCGAGAAGCCGCCCGTAGTCCGCCGTCCTCACCCGCGCGATCAGATAGTCCTTCTCGTCGGTCAGCATAAACCCATACGGACGAATCGGATCCCGGAGACTCTGAAAATTGAAGTCCTTGACAACGCCGACGATTCGGATATCCTGCTGATCGTTCAGATGCCCGAAATGGATCGTCGTCCCGGCCGCAGTCTTCGGGTCCAGCCCCAGCTTGCGGACCGCCGTTTCGTTGAAGATAATCGAGGGTACGGAGATTACGGGCGAGGAGGAGCGTGTCGAAGCAGCTCCGACCGAAGCCCTCGCATTCGAATCCGAGCCAAAATCCCGCGAAAAGGTCCGCCCGTCAACCATCTTCATACCAAGCGTCTCCAGGAAGTCATACCCCACCTGACCGAACGGGATATTCGTCCCGTCTATCGCACTCTGCCCCTGCCGGTAAAATCGCAGGTCGTTGAAAGGCGGCTGTCCCGGATAGGTCGTCCCCCCGCCACCGCATCGATCCTCGGATCCTTTCCCAGCGCTTCCGAGAGAACCCTGTAATTCGCCATCGTCCCGGGCGTCCGTAGCGGAATGACCAGCTGCTGGTCCTTCTGAAACCCGAGGTCGTGCGCCCCCAAAATCGCAGCTGCTCCCAGATGAGCAGCGACGACAGGATCAAAAATATAGCGATCGTGAACTGAAAGATGACCAGCCCCTTCCGAAGGAACAACACCGACAGACTATTGACCAGCTGCCCCTTCAGCACCTTTATCGGACGAAACGACGACAGGTAGAACGCCGGATATACCCCCGCCAGCAACCCCGCGACCAGCCCCAGACCGGCGATCCAGCCCAAAGCCGCCGGATAGTCGAAAAGCGACAGCTCGCGCTGCGCCAGCAGATTGAAAGCCGGCAGCAGCAGCCAAACCGCCAATAGAGCGACCAGCAGGGACACGAAACTTATAAACAACGACTCACCCAGAAACTGCGCCACCAGCTGCCCGCGCAACGCCCCCATTACCTTCCGGACCCCGACTTCCTTCGCCCTTCGCTGCGACCGGGCCGTCGACAAATTCATAAAATTCACACAGGCGATCAGCAACACGAAAAAGGCGATGCAGCCCAATATATAGAGGTACGAGCGGTTGAGATTGGGCGAAAGATCGTGGTCATAGGGCGACTCCGTATGCAGATGGATATCGGCCACCGGCTGCAGAAAGATCATCCGCTCCGCCCCCGCATTGGTGATATCCCTGCTGCCATGCCGGTGAAGAAAAGGATTGAGCTTCTTCGAAAAAGCGTCCACATCCGTTCCCTTCTTCAGCCGGATATAGGTCATAAAAGTATTATAGGTAGCCCAGTTGGTCCGCTCCTTCAGCCAGGGACGCAGGTCTTCATTGTCCATATTGAGAAACAGATCGCCGTCGATATGGGAAGGCCCCAGCGGCTCGAACACACCCTTCACGGTAAAGACACCATTCCCGGCCTTCAAGGTCTTACCGACAGGATCCGCCCTTCCAAAAAGCTTGAGAGCCAGCTCACGGGACACGACAGCCGTATTCGGCACCGCCATCGCGGTCCTCGCATCACCCCTCAGCCACCGGTACGCGAACAGGTCGAAATAGCTGGCATCGACATAATACCCCTTCTTCTCATAAAAGACCTTCTTTTCCCCGCCATCCTCATACCCGAGTACCAGCGACCCGTCATTGCCCGGCTCCAGTAAACGCGCCGCCTGCTCCACTTCCGGCATCTCCGCTTTTAACCCCGCACCGACATTCGCGTTCGAGCTGACGATCGCGCTCACGTCTTTTTGACTCTTGAAGGCCGTGGCTACCCGGTAAAGCCGGTCGCTCCCCGCATGCTGCTTGTCATAAGAGGTCTCATGAAAGATAAAGAGCAGGATGAACAGACAAACGGACAGGCCCATCGCCAGTCCCACGATATTGATCAGGGTATATCCCTTGTTGACCAGGAGATTGCGCCAGGTCAGCCGGCAGTAGTTTTTAAACATGCTGTTAATGCCACACATTTGGTGCCACATTTTCGATGTCTTCAACCCCTTATTCCTTACCTTCAACCCCATGCAAAATAAATGGCTCCAGCTCTTCCTTCCGCACCTCATTGCCGTTGTCGTTTTCCTGCTCATCGCCGTCGTCTACTGCAAACCGGTCCTCGAACACAAAGTACTGCAGCAGGCCGACGTCACTCAGTATACGGCCATGGCCCGGAACTCGGCGGTGTATAAGGAAAAACACGGAGCCTTCCCCCTCTGGACCCAGGGCATGTTCAGCGGGATGCCGGCCTACCAGATCGCCATCGACGTACAGACCTTCGCGCCCTATGCCTTCTTCCACGACCTGCTGAGCCTCTGGCTCCCAAAACTGCCCGGCTTCTTCTTCCTCGCCTGCATCTGCTTCTATTTCCTTTCGCAGGTGCTCCGCGTCAATCCTTATATCGGCATCATCGGCGCCCTGGCATTTGCCTACGCCACCTATAACCCTACCGCCCTCGTCGCGGGCCACGATACCAAGATGACGGCGCTCGCCCTGCTGCCGGCCTTTATCGCTTCCATACTCCTGATCTTCGAAAAAAATACCTCGCCGGACTCGCCCTGACGGCCCTCTTCACCGACCTGTTCGTCGCCGCCAACCACCCGCAGATCGTTTACTACGGCATGATCATCGTAGGCTTCATGGGCCCGGCCTATATCATCCGCTGGACAAAAGAAAAAGACTTCAGACGTCTCGTACTGGCGGGCACACTGACCCTGCTCGGCGCCACCATCGGCGTCATGGGCAACGCCGTAGCCACCCTCACCACCTATGACTATGCGCCGGCTTCCATCCGCGGCGGCAGCGAACTGGCTACCACCGGCGGCACGCTCACCAGCAAAGGACTCAGCGAAGACTACGCCTTCACCTACAGTACCTACAAAACAGAGTCCTTCGAGCTGCTCGTTCCGAAGATCTACGGCGGCGGCAATAACAGGACAGAGTTCAACGAAGGGAACCTGAAGTCCGTCGACGCCCTGCAAAGCATGCCCCCGCAGCTGGGACAACAACTGCAGCACCTGCTCCACATCTACTGGGGAGACATCAGTGCAGACACGGGTGGTCCCGCCTACGCCGGCGCCGTCATTTGCCTTTTGGCCTTCATAGGACTCTTCATCCTCGACGGCAAGCACAAATGGTGGATTCTCGCGGCCTGCGTCATCAGCCTCATGATGAGTTGGGGCAGCAACCTCCAGGGCTTCAACGGCTTCCTCCTCAAAGTCCTGCCTGGCTACAACAAATTCCGCGCGCCCAGCGTCATCCTCGTCATCCCCAACTTCCTGTTCTGCGTACTCGCCATACTCAGCCTCCAGCGCCTGCTGACCCTGACCGCATCCGAAAAAGAGACTTTTTGGGGTAAATACAAAAAAGCGCTGTATTTCACCGGCGGCGTTTTCGCCCTCCTTTTCATCCTGTATTTTAGCTTCGACTATACGACGGCGGCAGACAAGGACGCGCTCCAACGTGCCTCGGGCCTTCAGCAGCCGCAGATCACCGACTACGTAAAAGGCTTCCTTACCGCACTGAAAGAAGACAGACAGGCCGTCTTCCTCGGCAGCCTCCTGCGCTCGCTCTTCTATACAGCAACAGCCGCCGCCCTCCCTGACCCTCGCCGTCAAAGCCAAAATCAAACCACTGCTGACCATCGGCATCGTAGGCGCACTCGCCTTTATCGACCTGATGGCGATGAACGTCCAGTACCTCAGCTACGACAACTACCAGGACGAAGAAGAGGCGCAAAATGACTTCAAGCCGACGCCTTCCGACGACGCCGTACTCCGCGACAAGTCCTGGTACCGCGTGCTGGACCTCCGCCAGGGCGGACTCAACTCCCTTACCTACGGCGCCATGACGGCCTACTTCCACCATAGCATCGGCGGCTACCATCCCGCCAAACTCAGCATCTATAACGACCTCATCGAATACCAGCTAGCCAGATACCCCGACTGTATGCCGGTGATCGACATGCTGAACACCAAATATATCTTACAGCCGACGCAGGACGGACGCGACACGGTGTCCCTCAACCCCCACGCCCTCGGCCCCGCATGGCTCGTCCGGTCCCTCAAATACGCCAACTCTCCAAAGGCCGTGATGGACGCACTGACCAACCTCGACACAAAAGACACCGCCGTCCTCTTCAACAACGATCAGGCCGCCGTCGGCGCCACCGACAGTCCCTACCCCGCAGACACGATCAGCCTCACAAAAGCCGACAACGACGAAATGACATACGAGTCCAGCACCTCAGGCCCCCGCTTCGCCGTATTCAGCGAGATCTATTACAACCGCGGCTGGCACGCCCGGATCGACAACCAGGAAGCCCCCATCATCCGTACCGACTACGCGCTGCGCGGACTCTCCATCCCCGCAGGCCGCCATACGATACGTTTCAGTTTCCATCCCTCCTCCTACTATACCGGAATGACCCTTCAGCTCATTGCGGGCATCACTCATGGTTTTGCTTCTGCTCGCAGCGGCCATAATTAAGGGTAGAAAGTTTTTTTAACGCTGACAACCAAAAAGGTCATACTTTCGTGCCGATTTTTTAGGGCATATTTTATTGAAGATTCTATGGCTATTCTCCTGTTTTTTCTTTGTCACTGGTTCTTTTCGCTTTTTTCCCAAACCTTCTTCCTGCACCGCTACGCTTCCCACAAAATGTTTAAAATGAACAAATTTTGGGAGAGATTCTTCTATAGCTTCACTTTTGTCTCCCAGTGGCTCCTCCTTCCTCAACCCGCGTGCCTACGCCATCCTCCACCGGATGCACCACGCCTACAGCGACACGGAAAAAGACCCCCACTCCCCCCATTTCATCCGGGACGTCTGGGGCCTCAT
This sequence comes from Puia sp. P3, assembly GCF_050632245.1. NCBI lineage: Bacteria > Pseudomonadati > Bacteroidota > Chitinophagia > Chitinophagales > Chitinophagaceae > Puia > Puia sp. P3. Next base: position 3,832,191 of record NZ_CP192583.1, read on the forward strand.
GATGCAGACAAAGAATATCTATTTCGACTACCTCAAATACAAAAAAGAACCCGAGCCTGCATTTCGCGACCGCTACCCCACATGGCCCTCGATCGACCGCCTCAGCGACCTCTGGGCTGTCCGCATCGCGTTCGGAGTCGGCTATACCGCATTTTACGTGGCCTTTGCCACACACTGGTGGATGTATCTCCTGCTACCTGTCCACTTTTTCATGGGACCGATACACGGCGCCATCGTCAACTGGTGCGGACACAAATACGGCTATTCCAATTTCGATAATGACGACCACAGCAAGAATTCGCTCCCGCTGGACTTCCTCATGATGGGCGAGCTGTTTCAGAACAACCACCACAAAAGCCCCAACGACGCCAATTTTGCAAAAAAATGGTTCGAGCTGGATCCCACTTATCCCGTCATCCGCCTCCTCCACGCGCTGAAGATCATTCGTCTGCGAAAGGTTAAACAAGCAGACTCCCGGCCGGCGATCCAACCTTCCTTAAATCTCGTATATAAGGAAGAAGCTCTCCATGGAGAACACCATTCACATAGCGATCAACAATAAACCCAGCCGGTATGAACGCATAGTCCTGAGACACCTGCGAAGGATGGACAAAGGCCGGATGGACCTCGAACTTCCCAACGGGGACCAGCTCGTTCTGGGCAACGGCAACGGGATCCGCGCCCAGATACGCATCAGGGACGCTTCCTTTTATAAACGCTGTATCCTCTATGGGAACGCCGGCCTTGGCGAAGCCTATGCAGACGGCCTCTGGGATACGGACAACATCACAGCCGTCGTCAGCTGGACCCTGCAGAACACCCGCTCCACCCCATGGTGGCGGAAATGGAACACCCGCCGCAGCACAACCCCGGGCTACGACCTTAACAACGAATTCTTCCGGACCTTTCTCGACGAGACCATGACCTGGTCCGGCGCCTATTTCGAACGCGACGGCATGGACCTCGAAGAAGCCCAGCAGGCCAAATACCGGCGCCTCTCCAACCAGTTATGCCTGCAGCCCACCGACCACGTCCTCGGACCTCGCCTGTGGATGGGGCAGCAACGCCATCTACATGGCCCGCCAGTACGGCTGTATGGTAACGGCCCTCACCCCATCGGAACAACAATACCAGCTGGCTATCCGCCGCGTCCGCCAGTGCTGGACTCGACCACCTCGTCTCGGTCCGGCAGAAAGACTACCGTCGGCTAAAAGGCCGCTTCGACAAGATCGTTTCCGTCGAGCCGCACGAAGCCACCGACCCCGGCTATTTCCGCAATTGCCGCCGGCTGCTGAAAGAGGACGGAATAATGGCCCTTCAGATCGTAACCCGCCCGGATACCCGCTACAGCGCCCACCGCTCGGGAGACATGACGCTTGTCGACATGAAAGAACTCGGCCTGCACTATGCCGCCACACTAAAGGTGTGGTTCATACACTTCAACAGCCGGCTCCCCGAGATCAGACAGCTCGGCTTCGACGACCGGTTCATCCGCAAATGGAATTTCTATCTCTGCTACTGCGAAGCAGCTTTCCGGACACGCAGCCTCCAGGCCATGCAGCTCGTCTACCGGCCATCACGGAAAACCAGTATATTCTGAACAACCGGCATGGACCGCACCCAACGGCCCGAAAATTGCCCCATCTCTCCAAATTATCAGTGATGCGACAATTCCTTACGGGCCTGATGTTTTGACCGCCACCGGCACAAACGCCCAATACCCCAGCAGCCCGATCATGGGATGGAAAATGCAGGAGAACAGCGGCCACTATACTTTCACGCCCTCGGCGCTCTTCGGAACAGCCAATTTCCGGTACGACGTCTACCCGCCCGAGAAAGCGGCCGATGACATCGGCGCATGGCGCGACCCGACTACCGGGTCCGCTATGGCCGGATCACCGGGATCCCCAACGCCACCACCACCCGCACCAATACGAACACCGCCATACAGCACTTTATCAAAATCTCCAAACAGGAAGGAAGCCTCACCGCAACGGCCGGTGACAGCCCGGACCAAACCTCCAGCCATACATCGGCGATCACATCCCCGAAAGCCGAAACACCCGTGACCGCGCCGGGACAGGGACTAAAGCCATCGGATATAAAAGGCGTAGTCCTCCACCAGGAATACGGCATGGGCGTCGGAGGAATGATGATCATCGAATACAATCCCTACCTCCTGCTAAAGGACGGCACGGTATACTCTCATCCTTACGTTTGTGCGTACGACCTGGACGTAACCAGATCACGCGAGCTGGAGCCAAAAAAATGGGGGACATGGAAAGCAGAGAACGCAGAAACCCTGATCGTGACAATGAGTGGCGACCGAAAACCCGATCGGTGGGAGGAAAAGCCCACTGGTTCTGGGCAATGCCCGCAACAAAAGACCTGAAGATCTCAGGGACCTGGAGCACCATCGGCGGAGGTGGCAACACGGCCTTCGGCGGCGGCAGCGCCGTCGTCTCTTCCAACGTCCTCACCTTTAACGACCAGGGACAGTTCACCACACTCAGCACCGGTGGCGGCAGCTACAGCGGCGCCACGGGCTCCGTCACCGCCTATAGCAATAAGGAGGGAGCCGGCACCTATACCTTCGACGGCTATTCGCTCGAACTGAAATACAACAATGGAAAACTCGTCCGGAAAAATTTCTGTTTCTACGATGACACAAAAGACGTCTGGGTATTTGGAACAAGCCCCTATACTCCGTCAGACTCCAACAAAAAGAAACGATAGCCTCCCGCCCATCATTTGGTCGGCGCCGGCGCCGTTCCAGCCATCAGAATAGCCGGCGCATCGATCAGCAAATTCCCGGGACCACCCTGCGGCGCGGCAGCCTTATAGGCTTCCACTGACACCCAGGGCCGGATGATCAGCTTCCCGGCCGCGGTGCGGTTACCCGTTCTTTCAAAGACCAGCTGCCGGGTGACGGCGTCAGGCACCCAGGTAAAATATGAGGAAAAGAACCCATACTCATCCCAGGACGATGCGCACCCATACTTTATACGGGCAAGCTCCTCGGAAGAACGGATATAATCGACCGAGCTGGTCTCCGGCCGATAGTTCTGGTCAATATATCTCTTCAGACTATTATATTCATCGACAGCCGGCTGCAGAAATACGCTTCGCAGGTTATATACCGCGACCAGCACCAATATAAAACCAGCCCCCTCAAACAAACCAACCGCCTTGCCATTTCTCATGAACGTAAGAAAAACCCAGGCAAACACAGCCATATCCAGCCCCAGCAGCGTCCTGCTGGAAGCATAGTTTTCTTTTATGATCATGGACGGCAGATAGATAAGAGCGAACGCTCCGAACAACAGCAGCACATAGAGCAAGAAATTACGATTTATACCCGATCTGTAATTCAGCCATAACATGCCGGCCAGCGCCAGCAAATAGTACACGCGGAGCGGAATACTGTTCTCCTGTATGACCAGGTTAAAATGAAATGCCGTAGGTAGCGCCTTCATCAGCAGGAAATACCCCTTGGCAAACGGATTCGTCGCCAGTGAAGCCCGATGCGTAATGCCCTCGTGGTAAACGGTCTTCATTACACTGACAAAAATCAGAAAGTACACGATATAAATGACAATGTATAGCACCACCGGAACCAGCATCTTCCTGTCGGCTTTCTGCCGGGCGACCAGCTGCAGGAACCAGGGCAGGAGAAAGCATCCGAACCCGTTCTGATAGAAGAACAGCGATATGACCCCCAAAACCAACGCCGGCAACCAGCCCCGTTTCCCGAACCGATAGGCAAAATAGCCCGAAACCAACCCGAACGTATAGGCAAAGAGCAGTTCCATACAGGACGCCCATTGGACCGAGATACCAAACGGCAGGCTGCAAACAAGGAAAAGAACCGCAAAAAATGGAAGCTGCCCGGGCAGCCCTTCATTCTTACTTACCCGAAAGAATACCATATACCACACCGGCAGACTCACGATCCCGGTGATCAGCGCAAACAACCGCAGCCGGGTCAGCTGCTCGATGCTATCGATATTGCTGAACATCAGACGGTACAGCATGTCGGTCAGGATCCTGCCCTGCGATATGTCCATCGAATAGCCGTTATTTTTCCGGAATAGCCACAACTGCAGGACCTCATCGGTATAAAAATAAGTGCTCTTCAGCACCGGAAAAAAGATCAGAATAGGAAGCAACATCAATACCCCGACCTTATAATAATCCTTTCTTTCCATGACGATAAAAATATCGAATAATTTTGCAACTGGTCTAACTTTGTAGCATGAAAGCGATCCTTATCACCAAAAAGGAGGCCCCGAAGTACTGGAGCTCCGCGACATACCAACACCCACTACCGCCGACGGCGAGGTCCTGATCCGCGTCAGAGCGGCGGGGCTCAACCGCAGCGACGTCTTCTCCCGCACCAGCAGCTCATACGGCAGCTCCGACCCGGCGATACCAGGCCTTGAAGTCGCCGGCACCGTCACGGCCTGCGGCCCAGGCGCACAGCGATGGGCGCCGGGAGACGAAGTCTGCGCACTCGTCACCGGCGGCGGCTATGCGGAATACGTCGCCGTCCCGGGCGGACAGTGTCTGCCCATACCCAAAGGCTGGAGCCCCGAAGAAGCCGCCACCCTGCCGGAAACGGTATTTACAGTATGGGACAACGCCTTTCGGACGGGAAGACTCAGACCCGGGGAGAACTTCCTCGTCCACGGCGGCAGCAGCGGCATCGGCTCCACGGCCATCCAGCTGGCCCACGCCATGCACATCCCCGTCTACACCACCGCCGGCACAGACGAAAAATGCCGCTGGTGCGAGTCTTTGGGCGCTACAAAAGCGATCAACTATAAAACACAGGATTTTGAGACAGAGCTGAAAAACGTCGGTATCGACCTGGTCCTCGACATGACCGGCGGCGACTACACCATAAAAACCTCCGACTCCTGCGCATGGACGGCCGCCTGGTTTATATCAGCAGCATGCGCGGCAAAGACGCACAGATCGATATCCGCCAGATCATGGAAAAACGACTGACCATCACCGGTAGTATGCTCAAGCCCAGGGATGCCGCCTATAAAGCCCGGCTGGCGGCCGATATCGAGGCCCAGGTCTGGCCCCTGATCGCCAAAGGCGCGATGAAACCACTGATATATAAAACCTTCCCGCTCGAACAGGCCGCAGAAGCACAGCAGCTGATGGAAAGCAGCGAACACCTCGGGAAAATACTCCTCCGCGTCAGCTGACCCTGATATCGGGCTCGTGCCTTACAGGAAACTTTATGGAATTCGCGATAAAACAAAATTTATTGGCCTCGTGATGAAGGCTCCGCGCCTTTTCCACCATGTCCTCAGACGTCACGGCAACTACCGGCTTCAACACAACTTCCCGGAAAAAGCCTCCCCCATCCGCCGTCTCTTCCATCACACCCGATGCCTCATCCCGGTAGTCCACGACGACCACGCCATTCACCGCACAAAGATGCAGATACCACAACATATGACAGGAAGACAACGAGGCAACAAGCAGCTCCTCGGGATTATAGCGCTCCGGATTGCCGCGGAAAGACGCATCGGAAGAGCCCGGTATCTCCGGCTTGTTATTCACCGACAGGACATGGTCCCGGTCATACGCCTTATAACTGACTGTCCCTTCTCCCTTGTTACCGGTCCAGACCAGCCGGCTCGTATAATGATGGAGTTTTTCTTTCATATGGACGCAAGTTCGAGGTTTTTCGCGACTTCCTCCCCGACTTCCTGCCCAGCCAGATCATAAAACCCGTCACCGGCATGGAAGCCGCGATCAGCGCCGCCAGAAACCAGATGATCTTACTGCCGATACCCAGCGCCGCGATCTTACCGGTATGGAGATTGTAGTTACTCTTCGCTACATAGTCGTACCCCGTATATTGCGTATACAGCTCGGTCTTCAACACCTTTCCGCTGTACTGGTCGAAGACCATACTGTTCTGCCGCCTCGCGATCGCATACGGATAACGCATGAGTACCCGTATAGACCCCGTCGAATCCCCGGCCGGCGTTATAAAAGTCTCCGTTGCGCCCGGATACATCGACGCCATCGTCGCATAGGCCTTGTCGATCGAATATTTCACTCCGGCCTCACCCCGGACGGATTTTAGTTGCACTTCCTTCGGCGGTACCGGCGAATGCGTGACGAATCCGGCCAGCTGTTTCACCGAATCGTATACCATGAACATCCCCGTCAGCGAAACGATAAACAACACGATCAGCGCATAGAACCCCAGCACCGAATGCAGATCCCAGTTGAGCCGCTTCCAGTTCTTCGTCCTGAAATTGATCCGGACCGCCTGTTTGAAGAACCGCTTCTGCTTTGGCCACCACAGGATCAGACCGCTCACGCACATGATAAAGAAGATCAGCACGTTCGCCTTGATGATCGCATTCCCGAAATCGCCCATCAGCAGATGCGTATGCAGATCGAGCACGACACTGTAAAAGTCCCGGGTCTGCCGCTGTACGCCGATGATCCCCGACGTATAGGGATCGATCGAGACCGTGATATTCTTCCGGCTGATGAACAGCACCGCTGCATCCGCCTTTTCCTTCCAGCGGATATTCGTGATCTTGTCCTTGGGGAAATGAACCTTGAACGTATCCACCAGCTGTTTCACCGGCAGCCGCCGCGCACCGACCGTAGCGACATGGTAAAAATCGTGCTGAAAATAGTCCCGCCCCTCGTCCTCGAAGACCAGTATGGCTGCACAGACTGCTATCGTAAAAACGACCAGCCCGGACGTAAGTCCAAGCCAGAGGTGTAAGGTTCTGATAAGCTTTTTGAAACTCCCTTTCTTTGCCATTACCTTAGAATCTAAATGTTATATTAGCCGTTACCCTGGTTGGATTCTGCGGCGCCAGCCGGTATGACCAGTATTGTGCATTGGTCAGATTGTCCACCTTCACCCCTATACGATAAGACGGCTGGTCGTAAAAGACCGTCGCATCCAGCACCGTATAAGACGGAATCGTGAACGCAAAACTGGCGGTATTCGTCTGGAAAGACGCACTGCCATAATTGCCGCCAAAACCAAAGCCTAACCCCTTCGCTTTCCCACCGACGATCCGGTAACTCATCCAGAGATTGGCCAGACTGGCAGGCCCCGCCGTCGCCGGCCGCAACCCCTGTACCGACTTGTTGGCCTGGGTATATTTGCTGTCATTGTACGTGTACCCCGCAACGATATTAAAACCCGCAAAAGGATTCGCGATCACCTCACCTTCGAAACCACGGCTCAGCTGCGTGCCATCCTGTATCGAATAACCCGGATGGGCAAGGTCGTCCCTGGCGACATTTTTCACCCGGATATCGTAGTAGCTGAACGTAGCGCTTACCTTATGCCTTAAAACGTCGAACTTGACGCCACCCTCCCACTGATTGGCCTGCTGCGGCCTGAAGGTCCCGCCATTGAAGTCTGTACCGTTCACATTGGCGAACCCATTCATATAGTTCCCGAACAACGATACCTTGTCTTTTACCAGCTGATACACCGCCCCTAACTTCGGCGACAACGCATTCTGCGTATAGGAACCCGCCGTCGAATCCGCTCCGGGATAATAGGTCCCCTTGTTGTCGAACCGGTCGGCGCGAAGACTCACCATCACATTCAATTTTTCGGTAAGGTTCAGCACGTCCGAAAAATAGGCGCCGAATGTCGATTGATTTGTTCTATAGTTAACCCACGCACTACGCGCCGCCGCAGAGTCGACCTTCGTGGAATTAAAATTATTGTAGCCCGCTCCGGGATGCCGGAAATTGATCGCGGGCATATTGACAGTCGTATTCGTCCACTCACTCTTCTGGTTGTAGATGTCGACACCTGCCACCAGCCGGTTACGCAGGCGGCCCACAAAGAAATCACCCACGATATTCTGCTGGATATTCGTCCCGTAATAGGGAAAGTCCTCTTTCTGCGACTGCTGCGACAGCGTGCTGTCCGTCTTGCCGATCAGCTGGTTGACATAGCCCCTCGTCGTGGAGAAGGTTCGGGTATACAGCGTCTGCAGCTTCCACTGCGATGACAGCTGGTAGTTGATCTGCCCGAAAATATTGACCTGCCGCGTCGTATAGTCGAGCGTGTTATTGCCGAACGAACGCTTGTAGCCGATCCCCAGATTGCGGACATCATGGATCTTCCCGGTCGTGGACGGTGCAAAACGGACAGGAGAAGTGGCATTGAATGAAGTAGCCTCCACGTCCAGCAAAAAGCTCAGCTTGTCATTCGCCTTGTATACGAAACTCGGAGCGATCATATAGCTGCGCGTAAACCCTGCGTCCTGGAAGGACTGCTCCGTATGCAGCGCCCCGTTGACACGCATCAGCGCCGTCTTGTCGTTGTTCAGCGGCTGGTTGATATCCACCGTCAGCCTGTTCAGGTCATTACTGCCGCCGGAATAGCCGATCTCGCCGCGCCAACTGTCGAATGGGTGTTTGGTCACCCGGTTGAAAAGCCCGCCAAACGATATCATGCTGCTGTTGAACAGCGTACCTGAGGGGCCCTTTATCGCTTCCAGCCTTTCGAGATTGGCGGGATCGATATTCGTATATACAAATCCGCTGACGCTGTTCCGCACCAGATTCTCCGTAACAAAGCCCCTCGAATACAGAGCGCTCCGCCCCTGATTGTAGACTATTGGTACGCCCGCACCGGGGATCGACCGGAATACACTATTGTAGTCCGTGATCAGCTGCTCTTTCATGATCTCCTTTGTCACCACCGAATAGACCTGCGGATTTTCCATATTCTTCAACGGCAGCCTGGCAATATCATCGGTCTCCTTCTTGTTGAACTTATTGTATCCGTTGGTGACGGTCACCTGATCCAACTGCTGCTCGCTCACTTTCAACTGCAGACTCAGACGCACCGGCTTACCGCTCTCCACGGAGACGGTTTGATCGATCGGTTCATAGCCTACATAACTTATCTCTACGTCATAATTGCCGGGCGCCAGTCGCCGAAAACTGAACCGCCCGTCGTCATCCGTCAGTGTCGTCTTGTTTACCCCCTTAAGAGTCACCGTCACACCTCCGGCGGGCTTCCCGTCCGCGGTGGTCAACAGTCCGCTGAGAGTCCCCGTTCCATCCCCCACCCCACTCAGACGACTCTGCGCACCGACCTGAAATACAGCTACTAATAAAAATATCCCTGCTAATAGAACGCCTTTCATTAAATTCAGAATTTCCGCAAAATTCCCCATGGATATCCAGATATGTCCGCCGCATCGGGAAAACGGTTTACGCAACCCGGAATTTCCTCTAATTTTAAGCCATGATCAGGACCATAACTATCTATCTGATTTTTAGCCTCATTTTAGCCGCGCCCGCCTTCGCACAGTCCCCCGCTTTTACGGTTGTCCCTCTCGGTGTAAGAGGCGGGCTCGACGAGAGCAACCTGTCCGCTTATATGGTGGCCGCCCACGGGACCAGCGACTATATCTGCCTTGACGCCGGAACACTATTCTCGGGAATACAAATAGCGGTGGACAACGGCACATTACCACCGCCTGCCGGCAACATCCTGCGCAGCAGCATAAAAGCGTACTTCATTTCACACCCCCATTTGGACCACGTCGCAGGACTGATCATCAACTCCCCGACGACAGCGCCAAATCTATCTACGGACTCCCGTCCTGCCTCAATGTAATCAGAGATAAATACTTCTCCTGGCAGAGCTGGGCCAATTTCGGAGACGACGGAGAGAAACCCATGCTCAATAAATACCACTATTCCCCGATGCGACCCGGACTCGGGACCGCCATCCAGCGGACTTCGCTCACCGTCCAGGCCTGGCCCCTCAGCCACGGCGAACCCTATGAAAGCGCCGCGTTCCTGGTACGCAACGGCGACAACTATCTTCTCTATCTTGGAGATACCGGCGCCGACAGTCTGGAACACAGCGACCGCCTCCACACCCTGTGGCTGGTGGCCGGCCCCCTCCTGCGCGCGGGCCGACTAAAAGCGATTTTTATTGAAACCTCCTTCCCCAACGAGCAACCCGACCGCCTGCTGTTCGGCCATCTCACCCCCGCCTGCTGATGCAGGAAATGCAGGCGCTGGCAAACATCGCCGGGCTGCCTTCGCTGGACCGGCTAAACCTCGTCATCACTCACCGCAAACCCACCGGCAACAACGAAGAGACCATCCGCCGCCAATTGGAGTCCGGCAATCCGCTAAACGCAAGGCTCGTCTTCCCTGAACAGGGAAAAAGGCTTGATTTCTAATATATATCGTCCCGGCGGTACTCACGCTCCTCGTCTTCCCTGTCGACAGAGATTCCTTCCGCATCCCCAAAGGCGTTCGCACTGCCATTGTGTATGGGCTCGTCAGCCTCTCTATCCGCCTCTTTCTTCCCAACGGCGGGCTTCGTCCTCCCTGCGGTCTCTTTCGTTCGTTCAACCCGCTGAGCTCTCTTTTTTCACAATTAGACCCCCTATTCTCATCCCCGCAATTTCCGAACCCCTCCCTGCCCGGGTTAAAATACGGAGACACTTGGCTAAAATCCAGCCAACCGACGCCAAAAAACCCCGTTCTTTGAGGAAAGGGTCACTAACTTTAATCTTATCATCAGGCTTAGGAATTAATTAGTATGACCGGTCATTTAAGACGATCACTGGGCTAAAATTCGATGGCTAAACACGTAAGTTTGCAGATACATTCAACCACGACCCGATTCCGAGATCTACTACAAAAACACTGAGGATATGACAGAGAGAAAAACAAGCTCGACCAACTATCGCAACCAGTCCTTTCTGGAAGAAAAATGCAGCCTGAATGAACTACTCGATCTCGTAAGTAAAAGATGGTTCAGCGACGTCCTGTTCTGCATTCAGGAAGGCAACAACCGGTTCAAACTCATCAAGGATGACCTCAAGTACATCAGTGATACCATCCTCTCGGATCGTCTCAAGCTCCTTGAAAGATATGGTCTGATTACCCGCATAGACTATGACGAGATTCCGCCAAAGGTAGAGTACTCACTCACCGAAAAGGGAGACGAACTGGCCGCACTGCTGGAAAAAATGTGCGAGTTCAGCGACACCCTGATGGCCGAAGTGCTCACCCGCCGCGTCGGTTAGACACGAAGGAATATCTTCTTTTTATACAGGACATAAAGAAAGACCCACTTCACTGCGAGGAAACAAAACACCATCGCCAGCGCATTCCACGGTGCGGCGATGATTTGCCCTACCCAGAAGAAGAAGCCGTCCGTCATATACTTCCAGTTGATAAAATGGGGAGACAGATAGATGAGAATGGAATTCATGCCGATCACGGTGAAGAAGAACGCCCATTTCTTATACCCTCTCACGTCAATGATATAATAAAAGAGCGCCAGCAGCAGCAGGCTGATCCCACCCACGTTCAGGACAAAACTGCTGGTCCATAGATTTTTGTTGATGGGGAATACGGTGTTCCACAACAGCGCCAGCGCCAGCGATATAACTCCCGCCAAAGCCAGCCTCCCCGCCTTCGCCCCAGGCGACAACGGACTGTTCTTTAACAATTGCCCGGCCAGAATGCCAAGCAGCCCCGTCGAAATGGCCGGTATAGTGGACATAAGCCCCTCGGGATCGTGGATCCCCAGATAGAGCTTGCCCGGGATCACCGACCGATCGATATAGGAAGCGAAATTTCCCTGCATCGTAAGATCGCCCATATGATACCCCGGAGCCGAGGTAAAGCATAACAGCAGCCAGTAGCCGATCAAAAGTCCCGCAAACCAGATCCACTGTCCCAGCTGCTTCGTATAGAGATAGATGATATTCGCAAACATATAGGCCAGACCGATACGCCCGAGCACGCTGCAGAACCGGACCTCGGACAACGGATGTATCTTCAGACCATTGTTGTAGATGATGCCCAAAAGGACAAGCGTAAGCCCCCGTCTTATGACACGCAACAGCAGCCGTTGTTTCGGCGTGCCTTTCTCCAGCTCCCGCCCCACGGAATACGGCGTGGCGACCCCCGCAATGAAAAGGAACAACGGGAAGATCAGGTCATAAAAATGGAACCCGTTCCAATCCGGGTGCTCGAACTGGTCGGACAAGACCCTCCAGAATGGTGAATTGGTAGCTTTGGCCATCACATGAAAGATCTCTTCCCCACCCGCGATCCAGAACATGTCAAAACCCCTGAGAGCATCCAGCGAATAAAGTCGTTGAGAAGGCGTGGTTTGCGTCATAAGACTATGAATATAGCAAATTTGCAGCTTCCCTTTATTTTTTGTATATTTCGTAGTACCCAATCCCTGCCACTATGACGGAATCGCCGCTAACCAATGAAGAAGAATCCCTTCTCGAAAACCGGCTGGCCGACGCCGGTAAGAAGGCAAAGATCACCTGCCTGCTGGGCTGCATCATTTATTTCATCTTACTGGCCATCCCCCAAAATTCTACTCCGGCCCCGCCACGGATACAGGCGCCTACGGCTTCCCTGCAATCCACGACCCACGCGCCGCATACGTATTCCTCACCGTGACCACCTTCGGCGCCATCTTCCTGCTGGCGTATCTCTCGGACCTGCGCTATTTCGGCCTGAAAAAAGACGTCCGGGAAAAAATAAAGATCGCCGCCAGGGCCCGGATCACCCATATCATCCGCGCCGCCATCGACAACGACTACGAAGAGAAACGAACGGTCTTCCATGCCTCCATGAACGAAAAGACCTCTCAGAAACTATACTGGATGGAAGGCAGCATCCACGATTTCCACGAAGGTGATGTTGTAGATTTTGAATGTGGTAAGTTTTCCGGTATATTGTTGCGGATTTCTAAATCCTGATATTTTCACCCCTAACTAAACATTATGCAAATCAAAGGCATTGAAGACCTTAGTACCCAGGAGATCAACGACGAACTGAAGGCTGGCGCCCGCTTTGTCGTCTTTCGCTATTGCATCTCGCTCGTCGTCATTACATTCCGGCGCAACTCAGACGTCTATTTCATCCGCGCCGGCGAAAGCGCCGCCAAAAAAGGATGGCGCTACACGGGGCTGAGCATCTTATTAGGCTGGTGGGGCATCCCATGGGGCCCTATCTACACGATCGGCAGCCTTTCTACCAATTTCGGCGGCGGAAAAGACGTCACACAACAAATATTGTCTACGATAAATGCAAAGTGATTCTACGGAATCACTTACTTTTATTGGTATGGATAGAAAAGAATTTTTGTCAAAATCCTTTTTGGCAGGTGGCTCCATGCTAACGGGAACGACAAGGACATTTGGGGGCCCCCGGCCGGGGCCCCTTTTCATCTCAACTACGGCATCCACGACGGCATGTTCCGCAACCACGCGGGCCCCGAATTTACCGACCAGATCCGCTGGGCCCACGAACAGGGATTCAGGGCCATAGAGGACAACGGCATGATGGACCGGCCTGCGGAACAGCAGGCACTCATCGGCGATACCCTCCGGCAGCTCGGATGGTCCATGGGCGTATTCGTGCTCAACTTCGACCACTGGCCCGTCAGCACCTCCCTCTGCTCCGGCGACGCCGCATGGCGCGAGAAATTCCTCAAAGCCTGCCGCGAAGCCGTCGACACCGCCCGCCGCTGCAATGGGAAATACATTACCGTTGTCCCCGGCAACTACGACCACAAATTATCGATGGGCTACCAGACATCCAACGTCATAGAAACACTCCGGAGAGGATGCGATATCCTCGAACCGCACGGCCTCGTCATGGTCCTCGAGGCGCTCAGCGACACACCCGAACTGTTCCTCCGCCACCCCGACCAGACCTATATGGTCTGCGAAGCCGTCAACAGCCCCTCCTGCAAATACCTCTTCGACATGTACCACATGCAGCGCAACGACGGAGACCTGATCCCCAACATCGACCGGGCCTATAAACACATCGCCTATTTTCAGATCGGCGACAACCCCGGCCGCAAAGAGCCAGGCACCGGTGAGATGAACTATCGCAATATTTTTAAACATATCTACGAAAAAGGCTACAAAGGCGTCCTCGGAATGGAACACGGCATGGCCGGCACCGGTACCGAAGGAGAACTGGCCCTGATAAAAGCCTACCGCGAAGCCGATAATTTCCTATAACCATGAATAGCCCATCCCGCCTGGTCCTCATCACACTGTCCACCATTCTTTCGCTCACCCTCCACGCCCAGCAGTCCCTGTCCGACTCGATCAACGCCATCGGCGCCGCCGCCCAGGGCCATGTCGGCGTATTTATGCAGGACCTTGAATCCGGCGACAGCACGACCTTCAATGACCTGGACCACTATCCCATGCAGAGCGTATTCAAATTCCCCTCGCGCTCTGCGTCCTGGACCCAGGTCGACAAGGGCAGGCTTTCCCTCACAACGCCCATCGATATTCGAAAAAGCGAATGGGCCAGAATGTTCAGCCCCCTCCTCAACAAATACAAAAAGGAACACTTCACCCTGACGCTCGAAGAAGTGCTTGCCCCAACCGTCGGCTCCAGCGACAACGTCGGCTGCGACCTGCTGTTCCACCTCGTGGGCGGCCCCGAAGTCGTCAATACATATATCCACCAGCTGGGCGTCACAGACATCAGCATCGTTTACACCGAGATGGGCATGGCCGCCGACTGGAACAACCAGTACTCCAACTGGTGCCGCCCCTCCGCCATGGGCCGAGCTGCTCCGGCGCTTTTATAAAGGAGAATTGCTCAGCCCCGTCAGCACCCGCCTGCTGATGAAATGGATGACCGAATCCAATTCGCCCCACCGCATCGGTGGCATGCTCCCCAAAGGGACCGTCGTTGCCCACAAGACCGGCACTTCCAACACCAACGCAGCCGGCATCACCGCCGCTACCAACGACGCCGGGCATTATCACCCTCCCCAACGGACACCACCTCATCACCGTCGTCTGTATCACCGACGCCAAATCCAGCGACGATATCCGCCTCACAACCATTTCCCGGATCGGCCTCGCCGGCTATAACCACTACGACCGGCCATAACCCTCCTCTTCCAGGCGTCCCCCCGCCCCGGGTCCCCGCCCACGAATTATGATCATCCACCCGTCCACCCGTGACCACTTACACCTCACCCCGGCCCTCCACCCGCCGACCCTCACCGTCCACGACCTCCCTCCTCTTACTGACAGATTCCGCTGCCGTCGAGGGCTACTGCCATGCCGACACCATCCGCCTGCAGTCCGACCTGGGCTCGACGATCTTTCTCTCCGGTTCCCCCGTAAAAATGGTCAGGACCAAACTTAAGACACCCAGCCTATAGGGGAAGTCTGAAAAAAATATTGGTGAAAATTTGCGCAACTAAAAAGTTGCACATATATTTGCAACCGATGTGTTGCGCAAAAATACCTTAAAATAAAAAAACATGAAAGCAATTAATCCATGGATCAACTTTAATGGCAATGCCGAAGAAGCATTTACCTTTTACAAATCAGTTTTTGGCGGTGAGTTTGGAAAGATCGTCCGCTTCAGGGACCTTTCAAGCGCCGAATTCCCGGTACCGGAAAATGAAGCAAACAAGATCATGCGCATTGCTTTACCTATTGGCAAAAACAATCTGCTAGTGGCCAATGACGTTCCGGAATTTATGGGACGGGTAAGCGAAAACGAGAACAGGTCCAAAATATACGTTGTTACTGAAAGCCGTGCAGAGGCAGACAAAGTATTTAACGGATTATCGGCGGGCGGAGACGTAGAAGGGCCTATTGGTGACAGTCCCTGGGGCACATATGCCGGAATGTTCAGAGACAAATACGGCATCGAATGGATCGTGGAGTTCAACCCAAACAATAACTAGCCACCAGGACAAGGTTCTACGGCATACCCGGCCACTTAATGTTCGCGCCACGCATATCCGCCAGTATCTGCGCCTGCAGGGCCAGCCGCCGTTCGTAGAAACCATCGGGATCCGTCCACGCACAGGCAACGATATGATAGCCGTCCCCGTCAAATCCCCCAACACCGACATAAGGGGGCGGCTCCTTTTGCATATCGGTAGCACTTTCCAGCGTTTTCATAATACTTGCGATCGCCGTTTTCATCTCGATCGTATATGGCAGTTTAATATCCAGGTCCATCCTCCTGCGACCTTCGTTACTGATATTGATGATAAGATCGTTCGACAGCTTGCTGTTCGGTATGATGACGTCACGGTTATCATACGTGACGACAATGGTGTAAAAGATCTGGATACTCCTCACCACACCTTCCTGACCCTGCGCGACGATGATATCCCCCGCCTTGAATGGCTTCAGGAGCAGGATCAGGATCCCGCTCGTAAAATTCTGCAGCGTCCCCGAAAGAGCCAGCCCGGCGGCCACACCGATGCCACCTACCAGCGCGGCAAAAATGGTCATCTCAATACCCAGCACCTGCATCGTCGCGAGTATCGCCAGCACCTGTAAAATCGCAAACAGCAGACTGATCAGAAACGGCTGCAGCGATGTGTCGAACTCCCTTCGGTGCATAAACCCCCTCACCCAGCTTCTTCAATAGCCTGATCAGGACCTGCGCGACAGCAAAAACCACGATCGCCAGCAGTACCTTCGGCCCCACCCTCAATATCCAGTCATATAACTTGTCATAAAATTTTGAAGTGTCCATATCTTCCCCTCCTAAATTCCTGTACCACCATATTTTACCCGACCTCGTCCGGCCGGTGGCAAAAGTCCCCGCTACGTCCGGCTTTCCCCAAAATCCTCCGTTATCCGCCTCACTCCGGGCCCGAAAAAAAACCCCTCCCACCCCATTTTCCAAAAATATTTGGTAATTCACGAAAAGGGTGTAATTTTGCCTAACACTGTTACAAAATGTAACGGAGGTAGAAAATGGGAATTACAGATCGCAAACTAAGGCAAAAAGAAGAGGTCCGGGCCAGTATCCTCGGACACGGCCTGGGAAATGGTCGTCACCGAAGGGTGGCACTCTTTCTCAATCCGCAAGATTGCCGACGCCATCGAATACAGTGTCCCCGTCATCTACAGTCATTTTGAAAATAAAGACGCTATCCTGCTGGAATTCAATAAAAAAGGATTCCAACTGCTGGCCGAAGCACTCGCGGAAGCCCAAAAGGCCAGACCGATCCGGCCGAACAGATCCGCGCCATGGGCCGGGCCTACTGGGACTTCGCCTTCGCCAATAAAGAATACTACCAGCTGATGTTCGGCCTCGGTATCCCGACCTGTGAAACGGTCAGTAAAATACCCGCGATCGGTACCTTCAGCGAAGTCATCATCAGCAGCATCACCGCCATGGTCGAACCCGGCAAAAAACCGTCGTTCAACCCCTGGCTGAAATACCAGTCTTTCTGGTCGATGCTGCACGGTCTGGTGTCCATCAATAATGAACCGCCTGGGCGGCGACCCCGAAAAGGCCGACAGCCACGGTGGAGAACATCCCGACCTCCCCCTTCAGGTACTTGGAGACGTGATGTGCAGTTTCATCCGCGGCATCCAGGCCCAGGAGAACGAAAACGACCCCGCGGCGTGAACCGCGGAAACACAGGGATCACTCCCTTTTTTTAAACCTTACCCCTAACACCGTTATAATAAATACTAACCTTAGAATCCATAACACCATTGAACACAAACAAAATTAAATAGACAAGACAATGAATCTTTTAGAATCACTCAACTGGCGTTACGCCGTCAAAAGAATGACCGGCGACAAGCTTCCCCAACAGAAAGTAGACATCATTCTGGAAGCCGCCCGCACTGGCCCCTACGTCCAGCGGTATCCAACCATTCAGCATCATCCAGGTTAACCGACAGGAAGCTCATGGAAAAGATCCAGCCCATCGCCTACAACCAACCCCAGATAACCGAAGCCTCTCACCTCCTGATCTTCGCCGCCTGGGACGATATCACCGCAGCAGCCATCGACAAAGTATACGACCAGATCACGATCGAACGAAACCTGCCGGCCGACGCCCTGAAAAGCTACACCGACAACCTCAAAGCCTCCTACTCAGCGCTGACCAAAGAACAACGCTTCGAAAGAGCAGCCCGTCAGGCCTATATCGCCTTCGGAGTCGCCATCGCCGCAGCCGCCACCGAACAGGTCGATGCCACCCCGATGGAAGGCTTCAAGAACGCCGAACTCGACCAACTGCTCGGACTCCACGAAAAAGGCCTCCGCAGCACCACCATCCTCACCCTCGGCGTCCGCGATACTCGCCAACGACTGGCTCGCTAACCTCAAAAAGGTCCGCCGCCCCATCGAAGAACTCGTCATCGAATTGAATTAAATTTTTTGTCCATATTAATGTTCAAACAACAAATAATTTCTCAAAAACAAAACAAATGAAAAAGATCACCATCATCGCCGCAGCATCCATGCTCTTCGCCACCGCCTCTTTTGCACAGGACTGGAACTGGGATAAGGCCCACTCACAGCTGAACTTCTCCATCGTCCACATGGGGCATCAACGATATCGGCGGATCTTTCGGCTCCGTTACTGCAAAGCTGACTTCCACTAAAGAAGACTTCTCCGACGCAACAGTCGAACTGAGCGCCGACGTCAACACGATCAATACCGGCAACGAACAGCGCAATAACCACCTGAAAAGCGCCGACTTCTTCGACGCCGCACAGTTCGGTACGCTTTCCTTCAAGAGCACCTCTTTCAAAAAGTCAGCGGCAGCAACTACAAACTGACCGGCGACCTGACCCTGCACGGCGTGACCAAAACGGTCACACTCGACGTAGTCTACAACGGCACGATCACCAACCCCCAGAGCAAAAAGCCCACGGCTGGCTTCAAGGTAACTGGTAGCATCAAACGCACCGACTTCGGCATCGCTCCCTCCTTCCCCTCCGCCGCGGTCAGCGACGACGTGAAGCTGGTTGCCAACGCAGAAGTAGTGAAAGGCTAAAATATAGTATATGAACAAACTAATATATCCCATCGCTGCCGTGCTGATCCTGGCCGGCAGCGCTTTCACCTTCGTCACGGTCCCTAACTGGCAGATCGCCGAAGGTTATTCGATCGCCTTCTCAAGTGACGACGCGTCCGGCATCTTCAAAGGATTCAAAGGGAATATCGCTTTTGACGAACAGAATCCCGCAGCCTCGAAATTTGACGTGACCATCGACGTTGCGACGATCAACACCGGCAACGGCCTGCAGAACAAGCACGCCAAAAGTGACGAATGGTTCGATGTGGCAAAATATCCACAAATCCATTTCACTTCTCAAAAGGTCGTTAAAACGGGCGCCACCTTTCAGGTAACGGGCGACCTCGATATCCACGGCGTTAAAAAATCAACCACGATCCCCTTCACCTTCAAAGAGGCCGCCGGCGGTGGCACATTCACCGCCACCTTTACGGTCAACAGAAGCGATTTCAAAGTTGGCAAACCCGGAGGCGACGTAGGCGAACAAATAAAACTGGACGTCTCTGTACCCGTGACCAAATAATAGAACCGTTATGTTTAAAAAAGCACTACTACTCGGGATTATCTCCGGTCTGCTGGCAGGAATAGCCGGCGTCGTATACGCCCGGGTCTACCATTCATCGCTGGGCGCCGACTTTTCGAAAGTGGCCCCCACCGTCCGGATCATCGCATCCAGCCTGTTCGGCGGAGTACTTGCAGCCATCGGCTTCTTCCTGCTGGACCGGCTCCTGAGGGAAAAAGGAGAGATCGTTTTCAACCTCCTCTTCTCCATCATCAGCTTCGCAACCCTGCTGGCGCCCTTCGCTGTCAAGCTTCCGCTGGACCTCGAGGCTCCCGAACTCTTCCGGGCATGGTAATCCCCATGCACTTCTTCCCGGCACTGGCATGGTTTACACTGAAACCATTATTTATAAAGAAATAGCAAGGCATTTGTCCCCAACTGGCAATCACCAACACACGGCTCCGGACCCAAACTCCGGGCCGTGATCATATTTCGTCATCCGTTGCCCGCCTTTTCCTCATCCTTTGCCCGTATTTTAATTTGTGGCATAGAATTTTAAGAGGATATTTGTAATAACCCATCACAATGAATAAAAGAGTTTTGATACTCGACGATGACCCGGATATTCTTCAGATCTGCTCGATAGTCCTGAAGAAAAAAGGCTTTGACGTTTCAACCCTCAACACGTCCAGCCAGGTGATCGAACAGGTCAGATCCTACCACCCCGACGTTATCCTCATGGACAACTGGATCCCCGGTCCCGGCGGCATCGAAGCTACCCGTATGCTCAAACTCGCGCCCGAAACCCACGACATACCCGTCATCTTCTTCAGCGCGAACAGCAACGTCACCCAACTCGCCCGCGAAGCCCAGGCAGACTTCTTCCTCCAGAAACCATTCGACATCACCGAACTCGAGGCAATCGTTCAAATGGCTATCAATCAAAAAGTTAGCGCATAATCATCCCAAAAATCAACGCCCCGCGTACCGATCCCCGCGCAGGCCCCGTTCGGCAACTCTGGCGCACCGAACGGAAAAAACCACCACCGAACTGAATAAAATTCAGTCGATCGACGATTTTTTCGAATAAAATTCCCAACTTTACGGACGTAAACACCTAAAACTCGTCCGCCATGGCCAGCACTGCCACCTATACTGCACCATTGACCGCAACCAAAGTCAAAACCCGCCGGATCGAATCCATCGACCTGCTCCGCGGCACCGTCATGATCATCATGGCCCTCGACCACGCCCGAGACTATTTTCACGGCAACGCCTATATCAACGACCCCCTCGACCTCACAAAGACCACCGGCATCATCTTCTTCACCCGCTGGATCACCCACTACTGCGCCCCCATCTTCATGCTCCTCTCGGGTATATCCGCCCACCTCTACGGCCTCAGGGAAGGTAAGAAGCCCCTCGCCTTCTTTCTCCTCACCCGCGGCCTCTGGCTCATATTCGCCGAACTCTTCATCGTCAGCGTCGGCTGGACCTTCAACCTGCACGGCACTACCTATATACTCCAGGTCATCTGGGCCTTCGGCGTCAGCATGATCGTCCTCTCCGCCCTTATCGGACTCAACCGCAAACTGCTCCTCGCCATCGCCCTGATCCTGATAGCAGGACACAACGCACTCGACAAGATCCACGTCGCCGGCGACGGCGGCGCCGCCTTCTTCTGGGCCTTCCTCCACGAACAACGCCCCTTCTTCTTCGGCCCCGTCCTCATCTTCGTCGGCTACCCCATCCTGCCATGGATCGGCCTCATCACCCTCGGCTACTATCTCGGTGATCTATACGCCCCCAGCCAGGACCCCGCACGCCGCCACAGATCGCTACGCAATCTCGGCTGGCTGACCATCGGATTCTTCATCCTCCTCCGCGCCACCAACCTCTACGGCGACCCCCAGCCCTGGTCCGCGCAGCACAACGGATTCTTTACCTTCCTGTCCTTCCTCAACACCACCAAATACCCGCCCTCCCTGCTCTATATCTGCATGACCATCGGGCCCGCCTTCCTGTTTCTGGCCTACACGGAAAAGCCGCTGAACAAGCTCACCGGCAAACTCGCGGTGTTCGGACGGGTACCCATGTTCTATTATCTCATCCATATCTTTTTACTGCATGGTATCGCCGTCATCGCCGCCGTCCTGTCCGGACATCCCGCCTCCGATATGGTCAACCTTACCACCTGGGTAACAGCCAATGCAAAACTAAAGGGCTATGGCTTCGGCCTGCCCGTCGTATATCTCGTGTGGATGGGCACGATCATCTTCCTGTACCCGCTCTGCAAATGGTTCGACGGATACAAACGCAGCCATATAGCCCAACAAAAATGGCTCAGCTACCTGTAGGAAGCCAGGCCTCGTATAAAAATGGAGATCTCGTCAGCCGGAAGAATATGGTCCGGCTGCGTGGTTGAAATTGCGTGCTGCGGCATATAAGGTACATCGGCCGTCCTGGGATCCTGTACCACGGTCACTCCTCCCCGTTCTTTTACATAGGCCAGCCCCTCGGCCCCATCGGCATTCCCGCCCGATAGCAGCACTGCGATCGTCCCCGCCCCATAAACATCGGCCGCGGACTTCAGGCTAACATCGATACTCGGCCTGCTGAAATGTACCCGCTCGGAATAGTCGAGAGAAAAGCTATGGTCTTCCTCTATCAGGACATGATAGTCGGGCGGACAGAGATACACCGTCCCCGCCACGGGCCTCTCTTTCTCTTCCACTTCCTTCGTCACCATCGCCGTTTTCGAAAAGAAAAGCTCCTCCAGCGCCGAGTCGAAAGAGCTGTTACGATGCAGGATCACCAGCACCGGTATGGGAAAATCATTCCCTACCGCAGTCAGCACCGCGAGCATTACCTGGAGACTCCCCGCCGACCCTCCGATGAGCAATAGCTTATCCTGCTTCATGCGTCTTCCTCCATATTTTTTCTTTGCCGACCTGCTTGTACCGGCCGGCAATCGGTGAGAACCGCAACGATTCTTTCGATCCCAGCGCCAGAAAACCAAATTTCTCCAGACTGTAGTCGAACAGCTGAAAAACTTTTGACTGCAGATCCCGTTCGAAATAGATCAGCACGTTCCTGCAAAGGATCAATTGAAACTCATTGAAGGAAAAATCCGATACCAGATTGTGCGTCGAAAAGATCATCCTCCCCCTAGCGAACTGTCGAACTTGGCCAAATGATAGTTGGCCGTATAATAGGCCGAAAAATCCTTTACCCCTCCCGACTGAATATAGTTCTCGGAATATTTTTGCATCTGGCTCACCGGGAATATCCCCTTCCGCGCCTTCTCGATGACCAGTGGATTGATATCCGTCCCGTACAACAAAGACTTGTGCAGTAACCCGGCCTCCTTCAGCAGGATCGCCATCGAATACACCTCCTCCCCCGTTGCACACCCCGCATGCCAGATCCGGATAAAAGGATAGGTCGCCAGCACCGGCAGGATGCTCGTACGCAGGGTACGGTAAAAAGACGGATCGCGCAGCATTTCTGTTACATTCACCGTTATCTCCTCTACAAACCGCCGGAAATACTGCGGATCAGCCTGCAGCCGATACCGAAATTCTGCAAAACTCGGGAATTTGTCCAGCGTGAATAGCCGCTGTATCCGCCGCTGGAGACTGGCTTTGGAATACTCGCTGAAATCATAGCCATACTGCTTGTAGATGTCAGCCAGCAACAACTCAAGCTCCTCATATTGTATGGGGTTGAACTCCATTCCGCAAATTTACTTCTCGTAAAGCCATATCCGTAACAAAGATAGCAGCTGATCTATGTCCACCGGCTTCGAAATATAGTCCGAAGCCCCAGCCTGTATGCACTTTTCCCGGTCCCCCGTCATCGCCTTGGCCGTAACCGCAATAATGGGAAGGTGCTTCAGCTTCGGATTCCTCCGCATCCTGCTGATCGCCTCGAACCCATCCATCTCCGGCATCATCATGTCCATCAGGACGATATCCGGCAGCCCCTTCTCCGCCGTGTCCAGCGCCTCCTTCCCGTCCATCGCGGATAACACCTTCATCTTGTGCTGCTCCAGCGCCTTTGTCAGCGAAAAGATATTCCTTACGTCGTCGTCGGCCACCAGCACGATCTTGTCCTTCAGCACCTCTTCCAGCCCGCCGAGCCTGCCATAGCCGTTGCCCTCCCCTTTCCCCCCGGTTCTCGCTCACCACATGCAGGAACAACGACACTTCATCGAGCACCCGCTGGTAAGAATGCGCCGTCTTCACGACGATACTGTCCGCAAACTTCCGCAGCCTCGCCTCTTCCCCCTTCGATATATTCATTCCGGTAAAAACGATGATCGGCACGTTCTCCAGCGACTGATCCTTCCTGATCACCTCCAGCCCGTCCAGCTCTTCCTTCCCTAACGCCCTGCTAAGAATCACCCCATGCACAGACTCCTTCCCCAGCATGCCGATGCTCTCCTGGATGGTCGCCGCAATCTCCATATTCAGATGATGACTGCTCAGGAACCAGGCCAGCGCCTGCGCATGCCGGATATTGTCCTCCACGATCAGGACCTTTCTTGCATTGCGATTCAGCCAGTAGTCGATCTTTCCGAATGCTTCTTCCATATTCCCGAACAACGCCTGTTTGGACATAAAATCCACAGCCCCCTTCATCAGGCTCTCATTCCTCACTTCATAGGACGACATGATATGGACAGGGATTCCCCTCGTCTGCGGGTTCCGCTTCAGTTCGTCCATTACCTCCCAGCCATTTTTCACCGGTAACTGAATATCGAGCAGAATGCCCATCGGCCGGTAACGGCGCGCCATCTGGATGCCCGCATCCCCGCTGACCGCCACGATCCCCTTGTACCCTTTCTTCCGGGTGAAATCCAGCAAAGACTGCGCGAACAGTGTATCGTCTTCGACGATCAGGAGCACCTTGTCGTCGGGCTGCAGATAATTTCGGTCGTCGGGAATTTCCTCCGGCACATCCGATAGCGTGAACAGCGAACCCGGTTCCATCGGGAAAGCAGCCGACGGGAGAGACGGTTCGGCGACAGCCTTTCCCTGCGCCGGTTCCATCGGGAACAAAGGCAGGCTGACGGTAAACTCGGCCCCTTCCCCCGGATCGCTTTCCACACCGATCTCGCCACCCAGCAGCTTGCACAGCTCGCGGCAGATCGAAAGACCCAGTGCCCGTCCCCCCATACTTGCGGCGGGTAGACCCGTCCGCCTGCTGGAAAGCCTCGAATATCAACTTGTGTTTTTCCTCCGGAATACCGATGCCGGAATCCCGCACGGAGAATTTGATAAAGTTGGGCTGGTCGGGAGAAGGCGCGACCCGCAGCGTCACAAACCCGCGCTGGGTGAACTTGAAGGCATTGGCCATCAGGTTCTTTATTATCTGCTCCAGGCGAAGCCTGTCCGTCTCCAGCTGCGCCGGCGTCCCTTCTTCGGTGACGATATGCAGCTCCAAACCCCTTGTCCTTCGCGATTGGCCCGAACAGCTGCCGCATCTCTTCCAGTACGACGGCGACCGGCACGATGGCGTGCTCCAGCGGCAGCTTACCCGATTCTATCCTTGACAGGTCGAGTATCTCATCGATCAGCTGCAACAACCCCTGCCCGGAGTTCTGGATGACCCGGGCATATTCGATCTGGTCGCCGGAAAGATTCTGCGGGCCATTCTCCACCAGCAACCTCGACAGCAACAGAATGGAGTTTAATGGCGTCCGCAGCTCGTGCGACATATTGGCCAGAAAATCGGACTTGTACTTCGTGCTGAGCGCCAGCTCTTCGGCCTTTTTCTGAATATCGAGATTCCGCATCAGCACCAGCTGATTCTTCTCTTCCAGCGACCGGCTGCGCTCTTCCAGCTCCTGATTGGTCTGCATCAACTCTTCCTGCTGTACCTTCAGCTCCTCTTCCGAGACCTGCAGCTTTTCCGACTGCACTTCCAGCTCGAGATTGACGCTCTCCAGCTCGCTGTGCTGCGACTGCAGCTCCTCCGCCTGCGCCTGCGTTTCCTCCAGCAGCTCCTGCAGCCGCAGCCTCGACTCTATGCTATGAATGGCCGCACCGATATTATCGGCGACAGCCCTGAAGAATTCCCTGGTCCCGCTCCGTATAATATTCCAGCGAACCCAGCTCGATAACTCCCCGGAGCTTGCGCTCGTAAAAAAAGGAAAGGCAATGATCGTCCTGGGCCGGATATCCCCGCTGGTCAGATTAAGCACCCAGTCCCCGGACGAAACATCCTTCAGCAGCGTGGACTTTCCACTGGCCGCTACCTGCCCCACCAGCCCTTCCCCTGGTTTCACTTCCTTCCGGATCCCGCTGCCCAGCGCATAGCGCCCCTGCATGGTCAGTACGCGCGTCACCGGATCCTGCACATAGAACGCTCCCGTACTGCTCCGGCTATACTCCGTTATAAACGCGATGACGTTCGACACGAGACTGTGCATATCGGTTTCGCCGACCATCTCCTCATTGAGCCGGGCAATACCCGTCTGCAGCCACTCCTTATCCGACAAAAGCCCAAAGGAATATTCCAGCGTCGAAGCCATCTTGTTCAGCGAGCCGGCAAGCGTCCCCAGCGCACCCCTCTGATCCTCGGCTACCCTCGTCTGGTATTTCCCTTCCGATATAGCCTCCGCGATGCCGCCGATGATTTCGATACGCCGCGAAATATCCTCGTCCTTTTTCTGCAGCTTCCGAATACAGCTCACTCCGCTCATAATAGTCTCTGTGTATACGGGAATAAAAAAAGATGGTGATCAGTATTGCCAGCAGCGCCGCGACAACGATCATCATCGGGGTAAATACGGAGAACCGCCGCACCTTTTCGAGCCTCGTCTCCAGCAGCCGGTGCTCCTCCCCTGCATGCGCAGAATGACCGCTCTGGCCTGGTCCATATAACCGCGCCCCTTCCGGACATCCTCCAGACTGAAAATATTGTCGTTCTGCTTTTGCGTGATGATCTCCTGCAGCAGATTCAGCCGGTGCGCCACCACATCCCTGAGCTCCCTGAGATTCGACTGCTGCACCGGGTTGTCCATCGTCATCGTCTGTATCTTGTCGATTATGGCCACAGCCCGGTCATTCGCCCCGACATAAGGACGAAGAAAAGCCGTATCCGCCGTCAGCAAATACCCCCGCTGACCCGTTTCCGCATCCGTCAGCGTCGCAAGGGTCACGTTCAGCTCGTTGATCACGGAGTCGGTGTGATCCACCAGCCTGCTGCTGTCCATCAGGTTTCGGATACTGCTCCAGGAAGCAATGGAGGTAACGATGAGAATAAGAAGCGAAAGTCCAAACCCGATCTGCAGATTGCGCAATAATGCGGGCCGAGCTACTCTGATCATGGCGGGGTCCTGTATTTTTAATTGGTGTGATAAAGTACCGGCACCGAGAAGAAGAAGGTCGACCCTTCGCCCGGCTCGCTCTCGACGCCGTATTCTCCCTCGTGACGCCGGATGATCTCGGCGCAGATATAAAGCCCGATACCCAGGCCCTGGAATCGGTTGGCCGATTCTTCCACCCGGTAGAACTTGCTGAAAATATTGGACTGGTGGTCCTTCCGGATACCGATGCCGAAATCCCTCACCCTGACGTACAACCGATCGTCGTCATCGATATAGGCGTCGACGTGTATCTCCTTGTTGTCGGGCGAATACTTTACCGCGTTCGTGAGATAGTTGATGACGACCTGCTCGATCCGCATCTCGTCCCCGTAAAGTTCGATTCCGGCCTCTCCGTGCCGGACGATCTGGTAGTCGGGATAGGTCTGACGGATCATATCGATCGCATTGGACAACATCGCGTCCACCCGAAACAGCTTCTTGTTGAACTTCAGCTTCCCGCTCTCGATCTTCGAAAGGTCCAGCAGGTCCACGATCAGGTCGTCCAGTTTCTTCACCTGCAGCAGCGCCCTCGTGACATACAGTTTGTTCGGGTCCGGGTCTTCGATCTCCCGGTCGAGCAGCTGCACATAGGCCTTTATCGTCGTCAGCGGCGTCTTCAGCTCGTGACTGGCAATGCTGATGAACTCGTCCTTCTTGCGAACCGCCTGCTTCTGGTCCTCGATATCCGTAAACGTCCCTACCCATTTGGTGATCAGCCCCCTTCCCTGACAGGGATCACCCGCAACAAATGATAACGGTATTCCTCCGCGTCTATCCTTCGCACGCGAATCTCCATCTCGAGCGCTTTTCCTGAACTCACCGTTTTCTCCCCATTGCCGCGAAAGATCGGGATCGTCCGGATGCGTCAACGGAAATTCAGCCTTCGAAGGCGCGTATTTCAGCCACTTGCTCGTTGACAAATTCGATCCTGCCGTCGGCCCGCGTAGTAAACGCGATCTGGGGTATGGACTCCAGTATGGAATGCAGTTCGCCTGCCCTCTCCTGCAGTTCACCCTCTACCTTCTTCCGGAACTCGATCTCCGACCGCAGGCTGGCCTGTATACGGACCAGCTCCCTGTTCTGCTCGTACAGCCGGTAAAAGGTCTTCACCTTCAGCAAAAGAATATCCGGATCGATCGGCTTGGTGATATAATCCATCGCCCCCGAACTATACCCCTTCGTGATAAACTTCTTGTCGGTGCTGGCCGCCGAAAGGAATATGATAGGAATATCCCGCGCCTTGCTGTAGCCGCTGATTGCTTCCGCCACCTCGAAACCATCCATGCCCGGCATCTGCACGTCCAGAATGATCAGCGCATAGGAATTCCGGAGGATCTTTTTCAGAGCCTCCTCGCCGCTCAATGCCGTGTCAGTGGGAAACGAATGTAATTCCAGTATGGTTTTGAGCGAAAAGATATTCTCGGGCTTGTCATCCACGATCAGTATCATACAATGGTCAAATGTAAGCGATAAACAATTCAGAATTTAGATAGTACTGTGGATATATTTCTACGATTTTTAACAGCCCCAGGGCCATGCCAGATTCCCGCGCCAACTACGCGATCAGGCAAATTCCGCAGCCATAGCGGCTTTCCGGCCCTCAGCCGACCGGCCAACCGGCTACAAATGATCGAAAATAACACGCGGCGATGATCTGGATTGATAATTGAACTTGTCCCGTTATGCAGTCTTCTCTCAATAAAACCTTCTTCTACAACGCCGGCGATATGGTGGCGTTCATGGCGCGCTTCTTCAGGGAAGTGTTCAGGCCACCCTATGAGTTCCGCGAGATCCTTTATCAGTGCTATCTCGTAGGCTATAAATCTACCTTCCTCATCGGACTGACGGGCTTTATCATGGGCGCGGTCCTGGCCATCCAGACCAGACCATCGATGGCGGAGTTCGGCGCCATCTCGCTGATCCCCGGCATGGTTTCGGTCTCCGTCATCCGCGAGATAGGGCCCGTCATAACAGCCATCATATGCGCCGGCAAGATCGGCTCCAGGATGGGCGCCGAACTCGGCTCCATGCGCGTTACCGAACAGATCGACGCCATGGAGGTCTCCGCCATCAACCCCTACCGCTATCTCGTGGTCACCCGTACCCTCGCCACAACGCTGATGGTGCCCCTGCTCGCCATCTACGCAGACATCATCGCACTCTACGGCGGATATATCGCGATGAACATACACGACAAGACGTCCCTGCGGCATTTCTTCGTGGCAGCCATGCACCACCTTGAATTTATCGACGTCGTCCCCGCCATCGTAAAGACATTCTTCTTTGGCTGGGTCATCGGCATCATCGGCTGCTATAAAGGCTACAACGCCCGGCGGGGCACAGAGAGCGTCGGCATAGCCGCCAACTCCGCCGTAGTCGCCTCCTCCCTGGCCGTCTTCATCATCGACCTGATCGCGGCACAGATCACAGACCTTATCAGTTAAATATGAAAGAAGAGAACAACGATATCGATCCGAAAGAAACAGCTCCTGAGAAACCTACCCCGGAGGAGACCCCTCCCGCGACCACGCCGGACCCCAACCTCCAGCCCACCGAGCCGGAGCCGGTCGCCAGCGGAAAAGGCGAACCCGTCATTATCATAAAAGGGCTGCACAAATCCTTCAAAGACCACGACGTCCTGCGCGGCGTGGACTTGTACGTATACAAAGGAGAGAACCTCGTCATCCTCGGCAAATCCGGTTCGGGTAAATCCGTCCTGATCAAATGCATGGTCGCCCTCGAAACACCCGACGCCGGCACGATCGAGATCTTCGGCCAGGATATATCCCGGCTCAACTACGACGAACTCAACGCCCTGCGCCTCCGCATCGGCTTCCTTTTTCAGAACTCCGCCCTCTATGATTCCATGACGGTCCGCGAGAACCTCGCCTTCCCCCTGCGCCAGCACAAAAAAACGATGACCCGGGAAAAGACCGATTCCACGATCATGGAAATGCTCGACAACGTAGGCCTCGCGGATTCCATCGACCAGATGCCGTCCAAACTTTCCGGCGGGCAGAACAAACGCATCGGTCTCGCCCGCACGCTGATCCTCCGCCCGCAGATCATGCTCTACGACGAACCCACCACCGGCCTCGACACCGGCACCGCCCGCGAGATCAGCGACCTCATCTGCAAGATGAAGCACAAATACAAGATCTCATCGGTCACGATCACGCACGACATGCCCTGCGCAAAAGCCACAGCAGACCGCATCGTCATGATGCGCGACGGCGCGGTATACGCCGAGGGCAGCTATGACGAACTCGAACGATCGGAAGACGAATGGATCAAATCATTCTTTTACTAACCGGCCCCTGGCCACAAACGATAAGACATGCCAAAAGAAAAGAACTATAAATGGAAGC
The DNA here is from genome assembly GCF_050632245.1 of Puia sp. P3. Taxonomy (NCBI): domain Bacteria; kingdom Pseudomonadati; phylum Bacteroidota; class Chitinophagia; order Chitinophagales; family Chitinophagaceae; genus Puia; species Puia sp. P3. Next base: position 3,862,299 of record NZ_CP192583.1, read on the forward strand.
TGGGCGCCTTCTCCGTCGGAGCGCTGATCATCATCGTCGCCGCCATCTACTATATCGGACAGCAAAAGAACAAGTTCGGCTCCGTCCTCCACGTCTACGCCCTGTTCAACTCCGTCAGCGGCCTGAAGAATGGCGCGAACGTTCGCCTCGGAGGCATCGACGTCGGGACGGTCGACGCCATCAGCCTCGTCACAGACACCACGGTACAGGTAGACATGATCATTCAAAAGAAAGTACAGAAGTTCATCAAAAAGGACGCCCGCGCCAGCATCGGCTCGGAAGGGCTGATGGGCGACAAGGTCGTTACCATCACGGCGGGCACGCCGGGCCAGTCGGTCGTACAGAACGGCGACTCCCTGCGCTCGAGTGTCCCCATCGAAACGGACGCCATCATGGCCAGCCTCAAGACTTCCGCCGACAACGCCGCCATCATCACCGGCAACCTCGCGGACATCTCTACCCGTATCAACAGCGGCAAGGGCGCCCTGGGCAAGCTGCTCCACGACACCACACTCTCCTCGAATATCAGCAGCACGATGAAGAACCTGAAGAGCAGCAGCCACAAGCTGGACGAAAATATGGAAGCCGCCCAGCACAATTTCCTGCTGAGAGGCTTCTTCAGAAAGAAGGAAAAAAAGAGAAAAGAGGACTCGATCAGAAAGGCTAATCAACCTTGAGGCTCTCCACCGGATTGGCCAGCCCCGCCCTGACCGCCTGCCAGCTGACCGTAAACAAGGTGATGGCCAGCGTAGACAGGATAGTTATGAAAAACACCATCCAGCTGATCTCCGTCCGGTAGGCAAAATCCTGCAGCCATTTGTGCATGACCAGCCAGGCTACCGGACACGCGATCAGCATCGCCACACCCACCAGCTTGAGAAAATCTTTTGACAGCAGCAGCACAATCCCCGAGACACTCGCCCCCAGCACCTTCCGGATGCCGATCTCGCGGATCCGCTGCTCGGCGCTGAAGCTCGCCAGCCCAAACAACCCCAGACAGGATATGAGAATAGCCATCACCGTAAAATAACGGATCATCGTGGAAAGCCTTTCCTCCGACTCGTAGTTTCGCTGAAAATCCTCGCTAAGGAAGGAGTATTCGAACGGCTCGTTCGGATCGAGACGATGCCAGGCCGCTCCCATTGCCTTCAGCAGGGCACCCGGCTCACCCGCACGGGCGTGTACCACGATATAGCTGCTCGGGAATCTGGTCGTCATTATCGCGTAAGGCGTTATCGGCAGGTGCAGGTCCTCGAAATGAAAATCCTTTACCACTCCCACCAGCTTCCACCGTATAGGCATTCGCCTTGAAATCGTTGTGTACCTTCTTGCCGACAGCATCGGCCGGCGAGGCGAATCCCATCGCCTTCACCGCGCTTTCGTTCAGAATGATGCGGGTCGTATCGAGCGGGAAATCCTTGCTGAACAACCGCCCCGCCACCGCCTGCATACCCAGCGTCGGCAGATAGTCGAAATCGACATAGTTCATCCTCGTACGCCGGGCGTCCTGCGCCATCTGACCGTCCCTGTAGAGCAGATTATCCGACGGATTGACGATCCCCGGATAATAGGCCCCGGCCCCGGCGTTGATCACCTGCGGATTTCTCCGGAACTCGTTCTCCAGCGCACTGCACAGCTTTTTGGCCTCCGCGCTACGCAGCGGCACGACGATCTGCGCCTCCTTGTTAAAGCCCAGGTCCTTGTTCCGCATATACTGCATCTGGTCGTTGATCACCACCGTACTGACGATAAGGGTCACAGATATGATGAACTGGAACACGACCAGTCCCTTTCGCAGCGAAATAGCCGCCAGAGAATTGGTGAACTTCCCTTTCAGGACCTTTGCGGGCTGAAAAGAGGAAAGATAAAAAGCCGGATAGATCCCCGCCAGCAATCCGGAAAGGACAGCCAGCGCAAAAAATCCAACCAGCAGCGGAAGATGCTCCGGCAAGGACAGCGTCAGCGACCGGTTCGTGATCTCACTGAACATCGGCAGCAGCAGCACCGTAAGCCCCAGGCAAGAAAAAGGCGACACTGCTCATCAGTACGGACTCGCCCAGGAACTGCCCGATCAGCAATCCCTTCACCGCCCCCAGCACCTTACGCACGCCGACCTCCGCCGACCGCCTGGCGCTCCGCGCCGTAGCCAGATTCATAAAATTGATACACGCGATCAACAGCGTAAAGACCGCGATCGAAGCAAGTATATACAAATAGGATTTGCTGACAGGAGCCGTGACATTACCGGGCACGTCCGATCGCAGATGGATATCCCGCACCGGTATCAGGAACTGTCGCTTTTCGAATCCCATCTCCTTCATCGTCTTCCCGGCATACTTGTCGAGGAATGCAGGGAACTTTGCTTCTACAGCAGCAGGTTTGGTACCCGGCGCCAGCCGGAGATAGACGGTGAACATATTGTTGGTCGCAAAATCGTTCTCCTGCCTGCGCGTAAAATCTTCCATCCCCCGCCTCCAAAACTCAAAAAGAAGTTACCGTCCATATGCGACGGTTCACCCGTCGGACGGAAAACACCCTTTACTACAAGATCACGGTCGCCGTCCGTCCCACTGCTGATATGGACGATCTTACCAAGCGCCGGGGCAGCCCCAAACAATTTATGTGCGATCGTCTCGCTCACGACCATCGTATTGGGCGCGTCCAGCGAACTGGCCGCGTCTCCCTCTATAAAATGAAAGTTGAACATCCGGAAGAAAGACGAATCGGCCAGAAATCCCTTGCTTTCATAGAACGATACCGCTCGACCGCCCGTCGCCCTGTACTGCAGCATCGTCTTGTCCTCGAACGTAGCCAGCTGCATCAGCCGCGTATACTGCCGCACCTCCGGAAACTCCTTCTTCACCGTCGCGCCCATTGGAGCAGGCACATTCGCCAGCCTGAATTCCTTATGATTCATGATAAAAGTCGTCGCCATCTGGTAGAGGTTCTTCACGTCCGGCTGATTGCGGTCATAGCTGAACTCATGCAGAAGATATATCGAGATCAGCATACAACAGGTAAGCCCCGCAGCAAGACCGAAGATATTGATGAAAGAAAAGGTCTTGCTCTTTATCATATTGCGCCAGGCAATCTTGAAGTAGTTGAAAAGCATGTGGTTGAATTTTTAGCCGGTCACCACAAATCTCTAAAAAAATGCCAGCCGACTATCCGGCTGGCATTCAAACATTTAGAAAAACACTATAAAAATAGTGTTCAATTTCGATACACTTTCTGTCCGGCTTTTGCCTCCCCGCGGAGAAAAACCTGCCGTCAGCCGTGAACCCATCCCGCTGCCGGGCAGCCCCTTCGACTTAAGCGTTGACCAGATAGGAAACGGCACAAAGAGTGGCAAAAGCCAACACAGTGTACACAAAATTGCGACCGAAGCTTTTTGTCCTTTCGTCCAGCAATGGGGAGGAAAACTGATCCCCATTCGGAGCTAAGCAATTGTTGTTCAAGTTCATAATACTGTCTTTTTGAATTAATCCATTTAAATCTTTCAATATATCCTACCTATAAAAGGGCTTCGGAGCCCTAATGGAACACAAAGATACAAAACATTTAAATATTTCAATGCATAAATCTTCTTTTTTTCCTCCCTCCGCATTAACCCTTATCCGCGGTTCGCACTTCTGGGGCCTCTTCATTCCGCGGTTTACACTCCTGAGCCCCCTCCATCCCGCGGATTACACTCCTGGGCCCCCTCCATCCCGCCGTTCACACCCCCCGTCGTCCCCCCAGCGGGTCCCACTCCCAGACCCCATCCCGTGGTTCACACCGGGCAACCTACAATTTCTTCAACCCCTGCAAAAAACAGATATACTCATCGATCACCTCATTGTTCATCGTATACTTGATATTGCGGCCTTCCTTTTCGGGGAGAATGATCGAGGTCTCCGTCAGTTGCTTGAGATGATGACAGATCGAAGGCTGCGCAAGATTGATATTGTCATAAAGATCGACACAGTAAAGCCAGTCGTTCTTTTTTGATCTCGCTGAGGATTTTTAGCCTTGTTGGGTCGGAAAGAGCCTTGGAGATCTTTTCCGCCTGTTTAGCGTCCATCTGCGCCATATGACAATTTTTTTCTAAGTTACAATAATTTCCCCTCCCCTTCCTATCTTGCAAACATGAATTTCCATCTTTCCCAGATACCCGAGCGAACAGCAAGACCCCGCACCTTTGGCCTGACAATGGTCAACGACAAAGGCCTCAGCGTCGCTGAAGCCCGCCATCTGGTGTCCGGCGCGGGTCCGCACGTCGACCTCGTGAAACTGGCCTTTGGAACCCCCCTCGTCACCACCGGCCTCGACGAGAAAATTCGGATCTTCCAGGACGCTGGTATCCCCGTCTACTTCGGCGGCCTGCTCTTCGAAGCATTCGTCATACGCAACCAGTTTGACGACTTTCTCGCCCTCCTGAAAGAATACAATATCACCTATACAGAAGTCTCCGACGGGAGCATCGACATCACCCATTCCGAGAAATGCGGCTATATCGAAAAACTCGCGAAATACGGAACCGTCCTCAGCGAGATCGGCTCAAGGGACAAAGACCGCGAACATATCACCCCACCCTATCAGTGGATACAGCTAATGCAGGCCGAACTGACCGCCGGCTCTTCCTATATCGTCGCTGAAGCCCGGGAGACCGGTACCGTCGGCATCTACCGCGACTCCGGAGAAGTGCGCGAAGGCCTGGTACAGGAGATCCTGACAAAAGTACCCGCTGAAAAAATACTCTGGGAAGCTCCCCGCAAAGACCAGCAACTCTACTTCCTGCAGCTGGTTGGAGCAAACGCCAACCTCGGAAATATCACCCCTTCGGAAGTCATCGCACTGGAAGCCATGCGCATAGGCCTCCGCGGCGACACCTTTGACCTCTTCCTGAAGGACAGCTAAACTGCCCCGCGTCCTATCTAATAGCTTTTATTATAATATTATAACGACCCCGGCGTTATAGTTGGGAATTTCCTACCCTACACTTGACTGTCTGGATTTTATTAACTATTTTCAGCGCCGCTACTGACCATAGCGCCGTACGAAAAGACTTAGAACCCAATGAAATTCCTATCGCAAAAAACGCTGTGGCTACCCGGCCGTCTGAAAGCATTTGGCCTGGACGAAGAATGGCAGGACAAACTAAAAGCTCCTGCCTTCAATGCACAGCAATTTTTCGAGAGACTCAAGACCATCGGGTCGGAGTACACCTTGGACGAATACGATAAACGCAAGCTGGGTATCTTCAACCAGCTTAATTTTTTCAGCTGGTCACGGGCATCATCATCCCCATCGCGGGCAGCCTCAGCAACAAACACTTTCCCCTCATCGCATGGGTCATCGCCTGCCTCCCCGCTACCATCAGCATCCTCGTACTCACACTCACCCATCGCGGCCGCTATGACCTGGCGCAGATCGCCTACTTCGTACTATATCCCCTCGTCACCGGCATCGTCTATCTCTGGGGGATCAATATGGGCATCGAACTGTCATTCATCCTCTACGGTATCCTCTCCGTTTTCTTTATACAGGACATCAGCCAGATGCTCTTCGCCCTGGGCCTGACCATGGTAAGCTATTTCGTGCTCGCAGTCCTCTGCAAAGACTATCGCTACCAGCTGGCCACCGCCAACGTCTGGTTCTATTTTTTCAACCAGGCCCTCGCCATCGTCTTCATCTTCTACGGCCTGTTCCTGATAAAAAAGAGAACGCCGGCTACCAGCAAAGCATCCTGCAGCAGAAAGAGGAGATCGCCGCCAACGGCATCCTGCTCCAGCAGCAGACAGACCAGCTCGACCCGGCTCAACGGCTTCAAGAACCGGCTCTTCTCCATCATCGCTCACGACCTGAAATCGCCCATCTATGCCCTCCGCAACCTCTTCCGCAACATGCAGCAGTACGACCTGCCCGCCGAAGAGATCAAAGGCATGGTCCCCGAAGTGGTCAACGAACTCACGTATACGACAAGCCTCATGGAGAACCTCCTCACATGGGCCCGCAGCCAGATGCAGACCGACGCCGTCAAGCCGCAGATGATCGACGTCTTCGGCCTGATGGAAGACGTAAGCCGCCTCCTCCGCCTCCAGGCCGACGCAAAAAAGATAACCATGAAGCTCGAAGCCGGCGACGAGATCATCGCCTTCGCCGACAAAGACATGGTCCACCTCATCCTGCGCAACCTCCTCTCCAACGCTATCAAATACACGCCCGACGAAGGCTCCATCGACATCGGCGCCCGCATATCAGGCTCCTGGATCCACCTCCACGTAAAGGATACCGGCATGGGAATTCCCCCCGACGCCCTCGAAAAGATCCAGCTCAGCAATTTCTATACTACAAAAGGCACCGCCGGCGAATCCGGCACCGGCCTCGGACTCATGCTCTGCAAGGAGTTCATCAACCGCAACCACGGCACCCTGCAGATCGACAGTACACCCGGTAAAGGCAGCACTTTCACCGTCACCCTGCCCGCCGCTGAATAGTTGACGCAGACACCGTAAATTTGCGGGATGAAAATACAGCTCCTGTCTATCGGCAAGGACCACGAACCATACGTCAAACCCGGCGTTGAAGACTTTACACGCCGCATCTCCAGGTACTACCCCGTCGAATGGAGCCTCATCCCCACCGCCAAAAACGCGGCTACCCTCACCCAACCCGACCTCAAAAAAAGGAAGCAGAGATCATCCTCGGGATTCTCGCAAAAGACGACTTCCTCGTCGCCCTGGACGAACAGGGGAAAACAAATGACCTCAGAAGGCCTCGCCGCTTTCATCCAGAACCGCGCCAACGACAGCACAAAAAACTCGTTTTCCTCATCGGCGGCGTCTACGGCCTCGACGAATCCATCCTTAAACGCGCCGACTACCGATGGTCGCTCTCCCAGCTGACCCTTCCCCACCAGCTCGTACGCCTGCTGCTGGCAGAACAGCTGTACCGGGCATGCACCATCCTCCGCAATGAGAAATATCATCACGCTTAACGATCTATAGATTGGAGATTACCCCAGAAAAGGCTTATTTTGGGAAAAAATTCCAATGTTCTCAGTCACGCCGGTTATCGTAGTCCTTACCTGCCTCGTTTCCTTCGCCGCCTTTTCCAATTACCGTCTGAGAGAAATGCTCATTTTCTGGCCGCCGGCCGTAAGCATGCGCCACCAGTATTATCGTTTTATTACCTGCGGACTCATCCACTACGACTTTCTCCACCTCTTTATGAATATGTTCACCCTCTATTTCTTCGGCCGGGGCGCCGAACTGCTGTACAGGGGCGAGCTGGGTCTGAAACCCTTTTACTATCCGATACTCTATATCTCCGCACTCATCGTCTCCAATATCCCCTCCTACCTCCGCCACAGGGACGACTACAACTATCGCAGCCTCGGCGCGTCAGGGGCTGTATGCGCCGTTATGTTCGCCGTCATCCTCATCCGTCCCTGGGTAACACTGCAGGTATTCGCCTTCATCCCCATGTATTCCATCGTCTTCGCGCTGATCTTCTTAGGCTATTCCATCTATATGTCGCGCCGCGGCGGCGACAACGTCAACCACGACGCACACCTCTGGGGCTCCCTCTATGGCATCGTCTTCACCATCGCCGCACACCCCGACATCGTCAACACCTTTATCAACGAGATCAAACACCCGCCATTCATTTAGTCCCGGGCCGGCGGCTGCCACCCGATCCTCACCACTTCACTTGTCCCGGCGCCAATCCGGCAGCGGTCGTCGATCCGCATGCCCACCACCCACAATATTTTTTTGTTGGACTCGACTACCCATACCTTCTCCTTCTCAGTAAGCGGGAGCCTGGCGTCGATGAATAGCCGCGACAGCTTCTTCTTCTTGCGCATACCCAGCGGATAGAAATAGTCTCCCGTCCGCCATTTACGCAACAACAGCGGATAGACCACCTCGCGGGCATCCAGCCACGCAACGCTCGCGTCACTGATATCCGCCGGCAGATCTGCCACAGACATCCGCCGCTGCACCAGCCTGCCCCCCTCATAATCAATGGCTTCATCCTTCGCCTCCACCAGTATGTTCGACGCACCGGTGCCGGTATCCAGCGGCGAAATGATCAGCCAGGCACGATCCCGCAATACCCTATGCGTAGCCGAGCAAACATATTTCCCCGACCCACTGTCCAGCAACCCAACGACCGCGCCCACCTGCTGCGCGGAAAAGCCAAAAGGAACGATCATCTCATACACGATGGTCGCCAAAGGCCTGACCCCTTTCAGCTTCAGCACCGGCACCCATACCTCATTCCCACGCGATTCCTGCAACCACTTCAACTGCTGATCGATACCCTTCCTGTAAACTTCCTCTATCTCCCTGAACCGGCCGACATTCGCCCCCAGATTGTGTACCGCACCCGGATAGACTTCTTCGATCAGCGGGATCACGCGATGCCTGAGATAATTTCGGGTATATTTATCCGATTCATTCGAGCTGTCTTCCACCCACTCCAGACCTTCCGCCACCGCAAACGCACGTATCGCCTCCCGGCCCGCTGACAACAACGGCCTCACGACCCTCCCCTGCCGCGGCAACATCCCGCGGAGACCGGCAATGCCCGTTCCCTTAAAGAAATTCATCAGCACCGTCTCGATATTGTCGTCCTGGTGATGCGCCGTCACCACCGGACCAGGCGCCACCTCCGCAAACCAGGCATATCTCAGTTCACGCGCAGCCACCTGCACGGATACCCGCTGATTGCCGGCATAGGCCAGCGTATCAAAACGCTTCACCAGGACCTCACGACCATAACGCACTCCCAGCCCGCGGACGAAGCGTTCGTCCCGCTCGCTCTCCTCACCCCGCAACCCAAAATTGCAGTGCGCTATAATATAGTCAAACCCCGCCCGCTGCAACAGCTCGCACAGCACGACGGAATCAAGTCCCCCGCTGACAGCCGCAAGCAGCCGGTCACGCGGGGAAAATAGTTTTTCCCTTCTTATAAACTCCGTGAATTCGAAAAGCAGATCCATTCGTCAAAGTTTTCTAGTCCGCCAACTCGTCATAAGCCGACCGCAGCTCGTTGTACGCCCTCTTCTCCTCCGCCGCCCTCGCCGCCGCCATCCCCTTTTCATACCAGGAAAGCGCCAGCGCCGTCTCGCCCGTCCGTTCGAGCAATTTCCCCAGCTGATAGTAAGAACCCACCGCCGCCGGGTCGTGCGCAAGCACTTCCTCCAGCAGCCGCCTGGCCTCCACATCGTCTCCCTGTTTGCTGTATTCCAATGCCAAAGCATGCTTCGAAAAGGAATCATCGGGATCCGCCTTCAGGAACTCCTTCAATTTCTCGATCCGGTCCATTACCGTTAAATTTTTTAATAATTTATTCCCGAATTAACCGCTCAAACCTTATCTTTGTTTAGTTGCATAAACAACTTTCGTCACCCCCAGGGCGGCGATAAAACATTCCTTCACTTCAAAACGCGAGTGCCAATGAAGATCTTAGTTTGCATCAGCAAAACGCCGGATACAACGGCGAAGATAGCCTTCACCCAGAACAATACAAAGTTTGCCAGCGAGGGAGTCCAGTGGATCCTCAACCCCTATGATGAATGGTACGCCCTCGTACGGGCCATCGAACTCAAGGAAAAAGATCCTTCCTCAGTCGTTCACCTCGTTACGGTCGGCGCCGCCGATATGGAACCCATCATCCGCAAGGCGCTCGCCATCGGCGGAGACGAGGCGATCCGCGTCAATGCCGACAGCCACGACCCATTTTATATCGCTTCCCAGATCGCGGAAATCGCCCGCCAGGGAGCCTACGACCTCATATTTACAGGAAAAGAAACGATCGACTACAACGGCTCCGCCATCGGCGGCATGGTCGCCGAACTGCTCGACCTTCCCTATATTTCACTCGCGACAAAATTTGACCTGAGCGGCACCACGGCCACCGTTATCCGCGAGACAGAAGGCGGGGAAGAGACCGATGAGGTCAGCCTGCCCCTCGTGGTCAGCTGCCAGAAAGGAGTCGCCGAACAACGCATCCCCAACATGAAGGGCATCATGGGCGCCCGCACCAAGCCGCTGAAGGTCGTCGAACCCGCCGCGGCCGAGACGCTCACCACCATCGTCTCCTTCGAGCTGCCGCCGGCCAAAGCCGGTGTCAAACTCATTCCGGCCGATAACCCTGCCGAACTGATCCGCCTCCTCCACGAAGAAGCCCGGGTATTCTAGAACCCTTTAAAAAATTTGACTATGTCAGTCTTAATATTTATCGACCACTCGGAAGGACAGATAAAAAAGCATCCCTGGAGGCCCTCAGCTACGGCGCCGCCCTGGCCGCCTGGCTGGGCACGACCGCAGAAGGCATTCTCCTGGGGACCGTTGACTCAGACCTCAAAACCCTGGGCAAATACGGTATCAAAAAAGTCCACCAGGCCGCCGACAAAAACCTCGACGCCCTGGACGCTCAGGTATACGCAAAGATCATAGCCGATGCCGCCGCACAAACCGGCGCCACCGTCCTCGTCTTCTCCAACAACTTCAACGGCAAGGCCGTCGCCCCCGTGTAGCTGTCCGCCTGAAGGCGGGTCTGGTGACAGGCGCGGTAGCCCTCCCCGATACCTCCAACGGATTCGTCGTCAAAAAGAACGTTTTCTCGGGCAAGGCCTTCGCCCATATCGGTCTCAGCAGCCCTGTAAAAGTAATCGCCCTTAACCCCAATAGTTATCCCGTTAAGGAAGGGGAAGGCAGCGCAGAGATCGCCCCCTGTCCGCGACCGCCGGCACTCCGAAAATTAAAGTGACCGCCGCCACACAGGCTACCGGTGAGGTACCCCTGACAGAAGCCGAACTCGTCGTCAGCGGCGGCAGAGGCCTGAAAGGACCAGAGAACTGGGGCATGGTCGAAGAACTCGCAAAGGTCCTAGGCGCCGCCACCGCCTGCAGCCGCCCTGTCGCAGACGCCCACTGGCGCCCGCATCACGAACACGTCGGCCAGACCGGCATCGCCATCGCGCCCAATCTCTACATCGCCATCGGAATATCCGGCGCCATCCAGCACCTGGCCGGAGTGAACCGAAGCAAGGTCATCGTTGTTGTCAACAAAGACCCGGAAGCGCCCTTCTTCAAAGCTGCCGACTATGGCATTGTAGGCGACGCCTTCGAGGTAGTACCCAAAATGATCGAAGCCGTAAAGAAACTGAAAGGAATGGCATAAAAGATAGGTCCTCTGGGGGTAGACAACCCGTCTAAAGACGCCAGCCTCCGTAAAGACACTTATCCCGTCCTCTTAGAAGCAATTGACCCATAGGTTATTAAAATAGACCCCGCTCGATTTTTTTCATTCGAAGCGGGGTCTGTTTATTTAAAAAAATGCCTTAGTTTCGTGTATTATTTTATGAAGAAGATAGAACTGGAAATAGTCGCTTTGTCACATAGTATAACGCAAACTCATTCCTACGCGGTTGTACTGGGAGAAGTGAATGGCTTAAGACGCCTGCCCATCGTGATTGGGGGATTTGAGGCTCAGGCAATTGCCGTCGCCCTCGAAAAAATGCACCCAAGCCGTCCCCTGACGCACGATCTCATGAAGAATTTCATGAGCGCCTTCACCATCGACCTGCAGGAAATTATCATCTGCGACCTCCAGGAAGGTATCTTCTATTCGAAACTGGTATGCGTCAGCGAGCACGATACCGTCGAGATCGACTCCCGTACCTCCGACGCCCCGGCCCTCGCCGTCCGTTTTGGCTGCCCCATCTATACCTACGAACATATTCTCGATAGCGCCGGAATCCTCATGGAAGACAGCTCTTCCAAAAGAAGAAATCCACCGCAACGGCAACGGTTAGCACCACCGAAAGCAGCTCCCGGGAAGACCTGAAAGCCCTTTCGATGGACGACCTCACGTCCCTGCTCAACGAAGTGCTCGAACAGGAGGACTATATCCGTGCCATCGCCATCCGCGACGAGATCAACAGCCGGCGTAAAACCCGGTAAGATGATCCTCTTCCCCAATTGCAAAATAAACCTCGGGCTCCGCATCCTTCGCAAACGTGACGACGGTTATCACGACCTGGAGACGGTCTTCTATCCCCTCGCGATAAAGGACGTCCTCGGAGATCAACCGCAGTCCCGAACCGGGCTTCACGGCCTACGGCACCCCGATACCCGGCGATCCCCGGAACAATCTGTGCGGAAAGGCCTGGCAAATCCTGAAAAAGGACTTCCCTACCCTCCCCTTCGTCCACATCCATCTCTTTAAACAGATCCCCATCGGCGCCGGCCTCGGCGGCGGCTCCTCCGACGGCGCTTTCACCCTGCTGCTCCTCAATAAACAATTCAACCTCGGCCTGACCGATCCGCAGCTGCTCGACTACGCCGCCCAACTGGGCAGCGACTGCCCCTTTTTCATTTTGAACACGCCGAGCCTCGGGGGGGACGCGGCGAACAGCTGCAGCCCATCCCGGTCGACCTCAAAGGACACGAGATCCTCCTCGTCGATCCCAAAGTCCACGTCAGCACCGCTCAGGCCTTCTCCCTCTGCACACCCGGCGACAAAGGCCCCTCCATAAAAGATACCATTCGACAACCAGTGGAGACCTGGCGCGACCGCCTGACCAACGACTTCGAAGAACCCGTCTTCCGCCTGCACCCCCAACTCAGGGACATAAAGACCCTGCTCTACGACCGCAAAGCCGTTTACGCCTCCCTCACCGGCAGCGGCTCCGGCCTCTTCGGCATCTTCAAAATAGGCACGATGCCCACCCTCACCGCGGGCAGCCTCCCTTTCCATTTTGAAAAATTTGAACTATCTTGCTGAAAATTTTCAACCATCTTCCTGCATCCCTCCATATGCTTCCTGGGTCAAAACCTTGACTTCCTCGACCATCACTCATAACGATATCGCCCCCTGTCGTTCCCATTTTCGATCACCATTCACTTCCTCTATTATGCATACCGTTATGTCAACACCATTGACCGACTCGTCCCGTAACTACCTCGAGCTCGAAGAAAAATATGGCGCCCACAACTACCACCCCCTACCCGTCGTCCTCGACAGGGGAGCCGGCCCCTTCCTATGGGACGTAGACGGCAAAAGATACTATGATTGTCTCAGCGGCTATTCCGCGGTCAACCGGGGACACTGCCATCCCCGCATTGTCTCCGCCCTGACCAACCAGGCCAGCCGTCTCACCCTGACATCGCGCGCCTTTCACAGCGACCTGCTGGGAGAATATGCCCGCTATATCACGTCCTATTTCGGCTATGAAAAAGTATTGCCCATGAATACCGGCGTGGAGGCCGTCGAGACAGCCATCAAGCTCTGCCGCCGCTGGGGCTATCAGGTAAAGGGCATCCCGGAGAACAAGGCAAAAATTATCGTCTGCGCCGACAATTTCCACGGCCGCACGACCACGGTCATTTCCTTCAGCACCGACCCCGACAGCAACCGCCAGTTCGGTCCCTATACCCCCGGCTTCATCGTGATACCCTACAACGATATCCCCGCCCTTATCAAAGCCCTCGATGACAAAGACGTCGCAGGCTTCCTCGTCGAGCCCATCCAGGGCGAAGCAGGCGTCGTCGTCCCGGACGAAGGCTACCTGCAGAAAGCCAGACAAGCCTGCACAGCAGCCGGCGCCCTGTTCATCGCCGACGAGATCCAGACCGGCCTCGCCAGAACAGGAAAAATGCTCGCCTGCGACCACGAAGACGTGCGACCGGATATCCTTATACTCGGCAAGGCGCTCAGCGGCGGCATGCTCCCCGTCTCAGCAGTGCTGGCCGACGACGAGATCATGCTGACGATACGCCCGGGCGAACACGGCTCGACCTACGGCGGCAACCCGCTGGCATGCGCCGTAGCCATGGAAGCCCTCCAGGTGCTGAAAGACGAACGCCTCGCAGACAACGCCCGCGACCTCGGCGAACTCTTCCGAAAAGAAGTGGAAAACTTTGGTTCGCCCCAAATCCGCCTCGTACGCGGAAAAGGACTGCTGAACGCCATCGTCATCGACCACCCGCGCCCCGACGCCGCGTGGGACCTCTGCCTCGCACTCAAAGACAACGGCCTGCTCGCCAAACCCACACACGGCGACAAGATCCGCCTCGCACCACCTCTGGTCATCACCCGCGAACAGCTGCTCGAATGCATATCGATCGTAAAAGAAAGTTTAAAAGTGCTAGCTTTATAAAATGAGTACTCCTGACATAGCCGGACTTCAGCACGACCACCACCACGTCGAACACCATATGAGGAGCTCCGCCATCCTCACCGATATCGTCATCGGCATGTCCGACGGCCTGACCGTCCCCTTCGCCCTCGCTGCCGGCCTAAGCGGCGCCGTACCCCAGAGCCAGCACAGCCTCATCTGGATAGCGGGCCTCGCCGAGATCGCGGCCGGATCCATCGCCATGGGCCTCGGCGGCTACCTCGCGGGTAAGACCGAAGTAGACCACTATAACTCCGAACTAAGACGGGAATACGAAGAAGTCGATAATGTTCCCGAAAAGGAAAGAGACGAAGTCCGCGAGTTCTTCTCCGGACTGGGCCTCAGCAAAGACCTGCAGGAACAGGCTGTAGACGAAATGACCAAAGACAAAGACCGCTGGGTAGACTTCATGATGAAATACGAACTCGGTCTCGACAAACCCGACCCCCAACGGGCCCGCAAAAGCGCATTCAATATCGGATTCTCCTACGTCGTAGGGGACTCATCCCACTCAGTCCCTATTTCTTCATCAGCGACGGACTCGCCGGCCTGAAGATCTCCGCCATCATCACCCTTTGCTGCCTGTTCGTCTTCGGCTATTTTAAAAGCAAGCTCACCGGCGTTCATCCGCTGGGCGGCGCAATCCGCGTCATGGTCATCGGCGCGCTCGCCGCAGGCTGCGCCTTCGCCGTAGCAAAACTCATACAACAGTAAAAGACTATCCCTCCCCCTGATCCTGCTTCACCGGAAGATCGGGCAGGAACGTCATGACCAGCACAATAACCGACGCCCCCAGCATGATCCAGATGCCCGCCAGCTTCTCCGGGCAGATCCCGCCATAACACCCCGAATAAGAAATAAAAGACTTGATCGCCCACGCAATCGCAATCCCGGCGACCAATATATTCGCCCGCTTGGCCCAGACCTTCGGGATCAAAAAAGAAGAATGGATACAACACTAAAAAAAACGATTACCTTCCCCGGCTTGCCATAACGATTCAGCTCCGAGAAAAATCCGGTAAAGGACTTGTTCAGGTCGGGATAATACGCCCAGGGCATCCAACAGGCGCCGATCAGCACAAGCGCGGCCACTACACCGATCAATTGCGAATACTTCATAGCGCGAATATATCCAATAAAATTATACCCGCGACCGTCACCAGCGTCACCGCATGATTGATATACCGGACAAATGCAAATTCCCGGTGCCCGATCTCCCTCTCCCGCACGCCGATATGCGGCTTGACCACCGGCACCCCGCTATAACTGTTCGGCCCGCCGAACCGGCAGTGCATGATCCCCGCAAGCGCCGACTCGGGATAGCCCGAATTGGGACTGGAATGCGCGTGCCCATACCGGAAAATATATATTAGGCCACGCCAACTGCCCGTCACCAGCACCATCAGCAAACCCGTTACCCTGGCCGGAATAAAGTTGGCAACATCATCGAGCCGGGCCGCAAAACACCCAAACAGCCGGAAAGGCTCCCGCTTATATCCGATCATCGAATCCAGCGTATTCACCATCTTGTAGGCCAGCATCGCAGGCACACCCCCTATCGCATAGAACAGCAGCGGCGCAACCACGCCATCGCTCAGATTCTCCGACATCGACTCCAGCACCGCCAGCCTTATCTGCGCCGCCGACAACTTTCCCGTGTCCCTCCCTACGATCCAGGATAGACGACGCCGCCCCGACTCCAGCCCCTCCCCATTCAAAGCGTCGAATACCGCCTGCCCCTCGCTCAACAGCGTCCTGTTCGCCAGCGCAAAAAATACAGACACACTGTCAAATACATAAGCTCCCGGCATCCATACGCGACCCAAAAAACCGTCGACAAATAACCCCACCCCATAAACACTTCCGACAAGCACCACCGTCAGCAATATCCCCTTCATCAGCCGAAATCTTCCCCTGTTCAAAAATCGCTCCCCCTTCGCTATACACCATCCGAAAAATCTCACCGGATGCGGCCAGCCTCGCGGATCGCCCAGCAGAAGATCGGCCGCATACCCAACCAGCAGAGGGATTATCATAGACCAGTCCGGCTGCATTGTTGCAAGGCTTCGGTTAAGAGTTGATTGTCGCAAGGCGACTGACAGGCCACCCGGAAATGACGCGGGCTCAGCCCCTGAAATTCGACGCATCCCGGATCAGCAGCCCCCATCCCTCCACCAGTCGCTGCTTCAGCTGCGCCGCAGTAAATTCCTCCGGAGTCCTGATCAAAAAATAGTGCGTATCGCTGTCATATACCTCCCACTCCGTCGCCGCGCGCAGCTGCTCACGCCACAAGGCCGCCTCCTCCAACAGCCGGGACTTGGGCAGTACAAACCGGTCGGCATGTCGAAAAATATACCCCGCCGCCTCCAGCGCCAGCTGATTCACGGACCAGGGCATCTTCAGCCGCCGTAGCTGCCTCACCCTCCCAACCTGCCCCACCACAAACCCAACCCTCAAACCCGGTATCCGGCAGCTCTTGGTCAATGACCGCAAAAGCAGAACATTCACCGGCAGTCCCTGCACCAAACTTACCGCCCCCGCCAACAAACTCACCGCTCCCGCGGTAAATTCGATATAAGATTCATCTACCACAAACAACACACCCGGGTTCTCCTCCACCATCCGATGCAGCTCATCCAACGGCAACGCACAACCGGTCGGATTATTCGGATTACAAAGGAATACAATATCCGTCCCAAATCCCTCCTCCGCCGTCCCGGGCCAGGATGCGATCCTCACCTGCAACCCATGCATCCTGCACGCATCCTCATACTCCGCAAAGGCCGGCGCCAATATCGTCGCCGACCGGCCAGCAAAAAGCTGCGCCACCAGATAGATCGCCTCCGTCGCCCCATTCGTCACAAGCACCTGCTCCGGGTCAACCCCGAACGCGTAAGCCGCCAGCCCACGCACAGTCCGGCCGTCCGCCTCCGGATAGTGCGTCACCGAACCCAGCCGCAGACACAACTGCTCCCTCAACCCCTCGTCAAGCTCCCCATAAAATACATTCGAGCTGAAATTGGCTCTTACCGGCACTCCATATTTCCAGGCGTCATCGCCATGTCCATCAAGCATAGTCAACGTTTTTGCAGTCGCAAGTTCCGGTATATTCCTTCCATATTCACGTGAGACCGGATATGGTCGGCCAGCCGGTCATACTGTTCTTCCCTGAATTTTTTGTAGTCGAACCATTTTATCTCCAGCCCCGGCGCACCCGCGGCCGCCAGCAGCTCTTCCACAACCGCGCGGTTATCGAGTATCCCATGCATATAGGTCCCCCAGCACCCCGCGCCCGCCCGGTACCCGTCAAATCCTTCCCCCACATAATTCAAAGGCCGCTCGCCACCCACAGCCTCCGTCCTCCCCATATGGATCTCATAACCGGCGCACGCAGGCCCATCAGTAGCCCCGAAACGAAACCGCCGGACAACCGTCGTCTTCTCCTTCTCCAGCACCGTATGCACCGGCAAAATACCCAGCCCATCTACCGTCCTGACGGCGCCTTCTACTCCATACGGATCCGCGACAGTCAGCCCCATCATCTGATACCCCCCGCAGATCCCCACCACCGGTATACCGGCACGAGCCGCATCCACTACCACCCTGTCCAGACTACGCCCGCGGATATACAAAAGGTCATCGATCGTATTTTTGCTCCCCGGCAGAATGATCAGCTGCGCACCCGCCAGCTGCGCCGGATCATCGGTATAATAGACGTGCAGCGACCCCATCCGCTCGATCCACGAAAAATCGGTAAAATTCGACAGATGCGGCAGCGCCAGAACGGCAATATTAAAAGCCCCAGGCCGTGGGAAAACCACCCGCTGCGCCAGCGCCACCGAGTCCTCTTCCTCGATATGGATGTCTTTGAAATAAGGCAGCACGCCGATGACCGGCACCCCCGTCGAGCTTCCGCCAGCTGGCTCCTCCCCCTTCAAAAAGCCGCCCGTCGCCACGAAACTTATTCACCAGCACCCCGCGTATCAGCTCTTTCTCCTCCGGCGGCAACAGTGCCAGCGTCCCGTAAACGCTTCCAAAAACCCCACCCCTGTCGATATCCGCTATCAGATAAACATCCGCACGGGCGTGCAGCGCCATCCGCATATTGACGATATCCCGCTTCCACAGGTTCATCTCGGAGATCGAACCCGCCCCCTCCAGCACGACCGGGTCATGAGCCGAAGCCAGCCGGTCATACGCACCCCTCACCTCCCCCCACAACGCCTCCCGGTCACTGCCCATAAAATAGTCCCACGCCGACTGATTCCCCGCCGGCTTCCCGTGCAGCACCAGCTGCGACTGGGTGTCACCGGTAGGCTTCAGCAGCACGGGATTCATATCGCTATGACACGGAATCCCCGCAGCCTCGGCCTGGACGGCCTGCGCCCTCCCGATCTCCAGCCCGTCGGGAGTGACGTAACTATTAAGCGACATATTCTGCGCCTTGAAGGGCGCGGGACGATAGCCGTCCTGCAGGAGTATACGGCACATACCGGCAGCGATGACACTCTTGCCAACATCCGAAGCCGTACCAACAAACATAATGGAACCCATAGATCAGGAATGTCTATATTCTTCGAAATATACAGGGGTTTCAACAGCGGCCTCCAGCCTCGACCTCAGATCCGCGGCCCGCTCAGGCCTGGTCAGCAGACCCGCGATCGTTCCGCTGTGCGCGACCATCAGTCCCGACTCCGTCTCCTTCGCCAGCCCGAGCCACTCGCCAAATCGGGGTATCGCAATCTCCCGTTGATTATATTCCGCGCTATAGCTGACACAGTCGAACAGCCGTACATAGTCTCCCGCCTCCGTCGCCCCAAGGAACCGTTTGAGCAGCCAGCCAAAGAACGTCCCCACCCCATTTGAAAACTGCCGCCTCACATACATGGTCTCGATCTCCCGCGAAGGGTCCGTATCAAAATACAATACCGACATCGGCGGCAACGAAAGATAACGGTCAACGACCCCTAACCGTTGCCTGAAAAGCACGATATCCTCCGACAGACAGGGGTCGGTCGGCTCGATCGCCGCCGCGATCCGGTACATATCCTCCGGCCGGGCATGGGTCTGCAGATAGTCGTTAACGACATGCAACACGCTGAGGATATCCGCTGAGCTCGAAGAAAGCCCTTTCCCCGCCGGGATATTCGAAGTCAGCCGTATCGACAGCCCCGGCGTGATGACCGGGGCGAACTCCTGCAGGAACAGCGCAAGCGCCTTCCGCGCCTTCGGCGGTAAAGCCCCCTGACAGGTCTTCCCCTTCGGCACGACATTGGGCACGCCCCTCGGGTCAAGCACCGCCTCCGAAAAAAAGATCCGCGACGGCAGCCCGCTGACCAGAAAAGTAGAGGCATCGGGCAAAAAGCCCTGCATCAGCTCACCGATCCTCGAATATATTTTGACCGAGTATTCCATGTTTGTGGGTCCAAAAATAATAGTTATTACGTATTCCGTACCTTCCCGTCATGAATTCCCGGTTTCTTTTATCCGCCCCTCACAGCGGATCCGGCAAAACCACCGTAACCCTCGGACTACTGAGAGCCCTAAGCGACAGGGGTTGCAGGGTACAACCCTTCAAATGCGGGCCGGACTATATCGATCCCATCCACCACCGCACCGCCTCGGGAAAGGACAGCTACAACCTCGACCGGTTCATGATGAGCGACGAACACATCAGCCACCTTTTCAGACAGTACGGCGGCGACGCCGATATCAGCATCACCGAAGGCGTCATGGGACTGTTCGACGGAGCGGCAAAAGACCAGGGCAGCAGCGCCGACATAGCCCGCCTCCTCGACCTCCCCGTCATAATCGTCCTCGACGCAAAGGCCATGGCCTACACCGCCGCCGCCATCCTGTATGGACTAAAGAATTTCGATGCCCGCCTGAAGATAGCGGGGGTCATCTTCAATTTTGTGAACCACGGCGGACACTACCGCCTGCTCGTCGAAGCCTGCGAGGCCATCGGCATAAAACCGCTCGGCTATCTGCCCGCCAACCCCAGCCTGCACATCCCCGAACGCCACCTCGGACTGGATACCACCTCCAACGAACCCGTCATCGCCGCGGCCGCCGAACACGTCAGGAAATACATCGACCTCGATACCCTCTTAACCATCACACAGACTACACCATTCCTCCTCCCCCCAACAACAACTTCCCCCACTCCCCAAAAAGGATCCTCATCGCCCGCGACGAAGCCTTCCATTTCCTGTATGCCGAAAATATCCGCCGACTTGGCCAATGGGGACAGATCACCTGGTTCAGCCCCACAAACGACCGGACCCTGCCCTTCCGCCCCGACCTGCTCTACCTCCCAGGCGGCTATCCCGAACTATACCTGCAACAGCTATCCGAAAACAAAAATATGCTCCGGCAGATAGGCGACTATGCCGGCACCGGCGGAAGGATCATCGCCGAATGCGGAGGCATGATGTACCTCGGCCGGAGCATCGTGGACAACAAAGGAAGGGAATGGCCCATGGCCGGCGTTCTCGATATCGGCACCAGCATGGAGCACCCGCGGCTGACCATCGGCTACCGGACCTTCCGGCCCGGCAACGCAGAACTGAAAGGACACGAATTTCATTTTTCCCAGCCCCTCGGCGACTGGCCCCAAACCCCATTCTTCCACAACCCCAACCTCCTCGCCAGCTACGCACACTTCTACTGGGGCGAAGACACTACAGCCCTCAGTTCAGGTGTATTCCGGCAATAGCCTTTTCCAGCGCACCGTCCTTCAAGCCCGGAATGGCCAGCCCTTCCACGCGAATAGTCGTGATATCGGTCAGTCCGATAAATCCCAGGATATACCGCAGATACGGCTCGACAAAATCATGCTCCTTCATCGGTCCCTCCGAAAAGACACCCCCCGAAGCGATCACGAGATAAACCTTCTTCCCGTTGACCAGCGCCGCAACCCCCTTCTCCGAATAGCTGAAGGTCTTGCCCGCCCTCACGATATGGTCGATCCACGCCTTCAGCGCCGATGGCAAAGAGAAATTGTACATCGGCGCCCCGATGACCAGGATATCCGAATCAAAAACGTCCCGTATCGCTTCATCGGAGTGACGCACAGCCGCACGATGCTGTTCCGAATGCTGGTCGGGCGGCGTAAAAATCCGGCCAGCTGCGCCTCCTCCAGATGCGGGAACTGCTCCCGCACAAGGTCGACGGTCTTTACTGTACTGCCGGGATGCTCTGTCTTCAGTTTGCCGATCAGGGTCTCCGCCAGCTGTATACTGTACGACCCGGCGCCCCTGGGGCTCGAAATAATGTTTAATATCTTTTTCATATCGGCAAAGCTACCTACCTTCGCTATCCAAAGGATACTAGTATCCAAATGGATACCGGTATCATAAATGATACTGACAATGGCCAAAGCACCCGAAAAAGCGGAATGTCTCCAGTCGATCGCCGCCATCCGCGACACCCTATACGTCGTCGGCGGCAAATGGAAACTCCCCATACTCGTTGCCCTCTTCGACGGACCACTCCGGTTCAAAGAGCTCCAAAAAGCCTCGAAGGCATCACCCCAAAGATCCTTTCCAAAGAGCTGAAAGAACTCGAGCTGAACGAATTTGTTACCCGTACCGTCTATGCAACGTCTCCGGTATCCGTCGAATATGCGCTCACAGGTTACAGCTTCACACTGGACAAGGTCCTCACCGAACTAAGGAACTGGGGATTTCAGCACCGCAAACGCATAAAGGAATGCAGCAAGGCCCGCCGGGCCGCCGCCGAAAAAGAAAAAATTAATTTTACCCGGCCTGTCCTGATTTGGAAACCTTATTTGAAATACCTACCCGAAATACCCGACTACGGCACACCGATCCTCATGCGGCACCTCCACCACACCGGCGGACTCCGCGACTGGGGCGCAATAGCGCAGTCACCGGATTTACCATATCGGTATCCCGCGCCACCTGAGTAGTTTTTGTAAAAAGGAATCCTACACCCCAAAAATGACCCTGTCCAGATACTCATTCCTGAACTTTCCGGTCGGGTCATAGTGTCTCATCAGCTGCTGCAGCCGGTGCATATTCGGATATAGCGCAGCCAGCCGCTGGTGCGGCATCGTAAACAGCTTACCCCAGTGCGGTCGGGCATTATAAGGCGCCAGCTGCTGTTCGATCAGCGGCAGCAACCGTCTGACCTCCGGCCACTCCGGCTTCCAGGTAAAATGTATGGCCGTGGAAGGCTGATGATAACAGGGACTCATCGGCAGCTGGTCCGCCTCGATACAACGGATCTCGGAGATCAGCAAATGCGGAGTTATCTTCTCGTGCAGCTGCTCCACCGCCTTTATCGCAGCATAGGAGTGTTCGCGAGGGACAAAATATTCCGACTGCAACTCCTTTCCGCTGCTGGGCGTAAACCCCATCCGGAAATGCGGCAGCCGCTCGTGCCACGGGCCGGGGACACCCATCTGCTCGGTACAATTCTCCGCCCCCAGGTCCCTTATCGGGTGCAGGTTCTTCGTCGCTGCTTTCGCGCCGTAAAATGTCGGATGACTGCCGAAACCCGCATCCTTACTCTTGATCCAGACCTCGTTGACATTTTTATTTCGCCAGTCGGTGAAAAGGCTGACGCTGTAACCCGACCCCATGACCTCGTCAAAATGCGTTTCCAGCGCGGACATCGGCAGATTCTCGTATACATATTGCCGTATCTGGTAAGTCGGCTGTATCGCGAGCGTGACTTTGGTGACGGCGCCAAGCCCCCCAAGGTGAATGACCGCCAGGCCAAACCCCTCGCTGTGCTTCGACAGACTCACCGTCTCGCCCGCCGCAGTGATCAGCTCCATACCCGTCACCGCACCCGATAAATTTCCATTGTGTACTCCCGAACCATGCGTAGCGGTCGCACAGCCGCCTGCCACAGAGATATGCGGCAGCGAGGCCAGGTTGTGCAGCGCATACCCCTTGTCGTTCAACATGACCGCCAACTCCCCGTACTTCACCCCCGACTCGACCGTAACGGTGTGCCCGTCCATCGCCACCACCCTGTTCAGCCTCGCCAGCGAAAGGAAATGATCGTGGGAATCCGCAATATCGTTAAAGCAATGCCTCGTACCCAGCACTTTCAGCCGCCGATTTTTGACGATCAGTCCCCTGGCTTCTTCAACGCTGCCTGCATTAAATACCGAACTGGTGCCATAGGTGAAATTCCCAGCCCAGTTGGTTATCTTTTCGTTTTGAGCAAGCCCCGCCAGGGGCGACAATGCTGAACCAGCCATCATAAAGGAAGAAAGTTTTAGGAAAGTCCTCTTATCCATAAGGAAGCAATTCGTTTCCTAAATATACGTCATTTACCCTCTGCCGGCCTCACTGTCTTTAAATCGACCAAACTGTTCAGCCATATTTCGATATTGCTGTACCCTCCTCCATTGGCAGGTATCAAAACCGCATCCGCCGAACTATTGGGATTCAGCCCGTGTGCCTTCTCCCAGCTATCGGGTATACCATCCTTATCGGAATCCTTATACGGCGTCCCCTTGTACTCGGGATAACCGCCCACCTGGCTGATATCCGAGATGATCCCCTGCTTATAGGAGTCCACCGGCAACCTGCGCCTGATGAACTTCCCGCCCGTCGGAGCCTGCGCCTTTTCGCTATAACTGATCCTGCCGGTCCGTACATCCTCCACGATCCGCCGGTCCACCGGGTCACGCTTCGGCAGGATAGCGCCAACATTATCCAGTACGTAGTTATAGGCCTCTGACGCCGTCATCAGGGTGATCTTAGCCATCGGGAAAGGCGTGTTGCTCCGCACACTATCCGTGTATTTTCCGGCGTCCGGCATCTCCTGTATCTGCACGCCTCCGTTCCAGTTGTCTTTCGTAACGGCCTCATTGCCCTCCATGATATTGCCGTTCACATAGGCCTTGCCGTACTGATCCTTCGTACCCGGCGAACGGCCCGCCTCCGGCTTCAGGATGCGGTGCCCGATGGGCTTGTCCAGCGGTGTGATCGGTCCCGGCTTGTAGTAGTTGTTGATGAACTGAAAGAACGATTTATTGTCTCCTCCATCCGCCGAACGGTTCCACCAGTTGAAGATCACATTGTTGGCGAAGCCGAAATCGCCATCCATTCCAACCGACGGGTTGCGCGCGATATTATTGGCCCAGAGATTACGCATAAAAGTGCTGTTTCGCCCGCCGATGGTGCTGCCAAACGCGTGGTTATAGGTATCCAGCGCTTCCGAGAAAATAGAATTCTGAATCGTGATATTCACCGAAGGCAGCTTCTCCTGCTTCGAAGTCCCCCGATCGTAAACGTGCCGGTAGATAGACATGTTCTCGTCCAGACCCCAGCTCGCCGATACATGGTCGATGATGATATTGCCAACGGGATTACCACCCAGCGCGTCATCCCTTCGAAGAACGTCGGTCTCGCCGCGACGGAAACGCATATACCTGACCACGACGTCGTGCGTATCGATCCACACCGATTCTCCGGCAATACAGATGCCGTCACCCGGCGCCGACTGCCCTTCGATCGTAATATAAGGCGCACGGATACTGACCGGCGATTTCAGCCGGATGATCCCGGACACATTAAAAACTACCACCCGCGCTCCACCCTGCTCACATGCCTCGCGGAAACTGCCGGGGCCGCTGTCCGCCAGCGTAGTCACCACATATACCTTCCCCCACGCCCGCCAAAAGAATAAGCGCCGCCGCCTTCCGCGCCGGGAAAAGCGGGAATCGAAGCCTGCGGCAGATCACTCGCCTTCGACGCCCCGGGCACATAAGGCTTGCCGTTCTTTTGGTCCCTTTCGATCGCAGGAAGCGCCTTCTCCCAGGCCCGATCAGAGAGCTCTTTATATCCTTTCATGACGGAATCCCCTTTGGCCTCGAGATCGTGTGGAATATTGGGATACTGTGCGCGGGCCGACAGGGCAAGAGAAAGACTGCATATAGCAAATACCAATCGCTGATTCATATGTTTGAATTAGAATTGGATAAAGGTAAGCGCGCCC
Source organism: Puia sp. P3 (assembly GCF_050632245.1). Lineage (NCBI taxonomy): Bacteria > Pseudomonadati > Bacteroidota > Chitinophagia > Chitinophagales > Chitinophagaceae > Puia > Puia sp. P3. The sequence goes on from NZ_CP192583.1 coordinate 3,887,454, forward strand.
CCACGACAGGCAATGTCTGATTTTATTATTCGGATGGACTATCTTATCAACCCCTCCCCACGAATCATCCATTCTGCACCCGGTCTTTCTCATCACCGGCCCCATCCTGATGACGCGTGACCTTGAAGGATTTGCCAAAACGACAGGTAAAAGAAAGGGACAACACCCTGCTGTCTCTCTTCAATTTAAAATACTCCGTTGCATCCGGAAAAGAGGTCAGCCCCTCCATCGCCCCGGTATAAAAAATATCGCGATAGCTGAGCTTTACCGTTCCCTTCTTCTTCAGCACGGATTTTGAAAGCCCCACGTGCACCTGCCCCGCCGGATACAACAGCTCCTGCACGTCATTGCGTGCACGCGTAGTATAGAACCCCGACAGCTCGCCGACATACCCCTTCCCGAAGCTCAGCTGGTTGCTGAGATTGATATTCAGCTGGCTGATTGACGTCGTATAGCTATTTCCGTTGAATCCCCTCAGCTGCTTGTGATTGAATACAGCCGTCAGCTCGGACGACCACCATTTTAGCGGCGACAAACTCAGACTGACCGAAGCCCCGAAATTATTGACCCGGCCGACATTGCCCTGCGTATAATACAGGATCGTCTTCGACGTATCGGAAAGAAAGATCTGCGAAAAATAGTCCGTGATACGACTATAGGACAGACCCGTCGTCAGCAGGCTCCCGTACTGGTGACTGATCTCGAAGTTCCAGCTGTACTGCGGGAGAAGATAGGGATTCCCGGTCTGATAGGTATACTTGTTTATGATATACAGGAAAGGATTCAGGGTCTGGAATGGTGGCCGGTCCGTTCGCCGGCCAAACGTAAGCGTCAGACTATTCACCGAATCCACCCGATACGTCAGATAGCCGCTCGGAAACAGACTGCCGTATTTTCGCGACACGCTCGAGTCTTTCTGCTGGATATTCCCGAACTGGTGCGCCGTATAGCCGGTATACTCATATCGCATCCCGCCCTGATAGCTGAAGAACCGGAACTTCCCTTCCACCGACCCGTAAGCCGCCTGGATATTCTCCTGGTAGACAAAATGATTGCTCCGGGTCAGGTCTTCGACCCACTGCCGGTTCTCGAGGTTCTGATACGTGGCGGCATTCTCCGTGTGGCTGGACGACGATTTCAGACCGACGGCAACAACTGCTCCGGGCCCCGCCCTCAGCGTATAATCCAGCTTGCCCGATACGATGTCGATGGTGGTCGGGATATCGCTGCGGAATACTTCGTCATACCCTCCGGACGCCAGCAGCTGATTATTGAAATCCTGCTTCCCCTCCATTTGATAGTGTAAATAGTCGAAGTCGGCGCTCAGATCGGCATTCTTCGACAGCGCCTTCCTTCCGTTGACGTTGACAGCCCCATTCCTGAACCGGTTGACCGGCTTGCTCCTGGTCAATACCGACGAGTCGACCGACCCGTCCGGCTGCAGCCAGCTGGCGGTTGCCTCGTTATTGCCGTTGCGGTGGATATCCATCCCCGTTACAGCCACCCCCACGACCGTCGCTGGCGCGATCGAATAGTCCAGCCCCGCCTTGACCGTATTGTTTACCACGGTTCCGGTAAAATAGGCAGGCTGCTCCAAAATAGCCGTAACGTTCTTGTTGTCGTCGTAATATTTCCGGTAGGCATAGAGACTCGTCAGATATTTCGAGGCATTCACGCTGTAGTTGAGGAAGGCATTGACCCTACCGGCGCGATAGTTCAGCACCACACTGTTGTTGTTCTTCGGATACACCCCCTGACCGTAGGAGGTGGTCAGACTTCCGTTGAAGCCGTCGTTCCTGTTCTTCTTCGTCCGGATATTGATGATACCCGCATTGCCCGCCGCGTCATACTTCGCCGTCGGATTGGCGATCAGTTCGATCTGCGCCACCTGCGAGGAATTCATGCTGCTCAGCAGATTGTTGAGGTCGTCGCCGGAAAGATAGGTGGGCTTGTCGTCGATCATCACGAGCACCCCGGCCTTCCCGTTCAGCGCTATCCCCCGTTCCTGTCGACCGTCACTCCCGGCGACTTCTCCAGCACCTCCAGAACCGTCGACCCGGTATTGGTCACTGAGGCCTCCACATTGATGATCGTTTTTCCCTGCTTCCGCTCGACCGGCAGCTTCCGCCCCGCCACCGTCACGGCCGCAAGCGAATCGACCTTCGCCAGCGCCGAATCCACCTCTTTCCCTCTGGGCTGGCAGAATGCCCACACCGGGGCCAACAGGATCAATATAAGCGCAGAGTTTCTCATGGTCATCTACAAAGATCGACCACCACCCCCAATTTTCGCAGCCGCTGAACCCGCCCCGCCGCCGCTCAGCCCTTCCCCAGCCTCAGCTTTTGATCTGTACTACCTGATTTTTCCGATCTGTAGTACAACTCATCTTCCAACCAGTTATAATTTTGTGCACAACACCAAAAAACCATGAATTCCACCCATCAGATCCACAACAAAGGCCAGGCCCGCCTCTTCCAAAACCCCGTCCTCGAGGCACTCACAAAAACTCACCCCTCGTCATCTGGGGAATGTATATCCCCATCATGGGCGTCATGCTGTACTACGCGGCTACCGCTTTCGGCCACCCCGGATGGACCATCGTGGCACTGTTCTTCGCAGGCATGTTCTTCTGGACCTTTTTCGAATACATCATGCACCGATTCGTCTACCATTTCGTTTCGGAGAACAAATACGTCAAACGCTTCGTCTACATTTTTCACGCCAACCACCACGAATACCCCAGAGACACCGAACGCCTGTTCTTACCTCCGGTACCAAGCATCCTCATCGCCTCCATCCTCTTCACGGCAATGTACTACACGCTTCGACTCCTGCCACTGCCTGGCATAGTCTTCGCGTTCTATCCCGGCTTCCTGCTCGGCTACCTGTTCTACGCCAGCACGCACTACGCAATACACGCATGGAAACCGCCGTTTAAATGGATGAAACCGCTGTGGCGAAATCACCACCTGCACCACTACAAAGAACACGAAAAAGGATTTGGAGTAAGCTCTACTATGTGGGACCACGTCTTCGGCACCATGTTCGACACAACCGAAAAAGAAGAAACAAAATGAAAACCCGCATCGCTCTCGGACAGATCGTCCTCCGCATCGGTCTCGGCACAGGATTTCTCCTTCCCGTCATGGACCGCCTGGGCTGGCTGGGACCGCCAGGCTCCGGCGTTGCCTGGGGCAACTGGGCCAACTTCGTCACCTATACCAACAAGCTGATGCCCTTTCTTCCGGAAGCCGGGGCCAGCGGCATGGGCGCCATCGCCTCCATCGCCGAAGCGGTCTTCGGCATCTGCCTGATCATCGGGTATAAGACCTGGCAGGCAGCCCTGGGCTCGGCCATCCTTACTTTTGTCTTCGGCGTTTGCATGGCCATATTCCTGAACATCGCAGCCCCCTTTAAATACCCGGTATTCGTATTCACCGGCGGCGGCCTGCTGTTGTCCTGCCTCAACGAATATAAGTGGAGCATCGACGGACTAATCAAGCCCCATAGCCCTTCTTAGTATCCGGAAAACGCCGGCCATCTCCTGCGCATCCATCGAAGCGAAACCCATTCTCAGTCCATTCAGATTTTGGTCAGACGGGTTGTACGACAACCCGTCTGACATCCACAATCCGCCGGCAGCCGCCTTCGCCGCTATCTTCGGCAACTCATAGGGCCTGTTGAACGTCGTCCACACGGCCATCCCGCCATCCGGGATACGGTAACTAACAGCGCCGCCCAGCTGGCTCTTCAACAGGTCACAGAACAGGTCCCGCCGTTCCTCGTACAGCTTCAGCGACCGGCGGATATGCCGCTGCATCGTGCCGTTGTTGTACAGAACAGCAATCCCATTTTCCAGTAACAGATCGCCCCGCAGGTCGAAAAGCCGCTTGTAAGCCGCGCCGTCCCTGACGGTTTTAGCGGGCGCAATGAGATATCCCAGCCGCACCGAAGGCAGCAGGTTCTTGGTGATCGAACCCACATACCATACGTTACCGCCATGATCCGCGCTCGCCAGCGGAAGGATCGGCGCATGCTGATAGTGAAACTCATAGTCGTAGTCGTCTTCGATCACCGTGAGACGGTATTCCCGTATCAGCGATAACAGCTTCATTCTCCTCGCCGCACTCAGCGTGACCGTCGTCGGATGGTGATGATGCGGGATCACATATAATAATTTCGGCGGCTTTCGTCTGCAAACCCGCTCCACCAGGTCTACGTCGATGCCTTCCTCGTCTACGGGTATCCTGACCAGCCTGGCCCCCAGTTGCTCGAACACGTTGTTCATATGAAAATACCCCGGGTCTCCCACCATCACCTGGTCTCCCGGCCTGATCGACAGCGCCGCGGCAATATACATCGCCATCTGAGCGCCCCGCGTCAGCAGAATATTGTCATAGCCGGCGGGGATCCCCCTCGTCTCCCCCACGTATTTCGCCAGCGCAGTCCTCAGCGCCGGACTCCCGGCGCCGTCAATCACCATCGAGGCCTCCTCGGTATATCCGTCATAGAACCCGTCCCTGTACAGACGCAGCAACTGCGCCACCGGCGCCAGCCGGTAATCCGGGAATCCGTCGTTGATCACATACTTATACCGCGTCTCCTTCGCCGGAACCGCTTCTCCCCCATACCCCCTTCTTCATCTGCTGAAACGTCTTTGGCTTCAGCTCGGGCAATTCCTCCGATACGATCATCCCGGACCTCGGCTTACTGTATATCCAGTCCTGCGAAACCATCTCCTCAAAGGCCGCCACCACCGTCTTTGGATGAATTTCAAGCAACCCCGCCATCTCACGAACGGACGGCAGCTTCGTACCGGGCCTGAGCACACCGCTCCGGATCAACCGGATAAGACCATTCGCCAGCTGCACATAGACGGCCTGCGCAGACCCGGCGTCCAGTGACAGCAAACTTTTGAAAGGGATCATCGGCGTAATTTTTTTGTCTCCGAACGGCTCAATATCTGTTTTATCTTCTTCTCATAAGCGTCGGCATAAGCCATCATCCCGATATCGGTCGGATGGGTCCCCTCCACCGTACAGTTCTCGTCGAAATTGATCTCGTCTTCCGTCAGCAGGTAAAGCCCCTTATACCCCTGTCGACCAGCCCACGATAGACCGACCGCATGAGCAGACTCGCCATATGATACCTGTTCACCGCAGCCGTATCGGCATTGAAGGGCATATGCCCGTCAGCGTGCTCCACCAGCAGGATAGGAACTCCGGGATGCGCCGCCCTCAGCACCGACACGCCAGTATCGATACGCGCCCCGATCGTGTCGTCCTGCAGATGATTCCCGTAAGCCAGATTCGGCATACAGTCCAGAATATAGAGCGCCGCGTCCGCCTTTGCCATGACCTCGAAAATGGGCCGCTCAAATCTGCCGTTACCCGAGAAGCCCAGGTTGATCACCTCCCTGTTCAGACGCCGTTCCAATATATTCGTCCACGCCAAACCCGGCCGCGTTGCAACCGCGCCCTGCAGTATGGATGTCCCATAAGCCACTATCGGCGCACCCCGCAGCGGAGGCCCAAACGCAAAATCATCGGAAGACGCACAGCCTATCTCCAGTCTCTCGACCGTGTTGTACAACGGCAGATACAGATAAAAATCCGCCATACCATCCGGTTCGGCGTCCACACCCAGATGACTATACGTATAGGTGCAGGTGTCTCCAATCTTATACTTCGCCGCCGCCCAGTTCCACCTCCCATTACGATCAACCGCATAGAGATCCAACCCGCTGACCCCCATCTCGGGCATATGCGGAAAAGATCTCGGCCCGGGAGCCAACCAATACCGCACCATTAGGCTTCGAGCCGTCGTCCGGAAATGTATATATTCTCCCGCCGTGTTCAGCGAAAGATCCCAGACGTCACGACGCACCCGCCCCTGCATATCCGCGGGAAGACGACGATAGATATGCCCGCTGTCCCTGACACAAATTCCCTCCGCACGCGCAGGCGCCCACCAGCGGAGCTCCGGCTGAGCAAAGGCACTAAACCCGGCGACCAGCGCCGCAACGACGATAAATTTCTTGTCCATTGACCGCAAGATACAAGATAGACGCTGGCTACCCGCCCCGCATCGCTTATAGAAAATTTTCTATGGGTTTATAAATAATATTCTATATCTTTTACATATACAACACTGATAATGAATCGCTCTGATCGGTAGCTGCCTAAAGTCTGTTCAACTTTTTAAATGACTGATAAACAGCAACTAACGATCCTGATTACCGCTATCATCGCGACCGCGCTCCTGGGCCTGGCCTGGTTCATCATTTGGGCCCGCAAACGCCAAAACACTACAACGGCCAGGGACATCCTGGCCGGCGAAGACCGCATCGGACTCCTCGTTGACAGCATACAGGACTACGCCATTTTCCTGCTCGACGCCGGCGGAAGAGTCATGACCTGGAACAAAGGCGCAGAGTTCATCAAAGGCTACCGCGCCGAAGAAGTCATCGGCCAGCCGATCTCCATTTTCTATACCAGCGAAGACAACAAAAAAGGCGAACCTTCACTCAACCTCGAACAGGCAAGTGTCCACGGCCGCCATAGCACCGAAGGCTGGCGGGTGAGAAAGGACGGCGCGCTATTCTGGTCGGAGAGCCTGCTGACCGCCATTTATGACTCCCACCACCGCGTAAAAGGCTTCGTAAAAGTCACGCGTGATATTACCGAGCGCCGCAGGATCGAGGAACAGCTGTCCAGCGACATCACCCGCACCAACGAAGAGCTCCGCCAGCTGGCTTCACATTTGCAGAACGTACGGGAGGAAGAAAGGGCCTCCATCGCCCGGGAGATCCACGACGAACTGGGACAACAGCTAACCGGTATAAAAATGGACCTCTCCTGGATCTCGAGAAAATGGAACCAGCCGCCCGAAGACCCCCTCCAGCAAAAGATCACCGGCACGCTCGCGATGCTGGACAATACGATCCGGACAGTACGGCGCATAGCCACGCAGCTTCGCCCAAGCATTCTCGACGACCTCGGCCTCGTCGCCGCCATCGAATGGCAGAGCCAGGAATTTGCCGCGCGATCGGGTATCAGGACACAATTTCAGTCGACACTTCCCGAGCTCGACTTCGACCCTCGAGCCTCGATCGGCCTCTTCCGCATCTGCCAGGAATCCCTGACCAACGTAGCCCGGCACTCCGGAGCGAAAAATGTATGGATCAGCCTGGACTGTATCGGCGAAGACCTCCACCTTTCCGTCATGGATGACGGCAGAGGATTCAACAGGACCATCCGCACCAACACCCTCGGCCTGCTGGGAATGGAGGAAAGAGCTACCATGATGGGCGGCTCGCTGGAAATAAAGAACAGCCCCTACGGCGGAGTCGCCGTCGAAGCAACCATTCCTCTAACCAAAACGATCCACTGATCAAGTCACATGTTAAAGATCCTCATAGCCGACGACCACACCGTAGTTCGCAAAGGACTCAGACAGATACTGCTCGAAGAATTCCTTTCCGCCGAGATCGACGAAGCCGCCGACGCCGAAGAGCTCATGAAAAAAGTGATGAAGAAGGAATGGGACATCGTCGTATCCGATATCTCCATGCCAGGCAGAAGCGGCCTCGAAGTATTGCAGCAGATCAAACAGCACTATCCAAGGCTGCCCGTACTGATCCTCAGCATCCATCCAGAAGACCAGTACGCCGTCCGGGTGCTCAAAGCCGGCGCCTCCGGCTATTTGAATAAAGACTCCGCCCCGGACGAACTGGTAAAAGCCGTCCGCCAGGTCCTGCTGGGCAAAAAATACATCACCTCGTCTACCGCCGAACGCCTGGCTTCCCTCCTCGACCACGACCCCGGCAAACTGCCGCACGAACACCTTTCCGACCGCGAGTTCGAGGTCCTCAGACTCCTTTCCGCCGGCAGCCCCGTTTCCGAGATCGCCGAAAAACTCTCCCTCAGCGTCACCACGGTCAGCACCTACCGGGCCCGCATCCTCGCAAAAATGAACCTGAAGAGCAACGCCGACCTGACCCTCTACGCGATCAAGAACAACCTGCTGTAGTACTCCTACTACACCAAACAGGCTTTACCCTCTACCGCCGGCGGCGCAAAAGAATTTAATTTTGCGTCCTATGTCAGACAAGGGCAAAACACTGTTGATCATCGACGATTCCCCATTTATCATTACAGGACTTTTACACCAGCCGGAGGGCCTTCCCTCCCTCCAAAAGGTCTATACCGCAGAGAACTATGCCGACGCCCAGCCCATCCTGCAGTCATCGCGCCCTGACGTCCTCCTGCTCGACATACACCTCCCAGACGTCAACGGCATCGAGGTGCTCCGCCGCGTCAAACAGCTCTATCCATCAGTTGTCGTCATCATGATCAGCAACCAGGAAGGAGACGTCTACCGCACCCGCTGCAAGGCGCTCGGAGCCGCCCACTACATCGACAAATCCACCGAATTCCACCTGGTTTCCCAGATAGTCTCCTCCTTCCTCTAAAAAAACCCGCTAAGTACTGTAGAGCATCTACTACAAGTTTGCCTGCATTTCGAGGACGCGTTTTCTCTATGAAGCTCTATTGGCCCCCACCCGGCCGGGTCGTTACTTTGTAGCATAAACCCGAATCGGCTGCTCCATGCCTCATCGAAACCACCAATATCACATGAAACCGTCTCACGTCCTCTACGATGAGGCGTCCCCATTCCTCGACCCGTCTACCTCCGTCAAAACCTTCGCACAGCTGATAAAGAACCTCAACAACGGCATCCTCGTCGAAGACGCCAACCGCCGGATCGTCCTTGTCAACCACCTATTCTGTCAGATGATGAACCTCTCCCTCGACCCCGATCGTATGATCGGGATGGACTGCGGAGAAGCCGCGGACACACTCAAGGGACTATTCAGAGATTCCGATGCCATCCTGCAGCGCGTCGACGAGCTGATCGCAAAAAGAGAACTGGTCACGGGCGACGAGCTCTACATGCTCGACGGGAAAGTGCTGATCCGGGACTACATACCCATCTACGTCGAAAACGAATTCAAAGGCAACCTGTGGAAATTTCAGGACATCACCCTGATCAAACAGGAAGAACTCGCCCTGCACGAAGCCAAAGAACAGGCCGAAGAGTCCTCCCGCGCAAAGGAAATGTTCCTGGCGAATATGAGCCACGAGATCCGCACCCCCATGAACGCCATCATGGGAATGTGCCAGCAGCTCAAAAAACCCTGCTCGACAACCAGCAGCGCTCCTGGCTGGATACGATCGACTCCGCGGCGGAGAACCTACTCGTAGTCATCAACGATATTCTGGATATCACAAAGATCGAAGCAGGCAAGCTCGACATCGAAACCATCGGCTTTCGGATGAAAGACATTCTCAGCCGGGCGACAAAGGTCATGCAGCACAAGGCCGAAGAAAAAGGGATCAACCTCTCCTGGTCGCTGGACGCCAATATATCACCCGTGCTGATCGGTGATCCTTACCGGCTCAACCAGGTCCTTCTCAACCTTATCGGCAACGCGATCAAGTTTACGCCTAAAGGCTCCGTATCCATCAACTGCAGCGCCGGAGGCCCACTGAATATCGGCGAGATCCAGTGCGTCCGGATTACCGTCAAAGACACAGGCATCGGCATGGACGAGCCGTTCCTGAACAGGCTTTTCGACAAGTTCAGCCAGGAAGACCGAACGGTAACACGCAAATACGGCGGCACCGGCCTCGGCATGAGCATCAGCAAGCAGCTGGTCGGATTGATGAGCGGACATATCCACGTAAAAAGCCAAAAAGACAAAGGCACCGAAGTGATCCTCAACATCCCCTTCCTCCGCGGCCGCGAATGCGACCTTCGCCAGGAAGAGACGATAGCCAGAGACCCCGTAATATTCAAGGGAAAAAAATTTTGCTGGTCGAGGACAACGAGATGAACCGCCTTGTCGCCCGCACCGTCCTCAACAACTACGGCGCCGACATCCGCGAAGCCGTCAACGGGCTGGAAGGCGTGGAGACGCTTCGCAGAGAACACTTCGACCTGGTCCTGATGGACGTCCAGATGCCCGAAATGGACGGCCTGGAAGCTACGCGCAAGATCCGCCTGGAGATAGACGCCGCCATTCCCATTATCGCCTTCACCGCCAACGCGATCAAGGGCGACACGGACAAATGCCTCGCCGCCGGAATGAACGACTACGTATCCAAACCCTTCGAAGAAGCCAGACTGATCCGCACCATCGCCTGCTGGCTCGACACGCCCCCTTCATCCACCCCCTCTTCGACCTCTCCCGCCTCAACACGATCAGCAAAGGCAACCAGACCTTCGTCAACAAAATGATCAACCTCTTCCTCGAGGAAGTCCCCCACTATGCCGAAGAAATGCTCACCGCCTACACCAGCGGCAATTTCGAATTCATCAGGAAAACAGCCCACCGCATAAAACCCACCCTCGGCAACCTCGGCATCGTCACCCTCAAAGACGATATCCAGACCATCGAAGACCTCGCAGCCGGCCAAAACCCTTCCGACCGCCTCCTCGAACTGCTCCGGCGGACCAACGGCGTCGTCATCAACGTCGCTGGCGAACTAAAGACCTATCTGGCAAGCGCGGTGTGATCCCTGCTTCTACCTGAATTGTAAGTGCAGCGAAATGACATCGGAAACAAGATCGGTCGTTTGAGTATAATGACCATACCTTAGTTCAAGACTGCTCAGGTGCGTTCCAAACACGCCCTTAGGCGGAGCAACCCGAAACCCGCCGCCAAAAAAACTACTGTTGAAACGAGCCAGCGCATAATTGCTCGTATAGTAGTTGTCTGAATGGACATGGTCGCCATATGCCGCAAAATAGTTGGCCGCAGTTTGCGTATAATACCGGTACACCGGAGTGACAGAAAAGAATGGCGTTATCTTCACCGGTATTTCCAGACTCGCAGTATGCGCGCGAACACCCCAATTGTCCCAGTAATACCGGTAGTATCCCCGCAGGATCACCCTGTCACCCAAAAAATAATTCAACCGTAGGCCGATAGGCAGCTTGAACCGGCTTGAAGGCAGCCGCTCGACCGAATCGACGCCATCGGCAAAGAACACCCGGTGAAACGGTAGACCGAGATATCCGTGCTGCTCCACCAGATCCAGCAAAAGACTGGCCTGCATCCTGCTATTGATGACCTGTGAGAACGACAACGACGCCGTGTAGGTCTGACGCGGACTACTGCCATAGTCGGGATGCTCCCGTCCTCTGACACTGCCAAATCCCGCGGGCTCGAATTCCGAAGGATAGATCAGCTTCACCTGGTCGAAATATCCGCTCAGCTTTAACCCGAACTCACCATTCTTCCCTGGTCTTCTGGCTTATACCTGCACTCATCCCAACAGACTGATAGTTGAACTCGTTCGAGTAGTACCCTCCAAGACTTACCGAACTGCCTTTCTTTTCATTTTCACGGGTCCAGTCCAGTGAAGGATAGATACGAAGCCCGTCCGTGTGCCTCGACGCGCCCGTCTTGGAGATCCATGCCTGCGAGGCCGCAGTGTGGTGGTCGATGCCCAGCCCGGCAGTCAGCGTATTTTTCCTTCCCTTCGCGTCCCAGCCGATCCATTTCAGCTCGAGTCCGTTAGCCAGATCGGTCACCTTCTCCAGAACCGATCCCTCCCTGAATGGCCGAATGATCGCCATTCTGCGTATAATAACTGCTAACCAGATTGACTTCGTCCAGCTTCAGCTTCCGCGACCGGAACGACGTATCGGAAGCAACTTGTGAGAATGCATGCAGTAGCATAAAATACATGCCTACCACAGTCAGACAGATCCTTTTCATGAATAAGTTGAATTTTAGTTACAGCCGCACCCGCCGCCCGTCTTACCGCCATTTGCGCCGGAAGCGCCTTCCCGGTAAGACTGAAAATTAAGTTCATTCTTTTCCACCTTCCGGCTCGATAGACCCATCTCCGAATCGTTGAGTCTGTTCTTCTGGTATTCCTTTACAGGCGTACAGCCCGCCGCAAGGCCGGCCAGTCCAAAAGCCATCCCCGTACATAGTACGATCGTTCTTATCATTTGCAATTGTTTATTTGATATGGATCTTATCGGAAGTAAAAACCCTGTTCCCCTCGTCGATAAGTATCGCCTCGACGTCCCGCACCTTGATTGACCATATCCAGACCAGCCCCGACTCCCATGACCATCACCGGCGTGGCCATCGCATCAGCGATCTCGGCATTCGGACAAAAAATGGTCACGCTCCTGATTCCCGTAACAGGAAGCCCCGTCTTTGGGTTGATCGTATGCGAATACCTCTTTCCGTCGATGGTAATATACTTTTCGTAATTGCCGGAAGTAGCCAGCGCCATGTCGGTCACGCTTAACCAGGAGAATATTTGCCCCGCGGCACCGGGGTTGACAATTCCTACCGTCCAGGGTTTTCCGTCCGGCTGATAACCCCAGGCAGCAAGATCACCCGAAGCATTGACCACGCCGCTAGCTACACCCATACTCTTCATCACAGCTTTGGCCCGCTCAGCCGCGTACCCCTTCCCTATTCCGCCAAAACCGATACGCATCCCCTTCTCCTTTAAGAAAACCGTCATTCGGTCACCATCAAGAATTATGTTCTGATAATTGATAAGCCGGACCATTTTTCGGGCCGTCGCCCGGTCGGGGAGAGAAGTCATCGTCGTGTCGAAATTCCATAGACGCCGGTCTATCGAGCCATAGCTGATATCAAAGGCGCCCTGCGTGATCGCGGAGATGCGGTTCGCACGCCCGATCAGCTCAAAGACCTCCCGACTCACGGTGACAGGGCGAACACCGGCGTTCTCATTGATCCTGCTGGTCTCACTGTCGCCGGCATAGGTGGTCAGGAGCCGCTCGATCCTGCGTATCTCCTCCACTCCGGCTACAATTCTCTCATGCGCCCAGACGGGATCCTCAGCCACTACGCTCAGCTCAAAATGGTTCCCCATCAGCTTCATCGCCTCTTTATAAACCTGCATTACCATACACTCAGCGTACGCGGCTGCCTTCTATCGCACTCCTCACCTGCGCATCGAAAACCTCAGCCCTGATCGAAGGATTTCCCTCCCACTCCCTCACCACTTTTCCATTCGCATCCAACAGCAGGGTCAGCGGGAACTTTCCCTGCGAATTATATTGATCGGCCAACTGGTCGTTCAGCCGTTGCTGCTCCTTCGCGAGCTGGTTTTTCTTAATCCGCGGAAAATCCGCATTGACCAGCACCAGCGCAGAATCCGCATAGCCGGCAAACACCGGGTCATCGAATATTTCCTTGCGAAGCAGAATACAGGGTCCGCACCAGTCGCTCCCCGAGAAATTCAAAAGGATATACCGATGCTCCTTTTGCGCCATCTCCCCGGCTTCCTGCATATTGAGATGCCAGACGGGCGAAGGCCCACCACCAAAAATTAAAAAGAAACAGAGGTAAGCGACCATATTTCGTCAATGTTTAAACACAAAGTTCACTAATAACACGTCCCGTCCTGCTTTTGTTCTGTTAATTCCTGCGCTTCCCATGGATCATCCCCGACACCAGGCCCGGATACTCCCCGGCGTCCGCCACAATCACTCCTACAAGATGGAATAACACAAAAGCGTAAATGCCGTACTGCGTAAGACTGTGTATCTGCTTCAGCACCTTCCGCATATCCCTGAACAACGGAACATCCTCGAATGCCAGTCCAAGTCCCGTAATGGCCATTATCAGGATCAGCGCATAAAAGACCAGATACACCCTCTTGACCATCACATAGTGCCGCATCTCCTGCTGCCGCCGGGAATCCGCCATCCGGGCCTGCTTTAGTCTGTTGCGCAGCTTCTCCTCCTGCGGCTGGACCAACTCGAGGATCAGCCTGGCCAGCAAAAAAGCCGCAATAAAATACCCGATATAGGTATGCAGCTCCCATAGCTTGTCGCTGAACGCATGCGCCACAGCCCTCGACTGGTCCTTGTCCGCGACCAGCTGCTTTTTCTCCAGCTGCTGCCGAACCATCTCCGTATTATTCCCTGTCCTAAACGTCGTCGACGCCAGCAGCACAGTCACCATCGCGGCGGTGATCAGCAAAAAGAACAGCCAGTGCCAGATCCGTATCCCGGCGCTGTGCTTCTCATTAAAATCAGGCGTAGCAGGAGTGTTCAAGAGATTGTTTTTAAAAATTAATGAAATCTGTATCCAAGTATCACTTTAAAGATCGCATTGTCCGTACTCTGCGTAAACCCCCACCCATACCCAAAATTCAGCTCCCAGTCCGGCGACCAGTCCAGATCGACCGCGGCAAACAGCTGATGCTCCTGACTCTGATAAGGATAAAAATGATCCAGCGGCCCCAGCGCCCCATAGTATTCGAATCCTCCCGCAATGACCTTCGTCACATTATACGCCGCCTTGAAATTCGGCGAGAAAACATAACCCCCGTTCTTGTTGAGTCCGTGAAACGACTTGTCAAACGTGGGGTTCAGCGAGAGATACAGCTTCCCCAACTGCTTGTCCACGATCGGCCTGATCTCCAGACTCCAGTCGTCCTCGCTGTATTCCCGTTTCTGATAACCCGCTTCCAGTGAAAGGCTGACACCCACCGGCCAGTGCCATGACGAAGGGACCATCACCCGCGGACGGATATGACTACCTACGTAAGAGGTGCGGTGGTCGTTGCCAAGCTCGTTGAAAAAATAAAAGCCGGTCTCGAACCACGGCGTCCAGCCATGCGTGATCTCGATAGTCTCATGTAATACATGGCGCGTCGGCAAAACGCCGTTCTCGCCGTAGCGCTGCCCGTCGAACGTGTAGTTGCTATGCAGCTCCACCATCGTATTACCCTTTGCCACCGTTTGAGAACCGTATACCTGTATTTCGTAATTTTCCTGCGCCTGAACCCGGATTGATAAAAAACAGACCAAAACCAGGTAGTAAAAGAACATCCTTGTCATGGCCGCAAAATTAGACAGACCCCGCCCCCGCCCCCGTTAGAGGCCGATTATAAATTCCTTAGAAAAAAATTAGAACATTCTGTGCAAAAACTGGCTTAACCCTGCGGCAACTCCACAGTAAAGGTCGTTCCCTCACCAGCCCGCGACTCCACAACGATCTTCCCCTGATGCAGGGCCACGATCTTCTGCGTCAGCGACAGTCCAATCCCATTCCCCGGTGCATGCCTCTTATTCTGCCCCCTAAAGAACGGTGTAAAGACATAGTCGACGTCCGCCTCCGGGATCCCGATGCCATCATCCGCAAACCGCAGCACAGTCTTTCGGTCGCCGCTACGGATCGTGACCATACACCGGTGATCATCGGAGAACTTGCAGGCGTTCTCCATCAGATTCATAAACGCGACCTTCAGCAGGTATTCATTTCCCCGGACAACGATGCCCTCCCCATCCTCCGCCTCTGCCTCAAATCGGATGTCTACTCCATATACCGCATTCATTCTTAGTATACTCTGCCGTGCGTCCAGCAATACCTCATCGGGGCGAACAGGTCTGAAATGGATGCTTGACTGGTCGTAACTCGCCTTTGCAAGGTCGAGCAGGTCGTTCGATAGCCTGGACAACCGCTGCGCATCCTGCAGGATCAGCCGGATGGTCTCCCGGTACTCATCGACCGTCCGCCCCTTAAAGGCCGATATCTCCAGCTCGGCAATGATCGCGGCCAGCGGCGTCCGAAGCTCGTGGGATATATTTGAAACGAATTGTTTCTGCGCCTCGAAGGAACTCTCCAGCCGGCCAAGCATTTGGTTGAAGGTCGCCGCCAGCTCGGCTATCTCGTCCCTGCTCTTACCCGTATCGATCCGCAGGTCGAGCCGGTTCGCCGAGATTGCCCCTACCTTTTCCACCATCTTTGAGACAGGAGCCGAGGGCCTTTCTCGAAAACAGGATCCCCGCCAGCAGCGTCAGCAGGATAGCCGCCGCAAACCCGATGACGAGGTTATTGCGGAGGTGACGCAGCTTACTGAGACCGGCATCGTCCTTAGCCGCCGCCGTGATCGCATAGATCTTCCCCCCAAAAGGGTATACAAAACCGATAGCCTGCAGATCGTCTACATAGAAATGGATTTCCTTCAGCGCGATGATACTGTCGATCATCCCCCGAGTCTCCTTTACCTTATCGATCTTCCCCGCGTCGTGGTACAGCAGGTTAAAGGCCGTGTCAAAGACAGCCACTTCTTCCGGGGCAGCGTATTCAGGGAGTTCTCATAGATCACCTGCAGCACGGCAGGCTGAACTTTTGCTTCCAGTAATAAATTCGTCTTGGTAATAGCCAGCTGCCGCAGCCGCTTGAAATATTCCTCTTCCCGCTGGCTAGCATTAGAGAAATAGATCACCAGCGAAAAAACAAGCAGCAGCGCGGCGAACAGTCCGGCAAACAGCAGGGTGAGCTTGAGTCTTATCTTCACGGCTGTTCTTTAAAGATGAACCCTATTCCCGGCCTGGTCTGGATCAGCTTAATTTCCTGATCCTTGTCGATCTTCTTCCGGAGGTAATTGATGTATACATCGATGAAATTCGTACCGGTGTCGAATGACGTCTCCCAAACTTTTTCCGCTATCTCCGCCCTCGACAATACCCGCCCCTGATTGGTCATCATATATTCGAGCAACCTGAACTCCTTGCGAGTAAGATTGATCTCCTTATTATTGCGGAGAACGATTCCCGTCTTCAAATTCATCTCCAGATCCCCCGCCCTCAATATCATCTTCCTCGCGGCCCCGCCCGGCGGCACCCGCTTCAGCAACTCCCGGATCCGCACATACAGCTCCCTGATATCGAAGGGCTTCACAAGATAATCGTTCGCCCCCGCGTCAAACCCCTCAACCTTGTCATCCGTCGTGCCCAGCGCCGTCAGCATAATGACAGGCAGGTCGGGCAACCCCTGCCGGATCTGCTTACAAACATCGATGCCGCTCATGTCCGGCAACAAAATATCCGTAATTATCAGATCGAAGGCCTCACTCACCGCCAGCAGCAGCCCCATCCTTCCCTCCCCCGCAACCGTCGCCGAAAAACCCATCTCCTCCAGCCCCTTCCGGATCAGGGAACCCACGCGTTCTTCGTCTTCGATGATCAATATCTTTGCCGCCATGCCTCAAATTTACAGAATCTCCGTCCCCGATCACCACCAGAATTCGATATCTTTAATCACATGAAAGACAACTTCTCCAACCGGTCGGACCAGTACGCGAAATTCCGCCCAACCTATCCCGGAGAACTTTATGACTATCTCCTGTCGCTAGTCCCCTCCACCGGCAGCGCCTGGGACTGCGGTACCGCCAACGGCCAGGTCGCCACCCAGTTGGCCCGCGCATTCACCACCGCCCACGCGACAGATATCAGCCGGCAACAAATCGACAAAGCCGAGCCCCAAAAACGAGCAAAAAATTTCGACCAACTCCATAAAATCTTCGCCCGAAAGCAAAAATCTTTGCCGAACCCGGCTACGGCGCCTCGATCGAAAAACGCGTATACTTCTCTTTCCGGTGGTACTCCGCCACGACGATATGGCCTTCTTTTCCGGGATAAACATCGGTCTTGACACTGCCGTCTTTATGCGGGATCGTCCTCATGACCTTTTTGCTGTTTACGTTATAGACATAGATATTGTCCGCATCGTCGATGATCATATAGTTGCTCCTGGTATCCTGGTTGACGACTTTATAAAAGTCTTTCTTGTCCAGATCGTTCAGCACCCCCGTCGGACCAAAACTCTTTGAATCGTCACAGGGCACATTGTTGTCAAGCACGATCCTGCCCGAAGCCTCCTGCCGCACAAAAACGCCGTCCGACAGTTTGAATTTGGCGCTTCCCACCAGCGACAGCGCCGTTCCGGCAAAGATCGTATTGCCGTTAAAATCTTTTGCCGCAGTGGCGTATTTGACATAGAACTCCTTGTCTGTAAAAAGCCCATCCGCCGAAAGTCCGGGAAATTTCCCGTCATCCCAATAGCTGCAGTTTGCTTTCATATCCCTGCCCGGCCCGCCAAGATCGATCGTGAACAGGCCGATATAAGGACCGTTGGAATAGTCGAATGCGGTACCAGACTGCTTCTCCATGGCCGGACTGATAATGCAGCCCGCCACAAACGCATCCCCCGTCACGGGGTCATTGTCGAAATTCAATACTTTTAGCCAGTTGTCTTTTGAATCCCTGAGATCGAAATCGATCACCGAACCGAGATCCTGGGGAGAATAGACACACAGCTTGTACCCGCCTTCCGGAACGCGCACGTCCTTTTTCTCCATAAGATAAACATAGGTAGCCGAAGCGTGCAGGTAATACCGGTCGGCGAGCTCGGGCACCGGGAGCTTGCGGATCACGGCGCCCTTCATATCGAACAGGATCAGGTCCTGCTTGAATCCATCCCCGAAGAACAGACAGAAGCCGACCTTAGGGACATTCCTTATCTGCATCCCGTATCTAAGGAGATTCACCACCTTAACCGCGGTCGCATAAGGGTTCCTGTTGGGGATCGCCGCGGTCGACAAGGCCGCTTCCTGGTAGAAGCTGTTGATGACCTTTCCGTTAAGGCTGATGAACTGTATCAGCAAATGGCTGGCCGCCGCCGCGTCCTCTACCTTTTTGTAACCCCGCATCGTCCTTATCTTTTGGGTACCCGACAAAGCGGTCTGGATATATCCCAGACAAAGCACATTCTGTTCGAATGCTACAGTCTCGAGCTCGAGGTTCTCCTCCCGGAAATTGACGGTCCCTATATCATTGAGATTCTCATCCATGATCGTCACCCGATAGTTGAACGAGTCCGCATCGGCCTTTTCCAGCCGCGTAAACGCCAGATATCCGACGAGCTCATTGTCCTGGGTAATGGGTTTGAACTGGGTCGCAATATCTTCGCCGACCTCTCTGAAAACTTTTGACTGAGCCTGCAGTGTGGTGGTAAATAGCACAAACAGCAGAGGAAAAACAAGTTTCTTCATGTAGACCATTTAGGGGTGCCGCAAGATACTCTTTTTCCCTCTTATCCATCCTTCCAGCCCCTTAGCCACCTTACTGCCCACAAACTCCACAATATCCACGCTCGCCAGTTTACCCTTCACAAATGGGTCCTGCTTCATCATCCGTTCCACCGCACCCCTGTCCTTCCCCCGCGCGATGATAATACCCCCTGTCCTGGGTACCTGCCTGCCCGATACCAAAAACTCCCCCGCGGCAAAATGTTTATCCAAAAAAGCTACATGCTTCTTCATCGAAGCGTCGATCTTCTCTAACGGCGCCAGATAGCGCAACGAAACCACAAACAACGACAACTGCGCCGCAGTCTCCTTCGGAACCGGACCCACCACTTCCTTCTTCTTCACCAGCTCCTTCTTCGGAATCAACACCTTCTTCGGAGTCAACCCCTTCTTCGGAGTCAACCCCTTCTTCGGAACCGGAGCCGCCTTCTTCTCCGCAACCACTACCTTTTTCGGAACCGGAACAACTACCTTTTTCGGAACCGGAACAACTACCTTCTTCACTCCCCGAACCTTCTTCCCCGTCTTCTTTTCCAATACCATCATCCTCTTCAACAATTTCTCCACCAGCGGGTCGTTCCCATACGCCGTCATACTCTCCCCTCCCAACGTCTTCAACACTTTCTTCCCCAGCTTCGCCGCACCCGGATGCGCCTTCAACCACTTCTCCCGGGCCGCTTTATCCCTCTCCTCCACAGCCCCCAGCGCCGCCTGGATCACCTTCAGCTCTCTTCGATAATCCTTCAGCCGGCGATATACCAGCAACAACCGCCCAACTGCCTCCTGGTCCCCCGGATCGGCATCCACCAGCCGCTGATAAGCCGTCGCCGCATCTTCCAGCTTCCCGGCCTTCTCTAACCTAAACCCCTCCTCAAACAATTTCTTATTCATAGTAGTCATCGATTTCGAAGCCAAAAACGCCGTGCCACCCAAATCCCGCAATACGCCCGGCACGAATATTGAACCGCGTTTGCAATGCTCGCCATAAAAACATCCCTCCTCGAAATATCTTTTCTGGACGAAGGCCCCCGCAACGGGCCGCCCGTCTTCCTTTTACACGGCTGGCCCGACGACATCCGGGCTTGGGGCCAGATCGCCCCCGCCCTCAACGCGGCAGGCTTCCGGACCATCATACCGTATCTGCGCGGCTTCGGCCCCACCCGATTTCTGGCAAAAGAGACCATACGCGACGGCCGCGGGGTCGCACTCGCCCAGGACACCATCGACCTCGCCGACGCCCTAAATATAAAAACCTTTTCGGTAGCAGGCCACGACTGGGGCGCCCGCGCCGCCTACCAGCTTCGCCGCGCTATTTCCCTCGAGGATCGCCAGGATCGCGACCATGGCCCTGGCCTTCCAGCCACGAGCCGAATTCCCCATACCCTCCTTCCCCCAGGCAAGGCTGTTCTGGTACCAGTGGTTCATGTGTACCGACGGCGGCGCCGCCGCTATAAAAAGAGACCCGGTCGGTTTTGCGAAGATACAATGGGATACCTGGAGCCCCGAAGGCTGGTATCAGGAAGAAGAATTCGAAAAGACCGCCGCCAGCTTTGCCAACCCCGACTGGGCGGCTATTACACTACACGGCTACCGCAGCCGCTTTCTGCCCGAACCCTTAGACCACCGCTACGACGAATTGCAGCACCGCCTCGGCGCCATCGCCCAGCTAAGGACACCCATCCTCGTTATCAGCGGCGAATCCGACACCTGCGATCCCCCCTCCTCCTTCGAAGAAATGGACCACAGCTTCACCGGCAGCTTCGAACTGCTAACCCTTAAAGACATTGGACATTTCCCCCACGCGAAGCCCCGCAGGAAGTGGCAAAGGCGCTCATCCGCCATTTTAAGATTTAAGTACCCTGTTCAGACTTCTCACCGTAACACCCAGATAGTCGGCCAGCTCCTGCTTGGTACAGGGCAGCTGCTCGTGCTCCAGCGCCTCCGTCAGCTGCGCCAGACTACGCTCCAGCGGATTCAACTGCTGTCTCGCCGACCGCTGCGCCGTGTCCGCCAGCCGTATGGCCATCAGCTCGAGGACAGCCTGGTTCAAACCCTCATCGCGACGCAGCAAATGCAAAAAACTCAGCTTGTCTAACATATACACCGACAGTTCGGTGATCGCCATCACGCCCGAAATAGCCGCGCCCCCCGATATCGCCTCGATCTCTCCGAGGATCTGCCCCTCACCCAAAAACTCGAGGATATATTCCTTGTCACCCTCCTCCGCAAACGAACACTTGACAATCCCCGACCGGATAAAGTAAACGCTGGCCACGTCACTCCCCTGACCGATCAGCAAATGCCCCTTCGGAAATTTCCGCATCAATATACCGGCCTGCCCGGCCGCCGCCAGTCCGTCGATTATCCCCAGAATAGTCAAATTCTTCCTGATCATACCGGGACAAATGTCCCAAATAAACCCAATCGGCAAATTAATTTTACGCATGACACCAAAAATCATCCTCCACCTTCTCCTCCTCACCCTGGCAGCAAAAACCCAGGCCCAAACCTCCACCGGCCAAAAGTCGAACTCCACCTCCACCTCGACTGCTCCCTCAGCTACACCGTCGTCCACCAACTCGACCCGAAGATCACACCCGAAGAATACAACCACCAGTTCATCGCTCCCCCGGTCTGCACCAACCTCGCTGACTACATCACCCGCGCGGACCGCTCCGTCGACCTCATGCAAACCCAAAAAGCCCTCCGCCTCGTCACCCTGGACCTCTTCAACCAGCTGAAAAAAGACCACGTCATCTACGCCGAAATGCGCTTCGCCCCGCTAAAACACCTCAATAAAGGCCTCACCGCCGAACAGGTCGTCGCCGCCGTCGACAGCGCCGTAGCCGAGGGCACAAGAAGAACGGGCATCCAGGCCGGCGTGATCCTCTGCACCCTCCGCCAGCTTTTACCAGCGAACAAAGCATGACAACCGTAAAACTCGTCGAAAAATTCCGCGGCAAAAACAGTCATATCGTCGGCTTCGACATCGCCGGCGACGAAGCGGGATATCCCATAACCAATCACGTCGCCGCATTCCAATACGCTCAAACCCACAACATCCCCTGCACCGCACACGCCGGCGAAGCCGCCGGGCCAAACAGCGTCTGGGAAACGCTGAACAATTTCCACCCTACCCGCATAGGCCATGGCGTCAGAAGCAGCGAGGACAGCACCCTTCTCCGCCATCTTCGCGAACAAAATATCCTGCTCGAAGTCTGCCCTACCAGCAACCTGCAAACAAATATGTACCCCGACCTAACGCACCACCCCGTCGATCGCCTCCACAAGGCTAAAGTCCCGCTGAACATCAATACGGACTGCCGCACGATATCCAACACAACGCTCAGCCACGAATACACAAGGCTGATTACCCAATTCCACTGGAAAAAAGAGGATTTCCTGAACGCCAACCTCGCAGCCGTCGACCACGCCTTCACCACCCCGACTATAAAACGGCGCCTAAAGAGCAGCCTCCGGTTCGCCTACACCGGCATGGTCGAACAGCGATTTGCACCGGGAGAAAGGCCCGGCGAAAAATAATAAAATGATCATTCCTATCAACACCGATCCGCCAAAACCCAAAAACAATACATTGTACGCAACGGCATAACCCGACACGGCCGATACCTTCTTCAAAACCACACCCGACAAGGACTGGAAAATGGCGCCCCCGATACCATTGCCGATACAGGCCAGTCCCCAAGCGGACGCGCAGGAAGAGGGAGGAACCACATCAGCCGTCAACGCCAGCGAATTGGCTGTATACGACGTATAGCCAAACCCCGCCAGCCCAAAAACGATCAGCGCAGACATTGGACTGCCGATCACCCACGGCCCAAGCACCAGCGGCATCACCATCAGCGCGCCGGCAATTACCAGCGAGATCCTCCTCGCCCTTGAAACAACAACTCCCCTTTTGATCATCACCTGGGTAAAATACCCCCGGCGATATTTCCGATGTCGGCCATGATGAACGGTATCATCGCATACCAGCCGATCTCCTTCAACTTCCAGTGGTGTACGTCAGCCAAATAACGGGCGATCCAAAACGTAACAAAATACCAGACCGGCTCGATAAAAACTTTAGCGAACAGCAATCCCGAAACATACTTATTCTTCAACAACGCGCCGGCAGACAAAACCCTCCCCTTGTCACCACCCGTCTGACGAGGTGTATAATAAATGAACCAAAATACAACCACCCACAAATATCCCAGTGCAGCAAGTATGATAAAGGAAGACCGCCACCCGTAACTGGCGGCGAGAAGAGCGATCATCGGCGGAACAACGACTGCCCCCAGCGCCGCGCCGCTATTAAATATCCCCGACGCAGTCGAGCGCTCATGCGGCCTGAACCATTCGCTCGTCAGCTTTAGCGCCGCCGGCCAGTTACCGGCTTCTCCGATACCCAGAAAGAACCGGCAAATACCAAACTGAAACGGCGTAGCCTAAACGCATGAAAAAGACCCGCTGTCGTCCAAAAGAACATACACAGACCATACCCCAGTCGCGTCCCCAGCCGGTCGATCACCAATCCGGACAACGAATTGGACAACATATAGGCTATAAAAAACGCCGCTCCGATATACCCGAACGCATCATCAGGGATCAGCTTCCTCAATTCCCCGTCCGCACTCAGATAATTGAAGGACAGGCGGTGAACATAGTTCAGCGTCGTCGCCAAAAAGCAAGGGTGATCATCACCCATTTCATAGTACCGCTTTCACTTTTATCAATATTTCCTCACCCTTCTCCGCAACGATCGGATTGACCAGCGCCCGCCCCATCCCCTTCCATTCAACCTTCATCTCATCACCATCCGACAACGAGACGCCCGCTCCGTAACTAAAAGCGTCCGCCCCAAAAAAATGAACATGCGCCTGTAAAGGCAGACGGTGCTCCCTATACTTAAAATGATGATGCTCGAGATTGGCAAGCGAATGCGCCATATTGTTCTCACCCGTATGTACCGGCGAGGACCAAAGCTCTTTCCCGCGGCGAAGAACACTAACCGTTCCCTCTATATCCGTAAAATCAATATCGATCAACAGCTCGGGACCGATCGAACAATTGCGCAATTTGGACGGAGCCAGATAGAGATAATTCTTCTTTTCCATCACGTGATCCGAGAATTCATTCGCTGGAGTAAAACCGATCCGAAAAGGCTGCCCGGAAGCATCGACGATATATACACCCGCCACCTCCGGCTCTTCCCCCCGTCGTCGCCATGGACAGGGACGGACAATGCCTCGCCGTGCGCCCTCAGCACATTCCCATTGCCCTTATAAAACCATTCCGGCTGCACGCCAACCGCTCCTTCCGCAGGTCGCCCCCCCTCGATCCCCCACTTGATAGATTCGCATGCTATCCGTAAGCGTTTCCTTCCCCGCCTGATGCATCACCCTGCCTGTTGAGCGCGCTGTTCTTATGCGTCAGCCCCGTTCCTGATACCAGACAATTGGATGGATTATCCGGGCAATCGAACGACGGAAGCATCCTCCATTCGGTTCGGCCATTATACACCAGATCATAATCGAGCTCGTCCTTACCCAAATGCATTTCAATGACCTCCCGAATACTTCTTTTCATATTCAACGCCTTTACCGCAAGCTCATATACAGAACTCAACCCCTCCAGAAAGACCAATGCCGGCTCTTTTACCAGCGCGACTTTCCTTCCGGCCGTCGAATGACTAATTTGTACCAATCGTATCATATGGATGTCAATTTAATTTATACAGCTACCCAGCCGCCATCAATCGATATACAGCTCCCCGTCATATAACTCGATGCCGGACTCGCCAGATACAACGCGATCCCCGCAATCTCGTGCAGATCGCCCCAGCGACCCATTGGCACCTTCGAGATAAATGCCTTGTATTTTTCAGGATCGTTCAACAATGGCAAATTGAGTTCGGTCGCAAATGGACCGGGCATCAGCGCATTTACGGTAATTCCGCTCTTCGCCAGCTCCATCGCCAGAGACCTCGTCAGCTGCAGAATAGCCCCCTTACTGGTCGCATACGGCGTTCTTTCGGGAATGGCCGTAACAGAAAGCATCGACCCGATATTGATGATCCTCCCATAACCATTTTTCTTCATGACAGGAACGACTTCGCGGCAAGCCAGCCAGCTACCGGTAACATTTACCTGCTGTACTTTATTGAAATCATCCAGGGAAAGTCCTTCGATGGCGCCCCGGATATTGATACCGGCAGAATTGATCAGTATATCGATCTTTCCAAACCGGTCAACGGTCGCCCGAACGGCATCTTTTACACTCTGTTCATCGGTAACGTCACAGTATAAGGGGATACAGTCCACGCCGGATTCCTCAGCGAGCTCACTGCAAGCCCGCGAACTCACCTCCGGATCGCGCGCGGCGATAGAAATAGACGCCCCTGCCTCGGCAAGCGCTTTAGCCATCGTCAGGCCCAGTCCGCGGTTTCCCCCAATGACCAGGGCCGCCTGACCATTCAGCCTGAACAGATCCAGTATTTTAGTGCTCATGCGTCACAATATTGAATTGGTCAAGATAGTCCTGCTTCAGCGTCAGCCCCATGCCCGGTAATTTGTCATCCAGTTGCAGCTGGCCCTCCACGGCAATTGCCTCCCCGTTGAAGATGTACCAGAACATTTCGTTCCCCACCTCTATTTCGGTCTGCGGGAAATATTCAGCCATCGGACAGGCGAATGAACTCATGACCACGTGGAGGTTATGCATCTGGCCGCCATGGGGGATCACTTCGACACCGTGTACCAGCGCCATATTGCAGATCTTCTGGGCTTCGGTAAAGCCGCCCACTCTGTTCGTATCGAATTGAAAAATATCCAGCGCCTTTGCCTGCAGCAGATCGTGAAAACCATACCGGGTATATTCATGTTCCCCGCCCGACAGCGGGATCGACGTGCCCTGTTTCAGTCTGGCGAAGTTGTGGATCTCATCGGGCAGCAGCAACTCCTCCGCCCACCGGAGATTATAAGGCTCCATCGCCTTCAGCAGCTGCCTGGCATAGGAAAAATTGAACCCCATATAGGCCTCGAGCATGATATCGACGTCGTCGCCCACCGTCTCCCGTACAACCCGTACCATTTCGACGTTCTTCTTCAAACCCTTCATCCCTTCCGTCATCGGGTAGCCGCACCTCATTTTCATTCCCGTAAAACCCTCTTTCTTGAATTGCGCCGCTTCCTGCTGCAGGGAGTCCAGGTCCCTCGTATACAACCGGCTGTAATAGGTGGGGATGCAGGGTTTGGTCCTTCCACCAAGCAGCACGAACACGGGCTGGTTCATCACCAACCCCTTGATATCCCATAAGGCAATATCG
Source organism: Puia sp. P3 (assembly GCF_050632245.1). Taxonomy (NCBI): domain Bacteria; kingdom Pseudomonadati; phylum Bacteroidota; class Chitinophagia; order Chitinophagales; family Chitinophagaceae; genus Puia; species Puia sp. P3. Next base: position 3,913,728 of record NZ_CP192583.1, read on the forward strand.
ATGGCGCTGATAGCGGCCAGTACGGCACCCTTCCTTCCATAGGCAACGGTGGACCTGTACATTTTTTCGAAGAGATACTCGGTATTCAGGGGATTTTCGCCCAATAGCAGCGAAGCGAGCTTGGTGTCGACAATTTGCTGCGTAACGTCAGGACAAAGGCCGGCATTGCCATATCCAACATGACCTCCGTCCGTCTCTACTTCTACAACCAACCAGCTAAAAAATCGGAAGGGGGCCTGCGCGTCACTCTGAAATGGCAAAGCGCTCAGTGGCGTCGCGAAAATAGTGTCACTTGTCTTCACGGGCCCCTGCCACTGGTACAATTTGGTTCTGACCGATCGAATTTTCATGTCTAAATATATCCAAACGGTCCGAATAAGGCTAGCAATTTTTTACCCCTCCCTGGCCCTTTTTTAATCCCTCTACGGATAGGTCTTATATTTCGTATCAAACGTTCCATTGGTAACGGCAATACTGTCACCAGCCGTCAACGAAGCTATCTTACCCGAAAAACTGCCAGCTATCTTTCCCGCGGTCTTGTCCCAGGAGGTGATCGTTATGGAGGTGGACGGGACCTTACTATAATAAGAGGTGTAGTTGTCAGCCGTGTTCGTCCCAAATACTCCTTCCGAATCTAAAGGTTAACAATACCCTAATTATTTTTACCCTTAGCTTTGTACATGCCTAAACCCAACTCCCTGCTCCTGCTATACTTTACCTTTTTCCCTAATATAGTCTTTGCCCGAGGAGCCGGCGGTCGACCTTTTATCTGTAGACAGTTTTGTAACGACGGTTAAATACCGGAATGACCTCACCGCCCTGACCAAAGATCTGACCGACCCCTACCCCCAACAGCTATTGAAAGCAAGAGCGATCTTTAAGTGGATCACGGACAATATCGTATACGACCGCAGGGACTACAATAGACACGAACTGAAAGGAAAAGAGCGCAAATCCCTAAAGTGCCGCAACGACGAAGATTGCACTGCCAAAATGCAGGCATGGGAGACAAGATATATCGACAGGGTCCTAAGAAAGAAGAAAGCGATCTGCCAGGGCTATGCTATGCTGTTCAAAAGAATGTGCGATATTGCCGGACTGAGGGCCGAATTCGTGCCCGGGTATACAAGAACGGAATACTATCAGGTCGGCACCCCGGGTTCCCTCAACCATGCATGGAATGCCCTCTGGATCGACAGTACATATCATTTGCTCGACGCCACCTGGGCCGCAGGCGGCTGCGCCAAAGAGGAGGATGGGCGACTGGAAAAGTTTGCAAGGCATTTTAACAATTATTACTGGCTGACAACCCCGGAAGATTTTGCCAGAGACCATTTCCCCAAAGACAGCATATGGGTATTGATACCCCACTACTCGAAAGAAGACTTTTCTTCCAACCCTTATTACAAACCGGAAGTATTAAATGACACCAAACTCATTTCCCCCGCATCCGGCGTTATCAATGCAAAAAAAGGCGATACTCTTCATTTTAAAATAGAATGCGGCCTCATCTCCGACACGCTGCAGATCAACTCCAATTTCTTTCGAAATCCGGACATCTGGGTAGAGGACGAAAGCCTTCCGAAAAGGCGACGCACGAAAAAACTCGATACCCTGGCCCTAAAAAAACAACAATACATAAAATTCAACCGCTCCGGCGCCCTCTATACATTCGAATACGTCCTGCCGGACGACTCTATCTATTATTTAGACGTCCTTTTTGACAGATCCCGCATATTGCGGTTCAAAGTAAACCCAACTCACCCAACTCCTACCTCTTCTCAATAGGCTCCACCCCCACCACCTCGATCCCAAACCCGCTCAACCCCACCCGCTTCTTCGGATTATCCGTCAGCAGCCGCATCTGCGTGATCCCCAGCATCCGCAGGATCTGCGCCCCGATACCGTAATCTCTTTGATCCATCAGCTGCTTGCTGCACCCATACATCAACCTCGGTTCGGCGGCAAACATATACACCACCACGCCGCGACCTTCTTTCTCGATGATCTCCATCGACCGGTGCAGCAATTCGTGACAATTGCACAGCGACGAACCAAAAATATCCCCGGCGCCGCAGGCCCGATGCACCCGCACCAATACCGGCTCGCCCTCCGCCCACTCACCCTTGATCAGCGCCACATGCTGCGCCCCGTTGTCCGGCTGCGTGAACGTCGTCAGCTTAAACCCACCCCATTTAGTGGGCATATTCACCGTCACATCCTTTGTCACCAGCGATTCATTGCGGATCCTGTATTCGATGAGTTCCTTGATGGAAATGACCTTCAGCCCCAGGTCGGACGCAATCCGCAGTAAATCCGGCAACCGCGCCATCTCCCCGTCCTCCTTCATGATCTCCACGATCACGCCCGCAGGCTCCAGCCCGGCCATGACAGCCATATCTGTCGCCGCCTCGGTATGCCCGGCCCGCCGCAACACCCCTCCCGCCTTCGACCGCAGCGGAAAAATATGCCCCGGCCTCCCCAGGTCGGCGGCCGTCGTCGCTGGATCGATCAGCGCCTGCACCGTCTTCGACCGGTCTGCCGCCGAAATACCCGTCGTACAGCCCTTCCCGATCAAATCGACACTAACGGTAAAATTCGTCTCGTGCGTTGCCGTATTCGTCCCCACCATCAGCTCCAGCTGAAGCTCGTCGCACCGGGCCTCGGTCAACGGCACACAGATCAGCCCCCGCCCATGCGTCGCCATGAAATTGATCACCTCCGGGGTCGCAAACCTCGCCGCCACCATAAAATCCCCCTCATTTTCCCGGTCGTCATCGTCCACGATGATCAGCAGCTTACCCTGACGAACGTCTTCCAGAGCTTCGGATATACTATTTAATACGGTTGCCATGGCCGCGAAATTAATCCATTTAATGGAGACCATTAGGATTGGTCGCAGCCACACAACTCCACCGTATATCCCTTCTGATGCAGCCAACTCCCGATCGCCGTAATATTCGCATTCACCAACCGCCCCGTCGCCGGCTCCTCCCCGGGAATATGCTCCTGCTCGCTTCACGCCACAGACAAACACCCCTTCCCAACGGCCCTCTTTCACTCCCAGTGGTCTGAAAATTGCAGCCATTTTTATATGACGGACACCTTTCACCACCGGCAGATCGCATTGAACAACACGGACATCCACCTCGTCGAAGGCGGCCAGCCCGGCACCCCTCCAATCCTCTTCCTCCACGGCTATCCGGAATCGTGGATCGCATTTACAGACACCATGCTTCGCCTTAAAGAAAAATACCACGTCATGGCCATCGACCTGCCCGGGATCGGACTATCCCGGGGAGACGTTCCCGGTGACAAAACATCACTCGCCGCATTGATCGATTCCCTGCTGGAACAGCTGCAACTGGCGCCGGTTACCATCGTGGGCCACGACGTCGGAGGAATGATCGCCTACTCCGTCCTGCGTCATTTCCCACGTCACATTACCAGGGCAGTAGTGATCGGCACCGCGATTCCCGGCGTCGATCCATGGGAGGAAGTAAAAAGGAATCCCTATATCTGGCATTTTGCCTTCTATTCCATTCCCCATCTTCCCGAAACACTGGCTACCGGCCGGACAAGACCGCTCTTCGACTATTTCTTCGACACGCTCTGCTACAATAAGAACGCCATCGTAGAGTCCAGCCGTGATCACTACGTGAAGGCCTACAACCAACCCGGATCCCTGACCGTCGCCTTCAACTGGTACAGGGCCTTCCCTCAGGACGAACGGGACAACAACGGCCTCCCGCCTGCAACGATTCCTCTATTATATATTCGGGGAGAAAAAGATACCGGAAGGATCGAAGACTACGCAGCCGGTCTCAGGAAGAACGGCGTGTGCAACCTGTCCACAGCCCTGATATCGCGCAGCGGCCATTTTGTTCCCGAAGAAAATCCCGTCGAACTCGCCCAGGCGATCGACCAATTTATGGGATGACCTGGTTCGGAACCACCTGCGAAGCGTTATAGCCAAACTCCCGCTTAAACGCAACCGAAAAATGCGCCAGGTTCTCGAAACCGGCGTCGATATACACGTCGACAGGCTTTTGCTTTTGAACGGCAATCTGATAGTAAGCCCTCTCCAGCCGCTTTTTTGTCAGCCAGCGACCCGGCGTCGTATGAAACACAGCCTTAAAATCCTTCTTGAACGTAGTCAGACTCCTTCCAGTCAGATAACTAAATTTTTCCAGCGGCAGGTTGAACATAAAATTGCGTTCCATAAATCCCGCGAGATCGGCCTTTCCCGGCTCGTCCAGCGCCGCCAGTATTCGTCTGATGCGCGGATCGAACCGATCCAGCACAGTAAGACACTCGCTGATCTTGATCTCTGCAAGGTCTGGCGGCAGTTCGTCCTGCAGACTAAAATAGGGCGTCAGCGACCGAAAGAAACCTTCCACCAGCGGATGTCTGTTCACTTCCAGTACACCGTCCCACCTGGTCTCCGCGGGGTTCAACGGTCTCGATCCATAAAACCGCTGCAACAGGTCAGCCGGGAACAACAGCGAAACAGAACGGAAAGCCTCCCCGTCGGCAGGCAATTTCACCAACCTCCCCAGCTGATTGCGCGGAATGATCACCGCGGCGCCCGGCCCGAAAACAGCAGACTGATCCCCGTAGGCGATCCCTAGCGTCCCCGCGAATACATAGACCAGCGCATGCTGATCCAGCACCAGCTCGCGGCTATAGTGCTTCTCGCGCTTGCAGCTGACGAAGACCCTCCCCTTAGTCGTACCGCCTGATGGCATACTGTCCATGAATATCGCTTGATCTACAAAATTAAGCCAATCCAAGATCAACCAGACTCCGACCGCTGGCCAAAACGGCTTCTTTACCACTCCGGGGCTGCCAGCCGAGCATCCGGATCGCCTTTTCGGGGCTGGCTTCCTTCTCCATGCCGAGATGCGGCACAACAAGCCTGACCCTCGGATTGAAAAGGGCAATGACCCGGATCAGCCAGCTGGGCATTTCCTTTTGGGCACCTTCGCCGCCCTAGCGCCGAGACCGTCGCGCAGTATGTTCGCAATGTCCAGCATCGACAGAGCCCCGTCGGTCGTCGCCAGGAACCGCTCCCCATTGGCGGCCGGCAGCTCCATCGCCCTGAGGTGCAAGTCGGCGACGTCCCGCACATCCACATACGCAAACCGTATCTTTGGTACCGCTTTCATCGTTCCATCCAGCGACCGGTGGATCATCTGTATGGAATGCGAGTAGTCCGCACCCAATACCGGTCCCAGCACCGCCACCGGGTTGACCACGGCAAGTTCGAGCCCCTTCCCTTCTCCCCCGACATACTCCCAGGCCGCCTTTTCCGACAGCGTCTTCGATTTCTGATAGGCAGGCAGATCCTGCGACAGGTCAGACCAGTCCTCCTCCGTGTAGGGCCCTTTTTTATTCGTCCCCATCCCCACCGCGCCAAAAGCTGATGTTAGCACCACCCGTTTCACCCCCGCCGCCTTCGCCGCGCGCAACACAAACAATACCCCGTTGACCGCCGGCACAACGAACTCGTCCTCGTGTCTGGCCGCAGGATTCGGCGTCGGCGAGGCAGGATGGATAATATAGTCGCAACCGCTTACGGCCGCCGCCCATCCCCTCTCTTTCGAAAGGTCCGCCTCGACAAAACTCAGACCGTCAAAATTTCGGATACCCCCGACGGTCAGCATTTGTTTTACTTCAGCGACCCGGCCGAGCGACCTCAAACTTGCGCGGACAGCATATCCCTTGTTCAACAACGCAATCATGCAATAACTCGCGATAAAACCCGATCCACCGGTAACCAGCACAGTTGGCTTCATATCTTTTTTATGCAAATTTACCCCGAGGCTGACCGGCCAACTTTGCTGTAAAGTCGTTTCTACTTTGCTCAAAAGTCGCGCTTAATTTTTCTTCCCGTCCCAAATACCGTTAAAACACTAATGTCATTGACTTAAGGGTTTCACACGTCTTTGTAATTCATATGATACAGTCTTGGCGGTCGTCGCTTTCGGTTTTCATGCCTGCCAGGTCGAACGATTTCTGTGTTAGCGGCCACCTGTTTGTCGAAGACAGCAAGTGCTAATCTGATGGTCCTTTTAATGAACATGCCGATGAGGATACATTTGGTCGACCAATAAGCAAAGGTGCGGTTGATCTTTTTACGGTGCCTGATCTTGCCTTTCTGTTTATCTGCAGTGCTTTCTGCAATGACTTTTTCCTCTATAGGGAACGCCAGTGCTGCACATAAGGTCATCATCATCACCTTGGCATAAATATCCTGCTTAACGGCGGTAGCGGTCTTGCCGCTGAAGGCTTCCACCTGCACCCGGGCCTTGTACATCTTGTAACCTTCCTCCGCACCCCAGCGGATCTGATACAGTTCACCGAGTTCCGGCAGCTTGTATTTTACGGTATCTAATAACGAGGTGCCCAATATTTCCTCCTCTCCATTCTCCAGTGCTATCTTAACCAGCCTGCATTTGACTTCCCTTTTCATCGAGGGGAACTGTTCGGCAAAGCTATCATAGTATTTATCCGGCACGGTCAACGTTACTATCGTATCCCGCTTGCGGCTGGCTCTAAACTCCCTGACCGGCAACCAGTGCTCCCTCATCCGGACGATGAAGTGAATGCCCCTGGATTGCAAGCCGGCAAACAGCGCTGCGCCAGGATATCCGCGATCCAGCAGCAATATATCTCCCCGCTCCACCTTTGGCAGATGCTTCAATAACAGGTCTTGTTCGTTGCCATCCGTCGGACCGGTCTGCACATCCAACGTCAGATAGTTCACCGGATCATACAGCGCGGACAGCAGGCACATGCTCTTGGGCAGGTCTTTGTTCTTTCCCCTACCCATGCCTCTTCTGTCAAACTCCTCGTGGATGCTCGGATGGTTCGGCAGGTTCAGATAAGTGCCATCGACCGCCAACAGCTTCTGTCCATGATAACCGTAGTAATCGACTTCCTTATAGAAGTCCTTCCAGATAATATCGTTGAGCTCAAGGAACGCTTCGGGCGCCAACTTCCGTCTCGACCGGCTGAACCCACTCTTGGTGATCCTGCGGATGTTGAACTGCTCGTTCTCCGTCTCGCTTAAGAAGCGGTCCATCTCCCGTTGTAGTCCCGTCTTTCCCATTCTTAATATACTGATTATCAAATGACCAAACGGAAGCAGACGATTCCTGGTGAAGGCCCCTTCACGGCCGTGCGTGTGACGGCCTTTGAATGCTTCGCTGTCATTGATATGGTAGTTTAGTTTGTTGGTTACTTTGATCCGGTAATCTTTTTTTGGTTTTCGGCGATCACACCGCCCCTTCTTATATACTCATTACAAATTACTTCATTATCAATACCCACCCCACCGTGAAAACACCTTTTCTTGCTTAAGTCAACGACATTAGTTAAAACACCTTAAACCCGCAATCCCCGATTTCATAATTTAGAAGAAAACTTAGACTATGAGACCTTGGCAAGGCATTGTGGGTCAACACTTCACCCCTGCCCAATTCGACCAGTACGTCCAAACCCTCCACTGGATCACCCGGCGTCCTTCCTTTATAGTACTGCACAACACAGCGATACCCAAACTCGGAGACCTGCCCAACGGCTTTTCCAACGCGAGCATGCAGGGATTCGTCAACTATTACCGCGACGAGCAACACTGGAGCGCCGGTCCCCACCTCTTTGTCGACGACCACTTCATCTGGGCCTTTACCCCCATGACTACCCCCGGCGTACACTCCCCTTCCTGGAACAACCAGTCCATCGGTATCGAGATGCTCGGCAACTACCAGACCGACGACTTCAACACCGGCCGCGGCCTCGCCGTGCGAAAGAACGCGATGGCGGCCATCACCTCCATCTGCTCTGTCTTCGGCTGGACCTCCCAAAACATCCGGCTCCACCACGAAGACCCACTTACAGACCACAAAGACTGCCCCGGCAAATTCGTCATCAAAACCGCGGTACAGACCGACGTCGACGGCCTCCTCGCCATCGATCACCCAGGCGAGCACGACCCGACTACCGAAAGGCTTGCTTAAACCTATAAAATACAAAAAATGCAGGAATCAAAAATCCGTGTTTTTCTCCTTTTTTCGGCGGGCTTGACCTAATACCTTAGAGGTCGATGAGAACCGCACAGCTTGAATCCAGCCTGAATCCCAGATTCTATTCTGCCATCGCAGCAGGGGCACTAGGTTATTTCGTCGACGTCTACGACCTATCGGTCTTCAGCATAAGCCGGCAGCAAAGCCTCCTGGACCTCGGCGTGGCTAAGGATCTCTCCGCATCTGTCGGGACAAATCTATATTACTGGCAATTGATTGGTCTGGCCATCGGCGGGGTGTTATGGGGAGTTATGGGTGACAAAAAAGGCAGGATCCGAATCCTATATTACTCAATCATCTTCTATTCGGTCGCAACCCTGCTGAATGCATATATTCATACGATCGCACAATATCAATTATTACGATTCATCGCAGGGCTCGGGTTGGCCGGAGAGTTAGGCGCAGGAATAACGCTGATCAGCGAGGTGATGAGAAGAAACAGCAGAGGATATGGTGCAATGATCGTCGCGTCGTCAGGATGCCTGGGGGTCATACTTGCAGCAACCATCGAAGATAACTTTGGATGGCGCGCCTGTTACCAGATCGGTGGATACATGGGCTTATTCATCCTGCTTTTCAGAATACTGACCAGTGAAAGCGATATATACAGACAGATCCTGACGCATCCATCCAGACAAAAGGGCAATATTTTGTACCTAATTAAAAATCGACGCCTGCTATTCACCTGGTTGAGGTCAATCCTGATCGGAACGCCCATTTATTTTGTGCTTGGAGTATTGATCTTACTGGCGCCGGAATTTGGAAAAGTTCAAAACCTTACCATTAAAACTGCGACAGCCACAACATTCTTTTACATAGCCAATACCATTTCCGATCTGATTTGCCCCATTCTTAGTCAGTTTCTGGGCAGCAGGAAAAAAGCGATTGCCATTTTTCTCGGAATCGTTCTGGTCTCGTTTATTTTCTTTTTCTGGGGCCCCGCCGGCAGCAGCCTTGCTTTTTATTGGAAATATTCCGTGCTGGGCATCGGAATCGGCTACTGGGCGACCCTGCTTTCTTACGTATCTGAACAATTTGGCACCAACCTCAGAGCGACCGCGACTACCAGTGCCCCCAACTTTATCCGGGCTCTCGCAATCCCTCTTCTGATGACGTTTCAATTTCTAAAATCAACTTTTGCCATCCGGACTGCGGGTTTTCTTTTGGGCGCATTTACCGTCGGGATTGCCATAGTCGCCGTCCTACTTAGCAAAGAAACCTTTAACAACGACCTGAACTATCAGGAAACCATACCATAATCAAAGCCCCTGCATACATGCCCATTGAAGGAAAAGACAAATTTTGCGGCTTTATCATGCCAATATCGGGTAAAGGGAAATACCCCGTGGACCACTGGACCAAAATAAAGAATATCCTCACCGACATCGCACAGGCCGCAACGAAAAAGTTAAAACTGGCCGGCGAAGAACCGGAAGTCGTCAGCATAGATTTTGCAAATCCGGACATTAAAAGCGTCATTTTTAATAATCTCTTTTCTATTCCCATAGTAATCTGCGATGTCAGCGGCAACAACCCGAATGTCATTTACGAACTGGGCCTGCGCGTCGCATTCGATATGCCGGTGATCATAATAAAGGACAAGGATACAGAATTCAGTTTCGACATCAATTCATTACTTACCATAGAATATCCCAATAACCTCACCCAACTTGGCCCCACGGACCCGACCTATAAGGAATTCAGTTCAAAACTATATTCCCGGATCATTTATACCTACTACGAATTTGCGGCCGGATCCGTGAGCGTATCCCCCTTGGCCAAATACCTGCACCACGAACACTATCTACAGATCAAACGGGGTGTCCCGTTTGACCTCGCAGGACACTATGAATACATATGCTACCGCGAAGAGATCGGCTACTCCCACGGCGGCAAATGCGAGATTACCCTGAAACATTTCCGCGGAAGTATTATCGAATGGCAACTAAAAGGAGCAAGACACTGGAAGAAAGACGGTACCGAATACCCGGTCCAGGAGTTCATGGACCCCTATCGCTGGGAGACCAAAAAGCAATCTTGTTCGAAGACAAACAATATTTGGTCAGTTATGAGATCCGCACCCCCGCCGACCTGATAATAGGCATAATTCAAGGCTACATCGAGCTCGAACAAAGCGCCAGCAGAGTAAAAAAATTCGACGGCTACTACTATCAGGAAGGCAAAGAAGGACTGGTAAAAGGAAGATTTAAAATGCTGAGGCGGGCACAGAGCGGTGACGAGATGCCTTTTCAGTTCAAGCCCGGCAAATGACCGCGAATTCTTCGGCAAATTCACCAAACTCACGGCCTCCCGGTAACTTATCACCCTTGTACCCATCGAACAATCCTTGCCGGATCGCCCTGCCCGCATTGACGATCAGAGTCTCGGCACTATCGCGAGAGAATCCGTTTTGCAATAAACCCGCCAGCAAAGCATCATCAGGAAACTCCACCCAGTGAAGAGCCTTGCCGATCCCGCGACCCAGCTCCCCTGCTATTTCATTACCTGTCTTAACATCACTGACGACCGACCTGAAACTATGCCCTGAAAAAGAAAGCGAGTTTAGATAATCATACGCCATCTCTGCGATATCGCTCGGGTGGGTCATAAGTATCCCCGCCGTCCCGGGAATATTATGTCCGATGATCCCCTGGTCTTTCACCATACCCAGACTGCCATAAAAATTGGTGTAGAACATGCCCGGGCGTAAGTGAACAATATTCAGTCCTGACACTTCATTCAGACGCTTCTCCAGATCATAATATCTGGTCAGTGGTGATACACCCGCAAACGCAACGCCGATGCTGCTCAGATTGACGGCATACCGGACATTGTTTTGGACGATAGCGGCCGCATAATTTTGGTGTATCTTATCCGCAAATTCATAGTAATCCACGGCCGAAAACTCAGGCGGCACCATTGTATATACGCGATCGGCGTCGCTGAAAACCCGGGCCACAAATTCACCATCTGTTAAAGACCCGATACAGGGGACCGCACCAAGCGCTTCAATATCTCCCGCCCTTGCGGCGTTTGAGCTTACGACTTTCACCTGATGACCAGCAGCCGTCAGTTTTCCGACAAGAACCCGGCTTACATTTCCCAAAGAACCCGTTACTGTAATTTTCATCTTCTTTTGTTTTAATTTCCTGCCAAAACTAATTTTATACATACTTTCGAACAATAGCTTACCCTAAAGTATGTGTAGCCATGACATCGGTTAAGAAAACATCGACCATCCAGGAGAATAAGCAGACCTCATTTGCCGCGTGCCCCGTAACTTTCGTTATGGACAGGATCGGCGGTTACTGGAAGCCCATCATTTTATTCAGCCTGCTGACAGGAACCAAGCGGTACAGCGAGATCAAAAGATCCATTCCCCCGATCACCGAAAAAGTCCTCACAGAACAACTCAAACAGCTCGAGGCCGACGGACTCATCACAAGAAAGTCCAAACCCGTTGTTCCCCCTTACGTCACCTACCAACTCTCCAGACAGGGGAAAGCCCTGAGACCCGTCCTCTATGCAATGGCGGAATGGGCCGTAGCTCACGGCGGCCCCCAATCCAAACAATTTTCACGACAAATGGCCGAGTTCCCGGTCTAACCCGCCTAATCAGGCCGCCGACCTCAAGTCTTAGCAACTATTTCCGGACGGGCTGAAGGCCATAAAGGCCGCCATGGTCAATCCCTTGAAAAATTTAAGGTGTGAATGACCGACGCCTCCGATCCGAGAATCACAAAAAATTAATTACCAATTAATTAGGTCAACAATAAACCTCCCTTACAAAACAGAAAATAAACTACCTTTTTGTAGTTACAAAACTACACTCCGGACTTACTAATATATATAACACGATTTTTCAGGCTGTCTCAATCATAGGTTACAAATCTTGCACAGGTTTTTCTAAGGGTCAGGGCCATTCCCATCAGGAGTGGCCTTGTTTTTTTACCAACTTCCTCAAATTTCTGCTTTGAATGTCGTCCTCAACTCCTTATCCAGCCCCTGCTAGTGAACTCTCCCCGGCCGAACCTGCTGGTGTCGTATTTTACCTCAAAATTGTCGCACGGACGGCTTCCCCCGCTGACAGCGATCTCTTAATTTCGGGGAAGAAAATGAATTGCCAAATGCGAAAACTTATCTATGTGATCAACCTTAGCATCGATGGATGCCTCGACCATACCATCGGGGTCCCGGATGAGGAATTATTTGACTTTTATATCAACCTCGTCCGAAATGCCGGCCTGTTTGTTTATGGTCGCACCACTTACGAACTCATGGTTCCGTATTGGCCCGACATCGCGAAGAACCCAGCTCGGTTCAACAAAGGCAGACGTCGAATTTGCGGAGGCATTCGACGCCGTCGAAAAAGTCGTCTTTTCAAAATCGCTGGAGAAGGCCGAAGGTAAAAATTCGAGGATTGTTCGGACTCCCGCGGAGGACGAAATACAAAAACTGAAACAGCAGGAAGGCCCAAATATGTATGTGGGCGGCGTGGCGCTCCCCTCCTATCTCATCGGGCTTGGCCTGGTCGATGAATATATCTTTACCATTATACCGGTGATTGCAGGAAAAGGTCGACGGTTGATGGAGGACATTATCATGCAGGAAAAATTGGGGTTAAAACTCATTGACACAAAAATATCGGCATCGGGCAGCGTCATTCTCCACTACGTCAAAGCCTGACGGGTTATATTGCGGGAATTTGCTAATTTTCCGCGCCATATAGCATTTTAATAATGAATACAAAGGAATTTATTGAAGCTGCATTACTGGAAGATGTGGGAGCGGGCGACTATTCCACACTGGCCAGCATACCGGCAAGCGCCAGGGAAAAGCGACGTTGAAAATAAAGGAAGACGGTATTATTGCTGGTATTAGCCTCTCTAAAGAAATATTTTATCACATAGAGCCCAACGCGGTTTTTACCCCTCGCAAAAATGACGGCGATAAAGTCATCAATGGCGAAATAGCCTTTGAAGTAGCTGCCACCGTGCATACTATACTGAAGGCCGAACGATTGGTGCTTAACTGTATGCAGCGCATGAGCGGCATTGCTACGCTTACCCGGCAATATGTCAACGCGATAAAAGAATACCCGGCAAAAATATTGGACACCCGCAAGACCACGCCTTTGTTCAGGGCTTATGAAAAAGAGGCGGTGCGTACAGGCGGCGGAATGAACCTCCGCATGGGGCTGTATGACATGGTGATGCTGAAAGATAACCATATAGATTTTTGCGGCGGCATAGTGAAGGCGATAGAGCAAACCAATAGTTACCTGCGCACCAACAGACTTGACCTGAAAATAGAAGTGGAAACACGCAACATCGAAGATGTAAAGAAAGTGTTGGCTACCGGCAATATACATCGGATAATGCTGGACAACTATACTCCCGCACAGATTGAAGAAGCGGTAGCGTTAATAGGCGGCAGGTACGAAACAGAAGCTTCTGGCGGCATTACGCTTGATAACATCGTGAGTTATGCACGCACCGGAGTGGATTATATATCTGTTGGCGCCATCACTAACCGTGCTGTGAGCATGGATCTGAGCCTCAAGGCCAACATACTATGAGCAAGAAACACCTTGTCAACTTCAACGAATCCGAACCGCGTTATCATCCACAGAAATACCCGAGATTCAAGATTGTCTAAAAAGAAAAAACCGCCGTTCGGCGGTTTTTCGCAATGAGCTAAACGTCAAAATATAACCGCTATTTCACAAGCCCGGCATACCTGTCCTCGGATGGCAGATAACCTTTTTTCTGGAGAATAGCACCCAGCCGAACATAGAACTCCGGATCTTCGGGAGTAACACTTGCGAGACCGTCTACATAACGATTGTAGAGGCTAAAGAGCGCTGCAATGAGCACCGTATCGTGCAACTCCCGGTCAGTAGCGCCTTGTTGCCGCGCGGCGTCCACCATCTCAGGAGTTACCAGCCGCCCACTTCTCCCTACCGCTTTGGCGATGGTCAACAATGCCTTCATTTTTTCACTTACAGCGGCAAGTGGATATATCAGCTTTCACTTGTTCCGCTACCGATGGATCATGTAAGTAGGCATTAGCCGCCGCGGTATGGGCCGCCGTACAAAATCTACATTCATTACCATCGCTGACAACCGTGGCGATAAGTTCCCGTTCTCCCTCGGTGAGCGTCGATTCGCCGCGAAGCAGAATTTGGGTAAGATGGCGGATAGGCAGCGCAGTATCCAGGCGATAATCCAGCAGGCCGGTAACCCCCGGGAGATTCGGATTTAATGGAATGTGTGGCATTCGGGGTGGCTAAGATTGTTGGGTGATCTTGAACGGTTTGGTGAGGTAGCCTTCGCTGGCTCTTTGTTTGCCGATGGCATCATAAACTGCCGGATTATCCGGCGCCCAGGTCCCCAAACCATCAACATACCGGTTGAAAAGGCAGAAAGTGGCGGCAATCAGCACCGTGTCGTGAATCTCCTTGTCGGTAGCGCCTTCTTTTCGGGCTGCATCGATATCATCCGGCGTAACGCTCCTGCCGCTCTGTTGGACTTTGGCCGCGATAGTCATCAACGTTTTGAGTTTGGGGCTGATATCTGCGGTTGTGGGATCCTTCATCACGTCCCTTACCAACTCTCCATCCCCACCTAATTGATACTTCGCGATAGCGCCGTGTGTAGTGGCGCAGTATTTACATTCGTTGAGACTGGAAACATAGGCAGCGATCAATTCGCGTTCCCCAGGAGTAAGGGTTGACGTCGCAGGATCGTGCAGGATTGTTTGAACAAGGTCATTCAATGGTTTCGCAGTATCGGGACTGTACATGAACAAACTGCGTACACCCGGGAAACCTTCAGGCAAGGCAATATAAGGCATAGAACATTATTTGACCTTAAGATAAAGAAAACTCCTGACTCTCCTGCCCGCCCATTCGATAAACTTCGAATCCAGAATTCCACCTGAATATTGTTAATAGATGATTATTTGATCAGGCCAGTTGACTCAAGGGTTTTACGCGACGCAGGAAATTATGCAGCACTTTATTGAATTCCTCCGGCTTTTCCATATTCGGCAGATGGCCCGCGCCTGGTATAACGGCCAGTTGTGCGCCGGGGATGGCGTCGCTCATGAGTCGGGCGATGGGTTCGGGAGTGAAAAAATCTTCTTCGCCCACTACGACCAGAGTGGGGGTCTGTATACGGGGAAGGAAAGAGAGGTGATCCCTCCTTTCACCCCGCCCTTTGTGTGCCGCGGCGGCTCCTTCCGCCGAAGTGGCGCTCATCATTTCATATAAATGAGCATATACGGGCTCATTTCCCATGGATGCCGGGGCGATATATTGGTGAATGGTGTCGTCGGTATATTGCTTCATTCCTATCTCTTCGATCAGGGCCGCCTTTTGCATCCGCTGCCGGTAGCTTTCGGGCGTCTCTCCTCTTGCATCCGAATCCACTATGATCAGGGCCTCTACCATTTGCGGGAACAGCCGGTAGAAATCCAATACGATCTGCCCGCCCATGGAAAGGCCGCAGAAAACGGCCTCCTCGATCTGCAACGACTCCAGCAGATGGAGGATATCCAGCGCCATCTCATCGAGCAGCACTCTGCCGGGGGTTACTTCCGTCCGGCCATAGCCGCGCAGGTCAGGCATGATCAGCCGATATTCTTTTGCAAAATGCGACACCTGATACTGCCACATGGTATGATTGAAGGGATGTCCATGGACAAAAACAATTGGCTGACCGGAACCTTTGTCGTCGTAATAGAGACGGATGCCCCGTATGTTGAGCTGTGGCATTTTTTGAAGGCAAAGCTAATAAGAGGCATGGTAGTAAAACAGGGGCAGAATTGGGATTTTGGGATAGATCAGATAACCCGCCCGGGCAGTGCAAAACAGTCTCCAACCTTCACCGGCTGTACCACGAGGACGACGTCATCTACAGACCCCAGATCATTGGCGCCATCTATTATAGTTCCATTTTTACATCATAAATTATATGCAATCGGATAAAAAATAGGCTTTTTTCATATTTTATATGCAAATACATATAATAATTGTATATTTCCAATGATTATATCCCAAAGCATATAATGAAGACTATTGACCAGTTTCTAAAAGAAAAGCGAAAACAGACACGGCTGACTCAGCAAGAGCTTGCCCAAAAGTCCGGCGTGGCTTTAACCGTCATCCGGAAAATTGAACAGCGAAAAGGCAACCTGAACCTGGAGAAAGTAAACCAGGTCTTGAGAATGTTTGGCCATGTACTCGCCCCGGTCAGCATCAAAGCTCTGAAGGAGTTGGAGCACTAACACATCCGATGCCAGGCAAGCATTACATAAATTAAAAAACCGCCGTATGGCGGTTTTTTGGCAATGTGCCAAATCCTGAGGTTTCGAGCGGATTACCTACGCCGCTATCGCGGCTCCGGTGATCCGCCGTTGGGGGTGGTTCAAATGAATTGGGCACAAGCCGATCGGGCTTCGCCCGATCATTTTATTTGTCACTACGCGTCCGCGACCAAGCTCGCTTCCGCTTCTTTCCAAATAAAAAGCCGCCCGTTGGGCGGCTTGTGCCAGATTCATTTGGAGGTTTCGAGCGGATTCGAACCGCTGTAGAAGCTTTTGCAGAGCTCTGCCTAGCCACTCGGCCACGAAACCCTTTATTTCAGCGCCATCAAGTCTCCCCGACGAAGCCCGCCCCTTCAAAACTCACCCCGAAAAGGGCCGTATTTTTTGGGCAGGTGCAAATTTACGGTAATTTTGAAGAACTCGAAAAAAATTAGCGCAATTTATGCAAAGAATCGCTGAAAGTGAACTTATTATCAACAGCCGCGGAGCCATCTACCACCTCGACCTCCGCCCGGAAGAGCTAGCAAACACCGTCCTGACCGTAGGCGACCCCGATCGGGTCTCCATGGTATCTAAATATTTCGATAAGATCGAATACCAGGCACAACACCGCGAATTTGTTTCCCACACGGGCCATATCGGCAAAAAACGCCTTACCGTCGTCTCCACCGGCATCGGCACCGATAATATTGATATCGTCCTCAATGAACTCGACGCCCTCGTCAATATAGATTTCACAACCCGCACCATCAAGCCCCAGCTGACGCAGCTAACCATCATCCGCATGGGCACATCGGGGGCCTTACAGGCAGATATACCCGTGGACAGCTGGGTCGCCTCCACCCACGGCCTCGGCATCGACAACCTGCTGAATTTCTACCGCCACGAACACAACGACGAAGAAAATCAGCTGCTCCACGCCTTCTCCACCCAAACCCAACTGCACCAGCGCCTCGCCCAGCCCTATATCAGCGGCGCCAGCGCGGCGCTTCTCAAACGGTTCACCGAAGGTTTTCATCACGGGATCACCGTCACCTGCCCCGGATTTTACGGACCTCAGGGTCGCGTCCTGCGCCTGGGCCTCAGCCAGCCAGAACTCATCGACCGGCTCACCGGCTTTAGCTACGGCCCCCATCGCATCACCAATTTCGAGATGGAAACAGCAGGAATCTACGGACTCGGAAAGATGCTCGGCCATTCCTGCCTCAGCCTGAGCGCCATCGTCGCCAACCGGATGCAGAAACAGTTCTCCAAAGACGGCAACAAGGCAGTCGAAGGCCTCATCCAGGAAACCCTCCGCATCGTCGGTCAGACCACCTGACCATCTTTCGCGTGAACCACCACAGCCAACCCATCCGCGAGGACTACCCCCGATCAACCCGCAGGCCCAACACCCGCTGGACCGACTCACTTGCGCCAAACCATCCCCCCTCCGCGTGAACCGACCCGACAACCGCAGGCCCAACTCTCGCGCCAAACCATCACCCCCTTCCGCGTGAACCGTCCAAACACCCGCGGGACCCCCTGCACCCGGTCCCCACACCCGCGACCAACTCACCCGGGCCCCCGGCCCATTCCGCCCACCCCAATATCCCCAAACATTCGTAAATTCATAACCGTGAAAAAACATCTCGAGCTCCTCGATTCAGTCGAAAACCTCATCACCGGTGACCGCTTCCGCACCGAAGTCACCCGGCTTAGAGCCGAGGACCTCAAAACCATAACAAAGAAATCCGGCTGGACCTTCGACTGGAAAAAGAAACCAAAAACCCCGAACGCGAAGTCTTCAAACTAACGATCGAAAACAATTCCGCCATCATCCAGGGCCTCGTCAGCCTCTCCGTCGAACCCGACAACGTCACCCTCCACCAGGTCGAAAGCGCCCCCTTCAACCAGGGCAACAAAAAGGTATACGCCGGCGTCCCCGGCAACCTCGCCGCCTTCGCCACAAAACTATCCTACCAGCAGGGCAATAAGGGCTCCATCACCGTCACAGCAAAAAACATCTCCCCCGAAGACAAACGGACGATTAAAGCCTTCCTCCATTCCGACAACCCAAAAACTAAACGCTTCCAACCCGCCGCAGCCACCACCCGCCCCAAAAAGAAACTCCCCGCCAAACATCCCTTCTCCGAGGCCAAACTCTCCCCCGAACGCTGACAACGGTTCACGTCTCAACTTCGCCCCTCCCTCAAGAGCGGTTTACGTCCAAACATCCGTCGGTTCTCGCCGCTACACCCCCGCCCCTCCCAAAAAGAGGTTCACATCCCCCATATCTAACCGGTCCCCGCCCCCTAGGCCGTCTCCCCCGAATCATTTACTTTTGTCATTCATATGATCAAAATGAACTTCTTCAAATACCAGGGTACCGGCAACGACTTCATTATCCTGGATAATCGCAACTGGTCCTACACCTCCCTAACGACCGAGACGGTTCATAAGCTCTGCGACCGCCGCTTTGGCATCGGCGCCGACGGCCTCATGCTCCTCAACCCCAACCCCGCCTATGACTTCGAAATGAAATACTACAACTCCGACGGCCGCGAAAGCTCTATGTGCGGCAACGGAGGCCGCTGCCCGGTCAAATTCGCCTACGACCTCGGCATCCGCAAAAACGAATACAACTTCCTCGCCGTCGACGGCCCCCACCTCGCCGAAATCGACGTCGACGGAACCGTCAGCCTCAAAATGAAAGACGTATTAACGATAGACGACTACCACGGCGACTTCATCCTCGATACCGGCTCACCCCACTATATCAAAATGGTCACCGACGTCATGGACCTCGACGTCTTTCACAAAGGCATGGACATCCGCTACAGCAGCAACTTTGCCAAAGAAGGCATCAACGTCAACTTCGTCGAACAAAAACGACCGGACGAAATTATCGTCCGCACCTACGAGCGCGGCGTCGAAGACGAAACCCTCTCCTGCGGCACCGGCGTCACCGCCAGCGCCCTGGCCAGCTACCACAACGAAGTCGGCTACAACCACGTCAAGGTCATTACAAAAGGCGGCCAACTCGTCGTCCGCTTCGACCGCGTCGGCAATAACGCTTACAAGAACATCTGGCTCTGCGGACCCGCCATCCGGGTCTTCGAAGGAACCATCGACATATAGTCACTCCCCCACAACCCATGATCCAATTTTTTAAAAACATCAACCACCAGACCGTAGAGGTCGACCATCCCGATGACAGCGTCTGGGTGAACATCCTGCCCCCGTTGAAACAACTGGAGTTCACCAACCTCTCCGACCAGCTTCGCCATCCCTCTGGACTACCTTACCGACTCCCTCGACATCGACGAAAGAGCCCGGTTCGAAGAATACGACAACGTCAAGCTCATCGTCATCAAAACCCCGACGGAGAACAACTCCTTCAACGAAAGCGACGCGTACTACATCACCATCCCGATCTGTATCATCCTTACTCACAACCAGATCGTCACGGTCAACTCCTTCGAGAACGGCGCCATAAAAAAATTCCTCAACACCTTCCAGAACCGCCACCACGACAAAAAGAACATGATGGTCCTAAAGGTCTTCGAAAAGATCACCCAGACCTATATGGAGTACCTGAAGGAGATCAACCAGCGCCGCAATCTGATGGAGCAAAAGCTCTACGCCTCCAACCGCAACGAAGAACTCCTCGAGCTCATGCGCATCCAAAAAAGCATGGTCTATTTCGTCACAGCACTCCGATCCAACGAAATGCTGCTCCTCAAACTGGCGCGCACCAACTTTCTCGGACTAACAGACGAAGAAAAAGAATTCCTCGACGACCTCGCCGTAGACATGTCCCAGGCCCTCGAAATGGCGAATATCTATACGAACATCCTCAGCAGCACCCTCGACGCCTTCGCCAGCATCATCAACAACAACATGAACCTCGTTCTCAAACGGCTGACATCCATCACCATCATCCTTTCCCTCCCCGCCCTGGTCACTGGCATCTACGGCATGAACGTCCCCATCCCCTACGCGGACTCCCACTATGCGTTTTACATCCCGATCCTCCTGTCCATAGGGATCTCGATCATCATTGGCTGGTATTTCATGAAAAAGAAATGGTTCTAATGAGTTACCTGAAAAAATACGTCTAACTATGTTCAACCTCCGAGTCTACGGCCTCCTGATCAACGACAACAAACAGGTCCTCGTCTCCGACGAATTCATCCGCGGCGGCTACTACAGCAAATTCCCCGGCGGCGGCCTCGAGTTCGGCGAAGGCACCCGCGACTGCCTCAAACGCGAGTTCAAGGAGGAAATGGACCTCAACGTCGAAGTCACCGACCACCTCTACACGACCGACTTCTTCCAGATGTCCGCCTTCAACCCCGAACACCAGATCATCTCCATCTACTATTACGTCCGCGCACTCGAACCCATCAAAGTCCCCTCCGGTCCAAACCCTTCGATTTCGACGAACAACAACTAGCCATATACGCGGAGAAAAAAGAGATCGAAACATTCCGTTTCATCGACTGGACCGACTTCACCGCCGAGTCCGTCACCCTACCCATCGACAAAGTCGTGGCAAGCCTGGTAAAGAATAATTATTAAACCAACAGGAATACTACTATTAAACATCCGTTGCGACGCTCCGTTCAGCGGCATCAGGCCTATCCATCGATCACCCGAGGAGCCGAATTTACATCCTCCGCAGGTCATTCCACTCGTTTCGGCACAGGAACTCTCTCCGCCTCAGGGACCCTCCGCGCAGCCCGCGCAGAGATCAAACTCTGCAACACCACAGACGCCGCCACAAACACCAACCCGACGTAAAACGATAAATTGACCTCCTTCCCTTCCCCAAAGAACAAAAACGCCATCACGATCGCATATATCGGCTCCAGATTAAAACTCAAATTCACCGTAAACGCCGGAATCCGCTTCAACGACTCCGCAAACAAAATGTATAACCCCACGGTACAAAACAACGACAACAGCAGTAACCAAAGGATATCCCGAACACCCGGGATCAGCCGCGCGACCGGAAAGAACCAGAGATAGACCGGCATCAGCACCCCCAACCCCACCGTTCCTCCGACCATCTGGTAATAATTGATTGTCCTGCTGTCATACCTCCGCACCAACCGCTCGTTATAGACCGTATAAAGCGCCGCAAAAGCCGACGACACCACCCCCAGCACAATCCCCAACTGATACGAAGCATCAAAATGAAAGATCAGCGCAATCCCCAGCAAAGTCAACATACTCAAAAGGAACTGTCTGAGCACAAACCTTCGCTTATTGATCAATGGCTCAAAGATCGCCGTGTAAAAACTAGTCAGGCTATAACAAACTACCCCGACACTTACATTCGAATACTTAATGCTGCCATAAAAGAACACCCAGTGTATCGTGATCAGCATCCCCACCCTCGCAATCCTAAATTTCTCCCGAAATGCACCCGCACCCCTAACCCCCATCAACCGCACGATCAAAAACAACCACACCGCGGAAAAGAACACCCTATACCAAACCAGCAGCCCCTCGTTGAGCGAGATCAGCTTCCCGAATACCCCGGTAAACCCCGCAAGGATCACCGCAATATGTAATAACAGATATGATTTTTTCATAAAGATCGCCCACTAATTCACCGCTAAATTGCCCGCCCCACCATCCCGACTCGTTCGCCGTCACATTGATACAAAAATTTATTGCGCTGGGAAATCTTAGCGAGGAACTATCCAACAAATTCAGGGCCGCAGGCTATGAAGTATACGCAACCGTAAATAGAATCGAGCGTTAGGACCAACCACGCCGCACGGCCCTAACCATCCACCGGTCGCTCCGGCCCATCCAGCACCAACTCCAGAAACTTCCAGATCCAGCCAGCGGCCAAACTTAAATCCGACCTCCTTGAAATGCGCCACCTCTTTAAACCCGAACTGCTCGTGCAGCCGCACGCTCGCATCATTACTCGCATCGATGCCCGACACGATCGCATGCAACCCGCGCGACCGCGCCGAATCGATCACCGGCTGCATCAGCATCCGGCCAATCCCCTTCCCTCGCTGACCATCCGCCACATAAACGGAATTCTCGACCGTATATTTATACGCCGCCCAGGCCCTGAACGGCCCGTACGAACTGAACCCGACTACCTTCCCGTCTTCCTCCGCGACAAAAACAGGGTAACCGTCCTTCATCTTCGACTCATACCAGGCCCTCCGCATCTCCAGCGTCTGCGCCTCGTACTGATAGACCGCCGTAGTGTTTAAAATAACGTGATTGTAAATTTCCGAGAACGCAGGAATATCGCTCTCCCGTGCAGGACGAATAATAACCATTCTTAGTGTTTAACCTTTAGCTTTTCAATCATTTCCTCGCCAAGGCCCTCCGCCGATATACCAAAGCCGGTAACCAGCAGCCCCTTGTCGCCCTTCCCCGACTCGATCGCGTATACGATGGCCTCATCGGCCGGATCACTGTTCCCCTCGAAACGATAGAACTCCGTGATCTCAAAATCCGACGGCGACAGCTCCAGCGGCGTCTCCGTACAGCAAAGCCGATCCGCTTCCAGATTAAAATCGATGGTGTATCCTCTCTGTTTAAGGCCATTCACGGCCTCGGCTACAGTATCGTATGTATACATATCGCTAAGTTACGAATTACTCAGGATATCAGCTGGTGCGTCTGCTTCACAACACCCATCACGAACGTACTCTGCACATGCCCAATATTCTCCACCTGACCCAGCTTGTTGACATGAAAATCGTAGTACGCATCCATATTCTCCACCGCCACCTTCAGTAAAAAATCAAACTCCCCCGAAATAATAAAACACTCGGTGATCTCAGGGATCTCGTGTACCGTGCGGATGAACCTCGCCCCCGACTTTTTATTGTGCTCCTTCAGCGATACATAACAGATCGCCAGCAACCCCCTTTTTACCTTGGAATGATCCAACAGGGTCGCATACTGTCGGATAACACCCGTCTCTTCCAGCCTCCTGATCCGCTCGTGTACCGGCGTAGTGCTCAGATGGACCTGCGCCGCGATCTCCCGGACCGTGATCTTGGCATTCTCCTGCAAAAGACGCAGGATCGCCTTGTCCTTCTCGTCCAGCTCGACCGGCTCATTAGCCGGTTTTTCTTTTAGAGGGTCTTTTTCCATGACATACTTGCATTTTGTTCCATAAAAGTACGTTAAACTATACTTTTATTCCAAATTTACCGGAAGAACCTATAATTTTGTTCTACAGAATTACCTTTGCAAAAACCAATAAAAGAATTCCCAAATGGCAACAAAAACTCAGAGCATCGACCTGAAGCTCCCTTATAAAGTGAAAGACATGAGCCTGGCTGAGTGGGGCCGGAAAGAGATCCGTCTCGCAGAAGCCGAAATGCCCGGCCTCATGGCAATCCGTGAAGAATATGGCAAACAGCAGCCCCTGAAAGGCGCCCGCATCGCCGGCTGCCTGCACATGACCATCCAGACGGCCGTGCTGATCGAAACCCTCGTTGCCCTGGGCGCCGAAGTCCGCTGGAGCAGCTGTAACATCTTCTCCACCCAGGACCAGGCCGCTGCCGCAATCGCCGCAGCCGGCATCGGCGTATTTGCATGGAAAGGACAGACCCTCGAAGAGCCGACTGGTGTATCGAACAGACCCTGTTCTTCGGCAGCACCGACCGCCCCCTCAATATGATCCTCGACGACGGCGGCGACCTGACCAATATGGTCTTTGACAAGTATCCCGAGCTGGTACAGCATATCCGCGGCCTCAGCGAAGAGACCACCACCGGTGTTCACCGCCTGTACGAGAGAATGGAAAAAGGCACCCTGCCCATGCCCGCGATCAACGTCAACGACTCCGTTACTAAATCCAAATTCGACAACAAATACGGCTGTAAGGAATCTCTCGTAGACGCCATCCGCCGCGCCACCGACGTCATGATGGCCGGTAAGGTCGCCGTCGTAGGCAGCTACGGCGACGTAGGCAAAGGCTCCGCCGCCTCCCTCAAAGGCTCCGGCGCCCGCGTCATCGTCACCGAGATCGACCCCATCTGCGCTCTCCAGGCCGCAATGGACGGATACGAAGTAAAGAAAATGGTCGACGCCGTAAAAGAAGCCGACATCATCGTCACCGCTTCCGGCTGCCGCGACCTCATCACGGAAAAACACTTCCGCGCCATGAAGGACAAGGCCATCGTTTGTAACATCGGCCAGCTCGACATCGAGATCGACATGGCATGGCTGAACAAGAACTACGGCCACACCAAGGATACCATCAAGCCCCAGGTCGACGTCTACAACATCGACGGCAAGGAAGTGATCATCCTCGCCGAAGGCCGCACGGTCAACCTCGGCTGCGCAACCGGTCACCCCTCTTTTGTAATGAGCAACTCGTTCTCCAACCAGACCCTCGCTCAGATCGAACTGTGGACCAACTCCAGCAAATACGAGAACAAAGTATACGTCCTGCCCAAACACCTCGACGAGAAGGTAGCCCGCCTCCACCTCGCCAAGATCGGTGTCGAGCTCGACGAACTGACCCAGGAACAAGCCGAATACCTCGGCATACCCAAGGCCGGTCCGTTCAAACCCGAACACTACCGCTACTAGTAGTACATATAACGAAGAACCCCGGCCATGGCCGGGGTTCTTTATTTAGCCGAGGCTGATCACCGCCCACAACGCCGCCCCCGAGATCAACACCCACAACAACACCCCCTGCATCAGCGGCATCACCCCCGTATTTTTGAGCACCTGCCTCGACAACCCCGACCCGATCAGGAACAACGTCAGCGTCAACCCCGCATGCGCCGCCCCCACGATCGCGTGACTCACCACCGGCACCGGCATCCACGTATTCACCAGAATAGCCACCACAAATAACCCGATAAACCACGGTATCTTAACCTTACCCCCTTTCCCCCCAAAAACCAGCGCCGCCACCAGCGAGACCGGAATGATCCACAGCGCCCTTGCCAGCTTCACCGTCGTAGCGATCTGCAACGCCTCCGGGCCATACCTGCCCGCAGCCCCGACAACCGAAGACGTATCGTGTATGGCTATCGCACTCCACAGCCCAAACTGCATCTGCGACAACCCCAGCAAATGCCCCACCACCGGGAAAAGGAACAGCGCGACCGAATTCAGGATAAAAACCACCCCCAGCGCCACCGATACCTGCCTCTCCTCTGCCCTGATCACCGGCGACAGTGCCGCAATGGCACTCCCCGCAAATAGCCGTCCCACCCGAGATCAGCAGCGAAGTCTTCTTGTCGATGCGAAAAAAACGTCCCATCAGCAAACCCACCGCCAGCGTTCCCAAAATAGAAACCACCGTAAACAGAACCCCCTCCCGTCCCGCCTTCAGCGCCGTCGCCGCATTCATCCCAAACCCAAGCCCCACTACAGATACCTGCAGCAAAATATGCGTCGCCTTGTGATTCAGGTGCAAAAAAGGATGCCCGATAAAAAGAGCCACCACCAACCCCAGTACCAACGCCACCGGCGGCGTCACCAGAGGGTCAGACAAACCAAAACAGCAACCGCAAATAGCAACTGCCGCGTGCCCCCGTGCCGATCAAAAACTTTCGTTGTGTCCATAGTTCATCAATTTTTTCTATGACACAAAGTTCGATCACCCTCCGCTCCCGGAGAAATGGCCATTGGTAATGGCCTATAACCATATGTTATCAGAGAGTCTTCTTCCGATGCCGCTGCGAGGCGGACCTTCCCAGGGCAAATTTCATAAACAACTCCGGCAACGCCTGCGTATCCCCCTGCAGGCGCGCAAAATAAAAGCTCCGCCCGATATCCAACCCCTTCACATCCAGTATGACACACTCATTATTCTGCAGTTCCTTGGCAACCGCATGCACCGAAAGGAACGCCATTACCGGCGCGTGCAGCAGATACGACTTGATCACCTCCGTACTGTTCAGCTGCATCTCCTTCTGCAGCTGCGACAGCCTGATCCCCACCCCCTTCAGCGCGTGCGCCAGCACCTCCAGCGTCCCCGACCCCGGTTCCCGCAGCAGCAACGGTATACGCGTCAATTCATCCGGCCGGATTACAGACTTCCGGGCTAGCGGGTGCGCTGGATTGCTCACCAGCACGATCTCGTCCTTCATGAACTCGGTGTATTTTATAGCCGGATTGCGGGAATGCCCCTCCACGATCCCCAGATCGATCTGCTGCTCCTCGAGCGCCTGCTCTATTTGCTGGGTATTCCCCGTAGTGAGACTGACCTGTACGTCGGTATAACGGCTATGGAAATCCGCCAGTATGGGCGGGATGATATAGGGCGCCGTCGTCATGCTGCCGCCCAGAAACAGCCTGCCCTTATGCCCCTCCGTCAGGCTGCTCATATCGAATTCGAGGTTGCGGTAGACGGCAAAAAGCTCCTCCGTGTGCTGCAGCAGCCGCTGTCCTGCCGGCGTCAGCCGGATACGCGTGCCGTTCCGCTCAAAAAGCTTCACTTTGAAATGCTGCTCCAGCTCCTGGATATGCCGCGTCACCGCCGGCTGCGTGATAAACAGCTCCTCTGCGGCCCTCGTAAAGTTTAGCCGCTGAGCTACCGTATGGAACACCTGCAGACGAAAGTCAAAATTCATGGGCGATATATTCAGGGCAGCACCGCCGCCTTCAGACCCACAATATACCTTTCCCGTTCGAGTCCTGAATTATTTTTTATTTCCGCCCCTGCTCCGTCATACGCCGAATATACATCCGACGCCCCACCATATTTTATGACCTCCACGCTTCGCACCGCCGCAGGTATCCTCCCCCGAACCAGTGCGGATCATCCCGCTGCTCCCATGTCACCAGCGTCACCACCGCCCCGGCAGAATAGGGCTTACCGGCCCTTGCATCCTTTACGGCCACATCATTCCCGTACAAAGTGGACATGCTGCCTTCCCCTGGATGAGCCACCGTCGTGATCACCTTCCCCATCATCGGCCGCAGGCTATCGGCCGCGGCGACCACCAGCGTATCGGCGTTCGGAATAGTAAACGTCTGGTCGTTAGACGCCATCGGCTTATGACAGTTGATACACTCCATCGTAAAAGAAGCGTCATGACCATAAGGCTTCATTCCCAGCCCTCCGACCCAGCGGGCCCAGCCCCAGCCACCGGTAGTCGAATATTTCTGACCATCCCGGATCATGAACTCCACCTGTTTGAATGCGCCGGTACGTATCTCCCCGGCAGAATCCGGCAGCGTGGTCCCAGGCCACCTTGGCAAAAACGGCGCCCTTCGGCCAGGGATTCGTATGCCCCTCCCGGATAGCCCGTTCGACGACGGAATTTCCGAGGATCAGCCGCATCGTCCCATTGTCAAAACGCTCCGTCGTGCTCACCGCCGTCCAGTCCCTAAACCCGGCAAGATCCGCATAACCAACCCCATTATATTCATCTAAAATATCTCCGCGCTTACCTATCGCATCCACTATCCACTTCTCATACTGCTCCACGGAAGCCCGCTGCTTTACGGTGTCGGGTACAGCCCTGGGAGTAAGGCTCAGCAGATACTGCCTGAACAGGGCAACCTCCTCCGGCGACACCTTCCCTCCATGATGAAATGCTGTATACTGGGACAACGGCATTACGTTGTACTCTATCTGGTTCAGCGACTCATACAGCTTGCCCAGCTGCTGTCCCTTCGAAAGACTATCCCAGTTGGAAAAATTCAATACCATCCTCCCTTTTTCACGTGGTCGGCTACCAGCCAGTACGCAGGCGCCGGCAGGTCGAACCACGCCAGATGCGTCTCATTGGAATGACAGGCATAGCAGGCCCGCTGAATAACGGCCTTTACCTCCGCGGGAGCTTTAAAATCCCCGGTAACCGGCGGATTGTCCAACCGCGGACGAACGAACTGGATACACAAAAAAAGGATCAGAAGCACGACGACAACGGGACGAAATTTCTTCCATAAAGACCGGGCTGAAATCATATATGAGCTTTTAGATACCGCAAAATACCGGATGATCCCCTCAGGGCCAGGAAGTAAACGCCGGAACGGACAAAATAGTCGTTGAGCCCGGCAAAGCAGCCGGTGAACTCATCGCCGCAACACCTCAGGATTAATGACTGACGGCGGGTGTCCCGCCTGCGGACCCAACCCCAGCGCAGCGATCAGATTATCCGCCGCCAGAGCCGCGAGCCCGTGCTGTGCCTCCGCCGTACCCCCGGCGATGTGCGGGGTAAGGACCACGTTCGGCAGTCCCATCAGTCCGGGATGAATCGCCGGCTCCCCCTCGAACACGTCCAGTCCTGCCGCCGCAATCCGCCGCTCCCGCAGCGCCGCAGCCAGCGCCTCCTCGTCGATAAGCCCGCCGCGCGCAATATTGAAAAGCATCGCAGAAGGCTTCATCAGCCCCAGCTCATCCGCACCGATAAGATGATAGTTGTCCGGACTCATCGGCATCGCCAGCACGATAAAATCCGCCTCCCTCAAAAGCTCCTCCTTCGTCCGGTAACTCGCCCGGCACTCCTGCTCCAGCGCGGCGTCGAGCCTCCGCCTGTTGTGATACAGGACGGTCATCCTGAACCCGACGGCCCGGCGCGCAATGGCCTGGCCGATCCGCCCCATCCCGATAATCCCGATCGTCTTGTCGCAGACATTGGCGCCAAAGAACAGTCTGTTCGCCGTTCCCTTCCACTGCCCCTGCTCCACCCAGTGAGCCGCCTCGACCAGCCTGCGGGCCGTCGCGATCATCAACCCCAGGTAAAGTCTGCAACCGTCTCATCGGCAGGTCCCGGCGAATTGGTTCCGATGATACCCGCACGCGTTAGGGAAGCTACGTCCACATTATTATACCCCGCCGCGGAAACACAGATCGCTTTCAGTCCCGGCAACCCCGCCACCACACCGTCATTGATCTTCTCCCCGCCGGCCACGATCGCCCCCGCCTTGTCGCGCAACGCCTCCCGCAGCTGCTCTGAATTATAGCGGGGCCCCTCATTAACGGTAACGTCAAAATACTCCCGCAGTCTGTCGACTACATCGGGGAACAATGGCCGGGTGATCAGGATCTTTTGTTTCATGGTCTGTTAAAGGTATGCTAAAGGCCCCTTACCTGGCCGCTAATAAATCAAAAAGTAGCTTTATGATTTCTTTAATAAACCCACACAACCTTTCACGGTCTACTATACAAACACCAGAAACAAAAACATTAACCTTAAAATTTACAGTTATGAAATTGTTGATAATCCTTCTGATGCTGACCTCGATAGTAGTCAACGGTATGACCAGCTATCATTTGTTCAGGGCTTCTTCTTATGACCTTTCAAGCCTCCTGATCATCGCTTCGTATCTCTCTATCGTACTCGCCATCTTTGTGGTGACTATGCGCAAACCCAAAGCAGCGATCAATAAATAACCCCATTCAATATAATCCCCAAAGGCCGGCCCCAAAGCCGGCCTTTTATTTTTGATATCCTTTTCTTACCTTTCCACCGACCCGACCTGCCTCGCCCAAAACCTTCCATATGACGAGATCCATTTTCCGATGGTTCAGAGATATTTCCATTGCCAAAAAATTATACTTCACGGTCGGGATAATGGCCCTGCTCATTGCCGTTGAACTGGCTGTCCTGTTCTTCTCGATCAATACCCTATCCTCCGTCCGCGCCTACGTCGGCGGTGAAGGACTATGGTCCAAAGCCCAGAAGGACGCCCTCTACCAGCTGCTCAAATACGCCCGCACCCACGACGAAGCCGACTATACCAAATTTACCGGCTTTATGCTGGTCAACCAGGGCGACCACAAGACGCGGATGGAGCTGAGCAAACCCAACCCCAATCTCGACACCGCCCGCCAGGGCTTCATCGAAGGCCGCAACCATCCCGAAGACGTTGACAGAATGATCAACCTCTTCATGCGATTCCACAGCAATAAATACATTCACCGCGCTATAGTTGCATGGACGCAGGCAGACGAGGTCATCACCGGCTTCATGGCCATCGGCGATAGGCTCCACTCGGCCATCAACGCCAAACCCTATTCACAGGAGGAGGTCAACCGGCTGCTGGCAGCCATCGACCCGCTGAACGACCAGCTCACCCCGCTGGAAGACGAATTCTCCTACGCCCTCGGAGAAGGCTCCCGCTGGCTCGAAAGCGTCGTCCTGAAACTACTCCTCATCGTCGCCTTCTCCGTCGAATGCACCGGCCTTCTGCTGGCCATCACCGTTAGCCGGAGCATCCAGAAAGGACTGCGGGAGATACTGCTCTCCGCGAACGCCGTGGCCAAAGGCGACTTCAGCCGGAAGGCCAAATCCTTCGGGCGCGACGAGATCGGCACCCTGGCCAATAATTTCAACTCTATGGCCGACGACCTCAACCGCCTCGAACAGGAGAACAAAGAAGTCAACAATTTCCTCGAGAAAAAGGTACGGCAGCGCACCGCAGAAATAGAGAGTAAGAATAAAGAGCTCGAACAATTCGCCTACGTCGCCTCCCACGACTTGCAGGAACCGCTGCGAACCATCTCCGGATTCGTCGACCTGTTGCAAAAAGAATATCGGCCGGCGCTGACAAATGGCAACGGAGAAAAATACCTCGCCTACCTTTCACAGGCCTCCGACCGGATGAAGGTCCTCATAAAAGACCTGCTCGACTACTCCCGCATCGGCCGCGAAAAACAGGCAAAACCCATCGACTGCAACATGCTCATGGAAGAGGTCCTCGCCGACCTGGGCAAAAGCATCCGCGACAGCGGCGCCCGCATCCATACGGGCGACCTGCCCTCCCTCTATGCCTACCCTACCGAACTAAAACTGCTCTTCCAAAACCTCATCGCCAACGCCATCAAATTCCGGCACCCCGACCGCACACCCGAGATCACGATCACTGCGGGCCGGGACAACGGCTACTGGAAATTCGTCGTCAGCGACAATGGCATCGGCATCGAACGCCGCTTCCTCGACAGGATCTTCATCATCTTCCAGCGCCTGCACACCGGGGACCAGTACGAAGGCTCCGGCATCGGCCTGGCCCACTGCAAAAAGATCGTCGAACTGCACGAAGGGAATATATGGGCCGAATCCGACCCGGGAAAGGAAGCCGCTTCTATTTTACGATCAATGCCGATCTGTAGATCGCCTCTTTTTGACCGTATCCGGAATAGTCTTGTTCTTCGGCATGGTGTCGGTGATAGGCCGCGTCCTGTCCTTCTCATAGGCCGTGTCCGCCAACGAAGGATTATTGGCGCTGTTATTATCCGGCGCCGGACCGATCGGAATAGACGTGGTATCCGAAGCCGTTTTGACCTTATGACCCGAACCGCCGCATCTGGAAAGGGCAACGCCGCCCAGCACCAGAAGGGCGATAATGATAAGATAGATGCCGGAGCTTTTCATACGATCCGTTTCCCCAGCAGATAAAAAAACTATGCCATACCGGCCCTCCACACTTAACTTTGTAAAAAAAGGCCACCAAATGGATTTTATCGACTACTATAAAATACTGGGGGTAAATAAAACAGCCACCCAGGACGAGATCAAGTCGGCCTACAGGAAACTGGCCCGGAAACACCATCCAGACCTTAATCCCGACGACAAGGACGCGCACAAAAGGTTTCAGCAGATCAACGAGGCCAACGAGGTCCTCTCCGACCCGGACAAACGAAAAAAGTACGACCAGTACGGCAAGGACTGGCAGCACGCCGAAGCCTTCGAAAAAGCCCAGCAGGAAGCAGGCCGCAGCGGACAGCGCAGGGGCGGTAACTACCAGGACGGCGACTTCCAGGGCTTCGGCGGGGGCGGCTACGGCAGCGAAGACAGCGGCGAATTCTCCGACTTCTTCGAATCCCTGTTCGGCAACGCCGGGGCGCGCAGCGGTCGACGCACCAGCTTCCGCGGCCAGGACTACCAGGCCGAACTCCAGATCAGCCTCGCAGACGCAGCGACCACACACCAGCGCGTACTCACGGTGGACGGCAAAAATATCCGCATCACGATCCCGGCAGGAGTAGAGAACGGCCAGGTGATCAAACTCAAGGGATACGGTGCTCCGGGATCGAACAACGGCCCCGCGGGCGATCTCTATATCACGTTCACGGTCGCCGAAGACCCACGCTGGAATCGGGACGGCAATGACCTCCACGCCAAAGTACAGCTCGACCTCTACACGGCGATCCTCGGCGGTGAAACGACTGTCGACACACTCACCGGAAAAGTCAAGCTCAAGGTAAAACCAGAGACTAATCCCGGGACCACAACCCGTCTCAAAGGCAAGGGATTCCCCGTGTACAAGAAAGAAGGCAGCTTCGGCGACCTATACGTCACCTTCGGAATACAGCTGCCCAAAAACCTTTCCGACAAGGAAAAAGAACTGTTTAAGGAACTTCAGAAATTGAATCAGGCCAAACAATAACCTAATAAAACTATCATATGCAGCCGGAAGATCTCATCCCCGCGGGCGATTTCTGCACCTACCACCACGTCGAGCTGTCCTTCGTTCAGCACCTCCACGAATCAGGACTTATCGCCATGACCATCCGCGACGGCTCAGCCTACCTCCCGGCGGGCGAGCTCCCCAACCTGGAAAAATTTGCCCGCTGGTTCTACGATATGGATATCAATCCCCGGGGATCGAAGCCCTATCCCACGTCCTCGACAGGATGCACCAGATCCTGGAAGAGAACAGAACCCTCCGCAACCGGCTGCTCCGCTACGAGGACAACAACTCGCCCGAGCCCGAGGATATCTTCTAGCCCATCCGCTGGCCGCACCACCCCACGTGCCAACCGCCGGACGGAGGAAAACCCACTCTGGCACAGGACTTGCCCCTTCCCTGGAAAAACTTCCATGTACAACACGATTGTCACCAGCCAGGACCAGGCCCTCTGCCACCTCTTCTTTCACTGCTGCCTCGAAGACAACCAATTCAGCGAGCAGGAAATGAACGACCTCTCCGGCAAATTGGTAGCCCCGGGACTGCGCGACAAAGTCCACATAAAGGACGAACTCCTGTCCTACCGCAGCTATAAACCAGAAATAACGGACGAACAGGTCTATATCCACTGGCTACTCGGGCTGATCAAGCCTGTCAACGAACTCGCCCTGTATTCCTACTGCGTCGAACTCTGCATCGACGACCCAGTCATGGACGCCAAAGAAGAAGCCCTGCTCGTAAAGATCGCTTCCGAACTGGACATACCGATCCAGGATTCACTACTCATCAACCGCCTCGTGGCCCAGCGCAGAGCCGTCGAACTCCAGAAGATCTTCTAAGACGACGAGAAATACTCACTGAGGAATATTTTACCCGCACGCCGCCGCCGAACCTGGCATGATTTTACCATAAGATGATATAAAAGATTGAATATGCAAACTACAACCGATACCATCGAGGTGCTGAACGACCTCATCCAGATCAATAACGACCGTATCGCCGGCTACGAAAAGGCCATCAGGGAAACAAAGCCGGAAGACGACGATCTCAAGGTGCTGTTTGCTACCATGATAGCAGAGAGCCACAGGATCCGGATAGCACTCGCGACCGAGGTTCAGGCGCTCGGCGCCAACACCGAACAGGGTACCCACTGCGACAGGAAGGATCTATCGGGCATGGATGGACGTAAAAAGAGCGTTTGGCGGCAACGGCCGGCATTCGCTGCTGGCGAGTTGCGAATCGATCGAGGATTCGGCCCAAAAAGCCTACAAATCCGCCCTCAGCCACGACCTGCCCTCATTTATCCGCGACCTTCTGCTCCAGCAACAGGAAGCGCTCCACACTTCTCACGACGAAGTAAAAGCGCTGAGAACATACGCTTAACAACGCTTCCTCTGGCCACAAAACTTCCTCTGGACACAAAAATTACCCTCTGGACACCAGGTTAATTGCGGTAAAAAATTGAACTAAAAATAATTTTTTACCGCATTTCCTTTTGATGGTACACTTCGTGTACAAACTGGACCGTGTCCAGTTTAGGGCGCGACTATGACCGCGCTATTATTATTTCACCCCCTGCCACAATTACCTGAGAGCAATTATTTTCTCCGCCACCTCCTGCCCGCTCGTGAGCGCGGCCTCGATCGTCCCCGGCGCGATTCCCTCATACAACGCCTCCCCCGCAAACCAGATCGTTCCCTCCACCGACGCCGACAGCCGCGTCCGGGCATCCGCCGCCCCCACCGTGTCATAACTGTATCCGCCCCGGACAAATGGATGCTCCGCCCAGTCGATGATCCGCAAAGCGACCACCTCCTTCCTCAATTCGTCGGTGTCTGTCGAAAATATTCCCGCCAGCGATCGCAGACAGGCTTCGACCCGCTGTTCTTCTCCAAGTTGTAAAAACGCCTTCATCTTCCCCTCCCGCCAGCCATCCCGTCAGCAACCGCCCCCCATCCTCCGGCTGCGTCCACCACGTAGGTACTTCCTCCTCGCTGATGACAAATAGCGTCTGGTCCGAAGTCTCCCGCAGGGGCCTCTTCAACTCAACCAGTATCTTCACGACCGACCCGTAACCCAACTGAAGAGCCGCCTCCCGGTGCCCGGCGATATCCGGCGAAAAACGCAGCGAACCCGCCTGCAGAACTCCAAGAGACGCCGTCACTACCATCCCCCCGGCGACATAACGCTCACCGCCAGCCGTAACAGCCTCCGCCCGACCGGAACGCCACAAAACACTCTCCACCCGCGACGAAAAATAAAACCGGCAGCCCATCTTCTCACATTCGAGAACCAAAAAATCCACCAGCCCCTGATACCCTCCAACAAGCCGATACTCCTCATCCTCTCCTTCCCTCGCCCACTCGTTATACAGCGCCTTCGTACTCACCCTGCCGATATCCGCCAGATCATAGCCCTCGGCAAAACGGAACACTGACTCCCTCAGCGCCTGATACCGCTCCCCCACAAAATATTGGCCCATGAATTGGTCCACGGGCATATCCTGCTCCAACTCCTCCATCTTCTCCATTAGTTCACCCCAGTCACCTCCCAAAAACGTATTATCGCCACTATCGTTCAAATTCTTACCCTTCGGAAGACGAACCATATGCCCGTTGACAGGCCGCAGCGTGATACCCGCCTCTTTCGCCAGCCGCAGGCTGACGGGCAGCTCGCCGTGGATAAATTCTGCTCCCCTTCCACAGCGGAGGAGAAACCATCCGAAAATGTCATAACCCTCCCTCCCGGCCGGGCAGCCGCTTCGAGTACCGTCACGGTAAATCCGGCCTCGCTAAGTCTTCTGGCGGCCAGCAACCCGCTGACCCCAGCTCCGATGATGATGATCGATGATGCCATGCACCAAAATTAGCTCATGATGACTTATTTTTGCAGAGTATATGCCCCAACCGAAACGCAACTCCTTTTTCGTTATACTGATACTTGGACTACTCTCCGCTATCGGTCCATTTTCGATTGACATGTACCTGCCCGGCTTCCCGGACATCGCCCGGTCAATGTCGACGACCATCGCAAACGTGACCCTTTCCCTTTCCAGTTTCTTCATCGGGATCTCGGCAGGACAGTTCATCTACGGACCGCTGCTCGATCGTTTCGGGAGAAAGAATCCGCTCTATGCTGGCCTCTCGCTCTACCTGATCGCATCCGCCTGCTGCATATTCGCCGGCAACGTGCAAATGCTGATCGCGCTGCGCTTCCTCCAGAGCCGTCGGCGGCTGCGCCGGTATGGTAGCATCAAGAGCACTCGTCCGCGACCTGTTCGACGTCAGCGAGAACGCAAAGATCTTTTCCCTGCTCATGCTCGTCGTCGGCGTATCCCCCATTATCGCCCCGACACTTGGCGGAACGATCGCTTCGACACTCGGATGGAGATATATTTTCGCGGTGCTCACCGCGATCGCCGCCATCATCCTTATTGCAGTACACTTCGCACTGCCCGAAGGCCGTCAGCCGGTGAAAGACCTTTCCCTTAAACCCGGACCCATCATCTCCGGCTTCTGGGCCGTCGCGCGCGAACCCCAGTTCTATACCTACGCCCTGACAGGCGCCATCGCCTCCTCAGGGCTCTATGCATATATCGCCGGATCACCCTATGTATTCATGGAATTGTTTCACGTCACCGAACGACAGTATGGCTGGATCTTCGCCATCATCGCCATGGGACTCATCGGCAGCAGCCAGCTGAACAGCGTGCTCCTGCGAACGTACAAAAGCGAACAGATCATACGTATAGCGCTCTTCCTGCAGGTGGCCACCGGACTCGCCCTGCTCGCCGGCAATCTGCTCGGAGGACTGGGACTGTTCAGCACGATCTTCCTGATATTTTTATTCCTCTGCTGCCAGGGTTGCGTATTTCCCAATTCCTCGGCCCTCTCCCTCGCCCCCTTCTCCGCCAACGCAGGTACAGCCTCGGCCCTAATGGGCGGCATCCAGATGTGTATCGGCGCGCTTACTTCCGCGTCAGTAGGGTGGCTGAGCAACCAGACCGCCTTGCCGATGTCCGCGGTCATGGCCGCCTGTGCGGTAACCGCCCTATCCCTCCTCCTTCTGGGCAGAAAGATCATCCGCTATCAGACACAACAGGCTGTAGTCGAGCAGGAAAGCGTCGATGATGTCATGATGTCATGAGGCCCCCGGCCGGTTTGCCTTTAAAGGGCATTTTGGGGATCTTTTTTATCCAAAATGGGGACAAAAAAATTATTATTTTGTCTTCCCTTCGCGGCCTTTTTTATTATTTTTGTAGTCACCTGTCTATTCCCTGCGTAAAAAAATTCACTATTCTTTAGGAAGCCTGACCCAACCTGTAGCACAAGAATTGATCACTTAATTTCAAAGGCATCCTTATGCAAATACAATTTATCCGGAATATTCAATTCACCAAGCTGGTGAAAGCCGACGGCCGTCTGAGGGAATTCAATTTCCGTAAATCCAACGGGCTCCAGGAAGGCCTGTTCACCGTTGACGTCAGCGACGACCGCGGCAACCGGATCGTACTCAGAATGCAGCGCGAAGACGGCGTTTGGAAGATCGTGAAACAACAGCTGCCCGCATGGATATGGGAGAACGAAGCAACGTTTCACACGCTGATCGAAGAAGAACTGGGCGCCACAGGAATGGTGAAATAACAGCACGTTCCTTTTCCCCACTCGCTTTCAACCCGAAACCGGCCGTTATTCGCGGCCGTAAATTCCCGGCAAAGCAACATCCCCAGACCCGTGCCCTTTTCTTTTGCAGTACCATAACTGGTAAAACTTTCCCTGCGGCGGATCCGCTCAAGCGCTTCTTCCTTCATCCCGATACCATTGTCGGCAACGCGGATCTCGATCTCATCTCTCACATGACTGGAATAGATCGTAACACAATCTCCCGGACGGCAAAACTTGATAGCATTACTCACCAGATTGCGGATCACCACCTGCACCATATCCTTGTCCGCAAAGGCGTCGGGCGCTGAATCCATAACTTCCCTGAGCTCCACTTTCTTCTGAGCCGCCTGATGCGCAAACAGCGCCAGCGTATCATGCACCAGCGGCTGCAGCGGCATTACCACCGGCTTGACCACAATACCATCCAGCTGACTACTGGCCCAGAAGAGCAGATTGCCCACCAGTTCCGACGAAGAATCCACATTCCGCCTCAGCTCGGCCAGCATGCCGCTGATCTCCTGCTCCGACAACTGCTTCTCCTTGAGGAAATCCAGCAGCCCCTTCAGCGAATTCAATGGCCCCCGCAGATCGTGGGCGACGATCGAGAACAACTTGTCCTTTTGCTGATTGTTCAGCAGCAGCTGCACCGCCTGGTGTTCCAGCGCCTCCTTCTGCTCCTCGATCTTCTCGTTCTTCTCCCGCAGCAGCTGATTGTTCCGACGATTGACCATCCGGCTTCGCATGAGGATAAAGGCCAGCAGGCTAAGGAATACGATGACCCCAACGGTAATGGATATCTGCTGGGAATCCTTTCTCAGCGTACGCTGATACAGCGCCTCTTTTTTCGCGGCATCCTCCCTCAGATTGGATTCCTTTTTCTCGAAGTCATACCGGGCTGCCATCGCCACCACCTGCTTCCGGGACTGGTCATTGATCAGACTGTCGGAATAGTCCTTGTAGAGCTTATAATAGGTCAACGCACGGCGATCGTCGCCCTTGGCCTCATAGATGTCCGCCAGCACCTTCGCGGCCTCATGGATCTCCTGCTTGCGGTGCAGCTGCCGGGAAAGGTCCAGCGACTGTCCGGCATACCGCAGCGCCTCGGGATAGTCTTTTTGGGCCAGGTAGACCTGCGCGAGCAGATTGGTGGTGGAGGTCAGACCCAGTTTTTCGTCCGATTCCAGGTAAAAGGCAAGGGACCGCTGATAGTGCGAAAGCGCCGCGGAATAATTCCCCTGCGCAGCCAGTATTTTTCCGATCGCGTTGTTATAGGTGGCGATGGCCTGCTCGTCCTTTATCCGGGTGGCGGCTTCCAGCGCCTCCTCCCCCAGCCGCAGCGCCGGAACATACTGCCGGCGGCGATAGGCCAGGTCGGAAAGATCGGCAAGTACAAGATAAGACTGCGCGCTGTCCCCGCCTTTTTAAAGTTCTCCCGCACTTTCTCCATTATCTGCTGCGCCTCTTCATAGTCCCCTCCTGCTTGTAAAAAAGGGCTATATTGTAGTTGGCCTTGGCAATGAGACGGTTATCGCCGATACTGTCGGCAACCTTCAGCGACCGGTAATAACTATCCAGCATCCGGGCATAATCACCCCGCATCTCATAGGTGTTCCCCAGCATCCGGAACCCCTCCGACTCACCCCGGCCATAGCCCGTTTTTCCCGCAAAATTGATGGCATTCCGCGCATAAAAAAGGCGCTGTCTGCGTTAATGCCATAGTAGGCATGAGCCAGACTGTTGAGCGTATCGGCATAGGCCGTATCCGATATAAAATTGGAGTCATCCCCGGAAGACCTTAGCTGGGTGCGGAGCCGGGATATTGCACCGGCCTGAGCAAGCATTCTTCGGGGTAATGCGAGGCAGAGCAGCATTAACCAGGCTACAATACAGAAAAATTTCATTCTCAACTCACTGTTTAGATCAGCTTTGTGGTTCAGCCTTCAGCAGCGGCGGATTTACGAACAAAATCGTAAAGATGATTGTTATCAAGGTAGTAGAGCAAACATAGGAAAAAAATCGAAGGGATCAATATTCACACGCTGTTAATAAGAATTGTCTGGAAATCAGGTGGGTCTGGGTTATATTTGGTTAACAACACCAAGAATCCCTTTTCACCGCACAGTAACCCGGCTGTACGGCGTCAATTGCGAAGTGTAAACTTTTTTGTGCAACTCTAAAAGACTTGAATTTGACAGAAACTATCATCAACCTGGAAACCGTTAACCCCATTGAATTTTTCGGCGTAAATAACGGAAAGCTGGACATTTTAAAGAAAAAGTTTCCCCTGTTAAAAATATTATCAAGAGGTACCCAGATCAAGCTAAGCGGTTCGCCCGAACAGGTGGAGACAGCAAAAGAAAAAATCGATCTTCTGG
Organism: Puia sp. P3; assembly: GCF_050632245.1. Lineage (NCBI taxonomy): Bacteria > Pseudomonadati > Bacteroidota > Chitinophagia > Chitinophagales > Chitinophagaceae > Puia > Puia sp. P3. Next base: position 3,953,541 of record NZ_CP192583.1, read on the forward strand.
TGCAATACCTTGAACGAAATGGACACGTAAGCGAGAATTACTTCGAGCAGATACTCGGCGGCGACGACGCCGAGACCGTGGACCATTTTGTCGACCGGCACCCCAACGACATACTCGTTTTTGGCCCCAACGGCAAACCGTACGGGCCCGGACGATCAACCAGAAAAAATGGTTGGAGCGGCCGAAAAGAACGACATCGTGTTCGCCATCGGACCGGCCGGTACAGGTAAAACATACACCGCGGTAGCGCTCGCAGTACGGGCGCTCAAAAACAAAATGGTCAAAAAGATCATCCTTACCAGACCCGCGGTAGAAGCCGGCGAAAGCCTCGGCTTCCTTCCGGTGACCTCAAGGAAAAGATCGACCCCTACCTGCGGCCGCTCTACGACGCACTGGACGATATGATACCCGCCGACAAACTGGGCTATTATATGAGCACCAGGACCATCGAGATCGCTCCGCTGGCCTACATGCGCGGCCGTACGCTCGACAACGCCTTCATCATCCTCGACGAGGCGCAGAACGCGACCGACCTGCAACTGAAAATGTTCCTCACCCGTATCGGCGCCAACGCCAAGGCCATCATCACCGGCGACCTCACCCAGGTCGACCTTCCCAAGAACCAGAAAAGCGGCCTGGCCAAAGCCCTCTACATCCTCAAGAACATCGATGGCATCGCCCATATCGAACTCGACGAAGAAGACGTCGTCCGCCACCGCCTCGTCAAAGCCATCATCAGAGCCTACGACAAGGACAAACAGGAACAGGACGAACGACTGGAAAACAACAACTTTCCAAGAAAATAACTTCCCAAAAAACTGGCCCATCAGGGCCGGTTTTTTTATGCCACTTTTGGAGCATGAAAAGATTCACTATCCCGGCCATCTCCTTCCTCCTGCTGTCATCCTGCTCACAATCCTTCAAACCAGCCGAAGACGCCCAGGACGCCGGCCGCGAATTCATCCGCGCCTCACTCGACGGCAACTACGAAAAAGCCAGCTTCTACCTCTACCCCGACTCCACCAACAACATGCTCTTCGATAAATGGAAGAAAGACCACGAACGCCTCGACCACGAAGAACAAAAAATACCGCGACGCCGACATCCTCCCCGTCGATATCAGAACCGTCAACGACTCCACCACCTCCTATACCTACGCCAACTCCTACAAAAAGGACACCACCACCATCCGTATCGTCCGCATCGAAGGCAAATGGCTGGTCGACCTCAAGGAAATACTCAACGGTAAGCAATAGCAGGCATGCGACTCAACCGAACGCCCGAACAAATCTTTGTCTTCAACCACCTAATTCGCTGGACAGCCCTCGTCATCCCGATATCCCTGTCCGTCGGCTCCCTCATAGCCCTCTTCCTCTGGCTGCTCGACAAATCCATCCATTTCCGCTGGGACCACCCCCTCGCTCCTCTTCCTGCTACCCCTCGCCGGCATCGGCATCTACTTCCTCTTTAAATACCTCGGCAAGAATTCCGACGCAGGCAACAACCTCATCATGGACGAGATCCATACCCCCGGCGGCGGAGTCCCCGCCCGTATGGCCCCATTGGTACTCGTCTCTACCATAGTCACACACCTCTTTGGCGGCTCGGCCGGACGCGAAGGCACCGCCGTCCAGATCGGCGGCTCCCCGGCACAGTGGTTCTCCCGCCGGATGCGGCTATCCCCGGCAGATACCCGCCTCCTCCTGATGACAGGCGTAGCTGCCGGCTTCGGCGCCGTATTTGGCACCCCGGTGACAGGAACCATCTTCGCCCTCGAAGTCCTCGCCATCGGACGCATCCAGTACGACGCCCTCCTGCCCTGCCTGATGGCAAGCGTCCTCGCCGACCTCACCTGCAGCGCCTGGGGCATCCATCATACACCTTATCACATCCAGCCCGTCGAATTCAGCTTCCTCCTGCTCGGCGAAGTGATCCTCGCCGGTCTGGCCTTCGGCCTCGCCAGCAACCTCTTCTCCACCCTGTCCCACGCCATAAAAACCTATAGCAAAAAATGGATCCGTCACGCATGGCTCATCCCCGTCGCCGGCGGCCTGCTCATCATCGGACTGACTTACCTCATCGGAAACCAGGACTACCTCAGCCTCGGCGTAACCGGGCAATACCCCAATTCCGTCTCCATCGTCAGCAGCTTTCACGCGGGCGGAGCGGGCGGACTCAGCTGGTGGTGGAAGCTCCTTTTCACGGCAGTGACACTGGGCACAGGCTTTAAAGGCGGAGAGGTCACTCCCCTCTTCTTCATCGGAGCCGCTCTCGGCAATACCCTCGCCACCCTCAGCGGCGCACCCATCGACCTGCTGGCCGGTCTCGGCTTCATCGCTGTATTCGCGGGCGCAACCAATACCCCCATTGCCTGCACCCTTATGGGCGTAGAACTGTTCGGCCCCACACCAGCCATTTACTATGCCGTCGCCTGCTTCACAGCCTACTATTTCAGCGGACGCTCAGGCATCTACTCCGCACAACGCACCGCAGTACCTAAATTCGTTCCTGTCAACGCGGAGTCTCAACCCACACCAAAAACCTCGCCCGCAGGCAACGATCCCACCCCTCCCGAGCAGGTCAAATGAAATTTTCGTTCCTCCCCCTGATGCAGTAGCTTTGCGCTACTTAATACCATTTCATAATTATGATGACAGTTTCACATCCCTGGCACGGAGTACCGGTGGGAAGCAATGTCCCAAGAGTCGTCAATGCGATCATCGAGATCCCACAGGGGTCCCGCTGTAAGTATGAGATCGACAAGGAAAGCGGCCTGCTCAAACTCGACAGGGTCATTTACTCCTCTTTCTACTACCCCGTGAACTATGGTTTCATCCTCTCAGACCTACGGAGACGACAAGGACCCACTCGGACATCCTGCGTGATCACCTCGCTCCCCGTACAGGCACTGACACTGATGGAAGCCAAGGTCATGGGCGTCATGCAAATGGTCGACAGCGGCGACGCAGACGACAAGATCATCGCCGTAGCCGCAAATGATCCGGGCGTCAACCACTACAACAACCTCGAAGAATTGCCCAAACACTTCTTTGAAGAACTCCGCCATTTCTTCGAAGAGTACAAAAAACTCGAGAACAAGACCGTAGTCGTGGAAGAATTCGGGGACAAGACCACCGCCCTGAAAGTCATTGAAGACGCTGTCCAGCTCTACAACGAGACCTTCCGCAAAAAAGCCTAAACGCGGCTTCCTCACAACATCGATGGTCCGTACCATCCGTTGCTAGAATCTCCACTTTCCTTTCAAACGATTGCTATACTGTTGCTGTAAGGCCTACTGGCCGGCATCTTGCGGGCTGGTAGGCCTCAGCGGCGGTGTGAATTTCTATTGCCCTGCCGGCAGCATCCTCCTGATCACTCTTAAATGATGAGTGCGCTGAAACGTCTCGGACTGCACGATCCCCTCATTGTCTATTTTGTCAACCCTCACCTTCCCCGATGCGTGAATAATTTCGTGCGGGTTCAGCAGGATACCGACATGCGTTATCTTCCCCTCGGCATTGTCGAAGAACGCGACGTCTCCCGTCTTAGTCTCTTCCAGAAAACCGACGGCCTCACCCTGCGAAGCCTGCTGGTACGCATCCCTCAGTAATGGCACATTCAGGAATTTATAGACTGTCTGCGTGAACCCGCTGCAGTCAAATCCAAAAACACTCTTCCCTCCCCAGAGATAGGGAATGTTCAGGAATTTATAGGTCAGCTGCCGGATAGACCTGGCATCCGTAAGCGCATCACCCGGCGCCACAGGCTTCCCCTTGTAGTGAACCTGATTCTTCCGCCAGTGCGCCCGTCCATTCTTCATCGCCGTCAGATGGCTTCCCATCGGGACCATCATCGGATGACCATTGTACTCGAGTGCAGTCACCCAGTCCGGCGTCAGCGCACACCCCTCCGATTCATATTCCTCTTCGTCAATCTCCACCAGATGGGACGTCGTACACCATCCCTCATAACCGTCATACTTAATCCGGATCCGCTGCCATTCTTTGGTCTGTTCCAGTATCTCACAACACTCGCCAAAGATCAGCTGACTTACCATTTCCGTCCGGTGAGAGGGCTCCGCCCGCAAAGGGCCTACAGGGACGCAACATATTGCTCTGATCATGTCGGAAAATTAAAGAATGCCGCGACCCTGGCAAAATTTTATGGAATATTTACCGTTTTGAGTCTCACTATTAATAAATAGTTATCTTAACCCCAGTGAAGAAATCACCTTATCAACATATCACCGACCAGGAACTGCTCGAACGCTGGTACTCCGACCACAACAACGAATGGCTGGGCGCCCTCCTCCAACGATATACCCTGCTCCTCCTCGGTGTGTGCATGAAATACATGAAGAGCGAAGAAGCCAGGGGACTGCGTCCAGCAGATCTTCGTCAAGGTCATCACTGAACTCGGAAAATACCGGGTCGAATTTTTCAAATCCTGGATCTATACCATCGCCCGCAACCACTTGCCTGATGCGCCTCAGAGACCAGCACGGCCATAGCACCGAACTTTCTGATTCCATGCTGGCGGCCTGGGACGAAGAACCCGGAATCAGCACCCACCAGAAAAAGGAACAGCTGCTCCAGTGGATGGGAGACAGCCTCGAAGAATTAGGAAAAGAGCAAAAACTCTGTGTAACTTTGTTCTACCTGGATAAAAGATCCTATCAGGAAATAGCTTCTACCACCGGCTTTACCCTGATGCAGGTCAAGAGTCATATACAGAACGGCAAGAGAAACCTGAAATTACTCATTCAAAAACGGGCCGGTGGAGAAAACGCTAAGTCATGAACAAAGACCTGTTGAAAATATTATCCGATAGCAACAAGGACATCGACAACCAGCAGTTGATGGACTACCCTCAGCGGCAAACTCTCCGGTGAACAGCTGCACGAGATCGAACGCTCCATGGCCGACAACGAATTCCTCAACGACGCCGTGGAAGGCCTCCAGCGCATCCGCGACAAAAAGGACATGCAGTCCTACGTCGACGACCTCAACGCGGCCATGCAGAAAAGCCTGGCAAAAAAGAAACAGCGCCGCCTGAAACGCCGACTTAAGGAAGAACCTGGAGCCTGCTGGCAGTCGTACTCATCATCCTGCTCTGTATCCTCGCCTGGTTCGTCATCCATAGGACCCTCGGGAAATAAAAACGCCGCTGCACTGGCAGCGGCGCAGATCATCTTAACAATAATGTTAAGCAGCGGAGAGCAGAATGATCACGAGCAGTACGCCACAACCGATCCAGGACCATTTTACACGGTTCGAATGCTTATCGTCATTGATCAGGTAAGCGATCAGCACCCCGATCAGACCCAGCAACAGACCGAGAGCAAAGCCGCCGATATGAAAACCGGTCTCTCCGCTCATATCCCCGCCCGCCATCGTCGCCAGCCTTTTATTGTTAAGCGTGCCGTCGGCGTTGATAGAATGGCGAAGCTTTCGCTGCGCAAGCTTGAATTCCATCCGGCGCATCCAGCCCATCTTCTTTCCGGTCATCTGTTCCAGGTCCGTCGTTCTCATCGTAGCGAGCTCCTGCAGGTTGACCGTCTTACCCGTATTGCCCAGCGGGATATTGACGTCGGCAGCTTTCAGCACCCTTGACTGTCCGACAGGCAGCGGAGCCACCGCATCGGGCGCAGGTGCTACTATTTCTTCCCTTGAGGTCGCTGTGGCAGGTACGACAGCAGAAGCGGCAAAACTTAGATTAACGGCCATAACAGCGGCCAGAGAGAGGGTAAAAACTCTTTTCATGCTGGAGGTTTAGATTTGGATATTAATTTATCTAACGGGCCCAATATATTCATTTTTTCCAGAGCTTCCTATTAAATTTGTCTATATTCGATTAATTATTAGACGCTTATATGGACTGCAAAAAGACCCTCCTCCTGTTAGTCTCCCTTGGCCTGACAACCACCTTTGCTCAACGGGTCAGCTATATCGTTTTCCTTTCCCAACCTCGCCCACCACGAGGCCAGGATCGAACTGGTCGTCAGCGACATCACTGCCCGGACGGCCACATTCCGGATGAGCCGCTCCTCGCCCGGCCGCTACGCCACCCACGAATTCGGCAAGAACGTGTATGACGTAAAGGCGTATGACCAGAATAGCAAGCCCCTCAACATCGTCCGCACCGACGGCGACGTGTACGAAGTTTCCCGCCACAGCGGCTATATCCGGGTTCAGTATACGCTATACGGCAACTACGCCGACGGCACCTATGTGGGACTCGACGCCGACGGCGCCCACCTCAATATGCCCGGCGCCTTTATGTGGCTGAAAGGAGTCGACAATACCCCCATTACCATCCAGCTTCAACGTCCCGCAAGAATGGCACTGGACAATAGCCACCCAGCTACAGACCACCGGCGACCCACTCGACCTTCCAGGCCCGCAACCTGCAATACTTTATGGACTGCCCGACCAAGATCGGACCGCTGCGCTACCGCAAATGGGAGGTCAAAAACCCCGACGGAAAGAGCTACGCCTTTAGCATCGCCCTCGACGGAGCCGGCGACGACACGACCTTCTCCGTCTTCAGCGAAAAAGTCCAGCGCATCGTCCGCCAGTGCGCAGGCCGTCTTTGGCGAAACACCCGCCTACGACTACGGTTCCTATACCTTTCTGGCCAGCATCAATCCGTATGTCCACGGCGACGGGATGGAACACCGCAACTCCACCATGATCTCCAACGCGGGCAATTTCAATGGCAACGAACGGATCCTGAATACCTTCGCGCACGAGTTCTTCCACTTGCTGGAATGTCAAACGGATCCGCCCCCGAACGCTCGAGCCGTTCAATTTCGAAAAAGAGCGATATGAGCCACGAACTATGGTTTGCCGAAGGCTTCACACAATACTACGGCGGACTCCTCGTACTGCGTTCCGGTATCGGCAAAGACACCGACTTCGTCAAGCAGTCACTGGCAGGCCTTATGAACCTTAAGATGAACACCCCCGGCGCCCGCCTCTACTCCCCCGTCGAAGCCAGCGAAGAGGCCGTATTCACCGACGCCGGCGTAGCGGTAGACAAAACTAATTTTCCGAATATCTTCAGCAGCTACTACCCCTATGGCGCCGCCATCGCGCTGGCGCTGGAACTCGAACTACGCACGCGTTATCACAAGACCCTCGACGACCTTATGCAGGCCGCCTGGAAGAAATTCGGCAAGCCCGAGATCCCCTACACCGTCGCCGGCCTTCAGGACGTACTCGCCGGCCTCACCGACAAGAAATTCGCAGAGAATTTCTTTAACAAGTATGTCACCGGACACGATCCCATCGACTATAACACCCTGCTCGAACCCGCCGGTTTCCTGCTGAAAAAGGCGGAAGAAGGCAAAGCCTGGATCGGCCCCACCCGCGGCATCGACGAAAAAGAAGGACTGATCTTCCAAACCAATACTCTCCGCGGCACCCCCATCTATGACGCCGGCCTTGACGTCGACGACAAACTCCTCGCGATAGACAATCAGGACACCCGCAGCCTCGCCGACCTCAGCGCTGTGCTGGCCAAACACAGACCCGGCGCCACAGTCGCCATCCGCTGGCTGCACCGCGGCGAAGAGAAAAAAGGCACGATCACGCTGGGCGAAAACCCCGCCGTTGCCGTCGAAACATTTGAACAGGCAGGACGACCGGTAACACCCGCGATCATTCGATTCAGAACCAGCTGGCTCGGACCAAAATGATCCGCCCCGCACGACATACCGACTGGCCAGCCATCAGCCGCCTCCTCGACCAGCTGGAATACCCGGACACCGCCGCCTTCCTGTCCGGCAGACTCCAGCGCATGCTCAGAGACCCGGCAGAAACAATTCTGGTTTGGGAATCCGGCGAGACGACGGGTTGCCAGTTCCCCGAGTCGATCCTCGGGCTTCCTCTCCCTACATTTCATCCCCCAGATCGCCCTTCCCGGCGACTTCGCCCGAATCAGCTACTTTGCCGTCGATTCGTCCACCCGTGGCAATGGCATCGGCAGGCAGATGGAAGAATACGCCACCCAACTGGCCCGCGAAAAAGGCTGCGAACTCATCGAGGTCCACTTGCCACTCCCGCCGCGTCCGCGCCCACGAATTCTACGCCCGTCAGGGCTACCGTGAGTCGCCTAAGTATTTGATTAAGAGGCTGAAATAAGGGAATAAAAAACCTAAAATGAAGGCACGGCAATTGCGGCGTTTCAGGTATTAAATTGACACTGTTATGCATACTTTACAACAAATCAGAACCTGGAGTGCGACGCACCATCCCCGGTGGCTGGTCATCGTACGTATCGCACTTGGCCTATTCCTCTTTTCCAAAGGCATTAATTTCATGAGAGATTCGCAATTGGTGGAAAGGCTGATCTATGGCGGGCAAAGCCTCAGCGAGAACAACACCCACTGGCTGCCCATCTTCATCACCTGGCTCAACCTGCTGGGAGGATTCTTTATCATGATCGGCCTGATGACGAGATTCATGGCCCTGATCCAGATACCCATACTTATCGGCGCGATCGTCTTTATCAACGGGCAAAAAGGAGGATTTGCCCCGGAATCCGAACTCGGGCTGGCCATCTTAACCCTCCTGCTGTTGGTCTTCTTTCTCATCGAGGGCAGCGGCCCTCTCTCCCTCGACGCCTATTTCCAGAGTAACCGTAACCGCGGCTCCAGGGCAGAAACCTGCCTTAACCGAGCTCCGGAGGCAAAACCCATTCTAAAAACTCACCCAAAAAAATCCCGCTGCCTGTTCAGACAGCGGGATTAAATTTTTTCATCCTCGGCTACGCCCCTCCGGGAGCTATACCCAGGCCATCGTTTCCTACTGATACTGTATATATATCGGACTCGGCTTCTGCGACAACACCTCCTTAGGCGTAAGCATGCGGCTCTTGGGTTTGCGGATATCGTTCTTGTAGAAGAGCTTGAAACCCGTAAACTGCACCGGCTCGTTCGAGATATACGCCTTATAGCTGTCGTATTTCAGCGTCGGCTCACCCCATCCATCCATATCCATCACGATCTGAACCTCGGGACGCGTCTTGATGCTCTTGTAGTTGGTGATCATCGGCCTTGTAAAACGATGTACGACCAGTATTTTCGGCGGCAGACCATTCGTCTTCGCCAGATTCGCCAGATAATTGGACACGAAGTTTACGTCCGAAGCGTCCATGGTTCCGATAACCGTTCCCGGGCGCTTACCCGTCTTCATCGAAAACTCAGGATCGATGCCCAAATGAACATTCGGCATCTTCAGGTATTTTTCCAGCAGGGGTATCTCGGCCTCTACATTGCTGAAACCTACCTGTACGTCGAGAAATACCAGCGCATTGATGCGCGCCGCGATATGCAGGATGGAATCGATCTGCTTGAAAGGCATCCTGAGGCGGTACTTTCCGTCTTTCCCGGGAGCACCCTGTGCCGTTACGGCGATATAATGGAGAGCGGGGATCACCGGCGTGGCGGTATCCGCCTCCTGCCAGCTTCTTCAACTCGACCTTCAGCCTGCGCAGCATTTCGTCGGGCGGAAACTCACCCAACACCCCCATATTCTTGGAATAAAGATTACCATAGTAGGCAACGATCCGGTTGAAAGGAAGAACAGCTCCCCCGTTCGGAAGGGCCGCCTTTGCCGGCCACCTGCCCGAAGAGTCGCCATTGGCCAGGAACGCCAGCTTCTTGTTGTAAGCAGCTGTGTCCAGCGGACCGCTGCTGATCACCGGCGCGGGAACAGAATCCTTCGGCGCCGCAGCCGGCCTGGCTGCCGCGGCAGAATCTCCTTTTTTGAATCCTGCGAGCTGCCGTTGTTACACGCGCTGATAACGACCAGACCACAGACACCCGCTACGCAGGCGCCCCTGAAGGCCTTGTAAGAACTACGAATACCAGATTTGATTAGGGAACTATCTTTCTGCACCATGTTAGATTTGCCGTGAGTTTTTTTAGGTTGGGCAAAGTTAACGGAAAACGAACCCATGCATTTTTTATTTTATAACAAAAACATAAAAAATGTGGATATCGCGCAGTCCTCCACTACATATAAACCCCCAAAAATAAAACTGCCTCTCGCACCAAACCTGCTCCCTGCCCGCTTTCCCCATCCTCACCACTTTTCCATCGAATATCTTACCACTTTCCTGCCGAATATCCCACCACTTTTCCGTCACATCTCCGGGCCTAAAGTTGTTCTCAAAAAATATTAGTCTACAAATTTGGTAGACTAATTAAACAGGCCTATTTTGCATCAGAATTCAACGCTAACCAATGATAATATTCCTACTGATCAAACTGATCCATACACTAAAAACCCGTCAACACGAGTTACGTGGCCGAGAGGACAGGCGGAGGTCCGCAAGACCTTTTACGAGGGTTCGACTCCTTCCGTAACTACTTTTCACTTAGTCACCCTTCCGCACTGCCATCCTATCCCCATTGTACATCCGCCTCACCGGCATCCGTTCTACCCTGCCCATTCCCGGAACCAGACACCCCATCCTGTCCGGCTTCATCACCCGAATCGAATCAAAACCAACCCTTTGCACCAAAACACCAACTCCCGGCCGCATCCCCACTCCTTCGATCCGCTCCCCTTCACCGGCCCTCCGGCCATCCAACCCCTGACCCTCACAAACGACAAACCCCGCCATCAGCAGGAAAAAACACAATACTTTCATACGCGTAGTTTCCCTGAAGATGCGGGGTCCGCCCGGATTACATAGAATCCTATCTCCAGTGCTTAAAAGCGTTGATCAACCCGTTCGTGGACGAATCATGCGATTTGATCTCATCATTATTCTGCAGCTCCGGCAATATCTTTCCCGCCAGCTGCTTGCCCAGCTCAACTCCCCACTGGTCGAACGTAAAGATATCCCAGATCACCCCCTGGACAAAGATCTTGTGCTCGTACAGCGCGATTAGCTGGCCAAGCGTAAAAGGCGTGATCTCCTGATCAGGAACGAATTCGTCGGCCTGTTCCCGCTGAACAGCTTATACGGGATCAGCGAGGTCGGAACATTCTCCGCCTCCAGCTCCTGCGCCGTCTTCCCATTCATCAGCGCCTCGGGTCTGGGCGAAGAAATTGGACAACAGCTTGACGTGATGGTCCCCTATCGGGTTATGGCTGATAGCCGGAGCGATAAAATCGCAGGGGATCAGCACGGTTCCCTGGTGGATCAGCTGATAGAAAGCATGCTGCCCGTTAGTACCCGGCTCACCCCAGACCACCGGACCCGTAGACCAGCTGACGGGATTGCCGCTGCGGTCCACGCTTTTCCCGTTGCTCTCCATATTCCCCTGCTGGAAATACGCGGCAAACCGGTGCATGTACTGGTCATAAGGCAAAATGGCTTCCGTCTGCGTACCGAAGAAATTGGTATACCAAAGCCCGACCAGCGCCATCGTGACGGGGATATTCCTGTCAAAAGGCGTCGTCCGGAAATGGACGTCCGTGCTGTGAGCGCCTTTCAGCAGCAGCTCAAAATTTTCATACCCGATGGTAAGCACGATCGAAAGACCGATTGCGCTCCACAGGGAATAACGGCCGCCGACCCAGTCCCAGAACTCGAACATATTCGCCTTGTCGATACCGAATTTGACCACTTCCTTCTCGTTGGTGGACAACGCCACGAAATGCTTCGCAACCTGGCTCTCATCCTTCGCGGATTCAAGGAACCAGCTGCGCGCCGTATGGGCGTTGGTCATCGTTTCCTGCGTGGTAAAGGTCTTGGAAGCCACCAGGAAAAGGGTTTCTTCAGGCGTCACCTTCTTTAGCGTCTCGGCGATATGCGTTCCGTCCACATTGCTCACAAAATACGCCTGCATTCCGGCTACCCAGTAGGGCCGCAGGGCCTCCGTCACCATCACCGGACCGAGATCGCTGCCGCCAATGCCGATATTGACGATATATTTTATCTTCTTTCCCGTATATCCCTTCCATTCTCCGCTGTGGACCCGGCCGGCGAACGCCTTCATCTGCGCGAGAACCCGGAGCACCTCCGGCATTACATCCTTTCCATCGGTATACACCGGAGTCCCCGACAGATTTCTCAGCGCCGTATGCAGCACGCTGCGGTTTTCCGTCTGGTTGATCTTCTCGCCGGTGAACATGGCCTCGATCGCCTCCTTTACCTTGCTCTCCTCCGCCAGTTGGCGCAGCAGACCCAGTGTCTTGTCGGATACCAGATTCTTGGAATAGTCGAAGAGGATCTCATCCAGTTGCAGCGAATACCGCGAGAACCGCTGCGCATCAGCCGCGAAAAGGGAGCGCATATGAGTTCCCTTTATCTCGGTATTATAGTGGTCTTGTAGTTGTTGCCAGGCTTTCGTTTCTTTTGGAGCTACTTTCGGGAACATAAAAGGAATGATTTTGGTTATTGAATTGCGGCAAAAAATTAAACAAAAAAATCAATTTTTTGCCGCAACACCGTTAATAATTGTCCACTCGGCCAGGCCTCGTGGACGGGCTGGACCGTGTCCAGCCAAAGTTAACTAAAGACTTTTGACTATTGTTGAGACCGACGATTACTTCGACCACTTGTCGATGATATCGACAACTTTATCCGCCATTTCTGAGGATATATCCAAATGGGTTACGAACCGGATCTGATTGGCCGAGATCGGGATAGCCAGAACGCCCTGATCCTTCAGATACCCGACCATCTCCTTAGTACACATATCCGCCTCCGTCCGGAAGATGATAATATTCGTTTCCACCGGCATTACACTATGCACAAAATCTTTCTTCTCCAGCGCCTCCGCGATCCTCCGGGCATGCCGGTGATCCTCCGCCAGCCTGTCGATATTGTTCTCCAGCGCATAGATCCCGGCCGCAGCCATAAAACCCGCCTGCCGCATCCCGCCCCCGAATACCTTTCTCACCCTCCCGGCCTTACGGATAAATGCAGCAGGCCCGATCAGGATACTCCCGATCGGGCAACCCATCCCTTTGTTTAAGCACACCGAAATACTGTCAAAGACCGACCCGAATTCAGCCGCCGTCCTTCCCGTAGCGACCAGCGCATTGAATAGCCGCGCCCCATCCAGATGAAGCTTCAGCTGGTTGTCGGAACATACCTGCCGGATCTTCTTTATCTCCTCCATATCGTAACAGCTGCCCCCGCCCCTGTTGCAGGTGTTTTCCAGCGCTACCAGAGAAGTACGCGCCCGGTGTACGTCGTCTGGATTGATCGCCATAGAGACCTGTTCCGCCGTGATACGGCCATGATCACCCTCCAGCGCCCTCACCTGGGCCCCCGAATTAAAGGCGATCCCGCCGCCTTCATAAATATAGACATGGGCATTCTTTTCACAGATCACCTCATCCCCGGGTTGCGTATGGCATTTTATAGCGATTTGATTGGACATGGTGCCGCTGGGACAATAAAGCGCGGCCTCCATCCCAAATAGCCGGGCCGCCAGGGCCTCGAGACGGTTGACGGAAGGATCTTCCCCGAAGACATCGTCCCCCACCGGCGCCTTCATCATGGCGTCCAGCATGGCGGGAGTGGGGCGGGTAACAGTATCGGAACGAAGGTCTATCAACATAATCGGAAATTGAGCTCGCAATTTAAGCATAAGCCCCCTATTCCCCCTCACACATAAAAAAAGAGGCGCCCTGACAAGGGTGCCTCCATCGGCTACGGCAGGCAAATTTCCATCAAGCCGAAACTCCGGCCTAGGACATCGCCTCTTCCCTAACGTGGTTGCCTTTCTGCTTGGCGGCTTTGATCAGGTCGAGGACGCGCTCGCGAACGTCGCCCCTCATCCCTTCAGCCTCCTTCTCGAAAATCTCTTTCAGCTCATCCAGCTCGTCCAGCGTCATTCCCCTCAGCCTCCTGAGTTTTCGTTTAAAGGAATCTGCCGTATCGGCAATGCGCTGACGGGTTTCCGCTCCCTCGGCAGGAGCAACGAGAACACCAAGTGCTACCCCGGCTGCCAGTCCGGCCAGCGTACCGATGAGAATATTCTTTACACTCATGACAATAAATTTTAAGTGAAAAAATCGTTGATGTAATCTAACCAATTTCAAGAACAATGCCGGAAAACGTTAAAGGAATCCTCTCGCCCAAAAGCTCCACCCAACCGCCATCCTGGGAAAATTCCTCTACAAAAGACCGTTCCCTCCGTCCTTAAATTCTCCACCGGGTTCACCTTCGCAGCCCGACAGGGAACAGATCCAGACAGACAATCACCACCGTTATGACCATAGATACATTAAACAATGCCGTCCGCCGGTCATATCTCAAACAACGATATGGTCATATAAAAAACAATCCCAATTGCCGGACAGGAGATATTCACAAGACTGTACAGCCGTTAATATAACTCCTTATGAATCAAACACTAGCCCCGTTATTTGCTCCTATAAACCGCGCGCTTACGATACAGCCGATGTCCGGTCGCGGCACACCAAAATGTCAAAACAAAGCCAAACACAGTGAATATCTGGCAGTTGCGACTCACCATTTTTTCGTAAATTTGCGCCCTATGACACAAGAACAGATTAAGTCTATGAGGGATCGCGTAGTCGTCCTGAGGAGGTTTCTTTGACGTCGACAACCGTCAATATAAGATCAATGAAGAAAAACAGCTGTCGCTGAGTCCCGGTTTCTGGGACGACAACAAAAGGGCGACAGAAATTCTCAAAAACATCAAGCTCAATGAGTACTGGGTCAAACTCTACGAATCTGTAGAGTCCGCCGTCGAGGACTTTGCCGTACTCTTCGACTTCTGGAAGGCCGGCGAAGCCTCCGAAGAGGAGACCCGCGAAGCCTACGAAAAAGCCCTCGGCCAGATCGAAGAAACGGAGTTCAAGAGTACCCTCAACCAGCCCGAAGACGAACTGCCCGCCGTTATGCAGATCAACTCCGGCGCCGGCGGTACCGAAAGCCAGGACTGGGCCGAAATGCTCCTCCGCATGTACCGCATGTACGGGGAAAAACAGGGCTGGTCCGTTACCGAACTCGACCTTCAGGACGGGGAAGGCGCCGGTATCAAAAGCGCCACGATCCAGTTCGACGGTCCGTTCTCCTACGGATTCCTGAAAGCAGAGAGCGGCGTTCACCGGCTGGTGCGCATCTCTCCCTTCGATTCCAACGCCCGCCGGCATACCTCCTTTGCCTCGGTATTCGTCTACCCCTGGTCGACGACAGCATCGAGATCGAAGTGAGCCCCGCCGATCTGGAATGGGAATTCTACCGCAGCGGTGGCAAGGGAGGACAGAACGTCAATAAGGTCGAGACCGCAGTCCGCCTCAAGCACATCCCCAGCGGCATCATCGTCGAATGCCAGCAGGCACGTACGCAGGGGGAGAATCGGGAAAAAGCCCTGAAAATGCTGAAAAGCCGGCTCTACGAAGAAGAGCTGAGAAAACGCGAAGAACTCAAGAACGCTACCAACTCGACCAAAAAGAAGATCGAATGGGGCTCCCAGATCCGGTCCTATGTCTTCCATCCGTATAAAATGATCAAGGACCACCGGACCGACTATGAAGTAGGCAACGTACAGCCCGTCATGGACGGCGAACTGGACGGCTTTATCAAGGCATATTTAATGAGCGAAAAAGAAACAACATAAACAATGAGTCTAGGATACTTCAACTACCCGGCGCCCGCCAACGAGCCGGTACTGAACTACGGCCCCGGCAGCAAAGAAAAAACGACGCTCAAGGCCGCGCTGAAAGAACTGAAAAGCGTTACCCACGATATCCCCATGTTCATCGGGGATAAAGAGGTCCGCACAGGCAAAAAGATAGCGCTCCGCCCGCCCCATGAAATAGCCCACACGCTTGGCCATTTCCACGAAGGCGACGAGACGCACGTACAACAGGCCATCGAAGCCGCACTAAAGGCCAAAGCGTCATGGGCCTCCCTTAGCTGGGAGAACCGCGCCGCCATCTTCCTGAAAGCAGCCGATCTCATCGCCACGAAATACCGGGCGTACATGAATGGCACCACGATGCTTGGCCAGAGCAAGAACGCCTACCAGGCCGAGATCGACAGCGCCTGCGAGATCATAGATTTTCTGCGCTGGAACGTCCATTTTCTCTCAGAGATCTACCGCCAGCAGCCCGTCAGCAGCCCAGGCGTCCACAACCGCCTCGAATACCGCCCGCTGGAGGGCTTTGTACTGGCCATCACGCCCTTCAACTTCACGGCCATCGGCGGCAACCTCCCGCTTCCGCGGCGCTCTGCGGCAATACGGTGATTTGGAAACCCGCCTATACCCAGGTCTTCTCCGCACAGATGTTTATGCGGATCCTGAAAGAAGCCGGCCTGCCCGACGGCGTCATCAACCTCATCTACGTCGACGGCCCCGTACTGGGAAAAATTTGTTTCAGTCACAAAGACTTCGCCGGGATACACTTCACCGGTAGCACCGCCGCCTTCAATCATATCTATAAGACCATCGGCGAGAACATCAGCAACTATCGCACGTACCCCCGCATCGTCGGTGAAACGGGGAGTAAGGATTTTGTCCTCGCCCACGAAAGCGCCGACCCCGACGTCGTCGCTACCGCCCTGCTCCGCGGCGCCTTTGAATACCAGGGACAAAAATGCTCAGCCGCCTCAAGGGCTTATATCCCCGCGAATCTGGCGGATACGGTCAAAACAAAACTCAGGGAAGGCGTAAAGAGCTTTAAAATGGGCTCCGTCGAAGACTTCTCCAATTTCATCAACGCCGTCATCGACGAAAGAAGCTTTACCAAGATCCAGTCCTATATCGACAAGGCTAAGCAGGACCCCAAAGCAGAGATCATCGCCGGAGGCAACTGCGACAAGACAAAGGGGTATTTTATCGAACCCACCATCATCGAAGCGAAGGATCCCAAATTCGTCACCATGTGCGAAGAGATCTTCGGGCCCGTGCTGACCATCTACGTATACCAGCCCGCCGAATTCGAAAAGACACTCGAACTGATCGACACGACCTCGCCCTACGCCCTCACCGGGTCTATCATCTCCCGGGACAGACAGGCCGTTGAACTGGCGACCGACAAACTCCGCAACGCGGCAGGCAATTTCTATATCAACGACAAACCCACAGGAGCCGTAGTTGGCCAGCAACCCTTCGGCGGTGCCCGGGCGTCCGGCACCAACGACAAGGCAGGCTCCATCCTGAACCTCTACCGATGGCTCAGCGCCCGGACAATAAAAGAAACATACGTTCCGCCAACAGACTACAGATATCCCTTCCTCGCGGAAGAATAAGAGAGTCCCGGCAAAGGCCGGGATTTTTTTATCCCCGGTTTTGTGTCGTTTGTCCATCCCGGTTAGCACACGAAACGCTTAACGTATTAAACAATTAACTTTGACCCAACTATTTGAAAATCACATATTGAATACCTCATTTGCGTACTTTTTTGGCACCCGCACAATAAAAATCCTGCACTTTCGTAGGGTACGATGTTTGCATATGCCTATTATATTTGCGGGCGAATTGTAACATTCAATCTACACAGTATGAAAAAGTTAGCACTGGTATTCCTGGCCGGCATTTCCTTCGCATCGGCAAAAGCACAATTTCAGTTTGGCGCCAAAGGCGGCCTCAACTTCGCTACGGTCTCCGGCTCTGACGCCGGCGATGTAAGCACCCGCGTCAATATCAACCTGGGCGTATACGCAAGACTCCCGCTGGCAGAAAAGGTCAGCCTCCAGCCCGAACTCGTCTACTCGAATCAGGGCGCCGGTTTCGACAAAGGCTCTATCGCCCTTAACTACCTGAACATTCCCATCCTCCTGCGATACTACGCAGGCTCCGGCTTCGCCATCTTCACGGGTCCGCAGGTTGGCTTCCTCCTCGGAGCACACTACAAATACAATGGTAACAGCCTAAACGCAAAAGATTCTTACAACTCCGGTGACTTCGCGTGGGCCGTCGGTCTCGCATATAAGATCCCGTCTACCAAACTCGGCATCGACGCACGCTACAACTTCGGCATCGCGAACGTCGAAGACAGAGCCCATACAGGTATGACTGGCTCGGTCCGCAACGACGTGTTCCAGCTCGGTGTAACATATACACTATTCAGCACCGGTAGATAATTTTTTCAGCGCAATCACGTTCTAGCAAAAATTACCACTCCGTGGTATTGTATAAACCCTAACAGGCGCATAGTTTTGCGCGCATTATCTCACAAAATCTCTTTTATGAAAAAACTTGCTATCGTCCTCACTGTTTTCGGCGCTTCAGTATTCACGACACAGGTTAAAGCTCAATCGAAAACCTCTTCCGGCGATTTCCATTTTGCCGCTGGCCTCGACCTTGGTCTGCCCGTTGGTGATGCTCACAACATCAGCAGCTTCGTTCTGGGAGGCCGGATCCAGGGCGAGTATAACTTCAACGAGAACGTCACCGGCGTTGGTTCTATCGCCTATGACCACTATTTCGGCAAAGACCTCGGCGGCATCAAATTCAACTACGGCGCCGTTCCCATTATGGTCGGCCCCCGCTTCTATCCCAGCGAGAATTTTTTCGTCGGCGCACAGGTCGGCGTTGGCTTCCTCACCGGCGACGCCAGCGGTAGCGGCTTTGCTTACGCTCCCCAGGTAGGCTACAACGCAGACAACTTCCAGGCTATCCTCGCTTATAACGCGATCAGCAAGAGCGGTACGATCGCCAACATCGGCCTGACCTTCCTCTACAAATTCGGCGGCGGTAAATAACCACCACCCCAACAATAAAAAAAATACGGCCTAACCGCCGTATTTTTTTTATCTATTTTTAGCACATGAAGACGATCCTGAACGAACAGCAGCTCGAGATCACGATACAGCGCCTCACCCACCAGTTGCTGGAGAACCACCTCAACCTGGAAAATACGGTCATCATCGGCATCCAGCCTCGGGGCATCTATTTTTCAGACCGCATCATCCAACAACTCAAGACCCAGGTAAACCCTTCCAGTATCCGCTACGGCAAGCTCGACATCACCTTCTACCGCGACGACGTACGCACCGGCCTGCACGAACTCAACCAGACGGATATACCCTTTTCCATCGAAAACAGCGAGGTCATCCTCGTTGACGACGTCCTCTGGACCGGCAGGACCATCCGCGCCGCCCTCGACGCCCTCCTCGACTTCGGCCGTCCCGCCAAGGTAGAGCTCTGCGTCCTCATCGACCGCCGGTTTAGCCGCCAACTGCCCATCCAGGCCGACTACATCGGCAAATCCATCGACTCCATCATTACCCAGAAGGTAAAAGTATACTGGAAAGAAAAAGACGGTAAGGACGAAGTCACTTTATTATAAAAAATACCCTAATTTCGCGTTCTAATGCAACTGAGTACCAAACATCTTCTAGGCATTAGAGATCTCCAACCGGGTGATATCCAACTCATTTTAGATACAGCCACACAGTTTAAGGAAGTTTTGCAGCGCCCCATCAAAAAGGTGCCTACGCTAAGGGACGTAACCATCGTCAACCTCTTCTACGAGAACTCCACAAGGACCCGCATCTCCTTCGAACTGGCCGAAAAAAGGCTTTCCGCAGACACGATCAACTTCACCGCCTCCGGCTCTTCCGCCGCAAAAGGAGAAACCCTGCTGGACACGGTCAATAATATCCTTTCAATGAAAGCTGGACATGGTGGTCATGCGGCACAGCGCCAGCGGAGCCCCCAGCTTCCTGTCCAAACACATCCCCGCCGCCATCGTCAACGCCGGCGACGGGATCAACGAACACCCGACCCAGGCCCTGCTCGACGCTTTCTCCATCCGCGAGAAGCTCGGCGGACTCACAGGGAAAAAGGTCGCCATCATCGGCGACATCATGCACAGCCGCGTAGCCCTGAGCAATATCTATCTCCTGAAGAAAATGGGCGCAGAAGTGACCGCTGGCAGGCCCCCTACCCTGATCCCCGTGCACATCCGAGAAGCATTCGACGTACGGGTGGAATACAACCTGCGAAAGGCCCTCGAATGGTGTGACGTCGCCAACGTACTCCGCATCCAGCTCGAAAGGCAGAACCAGCCCCTCTTCTCCTCGCTGAGAGAATACAGCCCTGGCCTACGGCATCAACAGACGCCTCCTCGACAGCCTCGGCAAAGAGATCGTCATCATGCACCCCGGCCCGATCAACCGCGGTGTTGAACTGGACAGCGACGCCGCAGACAGCAAACAATCCATCATCCTGCATCAGGTGGAGAACGGGGTCGCCGTGCGGATGGCCGTGCTCTACCTCCTCGCCGGAGGCGCCAGCAGATCCGCGCAATAACCCAGAAGGCGCCCTCCGGGGCAAGGTCCTATAACCACTTTTATCAATAAAACAGGTTCTTGTCTTATGCAACGTATCGGCCTATTTCCCGGCACCTTCGACCCGATAACCATCGGCCACCAGGACATCATCGACCGCTCGCTACCCCTCTTTGACAAGCTGATCATCGGCATCGGACGCAACATGAACAAAGAACCCATGTTCTCCGAGGAACAGCGCATCCAATGGATCAGGGAGATCTACAAGGACAACCCCAAGGTCGACGCCGTCCTCTATGAAGGTCTTACGGTACGCTGCTGCCAGCAGGTCGGCGCCAACTTCATCCTACGCGGGATCCGCTACGTCAACGACTTCGAATACGAAAAGGCGATAGCCGACATGAACAGGAGCCTCGACCCAAACATAGAAACGATATTTCTGACCTGTCTCCCCCAGTATACCTCGGTAGCATCCACCCTCGTCCGGGACGTACTGAAGAACGGCGGCGACGTACTGCAATTCCTCCCCGACGTCGTAGCCCGTGCACTCAACCAGCACGGCCACACCAAAAAACAACGCTAATATGCCCATCTGGTTCAAACCCGACAACAACCCGCAGGACCTCAACCGCCTGGGAAAAAATACCATGGGGGAATACATCGGCATCGAGGTCACCGAGATCGGCGACAACTACCTGAAAGCAAAAATGCCCGTCGACGACCGCACCCGCCAGCCCTACGGCATCCTGCACGGCGGCGCTTCGGCGGCCCTTGCCGAAACACTCGGCAGCGTCGCATCGGCCCTGGTCATCGACCAGTCCCAGTTTCGACTGCGTCGGCCTCGAGATCAACGCCAATCACATTCGCGCCGTAAGAGAAGGAACTGTTTATGGAACCGTGATCCCCCTCCATATCGGCAGGACGACACACGTGTGGGATATAAAGATCTACGACGACCGCGAGAAACTCGTCTGCGTCAGCAGGCTCACCGTGGCCATCATCAGAAAGCAGCGGTAATGACATCCACGATCGACGGGAATGTATTCTTCAGCAGCTCTCCCATTCCATCATGCGTCACCCATCGCAGCTCGGTGATCTGCTCTTCCTGCTGCGGAACGGCCTTTTGCCCGTCCGCCGCCTTCATGCGATACCAGTACGATTCTTTCAGGATATGATGACCGCTTTCGTCATAGGTGTGATACGTAGTTAACAACGGCGACTCCAGCCGCACCTGATGCAGGCCCGTCTCTTCCTTCACCTCCCGGACCGCACACTGCTCCAGCGTCTCGCCCGGGTCCAGCTTCCCCTTCGGCAGGTCCCATTTCCCCCGCCGGAATATGAACAGATACTCCTCCCTGTCGTTGGCGACAAGCCCCCGCCCGCCTGTATGATCAGGAACTTCTTCCAGAAAGCCTTCTTCAGCGCCGCAACATCGCTATGTATAAAGATCCCCGCATGCACCTTCGCCTGACGCATCTCGTGGACCATGGCATTCACCGCATGAGGCGAAAACTCGTCGATCAGCACGGCATCGTCGTGATGGGCATATACGCTGATCTCATCCGTCATCCGGTCACAGAGAAAAAGGGGTTTATCGTTGAAGTAGATCTTGATATACATACCTCAAAAATACCTACTTTCGCACCATGGCTGAGAAAATTATTACTACGAATGAGGCCGCAGTGGCCGAAAAGCTCCTGCAGGTGCAGGCCATCCGTCTTAACGCAAAAGAACCCTTTACCTGGTCATCCGGCTGGAAAAGCCCCATCTACTGCGACAACCGCAAAGTCCTCTCCTTCCCCTATATACGGGACTTCATCAAGTCCGAACTGTGCAACGTCATCTTCGCCCAGTACCCCGAGGCAGGCCTGCTCGCAGGCGTAGCCACCGCCGGTATCGCCTGGGGCGCCATGGCAGCCGACCAGCTCAAGCTGCCCTATGTCTACGTCCGCAGCAAACCCAAAGAACACGGCCTCGGCCAGCAGATCGAAGGATACTACCAGCAGGGCCAGCCCGTAGTCGTCATAGAGGACCTCATCTCCACCGGCAAGAGCTCCCTGCAGGTCGTCGACGTACTCCGCAGCGAAGGACTGGAAGTCATCGGCCTCGTGTCCATCTTCAACTACGGATTCGACGCCGCCCGCGAAGCTTTTGAAAAAGCCAAAGTCCCTTACGTGTCCCTCTCCAGCTACCCCACCCTTATCAGCCTGGCGGTTGAGAAAGGTCTGGTAAGCCCCGAAGAACAGCACGTCCTCCTGCAATGGAGCAGGGACCCGGCCAACTGGAAAGGCGTCTAACGTCCCGGCAAACCCGACAGCCTCCCGCGGCGGCCATCACCACCAGATCCTCCACCCGCGGCGCCCGGCTATCACCACCAGACCCGCCACGCCCGGCGGCCGGCCACACCCCCAACGGCCACCCACCGTTGGGAAACTCCCGCCCCGGATTTCCGATTTTTTTAATTAAATTGCCAAGGACAAAAATCATTTTCATATGAAAAAATTCAAATCCTTTTTTCCTGCTGATCGGCTTCGCAGGAGGCGCATTTGCCCAGACCAAACCCCAGCTGACAGCCGTCATCAAAACACCTACCGTTCAGTGTGAAGAATGCAAGGGCCGTATCGAAAAGTACATGTCCCACGAAGACGGCATCGTAAAGATCAACGTCGACTACAAGAAAAAGACCACTACCGTCACCTACCTGACCGACCGCACCAATATCGAGAATATCAAGGCGATGATCGCCAACGTAGGCTATGACGCCGACGACGTGACCGCCGAACCCGACGCTTACAAAAGGCTCCCCATCTGCTGCAAAAAGCCCGAAGACGGCGGCGGCAAAAAGAACTAAACAACTAAAGACAGCATAAAAAAACCGGCGCACTGCCGGTTTTTTTGTCCTCCTTCATGGGCATCCCATCACCTAAAGGCTGAAATCCAACGGAAAATCCACCTTCAGCGCCAGATTCCTTCCCATATTATGGATCCCATGCGCGGGATTCGTATCGTCCGCGCTATACAGGAAATACTTCAACCGGCTCATATGATCGAAATACGCCACGTCGAACAGATTATTCCCCATCACATAGATATTGCAGATCGTCCTCCCTTTTCCATTCGTGATCCCCGCGCCGACTCCCGCATTGAATAAAGCATACCCCGAAGTAGCCGACTCCGTATTATCCGCCAGATAGGCCCTGTTCTGACTCGCATACCAGGCCAGCTGCACCCTGACAAACCCATTCACAAGATGATGCGACCGGGAAGCCCAGTCCAGCCGCAGCTCGGACAATCCATGCACCGGCGGAATAAATGGAAGATACTTGTTGCTGTCCGTCCTCAGCTTGGGATCGATCCCCTTGTTCAACCCAAGTACCGCCGAAACGGTATTCTCAAAATGCAAACTCCGCAAAAAATGAATATCCAGACTGGCTTCCCCGCCATAAAGCTCCGCCTTACCCTGCTGGAATTTATAGACGGGCACACCGCCGATGGTGGAATCCCCGCCCGCAAGACCGGTCAGCCGCTGATTGAAGATATAGTTGGACAGCTGGTTGTTAAACACGCTCAACGATGCCCCGACAAACGGCGACGTATATTCGAGCCCCAGATCCTGCTGAAAACTGAACTCCGGCTTGAAATCCCCGCTGCCTATCTGGTAGATGCCCGTCCCCGGATGAACCCCATTGGCCCCGATCTCCGCTATATTCGGCGCCCTGAAACCACGCGCGACATTGGCCTTCACCGCCAGCCGCTCCGTAAAATTATACGTGGCGCCGATACTCCCCGTAAAACCAGAAAAGGTATGATTGTATGCAGCAAAATGAAAATCCGCCCCCGCAGTATCCGCCCCCGTCACCGGCCTATCAAAGCCCGTCACCGGATCAGGCCGGGAATAAAGCCCGAAATTCTTAAAACTACGACTGTCATACCTCGCGCCCCCCGCAATATCCAGCTTGCCAAAACTCTTCTTCAGCAGAGCAAAAGGCCCCACGTCGAACTGATGATAGGAAGGGATCACGAACTCCGTCCCGCTGGTGACATTGTTGCCCTGGTACATCCCATTCACACCCAGCGCCAGACTCCAGCCGTCCAATTCGGGCAGATAGTACTTGACATCGTAGGACCAGGTATTCAGCTTCAGATACAGCCCCGCCACTTCCTGATAAGGTATCTCCGGATGACTGTACTCCCGCCTGACGCTGCGCTGATAACCGATATTGACCGCCAGCCGGCTGTCTCCCAGCACAAAATTATTCGTCAGATAGGCGCGGTAGTGCTGTACGTGCTGGTGCAGCGGAGTCATGCTATAGGACTTCAGCGCCGCATCGGACGCTACCACATAGTCGCCGGCCTCCGTCACCTGCTGCATGAACTTCCCAGTCGCCGAATCCCTCGTACCATCCGGTATCTCCTGCAGATCGTCGAACAACGACAGGCTCAGGTGAGAATAACCCCACCCACGGTGCAGCCCCAGCGCCAGGTTGGCGTCGGTCTCGTTATATGCCGTGTTGAATACCCTGCCGTCGACTTTGTTCTGATAATTGGTCGCCTGCTTGTGCGAGAGCCGGGCCATCCACTCGAATCCGTTCTTTGTCGAAGCGATCATCTCCGATCCGCCATAAAGACCGTTATTGGTCTGATACTCCGCCTGCACATCCCCGATGATCTTTCCTTCCGGGGCCGCCGGAGTAGGTATCAGATTGACCACGCCCGCAAGCGCATCCGAACCATAGGTCAAGCTCGCCGGTCCCTTGATCACTTCTATTCTGTCGACCCCGTACTGGTCAACCTCGATGCCATGCTCATCGCCCCACTGCTGCCCCTCCTGCCGTACGCCGTCGTACAGCGTGAGGATTCGGTTATAACCCAGCCCGCGGATAAAAGGCTTCGAAACATTGGGCCCCGTAGTCAGCGCGCTTACCCCCGGTACCTTTGCAATGGCATCGATGATATTGGAGCTGAGATTGGTGGCGATGTATTCGTGATCGACGGCAACTATCGGCACCGGACTCCTCTTGATCTGCGTCGCCTTGGACAGCCCCGTCACCACCACCGGACTTTCCTCCACGAACTGGTCCGAAAGAACAAAATCCTGACTCACCGGACCACTGATCGTCAGCGTCCTCGTCAATAACTTATACCCGACAGAACGCACCTCGACCAGAAAACTGCCCGAAGGCAGATTACTGAACTTGTAATAACCCGAACTATCCGTTACCACACCCAGTCTAAGGTCAGGTATGTAGACGGTAACCCCCGGAAGACCGGCTCCTTTATCCTTATCAGTAACCCTGCCGGACAAAACACCACCAGCCGGCTCGGCAATAGCAGAAAAATAACTGCCTGCAAAAAGCAATAGACAATAGAAAGAATTCATGATTAATTTAATTCCTTTGATAAAATAGAAGACTAAGCGACGTATCTATCAAAGGAAGGCGGCCCACGAAGCCCGAAAATAAAAGGAGGGAAAAAATAATACTGGTCGTCCGCGCGCCTGTCATACTCTTCCCGATAAACACGCGGAGCCGGTAGAGCAAAACCGACCGGAATGACCAAATAGGAAAGCTCAACTACCAGATTGTCCACCCGACAAAAAAACCGGCCCGCGTAAGCAGGTCGGTCTTAAAAGTGCTCAGCGCCAGATGCCTGTCCGAGTGACGGGCAACCACGGCGTGGATCGCAATCCTGGGCGTCATACCCAGCGCAAACAGCGCGAGCATCACCACCGTCAGCAAATGTCGTATCGTGCGAAGTCGAATCAGGCAGTCATTTTTGAAACAATGTTGCAGACGCAACAGGGTTGCAAAATAAGGATTATTTCCGAAACCGGAAATATAAGATCAGCCCGATCCCCACCATTAACACCTGAATAACAGCCCAAAACATCGTACTGGCGTCCCGGACGGTCTTCCCGCCCCAGTCCATAAAATGGTGCTTGTGGAAGACCGAAAAGCTCCATCCCTCCGCATAGGCTCCGTCATCCATCCGCGCCGCCAGCTGCCCGCTGCAGGTCTCGACATACCAGCGTGGATGACCAGCGCCAGGATAGCTCGCCCGCCACACCGGTAGCCGCTTGTCCGTGAAGTTATACTCATCGTTGAATGCCACCACCTTCTTCATATCAGGAGGCGTCGGCTTCCCGCTAAGAACACCCGCCAAAAATGCACCATACCGCCGGTCTCCGTCGGGCAACACAGAATAATCGGCTGTACCCACATACACAACCTTCGGTCCGCTGGCCTTCCCGTCCTTCATCAGGTCCTTCACACCCACGGCCCGTTCCGGCATCAGACTCACCCGCCAGTAATTCCTCCCCTCCATCTTCACAAGCCTCAGATCACCCACCTGCCCCCCGACGGCCGAACCCAACCTGGAAAAATCAACCACCCCCTCATCCGCGCCAAACCGCTGCTCGACTCCTACCACCTTCTCCTCCGGCCCCGTCGCTTCCGATAACGCCTGCCACGCGCCGCTGAACGACCAGAACAATGTAAACAAAGCCGCCACAACCGCCGTATACCGGTGCAGCCTGCGAACACCCGCACGCGGCGTCCTCAGCCAAAAGAACAAGAACACCCCCAGCAGCACCGTACAAAACGCCAGCCCGGCCACCAGAAATATCACCACATCCTTCCACCTTCCCATCACATCGAGCCAGCCCCAGGTATGCAGCAGCCTGAATACTTCATCGAACACCGCCCGCCTGTTGTCCATCGCAAACGAGAACCGGTCCTGCGTCGTTTCCACATAGATCCTTATCCCATCCGCGCGCGCAAACGATACCCGATATACAGGCAACAGCCGGTTGATAGACTTATATTCCTTATCGTACGCCTTCACCGATGAAACATTAGCCACCTTCGCCCCACGACCTGGATTCAGCACACACTCGGTTGCGTCGCCACAACAATCCGGCGCCGAAGCATCCACCGCAGCTGCCGTCCTCACACCGGACCTCGAAACATCCCCCTCTAAAAAATACCGCGCTAAATACTGCGCATACAACCAGTCTCCTGCCGTCAAAACATTCCCGTTCGTACAGCTGAGATACACCGGCTCGCCGGCACGAACCTGCACCTGATAAAACCAGTTCGTATCGATATGTATCAGCCGCGCCGACAAAAAGCTATCCAGGCGATGCCGCCGCAACGCCTCCGGCAACGACACCCGCAACCGCAAAGGATCCACCGGCAATAAAGGCCAGCCCTGCGTCGCAACAGCCGGCCGGATATTGGTCATCAACGGATGCATAAATCCGCTGGAAGCCCACAACAGGACCGGAAATGCAATAATTATCGAAAGGCTGCGATGCAGCTTATATATTTTCTTCATTAGGATGCTACTTTAAGAAATGCCATAACAAACCCACAGTCACCTCCCGCGGGTCACCCAGATTGTAACTGTAGCCATACACAGACTTTGTCGCCAGCGCCGCATAGTATTTGTTGAAGGCATTCAGCGCATTCACCCATATTTCGAAAGCTCCCATCTGATACCCCGTGCGGAAATTGACGATATCAAAACCGCCGTACTGCCTCGTATTCGCGTCATCCATCCAGTACTTCCCCAAATGCTGCCACTCCACCCCCAACCGGAAACCCTTCAAAAAAGAAGGCCGCCAGGTCAGTTCGGAATTTCCGATAAAATGCGGAGCCGCTGCCATCTGCCTACCACTATAGTCCTGACCATTCTCATACTGCACGACAAACACGTGGTCCGCATTCGTCCCGCTGACCCGAAACGTCCACTCCTCCGAAGGCCTCAGCGTAAGTCCATACTCGACACCGGTATGTTTGGTCTTGCCGGAATTCTGGTTGATAAAGGTTCCGTCATTCTGCCGCACCGAAATGATCTGGTTCGTCCCGTCGAGGCGATAAACGCTCCAGTCGGCATAGACCAGGCCCTGCCACAACGAAAGCCACCCACCGGCCTCATAGTTGAAAAAGGTTTGCGGCTTCAGATAGGGCACCTTTACCCCGTTGTACAGGTCCGTCACCTGCGGCGGAACATAGCCCTGGCTGTAGTTGGTATAAAAGCCCACACCCCTGATATTATAGGTCGCACCTACCTTCGGCGTCACCCTGTTGAAATCATTTCGGGTATTGGACGAACCCGTCGACGCTGACGGCGGCAGAAAATTGCGGAAATTATAATGGAAGAAATCATACCTGACCGCAGCCACCAGCTTCAGCCCCTTCAAAGGACTCATCTCATAATTCAGATAGGATGCCGCATTGGTGATCCCCGTGGAATAGTTGCTCAGCAGCGAGTCGGTCGGCGTATAGCTGCCATAGTTACCCTTGTCGTCGCGCTGTATCCGGATATAGCGGGCGTAATAGCTGCTCGGGCTGATATCGGTGCTGAGCCCCGCGATCAGACGACTCCCCAGCCAGCGCCAGCGCTGCTGGTGCTGCAGTACCGCCAGCCAGCTGTGAAAACTGTTGTCGTTGATCTGTCCGTTCGCCAGCAGCGGATTGCTCCTGCTGTTGCTGATAAAGTACGACGGATTCTGTCCAACAGAATTACTTCGGTATGCGAACGCCAGCTGCGTCTCGGCCGCCTGTGCCCACCGGTAGACCAACTGCGACTTCGCCCGCCAGGCCTCCACCTTCCGGTAGGTAAAGGAATACGGCGTGTTGTAGTTGTGCCGGGCAAAATGCGCACTGTCCAGCGAACCATACATATCGCTGTAGTAGTTGATATAGGTAAGCGTATTGGTCCAGGTCAGTTTGTCATTTGCATGAAGATCGGACCGCAGGGTTATCGCCGTCTTGTGAAAGTCACTATACTGAATGGGGCCGTTGGTCCGGTTGGCATAGTACCCGCTGGCAATAAATCCCCATTTGCCCGCCGTTGTCCCCACCTGCGCGTCGGCCCGCCGGTAGCCGTTGTTATTCCCCTGGACGCTCACATACCCCTTCCAGTCCGCGGGCGGCGCCTGCGTAATGACATTGACCGCTCCCCCGATCGCTTCCGCGCCATACAGCGACGAGGCCGGGCCGCGGATCACCTCGATCTGCCGCGTGGCAGCCGAGTTCATCTCCAGCAATGCATTGTGATTGTATACCCCCGTAGTCCGAATGGGGATGCCGTCTTCCAGATACAAAAAAACACTGGCCGTACTCATCGGCTGACGAATACTCATCTCGTGCTGCTCATTGCCCAGATCGACCATAAAAACCCCGCTCACCTTATTGAGCAGCTGATCCAGCTGATTCGCCTTCGTATCGGCAATAGTCTTTGAATTAATGATCCCAATGGCGATAGGAGCCTCGGTTCGCTTTTGCGCCGTTCGGCTCGCCGTAACCACCATAAGGTCAAGCTGCGTGGTATCCTGCGCCAGGCAACACATCACGTGTGAAACCAGCACAGCCACCAGCCCATACTTATATGATCTAAACATGGTTGTTGGTTGAAGTTGGAAATAGGATCTGAAAAGAAACTAAGCCAACAACCAGTCAGGGGGATGGAAAATAGAAAGGGGGCGGTCCACCGGCCGGGAGCCGGCAATAATGGGATAATCCCGTTCGACAAATACTACACCGGGAATCACGAGACTCGGATAGAACGATTTCGAAGACAACACCTCGTTCCTGCCGTCCTGCCGCACCTCCTTATCTCCGTTGCTTCTTTCTTCCTGGAGGATACGCTTGTCCAACTGGCACCGGCCCTCGCAATGGACAGCCGTATTGAACCGGTTGATACAAAGGTTGCGCGCGATATAATCCCTGTTGGCGTAGAACTCCGCGACGACGATCATCTTGCTGAAGCACTGCAGCATCATCGCAAACAGCACAACGCTGATGACCAGTTGCCCAAAACGCAATATGGTTACAGGATATCTGAACACGCAGCGCAAAGCTACCTCTCCACCGTCCATCTACCAAATCCTATTTTTTCCCCTTCGCCCGGGTCCTTGCCGCCTTCTTCGCCGATTCACTGCGGGATGCCGCAGTCCTGTTCATAGCCGCCGAATGCGCCTGCCGCGAAATGGCCTTCGGCGAGGCCGCCTCCGTCCCCTCCTTCTTCATCGCCTTCGTACTCGCCCTCGACCTGGTCGGAGAAACCGGCTCATGCCGCTGCCCCTTCTTGTACGCACTCTTCTCACTCCTCCTCGTCTTTTCCGAAGTAGTCCCCTTCGCCTGCGGCTTCAGATCCACACCCGCGCGACGCGCCTCCGACGAGGCCGATCGCTACGGCCTGCTTAGCCGACACTGGCCCCGGTATCCCCTCTTCGGATCCTGTCCATCTCCGCCTTTACAAACTCCCCGGCCTGCGTGCCCGCAGACTTACCACTGGGCTTTATCCTGTTTCGCTTTTTCGATAGTCTTCTTATCTGGCATAACCGTAGTTTTTAAAAAGGGCAGCAATCCCTGTGCCCGCACCCAAACCATCCCTGTGCCCGCACCCAAACAATCCATGTTCCTTCACCGAACAACCCTTGTATCGAATCCGAACAACCCAACCTACCCAAAGAACCCCAACCACCTGAACCACAATTCCCAGTAAACTTGGTATCTCTTTTGTCACACCAACACCATGCTCAACAACTTCACCAGACTCGCCTGGCGCCGCCTGACCAGAAACAAGGCCTTCTCCCTGATAAATATCCTCGGCCTCTCAGTAGGGCTTAGCTGCTGTATGCTGATCACACTGTACATCTGGCACGAGAACAGCTACGACACCTACCATCCCAACATCGACCGGCTCTACCAGGTAGGGACGATCGACATCGCCCACGGAAAAGAGACCCGCTTTTATGGCTGTCCCGCACCGCTGGCCGGCCTGGTCCGCCAGACCTTTCCCCAGGTCGAAGCCACAGCCCGCATCTGTCGGCTCGTCGGTGAAGACGAGAACCTCATCCAGTATAGTAACCCCAAAGGCGAAACCCGTTCCTTCTACGAAGACAACGGCATGATGGCCGACTCCGGCTTCTTCCACCTCTTTCACTACGATTTTACCGAAGGCAACGCCTCCACGGCCGTCAGCGGCCCATATTCGATCGTCCTGTCCAAAGATATCGCCGACAAGCTGTTCAGCGGCCAGCCCGCAGTTGGCAAGACCGTCCACATCGTCAGCCAGCAGAACGGCGATCACGACTATACGGTGACCGCAGTCTTCCGGCCAATGGACAAACCCTCGCATATCAACGGCCGCTTCTTCGTATCCATGTATGGCGGGCGTATCGGCGACTACATCCGCCGCACCAACCTCAGCATGGCGATCAACTATTTCTTCGTTACCTATATCCGGCTCAAACCCGGCGCCGACCCCACACAGATCGACAAGGCCTTCCCCGCCTTCGTCGATACCTATGAAGGCGAAGACCTTAGACAAGGCGGCTTCGGCCGCCGGCAATTCCTGCTAAAGGTCCGCGACATCCACCTACACGCCAACATGCCCTACGGCGACGTCACCCCTGGCGGCAGCCTGACCTATCTCTACATCCTCTCCTCCATAGCCGTCTTTATCCTGCTGATCGCCTGTATCAACTTCATGAACCTCGCCACGGCCCGGTCGACCAGACAGTCTCTGGAAGTAGGCGTCAGAAAAACACTCGGCGCAGGACGTATCACCATAGTCAGACAATTCCTGGGCGAATCCCTCCTGATGGCCTTCCTCGCACTGGGCGCCGCTGTCCTGCTCGCTATCGGCCTGTTTCCAGCTTTCCAGGGGCTCGCCGACCGCACCATCCATATCCGCCCCGAAACGGTCGTTCTCCTCGGCGCCTGCTTCATCGCGCTGACCATACTCACCGGCCTTATCGCCGGCAGCTACCCCGCCCTGTACCTGTCCTCCTTTCAACCCGTCAAGGTCCTAAAAAGCCGCACGTCCACCTCCCTCGCCGTCAGATCCCTGCGCAAAGTCCTCGTCGTATTCCAGTTCAGCATCTCGATCATCCTCATCGTCGCTGCCATCATCATCGGCAAACAGATGCACTACCTCCGCACCACCGACATGGGGTTCAATAAGGACCAGCAACTGATCCTATCCCTTCGCGGCGACCTGCGCCAAAAATATACAACGGTAAAAAAGAAATAGACCGCATCCCGGGCGTGATCGCCAGCGCGGGCTGTACACAATTCCCCGGCATCTATTCGCCGGGCGACGACCTGCTCTACGCCGAAGGCCACTCAAAAACCGACAACCACCACGTATACATCAATTATGTCGACTTCGACTATATGAAGATGATGGGCTTCCGGATGATCTCGGGACACGCCTTCTCCTCCAACTTCCCCCGCGACAGCGTCGACGGTATCATTCTCAACGAAACCTCCGTCCGCGAACTGGGCTACGACCCCGCCACCTGCGTCGGCAAAAAAGCGTATTCCGCCCTGCCTTTTTCATCCGGCGTCCCCGTCCGCATCGTCGGCGTGATGAAAGACTTTCACTTCGAAGACCTCCACAACCCCATCACCGGCATCGGCCTCGAAATCTTCAGCGACCCCAAATACACCTATATTACGGCGCAGATAGACAAGAATCGCATCCGGCCGACTATCGCCGCTATACAGCAGGTCTGGCAGCAGATATTCCCCGACACACCATTCGACTATACCTTCCTCGACGAACGCTTTCAAAAGAACTACCAGGCAGACCAGCGGATGGCCGACCTCGTTGCCTGGGCCACCGGCATCGCAATATTCGTATCCTGCCTCGGCCTCTTCGGCCTGGCCGCATTCAGCGCAGAACAACGTACAAAGGAAATAGGCATCCGTAAAGTACTCGGCGCCAGCGAGGGCAGCATCGTCGCCCTACTCTCCCGCGACTTCCTCAGGCTCGTAGCCCTCGCGGTACTCATCGGCTCACCGGCAGGCTGGTACGTGATGCAAAAATGGTTACAGAGCTTCGCCTATCGCACCGGCATCGGATGGACGGTCTTCGCGCTCACCGCAGGGACAGCCCTCGTGATCGCCGTCATTACGATCAGCTCGCAGGCCATACGCGCCGCCCTGGCCAACCCGGTAAAAAGCCTGCGAACCGAATAATATCACCCCACCCGCCGCAATGAGCCCAAAACACTAAGATTCCGGGGGCCCTCCCCCGGGATCCTTTTTCTCTTTCACCCGCCCAGCCTCTTTCAGCGCATTATGCAGGATCCACTCTATCTGTCCATTGACACTGCGGAACTCATCGGCCGCCCATTTCTCGATGGCCTTCATCATCGCCGCATCTACCCGCAGCGCAAAAGACTTTTTCTCCGCCGCCATGCATTAATGATTTAGTGTCCCCGTATTCACCACCGGCTGCGACTCCCTGTCACCACAGAGAACCACCATCAGATTGCTGACCATCGCCGCCTTCTTTTCCTCGTCCAGCTCGATGATCTGCTTGGATGACAGAAGATTCAGCGCGCTCTCCACCATCCCTACCGCACCCTCCACGATCTTATGCCGCGCAGCCACCACCGCAGAAGCCTGCTGCCGCTTCAGCATAGAATGCGCGATCTCCGGCGCATAGGCCAGGTGCGTGATCCTCGCCTCCACTACCTCGATACCGGCAATCCCCAGCCGCTCGTCGATCTCCCTCTCCAGCGTATTGTTGACCTCGTCAAAATCAGTGCTCAGCGTGACGGTCGCCTTCTCATCCTCGAAATGGTCATAGGCATAGGTCGCCGCCAGCTTGCGGACGGCCGAATCGGTCTGCACCCGGATAAAATTGACGTAGTCGTCCACCTGAAAACAGGCCTTATAGGTGTCCTTGATCCGCCAGACCAGAATTACACTGATCATGACAGGATTACCCAGCCGGTCATTCACCTTCTCCTTCTCGCTCTCGAAATTGCGCGCCCGCACCGATACCGTCACCCGCTTGTAAAAAGGATTCACCCAGAAAAGACCGCTCTGCCGAACGCTGCCCTGATAGTCGCCAAACAACAGCATCAGCGCCGCCGAGTTGGGATTGATAACTATCAGCCCCTTGCCCAGATAGGCGATGACAGCCACTATCGCGATAAATATGCCCACGACCGGAGCCGTAGTGACCGACAGGAAAATGAGTAAAGCAAATAAGCCTATCATGACAACAACTACACTATACCCACTTGATAGGTTTGAGGATTACCTCCGATTTAGAAGTGTCCATAATTTTATGATATTAAAATGATATCATAAAGATATAC
The DNA here is from genome assembly GCF_050632245.1 of Puia sp. P3. Taxonomy (NCBI): domain Bacteria; kingdom Pseudomonadati; phylum Bacteroidota; class Chitinophagia; order Chitinophagales; family Chitinophagaceae; genus Puia; species Puia sp. P3. The sequence continues at coordinate 3,987,847 of NZ_CP192583.1, forward strand.
CGCGCCGGAGCAAAATCCAAGCGGTTTGGGACGAACGGCAAAAAACATTTTACCGACCCCGCGTGTTACTTATCAACTATGCAAAAGAACCTTCGCCTCAGCGTACTCGACCAAACCCCCATCCGCAAAAACAGCGACGCTCCCGCTGCCCTTCAGGAATCGATCCGCCTGGCAAGACTGACCGACCGCCTCGGATATACCCGCTACTGGCTTTCCGAACACCATAATACCACCACCCGGCAGGGGCCGCCCCGAAATACTCATCGCCCGCCTGGCGGCAGAGACAAAAGGCATCCGCGTCGGCTCCGGCGGCATCATGCTGCCCAACCATTCGACACTAAAGGTGGCCGAGAACTTCCGCCTGCTCGAAGCCCTCTACCCCGGCCGTATCGACCTTGGCATCGGCCGCGCCCCCGGCGGAGACAGACTGACCGCCCAGCTGCTCAACCCCACCAATACATTCGACCCGCAGGAATATATCAAACAGATCAGGGATCTCCACGCCTTCCTCACCGATACCCCCACACCCGGCACCTTCGAAGGAAAGATCCGCGCCATACCAAAGATCGACACGGTCCCTTCACTCTGGATGCTGACCTCCAGCGGAGAAAGCGCATTTCTCGCCGCCCACTACGGCATGGCCCTTTGCTACGCCCAGTTCATCAACCCCTCCGGCGGCCCCTCGGCCGTACAGGCCTACCGCCACCGTTTCAAAGCCTCGGACGAACTCTCCGAACCCCAGGCCAGCGTAGGCATTTTTGCCTTCTGCTCCGACGACGAAGAAAAGGTACAGCAGACCCAGGCCCTCGTAGACTACCGCCTCCTCGGCTTCGAAAAAGGAAACTTCGACGAAATACCGACCTATGCCGCCGCCAGCGCCTATAACTATACGCCCGCCGAATGGCAGCGCGTGCTCTACAACCGCCAGCGCACCGCCATCGGCACCCCTGACAATATCCGCCAACAGCTGGAAAACCTCGCCGAAGAATTTGACGTCGATGAGATCGTCATCTCCACCTTCACAGAAAAGGCCGAAGACCGGCTCCGCTCGTACGAGCTGCTTGCCGAAATCTTCGACCTCCAGCCAAGGGCATATACCGCCGCGCCCGCAGTCGGACGATCCGGGCTGTAAAATATCCGTATTTTTAGGAAAATTTGCCGCATTGAAAATTACGACCTCCGCCTTCGTACTCGTGCTCCTTTCCGGGGCCACCATCAAAGCCCAAATCAAACCGACCCAAAACCAACCCAACATTATATTCATCCTCGCCGACGACCTCGGCTACGGCGACGTTGGCTATCAGGGTCAAACAAAGATCCAAACCCCCAACATCGACAACCTCGCCCGCCAGGGCATGCGCTTCACCCAGTTCTACGCCGGCTCCACCGTATGCGCCCCCTCGAGGGCCAGCCTGATGACCGGCAATCACACCGGCCACACCCCTATCCGCGGCAACCGCGGCTTCAAACCAGAAGGACAGTTCCCCCTGCCCGACTCCGCCACAACCATCGCCGCTATTCTCCAACAGCACGGCTACACTACCGGCATCTTCGGCAAATGGGGACTCGGCTACCCCGCTTCGGGCAGCACACCGACAACAAAAGGCTTTACAAATTTCTTTGGATACAATTGCCAGACCGAGGCCCACAACTACTACCCCGATCACCTCTGGGATAACGATAAACGACTCGACCTGCCGGACCACCCCTACTCCGCCGATCTTATCCACCAGCACGCGATGCAATTTCTAAAAGCGCAAAAAAACAACCCCTTCTTCCTCTTTCTCACCTATACCATTCCACACGCTAACCTCCAGGGCCCCCACGACAGCATCTATGACCACTACGCCGCGCAGTTCCACGAATCAGGCCCGGCGCCCCACACCAATTTTGCCAGCATGGTCTCCAGACTCGACCACTACGTCGGCGAGATCGTAGCCCAACTCAAAGCACAGGGCCTCGACAGGAATACCCTCATCCTCTTCTCCAGCGACAACGGCCCCCACCACGAAGGCGGCGGCGATCCCGATTTTTTAATAGCAGCGGCAACCTCCGCGGTATCAAACGCGACCTATACGAAGGCGGCATCCGCGTCCCCTTCATCGCAGTGTGGAAAGACAGGATCAAACCCGGCTCGGTCAACAACAACCCCACGCCCTTCTGGGACCTCTTCCCCACCTTTGAAGAACTCGCGGGCTCCGCCCCTACCCACAATATCGACGGGCTCTCCATCCTCCCCGCACTGGAAGGAAAGGACGCACAACGGCAACACCAATATTTATACTGGGAATTTCACGAATCAGGAGGTAGACAGGCCGTCCGCTGGGGCAAATGGAAGGGCGTCAGGCTCAACGTCAACACTGCCGACTACCCGACGCTGGAACTTTACGATCTGACTAACGATCCAAAAGAACAACACGACGTAGCCGCACAAAACCCCGCCGCGGTAAAACAAATAGAAAACTTCATGCGGGAAGCGCACAGATACAATAAAGACTGGCCACTATTAAAATCCGAAGGGCCACTCCCCACAAAGGAGTGATCACCCCTAACCCATCGTCGAATTCCTCACCTCCAGCCTCGCCGGCAACATCACCTGATCGTCCGGCACGACAATATACTTCTTCTCAAGCCGGCGAAATAACATCGTCGCCGCCTCCTTCCCCATATCATAAGCGGGTTGCGCTATCGTCGTCAACGACGGATTCAGCAGCGACGCCGTCACCAAATTCGAAAAACTGATCACCTTGACATCCTCCGGAATCCTCAGCCCCAGCTCGCGGCAGACATGATACGTCATCACCGCCAGCTTTCTCCACCGAAGCAAATACCCCGTCCGGACGCCGGTCGGATAAAAACAACTCCTTTATGCTCCGGTACGTCTCCTCCTCACTACCGTCACAGCGCACGACCATCCCCGGATCCTCCGGCAACTCCCACTGCCGCAGGGCATTAATATACCCCTCCTGACGCCTGTGCGAAATGCTCAGACTCATCGAGATCGTCAGATGCGCGATCCGGCGGCACCCAGCCTTCACCAGGTGCTCCGTCGCGACATAACCGCTCTCGCAGTCATTGGTCGTCACCTTCGGCGCGATAAAATTGTCGGCGACCCTGTCGAAGAATACCAGCGGAATATTGCGCTGCTGCAGGTCCAGCAAATGACGCGTATCCTTCGTCGACCCGCAAAGACTGACGATGACCCCGTCCACCCGCCCGTTCTGCAAACTGGACGCTACCGCCATTTCCTCGGCTACTTCCTCGTTGGTCAGGTAGATAAGGACATGATAGCCCTTCTCCCGGGCAACCGTCTCGATACCCTTTATGGCCAGGGCAAAGAAATTATTGGCTACCTCAGGGATAACGACAGCAATGGTTCGGCTGCGATGTTTACGAAGACTGCTGGCGTAAGGATTCGGCTGAAAATTCATTTTTCTGGCCAGATCGAAGACGCGCTGTTTGGTTGGAGTGCTGATTTCCCAGCTATCGCGCAACGCCCGGCTGACGGTGGAGACAGACAAATTGAGTTCCTGGGCTAATTGTTTTAAGTTAACCGCGTTCATAATGGCAAGCAGTATGTTTGATGCGTATACAAATTACACAATCAAAAAACTACAAATCATTTTATTTACGAAAACGTTGTAGTAACCACCCCGTTAACAACCTCCTGACCATCCATTCCTTCCCGCAACCGTTTCCGTAAATAAATCACCCCTCCACCGTCTCATTTGACTATAATTTTCACCAACTTGTCGATACCGATTGCCATTATGTAACCATAAACACACACTATGAGACCTCAATTGCTTAAAGTCTCCAGGGAACCCGGACATTCTTTTAGCGTGAGACGGGATCTAGTACCGTACATCAACAACCGCTGGCACTTTCACGCCGAAGTGGAATTGATACACTTCGAAAAAGGACGAGGAAGCCAGTTCGTCGGCGATAGCATGAAAAGATTCATGGCCGGCGACGTCGTCCTGGTCGGCGCCAACCTCCCCCACTACTGGCGCTTCGACGACCACCAGCTTCGACGACGAACCCGACACGCCAACGGACGTACGCGTCGCCCATTTCGGAGAGAACTTCTGGGGCGGATCATTCCTCGACCTCCCCGAGAACATCCAGCTCAAATCCCTTCTCGACAAGGCCAAAAGAGGCCTCCAGATAGAAGGAGAGGCAAAAATGAAGATCGCCTGCCTGCTCGAGCGCCTGCTCGAATCCGAAGGCATGCCCCGCCTCCTCCTGCTAATGGAAGCCCTCCACGTCCTCGCCAGCGCCGACGAAGCTGAACTCCTACCCCTCGCCTCCATCGGATTCAAACACCGCCTGCCCGAAGCCGAACACGAACGCGTCAACCTCATCTACGAGTACAGCATCCAGCACTTCAAACGCGCCATTCAGCTCGAAGAGATCGCAGCCGTTGCCAACATCAGCCCCAATTCCTTCTGCCGGTTCTTCAAGTCACGAACACGCAAGACCTACTCCCGTTTCCTCCTCGAGCTGCGCGTAGGACACGCCTGCCGCCTGCTGATCGAAAACAACCTCAGCATCAAACAACTCTGCTACGAAAGCGGATTTAATAATTTCACCAGTTTCTACAAATACTTTAAATTGATCACCGGTAAAAGCCCCCTGGAATACCAGAGGGAGTTCATGTCCAGTCCCGCGGAACGACGCAGAAAAAAATGCCGGGCCTGAGAACCAAAATCAACACAATGAAATACCTTGCCAGCCTCCTGCTCCTGTCCACTCCATTCTGCCTGAAAGCCCAACATTCCCTCCAAAAACTCTGGGAGACCGATACCATCGTAGCCGTGCCCGAATCCGTTCACCCCGTTCCCGGCCAGCCACAGCTGTACCTCTCCCTTATCGACGGCGGCGGATGGGACGACGACGCCAAAGGCGGCATAGGCCTCCTCGACACCGACGGTACACACTACAACGGCGCCTGGATCACCGGCCTCAGCGCCCCGAAGGGAATGGGCGTGTACGGCGACCGCCTCTACGTTGCAGACATCAACCGCGTCGTCGTCATCGACCGGACAAAAGGCCTGATCCTGAAAAAGATCCCCATCGAAGGCAGCGTCAACCTCAATGACATCAGTGTCGATCCCGCTAACGGTGACGTATATGTTTCCGACTCAAAGACCGGCAAACTCCACCGCATCAAGGGCGATATCCCATCCCTGTATATGCAGGACCTCCCCGGCATCAACGGGCTGAAAGTCTCGCAGAAAGGGTTGTATATCCTCGCCAGGAGGCAGGTGCTGCTCGCCGACGCCGCAAAGAACACCACAAAGATCACCGACCTGCCCAACGGCGGTGACGGCGTGGAAGAAGTGGGCAACGGTGACCTCATTGTCAGCGAGTGGCTCGGCAACGTATTCTACGTTCACGCCGACGGAGAAAAAGAACAACTGCTCGACAGAAAGGCCGAACACAAGAACACGGCCGATATCTGGTATACACAATCCACCCGAACACTCTACGTACCCGGATTCAACGGAAAGACAGTGACGGCCTACAGGCTGGTCACCGAAAAAAAAACTGAATCCAGCCCTCACCAGCTCCGTTCTAAAGTCCAATAACCCCACCCCCTCCGTATTGTCCTGGGACGGCCCCCGCCTCTACTCCTGGCGGGAAAAAGCCCTCGCAGGTGACACACTCGCCCGTAGACTCGTACAAGGGTTGCGCGTTCAGGCAGACAAGCTGCTCGAAATGCAGCCCTTATCCGTTATGGACAAGACCATCACCCCCATCAGCGGCAATAAACACGACTACATGAGCCAGGCCCCCTATTTCTGGTACGACAGCTCAAAACCCAACGGCCTGCCCTATCTCCGCCGCGACGGCGAACGCAACCCCGAGATCTATAAGATCCCCGACCACAGCAACCTCGCCGACCTCGGCGGCGCCCTCCAGCAGCTTCTCACTCTGCTGGTACCTGACCAGCGACACCAAATACTCCGACAAAGCCGCCCTCCTTCTACGCCACTTGGTTCATCGACACCGCCACAAAAATGAACCCACACCTCGACTACGGCCAGGCCATCCCCGGCGTCAACAACGGCCGCGGTATCGGCATCATCGAAACGATCCCCCTGATCGGCATCGCCGACGCCGCCCTCCTGCTCGAAAGCTCACCATCATGGCCAGCCGCCGACGCAAAAGCCCTGCACGACTGGTACGCCCAATACCTCCCACTGGATGCTCACCAGCAAGAACGGCAGCCAAGAACACGCCGCTGCCAACAACCACGGCACCTGGTACCTCGCACAGGCCACCGACTTCGCCCTCTTCACCGGCGACATCGTCACCGCCAGACAACTCGCTGAAGAAGGCAAGGGCAAGCTGGAACACCAGATCGCGGGCGACGGCAGAATGCAGGAAGAACTCGCACGCACCAACGGCCTCCACTACAGTACGTATAACCTCCAGGCCTTTTTCACCCTCGCCCGGCTCGCCGGTCGCGCCGGCGTTGATCTCTGGGGCTACACCAACAAGCAGAACGGCAGTATCCGCACAGCACTCGACTGGCTCCTGCCCTATGCCCTCGGCGAAAAGAAATGGACCTACGAACAGATCAGCGGCTACAACAAGGACGAGATCTACGGACTGGTCCTCCAGGCATCATCGGAATACAAAAACAAATCCTATCTCACAACAGCAAAACAGATCCACCCCGATCGCGGAAATGCAATGACCGAGCTGGCATGGGGAAATTGATACACACAAATTCCACAGGGCATTTGGGTATTAACTTGCAGGGCCGGAAATAAAATTCTGGCCCGCTTTTTTTGTAGTAAGTTGTAATCGCGACAAAACAACTATTTATGGAAATACTTCTACAGCGCTTTTCAGCAGTACTACTGCTGATTACCCTCTTTTGTGCCCACCCGTCAAACGCCCAGGTAAAAGGAGATCCCCATTCACCGGCACCCCCGGAACACAATCACCAAAAACGCCATCGAACCTCAGTCAGGACCTAAAAGACCTCTTCGCCAACCAGCAAAAGCCCCGCACCAAAATCGCACAGCCTTTTGCAAAGCCAACAAAGTCTACGGAGTACTTCAGCAAATTCATGCAGATAAAAGGCGACAAGGTCGTCGTCGACGTGACGGCTAAAGACGATATCGCCACTGCCAAAAAGAACTTCTGCAAGCCGGCGCCACCATCACCGCCGTCTACGGTCGTATGATCTCCGCTGTCGTCCCTATCGCCTCCCTCCCACAACTGGAAGGCAGCACCTCGATCAGATATACCCGACCGGCCTATCGCCCCCTCCATGAGATTAAGCCGGTACCCATGGTCATCAGCCAGGGTGACACCGCCCAACTCTCCTACCTGGCCCGCAAAAAGGCCATATCGAAGGAAAAGGCGTAAAAGTCGGCGTCCTCTCCGATAGCTATAACAACCTCGGCGGAGCCGCTGCCGGCGTAGCACACGGCGAACTCCCCGGCCCCGGCAATCCCCAGAACTACAAAACACCCGTCCAGGTCCTGTCTGACCTCGACTCCGGCGGCACCGACGAAGGCCGCGCCATGATGGAGATCGTCCACGACGTGGCACCCGCAGCCACTCTCGCTTTTCATACCGCCAACAACGGCCAGGCAGACTTTGCCAACGGTATCCTGAAACTCGCCAACTCAGGCTGTCAGGTCATCGCCGACGACGTTTTCTATTACGCCGAACCCTTCTTCCAGGACGGCATCATCGCCCAGGCCGTCGACCAGGCCAAACAACAGGGAGTAGCCTACTTCTCCGCCGCGGGCAACAATAGCATCCGCAGCTATACCGGCGACTACCGGCCGACAAATATATCCCCCTTCGGACCGACCGCCGGAACCGCGCATAACTTCGCCGCCCCCTCCGACCCTGTCCGAATCCTCCAGCCCATCTATATCCCGCCCGGAGGCACCATGATCTCCTCCTTCCAGTGGGACCAGTCCTCCTTCTCCGCCAGCGGCGTAGGCGCCCAGACCGATTTCGATATCTACCTGCTGAATTCTTCCGGCGAAATAATGGCCGTCGGCGGCTCGGACAATATCGCCAGCGGAGACCCCATCGAGGTTTTCGGCTTTACCAACAATACCGCCGACCCCACCTTCTATCTGGCGATCGTGAAATATAAAGGTCCCGACGTCTCGGTGCTGAAATACATCCTCTACGGCGACGCCCTCTTCTACCTCACCAATCCCGCGATACCCGGCATCCTCTCGCCAACCATCGTCGGACACACCAAGGCAGACGGCGCCATCTCGACCGGAGCAGCCTTCTGGCTGCAAACACCGGCCTACGGCGCCGATACACCCGTTGTGGAAAGCTTTTCTTCGGTTGGCGGCGTCCCCAACTACTTCGATACGCATGGCAATCGGATAGCACCCCTCGTCCGTAAAAAGCCCGAGATCGTAGCACCGGACGGCGGCAACACCTCCTTCTTCGACCCCTTCGGCAATGGCGACATCACGGAAGACAAGGACACCTTCCCCAATTTCTTCGGCACTTCCGCGGCAGCCCCCACGCGGCGGGCGTAGCAGCACTGATGATCGACGCGCAGAAAAAGAACACCCTCACGCCCTCTCAGATAAAAGGCATCCTGTCCATGAATACCGGGATATGGATGACCCCAATACACCCGGTTTCGACAAGGGCTTCGACTTCGCCACCGGCTACGGACTCATCAAGGCAACCGACGCCGTAGAACAGGTCAGATTCCCCAACTCATACGTAAAGGACCTTGACCTCAAACCGCTCTGCTCGCCCAACCCGCAGCTCGTCCGTAACTGGCAGATCAACAACCCCAATCCCTTCGAGGTCCCCGTCACCTGGCAGGTCAGCGGTACCAACCAGCAAAGCGCCCTCACCGCGCCTCCGGGCAAGAGTACCTTCTCTACCAGCCCTTCCTATGTCTATGGCATACCGCTACCGCAACTGGTACTGCTCACCTGGCAGGATAATTTCCTCTTCGACCATCTGGACCTCGCCTTCAGTACCACGGCGGTATGCGGCAAAGACGTCCCCTCCGCCGCCAACAGCGATCAGAACCTGACCGCCTCCGGCAAAACACTGCAGAACGGCAAGCCTGCCCTCACCGAAGTATATCCCAACCCGTCTGACGGCATGTTCAAATTATACCTGAGCTCCGACCAGCAGCAGGACGCGACCATGACCCTGTACAGCGCGGACGGCCGCCAGCTGATGACAAGACAGATTGCAGGCGCAACCAACGTCGTCGACATCGACGCCACCAGCTACAAACCCGGCATCTACTTCCTGAAACTCGTCCAGGGCAACCAGGTCAAAACAATAAAACTCGTAAGAAGATAATCAGACACGCAGAACCACCAAAGAAGGGACGTACGTTCAGTACGTCCCTTTTAATATATAGAAGTCGTTGAACCGGACATTCTCGTCCCGCAGATAGCTGGTATTGTTGAGACTCCGGTAGATCCCCCACTTCGGCCGGATAAAGGTCGTACCGTTCCTCCACATATCAATATTCGTATTGCTGTAGGATAGTAGCACCGAATCGTCCCGAAGCCTCGAGATCTTTATCGAATAGGACCCCGCCGTCTTATAGATGATATGTTCCTCTACCTTCACCCACGTTCCCCTGAACGGCGCCAGCGCCACCTGCAGCACCGTCCCCAGACTCGTACTGCTGCTCGATCCTGTATGGATGATCTGCATCTTGTCGGGACTACCGAACCGCGGCGTCAGCGTGATCAGCGGCGCCCCGTCGTCCCCGTCACCGGCCTTTATCTGGTGAATATGGCAGAAACTCGGAGAAGGCTGGAACCCGCTGTCCAGCTTGAACTTCCACATATGCGTGACCGTATCGTTCAGAAAGCCCTTCAGACTATCCGGCGAAGGCCCATAGGTCTTGATCTCGTTCCGCTGCCGGTCGAAAGCCACACAACGGTCGTTGTCGGGCGTCACGTGAATGGTAAAGACAAAAACATATCGGCGCAGGGTACTATCCCAGATCTCGCTGATATGCCGCCCAAAGTCTGGATGCGAACAATCCGGCACCTCTTCGGCATTGCCGCCAAGCACGCTGTCGATCAGTTCATAGGTGTTGCCAGGTCCATTGGCCGAGAGCAGGGCTCCGCGGGCCGGCTTGATGCCATGGTCGATGTCCCAGAAAAGTTTTTGACAGGAGAACAGGATGACGGCCAGCACGACCGGCGTCCCGAATAGGAAGGTCTTCTTCATATGCAAGGTTTAAATTGGTGACACTCTGTTGATCGTCTTGTCTTCAACATCTTTAAAAATAAACGCCGGCCGCGCATCGGGCATGAGCGTACTCACTTTCACATCATGCATGTCCAACCCCTTTATATGCCGCAGGAAAAATCCCCATGCCGGCATTTTTCCCCAGCGATAAGGCTCCGGATAGTCCTTTTCAAATTCCGGAACATCCCTCTTCGCCAGGTCCGCCGTCCCCCCACCTTTGAAATAGATCCGGATATTGCTCATCTGCAGGTCTTCGATCGGATGCCCCGGCAGACCGCTGATGATACAGCCATGACGCCAGTCCGCATTGTAGATGACGATATCGCTCAGGATGATCCTGCGGCATACGCCCACCGGGATACTGTCCGGTCCGCGCATACGCGCGCCAAGCCGGATAAATATAGGAGAGTTGACGATATCCCGCATCGTGATATTGGAGATCGTCACGTCCTCCAGAATGGCCCCGTCCACCGTCTCGAGCGCCAGCCCCCTCGAATAGTCGAATACACAGTTGCTGATCGTGACGTTCTTAAACCCGCCATTAGACTCCGTCCCCATCTTGATCCGTCCCGTCGTCGTGCTGTCGGAGTACTTGCGCCAGCTCCTCCTGAACGTCCCGTCCAGAAGACTCCCCTCATCATACCCGCTGACCTGGCAATTCGTGACGGTGACATTCTCGGTCGCCTTCGAATAACCCAGCCCAAACGAACTCTTCAGACAGATGCCGTCGTCGAAAGGAGAATTGACAGTACAGTTCGAGACCCGCACATTCTTACAGCAGTCGATATCGAATCCGTCCCGGTCGGTGTCCACCCGCATATTGTCGATGGTCAGATTGTCCACCCCCGTGGCCAAAATAGCAAAATGCCCCCCATGCAGCACCGATACGTCCCGGATGGTCACGTTATGGCACAGCTTCAGCGCGATGGTCTTGTTCCCCCCACCCTCGGGTACATTGGTGCTCCTCGTCAGCCCCTTGCCCCAGATGAGCCCCGGACCCATGATCGAAATATCATGAAGCCCCTCCCCATAGATCAGGCTGTTCTTCCAGTGGCTATGCCCAAAGTCCTGGTACTGATCGTACGGATTGGGCTCCGGCTTGTCATATCCGACCTTGTCGACCGGCGCCGCGGCCACCAGCGTCGCGCCCTGGTCGATATACAGCGAAATATTGCTCTTCAGCCTCACCGTATAGCTGGGATAGTTGCCGGCCGGAAAATAGACCGTACCCCCACCCGCGGCAGCCGCCGCGTCGATAGCCTTATTGATCGCATCGCCGTCGATGGTCGCGCCATCCCCCTTCGCGCCATAATCCCGTACACTGTACCACCCGGCATGGGAAGGGGGCTGGCGATGTGCCATTCTCATCACCAACCCGGCTTTCTTCCCATCATTCTGCAAAAACATACCGCTATGGCCTTGCAGATTTGTCCCGGTAATTGCCATATATGAACTCAAAAGGACAAACAAATTTTTCATACCCGCAAGCAACTACTATTTCCGCCCTCCCGAATTTGTAGTATTGGCAATCTATTCAACTATATTACCCCGGCCTTTCCTATGTATGAAAATTTTCGGAATATTAGGCCAAAAAACGATCTATTATGAATTGGCCATCCCGATTGCTCTTACTCGCGCTGCTCCTCGGAGGCGCAACTACCTTCGCCCAGGACAACAGCCCGGAAACCCTGGTCCGCAAAGTCGCCGACCATATCATCCAAACAACCAGCTTCCGCTTCACCAACACAAAGACGGGAGAGAAATACGAAAGCACCAAAGGCCTCGCCTCCTCACCTGACGTAAAAGCGGAAAGCAAATTCAACAAATGGATGTACGTCAACGGTGTCCTGGCCGTAGGCATGACACAGACCGCTGCCGTCCTCAAAGACGCCAGATATTCCGACTACGCCCGGAAGAACTATGACTTCATCTTCAGCAACCTCGACTATTTCAAAAAGATCTACGACGGCGGAACAACCTCCGTCGAATACCGCCCGGTCATGAAGATCGGCTCCCTCGACGACTGCGGCTCCATGGCCGCCGGCCTTCTCGACGTATACAGCTTTGACAAAAAGCCGGAATACCTCGACTACCTCCGCCGCGTAGGCGACTATATCATCAGCAAACAGGTGAAATTCCCCGACGGAACGCTCGCCCGCAACGGCCCCCGCAAAATGACCCTCTGGGCCGACGACCTCTACATGAGCGTCCCCTTCCTCGCCCGCATGGGAAAAATGACCGGCGATAACTCCTACCTCGACTTCGCCGTCCGCCAGGTCCTCAGCTTCAATCACTATATCTACGACAGCGCATCGGGCCTCTATTTCCACGTGTTCTACAACGACGAGAACACCAACGGCGTCGCGCACTGGGGCCGCTGCAACGGCTGGATAGCCCTCGCACAGTCGGCCCTCCTGGACCAACTGCCCGCCAATCACCCCCAGCGCGAACAACTAAGGAAAATGCTGCTCCGCCAGATCATCGGCTTCTCCCGCTATCAGGACACCTCCGGAATGTGGCACCAGCCTGCTCGACAAACCCGACTCCTATCTCGAGTCTTCCGTAACCGCCATGTTCATTTATACGGTAGCCCACGCCGTCAACAAAGGCTGGATCAGCCCCCACTACCTGTCCATCGCCCTCAATGGCTGGGAAGGCCTGGCGAAGAAGGTAACGGCGGACGGCGAACTCACCGACATCTGCATCGGCACCAACGTCGAAGAGAATATCCGATTCTATTACAACCGCCCCCGCGAAACCAACGATACCCACGGCCTCGGAGCCTTCCTCCTCGCCGGCACCGAACTGGTCCTCGCCAAAGACAAGACCTCGTCCAAATAAGACCAGACCAGCCTCATCCGCCGGCCTGACCGAAGTCATATTTTTTTGGAGGCTCACTGTATAGTATTGCAGTCCACGGGTCCACAACCCGCGGGATCGCTCCGGCCCGCACTATATAACCCTCCTTAAAAAAAATGACATGAAAAACAATTTACCCGCCCTCGTCGCCGGGCTCATCTTATTGGCCGCACCGGCCTGCAAAAAGAACGAAACCGTAAAGGACATCGCAGGGGCAAAATTCTGCCCCATCCTGCAATTGACATCGCTGGACACGGCAATGGGCGGCGGCCCGGCGGCCACCGTCGTCATTCACTATAATGCCGCAGGCAATCCGGTAGAAATGCTGGATTTGTCTCCGGTAAGCCCCAGCAGGGTAAAGGTCGACTGGCACTTCCGCTACGACCGGCACAACCGGTTGACAGACTACCTGATGAATCCGACCCCTTTACCCTCACCTTCGAATGGCACACCTATACCTACCCCTCGGCAAATATCATCGTGGATTCCATGTATGGCGAAAACAACGGCGCGCTGATCACCGACCCAAAACCCAATCCCGAAAGCTTTATGCGGGTAATCACCCACTTCCTGGACTATCAGGGCCGTATCGTAAGGGACGTAACCGATGAGTTCGAGACCGGCAGCATATATACTACCTACTATCAGTACGACGGCAGGGGCAACCTGTTCCGGAGCATCCCCGGATACGACAACGGGCTCAATCCATATCTGACGAATCCGGTCTGGAGATTCGTTTATAAAGACTACAGCATCAACAATCCGCTCAACGAATCAAATTTTCAGCCCCCGTCGTCATCACAAAATACAACGCCATCGGCCTTCCGCAGATCATCCAGAACGTGCACGCAGAAGCCGACCTGTTCACCTATACCTTTCCGGGCGGCGTGAACATCGTCTATGGATGCGACGCGCCGGTGCCGGGAAAACAGGCCTACTAATTCCATAGCGGATCACCCATCGGCCCATAAGCCGGCCCACTGGTCACCGACTGCATCTGCGCCTGCGGTATCGGCCTCAGCGTATCCCTCGGCACGATATTCGCCCGCCCGTCCGAATTGTGCGCCTTCACCCTGACCAGCAGCTGGTGCGTCCTCACCAGATCCCACCACCTCGTCATCTGCCCGCAGAGCTCACGGCTGCGCTCATCCAGTATGAAATCCTGTGAAAGGTTCGAAGCCTGTATATCCATCGCCGCTGCATTCCCCGTCGGATAGGCTGCCCTTTCCCGTACTACATTGATGTATTTCACCGCATCCGGGGCATCCCCCAGATAATACGCGGCCTCGGCAGCGATCAGATAGGTCTCCCCCAACGTCCAGACGATGACGGGGCGAACAGACGGTGCATTCATATCCGGACGACGCGTGTCGATATACTTCTTCATATACGGCCCCATCTGGATATTGTACTTCCTCGGCGGCATCAGCAGATAGCGCGTAGCCGCGATCTTCGCATCGGTAACATCCACCCCGGGCATATAACAGGCCGTATCCCCCAGCGTAAACTTCGGCTTGCCCGCCAGTGACGGATCGACCCCCGCCGGAACGGTCGCCGGCCATTTCGGGATCCCCCGCATTATTACAATACCATACGGTCTGAAAGGTCTTGCTATACCGCGTATCATTCGTCTTGTCGGCAAACACCGTATCCGTCAGCCACCTCGTCGGGATCGCCCGGATATAAGGCCTGCCGTCCAAAATATCCCGCTGCATGCCGGGCACATAGGTCTCGTACTTGGGCACCCACATATGCACCAGCACATTGTCCTGCCCGCTGCTGTTCTGGGTCGGCGAGCCATTGTAGGCAAGGCTGGTCGTATGCTGCACCGTCCAGAGCACTTCCTTATTCGATTCATTCCCCTCCTGGTTGACTGACGCAAAATCCGGCAGCAGCCCCAGTCCCAGCGTGGCGCTGTTATTGATCAGCCCCGTCGCCAGCGTATACGCATTCTGGTAGTCGTCAGACGCGGCGGCAGAAGACCCGCCGCGGGTCAGATAGACCTTCGCCAGCAAATGCGTCGCCGCGGCCGCGGTAGCCTTCCCTGGCAATATCCCGCCCTGCACCGGACTCGCCGGCAATCCCGCGATCGCATCCTTCAGGTCCTGTATGATGAAATTATAGACGTCGGCCTTCGGATCACGCTTGGCCGCCGTCGTCGCCACAGCCTGAAAATGCAGGTTCAGCGTAACATTTCCCCAGAATTGCACCAATACGAAATAATAGTTCGCACGAAGGAACTTCGCCTCCGCCACCATCTCCGCCTTCTGCGTGGCGCTGATACCCGTTATCGACGGGGCATTATCCACCAGCCCGTTGCAGGTGTTGATATATGTATAACAGGAGGTCCAGATCGCAGACACCTTGCCGTCCGCCGGCGTATAGCCGCTGCTGTAATAGTTGACCGCATTCCCCGTACCGTCATTCCCCGTCTGGAACTCGTCGGTCCCGATACAGGCCAGCGTAAATAGATTCTCCGTTCCCCAAAGACTCCGCATCCCGCCATAGGCCGCATCCAGCCCCGACTGAAAACCCTGCGACGTCGTAAAGAACTGCGGGGTCACCTGCGACTGCGGATTTTCGTTCAGCTGCTTACTGCAGGCAGCCAGAACAAGTAACAAAAAACAAAACCTGTATTTCATAAATAGTTTTTTTAAAATCCAATAGTAAGACCAAACAACATCGACCACGACGCCGGCGTATCCAGATTCAGCGTCCCCGCAGTCTCCGGATCGATCCCATGATATTTGTTGCGATAAGGCGAGAAGAAGATAAAGGGATCTTTGGCCGTAGCATAGAACCGTACGGACCGCAGCCCCATCGCCTTTACAAAGGACGCAGGCACCGTATACCCCAGCGTCATACTCCTGATCTTCAGGAAACTCCCGTCGAAATAGCCAAAGGTCGAGTGGTTGGGCGGATTGGTCTGGGCCGATGTCGCAGCCGACCACGCATTCGTAGGATTCTGCGTCGTCCAGTAGGCCACATTCACGTTGTTGTAGTTCCCCTGCATCGTGCTGGCAAACCCACCGCCGTACAAGGTCGAGGAGATCATCCCGCCGATCCTCGCAAAGGCCACCAGCGTAAAGTCGAAATTGCGGTACGCGATACGCTGCGTGGTACCGCCTTCCCACCTCGCCTGCGGAGTACCGACCACCATCATGTCGCCCGCGTCGATCACACCATTGTGGTTGCGGTCCGCGATCTTGGCCTGACCGATCACCGACTTCGTCCCCGTAATGGTCTGCCCCAGCGCCTTCGCGGCAGCCGAGTCCGCGGAAGTAGCCTGCCAGATCCCGGTACGCTGATAGTCATAGTAGGAGCCGATCGTTTTGCCTACAAACCATTTATCCGCAATATCCGCAGGCTTCCCGTCAAGCGTCGTCGTCAGCGTAGGCAGCAGCTGCGTGATCTGTCCCCTGTTGATAAAGAAATTGACGTCGGCCGACCACGACACCTCGTGACTGCTCTTCGCCTGAATGATATCGGCCGCTATATGGATCTCGAAACCCTTGTTCTCGCTCTTTCCCACATTGGTCAGTATCTGGTTCGGGATACCCGCCGTCGGCGGCAGCGTCACGGGCATGATCATGTCCTTGGTATAGGAATGATAAAATTCGACCGATCCCGTTAGCCTGTTTGCAAACAGTCCGAAGTCGACACCCGCATTCGCCGTAGCCGTATACTCCCAGCCCAGCCCCGGATTGGGCGCCGCATTGGGATAAAGTCCGGTTGTATTCGTCGACCCGTAGTTGTAGGTCTGCGTAGTCAGGCTCCCCAGCGTCTGATAGGGACTTATCGACGGATTGCCCACCTGTCCATAGCTCGCGCGAACCCGCAGACTGGACAGCTTGCCGGCGTTCTCCATAAACCGCTCCCGCGAGATATTCCACGCGGCCGCGGCGGAAGGAAAAAGATGATACTTGTTACCCGGAGCCAGCACAGACGATCCGTCCGAACGCACCGTCAGCGTCAGCAGGTATTTATCATTGAACGTATAGTTCAGCCGGCCCATATAGGAGATCAGCGCCCAGGGCCTGAGGCTGTTGTTGTCACTGCTGTTCGTCGCCTGGAAATTGAAACCCAGCGCCGGATTATAATACTGCGCCTGGTCCGACAGCACGCCGGAATAGCTGAAGGTAGTGTTCTGTGTACTATATTTCTGGTAGCTGTACAACCCCGTAAAATTGATCTTATGCTTCTCCGCAATGGTTTTGTCATAGATCAGCAGGTTCTCCAGCGTATAGCTCGTCGTCTCCGTAGTCGCATTCGTCGCAGTCGACTGAACACCCAGATTATTCGTCGTATTCTTCCCGTAGAAATTTCCATAGATATCCGACCTGATCTCCGCACCGCCGTTAAATCTGTATTTCAGACCCTTCCAAAGATTCGCCTCGATATAGATGCTATTGAAGGTACCCAGCCGGTGCCTCTTCTCCACGGACGCCCCCGGCAGAAAATCCGCCAGCGGATTCCACACCTGGTTGGCGCTTCCCGGCAAAAATCCGTTGATCAGCTTGCCCGTGGTGTCATAGGGCGATACCAGCGGACTAGCCCTCAGCGCCTGCCCCATCGGGTTCACGTTCTCCCCCTTCGTATTGGTAAACGTATTCAGCGAGCTCAGCCCCAGCCTGACAAAATTGCCCAGCTTCTGGTCAACACTCAGCTTTACGGTATACCGGTCAAAACCCTGCCCGGGATAAACACCCAGCTCGTGATAATAACCCGCGCCGATAGCATACTGGGTATTGTCCGTTCCACCCTGCAGCCCCACCTGATGATCGGTCATAATACCGGTGCGGTACACCAGCTTCTGCCAGTCGGTGCTGCGCCCCATCGCAATGCCCTGCCGCTCTTCCGGCGCCAGCGCGATAAAGGACCCGTTGATCAGGTTCGGATCGTCCGGCCCCGTGTAGACGCCAGGGTTGCCCATATAGGTCGCCCATTTCTTCAGCTCAAGATACTGCGGCCCGTTCATCATCGGGTATTCACCCAGCCACTCGTAAAGCCGGCATAGCCGCTATAGCTGACGGTCGGCTTCTGCCCCGTACGACCGCGTTTGGTGGTGACAAGGATGACGCCATTGGCGCCCCTCGACCCGTAGATCGCCGTGGACGAAGCGTCTTTCAGCACTTCGACCGAAGCCACATCGTCCTGGTTGATATCGTCGATGCTGCCCTGAAAAGGAATTCCGTCGACGACGATCAGCGGACCATTACCCGCCTTCACGCTACGGCTGCCCCGGATCAGGATGGACGGCGACTGGCCCGGATGGCTCCCGCCACCAGACTTCTGAATATCGATACCCGCCGCCTGCCCCTGCAGCGCACTGGGTCAAATTGGCGGAAGGCACATCCTGGATAGCCTTCGCACTCACCGAGACGATCGCACCCGTGACCTCCGACTTACGCCGGGTGCCATAACCGACGACGACGATCTCGTCGAGACTGCTCCGGCTCTCCGTTAACGAGAGGTTAACCGTCCTGTCCGAATTGCCGACTTTTATCTCCTGGACCTGATACCCTGTATGTGAAATAACAAGTACGCTGTTCCTGGCAACAGAAAGCCGGAAGCTACCATCCTCAGCAGTTGTCGTACCCTGTGTAGTCCCCTTGACTACGATCGACACCCCTGAAAGAGGCGAGCCCCCGGCCGTTATAATTCCATGAACAATGGCTCCCGGCGGAGCTGGGCGAGACAAGGCCTGCCCGATAAGCAGATAGACGGTCAGTATGCAGACATACCGCAGACTTTTCATACGTTCATTTTTAATTGAATAATAGCAATCCTTTAATCCTGCAACATCGCGAAATTTACGCACCTCGGATTTTGCAGAAATTGCATTTTATTCAACTTAATTGGCGTATGATAGTCTTCAAAACTACTTCACTTCAACTTTGATAACAGTAGCCAGCGCATCGGGCATCGTCGGCGGAACATGGATCACCAGCCCATCCGCGCCATTCTCGGTATCCAGCTTCTTGCCCCAGGTGATCAGCGTCGCGCGACGCACTTTGCCTTTGATACCCGGCACAGTCAGCTTGCCATCGACAGGCCATTCGAACACCGACAGATACAGTATCGTATTGCCGCCTTCCATCTTCTGTGTACAACGCCCCCACGCCAGCGGCAGCGGCGGACTCGCTTTCGTACCATAGATGGCCTCGCCATTCGTCTTCATCCAGCCCCCGATCGCCTTCAGCGCGTCAATGCTCGGCTGCGGGATCTCTCCTTCGGCCGTCGGCCCGACATTCAAAAGATAGTTGCCTCCCTTGGAAGCAATATCCACCAGATTGTGGATCAGCGTAGTGGGCGTCTTCCAGTTGTGATCGGATGCCTTGAAACCCCGGTGCCGTTCATCGTCATACAGGTCTCCCAGTCCTTGCCATCCAGCTCGCTGAGATTGGGGATCTTCTGCTCGGGCGTCTTGTAGTCCCCCGGAAAATTGGGACGCTTCAGCCGGTCATTGGTGATGATATTCGGCTGCAGCGCCAGCAACGCATTCAGTTTCGAAGCATACTCGTCGGTCATATCGGTCGGCGTATCCCACCAGAGCACGGCCACATCGCCATAGTTCGTCAGCAGTTCCTTCACCTGCGGCACCGCTACCTTGTCGATGTATTCACCCATCGTCTGCGTGGTCTGGGCAGGATCCCAGTGCCCCTTGTGTTCGGTCGTATAGGCGTCGATCCGCGCACTGTCGGGATTGGCCCATCCCTCCGACGTCACCTTCCGCGAAGCCGCGCCGCCCGGGTTATTCCAGTCCTGCGCCTGCGAATAATAAAAGCCCAGCTTCATCCCGTACTTGCGGCAGGCCTCGGCCAAAGGCTTCAGCAGATCGCGGCCATAAGGCGTCGCATCGACCACATTCCACCGGCTCGCCCTGCTGCCGAACAACGCAAAGCCATCGTGGTGCTTCGCCGTGATCACGATATACTTCATCCCCGCATCCTTCGCCATCTTCACCCACGCATCCGGATCATACTTAGTCGGATTAAATCTGTTGGCGACCTGGTGGTACTCCGCCACCGGTATCTTCCCCCTGTTCATGATCCACTCCGCCGCCTTCCCGATAGTGTGCCCGTCATACTCCCCGCAAGCTGGGCGTAAACGCCCCAGTGGATGAACATACCGAACCTTGCATCCCGCCACCACGCCATCCTCGAATCAGAATTTGCTTGTTGTGCCATCGCTCCACCCGAAGCCAGCAGCACGCATAAAAATAAGATCGTTAGTTTTTTCATATAATAACACCGTTATTTACTTGTTTTGTGAACGCTTCAGCGCTTCCAGATAATAATAGTCCGCATAGTTCAGCGGCACATCCACCTCCGAATTGCTCGGCTTGCCACCCGTACTGTGCAGCAATATAAACCCTTTATTGCTCCCGGCCGGCGCCCGGTAATGGTCCGTCAGGCTGACCAGCATGGCATCCGCCGCCGAACGATATTCCACTCCACGAACACTATACCCGCTCAGCTCATACAAGCCCGACGCCGCCACCGCAGCGGCCGATGCATCCCTGGGCTCGCCTGCCCGCGCCGCGCTATAGTCCCAGTACGGCACCCTGTCCTCCGGCAGGTGGGACAGAATAAAAGAAGCAATATGCTCCGCCTGAGCCAGATACCGCGGATCACGAGTATATCGGTAGCACATGGTATAGGCGTACAGACCCCAGGCCTGGCCGCGCGCCCACGCCGAAGAGTCATTCGCCCCCTGCCAGGTCATCCTTCGCCTGATCTGCCCCGTCACCGTGTCATAATCGACCACATGGAACGAACTGTAATCCGCCCGGAAATGATTCTTCATCGTCGTATTCGCGTGCGTCACCGCAATCTTATAGAACGAAGAATCCCCCGTCAGCCTCGTCGCCTCGAACAACAGCTCCAGATTCATCATATTGTCGATGATCACCGGATACATCCACAACTCCTTGTGATGATCCCAGCTCCGGATACAGCCGATCTTCGGATTGAACCGCGTCGACAAGGTCTTCGCCGATTCGATGATTATGTCGCGGTAGGCCGCATCCCGCGTCAGCCGCCAGCCCGTTCCATAGCTGCAGAAGATCTTGAAACCCATATCGTGCGTCCCGCCGTTGGTCTTCTCCACCTCCATCGGCGCCGTATAGCTCTTCGCCAGATCCTCCCACTCCTTCTTCCCCGTAAACCCATACAACATCCACAGCTCGCCCGGGAAAAACCCGCTCGTCCAGTCCTTCGATCCAACCGCTTTCAGCTGACCGTTCTCGATCGTACGCGGCGAGAAAGCCCCGCCATTACTGCCTTTACGCGCAGCCAGACTATCCAGCAGCACCCTGGTCTGCCCTTCCGCATCCGCCACCACCTTGCCGACGTCGACCGGCGACTTCCCAAACCAGACCAGCGGATGACGCACCGGCAGATTGCGGATCACCTCCGCGCCCGAAGGCTGATGATTCAGCCGCGCCCATAAATCCAGCCAGTCCTCACGCCCCAGCGCCACTCCGCCAAAGGCCAGCGCAGGCTGCGCCACCGGCCACTCGTCCCAGTGCATGACGTCCTGCTTAAAAGGCCATTTGTTCTTATCGGATATGTACGGATATAACCAGGCGATCCCCTTCCCGATATTTCTGCCATCCGGCGTCTGATAGTGCCACAGATCATTGCCGGGCCCCGACAACAACTGGCAAATGGTCGCCATCGCATCCAAATTGAACAGCGAATACCCGTAGGGCTTGGTCCGCCGCAGCTCCTGCGGGAAACTCCCGTCTGCCGCCATCTGGTTGGGCAGCAAAACATTCTTATACCGCTCGCGGCAAAACTCCATCAACTGCACATCCCCCGTGAATTTTGCAAACGCAGACACCTGCATCACCCAGCAGGTGCCATGGTTGTTTGCCGCATTCATCTCATCCCTTCCATACGGATGCGTCGTCAGCCAGATCAGATAGCGCGAAAACCAGGCCTTCACCTCCGCAATCAACCCGGCATCGACCGCCCCGCCCATCGTTTCCAGTCCCTCCACCACCTCCATCAACTGTATCGTATCGATGATGCCGATACCCCTTCCCGTCGCCCTGCCCTTAATGGCCTGAGCATACTCAAGACTCGGATTCATCATCGTCGCCGTATCGACGAACCAGGCCCGCACATGCTTCATCGCCTGCCTGGCGTACCGCGCATCGCCAGTTAGCCGGTAGGCGGACGCCAGCGCACCCACCACACGGCTCAGCCGGATCATCGCCTCGCGGTGAGCGGTAAAATTAGCCGGATTGGTCTCGCCGTCCCGCTGGATATAGGGGCTGTCGGCGGACACCGGATTTGGCCACCAGTAGTCCCCCTCCGAAAAGAAATCGTGCCGCGTCCCAGCGCTTCGCGGAGAATAGCTCGCCGTAACCGTGACGGGCGACTGCTTCATCGCCCAGCCGGCCTCGGCCATCACCGGCTTCTTCAGCGCGGCCAGTAATAAGATCGGTGTTATCGGGTCCATATTAAGAGTTCTGTTTTAATTCCTTCGCTTGCTGCACTGACGACAAAATGCTGCCCTTCCACATGGATGATCGCCACACCATTGAATGCCTGGACCTTCCGGCTGCCCGTCGAAGTTCCCAGATCATCGATCAGCCTTCCGTCCCCCGCCAGTCCCCAATGGATCCAGTTCGCCGCATCCAGACAACGCACACCCTTCCCGTCAAGCACCTCCACCCTCACCGTGCTGTCATCCATTTTCTCCAGCCGAAGCCTCGAAGGCTTACCCCATACCGCCGTTTGATAAACGAATCGGACAGTATCCTCTACCCGCGCATCTCCCTTCCGCGCCACCACCCGAACCCAATTCTCCCCCGGCTGAAACACCAGCTTCCACCGGAGACCGGCCGCAGGGAAGTCCTGTGAATTGCGATGCCTCACTCCGTAGCTCTTCCCATTCAGGAACAACTCGGCCTCGGGAGCATTCGAATAGACCTTCACCATTTTCTCCTCCCCTTCCTTACCCCACCGCACCGGCCAGCTATGTCCGTAAATATGCGCCATCAGCCTGGTCGTCCAGTAAGACTGAAATACAAAATACGCTTCCTTCTTCGTTCCATCCCTTTCGACTACCCCCTTCTGATTGACATACGGTACCGGATTTTCCGGCCGCAGCGGCGTCGAAAAATCCTTATACACCCACTGCGCCGCCCCCGTCAGCCAGGGCATCGTCTCCTGCTCCTTCAAATGCCAGTCGATCAGATTACAGATATAGGTCTCGCTCCAGTCCCCATCCTTCGACACCCGCGCAGCCCCGCCATACAATGACGCGTCTCCGGTGCGCTCATCCGTCCCCTGCCCCGTCCGCACACTCAGCAACGCCTTGTCGGGATTTTCTGAGTGCCGTCCCGCATGACTGTCCCCGCCCCACTCCATATGCAGAAAATGCGGCACCTTCTTAAATTCTTCTTCGGTCGAAGACTTGTACTCCGTATAGACTCCGCGGTACCACCCTGCCCATATTGACGGCGAATACACATCGGGAATATCGGCGCAGAAATCACAGCGCCGAATCGCCGTCTTACGCAAAGGGTCCAGCGCATGCGCCAGACTGTTCAGCCGCTTCATAAAATATCTGATCGAATCCTTACTGAACTCCGGAAAATCCCCCGGCCAGTCGTTCTCATTTCCCAATCCCCAGATGATCACCGCCGGATGATTATAGTGCTGATTGATCATATTGCTCATCATCCGCAACGCCTGCTGCTGATAGACCGGCCCGCCGAGACCTCCCCTGCACCAGGGTATCTCCTCCCACACCAGTATCCCCAGACTGTCACAAAGATTTAGAATGATACGCGACTGCTGATAGTGCGCAAGACGAATAAAATTTACCCCCATCTCCTTCATCTGTATCATCTCCGCCCGCATCAGCTCTTCCGTCATCGCGGCGCCCAGACCCGCATGGTCCTCGTGCCGGTGCGTGCCGCGGATCAGCAGACGCTGACCGTTGAGAAAGAACGGACCGTGGTCCTTAAATTCATAGTTCCGGAAACCAAAGGAAACCTTCTTCGTAAAATCTTTTAAACTTAGCTCCAAAGTATACAACACGGGATGATCCACCGACCATACCCGCGGTTCCCGTACGAGAAAACCAGCGTCCCCGTCAGCCACCTTCACCACCTTCCCCGACGGATCGATCAGCCTCACCTTCACCTGCTCAGCCACAGCCTGACTCAACAAACTCCTCACCCTCACCCTGCCCTCCCTGAGCGACGGCTCCAGCACGGCATTCACCAACACATTATCGATCCACACGGCAGGCACATACTCCAGATCCAAATACCGGTAGAGCCCCCCATACACCGTAAAATCTGACATCGAAGACGGTATGCGCTGAACATCCCTCGAATTATCACAACGAACCGACACCGGTACCCGCCCCCCGAACCGCCGAAACGCAGCAGTGTCTTTTTCGAAGGCAGCCACGGCATCCGTAATGTCCACCGTCCACTCATCGTACCCCCGACATGCGAACCCACCTTCGTAGTATAAACATAGACGTCCGTGCTCTGTCCCGCCCCCTCAAAATGCAACAGTGTATGTCCCCCCGCATAGGGATTCCTCAGCTCCAGCCGCGTCCGGTACCACGCCGGCCCCTGATAATAATTGACGTCCGGATCGACCCCGTCCCGCGCATTCATACAGTGCGGCAGACGCACCGGTTTCCAGACCGGCACCCCCCGGATCACCCGGCGCCGACGGCCGGACGGCCTCCCACACGCCGCCCAGATCGCTGCGAAGGAATTCCCATCCATCGTTCAGCCGAACAGACTGCTGGGCGCCGGCCCCCATAAAAAGAGTGGAAATCAGGACTAGACAGACAAGCTTTCGGAAACAGATCACCATGCGGAATATTAACCCGCAATAAAAGGAATATTCCCGAGATCGTACTATATCCTTTTGGCAATTCCCTCAGCTATTTTGGCATCTCCTTCCACCCGTTGGAATTTTTATTTATCTTACAACGCAGAACCAAAGCAACTGTCTTTGTCGCAGCAGGATACGACGCATAACGAACTTGCCCTGATTTCCTCCATCGCCGCAGGAGACCCCATGGCATTCGAACAGCTGTACCGCCTCTACAGCGGAAAAGTCTACAATTCGATAATGGTCTATATCAAAGACGAATCCGAAGCCGAAGAGCTCGTCCAGCAGGTCTTCGTCCGGCTCTGGGACCGCCGCTCCAACCTCACAGCAGTCCGGCAGTTCGACGACTATTTCTTCATCCTCATCCGCAATACCGTTTTCAACTACTTCGACCGCCACTCCAGACAGGCCCGGCAGGTCCACAGCCTTGAGACACAGTCCGACGAACTGGCCGACGACGACGCACCCGACCACCCGATCCAGGAAAAACAATACGAACAGCTGGTCCAAAAAGCCATCCACCTCCTGCCCGACCGCCAGCGACAGGTCTATCAGATGGTCAACGGCGAGGCGCTCGGCTACGACGACATCGCCCAACGCATGCAGATCTCCCGCCTTACCGCCAAGAAACATATGGAGCTGGCCCGAAAGGCGATCAGGGAATATATCAGCCGCCATTTAATTTTTTTATCCTCGCTTACGCCGCTGCGCTTTTATTGGGGTCTTTATAGGGTAACCCCCTTTTGAATGACGGAAAAATTCCAGGAACTACTAAGAAAAATGCGGGCGGCCTTCGACAGCGCCGACAAACATCCCTCGTGGAATACCGAAAAGGAAGACGCCGTATGGGAAAAGATCAGGGCGCAGACCGCCGGACCCGGACGTTCGCTCCGCTGGCTGCGCTGGACCGCAGCAGCAGCCATATTGATAATAGCCACCACAGTTTATTATAGGGCACAACATAACGATGCCCCGGCCGTTGCAAAAGCCAATCAACGCATTTCGCCCGGCGCCAACCGGGCCTACCTCGTACTCGCCACCGGCCAGCACATCGTGCTGGACGACGTAAAAAAGGCGCCGTCACCACACAGGGAGGCACCGACGTGGTCAAGCTGGACAGCGGCGTGCTCGCCTATCACCCAACCTCGCCCGACCCCGCCACCATGTATAACACCGTCGTCACGCCGCGCGGCGGCCAGTACCAGCTGATCCTCCCCGATGGCACAAAAGTCTGGCTCAACGCTTCCACCAGCCTTCGGTTCCCCACGGCATTCAGCGCCGGCAGACGGGAGGTCGAACTCACCGGAGAAGCATATTTCGAAGTACGACACCTTCCCGGCCGGCCCTTCACGGTACGAACGGCTCATCACACCATCGAAGACATCGGCACCGCCTTCAACATCAACGCCTACGACGACGAACCAGTCGCAAAGGTCACGCTGACGGAGGGCGAAGCCAGGGTCAACGGCCAGCGGTCGCTCACCCCTCCACCCCGGCCAGCAGGTACGCTGGCAGGCGGATGACCCCGAGACACTCGCGAAGGACGTGGACACAGAAGACGTGCTGGCCTGGAAGAACGGCCAGATCTCCTTTATGAATCCCGATTTCTCCTGCGTCATGCGACAGATCTCCCGATGGTACGACGTCGACATCCGCTATACAGGGGCCGTTCCAAAAGCCCGTTTCTTCGGCATAATCAGCCGCGGTGTTTATCTCTCGACCTTATTGGAATTCTTTGAGCACAACAATATCCATATCCGGCAGGACGGCCGGACATTGATCGTCGCTCCACAGTAAAAAACGATTGCTTAATCCAAAACCAGCCATTATGAAGTACGCTCTATCTCCACCATAACCTTTCCTACACAGGCGGACACAAAAAACCGGAAATGTCTTGTACACACTTCCGGCCATAAATTGGGTTCACCCTGCAAAACCGACATTCCTTTCAAAACGTGATCTCACACTAAAACCCAACTACACAAAAGTATGGAACTCCCTGTTCTGTGCCAAGGCCAATTGGAAAAAGGGACCTTGTGCCATTTGAAAAAAACGATGCTGATTATGAGGCTGACGGCTATTCTATTACTGGCCACTACATTACAAATATCCGCGCACGGCTACTCGCAGCAGCGCGTCACCCTGGTGTCAAAAGACATCAGCCTGGAAAAAGCCCTGCGATCGCTGCGCCAGCAAACCGGCTATTCCTTCCTCTGCAACCAGCAAATACTCGACCGGGTCGGACATATCCGCATCTCGATGAAGAACTCCACCCTGCAGGAAGCACTAACGGCCTGCCTCGACCACCTGCCCTTCGACTACTCCATCCGCGACGAAGAAAAAATCGTCTTCATCGAAGAGAAAAAAACGCCCGCCCCTCCCCGTGAGAGCCCCGGCCCCGGCGGCCCGCCCAAAGACGTTTTCGGTCGCGTCGTCAATGAGAAAGGCGACGGCATTGTCAATGCCTCCGTCATGCTGGCCAGCAGCAGCCGCGGCATCATCACCGACGAAAAAGGCTATTTCCGCATAAAGGCTACCGACAACGACACACTCGTATTCTCCTTCGTAGGCTACGAACCACAACGCCTCCGCGTCCCCCAAAAAAGCGACGTGATCGAGATCAACCTCAAACCCGTACAGGTGGCGATCTCAGAAGTCGTTGTCGTAGGCTATGGCAAACAAAAGAAAGCCAGCGTGGTCGGCGCCATCAGCACAGTAAAGGCCGAAGACCTGCAGATTCCCGGCAGTCAGCTGTCACAGGGCTTCGCCGGCCAGGTCGCAGGCATGGTCGCCGTACAGACCACCGGCGAACCGGGAAAGAACGCCGCCTCCTTCTGGATCCGCGGCGTGGCGACACCCGGAAATACCAACCCCCTCGTCTTCCTAGACGGCGTCGAAGATATCCATCGGCGACCTCAACAATATCGACCCTGTCAATATCGAGAATTTTTCGGTCCTTAAAGACGCCTCCGCCACCGCCCTCTACGGCGCACGCGGCGCCAACGGCGTCATACTCATCGCTACCAAAAGAGGCCGCAACCTCGCCAAACCCGTCATCACCACGATGGTAGAGAATTCCTTTGTCCAGCCGACCCAGCTGCCAAAATTCGCCGACGCCGTCACCTTTATGACCGACTACAACGAAGCCAAGTTCAACGACAATCCCAACCAGGCGCCGCAGTACACCCAGGACAAGATCAACGGTACCGCCAAACACCTTGACCCCATCGCCTATCCCGACGTCGACTGGTACAAGACGCTGTTCCGCAACTTCTCGCTCCGTCAGCACGCCAATGTCAACATCCGCGGAGGCAGCCGCAACGCGCGCTACTACATGGGCGTGTCCTACTACCGCGACGAAGGCATTTTGAAGAACCAGCCCAACAACGGTTTCAACAACAACATCAACGACCAGCGCTTCAATTTCATCAACAACCTGACCGTCGACGTGACAAAGACCACCGAAGCAGAACTAAGCATCAGCGCCGACTTCAACCCCTACACAGGTCCGTACACTTCCGCTTCCAGCGTCTTCGTGGAAGTGATGAACAGCAACCCGGTTCACTTCCCGGTGCTTTTCCCCGCACCCGACACGGCCGGCCACCTGTACTTTGGCAACGCCACCGGCGGTTTCTCCCAGGGCTTCCCCAACCCCTACGCCGACCTCGTAAAAGGCTACACCCAGACCTTCACCTCAACCGCACTTTCAACACTTAAGGTCAATCAAAAGCTGGACTTTTTCACAAAAGGTCTTTCCGCCAACCTGCTGGCTTCCTTTAAGAATTATACGTCAAGCACAATTCAGCGATATTATACACCCTACACCTATGTCCTCAATTCCTACAGCCTCGATCCCACCACCGGGAAATACAACTACAACATACAGCCCCACGACGCCAACGGACAAATGGCGCTCACACAAAAAGATGCCAATGACGGCAACCGGACCATCTATCTCCAGGGATTGATCAACTATGATCGCAACTTTGGTCCGCACGCGGTGACAGGCCTTGTCGTCTACCAGCAAAAAGAATATTCCCTCAATCAGGTGGGTACCGACATCGTCACCAATCTCCCGCACCGCAACCAGGGGTCAGCGGCCGCGTCACCTATGCCTACGATAGCCGCTATTTTGTCGAAGGTAACTTTGGATATACCGGCTCGGAGAATTTTGCTCCCGGCCATAAATACGGCTTCTTCCCGTCCGTCGGCATCGGCTATCTTATCTCCAACGAAGCATTCTTCGACCGCTTTCACAGCGTGATCACCAACCTCAAGTTCCGGGCTTCCAAAGGTCTGGCGGGTAACGACCAGATCTCCACCACCCGATTCCCCTATACCAGCGTGGTCAACATCAACAACGGGGGCAACTCCGGCAACGGATACACTTTCGGACAGAGCTTCAACAATACCCGCGGAGGCGTCCTCATCAGCCGCTACCCCAACCCCGCCATCACCTGGGAAAGATCCGACAAGACCAATATCGGCATGGACATCGAGCTCTGGCACCAGCTGACCCTGACCGTCGACGCCTTCAGGGAAGTACGGTCCAATATCTTCCAGCAACGCGTGGTCCCCTCCACCCTGGGCATCGGGTCTGCCGTCCCCTTCGCCAATATCGAAAAGGTAGAGAACAAAGGCATCGACCTGGCCATGGCCTATTCGTATCGCGTCAACAAGGACCTGCTCGTCACTGCCCGCGGGACCTTCACCTATGCCCGCAACAAGGTGCTATTCCTCGACGAACCCAAATACGCCTATCCCTACCTTTCAGCCATCGGACGACCACTCAACCGGCTGAAAGGCCTGATCGCCGAACACCTGTTCGCCGACTCGGCGGAAATCGCCAAGAGCCCCTCCCAGTACGGCACCGTCTTCCCGGGCGACATCAAATACAAAGACGTCTCCTCCGCCTACGACAAGAACTCGCTCATCGACGACAACGACAAGGTCCCGATGGGTCACCCAACCGTCCCCGAGATCACCTACGGCTTTGGCTTCAACATGGTCTACAAACACTGGGACCTCAAAACCTTCTTCCAGGGCATCGCCAACGTCTCCTTCTTTATGAACGGCTCCGTAGGCACCTCCTTTACCAGTACCAACAGCATCACCCCGTTCGGCACGCTGCAAAGCAACCTGCTGAAAGCCATCGCCGACAACCACGTGGTCTCAGAGCAACCGGAACCCCCACGCCTTTTTCCCGCGCCTGTCCGATCTGGCCGGCCCCAACGACTACCAGGGCTCGACCTCGGTGGCTGCGCAGCGGCGCCTTTCTGCGCCTGAAAAGCGCCGAGATCGGCTTTTCACCCAACGCCTTCACCCGCGTCTACCTCAACGGGTTCAACCTGCTGACCTTTACAAAATTCAAGCTGTGGGACCCCGAACTGTCTGCCAATGGCTCCAGCAATAACGGCCTTGACTACCCGCCACAACGGATCGTCAACATCGGTGTCCAGCTCACTTTAAAATAACGAAAGACATGAAAACAAAATATTTATCGCTCATATTCCTCCTCGCTACGGCCCTTGCTCCCTGCTGTAAAAAATACCTCAACGTGGTGCCGCCGGCAACGGCCACCCTCGAGAGCGCATTTACACAACTCCGGCGCGGCGCTGAACTTTTTCTATTCGCTGTACGACTATATTCCCCGCCTCGACAACGTAGGCGCCACTCCCGAATTAGAGACGACAGACGAGGTCTGCATCCCCAACTGGAACAACCACACCGCCAAAGGCTACGACCGCGGCCAGTTGAACTCCTCCTCCCCCTACTGGAACTACTGGGGCACCGCGGGCGGCAACCCCGGAGCCGGCATGTACGACGGCATCCGCCAGTGCTATACCTTTCTCGACAACATCGACAAAACACCCGATATAGCTCCCGCCGACCTGCAGCGCATGAAAGGCGAGGCCAGCTTTCCTGATCAGCTATTTCCATTTTGTGCTGCTCCGCGAATACGGCCCCGTCGTCACCATCCCCGACGCTGTCAACCTCGACGCCACAGGCAGCGCTTACTACCCCTCCCGCCAGCCCTATGACAGCTGCGTCCGCTTCATCGCGAACCTGATGGACAAAGCAGCAGCGATGCTGCCCGCCACCGTCTCCCCGACCGAACTGGGACGCGTCACCTCGGTCACCTGCAAGGCCATGAAAGCCCGGATGCTCCTGTACGCCGCCAGCCCGCTGTTCAACGGCAACACGGAATTCTACAGCAATTTCAAGAACAAGGACGGAAAGGCGCTGATAAACCTCACCTACGACGCCAACAAATGGAAACAGGCCGCGGACGCCAGCCTCGACGCCCTCAACTCGGCAGTGGCAGCCGGGGCCAAACTGTATACCAGCACCATCAACACGTCCGATCCCTTCCAGGCCGGCGTCAACAACTACCGGTATACGATGGTCGATCCATGGAACAGCGAGCTCCTCTGGGGATTTACCGACCCACAGACCAACTCCATCGACCTTTTCCACCTGACCACGCCAAGGATCCAGGGCAAGACCTACAACGGCGAGTGCCCGACCCTCTCCATGGTAGAGATCCTACTATACCAAAAACGGCCTGCCCATCGACGTCGACCCCTCCTTCGACTACACCAACCGCTATACCCTCAACGGCACGACCATCAAGCTGCACCAGAACAGGGAACCCCGATTCTACGCGTCCATCGGCTATGACCGCGGCAACTACGCAGTCAACAGCACCAATATCATGCTCCTGATGCGCAGTGGCGAGACCCACGGCTGGTCCCCTCACAGAGCGACTTCAGCCCGGGCGGATACCTCCAGCAGAAAGGCGTGCACCCCGCTTCGGTCCTCACCACATCCGCACAGACACCCGTGAAATACCCCGGCCCATCTTCCGCCTGGGCGAACTCTATCTCGACTACGCGGAAGCGCTCACACGAATACGCCCCCGACCAGCAGTCCACCGTCATCCAGTACCTCGACGCCATCCGCACCCGCTCGGGCATACCCGGCGTCCTCGGCCTCCTGGGCCCTGGTCGGCAAAAGCAGTTTTACGCAGGATGAAATGCGCACCCTCATCCGCCGTGAAAGGATGATCGAGCTGGCATTCGAAGGCCATCGCTTCTGGGACGTCCGTCGCTGGAAACTGGGAGCCCAGCTGTTCAACCAGCCGATCTATGGCATGAACATCAAGGGGACGACAGCCACCGACTTTTATCAGCCGACCCTCATCGAAAACCGCATCTTTAATACCCCATCCTATTACCTGATGCCCATCAGCGTCTCTGACTCTGGGCATCAATGCCAACCTGGTGCAAAACCCGGGGTGGTAGATATTCTTTCTATTCAACAATTTTGGCATTTTAAATAACCCTCTCTGAATTCTATTATTTTTAGACACAAAATCGATTGTCATGCTGATAAGACGACTACTACCAGTACTCTTCCTTGCACTAACCTTCCAATCCTACGCCCAGACCGACACCACCGCCGTTATCCTGACCCCGGATCCCGGCCCCGCGCCGCGCATCAACGGACCAAAGGTCTTCGGCGTAAGACCGGGGCACCCCATCATCTTTACCATCCCCGTCACCGGGACAAGACCCCTGCAGTTCTCGGCCGACCGGCTGCCAAAAGGCGTTGAGCTCGACAAGACCACCGGCCGCCTCACCGGCTCCGTCACCAAAGCAGGAGAATATACCATCCAGCTCCACGTCACCAATTCCGCGGGACGGGCCGACCGCGCCTTCCGCCTCGTCGTAGGCGAAAAGATCGCACTCACCCCCCCAATGGGCTGGAACAGCTGGAACATCTACGCCACAAAGATCTCCCGGGCGCTGGTCCAGGCGAATGCGCGAGCCATGGTCTCCAGCGGCCTCATCGACCACGGCTGGTCCTATATGAATATCGACGACTGCTGGCAGGGTGCCCGCGGCGGAGCCAACCACGCCATCCTCCCCGACTCCGCCATCTTTCCCGACATGCAGGCCCTCTGCAACGAAGTACACGGGATGGGCCTGAAGATCGGCATCTACTCCACGCCATGGGTGGAATCCTATGGACACCATATCGGCGGCTCGGCCATGAACGCCGACGGACAATTCGAAAAGACAAAGGAAAATATCCCCCGCAACAAAAAACAGCTGCCCTACGCCATCGGCACCTACTCTTTCCTGAGCAATGACGTGAAACAATTTACCACCTGGGGATTCGACTATTTGAAATACGACTGGAACCCGATAGAAGTGCCGGAAACAAAAGCGATGTATGAAGCGCTCCGCAACAGCGGCCGCGACGTGATCCTGAGCCTCTCCAACAGCGCCCCCTTCGCCGGAGCGGCCGACTGGGCCGTCTGGTCCAACGCATGGCGTACCGGAGGCGATATCCGTGACAACTGGAACAGTCTCAAAAGCCGGCTCTTTACACAAGATAAATGGGCGCCCTTCGGCGGCCCCGGCCACTGGAACGACCCCGATATGATGATCGTCGGCTACGTAGGCTGGGGCAAAGGCCCTAGACCCACCATGCTGACTCCCGATGAACAATATACGCATGTCAGCGCCTGGTGCCTGATGTCCGTCCCCCTTTTGCTGGGCAACGACCTGACCCGGCTGGACAAGTTCACGACCAGCCTGCTGTCCAACGACGAGGTACTCGCGCTCAACCAGGACCCGCTCGGCCGCCAGGCTACCGTTATCTCGCGCCAGGGGAAGCCGGCGTCATGGCGAAAGACCTCGAAGACGGGACAAAGGCCGCAGGCCTCTTTAACCCCGGCGACAGCCTCGCCACCCAAAAAGTGACGCTACGCTGGTCCGACCTCGGCATCAAAGGGAAATACATCGTCCGCGACCTCTGGCGCCAGAAAGACCTCGGCACCTTCGAAGGCGAATTCTCCGCCGACGTCCGCCGTCACGGCGTAGTGCTGATCACGCTCCGCACCGCTGGCAGTCCTTCCGCGGCAACCGAAAGAACTAAGTCCCCCGAAGTGGGCAAAGACTGAACGATCACCTGGCAGCGGCCGTTGAACAAATGCCGCTGCCATCCCCCACCCTCGAATTTGTCGGGCTCGTGGCTGCTGGGATCGCCATTGCCGACTCCAATGATCCTGCCTCCGCTCGCAGAAAAGTGTAACAATCCATTCGCATCCGGAACTTCCCGTCCCTGCTTGTCCACCACCGAGATATTAAACACGGCGGCATCCTTGCCATCCCCATTCACTGAAGTCCGCGAAGGACTGATCACCACCCGCGCCGGCTCACCCGTCGTCTCTACCGCCGCCGTCAGCTTCTTCCCTTTCTTATAAGCGACTGCTTCCAATTTACCGGGAGCATACGCCACCATCCACTCCAGATGACCATTGCGCGGCATATCCTTCCTGCCGAGAGAGCGACCATTCAGGAACAGCTCCACATTGTCGCCGTTCGTATTGACCCACACCGGAATTTGCTTCCCCTCTTTGCCCTTCCAGTTCCAGTGCGGCGCAATATGCAGCACGTCCTTATCCGTCCACCACGACTGATAATAGTAATAGACCGTCTTCGGGAACCCGCACATATCCATGATGCCGAAATGCGAATTGATATCGGGCCAGCGATACGGCGTCGGCTCACCCCGGTAGTCGAAACCCGTCCACGCAAAGCCCCCCATCATCCACTCCCTGCTGGCAGCGATCGTCCACCACTGCTCCGCCGTACTGGCCCATGGAGGATATACGCTGTCATAATCCGGCACATAGGCATTGACGGTATCCGTTTCATAGATCCCCCGCGTGCTGACCGTACTGGCGACCTCCGTCCCGATGATCGGCTGGTCCGGATGTTCTTTGCGGTATGGATCGAGTCCCTTCAGATTGTAATTGAATCCCCGCACCGGGATCACCTCGTTGACGCCGCGAAAGACATTCCCCACATTGGCGGCATAGGTAGAGGTCCTGGTCGGGTCCAGCTGCTGCTGCCGCTGTATCTGGTGCTGCGCGATCTGCTTGCCCGTAATGGATTGCTGGATCACCCACTCCTCATTACCGATGCTCCACATAAACACGCTGGCATGGTTCCGGTCCCGCAGGATCTGCCACTCGAGATCCGCCCCATACTCGGCGCCGCTGTTCAGCAGCCTCGTCTCATCGAGGACCAACATCCCCAGACTGTCGCAGGCATCCAGCAGCTCTGGCGTCGGCGGATTATGACTCGTACGATAGGCATTCACGCCCATCTCTTTTAACAGCCCTATCCGATAGTACTGAAGATAGTCCGGCAGCGCACTCCCCACACCCGCATGATCCTGATGACAGCAGACGCCCTGCACCTTGACAGGCTTCCCATTCAGAAAAAGCCCCCGGTCCTTGTCGATCGTGATCGTTCTGATGCCAAATCGGACCGTCTGACTGTCTACCACCTGCCCGCCAGACCGCACAACCACAACGGCACGGTACAGATACGGCGACTCGGGCGACCACAATTTCGGCTGCTGGATCACAAGCGAAGCCCCCGAGGCCACCCGCTTCCCCTCCCTGTCGGTAATATAGCTCTCGACACTCGCATCGGGCGCGCCCGGATGATAGTTGTCGACCTTCGTTTCCACGCTAACCGCAGCCTGATCCCCCTTCACCTCACTGTGCACAAACACCCCACCCAGCAGCGCCAGGTGCGTATTGTTCACGATATTCATCCACGCATGCCGGTAGATCCCGGCCCCCTCATAAAACCATCCCTCGTACTGGCTCGCATCGACCCTCACCACGACGGTGTTCCTCCCACCCCAGTGCAGGAAGTCGGTAATATCATAGGACGAACCGCTATAGCCGCTGAAATGTGCGCCGATATAACAGTTGTTGACCCATACCTTGCTGTCCCGGAATACGCCGTCGAACTGTAGGACGACCCGCTTTCCAGAATCGGCACGAGCGACCGCAAACGATTTGCGATACCATCCAATGGAATTCTCGGGGAACAGTGCGCCCACGGCATGGTACCCGTGCGCGTCGACATCATTGTTGGCCACCTGCTGAAAAGGAAGCCCCACCACCCAGTCATGCGGCAACTGTACAGCCTCCCAGGACCGGTCGTCGAAATCTGCCCGAATACAGGTATTGGCGGCGTCCCCTGTCTTGGCGAAAATATTCCCGATGCCGTAGTTGAAATCCCGGTGCGGGTCGGCCGCATTGCCGAGGTGGAATTTCCAGTCACTGTCAAAATTGAGACGCTGATGCACAGGCTGGCCCATGGCTGCTGCATACCAGCAACCGATAACGAATACTAAAAAGCTTTCTTCATGTATTGGAGATTTTCACGACGTATTGTAGGTAAAGAAACACTCCTTCACCGCATAACCCGGGTCGGGGTCGACGGTTAGCTTCGGCAGCAGGAATTCCCGCCCCGGCTGACTTTCTCAACCAGCTGCAGGATCAGCGACTCCCAGGCAGGCCCATACGACTGCGCCCGCAGTGCAAGACAACAGAGCACCGCGGCAGTCACAGCAAAACTCTTCTTCATCTCCTAGAACTTGATCGTAGCAGGCAGATACTTCGCCACCAGGCTCTCATAATAAGGCCTCAGCTCAGTCCAGTTGGGAGGCGTCGGGTTTTTGGAATAAAGATCGTAAGGATTGAACAGGTTCACCCACTTGAACATTTCACGATCGTGATCATCCATCAGATGGTCATACGCGTGCTCCCGGTGCGCCGCATAAAAGGAGTGATAACGCAGCATGTGCCAACGCCGGTTCCGGCAGATAGTCCTTCAGCATATGGTAGACATACTCGTCATGCCCCCACGACATATGTACATTGCGAAGACCGCAGCCGGCCGAATAGACACCGTTCGGCGTCTGATAACGGGCGTCACTGTAGTCGGGGTTATTTTTGAAGAATTCGGGATAAACGATCTTGTCGGAATATGCACAACCTACCGGGAAAGTATCGCCGACGACGGCCCACTGCGGCTCCCCGAAAAGACAAAGCGTCTTGCCCATATCGTGGAACAGACCGGCCAGCACCATCCAGTCCGGGTGACCATCGGCGCGAATCGCCTCCGAAGTCTGCAGCAGATGCTGAAACTGATCCAGATCGGTATCCGGGTCGGAATCGTCCACCAGCTCGTTCAGAAAATTGAACGCATCCCATACCGACATTTCCTTCTTGTCGAACTTCAGGTATTCAGCCCTCTTCTCCATTACAAAGTCATAGGTCTGATAGGTATGATTGAGGCGATAGAACTCGCGGACGGTGTCCCTGCCCGGAGTCTCATAATTGCGATATTCTTCGGTTGATTTTTCCTTTGCAATAGTCTCGGGGTCCGGATAACGTTCCAGAAGATCGTCCTCCCAAACATCCAGTGAAGACAAGGGATTCATCTCTGACGGCGACAGCGGCTGTGTAGGTTTTTCTTGCATCGTTAGTATATTAAAGATTTAAATTACATAAAAGCTTCCAGCTAAAAAACAGCCGGGTTTAGCACCGGCAACTCCGTCTGCGGGTCTCATCCCCAGCCACTTGCGGACCTTACCACTACCGGCCCGGCCGCCCCTAATTCTCCGCCCCATGATGCCTTAGCAGATCCCCGATCATGGCCTTCTTCGCGACGGGCAAATTCTGCCTGTCCAGCCAGCCGAGCGTCCCCGGCTCGATCCTGGCTCCCGCGCTCACCAGTGTCTCGATTACCATCACGTCGTCCGTGTCCTCCGGCCACCGGTTCACCTCATTCCCGTTGACCATCGCCCAGAAAGCCGAACCCAGAGCAGTTCCTCCAAATCGGTTGACCGTCTCCAGCGAGACATTCCGGCCGATCAGCAGCCTGATCGTATCCAGATGCCCCCCGATCGCGGCCCAGTGAACCCCATTCATGCCGTCCACCGGCTTCCCCGGATCGCCGCCCCTGTCGATCAGGAACTCGGCGACGGCCGTCTGCCCGTACGCACAGGCCCAGATGAGCCCCAGCTCCATCTCCTGCAGATTATCCGGATCTTTCAGACTCCCGTTGTCGCTAAAATAGCCTCTCACGATGTCCAGCCGCCCGACCCCCGCCGCCTCTTCCAGCCCCAGCTTCGCGCCGCGACGGGCAAGATAGTCCGCCGCCTCCGGCCGACCGTTGTACAGACAGCCCTTGACCACGCTATGGCCGTTACCCGCCGTTCCCTGCGCGTCCAGAGTAGCACCAGCGTCGAGCAGTGCACTCAACAAAGGTACCATCACGCCCGCCCGCACCGGATGTATGCTGGTCGCCACCAGTCCCAGCGTCGTCGAGCCGCCGCCATACATATCCGCACAGGCATCGACAACGGCCCCCGCATCCAGGAGTAACCTTAGCAGATCGGCCATATTCGGCGGGTACTGCCCACGATAATATTCTACGCCGTTCGCGCCGATATAGTGTAACAACGTCGCGTGATGCCTCCGCATCGAACGCATCTTCGTCAAACCCGGATTCTCCCGAAGTAAGGACTCCAGCCGCGCCGCATCACCCGTGAAGATCGCCTCCACCGCCGACTCGAACTGAAAGACCGGCGACTCTTTCTGCGTCACTTCCATTACCCACTCCACCATATGCATCCAGGTCTCGAAATAATACCAGTCCGCCATCGCCAGCTGGATATCGGC
The DNA here is from genome assembly GCF_050632245.1 of Puia sp. P3. Lineage (NCBI taxonomy): Bacteria > Pseudomonadati > Bacteroidota > Chitinophagia > Chitinophagales > Chitinophagaceae > Puia > Puia sp. P3. Next base: position 4,026,388 of record NZ_CP192583.1, read on the forward strand.
CGGCGTCACCGTCATATACGGACAATCTTCCTCCACCCATTTTCGAAGACGCGGATGATGCTCGCGGACAAACTCCACGACTGCTGCATCTTTCATTAAATAGGCTTCATAAAATCGGGCGGCCTGCCGCCTGTATAGTTCAACTCCGGCGCTGATGGGTAATAGGCTGATCTCCATAATGCCAAGTTACGAAATGTAGGGCGCAAATGCCGAACATAAAAAGCAGGATCACCGGCAGCACCTGATAGCGCAGCACCGTCGGTGACGCAAAAATGCAGAAGGCGGCATTGGCCAGCAGATAGGCTGCCGCGAGTCGATAACAAAGTACGAATTCCGGGAACTGCCGCCTCATCCCCCGCACCGGCAGCAACAGCAGCGCCGACAAAAGAAATCCGATGTTAAGAAAGATATACAGCACCGGTATCCACGCCAGCAGCCGCCCCTGCAGCTTCGAACTAACGACCTTCAGTCTGGTGTTCTTATAGCCGAACCATTTCACGGCCACGGAGTCCACATCCGTCCTGCCCTCGTTGTAGACGGCATAGACGTCCAGCGGCGTATTGAAATAGGTCTTCGCGCTCGGCCACAGATAATACCGCCCGAACGCCAGCGGATGCTCCCGCACGAGATGATAGCCGTACTCGGTAAATACGATCGCCACCCTGTTCCACACGATAAAATACGGCGCCGGATGCTGACGCCGATAGCCATCCATATACCGGTGCAACGGCAATCCCCTTTCCCACATATACGCAGTCGTCGCCCGCGACCCGCCTGCTAACACCGACGGACCAGCGCTGTCGAAATATCTCCCCACATAACCCGCAAGCACCCGGCTCTCCTCCGACGGAAGCCCCTCCGAATCGACCGGTATATGCGGATATAAATGCAGGGCGTTGCTGGCGATCTGCCAGCCGCTGAAGGCCGAAAAGATCGCAGCCCCCGTCTCGCGCTTCGTAATGGATTTGATCCAGCTGATGAAAACCACCACCACCGCGACGCTCGTCGCCACACCTACCAGCCTGAAGACGACGCCCCTCCTCATCAGAAAGAACGCAATGGCCGCCACCGCCGGATAGTATAGCGCGACATAACGGATATTGAATATCATCACCAGCAATACCAGTTGCACAAAAAGCCCGCTCCACTCCGGCCGGAGGATCAGCCCCATCAGCACATTCAGCCACAAAAAGACTCAGGGCAATGAACAGCGCATCACTGCTGACATAGTTGCACGTATAGGGCATCACCGGGTTCAATACAAGAAATAACAGGATGACCGATTGCGCCCACAACGAAAGCCGCGCGACCCTCCTTAACCGCATATACAAAACCAGACTCGCCGCCTGCACCATCCCGTATTGCAGCGTCACCAGAAGCGTATCGCTGGCCGACACCGCATGCACCAGCCGGAGAAAGATCGAATACCCGATAGGCCGGTACCCGATCGCGTCCCGGGACGCCGCGGCGTCGATATAGCTGTATGAATCGGTAAAATAGTCGGCGTAGGGATAAAATAGTTTGAAGACGACCCAGACGACAACCATTGCGACGCCTGTCATCCACAGCTGACGGGAAGTGTTGGCCGGAAACCACCAGGATAGGTTCATGTCTCAAAATTACTCCCTTTAACGAAGTTTTGGCTTTTCATTCATATTATCCCTACCGGCGCTGGCGTTTGATATACTCTCACTCTCCCAATCTCCCATGACGAGCCTTCTATAAAACAACTTTTATATGTCTACCACCACCGGCCGGAAAGGTTCTTTTCTGCTCGTGACCTTTCTGTTGCTGATCGCAATTTTATTGGAGCAATTTTGGCTTTCGCACTTTATCCCGGCATGGCTGGGCGAGTCCGGCCGCGTCCAACCCATGATCGTTTTTCTGGACATCCCCCTGCGCCCCCCGTGATCGACTGGATCCCCGTAGGCGCCCTCTTTATTATCCTGTATCTGGTGGCCGTCAGCCACGAAATTCCCCGCCCTCACCGCGGAACCATCCTCTGGAACAAGGGCTGGGCCCTCTTTGCAGGCTGGTGGATCCTGCTCCTCTGCATAGCGGCGGCCGGCGGACTATACTATATTATCGAAGACCAGCTGCCCCGTCAGGTTCGCAGCGGCATAGACTCTTTCGGCTTCCGGGCTGATATCGCCATCCCCTTCCGCGAAGACCAGATACACCTCCACGGCGGGATGATCATGCTGGTCGCCCTGCTCATCGGAGGAAGAGCCTTTCTCCTCTGCGCGCGTCTGCCAAAACCCGCACAGATCCCCGTCGACACATCCATACCAGAGACCATATCCTCAAAACAGCCGGCCGAATCCTTAAAACAAACAGTAAGGAGGACCGCGCAGGAGCCTGCACCCGCGCCTGCACCCGCAACGGTGCGGCCCTGCGTAGTCACTGGTATCGTCGAACCCCGGTCATCCTAATTCTCTATCTCTACCACTTCGTATGCCGCCTGTCCGTTGCTATCCTGTATCGGCTGATAGTAGTCACTATTGTATTGCAGATACGTTACCCCATCCGCATTCACCGTAGTCGCGCCATCCGGCAAATTATAGACGATAGCGCCAGGCGGCGCCTTCACCGCCTGATAACCGTTATCCGCCTGCACAAAGAACTGGCCTCCATAGTAGTAATAAGTGTCCTCCCCCACCTGCAGCGACACCGCATCCTGCGGCAGCGAAGGCACCACAGCCCCCGATGGCGGGGCCACCACCTTATACCCTCCATCCACCGGTTCATAGAACACACCCGCGTCATACCGGTAGTCGACATCGTTCAACGCCACCACCACCGCGCCCGCAGACACAGCCGCGATAAAAAAGCCTAACGGATGCCAGGGCCGGCCCGTAAACATACGGCCGGTAAGGATGATAATAGTACCCGTGATAGGTATAGTAGTTTCGACCATCCCAACGATGCGGCGGCCTCGTATACGGCGCACGCCCCGAAGACCACCCCTGCGGCCGGTGACTCGCTCGCGGATTTCCTCCCGCGGGCGGCCCCCCCACCAGGAGGCCGCGTATTCCCCACAGGCGGATTCCCGCCCGGAGGCCGCGTAACAGGCGGTGTCCCATTCCCCGGCGGCCGGTTATCCGGAGCTCTTACCTCTCCCGGAGGCCGCGTGACCGGCGGTCTCCCATTCCCCGGCGGCCGGCTATCCGGAGGTTTCACCTCTCCCGGTGGCCGCCCATTCTCCGGTGGCCTCGTCATAGGCCTCGCGGGCTGAACCGGCCTGTTTGGCTGCGCTGTCCTCGGCGGCGGAGCCGGGCGCCGCGGCATCGGATGCTGCGCAGGAGTCGTCCGCGGAGGCGGGGGAGGCGGGGGCGGATTCCTCCTCTCCTGCGCCACCACCCCCATACAACCAAACAACACCAAAAATGCGGCGATCTTATACATAGGTCGTTTATAGTTGTCCACACCAATACCATACCACCCCAAACGAGCACCCCCCGGGCCGGTTTTTTCACTACTTTTGCCTACCCATGTCACTCTACATCGCGTCTCTCAATTCCGGCAGCAACGGCAACTCCTATTACATCGGCAACGACCGGGAAGCCGTACTCATCGACGCAGGACTATCCTGCCGCGAGACCGAACGGCGCATGAGCAGGCTAGGTCTGCAAATCAGCCTCGTAAAGGCCATTTTTATCTCTCACGAACACGACGACCACATCCGCGGACTGGAAGTCCTGTCCAAACGCTATCAGATACCCGTCTATATCACCGGCGAGACGCTCGGCAACAGCCGCATTCAACTCGACGATCACCTCGTCCGGCCGCTGAGCCCCGCCGAAAATATACCCATCGGAGAACTAACCATACTGGCTTTTTCAAAGACCCACGACGCCATCGACCCACACAGCTTCGTCGTCTCCACAGAACGCGAAGACGGTTGCTCCATCCGCATCGGCGTCTTCACCGACATCGGGCACGTCTGTGACAACCTCACCCTGCACTTCCAGTCCTGCCACGCCGCATTCCCGGAATCCAACTACGACGAACTCCTGCTCGAGAACGGCCGCTACCCCTGGCCGTTGAAGAACCGTATCCGCGGCGGCAAAGGACACCTCTCCAACCATCAGGCGCTCGAACTATTCGTCCGCCACCGCCCCGCCTACATGAGCCACCTCCTGCTCGCCCACCTCTCGCAGGACAACAACCGCCCCGAACTGGTCCAGCGCCTCTTCGAAGACGCCTCCCACGGCACCTTCGTCGTCGTAGCCTCCCGCCACGGCGAATCAGAGGTCTATGCCATCGACGGGAAATACATCGGCCGGCCGGGCATCGGACCCGCCGCAGATTGGATCGGCAACCCCGCCAAACCCAGCAACCCCGGCAAATCAGCCAATCCCCCGAACCCCGGCATTCCCGGCAAACCAACCAATCCCCCGAACCCCGGCATCCCAACCACCCCCACACCGCAACCCTCCGGCATCGGTCACTCGAAGATCCGCCGCCGCAAGACAGCAATCCTCGACCGCCCCGGCCAACCCATTCAAACAAGCCTGTTTTAAAATGCTGACTACTAAGCTCGTCACGATAAAAGAAGAGCTCGAACAGATCGCCCGGCTCTCCGCAGCCAACCAGATCGCCAACATCTCCGCCGAGACCAAACAAAAGAAGGCTTCGTCTCCTGGATCTATTCAACGGAGATCCTTACCCGCCTCCACGCCATCGTCCCCTCCGTCATCACCATGGACGGGGACAAACTCGCGGGCTACGCCATCAGCCTCACAAAAGACTGCGCCGACGTCTACCCTTCCCTAAAGACAATGCTGGAATATACCCAATCGGTCATCTACAAAGGCCAACCCCTAGCCGAACAACGCTTCTATATCATGGGACAGATCTGCGTCGACATCTTCTACCGCGGCCAGGGCGTCGTACAACTGCTCTACGAATTTCATAAGAAACATTTCTCCTCCCAATACCCCCTCCTCGTCACCGAGATCTCCGTCAACAACCCCGCTCGCTCAAGGCCCATAAAAAAGTTGGATTCAGGATCATCGATACCCACACGGACCACGAAGGCCAATGGGACCTCGTAGCCCGGGACTGGTTCACGCCATTATTGCATTGACCAAATTCCCCCTTCAGCGCCACCGCACCCCTACCTCTCCCCGGCGGAAGCCCCAGCTACCTCCGGCAACGGACTCAACACCTTCCTCAAAATAGCCTGCGGAATCACCAACCTCCGCGGATCCTCCTTCATATACCGATTAAAAACTACCATCGCCCGCTGCACGATATAATACTGCAGCATCGTCTCGAAGTCCGCATCAACCGAAGGCATGATCGGCGACCCCAACATCTTCGATTTATACCCCTCTATAAAAAACCCACTGTTATAATATGCCCAAACCCCAGCCATCGGAATCAGCCTCCGTACATTCTCTTCATGCAGCTGCGTACTATGCCAAAATCCGTCGTAAGCCACCTCATAAAAAGATAGCACCATCGACGCAATATCCACAAAAGGCGACCGCCTCGGCCTCCGCTCGGAATAACTATACGAAGGATCGCCGCTAAAATCGTTGATCGCAAGGTCCTTCCCCGTCAGCAATACCTGCCCCAGATGATAGTTGCCATGAATACGGATCTTCAGCGCGTCCATCTTCTTCACATAGATCTTCTTCAGCGTAGCCAGCAGCTCCGGCCGATACGCCATGATCCTGTCGATCCGCTCCTGCATATCCGCGGGCAACACCTGCTTGTTCCTCGAAAGATTCTGATAGGTCTCCCGCACCAACGAGGTCATCGAAGAGAACAACGACCGCTGATAGTGCAGCGAAAAAGGCTCCGGTCTGAAATCCTTCAGTCCCACACCCTCCGCCAGCGCCAGATGCATCTCCGCCGTCCGGATCCCGATCAGCCTCGCCATCTCCGCCGAATGCGCACCAAGCAGCCCCTGCAATTCCGCCGGCAACCGGTCAAAAGCCATCGGGTCAGCCAGCGAACCCAAAGTCTCCGGCGCCACCAACCCCGGACCAGCCGCGGAAGCGCCCTTCTCCCCGCTAATATCCTTTCTATATAGTTGTTGATTCTCTCAAGGAAGTACCCGAATCCATCCCCATGATTCTCCACCATCTCCTGCATTACCCCCAGCACCAGTTCTCCCTGCTTGTCCTTCCATTCAACCGATCCGATATAAGCCGGCAAATACGGATAACCCAGATTCGACAGATACTTCGTAACCTCCAGGTCCGGTTGAACGCTCCTGTCCACCTTTCTGTACATCTTCAGGAACAACGCGGCATTGTACGCAATGGAAGTATTGTACAGGTCCGAGGCATGTATCTTAGCCACGACCTCTCTCCCCTCCGACAAAAATTTCTTCAGCCTCCCATTCCCCTCGAATTCGATATGCGCTGCCGCCCCATGCCCGTTCTTATGAACCGCCATCTTCTCCAGCAGCAGGTTCTGCCACTCAGGAGCAAAAAACGCATCCACCAGCACTCCCTCGCCTTCCTCAGACTTTATATTGGCGATTGCCGACTCCGGATACAGCTGCACCAGCTGTTTGGCCGCATCTGTCGGGATCAGCCACAGCGGCAGCTGATAGAGACCGGTTATCCCATCATCGCCAACGATCTCCAGCAGCAACCAATAGACCGACCGCTCACCCACCGGCACCCGGACAACCTCCTGGATCACCACCTGGTAAAGATTCCGCTCTTTCGAAATGAACCATTTCGCCTTCTGTAAATACCGGGGCAGGATATTGTTCTCCAGCTGCTTCTTCGAACCGCCGTCCAGCAGCCCCTCCCAGTTGCGTATCAGCAGCAGCGGCAGAGGGCTGGACTCATCCGTATCCGGATGCGCTTTCTCGAGTACAAACCACTGAAAGGAATGCGGAGCCAGCGTAAAGAAATACTGCCCGTCATCCCTTATCACCGGGAATCGGTTCTTGCTGAATACATCCACCGGCACAAAACCCTTATATGCCACCAGATCCACCTCCGCCGCCTGCGAGAACTTCGACAAATTAACGACGATGAGCAGGGTCTCTTCCTCATAAGTACGGGTAAAGGCCAACACCTTGTGATTCTCCACGCTCAGGAATTTAAGGTTGCCGCGGCCAAAAGTCCTGAACTTCTTCCGCACCGCGATGATCCGCTTCATGAACCAGAATAGCGAAGAGGTATTGCTCCGCTGCGTCTCCACATTGACCGACTCGTAGTGATATTCCGGATCGAGTATCAGCGGCAGATACAGCCGCTGCGGATTGGTAGCCGAAAAACCCGCATTCCTGTCCGGCGACCACTGCATCGGCGTCCTCACCCCGTCCCGATCACCCAGATAAAAATTATCCCCCATGCCGATCTCGTCGCCATAATAGATGACAGGCGTCCCCGGCAAGGAGAACAACAGCGAATTAAGCAGCTCTATCTTCGGCCTGCTGTTGTCCAGCAGCGGCGCCAGCCGGTGCCGGATACCCAGATTGATACGCGCCTTCGGATCACGCGCATATACCTTGTACATATAGTCCCGCTCCTCATCCGTCACCATCTCCAGCGTCAGCTCGTCGTGATTGCGCAAAAAGATCGCCCACTGGCAGTTGCCGGGTATCTCCGGCGTCTGATCGAATATATCGGTGATGGGATAGTGATCCTCCATCTGCAGCGCCATGAACATCCTCGGCATCACAGGGAAATGATAGTTCATATGACACTCGTCCCCCGCGCCGAAATAGGACGCCGAGTCCTCCGGCCACATATTGGCTTCCGCCAAAAACCCTCCCGGGGAAGTTCGAATCGATATGACTTCGCAGCTTCTTCAAAAATGCGTGCGTTTCGGGCAGGTTCTCGCCATTGGTACCCTCCCGCTCGAAAAGATACAGGGACTGCGTCCAGCCGAAACCCGTCCACCCCCATCTTGCACCAGAAATCGATGATCCGGAACACTTCCTCCTGTACCTTCGGATTGTCGTAGTTGAGGTCAGGCTGATGGAAAAAGAAGCGGTGCCAGTAGTATTGTTCCGCCACCGGATCCCAGGTCCAGTTGGACGCTTCGAAGTCCTGAAAAATGATCCGCACGTCCTTATACTGATCGGGATTGTCCGTCCACACATAAAAATTCCGCTCGTCCGACCCCTTTGGCGAACGACGCGCCCGCTGAAACCAGGCATGCTGGTCCGACGTATGATTGAGGACCAGCTCGGTGATCACCTTCAGATTGCGCCGGTGCGCCTCTTTTAACAAATGCTTGAACTGGGAGATATCTCCGTAAGATGAATTGATATTATAGTAGTCCGCGATATCATATCCGTCATCCTTCAGCGGCGAGGGATAAAAGGGCAATAGCCATATCGCCGTCACCCCAAGGTCCTGCAGATAGTCCAACTTCTGCAACAGCCCCTGAAAATCCCCTACCCCATCCCCGTCGCCATCGCAAAAGGCCTTGATATGCAGCTCATAAATAATCGCATCCTTGTACCAATGAAGATCGTCGTCCAATAGAGGTGGTGTATCCATAATAACGACCGGGTGCAATTCCTGTGCCCCTACTTCATGCTCCACTGCGCCCCCAGATAATACACCGCCCTGTCCACCTGTCTCATCACAGTGATCCGCTGACCCTGCAACAGGTCCACCGTCGTATTGGTACTAAAGAGATTGCCAACCTTCGCGAAAACCTTCACCCGATGCCCAATGCTCTTCTCCACCGAAGCATCCAGCACCGTATGCCCCCTCTGCCAGTACTCCAGCCCATACCAGCCCGACACCGAGTAGATCCGCCGCCCGGTATAGGTCGCGGATACCCTGCCGCTCCACCCGGACTGCTGATACAGCAGACTCAGACTCGCGAGATGCGGCGACTGCCCCTGCAACGGCCGAGACTCGCTGCGCGATACCGTGATAATATCACTCGACGGGTCGTTCGCGTCCTGCCGGGTCTTGAACTTTGCCGTCTGAATGATCCTCGAATAAGTATAGGTATAATTCGCCTGCACCCCCAGCCGCCCGAAATAGTGCGCAAGGGCGACCTCTGCCCCATAGGCACTGGCAGGACCCGCATTCCGCATCTGCGCGGTCAGCTCACCCGCCGGCGTGTAGGACAAACCCTGGCTGGGCAAAGGATACAGCTCGTCATTGGCATTCAGCAACGTTCTTTCATACGGGTCGGTGATATACTTGCAGAACACCCCGCCCTGCAACAGATCCAGGCCCCCCGGATACCACTCGTAGCGCAGGTCGAAATTGTCGGCGTGCGACCGCCGCAGAAAAGGGTTCCCCGCCTCCCGGTAGTCCTCATACTCGATGGAATAAAAGGTCACGTCGTACAACGCCGGCCTCGAAATACTGCGATACCACGAAGCCCGCAACAGCTGCTTCGGATCGACCCGATACTTCAACGATACCGAAGGCAAATAGTCATGATAGTGTATTCTTCCTTCCTTCCCGTAAGTCACCGTTGGGTCGACAGAAGAAACAAACCCCTGCCGCGTGTCTTCAAACCGGACACCCGCCATATACTCGGCCCGCCGCCCCTTCCAGGACGCCGATACGTAACCCGCACCAATATATTCGTGAGCCACATACGTATTCGGATTCGCCACTGAACCCAGCGGATTCAGCGGACCATCGCCGTTGGTCCACTCGGCGTGATCGATATCCGTAAACGGCTGCCCCTGATTGGTCGTGACCGCCGGCTGAAAATCATAGCTGTTATAAAAATTGTCCCTCCGCTTGTCCCTGTACAATCCGCCGAATGAGATAGACAACCGATGTCCCGACACCATCTGGTGATAGTCCCAGTCCCCATACACCGACCAGTCCCGCTCTCTGTTCGACAGCCAGGACCGCTCCATCCCATCCAGCAGCAACGGCGTCTGCGTGATCGCCCCGCCGGGGCCCTCCAGACGGGCCGTCCCTACCGACAACTCCGACCAGTCGGGATATGCCCCCTTCGCCACCGCCCAGGAACCTATCCAGCGAAAGGAAAACGCCGGCCCCACCTGATGCTCGCCCCGAAGGCTCGGTGCCATAGATATGCTGCAGATGTTCCCGCGATCGGTCCGACAGCGTTATCCTCCCGGTGCCCGGCACCGTTCGGCCCAGACTAAGACTGGTGTCGACCCGGCTGCGCGTCTCGATCTCCTGCTGGCTGACATAGAACGAATACCACCCGATGCTGTTCCTGGGATTGAACACATAATCGACCTTCCCATGCATTCCTTCCCTGATCAGCGTGCCGGAATAATTGTTCTGGTAAAGATCCGTCAGCCCAGGAGTATTATTCAACCCAGGCTCGTTATTCTGCGGAATAAAAAAGTTCGGCGTCCCCCTCTTGATATTCTGGTATTCATCCGCTACCAGCATCCCCAGCCGCTGCCCGAAAAATCGCCTCCCCCACACAACACTCCCCACCGCATCCGGCAGCGGCTTCGTCGAATGAAATGAAAGATTCGATCTCGGGAAATCGGCGCCCGAAGCATAATAACCCGCCCCGTGCAGCATCATAGGGACTCTTGCTGCGAACTCCGCCGCGGTCGAACGCCAGATAGGACTGATCGAAAAAAGTCTGATTGTATCCCCCGCTAAACCGTACTTTCAGAAGAGGCGACGAAGGAGCATTCCGCAATACCAGGTTCACCGCTCCACCGATAGCATCCCCCTCCATGGCCGGCGACAGGCTCTTATATACTTCCACCCGCTGCACCATATCGGCGGGAAAGATCGAAAGAGGTATATAACGGCTTCGGTCACTCGGACTCGGCAGCTTGATCCCGTCGATCAGCGTATAGTTGTACTTGGGGTCCATACCCCGTATGATCGTGCGACCGGACTGACCAAAATTATCCGTAGTAACGGAAAGCCCATTTATCCGTCGCGTGACATCTCCGATGCTCAGGTCAGTGCTGCGCTGAATCGACTCTTCGGGTACGATATCCACGATTAGTCCGGTGGCCTTCTGAAGACTGATGGCCCCCGACAGAGTACCCCCATCCCTGTAGCCCCTCACCGTCACCTCGGGCAACGAATCCCTCCGCACCGTATCCACCCGATGCAATAAAAGACCCGCAACGAACAACACCCCTATCATCGCTTAGTGTTTATTCCCGCTCCCATCCGTCTGGAACGCCCCCATATCCTTCCCCGGAGCCGTTACCTCCGTAACCCCATACACCGCGTCCTTCTTCACCACCGACGCAGCAGAAAAACCCGCATACCCCTTTCCGATAGCCGGTGAACCGCTTGACAAATGAAAGTCGAATGCACCCGCATAGTCAGCAGCGCTGAAATTAATCCCGGCCGCGGCAGGCAGCGGATAGTTCACGAATTTAGGATTGTTCGCACCCGGCACAGTCCCGTTTCCGCCGTTGATATCCGAAGCCTGCGCCACCGTAATAAACCCTACCGGCAGGAACTGCGTCGTAAAGTCCGTCAGGTCGCCGTAGTTGTAGGTATTGCCATACCGGATATTCGCCGTATCCGCGATAGGCACGCTCCCGCCGCCACCCCGGATCCCCAGCCCATAGGCGCAGTTGACGAGAATATTATTGTAAGCCAGCCCGCGCCCGGCCTGCTCGAAATCGATCGAACCGCCCTCGCCCGCCTTCGCCTGACGATAACCAGTCGTAATGACCGTATTGTTATAGCAGACCATGCTCGCCTGCGGACTGAGCCCCCCCGCATTGGCCGCCTTAAAGGCATTCCCCGTTCCACCCACCACAAGATTATAGCCGATGTCACCCACACTGCCGCTCTTCACATTCACACATTCTCCCGCCGTCAGGCCGATCTTCTCGAACGTATTGCGGAAGATCTCATGAGTTGCCGCCCGCGGGACGAACCACGTCATTCGCACAGCCATACAGCCAGGAGTCCTCCAGCACGAAATTCGAACCCGGCGACGTGACGAGGACGCCGTACCGGTTGCCCGACTTCGGAGCACCCGTGGGATATAAGCCTCCCGTATATTCAATATGCGTCCACTTGATGATGACGTCTCCCGCGCCATTGCCGCCCTGCAGACCACCCCAGTAACCCTTGAATGCGGGATCCGTCTTCGGGTCCTGCGGGTCCTTCGCAGGATCCGACTTCAGCGACTGATCGGCAACAGTGAACCAGTTGGGCTTGTCCTTCGTGCCAAGACAGTAAAAACTTCCATTGATAACGATACCAGGCGCGTGATCCTGCGTCCCGATCGCACCCGGTCCGCTTTTCGGCCCGACCACCAGCACCTTCACGTCATTCTGTATCGCGAGCGTATCGCCTTTGTTGATCGTAGCATCCGCATAAAGACTACACAGATAATAGGTCTGACCGGACTTCAGCGTCCCCTTGATAGCCCTCCCGTTCGAGCCGTTCTTGGAATTCAGCGTGTCCCCGTTCTGGATAAAGTCGCCAACCCGCAGTTGCTGATCGGAAATACTCACCTGCTGATCGGAATTCTTGGAGCAACCGGCTAAAAAAAGGGCTACTAACAACATACTAATGATCGCCTTCATGATGTTCCTGATTTTTTAAGAAGCCGTAAATTAGTCAAACCATCGGCTGGGAGTATTAAGTCCTGATTAATAAATTCAGAATTCATCCAGAAAGCGGGAAGAAACCCGCAACTATAAGATTCTTAATAATTTTATCCACATATCGAATTGCATATTTATATAATATTTTTATTATTGTCTACTAGGCCTCCATCATACTAAAGGAACACAGACCCTGGGGTCCAAATTCCTAATCTTGCGTATTTCTACCCTTTTAGGAGCAGTATTTTGTCGTATTTTGGACGGGATGTCTCCTGGATCACGATTAAGGCCTGCACGCTTGATAATTCTCGCATTTCTGGTTATTAGCACCTGCAGAGCCGAAACACTGCCACCCCCTACACCCTTATTATCCGGTCAGCAAGTATTGCTTAAACCGCATTTTCTTGCACTCGAGGACCGGACAGGCACGCTGTCGGCCACAGATGTATTAAGCCACCCGAACGCACTCGTTCCCCCTGGACAGGCTCCCGAAAGGGTCCCCCACCAGCTATTATTGGATGAAAACAACGCTGCAAACCAGCAAAATGGCCACCGATCCAGGCCAGGTCCTCTCCTTCAACAACCTTACCTACGTAGACGTCTACCTTTACCAGGGCGACACACTGATAGCCCACCAGCAAACCGGCGCTTTCCGTGCACGCAATTATATCGGCGAGTCCGACGGCCGCCTCTTCGCAACCCCTCCCGCTCGAACCGGGAAAGACCTATACGCTTCTCCTGCAGGTGCACCATACAAAACACTACCAACCCGTTTTTGACTTCACTCTGCAGACAAGACGCAGCTACTATCAAACCGTCCGGCTCAAAGAATCACTGAACTCCGCCCTCCAGGGCGCGGTCGGCATCTTTTTCGTCTATACCCTGCTCTCCTGGCTCGTCACCCGCTACAGACTATACCTGTGGCTGCTGGTCTTCGTCACCGGCGTTGGCCTCTACGCGATCAAGCTCTGCCGGCTATTTCATTGAATGGTTCTTCCCCGACGACCCCGCCACAGGCTGGCTGTTCAACAAACATTTCCTCGACCTCGGCATGCTGGGTCTGTTCTTCCTCGTCAGGGACTTCTGGCAGATAAGAAGCAACTACCCCCGATTTTATACCTGGATGAAATGGATGCCAGTCCTCATCATCGCCTCATCCGTAACATATATTACGATCGACTACTTCACCGGCAACTACAACCTGACCAATACGATCCAGCTATGGGAACACCCCTCTTTCTCGGGCTGGCCATCAGCGCGCTGTACACCTGCTGGAATGCCCTTAATCCGGCCCAGCGCTACCTCGCCTACGGGATCATCCTTATCGGCTGCACCGGGCTCTCCATTACGATCACCTCCATCTTCCTGCACGAACGCTCGCTGGCCATCGCCCCCATCTTCGGCGACATCGCCATCCTCTGCGTATTCCTTTTGTTCTCTACAGGACTCAAAGAGGAAATGCGCCAGCACGAAGTCGCCAAACAGGCCGTGCTGAAAGAGTTCAACGATCTTCAACAGCACCAGAATATCATCCTCGAAAAGAAAGTGGAAGAAAGGACCGAAGAACTAAAGGTCTCCAACAGGCGCCTGCAAAAGCAGAAATTCATGCTGGCCGAACGCAATACCAAGATCGAGACCCTGATCAACGAACTCAACCATCGCGTTAAAAACAATCTGCAGCTGCTCTACAGCCTACTCAGCCTCCAGCTGCCCATCGTCAAAGACGGCACATCCCGCGACATCCTGAAAGGGAACATCGGAAAAATACGGGCGATGATGCTCGTCAACCAAAAACTGTTCAACTACGAGAACGGGCACAACGTAAGCCTCTGCGAATTCGTCACCGAACTGGCGGTACACCTCCAGAAGATATACGACACAAAAGGTCAGACCCGTATCCAGCAAGTCATACCCGCCGGCATTCAACTAAGCGATAAACATACTTTGTCCTTTGGCCTGATCCTGTCAGAATTGTTCACGAATACGTTTAAGCACGCATTCCGCGACCACCCCGACCCTTGCATACGGGTGGAAGCAAACAATCTCAGCGACCACCTGCTGCAGTTCGTCTACACGGACAACGGCAACTGCCTGAACGAAATCGAAGACCCGGAGAAGTTTACCATGGGGATCCCCCTCATCAAAGACCTTACCCGGCAAATGAATGGACAGATGACCGTCTCCAAAGACATAGGATTATCCTATTCATTCACCATTCCCGTTTGATCCCATGATAAGAATCCTCATTGTAGAAGACGAAATTATCATAGCCCGTTTCATCGAACGGCAGCTCCAGTCCAACTTCGCCTGCACCACCCGTATCGCCGTGTCCTCCGCCGAGGCCCGAACGGCCATGGCCGAAATGCTGCCCCACCTCCTGCTCTGCGATATCCACCTGGAGGAAGAACTTACAGGCATTCATCTTGTCAGCGAACTCCGCCGCCGCTACGCTTTTGAGGTCATCTTCATCACCTCCTACCAGACCCGTACCATCATCGAACAGGCCGCCGCCGCCAACCCAGCCAACTACCTCATCAAACCCATCGACGAAATGCAGCTGTTCGCCGGCGTACAGCTCGTGATCAGCCGCATCCAGTCCAATAGCCAGACCGGCAAAGCCTTCCTGCAGCCCAATACCCTGTTCAGCGATACGGAACTCCGGATCCTCCAGCTCATAAGGGAAAAGAAAACGACTCAGGAGATCGCCGAGACCCTGCACCTTAGCCGCTACACCATCAAGAACCACCGCCACGCCATCTGCCGGAAGCTCGACCTGCGCGACGAGAACAACGCCCTGCTGAAATGGGTCGCAGAGAACGGCGCTTTCATCAAGTAGCACACTATTTTATTTAAACAACTTCGAAAAGAAATCTTCCATGGCCAGCCAGGAGGCCGTATCCGCCTTCGCATTATAAGCGATCGGCATCTTGAACTTCTTCCCGTTCTCCGTCGAAGCGGGATTCGTAAACGCATGCGTGGCCCCGTCATACCCGATAAATTGATAGTCGGCGCCGATAGAATCCATCTGCTTCTTAAATTTAGCGACGTCCTGCGCCGTCACGAACTTATCGTCATTCCCATGACAGACCAACATCTTCGTCCGCATCAGGTCCTTCCGCGCCGGCGTCCCCAACAGACTGCCATGAAAACTAACGATGCCCTTCAGGTCATCCCCCAGCCTCGCCGTATTGATCAGAATGCCCCCGCCAAAACAATAGCCGATCGCCCCGATCTTCGAACTATCCACGATATCATAGGTCCTGATCTTCGCAATGGCCGAATCGATCCGCCGCTTCGCCTTCTCCGGATGCATATAGAAAGGTCCGGCATACTTACTCGCACTGTCCGGATTATCCGCCACCTTCCCGTCGCCATATACGTCCAGCGCCATCGCAACATAACCCAACTTTGCCAGCTCACGCGCCCGCATCCTGGGATAGTCGTTCAATCCCCACCATTCCGGAATGACCAGCACCGCAGGGCGCCTGCCCTTGACCGAGTCATTATAGACTACGAATGCCCTGAGGTTCGCCGAATCCGAAGCGAAACTGATCGTCTCCTCCTTCATCGCCGCCATCGAATCCGCCACCGGCGCCGAAGATTCCTGTTGGGGAGCACTGTTGTTACACGCAGTCAGCAGGCCGGCCACTAAAAGGACGCCCGTTAGAGTTTTTAAGATTTTCATACACTAAATGTACCCATCTTTCACCAAATCCAAACAGGCATTCCACCCACCGGTCCGCCGCCCCAGGCTCCGTCAACCACCCACCGGTCCTCCGTCCGATACTCCGGCGGTCATCTAGCGCGGGTCCCTGATCACCGTGTGATTCTCCACGATCTCCACATGGTATACCCCGCCCTGCGTCGTCAACAGACTCCCGATCTCCTCCAGCTTTCTGAGGTGAATTGTCGGCCAGATAATACGAGGCCCTGATCTGCATAACATAGCCGACCAGATCCTCCCGCACATCCTTGGCCCTTCCCCGCCGCAGCATGTTCATAACCATCGCCCGGGTACCCGCATCATTCCGGCACTCGACCTCGATATTGACGCTGGTCTCCAGAGAACCCGAGCTCGTCGTGGGCTCCAAAGTCCCGCACGAACAAAATAAAAGAAGGAAAACAACGGTAAAAATAGGGGTGTGTTTCATGTCGCAGTGTTTTAACAGGCACCCTACAAGGCATGCCAATTTATCCCCAACTGAAAATCACACCGTTACATCAGACAAAAAATAACCACTGTCCGCTTATAGTACGAAAACGTTCGTATATGAACACTATTTTGGTGTCCGCTGCGCCACCCGGCAACGCAAACGCCACATACGAGTCCCCCGATTTCTTATGAAGTTTCCCCCCTCCACAGGCAATCACTACATACTCCCTTCCCCCGACCGAATAGACCGAAGGCGTCGCAAAACCCGCCGCCGGCAGATCGGACTCCCACAACAACTGCCCCGTCAGCTTGTTAAACGCCCTGATCTTCGCATCACTCGTAGCCGCAATAAACAATAGCCCCCCCCGCCGTCACCACCGGCCCTCCATAATTCTCCGTCCCCGTATGTATCCCCTTCGCGCTGAACTCCGGATTGTCCCCCAGCGTATCCCTCCAGACGATCACCCCACGGCCAAGATCGATTGCCGTCAGTGTCCCCCACGGCGGAGCGACAGCAGGGTAACCCTCCTTCGTCAGGAACTTATTATACCCCGTAGCCCCATACGGCAGCCGGTAATACGGGTCCACAGGCTTCTTCCCGACATTGACGAACGGCTTCTTCGCCGCCGCACTACGTTCCAGCACAAACGCCGCCAGCGCCTCCTTCTCTCCCTGACTCAGCTGTTTGAACGCCGGCATCATTCTCCTGCCCGAGGAGACCAGCGACACGAACTGCGAATCCGAATACTTCCTCCCCACCCCGATCAGCGAAGGAAAATTTCCCCCGCCCATCCGGCCCGCCCCGTGACAGACCATACAATTCGAAGCATACAGCACCTTCCCGGCCTCGCCGACCGTTGACGAAGCCGTCGGCGGAGCCTTGGCATCCACCATCGTCAGTATCCACGGCATTTCATTCGCATTGACATACAACAAACCCGTCTCCGGATCGAACGCAGGCCCGCCCCATTCGGCCGCCCCGTCAAAACCCGGAAAGATCACCGTCCCCTCCTTCGACGGAGGCGTAAACAAACTTCCCGTCCGATACCCCGCCAGCCGACCCTCTATATCCCTGAACGAACTGTCCGGCACCAGCCTGTTCAACCCCGCCTCTGCCAACGACTGCCGCGCAAACACAGGCAGGCCCACGGAATAAGGCTGTGTAGGCGACAGCTTCTCCCCGGGAGCGCACCCGTGTCCGGAACCTTCCGCTCCTCCACCGGATACAACGGTTGCCCCGTCTTCCGGTCCAGCAAAAAGATAAAACCCGTCTTAGTCGTCTGCACCACCGCCTCCACAGACACGCCATCCTTGCGAATAGTCACGGGTATCGGCGGCGTCGGCGGATCACGGTCCCAGATATCGTGGTGTACCGTCTGAAAATTCCAGATCCGCCTGCCCGTATTGGCATCCAGCGCCAGCATACAGTTGGCAAAAAGCCCGTTGCCCAGACGCTTACCGCCATAAAAATCAAAGCTCGCCGATCCCACCGGCGCAAACAATACCCCCCGGCCTTCGTCGAGACTAAAGCCGGACCAGCTGTTGGCCCCACCGATATGCTTATACGCTTCCTTGTCCTCCCAGCTCTCATAGCCCTCCTCACCCGGATAAGGAATGGTGTGAAATATCCAACGGAGCTTACCCGTATGCACGTCGTACGCACGGATATGACCCGGCGCCGCAGCCGCCTCCTCCGCAACCCGGCACCCCACGATGATCATGTCTTTATAAACTATCCCCGGAGTAGTGCCGGTGATATAGAGCTCCTTCACATCCCTGCCCAGATCGTCGTGCAGATCGATCCTTCCCCCGGCCCCAAATCCGCCGACCGGTCCGCCGGTCAACGCATCGATACAATAGAGGAACGAACCCGCCGAATAAAAAAGCCGCTGGTCTTCCGGCCCGCCACGGTAATATGCCACACCCCTGCACGCATTGATCGCGATCTTCGGCGTAACACCGTTGACAGGACGCGCCGGATCGAATACCCAGCGCTGCTTGCCCGTCTCCGCATTCAGCGCAAATAACCTGAGCCGCGGCGTCACCCCATACAACACCGAATCGATGATAATACTATTTACCTGTATCTGCGAAACACTGTCCCCATCCCCGGTATGATATTCCCAGACAGGCTTCAGATGAACCGCATTGGTCGTATCGATCTGCGTCAGCGAAGAGTAATGAATATTGTCCTTGCTGCCCCCATACACCGCCCAGGAACCATAAGGCCCCGAACGCTCAGAGTGACACGCAAACAAAAACAACACAATAGAAAGAAGGAAATACCGCGGGGATAACATATGGGCTTAGCTTTTACCCATGAATATACGATATCCTCCCATTCCCCGCGCGTGAACCACCACCACAGGAAACATCAAACCCCCGGCGGTACCAGCATCTGAAAATCGTATTCCTCACTCAGGAGCAAAATAGGCCCGATCTGCTCCGGCGACGGATACACAGGGCCCACATCATTCGGTCCCTTGATACGGATACCCGCCATCCGGACAAAAGGATCCAGCGTCCCCGGCGTATACCAGTGCATCACCCTCGCAGGCTTGCCCTTCCTGCTCCGCAGACGATGCGGCACATTCCGGGAAATAAAATGAGACACCCCCGCCCGCAGCACCAGCTCGCAGTCGCCGGCAAGCAGCTCCACCTCACCGTGCAGCACATATACACACTCGTCCTCATTGGCGTGCGAATGCAACCCGCTATCGCCATCTACTCCCATAAAACTTTCCATCAGGGAAAATTCATTACCAGTCTCGATGCCCGCCAGATGAAGCACCGTCGGAACGCCAAAGAACATATAGGTATCCTGTTCCCGCTTGTGTACCGGCCGCTTGTAAATGGGCGGCTTTCCCGTGAACACGGCCTCTCCTTCCCGATAAGGCGGCACAAGCACCAGCGACCCATACTGCTCCGCAAAAGCACATAGCTCCGCTATCTCCTCTTCGGTCATCCGCGCGGGTTGCTGCAACACGCCTTCCATTGGAACGCCCGCATCGCGCACCAGCCCGCTGAATACCCCCGGCAGATCCACCAGCATCGCCCTGGCCTCTACCATCCCGACATTACGCACCCGGTGCGGCACACTCCTCGGAATAAAATAACTCTCGCCCGGAAGCATGATCGTCTTCTGACTGCCTACCGTCACCTCAAGCTCGCCCGTTATCAGATAAATAGCCTCATCCTCGCTGATACGCACATGCAATCCACTGTCCCCGCCGGGCGGCATATAAGCCTCGATCAGACTCAGCTGGTCTTCCGCCTGCTCGCCCGCGATATGAACGACCATACGTACACCCCCGAATAAATAGCTCTTCGGGTTACCTGCCATTTTGACCTTCTTTACTGCATTCATACGCTGATGATTAATATTGCGAAACAAGAGTACAAACAAACTGCCAACCCGGTTCAGCATATCCAATGAAATGCAGAATTATTTGACAAACTGTACATTTCAGCGATGAATGGTAATCACCGATCAGGACAACCCTCCGTCACAACCGATGATCTTCCCTGTCATATAGCCATTGCCCGCCAGAAATGCAACCACGTCCGCAACTTCTTCCGGCCTCGACACCCTACCTGCCGGGATGCCCGAAGTCCATTGCTCAAACACCGCCGGCCGCTGCTCCTCCGGAATAAAATCCCACCACGCCGTATCCACAAGACCAGGACTAACGGCATTGACCCTTATCGTCTTCAGCTCCTGCGCCAGTACAGGCACCATCAGCTCTAACGCTCCGTTTATCGCCGCAAGCCCGGATATGCCCGGCTTCTTCAATACCGAAGCGCTGCCCGTGATCAGCGTGACACTCCCCCGCCGCCATCGACGGCAACGCCGCCTGCAGCGTCTCCAGCTGCGGCCAGAACTTCTCGGCGAACCCTTCACCCAACACTTCCAGCGACAGCCCCGCAAACTCTCCCATCCCCTTCGAACCACCGGCAGCAATTACGAGATGATCGACGCGGCCAAGTTCGGAAAAGAACGCGTCCAGCGCAACCCGATCCTTGCTGTCCACGTATACTGCCCTGATTCCTTCCTTCTCCGCTGCCCTGATCTTTTCCGGATTCCTGCCCGTCACAGTCACAACCGCCCCTTCTGCGGCCAGACGCTTCGCCGTAGCCAGTCCAATACCCGACGTCCCGCCGGCAACAACTACCTTTTGATTTTGAAAATGCATAACCATAGAATTTGATTGATGCCGCAAAGTTGGCTCAATCACCCCCGCGGAAATTGACCGCACCCTGCATTCTATTGTCTTACTTATATCTCTTCCGCCAGATCAGCGGTGTCGCATCCGCAGCCGCCCGGAAGAATCGGTTGAAGGAGGCAGGGTCACTAAAATCCATCTGATAAGCGATCTCCGAAACGGAACTATCCGTGTATCGCAGCAAAGACTTCGCCTCCTGCACCAGCATCTCCCGGATACACTCGGAAGCCGTCCTCCCCGTCACTTCCTTTACCATCCTGTTCAGATGATTCGCACTCACACCAAGCAGCCCCGCATATTCCGAAACATTCCTCTTCTTCAAATAATGAACGCCCACCAGTCTTAAATATCGGCTCACCAGCGAAGCCCCCGCCTGACCCGAACGCTGCCCGTCCAGGCCCTGCCGCTCATAACTCCGCCTGGCCTCCAGCAACAACAAATAGAGATACAGCTTCACCGCCTTCACCCGCCCCGTCCGGGACTGCTGAACCTCCTCGTCGATCTTCATCACCAGCCCGACTATACGCTGCAGCTCCTCCTCCGACACCTGGAATACCGGCATCCCCGGCAGACCAAAAAAGGAAACTCCCTCGCCAGCGCCACCGCCGGAAGCACGTCCTCCAGAAAACCGGTCTCAAACAACATGTAATAGCCAAATGCATCACTGCTGATATTGTTCTTCTGAAATATCTGGTGCGGAACCGTAAAGCTCATCGTGCGCGGCCGATGCTTATATTCTTCCAGCCCTATCTCCATATCCAGCGTCCCCGACACCGTAATACTGATGCGGTAAAAAGCCGAACGCAAAGGTCCCACCGACCCGATCAGCCCCACACTCGAATAGATCTCGAATCCTGGAATGACCTTCGAAGGATCCATATCGTTATAACCAAACGATGAGCCGGCCTGTTTCATCCGGTGAACCGACCTAAATCGGTCCAGGCTATAGGTAGGTATTTCGCTCTTCCTCTCGGGCATTACCAAAATTACCAATTCCTCCACTCATAAAATAAAAGACAATCTTGTCTTTTATTCAAAACCTCCGTATCTTTGCACCATGTCAACACATTCCGATATAGCAGGGCTCCAGGACATAAAGACGCTGGTCGACCGGTTCTACGACAAGGTCCGCAATGACGACCTCCTCGGCCCCGTTTTCGACGCCCGCATAAAAGACTGGCAGCCCCACCTCGATACCATGTACAATTTCTGGAACATGGCCCTTTTCGCAGAGACCGGCTACAAAGGACAGCCGTTTTCGAAACACGCAGACCTCCCCGTTGACTCAGCCCATTTCAATCGCTGGCTGCACCTCTTCATGACCACCCTCAACGAAAACTTCGAAGGACCCGTAGCCGGCGAAGCCATGCAGAAAGCCGGCGCCGTAGCCCGCACCTTCCTCAGCCGGATCACCCAAATTCGGGAAACAAAAGGCTGATCCTTCCCATCCGGGGACCGCCGGGGCCCGCCCGCGACACTACAACCCCCTACTAGCCACCCCATTGCATTTTTGGCAAACCCTTTGCCACTCCTCCCGCAACTCTCTCTTTTCATCCGCTATCCCCCCGAAAGATCATGCAATTCCTATGGGCCGTCCAAACCCTAAATCTGGAAACATGAACTCTTTCTACGCCCTATTGACTTTTGCCCTTTCCCTCCATAACCCCAACCCCAACTGGGAAAAACAACAGGACCACATCAACGGCCGCATAGCCCGCGCCACCCTCGATAAAATGAGATCCACGACAGAAAGCCTCGCCGGCTTCCTCCAGGACTCCGCCCTCTCGTTCGAACAATACAGCCCCGTATGGCACGGCGAATACTTCCCCGAAAAGTCAGGCGTCGCCTCCACCACCCGCTTTGGCCTCTCCTGCAGCTTCTATGGCACCGACGGCCGCAACAAGGCCGACCTCCTCATCATGGCCAACGACATCAGCCCAATGCTCGGCACCACCGTCGTCAACAACAAAAAATTCTCCAACATCAGGCTTTCCACCAACGAACCCACCCGCTTCTGGCTCGTGACCGCCGACAACGACCACCTCCCCTACACACCCATCAGCCGCAAGGAATATCTGCAGGAGGCGATCGCGGAACTGACAGCAACCAAAGAAGACCTCGTCAGCCGGCTGAAAACACAGATCCCCATCCGCAGCGCCGCCATACAGGAAGCCGAAAAGGCAAACGCCATCAACGAGATCAACAACACCTGGACCGGCACCGACCGCGAAGTACGCACGCGCATCTTCCTTAAGAACTACCGCAGCGACGAAGACTTCCTGAAGAACTCGATCCAAAAACATACCGCCGGCCTCGACAGCACCCTCCTCCTCATGCAGAGCCTCCTCCGCCGCCCCGCCGCTGAACTCACAAAGGCAGCCATCATCACCGGAGAAGCCGCCGGCTTCCGTGGATTCGAAGACGGCACCGCCGACGCCGCCATGCTGGTACGCCCCAACCCCGACTTTATCGACCACTCCCTCAGCTCCGAAAAGCCCCAGTTCTTCCTCGTCTGCTGGCGCTATAACCCCGAAGAGACCGGCGCACCCCAGCTGGACCAGCAGTTCACGCAGCAGCTGGACGTCAACAAACTCCGGGATTTCCTGGGGCGGTAAAAGCCGCGAATAAATACCACTATTTGGGGATTGTATATGTTTGGAATTACTTCTATATTTAAGTAATTCCTTTTTTTATGTCACACCCCCGCAGACTACCCGCTGGCTGCTACTGCTTGCACCGGCACTTTTGCTTTTTGCCAGTTGTTACAGCTACCGTATCGCCACCCACGCACAGCCCGGCACAGAATTCAATTCTGTCACCGCGCACTCCTTTTTCTGGGGCCTCGTACAAAACCCCAAAGAGATCGCCACCCCCCATCTGCGATTCGCTCAACACAAATGGCGTAGCCCTCGTCCAGGTAAAGACCAACCTCGGCTACTCGCTCATCACCGTGCTGACCCTGGGCATCTGGTGCCCGATGCAGCTCGAGTGGAAATGCAGCAAACCCTGTCAGGTCACCGGTCACCTCTAACCGATAAACCGCCCGTCATGAAGATCATCAAAACAGGTTTTACCAACTGGGAGAACAAGCACGAGACGTTTACACAGCCGATAAAAGACCTCTACGAGCTCGGCAACGACCCCATGCTCGGCCCGCTGGCCGCCTTTATGGATACCACAAAAGGGCTTCAGCAGATCATCGCCGACGCCATCGCCTCCAAAACCCCCATCCGCGCACTCGGCTCGGGCTGGTCATGGACAAAGATCGCCACCGCGGAGGCGGGCATCATGCTGGATACCAAACCGCTGAATATGATGTTCGAGATCTCCTCTCAAAGCATCGGCCCTGCATACAAAGGCGACCCTAAAAAACTCTTCCTCGCCCAGTGCGGCAACGGCGTATGGGAGCTCAGCCGCTTCCTCCAGCCCCGCTACCTCTCGCTAAAGACCTCCGGCGCCAGCAACGGCCAGACCATCGCAGGCGTGACAGCCACAGGCGCCCACGGCTCGGCCTTCGACACCGGCGCCGTCCAGGACTTCGTCACAGGTATGCACATCATCGTCAGCCCGACACGTCATATCTGGCTCGAACGGGCATCCAATCCCGTAGTGTCCCCCTCCTTCATCAAAAACCTCCAGACCGAACTGGTCCGCGACGACGCCATGTTCAACGCCGCCCTCGTCAGCTTTGGCAGCTTTGGCATCGTCCACGGGGTAATGATCGAAACAGAAGACATCTTCCTCCTCGAAGCCTATATGTCCCGCATGCCCTGGGACGACAACCTTCGCCAGCTCATGCAGACCCTCGACTTCAGCAAGATCACGTGGCTGCCCTGCGGCAACGAACGCCCCTACCAGCTTCGCCGTCCAGATCAACCCCTACGACATCGACAAGGGAGCCTATGTGACGACGATGTATAAACGACCCTACCACGCGGGCTACAAACCACCGGTGCGCAATTCCGGCGGCCTCGGACCCGGCGATGACGCCCCCTGCTTCATCGGCAGGATCACCGCAGCCCTGCCCGCACTGGTGCCCACCCTCGTCAACAAACTGCTCGCCGGCGCACTCATTCCCTACAGCAAACAGTTCGGCATCCTCAGCGAGATCTTCGACAACACTACGCTGCATGGCAAGCTGCTCAGCGCCGCCATCGGCATCCCCATCCAGCACATCGAAAAGACCACCCGGCTGCTGCTCGATCTCAACAAGACCGCCGGTCCCTTCGCCGGCCTCTTCGCGTATCGCTTCATAAAGAGATCAAACGCGACCCTCGCCTTCACCCGCTTCGAATACACCTGCGTCCTCGAACTCGACGGCGCCTTCTCCGACGCCACCTACGCCTTCTATACGGCCGCATGGAAAACGCTCGAAGACAACGGCATCCCCTTCACCTTCCACGTGGGGAAAGGTCAACGAACTCGACTTCGGACGAATAAAAAATATGTATGGCGCCGACGCGGACGCCTGGATAGCCGCCCGCAACCAGCTGCTCGACACCGATACCCGCAAGGTCTTTACCAACGCCACGCTTCAGAAATGGGGGCTGGACAAGTCACTATGAAAGTCATAGGCATATCCCTCCTTCTCCCCATCCTTGCTACGGCCCAGTCCCCCGACAGCCTCATACGGCAGCTAACCGCCATCCATACCGCCACGACAAAAAGCTCCTTCCCCATC
Organism: Puia sp. P3; assembly: GCF_050632245.1. Lineage (NCBI taxonomy): Bacteria > Pseudomonadati > Bacteroidota > Chitinophagia > Chitinophagales > Chitinophagaceae > Puia > Puia sp. P3. The sequence continues at coordinate 4,051,929 of NZ_CP192583.1, forward strand.
TCGGAAAGAGCCATGAATATCTATCTCTCCAACAGGATCGGCTACTACCTCTCCGACCCCAACGACCTCACCCTCTATAAGAATTCCGTACTCACTGACGCAACCACCGGCCAGGTCGCCGTCAACCACAGCCTCTATCAACCAAAAGACGCCGACCAGCGGATCAGGAACTTCGCCACCATCGGCGTAAAGGCATACGCAAAAGACCCGTCTTATACCCGCCTGGGTTTCCTTTTCAAACAAACATGGATCACAGATGGGCGCATACGCTATAAAGACGCCGGACAAAAATCCACCATGGACGCGCTGACAGGCGGCATCCTCCAAACCCTGACCAATGAGATCAGGGACAAGATCCGCCGCCTTCGAAACCACCGATACCATCGTCCGGCAGCAATTCAACTCCGACCTCCACGACGAATACAGCTACGCCTTCGCGCTGCAGCAATCCGAAATGCTCGCCAAACGCGCCGCCTATTCCCTCATTACCCTCGACTGGACCAGCCTCGATCTCTATCTCCCCCTGATCACCGCAAACACAAAAGTCGCACCCACACCGGCATCACCGTTTACTACCAGGCACGGCTACCCCGCCCGCCTCGACCTCAGCCATACCCGGCTCTGGGAAAGCACCCCCTCCGGACGCTTTTATCTCACTGGGACAGGCAGCCTGCTCCTCGACAATTCCCGCGACGGGTACCAGCTGGACACCACCTCTTCCAAAAATTATTGGCTCGGCGACTACAGCAACTTCCTGACCCCGATAATAACAGCCGTCATCGCCTGGTTCCCGCCCACTTCCACGTCGGCTTCAGCCTCCACGCCGAACAGGACTTCGGCCCCTATCACGCCCTCAACGCCGGCATCGGCGTCCCCATCGTCCTGATCAACAAAAGGGCTGAACCCGCCTGCAACTTCGAGTTCCTCGTCCGCTTCTCCGACCTCGCCAATACACTGCCTCCAGGACGCGGCCTCCCCGGAAAAACATCCATCGGCCTGACGGCCGGTATCCCGTTCAGCAAGATTGCCTTCTAAATCGCTTATATTTACCGGAATAAACTTTCTGCATGCGAAAACTCCTCCTTTTCCTCGGCCTGTCCTTTACCCTGACATCTTTCGCCCAGGAACCCGTCAAAGTCACCGACCTTTTAAAAATACGATCCATCGGAGACATCCGGCTGAACAAGGACGGCTCGCAAGCAGTCTACACCGTTACCTCCATCGAACAGGAATCAGACACCAAAGCTTCGAAATGGGACTATAAATATTCGACCCAGATCTGGCTGACTCCCACCGACGGTTAGCACGAATCCCCCATCACCTATGCCGACAGGATCACGACCCCGCTGATCATCTTCCACGGAGAGAACGACCGCCGGACCGGCTTCGTGCAGGGCGAAATGCTCTTCCGCAGCCTCAAGGTACTCGGCAGACCGGTCGAATACGTCCGCCACCCCGGAGCCACGCACGAGATCACCCGAAGCGGCGATCCCCGCCAGCGCATAGACCAGATGCTCCGCACCTGGGAGTTCTTCCAGCGCTGGGTCGCCCAAAAACCGTAGCTTTGGATACAAATCCCCGTTAATGAAACGCGGCCTTTATTACCTGCTTACCTTTATCCTGCTTTCGGGTTGCTCAAAGAATGACACCCTGGCACCCAATCTGCCCCTCCCGTCACGATAAAGGATACCACCGGCACACTTTGGTTCAAAACGATCCCGCAGTCCGCAACCCAGGTGAGGCTATCCATCCTCTATGACGGCAATACCACCCCTGACAGCACATGGCTCCGCAAAGACGGCACAACCATCGGCGCATGGGCGTTCGCGAGAGACGTGCCCACCAACGCCTGGTCCGCGGTCATCAGCTATAATTTCGAAAAAGACGCTCATTACGACTTCATCGTAAGGAACAAAGCCGTCGGCAACACCGCCCTACGCTACACCCTGCCCGGCTACCGGCATATCTATACCGCTCCCTTCACCTACCAGCGCCTGCTGGCGTTCAACCAGAGCCTCGGGATGCAGTCCATCGACATCACCCCGTCACACAATTACATTTACTTCACCGACGATTCCGTCAATATCCTCACTACCAAAAACTCTCCCTGAAAGACGGCTCGGTGCAGGTCATACGACTCCCTGATACCCTCTCCCAGTTGAGAATAAGGGCCATCTCCGACGACGAACTCATCCTCATGGGCTTCACCAACAGCCAGCGCGGAAGGTATACGAACGACACGTCGATGCTGTTTCGCTACAATACCGCCACCGGAAAGAATGTCTTCCTCGACTACGTATCCTCCGACTATGGCCGGATCTCCCGCGTCGTCGCCAACCATCTCATCGCCACCAAACCCTATTTCTCTTCGGCCCATTCCACCCTGATCGATCTCGGCGACAATTCGACGCGCGACCTCGGACTTATCGACTTCCGCTACGTGGACGAGATCAGCTACGACCACCTCTACTACTACAACCAGCTCGTCGACCCCGCCACAGGCAATATTCAGCCCGTCGTCCCCGCCGCCGACAGCACCGCCGTTGAGTACCTCGACAACAGCACCAACTACACGATTGCCTCGCGCTACATTTTCCACCCCGACTCGGGCTTCTTCAGCAGACTGGTCGTTTATTCGGGCGGCGCTCCCTCTATCAGGGCGAATACGCCTATAATCGTACCGCATTCATGCCCCGGCTGACCCATATCACCGGCAACCGCCTGCTCTATTACCAGCACTATGGATACGACACCAAATTCAATACCGACGGATACTACACGCTGGACTTGAATACCCGTCAGGAACAACTGATCCACTGCGACAGCAACCCCTACAACGTCTGGGACTTCCAGCTCGACGCCCATACCACCATTTCGGTCCGGGCGGACGGCATTTACAGGATAACCACCCCCTAAACTCCGGAAATATAAATAATTAATTATCAATCATTTAAAAAATTATCCCGCAAAAGGACTGCACGGGTATTCAGGTATAAATCCATGGTATACAATTCAATCGTATATTTTTGCGTTTTGAGTAGATATTTACCATTAATGAACCTTAAAATGTAAATTTTTACCCGGATCGGTTACATTTCTTTTTGGAGGACCCACTAATACATGAAAGTCGCGGAAAAATATACCGATGCTGAGCTGATAGCAGCAATTACTAGTGGAAAGCACCTTGATCCGGCAATTCACTCCCTTTATCGGCAATTTTCCGAGGCGATCCGCTCTTTCATTATGAGTTATGGCGGCAACGAGCAGGACGCGGACGACGTCTTCCAGGAAACGGTGATAGCCTTTATCGACAGCGTCAAAAAAGGAAAATACCGGCAGGAATCAAGCGTCAAAACCTTCCTCGCATCCGTCGCCCGTCACATCTGGTTCAATGACCTTAAGAAAAAAGAACGCGCCGGCATCCGGGAAAAAAATACGAATCCACCCGGGACCAGCACGAGTCTGACATCAGCCACCAGATCGGAGATATCGAACAGAGGCGACAGCTGCGCGACCTGCTGACACAACTCGGCGAACCCTGCAACAAGCTGCTGCACCTGTTCTACTACGAAAACCTCCCGATGAAAGAGATAGTCGAACACCTGCCCTACGAGAATGAGCAGGTCGTCCGAAACAAAAAATACAAATGCCTCCAGCAGTTGACCGGTTTGTTAAAAGCTAATCCGGCACTCGCCGGACAGCTTAACGAACTAATTAAATAGTATCCCATGTCACTCCAAAAGACCAACGCGCTGATCGACCACCTGGACAAGGATTTTGAAGGTCGCAACGATCAGGTTTCGCCGTCAACTGCCGCCGCCACTGCACGCATGATCACCGAAAACGAAGAGGCTGCCAAAGAGTGGGCATATCTCAACCTGGCCGTGGACGCGGTACAGGAAGCCGGTCTCTACCAGCAGGTCGCGGCGGTAAGACAGACATGGGAAAGCCAGACCCTCTCCGAAGACCGTCGGGTCGATACCACCACCGAAGGACAAACTCAGGACCACCCTCCTGCCGAAAACACCTCCGGCGGCGTAGTACGCAACTTATACCGCAACATGATGCGGGCCGCGGCGGTCATCCTCGTGGTCATCGCAGGCGGGGCGATCTTCAAATACGTCAGACTCAGTTCGTCCAGCTTATATAGCGAGTACTATGCGTCATACGAGCTCAACACCAGCCGCGGCGCCGCAGGCCAGGATGCCATCGACCAGGCCTTTACAGCCCGCAACTGGACCGAAGTGCTTACCCTCTCGGCCGACGCGAAAACCAGCAGCAATAAATCGGAATTTCTGGCCGGTATGGCCGACCTGGAACTAAAAAAGTTCGACGATGCTATTGCCCATTTCGAGCAGGTCATCGCCTCCAACACCCACAGCGGGCAGGACTATTTTGAGGACGAGGCCGAATACTATCTCGCCATCAGCTGGCTGGCCAAACGCAAGGTCCAACGAAGCCATGCCCATCCTCGAAAAGATCCGGGCCAACAAAAGCCATCTCTACCACGACAAAGTCGAAAAAATGTCCTTTACAGACCTCCGCCTTGTGCAGTACAAGGAAAATAAATAAAAAACCGGTCCTCTGCGGTTACGTTTTCCTCAGCTTCCTTTACTAATATATATACGAGTTTAGTCCGTATCCTTTGAAAACACACCCGTTGATCTTGCCCCGTTTAATGAATCCAGACCTATCCTGAAGAATCCAGACCAGTCCTGAAAAAACCATCCGTGAAAAACCAGCCAACCCCTTGAAAAGCCAGCCACAAAAAAGTCGGCACACCCTGAAAAAACCTAAAAAGATTGTCTAAGCGAAGATCTCGCCGACTTTTTTCTTCTTACCACCACGACCACTCCCAATAATACCAGCACACCCGCTCCCCCCGGATCCACCAGTTCCCCCTCCTGTACAAAGGAGTTTCGTCCCCCATCAGCACCAGATGCGCCCAGTATGCAGGACTCTTATTGATCGCATCCCCCGAAAGATAGTCCAGCTTCGCCTCCTGCAACGCCTTCGCCTTGCTCATCCCGCTTTTCAGATGAACATAAAATTGCTTAAGTATAAACGCCGTCGCCCGGTCATCTGCCTTCCACAGGCTGTTGACCGTACTGGCGCACCCCGCATAGGCAAAGGCCCGCGAAAGACTGATCACCCCTCTTTACCAGCCAGCCTGCCCTGACCCGTTTCACAGGCGCTGATGATGACCAGCCTCGTGGCGCCGAGATTCAACCCGTACAATTCTTCCAGATAAAGATTGTTATCATCCGCCCTCGCATCCCCTGGGTAGAACGCAATAAAGGAACCCGAGGTCTTCGTCAGCGACGACACAGCATGCGTCGCCAGGTGGATGATCGGCCATTGATTGACGGTATGGAGGAAATTGCTCTTGGTGGCGCCGCTGTCGACGTACTGAGCACCCGGTAGCCCTGCCACGCTCGTCCCCACTCGGCAGGGAGCCTCGCAAATCCCGCCCCGCCCGCGCTATGCACGAAGGGGGCAAAAGACAATATCCCCGCGACCTTGCCGTCGCCTCCCGCTCCAGGCACGGACAACATCCGGCTCGACCAGCGGTAACTGACCGTCATCGTCCGCAATACATAGTCGTTATCTCCGCCGCCCGGCAGCGATTCGAACGGTAAATAATACAGAAATCCGTCCGGAACCACGATCCATTCATTCATTCCCGGCGCCGCATCCTGCACCGGCTTCACCAGCCGCCGGTAAAGCCTCGCACCGACCTCTCCAGGCCTGAAACGCCTTCCATTCTCCGTCACCTTCAGCATATCCAGCCAGGCCTCCACGTCGCCCTGGAGACTCGCGATGGAATCGTCGATGTTATGATGGATACTGTTATGCGTCAGCACAAAACTATGCAGAGAACCCTCTGCCGCATAATAGCTAACCAGCGCCTGATCCCCGCCCAGCTGCCGCTGCAAATCCTTAAGCCCCGGCCCCTCGTCCTTGTATTTCAATTTGTAATAGGCGTTGTTCTGCTCCAGCTGCTTCTGCAGCCTCGACAGCCGGATCTCGTATTCTCCCCGCTGCCGGTCGATACCCGCCATGCGCGCGCTGTCAGCGCCCTCTTCAGACTGGACGTTCAATCGGGCAATATTGTACTTGATGTTTCGCACTTCTTTCATCGCCTGTTCATCTGCCCCGGAGAGACCGGTCATAAAGGCATTCTCCTGCAGATTGGCGAAGATGATGGTGGCCTTACTCTTCTCGCTGATCAGAAAAGCCTGTTCCAGCCAGTCGCCGTCGGGATGCAGCCGGTGCAGCCGCAGACATACCGCCAGCGCGCCATCGTATACACCGGCACTCTTCATCTTCAGGAACAGCTTGGCCTCGTCAGAGTCATAGCTCTTCTCGATATAACGGAGTAGCGACAGGGCCGCGGTATACGCCTGCCAGGAAGCCTGCAGCCAGCTCTCTTTGGGATCGCTCTTATACAACAGTTGCAGCACCTGGGCCTTCTGCAGGAGAGCGTCGAAGAGGCGGAAATAGGCAAAGGCCCCGGTGAAATTGGAGGGGTTTGAAAGGACATCCGGATTGCCGAATCCCCGCGAGAAATGGATGATGGCCTGCTGCAGCTCGTTCAGAGCGGCAGGATAGCGCTGCTGGCCGGTAAGAATATCCGCCCGGTACTGATGGTTGATCCCGACGTCGAGAGGATTGACCTTCCCCTTCTCCTCCATCGCCCTAAATCTGTCCAGGTACCATACACCCGAATCCGTCCTGTGCAGCCGCCACTGCGCATAAGCCATTTCATTCAGCGCCGCGGGCACCTTGCTCACGTCTACCCGCCGGAAGGCGTTCAGCGCGTCAGGATATTGCTGCAGAGCGGTATAGGTCCTGCCCATATTCTGGTAGATGAAATTGGTGGAAAGACGGTAGCCGAGTATCTTTTTGTACAGCGCCAGCGCATCTCCGTACGATCCCAGCCGGTAAAAAGACGTGGCGATATTCGTTTGAAGATTGACGGCAGAGATCGTATCCAGCGGCTTTTTGCTTTCCAGCACGCGCAGCGCCCGGTTGAAATAGTTAACCCCCAGCTGGTAGTTACCGTTGTCGTGGTAAAGAACGCCTAATGTATTGTATAGCCGGACCTGGCTGTCGTCGTTGCGGTAGGCCGCGGGTATCCCGTCCGCTATCCGGAGGAAATAGACCGCCGAGTCGAAATTATTCAGGTTGTAATAGGCTCCCCCGGCAAAGACCATCGCTACAAAGGCCACCGAATCCTTCTGCGGGTGCAGGTCCATCATAGTTCTGTAGGCCGCGACCGCGCGGGAATAGTCTCCGTCTCCGTCGAGCAGGATCCCCTTATTCAGCCAGGAATGGATCAGAAGGGTGTCCTTCTCTTTGAAATCGGGCAGGGTGGGCAACAGTCGGATGACCGCATCATAATCTGCGATCGCCGCGCTGTCGGTGGCGGGAGTGTTGGTGGGGAGGCGGAAGCTCTGATCGGCGCGGCGATAAAGAGCGAGGACCCCGGCTACGGGCTCATCGGGATCGGCGAATGGAGTATATCCGCAGATCAGGGCGGCCAGCAGAAGTAGGATTTTAGGCATCATTATACCTAAAATTAGGCCATCGGCCCTTTCCACCCACCCAACCCCCAAAAAAATTTCGGGGAGGGTCTGCCCGGCACCCTACCAATAAAAAAAGCGGCGGAAGAATCCGCCGCTAACATTGCCTATATCCTTATTCTAAACGTCGAACAATAACGATGAGAGGTGGCCGCGGGTTGGCCTGATAGCTGATCATATGACCCGCGAGCAAATTATTCAGTTTGTTCACGACTCCCGAAAGCAAGCCGGGATTGCTGTTCTGTAACGCAGCCTTGGTATCGTAATATACCAGCTGCACGTCGATATGCTGTACCGCCAGATTACTGGGGTCGTTAACCTTATAATAGATGGTAGTCGTAACGCTCGATCCGTTGGTCGGCAGCAGACCGAAGGCGCCGCCCAGGCCGAGAAGAGTTCCGTTCAGCGTCTTCTGGAGGTCGATCACACCCGTTGTTTTGTTCACGATGACCTTGCTGCTGGCCGCCGTATTGTTGATGTCGAAGGCGCAACCATTACCGCTGGCGCAGGTATTGGTCAGGTATGGATCGGCCTCGAAATAGGGGATCGCCGTATTGGCGCCGTCGGCCAGTACATAAATACTATCCGCATATGAGGCGCCGCCGACGATCAGGGTCGAAAGACAGGTATCGGTACTTCCGTTCTTTACAAACCCGATCATATATTTCAGACCGGTCTCCGATTTCGAGAGATTGATGGCACCCGTATTCTGATCGATGGTCATCCCCACCGGCCAGGAGAAATATTTACCCTGACCCGATGCATTCACAGGGAAGACAATATAGTCGGAACCATTCGTAGGCTCAACATAAATGATGGAATCCCCATAGAGAGGTGAGAGCGCACAACTCGGAGCGGGAGCCTGTGCTGCGGCAGTTTGCTTCGGGAAGGGCACTAACGTCGTATCTGCCGGATTGGGCGAAGACACACGGCTAGTATCATGTGGCGGAGGGACAACGGGCGGGTTGGTCGACGTCTGCGTCTGCGTGTCGGGGTCGGACAAATTCTTGCGGCACGCGCAAAACAAGAATACAAGGATCAAACCAGCCAGCGATAGCTTTTTCATGGATCAGGAGGTTAAGTGTTAATGCTTACAAAATACTATATCTTTTTAAGTGCTCCAAGCCCCACCTGCACTGTTCACGATAATTAGTAAACCCCGGACCTTCCATTGTAACCACTTTGTTCAGGAAAAAGCTGACATTGATAATCAATAAATTGTGGAATTTTAACCTTCTGCGGTTACATTTTGACCCTAAGGATTTACCATTATCAGAGCTTTCCCATCCAATTTCCGATAAAAGACCTTCATCTTCCGGTATCCGACCTTTATCATCCTAAAAGACAATTTATGCCCATCGCAGACGCTATCCACGAAATGGAGGGCAAGATCTCCCTCCTGGACAACAAGAAATTTCTCTATTGCGCCGGCTTCGTCGCCGCCTACAACATCACCTTCCTGGCTTTTCTCACTCACCTGGTCCTCCACCTACGATAGTCTTTCAAATCTCCTGACTTTGCCGAACCTGTGTCAAATCCACCGGCGGCCGTCCCTGCCTCGCGGACAACCTCCTGGAGAAACTCGCCGGTATTCCCGTATGGTGCGGGGGAACTCTAACCCGCGGAGACGCCCCGCACTCCCTTCACTTTCGCCCTCTCTTCCGCCCAATGCAGAGCCCCGCGGTCCGTCATCCGCGTCATCACCTCATTTTCCCCTCTCCCCCGCAATATGGGCCGCGATCTTCACCGCGTCCATTCCAATTTCCCGTATCTGTCCCGTCGGGCTAACCCAATAACCACAAAAATATAGTCCATCCTTCCCAAAAATTCCTGTCGGTCCACCGGCCGCCGCAGGTCTTCAAACCTTTCCTTTCCCACATCCACGATCTCCGCATAGTCGCGCCAGTACCCGATACCCGCTACAATCACGTCAAAGCCTTCAGTCTTTCCGTCTGCGAAATGAACATTCTCCCCTTCTACCCGATCGATGCCTCCATAAATTTTTATCTGCCCCTTCCGGATCAGTCGGATAGTCCCGATGTCCAGCACCGGCGCCGCCGCTTCCCGCTGAATTTGCTCCAGCGGGCCATAGGGTTTCTTCATCAACCCAAGTGTCGTGATATCTCCCACGAGCAGATCTACCAGCGGCTTGCTGATCTTGTCGGCCAGCGCCGGCTTCAACCTTCGCAGCAAAAGACTGATCTCCAGAACGGGGATCCCCAGAATATCTCTCGGTATAACGTTGACAGGCGAACGAACTGACATCGCCGGATACAATCCTTTTTCGCAAAGATCGATCGCGATCTCGCAAGCCGAGTTGCCAAACCCGACTACCAGTACGCGCTTGCCGGGATAGTCGCCAGCCGATCGATAGTCCTGGCTGTGCAGCGCCACGCCGGTGAACGTCTCTATGCCGTTTACATCGATGGGTCTGGGCCGGCCGTAGGCCCCGGTGGCCATTACCAGATAGCGCGAGGAGAATAGTCCGTTGTTGGTCTCCGTCATCCATACATTTCCCTCTTTTCGGATCGACGTCGCGCGTGTATTCAGCAAAGGCTGTATGTTAAAGGCCTGCCGGTAGTCTTCCAGGTAGTCGATCACCTGCTGGCGGCTGGGATAGCGCGGTATTCCGTTTCCAAACTTCTTATAGGGGAGGTTCGAGTATTTCTTGCTGGTATGAAGGTGTAATCGTTCGTAGTGGTTGCGCCAGGGTTGCGCGATGGCGTTCTCTTTTTCGATGATCGTGAATTCGATCTCCTGCTTTTGTAAAGAGGCGGCCATGGCCAGTCCTGAGATGCTGGCCCCTACGACAAGCGTTTCTGTATGCGTTGCTGGCATGCGGCTAATATAGGCATAACTTGGACGACATATCCGTTCGCAGTATAAGCCGTTGATAGACAATCCTCCTCCACCGGTTCGCGCTTCTTTGGGATGATGAAAGCCGGGTATATCTGTCTATGTCCCGCCTTCGGCGCGTCGTATTTTTGTGGTGTTAAAACATTCAGACTATGAAACAGCTAATTAAACAGTTATTTTTCGACCGCGAACTGGTAGAATCGATCAAGGTTTCCAATCAGGAATTTCTCTATGTCCAGTTGATCAGCGGAAAGATCACGATGAAGGAATATATCGCCGCTACTAAGCACTAATCCGGTAGTGGGCGGTACCTCCCGGCCGTCACACCTCTCTGACTCGCCGATCATGGGCTTTCCCGATTCTGACGGGTCACTTATCCAGGAATTCCTTGACCAGGGCTACCGTTATCTCCGCCATCCGGCTCCCATTTACTCCATCTCCGAGCATCGAATCTCCCAGGTAGGACCCATGGGTTCCCGGCACAATCACCAGGTCCGCGTTACGTATCACTTTCGACATCCTCACGGCGTGTTCCGTGGTATTGACGTCGTGGTCGGCGGAGAAAACCAGTGTCTTTGCTTTGATCGAGGCCATCTCTTCGTCAGTCCAATCCGTAAAGGCGATCATCCTTTCGACGTCCCGGTTAAACATAACCAGCAGGCGTTCCGGGTCAGGGTCAGTTTTAAGATAGGCGGCCTTCAGTTCAGGCGGCATCATATCGACCGTCGCACCTGCAAACCCGTCCCAAAATCCGGCAAATGCTCCGTCCCTGCGATAGAACGCCGACGCGATCACCAGTCTATTCACGGCTTCCGGATGTCTTATCCCAATCTCTATCGTCGTGTGTCCCCGTTGCTGAATCCAAACACATCCGCCTTTCCGATCCCAAGATATTTCAAAAGTGCCGCCACATAATCGGCATCCTGCTTGAACGTAATCGGCTCACCCGTGTCCCTCGTCCTTCCGTGCGCCGGCATCTCCACCGCAATCACCATCCGGTCGCTGGCAAACATTTCCAGCGTAAACCCAAAACTCACCGGGATCGTCGACCCGCCCCCATGTATCAGCACCAGCGGCGTCCCCCCTTCTCCATGGATCTCATAATACATCTTCAATTTTCCCAGCTGCGCGTACCCACTCTTTCCCCCTTCTCTCATGTCCCCGCTTACCCCCGCCCCGCTCCGGCTCCGGCTGTCTCCCGCTCCACTCCGGGCCTGCCCGCTTTCAAAAGATAAATTTCCCATTGCTTAATGTTTTATACCCCAAATCTACCATCCATTTCCCCTCCAAAAACACCCGGTTCAGACAATTAAGGGGTTATTTGCGACACCCCTATTTTCATTGTCTCACTTCTTCATCCCACTGCGCCCGCGCTTCCCTTTCCCCGGCGCTCCATCCGGCGGCCCCGCTTCTCACATGGCAGCCTGGCTGCTCCCCCGAGCTCCAATGACTTCGGAAAGCGTAAGCTGTTTCAAACAATATCTGGACAGTCGGTGATACGCCATTACCCTGGCCGCAATATCGTCGTGCCCATAGGTGAACTGCGGCGCCCCGGCGTACACAGCATCTGTCTCCACGCCCGAGCCACCGCGAGCCGCGAACATTCCATTGCTTTCGGGCGCAAACAACCCTGCCTGCAATTTCTGCAAATCACTTTCCCAGTCTACTAACACGTGCCTGTACTTATCGCAATAGGCATGCAACATCAATATCTTATCTGTCCAGTAAACTTTGTGAGCAACCCCGTCCCGTTCTTCTGGCCGCCCCTTCCACCAGTTGAACACCTCCATATAGTAGATGCGACGCGAAGTCAGGTCCGGTTTTATTATTTTGAAGAAAAACAATTCCTCCGCCCTTGTCTCAAATCCATTCAGTCGAAAATATTCCCGAAAATCCACATAAAACTTCTTGATTATCCGCAGCGCCCTTATCGTCAGTTCATCGACCTCTACAACCTCCCTCTGAATTTCAACCAGATCATTTTGCAATTTTATAAAGCGATGAAACACATATGCAGTAGCCATAAAATAATTTTTTGTTGGTAAAAAATAAAGACAAAAATCTCCCACCCCGGTCCCTTCCCGGTTAAAAAACTCCCCTCCGGAGCACTCCAATTTAAAAATCCTGAAACCCCGACTTGTTCGTTATCGGCCCCCGCCTCGCCTCAATCTCCGTCCATGGCTTGTACGGCAGTCGGTATTTTTTAGAAAATAAATACTGCCCATAATCCCAGAAGTGAAATATGCTTTTTGGACATAGGCGGTATAGTGTGGTATCACCGAGATTGCGTTTTTTAAATTCTACAAACTTTGCATAACACTTCTTAAATCTGCGCTCTTTGAAAGTCAACTCCGAAAATGTAAACGAACCATCTCCGTTTGAAAAGTCACAATCATTTGCACCAAAAACGAATCGTATCGGGGCGATATTACAAATCGCAACCACAAGCAGAACACCTACAAATAATTTTAAAATCTTTTTCATGAAATCAATTGCACTCGCCATGACTAAATGGAGAATTTAAATTATGGGATAAATCCAATTGAATGTTTGAAGCCTCCGTGCCTCCACTCATTTTCAGATTTGCCAATTTATCATACAGCTTTTGAGGCGAATTAGCAATTGTCACTGTTATTGGTTCCGACGACAAACCGTTTGTCAGCACAATACCTGCTTGTCTTAAAACATAAGGATCCATGGTTAGCGGAGTAGTTCTAGCAACATTGAATACGCTCAAAGCGTAATCCGTGCAATTCGACTTATCTAATAAATAAGGCTTGGCGCTAAAATTAACCGCTGCTGACCGAACGGCGTTAAATTGATCGTTATTAATAGTCATTATTAAACTAGCATTAATTTCATCATTACCGTTGTCTCTAATAGCCGATGGAATCGGAGAAAAAGGATCCCAAGCCGAAGGGGCAGTCTGAGGATAATAACCGAATGACTGGCTAACATTCATACCGTTTCCAGATTTGGTCACTACCAAGAATGTATGGCCCGAACTAATTCCTCCAGAAAAATTCATTGACATATCTGGAGAACTATTCACTGGAATATCAACACACAACTCAATTGTATAGGAGGCTCCTTCCGATGGAATCTGATCAAAACAATTAAAATACTTTTGGACATCAACAACAGGTTTATTGTAAATATACTCCCCCTCCAACTCAATCTCCCCTCCCCCCAACACCCCGGGCCTCACAATCCCCGCACCCGTCGGCACGACCGGACTATACACCGTAGTCCCCCCGGAACCAGACCCACTACCAGACCCGCCCGAAGAACCCGAACCTCCCGACTCACCCACCACATCAGAGACACCCGACGATCCCCCCGAACCCGGTCCACCCGGTCCACCCGGTCCACCACCGGTCCCCCCGGCACCACCACCAGATGAACCCGACGCCCCCGGCGACCCCCCGGCCAGAATCCCCCCCACCGGGACTCCCCACCACCCCATCAAAAGCCATATACGGCGTCCCCGCCGCCCCTCCTCCATATCCCACCACCACAACTTCCGGCAACCAGTCCGCATCCGGCGCCGGCAACGTCGTCACCGTCTTTCCCTCCACAATCGTCCTCGATACCCCCTGCCGCGGTTGCAAAGCGCCAATCACCCCACTCTCGATCCCCGAACTCATCACCACCGCGCCCGAGAACGAACGCGTCTCGATACTCCCCGATAAAACGTCAAGACTCAAACGAACCATCCTCCCTCCCAACACATTCCCCGACGAATCCGTCCTCACCAACAAAAACTCAGAAGCAATCGCCTTCCCCCGATACCCGATCCTCAAAACATTCGGCCCGCCCGAATACACCAGCGACGTATCCAACAAATTAAACCCCGCCACACCGACACTGTCCCTCAGATGCCCCATCACCGACCGCAAATAGCCGTCAGGCGAACCCGCCGCCCCCGGTCCCGGCGTGACACGAACATCTTTCCGGCATGAACAAACGAAAAACAAAATTGCTGCAATAATTACTCTCTTCATACTATAAGGTTTTATTACAGCCAAATTAAATCCCTTCTGCAATAGGACAAACAATTCAACGAACAACCTAAAAACTAAATGACCTGGATCATTTAGTATACTTTTTCTCTCCCTCGAAAACGTCTCCGGCTCCATATTCAGATAAGAAGCCACGAATTTCTGCTGTACATGCACCAGCATATCCTGATTGTCTTTATACCAGTGCTCAAATCGTTCACTGACGCTTCGCATCCGCAAATTAAAAGCTGCATATTCCAGAAGATCAGGTACTCGATCGTCAGCAATCTCCCTACCCGCTCGAACTGCGGAAATCTTTCATAGATCCGCTCCAACTCGTCATGGGAGATATAATAGACTTCCGTATCCACCAACGCCTGAATGATCTCAAAGCTCGGCTCCTGCCTGTAAAAACTATTGACGGCAACAACCACATTCGGCTCCCGCAATATCCACGTAGTCACTTCCGTATCATCCTCCTGCCTGTAATAACACCGCAGGATCCCCCGCCGGATGAAATAGATATGCCGCGACAATTTGCCTTCCTCCAGCAGGTATCCAAGCTTTTTAACAGACTCTACGCGGATCGCCGAAAAGAGATGCGACCTCAGCTCCTCGGAAAACCCGGAAGAAGACAAAGAATCCAAATAGTTGATGAGATCAACGACAGACCCGATCGGTCCTCCGTTAAAAGGTAAAATAGGCGTGGCCATTGGTAAGTTTTTTCGATAAAAAATACAACTACCGGAGCCTTACCCTGACCCAACGAAGTAACCATTTTCCCGAATTTAAAAATTGAAATATTTGGATCACTAAAAGTAACCACTTATCCACAGCACACGTCAGCCCGCGGTAATTTGAAAATTTATCAATAAATTTATTTAGCGCTAGACTAACTATTGGCCATTAACCAAAACACCATCTGCAATGAGAAACTCTGCCTTATCGATCGGACGTGTACTGCTATTCTTTCTTTTTCTTCTCTCTTTCAATCAATTGTATAGCCAGGTTACAACCGCCACACTCAGCGGCCTCGTCAAGAACGCCAAAGGAGAACCCCTTGGCGGAGCAACGGTAACCGTCAGCTTCTCCGAAGCAGGGATCAGGCTTACCGTGGTGGCACGGCCGGACGGGCATTTTACAGTTCCCAACCTCCGCGTCGGCGGTCCCTACAGCGTCATCGCCTCCCACGTAAACCTCGAACCCGCCGGACCCAATAATATCTTCCTCGAGCTGGGTCAGAACAACTCCGTAGAGATCACGCTCGTCGAAAAGGCACAGGAACTCTCCGGCGTCACGGTCACCGCCAACGCCCGCGGTTTCGACAACAAGAAAACGGGCGCCTCCACCAATATCAGCGGCCGCCTTATCCGGGACCTCCCGACCATCGCGCGAAGCGCCGACGACTACCTGCGCCTCACCCCCTCCGCCTCACCTACGTATAATGGTATTTCATTCGCCGGCCGCAACGGTCAGTATAATAATTTCTCGCTCGACGGCGCCGTCTTCAACAACCCGTTTGGTCTCGACGCCCCCACTCCCGGCGGCCAGACCAACGCCCAGCCCATCTCCCTCGACGCCATCGACCAGATCCAGGTCAATATCGCCCCCTATGACGTGACGCAGGCTGGCTTCACCGGCGCTGGTGTCAACACCGTTACAAAATCGGGGACCAATAAATTTTATGGGACGATATTCGGATTTTACCGCAACCAGGACCTCACCGGCAGCAGCGTTTCGCATAGCAAGCTGGTTGTGCCATCCCTCAATCACCTGCAGACAGGCTTCGCCTTCGGCGGACCGCTCATCAAGGACAAACTCTTCTACTTCGTCAACTTCGAGACCGAACAGCGCAAGGACCAGGCCACCAGCTATGTTGCCCAGAACGCCAGCAATATCGGCCAATCCAACACCTCCCGCGTCCTCCAGTCCGATCTCGACGCGGTCAGCTCCATCCTCAAAAGCAAATTCAACTACGACCCAGGCCCCTATCAGGGATTTACGTTTAACCAGAAGAACTATAAGTGGCTGGCCAAGCTGGACTGGAACATCAACAACGTCCACAAGCTGACCTTTATATACAATGGCCTCGACGCAAGCCTCGACAAACCCGCCCACCCCAGCGCCATCGGTCGCCGCGGCCCCGATTATTATACGCTGCAGTTCCGCAACTCCGGCTATAAAATGGTCAACAAACTAGAGTCCTTCAACCTCGAACTCAAATCGAATTTCAACAGCAAATTCGCCAACAAGCTCCGCCTGGTCTACACCTCTTTCCGCGACCACCGCGAACCCTTCTCCGCCCCCTTCCCCGTCGTCAACATCGACAAGAACGGTCTTCGCTATATCATAGCCGGCGAAGAGCCCTTCTCCATCAACAACGTCCTCAACCAGGACGCCTTCCAGGCGACAGATAACTTCAACATATTCCTCAACAAACATACCCTGACCACTGGGAGCCTCCTTCGAATCGTTCAAATTCGCCAACTCCTTCAACCTGACCGGCTATGGACCGGCCATTTTCTCCGACGCCGATATCCAGACCTTTAAGGACAGCGTACCCGTGAGCGGCGCCTACGTGTTCGGAGCCTACCCCCTCGACGTCGACGTCAATTTTGCCCGCAACGTCGCAAAAGCGGGACAGTACACATGGTACTACCTCACTGTGGGGCAGATCGGCACGTATATACAGGACGAATGGCAGATCTCCAACCGTTTCCGCCTGACCTATGGACTGAGGATGGATATTCCGCAATACTACAACGCCAGTTACAAGACCCCCAACCAAAATCCCGACGGGACATACAAAGGATCCTATCTCACCGGCAGCCCCACCGTCGCCAACAACGATCCGCTGCAACTATACGACGAGAATGGCAAGTCGGTTACCAACGGCGTCGGCAAGGATCTCGACAATACCCGTTTTCCCAAGGCAACACCGCTGTTCTCGCCAAGGGTCGGCTTCAACTATGACGTCAATGGAGACAAAACGCTGATCATCCGCGGCGGATCGGGTCTCTTCACGGGCCGCTTCCCATTTGTCTGGGTCGGCAACCAGATCGGCAACCCGCTGTCAAGCTTCTATTGTGTCACAGCACGGGACTTCAAATGGCCGCAGGTCTGGCGCAGCAATATCGGCACGGACCTACGCTCTCCCTGGGGAACGCTTTTCACCGTCGACCTGGCCTATACAAAAGACGTCCATGCAATGATGGTTAGAAACTATCAGCTCGGGACGCCCTCGGGCACCCTCAGTTCGGGCACCGGCGACAATCGCGCCGTTTACAATACAAATGACAAGGGCGCCGCCTCGGCCTATGTCTTCACCAACACCAACCTCGGCCACAGCTTCAATGCCACCTTCCAGGCGCAGCATACCTTCCCCAAAGGATTTTACGCCATGTTCGGATACAACTACCTGGTGTCCAAAGAGGCAAGTTCGGTATCCGCCGAGATCTCCAGCGACGCCTTCGACCGCAACCAGGTCGTAGGCAACGCCAACAAGGCCGTCGTCTCCAACAGCCTCTACGGCAACACCCATCGTTTCCTCGTAGCCGGCACCAAACGCTTCGTCTACGGAGAACACAAAGAATGGGGAACGACCATCTCCCTCTTCGGCTCCTGGACCTCGGGCAACCGCTTCTCGTATACCTATAACGGTGACCTCAACAACGACGGCTCCACGCTCAACGACCTGCTCTACGTTCCTACGGACGCGGAAATAAATGCCATGACCTTCACGGGCTTTACCGACGCCAACGGCGTTTTCCAGTCCGGTGCCGCACAACAGGCCGCATTCAGGGCCTTCATCCAGCAGGACAAATACCTCAGCAGCCACCGGGGACAGTATACGGAAAAGAACGGCGGCGTGACCCCTCGGTTCAGCCAGATCGACATGCGTATCCTGCAGGACTATAAGATCAGGATCAGCAAGACAACCTACCATACGATCCAGTTGAGCTTCGATATCGTCAATCTCGGCAACCTCATCAACAGCAACTGGGGCGTCCGTAAGTACGCGTCCACGGCCAGCTATTTTCAGCCGCTGACCGTCGACTACCACAATAATAGTCCGCGGTATACATTCGACCCGGCCCAAAAAAGCACATTTATCAGCAGTCCGGAGCTGCCCAGCCGCTGGCAGATGCAATTCGGTTTGAGGTATATTTTCTAAGGCTGGATCCTTTGCTTGTCGCGAAACAGCCCGTAAGAATAGACGATGGGCACGATCGCGAGGAAAAGGCCACCCACAGGCAGAACAAGGCTTGCACTGACTTCAGGGAGGAACAAGGTCAGTGCAAGCATTATGATCCCACCGTAGAACCACAGCCTTGACCCCAAACGATGGGTCTTGCGCCAGTTGTCGTCATCCGACAGCGTCCAAGGCGTGCGAATGCCAAAAAAGAAATTAGGTTTGACATTGTTCATATAATTGCCAAGCACCGCAAATAACAGGCAGACCAGCGCCAGCACAATCTTCGAAAAATGATCGTTGTGCCCTTCGCGATAGTTCGCGATGGTATAAACCGTAAATATCCCCGCCCCCGTCATAACTACGTTAGCCGCCCACGACACCACCACCATTACTTTACCCAGCGGCTTGCCCCGTCGTTTCGGATCGATCTTATCAGTGTTCAGTACCAGCAGGGAGATCCCCACAGCCAATACCGCAAAAAGAACAACATAGCCGCAACGCTCCACTTGCTGCCATAGTCATTAGCCACCATTTGTGCATTAAAATGTATCGGCACCCGGTCGGGCAGGCTGTTCCAGATGATCCCCAGATAGATCAGCGGCGCGAGAGCCAGGACCGACTGAAGAAGAATAGTTCTCTGTTTCATATACTAAAAATTGAAATTCATTTTTTCCCCGAAGACGCCCCCAGCTGCATGGCCCATTTTATCATATCGTCCAGAACAGTCGTGTTCAGGCTATAGATGATATACTGTCCCTGCTTCTCCGCTTCGATCAGCCCCGCCCGCTTCAATAGCTCGAGATGATGCGATATGCTCGGCCCGCTGATGCTGAATCGTTCAGCGATCTCCCCCGCCGTCATCTCCTTCTTTCGAAGCAACTCCAGTATTTCCCTCCGCGTTTGATCGTTCAGCGCCTTGAAGACCAGGTTCAACGTCATTATTTAGATATTTAGACAAATGTCTAAATACTTTTTCAAAAAAACAACTCCTTTCCATGATCGGCGTCCCTCGCCCCACCACCGGTGCAAATAACCAATTAAAAATCAGAGAAATTATCCGGGCAGCTAGCTCAAATATGCGCCCATACGACGTAGCGCAGATCGTTCAAAGAAAGTATCTGACATGGTAATTAGTGCGTCTTAACGCGTCGGTTTTGCTCGACAGACTTGATCCCCTTGATCTTCAGCTCAGCCAGAGACAACGACCCGCTCGACCCGGAGATCGTCCCCGTGATCCGCATGATCCTTTTAACCCGAATACCCATCTTCACCAGAGACTGCGCAATCTCCTGGATATTCGGCTTCTGGTTATCCTCTACTCTGGCTATAAAATCCATGCAACAAATATACAAATTCCCCTGCTCTCCCGCCAGACCCAGTGCCGCTCACCTCACAAACACCAATCCCGCCCCAACATCCACCTTCGGCTGCCCGATCGGCTCCACTCCTTTGATCAGTTTTTCCCATATCTCACCTGCGCCGGCCTTCGGAAACTGTTCCCACAACAACGCAACGACCCCGGCAACGAATGGTGTTGCCATCGAAGTTCCCGACTCCTCATCATGCCCTCCACCCATGCTGGCGCTCATAATATTATCCCCCGGCGCCGCTATATTCACCTCCCCCAAACCACCACTAGCTCCACGCCCTCCCACACTCTTACCCGACAGCTTCTTCACCCCAGCACAGGAATAATTAGCCACCTTCAGGGACTCCGTCAGCGCCGCCACAGCCAGCACGGAAGGACAGTTCGCCGGATGGTTGATCAGGCCTACAATGCCTTCCTCACGGTCGCTCTCATTCCCCGTGGCCGCTATCAGCAGACAGTTATTGGCCATAGCCGTCCTGGCCACGTCTTCAAATATCTCGGAATACCCCTCCCCCGGCGTCACAGCCGCGCCAAAAGACATGGAAATCACCTGACACCCCTTCTCCAATGCCCATTCGATACCCGCCAGCGCCGTCGCATCCGAGCCCTCGCCGGCATCATCCAGGATCTTGCCCACAAACAACCGCGCCCCCGAAGCCACACCGTAACGGGGACCCGCCTTACCCTTCCTTCCCCCACCCGCGATCCCAACACAAAAAGTACCATGCCCCTCCCGGTCCTTGGCCTGTCTGCCTACAAAAGACTTGCGATGGATCACCCTTCCCGCGAAATCCGGATGCGTAAAATCAAAACCCGTATCGAGCACCGCCATCTTCACACCCTTTCCCGTATAGCGGCTGTTCCGCACATTGATCGCCTGGATCCCCAGGTCGCAGCCGCACTGTTCTTCAAAGACCGGGCCTGCTTATATAAATATCGCTCGGGCTCAGCAGAAACAAAAGGACTATCCCGCAGCGTCAGCAACCTCTTCACCTTCTCCGCCGCCCCCTCGTTGATAACCACAACCCCCAGTCTTTCGAATACCACCCCATCGGCTTTTTCCAGCCCCTTCAACACACCGGTCCCAATCTCCTGCGAAGAGACCAGTTTCAATGACCTTGTCTTAGCTTTCTCCCCGACAACCGCCATACTCACCCCCTGCTTCAGCCGGACCAATAGCCTTCCCGTGAACCGCCTCCGATTCCCGGCCGCCAGAAGCCACAGCATCCGCACCCCCGGCCAAACCCGGCTTTGCCCCGGCCCCGCGGGACTTCCCCACTTCGACTTTCACTTTGGAAAAATGACCAGCTACCGGCTTAACCGCGGAGCCCGCCACAGCAATCCTTGCGGTAACCGCCTTGCTCGTGGACTTTCTAGAAGACTTTTTGATGGCATTCGGCAAATATAGGCACACCGGCTAATCGATCAAAGCACCTTCACCCCCGCAACAAAACCCAACGCCCTATTCCTGATCCCCGGAGAGCCCGCCATACGGATAGACCGCCAGCTTACGGAGACGAATGACCGAATATCCGACAATCGCCTGCGACTGGCTTCCGGTTAAGGCCGGAATAGCTGGTGAAACATAGCCATAGTAATTGGTAACGCCGCAATACCTGGCACTCAGCCGCTGCTCCCGCACCGAGTCCGCCGCCCGGGCGGTGGCACTGCACCTGGCCGCCACGTGAGGGCAGGCAGGCCGACGAAAAGCATAGGCAATAAGGACCCCGATCCCATTGTTAATTTTAATTAACAACTCGCCTCAAAAAGAAAAAATCCCTTCGATTTTGTATCTTCAGGGGTATGAAATTTTCACCCGGTCAGCAGGTCATCGTACTGGATACTACCCACAAACCCGCGGGCTCCGCAACAATCGTAGTCTACCATCCGGAAACGCACCAGTACACCGTCCTCTACCAGTACCCGGGCAGCCCCGAACCCGAACCTATACCCCTCCCCGAATACCGCCTGGTCTCCATGCCAACGGCTACCCCCACTAAAATGATCGAACCATCACAGTATTTACTACCTTCACAAAAGCAAAAGCGTAATAAAATGAAACATTGTCTCACAGGCCTGTTACTGCTGTTCTCGGCATCCGTATTCGCACAACAGACGGTTTACGAAAAATTTCAGAAGATTACAACCATGGATCAGGCGCAACAATATATCGCCGCCAATCCCGCCCTCAAACCCATTATCTTCAACGTATCCTCCGGCAAAGACACGACAGTCATCGGCAAACGCCTCCTCCGCCAGAACAAGGGCGACGTCTTCTCCGTCGGATACGTCACCTATAAGGTCCTCGACGCAACAGAGACCCTGGCCTACCGCGCAAGCTATATCTTCCTCGACGGCTCTACCCTGTCCAACACCCAGATCGACAGCCTGAAGAAACTGATCGTACAAAAAGCCAACTCCGGTACCCCCCGGGACCAGCTCTCCGATCAGTATACCATGGACGGTAACACCACCCACGGCGATACCGGCTGGTTCTTCGGCGAAGAAATGATGCCCAAAGAATTTCAGGATAACGTAAAAAATAGAAAGACCGGAGAGATCTTCTTCGTAGACGTATCGGACAAACAGTGGCACTACATCGTCAAAAAGACCTATGACGACTCGGACAAAAAAGAAATGACCATCCTTCGCTCCAACGGAAGATAACCCCAAAGGACACCCGATATAAGAGCCCCACGAGGGCTCTTTTTTCACTGTAGCATCGCTGCGGTGAATTTCTGTATTTTTTTGGCATGAAACGACTCAAACTTATCCTCTCCTCTGTCGCCATCATCATCGCCGTCACAGGAGCCTTCGCACTCCGCGAACAGCAGCAATCCTGTCCGTGTCAACCGCAACTCACCGGTACCCCGCCGCCTGCAGCTCGAACAGCTCCGCATATCGATTCCCCGCCTCCAGCAGCTCTTCATGACTCCCAATCTCGGAGACCTGCCCATCGTTGATCACCGCTATCCTATCCGCTATCCGAACGGTCGAGAACCGGTGCGAGATCACGATCCCGATCCGCCCCTTGAGATTCTCTTTTAACTCCGCAAATATCGCAGCCTCGGCCTCGGGATCGAGAGCCGACGTAGGCTCGTCGAGGATCCAGATATCGGCATCCCGGTACATGATACGCGCCAGCGCCAGCCGCTGCCACTCCCCTCCCGACAGATCATGACCACCTTCAAACAGCCTGCCTACTTTTGAATCCAGGCCTTTCGGCATCTTCCGGATCAGCCACTCGCTGCGCGAATCCTTCAGCGCCTTGGCGATCCGCCCCTCTTCCACATCCCCATACGGCCAGCCCATCACAATATTTTCCTTTACAGATAATTCATAGGTCGCATAGTCCTGGAAAAGCACCCCGATACGACTACGCAGTTCCTCCGGGTCCATATCTTTCACATCCACTCCACCGACCCGGATAGCCCCCGCCTGTGCGTCATAAAATCGGAGTAACAGCTTAACCAGCGTACTCTTGCCCGCCCCATTCTCCCCCACCAGCGCGATCAGCTCGCCCTTCCGAATAGTAAGACTAAGGTCCCGAACTGCCGACCCGGTTCCCCCCGGATAGGAAAAACCGACATGGTCGAACACGATGCTGTCGATCGTTCCCGGAGGAACGACCTTCGGCTTCTCCGGAACAGGCAGCAACGGCCCTATCGCAAGAAAGGAAAAATAGTCATCTAAAAATGTAGTATGCTGGTCCACCGCCACAAAAGTGCTCGTGATCTGCCCCAGCGTCCCCGACACCGCGGTGAACGCCCCGATCACCAGCACTACCCCGCCCGGATCGATCAGTCCTGCTGCTCCCCGGTAGGCAACGAATACATAGGCCAGCCCCAGCACCGTCCCCGCTACGATCCCGCTCAGTACGGAAATACGCGTTCCGCTGCGATACATCAGCTCCCGCTGCCGGAAAAGATCCTCCGACAGTTTGCGATGCCGCCCCAGCAGATAGTCTCCGAGTACAAACGCCCGGATCTCCTTGATCGTCCGCGACTGCGTGAACATATCGCCGATATACTGCCGCTCCCGCTCCTCAGGCGTCTCCTTATAAAAGTATTTGTAGAGTTTGGACGTGACCCGGCTCTCGATGATCAGAGAGAACAGGCTGGCCGATAGCGCAAAAACAACCAGCAGATAGTGAAGACTCGCCAGCAGACCCGCCATCAGGACGATCGTCACGATATTACCCGACAGCCCCAGGACCGACCAGGTAAGGTCTCCCGGCCGCCACGAAACATCCCTCTTCGCACGCGCAAGCCGGTCATACCAGTCCGAGTTGTCAAAATGCCCCATATCGACCTTCGCCGCCTTGGCCAGCAGCTCGACGCTCCGCCTCCAGCTCGACCCGTCGCACATACAAGTTGCGACCGTAACCTATATACGCACCTGCCGACCGCTGCACGACGATCGTGACCCATAGTCCTATAATAATTGGAAGTATATCCTGGAAAGAAGTGGCGTGCAGCCGCGCGTCCGCTATCTTGTTGACAAGCTGAGCGCTCAAATACACGCTTATCGGCGGCATAACGGCATTGAACATCCCAAGCAACGTATACCTGATCAGCAGCCTCGGCGAAGCGTGCCAGGCCAGGGCCATCCCGAGCTTCAGATTTTTTACAACTCTGTTGATCCGGCCTCCCGGCTTAATTCCGCTGGTTTGCATCCCTACAAGTTAAGCGAAAAATACCGGATATCACACCCACCCATGACGCCGACATCATTTGCCATCCCCTGAACATTGACCAGCGCCCGCCGCTTCCATAGCTTTGCTATATCAAAAAAAACAACATTATGAGCACCATTCTTTCTCCAACAACTGCGGCCACTTCCGGCCTCACCGAAGAGAACTTCCGCAACGGCGTAATGCCGCGCGCCCAGCTCTCCATTCAGGCCAGCCAACTGGCCGTCGAAAAAGCGACCCAAAACAACGCAAAGGAATTCGCCGGCTTCGAACTGGAAGAGGCCATCGCCGTAGTCAACGTCCTGACTGACGCAGGCACCATAGCTCCCCCATCTCTGAAGAAGGCAAGGCCCTGATCGATCGGCTGAGAGCCGCATCCGGCAACGAATTCGACCAGCTCTATATGCACGCCCAGCTGACCAATCACGAATTCCTCCGCGACCTCGCCAAAACCTACCTGAAGGATGCAAGGGGCAAAACATCTCCGGAAGAAAGAGAAACACAACATCTCGCAACAATCGCCTTGTTCGCCTTCAACGAACACGTCGCGCTCAGTAAACGCATCTACGGCGAAGTCAGCAACTGACACGGTCATCACCAATTCCTTACCGGCCAACAGCTAACAAGGCCCGCATTTCCGCGGGCCTCACTTACTCCAGCACCAACTCCACATCGGTCTCTGCATACCCCACACAAGTCAGCACCAACCCCTCCGCCAGATCCTTTTCGGACAAAACCTCGTTAATCGTCATCCTAACCCTCCCGCTGACACAGCGCGCCGCACAAGTCCCGCACCTTCCCCCTTACAGCTATACGGAAGCGCGATACCCTTATCAAGCGCCGACTGCAGAATGGTCGACGGCCAGTGCGTGGCAAACTGGACATCGGCCCCCTCCACACGCAACACCACCGCCCTCGGACTCGTATCAGCCAGCACCGGCGGCGGCGGAACATACTCCACCACAAAATTCTCCCGCTTTATATCCCGATCCGCAACCCCCAGCAATCGCAGCGTAAAAACGGCCATCCGCATGAACCCCGGCGGCCCGCACAGATAAAAGAACGGCCTCCGCCTTCCACGATCCTCACCCCAGATCTTCATCGAATCCAGCAACTCCGTCAGCAACGCATTATTGAGCCGCGCAACCCTTCCCTCCAAACCCGAAGCCCCCGACCCCGAACCCGACCCACTCAACAAACTCATCCACCTGAACCGCCCCGGCAACTCCCCCGCCATATCCCGCAGCCTATCCCTAAAAAGTATACTATCCCAATCCCGGTTCTGCGTGATCAGCACCACGTTCTCCTCCGAACGCTTATACAACGCCTCCTGGATCAGACTAAACACCGGCGTCATCCCGCTGCCCGCCGCCACAAACACTTGCGTCCGCTCCTTCCCATCTTCCAGAACAAACTTCCCCGACGGAGGCAGACATTCAACCACATCCCCCACTTTCAAATGATCGATCAGATAACGCGACACCTCCCCGTTCGGCACCCGCTGGACAGTCACCGACGGCAGCCGGTCGATACCCGGCGTCGAAGAAAAGGAATAAGACCGCCGAACCTCACGGCCATTAAACACAAACAAAAAGGTAAGAAACTGTCCCGGCCGATATGCAAGAACAGTTCCATCAGCCGGCTCCACAACAATAGTCACCGCATCCGTCGCGGCAAAAAAGACGCTACTACCCGTAGCCGAATTACATTCATACCCGCTAAAATACGCCAATTTCCTCCGTCAACCAGGCCGGCCAAAAACTCAACTCATAAAAGATTTATCTCCACCTCCACATTCCCCTTTATCGCCTTCGAATAAGGACAGGTCTCCTCGCCCGCCTTTACCAGCGCCATCGCAGTCTCCCGGTCAACCCCCGGTATACTGATGTTGAGCCGCGCCGCAAGCGAATAACCGGAAGGACCAAAACGCAGGTCCACCTCTGCATCGATCGCCGTATCAGGCGAAAGCGTGACCCGTCTCTTCCGGGCCTCGATCTGCATCGCTCCCTCGAAACAGGCGGACCAGCCGGCCGCAAACAGCTGCTCGGGATTGGTTCCCGTACCATCCGTCCCCGGCGTCGAAAGCCTGAGATCCAGATGACCGTCCGAGCTGCGGGCTACGCCATGCTCCCGGCCACCAGTCGTGTGCGTCTTTGCTGTGTACAGCAATTTGTCTGTCATCGTTTCCATTTTTTTATAGATTGTTAGGATGAAAAATCTGCAAGAGACCCCAACGGGGCGTCAAGATCTGCACCGATCGTCAACTCCTTCCATTTCTCCAGCTCGGCCGACATCTCAGCCAGCTTCTTCGAAGCACGGCTATACGCATCGGCACCCAGGAACAAATGCAGAGGCGGATCAGCCCTCTGCGCAAGAGCGACGAAAATTTCAGCGGCCTTCTCCGGATCACCGGTCTGCCGCCCGTTCATAGCCAGATAGGTAACACGGATACCAGACTCCGCCACATCCAGCGCAAGTACCTCCGAAAAGGCAGCCAGCGCCGCCTTCGTGGCCGAATAAACAGGCCACCCCGGCGCACCCACAAATCCGGCCACACCACCGATATTGATAATGTATCCCTCTCCCTGCTTTCGCAGAACAGGCAAAACGGCCTTGACCACAGCAATGGCCGCGACCAGATTGACGTCGATAATATCCCTGATCTTCTGGTCTTCGGTCTCCTCCAGCTTACCCGCCATTCCATGCCCTGCATTGTTCACGACCACGTCTATCCGCCCAAACGCCTCGACGGTCTGCCGGACCGACTCTTCGATACAGTCGCCGTTGCCAGGGTCAACGCTGAGCGGCAACCACCGCTCGCTGTCTACCAGACCGACCGCATTCTTCAGCATCTGCGCATTCCGGGAAGTGGCTGCCACGCGATAACCCGCGGCGAGCAATTTCTTTACCAGCGTCAAGCCCAGTCCCTGGGAGGGCCCGGTAATATACCATACCTTTGAGGTGTTCATAACGACAGTTTTATTCGCTGACATCGCTGATCATCTTGTTCACGATCAGCCATTTTCCGTCGATCTTGTGGAAGGAAAGGAACTCCTCATAGTTGAAATCATACATCTTCACCCTGAGCGCCACCACCGCAATCGAATTGACTACACGGATATCCAGTATTTCCCCCTTAAAGGGCTTTCCGGAATCTTTGACGCTCTGACGATGCTCCACCCCATCCAGATACTGGTCCAGCGTCTTGGCATAGGGCTGCCCCTTCACGTCTCCGAACAGCAGCGTGCCGGGATGATAGATCTTGCGAAGCTTCACCACATCACCCACATAGATCCCTGGAAGATATTCGTTCTCCAATACCTGTGAAATAGCCAGCGAATCCTGTTGTTGCGTTTCCATAACTGTTTTGTTTTGGGCCCTGATGCCCATCCACAGGGAGGACATCAGGGTAATTAATAATAGAGCCTTCATTTTAATTGAGGTTATGACCGGCGCCCATGCCCCCATCTACGTTGACAATAGCACCGTTGATGAATTTACTTTTTGCGATCGTATAAACCATCTCAGCGATGTCTTCGACCTCGCCCACCCTTCTTTGCAGGTGCAGCCCCGCCATCTTATCACTATGATCCCCATGCATCGGCGTTCGGATCACACCCGGCGCCACCGTATTCACCCGAATATTTTGTTCCCCAAACTCCGCAGCCAGCTGCAGGGTCAGCGCATGGACCGCCCCCTTGCTCGAGATCGGCGCGCTCGACGGCGCACCGCCCAGCGCATGATAGACATTGGGCGTCCCAATATTGATCACCACGCCTCCCTGCTGCTTTAGCATTTGCGGTATCACCGCCTGGGTCGTAAAGAACGTCCCTTTCAAATTCGTATTCAGGAACCGGTCGAGATACGCCTCATCGACTTCCAAAAATGGCCTCGTCTCAAAAATACCGGCATTGTTCACCAGCACATCGGCGGAACCGAACCGGTCCAACGCCACTGCAACCAGTTTCTCCCCCGTCTCACGACGACTCACATCACCGGCCACCATCGCCAGTTGCGGCCCGCCGCCCAGTTCGGCATAGGCCTGTTCCAACTTCCCAACAGTAGTTGAGTTGATCACCACATTGTCACCCCTGTCCAGAAAATACTTCGCTACCGCCTTTCCAATACCGGACGAAGCCCCGGTCACTATAATAGTTTGCTTTTTCATATACTTATTTTTTATCTGCCGTGATCCCTTTTTCCCGCAATACGGACACTTGTTCTCCGGCTACTCCCCAGTTGTCCAGATCGACCTCGTCGATGATCACATGCGTAAGGTTAGGCTCCTTGTTCAATACACTGCTGATAAGATCGGTCGCCCCTTTTATCAACTGCTGCTTCTGTTCCCGCGTGACCCCCTCGCGGGTCAGCTCGATCGTGACGATTGGCATAAAATTGTCTTTTAAGCAAAGGCTATGCGACAGCCTTTGCAGTTACAGTGACATCCAGATTAAAATCATTGTAGATCAGCGTGTCTCCAAGATCCTTAAAGAAATTCCCGCTGCGGAACTTCATCTCATAGTCCGTACGGTCGATCACGATCTTCCCGGTTGCCTTCAGCACATCTCCTTCGACGCTCACGCTGGCATCAAAACCAACCGGTTTCGCGATCCCCTTGATCGTCAGTACTCCCTCTACATGGTTCTTAAGTACTTCTTTGATCTCAAAAATGGCCTCCGGATACTTTTCAGACGAAAAGAAATCATCCGAAGCCAGGTGCCCGGCAAACTGCGCATTGGTCGCAGGGTCGGTAACGTCGAGTATCCTGATGGAAGTCGTGTCGATCGTAAACTTCCCGGCCGTCAGCATCGACCATCCGTCAAAGTAAGCTCACCATCTTTAAGTGCGATCGTTCCGTTATGTGCACCTGTTACTTTCCGGCCCACCCAATCGATATTGCTCTGAGCAACTACGATATCAAATTTCTGCTGTTTCATATTTGTGTTTTTTGATACCACAAAGTAACAGCGGAATCCCGGGGTGATTGCGTGACCTATATCACATTCCAAAAACCACCCCAAAACCTACCAAAGACAGCACTCCAATTAATTATCGACAGCATCACCATCCGACAGCTGCTGAGCCAAGGAGAGATCATCACCATCCCGCCCCGGGGGAAACCACTTACCGCCACTACGTTTAAACTACTCGTAAACGTTTGCGTAAATAAATTCGCCCGTCTGGCACACCCGTGCA
The DNA here is from genome assembly GCF_050632245.1 of Puia sp. P3. NCBI lineage: Bacteria > Pseudomonadati > Bacteroidota > Chitinophagia > Chitinophagales > Chitinophagaceae > Puia > Puia sp. P3. Next base: position 4,081,825 of record NZ_CP192583.1, read on the forward strand.
GTGGCAAATCCATTACCTTGATCAGGTAAACCTTTTTTAAATCCTCAATTGCTTTCACATGAAAAAACTTCGCACCTCTGTACTACTGCTCACCGGCCTCATCCTTTCCACCCTACTGCTGCTCCGTTGCACCCGGACCGGTCTTTCGTCTTCCAATCCCACCGCACCCGGCGCCAACGCGACAGCAGGTTCACTCGCCGCACAGATCACCTCCTTTGTCCACCCCGCCATCCTGAATACCCAGGCCAGCCTCGACCTCGTAGGCAGCCAGGTCAACGGCGGTGACCCCACCCGTTCAGCCTCCTATCAGAAAGTCCTCGACTGGATCAACGACCCCAACCACCCCATTCCCACCAGTTTCTATTCCACCGTCGTAGTAGGCTCCAATGGCGCCACCTCTCCGTCCAAAAGCCAGATTCGCAAGGACGCCGAGCTGGTCTATGCCCTCGCCCTCCGCTGGACCAAGACAGGCAACCAGACATACGCCAGCCAGGCCATCGGCATACTCAACGGCTGGTCATACACCTTTCAGAACTATGCCCTTCTCGACGCTTCGACCAACCCCAACCAGCCCGACCTCGAAGCCTCCTGGACCACACCCAGCTTCGTAGCCGCAGCAGAGATCATCCGCTACTACCAGGTCAACGGCGTCGGATCCGGATGGTCGTCCGCCGATATCAACCAGTTCAGCAACTTCCTCAATACCGTCAAGAACAATTACATCAACAACACCCCAGTCTATAACAACAACTGGAACGCCTCCGCCGGATACGCAAAAATGGCCATCGGCATCTTCCTCAACAGCACCACCGTCTACCAGAACGGCTACAATATGATCATGCAGTACCTGCCTGTCATCATCAATCAGTCCAACGGAACCATCCCGGAATACTGCGACCGCCAGGACTGCGTACATTTCCAGTACTCCCTCACCGCCTTCTCCTACGCAGCAGAGCTCGCCCGTCTCCAGGGCGACAACAGCATCTGGACCGCCCTCAGCAACCGCCTCAGCGCCGGCTACGACTACCAGTGGAAAGCCTTCAGCGGCGGAGTCACCTGCACCAGTTGCTCCTGCCAGCCCTGTTCCCTATCCAGCAACGTCTTCCCCGGCGTCGAGGTCGCATACAACTACTACAAGTCCGCGAATCTGGCCAACCTGCGCCAGCTGCAGGACCCGCTCGGCGTACCCAACGACAACACCTTCCTTGGTTTTACCACCTACACCCATTTCAACGTGTCGGGACTTTGACCTTTATTCAGCCGGACGGTACACAAAACCGGCCGGCATAGCAGGCCCCGGTATACCGGGGGTTTTTTGCTATCTTCGGACCTCTCCGGATGGAAAACTACCCAAAAGAAAACCCCAAACCATGACAGCACCCGAAACCAAAAAGCTCGGTCTCTGGACCGCCACCTCGCTCGTCGTAGGAAATATGATCGGCGCAGGCGTTTTCCTGATGCCCGCGGCCCTGGCCGCCTTCGGTAGCGTCAGCCTCCTCGGCTGGCTCTTCTCCGCCATCGGCTCATTCCTGCTGGCAAAGGTCTTCAGCAACCTCAGCAAACTACTGCCAAACGCCACCGGCGGCCCCTATGCCTATACCCGCCACGGCCTCGGAGAATTCCCCGCCTTCCTCGCGGGCTGGGGATACTATCTGGCCACATCCTGCGCCAATGCCGCGATTACTATTTCATTCGTCAGCGCTATGAGCACCTTCATTCCCGCCCTGTCAGCCAATCCCACCGCAGCCGCGGCTACAGGTCTGGGTACCGTGTGGCTGCTGACCGCCATCAATACCCGCGGCGTCGCGCTCTCCGGAAAGCTGCAACTGATCACGACGATCCTCAAACTACTTCCTCTTGCCATCATCTCGGTCGCCGGGTTATTTTTCATCCACGCAAATAACTTTCACCCCTTCAACGGCACCCACGATACGACCCTCGGCGCCATCACCACCACCGCAGCGATGACGATGTTCTCCTTTGTCGGTATCGAATCCGCCACCGTCCCCTCCGGCAGCGTCGCCGACCCCGCCCGCACCATCCCCCGCGCCACCCTGCTGGGACTGCTGATCGCAACCGCCGTATACATCCTGAGCAGTATCACCGTGATGGGCCTTATCCCCTCCGCCCAATTACAACATTCTCCTACCCCATTCGCCGACGCCGCCTCCACCATCTTCGGCCGCGGCTCCCGCTACTGGGTTAGCGCCGGCATCGCCATCGCCGCTTTCGGCGCACTCAACGGCTGGACCCTGGTCCAGAGCCAGATGCCCTACGCCATCGCCCGCGACGGCCTCTTCCCCCGTCTGTTCACCCGCACCAATAGCCGCGGCGTCCCCTACATCGGACTCCTCGTCAACAGCACCATCGTCTCCATCCTCATCGGCATGAACTACACCAGCGCCCTCGTCGAACAGTTCCGCTTCCTTCTCCTCCTCTCCGTCTTCGCCATGCTCGTCCCCTACCTCTTCACCACCGCAGCCTACGTGATCCTCCAAACCTCCCTGCCAAAAAAGGCCAAACCCACCGTCGCCATCCTCGGCCTCCTCGCCTTCTCCTACACCCTCTGGGAGATCATCGGCGCCGGCCCAACCGCCGTCTTCCACGGGTTCATCCTTCTCATGGCCGCCGTCCCCCTCTACGTCTGGACCCGCCGCGAATCTACAAAACCGTAACACCCCACCCAACCTCACCAGCCGCAAGCGCATGCGGCACAACACCAAGCCCCACCCGCGGATCGACATTCTCATATCCTCCCGACGGCATATCCCCGGCGCCACCGGTAGCAAAAATTATATTCCCCGACCAAACCCCTCCCGTAAAAGGCCCCGCGATACGAGCCGCCGGCCCCCCGCCCTCGATGATATTGTTAGCGATCTTGACAGAGGTCGCACCAAGGCCATTCACACGCCCCATCTGCACGATATTCGAAACATTATTCACCAGCGTATTACAGGCTATCACCACCCGATCCGGCCTGTCATGCGCCGTCAGCTGCGCGCCATCCGCCACTTCCCCATCCCCGTTCCCAACCATGATCGCGGGATCACAGTTCTCGAAATAATTGCTGAAAATAATATGGTCATCCCCGAAGATCCGCAGCCCCGGCGTATGGGTAAAATAATTGCCGTAGACGCTGCTCCTGTTCCCATGCCGCAAAGTCAGCTGTGCCGGACAATTCCTGATCGTATTATACCGTATCGTCAGCTGCGACGCCTTCACCGAGATCAGCTCGTTCTCCCCCGCACACTCCTCGAACACATTATACTCCACGATACTGTTGCTATTTGAGAGACTGAAGCCGCTAAGACCGAACTGCAGCGTCTCCGCCCCATTGCCCTTCTGCGGCTTCTGGTCAAAAAAGTAGTTATGGTGGATATGCAGGCGCTGCGCGATCTGCCTCCCCTCGCCGCGAACCGCAATAAATCGACCCATCGCATCCTTGTGCTCAAAACTATTATAGTCCACCTCGTGATCGCTACCGTTCAAAAGCAGGTCCTCACCATTCCCCGGCGTCTGAAAAAGATTATGCGTCCACCGGCAATGACTCGTTCCCGCCGCCATGACAGCCCGCGACGCACGATGCGTGAATTTGAATCCCTGGATGACAATATAAGACGCTGGGCTAAGAATGCTGAACCCCGCCTCACCTTTCATCTCCACCCCACCGATAGTCTGGGCCCGGATCACAATGGGCTGGGCCGCCGTCCCCTGCCGGCTTACCGTGATAGCGGCACCAGCCGTATACACGCCATCGGCCAGAATAACAACCGCTCCAGGCGCGGCCTTGTCGATGGCGGCCTGCAACGCAGAAAGCGACGACACCGTCTGCGCCCGGCCCGCCAAAACTCCAAAAAACAAAAAGAATAAAAGATTTTTCATCCCCTAAAATAAAACCATCACCCCAAAGTCCGATCACTCCAATTATCCGGATCATCAACTATTTTAGCGAAAAATCGATAGTTTTAGCATAAGAATCAGGCAAATGCGTTCCGCCATACAACTAACCGCCGTCATAGTCCTCCTGGCAATATCCGGGACAGCCCAGGATATTACTCAAAAAGACGCAGACTCACTGCTCCATGAAATAACCAGGGCAATCCCGGTAAAAGACCGCATCAGTGCACTACTCCAGTTGGCGGCATTCAACACCCACCAGCGAACTGCCACGGCAGAAACACTCGCCGGGGCGAGCGACTACCTGCGAGAAGCCGCACAGCTCAACAGGAAATCCCCATTTCCTTTCTTCAACGAACAGCGCCTGATCGTTCAGTCCAGCCTGTACAAGGCCCAACACAACGCTCCGGACGGAAAGAACGCGCTCGCCACGGCCATTGAGTTGCTCAAAAACTCCCCCAACAAGACGCTGCTCGGAAAAGCCTACTACGAGATGTCCGAATTCTATAGCGGGGACTTCCACCACGAGACAATGCTCACGCGAATCAAATACCTGCAGCTGGCAATCGCGGCATACGAAAAAACTGACCGCCTCGTCGACCTCGCCCGCTGCTACAGATTCCTTGCGGACCTCCACCAACTGCTCAACGACAACCGAAGCGCGTTTTCCGAGGTCAGGACCGCCCTGAAATACTACGACCAGGCCGAATATGCCGACAAGCAGGGAGCCGTAGCGCTGCTCGGACGAATCTACTACGAGGAAGGTGACTACCAGCACGCGCTCCAGAACGAGCTGCACGCACTAAGGATCGCGACCAACAGCAGCCAGGACAACGTCAGCCTGATATGCCAGATCAACAACAACATCGGATACACCTACCTGAAGCTCAACGACGCCGACAAAGCCCTGCAATACTTCCAGGATGCCCTGAAGATCGCCCAGCAGGAAAAAGACACTTCGACAGTCTACCTGCTCGCGGCCAACGTCGTCGACGCATATCTCGGCATGAACGATCCCGAAAAAGCCGCCCGATTTTTTCGGGATATCTCCCGCCAAATCCCACAACCCGCCTATATGAGATACGAAGGCGGAGACTACGGCATCAGCCACACCTGGCTAAAGATCTATATGGCCATGGGGCAGTACGACAAGGCCCGCGTCTACTGCGACTACCTGATCAGACAGGCCAGCAATCCCAATATCAATCTCTATACCCTGACGCTATACTACCAGCTCGATCGCCAAATTCTACATCGAGACCGCCGACCACGAAAAAGCCCTCTACTACCTTAACAAAGACAAAGACCTCGTCACCTCGCTAAAGAGCTTCTCGGGCATAGCCCATAACTACAGGTTAAGATTTTCCCTCGACTCGTCAGATAAGAAATACGAGGAAGCCATGGCCGACCTCATGAACGAGAACATAGCGAAGGACTCCATCCTCGACGAAGCCAAGACCAGACAGATCGCCCAGCTGGAGATAGAGTTCGAGACAGAAAAGAAGGAGAACGAGATCAGCCTCCTCAACCAGAAAGCCATGCTCGAGGAATCCAGACTGAAACAGGCCAACCTCGCCGGGAACGTGACGATCGGCGGCATCCTGCTGCTGCTGATCATAGCCACCCTCCTCTACAGACAGAGCAACCTGAGGAAAAAATACAATATCCTGACCACGCAAAAGAACGAACTCCTGCAAAACCTACTGAAAGAAAAAGAATGGCTGCTTAAAGAAGTCCACCACCGCGTCAAGAACAACCTCCACACCGTCATGGGTCTCCTGCGGTCCCGGGCCAGATTCCTCGAAAAAGACGCACTGGCAGCCATAGAAGCCAGTGAACACCGTATATACGCCATGTCCCTGATCCACCAGCGGCTCTATCAGACAGACAACATCGGAGACATCGATTCACCCGTCTACCTCAGGGAGCTCACATCTTATCTTTCGGAAAGCTTCGGCTCTCCCGCGAATATCCGCCTCCAGCTGTCGATAGACGACATCCGGCTCAAGCTGTCACAGGCCATCCCCCTCAGCCTCATCATCAACGAAGCCATCACCAACGCCTTCAAATACGCCTTCCCCAACAAACGCACCGGAAAGATCATGCTCGAACTCCGGCGCGCAGGCGAATCCATATCCGCCATCATCTCCGACGACGGCATCGGAATGCCCGCCGTCGACATCGCCCGCCCCTCAAAATCTCTCGGCCTCAGCCTGATGCGCGGCCTCACCGGCGACCTCGAAGGCGATATCCGTTTCGAGAACGACGCCGGCACGCGAATAACCGTCGTGTTCCCTGCCGCATAATGACGCCCATCCATTGAACCAACCCGACAATCCGTTGAAATCCCGCGGCCACGCCCATCCGTTTCCCGTATTTTGGCAAAAAACCACAATACCACCCCCATGCGCATCCTAATATTCCTCCTTGTCCTCACGCTCCCCCTAACAACCCTCGCCCAATCCCCCGTCGACACCTCCTCCAAACCCCAGATCTTCGCCCCCGGCGTAGTCTCCTCCCCTTCGAAGAGGTCGCCGCCACCTTCTCACCCGACGGCAACACCGTCTACTTCGCCCAGTGGCACCATCTCCATGGAGATCTGCTATTCCAAAAGGTCCGGCAACACCTGGTCAAAACCCCATATCATCTCCTTCTCCGGCCACTGGGGAGACTGGGATCCCTTCCTTTCCCCCGATGGTAACAGGATCTTTTTCGTCTCCAACCGGCCCCTCGACACAACAGGCAACAACAAATTCCAACGCCAACCCCATATCTGGTATAGCAACCATGGGATCAACGACCAATGGTCCGAACCTCAGTACATAAAAGATTCCTTCAACCTCGACGGCATCGGCAACTTTGCCCCCACCGTCAGCCGTTCGGGCGACCTGTTCTTCTATTCCCCCGCAGAGACCAGCAAGGCAAAGCCAGAAGCTTCTACGTCAGACCCCTGGGCGATCACTACGGCCAGCCACAACCGCTGCTGCTCAACGGCGACGAAGAGGTCAGCGACCCCTATATTTCCCCGGACGAAAGCTATATCATCTTCGTCGGCGGCAACGACCTCTTCATCAGCTACAGACACGACAACACCTGGACAAAAGGCCAGCCGCTCCACCTCCACAACAACGACGGCAGCTCGATCTACGACCCCACCGTCGCCCCCGACGGCAAAACGCTCTACTTCACCTCCAACCGGATCGCAGGCTACTACAAAAGGGACCCCAAATCTCTTCCTCTCGACTACGATGGCCTACTGAAAGAGATGAACGGCATCTTCAACGGCAAAGGCAACATCTTCATGGTTCCACTCCACATCCCTAACCCCGCTTCCTGACAGGCACCGGTCGCCATCGCCTGACCCTTGTCATAAACGGAATTGACCAACCTCATACAGGGAGTTCCGACGACCCGATACCTTGCCGGGAAATCAGAACTCCCATGGACCAATATATCAAGTCGTTCAGGGACATCCGCATAACAGATATCCCCGTGGTCGGCGGAAAGAACGCCTCCTTGGGTGAAATGTTTACTCAGCTGTCGGAAAAAGGCATTCGCGTGCCCGACGGCTTCGCCACCACGGCAGGCGCCTTCCGCCAATTCCTGAAAACAAACGACATTGCCGGCCGGCTCGAATCGATCATGGCAACCCTTGATCGCAAGGATTTTTCCAACCTGTCAGACGTCGGCCTCCAGTGCCCGAACCCTGATCCTGCAATCCTCCCTGCCCGAAGACCTGAAAGCAGGCATCCTCATAGCCTACCGGCAACTCGCCGCAACCACAAATCCCACTACCTACACAACCAGCGTCGCCGTGCGCAGCAGCGCCACAGCCGAAGACCTGCCCGACGCCAGCTTCGCCGGCCAGCACGAGTCTTATCTCAACATATCCGGCGAAAAAGAAGTCCTGAACGCCGTACACCGCTGCTTCGCTTCACTATACACAGACAGGGCCATAAAATACCGGGAAGACAACGGTTTCCCGCACAAAAACGTAGCCCTTTCAGCCGGCATCCAGATCATGGTGCGCGCCGACCTCGCCTGCTCCGGCGTCGGCTTTACGCTCGAACCGGAATCCGGCTTCCGCAACGTCATCCACCTCTCCGGTGTATGGGGACTTGGCGAGAATATCGTCCAGGGGACAATCCACTCCCGACGAGTTTCTCGTCTTTAAACCCACTTTAAAACAAGGCAAATACCCCATTCTCCAAAAACGACTCGGCGAAAAAGAAAAGACCATGGTTTACACCGCCGGCGGCACGATCAACCAGGACACACCCGCCGATAAACGCAGGGCCTTTATCCTCACCGACAATGAACTCATCCTCCTCGCTCAGTGGGCACTTGCGATAGAAGAACACTACAACCGGCCAATGGATATCGAATGGGCCAAAGACGGACCGACAGAAAAGCTATATATCGTTCAGGCCCGGCCAGAAACCGTCCAGTCGCGAAAAAACCCCTCGTCGCCAAAGAATACTCAATCGTAACCAAAGGCGAATGCCTCGCTACCGGTCAGGCCGTAGGCGAACGGATCGTTTCCGGCAGGGCAAGGGTCTTCGACAGCCCGCAGAACGCCGGCGATCTCCAGGAAACTGACATCATCGTCACCGATATAACCAGCCCGGACTGGGACCCGCTGCTGAAAAAGTGGCCGCCATCGTCACCAACAAGGGAGGACGCACCAGTCACGCCTCCATCGTCGCAAGAGAACTCGGCGTCCCAGCCATCGTCGGCGCAGGCTCAGCTACCACCAATATCAAAGACGGCCAACCCATCACCGTCTCCTGCTGCGAAGGGAAGACAGGATTTGTATACAGGGGTAAAGCCGAATGGAAAGAAAAGAACATCGACCTCGGCCAGATCCAGCTGCCCGGCCACACCCGGCCAATGCTCATCACGGCGGACCCCGCCAAAGCCTTCGAACTGTCCTTCTACCCCAACGCCGGCGTCGGCCTGCTGCGCATGGAGTTCATCATCACCCACCACGTCCGGATCCACCCAATGGCGCTCGTCATGTTCGACACACTGAAAGACGAAAGCACCCGAAATGAAATTCGACAACTTACGGACTGTTATACAGACAAGACCCGCTTCTTCGTAGACCGGCTCGCAGAAGGCATCGCAACTATCGCCGCCGCGTTTTACCCCAAAGACGTCATCCTCCGGACCAGCGACTTCAAGACCAACGAATACGCACACCTCATCGGCGGCAAGGCCTTCGAACCGAAAGAGGAAAACCCGATGCTGGGCTTCCGCGGAGCATCCCGCTACTACCATGAGCTCTATAAAGACGGATTCCGGCTGGAATGCGAAGCCATCCGAAAAGTCAGAAACGATATGGGCCTCACCAACGTCAAGGTCATGATCCCTTTCTGCAGAACCGTCGAAGAAGGCCAAAAAGTGCTCGACGAAATGAAAACCAACGGACTCTCCCAGCACGTCAACGGCCTGGAAGTATATGTTATGGCCGAAATACCCAGCAACGTCCTGCTGGCCGACGAGTTCGCTGCACTCTTCGACGGCTTTTCCATAGGCTCCAACGACCTGACCCAGCTGACCCTGGGCATCGACCGCGACTCCTCTCTCGTCGCCCCGCTCTTCAGCGAACAAAATAAAGCGGCAAAAAAATGATCGCATACATGATCGCCGCTGCAAAAGCCTCCGGCATTCATATCGGCCTCTGCGGCCAGGCGCCCAGCGACTATCCGGAATTCGCCTGCTTCCTGGTCGAACAAGGTATCGACAGCATCTCCTTCAACGAAGACGCCCTCCTGAAAGGCATCGACAACATCAATAAGGCAGAAAGGAGGCCGGCGATCCAGTCATCATGAACCAGCAGTCGATAAAAATGCGGCAATTCCTGACAGAAACAGGAGACCTCGCCCGTTTTACCTCCCGGTATTTCATACAGGGAGGAAGGCCAAGATTTGAAGTAAAAGAACTCATCCGCCAGTGCTACTACATCGGCGTTAACTCCTTTCCCCTCGTCGGCCTCACCGGCTTTATCATGGGCCTCGTCCTGACCATGCAGCTCCGCCCCTCCCTCGTCCAGTACGGCGTCGAATCCCAGCTGCCCGTCATGGTAGGCATCGCCATCGTCCGCGAGGTCGGTCCGGTGATCACCGCCCTGATCTTCGCAGGAAAGATCGCCAGCAGCATGGGCGCCGAACTCGGTTCCATGAAGGTTACCGAACAGATCGACGCCATGGAGGTCAGCGGCACCAACCCCTTTAAATACCTGGTCGTAACCCGGGTCACCGCCTCGACCCTCATGCTGCCGGTCCTCGTCATCCTCGGAGACGGTATCTCCCTGTTTGGTGCATTTATTGGCGTCAACATCCGTTCCACAACCAGCATCGACCTCTTCTTTCGCCAGATTATCGACAACTTCAGTTTCGGCGACGTCATCCCGGCGTTCATCAAAACATTTTTCTTCGGGTTCGCAGTCGGCGTCATCGGCAGCTACAAAGGCTACAATTCCAGCAAGGGCACCGAAGGCGTCGGCAGAGCGGCTAATTCGGCCGTAGTAATGGCCTCCATCCTCATCTTCATCATCGACCTGATCGTCGTTCAGATCACCGACCTGCTCGGCCTCAACTAACACCATGCTGCACAACCAACTATACGAGACCCTCACACAACACCCGCCGGCACCGGAAACCCCGCCCCCTCCTCCGATCCCGTCATCAGGATCGAACACGTCTCCAAACGATTCGGCGACAATATCGTACTCAATGATTTCAACCTTACCGTCGCCAGGGAAGAGAACGTAGTCATCCTCGGAAAATCCGGAGTAGGCAAATCCGTACTGATCAAATGCATCATAGGACTCCTCAGACCGGACAGCGGAAAAATAATAGTGCTTGGAAAGAACATCCCCGACCTGGACCACGACGAGCTGGACAGGATTCGCGCCAAAGTCGGATTTCTCTTTCAAAGCAACGCCCTTTATGACTCCATGACGGTCCGCGCCAACCTGGAATTCCCACTGCGCAGACACTGGATCGAAATGTCCCAGACGGAAATGGACGATCTCGTTATGGAAGTGCTCAACAACGTGGGTCTCGCCCACGCCGTCGACATGATGCCGGAAGAGCTCTCCGGCGGTATGCGCAAACGCATCGCCCTCGCCAGAACACTCATCCTGAAACCTGGCATCATCCTGTATGACGAACCCACCACCGGCCTCGACCCCGTTACAGGACGCGAGATCAGCGCCCTGATCGTCGATATCCAGCGCAAATACCACTCCGCCTCCATCATCATCTCGCACGACATGCACTGCGTAAAAAGAACTTCCGACAGAGTCGCCGTTCTAATCAACGGCAAATGCTACGCAGTAGATACCTATGAAACGCTAAGAAACTCCTCCGACCCTCAGATAAAACAATTTTTCGAATAAATGACCAGTTATGGCAACCCAAACCAACAGCAATACAAAACTCGGCCTCCTGGTACTGTCAGGTCTCTTCCTTTTTATACTAACCCTCTACATTATCGGAAAGAACCAGAACATGTTCGGCTCCAGTTACCGCCTGAAAGCCCGGTTTAGCGAAGTGAACGGCCTCATGAAAGGCAACAATATACGGTTCTCGGGCATCCAGGCAGGCACGGTAAAATCGATCCGGATCATCGACGACACCACTATCGAGGTCCTCATGCTGATCAACAACGACCTGCAGCCATTCATCCGCACAAATGCGTCGGCCGCTATCGGCACGGAAGGCCTCATCGGCAACAAGATCATCAATATCACCCCCGGCAAAGGCAACGCCCCCGTCGCCGAAGACGGCACCATGCTGAATACCCACCGCGTCGTCAATACCGACGACATGCTCCAAACACTGTCGAAAACCAACGAGAACATCGCAACCATCTCCGAAGGACTCAAACAGACCATCCGGAGGATCAATAGCAGCTCCGCCTTATGGCGCCTGCTCGACGACAGCAGCCTGCCCGCCAATACCCGCTCCGCACTCTCCCACATACGTCAGGCCAGCGCCAACGCCGACCGCCTCACCGGCGACCTGCAGGACCTCATCAGCGACGTGAAAAAGGAAAAGGCGCCGCTGGAATGCTGCTCGCCGACACCGCCTTCTCCAACAAACTCAACATCACCCTCGAAAACCTCCGGAAAGCCGGCGCACAGGCCGGCACGGCCGCCGAAGGCCTCAACGCAACCATAAAAGACGTTCACGAAACGGTAACCAACGGCAGCGGCACCGTAACCGCCCTGCTCAAAGACACAGCCCTGCTCAACCGCGTCAACACCAGCCTCGGCAATATCCAAAAAGGTACCGACGCCTTCAGCCAGGACATGGAAGCCCTGAAACACAATTTCCTCTTCCGGGGATATTTCCGAAAGCTCGAGAAGCAGCAAAAGAAAAAAATGGCCTATTGATCCGCCCCTTTTTATTGTCTAACCCAAAAACAACTCGTTATGCGTCAGTTACTCGTGCTGCTATGCTGGTCATGCCTGGCGACCACGGCGACAGCCCAGCACAAGATCATCGTCGCCATCGGCTCCTCCACTACCGCCGGACAAGGCGCTACGCCCAACCCCAATCCAATCAACCCCAATGACCCACCAGACAGTTGCTGGACCAGCATCCTCAAACGATACTACAAAGATCTGGGCCTTATCGATACCCTGATCAACCTCGGCCGCAGCGGCACAACCACCTACGACGGAATGCCCACCGGGACAGTAAGACCCGACGGGACCACCGTTGCCACGCAATTCAATGTAACCGCCGCTTTACAGGTCTACCACGCGGATATCGTTACGGTCAACTATCCTACCAATGACGTAGGTTCCGGCTATTCCCCTGCGCAAACGCTTTCCAATCTCCAAACCATCTACAACACCGTTGTCAATGCAGGCAAGATCTGCTTCATAACGACAACCCAACCCAGAACCTCCTTCACCACCGACCAAAAACAGCTGCTCAAAAGCGAGAGAAATATGATCCTCGACCGGTTCGGCCATCAGGCACTGAACTTCTACAACGGTATCGTCGCCGCCGATTCGCTGAACATCAATCCCGTCTATAACTACGATGGCACCCACGTCAACAACGCGGGTCATCGCGTGCTTTTCGGGGTCGCAAGAGACTCTAATGTTGTACTCACAATCCCCCTCCCCATCACCCTTATCGGGTTTACAGCCGTCAGGCAGCAGCAAAAAATCGTGCTGAACTGGACGGGAATGGACCAGACAGGCGACCCCGAATTTGTCATCCAGCGCAGCGCAGACGGAACGTCTTTTGAAGACCAGGTGCAGATACCGGCGACCGGCAGCGGAGTGGCTCAGAACTATTCCTGGACCGACCAGACACCCCTTGCAGGAAAGAGCTATTACCGGATCAAAGTCTCGGAAAATGGCCTCGCGGATCAATACTCGGCGATCGTCGCGGTCACCAATAGCCCCGGCAACTGGACGATCGGACGACTTTACCAGGCCACGGCATCGACCCGGAATATCGAGATCATGTCGGAGAAGACTACCCGCTTACAACTGCGTATAATCGATGCCGGGGGCAGGCATTTCATACAGCAATCCCTCACCGTCACTTCGTCCCCGCAGCTCGATCCCCCTGAACCTGGCCGGACTGTCCGGCGGTCAGTATTTTGTACAACTCGTTTCCGACCAGGGAGAGACACAGGTCCGGGCAATCCAAAAACAATAAAATCACCTCACGCCCTGATAATAGTCATATTTCGGCTATTCATCCCGGTCTACTTTTACATGGTCAATAAGATTTTAGCTTCTCAATAAAATTTTTCACCATGAAAGCCAGACTCAATCTGGCAGCAGGGAAAACATTTCTCCTCCTGCTGTCATACCAACTATTGTCCTTAATTTCATCAGCTCAGGTACACTATACCGGTAGCTCGGTCGACCTCGTCGTCAGCGGCACATCCACCCTTCACGACTGGACAATGAAGTCCGTCAAGGCAGACTGTAATGCCTTGTTCCTGCTCAACCCATCAGGTAGCGTCACCGGAGTCCAGACGATGACCTTCTCCACACCCGCCATCGGCCTGAAAAGCGATCACACCGGCATGGACAACAACGCCTATAAGGCGCTCAAGACGGACAAGAACCCGACGATCAGTTATACCCTGACGTCAGCAACCGTCGCCCCTGCTAACAACGGCCAAACCACGGTTAAATGCACCGGCAACCTCAGCATCGCCGGCACGACAAAAGAAGAAGAGATCGTAGCCACCTGCAAACCCAATTCAGACAATACGATCACCGTCACAGGAACCAGAAAGATCAGCATGCCCGAATTCAGCATCGTGCCGCCAACCTTCATGCTCGGCACGATCAAGACCGGCAGCGACGTCGTCATCACTTTCACCATGCTATTGAAAAGATCCTAAACTAAATAACACTAACAACCTTTCAATTTACATTTTATGAAACGTATCATCCAAAACATCGCTTATTCATTGCTTCTGACGGGTTTCGCGCCTATCGCCGTGCACGCCCAGACTTTGCAGGGCAGAATCCCGAATCTCCGGCCATACGACCAGTCCGGCATTAACTCCTTCGAAACAAAGAAAGACACGGCCGCCTTCGACGGTGCTAAGATCCGCATCGGCGCCGGGTTCACGCAGGAATTCCAGGGCCTCAAAGACCAGAACTATATGGGCAAATCCGGGTCCAATAACGGCCTTTATAAATTATCTCCAGGCTTCAACCAGGGCCATGGCCAACCTCTATACCGACTTCCTCCTGGCCGACGGTATACACCTTAACCTGAGCCTTTACCTGTCTACCCGCCACCACAACGAGACCTCGGGTGAGAGGCGGCTACCTCCAATTCGACAAGCTGCCATTCAAAGGACAGATCTGGCAGGACATTATGAAATACACTACGATCAGGGTCGGCCAGATGGAGATCAACTACGGTGACCAGCACTTCCGCAGAACCGACGGCGGACACGCCTTCTACAACCCCTTTATCGAGAACTATATCGTCGACGCCTTCGCGACCGAGATCGGCGGAGAAGTATACGTCCAGAACAAAGGCGTATTTGGAATGGTCGGCGTCACCAATGGGATGCTTAAAGCCAGCATCGACTCCGTCGCCCAGACTACCCAGAACGGGAATATTCGCAAGAACCCAGCCCTGTACGGAAAGATCGGCATCGACCGACAGGTCTCCCAACTGGTACGCCTCCGCGCATCGGCTTCGGTCTACCACATCAACAGTTCACCCAGCAACGACCTGTTCTTCGGGGACCGCGCCGGTTCCAGCTACTGGATGGTCATGGAAAAACCGTACGTAGTACCCGCCAGCGGAACAAGCGCATACGAAGGAGATGGATTCTCGGGCCGCCTCAACCCCGGCTTCGGGTATAAGGTCGACGCCCTTATGCTCAACGGCTTCGCCAAAATAGCCGGATTCGAACTGTTCGGAACCTTCGAACACGCCCAGGGCCGCAGCAGCACCGAAACAGCCGACCGACAGTTCAACCAGTATGCCGTCGACGGCGTATACCGCTTCGGACACAATGAAAATCTATTCCTGGGAGCCCGCTACAACGGCGTTACAGCCGAATTGAAAGGCATCAGCCAACCCGTTACCATCAACCGCTTCGCTGCGGCCGCAGGCTGGTTCCTCACCCGCAACGTGCTGCTGAAAGGCGAATGGGTCACCCAAAGCTATCTCGACTTCCCCACCGCAGACTATCGCAACTCCGGTAAATTCTACGGCTACGTGATCGCTGCGACAGTGGGCTTCTGATCAAATTAAATACCCGTGCTATGTCCAGCATAAACGCGCTGATATTAATGCTATCCTCCGGCTTTCTGCTCTCCGCCCACCCGGCAACCGCGCCGGCCAGGATCACCTGGATAGTCCAAAAAGCCAGCACCCTCAGCATCAACGGACATACCAATGTCAGCCGGTTCTCCTGCGGCATAGCACAGTACAGCGAACCGGATACCATTACTTTTCTCAACGAGGGATGCCGCAACAAGACAACCGGCGTCCCTCTTTTTGGAGTCCTGCGCATCAATATCCAGGACTTCGACTGCCGCAACCGCATTATGACCGGCGAGTTCAAAAAGACACTGCAATACAGACAATATCCTCAGCTGAAGATCACCTTCCTCAACCTCGAAAAAATGCCCGCCTTCGGCCAAAAACCCGAAACCCTTACCGGACAGGTGACCATTGAGCTGGCCGGCATCAGCCGCCAATTCGAAATGGAGTATACTTCGGCCCGCGAAGACGCCGAAACCATACAACTCCACCGGCAGCCGACGCCTCTGTTTTTCGGACTTCGGCCTCCAGCCCCCTCAGAAAATGGGCGGACTCATCCGCGTCGACCAATCCCTCGACGTCCAGTTCATCCTATGCCTGCGCCAGATCTGAGATGACGAAGATCATAACCTTGCCTGTCGGGCGTCATGCCCCCCGTATCAACACACAATAATTTTGCCATGGGAGCATACATTATGAAAGTTAACCATGAGATCCACCAGCAGCTGATCCAAAAGGTGCAGGAAGAATTTAGCCGTATCTACCCCTTTTTAAGAATAGAATTTGCAAAGACCAGCCGCAGGCCGGCAACTATTATCGATAGCCTGACCCTGGACACCGACGAACATACCCGCGACAGCGCAAAAACCCTTTTGGAAAAAGACATCGGCCTCTCCGACCAGCTTCACGGTCACCGACCTGGAATTAGCGCTCACCAGGATCTTCGGAACCTCCGCCCAGGTCTACCGGAAAAGCGGTAACTCATGGCTCGGCACCACCATGAGCAGAGACTGGACACTCAAACAACAAAATGACCACGCCAATGACATCGCATCCGAACTTCTCTAAATAAATCCCCATGCCTGCCATCCTTACCGTCACATTCAATCCCTGCATCGATATCTATACCTCGGTGCCCGCCCTCGAGACCTCATTGCAAGCTCAGGTGTTCCGATCCCCGGTTCGACCCCGGCGGAGGCGGCATCAACGTAGCCAGAGCCATCACCAGACTGGGAGGCGATACCATCGCCCTCTTTCCAGCCGGCGGCGCCACCGGTATACAGCTAAAAAAAATGCTTGCGTCCGAAGGCGTCAGGTCGGTAACAATACCCATCTCCGGCGAAACCCGCCGGAATACCATCGTCACCGACAACGCGACCGGCCTCCAGTACCAGCTGAATATGCCGGGGCCAACACTCGAAAAAAATGATATAGCAAACATACTCTCCATCATCGAAGACCAACCGAACCTCGAATACCTCATCGTCAGCGGCAGTCTCGCCCCAGGCTTAACAACCGACATCTTCGCAAAACTATCCGCCATCGCAGAAAAAAACACAGCAGACTTGTCGTCGACGTTCCCGGCGAAACACTGAAAGACGCCATTAAAAGCCCGGTATACCTTATCAAACCCAGCATTCACGAACTATTGACGATCGCCAAAAAGAGTGAAGACGAACGACTGATAAAAGACCTCGCCAAAGACCTGATCGCCAAAGGACGCTGCGAAGTAGTCGTCGTCTCTATGGGTCCCGCAGGCGCCCTCCTGGTGACAAAAGACAGCATCCGGCAACTGACCGCGCCGCCCGTCAACGTCCAGGGTACCGTCGGCGCTGGCGATAGTATGGTGGCTGGCATCGTGCTGGCGTTACACGATGGTAAAACCCTCGAACAAGCAGTAGACTTTGGCTGCATCTGCGGCGCCGCCGCAACCCTGCATCCCGGCACCTCCCTCTGCAGCAAAGAAGACGTCGAACTGCTCATGAAGCTCCGGCCGTCCCATCCATCGACATCGCTGACAAATCTCATCGCAGCCAATGACAAAGGTTAGTGTTCTCACGACCAGCCGGTCCTAGTTTTACACAAAACACCAGCAACCATGCGAACACCAACCGACACCGACATATCTATCGCCGCTGCAAGGATGCTTGCCCAGATCGCCGATACCGAAAGCCACCGGATAAAGATCAGGGTCGACCACGGTATCGTGACGATCGAAGGTACCGTCGGCACGAACCCCGAGCGGAAAAACATCGAAAACAACGTCAGGAATCTTACCGGCGTCCAGGGCATCGTCAATTGCCTATGTATCCACCAGACGCCGAAATGATCTTTACACACCAATTCAAACCCAATTAGCATGAAACAAATACTCGTGGTCTGTTCCGGCAATAGCTTCCCGCAAGGCGCGTTCAATTTCCTGAAAACACTTCAGCACGAAGAGCCCGTCAGCGCAACGGGACTGTTCTTCAGCCACGACAACGAAGATACCGCGGAAGGCAGGACCAGATTCTCCGAACAGTGCACCCACCACCATATTCTCCACAACATTCTTGACCACGAAGGCCCATGGAATAAAAATATCTTTGCAAAAGAAAGCCGCTTCTCCGACCTCGTCCTGCTCAGCAGCCAGTTATTTTACGCCGGCCTCCTGCAGCAGCAGCCAAATACCTTTCTCAGCGAAGCCATGCACTATACGGAATCCCCGGTACTGGTTATCCCTGAAGACTTCTCCCCTTCCAACCACCTCTTCATCGCCTACGACGGCACAAAGGAAAGCCTCTTCGCGATGAAGCAGTTTAGCTACCTTTTCCCCCACCTGACCGACCTTCCTACTGAAGTAGTCTACGTCAATGAAGAAACGACAAACGGCATCCCCGAACTGGATCACCTCCGGCGCTATTCAAGACTTCATTTCAGTTGTATGGGATTCAGCAAACTGCATTTCAAAGCAGCGGAATACTTCGCCACATGGATCGGCGAGCGGCAACACGTCATGCTGATATCCGGCTCCTACGGCAGATCCCCCTTCTCCTATGCAACAACCCCCAGCTTCGCCGAAGAGGTCATTCACGACCACAGGCTTCCCGTATTTATTGCTCATCCTTAATAGCCCTATCATGAGATCGATAGTCGTTCCCGTCAACTTCACCTCCAGCGCCGCAAATGCGGCCCGCTACGCCACCGACATGGCGCTGGCGCTGGGAATGGATGTCCACCTGGTCAACGTCCTCGAAATGTCCCCTGCCTCGTGTAATGAGCTGTCCGCGGGCATCCACGAAGAACTTATCAATAGCTGCCTCGAATCCCTGCAACAACTTTCCGAAGAACTCAACCGCCGCTGCCACGGGCTCGTCCGCATCGCCACCGACCTCGAAACCGGAGACATACAAAGACGGCTATCGGATTTCTGCAAGCCTATTGCACCTTTTGTCATCGTCTGCGGCTCGTCCGAAATCCTGGCCGGCAAAGTCCTCGAAGGCTCCCCCACGATCAACAGGATCCGCCACCTCCACTGGCCGTTGCTGATAGTCCCGAAAAATGCCAGCTTCCACAGCATCCGCAATATCCTCATCGCCTGCGACAATGAAGACATCCACAATGGCATCGTAAACGCAAAACCCTTACTGGAAACGATCAACCAGGCATTCTCACCCCGGTACGTGGCACTACACGTACTCGTCAATGACGAGGCCCTAACCGACCGGCTTTCGGCAGAATTTCAGTCCTGGAAGAACTTTCCCGGAACACTCAATCCCGCCATCACATTCATAAAACAACCCAACGTCGCAATGGGGATCGCCGAATACCTCGAGTCACACAATGCGGACCTGCTCCTCATCCTGCCCAAAAAACACGGCTGGTTCGACACCCGCAAATCCCATTCTAAGAATATCCTCTCAAAGATCGTCCCCATACTCAGCCTTAACAGAAAGAAATAAACCACTGCAGAACATCATTTGGGTCCCAATACCATCTCCAGGTCCTCCTTGAATACCACCTCCTTCTTCAGCAACAACTCCGCAAGCGCATCCAGCTGCACCCGGTGCGCCGCCAGGATCCCCGTCGCAATCGCATAAGCCTCACCAACCACCTGCCTCACCTCCTCATCGATCATTCGCCCGGTCTCCTCACTGTAAGGCTTCTGAAAAGGATTGTCCCGGCCCCCGGACGAATCGAAAAAACTCACATTTCCGATCTTCTTGTCGAAACCATAAAAAGCTACCATCCGGTAAGCCTCCTTCGTCACCTTTTCCAGATCGTCCAGCGCACCCGAAGATATCTCTTTGAACACGACATCCTCCGCAGCCCGCCCACCCAGCGCCGCGGAAAGGCCGTCCCTGAATGCAGCCGCCGTACGCAGCTGATGCTCCTCCGGAAGATACCAGGCCGCCCCCAGCGATTTACCCCTCGGAATGATCGATACCTTGATCAGGGGATCGACATTCTTCAGCATCCACCCAACCAGCGCATGCCCGGCCTCATGATAGGCGATCACCTTTTTCTCCTGCGGCGAAATGATCTTGCTCTTCTTTTCCAGCCCCGCCACGATCCTGTCGATCGCATCCAAAAATCCCGCTTCTCCACCGTATCGCTTTTCCGACGCGCAGCGAACAAAGCCGCTTCATTACATATATTCGCAATATCTGCCCCCGAAAAACCCGGAGTCTGAGCCGCAAGGAACGCCGGGTCCACAGCCCCCGACCCCAGCCGCAAAGGACGAAGATGTACCTTGAATATAGCCTCCCGTTCCTTCAATTCCGGCAATTCCAGATAGATATGCCTGTCGAACCTGCCCGGTCGCAGCAACGCCGGATCCAGCATATCGCCCCGGTTGGTCGCCGCCAGAACAATAACGCCGCTGTTCGTACCAAAACCGTCCATCTCGGTCAACAGCTGGTTCAGCGTACTCTCCCGTTCGTCATTGCTCCCCGAATAAAAAGCATTCCGCCCCCGCGACCTTCCGATCGCGTCGATCTCATCGATAAAGATTATAGACGGCGACTGCTCCTTCGCCTTCCTGAACAAGTCGCGCACCCTCGATGCGCCTACACCGACAAACATTTCGACAAACTCGGACCCCGACAAAGAAAAAAATGGAACACCGGCTTCACCCGCAACCGCCCTCGCAAGCAGCGTCTTACCCGTCCCCGGAGGCCCGACCAGGATCACACCCCGCGGTATCTTCGCCCCCAGACGCGTATAGGTTCCCGGACTCTTCAGAAAATCGACGATCTCGCCGACCTCCTGCCTCGCCTCCTCCAAACCGGCCACGTCCTTGGAAACTGACCGAACTCACCCCATCGTTCTTCTGCAGCACCGCCGTGGTCCGGCCGAAATTGAACGCTGCCCCCCGCCCCCATCGCCACCCCTCGTCATCAGTCGCATCGCCACCAAAAACACCACCACCGGAATGATCCATCCCCAAATGCCCGACAACGGCCCGGTCTTCTTCGTGAAATTCAAGCGGACACGCTGATCGGCAGCCACCCCCTGCTCCGTCTCGTCCAGTTTCTTCTGCAACTGTTCCACACTCCCGATATGAACCCTGAATTGCGCAACAGGAAAAGTTATCTTCTCTATATCCTTCATATCTCCCGCAAAATAAGGGTCCTTCGAAAAGCTCCTCTTTATATAGATATCCGCATCCTCATTATTGATCACGTCAATGCTGTCCACCGCGTGACGTAGGAGCATCCTGTTCTCGAATTCGCTCCAGCTGACAGACTTCGGACGCGGCCTGTCCAACCCGCCAAAAAGATAAAACAACACGAGAAGAACTACCGGCGTGGCAGTCCATACCAACGCCGGCGCCCACCCCTTCCTTCCTTCGGGATTATTCCCTTTTTTTTCGGTGACAAAGACTTACTCATAGATTTTTAAGATTTCTCATCCGCAACTCCACCCTTCTCCGGCATTCTTCCAGCCGGCTCAACGACGCCTGCATACGACCATCACCGGATCGTACAGCCCTCCATGCATTCCCTTCCCGGACAGACCACGATCCCCCGCCCTCATCACGGTATACATTCCCCAGACGGTCGGTGAAAATGGCTTCCGCAGTCGGCGGCGCATATACGTCCGGACGCAGGAGATAAATATTGTTATTGAAATCCCCACGCGCCGATTGCCGCGAATCGTGACGAAAAAGACCACCTCCGGCAAACCGGTGGCCGAAGAACGGTGGTCTGTAACCCAGCGCCCACCACCACCCACTCTTCCAGAACCCCTCGCCCCACGCGGCTCCCGGATTCAACCAGTCGGGACTATAGTCATAACCCCTCATCCAGCCCAGCCAGGGATTCAACCACATATTGAACCCCAGGTCAACGGACGCGGTAAAGAAACAGATCCCGTCCAGGACGGATAGTTATACCCTGTCCCATAGACTACCGTGCTGCCCTGAACATACGAACCCAGATAGCCAGGTGTATAACCGGTCATGATAAAATCCGGCGTGTCCCCATAGATGTAAACGAATTTGCAGTTATAGACCGGACAGTCCGGTGGGATCAATTCCATTTCCGCCGGTCGGGCCACAGCCGCCGTCCAGGGCCCCGCCGGCGTCGGCGCAACGAACCACACCGCCTTATCGATACAGTAGTACCGGCCATTCGATACGACTACCGGCACACTGCTGTTCACCGCATACTGAAGATGCGTCCCCCTTATCGCGGCATACTGGGGGACCCCGTCATAGCTCACATCCGCCTTCGCAGCCCGGCTCACCCTTGCCGTCTGTGGTATGCCGGCATCCAGCACTGCATCCCCGGCAGCCTCCGTTCCGGCCACGCAGGCAAGAACTCTGTCTTTGGGCGAACCCTCCTGAATTTCGGCAAACCCTTCCGGCAACGAGTCGGATGCGACAAAACCCCAATTCCCGTCAAGCCGGTCGCTACGGAACCAGCGACCCGACAGAAGGAGATAATATTTCCGTTCCAGCGTGTCCAAAAAGATATCGTTATCCGTATTCACAACATACTGAAGACCCGTGCCGGCTATCGGCCGGAATACAGGCGCCCCTGGGTCTGAATAAGCTCCGCGGCTGTCGTGCTGACGACTATATCCCTTATACCGGCATTTTCCTCCCGCATCGTATCGGCAAAAACCTCGTTTTCTCCGTTAAGATCATCGATATCCGCCTTCATCCACATCAGATCCCTCGGATAATAGCCGCTGTGCAGATACGGACCCGCCGGCATAGGAGCGACATACCACCGGTGCCTGCCATAAAGATAGTACCACCCGTCCGTCGACTCCGCAATGGCATAGGGACTATTGGCGACCACACGGATCCCCCAGTCTTTATTCAATCTTAACCTGGGAACACCATCTATCATGACCAGCATTGAAGGCCGCTGCGAAAAGATGATCCGCGGCGGAGTATTTTCCAGGCGCACCTGACCCGCCTTCACCACCGCCTTCCCCATACCGCCGGCCGGCCTGTCCATAAATGCGATCAGCCGGTCCAGCGAAATATCATATCCTATTCCCGGCAGACCGCATTCGATAGTCTCCTTAAGTGTTGCCAGACTATCCGCAGCCATCCACTCGGAAAAACGCAACGAAAGAACATTGCTGCTCAGCAACGACAGCGTTCGCTCATTCCTGTCGGTCTCCACTCCATTTAAAGCCACAAAAGAACCATAGCGCGGCTCAGTTTCCCCTCTCCGGACCACCGAAAATGCCGCCCTCAGCTTCAAAACATTTCCCGCTAACGAATCCGGCTGGGGATGATACACCCGGATGACCGCCCCATCAGCGCCGGCGATCTCCCGGGGCCAGTCGGTCTGTGCCGCAACCGCGAAAGGCAGTAATACGCACAAAAAAACAAGCTTTTCATAGTACCAAATATCAACCCCCACTACACCAAATGCCATGAGCCTTGTCATTATTCTCCCTGAGTATGGTCATTTTCTACGACCCGTCTCATGGGTACTTTTGTTCATGATCCTCATATATATCCTGGCGGGTATTTTTGGCCTGATATTCTGGCTACTTTTATCGACCATCGTCGTTAGACTG
The DNA here is from genome assembly GCF_050632245.1 of Puia sp. P3. Classification (NCBI taxonomy): domain Bacteria; kingdom Pseudomonadati; phylum Bacteroidota; class Chitinophagia; order Chitinophagales; family Chitinophagaceae; genus Puia; species Puia sp. P3. The sequence goes on from NZ_CP192583.1 coordinate 4,105,530, forward strand.
GACACGGACATTCCGCAGCTCGACTCTCGAATGGAAGACGATCGCAAAAATAAAGGCGACCTGGGAAGAACACACGATCGCACTGGAGTTAAGAACCGGCTTCCTTCACCGGAAATGGCGGCCCTTAAAGACCCAAAAGTCCAATCCCCGGCCTACTCCCAGGAGAACCACATCCGGCAAAAGACCGGACGCCTCACGGATCATCCGTACCCTGAAGAAATGCCATCTGGACAATTTCGACCTTGCCCTCGACGCCGGCAGCCCCATGATCAATGCCTGGCTCTACCCGCTGAACTTCATATCCCTGCCTGCACACCGAACGATCCGTATCAATTTTGAGAACAGCAATCGCCTGCGGATTCAGATCAGCGCCAAACCATGGCGCCTCCTCGCCGCATGGATAAAATGATTCTTCACTACTTAACACAACAAGTATGGCACTCAATTTTGACGAGACGGTCCAAAAGTTGACCGAATTTCTGCGTACCGAAGCAAAGACCGACACCGTCATCGGTCAGTCCTTTCAGCTTGGAGAATTTACCTGCATCCCCGTGATCAGATTTGGCATCGGCCTCGGCTACGGCGCCGGTGAAGGCAAAGGCGACCAGAACGGCAAGGCAAAAGGCGAAGGCACAGGCGGCGGCGCCGGCGGCGGACTTGGCATCGAACCCATCGGCTTCCTTGCCGCACGGCAGGACCAACTGAGCTTTATCCCGACAAGAAACACCAAAGGAATCTCCGCGATGTTCGAAAAACTCCCGGATCTCCTCGGAAAATTCATGGAACAAAAATCAAAAGAAAAGACAGCCGGTTAGGCTGTCTTTTCCCAGACCCCGCGCGCAATGCTTTCACAACCTCCACCCAACCCACCGAAACCACCGCTGCACCTAAAAAAATTAACACATCCCGGTAACCCAGCACCGTAAGGCCAAACAGTCCCCGGACCAACGGCAAAAAATTTATGACGACTATAAATCCGGCGGAAAGCAGCAGTACCGGCCATACCAGCGGATTCCGGACCCGCATCGCCGAAATGATCCCCGTAGTAGCCGATCTTCCCGAGAAAGTGAGCAGGATATTGTCGACGACCAGCGCGTTGAATACCACCGTCCTGGTGTATTCCAGCGAATAGCCCCGCCGCATAAAATAATAATAAAGAACCAGCAGGCCGATCGCGGCTATGCTGCCCTGTAAGATCGCCATCCCCGACTCTCTACGCGTAAGCAGACCCTGTGCCGCACCGCCGGCGGCCGGTCCATGATCCCGCTGTCCACGGGCTCCCGTTCATAAAAGACGGAACAGGTCGGTCCCATGATCAGCTCCAGAAAGATCAGGTGGATAGGCGAGAACACCGTAGAGAATTTCCACCCCAGCAATACCGGCAACGACGCAGTCGTCAGTATCGGTATATGTATCGTGATCAGATACCGGATAGCTTTTTAAGTTGGCATAGATCGTCCGGCCATGACGGATCGCCTCCGTGATCTTTTCCAGGTTGTCATCGGAAATGACCAGGTCCGCCGCCTGACGCGCAGTCTCCGTGCCCCTGGCGCCCATCGCGATCCCGATATTCGCGGCCTTCAGCGCCGGTCCGTCATTTACCCCGTCCCCGGTCATGCCTACGGTCTCGCCTGCAGACTTCAACGCCTCGACAACCCTCAGCTTCGCTTCCGGGAACATCCGGGCGAATACCACCGTATCCGCAACCCTTTTTCCCAGCTCTTCGGCCGAAAATGCCATCACCTGGTCGCCGGTAAGACACGCCCCCACTGACGCTACGCCCGCCGCCGCGGCAATATTTACTACCGTCTCCACATGATCTCCGGAAAGGATCCTTATCCGGATCCCCGCCCTCGTCCAGTCGGCCAGCACCGGCGCCAGATTCGCCTTCGGCGGATCATTGAAGGCAATCAGCCCCTCGAACCTCCAGTCGAATTCATCCTGCCGGAGCGGAAACCCATCCTGCACACAGACCGCAGAGGCAACACCGAGAACCCGGTAACCCCTGCCGGCCATATCCGCGGCCTTCCGCTCGATACTCAACCTTTCACCCATCGACAAACGCGAAATTTCCACCATCCGCTCCACCCCTCCCTTTGCAGCTGCCACACATCCCTGCCCGTTGCGGTAGACGTGGGTCATCATCGGCGGCTTGCCCTCAAGCGGATATTCATGTATAAATTCCAATTTCCCATACGCCTCACCAAACCCCATTTTCCCGAATACCGGCACGATCGCCAGTTCCATCGCGTCGAATGGCTCCGGCTCGCTCGCCAGTCTCGCAAACCAGACGACCATCGGCCGCCCGTCTCCAACACCGTCACCCTCCGTCCGCTTGTCATAGATATCTGCGACCGCCATCCTGTTTTCGGTCAGCGTGCCCGTCTTGTCCAGACAAATGACACTCACCGCGCCAAGGCTCTCGACGGTCAGCGGCTGACGAACCACGATACCCAAACGCGCCATCCGCCAGGCCCCCAACGCCATAAAGGACGAGAACGCAACCGGTATCTCCTCCGGGATCGCTGACATCGCCAGAGTCAGACTAAGCAGCAGACTCTGCGCCCAGTCCTCCGTCCGCAAATAGCCGAACACCAGAACGACGGCAAACGCAGCCGCCCCGAATACGGTCATCGACCTTACAAAACGCCCGATCTGCACCTGCAGCGGAGTCGGCGCCGGGACGATAGCCTCCGTCTGACGCCCTATCCGCCCCAGCAACGTATTTGCACCGGTCTGCGTGATCCTTATATAACACTTCCCGGAATTGATCATGGTTCCCTGATACAGCAAATTATTCCCTTCGGTACCATCCTTCACCACCGGAAAAGATTCACCTGTAACGATGGCCTCATTGACGGTAAGATCATTGGCGCGAAGCACAACCCCGTCGGCAGGAACAGAGCTACCCTCTTCCACAAGAACGATATCTCCGGGCACGAGGTCTTCTGACGGCAGCAAAACCAATTGCCCGTCCCGGACACACCCCAGCTTTCGGCTCCACATATTTTCTCAGCGCGGCCAGCGCCCTCGAACTCTTCCTCTCCTGATACACCGAGATAGCAGATACAAATACGGTTGCGGCCAGCATCAGCATCCCCTGCCGGGGCTCGTGCAGCAAGAAATAGATAAGACCGGCTACCAGCAGCAGCGCCGTCATTGGCTCCATGACCACGTCACGCGCAAGACGCAAAAACCCTTTGCTTCCCCTTCCTCCCATCCGGTTAGGCCCCGTAACCCGCCGCAATTCGTTCGCCTCGTTCGTCGTCAACCCGCCCGGAACCAGCACCCCCGTTTCTTCAATAGCCATGGCTTATCATTTGAACAGGTAAATTATCCCTATTCCACTATCGTCCCTCTGAGCTTTGTCATGACCGCGATTGAGACAGATCATTTCGGCTAAACCGCCGGGGCAATAGCTTTATGCAATAAATTTCCAGCCATGACAGCCTCTAAGAAAAAATCGGAAAGAATACGTATCCTGGTCCCCACCGACCTCTCCCCGGCATCCAGAGCAGGTGTCCGGTACGCCATCCAGTGGTCGCTGCACCAGCCTGCCGACCTCGTATTCTGCTACGTCGTCAATATCCTGAAACCGCCTTCCTGGAGCGACAACCGCTACAACGCCTACGCCAAAAGCATGCGCGCAAGGTATATGAGAGAGCTGCGGCGGTTCGTAACGCTTACCTCCAACAGAATGGGAGTGCACCCGCGAAACGCCTCCCACGTCCTGCTGGAATCTATCTCCGTCGACATCGCACTGGTCGACTATTGCCCGTCGTGACGGGCACTACGACTACATCTGCATGAGCACCAGCGGAGCAGGCCGGATGCGCCGCATATTCGGCACCCATACGGGGAACCTCATCACTCATTCCGAAGTGCCTGTACTGGCCGTTCCCGCCGGGTACCGCACCCGCCCTGTCAAACGACTCCTCTACGCCGGCGATATGGTCAACTACGAATACGAAATGAAAAAAGTAGTCGCCCGTCTCAAAACCCCTCAACGCTGCCGTACACCTCCTCCACTTACCGAAGGCGGAGAAATAACGACCGACGAATCGACTACCGAAAAGGTCTTTCGGCAACAGTTCGGCTACCCCGTCCGGGTGCACTTCCGCCCATTGGACCAGCTGCTCTCCTTCCAAAAGAACCTCGACAAACAGATCAACTCGTTAAGACCGTCCATCGTCGTCCTCTTTACCGATCAGCACCGCTCCCTGCTGGACTATTTCATCAGCCCAAGCCGGGCCGAGCGCGTCTCTTTCGCCCTTCGTACCCCTCTGCTCGTATTTCCTAAAAAATAAAAACCATTGGAAAATAAAACCCGGCAAAAGCCGGGTTTTCCTGTCAGGGAGATTCTCACCTCCGCTTGTATCGGGCCATCAACTGTCCAAAACCAATAATATGACCGCTCATCGCCTCCTCCAGATCCGCAGCCGTATGCCGCGACATGGCCAATAGCGAATCAAGAGCATATACTTTGAAAATATATCGATGCGTACCATAAGGCGGGCAGGGGCCCTTGTATTCACTCACGTGAAAATCGTTAAACCCCGGCGCCTCCATCTTCCGCGCTTCACAGATATGCCTCACCACGGGAATATTCCAGGCCACCCAGTGGACAAATACGTCCCCGGTTGCATCGAGGTCCTCCATAATGATGGCCAGACTCTTCGTGCCCGGCGGCACCGCCTCGATATCCAGCGCCGGATTAATATTGACCCCGTCACAGGTGTACTGCAGCGGGATCATCCCATTCTCCCGTATGACCGGACTAGTCACCCTCAACTGGGCGCAGAAAGTGGGAAAAAGACTGCTCATCAAGAACAGATCGGTTATTTGTGCTCATGACAAAAAGTTTATTGCAAGAAATAGATTTTGTTCTTACTGCGAAATTCCGCAACGCCCAACTCGGAAAAAATGAGGCCCGTCAACACCCGGGCTGAGTCTCCTCATGCGGAGACACCCCCTTCGCCTCCATTCAAGCTTCCGAGGATCGCTCCAAAGGCAATACACACCAGAATACCGTACAATAACCAGCCAAACAACGGAGTAGCCGCGATCAGTCGCAACAGTATCCAAATCCCCAGCGCCACAAGCACTGTTCGTACAGCCTTCCAGTCGCCCGCCGTCCTGTCCCTGAGCCAGAAGGCGGCAACCAACGCCGCCAGAACACCGCCCGATACTAACACGACAGCATATCCCAACAACAGCAACACACCCAGCGGAACACCCACGAATGTCACAAAACAAACGGCAGCTGCAACCGGCACTGCTACAATAAAAAGCATACCCCGCAATAACGACCGCCCTGGCCGATCGCCCGCCAGACGCCCCGCCGACCGCAGCACCACCGCAAACAAATAATGCAGCGCCACTATCATCACCAACGCCATCCCCAGATACCACAACATCCCCGCCACTCCTCCGGCCCCCCCATAGTACCAATGGCCTCCATTGATCGCAAGAGCCGGATCAAAAACCGGCTGCACCTTCTCAAGCCTGCCGCGCCCATTCAGCTTCCGGCCGGGGTTCCAATACCGCAGCTCATTGTAAAGAACCGCTCCATCGCCGATCGTTATATCACCCCTCGACGCCAGCCGGACCGGACCATCAGCCCTTCCTCCGAATTCGATCTCCCCCGCCTGGCAGTCCAGCGTCCCCCGGGTCGTTCCGTACTGGCTGAAAAAACCCACCCTCACCGTCGCATCACCCCTTACCTCCCCTCCCATCCTCAGCGTCCCTCCCGTTGCCAGCAGATCCCCCCGATCCTCCCCTTCGAACCAATATCGACCGTCCCTCCCGCAATCACCAGATCATGACCGATATCGGCATTCACCGTCAATTTCCCGCCCGCGCATCGGATGGTCCCACCCACATACCCGTCAAAACGAAGCTCTCCGCCTACCATCAGAATATCATTCATTACACTATCCCCAACGATCGCAGTCCCTCCCGCGACGATCAGACTTCCGTGGACAGGAGCCCCGATAATTATCGTTCCCCCCGTAATATAGATATCCCCCGATACGGCATGGTCGATCACCACCCTTTCTCCGGAAGTCACCACCAGTGCCGATGCCCGGCCTGCCGCCAGTATGCCCAGCAGCAATAACAAATACATTTTCATGGCCCTGTTTTTGAGTTGAATAAAATTATCGACGATCCCGCCAACTGGCTATGATCACGCTCAGAGACCTGCCTGAGAGGCGTCACGAACCCTAAATGGAACTACCTACTTTTGTAACCCATATTTTTCGCATTGCACGCATATTTCATAACTTTACAAGCGTCCAAGACAATAAAGTAATGTCCAATGCCTCATTTCAAGCGCACATTCATAGTATTGTTTTGCCTTGTTTTCAGCCTCATCATCCTGATGGCCGCCTTTCTGTGGCGCTTCAATGAGAGATATATCGCGAGCTTCTCCCTCGTCAGACACACCCTCCTGGTCATCAATGAAACCGAAGAGACCTCAGTCCTGCTCAAAGACCCGTCATGGCAGGCAAATTCAAAAGAGATACAGGCCCACCTCGAAAACCTCAGCTCCCTCACACGCGACAACCCCGTCCAGCAGAAAAAGATCGCCGTCCTCAATGATCTCTACGCAACTTCCGAACCCAACCATTCCCGACTGCTCGATCAGCTGTCCGCGATTCGCCAGGAAGAAAACCGCCTGCTGACATCGAGGGACAGCACCAACCTGATAGCCCAGCGGCAACTACGCAAGGTCACCCCATTCATACTTACGGGGATCGTCCTTATCCTCGCCATCTTCTTCTGGGTCATCCTCATCAATTTCAACCGCCGGAAAGTCGCCGAGGACGAACTCCAGAGCGCAGAGCAACGGTTCATCACTATCATAGAAAAGATCAAGGACTACTCGATCTTCATGACCGATGCGGACGGCAGGATCATGAGCTGGAACCAGGGCGCAGCCCAGCTAAAAGGCTATTCCGCCCGGGAAGCGATCGGCCAGCCCATCTCCATATTTTATACCCACGAAGATATCGCCGCCGGCGAACCCGCTAATAACCTCGCCACGGCCCTCCAGCGGGGACACTTCGAAACCCTCGGATGGCGCAGACGAAAAGACGACTCCCTTTTTTGGGCGGACGTCGTTATCACCCCTATTCGACGCGAAAGGACTGCTTGCCGGATTCATCAAAATAACAAAGGATATCACCCTCCAGCGGGAGACGGAAGAAGAAATGCGAAACAACCTCGCCCGGGAAAAAGAACTCAACGAAATGAAATCCCGCTTCGTCTCCTTTGCCTCCCACGAATTCAAAACACCCCTGAGCGTCATCCTCTCTTCCGTCAGCCTCATCGAAAGATACAGCGGCGCCGAAGAAGGCGAAAAAGAATAAAACATATCAACCGCATCAAGTCCAATGTCGACAGCCTCCGGCATATCCTGGACGACTTCCTTTCACTGGAAAAACTCGAGGAGGGCCTCACCAGAAACAATCCTGTCCCCACCGAGCTCGTCACCCTCACCCGCGATACGATCGTCGACCTCCAGCCCGGCTGCAAAGAATGCCAGACCATCGAAATCCTGCACACCGGCGCCCGCCGACTAGTAACGGTGGACCCCGAACTCCTCCGCAACGTACTCGTCAACCTCGTCTCCAACGCGATCAAATATTCCCCACCCTCATCTGCTATCCAAGTCCACCTTTCCTACATGGAGGATCTGGTGACCCTCGCCGTAAAAGACAACGGCATCGGCATCCCCCCGAAGAACAGCCCCGCCTCTTCCAACGATTCTTTCGCGGCGGCAACACCACCGGCATCTCAGGGACAGGCCTCGGCCTCAGCATCGTCCGCCGATACATCGATATCATGGGCGCAGCCATCAGCTTTCGCAGCGAACCCGGCGCCGGCACCGAGTTTACGATTACGCTCGAAACGATCCCCCAACATGCACCCGAACACCGCCTGCAACACACTTCCTAACCGAAATACAATAGCCGGTAATATTCTCCCGCCAGCCTGTTGCTGTCAAAGGCAGGCAGAATATCCGACATCCCGTTCTTCACGATCGACAACCACCGGGACGGATAGTCATAATACATCGGAATTATCTCATTTTCAAGGAGATCATACAGCGACGCAGCGTCTTTCCCGTCCAGTTCGTGCTCCGGAAGTTTCGGATCACCCGACGGGATGACAAAACTATTGACCCTGTCCCGCGCGAACTCTGGAAACCACCCGTCTGCCGTACTCGCATTGACCGCACCATTCATCGCCGCACTCATACCACTGGTGCCGGAAGCCTCATGCGTTAATCGTGGAGTATTCAGCCAAACATCAGCCCCTCCCTTCATCTGCTTCGAAAGACGTAACTCATAACCCACCAGCACCGAACAGTTGGAATACTCCCGGCATACATGAACCAACCTGTCAAATACACCAACGGCGGCATAGTCCATCGGATACGGCTTGCCCGCCCACACCAGTTGGACCGGCCTGTCCTTATTCGTTACCAACCGGTGATACCGCTCCATATCCGTCAACAATAGTTCGGCTCGCTTAAAACCCGTAAACCGCTTCGCAAACACGATCGTCAGCACACGGGGATCATAGATCTCCCCATTCTGGTCGGCGATCACTTCGAACAGACGCTGCTTGCAAACCGCCTTTCGAGCCAGCAACGCCCCATCATCCTTCTCCTCCAGCGCCCGATACATCGCCTTATCGGCCCAGTACCGGTAGCTCTGCGCATTCGTGATCGATATGACCGGACAGGCCTCCGGCTCCAACGCCCACAATCTTTTCATGGTGCCCACGTGCAGCCTGCTCACACCATTCGCCCTGCCGGCCATCCGAAGCGCCGTCTTCGTATGATCCAGCTGTTCCCCGGCTACCGCCGCAACCGACCGTACCTCCGTTATCGGAACGCCGCAGAAAAAACCCATTCTTTCCAGCAGCGACATCCCGGTTCTCGGGTTGCCCCCCTCCTCCGGGGTATGATTCGTAAATACCAGCCTCTTCTTCAACTCCCCCAAATCCCTGCAGCGCTGATACATATAGAAAGCCAACGGCAAAGCATGCGACTCATTAAGATGATAAACTTCCGGTTCCCAGCCAAGACATTCCAGCAGCCGGGCCCCTCCGGCGCCAAGTAGGATATCGCCGGCAATCCTCGTCTCCGGATTGAAATCGTACAATTTATGCGAAATGGTTCGCGACAGGTAGTCATTCTCCGGAAGATCCGTACTCAACAGGAACAATGGCGCCGTGCAAAACAACTCCGGCGGCAGATACCAGGCCCTGACCCAAACATCATGACCCGACACCTGGATCGTGAACCTGATCCCCGTGTCCTCCAAAAAACCGTAAACCTTCTCTTCAAAGAGGATGTCCATCGTCTGGTCGGCCTTCCGCACCTGCTCATAATAGCCATACTTCCACAACACCCCGATCCCCACCATGTTCTGCCTCAGATCGAACGCACTCATCAGATGCGAACCCGCCAGATACCCCAGACCGCCGGCATAGGTCTTCAGCGGCTGCGCCACCGCATATTCCATGCAGAAATAGGCCACCGGCCGCGCAAACCCCGGCGCAAACTCATATGGATGCCTGAACGAGAAAGCCATACCGCCAAATTACCGACAACGCCGGCCCACAACAATGACCGCGGACCCGCACGCCCCTGACCATACTCATCCGCCCCGCTGACGACCGTTCTTGACTCGCCAACCCTCCACCTGCTAATTTTGTAGAACAATTATTTTTATCATTTCAAACCAAAAGGAGGATTTATGTCCACAAAAGATCTGGTACGCAAAGGGGAATCGCTTCCCTCCATCTTCAACGACTTCTTCAGGCCACTGGGACTCACTCTTCGACATCAACGGCGGCGGCCTGATGAACAACTTCAACCTCAGACCGATCAGCATGCCCGCCGTCAACATCGTCGAACAAAAGGATAGCTACGAAGTCAGTCTGGCCGCCCCCGGGATGAAGAAAGACGACTTCAATATCGACGTGGAAGGAAATACCCTATACATCAGCGCCGAGAAAAAAGAAGAGAAGGAAGAAAAAGACGAAAAATACACGCGCAAAGAGTTCAATTACTCCTCCTTCTCCCGCAGCTTTACCCTCCCGGACTCCGTCATCAAAGACAAGATCGACGCCTCTTACGAGAATGGCCTCCTCCGCCTGGTACTGCCAAAGACCGACGAAGCCAGAAAAACGTCATCCAAGCATATTTCCGTTAAGTAAAGCTCAGGTTTAATGGTGTGACTGCCCCCCGTTTCGTCCGGGGGGGCTATTTTTCCTCCGGTCAGTTGATCATATCCCTCAATCCCTTTTCATCCAGCAGCACGATCCGACCATCTTCCACACTTATCAGCTTCTCTTTCCTGAAATCACCAAGCGTGCGCGTCAGCGACTCGGGCGCAGCGCCGACTATACCCGCCAGATTCTCTCGCGAGATCACGATCTCCGCTTTCCCTCCCGCCTCCCGATAGATACCCGCCAAATCGAGCAGCCCGTTCGCTACCCTCTTCCTGAGGGAATTATAAGAAAGATTCACCAACCCCTGATCCCTCTGCGCGGACCGGTGCGCCATCACCTGCAACAGCCACTGCGTCATTTGCGAATTCATCTGCAATGCTCCAAGAAATTCCTGACGCGGTATCGCAACAAGACCGGCATCCTCCAAAACCCGCGCGTTGTCCCTGTAGCATATGGATTCCACAACCTCGGGACACCCGATCAGATCGCCCGCACCATATATGCTGGTGATAAGCTCCTTCCCCTCCTCGTCTATCCGGTAGGTTTTTACCTTTCCACTTACGATCAGCCATACACACAACGCCCGCTGCCCCTCGACATAGATCAGTTGCTTTTTCCTGAATGCAACGATCTCCCTTTCACCATAAGTCTGCAATAATTCGCGGCGATCGAAAATCACCTCACCAGGCTTCTCCATTCTGTGACATATCCGTTCCTTCCTGCCAAGGCACGCCTCCACCGACCGCAGCAGGTCGATGGTCTCGAACGGCTCCGGCAGACAATCATCCGCGCCCGCCGTCATCACTTTCCTTACATCCCCTTTCCCGGAAAGATCACCGAAGACGATAACCGGCACGAAACTTGTCCTTCGCCGAAGCTCCTGAAGAAAGACAAGTACGCCCGGATCAGGCATAGCCGCATCACAGACGACCAGATCAGGAAGTTTTCCCTCCATCAGCCTAAGCGCCTGATCGCCTTCCGCCACGACCGATACTTCATAACCCGACAGCCGCAGCAGATCGGGAACGCTCCTTTGCAAATCTTCTTTTTTGCTCACCAGCAGGATCATTTCTTTCTAAATTTATTCACCGTTAAAATAGACCGCCCGCCCCGATGCATTTATGAAGTTTATCAGCCACAGGATTGATCCATATCATCCCTCCCACATCCGGCCACAACTATCTTTGAGATTATAAATACACCTGCTATGATTGGAAACCTGACAATGGCGGAAACTGACAAACTGCTGAAAAAAGAAGTGGTCGGTCGCCTAGCATGCGGAGAAGGGAGCAACATCTATGTAGTCCCCATCAGCTATGTATACGACGGAGAATACATCTATTGCCATACACACGAAGGCCTGAAAGTAGAGATCATGCGCAGACAGCCAAAAGTCTGCTTCGAGGTCGATCACCTCCGCGATATGGCCAACTGGCAAAGCGCAGTCGTCTTCGGTACGTTCGAAGAACTCGCCGACCCCGCCCCGCGAAGCCACGCCCTAAAAAGCTCCACGAACGCATCCTCCCGATGCCTTCCAGCGAAACGACCCACCTCTCGCCCGACTGGCCATTTCCTCCCGAAGAATTCAACAGGATAACAGGGGTCACTTTCCGCATCCGCGTAGAGAAAAAACCGGCCGCTTCGAAAAGACCTCGTCCGCACCCGTCACGTTCTTCAGCATCTAACCTACAGTCATGAAAAAGGTACTGCTGTTCACAATCGTACTGCTCACCGGAACAACCCAGGCCGCCGACTCAACCGCACAGCCCGGCAACACCCGGACCGGCATCACCGCCCTGATCAGCCGCACCCATACCACAGATCCCGCCCGTCCCCCCGACTCCATCCGGCTTTCCCTCTGGGACGCCCGGCAACTGGCCGTCAAACACTACCCCTCTTTCAGACAGTCGGCACTGATCCTCCAAACCATGGACTATACGCTCGACAACGTCTCGAAAGCCAGACTCCCACAGCTGTCCGTCGCCGGCCAGGCAACCATCCAGTCGGACGTAACCAGCTTCCCCATGAAACTCCCCGTATCGGGCCTCACCCTTCCCGCCTATAGCAAAGACCAGTACAAGGTCTATGCACAGGTCGACCAGCTTGTCTACGACGGAGGCTCGGTCCGCAACCAGATGGAAGCCGCCCGCGTCGAAGCCCAGATCCGGGAACAAGCGCTGGCCGTGGAACTCCATACCGTATTCGACAGGGTAAACCAGCTCTATTTCAGCATACTCCTGCTTCAGCAGCAACTGACCCTGAACGACCTGCTCAGACACAACGTTCAGAATGGCATCGACAAACTTCAGGCCATGCTCGACAATGGTCTGGCCTACAAGGCCGGCATCGACGAACTCTCCGCTCAACTGCTCCAGACCGGCCAGAGCAGGTCCGAACTAAGGGCTAACCTCCTGGCCTGTACCTCAATGCTGGGCCTGCTGACAGCGCTCGACCTCAACGAACAGACCATCCTCGAAGTACCCCCGGAGCCTTCCCTCCCCGCAGCCATCAGCCGGCCCGAGCTGCTCTGGTACGACTACCAAAAAGAAATTTCGACCTGCAGGACAAGATCGCCGACGCCCAACTGCGCCCAAGACTCAACCTCTTCCTCCAGGGCGGTTACGGCCGCCCGGGCCTCAATATGCTCAGCAATGATTTTGCTTTCTACTCCCTTGCCGGTATCCGCCTGACCTGGAATTTGAGCGCGCTATACACGATCCGACGGCAACGGCAGTTGTCCGACCTCGGCCGGAGAATTCTGGATTCCCAAAAAGAAACTTTTTACTCAACACCCGGATGCAACAACGGCAGAACCTGATGGAAGTCGCTAAATTCATGGCACTGACGCAGACGGACGCCGGCATCATCGTCCTGAGGACCTCCGTCACGAAAACGGCCCTCACCCAGCTGGAGAATGGCGTACTCAGCGCACACGACTATCTCACCCAGGTGATCGCCGAAGACCTGGCCCGGCAAAACTCACTGCTCCACCGCCTCCAGTTCCTTCAGGCAGAATACAACTATTCGACCGTTGTAGGTCACTAACACAATAACCCGCAAATATGACTACCAGATACCTTTATCCTGCCCTCGCCACCCTCCTCCTCGCCTCCTGCTCACCCGGAGACCGGAAATTCGACGCCGAAGGAGTCTTCGAAGCCGACGAAGTCATCGTCTCTTCGGAGGTGACAGGCAGACTCATCCAACTCACGCCCGAAGAAGGAGCACACCTCGCCAAAGACAGCATCGTCGCAGTCATCGACAGCGTCCCCCTTAAACTCCAAAAACAACAGATCGAAGCGACAATGGGAGCCCTGCGGGACAAGACTATGGACCCCCGGCCCACGGTCGAGTGGCTGCAGACCCAGATCGCCGCGCAAAAGATTCAACTCGATGACCTCCTCCGCGAAAAGGCGCGCACCGAAAGACTTATCGCCGCAGATGCAGCCACCACCAAACAACTCGATGACTACAATACCCAGATCGCCGTCCTCACCAGACAGATCGAAGCCAACCACCGCCAGATACGCGTGCAGCAGACCGCCATCGGAACACAGAACAGTTCGATCCTCAGCGAACTCAAACCGCTGCGTCGCTCCGTCGCCGCCATCGACGACCAACTGAGCCGCACACTCGTACACAACCCCGTCAGCGGGACGGTCCTCACCAAATATGCCATGGCCGGAGAAATTACCACCCCCGGCAAAGCACTCTACAAGATCGCCGACCTCTCCCTGATAACCCTCCGCATTTACCTTTCCAATACCCAGCTGTCCACGCTGAAACTCGGCCAGGAATTAACCGTATTTATCGACGACGGGCCGGTCAAATACAGAGAATATCCCGGCGTCGTCACCATGATCTCCGACAAGGCGGAGTTCACACCCAAAACGATCCAGACCAAAGAAGAAAGGGCCAACCTCGTCTACTCGGTAAAGGTCCACGTCAAAAATGACGGCTATCTCCGGATCGGCATGTATGCACAGGTAAAATTCAGGTCATGAATAGCCAGCCGGCCATCCTCGCCGAAAATATCACCAAACGGTATCCCGTCCGAAAAGGATTTACTACAGCCCTCGACCGACTCTCTCTTTCAGTCAGTAAGGGAGAAATATTCGGCCTCATCGGCTCCGACGGCGCCGGCAAAACCTCCCTCTTCCGTATCCTCACCACCGTACTTCTCTCTGACGAGGGGCAGGCCTCCGTCAACGGATGGGACGTCGTCAGGGACTATCGCCGCATCAGACAATGCGTCGGCTATATGCCCGGCCGCTTCTCCCTATACCAGGACCTATCCGTCGAAGAGAACCTAAAGTTCTTCGCCGCTATCTTCGATACAGACATCCACGCGAACCTTGACCTCATAAAAGACATCTATGCGCCACTCGAACCCTTCCGCACACGCCGCGCGGGCCAGCTGTCCGGAGGCATGAAACAAAAACTCGCCCTCAGCTGCGCCCTTGTCCACCGGCCGGAGATCCTCTTCCTCGACGAACCCACTACCGGCGTCGACGCTGTCTCCCGAAAAGAATTCTGGGAAATGCTCGGCAGACTTAAACGACAGGGCATCACGATCATGGTCTCGACCGCCTATATGGACGAGGCCGGCCTCTGCGACAGGGTTGCCCTTCTGCAGAACGGCAAACTCCTTTCTATCGACACCCCGGACCATATCACCCGAAAATTCGACAGACAGCTGTGGGCTATCAGAGCCGACGAAATGTACCGCCTCCTCACAATACTGAGAACCGACCCGGCCGTGGAATCCTGCTATCCATTCGGGCAGTATCACCACGTCATCCTCAACCACGGGGACCGCGAGCTGCTCGAAAACCTCATTACCAAATATGGCCTCACCGGCGCCACGGTCACTGCTATCCCCCCCAAATTCGAAGACTGTTTCATACGCCTAATGCAACCATGAACCACGAAACCGCCATAACAGCTGTTGCCCTCACAAAGCGATTCGGGAATTTCACCGCCGTCGACGCCATTTCGCTCGAAGTATACAAAGGAGAGATTTTTGGCTTCCTCGGCGCCAACGGCGCCGGCAAAACGACGGCCATGCGCATGTTCTGCGGCCTGTCGCTGCCGACCTCCGGACAGGCAACCGTCGCAGGCTACGACGTGTACACACAGACCGAAAAGATCAAACGCAGCATCGGATACATGAGCCAGCGCTTCTCTCTCTATGAGGACCTCTCCGTCGGCGAGAATATCGAATTCTACGCAGGGATCTATGGCCTCAGCAACGCCCGCATCAGAGAGAAGTCCGCACAACTGCTCAACAGCCTCAGAATGCAGGACCACGCAGCCAGCCTCGTCCGGACCCTGCCACTCGGCTGGCGGCAAAAACTGGCCTTTTCCATTGCCATCATCCACGACCCCGCCATCGTCTTCCTCGACGAACCGACCGGAGGCGTGGACCCCCTGATGCGCAAAGAATTCTGGAGCCTCATCTATGCCGCCGCAGACCGCGGCATCACCATTTTCGTGACCACCCACTATATGGACGAGGCCGAATACTGCGACCGTGTTTCTATCCTCGTCGACGGACGTATAAAAGCCCTCGACACCCCGGAAAGCCTCATGGAAACATGGAAGGCCGCCTCTATGGACGAAGTATTTCTTCACCTGGCCCGAATGGCCAAAAGAACAGAATGAGATGCGACAACTATTCATCTTTATCCGGAAAGAATTCTATCATATCTGGCGCGACAGCCGCACCCTCGCCATACTGATCGGCATGCCCATCATCCAAATCGTGCTCTACGGATTTGCCCTCACCAACGAAGTAAAGAACAGCAATATAGCAGTGCTCGACGCCGCAAGGGACGCCTCTTCCATCCAGCTCACCCGGAAGATTGCCGCAAGCAGATATTTTCACGTATATCAATTCCTCAGCTCTCCCCAGGAGATCGAACCTGCCTTCCGTAAAGGCAGAATCAGACTGGTGATCTTCATACCCCAAAACTTCAGGTCTGACCTCCTCCATACCAACCACGCACAAATACAGCTGCTTGCCGACGCCTCCGACCCCAATACCGCCAACACCCTTACCAACTACGCACTGGCGATCATACGCGACTACCAGTCCGCCCTTGGTAACGACCACCCTGTCCCCTATACCATTACACCCCGGCTGCGTATGCTCTACAACCCCGAACTCAAGGGAGCCTACAACTTCGTACCCGGCGTCATGGCAATGGTCCTTATGCTCGTATGTGCAATGATGACCTCTATTTCCATCGTCCGGGAAAAAGAAATGGGTAACATGGAAGTCATTCTGGTCTCCCCCTCAAACCCTTTCGCATCGTTATCGCCAAGACCGTCCCCTATCTGATCATCTCATTCATCAATATCGTCAGTATCCTCCTGCTCAGCGTTTACGCACTCGACGTCCCCATCGCAGGCAGCCTCGGCCTCCTCATCCTCGAAAGTATGCTCTTCACAGCCCTGTCCCTGTCTATCGGACTGCTGATATCCAATTCCACCCGCACCCAGCAGACCGCCATGTTCACCAGCATGATGAGCCTGTTCCTGCCTACACTTATCTTCAGCGGCTTCCTCTTTCCCGTGGAAAACATGCCCGTACCGCTGCAGGTCATCGCCAACCTCGTCCCCGCTAAATGGTATTTCATCATCGTAAAGAACGTCATGATCAAAGGCCTCGGCTTCTGGTCCGTCTGGCGACAAACCCTCGTACTGGTTGCAATGACCTCCATTCTCATTGGCATCTGCATCCGCAACTTTAAAATACGGCTGACATGAGAACGCTCCGATTCCTCCTGCAAAAAGAATTCCGGCAAATGCGCCGCGACCCCGCAATCTGGCGGATCCTCTTCCTTATGCCCGTCGTCCGAGCTGCTCATACTACCACTTGCCGCTGACTACGAAATAAAGAACATCAACCTCGCCGTCACCGACCACGACCAATCCAGGTATTCCCAATTGCTGATCAGAAAAGTTACCGCCTCGGGATATTTCCGCCTCACCGACTATGGCACCGCTTTCCATCAGGCTCAACGGGCGATCGAAAAAGACAGAGCCGACCTCATCCTTGAGATACCCTCCCGTTTCGACCACGACCTGGTCCATGACAACCAAACCACCGTATTCATCGCCGTCAACGCCATCAACGGCGTCAAAGCCGGCCTCGGCGCCGCTTACCTCCAAACTATTCTGCAGGACTATAACAACGAAATAAGGGCCGGATGGATAAACCCTTCATCTATACCCCCGCTTCCGGCCATCGACGTCCGGTACAGCGACTGGTACAACCCCCATATGAACTACCAGTTCTTCATGGTCCCCGGCATCCTCGTCATGCTCCTGACCATGATCGGCTCCTCCTTCGCGTCCAATAATATCGTCCGTGAGACGGAACTCGGCACGATCGAGCAGATCAACGTCAGCCCCATCCGTAAAACTCATTTCATCTTTGGTAAACTGATCCCCTTCTGGCTGCTCTCGATGATCATCCTCACCCTCGGCCTCGCCATCGCAAGATTCGTCTACGGTATCATCCCACTGGGACACTACCTCACTATATATGTTTTCGCCTCCGCCTACCTGCTCAGCGTACTCGGCACTGGGCCTCCTCATGTCAACCTACGCAAAGACACAGCAGCAGTCTATGCTGGTGTCCTTTTTCATAACCATGATATTCAATCTCATGAGTGGACTCTATACACCCGTCGAAAGCATGCCCGCATGGGGCCGGTGGATATCCAGCCTGACACCCGTCAGCTACTTTATCCAGGTCATCCGCATGGTCGTCCTCAAAGGCTCCGGCCTGAAGGACATCCTGCCCCAGACCATTTCCGTACTCGGCTTCGCCATCTTCTTCAACACCTGGGCAATCCTCAACTATAAAAAACGAAGCGCCTGAACGGAACAACAGTAAAGCCACCCATATCCGTCCCCCGGCCGCCAACTATTTCGTAACCACCCGCCCACTCAGCCGATAAATATCCCTGTACCACGCCAGCCTGCCTCCCCCGTCGACACCCGCCGTAAGATATACCACGAACACGGGCACGGGCCTCTCAAGCTGCACGGTCACCGGCAACTGCCCCCGCAGACACTGACGCAAATACCCGGTATCGAGTTTATTGTCCAGCAACAACATCCCCAACTCGAGCGGACGCTCCAGCCTGATGCAACCATGACTGAGAAAACGCCACGACGACGCAAACGCCCCCTTCAGATTAGTATCATGCATATATACATTGAAAGGATCGTCCAGGTCGAACTTGATCACCCCCAGCGCATTTTCGCAGCCCGGCGCCTGACGCAGCTTATAAGGAAAATTCGCCGCAGTGTACGACGACCACCTGATCGTTTCCAGATCAACCTTTCTCCCCTGGCGTCGGTCGCCTCGATATCCATCAGCGCAGCCGCCCACGGTGACTTTCTGAACAACGGCAGCATTTCCTTCGCCGTTATACTGCCCGGAATATTCCAGTACGGATACAACACGATCTGCGCACACGTCGCCGCGAACCGCGGCGTGCGCTTCGATACCTGCCCGACTACGACCCTCATCGACAAAGCCAGCGTATCTGCCGAAAAATAGGACAGCCTGGCCGAAGGGATATTGACAACTATGAACCGGTCGAAATGATAGTGATGTATCCGTCGAAAAACATTCAGCGTCACCGACAACTGACGGCGCTTTTTATTATCCGCCATTAATTCCCGCAAAGAGTCACTGAACATCCGATACACGGCCACCGAAGGCTCCAGCCCCCTCCCCCATTCCTTTAACCCCCTTGCATCCTCCACACCCGCCAGCCCGTCCACGAGCGCCTTTTCATCCTCCGCGAAGCGTTTCGCGGAAATAGCATCGTAACTCAGAAATGAATCCATCCCCCACCCCGCAACACGTCCCCGAAATAGTCGAACGCTGCAGCGGTGAACCGACGGTCCGCCGCCGCCATCCGGATACTGTCCCTCAACGCTTCCCCCTTCCTCAATCCCGGCATCCGCCCCCTGTCCTCCAATTCTTCCATCTTCCTCAGTTCCCCGGGACGATACCGCCCACTGTCCAGCCCAAGCCACGCCGCACTGTCGAGACATTCCAGCAACGCGCCGCGCAACGCCGCCGATCCTTCCCCATGACCAAACCAGAACAGAGCCTGATTTCGCTGCCGGTAGAATCTTTCCGTCAGCGAGCCATGCTGAATACCGGGATTACCCCCAGGGCAGTCCCCGACAACAGCGCCATTATCGGTATCCATATTATTCTTATCATAATATGGCTTCAAGTTATCAGCATTGCCACTCCTCCCGCCTGACCCGCCTCAGCCTGCCGACTGATCTTTGCCCGCTGACCGCAATCACCCGCAGACCTGATCCCACTCACCCATTACTCTACCCATCTCCCCTACCTTCATTCTCAAATCAACCAGTATGAGCATTTACGAGCCCCACGTTGTCGTGGTCCTGCCGCTGGACGGCAAAGACCCCCGCTCCGATATAAAGAACGCCATCGCAAAGGCGGAAAGCGTCCTGCTGAGCACCCATCGCATCGAAGACGCCACACCCGTGATCCGGCGCCTCCACCATCTCGCCCGCAATATCAATTTCCCGCCGCAAAGGTCGTCAGCCGCCCTCTTCGTCTCGGGAAAAGTGGAAAAGATCTGCTATATGGCCATGAAGGTCGAGCCACAGGTGATCATCGACGAACCATTCAGGGTCAGGGATCTGGCCCGCTGCAAAAGAAGGGACGCCGAATTCATCGCGCTCGTACTCAACGGCAAACAAGCTCAGATCTATCACGGATACAAACACCCGCTGAGACTTGCCCCCTCCACCGTCCGGAAAAACTCTACGCCTGGCTCAACGAGGTTCCCGAAAAAACCGGCAACTTTTCCGACCCTGACGACAGGCACGAGGTCATGCTCGACAAATTCCTGCGCCACACCGACGCAGACCTCCAGGATATACTCAACGCCTGGCCCCTCCCCGTATTTGTCATCGGCGCGGAACGCATTATCGGCCACTTTGCATCCCTCACCCACCACACCCGGAATATCGCAGCATATATCGCAAAAGACTTCGCCCCGGAAGCGCACCAGCAACTCCTGGACGCCCTGACCGACAGCCTGGGAGAACTCGAAACCACCATACAACGGATCACCCTCCGGCAAATAGAGTCGGCCGTCGACGCAGGCAGGCTGGAAGACGGCATCGATCAGGTAAGCGACGCCGCTGACAACAGGAACAGCCGCCTCCTCGTCTTCGAAAAAGACCAGCCCCGCAAGTTCTACAAGGAAGACAGCATCGACGATATCGTCGAAAAAGTCCTCAGCAACGGAGGAGATATAAAAGAAGTGGACAAGGGAGCACTCGATAAATTCCATCATATCGCCCTGGTCAGGTACTACTGACCACCGGTCAAATTAATTCCCCATGCGCACAGATTCCGACATCCAGAATGACGTGATCGCCGAGTTGGCTTTCGACCCGGCGATCAACAAGGCAGAACATAGGCGTATCGGTCAGGGATGGCGTCGTGACCCTGACCGGCCTGGTAGACAGCTACTACAAAAAGGTACAGGCGGAAATGACGGCGAAAAAAATTGCCGGAGTACGCGCCGTCGCCGAAGACATACAGGTCGGCTATTCCCCGGAGGGCAGAAAGACCGATACCGAGATTGCCATGGCCGTCGCGGGAACGCTGACCCACAACAGCGCCCTCGAAGGACTCCACATCGATATCAGGGTAGAACACGGCGATATCACCCTCCAGGGCAACGTCGAATGGTACTACCAGCGTAAGGCCGCCGCCGACGCCATCGCAGGCCTCACCGGCATCCACCGGATTTACAACTTCATTACCGTGACCCCAAAAACCTGGCCCACCGACCTGCGCCAGGATATCATCTCCGCCCTCCAAAGGAATTCCAGACTCGACCCCGCCAATATCTTCGTCGCGGCGCACAAAGGCAAAGTCACCCTCTGGGGTATGGTCCGGTCCGTTGCAGAACGCGATGAAGCCGAAGACGTATGCTGGCAGCACAACGGCGTAACCGAAGTCCAGAACGAACTTACCGTCAAAAGCGTCGAATTTGCCGACTGACATCCCGCCAGCCAAATCCTCCATATTTCCGGCCGGCGATCAACGGTGTGCAATAAATATAGGCAACCTCTGCTTCCTGATCAGACCGGATATAAAGCTCCCCGAGAAGAACCGCGACATATCCGACCGGCCAAATGACCCGCAGACCAGCCAGGGCCTGTCCTGCGCAGGTATCCACGTGTCGAAAAAGGCCTCCGGCCGCATATCCTGATCCATCACGCGGAGATTCGAAAAATACTGGGACGTCAGCTCTTCCATCAATTGCCGGTCCGGGAACGGATCGTCTTTCCGGTGAAGGAGATGTACCAATGTGGCCCTCGTCGACGCGAGCTTCGGAAAAAGGTAGGCGAACTGCTTGATCGCATAGACGGAAGCATCACTCCCGTCGTACATCAGAATGATATCTCCCGGCAAATACGACTGCTCGGGCACCAACATGACAGGACACTCGGCGCCATGCAGTATCTCTTTCATATACGCATTGGGCTGGCGCGCATTGATGACGTCAAAAAAATGAACGCCGCTGATTACCAGCATGTCCGCAAAACGCGCCTCCTTCCGGATAGCCGGCAACGCAAAATCGAACCGGTCCGAATGTATCCGAAGCCTGATCCCGTTAGCCGCGCAATATTTCTTCAATTTCTCGCTGTGTACCTCGATCACAGCATCTTCATCCTCCGCCGGCTCGACATATACCGACATGGCTACCCCACCCGACCCTGTCCACAACTGCGCATAATCTACTTCAGGAACGAAGGCGGCCGTCACCAGCACCGGGGACAAAATATTGAGGTCACGGGCAAAACTCAGCAACTCCCTGGAAAGCTGGCGCCCTCGAACGGTATCAGGATCTTTTTCATTGTCAGTAATTTTAGACCAAACTTCCTATTTCGACAACAGCCGCCGGCCCGCAGACCTCAGATAAGACCATAGCGTTTCCCGCGCCAGCAATACAGGGTCCAGCGTATACCGGATCTTGTCCAGATCACCCGTGATGATCTGCTCCAGCGCCCGCCTCCGGTCGCGAAGCTTCCTTCGCTGCCTGCGCAGCTGCGACATCGTTTCAATCTTCTTCATCTTCTTCGTTGTTTTCGTATAATTGAAAAATGATCTCATCCATTACCGGCTCGCAGATAAGCCGGCGTTTCGCCAGCGCTACCACGATTCCAGCCACCAGAAAAAACCCGGCGGCAACAAAGAACCCTCCCGCCTGGCTACCCATCCATCTGCCCAAAACAAACGCCCCGGCAGTGGCGGCAAACACGGCGCATACCACAAATAGCAATACGACGAACATCCTCGCCACCAACCCCGCCAGGACACCTGCCGCCTTATCTACGACATCCAGCCTGACCTCATCAATCCTGACCTGGGCGTACTCCCTGATATGCCCGGCCATATCCTCGACCTTTTTGATCTCTTCCATAAAAAATTGATTTTATTGATGCGCAATGAAAATGGGTAAATTGACACTTTTCATCACCAGACGCGCCTGACTCGGCTTGAAGAACCTCGAAAAGACCGTCCGACCATACGCACCCATGACTACGATCGCATTCTTCTTCCCGATCAGATAACCAAACAACTCGTCCGAAGGGCTCCCCCTGAGAACGACAAACCCCACATCGGGATAATGCGCCTTTAGCCATTCCTTTATCTTGAACTGCTGCTCGAGCGCCCCGCCCATATCACTGACACTGACGACGACGGCCCTCTTGTCCGAAAGCCCCGGGAACAAATGCGCGAACTGCTTGATCGCAAACACCGAAGACTCGGTCCCATCATAAGTAAGAATGACCTCGTCGATAGCATCGCAACTGTACGGCGCCACTAGAACGGGACACTCCGCCCCTTCGAGTACCTCCTTCACGAACCGGGAAGGAATATCGTGATCCGCCTTGCTGAAAGAGGTCGCAGGATCCAGAATGATCAGATCCGCAAACCGGCTCTCCTCCAAAACCTCATTCAAGGGCATTCCCCGGTCCCGATGGACCAGGTTGGATGTCTCCCTGCAGATACACGACTCCCTGAACTGTTCGATCGTCTTCATCACCTGCTGCTCGGTAAGGTCCTTTCCACCATCCTCATACGACGCGTCTCCCGAACCGGGAATATAGCCGTAGTCCTCGGGTGACACGCCCTCCAAAAATACTCCCGTCAGCTTCGACCGCGTAAGACGCGCTATATAACAGGCAAAGTCTACCGTACTCATATTCAATTGATGCGCATCCTGCGCAAGAATGATCTTTTCCATAGTACCATTTTTGTAAAATTACCCGCCGCACCATCCCGGTCCCATGAGGCCGGTCAGCACCATCCTTGATTATCATCAGCAGCGTGGGCCCGTTCCTACACCTGACCACGATCAACGCCACAGCTGATAATTCTCATGCTTAAACCCCAGCTAACCCGGTACTTTTGACTCAAACTCAGACAACTATGAGCCTCCTGCCAATCAGCGCCCAAAAGTCCCCTCTTGCTTCCGACTCCGGTGATCAGCACACCCTCCGCGGTCCTCGTCGCACCCTTTAATCCCAAAATGACTCCCCGTCAGGACCTGGAATCGACCGTAAAAAGCCTCCTCATCAAAGCCGAACGCCAGTTAATGGCAACCCACAGCGCCGAAGACGCCCTGCCCGTCGTCTCCAAACTCCGTCAACTGGTCCGGGGACTCGACTACTCCACCCACCGGAAAAGCATCGCCATATTTGCATCCCGGCAAACAGGAAATACCTGTTATATGGATACGGAGGTCGAACAGCAACTGGTGATCGACCAGCCCTTCCGGGTCCGTGACCTCGCAGAAACCGCGAAAAAAGTAAAAGAATACCTCGTCATGGTGCTTGACAGCCACCAGTCCCGCACCTGGCTCGGCCGCGACCAACACCTGAGACTGATCAAGAGCAATACGCCCCAATCCACTACATCGAACATTTTTATACACCAGATGGATCAGGGACTCGGCTCCGTGCTGAAAGTATATCCGCTCCCGGTGTTTATCGTCGGGCCAGCCCAGACAACGGATTTCTTCGCGCGCATAACGAACCACCACGAACATATCGCCGCCTACCTGCACAAGGCCCCTTCCGAAATAACAGAATCCCGCCTGCAGGATTGGCTGAGCCCCGAACTCGACGCATGGGATAGCCTCCAACAACGAATGATCCTCCAGCAGATCGGAAAAGCCCGAACCTCCGGAAAACTCGTCTGCGGAATGGACAACGTACGAAAGGCCGCCGGTAGTAAGAATAACCGCCTCCTCGTCATCCCCCGGGACAGCGAGCCGGGCTCCTTCTGCAAGGCAGGACCCATCGACGAAATTGCAGAAAAAGTATTGGCTAACGGCGGCGCTGTCGGCACCGTCGACCGAGCCCTCCTCGAAGAATTTGAAAATATCGTGCTTATACGCTATTGCTGAAAAATTGTAAATTGAGGGCCAACCCATAACACGGATCGGATGTACAAGGAAAATTCAATGCCCGTATTGCTGTTCTGCACCGTCGTCACCATCGCCTCGGCGGTGCTCCAATACCTCAACCCCTCATTCAGTTTCTTCGACGGCGGACTGATCACCGCCATACTCCTGACCATATTCCTGAAAAAGAATCACTATACCATCCTTTTCGGCACCATCAGCGCGACCCTCATCATTATCGCATCATTCTACGAGACCGACGGCGTCCCGCACGGACAGCTGATCCTGCAACACCTCTTTTCCCTGATCATCGTCATGATGGCCATCGTCTTTGTTCTCTACTTGAAGAAACTATACAGAAATATTGACGCCGACCAGCAACAACTCGCCGCCCTTTTCGCCCACGCCACCGAAGGCATCATCCTAACCAACGACAAAGGACAGATCGTCCTGCTCAACCCGGCCGCCTACCGCCTGTTCGAATACGAAAAAGACGAGCTACCCGGCCAGCCGATTGACATCCTGATCCCTCAACGCATCCGGCACAGCCACACCGAATACCGGGAAGGCTTCTATCGTCACCCAGGCAACCGCACCATGGGCCACGGCAGGGACCTGTTCGCCCGTAAAAAGAACGGCGAGGAATTTCCCGTCGAAGTAAGCCTCAGCTATTACCGGCAAAAAAATATCCTCTTTGTCATCGCCTTCGTAGTCGATATCACCCAGCGCAAAAAGGCGGAACAGGAACTCGTCACCCGCCAGCAGCAGCTGGAAAAGATCACCGAAGAGATCAGAAAAATGAATACCGGCCTCGAGACAAAAGTCGAACAACGCACACTGATCCTCCGGGAAGCGCTGCAGGAACTGGAAAAATCCCAGAAAGAACTCCACGAGGCCCTCGACAAGGAAAGAGAACTCAACGAGATAAAATCCCGCTTCGTCTCCATGGCATCCCACGAATTCCGGACGCCGCTGAGCACGGTCCTCAGCTCCGCGGCCCTGCTCGGCAGATACACGCAAACAGACGACCAGGAAAAAGGGACAAACACATCCGCCGCATCAAGGACTCCGTCAAACACCTCAACACCCTGCTCGACGACTTCCTCTCCCTCGGCAAACTCGAAGAAGGAAAGATAAAAGCCGAACCCGCCGAATTCGTCATAAGAGAGTTCCTCGACGAGGTAGTGGAAGAAATACGTCCCCTCGCCAAAGAGGGACAACACTTCACAGGCGACTTTTCCACCGACGGGAAAACATTCGTCAGTGACAAACGCCTCCTTAAGAATATTCTGATCAACCTCCTGAGTAACGCAGTAAAATTCTCGCCCGAAGGCGCCACCATCCGCGTCGACGCCACCCTCGCCGACAATAACACGCTCCACCTGGCAGTCCAGGACAGAGGCATAGGCATTTCTCAGGAAGACCAGCAGCATCTCTTCAGCAGCTTCTTCCGCGGCGCCAACGCTCTCAACATCGAAGGCACGGGCCTCGGTCTTCATATAGTCCGGCGCTACCTGGATCTTTTGCACGGTTCCATCCGCCTGCAAAGCGCCCTCAACGAAGGAACAACCGTCACCATCGAAGTCCCTGAAAGACCACCCTCCATCAATGACACAAAATAACGTCCCGGGGGCCTGCCGGAAGTACCGGACTCACAAAAGGGATCCCGATACCCAGTCCCCGCAGGATCAGCAGCACCCCCACGGAAGCCACCACCAGCGGAAAGACCTTTCTCATCCGTCCCCTCACCGAAACCCCGATATACCGCCCAAAATAACTTACCCCCAGCAACAACGGCAAAGTCCCCAACCCGTAAAATACCATAAACGCCACGGCATCCCAAACATCCGATAAACTCACAGCCGCCGCCAACGCCAGATAAACCATTCCGCAGGGCAGCAACCCATTGGCCATCCCCAAAACCAAAAATTTCACCGCCGACTCCCATCTCCAAAGCCTTGCGGCCAGTGAGAACAACCCAGGCATCCGCACGCCCTTCCTGCCAGCCGCCACGAACAATATTCCCACTCCGGCGAAGATCGACAACGCCTGCTGGAACCCCGCCAGCCTCACACTCCTACCCAGCAAACCCGCTGCCACTCCCATAACCCCATAAACGCCTATCCTTCCAAGATGATAACCAAACACAGCAGCACGCCGACGAATTCCGGAAAACCCCTGCAAAGGCAACGACAACACCAGCGGCCCGCACATACCCACACAGTGCATACTGCTTACCAAACCCAGCAAAAAAGCCGAAAGGACCCACATAACTACTGAATATTAATAGACTGTTCATTAAAATAGAGGACTCCCGCGCTCGTCCACCTCACCCTCACCGCATAACGCCCAGGCGAAATGCCACGCGCGTCTATATCCTGACGCCCCCCGTCAGCGCGATCCTCCTGTCCCTCGACACATCCGATGGGCAATAAAAAGACACGGTCCCCTGAACAGGTACACCCTGCATTTCCGCAGGCAACTCCAGACTGATCATCCCGCGCCCTTCCCGTACAACAACACCTCCCGACAATGAGTTCGCCCGCTTGATCGCGTCGATCACCTGCTGATAGATCAGCTCGTCCTTATAATAGTCGCTGGATACCAGATCGACAGGCGTCTTCATGCAACGGTACACCAAAAAGAAATACCGGCGGCAAACACCGCGAACACCAGCAATAATTTGTTTCCCCAATTCATATGCAAAGTTTTTAATTGTTTTCCGGCACCGGACCGAGAAAATTGGTGCTGACCTCATCGATCTTCTTATCCCCTTCGTAAAGGCCCAGACGCAGCCTGGTCTTCCTTGCAACGATCTCCCGCCGGGGCAGGATGATAAAGAAATTACCGGCGCTCTCCTCCTCCCTCTTGATGGCGATCGTCTCGCCTCCAACCGCCTGCACAGCCCCCGTCTGCCCCTCCAGCCGCAGCAGCAGCGGTATATTACGGAGCGTCTTATTCGCAACCTTTATCGTATATAGATTGGATACGCTGTCCTTACCCCGTTCCTGATAAAGCATCCCCGGAGTACGCATGACCGTCGCATCCACATCCTTTCTGCTGAGTAGCAGGAAACTCAATATCACAAGAAGTACCGCCGACAGACTGGTATACAGCTTCATCCGGAGAGTGTATCGCAGCGGCTCCTTATTGGCAATGCCATTCTCGGACGCATAACGGACAAGGTCCCTGGCACGACCAGTCTTCTCCATCATATGGTTGCACGCGTCGATACATGCCGTACAGCCGACACACTCCATCTGGGTTCCATTACGAATGTCTATTCCCGTGGGGCAAACCTTAACGCACTGCAAACAGTCGATACAGTCCCCGAGCGAGCTATCCCCCTTCTTGGTGAACTTCCCCGCGGCTCGCCCCGCTTGTAGTCATAAGCCACGATCATCGAATTGCGATCCAGCAGCACGCTCTGCAAACGCCCATACGGACATACCACCGTACAGGCCTGCTCCCGGAAAAAAGCATACACCGCATAAAATACGCCCGCGAAACCCAGTATCGACAATAACCCCGGAATATGCTCCGTCACAGGCCCGGTGACGATAGCGCGCAGCTGCCGGACACCGATGATATAGGCCAGAAATGTATTGGCGATGATAAAGGACACCAGATAGAATACGAAATGCTTGCCCCCCTCCTGACGATCTTCTGCGCCGTCCACGGAGCCTTTTTCAACAATCGCTGCTGCGCGGCATCCCCGTCGATAGCATACTCTATCTTCCGGAAAACCATCTCCATAAAGATCGTCTGGGGACAAACCCACCCGCAGAACAAACGCCCGAATGCCGCCGTGAACAGGATCACAAACACCACAAAAGTCACCATCGTCAGCCCGAAGATGAAAAATCCTGCGGCCAGAACACCTTCCCAAAAATGATAAAACGCGCCGCCGGAATGTTGAACAGGAACAATGGACGTCCGCCCACCGAGATAAAGGGCAGCGCAAAGAACAACACGAAAAAACCCCAGCTGATGACGGTCCGCCGGCGATACCACTTTCCTGAGGGCCGCTGGGCAAATACCCATTTCCGGCGCCCCGCCTCGTCCACAGTGGCCAGATGATCCCTGAAAGAAGACTCCATAACAAATTATTTATCCAGGCTGCCCTGCGGCGCCTTGGCATTATCAGGATGAGTGCCGCCAAGCGACTTGACATAACTCGCGAGCTGGGCGATCTGCGAAGGAGAATAGTCGTCCTTCCAGCTTTTCATTCCCTTTTCCGGCCAGCCATACTTGATGGTCTTGAAAACACTCTGAATAGAGCCCCCGTGCAGCCAGTAGTCATCGGTAAGATTGGGACCCACGCCCCCTCTCCGCGCTTACCATGACAGGCAAAACAGGTCGTCTCAAAGACCGTCTTACCCGCCGCCAGATCCCCTTCCCCGGTCAGTAGTTTCACAGTATTCTCGTCAACATTATTGGCCGATCTCTTCAAATACTCCTGCTTCTCCGCATCGGCCTTTCTCACCTCGATTGCATATTCCTCCAGACTCGACGGAGCCACATGCCCGATATGATACCGCCACAGATATACGCCCGCAAAAATGATAGTGCAGTAAAAACCATACAGCCACCAGGGCGGAAGACGGTTGTCCAGCTCCCGGATACCGTCATAGTCATGCCCCAGATCCAGATCCGCCTCCTCTCCGATAGGCCGGAGACGATTGACCCGGTCCCACCAGTGCGCCCGCGGCGCGGCCGAACCGGCCCTTGAAATACGCTCCTTACGCACAAATAACAATATCCGCACATTGTAAATAAGGGTTAGTATGATCAGCACCTCGAGGATAATGACGCTGAGCAAAATATAAAAGGCGGTATCCGATATCCCGTTGACAGCCGTAGCAGCAAACAAAAGCCCCGCGGCGTGCGTCCCGTCTGATTCCTTTTTCTCAGAGTCCTCTGCCTTCACCTGCGCTGCCCCCAGCAGCAGGTTGGCCAGCATAAGGATCGCCAAAGCAAGGATCAGAATGACGACGATCATAAACACCACGAACGGGTTATCGGTGGAAGAAGAAATTGGTGGCATATACAAGTAAATTTTAGTTGGTTTGATCGTCCAGCGGTATCTGACTGATCTCCTCGATCATGTTCCGGTCGGCCCTGAGAGCCCACACCAGCATGACTCCGAATATCAACCCGAACAACGCCAGGGAAAATATCCCATACACGCTGACACCGCTGACTCTTTCGATATAATGAATGAATTTCATAAAAAATAAGTTATTAGTTTCCCATCAACGCCCCTCCGTCCTTCATCGCCGTCTGTTCTTTTGGAGCCGCCTTGATGTCCTTACCCAAGCGCTGCAGATACGCGATGAGCGCAACGATCTCCTTGTTGCTACCCGTACTGATCTTGTCCCCCTTCAGCGAAGCCCTTATCGCAGCCTCCTGCGCCGACAGATCGTTGTTCGCCTCCGAAGCATACCCCGCGGGATATGGCACCCCCAGCCGTTGCATCGCACGGATCATGGAAGGAGTACGCAACGTATCCAGCTCGTTATCGAACAGCCACCCGTAGTTCGGCATGATCGAGCCCGGCGACATCGACGTCGGGTCCAGCAGGTGGTTATAATGCCAGCTGTCCGGATATTTCCCCCGACCCTCGCCAGATCGGGCCCCGTACGTTTGGACCCCCACTGGAACGGATGATCGTAGACGAACTCTCCCGCCTTCGAATACTCCCCATACCGGGCAACCTCGTCCCGGAAAGGACGTACCATCTGCGAATGACAGAGATAACAGCCCTCCCGCACATAGATATCCCGCCCGTGCAGCTCGAGCGGCGTATAAGGTTTCACGCTGCTGATGGTGGGTATATTCGACTTCACCAAAAATGTCGGGATCATCTCGATCATCCCGCCAATAGCCACAGCGACAAGACTGAATACCAGCATCTGCAACGGACGCCGCTCGATCCACCGGTGCCAGTAGGTGCGGCCATGCGTTTCCGCGACCGCAGGCAGCGCCGGAGCCTCGGCCAGCTCGTTCGCCGAAAAATGTCCCTGTTTGATCGTCTTCCGCAGATTGTATACCATGATCAGCGCGCCTATAATATAGAGCGTGCCCCCGATACTCCTCGTAATATACATGGGAAGGATATGCGTCACCGTCTCCAGGAACTGGAAGCGCAGCTGCCCCTCTTCGGTAAAATTCTTCCACATCATACTCTGCGTAAACCCGGCCCAGTACAGCGGGACAGCATACAAGACTATACCGATCGTCCCGATCCAGAAATGGGTCCCCGCCAGCTTCTTCGAATACAACGGTGTGTTCCACATCCGCGGGATCAGCCAGTACAATATCCCGAAGGTCAGAAACCCATTCCAGCCCAGCGCCCCGATATGCACGTGCGCAATCGTCCAGTCCGTGAAATGCGAGATCGCATTGACATTCTTCAGACTCAGCATCGGCCCCTCGAAAGTGGCCATTCCATAGCAGGTGATCGCGACCACCAGGAATTTCAGTACCGGATCTTCCCTGACCCTGTCCCAGGCCCCGCGCAGCGTGAAAAGACCGTTCAGCATACCACCCCGCGCGGGGGCTATCAGCATGATCGAAAAAACGACCCCCAGCGACTGCGCCCAGTCCGGCAACGCCGTATACAACAGATGGTGCGGACCGGCCCATATATAGATAAAGATCAACGCCCAGAAATGGATGATCGAAAGCCGGTACGAGTAAATAGGACGGTTGGCGGCCTTCGGCAGGAAATAATACATCAGCCCCAGATACGGCGTGGTCAGAAAAAGCCACGGCATTGTGACCATACCACCACTGCACCAGCGCATCCTGAACCCCCGCATACCAGCTATAACTCTTCCACATCGAGACCGGCAGCTCCACGGAATTGACGATATGGAGCATCGCAACGGTTACCCAGGTCGCGATGTAGAACCAGATGGCGACATAAATATGCTTCTCCCTCCTCTTCAGGATCGTACCGAACATATTGACGCCAAAAATGATCCAGACCACGGCAATGGCAATATCCAGCGGCCATTCCAGCTCCGCATACTCTTTGCCGCTCGTCTTGCCCGCCCACAGCGTGATGGCGCCGGCCACAATGATCAGTTGCCAGCCCCAGAAATGCAGACTGCTCAGCAGATTACTGTACATACGCGTTTTGCACAGACGCTGCAGCGAATAGTACACCCCCATAAATATACCGTTCCCCACAAAAGCAAAGATCACGGCATTGGTGTGCACCGGGCGCATCCGGCCAAAGCTGGTGGCCGGCAGGCCCAGATTGATAGAAGGATAAAAAGAGAGATCGAAGCCCAGAGACCTGCCAGCATGCCGACAATGCTCCAGAAAAGTACGGCGTAGGCGAACCGCTTGACGGTCTTGTTGTCATAATAGAATTGTTCAATTGGCATATGGGGTATTTCAGTTTTTTTCGTCGTCGAAAAGAATGCGGCGCGGCGGAGAGAACTCGTCGTCGTACTGTTTGTTCTTCACACTCCAGAGAAACAACCCCAGAAAGATCAGGGCTACAAAAAGGCTCGCGGCCAGCAGAAGAATTATAACACTCATAATATCACAAATGTATCCAGGGACTTACCCCCGCAACATGACAGCTGTCATCGACCGGCCTGATCTTTCTCAGCCGTCCGCCCCAACAAGAGCCGGGCCGCCAGGCCGCTGCTGCCATACGTAATTAGTACAATGCTCAGCGAACTGGCAGGCATCAGAACAGCCGCTACCAACGGTGACAAGACCCCGCGAACGGCAAAATATAGCCCGGCAACATTATAGACGACCGACAGCGCAAAGCTGCCAACGATGATCTTCTTTCCCGCCCGGCACAGCCGGATAAACCCCGGCACGCGCACAAGCCCATCCGCCCTCAGGATCGCATCGCTCGCCGGAGTAAAACCGCCACAGTCCGCCGAGACGGCGATCCCAACATCGCTCTGCGCCAGGGCGCCCGCGTCATTAAGACCGTCTCCGATCATCATTGTTTTCTTACCCTCCTCCTGCAGTCTACGGATACTTCGAACCTTACCCTCCGGCGACTGACCAAACCTGAATTCCGTCTCCGGTCCAAAAATTGCCTGAAGCCGAGCCCTTTCCCTGGCAGTATCACCCGAAACAACGGAAACCGATATCCCCGCGGGAAGCCGCCGCACCAGATCGAAGAGTCCTTCCCGATAGTGACCCGACAGCCGGAAAGACCCGATCCGCCTGCCGTCGATCATAACCCCCATCGAATCGATGACTACCCACCGCCCTTCCACATACCCTTCGATCCCTCGTCCTGGCGTCTCCTTGAAATCACTGATATAACAGGGCGCCTCTCCAAGATACCCAACGATCGCCCTGCTCACCGGATGCATGGACTGCGCCGCCAGCGTCGCAATAGCGCGGCGATCCTCAACACCTAACTCCTCCCCCTCGTAAAGAACGTCGTGATGCGATACATCCGTAAGCGTCCCCGTCTTGTCAAAAACGATATGCCCAATACCAGCTATCCGCTCAAGCACACCCGCATCGCGCAGATATAGCTGACGTCCCGCCAGTATTCGGATAAGATTCCCGTTGGTAAAACTGGCCGACAACAACAACGCGCATGGACAAGCTACGATCAGTACCGCCGTGACGGCATTCCAACACCTCCCCGGATCGGTAAGCCCCCAGTAAACGGCCGAAACACCGGCGATACCAAATACGATAAAGGCAAAATAACGGCTCAGCCGGTGTACGAACGACACACCCTCCTCCTTCTCTCCGCTTCGTTCCCACAACTTCGTCAGATAACTCTGCACAACCTCCTTCACCACCAATACCTCGACGGCCCCTCCCGTCTGACGCCCTCCGGCATACACGACCTCTCCGACTTTCTTCTCCACCGGTTCCGATTCGCCGGTGACATAGCTATAGTCGATCAACCCCAGCCCCTTCGTCAATATCCCATCCGCGGGAAGGATCTCCCCGCTGTGTATAAGCAAAGGTATCCCCCTTTCGCAGGTCGGGCAGCGGCTTCACCGACGCCGGAGTCCCCACAACCGTCACCGCCATCGGAAAATAAGAAGTATAGTCCCTGTCAAATGACAACCGCCGGTAGGTCCTGTCCTGCAACACCCGCCCCGCCAGCATAAAGAATACGATCCCCGTCAGCGAATCGAAATACCCAGAACCCATCCCGGACCACAACTCCCATACACTCCGGCCAAACGTGACAAAGATGGCCAGCACGATCGGCGCATCGATGTTCAGAAAATGGACCCGCAAACTCTTCCACGCAGAAATATAGAAAGGCCGGGCACTGTATAGCACCACCGGCAGCGAAAGCAAAAATTCAACACCCTGAATACCCTCCGGATCACAACCTCCGAAGCGTCAAGGCCCAGATATTCGGGAAAACTGAGAAGCATGATATTGGCAAAACAAAAACCCGCCACACCCAGCTGATATACCAGCGCCTTATCGGCCCGGGGCGAAGCCGCCCCCAACTCACGCAGGCTGATATGAGGCTCATACCCCAGCGACGTCAGCAATTCCGCCACCCCACGCAAAGACAGCCGGCGGTGGTCAAAGACAACCATGACCTCCCTCGCCGCAAAATCGATCCGCGACGAAACCACCCCCTCCTCCAGCCGGTGCAGGTTTTCGAGAAGATAAAGACACGAACTGCAATGGATTTGTGGCAGATACAGCCGGACGTGCGTCTCGGCCGCATTGGAGAAGCTGACTAGTCGGGCCGCCATGGCTTCGTCATCCAAAAAAACGAACTTGTCCTTCCGGACCGGCATCCGCTGGCTGACCCCGGGATGCTCGTTCATCCTGTAATAACCGCAAAGCCCATTGGTATCCAGCAGCCGATAGACCACCCTGCAGCCCTCGCAGCAAAAACGCTTGTCTTCGATTCTGATCCTGTCCGTCGGACAGACCTCCCCGCAATGACTGCAGACGGCGGGCGCGGACATCATTGTACCCATAATCCGCGCAAACTAATCCTGCCCCGCCGACCCGGTAATGACGCTTATCAACCCAAAAACTGACTTTAATCAGTTGCCGGACTGCCGCCAATTGCGTACTATTGTACACATATATAATCAAATTCCATGCGCCGACTCCTTGTTATTGACGACCACGATGACATTCGCGAAAATATCGCCGAGATCCTCACCCTCGCCGGATATGAGGTTACCACGGCCGGTGACGGCAAAAAGGCGTCGAGACCGCCCTCCGGGAAAAACCCGAACTGGTGATCTGCGACATCATGATGCCCGAACTGGACGGGTACGGCGTCCTCCACCTGCTCCGGAAGAACACGGCAACGGAAAACATCCCCTTTATCTTTCTTACCGCCAAAACAGAACGCACCGACTTCCGGAAAGGCATGGAAATGGGCGCCGACGACTATATTACAAAACCTTTCGACGACATCGAACTCCTCAACGCCATCGAGATCCGCCTGAAGAAATACGACGTCCTCCAGGGCAAATACTCACCGGACGAAAAAGGCGTCAGCGGCCTTATCACCGACCTCAACGCCTCCGGCATGATGCGCCTCGACCCGGACAACTACGAAACGACCGATCTTGCCAGGAAACTGACCGTCTACATGGAAGGCCGCCGGCCCAAATACCTCTACTACGTCAAAAAAGGCAAGGTCAAAGCATTCCGCGTCCACGAGGACGGAAAAGAATACATCACCAACCTCTTCTCCGCCGGCGACTATATCGGCTACCTTCCGCTGCTGGAGAACAAGGTATACGAAGACTCCGCCGTCGTTCTGGAAGACGCCGAACTGTCCCAGATCCCAAAAGACGAATTTCTGGATATGCTCTACAAGGACATCCATATCGCTACAAAATTCATCCGCCTGATCGCACAAAACGTCCAGGACAAGGAAGAACGGCTGCTCAGTCTGGCATACGGTTCACTTCGAAAA
Organism: Puia sp. P3; assembly: GCF_050632245.1. Lineage (NCBI taxonomy): Bacteria > Pseudomonadati > Bacteroidota > Chitinophagia > Chitinophagales > Chitinophagaceae > Puia > Puia sp. P3. The sequence goes on from NZ_CP192583.1 coordinate 4,141,200, forward strand.
CGCATCGCAAAGGCCCTGATAGATATCCATTCGAAATTTGGCGGCAACTCCACGGCCGGCGACCAACCATCCACCTCTCCCCCACTCGATATCTCCCGGGAAGACATCGCCCAATACGTAGGCACCGCCACCGAATCCCTCATCCGGACCCTCAGCGACTTCAAATCCGAAAAACTCGTGGACATCAAAGACGGCAAGATCAGGATCGCCGACCTGAAAAAGCTGCAAACGATGCTCTACTAAAGTACACCAGCCACCAGCGGGTCGGTTTCGGGAACGACAACAGTCAGCCTGTTATCCACGGAATCCACACCAGGGGCGGACCACGCAGCATGCTCCGCATCGTCCCTTTCTGCAAGCGAACGAACGGCTCCGCTAAGGATCACCCGGTTTCCCGACACCTCGACCCGGATCCTGTCCGCATCGATTACGGCATGACGCGTCAGCGACGCCGATATCTTCTCTTTCACATCGTCCGGCGCTATGACCGACCTTATGGTCATAAAATTATTGACCGACCGGACACCCGCCAGATTCTTTACCGCATTTACAGCCGCCTCCCGCTGAAAATTCCATTTTACCTCGCCCTCCAGCGAAACGACGCCCTTCTCGACCTTGATCTTCAACAGCTCCTCCGGCACCGCCGTATGCCATTTCAACACATTCAGGATCGCCTCCGCGATCTCCGTGTCCGTCCGGTCGAACAACGGCGAACTTCCCACCTGGATCTCTTCCGCCACGACCCGGACCCCGATGACCTTCCTCGCCGCCAGCTTCCGCGCCGATCTTCTTACTATAGCTGTCCACTATACCCGACAGCGTAACGATACCGTTCTTTACCGCAACCCCGATCTGCTCGGCGTTCAGGAACGGCTCCCATTTCAACTGGGCCATAACATCCTTCTGAATATCTGCATCTGTACGCATAACATATGGTTTAACTGTGAAACAATAGTCGCTACTTCTCATCCCTCCCGCCGGGCAACAGCAGCAGAGGCACCTTTGTCCTGAATATCATCGGCCAGGCGTGCCCCTTGATAAACCACCTCTCCGGCGCAAAATGCGCATGCGGGATCATGACGATCATCTGCACGGCATTCTTATCCGCAAACTCACCCAGCGCATGAACGACGTCCGGATCCACCGGATATTCGTATTTTACCCGAAGAGTCTCCCCGAGGCTTACCACCGCGTCCGGACGCTGCATGATCGCAAGAAATTCCTGAAGCTGTCTTTTTATCACCCTCGCCACATAAACCTTTGAATTAAACACGGACGCGATCTCCAGCAGCGTATCCAGCATATGTGCATCAGCGTCGGCCGCGATATCATCCCCCAGCAATATCCCCTGCGGAGGGCTATAGACCCAACTTTCCGGCACCACCATCACCGGAATACGCGACCTCCTGGTCAGCGCCGTCAGCGTATCCCCGAATAGCCGCCGGATTCCCTTTCCGCTCTCCTTTACGCCCGCAACGATCATATCCGCCCCCACCTCCTTCGCAGCTGCAAGAATGGAGTCGGTCACCCCCCTCTATCGCCATCGTATGAACAGGCACCCTCAGCCGGCCCAGGAACAGCGCAGCCTGTATCGCCAGCTGCTGCTCCGTGAACTGCTTTACTTCGGTCGTATACACCACCGGCACACCCTCCGCCACCGGCATCGGTATTTCCCTATATACGCTGACCAGCTCGACAGACGCGTCAAAAGCATCAGCCAGCTTTATTCCGTATTCCAACGCTCTCTCCGACGCCGGAGAGAAGTCCGTTGCCACGAGTATCCGTTTCATATCTGCTGCTTTTATTGTAACGTTGATAGAAGGCCCTGTCCAGCCACTCCCGATGGTCCGGATGCGCAATATTGACCAGCGACTGCGCCCTCTGTTTCATGTTCTTTCCAAAAAGGTCCACCTTCCCGTATTCCGTCACCACCCAGTGCACATGCCCCCGCGTCGTGACCACCCCCGCCCCTTCCTTCAGGAACGGAACGATCCGCGATACCCCCTTCGACGTCACCGAAGGCATCGCGATAATTGGGAGCCCATGCTCCGACAAGGCCGCCCCCTCATAAAATCCATCTGCCCTCCGATACCCGAATACTGATAGGTCCCCATCGAATCCGCACAGACCTGTCCCGTGAGATCGATCTCGATCGCGCTGTTGATAGCGGCCACCGCGGGATTTTGACGAATGATCTGCGTATCGTTGACATACCCGATATCCATCACCCTTATCTCCGGGTTGTCATCCACAAAATCGAACAGCCGCCTCGTTCCATTGATAAATGACGTCACGCTCTTTCCGCGGTTCAGCTTCTTCATCCGGTTGTTGATCACCCCCGTTTCAATCAGGTCGATCACCCCGTCGGACAGCATCTCCGTATGAAGCCCCAGGTTCTTGTGTCCAGCCAGATTCTTCAGCACCTGGTCCGGGATCGTCCCGATACCCAACTGCAGCGTCGCTCCATTCTCGATCAACGAAGCCACATTCCGTCCAATCTTTTCCACGACAGGACCCGCTTCGCCCGAATAGTTCACCTCCGGCAGCTCTGCTTCCCGGAATACGAACGCCCCGATCTCGCTGACGTGTATAAAACCGTCCCCATGCGTCCGCGGCATTCGGGGATTCACCTGAGCAATGATATGATGCGCCGTATCGACCACACTCCTCGCGATATCCACAGAGGTGCCCAGCGTACAATAGCCATGCTTGTCCGGAGGCGATACCTGGATCATAGCTACGTCGATCGGCAAAATATTCCTCCGGAACAACTGCGGTATCTCACTCAAAAATATCGGAACATAGTCCCCATTCACACTATTGGCAACCTCCCGCGTAGCCGCCGAGACAAATAACGAATTGACAAAGAATGACTCCCTCCATACCGGATTGTTGAGGTCCAGATCGCCCATCGTAGTGATACTGACCAGCTCCACATGATGAATTTCGCTATGCCGGGCCTGTAACGCCCTGACCAGATGCAGCGGCGTCGCCGCGCTGCCGTGGATGAACACCCTGTCACCCGACCGGACCACCCGGACCGCTTCCTCTGCGGTGATAAATTGGATCATAAATAAGGATTGCTTGTTTGATTCCCGTAAAATTAGCCGACACCCGACCGCCATCGGATGACGGATATCAGGCCACTGGCAGACATTGATCATACAGCCGTCCATGCCACCCAACTAGCTTAGCCTAAAACAATCAATTATGCGATCAATTGTGGTACCGGTCAATTTCACCGAAAACTCCAGCAACGCCGCCCGCTACGCCGCCGATATGGCGCTCGCCATCGACGGAGATATCCACCTTATTCATGTATTTCAGCTGCCGCTGACTACCGCGGAATTTCCGATCCCCGACATTACCATCGAAGAAATGCAGCGCAATGGCCTTAACCAACTCAACACGCTCATGGAAGAACTCAGGCAAAGAACACGCAATCAGATAACCATTACAAGCGAAATGACCTCAGGCAGTATCGAACACAACATCGAAGAATACTGCAAACGCCAAAAGCCATTCGTCGTCGTCATGGGCGCCTCCGGCCACTCCATCGAAAACGCACTCGCCGGCAGCAGCACCGTAAAAGCCATGCGCCACCTCCCCTGGCCCCTGCTCGTCATACCCGAAAACACCCCCTTTCACGCCATAAAGAAGATCGTCCTCGCCTGCGACCTCGACGATATCGGCGACGGCATCCCGGCCTCCTTCTCCTTTCTCAACGAACTTACCAGCCTCTTCAGCGCAAAACTCGATATCATCAACGTCGCAACCAACGCCGAACGCAGCGAAGGCCAGGCCGTCTTCCAGTTCGATTCATGGAAAGACAGACTGAAAGAGATTTACCCCGACCTCCAGCTTCATCTACACCAACGACATCGCCGCCGGGATCACCCAATATATCGGCGATCACAGCGCGGACTGGCTGATGGTATTCCCCAAAAAACACCGATTCTTCGAATTTCATTCGAGTAAAGCAAAACAATTCGTGAGCGACTGCCCCGTTCCCGTCATGAGCCTCCACGAATAACATCCGAACATTCACACACCCTCCCTAACCGGCAATGGTCGTGGAGCAACTCATCTTCATATGGGATGCGAACCAGGACCACGTCATTGCCATTACCTGCTCCATCCGCCCATCCCCGAAGGAAGAAAATGTTCCCTCAAGAACCGCCAACTGGCGCTCGGATCTTATTATCTTCATGGCTTCTTTATTCAATTGTAATCCCTGGTTGTCGAGACTGCCGACGATCAACAGTACCGGAGCTTCCACACACGCCAATACATCCCTTTGCGGAACAGGCCTGCCGCCACGGCATACGACTGTGTCGACCGCCTCCGGGAGGTACGCTGCCGCCTCCAGAGCAAATGCCGCACCGCTGCCACAGGCATAATACCCTATCCGGTAACGATGAAACCAATCCCTCTCCATTAACCATTCCGTGACGGACATCAGTCTGGCGGCCAGCAGATCGATACCCGGCACCCCGTCCTCGTCCGATTCTTCAGACGTTAGCAGCTCCGGCAATAACGTCCCAAACCCTCTCTTATTCAGATAACGGGCAGCCATACGGCAATTTGGACTATACCTGCTGTTGCCCTCTGCCTGACAGAAAATAATAATACCCTTTGCCCCTACCGGTATGGTCAGTTCGCAACTTATCTTCACGTTCCCCATGGGGACCTCCATTTCGTGCCTGTAATAGGTATACATAACTCTTTTTTTGTAAAACTATCGCCCGGATCGCTGCGGGAAAATGAGCACGATCACCGGCATTCCTGATTGGTATCATTCCAACTGGCTATCACGAAAGATACCTTTGTCAAAAAGAATGCTATGGAACCGAAAGATATACTGAGATCGTCCTATCTGGACATTATCTTCGACGGACGCAATAAGCAATATGGAGCATACGCGCTGCGCAAAAACCACAACGCACACCTCATCGAAGCGCTCGCCAGTGTGATCCTCCTGACAGGCTCTCTCGTCGGAATAAATGCTTTGTTCCACCACAAGTCCAGCGCCCCCGCACAAATCCTGTACGTCAGGGACGTCCAGCTTGAAGAGGTTAAGAATGACCAGCGGAATGAGCCGCCGCCTCCTCCGCCACCTCCTCCAAGAGCCGCGCCGCAAACGCTCGAAATGACAAAATTCACCCCTCCACGAATAGTAAAAGACAACGAAGTAAAAGCCCAGGATATGCCCCCCGAACAGGAAAAGCTGCAGGATACGCGGATCGGCACGATCAATCAGGAAGGCGCGAAGGACGAAGGCATCGTAGCTCCACCCGTCTCCGACGCAGGGAAGGGCGTGATCGAAGCACCCGCCGCAACAGCTACTGAAGACTATGACAAGACCTTTGTGAAAGTGGAAATTGAATCGGAATACCCCGGCGGCGCAGCAGCCGGCTCCGTTATCTGAACAAGAACTTCCGATACCCGGAAGACGGTCTCAACAACGAGATACAAGGTACTGTCACCGTCCAGTTTATCGTCGACAAAGACGGTAAGGTCAGCGAGGTCCGGGCACTCTCCGGTCCGGAGACCGGCGGCCTGCGGGATGAAGCCGTCAGGGTCATCCGCAACAGCGGCGACTGGATACCCGCCATACAGAACGGCCGCAAGGTAAAATCCTACAAAAGACAGCCGGTCATCTTCAGGATGATGCAGCAATAGACAATCCGCCCATGAATAAAAAAGCCTGCCAAACGGCAGGCTTAACTTTTTAACTTAAAGTACGTTGCAGTCCGTAATCGACCTGACGACGGGCCTCGCACGACGACGGCGAACCTCTGGCCGCTCCCCGCCCAATACCAGCAATCCATCGATGGCTGCTCTCAATTTCTGTTTCTCCTGTAGCCATTCCTGCAGTACTGCCTGCAAAAAGGGCTTCGCCTCCTGACCGGTCGCAAAAAGAAAATTAGGGTCCTGCAGCATATCCAGCTTCGACACCGCTTCCCGATAACTGCTTAACAGCCTCATTTGTGCAAATATCACCTGCCGATCTGCAAGACTAGCCGGGCGGATGAGACCCACCGCCTTCCTGTCGAGGAAAAGCCAGATATAAAATAGGTACTTCATCGCCTCCTCCCTTTCACGAAGTTGGCCATCCGTGAGGTCGCCGGCAGCGCCCCTGAAAAAGACAGCTTTCATTCTTTCCCTTACAAAGGCCTTCGACAGGCCCGAAAGGTCGGCCCGGTGCAGCGCAGGCCAGATCCCCGGCTCTCTAAGGTCGGGAGGGGCGTGTTCGAAGTCGATGGCAACAAGCCGGGAAGCGATCGACAATAGCCCGTCCATCACCGCCAAACAAGTCTCGGGAACCCTGACCTTTTTCTCCTTCGCATAGGTGATCACCCCCTTCTCAGCAACTGAAGATCACGGATGACACCCATCTTGCGATAGAACGCAAGCAATTCGACCGGGAACCCGAAATCATCCTTTTCTCCGATCAAACAAACAAGCGCTTTGAGCCGTTCGACCTCCTGCACGAATCCCTCGACACTCCCTTCATCGAAGCCGTCCAAAAAGATTTCCGAAAAACTATTGATATTGCTGTATCGCTGCCGGATAGATAATATTATTTCCTCCTGTTTCATACGGAATGTTTAAGAGATTTTCTGGTTAATTTGACGACAAGTTCATCTATCGATGCGCGAAAATAGGCCAGATCATCCTCCGAAATCCTCAATGACGCGCCCTTTCCCGAACCGGCCTTCCTTTCTTCCGGCAGCCAATCCCGCAAAGCCAGCTGCTTCACGAACAACGGTGGCTTTCCGGCAATCCGGGTTAGCTGCCGCTCTATTTTCTCCTGCTGCCCGTCCCGCCCACCACAGAGCGTTACACAGGCGTAAGCCGGGAATTTCCCTTTCATCCACGCGACAAAAGAGGCAACCGGAGCCGCGATCCTCGCATTCCATACAGGTCCGATCAATACAACCTGGTCATACCTGGTAGTCGAGATCTCCGGTGGGTTGATCCTGGGCTTTCTGCCCAGTAAAATATCCAGCAGAATAGTCACCTCATTTCTTCGGCCGGGTTCTGTGATCTCGAAAAAGATCAGCATCGAGCCTGCTTTTTAGAAAAGCAGCGAGAATGGCATTATTGCCGCTGAACGAATAATATGCGATTAAAGTCTTCATAAATGTTTTCTAATATTTGGTATAAATGTCGCCGGAGCCCCATTCAATCACTATGACCCCGCTCAGCAGATTCGCTGATTGCTATCACGAAATTTCTACCCGGCAATTTCTGATCGGCTTCCTTCACAACCTCGCCCCCCTCACACACCCGATCTCTCCCGCCCGCTCGCCCCGCAGCAAATGCAGGTCGAACGCCCTGCACACATGCCGCAGATAAGGAAACCCCTCCGCAGTAAGCCGCACACACGAGCCGTCCATCTCAACGATCCCATCCTCCTCAAGCTGCTGCAGGACAGGCCGGCTCCACTCGAGATAAACCTCCATCCAGCTCGGGTCCAGGAACGTATACCCCTTACACGCGATATCCAGTATATGACGCCGGAATACAACGTCCTCCCTGTTCAGAAAATAGCCCTTCCTCACAGGCAGCTGCCCTGAACGAATCCCCTTGTAATAGCCCCCAGGGTCTTGTCATTCTGCGCAAAAGCCGTCCCCGTATCACTGATGGCCGACATGCCCAGCCCGATCAGCATCCCGCTGTTCTGCGTCGTATAACCCATAAAATTGCGGTGCAGCGAATTGCCGCGCCAGGCCCTGTATAATTCGTCCATAGGCAGCGCGAAATGATCCATCCCGATATTGAAATAGCCGGCCGACGCCAGAAACTCCCTTCCAGGGAATACAATGCCAGCTTCTCGTCGGGATTCGGCAATAGCCGTTCGTCGATCAGCCGCTGCGAACAGCTGACCCACGGCGTATGGAGCATAGCTGTAAAAAGCCAGCCTGTCCGGCCTCAGACTCACGGACTGCAGCAGCGTCAGCCGCAAATGCTCCCGCGACTGCGCCGGCAGGCCATAGATGATATCGAAATTTACACCCGTAAATCCCGCCTCCCTCGCAGCCAGCGTTGCCTCCTGAAGTCGTTCGAAAGGCTGTATACGATGAATGATCCGCTGCACCTCCGGATTCAGATCCTGTACCCCATAGCTGATCCGGCGAAAACCCAGCCCAAACAGCGTTTCAAGATGTTCATACGTCGTGTTGTTTGGATGACCTTCAATGCTGAACGCATAATCTTCGTGTACCACCGCCCGCTCCAGCAGTCCCTTAACCAGCCGCTCCAGATTCGCCGGGCTAAAAAGTAGGCGTTCCCCCTCCAAGATGCAACTCACGGATCAGCGGGGGCTTTTCCATCAGATCCAGATACATATCCCACTCCTGAGCAGGGCTTCCAAATATTCCTCTTCCACCTTGTGGTTCGTCGTGATCTTCTTGTTACAACCGCAATAGATACAAAGCGACTCGCAAAAAGGCAGGTGCACATAGAGACTGATACCCTGAGCGTCATTACACTCGCGCATCCGCCCCGCAATGACACGCTCCCACTTTCGCAGGTCTCCTCCCTCTCTCCAGAATGGCGCCGTGGGATAGCTCGTGTACCGGGGCACCGGTACATTGTACCTCCCGGCCAGTGATGTAGTCGTCATGGAATAATTTTCGCCAAATCTATCTCCGCCCGCACAGTTCCACCGCTGACCACGGTCACCCCCTTCTCTGATTTATATCATCCGCCAGACCGGACAGACCCGCTATGTTAGCGAACAGAAATATGCCGGGAACCGCCACCATAAAAACACATGCTCAAAACCCCAATACGGAAATTCCGCTCAAAGAGCTGCAGGCCAGTCTCGGATTCCGCGACACCGGCCTGACTTCCGAAGAGGCGGAAGCAAGACTGAAAAAATACGGCTTCAACGAGATCGCAAGGCAAAAGCCACTTTCCGGCATCCGGCGACTCCTCAACCACCTCAAAAATCCACTCGTCATACTCCTCTCCAGTCCTGGCTGGAGTATCATGGCTCACTTCCGACAGCACCAGTGCCATCGTCATCCTTTCGATGGTCATCCTTGGCATCGTGCTCCGATATTTTCAGGAGACCCGCGCCGACCACGCGGCCGAAAAACTCAGGGCCATGGTCAGCACCCACGCCACCGTACTCAGGGACGGCCAGCCAGCCGAGCTGCCATTACAACTTATCGTACCCGGCGACATGGTTATCCTCAGCGCAGGCGACATGATACCCGCAGACATCCGCCTGCTATCCGCCAAAGACCTCTTCGTCAACCAGTCCGCACTCACCGGGGAAGCCCTCCCCGTCGAAAAAAAACCCTGCCCATAACCTCCGCCGATCCCCTCCTGCAACCCCATACCTGCTTCCTCGGGACCAACGTCGTCAGCGGTACAGCCACCGCCATGGTGGTCAGCACAGGCGAGCATACCAGTTCGGCGCCCTGGCGCATAGCATCACCGGCGACCGCGAACCCACCAGCTTTCGATAACGGAATCAACCGGTTCACATGGCTGATGATCCGCTTCATCTTCATCATGGTCCCCGCCGTCTTCCTCATCAACGGCCTCGCCCGCCACGACTGGCTCGAAGCTTTCCTGTTCGCAATGGCCGTAGCCGTCGGCCTCACCCCCGAAATGCTTCCCATGATCGTCGCCGTCAACCTGTCCCGGGGCGCCCTCGACATGTCCCGGAAAAAAGTCATCGTAAAACGCATCAACGCCATCCAGAATTTCGGTGCGATGGACGTGCTCTGCACCGACAAGACCGGTACGATCACCCGGGGAAAGATTGTCCTCGAACAACACATGGACATAAAAGGAAAGAACAGCCAGCGCGTACTCGACTACGGCTACCTCAACAGCTACTACCATACCGGCCTGAAGAACATGCTGGACGACGCCGTCCTCGAACACGAAGACCTCGAAAGTACACTGAAAATAAAAGAATCCTTTAAAAAAATAGACGAGATCCCATTCGACTTCGAACGGAAAAAAATGTCTGTCGTCATGGAAGACAACGAGGGCCGCCACATCCTGATCTGCAAAGGCGCAGTCGAAGGAATGCTGGACAGTTGCTCGCGGATGGACCTCGACGGCAACATCACCCCCTCCTGACCGACGCCAGAACAGCAGCTCTCAGCCTCGTCCACACACTCAACGATCAGGGCTTTCGCGTCGTTGCCCTGGCCTACCGGTTCCTCGAAGACCCGCCCGACCATGCCGCCTATACCGCCGCCGACGAATGCGGGCTCGTGCTGCTCGGATTCCTCTCGTTTTTCGATCCGCCGAAAGAGTCTGCAGCCCTGGCCCTGCAAAAACTCCGGCGACTGAACGTAAACGTCAAGATCCTGACCGGCGACAATGAAGCAGTGACCAGCTATATCTGCAAACAGGTCGGCATGCCGGCGGAAAGAATAATACTCGGACCGGATATCGAAAAAATGAACGACGACCAGCTGGCAGCGATCGCCAATGACAACGATATCTTCGCCAGACTCGCACCCGCCCACAAAAAAAGGATCATCCAGGCACTCCAGCATAACGGTCACGTCACAGGCTTCATGGGAGACGGCATTAACGACGCGCCCGCGCTCAAAACCGCCGACATCGGCATTTCCGTCGACAGCGCTGTCGACGTCGCGAAAGAATCCTCAGATATCATCCTCCTCGAGAACAGCCTCCTCGTCCTCGAACAAGGGGTTGCCGAAGGCCGCAGCGTCTTCGGGAATATAGTCAAATACGTCAAAATGGCCGCCAGCTCGAATTTTGGCAACATGTTCAGCGTGGTCGGCGCAAGCGCCTTCCTTCCCTTTCTACCCATGCTCCCCATACAGGTCATCACCAACAATCTCCTTTATGACTTCTCCCAAACCACCATCCCAACCGACAAAGTCGACGAAGACTGGCTCGTAAAACCCCGGAAATGGACGATCACCGAACTAATGCGGTTCATCCTGTTCGTCGGCCCCATCAGTTCACTCTTCGATTATATCACCTTTTTCATCCTTTGGTATGCCTTCCACGCCGGCAACAACCCGGCCCTGTTTCATACCGGATGGTTCATCGAATCGCTCTTCACACAAACCCTCATCATCCACGTCATCCGCACCAACAGGATCCCTTTCATACAAAGTCGACCCTCCCGGCAGTTGATGGCCAGTTCCACGACGATCGTATTCCTCGGCGCATGGCTTACCGTCTCTCCGCTGGCCCCAACACTGGGCTTTACACCTCTTCCCCTCCTGTTCTGGGGTTTCCTGGCGATCATTCTTCTCTCCTATGTCCTCCTCACCCAACTGGTAAAACGCTGGCTAATAAGAAATTAAATCAAAGTCTGCCCACGACCTGATTTTCATCAGCGCCACGGTTAACAAAAGATCATGCTCCTCTTTGACGAAAGTCCTTACACATGGCCTGTGGCTCACACTATCTTCATAAAAATTACACACCATGCAAACCGCCAGCATAGAATTTCTTCAACAATTCAGGGAAGAAACGATCAGGCTCCCCAGGAGTCAGCGCAGCCTGTTCTTCCGGCCGTTTCCCGGTATCAAAAAAGAAAAAATCCTCCTCGACAGACTGGTCGAAGAACGACTCACCCGAACCAGCCTGCTTCGGGAACTCATCGTAAAACTCATACAGCAGGACCAGGCAGTCGGCCGGCGGACATCGGAACATGCCAAAAAAATACTGGCAACCTTCTCTGCCATTGTTCGGATGGACCCGTCGTCCGCACAATATCTTATCCGACTCTCCAAAGAGATCCGCCAGCTCCTGGACTGGATAGTTTCCTACCAGGGCCAAACGGAAACAACCCTGCTGAACAGACTAAAATGCATCGCGTCCAAAAAAACTGCCACCATGAGATCCGGTTTTTCTGCCTGAAGGACATTGACAACACCGAAATGGCTATTCAATTATTCTCGGACGGGCTCTGCCGCTACTATGAGATCCTTTGCCACTATTTCGAGTTCGAAGCCGAATCCGGCGGCAGGACGATGGTCGTCTCGGACACCGGTCGGCGCCTCTACTGCCTCCTCGTACTCATGGGAAAACACATCGACGCCATCGCAACAACAGCCGCCCTGCTGAAAGAATGGAAAGTCCAGATCCGCAATATCGAAATTCAGGAGATCTATAACTGACCAGCACATGGCACCTTATCACTTCGGGAAAACTACTGCTCTGGCAATGATCTTCTGCTGCGGATGCCAGCAGAATCCCGTCATCCATGCCACGCGAAAACAAATGATCGAAACCGTATACGCCTCCGGTAAGATTACCCCGGTCCACGAATACAGCCAGTCTGCACTCTGTACCGGAACAATCGTCCGCAAACTTGTGAAAGACGGTGACACTATAAAAAAAGGGCAGCTCCTGTATCTCGTCAGCAATGACGGCGCCCTGGAAAAAGCAAACGCTACTTCAAAGAATTACGCCATCGCTGAAGAAGACCTATCCGCCCAAAGCCCACGCCTCGCAGACCTTTCCCTGGCCCTTCAAAACGCGCAGATCAAACTTACCGGTGATTCTCTCACCTATCACCGGTGGAAGACACTATGGGAAGAGAACATCGGCACCCGTAGCAACCTTGACAACTGCTACAACAACCTGCAGGTTTCACGAAACGAAAAGGAAATAGCCGAACAGCGCTATCTCTCCGCCAAAAAAGACCTGCAGATTTCCCGCAACAACGCAAGATCCCTGGCGGCCGAAGCGCAGAAATCCTTGAACGACTATTCTATCCGCAGCGACCGGGACGGCGTCGTCTATCAGACTTTTAAGGAATCGGGCGAGTCAGTTCGAAACAACGAAGTAGTAGCCCTCCTCGGCGAACAAGGCGCTCCCCTGATCCGCCTCGCAGTGGACCAGCAGGACATCGGAAAGATCAAACCCGGACAGTCCGTGCTCATTCAGGCCGACGCCACCGGCAATACCATCTACGAAGCCGCAGTCATTCGAATTTACCCGGTCATGAACGATCTGGACCAGACCTTTCGCGTCGACGCCCATTTTACTGCCTCAGCCATCCCCTCCTTTATCCACGGCTCCGCGGAAGCCAATATCGTCGTACAACAAAAACAGAACGTCCTCGTACTCCCCCATTCCGCACTCCTCAAAGGCGACAGCGTCACCATACTCGAAAAAAGAAAAAGAAGACAGGTTCAGGTAACGACCGGCATCAGAACTCCAGACGAGATTGAGATTATTTCCGGGATCACGGAGATGACAAACATCCTCCCCCAACCAAAGACCAACAGCCATGACCCTGCCTGTAAACTTCCGCATCGCGTACGTCCAGCTGATGTCCCGAAGACGCCAGTCCCTGGTGGCCATGCTCGGCGTCACCTTCGGTATCGCCATGTTTATCTTCATGGTCAGCTTTATGACCGGCGTGAACCGGATTCTCGAAGACATATTGCTTTCCGTAACACCGGATATCCACCTCTATAACGACCCGAATACCAACTATGCTTCTTCCATCGCCGGGCGCTATTACGGAAACGCACCGGACAAATGGATTATCGTCCGCCACCCCCGGCCCAAACAGACCAGGGTCGATCTTAAGAACTCGCCCGGCATTATTGCAGGCCTGCGCCGGTCGCAGGACGTCGCCTCCGTCTCCCCCTCGTCTCCATCCAGATAATTTTCAACTATGGTTCGGCCCAGCTCGGCGTCACAGCCGACGGAGTCGACATCACCGAAGAAGACCGCCTTTTTGGCCTCTCCGGCAAAATGACGACAGGCAGCCCCATGAACCTCCTGTCTACGCACAACGGTATCCTCCTCGGCAGCAAACTGGCCGGCAAACTTCACATGACCATTGGCGATATGGTTACCGCCACCGCCTCGTCCGGAGCACAGATGCGGTTTAGGGTGGCAGGGATCTATGAATTCGGACTGGCGCCGGTCGACGAGGGAAAAGTCTACATGAGCCTGTCGGCCATACAACAGCTGCTCGGCCGGGACAGAGACTATATCACAGATATTCGCATCAGACTGAAAGACCGCAACAAAGCCAGATCCCTCGCCGCGGCCCTCGGCAGGCAATACGGCTACCGCGCCGACGACTGGGCAACCGTAAACGCCCCGATCAAGGCCGGCAATCGCATACGCGATACCCTGACCTACGTGGTCAGCTTCACCATGCTGCTCGTCGCAGGCTTCGGCATTTACAATATCATGAACATGGTGATCCTGAACAAAATGAAAGACATCGCCATCCTGAAAGCACAGGGATTCGCCAGGAAGGACATCACGCAGATATTCCTTTCGCAGTCCCTCGCCATCGGAATATCGGGAGGCCTCCTCGGTTTGTTGATCGGTTTCATCCTTTCCTACGGACTGGCGCGGCTGCCTTTTCCCCATGACGACTACATGGTCATCAAATTCTATCCCGTGAGCTTCGAGATCAGACACTATCTTATTGGAGCCGTTTTCGGCCTGGCGACAACATTTCTGGCAGGCTGGTCCCCGGCAAGAAAAGCCGCCCGACAGGACCCTGTCACTATCCTGCGCGCCTAAACGACACCCATGCCAACCGAAATACTAAAAGCAGAACGACTGTCCAAATTCTTCTATGAACCCGGCAAATTCCAGGTGCTGCACGACGTCTCCCTGTCCGTGACAAAAGGCGAATTCCTCGCCATCATGGGCAAATCGGGCTGTGGCAAATCCACCCTGCTCTACCTGCTGTCCACACTGGACACCGACTACGAAGGAGATCTGTTCATCATGGGCAAAAAGATCAGCGGCATGGAAGAGGACAACCTGGCAAAATTCCGGAACGAGAACATCGGCTTCGTATTCCAGTTCCACTACCTGCTGCCCGAATTCAGCGCCCGGGAGAACGTCATGCTGCCGGCCCTCAAACTGGCCAGATGGGACAAAAAGACGATCGAAAAAAGGCTATGGAACGCCTCAGACAGATGGGAATGGAGGAATTCGCCGCAAAACCATCCGGAAAACTCTCAGGTGGCCAGCAGCAACGCGTCGCTATCGCGCGGGCGATGATCAACGACCCCGCCATCATACTCGCCGACGAACCGACGGGCAACCTCGATTCGGCCAACACCGCCAACGTACTGGCGATCTTCCGGCTGCTGGCTCAACAGGGAAATACGATAATCGTCGTTACCCACGACAAGGACCTCGCCGCCGGCTCAGACCGCATCGTCGAACTTTCCGACGGACGAATCGTCCACCCCTGACTATAGTCACCCTCCCCCTTATCCAGGTCATGATCATCCACCCCCCAAACGACTAGCTTCGTAGAAAATACCATCTATGCGATCGCTAATCGTTCCCGTCAACTTCTCCGAATGCGCCTCCTGCGCGGCCCGCTATGCATCCGACCTCGCCATGGCCATCGAAGGCGAACTCCACCTGATCAACGTGGTCGAATACCCCTTCACCTCCCCCGACCTCGTAATGTCGGAAGACGTCTACGGCGTAATGCTCGACTCGGCCAATATCTATCTGAAAGAAATGCAGACCGAACTGCAAAAACGCACCGCCAACAAAGTACCCGTCCACATATCGGTCGGCGTCGGCGACGTCTTCGCGCAGGTGGAACAGCTCTGTCAAACCGTGAAGCCCTATGCCATCGTCATCGGCTCCTCCGGACCCACATTCGAAAAATTCATTGCCGGCAGCCGCATAGGCGCTCTCCTCCGCCTTCCCTGGCCCGTACTGGTCATTCCCGAACGGGAAACATTCCACTACTTTAAAAATATAACACTCGCCTGCGACCCGACCGACCTCGATTCCGGCCTCCCCCACTCCCTTCCCCTTATCGAAGAACTGCACCAACGATTCAACGCAACCATTGACGTCGTGACCGTCGGCGCTAATGGAAACGCCACCGCCGGCCAATTCCACCTGCAATCCAAAGCCTGGCAGGACCGCCTCAGCCAGGTCCAACCCCGCCTGCACATGATCCACGGGAAAAACATCGAAGAAGGCCTCTTCCACTTTCTGGCGGACAACCCCGCCGACCTGGTCGTCGTCTTTCCCAAAAAACACAATTTCCTCGAATTTCATACCAGACAATCCAAAAAGATCGCCAAACACAGCTCCATCCCCGTGATGAGCCTGCACGAATAATCCATCACCAACAAAAGTATTTGCCATGAAAACCTCCCATATCGATCGCTCTCCTCCTGATAGCAGGATCCGTCTGGCTCCTCCCGGGCTCAACCGCCCTGATAAGCCCCTCCCTCACCTGGCTCGTCATCATCCGTTATTCCGGCCTCGCCCTCCTGCTCGACGGCCTCATATTGCTGATCCTTTCCATCCTCGACCGCAATACCCGGGAAAGGAACTGGCGCATCGCAGAGAGCATTACGGACCTCTGTTTCTGCAGCCTCCTGCTCCTCGACCCCGTCTTCACCCTTTTCGTTTTCCCTTTTATAATCATCCCCTGGATGGCCGTCAAAGGGATCATAAAGATCGTCGGCTCCCTAATACTCTCCCGCCACGCACGCCGCTGGCGCGGAGACCTCATCGGCGGAATACTCCTGCTTGCCTTCAGCATCTTCATTCCCCACGACCCGACCAACGCTGTCTACAGCGTCGAACGCCTCATCGGCATCCTCGGTCTCACCCTCGGTTTCCTGTATTGCTATGATTTTTTCCGCCTGGAGTCGGTTACATCACGCGCGGGCCGCACCGCTGACCGGAAACTCGCTAAGCCACGCGATTCGGTAACCCCTCCGCCT
Organism: Puia sp. P3; assembly: GCF_050632245.1. NCBI lineage: Bacteria > Pseudomonadati > Bacteroidota > Chitinophagia > Chitinophagales > Chitinophagaceae > Puia > Puia sp. P3. The sequence continues at coordinate 4,157,915 of NZ_CP192583.1, forward strand.
CACCAGGGCGACAAACGCCGCGAACGCTTCGCAAAACTCCGCACTCCCGAATTCCGCGTCATGAAAAAGGACCACGACATGCCCCCGCGCAAAACAAAGCCCCGCCGCCGCCAATCGCTCGATCCTTCCAAGCATCTCTTCTGCGCAAACAGCCGGCGCTCCCGTCACCGGATCGTTGCGCCACTCTATATCCCACCCAAAAACGCGGTAGCCGTCCGCCGAAACGCTGTCGCCCGCCGCGCCGCCTCCCGCAGGGTCATTCGCCATCCGTCTTCCGACACGCCAGCAATTACGGCCCGGCAGACGACCAATACCACTGGTTAGTCCCAGCAGATCTCTATTTTTCCTGAAATCTTCGCGCACGACTCCCGGCAGAATCATAATATTTCCTGTAATGCCCCGACGCATGCGTCCAGCTATGATTGCCCGTCAGGAACAGACTGTCATGGATTAACCGCATGAAAACCCCGACTGCGTTCGAATCCCGAAAGACGCGGCTTCCGACGACAAACACATTACACCGGATTTTCAGACTATCCACCACCCGGACCAATTGCTCACTCCCCGCCTCAGGACCATCATCGCTTGTAAGATAAATCATCAACGACGGGCCAGCCACACCCTGAGCGACAACCCCGTTGCCGGCCAGAATGCCGGCCAACCCCCATATCAGGAACCCGCAAACCCCGCATTTCCCAGCCATAATCTTTTTATACAAGGTCAAAAAACCGCCATCCCGGTTAACTGACCTTATTCAATTGCCGGGGTGATCTCCATCATAGAAAACACCCCACCCCCTTCGTAGCTTAGACAAAAATCGATAATCATGAGAACGCTCGTCGTCCCCGTAGATGGGTCGGAAAACTCCATCACCGCAGCACACTATGCAGCTGACCTGGCCCTCGCCATCGACGCCGATATTCATTTACTACACGTCGTCCAGATAGTCACCACTCCATCGATCATGCCCGCAGGCTATATGATCGAAGACATGGAAAAAGCCGGCGCGACATTGCTCGAACGGATCTCGGCCGACCTTAAAGAACGCACCCATGGTCAGGCGGACGTCAAAATCCTCCTCGAGGTTGGAAACATTGAATCCAAAATAACTGACACTTGCAGGCGCATCCGCCCATTTGCCGTAGTTATGGGCGCACCCGGCAACTCCTTCTCCGGAGTCCTGTCCGGAAGCCCCGCTGTCAACGCAGCACGCCGCCTCCCTCGGCCGGTACTGGTAATCCCCGGCGGAGCGGCATTCCGCCGCATCCGCACGGTTGTCCTCGCCTGCCAGGTGAAAGACATCGCCGGCGAAATACCGCTGACCGCAGCCTTTCTACTGCAACTAAAGGAACTCTTCGACTCCCGTTTTGACATCCTCCACGTCGAAACGGACACCGATACAAAAGAAGGACTACAGTCATTCGGCCTTTACCGCTGGCAACGGGCGCTCGAAGCGGCAAATCCCGCCCTGCATTTTGTACACAGCGCGAGCGTTTCCGAAGGAGTCGACAAATACCTCGCTGAAAATAATGCAGACTGGCTGATGCTCTTCCCGAAGAAACACAGCCTCCTCGAATTTCATAAAAGCCGGTCCAAACAGCTCATCCTCCACTTGTCCGATTCCCGTGATCAGCCTCTCCGAAGAAGCCCTCACCGGACTCGCGGAAGAAACACAGCCGGCCGCGCCCAATACCTCAACCATTTAAACGTCCCATATGGTCGTCATCGTTTTCGGTCTTCCCGGCAGCGGCAAGACCTGGTTCGCCAAAGCACTCGCCGCCCGCATAAAGGCCCTATACATCGGCTCCGATATGCTGCGCACATCGATGATCCGCGATATCGGATACACACCGGAAGAAAAACCGTCGTTTACTCGGAAATGCTCCGGAAGACCCTGGACGCGATCCACCGGGAAAATGCCGACGTCGTCCTCGACGGCACGTTCTATCAGACAGCGATCCGCCGGCGGTTCAAGGCAGGGCTGGAAGACGAAACACCCTTGTATTTCATCGAGATCACCGCCGACCAGGAACTCATCCGTCAGCGCCTCCAGCGCCCGCGCGAAGACAGCAGAGCGGATGCACGGGTGTATGAACAGCTCGCGGCAGGCTGGCAGCCGGAAGAAGAAGAGCACCTCATCCTCGAGTCCCGTCAGAATAACCTCGGGGACATGCTCCGCCAGGCCATGCACCATTTGAATATCGTTTTTGACCAAAAACAGAACCCATGCGAAAAATAATAGTGCCCGTCAGCTTCGGCGTCAACTCCGCCAATGCCGCAAGATACGCAGCAGCCATCGGCCCGGTTACAGGCTCTGAGATTCGGCTTGTTTACGTCTTACAGTCTCCCTCCGTTTTCTCCCACCACCCGATGCCCGGCTTTCTCTTCAACGAAATGCGCGACAGCGGATTCCGGCTCCTCGATACCCTACGGAACGATCTATCCGGACGCAGCGGAGGCAAAGTCAGAGTGACCACCGACATGGAGATCGGCGACATCGACCAACGGCTAAAGGCCTATTGCTCAAAACACCGGCCTTTCCTCATAGTGATGGGCACGTCAGAGTCGGCGCCCGAACGGGACTTCGGGGCAATCCATGCACTCGAAGCAATGAAGCGGCTCTCCTACCCCTTACTGATCATTCCACCCGGCGCCTCCTTCCACGGAGCCCCGAAAGTCGTTATCGCCTGCGACCGCGAAGACATCTTTACCGGGCTCACACCCATTATCCCCTTCCTGAAAGAGCTGCACGAACTACTCGGCACCCGATTCGAAATAGTCCATGTCCTCGCCGAAGGTGAAGGCCTCGAAGAGACTCAGCTCGAATACCAGGGTGGAAAAAAGAACTGGAAGCTTTTCAACCCGGGCTACAGCTGGTGCGCCGAACGCACGTCGACGAAGGAATAAACGACTACCTCGAACACCACGCCGCCGACTGGCTCCTCGTCCTTCCCAAACAACACTCATTACTCGAGTTCCACAAGAGCCGCGCTAAAGACATCATATTGCATTGCCCCGTCCCAGTCCTCTCCGTCCATGAATAACCTGCGCCTTTTCCTCAGCCTGATCCTGGCCTGCCTTACTCAGGCCAATGCTTCAGCCCGGATATCGCCACGCAACTGCATCATTCCGGGCAACCTCATCCGCATGTCCCCCGATACATCCCCCTTCCTCCGGTCCTCAGGCGAACTCCTTCTTGCAGGCCTCGCCCCTTTCCTCCTCGACCGCTATATAACACGGGAAGACTACGCCCGCATCTCATGGCAAACTGTCGGATACAACCTCAACCCGCGCCACTGGGAATGGGACTACGATGGATTCCAGACCAATCAGATCGGCCACCCCTTCCACGGCAGTCTCTTCTTCAATGCCTTCCGCTCCAACGGCTACAGCTTCTGGCAGTCCGTCCCGGCTGCCTTCGCCGGAAGCTACCTCTGGGAGACGTTTTCAGAGAACCAGCCACCCGCGCCAAACGACTTCGTCAATACCGGATTTGGAGGGATCATACTCGGCGAAACAGCCCACCGTCTCTCAGCCAGACTTCTCCGCAACGGAAGCCGTGGCTTGAAAAAACAAGCCGCTGAACTGCTGGCCCTCTTTATCGATCCGATGAACGGCTTTAACCGCATCCTCAATGGGCAATGGGGCAGGCCCACACTCTCCTCCCCTGCGGACAAGACCCCGCTGAAACTCGAATTCGACGCCGGACTGCGGCATTACGACGGCGTCAGCTCCAAATTGCTCCGCAACGGCCGTTTCGGCGTATACGGCCGGATCCGGCTTTTCTACGGCGACCCCGCCCTGGACCCCAAAACTCCCTTCAGCAACATATCCATGATCGTGGAAGGAGGACAGGACGACAGTTCTATGATCAACGTCGTCACCGTATACGGTTCCCTTACCGGCTGGATCCTGCATTCCGGCACAAACAGCCACGTCGCAGCCCTGTCGGCCAACTACGACTATATACACAACGTCGCGTTCCTCTACAGCGGTCAGAGCCTCCGGATGACCCTCTTCTCCCATTTTTCACTTGGAGGAAAAAATAGCCTTGCAACCTCCCTTGGCGCCGGCCCCGTCATCCTCGCGGCTGTCCCTAACAGCTACCTCTTCCATACAAGGAATTACGACTATGGCCCCGGATTTTCATTCAATGGCGCGGCAACCCTTCTCCTCGCAAACCGCCTGACCGGAACGATCAACTACCGCGGGGGATGGATGCGAACAGTCAACGGCAATGCGACCGCCTATTTCCTCCACGTCATCACCGCCGACGTGTCCATCCGCGTTGCGCCCCGGTTCGGGCTGGGCGGCGAAATAGGCTATTTCACACTCCACGGCACCTACCCCCATTTCGCGGCTATCGACCGCACCTACCCCTACCTCCGCATCTCCGTCCGCTACACGCTATGACACCACGTAATTCCACGGACGCGAGCCCGGCAGAACTATAAAAAAGCCCGGGCCGGCAACGGCGCCAATCGCCCGCTCCGAAACCCGGGCCCTACCCGCCGGTAACAGCCTAAGAGATCTCACCGTCTTCATTCACCTGTACCCGCACCTGCTTCGTACCATTCTGAAGTACCAGTTTGTACTTTTTCACCTTCGCTCCCCCGTCGTCAAAATAATTCACCAGATAAACATCTTTTGTAATACTCCAGTTCGGGAACTTCGTGATCACCGCTTTGCTAACCGCTGCCGGCAGCTTCACATTCTTGTACTTTTCAGCCGTTCGCAGCAGCTTGCCGTCTTTATCGTACGCCGCCAGGATCTCTCCTTCCGGAAGATAGAACGAAATAAAGTAAGTATCATAATCCTCTTCATAGATGTCCGAATTTCTGATATCATACGATGCCGCCATCCGCTGCAGACGCTTAACGGGCACGGCTACATCCTGCCCGTTTACGCTTTTAAGGTATTTGTAATTTGCGGCCGTAACGGTTACCTCCGGCAGCGTTTCCTGGCTAAATGCCGGCACAGCATGACATATGGCGAAGACTCCCGCCAGAACCATGAATTTACTTGGTCTCATACGTTTAAAATTTAAATTTGAAATAAATAGTCCCTTAAAGTTATATCGCCTAACCCTTGCCGCTGCTGACTCCTGTCACCGCTACCGCTGATTGCCGTCACGGATGACCCGACATTTTTAATTGGAAGTCGCCAGGACACCTTTGCCGATCATATCGTCCACTATGTTCTTCGCATACCGTCCAGCCATGGCCGGCGTTGGATCCCTGTAAAAAGCCCTCGACTGCCCCGTCCACAACAGCTCGCCTGTAGACGTACGGTAAAAATTGCTTTCCAGCAGAACTTCCACATCCGTCACGACATAACCGGGTTCATAATAATACCCGCCAAACCGGTAATAGTACCCATAAAAACCGTGATAATAGCCGCTCGGTCCATAGATCCCTGCGGTCGGGATCCACCGGTCACGCTCGTTGATACCCAATACCCTTATCGTCACGACACCGTCGAACTGCCTGTCGAGCAATACCTGCCTCATTACGCCGCTATCCGTTCTCGAAAAATCAGGCCCGAATTCGTCCAGGCTCGTAACGGCAACAATTCCACGACGCAGCAGCTCCGCCCGGATATGATCCTCTCCCAACCTTCGCTTCGAAAGGTCCTTCCCCAGCGACATAACGAAAACTTTGGAATACCGGGTCGGCAGAACATCCCGCTGAACCCACGACCCGCTCAGCCTCACCGCCGGCTCACACGATGAATAGACCAGCCCGAAACACAATAGCGTCGGCAGCAGCTGCCTCACGCCGGTGACATGCTTTATCATAAAAGATGAGTTTTAAACCAATCCTTCGCCAGCGCACATACCTGATCCAGCGCCCCAGGCTCTTCAAACAGATGCGTCGCGCCCTCCACAACCACAAGCCGCTTTTGACACGTCATTCGTCCATAGGCATCTCTGTTAAGTCCAAGCACGTCCGTATCCAGGCTGCCCACTATTAACAGAGTAGCTGCCTTAACTTCGTCCAGCACGTCCATTGCCAGATCCGGCCTCCCGCCACGGGATACGACAGCGCCGGTCCCCGGCAGCTCGCGCCGCCGCCTTCAGAGCAGCCGCGGCGCCCGTGCTCGCTCCAAAATATCCGATAGGACAACCCCTCGCCTCCGGCAGCGACTCCAGCCACCCCGTCGCCGCTATCAGTCTGTCGGACAGCAGGTCGATTGCGAACCGGTTGCTGAAAAGGGCATCCTCTGCAGGCGTCAGCAGATCGAACAGCAGCGTTCCAAAGCCGGCCCGCTGCAGCACCTGCGCCACCTTCCTGTTGCGCGGGCTCCTGTGACTACTCCCGCTACCATGCGAAAACACTACTATCGCAGTTGCGATGGCCGGAATGATCAGCTCACCCTGCAAAGCATTCCCTTCCAGCTTCTATCGTCACCACTCTTTCCGATCGTGTAGCGCCGATATCATTACTGTCTGTAAACATCGCTTCAAATTTTGTTCTGCTATGTTACACCTAAACAGCAACGACCATACTAATCAGGATCACAATGCGCCTTGATACTCGTCAGCCGCGACCCGAACAGCAACCCTATCTCCCGTGCCGCTGATAATAATCACCCGATCCGCTGAGCCCGGTCATTGGCTGCCCGCCGCCCCCATACTACCTTTCCCATAGACAAGCACTCAACCAGCTTTATGAAACATATTCTTATCGCCACCGATTTCTCACCGGCTTCCGAACAGGCCGTCGACTACGGAATACATATGGCTGCCGCGCTTGGCGCCGCCGTCACGATATTTTCGGCTTATCAGGAAATACCCGTCCCAGTCGCCGATACCATGTCGATGACCTTTATCGACACAGCCGCCGCAAGAGACAGCGTCGAACAGGGGCTTCGGCGCCTGCACCGGCAATTCCGGACCAGCGACGTCGCGATCGGCACCCTCGCCGTTAAAGGAGCGATAGTTCCCTCCATCCTCCACGCTGCGGACCGGCTGAAGGCGGACCTCATCGTCACCGGCATGAAAGGCAAAGGCAGACCGATACGCAGACTGCTCGGCAGCACAGCAACCACCCTCGCCCGTAAAACACCCGTCACCTCTTCTGGTGGTGCCAGAATCGGCAGATTTTCAGCCGCCGGCAAGCATCCTCTTTGCCAGCGATATCAGCGCGGATACGGATATCCACATCCTTGACCCGCTCAGACAAATGGTCCACGCCTTTCATTCGAAACTCTTTGTATTGCGTGTCATTCAAAAAGGCGCCGAAGAATTCGTGCAGGTTATCCAAAACCAAACCAACCTAAGACTTCTCGACAACACATGGGACGTCAAATACGAATACAAAATGGGTGACTACGTAGTCGACAGCATCAACGAATTCGCGCAAACCCAGGGCGTCCGGATGATCGCCATGGTCCCGCATCGGCATTCTCTTCCCGAAAGATGGTTCATGGGCAGCAATACCCGGGAAATGCTCTTCGAAGCAAACCTGCCCCTCCTCCTTTTGCCGGAACATACATAGGTCATCAAAAAAATAAATAGTTATGGGAACAACCCTCTATTGCCAGAGCTGCGGGATGCCGATCGACCACCCCGAAATGCGCGGCACGGAACAAAACGGCTCCAAAAGCCTGGAATACTGCGTCTATTGCTATGCCGACGGACACCTCATCAACCCCGACATGACACTCGGACAAATGACCGACCTCGTCCGGACCAAACTGAAAGAAATGAACATGCCACCCTCGTTCATCGATGGTGCAGTCACGAACCTGCCCCAACTCCGCCGCTGGACCCGCAAACCGACGCCCTGACGGCATTTTCCGGCGACTTTCTTTCAGCAACTCGGTCAGCAACCAACACCGCCCTATCTTACTACCCGATTTTCTCACACTTAAATTGCAATATATGAGATCCACAATGAAAGCACTCGTTTACGAAGGTCCGGGAAAGATCGAACTCAAAGAGGTCCCGGTCCCCAAAATAACCAAACCCACAGACGCACTCATCAGAGTGAGCCAAACGACCATCTGCGGCACCGACCTCGGAATCATCAAAGGGAAAGTACCCGACGTCAAACCCGGAACAACTCTCGGACACGAAGGCGTGGGAGTCGTCGAGGAAGTCGGCGCATCGGTTCGCAATTTTAAGAAAGGCGACCACGTACTGATATCCTGCATTACCTCGGACGGCACTTGCGAATACTGCAAAAAAGGCATCTACGCACACTGCGAGGACGGCGGATGGATACTGGGACACCTGATCAATGGCACCCAGGCAGAATATGTTTGCATCCCCCACGCCGACAACAGCCTCCACCATATTCCGGCCAACGCCGACGAAGAAGCCCTCGTTATGCTCAGCGATATCCTCCCCACCGGCTATGAGATCGGCGTGCTCAACGGACAGGTGAAACCCGGAGATACAGTTGCCATCGTAGGCTCGGGCCCCATCGGCATGTCCGCGCTGCTGACCGCACAATTCTATTCCCCCGCCCGCATCTACATGATCGACCTCGACGATAACCGCCTCGCTACCGCAAAAAAATTCGGCGCCACGGATATCATCAATTCACAAAAAGAAGACCCGGTCAAAAAAATAATGGCCGGGACAAAGGATGGTGTCGACGTCGCTATCGAAGCCGTCGGCGTACCCGCCAGCTTTCACGTCTGCCAGAATATCGTACGCCCCACCGGACATATTGCCGTCGTGGGCGTCCACGGCCACAGCGTGGACCTGCAGCTGGAAAAACTATGGAGCCAAAACATTACCCTGACTACCGGTCTCGTCAGTACCTTCACGACACCCATGCTGCTGAAAAATGTCATCAGCGGCAAACTGGAACCCAAACGACTGATCACCCACCGATTCGGTCTCGGCGATATTCTCGAAGCCTATAAAGTATTCGGAAACGCACAGGAAGAAAAGGCCATAAAAGTGATCATCACGGCAGAAAGCACCCCGGCACTGCTCGCCGCCACCAGCGAAAAAAGAAAGAAACTTCCGGCATAACACATCAGCCATACATCGGCCCACCCGCGCCCCCGGCCGCGGGTGGGTTTTACCTAAAAAGATCCGCCGTCATCAACCGATCCGGTGAATAATTGCCCATTTCCGGTATCGTCAACTCCGCGGGAAAATCAGGCATTTGCGATTAATAGCAGATCACCGACCTTAGCCCGCATGAATAACAATTTTCACATAACAACAGAGAGCAACCACCAGACGATCATCCAATTCCTCGAAGACAGACTCTATGAGTTCAACGGACCCCTGCTCAACAAATTCGATGGCCGCCTGTTTGCCTTCACGGCACGGGACGAAAATAACACCATCGTCGGCGGCATCGCCGGCTGGACCTGGGCAGGAATAGGCGAGATAACCCAACTCTGGGTAAACACACCGGTCAGAACGACCGGAATCGGAAAACTTTTACTGGAGAAAGCAATAGCGGAAGCCAACAACAGCAACTGCCAAAAAATAATGGTCAGAACCTTCAGTTTTCCAGGCCCCTAAATTTTACAGAAAATACGGTTTCGAAATAGTACATACGATCAACGATTTCCCCGCGGGATCTCAATACCACATCCTCACAAAACAGCTCTCCGGCTAAGCCACATATTTATCGGTAATAGTGAACAGATCCTCCGCCTGAAAGGGCTTTTGAAAATAACCATCCGCCCCTGCCTCTTTCGCGATCTTCGCCAGATCGCCGTGAACACTGAAATAGATCACAGGTATCGACCGATACACAGGGTGCGCTTTCAGCATCTTAATGGCATCGTAACCCGTCACCCCCGGCATGAAATGATCCATAAAGATCAACGCCGGTTTAAAACTATCGATGGCATCCGTCAAAGTCTTCAACGGACTACAACCCATCAGAGGCATAACATTATACCCCCGCCTTCTGAAAAGAATATTGCAAATCAATAAATGGTCCGGATCATCGTCCACAAGCAGAATATTTTTTTGGCTTTCCATTATCTTATGCTGTTGATAGAGGCTGTTTAAGGTTTCAAAAATGTACAAAACGCTGATTTGTCGCTCATTTATTTTTCACCGGCGCTTCTTTCTGCCAGACTCAGATGCCGGCTGATCGCCTCGCCGATAGTCCTGCTGATATTGCTTTCACTCCCGTTGTCACGATGGATCCACCTGCCATTACTTTTCACAAGCGCCATCTCCGGCAGTAGCGGCGACTCCTGCGAACCAACACGGCGAATCCCGCGGACCAGACAGCAATCATAAGCCATCATCTCTATTTCCGCGCTCAGATCGACCTGTAAAGAATCCGGCAGTATCTCGTAAACGAACAATATCGTGAAAACCAATTGAGCCATACTATATAACTATACAAACTTGCGTGCCAAACGATAAAATCCTCAAAATAACATCCACTTGCCCAGAATAATCCACAGCATCCCTCGCTGATATATACGCGCTGAAATTAATCTAAATTACTGATTCTTAAACCAAAAATTCGTCGGCAATCCGGATCAGGCTCTCCGCTTTCAGTGGCTTGGCAGGTGGCCATCCGCCTTTGCCAGTTTCGCAAGCTCGGCAATATCATCCCTGCCGGAAAAATACACAACAGGGATTGTCCTGTAAATTGGGTGAGATTTGAGCATTCGGGTAAGATCGGTACCACAGATTCCCCGCATATCGTGGTCCATGAATACCAGGTCAGGTTCGAACTCCTCCATGGCTTCCGCCAGGTCCTCCATCCGTTCGCATCCCGCCATGGTCAACACGTCGTATCCGCCTTTCCGCAATATTAAATTGCAGACAAGCAGATGATCGTGATCATCGTCAATCAGCAAAATTCGCTTTGGCCGCGATCGCATACCCATACGTTCAGCTATGCAAAAAGCCTTCCAGTCTTCGGGGAAATTTTTCCCCTGCCCCGGCCATCCCCTCGAACTAGCGGGTATAACTAGACCTTTCCGGGCTTACAAGTACTGATATGTAACAGACTGTATAACGGACAAATACCCGCCAGACTTGTAACAGTAAATATCCCCGCTACCGCCAGGAGCACGATTCCCCACATCCCGCCTATCACCCGCGCAAGGAACAGCGCACCCAGCACCGCCGCCGCCAGTATCCTCACCACGCGATCGGTTGTACCCATATTCTTTTTCATAATGCATATTTTTAATCATTAGTTAATGCTACTTCACCCGGATCTCCGGCCGGAATACGATCCTCGACCTGATCGAATTGGAGATAAGACAGGCCGCCTCCGATTTCTCCAGCACCTTCAACGCCTTTTCCCGCTCACTTTCGCTGCTGATCCGCAACCTGGGGGTCAAGCTCGATCTCAGTGATCATGTACTTTCCACCCACCTTCTCCAGTTTGCCCAAAGCCTTGCTTTCAAAGCTTACAAATTCGAGCCCCGAATTCTCGGCAATGGCAAGAAATGTCGTCATCAGACAACTATCCACAGCCGCTACCAGCAGATGCTCCGGAGACCATATACCCGCAATCCCCTTAGCAAATTCCGGCGGCGTGGCCACCTCGATCTGCTCATTCAGTACTGGAGAACTCACCCTCCCCCTGCGGCCCTCCGCCCATTCCAGAGATACTTCATAAAATGACATATTGTCCATGCTGTTCCTGTTTGATACACAAAGATCTCAACTGACGCGGGTCAAAACCGTGACATCCGTCACGACTCCGACTGAGAATGCTCATTCCCACCCGCCTTATCACCCTAATTGAACTTATAGGCGCTAACGACGAAAATTAACAGGAACAAAACTAACTGCAACAAATAAAATAGCATCAATCCCCGCTTCGTCGCCGCCATCGCCATAACATCCACCGGCCCCTGATCATCATACAACATCCGCCTCAGCCTCTGCCCCGCCGGCCTTTCCACCAGGACCATGTTCACGATCAGCAAAACCAATATTCCCATCTTGACCCTGAACCATACCTGATGCATAAAGGCCCCATGTACCGCTACCATCATCAGTATCCCGCCCAGCACGATAAATATCCCTCCCAAACCTCCCGCGATGCGGTAGCGCGCCGTCGCCCGCACGATCGTCAGCGCCCTGTCCCGATCATACGGCAAACACTTCCATAACTGCTGATTCGTCAGAAATCCGGCAAATATGGTCCCGACCATCATCGCGATACCCGATATATGAAGGACCAGCCCCAGCGGCAAAAAAGAGAATGTTGTCATAATTTAGTTTTTAGAACAATAGTTCATTATCGAACAAATGTTTACTTTTACAAAATAACACACACCGCCCCTTTCCCGCAAGGCACAAAAAGCCGCGAAAGTCCAATTCGGAACAAACCGGCAAAAAAGTTCAGTAAAATGAAATCAATCACCCCCGACCGCCGGACAAAAAGAACAAAAACGGCCCTCGCAGAAGCCCTCAAACACCTGATCCTCGAAAAAGGCTACGACGCCATCACCATCCAGGACATCATCGACAAAGCCAACACCGGCCGAAGCACCTTCTACGCCCACTATGAAGGAAAAGACCAGCTCCTCGTCGGGAACATCAACTTCCAGGAAGCCCTCGTCAACCCGCCCTCCAGCAAAGACGAACACCCCATGGGCATTAACATTGCTTATCTTTTTAACCATACACAGGAAAACCTTCCCCTCGTCCGCGCCCTCCACGGCTCCCGCGGCATGGACATTATCACCGGCCAGCTTCACCGAGCTCTGCGCCTCCCGGATCATCGAATACCATAAAGGAAAATTCCCCCGGTCAAAATCCGCCCAACACGTCTTCCGCTACAAGGCCGAAGCAGCCGCCGGCGGCGTTATTCGCATGCTCTTCAAATGGCTCGAAGACGGCACACCCATACCCGCAACAGAAATGATCACCCACGCTGCCGCCATCCTGACGGCCGTGGTCTCCCTCGAAACAACCGGGTAAAATCCAGCCATCAAAGGCTAATTTTTTGCTCCACCCGCAACCCAAAACGCAGTACCTTATCCGCCAAATGAAAAGACTACTCTCCATCTGCCTCGCCATGACCCTCCTCCATGCAGGCTTCGCTCAATCCAACTCCAAAAAATTCACCCTCGTCATCACCAACGCCAGCATCATTGATCCCGCAACAGGAAAGCTCGCCAAAAACCAACTGTTGGCCATTTCCGGCGATACCGTCAAGGTGGTAGACGATACAAAAGCGGCATCTAAATATAAAGCCGACCAATATTTCGACGCCAAAGGCAAATACGTCATGCCCGGCCTCTGGGACATGCACGTCCACTTCCGCGGCGGAGATTCCACCATCGAAGCCAACAAAGCCCTCCTCCCTCTTTTCCTCGCCTACGGCGTCACCACCGTGCGCGAATGCGGCGGCGATATTACCCCTTCCGTCATGGCCTGGAAAAAGCAAACAGCCAGCGGCCGGTTACCCGGCCCCAGAATATTCACCTCCGGCCCGAAACTCGACGGGCCAGGCGCAGTATGGGCGGGTTCCCTCCCCGTAGTAACTCCCGCCGACATAACCGCCGCCCTCGACTCCCTGCAACGGATTCCCTCCGACTTCGTAAAGATTTATGACAGTAAAATATCAGGAAACGCCTACCTCGGGATCATCCGCCAGGCAAAAAAACGCGGCATGAAAGTCACCGGCCACATGCCCTTCACCGTCGAACTGAAGGAAGCCGCCAGTCTCGGCATGGACGGATCGGAACACCTCTACTACGTCTTCAAAGCCTGCTCCTCCAAAGAAGACAGTATCACCACCGAGATCCGCAACAGCGAACACACCGATCACCCCATCGGCCTCTTCGGTGCGCTGCCCGCCCTCTTCAATACCTACGACAGCACAAAAGCCGAAAGCCTGTTCAAATACCTCGCGGCGAAACACTTCTCCATAACACCAACCCTTTTTATTTCAAAAACACTCTCCAGCATAAAAGAGACCGACCATACCAACGACAGCCTGCTCGCCTACATCGACCCAAAGATCCAGGCGACCTATAAGGGGAGGGTCAACGGCGCCAGAAGACAGTCCGAAGCCGCTACCAACTTCACCAAAAGATTCCAGGCCCTCTGCGCCTCCCTCGTCCCGAAGATGTATGCCGCGGGCGTCAACATCGTCGCCGGCTCCGACTGCGGATCATCCAATTCCTACATCTATCCGGGATCATCCATCCACGAGGAGATCAAGCTACTGGCCGCCTCCGGTCTCACCCCCGCCCAGGCCCTCAAAACAGCCACGGTAAATGGTTCTAAATTCTTCGGCGTGGAAGCCTTTTTCGGCAGCCTGCAGAAAGGAAAATGCTCGGACCTGATCGTCCTCGACAGCAACCCGCTCGAAGACATCGGCGCCATCGATCAGATCAACACAGTATTATCTCACGGAAAATTATACTCGAAGACCGACCTCAACGCCCTGCTGGCCTCGATCCGGCATTAATGCGTACCTTGCACCCATGCTACACCGCTTTCCACCACCTCCGGAAAAGGCGGACGCCTCCTTCATCACCGGCCGGTCGGAGACATTCGCCAAACTCAAAACCGAATCCGCACCCGGCCAGCGAACCGTGCTCATGACCGAACACACCCTGATCTTCGTACTCAAAGGCCAAAAACTCCTACACCTACCCGACACCACAATCACAGCCTCACCCGGCGAGGTCATCCTCCTCCGAAAAGGCATCTACGTCATGGCCGAATATATCCAGGACGGACTGGACTTCGAAGCCGTCATGCTCTTCCTGCCGGGCAAGCTCCTCCGGTCCGTGGCCATTTACCAGACCAGGGTCGGCGGCCGTATGACCGACCCCGGAATAACAAACAAGAAGACCACTTGCCTCGTCTTTCCCGCAACGCCCCTGATCAACAGCTTCAAGTCCCACTTCCGCCACTATTTCAACTCCCCCATCCCCCACGCCGAATCCCTTCTGCCCCTCAAACAGCAGGAGATCCTCTACCTCCTCCAATCCGGCATACACAGCGATCGGATTCAATCCTTCATCCTCTCCGCCGTCAGCGCCGAACCCACCGACATCGACTTCATCGTCAACAGCTACCTCCTCCAACCCGTCACCATCGAAGAACTCGCGGGCCTCGCCAACTGCAGCCTCGCAAAATTCAAACGCGATTTCCAAACCCGCTACCAGTGCTCCCCCGCGTATACATCAACAAACAACGCCTGGCCCACGCACGCATGCTCCTAAACAACACCGCAAAACAAATTGCAGAAATATCCCTCGAGTGCGGCTACGAAAACACCTCGTACTTCATCAGCCTCTTTAAAAAGAATACGGCCACACACCGGCAGCCGCAAGAGCCAAAATTACTATTTAAAGACCCAAATCAGCTACTACCAACCCCAGCCCCTGCCCGATCTTTGCTGAAAAAAATGAAAATTTTAATCATCGGAGCCACCGGCACCATTGGAAAGAAACTCACCACAACCTTCTCCTCCCGCGGCCACGAAATCATCACCGCCGGCCGCACCGCCGGCGCCATACAGGTAGACATCTCCTCCCCGGAATCCATAAATAAAATGTACACCGCCACTGGCAATATCGACGCCTGCATCTGCACCGCCGGCACCGGCTACTACGGCCCCTTCGATACGATGACATCCGAACAAATGGAACCCGGCCTGAAAGGCAAACTCCTCGGCCAGGTCAACCTCGTCCTCCTCGGCAAACAATACCTCAACGCCGGCGGCTCATTCACCCTTACCTCCGGGATCGCCGCGGAGCATCCCGCCCGCAATGGCACCTGCGTCGCCATGATCAACGGAGCCATCAACAGCTTTGTCCTCGGCGCCGCCCAGGAAATGAAGCAGGAACGACGCATCAACGCCGTAAGCCCCGGCCTCGTCGAAGACAGCAAAGACCGCTACGGGGCCTTCTTCCCCGGCTACAACCTCGTTCCTATGGACAAACTAGCCAACGCCTACATCCTCAGCGTCGAAGGCGCCGTCAACGGAAAGATCCTGAAAGTCTACTCCTGATGCCAACACCATGATCCCATCAGAAAAACCCGGGCACCCAACCCCATCCCAAACCCCACCCTACTCCAATAACCCCTCCGGCACCTTGCCTTCAATACCCGGCATATCCAACCTGAGCAACCGGCTGATTATCGCCGCCTGGTCCCGCTGATTCATCTCTCTGATAACCGCCCCCTTCCTCACCCCCGGACCATGAATGATATAACCCGTCTGTATATCCCCGAAATCCGGATAATACCCATGCGTCCCCCCATGACCCGGCTTCACCGCTTCCCCTTCATACTGCCGTTAAAAGAACCTCCGTTCTCCCCCGACAGCGCCATTACTGCCACCGGATTCGCACCCACGGCATCCATCTTCGCCCTGTCGATGACACGGAAATATTTCTTCTGATCCGCCGGCAAGCCGGCCAGCAACGCCCTCACCTTTTCCAGCGTCTCTTTATCATTAGGGTCCTTCAGATACAACCACGCACTCCCCCGACACAACAAAACTGCGCCTTCCAGTCGTCCGTCTTCACATCCTTTATCAACCCCGCATTGGACAGCCACACATTGGGACTCACGCTCGTAGTCACGTTCCCAAAACCATGATCTCCTGTAACAATAAGGTCCGTATTCTCCCAGATACCCGCCTTCTTCAGCGCATCGATGACAATCCCCACGCTGCTGTCCGCATCCCTCACCGCCGCCCTCACACTGTCGCCATCCCGGCCCTGCATATGCGAATAATGATCCACCGAAAAGAAATGGATCGTCATCAGATTGGGCCGGTCCTTCGCGATGACATACGCGGCGATCCGGGCAATATTATGATCCTTTCCCCACTCGATATGCGCTGCGGGCCCACCAAATACCTCCTTCCTGAGCTCGTCCACAAAACCAGCCGGCCTCGAATACTGCTCACGCACCGCCTCCCCCATGCTCCCGATGTCCGGGATATTATACTGCACCGGCGCATCCGCCGACACCGGCCACAGCAGGGCCGCCACCTTCATTCCCTTTTTCTCCGCCGCCGCCCAGACCGTAGTAGCATGGATCGAGCTGTCGTTCCAGTACATCTTTCCCGTCGGCCCGTTCGGCTCGAACAGATTATTGAAATAAACACCATGCCTGGCAGGCTGTACACCCGTGACGATAGTACTGTGCGACGGGTAAGTCATCGACGGAAACACGCTGTTCACCCCTTTGGCATAAGCCCCCTCCTTCATCAGCATTTGCAGATTCTTTGTCCCCCATGACGCATCCAGATACAGATTCGGGCGAAAACCGTCGATCGTGATCAGCACCACATGCCTCGAAGACTGGGCAAACCCCTGCCCCACCAGCACAACAGCCGCCGCAATTACCGCAATAATTTTCTTCATGACTTATTTTATATTTTCATACTATTGATCGGTCCACCCCGGATTTTGCGGTTTAAGATTCGGATTCAGCTGCATGTCATTATAAGGTATCGGATACAGGGCTCTCCATTCATCCCACACCCTGCCAGGATCGCCGTTGACCAGCCACAGGATATTGCCGTACGTGCCATGTTCCAGCGTCTGCGGATTGACCGTACTGCCGATCGACGGAGCCACATTCACATAGGTTACGCCCGACACATTACCCGGAGGCGTCCCCTGATAAAAACATACGTCCGGCTTCCCGTTCTGGTCCAGGTCCATCAACTGATTCAGCGCAGGCACATAAATGCCGTTCCAGGGCCGGAGAAGCAGCTTGCCCATCCCCCAGCGGAGCAGGTCGGCATAACGGAACCCCTCCAGGACCAGCTCGATCGTCCTTTCCCGGTAGATCTCCAGCAGGGTCGCATCGGAAACACCACCGCTCCAGCGCTGAAAATAATCCGCCAGATAAGGGTCCGCAACCGCAGGAGGCGCCGAGATCCCGCCCGTGATACCCGCCCGCGCACGCAGAGCGCCGATGGTCTTCGCCCAGTCCGCCGTCGTCAGCTGCCCCAGCTCCTGACGCGCCTCCGCATAGTTCAGCAATATCTCCGCATAACGCATCTGACAGACGGAATTGGTATTGAGCGTCCCGTTGTCATAGTACGTATCATCGAGACACCACTTGATCGGCTGATATCCCGTATACGAGTAGTTGAAGGCAGGAGGCCCCGCGACCACCGATCCGCTGCTGACCCGCGTATAACCCGGCGTTCGGATGGTCTGCGCCAGCCGCTTGTCCCTACCCTGCGTTTCATGCCAGAAAACCATCGTATCGTGACCAGGAATATCCGTAAACCGGCTTCCGTCCAGCATAAGATACATATTGATATAATCCCTCGTAAAATTCAGCCGCACACCATACGTGCTGCTCGTATAGTACCAGTTCGCGTCGTTCAGAACAGCCAGTGAACTGCTGGTCACACTCGACAACATTACCTCGTTGGCGACAGGCGCCGTACTGATGAACAGATTACGGTACGACAGATCGAGACCGTTCCCGGTGTTGAGACTAAAACCCGCACTGTCCATCACCGCCTTTGCCGCATTCACCGATTCCTGCAGCCACTGTCCCGCAGAGGACGCCGACGCAGTCGCACTGACCGCCTTGTCGTACTTCCGGTAAGTCCCTTCGAAGATACAGATCCGCGACTTCATGCCGTACGCTACCCACTTCGTGATCCTGCTCCGGGTCGGGTCCGTCCCCAGCGTTATATGGCCGATCGCATAGTTCAGGTCCGCCAGCACCGAATCCATCACCAAAGCACGCGGATCACGCTTTCCATACAGTATCGCCGTGTCGCTGACGGCCAATGGCTTGCCGACCCACGGTACATCCCCGAACTTCATCACCATATTGTAGTAGAATACGGCGCGAAAGAACCTCGCCAACCCGGTATAATTATCCCGTACACTCTGCGGCACAGCCGGATTAACATTGTAAGCGATAAAATAGTTCAGCGCCCTGAGATTCGTCCAGGTCCAGCCCGTACTCTGCCGCGAATTGTAGAACCCCTTCCGGATATAGTCCGGCACGGCATTCCTCGCTCCGTAATCGCTCATATTGGCGTCCGTCCGGAAGATATCGTTGATGCCCGGCAGTACGTCGTAGAACGAATTGGCGTACAGCGAGAGCCCGTCCTCACTGCTGAATACCACATTTCTGTCCGGACTCGACTGCGGCGTCTGATCCAGGTTCTTCGTGCATCCCGCGAATAGCCCCA
The DNA here is from genome assembly GCF_050632245.1 of Puia sp. P3. Classification (NCBI taxonomy): domain Bacteria; kingdom Pseudomonadati; phylum Bacteroidota; class Chitinophagia; order Chitinophagales; family Chitinophagaceae; genus Puia; species Puia sp. P3. Next base: position 4,177,024 of record NZ_CP192583.1, read on the forward strand.
GGATAGCACAACCCAGTATACATTTTCCGTATAATTTCTTTATAGATAGCATACTACTAAATTTAATCAGTCAATAATCAGTTAAAGAGTAACGCTCACCCCCACCGTCAGACTCTTGAGAATAGGATAGTTGTTTCCGTTACCGTTATTCTGTGGTAGCACCCGTCAGAATAATATCGGACTTACCGATATTCTCCGGGTCCAGATTCTTCGTCAATTTGAAGATCGGCGAATACGTCCAGAGATTTTCCCCGGAGACATATACCCGCACACCCGTCGAGCTTCAGGCGCTGCACCATCGCAGAAGGCAGATTATACCCCAGCTGCACGTTCTTCAGCCTTATATAGGCCACGTTCTGCAGATACTTCGTCTGCGGATTGTACAGTTCACCCTGACTGTTCTGCGCCGTATAGCCCCGATACCTCGGGAAATACGTATTGGGGTTTTCCGGGCTCCATATCTTGCCCTCCTGGTATTTGAACAGGAAATTATAGGGGCGGTTCAACTGTCCCCAGAAGGCATCCGCCTCACTACCCGGCCACCAGTCCTGCTTCCCTACCCCCTGGAAAAATGCGCCGAAAAAGAATCCCGCATAGTCCGCGCCCAGATTGACCCCATAACTATACCTCGGAGTGCTGTTGCCGATGATGCGCATATCCCCCGGATCATTCGCCGTATTGGCGCCGTTGTTGACCACATTGTCCTTGTTCAGGTCCTTGAACTTCAGATCGCCGGGCAGCCACTTGCCCGTATTCGACGCCTTAAATATTGGCTGCGTCTTCGGACCTTCGGTCTCCGGATGCTGATCCGCCGTCCAGAAGCCGTCATTCGCATATCCCCATATCTCACCCAGCCGCTCCCCCGAATAGTGGTCCGTCAGCAATTTGGTGGCATTATTATACCGGGTAATGGTCGAATGATTGTCCGACATCCAGACACCCACATTGTAATGGAAAGGCCTGCCCGCAACAGCGAACTGGTCCCTCCACGTGATGGACGCCTCCCAGCCTACCGTGCGCAGATCCGCATAGTTGCCCTTCGGCACCGTAGTCCCGAATATCGCAGGAAGGGTCTTTCCCACCGTGAACATATTCGTGGTGATCCTCGAATAGATATCCCCCGTAAAACTTAACCGGTTGTTGAGGGTCACAAGGTCCAGACCAAGGTCCTTCGTCGTAGCCTTTTCCCAGGTCAGTCCGTCAGGGATCACATTCGGCTGCGTGGTCGTCGGCGGACGGACCCCGTTGATCACACGGCCCGACTGCTGTATCTTGAACAGCTCCTCGGAAAGAATAGGACGCAATATTTCCATTCCCAAGCGAACCATAGGACCCCCTGATCTTCAGGTCGGATATCGCCATGGGATCCACATGCCAGAATGCTTCCTTCGCCAGCCGCCATCCCGCAGACACAGAAGGGAAGAATCCGTAGTGCTGATCGGCAGGAAACTTCGACGACCCGTCATACCGCGCATCCAGCTTCCAGCAGATAACGGTCCTTGAACGCATAGTTCAACCGGCCGAAACCTCCCAGTATCGCCCACTTGTCATAACCCCCGGCCGTGGTAATATTCTGCCCCACCGCCAGGTTGAGATCTGTCGCATTGCTGTACACAAGACCGTTACGCTGCGTGCTGAAATTATTGTACACCGACTGTTCATAGTTATACCCTACCAGCGCCTTGAAATAGTGGTTCTCGCCAAACATATTTTCATACTCGCCGTAGATATTGGTCGCGAGATACTGCGTTTTGGCCGAAGCCATCTGCAGATCGTTGGTCGTCGTTCCCACATACGCGATCACACCCGGCGTAACACTATACGGCACCTGTACCCTTATCTGTCTGGCCCCTGAATCGGTATTCTGATAAGTGAGATCGCCCTTGATACGAAGATGATTGTCCATGAACTTCGCGGCGAAACCCGTCGTATTGCGGAATACCTGGTTCTTCAGATTGATCCCGTTCTTTCCGTAGAAAAGATCGCCCACCGTATACGCCGCCGAAAAGGTCAGCGTTCCATCCGGATTCTGAAGCATCGACGACGGATGCGCCTCGTCCGCCATATTTCTCCAGATACCGCCACCCTCGCCCACGTTGAGAGGGTTATGATAATCCCTCGACGTATACTGCGTATAGTTGTATACCTGCAGCCACGGCAGCACCTCGATCGTCCCCTTGGCAGTCAGGTTGTACATATGATAGTCGTCCGAGTTATACCGGAAAATGCCGTCCTGCCCATAGTACCGGCCCGTTATATAAAAACTGGCCTTGCCGCTGCTCCCCGAGAGCGACAGGTTCTGGTCGATGGCCGCATTCCGCTTCTTATAAAGGAGAGCATACCAGTCCGTATTACCATAATACACATACTGACCGTTGGAACCTACATCCACCTTCGGCAGACTGGGATCCGCATTACGCTTCGCATACTCCGTCAGATAGGCCTGACTGAACGGCTGCGTCTTATTCACCCCCGCGGGTATCTGCGAATAGTCGTTCCACCCCGTCCACGCCGAGTCGAACATCTGCATATACTTATAGCCATTGGACTCGATCTTCGGAATATAGGTAGGCGCCTTGACAGAATAATTCGAAGAATAGTTGATCGACGTCTTGCCCTTGGCCGGAACCTTAGTCGTGATAAGCACCACCCCAAAAGCGGCCCTCGCTCCGTATATCGCCGCGGAAGCCGCATCCTTAAGCACCGTGACGCTCGCCACGTCGTTCGGATTCAGCAGACTCGGATCACCCTGTACCCCGTCGATCAGCACCAGCGCTTGCCCCACCCTGCCCGATCGATGTCGCCCCCCGAATATTATAGGTAGCGGACGATATAGGCTTGCCGTCCGCCGGCGTCAGATTCAGGTTGGGGATCAATCCCTGAAGCCCCTGCGTCATATTGGGCATACTCCGCCTGTCCAGCACATCGCCGCTGACCTGCGCAACAGCACCGGTCAGATTCGCCCTCTTCTGCGTACCATAGCCAACCACGACAACCTCACTTAGCGAGCCCGCCTGACTCTTCATCTTTACAATGATCGAAGTGGAAGCATCCGCTTTCAGCACATAACCCGACAATGTCTGCGGTTGAAAACTTACACCGCTGAAGGTAAAACTATACTTGCCTTTTACAGGAAGCCTTGCAAAATTGAACAGCCCCCGAATCAGTCTGTGTACCGGAAGAAAGTCCGGTCTCGTGATTGGTCGCCAGCACCGTGACACCGGCGATCGGGTCCCCCTGCTCATTTCGGACAATGCCGGTGACACTGCCCGTGCGATCCTGCGCCTGAACAGACCACCCAAGGCATAACAACAATAGCCATGTTAGTAGCTTTTTTCCCATAACGTAGTTTTTTCAGTGTTTAAGAAAAAGAATCCCTTCACCGCCCCGCGGTGCATTTTTTATCCCGTATGCAAAAGATTAAGGCTTCGGCCTTCCTGACAATATATTTGCCGTTCAGGCTGATCACGGATAAGTGGTTTAACAGCGCAATATCATGCAGGGTCTCACCCAGAGAATCCCTTCTTTCCAGTTTCCCAATGAAATATTTATGCCGTAACTCCTCAGGAGAATAATCGATATCTGTATTGTAGATCGCCGACAGCTGATCGAATACCTCCGCCAGCGTCTGATTATTGAACATATACCAGTTGGAGATCGAATCGGGATGCACCTGCCGCGCAGCCGCCACCCCATTCTCCGCCCGATGCCGGACAGGGCCGTTGATCGCCACACTGCGACTTTTCCTGCTAAAGACCAGCTCCTCACCCGGAGAGAGGGTGTACTCTCTCCCGCCTTCCCCGGCCGGCTCATCCGCCAGCGAAACAAGTACCTTCCCGGTAAATAACCGGACCTTTATCTTGTCACTGTGAGGACTGGCGCTGAGATCGAACGTCGTGCCGAGCACCTTCGTATCGAGACCATCGCTGTGAAGAATAAAAGGCCGCCGGTCGTTCTTCGCCACGTCAAAAAATGCCTTTCCGACCAGCCGCACATCCCGGTCCGCCGTAGAACCAAATCCCCTGAGATAGCTAAGCCGGGCCCCGGGCGAAAGCCGCACATTTGAACCGTCCGGCAGAGCCACCAGTTCATCCCGCTGCCCCTGGTTATCCCGGTCTATCCACGCCGTCTCCGCAACGACGCTAACACCCGGCGTCACAGGCACAGCCTCTTTCACCCCCTTTTCAACCACCCACAACCTGACGAGAAAGAAAACGACCGCCGCCGCAACGGCATATTTCAGCATCGGCAGAACCCTATGCCCTACCCCCACGCCATTACCTCCACTTGTCTTTTTTGTAATAAATGCCAGCATCTCTTCCCGGTAGCCCGGGGGAAGCTCTGATACACCATCGGCCTCCTCAAATTCCCGTTGCAGGAGAGGTTCATCCGGGTGATCCCGCAGATAGCCCCATACCAACGCGGCTTCCTCTTCGGTGCAGTTCCCACTTAAAAACTTCTCGATGAGCTCGTTCGATAGCTTCTGCATATAGATATGTACAGCTGAAGGGAAGGTTTACCCCTGCCCTGAAAAAAATTTTAGTGAAGATTTCCCAGCCAGAGCACCAGCACCGTTATACCGAGCTGCCGGATACGGCGAAAAGCTTTGCTTACATGATCTTCCACCGTCTTGACAGAAATCCGCATTTCAGAGGCGATCTCTTTATTGGAACAGCCATATATCGCTTTTAGCATAATGACCTTCCTTCGTACCGGAGGAAGACTCTCCAGCGCCGCACTCACTTCGTCCGTGACTTCCAGCCTGGCCGCAGGAGACTCGACCATGCCCGCCGCCAGCGCCTCCTCGGACGGCACTAGCAATTTCCGGCGCGTGGCCTCTTTCTTTAGATGATTGATTAGCAGAGTTCGGGCAATTATAAAGACCTGTTTATCGAGGGCATGTTCATCAGAGAGAGTCTGCCGGAATTGCCAGAGGCGGATAAAACACTGCTGAGTCAGATCTTTCGCAGTATCCAACAGATAAACCCGTCTCAAATAAAAGTGAAATACCCTGTTGTGCAGCAGATTGTAGGCCTCAAGGAAAGCGCTATGATCGCCACCCCTGATAACAGCCGGTTTTGGTAGGTCAGCAGTTGGAGAGAAATTCTTCATATCGGCAGCAAATTGCATAAAACAGCAGATCCGCAGCCTGAAGTTAATGAACTTAATCGAAAGATAACCCAGACAAATAGGACCCCCTGAACCGGTGACGTCATGGCACAACCATTGCAACACTATCTAAAATGAACAATTAACAATCTAACTATATGCCAGACAAGAACAAACCAAAAGAACCATCGGAGATCCCAACACCGGGCCAGACACCCGAGATTCGCCCTGACCCAATGCCGGAACCCCCAACCTATCCCGAGCCCACAACTCCCCCAGGTCAACCAAATCCCGGTCCAGGGGACCGTCCCACCCAGCCATCCCGACTATCCCCGGCCGGAGACAGAACCATCCACCGAACCGCGGAGCTAACCCCTTTCCGTCTGACTAAGAAAAGTACTCTCGAAGATCTTATCCGCATTCCCCGCCTCGAATCCTTCCCTCCGCTGCTCCCTCCCGATAGAACCCGCCGGCAAGCCCGCATATTGCGGCAACACCCGCCTTTCCGCAAACTCCACATACGACCCGGGTATCATCTTCTTCACCCCACCGGCAAATTCCGCCTCCACCAGGCCCGCCACCGTCGAACTCTGCAGCAGCAATCCGTCCGGACTCGTCTTGATCTTCCCGCCCGAATCATTCAGCCGGAACCCATGCCGCTCTAAAAATCATTGAACGACGCGACAGTATTATATCCCGCCGGCAGATTATGCACACTCACAGTAAAATGATTCAGATAATACCGGTTGTAGATCACCCACGCCGCATACTCACTCTCCACCTGCAACGCCTCATAGTCCCCAAGACCCGGCAACTCCCAGCTGCTGCTGTGTAAGAAACGATCGATCGCGGAAACATCATCCAAATCGACCGCATCCACCGGATCGGCAGTCAATCCACCCGTATACCGCCGGATCACCTCCTGCGTAGCCGATGAAAGATCACCAACCCGCAGCTCACTCAAAAATATCCTCGGATACTTCGGCTCCGGCGGAGCATACCAGTACGCATCCAGCTTCTTGGCCGGAAAATGATAAGCGTCCCGGCGAACCCAGCCCAGACGCAAAAACACCTTCTCCAGCGAAGCGATACCCAAAAACGGCACCCCAAGACTGCGGAAAGCGATATGGTCATTCTCGATGTCGCCTTCGCCAGCAATCAGTTTCTCTTCAATCATCGCGCGGACCACACCCGCGACTTCAGGCACCCGTTCCCGGTATCTCAGCATCAGTCCGTCCAATACTCCTTCCAATACGTTCTTCATATGCATTAATTTGCTTTTGATTCAGAATGCGTATATAGACTCCCGCTGGTAGTCCCCAGCAACGCCTCCAGCGGAATATCTTCCTGTTTTAGGAACCCCCGACCGATCAACCGGCCGGATGCCACCAGTTCAACCACAGCCGCCACCGAAGCCGCCGTCGTCCAGCTGATCGCCCTCCAGCGCTGCCCGCCGATCAGCAACGGATGATAGGCCTGATAGAACTCCTCCCTTTCGAGGCGTTCCTCCTTCCAGCCCTCCACCACCGCGTATACATAGACCACGTCCTCCGCCACCGGCGGTTTGGCCTCCGTCAGGATCTGCTCCACCAGCTCCCGCTTGTCCTTCAGCAACAACTCATACAGCAGGAACCGCATCAGCTTCGCATGACCCGGATAACGGATCGTCTTATAATTCAGCGTATCCACCCTCCCTTCCAGCGTCTCACACAACGTGCCAAGACCTCCGCTGGTAGTGAATGCCTCGAACTCCTGCCCTTCGATATTGATCTGCTCGATCCCGTCCAGCGAAGGTACCATCTTCCTCACCCCGTTGTGGATCATCTCCGCGTCATTTACATATTCGTTGATCACCCCCGCCGGACTCCAGGTGAAACTATACCCCATCTGCCCGTTCGGATGACTCGGCAATGCCCCTACCCGCAGCTCCACGTCCCGCAGCCGCGTAAACCGCCTGCATAGATCGGCGCCCACGATGCCGATAAAACCAGGCGCGAGACCACACTGCGGCGCCATCACACCCTTCGAAGTCTCGGCCATCTTCCGGATCGCCGCCGTCGTCGGCACGTCCTCCGTCAGATCGAAATAGTGTATACCCGCCCGGTGCGCTGCTTCCGCCACCGGCAGATTTGCATGATAAGGCAGACAGGACACCACAGCATCCTGCCCCGCAAGCAGCGAATCTAAAAATTGTCTGTCCTGCACACTACCCTTCACCACAGGAAAAGAAAAACCACTGGCCGGCGCATTGGCGTCCACACCAGTAACGGAAAATTGCCGGCCGAGCAACGTAGCCACTAAAGAGCCTACCTTACCCAGGCCAATCACCGCAACTTTTTGCATGATCGGAAAATTTTAAGAATAAAAAAAGAGGAAAACTTACCAGACCCGACCACGGGCCTTAGCCCTCCACTAGGGCACATTGGCGCACGCGCTCCTGAGAAAAGCGAGATATGCGCAAAAAATATTTAGCGAGACGTTCACGCTGTAAATATAGATAAAAAACCAAACAGCTCCTTCACCAGGACGATCGCCCCGATCCCTATCATAAACCACCCAAAAACGACCCTCAACCGCCCGCCTTCAACCCGCGACGAAATGGCGATCCCCAGTACTATTCCCGCAAGCGCGACCAACGTAACCCATCCCAAAAATGCCAGTCCACCGGCATATGCCGCAGATCCATCCCAAATCCAAGCAACGAATTGATCGCAATGATCAGCAGGGAAGTACCAATAGCTTCCTTCACGCGAAATTTCAACAGCAACACCAGCGACGGTATCAGAATAAAACCACCACCCGCCCCCAGCAAACCCGTCACTCCGCCAACTACGATCCCACTCCCAACCAGATGAAAAATATTCCCGTCCCCTCCAGCAGCCGCAACATCCTCACGCCGGCGGATCATTACCGCGGCCGACACAAAAAGCAGTATGGCGAATAACAACATACTCGCCAGCGACCAGGTCACAGGGACGCCCCTAACAACAAACAACCGGCTCGGTATCAGAGGCAGCAGCCACGACCGGATGACCAGCACGATCCCGGCCGAAACAAGACAAAAAAGTCCCGCTACTTTAATATTGGTATTGGACTGCCGGTAATTGGAAGCCGCACCGAGCAGGCTCGTCAGTCCCACGATAAAAAGAGAATAGGAAGTCGCCAGCACCACCGGCACATGGAACAGATACACCATCACCGGCACAGTCAGAATACCGCCTCCCGCACCGATGCTTCCAAGGGAAACACCGATCAGCAGACAGGCGATATATCCGAAGAGCTGCAATTATACGCCGACCCCAGCCTTTTCCGGGGAGAGTACAGACTGTAGGAAATTGACCGCGTATTCGATCTCTTTCGGCAGTATTGTATTTGCAGAAGGAAAAACGTACCGTCGTACAACCCTCTCTGTTAGCCAGAGCCCTGATCACATGCGAGCCGCCCGCCTCTCCGCTCGTGCAGGCGCTGCCGCCCGAGACACAGATCCCCGCCTGGTCCAGATCCATCAGCAAAGATTCCGACCGGGAAGATTTTGGAAAACAAACGCTCAGCACCGTATACAAACCCTGCTCCGGACCGTTGAACCGCACCCCCGGTAAATGCCGAACCAACAGCTCCCGCATCATCCCCCGCAGGCCGCCGATATGCGCGCGGTCCTGTTCATAAGCCGCCATCGCCAGCTCCAGCGCTTTGGCAAAGCCCACAATACCATATACGTTCTCCGTACCGGCGCGCATATTCCTCTCCTGGCTTCCGCCGTGTATCAGGGGGCTATCTCGAGAGAAGGATTCACATACAAAACACCCACACCCTTAGGTCCATGAAATTTATGGCCGGACGCGGAAATAAAATGGACAAAACTCTCCGACAGATTGATAGGATAGTGCGCGACCGCCTGAACACAGTCGGAATGGAAGATGGCCCCATACTCCCGGCACAGCAGCCCGACACGCTGGATGTCCAGCAGCGACCCGATCTCGTTGTTGGCATACATCAGGGACACCAGCGGCTTTTTGCCGCTTTCCTGATGCTGCTTTAATTTCTGCTCCAGATCGGCATAGTCCACAACCCCTTCCTCGTCCAGCGCGACCAGGTCCAGCGGCAGCCCATACTGCCGGCTATAGTGTTCGGCCGTATGAAGGACGGCGTGGTGTTCTATCGGAGAGGTGATAATGCTGGTGCATCCCAGATCCCTGATCGCCGAAAGGATCGCAGTGTTATTACTTTCCGTGCCGCCGCTCGTAAAGAACAGACTCATCGGCTTTACCCCGAGAATACGGGCTACCGTCTTCCTCGGCCATTTCGACCGCTACACGCGTCGACCGTCCAATGGAATAAATAGAGGAAGGATTACCAAAAGATTCCGTCAGAAAAGGCATCATGGCCTCAAGAGCCTCGGGGCTAAGCGCGGTCGTCGCCGCATTGTCCAGATAAATGGGATGTTTCATATGCATCGATGGATAATAGAGCCCAAAACTACCCTTACCCGTTGATTCGATCCAGACATCGCATTTTTTCCGGAAATTTTCCGGCTTTTTGCCTTTTTCCAGTGATATTTTCCGGCAGGCCATACCCAAACCTACCGCATATTTCCTTTTTTCCGGCGCTCCTCCACCCTTCGGCCCACTCCGTCATCCCTTCGGCTTCCCCCGCAACCTCCATCATCCTCCCTTACTCCCCGCTCCCCCTCCGCAATCCTTTATTTTCACACGATTATCAATTCCCATACCTTTGTCTCCATGCATGGACTTGACCCGACAGATCTCCAGATTTTACGCCTGCTGCAACAGGATGCTTCCCTGACCAACAAAGAAATAGCGTTCAAGCTACACAAGTCTGTAGCAACGATACACGAACGGATCAGACGTCTGAAGGAACAGGGCTATATCAAAAAGTAGTGGCGATCCTGGACGGAAGAAAACTCGAAAGAGGACTCATCGCTTTCAGCCACGTCCTGCTGACCGACCACACAAAAGAAACCCTCGACCAGTTCGAAAAGACCGTCACCTGCTTCCCCGAAGTAATGGAATGTTTTCAAATGACCGGCACCGTCGATTTTATCCTCCGCATCGCCACCGTAGACATGGAAGCCTACCGCGACTTCTACCGCAACAAACTCGCGACCCTCCCCAATATCTCCACCGTCCAGTCCTACTTCGTCCTGTCCGACGTCAAAGCGAAACCGCCTTCCCTATCTAACACCGGGCACGGAAATTCCACCGCGCAGCCATATCCATTCCTCCCTCCCGCGGCACGGCTTTTGCAACATGGCACAATAAAGTATAACCATGCATATTTCCTCCGACTCTGCAATCAGGGATGCCATCTCCAATACCCCCCGCCTTCAACACCGTCATCAACCAATTCCCCATCCGCATCCTGGTAAAAACGGCATCGTCACGCTGCAGGGCACCGCCCCCTCCAACTCCCACCGCCGCGCCGCCTTCGACGCCATCCGCCCCCTCACGGGCATCCAGGGGAATCAAAAACTGTATTTCCGTTTTTCCCGCCGAGTCCTGACAAGCGACTAACCGCCCTCCACCGCATCCGCTCCCGCCTGCGCCACCGCGTGGTCGTTTTCCACCGTACTCCCCGACGCCCCGATCGCCCCAACGACCTCTCCATTCTTATTCCGCAAAGGTATCCCGCCCGGAAAACTTACCAAGGCCACCATTCGATTGCTCGATCTGCCACGCCGGTCCCCCCGGCTGCGACAACTTCCCAATCTCCCCAGCTTTCCATATTGAAGTACCTCGCCGTCCTCGCCTTCTTCATCGCCAGATCGATCGCCCCAAGCCACGCATCATCCATCCTGACAAACGCCACCAGATTTACACCTGAATCAAAAACCGCAATATTCATCAGCAGATTCAACTGCTTCGCCTTTCTCCATTGCAGCGGCAATAGCCGCCTCGCCTGTCCCAGTGTCAACATTCATGATTTATGCTTTTATTTTATTTTCCCAACTGTCCGACACGATAGCCCAACCTCGTTTCCACGTCTCCCGCCTTGTGAAGGCCCCGCTCCAGCAGCAGTGCGATCCGCCGCTGCGCCTCCGGCCGCCCGATAGACGCATAACACACGATCATCTCCGCCCCGGCCTCATGGTCCAGTCGGTAGACTCGCCACATCCACAAAGCGCTTCGTCTCGCTCAGCGCCCGCTTGTCGAACCCCGCGATCCGGTAAGCAAGCCCGTCGACAAAAGCGTCCAGCTCCGCGTCCGGCAACGCCCTGTTCACATACCCATACCGCTCGCAAACATCCGCCGGGATATCATCCGCGCCCATAAATACTTCCATCGCGCGGCCCCGCCCGATCAGCCGCGGCAGCCTCGCCATCGGCCCACCCCCGGCACGATCCCAGCCCCCACTTCAAAATGGCCCATAACCGTCTTCTCCCGGCTGCAAAATCGCATGTCGCAGGCCAGCGCCAGTTCGCTCCCCACACCCGTCGCACGCCCTCTGATCTTCGCGATCGACACCACAGAGCGCGCGGCTCAGCCGAACCAGCATATCCGGTAAAGGCAGCAGACCCGTAGGCCCCGGCGGCAAACTGTTCGTCTCCTCCGCCGGAGATAAAAAATCATAATGTGTCAAAAAGAATCCCTCGACGGCGCTCTCGATGATCACCACCTTCAACTGCTCGTCCGATTCAATAGCAGTAATCACCTCATTCAGCTGCGGGATCGTCTTCGGACCAAAGATGTTGACGGGCGGATTATTCAGCGCCACCCGCCACAACGCAGGCGTCTCCTTCTTTAAAAGAATAAGTCTGTTACTCATAGCTTCATTTTTGACTCAATCGATGGGTAATTTTCATGCCATTTTTCAATAGGATAAAGATCAGCGACTTGATATATTCCATCCTGATCATGGCCACGAACCAGCGCAGTCCCCGTCGCAAATTTGCGACCCATCGCAACGCCCATATACCCATTTTCCTTTTTGGTGGTTCTCACCGTTTTAAGTACATTCGTCTGAACATAGATGACAACTACCCCGGACGTTCTTAGCGACTACGAACTGCTGGCCCAATTCAAAGAGGGTCAAAAAAGCGCCTATGAGGAAATTTACGATCGCTACTGGGCCCTGCTGTTCAACCACGCCAGGAAAATGGTCCAGAATGACGAAGACGCCAAAGACCTTGTACAGGATGTCTTCTCGGTCTTTTGGCTCGACGGTCCCACCCTTGAATTAAAGACTACACTCTCCGCTTATCTCTATGCTCTGGTCCGGTACAAGGTGTTTAATCTTATCGACCGGCAAAAGGTCAGAAGCGACTACCTGTCCTCTTTGGAAGACTTCATTAAGAAACATGACTACAGCGGCGAATACCGGATCAGGGAAAAACAAATGCAGGCGCTCATCGAGAAGGAGATCGCGGCTTTACCCCCAAAGATGCGCGAGGTCTTCGAACTGAGCCGAAAAGCTAACCTTAATTACCGCGAGATTGCTGACCGGCTGAATATCTCCGACAACACCGTAAAAAGCAAATGTCCAACGCTTTGAAAATTCTCCGTTCCCGCCTCGGTGTCGTATTCGACCTTTTTTTCTATTAGCAATCAACCCCTACAATTTTTTTTTAAATTTTTTTCCATCGGGCATTACACAACGTCCCGGGAAAACTTACTTATTACCATAACCAGGATAATTACGATTAATGGGAAACGAAAGAGCCGAACAATTGATAAAAAAGTATCTGGAAGGAAATGCTACACCGGAAGAAGAAGCATTGCTTGAAGCCTCGGTATATCGAGGCGGCAAAAGACCAACCGGACATGCCGGGCCAGCCGGACTATGACAAGATCAGGGAGGAAATTTTAAGGCCGCTACGGGAAGAACAGGAAGACCTCCCCGTGATCAAGTCCCCCGTCAGACTCTGGCCTCGTATAGCCGCGGCCGCCTCGATCTTAATTATTCTATCCATCGGAGCGTTCCTGGTCTTCCGCAAACGACCGACCCAAAAGCCGACGGAAAACCTTCCGCTGGCCGGCGATATTCTTCCGGCGGGCACAAAAGCAACCCTTACCCTGATCGACGGAAAAACGGTCCCACTCGACAGTACCGGCACCGACCAGCTGGTCAGACAGGACAACACCATCATCAGCGCACACAACGGCCTGCTCATCTACAGCAGCCATGACCAGCCACAAAGAACAAACCTCTTCAATACCCTGACGACAAGACCCGGCGAGCACTATGCGGTACAACTGCCCGACGGTACAAAGGCACTGGCTCAACGCAGCCTCTTCGATCACCTACCCCGTAGCATTCAACGCAACGGAAAGAAAGGTCACGGTGACCGGCGAGGTCTACCTCGAGATCGCCCACAACGCCAAACAACCCTTCCGCCTCACCGTCCGAAACCAGACTATCGAAGACATCGGCACCCAGTTCAACGTCAACGCCTATGAAGACGAACCCGCGATCAACACCACCCTCGTAGAAGGCAGCATACGCGTATCAAAGGGAAATACCTCAACCGTCCTTACCCCCGGCCAGCAGGCTTCCAGCAAACCCGATGACAGCACATTCAAAATTTCCCCGGTCAACACCGAAGAAGCCACGGCCTGGAAGAACGGATACTTTTATTTCGACCACGCGGACATAAAGACCGTCATGCGTGAACTCGCAAGATGGTACGACGTACAGATCATATATAAAGGAGAGATCACAAAAAGGACATTCAAAGGAAAAGTGTACCGGAATATCAATGCTTCAGAGGCATTGAACATACTTTCCTTTTTTGGCGCGCATTTTAGTATCGAAGGGAGGACGATAACCGTTAGCTCCTGACATAAAAACCTGGCTTATGAAATGGAGAACCCTGGTGCTATTCCTGGCTCTACTGCAAATAAGCGCCGACGGGTACGGACAGATCACCCTGAAGGAAAAGAATTCGCCGCCGGAAAAAGTGCTGGCTGCTATTGAAAAACAAACCAAATACGTATTCCTGTACGATCCCGACGCCCTGCGAAACATCACGATCACCATCGACGTCAGGAACGTCACGATACAGGAGACAATGAAAAAATGTTTCAAGGGAACATCGATAGAATTCAGCATCATCGGCAATAACGTAATGCTCAAAAAAACATCCGAAAAACGAAAATCTTACGACCATGCCCGATCACCAACAGCCTTCTGAGATTATCGGCAACAGTCCCGGAATGCAGGAGACCCTGCGACTGATCTCGATCGTAGCGCCGACCTATAGTACTGTACTGATACTGGGAGAGACGGGTACCGGAAAAGAACTCGTCGCCCGCGCCATCCACGACGGTTCCACACGCAAGGACAAACCAGCTGGTCAAAGTCAACTGCGCCGCAATTCCCGCCAACCTCGTCGAGTCCGAACTCTTCGGCCACGAACGCGGCGAGCTTCACCGGCGCCATGGACCGCCGCATCGGCAAATTCGAAATGGCCCACCACGGCACGCTCTTCCTCGACGAGATAGGCGAACTGCCGCTCGAACTGCAGGGCAAGCTGCTGCGTGCGCTCCAGGAAAAAGAGATCGAACGCATCGGCGGCCGCGGCACCATAAAAGTCGACGTACGCGTCATCGCCGCCACCAACCGCGACCTCGAAAAAGAGGTCGAAGAAGGAAAATTCAGACCCGACCTCTACTACCGGCTGAATATTTTCCCGATCAATCTCCCCGCGCTGCGCGAAAGACCCGAAGACATCCCCCTGCTCGCCAAACATTTTGTCCGGAAGATCGCCCAAAAAACAGGCAAGAAAATAGCATCCATCAGCAAATTCGTCCTCGACCAGATCATCAACTACGACTGGCCTGGCAATATCCGCGAACTGGAACACGCCATCGAACGCAGCATCATCATGACCGACGGCGAAACGCTCCAGCAGATCCTGCTCCCGACCAAACGCCTCATCACCACCAGCGGGCGTTCCGAAAACCAGTTCGTCATAAAGACCATCGAAGAGAACGAACGCGACCATATCCTCAATATGCTCCGGTACTGCAACGGCCGTGTCTCCGGCTACAAAGGCGCGGCCCAGTTCCTGGGCATACCTCCAAGTACCCTCGCGTCGAAGCTCAAACGACTGGGCATACAAAAACACGACTATGAATGCCGGAGATACGAAGGCCCCGCTGTCTAGAACTATTTCTTCGACCGCGGCGGCTGGTCCCACATTTATAGGAACGAAACAACCATAAAAAAGGGCCCCGCCTGCCGGGGCCCTACAATCCAAAACAACCTGCCAGAACTTATTTCATTCTTTCAAACACATCCGTTACCGTCTGCGCCGCCAGTACCGAACTCGCCGGATTCTGCCCAGTAATTAATTTGCCATCCCTCA
Organism: Puia sp. P3; assembly: GCF_050632245.1. Taxonomy (NCBI): domain Bacteria; kingdom Pseudomonadati; phylum Bacteroidota; class Chitinophagia; order Chitinophagales; family Chitinophagaceae; genus Puia; species Puia sp. P3. Next base: position 4,192,457 of record NZ_CP192583.1, read on the forward strand.
CCACAAAAGGCAGCCAGTTCTCCCCCTTCATGTAATTCGCTCCCCGCCCACGCAGCATGTCCTCCAACAGGAAGGGAACGACCCACGTCAACTCCGCTTCCGACTCTTCCCCATTCGTAAACGCCGTCACCCGCTTGCCCCGAATCAACCAGTCACCATCCACCCCCTTCACATTCTTCAGCGCCACAGGCGAATGACACATCAACGTCATGATCTTCCCCGCACGGTTAAAGGATTCCAGTATCCGGATCGACTCCTTGTCATCCGGCAGATCCCACATCGGCCCGTGACCGCCGGGATAAAAAACAGTGTCGAAATCCTTTTGATCCACGCTGCTCAGCTTCACCGTATTCGCCAGTCGTTTGATCGTGTCGGGATCCTTGTAGTAACGGACAGTCGCAGGCGTCTGGTTCTCCGGCTCATTGCTCTTGGGGTCTATGGGCGCCGGCCCTCCCTTCGGCGAGGCGATCGTGATCTCCTTGCCGGCATCCTTGAAAAAAAATACGGCGCCGCAAACTCCTCGATCCAAATGCCCGTCTTCCTCCCAGTGTTACCCATCGTGTCATGGCTCGTCACCACGAATAAAATTTTCTTGAATTCCATAGTTTTTTTTCTTTCTCCAAACCAATCACATGCCATCTCCTAAATCAATATCTACCAGTCAATTACCTCACAACACAAACAAAAAAAATTTCTCCCGTTCGAGGAATCACGAAATTTTTGCGAACCACGGCAAACCCCGAAAGCGTAAATGCCCCACCGCGACGCGCGCCCACACCCGCCGCCAACCTCACCACAGACACCAAACGACAAAACCCCGCCAAACGGCGGGGCAGTCTTATTCTTAGCTATAAGTATTAACAGAATTGCAGTTCCTCGATCAATACCTTGTCGATCTGCGCAACCATATCCTCCAGCTCGAACCGGCCGACAGGTCGCTGCACAACCCGCACACAGTCGGGATACACGACGGGCTCACTATCTGACCCCTGCATTACAACTATCTTAAGGTCTGAAAAACAAGGCTTTGATATAATGCGATCAACCACTGCCCGGGCCGAAAACCCATCGTCGGTATTGCTCAGAATAACCATGGCCGGGTACTCCGACCAACTGCAGTCCTCCAGGACATTCAACAATTCACTCTTGCTTTCGACCGGTTCAATCGCTGCATAGACAATATGTCTTTCAAGCTCCTGAACCAATGAGTTACGATCATTTTCGCTTTCTTCCGCGATCAGAATGTAAGGTAATTTCGATTTCAATTTGGTTAGGCTTTGGGTTAATAACGCTTTTTCGTCGATAAATGTATTATTTTATTATTAATTTTTTGTTACGCACTTATCCACTCTTGTTAACCAAAAGTCCAACAAATTGGTTTTTAAACAATTAACCTCCCTCGCTACCCTCCCTGGCATAGTTTTTTCTCCGCTAATTACCATGGAAAACGCACCAATCGAATCCCTCCACTCCATCCTCCTCACCTGCTGGAACCATGCAGATGCCCATGGCATGGCCTCCCTCTTCCTGCCCGACGGCAACACGATCGGCTTCGACGGCAGCCAGATGAACGGCGCCGCAGCAATCGAATCCGAACTCTCGCACGTCTTCGCCAACCATCAAACCGCAGCATATGTATGGAAAGTCGAGGAAGTACGCTTCCTCAGCAACGACTGCGCCCTCCTGCGGGCCATCGCCGGAATGATCCCCCCGGGAAAAGATACCATCAATCCCTCAGTGAATGCAATTCAGTCACTCATCGCCGTTAGAGAAAAAGGAGAATGGAAGATTGCGCTGTTTCAGAACACGCCCGCGCAATTCCACGGCAGGCCGCAACTAGTGGAGAATATAACCAGACAACTATCCCAGGTTATTGCCGAACGATCCGGTAAATATCCCCATCATCCGTGATCGCATAAAGTATATCATTGGCGTAGGCCACGTCCCTGAACCGCTGCTTCTTGTCAGTGAGAAGTCTCTCTTCCCCTACCACCCGGTCATTCCGGATGATCAATCGGTCCACATGCTGGCCGCTGAGACAGGCGACGAACAGATTGTTCTTCCACTCTGGAATAGCCGTCCCGTTATAGAAACAGATGCCACTCGGCGAGACGACCGGGTCCCAGTAATACACCGGCTGCTCCATACCCGCCTTCTGCTGAATACCATTCCCTACTTTGTCGTTGGAATACTCCAGACCATAGCTGATCACCGGCCAGCCATAGTTCTTCCCCTGCCGGATCAGATTGATTTCATCCCCACCGTGCGGTCCGAACTCGGATTCCCATAGCTCGCCGGTCGCCGGATTGATATCCAGGCCCTCAGGATTCCGATGCCCGTACGATACGATCTCCGGTTTCCCATCTTTCTTTATTTTGATGATCTTCCCAAGATACGAACTCAACGACTGCGCCTGTACACGGATCTCCGGCGCAAACTTCTCTCCCACGCTGACATAAAGCTCTCCCTTCTTGTCGAAGACCAGCCTCGAACCGAATTGCAGGTTGCCCTTCGTCGCCGGCGTCGCGCGGAAGATCACGCTGACATTGTCGACCTTACCCGCGATCTCGTTCAACTTCCCTTTCGCCACCGCGGTAACGACTCCACCTTCGTATTTCTCGGAATAACTCCAGTACATCAGCCGGTTGCTCGTAAAATTAGGATCGAACACGACGTCCAGCAATCCACCCTGTCCCGCATATACCACCTCCGGCAGATCGGTGATCTTCTTCACCAATCCCCCGTCCTTGTCACGGATTTCCATCGTACCCGATTTCAGGGTCACCATCAGCCTGCTATCGGGCATTACCACGATAGCAAAAGGATTCCCAAGCCCACTGGCAATTTTCTCCACCTTATAGGGCGTGACCGTTTTCGCTCCGGCAACCCTCGTCTGCCCCGCAAACGCAGGCTTATACCCGGCAAACCCCGGCTTCGTCTCTACCGGCGGCAGGCTATCCTTACCACCCCCGTTCTGATAGTTCGCCCACAGGGCCTCGTGCCCGCACAACAGCATCCCCGCCAGCAAAAGCAATCGCTGCATAAAATAGATTTTTATTCACCCGTAAAACTACTATTATACGCATCCCCCGTCAGAGCCCCTCCAATACCTCCCTCCGAAACATATTTCTTCAAAAACTCCTTCTTCGAATCCTTATACCACGCAACCATCCTCAGCCGACGCAACGAATAAATATACACCCACGCCAGGTCCAGCTGCCCGGGAAGAAACCCGCACCGTGCACTGCCCGGGAACAAATGGTGATTGTTATGCCACTCCCCCGCCAACAACCCGGGTCGGGACTGATTGATAGAAAGATTACTCCGGTCGAAATCGATCCCCTCCCGGTGCTTCTCCTTCCCTCCGCCATGCCCGGCATAGTTAAAGGCCCTGATGAACGTAAACCACAACATGGCCGCCGAGAACAAGGCGCAGGCCAGCGCGGGACCGCCGATCCAAGAAAAGATAAAATACCAGAAGCTCCAGTTTAAGATCCAGATCAGGATCGTATAACCTGGAGACGCGATAGAACCCCATTTTTTATACTGCTCGTAAGAATTCAGCTGAACACCCGTATGATCCATAAAACGCACCGCCTTTTTATAGGCGTCTTCGCTCAGATCGGGCGATATCCGCTGGTGATTGTATTCCGCCAGCATGCAGTACCAGAACCCCGCCTTCGCGTTATAGGGGTCACCGGGCTCATCCGATTTGCAGTGATGAACATGGTGCGAAACGACATAAATCTCTTCCGGTACCGTTTTTATCACAAGGTTTTGCGTGATGATACGCCACACCGGATGGCTGAAAGCATACGACTTATGCGTGCAGTACCGGTGAAACCAAATAGTACCGTGAGTACCCATGATCACCATGCTGTACACAACGATAGCAATGATCAGATACCAGGAAAAATACTTGGAAATGAACAGGACAAAGAAAGGAACCAGCCCCGCGAGCATCATCAGACTGACAAAAGATATCCAGTTCTTCTGCGTCCTGAAGATATTGATCCGGGAGAAGGCCTCAGCCCACAGCTGCTTTTTAGTAGGAATGACCAGGGCGTTATCCTGGTCTTTCCATCCGTAGGAGGGCTTGTAAAGAAGGTCGTCAATGAAATTGCCTTTAACCATATGGCTTGATTGATATTGGATTATTTTGATCAGATAAGGCCTCTTAACACCGGCTACTATGCTTTCTTCGCAACACCGACAGCATTGTACCCCTTCGGTCCCCGCTCTACAGTATAATTCACGACATCACCTTCCCTTACCGGATAGGTGGTTTGATTAATATGGAAAAAGATCTTTTCACCATCATTCTGGATGATGAACCCGAAACCTTTCGAACCATTAAAATAATCGATCTTACCCTCCTTCATGGGATCTTCATCGACCTCCCTGTGTTTGGGCACTCCTATTTCAATGTCTTCCGCATTGAAAACTTTCTTCTTTTCAGGGTCCGGCGGGGTGGACGTGATATTTCCATTCTCGTCGATATAAGCCATCATATCGTCTAAGGATTTTCCCTTAGTCTGACTGGCCCTGCGCTCTTCCATCTTTTCACGCTTCTCCTGCTTTTCTTTCTGACGCTGCTTTTCTTTCTCCCGCTTGTTGGACATCCCGTTAGATCTCGCCATAGATTATTATTTGTTTCAACGATGCCCGGAGTAGATGACTACCACCGGTTGTTTTTCTTGTATCCGCCGCCACCGCCGCTGTTACCGCCGCGGGAAGGCCTTTCTTCCTTTGGTCTGGCTTCAGTCACCCGAATATTACGGCCTTCAACAGTCGCATTATTCAGCTCTTCGATCGCCTTCCTGGCCGCGGCGTCATCATTCATCTCCACAAAACCAAATCCCCTCGACTGACCCGTCGCCTTGTCCATGATGATCCTGGCGGAAGTTACTTCCCCGTAAGGCGTGAAGAATTCCCTAAGATCTTCATCCTGAACATTAAAGGCTAAATTAGAAACATAAATATTCATACTACAATTATTTAATATATAACAAAGACACCTGAGAGAAGCAAAAAGTAAGAATGCCGTGCTGAAATTATTTCCGTACTATGTGCGAGGCTCAAATAGGCCCGGTGAAGATAGGCTTTAATAGAGAAAAAACAGCCAAGATTCCCTTAAAAACCCAAATTTTCCCCCTCCCGGGACTATCTCCTGTCTCTCCCTTTGGCCTCTCTGACATCGAGCCGCCACTCAATAAAATAATCAAGATTCAGACCACCCCATAAAAGGAGCACCAACAATGACTTCCACTCGATATCCGGCGTCGACCGTCCAAAAATTCGCATCGCCACGGTATTCGTCTCGGCATAAAGCTCGACCAGGTCAAAGGTCGCTGCAAAAAGAATCAATCCCGTCGTCAGCACAGCGACCCGGCGGTTGAAGCAGTAAAGAACCCCGTTTACCACCACCAGGGCAATCGCAACGTAATGCTTCCAGTTCGCGAGGTACTCGCCCTTCATGAACAAAATCGACGTGTAAACACAGACCGCCGCAACGATCAAAAAAGGAACCAGATAGACGAACTTCTTCATACAACAAAATTTTAACCCCTACAACGATTCCAACACCCCAATGATGGCATTAACCACTTCCTTATCAGGCGACTTCCCCACAAACCCTTCCGGCAGTATCGCCCTAAATTCCCCCGCATCATCCCGCTCAAGCACCACCTCCGTCCCGTCAATATCCACCAGTATCCTCAACCCATATCGCCAGGCCTGCACCCTGCCCGCAAAAGTCCGTTCTACACCCCGGACGGTCACCGGAATTTCAACAGTTTCTTCCATAACTTGCAATATACCCCCTATCCGGTTGCTATACACAAAATAAACTCCGCGCCGCTCGGCGCCGTTTCATCATACAAAGCCCGCAGTTGCTCATCGCTCGCGCCAGGCCCACTATCCGCTATCGAGCAAGAACCCTCGGCCATATCACCGCCCTACACACCGGCAGCAACTAGATCAGCACAGACATGACACCGCTGCCCACTGGAACATACTTTCTAAACCTCCAATGGAACAACGGTCAACAGACAAAAACGATAAAAATGGAAAACTCTTCCCCTAACCCTTCAACTCCGGACAATATCGATAAATCAACTCCTTTTCCTCATCCTTCAATTCCCTTAACTCCACCGGACTATCCTCCACCCTCAACCCCTTTTGATTGATCCGGTTGATCAAACTCCAGTCCTTGATCGGCTTATCCGGATACGCATCCCCCGGCTCACGCACCGCCAGATCATAACGGGTAAAGTCGATCACCCGCGGCACCGTCTTCCGATGCCAGTCATGCAACAACGCCAGCCGGAACGCCTTATTCATAAACCACCGGATCTCGAGATTATTATACGAATCCCCCAACCCACAGCCCCTCTCTACAAACCGGTAGTTCAACGAATCATTGCTCTTGTAATGCCTCCTCCAGATCTCTCCAAACTCCCCAAACGTTACAAACCGCGTGTCCGGCCACCGTTTCAGCGTATCCCCCACCCACATCTTCAAAGCACTGCATATAAACTCTCTCCCGAACTCAGCGACCAACTGCGCCTCCCAGATATTCGTGACCCACCCGAACCGATTCAGCTCAAACCCCTTATCAAAATGAATGGAAGTCGTATGCATCACCTCCCTGTTGCCAAGGTCCAGGCCCCAACCCGTATACGTCTCTATCGGCCCCACACCCCGGCGGCTATTGTACCCCGTGATCTCGTGCCCGTTCGACCCGCTCTGCCTCGCACAGATAAAGTCCACCGTCCAGCCGTCCAGATTCACGCAGTCGACAAGATCGGCGGCCCCCTGCCCCGGCTTCAAAAAATGCTCCTTCGACGGATAATAAGGATACGAAGGCGAACCATCCGCCCCACCCCCGTCGATATTGTGCTGACTCCAGATCACCGCCTGCGCCACATGGATCCCCTCCTTCTCCGCCAGATACCGGAGACTATCCGCGGGCAAAAATCCGCCGATCACCGACTGAGGCCGATACCCACCCCCGCAAAATGAGAGATGGTCTGGATCGCCTCCGTCATCTCTTTATTGATCCGCTCCCGCGGCAGATACATCGCCGGGAAATAACCGGGAAAATACGTCACCTCATCGCCATACTTCGCCTGACAGGACGCCGCATATTCCCTGATCTCTACATAATTCTTTCGCTTATCCTCCAGCGCATTCATCGTAAACCCCCAGGTCAGCCTCCCGCCCGGATTATTCAGCGCAAACGCGTCCCGCATCGCCGTCACGCCTTCCAGCGTATGCCAGTTGGCCTCATCCCTCGGATGCAGCTTCACATCCCTCGATACCTCCCACGGCGTTACCCGGATCATAATGCAGAACGTAACAAACCGTCGTCCCATCAATTCCACCGGCGCCGGCCCGAAATCCGGAACCCCTGTCACCAACCCTCCCAGCAACCCCGCCCCCGATAACTTTAAAAACGATCTTCTTTCCATAATTACTTCAGCTCATGATAATGTTTCAAAATGATCGCCCGATCCCCCGCAGGCAACTCACTCAACTCAACCGGCTTATCCTGCGGCCTGATCCCCTTCTGATTGATCTCTCCCAGCAAACTCCAGTTCCTCGTACTCCCCGACACCGGCTCCTTCGCCGGCAGATCATAGCGCGTAAGATCGATCACCTTCACGCTGTCCCCGTTGACAGAACCCAACAACGCCAGCCGGAAATCCTTATTCATAAACCACCGGATCCGCTTATCCTTATCCGACCCTCCGATCCCCGATCCCACCTCATCAAATCGGTAGTCCCAACTATTCGAAGAAAAATGCTTCCTCCAGACCATCCCAAACTCCCCCTGCGTAATACATTTCACCCCCGGCCAGCGCTTACGCACAGCCTCCAGCCACAGCGTGATATCCGAAGCATCATAAGGCAACGAAAGCTCCCAGCAGTTCGTCACCCACGCAAAACCATTCAGCTCATACCCCCTGTCGAAATGGATCGCCGTCGTATGCATCATCTCCTCCAACCCAACCTTCACCCCATACTTCCCCAGCGTCTCGATCGGCCCAACCCCCATCCGCGAATTGAACCCACCCGCAAAACCCGCACGCCGCCCCGCCAGAAAATCCACCGTCCACCCGTCCAGGTTTACACAGTCCACAAAGTCGGCAGCCCCCTGCGCCGGCTTGCAAAAATGCTCCAGCGACGGATAGAAAGGATAACTCACACTCCCATCCCCATCCTGGTTGTCTATCGAATACTGACTCCAGATATTCGCCTGACACACATGTATTCCCTCCACTTTCGCCAGATACTCCTGATTCTTCGCCGACAAAAATCCGGCAACGATACTCAGCGGCCGGTATCCATGCCCCACCATCTTCTCCACCGCGGCCAAACCCTCATGCAGATCCCTATTCACCTGCTCCGCGGAATTATACGCATTCGCGAAATAAGCCCCGGGAATAAAAGTCACCTCATCCCCATACTGATCATGATAACCCGCCACCAACCTTCTTATACCCACATAGTTCGCAGTACTATCGTGCAATGCCAGCCAGCTAAGGGCCCAGGTCATCTTCGCACCTGGGAACCCCTTCGCAACGGCCCGACGAAAATTTTCCACCCGCTGGGGCGTATGCAGACTCCGCTCATCCTCCCCCACATTCCTGTCCCTCGACACCTCTATCTGATTCACGCGAATGACACAATTGAACGTCAAAAACCGGTTCCCCATCAATCCACCCTCCGGACGCGTGTGAACCGCCGGACCCGCCTGCGCCGAAACAAACTCCACCGGGAAAAACACCAACAATAAATAAACACCAATCTTTATCATATTACCAGTTTGGATTCTGTTTCAAATTCGGATTCAGAGCCACCTGCTTCGTCGGTATCGGCAACAGATAGTTCTTGTTTACATTGAACGACCGCTGACTGCTCGGCTGCAACACCTTGTACCCGTTCTCCAGCTGACCCGCCGACAAGTTATAAAAAATGCTGTTGTAACTGCTGCCGTCCAGCGTTATCACCTTATCCGCCCACTGCGTCCCCGTCACCTTCACACTCAGTATGGAGCGAGGCAATACCGTCTCCGCCGTCTTCCACCTCCGCAGATCGTCCCAACGGAAACCCTCAAATGCCAGCTCGACCGTCCTTTCCCTCCGGATCTCGGTCTCCATATCCAGCCCGTTGCCCGCCACCAGGCCATTCGTCAGATGCGGCATCTTCACCCGGTCCCGTAAAACATTCACAGACAGATCCAGATCCGCATCGGAAATTGACCCATTCCTTTCAAAGACAGCCTCCGCATAGACCAGCAACACCTCCGCATAACGGATAACATTCCAGTCGAACGCACCGCCGCCGTCCCCAGGGGTCGGCTGCTCCGAAACAAATTTATAAAGCATATACCCCGAATTCGAGCTCCGGTTATTATCCATCCCAGGCCACTTGTGGCCGGTAGCTATCATACTGCGGCCTGATCACCTTCGTCGCCGGTATCAGCAGCGACTGCGCCATCCGCAGGTCCCGGTTATAGAACTCCGACCGGCACGAATCATAGCCCTTAAATAACGGCGACTTGTCAATCGGCAGTCCGTCATTGCACAGATACATATCCGCCGCCGCCTTCGTCGGATTCAGATTGCCCCAGGACACCCCATAGGCCCATCCGTTGACGTTGATATTCGTGCGGTATTTTTTCGAGATAATAGTCTCCGGATCATTCATGCTCGTATTATCGATGAACATATACCGGTAGCTCGCGTCCCCCTTACCCTGATACAACACATAGGACTTGCTGTCGATAACAGCCTTCGCCGCGGCTACAGCCTGATCCAATAAAACATTCGCATCCCCCGACGCATGGAATTTCCTCCACGTACCCTCGAACAGACAAACCCGCGCCTTAAAAGCCTGAGCCGCCTCCTTACAGATCCGACCCGTCTCCGCAACAGGCTTCGCCGGCAGGTCGGCGATCGCATTGTCCAGATCGCTCAATATGGAATCCATCACCACATCCCGCGAAGCCCTGGCAGTAAAGACCGCCGAATCCGTCGGCAACAACACCTTGTTGATGATGGGCACGCCCCCGTACAATTTCAACAAATTAAAATAGTCAAAGGCCCGGAAAAAATATCCCTCACCCAAAAAAGGCTGAACATCGGTCTTCAACGCAGAAGAAACCCCCTCGGCGATCAGTTTGTTCGCATTCCGGATCGAACTATACGCGCTATCCCAGTTGTCATCCTGCTCCGCCGGAACATAGGTCCCCGAACTCACCGGATCGATAGAACTCTGCCCAAAAGCTATATCCGACATATTGTCGTTATTATTCGTCCCATAATACCGGGGATCAGGCAGCGTCTGGTTGTAGAACCAGTTGGCCGCCAGTCGGAAATCATTTGCCGTCTGCCAGTAGGCCGGATCGGTAATTTCGGACTGAGGCGTCAGATCGAGATCCTTCTTACAACCCACCACCGAGATAAAAACCACTAGTATAAAAAAAGAAAATTTGATCATTTTCATCGCAATCTGTTTTAGAAGTTAACATTCACCCCAAACGAAAACGCACGGTACATAGGATAGTTTTGCTCGTAATACGCGGGATTGTTCGCATCCTCAGTAACGGTCGGAACATAGGTCTCTTCCGGATCATACATATGATCCCAGGTTCCCTTCGCAAACTCGAACAGGTCCTGTCCGCTCACATACACCCTCAGGCCATGAATTTTAAAATCCCTGATCTGCAGATTCGTGAACGTATACCCTACACTGATATTCTTCATTCTCAGATATCTCGTATTTTCCAGCCACTTCGAGGAGAACGCATAGTTATTCCCCTTGACGGTTCCATTATTGGAAAGACGGGGATACATAGCGTTGGGATTCGCCGAAGAAAACGTCTTGCCATAGAAATAATCCAGAGGCTGGAACCAGGACTGCCCCAGAGGAACACCAAAATTGCCATTACCCCTCCACACATATTTATTTCCCGTACCCTGCAGAATAAAGGAAAAGTCAAACCCCTTATAGCTCAACCCACCAGTCATGCTGTAAGTCAGCTTCGGGATCTGCGATCCGAGAAACACCGCATCTCCGTTATGCCCCTTCGTCTTATCCCCATAGGTAGTTATCTGACCGTCGCCGTCGATATCCTGATACATCATATCCCCGATTCCAAGACCGCCGTATCCATTGGGCTGCGTCGCGGGCACAATGCCCTTGCCTGCATATTTGGAAGCATACGCGTCCAGCTCAGCCTGATTCCGGATCACCGAAGCCTTGTATCCAAAATAGGAATTCAGCGGATACCCCTGCCTGGCCTGCGTCAGACCGAGGTTATAGTTATCCTGTCCCTGCAGATTGGTGATAGTATTCGTATTGTAGTTCAGGATCACACCGAGATTGTAACGAACCTGCCCGACCTTGTCGTTCCACTGACCATTGAATTCCCAGCCTTTATTCAACAGGGCTCCGGCATTGGCCGTCGGAGCAGCAGCGCCCAGGGTCGATGGATAGGTTATGCTGACCAGCATGTTGTTGTTATTCTTTCTATAGATATCGAAAGAAAGGTTCAGCCTCGAATGGGCCAGCGCGAGATCGAAACCCAGATTCTTCGTTTCGATCGTTTCCCACGTGCGATCCGGCGAAGCGATCCCCTTCAGCGAAGCCAGCTTGGATACCGTCGACCCGTCGATAGGATACTGTCCCCCTATATTGATCTGCTGGATATAGTCGAACAGACCCAGTGAAGGCAGGTCCTGGTTTCCGGTCTTGCCCCACGACGCCCGTATTTTAAACAAATTGACCACATCATTACTAAATATATTCCGGAAAAACTCTTCTCCGGAGACCTTCCACGCCGCCGAAATGCTCGGATAGATTTCGCTCCATCGTTTCTCCGGCGAGAATTTCGAACTCCCATCCTTCCGCAATGTCCCCTCCAGATAGTACTTGCCGTCATAGGAATAGGCCGCACGACCGAAAAAGGACTGCAGCGCCCACGGGTTATTGTCCCAGTAGTCCCCGGCCCGGAGGTTCGAAGGATCGGACAAGGGCAGCGTGAATACGGTATTGCTCGAGAAATCCGACCCCTGCATATATTCCGACTGCCGCGTGAACTTCTCGCTCGAAGCCCCCGCCATCAGCTTCACATCATGCCTGCCGAACTCCCTGCTGTAGTTGACGTACGTCGTATAATTCTTGTAGACAGAATTGAAATTGCTGTAGCTCGCCCTGTTCGGGTTGTTCCGGATCAGCGAGTTGGGCGTATTGTCCCAGTTGTGCTCGATATTGGTAGGGTAATTGGCATTGTCGTCATGCCGCTGAATATTGATCCCGACCTGACCCGTCCATACCAAACCCCTGACCGGCTCGAAGTCCAGCTTCACGTTGTTGCTCCAGCGGGAATCAGTCTTTGTCTCATTACCACCCATGGTCAGCTCCTGAAAAGGATTCTCATATCCCTGATAACCGTAATAATTCCCGGCAGGATTTCTCACGGGCAGATACGAGAACATCTTCAGTCCGTTGTCGATCGCATCGTTCAGCTCTGACGGCTGCTGCGTATTCATATAGTCATACGCCGTATTGAGATCCAGCTTGAGATTCTTCAGCAGATTGGTCTGCAGATCGATCCGCAGATTATCGCGTACCGCCCTGTTCGTTCCCGCGGAAATATTGCCATTGTCCCTCGTATCCCCAAACGATATGACGTAAGAGGAATTTTCGCCGCCACCCGAGATGCTCAGGTTGTGCGTAGGCCGGAAGGACGTTTTGAAAAGACTCCGGTACCAGTCCCTCGACTGATAGAACATCGGAAAGGACGTCACGCCCCAGTTTTCCCCCGGTCCTACACCAGGATCATTGGCCGCGATCTTCGCCAGCGTGCTATCGGAGAAGGTCTGCGGATCGCCGTCGTTCTTGTTCGCCTCATTGAACATCTTTACAAAATGATCCGTCGAAACCATCCTCCTCATCATACCCGGCTTCTTGACAGCCCCGTTGAAACTATACGCAATATTCGGTTTACTCGACTTCCTACCCCTCTTCGTAGTCACCAGCAGAACCCCATCCGCCGCACGCGCGCCATAAATAGCCGCCGTAGCATCCTTCAGAATGGTGATGTCCTGGATATCCTGCGGGTTGATCAGGCTAAGATCACTCGGGATCCCGTCGATCAGCACCAGCGGTACATTGCCGTTGATGGAGGACGCTCCCCTTATCGAAAGCTGATAACCCTGCCCTCCCGGCTGCCCGCTGTTACGCGTGACTGACGCGCCCGGGACAAGGCCCTGCAGGGCGTCGAGAGCGCCCGTCACAGGACGGGATTCCAGCTTCTCCCCTCCTATTCTCGCAACGGAACCCGTCAGATCGGTCTGCTTCAGTTTCGTACCATAACCCACGACAACCACCTCATTGAGGCCGTTCGGCGCGCCTTTCAGAACAATACGGACGGGCTGCGCGCTGGCACGCACCTGCTCGGGCTGATAGCCGATGCCGCTGATCTCCAGCACAGCATTCTCCGGCACTTCCAGCTCGAAATGACCATTGGCGTCCGTCGTCGTCCCGCCTCTTTTGCCCTGGATGCTAACGGAGATTCCCTGCAATGGCTTGCCCGTACTATCTGTCACATCCCCTTTTACCGGGACCGTCTGCATCATTTCACCGGCGGAGGTTACGGCAATCACCTTGTCATTGATGATCTTATAGATCAATCCATTGCCGCGGACCAGCCTGTCCAGCGCGTCCGTAATGGTTATCTTTTTCTCGTGCAGATCGACCCGCAGATTGTCGGGTACCGTATTGGAGTTGTACAGAAACCTGTACCGCGAATTTTTTTCGATGATCTCAAACGCCTTTTTCAGCTTGACATTCTTGAGATCGAGGCTAATCGTCAGATCGTTTTGGCCATATGCTTTAGCTGATACCTGGAGGCAGCCAGCCAATAATAAAACTACGGTTAGTTTCATAATAAGAAGCATTTTTTGGAGCCTTATAGGGCTGGCAACAAATGGAAATAATTTATTTTCCATACATTTACAACAAGTTTAATTGTTAGAAAAGACCCTCCCGTTTCAACGCTGGGTGAAGGTTTTTACAATTGAATCCGGGCGGGGAATGTAGGGCATTTCCCGCCTTTTTTTATGAGATGGTATGTGGGACTGTTGGGTTATGTCATAGCTGTAGTTTTGGTTGAATATAGATTAGTCAATATAGATCTCATTGCTGGTTCGTCTGTAAGTAAAAGGCGCGATCGCCTGCAGCTCCTTCAACGCCTCCTCGATATTCTCCTCTTCGAACCGCCCGGTAAACTTGAAATTCCTGGCCCTCTCGCTCCTGAAAATTATTTCCACATTATAGCGCCGCTGCATCTGCTCCGCAAGCTCATAAAAACTCTCTTCCGTAAAAAATAACTTGTTCACCATCCACGCCGTATCGGGCGCCAGGCTTATTTGGGGAGTGAGGAGAACAGCCTTGATGGGCTTGATGGTCGATTCGGCGACCAGCCTGTCCGGTTTGGAACTCACTACACTGCTTTTATTATCGTTCCGGACAATGATCCGCTGATTGGGTACCAGCGTGATTTTTTTCCCATTGTTTCCCTTCGTGGTCACTTCGATAGAACCACTGATCAGCGAAGCCTGCCCGCTCTTGTCCTCCGGATAGGCCGAGACATTGAACACCGTCCCCAGATCGGTCACGTCGAAGTTCCTCGTATGGACCAGGAACAAATGCAGCGAATCGTGCTTTACTTTGAATAGGGCTTCACCTACAAGGGAGACTTCCCTCCTCCCGCTATTAAAATCTGCTGTTGAATAGGTAAGAGTAGAAAAAGAATTGAGCCAGACCTCAGTGCCGTCCGGCAGCACAACGCTCGTCCGCGACCCCGCCGGGGTATATATCTTACTGATCGTCCTGGGATCTTCCGCTTTATTGACAGGGTGCCCGACTAAGAAGAATTTCCAGGCCAGGGCAATCACGGCGACCGCGCACAACGCCAGGGCCGCCCTTTTTATCCTCCTCACCACCGGCCGACGGGCCACCACAGGCCCCTCGTTTTGGAACATACCTCCCTGCTCGTCGATATGAACATCCGATACCACCTGCGAATCCAGCGAATTGTAGAACTTCCGCATATCGCTTCGGACAGCGTCATCGTTCTCATTTGCCTTCAACAGCTGCATAAGCTCCTCGAACTCACCCTCGGTACAGGTCCCCGCAGCAAACTTTTCCAGCAAATCGTAAATACGCGACATGCCCATAAGACGGCCGCCGGCCAAAAATGTACTACTGCTAAATAAAAAAATTAGTCCACGTTACTCCTTAGGTAGGAAACGATATTCTCGATCGCCTTCGCCAGCTGATTCCGCACGGTATTGGGAGAGATCTGCAGCAGGGAAGCTATTTCTTTACGCGGCCTGTCCTCCGCCCGGGACAGAAGATAGACAGCCCTGCGCTGGGGCGGCAGCTGTTCGATGGCCTGTTGTATAATGGCATGATACTCTTTCGATTCCACCCCGATACCCACGTGCTCTTCGCTGCTGAGACGAAGACGATGCCAGAGGTCCTGCTTTTTCTTCTGGTCGGCGGCGGAAGCCCGTAAAGAGTCGATTACCTTATTCTCGGTGAGCTTGTAAAGAAAAGAAGAGATGCTCTTGATCTCCGATATCTGATCGCGTATCAGCCACAACTTTAAAAAAACGTCCTGGATGATATCCTTCGCCGCCACATCGGATTTTAGCAACTTTAAAGCAAACAAATAAAGTGGCTGCTCGTACTCGCGGAACAGCTCGTTGAACAGGTGCTCCAGCATGTCTTTCTGACTATCGGGCGTAACACTATCGCAATCGTCGTGCAACATCTGGTTCGTCTTTGGCATCGCAAAATAATAATATTTCGGCATATTGCACTAAGTTTACCACCTCTCCGAATTATTACCATGGACAATTTTCAACGCAACACAACACTCATTTTACTGTTTCTTATATTCAACTGTTCCGGCCTGTTCGCACAAAAAGCCACCCTCCCCACACAGTGGACAAAGACAGCCCTCGCAGCCGAAACTCCCTTTCCCGAATACCCTCGCCCCCAACTACAGCGCTCCGCGTGGATGCCATTAAATGGTAAATGGGACTATCAGGGCGGCGCCGCCATCGCCGACGCACTCGATCCGGAAAAACCGATTGCATTCGATAAAACCGAACAGATCCTCGTCCCCTACTGCCCCGAGTCGGTCCTTTCCGGCATCCGGCGCAAACAGGAGATCAACATGTGGTACCGGCGCAAGCTGACAATTCCGGATACCTGGAAGAACAAACAGATCATCATCCAGCTCGAAGCCGTGGCCCACCATACCACCCTGTTCGTCAACGGCCGCAAGATCGGCTCCCACGCCGGCAGCTACGACGCATTCAGCTTCGACATCACAAAATATCTCACCAACGGAGACAACACCCTCATAGCCGCCGTCAAAGACGCCAACGACGGCCGTGTCCCTTCCGGCAAAAGCGGACCCCGCGGCGACTATACCTTCTGCTCCGGCATCTGGCAGTCGGTATGGCTCGAACCCGTCAGCAAAAACTACGTCGAAAACATCCGGCTATTACCCGACCTGACAAACAGTCGCCTGAAAGTATGGGTCAGCACGCCGGCCCCCGCAAAGCTTACAGCAACCGCTTTCGACGGAGACAAACCAGTGGCCACTACCGAATCAACGACCGGCACCTACTTTTATCTCCCCATTAAATCACCGAAGACCTGGTCACCCGACACGCCCTTCTTATATGACCTGAAGATCCGCCTCGAAGAAGGCGGAAAGACCATCGACGAGATCACCAGCTACTTCGGAATGCGCGACATCCGCCTCGGCAAACTCAACGGCACCATCCGTCCCATCATCAACGGAAAATTCACCATGCAGCTCGGCCTGCTCGACCAGGGCTACTGGCCCGACGGCATCCTGACCGCCCCCACCGAAGAGGCCATGAAATTCGACATGCAGTTCACGAAAAACGCCGGCTTCAATCTTATCCGAAAACACATGAAGACCGAGCCCCGGCGCTTCTATTACTGGGCCGACAAACTCGGACTATTCGTCTGGCAGGACATGCCCGCCATCTGGTACCAGAATGAAGACACCGCCCGCACCCGCACCGAATTCCGCAAAGAGCTGAAAGCCCTCATCGACCAGCACTACAATTCCCCCTCCATCATCACCTGGGTACCCTTCAACGAGAACTGGGGCGCCTTCGACGCAAAAGAAATTGCCGACTGGGTCAAACAATACGACCCCTCCCGTCTCGTCAACGGCAACTCTGGATTTAATAACAATCCCTCTTATCAAAAGGCATACGGTGACCCCGGCAACGGCGACTACGTCGACACCCATATCTACGTCGGTCCATACGGCGCTTCAAAACCCGACGACCACCGCGCCGCCTCCCTCGGCGAGTTCGGCGGAGTCGGCCTCTTCGTACGCGACCACATGTGGCCCGTCCACAACAACGCTTACGACTACGAACCCACGAGGTCAAGACTGACCGACCGATACGTCTTCCTCCTCGACGAGGTCGAACAGTTGATGAAGTACAAGGGCCTCAGCGTCGCCATCTATACCCAGACCACCGACGTCGAACACGAGATCAACGGCATCCTCACCTATGACCGCGCCGTCGAAAAAATGGAGACCGACCGCGTCCGGGCCGTCAACGAAGCCGTCATTCGGTCAGGCTATGCACTATCGCAACAGACAAACTTAACCTATTAATAATATTTCGTATATTTGCTAAAATACGCAAAGTACATGTGTAGAGCTTCTGTGAGGAATCTGGTCCTGATGATATCCCTGGTCCCGCTCCTTTCCTGTCATACCCTCAAATTTTACGGCGACGCCGGCAAACCCATCTTTACCTCCGTCCCCGGATCGACCGTCGCCACAGGACCGGCAGACTCCCTGAACGTAGTGACATTCAATATCAAAAAAGCCCGAAAGATACAATTGGCGATCACCGAAATGCAACGACTGCAATCGACAACGCCAGTCGATATCTATTTGTTACAGGAAATGAATGAAGAAGGAGTACAGGAAATTGCAGGCGGGTTAGGCCTGAATTACCTCTACATCCCATTTTCATATGACAAGGCGGACAAAAAGGATATTGGCAATGCAATCCTGACAAAGGGCGCGATACAACATTTCGGCAAGCTAATTCTGCCTCACGCCAAATGGCAGAACCGGCAACGGCGGGGTGTTACGGTTGGCGAAGTGACCATCCATGAAAAAGATCCTGGTGCTCAGCGTTCACACTGAGACAGTCGCCATGAGCCGGAAAATGAGAATGGACCAGGTCGATTCCGTCGCCCGTTATGGTTTTCAGGAGTCCTCCCATTATAAATATGTTTTGATCGGCGGCGACTTTAACACCGCCTTTCCAAAATATTCGCGATCGGTCGTGAAAGAGTTCAGCACAACCGGGTTCGACTGGCCGACTTCTAACGTCGGCAGCACCGCAAAGGCAATGATGGGACTGGTAACACCGACCAACGACTACTTATTTTCCAGAGGCTTTGCACCCGGGAATGCCTACGCCGTCCGCAGCTCGAAGTCGAGCGACCACTACCCCGTTTTTGCGACACTGCGGTTCTGAGACGACCCGGATCTTCCGCTCAACGCTCCGATCCTGAGCGCAGCTATTCCTTCCCTGCAACAATAGTTCCCGACCGAACCCCCTGAGCGCTAAAATACCCCAGACACCCC
The DNA here is from genome assembly GCF_050632245.1 of Puia sp. P3. Classification (NCBI taxonomy): domain Bacteria; kingdom Pseudomonadati; phylum Bacteroidota; class Chitinophagia; order Chitinophagales; family Chitinophagaceae; genus Puia; species Puia sp. P3. The sequence goes on from NZ_CP192583.1 coordinate 4,211,202, forward strand.
CGCTGATATTGCTGACAGGATTCGCAGGCGAAGCAGTCCCGCCGGACCCGTCGGCATCCTGCTGAAGGGCATACCAGTACTGGTAGACGGTGGAGTCCAGATTGATCATATCGACACGGATCGAATCTCCCGTCCTGACATCCCTGGTCGCGTCGTTCGTATCGTTGTTGAAATCCAGCTGCGTCCTGATCTTCAGCCCGTCCGTGAATTCATCATTGCCGAGAAAATTCGTCTTCTCTTTCCGGCCGTTGACATACTGCTCCCATCGATAATAATTGGGAGTGCCCGCAGGATCGGAATAGACAACCGTCGCATACCGCTTGTCCGTGAGCGTCCCGTTACTGACATAAATACTGTCGATGCCAACCACCGAATTGGGCATGGTCGAAATGGCCGTATAGACCGCTCCACTGAGCACGACCCTAAGACCATACGTGTTTCCCGGCACACCCGTGAGCGCGCTACTCGTATACACTCCCACGCTCGTTTCCGTCAGCGGGTAGACGGACCCGTTGTTCTCGATCGTGACGACAGCCCCGCTGACACCCGCAAACACGTTATTAGAACTAAAATCCTTCGTCTGACTGATAGAGACGCGGGAACCGCCCGGCCGGTCATTGACCACCCCTTCGATCACATATTTGGTGGCGCCGGAATTCAGGTGTACGCTGATCACCCGCTGACAGGCACACAACTGCAACGAGAAAACAAACACTAAAATGATGTTTTTTACGGGTCCCATAAAACCTAGAATTTAAAATTATAAGATATCGACGGTACGAAACTGAACAGCGAACTCTCCACAGCCTCCGTGATATTGGGATCGTTCTTCCCCTCCCGGAAATCGATCTGGTAAGCATTCTTCCGGCCATAGGCATTGTATACCCCAAACACCAGCTCGCTGGAAAACCGTTTTGTCTTCTTCAGCTGGTGGGTGAAGCTAAAGTCGAGCCGGTGGTAATTCGGCATCCGGTAGGCATTCCGGTTGGTGTAGTAGAAGTATACATCCCCGTTGACCTGATATTTACCATTTGGGAAGGTGACAGCATCACCCGTATAGAAAACCCAGTCCGCGGAGAAACTCCACTTCTTGTCGATCTCATACACGCCAACAACAGCGATATCATGGGTCCTGTCCTGCCGGGCATTATACCAGCGGTTATCATTGATACCATCGATCTTTAGCTCCGTCTTCGAGAGGGTATAGCTGACCCATCCCGTGAGCCGGCCGACCTTCTTCCTCAGCAACAGTTCCACCCCATACGCCCTGCCCCGGCCAAAAAGCAGTTCGGATTCGATGGGATGGTTGGTAAAGATATTCGCGCCGTTACGATAGTCTATCTGATTCTGCATGTTCTTATAGTAGGTCTCCACCGTCAGCTCGTATTTGTTTCCGGCCAGATTTTTATAGTACCCGACGGCCCACTGGTCGGCGATCCCGAAGCTTGATCACATTCGTATTCGCCACCCATTTATCCGTCGGCGAACTGGTAGTGCTATTGGAAATAAGGTGGAGGTTCTGGGTATTCCGGACATAGGACGCCTTGACAGATGTAGTGGGATTTAGCTGATAACTGGCCGCGATCCTGGGTTCGGGATTGACATAGGTCTTTACCACCTGGCCGCTCCGGTAATGCAGCGTATCGATGACCCGTCCGCCGGCATCGAAGTTATAGTAGTCCCCCTTGCCGAGCACCGAAAAGGCCGAGACCCTCAGGCCGTAGGTAAGACCAAACCGGTCGCTCGCCTTCCAGGTGTCGGTGACATACACGGCGTTTTCCAGTGAATACCGGCGCTGGAGCATAATAGAATTGATCCCCGGATCATTGCCCTGCGCCGTGATCTCCCCGGGCCGGATGGTGTGAAAAATGGCGTCGAGACCGACACTGACGGTATTCTTCTGACTCGCGTACCACTGCAGCGCCTCCTTCAGATTCCAGTCCCGTATCTGGGAAAAAATATCGAAATCGTTCCCGTCCTGGTTGATATGGATCTTGTAGTCATAATTGCTGTAGACAAGTGAGGTATTGGAGAACAGCCGCGTATTGAACAGGTGGTTCCACCGCAGCGTGGCCGTGGTATTGCCCCAGTTGATGCCAACCGTATTGGACTGGGCAAGAACATCCCTCCCAAAATAGCCCGAAAGATACAGCCGGTCCTTGTCCCCGAAAATGTAATTGGCCTTTGCGTTCAGGTCATAAAAATAGAGCCGGCTCTTGTTGACATTGGAGTCCGAAGAGAGCTTCAGGAAAAGATCGGCATAGGTCCGCCGGCCCGAGATGAGAAAGGAGGACTTGTCCTGCTGGATGGGGCCCTCCGCCGTCAGCCGCGAGGAAATGATCCCGATCCCCCCGTTGACGCTATAGTCTCTGTTGTTCCCGTCATTCATCTTTACGTCGACCACCGAAGAAAGCCTGCCGCCATACTGTGCCGGCATCCCGCCCTTATAGACATCGATATTCTTTATGGCGTCCGAATTGAAGGTGGAGAAGAAACCCAGCAGATGGGAAGGGTTGTATACAACGGCTTCGTCCAGAAGGATCAGGTTTTGATCGGCGGCCCCGCCCCGGACATAAAAACCGCTGTTGCCATCGCCGGCCGACTTGATCCCCGGTAACAGCTGGATGGTCTTGAGGATATCCTTTTCACCGAAAATTACCGGGATCTTGTTCGCCTCGCGGATGTTCAGCTTCTCAAGACCCATCTGGGGACTCTGCAGACTCCTGCCGCCGGAACTGGCCGTAACCGTCACCTGCTGAAGGTCCTTTACTTCTTCATCCATCCCGATATTCTCCACCCGATCGCCCGTCAGCTCAAACTCCACGCTTCGGGTCCTGAACCCCACGGCGCTTATCGTAATCCGGTAGGTTCCGCCGGATGGAAGGGTCAGCGAATAGAACCCATACTCGTTGGTCACCGTGCCGGTGGAAGGCTCTTCGATACGGACCGTCGCACTCAGGATAGTCTCGCCGGTCCCGGCCGCCCGGATAGTACCGCTGACAGTAAATTTCGCCGCCGCCTTATATTTCACTGGCACTAGTTCGCCGGCCAATAAATTATCAGCCGCACCCTTCTTCAGAATAATATTTACCCCCACCTGCCTGTACTGCAAATTCCTGCCTTTGAAAAGCAGCTGCAGGACCCTTGCGACGAGACTGATCTTTCACGGCAAGCGTGATGTCCCGCTGCTGTTCCACGTCTTCCGCCCGGGCCAGAAATTTAAAAGGGGTCCTCGACTCGATCTCATGCAGTGCGTCTTTCATAGGCACATGATTCAGTTGCAGAGAGACCTTTACATCCTCCAGTCGCTGGGCAAAAAGAGATACCGCCTGCGCTAGCGAGGCAAAATAGAACGATCGATACGCGCATAAAAATGGATTAATTGCAGCCCTTGCCGGAAATTGTAATTGTATGATGAATAGTGTCTTCCTGAAAGTTCAGCTCTGTCGCCTCTTTCAGCGCCGCCAGCAATTGCTGCAGAGAGATAGTATTGTCAAAATTGAGATAATACCGGCAACGGCCGATCGCCGGATCTGAAAGAACAAAGGGAACACTGTACCACCTGCCCAGACTGGCGGCGACCTCTTCCATCGTCTGACCAGAGTACTGCAGTTTGCCCTGCCGCCATCCGAGCACCTGACCGGTGTCTATCGTCACCGTCTTGAAACTTCCCGTCACGGCATCCACCTGCACCTGCACTGGCCGCCGTCAGCACATCGAGCACGCGCGCGCTGTCCCCCACCCTGACCTTGCCGCTGATGACGGCAACGGAGGCCAGCCGCTCTCCCGCAAAGACTTGACGTCGAAACGGGTACCCAGTACCGTTGTCTTCAGCGATCCGGCATTCACCACAAAAGAGTGGGCAGGGTCCCCGGCTACGTCGAAATAGCCTTCTCCCTCCAGCCATACTTCCCGGGCGTCCCTCCGCTTTACCAAACTCCGGCGAATACCGGATGGTGCTCGCCGCATTCAGCCACACTTCACTACCGTCCGGAAGACGAACATGCTGAACCTTACCCGAAGGATTCCGCACGGCAACCAGTGCCGGCCTCCCTTCATGACCCATATACTGCCGTACGATCCAGACAGACGCAACCACGATCGCCAGACAGGCCGCCGCCGCCTGCCACCCTCCGATCCGGAACAGCCGCTTCCGGGGCGCCGAACCAGCACCATCTGCCACCGCCGCCCTTATCTGCGTTTGCAGTCTCGATAACATCCTCTCCTGTAAATGATCCTTCTCCTCCACCTCCAGCGTCGGCCATTCAACCGTCAGCACCTCCGCGGAATGATACCAATCCATCAGCTCCCGCAATTCCTCCGGGCTGATCGTTCCAAAAGCATATTTATCGATGAGCTCGTCCAATCGCTCCTGGTTCATAGATAAGTCGTTTAGACATATAGTACACTTTGGAGCCGGTCGTCCCTAAATCAAAAAGGAAATATTTTTTCAGGAAAGAAAAGATTGGAAGAAAATACCCATTTTCCGGATGGATTCCCGGATGGCCTTTAACGCTTTGGTCATATGATATTCAACGGATTTGGGAGACAGATCCATTTTCCCGGCGATCTCTTTTATCGAAAGCTGTTCGTCCCTGCTGTAGACAAATACCAGGCGGGCCTTTTCGGGCAGTTCCTCCACGACGCCCCGCAGCCATTCATCCATAAAAAGCGCGTCCAGCCGCTGTTCGGTCTCATTATGCGCTACGTCATCATCCAACAACTCCCCTCCCATCATCTCCTTCCTTTTCTTACTCCGCGCCATCCCCTTAAAAACCGCAAACTTGACGGCCGTCCCCAGATAGGCAGGCAGCGAACTGATCTCCACAGTCCCGCGCCTTAACCACAACCCCCATCAGCACGTCATTGACAACCTCCTCCGCGGCCTCCTTCGACCGGGTATAATAATAACCAGTCGCAACCAGCCGTTCCCAGTATCTTTTATAAATTTCCGTAAACGCGTCTTCCCTGCCATCCCCGAGCAATTGGAGCAGATCGCTGTCATGTAAATTCGAAAGGATGGCCATTTTGCGGAATTATGCCGCAAAAGTACAAATTCCGGCCTTTCGTCTGCCAACCCCCGCCCACCGATCATCCATCTCCACCATCTTTACAGGACCCTCATTCCGAACGAAGACTCCTCACCGGGTTCTCCAGCGCGGCCTTTATACACTGAAAACTCACCGTGACCACTGTGATCACCAACGCCCCGGCGCCCGATGCAATAAACACCCACGCCGACAGCCCGGTCTTATAGTCGAACTGCTTTAGCCAGTCATTGGAATAATACCAGGCCAGCGGTATGGCTATGAAGCAGGAGATCACCACCAGCCACGTAAACTCCTTCGAGAGCATTTGCCATAGTCGGTATGTCGACGCACCCATTACCTTGCGCACCCCGATTTCCTTTCTGCGCTGTTCCGCAACAAAAGACGCAAGCCCAAACAATCCAAGACAGGAAATAATAACAGCTAACGCAGTGAAGAAAGCCGCCAGACGGCCAATACGCTCTTCATCAGCGAATTTCTGAGCATAATCTTCATCGTTGAACGTATAAACAAAAGGCAACGCGGGGTTGTATTTTTTGAACACCGCTTCGACCCTGGCCAGTGCATCTTTTACGGGCACACCGGTTTTCAAAGCCACGCACACGACACCGATATAGTCATGACTGAGCAGATATACCATCGGCGTAACCGGCTTGTAGGGCGATTCCTGCAAGATATTTTTCACGACACCGATGACACGATATTTCTTGCCATCGTACTGAATATTCTCTCCCACGATATCCTTATTCATGCCGATCTGCTGCACAGCCGCCTCATTCATGACCATGGCAACGCTATCCGTCGAAAATTCCCTCGAAAAATCCCTCCCCTTCCTTCAACTGCCAGCCGATCGATTGACCAAAATCTTCCGACATATACATAAACCCAAAAACTGGATTTGTATTTGGGTTTTTGCCCGCCCAGTTAAAACCGCTCCGCCAGGCGCCCAGATAGGTGGTAGCATCCGACGCCCCAGCCATATTAGCGACCGCACCGGTTGCCAGCAGGTCGTTTCTCATAGCATTGTAGTAGCCGGACAAACCCGGAGGTCCGGGATTGACGGTGATCAGCCCTTCCTTTCGGTAATTGATAGGCCTGTTTTTGGCAAATTGAATTTGCTTGTAGACAATTACCGTTCCAATGATCAATGCGATCGAAAACGTAAACTGCCCTACCACCAATACTTTGCGCGGCAGCGACGCGTACCGGCCCGCGCGGAAAGTCCCTTTCAATACTTTTATGGGATCGAACTTCGACAGATACAGGGCGGGGTAACTGCCGGAGATCAGCCCGGTAACAACCGTAAATGCCAGCGTGCAAAGCCAGAACACGGGACTACCCCACGGCAGAAGTATATGTTTGCCCGCTAGCGAATTAAAAAATGGCAGCAATACAATCACCAGGAAAACAGAAAAGATAAAGGACACGACGGCCACGATTACACTCTCGCTCAGGAACTGGCGTATCAGCTGGCTGCGCAACGAACCAACCGTTTTTCTTATGCCCACTTCTTTTGCACGCTTTTCGCTGCGCGCGGTACTCAGGTTCATGAAATTGATGCAGGCCAGCAGCAGCACAAATACGCCAATAATGAAAAACAGCCTTACCGACTCTATTGGCCCGCCCACGGGTCTGCCGTCTTTAAAATCACTGTACAAATGCCATTTATCCATGGGGTACAGATAAGTGCTCAGCAGGCCGTCCGCCTTCGTTCTATGCGCCATCACGACGTTCCGGACCTTCGTTGCTTCTTTATCCATATCGATATGATCGGCGAGCTGCGCGTAGCATACCCAGGAGCGGTTGTTCCAATCCATGGCGGCATCTTTCACCCGCTGGTCCATGGTGACATACCTGGTCCAGGGCAAAAAGTATTTTGTTTCATAATATCTTGAATCGCTAAAGGTGCTGTTAGCCGGAAAATCATGGAATACTCCGGCCACATGAAAATTGTCCTTGTTGTCCAGTCGGATGATCTTGCCGATGGGTTCAGCATCACCAAACAAGGTTTTCGCAAGGGAGGCAGTGATCAGAATGGAAGAGGGGTCGCTCAGGGCATTGATATTTCCCTTTACCATGTCAAGGGAGAACATCACCGGGAACTGCGGTTCCACCCATGGGCCGCGGGCGGTAAACGTTTTGTCCCCCACCGTTAACACATGGCTCCAGCACCATGTCGCCATGGAAAGATATTTAAAATCGTTTCCATATTTGCTCCGCAATTCCCCGGCAATTGGCCGGCATACGTTCGGTTCGGTGCCTGCCGTTCCATCGTCGCTAAAAGTGGTGGTCATTACCTGGGCCAGCTGAGCGTGGTTCGCAAACGAATGGTCGTAAGTCAGCTCATCCCATATCCATAATCCGATAAGCATGGCGACGGCCATACCCGCCGAAAGCCCCAGCACATTGATGGCCGAATAAAGTTTGGTCCTGACAAGGTTTCTCCACGCGATCTTTACGTAATTTCTAAACATATAACTGCGGTTTATTTTTTCAGGAACCCCTAATGGGGGGCCTCCTGACCGCAATATTACCGGTCGCATTCGGGACCAGGGTGCCAACTTATCAATTGGCACCTCATTTTTCAGGCTGTTTTTGTACTCCGCCGGAGTCTTGCCGGTCATTTCTTTGAAAACCCGGTTGAAAGTCGTTTTGGAATTGAAGCCCGACTCGTAGGCAATACCGATTATCGTGATCTGGCTAAAAGCCGGATCCAGCATCTTCCGGGCAATATCACGCACCCGGAATTCATTGATAAAATCGCTAAAATTCTTCCCCAGCCCTATATTCAATATCCGCGACAGTTCATGCGGATGGATCGCCAGTTTCTCCGCCAGCCCGGCCAGGGTCAGTTCGGCATCCTCATAAAGGCGCTTTGCCGCCACCGCCTCCTTTAACCTCCCGCCTTTCTCCCTGGCATCCCACGCCTCCGGTCTGTCCCTGATCGTCGGGGTCGCCTGATCCAACCCCAACACCCCCTCCACGGCCACTGGCCATAACGACAATTGCCAACCCAAAAAGAAACCATCATTAAATACCGCCAACCCGCAAAACAAAGCTACCAACCTTAGCACCCACTCCAGCCGCCGGAACGCAAACCGCGGCCTGTCCATCAATATCACCCTCTGTCGGGCATAATAATCCCCGATCAGCCGCTGCGACAGCCACAAATAAACGATGATAAATGTCGCAACGAGCCACTCCGGCCCCCAAACCCCCAGCAACAGCGGGCCCGCAAAATGCAGCCCATCCTTCTGGCCGGGCCGCCGCTCCGGGTAGATCAACTGTCGAACATATAAATAAAGTAGCGGCCCCAGCGCCGGCAAAAACAACGAAGATAAGCCCCCTGCCCTGAGCACAACAACGGTCAACGCAGCACTCAAAAGCAGGCTCGCCGTCTGCCCAGCTCTTTTCACAAACCCTAATAACAACGCAAGCGTCACCCCGGAGAACAAGGTCCCCAGACTGACGAGCTCATACAGGCTTATATGATTAAGATACAAGCGCAAATTTGACTATCATAAATTTATGGAAAATTCAGCCCTGACGCAGAGTTTTGAATGCCGCCCCGCTTTTGCCCAAAACGTTAGCTACCCCGACTTTTCATCTATTTGGACGGTCATTGTACCGAAACCGGGCATAGTTCAACAGGCAATTTAAAATACAAATTATTGTTGCCCAATAGCATGCAAAACAGGCACCGTTACTGCGGATCTAATAGCAAACCCCTTCTTCATGATCCTGACTTTCTTCAGAACTGCCTGCCGGAAGGCATTACCACTTTTAGTAATGGTTTGCATAGGTGGCTGTCATAACAGGCAACACTCGCAGTGGGATCTTGCTACCATTGACACGACTATCGCGGAAAATGTCGCCTACAGACAGTTGGACAGGGAAAAAGAGATCTTTTCGGTAGCGGAGGACGAAGACAGTTCGATAAAAAGGACTAGCGGGGTAGCCTACTTTACCAAAGGACATATAAATCTTACTGACAGCAATTCCGCCAGACTCAACAATTGCCGGGCCTGGTTTTTTCGCCATGACACGCTAACGATAAACATTGGGATTGGAAATGGCTTCGGTGGCTGGGGATTTGTTATCAGCTTCAAAAACAAAAGATTTCACACAGAACCCTACTTTGTCACCGATATTGGCATCCCCGACAAACCAGTTTATGACATCGTATACCAAAGTCTGACCCTGGATAAGCCGGTATATAAGCCAGGTGACAGTCTCTACGGAAAAATTGATTTCAAATGCTTTGAAGCCAATGGTTTCAGGCGCAGGATCGGGCATTCGGGCAAAGGATACTTTCGAACCAAAGTCAAATGAGCTTTTTCAACCTCACCACACGATCCGCAGCGTCTGCCGGTTGCCGGTTATCAGTATCTCCGCCGACACAAAACGCAGCTCACACACCCGCGTATGGTCGGAAAACACAACCTCCAGGATCGGCACCTTGTCAGCGTATTTTCCCCGCACGGGTACCTCCTCCAGCACGAACGGGCCGTTCCCCCGCGTCCTGTCCTGAACACCCATCCGCTGCGCATGCGCACGCGGACCGTAGTACAACGGCACCACAGCTCCCTTCTCCGTAACCGCGATCTGGTAAACCGCCGATCTCGTGACCAGATTCCAGCCAGTCGTCCGGCCATTCTGAACGATACTGTCTATCTGCGAAAAACAACTGCCAGGCCCCAGCCCCGCAATAACGGCTAAAAACCAGCCAACCCTGACGGATCTCACTATTTGATAAACTCCCAATTCCCGATATTGTATTTTTTACCTTTGTAATTTCCCTTCCTTGAAACGACGCCTCTCCCTTTGACAACGCTGAGTACTACGCTATTGTATACGCCCTTACGATAGTCATAGGTCAGTCCGTCGTCCTCGAACAGCGCGGCATCCGAGGCCCCGTCACCGAAGACGACACAGCGCACACTAAAAACGGTGTTCGCATCCACATGCTCCACCGGCTCCGCCACAGGGATAATGGAACCTGACCTCACCCACAACGGCAGCCTGTCAAGGGATATCTCCAGCAAATATGACTTTCCGCCCTCATACCTCTGGTGCGAATAATAGTCATACCATATACCCTCCGGAAAATAGACAGTTCTTGCCGCACTGTCCATCGTGGCCGGCGCCGCCATGATACTCGGGCCGATCATATACTGATTGGCGATCGGGCGCACCTTCCTGTCAGCAGGAAAATCCATCACCAGAGGCCGGAAAGGCGGTATTCCCTTATTGTAATAATCGGCAAAGGCCGAATATAGATAAGGTATCAGCGACATCCTCTCCCTGAACATCGACCCCACCAGCTTTCTCCAGCTCGTCAGCCCGTTCGTGCTTCACGTCCTGATTGTTGAGCGACCTGTTCAGCTGAAACCACGGAGCATTCTTCAGGAACCATGCATCCACCACGGACTGAGGCGCCAGCAGCATCGTCTGCAGCCTCCGGATAAAATCCGTTTCATTCTTCGAGTCACGCAGCTCCGGCGACCACAGCAGCCCTCCAAAACTCGCCGTAGAGATCATGCTGATATAATCGTCATGCCCGTAAATATCGCTGTAGAGCACCGCTGGCAATGAAGAATTGAAAAGATTCGAAGCCCGGTAGTCGAAATAAGTCCGCTGGTTCTTTCGCCGGTAGACATCGGCCAGCGTATTTGCGTATAAAGACCCGAACAACTGGTGCATCTGCTCCCCGTCTATCCCGGAAGGGAACCGCGTCATATCCGGGAACCCCCAGGTAGCTTTCCCGTCGACGATGTTGGAGTTATCGCACTCGTCCAGCTTGAAAGACGCAATTCCTTTATCGACAAGGTTTTTCCGATGATAATCCGCGAACACCGCCGCAGCCCTGGGATCGGCAAAATCAGGTACCAACCCGCGCCACACCAGAAAATCGCCGGACATTCGCTCCAGGTCTTTATAGAACGGCGCGGCGGGATTGACATAAGCATGCTCCCATAGGTTCAGCCGCAAATGCATCTTCCAAAGACTATCGATCATCTCCTGCGGCCTGGGAAACTTCTCCGACCACACATAGCTGCAGGAATACGAACGCGAATGCCAGCCTGGCTCCAGCCCCAGCACATCACACGGGATATGGCTGTTCCGGAAATAGTTCGCCATCCTCAGCACACCCGCCTCGTCGAAGTCTCCCTTCACCCGGTACTTTATCCCCAGGCCCCAGTACGGCGGAAGCACGCCACCCCCGGAGAACAAATTGTACCGCTGCACACTCTCCCGCAGCGTCGCCCCTGGAAGAGGAAGATCTCCACCCCTTCCGCCCCCGGAATATCGATCCACACCGCGGCCTTGCTCTGCGCCCGGTTGGCGTACAGCTCCTCCGTCGTGAACTTCATCCCTTCCCCCCTGCCCGCGGCCGTGTCCCGCAGATTCAGCTCCTGATTGGAGCCGCAGAGGAAGCTGATATAGCGCGAAGAATTGACCAGCACGCCATATCCAGCCGTCGAGACATAGAACGGCTCAGGCGCATGCGTATAACCGATATCCGAAACAGGCCGGTCATTCACGATAGGCCGCTTCCGCAACCCACGCTGCTCAAAACTGCCCACCTGCATCCCGAATCCATACAACTGCTCGTCGTCCCCCAGCGGAACGCGAACCTGCACGCCACGGCTGTTACGCACGAAACGGATAGACCTGACATCAAAAGGCAGCGGCGCATTGCTCAGCGCCCGCATCTCCTCCAACCGTGGCTTCTCCCTGCAAAACGAGTATGGCGAATACCTGTCCGGCGTCCCCACGGTAAGCCGGACCACCCCGAGCGCAATAATATCCACCTTTACATCCTGCTGCGCCATCACCGATATACCCCACAGCAAACAGACAAACAGACTGACAATTTTAATTCTCATCATAATTTTACTTATAGCGGATAAGGGTCATATGGAAAAATAGCCGACTCCGGAAATGCAGCGAACGACTCATTCAGCACCACCGTCGTAGCCGCCGTCGGCGACGCGTGATACCCCCACCCCACCAGCAATCCCTTGTCGACCGCGGCTTCGGTATACACGTCGCTCACCCGCCGGTCGGCATTCATGCTATTGTAATTGGCGGCCTTTGGCGAGATCACGGAGTCGTAGATGAAGTTCGCAAGTTCCGTCTCTTTGGTAACCGCATATCCAGCTCTATATAGGTAGCGGGCAGGGTTTCGTGTGATAGCTGCATTTCCGCCTGGCTAACAAAGGACATCCGCGAAAGGCTTTTCGACAACTTGTTTCGCAATGCCCTGAACAAATAAAATTTAGGCTGAACGATATCGGCAAGGGTCTGCCGGCTTTTACAAAGCTCTATAAAAAGATCCTGTATGCTGTCCTTGATGAGTTCGACGTCGGAAGTGATCTTCTGACCATAGCTGATCATCGATTGCACGTGCGCCCTGTAAAGATTTTCCAGCGCCTTTTTGTCGCCTCGCTTTAGGCTGCTCCAATCGTTATCATAATTGCATATGGCCATTCGTTTGCTGCTAATCGGCTGGAAGTTAGGAAAAATTTATTTACGGGTGATCAACATCATACAAATTCCTGTCGCTCGTCACCCTGCCCTCATCAAATTCCTGGTACCTTCATCAAGGTTTTTCACAGGATATTGGATTTTACCGGGGCGGGATTTCTATCCATGCCCCCTTTTAATTTACCACCAATTAAAATATCTTTTAATATCCATCGAATTACGCTAGATTCGTCATCATTTTGAATGCCTATGGACAAAACAGTCGATTTTACCTCTCAGGACTATTACCATGCCTTCTTTGAATATGCAAAGAAGAACTCCGTCCTCATCATTGATCCCAACGGTATCATCCTCGAAGCAAACCGCGCATTCCTGGCTTCTTTCGGTTATGACGAGTCGGATATTGTCGGCGAAAATTTCTCCATCCTTTTTACGGAATCCGATCAGAAAAAAGACCTTCCGCTCCGGGAATTGAGGACCGTCATCGACGAAGGCCAGTCTTTCGACAATAACTATCTGGTCAATAAAAATAAAACGCTGACCTGGGTCTCCGGCGAGTCCATTTTGTTGACTAACGACAGGCAGGAACGGCGTATCCTGAAAGTTATACAAAATATCCACGCCCAAAAAGAATCCGAATTCTCGATCATCCGGCTCAACAACTTCAATGAAAATATTCTGGGTACTATCGAAGACGGCGTCATTGTCCTGGATGAAAACCTAAAGATCCTGAAAGCCAATCATTCATTCACACAAATTTTCAATTTCGACAAAGACGTCTCCAAAATCGATTTCAAAGCCTTTATCGGATCTTTTGACATCAATTCCGAGCTATCCAATGCTATTCTGAATGTATTTCAATCCAAATCCAATATCGGCAGGATACAACTCGAAATGGATGCAGGGAGTTCGGAAAAGAAAACATTTGATATCAGCTGCACCCGGCTCGCGGAAGAAGGAGAACAAACCAAAATACTCCTCATATTCCATGATGTTACCGCGCAGAAACAATTTGAAAAACAACGCGAGGACATACTGAATTTTGTCGCCCACGAATTCAGGAACCCGCTTACGAATGTGATCCTGAACGTTGAGATGATCGATGAAATGCTCAAAGAAAAGAACCTGGGAGAATTTCGGGAATTCATGGATCGGGTGCGTACCAATTCTCAACGGCTAAAAAAGTTGATCAATGAATTATATAAAACTACCAGACTGATATCCGGCAACTTCGACCCGGATCGCTCGGTCTTTACGCTGGAAGAGGTCATCGACGAAGCCATCGAGTCCATTCGCCAGGTCAGCAAAGAAACATACGATCTCAAAGAAAGGCAATTCGCAGGTCTCCTTATTTGCCGACAGAGAAAAATTAATGCAGGTAATTACCAACTACCTCAGTAACGCCGTTAAATATTCCGAAGACAACTATGACATCGAGGTCTCCACAGTGGTGGAAGGAGATTCTGTCGTCGTCTCTGTCAAAGACTACGGAAAAGGAATTCCGGCAAGAGATATTCCTTATATCTTCAACAGGTTTTACCGCGCACAAAAAACAAAAAATCTCGAGGGCCTGGGCCTCGGGCTGTTTCTTTCAAAACAGATCGTTACGGCCCACGGCGGAAACGCATGGGTAGAAAGCGAAGAAGGAAAAGGCTCAACCTTCTATTTCTCCATTCTGTTACCCGTTGCCGAATAGGGCCGCTACTTTAAACCGCAATAATTTTCTAATGAGGGAAGCCGTTTTGCGCCGTATTGTAAGCTTTTCCGATAGTCAATAAGATCAGCCGGGTAAATTTGCCGGAAAGCAGGTAGACGATGCCGCCGGAGGATGCGATTTTGGCAAAATTCCACAAACAATCGCCGGTCATTCGCTGCGGAGGGATTTTATGGGATTAGCCAGGGCCGCGCGGATGGTCTGAATACTGACCGTCAACAGGGCAATGACGAGTGCGGCAGCGCCAGCCACGACGAAGACCCACCACCTGATCTCCGTACGATAGGCAAACGTTTCCAGCCATTTGGACATGGCCCACCACGCGGCGGGGAAGGCGATAAGCGCAGCGACCCCGACAAGCATCGTGAATTCCCTGCTGAGAAGGCCGACGATGCCGCCGACGCTGGCGCCGAGAACCTTTCGGATCCCGATCTCTTTGGTGCGTTGTTCGGCAGCATAGGTTACAAGGCCGAAGAGACCGAGACAGGCGATGAGGATGGCGAAGACAGCAAAGGTAATGAAGATCCGGCCGGTCTGCTGCTCGGTGTGATACAATTGATCAAAGTCGTTATCCATGAAGCTATAGCTGAAAGGCAGGCCTTGCTTTGCGGCATGGAACTTAGTTTCCACCTGCCGGACGAGAGAGAGGACATCATTCGTGCGGAAGCGGACCGCCATGCTGCTCCAGTTAGGCCTGTCGGCCACCATGATAAGGGGATGGATCTTGTCATGCAGGGAGTTATAGTTGAAATCCTTTACGACGCCGATGACATGATAAGTGATAGTCTTCATCAGATCATCGTGATTGTAGAGGATCAGACGGAGCGGGTCCTTCACGCCGAGCGTCGCTACGGCGGCTTCATTGAGGATGATGGCGGTGGAGTCGGTAGGAAATTGCGCTAGGTCCAGGTTGCGGCCTTTGATTATCTGCATGCCGAGGGTAGGAATATAATGGTCGTCGATCCTGAGCGTGGTCATAAGGATCGCCTTTCTGGCGTCGAGCGAGGCATCCGGCCACCAGCCTTCCTGCCAGTATTGGCCATCGATAGTGGGGACGTCCGTGGTGACGGTTGCGTCGGTGACCCCGGCAAGGGTGAGCAGGTTCTTGCGCAGATTGGTCATACCATCCTGGCCGAGCGACCAGGTGTCATGGATGACAAGCACCTGATCCCGGTTAAAGCCGACTTCCTTGTTTCGGATAAAGTGCAGCTCGGCGATAGATGATGAGGGTGCTGATGATGAGGCCAATGGAAATAAAAAATTGAAAGACCACCAGGCTGCTGCGGAGCCAGCTGCTCCTGAAGCCTGCGGCCATCTTCCCCTTTAATACATGGATCGGCTTAAAGGAAGAAAGGTAGAAGGCCGGATAGCTGCCCGCCAGACACCCGACCAGCAGCGCCAGGGCGATGAGGAATAGCAGGAACCGGCCGCTGAAGAGCACGTCGGGATGGAGCGATTTACCGGCGAGCTGATTGAACATAGGTAATAGCAGGACAGCAATGCCAAGGGCGAGGACCAGTGCAAAGAGACTGAGCAGGATGGACTCGGTGAGGAACTGGAGGATGAGGTGTCCTTTTGTTGAACCGGCAACCTTGCGGATGCCCAGCTTCCCTGGCGCGGTTGGCGCTGCGGGCGGTGCTGAGATTCATGAAATTGACGCAGGCGATCAGCAGGATGAGCACGGCGATGACGGAGAAGATGTATACATACTGGATATTGCCGTTGGCTTCGAGCTCACCGGACTTATTGGAATGGAGGTGCACGTCGGTGAGGGGGAAGATATGGCACCGGAAATGATTACCCGCTTTCTCGAGATCGGCGGCCGAAGTATGGAACATTCCCTGGAGGGCCGGGCTGATATGGAGGTTGACGACTTCGTCTACATCCTTCTGGACCTCGGCTCGCGTGGTGCCGGGTTGGGCAAGGATATAGGTATGATAAGGATTACTTACCCAGTTGTTGTCGCTGGGGTCATTAAAGCTCCAGGCTTCACGGATGGGGCGGATATAGCTGAAATGGAACTGGGACTGCTCCGGCATGTCCCGGATGACACCGGTGATCTTGAGAGGCGTATTGTCATTACCGACCTCCAGCGTGCGGCCGATGACATCGGTGCTGTTGAAATGGCGACGCGCAGCGCTTTCATCGATCACGATGGAATGAGGGTTATTCAGGGCGGTATTGGGGTCGCCGGCGATCATGGGCAGGGTGAAGACCTTGAAGATCGTCGAGTCGGCAAAGACGAAATGATGCTCAAGGATGAGGTCGTTGCCTTTCCTTACAAACTGGTCGCCCGGGTTGCGGAATCGGACCATCTGCTGGATCTTCGGATAGGAAGCGACGAGGGTGGGGCCGAAGAATTTGGAGGTGGTGACAGCGTCGTACCGGGTGTTATTGAAGTAGAGATCCTCGTCGATCCGATAGATGCGGTCGGCGTTGACGTTATAGCGGTCGTAACTGAGTTCATCGGTGACGTACAAAACGATCAGCAGGCAGACGCCAAGACCGGCAGCGAGGCCGATGATGTTGAGGGCGGTAAAGCCCTTGCTTTTCCTGAGCCTGCGGAAGGCAATCCTGAGATAGTTGCGGAACATGGAATGGACGGTTTTATGACGAGTAAGGCGGCCAAGTCGTTAGCAGGTCCCAAAAGAGTGCCGGGTTTCTAAAGCCATGAAGACCATTCTACTGTCAAAGCCTGCGAAAGACAAGATGTTCGGTTTCGATACAGTGATCGTGCAGGAACGAGCACCCCCTGACCGGCAGGCAGCTGTACCGAACCGAAAAACCCGCGCAGGGCGCGGGACTGCCGTACAAATTATTCGTCCAATCGTGACATCGTTTGTATCATTCGGGATCACCCTCGGTTAAGAGCGATGGTGGCTTTAACCACTGGTTTAGTCGGCAGCCGCTAACTGTCTTGCAAGATATTTTGCAATAGTATCATATGTTATGGCTCTTGGATGCCCATCATTCGGAAAATAAAATTTGGGGTTATTGACCTCCAGGATATCCGAAACCCTAATCACTTTGACGCCGTTTTTTCTGAGCTTTTCCACCATTTGCTACATGATTGGCCGATGGTAAGTATTGGGATCACTGGTGTTCGAATTATAAATATCCCAGAACAGCAATAGAAAGCTACCTCCGGATGTAATAGCATCATGGTTCATTTGCCTGATCATTAAATACACATTTCGATATTCCTCCGCTGGCATGTTCCGGTTTCTGTTGTTCATATCGATATTGATAAGCATATCATTTATGAAACTGTAACAGCCGAATAGCGATGAATAATGGGCGAAACGATAGTTTGGAATTGTTTGCACGCCGGAATATACAACCGAATCGCCTTTGATCTGAAAAGCAGGACCGGCAATATAGTCGTAAATGCCGCCGGACCTCGGGACATGATCGGGGATCATGGTATAAATGAAAAATTTTTTACCATTACTCTTGCCGGCAAACCTTTTTTGAAATAGCTGGTATACATTATTTGTGCCATAGCCCATTTGGCCTAAATTGACCGTAGAGACGTTTCGGAGAGCTCCTACCCGCCAGGCAAGTGTTTCGGAATCATTCACACCCTGACCAAACGTAAAGCTACACCCCCAAAAAAAGATCTTTGGGTCCGGTGCGCCAGGGGCAAGGTACCCAACGCGATGGTTCATGGGCAAAGGGTTCGGTGTGGAATCCGCAATAACTGTATATAGGGCATGATAGACCGTGTCGCCAGACCGCATTAGCCTCGTGCTGCCGTACTGCCCTGCCTGGGTCGGCTGAGCACCCAAAATGCTGTCTGGGCGAAAACCCAGGACTCGGTCATTTTTTGAGAAATAATCCCCTTTTTCTTTAACCACATCCCGATAGAAGGTTTCGATGATGGACAGTATAAGAAATGTTGAGGTACAAAATAAAACTATATTGTTGAGTCTTTTTCTTTTCCTGCTCCAATATGCGAAAGCGATGAGACATATGTTCCCGATGATAAAAAATAGCAGGTTTTTGCTCATTATCTAAAAAAACACTTTTTATCTTCAAAATATCTTCGGGCGTATATCGGTTTAATAACTTTGAAATAAGCCCATGTGGATTCTATCGAAGTATTCTTTCGAACATTATTCCAATAGCGGCACTTGATTCTGTAGGTACCGATTCCAAACGTATACTTACCATCGATATGAAAAAACAAACCGATGGAATCCTGTGGCTTAAGGGCCGTCCTGGCAATTTGTATTTGCCCATCGTGACCCGGATTGGATACTTTTCAAACCAATTAATAGGTGAATTTAGGGAAGTCCCGGGACTAAGTGCCTGATTTTCCGTAATTTGACAACATAGTACGGAAAGCGTTGTTTTACAATTTGTTAATGACCATAGGTTCTTCCTTTGAACTAGCAAATTTGGAATTTGAGCCAAAATTCTTAAATTTGTACTTAATTAAGTACCTAATATGCAAGTCGTCAATTATACTGAATTCCGAAACAACCTCGCCGAGAACCTTAATATGGTGAATGACAATGATGAGATCGTAGTTGTATCCAGAAGCAAGGGTAAGAATGTAGTGGTGATGTCACTCGAAGAATACAACTCTATCCAGGAGACACTCCAGCTTGGTGAGCAGCAGGACCAATCAGGAAAGACTGGATGAAGCCATCAAGGAAATGCGCTCAGGCAAATCGTCGAAGCACAAACTAATTGAAGACTAATGGAATTGGTTTGGCAAACCCATTCCTGGGAAGATTATCTATATTGGCAGGCAACGGACAAGAAGGTGCTTTTAAAGATCAACGAGCTGATAAAGGATTGCCTAAGAAATCCCTTTAAAGGCATTGGAAAGCCGGAACCTTTGAAAGGCCAGTACAAGGGACTTTGGAGCCGTCGAATTACGGATGAACACAGGTTGGTTTATGCAGTTAAAGACAAACAGCTCTATATCTTGCAGTGTCGATTCCATTATGATGCATAGCCGAAAATTCATTCCACTCTCAGCGTTCGGGCGATATAAGTGCTTATTATCCACCTATTTAATTGCAAGAAAAATTCCCCCTTTTTCGATAATTTGTTAAAAGACGTATCAATAGGTAATTGCCTTGGGGGCACAGTTTATATATCAGGCGGGCTGTCGCACCGCAGTTCCTTGGTTGTTGTCAATAATGTACCTCCAGAAGCCGTCTGCGCCACGGCGGACGATATCGCATGCCGAGCCTGCAAGGTGCACCTGGTTGCCATGCGGATCCATACCATCAATGGACCAGTCCACCACTATCTGGGCGATATCCTCCGCGATGAACACGTGACGCACGGTAGCTGCCAGCGGCAGGCCGAGCTTGACATCACGCTCGAGCCGGGCGGCGATCGCCGCTCGGTCAGTTAGGAGTTGGCCATTGTTTTCGACGAACACCGAATGCGGTTCGTGCAATTCCATCAGCGCGCTCGCGTCGCCGGAGTTAAATCGCTCAACAAGCGAGGAGATAACACCTTCGGGTTTAGTAGGCAGCGGAAAGGATTCAATCTCTGATTTCATCTGTTTGACTTTTATCATTATTTAATGTTAATTTAAGCATACCATTTATTCGATTGGTTTTCCTAAAGCTGTAGAGCCTGGATTCTTCTTTTCAAATTCACAGTAAGTTGTTTCGATCAACTTCACGAGTTTTTCGGTAGTAAGAGGTTTGGGGCAAAATCCGGCGCAGCAAGTCATTTTAGACAATCTCGCAACGTCTTGTTTGTCAGTTGTGGAAGACAGGATGAATGAACTGTACCGGTTCTGGACAGCGCAGCTGAGTTTAGCGAATTTGGCCAGAAACATGAATCCGTCAATGCCGGGCATATGTAGATCGCATAGGATCATACCAGGACCGTAAATGCCCCCTGTCGGGAATCCGTTTTCCTTCCGCAGGTATTTTAGGGCATCTGCTGCTGAGGAGAAGCTGATTGTCTGTCCCTCGGTAAAGATCCTTTTGACTATTTCCTCAGTTATTGCCATTGCAAAGGAATCATCGTCAATTATAATAATTTTAATGCTCTCCGTTTTCATAAGGGTCTTAATTAGAAACAACGTAGCCGATCACTTTTGGGCGGCCCGTAACCAGAGTTGCACATCACGCAACTATTGAGTTGAAGAAGGTTCATTCGGCAGACCAGCAAGATTAGTCTTGAATTTAAAATCAATTTCTTCCATTTCAATAGATTTTATGCGTGAAATCATGCATGAGAAGGTCAAAACCGATCAACCTCAACGAGCCCTTACGGACGAAGGCGGATGATCGTCTTCCCCTTGCGTCGCTCGGTCGAGTTGAGGGTGGCGACGGCTTCGTCAAAGAAGGCGGTAGTGCCAATATTTGTGCGTAATCGTCCGTCCCGCACGCGCTGCACAATCTCACTCAACTGGGCGCGATCGGCCTCGACAACGAAATCAACCGCCAGGGCCTGGGTGACCTGCACCTCGACCGGTCCAACCACAGACACCAGCGTTCCTCCGTGTTTGAGCAGGCGTGCGGAACGCTTCTGGACTTCGCCACCGATGACATCAAATACCAGATCGACTCTCTCTACGTTTTCCAGCGCCTCGTTCTCCAGGTCGACGAACTCGTGTGCACCGAAATGGAGCACTTTCTGGCGATCACTAGCTCGTCCAGTGCCGATAACGTAGGCGCCGGCCTCACGTGCAAGCTGCGTCACCATCGTCCCGACCGCACCGGCTGCACCATGGGCTAGAACTCTCTGTCCCGCCTGAAGGTGGCCGTGCTGGAAGAGTCCCTGCCAGGCGGTCAGACCTGAGATTGGCAAGGACGCGCCTATGGCAAATTCGACGTTGTCCGGCAAGGGTGCAAGGTTGCGCGCCTCGATCGCCACGTACTCCGCCAGACTACCGTCGCGATACCAGTCTGCTAGCCCAAATACCCGCTGTCCCACCGAGAGCCCCGTCGTTCCATAGCCGAGTGCAGCGACCACACCAGCCAGCTTCGTGGCCGGGGATTGACGGCGTCCGATTGCAGCCGGCGCGATCGGTCCATGTCGAGGGCCACTCCAGCTCCGTCGAGACCCATCCTGCCGCATGAATCTCGACGACGACGTCGTTGATTGCGGCCAGCGGTTCGGCCATTTCCACTCGCTTCAACCCGGATGCACCAGCAGCCTGATCCACTGCAACTATCGCTTTCATAATACACCTCCACTTTTGTCCATAAGTAAAACCTTCTACCATTTATCAAATACTGTGACAGGATAATACTGTCCTGAACGGAACAATTACCCCTTCGGACCTCTGAACTGCTAATTAACCTAGAAAATACTGTTCATCCACGATCTTTCCGTCTTTCCACACACGGCGCAAGATCTCATGCCATAAGACGTGGCTTCCGTCTTTCATGGCAAAGTCAAAAGTAAATTCGCTCATGCTTACATCATCTCCAACTCCTGAATGATGAAATTTGATGCTATTTACGTTGGCAATACCACCGAGAAAAGCTTCAATCTTGGCAAAGTGTCCCTTCTTAGAGCTGACCACCGTTCCATCGTGATCGGTAGTAACCACGCTGTCGGCAAAGAACTTGCTTATTGCAGCAAGTATTTCTCCTTTGGAAACAAGCGCATCTACCTCTGCGTTCAGTTTTTTGATGTCCATTTTCTTAATTTTTAAGTTGATAACACAAAGTTACTAACGCGACAGGCCCTTGTGCTTACAAAAAACGGACACAAAACTGTAAAAATAAAAATGGATAGTTTATTAACTAGCGCAGAGTGACCTACCGGTCATTTCCGTAAAAGTTGCGAGGGCGAAGTACCAGTGTGTTTTTTATAGAACATAGAGAAATGACTGGTTTCTCTAAAGCCCAGTTCAAAAGCAGTATCAGCAAGAGAAACGCCACTGCTTATTAATAGCCTTGCTTCTTTCAATTTTCTTTTATGCAGCAAGTCAATCAAAGAAGTACCAAGCCTTTCATGTAGCTTACGGGAAAGAGTTCTCTCTGACATCGCTAACTCACTTGCATAAAAAGCCACTTTAAGGGGCTCTCGAAAATTTCTTTCAATTAACCCCGAAATATCCTCTATAAAACTGTCATTGCTGTTAAAACTGAACCGTTCTTTAAATGACGAAGGTGTTTGATTGGTATGCTGTTTAAAAAATTTAAAGAAATAATCCGAATCCCTGAAACCAAGGCCATAGGCCACTTCTTTTACTGATAAATCAGTGAAAGCAATTTTCTTTTCCGCTTCAAGAAGTTTCTTTTTACGCGCCATCGTTGCTATTGTAAGGCGCAGTTTTTCTCTTAATACGTTTTGTACCCTCCAAGGCCTTTCTTGTACCTGTCTTGAAACATCCGCTAATGCGCACGGTTCAGCAAGGTGTTTGCCAATAATCTCTTCCACGTCAAAAAGCAAGTCGATCTCTTCTTGTGTTGCCCGAAAAGGATTGAGGGTAATCCAGTCTTCAATAGCGTGATGGAGTAGATTAATACTACCTTCTTCATCAAGGTTGAGCCGGGCGAATTGCTCCAGACGAAAAGGCCTTTTGAGATCAAGGTTAATATGACTAAGGCTTATCAGGTGTCTAAAAAGAAAACGTGATTTCCTCGCATCAGAGACAGTTTCGTTTGTAAATTCAAATTGTACAATAGAAAACTCTCCCGACAATAACCTGAAGTATTGCCCGGGAGATAAAAAGATCATTTTATTGTCATCAAAATCGTATTGCCTAAAGTCAACCTCGAAAATACCACTGCCTGATTTTATGAACAGAAGGCTATTCCGATCAAAAACATAGATTTTGTTTATTTGAGGTGTAAACTCTTTTCTCATTTCATAGTCACATTAAGTTAACCTTATCAATCACCACATGCAGGATGCTACATTATACTGTCTTGTGCAAAATTACTTAATACCAGCAATATCTGCCTGGGTGCTTTGTTTTAAATTGACATTTAAAGCATATCCATTCTTCTTTTCAGTTTCGTGTCTGTTTTTTGTAAGCACCAGGTCGCCAATCCCTCCATTTTGGACAGTTGGCCCGGGTTTTTGTTGGTATAAATGTCAAATGTCTCAATTTATTTTATAGGGTCGATAGCGAACTCGATTGTTACCCTACATCCCTTGCCGATACTGCTGTCAATTTGGACCTTCCCATTGTAAGTCTCGGACCTGCGTATGATGTTGGAGAGGCCGATACCTTTTGATTTTTGCGTGAGGTCGAATCCCTGGCCATCGTCACAAATGTCCAGCATCACCCGGTTGTCCACCTGGGTCAGTGAAATTTTGATCGTCTCCGCATGCGCGTATTTGATAATGTTATGGAACTGCTCCTGGATGATCCGGTATATATTGATCTTCAATCCCTCCGACAAAAGCCGTTCAGCAATGTCAATATTGAATTGCACCTTTGTATGGTTAAAAGCCATGTTGGGTACAATTTGCACAATGTTCTCCTTTAAACTGAGATCATTCAGCCTGGGGGGAACCAACGACCAGGATAACCTTCTCACTTCTTCAATGGCCTGGTTGATAATAGAGATACTCTTATTTAATAATTGCCTGCTTTCTTTGGACTCCGGTTCGATATGCTTAAGGTACAGGTTTGAGGCCGCAAGTAATTGGTTGACATTGTCGTGCAGTTCGGAGCCAATTTCTGCTCGATCCTTTTCCTGTGCTTCCATGGTCGCCTGGCTGATCTCCTTTTGACGGCTGACTCTTTCTTGCGTCAATGCTTCCTGCATCTGGATCTTTTCAGTCACATCGTTGAGGGTGATCAGGAGCGCATCTCTTCCTTTATAGTCGATTGGTACGATAGAAGGTTCGACCTGGATAAGGTCGCCATTCTTCTTTCTGTGATATCGAATACGTTTGTCCGATTCATAATTATTGCTATCCAATTGTTGTTTCACCATATCTTTTTCTCCGGGAAGCCTAAAGTCATAGATCGTAAGGTTCATGAATTCCTCCCTCGAATAGCCATAAAGCCGGATGGCAGCCTCATTCACTTCCAGGAACTTCAATGTTTTTTTGTCGATAATGCTGATAGGGAAAGGGCTGCTATTGAAAAGGCTTTTATACCGGCTTTCCGAGTCCTTCAGTATATTTTCCGTCTTTTTTCTCTCGGAGATGTCCTGGACGGTACCCACGGCGCTCACGAATGAATGGGATGGTCCTCTATCCAAAATGGCGTTTTCGCGGACCCATTTTTCCCCGCTTGAAGTAAATATCCTGTGCTCTATATCGTATTTTGCACCCGTCAGGGCGTCCGCCCAGGATCTATTGACAAATTCTCTGTCGTCGGGATGCACTCTTTCGAGAAAGGACTCGTAGGTCATCGGTCTTCCAAACGGGATGTCAAAGATCCGGTATGCCTCTTCAGTCCACTCCAGCGAATTGGCGGGGATGTCCAGGAACCAGCTCCCGGTCATGGCTACCCGTTGGGCTTCATTCATCTGCTGGTCCCTTTTCATCAGGTCTATCTGGCTCTTCCTTAATTGCGCCTCTGCCGATTTTTGAACGGTGATAAGATTGCGGATGGAGAGAAACTGGACAATGTTCCTATCCTCGTCGAACACCGGTGTAATAACCGTATCCACCCAATAAAAACTGCCATCCTTCGCCCGGTTCCTGATCTCTCCGCGCCAGGGCTTTCCGGCGGTGATCGTAGCCCACATAGTTTGAAAGAATTCCGGTGAATGGTATTCGCTGTTGACAATACGGTGGGTGTTGCCGAGAAGATCGCTGCGCTTGTATTGAGAAACTTTCACGAACCGGTCATTCACATACAGTATCTTGCCGGCAAGGTCGGTAATGGATACAATCGCCGCATGGTCTATCGCCGTCTGATAGGCTTGGAGCATTTTCGCCGGGTTATTGTTGTTGCTTGTTTCAAATCGTTTCATTTACAAGTATTTATTAGTCCAGCAAACATGGAATTCGATACTTTCGAGAAGATACTACCCGACATCTATAGTATATATGATAATTATCATATCAAAGCCAGACTTTTGTTTGATGAGACGAATATGGCAGCGAACTTGCCCTGTAAGACGACGGTAAACCGAGCGACTGTTTAAGACTGCCCGGTGAATCTTCCTGATAGCGAAGGAATTGTAAAGAAAATGAAACGCCACGGGCTAAGGTGATCAGGACGTTTTCATCCCAGCTTTAACTAACCATTTCTACTATTTGTTCTTTTTTGAGGGTCAGCCGTCTGTGTAGGTTGTCCCAGTATCTTATCGAATGCCACCCGCATAATCCAGGCTTTTTCAGTATCAGAATAATCGCCATGAGATTTATCAATAGCAGTCTTTAGCATCTTAGTAATTTCTAAACAGTCCTTTCCGTATTCATAAAGTATCTTATAAGAGGCCCATTCGTAAATCCGGTAGCAGGCCATATGCATCCCGGCATTGTAGGCCGGAGCACCGAGCGAAATAGCTTCACCGATGATCTTCTCGATTTCGTCATTCATGGGACATTTGCCGGGGATCGTATCAGATGGTGCACTGTTAAAAGATAGGCTGGCAGCCGGGGTTAGTTCGCCTCCAAGAGCTACTTTTTGAGAAAATATCAGAATGCAGGCAAGTATAATGAAAAAGCTAAAAGATGATTTGTATTTTGACATAGGCTTTTTGGTGGTTTAGATAGTTAATCGATAATTTTAATCATTTATTGTGTCGTATGGTTTTTGTATTTAACGACTGGTGTACCTCAGAGGATTATAGGCATATGATTTGAAGTAAATCTGTTATGACGCAGAGAATCAGCCATCCCGATGCGGGTTTCGTTACTGTAAAGGGCGGCCGTGAGCGCAATCTTAAGAACATCAGTCCTCGGATACCGAGGGATGCGATCGTCACTCGCGCGCGGGCGACTACCCGAAGGGGTAGCCCATCGTATATGCCGAATCTTTCTCTCCAATACACCTGAAGGCGCCTGCACTGCCTGTCACGGGTTGGGAAAAGTATATTCCGTGACCGAGGCGTCGATGGTGCCGGACGACTCTCTGACCATCCGGGAAAAGGCAATAGCAGCCTGGCCCGGGGCCCGGCAGGGACAAAACCTGCGGGACATTCTTACGACCTTGGGATACGACGTCGACATTCCATGGAAGGATATATCCCGAGGCCGGTTCGCCTACTGAGTCGCGGCTTATTCTTGGGCGGAAATTTGTTGTCTTGGAAATTCAGCGTAGGATGGGCTGACGGGAAGGCGGATCAATATCACCCGAGACCGCAATCAGGCCGCGGTAAGTCATCTTTTCTGCCCCCCGTGGAAACATTTAGTTCAAAGAAAAAAATCACTCATATGAAATAATTCATATCTTGGCTTTCATAGGATAAGGTTTAATGGTTAATGGTATTTGATTAGTGCAGCCCCGTTATTGCGGGGCTTTTTGCATAGTAAGTTCAGTTAGTAGCGTGACGGCTATTTCTTGGACTTCTTTCCACGACTTTTGTGTTGTCTTTCGAGGTGTATTATATAGTCTTGAATATCAGCATCGGTCACCTTATCGTAGTCGCTTTCATCACATTATTCGAATTCTCAATTTCATTTTGTGCCTGGAGATCTAATTCCCGTGGTCGCCCCCGTGCAGACGTATGTTGACATACTTTATCTGCAGAAGGCGGATCAACGGATAGTAACGGTTTATGCAGTAAAAGACAAACAGCTTCATATTTTGCAATGCCGATTCCATTATGATGCATAGACTAATATTATTGAGCCTAACTTCGTTGCTTGCAACAACGCAATGTCAATCCCAGTCTTACTCAATAACGACGACCATCTTCATCTTCTAAAAGCGCTTTACTTAAATCAAAATTAAGTATTCGGGTGTCTTTCGACTCTGTGCTGTTGGCGTATGCCTCCGGCAAAGTACCGTTATGGGATTGTTACTTTATTCTTTTGTGATCGAATTGCTTACGGTATCAGAAAGCATGGTGTGAATGGATATGTCGAACCACGGCTGGAACAATGGGTATGTCAATTAGGGAACATTTTGGGGTCGGTGTACCAGGCTGTAAAGTTCATTGAGGAAGATGCCTTCAAAGTTACTTTTCAGATATTTATCTATAGCTTTTTCGATGTCTGGAGCTTCTTCAAAGTCTGGGACCAGATAGGCGGGGCTGTCTTTGCTGATCTCTTCAAGTGTTGGATTATGTGAAGGATCGACTGAGCGTAGCGAATTTATGCACTATTCCGAAGGCGTTAACCTGACGCATTCAGCGCCGCTTTGGTGTCCGCAATAATATAGCCTTATTGTAAGCTTCCCTTAAAACTACGCCACCGTCACTTAGAGTTTTCGGTTTGTTTTTCAACCATTTTATCCACTAACCGGCTCTCTTCAATTGTGAAAGGATTTCCGTTCGCCGTTTGTGGATAAAGCTTCACCTGTAATACCTGGCGTTGGTAATACTGTTCAGCATATTTGACTGGTGATAAATACCCCAGTGATTTATGCGGGCGCTCAGTGTTATAATCCAGCTGCCATTCTTCAGCCATCATCCGGACTTCCGGCAGACTGTAAAACAAGTAGGCGTTCAACAGTCCACGGCGCATGGTTCCGTTTTTACGCTCTATGTAAGCGTTCTGGGTTGGCTTTCCCGGCTGGATATAGACTAGCCTGATTCCATTAGCCTCGCACCATTCCTGGAGCAAATGACTGATAAATTCTGGCCCGTTATCTGTCCGCAAGCAGGCCGGTTTGCCGCGGCGTGCGATGATCCTTTCCAACACCCGGATAACTCGTCGGCTTGGCAGGGAGGTATCTACCTCAATAGCCAATGATTCCCGGTTAAAATCGTCTATGATGTTCAATACCCGGAACTTTCGACCGTCTACCAGGGCATCGCTCATGAAGTCGATGCTCCAGACCTCGTTAGGCCCTTCCGGAAGGAATAACGCTTCCCGGATTCGGGCTGGTAGCCGCCTTTTAGCCCTTCTGCGGATATTCAGCCTCATCTCTGTATAAACCCTGTATATCCGCTTATGATTCCACATAAACCCTTTATTCCTTAATCGATGATAGGATTGCCAAAACCCAATGTCAACATGCTTTTCTGTCAACGCCGTTAGCGCCTCCTGGACCGGTACATCATCTTTGGGCATGGATTTATATTCGTAGGTGCTTCTGGGGATGGCTACGATCTTGCACGCCTTGCGAACACTCAGTTGCTCCTGTTCAACCAGGTAACCAACCGCGTCCCGTTTCTCCGCAGGCGTTATAGCTTTTTTTCGATTAGGTTTTTCATGGCCCGGTTCTCGATGCTAAGCTCGGCATACATCTTCTTCAACTCGGCATGCTCGGCCTCCAGTGTCCTTCAGCCGTTTAACATCAGAGACTTCCATGCCGCCGTACTTCGACTTCCAATTGTAAAAGGTAGCTTCGCTAATCCCCAGATCCCGGGCGATATCCTTCACGGAAATGCCCCCTTCCTGCTGCTTCAGGGCTGACACAATCTGACTTTCTGTAAATTGTTTGCGTTTCATAATTCAAGTTTAAAGTTAACAATTCATTCAATTGGTAACTCTAATTCTTGTGGCCGGAGTTCGGGGGAGCCGACATTATCTCTCTGTCCCGGATCTATTGCTAAGTTTTGTAAAATATTTTCTGCTTTTCCGTCTCCCAATGCCTTTGCCTGGTTTATAAGTTTAAAAGCAACTTCGTACTCGGTGGTTTCTGTTAAAAGTTTAACGCCATAGTCAAATATACTTTCTCTCGTTACCGGATGATAGGTGACGATTTCCGTTCCTATGTTGATGGAGAAGTAGTCTAGCGCCACTTTTTTCCTCCTATACGACTGGATGGCATTAATATGATAAACGTTAAGTGTCCGGTTATCCATCCATTGAATCCTATCAAATATTCCGAACTGAAATTCTCCAACAGCGATTGATTTTACAATTGTGCCGCCTCTGTCAAATACTGTAACTGAAAGCTGTCCCTCCTCCTCGGACAGATGAACTTTCATTTGAGCTATATGCATTTTGTCCGGACTAATTTTTCTTTCCTTGTAATAATCGCTGAATTCTACTTTGTCTGCAAGTAATTTGTGCGAGATGCTTTCAAATGGTTCAAATGGAGAGCAATGTACAGCGCAACATGATTGTATACCTTTTGATAACACCTCCGTTAGCATTCTCTTTTGGTCAATTCGTGCCAGATGCAACAAATGGTCAAAGTCATAAAAAATATAACTGGCCTGAACCAAGCCAACCTCCTCCGTTTTTCCATCCAAATTCTTATCTGATGTTAAATAGACTGTGAGGCGCCAAATATTATTGCCAATTTCAATTTTCTTCGGCAAGTAAAAATTGAACAGTGTCTCCACTAACTTGATTGACTTTATCAATTTTATCTGTCGTTCAAAAAGGGAGAGGTTCCTGTCAGCTACATGCAAACGATACATCACATCTTGTAAGTATTTTCCCATACGTTTATTCCCGCTTATATTGCAGCTTATAAATTTACATTAAATCCCCACTAGAACGCAAAGGGATTTGGGAGGAGACAGATATTCTCCAGCAAAAGTTTCACCGGAGCGATACAAACAGCTTTCACGTTGGTTGGGGGCCGCTTTCCTTGTGGCCGGATCAATCCTAATATTGCTGGCACAGAAAAATTAGCCCTCGCACGTTGAAAGGTTTTCCAACAATTCGGCCTAAACCTATAGACCAGCAAGACAGTACAGCAGACGCCGGTTCAGCTTTCCCTAAATTGCCGAGAAGCGTAAATATCCCCATAACAGTTATGGGCCAGCCTACCACATCCACAAAATTCACAGTAAAACGCCTCATCCAGCATCGGAACACGCACAAGAACAAATGCGGACGGGTCCCATTGCGAAACGGCGTTCACGTACAGAGATGACCGGCAGTAACCGGCGTCCCCGAATCTTTGAGGACTAATTGGAAGGATTTTCCTACCTGGCCTTACGTCGGCGGACTCAATTCAGCGGGTTTTGCTTCTTCATGCGTTGGGCATAAGTCGCCCAGAAGAATGCCACGGTCAGCTTCTGGCAGAGGAGGACTTCGTTCTCCCGGAGCAGGTGGTGGCCTACGGGTATGGAATGAATCCAGGTACCGATGGTGGGACGCTTCGCTACCCCGAGGGAGTGGAGATCATACTGACCCTGCACCACGTTCAATAGTCTGGGCGCATCGGTACCATCAAGGCAGAAGATGTTGATGTAAACGGGCAGGTCGCGCTTTTTGATTTCAAGGGTAGTCCCGTCCCCCATGACGTTCAGTTTTAGCCAAAGTGCGGTGCCGGGCACATGAGCCCCCTGACGGTCTACGCCTTTGAGGGAACCACCCAGGCGCATCATCGCTTCGTCAAAACTACCATTGGCCCTGGGAAAACCATCGGGTACATGGTATTGCAGCTCACGTATTTCAATTGCCTTATGCGCTTGAGGATATTGTACTGAATATGCTTTAAGGGAAATGAATCAAATTCACTATTTTCAAAAACGATGTACAGTTGATCTAACATAAGTTCCGTATATCAAAATGGCAATTTTTGCTCAGTTGGAGATTGACCACCATTTCGCAATTTATACAATCCAACCATTCCAGTTTCAAACGCTTGTGCTGAAGGTTTATATGTGAAATACGTCAGGGTAAGCCGTCTTACCATAATCATGGGGTATCTTGCCCTCATATACTCCAATTGGCTATCGGGTCTTCTATCACCCTCCCCCAAATGTATCATATGTCATACTCGCTACGCCGTATTTTAAGGTCTGCCAGCTTCATTTTAGTTAAATCCCAGCCCCCATTTTCATACACATTATGCGTAAGGGTAGGCAATGTTTTGGTTGGAGTTTGAGATTTGGTGCCGCCAGAAGTCAACGGTGCTGCAATTGCAATCGGAGCCTTCAAACCAATTGTGATATCTCCTGCCGAGTTATAAACAGGGGTAATCGTGGCGCATCAATATCGACGGACTTTTTATCCGATTTTTCTGGAAAATGAACTCAGGGCATATTATCTGCGAAGGCTACAGAGCTGACGCGTTATTTTAAGCACTAAAGCTGCGGGGCGTCTATTATTTCCAAAAAATACTCCTTAAGTAGCAATCCATAACTATAAAACTGCTCATACCGAAGCTCAATATCTGTTCTCAAACTAACAATATCGAGCTCTCCCAATTTCAATTCTTTTCGAACCGCCCACTAAACAAGCTGTTCCCGAGGATCACGTCTATAAGCCTCCAGTAGCAATCCAGTTCCATCTTGCTCGTTTAACAAAGGATCCAAATACCAGGATGCAATGTTTGTCATCCACCCAATGATAAAGCTAAAATCCGCATCCTCGCTAAAAGAGCCTTGATAAATTCCAACATTCCTCGTCAGTAAGTTCTGCAAATCTATCTCGTTAAATTCGTTGCAAGGCATGTCTTCGACCAACGCATACCACAATATAAAGCTTTCTTCTATCAATAAACCCTTGTCGGATTTATTCTTGCCAAGCTTTGCTTCAAGATCAATGATTAAATCGTCAAAATCAAGTTTCAATTTCTATTCTCTTTTAGGGTATGCAGGCCGTGACCCCTTGAAATATAGCCCCTGGAGAATATCGATGCCTCCCGAGCACCAGCCTTCCTGTTCGGTGAGCCTTCTGAAAACGGCTCGTCACTGGGAGATCACCAATATTCCCAAATTGCTATGTTGGCCGGACAATACCGTTGTTCGTCAAAAAAGTGATAAAATTCGATGTTCCACCACCACTTAAAAACTATGCGCATTCTCCCATTTTATAGTCGCAAATTTGCATGAGTCATCGGCGACCGAGGACTGATTAGCCTGCTACGGCAGCCTTTTACCTGAAAGATACAACCATTATTTATTCTCTCCTGCAGATTTAGTTTCGTCATTAATTCTCGTAAATTTCCCAGAAAGAATATCCGATATTTCATTATTAAGAACACTAAATAATTCGCCCATGTCCTTCTGATAAAAATTTGCTATTTCAACAGTTTTGGATTTACCCTTAACAGTAAACACCACCCTTTTTCGATCTCCGTCATCAACCATCGGATTGCTATATTTAACCTTAAAGCGCTCGACATTGTGTGATGAAAGAA
Organism: Puia sp. P3; assembly: GCF_050632245.1. Lineage (NCBI taxonomy): Bacteria > Pseudomonadati > Bacteroidota > Chitinophagia > Chitinophagales > Chitinophagaceae > Puia > Puia sp. P3. The sequence goes on from NZ_CP192583.1 coordinate 4,243,519, forward strand.
AATTCAAAACCATTTTGCACTCACTCTCCTTTAGGAGTCTTTGCATTAAAACACTATCTTTCTCATTCTCAATCCCACTAATATACTTGACAGTTACACTGTTAGCATCAATTTTGTAAAAAGTGGTGTACGCCATAGGATATTCGTAGCCCCATACTTTTGATGGAATACTGCTCTTTGCAATTATCATTTCTAAAGGAGGCGAATAGAGTGCCTATAGTCGGATGCCTGGCAACAAATTCCTGCAGCGCTGCGTCAAAGCACTATCATCCTTCGCCACCTTCCTGCACCGGTAGACCGACCTGTAACGGACATCGTAGAACCCCTGGGAAACATTTCACAATTTATGAATTACGCGATGCATTCGCAGTTCGTCTAATTTTATAACTTCATCGAGAAAAAATTACTCTTATCTCTTATATACCAGTTCCCATTGATAAAATAGTATTTTTCTTTTTCGATTTCAACAACGGGAATTTTGCTTTTTATATACTTCTTCAATTTTATTTTTTCCTTCAAGTCACAAAACGTATAATCGCCTGTCAGTTGTTCATACCCACTATAAAAGGCCTTAGATTGTTTATCAAACAACAGGAACTTAGTTCGGTCGTACTTGTAATTTGCCTTGGATTTCAAGTGACCAGAGTATTCATTATGAATATTCAATTTAAGCTTATACGAATCAGAATTATTGCCCGACAACGTCACCCCCAATTTGAAGAGCAAATACTCGCTAGCGTTTTTTAGTTGATACGCATTTCTATTGTCCCAATTCGTATACGAATCCACATGTAGCGCCGGACAAAGCTTACCTTCGGATACACATAGCAATAACTGTTTGCTAAATCCCTCATTAGAACCACCCCTTCTTGCGTATTCAATATCTAGAAAGGCCTCATTCAGTAACTTCACAGTGTCGATAGCAAGGTAATCGTATAGATAAAGTGTGTCCTTCAAAAAATTAATGAAGAACGATCCGTCACTTGAATCCGTTGCCGGAATATAGTGAAAATTTATTGTCGCTGGCCGCCCCTCAAGAGACTTAATATTATAGGATTGTCCTTTTACCAAAGTACTCGCCGCAAAAATGTTAATTATCACCAGTAATATTCCGCGATAACGCATATCATGAAAATTTAATACTTTTTGTACATAAAAAAGGTGGTATTTCCTGCCTACAGGCGGGCGCCGGCGATCACCGGTAGAACATAAACCAACTGCAACAACGCCGTTGCCAGAGCCGGCAGAAGGTATAAAAGCACGGCAGTCCCCAGGATCACCGTTCAACTGTAGAACAGGCTTTTTATACCTTCCGCCCGCTTGCTGTTTGTCCTCCTTGCCCGCTAATAAAAAAATCCCCTACGCAGGGGATTCAGCAAAGAACAGACAGAGCTTATTAGCGCCGTTTTACGGCCTTATGGCAACAGGAGGGACAATCACTCCGGCTGCTGCTATAAAAGCCCCATAGAGACCTTATAATCGTCAGACTGCAGCCCGGCTTTTATGGCGGGCGGACGGAGTAGCGAACGGCGTTACTATGGCTCGGATTTATCCCGCTGCCCATCGCCGGCGGCCGCTTGTTCCTGGGCCTTCCCGCCACCGCCCGCCATGCGGCCGGACGTGGGACACGGAGGAAGTCCGACGGAAGGAGGACGCCGGGTCCCTACCCGCGGTAGACCTTGGTGTTAGGCCGGAGTGGTAACGGAGGCCGGGTTATTAGTTAAGCGGCCGGCCGCCGGCAGGTGGCGGACAAAAATGGAGGAGCGGCGCTGACGGACCTAGCCGGCAGAGGAAGCCGCGGAGGGCGATCTTCGCAGCAGCAGGGGTAAAACCATGACAGGTACGGTAGCGTGGGGTTCGGGGATGGCGCCTCGGCGGGGTTTTAGAGGACAGGGGCGAAGACTGCCCACCTCTTTTCCTGCTTACCAGTATGGGCTTTCCTGGTGGTTATTCTCCGGTCTGGATCGCTTCAATAAAATGTAGTAATCGTTCTTCCAGCTCTTTGGGAGAAGGCAGGTATTTCTTCATATCCCTCGGGCAGAGATTTGTCACTTCATAAGAGGCTACCCCTATCGGACTGTTTACTGTTCGTAGCGTATACTCCACCAGCATTCTGTCTTTTGTCCTGTAAATGATGATCCCGATAGAAGGGTTCTCATCTTCATGTTTTACCTTATCGTCCAGCACCGACAAGTAAAACTGCATTTTACCGGCATACTCCGGCTTGAACCTTCCGGCTTTTAATTCCAGAGCCACCAACGATTTTAATTTCCGGTGATAAAGCAGTATGTCAATAAAAACTCTTCTCCATTCACCTCTACCCGATATTGATTGGCTATAAATGTAAAGTCTCCGCCCATTTCCAGTAAAAAGCGGCGGATATTTTTTACCAGCGCCAACTCCAGCTCCCGCTCTTTATATTCTTCTCCTAATTCCAAAAAATCGAACTGATATTCATCCTTCACAGACAACAACGCCCTTTTTTGCTTCTCTTCCGGTAACAACGCCTTAAAATTGGTCTGATTCATGGCATACTTTTTATGCAGCTCTGTATCGATGTGATGAACTAGTAGGTCTCTTGTCCATCCGTAATGCCTGCACATGGCTACGTAAAAATGCCGTACTATTTCCTGCTTTACTTTCTCAAAGATCGCCACATTATGCCCCCAACCTATTTCTCGCACGAGTCGTGCGAGTTTTGCATCATCCCGGTAGGTAAGGTAAAATTTGCGCATCCGCCACAAATTTGCCACCGACCACCCCTGCATGCCGGGGAACTCGTGTTGTAAGTCCACCGCCAGCTTTTCTACAACCGATTTTCCCCATTTATACCGCTGCTACTTTTCAGCAATATCCTGCCCTATCTGCCAATACAAGCCGATCAATGCACTGTTGACCTGCCGCATAGCCTGATGCTGTGACTGGTGAACCTTTTGCTTTATCCCAGCAAAAAAAGACTGGTATGCCTTACTGATTTCCTGCTTTGCCATACGTATAAAATTATCGATTTCGTCATTCACAATGGGTGGAACTTTTGTACATCCCCTTGCAGCTCATCCAGCAACTGTTGCTTGTAATCCTCCGTCGAGCTAACATACCGGTGACCGGCCATGTACTGGGCTTTTCGCAGGTCATATGTCCTTACCCAATGGGTAATAACAGAGCCCCTGATCTGATCCAAATTCTTCACCGCACCGTTGATCTTTCGCAGGTGCTTTAGCAACGTGGCCGTGACCCCGTAAAAATTGGCAGCCTTATGGTGCTGTAAAAAAAGCACATCCGATGTTTCTCCATAGCCCTGCAACAATTTCTTACGGGTAACCGCCAAGTAATCCATCAGTTCATAGACCTGCCCGGCTTCCAGCTCCAATACCCGCTCTGCGGTCCTCCGCTGGCTGTGAACCATTATACGCCCCTCCCGCAGCAGCCAGTTCATCTCCTCCCGGGTGAGCCACTCCCGGTTGGTTTTTTCATACGAACACTGAAAGCCCTCAAAAATATTCGCCGGCATCCCCCCATTGGCGACTGCCCGGGTCATGATGTCTTTAAACGTGGACGTGTACTTGCTGGCCGTATTCTGGACCATCTGGTGTCTGGTCATGCAGTGCGTTTCCAGCAGTTCAATAAACCGGTATTCCAGGCCGGCCAGCGGCAGGTCGTCCTGCCTGTACCGGTCCGTGATAAATTCCACCAGCCGGCCTTTACGGCCCAGCATTTTCTCCAGGGTGGTAAAGCTGCGATGGCCGGCTTTGACCAGCTTCATAAAATGCAGCAGGTGTTCGTCCATGGCCAGGACAACCGTTTTGGTCCGGGCCTTGTCGTCAAAAAGGGGATGGCCTTCTTTATCCAGCTGATCGATCCGACGGTTCAGGGCCTCTTCCGTTTCTTCGAACTGAGCAGTCCGAAGGGGAGGCAATTCGGGGGTAAACTCATAGGCTTTGGCCTTTCGCTTCCGGAAGACGACGTATTCTTTCACCGGTTGGTCCAGCCGGAGGGAGAAGTCGAGATTGACTTTCTTTTCAAGCTGGGTCTTACTGGGTACTTCCCGCGGGGCTTCCAGCAGTGCCCATGCCGCATCGGGAGTAGCGGTACCGGCCCGGGCCTGCACCAGATCGATCGCCCGGAAGACATCCGTCAGGACCGTCGCCAGTTTTTTGTTGGAAGCTTTGGCTTTCGGGGAATCGGCAGTAACCTGCTTGGCCTCTGTGTTCCAGTGTTCCGGCAGTACCCGGACATCCTTAACCGCGCGGTCCGCCGTCTGACCATCGATCATCAGACGGGCATAAATGGGCACCATACCCGTCCGCCGGTTGATCTCGTTGCGTTTCGGAAAGAAAAGAAGAGAGCAGGATTGCTGAACATACATACTGAAAGATTTTAAGGATAAAAATCTTCCCTGTGCGAACTGTTGGATTCAAACATTTTTAGTGGCCCTTAAGTGGCCCTCACAATTAGGGCACCGAAAAGGCCACTGAATCGGCCACCGGATGAGTTGAAGTGAATTGTACTGAGTTGAGGCTAAAAAGTTCATTTTCAAGGATGATTCACAATCGAATCATTCATCAAAAAAGAACAGACACTCTTTGGGAGTGCCTGTTGTGACCCGGGCGGGATTCAAACCCACGACCGCCTGCTTAGAAGGCAGGAGCTCTATTCAGCTGAGCTACCGGGTCATATGCTTCACGACGGTGGCGGCTTCGCCTCCGAAACGGCGGCAAAAATAAAAAAATCCCCCAACCCCCAAACCCTTTTACGCTCAACGCTTTTAATTATCTTCGGCCCCCACAACCACCGCCCCGCGGCGCGGTAAAACCACTATCTATGGACGTAAAGATCGAAGACAGTTGGAAAGCGGCACTGAAACAGGAGTTCAACAAACCCTACTTTCTCCAAATAGCCACCCATCTAAAAACGGAAAAGATCAGCGGTCAGACCATCTACCCCCCGGCGGGCTGATCTTTAACGCATTTAATACCACTGCCTTCGAAGACGTCAAGATCGTTATCCTGGGACAGGACCCCTACCATGGCCCGGGACAGGCCCACGGCCTCAGCTTCTCCGTCCAGAAAGGCATCCCCCCTCCCCCTCCTGATCAATATATTTAAGGAGCTCCACAACGACGTCGGCATGGCGATCCCCAAACACGGCGACCTCACCCACTGGGCAGAACAGGGCGTCCTCCTGCTCAACGCCTCGCTGACCGTTCGCGCCAATGAACCCATGAGCCACGCCAAAATTGGCTGGGCAGAGTTCACCGACGCCGTAATCTCCAAAGTTTCGGCCCTCAAAGAGAACGTAGTATTCCTGCTCTGGGGTAAATTTGCGCAGGAAAAACAAGTCCTGGTCGACGCCACCAAACACCTGGTCCTGAAAGCCGCCCACCCCTCTCCCTTCTCCGCCGACAAGGGATTCTTCGGGTGCAAGCACTTTTCCAAAGCCAACACCTGGCTGATGAGCAACGGCATCGACCCCATCGACTGGGCGCTATAACAGGCCCCAGGCCCAAATCCGGAAACAAACAACTACCATGTCATCCATCAAAAATACCTTCTGGAACATCTTCGCCCGCATCTGGGCCGTCTGGGTCATCCTGATCTTCATCACCACCATGCTGATCTTCATGATCCCCTTCCTCCTGTTCGCCTATCCCCAACCCGATCCTAAGAAAACCATCCGGTTCACGTCCCTCGCGCGGGTATGGATGGCCGTATTCCTGCCCCTGGCCGGAACCCCACTGCGCATAAAAGGAAAGGAAAAAATTCGTCAAAGGCCAGCCCTACATCGTCGTATGCAACCACAACGCACTCATCGACGTCCCCATCACAACACCGGGAATACCGGGCCCCGGCAACAAAACCATCGCGAAGATCGAGATGGCAAAGATCCCCGTCTTCGGCACCTTCTACCGCACCGGCAGCGTCCTCGTCGACCGCAGCAGCGAAGCCAGCCGCCGCGAGAGCTTTGCAAAAATGAAAGAGGCCCTCGATATGGGCCTTCATATGTGCATCTACCCCGAAGGCACCCGCAACAAAACTTCCGAACCGCTCAAATCCTTCCACGACGGCGCCTTCCGCCTCGCCCTCAATACCGGCAAGCCCATCATGCCCGGCGTCATCTTCAACAGCCGCAAGATCATGCCCCCCGGCAAAACATTCTACTTCCGTCCCCACCCCCCGGCAATGCACTTCCTCGACCCGATCACCCCACAGCCAAACGACACCGTCGAAACCCTAAAACAACGGGTATTCGTAATCATGCGCGACTACTATTCCGCCAACGCCTAACCCCATATCCCCCGGGGCCACCCCACTCGACCGCCGGCAACGATTGCGCAAATAAATCCCAGCCCCAGCCCATCTTTTCGTAGCATTGACCTATGAGATCACGCCGTCCTCTGCTAAAAGCAGCCTGCTTGCTTGCCCTGCTCCCCCTCACACTTGCCGCCCAAAAGCAGCCCCGCATCGATCCCCAACCCTTCGCCGACAACGCCGGCCACTGGTATGCCATCTTCGACAAACACAATATCATCAACGCGCTGCCCGACAGGCCCAGATACCAGCCGACCGACATCAAAAATATCGGCGACAACATCCTCCTGTTCCAAAAATACAATGGCGGCTGGCCAAAGAACTACGACATCTTCGCCATACTGACCGAAGCCCAGAAAGACAGCGTCGCCGCAGCAAAAGCTGCCACCAATACCACCTACGACAACGGCAGCACCTATACCCAGATCGCGGCCCGGCCACCATCTACGCCGCTACAAAGGAGAACAAATACAGGATAGCCGCGGAAAAAGGCCTCGATTTCATCGTCAAATCCCAGTACAGCAACGGAGGCTGGCCCCAGTACTATCCGCTGGAAGAAGGCTACAGCCGTCACATCACATTCAACGACGGCGTCTTCGAGGGCATCATGCACCTGCTGAAAGATATAAAGGACAAAAAACCCGAATACGATTTTGTCAGCGAAGAAAAAGACAACAGCTGGCAACCGCCTACGCAAAAGGCCTCGACTGCATCCTCAAATCGCAGATCGTCGACGACGGCAAGCCTACCGCCTGGTGCCAGCAGCACGATGAGGTGACCCTCGAGCCTGCCTGGGCCCGAAAATTCGAGCCGCCTTCCATCTGCAACGGCGAGAGTGCCGGCATCGTCATCTTCCTGATGGACATCGACCATCCCGACAAAAAGATCATAGCCGCCATAGAAAATGCGGTCGTCTGGTTCCGCGACTCCCGCATCTACAATACCCGCATCCAGCGCATATCCGCACCCAAAATGGTCACGCCCTTCCGCGTGTCCACCTCGGACCGGATCGTAGTCGTCGATTCCGCCGCTCCACCCATCTGGACAAGATATTACGAACTAAAGACCCACAGACCCCTCTTCTGCAACCGGGACAGCAAAGTGGTCTACTCCCTGGCAGAGGTCGACCGGGAAAGACGCGATGGCTATGGATGGTATACCTATGCGCCCCAGCGCGTACTGGACATCTACCCCGAATGGCAGCGCAAATGGGCGCCTGCCCCGTAGGCATCCGTTCCCCCATAAACACGCACTTCCCCGACCAACAGGCCCGGGACCTCAAAAAAACCAATAAAACTCGGAAAATTACTCAGGAAGAGGAGTCTTCAACTTCCTCAGAAGCTTATTGGCATCCGCCAATTTTTTCGGCGCCAAAACCTTTCCACTCAGCTTATTGAGCTTCTCGCTGACGGTAAAATTAACCTCCGCGCCCGTCAATTCACTCTTATGTTTGATAACCTTTTTCACTACCGTAAATTTATGAAACTTTTCTCTTAATAAGAAACGCCTTGATTTCCATATTTTTAACAAACATCACCAGTTGGTCATGCCTATAGGCCCAAATCTCATACAAAGTTGACAACTCCTCCAGATGTATACTCACCGCCATTCGATACAACCGGGTTCTTTCTTCCGTACTCCCCCTGAAAAATATCCATCGCACTGGGAAATCTCTTAGTATACGCTTCAACAATAGTCGCAATAGTAGCAAGAACTTTATTCCGATCGCCATTGTCGGTAACAGCATAGTCATCCATCTCGTCGTCTTCATCAACATCACCAAATGCAAGGTTATGCACCTCCTCTCTCTCGGTTTTGCTGAAAGCCACCCTCTTTAAAATTTTCCCCTTTTTTCCAAAGCTAATAAAATTGAAGATATTGAAATCAAAGCTAACCTCAATCTCCGTGTACACCTCGTATTTCATAGAGCAACCAATTATTCTACCCAAAACTACAAAACCTTTCAAGGTCTCCCCCAATATTCATTAGTCCGAAAAGCATGTGAATCGCGGCTACACGCACGCGTGAACCATCACTACACTTTAAGCACGCGCCCCCCCCAATAAAATCTATTGATTATAAAAATACTTCGTCCTGTTAATCCTCAAATCCTGCAATATCCCACTCTTCGGACTGATCGTAAAATTGAAAAAATGCGTATACCCCACCGGCGTCACATTGATCGACATCTGCCAGCAATGCAAATCCCGGGAAATCGACGCAGTCAACGACTGCATCTTCTGCATCTTCAAATCATAAAACCCATTCAACCCAATCTTCCACTTCTCCGTTAAATTGAAATCCCCACTCCAGTTCACCGACGACGTCACCGTTGTCGCAAACCCCGTATAGTCCGCCTTCTCCGCATTCGTGAACTGAAACGCCAGCGCCAGATTCAACGACCACGGAATATTGAAGTCCGCAAACTGCCCCGGATTATTCCGGATATAGTTCAGCTGAGCCTGCTGCTCCTCCATCGTCAGCGGTATCTGATTCTGCTGGTTCTGCGACTTCTGCTGCGCCAGCTTCTCGTCCTTCGGCTTGCTCTTGAAACTCGTCGAAATTGCCAGATTCCCCTGCGAGATCCGCCCCAGCGAGAACTTCTTCCCCGCCCACGCATACTTGTCGATATTGAACCCAAAACTATCCACCTGATACGGGTTCAGCGTCGCCCCACCCGTAATATTGATGTTCTGGAACAGCGTACTTCGGAAATAGAACGTTATCGGCGATAGTTTGAAGGAATCAGCCAGATAGTTATAGCTGCCATTAAAACCAAATCCGTCGATGATCGTTATCTTCTTGACCCCCGCCGCCGAAGTATCCGTCTTCGACCGGACCTTGATCTCGAGATGGTTGTCCAGCCCGAACGACATCCCGCCAAACGTCCCCTCGCCAAAAGCCCCATAGGTCGTTCCGTCGAAATAGGAAACCCGCTGCGTTCTCAGCGCCCCCGATTTGTCGGCCGAATCGTGCGGCAGCCTCAAAGAATAATAGTAAGATTTCGCCAGATCCGGCTTATAGCTGATACTGATCGTTGGCCGGATAACATGTCGGATACCCATCAGCGTGCTGTTCCGCCCAAAACCCTGGAAAGTACCGAAAATGGCCGACGCAAGACTCAAACTGAAAGACATATCCTCCGCCGTCCACAGACCTTTCTGGATCCCTACAGTATCGATCCTGTTCCTGACCAGATTGTAGCTTCTGAACAGCTTCTGCGAATAGGTCCTCGCCTGAAAACTCACACCCGGCGTCACCTGTAGCGGCCCCAGCGCCGGCAGCGCCAGCGTTATCGGAATGCTGTGCTGCGACCCCCACTGGAAGGTATCCACGATCCGCTTAAAGCTGAACAGGCTGTCATAAAAATTGGCTCCCCCGACACGGTACTGCTCAAACCCACGCCGAATTTCTCATACCATTTCGGCGTCCCGGCGAACTCCTTCGGCTGGAAGGGATAGATCGTCGGCGCGGAAAACGTCAGATTGGGCAGACTCACGGTGACGATCCGGCTCTGGTTGTTCTGGCTGTGGTTCGCGCCCACCGTCAGGTTGTACTTGCCGTCCCATGTCTTCGAATAAGCGATCGACGAGCTCAGCTGGTTGGTATAGTTGGCCGTCGGGTTGTTCAGCAGGTACTGGTTGTACTTGGTGGAGGCGATATTGACATTGGCCGAAAAGGTCTGCCCCGGATGGGCCTTGGTGTCGACCGTATGGCTCCAGTTGAAACTAAACGTCCTCGACTTGGTATAGGCGTCCTTCCCCACATCGCTCAGTAGCCTGGTATTCTGCAGCGCAAAGTTCAGCTGGCCGCTGTACCGGTACCGGACCCGGTACGTCGGGGTCACATAAAGGTTATACCCCCCATAGGAATAGATATTGGTCCGGAGCGTCACATCGAAATACTCATTCAGCACCTGATAGTACCCAAGACCCTCGAGACCCAGACCGGCCTGGTCATTCGCCGTGAACTGTGGTGGAAGCAGCCCCGAGTGCCTCCCGTTAATGAGAGGAAAAATACCGAACGGAAGATAGACAGGGATCGGCACCCCCTCGAACTCGGGGTGGATCGGACCCGTGATCGCAAACTTCTTATTAATGATCTTCATCTTCTTGGTCCGGAAGGCAAAATGGGGCGTATCCAGGTTACACGTGGTAAAAACTCCCCGATATCCAAAATATTCGTCGGGGGTGATCTTCTTCATTTTCTCCGCGGCGACATACATCTCTCCGGACTGCGTCGTGAGTCGACATAGTAAGCCCCTTCTGGGACTTGATATTATAGACAATGGAGTCCGACTTCATCGTATTGTCCTGCTGGACCATCTTTGGCTGGGCGATGATATTCCCCGCCGAATCGCGGGTAGGGGAAGCTGTGACCACATTACGGTCCTGGTCATAGATGATCTTGTCCGCCGTCAGATCGGCATCCTTATACTTGGCATTGGCTTTGGAATAAAGTGTAATATTCCGGGAAGGGATGATGAAAACGATCGAGTCCGACGCCTTATAGTCGATGGCCGCCTCCAGCGTATCCTTCGAGATCTTGAATGCTGTCGTGTCGAACGTCGGAGCCGTCTGCTGTCTTATCAGCGCAAACCTGGCAGTGTCCGCCGAAGCCGAATGCCTGTAGGGCGTATCCAGCCTGGGCAACCCTACCCGGCGACCAGGCACAACAGTATCCGCCGCTACCCGGGCCGCCCCCGAATCCGCGCCGCCCCCAGTTGTTAGGATTTTGGTAAAACGGCCGAATGCTCTATAATTTGCAGGGCTATTGAGCGTTACTGAGAAGAATAACGCAGTAAAAATCAATGCCGGAAAATATTTTGAGCTAGATTTGCGTCCGTTATTGTTCATAAATTATAAAAAGACAAATAGATACGGGCTGATGCGTGGTGGCAAAAATAGCCATTACTCCATTATGATGGTGTAAGATAATGTGAAGATTGACGGATTTGGCAAAATATAAGGACTATGATGAAAAAGACCTCCACCTTGTTAGCCTTATGCGTAATAACAATGGGGTCTTCGTCGTTCTCACCCCCACCAAAGTCCCAGATCCGTACCGTTATTATAGACCCCGGCCACGGCGGCTTCGACCCCGGAACCCATGGGTTGATCTCCAAAGAAAAGAATGTGGCCCTGAGCATCTCACTCCGACTCGGCAAAGCACTGCAGGAAGCATTCCCGGATTTGAAGATCGTCTATACGCGGACTACCGATATCATGCCTGGTAACAAACCGACCCTCCCGGAAGGCATTCGCTACCGGGCCGAACTGGCCAACAAGGCACACGGCGACCTTTTCCTATGCATCCACTGCAATTCAGATGGACACGACCCCGGTAAATATGCAGTCAGGCGCCTCGTACGTTATAAGACCGTTGGCAGAGGAAGACGAAAGAGACAGATTCCGGTATACGCCACCACCTGGGTCAAAAATACGACTGTAGGTACGGCCACCTATATCTGGAAAGCCGACCGAAACCTGCCCAAAGGTGACGCCATCAACCAGCGGCAGGGCCTGGGAGAGAACGCAAGCGCCGACAACGCGGCCTTCGACATGACCTCGCCCGAAGCAAAGATGCGGGCACAGCTCTATGAGAAAAATATTTTGCCAACAGCGCATTATTAGGGACATTGGTACAGAATGAATTCACCCGTTCCGGCAGACGCAGCGAAGGCGTCGTGCAACGTCAGGTCGGAATCGGCGTCCTTCAGGCAACGGGAATGCCCAGCGTCCTGATAGAGACCGGATACCTGACCAACAAGGAAGAAAGAACTCTACCTGAACAGCAAAAAAGGCCAGAACGAAATAGTCAAAGACATCGTCAACGGCTTCAGACTATACAGGACGAAACTGGACGGCGGCAAACAAAACAGAGGTAAAAAACACTAAATACTTGAAATAGGGAAGAGAATGAAAATGAGAACACAAAATTTAGTTACAGCCATGGGCGGGCTTCTCCTCGCCTTCAACTCTTTTGCAGTAGGCACGCCATCCCATCCGGGTACCGGCGACCCTTCTCCCAAAGGCCCCCGTCCCCACCAGAAGAACGCCATCCGCACCGTCATCATCGACCCCGGCCACGGCGGCTTCGACACCGGCACAAAAGGACTCTATTCAAAGGAAGCAGCCGTAGCCCTCGCCGTTTCCATCAAGCTCGGCAAAGCCCTGGAAGAAGAATATCCCGATATCAAACAGGTCTTCACCCGGACGACAGACGTCATGCCAGGCGGAGGCTCCACCATCGCCTCGGGACTCAACTACCGCGCCGAACTGGCCAACAAATCCAAAGGCGACCTCTTCATAGCCATACACTGCAACAACGACGGCCACCCCGCCGGCCCCTTCTATATCCATCGCATTATCGGCCATAAATACGTCGGAAAAGGCAAAGAAGACGCCGCGTCCCCATCTACGAGACCATCCGCGGCAGCCACGCCCGCAAAGGCACCGAATCATACATCTGGAAGGCCGACCGTGGCGGCTTCAAAGGTACCGCCATCAACCAGCGCGGAGAAGGCGAAGGCGAGATCTCCGACAGCTCGGGCGAAGCCAACGCCGACAGCACGGCCTTCGATATGATCTCCCCCGAGGCCATGATGCGCGCCGCCCTCTACGAAAAAGATATTTCGCCAACAGCGCCCTCTTCGCCTCCCTCGTCGAAGAACAGTTCGCCAGCTCCGGCCGCAACAGCGAAGGGGTCAAACAAAGAGATGAAGGTATCCGCGTCCTCCAGGCTACCGGCATGCCCAGCGTCCTCGTCGAGATCGGATTCCTCTCCAACGTCGAAGAAGAGAACTACCTCAACAGCGAAGAAGGCCAGAACGAAGTGGTAAAAAACATAATGGACGCCTTCCGCCGGTATAAATCCACCCTCGAAGGCCACCCGATCCCCGCACCTGAACCGGCAGGCCCCCCCAGCAAAGTCTCCAATAGCTCTAATCAATAACAACACCCATAAATAACCGCCCAAAAGGCCTACCAGGAAAAGTTAAAGCGAGTCACACCAAACTTGCTTTAACTTTTTGTCTATTAGTATTTAGGCAGCAATTTTCCTACATTTGCGATGTTCAAACGGACATAAAATACTCCTGATGAAAATATCTAATGAACTGAAGATCGGTGTCATGGCAGTCGTCGCCCTAGCGGCACTTATCCTTGGCTTTAATTATCTGAAAGGCAGCGCCCTCTTCCAACATACCAAAAAACTCTACGCCGTTTTCGACAACGTCGACGGCGTCGAAGTCTCCAATAACGTGCAAATCAATGGTCTAACGATCGGTAGCGTCACCGCCATCAACGAATCCGACGTCGACCTCGCCCGCGGCATCGTCGTGACCATCACCCTCAAAAAAGACGTCCACATCCCCAAAAACTCGGTCGCCATGATCAACTCCGGGTTCATCTCGTCCGCCACCATAACCATTGCAAAAGGCGACGACCCCCAGTTCCTTGTCGCCGGCGATACCCTTCAGACCAAAAAGAAAGCAAATCTCATCTCACAGGTACAGGAAAGCGTCAACCCCATCATCCTCAAACTCGGCGGCACCCTCCAGTCCCTCGACTCCCTCATCCAGGCAGTGGGGACCATGTTCGACCCCCGTTTTAAGAACAATGTGGGTTCCGTTATGGCCAACCTCGCCAAATCCTCCGCCCAGCTCGAGATTCTGCTCAACGCACAGACCGGCGCCATGGCCCAGTCACTCAGGAACGTCAACACCTTTACCGCCAACCTGGCAAAAAATAACGACCACATCACCCGCACACTCGAAAACGTCGAAACGACCACGTCCAAACTGTCGCAGGCTAAGATCCCCGAGACAGTAGATGCACTCAAAGCCTCCGTCACCGAGCTCAACAGCCTTCTGGCAAAGCTCAACAGTACCAACGGCACCGTGGGGATGCTGATGAACGATAAGCGACTCTACCAGAACCTCGAAGCCTCCACCCGCAGCCTCAACATCCTGCTGGACGACTTCCGGGTCCACCCCAAACGCTACATCAACGTCTCTGTATTTGGCCGGAAGGATAAAAGCGGTCCGCTGACGGCCCCTCTTACAGACTCCGCGTCAAAACCCGTTAACAAATAAAGTCGAAGATGAGACCCAGGCTACTGGCCAGTGCGATAGGACTATTCGTCTTTACTTTCCTGCTCTCTTTTCAGGCCCGGTCCCAGAACAGCATCCAGTTCAGGACCCCAGGCAACGACTCCATCAAGGTCGTCGAGATCCTCAACTCCGAAAGCTACCGTTTTCAGAAACTCAACGATACCACGGAGCTCACCACCCTCATCGGAAACGTAAAGATCAGACAGGAGAAGACCCTCATTTACTGCGACAGCCTCGTCATGAACCCCCACGCCAACTACATCGAATGTTTTGGCCACGCCCATATCAACGACAACGACTCGGTCAATATATTCTCCGACTACCTGAAATACGAGGTGGACAAGAAGCTCGTCCAGCTTCCAGAAACACGTCATCCTCACCGACGGCAAAGGAACCCTCACCACCGAAGAGCTCCAGTACGACCTCGGCAGCAAGATCGGTACCTACGACCACGGTGGAAAGATCGTCAACAAGGAGACCGTCCTCACCAGCGACCAGGCCGTCTATTTCGAGAACTCGAAAGACGTTCATTTTAAACAGAACGTCATCATGCGCGATCCGCAGTACGACCTCTCCGCCGACAGCCTGCTCTACAACACCCAGACCCAGATCTCCACGTTCATAACCGAAACCTTCATCCAGTTCAAGGACAGCACCCACCGGACGGTCCGGACAAAAGAAGGCTTCTATGACCTGCGTACCAAAAGGGCTCAATTCGGCAAACGTCCAAGACTTACTGACGGTGCCAAACAGCTGACGGGCGACGACGTACAGGTAGACGACAGCACCGGCATCAGCGTAGCGCGCGGCCACGCCGTCCTCATCGACACCGCCGAAGGTCTCCGCCTCCTCGCCGACACGATGGTCAACAGAAAGAAGGACAACCGGTTCTTTGCCACCGGGCGACCCCTCATGGCCCTAAAACAAGACAAGGACTCCATCTACGTAACCGCCGACACCCTCGCCGCCGGCCGCCTCGTCGACTTCGAGATCGACCAGCGCCGCATCGCCCACGACGACAGCCTCCACCGCAAATATGTCGACAGCATTGAAAAAAGCAGGCCGACAGCCTTCACCTGCTGACCATCCAGAGAAGAGCCGCGGACTCCTCCAGAGCTATCAGGGATAGCATCGAGAACACAAGATCGAAAGACAAAAGCGACAGCCTCGAAGGCCCCGCCGACAGCACCAACAAAAAGGCGCTCGACAGCCTCTATCACGCAAGAGATACCATCTACAACAAGGCCGCCGACAGCCTCGGCCACCACAAGCTATCCGACTCCGCCCAAAAGGCAAAAGACAGCGCCGCGGCCAAACCCCTCACAAAAAAAGACCAAAAGAAACTCGAACGCCTCGCAAAGGAAAAGGAGGAGGCCCGCATCAAAGCTATAAAAGACAGTATTGACGACGCCAAATACGAGGTCAAAATGAAGCAGCGCGCCCTCAAAGACAGCATCCGTCAGGCAAAAGAGGACGAAAAGTTAAGACAACAGGAAAAAGGCGACAGCATCCGGCGAGCCACCACCATCGCCAATTTCCGCGCGAGAAACAGAGCCGCCGACAGTCTCAAACGACTGGCGTACATCGACAGCCTGAGAAAATCGGGCATGGCCGACAGCGCCATCAACTATATTCTGGACAGCGCCAACCGAAAGCGACGGGAGGACAGCATCTCGCTCGCCAACCGGCGGGCCCTCTTCGCCGCCGCTGACTCCCTCCGAAAGGACAGCTCCAGAAGACCGCCGCCATTGACATACGAAGACTCCCTTGCCCTGATCCCCACTAAAGATACCAGCCTGCGCTATATCGTCGGCTACCACCACGTGCGGATCTTCTCCGACTCCCTCCAGGCAGTCGCCGACAGCCTTTACTATTCCACAAAGGACAGCCTCTTCCGGCTGTTCAATAACCCCATCGCCTGGGGCAGCGGCAACTACCAGATAACGGGTGATACCATGTTCGTATACACGAAGAACAAAAAGGCCAACCGGCTATACGTCTTTGAGAACGCACTCGCCGTCAACAAGGAGGCCAGCAATTTCTACAACCAGCTGAAAGGCACCACCATCAACTGCTATTTCAAGGACGGAGACATCGACTTCATCCGCGCCAAAGGCAACGCCGAGACCATATATTATATAAAGGACGACAACAAAGCCTACACCGGCACCAACAAGGCCCACGCCGACATCATCGATATGGTCTTCGCACCCAAACTCGACTCCCTCGGAAAACCCGAACTCGACTCCGCCGGCAAGTCCAAAGGCAAAGAACTCAACCGCGTCGTTCTCCGCAGCGACGCCGAAGGCAGCGTCATACCCATCAAACACGTCAACCCCGACGATATGCGCCTCCGTGGCTTCAAATGGCAGGAAGAACGCCGCCCCAAATCCAAAGAAGAACTCTTCGAGGCCATCAAAAAGCCAAGATCATACGAAGACGAAGAACAACCCGCCTTCGACACCCAACCCCACAACGGAATGCCCGAGGATCAACCTGACACCGAAGAACGTCAGGGAGACCCAGCAGGCCCTTCAGCGCCAACAGGCCGTCCGGCAGGCACAGCAAAACCCGCAGGACCAGACGCCCCCTCCCCCAACAACGACCCCGAAAAAAACCAAAAAGAAATCTTAAAATAACGGCCCCGCCAGTGCCGTTTCAAACATCCCAAGCTTTAAGAAAGTCCTAACAAGGCAAACCCAATAGTGCGCTAACCCGATGCGTTAACAAAAAAATTCCAACATGAAATTCATCACCCTCAGCCTGGTGCTGCTGATCCTCAGCGGCCTGTACGATCATGTGTCTGCGCAGGACTACAAGCTGGCGATGGGCCTCCGCCTCAGCACCTCCCCTCCTACCCTCAGCAACTCCGTTAGCATAAAATACTTCCTCGACGAAACCAACGCCGTCGAGGGCCTCATCGGCTGGGGCACCCGCTTCGGCCTGGGCGCACTGTACGAAAGACACCAGCTTATCGGCGCTACTCCCTCCCTCAACTGGTTCTACGGCGGCGGCGGCTGCGTCGGCTTCCAGGACGGCAAGACCTGGCTGGGCCCTACCGGCATCGTCGGCATGGACTACAAATTCCCAAACGCCCCCGTCAACCTCTCCCTCGACTGGAAACCCGAACTCGACATCCTCCCCGACATTAATTTCGTCCCCGGCGCTTTCGCCGTCTCCATCCGCTACACATTCGGCCGCACCCCGGTCAAATAAACCCGCACAAACCAGCACCACACCCCTCACATCTGCATTTTTTTGCTTTTTTCAGCCATAGTTTGCGTTTTTTTGCAGTTATTTAACTTAAATTGGCGGTCGTTAGCCAAAACGTCCAGTCATCCCTGCAAAAAACCGCACTGAATCCTGTTTTATACCGATTCACCATAAAAACTCTTGGCTGGAAAAACAAAAATTGACAAGTTATGAGAAATCCTAAAGTTCTTCTCCTGTCCGGACTATTGTGCTGGCTCACCAGCACTTCTTTCCGGACAGCTCATCAAAGGCGAGGTGCACGACAAAACCAACCACGCCCCCCTCGGCGGCGCCAGCATCTCCCTTCCCAACAGCCGCAAAGGCACAACAACCGACCTCACCGGCGCCTTCTCCCTCCAATCCAACGGAGCCAAATCTTTCACCATTTCCGCTGTCGGCTACAAACCCCAAACAATAGCCGTCACCGACGCCGTGATCTATCAGGTAGAACTGGAAACATCCGATAAAGCCCTCGACCAGGTCGTCGTAGTCGGCTACGGTACACAGAAAAAAGCCGACCTCACCGGCGCCGTCGCTACCGTCGACGTCACAAAGACCTTCGGCAGCAAGCCGATCAACGATCCCACAAAGGCCCTCCAGGGCATCGTCCCCGGTCTCACCATCCAGTACGGTAGCGGCAGCCTCACCGCAGCCGCCGACATCAAGATCCGCGGCATCGGCTCCATCAACGGCGCCAGCCGCCCGCTGATCATCGTCGACAACGTACAGACCGACGACCTCTCCATCATTAACCCCAACGACATCGAATCCGTCTCCGTCCTGAAAGACGCCGCATCGGCTTCCATCTACGGCGCCCGCGCCGCATTCGGCGTCGTACTCATCAAGACAAAGACAGGCCGCAAAAACCAAAAGCCCGTTATCACCTATAGCGACTACTTCTCCGGCAATACCCCCACCGTACTCGCCGACTTCGCCGATCCCGTAGACGAACTCGCAGGCCTCAACAAGGCCGGCGTCCGCAGCGGAACGCCCAACCCGAATACCTTCGGCATGGACATGCTCACCCTCCGCCAGGGCATCATCAACTGGAAGAACACCTATGCCAAGACCAACACCGGCCACGAGATGATCAAAGGCCGAGGACTGGGACCAGGTAGGCGGCACCGTCTATTTCTATAAGGTATGGGACCCCAAAAAGGAAATGCTGAACAACTACACCTTCTCCCAGCAACACAACCTCAGCGTATCCGGCGGCAGCGACAAGATCAATTACTACGTCTCCGGCGGCTACAGCTATGACGGCGGCATCTTCAAGCTCAACCCCGACGACGTAAAAAAATACAATATAACGGCATCGGTCAACGCCAACGTCACTCCCTGGCTCGACCTCAACGTCAAGACCATGTTCCGCAATTTCCAGTACGACTACCCCTACCAATACCAGGACTACTGGGTACTACTTCTGGCGCTGGGGCTCCTACTTCCCCTATGGCACCTATCAGGGCAAATACTTCCGCACCAACTCAGCCTATCTCTCACAGGCGAGCAAATCCAACCTCTCCAGCAACTACTCCAGGGTCGACCTCGGCGCTACCGTCAAGATCCTGAAAAACCTCAGCTTCCGCGCCGACTACACCATCGGTCGCGACAACCTCCTCCGTCACGAAGGCGGCGGACCAGTGCAGGCACTGGGATTTCTGGACCCCGGCCCCGTGCAGCTGGCCAATATTGCTTCTACATCCGCGGATTTTGTTCAATATACTTCCGGCAGAAACCTGGTCGATGCCTTCAACGGCTATTTTACCTATACCCCGAGCCTCTTTCAGGATCACCATCTGAAATTCATCGCAGGCGTCAATGCAGAAAAAGACGAGAACGTCGAATTCTATGCGAACAAGCTGAGCCTGCTCGACCCCACACAACCCGAACTGGGTCTCGCTACCGGCACGCAAACCGGCGGCTCTACCTCCTCGGGCGTGCCCAACGGCGGAAGCAACTTCGGCCATGGCAAAAGAGCGTTTGCTGGCTATTTCGGAAGGATCAACTACGACTACAAGGATAAATACCTCCTCGAGCTAAACGGCCGCTATGACGGCAGCAACCTTTTTCCACAGGAAGACCGCTGGGCCTTCTTCGGCTCGCTGTCGGCAGGTTACCGCATCAGCGAGGAAGACTTCATGCAGCGCTTCAAGCCCGTCCTCTCCGACCTAAAGGTCCGCGGTTCCTACGGCGAACTCGGCAACCAGGACGTCAATACCAACGGCTCGAACATGTACCTGCCGATCATGAACGGCGTTCCCGCCACCTGGGTGACCAGCAGCGGCACGCAGGCGCAGAGTATCCTGCAACCCGGGTCGATCGCCAATTCCCTCCAATGGGAGAGAATATCTACCCTCGACTTCGGTGTCGACGGCCGACTCTTCGACAACCATATCGGCTTCAACTTTGACTGGTACCAGCGCGACAACAAAGGCATGATCCAGCCAACTACCGTGCCTGCCACCTACGGCGTGACCGGTCCCTTTATCAACGCCGGCAACATGCGCACCCGCGGCTATGAGATCAGCATCGACGCCAACTATCGCGTCGGAAAAGACCTGATGCTTTATGGCTCCATCGGCCTCGCCGACTATAAGGCGATCTTCACCAAATGGAGCAACCCCAATATGGCGATCGACTACAAACAGAACTACCAGGGCAAGACCTACGGAGAAATATGGGGCTTCGAAACCCAGGGCTACTTCGCCGATAGCACCGATGTACGCTCCCAGGACCAGTCGGCCCTCGCGCCCACAGGCAACTTCCACTACGGCCCCGGTGACGTCAAATACAAAGACCTCAACCACGACGGCAAGATCAACGGCGGCAAGGCTACGGTCTCCGACCACGGCGATCTCAAGATCATTGGCAACAACCAGCCACGCTATACTTACAACTTTCGCCTGGGAGCCAGCTGGAAAGGCATCGACATCGACGCCTTCTTCCAGGGTGTTGGCAAACGCGACTGGTGGGGATCGGGCCAGACCGTCTATCCCCTGTGGCAGAGTATCGACGTCCTCTACAAGAACCAGCTTGACTACTGGACGCCCACTCATACCAATGCAAAATACCCCAACCCCTACCCCGGCAACACGGGCGGCAGCGTCGCGGGTCTCTATGCAGGCTCCAACAATTTCTACCCCCAGACAAAATACCTGTTGAATATGGCCTACCTCCGCCTCAAAACCTGACCGTCGGCTACTCGGTAACCAACAGAAGGCTCGAACAGGCAGGCATCACAAAGCTGCGCTTCTACTTCAGCGGTCAGAACATCTGGACCTCCTCCCATGTCGGCGCGCCGATAGATCCCGAGCTGACTGACGCATCGGTGTCAGGCGCAGCAACAGGCCGCGTGTATCCTTTCGACAAAAGCTACTCTTTCGGCATGCAGCTGTCCTTCTAAGTCACTAACTACAAACTCAAACAAATGAAACGCATAACAAGATATCTGCCGGCCGCCCTCATACTGCTCACCATGGGCACGGCATGCAAGAAATACATCGACGTCAATAACCCCGACACGCTCTCGGACCCGACTTTCTGGAAGACCGAGAACAGCGTCCGCACCTACAACTGGGAATTCTACAATGAGTTCCCCGGCTACGGCAATGGCTCAGGCACCAACGGCGATTTCTATTACCCTACGCTCAGCGACGACCAGACACCGTCGGGTTTCACTACGTTCCCCGCAACCGCGCCGGCCAACTCCACCGACTGGACATTCAATACCACCGTACTTTCATCGTCCAACGTACCGACGTACACGCTACTTTCTTTCGGGTACATCCGTAAGGCCAACATCATGCTCGACAGGGTCGACCTCGCGACCATGGATGCCGCCGCCAAAGCCCACTGGAAAGGCATTGCGCACTTCTTCCGCGCATATACCTATTTCAAGCTCGTACAGGAATACGGCGGCGTTCCCTTCTATGGACATGGCATCGAGATCAGCGATAGCATTAATGTCTATAAACCCCGCGACACCCACCAACTGGTCATGGACAGCGTCCCGGCCGACCTCAACTTCGCCGTAGCTAACCTTCGCGCCGTCGACCAGCCCAATACGGTCAACCGCGACGTCGCCCTCGCCCTCAAAGCCCGCGTCTGCCTCTGGGAAGGCACGTACCGGAAGTACCACACCGAACTGAACATGCCCAACGCCGACCAGTACCTGCAGGCCGCAAAAGACGCCGCTAACACTCTGATCACTGCTGGTACCTATACCCTCGCCCCCAGCTACCAGACCGCCTACAATAGCGAAGACCTGGGCGCCGACAAGTCGGAGATGCTGCTGTACAAACGCTATGACGCCGGCGTCCTCATGCACAGCTTGATCGCCTACCTCTACAGCACCTCTATCATCAACGGCCCTTCGAAGTCCGCCGTTGAATCGTACCTGTGTACCGACGGTAAACCCATCACGCTGTCTGCTCTCTATCAGGGCGACGCTACCCTCAGCAACGTAAAGAGCAACCGCGACCTCCGGATGGGCATCACGATCGATACAAACCACTACGCCTACGCCGGCGCGGCTTACAACTCCTTGTCATCCAGCACCGGCTACCGCCCCATCAAATTCCTGCCAGATACCAACAAGATCAAGAGTTATCCCACACAGATTAACACGAACACCTCCGATGCCCCCCTGTTCTGGCTGGCAGAAGTGTATCTCAACTATGCCGAGGCCGCAGCCGAACTCCAGGACATGGGCAAATACACGCTGACCCAGGCCGACCTCGACGCCACCATTAACAAGCTGCGCGCACGCGGCAAAGTCGCCCCGCTCACCATCGCATACCTGCGGGATCCCACCAACGCCGACCCCAAAAAAGACGCCGACGTATCATCGACGATTTGGGAGATCCGGCGCGAAAGACGAGTCGAGCTGATGATGGACGGCTTCCGCTACCAGGACCTGATGCGCTGGAAGAAAGGCTCGTACTTTAGCAGCACTGCAAACCCCGATTCCTGGCTCGGCGCAAAAGTTCCCGGCAATCCGAAGGTGCTCCTCAACTCCGCTGGCTATATTACGCCCTACGCAGCAGCCACGGTCCGCAACTTCGTTGACCCAAAGAACTACCTGTCACCGATACCAACAAACCAGATCTTGCTGTATCCTGGCAGTATCCAGACCACCATGCAAAATCCCGGCTGGTAATAGATGCGGGGGACGCGCCTTTCGTTAAATATGGCGCGTCCCCGGCAAAACGCTAACCAATATTGGTCCTTTTTACTATTTTGGGACCGCAAGCAACGAGAAATCGCTTATGTTAAAACAGGAAAGACAGGCATATATCCTTCACCAGGTCAACCTTCACAACCAGGTACTCTCTGCTAACCTCAGCACAGACCTCAGCGTATCGGAAGACACGGTAAGACGGGATTTGCAGGAACTGGCAGACGGCGGGAAGATCATCAAAGTACACGGGGGAGCCCTCTCCCTGTCATTCAATGACTTTCACGCCCCTTCCAGGAACGTCTATGCTCACGCGCAGAAAAAAGCTCATCGCCAGGAAAGCCATCCCGCTGATCCAGCAGGACATGTTCGTCACGACCACCGGCGGCACCACCCTGATCGAACTGGCCAAAGCCCTGCCCGCAGCGCTAAAGGCCACCTTCATCTCCGGCAGCATCCCCGTGATAATGGAATACACCTATCACCCCAATATCGACGTCATCGTCATCGGGGACAAGGTCTCCAAAAACTCGAAAATCACCGTCGGAGGCGACGCGATCACCAAGATCAGACAGATAAAATCCGACCTCTGCTTCCTCGGCGTCAACGCCATCGATGCCGAACACGGTATCACCGACAACGACTGGGACGTCGTACAGGTCAAGCGCGCAATGATCGAATCTGCCCAAAAGGTCGTCTGCCTTTCCATCGCAGAAAAGATCA
Organism: Puia sp. P3; assembly: GCF_050632245.1. Lineage (NCBI taxonomy): Bacteria > Pseudomonadati > Bacteroidota > Chitinophagia > Chitinophagales > Chitinophagaceae > Puia > Puia sp. P3. Next base: position 4,267,091 of record NZ_CP192583.1, read on the forward strand.
ACACCTGCCAACCCTTCCACGTCTTCCCCGTCGAAGAGATCGACATCCTGATCACCGAACTCGACCCGGACGACCCGCTCCTGGAACCCTACCGCAAAAAAGGTATCCAGGTTATATAACCAAAAGGCCCCGCCAAACCGCGGGGCTTTTTCCATGCATTTTTTCGAATATTTGCGTTTTTTTGCAGTTTTTAGCTACTTTCGACCTGGTTAAGGATTCTATGAGTTCACATGAGGAAAGGCCCCGCTCCGGCGGGGCTTTCGTTTATGCCTAGCCGAAAACTGGGTTAATTTTTAATTAACCCGCAGGGATATACGTTATTTGAGTTATCTTCCGAATACATTTTGGCGCAAGCCAGCTCACCATTAAACTTCTATCATGAAAAAACGATTACTTCTGATCGCAGGCCTTTTTTTGGCCAGACTGACCGTATTTGCCAACGCCGAAAAACTCGCCGTCCTCCGATCCGGCGGCTCCGGTGACTACTGGGAAGACACCCCCGGCAATATCCTTCCCTCCAATCCCTGTACAGGTTTCGAATTTCGCATCACCTTTACCTTCCCTTCCGGATATACCGGTGTCAAGGAATTCGACTGGTACGCGAACAACACCCTTGTAAAAACTACAACGCAGGTTTCCTACGACGCAGGCAGTAACCCATACGGTGAAACGCCAATGCTGGTCACCGCAGAAAACACAAAGATCGTCTGCAAAGTCATCTACAAGAACGCCAGGCGGCGGTACGTCGTCTCCCTACGCCTCAGGCGAATTCCTCCTTCTGGGCAAACCCCTGAACCTCCTGATCAACGGCCCCGCCGTCGTCGACGCGCTGGCCCGCGACGCTTCCTGGTCAGTTGCCACCGGCTCATCGAATAACTTTCTGTATACTCCGGCTCCCAACACCTATACTACCACCTGGCAGCCCCCATCGGGCTGGACACAAACTGCCATTTCAAATAATGGCAATAACGTGACCTTTCACCTGGACGACTATACTGCAGGGAACTCTCTACGCTACTTCATCAGTAACGGCGTGCGGCTTTTCAACATCCTACTATATCGGAGTCTCGCGTTCCCACCCTGCTCCGTCATTCTCAGACCCCTCCGGTGGCTTTACCCAGGTATGCCAGTATTCCAACAGCACGCCCGCCAGCCGGACGTTCACCATCAACCCCGTCCCCGGCGCTGTCAACTATACGTACAAACTGATCTCCTATCCCCTCGGAACCCCCTTTGACGGAGTGGGATTTGACGCCGCAGGTGGCGCCTCTACTCTAACGACCACCAGCACTACCGTCGCCGTTACATTCAATAATCCTAATAATCTTACGCTGGACGTGGACGCAACGGCAAATTATCCCGACGGTGGCGCCGGAACCGGCGCAACCAGGGTTACCCTAACTACCATGACATGGGGCTCCCCATTCTCCTGGAATCCCTCATGCTACACCTATGAAGGCTCTACAGGCACCGGCATGAATGTCACCGCCCCCTTTATACAGGGCGCCACTTACTATTGGTACTTGGACGGCTTCCTGGCAGACGTGGAATCTACCAATACCGGAACTTTATGGTGGACCGGGGAATCCCGGTCTCCGTAAAAGCGGTATCCCCATGCGGGGAAAGTGATCTGTACAGCGAATACGTCCCAGGCTGTTTTGCGCCTTCCAGCGCGGCGGCCGCCAGCAACCTCAACATTTATCCAAACCCCTCTCCCGGCCAGGTCAGGATCGATCTGAAACAGATCAACAAAAAAGCATCCCCAACCAGCCAGATCAAAGAGATCCGCGAGATCCGGATCGTGGATAAAATGGGAGCAGTCAAGAAAGTGCTTCAGTACCCGGCCGGGACCCAATCCGCGTCCATCAATATCGGCAACCTCCCCAACGACATTTATACCCTGCACATCTCTGACGGAATCAACCGGATCAGCAAGCAATTGAACAAGATCAACTAACTGAACCGGCGACGACCGTTCCAGTGCCCGCTCCGGCGGGGCTTTTCATTTCTGGAGGTACCAATAAATCACCGGGTGGCCCCAAAAAACAAATAGCAGAGAAAGATCGAGCTGAGCAAACTCACCAGATCCGCCAGCAACATCGCCCCAATTGCATACCGGGTATTACGTATCCCCACAGCCCCAAAATATACCGCCACAATATAAAAAGTAGAATCGGACGCCCCCTGCATGATCCCCGAAAGCCGGGCCGCAAAAGACGCAGGACCGTGCACCGACATCGTGCTCACCAGCATACCCCTCGCCCCCGCCGCCGTCAGCGGCTTGATCAGCGCCGTCGGCAACCCGTCCACGAATCGGGTATCCGCACCCATCGCCGTAAAAATATACCGGATCCCCTCCATGATCGCCCCAAACGTCCCGCTCGTCCTCAGCAGACTTATCGCCGCCAGCATCCCCACCAGGTAGGGAATGATACGTACCGCCGTCTCGAACCCGCCCTTCGCCCCCTGCACAAACGCATCGAATATATTCACCTTCCGCGCCAGCGCCACCCCCACGATGATAAAAAAGATCAGCAGGATCAGCCCCCCGCTCAACGCCCTCGAAAAAGCCTGCACATGCTCCGAACTCAGACTATGCAGATAGACCACCAGCCCCGCGATCACCAGCGAGATCCCTCCCACCCACACAAACACAGCCGGCTGAAAAAGATTGATCCGCTGCCAGGCCGCCACGATACTCATCGAAGCCACCGTCGTTATAAAAGTGGCGATCACGATCGGCACAAAAATATCCGTCGGATCGGCCGCACCCATCGTCGCCCGCAGCGCAATCACGCTGATCGGTATCACCTGCAGACCCGAGGCATGCAGACAAAGGAACATGATCTGACTGTTCGAAGCCTTCGTCTTGTCGGGATTGATCTCCTGCAGACTCTCCATCGCCTTCAGCGCAAACGGCGTCGCCGCATTGTCCAGCCCCAGCAGATTCGCCGAAAAATTCATCACCATATGCCCCATCGCCGGATGCCCCTTCGGCACCTCGGGAAATAGCTTACTGAAAAAAGGCCCCGTCACCCTCGCGAGCCACCGCATACCCCCGGCCGCTTCCGCAATACTCACCAAACCCATAAACAGCGCCATCACCCCAACCAACCCCAGCGAAAGGGTCACCGCCGTCGAAGCCGTACCCAGCAACCCATCCGCCTCCTGCTTCACCACCACGGGCTTTACTCCCACCACCGGCATCACAACCCCTACCGAGTCCCCCGCCTTCCCCGTCACCATCTGCGCAAAAATTTCCCTATCCGCCGGAATAAAAGCATACTTGACCCCCGCTACCGCAATGGAAATCAATATAAAAGCCGCCCAGATCCTACTTAAAGCCATAGTCTATATTTACACCCCGGAAATTAGCGATAATTGCCTAATTTTGCCGCCTCAAAATGTGCCGGGAATGGGCTTTTTCAAAAATCTGGCCCATTCCCGGCAAAACATTAATTAACTGTCCTTCGGACAAGCCGCCTGTGGCGGCTTAAAAATTATTCTCATGGCTTTACAAGCAGGCATCGTAGGTCTCCCCAACGTCGGAAAATCCACCCTATTCAATGCCGTCAGCAATAGCGCCAAGGCCCAGGCCAGCAACTACCGTTTCTGTACCATCGAACCCAACACCGGGCTCGTCGACGTACCCGACGAAAGACTGGACAAACTCGCGACCCTGGTCAAACCCGAACGCATCGTCCCCACCCAGGTAGGCATCGTAGACATCGCCGGCCTCGTAAAAGGCGCCAGCAAAGGCGAAGGCCTCGGCAATAAATTCCTCGCCAACATCCGCGAGGTCGACGCCATCGTCCACGTTATCCGCTGCTTCGAAGACGAGAACATCCTCCGCGACGAAGGCGCCATCAACCCCGTCGGCGACAAGGAGATCATCGATACCGAACTCCAGCTGAAAGACCTCGAAAGCGTCGAGAAGAAATTCAGCCGCACCGAAAAAATGCTGAAAACCGCCGACCCTAAAGTAAAGGCCGAATACGAAGTACTCAAAAGGTGCAAAGACCACCTCGAACAGGGTAAAAGCATCCGCGAACTCAACCTCTCCAAAGAAGAACGCACGGCCGTCGCCGACCTCTTCCTCCTCACAGAGAAACCCGTCCTCTACGTCGCCAACGTCGACGAAGCCTCCATGCACACCGGAAATAAATACTCCGAAGCCCTCAAGGCCGCCGTCGCCGGCGAGAACGCACAGGTCATCGTCATGAACAACTCGATCGAGGCCCAGATCTCCGAAATGGAAGACCCCGCCGACCGCGAACTCTTCATGGAAGAATACAAAATGACCGAACCAGCCCTGAACAAGCTGATTCGCGCCGTCTACAAACTACTCAACCTGACCACCTATTTCACAGCCGGCGTACAGGAAGTCCGCGCATGGACCATCCAGGACGGCTGGAAAGCCCCACAGGCCGCCAGCGTCATCCACACCGATTTTGAAAAAGGCTTCATCAAAGCCGAAGTCATCGCCTACAAAGACTATGTCCAGTTCGGCTCCGAAGCCGCCGCCCGCGATGCCGGCAAACTCCGCATCGAAGGCAAGGAATACCTCGTCAAAGACGGCGACGTCATGCACTTCCGCTTCAACGTTTAACATAAAAAAACCCCGCCGGCCGGCGGGGTTTTTTCATCCCTATTTCTTAAGGTACCCATTATACTCATCATCCGTTGCACAATCCCACCACACCGGCATACTCCAGATATTCACATCCGTAGCATGCGGATTCAACGCAAGTGTATTCACGGAATTATAATTGATCTCATAGGTCGGAGGCAGCGCATAGCGGCGGATCCAATACCTGGGGTCCGTCGCGGTAGCACCCGTCGAGCTGTGCCTGACCCGTAAACAACGGACCACGCTTATACCCCGGATATACCGTACCATAACCACTTACATTCCCTGCACTGAAATTAAAACGGCGCATATCGTTCCAGTTTTCCGAGGCTGCAACCCATGGCAATATATTTCTGCAGCATGATATCCGACATGGTCAGCGCACCCGCACCCTGCGCAACGGCGCCACTGGCCAGATACGCAGTGATATCGCTCTGATTCATAGGGGCCATATCCGGATTGGTAGCCGTATAATTCGCGGCCTTCCACTGGGTCAGCTTCGCCTGCATCATATCCAGGTGCGCCTGGATAGCCGCCAGATACGCTGTGTAAGCATTTGCCTGATCCCCCTTTCTCATATACACTTCCGCCTTTATGAAATTCATCTCGTGGTAGGTCAGTATCTCCTGATCCGAAACAGGTCGCACCTGATACGAACCGGTCGAAGCCACCGCACCGGCATTAAAAGCTGCCGTCGAAGGGTACCAGCTGACATCCGTCGCCCCCTGCGCCAATATACCGGAAGTGGCAATCGCACTGCTGCGCATATTGACATACGCGGTATCTCCGGCGTACACATAGTTGGTACTGTTGATAAAGATCGAACCAGCATTATAGGTGACCGTTACATCATTCCCGCTGGTCGTAAACGTCCGCCCGGACGCAGTCACGGCAGCAATGAAATTGGCACGGTCCGTCGCATCGGCAATAGTATACTTGATATTGGTATTCGTGGTGGCATAGGTCGGCGTTTGAATAGAAGTAGGCCCCCCTTTCAACAGCCTGGCCGATGCGCCATACTGATCCACCCCCTGCGAACGAAGCCAGGTAAACGACGACACTTTACCATTGCCATCCAGCTTGATCCCGGACATATAGGATGGTACGATCTTGGACATGCGGGGATCCACCACGCCGGCGCCGCGCATATTGGTCAGCAGGTTATAGTAGTACTGGGAAATACGGACGGAATTGCCATAACCTACATAGTCGAAATTGCCGTTGGTCACGACCGGGTCTCCAAGCAGGTAGTCGGTGACGGTGCTGTTGTTGAAACCCGGACCGACGATATTGTCGGCATTCGACTGCGGGCCTTTCGACAGGCAGTACAGGATAGAGTCTGCATTATACAGATCTGATTTTTTCGACAGCTTCAGCATGTAGCGGGCCTTCAATCCCCAGCACATTTTTATCCATTTGTTGAGATCACCGCCGCTCCAAAGATCCCCGGCTGCAAAAGTAGGCGCCGTGCTTGCCTGTGCCTGACCGAACAATCCGATGGCCTCATTCAGTTTTGCCATACACCCGTTGAAAATAGTCTTGCCGTCATCGGGCTTGGGACTCGGATTACCGGTTCCCGCCTGCGTGAAAGGCATTTCACCATACAGATCCAGCATTTCCATATATCCCAGCGCCGTAAATACATCGGCCGCCGCCATATAATGATAGGCCCCCTGCTGTTTGGCTGTATTGTACATATCCACCAGGTTCGAAGAGACTTCCACAAAAAAGGTCTGGTAGGAAGTAGTCGAATTGGCGTTAGTACACTGCCACGTCGTGCTGAACGTGTTGGGGTTGGTTGAGTTGGTGTAGTAAACGCCGGCTATACAGGCAGTGCGATAATTGGTCACGCCGGCTGTGTACTGGTAAAAATGCTCTATCCACGGCAGCCGGTTTTGAAGCTGTACGCTCTGGTTGTTTGGATTATCCGGGTCCGTATTGACATTCAGCCACTTTTTACACGAGGCGGACCCCATCACCAGCACCGCGCCCAAAATGATATATTTTAAATTTTTCATTATTTACGTTTTTCCGTTGATTAAAAAGAAGCACTGATCCCAAATGTGAACGTCCTGACCGCGGGTACGCCCAGGTAATCGATACCCTGCGAGCCCGAACCTCCCGTTCCACCCGCGGCGCTTACCTCGGGATCCATTCCTTTGTAATTTGTCCAGGTCAGCAAATTGGTGCCCACCGCCGTTGCCGTCAGGCCTTTGATGACTTTTTGACCCCTCAGGATGCCGGAGAAATCATAAGACAAAGACACCGAACGCAGCTTCAGCCAGTTCACATTGGTAATGAAATTATATGAGTTGGCCGCCTGATTTGCCCAGTACTGCTGGATCAAATACGCACCGGAATACGTCGTGCTGCCGATGGTATAGTTCTGGTTGGCGTTATAGGTTTGATTGAAATCGGCCCCCGTCACACTGTTGACCCCGGTCACAGTCACTGACTGGCGATCGTTCAGCAGAGTCCTCTTGCTCAGGCCGTTTAAGACCAGGGCATACTCCGTACCATTGTATACGGCCCCGCCTTTGCGGATATCCAGAAGGAAGGACAGTGAAACGCGCTTATAACGGAAGGTATTGTTAAATCCGCCGATGGCATCCGGCTCACGATTACCCACAACCGCGGTACCCGTCGTATTGACTTTATACAACCCGGTCGTAGGATCCACCTGGTAGCGCCCATGAGGTATCTCTACGCCTTTCGCATCGAACTGACGGTAAAAAGGCGTACCGGTCATCCCAAGGAAATAACCTCCGTTGGGAATTGACGCCGCTTTTATCGTTCCGAACTGGGCGTCTGTCGGGTAAAAATAGGCTACACCCGGAATAAACGCCCCCAGCCTGCCCTTGTTGTAAGAATAATTCACCATCACATCCCAGCTGAAATCCCTTGTTGCCACCGCCTTACCGGACAGCGATACCTCGATCCCCTTATTGATGACCGAGCCGGAATTGAGCGTGCTGAAAATAAACCCGCCGGACTGCGCCAGTCGCGGTTGCCCGATCTGATTATTCGTCTGGCTGCGATAGTAAGTGAAGTCCAGATCGATACGGCCATTCAGGAATCGCATCTCCGTTCCTACTTCCCATGAATTCTGGATCTCAGGCTTCAGATTAGGATTACCGGAATAGTACTGGTTGCCGATCCCGATAAAATTGCCGATGGTAATAGGCGGATTTTCGTAAGTATTCGTTGCATACGGGTTACCGTCTTTACCGACCACTGGCCCAGCTGCCCCGGACCTTACCGAAAGAAAGGATCCTGCTCGGAGGCAGCAATTCCGTAAAGACGAACGAACCGCTTACGGAAGGATAAAAATAGGAGTTGTTCTGTATCGCCAGTGTCGATGACTGGTCATTACGCCCGGTTACCGTAAGGAACGCAATGCTCTTATAGTTGACGCCGGCTTCTCCGTAAACTCCCACCAGACGCTTTCTGGTCGTATTGTCGGTAAATTGTTTGTTGGTCGATGAGATAGTATTGAGGCTGATGGTACCAGGCGATGTAAAGCCATATCCCCAAAGGTTCTGACTCACAATAGTCGTGTTCTCTGTCGTATTGCCCATCATCAGGTGCGCGTCGAAGTCCTTGAAGAACGTCTTGTGAAAAGTCGTCATCACCGTGGTCGTCGTATACGCATAGCTATAAAGATCCTTGCTCAAACGCCCGTTCTGGTATAGCGGTGCCAGAGCCCCCCGGTGCAATATAGGTATAGTCGTTGGTGGAATACTGATCATAACCCAGCCTTGCCACGACATCCCACCAGTCGGTCAGTTTATAGGTCGCGTTAATGCCCCCGGTGAAACGCTTGGTCTCCGAAGTCAGCTTGTTTTTATTCACGATCCAGTAGGGGTTGTCGTTATCGCTTTCCAGCGGTGTCGTACCGGCGTATATCCGGTGCTGCGACCCGTCGGGATTGAGGTAGTTCTTGGCATTGTAGGTCGTCGGGAATGTATACAGCGACTGCATGGCTGCCAACGCCGCTTCCATAAAGTCCGGCGGTCGTTAAGGTCCTGTCGATGTCCGCAATGGAATAGGCAACATTCGCACCCACCGTCAGACGGCCATAACGCTGCTCGCCGTTAAATCGGAATGTCGTCTTCTCATAATCCGTTTTCGGAACGATACCATCCTGTTTGTAGTTGGAACCGGACAGAAAAAGCTACCGTTCTTGTTTCCCCCGGATACATTCACGTTGTTATCATATACGATACTATGCCGGAAGAAATTACCGATATTGTCGTATTTCGTACTATCCGCGGGGATCTTCGGACCCCATGAGTTATAAGACGCCGTATTCAGTACCCCATTGGCGGAAAGCGATCCGGGACCAAACACGGTCTGCACCTCGGGCAGTTTATTGGCGGAGGAAGTACTGACCTTGCTGGCAACACCCACCGTCAGGGCGCCGTCTGCCCCCTTTTTGGTAGTGATGATGACCACACCGTCCGCCGCCCTCGAACCATACAGGGCCGCCGCCGCAGCGCTCTTTCAATACCGACATCGACGCAACGTCTTCCGGATTGATATCCATCACACGGTTCGAGAACGTCGTATTGCTGCGCGACAAACCATCGGTACCCGTATTCCCCGTCACCGCGGTCGTGTTGTCGTAAATAACGCCATCCACAACGAACAACGGCTGGTTTTGCCTGCCTTCCGACGTAGAGTTACCGCCGCGGATAGTGATCGACGCACCCGCGCCCGCCGAGCCGCTGAACTGCGTGATATTTACGCCCGGGACCTTACCCGCCAGAGAATTGATAACATTGGTGTTTTTGTTTTTCATCAGCTCATCGGCTTTCAGTTCGGTGACCGAATAGCCCAATGCCTTCCGATCCTTCCTGATGCCCATGGCCGTAACGACAACGTCGCTCATCTGCCCGCCATCCGCTTTCGCCAGCTGGATCCGCATGCCGGCACCCGCCTTCAACACCTGTCTGGCATAGCCGATAAAACTGAATTCCAGCATCGCGCCCTCTTTGGCGCTGACGGTGAACTTTCCGTCATTATCCGTAACAGCAGCTCGCTTCGTACCCCTCACACTAACCGTAACACCCGCCAGCGGCGTGCCATCGTCTGAAAGCACCGTTCCGCTGATGGGAACTTCCTGGGCCCTCAGGTTGGTGACCATGCCGAGTAAAACAAGCATGATCCAACTAAAAAGTCTCCATTTTCTCATAATGTAGTTTTTGGTTTTTTATAAAAATCTACGGTCCTTATACAAAATTTTTCACGCCCCCCCGGCGCCCAAAACACCCCTTCCTCACAATATCTGTATCCCAGCCTCACCTGCTATGGCCCTAGCACCTCATCCCCAGGCCCGAGCTCCGTCACCAGCACATCGATCCCCTGCACCGGACACACCTGTATCGGCTGAAAAGTCTCGATCTTCTCGGATATAGTCATACATATGGTCTTCTGCGAACTCTCGATCATCGCCTTCTTCACCTGCACGATATCCCAGTCGTCGTCGGTAATCCCATTCTTCAGGCTGATAGCGTTCACACCCAGCAGACAGAGATCCGCCCTCAACTGCCTGATCTTCTGAATGGCGTCCCCGCCCACCGTGATCTTCGAATTCTTCGACACCTTGTCCCCGATCAGGATCACGTCGATATTTGGGTGGTGAACATATTCCATGACGACAGGAAGGCTTCCGGAAATAAAAAGTCGCCTTCAGCTGCGGCGGCAGTATCCGCGCCAGCTCGATCATCGTAGTGCCGCCCGTGGTCAGGACAAACATGCCGTCCTTTATCAGCGGCATCACCTTCTGCGCGATAATTCTTTTATTGGTATGGGAATAGACCTTGGAAGAGGGGTAGTTGATATAATTGAACGACTGCGAAAGGGCTCCGCCATGCACCTTTATGACCTTCCCCTCATCAGCCAGCTCCTGAAGATCCCGCCGTATCGTATCCTCCGACACGCTGATCTCCTCGCTCAGGCTGGAGGATAGCACCTTATTGTGAAGGTTCACCTGGTGCAGGATATAAGCCTGCCTTTCTCTTTTAAGCATTGTGTAGTTCTGGTACGACTAAATTAACGGAAAACCAGCACAAACCCGCAAATACTTGCGGGTTTTTCCTAAAAAAGCCCCCCGAGGGAGCTTTCTGCGGTATTTCACCGCTCATCAGCGATAGTCATCATTCTTCCCGTTTTATCGCCAAAATAGTCTCCATCATCACTGAAAACCAGTAAAAAAAAGCCGCCTGCGGAAGCAGGCGGCTCAATTCACTCACAAAAACCTAAAAAACATTATAAGCATAGCTTATGTAATAAACGCCGCCAATAGCCGGATTACCATACTGGCTTATATAATAGTGGTTAGTCAGATTTGTCGCGCCCAGCTTGATCATCGAATGAATATCCAGCAGCTTATAGCTAACCTGCGCGTCTAAAGTCCCGAACGCACCCACAGGCCCCTGCCGGAAATCGCTCTCCGTATTATATGAGTTCTGCCAGCGGAACTGCACGCCGAAACCCCAGCGCTTCCCACCGCCAAACCCGCTGTTCGTCAGCCCAACATTGAACCGGAAATTGGGCGTATTGAAATAGGTAGTAAAAGTCGAATCCGGATTGTGGATATGGTCCGATGAAGCATTCACATCCAGCGAGAAATTGTTCGGCAGCAAAAACTCCAGACTCGCCCCAAAACCATACGTGCTCACCTTATTAGTACTGTTCGTACTCACCGAGTAACCCTGATAGCTGCTCGGGTCAGCCGGGTTGATCGTCGCAGGATTCCCCGACTTCGACTGGATCACACTCACCCTCCCGATAAAGTCGTTGTACCGGGAATAATAGCCATATACATCCAGCAACACCTTCTTATTGTAAAGACCCTTATAACCCAGCTCGTACGCATTCACCGTTTCCGGCTTGTACTCGCCAAAGGTTTGCGGCCTGCCCGTATTCGCGTTGATCACCGGATTGGTGTCGAAATGATAGTACTGCCTCGAGCTAGGGCAAACCACCGATCAGGATCCCGCTGCCGATATTCAGGTTGATCCGCTTGATTCTGATTCGTTGGGAATCGATAGGCGTTCTGATATGATGCGCGGATAAAATTATCCGGCGCCACCGTTATCACCGCCGAAACACGCGGCGTAAACTTCCCCTTGAAATTCTCATTCTTGTCATACCTTCCCGAAGCGGTCAACTTCAGTTTGTCGTCAAACAATTTCTTCGACAATTGCACATACCCGCCATACTCATTCGTATTGATACGACCCGCGCTATCCGCAAACAAGGTCCCCTGCGAGTTCAGCGTATAAAGCCTCCAGTTGCCGCCGACGATGACATCCAGCACCTTCACATAGTCTGATAAGTTATACTGACCCTCCGCCTGATACAAATTGGTCCGGTCTACAAAAAGTCCCCCTCTGGGGATCGGCAGCGAACGCACCTGGTCGAAAATGGTCTTGAACGCGGACGTGCCCGGCGCCGGCGCCCCGTTGTCCGCCGCCCCGCGCGCAGCAGCATTGGCAGTAGCAGCATTGGCTCCCTGCAGCCTCGCCAGCAGATAAGCCCCCGCATACTGCGGATACCAGCTGGCCGCCGGATTGGCCGGATTATAGCTCGGCTTGATGGCCTCATTCACCAGCTGCGAGGTCACCGTCGCATTGAAGGCCTGACCCGAATTCTCCTGCGTCGTATACGCCCGCAGGAACCAGCGGTCCGCGCGCAACTCCACCTTGTACTGCCCGATCTTCAGGTCCTTCAGCGAATACCGGTCACTGCCCGTATATACCGTATTCCCCGTTCCGTAATTCCCCGTCACACTCAATTCCAGATTGGGCTTGAACTTAAAATACAGGCCCCCCGACAGCTTCAGGATCTCGGTGACAGGATCGATCACGTCTATTTCTTTAAAACCCGTACGCGACACAAGAAAAGACCCCTGCCCGTCCGAAGCAATCAGCGCTCCCAGCGCCGGCGCTGCCGCAGGATTCTGGAGCGCAATCGCCTGCGCCGCCCCCTTCAAAAAGGCGTATTGGCGCTGTTCAGGTCCAGCGACGTCTCATCGCCATACACGTTCACCCCATTATAATTAGGATCGGACTGCCTCGTTCCGGGTATCGGGTGATTCTTTGAACCCGTGCCCGTACCCGTATAATTGGAATAATTCGTGCCCGCCCAGTCCTTGGCGTTGACATACTGTACCCCGATCTTAAAAGCGAAATTATCACTTACCTTCTGCCCCCAGCGGATAGCCGCATTATAATAAGCCGAGCCGCCCACCGGATCCTTGTCCTTCGACCCAAGGTGCATACCCCCGACCTTGACCTCCGCACTCACACCCTGGTACTTGAAGGGGTCCTTGCTCGTGATCAGCAGGGTCCCGTTCATCCCGCCCGAACCATACAACGCGGACGAAGCGCCGGGAAGCAGCTCCATATTGTCTACATCCAGGGACGAAAGTCCCACGATGGAACCAACCGAGAAATTCAAACCCGGCGCCTGGTTGTCCATCCCATCCACATACTGGTTGAACCGCGCATTCCCGCTGCCGTTAAACCCCCGGGTGGTAATGGACGTGAAAGTAAGACTGGAAGACGTCACATCCACGCCCTTCAGCTCGGCGGATGACATCATAATAGTCAGGCGCCGGAGAGGTCCGGATAGCGCCCTGCCCCACCCGTTCTACAGACACGGGCGACTCCATGATCCGCTCCGGAACACGGCTGGCCGCAACGACGACCTCCGTACCCAGCGTGGAAGTAGGCTTTAAAACAATATGTAATGGCTGGGAAGCGCTGGAAACAGACACTTCCTGCAACTCGAACCCTATCGAAGAGAACACCAGCACCAGCGGCAGCGACTGCGTTGTCGTAAGCCTGAAATTGCCCCTGTCATCGGTAAAAGTGCCGGCGGACGAACCCTTGATCGTCACACTGACGGCCGGAACCCGATCGTTTCCGTTCGAGTTGCTGACATTACCGGTAATTGTTACGGAGGATTGAGGGGAGGCGGACAAAGAAAAAAGCACGAACAGGACGGACAACAGCGGCGCTACTGCCCCGATTGAATTTTTTCTCATTGCGCAAGTTTTCGTTGATAAGCGTGTTACGGGCCAGAGATGGAACCTCCGGCTTTACTAAAATACACATTGTAATGTTGTCCTCATAATTTAATTTTGCGAAATGAAGACTCTCCAGTTTCCCCATCAAACAAATTTCTACCGCGGTAAGGTCAGAGACGTTTATACCATCTCCGACAAATGGCTCGTGATGATCGCATCCGACCGTATCTCGGCCTTCGACGTCATCCTGCCGCGCCCGATCCCCTACAAGGGCCAGGTCCTGAACCAGATCGCCGCCTATATGCTCAAGGCTACCCGCGACATCTGCCCCAACTGGCTGGCCGAAACACCCGCCCCCAACGTCGCCATCGGACAGAAATGTATCCCTTTTCGGGTAGAGATGGTGGTAAGAGGCAACCTGACCGGCCACGCCTGGCGCACCTATAATTCGGGGAAACGCGAACTCTGCGGCGTAGCCCTCCCCGAGGGCATGAAGGAGAACGACTACTTCCCCTCCCCCATCATCACCCCCTCCACCAAGGCGGAAGTGGGACACGACGAGGACATCTCCCGCGAAGAGATCATCCGCCGCGGCCTCGTGGGCGCCGACGACTATGCGCAACTGGAGAAATACACCCTCGCCCTCTTCGAAAGGGGACGCGAACTCGCCGCCAAACGCGGCCTGATACTCGTAGATACCAAATATGAGTTCGGAAAGATAGGGGATACCATTTATCTCATGGACGAGATCCACACCCCCGACTCCTCCCGCTACTTCTACGCCAACGGCTTCGAAGACCGGCAGGCCAAAGGAGAAAAACAACAGCAACTCAGCAAAGAGTTCGTACGGGAATGGCTGATCGCCAACAATTTTATGGGAAAAGAAGGACAGACCGTCCCGGAAATGTCCGACGGCTGGATCGAAACCATCAGCGGTCGCTATATCGAACTGTACGAGCAGGTCATCGGCGAAAAATTCAAACCCCAACCCCTCAGCGACGAAGAAACTTATCAGAGAATACTATACGCCCTCGGCAACCTTGGACTAACCCAGGTTGTCATCTCCCGGCGGCAGCTACCCCAGGTTGCCCCCTTCGGGAGCGTAAACGCAAACGTGCTCCCCTTCCCCGGCTCACTTTCTATCCTCATCCTCCCCCGTTCCGGGACAGGAACTCCTTACAAAGCATCAGCCCCAACCCCGTCCCGGCCTCCCCGAGAGTCCCACGGGTCGAATAATAGCTTTCACCCATTAGTCTCTGAACCCCCTCCTGGCTGATACCCATTCCATTGTCCTGCACCAGCACCTCGATATGCGAACGCTCCTCCCTCGCCTCCACAAAGATCAACCCCTCCTCGGGCGTGAACTTGATCGCATTCGACAACAGATTCCTCAGAACCAGATTGATCATGTCCTTGTCGGCATACACGAACACCGGCCGCTCGATCTTGCTCTGAATATAAATATGCTTGGCCTCCGCCTGCAGCCGCAGCAACTGCAGCACCTCCTGCGTGATCCGCGATATATCCAGCAGCTGCGGTTTGATCGACTCCGCCTGCATCTGGCTCTTGGCCCGCTGAAGCAGGTTCTCCATCAACCCCGTCGTATAGGTCAGCTCACTCACGACCTCGGGTATCAGCAGTTTGATCTCATCCCCCGGCAGGTCATACAGCTGCACATTCCGGAAAAGATTGCGCAGCGCATACAACGGCGCCTTCAGGTCATGCGCGATCACGGAAAATAGCTTGTTCTTCAGCGTATTCAGCTCGGTCAGCTGGTGCGTCTGCTCCTCCAGCAGCGCCGCCTTGCCAGAAATATCCGCCTTCTGCCGCAGGATCTTCAGATTGCTCCGGCGCAACTGCCAGTTCTTGTCCCTCGTCTGCTCCTGATACCGCGTATTCTCGTTCTTTATCAGCAGAAGCCCGTAAAAAATAAAGAACACCGCCACCAGATGATTAAAAACGTAAAAATAGATATTGTTCCTCTCCAGACTGAAATCATAGTTCTTCCACACCGTACAGACCATGAAATAACAGGTCATCGACAACAGGAATGACACGATGATATTGACGATATTGTTCAGGAAGAACACCGACAACACTCCGTACAACAGGAAAAAGATCTCCACCCCAGCGTCCACCCGAAGGGCATAGATGGCCACAGTAACCGCAGGATACAGGATGAAAAAATATCCTTGCCAGCTCATACCGCTGCCAGGTATTGATCAAAAAGACAAGAAGACTGATAATTGCGGGAGAACAGGCGACCAGCCAGGCGATGGGAGGGAAAGAAAGATGGCTCAACAAGCCCGCGACCGGAACGATAATACCCGTCAGCACCCCCAAAAAGTTCATCGCGTTGAAAATCCCCAGCTTACGCTTCTCATAGTTGCCCAATGAGGGCTTGTACCCGATATTCCAGATATAACTACGGAAACGGAAAACACCTTTCACAGCCTTATTCATGGTCCGAGCCTGGTTTAGTTTTTAAGGGGTTCAGCTGGTACGGTCGAAACGATGAAACGTTTTAGCTACTAATTAAAAAGTGTTAAACGTACGTTATACACTTTTTGTTGGATTCAAATATATCAGGATTTTTCTGAAATAAAAATTCATACACATGCTTTCTATTCATCATGTGTTCCGCCGCCGCGGGACATCATCCGACCCTCATGGCCTCATTCCCCCAACGGTGGTCGCAGGCGGGCCCGCGATTTATTGAAAACTTTCACCCCTTTCTCTACCCCCTTCCTCAACACCAGCTGCTCCTCCTCCGGTAAATGGATCGTCTCCTGACAGGCCGGACTGCAGCAACCCTCATATTTGGACGAACAGGCTTCACACTGGATGAACAAAAGATGACACCCCTCATTCCGGCAGTTGGTATGCGTATCCGCCGGCTTCCCGCACTGGTGACAGTGCGCGATGATCTCTCCCCCGATCCGCTCTCCCAGACGATCGTCGAAAACGAAGTTCTTTCCGAGGAATTTATTCTCCAACCCTTTCTCTCTGACTACATTAGCATAGTTGATGATCCCCCTTCCAGGTGGAATACATTCGAAAAACCCTGGTGCAGCAGATAGGCACTCGCCTTCTCGCACCGGATCCCCCCGTACAATACATGATGATATTGGCGTCCTTCTTGTCCTTCAGCAGATCGGCAGACATCGGCAGCTGCTCCCGGAAGGTATCCGAAGGCACCTCCAGGGCATTTTCGAAATGACCCACCTCATACTCATAGTGATTTCGCATATCCACCACGATGGTCGCCGGGTCATTCGTCAGCCGGTTGAAATCCTCCGCATCCACATACTTTCCCTTCCGCCCCATGTCGAAGGACGGGTCATCGATGCCATCCGCCACGATCTTGGCCCTGATCTTGACCTTCAGGACGAAGAAGCTCTTCCCGTCATCCTCCACCGCCACATTCAACCGAAGCTCCTCCATCCCGGGAATCCCCCGCAGATAGCCCGCCAGCGCCTCGAACTTCGAAGCCGGTACGCTGACCTGCGCATTGATCCCCTCTGCGGCTATATAGACCCGCCCGAATACATTTAGCTCGGAAAGACCCACATACAGCCGGTCGCGGAATGCGGCCACATCCGCAATCGCCAGATAACGGTAAAATGAAATGGTAGTCCGGGGCTCGGTCTCCTGCAGTAAACGTTCTTTCAACTCCTTCCTCGAAACTCGGTTGTGTAAGACGGCCATAATCGCGCAAAATTACAAAAATTCGTCATCTTCCCCCACTCACCTGCTTCCAGCTCAGCAATCCCCCCAGCCCGAGCCGCACTCCCGTCTGATAATAATGTCCCGCCATCCACGAGCTCACCACGTCCACCCGGAATACCTTCAGGATATTCTCCAGGCCCCCGAATACCTCCACGTAATTATTCGAGGAATTCACATAGAACGCATTCGCCCCACCCACCAAAAAGATATTCAGCTGCCTGAAAGGCGGGATCTTATTGGTCAGAAATCCGTTGAAATGGTGCTCCGCATGCCCCGTCGCATAAAAGGAGGCCGTCGTGCTGTTCGCATAATAGGGCGCCAGCTGAAAGCTGTTCAGGTATTCACTCGCCAGGAACAGCTGATTCCCGTTGAAATGCTGATAGTCCTGTATCGGCACCGAATTAGTATTTAAAAAGCCCCCTATTCCCAGCCGGTAGCTGAGCCTGCCCGCCAGCCGGAAATTCATATCGTCGCTCACCGAGAACCGCCACTTGTCGAAATTCACGTCACTCCCCAACACCCCACTCCAACCCTTCTGATAACTCAGCGAGAACACCGGATACCTCGACCCGATAGCTACCTTCCGCTCAGGAAATTCGACGTACCGCTGCCCCGGCTGCCATGTTATTCCGACATTGGTGACCACCGCCCGGTGCCGGAGGAAATTTGAGCCCAGCTTCTCCACCGGATAGTTTGGTGTGAACTTCGTATTGCTGGACTTCGCCCAGGTATAGTCGGTCGTATTGTCCAGCGGCAGCCTGTCCTCATACAGACCGCTCACCCTTAGCCGCAACCCGTTATCCAGCACCTTCGCCCATCCCAGCTGTCCAAAATAGTTCTGGTAGATCTTCATATAGTTCCTTCCCCACAGCAGCGTATAGATGCTGTTCCAGGTCTCCCGGATAGGATTCTCCGGATTGAACTGGCTGATCCGCTTGCCACCCGATACCCACCAGTCCTTCCAGCTCAGCGTCCCCCAGACATTCAGCCGGGTATTATGAAACCCATACCGCACATGCGGCTCCAGTCGCAGCACGGAACCTCCCACCCTCTTGCGGAAGGTACCCCAAACATTCACGTCGATGCCTTCCACCGTGTTATACCCCGCCATCTCCCACCACGGACCATGCGTAAACCGCCACCGGCCCTCGACCTTTTTCACCGAATCCTTCGTAGCGGCATAAATGCTGTCCCGGATAATATAGTTGACCTTCTCCTCCGGCTCCAGCGGCACCGGACGGATAGAATCCCAATACGCTTTTGTTTTCTTATTCACCGCCGTATCATACTTCATCAGCACCCGGTCAAAAAACTTCTTCCTCCAGCTTCGGCGCCACGTCATAGTTGTTATATACATCCACAAAATTCCCCACCGCGTCGATCCCAAAAAGATTGAACGTAAAATACACCACCTGGTTCTTCACCTGCCAGGCGCCGCTCCCCCGACCAGAGCCTCCACCCCCATCCTTCGCGGACCTATCCCCTCCCCGGCCGGCGACACTCCCCCCATCCCCCGCGGAACCCACCGGCGCGTGTATCTGCTTTATCTGCAGCGTATCCATCAACTCCAGCTGCGACTCCCTTACCAATAGCAGATCCAGCCCGTGTATCCTCCAGTCCCCATCCGTGATCTCGATCGTTCCCGAGAACAGCGGTTCATACTTCCTCTTCGGCATCACCTGAATTCTGTTCACCTCCTTCCCGTCCTCGAAGAACGAACCCTGATACTTATATCGGTAATAGTTCAACGCCCCATCGGCGATCGGCGAAACAAATCCCCTCGGATTCAGCCGGTCCGACAGGACAGTCACATTATTCTTGTAGAAATTGATAAAGATGGGAAACGAAAAACCGTACCCGTTGGAACCGCTCTCTCTCCCGGACAACACCTCCAGCTTCAGTCGGTCAGGCCGCTTGTATGCCACCTTCGTTAGGTTCTCCGACAGATAGATGATGCCCTTCCCGTTCGAGTCTACCCCCATCTCCCGCTTGTCCTTCTCCTCGATCTTCTGCCCGAGCAATCGCTTGGGCAGCTTGCGCAGCTTGATCAGCGTCTTGATATAGGCCTCGACGGTAAAGGAGTCCAGCGGATCCGCATAGTCTTTCCGGCGACGGATCGCCTGCCGGATGATCGCATAGGCCGGGTCCTCACCCCCCGGTCGCACCACCACCTCGGCCATGGACAGCTGCTGCGGACTAAGCCCGAAATCCACCGTCAACGCCCCGGCCCCAACGACGACAGTCACCTCCTGCCGCCCATACCCCACATACTGACAGACCAGCACATGACTACCCGGACTAAGATCGATGGAATAACGCCCCGCGGAATTGGCTGTGACGCCGCGCGTCCCTCCCTTCACCCAAACCGACGCATAGGGCAACGGGTTCCCCTTGTCGTCTTTCACCACCCCCGTCACCGGAGTCGCGCGGACACCAACCCATACAAAACAACCCACCAATAATAGGATAGCAAACCTTGACATGGAAAAAGATTATTCGGGCCGCACAGGCTTCAGAAAGGCCCCCGTAATCGCCGCTCCCCCACCAACCAGCGCACCCACAAACCCTGTCACAAAGATCAGCAGATACGTCGATCCACCCAACGGAAGGATAGCCGCAACTTTCGCCGACAGAATACTCTGATTCGGCAGATCGATAGCCACCGCCAGACCGCCCCACAACAGCAGCAAAGCGATAAATCCGGAAAAGAACGCGAACAACGGCCGCTGCGGGATCAGCAGAGCCACTACAAACGCGGCAAGCGCAAAACTCCACCAGGGAAGGAAAAGCCCGCAGACAAAGGACAGCAGGGCTGTCAGAAGAATCGAGACGATCAGTTTCGCCATAATATTTTTATTTATTCAAAATGCATGACCCATTTTACCCGCTGGTCCCTCACCTCCTCCGGCCCCATCACCCAAAGAGGATAGTACCGCCCCGTCGCCCAGTAGTCGACAAAATTATCGTAGTACGGACTGCCCGGATTGCCGCTCTGGCCCCCCGGATAGACGCCATAAGCCTCCGTCTTGTTCGTCAGATGCACGATCATACGCCAGCTAGGCCCGTGAAACTGTTTCGCCGCATTGATACACCTCGCCCCCGCCGATCGGCAGATGCTCGCGGCTCAGCTGCGGGATCCGCAGCAGATGCCTGACCCAGGTATCCTTGTTCTTCGCCCAGGTGATCCGGTCGTTCTGCTCGTCCTGCCGCAATTGCGGGATGATCTTTAGAAAAGCATCCGTCACCTCCTGCGTCAGCCCCTCCTTCTGCGGCGTATTCACATTGTCCACAAAGGACCAGGCGGAATCTTTGATCAGCGCCTCCACTACCGTACTCTCCTGCGGACGCGTCATCGATACCGAAGCCTTCGAAAATTCGTCGTCCAGAATATTTTTATAGAGCTGGTTCCACCAGTAATTGAAAATGACCGGCCCTTCCTCCAGCGGATTGTTATAAAGATTCCACTGCCGCACCGTATTCAGATAACCCGTCGCCTTGTCATTCAGCTGCCCCCGGTCGATATACTTCAGCAGCAACGGCCTCGCCATCTCCGCAAAGACATCGTAGGTATTCGTCTGCATCTTCATCATATCCGCCGGCGTGATCGAATTCATATTGTTCAGCAGCCGGTTGATGATCAGCCCCCGGTAGATCGGAAAATCGCTTCCCAGATAGTAGGGATAGGTGGAATCCACCGGCTCCTGGTTGGCGCTGCTGACAAAACCCCGGTTGGCCGAGTCGGCGAACATATACGGATTCTCCTCCCTAGGGATACTCCGCTGCCACAGATAACTGCTGTCCTCGCCAGGCATCACATACAGCCCCTGTCCCTTCCAGCTGGCCGGGAACTCCCCTTCCTGCCTCATCGCCACCACACCCGACTTATCCGCAAAAACAAAATTCTGACCCGGACACTTGAAGGTCAGAAGCGCCTGCTTATAGTCGTCGTAGTTGCGGATCGACTGGAATCTGCTGAATGTAGCCATCTCGTTGGACGGATCGGCCGCCTTCCATCGCACCGCATAGCTACGGCTGCTCGCGACATCAGAAAAGCCCGTGAAACTCTCGTCAAACATCACCGGACCGAACACCGTCGTCATCACCGTATCGTAATAAGGCTGCTTTCCCCTTATCAGGATCGTATCGACACGCATCTCCGCCGCCTTCCACTCCTTGTTGAACCAGTACTCCCTGCGCGTCTCGTCCTTGAACCGTATGCTGTAATAATCCCGCACGTCCCGGCCCGCATTGGTGATACCCCACGCACAGTCGTCATTAAATCCGATGATGACAAACGGCGCCCCGGGAAAACTTACCCCGTATACATTATAGCCCGGCGTATGTATCTGCATCTGATACCAGATCGATGGCATCGTGGTGTTGAGGTGCGGATCGTTACAGAGTATCGGCGCATGGCTGATCGTCTTCGTCCCGCTGACTGCCCAGTTATTGCTGCCGTTGCTCTTCTCCGACCCCATCTCCCTGTCCGTGACCGTCACCGGATTGTTGAAATACAATGAGTCGGCGCCCGCCGGAGCCTTCGGCAAAAAAGAAGGGGTGAGGAATTTCGTCCCTTTCGGGATGATAGGATCCAGGCTGTCCTGGATGGACGGATACAGCTTGGCCATATCCTCCCTGCTGAAATAGCTCTTGGCGTTCGTCATCTCGAAATCATTGTCACCACCCGCCAGCTTCATAGGCCATATCCTTTATAAAAAGCGCGATCTTGAGATTGTTCCAGGGCTCGGGCTTATAGTTGAGCAGCTTGTACTCCAGCGGCAGGTCACCTTCCTTCAGCTGACCGATCCAGGCATTCACCCCGGCTGTATACGCGTCACAATCTTTTTTGGATACGCTGTCCTTTTCGATCTCCGCCAGCTCGGCCTTCGCCGCTTCCACCATCCCAAGCCTCCGCATCGACCGGTCGTATTTGATATAGACTTCGTCCTTTCCCGCACCCAGCACCTCACTCAACCTTCCCGCCGCGGCAAAGGTCTGGAACTCCATCTGCCATAGCCTGAACTTCGCGTGCAGATAGCCCTGTATATAACAAGCATCTGCCTCGCTTTTGGCATAAACATGCGGCACCAGGTATTCATCGAAATAGACCTCCCCCTTGCCCTCCAGCCCCGGCAAATGCACCGTCCCGTTAAAATCACTCCCCACGGGCTCCGCATTCTGCCAGAACCCATGCTGGGGACTGAGAAAGCTCCCCAGAACAGGAGTCTTCTTATCGTTACCCAGATCCCATTGGCGGTTGAGACAAAAGATAAGTCCGGCAGTCAGAAAGAGAGAGATAAGAAAAGGAACTATTCTCATACCGGTCGTTTCGACCAAATGTACTAAAATTTACCATTCTCTCCCCCGCTCCGGGATTTACCACCTTTCTCCTCCAAAATTTACCACAAAATGGTATTGTCCGGGAACCCCTGGCTCCGGACCTTTGTACCGTTATACAACATACCCTTGTAGTCGTACTCTTTCAACCTGGTTAAATCTTGTTTAATGTTAGTTCAGGTGGTTCAGGTAGATGATAGGCCGGTCTCAGTGATGAGCCGGCTTATTTTATTGATCTCCTCCTCCGTATTGAACGCGTGGAGCACGATCCTCAGCCGCTCGCTCCCCGCAGGCACAGTTGGCGACAGTATCGGCCGCACATCCAGTCCGGCCACCTGCAACACCCCCGCAACCCGCTTCACGGCGTCATTCCCCGGAATGATCACCAGCTTGTATCGGCGTTACACTGTCTACCCTCCCGTAAGGCAGAGACGCGGACCTGAACCGCTCCACCAGCCCCTGCAGCCGCTCCCGCTGCACATCCATACGGGGAAGCAGCCCATAAGCCACCGCGATTGCCCTCGCCGCAACAGGCGGCAATGCCGTAGTATAAATAAAGGACCGCGAAAAATTCACCAGATAACTCTTCAGCCGCTCACTCCCAAGCACCACCGCGCCATGACAACCTACCGCCTTTCCAAAGGTATGGACCCGCGCAAAACAATCCGCCTCAAGCCCCAGTTCCTGCACCAGCCCCGCACCCGCCGGCCCCACAACCCCCGTCGCATGCGCCTCGTCCACGATCAGGTGCGCCCCATATTGCCGGCAAAGCGCCACGATCTCAGCCAGCGGCGCCATATCCCCGTCCATCGAGAACACCGACTCCGTCACGACAAACACCGTCCCACCATCCACCCCGCGAAGTCTACGCTCCAGGTCACTAATATCATTATGCGCAAAGCCGAACGCCCTCGCAAAAGAAAGCCTCATCCCGTCCCTTATCGAAGCATGACTCAGCTCGTCGTATAATATAGTATCGCCCCGCTGCGGCACACTACTCAATATCCCCAGATTGGCGTCATACCCCGAATTGAAAAGAAGCCCCGCCGTCGCCGCATGGAACTCGGCCAGCATCCCTTCCACCTCCTCCGCCAGCGGGTAATTCCCCGCCAGCAGCCTCGACCCCATACTCCCATGCGCCCATACTCCCTCCCCCAATTTTTCTCGATCCATCCGTTAGTGGCCATCCCCAGATAGTCATTGGAACAAAGATCCACCATCCCCTCCGGCAGCCGCAACCGCCGAAGCGCATTATTCGCGCGACGCTCCTCCAACTTCCTGTCCAAAAATCCTCCATGTCCCTAATTTTCCGTCAAACCTACACAATTCCTACCTTTGCCCCATGGATACAGCGGAAGAACAAAAAAACATCCTCGGCCTCCAGCTCCCCACCGACCCGCGCTGGGTCGACCTGGCCACCATATCCCTCGAAGCCATCCTCACCGACCACGCCTGGTGCGAACAAAAAGCCGCCACCAGCTGCATCTCCCTGATCCAGCGCTACAGCGCAAAAGAACGACTCGTCATGGAACTATCCCCCATCGTAACCGAAGAATGGGGTCACTTCCGCCTTGTACTGGCGGAACTCAATAAACGCGGGCTCAAACTCGGCCCGCAACGAAAAGACATCTACGTCAACCGCCTCCTCGAATTCCAGGAGAAAGGCGGCAACCCCGACCAACGGTTCCTCGACAAACTGCTCATCTTCGCCCTCATCGAAGCCCGCAGCTGCGAACGCTTCAAACGCCTCAGCGAAGGCCTCCAGGACCCCTACCTCCGCAACTTCTACCGCCGCTTCATGGAAAGCGAAGCCGGACACTACCACCTCTTCATCGAACTCGCCGAACACTATATCGACAAACCCACAGTCCGCCAGCGATGGAAAGAATGGCTCGACTTCGAATTCCAACTCATGGCCTCCACCGAAGTCCGCGGCGACCGGATCCACTAGCCGCCGCACAAAAGCTCACCACTAAACCCGCGAAAGCCGCTCCAAATACAAATCCACATACTCGCCCACCCGTGGACGACGATACTGCATCACCCACCTCGGATGCGGCAACGGTATGATCTCCTTAAAAAACCCGTGCTGCTCATTCACCTTGCTGAAAAACTTATAATTCGTCCCCTCCCCCAAACAAAAACACGTAGAATACGTCGGCATCGTCTCCAGCTGCTTCCGAATACACTTCAGCATAAAAGGCTCAAAATCGCGCATCAGCGCCTTATCATCATAATAATTCAAATTCTTCCCATGCTTCGTAAACCCCAGCGGCGACATCGAAGTAAAAAAATACTTCCCATAGAACGTACGAACCCCGCCATACCCATGTATCATCTTATAAATAAACTCCCCCGACAACTCCGTCTTCTTCTTCATATCATTCGCGATCCCACACTCCCTCTCCAATAGCAACGGATCGGTGAACGGCACCCCGGTCACCCCCGCACCATGCCTCCCCGGATTAATGCCAAAAATGAACACCCGCGGCTTGTCATCCCCATAAAATTTTTCGTAGAACTGCGACGCCAGCTTCCACGTCGCCGGCACCACAAAAGGATTCATGATCTCAATTCCCTCCCCAACGGCAAAATCCGGCTTCAACCCCTTATAAAAACTCAGTATCGCAGCAGCCTGCGTATCATATTTTCGCGAACCCATAGGCAATAATTGCCCGCAAATTTAGATCATTTATCCCAGGCCACCCCCTTGCTCCCCCGGAAAAACCCCGCCCTCCTCGGCGCCGGCGCCTCATCTCCCTCCCCCTTCACGAACTTCCACAACATCGCATTCATCACAGCATCCGGCTGGTCATCCGCATGCGAAAAATCCAGCCCCTGGCCATCGCAGCCAGTTTCCCGCGCGATGGGTTCAACTCCCCAGGTCAACCCTCGCAGACCGGAAGTCAAACCCCTTCCCATCCACGGATGAGGCAAAACACCGCCACATCGGCGTCGCCGCGGCATCGAACTGCGTCATCGGCGGCATCCCCAGGATCAGCTCCATCGTCCTCAGCGCCGAAGACGTAGAATACATCGTATGGTCCACAAAACCCCTCTTCACCATGCCCCCCGCCAGATACGCCGTACTGCGGTGCGCATCCACATGATCCGGACCGTTCTGCGCGTCATCCTCCAGAATAAAAACCACCGTCTCCTTCCATACCGCGCTCTTCGACAAATGCGCGATCAGCATCCCCACCGCCAGATCATTGTCCGCCACATGCGCAAAAGGCGTAGGCCGCCCGGCAGCCGTACCCTCCGTATGATCGTTCGACAACCGCATCGTCATCAGCTGCGGCAGGGCCCCCGCCGCTACCAGCGAATCGAAATCCCGCTCCCACTGCCTTTCTCTCAGCGTATCGAACACATGCATATCCATACTGTGAAAACCCGTCGCAAAATGATCCCTCAGCACCGGTATATTCGCACGCCCATTGTCCGCAAACTCGCCATAGGTCCGGTAGCTCACCCCCGCCCGCTTCGCCTGATCCCAGATATATCCACCCTTGTTATCCCCCGTCTTCCGGTAACCGGACGATATCTCCGCCCCACCCCGACGCCCATACGAGGTCGGCCACCCCTTCTCCAGAAAATCCGTAGCATAGGCGCCCATGCTCCAGTTATGCCCGTCCGAACTGACCTCCCCGTCGACATAAAAATTGTCCAGCAGCACAAACTCCCTCGCCAGCGCATGCTGGTTGGGCGTGATCCGCTCACCAAACAACACCAGACTCGTGTCCCCGTTGCCCTGCGCCATATCCCCCAGCACCTGGTCATAGGTCCTGTTCTCCTTCAAAATATAAAGAACATGCTTTATCGGCGAAACATCCCCCACCCTCCGCGGCACCGGATTCCCCGCCTCACCGTCTGCCACCAGCTCCCCGCCTTCGTATACGGAGTATTGCGATAGACAGCCTTCGTATATTCCGCCAGCTCCGCATCCGAAGGTTCGCTAATAATACTCATGGTCCCCATCATCAATCCACCCCCGATATACTGAACCTTACTCACCGGCTGACTATCCCCCTGATGCAGCAACACCTTCTGCCCCGTTCCATACGGATTCGGACCATGGGGATTCGGATACGAACTAAACCCCTTTCCATTGGCCACATACAGCTTCCCGCCCACACACTTTACACTCGTCGGATACCAGCCCACCGGAATAAATCCCCGCGAAACACTCGCCCCCACGCGGCTAACGTCAAAGACCGCCAGACAGTTATTGTCCGCATTGGCGATATATAACTTCTTACCATCCCGGCTCAACGCCAGCCCGTTGGTCGTCGACCCGCTGGGCGCATCCGGATACAAAGCCGCATTCAGCACCTCCACCACCTTCCTCCCACGTACATCGATAACCGACACACTGTTATCATTCGCATTCGCGACATACAAATACTTCCCGTTCCCTGCAAGACACAATTCATTCGGATTATCCCCCACCGCAATACTGTCCGTAAACACCCCCGACCCGGTATTATACACCATCACCTTATCCCCACCCCACACGCTCACATACAACTCCTCCCCCGAAGGCGCCAGCGAGACAGGTATAGCCCTCCCCGCTCATCGGCAGCCGCCTCGCCACCCCATGATTCACCATATCCAGCACATAGAGACCGTTATCCTCCTTCGTCACCACATACAACAACCCCCTCCGCTCATCCACCGCCAGACCCGCCGGCGAGATCTTCACAGGCCAGGGCGCCCCCAGCCGGAAACTATCCGCCAGCGCCAACCTCCCCCACCCACACCATATTTCCAGATCACGTTGTCATTCCCACCCGATGCATACAGCGAACGCCCATCCCTTCCAAAGGCCAACCCATACCAGGACTTCGGAATAACCACACTATCCAGCTGACGCCCCGCGCGAACATCGAACAACTGTATCGTCTGTGTGCTCTGCCCATTATTGGTCACCGCCAGATACTTCCCGCTGCCGCTCACAGCAATATTCAACGGCAGATCGCCCAGCGGCAAACTCTTCCCCGCCGGCGATAGCGACCACCCATTCGGCAACTTCACCCTTTCGCCCTGTCCCTCACCAGGCCCCCCTCGTCTCCCCCGCCCCTGTAATAAACCATTTTCCCCCTGCCCCCAACAAAAAAAGGCAACAGTAAGACTACTGTCGCCAATGTTAAAAACGAACTGCTATTCTTATTCATAACAAGGAACCTATGACTTTTTCTTTATCAAAAAAACAGACGGCACCGGCCGCTCCCCCGTCTTGTCCGAAGGCTTGATCGTCTCCTTCCCATTGACCAGCATACAACTGCTCCCTCCTCCGTCCAGATTCAACGCCTCATAACACCCCAGATCCAGTAGCACCTTCGCCTCTTCGGCCAGCGTCACCCCCGTAGCCACACCCGGCGTACGCCCCTGCACAGCCAGCACGATCACCCGGCCATCCTTCGTATACCCGATCGCCGATCGCGGATGGATATCCTTCTCCCCGCGGAGGAACAACCCCTCCTCCTCATTCGTCACCCTGATCTTGCCTCCATACACCAGCACCGGCCCGCCGCCGACAACCGTCTCCATCTTCCACTTCTTCCAGTGCCGGTCCCCCAGCCCGGCCAGCGTCGGCACCGAATCCCGGCCATGCGCCACCACCGGCCCATCCTCGAACGCATAAGGCAGCGGCTGCGTCGTATCCGTGAACACCCACGCCACATCCGCCCTCCCCGACCTGTCGAAACCCATCGCGCTCCGCGTCGTATAAGTGAACAACGAATCCCCCTTTGGATGCCTCGACGGCTGATTCCACCCCACCAGCTTCCCATCCTTCACCACCACATTCAGATTGCCGTTAGTCCTGAAGGAAAAAAAGAAGTATTGATCACCACCAACGGCTCGCCCTCCTGCTTATAATACTCCATAGGCGTCAGCCGCTTCCCATACCCCACCTGCGTAGTAAACGCCAAACCCTCACTTTTCAACGGCGCTTCGACATAATACGCCACCGACAACCTGCCCTCCATCTTATCCTCCGTCCTGTACACATGTACTCCGGCAGGCAGCACCCCGAACGCCGAATCCACATTCGTCCAGGTCCACGCCGGCCCCCTCGGCACATTGCCGCTGCCCTTCTCCACTTTCACCAAATTGTCCGGATCCTGCGCCCCGCGAACCTGCGAGCGGGCGCCAATAGCCAAACCAACGGCTATTACCAATAAACCATATTTTACCATCCTGTATTTTGTTTAAGATTAGGATTCAACACTATCTCGCTGCCCGGTATCGGATCGTAATACATTTTATCATCCCATACCCTCGGTATATTCGCCAACCAGACGATATTTCCATAATTCCCCTGCGTCAGCTTCACCGTCTTATTGTCGATCACATAATAATACACCCCTTTGATCGTCGTTGCCGGCGTCGACGTAACGAACGACACATTCAACACCCCGTCCCCATTCATCGCAAAGGGTGTATTCATAGCAGGCACATACACCCCATTATACGGCATATTCATCAGCAGCCCCATCTTCCAGCGCCGGATATCATCCCACCGGAAACCCTCCAGCATCAGCTCCACACCCCGCTCGCGCCTGATCTCTAAAAGTACGGCATCGGAAATTGTATTCAAAAAATACTGCTGCAGATAAGGGTCGGCGGTAGCCGGCATCGCTGTATTCGTGATCCCCGCACGGCTGCGGAGAGCCCCGATCGTATTATTCCAGTCCGCCCCCGTCAGCGTCCCCAGCTCTTCCTTCGCCTCCGCCAGATTCAGCAGCACCTCGGCATAACGGAAGATAGCAACGGAATTGCTGTTGTGCGAATTGGTGTTGACCGCAGGATCGTCGACATTGAACTTCAGCGGCTGATAACCCGTGAACGTAAAGCTGTAATCGGGTGGCGCAGATACACCCGTCGAATACTTGTACCTGTTACAACGGATCGACTGCTGCAGCCGCAGGTCCCGGTTCGCCGTCTCGTTCGGGAACGAAATGGTATCGAAATTCGGCGCATCGGTGAACCGCGAACCGTCCCTGTTCAGATAGGTATCGATGAACGCCTTCACCGGACTCGTCCTGTTCCCCAGCGTCGCACTGGTAAAATAAGCGTTCGCGTTATGCCACAGCTTCAGACCGTCACTGTATACAAAGGCGAGAATGACTTCATCCGACAACGGACCCGTCGTCGTCGTAAAGACCGCCCGGTAGTCCAGTGAAGGGCTGCCCGTCGAATGCAGCTTGTAGTTGCCGGACGCCATCAGCGCCGTAGCCGCATCCACCGAATTCTGAAACCAAATAGCCGCCGAACCCGTCAACCCCAGTTCCGTATGATATTTCCGGAAGCTGCCTTCGAATAACCCCACCCTCGATTTCAGCGCCAGCGCCGTCCATTTGGTGATGGTCGAACACCCCCATCCTTGGCCGCAGGCGCATGCGCGATCGCATAGTCCAGATCCGCCTCGACGGAATCCATGACCAGGGTCCTTGGATCACGCGGCTTATACATCGAGGAATCGGTCGTACCCAGCGCCGTCCCCACCCAGGGAACATCCCCGAACTCTTTTACCATATTGTAATACCACCACGCCCTGAAGAACCGCGCAATACCCGAATACATATTCCGAACACTGTCCGAAATGGCCGGATTGACATTGTTCTGCAGAAAATAGTTGATATTTCGCAGCTCCGGCCAGGAACCCGTCGCGGCCGGAGCCCTCGACCACGCATTGGCGTTTAAAGGATTATTGGCATTCACCTGCGCCGTCATGATCGCCGGCACATTATTCCCCGAAATATAATCCGACGTGTTGTCCGCCGTGAACATCGTGTTTGCGCTCGGCATCTGGTAGACATAAAAGGAATTGGTGTACAACTGCAGATCACTCACCGTCTTGAAGGCCGAACCCGGATTCAGACTGGTGAACGGTTCCTTGTCAAGGTATTTCCTGCATCCTGGCAGCGCACCCGCAACAACCAGCAATATGATGATCGGTTTAATGAATTTCATATATCGTTTTTAAAAAGTTAAATTGATCCCCGCCGTGAACGTCTTCAGCATGGGATAAGAGTATCCGTTACCACTGCCCGAGTTGACCTCGGGATCAGACCCGTTGATGACCTCCGGATCATAGTTCGCAGCATACCGGTGCAGCGGCGTAAAGGTGAACATATTCTGCCCCGTGAAATAAACCTTCGCACCCGCCAGACCCGCCTTCGTGCACCAGGCCTTCGGCAGGCTGTAGGAAACATTCAGATTCTTCAGCCGCACATACGCCGCATTCTGCAGATACCTGCTCTGCACCACGGCCAGCTCGCGCGTGCCGCTCAGCGCCACATAACCGCGGTACCTCGGATAGTAGGCATTCGGCTTCTCCGGCGACCAGACATCCTTCATCATATAGGCCGGCATCCACTCGTAAGGACGATTATACTGCCCCCAGAAACCGCCAGCTCTCGATACCAGGCCACCAGTCCTGCTTTCCTACGCCACTGGAAGAACGCGGCGATCGAAATACCCTTCCACGTCGCGCCCAGATTGAAGCCGAAAAGATACCGCGGCGTCGAATTCCCGATGATCGTCAGATCCCCGTGATCCGCAAGCGTACCCCTTGCCATTGTTGATCACACCCTTATTGTTGATATCCCTGAACTTGATATCCCCCGGAAGGATAACATTCGAATTGCTCACCGTGAAATAGGACTGGTTGGCGTGACTGTTGATATCCTGCTGGTCCCTGAACAGCCCCTCCGTCACGAAGCCCCAGATCTCACCCGGATGCATCCCCTTGTAATAGGTAGCCGGCGTCAGGGAATAGGGAACTGAATACGGTATGATACCGCTCGGGTTGTAGAACTTCGTGATCTCCGACGTATTATCCGAAAGCACCAGCCCCACCGAGAAGCTCAGGTCCTTCGTGATATTGCTATGCCATGAAGGCGAGAACTCCCAGCCCGACGTCCTCAGATTGGCATTGTTCCCGTTCGGCACCGCAGCGCCAAACACCGCCGGCAGCGGCTGTCCCGCCGTGAAATTCCCCGTCGAATACCGGACATAGTAGTCAAAACTGATGCGAAGCCTGTTCTGAAGAAAGCTCGCATCCACCCCTTCATCCACCGTAGTGGACTTCTCCCAGGTCAAACCCGTCGGGATGACATTCGGAGCCGACGTATACGTCGGGAAGCCGCCATTGATCGAGATACCGCCCGACTGACGCACGCTCATGATAGGATTGAACAGATAAGGGTTGATCTGGCCGTTCCCAAGACTTCCGACCGAAGCCCGCAGCTTCAGGTTGTTCAGCCATCCGGCCGTCCCGTCCATAAAATTCTCCTTCGAAATAACCCAACCCGCGGAAATCGACGGGAAGAAACCAAACCTCGAATAGGAGGGGAACTTCGACGACCCGTCATACCTGCCGTTGATCTCCACCAGATACTTGTCCTTATAAGCATAATTGCCCCGAAAAAAGATACCGAAGATCGACCACTCGTTGCCCGCCGCCGTCAGCACATAGTTCGTTCCGTTCAGCAAACTCAGGTTCGGCTGCGTGGGATCGATGATACCGTCCCGCTGGATATACGTACTGTCGAACCGCTGGTCCTCCACATTCAGACCCGCCAGCAGTTGCACGGCATGATCGCCGAAATTCTTGTGCGCCGACGCATAGAGGTTCGCCGCATAATACTGCGTCACCGCCGTCGCCCTGGTCAGCATATTGTTGGTATTCGTAGCGGTCATCCCAGGCCCCTGACTAGTAGGTCACCGGACGGTAGACGCCGTCTACCGTGTTGTTCGTATTGGCATAGGTAAAATCCCCCTTCAGGCTCAGCAGATTCTTCACGATATCCGCGCTGAAGGAGGCGGTGTTGCGAAAATAGATCTGGTTCGTGACAGTATTGTTGAGACCCGTATAAAAATCCCCCACCGAAGAATAGGACTGCGGGGTCAGCGTGCCGTCCGGGTTCAGCAGAATAGCCAGTGGATTGGTGGCTACCGCGAAATTGGCCCAGACCGGCGTCTTGTTGTTGTTGACGGGATAGAAATAGTTGTAGTTGTTGAAGTCGATATTATCACTCAGCGTCAGCCAGGGACGAACGACAATATCACCCTTCGCACGCAGGTTGATCCGCTTGAAATGATCCGGGCTATAGCGGAATACCCGCCCTGGTCATAATACCGGCCGGAGATATAAAAATCGGCATTCTGACTGCTCCCCGGAAATACTCAGCGAATTGTCCGTCGCAGGCGTATTTTGACGATACAGCTGGCTGATCCAGTCGGTGCTTCCATAATACAGGTATTTCCCCGTCGCAGGATCCACCACCGCCTGAGGCAGCGACGGATTGTTCTTCCTTGCCAGCAGGGAGTCGAAACCCGCATCCGTATTCGGGAAATAGCCGTTCACCGTGCTGGGAGGCGTCTTGTAGTCATACCAGGTGCATTGTACGCGTCGACATAGGCCTTACCCCAGGCATAGCCGTCATTCACCAGCTTCGGCGTCACCGTCTTCTGGTTGATGGAATAGCTGCTGTTGAAATTCATCGTCACCTTTCCCCTCTTCGGACTCTTCGTATTGATCAGCACTACGCCGAACGCTCCGCGCGCGCCATAGATCGCCGCCGAAGCGGCGTCTTTCAGCACAGTGACGCTCTCGATATCGTCGGGGTTCAGCAGACTCGGATCACCCGATACGCCGTCGATCAATACCAATGCGGATGCCTGACCGCCCGCGCCGATAGACGTAAGACCGCGGATATTATAGGTGGGGTTCCGCGTCGGCTTGCCATCCGACATGAAGATATTGAGGTTGGGAACGACGCCCTGCAACCCCCGGCTGACATTCGGAGACGGCCTGTCCTGAAAGACCTCGCCACCCACCTGCGTAACCGCCCCCGTAAGATCACCCTTCCGCTGACTGCCATACCCCACGACCACAAATTGGTCGAGGTCATTAGCCCCTTCGGAAAGCCGCACCAGCAGCGTATTGTTCTCATTGGGCTTGACAAGAAAACCCCTGACGGTCTTCGACGTATACCCTATATGGGTAACCGTAAAATTATAGGTCTTACCCGCGGTAAGCGCGCGGAAAACGAATACCCCCCGATCATTGGACTGGATTGTAAAATTCTCCGGAGAATGCCCGTCGCTCGCCCTGATACTGGCGCCGGGCAGCGGCTCTCCCTTATCTGTCGCAATGGTACCGGTAACTACTCCGGTGAGCGACTGAGCCGCAACGCCCACCCTCAGCAACACGAAGAATAGCAGCGAACTGAATGTGTAAAAGACTTTCATTGTTTACTTGTTTTAAGGCAAAAGATTATCCTTTCGCGTCCCCGCGTTAAAAATTTTAAAGTCGTTTGGAAAAGGTTGTGGCTAATTACCGCGCCGGACCACCCGATACCCGCCCGGCTGTTCGACAATATCGAGGTTATTCATCCCCGCGAGCAATCGAAGGAATACATCTAAAGAATCTGTATTCTCCACCGCACCGGTAAAATTAAGACCGGCCAGATCGGATGCCCGGTAACTAAATTTTGTATTATATCTCGCCCCCAGCTTCCGGAAAACAGCCGTCAGCGGGCTGTTATTGAAAGCTAAAGCCGCCTTATCGGCGATCACCTCCTTCCCGCCCTTCAACACCGGCTTCCCGAACCGGCTCACCCTGGCTACCATCCGCCTGCTGTCATAGTCTATCTGCTCCCCCGGAACCAAATAAACGTCCTTGTTCAAACCCATCACCACGACCTTTCCGGAATACAGCTTCACCGTCTCATTGCCGCGCGTGTTCACCGAGAACACCGTACCCAGCGCCGTAGTAGCCAACCAGCGGCCATGCACCGTAAAAGGATGGACCCGGTCTTTCACAACGTCGAATTCCGCCGATCCGACCAGCCAGCTATCCCGGCCCGCCGCCCCGAAAGAATCGGCATAACGCAGAGCTGAATGCGCATACAGCTTCACGCGTGAACCGTCGGGCAGTACGGCAGCCGACACGCTGTCCGTTTCATTCGTCCTGTACACCCAGCTCACAGCTCCCTGCTCACCCGCCGCTACAGCGACACTTCCCGCCGGCCCGCTCTTACTCCAAAAACCCATCCGCTCACAACCAGAAGAACGACCGCCGCCGCCACCGCCGGCCAGTACATCCTCCGCACCGGCCTCGGGAACAGCTGCCCCCTCAGCTCCCGCAGCACATCCTCCTGGTGGAAGCACCGGCCCCACCGACGCAGGCTCCACAGCCTCCCATTCACCGAGACCCACCTCCTCCGGATGCTGCTGCAGATAATCCAGCACGGCGACAGATTCCTGCTCGTCACATTCGCTGGCAAAAACTTCCGGATCAGACTTTTGGTAACTTCCATGCAGTAGGTAGATTGTGCTCCTACCAATGTATACGTTTGTGGGAAAGGGTTACCACTGCCGGTAACATTAAGTTAATATAGACCGCGGATATGACGCAGGGCCTTCGTCATATGGTCTTCTACCGTCTTGAGCGAGATGGATAGCAGCTCCGCTATCTCTTTGTAGGAATGGCCCTGTACGCGGCTGAGCAAAAAACGCGCTTACGCACAGGCGGGAGACTGCGCGTAAGCGATAACAAATGATCCGAAGCCTCCAGGAGCCCATCGGGCGCCGCTTCGGCTGCGGGCTGAGCCTCTCTGTGTTCGAGCACTTTCCTCCGCTGAACACCCTCCCTCCTCAAATAATCGATAAACACCCCCGCAGCAATATGGAACAACTGAGTATCCAGTGAGATAGTATCGGTAAGAGTATGGCGAAACTCCCACAGCTTGATAAAAGCCAGCTGCGCCACCTCCCGGGCCACAGCCGCGGACCGGGTCCGCTTCAGGAAATGATGATATACCTTGGGATAATACAGGTTAAAAGCCGCCGTGAAGGTCTCCCTCAGTCATCATCCCGATCCCCTCCTTTGACCGACTTGACCTCAGACTTCACAAAAGCCGCCCTTACCGGCGCCGGAACCACCGCATTCTCTCCCTTCACCGCCTTCCACAACATCGCATTCATCACCCAGTCGGGCTGCGCATCCTCATGCGAGAAATCCAGCCCCTTCGCCATCGCCGCCAGCTTGCCCCTGCTGGGATTGATGTCCAGCAGATTGATGCTCTCCTGCTTCGCAACAAAAGGCGTCAGATCGGCCTGTCCCATAAAGCTCCTCCACATCGGCACCGCCGCCGCATCGTACTGCGTCATCGGCTGCAGCCCCAGGATCAGCTCCATCGTATGCAGCACCGACGAGGTCGTATACATGGTATGATCGACATAACGACGTTTGACAAATCCACCGGCCATATAGGCAGGGCTACGGTGCGCGTCCACATGATCCGGACCGTTCTGCGCGTCGTCCTCCAGGACAAATACCACACTTTCTTTCCAGATAGGACTCTTCGACAAATGCTCCACGAACAAACCCACCGCAAGATCATTGTCCGCGACATGGGCAAACGGCGTCGGCCTACCCGGCGTCGTACCCTCCGTATGGTCGTTGCCGAACCTGACGACCTGGAAAGCCGGTACCGCATTCACCGCCACCAGCGAATCGAACTCCTGCATCCATTTATAGGCCCTCGCCGTGTCGAAGATATGCTGGTCCATATTCTTGAAATAAGGACAGAAATGCCCTTCCAGCACAGGTATCGCCGGCTTGTCATGACCATTCTTGTCCTTATTGATGAACTCCCCATAGGTCCGGTAGCTCACCCCCGCCTTCGCGCACTGGTCCCAGATATAAGACCTGTCCAGCACCGTCGGCGTACTATAATTGCCCCCGCGATGACCATAAGCCGAAGGCCAGATCTTCTCCATATAGTCCGTTGCATAGGCGCCCATGCTCCACTGATGCCCGTCCGCGCTGACCTCGCCGTCCACATAGAAATTGTCCAGCAGCACGAACTCCTTCGCCAGCGCGTGCTGGTTCGGCGTGACCTTCTCCCCGAACAACACCAGACTCGTATCCCCGTTGCCCTCCGTTATATCCCCCAGCACCTGGTCATAGGTCCTGTTCTCTTTAATAATATAAAAGACATGCTTGATCGGCGATACATCCCCGACCCTGCCCGGTACAGGATTCCCTGCCTCACCACCCACATTCACCAGCTCGGTCTCCTTCTTATAAGGAGTGTTCTTATATACGGCCTGCGTATACACCTTCAGCTGCTCGTCCGAAGGCGCTGGGATCATGCTCAGCGACCCCATCAGCAGACCGCCGCCGATATACTGCTCGCGGATCTTCTTGTTCCTGACCGAATCCCCCTGATGAAGAAAGACGCGCTGACGCACATCCACCGGATTGGGCCCGTGCGGATTCGGCAGGGAAGAAAACCCTTTGCCATTGGCCACGAACACCTGCTTGCCGATCACCCTGACACAGCTGGGATACCAGCCCGTGGGAATAAACCCGAGCGACGCACTCGCCCCCGGCTTACGCACGTCGAAAACAGCCAGACAGTTATTGTCCGCATCCGCCACATACAGCGTCTTCCCGTCCGCGCTCAGCGCCACGCCATTGGTCGTACTGCCGACCCCTGGACTCCGGATACAACGCCGCATTCAGCGTCTCCAGCACCTTACGGCCCTTGATATCTACCACCGACACGCTGTTGTCGAGCGCATTGGCCACATATAAATACTGCCCGTTCTCGGAAAGACAAAGATCATTCGGATGATCTCCCACGGCCACACTATCCGTAAATACATTCGATTCGGTATTATATACCGCGATCATCCTGCTCCCCCACTCGGAGACAT
Source organism: Puia sp. P3 (assembly GCF_050632245.1). Classification (NCBI taxonomy): domain Bacteria; kingdom Pseudomonadati; phylum Bacteroidota; class Chitinophagia; order Chitinophagales; family Chitinophagaceae; genus Puia; species Puia sp. P3. The sequence continues at coordinate 4,304,563 of NZ_CP192583.1, forward strand.
ATAATTCTTTTTTGTCCGGCGACAGCAGACAGGTATACCCTTCGCTGCTCAGCGGCAGCTGGCGTACCACCTTGCCATCGCGAAGACCAATAACATACAGGCTATTATTCTCCTTTGTAACGACATACAGCAGCTGACGCCGGTCATCGATCGCAATCCCCGTCGGCGATACCTTACCCGACATCCGCTCACCCATACGGATGGTGTCGTCATTCACCAGCTTGCCATTCTTGATGGAGTATTTGATGATCCAGTTGTCATTCCCGCCCGAGACGTATAAAGATTTTTCGTCAGCGGTAAAGGCGATCCCGCCCCACGCAATCCCGATCTCGACGCTGTCCAGCTGCCGACCGGCCCTGGTGTCCATCAGCTGAATAGACTGAACGCTCTGGCCATTATTGGTGATCGCCGCATACTTCCCCGTCCGGCTCACCGCGATATTCAGCGGCAGATCGCCCAGCGGAAGGCTGGTGCCGACCGGCGTCAGCGACCACCCATTGGGCAGCTGAACCCTTCGGGCTTCCAGTGTAGGCAGATCGATAATTCCAGGAGAAACAGGACGTTTGGGCTGGGCATTTGCCGAAATAAGGGATACCGGGGTAAGGACCCCGACCAGAGCTTTTTTCATGGAAAAACATTGAGTAACGCAAAGCTACTCACAGCCCGTCGGAAAAATTGTGGGCTTATATTAAGCCTGTATTAACACTAAAATATTCCAGCTCTTCTTTCAGGTCAAGATAAGGATACTGCCGGGCCAGCTCGGCAGTCTTCTCCCTAAAATTTGCTAAAAACTGTCTGTGAGCATTCGTCTCCGGCTGAAACGCCCGATGCTTCCTCGCTATCACGATCTTCTTCACCTCCTCCATCAACCGCTGCGACTCCTCGCCGATACAAGCCGCCGCAAACCTCTCCAGCACAAACTGCGTCGCCGGATAGTTCGGGTGTACCATATCGATATCATAAAAACGGTAGTCCCTCAGCACGTCGATCACCAGCTCATATGCAGGAAAATAATAAAGTCGGTCGAACTTGCCCACCAGATGATGCACCGCCTCCAGCAGCCGCGCCATTGCTGCGGTTATTCTCCACCACCCCATCCCGGATATGACGCACCGGACTAACGGTAAAGATTACCCTCAGGTCTGGTTTGAAATACCGTAGCTTGTACAGACAGCCGTCCAGCGCCTCATTGATCTCCTCGATCGTCATCAGGTGCTTGGTGAACGTCTGCGCCGGAGCCCGGTGACAGTTGGCGACAGGCAGCCCGTCCTTCAGCCGGTACGAGAAAGCACTCCCCAGCGTAATCACCAGCCAGTCTGTCTTCTTCAGGAACTCGTGCGCCCTCTGCTGCGAAGCGTTGATCCCCCTTAAACATTCTTCCTTGTCGATATTCGAAAACCGGCTATGGTGCTGCCAGCTCTGCCACAGCTCGTTGAAATAGACCAGGTCCTCCTCTTTATACAGCTTCGGCTCGATATAGCTGACCAGACTCGACGCCACACTCGCCGCGTCGAAAAGGATCCCGTTCGGGTTCTGCAGCAGGTCGAACTTCCAGTCCTTCAGGCTGTTGCCGATATGCTCCGTAAAACACGAACCCGTCAGCAGCAGCCTTTCCCCATAGCTGATCGGCTGAGGCAGCGCCGGAATAGTTATCGGTACCTGAAACTCCATCTTTATACAAAAATTTCGCCCGCGAGACGCAGACTTTCCTTTAACGCAGCGCTATCCAGAGAAGGTAACAAGTTCTTCTCCCCGAAATGCCGGATCATCCATTCCGTATCCATATTTCCTACCAGATCGTTCCCCGCCATCGGACAACCGCCGATACCCTTCAGCGCGCCGTCAAATCGAAGACAACCCGCCTCCAGCGCCGCGTCGATCTTCGCCTTCCTGCCGTGCGGTGTGGAATGAAGATGCACGCCAATGGTGCACTGCGGCAGCTCCTTTATCAGATAGCTCGTCACCGAGAATACCTGCTCCGGTGTCGCCAGGCCTACCGTGTCCGCGACAGACAGCGTTTTTACCCCCAATTTAGCCAGCGCCGCCGCCCATTCATACACGATCTCCTCCGACCAGGGTCCCCGTAAGGATTCCCAAACCCCATCGACAGATACACGACCAGCTCCTTCTCCCTCATCGCGCAGAGCTCCTGCATCTCCTCTACCGTCGCGAACGAACCCTCGATAGTCTTATTCGTATTGCGCAGCTGAAAGGTCTCCGAGACCGAGAAGGGAAATCCAAGATAAGCAACGGAGTCATACCCCGCCGCCATATCCGCTCCCCTGAAATTCGCCACGATAGCCAGTAGACGGGTTCGGCTATTGCGCATATCCAGTCCCCTCAGCACCTCCGCCGTATCCGCCATCTGCGGGATCGCACGCGGCGAAACAAAACTTCCGAAATCCAGCACGTCAAACCCCACCCGCAACAACGAATTCAGATATTCTATCTTCTTCGCCGTCGGTATAATATGCGGCCAGCCCTGCATAGCATCCCGCGGACACTCAACCAGGTTTACCATATAAACGATTTTTCATTGCTTCATACAAAATGATACCCGCCGCCACGCTAACATTCAGCGAATCGAAATCCCCGGCCATGGGTATCGTAAAATGCTCGTCCGCCGCTTTTCTGATATACGCCTGAACCCCGTGGCCCTCGCTCCCCATCACTATACAACAGGGCTCCCCCAGCGGAAGTTCGAAAACACGCGTCGGCGCCTTCATCTCGCTCGTAAATACCTTTATCCCGTTCAGATGCAACTCGTCCACCGCCTTCAGCAGACTGGACACCCTGCACACCTGTATCCTTTCGAGTGCGCCCGCCGAAGACTTCATCGCCTCCTCGTTCAGCGCCCCCGTCCCCTTGTCCGGGATGATCAGCGCCTGCGCGCCGCACACCAAAGCGCTCCTGGCGATCGCCCCGATATTCCGCACATCCGTCACCCCGTCCAGCATGACGAACAACGGCACGCTTCCCGATCCCACCACATGGTCGATCACCTGCTGCAGATCCATATACTGCACCAGCCCCGCAAACGCCACTACCCCTGGTGATTGGCCTTCGTCAGCGAGTTCAGTTTCTCCCCGGGCACCACCTGCACCGGGATATTGAATCCGCGCGCCAGCTGCCGGATATCGGCAACCGCATCACCGCTGGTATTTCGTTGTAACAGGATCTTGTCGACAGCCCTGCCCGACCGGATCGCTTCGATCACCGGCTGACGACCAATTATAAGTTGACTTTTCTTCATCCGATCGATAATTTACCTCCCAGTACTAACAACTTCACCCGCTGAATACCCGCAACAGACATCGAGTCCGTTATCTCTCCCCTCTCTACCATCTGCCAGGCCTCCTCGAAATGCACCCGTTTCACAACCAGCTGCTCCGTCTCCTCAGGCATCGCCTCCCGCTGCTCCAGCCCCCGCGCCAGATAGACCATGGCCTTCTCGTCACTGACGGAATTGGACAGATGCATATCCAGCAGATGCGTCCACTCCTTCGCCACCAGCCCCGTCTCCTCCCGCAGCTCGCGCTTCGCCGACTCCACCGGCGGCTCATCCGGATTTCCCCCTCCTTCGGGTATCTCCCAGCTATACTGGTCGAGTGTGAACCGGTACTGTCCCACCAGCCACGTATACCCTTCCTCGTCCAGCGGCAGGACCCCGATGGCGAGTCCCTTGAAATGAACCTTGCCATAGATACCCTTGCCTCCGCTGGGATTCACCACATCGTATTCCGTGACGCGGATCCACTTGTTGTCGTATACAGCCCGCTCACCAAGTATCGTCCATGGATTTTCGTTCATTCCCCAAAAATAAAAAAATCGACCGCGTCTGGACAGAAAGTACGCGGTCGATTTTTTCACAATGTCCGGCAAAAATTTTGCCGGGGGCCTCCCGACAGGGAAGCTTTTAATATAGTAGCCGTAACACTATTTAAGGTTAAACGCCTTCTTCACCTTAGGCACATAGTCCAGCTTCTCCCAGGTGAAAAGCTCGACCTTCTTCCTGAGCTCCTTTCCACCAGGCGCGATGAACACCTTCTCGATCACCTGCGGCTGACGGCCCATACTGACCATAAGCAGCGGTTTCGCTGTAGATAGGATTGCGCAGCTTCAGGCGTTGCTCGATAAAATAAGGACGCATATCGAACAGTTCCATGACCTTCTTCGCGATCTGACCATCGGTCAGCTTCACCTTCGCCGTACCATAGGTATTGACGTTGATGCTGGTAGGCTGAGCCACGCCGATAGCATAGGACACCTGGACCAGAACTTCGTCGGCTACACCCGCAGCAACCAGGTTCTTGGCGATATGACGCGTAGCGTAAGCAGCAGAACGGTCTACCTTGGAAGGATCTTTACCGGAGAACGCACCACCACCGTGAGCGCCCTTGCCACCATACGTATCTACGATGATCTTACGGCCGGTCAGACCCGTGTCGCCATGAGGACCACCGATCACGAATTTACCCGTGGGGTTGATATGATACTTGATCTTATCGTTGAACAGTTTGGCGTATTTCTTATACTTGGACTTCACGCGGGGGATCAGGATATTGATGATATCTTCCTTGATCTTGGCCTGCATCTTCGACTCCGTATCGAAATCGTCGTGCTGCGTGCTGACAACGATCGCGTCGATACGAACCGGCTTGTTATGGTCGTCGTATTCCAGCGTCACCTGGCTCTTGGCGTCAGGACGCAGATACTTGATCGCCTTGTTCTCGCGACGCAGCGCCGCCAGTTCCAGCAGGATCTTGTGAGCCAGATCCAGCGCCAGAGGCATATAGTCTTCGGTTTCGTTGCTCGCATAGCCGAACATCATCCCCTGATCACCAGCGCCCTGCTCTTCTTTCTTCTTCTTGTCGACGCCCTGGTTGATATCGGAAGACTGTTCGTGAATAGCAGAAAAGATCCCGCAGGAATTAGCCTCGAACATATATTCGCTCTTCGTATAGCCGATCTTACGGATAACCTCACGGGCAATATCCTGTACGTCCAGATAAGCCTTCGACTTTACTTCGCCGGCCAGAACGACCTGCCCCGTGGTCACGAGCGTCTCACAGGCAACTTTGGACTGAGGGTCAAATGCAAGGAAATGATCGATCAACGCATCCGATATCTGGTCTGCGACTTTATCCGGATGTCCTTCAGAAACGCTTTCGCTCGTGAATAAATAAGGCATTGTGTTTTAAAGATTTAATTAATGTAATGGGTTGGCGACGCATTCTTGGCTGATCGCAACGCAAAGATTCGCCGCAAATATAAATCATTTACTCAGATCAGTATACAACTGCAAATAATCTGTTAAATCCGACTCCGCGTTGAAGGAAAGCACCTTCTTGCCCCTGATCTTTCCGAACTCTTCAACCAGTTTCTTATCGACCTTTTCGGCGCCAAAGGTGATCGCATCGGCATAAGTGGCTCCGCCGCGGAACAGGGCGCTGTTGCTGGCGTCCTTATAAGGCTCGAGATCCTTATCCTTCATAGTGGCGTGAATATTGGCCGTCTTCAGAAAATCCGGCCCCAGCTTTTCCTTGAATGTATTCTGCCCGATCGTGAACACACACTTGCTGTGAGCAAACACCGGCTCCTTCTTATATACAGTCTTAAGATATAAAGGGATCAGCCCCGTCATCCAGCCGCTGCAATGGATAACGTCCGGGGGCCAGCCGAACTTCTTCACCGTCTCCAACGCCCCTTTGCAATAAAAAACAGTTCTTAAACCATTGTCTTCGAACCACTTATCACCTTCGTCGTGAAAAATGAACTTGCGCTTGAAGAGGTCCTCGTTGTCCAGAAAATATACCTGAAGACGCGCATTGGGGAGAGATGCTACTTTGATCTGTAATGGATAATCATCGTTGTCAACCGAGACGTTGATACCCGAAAGCCGAACCACCTCGTGAAGACGATGCCTCCTCTCATTCACCACACCAAACCGGGGCATAATACAACGCACTTCAAAACCATTGTCATTTGATTTAATTGCCAGCTTATTAACGATCTCTGCAAATTCCGTCAGCTCTAAATAGGGCGACATTTCGTTGGCAATAAATAAAATTCGCTTTTTTTGTAGCATTATTTTACAATAATTGTTGAGACCAGACCTTAAAGAAACTCAATGAAATAGTTTGCAAAGGTACAATTTTTATTGTAAAATCGGCGCTGTAGGCCGTTTTGGACGCTTAAATCCCTAAAAAAATGATTTTATTTAAAAAAACCGGTGACCTGCACCGGTGGTTGGACCAGACAAGGAATTCGAATGACACTATCGGTTTCGTACCCACTATGGGAGCCCTCCACGAGGGTCATATATCACTTATAGATATATCAAAAAGATCGGCCGGAATCACCGTTTGTTCCGTCTTCGTCAACCCAACTCAGTTCAACGACCCGAAGGACTATCAAAAATATCCGATCACCATCGAAAAAGATATCGCCCTGCTCGAAGCCGCCGGCGTCGACGCCCTTTTCCTTCCCGAGGTCGGCGAGATGTATCCCAACGGCACCACCAACCTCGAAAGGTATGACCTCGGCCGCCTCGAAACCATCCTCGAAGGCAAATACCGCCCCGGCCACTTCCGGGGCGTCTGCCGGGTCATGCGCCGCCTTCTCGACCTCGTCCGCCCCGACGACCTCTTCATGGGCTCCAAAGACTACCAGCAATGTATGATCGTCCAGCGCCTTATTCAATTGATGGATTGGTCTGTCCGCCTCCACCGCTGCCCAATCGTCCGCGAACCCGACGGCCTTGCGATGAGCAGCCGCAACGCCCGCCTCTCCCCCGACGAACGCCAGCGCGCCACGGCCATTTACCAGGCCCTTCTTGCCCTCAGATCCGGCGCCCCCCTCTCCACCGCCGAAGAGATCCTCGCCGCTTCCCGGTTCCGAACCGACTACATCTCCATCTGCGACCCCGAAACCCTCGAACCCGTCCCACCCTCTCCCAACACCGTCGCCCTCATCGCCGCCTTCCAGGGCGAAGTCCGCCTCATCGACAATATGATTCTATGAGACCTGGCCCCGGTGGCGAGGAGCCCAACGTCAGTTGGGCGACGAGCCCGCAAACATTTTTGTCCTAACTTTGTGCCCTCAAAAAATAAACCATGGACATCGAAATCCTCAAATCCAAAGTCCACCGTGCCACCATCACTGAAGCCAACCTCAACTACGTCGGTAGCCTCACCCTCGACGAAGACCTGATGGACGCTGCGAACATGATCGAAAACGAAAAAGTCCAGGTCGTCAACGTCAACAACGGCTCCCGCATCGAAACCTATCTTATAAAAGGCAAACGCGGCTCAGGCACCTGCTGCCTCAACGGCCCCGCTGCAAGGCAGGGTGCAGTGGGCGATATCGTCATCATCATCTCCTACGCACACATGGAATTCGAAAAAGCAAAGACCTTCAAGCCCTGGATCGTTTTTCCGAAAGAAGGAAATAAGCTGTAACTTGTACCAGTTATGAAGAAAAAATTCTGGTCCTGTTACAATATCTCTTTTTCGCTGCTCTCGCAGCGTTTTTTGTGTGGCTCAGCCTCAAAGGCATGACCAGGGATGACCGTACCCGCCTCGAAGACGCCCTGCACCGCGCCAACTACTGGCTCCTGATCCCCGTGCTCGGCTTCCTCCTCCTCAGTCATTGGATCCGCGCGCTTCGCTGGCGCCAGCTTCATCGAACCCATGGGCTACAAACCCTCCCGGCTCAACTGCTTCCTCGCCGTGATGATCGGCTACCTCGTCAACATCGGCGCCCGGCTCGGCGAGGTTGTAAAATGCACCGTCATCGCCCGCTATGAAAAGGTGCCCGCAGACAAACTCGTCGGCACCGTCGTAGCCGAACGCGCCTTCGACCTCGTCAGCCTCGCCCTCGTCTTCGGCCTGACCCTGATCTTCCAGTTCGACATCATCCACCAGATGACCGCCGGCAAGCTCGAGGGCCTCTTCCGCAACTCCCAGGGCCAGACATCCTATATAAAGATCATCGTCCTGGTCGCCATCGTCGTCGCTCTCTTCCTCATCGGCAAATGGCTCCTCAACCGCTTCAGCCATATCAGCATCGCACAAAAGATTAAGAACATCATCGTCAACATCTGGCACGGCCTGACCAGCGTAAAAGACCTGAAGAACAAACCCCTCTTCTTCTTCTACAGCATCGCCATCTGGGGCCTCTACCTTCTAAGCACCTGGTTCGGCTTCTTCGCCATCAGCGCCACCAGCCACCTCGGCATCGTCGACGCACTGAGCGTACTCGCCATGGGCAGCGTCGGCATGATCATCTCCCCCGGCGGCATCGGCGCCTACGCCCTCCTCGTCGCACAAACCGTCGCCTTCTACGGCATTCCCGAAACACCCTACGGCCAGGCCCTCGGCTGGCTCCTCTGGTTCGGCCAGTTCCTCAGCTTTATACTCTTTGGCTCCGTTAGCTTTATCCTGCTGCCACGGATCAACAAAAAACGTATCACAATAGAGCCCGTATATGAGAATAATACCGCAAAAAATATATGACCTCCCAGGCCTGCAGCACCAGATCCGGCGCTGGCGCCTTCTTAGTAAGACCATCGCATTCACCAACGGGTGTTTCGACATCCTGCACCAGGGTCATATCGCCTCCCTCTCCGACGCCGCCCGCGAAGCCGACTTCCTCATCGTCGGCCTCAACTCGGACGCCTCCACCCGTCGCCTGAAAGGCCCCCAGCGACCCATCAATAACGAACAGGCCCGCGCCACCGTCATGGCTTCGCTGCTGATGGTCGACGCCGTCATCCTCTTCGAAGAAGATACCCCCCTCAATCTTATAACGACTGTATCACCGGACGTCCTCGTAAAAGGCGGCGACTATACCATCGACCAGATCGTCGGTGCAAAAGAGGTCATAGCCGCCGGCGGCCGCGTAGTGATCAATCCTATCGTTCCCGGATTCTCTACCACCGGCCTCATAGACAAAATATGCAGCCTCTAGCACGCATACTCATCGTGGAAGACGAGCCGGCCGTTGCTTCCGTTATTCAAAAAGCGCTGATGGAAGACCGGTATGAGCCCTCCGTCGCCATGGACGGAGAATCGGCCTGGGACCATATCCAGCGTTTCGAATACGAACTGATCGTCATGGACGTCATGATCCCGGGCGCCAGCGGTATCGAACTCACCCGCAAGCTCCGGAAAGCCGGCATGAACACCCCCGTGCTGATGCTTACCGCCCTCGGCTCTACAGACAATATCGTCAGCGGACTCGACGCCGGCGCGGACGACTACCTCACCAAACCCTTCAAGATAGCCGAACTCCTCGCACGCGTCCGCTCGCTGCTCAGACGCCATATCCCCTCATCCAACTCCGGTCCCGCTACCCTCACCTTCTTCGATATCACCCTCAACCTGGACGAAAAGAATGCCCGTCGCAACGACCAGATTGTCGAGCTGACCGCAACCGAATTCCGCCTCCTCGAATACCTCATGCGCAACCCGCGCAGGGTGCTCTCCCGCATGGACATCCTCGAAAAGGTCTGGGGCTATGACTTCCAGCTGAATACCAAGACCGTCGACGTCTATATCAACTACCTCCGCAAAAGCTCGAAAGCCCCGGTACCGCGCGCGTCATACACACCGTCGTCGGAATGGGCTATATCTTAAAAGAGGAGTCCGCATGAAGATCCAGCTCAAGATCACCCTGCTGTTCACCGGGCTGTGCCTCGCCGTCATCATCCTGCTCAGCACCGCCGTCTGGTACTTCGCCAACGAAAAAGCATTCGAAGACTTCTATACCCGTCTCACGCTAAGGGCCGTGGTTGCCTCCCGCGCCAATTTCGACGCCAGCGACCAGAACCAGCAGGTCTACGAGACCCTCCGCCGCGAGCACCTCCAGCGCCTGCCCGAGGAAGAAGAATACATCATCCGCACCGATACCCTCGACCGGATTCGATCCACCCCATTATACGAAACCATCGGCGCATCTTTTTTCGACGACGTCCGCCAGAATGGCAAGGCCTCAGGGCGCCACAAATTCCAGTTCTACGCCGGCATCATCCACAAGGCGCCGCAGGGCGAATACCTCATCATCATCACCGCCGTCCACAGCTACGCCCAGCACTTCCTCGCCGACCTGAAAAATATTCTCACCACCGGCGGTATCATCTCCGTGCTGGTCCTCATCACCATCGGCCTCCTCTTCTCGCGTCAGGTACTATATCCCATACGCAACATCGCCAGACGGGTCAACACCATCAGCATCACTTCCCTCCACGAACGGCTCGACGTAAAAGGGAAGGACGAGGTCTCTGTCCTGGCGACAACCTTTAACGACATGCTCTCCCGCCTCGAGACGGCATTCGAGACCCAGAACAATTTTGTCAGCAACGCCTCCCACGAGCTCAACACCCCCTCACGGCGATCATCGGCGAGGCCGACCTCGCCCTCACCCGGCAACGCTCACCCGAAGAATACCAGTGCAGCCCTCGCCATCATCATGGCCGAGGCGGAAAAGCTCCGGTCCATTACCCGTGGGCTGCTCGAACTGGCCCAGTCCAGTTTCCACGGGAACCTCGTCTACGAACCGGTGGACGTCGACGAGCTCGTCTACAACAGCCTCGGCGTAGCCCACAACGTCTACCCCCAGGCCGAGATCCGCCTAGACAAGAGCCTCCACCCCCGATGCCGCCCGACTCACCGGTGCGGGCCACAAACTCACTCTCCACGGAAATGCCCAGCTCTTCGAACTCGCGATCTCCAATATCCTCCTCAACGCATGCAAGTACAGCTCGGGCAATCCCATCACCTTCGCAATCGCCGCCAGCAGCACAAACATCATTTTTATCATCACCGACCACGGCATCGGCATCCCCGAAGGCCAGATCAAACACGTCTTCGACCCCTTCTTCCGCGCCTCCAACGTCAAAAAAACACTCGGCTACGGCATCGGCCTCCCCTTGCCCAGAATATCATACGCCTCTATAAAGGCAGCATAACCGTCAGCTCTAAAGAGAACGTCGGAACCGAAGTGATCGTCAAATTCCCGCTCTAACCGCCCAGGTCACCCTTCGGCCACCTCCCTCCCCTAAACCACCCTCAAATTCCACCCTCCCCGGGGTTCTTTCCACTTTCTTACCGAATTTTTACTTCCCTCCAATCTCCCTCTTACCGCTTTCTTACCCCGGTGCTCCATCTTGCACTAAAACCAAAAGACATGAAAAACATTTTATTACCAACCGATCTCACCCTGGCATCATTGTATCCCATACACGAGATCTGCCGCAAAAATATGGGACACCCCATCAATATCTATGTCGTCCACACCCTCCACATGCCCACCGGAATCGCCGACCTCCTGTTCATCCAGCAGCGCAAACCCTACGAAATGGTGTCGGGCCAGTTCACCGAAGCCCTCGAGATGCTGCGGAGAAAATACGCCCCCGGCCTGCAGCCGCTGTCCTTCGAATTTCTATGGAGCAACACCCGCCTCTACCTCCGCCACTATATGGAGTCCCGCGGCATCGGATCGATCTATATGCTCGAAGACCATCCCTACCGCCACCGCCTTCCACAATCCACGCCGTTGCTACCTATCCTGCATAAATGCCACACGCCGATCATATCCGTCGAGAAGCCCAGCACACCGGAGTTCGGAACACTGACCACCTTATTGTACAAAACAAAAATGCCTGCCTGATTATCGGCCCAAAATGCCTGCCCGGTTATCCGGCTCAAATAGCCTCCTGATCATTCACCGCAAAATGTCCACCTGATATGCTGTTAAAGAAAAATATCCCGTTCAAATATATCATTGGTAAGATCAAGACCGAGCTCATCCTCGTCAGCGCCTATACCATCGGGGTAGCCGTGCTCTACAAGGTCTTTCATTTTACTCATCTGGCCATTCCGCTGGCCATACCCATGATCATGGGCACCGTTATCTCCCTTCTGCTGGCCTTCCGCTCCAACCAGGCCTACGACCGCTGGTGGGAAGCCCGCACCATCTGGGGCGCCATCGTCAACGACAGCCGCTCGCTGGCCCGCCAGATCAATACATTTATCCAGTCCCCCGACCGCGACGACCATGAATCCAACTACGGTTCAACCCATGGTCCGGACCACGGTCCCAACTCCCCTCACCAGGAGCAGACCCACTTCTTCCGTTCCCGCTTTATCCGCCGCCAGATAGCCTGGTGCTACAGCCTGAGCCGCAGCCTTCGCGGACAGGACAGCGGCTACGGCATCGAAAAATTCGTCAGCCGCGGCGACACCCAGTTCATAAAGAACTTCAACAACTCCCCCATGGCCTTCCTCGAGCTCCACGCCCACGACCTCCAAAAGGCCGTCAACAACGGCCTCATCAATACTTACCAGCAGGTGGAGCTCGACCGTACCCTCTCCAAACTCTGCGACTCCATGGGCAAATGCGAGCGGATCAAGAACACGATATTCCCGGCCACCTATAGCCTGTATATCCATTTCTCCCTTCTGTTCTTCTTCCTCCTCCTCCCCTTCGCCGTCGTCGACTTCTTCGGCTTCATGTCCGTTCCCGTCGTCATCGCGATCTCCGCCGTCTTCTTCCTGATCGAAAAGATGGCCATCCACCTCCAGGACCCCTTCGAAAACAAACCCACCGATACCCCCATGACGGCCATCTGCTTCACCATCGAGCGCGACCTCAAACAAATGATCAGCGAGACCCCCCTCCACACCGAAGCAAAGTCCACCGCCAAAAAATATTATATCCTGTAGGAAAACCCGGCTATGTGAAACCCCTAACCCTCTTCACCCACCCGCCTAAACCCACCATCCTCAAACCCGGATCCTACTTAATTCCTGGATTAAGGAGCCACTTTTCAGTGGCTTTTTCTTTTGCGGAATTCTCCGCGCTGCAACCGCGGTTCCCATGGTTCACACACCCATCCACCCGGGGAACACTCCCCGCGGCGCCCCTAACCATGATACATCCTCTCCACCTCCTCCACAATCACCTCGATCGCCTGATCATCACCCTTCGGGTCATAAGGCTGCTTGAGACTGCTGCTGAAGAAGAAAGCCACAGTCTGGTAAAACCTGGCGGTAAACCCACCCTTATACTCTTTGATGATATTGTAACAGTTATTCCCCGTCTGCCGGTTGATCAGCTTCATCAGGATCTTCCCCTGATAGATCGACAACTGCTCCAGCGGCGCCGTAAACTCTTTCTTCAACTCCTTCTCCCGGCTCTGTATATACGCTTTTCGATCCCCATCCGAATTCAGCAACGCCAGCTTCGAATTGATATCGTTCACGATGATCCCCGCCTTCCTCGCATACGGATAACAGACATACACCGCATTACGCAGCCTCGTCCACTCCTCATACCGACGCCGCATAGCGGGCGGCATCGGCGCATGTACCCAGGTATACTCTTCCGTATGAGCAGGCACCAGTTCCCCATTATAGACCTTCGCAGGCACCGGGATCGTATCGTTCGGCCCCAGCTCCGGCCGCGGAATATTATCGGGAATGGCAGACGTGTCCGCCACCTGCGCGTATGCCCCAACGCACAGACAAGATAACACAATGACAGTCAAATATTTACGTAAAAATAAGGGCATACGGTCTACAAGGTAAAAAAACCTTTCTAATTAATACAGCCCCCGGGTTGAGGTAACCCAGTTTTAACAAATTTCCACTCCCCGCGTCGGGACCAGGAAAAGGCCTAACCCTCACGGAGTCAGGCTCCTACGCGGCCACCGCCGCGGCGCGGCCAAACGCCCGCCCCAAAACACTACCGGGATCACCCGCCCCTACGCAGCCTTATTCAACTTCCCCTGCCTCCTCCTCCACACCATACTCATCAAAAATCCAATGATCATGATGATCGTCCCGATCCACAACACGTTGATATGCGGAAACTCCACCACCTTCAAAGCTATAAAAGGCACCATATTCGACGACTCCTTCACCCCCAGCTCGATCTTCCGGTCCGCCGCCACACGATTGAACCGGAACGCCAGGTCCTGCAGAAAAACGGTATCGTTCAAATACTGCGGGGCACTATTCTTCAGATAAAACACCGGATACGCCACATGCCGCGTACTGTCCTGCGATATCACCACCACCTTCGCCATCAGCGCCGTATCCCCAGGCCCGAAATGATACTTCCCGTTATTCGGATTGACAACGATCGAGTCCAGTATCGCAAAACCCTTGGAATAAAAGACCGTATCCTTAAGCGCCATCACCGTCGGCCTGAACGCCGCCGTATCCGCAATATCATCCCGGCTGTACGCATTGATATAAGTAAAAACATCCCTGTTCCAGTAGTGCTTGTTGTCCGGATTCGGCGAGCCACCCTCCATTCCCTTGGTGTTCCTGATAAAATAAGGATACAGATCGAACTGCTCCGAACTGTCTTTCTTCTCGAAATGCACCTGGTAATAGGTATTCTGGTTGCGGTTGCCGACAGAGTCATTCCGCACATAGGTCGCCCAGTATTTGCCCATATCCGTCCGCATGCCCTTCAGCAGCGTCAGGTTCTCCATCGGATCCTGCTTCGTCTCGGGGGCAAAAGGAATATTAATGCCAGTCGTATTGATCGACAATACCTGCTTCTTCGCGGAGGAAAGCAAAATTCCCACCAAAACCAGCCCGAAACCTACATGCGCCACAGCCGAACCCGCCGCCTTCAGCTTGCCGTGAAAGCCGGTCCAGATATAGGCCGCATTGGCCACGACCGCATATACGCCGGCAAACATCGCCAGATGTATCGCAGCCAGAAAACCAGCGCCATATTTGTCGTAGTGGATCCCGCCAAATACACTGATCAGGACCGAAACCACCAGCGCCACCGCCGTAGGCAGACCGATCTTCCGAAGGAAATGATCCCGCGTCGTACCCCTTGTATTTCAGGAACTGAGCAAAAGCGGTAAATATCCCCAGCAGTATCGCGATAAATATCTCTATCCGGTTGTAAGCGAACGTAGGGTCATCCCCCGTGCTCACCTTTTTGCTCATCAGCAGATTGTAGATCGGCAGCGAAGTCGAAATGATGATGAACATCGCCGACAGGAACAAAACCAGCGACCCGATGAACATCCAGAACTCACGGCTATCCGTAGACTCCTCCTTGACGATAGCCGGTATTTTTTTATACCTCGAGATAAACAGCCCATAAGCGGGAAACAGGAACACCAGCACGAACAACCCCAGCTGCACATTCATCCCCGATTCCACAAAAGCGTGTACCGAAAGGTCCCCAAGTATACCGCTCCTCGTCAGGAAGGTCTCGTACAGCACCAGCATGAACTGCGTTATAAAAAAGAAATGAGTGGCCCTCAGCGAATGCCCTGTAGCATTATAGACTACCTGCGTATGCAGACCCGCCACCAGCACCAGCCACGGCACCAGCGACGCATTCTCCACCGGGTCCCAGTTCCAGTAGCCGCTAAAGCTCAGCGCCTCATAGGCCCAGGCCGCCCCCATCATGATGCCGGTCCCCAGCACGCAGGCGGAGAAAAGGGTCCAGGGGCAGCGCCACACGCGTCCAGTCGCCATATTGTTTCTTCCACAACCCAGCGATCGAATAGGCAAAAGGCACCACCGTCGACGAAAAGCCAAGGAACAGTATCGGCGGATGGATCACCATCCAGTAGTTCTGCAACAGCGCATTCAGCCCCTGACCGTCCTGCATCTGCGGGAAGCTCAGGTAATCCGGACGGCTGAATATCGGCGCCCGCATACCCATCTCCGTTTGACGAACAAGAATAAAGGGATTAAAACCCACCTTATTCCCGAACATATACAATCCCATGAACATCGTCGCAATACACAGCTGCGTAAAGCTCATAACGGTCATCACCGGGTTCTCCCACTTGCCGGCCTTCCGCATCAGGATCAGCCCGAGAACACATACCCACAGATTCCACAGCAAAAAACTTCCCTCCTGGGCCTCCCAGATACAGGCCAGCAGGTATTGAGCGGAAAGCGCCTTGCTCGAATGCTCCCACGCAAAATTATATTCAAAAAGACGGGCCCTGATGATATAGATAATGGTCGCCAGTACTGCATAGGCCGCCAGAACGTCAATGCCAAAAGCTATCCTTGCCATCCTCCTCCAGCTCTTTTCTTCCTCGATCGACGCCGCATTGGTGGCCTTGAAATAAGAGATGGTGGCTACCAGAGCGGCTGTAAAAGAAAGTAAAGCAAAGAAATGCCCTATATGCCCGGGCAAAAGGTGTTCACCTACGTATTCCATGTCAGGATATTAATTTTGGCTCAGAGCCTGTGCAGCGGCCTTGGGATCGTCTTTATACTTGGACGGACATTTAAGGAGAATGCCGTCCTTCCGGGAGATTTCGAACACGTCACCCGACATCTTCCCCTTCAGTGTGATACGCTCGGCCTTCTCCAGGTCGTAAGGCTTCTCGAAATGGTATACCAGCTTTGGCCTTGTTCCCCAGCGTGTCGCTGATATGAAAACTAACAAAGTTGGGATCCTTCGCCGGATTGTATTCGATCGGCTGGCTATTGTCCAGATGGGCGATGATGGTAACGGTCTTCCCGCTCTTCTGACGCGCGGAAGCGATCGTCTCGTACGTGGTCAGATCAGTCATGAAACTGATCAGCACGGCTATTGAGATCGCAATGGCTACTAATATGACGATTTGGAGCTTTTTCATAACAGAAGGCAAAGTTAGGCCAAAAACCCACACAAGCTCCATAGATTTGCGCGCACGGCCGATAAATAAAACCTATCGGCCTGCGCAAATTCTCTAATATATTGGAACTTCGGCGGGCGTCGTCCCTTGCCCACCTTGTTCGTAACCTTCGCTCAAGCTCGGTTACGGCCGCCGGACCCGTGGTCCGGGCCTGATCAATTACACCAACGGTGTCCGTCTATATTTTTTTGAACAGAACTATCCCATTATGGCCCCCGAACCCAAAGGTATTACTCATCGCCACCTTCACCTGCTTATTCTCCGCAGTCCCCAGCAGGATCTGCAACCCCCGGGAATAACCGGGTCCAGATTTACTGTGTTGATCGTCGGCGGAATAACCCCTTCGGTGATAGCCTTCAGACAGGCGATCGCCTCGATAGCCCCGGCCGCGCCCAGCAAATGCCCCGTCATGGACTTGGTCGCACTGATCGTCAGGTTCTTCGGAGCGTCCCCGAACAGCCTCACGACGGCATTGACCTCGCTGATATCCCCCACCGGCGTCGAGGTGGCGTGTACATTCAGATAGTCCACGTCCTCTTTATTCAGGCCCGCGTCCTTCAGCGTATCCTGCATGGCGCGCAACGCCCCCGCCCCTTCCGGATGCGTCGAGGTCATATGATAGGCATCTGCCGTCATCGCAGCCCCCGCAAACTCGGCGTAGATCCGCGCCCCACGTGCCTTCGCGTGCTCGTATTCTTCCAGGATCAGCGCCCCGGCGCCTTCACCCATCACAAATCCGTCCCTGTCCACGTCAAAAGGCCTCGAAGCATGCTTCGGGTCGTCATTCCGCGTCGACATCGCCTTCATCGACGTAAATCCACCCACCGATGCAGCGGTAATAGGCGCTTCAGAGCCACCCGCCACGATCACCTTCGCCTTACCCAGCCGGATATAGTTGAGGGCGTCCATAAACGCCGTATTCGAGGTCGAACAGGCAGAAACCGTCGTATAATTGATCCCCATCAAGCCATATTTGATCGAGATCATCCCCGAAGCCATATTCGCAATCAGCTTGGGCACAAAGAACGGACTAAATCTGGGGGTGCCGTCCCCGTTCGCATACTCCTTCACCTGCTCCTCGAAGGTCTCCATCCCACCCTGCCCCGATCCCCAGATCACACCGGTATCGAACGGATCCATTTTAGAGAAGTCCAGACCGGCATCCTTTATCGCCTGGTCCGCCGCAACCAGCGCATACTGCGTGAACAGATCGGTGCGCTTCATCTCGCTGCGGTCGAGCACCGCCGTAGCATCGAAGCCCTTCACCTCACAGGCGAACCGGACCTTAAAAGCCGTAGCGTCAAAATGCGTGATCGGCCCCGCCCCGCTGGTGCCAGCCACCAGCTGCGACCAAAAGGATACCGGATCATTTCCCAGCGGCGTAATAGCGCCCATACCTGTAACAACTACTTTCTTCATAATTTGATATCTTTTACTTGCCAGTCTGCCCGCATATCCCGCAACAACTGATCCAGCATTTGTTCAAATATATTCGCGCCCAATACCCGCGAAAGCAATAACGACGACAACAAGGTCGAGACCACCAGCAGTGCCCTGTCCCCCGCGGAACCTTCGAACTGCAGCCCCCCTTCCTCCCTCGCCCGCTCAAGCGCCTCCCCCAGCCAGTCGAGGATGCCCGTGCACATTTCCTTCACCTTTTGCCGCATCGGCTCCTCAAAGGTATCATAATCCGGTGTAAGTGAGCCCATCAGACAGATAAGCCTGAGTTTATTGTTCCGGCGGAACACACCCACCAGCAGCTTTGGCTGCTCCTCCCCGCCAAGACGCTCCGACTTCCGCCGGTATTCGTCAACCCTCTGCAGCTCCTGGTCGATAACCGCCTCCCCAAGATCGCTCTTGGAGGGGAAATAGTAGTGGATGGCGGCATTCCGGACGGCCAAAGGACCAGCTATATCGCTATAACTGAAGGCGTTAAATCCTCTTTTGCGGATCAGCTCGTCCGCCAGCTCAATAATATGTTCTTTCGTTTCTTTCAAGACTTGTCCCGACCCTAAACCCCGAAGCGGGCCAAAGGAAGGGGCAAATATACTTACTAACTAGTTAGTATAAAAATTTCAGCGTTGAAACACCCAATTTCCCCGGAATTTATTCTCCTATTTTGCCATATGTGCATACTACACTAACTTGCGCTCCGTTCCAAAATGAGGAGACTCCCACGAAATGACAGATCTATCGAAATTTGACTCCAACGGACCAAGCAATCCAAAGAACAATATCTTCGGCCTACCCTTTACAGAAGACGACGCAAGGCTCGTCATTCTGCCCATACCATGGGAAGTCACGGTCAGCTATGGCGCCGGAACATCGCGCAGCTGCGAACACGTATTCCATGCCAGCATGCAGGTGGACCTCCACGACGGCGAGACCGACAACGCCTGGAGACAGGGCCTGTACATGCGGACCCCCGATAAAAAGATCCTGATGAAGAGCGACTACCTCCGCAAAGAGGCCGAACTCTACATCAACTTCACCTCCAAAGGCGAAGTTCTCGAGAAGAACAGCTTCATGTGCAAATCCCTCAAGGAGATCAACGAAGGCAGCGCCAACACTCAATAAATGGGTATACGAACAGACCAAAAGCCTGCTCGACAACGGCAAGCTCGTCGGCCTCCTCGGCGGGGACCACAGCACGCCCCTGGGCTTCTACAAGGCCATCGCCGAAAAACACGGCGACTTCGGCATCCTCCAGATCGACGCCCACTGCGACCTGCGCAAATCCTACGAGAGCTTTGTGTACAGCCACGCCAGCGTCATGTACAACGCCCTGCAGGAGATCCCCCAGCTGAAAAGACTGGTACAGGTCGGCGTCCGCGACTATTCCGACTCGGAATGGGAATACATCGAGAACAGCAACTACCGAGGTCATCACCTACTTCGACAAGGACATAAAAGAGCGCAGCTACGAAGGCCAGAGCTGGCGCCAGATCGCCGAAGAGATCGTCAGCCACCTCCCCGAAAAGGTCTACATCAGCTTCGACATCGACGGCCTCGATCCCAAACTCTGTCCGCACACCGGCACCCCGGTCCCCGGCGGCTTCGAGACCGAACAGATCTTCTACCTCATCCGCCGCATCGTCCAGAGCGGCCGCAAATTCATCGGCTTCGACCTCGTCGAGATCGGCGTCGGCGACACCGAATGGGACGCCAACGTCGGCGCCCGCATTCTGTGGAAATTGAGTAATTTGCTGGTAGCAAGTAATTCCTGATGAACACCATACGCTACAAGTACGTTGTCATTCTAAAAAAGAACAACGAAAGGACCACAGACCTCCTCAGCGTCCTCTTATGTTTCTTTTCCGCCCTGACCTTTGTCTATATCCAGCTCCGTAGCCCCCATTCCAACTATCTGCTGCTGATCGTCGCCCTCGCGATCCTTGCCGGCCTCACCGCCAACCTCATCCTTAGCCGAAGAAAGAACAGCCGGGTCCGGTATCGCATATGGCTCCTCGTATCCGCCATCGGCTGGATCGGCCTTACCCCTGTCCCCTGGGTAGCCGTCATCTTCACGGCCCTGGCCTTCCTCGAATCCCAAACCAAACGCCCCCTCGAGATCGGCTTCGACCCCGACCACATCGTTATCAATACCCTCATCTCCCGCCGCTTCGTCTGGTCGGACTTCAACAATATCATCCTCAAGGACGGACTCCTTACTCTCGACTTCAAAAGCAATCGCCTCCTGCAGCGTGAAGTCGTCGACGATGAGGATGAAGACGATGCAGATGAAGAAGAATTTAATATGTTCTGCCGCGAACAGCTCGCAGCATCCTCTTCCAGTCAATCTGTTAAAATTTTTTAAGGTCTTTATGGATTACGGGAGCGGTTGTATCTTAGGTAAAACTGCTTCTTATGGATTCCATATCTCTACCCGTAGTCGCACCCTCTTTCGAACGGCTCAAGCGTAGCGGTGCCGCACTTCATATCACCGCAGGCCTCCTCATCCTCACCCACGCCATCAGCCAGCTTCCGCAGCGAAGAGACGCATAACCTGTATTTCTGGTGCCAGCTGATGATCTCCCTCGACATCTTCCTCCTCGTCCTCGCCGGCAAAGACGCCCTCCGACAGATGCCCCGCGTCAACCTCTTCTTCCGTATCGTAGAGATCATCTTCTTCCTCGGGATCGGCACCATCATGCTCATGCAGGGCCATATCGGCATCGCCATAGTCCACCACTCCCTCGCCATCGCCTATAGCTATCTTTTCTACTGCGAACGACGCCTCCGCGCAGACGAACTCCTCTCCTTCCACCATACCGGCATCACCATCCCCGGCCTCCCCGAAAGCCGCTTCCTCCTCTGGTCCCATATCAACGACGTCGAAACCTCCCTGGAACTCCATCCGCATCTCCAGCTTCCGAAAGCGAAAGTCTCAGCTTCGACCTCCGCAACAACCTCGAATTCGGCCAAATGGAAGACATCCACCAGTTCTGCCGCTTCTACACTGGGAAAGTAGTACCTTTGCGGATGCTCAAGGAATCTCCATTCATCCTCTACTCCGACGGTAAAGGGAACATTTTCGAAGACACATCCCTCTACACCACCGGCCGCAGCGGCTGGGACGCCCTCCCCGTACCCACAGAAGACTGGATCGAACTCCCCGACGGTGGCTCCCTCTACGAACTCCCCGGCAGAAGAGGCATCGGCATCGACGTCCTCACCGGCGAAATGCGCCTCTGCGAAAAAGGCTGGGCCGTCGCCGCCTTCATCCCCCCGGCCCACACCGGCCTCTACCTCGCAGCCTACGAGACTACCCCCGACGCACCCACCCTCCCCTGTTCTGCTACACCGCGGCAGGCTGGCACGACGGCAAATTCTTCGTTCCCGCCGTCCGCATCGAACAGGACATCCGCCGAGGACTGCGCCGGCTACGACTGGGACACCATCAACCAGGGCGTCGACACTATCCTCAAAGCATACCCGCAGAACCGCCTGGTCAAACACCTCGCCGACAACTGCTGCCTGACATACCACTTGCCCCGCCGCCCGCAACTACTTCATGGGCCGCTGGGAATGCCCCATACCTTCCTCCCCCGCCTGCAACGCGAACTGCATCGGCTGTATATCGTTCCAGCCACAGGAAGAGACAATCCCCTCCACCCAGGACCGGCTTACGTTCAAGCCCACCCCGGAAGAGATCGTCGAATTCACCGTCCCCCACCTCCAGTCGGCCCCCTTCCCCATCGTCAGCTTCGGACAGGGATGCGAAGGCGAACCCCTGCTGATGTGGGAGACCATCCGCGAGTCCATCATCGAAATGCGCAAACACACCGGTCGCGGCAGCATTAACATCAATACCAACGGCAGCAAACCCGCCGCCGTACGCGCCCTCTGCGAAGCGAGCCTCGACAGCATCCGCGTCAGCATGAACTCCGCAAGAGCCCATATCTACGAGGCCTACTACAGGCCCAACAACTATCGCTTCGAAGACATCGTCGAAAGCCTCAAAGTCGTCCGCAGCTCTGGCGGATGGTCCAGCATCAATTATTTCGTCTTCCCCGGCACTGACCGACAGCGTCGAAGAATACGAGGCCCTGCGGACCCTCATCCGCGAGACCGGACTTTCCATGATCCAGTGGAGGAATTTCAACATCGACCCCGACTGGTACCTCGGCAAGATCAATGCCGGCGAGACCGGCGAGTTCATGGGCATCCGCCAGCTGATGGATCTGCTGCAGGACGAATTCCCCGACCTCCGGTACGGCTACTTCAACCCGCCGATGGAACGCATCCGCGGGCGCTACGGGAATGATTTCGCCCACCACTAATGGCCGCCCACGATTGAAGAAGGTCATCATCATAGGAGCCACCAGCGGCATCGGACGCGAACTCGCCAGACTCTACGCCGAAAGAGGCGATCTCGTCGGCGCCACCGGCCGTCGTAACGACCTGCTATATACGCTCCGCCTCGAGTTCCCCAACCACATCGTCACCGAATGCTATGACGCAACCGCACCCGACGCCACCGACCACCTCGAATCCCCGGTCAAAAAACTCGGCGGCCTCGATATCCTCATCTACAACGCCGGCTGGGGCGAACTCACCGACACACTCGACTACAAGATTGATAAAGACACCGTCGACATCAACGTAAACGGCTTCCTCGAAGCCATCCACTTCGGCTGGCGCTATTTCTCCACACAGGGCCATGGACATTTGGCCACAACATCCTCGGTAGCAGCCAACCGCGGCAACCGCCACTCCCCGCCTACAGCGCGTCCAAGGCCTTCCAGAGCACCTGGTTCGAAGGCCTCCACCTAAAGACCCTCCGCATGGGCATCCCCCTATATGTCACCGATATCCAGCCCGGCTTCGTCGACACCAAAATGGCCAAAGGCCCAGGATTCTGGGTCTCCTCCCCACAAAAGCCGCCCGCCAAATCATCCACGCCCTCGACCGGCGCCGCTGGCGCGTCTATATCACCCGCCGCTGGTGGCTGATCGCAAAAGTTTTTAAATGGCTTCCCGACTGGATTTACCGCCGGCTGGGGTAGCAATCCGAATTTTTTGGCACTTGGATTGTAATTACTTATAGAAAATAAGGATACGTCATGAAAAAATCAGAAGTCATCGCCCTGACAACCCTCGCAACTGCAGCCGCCGCCATAACTGCGATCTACCTGCTCAGAAAAAGAAAACACCACAGGAGAATGGTAGCCGTTTCCAACGCAGGCTACGAAATGGCCTATGATATCCACTACCCCATCAAATACAAAACCGCCAGATAAACCTTAACTCCTCTTTATCAACCTGATTATTAATATTTCCCATTATTTTAATAACTTGCGGATAGAGAACCTTTAGGCTATGGCAGATGAATTTGAGTCCCAAAAGAACTTAAAAGCTACCGGCTACACAGCAGGCGTGCTCGCCGTGCTGGTATTCCTGTTTTTCTTCATCAGCTGGGTCCAGCCCGTCGAGCCCCAAACACCCGTGGAAGAAGGCATCGAGGTCAACCTGGGCAACAGCGACAAAGGCCTTGGCGACAACCAGCCCTACCTCCCCGGCAAACCCTCCGCAGAAGACAAGGAGAAATATACCCCTCCAAAAGTAGCCGCGGTTGAAAAAGAGCCGGTCAAGGACGTCGAAACCGACGACAACAACAAAGAAGAAGCCCCCGTCGTCAAAAAAGCCATCGCCCCCAGGCCAAACGCCACAAAGATCCCCGACAAGGAAGTCATAAAAAAGCCGGTTGCAAAGCCGGTCAAACAGCCGGAAACCACCCCCACGCCACCCAAGCCACGCCCGAAAGCCGTCTTCCACGGCGTCAACGGCACTGGCACCGGCGGCAATGACGCCGACGACTTCAAACCCGGCGGCAACCAGGGCATAGCAGGCGGACGCGGCGACCGGGGTGCCCCCGGCGGCAATCCCAATTCCAACAACTACACCGGCGGCGGACACGGCAACGGTGGAGTAGCCATATCCCGCGGCCTCAACGGACGACATATCACCGGCGTCCCCTCTTTCACCGACGACTTCAACGAAAACGCCAAGGTCGCCGTCGATATCCACGTCGACGCCGGCGGCAACGTAACCGACGCCACCTACCAGCCCCGCGGCTCCACCACCTCCGAGTCCTCCATGAAAGCCATCGCCATCCGCAAGGCAAGACAGGTCAAATTCAACCCGGGAGGCGACGAATCCGTCGGAACCATCATTTTCAATTTCAAGATCCACAACTAGCTGTTGCAAGCACAGGCGTTTGTATCTTTGCCCTCCCATGGACTATACACAAACGCTCGAATACCTCTTCGAAAAGCTCCCGATGTACAGCCGCATCGGCGCCGCCGCCTATAGAACGGACCTCACCAACACCATACAACTCAGCGACGCACTCGGCAACCCCGAGCGAAAGCTAAAAACCGTCCATGTCGCCGGCACCAACGGCAAAGGCTCCACCAGCCACATGCTCGCCGCCATCTTCCAGGAAGCAGGCTACAAAACTGGTCTCTACACTTCCCCCACCTCAAGGACTTCCGCGAACGCATCCGCATCAACGGCGAAATGATCCCCGAGGAGGCCGTCGTCAACTTCGTGCAAAAGATCCGCCCCATCTCCGAACAGATGGACCCGTCGTTCTTCGAGATCACCGTCGTAATGGCCTTCGACTATTTCGTACAGGAAAAAGTCGATATCGCCATCATTGAAGTAGGCCTCGGCGGACGACTAGACAGCACCAATATCATCACCCCCGACCTCTCCGTCATTACCAATATCAGCTACGACCATATGAACCTGCTCGGCGATACCCTCCCGGCCATCGCCTTCGAAAAAGCGGGCATCATCAAAAAAGGCGTCCCCGTGATCATCGGAGAAACGCACCCCGAGACATCCGGTATCTTCCGGCAACGCGCATCCGAAGAAGAAGCACCCATCACATTCGCCGACAAACAACGCTACGTCTCCGACTGGCAGTACAAACGGCACACCCTCGTCGCCGAGATAGCCACCTCCCCGTCGCCGACGACAAGGAATACTACACCCTCGACCTCGCCGGCGTCTATCAGACAAAGAACCTGGTCACGGTCCTCGCCGCCATACACGCCCTCCGCCATATCGGCTGGAACCTCCCCACCGCAGCCGTACAAAAGCCCTGAAGAACGTCAAACGCCTCACCGGCCTGCACGGCCGCTGGGAGCTCGTCCACGAACACCCCGACACGATCCTCGACGTGGCCCACAACGAAGACGGCGTCCGCCAACTCGTCCGCCAGATAGAGCTCACCGACCACGAAAACCTCCATATCGTATTGGGGATGGTAAAAGACAAAGCCATCGGCAAGGTGCTCGGGCTCCTTCCGCCGCAAGCAGCCTACTATTTTACAAAGGCCAATATACCCCGCGCACTGCCCGAGACCGAACTCGCACAGCAGGCCTTCGCCGCCGGCCTCAAAGGCCACGCCTACCCGTCAGTAGCCGAAGCCCTTGAAGCAGCAAGGTCCCACGCACGTGCGCAGGACCTCATTGTCGTATGCGGCAGCGTCTTCGTCGTTGCCGAAGTATAATTATTCCGACCGCAAATTCCCCACGGGGTTGGCCCTCGCTGCCCTCGCAGCCTGGATCCCAATGGTAACAAATGAGATCACCAACGCCGCGCCGGCCGTCCCCGCAAACACCACCCATCCGATATCGATCCGATAAGCAAAATCGCGAAGCCACCTGTTCATCACCAGCCACGTCATCGGCGACGCGATCAGCACCGACATTACCACCAGCCTGAGAAAACCGAAAGAGAGCAATCGCACGATCTCCATCGTCGACGCGCCCAGGACTTTCCTGATCCCTATCTCCTTCACCCTGTTCACCGCCGCCAGCGCAGCCAGCCCGAAAAGCCCCAGACAGGCGAGAAAGATCGAGATCCCGCCCGCACAGGCGACAATAGCGCCCCAGCGCGCTTCCGACTTGTAAAATCGGTCGAGATTCTCATCCAAAAGCTATACCGCAGCGGTATCTCCGGCGCAATCTGTTTCCACGCCGCGCCGATAGCCGCCAGCGCCGGGCCCGGATCCCCCGCCTTCACCCGTACAAAATACTTGCTCGGCGGCCACTGCGCGTTCATCACAAAAGCCTGCGCCCTCACCTTCCGGTTCAACGGTTCGAAATTCATGTCTTTCGTAACCCCAATGATCACACGCTGACGCCCCTTCTTCCCTTCCCTGGCCACCATACCGATAGCCTCGGCGGGCGTCACTCCCAGCACATCCCGGACCATCGTCTCGTTCACGATCACCGAGCTGGCCGTATCCGCCGTGATACTCGGGTCAAAATCCCGACCCGCCAGCAGCTTCACACCCATCAGGCTGACAAAATTCGACTGCACCGGATACACGATCACCCCCGACTCATTATCTCCAAAATCCAGAAGGAAGTTCATCTCCCCGAATCCCTCGCCCAACCCTACGAACGAAGCAGTCACGCCCCCGACCAGCGGACTGGACTGCAGCGACTGCCTGAACAATTCATATCCCTGCTGGGTTTTCACATCCCCCGCATCCACAACGATCGTATTTTCTTTTATCAACCCAAGGTCCTTGTGTCGCATATAACTGACCTGTCGCAGAATGATCACGGTTCCGATGATCAGCCCTATCGACAGCACGAACTGCAACGTCACCAACCCCCGCGTGAACAGATTGGAGCCCCCCAGTCTGATCTTCGTCTTGAGCACCTCCACCGGGTTAAAGCCCGAAAGGACCAGCGCCGGATAAGATCCCGCCAAAAGACCTACCAGCAGCGTAAGCCCAACGAGCATCCAACTCAGCTCCGGCCATCGACTGAACGAGAATTGCAGCTTTCTCCCGGCCAGCTCGCTAAACCACGGCACCAGCAAATAGGCCAGGAGACAGCCGATCACCGCCGCAATACAGCTCAACACCACCGATTCGGTAAGGAACTGAAGAATAAGCTGCCTCCTCAGGCCACCCACGACCCGGCGCACGCCCACTTCCCTCGCCCTGCCAGCGCTGCGTGCAACGGCCAGCGTCGTAAAATTGATGGAAGCGATCAGCACAATACCCCCGGCGATCGCCAGTAATATCCAGATATTCTTCGGATCGGTAGTGCTGCCGGGAGAGCCATCCGAAACATTCGCCAGCGTATGCAGCTCCCGCAGCGGATGCAGCTCAAATGCGGCAGCCGCCACTTTCTTCTTTCCCTTTTGATCCTTCGCCGCCACGGCTTCTTCGGGAAAATGCCGCAGCCGGAATGCCGCGAGCCTCTTCGGTTCATTCATCAGCCGGCTATCGGGTCGCAGCCGCACATAAGTCTTATCCCCAAACATCCTATGCCAGTTATTCGCAGCCTCCTGGCGATCGGGGTTCTTCATCAGGAATTCATAGCTGCCTAAAATATCAAATGAAACATTGGTATTCGCCGGAATATCCTCCGCAACTGCCGCCACCCTGAACAGTTCATAAGTGGTGTCGATCATCACCGTCAGCGTCTTGCCCACCGCATCCCATGTACCGAACAGCTGCATGGCCCGCTCACGCGTGAGTACAACATGGTGCGGGTCCTTCAGGGCGTCATCTCCCCGGCTACCATCGGAAAGGAGAGGACGGACAGCGCATTCCTGTCCGCAAACCTTACCGGGATCCGGAAGACCCGACCCTCAGCCTTCACGATACGCGGTTGCTCCGACGAAAATCGGACAGCCTCCTCCACATCCGGAAACTCCTTCTTCATGGCCGGCGCCACCGTCATGGTACCATCGGCATCTCCCCCTGCGAGCCATCACCCCGCGTCCATACTTCGTCGACGCGATAGATACGATCCGCATGAGCCCGCCAGCGATCATAGCTAAATTCATTTACCGTAAATAACAGGATGAGAATAAAACAGGCGAGACCCAGTGAAAGCCCGGAAATATTGATAAAGGTCAGGGCCTTCTGCCGGGCCAGGTTGCGGACGGCAATACGTAGGTAATGCTTCAGCATGGAAGTTAGTTTGCAGGAAAATACACAGAGGCAATGCCGGTTTTCTACCCCACTGACAATCAGGGACAACCGCACCACTCCACTACAGACATTGTCCGCTTACGATACAACAAGTGTACGAAAGTATTCGTATTAAAACTTCATATATCCAAGACGTTGCAGCGCATAGAACAGCGCCGTCACATGCATACTCTGGATCAGTCCATTTTCCTTTAATAATTCCTTCAACTCATCCAAAGTATAAAGATATACCTCGATCTCCTCATTATGATCCAGATGCTGCTTCTGAACGAGCCTCCCTCCGGTAGCAAGAAAGAAATGGGCCAAATTACTATTCGTAGAGGGATTCGCCGACGTCTTACCCAGGTACTCCACCGCATCAAAACTATACCCGGTCTCCTCCAGTAACTCCCTCCTCACCGCATCCTCCAGCGAGGCGTCCGTGTCATCGACACATCCTCCGGGCAGCTCGTAGTCCGTCACCCCCAGCGCATGCCGGTACTGCCGCTCCAGAATAAACTTTCCGTCCTCCGTCAGCGCGACGGCGATCACCCATGTAGGAAATTCGTATACATAATAAGGTGAGATGATCTTCCCCTCATGGGTCTCACAAGTGTCCGCCCGCAACGTAAACCAGGTATCTTTAAACAGGTATTTGGAAGACACCGTCTTCCAGCTAAGGTCTTTCATGATATCTTACCAGTTATTTCTTTCTCTCAATCCCGTAATATGCGCTACATGATGCCGTCCGTGCCACGAGTAACTCCCCAGCAAATACCAAAGTGTCATATCCTTCTTTGACTCCGGATGAAACACCTGCCGTTCCCACGCTTTCAACGGCAGATCGGCAATCGCCGAATACCACCTCGTATGCAACGCATACAAAAGAGTAATGGACACATTTACCGGAATAGCCTGCACGTCATTCAAAAGCGCCCAGTCCTTCTCCTCATACGGCCTGATCGCCGGATGCTCCTCCGTCAACCCCAGCTTGAACCTGCAATAGGCATTTATATGGCTGTCCGCCACATGGTGCACCACCTGCTGCACCGTCCATCCCCCATCCCGGTAAGGCGTCTGAAACTGAGCCTCATCCAGATTGACAATGGCGTTCTCCAGCAACTGCGGAAGGAACTTGATATCATTCAGCCACTCCTGCTTCTGATGCTCCGAATACGGCTGCGGCTGATAATGTCCGATGGGATAACGCAGATCAACAGGCGTAGTGCTCATATAGTTCGATTATAGGTTATAAATTAATTCAATGCTCCTCCCTCAACGCGTGCCCCGTCAAATGAATAAATACATCCTCCAGATTCGCCTTCTTCACTTCCTTCGGCCGCTCAAATCCGCTGGCTACCAAATTATCTATCAACCGGTCCGGCGTCTCCAGCGCGATGATCTTCCCCGAGTCCACGATCGCCACCCGGTCACACAAAACCTCCGCCTCATCCATATAGTGCGTAGTGATAATGACTGTCGTCCCCTTCTTCCTGATCTCCTTGATCAGCTCCCAAAGGTTCCGCCGGGCCTGTGGGTCAAGCCCCGTCGTCGGCTCATCCAAAAAATTATTCTCGGCTGATTGATCAGCGTGGTAGCGATCGAAAACCGTTGTTTCTGCCCCCCGCTCAACTCCTTGAACTTCGCCTTAGCCTTATCCCGCAAATTGACGGTATCCAGCAACTCCAGCGGCCGGACGTCGCGGTTATACAATCCGCCAAACAGGTCTATCAATTCGGTAAGATTAAGCCCCGGATAATACCCCGAGGTCTGCAGTTGTACGCCAATGATCTTCTTTATCTCTCCCGGATCCTTGTCTAGGTTGAACCCGTCTACTATGACTTCGCCGCTGGTCTTCTCCCGCAGCGTCTCGATGATCTCCAGCGTCGTGGACTTCCCCGCACCATTTGGCCCCAGCAGACCAAAGATCTCTCTTTCCTTCACTTCAAAACTGATCCCCTTTACCGCCTCAAAATCGCCATATTTCTTTTTCAGGTCCCGGACCGAAATGATCATTTGCATGCTTCAAAAATACGCCATTTTGTGATGCGCCCGGCACCGGCTCATCGCGCAAATATCTGAGTAAAATAGATCATCCCCCTCCTGCCAAAAGCGAGTCCGATGCCCGTCAGCCTGAAATCACCCTCGATATTCCTCCGGTGCCCCGGGCTATGCAGCCAACCATCCACCACCTCCTTTGCGCTCATCGGCCCCGACGCCACATTCTCCGCCGCCACATGCACCGGCCCCAACCTCTTCCGGATCCGCTCGATGCGCTCGTGAAAACCTTCATGGCCAAAAGGCGTCCGCCCATCCAGCATATCCCTGCTGTGCTGCAGCGCCACCGAAGAAATATAGGAGTTGGCCTGCAGCGGCTTCAACCCCTTCCTATGCCGGTACTCGTTCACATATCTCAGTATATCCGCCGACATGCTGGTCCCCGATATCCCCGTTCCCGCCGACATGCTGGTCCCCGATATCCCCGTTCCCGCCAACCTCGCCCCTCCCGCCGACATGCCGGTCACAGCCGCCACCCTGCCATCCTCCGGCATCCCCACCACCGCCGGCCTTCCGAACCGCGTTGGTCCAGATTTAGCACCTACCCACATCGGTAGAACAAGGACTAATCCAAATACCAATTTTAACATATTCATTATTCGATCGATAATTTCCCCGTAACTTGGCAAATATGGAGCCAATGTTAGACAACCCCGCCTGGTCCTCCCTTACCACCGCTCAGGCCGATTTCGGCGAGGGTAACGACCTTGCCAAACGCTACAAGAAAGGAATTCTCCCCTTTATAGCGTGCAAGATCGATCGCCACGGAATACCCTCCGACGCCCTCAGCGAACTCGATGCCTTGATGGAACCAGGAGAGTTGTTTTATTACATTGGACGGCTCCCTGTGCTGCCCGCCGGATGGACGGCGGAATTCGAGCTGCCCTGCGCCCAGATGATCCTTTCGGCGCCCATTCCAACTCCGATAGGGACCCCCGCCATCGAGGAGCTCGGCCCAGCCAACGCCGACGAAATGTACGACCTGATCCACCGCGTTCAGCCGGGCTATTACCACAAGGACACCCACCTCCTCGGCAACTATTTTGGTATCCGCCTGCAGGGCCGCCTCGTCGCCGTCGCCGGCGAACGCATGCGCCACGCTACCCACGGCAAGCCCCTCGAACCGGCTACAACGAACTCAGCGCCATCTGCACCGACCCGGCATATACCAGTCGGGGCTATGCGCATTCGCTGATCGCCCACCCTCTCCCAGATACACGCGAGAGCCGGCGTCACCACCTACCTCCACGTCGCCCTCACCAACAAACGCGCCATCCGCCTCTATGAACACCTCGGCTTCCGCCACCGCCGGGAGATCTCCTTCTGGCGCTGCCGAAAACACTGAGGCTCCCCAAACACTGAGGCTCCCCAAACACTGAGGCCCCCCAAACACCGGGGCGCCCAGACACCGTAGCCTCAACATGAGCTCCACAACAAAAAATATGAGCTTTTCAACAAACCAGCCAGCCCGCTTCCCGCCGTAATTTTGAGTCATCAAAAATTCAAAAACATGGCAAAGATTTGGTTTATCACAGGCAGTTCGAGAGGCCTCGGACGCAGCCTCACAGAAGCAGTCCTCGCAACAGGCGACAAGGTCGCCGCTACCGCGCGCAACCCGCAGCAGCTCGACGACCTCAAAACAAAGTACCCCGACACCCTTTATTCTATAAAACTCGACGTCACCGACCACGACCAGGTCGTAACCGCAGTATCCGACGCGGTCCGGCACTTCGGCCGCATCGACGTCCTCGTCAACAACGCCGGCTTCGGCATCACCGGCGCAGCCGAAGCATACACCCAGGAGCAGGTCAACAGCCAGCTCGCTACCAATCTTTTCGCGCCCATCGACATCACCCGCACCGTACTCCCCTACATGCGCAAACAACGCTCGGGCTTTATCATGGAGGTCAGTTCCCTCGGGGGCCGTGTCGGTACCTCAGGCCTGACGATCTATCAGGCATCCAAATGGGGCCTCAGCGGATTCAGCGAAGCCCTCGCCGAGGAAGTGGCGCCGCTCGGCATCAAAGTCACCTGCGTCGAACCCGGCGGCTTCCGCACCAACTGGGCCGGCGACTCCATGGAATACGCCGCAGACGTGGAAGGATATGAAGCAACGGTTGGGAAAAGAAGCGAATACTTTCGCAGCGGCAAATGGGTACCCCTCGGCGACCCCGACAAAGCGGCACAGGTCATGGTAAAGCTCGCGGACGAGCCCAATCCTCCCGTCCACCTCGTCCTCGGCAGCGAGGCCATAGCCATCCTCGGAAACGTCAACACCCGGCGCGAAGAAGAAATGAAAAAATGGCTGCCGGTCAGCCTGTCCACAGACGCCGACGACGCCGACAAGGAACAATTCCTTTCAACAGAATTCGCAAAACGATTCAAATAATTTCGGAAATCGGTTCACGCGGTTCACACCCCGGCGGTTCACACCCCGGCGGTTCACATCCCGGCGGTTCACAGCACCCCAAGGTTCACGTCAACCCCGCGTTCACCGCAGATACCCCTCCAACTCCTCCATCATCAGCCTGCTACCGGCAAACAGCGGCGAACGTTGATGCAGTTCAGTCGGGACCACGTCCAGGATACGCTGCTTCCCGTCCGTCGCTTTCCCGCCGGCCACCTCGATGATAAACGCAAAAGGATTACACTCATACATCAACCGCAACTTCCCCTTCGGCTTGCCAAAGGTCCCCGGATACATAAAGATCCCACCCTTGATCAGGTTGCGGTGCAGGTCGGAGACCATACTGCCGATATATCTTTGCGTATACGGCCCCCGTTATCCCTTCGTCTTCTTCTGACAGGCGTCGATATAGGCCTTCACCTTATCCTCGTACTGAAAAAAATTACCGTGATTGACCGAATAGATCTTCCCCGCCTCCGGACACTGGATATTCGGATGGCTCAGCGTAAACTCGCCAATCGAAGGATCGAGGGTAAAACCATTCGCGCCCCGCCGGGTCGCATATACCATCATCGTCGACGAACCGTAAACGATATACCCCGCCGCCACCTGATTCCGCCCCGGCTGCAAAAATCGGCCGCCGTACACGGCTTCCCCCGCTCACTCACCCGGCGGTAGACACCGAAAATGGTGCCGATGCTCACATTCACGTCGATATTCCCGCTGCCGTCCAGCGGATCGAACATACACACATATTTGGAGTTGTTGGAGATCTCGTCATTGAATACCACATAGTCGTCAAGTTCCTCACTGCCGATACCCGCACAGCTGATCCCATGCCGCAAAACGCCCATGAACTGCTCGTTGGCAAACACGTCCAGCTTCTTCACGTCCTCCCCCTGGACATTCACCGACCCCGCATCCCCCAGAATATCCACCAATCCCGCTTTATTTACCTCCACATTGATCCGCTTGGCAGCAAGACCGATATCCCGGAGTAGATTGCTCAGCTCGCCCGTAGCGTTAGGAATGTTCCGCAGCTGTTGTAGAGTAAACTCGTCGAGGGTGAGAACTTTTCTATTGACATTCATAAAACAAATGTAAGGGGATTCCCCAATTTTTAGCTCAGCTTTAGCAATTTTGATAAGACTTACCTTTCCCAGTATATTTGCGCCATGAACATTTTCAAATTTGGCGGGGCCAGCGTCAACAGCGTAGAGCGTATCCAACAATTAGTGTCAATTCTACACGTATACAAAGGCGGGAAATTGCTCATCGTCGTCTCCGCCATGGGCAAGACCACCAACGCGCTCGAAAAGGTTGCCGAAGCCTTCTACGGCGGCCACAAAGACGAGGCGCTAACCCTCTTCCAGCAAATAAAAGACACCCACCTCACTACCGCCAAATACCTCCTCGTCAAAAACTACCTCGCGGCCGAAGCCCAGCTAAAAGACTTCTTCACCGAAGTCGAATGGCTCCTCCACGACCGCCCCGTCCGCGACTATGACTACTACTATGACCAGATCGTCTGCGTGGGCGAGCTGCTCTCGACCTCTATCATCAGCGCCTATCTGGCCGAGTCCGGCATCGACAATCAGTGGATCGACGTCCGCGACATCATCCGCACCGACGCCAATTTCCGCGACGCCGCCATCGACTTGACATTCACCCAGCAAAAGGTCAGCAAAGAGATACTGCCCCTCTTCGACGAAAGCCCGATCGTCCTCACCCAGGGCTTTATCGGATCCACTTCCGACAACGAAAGCACCACCCTTGGCCGCGAAGGCAGCGACTACACCGCCGCCGTATTCGCCAATATGCTCGACGCGGAAAGCCAAACCATCTGGAAAGACGTCGAAGGCGTCATGAACGCCGACCCCAAACTCTTCCCCGAGGCAAAGATCATCCGCGAACTCAACTACGACGAGGTCATCGAAATGGCCTACTACGGCGCCCAGGTCATCCACCCCAAGACCATCAAGCCGCTCCAGAACAAAGGCATCCCCCTGTACGTCAAATGCTTCCTCGACGCGACCCTCCCCGGCACCGTCATTCATAACTCGGCCATAAAAGGCCTGCCCCCCATCATCGTACTCAAACAAGATCAGGCCCTCATCCACCTCCATTCAAAAGACTTCTCCTTCGTCGGAGAGACCGGCGTCGAACGACTTTACAATTTATTCGGTGCCATCCGCATCAAGCCAAACCTCCTCCAAACCGGCGCCGTCAGCCTCCGGGTCTGCCTGGACGACCGCTCCGGCAAAATAGAAAAGCTGGCCCTCTCGGCCGCCAGCCTATTCGATGTTCAGGTGGAAAAAGGACTTACCCTGCTGACGATCCGCCACTACGACGCAGACGTCCTCGCCCGCCATACAGCAGGCCGGCAGGAAGTATTGAGACAACAAACAAAGGAAACTGTACAAATCCTGATGAAGTAAAACTAACTTAATTGTCCCCGATCATAACCGTCTGCTTCAATCTTATCGGGACATGGGCCCCGGTCCTGTCCGCGGGTGCCCACTGGGCATCCCCATAAAAGCATCCTCGATCTTTTCATTCATCACGTCATTACCACCCCGCGTCACCCGGGCATACACCGGGCTTCCCGTCGAATCAATGATATATTCCACCATGACAAATGCCTTGGTCTGACCCTGATCGAGATCCTTCACACTCTCCTTACTCAGCTTGTTCAGGAACTCCTGGAAAGCGTCATTGCCGCCCGGATACATGGGCAGCTTGTCCACCACCTTGGCCAGATCATCCTCTTTGATCGGACTCACCCGTTCCGGCCGCACATGCACAGGCTTCTTCCTGGCCTCCGCCACCGGCGTAACATTGGCAACCTTTACCAAAGCCTCGGCCGGCGCTACCTCTTCCGTGACATACTCTCCTTTCCCGTTCACCATTACAAATGGCACGTCCCGGTATTTCTCGAAATAATAAAAAGCGCTCCGCATGCTCTTGGCAAACGGAGTGTATTCTGAAAAGGTCTGTAAGTATTTGTTGAGATAGCTGACGCTCCTCGCGTTGTTGAAATTTACCGGGAAGATATGCACCGGAATAAAATCCTCTCCCATGTCCTTGGCGTGCGCCGCAAGGATATAGAGCTCCTCGATCTGCTGATCCGTTATAGGGATACATCCCGTGGTCACACAACTGCCGTGGATATAGATGTCTCCGCCCGGCTGCGTCGAATCGCTGAGTATCCTGTCCGAAGCGTTCGGATAGTTGAGCCCCAGCGAAAGATGATATTCACTGCGCGGATTGAACTCGTTGATATAATAAAAACCCTCCGGCACCTGGTAGTCCCCCGCCATCCTTTTCGGCCCCAGCGTACCCGCCAACGCACAAACTTTATACGTCTTGAACAGCTTGTACTTCTCCTCCTTCGTATTCTTCACCCACACCTCCAGCTGACTATCGTATTTAAAACTACGTATGTACAGGTACCTCGCCGGATAAGTCAGCCCCTTTTCCCGGAACTGCTTCATCAGCGTATCCTCCTTCCGGCGCAACATATCGCTCACCTTTGGGATAGATCGTTGATAGTCAATAAAATGAATAGTGGAAATAGAAGTTTGCGCAGATAGGCGATCAATGGAAAATACCCCAGCGATGGACAGTTGAATGAGAACGATCAGGTATTGTTTGAAGGACTTACGCATAGGGCATAACACGAACGCCAAAATAACAAAAAACCTGCCATATTCAAAATACGGGCAGGTTTTATAACTAAAAATTGAACGTTCATCCTCAATGCTTCACGGTTAGCCCACGGTTGGTTACGGCTGGTTACGGTTGGTTCACGTCCCAAACCCACGCTCCACCCCCGATCAAAGATTCCCCCTCGCCGACTGCTCCCTCTCTATCGCCTCAAACAACGCCTTAAAATTCCCCTTCCCAAAACTCTGCGCCCCCTTTCTCTGGATAATTTCAAAAAACACCGTCGGCCGATCCTCCACCGGCTTCGTAAAGATCTGAAGCAAATACCCCTCGTCATCCCTATCCACCAATATTCCCAACTCCCGCAGCGGAGCAATGTCCTCATCGATCTTCCCCACCCTCTCCAGTAACTCGTCATAATAGGAAGAAGGCACCTGCAGGAATTCAACGCCCCTATCCCGCAGTTGTGTAACAGTCTCCACAATATTCGCCGTAGCCATCGCCACATGCTGAACCCCTTCCCCCTTATAAAATTCAAGATACTCCTCCACCTGCGACTTCTTCTTTCCCTCCGCCGGCTCATTTATCGGGAACTTGACATACCCGTTGCCATTACTCATCACCTTACTCATCAGCGCCGAATACTCCGTTGAAATATCCTTGTCGTCAAAACTCAAAATGTTCCGGAACCCCATCACCCGCTCATAGAACTCCACCCTCGGGTTCATCTGGTTCCAGTCCACATTGCCCACACAGTGGTCCACATACAGCAGTCCCGAAGACGGAGGATTATACACCGACTTCCATTCCCTGAAACCGGGCATGAACGAGCCCTGATAGTTCTTCCGCTCTACAAAAAGATGAACGGTCTCGCCATAAGTATGGATGCCGCTCAGGACTACCTCGCCATGTTTATCAGCCAGCGTCGTCGGCTCCATATAACTCTTCCCTCCCCGCGCCGTCGTCTCCTTCCACGCCCTCGTGGCGTCATCCACCCGCAGCGCCAGCACCTTCACCCCATCCCCATGCAGATGCGCATGCTCGGCGATCGGATGGTCCGGCCTCAACGCCGTCGTAAGCACGAACGTCAGCTTGTTCTGCCGGATTACATAACTAACCCGATCCTTGACACCAGTCTCCGGCCCGCTATAGGCCACAGACTGAAAACCAAAAGCGGTCTTATAAAAATGCGCAGCCTGCTTGGCATTACCAACATAGAACTCTACATAGTCCGTTCCCTGCAGTGGCAAAAAATCGGTATCGACGCCCGACGATTTACGGGACTCTGTAACAGGAGCAATAGACATATTAAAAAAATTTAAACAATTAAGAATGAGGCATGAGCCGCTAACTACATTGCGGCATGAGCCGCCAACTACGGAATACAGCGGATAGGGGTTACAGTCGGCACGGAGAAACCGCTTCCCGGACGAGTGCCTTTCGGAGAAAGAAATGATACAATCGCTTGTCGTCGAAAATTTTATGAGAGTAATCCGGACGCATAGTTCCAGCACTAAAGATAATTAGAAATTCTTCAATTGTCAACGGGCCTCGTATTTTTACTAGTTTTCTCTATCTTCGGCCAAATTATCGGATCATGATGAAAGTCGGCATACTAGGCGGAGGTCAATTAGGGCGAATGCTGCTACAGGCAGCAGCCAACTATCCAGTGGAAACATACCTGCTGGAAAACGACCCCAACGCACCCGCCGCCCACCTATGCCATCATTTCGTCCAGGGAGATATCCGGAATTTTGACGACGTCTACAACTTCGGAAAAGGCCTGCAGGCGCTCACCATCGAGATCGAGTCGGTCAACGAAGACGCTCTCGAAAAACTCGAGGCCGAAGGCGTGCAGATCTTCCCAAAACCCGCCGCGCTGCGGACCATCAAGAACAAGATCACCCAAAAGAAATTCTACACCGAACACAGCATCCCGACGGCCGAATACCAGATCACACAATCGCTGGCCGAACTCCGCGGCAAGACCGACTTCCTCCCCGCCGTCCACAAGATCGGCCAGGGCGGCTACGACGGAAAAGGCGTACAGATGATCCGGCACCGGGATGATATCGAAAAAGGCTTCGACGCCCCCAGCGTGCTGGAAAAAATGATCGAGATCGACAAGGAGATCGCCCAGATCATCGCCGTCAACGCCAAAGGAGAGACAGCCATCTACCCCCCGGTAGACATGGTCTTCGACAACAGACTCAACCTCCTCGACTACCAGATCAGCCCCGCCGACCTGATGCAAAGCATCCTCTGGAAGGTGGAAGCCATCTCCCTCCGCGTGGTCAAGGACCTGAAAAGCCCCGGCATCTTCGCCGTCGAACTCCTCGTCGCCAAGACCGGCGAAGTCTACGTCAACGAGACCGCACCCCGCGTTCATAACAGCGGCCATCACACGATAGAAGCCAACTACAGCTCGCAGTTCGACATGCTCTGGCGCGTCATTCTCGGCTATCCCCTCGGCAACACCGACCCCATCCTCCCCGGTGCCATCGTCAACCTCGTTGGCGCCGAAGGCTGCAACGGCGAAGCCCACTACGAAGGCCTCGACGAAGTCCTCCAGATGGACAACGTCTTCGTACATATCTATGGCAAAAAGGACACAAAGGCCGGCAGAAAAATGGGACACGTCACCATCATCAGCCGCGAAAAGCAGGACCTCGTATATAAAGCGCACAAAATCAAGAACACCCTGAAAGTCATCAGCAAATGAGCTCACCCCTGGTAGGAATTATAATGGGCAGCGACAGTGACCTCACCGTCATGAAAGCCGCCGCCGACATGCTGGAAGAATTTGGTATTCCCTACGAACTGACCGTCGTCTCGGCCCACCGCACCCCCAGGAGGATGGTCGAATACGCTACCACAGCCGCCGGCCGCGGCCTCAAGGTTATCATCGCCGGCGCGGGCGGAGCAGCCCACCTCCCCGGCATGGTCGCCTCCCTCACCGCCCTCCCCGTCATCGGCGTCCCCGTTAAATCCTCCAACTCCATCGACGGCTGGGACTCCATCCTGTCCATCCTCCAGATGCCCGGCGGCATACCCGTCGCCACCGTCGCCCTCAACGGCTCAAAGAACGCAGGCATCCTCGCAGGCTCCATCATCGGCGCCTTCGACACCTCCGTCCAAAAACGCGTCGCCAGCTACAAATCCAAACTCGAAGAAGAAGTCCTCTCCAAAGTCGACCGCCTTAAGAACGAAGGCTGGACCAACGAGTTCGACAAATAACCCCGCCATGCGCCAACACCTAACCCTAACCCTCATCCTCCTCTCCACCGCCCTCCTGGCCCACGCCCAACAACAAAAACTTATCTACCTCGACGACAACGGCAAGTCCGTCTCCGAGAAAAAGCGGTCACCCTCGAACAACACGTAAAGGTCAACGACACCCTCTACGAGACCAACACCTACGCTGTCAACGGCCCCCGCAGTACCTCCGTTCAGTCCAGTGACTCAAAAGGCGAAATCCTCAACGGCCGTTATATGACCTACGACCGGAAAGGCAACCTCAACTTACTCGCCCGATATGCCCACGGACAAAAAGACGGTACCTGGTACTATCATACATCTGCACATCGCGTCCTCCGCGTCGAGATCTACCGGAACGGCAAACTCATCGCCAAAAAGGACTCCACCCAGCTCAACCAGGAGTCGGAAAAATGGCTCGACTCTACCAAAAACCGACCCATCACGGTAGAGATCGAATCCCAATTCCCCGGTGGCCCCGCCGCCTGGGGCCAATACCTCAACCAAAACATGCGCTACCCCGACCACGCCGTCAAAGCAACCATCCAGGGCTCACCCATCGTCGCCTTCGTCGTCGGAAAAGACGGCAAAGTAGAACAGGACCAGATCTACCTCGACAAGTCCGCCGAATACTACCTGGACGAGGAAGCCCTCCGGGTCATCAGGATCAGCCCAGACTGGATCCCGGCCACACAAGGCGGAAAACAGGTCCGCTCGTGGAAAAAACAACCCATCGACTTTAAACTGGAAATTCAAAAGCCAGCAGAACAACCACCAAAACACTAATTATCAATTCAATACATTATTTTCGGTAATTTTGCCGCCCTCAACAGGAATTTTTTCCCTTTTTCTCCTTACCTTTAACCCCACACACCCTACCCACCAACACCCAAAAGCTTCAAACATGGAGAAGGCCATCAAACAATCCCTATACGCAGTCCGCTCCGACAAAGAGCTAAAAGACCTCAACGACGTCAACGTCCTCGTATACATGGACAACAACTCCATCGATGCAGGCTACCTGAAGGCTATCAAAAAGCTTACCCGCTTCACGGACGACAACATCGCCCGCTGGCTGCATATCAGCCCCCGCACTCTCCGCAACTACAAGCCGGAAAAAGTACTGGACAAGAAATTGAGCGAGCAGGTCATCATGCTCAGGACCGTATTCGAAAAAGGCAGAGCCGTTCTTGGCAACGCCGAAGCCTTCGACAAATGGCTCGGGACGCCGAACTATTTTTTCGACCGGAAAGAACCCCTCGACTTTCTCGACACTACCAGCGGAATGCGATACCTCTTCGATCGCCTGACGGCCATGGAGTACGGCGACAACGTATAAGCAATGGAGCTATTTCGGATCTCCCTGGACACATATGCAGCAGCACTCACCGCTTCCGGCGCCGCCAACAGATGGAATGTAGCAGGACAATACGTACTGTACACAGGATCGTCGAGATCCCTGTCCACCCTCGAACTGGTCGTCCATCGCGGATCGATCGAACCCACGAAAGACTATCGTATGATGGTCATTTCAGTCGCCGACGAAGACCACCTGGTACAACAGATTCACCTTAGCGACCTGCCAAAGGACTGGCGTACGATGGCAGCCTATCCCGTTCTCCAGCAGACCGGCGCAGCCTGGTACGCCAAAGAAGAATCCCTGCTATTAAAGATCCCTTCGGCGATCATCACCCAGGAGTACAACTATCTCATCAATACTACCCACCCCGACTTCGGGAAAAAGTCAAACTCGTCCGTACCGAAGACTACTTCTGGGACGGACGCCTACTCTAAGCTATACCTCCCCACTAATATTTGGATTAGTTAAAACCCTTATACTAAATTTACAACACGGAACTCGGTACCCGATTCCAACTTAATCTGACAAACATGATCCAAGCTAAAGCATACGCGGCGCAAAGCGCGACCACACCCCTCGGCCCCTGGTCTTTTGACCGCCGCGAACCCGGCGAACACGACGTAGTCATCGACATCCTCTACTGCGGCGTATGCCACTCGGATATCCATCAGGTCCGCGACGAATGGGGCGGCTCAATTTACCCAATGGTCCCCGGCCACGAGATCGTCGGCCGCATCACCCGCGTAGGCAGCCACGTAAAAGATTTCAAGGTCGGCGACCTCGCCGGCATCGGCTGCTTCGTCGATTCCTGCCGCGTCTGCGAGAGCTGCAGGGACGGACTGGAACAATACTGCGAAACCTTTCTCAGCGGCACCTACAACGGCTACGAACAGGACAGGAAGACGCCCACCTATGGCGGCTATTCCACCCAGATCACGGTCGACGAAAAATACACGCTTAAAGTATCTCCCCAACTCCCGCTGCAAGGCGTAGCGCCCCTCCTCTGCGCAGGGATAACGACCTGGTCACCCCTCCGCGAATGGAAGGTGGGCAAGGGACACAAACTCGGCGTCCTCGGCCTGGGCGGCCTCGGACATATGGCCGTCAAACTTGGTGTCGCCCTCGGCGCCGAAGTCACCATGCTAAGCTCCTCCCCTCGAAAGAAAAGGACGCCAAAAAACTCGGCGCCCACAAATTCGCCCTTACGTCGGACGCAAATGCGCTAAAACAATACACAGGCTATTTCGACTTTATCATCGATACCGTTTCCGCACAGCACGACTTCAACACCTATCTCAACCTGCTGAAAAGAGACGGCACTCTGATCCTCGTCGGCGCTCCTCCGAAACCCATCGATTTTCCGGCCTTCGGCATCATCGCCAAACGCAAGCGTATCGCAGGCTCCATGATCGGCGGCATCCGCGAGACGCAGGAAATGCTCGACTTCTGTGCCGAACACAATATCGTCTCGGACGTCGAGGTCATCGACATCAAAGACATCAACACGGCTTATGAAAGAATGATCAAAGGTGACGTCAGATACCGGTTTGTTATCGATATTGCATCCCTAAAATAAAAAAGACGGCCGACACACCCGCCGGCCGCCGAAAACCAAAGATATCATCCGTCAATGACGGGTCTTCAAAATGGGCGATCCGGGAATACCGGGTCGCTTGTTGTTTTAAATCCTCCTACTGCAAAATATCGAGAATAGGCTTATCTACTCCCCGCAGCTCCTGCTGCCCGGTTTTTATCAGTTCCAGTACCACCACCTCATTGTCACCCTTCTTCAGCCACTCCGCGGGCAGATAGACCGTTTGCTGCGGCCCTATCGACCAGTAACGACCCAGGTTATGCCCATTCACCCACACCACTCCCTTACCCCACCTACGCATATCCAGATAGGTATCCGCCACCTGCGACAAGCGCCAATGCCCCCTCCGCAATACCGGCTGATCCCCCGGCACATCCGCCGCTCCCATCCCACGACCAACACTTTTCATCGGCAACCCAAAATGCTCCCACCCCTTCAACTCCACCCCGTCAAATCTTACATCGCCCAATATCCCTTTCTTATTCTCCAACAGATACCGCCCAAAATCTATCCTTCCCATGTTCTCCACCAAAATATCCAGCCTGACCTCCCCGGCAGGCAGATCCACCACGAGACTGTCCTGACCCAACCTCCTGTCGATCATGCCTACCCGCTTACCGTCGATATACACCAGCGCATAGTCCCGAACCGACCCAACCCTCAATACACCCCTCCGTCCCCCTGCCACACGCGACCGGTAAAGCACAAACCCATAGTCCTGATGCAGGTCTTCAAAAGTTAAAGGCCCATCCGCCCTGACCGCACCCGGCAAATCCTGAAAAAGACCGCCTGCTTCCGTAAGCCGCACCACCGGCAATCCCATCGACGGCTTCGCCTTCGGCACTTCCGGCAATCGGACACCCGCTGGCAAATGCTTTTCGATCGCCCTGCGGAAGGCCATAAACTTCGGCGTCGCATTCCCCGCCTCATCCAGCGGCGCGTCATAGTCATAACTGCTGGTCTGCGGCTCGAAGGGCGTATTGCCCTTATAGTTCGACCCATTCATAAATCCCCTCGTCGTCCCGCCGTGAAACATATACATGTTGATACTGATGCCTGCTCCCAGCACCGTGTCCAGCCTGCCCGCATATCCTGCGGCAGGGACAGTATGGTGCGGGGCCCCCCACCAGTCGAACCACGCAGGGTACCATTCGGCAATATAGAAAGGACCCTTCCCATCATGGTTCTCCCTGATCTTACGCCTCACGATCTCCGGCTCGTCGACACCGTTGATCGCCGGCAATAGCCCCGGCAGATGACCCTTATTGATGTCCGGCGCCGGGTCACAGGTATACAACAATCCGTCAAAGCCCGCCTCCGTAAAAAATTTCCTGTTTATTTCCAGATACTCCTTATCACTCCCATACGATCCATACTCATTCTCGATCTGGACCATCAGGATATTCCCGCCATGCTCCACCAGCAACGGCGACAGCTGGCGCCCCAACTCATGGATATACTGCTCATACTCGTGCAAATACCCCGGCTCCTTACTTCTCACCACCAACCCCTTTTCATTCTGCAGCCAGTAGGGATACCCACCGA
This sequence comes from Puia sp. P3, assembly GCF_050632245.1. Lineage (NCBI taxonomy): Bacteria > Pseudomonadati > Bacteroidota > Chitinophagia > Chitinophagales > Chitinophagaceae > Puia > Puia sp. P3. Next base: position 4,348,577 of record NZ_CP192583.1, read on the forward strand.
ACTCCCATTCCGCGCATACATACGGACTCGGGCGAAGCGTAACCCAAAGCCCTTCCTCCTGCGCCATCTGCACAAACGCCTTTATGTCGTTGTTGCCGGAAAAATCGAATACCCCCTTCTCCGGCTCGTGAACATTCCAAAAAACATAGGTCCCGATGGTATTCAGACCCATCGCCCTGGCCATCTTCATACGCGCCCGCCAGGCCTCACGCGGTATCCGGGGATAGTGCATCTCCCCCGAGATCAACTGAAATGGCTTCCCGTCCAGCAGGAACGCCGAATCACCCAATTCGAACTTATGCGTCTGCCCCTCCGCCTTCATCAACAAACAAACAAAAAACAAGATCAAACCAAATCTGGATACCTGTAGTCTCATAGTTCCGCTTAAAAAATTATCTAAAAATTTGCCGTCAGTGTGCATATGCTTCTTCCCATCACCGTCACCTTGCCACCCCTTACCCCCCTCTTCCGAAGATTATCATCCTCACTCGTCACATAACTACACCACTTGCGCCCTCCAACCTTCTCCAGCGACACCTCCCGGGCCTGTCCCGAAATATTGATCATCACCACCACCAACGTCCTCCTGGACACATCCCTGAACGCCGACACAAGCAATCCCTCATCAAATCCCCCGACTCCGATCCTCTGCATCCCCGGCCGCACAAACCGGCTAAAATTCCCCAGCGCCCACAACTTCTTACTATCCCAAAACTTTCCATCCTTTTCCGATTTGTCGACATAGATCAGTCCGTCTTTATAATCATACGGCGAAATAGCCAGCCACCACTGCCAGGCCGCCGCCTGCGCATATACAAGATCATTATGGATCACCCGCGCCATATACAACGCCGCAGTCATCCCCGTATCCCGACGATCCCCCTGATCTCATGAGCATCATCGCCCAGGATACAGAACTCCGACTGCCAATACCTCAACCTGCGTGAACCGTCACTACAAAGGCTAATCAAACTATCTACCCTCCTCCTCCACTCTATCCCCCTCTCCCAGGGCGCCGTCGAAAAATAACTATGCGCCGCCACAACCCCTCCAACCCGCGACAACTCTCCAATATAATTCGGAGACCCAACTCCAAAAAGACCCTCTATCTGTCTTCCCCTCCCCGGCTTATCCCCATCTTCAAATAAATATTTGATCGACCCCGCCTCAGGCAAAAGAATCCGGGTCTTCAGCCCCGCCGAGTCCAACGCACGGTTCAACACCCTCACCAACCCCGCCGCCTCTGCATTCGAATAAGGACAACCCTCCTGCCCGCCATCACTCCAGTCCCACTGCGGCTCATTCACCGGACTCACCCAATCGACACCCAAATATTTCACCCGCTCTACCATCCACCCGGCAAACGCCCCAAACTTCCCCGAATCGATATTACAAATTCCCCCGTGGCAAACCCCTTCCCATTCTTCGTCAACCACACCGGCGGACTATTCAAAAAACCCAACACCTGCTTCACACCCCGCTCGCGGAGCCGCCTTCAGGAACCACCCCTGCCCTACCCGGCCCGAAGCCCCCGTCCTTCTCCACACATCTCTTATTCTACTACTATCCCCCTGCTCCGCCGTCCCCGCTCCAATATTGAACCGCCACATCGTCAACCCGATCCCCTTCGGCGAACCATCCTTCATCGTATCCACACTAAACAACCAGTCGGCCATCTGATTCTTCTTCACATCCGGCCACCTTCCCACGAACTGACACGACCACGCATCCGACGCGGCAAAATTCTCCATCACCTGAAATCTCCGCGACGAATCCACGATCAACACATCTTGTCCATAAACCTCCCCCAACAAAAAAATACTCACCAAAAGGGCGCGCGCGACCAGCGCGCGCCCCCAAAAAACTTATCATTCATCATTCTAATAATTCGGATTCTGCTGCAACTGATTATTCGACGCCTGTATCTCAGCCCTCGGTATCGGCAGCCAGTAGTGCTGCGTCAGGAACAACCTCCCGCTCAACGCCACCTTCCTCGTATAACCATATCCCCCGGGGTTCGCCGGGACCACCGCCACATCCACACCATATGCCGGAACATTCTCCGTCACACTCGCGATCTTCCACCGCCGGACATCATAAAAACGATGCTCCTCAAATGCCAGCTCCACCTGCCGCTCCCGCCGTATCGCCGTCCGCATATCCGTCTGCGACAGCCCCGGCGTGATATCCGGCATCCCCGCCCGCTGACGTACCTGATGCAGCGCGGAATACACAGTCGCGTCCGGCCCTACCGCCTCATTCTGCGCCTCCGCATAGTTCAGCAACACCTCCGCATAACGGAAATAGATCCACGGCTGAAGCCCCGCCACATTCCACGGATTGTCTATCGGGAACGCATCGTTCATATACTTCTTAAGATAATAACCCGTCTTTGTCGTATTCCAGTTCGAAGGGCCGTCCTTGCTATCCTTCCCCCAGGAGTATAGATCTGCACCGTATTCCCCCGATAGCTCGCGCCATTGTACAACACCGTCTGATAAAACCGGGGATCCCTGTTCACATACGGATTCTGGTCGCTATACCCCGACGTCGGATCGGCAATATCCTTCCCATCCTTCGTCTCATACGAGTCCACAAAATTCTGCAGCGGCGTATTCCCGGCCCATCCGCCATAGCCGTTCGGGCCATTCGAGATCTCCATACACACATGCCTTGCACCGATGGTATAGAGCCGCTCGAAAATGATCTCCTTGCTCGCGGAATTGTTGAACAACGACCCATAGTCAGCCTCCAGCGAATAGATCCCCAGATTGATGACGTCCTGCGCCGCGGAAGCCGCAGCCTGCCAGGTCCCGGTATTGTACAACGGGCTCGCCGCATACAACAGCAGACGCGCCTTCAGCGCCAGCGCCGCTCCCTTCGTGGCCCGGCCCAATACCCAGTTGCCGTCATTGGCCAACGGCAACTTCGCAGCCGCCGCATCCAGTTCGCCTACAGCATAGTTGATACAATCCTTTATCGACGAGCGCGTAAACAACGCCGGATTGGTCATGCTATCCTGCAGAGTCGCGACCTTATCCCCCATCAGCACAACACCGCCATAGTTGCGGATCAGGTCCTGATACCGGAACGCACGGATAAACTTCAGCTCCGCCGTCAGCACATCCTTTTTCGCCTGGCTCATCGCAACGGCAGCAATATTCGCCAGAGCAAAATTGCACTCCCGGATGCTCCGGTAGCTCCTGCCCCAGATCGTCCCCGCCATTCCCAGATTCTCGGGAGCAAGCTGCCCCCGCTGGATCGTCCAGGTATTGTCGTCATTGTTATAGATGGATTCGTCCGTCACGGAACTCCACATACTGTATTCAAATCCGCGGCCGAATCCCGGCGGCGTACCCTCCGCTTCCTTATCCTGTAGCTTAACGCCCAGATAGCGGTTGATGACATAGTCCTCGAACAACAGGGAATCCCCCAGCACCGCCTCCGTAGACACCCGGTCCGTCGGCGTAATATCCAGAAAATTTTTCTTACACGAACTCGCGGTAACGACCGCCATGACCAATATTAAATAGACAAACTTCTTTTTCATTGCAAGGATTTTTTAGAATCTAACGTTTACACCTACGTTCACGATCCGCTGCTGCGGGTAGAACTGACCGCTCGCACTATACAGACTGGCCCCCGAATTGACCGTACCCTCCGGATCATAGTCCTTGACCTTCGTGATCGTGAACAGGTTGAAGGCATTCGCATACACCCGGACGGACGAAATACGCAGCTTCGTCAGCACCGGCGCACCCAGCGTATAGCCCACCTCGAGATTCTTCAGCCGAAGGAACGACGCATTGTTCAGCCAGAACGAGTTATTATAAAGTCCGCCGTTGACGGAAGACGAAGCCCGGTCGTCGACCCTCGGATAGCTTCCGTTGGTATTGCTCGGGCTGTATCTGTTATCCGCCCAGCTGCTGTAAAAATTACCGATGGTTCCCGACTCCGGCAGCACATACTGGCTCACGTGCGTCTGCCCCGCAAATACCGCGGACAAGTCGAAATTCCTGAACGACGCATTCAGCAGTACGCCATACGTGATCTCCGGAATATTTCCATACTTCGACCTCGACTGGTCATCCGCCGTGATCTTGCCGTCACCGTTCACGTCCTGATAGATCAGATCTCCCGCCTGCGCATTCGCCAGATGCGGATACTTCGCCAGGTCCGCAGCCGACCTGAAGATCCCGACTGTATTATATAACAGATAAGTATTGATGGGCCTGCCCGTCTGTTTCTGATAGGAAAGCACCGCGGGCGCCTCGTCGATAAAGACGATCTTGCTCTTCGCATAGGTCAGATTACCGGAAATGCCATAGTGGAACCCGCCCGAAGTCGAATTCGAATACCCCAGCGTAGCCTCGAATCCGTTGCTGTTCACCTTTCCGATATTCTCCGACGGCACCAGCGCGTCCGACCCGTAAGGATTCACGATACCCGTCAGCTGCGGAATAGACGCGTTACGCGGAGTAAGGATATCCGACCGCTTCTGCTGGAAATAGATGAACTCCAGCGTGAAATGATCCAGGAACACCGCATTCAGACCGAGGTCCAGCTTCTTCGCCACCTCCCAGGTAATATTGGGATTGGCCAGCTTGATCAGGTCCACACCCGGATGGATGCTTCCGCCAAGGACATACATATTGTTGAACGAATAGTTGTCGAAGGACTGGAACAGTCCCACATTGTCGTTCCCCAGCGTACCATACGAACCCCTTATCTTGAGGTCGTTGATAGCCGCAACATCCTTCCACCAGTCTTCCTTCGATATCCGCCATCCCGCCGACACCGACGGGAAATGCCCGTACTGCTTGCCCGCCGGGAAGGTCGACGACCCATCGATACGCATCTGCGCTTCCAGCAGATACTTCTCTTTATAGTCATACGCCAGCCGGCCGATATAGCTCTTGCGCGTGAAATGATAGCTGCTCCCTGCCGTACCGTCATCCGTCGCGGCAGACCCACCCTGCGACAACTCCGGCGTCAGCTGCGTCGGGAAATTCAGCCGGAAAGCCGCAAGGCTATCCTGCTTCGTCTCCGCCTGTTCATAAGCTACAAAAGCATTGATATGATGATCCCCGAATCCGCGGACAAAATTCAGCTTGATATTCTCCGTCAGCAACGACCTGTTCAGCTGCGTCTCATACAACGTCGCCAGCCCCGAAGAACCGCCTACCACTACCGGCGAATACACCCCGGTTGAAGCAGTGTACTGGTATACTACATAAGGTTTGCTGAACGCCTTGTTAAAGCTCCACGACTTGTCCATCGCCACAAACCCGTCCAGAGACAGCCCACGAACACCCGGGATGCTGTAAGACGCCTTTAATATTCCGTTGAATACCTGCGTGGGATTCCGCGTGGTGCCGCCGATATCCGTCGCCTGCAGCACCGGGTTATTACCCTCGATACCATAGGTCGGCTTCCCGTTGGGGAAATACGCGGAGACAGTCGGATAGGCCCGGTAGATCGAACGGAACAAATTCGGCGCACTCGTCGACGGATAAAGCCTGTCTTCCTCCCTTCCGGAAAGATAGAGGCTCACCTTCAGCCGGTCCGTCACATTCGCGTCGATATTCGACCGGAAATTGTACTGGTCATAGTGGGTTACACCATTCTTATAGAGGCCGTCCTGTCCCAGCAGACCCAGCGACACATAATATTTGACATTTTCCGATCCGCCGTTCACCGAAAGACTGTGCTGATTCTGCAGCGCCGTTTTCTTCAGCGCCAGCTTCGGCCAGTCGGTATTGGGATAGTTCAGCGGGTCCGACCCGTCCCTGAACTTCTGCACCTGCGCATCGGTGTAGATCTGGCTCATCCCCCGGCAGGGTTGTCATAATACTGAATCTCGTTCTGGATCGCCGCATAGGTCGGCGCGTCCGCCATCTTCGGCAGCCGCGTCGGCGACGCAAAACCCTGGTTGAAGGAATAGTTGATCGTCGGCTTTCCCGTCTTTCCCCGCCTGGTCGTGATCAGGATAACGCCATTGGCGGCCCTGCTCCCATATACCGCGGCGCTGGCATCCTTCAGAATGGTCATGCTCTCGATATCATTCGGGTCCAGTCGCTCCAGCCCCCCGACCTGACCGGGAACACCGTCGACCACCACCAGGACATCGTTACTTCCCGTCGTGGCCAACCCGCGGATAAAAAAGTCGACCCGTCGTACCCCGGCTCACCCGTCCGGTTGTTGGCGACAAGCCCCGAAAACCTGCCCGCCATCGAGTTGGACAGATTGGGCTGGGGACTCTTGACAAGATCCTCTCCTTTTACAACGGCGACCGACCCCGTCAGCGTGGCCTTCTTCTGGGTACCGTAACCCACAACTACAACATCCCCGAGACTCGCATTCAGTGGCTCCAGATCTACAGACAGCTCCGCCTGGCCGTTCACCGGCACCTCTTTGACAGCAAAACTGACGTGGGAGAAGATAAGGACCGAATTCGCAGCCGCCTGGATCGAGAATCGGCCATCCTTGTCCGTCTGTCCGGCAGCCCGGCTTCCCCTGACCTTAACGGTGACACCAGCAAGGGGCCCATCGGGAGACTTGACCACCCCGGTGACAGCCTGCTGGGCAAACAGCGAAAAATTGAGTAAAATGAGCAGACCCAGGAGAAAAGGTCTTTTGCAGCGACGTTTTGGAGTTCGTCTCATAATGACAAGCTAGTTTAATTGTTAATTGAATCCGCTTGCAAAATAGACCCGTCCGTCACCACATTTGGGGGGTAAAAAGCTAAAAGAAGGGGGGTAAACTGCTAATAAATGCTCCTAAAAGCCACAATCTACCCCTTAATGATATTCAATTCACCGTTAAAGGCAGGGCGATATTTCTTAATATATTCCGAGGGCGTCATCCCAAACAGCTTTACAAACTGTTCTCTGAAATACCTCGCGTCCCCAATCCCCACCTGGAAAGCCGCCTGGTTGACATTCATATTGTCCTTTAACATCAGCACCGCCGCCCTCCTCAGCCGGATACTCCGGATAAAGGCATTCAGCGACTGCCCCGAGATAGACTTTACTTTCTGGTACAGCCCGCTCCGGCTAATACCCATCGCCTGGGCAAATTTCCGGGTCGTGAACTCCTCGGTATCCAGATTTCCCTCCACCACCTCGATACAGCGGCGAAGGAACTCCTGATATTCCGCCGGCACCTTTATCGCGGTCTCCTTCAAGGTAATACTGTCAAAGAAGAACCGCCGCAGCTGGTCCCGGTTCCGCAGCACCGTCTCGACCTTCGCCCGCAGGAGATCCTTGTCGAACGGCTTGGTAATATAGTCGTCCGCGCCGCCTTCGATTCCCCTCAGCCGGGCCTCCGTCGCCGTCTCCCCCGTCAGCAGGATCACCGGGATATGCCCCAGTGCCTCAGAACGCTTGATCTTATTACACAGCTCCACCCCATCCATCCCCTGCATCCTGACATCACTGATCACCAGGTCTGGCATTACCTGCTGCGCCAGCTTCCACCCGTCCTCCCCGTTGCTCGCGCGGTACAACAGATACCTATCCCTGAACAGATGGTCAAGATACCGCCCGATCTCTTCTTCATCGTCGATCAGCAGCAACGACTTTTTACCCGTAATGACCTCGTCGGCCGTTTTCCCGTCCTCCGTCAGAACTATCGCCACCTCCTCTTTCTCACCCGCCTCGGCCCCATCAACCAGCTCTCCCAGCAGACCATGATCCGCCGGACTGGCCCCATCCCTCACCGGCACCGCATCCGCAGGCAAATGCGACACCCCCTTTTTCAGCACGATCGTAAACCGCGTGCCCTTCCCCAGCTCGCTCTGACAATACACCCTGCCCCGATGGCTCTCCACAAAATGCTTCACCAGATAAAGGCCGATCCCAAACCCCTTCTGCGCGATCCCCCTGAACTTCCCAAATACGCCTTCAATATCCTCCGGCCCGATCCCACACCCGCTATCCTCGACGCTCACGCTCACCTCGCCGCTGTTCTCTCCCAGCACCACACCGATCCTCCCCCATCCGGTGTGAATTTGTAGGCATTGGACAGCAGATTGAACAGCGCGATCTCGATCTTCTCCCTGTCCGCATACACCACCGGATCCGAAAGCTCGCCCGTAAACCCATAATCGATCCCCTTTACCTTCGCCTGCTGGATAAAACAAAGCCACACCTCCCTCGTGATCTCCGAAATATCCAGCGCGCCGATCTTCAGCACGTCCGCCCCGCTATCCGCCTTTCTGAACAACAACAATTGATCCACCAGACTCAGCAGCCGCCGGGCATTGCGATACGCCGTCGTCAGCTCTTTGTCTTTTTCACGCGCTTCTTTCAGCGGATTGATGATCAGCGACAGCGGCGTCCTGAATTCATGCGAGATATTCGTAAAGAACGACAGCTTTTTCTCATTGAGCTCCTTGTCTTTTTCATTCTCGAGATGCGCCAGCTTGATCTCATATCTCAGCCGCTCCTGCTTCCGCGTATACCGAACATAAAGGAAAATACCCCCGCCAAACAAAGCCCATAGATCAAATACGCCCACCAGGTCCGGTACCACGGCGGCAGCACGCGAACGAACAACACTTTCTTCTCCTTACCCCAACGCCCCAGCGCATCCGTCGCTCTCAAAAAGAACGTATAGCTCCCCTCCCGCAGCCGGCTATAGTGCGCCGTCCGCACCATATTATTGAAGTTCCACCGGCTATCCCACCCCTCGAGATAGTAAGCATACTGTATCTTATCCGGGGCGCTGTATTCCGGCGAGACAAAATCGAAGGACAGATTCGCGGCCTCATACGGCACCTCGATCGCCCGTATATCCTCCAGCTGCCGCTCCACCACATACCGGCTCGCCGGACTAAGCGCCCTGTCCTCCACCCGTATCGACGTGAGGTAGATCGCCGGCTTCGAAGCCTGCCCATAGATACTGTCCGGATAGAACAAATTAAACCCCTTGATCCCCCCGAACAGGAATTCCCCCGACTTCAGCGCCACCGCGGCATTGAAACTGAACTGGTCGCTCTGTAACCCATCCGACTGCAGAAACGACCTGAAACTCCGCTCGCGCGAGTCAAACCTTATCAACCCGTTAAACGTGCTCATCCACAAATTCCCTCCCGCATCCTCGAGTATCCTTAAGATGGTATTACTTCTTAGGCCATTGTTCTCATCGAACCGTTTATAGCCACCCGTTTTCCGGTCAAACAACAGCAACCCTCCCCCCTGGGTCCCCACCCAAAAATTTCCCGACCTGTCTTCATGGATACAGCGGACCGTATACCCCAGCTCGTATTTGCGGTGGTGCTTCTGCTCGCGGTCGATCCGGATCAGCGAAGAATAATTTCCGCCCCAGAGACTGCCGGCGCTGTCCTCCGCAAGACACTGGATATTGACGATCGTGGTATCGAATAGCTCCCACCGGTCGGACGCTCTGTTCAGTGTGTATAGAGTGCCGTCATTGCTGGTGCTCGCCCACAACCGTTTTTGCCTGTCCTCATAGATGAGCCAGACCTTATTCTCCTCCAGACCCGTATAGGGATTCACACAGGCATAGTGTACAAAATTTCCGCCCGCCCGCTTGTACCGGCTGATCCCTCCATACCACGACGAGACCCAGATCTCATTCTGCTCGTCGCGGACGATACCCGTAATAAAATTTCCCCCGACAGTTCTTGGATCACCGGGCTCATGCGTAAACACCTTGTACTCGTCCTTCTCCCGGTTCCAGCACCGCAACCCGCCACCATCTGTCCCGATCCACACACGATGGTCCTGATCCTCGCAAAAAGAAAGTATAAAATTGTTGTTGGGGTTTGTATTTCTTTCTGGGTTGTAAACGACTGTGCGCATCGGATTGGGCCTGGCCTCGATGATATTCACGCCCCCGCGAAGCGTGGCGATCCACTTGCGCCCCTGCTCGTCTTCATATACAGAATAGACCGCGCTGCTATTGACTACCGCCTTACCGCCCCGGCCGACAAAAGGCCTCGCCTTCGTGTCATCCTGACCCTTAACCAGCAACCCCTCCCGTCCGAAGCGATCCACAACAAACCCTGCCTGTCGATACAAAGCCCGCTGACGCGGAAAACCCCGTCTACATAACTGGCCGAATACGCATCGTCAGCCATCGAATACCGGAAAAGGCCGTTGTCGTTGCCGAACCACAGGTGCCCGCCGCCGTCGGCCCTCAGACAGTTGCCCTGCTTTTTGCTATTATTGACAACCTTTATCTCCCGTTCCTTCCACAAGTAATGACAAAGTCCCACATTCTCCACGATCAGCCGAGGTCGTGCCATCGCTGCTATCCTGACAGACCGCCGATACCTTATAGTTCACGGGCCCGCTCGCCAGCTTCACCTGCCTCCCCACGCTGTCGCCTTTCGCAAACACCAGCAGCCCCGTTCCCCCGTCGCCACAAAGCATATCCCCGCGCCCGTCCCTGTCGACATTCACCACTTCGGACGATACCGGTCGCGGAACTCCTCCTGCCGGCGGAGCATACGAAGGGACAGAAAATGCACCCCTGTCCGGATGATAAACACTCAATCCGTTGCGGCCCCCGACCCAGAGATTATGCCACAGGTCGTCGGCGATGCAATAGACCTCATTGCCTTTTAATGAACTGCTGTCTCCTATCCTGTTGCGGAATATAGTGAACGACCGCCCGTCATACCGGTTCAGTCCGTCGTAGGTGGTAAACCACATAAAACCCTTGTAGTCCTGATAGACCCCGGTCACCGCGTTGTTCGACAACCCGTCCTCGATACCTACATACCTGACGGACGGGACAGGCCGCTCCTGCCCCCGGGCAGACATCGCACCAACCACCATCAAAGCAGCAAAGCCCATCTCCTTGACAAAGCGAAGCATCAGTTCTGGTTTAATACTAAAGATACCCACCCCATTCATTTTCACAAAAATCCACTAAATTGTCGACCAATTCAATCACACGACTATGCAGTATCGGACCACATTGCTTTCCACCATTGTACTCCTGGCAGCCTCCACCATCACACATGCCCAGACCGAGACAGACACGATCAAGGACCACCGGACCACCGAGATCTACGAACCCGTGCCTCCCGTCGTAACTCCGGCCGCAAAATTCGGCGAAGCTCCTTCAGACCGCCGTCATTCTCTTCAACGGCAAGAACCTCGACCAATGGGAAAAAGTTTCCGACGGCACTCCCGCCGACTGGATCGTTTCCGGCGGCATCCTGACCGTTAATAAAAAGTCAGGCAATATCCAGACCAAACAATCATTTATCAACTACCAGCTCCACCTGGAATACCGTATCCCCGCCAATATTACCGGCGAAGACCAGGCCCGCGGCAACAGCGGTCTCTTCCTGGCCTCCACGGGCAAAGGCGACGCCGGCTACGAGCTCCAGATCCTCGACAACTATAACAACAAGACCTATACCAACGGCCAGGTAGGCAGCATCTACAAACAAAGCGTTCCCCTCGCCAATCCCTGCCGCAAGCCGGGCGAATGGCAGACCTACGACGTCGCATGGGTTGCCCCGACCTTCAACGAAGACGGCACCATGAAATCTCCCGCCCGCGTCACCGCCTTCCTGAACGGCGTTCTGGTGCAGGACAACTTCATCCTGAAGGGCGAAACCCGCTACATCGGCAAACCGTACTACAAGTCCCACGGTCCCTCTCCGATCAAGCTACAGGCACACGGCGATAAGAGCGAACCCATCAGCTTCCGCAACATCTGGGTCCGTCCTTCACCATACTAAATAACTAAAGCCCCCGATAAGGGGCTTTTTAATTCAATGCTTTCCCACACCACCTTCTTTCATCCAACACCATGGAAAAGATAAAAGGCCTCATCTTCGACCTCGACGGCACCATCGGCAATACCCTGCCCCTCTGTATCCAGGCCTTCCGCCAGTCGATCGAACCGCTCGCACTCAAACAACTCTCCGACCAGGACATCATCGCCACCTTCGGCCCCTCCGAAGAAGGCACGATCCAAACCCTGATCCCCAACCACTACGAAGAAGGCATCGTCAACTATTTGCAATTCTACGAGGACCTCCACGACATCTGCCCCGATCCCTTCCCCGGCATCACCAGCCTGCTCGACCACCTGCGGTCAAAAGGCATCCGCATCGCGATGGTCACCGGCAAGGGCGAACACAGCACCGTCATCACACTGAAAAAATTTGGCCTCGACTCCTATTTCCAACACATCGAAACCGGGTCCCCCGAAGGCCCCGTAAAAGAGAAAGGCATCGCCGCGGTCATCCGCCAGTGGCCCGACCTCGACAAGAGCTCCATCGTCTACGTCGGTGACGCCCCCAGCGATATCACCGCCAGCCGCAAAGCCGGCATACCCGTCGTCGCCGCAGCCTGGGCCGAAACAGCCGAACCCGAAAAACTCCTGGCCAACCAACCCGACAAGATCTTCTATTCGATCAGCGGGTTCACCGACTGGCTGCTGCCACTGGTCTAACCCTGGCCACCCATCCCCCGCCTTCAGACAATCTGATATCCCCACCATTTCTCCATTGACCAAAACCCACCTCATTTCACTCCAAAACCGGTCAATACAGCGCAACCACCCCCAAAAATCACCCCCCTCCAAAAAAACACATATCCTCCCTGCAATTTTCCCCCGCCGGGCGAAAATCCGTCCGAAAATCAGCAAAATTCCCCCTCCGCAGAACGGTAAAATATTGGCCAAACATTCAAAAAATTTGTAAATTGGGTAAAGCGATTCCTCACCAACCAAAAACAGGCTGTATGAAAAAGTAAGCGACATTCTTACACACAAGGGCGCCCGCATCACATCCGTAACGCCCCAAACCACCGTTCTGGAGGCCCTTCGCATCATGGCCGACCAGAATATCGGGTCTGTACTCGTGCTGGAGGGGAACGAATATCAGGGCATCATGACCGAACGCGACTATTCAAGAAAGGTCATCCTGAAAGGCAAATCCTCCACCGACACTCCCGTAGCGGAGATCATGTCAAAAGACTTCCCCACGGTCACCCCGCAGGATACCGTCGAGTTCTGCATGCAACTGATGTCGGAAAAAAACATCCGCTATCTCCCCGTATTCGAAAGTGGAATACTCGCGGGGATCGTGTCGATCAACGACGTCGTGCGGGAAACCATCCTCACCCAGGAAGAGACGATCACTCACCTAAAAGACTATTTACATTCCGGCCGCTAACCACGGCCCCCTCCGCGTGTGCAAAGGGCAGATCACCCCATTCTCCGCGTGAACCACGCCTCCACCCGCTGCCCCAGAACCCCGGCACCCGCGGACCCACAACCCCGGCACCCACGGACCCATAACCCAACCACCCGCGGACCCACAACCCCGCGTGAACCGTCGTCCACATAACCAGCGGCGTGCCCCGCGTCCCCCTATTCCCCAAAATATCTGTCCAGCAGCATCCGCAACCGCTCCTGGCTCAACGGCTTATTCTCAAACCCCGACACCTCGGGGATCGTCTTCGTTCTGACTTCATCGTCCGGATTCAACGACGTAGTCAGCATGATCAGGACAATATCCGCCTTATGCCCGTCCGGCAACAGCTTGTACTTCTCTAAAAACTCCCAGCCATCCATAGCCGGCATATTAATATCCAGGAAAATAAGATCAGGCCTGGGCGAGTCCCCCTGCCCGCAATCCTCCAAATAATTCAACGCCTCCTGGCCGCCCTGAGCGATCCGGATATAGCTCGCACATCCGCTCTGCTCAAGCGTCATCTTGTTCAGGAAATTTGTCGGTTCATCGTCATCGATGAGAAGAATACAGTTCAGTTTCGGGTTCATGTTTTCGAGAGTATTGAATGAGAAAAACTCGGTTTTACAACCGGGAAACCATGAACTACTGAGCTTAACCAGGACGGCCGTTTAAGGGTTTTTACTAACTGTCAACAAATGTATAAATTGATTTCGGCAAAAAATAACCCTCAAATTAATTTTTTGCCTCAACACCATTATGTCTGTACACTCGGCTTCAGCCTCGTGTACGGACTGTACTCCGTCCAGTCGGGTCATCCACAGATACAACATTCACGAACGATTAACCGAAAATGGAGAGGAAAATTGTAAATTTGATTTTTATTCGCAACAGTATAAAAGACTATGGCAGAAACACTTCAAAGGGACGAAATTGTTGTTCGGGAGATCCTCGACACGGCAAGAGCCCTGTTTCGCCAGTCCGGGTTCAAGAAAACAACCATGGGCGACATTGCCCGGGGTCTCGGCAAAGCCAAAAGCTCCCTTTACTACTACTACCCCAGTAAGGAAGACATCTTCGAAGCCGTCCTCTACGCCGAAATGGGCGAACTCCTCGCCCAGATCAACCAGAGCTATCGGCCAGGCCCGCTCCTCCAAAGAAAAGCTGATCGCCTACTGCCGCTGCCGCCTCAATAAGTTAAAGGAACTCTGCAACCTCAGCGACGCCTTAAAGAGCGAAATAGCTGAACTACATTGTATTATGACTGATTTGAAAAACAAGTTCGACACCACCCACGTCGAGCTGGTAAAAGCCATCCTGACGGAAGGCGTCCACAACGGAGAATTCAAACAGGTCAGCGAAGACAATATCGAACTCATCGCCTACCTCATGGTCAGCAGCTTCCGCGGCCTCGCCGTCCCCCTCATGGTCGGCCAGCACCGCAGCCCCAAACTCGACCTCCAGATCGACTCGATCGTCGACATCATGGTCGAAGGGATAGGTCGCTGCTCCTAACCGTCAGGAACCAAACGCCGCAGGCTCTACTCACTCACTAATTCCGCTGATCCACCCCCTCACAACGCGGTTCACCACCCCAACCCTCTCAAACAAATAATTGAACAAAAATATCCCCGTCAACCCACACCCGATCCCCGCCAGCACATCCAGCACATAGTGATGACTACTATACACCGCCGTAAACCATATCCCCACCATGATCAACCCAAAGACCCAATTCACCCACCGGCATTTATACCTGATCCCATAAAAAAGCACCGTCAACGGATACGCCGCATGCAAAGACGGCATCGCCGCAAACACATTCGAACTCTTCGCATACAACCCCGAAAATACCGAAACATGAAAATAGGCATCCCATCTCCCCAATCCAGCCGTATTCCCCGGCGTATGCGGGTCAAACCCAAAACCATGCAGCTCCACATACCAAGGCGGCGCCGCCGGACAGGCATAATACACAACAAAACCCACCAGATTCACCACCAGAAAACTCAGCACGAACCGAAAAAATGCCTCCTTGTTCTTATAGAACAAATACCCCGCAAACCCCAGCGGCAGCGGCATCCAGCAGAGATAAAAGAAGCCGCAGGCAACATCCAGAAAAGTCTGCTTGTGTATCAGCCACCACTCATTCGGCGTAAGCACCGCCCCCGTCATATCCTTTATTCCAAATAGCCGCTTCTCCAGATTGTAGATGCTTTCGATATGCACCGTATTGTACCGGTAATTCGGGAAAGCCTTCATCAGATCGAAGATGATCCAAAAAACGATAAAAACGCTAAAGCCGAGGATAAACCTACGCGTGGGAGATGATAAATAAAACAACACGTTGAACAGCCCCACAAGAAACAGCTGCTCCGTTTTAAAACCAATAAGTATTGCAGAAACGATCAGATATAGTGCCGAGACGGCAGTGGCGACCAGCGCATTCTTCCAGGTCAGCGAAGTCCCTGTCCGCGCCGCAGCCTCCTTTCCTCCTCCAACTCCCTCCATCACCGGGACTGCCCCCCCTGTTTCCCCACCAGTAGTATCCATTTAAACTTTTATTCGTTGAACCAATTCCTTTCCGGTCTGCGTATCCGTCCCCTTCAACTCCAGCCAGCTCACATTCGGAGCCCAGAAAGTTCCACCCGGATCGATCCGGATATACACCCGGCTCAGCAAGGCCTGCTTCCCCGAGATGGTAACATAAACATGATGCTTATTGTCGATCGGCGACCTCTTCAGGTACATCGGTAATTTCTTATACGATACGAACCGCAGCTCCCACGAGTCATTACCAATATCCTCCGTTTTCAGACCATAGGCAAAATGCCGCTGTATCCAGTTCAATTCCTGCCGCTGTCCCTGCTCGGTATAACGAACCCACAGCACATGCGCCGGCTCCTCCTTGTCGACTACCCCTCCCTTCTCATTCAACTCCACAATGATCGTATTCGAATTAGGCGTACGCTGCAGATAGAACAAGGAATGCGAGTTGTTCGGCGGCACCGGAAACGTCTCCACCGTATCCTTCGGTTCAGCCGGCACCCCGTGCCCGCCGCTGTTACCAGCCCCGCCAGACCTAAGCCCGGTCGTATTTCCCGCGACACCCGATCCTCCCGCGCTGCCCGATCCTCCGGGACCACCGGAACCTCCTGGACCACCCGATGACTGCGCCACACCCGGCAACGCCGACATAGCCGCCAGCAGCACAACCACGATCGCCACATGCGTCGTCGACGACTTCTTCTCTATCCCTCCGGTCGTTTTTGCGGCCGCCTCTTTCGCAATCCCGGCCCTCGCCTCCAGCGTCTTCTTCGCATCCCTCAGCCTCCCGATCGCCGTCCAGTTAGCTAAAAAAGCCATGATCGTCAACGGTATCGTAAAAATCGAAATAGTCTCGAACATTGGAAAATTGCTCCCCGGCCAGGCGATCTTATAGTCCCCGCCCATCCAGTGCGAAGCGATCCCGCAGCCCAGCGCCGAAACGCCGATGATGATCACCCGCTCCGGCCGCTGCATCAGCCCGTCCTTGCACTCGATACCCAACCCCTCCGCACGGGCCCGCGTATAACTCACCATCATACTCCCGATCAACCCTATGAACGCAAACAACGAACTCAGAAAATAGTGGTGCGATACCAGATAATAACATATGCCGAGGAATAACACCAGCTCACTATACCTGTCCAGCACCGAATCATACAACGCCCCAAAAGGGGAGCTCATATTTCCCAGCCTCGCCACCTGCCCGTCCAGCATATCGAAAAGCCCGGCAAACAGGATCAACGCCCCCGCCCAGCCCACATAGGAAAGATCACCCCGGCGCCCTTCCTCAGCCCCGCAAATGAAGATGATCGCCACACCTATATTTAGCAGCAGCCCGATGGTCGTCACCATATTCGGTGTCAACCCCATCCTGATCAATAACTTGACCACCGGATTGATCACCTTATAAATTCCTAACTGTAGTTGTTTTCTTGTACTCATAGGTCACATTCACCTTCTTTAGACAATCTCCAAAGATACTATGTTCATTCTGAATTAGTCTTCCTTGTATCCCATTTTAATCCCCGCAAAAAACCCAGGCCCCCGGGCTCTAAAAATCAAACTTCGCCCTCGCCCTGATCCCCCACTTCGAGATCTCCGGGTGATCCGTATACGTAAACCGCTGTATATAATCCACCCGTATCACCTTGAAAATATTCATGATACCAAAACCTCCCTCGATGTAAGGCACCCGGTCGATCGAAAACGTCTCCGTCTTCCCATTCGTCAGCGGATACTTCATCACATCCGGCGACTTCAACGGATTATTCTCATCCCTGACCCCTCCATAAAGGATTTTCGCCTCGATCACCTCCCTCCACTTCAACTCCTTCAGAAAAGGTATCTTATTGAAAAAGAAGCCGTTAAAATAATGATCCACATACGCACTCGCATAGTGGTCGCTCACAAACTCCAAAAAGTTCATCAGGTTATACGACTGCAGCTGCAGCGCAAAGGTCTGGTTGGCATGGTGTATATCCAGCAGCGGAAAAGGTACCTTCCCGATCAGATACCCCATATCCGTCGTGATATCCGTATACCCCAGCGGCCCCTCATAGAATCGCTTGAAGAACAGGAACTGAAGATTATGATAGTTGTATTCCCCGCCAAACGGCCCCTTCACACCAGCCGTATACAGCAGCGAAAAAATAGGATATTTGTTGTAGATCGGCACCCGGTAGAGCTTCCCGATATAGAACTGCTCATGCGGCGCATACCGCAGCTCCACCGAACCCTCCGTCGTCGTGATCGACTTTATCGAATCCGGACCGTTACCCCCGGGCTTCACGTAGGCGATAGTCCCCGCAGGCGACTGCTTCCACCACTTGAAATTGAAATCATACGAGAAATGGCTCTTGAACTCTTTCAAATATTCCAACCTGAAAATATTATTGTACAGCCACTTGTCGTTATTCCCGCGTTTGAAGGACAAAGGAAGTTATCCTCCTGCACGAACTGCAGGTCCTGCCCCGGGATCTTGGTATCCTTCTGATATGACGCCCGCACAAAATTCTGCGGGAACCCATAGACCGACTTGTTATTGATCGAATACGTCCCGCTCAAAAAATACTTCCATTTCTGATCTTTAAAACCATACGCGACATACGCCTCCGAATAAAATCTCGTACTGAAATGCGTCGTCGTCCTGCCGCCAAACCTCAGCCGGAAACCTTCCACCGGATTAAAACTATAAAAAGTACTCACCGGCCCTATCTCCGCCCAGTTCGCCTGCTTATACCCCGCCATCAGCAGCGTACTCCAGTCCACCAGCCGCTTGAACGACTTCATATTCTTCAGGCTGTCCACATTCGCATAGGTCTTCGACTCCGCCCCCGTCAGCGTATCGGCACGGGAATTCACCCAGAAACTATCGGGCCGGGTCGACGCGCTGTCCAGTTCCACCGTCGGCGGTCCCTTGAAAAGACTATCCGGTAAAGGCTGATTCGTTTTGAAATCGAGATACGTGACCACCCTTTCCCCAAAAAGCCCGGTCCCCTTCTTATTGATCCCGAAATCACCCAGCACATCGCTCTTCGTCAGCAGATACCTCCCATCATCCCGCCTGGTAAAATCCTGGTTGATCCACATCTCGCGGACAAAATTGAAATTGATGCTCTTGCTCACCAGCAGCCGCAGCTTCTGGATAGCATAGTTGCCGTCCAGCGTGATCCACATCGTTCCCCTGAACAGCAGGTCGTTCGGGTTACGCGGACGGAAGGACAGACGGATCAGCTTCGTCCCATCCACCACCGTCGTATCCTCGATAAAATACATGTAGAATGTCGGCGCGAGATCCGCGATCGGACTCAGGAACAAATTGGTGAAGACCGAAATATTGTTGTCGTAAACGTTGAAGTCCTGGTATAGCCGGTTCAGATAAGCGCTGATCCCCTGCATATCGATCAGCTCCCCATAGTCTACCCGCTTCTTGCCGGTAATAACCGACTTGCTCTTCTCCGGACGCTGCCGGTAATAGTTGTCGGAGTAAGTTTCCTCCAGATACACCGGAGACAACCGCCTTCCCTCCAGCTTCGTGGTATCGCTGTTCTCCACCAAAAAATGGTAGGGCCTCAGCAGCCTGTTACCCTTGATGGCGTCCTCTATCTTATTCAGCTTGTCGACATAAACAACCAGCTTTTCATACTTGCCATACTGCGCGTAGGTATAGGCCTCCATCCGGTTCTGATCCTTGTGATCTATTACCTGGCGGATCAGCTCGACCGCCGGATTTCCCTTGTTTCGGTACTTCTGCCGCTTGTTCTTCACAAGCGCCCCCTCCAGTTCCTTGAACTTTCGGCCCAGCCTAAAAACAACTTCCTGGGATGGGATAGAATCCAGATGAAGCGTTACGGAATTATACCCGACACTCGAGACGACCACATCGATAGCCCGCTGCCCCGTGGTCATGCGAAAACGCCCGTCGTTGTTCGACCGCGCCCCGCCCCGAAGCCCCTTGATAGTGATGCTGGCATTATGAATGGGCGTCTGAGACGCAGAGTCGTTCACGACCCCGCGGAACACCACGTCCTGAGCCTGGCTGCGCCAACTGACAGCCATTGCGATAAATAATAAAGTCCAGCCCTTCCAAATAAATCCTGTCTGTGTCATTGTCCGATTCAATTTTTAAAAACAAATCTTTTCTGTAGTATATAGTTGTAGCCTACCGCTACCAGTATAGCCGTTATCGCCTTGCAGGCCATCGGGGCCAGCGCAGTATAACGCGTCAGTAGCCAGAGTCCTGTCGTATTTAGTACCAAATTACCGATCCATACCAGCACATATCGGTTCAGCTGCCCGGTCCATTTCTTCTCCTGCGCATTGAACACCCAGGTGCGGCTGATCATAAAATGCGTCACACCACCGAGTAACGTACCCGTGGCGCCCGCAGCCACCGGCGGAGCCCCCGCCAGATTCAACAACAACCACATCACGCCAAAATCCACTACCGTCGCGAGCAGCGATATCAGCTGAGCCTTTGTAAAAGTAATCATATTCGTTCCTACCAGGGCTTTATCCATACCACGATCTGCAAGATTAAGTTAGCATACAATCCGGCAAGCACGTCGTCCATCATGACCCCCCAACCCCCGCCGATACGTTCCATTCGACGGATATACAATGGTTTGGCTATGTCGAAGTACCGAAATAGCACCAGCCCGACCGCCACATAGGGCCACCGGACGGGCACAAACAATAAAGTGATACACATCCCCGCCACCTCGTCGATCACGATCCGGTAGCTGTCCTCCCCCAGTACGGCTCCATCTTCCCCGCACTGTAAACACCCGCAAACAGGATCGCAACAGTCACAAGGACCTGCCATCCCCAGAAATGACTATTTCCACCTGCCCAGGCAAAATACCATGCTATACAACAGACGACAGCGGCAACAGTACCCCTGCCCTTTGGAGTATAGCCGATTCCCAGACAGGTGGAAATGAGTCTATGGATCAGCACCATCAGGCCGTGATTTCCTCCTCGGCAAAGGTTAAACCTTCCGGATTAACCAGCTCTTCACCCATCAGCTTCCTCAGCGTATTCTGCAACACTGTCAATTGCTTGAAAATGTCGTGCTCTGTACGCTGACCCGCACGCGTCTGAGGAGATTTGAAATAAAATGACAGCCATTCCTGGATACCGCTCAGCCCCGCCCGCTTGGCCAGATCGCCAAACAACGCCAGGTCCAGCACCAGTGGCGCAGCCAGTATCGAATCCCGGCAAAGGAAATTGATCTTGATCTGCATGGAGTAACCCAGCCAGCCGAAAATGTCGATATTATCCCAGCTCTCCTTATTGTCTCCATGGGGAGGATAATAGTTGATCCGGATCTTGTGATACAGCTCGCTGTACAGCTCGGGAGCCGGTCCGGACGCAGGATATCTTCCAGTACACTCAGCTTGCTCACTTCCTTCGTACGGAAATTGTCCGGCTCATCCAGCACATAGCCGTCCCTGTTACCCAATATATTCGTCGAGAACCAACCCTTGACACCCAGCGCGCGGGCCTGCAGACCGGGAGCGATGATCGTCTTCATCAGCGTCTGCCCCGTCTTGAAATCCTTACCGCCGACCGGCGTCTCCGTCTGCTTCGCCAGCTCCAGCAACGCAGGGATGTCCACCGTCAAATTCGGGGCGCCGTTGAGGAAGGGAACGCCCAGCCTGAGCGCCGCATACGCGTAGATCATGCTCGGCGCGATCCGGGGATCATTGTCCTTTAACCCCTTCTCAAACGCTGCGAGGCTCTCGTGTACCTCGGAAGGCTCGATATATTTCTCCGTGGAGCCGCACCAGACGATCACCAGACGGTCACAGCCACGGGTATCCTGAAACTTGGCGATGTCTTCCATCAGCATCTCAGCCAGAACCATCTTGTTGGCGCCTTCTTTAATATGGGTACCGTCGAGGTTCTTGATGTAATTCTTGTCAAAAACAGCCTTCATGGGTTTCAAAGCTTCCAGCTCGAGGCGCAGCTGCTCCAGCGTATGCTGCTCCAGGACCTTCGCCCTGCTGGCAGCGACATAGACGTTGTCCTCATATACGTCCCAGCCGCCAAAAACGATGTCTTGCAGGTTAGCCAAAGGAACAAACTCCTTGATCTTCAGAACTTCGATCTTGCCACTGGCAAGATCTCGTTCGGAACCTTCGCTACGCTCGGCTCGGTTCCCTTCCTTTCGGTTCAAATGAATATTTCCCATCTGTGTCAGAGACCCGATGGGCTGCGCAATCCCCTTCTTGACGGCTTCTACCCCGGCTATCAGAGTAGTTGCAACCGCGCCTAATCCGGGGATAAGCACACCCAGCCTGCCAGTCGCTTCTTTTACTTCCATGTTCGAATTGGTTTTATTATGACGTCGGGGATGGGTTTATCCCGCAAATTAAACCCATCCCCCGACGCACTGGATTATGATGGGCCTATCGGCGGGCGGGCCTACGGGCCCGCCATGCAGAGTTGATCGGCAAAATTATCGAAATAATCAATTTTCGAACAAAATTGTTTTTTGGTCGAAAGAATTGACAACCCTATGACGCTCACCATGAAAATGTCCAACGCAGGGTAGCTAAAACTAGCGGCTAAAATAGCGATCCATTCCCGGGAAAAATAGTTAAAGTCGG
Source organism: Puia sp. P3 (assembly GCF_050632245.1). Lineage (NCBI taxonomy): Bacteria > Pseudomonadati > Bacteroidota > Chitinophagia > Chitinophagales > Chitinophagaceae > Puia > Puia sp. P3. The sequence goes on from NZ_CP192583.1 coordinate 4,370,924, forward strand.
TAAGCCGCCGGATTTTCCGGATGAAGTGACAGTTCAGCAGGGTGAAAAGCTGCCTATAAAGAAAGATATCTGTCCCGCGCGGAATTCCTTATCTGCCCGCTGAGCTTCCCCCTTCCACGGTAAACGCCCGCTCATACAGGGCTACAGTGGGACAAATATGGAAAGGAATACCATAAAATATATCTCCAATCTTATATCCATGCCCCGCACCCGCCTCCACGACCAGATGCTCTTCGCTCTGACCCACCGGCTTCAGCTGCGGCGCATTCAAAAATAAACCCTCCGCCCGATCTCATTCTCCGGGGCTATCGACTTATGCCCCAGATCCAGACAAAGGCGGCTATCCCCCTCAGCGATATGACCCGCGTGACCACCAGCGCCGCCGGCGAGAAGGGCTGATCCGGAAAACCATCCCCATACCCCTTGTCCCAGTAGACAAAGGTCCCAGGACTACACTCTATGCCCACCCGCTTCGCATGAACGGGAAAGGTCGGCGAGCCCCCGCAATGATACGCAGCTCCCCGCCAAGGCTATCCCGCAGGGCGACCACCTTCGCATAGCCTTCATCACACAGCCTCGTCCGCTCGGCCAGATCCATCGCCCGGATATGCCCGTCATAGGCGTGCAGCCCTATCACCCTCAAACCCGGAAGCCCCGACACCACTTTATATAGTTCAATCGCCTCCGGCCCCGGGTTGATACCCGTCCTGTCCATCCCCACATTCAGATCGATCCATACATCTGCCTCCAATCCCGCACTCACCAGTCCCTTCGCAACATCGGCATCATCCACCAGACAACCCCACCTCACACCCGGATACTTCTTCACCAGCGCCGCAAACCTCGCCGCCTTCGGCCCCACCGGCTGGTACGCCAGCAGCACATCCGGCGCCCCGGCCTGGGCCAGCATCTCCGCCTCCGCAATGGTTGCACACTTAAATCGGGAAATCCCCGCATCCAGCATCATCCGCGAGACCTCCGGCGACTTATGCGTCTTCACGTGCGGCCGCAGCCGCTCCACATCCCCCACCATCGCCACCGCCTGCCGTATATTTTCCCTTACCCGGTCCGGGTAGACAACCAGCGCCGGAGTGTCCAGCCGTTCAGCATCCGATATGCTATACCATTCCATGTATCTGCAATTTTTGGCTAATATAATTCAAACAACGCCTCTATCTCCACCGGTATATTCCCCGGCAACGAACCCATCCCCACCGCACTGCGAACGCCCACCCCATTGTCATCCCCCCAGACCGCCGCAAACAGCTCGCTGCAGCCATTGATCACATAAGGATGCCGCTCGAACTCCGGCTCACACCCCCACCATGCCCAGCACCTTGATGACCCTCTTCACTTTGTCGAAACTCCCCACATTCGCCTTTATCGTCGCCAGCATGGCAAGCCCCACCTGACGCGCGGCCACCTTGCCGCCCTCGATATCCAGGTCCCTGCCGACACGCCCCACGATCAGCGTGCCGTCCTCACGGAGAGGCCCATGGCCGGACAAATACAGATATTTACCATCGATAAGACAAGGCTTGTACACGCCCATAGGAACCGGAGCCTGGGGAAGTTTCAATCCCAGCGCCGCGAAATTTTGATCAGCTGTGTTACTCATGAAAACTTTTTAGCGCGCCGAAGTTACTAAAAAAGGTTTTTTTTACTCTACCACTCAAAAAAGCCCCGGGCAGTCGCCCGGGGCTTTATCGTTATTCAACTATTTTAGTGCCTCTCTCCCTCTCCCCAGTGCCTGTCTCCCTCCGGCCTGTGCCTCCACTCCTCATTCGCCTCGTGTTGGTCATGCCAGTGGTCCCTGTACCGGTCCTCACGGCTGTCCCGGATAAACACCTGACCATGCGGGTCCCCGCGGAAATGATCGAATGCCGCCCTGTGCTCGTCGAAATGCAGATAAGCCTGAGGCTCGTTGATCACCTCTTTATGGCTATGGTAAAGATCGAAATTGCGGTAGCGCGAAGGCAGATCATGCGAGAAGGTCCAGTGCCCCCGGTTCAGGTAGACGAACTGATGGTCGGGAACATAATAATAAGCCTGAATATCCGGTATATAATAATACTCCACATGATCATATCCGACAGGGCCCCAGGACGGCTGCTGCCCGATATTGATCGAAATACTTACCTGCGCCTTCGCCTCACCGGCTAACAAAGAGCCGGCTGCAACCGCAGCGGCCAACAATAGTTTTTTCATGCGTTAGAGATTTGCGACCAAAGATATACAGCCTCCGCCTTTCCTCCCACATTCCCGGCCGTTAACTCTTCAATAACAAAGTGGCACACAATATCTTACCCCACTCCACCCCGAGCCCGCTAACCCGCCGATTCCTCCTGAGGCTTATCCTGCACCACCGTCAGATCACCCACATCCACAGTAATAGGTATCAACCCCACCTGCACGATTGCCTTCTTCCCCCGGATCTCCTTCACCGTCCCCACCTGGTGATTCTTCTTCATCACAACCTTGTTGCCGATCTGCACATCCCCGCCCACCTCGGTATATTTCGCATCTAACTTCTTCCTCACCTTTTCATTCACCTGCTTCTCCTTCTGCTTGAACAACAAAGCCTGCATCTGCCGGATCACCTCATTCTTGTCCTCCGCCTTCCGCCAGTCAAAAACTATCTGCCGCAGCTTCCGTTCCATCTCCTTCAAATAACCTATCCGCTCCTCCGTGATCTTGTTCTGGTGCTTCAGCAGCTCCACCTGCTGGTCATGCCGCTCCCGATGGATCAGCGCCTCCATCTCCTTCTTCAGCTTCTCGTTCTCCTTCATCAGCCTGTTCAGCTCCTTCTCCCGCTTCTCCAGCTCACGCAGATCCTGCTCCGTCCGGTTCAGCAACTTGTCCAGCCGGAAATGCTCCTCATCCACCAGCGTCCGCGCCCGCTGTATCAGCCGCGGCTCCAGACCGATCCGTTCCGCTATACTGAACGTATACGAACTCCCCGGCTTGCCGATGATTAATTTATACAATGGCTGAAGATTGGTCTCGTCAAAAGCCATAGCGCCGTTGACAATCCCCGCCGTCTTATTCGCCATCACCTTCAGGTTCAGATAGTGCGTGGTCACGATACCGAAAGAATGCTTCCGCACCAGCTCCTCCAGGATCACCTCGGCAAACGCGCCTCCAAGATTGGGATCGCTGCCGCTACCCAGCTCGTCGATAAAGAACAGCGTCCGCCCATTTGCGTTCTCCATGAAATACTTCATATTCTTCAGGTGCGAACTATAGGTACTCAGCTCGAACTCCAGACTCTGCGTATCCCCGATATGGATCATCAGCTGTTTGAAGATTCCCATCTCCGAATCGGGATGCACTGGTATCAGCAATCCAGCTTTGTATCATCAGCTGCAGCAGCCCGACGGTCTTCATCGTCACCGTCTTACCACCGGCATTGGGGCCGGAGATCACCAGCAGGCGGTCCTTTTCATTGAGCGTTATATTCGTCGGCACGGTCGTCTTACCCGCTCTCCGATTATACAGATACAACAGCGGGTGGTAAGCCTGCCTTAATACGATATGCGACTTGTCCATCAGCAACGGATAGTTGCCGTTCATATCATTCGCCAGCCTCGCCTTAGCCCGGATAAAATCATACTCCCCAAGAATATCATGCCACACCTGCAGCAGTCCCGCATGCACAGACAGCTTTGCCGTCAGCTCGCGCAGGATGCGGTTGACCTCCTTGCTCTCGGAATGCTCCAGCGAGAACACGTCGTTGTTCAATTCGATCGTTTCCTCCGGTTCGATAAAGGACGTCCTCCTCGTATCGCTCTCGCCGTGCAGGATCCCCTTCACCTGCCGTTTGTGCTCGGCAAAGATCGCCACCACGCGCCGGCCGTTGAGGAATGACTCCTCGATATCGGCTACATATCCGGCCTTAGCCAGCTTCGACAGGATCCGGTCGAACATACGCCGCAGCTCGTTGCGCTTGCGGTACAGGCTCATCCGGATATTCGCCAGCTCTTCCGACGCATTGTCCCTCACCACACCCGACTCATCCAGCACCTCGTCGATCGACGCCACAATGCTCTTCTCGTAGTGCGTATGCTCGATGACCTTCACCAATGCGGGATAGGCCGTCCGCCGCTCAGGATCGAACCAACGGAATACACTGTTCATACCCTCGGCCAGCCGCCGGATCTGCATGAACTGCTCGCCCGACAGCGTCGCACCCGGTATCCCCAGCAGCTTCAGCTCGCGCGAAAGATTGAAAGTATGGTCATTGGGGAAATACTGTCCGTTTTGGGAAAGCAGCTTGAACTCATTGGTCTGCCTCAGCTCAAGTTCTATAAATTCACGGCGCGTATGGATCCGCAGATCCATCGCCTTTTCATGAGCATACTCCGTCTCACAAAAGCCTGCCAGCAAGGTCTTGATCTTGTCAAACTCCAGCTGTACCAGCGCCGATTCAGGAAAAATCTTCATAAGAGGTGCAAAGCTACGAATTTTTAGTCCCCCACCCCACCTCGGGACATCCCCATCTACCCTGTATCCTAAGCGCGGCTGACCTTAACCATTTCACCCTCGACCACCCCCTCATCCCGCTGGACCTTCACATTCAGGTAAGACTTCCAGAAAACCGCCACCACCACCAACGCCGCAATCCCCTCACTCAACACCGTCGCCGGCGCACTGACATACTGCGACACCGTACCCACCAGCAGACTCCCGACCGGCATCATCCCAAAATAAGACATCGCAAAATAGCTGATCACCCGCCCCCGCATCTCAGGCGCTACCGTCGTCTGGATGATCGTATTGGTCATCGTCGTCTGCGCCATCATTCCAAAACCCGAAATGATCGCAAACACCATCGCAACAGGGAACGAGGTCATATACGAAAACCCGATCAGCCCCAGGCCAAAAATGATCGTATTGTTCCGCAGTATCTTCTTCCGGCTAGCATCCGTCCCCCCAACCCTCGTCGCAAGGAACAACGCCCCGCTGATCGCACCCACGCCAATAAAACTGTCGATCAGACCGAACGTCGACGCATTCCCGTGAAAGATCACCTTCGCATATATCGGCAGCAGGGTATTATAAGGTATCACCAGCAGACTCATCGCCGCCAGCATCAATATCGGCCTGGCTATCGACGGATTATTCCGCAGATAAACCCATCCTTCCTTCCACTCACCCAGCGCATTCTTGGCACGCTCCGTCTTCACATAAGGCGGCAGCTTCATCTGCAGCAACGACCCGATCACCGCCAGAAAGCTCACCGAGTTCAGCAGGAAGCAAATATGCGCCCCCAGCTTGTGCAGCACCACACCCGCGATCGCCGGACCGATAAGCCTCGCCAGATTCACCATCGAACTGTTCAGCGCAAGCGCATTCGAGAGATTCTCCTTATTGTCGATCATCTCATAAACGAGCGCCTGCCGCGCCGGAACGTCGAACGCATTGATCGACCCCAGCACCAGCCCAAGCCCCAGTATCTCCCACACATTATAGTGGTCCGTCCAGACCAGGATCATCATCAGCACCGACTGAACCAGCGAGGCCGCCTGCGTGAACAACAACACCTTCCATCGCCAATAACGATCGGAGACCACCCCACCCAGCGTCGAAAACAAAAAGAAGGGAATTGCGTCGCGAACAGCGACAGCCCCAGCATAAACGGCGACTTCGTCAGCGTATATACCACCCAGCTCACCGCCGTCCGCTGCATCCAGGTCCCGATCAGCGACACCGACTGCCCGTAGAAATAAAGCCGGTAATTCCGACTCTGCAACGCTCTGAAAACAGGAAACTTCGACATCTTACAACTCCTTTTTTCGTCCATCAATTTTTCCAGCACTACAAGGGCCCTCATCACGAGCTCCCTCTCCTCCGGACTGGCCTTTTCGTGCAACGCCTTCGCCAGCCACTCCTCCTTGTTATGCCTTCTCTCTTCTACCGAAACCCTCCCGGAAGGGGTCAGCGACAACAACACCTTTCTTTTGTCCTCCACCGACGGGTTCTTATAAATAAATCCTACTTCAAATAAATGATTGACTATCTGTGACATAGACTGAGTCGTCACCTTCTCCATCCGGGCTATATCCGATGGCAGCAGCTCCCCGTGCTGGTACAACAACGCCATCGTCGACCGCTCCGTCAGCGACAGCTGCGCCTCATCCTTCGCCTCCTTTCTCAATAACTTGATGAGTCGGGTCATCACCGTCCTCAATACCCCCGCTATCTCGATATCCCGGACCTCAGGCCCTTCTGTTTTTGACATCATCCCACAAAGGTAAGCAAACTTGTAAGTTTACTTTATAAATATGGATGGAAAACGTGAAAACGTTTTGTTAATTACCATTTCATGTCATCCAGCCAACCATTTCCCGAACAGGCCGTTTGTAAATTGCGGATTACCGAATAAAACATGAATCGAATCGCAGCCATCTTATCTTTAGCGGCCGCCGCAGCGTTTACTACCGCCAGCGCAGCCGTCAAACAATTAAAACACAGCAGAATGAACGAAAAAACGATCCCCACCGGGATAGATAATATCCCTGCTGGGGCTAAGACCGACACCGCTACCTTTGGAACCGGATGCTTCTGGTGTACAGAAGCCGTCTTTCAGGAACTGAAAGGCGTCATAAAAGTAACATCGGGGTATATGGGCGGCCACGTCGCCAACCCCAGCTATGAAGAGGTCTGCACCGGCACCACCGGCCACGCCGAATGCCTGCAGGTAGTCTACGACCCCGGCGTCATCAGTTTTGACGAGCTGCTGGAAGTCTTCTGGGAATCCCACGACCCGACCCAGCTCAACCGCCAGGGCAACGACGTCGGCACCCAGTACCGCAGCGCCATCTTCTACCATACCCCCGAACAAAAGGAGAAAGCAGAACACTATAAAACCCGGCTCAACCAGGAAGGCGCCTATCCCAAACCGATAGTCACGGAGGTCACCCCCGCCAGCGCCTTCTACGCCGCCGAAGACTATCACCAGAACTACTACAACAGCCACGGCTCACAGCCCTACTGTTATCTGGTGATCCGTCCCAAAGTTGAAAAATTCGAAAAAGTGTTCAAAGACAAGCTCAAAAAGAACGCAAAAACCGGCCACTAGGCCGGTTTTTTTATTTCCTCACCCGCCTCAGCTCCAGCAAATTCAACGCATTCGGCTCCAACCCGACCACCCTGGGATTGATCAGATGCACCACCTCGTCATACCACAATGGCGCCACTGGCGACGCATCCATCACCCGCTGATCCATCTCCCTGTACAACCCATATCGCACCGAATCATTCTCCTCTTCCAGTGACCGCTCATAGAGCTTATCAAAAACCGGATCGCTAAACCTCGTATAATTCGGCGGCGACGGATTCTTCGAATAGAACACACTCAAATAATTCTCCGCATCCGGATAGTCGGCCAGCCAGCTACCCCGGAAGAATAAGGCCCGCGACTGCGCCGTCTCCTCCAGCAAAAGACTCTTCTGCACCACCTCTATCTGAACATGAAATCCCACATCCTCCAGCTGACGCGCTATAAAACTGGCAAAATCGGCATAGTTGGGTATCGTCATCAGCTTTATCGGCGGCACGGCCCTTCCATCCCCATACCCCGCCTCAGCCAGCAGCGCCCGGGCCCTGCCCGGATCATACCGATATCCCCGCACCTTCGTCGAATCAAAGGAAGGCAGCCCCGCGGGCACAAACCCACTCTCCGCCGGCAGTCCCAGCGAGTTCTTTAAATACAACATCATCTTCCTCCGGTCAAACCCGCAGTTGATCGCCTGCCGCACCAGTCTGCTCTTCAGCGGCGAAGCTTTTACCAGCGCACTGGCAGTATCCACCAGTATCCCCAGATACTCCGTATTCAACTGCGGATACACCGAAAGGTTGATCCTATCCTTCCATTCCTTCTTCAGCTCACCCTTTTTACTCAATACCTCATCCTTATAGGAGGCGTCGATCTCATTTACAAAATCCAGCTGCCCCTGTCGGAACAACAGGAACTCGATCGCCTTCTCGTCCGTAAACGAGATCTTCACCGCGTCCAGATACGGCAGCGCCCTACCCGTACTATCTTTTTCGAAAAAGCGTCCATTCTTCAACAGGATCAGATCCTGGTTCTCCTCCCAGGAACCAAACCGAAACGGCCCCGTACCACAAGGATGACTGCGAAAATCCTTTCCGTACCGGGTCACCAGCTTCCCGCGGCACCACCGAACAATAACCCATACTCAGCAACCCAAGTATCGGATGAAAAGGCCGCGATAGCCTCAACACAAACGTACTGTCATCCGGGGCCGAAAAAGCGCCGGGGCCACCCTCATCGATCCGCCCATGAAATATCCACGCCCCACTACTCGCCGTCGACGGATCCAGCAGGCGGTTAAAAGAATAAACAACGTCGCCAGCCACCATCTTCCTCCCCCTGCCCCCCGGGAACGCCGCGTCGTCGTGAAATACCACATCCCTTCGCAAATGAAAGGTCCAAACCTTCCGGTCAGCCGATACCTCCCAGCTGCGGGCCACCCCTGGAACGATCCTCAGCTGATTGTCCGTCTCCACCAGCGTACTATACAACTGATGCACGGCCCAGATGATCGACCTGTTCTTTGCAAAAGCGGGGTCAAGCGTCGCAATCCCATCCGACTCATTATAATAGAACACCGTCTTCCCCGAATCCTTCCCTCCTCCGCAACCCGTCAGCAGCAAACCCGGCATGAGCAACAGGCCACCGCCTATCCAACCACTCGTCCAAATTCCCAATCCCAATAAGAAATGATTAATTACCTTCATAAACATAAAATAAAGATAACCAATGAGTCGTATTCTCCCGCTCATAATCGTTCTTTCTCTTTTCCTGACCACCTGGTCTCGCGCCCAACTCCTCACACCCGAAAAGGCCGTCTATACCCACACCGACAGCCTGCGCGGCAGCATCACGCCCGAACGCGCCTGGTGGGACCTGCTGAAATACGACCTCACCGTTATCCCCTCCTTTAACGAAAAATCGCTCAGCGGAGACAACGGCATCACCTTCAAAGCCCTCTCCGACGGCCAGACCATGCAGATCGACCTGCAGGAGCCGATGAACATAAAAGCCATCACCTGGGGCAAAAAATCGCTCACATTCACTCGCGAAGGCAACGCCTTCCACGTCAAATTCCCAAAAATAATAAAAGCCGGTTCCACTGAAACCATCCGGATCAGCTGGTCCGGTATTCCGAAGGTAGCAGTACGTCCCCCATGGGGAGGCGGCTGGATCTGGAATCTCGACGAAAAAGGTCGTCCATGGATGACCGTAGCCTGCGAAGGCCTCGGCGCCAGCGCACTGGTTCCCCTGCAAGGACCACCTCAGCGACGAACCCGACTCCGGCGTCACCATGCACATCGTCGCACCCGACACCCTGGTCGCGATCGGCAACGGCCGCCTCAAAGACAAAAAACTCAACGGCAACGGCACCACCACCTGGACCTGGTCCGTCACCAGCCCGATCAATTCATATGACATCATTCCCTATATCGGCAAATACACCAACTGGACTACCGTCTTCAAAGGCGAGAAAGGCAACCTCGACTGCAGCTTCTGGGTCCTCGATTACCATCTGGAAAAGGCCAAACCCCAGTTCATGCAGGCCGACACCATGCTCCGCGCCTTCGAATACTGGATGGGGCCCTATCCCTTCTACGAGGACGGTTATAAGTTAGTAGAAGCCCCCCACCTCGGCATGGAGCACCAGTCCAACGTCGCCTACGGCAACCACTTCGCCAACGGCTACCTCGGCCGCGACCTCTCCACCACTGGATGGGGCCTGAAATGGGACTTCATCATCGTACACGAGAGCGGCCACGAATGGTTCGGGAACAATATAACGGACAAGGACGCCGCGGATATGTGGATACACGAAGGCTTCACCAACTACACCGAAACCCTCTACACCACCTATCTCTACGGCGTCGAAGCTGGAAATGACTACGTCATCGGCACCCGCAAGAACATCCGCAACGACAAACCCATCATCGGCGTATACGGCGTCAACAAGGAAGGCTCGGGCGATATGTACTATAAGGGAGGAAATATGCTGCACATCATCCGCCAGATCGTCGGCGACTCCGCCTTTCGCGGCATGCTGCGCGGTCTCCAAAAGACCTTCTACCACCAGACCGTCACCACCCAGCAGGTCGAAGAGTACATGAGTAACTACGCCCACAAGGACTTCTCTAAGATCTTCGACCAATATCTGCGGTCGACCAGGATCCCCGTACTCTCCTACCAGTCCAGCGGCGACATCATCTCCTACCGCTGGTCCAATTGCGTCAAAGGCTTTAACATGCCCGTGAAGGTCTTCATCGGCGGCGCCCGCGAACAGTGGATCACCCCGACAGACGAATGGCAAACCATTCCCGCCTCCAACGGCGGTCAACTGATCCTCGGCAGCAGCGGCGGCAACGACCCGGCCCATATGGCAGTCGGCGACACCGGCAACGGAATGGCCGGCGACGGCAATTTCTCCGTCGACCGGAATTTCTATATCCTGGTCAGAAAACAGGGCTGATGAATCTTCTCGCGGTCGGCATACTGGTCTGGAATCTCCTCCACTACGAGATTTCCATCACCCCATCTTTCACCACCAAATCCCTGAAGGGCGAGAACCGCATCACCTTCATCACGCTGTCCGCAGGTCAGGACCTCACCCTCGACCTCATCCAACCCATGCGTATCACCGCCGCCGCCGAAGGCGATCACCCCCTCACCTTCAAAAGAGACGGCGACCACTATATCATCCATTTCCCACAATCCCTCCCCAAAAACTACAGGACAACAATAACTATCCGGTTCGAGGGAACGCCGCTGGAAGCCAGCCCCACAAATGCCCCCTTCGAAAGCGGCTGGATCTGGACACGCGACTCCCTCGGCCGCACCTGGACAGGCGTCGCCTGCGAAGGCACCGGCGCCTCTGTCTGGCTGCCCTGCAAACGCCAGCTCTACGACAAACCCGACAGCGGCATAGTCTTCCATATCACGGCTCCGGACACCCTAACCGCCATCGGCAACGGCCGCCTCACAGACAAGCGGCCCAACGGCAACGGCGCCACTACCTGGACCTGGACAACCCACAGTCCGATCAGCGACTATAACATAATACCATATATCGGAAAATATACACACTGGGAAAAGACCTTCCCAGGCGAAAAAGGCCCCTCGACTGCAGCTACTGGGTCCTCGACTACAACCTCCAAAAAGCAAAACTAAAATTTCAGGAGGTCGATACGATGCTCCACGCCTTCGAGTACTGGATGGGCCCCTACCCATTCTACCGGGATGGCTACCAACTTGTCGAAGCCCCCATGTACGGCGGTATGGAACACCAGAGCAATATTGCCTACGGAAACAAGTTCAAACAGGGCCTCGAAGGCAAGGACCTCTCCGGCACAGGCATCGGTCTCAAATGGGACTTCATCATCGTCCACGAAAGCGGCCACGAATGGTTCGGAAATAATATCACCGGCCGCAGCGACAGCACGGACGATTCCCTGGATCCACGAAGGTTTTACAAAATATACCGAAGTCCTCTACACCGAGTACGTCCACGGCCCCGACGCCGCCGAGACCTACTACCAGGGCCTCCTCCACCGTATAAAAAACGATCGCCCTGCGATGCAGGGCGGAAATGACAAATACTACAAAGGCGCCGCCTTCCTCCACGCCGTCCGCCACACAACCGGCACCCCCACCTTCCGCGCCCTCCTCCATTCTCTCAACTCCACCTTCTACCACCAGTCCGTCTCCACCTCCCAAATTCTCACCTTCATCAACTCCTTCACCCACCACAACTTCACTCCCCTCTTCGACCAGTATATGCGTACCACCCAGTGGCCAATCGATTAATTTCTTATTCTCCCCCGCTCAAAACCCGGCTATCCCCGGAACCCGCCTTCGCGGCCCCATCCAAAATCCTCCCCGCCCCCACAAAATGCCTGTCATAATACCCGTCATTCATGTCGCTGATCATCACCCCCGACACAGAAGCATGCACAAACTTATTATTCCTCAGATAAACCCCCACATGCGTCACCACCCCTCTTCTTTCCCAGCGTATGAAAAAACACCAGATCCCCCTCCTGCAATTCGTCCCTCCGGATATGATGACTGCTCTCATACTGCTCCTTTGACGTCCTCGGTAGTGACGAAACCCCATACACCGACGACATCAGCATAAAAGCAAACGCCGAACAGTCGATCCCGTCCCTGGTATTCCCGCCGTAATGATAGGGCGTGCCATACCAATAGTCCATAAAACTCAACAATTTGGGATTATCCAACTCCTCGACCGAGGCATTTTCCAGAATGGCGAATTTGAACTGCAGCGCCGAATAATTCTCGATGGCGCTGGAACCAAAAGAAGAAGAAGAACTCTTCTTCACCGCAGCTATCGAACTCCGCGAATCATCCCGACGGGAATCAGGATTAACAGAAATATTGCTGATGAACTCCACCGACCCATCCTTCGTGGTCGCAGACTGCTGCGAAGGACGCGGTTTCGACGCACCCGAAGCCGGCCTCACCGTACTACAGCTCGTCAAAACGAAAATCAACAACGCTATGGGTATGATAGTTTTCAACATATTTCGCACTTACATGGATATTGGCATCAAGAAATATATTACAAATATAGCAAAGTTTCTGCCAAAAAGTCGCAATAATATTGATACCCAATTAATTGCTTCAAATCTGAACACCCACCGTACGAATCCGTACATATCCCCACCTACCGCCCCCACGCAACCCGCTGAGCTCCAATGCTGCCAACTTCTGGCACCCGATTGGAAGAAAATCACTAATGGCGGGAGATCCAATCCCCCAAACATCAAAACCAACGGGAAATGCTGACCAACTATTTCAAAGTCGCCTGGCGCAACCTCGTCAAAAACAAGGTCTACTCCTCCATCAATATACTCGGTCTGGCCGCCGGCCTGACCATCACGATCCTCATCGGCCTCTGGATCACCGACGAAACCAGCTTCGACCGCAACTTCGCCAACTACAACCGCATCGTTCGCGTCCTGGAGAACAGCACCCACTCCGGCTCCACCCAATCCCTTCGCTCCATCCCCATCCCGCTGGGCCCCGAACTAAGGACAAAATACGGCTCCGACTTCAAAAGGGTAGCCCTCGCTTCCTGGCTTCAGCCCAATATCCTCGCCAACGGCGACAAAAAGATCAGCCGCGACGGTATGTTCGCCGAACCCGACTTCCCCGCCATCTTCTCCCTGAAAATGATCAAAGGCAACTGGCACTGCATCGACGACCCCAGCTCCATCGTCCTCAGCCGATCCACAGCCACCACCCTCTTCGGAGACGCCGACCCCGTGAATAAAACGATAAAATTCAACAACAAGAGCGTGCTCAAAGTCAGCGGCGTATACGAAGACCTCCCCTACAACTGCGAATTCAGGGACCTCGGCTTCCTCACCCCATGGGCCTTCTATGTAGCCGACCGCGACTGGGTGAAAAATTCCGCCAACAACTGGGACAATAACTCCTTTCAACTCTACGCTCAGCTGGCAGACAACGCCGGCATCGAACAGGTGAACGCCAAAATAAAAGGCGGCCTCGAAGGGCACGACAGAAAAGACAAGCCCGAAGTCCTCCTCCACGCCATGCCCAAATGGCACCTCTACGGCGAATTCAAGGACGGCAGGAACACCGGCGGCAGCATCCAGTTCGTCTGGATGTTCGGCCTGATCGGTGGCTTCGTCCTCCTTCTCGCCTGCATCAACTTTATGAACCTCAGCACCGCACGCAGCGAACGACGGGCAAGAGAAGTCGGTATCCGCAAAGCCGTCGGCAGCCTGAGAACCCAGCTCATTATCCAGTTCCTCTGCGAGTCGGTCATGATCGCGGCAATCGCGCTCTGCCTCGCGATACTGCTCACCGAGCTGGCCCTCCCCTGGTTCAACCAGCTAGCCGACAAAAAGATCATCCTCCCCTGGAGTAATCCGATCTTCTGGCTGGCAACACTATGTTTTACATTATTCACCGGCCTCATTTCCGGCAGCTACCCGGCCCTCTACCTCTCTTCCTTCAGTTCCATCAAAGTTCTCAAAGGCAGCTTCAGGACCGGCCGCTTCGCTTCCATACCGCGCAAAGCCCTGGTGGTCCTCCAGTTCACCGTCTCGGTATCCCTGATCATCGGCACCATCGTCGTCTACACCCAGATCCAGTATGCGAAGGACCGACCCGTCAACTATGCCCGGGCCGGCCTGATCAGGATCGACATGAACACCCCGGACCTCTACGGCCACTACCAGGCCATGCGCGACGACCTGCTCCGGACCGGCGCTGTAACCGATATGGCCGAGTCATCCAGCCCCACCACCAGCGTATGGAGCAACCAAAGCTCCTTCGACTGGCGCGGCAAGCCCCCCGGCCTGTTCCCCAGCTTTGGCGTCATCGGCATCACCCACGACTTCGGCCGGACCATCGGCTGGAAGTTCGCGCAGGGCCGCGACTTCTCGAGGGACTTCCCTTCCGACAGCAACGGCATCATCCTCAACGAGGCCGCAGCGAAATTCATGGGCTTCACAGACCCCCTCAAAGAAACGGTCCGGTACTTCGATAACTCGCCCGAAAAACACCTCCGCGTCCTCGGCGTAGTAAAGGATATGGTCATGGAATCCCCTTTCGAACCCATCAAACCAACCGTCTTCCTCATCGACTACAACTGGGGCAATGTCATCCTGGTCAAGCTCGATCCGAAACAAAGCCCCCACGAGACCCTGCCCAGGGTCGAGGCCGTCTTCAAAAAATACAACCCCGGCGCGCCCTTCGAATATAAATTCGAGGACACCGAATACGCCACCAAATTCGGCGACGAAGAACGCATCAGCAGCCTGGCCACCTTCTTCGCCGCCTTCGCCATCTTCATCAGCTGCCTCGGCCTCTTCGGCCTGGCCGCCTTCACCGCCGAACAACGCACCAAGGAAATTGGTGTCCGAAAGGTCCTCGGCGCCTCTACATTCAACCTCTGGGGACTGCTCAGCAGGGACTTCGTGGGCCTCGTAGCCCTCTCCTTCCTGATCGCGATCCCGCTGGCCTGTTACGCGATGAATAAATGGCTGGAAAACTATTCCTACCATACCCAGATCTCGGCTGTGACGATCATCATGACCGCAGCGGGCGCACTGCTGATCACGCTGGCCACCGTCAGCTTCCAGACCATCCGGGCAGCCCTCAGCAACCCGGTGAAAAGCCTGCGATCGGAATAGCGCCCCGGCGAAGAAACAACGATGTGGAAAATATGTGCGGACCATACCCCGCAAACGAACTAATAATATCCAACTTTGTTAGTTAATTGCAGGTCCATACCACAGATACACATGCCGAAATTCTCACATCTACATACCCATACCCAGTACTCACTCCTCGACGGAGCCGCCTCCATCCAAAGCCTCTACAAAAAGGCGATCAGGGACGGCATGCCCGCCCCGGCCATCACCGACCACGGCAACATGTTCGGCGCCTTCGAATTCGTAGCCGAAGCCTATAAGCACAAGAATGACGACGGAACCCTCAAGGTCAAGCCCGTCGTAGGCTGCGAGTTCTACGTCGTCGAGGACCGTAGCAGAAAAACATTTACAAAAGAACAGCGCGACGAACGCTACCACCAGATCCTCCCGGCCAAGAACAAACAGGGCTATCAGAACCTGATCAAACTGACCTCCCTCGGCTATACCGAGGGCCTCTACAGCAAATACCCCCGCATCGACAAGGAACTCATCCTCAAATATCACGAAGGGCTCATCGCCACCACCTGCTGCATCGGGGCCTATGTCCCCCAGACCATCCTCCACGACGGGGAGGAAAAGGCGGAAAAAGAATTCAAATGGTGGCTCGACCTCTTCGGCGAAGACTACTTCATCGAACTCCAGCGCCACGCGATCAAGGAACAGGAGATCATCAACGAAACCCTGCTCAGATTCGCAAAAAAATACAACGTCCCGGTCATCGCCACCAACGACAGCCACTACACCGACCGCGACGACGCAAACGCCCACGACATCCTGCTCTGCATCAACACCGGCGAGAAGCAGGCGACACCGAGCTACGACGACATCGTCAACGACGACCTCAACACAAAGAACAGACGCTTCAAATTCCCCAACGACCAGTTCTATTTCAAGACCACGGAGGAAATGAGCACCCTGTTCAGAGACATCCCCGAGTCGATCGACAACACCAACATGATCGTCGACCGCATCGAAGTCCTCAATCTGAAAAAGGATATCCTCCTCCCCGCCTTCCCCATCCCGAAGGAATTTCAGATCCACAACGACAGCAACCTCGACCAGTGGGAATACCTGAAATACCTCACCTATGAAGGCGCCAAACTCAGATACAGCGACCTCACACCGGATATAACGGAACGCCTCGACTTCGAGCTCTTTACCATCAAGACCATGGGCTTCGCCGGCTACTTCCTCATCGTATCCGACTTCATCAAGGCCGGACGCGACATGGGCGTATTCATCGGCCCCGGTCGTGGCTCCGCGGCAGGCAGCGTCGTCGCCTACTGCATCGGCATCACCAATATCGACCCGATAAAGTACAACCTCCTGTTCGAACGCTTTCTCAACCCCGACCGTAAGTCCATGCCGGATATCGACACGGACTTCGATGACGTCGGCAGACAGCGCGTGATCGAATACGTAGCAGGCAAATACGGCAAGAACCGAGGTGGCCCAGATCGTTACCTATGGTACCATGGCCGCCAAGATGAGCATCAAGGACGTTGCCCGCGCCCTCGACCTGCCCCTGACCGAATCCAACGCCCTCGCCAAGCTCGTGCCCGAACGACCCGGCATCGAACTGAAAAGGGTCCTCCACGCCCCGCTCACGGCCAGGGAAGGCGAAAAATCCCTCGAAGAAAAAGACGGCGTAGGCCCCGACGACCTCATCAACGTCAAACTACTCCGGGATATCTATAAAGGAGACGACATGCGAAGCCGCGTCCTCCACGAGGCGGAAAGACTCGAAGGCTCCGTCCGCAACACCGGCCTCCACGCAGCAGGTATCATCATCGCTCCGGAAGACCTCATGAACATCCTCCCCGTCTGCACGGCCAAAGACTCTGACCTCCTCGTTACACAGATCGAAGGCAGCGTTATCGAAGAAGCAGGCGTTATCAAAATGGACTTCCTCGGTCTGAGGACACTCAACATCCTCAAAACCGCTCTCGAACTAATAAAAGAGAACCACGGCGTCGAGATCGTCATCGACGACATCCCGCTCGACGACGGGAAAACATTCGAACTCTACCAGCGCGCGGAAACCATCGGAACATTCCAGTTTGAAAGTCCCGGTATGCAGAAATACCTCAAGGACCTCAAACCCGACAAGTTCAGCGACCTCATCGCCATGAACGCCCTGTACCGGCCCGGCCCAATCGCCTATATCCCCAACTATATCGACCGCAAACACGGCCGCGAACCCATCGTCTTCGACCTCGCAGAAATGGAAGAATACCTCGGCGATACCTATGGGATCACGGTGTATCAGGAACAGGTAATGCTCCTCGCCCAAAAGATCGCCGGCTTTAGCAAGGGCGACGCCGACGTCCTGCGTAAGGCCATGGGTAAGAAACAAAAGTCCATCCTGGACAAGATGAAGACCCAGTTCATCAAGGGCGCCACCGCAAAAGGCTTCGACGAAAAGATCCTCGACAAGATCTGGACCGACTGGGAAGCATTCGCCCAGTACGCCTTCAATAAATCACACTCCACCTGCTACGCCTTCGTCGCGTACCAGACCGCCTACCTCAAAGCCCACTACCCGTCGGAATATATGGCCGCCGTTCTCAACCACGCCGGCAGCATCGAAAAGATCACCTTCTTCATGGAAGAGTGCAAACGGATGGGCCTCAAAGTACTCGGCCCCGACGTCAACGAATCCCGCAAAGGTTTTGCAGTCAACCAGAACGGCGATATCCGCGTCGGCCTCGGCGGCCTCAAAGGCGTCGGCGAAGCCGCCGTCGAAAGCATCATCGAAGAACGCCACAAGGAGGGCAACTTCAAGTCCATGTTCGACCTCATCAAACGCGTCAACCAGCGCGCCGTCAACAAAAAAACGCTGGAAAGCCTGGCCTACGCAGGCTCCTTCGACTGCTTCACCGAATTCCACCGCGCACAGTACTTCTTCATGCCCCCGGAGACACCTCCACAGGCCTCGAAAAGATCATCAAATTCGGCAACGTCTACCAGACCAACTCCCAGCAGACCAGCAACAGCCTCTTCGGCGACCTGACCATGCCCGAGATCGCCACACCCGAGGATCCCCACCTGCGAACCACGGACCCTGACCGAACTGCTGGACCACGAAAAAGACGTGACTGGGATGTTCATGAGCGGACACCCACTCGATCACTTCAAATTCGAGATCTCCCACTACGGCATCACACAGCTGGGAGAATACAACGAAATAAAAGACGCCCTCGGCCTCCAGAGCAACCCGGGAAAAACCCTTCGCCTGGCCGGCCTGGTCGTAGACGCGCAACACCGCGTCAGCAAAACAGGCAAACAGTTCGGAGCACTCACCATCGAAGACTATACCGGCAAGGCCGAATTCATGCTCTGGAGCGAAGACTACGCCCGCTATTCCAATTACCTGGAAAAAGGCAAGAACCTCTTCCTCATGGGCAACTTCAAACAACGGTTCAATACCAACCAGTTCGAGTTCAAGATCGACCGTATGATGCTCCTTGAAAGCATCAAACCCATCCTTACCAAACAGGTGATCATGGACGTGGAAGCACGCTTTATCAACCAGGAAATGGTCGACTTCATAGAAAAGAATGTCAAGAAGTATCCCGGCAAATCAGGCCTGAAATTCAATATCGTAGAGTCCAAAAGCCATTCGCGGGTAAGTTTGTACACAATGGGGACAGGCTTCGAAATGAATGACGAAATGTCTGCTTTCCTCGAAACTAAGCCCGAACTGGAAGTTCAGGTCGTCACTACCTGACCGCCGAACTGTCAGAATCAACCACCTGGAACGAAATTGGAATAAATAGTCCGGAAATGATCGACCACCCGCCACGGAGCCCCCGGGACCCACTTGTCGGGAAAACGACGAAAAAGTTCACAAAATTGGTTGACATTTGTATCGTAAAACAAACACATCACATAAAAAACACTAATTATGGCTTTAGAATTAACTGACACCAACTTCCAGGGAAAAAGTCATCTCTTCCGATAAATTGACCGTCGTAGACTTTTGGGCTGAATGGTGCGGACCCTGTCGCGCAATCGGACCCGTCATCGAGGAATTGTCCAAAGAATACGCCGACAAGATCAACGTAGGCAAAGTAAACGTGGACAACAATCCCCAGCTTTCCGTTAACTATGGCATCACCAGCATCCCCGCCATCCTCTTCATCAAGGACGGTAAAGTGGTGGACAAGCTCGTAGGTGCTCAGCCGAAAGCCAACTTCGTTAAGAAGATCGAATCACATATCTAATATATTATTCCGCTTTTTTCATAACAAAGGCCGCCTATAGAAATAGGCGGCCTTTCTAATTAAGTCACATTTCCTATCATTGCTTGTTGATAACCGACGCAATCTACTCCCCAAATCCAAACACAAAATTCGATTCTTCCCAACGGTCACGCCACCTTGCTCATCGGCAAAAAGATCTCCCAATAAAAAAGCCCGTCGTTCAGACGGGCTCTCTCAATTCTAGTGGTGATGTTCTTTCCAGTGATGTTCCTTCTCGTAACGGTCATGGTCAAAATCCCTGCCATGAAAATAAGGCTTGTGCTCCTTCTCGAAACGAGCATGATAATGGTCATAGTACACCTTATCATGATAATGCCCATGCCATTTCGGGTACTCATAATAGGTGGCCCCGGGATACTGTTTTTCAAAGTTAACTTCCACCCTGACCTGCGCAGAAACCGAATTTGCAACAAGGCTTCCACCAACGATCATGGCGAGAATAAGTAGCTTCTTCATACGTTGATTTTTTTGTTAGGAGATTTATATCCTACTTGATTAGAACGCAGGCGATCCGGAAAAATTAATCGGACCTCGTTAAAACCGCATTAAAACAATTGGCCTACCTGATTCACCCTCAACCTTTTGCAATTCACCGACCATACCCTTTCCAAATCCACGGTCATACGTACCTGGTATAAGAATTGAGTACACGTTATTAAAATAATACCCATGAGAAATTCCGAACCATTTGTTCTAAAGTCAGACAACGGTATTCAGATCATCTCCTGGCTCGACAAGGAGACCTTCGAAAGACTGGCCCAACACCACGACGGTCCCTGCGTCACCATATATTTACCTACACACAACTCAGGAGTGGAAGTCAACGGACAGGAAGACAAAAAAGCATTCAAATCCGTGCTGCAAAAAGTGCAGCAGTCCCTGATACAACAAAAATTCGACGCCTCCCTTGCCGGACAACTGCTGATACCCGGACTGCAGCTGCTCAGACAACGACGAGTTCTGGCACAACCAATCCCCCGGCCTCGCCGTCTTCCCTCGCCCGGATACAGCGCCTGCTGCCGGCTGCCCACAAGCCCCGATGAAAAGACCCACATCAACTCTGGCTTCCAGCTCACGCCGCTCGCATCGATCCTGACGGACACCGACTACGCGTACCTCCTCGTACTCAGCAAACACGCCGCACGCCTCTACCGCGCCGACCGCTTCACACTCGCACGCATAGACGTCCCCGAAATGCCCATCGGTATGGACGACGTCATCCAGCTTCGAAGAAAAGGACAAAAGCGGCCATATCCCCGGAACCGGCTCCAACTACCGCAGCACAAACGAAAAAGATAATATCCCCATCTATCTTAAAGAGGTCGATAAAACCCTCAAATCCGTTCTCGGCAACGGCAACATCCCCCTGTTCCTCGCTGGCGTGGAATACCTCCTGCCCATCTACCGCAACGTCTCTGCCTATAAGAACATCGCCGGCCGTTCCCTCACCGGCAACTACGACCGCGTCGACGACCATACCCTCTACCAGCACCTCCTGCCCATACTCGAAACCTACTTCGACAAACAACAGCAGGAGACCATGGCCAACCTCATCGACCACACATCCCGCGTCAATAGCTTCCCCAGGAAGTCATCCGCGCCGCATTCGAAGGCCGCATAGCCGAACTATATATCATGAAAGGGACAGAGGTTTGGGGACACTACGAACCCTCCGTCAACGAACCCATCCTCCACGAACGCGAAGAGACCGGCGACGAAAACCTCGCCGACCAGGCCGTCATCCAGACCGTCCTGCACGGCGGCAAAGCACACCTGGTGGAAAATATGCCCATAGCAGCCAAACTAGCCGCCGTCATGCGCTACTAACGGGCCTTTCGATCATACTTCATGGCCCCCTCCTTATTCCCCATTAGCTGATACGCACGGGCAATAGAATCAATAACCCCGGGGTTCGCAGGATCCCGGGCCAACTCCTTTTTCAACCGCATCACCTCCTCCACCCCCGCCTTCACCGGCCTCAAATTCATCCCCTGCGCATTATTCGCAATAGCATAGTCAAGATAAGGCGCCGCATCCGCCGGCCTGTCCTGCTGCAAACACAATACAAAAAGATACCGCGCCCTGTCAAAACTCGGCTGCCGCCGGAAAGCCTGCCCAAAATAAAAGATCGCCTTATCATACTCCCCCGACTTACCGCAAAGCATCGCCACCCGTTCCAGATACTCCCCCTCCTCCGGATGCTCCAGCATCAACCCCTCCATCACCACCCTGGCCCTCTCCCGAGGCCCCCCTCCGACTATAGTCGGCATACAGCCGGTCCATCGCCTCCTCCCAACCCAAATGCTCGAACGCAAGACTATACGCGATCTGCTCCTCCGGTCCGGCAACACTCAATTCCTCCCTCGAAGGCACGGCCGCAACCCCATGCGCCGAATCCGCAAAAGGCCAGGACCGCTTCAAATGCGCTATCCGATACTCCCCGTTCAGCGAATCCACCACCGTAACAGGCATATCGGAATAATGGATCCGCTCCTTTCCTCCCATCGCCAAATAGAACGCATCCGCCAGCAACGCATACCCCCGCAGGTTAGGATGCACATGATCCAGCACCAGCGAATCCCCCACTATCCCATGCGCGGAAGCCGCCGCAAAAGCCGCCCTCGCATCCACCAGATGCGCCACAGAATATTTTTTGACCAACTCCCTGATCACCCCATTGATACTATCCGGCGCCCGAAAACGTAACGCGTCCAGTTCCTTCGCGCTCTCAAAATACCTCCCCGCCAACCCGAACTCCTCCCGCTCATACGCCAGCTTCCCCAGATAGTACCGGCACAACGCATACCCGCTGTCCACACTATCCGCCGCCAGCAGCGCATTCCACGCCGCCAAAGAATCCCCCGCTCCCAGTGCCTGCACACCCCGCACCAGCTGCTGCTGAAACACAGGAGTCAGCCGCTGCACCTCCGGCCAGCTCATCATCGGCCTCAGATCCTTCTCATTACAAACCAGATTACTCCAGTACACCGGCACCCCGGCACTCTGCAACACACCAAGCGCCGCGTCCATATTCTGCCTGAACTGCAAAATCCCTTTATAATACTCCTTAGAACCAAACGCTATTTGCTGATCTCCAGCCATCACCTCCATCCTCGTCCTCCCGGCGCGCGATCCACCAACCCGGGAACCAAACCATCCCATCACCTTCCCCATCAGCTGCACCACCCGCGACCGCCGGGTCCACAACAGGAGCCGCACCATCCCCGGACTACTCCCCAACCGCTCCGTCGACCCCACCCCCAAGGCGCCATAATATTCATTATGCCCCGTATAGATCAACACAGCATCCGGCTGAAACTCCACCACCTCGCGGGCAAACCCCGCCACCGTATACGAATTCACCGCCGTCAGCGACACATTCACCATCTCGATCTTCTTATCCGGATGGTCGTGCATCAGCCGCCACTGCAACATCCGGTGAAAGGACCCGTTATGAAAATAAGGGTACCCGATCGTCGTCGATTCCCCCAGCACAAAGATCCGCATCGTCCCCGCCTCCTTCTCCTTCCGGAATGGCTCCTGGTTCCCCGTCGTCGCATTCAGCTGATCGGAAAAATACAGCCGCGAAGCATTCGGGTTCATCACCCAATAGTCACTGTTCCCCGGATACTCGATAAACAACGAAGGATCATAACCAAAATGAAAAAGCCGCAGCACCCCCTCCAGCACCAGCAACAGTACCAGCGGTAGCGCAACGGCAATTATCCTGAAAAGCAATCGTCTCCTCATGCCCTTAAATTTTTATTTCACCCACAGACTTTCCGTCAATCGGATCTCATCCGACCCCCGCCAACCATGATCTTAAATTCTCCCGGTTCCACCACCCGCTTCATCTCTCTATTCCACAACGCCAGCTGCGAAGGCCCCACCACAAACCTCACCACCTTACTCTCCCCAGGCCGCAGCTCCACCCTCCCAAATCCCTTCAGCCCGATCTCCGGCGTCGTCACACTACTCACAACATCCCGCACATACAGCTGCGCCACCTCGACACCCGCAACGGCTCCCTTATTCGTCACCGTTACTTCCACTACGGCCGTATCTCCCACACCGATCGCCGAAGGCGAAACCTTCAACCCTGAATACTCAAACCTCGTATAACTCAACCCATGCCCAAAAGCAAACAGCGGAGTACTCTTCTCATCCACGTATCGATGTCCCGACGTAGGCTTGTGATTATAATACCATGGTATCTGCCCCTCCGACCGGGGGAAACTCATCGGCAGCTTACCCGAAGGATTCACCTTCCCCAGCAGTACATCCGCAACCGCCAGTCCCCCTTCTCCCCCGAAAACCAGCACTCCACGATCGCGGGTATATGTTCGGCAACCCAGTTAAAACAAACCGGCCTCCCGTTTGACAACAGCGCCACCACCGGCTTCCCCGTAGCATAAACTTTCTTCACCAACTCCATCTGCCGCTCACTCAGCTGCAGATGCGCCCTGTCCTTCCCCTCACCCACCGATTCCGGCTCCTCGCCAAGCGTCACCACCACCGCATCCGCCCCCGAAACGACATCCACCGAATCCCATTTATCATACCGGATCTCCATCGAACCACCAGCCCGCTGCTTCAACCCATCCAATATAGAAACAGCCCTCCCCTCCGTATTCGAGTACCCACCCAGATAGGCACTCGTAGCCAGCGGCCCCACCACGGCCAATACCCGCGGAGCACGCAGCGGCAACACCCCACCGGCATTCTTCAGCAAACAAATACTTTCCTGAGCCGCCCGAAGAGCCAGGTCCTGATGAGCCGCCGTATGAAACACCGCAGCCTTCCGACCCACATCCGTATACGGATGGTCAAAAAGCCCCAGTAAAAATTTAACCCTCAGCACATCGCGAACCGCACTATCCAGCCGGCCGGCCGACAACTCCCCGCGGGACAACGCCGCAGAAACCGCAGCAACAAAATTCTCATGCCCAAAATCGTAAAACTGCATATTCAGCCCCGCCTTCAGCGTCTGCGCCAGAGCATCCGCGGTATCGGAAGCCACACGATGATTCACCAGCGACATCCTGATAGCCCCAAGGTCCGACAACACAAACCCCCTGAACCCCCACTCTCCCCGCAACACATCCGTCAGTAACCATTTATTGTCGACACAGGGTATCCCATCCAGCTCACTATAAGCCGCCATCATCGACAAAGCCCCACCCTCACGAACCGCCGCCTCGAACACAGGCAGGAACGAAGACCTTACCTCCCGCTCCCCCATATTCACCGGAGCCGTATTGCTCCCCGCCTCCGGTATCCCATGCACCGCAAAATGCTTCGGCTCAGCCACCACCGCGTCCGGCCGGTCCACACCCTGCCCCTGAAAACCCCGAACCATCGCAACCCCCATCCTCGAATCCAGCCACGTATCCTCCCCATAGGTCTCCTCTACCCTGCCCCACCGCGGATCACGCGGCAGACAAAGCACAGGACCTAATAACATGTCAACGCCATGTGCCCGGGTCTCCGTAGCAATAGCCCTTCCAATCTCATAGGTAAGCACCGTATCGAAAGCCCCCGCTATCTGCAGCGGGATAGGAAATGACGTGCTCCCAAACCCACTATACCCATGCAGCCCCTCTTCTATAAACAGCACCGGTATACCCAGCCTCGTCTTCTCCACCGCATAACGCTGTATACTATTCGCAATATCCGCCGTCAGCGGATACAGATCATGTACCGACCCGATACCCTCCGTCCCCATCGCCTCCGCCGTCTTCACAGGCGACCAGGCCGCGGCCTCATGCCCCTTCATATCGGCGACCTCCCGGCCCCAGTACATATCCAATTGCCTGATCTTCTCTACCGTATTCATCTTCCCCAATAAATCAACCACCCGCTGCTCGATCCAGATCATCCGTATCTCCTCCTCGTCACCGAGCCCCTGCGGCACAGCCGGACTCGGGTTGTTCGCATAATACCACCGCCGGCCATCCAGCGGCGAGCTCTCCGTCCTTCCCCCGGCATCTCCAGATGCGCATTGCTGTCGACCTCCCTCACCCACCGCCACGCATACCATAACCAGTCCTTTCGGTACTGCAACGGCTGATGCGCAAACCAACTGATCTCGTCATACCCCCAGATCCAGTCAAAACCTCCATGCCCCTGCCCCGGCTGACCCGGAGCCTTGCTCACCCCATAGTTATCGAACTCCACCAGATACGGCAGATGCTCACAACTCCACCCGCTCGGCGTTATCCCGCCCTTGCTCCGGCGATACAACCCATCCGAAAAACCCAATTCAAGCACCGCATTCTGCGGCCGGGACGTGTCTTCTTTTATTCGTAAAGGAAACGCATGAAAGTCCAGCAACAGCCTGCCATCCTTCACAAACCCTCCCCCGGGCGTATGCGCATCACACAACAAAATATGCCTCCGCGCATGCTTCCGGCCATAAGCCCGCGCCATCTCAAACACCTGCGCCCAGTAATCCAAACCCGGATCATTATGATTCATCAACTCCACCTGCCCATAGTGTATCGCCTCAAATCCCAGGTCGATATACGATGCCGCTAAAAAATAAAACCACAGCCTCGTCTCCATACGACTCACATCCGGTACCGACCCGCTATGCCCCCACTGCCCCACATGCCTCCCGTCCGCATAGATCATCGAATCATACCTGAAATTCCTCTTCTCCACCCGAAGCCCCATCGCCTTAAAAGCCCATCCCGGCACCGGTACCGAATCCACCTGCTTCGTCACGATCTCGAATATACAGGCCTCCAGTATCCTGTCCGGATCGCCCGCCAGCACGCGCGGCACCTGCACACGCGCCCGCGCAAAATTCGCCAGCAACTGTCCCTCCCTTCCCCACAAACAAATACTCCTTCCAATAAACTTTGCCCCCACATGATCCAGCATCCGGATATTATCCTCCAGATCACCACGGCCATTCAACAACCCCTCGATAGATATGCTACGATTTAAATAATTATCCAGCACCTCCCGCGAGATCTTCCCATCAAACCGATAGTCCGGTCCCGGCGCTCCGATCGAGCGCACCGCAACCAACAAAAAAATTATTCCGCAGACGGCGCGGCGCCATTGACTCCCCATTGTTTATTTGGTTTAGCCCCCATTTCTAATTCCAATATCCCCCATCCATCAGCTGCTTATGCGTAAACCACGGCTGATTCAGCACCACCCCATTCATCTTAGCACTCTGAATATACTTGTTTACAACCGAACTGTTATGCGCCACCAGCGTAAAAGTCCTCCCGTTCTCCAGCGCGATCGAAACTTTACTGAACAACGGACTCCCGATAGTATACACCGGCATCCCCGGCGTCACCGGATAAAATCCCATCGACGAAAACACTACAAATGCCGACATCCCTCCTCCATCCTCATCGCCCGGTATCCCAAACACATTGTCCTTGAACCACGTCGCCAGCAAAAACCGCACAGCCTGCTGCGTCTTCCACGGCACACCCGCATAATTGTACAAATATGGTATATGAAAACACGGCTCATTCGCCATCGAATACTGCCCCACCATCCCCGTCATATCCGGGAACTTCGACCAGAGATCCTGCTTCGAACGCCCCAGCTCCTCCCTGAACAGCTGATCCAGCCTTTCCTCCGTCGCCTTCTTCCCACCCATCAGACCGATCAGGTCGGGAATATTCTCCTGCACCTGCCACATATACGTCCAGCCATTGTCCTCGTCATAATAATCCCGTCCACCCGGACCGCCGTCAAACACCGGGTCTATAGCAATCCAGCTCCCCTTATCGTCCTTCGGCATAAAGAACCGCCGCGAACTATCCCAAAGATTTCTGTAATTCAGACCCCGGCGACCGAACTGTTCATAGTCTTCCTTCTTCCCAAGCTCCTTCGCCAGCTGCGACACCGCCCAGTCATCATATGAAGCCCCCAGCGTCACCGCCACCGCCTGCCGCCGCTCGAAAGGATGTACCTCGGATACGGTCTCTTTCTCCCCGGATGCAGGGCCGGAAAATACCCGTGCTCATGAAAAAACTCATCCAGCGAAGTCTTCGGACCATTCCTCCACGGCAACAAAGTCGCATCCGTCGAATTCTTGCGCATACCCTCATACGCACCCGCCACATCGAAATTTCTCAACCCCTTCCTCCATGCATCCAGAAACATCACCGAAGAATGAAATCCGTTCATGCACGCATAGTCGCCCCACAACACCGGAAACGTAGGCATCCACCCGCTCTGCTGATACATCCTTACATACGACTGCAGCATGTCCTCCTCCTGTTTCGGATGCAGGATCGTCCGCAGCGGATGCAGCGCCAGATAGGTATCCCATGCCCAGTCGTCCACATAAAAAGGCCGCTTATCCGTATTCACCCGCTTGTTATACCCGCTATAGTAAGACTGCCCCTCCGAAATATCCACCATCCGCTCCTGACATCGGTACAACGCCGAATAAAACGACCTCCGCTGAGCCTCCGTCGCCCCCTCCACTTTGATCTGACCCACCACCTTCTGCCATGCCTCCTCCGCGTGCTGCCGCACCGCCGCAAACGCGCGACCCTCGACCTCCCGCTTATAATTCGCCTTCGCCTGCTCCGCACTTACAAAGCTGATCGCGTACCTCAGCTCAACCGCCCCACTCCCCGAAGGGAAACTCCACATACGTCCGCGAAACAGCCCCAGCCACAGCAGCAGCCTCCGGCTTCCCCTCAACACTAAACACCCCATACATATATATCTTTACATCCCCATGCCAGGTCTCCGTCCCCGTAACCTCGCGACCCGACAAAAAATGCCACGAAGACCCACCACCATTATATACATTTAACAACAAAGCCCTCCGCCCGGAAGACCCAAAGGCGTATCGATATATGCCCGTCTTCTCCCCGGAGCAAACTCCACCGTAATATTGTCGTTCTCCAGCCAGGTGGAATAATACCAGGGCCTCGTCACTTCCAGGTCATGATCGTAAGGCATCCTCCGCTTCCACGCATCGTCTCCGGTCAAAGGCAGCTCTCCAACATATGGCTTTATAGAAAAAGCTTCTCCCAGGCGATGCGACACCATCGTCAGGGGAAAGCTCGAAATACAATTATCCATATAGTCCTTCCTCACCGGATACATCCTTATCACCTGATTAGGCAAAGACACCGTCGGCCGCGTAGGCTCCAGCAAAGCCCCCACATTCCCGATCGTCGGATCGATATAGCCCACCTGCCCATACGCCCCAACAAAACAAAAAAATAGCAGAGGTAAAACAAGTCTCTTCATAACAATTAAAAAATGGCCGTGCCCGCAGGCACGGCCTAATAAAATAATAATATCAATACCCATCATTCTGCTTCCAGGCGGCATTCAGCGTCATCTCCGCCAGCGGTATCGGCGCCCAGTACTTCTGCGCATAATTCACACCCGCAGGTATCGGATTCTCGGTCGCATCCCTCGCCGCGGATATCTGCGGCAACAACTGCAGCCGAACGATATCGAACCAGCGCACGCCGAACTCCTCCGCAAACTCATAAGACCTTTCATACACCACCGAATCCCTGAACGCCGTCTGCGAAAGCCCCGGCGTCAGATCGGGCAGCCCGGCGCGGGCCCGCACCTGATTGATCGCCGCATAACTCGCCGCCGACGGACCACTTGCCCGCCATATCGGAAGCCTCGGCATAGTCCAGCAGCACACCCGCATACCGGCTGATCACCGTTTCCATATTGGTGGAAGGCTGTATCGTGAACAGATGCGTAGCGTCTTCATTGACACCATCCCCTATTCCGTTCGTTACCAGACCGGCCCTGTACTTCCTGTAGTAAGGATGCTGCGCGTGCGTCGCCGGAGAATTCCACGGCACCAGGGTAAACGTCTGCTTGTCCGGATTCCGCAGCTTGATCGTATCGTAGAAGGTCATACTGCTCCGCTGACAGATCGGCCTGTTCTTGTAGAAATTGATCTCCGGATAAACATCATCCCATCCGCTGCTTCCATCCACAGCCACCTCATCCAGCGGCACATTCGAAGAGCCATACCGGCGGTTGGGCAGGTTGCCCGCCACACTGTACTGCAGCGCGAAGATCGTCTCGGGACCATTCCGCGTCTTGAACACCTGGTCGTAGGGGATATTCATATTGAACACGTTCGAAGACATGACGATATTCGCCTCATCCGCAGCCGCCTGATACTTCGTCGCATCATTCACCGGCCATCCCGCCATTGTCAGATAGGCATCGGCAAGAACAGCGCTCGCGGAATAGATGCTGGGATGCCCCTGCACCTTCGTCTTGCCCAGCATCGCCTTGGCCATACCAAGATCACTGATGATCTGCTTGTAAACATCCGCCACCGCACTCCTCGGAACACGCGTCGTCGCGTCGATCGGCGCCGTCACTATCGGCAGCGGGCCGAACGTGCGAACCAGATAATAATAACACAGACCCCGCAGGAAATACGCCTCACCCGCCGACTTGTTCCTCGTCACGGTATCCGTGGTCGAGATCTTGGAATAATTCTGCAGGATAAAGTTCGCATTGTAGATCGTCTGCCAGGGGACCATTCCACTCCGCGGGCAGCGAAGAGTTGGTGGAGCTGCCCTGCAGCCTGTCGAACTCGCGCTGGTCGCCCTTGTTCAGACCCGGGTCCGTCGTCAGGTCGTCCGACCCGAAATAGGAGGTCTCCTTGCTCGTGAAACCCCACGCGCCGTCACGCGCCAGCTGGATATACATACCGGCAACCGCCGCATCCAGATCGCTCTGCGTCTTATAATAACTGTCCGGCGTGATATTGCCTTTCGGATTCTCTGTCAGCTTCTGACATCCGGAAAATACTGCCGCCGCTGCACCCGCCACAAGCAGCCCGGTCGCCCAAATATAAAATCTTGAATATTTCATATGGAAATACATTTATGATTATAATGAAAGTCTGAAACCCATCGTATACGACTTGGGGTTGGGGATAACACCGAACTCCTGTCCCTGCGAGATTGCATTACCCGTCGGTTGCTGGTCGATCTCCGGATCATACCCCTTGTACGGAGTGATGGTCCACAGGTTCTGACCGCTGACATATACCTCGAGACTGTTCAGCTTCATGCGATGCGTCACCGCGGAAGGCAGACGATAGGTCAGCGAAAGGTTCTTCAGCTTCGCATAGCTCGAATTGTATACATAACGGCTGCTGCCATTGTAGTTATGCCCCGTGCTGCTCCACGCGGGATTATTGCTGTTCGGGTTCTTGTCCGACCACAGATTCTCCGGCACGGCCTGTGTGGTCGTAGCATTCTTCATGTCCCCAAGACCGCCCCAGAGATAGGCCAGCGTCTGCGAGAACACCTGACTGCCCTGTACGCCCTGGAACATAAAGCTCAGCGTAAAATCATGATAGCTGAAGTCATTGATAAACCCATAAGTGTACTTCGGCGTCGCATTTCCGAGCAGCTCGATAGTCGGCCGCCGTGAAGGCATGGTCACCGTTTACGTCCAGATACTTGGCGTCACCAGGCTTATTGCCATACAGCGCAGCCTGCGTAGCCTCGCCGCTCTTCCACGTGCCGAGGAACTGGTAGCCCGCAAACTCACCCAGCGGCTGCCCTACTTTCAGCACCGCGTTATACGTATTGTTACCGCCGATCGCATACAAATTGTCCAGACCGCCGAGGTCAAGCACCTTGTTCCGGTTCATGGACACCGTTAAATTCACGTTCCAGCTTGAACTCCCTCGTGGAGATCGGCGAACCACCCACCATGAATTCCAAACCCTTGTTCGAAACGCTCCCGATATTGGTCTGGTAGTTCAGACCACCGCCGCCATACTGGGTAGAAGGGATATTGTACAGGAGGTTCCTGATCTTCCCCGTATAGGCATCGATCGTAAAGAACAACCGGTTGTTCAAAAAGCCATATCGATACCGGCATCATAAGTGCTTTTGATCTCCCACTTGAGCAACTTCGACACGGGCGCGCCGGCAGAAGTGGCTACGCTCGCATTACCCGACTGACCGGGGCTGCCGCCGCCGAAATAATAGTTGTTCTGGTTGTTGCCGCCGCCGGAATTGATCCGCTGTATCGTCGAATACGCCGGCACCGCCTGATTGCCCGTCTGGCCATACGAAGCGCGGACCTTGAAATCGGAGAACACATTCGAATTCTCCATGAACTTCTCCTTCTTCATATTCCAGTTGACACCCACCGACGGGAAACTGCTCCACTTGTTGGTCAGGTGCGAGCTCCCGTCCTCACGGATGCTGGCCGACAACGTATACTTGTCCTTGTAGGTATAGTACACACGACCCAGCCAGGAGACAAGCGCGTCTGCCGAATAAGAGGTCGATACCGCCTGCGTTGCGCCCAGACCGAGGTTGTAATAGCCCTGTCCGTAGGAGATCAGGTTACGCGCCGTCGCAAGTGGTCGACATATTCTGACCATTCTGCAGTTCATACAGCGCAGTAGCCGTGATCGCATGATCCCCGAACTTGTGCTTATAGGTCAGATAGTTGCTGCTCAGAAATCCCCTGTTCTTGGCGCTGACGGTAAATGCATTGTCTGAATGATTGTCATAAGCTGCCGTATTAGGTCCATCCAAGGACTGTCCATATCCATAAAATAGATTGTACACGTTCGTCGACGTGAACGTCAGGTCCTTCCAGATCCGGTAGGTGACGATCGCCGACCCGCTGTAGTTGTCCGTCAGCGCACCGCCGCCGGCCATATTATCATGGCTGATGCTAAGCGCCTGCGCGATCGGGTTGAACTGTATCGAGGCAAAACTCGAATGTTTGACAAAATTGCCGTTCCCGTCCCGGATCGGCGAAGTAGGATCCCACTCCACGGCCTGATTGAACGGATCACCCAAACCTCCGCCATAGTTCGTGTTGTGGTTGCGGGGATGATACCCGTCACGATGAACTTCACGTTGATCTTATTGTTCACCCTAACATCCACATTACCCCTGAACGTGGTCTTCCGGTACCACTGGTTCAGGATGATACCCGGCTGACTCAGATAACCGCCGGAGAAATAGTACCGGACATTGTCCGACCCGCCGCTCAGGCTGGCCTGATAGTTCTGTACCCAGGGCTCCGTATGCAGCGCCCGCTGCCAGTCCGTACCCTTTACCGCTCCCGACTTGAAGTCGGACAGCTGCTGGGCCGAGAAAGGCTGCGATGCCGCCGATCCCCCCTGCGCCACGAACTGCGCATTCACCGACCGCGCAAAATCGTAGGCCTGCATCAGATCCAGCTCGCGCGGGATCTTGTTCTTCTGCGCCCACGCATTCACCGTCAGTTTGGGCGAGCCGACGCCACCCGACTTGGTAGTGATCAGAACCACGCCGTTCGAAGCCCTGGACCCGTAGATCGCGGTCGAAGCAGCGTCCTTTAATACCTCGAGCGACTCGATATCCGCCGGATTCACGTCCGTCCCGTTACCGATATTGCCGTCGATCACATACAAAGGCTCAGTACCACCCGTAATGGAGTTCGCGCCCCTGATCTTGACCCTTAGCCCCTGCCCCGGCTGACCGTTGGGACTGAGTACCGCGACACCGGCCGTAGTTCCCTGCAGGGCCTGCTCCATCCGTACCAGCGGACGCTTGGCGATCTCCGCCGCCTTTACGCTGCTGCTGGCGCCGGTGATATCGCTCTTCTTTTTGCGTACCATAGCCCACCACGACCACGTCGCCGAGAGTGTTGGGGTCCTGCTGAAGACTAATGTTCAGCTCGGTCCGCCCCTTCACCGGATACTCCGCATGGAGATACCCGACATAACTGATCACCAGCACGGGCGCCACCTCGGCTGCCGGTGCTGATCTGATAATTACCCGAAAGATCCGTAGAAGTCGAGACGGTAGTGCCCTTAAGTGTGACCGTGGCTCCCGGAAAGCGGACGATTGTTCTCGTCCATCACCCTTCCCCGAACCACCTGTCCCTGAGCTTCGGCCTTAACGAGGCCGACGACTACCAAAAGCAGTGTCAGTAATTTTTTCATACACAAGCAATTGATTTTTATGAGATGAATAGGATACAAATTTGGCCGGACCACATTAACAGGACCTCCAATTTTTCCTTAATTAGTGCCTTAACTAAGTTTTTTTTTAGTTTCACCCCCTGCACTGCCACTGCAGTCCCCTTCGGCTCCCTCCGGTGCCACCAGGTAGCGAGCGACGAACCCGTAATATTCATCATCGGACCAAATACCGCTGGAGCGAGACCCACCGTCGCCAGCTTCCCCATCGCCAGCGCAATCCCCGAAGCAAGCCCCCCATTCTGCATCCCCACCTCCAGCGAGATCGTCCGGCAATCCTTCTCTTCCATCCCCAGCACTCTCCCCGACCAGTACCCCAGAGTGTAACCTCGCCACATTTTGCAGCAGCGTAGCCGCGATCAGCAGCAACCCC
Source organism: Puia sp. P3 (assembly GCF_050632245.1). Classification (NCBI taxonomy): domain Bacteria; kingdom Pseudomonadati; phylum Bacteroidota; class Chitinophagia; order Chitinophagales; family Chitinophagaceae; genus Puia; species Puia sp. P3. The sequence goes on from NZ_CP192583.1 coordinate 4,404,807, forward strand.
ACCTCGAGCAGACTATCCCTCCCCGCCGCCGTGATCACCACGATGATCGCCGCGATCCCGGTCATCGATACCAGCGGCATCGCCCGGTCCAGCCACCCGATCCGGCCTTTCAGCAAATAATTAAAAAGTAGACCCGCTACTATCGGTAGTATCACGATCTGCGTAATATCCCAGACCATCGCCCAAAAATGCACCTCCACCAGCTGACCCGCCAGCAGACGCATCAGCAGCGGCGTCAGAAAAGGCGCCACCAACGTCGAAACAGTCGTCACGCTCACAGATAGCGCCAGATTCGCCCTGGCAAGAAAAGACATCACATTCGACGCCAGCCCGCTGGGACAACACCCCACCAGGACGACCCCCGCCGCGATCTCCGGCGGAAACGAAAAGGCATGGATCAGCGAAAAACTCACCAGCGGCATGATGGTATAGTGACAAACCACCCCGATAAAGATCCCCTTCGGCATCCGCAGCACGTCCCTGAACTCCTTCAGACTAAGCTCCGTCCCCATGCCGAACATTATGACCTGCAGCAAAGGCAGGATCAGCCGCGATAATTTGAAATCCCCGACTTTTATAAAATACTGCGGATAATACATCGCCAGACTCACCGCCGCGAAGATGATGACCGTAAAAGAAAACCCCTTCAGCAACTTCGACCTCCGGAACAACAGCGCTACCACAACAAAGAACGCCATCAACCCCCAGCCGCTCCACCCCGCCTGACTCCCGGACTCAAGAGCAAAAGCGATATACTCGCCCCCGTTTTCAGTCCCCTGCCCCCTCCGGCCGCGATCACCACATACTGTTTTCCATCGATGCTATAGGTTATAGGTGTAGCAAACCCGCCCGCGGGCAGCTGATAATCCCAAAGGACCTTTCCGTCTTTCTGATCGAAGGCCCGGATCTTCTCGTCCCTCGTCCCCGCGATAAAGACCAGCCCACCCGCCGTCGCCAGCGGTCCCCCATAACTCTCCGTCCCCGTCGCCGGCACACCCTTCTTCGCCAGCTCCGGATATTCACCCAGCGGCACCTTCCATTTATACTCACCCGTATTCAGGTCGATCGCGTTCAGCGTCCCCCACGGCGGTTTGATACCGGGATAGCCGTTCGAATCCTCTACCTTCTCCCAGACCTTACTGATATAAGGTGGTTCATACGGGAAATCCGAATGTTTTCCCCTCGCCGTATCCCTCGCATCATTGTGCTCACCCCCTACCCGGCGCCCGCCCCATCCGCTCACCAAAAATTCGACGATCGCTTTCCGATCATCCTCCGACAGCTGATTCTGGAACGATGGCATCCGCCCCTGCCCAACCGCCACGATATGCGCGATCTCTTCCTTCTTAAATTTCTTTCCGACGGCCTGCAGACCCGGGACCTCCAGACCATTCCCCTTCCGGTCCGCCCCATGACAGGGACTGCAGCTCGTCACATACAAACCCTGCCCTTTCGACAGCGCCGCGATCTCTTTTTTCGTTCAGCCATCGAGACCATCTGCAACAACCAGGGCGCATTATTCGAATTCTGATAAAAGACACCATTGGTATCAACTGCATTCCCGCCCCACTCCGCTCCCCCGCTATACCCCACCAACACCGTTCCCTTCTCACCCGGAGGCAGATAGTTCGCGCTATCCGATATAAATGGACCACACAACGGCTCGGGCTTCACCGGAACCGGCTGCGTCGGCCACGGCTTTTCCCCCGGCAATCCTACTATCGGTACCGGCCGTTCCTCCACCGGAAAAACAGACTTCCCGCTATCCCTGTCCAGCACAAACACATTCCCTCCCTTCGTCACCTGCACTACAACATCGATCAGCTTGCCATCCCGGCGTATCGTCGTCAGATTCGGCGGACAAGGGATATCCCTGTCCCACAGATCATGATGCGTCGTCTGATAATACCATTTCAGTCTCCCGCTCCCCGCATCCAGCGCGAGCACACAGTCCGAGAATAAATTCTTCCCCTCCCTGTCTCCTCCATAAAAATCCGATGACGGCGAACCCGTTCCAAAATACACCATCCCCCTTCTTTCATCCAGCGACATCCCGCCCCAGTTATTGGTTCCACCCGCCCACTTATACGCGTCCTTCGGCCAGGTCTCATAACCCGGTTCCCCCGGCTGCGGTATCGTATGGAAGGTCCAGACGAGCTGCCCCGTTTGCGCGTCGAATCCCCGAACATAACCCGGCGCCGCATTCCCAGCCTCCGACACAGCGCTTCCATAAATAAGGATATTCTTATAGACGATCCCCGGAGAGGTCGCCGTCACATACAAATGCTTCACGTCATGGTTGATATCCAATCCGGTCGTAAACGCCACCTTCCCACTCTCCCCAAATCCCTCCACCGGCTCCCCCGTCTGCGCATTTACCGCAAACAACTCCGCACCCGCCACATAAAATATTCGGTTATTCCAGTACGTCACACCCCGACACTCATTCAGCCTCGGCTCTTTTCCTTCGAAAGGGTCGAACTGCCACAGCTGCCGGCCACTCGCCGCATCCAGCGCAAACAGCTTCAGCTTCGGGCCGACCCCGTACAAAACCTTACCGACAACAATAGGCTGACACTGTATATCATGCCGCGCCGCTCCCGGAATTATAGGTCCACGCCACTTTCAGGTCCTTCACATTCCCAACATTGATCTGCGTCAAAGATGAATATCTGTTATTCTCTTTATTCCCCCCATAATTCGGCCAGTCGCCCGAAGAACCACCCGGATGCCCGCAACCCCAAAAACCAAAAACGACAAGCAAGAAAAACCCCGTGAATTTCATTTCAAATAAAATTGATAGTCAATCGTCCAGGAAAATGTTTGACCGGGCGGCACCCGTATATGCAAATAAGGCTCGGGACAAAGTATAGTTGGCGATCCCCAGTAGACCAGCTTCGACAGCGGCTGGTCACATCGGATATATATTCCCGTTGAACCATTCTCAAGCCGGATCTCATACTCCTCCTTGCCGTGCAACTGCCCATATACCTTCGTTATCGGTTCGTTCAGAACCACCGAGTCCCCCGGTACATCGATCCGGAATCCGGCCCCCGTCATCGTACTGTCCATCCGGAAGAAATTATGATCGAATACATCCGTCTCGATCACCTCAGACCCCGTATTTTTCAGATGGTGTACCAGTCGAAAACCAGCCCCATCCAGCACAACGGCCTTCTCGTAGACATACGGCTTCAACCGCTGCACAAACACAACACTCCTCTTTTTCTTCTTTACCACCCACTCCCCCGCATCCACGATCGGGTAATACCGGAATGAATTATACCTCATCGTATCCGGCCGCTCCAACTCTCCCACCCCGATCTGAAAGAACGTCTTCCCTTCCCCAAACCCCAACGGCGAGAACGACTCGACCGGCCCTACGATCGCGTCGTGTATCCTCGGCCCGTACTTCGGGAACCATCGCGTCACAAACCGATGACCCTTATATTCCACCACCGGCATCACCCCCGACCAATCAAATCGGGTAGCGCGATAGTATCCCTTCGCCGTATCCGGCAGATACAACCCAACACGCACCATACCATTACTGATCTCTGTATATGGCGCGTCCTGTCCCCGGACCACCACCCCGAGCACTACCAAAGCCGCCACCAACCCAGCTTTTATCATATATCCATCCATTTACGGCCGGATGATCGTCCCATCCCGCTTACGGATAGTCCAGCTTCCCGGCCTTGTTATTAATAGGATACTTCGCGGCCAGCTTCTCATTCACATCCACCCCAATGCCCGGCGCCTCGTTCACATACAGATAGCCCTTCTTCAATTCGGGGCTGCCCGGAAAAACTTCCCTCAGCTGATCCGAGAAGAACACCGACTCCTGGATGCCAAAATTCCAGATCGCCAGATCGATATGACAGTGCGCTGCATGTCCCACGGGCGAGACGTCTCCCGGTCCATGCCAGGCCGTCTTCACATTACAGAACTCACCCAGCCGCGCCACCTTCATCGCCGGCGTGATACCGCCGATCTGCGAGACATGGCACCGGATATAGTCCATATAGTGGTTCTTCATCGCCCCCACGAACTCATTGGTATTATTGAACAGTTCCCCCATCGCAAACGGGACCGTCGTGCTCTCCCGCAGCTGCTTGAACCACTCCATGTTCTCCGGCGACACGGGGTCTTCGATAAAGAAGGGATTGTATTCCTCCAGCCGCTTGCACATATTGATCATATCGACGGGCTGTATCCGTTCGTGCGTATCGTGCAGCAGATCGATCTCCTCCCCACAGCGCTTGCGCACTTCCCGGAACAACTTCGGCACCGCCTGCACATAGGCCACCGGATCCATAAAGTCGTCGGTTGCCTTGCCAAAACCTGCATCCCGAAAATCCGGCTGCTGCGCCAGATACAGACTGCCATACCCGCCCTGCTGTATCCGGATATAGCGGAATCCATCGTCCATATACTTCTTCACCTGCTCGGCACACTCCTCCGGCGTCTTCCCGTCCGCGTGCGCATAGGCGTCGACTGCAAATCTGGCCTTGCCACCCAGCAGCGCGATACACCGGCATCCCAGCCCGCTTACCCTTGATATCCCACAGCGCCTGGTCCAGACCGCTGAGCGCATTGTTCAGCACCGGCCCGTTGCGCCAGTACGAGCTGACAAAGCACGCCTGCCACATGTCTTCGATATTGTCGGCGTTGCGGCCGACGCAGAAATCGTTCAGGTAATTGTTGATGGCCGTGACCACCAGCTTCGGCGCGCTGGGTGAACGTCGCGCAGCCGATCCCGTAAAGACCCGGCTCCGATGTCTCCACCTTTACCATTACCAGATTGGCCCCCTGCGGAGCCGTCGCGATAGCCTTGACCGACCGTATCGTTACGGGCGGCATACCGGCCGCATAGCGCGGCGTCCCGGCCTCGGCCTTTACTCCACCAACAAGGACCCCGGCGGAACCAAGCCCCGCCATCTTGAGAAGATCACGTCTATTCATATGTAAGCTGATTTATTTTCACGTCGCTTGCCCGTTCGGCCGGGGTCACCACCGGGCCCGTAACTTTCCCGTTCACGATCTTGCCTTCCACGGTCGTATTATAGGGCGCATGCAGTCTGAATTCTCCATCCCATCCCTTCGGCCACGCCGGCAACAAATAGATATTTTTCCCCTCCGTCTGCATCAGCATCTTCTGCAATCCGTTCTCTCCATTTCCCCCATTGTCCTCATCGGGCTCATAGTCATGGCCTCTGACCCAGAAGGCCGGGAACTTCAGCTTCGGGTCCTTCCTCGTCAGCGCATAGTGTACATAGTCCTTCGCCACACCCGCCTCACCCAGATAGGCTGCCTGTATAGGGTCCTGGTTCCAGCAACCCTTCTCGCGGAACTTCCGCAGCTCGAACGTATGCCTGGCTAATAAAAAATCCGGCTTCCCCAGACCATACAACCGGAAAGGATAGATCGCGTACAACTCGGGATTCTCCAGATTGCGCCCCTTTGCCGTTTGCGGACCCGTATACGGCAACAACCGCCGCGCAGAATCATCCACCGGCAGCGGAGGCACCACTCCCAGCAACCGCCTCCAGTTCTCTTTCATTCCCGCACCAACCACTCCATCCGGCAATTCCAGCATCCTCGGTATCACCGCACGCAAACCCGCAATATCCGGTGCCGGATTATGCACCTTCCAAAACATCTCGATAGAATTATCCGGGTCCAGCAATAGCTTACCATGTGTGTCCCGCCCAAAATGTTCATCGAAAAATAGCAAACCGGCCGAAGCTACCGGTACCAGATACTCCCTGGCAAAACCCGCATCCTGCGTATACTCATAATAGTCGAGCATCATCATGCTCAACTCGAGGATCGGCGTAAAATAATGTCCCGTCCAGTTTTCCTTTACCTCGGGTCCCATATACGGCACCCCGCCCCAGAAAGGCGTCGTCTCCTGAAAATACGCGCCGCCATGGCCGTAATATTGATGCACCTGCGCCGCATTCCCAGGCAGCATTTTCAAATACATCCTAAACAGCGGCAGCATCATATCATAGTCCCCAGCCATCAACCGCGGCCAGTACATCGGCCTCGTATTCTGAAACCAGTACATCCCCCCATCCGCGATAGTCGGGATTCTTCTCGCCTATGGTAAATATCGAACCATTGAACTTTATCGGGTAAGCTCCGCGACCCGCGCATGCCGTAACAAATCTTTGTAAAATATACCCCCTCGTCGTCTGGGCCGCCGCAGAATCCCCGTCGCCACGATCCAGCTGCGATCCCAGAACCGCACCCACCACTTCCGATGCGCCGCACGCGCGGCCTCAATATCCGCCTTGACAGCCACCTGCCTCTTCAAAAGCGACCCCCACTCATCCCCCTTCGCCGTCAGCACATTGATCGTCGCTACACTCCCCTTCACGGCAATATTTCCCCCAAAACAAATATCCCGCAGCGCCGAATCGATTCCCTCGCTCCGATTTCGATGAAACCACACTGTCTCACCCTTTCTCTCCAAAACACTATCCCCCTTCCTCCAGTCCTCAAGGCTCACCGTTAACTTCCTGCTCCCTTCCACCCTGATCACCGGATGATTCGCATCTACCCATACGCGATAGCTGGCGTCCCCTTCGGTCACCTCGATCTCCCCCTCGCGAAGCCTCAACACCTGCCGAAAATTCCTCATATCACCCCCCGCCTTCACCCTGATCCGTCCAACCTTCGACAAGATTCCCCCCTGCTTCATCCAGCCGTCCATACCCGGTTCGACCTGGTCCCCCAGGCGTCCGTCTTGCTGATATAGAACACGAGGTCTCCCCCGGGCTCAACCCAAAGGTTCAGACCGATATCCCCGTTCCCCAGCGGCATCGACTCCGCGGGACCCGGTCCGGGTTCCGTCCATACAACATTAAATGAATCAAGTCCGGGCTGCGCAACACCCCAAAAAGGCGAGCCTGTCAAAAAAGCGCAAAACAAAAGCAACAGCGTCGGTCGGGTTGTATTCACTGGCATGATCGTTAATCCAGCCAGCAAATAAGCGTTTGGACCTTAACAGGACGGCTAATTAATGCTTAATTGCCAAAGAATCCGGAGATTTTTCGTGTTTATACTTGAACACCAGCGGAAAAACGATCCCCAGCACCAGCGCGTACCCCGCAAAAGTAAACCAGATACTGTGCCAGTCCTTTACCCCGTTGACCGTAAAATGATCTACTACCCATCCGCTGCACTTGGTGCCGAACCAGGCCCCAAATCCATTGGTCATGATCATGAAAAGTCCCTGCGCGCTCGCCCGCATGGTGATCGGCGCCTCCTTTTCGATAAAGAGGGCCCCGGATATATTAAAGAAGTCGAAAGCCATGCCATAGACGATCATCGAAAGCACCAGAAATAACAGCCCGCTGCCAGGGTTGCCGATGCCAAAAAAACCAAAGCGGAAGACCCATGCAAAAATGCTGATCATCATCACCGTTTTGATGCCAAATCGTCGAAGGAAGAAAGGAATGGCCAGAATGAACAGGGTTTCCGACACCTGTGAGATAGAGGCCAGAATATTGGGATGCACCACGGCAAATGTCTGCGCATAGGAAGGATCATTGGCAAAATCGCCCAGGAACGCCAGTCCAAAGGCATTCGTGATCTGTAAAGCAGCCCCCAGGAACATCGAAAAAAGAAAGAATACCGCGATCTTGCTGTTCCTGAACAGGACAAAGGCGTCAACCCCAGCGAAGAGACGAGACTTTTCTTTCTCCCCGTACGGACAGGCGTACAGGATGGCATCGTAAAAGCATAAATGCCGAGGACCAGCGCCGCCCCGGCGCTGATATATAATTGCATCGCGTTGGCCGTCCAGTGCAGAAGATCGACTACCCACATGGCGCAGATAAATCCTATCGTTCCCCATACCCGAACCGGAGGAAACTCCTTTACGACATTAAACCCCTTTTTCTCCATGACGATAAAGGACACCGTATTATTCAGGGCGATCGTCGGCATATAGACCATCGAATTCAGGAGCATGATCATATACAGCATCGAATAGCTGGTCACCGTAGAAGCCCATACCAGCAGCACCGCCCCGATCAGATGACAGAGCCCTAAAACCCTTTCCGCATTCAGCCACCGGTCCGCAACGATACCCAGCAAACCAGGCATAAACAGCGAGGCAACCCCCATGGTTCCATAAACGCCGCCGATCTGGCTGCCCGTAAAATGAAGCGTAGCCCCCATATACCTCCCCATGGAGATGAGCCAGGCGCCCCAAACAAAAAACTCCAGGAAATTCATCACAACCAGTCGGAACTTGATACTCACTACGGTTACGTTTTAATGACGGAAGATAATAATTAATGGTTAATTTTGCTGAATAATTCAATAGCAATGGACACTACCGCCATCACTACCCTTTTGGCAACCACCAGCCCGGATATACGATCGATCGGAGAGAAAGTCATCAGGCAGGAAAGGATCACACCCGCAGAAGGCATCCTGCTGTTCGAAAAAGCCAGCCTTCCCCTCCTCGGCGCACTCGCCAACTTCGTCCGCGAGCGGAAACACGGCAACAAGACCTATTTCAACCGAAATTTTCATATCGAGCCGACCAACGTCTGCGTCTTCACCTGTAATTTCTGTTCCTACTCCCGCGTCTATGCGCACCGCGACGAGGGTTGGGAGCTGTCTCAGCAGCAGATGCTGGATATCGTAAAATCCTACGACGGCAAACCCGTCACCGAGGTCCATATCGTCGGCGGCGTCCATCCCAAAATGAATCTCGAGTTCTTCGCCGAGCTGCTTAGAAAGATAAAGGCCCACCGCCCCGACCTGCACATCAAAGGCTTCACGGCCGTCGAACTGGACTATATGTTCCGCAAGGCCAAACTCACAGTCGAAGAGGGCATGAAGACCCTCCATGCTGCGGGCCTCGACTCCATGCCCGGCGGCGGCGCCGAGATCTTCCACCCCGAGGTCCGGACAGTCATCTGTCCCGACAAGGTCGACGCCGACGGCTGGCTCAGTATCCACGAGACCGCCCATCGCGAGGGCATGCACACCAATGCCACGATGCTGTACGGCCACATCGAGACCTATGCGCACCGGATAGACCATATGAATAGGCTGCGCGAGCTGCAGGATCGCACCGGCGGCTTCAACACTTTCATCCCCCTGAAATTTCGGAACAAAGACAACGATATGAGTAATGTCCCCGAACTCTCCGTGGTCGAGGACATGAAGTTGTACGCGGTAGCACGTCTGTTCATGGACAATTTCCCTCACATCAAGGCCTACTGGCCGATGCTGGGTCGCAAGAACGCGCAGCTGACCCTATCTTTCGGCGTCAACGACCTCGACGGCACCATCGACGATACCACGAAGATCTATTCGATGGCGGGCAGCGAAGAACAAACCCCCAGTCTGTCAACAGCCCAACTCGTCGGGCTGATCAAACAGGTAGGCCGCGAACCCGTCGAACGCGACACCCTCTACAATGAAATAAGGAATTTTAAGGACGTGGACCTTGCCACCATGGAGCTCGACCCGACCCTTAACTAGGTCAGTCGTTTCCCTACGCAGGCTTCCGCCCAACTTGGGGTAACCTTTCAAACGAGGCTCTCCCTCATCGCCACCGACAGGCTCCCTCACGGGGTCCTAACGGTCATTCCGGTCATTCCCTTCCTCGGGCTTGGGGCGCCGGTCCTTGGCTTCTTTGATGTTCAGCGGGCTGTGGGCCAGCATCTTTCCCTGAAGGGCGGCCATAGCCTGTTTGGCATGATCGTCTCTCATCTCGACGATCCCTCTTCCCCGGCTTAGTCCGGATATCGGATCAATCACGATCTTAGTATACTCCACCCAGCCATAGGGGTTAAACAGTCGTTGCAGGTCAAACTTGTCGAACTCTCTGGGGAGTCCCGAAATAGTCATTCGCATTGCGCAAATATATACCGTTTCCCCCTCATATCATAATTCCACCACCCTCCACCCTTCCCTTCGTCCCATCCAGGTCCCCCAATACCCTCCCCGAGCCCTGCCGTCCCTCACTTTTGCCCCTTCCCCTCCCAAAAAACCACCAATTTTGTCCCCTGTCCAAAATCGACCACAATCAACCATCAAACCACCAGTCTACCCATCCCCCAAACAACCGTCCGCTAACCACCCATCTACCAAACACCATCCCCATGCCGATCCTCCCATCCACCCCCGCCGACATCCCCCAGATCCACGAGATCATCAACGACGCCGCCACCGCCTACAAAGGAATCATTCCCCCCGACCGCTGGCACGAACCCTATATGTCCCTCCCCGAGCTCCACTCCCAAATCGCCGACGGCGTCAATTCTACGTCCACGTCGAAAACACTACCCCTGTCACCTCCCCACCGGCGGCACCGTCACCCCCAACCTCACCCCCAGTTCCCCCACATAATGGGCGTCATGGGCATCCAGCACAAATCCGACGTCACCCTCATCCGCCACGCCTACGTCCGCACCGTCCATCGCAACAAAGGCATCGGCTCCCTCCTCCTCACCCACCTCACCACCCTAACCACCAAACCCATCCTCATCGGCACCTGGGCCGCCGCCACGCAGGCCATCGACTTCTACAAAAAACACGGCTTCCACCTCGTCACCCCCCACCAAAAAGAACTCCTCCTCCGTAAATACTGGTCCATCCCCCTCCGCCAGATCGAAACCTCCGTCGTCCTCTCCAATCAACCCTAACGCGGCTCCCCGCTTCCACGTAACGCGGATTTTTAGTAAATTAACTCCCTGGCAAGAGCAAAGAACATTTAAAGATCAGTACTTTAAATCCAAATAAAATGGGATACATTAAGGAACCAAAGGGTGTAGATTTCGTAGTAGAACCACATGTGGTAACGAACGAAGACAAGAAAATAATCAGCGATGCCATTGCACACTACAAGGCTACGGGAAAATTCAAAAGAGTGCCCAAGCCTAAAAAGGCGCGGCAGACGACGAAGAAAAAGGTTAAAAAGTAATGGGCAATGTTGTCTGGCGCTGTCCTTGTCAACGACAATCCACTCATTCCTTTCTTTCTCAAACCAAATAACAACCCTATTCCTGCCTTCCTTCAAACTTGTTTCTCCGACACCACGCTCCGCAAACATTCATTCAACTCCGATATATTCCTGCAATGACCCTGGCATGGCTATGGCCATTTTCGGATTCCCAACCTACAAATACTTTCGTGTCCTTCTCCACCGATCGAGACTAATAACCTCTCCCGATTCAGTATCTAAAAATTTCACAACCAACCCAGCCTTATACACTAGAAATTATAATACGTTTCAAATCTAAGTTCGCTATCATATCCCGCCTTCACCCAATAGTACGGCCGTTTCGCACGCGGCCGCTCAACTATCATCAATGATATCCCATGCTTATGTTTGTGAAATCGAATCAATAAATCTCCCCTTTGCCTGGACTTCCGGCAGGCGATAAACCTTATCCAAAACCCGACTCTCTATTGGTGTATCTCCCCCATCAAAATAGCGCCCGTCATTTACTCGAAAATTGTCAAAAGTCGCCGCCCCTCCACAATAATGGAAACTTTGAAAAATACAAAGCATGGCAAACATTCGGCAAAACATAAAATTATAGGTTTCACATAAGACCAAAATAATCTACCCAGCCACCAACATAGATGAGGTTTATCATCCAACCCTATGCCGGCACCCTCGTCGGAAACTCGAATTTCCACGGCAACACCGCCCCTAATTACATTTATTCCCAACACCCCTGCGTCCTTTATTAAACTATCCCCGGGCAGCACATATTTCCAAACCCCGTTTTCGGGTGGAGTACAATAATAGATATTTCTAAGCGTATCAACTCCTCCGGCCTGCTTGAATATGATAAAGCCAAAACATCCAGTCTGCTCTTTCGATTTGCTTACAACAACCCCTCTGATTTTCCGTGGCTTCAGCTCAGAATTTACATAGTCGGAATAATTTGGCAAAAGAAAGCATCCCGTCATCAATATAATCTGCGGCCACCATAGCAAAAGCAGTGGGCGTTTCGCACTTCTGTAAAACCTTAACAATCCTTCTTTGAACATACAGAACTCATTCAATTTTCTTAAAAATGGTTCACAACACACTACTCCCCTTGTCCGACCTATAATAAATCTACTACTATTCCCGCCAAAACAAAAGGAACCCATTTCTCGAGTTCGCTTAATTCCGTTATCCATAACCGTAAAACCAAAATCTAACGTGTCTTATTAACCATTTCCCTCGCCGCCCCAACCGGATCCTCAAACGGCGGCCCCGCCGCCGCACCCCCTCTTCATCACCTATTTCAATATAACTTCCACCACCGGGATCGCGATATTCGGCTTCCGCTCCGGCAGCAACAGCGTGACATCGTTTCCATCCAGCTTCGTCTTGATCTCCGAAGCATCATGCGGGAACTGCACATACCGTATCTTATCACCATACCCGGACAACACCAGCTGATGCCCGTCCGGATATTCCATTAAATGCACGTAAAGCCGGTGAGTCGCCTTATTATAGGTCAAACGCGTATTCTCCGGCGCCTTGAACTCCTCCGGCGCATAAGTACAATTATAAATAGCCTTGCTGTTGGCATGCATCCACAAGGAAAGACTGTCCAGCGCACTCTTCGCCCGGTAGTCAAATTCCCCGCGAGGCAGTCGGCCCCTACATTCAGGATCAGATTGCCCCCGTTGGCAGTAGAAGTGATCAGCAGGTCCAGCAGCTTGTGATCGGTCTTCCAGCTATTCTCATCCCGGTAGTATCCCCACGAGCCCGAAAACGTCTGACAGGTCTCCAGGTCTTCCCCCTGTACTTGACCAGCTCGGCAGGCGATACCTGCTCCGGCGTCACAAAATCGCCCCCGTCGGCATAGTCATCCAGCCCCAGACGATTATTGATCAGGATCCCCGGCTGCAGCTTACGAACCAGCTTCACCAGCTCTTCAGCCCCCCAGTCCTCCGCGTGCTTGCCGCGTTTGGATTCTTTTCCCCAGGTCCAGTCCAGCCAGAGCACGTCGATCTTGCCATAATTGGTCAGCAGCTCGGTTATCTGGTCGCGCAGATATTGGCGGTATTTGGCCATGTTCCGGCCCTTGTTCAGCCGGTCATAGTTCGCCTGGCTGGTATCCACCTGCGTCAGCGGATGAACATCGTCCATCGTATAGTCCGGGTGATGCCAGTCCAGCAGCGAGTAATAAAACCCTACCTTCATCCCCTGCGCCCGGAAGGCATTCACATATTCCCTCACCAGGTCGCGATGAGCCGGCGTATTCGTCGCCTTATAGTCCGTATATTTCGAGTCGAACAGACAGAATCCGTCATGGTGCTTCGTCGTAAGAACGGCGTACTTCATTCCCGCCGCCTTCGCCTGCTTCGCCCAGGCCGTCGGATCCCACTGGTCCGGGTTAAAAAGTCAAAATACTTCTGATACTCCTCATTGGTCATATGCTCATTGTGCTTCACCCACTCATGCCGCGCCGCCATCGAATAAATACCCCAGTGGATGAACATGCCAAACCGGTCATTCGACCACCAGGCCATGCGCTGCTCTTTCGCCGCCGCACTCTCGGAAAACAATCTTTTGGTTGGAATCGTGGCGTCGTTGTTCTGGGCCTGCCCCTGCGAAACAGTCACCGATAACGCGATCAATAATATCCCTATCTTATTCATATGTACAACTTTCCATAAACTTCCGGATCGGCGTCCACTATTTCTGCTTTGCAATTACCTTTTTTCTTCAATTTTACCTAAATTGCCATATGAGAGTCGTACGCACCGAGACTACGCTTCTGCACAATAGCAGACTGTCCGTCATCGACAGGGACGAAGACTCCTTCAACCCCGCCTTTCATTTCCACCCCGAACTCGAACTGGTGCTCATAAAGGAAGGCAGCGGCCGGCGCATCATCGGCAACAGGGTCGACCGGTTCGAAAACGGCGATATGGTCTTTATTGGAGCCAACCTCCCCCATATCTGGCTGAACGACGACACCACGAGCGAGCGAAGAGCCCGCTCCACAACCGTCCAGCTTCCGGAAAGAAATATTTAGCGGTGAGTTTTATGACCTGAAAGAATCGAGAGACCTGGCCCGCTTCTTCGCGCTGGCTGCCAGAGGCATACAGGTGACAGGCGCCACCCGCGACAAGATCAGCCGCAAACTGGACATACTGGTCACCCGCCGTGGATTCCGCCGGATCCTCCTGCTGCTCGAGATCCTGCACATCCTCTCCACCTCCCCCGACTGCCGCTGCATCACCGACGAGGTCTATACCCCCGACAACCCCACGGACGCCAAAGACAGGCTAAGCGAGATTTACAGGTATACACAAACCAACTACCACAGGGACATTTTCCTGAAAGACATCGCCCGGATAGCAGGACTCACGCCCCAGAGCTTCTGCCGGTGGTTCAAAAAAGCACGAACAAACATTTCTTCGACTACCTCAACGAAGTGCGCATCTTCAACGCCTGCGAAATGCTCATATCGCTTCCGACGCCCCCGTCGCCGAAGTCGCGTACAACTGCGGCTACAACACCGTATCCAACTTCAACAAACTATTTAAGGAGGCCACCGGCCTCACCCCCGGCCAGTTCCGGAAAAATTCAGTCGCCGGAAAAATCCTCGTTCAGGGGATTGAGCCATGCGAACCGCAAGGGCATCTCCGGATAAGTTTCAGTAAAATATCCGATATTTTACCTTGTTTTCCGTAAAATTATCTGGATTTTTTTACAAGAATCCCGAAAAATTATCAACTAATTCAAATTCCTGTATTCACTCGGCGACTTCCCCGTCTTGGCCTTGAATATCTTGGTAAAATGCGAAGGATGCTCGAACCCCAGTTCATACGCGATCTCGCTGATCGACTCCTCCGTCCCCCACAACAGCGACTTAGCCCTCTCCACCAATTCGAGATGGATATGCTCCATCGTACTCTTCCCCCGTCGACTTCTGCAGCAGGTCCGAAAGATAATTCGCCGACAGATTCAGCTTCGACGCAAAATACGCGACGGAAGGCAGCCCGGCTTCTATCAGGCTGCCCAGCCCGAAATAGTCCTTCAATAGCACTTCGAACCGTTGCACCACATCCGAGTTCACCTTCGCGCGGGTATAGAATTGCCGGTCATAGAACCGGTTGCAATAGTTCAGCAGCAACTCGATATTGCTCACGATCAGCCCCTGAGTATGCTTGTCGATCCCATGATTGTACTCCCCGGCGATATTAGCCACACAGTCTTTGATGATCTGATCCTCCTCTTCCGAAATATGCAGCGCCTCGTTCACCTCATAGTGAAAGAACGAATACTGATGCATCTTCGCGCCCAGCGCTGTGCCGTGCAGCAGATCCGGATGAATAAACACAGCCCAACCCTCGTCCACCCTGCAGTCCGGCCCCTTCCCGATCACCTGTCCCGGCGCCGTGAACATCAGAGAGCCTTCCCGAAAATCGTACTGGCTCTTCCCATAGTGCAGCAGACCCTCGAACTTCTTACAGGAGATCGTATAGAACCCGAACCGGTAGAGCGCTGCTTCCGCCGGCCTCTCGACATAAAAATCATTATGATCGATCACGCTGATGAGTGGATGCCGCGGCGGCGGACGCTTTACCAGCGCGTGCAGATCACCGATCGACTCGATCTCCGTAATGGATTGGGCTGTTTTCTTCATACTCTTATAAATTTAGATCCCCCGTCTGACCGATCATCATCTTCTTGAATTCTACGTCGTCCATCTGCTTCCGGGCTTCCAGCATCGGCAACGCGTCATGTCCCACAGGATAACGCAGCTTCTCCGTCCCGTCCGTAGCGGCCTCAAAGATAACATCCGCCACCTCTCCAATGTTCTCCGACATCGGCCATTGTTCCAGCAGCCGGATCATACCATCGAACGGCCCCTGGTAGTCTGCCAGCCCCCAACCCCATACAGTGCCATCGACCGGCCGGCAAAATTGGTCTTATAACCGCCCGGCTCGACGATCTTCAGCCGTATACCCAACGGATTCAGCTCATACTGAAGCGATTCCGTCAATCCCTCGACCGCAAATTTGGTGGCATGGTACAGCGAGCTAAAGGGGAACGTCAGCCTTCCACCGATAGAAGAAACATTGATGATGACCCCGCTCTTCCGCGCCCGCATCCCGGGCAGAACCGCCTTCGTCACCTCGATCAGTCCAAAAAGATTGACATCCATCTGCTGACGGATTACTTCCTCCGGAGCCGCCTCGAGCGCGCCGAAGGCGCCATAGCCGGCATTATTGACCAGCACGTCGATCCCCCCGAACTCACGCACACCCGCGTCGATCGCCGCCCGGACGCTCGTCTTATCCGTAACATCCAGCCGGACCACTTTTACCCCTTCCAGCCCCGAAAGCTCCGTTTCCTTCTCCGGCGAACGCATGGTAGCGATGACATTCCAACCTTTATTCGCAAAAAGCCTGACAGTCTCCCGGCCAAAACCCGAAGACGCCCCTGTGACTAATACTGTCTTTTTCATAATGTGTTATTCTTTTATAACACAAAGCTCGTCCAACCCAGCCCCACCGGCTTATACCTTTCTTCGGAAGCCTTGAACATTTCTCGGATCGATTTTCGGCCATTAGTTCCAAATTACCCCCCGTTAACCCCCCTCCTTCTAGCTTCGTCCCCATTAACATTAAACCAAAGCAAATGAAAAAATTTACGATTGGCCTGCTCCTCTTCGCACAGCAAACCCACGCCCAGTGCCCCGTAAGTCCCCAACCTGTCTCCTTTATATACAATGGTGTGACCTACATGGGCAACAACGTCTCCTGCAACAGCAACCCCGACAACACCTGGGACGGCTGGTTCGCCACCCACTCCAGTACCGCATTCCGGGTCGACGGCGGCGTCGACAACGGCGTCTATAACTGCCATTCCTTTGCATGGGCCAACAGGACCGACGAATGGATCAGCACCCAGGCCATCGGCGGGAGCCCCAACGTCGCTCCCCAGATCTACTGGATGTCCGGCAAATACATCAAGACCACCGACATCAACGACGCAGAGATCGCGGTATACGGCAACGGCGCCGACCTCTCCAGCATCTACCCCACCCACTCGGCGATCCATCTCACCAACACCACCAATTCCACCAACGCATTCGCCGTGCAGTACCTGCGCCAGAACCCCCAGTACGCTGGCTGGTGGATCTCGAAATGGGACGGCGGCCCGCTGGCCATTCACCAGCTGACCAGCTGTCCCTACTATTCCGCCGGACTGCAGATCACCTATTTCAAAAAAGCGGGCGAGACGGGCACCAACTATATCCAGCAGGTCCAGTACCGGGCCTCCGACTATTCCGTCTCTGGTCCAAAACTCGTCTGCTCGTCCGGCTCACAATTTCTGCTCACCAATGCCACCACCGGCGTTATCAACACCCTCCAGCCCGGCTACACCGTCACCTGGTCCGGAAGTGCTCACATCAGTTTTTCACCCAACGCAAGCGCCTATCCCGTCACCGTTAGTTCCGGCTACAACGGCTCCGGCGAATGGGTCAAAGCCCATATTACCTTCCCCGACGGCAGCTCCGGCGACGTAGCACAGGACAACGTCTGGTCCGGCACCCCTGACTATATCCCCTCCATCTCCAGCTTCTCAATATCAACCCGGAGGCCCCGGCTATATCACCATCCAGGTCCCCCAGTCCAACACCGAGCTCTACGCGTACCCCTTCAACAACGCCGACCTCTTTCCCCCCAACGGCGTCGATACCCACGGGGCAAGCAGCTACTGGTGGACCTGTCAGTACAACACCTACAACCAAAACCCCGTCGTCCAGGGCGTCCGCTACACCCAGGGCGGCTTCTCCAGCACCGGCCAGGCCATACTCACCATCCACGCCTCCAACGCCTGCGGCACCACCACCCAGTTCCAAAGCCTCAGCGTCGTCCCCGGCGGCTACCGCTACTCCATGTCCCCCAACCCGGCCTCAAGCCAGCTAAACGTCAACATCACAAAAACCACCCTCGAAAAAACCTCCGCCGGGACCACCACCTACACCGTCCGTATCGTCGACGCCACCGGCCTCGAACACCACAGGTCCAAACAAACCTCCCAGTCCTTCACCATCCCCGTCTGCAACCTCAAAAACGGCAACTACATCCTCGAGATCACCGACGGCAAAACCATCTCCTCCAAACCCCTCATCATCTCTCACTAAAAAACAAAAAACCCGCGGTACATGCCGCGGGTTCTCTTCCCCGATCAACCCTCCACCACCAATCTACTCCTTCACACTAAACACAAACCCTACCCCATAAACATTGTCAATACGAATACACCCCGAATCACCCAAATACTTTCGCAGCCTCGAAATAAAAACATCAAGACTACGTCCAAGGAAAGGGTCATTCCTCCCCCACAGCTGAAAAAGGATATCGTCGCGCCTGAGTATCCTGTTGGCATGGTCGAAAAGATAGGCCAGCAGCTTCCGCCTCCCGCGGCGTGAGAACGATATCCGCCTGATCCCTTATCGACAACCTGAGCGTATCCCTGTTGAACCGAACGTCTCCGCGTACAACCACCGCCTGCCGCACGGCCTCACTAGTGGCACTACGCCTGATGATATTCCTCATCCGAAGTACCAATTCATCCACGTCGAACGGCTTGGAGATATAATCATCGGCGCCGATCCTCAGACCATAGAGCCGGTCGGCTCGTTCATTGCGCGCCGTCAGAAAAAGAAACGGCAACTCCAGGTCGATTCCCACGATCCGGTGAGCCAGCTCGAAACCGTCCATTTCCGGCATCGCAACGTCGAGAATCGCCAGCTGATAACCGGCCTCCGGCTGCACTCAGTCGCTCCAGCGCAGCCTTCCCGCTATTGGCCCATACCACATCGAAACCAACGATCTCAAGGTACTGCTCTGACCACATCGGCCAGATCGGCCTCATCTTCCACCAGTAATATTCTGGAGCTCATAGATTGGTGTTTTTCAAATTAGCCATCTCCCATCAACGGCCGCAGCCCCCGGAGGCGCGCCCTCCAAAAACCTCAAAAAGGTATACTAATAGTAAACACACTCCCCCTGCCCACAACACTATTAAGATCGATCTTCCAGTTATGCGACTCTATCGCCTGCTTCACATAGAACAACCCAAGTCCCAACCCCTTCACCCCACCCCCAACACCTACCCTGCCGCGATAAAACTTCTCGAACATATACCGCTGAACATCCCTCGGAATACCGATACCATTGTCTTCGATCGCTATATGCAACGCCCTCCGGTCGCTGAAAGTCGTGACAACGATCTCCTTACTCTCTTTGTCATTGTACTTGACCGCATTGTCGATTAAATTCAAAATTATCGTGGCAAACCAAAAGGGATCCACCAAAACCTCATCTTTCAGGGCCTTTTCATACAAGGTCAGCGTTATAGCCCCTTCCGTCGTTTGCAGCCTGTAATCCAGCAACAATTCATCCAGCAAATGGTTGACAGAAAGCAGCTCAAGGTTCAGGGTCAGCTTGTTCATCGTAGTTATCCGCAGCGCCTGACCGATAAGGGTTTTCAGCCGTTCTGCCTGCCGCTGTACGACTTCGGTTAAAGACAGCAGACTGTCCCTGCTGGCAAGTACCTTTTCGTTCTGCATCGTCCTGTTAGCCACGATGATGGCAGACAGCGGAGTATGAAATTCATGGGAAATGCTGTTGATGAAATCCGACTTCATCTCCGACAATTTCTTCTGCCGCTGCCAGTTACGGAACGTGATGAAATAGAGGAGGACGACCGACGCGACCGACAGGAAAGAGAGCAGAAAGGCCGGCATCATCAGCCGCAGTATCCTGCTCTTCCGGTCAAACGAGTCGACATAAAGGCTAAAGGAGATGAGATAGCTATGATCCACGCTGCTGCTGACGGTTATGTTCTTAGCCAGATTATTCACACGCAGCCCCTCCAGCGTGCCCCCTAGCCTTATCCCGTCCTTTGTCTGCAGCGCGCTGTCGATCAGCGGATAATTCCCACCCTCCTGATACATCGGAATATACTGGTCTCGCTGAAACGCGATCTGAAGGCTTTCAATCGTACTCGCATACCTGATCTTAGGGTCCAGATGGTGCCGGCTGACAATGGCCCCCAAAAGACTGTCGATATTGTACGCCCTCTTCAGATCCCTGAACACACTGTCGCAAACCAGCTGGCTAAGCCTCCCGAATTCCCTTCCGCCGCGCCCATCCACCCGCTCACCCCCGTCCACGCGGTCACGCCCATCCACGCAGTCACGCCCATACGCCGCCTCCAGTGCTGCCATGTTCGCCATCATATACCTGTCCACAATCTCCCCCCCGCCCGGCATCACCTTGTCATTCTTGATGGCCGCAATATAGTCCGCTGTTATGATCCCCTTTTCAGCCAAATAATAATGGTCATTCTTCAGCTCATAGGTGTTATACAGCAGAAAGAATTGTACACAGGACAGCGTGAGGAGACTGACCACCGCAATAACTTTATGGGCAGAGACCGAATACTTCATTATATCGGGTCCCTCGTCACACCCGGCACATGTATCGTTACAAGATAGGTCCCATCCTGCCAGAGCCGGAAGGTGAACCGCGGGTTGACACTGTAGATCCGGTCATTCGTCGGCGCCAGACCCGCATCAATATGCCCGATATTGCTCGGAATACGGTAATAGATGGTATATCCCTGCGCACCCTGAATGATCGGGAAAGGCGTCAGCTCGAAATCGCAGATCAGCGCCGTATCGGTCACCGTCAGCGGGTGGAACCTGGCAAACGTCTGGAAACTGCTTCGGTCTCCCCGTGGAATATATTCATTTTTCGATGGGTTGAACGGCGTCCCGTTCTTGTCCACGATCTTCAGGATCACCCGGTCCCCGTTGGTAGACAGCCGATCGACCGTCATATTCGGCGTAGGCAGCGTCCCGTTGGCAGTCGTACCGTCCGTAAACCATGCACTGGCCGCCCCGTCGTTCTCATATGGCAGGCCGTCAAACAGCGTAAACGTCGCGACATTTTTATAGAACTTCGTGCCATTCTCATTCGTCGCCTTGATATCATAGACGTAGGTGCCCGCCGGAACGCTGTCCGTCGTATTATAAAAAGTGAACGCACCCGTATGAACATTAAAATCGAAACACGGCGAGTCGATCAGCTTACGGGTGGAGTTCAGCAGCGCCACCGTACTGTCGATGGCGGGGTCGAACTGACTAATGAACACATACCGCTGGTGATTCGCGAATACCGCATCGGCGTGCTTGCCCGTCGCAGAGTCCCGGATATCCACCAGTTCATAGACCACGGGGGCGCTCGATCCATCCGCATCCACGGGACTGGTCTGGGTCACGATACCCCTCGGTATCTGCATGGGATTGTCCGGGTAGCGTATCTGCGCGCTGAGATAACCCTGGGAGACTTTGCTGCACGAGCCAATGGCAATGCCCGCCACAAGCACGAGAGCAATATATTGATAAAAGGACTTCATGATTGATGATTTGATGATGGTTAATTTCGGTCGCCGTAATAATTGAACGTATGCGTGCTCGCCAGTACATGCAGAACGCCCGTCGTGGTGAGGATCCCCGTCGTCTGGCAGAGCGTCTGCAGCTTCTGCGACGGGTCCACCGAGATCAACTGCGTCGAATCCGACGGAACAGGAAATCCGGGTTTGGCAATGACCTTGGTCAGATAGATATACTTCGGATCGGTCGTGAACACGTTCTGATTGGTATAGTCGGTGGTGGGGATCAGCTCGACCAGCCTCGCATCGCCCTCCGCGGAATGCCGCCACAGACCGATCTGGGTGATATTATCACGCGTGATCCGGTCGGAAAAGATATAGGTCCGTAGCGTGTCCTTCAGCGAAGGAAGATCCAGCGAGTCGAAGGTATATTTCAGGTTCTCGTCGTTGCGGCTGACCTGCAGGTCGGCCTGCCCGGCCAGCACGAAATTGCGGATCGAGTAGTTCGTAACGGCAAAGAACGTCCCCGCCTTGTTGACCTCATCCTTCAGCCCCATTTTGTCGATCATGATCACGAGCGTATCGAAGAGATGATTGGTCTTGAGATAGTCATAGGTCGTAACATTCACCTGTGCTACGAACGTGCTGCCGCCGATCGTATAACTTTTCTTGCAGGAACTGGCCAGACAAAGGACCACTGCCGCCGTCGCTATCGGTATAAGAAATTTCATTGTTAACAGTTTTTTGGTTAAAGTTTTCCGCGCCAGTAGGGCGTCTGTACGAGTGTAAAATCATCCTTGAACATCGACGGATCGATCGGCCAGAGCCAGCCACCGTGCTGGTACTGATCGGGGTTGAAGCTCTTGTTGTAGTTCAGCAGCTGTCCGGTCCGCAGCAGGTCATAATACGCCTGACCTTCGAAGAACAACTCGCGCAGACGCTCTTCCAGTATCTCCTTTGCCAGATCGTCCCCGCCGGGACCGCTGTAGTCCGCAATACCGGCTCTTTCCTTGACAGCATTCAGCAGGGGGATCGCATCCGCCTCGCGACCCAGCTTCTGCAGCGCCTCGGCTCTCAGCAGCATGATATCCGGAAGACGGAAGATGTTCAGGTTATTGGAAAGCCGCGGATCATTCTTCGCCGAACCATCCGCATAGCTGATATTAGAGTACTTGATGGTCTGCTGATCATTATAAAAGTATAGGTTATACCGGATGTCTGCCGGGTCGGTAAAGATCATACCGACGTACTCATTGTTGATCGGCCAGTTGACCCTGGTCTGACCCGCGATAAAAGGCTGGGCCAGCGTGGGAAGATACCCGCCGTCGCCGCTGCCGTCGTCGTTATTCAGCGCTACCCCCTCGCTCTGGCCGTAATTGATATTGACTTCGAAGATCCCTTCGGTACTCCGGCCCACGAATACATCGGAATAGTGCGCCGAGTCCACCAGGCTGTAACCGCCGTTGACGATGACTTCATTCGCCGTCTTCTCGCACGAAGCATAGTCCTTCTTCCACGCCTGTATATGAGCCTTCAGCGCAAGCACGCTGCCCTTGTTCGCCCTCACGACGGCCATGGTCTGGTCCGTGTACCCGAAAACAAGACGATTGGCCGCCGAATCACAGTCGGCCAGACACTGCGCAAGAACGGTAGCCGCAGGAGTACGCGGAATATTCAGCGCCTGGCTCACGTCAAGGTCCGGCTGCAGTTTCAGAGGAACATCACCCCAGATACGACTCATATAAAAATAGGTGTATGCCCGAAGAAAAAAGGCCTCACCGACGATCTGCGTCTTCAGGTCGGGATTGGCGAAAGTGGACAGCGGCACCCCAGGCACCTTGTTGATGACCAGATTGATCTGCTGGATCAGCTGATAATAGTTCTGCCAGTTCCACTCCCGGGGCCCCACATTGAGCCCGGTGAACTGCCCGTTGCAAATGGGCGAATTGAAGGCGTCGAGCCCTCCGTCGACAGCATATTCTCCCGAAGGCAGGTCCCCATAAACATGCCAGGAATAGTGGTTCATCAGGACGTTTCGCAGAAGGGCGTAAGCGCCGGCTATGGCCGTATTGGCATCCTGCCCGGTCTGGAAATAGGCCTGTGTGAACGTAGAGTTGTGTGGTTCGAGGTCCAGTACCTTCTTGCACGAGATGCCCGACACCAGAAGAAAGAACAGGGCGGCCGCCGAATATCTTTTTATCGTTTTTGATTGCATTGTCGTTGATTTGATGGTTGATCTTAGAAGCTCACATCGAGGCCAAGGGTGAATTTTTTGGGTATCGGATAGCCATTGCCATTATAGATACCGAAGGGATCCACCTGCTCCGCATCCGGCACCAGCGCCTTCTGGAAGATATGGAGGTTGTCCACCATCCCATAGACCCTCAGCCTGCTCATCCTTAACCGCTGCAGCGACGCCGGATTGAAGGAATAGGAAAGCGTGACCGTCTTGATACGCATATAGTCGCCGTTCTCCACCCACTGGTTGCTCACCGCCGCATACTTATACCGGGTGCCGAGGAATGAGCTCAGCGAAGGATACTGCGCGTTGTCCCCCGGATTCTGCCAGTAGTTGATCTCACTCAGATCCGGCAGGGCGTTGTGCGAAATGGCGTGCAGCGGATTCGCGTCGCCATCGTCCGTGGGGACCAGCCCCGACAACTTCCCGACGAGGTAGTCGTTATAGATCTGTCTGCCCAGCGTATAGGTGCAAAAGACCGCCAGACTGAAATTGCGGTAGGTGAATATCTGGTTGAAACCGCCCGTGACACGCGGGTTCGGGTCGCCCGAAGGCGCATAGTCATTCTGGTCGAGGACTCCGTCGCCGTTGAGGTCCTTCCAGATCGGGTCGCCGCCCCTGAACTGGTAGCCGTAGAAATTCAGGACGCTGCCCGTTACGGGATTGAAGGGGACGTCCTTGTCCGATTTATAGACGCCTGTCGCCTGGAACAGAAAGAACTCGTCGATGGGGTGACCGCGCCTGAGCAGGTAGTTCGTCGAACCCTGATTGATGACGATATCCCTTCCGCCATTCGGCAGAGATGTGATGACGTTTTTGTTATAGGCGATGTTGAAATCGGTCTCCCCACTGGAACTTGTTCGACGGCTTGAGCCAGTGCGCGATCAGCTGCGCCTCGATCCCCGAGTTCCGGGTCCCGATGGCGTTGGTGGTGATCGTCGAGAACCCGCTGGTTATCGGCAGCAGCAGTGAGAAGATGCCCTGGCTGGTATTGCGTACATAGATATCCGATACCAGGTTGAACCGCCCGTTGAGGATCGTCAGGTCCACGCCGATATTGGCCTCTTTGGAATGCTCCCAGGTCAGGTTCTTGTTGGCCAGACCGGCCGCAAAATTCGGCGAGATCGCCGGTACGCCATTATAGGTCAGGGAAAGATTCTGCAGGGTCTGAGGACTGTTGCTCCCCGCAAACCCGCCGGCGCCAATGCTGTAGGTATTAAAAGACAGATAATTGTTGCCGTCGTCAGGCTGTCTTCCGGTAATGCCATAGCTGCCACGGATCTTCAACATCGTCAGCCAGTCGGAAGCGCCCTTCATGAACCGCTCATCACTGATAATCCATCCCGCCGATACGGACGGGAAATAACCCCACCTGTTGTTGCTGCCGAATTTCGAGGAGGCATCCGCATTGAACACCGCCGACAGCAGATACCGGCCCTTGTAGTCGTAGTTGGCCCGGAAAAAACCCGACTGAATACCGCTCTCGATAATATCGGAATAGGTCTTCGAATTCAGCTTGTTCAGCACATTGACCACCGATATCTGGTCGTTGGGTATGCCGTCCGCCTCCGCATCTGTTGCCCGGTACTGATGGTATTCCGTATTCTGCCCCAGCAGCAGATTCAGGTGCTGCTCGGCCCCAATCCCGGTCGTATACTGTAGCGTATTGCTCATCAGATAATCCGACGAATTGTCTGCAAAGCTGATGGCGTAGCCAAGGCCGCTCTGTCTGTACTTCCCAGGCGTATACGTATCCCTGCGGGTGTTACTGTTCCCGTAGGAGATCACCGTATTAAAGGTCAGCTTGCTGGATATCTTCCAGTCGATCGTCGGACTGATGGTAAGACTGTTGTTCACGTTGTCATCGGTCTGGTTGGTGGAATTACCGAAGATGAACTGCTGGCTGGCGGGGCTCATATACAGCGTGGAGGGCGGCAGACGGCTCGAAGCATAGTAACCCCCGTTGAAAGGCCCATACCCTCCCGTAATGTCGTTCAGCGACCGGGGCCGGTTGAGGCGGTAATAGCGGATCTGCGTGCTTATATTCAGACGGTTCGAGAGCTTGACACCCATATTGGTGTTGAAGCTGTAGCGCTGCAGCCCCGATTTTTTCAGGATGCCATTCTCATTATAATAGTTGAGACCGTAACGATACGTCACTGCTTCGCTGCCGCCCGTGACGGACAGATCGACATTGTCCACCAGCCCGTTCTGGAACATACCGCCGCGATAGTCGTTGGCATTGTTGAACGCCGGATTCAGCGTATCCGTTAGTATCTGCGGCAGGTTGTCAAGACTGTTATAGGGACCATAATGATTGATCAGCGCTAGCTTGGCGCGCGTCTCCTCCGCCCCGATAAGCACTTTGTCCAGGGTAGGCCTTTCGGTGAAACCATGATAGGTGCTGAAGTTGACCCGCGTCCTTCCGGCAACACCCTTCTTCGTCTTGATGATGATAACGCCATTGGCACCCCGCGATCCGTAGATCGCCGAAGCCGACGCATCCTTGAGGATAGAAATAGCTTCGATGTCATTGATGGGAATGCCCGCCAGCACATCCGTATTCGTTCCATTTCCATAGTTGATAGCGGCAATATCGTCCGTCGACTGCGGAACCCCGTCGATAACGAAGAGAGGGCCGCTGACGGCGCGCGCGAGACTGGCCTTGCCCGCCGCGCTGCTCGGGTCGTTGTTGATGGCCCGGCTGACAGACGTGTTACCCCTGAGTACCACCGTGCTCCTTACCCCTGGTTCCCCGGAGAAATTCTGTACGTTGAGACCCGCAACCCGGCCCTGCAAAAGCCCGTCGAGCGTCGGCGTGGGGACATCCGCAATAGTCTTGGGATCGATCGACGTCACGGCAGCAGTGACATTGCGGCGCGCCAGACTCTGATAACCGATGATGACGGCGTCCGTAAGCCCTTTGGGATCCTGCTTCAGCAGTATCGAGACACCGGACGCCTGCCCGGTAACCTTATATTCTTTGGGTAGATAACCGACCATCCGGAAGACAAGCGTTTCCCCGGGGGCCGCGCGCACCAGGAATCGGCCATCGTCATTGGAAATAGTTCCGTGTTTGGTCCCGGAAACCTCGATCGAAACGCTGGCCGGGGGTTTCCCGTCGCCCGCATCCTTTACGATCCCCGAGACAGGAATACCGCCCGGGGCGCCGCCCGCCGGCGCTCCGCCCTGGGAAAATCCGCGGACAATTCCGCAAAACAGCAAGATGATTGCAAGCAGCAATGGCAGGAAATAGCCAGACCTGCGGAGCAGTGTGGGTCCATTCATAGCAGAAGTTTTTGGTGAGAATGTTAAACTTTGTCTAAATTAATCACCTTTACTTCCGACACTTGTCAATGGACATCAAACAGATTGTTAACGGAAACTTAATGAGCTATGAGCTCCCAAACAAACAACCTCATCACGCCGCCGGACAATTCACCATCCAGCTCACTCGAACCTATCCACGCAGGACCCAAAACACGCTGGAAACCCACCATCCCCCGCGGCCAAACACCGCGGGTTTTCAACCTCCCGATTTCACTATCTTTGGGAGGAATGAAACCTCCTATGAACCGGACAACCTTTTTATCACTCGTTATCGTCCTGCTTTTACCGGGCGCCTGCCACAGCGCGCAAAAGACCGATACTTCTACCATCGTGGGCGTGATCGACAATTTTCAGCAACGCCTGGAGGCTGAACATCTGAAAGACACGACCGGGAGTCTGTCCGCGATCGTCTTCATCGGAAATAAGATCGTCTGGTCCCACGCCTTTGGGAAGGCAGACAACGAAAAGGGGATCGACGCCGGCGAACACACCGTCTACCGGATAGGCTCGATTTCCAAGACCTTCACCGCCTATCTCATGCTATTGCTGGTACAGGACGGAACCATCCGGCTGGATGACCCCATATCAAAATATCTCCCGGAGATAAAACAGCTGAAAAGAAAAGAAAGAGATACCGCCGAAATTACATTTCGCGAGCTGGCCAGTCATACGGCAGGTCTTGAGAGAGAGCCAGGTCTTCCCAATGCAGCGGCCGGACCGATCGGCACCTGGGAAATGAAAGTGCTGAACTCCATTCCCACCACCGACGTCGACTTCCCCCGGGAAAAAATTTTCCTATAGCAATATCGGTTATGGCATCCTTGGACTGGCACTGTCGAGGGCTGCCCATCAGCCCTATATGCAGATGGTGGAGAACAGGATCTTTAAACCCCTGGGCATGACCCGTAGTTTCTACATCATCCCTGCCGGCTATGGCGATAGCGTAGCGGTAGGTTATCACCGGAATAGCCGTGCTCAGAGACCCGACGGTGCAATGGCTGCAGCCGAATTCGCCGGCAGAGGGTATAAGGTCCCGAATGGAGGCATCTTTACGACTGCGGGTGATCTTGCCCGTTTTGTTATGGCGCAATACAGCGATTCCACCAGCCTGTCAAAAAATTACCGGGAGCTGATGCAAACGATCCAGACTCCCGAGAGCGGAAAGGCAGGATACGGATTCGGGCTGTCCGTCGTAAATCCCGGCAATGACTCCAAAATCGTCGGGCACGACGGCGCCGTCGCCGGATACACAGCCTTCATGCTCTTCAGCCCTGGAACAAAGGTCGGGGCCATCGTCCTTCGAAACTGCGACTATGACGTGCAACCCATCCCCCTTGCAGTGCGGGACGTCGTCCAGGACCTGGCCAGACTAGCACCCAAACCGTAGGCAACCTCCCGCCCGCCCCAAAGCGGCATTATTCTGACCTCAACCCCTTCACGGGATTCGCCACCGCCGCCTTCACAGCCTGCCAGCTGATCGTCACGAGCGCAATCACAATAGCCGCAACCCCCGCCAGCCCAAACATCCACCACCGGATCTCCACCTTATAAACAAATTCCTGCAACCACCGGTGCATCACCCACCACGCTACCGGCGTAGCCAGAACAAAAGCAACAAACACCAACTTTACAAAATCCCCCGATAACAACCGGAAGATGCCAGCACTGCTCGCCCCCAACACCTTCCGGATCCCAATCTCTTTACTCCTTTTCTCCGCACTGAACGCGGCTAACCCAAACAACCCCAGACAGGAAATAACGATCGCCATTCCGGTAAAAGCATTGATGATATGCGACATCGTCACCTCCGACTGATATTGCCTCTGCACTTTCTCATCCAGAAAGACATAATCAAAAGGAGTACCCGGCACATCGTGACGCCACAACGCCTCCATCTCGCTCAGCATGGCACCATAGTTACCACTACGCGTATGCACGATCAAATGGTTCACATCGCCCCCCTGGGATCATACAGGATCATAAAGGGATTCACCCGGTCCCGAAGCGAAGTGTAATTGATGTCTTTCATGACACCCGAGATCACCCATTTCCTGTCGTTCCCGGCAAACAATCTTGTTCCGACCGCGGAGGAAGGCGTCAGCCCCAGTCGCTTTACCAGCGTTTCATTGACAATGACAGAACCCGAGTCCTGCGCCCTGAAATCCCTCCCGGCAATCAACCGGATACCCATAACAGTTACAAAATGCTCATCCGTAGCCAGGTTCTGCTGATCGGTCGATCCTGCGGGATTTCCTCCCTCCAGCCACACACCCCAGTCATGGTAGGTCGGAGCCCCCGGATAATTATTGGCCATGCTCACCCCCTCCACTCCCGAAAGCTTCCTGAGCCCTTCGGCAAAAGCCGGCATCTTACTCCTCGTATCATCCGTGTGAAAAGTAAAAATGAGCTGCTGGTCCTTATTAAAACCCAGATCCTTGTTCTTTATATAATTCAACTGGGAATAAATGACCACAATACAGGCAATGAGCAGGATCGACAAAGCAAACTGAAAAACCACAAGACTGCGACGTATACCCGCGGCAGACACATGGCTGGTAAAATTACCCTTAATCACTTTGATAGCCCTGAACGCGGACAAGTAGAACGCAGGATAACTCCCGGCCAGCAACCCGGTGACTACCACAATCCCCCCAGTATCAGCCATACGCTATAATCCGCGAGCATGGACAGGGACATATCCGCCTGCGTGATCCGGTTCAGATAAGGAAACGCAAATACCAGCATCGGCACGGCGATCATCACCCCCACCAGCGCGAGCAGAACAGGATTCCGCGAGGAACTGAACCACCAGGCTATTCCTCCCGGCCCCCACCACCTTCCGGATCCCCACTTCCTTCGCCCTGCCGGACGCCCTGGCAGTAGAAAGATTCATGAAATTGATACACGCAATCACCTGGATCAGCAGAGCGATCAGTATCAAAATATTCAGGAACGAACTACTGACCGTATGACCCGTTTCCGCGTCATAACCTGCCGACGTATGGATGGAAGCAATAGGCTGCAACCGCAGCACTTTCGTCATGCCGTCTTCCTCTAACTGTTGCTGCCCATGCTTATCCAAAAACGCAGGCAGTTGCTTCTCCAGCGCTTCCGGCGACGCCCCGGGCGCCAGCTTCACATAGGACCAGGCAAAATTATTACCCGTCCAGGTATTGTTCTCCAGCAACGAACCGCCAAACCCATGGGGGTTCATCCTGATGAACATATTGGCATGAATGCTGGACTTGCCCAAACTTTCATCCACCACCCCCGTGACCGTAAAAATATTTTTCCCCCACGCATCATTCATAGTGATCGTTTTCCCGATAGGGCTCTCATCGGCAAACAACCTGTCAGCTACCGGCCGGGACAACACGATCGAATTCGGCGCTGACAATACGTGGTCCGAACTCCCGGAAGAAAAATGAAAATTAAAAACATCGAAAAAGGTGGAGTCCACGAGATAGGCTTCCTTTTCATAAAACGACTTTTCCTTATACACCAGCAGATGCTCATCCGCACCCAGCGTAGGGATAAATCTGGTGAACTGCAGCACCTGCGGGAAATCGCTCTTCATCGCTGGCGCGATGGGCGGTGACGCAGTCGCCATCCTGTGCCGGTCTCCCACAAGCTCCATACTGGTAGTGACCCGGTAAATATCAGCCGCATGATCGAACCCTCGATCATAGCTGTACTGGTCCTTTACATACAATACGATGTAAAGACAACACAGCGTACCCAGGGCAAGACCGGCAAGGTTGATCACGCTGAACGTCCTGTTTTTGCGGAGGAACCGCAGCGCAGTTTTGATATAGCTTCTAAACATGGAAAATGTCGTTTGTACCCATGACGGCACGAAAGATAATGCCAATTCTCCAATCACCTAAAAACCAATCGCCTACAGCAATACAAAGACCCCGATCGTCCGCTTTCGATACTGACTGCTGTCCGGTTTCCATTGGACGTCACCACCTTCTGCCCCTTCCACCCCAAATCCCGGGGAAAACCAGTATTGACCGATACTCTACCATCATGTTTCTGGGCCTTTCCTCTGGATCCAGGGTAACACCACCATACATATTAAAAAAACAAATTAAATATTAAACAGACTACTCGGTTTTTTGGTCCGAAAACCCCTTATCTTTACAACGTAAAATGACACCACGGTACTAACAAAACACCGGACCCGAATTCAAACAGACTTGTCTGTTGCTCTTTTTTCCTCTAATTTCGTACTATGCGTAACGAGAGAAAGAATGGCATTCGTCAAACGATCATAGATACCGCCGGCCGGTTATTCTACCAGCAAGGATACGTAAATACCGGGATCAACCAGATCCTCGAAGAGTCAGGAGTAGTGAAATCGTCACTCTATGTAACCTTCAGATCGAAAGAGGAAATACTGATGGAGTATCTTGTCTCCGCAGGCGCCGGGACGGACAAGGCCCTGTATGACGCCGCCCACCAGTTCACCGATCCGAAAGAACAGGTGCTGGCCGTTTTTGACTACCTCCTGAAGATCGTCCAGGAAAGCGACTACTTCGGATGCTCCTTCCTGAACATCATTTCGGAGGTCCCCAGGGCCCCGAAAAAGTGGTCAACCAGATCAGAATGCAGAAGAACGGAGTCAGAAAACTCTTTTCCACTCTGCTCGCGCCAATCGGAAAAGAAGCCCTGGCAGACCAGATCTATATTCTATTCGACGGAGCCCTGATTACCAACAAGGTACACGGTGACATATGGCCGGTACTTGCCGCCCGTAAGACAGTCGAAAGACTCCTGAACGAGTAGACCGGCCGCCCGGCAAGCCGCTCTAAACAGGCAGCCCGACTAACCAGCTAACCCAACTCAAAAGACGACGCTACACCTCCAATCAGGCGGTGATCGTTCAACAAACTTAAATCAAGTGTAAAACCGAGTAGTCTGTTTTAATGCAACACCAGCAACCAAGTCCATGGGAACCCCTGGCCGGCCACCAGAGCAAAAAGCATCATCAAAAAGATTCTCTGAACAACTATATCACACACCAATTCATACAAAATGGCAAACCAATCAGTCAGTTTCAGGACAGTAACGATCGACGGCATCAATATTTTCTACCGGGCAGCCGGCGACCCCAATCAACAGGCCATCGTCTTCCTCAATGGCGTGCCCAACGCATCCGCAGCATTCCAGGAGATCATCGAAGACCTGAAAGACAACTACTACCTCATCGCCCCGGATTTTCCAGGCTTCGGTCATAGCGGAGTCCCCGATCCAAACGACTACAGTTACACCTTCGACAACATCTCAAAAACGATCGAAAAATTTATAGACACCATCGGCCTGAAGAACCCCAGCGTATACGCCCTGGGCTACGGCGGCCCCATCACCTTCCGCATCGCCACCCGCCGGCCCACCCTGTTCAGAAGCTATATCCTGCAGAACTCCAACGTTTACGAAGAAGGCCTCGGCCCCGCTATGACCGACGCCGCCCCCTACCTGGCCAACCGCAACGAAGAAACCACCCGCCTCGTCAAACCCCTCTTTACCATCGATGGCATCAAACTCTTCTTCCTGCACGGCGCCAAAGACAGCTCAACGATCAACCCCGACCACTATATCACCGCCCTGCACCACCTCAACCGCCCGGGCCAGGAATCGATCCAGCTCGACCTCCTCTACAACTACGCTACTAACATAGCCGAATACCCGAAATGGCAAAAATGGCTCAAAGATACCCAGCCCAAAATGCTCCTTGTCTGGGGTAAGAACGACCCCTTCTTCCCCCTTGCCGCCGCCGAAGCCATAAAAAAAGACGTCCCCTCGGCCACACTCGTCGCCTACGACACCAGCCACCTCGCCCTCGAAGAACACCACCGCGAGATCGCAAAAGACATCATCGCCTTCCTGAGTAAATAAAATTCGAAACCCCTCACGGCAACGCCGAAACGCCTGCCGTCGAAATGGTTCGTCGATTCTATTTGGAAAGCCATCTAAAACCAGTCACCATGAACAACAGAATTGCAATCGTCACCGGCGCCAGCGCCGGCATCGGACGAGCCACATCGCTTCGCCTCGCCAAAGACTTCGCTGGCATCGTCCTCGTCGCCCGCCGGCAGGAAGAACTCGAAAAGACAGCAGCCAACATCAAAGCCCTCGGCGCCGAGCCCCTTGTCTTGCCCGCCGACCTTCGGCAGCCGGAGGCCGTCTCTGAAATCATCGCCAGCACAAAGTCTAAATTCGGCCGCCTCGACGCCGTCGTCAACATCGCCGGCGCAGTGCCCCAGATCCACCTCTTCCAAATGACCGACCAGCAGTGGAACGACGGCGCAGAAATGAAGCTGCACGGCGCACGCCGCCTGGCCATCAAAGCATGGCCCCTCCTCAAAGAATCCAGAGGCTCGGTCGTCTTCATGTCCGGCAACTCCGCCGAAAGCCCCAAACCCGGATTCGCAGCCGTCGCCGCCATCAACGCCGCTATCGTAGCCATGGCCAAAGCATTCGCCGAACAAGGCATCATCGACGGCGTACAGGTCAACAGCATCCTCCCCGGCCCCGTCATGAGCAACCGCCGCATCGGTTTTCTCGACAAATGGTCCGCGGATCACCAACTGTCCATCGACGACGCCAAAGAAAAATTCCTGCAGGAGGCACACATCGAACGCTACGGCAAACCCGAAGAGGTCGCCGAACTGATCGCCTTCATCCTTTCACCAGGCGCCCGATGGCTGATCGGCACCGCAATCCGCATCGACGGCGGCGAGATCAGGGAATATAGCTTCCCGCATGGAATGCGATCGGATCACCGGCGTCGCCGACTTCCTCCTCAAGGTTTCCATCCCCGGCCATCCCGGCCCCTACCCCCCCAAAAATGCCCCGGTCGACGACCGGGGCCTTACATACTTCGAAACCACCTCACACCTTCTTTATCATATCGATCATCATCGACAACTCATCCACCGCCTCCTCATCACTCCCCTCAAAACCCGTCAGATGAAACCGGATATTCCCCTTCGGATCGATGATGAACTTCGCAGGTATCCCATTCACCCCATAACTGCTCACCACCTTGTTCTCCTTCGTCTCCTGATCCTTCAGATCCATCAACACCTCAAAATCGAAATGGTGCTCCTGCATATAAGCCTTCGCCTCATCCGCTGCATGCTCACTCTTCTCCCAGGTATGAATAAAAAGGAATTGGACATCGGTATCGTTCTTATACTTATTCTTCGCCATCTCCATCGCGGGGAACGACCGCTTGCAGGGCCCGCACCACGTCGCCCAGAAATCCAGCACCACCGTCTTCCCCCGATACTCTTCCAGCGTCACCCGTTTTCCGTCCAGGTCGGTCAGCGTGAATAACGGAGCCGGCTTATCCATGATCTCCCGCTGCAGCTTCTTCTTCAGGTTCTCCATCACCGCAGTTCTGATAGACGCCATATACTCGTCATAACCCGCATCGCTTCCTTTGACTTTGACATAGAGGTTCCTGAACTGCCTGCGCACCTCCGGCTCCGCCTTCCCCGTTCGCATCAGCTCATCCATTTTGGCATAGGCCTCCTGGTCGCGGTGCTCGGCCAGCAATAGTTTTGCATAAATATAATTGGTCCTCGGATCCACCTCCTTATTGCCCTTGTACAGCGCGTCCACCACCTCCAGCGCCCGGTCATACTTCTTTTCCTGATACAGGATGTCCACATAGGTATTGCTGAGCCCGACATAGCCGCTTGCCGCAAATCTTCCCGCATTATCCGTCGCATTCAGGAAGCTCCCGGCGCTCTCCATCGCCTTCCTGGCATAGATCTCCGCATGCACCAGATCGCTGTCCTTCCGGAACCGCTCGGACAGCCCGCCATAACCATTCCCCTTCCAGAACTCCTCTTCCAGCAGATTGATATACTGCTCCGCCTTGGCGACATTCCTCTTCCCCGCGTACAGCTGGGCAATATGAGACCGCAAATAGTCATAAGCGACATGGTCGTGGTTCTCATTCGGAAATCGGGAAGGCGGAAATTTCGCCACCCAGCTTTTTATACAACTTCTCCGCCTCTACCGGATCCTTCGATTCAAAAATAGGCCCCTGAGCCATCGACCGCGCCAGGACGCCGGCGGGAAATTTCGCAAGCGCCGCCTTGTCCAACGAATCCGCCATCCGGACCCTCTTCGTCCGGGCATAAAGATTGATGGCTATCATGACATCCTTTTCCTTACTGCTCGAGGCCAGCTGCTGCAGCTCCTTGTTGAGCGCTATACTGTCATTCGGGTCTTTGGATGCCGCCAGTCGGCTCAGATGCTGAAAGGTCGTGTCCCCTGGGCCATTATAGTCCCTGCCGCGAACAGTGCGGCGAATACAACAAACAGTTTTTTCATGGAAAATATTTTAATTGATTAATAACCTGAATTTTGCCTGAGCGCCGGATTGGCAACGATCTGCGCCGCCGGTATCGGATAGAGGACGGCATCGTGCTTCCAGGCCGGCTTCAGACCGCCGCCCAGCACTTCGTCTGCCCTCGTCGCCCCGCCCAGCACGCCGGGCGTCCGCTTGAGATCCAGCCAGCGGTTACCCCATTCGCCAAAAAGCTCCATCTTCCGTTCCTGCTCGACGGCCGCCAGAACATCGGCCTTCGAAAGACCGGTACTCAGCGAAGACAACCCCGCCCTCGTCCTGATAACATTCACATCGCCGACAGCACCGGACAAATTGCCCTGCTGCGCCCGCGCCTCCGCCCTTATCATGTACTGCTCGGCCAGCCGCAGAACCACATTGTATTCATTACCCGTTCCCGACCGCACCTTATCCTTATAGTCATAATAATAAGGCGTTCCCCCAAGCGTATCACTCGTTGTCCAGTACTTTTTTCGAAGATCACCCGGCTCGAACGATCGGTACAGCGTATCATACAACACATAGGTCGGCAATACCCCCTTCGGCGCGAGGAAATTACCACCAAATGAAGAAACACCCGTAGTCGTCGCGATCTGCCAGATCACCTCGTTGCTTGTATTCACAAAAACAGAATTAAGATCACTCCCAAGACTGAATACACCCGATCCGATCACGCCGCTGGACATCTGCTCCGCGTCCTTCCAGTCCTGAGTATACAAATACGCCTTCGCCAGCAGCGCCATCGCGGCATACTGGTTGATCCGCGCCCGCTTGCCCGTGGCATCAGCTGTTGACAGGAGGCCGACCGCACCCTGAAGATCGGCGATGACCTGCGCCCATACTGAGGAAGCCGCCGTCCTCGCCATCATCCCGTTGGTGGCGACATCCGTGGCCAGTTCCAGCGGCACATCGCCATATAAATTCACCAGATAAAAGTACATGAAGGCACGCCAGGTCCTGGCCTCGCCGAGCAGCTGATTCTTCACCGCCGGCGAAATGGTCGTCGCGGCGTTCAGATTCCCGATCGCCAGATTCGACTGCAGGATCTCCGAATAACTGTCCGCCCAAAGCCCGGGCACGAGCGTGTTACTGGACAACAGGGCATTGCTGGCGAACTGCCCATAGTTAGGATCGTTGACGGCATAGCGGATATCGTCCGCCGAAGAACCGCAAAGCCCGGTGTAGTTGATCGTCAGATTGGCGGCAAAGCCGGTGCTGTACAGTCCGATGATCGCACTGGTAGCCGAAGACTCGGACTGAAAAGCTTGCTGCACCCCGATCTGTGTAGCAGGAGCGCCGATATCGACAAATTTCTTACACGAACCCATAGCCAACGATCCGGCCGCGAAACAACAAAAAAGTATTTTATTAGCAGATAACATGACGCCAGATTTTAAAATGAAAGATTAAGACCCACAACAATGGTTCGCAACGGCGGAACCGCGGGATAGCGGCCGTTTCCGAGACCCGAAGGCCCGCCCGGGACGGTCGTCGTCGGGTCCAGCTGATACTTGTTCTTGTTCAGCAGCAAAAGGTTCTGCCCCTGCACATAAAAACGTAGCATACCCAGCCCCATACGCTTCACGGACTTTTCGCCGAAACTATAGGCCAGGGACGCATTTGACAGCTTCAGCCACGATGCGTCACCCCAGAACGCGTCTGAGCTCCCATAGTAATAGCTATATGCATTGTAGATCGGCGCGCCGGGTGTAGCCGAGGCTCCAGGGAACAGCTTATTCGCGTCTCCCGCCTGCTGCCACCTGTTCAGCACCGAGATATTCAGGTTGGCCATGCTGGACCCGATCGCCGAATTGTAGCTGCCGTTCGTATAGCCCTTCTGGTGATACCACTGTATAAAGAAACCCAGCGTCCACCGTTTGTACGTGAAGTCATTGCTCATCCCCCCGAAATACGGTGTCCCGACCGGCGCGACGATCCGGTCCGTGTTATAGTCGGGAACACCGCTTCCACTCTTCGTCGCGAAGGTCGGCGCCCCGGTCTGGGGATTGATGCCCGTATAATGATACAGTCGGGTCAGATTGACCGGCTGGCCGACGATATAGGTGCTGGCATAAAAGGACTGAGCCAGATTGGGATAGCTGATCAGTCTGTTGGACGGGAGGGTGATATTGAACGAAGTCGTCCACTGAAAATCCCGGTGAACGATATTCTTCGATTCGATGGCCAGTTCAACGCCGGTATTCTGAATTACCGCGGGAATATTCGCCTGGTAGGCATTGAAACCCGTCTGCGTCGGAAGACTCATATAGCTCAGCTGGTTACCGCTGCGGTTTCGGTAGTAATTCGCGGTCAGCATGATCCGGTCTTTCAGAAAGCCCAGTTCCAGCCCGAACTCCAGCTTGCGGTCCGTCTCCCACTGAATATCGGGGTTGGGGGTGCTCACCTGATACAGACCCGCCTGATTCAGGTAGGGATTTCTGAGCACTGAATAGAGGGATAGATAGAGATAGTCGGGTATCTGGTCATTCCCGGTAAGGCCATAGCTGCCACGCAGCTTGCCCAAACTCATCCACGAAAGATTATTCTTTACAAAAGACTCTTCGGAGAATACCCACGCGCCGCCCACTGCCCAGAAATTGCCCCATCTGTTGTTCGCTCCGAACCTCGAGGAGCCATCCCTGCGGAACGTCGCGTTGAGGACATACTTGTTGGCCCAGCTGTAGTTGAACCGGCCGTACACCGAACTAAAATTATACTGGGCGTAGTTCGGGAAATAGCTCGTGATCAGTCCAGCACCTACCAGCGATCCCAGCAGCTGATCACTGCTGTAGTTGGTCCCCTTCGTCGAAGTCGTTTGCGAAATATTTTGTTGAAATGTGCCCCCGGCCAGGAGACTCATCCTGCCCTCCCCCATTTTCAGGTTGTAGCTAACGGTCGGTTCTACGATCCAATTCTGCGCCTTATTGGTGGAAAAATACGCCGAGCTCACCGGGTTGGACGAGGGGTTCAGCGCCGTGGCCGGCACCGCCGCCTTCGTATCCAGAAGTACGTTGGTATACCCGCTGCTGAGTTTCAGGTCGAGCCCGGGCAACACCGTATAGTGGATGGAAAAATTCCCCATGAGATTGGTCGTTATCGCGCTATAGGGCTGCTGCAGATTTGACAACGGATTAGTAAATCCGGGGTACCAGACCAGCCGGCCCGTGCTATCTTTCAGTTTCGAGGGGTAATTCGGCGGCAGGGTGTAGGACCCGGAAATATCCTTGTAGGGAAGCCTCGTATTCTCATAGGCGAAACTGGTAGAGAAAGAAAATCCAAACCGGCCGTCCGCCGAATGATGGTCCAGACTGTATCTCGT
Organism: Puia sp. P3; assembly: GCF_050632245.1. NCBI lineage: Bacteria > Pseudomonadati > Bacteroidota > Chitinophagia > Chitinophagales > Chitinophagaceae > Puia > Puia sp. P3. The sequence goes on from NZ_CP192583.1 coordinate 4,443,475, forward strand.
GGTAGCGCGGTTGTCCCGCCAGTCTCCCGGATATACCGTACCGTCATGCCTGAACGCCCCGCTAAGACGATAAAAGTATTCGCGTTGCCTCCGGACCAGGCAACCTCCGCATTCGACGAGTGGGCCGAACCCCCGATCAGGAATTTCTGCCAGTTAGTATACGCATTTTGATCCCAGTCCAGCAGATCGTAGGGCCTCGAAGGAGCGGTCGCCGGATTTACCCCGTCGTTTTTGAAGGCCTCCCTTCTCAAGGAGAGATACTGCTGCGTATTCAGCATCGGTATCCAGTGCGCTACTTTTCCTATTCCCGAATAGACATTGACGCTGACCTTCGATCCACCCACACCTCCTTTCTTCGTGGTGATCAGCACAACGCCATTGGCGCCCCGGCCCCATAGATAGCCGTGGCATCCGCGTCCTTTAAGATGGTAATGCTCTGGATATCGCTGGGATTGATCGAACTGAAGGGGCTCGTGCCGCCGTTGGCGCCCGAGATCCCCCAGGCGTCGAGGTTGTCTTGCGGTGGCTGGCCCCCGTTGAAATTGGTATAGGGAACGCCGTCTATAACATACAGAGGGATCGTCCCCGAATTCAACGACCCCTGCCCGCGTATCTGCATTTGTGTATTGCTGCCGGGCACGCCGTTGTTCTGCGCGACCTGCACACCCGAAACCCGGCCTTCCAGCGCAACCATCACGTTTTGTACCGGCTGCTTCTCGATCACGTCGGCGCTCACCGAGACGACAGACCCGGTATTCAGGCGCCGCGTCGTCTTCCCATAGGCGATGATAACCATTTCATCCAGCTTGTCCTGAATGGGCAGCAGGACGATACTGATCTCCTGACGACCGTTGATATGCACCCGTTGCTCCGCAAATCCGACATACGAAAAGACAAGATCCGCATTCTCGGGCGCCGATCTTATGACATACTCTCCCTTTGCATTGGTCATGGTGCCCAGCGGCGTGCCGGGTATCACTACGGAAACCGAAGGCATCGGGTAGCCATCCCTGTCAGCAACATGGCCATGGACGGTAAGGGAGGTCGGCGTCGGCGGCAGAACCCCGGCAGGGGCATTGACCATTACTTTCGCAGCGACGATGATCTGCCGGTCGGTGATCTTGAAGGAGAGGGGCTGGTTCTCGAAGATAGCCTTCAGCACGGCCTCCAGTGGCGCATTGTCAAGGCTGACACTCACCGGGGACGCCGTCGACAATAATTTCTTGCCGTAGATGAAACTGTAATGGGTCTGGTTTTCAATTTCGGCGAACACCTTTTCTATCGGGCTCGCCCTGACATGCAGGGAGATGGTCTGGGCAACTACACCTTCTGCACTTACCCTCAACAGGGCTACAAGGAGAAAGATTGCTGTCAATTTCATGATGATCAGCAGTTTAAATTTTGGGAACGGCACGACTTTGCCGTCTGCAGTTTTCTGCATAGCTTTAGTTAGTTTAGGTTAATAATAGAAAGCCCTCTTTTTGTTATTTCCTCCAGCCGTCAGGTGCTCGTAACACTTGCCGGCTTTTTTATTCATAAGCAGGTTATCTCATAACTGTAATGACATTTCCATCGATAGCGAACTTCACCTGCCCCGTCGCCTCCAGGTATTTCAACACCTTCGAGATCGGTACATTCCTCGGGATTTTCGCCACAAACTCCTCCCTGATATCGTCCTTATACCGAACCTCCGCTCCATACCACCGCGCCAGCTGATCCATGATAACGGCGATCGAAGCGCCGTTGAACCGGAACTCCCCGTTCTTCCACGCCAACACTTCTTCCAGATCGACCCCGTTCTTCACTATCCCTCCCTCAGTCTGCTGACCCGGCTCCAGCTTCACCTCCGCGGAACCCGAACTCACTAACACACTACCCTGTTCCAGCGTGGTCTTCGCCGCAGCCGCACCATAAGCATTCACATTGAAATGCGTTCCCAACACCCGGATGGTCTGGTCCTTCGCGTGAACGATAAAGGGCTGACGGGCATTCGCCGCTACTTCGAAATACGCCTGACCCGTGATCGTCACCTCCCTGTTCCCCGAAGGGAATGCCGTCGGATAATGGATGCTCGACCCCGCATCCAGCCAGACCTTCGTCCCATCAGCCAGCACGACTTTTATCTGCGCTCCCACCGGCGTATAGAGATCATTATAGTGCGCCTCGCCCGAGGCCGAGTACTTCAGCCACCCGTTGTCTTCGGTGATAGCCGCTCCGTCCTGGTTGGCGATGCCGCCCGATACCGTCCCGTTCAGCTCCACCTCCCTCCCGTCCGAAAGCTTCAGCACCGCCTTATCCCGTCCCGGAACCAGATCGTTCTTATACCTCCCCGCCACCAGGCCCGCCTCCTTACCCGGCCGCAGCAAAAGATACCCCCCACTATACCGATCAGCACCGCCGCCGCAACACCCCACCACCAGTTGCGCATCGTCCGCACCGGCGCGAGGGCCGGGGTCGGGGCAACCACCCGCTCGTCGAGCCACTGGTCCAAAGCCGCTTTCACCTCGAGTCCCCCCGACACCGGCTCCTCTTCCACCCTCCTCTCCATGATATTCTTAATCAGTTCCTCTCCCTCTGGCGAGTCGAGTCCGCGCGTCAATTCGTCCCTGTCCTCGGCCCTGAGCTCTCCGCTCAAAAAAGCCTCCAACAACTGGCGCAATCTTGTCTCCTGTTCTGATATGAGTTTTTCAGACATAACGGTATATACTATAAGACGCCCTTATGGGGCGCCTGGATAGGTCAGTTTTAAAAAAATTAAAGATTTTTTCACGGGCGGTCCTGGGGCCCTTTCTCACTGGCGGTCCCTGGGCCGCCAAAAACATCCGGAGGGTATTCAGTCCGGCCACAATATGCCACTTCACCGCCGAAAGACTCAAACCCGTCCGCTCAGCGATCTCATTATTCGTCAGCCCTTCGATCCGGCTCATCCGGAACACCTGCTGCTGCTTCGCCGGCATCGCCTCGATAGCCCTCAGCACCGTCTGCCAGGTCTCTTTATATTCCAGCGACAGTTCGGGTAAATGATTCGTCTCTGCCAGGTCCTCCGGCAAAAAGGCTCGGTCCCAACGATCTTCTTCTTCATCGCCGACAACACCTGATTCCTTCCCACCACATACACAAAGCTCATAAAATCCCTCACCTCCGCCAGCTGCTCCCGCTTCTCCCATAGTTTTAAAAAATGTCCTGCGTCAACTCCTCCGCCGTCACCGTATTCCTCGTCAATGTAAGTACATTATAATACACCGGCCACCAATAGTGGTCCACCAGTTCCCGGAAAGCCCTAACCTCTCCCCGGGACACCTCCAATAACAAAACGCGTTCAGCATCGGCATCCAGGCGCATAGAACCCCTAAAAATAATGCAAAAAAAGGGCGCGCCGATATCCACGCGCCGGAAAATATCTCGATCAAAGAGGCAAAACCCGAATATTTTACGGAAAAAACGCCACGCCTCGGTCATACCGCCCACTACGCCTACATTTGGTAACATGGCCCCGACAACGATTGCCTTCACATCTGTCAAACTGAAGTGTTACTCCAACACCATGCTGACATCCTTCGAGAAGAAAGTCATCCACTTTCCCGAGGTCATGGAATGCTATCGGATCACCGGCGTCGCCGACTTCCTCCTCAAAATATCCATCCGCGACATCGAAGCCTACGACGCCTTCCTCAACACCCGCCTCTCCGCCCTCCCCAACATCGCCAGCGTCATCACTACCTTCGTCCTCGGCGAGTCCCGCCGGCCTTAACCCAGGTCCCGCCGGCCTTACCCCAATTCCCGCTGCCCCCGGCCCCGGGAGCACCCGTCCTGCTATTGTGATCCAGGTCACACAATCCTCACAAAACCCCGCCGTAACTTAGCCAAAAATAAATTACATGAAACGCTTCATAGCCGTCGTCAAAAGAACCCCCGGGATTACCGACGATATCGTCGCCCCTTACGCCTCCCAGGAATCCGAACGCTTCAAACAACTCTTCGAATCCGGCCTCATCTATCAATACTACAAACAACTCGACGCCGGCAATTTCTGGCTGATCATCCACAGCCCCTCCCAGGAAGAAGCCCTTACCCAGCTCCAAACATTTCCCTACTTCGGCCTGGGCTATATCTCGATCAACCTCACCGAACTCGACGAAAACAAGTTCACCCGATAAAGCACAAACAACCATCCATCCCTTTACGATTTACTCAAAAGCCATATAAGGTAATATCGAGGTCGATTATAACGTCCTCCAGGAAGGGACATTACCCTTTACCGGGGCCGTCACCCAAAGTGATGGCCCTTTCCCACAAAATAGTGATCCAGGTCACGCAATCCCCTGCCGCCCCGTCGTAGCTCGTGCACCTCCCTCACTCGACATAAACCATTCTAAATGATAAACACCATGGCCACACTGCAAAAGGCATTCGCCTCCACAGCACTCTTCCTAACCACCGCAGCAGCACAGACCCAAACCATCCAACCATTTCACGTCCAGGTCCCCACATCAGAACTAAAAGACCTCAAACAACGGATAACTACAACCCGATGGCCGGACAAAGAGACCGTACAGGATTTTTCCCAGGGCGTAAAACTCGACCGGCTCCAGGCCCTCGCCAAATATTGGGGCACCACCTACGACTGGCGCAAAGCCGAGGCAAAACTCAACGCGTGGCCCCAGTTCACGACCAGTATCGACGGGATAGACATCTACTTCATCCACGTCCGTTCGAAAGAAAAGAATGCCATGCCCCTGATCATCACACACGGCTGGCCCGGCTCGGTATTCGAGATGCTGCGAACCATCGCCCCCCTCACTGACCCGGTGGCCTATGGCGGAAAGGCCGAAGACGCCTTCGACGTCGTCCTCCCCGCTCTCCCCGGCTACGGCTTCTCCGGAAAAGCAACTACCACCGGATGGGACTCCGACCGCATCGCGATGGCACTGGGGACGCTCATGACCCGCCTCGGCTATACCAGCTACGTCGCCCAGGGCGGCGACTGGGGCTCCGCGGTAACCAACTCCATGGGACGACTGGCGCCCGCCGGCCTCAAAGCCATCCACATTAGTCTACCCGCAGCCCTCCCCCGGACGTAGAGGCAACCATCGGCAAAGGAGTACCCGCGCCTGCGGAATATTCCGAAAAAGAAAAGGCTACCTATGACGCCCTCATCGCCTACAAAAAAAGCGGCGCATCCTCCTATTTCGTGATGCTCTCGGCAAGGCCGCAGGGCGAAGGCTACGGCCTCGACGACTCCCCGGTGGGCCTCGCCGGCTTCCTCCTTTTACGCCCCGGCTTCTCGGCCTTGTCCTACGGCGACAACCCGCAGCAGCTGCCGACAAAGGACGACGTCCTCGACGACTTCACGTTGTACTGGCTCACCGGGAGCGGCACCTCGGCCGCCCGCCTCTACTGGGAGAACAAAGGCAGAAGCGTCCTCAGCTCGGCAGCCGAAAGAACCACAGAGATAAAGATCCCCGTCGCCATCACCGTCTTCCCCGAAGACGTCTACCGCGCTCCGGAGTCCTGGGCCCGCCGATGCTACCCCAGCCTCATCTACTTCCACGAAGTCGACAAAGGCGGCCACTTCGCAGCACTGGGAACAACCCCAATTGTTCACAGAAGAAATGCGCGCAGCCTTCCGGCCCCTGCGATAATTTATCTAATTTCGCGTATGAAAAAGGCGATACCAGCGGAGCCGGAAACACCCGCCCTGTCCAGGGCCACACTTCGAACAGGAACAAAAGATGCTCCTGGACCTCGGCAACGACATCACCAGCGTCCGCGACAAAGACGACCTCCTCGCTCTCTTCTCCCAGCGGATCAAAAGCCTTTTCTATTTCACACACTCCATCATCACCCTTATCGACAAAAAAGACGAGACCTATTTCGCATTCCTGCTGGACCACCAAAACTCGCCGATCCGGGAGCACGCCATCTACAACGACCTGGTAAGATCTCATTTCACTTTAAATGAACCATTCATCCAGGCAGTATTGCAGTCGGACGCCCCCATCTCCTTCGAGCTGGCGGACATAATGGCCGGCCCCCAAAGTCCCCCTTCCTGAAAGCCAACTATGAAATGGGGACCAGGGAGATCCTGATGACAAGGCTGATGAGAGAGGACCAGCCGCTAGGATTTATCCATCTCCACACCGACCGGCCCGGTAGTTTCACGCCGGAGTTCAGGAATGTGATGCAGCGTATCGCACCACAGCTCTCCGGCGCCGTATGCAATATCCTCATGAACGAAGAGATCCTCAGCAAAGAGAAGGAGAAATCCTTCCTGCTCGATCTCAGCAGCGATATCGCCAAAGTGAGGACAAAGGACGACCTGGCCGAAGCCATCCGGAGGTCACTGACCAGAATGAACGCCATCAAGGGTTATGTCATCCGGAGGATCAATGAGGACGGCGCAACCCACAGTGCCTATATCTGGCAGCCTGGCGCCAGTAAAATGGACAAAAAGACCTGGAACACCTCATAAAGACCAGCTTCCCCATCGATGACGGCGTCCACCGCCGCGTACTCGACAGCAATATCCCCATGTTCATCGATATCGACAGAGAGGTTCGGCGCGGCAACTATGCCTATCTGCAATACTGGCAGCGGGCAGGACAAAAAACTTTGGTAGGCGTACGCCTGCGGAATGGCGAGACTAATCTGGGCGTCCTGTGGCTGGGACTGGAGGAAGTCAACGTCCCCCTGCTACAGGGCATTTGCAGTCAGATCTCGATGGCCATGGCAAACATTATCGCTAACGAACAGATAAGCCAAAAACAAGAGGAGCAGGCCGTCCTGCTCGACTTCAGCTACGACATCACACAGGTCCGCACAAAAGCCGAACTACAGGAGGCGATCTTCCGCGTGATCGACAAGATCATGCATACGAAACTGGCCATGATCCGGGTGATCGACGAGGACGGCATTCATCTGTCGCCCTATATGTTTGACAGGACCCTGTTCAGGATTCCGCCGGCCGCCTATGATAAAATGTCGGCAGCCCGAATCACCGTCGAAGAACACTATACCTCCCGGGTACTGGCCAGTAAGGACGGACTGGTGTTCAACGTCGACGAAGAGATAAGGGGCGGCAACGAATACGCCCGCCTCTGGAAGGCCGCCGGACTAAAGAATATGTATAGCCTGCCCCTACGCGCCGGCAACAGGAATATCGGCACTATCTGGATCCTGGCCGACCGGCTAAGTCGCCTGATGACAAAAGGCATCTGCGCCCAGATCGCCATCGCCATTGCCAATATTCAGGCGAACGAAAAACTGCTGGCCTATAAGAAACAGCTGGAAGACGAGAACGTCTATCTCAAAGAACAGATCAGGACCGTCAATAATTTTTCCGAGATCATCGGCAACAGCCCGGTCATGCAGGACGTCTATCACCTCGTCTCCGTCGTGGCCGCCACCAATTCCACCGTGCTGGTACTCGGCGAGACCGGCACCGGAAAAGAACTGATCGCCCGCGCCATCCACAACGCCTCATCGCGGAAGGACAAATTGATGGTAAAGGTCAACTGCGCGGCGCTCCCCGCCAACCTCATCGAAAGCGAACTGTTCGGTCACGAAAAAGGCGCCTTCACCGGCGCCATCGACCGGCGCATCGGAAAATTCGAACTGGCCGACCACAGCACGCTGTTCCTCGACGAGATCGGCGAAATGCCGCTCGAGGCGCAGGTCAAACTACTCCGGGTCCTCCAGGAGCGCGAACTCGAACGCCTCGGCGGCAAACAGACGATCAAAGTCAACGTCAGGCTGATCGCCGCGACCAACCGCAACCTCGAAAATGCCGTCAGCGAGGGAAAATTCAGGGAAGACCTCTACTATCGCCTCAACGTATTCCCCATCTCCCTCCCTCCCCTGCGCGAACGGCCCGAAGACATCGAACCCCTCGCCAATTTTTTCGTCGAAAAGTTCGGCCGCAACACCGGCAGAAGTATCAAACGCATCTCGCCGAAGGCGATCCAGCAGCTTCCGCAGCTATACCCGGCCGGGAAATGTGCGCGAAATGGAGCACCTGATAGAACGCAGCGTCCTGCTCGCGACCGGCGACACCCTGCAGGAAGTACAGATCCCAAGGTCGGGAGCGATGGCAGACAAACAAAACCCGGCCCAGCTGGCAAACCGCTCACTCGAAGAAATGGAACGATCCTATATCATCGAAGTACTGCAGCGCTGCGCGGGCAAAGTTTCCGGCGCCGGCGGCGCGGCAGAGATCCTCCAAATCCCTGGAAATACCCTCCATTCAAAAATGAAAAAACTCGGTATCGGAAAGGCCGATTACTTTTCTGTCCGGTAGTCACTGATTCCCCTGTATTTGGGAAACTTGTTCGGACTTTCACTAAATATCGTTAGATATTTTTCACCACGACTACACGAAATAACTGATCCTCAACAAATTGATTTTTTGGCATCGCCCTGGTCTATATCAGCGTAATCAAAATTCAAATCATGAAGATCGTAGTCATCGGAGGTTCCGGCCTCATCGGCTCAAGGGTGGTCGCCAAATTACGCAGCCGCGGTCACAATGTCATCGCAGCCTCTCCAAATACCGGTATCAACACACTCACGGGCGAAGGACTGGCCGGCGCCTTGCGTGACGCGGACACCGTCATCGACCTGGCCAACTCTCCCTCCTTTGAGGACAAGGCCGTCCTGGAATTTTTCCAGACCGCAGGCCACAATCTGCTGTCCGCGGAGACCAGCGCCGGAGTGAAGCACCACGTGGCTCTTTCTATCGTCGGAGTTCTTTCGATGCAGGACAGCGGGTACATGCGGGCAAAAAAGGCACAGGAAGACCTGATCGTCCAATCCGGCGTGCCCTACACCATTCTCCGCAGCACCCAGTTCTTCGAGTTTATCAAAGGCATCGCCGACCAGGCCACCGAAGGCAATATCGTCCACGCCTCCAACGTCCAGTTCCAGCCGATCGCCGCGGAGGACGTCGCTTCCTTCGTCACCGAAGCCGCCCTCGCGCCCCCCATCAACGGCATTTTCGAAATAGCGGGTCCCGAAAAATTCACCATGCCCCAACCGATCACACGATTCCTCGAAGCCACCGGCGACAAACGCGAAGTAGTACCCAACGACCACGCCCGCTACTATGGCGCGCAGATCACCGATACCGCGCTCGTACCGGCGGGGCCGGCAAGACTCGGAACCATCGATTTCGAAAAATGGCTGGACTATCAGAAACAGCATGCTTAACGAACTACGGTCTGCCAGCTGTTGCGACGAAGATGACGGGTGTCAGTTTGTCGAGGCGGTTGTAACGGGAGTGCACTTTCCATCCGTTCGTGCATATGGATATCCCCACGCCGGCGCACCATCCAGGCGAAAACCGGTCAACAACACGACAAGGCAACAGCCGGCAGACCTTTTAAAAATAACCTCATAATCACCTCAAATGTCGTTATCATGAACTCATGGCCGGAACTGGACTACCACCAGCTAAAACTGACACTGGAAACGATGCAATTATGGACGCAGATCGTCGGCAAGATCCAGCTTCGGCAAATGCCCTGGATCAACCACTCATGGCACGTGACGCTGTACGTCAGTGCCACCGGCCTGAGCACCGGCAGCGTTCCCTATCCGCGCGGAATATTCCAGATCGATATCGATATCATTCGGAACCGCCTGATGATAGCAACCAGCGAGGGCCAAACCGCGACCGTCGACCTCTATCCGCGGTCGATTGCCTCCTTCTATGACGAGCTGATGCTAAAGTTCGGGCAACTGGACATTCCGGTCGTGATATACCCAAAGCCAAATGAGATTGCCGATACGACCGCTTTCGGCGAAGATCATGCGCAGCGGGTGTATGATTCCGGTCAAATGTTGAACTATTGGCAGGCGCTGAGTTTTCTGCAGTCGACTTTTGACGCTGCCGCCAGAGTAAGCCACTTGGCAGCGGGATCTCGAATGTAACCTTACCCGTTTTCAGTATAATTCTTAAATAAAAAAATACAAAAAATGAAAAATTATCGCATCCAAAGATCCGGGGCCTTATTTGTCTCCCTCTGCCTTGCATTCGCACTCAACGCAAACGCACAGGGATCCGGCAAGCCATCCGATGAAAAAACACCTCCCCGCCTCATTCTCAAACAACTCATCGAGTCCTCCGGCGCCAAAGAACAGGAAGTAAAGATCGTAATCGTCAATTTCGCGCCCGGCGAGGTTTCCGAACCACACCGGCACCCGATCCCAACCTTCGGTTATGTCCTCGAAGGCGAATTGGAATCTACTTTCGACGGCAAAGTATATCACTACAAAGCAGGCGACGCTTTCTTCGAAAAACCCAACGGCCTGCACGCCGGGACGAGAAATATGAGCAAGGACAAACCCGCCAAACTGGTGGCCTTTTTTGTCGGTGACATAGGAAAACCTTTTCTGGTACCCGAGCACCACTTGATGATCTATGAAAAAGACAGCCATGATATTTTTCTGCCTCGCGCCTTTTATGGGGCAGGCCCAGAGGGCGGAGACCCAGCTCGATAGATGCCAGCACAGCGCGGTACAGCACTTTCCCATGGTAAAAGAGAAAGAGCTCCTGCAATACATCGAGTCCGACCGGCTAAAGAACATCGGCACCGCGCGCCTGCCGCAGAACGACATCCTGGCACAGGCCACCTACCAGTCGGCCGTCCCCACGCTGCCGGTAAAGATTCCCGGAGCTTCCGTGACCCCGGTCGACAAGGATCAGTTCAGAGTGGCGGACGAGACGAGCATACTACTCTATGACGGGGGCAAGACATCCGCGCAAAAAGCGCTGGTCAGGGCTGTATCCCTGGTGGAACAACAAAAAGTCGAAGTAGATCTGTACGGAATTACACTGGAGGTTACCCGGCTATACGCAAGCATCGTTGAAATGGATACCAGACTGGAATTACTCCAATTGCTGAAACAGAACGTAGAAGACAGGATCGTAAAGGTAAAAGCCGGAGTGGAAGCCGGCACCGTGCTGGCTTCCAATCTCCTTGTTCTGCAGGCCGAAACACTCGGTGTTACCCAGCGCATCGACGAACAAGCATCGACGCGTAAAGGACTCATTGCGGTGATGAACATCTATACCGGTGACACGCTCGCGGCAACCACCCGTTTCCGGATGCCGCCCGCCGCGACCGCGCTGAACGACAGCATCACGCGGCCCGAGATCAGCCTCTTCAACTACCTGTCGTCTTCATTCATAGCCCAGCAAAAACTCCTCGGGACGGCCACCCGCCCCCAGTTCAAAGCCATTTTTCATGGCGGTATCGGCAGACCCGGTCTGAATATCCTCGACAACAGTATCAAAGGCTATTATGTCACCGGCGTCAGGATGACCTGGTCGCTGGGTTCATTTTATACCATCAAACGCGACAGAGCCGTGCTGCGTCGCCAGCAGGAGATAGTCGATGCTCAGAAGGAAACCTTCCGGCTCCGCGTCAACGCGCAACTCGCCGAACAGCAGGAAGAGATAGCGAAGATCCAACACCTGCTGCAGCAGGACAACGACATCATCTCGCTCCGCACCCAGGTCCGCGATATCTCCGCTGGTCAGCTGGACGCGGGCGTCACTACCTCCAGCGACTACCTCATCGAACTGAATGCCCACAACCAGGCGCTGACCAATCAAAAGCTGCACCGGGTGCAGCTGGTCTTTGCGTATATAGAATACAATCTCATTTCCGGCTAAACATACAGAATATGAAAAAGATCATCATTTATTCGGTAGTGGCGGGAGTGCTCGCCTGGTTTGGTGTGCAATTCTATCACATCCTTACTTACGAAGAGACGGACAACGCCCAGATCGAAGGGGATATCATCCCGATCCGTACCAGCGTGTCTGGCTATATCGCCACCATAAACTTTCTTGACAACCAGAAGGTCCGTAAAGGCCAGGTGCTGCTACAGATCGACCCCCGCGACCTCCAGGCAAGAGTGCTGCAGGCGGAAGCCGCACTCGAGAATGCCAAAGCCGCGCGCCTCCAGACAGGCAGGAATCTGGCCGCTTCCACCACAGGCGTCAACGCCACCCAGTTCTCCGCCGACGCGATGCAGCAGAACATAGAGGTGGCCAGGGCAAGGCTTTGGAAGGCGGACGCCGACCACGCCAGAGTCAGCAAGCTAGTTTCCCTGCAGGGGGCAACGCCGCAGCAGATGGACGCGGCGGAAGCCGAAAGGCGCGTGGCGCAGTCCCTGCTGGAGCTGGCTGAAAAGCAATACCAGTCTTCGAAAAACAAACCAGCATTTCCTCTTTCCAGGCGCAAAGCGTACAGGTCCAGCAAATGATCGCCGACGCCGTCATCCGGCAAAAAGAGGCCGAACTGGCACTGGCTAAGTCCCAGCTCGAATACGCGACGATCACGGCGCCATACAACGGCGTCGTCTCGAAGAAGAGCGTCGAGCCCGGGCAATTCCTCCAGCCCGGGCAGCTCACCTGCTCCATCATCGGCAGCGACAGCGTCTGGCTGGTGGCCAATTTCAAGGAGACCCAGATCCACAATATGAAGATCGGGCAGCAGGCCAGTGTCAAAGCTGGACGCATGGCCGGGCAAACAATTCACCGGGACGATCTCTTCCTTCAGCGGCGGCACGGGAGCGAAATTTTCCTTGCTGCCTCCCGACAATGCCACCGGCAATTTCGTAAAGGTCACACAGCGCATCCCCGTGAGGATCCTGCTGGACTCCTCCACGGCCGCGGGCTACTACCTGGCGCCGGGGATGAACGTCACCGTTACCGTCAGAAAAATATAAAGCCCTCATGTCAGAGAATATCATATACCCCCAGGGCTCCACCCGGTGGATCATCGTTGTCACCGTCATCACAGCGGCGATCCTCGAATTGCTGAATACCTCGATCGTGAACGTCGCGCTGAAAGACATCAGCGGCAATCTGGGCGCCGCATCGGACGAAGTGGCCTGGGTGATCACCGCCTATGCGATCGCCAACGTCATTATCATCCCGCTGTCCGGATTTCTGGCCGATCTGTTTGGGCGTAGGAACTACTTTACCGCCTCCATAGCCGTTTTCACGCTGGCCTCTTTTATGTGCGGCAACTCCCATAGTATCGGCGAGCTGATCTTTTGGCGGGTGCTGCAGGGGCTGGGCGGCGGCGCGCTCCTCCCCACCTCTCAAACCCTCCTCGTAGAGACGTTTCCACCGGAGCAACTCGCCACGGCAAATGCCGTCTTCGGCCTCGGGATAGTGCTGGGACCCGCTTTTGGCCCCACCCTTGGCGGCTACCTCACCGACGCCATTTCCTGGCGCTGGGTTTTTTTATCAATGTTCCTATCGGCGTTACCGCCTGCATCCTGTCCTCCATTTATGTATTCAACAGCAGAACGGTCCACGTGAAAAAGGCCATCGACTGGATGGGGATCTTCCTGCTCGTCGTCGGCATCGGCGCCCTGCAATACGTGCTGGAAGAAGGCCAGATGGACGACTGGTTCGAAAGCGACAGTATTCGCCTCTTCACCGCGCTGACCATCATCGGATGTAGCCTGTTCATCTGGTGGGAACTAAGGATCAAAGACCCGGTGGTGAATCTGCGGGTGCTGCGACACCGGTCCGTGGCGCTCGGCTCCGCGCTCAACCTCGTCTTCGGCATCGGCATATATGCCCCACTATTCCTTTTCCCGCTGTACGCCCAGACGATCCTGGGCTGGAGTGCCTCTCAGACGGGCCTCATGCTATTGCCAGGCGCGATTCTCGGCGCCGTCTGCATCGCCCTGTCCGGCAAACTCATGAACAAGGGCGTGCCGCCCAAACTCTTCATCACCCTCGGCTTCTGTTCTTTCATCGTATTCAGCGGGATCATGTACTTCTCTACCAGCGATTCCGGCTTCCGTAATTTCGACGTCCCACACCTCTTCCGCGGCGCGACCAACGGTCTGATCCTTACCCCCATCGCCGTCCTGTCGCTTGCAGGCCTCAAAGGCGGCGACATCGCCCAGTCCGCCGGCCTCACCAATATGATCCGCCAGTTGGGCGGAGCCGTCGGCGTCGCCGTCGCCAATATCCTGCTGGCCCAAAAGAACCCATTGCACCGCCTCGACCTTGTTGGAAACATCAGCGAATACAACACCGCCGTCCAGGACCGCGCAGCCGCGATCACCCAAAGGCTCATAAGCAGCGGCTTTTCCGTCGACGATGCCCACGATGCCACACTAAAAGCCCTTGACATCACCCTCAACCGCCAGTCGGCCGTCCTCAGTTTCAACGAGGCATTTCTCATCTTCGGCCTCGTCTTCCTCGCCGCGATGCCGCTTATCTTTTTCGTTAGATCCCCCAAAGGTCTAGTGGATATCGCCGCCCACTAACCCCCCCCGAATTCACCGGAACCCGTCGCCAAAACAAAAGGGGTGTTTTTCCCGGTACCCCGTAGTTTGGCGATAAATTATTTTGTGCGGAAAATACACCGTAATGAAACATCTCTTTTACAAGACAACCCTGACACTCTCCATCCTCCTGTTTTCAAAAATCGTATGGGCTCAATGCCCCACCTGCGACGCCGCACTTGCCCGGGACACCAGGGATTATTATCACACCACACTCCATACAGATTTTAAGGACGTCCTGACGGAGATCTTTAGCCACGATTTTACCTACTATAAGAGCGGCGCCTGGAAAAGCAATACCAATTTCCAGTCCGGCGGTTCTTACGGAGTGATCAAGTGGTTTCTTAGACGGCAGTAAAACGGACGAACAGAACGAGACAACTTTTAACAACGAAAAATCCTCGTTTAGTCTAAACCATGACATTTCTCAGGCGATATACCTGGACGTCTCTCAGGCGATTCAGTCTCCGGTCATTTATCAGGCCTGGCTGACCTGCGTCCAGACGACTTGCCAGGGCAAAAACACGCCCTATCTCGACAAGGTAGTCGCCGGAAACGACCTGACGATAACGCTCTACTGGCCCAATCACAATTCTACGGACAAGGAGACCGTCACCGGCATAACCTATGGAAATCTGACGCCCGAACCCGGCGGCACCCTGGCAAAAAACAAACAAATCACAGGACTCAGTTCCTATCAAAAGAAATTCAAAATTATCGACATCAACGCCCCTTCCTATGTTTCGGTAACCATATCGGAGTTCGCGCCCATTCTAAAAGTCATCGAAGGAGTACAAAAAGAAAATCTCGCGAGCAACTATCCGGTTGGAACGATCATAACAAGTGTACTGGACTGGGCCCGGTTCTGCCGGCTGAACGGCCAATCCACCGTTTTAAATTACGCCGACAGGTCTCATTGTAAATGGGCGCCTGCCGACGGCAGAAGCGTCGTTGGCTCGGCGTATGGAGAGGTCGAAAACCTTGTGCCCGACCTAAGGGGCGTCTTCCTCCGCGCCGTCAACGATTTCGGCGTCCCGGGAGTACAACCAGTCCTGATCAACCAGGCCGAAACCGATAAAAATAACAATAGGATCAACAGAGCGTCCAACAGTTTCGAAGGAGACGAGTTCAGAATACACAACCACTCCATCCCCGGCCCCGCAGCAGTGGGCAATATCATCAACAACAACACCAACTTCTTCAACGAACCGGTAGGCCGCCAATCCGCAATTCTCACCAACAACGCCGGCGGCGACGAAACAAGACCCAAAAACGTCTCCGTCTACTACTACATAAAAATCAATTAAGACGTCGCCCCGCGCCGGCAAGATAATAAACCCGCCGGCCCGAAAACTACAATTTTAAGCAGTTCCATGTATCAGGGCATCCCAAATTTCCTTATATCCATAAAAAGAAGCACTCCCCTTAAGTTTTCCTCCTTACTATAGCCGTTGCTCATAAATAGTTAAACATGAAAACGGCAATCTTCTCTTACCAGAACCGCCAGTGGCGGGGAATGACCATAATCATATACTCGACCAGCCAAAAGTAAGCCTGGTCATGGCTTTCGGCGATAAATCCCAGCTTCAGCCGGCCGGCATCTACGACCGCCTTCGCTCCAACTATCCAAACGCCGAGATCGTCCTTTGCTCCACCGCGGGCGAGATCTTCGACGACAGCGTCTACGAAGGCTCGGTTTCCGTCACAGCCGTCGAATTCGCCAACACACCCGTCAGGTCGGCAATGGTCAACATCGCGGATTTTGACGGCTCCAGTTATAACGCGGGAATAGCCCTGGTAAAGGACCTGATGAACACAAACGGCCTGGCCTATGTGCTCGTCCTTTCAGACGGAAGCAAGGTCAATGGCAGCGAACTCGTAAAAGGGATCAATAGTCAGATCGAAGAAAGCATCCCCGTCACCGGCGGCCTGGCAGGCGACGGAATAGCCTTCAAAAGCACCCTCGTCGGACTCAACTCCAATCCGACCGAGGGCCAGATCGTCGCAATCGGCCTATACGGTAGCCATCTACAGGTATCGCACGGCTCCAGGGGTGGCTGGGAATCCTTCGGCCCCGAAAGAACCATCACCAAAAGCAAAGGCAACCAGCTGTATATGATCGACGACGAGTCCGCCCTCGACCTCTACAAAAATACCTCGGCCCATACGCCGACGAACTGCCTGGATCGGCCCTGCTGTTCCCGCTGCTGGTAAGGCTTTCCAATGAAGAAGAACCGGTAGTCCGGACCATTCTCTCCATCGACGAGGAGTCCAGAAGCATGCTCTTCGCAGGCGACGTCCCCGAAGGCGCCAGCGTCCGGTTCATGAAAGCGAATTTCGACCGGCTGGTGGATGCCGCGAGCTCGGCAGCCACGCAAACACTACAACACAACGAACGCGGCCAGTCCTCCTTTTCAATTCTTATCAGCTGCGTCGGAAGGAAGATCATCCTCGGCAACAGGATCACCGAAGAAGTGGAGGCCGTAAAAGAAGTATTCGGCAACAACTCCTTCGTAACAGGCTTCTATTCCTATGGAGAGATCGCCCCTTCCCGGCCACAGGCGCTCTGCCAATTGCACAATCAGACGATGACCGTCACCAATATTTCCGAACGATGATCGCCGCCACGAACGACTATAATAAATTGCTCGCCAGACAGGTCAAAAAATACCTGCCCGAAGAGCTCTGGGAAGACGAAAGACTACAGCCCTTTATCCAGTCTGTCAATGAATCCTACAACGGTTTTGAAAAGGACAAAGCACTTTCCGATCACGCCTTCCAGCTGAACGAAGAAGAGTATATCCGGATCAATGAGCGGCTGCAATCCGAAGTCCAGGTCCGCCGACAGGCCATAAAAACCCTGAAAGACGCGATCGCCCGGATCTCCGACCATGGTAACAATGAGGCCATACAAGGAGAAGACAGCCTCGGCGCCACCCTCTCCTACCTCGAAGAACAACTGGCACACCACAGGCAAATGGAGGCCGACCTCAAAAGGCTGTCGCTGGTGGCCAGCGCGAATGAGAACGGAGTCGTATTCGTCGAGCCTACCGGCGCCATTTTCTGGGTCAACGAAGGATTCTGCAGGATGACGGGCTATAAAGCCGCCGAGATCATCGGCAAAACACCCATCGAGCTTTGCAAAGGCCCGCTCTCCGACCGGAATGTCCTTCGCCAGATGGTGGAGAATTTCAGCCAGGGAAAGACCTTTAGCTCCGAAGTCATCCACTACCGGAAAGACGGCAGCTGGTTCTGGGGAAGAGCCAAGGGCCAGGCCATATTCGATGATGCTGGAGAAATGATCCAGCAATTTGCGCTGATCGAAGACATCACCAAAGAAAAACTCGCTCAGGAAAAGATCAATGAGTTCGAACGCAAACTGAGGATCACATTCGAGACCATCGGCGACAACTGCTGGGAATTCGATCTGCTCACAGGCAGAACCTCTCTTCCGACAGCGCAGGCTAACGACAACGGAGACACGGCCAAAGACCTGGAAGATTCGCCCGCCGAATGGTGGGACAGGGTGCTTCCCGACGACCGCTGGATCCTCGAAGAAAGACGCAGAAGATACGAAGACCGCGAGGTCGATCATGACGCCATCGAATACCGGGTCCACGCCAATGGCGGAGAACCCAAATGGATCCTCGACCGCAGCGTCGTCATCGAACGTACAGAGAGCGGCCAGCCCATGAAGATCATCGGCACCCATACGGATATTTCCCATATCAAGCATACAGAACTCGAGCTGGAACAACGGGTAAAACAATTTCAAAGCCTCTCGGAAAATACTCCCGGGGTAATCTTTGAATACGAATTTCGGGAAGATGGTTCCGAAGGATATCGCTATATCAGCCCCGCCATGGAGAAGATCTTCGGCATCAAACCCGCGGATTTCCATTCCATTGCTCACTATATGCATCCCGACGAGAGACCCCGGTTCAACCGGCTGAATGAAGAATCGCGAAATGCCCTCGTGCCGTTCTATATCGAATCGAGGATGATTGTCCCGGGGAAATGCACCTACTGGTGCGCAGTCTCTTCATCTTTTTCCTATTTTTCCAACAAAGGCGCCAGTGTCTTCACGGGCATCATGATAGACATTACGGCCAGAAAACAACTCGAAAGCGAACTTATCGTAGCCCGGGAACAGGCCGAACAGTTTGCCAGATCCAAGGATAATTTCCTGGCCAATATGAGTCACGAGATCCGCACCCCGATGAATGCGGTCCTGGGAATGGCCGGGCAACTGGCCAAAACCAACCTGGACGACAAACAGCGGTTTTACCTCGACACCATCTACTCCGCCTCGGAGAATCTGCTCGTGATCCTCAACGATATCCTCGATCTGACCAAGATCAGGGCGGGAAAAATGGGACTGGAAAAGATAGGGTTTCAGCCCATCGACGTCCTCAACAGAGCCCTGCAGGTCATGATGCACAAGGCGGAAGAAAAGGGACTGCTGCTGAGCGTTAGCTTCTGCGACCCCGCCCTTTCTCTGGTACTGATCGGCGACCCCTACCGGCTCAACCAGATCCTGCTCAACCTCTTGAGCAATGCGATCAAGTTCACATCGGAAGGCAGCGTCAGCCTCTCCTGCAAGGTACTGTCGGACGATATCAGCCATCAAAAGATCGCCGTCGAAGTAGCCGACACCGGCGTAGGAATGGAGGAAAGCTTTATTCAGACCCTCTTCGACAAATTCACCCAGGAATACGATTCCGTGACCCGCCAGTTCGGCGGTACGGGATTGGGTATGAGCATTTGCAAGGAACTGGCTACACTCATGGGCGGCGAGATCCGGGTCGCCAGCCAGAAAGGGGTAGGGACAAGCGTGTCCCTGCTGATCGACCTGCCAAAAGGCAGCGGCAACGACCTGTCGTCGCGCGACAACACGCCCGTCAACACGGAGAACCTGAAAAACAAAAAGATCCTCGTCGTCGACGACAACGACATGAACAGGCTGGTGGCTACCACTATCCTCGACAACTATGGAACGATCGTGTACGAAGCCGCCAATGGCCGGGAAGCGGTCGACTTTCTGCGTGAGCACCGCGTGGACATCGTCCTGATGGACATCCAAATGCCGGTCATGAGCGGCCCGGAAGCATCCAGAGCCATCCGCCGCGAGATCGACCCTGACCTGCCGATCATCGCACTGACAGCGAATGCGATTCGCGGGGAGAACGAAAAATGCCTCGCCTCCGGCATGAACGACTACCTCTCAAAACCCTTTCACGAGAATACCTTTATTAAAATGATCTCCGACTGGCTCATCCGCAGGCCCGGACAACCAGAAGAACCCGCCGAAAACACGACCCCGGCGGAACCGCAAAAGAAACCCCTCTACGACTTCCATCGTCTCGAGGCCGTCAGCCACGGCAACGAGGTCTTTGTAAAGAAAATGATCCGCCTTTTTATCAATCAGGCTCCCGCCGCAATTTCAGAGCTAAAGACGGCCTCCGCCAATCAGGACTTCCAGGCGGTGTACCAGAAAGCACATTTCCTAAAGCCCGTCCTCCACAATTTCAGCATCGATTCCCTCCAGGATGAAATAAAAGAACTCGAAAGCCTGGCGCTTACCAAAAGACCGTCCGCCCGGATCGATGAGATTGTGCAAATCCTGTCGACAGTGATCACCGACGTGGTGGCCGCCCTTTCGGAACTTCAGCAATAAAATCCTTCTTAATACCCAGGCGCCTGATCTTGCCGTTCAAAGTGGTGGACGGCAAATTCAAAAGTTCGGCGGCACCACCCGGACCGGCAACCCTGCCTTTACATTTTCTCAGGATAGCGAGTATATGATCGCGTTCAACCTCTTCGAGAGTTCTGAGGCGAAATGATTCTTTGAGCGTACTATCCTTACCGTCCCCAGACGGCAGATCTATTTTCGAGATCACCTGCCCTTCCGAGAGCAAAATGCTTCGTTCGATATGATGTTCGAGTTCCCTGATATTGCCCGGCCAGTGATAAGCCATCAAAGCCTCCAGCGCACTGCCCGACAGATCACTCACATTTCGCCCCGTCTTGCGGACGTATTTATCCAAAAATAAGCAGCCAGCGCAGGAATATCTTCCTTTCTTTCTCTGAGCGGCGGCAAAAGAAGGGGCAGCACATTCAGACGATAATACAGATCGCTCCGGAATCTGCCCGCCTGCATTTCCTTTCGAAGACAGCGATTGGTGGCCGCAATGATCCGGACGTCAGTAGGGATCACCGTTTTGCCACCCACCCGCTCGATCTCCTTCTCCTGGAGAACGCGCAATAATTTAACCTGCAGATCCAGGGGCAGTTCGCCCACTTCATCGAGAAACAACGTTCCCTTATCAGCCATTTCGAACTTTCCGATCTTCCGGTCGATGGCATCCGTAAAACTTCCTTTTTCATGACCGAACAATTCACTCTCGATCAGACTGGCGGGGAGGGCCGCGCAATTGACCTTCACCATCGGATGATGCCTTCGGGTGGAATTTTCGTGGATGGCTTTCGCAACCAGCTCTTTCCCCGTCCCCGTTTCACCCAATATCAGTATCGTACTGTCTGAGGGCGCAGCCCGCGAGATGAGCAGTCTGACATTCTTCATGGCCGGTGAAGAACCAATCATTCCGGAGGCAGCCTCCGGAGTCGTACCCGCAGCCCCGCCCGGCACGCGAACGGAAACTCCTTCACGAGCCAGCACGTTGACAATAGTCATGGACAAGTGGATGGAAGCAGCCTGCAGGGATATCGTCTGGCGAGCTACCAGCCGCTGATGGCGATCGCACAGGACGAATAATGCCCCAATGGTGGCCTGCGCCGATCTCAGGGCTACACCAGCGATCTCCCGGATTCCGTTGTCGAAAAGATATCGGATATAAGCCGGTACCCTTCTTTGCCGGATCAGCTCCTCCATGTTGAATACACGCACATTTTGTGCTACCAGCATCTGCTTATAAAATCCATCGTCTATCGGATAATCGGCGGCTAATATAGAAGAATGACCAGGCCACCTGTCCTTCTCCGGCAAAAAAAGAAAGACAGAATGCGTCTGTTTCTCCTGATTGGTGATACAGATAAAGATGTCTCCCGAGGGAAAAAGCCGCCTGAACGGCCCATGCATTATATCAGTCAGCCCTTTCTTGTCTTTCACCGTCGTCAATGCACCACCCAGCGCAAGCAGACGTTTTCTTTCTTCTTCCATACGGCGCCTTTCCTCGCCTGCCGCCTGTAGTCTCATGGCCATCGACAAATGACCGGCGACGACGACGAAAGGCGATAGATCCCATCCGGAGTAACGATGCCCCGGCCCGCCATGCAGGGTAAGAGTTCCTATCGGCAATTTCTTATCAAAAAGGGGAAGCTGTAGTTGCTGACGGTAGAGGGTGAAAAAATACAACGGCGCATCGACTTTATACAATCGGCCCCGGGATTCGGGCGCCATCGTTACGGAAGGCCCAACCAGCGCCGTCAGGCCCGCCGCCTCCTCACCCGAAATGGAGAGCCCCCCGGCAGGAAGCTCACGAAAACTCGTCCTTTTGCAATTCCGTGAATCCGCCACCATGAGTTCAGTGACGCGCACCCCATCCTCGTCATAGATCAGCAGGCTGATGGCATCCGCCACCTGGATGGATAATAATTGCCGGGCTACGGCACGGAATAGGGACTCTATTGATGTCGCATTGTTCGCTGACTGACTGATTACATCCAAAATTCTTGTATGCGCCATGTGTTGCTGCTGCAGCAAAGTAAACAAGATAATCCCGTAAGAGTTTCATTTTTTCAGAGAAATCAACAAGATTCACTGGCATTCACGATACATCGTAGGCGAACCGTCTTATTTACTTTATATCGTAAGCCTCGCCTGGGACAGTTTAAACTAAACACATATTATTCAAATAGTTGAATTTGATGGCATCGTTTTGGCAAACCCGCGCCTAAACAACTCGTCAAAGATGAAAATGCAATTCAAACAAAACCTCGGGCAGACAACAAAAAGGTATCGATTGATGCTGACCTGTACACTTATTCTCGGCATAGGAATGTTTTCCTGTAAAAAGGACAGCTCCAATTCAGCCCCCCACACCTTTGTCCTGGTGCACGGCGCATGGCAGGCCCCTTTCGTCTGGGACAGCGTAAAGGCTCAACTATCCCGGGCAGGCCAGAACGTGATTGTAGTGCAATTGCCCGGTCACGGCACCGACACGACCAATCCCGGGATGATCACGATGAACAGCTATCGGGACCAGATCGTCTCGGCCATCAATGGCGTCAACGGAAAAGTCATTTTGGTTGGCCACAGCCTGTCGGGTTTTGCCATCACAGCCGTGGAAGAGGCTATTCCCAACCGGATCGACAAGCTGGTTTTCCTGGCCTGTTTCATACCTTCCGGACAGTCTCCATTAAATCTGTCCACGACGGATCAGCAGACCCACGTCAGGCCGCCGGCTCTGGTCATCAACCCGCCCGTTCTGGATTTTGCAAGGGATAGCATTGCGCCCATTTTTTGCGCGGATGCCCCCGCCGCCATCCAGGCAAAGCTGGTAGCCACCTTCAGGCCGGACCCCATTTTTCCCTTCATGGATTCGGTACCCACAACGGCCGCTAATTTTGGACACGCCGATAAATACTATATCCATACAATTCAGGACGAAGTCATCGGCATCGATCTGCAAAACAAGATGGTGCAGACCGCCGGTATCACCAAAGTATTTTCTCTGAATACAAGTCACAGCCCATTCTTATCCAAACCCGATTCGGTAACGGCGATCCTGCTGACCATTTCCGGCGTTCAACACTAGACGGATCAATCATCTATATTCATTCGGCCGGGGCAGTCAGCTGTCCCGGCCTTTTCTGCAACAAATCATCTACTTTTGTTATATATGGGACAGCAGCACGAAGAATTGAGTAAAATGATAGCGGCGATCCGCGACAAACGCGAACTGCAGCAATTGATCGACGAGATCAAAAAATCCGCACCCGAACTGGTGCAGGGAGTTTACATGCAGCTGTCCGTCGCTATGGCCAATATCCTCGCCGCCGAGCAGATCGCGGAAAAGACAGGGATCAGTCCATGTTACTGTCCGTTAGCAACGAAATTGCTTCGACACGCGATAAAAAGGACCTGCTGCAGGTACTACATGGACAACTTAGAAAGCTATTCTCCTTTACCCACACCGTGATCTGCATCCTCAACGACGACAAAAAGACCGTAAGAACATTTATACTGGACCCCCATTCTCCCAATCAAAAACACGCGAACTATCCCCGGCTGACGCAAGGAATTTTTCCCATCGACGACAGTCTGCTGAATGTCGCCTTACACGCGGACAGCCCGGTATTATTTGACGCCGAAATGCTGGTCAAAGAAAGCAAGGGCTCACTATGCGTCCAGATCAACTATGAATGCGGGACCAGAGAGTTCCTTTTCGTATCCCTTCGTAACGGGCAGGACCGGATGGGCTTCCTGATGATGTGTTCGAAGGCGCCGAATGACATCGATCGTCAAAAATTGCACATCATCCAGGGAATTGCGTCGCAATTATCGGTCGCCGTCGCCAATATTCTGGCAAATGAAGAGCTCGAAAAGAAGATAAAGACGATCCAGTCGTATAAGCAGCAGCTCGAAAAGGAAAAATCATATTTGCAGGAAGAGATCAACGACGCCAACAACTACCAGGAGATCATTGGCGCCGGCCCCGCCATACAACAGGTCTTACTGCGCGTCACCCAGGTAGCAAAGTCCGACAGTTCCGTACTGATCCTCGGTGAGACGGGTACGGGAAAAGAACTCATCGCCAGAGCCATCCACAACCAGTCCCATCGTAAGCACCAGTTGATGGTAAAGGTCAACTGCGCCGCGCTATCACCCCATCTCATAGAGAGCGAGCTGTTCGGCCATGAAAAAGGTAGCTTTACCGGCGCCACGGACCGCCGCATCGGCAAATTTGAACTGGCCGCTGGTGGGACTTTATTCCTGGACGAGGTCGGAGAAATGCCCCTGGACCTTCAGGTGAAACTACTGCGCGTCCTGCAGGAGAAAGAGATCGAACGGGTAGGTGGCAAAACGGTGATCCCCACCGACGTCCGGATTATTGCAGCCACGAATCGTCAACTCTGGCAGGAAGTGCAGGCAGGAAAGTTTCGTAGTGATCTGTATTACCGCCTGAACGTGTTTCCGATCGTCATCCCGCCCCTGCGGGACCGCCGGGAAGATCTCCCCGCACTGGTCGACAACTTTATTGCCAGATACGCACGGAAGATGGGAAAAAAAATAACCGGAATTTCAGAGCATGCCTTATCCGGGCTAAAAGCATATTCCTGGCCGGGCAATATCCGGGAGCTGGAGCACCTGATAGAGCGAACCGTATTACTGAGCCACGAACCGTTCATCCGGCATATCGACACGCCCGCAGCCGATCTGCCCCAGGATCAAGAACCCGACAACCTCGTTTTGCCGGACGACGATCGTATCAAGACCATCGACGAGATCGAAAGAGAACATATCGTGCTGGTATTGAAAAAATGCCACGGCAAAGTCTCGGGCGCAGGTGGCGCCGCACAGCTATTACAAATCCCTTCCACAACCCTCGCCTCTAAAATGAAACGCTTCAATATTCAGCGCGACGAATTCGAATAGCACTTTACTTTTTATCGTAAGTGCCTCGGTAAAATTATCAAATAAAGTAAACGTTTTAAACCCATTTTTTCATATCTGGGTGGTATTTAACCACTTGCATTCAATGGCATGTCTTTGGATTTATCCGATACTCAAAATCTAAAAACATGAACACGGTTATCGCATCGATTTTAATTGCTGCCAGCCTTAAGATCACCCCTCCCCAGACCTACGTATTGGTCCATGGTGCATGGTCATCAGCAGCAGGCTTCGAACAGGTAAAAGAGCGCCTGGAAAAAGCGGGACAGAAAGTGATACTGGTATCCCTGCCGGGACATGGTGACGACAAAACACCACCGAACACGCTAACCATGGATGTCTATCGGGACAAGACCATCGGGGCGATCAATGCCGTACAAGGGAAGGTCATTCTGGTTGGACACAGCATGGCGGGCCTCGTTATCTCTGCGGTAGCGGAGAAAATACCCAATCGCATTGACAAACTGGTCTATCTCGCCGCCTTTTTACCGGCTAATGGACAGTCCCTGCTGGATCTGGCGACCACCGACAAAGAATCCTACCTCGGCCATGCGTTGATGCCTTCGGAGGACAAACTGACCATTGGAATCAAACAGGACGTGATCGCCGCGGCCTTCTGCCAGGACGCGCCCGATGTAGTAAAGAACATAGTGGTATCGACCTTCCGCGCCGAGCCCGCCATTCCCTTGACGAATAAGGTGACACTGACAGAGGCAAATTTTGGACACGTGCCGAAATACTACATTCACACACTACAGGATCACGCGGTTTCGCCGGAATTGCAGCATCGGATGGTAGCCGCAGCTCCCAATGTCA
Organism: Puia sp. P3; assembly: GCF_050632245.1. NCBI lineage: Bacteria > Pseudomonadati > Bacteroidota > Chitinophagia > Chitinophagales > Chitinophagaceae > Puia > Puia sp. P3. Next base: position 4,469,246 of record NZ_CP192583.1, read on the forward strand.
AAAAGAATATTCAATCAATAGCAGCCATACCCCATTCCTGTCCATGCCGGACCAGCTGGTGGATTTGTTATTGGAGATCGGAAAATAATTTAAACCTCATGTCAAACACCACGATCGACGACTGGGACCCGCGGCTGACCAATAGCCTCGCGCAACATTTCAAAATAGTCTTACTGGACAACAAGGGCATCGGCGCTCGGACGGACAAACATTCTCGCTCGAGGAGGCCCCTAAGGGTCTCCTCTTATCCCCAACGCCCGGGCATACCTTTTGATACAAAGCTATTATATGGCAAATTCCCAAAAAACACCCAGAAGATAGCCGCCTTCCTCGGCGAACTGATTTCTTTTCGCAATTCCCTGAAACTGATACACTGGTCCATCACCGGCAAAGGCAGTTACGAGGCCCATATCTCGCTTGACCAGGCCATTGATTCCCCTGGTCGAAATTACAGACCGGCTGGTAGAAACCACATTTTCGCTGGAAGGCACTCTCGATATTACCATTCCTGAAACATCCCGGCCCAAAGCTTTTTTAGACCATATAGAGAAATTTTACAAGCATGTAGAGGACAACCGAAAGTCCTTGTTCCCCGAGTCGTTCTCACAAGCCATAATAGACGACGGCCAGGAGGCGATTCAGCAATTGCTTTTTAGACTGAAGAGACTGGAATAATAATGATAGCATCTTCCCTGCGTTCCATTCTTACAACCTCTTTCAACACCTGCCAATTGGCAGGCTAAGCCTGTACCTCACTAACCTTTAAACCCACGTTTTTGCATTTTTTCGCCGGACGGCAAGCCCCTCTACCCGCGTGGTTGGCGGCAATGATAAAGCCTCCGCATTCATCGATCGGGTAAAAACAGCCATGCAGCCCGACAATCAATACTATACCCTTCTGGAACAATACGAAAAAGGCCGGCATGACACGGTATTTCTCCGGAAGATGAGCATGGCCGCCGTAGACGCCTTCGACAAGCCGACCTCAGGCAGCGCCGCCAGCGACTATCTCCGGCAGCAAAAAGACCTGCTCAGCGCCCCCAACCTCCATTTCATCGACAACACAACCGCCAGTTCCGCCGACATAGGCTTCGCCGTCCTGCGGAAACACCCCGCTCGACTGGAGCAAGCGCAGCCTCCGCAAGAATCCCAACGCCAATTACATGGATACCTATGCGGGCATCCTTTACAAACTCGGCCGCAAAGACGAAGCCATCGCCGCCGAACAAAAAGCATCGATCTCGGCAGCGAGGAAGAAAAGATCGCCTTCCGCCAGACACTCGAAAAATGCAAAAAGGAGAAAAAGACCTGGGATTAGCGCCGCCTACCCCTATCGGACAGCCTCCGCCGCCGCCCCCAGAAAAATATAATTCGCACAGATCCCCACCGTCACCTCATTCTCCCCCCAGAAGAACGGCCAGTCCTCTTTATTCTCCGGAAAATCCGGCTTCAGGATCAGGATCCCCGGCACCACCCCACCCGCTATGAAGCTAAAATCCGCCCTGTTATTCCCATACGTGATCCTCTTCGAATGCGTCCCCACCGCCGAAACAAACGACACATTCGAATACGGATGACACCCGAAAAGATAGTCCATGCCCCTATATACGTACTCCGCACCCATCACGTCCGGAAACACCTGATGCACATAGTAATTCGTAATAGCCCAGTTGACTATCCCGCCATTACCACCCCAGCCACCCATCGCCATCGGCACTCCATACGGGTTCTGCCGAACCAGCGCATCACAGGTGCCCTTATACTTCACGACATATTCTTTCAACCGCTGCTTATACGCCTCATCCATATACGAACAGGCCTGCAGCGCCGCCGTCAGACCAAAGCCCACCGACCGGTCCAGTGTCCCCCAGATAACGTCCTTAAAGGCCTTCCCATACTCCTCCTCCTTCGTCGAAATATACAACTGCAGTGCGGCCGTCAACTTAAGATTCCTCCGGAACTGAGCGCCAAAACGCGAAGTATCCGAGCGCGAAATGCTGTCATCCTCCCTCCACAACTGCCGGGCATAATACAGACTCTGCTCAGCCAGCGTGTCATCAAAACCCTTCAGCGTCCCTGCTCGCCGCCGCCAGCGCCGCCGCCGTATAATAATCGAGAAAAACATTCCTTTCAGTAAACGCCCAGCGGTCATCCATCGTACCACTCGATTTCCCGTCCGTCTCATAAGGCCGCAACGAAGCATTATAGGGCAGATTATCCGTCTCATTCACCGCATCCCCCAAATGATGATACTGATGCAGATTGGGAACAACGATACCCCGCACCGGATGGCCGATGTTTTTTACCTGAGCCACCATATTCAGCGTCCCGTGCTTGATCTGCTGCAAAAGATCGGGCATTCCATCCGGCCGATGGATGTCGACATAGTGCGTCGGATAGTCCACAAAGGTCTCGTCCCGCCGCAATCCGAACTTCTCCCAGGCATCCACCATCGCCAGTACCGCGTCACAATGCGACCCCGTCTGAATATCAAAATCACCCGCGTCGAACCACCCACCCGTGGCGAGACCCGGGATCCGCTCCAACGGCTTGTACTTCGTCTGCGTAGACGCCCCCATGCTATACCCGTCAAAATGCTGGTGATTCACCGGCGCCTGCAGCGCATCATCCATAAAAGGAACGCCATGCCAAACCCGGTAGGCCTCATTCACTTCCATATGATCCATCTGCACCGGGAACCAGATATCAAGGGTCGGGTGCCAGATCCCGGCATACACATCCGCACCAATGCTAAAGGAATTTGTCCGCTGCCCACCGTATTCTATATAATACACCCCCGGCTCCTTCACCGAAGAAAAATCAAACTTCGCATAGTTATACCGCAGCCACCGGCCCCAGGACCGAACATCACCCTTCAGAGCCACGACATCCTTCCCCTCCGGCGTCACCCGATGCAGCGATGCACCGCCCACAGCTACATCCGCCTTATCCAGCTCGATCACCGCCACCTTTTCCTGCTGTGGCCTGTACCCCACCTGGGAAAATTGTATCACAGGCTTACGACGCCACCCCGCCACCGCATTCGGCTCCAGATACCAGCTGAGCACTTTCCCCGTCTTTCCTGTGGGCAGCAGGCTGCGCACGATAAACCACCCGTTCTGCCCAAGGTTACGCCCGTCGAACAATTGCAGCTCCGCATCCGCACACCGGATACTCACCTCCCGCTCCGGGTCCTCCGGCGCCAGCACCATCGAATGCCCTGCTGCCAGCGGACCAGGCACGATGAACTCCTTCCTCCCCCGATCGTCGAAAGTCGTATGCCCTCCAAACTGCGGTATCTTCCGCGATGCCGGCGCGATCTGCGTCGGACTCGAAGGATACAAAGGGAACACACCCGGCTTCCCGTCAGCATAATAGCTTTTCTCAAAATACGCCGAAGGCAGGAACTCGAGGTTGAACCCCGCATTCCCCGCCAACTTCTCCGGAACAGGCTGGTCCAGATACACATTTATCTCCACTCCCTTATCCTTCGCCGTTACCACCACCCTCGACACAAAATCATACGCCGTATATTTCAGCACCGCCTCGATACTCCCGTTTGGTTTGTCCACCTTCCTGCTGACCAGCACCGGTATCAGATCCCACTTGCTCCGGCGTATTCTGCAGCCTGACCGCGCCGCCCGTACAGGTCCTCACGCCGTGATGGATCAGCTCGATGCCCGCCGTCTTCTCGTCGAAGAACATCCCATTGTACTGACTGCTAAATACCATGACGTTAACGCCAGGCTTTTCAAAATATCCCGAATCATTGACGACCAGCGGCTGCCCGTAAGAAACAAAACAAAGCAAAAGGCAGCAGACACCCAGGCCGGCATTTAGCCAGCCCTGTCTGTGAAGACAGTTCGAACGCATATGTATTTTGTTTAAAGGTGGATTCCCATTAATGAAAGCATCTCCTTGCCGTACCTCGTCCCCAATTCCCTGTACCCCGCCGCATCGAAATGCAGATGATCCGGCCCCGCCGAACAGCCTTCCGAAGAAATAACATGCGCAGTCGGTATCGTCTGCGGCAGCGTCGCAATGATGCGGTTCATGCTGGCGCACTTACCCTGCTGATCCGCCCCCACGACCTCTCCCGCCAGCAGCGGCACCGAAGCCGCATTCAGATGCAGATCGGCCAATAGCCGATCATACACTACCTTCACCTTCGCCGGCCATAGGCTGTCACCCGTATTCGATTCCCCCTGATGCAGCAAGATTCCCTTGATCACCCCTTCTGCTGCGCCAGCTTCGCCATTTCCAACAGCCGTCCATACGGATCATCATCGTACTGTTTTACCGTATTCTTCATCCACGACGGCGCCGATGAAATATAGGAGGCATACTTTTCCGTATCGAATAACTCTATTTTACATCCACCAACCGCCACATTGATCACCCCCACCCGCACATTTGCCGGAAGATGCGCGACAAGCGTCCTCCCAAAATAGTCCGCCGGCGTCAGCCCCGTCCTGCAGCGACACAGCGGCGGAACAGCAGTATACCAGGACCCCTTTACCCTCCCCAGATCAGAACAGTCGACCGCCGCAAGCACCTGAAACCGCTTGTCAACCAACGTATCCTGCGCCTCGAACCGCGCATTCCCTTCCATATTCGATTGCCCCAGACAGAGGTAGACGTAAAAATTGCTATCCTGCGAGAAACCCGCCATTGAAAAGAAAAAAGGCAGAAAAACAGCAAGCACCTTTTCATAAATCTAATTTATTTATATTTTTTTAAACCGATTGCAGCGTCCCCTCTTTTATTTTCTTAGCAGCCTCACCTCATAGATCCCCGGTACCGCAGACCCATCCGCCGCCCGAAAAACAACAGTAAGTTCCGTCGCAGACTTCAGTCCCTCCGGAAGCCCGATCTCATAGTCTTTAAATTCCTTTTCCCCGCCCGCCGTCAGTTCAACACGGGCCACGCTTTGCCCATTCACCAGCACCTCAAACCGCTTCGGACCATCCGTCCCGTAATAAGTAAATCCGATCGCCGCCCCCTGTCCGACCGCATTGGCCAGTCGATAGCTGAACCAGCCCTTCGCCGACCGGTAATGCCGCTCCCGGAAAAACCCCGTAACGGTATTCTCGCCCTTCCATCCATGATCAGACTCAGGCTGCTGCTCTCCCGGATATACCATATCGACTGTCGCCGCCTCCTTACGAAGTTTCTCCTGCTCTCTTTTCTTCAGCGCAGCCTCGATCTTCGGGATGTCCGCCTTCCGGGCATACGGCCAGTACATAATATAGCGCGATTCATGGATCTGAAAAAGGGCACTACCCCGGCCGGCGGCTTCGCCGTGGAGAGATCGTCTATCGCCAGCATCGGCGCCTGATCCAGCGGCATCAACTTTCCCCGTGCGATATGCCCCCACCTGCTGCTGTCTGCCCACAACCCCGCCATATCTTCCGTACCGGTTGGCGCAGCAAGGACGATCGGCCCCCCTCAAAAAGGCCACCCAATGACTACCGTCAGGCAGCCCCTCCGCCATGGTCCGCATCGGCAGGCTCACCTCCACCTCATCCTTATTCTTCCATACCCTGTCGACCGCCAGATACCCGTCATTCCCAACCACAGCCTTTACCGGCTTTCCATTAACGGCAACAATTTCCTCTCCCCCAGCCACGAAGGCCGGCGCAATTTCACGACCAACCGCCGGGCCCCCTTCACCGAAACTTCCAGCTTCGTCCGCTCTGCAAACGGAAACGAAGTCCTCTGCGTCAACACCACTCCCTTCTCCCGCCAGTTGACCACCGACGGAATAAATAAATTCACATACAGCGCATCGCCACTATGCGCATAGATCAGCTCCCCATACTTTCCATGATTTTCCATTCCCGTACCCACACAGCACCAGAAAGATTCCTGCGCCGTTGAGTACACCCGGTAATGATTCGGACGGATCGGCGTAAAATAGACGAACCCTCCTTTCGGGTCCTGCGAAGAAAAGAATATGATTGTATAAAGTACGTTCATAATAATCCATATAACCGCTGCGCGCGTCAGACAGGAACAACAGCCTTGTAAGCTTCAGCATATTATAGCTGTTGCAGGTCTCCGGTCCCTCCCTCGACTCCAGCATAGGACTGAAATCGTCCACCGGATTGAAATGCTCTCTTACACTGTTCCCGCCGAAGACCACCGAGCGCCGCTCTGTCACCTCCGTCCAAAAGAACCTCGGCGGCCCGCTCCCAGCTTGCTGTCCCCCGAGATCATCCCGATCCGCATAAATCCGGTAACCTTGGGTATCTGCGTATTGGCATGCAGCCCGGTCAGTGAATCCACCCCACGCTCCAACGGCATTAGGATCGCCTGATGAGAGAACCGCCGCGCAAGCGCCAGATACTTTTTATCGCCGGTGATCACCGACAAGTTCGCAAATACCTCATTCATCCCCCCATGCTCATTACCCAGCATCTGCTGCATCTGAGCATCACTCAACCCGGACACCAGCCCCTCACACCAGTCCGCCAGCCTAATAAAGATCCGCCTCGCCTGCTCGTTACCGGTAAGCAACCACGCATCTGCCAGTCCCGAATACAGCTTGTGCAAATCGTACCAGGGAGCCCACCGGCTCCAGATCGCGCTGACTTTTCCCGCCGCAATAGCCGCCCACAAAGCCTTGCCATCAGGAATGCCGCCCACATAGCCGTTACCATTCCTGTCCTGACATTTTTCCAGCCAACCCAGCATGTACTCGAGACGGTCCCTGAATACCGTATCCCCCGTCGCCGCATACAGCTGGGCGACAGCACTCAAATAATGCCCCGCGATATGACCATCCAGCCCCTGACTTTCCCAGTTGCCATAGTTTGGTGCCAGCGGAGTCAACCCCGCATCCTTCAGAAAAGGAGCCAGCAGACGATCCTCATTCAGCGAGAGGATATATTTCGCATCCGTCTCCTGCGCCCGCAAAAAAGGACTCTCCAGCAGCCGCACTTCCGAAAGAGCAAAAGATTCCACCGCCTGGCCACGCACACAACAGGCGACCAGAAAACAAGCAATTGTAGTTAATATGTTCTTCATTTTCCCGATTGGATTACCGCATAAAACGCGGGTTTCGCTTGCAGCAGCCTGTCAAAGAGAAGAGGATAGTTAGTCCTTCCGCGCACAGGGAATCCATTCAACCAGGACTGACCATCATCCACGCCCCAAAAGGTAACCCGCCCGATCTTGTCGTGGTATTTCATGAACAATTGGAACAACTTCGAGTAACTATCAGCCAGCAGCGTCTGCACCGAGTCCGGCAACCCACCCACATACGGATTCAGCTGGTCCGCATATTCCGCACGCTGGTTCACGTCAGCCGTATTGTGCCCCCGGGACTCGGCAGCACGGAGAGGTCCAGCTCGGTAAACATCACCTTCACACCCAGCGCCGAGAACTCGAGAATACTTTTTTCGATATCCTCCATCGGCACATGCCCCGCGCTCCAGTGGCCCTGTATCCCTATCCCATCGATTCGAACCCCGCCGCCTGTATCTTCTTCACCAGCGCCACCACCCCTTCCCGCTTTTTCTCATGCTCGATGTTATAGTCGTTATAGTACAACTGGGTATGAGGCGCCGCCTTCTGCGCCAGACGGAATGCCTCTACGATATAGTCGTCCCCCAGCTTTTGCTGGAATACCGACCTGCGCAAGGTTCCATCCTCGTTCAGTGCTTCGTTAACCACATCCCACGAATAGACCTTTCCGTCATACCTTCCCGCGACGGTCGCGATATGATCGGTAAAATATTTACGGACACTATCCGCATCCTGCATCCCACGCATGAACGCCGGCAGCTGACTGTGCCAGATCAGACAATGCGCATTCACCTTCATGTGGTGTTTCGAGGCGAAACTGACGATCTCGTCCGCCTGCTCAAAATTGTACCGGTCCCACCCCGGATGGATCAACGCCGCCTTCATATTGTTCTCCGGCGTGAATGTACTGAACTGACGGTCGATCAACTCCGTCATTGATGAATTCCGCTCCTCCACCTGCGCCATATTCAGCGCGGCGCCGATCAGAAAATCGTCTTTGAAAACTGTTTTTAAAGAAGGGAGGCCCGTTAACTGGCATACCGCCCGCGGGGAGTACATAAACGTTGCAACAGCAACCATCAGAATAGTGTAGAATCGGCTTTTCATTTTTTTGTATTTGTCATAGACAAAACTATCCCCGCGACCATCGCAAAGCCTCTCCAATTAGCGATATTTATAGTACAAATGTTTAAATTCTCACTTGCCCACCCTGAACCAGTCAAAATCCACATACCCACCAGCCTCCTTCGTGGCATAATCAAACAACCCAAACCGATACCCCATAAAATGCGGCAGCGTATACGCCATCTGCAACACCGTCCCGATAGACACCCAACTCTTCCCATCCAGGCTATAATAAAACTTCGCCTTATCCTTTTTGTCAGAGAAATCACAATCCGCCTTGAAATACACCAAACGCTGACCCAACGGCACGGTCGCCGCCTCCACGCCCTCATTGACCATGACGATCGACCGAACCCCACCCACCATTTTCACACCCACCCAGCCATACCGCCGCTGCAGCAGGATCAACCCCGCAAAATCCCCATCCTTCATATGCGAAACATCGATAGCGGTCGAACCCGAACACTCCGGCCCAAAAGTCCGCTGCGTCAGCATATTCCTCGCAAACAACACACTCGTATCCACCCGCCCCGTCATCAGCCGCAGCCAGCCGCGACGCGCAGACACCGACCAATGCTTATCATCCGGATTATGATTCCGCTGCCACACCAGCGGCAGCGCCGGCTCACCCGCGCGACGGTCAAACTCATCCGAAGCCACAATCCCCGGATCGAGTCCCAGACTGCCCGGCAACTCCAGCGAATCCGGCACCTTACCATCGACGCCCAGCACCGGCCACCCATCCCTCCAGCTCACCGGCACCAGGTAAGGTACACGGCCCACCGACCCATAATCCCTGAAAAGATAAGCATACCACTCGCCGGAAGGCGTATTCACCAATCCTCCCTGCGCAACCCCCTTATCCTGCAGCGCAACCCTCCCTTCCCGGGGCCCGGTCAGCCTGTCCGCCCGGTGGACGATCACCGTACGCATCCCTCCCTTCGGCCAGGAGATATTAAACAGATAATACTTCTCATTGATCTTGAACAGCTGTGACCCCTCTGCCGGAAGACCGATATTCGGCCCGGCAACGGCGCTGGCGTTTTCGATGATCGGCTGCGGGGACGTCCCAGGACGGATCCCCGACAGATCGTTGTTCAGCTCCGTCAGCATAATGCGTCCGCTTCCGTTGACCAGATAAGCCTTTCCGTCGTCATCGAAAAACAACGAGTGATCGTGAAAAGAAGGTTTGAAAGACACCCCCTTCCACGGCCCTTTCTCGATATCTCCCGTAGTATAGATATAAGTCTTCCCCGTCGTCCCGGAAAAAGTACTCACATAATACTGTCCATTGTGATACCGAAGGCTACTGGCCCACGAACCACGCCCATAGTCACTCTTTCCATTGTTCAGATTCAACCGGTCGTCATCGTCGAGCACGTCATAGGCATAGCTGACCAATTTCCAGTTGACCATGTCCGTCGACTTCATGATCGGCACACCCGGGTTCATATGCATGGTCGTGCTGCTCATGTAATAGACATCACCCACACGGATAATCGACATATCCGGTACATCGGCATCGATAATAGGGTTCCGCGCCACATGGCTATCCACTTGTCGAATCGAACCGTATCCAGTCGACCTGCAACCCCGCTGCCTTCCCAACCACCAACAAATTCTTAACCCCCGAAACCTTCCCCTTCAACGGAACACTAACCACCCGCCACCCGCCACCGGCAGGCACATCCACTTCGCCGATCACCGAAGCCCCGGCACGCACCTCCAAAACCCCACCCGAAGATGACGCTACCTTCGCCGTCAGCGATTTCCACGGCGTCTTTCCAAAATCGACACTATTGTACTGCACAGAAGAACCCGGCGCATCGAATACGACCTTCCATCCCTTAATCCGCTCCAACGAGTCTAAAAAAACACTCCTCGCCCCATCGATCCTCGTATACCTGTCCAATTGGATCGGGCCACCCGCCGGCGTCAGTCCAATTCCCCTCAACGTCGGCACAACCTTTCTGATACTCCCATCCGCCTCAAAAACAGACTATCCGCCCGAATACTCCTGTTCTTGTCAAAATCTGGTGAAAGATCATTATGATGATAGAATAAATACCACTGCCCCTTAAAAGAAACCACAGAATGATGATTGGTCCAGCATCCCGTCGGCGACTCGTCCATGATCACGCCTTTAAATTGGAAAGGCCCCAGCGGATTGTCGCCAACAGCATACTCCAGGCGCTCCGTCTTAGCGGCCACATGAGGATAGGTCAGATAATAAACACCCTTGCGTTCAAATACCCACGGCCCCTCTTTCAATCCTTTTGCAGGCAGCTGAGAAAGCACCACCGGCTCAGACGCCAGCCCCAGCATATCCTCCCGAAGCCTGGCTGCATAAAGATTCCCCTCGGCCCAGTATAGATAAGCCTGCCCGTTCTTGTCGATAAAAACATTCGGATCGATGCCCGCTACGCCCCTGATCGGTTCCGCCTGGGGAACAAAAGGCCCTCCGGGATGATCGCCAATCGCCACACCGATCCCAAAATGTTTCCCGGCAGACGTGTCCTTTGGCCGGGAAGGAAAATAAAGATAGTATTTGCCATTCCTGAACACACAATCCGGAGCCCACATGCTATAGCTGCTGCTGTCCACCCAGGGTACGGTCTTCTGACTGATCACCATACCGTGATCTGTCCACGCCACCCCATCCGGCGAAGAAAAGACATGGTAGTCTTCCATGTTAAACCAATTCGGACGCCCCACGCCGGGCGCCCAGTGAATATCATGGGACGGATACACATAAATGCTATCGCCAAATACCCGGGCCGAAGGATCGGCCGTATACTGGTCATGGATCAGCGGATTCTGAGCACGAACATACCCGCAGCAAAACACAGCCGCCGCAACCAAAGCAGACAACTTCTTCATCAAAATAAATTTAAATTACTGCACCAATACAAATCCTCCATTCGGCTGGACATCCACCGGAACCTCTCCCGACCCCTTCACCGCCAGTTCCTTTTTTACGGCCACACCGTTTACGTCATCCCCATACAGCCACATTTTCTTACCAGCCACCATGGGCAGCTGCAGCCGAAGCCTCAAAGGCTCCTTCATGGCATTCACCCCCGCCACATACCACCTGTCACCATGACGACGGGCAATCACACTATATTTTCCGGGATATCCGTCGATAAAGACAGTTTCATCCCATGTTGTCGGAACCTCCTTCATAAAATCGATCTCAAAACCCGGCACGTCCGTCAGATTATTGGGTGTAAGACCGAACATTTGTACAGGATTCTGATACAATACCGAAGTAGCCAGCTCGAAGCCATCGGTCGTGAGCCGCTTGTTGCGCCCTTCATTACTCCTGACCAAATATTTGTTCAGCAGGACCCCGCCGAACTCCATACTTCCCACCGAATTACGGATAAAAGGATGCAGCGTGGCATTATATGCTTCCTTTTCCCTCACCCCCTGCGAAAAGATCAGCATCTCAGAAGCGACCACCGCCTCACTCCCGACATAATTGGGATACATCCGCTCCCACCCGCGCGGCAAAGTCGCACCATGAAAATCGATCATCAGACCATAGTCATTGGCATCGGACAAGATCTCCTCGTACAACCGCATCGTTTCCTGCTTGTCCCCGCCAAAAAAATCCACCTTCAACCCTTGCACTCCCACACTCTTCAACCATTTCATTTCCTTCTTCCGCTCGATAGCCGTATACATCTTATTTCTCGGCCCTGCGGCGCGTCGTTCTCCGGCCCGTTGGAATTATACCATAAGAACACACCCACCTTTTTCGAACCCGCATATTTCACCAGCTCAGCCATCCTGGACTTCCCAATATTCGTATCCCAAAACGCATCCATCAGAATATATTCATAACCCATGGCCGCCGCCAGATCGATATATTTCACCTGGTCCTCATAATTCATGCTCGCGTCCTGCCAGACGATCCAGCTCCATGTCGCCCGTCCGTAGGTAAAAACTTTCGAAGCCGCATACAACGGCTCGACTACGTCAAAAGGAATAGTAGTTTCCACAATTGGTTTCAGCGTCTCCCCTACAGTGATCGTTCGCCACGGCGTCACCCCGGGCAGGGCAATCGCCGCCCCCGTGCCTCCAAATCCATTATTCTGTCGGCTATCCGGATAATCGACCGTATAAGTCCGGCCATTCCGGCAATCACCAAGATGCGAGGCGCAGTAGAGACTGCTCACCCCCGTTTCCGACAGCAATACCCAACCAGACGAACCAACGCGGAACAACCCCGGAAATACAAAACCCCCATCCTTGAAATTTGCCGTATCCATCGGGAGATCCGCGCCATACAGACTTTCATAGCTCGGCGCCGTTCGCGCAAACCCCGTCATTGGATTCATCATCGGCGAAAGAAAAGTCGTTGTACCCGCAGGAAATCTAAAACCAGTAGCCTCTTTCCCGACCACACAGGCCATTCGCTGTCCCCATACCGGCAGTTCATACCGGAAGGCGATGTCATTATTGCTGACCTGAAAGACAATATCGAACCTTCTTTTCTGAGCATTTTCGAAACTACAGCTCAGCCTGTTCGCCGAATAATGCACCTGGGAACGCTTGATCTTCTCCTGCGTATAATCCTTATCAATAGTACTCGCTGAGTCTCCCAACATTCGAACGCCCGTCGTAAAATCCCCCTCATTCGATTCAAATCCCAGCGGCGAATTTTCAAGCATCACCTTATCCTTATAACTAACCGAGTAATACGGCCTGTCGTCAACAACGCTTATCGCAACTTTCAGCTGTTTGTCGGGGCTGGATACAACCGCCAGTACTCCCACAATATATTTCAATATCATTTTCGGGTATATTGATTAGGTTCACCAGGCGTCGGAACATTGCTGGCGATAGGTGCACCACCCGCATGAGCACGGGTTAAAGGCGCGGCGAAAGTTACACCACCCCCTGACACCTCCGTTCCCGCAGCATGCGCCTGTTTCAGTGGTTCGGTCACTACAATCGAATCCGCCTGGGGACCACGGTTCCCGCCGCCCCGGCGTCTCACCACAACAGACGCCACCACAACAGTTTCCCCGCCGACAGAGATCTTCTCTCCAGCCTCGAACCCAGCCGCACTTCCAACGGGAATAACCGTTACACCGGCGTCTATACCCCCTTCCATCGTCGTACCACCGGCCCCGCCAATAACCGCGATTGTCGCCGTCTCGGCATTCGCACCCGATCCAATTATACAAGGCTGTCCAATAGAGAAATTCGTCACACTGGTGACCTTTACATTATTCACCCCCGCTGCAGAAGCCAGGGCGAGCGCCATCGTATGCTGCACAAAAATCATGTCCGTTGTCATCGTTGTCGACCCCATCCGGGAAACGCCCGGCACTCCTGTCCGCCTGCTCTCCCGAAAAACCTCCCGGCCTGAACCCTCTCCCCATACCGGGCGAAGGCGCATAACTCCCATTCGCTCCAGTTCCCGAAACAGCCTGATAACCTTCGGCCATCCAGGGATCCACGAGCCCTCCGTAGTTCAGCCCATCGACAATATTCCCCTGAGCATCCCTCAGCATCATACAGCCCGCACCCGCCGCCAGTGCCGGACCTCCAAACCACTGATCAGGCTTCCTTACACCCTGATACCCCGCGTTCTTCACCTTCTCATCCCGCACCGATTCGTCAATCCCCCAGTCACTCGCCAAAGGACGATCAACCGTAATACTGAACACCAGCGGCAATACAGGCTCATTACTCGAGTGCGCAAAGGCCGTCGCCGGCTCAAAGTCTATACCGGTTCCCCTCACACTAAAAGGAATATTCGCCGAATGATCGAACTTCAGCGGCGCCGCAAGCTCAAGCCCAGTCCCCACATCCTCACCGGCCGCAAACGGGCCCCGCCCCGGTCCACGCGAGGAGGCCGTCCCGACCTTCGTCACCGTCACCGTCTCTATTCCGTGGCCCTTACTGTCGATATCAAGTCTGATTTTATCCCCCACGGAAATATTAGCCACCGAAGAGACCTTGATATTGGTGGCGCCGGCCTTTGCATCCGCGGACAGATAAGCCTGCGTACCCGGCTTACCCACAGCCTTGATCGTAACCACCTCATATTTCTCAATCCCAAGACCAACCGCCGGATATTTTGCTCCGTAACCAATAGCCATCTTATCACCAACCTTAAACCCTTCTATGCTTGCAACAGGAATATTGGTAGCTCCCGCCGCAATCGTAATGACCGGCCCATCCGGCACCGGCTGCCACACCGTAGTAGGACTACCTGGCACGAATGGACGTCCGAAACTTCCCGGAGCCGCCCCGGGCTGAACAGGCGAAGCACTCACACTCACGATCCGGCGGCTCTCCGCAGCCAAACCCGTCCCGATCCTGACCTCATCACCAGCCGACATCCCGCTGATATTCCGCACAAATACAGTAGTCGACCCCTTCTTCGCCGGCACCACCAATCCGGAATTCGCCAGACCCAGCAAATAATAACTATGAGCCGCAAGCTTCGTCCCCACAGCCATCTTCAAAGATGAGAATACCGGCATCTGCGTAGCATGCTGCAAAAAGCTCCAGTTCGAAAGATCAACTTCTTTCTCTCCGGCATTATACAATTCAACAAAAGAATTACTCTGATTCTCTACAGACCCGTCACTAATGCGAAACTCGTTGATCTTAACCGGGCTCACATTCCGGACCTTTTCTACAGTCGTTTCCGAAACGACTGCCCCACCGGCCTTCCACGTCACAGAACCAGTCAGATCTCCGTTATAAGCCTCCATCCCTGAACTCACCTTAAAGGTTGCACTCACCGTTGCCCCCGGCGCGATCTCTTCCGCAAACTTCTTCGACCCCACACCGGAATTCAATACCTCCGATCTCCAGCCCCTGGGAGCAACCACGCTTAGCGTCACATCCCTTACCGGGCCACCGGTAGTATTGACAAACGTCACCGTACAGTTCTGCGCGGAACCCGGCGAAAAAGTCTGCAGTCCCGGCGGCATATTTACCGCACTGGCCGGAGTCAGACTCAGACGCTGCACATCATACCTGGCAGCCACCACATTCGCCTGTATCTTCTGATTGACCTCCTTCGTCGGGAAGGTGCCGGCCGCAGTCATAGCCCCTTCATAAAAGGTCCCCTGCGAGCCGTTACTGTTGTCTCCCCCGTTGCCCAGCAGGATCGCACCCTGCTTGCGCATCGGGTCATAGCTGTTTCGGTCATTGGTCACGCGGGAACCATCGTACATGATCTCGAGCGCACCGCGCTGGGCGTCTCCACCCATCGACCTCCAGTGATGCGGCTCACCATCCGCCGTAGCCGTCACGAACCGCCAGGGCACGCTCGGCAACATCGGGCAGAATTTATCATTCGGAGAAGGGTTGACACAACCCACCAGATTATTTTCCTGATCTGTCATCACCCAGGGTCCATTCCCCTGCCCGTGATACCAGGGCGTAGTATTGCCAAAAAAGTCGTCTCCATCGTACCGTCACCGTCATCCCGGCTATCGGTCTCCGCGTTCCCGTAATCATAGCAGCATCCATTATTGAAATGGTGGCCATTGATGACCCAGTACTGCCCTTCCGCCTGATCGTCCACCGCGGTCCCTTTGGCGTCATTCTGCCGGAGACCCATACCCGGTGCGATAAATACGCCATAGACCTTATGCCCCATCAGCGTAACCGGAGCCATAGTCGCAACCGGCAGATTGTTGAACCCACCCATCGCCGGCCCGCTGAAACCTCCATGAGGCGGCTGCACCAGATGGTTGCCGTGACCCGACTGGTCATACAATACCGTGATCCAGCAGGCAGTATTCGCGCAAAACGCATCCTGGGCCGCCGCATCGGCATACCCCGGGATCGCCGGCGCTGGCCTTTACCACACCGATATCCAGCGTTTTTCCATCCGACTGCCGGAGTACCTGATACAACGGCCCGTTATACGAAGCATACAACGCCCTGGTACTGCTATGCGCAACGACGCAGGGACTGCCGCCCTCAGCATAAATATCACAGGGGCCCTGGGGCCTGGCCGCAACCAAATTCGAACCCGGACCGGCGGCAACACCGGTCAGCAAAACAACGTTAACAACGAACAATATACTTTTCATGAAAATGTATTCTTATTTAAAAAGCAGGCTTGCATATTGTCTCAGTGATCTGCGCCAGGTCTGCCATTCGTGAGCCGTCCGCGGCGATTCATAGTAAACATGCCGGATGCCCGCCTGCTGCAGCGCTTCATGCAGTCCCCTGATCCCCGTCAGCATCCTCGCCGGCTCGGCCGTCCCTACACTAAGATAAAGTACTTTCACCTTCTGCGCGAACCCAGCCGGATCCGCCCAGGCCCCACTATAAAGCCCGGTAACAGGAGTTCCCGCCTGCAGAAATGTCGCCCCGCTAAAACCGCCGATATAGGCAAACTTATCAAGATTGGTCATCGTCGTCTGGAAAGTCTGGAACCCGCCCATCGAAAGCCCCGCCATCGCGCGATGGTCTTTGTCCGCGATCGTCCGGAACGCACTGTCGATCATCGGTACAATTTCCCTGACCAATACCTCCGGAAAAATATTATTGTTGCTGCCTGGCAACCCGCCCGGTGCAGCCTTCACCCGCCCGCTCGGATCGGTAGCATAGCCCCTGTCCATCACGACCAGCATCGGGACAGCCTTACCCTCGGCAATCAGATTGTCAAGAATAAAATCCATCTTCCCCTGCGTGCTCCATCCCGTCTCGTCTTCCCCCGCCCCATGCTGCAGGTAAAGCACCGGATACCTTTTGTCGGGACTCTCGTCGTATCCCGGAGGTGTATAAACGAACGCCCTCCTCCAGGCCCTGGTGATCGGAGAATAATAATGGACCGACCTCACCTGCCCGTGCGGCACCGGCCAGGCCTCATAAAACGCACCGTCCCTGTCCGGAATATCGATCCCGCTCGCCATACGCCCCATGCCATAAAAGGTCTGGCTGGAAACATCGATCCCAGGCACCCCGTCGATCAGCACCGAATAATAATGAAACCCTTCGACAACCGGATCGGTATTAACGACCCAGTACCCGCCGGTGTCTTTAGCCATATCGTATTTGCGCACCAGGTCGATCTGCACCCGCTGCGCTTCAGGAGCCTTTACCCGAAAGAACACACTGTTGTCCGGCAATACCTGCGGATATGGCACACCCGGGATATTCGTCGTCGCCGGCTGACCGACCGAAGCCTTTAGCCAGGCAGGAAACCTTGCCGTATCGACCGGCCTGAACAGCAGCTGCGAGTACAGATACAAGCCATCTTTCCACACCTTGAAATCATGCACTCCCGGCTCGATATAATAAATATGCGGAACACCCTTTTCCACCAGATAATCGTGCGTCCTGCGACTGAACGTAATAAGTCCATCGGAAGCCCCGCAGGAGATCCACAGCAGCTTCAGCTGCCGGCGGGCCGCAGCCGGATCCGGCACCAGCTCCTCCGGCCTCTTCGTATTCGGCGCCGCCGAGAACGCTCCCACCCACGCAAACTTGTCCAGATGGCCAAGCCCGAAATTCAGCGATTGCCCCCCGCCCATCGACAAGCCGGCGATCGCCCGGTGATCCGCATCGGTAAGCACCGGCCATTTCTTTTCGATATAAGGGATCAGATCGTTCAGCAGGTCCTGCTCAAAAGTCGCAAAAGCCCTGACCTTCGCCGTATCCATAATATTTCCGACGGCCCGGTCGTCCTTCATCGCCCTGCCGTTCGGCAGCACCACGATCATCGGCTCGATCTTCCCCTCCGCATAAAGATTATCCAGTATCACCTGCGGCTTTCCCCCGTTCAGCCACTCTTTCTCATCCCCGCCGATACCATGCAGCAGATACAACACCGGATACTTTTTCTTCTTCGAATACCCCGGCGGCGTATACACCAGCGCCCTCCGGTTCGTCCCTACCGTCTTTGAGGGATAGGTGATTGTATCGATCCGCCCGTGATCGATACCCGAACGCAAAGAATCAAAACCCACAGGCCCATGCTTTTCAATAGACTGGGCCTGGACGAGTCCTGTCAGGATCAACAGGACCAGCCCAAAAAAGAGTTGCTTTTTCATTGGTGCTCTATTTCTTTTTGGTAAAAACGATATGCTTTAAAAAGATCGTCTGCTTCATTCCCGCAGGCCACCTGACAAAAACATCATGACTGCCAGACACCGGCTTCAGCAATGCAGCCGTCGCCGTTTCCTCCCCATCGCTCGTCCGGCCCTTCAAATTCACAGTGGCGACCTTTCGGCCGTTTTCCAGGTCGTCGATCCATACCTCGAGCTTACCCCCATGGGCCGCAACAGCATCAACCGACACCCCCGACGCCCCGCCCAGGTAAACGCCCGAGATCATCAGCCAGCCCCCGTTGACAGAAGTATTCGTCACCGCTTTATCCACCGTCTCGACCCCAAAGTAATTGGAGTACCCCATCGCCGGCAGAGGCGAAAACCCGTCCTTGCAGACAAAACGATCAAAATCCGCAGCCCGACCCTCCGCAAACAACCCGACGCTGGTTCCTACCCAGGAGTTGAACCCCGGCTGCGCCTTGTCGAGGGCTACCGCGCTCACCGGCTCGCCAACCGCCTTCCAGGCCTTTCCATCCCCACTGCAATAACCCATAAGCTCGTGCCCGTTCCTCACCAGCTTTAGCCAAACCTCCCGACCCATATCATTCTGCCACGCTTCGCTCCTGTCCATCTATCTTTAAAATGATCTTCTTCCCATCATCGAATCCCGTATACAGGCGGACGATCTCATGCTGATTGCCATTGGTCAGCAATATCCCCGCCTTATCCGCAGTATCCACCGCATCCGCCTCCACCCTCGTCACCGCGGCATAATAATGATCCGTCTCCTTCTGTACAACATGTGCCCGGTCGCCCGAAGGCGTCAGCCGGATCCAGCCCTTCCGGGCGCTCAGCGAATACTCCTGCGCCGCGATCCTGTTGAGGAAATGCCACCAAAGTCCAAGACTATCGGAATCGAACTCGTCGCCCTGGACACTCCGCCACGAAATGCGCGAATTCGACAACCGCGGCAATCCGATCGGCGTCGTCACAGGAGCCATGCCCCACGGACGGTCACCCTCCCAGACCACCGGGAACAAAGAAGTCTGCCGGCCCGTGCCCGACCAGTCATCGTCCGGATATTTTTCGTAGCTCTGCCCGATCGTCCACCAGGTTCCGTCAGCGAGCTCCAGCGGAGCCGCAATATGATTCGGCCGCCTGAAACCTACCTTCGAATCGGTCACCGGCTTAAAGAAATCCCCCAGCCGCTCCCATTTGGTCGAATCGCTGGTCAGCTCCCTCGTTCGCAACACATACTGCCCCCCGGAAACATCCCCGGCAGGGAAATAATAATAATACCCGTTCCTTTTACACATCACCGGCCCCTCCGCCCAGCTATACTGCAAGCCGGCATTTATCCAGTCCAGGTTGATAACGGTATCCGTCAGCCGACCATCCTGACCCAATGCCTGCAGCCTGTTGACCTTCTGCATGTTCTTGATCACCATATACGGCTTGCCGTTATCATCCACAAAGATCGAATTGTCATATCCCAGATTGCCCGTGGCGGAATTCGTCTTTACCTTCACCGCCTCGCTCCACGGTCCATACGGCGAGGATGCCTTGCTGAACCACTGCCCGCCGGCCGAGAAATACACCCAGTAGGAGCCGTAGAAGTAGGTTATCGCCCCCTGCCAGATACCCGCCGAAGGCCTGTCCGTTACAAAGCTCGCCCTCGAAGACGGCACCACCCTGCTGATCACCTCCCAGTGAACCAGATCCGTGCTATGATATACGGGCAGATACGGATTGAAATGAAAACTCGATCCGCAATGATAAAAATCCTTCCCCACCCTGATCAGCGTGGGATCGGGGTGATCCCCCGGCAATACCGGATTCGCATAGGTCATCACCCTGCTATAGAACAAAGACGAATCTTCCGCCCCCTGCTGGGCACGCAGCATAGAACCGGCCATCAACAGACAGGCCAGTCCAAAGCCCCTGAGAATAAATTGTCGCATATAGTTGAATATTCACAGCCTTAATATCCAGGATTCTGATACGCCTTCTTCGCCGCGTCACTTGTAGCCATGGCATCGATCTGCCCCTGCGGGATCGGCTGCAGATACAGCTGAGGCGTGATCGTCCGGGTGTTCGTGATCGGCGTATGGTTGCCATAGGCAATACCGCCGATCGTATACGTCGCGTAATTATAGCCTTCCTGATTATCCTGCCCGAACCGCTGCGTCCTCACCAGGTCGTAAAAACGATACCCTTCTCCATAGTACTCCCTTGAGCGCTCAGCAAGGATATACCCCACCGTGATCGTCGCCGGCGTTGCCGCAACCATCGCCGCGCTGTAGTCGGCCACCATAGCCGCCCTGTTCGCATTGCTGTACTTCCACTTACCGGCCCGCGCACGGATCACATTGATCAGCGACCTCGCGTCAAACCCGGACTGCGTCGCCGCACCCTTCACAGCCGCTTCGGCCGCAATAAAATAAAGCTCCGAGAACTTGACGCCCGTATATGGACGCGTGCTGCCCGCATTCGGATTCCCTAATCCGCCATTATTGTCTGTACGATAAGGACCCAGCTTCCAAAGTCCGGGATACACAATTCTGTTATATGCGCTCGGCGAGATGACAAAGTCAGCCCGGCCGGACAATACCCCGGCCCCTACACTGCTCTTATACGTACCATTTGAATAGTCGATCCCGGGTACGTCGTCATTCAAAAAGGTCAGCACGGGACTCCCTTCCTGGATCGGCATATTGTTGGCATTATACAAAGTCGTATAAGGCAAACCCGCCTCCACCATATTGCAACGGTACACCGTCGTAAAAGTGCCGTCATACCGCGCGTCATTCGTCTTGTCGGCAAAGGTCTTCGTAAACACCTCGATCGTCGGCGCATTCCTCACCCACGGACGCCCACCCCACTGCTCGGAAGCACGCTGCACGGAATATACAGAGCTCCAGGAAGAAGACGAACTCGAACTCGTGATCGAAGGATAAGACCAGGTCTGGAACCAGCCGGACCAGTTGTCAGGAGTACCGCCGGCCCCATAGCTAAGACTGCTCACATTGTATTGCGTATTCTGCTGCGTATGGTCGGAATACAACATACACTCATTATTGTAGTCGTTCGTGGCCACATTGACGTCATAGAATGTCGGCTGCAATCCGTAAACACCCGGGTTCTGGATCGCATTAACCGCAATATTGTACGCCTGCTGATAGTACCACGCCGGATCGTGCCCGTCCGGATCCTTCCTCGGACTCCCCGTCTCCACCGGATACGAAGGGATACTGTTGGGATTCTCCAGCCACCATCCATAAGTAAGATAGGCTTTGGCCAGGAAAAGTTGGGCCACCTGCTTGGTCACCGCTCCCATCACCCTCCGCGTGGAAGGCAGCGCAGCAACCGCCGCGTTGAGATCCGGGAATATCGCCTTTGTATACACGATGGATACCGAATCACGGGCCGAAGTCCTTATGGTTGAGGTATTGAACTGCAGCCTGCCCGATCCGAGATCCAGCGGGACGCCGCCAAAGGTCTGCACCAGCAGGAAATAGTCGAAGGCCCGGAAGAACTGCGCTTCCGCAATATAAGAAGGCGCAACTCCCGCCGCGGTCCCGTATTGAATAACACCGCTGGCCGTATTGATATAGGGGAAGGTATTCCCCCACAGCTGTCCGGCATCGCTCAGGGTCGGAGTCGGATGAACACCCGGCACAGAATAGTCCTGCGCCTGGAAATTACTCCCGCTGCCGCCACTCTGTCCCCAGGTCGTCTCATCCGTTCCACACTGGCACATATTCCAGTAATAAGCGTTACCATAAATATTCCGCAAATGCGCATACAGCGCCGTTATCCCCCCAAGGGCGCCATTCTGGGTCTGGAAATACTGCGGGGTGAACGAAGCCCGCGGAGTTTCATTCAAAACTTTTTTACATCCCGACGCGAGGACCAGGGCCGACAGGGCCGCTCCTCCGAATATATTGGAAAGTCTGCGTTTCATATTGATCGTTTTTAGAACGTTACATTTAAGCCTAACAGATAGTTACGGGTCGAAGGCGTATTGGTGCCGATCGTAAGGATCCGGTGAGGAACCACCGACGTCACAGCCGAATTCTGGTCACCATAGGAGTTGGTCTCCGGATCCATATGCGACATCTTCTCATAAGGAGAGAAGAATACAAACGGATTCTCCAGCGTACAATAGATACGCATCCGCTCGATGCCGGCAGCCTTCATCCATTTCTGGTCGAAATTATACCCCAGGGTCACCGTGCGGATCTTCAGGTAGGAGGCGCTGAAATAGCCGAGCGTGCTGCCATACGCGGGGTTATCGCCGCCTACGCCACCCGGCCGGGGGCAAACGTGTTGAAATCATTCGCATGACTGTTCGTCGGCGTCCAATAGTCGACCCTTACGTTGTTCCCCGACCTCGAATTCAGGTTATTCAAATACCCCGCTGCAGAGTATAGGGAACTGACGAGCAGTCCGCCGCTCTTGAAGATACCCGTAATGCCCAGCTCGAACCCCTTATAGGCCACCCGGGTATTGAAGCCCCTTCAAAGTCAGGCTGCACATCATATATCTGGCGATCGTCGTTGTTCAAAGCCGTCCCCGCCTGGTTCTTCCTGTTCGGAACGCCATTGGTAAAATGCAGGGACGTATCATTCTTGTTGTACGCTACCTTGATCATTCCGACATTCCCGCCCGGATAGGCCGCCTGCATATATCCGCTCGCGCTGTCCGCATAGCTGATCAGGCCGGTTTTCTTATAATCATAAATGACGTCGATCGGGTGCCCGGGGAACCACATATTTCCCTTATCATACGGCTGCCCCGAATAAAGGCTCACCAGCTTGTTCCTGTTGCGCGAGACGTTGACGCCGACATCCCAGGTCCATCCATTGTAATTGTCCAGGATGGTGCCATTCAACGAAAGCTCTATACCCTTGTTCTGCGTAGCGCCGATATTCGCAGTATAACTGCTCACCCCCGAAGTCGTCGGAAGACCCACGCTCAGCAGTACATTGCTCGTATTGACCGTATAATAGTCGATAGTACCGCTGAGGCGATTTTTCAGCAGCGTGAAATCGGCTCCATAGTTCCAGGTCTTGGAGAATTCCCATCCGAGCGCCGGATTAGGCAGCTGGGTAACATAATACCCCATCGCATAACCGGACGGACCGAAATTATAGGGACTCGTCTTTAACGCGCCCAGGGTCTGATAGGGATTGATCGCCTGGTTCGACGTCTCCCCATAACCGACCCGCAGCTTCAGCGCGTCGACAAAGGAGACATTGCTCAAAAAGTTCTCGTTCTTCATATTCCATCCGACAGAGATCGCCGGATAAGAATGATACTGATGCCCGGGTGCCAGCACGGACGAAGCATCCGACCGGAAGGCCGCCGACAGAATATACCGGTCATTGTAGGAGTAAATAAGACGACCCATATACGACAACAGTCCATACTGCGCATAAGTGCCGTTGCCGACCGTGGCGATCCCGCTCTGATCCGCCAGAACATATGAAAGATTATAGAACTGGAAGGCATCGGACGGCAAATGGGAGGCCGATGCACTCGAAGTCCATTTCGTATTTTGTTCCACGGAATACAACCCCACCGCACTGATCCTGTGTTTGCCAAAGGTCCGGTCATAGCTCAGCATATGCTCGATCGTATAGTCGACCTGTTTCATATTGGAGTCCGAGGCGCTCGACGCAGCCGTCGGCGTCCCGCTGAATACCCCCGTTCCTGTATACGTACCATAGTCGTCCTGGTGAAAATACAGCCCGAGATTTATCCGGTACTTTAGCCCCTCTACCCCGGGGATCCTTATCTCTCCATAGACCGAGTTATTCGTCGTGTAGGCCCTGTCAAGGTCGATGTATTTATCCCCCAACCCTTTCAGCGCATGCGCCGTGTACGCCCAATTGGGTCCCGTAGTGTTCATATTGACTATAGACTTCCAGCTCCCGTCCGGGTTGCGCGGATTGATGATCGGCGTCAGATTCAGCGTAGCATAGGGCCCGAGGTTCTGGTCATGGCTATTCACATAATAATTATTGGTGGTCAACCCGACACGGAAGAACTTGCCGATCCGCTGCTCCAGGGAAGTACGCACGCTATACCGCTCGTAATACTGCATCGGTATTACCGCCTGATCTTTGAAATAATTGAACCCGACACTATAGTTGCCCTTCTCGGAACCACCCGTGATCCCAAGGTCCTGATTAGTTACATAGCCGTTCTGGAACAACAACTTCTGCCAGTCGGTGTTTACACTGTCATTCTCATCCAGCGTATTTAAATGAATGGATGCACCAGGAGTGGCATTATTCGCCTTTCGCAGCGCCACATATTCCGGTCCGTTCATCATCGGGTACTCACCCCATATCTTTTTCAGCCCCGCATACCCATTGTAGGATACACGAGCCTTTTGCCCCGCCACACCCTTATTCGTCGTCACCAGAATGACGCCATTCGCACCCCGCGAACCATAAATGGCCGTCGCAGACGCGTCCTTTAAAATATCTACGCTCCTGATCTCGCTGGGACTGATGTCATTGAGCGTCCCGATAAATGGAATACCATCGAGCACGATCAGCGGATCGTTCGTGGCATTCAGCGACCGCGTACCCCGGATACGGATCTGCATCCCGGCCCCCGGCTTCGACGAGGTCTGCGTCATCTGTACCCCGGCGATCCGCCCCTGCAGCGCCCGCGAGATATCAACCGCCGGCACCTCATTCATCTTGTCGCCGCTGATCGTCGCAACCGCCGCGGTCACGTCCTTCTTCCGCTGCGTACCATAGCCGATGACAACGACATCATTGACCGTACTCGACGCCACCTTCAGCGTCAGCGTCAGATCAGTGCGGTTTTTCACAGGGATCTCCGTCGGCGCATAACCCACGGACGAAACAACCCAGCACCCCATTGGAAGGGGCTGAAATAACAAAATTGCCTTCCTCGTCACAGGCAACACCCATCTTTTGGCCTTTTACCGTAACGGAGGCCTTTGGAACAGATTTACCATCCTCGTTTACTACGTGCCCCTTAACGCGTAAGGTGTTTTGTGCGAAGACGGGAATTGATAAGAAGGAGAGCACGACCATTAACCAAATGGCGGTGCTTCTTTTCGATGACAGCAGTCGATCCTGGTAAAATTGCATAAAAGTGTGTTTTAGAGTCGGTATATTTCATTCGATTGCAACAAATAAGGGGTTTTTAGCAAAAAATAAAGATTTAAACCCCAATGCGTAGCCGTGAAACAGTAATAGTTGAATGGACTTGCCTGAAATGGCGGAGAAAGAAAAGAGAACGAATGAAAAAATATTAGACAATGATTTATAAATATTTATAATCATATTTTCTCCCATATCGCAAGCAACATCCGATAGCCGACAGCCGCCGAACGGCATTAATTGTCAAACCAACATTTCAAATGTAAAACTTTTATTGAAAATTTCAACCGATTGAAATAAATTAATTTTAGCTTTGGGAATTCATTCCGGAATTTGAATACGATGCGAAAGGACTTTACCGCCTATAATATTGTAAACCAGCTGAATCTATCAACCGCGACCGCCAGCTTCTTTTTAGCCTGCCTTCTTATCCTCTCATTCAGACTGTCAGCCCAGGACGGATACCGCCTCCGGCAGCGCCGCGACACCCTCATCCTGCCACGCCTCATCCGCGACAGCATGGTCCTCCAGCGGGACACACGCATCTCCATCTGGGGCTGGGCCCCGAAAGGTCAGACCGTTCGGATAAAATTCAACAACCACCGCTACCGCACAACCGCAGCCACAGACGGAAAATGGAGTATTCAACTCCAGCCAACCCCGCCGGCGGCCCCTTCACCATGGAGATCGAAGGCAAGACCGAGGATCGTCCTCCACGACATCCTTGCCGGCGACGTCTGGCTCTGCAGCGGCCAGTCCAATATGGTCCACCAGATGGCCCTGCATAGCGTCCGCTATGCCAGCGAAGTCTCCCAGGCGGACAACCCGCAGATCAGACAATTCTGGGTACCCAACGAACCCAGCCTGAAAGGCCCCGCAGCCGACCTCAGCTCCGGATACTGGAAATCCGCAGACCGTCAGAACATCGGCGAATTTTCCGCCGTCGCCTGGTTCTTCGCCCGCGAGATCTACCGGCAACAACATATCCCGATCGGCATCATCAACGCCAGCGTTGGCGGCTCCCCGATCGAAGCCTGGATCAGCGAAGAAGCCCTGAAAGCTTTTCCCAACTTCGACAGCATTATCAAACGCAACAACGAAAGCGCATACACTAAACGGGCCGCCCCACTCACCCGCATCTCCCGGCCATCACCACCCGACGCCGGCCTCTCCGGCCCCCATCCCCGGTACGACACAGCCTACACCCCTGTCGGCTGGCGGATCATCGGCATCCCCGGCTACTGGGAAGACCAGGGCGTCAACGGACTCGACGGAGTGGTCTGGTACCGCCGCGAGATCGACATACCCGCCAGAATGCTGCAATCTGCGGCCAGAGTCTTCCTCGGTCGCATCGTAGACGCCGACCAGCTTTACGTCAACGGCAGACTGGTAGGGAACACCACCTACATGTATCCGCAAAGACGCTACTCCATTCCACCAGGTCTCCTCCACGCCGGCAAAAACCTTTTTGTCATACGCGTGACCAATAATTCAGGTAAAGGTGGCTTCGTACCCGACAAACCCTATTGCCTGTTCGCCGGCGATGACACCGTCGACCTGAAAGGCTACTGGCAATACAAGGTCGGACAAGTATTCTCCCCCCGAAAATTCCCGGGAACCACCGTCAACTCCACCAGCACCAATCCCGGCTTTTCTCCCCAAAACCAACCCGCCGCGCTGTTCAACGGCATGCTTGCCCCTATCATCCCCTACACGGTCAAAGGCTTCCTCTGGTACCAGGGCGAAAGCAACACCGGACACGCCGCCCAATACGCCCGCCTCCAGCCGGCAATGATCGCCGACTGGCGCCAAAAATGGCACGAAGGCGCCCTTCCCTTCCTCTTCGTCCAGTTGCCCGGATTCGGCGACTACCACTATACTCCGACAGAAAGCCAGTGGGCCGAACTCCGCGAAGCCCAGGCCCGGTCTCTCTCGGTCCCCAACACAGCAATGGCCGTCGCCATCGACCTCGGCGAATGGAACGACATTCACCCCGACCGGAAAAAGAAGTGGGCACACGCCTGGCGCTCGCAGCACTAGACCTCGCCTACGGAGAAAATATCGTTTCCACGGGCCCCCTGTTTCAAAGAGCATCCCCCGAGGGCGACAGCATCCGCATCGCCTTCGACCATACCGGCTCAGGCCTCGTCACCAACGACGGGGAAAGACCGGACGGCTTTGAGATCGCCGGCAAGGACAAAAGATTTGTACGCGCAACGGCCATCATCGAGGGAAATAATATAGTCGTGTGGAGCAACGAAGTCCAGCAGCCGGCCTATGTCCGGTATGCCTGGGCAGATGACCCCGTCAACCCCAATCTATATAATAAGGAAGGTCTTCCTGCCGCGCCATTCAGGACGGAATAGTCGCCCTCCTGCCGCCGCGCAACGAAGAATCGCGAACGATCAGCCCGGCAGGTATCACCGACGTCCGGCCGCTATGACCGGGCTCCCCGCCAGTCAGCTGATTGAGCAGGCTCACAGCCGCTACTTTCCCGACCTCGAACCCATTGTAGTCGATCGTCGTCAGCTTCGGCGTGATCAGCCTGCCCACCGGATCGTTATTGAATCCGACAACAGCAATGTCCTCAGGCACCCGAACACCCGCCTCCTGCAGCGTACGTATGCAAACGGCCGCGACCAGATCGCTGGTAATGAAAAGGCCATCCGGTAAGGGATCCATTCTAAGTATCCGCATCGCGGCCTCGACGCCGCCTTCGCTGTCGATATCACCAATGATCATCAGATCGTGAGAGAATGGAATATTATACTGGCGCAGGGCAGACCTGAAGCCTGTGAAACGTTGAGCGTATACACTCCTCTCCAGACTGGAAGTCACGATCGCAATACGTCTGCAACCCTGCCGGATAAGATGTTCTGTCGCCAGATATCCGCAGTGTGAATTATCGATGACCACAACATCGCCCCTGTTCGTTTGGGCAACGCGGTCAAAGAACACGACCGGGACGCCCTGCGCCGCGAACGCATCAAAATGTTTCAGGCTCTCTGTCTGGCTCGAAAGCGATGCAATGATGCCGTCGACGCCACGATTTAACAACAGCCCGGCATTCGCAACCTCGATAACGCTGTCCTCCTGTGAATGGGTGATGACAGTTTCGTATCCATGCGACGCGGTGACGCTTTCGATGCCCTGCAACGCGGAAGTAGTGAAATGGCTGTCCAGACGGTGCACAATCACACCGATCGTCTTAATTCGTCTGCAAACAAGCATATACTCCATTTTTATTACAGACAAATTACCCGATTAGCCGCAGAGCGCAGCCAGGGCAGGAGAAATTGAGACAATAATGGCCAATATTGAGACGATTGAGACAACCAACTCACCCCTTCTTCACCGACGACTGCCGGACGATCAGGTCCGCCCGGATGGTCAGCCTGCTGATACTCCCGATCTTGCCGGTTCCTTTCAGATGGTCGACAAGCATGCCCGCCGCCGCAGCACCCATTTCCCTTGCCGGATAGTTTACCGTCGTAAGACTGGGCGTTATCAATTTTCCGACCACTTCGTTATTGAACCCAACAACAGCAATATCCTGAGGGACCCTCACTCCCCGCTCCTGAAAGGTCCGGATACAGACGGCAGCAGCCATATCACTGCCGGCAAATACCCCGTCCGGCATCGGCTTCATCGAAAGTATTTTTTTGCCGCCTTTTCACTCGCCTCCTCACTGCCCCCCGCAACAACAAGCAAGCCATCTTCAAAGACAATGTTCTGTTCCTCCAACGCCTCCCGATAACCCTTGTACCGCTGGCCATAAATACTTTGCTGATGATCCGGAGTCAAATGAACGATGCGGCGACAGCCCTGCCCGAGCAAATGCCGGGTCACCATCAGGCCGCACTGAAAATTGTCGATCATGACCGACATGCTCTCGGGAAAGGGAGCCTCCGTGTCCAGAAAGATCATCGGAATTCTCCTCTCGATAAATGGTCGGAAATGCTCGAACGAATCCGTTTCAGGCGCCAGCACCACGATCATCCCGTCCACACGCCGCTGAAAAAGGTTCTGTGCGTTGGCCGCCTCCTTCTGTGAACTCCGCGAAGAGTCGGTTAGGATGATCCCATAGCCCGCTTCATTCGCAACCGTTTCGATACCGGAGAGCATCGGCGTCGTGAAACTGCTGTTCAGCTCATAGGCGATCACCCCGATAGTCAGCGAGTTCTGCTGCCGCAGGTTCCTCGCAAAAAGATTCGAACGGTAGCCCATTTCAGCAGCCGTCTCCAGTATCCTCTTCTTCGTCTTCTTGCTGATGGCGGGATCCCCGCTCAGCGCCTTGCTCACCGTCGAGGGATGAAGCTCAAGACTCCTTGCTATATCATAAATAGTGATCTCTTTGGAATTTTCCATACGACGGTCGCTGGACGGGTTAATTATTAAAAGGATTAGTTACCATCATTTTGCCCTTGTTTACGGTATTGTTGCGCGTATTCCGAGGGAAGCATCTTGTATTTTGCTTTGAAAGCACGGGCAAAATAATTGGGGCTGGAAAAACCTACTTTATAAGCGATCTCGGAAATCGTCAGGTCTTTCTGCCGCAACAGGACGCTTGCCTTCTCCAACTTGACACCGCGAATATACTCCACAGGGGTTTCTCCCGTCAGTTCAAGCATTTTACTATACAGCGTTGTCCTGCTCATCACCAGTTGCTTGCTCAGGAACTCGACAGACAGCTCCGGATTATCCAGATTGGCCTCGATACAGGCCACCGCGTCCCGCATCAGCTTCTCATCCGGGGATTCCGTCCCGGTTTCTCCACCGGAGGCCGGGCTGACACTGATCTGTTTCGTATACGTCGTTCTCATCGTCTGGCTCAGACCCAGCAAATTCCGGATCTTCGCCAGTAACAGTTCGAAATCAAAAGGCTTGGTGATATAGTCGATTGCACCAGTTTCCAATCCCGCCAGCTGTTGCCCCTGCTCCGTCAGCGCCGTCAGCAGGATCACCGGAATATGCGCCGTCCGCTTGTCCGCCTTTAGCCGCCGGGTAAAGGTGATACCATCCATATAGGGCATGCTCACATCGCTCACGATCAGGTTGGGGTGACTGGCCAGAGCTTTTTCCACCCCTCATTCCCATTCGCCGCTTCGATCACCGTATAACTAGCCTTCAGGTTGTCCTTCAGATAAAACCTGAAATCCTCATTGTCCTCCACCAGCAATACCGTCGCCTTCCCCAACGCGCCCTTCTTTGGAAGGCCTTCCACTGCCGCCTCTTCCCCGGATATACCCGAACGCTCCGCCGCCAGCGGCCCCTCCACCACCGGCGTCCCCTCCTCTCCACCGGCAGGCGCCAGCGGCAGCCGAACCGTAAACACACTCCCCTTATCAATTTCGCTTTCTACCGAGATCATACCCCCATGAAGCATCACAAACTCTCTGGTGATGGAAAGCCCAATGCCCGTACCCGCATTGACGATAGAACCCGGCGTTGCATTTTGAAAAAATCGTTGAAAGATCAGCTCTTTCTTGTCTGCGGGAATACCGATACCCGTATCCCCCACCCTGATTTCTATCCATTCTCCATCCTCCACCCTGTCGAGAACCACGCTTATCGTTCCACCCTCCGGCGTGAATTTGAACGCATTCGACAGTAAATTAAAAAGTATTCGCTCCACCTTATCTTTATCAAACTTCACAAAAAGCCGGTCAATTGTTGTTTCCACTTTCAGGCGAATACTTTTCCGTTCCGAAAGATCGCCAAACGACTGACAGATCTCCCTGAAAAACCCGACAAACTCCCCTGCGGAAACCTGCAGCTTCAACTCGTGCTCCTCCATCTTCCGGAAGTCCAGCAACTGATTCACCAGATTCAACAGCCTCCTGCTATTTCTCCTGATCAGCTGCAGCTTGTCGTTCGAATTCCCATCTTTCTGACCGCTCAGCAACTGATCGACCGGCCCCATGATCAGGGATATCGGCGTCCTGAACTCATGACTCAAATTCGTAAGGAACTTCAGCTTCAGCTTGTCCAGCTCCTGCACCCTCAGCGCTTCCTGCTTCTCCTGCTCCAACGCAAATTTCCGCCTTACCCTGGCGAGCCCCGTCGCCGGCTATAGAACAACAACCCTCCGGCAGCCAAAACATACAAAATATATGCATACACCGTTCTCCAGACAGGCGGCCTTACAAATATCCGGACCTGGCTGTCGGTCGTACTCCACACGCCATCATTATTGCTGGCTTTCACCCGGAAGACATATTCGCCCGGGTCCAGATTGGTATAGTATGCCGTATTCTGTGTCCCGACATAGTTCCAGTCCCTGTCAAAACCTTCCAGCTTATAGGCATAGCGGTTCTCTTTCGGAAGTGTATAGTCCAGCGCTCCATAACTCAGCGCGAAATTCTGCCCGAAGTTCAAATGGATATCGCGGGCCGTCGAAATTTGTTCGGTAATAGGCGCACCTTTTCCCGGGACCACCGACCGGTTAGCCACCTTCAGATCGGTCAGTACCACGGGCGGCACATTCCTGTTGGTCGTAAGACCCGCGGGATAAAAATAATTGAAGCCCTGCTGGCCACCGAAAAAGAGCTCCCCGTCCGATGTACGTATACCCGACTGATGGACAAAATTGTTATTCTGCAGCCCGTTGGACGGAGTAAAATTGCGAAAAACACCCGTCGCAGGGTCCAGACTGCTGACGCCGGTATTCGTCGTCACCCAGATAAGTCCAGCCTTGTCCTCAACGATCTGATACACATTCGTATTCTGAAGACCATCCTTTTCGTCATAGACGATACATCTGTCCTTTGCCTTGTCATACCGTACCAGCCCCCCTCCATAGGTGCCGATCCATAAACGCCCCCTGCTGTCCAGTAACATCGACTGCACCTTATTGCTTGGCAACGCGCCGTCATCCTGATCGTATATCTTAAAACGATTCCCCTCTTTTTCATAAACCGCAATCCCCCGCCATGCGTACCTATCCACATCCTCCTGTCCGCATCTTCTGCCATCGCCCGGATAAACCCGTTGATTGGCAGTCGCACATCACCCGCGGCCACAGGATTGGGAACCAGACGGGCCACGACCTTTCCACCCTTTAAAATATTGATACCCGACCCATTTGTCCCCGCCCAGATCCTTCCCTCCCCGTCCTCCGACAGACAAAAGATATCATTGGCGCTCAGACCACCCGAACCATCACCTTTCAACACCTGCCGGGTCTTCCCCGTTGCCAGATCCTCCACGACCAGACCATTCCCCCAGGTGCCGATATATAATTTATTGTCTGCCGCCTTTTTCAACGCCAGCACAGCGAGCTGGCTGGTTGGTTTTCCATTGATGACCACCGGCACCCGCGTTAGCCGGTCGGCCTTCCGGTCGTAGCTATAAAGGCCTCCCCCATCCGTACCCAACCAAAGGTTCCCATCCGGGCGCTCCTCAAATGAGTTGACAACGGTGGTCTCGGTACCGTACTCCCGGAAAGCATCGCCCAACTTGGCGTTAAAAAGATTTAAGTTCTTATCGTACTTGCTGACCCCGGTCCGGAATGTGCCGAACCAGTAGATCCCCTGATTATCAATGAAGACACACCGGATAGCCCGGCTCCCGATGCTGTGAATATTATCCTTTTCCGGACGGTATACCGTCGTTCTGCCGGTTCGCGGGTCAAGAACATGCAGCCCCTGCATCGTGCCAACCCAAAGAAGCCCCTCCCTGTCCGCAGCAATTGCGTTGATCGCCCCTCCGCCAAGTACCGCATCGCCAGCTCCCGGCCCGGTAGCGGTTAAACCCGCTCCCATCGTCCCGCAGCCGGCAAAGCCCCGAATCGGTGCCGACCCAGAGATTCCCCATCCTGTCTTCCGCGAGAGCCTGTGCAGCGTCCCCGGCAAGGCTGCTGGGGTCGGACGAAACGTGCCTGAACTGCCGGAACCCACGCCCATCTCCCCGATACAGGAAAAGACCATGGTCCGTACCAACCCACATCCGACGCTTGCTGTCGCCAAATACGCAATAAAGACTGACCTTTTCCGACGGACTGGCCGAAAAGCCCGACAAATCGAGCCGTTCAATATGACCCGTTTCCGGATCCAGTACATACGGCGCCTCATACTGCGCTATCCAAATTCTTCCGCTGTTGTCGCTGGAAATACTTCTTACTAAAGCACTGGGCAAAAAAGCATTCGCACCCCCTGTAGAAGGAAAATTGATAAAAGCATCCCGCTTTCGGTCATAAAGGCTCAGCGCACCACCGCTGGTACCTACCCAAAGATTCCCCGCCCGGTCTTCATAAAGGGCAAGTATCTCATTCGCCCGAAGACTGGTGCTGTCCCCAGCCTTATGCCTGTATACAGTAAAATTGGTTCCGTCGAACCGGTTGAGCCCGTCATTCGTGGCAAACCACATCCAGCCATACCGGTCCTTAAGAATGGCATTGACCGAATTGGCCGAAAGACCGTCCCTTGTTCCAAGGGACGTAAATTTTACCGGTGCCGACTGTCCGACAGCAACCCCTCCCACCCCCGAGACAAGCAGGTATACTATTACGATCTTAGGCCACATTTGACAAAGTAGTGACCCAAATTACTCGAAAAAAGGCCAAATCTGAACATTTGTGCTATAAATATTATCAAAATGGACCCTTTTAATTTGTTGAGCCCTATACATTTGTATCGACCGGTAGAAGCCGGCTCAACTTGCTTCGCCAATGATTGCCATCCAGCCACTCCGCCTCCAGCCCACCCCGTCTGCCGGCCGCCCACCGCAGCAAGCTTCCAGTATAATGGCTGCTGTCCGCAACCCAGGCGAACAACAACGGCTGGCCAGCTACCTCAAGGGCACTTTTTCCGCCTACCTGGTCCCCAGCATCCCACATATCTATAAGGTTCTCGAAATGCAGCAGACCGGGGCGATCATCATCGACATCGAATCTTTCCCCGGAGAAGCGACCCTTCTCTGCTCCCAATTAAAAGCCTCCAGACAATTCGGGCATATTCCGGTCATCCTCCTTTTTTCAGCGTCCAACATCCGGCTCCGGATCCAATGCCTCGACGCAGGCGCAGATGCCCTCCTCGAGAAACCCTATTCGAGGACCCATTTGCTGGCACAACTCAGAAATCTCGACCGCAACCGGGCGCTGATCAAAGAATATCTGACCCAGCCCCTCCCCGACCCAACCCCTGCCACCGACCCGGCCGCAGACGCGTCCTTTTCACACCGGCTCGATCACCTGATCTCGGAAAACCTCTATAATGCGGATCTTAACATCGACCTCCTCGCCCGGCTCATGAACATGAGCCGCCCCACCTTTACCGGAAGCTAAAAGCAATGTCCACCGCCTCCCCCCTCGAGCTCATCAATACCGCCCGCATCAAAAAAGCCGCCGAAATGATCACCCGCACCGACCGCACCATCGCCGAAGTAGCCGCAATGGTCGGTTTTCACTCCCGCAGCAATTTCGGAAAAGCCTTCTACAAACAATTCCACCTCTCCCCAACCGCTTACAGATATAATAACAAACAAATTTCCTGATCTTCTCCCTGAACACTACGGCTTTCCCGTAACACCCCTCGTCTCCCGATAACAGCAAGGCCGTCCTGCAAAAGGACGGCCTTGCTAACAACACTATTTTTCCGCAAACCGGTCAATCCGGTCAGTTCACCGCCGGCGTGAACGTCTCGAACTTGATCCCACGATCCCGCATGACCAGCGTATCCGTAAAGCTATGCTTCGACGTTCCGAAATCCACCGTGTACTTCAAATGCAGAACATCCCTTTTCTGACCACCCCACGAATCACCGCCCTTCACAAAAGCACCGCCGCCGCTAACAGTGTAGGACGCGGACGCAGGCCCGTTCACAGTACAATTGCCGCTCCCGTCAAAAGACATCAGCAACTGAAAAGGCATATCCACATTCGCCCTCGTCTTCCCGTTCAGCAGCAACGAATCCAGCGTCAGCGACAACGTGCCCGTACTGACCACCTGATCGGTCTCGACATACGAAGTATGATAAATGATCGTCGTATCACCCGCATTATCCTTTATCGCCTCCGCACCCCTTCTCAGATAATTGCCATGCCACGGATTGATATACTTCACCGCATAAAGCGTATAATTCTTCGGAACGACATTCCAGTTGCCCGCAACCCGGGGATCGGCCGACGCATTATCGCCCTTGCCGCTCAGGATCGAATCGGCATTTTTTACAGAGTTCATCCGCAACGGGATCACAAAAGTATTCGTGATCGACCTGGGGTCGGCAAAAAATGCATCCGTCAGCTGAACACTGATCCCTCCCATCACGCTCCCCGCAGGGATAGTGACCGACATATCCTTCGGGAACGTATAATAACCCGCAGGCATAAGTACCGCCTTCTTCCCCGTCTCGCCAAAACTTAGATTGCTGCAAAGAGACGTGTCCACCGATACGCCGATCGTAACATCCTTTTTGTTTTCGTACACCCCGCCCATCGTGGCCTCGATAGTGAACATATGCTTATTGTCCAGACTGTTATCGACGATATCGTCTCCGAGGTCCAGCGTCCTCACCGGCGACTGATACGGGAAATAGACCGTGGTGTATTTATAGTCGGGAAAACTCAGCGTCTTGTTGGAACAGGACGCCCCAAACAACAAAATACCCGCTGCACCAAACATCAATTTTTTCATTCTTTTCATTTTACGTTGTAAACAATTACTACCAGCCCTTATTCTGCACAAGGTTCTCCTTCAGCACATCGTTATAAGGCAGCGGACCATAATTCATGTAGTCTGCATACTGCCTCGGCTCTACCAGACCAAAGGTATAAGCGCCACCGCTGATCACCACGCCATTCGCCGGCACGGTAATGGACGCATTCCATCTCCGCAGATCCCAGAACCGGAACCCTTCGAAACACAGCTCCAGCCGCCTTTCATTGTGGATCAGCGCCCGCATGTCATCCTTGCTGCTCACCGACGCAAGGAAATTGTCCGGCTGGGCGATACCCGCACGCTTCCGCAGGGCCGCGACGATCTGACGCGCGGAATAAGCATGCGAACCCATCCCATCAGGTCCCCAGGCCTCATTGGCGGCCTCGGCATAGGCAAGGAACAGCTCGGTATAACGGATATAGGGAACATAGTGCCGCTGCGTATTAATATTCGCCGGATTGAGATTGACATCCTCCCGCAGCAGCTTCCGCAGGTAATATCCCGTCCTTGTCGACGTGGAGATAGCATTCAGCCCGTCATTGGTCGATCCGGGCTGCGTCAGAATGGTCGCGCCCGACGGCCCCATCTTACTGCTGTTCGTGACGATATACAACGCCAGCCGGGGGTCGCGGTTCGTATAGGGATGAGTCGGATCATACCCGCTGGACGGGTCGGTGATCGGATAACCGTTGGCCATCGGAAAGGCATCCACCAGATTCTGCGTCGGGTTGACTCGTCCGTTGCCGTACAGCGTAGGCGGATAATTATCCTTCTCCAGATTGTTGCCGTCGCCCACATTAGCCCTCCAGAGTATCTCTTTGGGATTGACACCCGAAGACACCGCATTGATCTCCCCTGAATTCTTGCTCGCATACCAGTAATCCCCATTGGACGCCATACCCGATACCCCTCCGATAAGATCCAGCACCGATGCGGCGTCATCCGCAGCCTTATCCCAGGTAACGCCCGAACCCTGGCCGAAAGCCGGACTCGCAGCAAGCAGCGACACCTTGGCCCGAATGCCCTTTACGATACGCGCGGTCACCCGCTGCCGGTCATACGCACCGAATACCCGGTTGTAGTCGGCCACCGTCGTCTTATTCGCATATTTCGCGGGGATATCCGTCGGCTGCGCAATGTTCTCAAAATCCAGCGGCAGCAGCAGCGCCGCGGAATCCAGATCATGGTAGATCTGCTTTATACAATCGGCAAAACTGTTCCTCGGTATCTTGAAATCCGAACTACCGTCCTGCGCGACGGTCAGGATGGGAACCCCCAGCAGCTTGCCGTCCGGCGACCATCCGCCATGGGCCTGCAGCAGATAATACATGAACAGTCCCCTCAGCCCATAAGCCTCGCCCATCATACGGTCCCTGAACATCTCATTGGTGTACTGGCCCGTGGTCGCCCAGACCACCTTATTGGCCTGCGCCAAAAGGATATTCAGATACTGAATGGCGGCAAACCCACCCGTATACTGGTCGACAGGATTGTTGATGGAAGACCATTTCCCAGTCGCCATCTGCCGGTAACCATTATTCGGATCGTTCGAAACCGCATCATCGGTCGCGACGTCATTCATCGTATAACTGCCCAGCGGCAGCCGCACATATCCGTTGAGGACAAGCCCCTCCGCAAACGCGGCATTATTATAGATATCACTCAGACCCCGGTTATTCTCATCGGCAGGAGACAATATTTTCCTGCATCCGGAAAATACAACCAGCGCCGCAATGATATAAATTAAACCTCTTTTCATATTAAGCATTATTGTGTTGGTTCACGTTAAAAATCCCCCTTGATACCCAGGTTATAAAATCTCACCTGCGGAACGGTGCCGATATTCAGCTCCATCAGATCCCTGTTCTTTGCGATCGTTAGCAGATCATTGCCACTGACATAGATATTCAGCCCCTTCACAAAAGACTTCTCAAGGAATTTTCCGGTAAACGAATAGGTCAGCTGCACCTTGCTCAGGTTGACACGATTCGTGCTGTAGGTCCAGTAATCCGAACTCCGGTAGTTATTCACGCCGCCCGAGGTCGTCAGCCGCGGATACCTCGCCGTGGCCTTCGTATTCTCCGTCCAGCTGTTGCGCACCATCGAAGAATATTTCTCCGATCCCGCTACCCAGTAATAGCTGCCCGACTTCATGCCCGTTCCCCCAAAAGACGCCGTACTCAGCACGAACAGCGAAAAACCCTTCCACTGCGCCGTGATATTGACACCACCGGTCAGCGGACTGCTCATCTGACCCAACTTCACCTCGTCCCGCTCATCGATCACGCCGTCACCATTCTGGTCCTTGTATTTGATGTCCCCGGGCCGCACGATCCCGAACTTTTGCGCCGCATGCTTATCGATATCATTCTGATCGGCGAACAACCCCTGACTCTGCAGACCGAACACCGCATCCACCGGTTTACCCGCTCTGTTCCGGTAACTATCCGCAAAGAGTTCGTCGCGCTTCAGCGCCAGCGTACGTACATAGGTCACCGCCGCACCTATCTTCAGGGCGACACGACCCAGATCCTGATGAAAATTCACCTGCAGGTCGAACCCGCTGTAACGGTTCGCCTGGAAATTACTGTACGGGACGAACGAAGTCGGCGGATACCCGGTGAAGAAATATCCCGGATACTGACTGTACACCTGCACCGGCATGCCATCCTTTTTGATATAGAACACCGTACCCAGCAGATCGACTTTCTTTTTAAAGAAAGACCCTTCAATGCTTAACTCGGCCTCACGACGCTTCGCATAGGTCAGGTTCGGGTTCGCGCCGCGCGAGATCGTAGTCGCCTGGTTGACAAAAGTGCCGTCCGACCACGAATAATACGCCGTAGGAGAATACACCGCAGCGTACATATAATAGCTGCCAAAATCCAGGTCGGTATTCACTATCCCGCCGGACGCAGTCGGCTTCAGCCGGTCCACCCAGCTCACAGATTTAAGGAAGTCCTCCTCGCTGAGCACCCAGCCCAGACTGGCCGTGGGAGAAAATCCCACACGGGTACTGGCAGGCAGTTTGGTCGAATTGACCAGCGCGCCGCTGAAATCGGCATAATACCGGTGATCATAGTTATATCCCAGCTGCAAACCCAGATTCGCATTCGTCCTGTACTGAAAATCCCTCGACTGGCGGGCGCGGAGCGCGTCCACTACCAGCATCGCCGAAACATTATGCTTCTCCTGATAACTCCTGGCATAATCGAAATGCCCGCTGAAGTCGATCACCTGGCTGCTGAAAGTATTGCCCAGATTTTGAGTACCCGGCTTGCTGTCCTTGTTATACTTGTTCAGCTTGACTATAGAGTCCCCAGTCGGACCACCCCACACCGGTTCATAAACTGCATACGCGTTGTTAACCGACTCATCGTAGTTATTGGAATAGTCGACGGTCATCTGCCCGTGAAAGGTCAGACCACTCAAGAGATTCCGGAGATCGACGTCCAGCCCGTTCGTATACTGGAACTGACGGCTGGTGAAATTATCATATCCCGCTGCATATACGTCCGCGATGGGATTGGTCAGATACTGCTGCGTTCCGCCCAGCAGATACCTCCCCCGATGATATTGCGGCCCCCATCAGCCGTCGCCTTCGCGGCCGAGCCCGGAGAAACCAGACCGATCGGGATCAGCGGAGAATACCGCTGCGGCTGCAGACTGTCTGCCATCGTCCAGTAACTTCCCAGCACATGACGGTTATTCGAGAACACCGTCGACACGTTCACATACGTACTGATATAATTGTTCAGCTTCAGGTCGATATTGCCGCGAAGATTCAGCCGGTTGCTGTGCTCACCGCTGCCCGTGCCAAAATTCAGGAGGGAATTCTGGCTCTGAAAGCCGGCAAGCGCATAAAAGCGCGCCCGCTCCGTTCCGCTGGTAAACTCCGCATTGGCAGAATAGGTCTTGAACAGCTTTCGCAAATAGTCCGACGAAAAATAGTTGACATCCGGATAACGGTACGGATTCGAATGCGCCGCAAAATGCCTGATCGTCGAATCCGCATAAGGAGCCGGTAGCCCATCGTTCAGACTCGCCTGGTTATACCAGGACATATAATCGGCCGCATTCAGGTACGACGGATACGACTTGGGCACACTGATACCGGAATTGACACGCACACTGCTCCCATGGACGCCTGCCCTTCCCCGCTTGGTAGTGATCAGGATCACCCCGTTCGCCGCACGCGCGCCATACAACACAACCGCATTGGCGCCCTTAAGAAAACTGATCTGCTCGATCTCATTCGTCGTCACATCGTTCAGCGAACGCGGCTCTCCGTCCACCAGCACCAGCCCCCTCCGACATTCCACAAATTATTACCTGCAACCAGCGCATCGATCCCCTCCAGCGCATTCGTACCATAATTCCTGTCCAAATATTGCGGCGGGTTCAGCACGGACACGCCCCCCGGCAGATCTTTCAATCTGGCCTCCCGGTACGCCAGATGTACGACGGAATCCGCGCCCAAATTCGTGGCGCCTCTGTAAGGCAGGGTCTGCGCGGCCGTTATCAGCACAGCCATAAGCCCCGACCCCAGAAAAAATAATTTTAACAACAATATATTGCTCTTCATTTTTCTCATTTTGCAAGTTTAATAACCTGGATTTTGCGGAAACGACACATACAAGTTCACATCGCTCACCTTCAGCGGCAGCCAGTAATTCTTGTCGTCGAACTTCCTCGTTATGAGCAACTGCTCCCTGATATTGATCGGCTTTCCAGACCCATCGCGGTCGAAATCGATGGCCGTCTTCTCCCTGTACTGCGTCTGCGAAGCCAGCAGCCAGCGACGCAGATCGTTATACCGGAACTCCTCCTCGAAACCCAGCTCCACGGCACGCTCCCGGATGATCTCACCCATGAACTTATCCTTGTCGCCGACATATGCCGCACCGACATCCCCGGCTCCGGCCCTTTCGCGGATCTTATTCACGGCAGCCACCGGGGTCATATAATTGGGCCCGTTGCTCGTCGCCGATCCATACCCCTGCAATACCGCTTCCGCATACATCAGATACACATCCGCCAGCCGCATATACGACAAGTGCATATAGTTGTTCGGGTAATTGTCGATATTATTCGCCGTCATCGGCGTCAGCTTGCGCAACAAATACCCGGTACGGCCGATAGACGTGTTATCCCGGCTATACCCCGTGTTGGACAAATTCGCATAGCGGTATTTCTCCTTGTCCGCAGGCGCAGAACCCTTGATGATCTGGTCCTTGTCGATGACGATATCATGGTAGAACCTCGGATCCCGCCCAACCCAGGGATTGGCAGGATCATATCCCGACGCAGCATCGGTGATCGGAAGACCATTGGCCATCCCGTAATTCTGCACGAACCGCGCATTCGGAGACGCATAACCGGCGCCGACATTCTCCTCGCCGAAGATGGAACTCGGCCCCCGGGGACAACCCTGGAACCACGAGCTGTATACCGGATTCTCGAAGATCGATTCGGGATAACCAGGGATAAAACTGCCCCCGTTGGAATAGAACAGATCACTATAATGAGAGAAGTCAACCAGCCTGACCCACGTCTGTTTGCTGTCGACCAGCTGCAATAGCTCGGCAAACGCGTCCGCCGCCTTTTTACAATAATTGGCATCGAAAGTAGTATTGCCCGTCGAACTGCGGTTCCACAGCGGACTACCCGCATACAGATAGTCTTTACCCAGATAGCCCAGCGCCGTGACTTTCGTGATCCTCAGCTGGTTCTTTCCGAGCGTCGTCTTGCCCGCATCGGTATTGTCCCAATCCACAGGCAGCAGGTCCGCAGCCTCCCGGAGGTCCTTACCGATCTTGTCCGCCATTGCCTGCGCCGACAGACGCGGCAGCGTCAGCTTACCGGACGACGACAACACCGTATCGATATAAGGAAGACCTCCCCAGTACGTCATCAGCTCGAAATGATACCAGTGCCCGGAAGAAAAGCAGCTGCCCCTTGATCAGGTCTTTTTCCTCCTGCGTGCCGTTCAGCTTATCCATATTCGCAAGACCCAGATTCGCCTTATGGATCCCATACCACGCGTTCGGCCACAATCCCTTGCCAAAGGCCGTCGTAGGATCCGTGACATAGCCCTGACCGTCCAGCCATGAGATCCATTCGGCCGTCGTCCACGACCAGCTGTC
This sequence comes from Puia sp. P3, assembly GCF_050632245.1. Taxonomy (NCBI): domain Bacteria; kingdom Pseudomonadati; phylum Bacteroidota; class Chitinophagia; order Chitinophagales; family Chitinophagaceae; genus Puia; species Puia sp. P3. Next base: position 4,511,388 of record NZ_CP192583.1, read on the forward strand.
CCCGTTATCGAACTGTTCATTCAGCCAGGTGACACCCGTTTTGTGAATGATCTCATCCCCCAGTATCCAGTCACAGGCCCAGGTCTTGCTCGTATATTCCGGTTCGGCGCTATACAGCTCCTCCGTAAATCCCTGAAAATTGGTAAAATTGATAAAGGCATCGGTAGGCGAAACGTCGGCGCCCGGAGCCCTGTTAAGATATTTCTTGCACCCGGTCAGCCCCGCGATCGAACATACAGCCAGGCCGACTACGATGATATTTGCATACAATTTCATATGGCTTACTTTAAAAGGTTATATTACAACCAAGGTTGACACGTCTGATAGTAGGATATGCCGTGGCCGCCCCCTGACTCACTTCACGGTCATCGGGCATCTTCGTCCACAGCAAAAGATTGTCGCCGTTCAGGTATACCCTTAATCCATTGATCCCGACCCTGCGCACTCGGGCCGCATTGAAGGTGTAGGCGAACTCGGCGTTCTTCAGCCGGATATAGGAGCCGTCATACAAATAAGTAGTGCCGTAATAAGGCATCACACTCGCATAACGCGGTACCGGCACCGCGGCGTTCGTATTCTGCGGAGACCAGTATGCCCCCTGCTTGTAAACGTTGTCGTAATGATACTGGCCGCCAAAACTGACCAGTTGCAGATACCTGTTCGCGTTGCTGACACCGTAGAACTGCACGAAAAGGCTAAACCCTTTCCATTCCGCGCCGATCGTGGCGTTATAGGTATTCTGCGGACGCTCCGGATAGCCGGCCGGCACTACGTCTTTGTTATCCACCACACCGTCCCCATTGTAGTCGATCATATTCAGATTGCCCGGCAGTTTCTGATTGTCGTACGTGTTCAGCTGCGTGCTCCCGTATACCTGGTCCCACGTATTATAATACCCGCTGCTCACATAGGAATAGGCCTGACCGATCTGCTTTCCGGCTTTCTTGAGGTAATCGTCTAGCAACTGCGGATCATCCGCATCGACGATCTTATCTTTCGAGTGCGACATGTTCACATTCGCCCACACACGCAAATTCTTCGACACCCGCTTGTTGAGACGGAGCTCTACCTCATACCCCTTATTCCGCACCTTCCCCAGATTGGCCGTGGCAGGCTGCACCCCAAAATAAGAAGGCACCGCACGACTCGCTCCATTCAGTAAAATATCGGTCCGGTAGTCGCTGAACACGTCGGCCGTTCCCGACACCAACCCATTCAGCAACGTAAAGTCGAGCCCCAGGTCCTTCTTGGTCACGGTCTCCCAGTGAATATCCGGATTACCCACATTGGTATGCGCTTCCGACCACCACGTATACGGACTGTTCTGTCCCGAAGAAGCGCCCAGCGGAGTGTTCCCGCCGTACGTCCAGGTCGTCATATACAGCCACCGGTTCGTGATATTGTCATTACCTACCTTTCCATAGGAACCCCGCAGCTTCAGCACATTCACAAAAGTCACATCCTTCATGAAATTCTCATTGCTGATCAGCCAGCCCGCAGCGGCCGATGGAAAAAGGCAAACCGGTAGTTGGGCCCGAACTTCTCCGAACCATTATACGCGCCGTTGAACTCGGCGAAATATCGCTGATCATAATTATAGGTAACCCTGCTCACCCAGTCCTCCCGGAAATGCTCGAACTCACTGCCCGTCGCATACCGGTCCCGGCTGAACAGCCCCATCGCAGTCAGATCGTGCTTGCCGAACTTCCTCGCATAGTCCACCTGCACCTGGTAGAACATCTTGCGATAGGTCGATCCGTTCTGCACCGTATCCGGCGTAGGCGTCCACCTGTAGGGTATCCAGTTGAACTGGTTCGTCCCCAGGTATTGACTGTAGGTCGTATCCCCCGTAACAGGATCGATATACTCCTGCTGGATGTTCCCGTTGTCATAGATCCCCCTGCGTTACAAAGGCATTGTCGAAAGACAGCGTGGCCTTTGCCGCCAGTCCTTTGAGAATAGCGCCGAGGTCCTGCCTAAGCGTAAAATCCGTGTTGATTCTCGTCGTAGTCGTCTTCCGGACCCCGTTATTACCCATCGTCGCGGCAGAGTTGATCGTGGATACCTGCTCGGCCGGGAAATATCCCCACCCCCCATCGTCATAACGCGGATAATAAATATCGGGCGCATTGCTATAAATGCTCTGCCAGATCCTGTATTCCCAGCTGTCCTGACCCCACGCATCCTGCTTCACACCGTATGAGCCCGAAAGGTTAGTCGTAAGGGTAGTCGATTTGGTAAGGGTAAAATCCAGATTCGTCCCGGCATTGATCCGGTCAAATCCATATCCCGGCTTATAGGACTTGTTGTTATCGATCTTCTTGATGATATCTCCCTCATGTAAAAAATCCACCGAAGAAAAATACTTGACGAACTTATTGCCTCCGGAAATATTCAGATTGGCATTGTACGACATCGTGAATTTCTTCACTATCTGGTCCTGCCAGTCGACATTGGGATACCTCTCGGCCTCCGCCTGATTGGCGGGATGACGATACTTTTCCAGTTCGGCAAAAGGAACATATTTGCCCCATGACGACGGCGATACCCCCAGCTCGTTCTCGATAGCCATATCCCTTACCCGCAGCGCATCATAGGAATCGTACTTGCTCTCCAGCTTTGAAGGCAGCTTCATCGTCGAATTGGCCGTCAGCCGGATATCGGCCTTCCCCTCTTTACCCCGTTTGGTAGTGATCAGGATGACGCCGTTCGCACCCTTTACACCGAACACCGCCGTAGCAGAGGCGTCTTTCAATACCGAGATATTCTCCACCGAACCGATATCCACGCTGCTCATCGGTCGCTCGATACCATCCACCAGAACCAACGGATCGCTGTTATTCCATGTACTCTGGCCCCGGATGTAGATTTTCGGGTCCTCCGCGCCGGGCGTACCCTGTGTCGCTACCGTAATAACTCCCGGCAAATTCCCCGTCAGAGCAGCACCCAGACTCGACACGCCACCCGTTTTTCCAGCACGTCACCCTTCACCTGCGCTATTGCACCCACAACACTCTCCTTCTTCTGCCGGCCATATCCTACAATGACCACATCATCCAGCGTAGCGGTACTGTCTTTCATCGAGACGGATATATACCCGTCCTTATGAACACTGACCTCCTGAATAGCCTTTCCAATATGGCTGATGACAAGAATATGTTTGTCCGCCGGCACCAGAATGGAGAACCGCCCGGTCCCATCCGTCCGCGTCGCGGTCGTCGTCGCCTTCACCATGACCGACGCCCCCTCAACCGGGTTTTTCTGCGAATCGAACACAATTCCCCGCACCGTATGCGGCGCCTGGGCAAAAGCGCCGTAGCCTGCCAGGACAGCTGAAAGCACGATGATCCCGGCAAGACAACTATGTAGGTGCCTTAAAGCACTGCTCATATTAATTTTTTAATTACTTGAATAATGGAGTGTAGGACAGAAAAATAATGTCAGATTGACATTTTTAAAAAAGGCAAAGCGCCTGGCGGAGCAAAGATTCTTTTCATACATGGCAAACTAATTTTGGTAATTAATAAGCCACGAATCTATATGCTGTCCCTCAGAACCAATCGCAGAAATGTTGAAAGGATTCAGACAAATGTTGAAAATAGCATTGAAGATCAGTCTTTAACCCGCCCGGCGCGTAATATATGCCGTCAGTCACCCGCACAGCTGCCATCAGTCACCCATCCAGCCGCCGCCTGGCCCATCCGGCCGCCAACCCAAAGCCGCCGGCCGCGGTCCGACCGCATCCCGGCCCGCACCGACACGTCACGTCACCGACAGGATGACCGCTCAACACGCGGCGCCTACTTCTCCCGGCTCCGGCCGCATACTCGGAAGGCAACACCTTCATACTTCTCCTTGAATGCCCGCGTGAAATAGGTCGGCGAAGTAAATCCTACTTCATATGCGATCTGTGAAATGGACAGCCCTCCTCTGTCCAGCAATTGAAGCGCCTTTTGCAGCCTGAATGAGCGAATGAATTCCACCGGCGTCTCTCCCGTCAGTTCCAGCAGCTTGCCGTACAACGAACTTCGGCTCATTCCCAGCTCCCTGCTCAGGAATTCGACCGATAACTGTGCATCCTGCAAATGTTCCTCCAGACAACCCACTATCCTGTGCATTAGCTTTTCGTTCCCCGACTCCCCTCCAACAGCCGGAACCACCACCTTCAGCTGCTTCGTATACGTAGACCTCAGCTTGCTGTTCCAGTCGAGCAACGTCCTCATTCGGGCATTCAGCAGCTCGAAGTTGAAGGGCTTGGTGATATAATCATTGGCGCCCGTGTCCAATCCCGCCAACTGCTGCGCATCCTCCGTGAGCGCAGTTAGAAGGATCACAGGAATATGGCCGGTACGCTTGTCCGCCTTTAGCTTCCTGGTCAGCTCGATGCCGTCCATTTGCGGCATGCTGATATCGCTCACGATCAGTTCGGGATGGGCGGACAGCGCAAGCTGCCACCCCTCCTTCCCATCTTCCGCTTCCAATACATCATAATACCTCCGCAGGTTGTCCTTCAGATAGAAACGAAAGTCCTCATTATCCTCCACCAACAAAACCCTGCGCTTCACGCGCCCGCCATCCGCCCCCCCGCTTTCCGTTTCACCCCCATCCCCCTCACCCTGGCCTGTCGCCGCATCACTCTGACCCTGGCCTGTCGCCACATCACCCTCACCCTGGCCTGCTAACACATCACTCTCTGCCGGACTCCCTGCCACTACTCTGTCCTCCGCCGCACCTCCATCGGCCGCCACTCCGGTCGCCTCGCCGGCCACAGCCAGCAACAGCGTCACAGTAAATATACTTCCAAGCCCCGGCTCACTTTCCACCCGAATGCCCCCTCCATGCATCATCACAAACTCTCTGGCTATCGACAGACCAATACCCGTTCCCTGATTTAAGATAGCCCCTGTCGCCGAATGCTGAAAGAACCGGTCGAATATCCTCTCCCGTCCAGCCTCAGGAATGCCAATCCCAGTATCTTCAACGCGGATCGTCACCGGCTGACGCCCATCCGCCCCGGCAACGCCGGCTTCCAGCGACAACCCGATCCTGCCCCCTCCGGCGTGAATTTAAAGGCATTCGACAACAGATTGAATAATATCCGCTCGGTCTTGTCCCGGTCAAAAAATACAGACAGACCGGCTACATTCGTTGCAAACGCAAAATCGATCTTCTTCTTTTGCCCGAGATCGTCAAAAGAATTACCCAGCTTCACGCACGAACGCCACCAGGTCACCCGGCGACGGCTGCAACTTCAACTCCTGCTCCTCCATCTTCCTGAAGTCCAGCAACTGGTTGACCAGATTCAATAACCGCCTGCCGTTGCGCCTCACCATCACGAGCCTGTCCTCGGACCTCGTGCCCTTTAATTCCAGCAACAACTGCTCGACCGGCCCCATGATCAACGCGATAGGGGTCCGGAACTCGTGACTGAGATTCGTAAGGAACTTCAGCTTCAGCCGGTCCAGTTCCAGCGCACGACGGTTCTCCCTCCTCTCCTCTTCGATCGCAAATTTCCGGCGTACCCGCGCCAGACCCATATGACGACTGTAAAGGAGCAATCCCGCTATGACCAGCACATAAAAAATATACGCATACACGGTCCGCCAGATAGGAGGCCGCACATGGATGCGTATCGACGTGTCCCCCCTGCTCCATACTCCATCGTTATTACTCGCCTTGACCCGAAATACATAATCTCCCGGATCCAGGTTGGTGTAATACGCCGTATTCTGACTGCCTGAGCCAATCCAGTCCTTATCGAAACCATCCAGCCTGTATGCGTAACGGTTCTGGTCAGGTAAGGTATAGTTCAGCGCAACAAATGAGAGTGCAAAGTTTTGCCCAAATGCAAGATCCACCTTCCTGGCGACAGCGATCTGCTCCTCCAGAGGTGATCCGGCCCCGGGCACCACCGACTTGTTCGCCACCCGCAGATCCGTCAGCACGACCGCCGGCACATTTCTGTTCGTCGTAAGAGCCGAAGGATACAAATAGTTGAAACCCTGCTGACCTCCGAAAAACAGTTCTCCATCCGAGGTCCGCAAGGCAGAGGCATGGCAAAAATTGTTGTTTTGAAGCCCGTTGTGCGGGGTAAAATTCCGGAACACATTCGTCTCCACGTCCAGGCTGCTGATACCGCTGTTGGTGCTCACCCAGATGCGCCCACCGGCATCCTCGAGTATCGAATAGACATTCGTGTTTTGCAGCCCGTCCTTCTCCGAATAGACGACAAATTTGTCCTTCCCTTTATCATAAACACAAAGCCCCCCGCCGTACGTGCCCATCCACATCCTTCCTTTGCTGTCTGAAAAAAGGACCTGGACCTTGTCGCTCGGTAGCGCACCGGTCTCCTGGCTATATACTCTAAAATGACCCGTATGCGGATCATAGACCGCGACGCCGTCTCCATGCGAGCCGATCCATATCTTCCCTTCCGCATCCTCCGCAATATCGCGGATGAATCCGTTGACCGGCAGCCGGATATCGGAAGGCCTGACCGGATTTGGAAGCATCCGGAAGCGCAGCTTCCCATCCTTCAGTACACTGATGCCGGCGCCATTGGTGCCCACCCAAACCTTCCCTTCCCTATCCTCCCTGATACAATAAACAGAATTGATACCGGCCCCTCGTCCCGATCACTCAGAGAAACCTTCCGAGCCCGGCCGGTCGGTGGATCATATAACAGCAGCCCTTTATTGAAAGCCCCCACATACAGCTGATTGCCACGGGTACGATGCAGGGCAAGCACCAGCAGCGGCGATGAAGTCCCCCCTTCAACCACCAACGGCAGCCGCTGAAGCCGGTCATTCTTCCTGTCGTAACTGTATACTCCCCCTCCGTCGGTGCTGACCCATAAATTGCCGTCCGGCTGCTCCGCAAACGCAGTAACGATACTGCTGCGCACCCCCCATCCCGGAACGCCTCATCCATCTTCCCATCGAAAAGATTGAGATTCTTGTCATACTTATTTAAGCCGCCCCTGAAAGTACCGACCCAGTAAATTCCGTCAGGATCGATATAGATACTGGTGACCCCCTCGCTCGTCAGACTGTGCAAATTGCCTTCAGCGGGCCTGTACGTCACCGAACCACCCGATCGCGGATCGATGATCATCAGACCATCGCTGCAGCCCACCCACACATAACCGTCACTGTCTACATTGATGGCGTTGATCGTCCCCTTCGCGGCAGACTCCCCTTCGGCGACTTCTCCCTGAAAGGGATAAAACGATCTTCCCCGCCGGCAGCCGGCACAGGCCCTTCTCCGTACCGATCCAAAGGTCGCCCGACTTGTCCTCGCAGATCACACGGACACCATTGTCCCTGAGACTGCTGCTGTCACCTTCCCTGTGCAGGTATTGCCGGAAAGAGTTGGTAGCGGGCAAATACCTGAACAGACCATAATCCGTAGCCACCCAGATCCGCCCCTCATGGTCCGCATATATATTAAGGAGAGAGAACGACCGCGACCGGTCAGCCGCATACCGGTGCAGGTTTAGCCGGTCCAGCCGGCCCGACCTCGGGGTCCAGGACACACGGAGCCCCATATTCCGCCAGCCACAGCCTGCCCTGCCTGTCGTGGCATAGACCCCTGATCAACGCAAGTGGGTCCCATTACCATGGTTTGATTGCTCAGACCCTTTCGCGGGAAATTGATAAAGCAGTCCCGCTTTCGGTCATATTCACTGAACGACCCACCACCCGTTCCGACCCATAGACTGCCGGCCGCATCTTCGTGCAGCGCCAGTATCTCGTTCGACTTAAGGCTGGTACTGTCAGCGGGATTGTGCCGGTAGACGACAAAGTTCTTCCCGTCGAACTTGTTCAGCCCATCATTGGTCGCGAACCACATGAACCCATAACGGTCCTTCAGAATGGCGGTGACCGAATTCGAGAGCAGCCCATCCCTCGTGCCCAATGACGTAAAATTGAGACGTTCCGGCTGGGCCACTGCGCCACACATCCATCCGAAACCTAAGAGCAGCAAAAAAATAGGACGTAGCATACGGTATGGGTTCACTCCGGAAAGTTAATTATTTTCCACAGTCTCCCTACCCGTTCACCACACACCTCGCGCTGATCCAAAAAAATGAGACAAAATGAGCCAGGTTTGAGACGATTGAGACAAATCACCGTCCAATTATCTTATACTATTACCCTCCAATTATCTTATACTTCTTTCCAGCAATGACCTTTAATACCCTCAGCTTCTCTTTGATCCTCAACCGGCAGGTCTGCGTCACATCTGAAACCAGCGTTGCCTCTATCAACCGCCCGTTATCCCACCGAATGTCGATGGTATACCCCCCGCGTCCCCTCAATCCCGTAACGCTCCCTTTTGGCCATTCAGCCGGCAGAGCAGGCAGTAACGAAATTTCTCCCGAGTGACTCTGCATCAGCATTTCGGCAATTCCGGCAGTAACGCCCTGTATCCCCTGATTACCCTCAAAGGACGGAGTGACCCTGCTGTCCTCCGCGCGGGGATGAATGCTGACATCGGTAAGCATCGGCACCAGAATTTTATACGCAGCCTCAGCCTCCTCCAGCCTCGCATGCTGATTGATCTTCCAGGCGCCCGACCAACCCCTGTTGATATCCCCCTCCGCTGCAATACCACCCTCACCGCCTGCGCCAGTTCCGGAGTTCCGCGAAGAGTGATTGCGTCATCAGGATACGAAGCGAACAGATGCGATATATGACGATGACCCGTATCGCTCTCTTTGACATCCTCCATCCACTCCTGCAGCTGTCCGAATCTCCCGATCTTGAAAGGCGGCAATTTTTTTCGCGCACTCTCCAGTTCGGCACATAACTCCTCATCTTCCCCCAAAATCCTCGCAGCGCTGATCGTGTGACCAAATAAATTCCTCAGCAGTTCATTATCCATCGTCGACCCCATGGTAACAGCAGCCGGCTTCCCGTCGTCCGTTAACCAACTGTTTTCCGGACTCGTGGACGGACAGGTCACCAGATCACCTGTGGCCGGATCGGTGATCAAATAGTCCAGAAAGAACTCGGCTGCCCCCTTTAGCAAAGGATAGATCCGCCGAAGATATTTTTTATCGGGGTTATACTGATAATGGTCATACAACTGCTGCATCAGCCACGCGCCCCCATCGGCCAGATCGTAGCCTCATGGTTTCGGTCGGTCGGCGCGGTATTGAACCATACATCCGTACCGTGATGAGCCACCCAGCCCCGGCAATTATAAAGTTCCCTCGCAGTTCGCCTTCCCGCCTGCGCCAGCTCCTCCGTGAACAGCAGCAGCGACTCGTTCAGCCGCGCAAGACCGGTGCTTTCCACCGGCCAGTAACACTCCTGCAAATTAATATTCAGCGTCCACCTTCCCTGCCAGCGTCCCTCCATATTATTCAGCCACATATTGTGGTTGTTGAATGCCAGGGTTCCCTCACGGGCGCCGGCCAGCATCAGATACCTGCCGTACTGAAAATACTGCGCAACATACAGCGCATCCGGCGTACCGGCCCTGATCTTCTCCATCCGGTCGGTAGTACTCAACAACCCGGCAGCCCCGCCGCCAAGATCCAGCCCGCAGCTTGCAAACAACGGCATATAATCTTCCAAATGCCTCCGTTTCAGCTCACGATAGCTATGGACCGCGGCTTTCATAATGTAACCATCACAACGCCCCCTTTCGTCCCCCGAGACATCATTCCAGCTTTTCCAGCTGGTAGCACCCGCCAGCAGCAGCGTTACCGAGTTAGCCTTATTTACTCTTATAAGATCGCTCCGGTAACTGACAGTTCCGCCATCGATCACCGGCCTGAGACGCGCCGACCATTTCAGCGCTGCCGGGACAGGACAAACCGCATAGTCGCCGCCCGTCAACCCGGTATTCCTCCCATCCATCACCAGATCGCCCCCTGCTATTTTCGCTTGAGCCGAGGGCTGCAGACTGCCGAATCCCGCCTCTATATCGATACTGCCAGGCCTGTCCGCCGTAAGGCGTATGACGATCACCTGGTCGGGATAACTCGCAAAGATCTCCCGTCTATAATTAACCCCGGCTTTCCTGTAGGTAATTGTCACCACCGCACTATCCATACTCAGCTTTCTCCTATAATTTTCAACCGGCCCGCGACCACCGCCGTCAAAAAAAGAGTAAGCACACCCATGGGTTGATAGTGCTGCACGCTGGTCGGCATACTGTTCAATTGCATGGCCTCCTCGCTTGCGCTCACGTAATCTTTCCCAAGGATAAGTTTCCGCACGTTTGCCAGGATCCGCGGTCCGTTTGAATTATTCGGATCATAGGGACCGCCGGACCACAACGTCTCGTCATTGAAAACAATATCCTCTTCCCCGGTCTTCCCGCCGATCATCGCAGCGAACCTGCCTGTCGCAATCGGCAAACCCTCCCAGTATTTAGTAGCAGGCCTGTCATACCACCAGCACATTTCGTTCCTGTTCAGTTTCCCACCCTGCCCATAAGACAATACCGCATAGGCGACAAAAACCCCCATAAAAAAGCTTCTTCATAACGCGGCCAGGTTATGATCCAGTTTAATGGTACTCCCCGGTTGGATGACGAACTTTGCCGTCCTGTCCCCATACCGAACCCTGAAAGCCCTTCCGTTAAGGCTATGTATCTCCGCCGACTGCAACCGGCCCTCCTTCCATTCCATGCTCACCTCGTATCCGCCCCGCGCACAAAGACCCGAGACGGAACCGTCCTTCCATTCTGAGGACAAGGCAGGCAACAGACTTATCTCCTCGTCATGGCTTTGCAGTAACGACTCCGCAACCGCGGCCGTAAGACCGAAATTGGCATCTGACTGATTCGACCTTTTATTATGCAGATTGGGCCCCAGATAATTGCTGCTAAGAAACCTCCGGATCTCCTCGCCGACCTTGTCGCCCCGTTCCAAACGCGCCCACACGGCTATATCCCACGCCATCGGAAATCCACCAGGTGCCGGATGTACGTCCATCCATTTGCGAATTGCCCCCGCCAGGGAAGAGTCCCGGCGCAGCCTGATGGAACGACCCGGGTAGAAGGTAAAGAGCGGCGATACATTATGCCCCGCCGGCGCCTGCTTCCAGTCCTCGATCCACTCCTGTAAAAATCCGGAACTGCCTGTCTGGTAGGGCGGAAGCTTTGTGAGCGCCGCCTCCAGTCTCTTGCGAAAGTCTTCGTCTATCCCCAGTTCCTTACCCGCCGCTATACAATGCGGGAACAGCTCCCGGATAATGGCGATATCCATTGTCGGAGACGGGGATAAAAAAGCCAATTTTCCGCTGCTGTCATAGTATCCATGTTCCGGCGACATGGACAACGGAGTGACCAGCCAGCCATGTTTCGGATCGACAATCATTAATTCCAGAAGGAATCGGGCCGCCCCCCGCAGTATAGGATAATATTTTTTTAAAAAAGCCTTGTCCCCCGTAAAAGCGTAGTGCTCCCACAGATCCTGACAAAGCCAGGCGCCGCCCATCGGCCACATACCAAAACGGGCGGCATCGACCGGAGCCGTACCGAGCCACAGGTCGGTATTGTGATGCGCGACCCAGCCATGGAGATTGTAGTATTTTTGGCCGTCTCAGCGCCATTTACGGAAAGCCCCTCCAGCAGGTCAAACAATGGCTGATGGCACTCCCGCAGATTACATACCTCGACGGGCCAGTAATTCATCTCTAAATTGATATTGATAGTGTACTTGCTGCCCCAGTTCGGGTACACTTCCTCATCCCATATTCCCTGAAGATTGGCCGGCTGTCCGCCCGCCCGGCTGCTCGATGCCAGAATATAGCGCCCGAACTGAAAGGTCAGCGCTTCCAGGTTGGGGTCCGCTGCGGGCGCCCGCATGCTGTCTACAGCCGACAGCGCCGCATAGTCCTTATCGGGCGACCTTCGTACTGCCGCAAGGCGCTCGTCCGTCGGCCTGCTGTTTAAAGAATTGTCCCCGACATTCAGATGCACCCGTCCCATCAGTCCGCGAAAATCAGCAATATGCCTCTGGCGCAACACCGCGTAGCTTTTACCCGATACAGCCCCCAATATTCCTGCACATTTAGCGCCGGGGTCACCGTCGATGTTCTTATGACTGACATAACTGGTTGCGATCGCCAGCACAAAGGTGACTTCATCGGCCCCCCTGATCAGCAGAGTCGAATCGCCCGCGATAGTTTTTCCCCCGGCTGCCCGGCATTGCAATGCGGATCGAAAACGCATCCCCGGACCACTGACATCCGCAATAAGCCAGTTCTTTTTATTTCCGGACTTCCATACCCCATCCATTGCCAATGCAGCAGATGTTGCGGTAATCCTGCCCATATAGGGACTCCTGAAACCCGCCCCTCACCGAGATACTGCCCGGCCTGCTCGCCGTGAGATGAACCACCATGACGTGGTCCGGATACGACATAAATACCTCCCGCGAAAAAACTACCTCCCCGATGCGGTATTTTATTTTGACAACGCCCGTTTCCATATCCAACTCCCGCCGGTAGTCTTCCACCTTTTCGGCGCCATCGAACGACAAGCCGAGATCGCCGATCGGCTGATAAGCCTGCTGCGCACCCGGAATCCCCAGGAAATGCTCATCGACCAATTTCTCGGCATCCTGAAATTTTCCGTCAGCGACCAGCCGCCGGATCTGCGGGAAATAGTTCACCGCATTGGGGTCATTATAATCATGCGGACGCCCCGACCAGAACGTGGATTCATTTAACGCAATTCTTTCCTCTGCCGTACCGCCAAAAACCATCGCACCCATATATCCATTCCCGACAGGCATCGCCTCCAGCCACTTTTCCGCAGGCCGGCGATACCACATCACCATGCCGTCGTCCCGCTTGTCTGATGCGGCCACCCTCATCTCCTTTCCGGCATACCGCACCGTACGCGTCTCCTCCCCTCTCCCTCCTATCCAAACCACCCGTAATACGCGTTCCTTCAACGCCCCCGCAAAACTCCCCGTCGCAGCCCCGATAAGAAGCACACGCCGGCGATCATCCCACCGGAAGGGTATCTCCTGGTGTTCTCCTTTCTCGTACCCATATCCATCCCCTTTGTCGGAATACAAAGTAAATGAACCGTCCGCCCCGGTGTAAACTCTGATCTCCAGACTGTCTCCCTTCGCCTCCGCCGTCGACTGCAATACCGGCCCGATCGGCAGTATCGAGCCCGCCCTCGCAAATATGGGCATTCGCTCCGCCGGCGCCTCCGCATCCACCCAGCCCCCGCCAACAGGCTTACCCGACCAGAAGTCATACCAACCCGCACTGCCGGGCAGGTATACCCTCTCCCGCCGCACCCCTGGCTCCGTCACCGGCGCGGCCAGCAACGCCTTGCCAAACAGGAATTCATACCGCTGCCCGCAGGCAACAGAGTCGGCTCCGAAATCCATCACCAGCGGCCGCATCATCGTCGACCCATGCCGGGATACCTGCCACGCCGTACTGTAGATATACGGCATCAGTCTATATCTCAGGTCCAGCACCGTCCGCATATTCTCCATAACCGTATCGCCGTAGTTCCAGGGTTCCGTCTCCGTCTGGTAGCCATGTATCCTGAAGACAGGATTCAAAGCCCCCCACTGGAACCACCGGGTCAGCAGCTCCCGGTACGCCGGGTCCGTGTATTGCCCCTTCCCGGGCCTGAAAAAACCGCCGATATCCGTTGTCCACCAGGGCATCCCCGTCATCATATAATCCAACCCTGCCACTATCTGCCGGCGGTAAGCATCCCACGTCGCTCCGATATCCCCCGACCAGTTGATCGTCCCGTATCGCTGCTGACCGGCAAACGCCGATCGCGTAAGGATACAAACCCGCTTCGAAGGATCCGCCGCCCGCTGGCCTTCATACACAGCCCTGCTTACGAACAATGGATAGCTCAGCCGGTAAAATTCGCCCGGCCCGAGGTACGTTGCCTTCCCCTTTAAGGCGTCGTTCTCCGGCTCCGTCGCATCCATCCACCACCCATCGACCCCATGCCGGAATAAATTTTCGTTCAGCGCCGCCCAGTGCGTCGCCCGCGTCTCAGGATTGAAAATATCGATCCATGGACTGTTAGGCAGATACAGGTTCTTCGCTATATAAGGCCTTGCGACCTCCGATTTCTTGTCCAGGTTCTCCCATACCGAGACCACAAAATGTGCATTCAGCCCATGCAATTGCCCGATAAAATGATCCGGATCGGGATAGTGGTCCTCATCGAATTTGGGAACACCCCAGCCATACTTGCCCCAATACTGCCAGTCCTGCACGATCACGTCCACGGGTAACCGCCTTTTTCGGAACTCCTCTACCGTCCTCACCAGATGCTCTCCCGAAGTATATCGCTCCCGGCACTGCCAGAATCCAAACGCCCACAGTGGCAGCAATGGAACATTTCCCGACAAATTCCGGTATTCCGCGATCACCCCGTCCGCATCACCACCGGCAAAAACGACATAATCCAGACAGCGCGCATTGGGCGACCTGAAACTCGTTTCATCTCCAGCCGCCCGCCAGGACAGCTTCGGTATATTCCCGGCACGGCAAACCACCTGAACAGTATGCTCACCCGCCGCCAGACGCACAGTCTTTCCCACCGCGGGCGGCAGCCAAAGATTCGATTCATCGACCACCGCTACACCGTCGATGATCAGCAGGTGCCGGTTATCCATATTGCCCAGATCCAGCATCATACCGTATTCACCCGCCTTATTCAATGAAAAACGCCCGCTATACAGCGCCTGCCGCTGTGATATCCGCTGCGTGCCGGACGTCGTGGTCACCTCTGCTTCACGCCCCGATCCGGATACAGAATCCTGTTTAACCAGTCGCACCACACTGTCCGCCGGATTGAATTCCGTCTTTCCATACTGATGCCACAATAATCCGTACCCCTTGCTGGAATAGACCAACGGTATGGCGATCTGCGTATTCACCTGTATCAGCTGGCGACTCACATTCCTCAGGTTGAAATTCCCATCCTGGAATTGCCCCAGCCCAAAAAGATACTCGTCCGCCGGCGACTCAAAACCCTGCTCAGCCACATAACAGCGCTGCCCCATTACCGTGTCCGCCGACAACCGGCGGCTTCCCCCCTTTTCCCTTAAAAAGACCCGGCCGTCTAAAGACCGGTATTCAATGGCTCCGGATCCTTTATCATAATCTATCGTCAACGAATCCGTGCTCAGCCGCAACACGGCGCTCGTCTCCCTAAAACCAAAAGCCGGCGCCGCCGGACGATGAATAAAGATCAGGTCGGAATCGGGCCGCGGGGCACCCCTTCATCCACGTCACACGGATAGCCTTCGCCGTCAACGGCTGAATATCGAGCAGCCCCTGATCCAGCCGGATCTCCAGCCTGTCCTTTTTGACCGAATACCCACTCGTAACGCTGCCCCATCCCCACACACGGCAGCAGCCCGAATAGCCAAATGATCCATCTTCTATTTTTCATAACTATTATTCATTATTTTATCCCCCTTACGGCTTCAGCACCACCGGCTCCAGCTCCGCCGCAAACCCACCCCGCCTAAGCAGCCTCACCTCTACCTTACTCGTACGATCCACCACCTGCCAGCTCGTCACCAGCGCCTTGTCATGCTCCCCATCCGCGATCAGCGTCAGCCTGTACGACATCCCGGCGGGAAGAAAATCAAAGGTCAATTTCTTAGTTTTCTCGCGCAGCGTCCCATTCAACCCGCCCAGCCACCAGCCATCTCCCTTGCGGCGGGCAAGGACGATATCCTGCCCCGGATACCCGTCGACCAGCCGGATATCATCCCACGCGTTCGGCACCTTCATCAGGAACTGCTTCGCCGCATCCGGCAAGCCGTCATATCCCTCCGGCCGGTCCGCAAAATGCTGCAGCCCTGACTCGAAAACCACACTCAGCGCCAGCTCATGACCATAAGACGTAACATGCGGAAACTGCGAATTCGTAAACGTCACCGGCGTATAATCCATCGGACCGACAACATTTCGGGTAAAAGGCAGCGTACAATTGTGCTCCGGCGCGGCCAGCGTAAAATCCGGACCGTTGTTATACCACTCCGCCCCCCTCACCGCCTCGCAGGTCATCAGGTTCGGATAGGTCCGCGACCATCCCCTCGGCACCAGACAGCCATGGAAATAGACCATCATCTCCGCCTTCGCCGCGTCATCCAGAATATCGAGGTAATACCGGATCATATCCTGCTTCTCACTCTCGAAAAATCCACCTTCACCCCCGCAAAACCCAGCTGCTTCAACTTCCGGAACTCTTCCACACGATTTTCATGCGTCAGCATCCGGTCCCGCGGCGTGGCCGTTACATATGTATGCGGCCCGCCTGAATTATACCAGATCAACGGCCGAACCCCTTTTGACAACGCATACCGCGCCGCATCCTCCATACTACCGCCATTGCCCATCGCATCCCATTCCCAGTCGAACAGCGTATACGGCCAGTTCATCCGCGCCGCCAGATCCGTGAATTCACGCACTACCTTATAGTCCTTCGTACCATGATTATGCGACCAGTAATTCCACGAGGCCACCCCCGGCCGCACCCAGTCTGTCTTCGCCAACACCGACGGCGGCGAAACATCCTCCACCAGCGTCGACGCCACGATATCCCCGAGCCCACCGGCAATGACTACCCGCCACGGCGACTGCCACGGCAGCCGGATGGTCGGCGCCGAAGCCCCGAGCCCCCTGCCATCCCACTGGTCCGGGTAACTGATTTTATACACACTCCCATCCGCAATATTGCTCAGCTTCGAACCACAATAGCCGCCGTCCAAACCAGCCTCGTGTATCAAAAACCATTTATCACTGCCCGGAATGTTGAACAGCGCCGGGATCCCCCACTGCTGCCGGACACTGTCGTCCTTCATTCCCCTGTACAATCCCTCGTTCGCAGGATTCCACTTCTCCAGCCAGCGGGCAGTACCCGGAGCGATCGTATAGGCCGTCATCTCTTCTTTGACGACAAGAGAATCCTTCCCGTCCGGGAATCGGTACCGGAAAGCCAGCCCGTCGTCATAGGCCCGTACAACCAGCTCCATCCGCGAATGCTGCCCGTTCTCGAAAAGTACGACAACTTCATTCCCTCTGTTACTGCAATGCGTTCGCTTCCCGTGTACCACCGTGTATTGCTCCGCGATCGGCAAAGACTTCCCCGCCCTGACAAACCGCAGATCCTTCCAGAACTCCTGGTCGCTGCGCACCAGCCCCGGGGAGATCCGCGGGATCAGCCCCGGCATTTCCAGCCACCACTCCCCCCGGTCCCCACTCCCCGCACAATACAACCCCGCTACGATCCGCTGATTCGGCGATTCCACCCGCACTTTCTGGCCAAAAACAAAATAACCGGTCAGCAAAAGACAACAGCCAAATACAAATCTCGATTTCATAACAACGATTACTTGGATAAAAATGTGTAGGTCACGCCCGCCTTCGTAGAAATATCATAGACCAGCGTCGCCCTCATCTCCGGGGCGGTCAGCTTCGCTTCACCCGCGATAACTGGCGCAGGCGTCGCCTCCGTCCGATAAAATGGATTGGGATTCTCCCCCGAAGCCGGCTTCAGCACGCTCCCACTCAGCTCAAGCGCATTCGGCACACGCAGCCTTAAATTCCCTCCAAGTCTGGACATAACAACTACCTTAACCAGTCGTCCCTCCTTCCATTCCATATCCGTGACCTCGAATCCCCCACGGGCCCTCAGACCGCGGATACTCCCCGCCGGCCAGGCGTCCGGCAAGGCAGGCAACAGCGACAGCGCCCCATCCGCGCTCTGCATGAACATCTCCGTGATCCCGGATGTACAGCCAAAATTGCCGTCGATCTGGAATGGCGGGTGCGCGTCGAACAGGTTGGTATACGTACCCCCGCCCTCGGGATTTACCCCCAACGGCGACAGCTGCGTCTGTATCAGTTTATACGCGTGGTTCCCGTCCAGCATCCGCGCCCACCAGTTCACCTTCCAACCCATGCTCCAGCCCGTGGAGACGTCACCGCGCTGCAACAGCGTATTCTTCGCAGCCGCATACAGCTCGGGCGTCCGGTATGGAGATATCTGATTGGAAGGGAACAATCCATACAAATGAGAGATATGCCGGTGATGGTCGTTCGGATCATCCACATCCTCCAGCCATTCCTGCAGCTGACCATGCCTGCCGATATGCATCGGCGGCAACTTGTCGCGGAGCATTCCCAGCGTATCGATAAAGGCGTCGTGACGGTGCAGAATATCCGCCGCGCGGATCACCGTACTGAATATATCGAATACCATCTGGTTGTCCATCGTCGTTCCCGCATCGAGAGAAGAACCGCCGTGCGCCCGCGGAGCATTCTCCGGCGAAGTACCCGGATTGATCACCTTCCAGTGGTTCCTCGGGTCCTCGACGAGATCGTCCACATAGAACATCGCCGCACCCCGCATGACCGGGAATACCGAGGCCAGATAAGCCTTATCCCCATTATAGAGATAGTGCTCCCACAAATGCTGGCTCGTCCAGGCGCCGCCATCGCTCCAGATCCCCCAGAAGACCCCATCCACCGGACCCGTACTCCGCCAGATATCCGTATTGTGGTGCGCCATCCAGCCACGCGCTCCGTACATAACCCTTGCCGTTTGCTCTCCGGTCACCGAAAGTTCCTTCACCATCTGAAGAAAAGGCTCGTGTATCTCCGCAAGATTGGTCTTCTCGGCAGGCCAGTAGTTCATCTCGGCGTTGATGTTCAACGTATACTTGCTATCCCACGGCGGAAACAACTTGTCATTCCAGATCCCCTGCAGGTTCGCCGGCTGTCCGCCCGGCTGGGAGGAAGAGATCAGCAGATAGCGGCCGTATTGATAATACAGCGTCGCGAAAGAAGGATCGTTCACATTCCTGAAATTCCGAAGCCGCTCGTCCGTAGGCAGGCTGTCGTTCTCCGAAGAACCCAGGTCCAGCTGCACCCGGTCGAAATACTTGCGGAAAGCGGCCTCATGCGACTTTTCAATACCGGCCCATTCTTTCGGCCAGGCCCTGGCGAGAAACCCCTCCGCCCCGACATGCGCGTCCCCGCCCAGCTCGTGATAGTTGATAAAATTCGTGGCGATCGAAATATAGATCGTCGCGGCCCGCGCGCCGCTCACCACAAGCGACGTATCCGTACTCGTCACAGTTCCCCCTTCGGCTCGTATCTTCGTTATTCCCTCGTATTTCACCATCCCCTTAACGGTCTCATGGTCCATCGTCGTCCCCGCGATCACCAGTTCTTTAGCGCCATTGGTCGACCGCGACGCATTCTTCTCCGGTGTCGTGTAGAACGCACTGAAAGAAAGCGCCCCCGGCCGGCTCGCCGTGAGCCGCACAACAACCACCCGGTCCGGCAAAGACGCCAGCACCTGACGGGTATACCGCACCCCGCCAACCATATACGAAGTAGTGGCGACCCCGCGGCGAATATCCAGTTCCCGACGGTAGTCGCTAAACTGCTCGTGTCCATCGAACGCCAGCCGCAGGCTGCCCACCGGCTCGAACATCTGCCCGCTGGACTTGCTGAACTTTACCGTCTGCTCCAGATACTTCTGGGCTTCGGCCTGCTTGCCCTCAAAGATCAGCCGCCTCGCCTCCGGCAGCGCCGTCAGCATCTCCGGATAATCATTCCTGTTCGGACTACCGCTCCAGACCGTCCCTTCATTGAGCTGGATATTCTCCAGTTCCACATTTCCATAGACCATCGCACCGAGCCGGCCATTGCCGACCGGCAGCGCATTCTCCCAGCGGCTTCCCGCGGGCTGTCGGTACCAGAGCTTAAGTTCCTTTTCCTGTTGAGCATTGGCAATCGTTGTCATGCCCAGCAATGCCGCGCATAAGATCTCTTTCATTGATATTTAATAATAGTTATTGAATCGTATATATCCCGGTCTCCCGACTGCCATAGGATCGAAATTGATCAGGTCCCGCTCTCGCAGCGCCTGCCAGAACTCCCACGGCAACTGCATCGCCGCCATGTCCAGATTCTCCTTTACCCTGTCCGGATTCGACGACTGCAGCGCAATGCTGCATACGCCGGGTACATACAGCGCGAACTGGACACAGGCCGCCGCGGGCATCACACCGAACTCGTCACAAACTGCGAAGAACTCATCCCGCCAGCGAAACAGCCGGTCGGCCACAGGATCGCCCCGGCGCATCAGTTTGTAATCAAAATAATCCGATCCGACCAGAAACCCCGAATTGAACACCGCCGAATTGATCACCCTGACGCCCCTGTCGGCAAGCTCTTTTATCAGATAAGCCAGCTCCCAGGGATGGCTTTTCAGCGTCATACTGTTGGCGAACATCACCCAGTCCAATGGAACATCCCGCACAAGACGTTTGATCACCCTCCAGTCCTTCGCCCCGACGCCGATAGCCGCGACCCTTCCCTGCCGTTTCAGATCGAACAACGCCTCATATGCGTCGAGTATATCCTCATATCGCCTGGTCTGCTCCTCACCGTTGTCTCCCGCCGCTGCCAGATATTCATCCGGGTCGTGTACCGACACCATCTGCGGAATATACCCCCCAATAGCTCATTCCCCTGTTCGAAACACTCCATCATTCCGTCATACCCGATCTTCTGGACCGCGTCGTACTTCAGGTCCTTCCAGACCCCCGGCTCGAACGTCGGCTCCTTTCCGGCCAGAGGAATACGCAGCCACCCGAGCTTGTTGCTGATCACGACATTACCGGGCGCGATACCGAGCTTTTTCAATGCACGCCCAAGCGACTCCAGCGCCAGCCCGGCCCCATATTTCCCGGCCGAGTCAAAAATTACCCGCTCTTCCGATTGCCGGATACAGGCTTCCACGATCCTCGTTTTGACGTCCTCATCAAGGGCGACATATAAATTTCCAAGTCCGCTGGTCCCAAATACTACTGGCGGTAATTTTAATTCCATAGTCTCTGTACTTACGTTTATTCAATTGAATCAATACTGTCAACATTTTTTATGTACTTTCAACATTATTTCAATGTTGAAAACGTCACGATGAAAAGCCAGAAACGAGCGACAATCTACGACCTCGCCAAAGAACTTGGGATCTCGCCTTCCTATGTTTCTAAAGCCCTCAATAACCACCCGTCCGTCAGCGACGCCATGTGCCGGAAAGTAAAAGAAAAGGCAGTCCAGCTAAATTATAAACACAATTCTCGCGCGGCAAACCTTCGCCGCGGCCAGTCGAAGACCATCGGCGTCGTCGTACCCCATATCAACCAAAGCTTCTTCTCGGATGCCATTTCCGGCATTGAAGAGGTCTGCGTCGCCTATGACCACAGCCTCGTCATCTGCCAGTCCCACGAATCCTTTGACAAAGAAGGCAGAGCCATCGAGACCCTCATACACCAGAACGTCGACTGCATTCTCATTTCCAATGCCGAAGAGACGACCAGTCCCGACCACCTCAATCAGATCCGAAAGAACCATATTCCCGTTATCCAGTTCGACCGCTGCCTCGACGGTTTCGATAGCTTTAAGGTCGTCAACGACAACCGGGCAGTCACCAGCGAAGCCGTCAAAACCCTCATCAGCGAAGGATACCGCAATATCGCCTTCCTTGGCGGCCCCTCAAGGGTCACAACCTTCCTCGAAAGAAAAGAAGGCTTCGTCGCCGCCATCACCGAGGCCAACCTGCCAATCCCCTACAATTTTATCGTCGACAACGTCCTTAGTCGCGAACGGGCCAAACAGGCCGCGCTTCCACTCCTCAAACTCCCCCACCGCCCGGACGCTATATTTACCGTCTCCGACTACCAGTCCCTCGGCGTCATGGACGCCGCTGCCATGCTCGGCATCAGCATTCCGTCCGAACTCGGCGTCTTCGGATTTGCCGACGAGACTTTTTCTCAGCTCGTATCCCCCTCTCTGTCGACCATCGACCAGCACAGTATCCAGCTTGGACGAAAAGCCGCCGAACTCTATTTCCAGCGCATCTGGCAACAGGAAGCAACTCCATCTACAGAGACCATCGTCATCGCCTCCGATATCCGCATCCGGCAAAGCTCGCGCCGGCACTAGCCATCCAACGATGCAAATAACGGCAAAACAAAGAGGAAAGGCCAATGGAAATTGGCCTACACTTTATTCGACTGCTAGTATATGACACACTTTAACTGCATATACCCAAATTATTGCCAACCCGGCGACTGCGAAACATCCTTGTCCCTCTTGATCTCCGCCCGCTCGACCGGCAGCAGATTCATCGCACTGGTATAAGGTATCTTCTGCAGCCAGGTCACCGGAGTATACGTCGTCACACCCGTCTGAAGGTTCTTGATGATCTTCATACCCCGCAATGGCCGGTTCTCGATATCCCCCGCGATCATCCAGCGCCGTTCGTCGAAGAACCGATGGCCTTCGAAAGCCAGCTCGATCCTCCGCTCGTTATACAGCCGGTCCCTCAGCGCCGCACCCGTATAACTGACGGGAATAGGCGGCATCCCTACCCGCGCCCGCACCATTCCGATATACTGCCGGCAGACATCCTCATGCCCCAGATTGAACTGCGCCTCCGCATAATTCAGGTATATTTCGGCAAGGCGGAAGTACGGCCAGGGGTCGTATAAAAGGTCGACCAGTTCAACGGCCCATTGTCCGGCATGAACTTCTTAAGTATGTAACCACCCTCCGGATTGTCACTGCTCTGTTTGTAAGAATCGAACCCCCAGCTGTTGCCGTCCGATGCGATCCACTGGAAACAGGTATCCCCATGATAAACGCCCGAATCACAAAGAACCGTCGCCATGAATCGCGGATCCCTGTTCCAATAGGGATGCTGCGGGTCATAACCCGAGGCGGGATTCGCCTGCTGCGTCGCCGCCGCCATCGCCCCGGGACCACCGCCCGTCCACTTGAAAGGAGGCTCACCCGTCGTCGCCATATCGTAGTCGTCGACCAGATTCTGCGAAGGCCCATTGCTGGCCCACCACCCGCCATAGGCGCCATACCGGCGCCCTAAATTGTGCATCGGGTACTGGGTGCCGGTAGCCGTTGAGAACTGGCGTGAAAAAATATATTCGTTCTCCGGGCTGCCGCTCGGCTGGTTGAACAGCGTTCGGTAGTCCGAATACAGCGAATAACCCCTGTTCAGCAGCGAATCCGCCGCATCGGACGCTGCCTGCCATTTCGCCATATCATTGTTCGTGTTGAACAACGGCGAAGCCGCATACAAGGTCACCCTCGACCACAGCGCCAGACAGGCGTCCTGCGTCGCACGGCCGAAATTCGGGTCCGTCGCATTATACCGCTGCGGTAACAGACTCTTCGCCTGGTCCAGGTCCTTTTTGATAAAAGCTACGCATTCGTCGAAAGTACTCCGCTTGAAATCGGCGCTATCGCCCAGTGTATAGGACTTATCCACCAGCGGCACGCCGCCGTATCGCTCGATCAGATTGAAATACATAAAGGCTCTCAGGAAATGCACCTCTCCGGTCAGCTGCTGCTTGTTGGCAAAACTGATAGAACCCGTCGCCGCCATCTTTTCGAGGAAAAGGTTCGCCTCCCGGATAAATTGATATCCCTGCGTCCAGTAATACATATAACCTCCCCAGAAATCGCCGCTGTTCGCCTGGGTGATATTGTCCGGGTTATAGGTATTCTGCGCGAAGATATTCGCGCCGCAGCAAGGCGCCGTATTGATCGCCTCGTCGGCATACTTCGAATACATATGCAGGTAAAACCCGTGCGGAACCCCATTGTATAGATTGTTCTCATACGCGGCAACGAGGTTCGGGTCCGTCCACACGGCATTCTCCGATATCCTGTCCTGCGGCGGTATATCCAGTACATTCCTCCGGCACCCCATCAGGCCGCCGGTAATGATCACTATGGCAAATAATTTTTTCATAATGCTTGAGATTTTTAGAACTTGACAGTACATCCGAAATTGATGATCCGCTGTGGCGGATAGGCAGTTGAATTGCCGCTCAGCTCAGGATCCTCCCAGCTTGATGGACTTTGCCCAGGTGAGGATATTGAAACCGCTCACATAGAACCTTACGTCGCTGAAGGTCCTGGTACGGGCGACCACATTTCGCGGAAGGCTGTAGCCGATCTCCGCCGTCTTCAGCCGGATGAAGGTGGCATCCTTCATGTAGAAACTCGTCACCCCGGAGTCCATTCGCCCGAACGGGGAAGATTTCCGTTCGGATTGCTCACCGACCAGCGGCCATCCGCCCTGGCGACCATCGCATTGGAAAAATCGGTGTTTCCAAGGTTCGCATATACCTGATCGTAATTATACACCTTCGTCTGCCCATAGAAGAAAATATTCAGGTCCCACGACTTATAGCGCATAATATAGGTGAGGCCAAAAGTCTCCATCGGAACATTCGAATAGTCGAACCTGAACTGGTCATTCGCCGTTATCTGCTGGCCCCCGCTAAGATTCGCGAGCTTCTGATCCCCCACCTGCGAGCCGCTGCCCGCCTGATTCGCATTCTTCGTCAGGTCGGCCTGGTCCTTGAATATCCCGGCACTCTTATAGATCAGCTGCGATCCGATCGGGTGGCCCGTAGCATTCTGCCAGGGCTCTGACTGCGGCACCTCATCCATATAGACGATCTTGCTCCTCGCATAGTTGAAGTTCGCCGAGACGGTGTAGGACCAGTCCCTGAACGTCTGCCGGTGTGTCAGCGCCAGCTCGTAACCTCCGACGTTGACCTTCCCGATATTCTCGGTGGGCAGACTGGGATAGCCATAGATATTGCTGACGGAAAGATTAGGCTTCACCAGTATCCTTGACCGGTGCTCCAGGAAATAGGTCGCGTCGATCCCCAGCAACCCGTTCCACAAATTGGCCACAAGACCGAAATCGGTCTTCTTGCTCACCTCCCAGGTGATATCCGCATTGGGTACAGTGTTCGGATAGATACCCGAGACATCGTTCTGCCCGAACACATAGTTACTGCCAAAAGAATACGCCTGCAGGAACTGGTAAGGCGCCACCCGGTCATTTCCCAGCTCGCCGTGCGACGCGCGCAGCTTCAGATAGCTCACCCACGGAAGGTTATGCATGAACTTCTCCTCCGACATCACCCATCCGGCGGAACCACCCGGGAAAAAGCCAAAACGCTTGCCGGCCGGGAATATCTGAGAGCCATTGTCCCTGAACGAGAACTCCAGCAGATACTTTCCCCCGAAATCATAGTTCAGACGACCGAAATAATTATTGTATGCCGCCGTAGAATCGACGCCGCCGACCATCTGGTCGGCCGCAGCCGTGCTGCCCACGTTCAACTCCGGAAGAGCCGTACTCACAAAATTCTTTCTGCCGGCCATGGCATACGACTTGGTGACATACTGCTGCTCAGCACCGACCAGGGCCGTAACATGGTGACCGCCAAAGCTCCGGTCATAGGTCAGCCGGGCATTCTGACAACTGGTTCGTCCACTTGGTATAGGTGTCATTCAGCTGGATAGCCGTGTTCTGCAGCAGCTTGTCGTATCCACCCGTATTCACGTTGTACGAATAAAAATACGCCGGTATCTGCCACAGCTTCTCGAACTGATTGGCGAAATCATAGTTATAGGACACATCCACCCGCAACCCCTTCACGAACGGCACGCGATAGGTCCCGGTAAACGTAGAGTAAATGCTGCTGTTGCTGATCTTGTCGAAACCCTGCTGGTCCAGCAGCAGCGGATTCTGATTCAGACGGCCCGGCGCTATCAGGCCATTGGGATATACCGCGGCCAGCGTCGGGTTGGCCTGCAGGATATTGACAAAGGTGACGCCCGAGCCCGAAGTGCCCGTTATGGACGAATACCTGCCATCCGTAAAAATGCCGGAAATATTCGCACCCACCGTCAGGTTCTTCGTCAGATCCGCATCCAGCTTGATCCGCACATTATACTGGTGATAGTCGTCCGGATTATGCCGGAAGTCTCCATCCTGCGTCGTCGAACCGAAGGACAGCAGGTACCGGACCGCATCCGACCCGCCGCTCGCCTGCAGTCCGATCTTCTGGACGTGCGAAGACTTAAGCACCCTTTTCACCCAGTCCGTATTGGGATAGTTGATAGGATCGGAACCATTTTTGAATTTCTGTATCGCCGAATCCGAATAAAAAGGCGTGAAATTCGCAGGCCGGCCCTCCCGGTAGAACAGACCTTCATTGTATACCTGCGCATACGTAGCCGCATCCAGCATCTTCGGGATCTTCGTCACATTTTGAATGCCATAGTTATAGCTGAAATTAAAAACCGTTTTCCCCTTCTTCCCCGATTTCGTCGTCACCAGAATGACCCCATTGGCCGCCCGCGCCCCATAGATGGCCGCAGACGCATCCTTCAGCACCGAAATGGTCTCGATATCGTCCGGATCGAGACGGGTCATCTGGCTGCGCTCCACGCCGTCGATAATGATCAGCGGGGACGCATTCCCCAGCGTGGCCAGACCACGGACAAGAATGCTCGGATCGTCCTTGCCCGGTTCACCAATGCTCTGGGTCACCACCAGCCCCGGCAGCTTGCCCGCCAGCGAAGCGCCGACATTGGGAGAAGGGCTCACGGCCACCTCCGACCCCGCTACCTGCGAGATAGACCCGGTCAGCGTAGCCCTCTTCTGCACGCCATATCCCACCACAATGACCTCACCGCCTAGCCGGGCAGCCTGCTTCAAATTCACAACCATGAATTTCGAATCGGCGCGAATCTCCTCGGCCCCATAGCCCACAAAACTCACCACCAGCGTCGCCCCCTTCGGAACATTGATCGAGAAGCGGCCCTCCGGACCACTCTGGACAGCATCCCGCCCCCCTTCACCTGCACGGTGGCCCCAACGATCGCCGAGTCGCCGGCAATCACCTTCCCGGTCACCGTCATCCGATCCTGCGCATGACCAGCCACCGAAAAAAAGACCAGCATTGCAATAAAAAAGGAAATTTTGCGAAATAAGGAAATTGAGCGCAGCTTCTGCCACCACGGGTGGCGCTGCGGGGAATTGAAGATATTCCCCAATGGCAAAAATCGTTTCATTAAGCAGCTTTTTTTAGTGTGAGATGAAATTTAATTCCACAACAAAAAAGAATGAAAAGCGCAATCGTCACCTCCGGCCGGCCTGACGCGTCAACCATCAGCATCCATCCACCGTTTGTAGAAATTTCAATCGATTGAATTTCGCAAGCCAAAAACACCCCTTCCAGAGGTCGGCGACGACCAATGGCCACATAATTTATTAAACATTGTAACAACCGGAGGGGCGGATCCAGCTAAATCGCGCGAGATTCTGAATTGTCGACTCTACAATATCAAATGTAAAAGGTTTTTTTTTAAAATTCAATCGATTGCAAAAAATATTTTTAAAACGACTCCGCAGCTATTTCGCAGTTCGTAGTTTTTTGTTCGGCCCAATTTTCCTAATTATGCCACCGAAACATTCAATCGGTTTCGCATAGCAAAGCATACAAACATGAACGCCGGAATATATTCGATCGCCATCCTCGCCACCGCCTGCGTCATCATCCGCCCCTTCAGGCTGCCCGAAGCCGTCTTCGCCGTTGCCGGGGCCCCGGCCCTCGTCGTCTTTCATTTTATTTCTCCCGGCACCGCCTGGAAAGGAGTACTCAAAGGCGCGGACGTCTATCTTTTTCTGACAGGCATGATGCTCCTCGCCGAAACCGCCCGCGAAGAAAAGGTCTTCGACTGGCTCGCAGCCCACGCCACCCGCTATGCCGCCGGATCACCCCGCCGGCTATTCGGCCTCGTATACACCGTTGGCATCATCGTCACCGCCTTCCTCTCCAACGACGCCACCGCCGTCGTCCTCACTCCCGCCGTCGCCGCCGCCGCCGCAACCGCCCGGATCAAACAACCCCTCCCTTTTCTCTTCATCTGCGCCTTCATCGCCAACGCCGCGTCTTTCCTGTTGCCCATCTCCAATCCCGCAAACCTGGTGTTCTACAGTAGCCACATGCCCCCGCTGCTCCACTGGCTTTCCCTCTACCTGCTTCCATCCCCCGGTCTCGATCGCACTTACCTACCTCGCCCTCTATCTCACCCAGAAAAAACACCTGCGGCAAACCATGGCCACCGATATCGACCTGCCGGCCCTAACCCCGGCCGGACGCCTCACCATCAGGGGCCTCCTCGCCACCACCCTGGTCCTGCTCGCGGCATCCGCCCCGGACCAGCCCCTCGGACTACCCACCGCTGTCGCCGGCATCCTTACCACCGCACTCATTCTGATCAGGGAAAAACGAACACCACGGGTCATCCTCCGCCAGGTCAGCTGGTCCGTGCTGCCCCTCGTCGCCGGACTATTCGTTATCGTCGAAGCCCTCAACCAGGCCGGCGTAATCACCATACTCAGCGACCTGCTCCAGTCCGGCTCACAAACATCCACAACGACAACAGCATGGGCGGCAGGCGCGGGTATCGCAATACTCAGCAACCTCGCCAATAACCTCCCCGTCGGCCTCGTCGCAGCCGGCGCCGTCCACAACGCCCCACTACTGACCGAACTGGTCAGGGGAAGCCTCCTCATCGGAGTCGACCTCGGCCCCAATCTTTCCATTACCGGCTCTCTGGCGACCATCCTCTGGCTCACTTCCCTCCGCCGGGAAGGCATCACCGTAAACGCATGGCAATTCCTCAAACTAGGCGCAATCGTCATGTTCCCCGCCCTGATAGCATCCCTGCTCCGCACTCCTACTCTGCACCTGGCTTTAACCCATACGCAGGCCACCAAAGCTCCAGCGCAACCGACCCGCCCCGTCAAAGAAATATATTCGGCAACCGATTGCATAATGCCCGATCTCTCCTATATTTGAATTGTTTATTTGACATTTAATCCCACGCTTCCATCATGAAAAATTTACTTTCCATAGCCGCCATCCTCTGCTTCACCGCCTCCAACGCCCAGACCTCACACCCCCATACCCCACGGCCTGCGCACCACCTCGGACGGGATCACGACCGAGATCACCTGCTACGGCCCCGCCACCATCCGGGTCCTGAAATTTCCCGAAGGCGACACCGCACGCAGACAAAGCCTCTCCGTCATCGAACAACCCTCCGGCCCCGAACCCGCCATCAGATCCGCCAACGGACACCTCATCCTTCAAACACCCGGGATCACCGTCGACCTCGACAACGCGACCGGCAGGCTCCAATTCACAGACCCAACGACCAATACCATACTATTCCGGGAAAAAGAAGAAGGCGCGCAATTCACCGCCAACGAAGACGCCGGCAAACCCAACTATATCGTCCGCCAGGCCTTCCGCCTCGACACCGCCGAAGCCATCTACGGCCTCGGACAGCAACAGAACGGCCATCTGAACCAACGCTTCCAGCGCAACCTCCTCGTCCAGGGCAACACCAAAGTATCTATCCCCTATTTCATGTCCGTCAAAGGCTATGCGCTGTTTTGGGATAACTACTCCCCCACACTGTTCACCGACAACCGCCAGGAGACCTCCTTCGAATCCCAGGTCGGCCGCTGCATAGACTATTATTTCATGCGCGGCGGCAACGCAGACAGCGTCCTCGCCCAAATGCGCGCCCTCACTGGCCAGGCCCCCATGATGCCCCTCTGGACATTCGGATACAACCAGTCCAAAGAACGCTACAAGACCCAGTTCGAACTGCTGGAGGTCGTTAAAAAATATCGCGCACTGAAGATCCCCTCGACGGCATCGTCCAGGACTGGCAGTACTGGGGAAAAGACAGCAACTGGAACGCAATGGCCTTCGACCCCGCCACCTATCCGCGCCCAAAAGAAATGATCGACAGCATTCACAATATGAATGCCCACCTGTTCATCGTAGCCTGGCCCGGCTTCGGCCCCCAAACCCCTCAATACGCCGAGCTCGACGCCAAACACATGCTCCTGCACTTCGCCACATGGCCACCCCGCAGCGGCACCCATCCCTACGACGTTTACAGCCCCACCGCGCGGGACATCTACTGGCGCTATCTTAATAAAGGCATCTTCTCACTCGGCTCCGACGCCTGGTGGCTCGACTCCTCGGAACCCGACCACCTCGACGAAAAGGAAAGCGACTTCGACCTCCCCACCCACCTCGGTTCCTACCGCAGCGTCCGCAACGCCTTCCCCCTCGAACATATCCGCGGCGTCTATGAACACCAGCGCGCCACCACCAACGCCAAACGAGTCTCCATCCTCACCCGCTCGGCCTTCGCCGGTCAGCAGCGCTACGGCGCCAATACATGGAGCGGCGATATCCAGTCCAGCTGGTCCTCCTTCCGCCGGCAGATCCCCGCGGGACTAAATTTTTCCCTCACAGGCATTCCCTACTGGAACACCGACATCGGCGGCTTCTTCGCAGGAGCCTTCACCCACAAAGGCGCCATCGATAACCCCGAATTCCGCGAACTCTACTGCAGATGGCTCGAATTCGGCGCCTTCATGCCCCTCATGCGCTCACACGGCACCGATATACCGCGCGAGATCTATAATTTCGGAAGACCCGGCGACACCGCCTTCGACGCCATCGCCCGCTTCATCCGCCTCCGCTACAGTCTCCTTCCCTATAACTATTCCGTCGCCCACAACGTCACCGCGCACGCGGGCTCCATCATGCGCGCCCTGGTCATGGACTTCCCCACCGATCACAACACGTGGAACAAAGGCGACGAATTCCTCTCCGGCCCCTCCCTCCTGATTACCCCGGTCACATCGATGAGCCAGCGCTCCACCACCGTCTACCTTCCCGCCGGCGCCGCCTGGTACGACCTCTGGTCAGGCACAAAACATCCCGGCGGCAGCAACACAGACATCACCACCCCCTCGATAAAATACCGGTCTTTGTAAAAGCCGGCTCGATAATCCCCGGGGTCCCGCCGTCCAATACGCCGCAGAAAAAAATGGGACGACCTCGAACTCCGCATTTATCCCGGAGCCGACGCCCACTTCACACTGTACGAAGATGAAGGAGACGGCTACAACTATGAAAGCGGCGCATCCACCGAGATCGAACTCACCTGGCACGACGCCACACGCACACTCGACATCAGCGACCGCAAAGGGCTCTTTCCAGGAATGCCGGCCACCCGAAAATTTCGCATAGTCATGGTAGATACAAAAAAGGAGTCGGCGATACCCCATCCACAAGCCCGGACAGGACGATCTCCTACAAAGGCCGATCGATGACGGTTCGCCTGTGATCACAAAGCCTGCGCCCGCGAAAAATAGCTGTTCTGCCGGAAAGTCCTCAACTGGTCCAGCCTGTCCTGCACGTGTGCCGGTCAGGCCTTTTCTTTCATCCCTTTCGCGATCAGCTTTATCAGCCTGCTCCACATCCACTTTTCCAACAATTTTGAATTTCTTTCCTTCCAGCTTGTTGTATTCCTTAAAAAGGCCTCCAGTTCCTCGAAGATATTTTCCGGGATATCCCTGATCGAGCGAAACTTACCAAAGATCGTCGAACACTTGGGCACGGCCAGAAACCGGTCATTCCGAACCATCTTGCCCCCTTTCCATCTGATTGCTCCGCGCAGATCCCTCCGAGTACCCGGCACTTCATCATGATCCCCGGCAGACTATGAAACTCCGAGATCACGATAACATCCAGCGGGTCCCCGTCTTCCCCCTCCGTATTGGGAATAAAACCGAAGTCGTAAGGGAAAACCATTCCTGAAGGCAGGATCTTCTTCAATTTGAAAAATCGCTCCCCCGGCTCGAAGTCATACTTCTGTGCGCTGCCCTTCGGCGTTTCGATCACAACATTTATGTTACTCATTTTTCATAATTTAGTTAGCTCATAAATAATCCCAATGGATATACTTACCACCCTCTTCGGCCACGGCAAAGACCTCAACAGTCTCCAGATGGTTTGCCGGGCCATCGTCACCTTCCTGATGACACTCGTCTTCCTTCGCATCGCCGGCGTCCGGACCTTCGGGAAAAGATCAGCCTTCGACAACGTCATTATCATCATGCTCGGTTCCGTCTTCAGCCGCGTCGTCGTAGGTGCATCTCCCGTCATTCCCACGACCCTCGCCTGTCTGGCTTTCGTTCTTGTTCATTCTCTCCTGGGCCTGGTGGGATATTATAACGACGGGATCGGCCGGCTAATCAAAGGGGAAAAGAAGCTCCTTTATGCCGGCGACAAAGAACAGCAGCGCAATATGCGCATCGCCCAAATCTCCCGGAAAGACCTGCTCGAAGCCGTTAGGCGGGAGCTCCATACAACCGACCTTGCCGGAGTCTCCGAAATCTATCTGGAGCGCTCCGGAGAACTCAGCATCATCAAAAAGTCGTAAAAAGCACAGTCGTCACCTTCGCGTCTGCAAATTGTATTCCAGCCACATCGGAAACTATAGCATGGCTTCAATCGAAGGCGATAACGTCGGGCTACCCGGAACGTTTGGGAATGTGGAAAAACCGCTACGTATTACGTTCGATTCATGGTCAGATCGGCAGCTCTACCGGGTGGCATGCTTTTGTTGATCACCTTAAATAAAGAACTCATCAACCAACCGAATACTTATTCATCTATAAATTTAAATTGTATGCAAAAGACACATACCACAACCAAACAAGCCACGGGCATCCGCCATTCCGGAAAGGCGCGCGCCAACGCCCCCATTCAGGATTCACAACTCAAAGAGTTCTTCGTCGATGAATTGAAAGATATCTATTGGGCCGAGCAAAAACTGGTAAAAACTCTACCCAAATTGCAAAAAGCAGCCACTTCTGAAGAATTGCAGACAGCCTTCGAAAGTCACCTCGAAGAAACAAAAACCCATGTACAGCGCCTGGAACAAGCATTCCAGCTTATCGGTGAAAAGGCAGTTGCCAAAAATGCGACGCGATGGAAGGAATTACGGAAGAAGGCAGCTCTGTGATCGGGGACACCGAAGAAGGCACAGCTACCCGTGACGTGGGACTTGTTATGGCAGGTCAAAAAGCAGAACACTACGAAATCGCTACCTACGGAGGGCTCATCCAGATCGCTTATACACTGGGCCACGACGATATCGCAGAATTACTGGAGCAGACACTGGAAGAAGAAAAGGCGGCCGATCAAAAATTGACAGAGATCGCCGAAACTGGCATCAACTTCCAGGCATCCGGAGAATCCAGAAATGAATAGTATCACCTGCAAACTGAAAGATCGTCACAAGGGACCATTTGGTCCCTTTCTTCATCCGTGCCAGGTATGATTTTTTAAGTATATGGAATTACATCAAACTCTTAACTATGTTCTATCACGTAAAAGATTTACAGTTCAACGCACGGGTTTCCCGTCCCGATCCGGCTTTTGCAACCTTATTGCTCGAACAGTTCGGGGGAGCGAACGGAGAATTAGCCGCCGCTCTGCGCTATTTCGGACAAGCATTTGGCGCTAAACAACCCTTCCCAGACAAATATGACCTGCTGATGGACATCGCCACCGAAGAATTTAGTCACCTTGAAATTGTCGGCGCTACCATTCAGATGCTGTTAAAAGGAATAAACGGCGATCTCAAGAATGCTGCAGACAACTCGGAGATCATGAAACTCCTGAATGGGAAAGCCGGCAAGGAAGAGGTTATCCACCAGGGCATGACCGCGCCACAGTTTTTAGTGGGCAGCGCCGGCGGACCCGCCTACACCAATAGTCAGGGCGTTCCCTGGACCGCGGCCTATATCAATGGCGACTGTCAGGGTGATCTCAGTGCCGACCTGCGAAGCGACATTGCCGCGGAGACCCGCGCCAAGATGACCTATGAATACCTACTGCAGTTTACAGACGATCCCTATGTCAAAGAAACGCTTCGTTTTTTAATGACGCGTGAGGTCGCCCACTATCAAATGTTTGAAGCCGCCCTATCCACTATACAACCCAACTTCCCGCCGGGCGTCCTGCAGGCCGATCCACGTTTCAGCAATGTCTACTTCAACATGAGCAGCGGGAACGACTTTTCCGGACCATGGAATGAAGGGAAATCGACCCAGCTGGGGAGGAATTTCAATATATTGAAGATCCTATTGAATACATCATGCAAACCAACGGGCTCCTTGAACATGAGGTAGCAGGTACGGACCGGACCGTAGAGGCTGTCGCACAGATAGACCGGCAGGTAAGCAAGATCAAAAGCAGTGAAATCGCTAACGCCTTCCAGGACGGGCCCCAGCAATGGAGCGAAACTGCCGCAAAGGCCAAAAAAGGGGAAGAGACGGAAAAAAGATCGAATGGAAGAAAAAAACCAGCCGGACCAGCCGCAAGTAAAGTTTTGACAGCCGGTGCAGCCGGTTGGGAGATAACAGTCTATACCGATCCGCTTTGCTGTTGGACATGGGCTATGCGAACTGCCTGGCAGACTTTCCTGCAACAGTATGCGATACAAAACGTCCGCTATAAAATGGCCGGCCTTCTGCCTTCCTGGCGTCATTTCTCGGACCATCGGAACGCTATATCCCGGCCCATACAAATGGGACCCGAATGGATGCACGCCCGTGTCTTATCAGGTGCTGTCCTTGATGATACGATATGGATAAATGATCCGCCGGCATCTTCCTATCCGGCCTGTATTGCGGTAAAAGCAGCGGGCCTGCAGGGGGCAGCCTGTGCGGACGAATATTTCTTTCTCGCTCAGCAAGCCGTTATGACCAGCCGCCGGAACATCGCCCGGATGCCCGTTCTACTGGCTCTGGGGAAAAAACTGTCGGCCTCCAATAATGCATTCAGTCTGAATACATTTGCCGCTGACCTGACAGGCAGCAGGGCAAAAGAACTTTTTCGGAAAGATATGACGGACTGGAGGTCCGCCGGACTCAACCGGCTTCCCGCCATTGTCTTTCGAAATTCCAACGGTAAGGCCTACAGTCTGACAGGGTTTCAGACACTCGGGAGTCTACACCAATTCGCCTGTTTAACTGGAAGCCAGCAGGCAGACCCGCCGTGACATATGTTCGTACCACTAGTCAGCAACTATCCTTCCTTCAACTTTAACTTCCGCCAGCCTCACACCCACAGGAGTCCCCCACCGCACCCTCACCTCCTTGCCCACAACACCCGCCATCTCCGATCACCTTGCTCTTCTCCTCCCCGCTTCCCTCAAACACCTTTCTCCAACCCTCCTTGCCACCCACCTCGACGACATACCCCGCACCACCCGCAGTAGAAAATTCGATGTAAATACGATTTACTTTCACCTGCTTTTCCATATCCACCGACCACCAAACGACGCTGTCCCCGCCCGACGGCTGCCAATAGCTGCGAACATCCCCGTCAGCCGCAAGCCCCGAAGAATGGCCTTCCGCCGCACTGCTCGAAAAAGTCGGATTGTTCCGGCCAAAAGTCCTCAGGACAGTATCCGCCTGCGCAGCCACATACCGGACATATGGTCTCCCCGCCGCCAAAGGCGTTACCCCGGCTACATAGGCCACAGGCCCCACAAAATCGACATCTAAAAACCCCGGCCGAAGCCCCGGACTACTCACCCGGATTCGCGACCTGCCGGAATACCAGGCCCGGCACTCGATCGCCGCCTGCCCGTCCAGTATCGAAATATCGCTCCCCGGCGCAAACTCTATACTGCGCCCCGTCGGCAGCTCGCCCGGCCCCGACTCGACCTCCATCCGCACCGGCGGACTGTTGCTGATAGCCACGCCCCGTGCATCCACCACGGTCACCACCAGCCGAATATCATCTGTTCCGTCAGCGAAAGCCCGGGACTTGTCCGCAGTCAGCCGCAGCCCCGACGCAACCCCCGCCACCGGCCAGACAGGCGGCGGTATATGCCTGTAGTGATCCCTATACCAGTACCACGATCGCTTGGGCAGCCGGAAATAATCGACAAGCCCCATCTCCCCCATCTGCGGACCGGCTATCGACCCATGATCGAAACCACACCAGATCGCCTGACCAGCCCTCCAGGGATATACTTCCCTGCCGCTGTCACGCGCCAGATCGCCCCAGTTCGGAACATACTCTCCCGGCCGCTTCGTCACCAGGTTGCCATATTCCGTCACGACATTCGGAACACCCGGATTATGGAACAACGGGATCGCACTGCCGTCACCGTTATATCCGGCCATATCACCCAAAAGATCGATTCGATTGCTGTCCAGCGGACGCTGAGCGCCTCCGATCGCCGCAGGCCGCGTAGGATCACACCCATGCGCAATCCCCACCAGTTTCTTCAACAGCTCCCTCGTTTGACGGATCGTCGACCAGGCCGTAAAGAACGGCTCATTGGACATGCTCCACACGATCACACACGGATGGTTCCGCTGAATACGGATCATCTCCCGCAGCTCGCGCCCTACACACTCCTCGAAAGGCGCCCGATCCGCCTCGACCGTAGGATACGCACTGGCGGTCCAGTAGCCCTCAGGCGTGTTGTCGGCTGCCCCGATGCCCCAAAAAGTATTCTCCGACCAGACAACCATTCCCAGACTGTCGCACGCATCATAAAAAGCCGGATCATGCGGATAGTGGGAACCCCGGATAAAATTGAAACCAGCCTCCTTCATCATCCGCACATCCCGGTAAAACCCCGCATTCGTGACAGCATCTCCCCACCCCGCATGATCCTGGTGCACGTTCGCGCCAAGCAGATAAAAATGCTTTCCGTTCAGAAAGAACCCGCTGTCCGCCGTCCACCGGATCGACCGGATACCAAATGCTGTAGTATATTCGTCAACCTTCCTGCCCCCGACCCACAGCTCCGTAGTGGCGCGGTAACGATAAGGACGATCCGGCGACCACAAACGCGGCGCCCCCTGCAACGCACCCGACTGATCGATCGCTCCCGTCTCACCCCGCCCAAACCGCCGCGAACCGTCCCACCGGGCAACAACAGCGCCCCGCGCATCCCGCACCATCGTACGGGCCTCCACACTGCAGGCGGAATCCAGCCCGTTGATCACCTGCGTTTGAACCGCCACGACAGCACGCTCCGCCGAGACCTCCGGCGTGGTGACAAAGCTGCCGCACCAGTCGACATGAACAGGCGCCGTAGCCACGAGGTATACATCTCTGTAAATGCCACCCGAAAAAACATGCTCACCGGCCCTCGGCGCAATACGAGGATTCCAAAAATTGTTCAGCCGGACCGCCACCACATTGTCACCAGATCTTATCACTCCCGTAATATCCAGCGAAAAACCCGTATACCCTCCCTGATGCCGCCCCACCGATATCCCATTTACAAACACCTCCGCATCCTGGAATGCCGCCTCGAACTCAAGACTCCACAACCTTCCACGCCAGTCCGCCGGGATAGCAAAATGCTTTCTGTACCATCCCCAGCCCGTATAGAACTGCGAAGCCGCGAAATATGGCGTGCTGAACGAGTGCGGCAACCCGACCCGCTCCCATCCCCCATCGTCATAGCCCGCCACCTCAGCGCCGCGTTGATCCCCCAGCCGGAACCTCCAGTACTTGTTGAAATTCATTCGCTGCCGCAGCGACTGCCCCTGACCATACAGCCCGCCGAAAAAAACAATGCGATAGCCATTCCCAGCCAGCGACCCGAATGCTTCATTTTACCAAAATTTTTACTTTCTGAAAAATAGTACGGGACGAATTGCCCAGCTGCAGAATGTATTCACCCGCCTCCGCATTCCACGCCTTTCTCGAATCATCATAAAAAGCCAGATCAGCGACTTTCACCCGAACCTCAACCGTCTTCGTCTCCCCAGGCTGCAAGAACACCTTTTCAAAAGCCTTCAGCTCCTTTTCCGGACGCAACACAGAACATACCGGATCGCTCGCATACAGCTGCACCACTTCCCCGCCATATACTTCACCCGTATTTTTGACGTCGAACCGCGCCCGGATAGTCTCATCCTTTCCATAGCTGGATTTATCCGTGGAAAACCGACTGACAGCGAACCGAGTGTATGACAACCCATAACCAAAGGGGAATTGCGGCTGAATCTTCTTCGTATCGAACCACCTGTACCCCACCAAAATATCTTCTTCATAGTTCACTTTCAAACCCCTTCCCGGATAATTACCCAACGCATGCGCAGGCGATTGCGCCAGCGATACCGGCAGCGTAAAGGGCAGCTTACCCGATGGATTTACCTTGCCGCTCAGCAGATCCGCCACCGCATTCCCCGCTTCCATGCCCCCATACCATGCCCATAAAATGGACGGCGCCCGGTCAACGATACCGGCCAGTTCCACCGGCGATCCCGCAACAATAACCACTACCGTATTGGGATTCGCTTTGGCGACCTCCTGGATCAGCACCTGCTGCCCATAGGGTAATGCCATATCCCGCTTATCCGAAGACTCCGTGTCGAAATCATGGTTCAATCCCCCGAAAACAATAGCTACGTCGGCCTGTTTCGCCGCGTTCACCGCCTCATCGATCAGCTTCCAGTCCAGCCGCTTTTCATAACCCTGCGCGTAACTGATTTTTACCCTGTCACCCCACTTCTGTCGCAGCGCCTCCAACGGCGTTATCTCATACAAGGCCTTGATCTCCGAACTAAGCCCGCCGCCGCAATGCCTGCGCGTGGCATTGTCTCCGATGACCGCGACCCGTCTTATCTTATCCAAATGCAGCGGCAGCAGGTTCCCATTATTTTGCAACAGCACAGCCGCTTCCGCAGCCGAGTTATACGCAGCCCGCTGATGCTCCGGCGTATTCATCTTTCCTTTTACCCGCTGGCCTTCCCCCAGCACCTTTGTCTGAAACATTACCCGCAGGACATTCGCCACCTTTTCGTCGACCGCCGGTACCGGCACCTTCCCCTCTTCCACCGCCCTGACCAACGGATTGGCGAAATACCATTCGTTATAATCTTTTATATCCGTACCCATTTCCAGGTCGAGGCCGGCCAAAGCCGCCTTCACCGTCGAATGCGCAGCGCCCCAGTCGGTCATCAGCACACCTTTGAAACCAAATTCCTTGCGAAGTATCTGCCGGCCAAGCCAGTCATTCTCGGAACACCAGTCGCCCCGGTATCGGTTGTACGCAGCCATCACCGTATACGCGCCGCCTTCCATCACGGCAGCCTTGAATCCCGGCAGGTAGATCTCCCGCAACGCCCTCTCGCTCATGTACACGTCAATAGAATCCCGATGCTCCTCCTGGTTGTTGGCCAGCCAGTGCTTCACGCTGACGGCCACATCTTTGGACTGCAACGCCCTGATATACGGAACGGCCATCTTTGAGATCAGCAACGGGTCCTCGCTCAGATACTCAAAATTTCGTCCGCACAGCGGCGAACGGATAATATTGATTCCGGGTCCCAGCAAAACATCCTTGTTGCGGCACCGGGCCTCTTCACCCAGTACAAGCCCCCGCTCGTAAGCCAGACGGGGATTCCACGTAGCCGCAAGCGCCGTACCCGGCGGGAAACAGGTCGCCGAATCATTTGTCCATCCGGCATATCCCCAGTCGTCCCGGTCGATCTCCGCCCGAACCCCATGCGGCCCGTCACTCAGCGCCCACTCCGGAATACCCAGCCGCTTGATCCCGCCTACATAGAATTTGGAATTGGCATGCAGCAGGCTCACTTTTTCCTGCAGCGTCATCTTCCCGACCAACGCACGGATCCTTTCTTCCCGGCTATCGACCCCTGTTACATTTTGCGCATTGACCACACCCGCCGTCATCAGCAGGAAGAACAATATAAACTGGTTTTTCATTTTTCTGATTTTTTATTCGCTCCAAACCAACACCCCGGCTGGCTTCAGCGTCTTCTCTCCAATTAAGATCTTTCCCTGCTCGGGAACCTTCATCGTATAATTTTCCGACGAATAATTAACGGCCACAAAAAATCCATCCCGCCAGTAGACATATACCCCCTTCGGGTACTCCTCCGTCGCAGCCCCGGCTTTGTCATATATTTTTCGCAGGATATCTTTTTCCAGACGGGCGTCATCCGTATTCACGCCGATATACGTAACAGAACCCTTACCGGTCTTTCGCGTTACCACAGCAGGCGTGCCGCTATAGAACTGGTTGCTATACGTCGCCAGCACCTCCGTATTCTTCTCCGGCGCCAGCAGATCGCCCCAGGTATTCCAGCCGTATCTGGTTGATCCCATCAAAACCTCGCCTTTAGCGCTGTTCGTAGGCATATCGGTTGCTTTGACATGCGCCCCGATCAGCCCGGAGATAGGCGCCGCTATTTCCGCCTCGGGAAAATGTCCCATACGATCCTTCGTCGCCGTCCGGCAGGTGACGACCAGATGCCCTCCGGCCGCGGCGTAGTCGCTCCATTTCTGCACCAGCGCCGCATCGGCCATCTCATATGCCGGAACGATCACGACTTTATATTTCGACAGATCGGCCGTTTCCGGGACCACATCCACCGGTGCCCCGAATGATCTGCCTATTTCAAGGAATTTTACCGGGTAGTTCCACACATCCCACTGCTGGTTGTTCTTCTGCCTGTCGATGGTCCAGTAATTTTCGAGGTTCCAAACGATCGCAGTCGACCGCGCAGTCAGCTGTTCCGGCATCCTGGCGCCCGGCTTATACTGCCGGCGCAGCTCCTTTATTTCCTTTATGAATTGCATATACTCCTCGCCGCCCTGCGAAGGCGTCACACCGTCTGTTCGTATTACACCCGAATGATACTGTTCGGCGCCGTAAAGGATCTGCCTGAACCGGTACGAACAGGCAAGCCTGCCGCCCGCTCCCAGGTTGTGATACAGCCACATTCGCAGCGCCCCGGGCAACAGAAGTGGGCTCGAGCTGCCCCAATTCACCTGACCCGGCTGAATTTCCATTACCCCGGTGGCGCCTCCGACAGACTTATAATATTCGGATGCAAAAAGGATAAGCCTGCTATTGCCAAGCCGGAGTCCGGGTTCGCCCAGATTATCTCCCCCTCCATTGGGATAGGCGGTATACGTCGCAAAATCCAGCTTCTTTGCCCGCCTCGGATCGGCGCCCGTAGACACCGCCAAATAATTCGTGGTGATATACTGAGCCTTCGATATGCTGTTCCGCAGAATACCCGCCTCGAAGTCCAAAAATTCTGCCTGCGCATCGGCGGAATATCTTTTAAAGTCGAGCAGCGCATGAGGATTATTCCCCCACCAGTT
Source organism: Puia sp. P3 (assembly GCF_050632245.1). Classification (NCBI taxonomy): domain Bacteria; kingdom Pseudomonadati; phylum Bacteroidota; class Chitinophagia; order Chitinophagales; family Chitinophagaceae; genus Puia; species Puia sp. P3. The sequence continues at coordinate 4,552,330 of NZ_CP192583.1, forward strand.
CACGAGGTTCGTGTTGGGAATAATGACCTGGTCGAAATTACTGTACCACTGGCTCCAGAATGCCGTCCCCCAGGCCACATTCAGGGTATCGATGGTCTTGTATTTGTTTTTTAACCATTGCCTGAAGGCCTCCTGAGAAGACGGGCTGTAATCCGGCTTGGCATCGGGCTCGTTGTCGAGCTGCCATCCGATCACATTCCTATCCTGCCCGTAACGCCTGGCCATTTCGCTCACGATCCTTTCCACAAATCTCCGGTAGACCGGATTGACGATCGACCCCAGCCCGCGCGTCCCATGCTCGCCGCGAACATAATGACCATCCATTATAAACGTCTCGGGATAGTTAGTCCGCATCCACGCAGGGGTGGTGGCCGACGGCGTACACAAAAGCACCTTCACCTTATACTTCGCACACAGGCCCACCAGCTTTGTCGAGCCATGTAAAATCGAACCTCCCCTCTTCGGGCTCCATCCTGAACCAGGCAAATTCTGCAAGATGCACGAACTCAAAGCCCATGTCCGCAATCTTTTTTATATCCCGCTCCCACTGACTTTCACGCCAGTGCTCAGGATAATAATAGATGCCCGTCGTCACCAGATCCCTATCCGGAAAATAGTTCCTGATATCCTGAGCTTTCGCGGATAGTCCTAAAATTACCAGTAAAGACAGGGCTGCCAACTTTCTTATTCTGATCTTTGCCATATCGAAATCATTTCTTTTTTAGCCCATCTCCCGTGACCGACAGCGTAATTTTGCCGGTCCCACGCGTGCTCCGGATCACCGCCAGCGCCCTCCCATGCCAGGCCTTCCGCGTGTTGCCAACATAGCTGTCCGTGTCCCGGGGATCACCGTTACCAACACCCGCCAGCACCGCCGGCCCCTCTATACTGAACACAAGCCGTCTGTCCGCATTGGGATCGGTCACCCCATCCTTATCCACGATTTCAACGGCGACATACGACAGATCCTGGCCATCCGCAGCCAGCATCTTCCGGTCCGCGGACAACCTGATCGCCACCGGATCACCCGCGGTCTTTAACACCGCTGAATCGCCCGAACCCACACCTACCGCTTTCAGCTCACCCGGGACATATGGCAGCGTGAATGTTGCCTTAAATTCCTCCGCCTCCGTACAGCTCTTTTCCCCCACGATCGTACCATTCAAATACAGCCTCACCTTCGGACACCTCGAATAGACCTCCACCTCAATCGCCTTCCCCTTCCTCCCCGGCCAGGTCCAGCTCTCCCATGTCGGCCATACCGACCACAACGTCTCCTGTATGGTCCCCGTGTCGGGCCTGGGCTCCCGCACAGCCATATAAATTTTCTCCCGCCCATTACCGGATCCGTCCCCGTTGCCGCCGCCATTGTTCAATATATTCCGGTAGTGAGACACCGGCTTCCGCCATCCCGTGATATCCAGGTCCCCGCAATAGGCTCCATGCCACGGATACGGCTCCGACTGCCAGAATTCCCCCTGGCCTCGCCGGGATAGTTGTTTTTCCTATAGCCGCCTCGCCCAAATAGTCCATCGCCGTCCACACAAAATCGCCGATCACGTAGGAATTATCCCGAAGGATCTTCCAGTTCGCAAACGCATCCCTCGGATAAGACTCCGTCTGCACAATGATCCGCGAAGGCACCCTCGCATGGTCTGACGCCGCCCTGAACAGCTGGTAATTATACCCGCCGATATCCTGTACCGCAAACAGCGGATCATACATTTCCCATTCCTTATCCCATGTCGTCATTGCTGAGGTCACCGGCCGCGTCATATCATATCGGTGAACCCCGGCAACCAGCTTCGCCCGCCGTCCTGATCGCGCCCGGCGACTTCCGCTCGAGTATCTCATTTCCCACACTCCAGATGACCACAGAAGGATGGTTCCGGTCCCGCAGCACCATCGACTCCAGGTCCCGCCTCCACCAGGCATCAAAATACCGCGTATAGTCATTGGCGTTCTTCGCCTCTCTCCATCCATCGAAAGCCTCGTCGATCACCAGCATCCCCAGCCTGTCACAGGCATCCAGCAACGCCGGTGACGGCGGATTATGCGAGGTCCTCAGCGCATTGAAGCCGGCCGCCTTCAGCAACTCCACCTTCCGCTCTTCCGCCCTGTCAAAGGCAGCCGCGCCAAGACACCCATTATCATGGTGAATACATCCTCCATACAGCTTCATCGTCTTTCCGTTCAACCGAAACCCCTTTTCGACCGAAAACCCGATCGTACGAATTCCAAACCCGCTCACATACTCGTCCTTCCGCCGCCCGCCCCTGCTCAATACCAATTTCACCTTGTACAGCCAGGGACTATCCACCGACCACAGCAGCGGCCTGTCGACAACCAGCTGCCGTGCAACCGTCGTGTCCCCCGCCAGCCGGATCAGCACGCTGTCACGGGCAACCACCTTCCCCTTGCCATCTACGATGACCGTAGACAATACCGCATTCCCCGAAAGCCCCGAATCATTCTTCACGACAGCCCCCACCTCCACCTGTGCCCTGGCCGAACTGACTTCCGGCGTGGTGACCACTACCCCCCATGGATCGATATGCAACGGATCCCTGACAGCGATCCGCACATGACGATAGATCCCCGACCCACTATACCACCGGCAGTTCACCTGCTGCGAATTATCCACCCGAACCGCGACCACATTATCCTTACCCCAGTCTAAAAATCGTGAGATGTCATACCAAAAACTAGAATACCCGTAGGGATGGACACCCAGCGACCGCCCATTGACAAAGACCTCGGCGTTCATATACACACCCTCGAAAAGAAGACTGACTTCCTTCCTCTTCCAGGCTACAGGCGCCATAAACACCTTCCTGTACCATCCCACACCGGTAGGAAAATATCCGCCCGCGCCCTTCGAAGGGTTTGACCGTTCCGGCGCCCCTTCAATGCTCCAGTCATGCGGCAGCTCGACGCCACGCCAGCCCCGGTCGTCAAATCCGACCCCGGCAGCGGCCCGGTCATCCCCCGGCGAGAACTTCCAGTGGTCGTCGAACAATTCACCCCACTGCTGCGCGCCGGCGGAAAAACAAAGAAATAACAGAACAAACGTTAATGTCTTATGTCGATTCATCATCCAATAAAGATAAAAATTAAAGCACAACATCGTCTCAGCTCCGCGGTTTCAGCCTCGCCACAAATCCGCCCCTTGGCAGACAGTCCACGCTGACACGGCTATCTTTACGCACCCTCAGCATCTTCCTCGAAAACCGCTTGTCCATTTCTCCATCCGCGATCAGTTCGAGTTCATAATCCCCGCCACCAAGGAATCCGAAGCTAAGTTCCATCACCTGTCCACGGTCTTCCCCATTCAGCCCGCCGATATACCAGCTGCGCCCGCTGCGCCGCGCGATCACTGCACGCTTACCAGGGTAGCCATCGATCAGCCGCGTGTCGTCCCAGGCAACCGGCACGGTCATCAGGAACCGCTGCTCCTCGGGCGGCAGCGTATAAAAAGCCTCGGGCTTGTCCGCAAAATGCTGCAGTCCCGATTCGAAAACCACCGACAACGCCAGCTCATGCGCATAACTGGTCGTATGCGGGAACAAAATATTGGAAAAAGTCACCGGCGTGTAGTCCATCGGCCCGATCACATTCCGGGTAAAAGGCAGCGTCGCATTGTGGCTCGCCCCCATATTCGTCAGCAAAGGCGAATAACCATACCACTCCGCGCCATACACCGCCTCCACCGTCATCAGGTTCGGATAAGTGCGGTCCCAGCCCCGCGGAACCGTCGCCCCATGAAAATCCACCATCAGGTGATAGCGGGCGGCGTCCTCCAGTATATCGATGCAATACGCCATCTCCTTCTGACGGTCATCCTCGAAAAAATCCACCTTGACACCGTATACCCCTATCCGGTTCAGCCATTCAAATTCTTTGCTCCTGGCGGCAGGCGTCTGCAGCCTGCCATAGGGGTCCAACCCAACGGCGGAACTCGCCGAATCCTTCGAATTATACCACATCAGCGGCCTGATGCCCTTGCTCCGCGCATAGGCGACCGCGTCTTCGATCGTCCCGCCATTCCCCATCCGGTCCCACTCCCAGTCGATCAGGACATAGGGCCAGTGCATCTTATTGGCCAGATCCACATATTCCACCACCTTCCGGTAGTCCTTCGACCCGTGATTGTACGCCCAGTATACCCAGGCCGCAGTGCCGGGCCGGATCCACTCCGTCGTATCCAGCTTCGAAGGCTCGCTTACATCCGCCACCAGCGTCGACTCCACAATATCCGACAGAGCGCCGACCATCACCACCCGCCAGGCCGACTTCCACGGCAGAACTCCCGACACTTCCTTTTCCGGCATGGCAATGGTATAAACATTCTCATCTTCCTGATTCTTCAGCCGCGATGCGCAGTTGGCCCTCGTCACATCAGCCTCGGTAACCAGTACCCATACCGGCTTGTTCTTTACCTTATACAAGGCCGGAAACCCCCATTCCCGCTGATCCGGCTTGTCTCCTCTACCGTTCGTACGCAGCGGATACAATCCCTCATACGCACTCGTATACTGCTGCATCCACCGCTCCGTCCCCGCCGGTATCGCAAAACTCGTCCGCTCACCCGTCACCCGAATACTCTTCCCCTCCTCGGGAAAAACATATCTGAATGCCACGCCATTATCATAAGCCCGGAAGACCACATCCACCATCTGGCCGCCCCTGTTCCTGAACCGGAACACCTTCTCCTTCGCCTCATTCCTGCAATACCCCCGCTTACCATGCAGCATCCGGTATTCATCCACCACTTTCCGCTCGCTCACCAAACCCGCATATTCGAGTCCTGTGGAGAGATCGGCGTCCTCCCTCGTGATCCCCAGCGCCGACCGCGGCACCGCAGCGGCTGTCTCGCCGCCCCTGACATAGTTCACCTGGTAGAACAACGCTCCCTCACCATCCAGCCCCAGCTCAACTTTTATCGCCCCATTGGGCGATACCACCCGCAGACCCGCAGCCGCCGGCGGCGCCGCCTGCGCATGCAAAAAACCCGTTCGTAAAACACTTCCGGTAACCCAGAGCATCAACCTGAAAATTCGCTGTCCCATAGTAGTAATTGCTAGCCGCCGGCCCTGATTTTACAGCCGGCGAAGATTGATAAAATAGACGTCGTTTTCCCTGAGCGGCAACACCTGCGAAAAATTCCCGCTGCCGCCTACCTCCACCGTTCGCTCCATCACCGGCGCGTCATTGTTCTTCCTCCTGATCTCCCCCACCTGCTCCCTCGTCAGCTGCGACGGAGCGCCAAGCTCCAGATAGGTATCGTAGGCATCATTGGCCCGGTATCCCGTCAGATACAAAGACATTTTATACTTTCCCGGCCGCAGATGCGCAACGACCGCTTTCACCCGGCCTTTCGCTTTCGCAGGCAGTTCCCGCTTGTAGTACACCTGATCATTCAGACTGTCTCCGGCCGGGCTGTTATTTGTAAAATCCCAGAACAACAGCTGTATATCCCCCGCTGGTCCTTGCACGCCCAGCTCGCCTCATCGTTCACCGACAGTTCCGTCCCGCCCAGCCGGTTCAAATACTTGTAAGAATAGTACGCCGGCTTGGCGATGTCTTCATAGTTGACCAGCCCGAAGCCGCCATGGAAAGGCGTCATCCTCGGCCCGGCCTCCTCGAAAATGTCAGTGAACGTCCAGTACGACATCGAATTGGCCGCACCACCCGTCTTTCTTAATTTATCAAGGACATACGCCGCTTCCTGGTAATTGTCGTGCAACGGATCGCTCGGCGTATACGACGAGCTCCATTCCGTATAGTGCAGTTCGAGACCCGGCAGCGCCGAAACATCGATCTGCCTCCTGCTGCGCCGCACGTCCCCGAAGATCGCACTGTCATTCCTGCTCAGCACCGTCCCCCTGTTGCCACGCTCATCCAGAAATCCCACATCCACCCCGTAGGTATGCGTGCTGACAAAATCCACGGGCACACCCCCACGCGCACAATAGTCGATGAACTCCGGGATCCACGCATTCCCGGCCGTCGCCGGCCCTCCCACTCTGAAACGAGGCCCGACCGCCTTTATAGCGCGCGCCGTCACCGAATACAGTTTGAAATATTCCGCCTCGTCGCCCGTCCAGAAACCATCCCTGAGATTGGGCTCGTTCCAGACCTCGAAATACCACTGCGCGACCTCATCTGCACCATACCGCTCTACCCAATGCCGCACAAGCGCCCCGATCGAGCTGTCCCCATTTTTCATAGTCCTTTGGCGGCGTGACATTACCCCGCCACCAGAAGATCGTCTTCCCCCCGCTGGCCAGCGCCCCGGGCATAAAACCCAACTCCACGAACGGCCGTACATGTATACTTTCCAAAAATCATACAGCTCGTCGATATACTGCCAGTTATATACGACACGACCCGAATCATTATAACCGCACACGCCCATGTCGTCGGACAACAGCCCGTGCATACGGATATACCGGAAACCCAGCTGTTCCTTCACTACCCGCAGCTGCCGCTGCCAGTCCGCCCTGAGGCCTTCATTCGCCCGGCCGGCGCCCACACATTCGTTGAACATCCGGTTCAGCGGCCCCTTCACAATCGCCGCATCCACGACCACCCTGCGCAGTCCAACCCGCTGAGTGATACCCTTCCAGTCGTCGGTCCTGAACGGTACGGCCGGTAACCCTTCCCCATTGATCAGGTTACAATCGGGGTTATCCGCCCACGCATACCGCACCGCCACAGGCTTCGCTACCTGGTCGGAATGGACAACAACGTCATCTCCGTCTGCCGCAGCCTCCGCCCAATAGAACCGCCTATCGGCGCCGGCAAGCGCAAAGCCCGCGATCGGCTTTCCATCTCTCGTTTTAAGCCCCGAACCCACACTGGAAAACCGGATCACCATCCTGTCCCCGTTGATGCGGCTACTTTTATACACAGGCCCCGAAGCAACACCATGCCGCCCATACACCAGGTTCTCCGCTCCCAGCGCGAGACGCAACCCCACGTCCTGCTTGTTCGTGGGATGAATGCTTGCTCCGTCGCCGATATCGATCGTGCATGCCATCGCCGTACGAGGCTGTGACAAAGTCATCGACTGCGCCTCCCGAAGCTCGGCCCAATCGCTCTCCGATGGCGCCGGCTTTCTCGCCATGAAGTTGGCGAGCTGCGCGAAAAGAAAAGGCAGGTCGCCCGCTTTCCACCTTTGCCGCCAGTCGGCGATCATCATAGGAAAAAGCGTTCGATAATCGTAAGCCTCTCCTGCATTCGCTTCCCCCGGTACCAGATAAACCCCTTGATACCGTATGGGATCAGGGGATTCACCATGGCATTGAACAATACACTCGGATAATACTGATAATTACGGATGGGCGCCGCAGGCTCGAGGTCCTTATTATATCGCCATTCACCGGCTAACGATACCCTGGCATCGCCCTTACCGATGAATAAGCCGTCAGCCGGCGGCTTCAGTCCCCCCTCCCCACAGCATAGCCATCCGGATCGCAACGGTATTTTCCCCCTTCATCACCAGATTCGAAGGAATCGCATAAGAGTGACTGGGACTCGCATTCCAGACATTTTTACAGATCTCAACGCCATTAAAATAAAGTGAATAGGCCATCTCCGGATGCCCCAGGTCGAGCACCAAAGCCTTCCCGGCAAATCCATCCGGTAACACGACCTTCTTCCGCAGCCACATGATCCCCTCATACCTGCCGATCCCGAAATGATCCAGCGTCCGCGGCATTTCCACCCTCGCCCATCCCGAGTCGTTATAAGCAGGCATCGGAATGACCTTGTCGGCACTATTCTGCGGATGATTGATAACATCCCAGAAATGACCGGTGTTTATGCTGTCCTGCAGGAACTCGCCCCCGCTCAGCGTATCGATGGCCCGTAGACCGTCCCTCGTGAGCGGCGACGCAAACAGCTTCTCCCTGCTCGTCCAGGCCTGTATAGGAGTTCCGCCCCATGTAGTCTGTATAATACCGATGGGCACATGCTCGTCAACGTGGATCTTCCTGGAGAAAAAATAGGCGACGGCAGAGAGCCTCTTTACACTGCTGGTATCGCAGGCCTCCCAGCCCTTTGTCCTGATATCCGTTTGCGGAGCAACTCCTTTTATCCTGTTCCACTATCAGAAAACGAATGTCGGGATAGACGGCCTGCGCAATCTCCCGCCCCGCATTATTCGCCTGCTGCACGGGCCACTCCATATTCGATTGGCCCGAAGCCACCCACACATCCCCGATCAGGATATTTTTAAATTCAATGCGGCTCCCCGGCTTTCCCGCTCTGCGACGTAAAGTACATACGGCCCCCCTGCCGCCATCTTAGGAAAATGCAACACCCACTTCCCTGACCATCGGCTTTCGCCGTCACTTCCCCGGTACCCAGTTTTCCAACGACCTCCGCTCCGGGATTCGCCCGGCCCCAGACAGGGATCACCATCCCCCTCTGCAAAACCATATTATCACCAAATACCCTGGGCAGGCTGATGGTCTGGCGACCTGCGCTATCTCCTTGCGACCAGGCACGAACCGCCATAACGCATACAGCCGCGCCAATTAAAAGTGTACGAATATTCATTCCTTAAAAAATTACTTTGCTCCATTCTTTACGGCATCGACCGTCCGCTGATCGATCACCACATTATTTACCCGATCAAAAACACCACCCGTCTCCCAGATAAAAGGCTTCGCGCCGATCGCCAGACACTGCTTCGTCAGATAGCTATACCACGCATCCACGGAGTTATCATGTTTCGGCATATCCAGCGGTATATGCGTCTCCCACGGATGCGGGATACTCCGGCGGCTCGTGCTGTATTCACCCATCACCAATGGAATACCCTTGTCGATATAGTTCGCTTTTAATTTGGTGTAGTAAGCCAGCTCGATCAGCCTCTTCGCCATACGTGGCATTCCGGTAAGACGAGTCGATCGTGGAATGATTCCCCGCCCCCCAGTAATAGAAAATATACCCCCAGCCCCCTTCCAAAGGATCCTGGTCCAGTATCGCGAAATTGCTCGGCGTATAGTTATGGAACTCGAACGCCAGACGATTAGGCGTAGCGTCCGTAGGGAAATAAGCCCCCGGCTTTATATAGGCGTCCGGTCCCTGAATGGCGATGGTCCGATAGGTGTTACGTCCGCCCGTCGAACGAACGGCATCGATACACGCCTGGTGATAGGAAACAAGGTTTTTGGCAGTCTCCCCATCACTGACATTGAACGGCTCATTGGCGCTCGCGAAGAGCAAATGCTCGTCGAAATCACGCATTGCAGTTGCAATCTGCTCCCAATATGCTTTCTGACGCGCCTGGACAGAATCCTTTCTTGAAGAAGCAGCATTTCCCGGTCCCTCTAACCAGCCGCCATCCCAGTGAATATTCAGCATCACATACATGTCGTTGCTCACACACCACTGCACCACCTGCTTCACCGAATCCATCCACGCCTTCGGGATCCTGGCCGTAGGATTGTTCCCCCCATGCAAATACCAGCCGCAAGGCAGCCGAACCGCATTAAAGCCGGTTTGCTTCAAAAATTGAATATATGCCAGCGTAGGATACGGCTCGATATTATTCAGCTCGAGCGTATTGCCGATATTCGTCCCAAGATTCATCTTCGCGATCAGCTGAGCCGAGGTGCTGCCCATACCCGAAGCATCCGGCGCAATAGGCGACACATTGTATGTCGGATAGATCAGTGCATACTGATACACGGTTATTCGCCTCCCCTGCCCGCTGGACGAACCGACATACAACAGTCTTGACCGCGCCGCGCCCGAGGCATTGGTGTCCGCAACGGTGATCTGAATCGCGGCGTTTCCGCTGCTGCCCGATACCGGGCTTATTTTCACCCAACCCAAACCGGACGTATCGATGGACCACGCGCCGTCGCTCGTAAAATTGATCGTTTTCGTACCACCCGTTGCCGCAATGGTATCGGTATGATTGGTCAGCGAAAGCAAAGGCGTCGAACCCGCCTTTTTGCAGGCAGGGATCGCAGCCACAGCGACATAAGCCGCCAACAGCGTTAAAAAGAATTTACTTGTCATTTTTTTGGTTAAGATTTTTTTTGAGGGTACTTATTAATTTTGCAATTCAATGAACTCCGGCTCATATGGCGGTATTACGAAGCCGTCCGTATAATCCTTACCCGAGAGAATGCCCCTGGCAGCCCGGTCGAGCTTTATCTCTTTCGGATCACCGGTGATATTCAAATAAAGCACATGATCCTTATCGATCAGCCTGGCCATGACGCCGGCCGGCGCCTCAGGCCCCCTTCGCAGCGAAAGCTCATCGACCAATTCGTCGACGACCGGTCCCAGGACATCCCCCCGGGCAGAAAGCCCCATATAGATGGCCCTGCCCTTGCCATACCGGTTGGCCGTTATGACAGGATAGTCCCTGTCCAGGCCGCTAAGGCGCCCCAGCACCTCCGCGCCCGCAGGCTCGATAACCTCGAATTGGGCCGATTCCGTGGCGATGCGTTTACTCTTATAAAGACATTCCAGTTTTTTCCCCGTCATCCGCGTTCCCGAAACCTCATTCATAACCGCCGTCTCTTCATAGCCCGCTACCCGGATGCCGAATACTTCGCTCAGGAGTCCCGGATGCCGTGACGCAAAAACCTTCCCGGTTCCGTCTACTACCGCCGAATTACCCGTCATCACCACGGTCCCCCCAGCCTTCACATACTCCCGGACCCGCGAAGCAGTCGCTTCGTCCACAACGGACACACCGGGCAGGAACAGCAGCTTGTAATTCAACGGGCTCCTCGCCACGTCGATCACACGCGCATCCATATTCCTGTTAGCGAATACATCGAAACAGGACTCCAGCTGCTGCTGATGCGACTCGGGAAAATAGCCGCCCGCAATTACCGAGGGAAAGGAGAATGCCAGCCCCACCTCCGCCTCCTGCCTGTAGGGGAAATATTTTTCGATCTTCCTGAACTCGGAGGCGATCCTTTTATATTCCTCATATTTCCGGTTGGGCGTCCCATCCCAATCCAGCATCCCCTCCAGATACTGCTCCTCTCCCCATGCATGCTCTGCCAGGTCCACCCGCAGACCATTTGATTTCCATATAACAGCGAAGCATAAGCCGATTTGCGGATAGAGCCCGGAACCGCCGTCATCGTCGTAAACTCGGTACACCAAAATGGCGTAACGCTTTCCATCTGTATCCTGGCAATCCCGAACAACGCGTCCATAATACCAAAGTTGGTCGTGAGGGAATTCCCGGGATAGAATCCGCAACCCTCGCGCGTCATCTTCCCCGAATAGGCGATCGGCGCATAGTCGAAGAATTTCATGGGACTGTAATACCACGCATTGGTATTGACAAAAGCATGCGGCGCATTGATGTTCACTTCGCCGATCACCTTCAGCAGAAAACCTCCGACCTCATCGGATATGAACCTCCGGAAATCCAGCATTCGCTCGGGAGCGCCATTCACACTCCCTGATACCGGTAGCCCGACCTCCGCGAAATCACCTATCTTCCTCGACCATCGCTGTCCCGCCCAGGCGGAATTCAGGCTGTCGACTCCCGGATACTTTCGTTTCAACCACGTTATGAACCGCTGCCTGACCGACTCCGAATACGATATCGGGCCGTCCCCGGACTCATTATCGATGCCGAAAGCCAGCAGAGCCGGATGACGCCCATAGTGCCGCGTCATCGAATCCGCATACCTCAAGGCATACCGCTGATAGTTAGGGTCGCCCACATCCTCCATATACCGGTGATTCGGATAGAGCCTGTTCCCCTCCGCATCGCTGACATCAACGGAAGGAAATTTACGATGCAGCCAGAGCGGCGCCGGGCGCACTGCGATATCCAGGATCACTTTAATACCTGCCTTATCCATCATGTCCATCACCCTGTCGAACCACGCAAAATCAAAAATTCCTTCTTTGGGCTCATAGCTATCCCACGCAAGATGCCCCATCCGGACAACCCTGAAACCCGCTTCCTTCATGAGCCGGATATCGCGTGCGATCTTCTCCGTGTTCTTGTCATCGTGCGGATGATAGTTCGTCCCGACGTATAAGTTCTGAGACCGGACATCCACGGCGGCCAGCAAGATCAACCCCGCCACCAATCCAACGATCCTAACTCGTTTTTCCATCCGATTTATCTATTTGATTTGTACAACTCTTAAATTATCAAAAGCCGCGTAAAAACCCGTCGCCGTAGACGCGCTGCCATAGTTATGGATATACATCGTACACGCACTGTTCCCCGACGCACCCAGCAGATCCGCAAAAGATGCCATGGAAACTCCTTTCCCATCCCCCAGCGTCGCATCCTTTGTCCTGAACATAGTGAATGGTATGGTTACCGTCGTCCACCCATGTGTAGAATACGCCGCTGTTTTGGTAGAAGATACCTGCCAGGGCTCCCACCTGGCCACATATGTCCCCAATGAACTCTGGATATCGATCGAGCCGCCATTCCAGCCGGTCGGGATGCTTACCTCGAACTTAAAGGCCCAATTGGCCACGGGGTCGCTGAGATGACCCGCCGGCACCCACTGCGCCGCATTCAAAAGAATGGCATAGCTCGAATACGTATTCCCCTCGCCGCCGGAAAGGATCCCCGTCTTCAGCACCATATACTGACTGGAATTGCCCGGAAAATCAGGATTACCGCTGGTCAGCGAAGCGCCGCCCCACCACTGCCAGTTGAAAACACCACCCCACTCCCAGTTCGATAACGCCCCCGTCGCAATATCATTCACATTATAGAAAGTGGCTGTCGTACCGAACTTCGTTACCACCGACACCGGTCCACTCCCGCTCAACGCCGGCACCACAAATCCCACCCAACTCCCATCACCGGCCGATACAAATGAAGGAACATCGGCGCCCGCAAAAGACAGCGTCTGAATATTCTTTAGATAAGTTCCAAACACATACACCGAATCGCCCACATTCGCGTTCTCGTTCGAAACACCCGTAATAGTCGGCGTAGCCTCTATTTTAAAGTTGACCGTACCGCTTCGCGTGGTCACCACCACCTGGTCGCCGGGTACCTGCGCCGGCATGACAAAACCAAGAGAAGTTCCATCGGCGCTCGAATGGAAAGATGTTATTGCCGTCCCCGCATACGAGAACTGCTGAACCAGCACCAGATTCGTACCGGTTATAAACACCGAATCGCCCGGGTTCGCAAATACGTTGGATATCGCCGCGATAGTCGGAGCCGCCGGCCCCAACTTGAACGGAAAGGTCGTCGACCCCGCCGCCGTCGTATATCGGACAGTATACAGCTTTGTCGTATCTACCGAAGCGAACAGGATAGCAGGGATCTGCACCACAGCACTGCCCGGAGCGACCAGCGCGGCATTGAAACCCGCCACAACGCCGTCGAACTCTATCCGCAGCGGGTTCTGCAGGTTCTGTCCCGTCAGGACCACCCACTGGCCATTGGCCACAAGGCTCGTGAATACCGTGTCATTCGGAGAAGCAACATAGTTCCGGACAGCCGTGACCACAGGAGGACTTCCAGCATTTTTCTTACAGGCCGGCAACAGCCCCGCCACCAATAGCACCGTAATGATCGGGCGGCAACAAAATATATTTTTCATACAGCTTTATTTTTTAAGTATTGCAATTAATAATAGGGCACGGGCGGCTGAGCCAGCTTCGGATCCGACGTCAGCTCGGACGACGGGATTTGCAGCGTAAAGGCACTGATCGTTGCCGGGACAACACTCGGAGCAGCCGTAGAATCCTTCGTGGCTATTCCCGTAGTCGGATCATAAGAGAAAGTCATTCGGTACTGACTATTGATCATGCTGACCGCCTTTTGCGGATTATAATAAGAAAGCCTCACAAGGTCCAGCCAGTACTGCCCCTCAAAGGCAAATTCAATTCTTCTTTCCGTAAGGATCGTATCCGCATCCAGCATCGGTGCAGGATCCACGCCCGCCCGCGCCCGCACTTTGTTGAAATAGAGCAGCGCATCGGGATCCGTCGTACTGGCATTGTTCCCAAGGATCGCATCGGCGTAAACGAGGTACACGTCCGACAGCCGGAGAATGGAATTGTGCTCCACAGACGACCAGATATCCATCGTCGGCGCATTGTTGTCCTTTTCGTTGCCGATAATATGCTTTTTCATGCCCGCCCCGGTCGCCTTGTATCCGCCGCCCGCGGCATTAAGCTCGGGATAAAAATCGCCATTGAGCATGAACGACGCTTTCCGCCTGACCGAATCCTTCCAGCCATAGTTCTTATAAAGATCCCAGGTCGGCGCCAGCGGCACCCACGCGCCCGACTTCTGCGGGTTGATATCGCTGCTCGGAGAAAAGGTCAGCCAGTCGTTGCCATTGCCATAACCCACGCCCGCAGTCCACTGCAGAGCAAATAGGGATTCGGGATTATCGTTGTACTGCGCCCTGAAAAGATTATAATAGCTGGCGAACAGCGACAATCCGCTGTTCCTGCACACATTGCCCGCATATTTCGCTGCGCTGTCCAGGAAGGCCTGGTTGCGAACGCCACCGTTCTGTCCCAGCCCCGCCGCCGTCAGATACACCTTACCCAGCATCCCCTGCGCCGACCAGGTAGTTACCCGCCCCGCCGCGTCCGTGCCGGGAAGATTCTGCGCCGCAAAACCGAGGTCATTGATAGCGAATTTGTAAACATCCGCCAACGTATTCCTGTTCAGCAGCGGCTGCTTGATCAGCCTGGTATTGTCCTCGATGATCGGCACGGCGCCCCACAAAACAGCCAGATGGTAGTAGGCTACCCCACGGATGAACCGCGCTTCTCCGATAGCCGCGTTCTTGTCTGCCGCGGAAATAGTCGGGGCAGACTGCTGCTGGACGGCATTGATCACCGTATTACACTGCGCTATCACATTGTACAGACCCGTCCAGCCACTCGCCAGTATCCCATTCTGCCCCGTGGTCGTACGCGTATACAGCTGCACCAGGTCCCCATTATATCCGAAATAGGCATTCCCGCTCATCACGTCCCCCAACTGCAGCAAAGCCCCGTTATGGAATTGCCACCACGGCGAACCGCCGTAAAGGCTCGCTGTAGCCAGCCGCAGATCGGACGTAGACTGGTAAAAAGTAGTCGAACTGATCTGAGAGTTCGATGGACGCTCCAGAAAACTCCTTTTACATCCGGCGACCGCCCCCACAAGCGCCAGAACCACAATTATTTTATTCGTTGATAACATAATAATACTCTTGATTGGTGATTGCTATTTAGCAAATGTGATATTCGCACCGATAGTGAAGGTCCTCGACTGTGGATAATACCCCTGGTCCCAACCCGCCTGCAAAGGGTTCCATGAACCGATCTCCGGATCCATTCCCGAATAGTTGGTGATGATAAAAGCGTTCGTCACCGTAGCATATACCCGGAACGACTGCAGGTGGACCCTCGACAGGATACTCTCCGGCAACCGATATCCCAGCGTAATATTTTTACACCGGACAAAAGACCCATCCTCGATAAAAAGATTCGAAGGACGGTTATTTCCATTCGTATTGTCATTCCTCAATCCTACCACATGCGTATTCGCATTGGTGACATAGACATTGTTGACATCGGACGCAGAGCCATTGGGGTCCACCAGCGCGGTTCTCGCATAGTTCAATACCGACGAAAAGAAATTGGTATTGTTCTGGGCATTGGTCTGCGCAACCGCCAGCTCATTGAATACCTTATTACCGACACTGCCGCTGAAGAAAATATTCAGGTCGAAATTTTTATAGCTGAACGTATTATTGATGCCAAACTGGAATTTCGGGATCGGCGAACCCAAAAAGGTCTGGTCCTTTGTATCGATAACTCCATCCCCGTTCAAATCCTTGAATTTCCGGTCGCCATACCAGATCCCGCCGCCCGACGGAGATATCGGATAGGCGTTTCCGCTCTGGTCCACCGGCAGGGCGTGCTTTTGAAAATCCGAAGGCTTTGCAAATATGCCGTCGAAGATATAACCATAGAACTCGCCGATGGGCTGACCCACGACCGTCTTCTCGATGATATCGTTGATCACATACGACTTCTGACTCAAATTAGCCTGATCTCCCGCACCTAAAGACACTACCCTATTGACATTGCGGGATACCACGACATCGGTTTTCCATGAAAAATTCCGATAGTTCAAATTGGTGGAACTGACCCTGAAGTCAAACCCTTTATTGGTGACAGCACCCACATTGACATACGGCGCCGCCATCGATCCGGGCGAATAGCCGGCGGTAGTACCCGAGTACAGCGGCAAAGGAACTTTCAGCAAAAGCCCATCCGTCTTACGGTAGTACGCGTCGAATGAGAAGCTGATCCGATTATTGAGGAATGACCCATCCACGCCCGCGTTATAATAATTCGTCTTCTCCCACGTCACATTAGGGTTGGCAAGGTTGCTCTGGAATTGAGCGATACCCGACAACCCATTCGCCACCGTCGAAAGCTGCGTGACAAAAGTATTGCCCGGTATGCCCTGGTTATTGGTAAGCCCATACCCAAGTCGCAGCTTCAATTCATTGATGACGTTCACCGTCTTGAGGAACTCCTCGTTGTTGACCTTCCACGCAAACGCCCCCGAATAAGTAGTAACCCATCGGTTGTACGCCGGGAAATTGGATGATCCGTCATCCCGGATATTGCCGGTCAGAAGATATTTGTCGTTCCAGGAAAAATTGATCCGGCCAAACCAGGACTCCTGCGAAGAACCGAGACCATTGTCACCCGAGTTTTTAGCCGTGGTAGCGTCGCCCGCGTTGAGCGCCTGTACATTGTTTGCCGGGAAATTCGACCTGCTGCCGGATATATTTTCGTAATTGGACGACTGCGCTTCATGTCCCGCCACGGCATTAAGACCAAAATGTTCGAAATTATGATTATACGTCAGGTAATTGCGCAGTACCGCATAAATGTTCTGGCTGTAATTCGAAGACCCGCTGTTCGTTCCGTTCACCAGCTTTCCAAAGGTATAGGTAGGCGTAAAATTATCCAGCGTACTAAAATCGAAATTGCCCGACACCTCATTTCGCAGCGCCAGGTCTTTGGCGAATTGGATCTCGGCATACGCGTTGCCGAACAGCTGATTTCTCTTTCGCTGGTTCTTGATCAGCCGAGCTATCGCCACGGGATTGACGACCGGAGTCACCCATCCGTTGGTATTCGTAACACCGCCCCAGGTGCCGTCGGGATTCTTTACCGGAACATCCGGCGTAAGATTCAACGCAGAGTTGATCACGCTCGACGTAGTCGCATTTACATTTTCAAAAATATGCGCCATCTGAAGGCTCGTACCCACCTTCAGCCAGTTGGTAGTCTTGTTGTCCAGGTTTAGCCTCACGGAGTACCGCTGAAAATCCGAGCCGATCGCCATCCCCTGCTGCTGGAAATAAGAACCCGACAGCAAATACTGGGTCCTGGCATCACCGCCGCTGACGGTAACCGTATGGTTCATCTCCGGGGCTTCCGGAATAACTCCTTTTGCCAGTCCGTCCCTGAACCCAGGTATTTCGGATTCGCAAATTCCGGCCTCACATCGAAACCCCATACCTGCGCCCTGGCATTGATAAAGGTTGCAAACTGCTGCAGGTTCATCGTCGGCAGCCTTTTCGGTAGCTCCTGGATCCCGGCATACGCGTCGTAGCTGACCGCGGGCGCTCCCGCCCTGCCCCTTTTCGTTGTAATAACGACGACCCCATTGGTCGCCTGCGAACCATAGATGGCGGTTGCAGAAGCATCCTTCAGCACGTCTATCGTTTCTATTTCGGAAGGATTGATCGAACTCAGCGGGTTCGAGCCGTTGCCCGGATCGTTGACAGGAGGAATGATGACACCGTCGATCACATACAGCGGGGAATTCGTTCCGCTGATCGAGGACACCCCGCGGATCTGGATCGATACCCCGCCCCCGGGCTGCCCCGATACCTGCTGTACCACAACACCCGCGACCTTTCCCTGCAGCGCCTGGTCAAAAGTCGTCGGCTGCGTCTTCATCAGCTCGGTCCCGGAAATAGAGGAAATTGACCCGGTTACATCCGGCCGGCGCACCTTGCCATAGCCGATTACGACTACATCATTCAGCTTGCTCCGGTCTTCGACGTCCAGACGGATGTTGACCACCTGCCGGCCCCCCACCCTGACTTCGCGGGAAGAATACCCGACATAACTGATAATTAAGACATCGCCGCTTTTTGCAGTCAGACTGAACACGCCGTCCTTGTCCGTCTGAACCCCGCCGCTTCGGCCTTTTACCGTCACACTGGCCCCCTCGAGAGGCCTGTCGCCTGGGCCGACCGTCACTTTTCCGGAGATTTTTTGGGAAGGCGGCGGATTTTGAGCATATCCGCCGGAAGAGAAGAGAAGAAGGCTGAGCAAGACCATAAACAGGCAGGTCACCCCTCGTTTGAGATTTCGCTTTTTCATATGCAATCGTCTTGGTTTTAACGTTTAAGATCGATCCGCGGAATACCCGTCGATAATCCGCTTTCCATCCAAAAATAATTGCGTATGTCGAAACCTGGGGAATGCAGCCGGCATATCTGCGTGCGGAAATGTTCACCACAGGGGTACAATTCCGGTATTTCTGGGGTATCATCCGTTAACTCCCGATTACCATCCCCAAAAGACACCGGAAATGAAATGGATTACTACAAATCAACAAATCTATTCACTGAATATGCTCTTTCAGGAATAAACTCAGATTTTTCAGGTCAGGATCCCTCTCAACGATCTTACCCTGGCTATCCAGCAAAAACTTTGTAGGAAGAAGCTTTACAAAATACCCCGACGCCGCCCCCCAGGTCAAGATACTGGGGCCGGGGAAGTTGTTGCTCCCGGATCACTCTTTTCCAACTCTTTATATACTTCTTATCATCGATCGAGACGGCAACTATCGCAAACCCATACGGTCCATTCTCCTGATAGATCTTCTTTAACTCCCCGAACTCAACTATACAAGGACCACAGTGACTATCCCAGAAATCAACTAAAACATATTTGTCGCGCCGGGAAGCAGCAACAATTTTCACCTTGTTCAAATTCGTATCCAAAAGCGCCAATTCAGGAAAAGCCCTTCCCACCGCCAGGGCCCGCATGATCGCCATTTTCTGTGCAAATACCTTCCCCGCAAAACTGTTCCTTACAGGACCGGAAAGAGAATGATACGCAGAATCCAATACCGGTTCATAACCTCTGCCGGTCAGCTCGCCGATCAGTCCCCACAACACAATAAAAGACCCCGGATGTGCCCTGGCATAACTTAATAAAAACCGGCCCCTTCCGGTGTCGGACGCTTCTTTCGCCGTTTCGAAATTCTTGAACTCGCCCATGTACTTGTTCTCAATTCCTCGGATCTCTCTTATAGAGTCGACGTTACAAGTGATTTCCTGCACCCCGGAATTGACGATAAAATAATCCGATACATACTTTCCAACGGAATCGACATCAACACGAAGCATGAACATGGACGGTTGAAGACAGGGACCCGGGATCACAAATTTCCCCTTGCTGATAGTCGCCCTGCGAAACGCCGTCCCTGCCGGATAATAAGAACTTTCGGCACTTACAGGCATCAGATACACTTCCCCCGTATCGATATTTATCTTTCCATGTAAAACAAACCGCCCGCCAGGCGACTGCCCGAAAACAGACATACTAAAAAGAACAGATGTCACAAAAACGAAGGAAAGGTTAGCTTTTGCTAACCTTTCCAAATATTGGTACGCCGACATTATTTGTTGATCTTTATGACCTTGAAGGTTTTAACACCACTGCCCCGGTACACGTTGACGATATACTCGCCCACACCCAGCCCGGCCCCGATCAGCATCGACTTCGACGGCCTCGTGATCCGCTGCACGGTCCTCCCCGAAAGATCGACAATGACGATCTCTTTCACCTGAGCGGCATCATCCAGCGTCAAATAAAAAGCCGACGTAAAAGGATTCGGATACGCACGCAGCCCGCTGGCCGTCAGATCGCCGGAAAGCGCAGCCGCGGTATTCCCAACTATCCCGCGTTGAACAGCCGCCGACTGAACATGGCCGACCGTACCGATCGTCCACTGCTGCGCCGTGCTGCCGCTATAGCTCCACTGACCCAGGTTGGCGCCGTTGGTATAGTTGTAGATCCCGTCGATATACATCCCCGTCGCCTTGTTCGACAGCGTGAAATATCCGCCTGCCGGCTGTATCAGCCACAGCTGCGCATCGCTGCCGCTATATCCCCACTGCCCGCAGGCCGACCCGTTCGTCGTATTCGACAGACCATCGAGATACAGGCCCGTCGCCTTATTGACCAGACTTACATACCTGCCCGCCGGTACGACCTGCCATTTCTGCGCGTCACTGCCGCTATTGCTCCACTGCCCGCAGGCCGATCCGTTGGTGGCCCGGTACATGCCGTCGGCCAGCTGCGCGCTCGCACGGTTGGTCACCGTCACATACGCATTCCCCGCTCCCTGGTTCATGGCATCGATGATGCCCTGATCCAATACGGCGGCCGTGCCACGGTTATACATGGCCATATTGATATCCCAAACATACGGAATGATACCCTTGCTCCGGGCCGAGCTGACCACATACCGGTACCAATACCGGCGCGAAGCATCGGCCAGCGTCTGGTCCGATGGCGGACTCAACGTCCTGCTGGGCGCACCAAATTCCCCGATGATCACCGGAATACCCTTGTCTACAAACTTCGTCTTCATAAGATTGAAATTCGAATCCAGATAGCTCTCTTCCCCATAGGTGGCATTCCGCGTCGCATCCGTCGTCGAATGGTAGCCCGTACCCCAGTAATAGAACATCTTACCCCAGCTCGCGTCCTGGGTAAGGATACAGAACTGTGGGGGATCATAATAGTGCACCTCCACCATCATCCTGCCCCCGATCGGATCCGAAGGCAGCGTATTCATCAGGGTATTGGTCAACCCCATATTGGTATTAGGTCCCTGTACGATCAGTGTACGCGACGCGTTGTTCCCCCCCGTCGCCCTCACCGCATTGACAAAGGTCTGGTGGTAGGACAACAGCACCGACATCCCCGTCGCATCCGACGCATTCGGCTCGTTGGCGCTCGCGAACAACAGGTGCTCATCATAATTCTTGAAATAGTTCGCGATCTGCGTCCAGTAGTTCTTCTGTTTGGCATTCACCGAAGCCTGCGCGGCCGTGGTCACGTTATTCTCCAGCCAGCCGTCGTCCCAGTGAATGTTGATGATCACATAAAGACCGTTGTTGACACAAAGATCCACCGCCTGCTTCACCGTGCCCATCCAGCCCGCGTCGATGACGCCGTTCGTAGCATGACAGTCCCACGCACAGGGCAGCCTCACAGTGTTGAAGCCCGAAGCCTTTACCTGGTCGATCATTTGCTGAGTCAGGGCCACGCCTCCCCAGGCGGTTACGCTGCACTGCGCTTCCAGTGTGTTACCCAGGTTCCAGCCGACCTTCAATTTCGAGGCGATCGTTTGCGCCGTCGGTAGCTGCGCCCTTATACCCATGGACACAAGGACGCCGATCATCAGATAGACGATTTTCTTTTTCATATGGATCGTTTTGTTGGTTTCTAGTGCGTATTCCAGTAGTCCAGGCTAACATAGTTGTAAATACACCACGCGCCCGGGCCCGTTACAGCGATAACCTCCAGGCCATCTGCAGTCAGCGATTTTACAGACATTTTTGCGTACCAGTTGAGAACGTTCGCGCCCTGGCTCGGATCGTGCAGCAACTGCGCCCCGATAGTCGACAACTCCTTCGTGCCCGTATAGAGCATGAACTTTCCGCTGGCCTGTCCCAGCGCCGGCAGCATTTTATTATTCGAGCTGAAATTCGCATTCCCGATCAGGTCAAAGGTCATAGTTCCATAATCACCCAGCGGACAGATCCACGAGGCCCAGCCGGCATCCCATTCCCAGCCCGTCCCACCAAAATAGATGGGCCCGTTGAACAACTTACTCCCGCCCGTAGGCGTAATGTCCAGCACCCACGTCTTTGACTTGCCATACCCCCCCGTAAGATTGGTCCACTCAGGCGTGCTTACAGCCACCGAGTCCAGCGTATTGATCGTTACAATGGTCGTATCGGCCAGCACATATCCGCCGGCGCTTTCCACACCATATACAAATTTATACTGCCCCGGAAAAGGTACATTGACCGTGTCCTTTACCCGCTGCGACTGTCCGAAAGGCGTCACCCATACCGGCGTAAGACCCGGCGTATTGCTCGTCAGAACGATATTATTGGGATTAGTCGACGAAGGCGCGATAGTAAAAGACAATGTCTTTTTATCGGCCAGCGGCCCCAGTGAGAATTTCTGCTTCATGCACGAGGCCAGCAGCACCACGCATCCCACCGCCACACAAACGCTATTTATGATATTTTTCATGACTTTTTACTTTTACTTGTTTAGATGATGACTACCACCCGGCGTTTTGTTTCAACATCCCGGATGACAACGTGATCTGATCGGAAGGTATCTGCTGGAATCCACGCGTGGCGGTAATGTTCGCCTGTAAGGCAGAGGCGCTCGGCTGCGTGCCCGTGCCATCGTTGATCAGCGACAGCGTGGTATTCGCGGCAATGGTCGCCGCAGCCGTCGCAATCCCCTGACGCAAAAGATCCCAGTACCGGATCCCCTCTCCTACGAATTCAAGCCGGCGTTCCGCGAGGATATCCGCCTTGGTAACAGCAGTAACCGGCGCAGCCGAAGGGATCGCCCGCTGGTGCACCTGGTTGAAATAGCTCACCGCATTCGGACTT
The DNA here is from genome assembly GCF_050632245.1 of Puia sp. P3. Lineage (NCBI taxonomy): Bacteria > Pseudomonadati > Bacteroidota > Chitinophagia > Chitinophagales > Chitinophagaceae > Puia > Puia sp. P3. The sequence continues at coordinate 4,575,069 of NZ_CP192583.1, forward strand.
CCCAGCTCAGCCGCCATCAGCAGTACATCCGAATATCGGATGGCGAAATAGTCCCTGGCTCTGCGCGACCTGGTAATTGTTGACAGGAAGAGGGTTGTTGTTGACGTCACAGATCGGGCTGTATTTCTTCATATAATAACCCGTGTACTCACGGTTGGCCGCCGCCTTGGAGAACGCCAGGTTCTCGCCTGCGATCGAGGTGATCGAAGCAAAATACCGGCTGTCGTTGGTCTGGTCGAACAGCGCCACCAGTTTTGGGTCCACGGTACACCCTCCCCAACCAAACCCGTATGGATAAACGCTCTGTTCGCGCATACCCGTCATGATCATCCATCCGTTGCCGGTAATATTTCCGTTGTAGTCGCCCGCAGACGAATACTTGATGGAAAAACCACCTCTTTATTGTCCTCTCCCGCATAGGTGACCTTTTTGGCCAGCGACGCGGCGGGCCACAACGTCGTAAAGTCGGTCACCAGCCCGTGTCCGCTATGCGCGATCACATCTTCGACCGCAGCCAGAGCCGTAGCCGCCGTTTCCTTCCCGATCGAACTCTTTCCGTAGTACCCCGAGTAGAACATATACACCCTTGCCAGTAAAGATTCCGCCGCCCATTTGGTTACCCGCCCGTTCGGAACGCTGGTATACGAGGCAGAAGGAAGGTTGTCTGCCGCATATCGCAGATCTTCCATGATCTGTCCATACGTCGAGTCGGGAGAGGCCTGAGGCACATTCGCAAGATTAGGGACCGTCAGCAAGGGGACTTTTTCAAACAACCGCACCAGGTCGAAATAACAAAAAGCACGGATAAAACGGACCTCTCCCGTGTACTGCGTTTTCAACGCCGTACTGTCGCCCCACGCGACATTGTCCATATGCTGCAGCAGGACATTGCACCGATAGATGGCCTGATAATACTTTTGCCACCCGGCACTATGAATGGCCACGTCCGATGGTGATATGGCCTTGTTGAACTCATCCATCATCTCCCATCCATAACCGTCCGATGCGCCCGTCGCGCCAAAACAATTGTCCGAAAAACCTCCATGATCGGCGGGATCGCCTCTCCGTTCCATATCAGGTTCAATCCGTTGTAACACCCTACCATGGACGTGAAAGCATCGGAAGGCGTTTTATAATAGGAGACGTCGGTCTGCTTGGGGTCCGTGAGGGTCGTGGTCAGGAACTTTTTACACGAACCTAGCGTCAGCACCCCCAAAAAACCAATTATTATTATTTTATGACTTTTCATGTTTGTCTTTTTACCGATTAGAAAATAATACTCACCCCAACCATCATTTTTCTTGGGCGGGGATAATAGCCCAGGTCCACACCCTGCCCGAAGGAATATACCCCGGTAGCATCGTATGAAGAATATCCGATCTCCGGGTCCATCCCACTATATTTCGTGAACGTGAACAGGTTCTCGCCAGCCACATACAGACGAAATTGGCTGAGGCTTTTCCATTTCACCAGTTTTGCAAGATCATATCCCAGGGTAATATTCGAAATTCTCCAATAGCTGCCGTCATGAATATAGAGGTCGGAAAAATCCGTCCAGTTGACATTGTTCTGCGTCACCCGGGGCATAGAATTGGAAGTGCCCTGACCGTGCCAGCGGCTCAAAATATCGGTCGTCCAGTTCCCATAATAGCTCGGCGCATCCCTGTACGACTGAACGATCTTATTTCCCGCAACGCCATTTGTTGTTACGGAAAGATCGAAATTCTTGTACCTGCCGGAAACTCTAAAACCAAAAACATGATGAGGATTGGGATCGCCGATATTCACTTTGTCATCGGCAGTAAGCACGCCGTCCCCGTTCATGTCCACGAATTTCACGTCACCTGGATGGGCCGAGGGCTGCAACGGCGCGCCGGACTTGCCTTTCCAGGACTGCACATCTGCTTCCGTCTGAAAGATCCCCGCCGTTTTATATCCCCAGAAATAGCCGATCGGGTTTCCGGACGATGCGCGGAAAAATTCAGGAGCATTCACAAACAGGCTGTTCGAGCCGCCGTGTATGATCCCGTCGGCAGTCGGAATATTATTCACCTTGTTCTGGTTATAAGCGTAGGACCCGGATACCGAATAAGAAAAATCTTTTCCGATATTATTATTGTAAGCCAGTTGAAGTTCTACACCCCTGTTGGTGACGTTGCCGCCATTGATGTAGGGATTGGTCGAAACACCCGCCGTCGCCAGCAAAGGCGCCGCTACCAGCCAGTCCTTTGTCAGCTTGTTATAGAGATCGATGCTTACGCTTAGCTTACTGTCCAGCAAGCTGGGCGTCGATCCCGATATTGGTCTGCCGGGAGGTTTCCCACTTGGTCTTCTCGACGCCGATCGAAGAAGGATAGGAACCCGCCGTAAGCGCACTATTGGTATTCCCGAAATTATACTGCGCATTCGCCAGGCTGATCAACGACAGGTAATTGAAGGGAGTAATGCCGTCATTGCCATTAGACCCCCAGCTCGCCCTTAGTTTCAGAAAATTCAACCACGTCCTTGCCGCCGTCATGAACGACTCCTCACTGGCTACCCAGCCCACAGACAGCGACGGGAAATACCCCCACTGACGATCTTTGGCAAACATGGTAGAACCATCGGCACGAAAGACGGCGGAAGCCAAATATTTATCCTTGTACGAATAATTGATCCTTCCAAAAAGGAAGCCTGGGCATAGATAGCCCGGGCATTGCCGGAAAGCGACAGGGAATTAGTGACCGTTTGCCTGTTGGCCGTTGTGGTGTCCGGACTCATCTGTATAGAAGTGACATTGACCGTGCTCAGATAGCCGCGGTCAAAACTGGCGAACAAGGTAGACCCGGTATTAAACCCGCCCAGATAAGATCCCTGGTACTTACGAACCGCACTTCCCGCCAGAATATCAAATTTGTGCTCCTTGATCCTCAGCAGGTAGTTCGCCGTATTGTCCCAGCTCAGAGTATAGTCCTGCGAGCTGTTCTGACCAGTCCCTTCATACCGGTTGTACGAGTATACAGACAGGTTATCGTAGATCGGCAAATAGCTGTGGTATGCCGAAGCAGCGTAATTGAAGCCGAAAGTGGATTTGAGCTTTAAATTCTTCACCGGCTGCAACTCCGCAAAGACGTCCCCAAATAATTTCTGGGTCTTGGTGTCTTTTTGATTATTATAGACCATCAGCGCATAGGGGTTCGCTTCACCGGTGTTCCATGGTCCGCCATTATAAACTTTTGATTTGAGGCTGCTCAGGAAGTTCCCGGCCGAGTCATACATAGCCAGCAGCGGACTGGTCTGAAAGGCGCTCCGAAGAGAGTTTCCATATATTCCCCCGTCTGAGATACCATATTGATCGATAAAAGAGAAAGTCAGATGCTCCCCGATCCGTAATGCGCCATCGTACAATTTACGCTCGGAATTGGTACGGAAATTATACCGCTGATAATTGGAAAGCTTCTGGCCGCCGACGATACCGCCCTGCTGCGTATAAGACAGCCCCAATGAATAGGACGAAACATCAGACCCTCCGGTAGCGGATAGATTGTAGTTCTGCACCGGCACATTGGAGGATATCATCTCATCCAGCCAGTTGGTGCCCTTACCAAGTGAATTGATCTGCGACTGAGTAAAAAGAGCCGGCAGACCCGAATTTAGCGCCGCCTCGTTCTGCATCACGGCATATTGCTTCGCATTCAGAAGGCTGGTTTTAGGAGGAGAGTTCTGCCAGCCATAATAGGCGTCGAACGACACCTGTCCGGCATTTTTTGCCCCCATCTTTCCGCTTTTGGTCGTGATCAGCACAACCCCGTTCGCCCCGTTGATACCGTAAATGGCGCTCGACGCCGCATCTTTTAAGATATCCACCGAGGCGATGTCCGCAGGATTCAAATAGGTAATATCACTGTTGATCACACCGTCAACCACGTACAACGGATTTGCATTTCCGATCGTACCCGCTCCACGGATATTGACCTTGAAACCGCCGCCCGGCTGTCCCGACGTGGAAGTAATATTCACCCCGGCCGCCTGACCCTGCAGCGCCTGCAGCGTATTGGTGGTATTCAGCTTGGCAAGGTCCTCCCCTTTGACATGGGCCGTGGCGCCCGTCACCGCCTTCGACTTCTGCACCCCATAACCAACGACGACGACATCGTCCAGCTTCGCATAGGTTTCAGCGAGCTGGATATCCAGACTGCTCGTCCCTGCATCTATTTTAACGGTTTTCGACCCATGCCCCACCGCAGTGATCTCCATCGTCTCACCCGTCCTGACCGTGACAACAAATACCCCATCATTATTGGAAGCAACTGTATTTTTTTCTCCCTTTAACGGCAATCGTGGCATTGGCCACCGGCTGCCCGGTCACCGCATCGGTGACCTTTCCTGATATTTTTCGTTCATCTCCCTGCGAAAAGGCATAGACGCTCAGGAGCAGAAGGGTCAGGACCGCCAGATTGGCTTTGACCTCCTCCGTAAAATTTTCATTTCTGGCATAACAGCAATTTTTGGTTAATAAAAAAACTATGGTTTGTAGATCGTTTTCGTCCTTCCATCATAGGTGACCGTCACCGCCGCCCCCTTCGCGGCATCGATGCCCTGCCCAACCCACTCTATCCTGAACACCCGCTTAAGCAGCATCCCCCCGAACCGCCCCTCCCGCGGACCGATCGTCAGCCTGCCGTTCGCCTCCTCATAACGCATCGGTATGATCGCATAAGCACCCTTCTCGTAGTTGTAATTCGTTCCTTCGTCCTCATAAAGGCTGAAGACCGCATCCCTGCCGGCATAGACCCGCAGCGTGACGGTGTCCGCCGGACGCTGCCCCGTATACTGCAGATCCGGCCCCATCGCCGGATCGACCCCTCTCTCACATACACGGGCATACGCTCGTAGGGTGCCTCCGCGGAGATCCGCTGGCCCCCGTTCACCAACTTCCCCGAATACAGATCATACCAGCCCTGCCCGCCAGGAAGATAGACTTCCCTGGAACGCGCTTTGTACGCAGTGACAGGCGCCGCCAGCAGCGACGGCCCCAGCAGGAACTCATCCGCCACACCAAGCGCCGCCGTGTCGGTCGAAAAATCCATCGCCAACCCCCTCATCATCGTATAGTCGTCCTTCCAAACCCGCCCGCACAGCGAATAGAGATAAGGCATCAGCCGGTACCGCAGCTTATCATAATAGAGCATGCTCCGGTACGCCGGATGGTCCTCCGGCGCTACATTGTATATCTCCCGGTAAGGAAATTGACCATGCACGCGGAACAAAGGACAGAAAGCCCCGAACTGATACCACCTCGTCATCTGCTCTCTCCATTCCTCCAGGTCCTCCCCTCTTCGCATCCTCAAAGCGCCGCTCTACAGCAAAGCCGCCGATATCCATCGTCCAGTAAGGAATACCGGAAAGTGAAAAATTGATCCCGGCCGCTATCTGGTTTTTCATATCCGACCACCGCGCAGCGATATCCCCGCTCCAGATGGCTGCCCCATATCGCTGGGAACCCGCAAAACCGCTGCGCGTAAGAATGAACACGCGTCGCGAACTGTCGGCGGAACGCTGCCCCTCATAGATGCCACGCGCATTCTCCAGCGGATAGGCATTCAGCCATTCAGCCGAAGGCCCCAGCGCCGTGGGCGTCATCTGTTCTTTTCTTTTTCTGCGGAGATACATTGGAAAGGATATCCGGCTCGCTGGCGTGTCCATCCACCAGGCATCGATCCCTTTGCGGTACAACTTTGCGGTCAAGCAATTCCCAAAAGCCCGCCGCGCCGCCGGATTGAAAGCATCGTAAAATGTAGAGACGTACCCGTTCCCGATCCAGTCCCGCTGACCATCCGCCACATTCCTTTTATAGAGCCATCCATTCCGGTCAAATTCCTTATACACAGGAATACCCCGGTAAAATTTCGGCCAGACCGAGATCATAAAATGCGTATGATAATCCCGGTGAAGCGCCTGTATCATGCTGTCCGGCGAAGGAAACCGGGCCCCATCGAAATCCTGGCTCCCCCACTCCTCCTGGCGCCAGTAACTCCAGTCAAGCACAATATTGTCCAGCGGTATTCCACGCTTCCGGAACTCTTTCACCGTCTGCAGGACCTCGCCTTCGGTCTTATACCGCTCCCTGCTCTGCCACAATCCCATCGCCCACCGGGGGACCATCGTAGCCTTACCCGTAAGACGCCGGTAGCCCGCCACCACCTCGTCGGCATTCCTCCCATAGACAAAATAATAGTCCAGCTGCCCTCCCGCTTCCGACGCAAGACTGAACTCATCCTCCTGCCCGGCCGGCAGCGGACCCTGCCATTTGATCGACAGGTAGGATTCCCCGCCATCCGGTATCCATTCGATCCTGACCTTTACCTTTTTCCTTTCTCCAGCGGCACACGCACCAGCGCCGTACCCGGATTCCACGCCTGCCGCCAGCGGTCCACCATTAGCTGTCCGTCCAGATACACCTTCAAATAGCCTGCATACTTCAGCCTGAAGACATGAAGGCCGGTCACCCCGGACGCAAGCGCCCCCTCCCATACAACCGACCCTTTCGCAGCATCAAAAGCGGCCGGCAACAACCTTTTTGAATCTCCCAGCCATTCGTAATCTATATCTGAAGCCGGCTGGCTAACTTCGCCAACGCCATTGCTTTTGTAAGTAGCCGTCAACCAACCCTCTTCTCCCTTATCGGAGAACAGCCGCAGCGAAGACAACGGCTGATAAGGGCGCACATCCCCGGCAGCGCCGATAGAATAGTTATCCCAAAGGATCCCATAGTTCCTGCTGGAGACCAGAAAAGGAACAGCCACCTCCGTATTGTTCTGGAAAAGATCCACCCGGTAGCCCTTGTAATTGACCAGGCCGTCCTGATGCTGCCCCAGGCCATAAATCGCCTCGCCGCGCATGGTGCTGAACGTCTGCCGGATCCGCCAAAGGGGCTTACCTTCGAAAACCGCCGGCTCAAAACTCCGACCCCCGATCGACTTTTCCGCGGCGATCAGCCTGCCCGACAGATCGGCAAACCGTACCGCCCCCGTGGAAAGCCGCACCGTTGCCGCCAGCAAACGCGTTTTCAGGACCACCTCGCTGTCGTTTTGCGAGATCTGCCACTTGCAGGGAAGAATCTGTCTTGTAGGTAGTAATAAGGCTCTCCGTTTGCCGGGAAGGCTCACCTTCCGGACAGGACAGCACTCTGATGATATTGTCCGCCACGACTAAAAGCCGGACGGCCGCCGCATGGCCGGAATAACGAAGATCCGGGTAGACAACGACACCGTCCGCCATGCGGACTATGGGATAAGCCTTAACAAAGGGAGAAATACGACCGGCAATGCAGACGCCGGTAGTCAGAATAAATAACGATACAGTCAATAGGCAATGCAACCTTCGGTCAGACATAGCAAGCAGTTATTTGCTGACCAAAACTAGTTTGCTACAACCACAGGAAGGGTACCCTAACTCGCAAATGACGGTATCGAATTGTTTTCAGCAGGGGCATAATTCTGTTATTTTCTGGTATCCAACGGTTCACTTTTTCCTTCTCTCCGCCTGATACACACTCGGCAGCACCCCATATACCTCCTTGAAATAGCGGGCAAAATATTTCGGATTATTAAATCCCACCATATAGGCCACCTCCGCCACATTATGCCGACCCTTCTCCAGCAGCTGTGCAGCCCGCTGCATTCTATAGCTACGGATGAACCCTATCGGCGTCTTTCCCGTACAGGAAATTATCTTTTTATACATCGAGGTACGGCTCAGCCCCATTTCCCTCGCCCACTCGTCAACCGAAAATTCCGCGTTGGCAATATTCTTTTCCAGCACAACCACCGCCTCCCGCACAAAATCTTCCTCCGTCTTCTCCGGCTCCAATTCCACTTCCGCCGGCTCTACTACAACCCTTCTTTTTCAGCGTCTCCTCGACGGAGCCCCTGAAATCCAATAAATTCCGGATCCGCGAGATAAGTATCTCCACATTAAATGGTTTCGAAAGATAGTCATTGACCCCCATTCCCAGCGCCTTCAGCTGCTCCTGCTCACCCGAAAGCGCCGTCAGCAGAACGACAGGAATATGCCGCACCCGCTCGTCAGCTTTTATTTTCCTGGAAAGTTCCAGGCCGTCCATCAACGGCATATTCACGTCACTGATGACCAGGTCCGGCTGCGCGGACAGCGTCTTCTGCCATCCCTCCCTGCCGTTGGCAGCCTCCAGCACCGTGAACAGCGGCGCAAGATTATCCTTTAAATAGAACCGGAAATCCTCATCATCTTCCACCAGCAGCACCTTGAACCGCCGTCCCGGCGTACCGGTTCCTCCCACCTTCACCTCTTTCCCCCTTTCCGGCTCGGCTGGTCCATCCAACATATCCTGTCCCCTTTCCGCCATGCCCGGTCCGCCCGCCAACTCCTGCTCCCTTCGCGCGGCAACACCCCCGGACCACTTCTCCCGCCACACGCGTTTCCCTGCCGCCGGCCACCACCGTCACCGGCAACAGCACCGTAAAACAGCTTCCTTCATCCGGCTCACTCTCCACCTTGATCGTACCCCCGTGCATCTCCACGAACTCCCGCGTGATGGCCAGCCCGATCCCCGTGCCCTGGTTCCGGATATGCCCGGGAGAATCTCCCTGGAAAAAGACTCGAATATCCTCCCCTGCAGCTCCGCGGGGATTCCAATACCGGTATCGCTCACCCTAATCTCCAGCAACGCGCCCTTATCATCCTGTTCGAGCACAGCCAGCCGAACCCCGATCGACCCGCCCGTCGGCGTGAACTTGAACGCGTTCGACAACAGATTGAATAAGATCCGCTCCACCTTGTCCCTGTCAAATAGCGCAGACAACTGCTCCATCTCCGTATCATAACACAGCTTTATACCCCGCTCATCGGCCAGATCCATAAACGAATTCGCCGTCGCCCTGATAAAACCGGCGATATCACCCCTGCTCATATTCAGCTTCAACTCATTGACCTCCATCTTTCGCATGTCCAGCAGCTGGTTCACCAGATGCAGCAGCCACTTCGCATTCCGCTCGATCGTCATCGCCAGCTGCCTCCTTCCCGGATCATCGGCTCCCCGGATCAACCGGTCCACCGGCGACAGGATCAGCGACAAAGGCGTCCTGAACTCATGACTCAGATTCGTAAAGAACTTTATCTTCATCCGGTCCAGCTCATGCACCCGCATCGCCTCACGACGCTCCTCCGCCAGCGCAAACCGCGCCCTCGCACGCCGGATGATCCGCATACGCGCAAGATACAGGACCAGCAGCACCGCGATAACATACGCGGCATACGCAAACCCCGTCTTCCACCACGGCGGCCTCACGACCACCCTTAGCGCAATCCCACGGTCATTCCATACCCCGTCGCTGTTGGACGCCTTTACCCGGAAGATATACTCGCCGGGATCTATATTCGTATACACCGCCTTCCGGCTCCTCCCATCCGTCGTCATCCAGTCCTTGTCAAATGGCTCCAGCCGGTAAGCATACCGGTCCTTTCGGGCATTGATATAGCTCAGCGCCGCAAACTCCAGCGTAAAATTATTCTGGTCGTACGACAACGTCAGCTCCCCGTCCTTCCCGACAGAAGACGGCAGCGACACTCTCTTTATTATAAAGCTGCAAACCCGTCAGCACCACCGGCGGCGGCCGATCATCAAGCCCGATCGACTCCGGCCTGAACAGATTAAAACCCTCGGCCCCCCGAAAGCCAGCTCCCCTTCCCTGGTGCGAAAGCCCGAGGCCACGTTGAACTCCCTGCCCTGCAGACCGTCATACTCCGTCAAAATTCAAACACTTGATCTTTACCCGCTGACTATCCTGCCCGACTTCTATCTTCGACAGACCGCCCGAACTGCTCACCCAAAGGTTGCCGCCCCGGTCCTCCTGCACACTCGCGATCGTATTGCCCGGAAGACCGTCCTTTACCGTAAACACCTCGGAAACTGTCGCTACCCGGCCGCATAACGCTCAACCCCATTCGTGTCCCCACCCACATATTGCCGCGGCGGTCACTGCAGAGCGAAAAGACAATATTGTCGCTGAGCTTGCTGTTTTCGGTCGTATAATAAATGAATTGCCCCGTGCTTCGCGTCAGCACACTGACCCCATAGGACGTCCCTACCCATAGATTGGTCGCCCTGTCCTCGGCAAGCACGGGGACATAGTTCGAGTGTATCGAATGCTGCATAGCGACCGTATTGTGATAGAACCTGCCCTTCGCCACATCCATCCTGTCGAGCCCGCCCCTCATCGTTCCCACCCACATGCCGCCTTCCGCATCCTCCAAAGAGAATACACCCCGTCATCTGCCAGACTCCCGGAGTCCTGATCCCTATGCCTGAAATGAGTGAACACACGGCCGTCGTACCGGTCCAGTCCCCCTGATACATGCCCACCCACAGCGCACCCCGCCGATCTACAAGCAGCGATATGATGACGTCCCCCGCAATGCTATTGGGGTCGTCCATCTCACTGACGGTATTGCAGCCATCTGTTGCCCGCCCTGTCGAAATAGATCAGGCCTCCCCCGTCCGTACCGATCCATAAATTTCCCTTTCCATCCTCCGCAAAGCAGTTGACGTCATTGTAGGGCAGACTCTCCGCCCGCCCCGTCTGGTGCCGGTATAGGGGAACCGCAATACGTTCTGCTGGTAATACGCAACTCCCTTCTTCAGCGTCCCAACCCACACGCCGCCGGTATTATCGCAAAAAAGTGAAGTGATCGTATTCTCCGGCAGGCTTCGCTCCTCATCCGAATGCTGCAGATAACGAACCGTCATCTTTCCCTTATCGAGAAGATCGATACCACCCTTATCCGTCGCTATCCAGATAAGCCCCTTGTCGTCCTGCACCACGTCGCTGATATTGTTGTTGCTCAGCCTCGCCGTGCCGGAATCCCTTGAAAAATGCCTGACCCCTCCCGTATGAGGATCGTATTCCCATAACCCCGAAAGGTTGTCCATCGCATACAGCCACAACTGCTCCTGACCGTCAATATACAGCTTGTAGCCGTAAGGCGACCGCTGTGCCCGGCGTTTTAATACGTCCGTCTGCAGCGTGACGGTCCCCCGCCCGGGGTCCAGCCGCTCCAGCAGACCATCATAATACGACAGCCAAAATGCCCCGGAACCATCGGTCACGGCATCCGCCACAGGGTTCTCCGCAATACCGGACCTTATCCGAACGGCTCCCCGCACCGGATCATACCGGTAAACACCCGAATCGCTGTAAACGAAGTAATAGTTGAGGTCCTTCCCCTTTAAAATGGCAACAAGATTATACGCCGGGATATGATTTGCCGTCAACCAGGCCGTTCGATGCGGTTCGAATCCCCCGGTGACCGGATCGTAAATGTTAAGGCCGCCCGTCCCCGTACTGATGAATAGCTTATTGCCAGGCCCTTCGAAGATACCCCCCACATGGTCGTCCGTAAGAGAGGCCGGATCCTGATCATCGTGCCTGAAAACCTTGAATGTATAGCCGTCGTACCTGTTCAGACCGGAATTGGTACCTATCCAGACAAATCCCTGTTTGTCCTTGAAAATGACATTTATATGATTATTCGAAAGACCATCCTGGCCTGCAAGCCTCGTAAAAGGATAGTCCCTGGACTGACTAAATCCCCACGACCCGGCCGCCAGCAAACATGCAAGCAACAACCATCTCCTGATCATACCCTAAATATACACATCTCCTTCGATCTTAAGCACGGGGGCGAACGATGAAGCAACCCCGGCCGGTATCATCACCCTCAACCCATCCTCCGCATTTTTCCAGTCCGGATCGCCGGCATGTCCGATTACCTGCACCTTCCTGACAGTCCTACCCTTCAACGTCCTCACCAGCACTTCCCCTCCTGGCTCACCCATAACGATCGCATACAGCGTATCGCCCTTTCTTGTAAATCGTATATCCTCGGCTGTGAACGGCTTCCCCTTCCCCTCATTGAACCCCGGCCCGTTCAGCGCAGCCGCATGCTCCGTCGAAGGACCTTCCCCATACACCGAATAAGGCCGCGTATCATAGATGCATTCACTGTTGACCTTCATCCATTCCCCAACCCCCTTCACGATCCCGCGTTCATCATTGTCGATCGTGCCGTCAGCCCGCACCGGAATGCTGAGCAGCAGATTGCCGTTCTTGCTCACTACATCGGCCAGCGTATGGATCACCGTCTTCGCCGTCTTGTACTCGTGCCGCTCCAGTATCCTTCTGTCGTAATGCCAGCCCCCGATACAAGTATCGGTCTGCCAGGTATAAGGCATGATCTCGTTGCTCTGCCCCCGCTCGATATCCCAGACCAAACACTTCCGCTGCTCTTCGTTTAATATCTTTCCGTTCACCACTGCTTCCAACGACCCATGCCGCTTGATGCTGCTGTTATAATGGTGGGCTACAATACGCAATCCAACATCACTGACCGGCCACAAGGGAAGCACCGTATCGTCAAAATACAACAGGTCGGGATGATATTTGTCGATCAGTTCGACCGTTCGTTTATAAAATTTTTCGCAATAGCGGCTCGAAGGCGGAGTAGCGCCATTCCCCCAGCCCCACTGCCCGAAAAGCGCGCTGTCATTCAGACTGTCCTTGCTCAGCGGATGGTCCTGTTCATACAAATCCTGCGGATCGTAACCTTCCCACCACATCCCCTTTCCCGCCGCCTTCCCGGTCTTTCCATCATACGGCACTCCCTGCATCGCACCCTTCAGGTCATGCCGCTGCGCCACCTCATACCAGCTCCACGCGTGTGCCGCATGTATACTGACACCGAAATGGAGCCCCTCGGTTCCTCGCCGCCTTCGCCCAACCCGCGATCAGGTCTTTTTTCGGCCCCATCCTCACCGAATTCCACGGCTGATGCGAGCTGTCATAATTGTCAAAATTATCGTGATGGTTCGCAAGAGCGACAAAATACTTCGCCCCGGCATCCTTATACAATGCCAGCAACTCCTCCGGGTCCCAGTTCTCCGCCTTCCATTCATGGATCACGTCCTTAAACCCGAATTTGGAAGGATGCCCATAATTTTTGACATGATAATTATAATCGTCGCTGCCCTCCTGGTACATGCTTCTCGCATACCAGTCGCCATGTTCCGGCTGACACTGCGGCCCCCAGTGCGCCCACAGACCGAATTTTGCGTTCTTATACCACTCCGGGACCTGGTAGCCCGACAGCGAAGCCCAGTCCGGCCTGAACGGCCCCTGATGAACGCTGGCCAGCCTGGCGGAGGCCATCATCAAATCTTGCTTCTTTAATAATAACCCAGGCAATAGTGCAATCGAATTTCTTAAAAGCTCTCTTCTTTTCATACCCGGTAAAAGTAAAAGAATCGGAATCTATTAATTTTATATATATTCGACTTTGTTTTATACAAATCCGACATTACCGTGATCCGAAGAGTGCTAAAGGAATCATTTGTATTGCTCCACGTCGACCACGTCACGCTCGACGACAAATGGAACTACAGGAATGTGCTCAGCCCCTACTACCGAATGTACTATATCGATTCCGGAGAGGGCCTGATCTATCATAAAAAACAGACCTGGACGCTGGAGCCCGGCTTCATGTACCTTATCCCCGGATTTACCCTCTGCAACCTGAAATGTTCGGGTCACCTGAGCCAGTATTTTATCCATTTCTTCGAGGACGCGGTCGACGGCATTTCACTCTTTCATAATCACCAGGCCGTCTTTAAGATACGGGCCTCACCAACCGATATCGATAATTTCAAAAGGCTGCTCCATATCAACCCGGGCAGAAAGATCAACCGCAGCGACAACCCGCAGGTATACGAAAAACACATTTATTATAAGGAATACGAAGAATTGAACAATAACCAAAGCGATCACCTCTTCCTCGAAACCCAGGGTATCCTTCTCCAGCTGATATCGAAATTCGTTCAGCTCAAGTCCGCCGGACAGCCTGACGCCGCGAGCATTCCATCCAAAGTACTCGAACTCCCCGGCTTTATCCAGCTCAACCTCGGAAACCCTTTGACAGTACACGATCTCGCCAGAATGGTCAACCTCCATCCCGACTACCTTTCAAGGCTATTCGTAAAGCTCACCGGCCAGCGCCCCTGGCCTATATCCACAACAAACGCATCGAAAGAGCCCAGCACCTCATCGTCACGACCAGCATGTCGCTCGCCCAGATCTCGGAGACCATGGGCTTCGACAACGTACAACACTTCTCGAAAGTCTTCAAAAAGATCACCAGTCTCACTCCCGGCCGCTACCGCGACCAACACCACACCCCCGCGTAGCACCATCCACCTTCGTCCCGCGTCCATCCGCCGCAAATTGTCTATCTCCCTTTTTCGATCCAGACCGAGACCGACCCCGCCGAAACATGAAATTCACCCCAGCCGTCTTCGTTGACCACGACCTCGGCCGGATGCTTCCCAAGACAGTCCACAAAAGTCTTACCGGAAAACCTCTTCCCTATTTCCATGGACTTGAACCCTTCGTCACCGTTCGATAGCATCACAGCGCAGCCCGACCCTTCGATATCATCCACGCCCGCCCGCGTCCAGCCGATACAATTGCCATGATCGAAATAATCCCGCTGCTCGCCATACGAATACTTCTTCCGGGCAGTCAGCAGCTGCTCGATATGCTCACATTTTTCCAGCCATATCTCGTGGTCCTCCCCGTCACTCCCCTTGTCGACATAGTGCGCGCCATACAGGTCGGGATAAAATACGCAGGGATAACCGCCCTCTCTCAGCAGGGTCAGCGCATACGCCAGCGGCTTGAACCAGGCCTCCACCGGCGCCTCCAGCGCCTGCAGCGGCTGGGTATCGTGATTGTCGACCACCGTCACCGCCAGCGCAGGATTCACCGTAACAAGACAGTCGTCAAGGATCGATCGGAGGTCATAGTCCTTACCCCCTTTTGACGCATGGTGCAGATTGTGGTGCAGGCTGCTGTCGAACAGCGACATCCGCCCCTGCGTGGCATCGATATACCGAATGAGCAGTTGCAATTCGCCGGGAGCCCAGTACTCCCCCACCGCAAAAAGGTCCGGCTTCAGGGTACGCATATAGTCCAGCCACTCGTTGTAGAACCGCACCGGCATATGCTTGACCGCATCCAGCCTCACCCCATCCATCCCGGTGGTCTCCAGATACCATTTCCCCCAGCGGTTCAGCTCCTCCCTGACAGCAGGGTTCCGAAACTCGATATCACAGTACATCAGAAAATCATAATTCCCCTTCTCCGTATCGATTACCTCCTCCCAGTCGCTCCCGTATTCATTTAGGATAGTGAATATGGCGGTCTCCTTAAGGTCGGCCGCGTAATCCACACCCGTAAAACACCTGAAGTCCCAGATGAAATCAGAATACTTTTTATTCCGGCCCGGAAAAGTAAATTTGGTGTACGCCTCAATTTCAAAAGGTTCGCTGGTGAATTCATTCCGGTTCTCCGGATTGACTCTAATGACTTTTATCTTTTCGACCTCGTCGCCCCCACCCTTATGGTTGAGAACGATGTCAGGGTAAGCCTGTATCTTGTGCTCGTGCAACACCTGTATAGCCTTTAAATATTCTTCCTTTGTCCCGTACTTTCGTGCGCACCGACCCTTTCTGGTCGAACTCCCCAAGATCATAGATATCATACACATCATAGCCCTGACTAAATCCACCTACCGTGCCCTTATAGGCCGGCGGCAGCCAGACGGAATTGATCCCCAACTCTGCCCAGTGTTGCACATTTTCCCCAATCCGGTTCCAAAATTTTCCGTCTCCTTCACTATACCAGTGAAACGACTGCAGCATTGTTCCGTTTTCCATATATAGGTCCAGTGGTTTTGCCAACGAAAAGACAAATCGCGTTCCAATCTTAATCGCCCGCCACCCGAACAACTGAACTGACTTCACCACACTTTCATTTACGAGATTCCCCGGTTCGATCCAGCCTTTCAATTTCTTCCCCCAATCCTCTCAACTTCTTCCGTCAATCTTTTTCAACTTCTTCCCGCAATCCACTCAACTTCTTCCGTCAAATGAATTTTTGACAGTCCCACACGAATTTTTTCAGACCAGGAGCCAGTTTTTCAGCATCAAACCCATTGGCATACCCCTTGATCACCCAAAATCGAATCCAAAAAAGGAGGAATTATGAACAACATCATCAAAAAGACGGACAATCGCCCGACAACGTTTGCTACTGTTGTAGACGAACTCTTCCAGAACCCCCTGAATCGATTCTTCGACGACCGCTCATGGGGTTTCAACGGCCTGCCATCGGACAGCCGCGTCCCAGTGAACATCCTCGAATCCGACACCAGCTACGAGGTAGAGGTCATTGCGCCGGGTCTGAAAAAGAAGATTTTCAGCTCTCCTACACCGGCGACACCCTGACGGTCGCCTTCGAAAAGCACGAAGAAAAGACCGCCGGCAATGAGCAAAAATGGCTGCGCCGCGAATACCGCTCCGGCGCATTCTCCCGCAGCTTCACAGTAGACCGCACCGTAGACGTCGAAAAGGCCGCGGCCCGTTACGACAACGGTATACTGACGCTTACGCTACCAAAAAGAAGACGCAAAGCGCAGCTTCCGGAAGATCGACGTGCAATAACCACCCGCGTACCGAACAACCACGGCGGTACACCGAACAACTACAGCGGTACACCGGGCAACTACACCCGTACACCGGGCAACTATTCAATCAGGCGGACCTCGCGTGTCCGCCTTTTTTCAAACCTTTCGACATATGGGAAACACACTGGCGCGCTTGAGTGCACTCTGCGTGGTCATCCTGCTATTGATCATTTTGCTGCGACGCTGGCGTCAGCCCTATCCTGGTAGCCTATATCCTCGCGGGCATCGTTCTCGGCCCCGGAATGGCAGGGCTTTTTGTCCCGGACAAAGGACCGGCCGAACTGGGAGAATTCGGCATACTGCTCCTGATGTTCTTCCTCGGGCTGGAGATCGAGATCCCGGCAAAAGGCACGCTTCTGTGGCGGCCCATGGCGGGGCAGGTGATAAAGATGCTGCTCGCGCTCACGGTCGCCTGGCTCGCCGGCGCCTGGCTCGCATGGGGATGGCACAACAGACTGCTCCTGTCTGTCCTGCTGACCTTCAATAGTACCGCCGTAGTCAGCGAATATATGCGGCAGACAGGCGAACTGGACACAAATACCGGCAAACTCGTATTGAATATGTTGCTGTTGCAGGACGTTCTCGTAGCGCCCGTATTCGCCTTTTTCCAATGGATGGGCAGACCGGCCACGCAATGGCCCACTCTTCTGGCTTCTGCCGCCATCGCCATCATACTGATCTTCCTTCTGCAGAAAGTACGCAACAGGGATATTTGGTCCTGGAGAGGCTGGCAACTGCTGGAGTCGGACCATGACATGCAGGTATTTCTTGCAGCGTCCTGCTGCCTCTGCTGTGCGCTGTTGTCGTCCATGGCCGGTCTCTCCGGCCCCATCGGCAGCTTCGCCGCAGGCATGTGGCTGGGCCGGGCACGGGGCTTCGAATGGCTTAGCAGGGTGTTGAAACCATTCAAGGTATTCTTTGTCGCCCTGTATTTCGTATCTGTCGGTTTACTGATTGATCTCCATTTCATAGCCTCCCACTGGCTATCGATCCTTGTGATAACATCCGCCGTACTTCTCACTAATAGCCTCCTTTCCGCTGTAGCATTCCGACTGCTCGGCATTCCATGGAAGGATAGCTGGTGGGCCGGCGCGCTATTGTCTCAGACCGGAGAACTGGGACTACTCGCCTGCTCCATGGCGGCGGACTCCGGAATGATCGATGCCGGAATGTATAAGTTGAGCGTCGCTGTCACCGGCCTGGCTTTATTTCTTTCCACGGCCTGGACCTCCGGCCTTCGGACAATCCTCAACACCAACCGATCCGCATCATAGCGGCGGAATACCCAGATTTATTTTCTTGAAAAGCTCGCGGGCAAGATACTTCATATTCGCCCCAAGTTCCTCCGCTGTACAGCCGATCACCTGCACATTCATTGGCAGACCATTCCGTTTCTCCACGAGATCCATATGAAGGACCCCGGTCTCACCAACAGCGGGACGACCTTCCAGACCGGCAAATAACCCAACGGAAAATTCGCGGTCCGACCCCAGCTCGAAACACCCGAAACGCTCAAATCCGTCTACGGTTTTCATATTCAATTCGATATAGTATTTGCTGTCCATTTCGTGATAGATTAAACACGGATATATAACCGCCCTCAACGGTCATGCCAATATGCACGCATCCCAGGGCTCATGGCGCGACAGGCCCCGATACCACGGGGGACCGTCGGACAGACCCGAAATTTTGACACCGTCCTGTGACAAAATTTACTGAAAAATTTTCATTTTTCCCGATTGGCATCCTGCTTGTTGTGCCAAAAACAAGACACGCAGCCATATAAGTAATTAGCGTAGTTAGTGACTTTGTCTTAAAAACTCAAATTCATAAATTATGTCAAGTACACTGCAGATTACTCCACTACACGACCGGGTCATCGTCAGACCGGCACCCGCCGAAGAAAAGTCCGCCGGCGGCATTATCATCCCTGACACAGCAAAGGAAAAACCCCAGCGCGGAATCGTCATTGCGGCCGGCCCCGGCAAAAAGACGAGGCGGTCACCGTCAAAAAAGGCGACCAGGTGCTCTACGGTAAATATTCCGGAACAGAGATCAAAATTGAAGGACAGGATCTGCTGATCCTGCGGGAATCCGACATCCTGGCCATCATATGACCTGGCGCTGAATCCTATTCATTAACCAAATTTTTTCACTGGAAATCATTTTATTATGGCAAAGCAACTTTTCTTCGACACAGACGCAAGAACCCGAATGAAAAAAGGCATTGACACACTGGCCAACGCTGTCAGGGTTACACTCGGGCCCCAGGGACGCAACGTGATCCTGGAGAAAAGTTCGGCGCGTCGGCAATCACAAAAGACGGCGTTAGCGTAGCCAAAGAGATAGAACTGGAAGACCCCATCGAAAATATGGGCGCCCAGATGGTCAAAGAAGTCGCCTCCAGGACCGCCGACGCCGCCGGTGACGGAACCACCACCGCTACCGTACTGGCACAGGCGATAATTTCCGAAGGACTAAAGAACGTCGCCGCCGGAGCCAATCCCATGGACCTCAAAAAAGGGATAGATAAGGCCACCCGGGCCGTGGTTGAAAGCCTGCGCCGGCAGTCGCAGACAGTAGGAAATGACGACGACAAGATCCGCCAGGTCGCAACAGTATCCGCCAATAATGATGACAATATCGGCCGGCTGATCGCCGAAGCCTTTACAAAGGTAGGCAAGGAAGGGGTCATCACCGTCGAGGAGGCCAAAGGCACCGCCACGACCGTAGAAGTAGTGGAAGGCATGCAATTCGACCGGGGCTACGTTTCCCCCTATTTCGTGACCAATACGGAAAAAATGGAGGCCGAACTGCAAAATCCCTACGTACTGATCTACGATAAGAAGATCAGCACAATGAAAGATATACTGCCATTGCTGGAAAAAACAGCGCAAAGCGGCCGCCCCCTTCTCATCATCGCCGAAGACCTCGACGGCGAAGCCCTGGCGACGCTCGTCGTCAACAAAATTCGCGGAACGCTGAAGATCGCTGCCGTAAAGGCCCCCGGCTTCGGCGACCGGCGGAAGGAAATGCTCGAAGATATTGCTGTCCTGACGGGAGGCATCGTCATCAGCGAAGACCGCGGCTACAAATTGGAGAACGCAGACATGACCTATCTGGGCACAGCCGACTCCGTAACGATCGACAAGGACAATACCACTATTGTCGGCGGCAAAGGAAAGAAAGAAGACATTCAGACCCGCGTCTCCCAAATCAAGTCGCAGATCGCCGCAAGCACTTCCGACTACGACAAGGAAAAGCTCCAGGAACGACTGGCCAAACTCAGCGGAGGCGTTGCCGTTCTGTACGTCGGCGCCGCCACGGAAGTCGAAATGAAGGAAAAGAAAGACCGCGTCGACGACGCCCTCCATGCCACCCGCGCGGCGATCGAAGAAGGCATAGTCCCAGGCGGCGGCGTAGCCTACATCCGCGCCATCGATTCTCTCAACGGACTCTCCGGCTACAACGCCGACGAAAACACCGGCATCGCCATTATCCGCAGGGCCATCGAAGAACCCCTGCGGCAGATCGTCCAGAACTGCGGACTCGAAGGCAGCATCATCGTCCAGGAGGTCCGCCGGCATGACAACGACTACGGATTCAATGCCCGCACCGAGAAATACGAACCGCTCCTGACCGCAGGAGTGATCGACCCGACCAAGGTGTCCCGCATCGCCCTCGAAAATGCCGCCTCCATCGCCAGTCTGCTCCTGACGACAGAATGCGTCGTTTCCGATAAACCCAAAAAGAGAACGCCGCCATTCCCGCACCCACCGGAATGGGAATGGACTACTAAAGAACCCAGGTATTAAAGGAACCCAAAGGCTACGCACAGCAAAGCCAGCCTTTCATTAAGCGAATCCCGTTGCCCGGGCAGTGTCCCAGGGTATACGGGATTCCACTATTAATACTCCCTCACCCCCAAACGCCGCACCGTTCTTATCGATGAACTCAACCAAATCCGAAAAAATTCAATCGATTGCAATTTTCCCAAAAATCCCTACTTTTAAAAACCAAAACCATCCCTTTCAAAAAAACACAAGATGAAAAAGAGATTCCTTGCCACTATAGGCCTATGCTGCGCATTCGCCGCCACCAACGCCCAGAACCCCATCATTAAAGACATTTTCACGGCCGACCCCGCCCCCATCGTCTACCACGACACCGTATTCCTCTACACCGGCCACGACACCGCATCCGAAAAAGCAACCAACTACAAAATGCCGGACTGGCACGTCTTTTCCTCCACCGATATGGTGCACTGGCACGACTATGGAGCCCTGCTGTCTCCGGCCACCTTCTCCTGGGCTACAGGCGATGCCTATGCCGCACAATGCATTGAAAGAAATGGCAAATTCTACTGGTTCGTCGCAACATTCCATAAAAAAGACAGCATCAGCAACGGCGGCGCCGCTATTGGCGTGGCCGTATCCGACAGGCCAACCGGCCCGTTCAAAGACGCCATCGGCAAAGCCCTTGTCATAAACGAAATGACCACCGACATGAAATACGGCTGGGACGACATAGACCCTACCGTCTTTATCGACGACGACGGTCAGGCCTACCTGTTCTGGGGCAATGGCAGCTGCAAATGGGTGCGGCTGAAAGAGAATATGATCGAAATGGACGGCGGAATAACCACCTTTAAACCCTTGCACTACATCGAAGGCCCCTGGGTGTACAAACGCAATGGGCTCTATTACCTCGTCTATGCCAGCGCCGGAACCAGGCCGGAAATGATAGAATACTGCACCGCGCCGAACCCCACAGGCCCATGGACCTACCAGGGCATCATCCAGGAAAACGTCCCCAACAGCTTTACCACGCATCCCGGAATAATTGACTACAAGGGAAGATCCTACTTCTTTTATCACAACGGCTCCCTCCCCACCGGCGGCAGTTACCGGCGCTCGATCTGCGTGGACTATATGTACTACAACGCAGACGGCACCATCCAAAAAATAATACAGACGACGACCGGCGTTCAGCCGGCAGCGGACGCACACCCGGCTGTCGCCGAACCCCACAATACCGCGTCTCCCAAAACCGAATCCACCCAGGCCTTCCCCGAACCCCCGGCCGGATTCGACTCGGCGCGCAAAAAATACCGCACGGACGCCTGACCACCGTTCAATATCGTTCCACAACCCTCGGGCAACTCCGCCAAATGAACGTATATACGCCCCCCGGCTATTCCCCTGACAGGAAATATCCCGTACTATATCTGCTCCACGGCCTGGGAGAAGACGGCCGTCAATGGACCGAATGGTGCCAGGCCGATAACATCGCCGACAACGGGATCGCCGAAGGTAAAATTCGACCCATGATCATGGTCTTCCCCAACTGCGACGCCAGACTGACGGTGACAGACACGGCAAAAGCCTCCCGTTCAGGCAGCAGCGATCACTATGAGGGATATAGAAAACCATTCGAAGACGACCTGCTGAAAGACATCATCCCCTATATCGACTCACACTATTCCACCTACAAAGACCGCGAACACCGCGCTATTGCGGGACTGTCCATGGGAGGCGGACAATCGTTGAATATCGGTTTGTCCCACCTGGCAACCTTTTCCTGCATCGGAGGATTCTCTTCGGCGCCAAATACCAACCAGTTCGGTGCTATATATAAAGACGTGCCGCTCGTTCCGGATCCCCAGGCGGCCAAAAAACAACTCCGGCTGCTATGGATAGCATGCGGCAGTAAAGACGGGCTTTTATCGGTTAGCCAGCGCACCCACGAGTTCCTCAAAGAACAGGCTATCCCTCACGTCTGGAACCTCGACAACCACGCGCATGACAACATAGAATGGGACAACAACCTCTATTGGTTCACCCAGCATATTTTTTAGCCTGACCTCCCTCCCATCTCCACTCCAAAAAAAGAATAAAAAATTTCAATCGGTTGCAATTTCGATAATAATCCCTATTTTAGCTTTACAGCCTGCCGGCTCGCCACCCTGCTGACGGTGATCCCGACGCGCTCTATTTCAATCGGTATAGTAACTAACCAGATATGAAACCAACGATTCTTGCCTGCTGCTTCATAGCAATATTCCCCCTCGGCGGCTTCGCCCAAACCCAAACCCAGACGCGAACCGCAACCATCAAGATCGACGTCGACCGCGTGATCTCGGACATAGACCCCAATATCTACGGCGTATTCATGGAGCCGATCCATTTCAACGGCAGACGAATGGGCCTGCCCGATTCCGTGGAATTCAACACCCTGTACGGCACACTGTACGACCCAAAGTCCCCGCTCGCGGACGCGAATGGCTTCAGAAAAGACTATATCGACGCAATGCGCGAACTAAAGATCACCAACATGAGGTGGCCCGGCGGCAACTTCCTGATGGGCTATGACTGGAAAGACGGCATCGGCCCAAAAGATCAACGCCCCACACGCATCAATCTCGCCTGGAGCGGACCCGAAACCAACCAGGTCGGCACCGACGAATGGATGGCCCTGAATAAGTCCATCGGCAGCGAGAATATAGTCTGCGTAAACCTCGGCCTCGGATCCATCCTCGACGCAGCCTACTGGGTCGAATACTGCAACTATAACAAAGGAACCTGGTATTCCGACCTGCGCGCAAAATACGGCCACCGCGATCCCTATAAGGTAAAGATCTGGGACCTCGGCAACGAAGTGGACGGCCTTCCCTGGGAACTCGGCCACAAGAATGCGGAAGACTATGTAGAGACGGCAAGAGAAGCCGCAAAAGCAATGCGGTCGGTCGATCCGGCCATTAAGCTCGTCGGGTCCGGCTCGTCTTATTATGAGCCAACCAATAAATGGTTCGACTGGAATCGGAAGGTACTCGAAGGCATCGGCGACAAGATCGACTACCTTTCCATTCACCGCTACTGGGAAGGAGGCCCCCCGGATAATTATTATCACTACATGGGCGACGGCGCTATGGATTTTGACGGGAAGATCAGCCTGGTGGCCGACCAGATCCGTCAGGCAAGGGAAAAAATGTCGCTGAAAAAACCCATCTACCTTTCCGTCGATGAGTGGGGCGCCTTCGCCAGGAACTTCATGTCCGTCCTGCCGGTCGCAGAATGCCTCAATTCATTCATCCGGCACGCCGACGTGGTAAAGATGGCCAACTTCACGATGCTCACCTCATTGCTATCCAACGATCCCAAAAACGGCACGTTCAAATCACCCGTCTTTCATACGTTCAAATTATTCTCCAACAACTGCCTCGGCTCATCCGTAGACACATACGTAGCATGCGATACCTTTGGTACGGAAAAATACAGGGGCATTCCCTACCTCGACGTGACCGCCGTATACGCCCCGGCCGGCGTGGTCTATATCAACGTGATCAACCGCCACCAGTCCGCTTCCATCGCTACGGAAATTATAACCGCTTCCGGCGAATTCACAGGCAAGGCAGAAGTAAGCCTCATCAACAGCGACGACCTCAAGGCGCCTTTTAGCTATGACAGACGATCGCAGTACCAGCCGGTTCCGGCATCCGTGACAACGAATGGCCGCCAGCTGCAGTACGCCTTCCCCCGCACTCATTCACCCAGATAAAAGTTCAGCTGAACAAAACCGCACGACACAACTAACTTAAATATACCAACCATGCAGCTCAAACAAATATTCCTCTTCGCTTTGGCCGCCCTGGCAGGCACAATCGTCACGGCCCAGGACATAAAGGACGACTTCAAGCCTTCGTCCCTCAACCAGCCCGGACAACAATATCCGCAGGTCAACTCGCAGGGCTATGCGCGGTTCCGCATATTCGCGCCAAAGGCCGACAGCGTCAGAGTGAGCCTTGGACTCGGCGGCAGAGGCGGAACGGTGCTCGCAAAAGGAGCGGACGGATATTTTACCGGCACCACCGAAGGACCGATGGATGAAGGCTTTCACTACTACCATATCACCATCGACGGCGGCACATTCAACGACCCCGGCACGCTCAACTACTATGGCTCGACCCGCTGGGAGAGCGGAATCGAAATACCCGCCCACGACCAGGATTTCTATGCGCTGAAAGACGTAGAGCACGGCAACGTCGTCCAGGTCCTTTTTCCATCCAAAAGCACAAATACAGCCCGCAGGGCGTTCGTATACACACCGCCGGGCTACAGCAAAGACGCTAACCGCCGCTATCCCGTCCTATACCTGCAGCACGGCTGGGGCGAGGACGAGACCGCATGGTCCAACCAGGGCCACGCAAACCTGATCATGGACAATCTCATCGCCGACGGCAAGGCCAAACCCTTCATCATCGTCATGACCTACGGCATAACCAACCAGCTCAGATTTGGCCACATGCGCGAATTTAAGATCGATACCTTTCAGACCGTCCTGACCGAAGAACTGATCCCCTACATCGACGCCCATTTCCGCACCCTTGCCAACCGCGAGAACAGGGCCATGGCAGGACTCTCGATGGGGGGCATGGAGACGCACACGATAACACTGAACAAGCCGGAGGTCTTCTCCCGCTATGCCCTCCTCAGCGGTGGAGTTTACTCGCCCGGAGAGCTGAAAGACAAGTCCAAACCCGGACTGATCTTTATCAGCTGCGGCAGCCGCGAGAACCCCGCCCGCGTCCAACAGGCGGCAGACTCCCTGAAACAGGCAGGCTACAACGCAGTCTCCTTTGTGTCCGAGAACACGGCCCACGAGTTCCTCACCTGGAGACGCAGCCTCTACCAGCTGGCGCCCCTGCTATTCCAAAACAAATAGTATCGGCGCAGCGGCTACAGATTCGCCAACGCCTCGAAATCGCCCGCCAGTTTCCCTGTCAGGCTTTCAAAAACCGAAAAATACCCCGCATAGACCTTACTGTCGCGGGCACTGGGCTTGTATGTCTCAGTCAGCGAGACCGACCTGGACGCTTCCTCTATATTCTTATACAGCCCGATATCCGTTGCCGCCAACAGATAGGCGCCCATGCTGACGCTGCTTTTGTTGGCGCTGACACGGACCGGTAAATTAAAAATATCCGCGATCAGCTGGGTGCAGAACGGGATCGTGGCGAAACTCCCGTTGACCGAGATCTCCTTAATATTTCGGTGCTCCAGCAGCATCCTTTCGATACTGTACATCTCGTACAAGATCCCTTCGATCACCGCCCTGGCAAAATGCTTCCTTTCATGGTTGATATTCACCCCAAAGAATACCCCCTCGCCTGCGCATTCCAGATCGGCGCCCGTTCCCCCAGCAGATAAGGCAAAAATAGCAGCCTCTCCGCACCGGGGTCAGCCGCGGACGCCTCCTTGATAAGGTCCTCCATGCACGTCTCCAGATCAAAAGCGTTCCTGAAATCCCCGAACTGTTTGGCGAACCACTCGAAGACAACACCCCCGCTGTTCGACGGACCACCGGACACGTAATGCCCGTCGTCCAGCACATAGTTGAACAACCGGCGCCTGTCATCGGACAGCACCTCCCTGCCGATAACCCGCACGGCCGCACTATCCTCGATCGTGATCGTCGCCTTGTGCTGGTCCCACACCCCGGCGCCCAACGTTGCAAAACAACCGTCGCTGGAGCCGACAAGTATTTTCATCGCCGCCGGCACTCCCAGCGAGACCCGATACTGATTCAACAGTTTTCCCGGACAATAATTGATGGGCGCCGGTGCCGGCAGCTCGGTCCGCCCTGATGCCCGCATACGCCAGAGCAACCGGGTCCCACTCTTTTTTATAAATATTCATCAGGCCCGTCGCCGAAGCGAGGCTGTGGTCAAGTATAACCTGACCGGTCAGCTGCTGGATGATATAGCTCTTGAGCGACATGAACTTCGCCGTCTGCGCGAACACATCAGGCCGTTGGTTCTTCATCCAAACGATCTTCACCAGCGGCGACATCGGATGGATCGGAGTTCCGGTCGCCTTATAGATCTCTTCTGCCATGGACGACCCCTGCAAAGCGCCGGCTTCCTTCTGCCCTCTGTTATCCGCCCAGGTGATGAGATTGCCCAGAGGAGCCCCTCCTTTATCGACAGCGAGAAGACTGTGCATGGAAGCACTGAAACACATCGATACAACCTTGTGCTTTTTTGAGTGGATCTTCTCATTGAGCAAATTCTTCAGCACATACAGCATGGTGATAAAGATCTGCTCAGGGTCCTGTTCGCTGTAGTCGGGGTACGGATGAAAGGTAGGATAAGTACCTTTTGCGAATCCGATGATCTGCCCCTGAAGGTCAAAAGCATAGACCCGCACCGCATTTGTACCTAACTCAATACTGATAATACAGTCCATAACATTATTTTTAGCTGTCACCCGTTTTTCGTCTTCTAAATTCACTGGGAGTATAGCCAGTCAGCTTTTTAAAGGTAGTCGAGAAATGCTGGGACGAACAAAACCCCGTATCCAGGGCAATATCCGTCAGATTCAGATCTTCCTTCCTCAGCAGCTTGATAGCCTCCGCAATACGCAAATTGATCAAATAATTCGTAGGGGTGAATCCGGTGTACGACTTCACCCGCACATTGAAAAGCGTCGTGCCCATACCAACCGTGGCCGCCATTTCCTCTACCGACCATTGCCTCGCCAGATTGTCCCGGAGCTTCTGCTCCAGCTGGAAAAATATCTTTGAAAAGTCCCTCCCCGGATTAGCTTCTTTTGCCAGCTCACGCGTTATGGCTACGAGGAGTTCATCCATCAGCTGGTTTACTCTTGTATTAAAGGCTATTCCCTGACTCAGCAACTCATTTTGCAACGACGCCAGGATCCGGCTGGCCTCGCAGGTCTTTGACGGAGCGACGGTCCTGTTCAGCAGCAATATATTCCCCATCGTATAACACTCGCTCTCATTAAGGCTGCTCCATTTCCCCGGAACAAATCTCTCATGGTCGAGACGATCGATGGTAAAATGGAGCCACCCAAGCGCACCGATCTCCAGAAACCCCTTCGGACTGCCGAGCTTCCTGCCCGGCAGGACCAGCACCGTATCCCCAGGGTATAGCTGAAAACGCTCATCGTCTATTCGCCATTCATATTTGCCGTCGATAATATTGTAGATACGAAAGTAGTCAGCGACCGTTTCCCTGAAAGACTCCAGGTGAATGGCACTGTTTTTCCTGCACCCGGTGCTTATAATATGCGGGAACAATTGCAGCTCCCTGGAACTTCCCTGCTGAAGTTCGAATAAATTCATAAGCCCTTGATTTTACATGGTCCCGGCCTTACTGTCAAGATACTAAAGAAATGCATTTTACCCGAATAATCCGTATAAAAATCAACGCTGTTATAAAATGGAAGTTTTCGCTGGGCTATATCACTAAATTGCCGTTTGGATTACCATGCAAGGACGGAAGTTCAACTGTCGCAGGCCCAAAAAAGCAACATGAAATCAAACAACAGGAAATTACGAAGTCAGGAATGGTTCGGAGGAAAGGACAAAATGGGTTTTGTACACCGGTCATGGTTCCGTAACCAGGGATACCCCAACGACTACTTCCAGGGCAGACCCATCATCGGGATCTGCAATACCTGGAGCGAACTGACCCCTTGCAACGGTCACCTCCGGGAATTCGCAGAAATTGTAAAACGCGGAGTACTGGAAGCCGGCGGCGTCCCCTTCGAATTTCCCGTCTCCTCTCTCGGAGAGACCGTCATGCGCCCGACAACCATGCTGTTCCGCAACCTCGCAAGCATGGACGTCGAAGAGAATATCCGCGCCAACCCACTGGACGGCATCGTCCTGCTGACGGGGTGTGACAAAACCACCCCCTCCACCGTCATGGGCGCCTGCAGCGTAGACCTCCCGACCATCGTCGTTCCAGGCGGCCCCATGCTGAATGGCCGGTTCAGGGGCGAATGCCTGGGCAGCGGGTCCTTCAACTGGATGGTAAAGGAAAAAATGCTGGTGGAGAAATATACCGAAGAAGACATCCTCGAAGCCGAAATAGGCGTCGCCAGAAGCGCAGGCCACTGCATGACAATGGGTACCGCCTCTACGATGGCCTGTATGGTCGAAGCCCTCGGCTTAACCCTGCCGGGAGCAGCGGCAATCCCCGCCGTCGACTCCAGAAAAAAGTCATGGCCCAGCTCAGCGGACGAAGGATCGTCGAAATGGTGAAGGAAAACCAACGACTGTCAACCATCCTTACCCGGCAGGCCTTCGAAAACGCCATCGTCGTCAACGCGGCCGTCGGCGGCTCGACCAACTTCATCCTTCATATGCTCGCAATAGCAGGCCGCATCGGCGTCCCGCTCAACCTGGAAGACTTCGATACCATCGGTGGAAAAATACCGCTGCTGGTGAACCTGAAACCTTCGGGAAAATACCTGATGGAAGATTTTTACTACGCAGGCGGACTCCCCGTCGTCATCAGGGAATTAAGCAACCACCTTCACAACGATGCCATCACGGCAAACGGAAGATCCATCGGCGAGAACAACAAAGATCCCGCCTGTTACAACCACGACGTCATCGCCACAATCGACAACCCCTTACAACACGCAGCGGGTATCGCCGTACTCAAGGGAAACCTCTGCGAGAACGGCGCTATCATAAAACCCTCCGCCGCCACAAAAGCCCTGATGAAACACCGCGGAAAGGCAGTCGTATTCGAATCGATCGAAGACTACCACGCCCGCATCGACAACGAAGACCTCGATATCGACGAGAACTCCGTCATCGTGCTGAAAGGCGCCGGCCCCGTCGGCTATCCCGGGATGCCCGAAGTCGGCAATGTCGACCTGCCGGAAAAACTCCTCCGTAAAGGTGTCAAAGACATGATCCGTATCTCGGACGGCAGAATGAGCGGCACCGCCGCCGGCACCGTAATCCTCCACGTAGCCCCCGAATCCGCCATCGGAGGCATGCTCGCCCTGGTCCAGGACGGCGACATGATCGAACTGGACGTCGACAACAGAAGGCTGCACCTCGACATCACCGACGCCGAAGCCGCCCGAAGAAGAGCCGCATGGACCAAACCCGCGCCGATGGCGACAAGAGGCTATGTCAGATTCTATATCGAACACGTCCAGCAGGCCAACCTCGGAGCCGACCTCGACCTGCTGCAGGGCGGCTCGGGCAGCGAAGTCACCCGCAACCTGCACTGAACAAACAAGACTAACCACGGCTATATGAAAGCAATACTCGCCACGATCACTGCCCTCCAATTTATTTTACCCGTAAGAACTTTGGCCCAGACAGGCTACCCCTTTCAGGACCCCACCCTCCCGTTTGAACAACGGGTACACGACCTGGTCTCCCGGCTGACCCTCGAGGAAAAGGTCGGCCAGATGCTGAATTCCGCACCCGCGATCCCGAGGCTGGACATCCCGGCCTACGACTGGTGGAACGAAGTCCTGCACGGCGTCGCGCGAACTCCCTACAACGTGACCGTATACCCTCAGGCCATCGCCATGGCCGCCACATTCGACACGACATCACTCAAAATAATGGCCGACTATTCCGCAACAGAAGGAAGAGCCATCTACAACAAGGCAGTCGCCCAGGGAAAGGCCGGCCAGCGATACGTCGGCCTCACCTACTGGACACCCAATATCAATATCTTCCGCGATCCCCGCTGGGGAAGAGGCCGGGAGACCTATGGAGAAGACCCCTTCCTGACGGCCATGATGGGCAGATCCTTTGTCCATGGCCTGCAGGGCGACGATCCCAAATACCTGCACGCCGCCGCATGCGCCAAACACTATGCCGTGCACAGCGGTCCCGAACCGTCGCGGCACGTATTCGACGTCGATCCCACCGACGAGGACCTGTGGAATACCTATCTGCCTGCGTTTAAAGAACTCGTGACCAGCGCCCATGTCGCCGGCGTCATGTGTGCATACAACGCCTTCAGATCACAACCCTGCTGCGGCAGCGACCCGCTCATGGTGGATATCCTTCGCAGACAGTGGAAATTCTCCGGCTATGTCACCTCCGACTGCTGGGGCATCGACGACTTTTTCAAAAACCACAAGACCCACCCCAATGCCGAAGCCGCCTCAGCCGACGCCGTCCTCCACGGCACCGACGTGGAATGCGGAACCGACACTTATACATCGCTGGTGCAGGCGGTAAAGGACGGAAAAATACCGCAAAGCCAGATCGACACCTCCGTGTCCCGCCTGTTTATGATCCGGTTCAGACTCGGTCTTTTCGATCCCGTCTCCATGGTAAAATATGCACAGACATCCGCCGCCGAACTGGAAAGCAAAGAGCACCGGGACCACGCGCTGAAAATGGCCAGACAATCCATCGTTCTCTTAAAGAACGAAGCCCACCTCCTGCCGCTAAGCAAACACATTAAAAAAATTGCGGTAATCGGCCCCAACGCCGATAACAAGATTTCTATCCTCGGCAATTACAACGGGACACCTTCCACCGCCATCACCCTCCTTCAGGGCATACACCAAAAATTGGGAAAAGACGTCGACATCGTTTACGAAAAGGCAGTCAATTTTACCAACGATACCCTGTTCCAGCCATCCACCCTGAACAACCAATTCACCTGGCAGGGCAAAAAAGGCTTTTCAGCGGAATATTTCAGCAGCAGAGACCTCTCCGGCGCCCCCGTCGCAACAAGGCTCGAACCTCGCCTGGACAACAACTGGCAGGAAGGCCAGATCGTAGTCGACACACTCAAAGCCTACGACTTCTCAGCGCGGTACACCACGGATTTCACCGCACCCGAATCCGGACCCGTCAGCTTCGAGCTCGACGCCGACGACGGCTATCGCTTCCTCATCGACGGAAAAGAAGTCCTGAACGCCTGGACCCGCAACCGCTGGGGCGCAAAAATATACCAGCTGACGGCAGAGAAAGGACACAGCTATCGCCTCGTCGTGGAATACTACCAGACCGGCGGCAAGGCCTCCGTAAGACTCACTGCCGGACACCTTCAAAAGACCGATTTTACAAAGCTCGCCGCCCGCCTCAAAGACGCAGACGCCATTATCTTCGCCGGCGGCATTTCTCCCCAGCTGGAAGGCGAAGAGATGCCAGTCAACTATCCCGGATTCCGCGGCGGAGACCGCACATCGATTTTGCTGCCCGCAATCCAAACCGATCTTCTGCAAGCTCTGAAAGCTACCGGCAAACCCATCGTCTTTGTCATGATGACCGGCAGCGCCATCGCCATACCCTGGGAAGCGGAAAATATTCCCGCCATCGTCAACGCCTGGTACGGCGGGCAATCCGCAGGAAACGCTATCGCGGATGTACTATGGGGCGACTACAACCCCGCCGGACGCCTACCCGTCACATTCTACAAGTCCGACGCCGACCTTCCCGATTTCAACGACTACAGCATGAACAACCGAACCTACCGGTATTTCAGAGGGGCTCCACTGTACCCGTTCGGATATGGACTCAGCTACACCAGCTTCAAATACGATCATCTCTCGATAAAAAGAACAGACAACACAATTACGGCATCCGCCGATATCACCAACTCCGGACCAATGGACGGAGAAGAAGTCGTCCAGCTCTATGTGACTTTAAAAGGCAAATCCCTGCCGGTCCGCTCGCTCAAAGGATTCCGCCGCATCCTTCTGAAAAAAGGCGAAACAACAAGACTACCTTTCCAACTCACGAAAGACGATCTATCCTACCTCGACAACAACGGCAATCCAATAACACCCCGCGGCCCCGTATCCATTTCCATCGGCGGATCGCAACCCGACACCACAGCCACAAAGAACCGAACGACCGTCGAAGGATCGTTCGATCCCTCCAGTCATTGAGATCATTCAAAAAGGGGATCCCGGGCGTCGCATACTTCTTCAACCCTTCCAGATTCAGCTCGACCCCGATACCCGGCTTATCCGATACCACCAGAAATCCCTTTTCAATAAAAGGCTTGTCATACGTTACGATCTCCTTCCATTTCGGCTCGGTATCGCTCAACGTCTGCCATTCGAGGATATGAAAATTCGGGACGGACGCGCAGACATGGGCAGTCGCCATCGCGCCAAGAAATGACCCCACCATATGCGGCGAAAACGGCGTATAGTACAAATTGGCCAGATTGGCGATGCGCTGCCCCTCACCCAGCCCCCCGCATTTCTGCAGGTCCGGCATGATGATATCGATCGCGGCCTGCTCCAGTATACGCGTGTACCCATAGCCGAGATAAAAATTTTCACCGCCGCAGATAGGCGTACTGGTCTCCTGCGTGATCGTCTTGTACACATCGATATTATCCGCGGGCACCGGCTCCTCCAGCCACATAAGATTCAGCGGCTCCATCATCTTCGCTACCTTCCTTCCCGTCGGCGCATCGTACCGGCCGTGCATGTCCACGCAAATATCGATATGCGGCCCTACCGCCTTGCGAACCGCGGCGATCGCGTCGAACATCCGCTCCAGCTCGGCATTGCTGGCCGTCCAGTTGTACCGGTCGAACTTATTTGGATCCGTCGCCGAATCGATATCGAACTTGACCGCAGTATATCCACTGGCGACCGCCTGCATCCCCGCGTTGGCATAATCCTCCGGCCTGGGGTTCCTGACCGCATATAATTCCGTGTCACAATATACCCTCACCCTGTCGCGGAACTTCCCTCCCAACAACTGGTGTACCGGCAATCCCAGCGCCTTTCCACACAGATCCCATAACGCGGCATCAAAGGCGCTCAGCACGGCCACATACACACCCGACTGCGCGCCGCCAAAGAATGCACCCTTACGGAACTCCTCAAAGATCCGGTTGGGAGTCAGCGGACTTCTCCCTTTCAGTCTCCGGCCCAGCTGCTGAACCAGAAAATAGGTTCCACCCACTGCATCTACTGCCTCCCCGGAACCCCAGATATCCTGGTTGGTAAAAATCTTTACAAATAACCCTCCTCCCGAATATCCACACTTGACGTCTGTAATTTTCAGGTCGGAAGGACTGGAATGCCGGGGCGTCCTTTCGAGCGAACGTTCAAGCCCCTGACCAAAACTGCTGCTTATTGCAGCGAACGGTGATATGGCAGCCGCAATCGCAGCTTTACTTAGGAAAGATCTTCTTGTACTGGACATCTGATTGACTATTTTTTTATGGTTAAGGCGCTAAATCGTTTTTACCAGGTCCTCTCCTTGAGGTATTCCCTGATTTCTTCTTTACCTACCGGCAGCTCATTGATATGGTCGTTCAACCACCTCGAAAAATCTTTTTCGATCTCGTCCGACCAACGGGCATCGATCTGGCCGGCCGTGTACTTACCTTCCCTCAGACGAAGGTGGCCGAACTGATCCCGCAATCTCACGATCTCCGAGGTCTTCACCACCCGTTCCGCCAGCTGAGGAGGAATAAAAACCACCACTCCCGTCTTGCCCAGCACGACATCACCCGGCATAACGGTCACCGCCCGTATCCGCGTTGGGTGATTGATCCCCACGATCATCGTCGTCAGATCCTGATTTCTTCCCGCACCGGGGTTATGATAAGACGGATCATAACTGGTATAATACGAAGTAAACCCGCCGATCTCCTTCAGACCCTCCAGGTCTCTGATCGCTCCGTCATACACGATACCGTTGCCCGTCCTGGCATAGATCGCATTACCGACATTGTCACCGATCGTCGGCCCATTCCTTTTCGCACCGAACTGGTCGGCCACATAAACATCCCCCTTCACCAGCATTTCCACCGCCCAGACATTCTGCGCTCTCCGACCCTGCTTCTTACCCAGCGAATCGATCGCCTTCCAGACATCCGGACGCCCAGGCATAAAGGTTGCAGTCACAGCGCGTCCTACCAATACGCTGTCGGGATTGATGACCTGCCAGTCCTCCGCCACCTGATAGCCGTAACCCGCATTCTTCATGGTGGCCCAGGCCTCTTCTACACTGACCGCCTTCATCCTGCGGATAATATCGTCGCTGACTTTCGGCCTCCCGTCGGCAAATCGCTCCCCGGTCCATTCCGGCGTGAGCGCGATCAATTCATCCTTACTGATCTGCACCTGCTGGGCCCTGGAAGACAGAAAGACACACAAAGCAATCGCAAGCGCGAAAGAATAGTTGATCATGATATGTTAGATTATTAGAGTTCCCGGAAGAGAGTGACCGGCGTCTATAAAGGAAGGGAATTTATTCCAGAAACATTTACACTATTCAACAAAGTTCCATAGTGGAAGTTTTTTGTCTGAATGACACTTATTTTGCACCATCGCATAACTCCAGTGGACCCCAACTAGTCCCGCGAATCTGTTTATACAAAACGACTTGCATTATGAAAAAACATCGCCAACTGACCTGCCAACGGTATCTGATCAGCTATTTATTGTCCTTCCTTCTCCTCTGCATCACCGCCAGAGCGCAAGCCCAGACACTCACGGGAACCGTCCTGAACGACGAAAAAAACCTGTCGCCGGCGCAACCGTGACCATCAAAGGTACCTCCAGGTCTACCATCACCAACAATGCGGGGCATTTCAGCATCCAGGGCGCAGCCAATGACATCGTCGTCGTCAGCCATATCGGTTTTGCGACAATAGAGACCGGCGTTGAAGGAAGAACCAACATTACCATTGACCTGGCGAGAGGCAGCCGGAAAGAGCTCGACGTCATCATCGTCACCGCACTCGGCATAAAAAAACAGGAAAGAAAACTCGGCTATGCCGCCACCTCGGTAAAAACAGACGAACTCGTCACCAACAGGACAACGAATATCGGAGAATCCCTCGAAGGCAGAGTGGCAGGCCTGAATATCACGCCCCCGCCGCAGGCGCCGGCTCCAGTACACAGATCCGCCTGCGCGGACAGGTGGGATTCTCCGGATCGACCAACTCACCCCTTCTCGTAGTCAACGGACTTCCCATGGACCAGGGCGCCAGAGGCGCCGACGGCGGCGGCAACCAGCGCGACCAGGGCGACAATCTCCAGACCATCAACCCCGACGATATCGAAAGCATGACCGTACTGAAAGGATCGACCGCATCCGCATTATACGGATCACGGG
The DNA here is from genome assembly GCF_050632245.1 of Puia sp. P3. Taxonomy (NCBI): domain Bacteria; kingdom Pseudomonadati; phylum Bacteroidota; class Chitinophagia; order Chitinophagales; family Chitinophagaceae; genus Puia; species Puia sp. P3. Next base: position 4,610,553 of record NZ_CP192583.1, read on the forward strand.
CGGCGGCAGGCGCCATCATCATCACGACAAAGTCCGGTTCTAAAAATTCAGGTATAGGCGTCGAATATACCTCCAGCTATACCCTGCAAAGGGCCCTGAATTACATGGACCAGTTCCAGACCGTATACGGGGAAGGCACGGGAGGACAAAGACCAACCTCACAGGCATCCGCCGCCGGCAACGGCCAGTTCGGATGGGGGGCGAAGCTGGATGGCGCACCGACACCGATCTTCGACGGCAGCCTCCAGCCCTATTCCGCCTACCAGAACAGACTTTTCGACTACTTTCAGACAGGAGCCAATTTTACCAATACGGTCGCCCTTTCCGGAGGCGGACCAAAAGGCAGCTTCCGCGTCTCGCTGGCCAATTCGGACGCAAAAGGCATCGAACCAAGAGACGAATACAAAAAGAAGATCTTCAATCTGGGTATCAACCAGAACATCACCGACAAACTCAAACTTGCCCTCAATATCAACTGGGCCAACGAGATCCAGAGCAATCCGCCGCAGGTCGGCACACAGGGAGCCGGTTCCGTCAACTTCTTTACCCGCCTCGCCCTCTCGACCCCTACATCGGCCCTCAAAAATAGCGCCGTCAACCCCGCCAACGGCACGGAAATGCAGACCTCGGGATTCCAGGGAACCGTCCTCAATCCCTACTACGCCAATCAGGCCGGCCAGAACTGGGTCAACAACAGAGACCGGATCCTCGGTACCGCCACCCTTCGGTATGACTTCACCGACTGGTTATTCCTTCAGGGCAGATACAACTACAACTATTCGGTCAACAACAACGAATTTCATGTACCATACGGCGTCGGCACCAGCGTACCCACCAACGCGGACGGCACCTATAAAGGCTCCTACAGTATATCTGAGGCCAAAAGCACCGAAGTCAACGCGGACTTCCTCGTAGGCGCCAGCAAAGAGTATAAGAATTTCTCCTTCGACGTCAGCGCCGGCGGCAATACCTTCACCTCCGAAGGCAATAACCTCACCGGCACCTCCGCCAATTTCGTCGTCAAAGACCTCTATTCGCTCGCCAATGGCAACGTCAAGACCCAGACCTATACCTACGGCAAAAGCCGGGTCAACTCCCTCTATGGCCTGGCCGAAGTTGGGTTCAAACGTCTTCTATACATCAACGTCACAGGCAGGGAAGACTGGTTCTCCGTCTATAATCCCCGCAACAACCACGTCTTTTACCCATCGGTATCCGGTAGTTTCATCTTCTCTCAGTTATTGCCAAACATCACATGGCTGAACTTTGGCAAACTCAGAGTTGCCGGCTCGAAGACCGGCAGCGCCAACGGCGTCAGCAACTACGAAGGCCTGCTGAACTATACCATCGCCCCGAATCCCTTCAACGGGCAGACCACGGCGACGATCACCGGATCGAACGCGCCGAATGCCTCCCTAACGCCATTCAGAACAGACGAAAAAGAAATAGGCCTCGAACTGCGGATGTTCAACAACCGCCTGCACCTCGACGTATCGGCATTCAGAAAAGTAACCACCGACCAGGTATTGCCCGTCACGCTTTCCAACACCTCAGGCTATACCAACTCCAAGGCCAACCTGGCCTCGCTGAGGAACAGCGGTCTCGAGACCCTGCTCGAATTCACCCTGGTCAGGACCACCCGATTCAGCTGGACCAGCTCATGGAACAACTCCTACCTCTCCACAAAAGTGCTGGCTATTTCACCGGGCGTCAACGACTTCCTCCTGCTCTATTTCAATGGTACCGGCAACGAGTTCCTCGGACAGATCCACTATACCACAGGGTTGCCCATGAACCAGCTCTACACAAGAACCTACCTCAGGGATGACAAGAACAATATCCTGGTCAGTCCCGCCGGCCGTCTTCTCGCAACCGCCGACTACCGGCCCGTTGGCAGCGCCATCCCCAAATTTACCGGCGGATGGACCAACTACTTCACCTACAGGAACCTCAGCCTCGGGGTTTTCATAGACTACAAATTCGGCGGAAAAGTAATGTCTTCCACCGCCCTCAACACCCTGAGACAGGGGCTGTCAAAAGCTTCACTGGTAGGTCGCCGTGACGGGGAGAACGGAATTATATTTCCGGGCATCAATCAGGGCACGGGCCAGCCAAACACAGTCGCAGTCACCGACCTGCAGGGCTTCTACGCCGACTACCGCAATCTTCAGATCGGCGACCCCTTCGTCTTCAAATCCGATTTCGTCAAGCTCAGAAGCATTTCCATCAGCTATAATTTCACCGATCTCGTGAAGAAAGCCAGCTACCTCAAGTTCTTCAAGGGTCTTAGCCTGTCCGGCGCGGTACGCAACGTGGCGATACTTCACAAGGACCTTCCCGGTCTCGACCCCGAAGCAGTCCAGTCCTCCGGCGACATCAGAACAGGCTATGAGAATTCCTCTCTGCCGACGACACGCAGTTTCAACCTCAGCTTAAACGTAAAGTTCTAACCATGACAAAAACATTCAGCATATCCATCTTCATAGGCGCCATCCTCCTTTCCACCGGATGCGACAAGAATTTCCAAAAGATCAACACGGACCCATACGCCGTAACGACCATCGATCCGGCGCTGCTGTTTGCAGGTGCGGAACGCACCTTCACCGGGGCAGGCTGGGAGACCGAGAATACCATCGTCCAGCAGTTTGTCAATCCCTTCAACGCCGGCGCAACCCTCGGCCCAAATTTCAATGCGGACATCGACAACTTCAACAACGGTAGATGGGACGCCTCCTACACCGGCTCGGCGCCGCTCAACAACCCCGTGACCGGCGGGATCAAAAGCCTGGTCCAGGCAATGGCGATTCTGAAAGGAACCACGACCTCGGTCAATCTGCTGAGCATGATCCGCATCTGGAAGGCCCAGGCCTTCATGGGACTCGTGGACGAATACGGCAATGTTCCCTACTTCGACGCCGGAAAGGCGTACACGGATAATATTTTTTACCCGAAATATGACGACGCCGCGGCCATCTACGCCGACCTCGAGAAAGAGATCAGGGAGGCCACCAACGCCCTGAATCCCGGGGGCGACTATGTCTCCGCCGACCTCTTCTTCGGAAAAAATGCAGCCGTTCCGATCACCTCCGCCGCTACGCAAGTCGCAAAATGGAAAAAACTCGGCTTCTCCCTGCTGCTACGGCTAGGCATGCGCTATTCGAAAACCAATGCCGCAAAAGCCCAGTCGCTCGCGGCCGAAGCTTTTACCGGAGGGGTAATGGCTTCCAATGCCGACAATGTATACGTAAAATATGACGGCACCATCGCAACCAATGTCCTGAACGTCGGTTTGGTCAATAACAATCCCCGTTTTTACTATGCTGCTGAACCATTCGTTAACCAGCTGAAGTCGACCAACGACCCCCGCAGCCCCTTCATCCTTGCCAAATTCGCAGACCCGAACAACCCGCTCGCCGACCCCAATCCCGACCTTCTCGCCGCCGACCAGTACGGTGTACCCGTAGGCGTGATCAGCGACGCGTTGGCCAATCCGCCCTATCGCGGCACCAGGGGCGGCGGCTACAACTACTCACAGCTCAACGTCAAATGCGTCGCGTCCCAAACCGCCCCCACCTTCTGGGTCACCTATGCCCAGACCTCCCTGCTGCTGGCCGAAGCCGCCAAAAGAGGTTGGATAGCAGGCGGCGACGCGGCGGCGCAAACTTATTATGAAAGCGGGATCACGGCGGACATGGACACCTATGCGATCTATCCCGGCGGAGGCACAGTATCCGCCCCCGCAAAAACCACCTATCTTACCGATCCCGCCGTGGCCTACAACGCAGCCAATGCCCTGCAACAAATTAACACCCAATACTGGATCGCCAGCCTCACCAACGGCACGGAAGCATGGTGTAATTTCCGGCGGTCCGGCTACCCCGCCCTGAGCCCCAATCTCGCCAACAACAACCTCGGCGGCGGATTCATTCATAGGCTGTCCTATCCCGACTACGAGCTGTCCAATAACAAGACCAATTACCTCGCCGCCGTTCAGGCGATGGGTGGACAGGACAACCTGACAGCAAGAGTATTCTGGGACAAGTAGCAGATATGTTCATTGCAGCTTTTCGTGCGCAGGAAACCCGTAACTTCTGTTACGGGTTTATCATTTTATCGAGGTACTCCGTCAATTGCGATGCCACCCCGTCAATCTCTGGACACAGCTTCGTATATTCATGCTGTAAAAATAAACCCTTGAAAAAAACATTCCTCGGTCTGTTGCTGACGGCAGCCAATTTCGGCGCCATAGCACAGCCAACGATCGTTAAATATTTAAGCGGCACGGATAAAGACCACACGGTAGCCTGGGACTTCTATTGCACAGGAGGAAGGAACAGCGGCAAATGGACAAAGATCCCGGTTCCTTCCAATTGGGAACTGCAGGGCTTCGGCGAATACAACTACGGACACGACAAGTCCAAGTCCAACGAACAGGGAATTTACAGGCATAATTTCATTTCCGGCAACTGGAAAGGAAAACGCATCTTCATCGTCTTCGAAGGGTCCATGACCGATACAAAGGTCATGCTCAATGGTTCGCAGGCAGGCCCCGTACACCAGGGCAGCTTCTACCGGTTCAAATATGATATAACAGACCTGGTAAAACCAAAAGGAACAAACCTGCTGGAAGTGACAGTCGACAAAACGTCCGCCAACGAATCCGTAAACGACGCGGAAAGACGCAACAGTGATTTCTGGGTCTTTGGCGGCATTTTTCGTCCGGTGTATTTAGAGATCGTACCGGAAACTTTCATAGACAGACTGGCTATCGATGCAAAAGCCGACGGCTCCTTCGCCATGAACGTATATCCGCAACACCTGCAAGGCGGAGAAACGATCGAGGCACAGGTACAGACGCCCGGCGGTATCAGCATAGGCAGGGTTTTCACCGCAGCAGCCGACTCGGGCAGACTGAATGCCCGGTTCGTCTACCCTTTATTGTGGAATGCCGAGTCCCCACATCTATACCAGGTACTCGTGAGCCTCAAACGAAAAGGCCAGGTAATCCACCAGATCCGGCAACGATTTGGCTTTCGGACGGTCGAGTTCCGCCAACACGACGGCATCTATGTCAATGGCGCAAAAATTATACTAAAAGGCTGCGACCGTCATAGCTTCTGGCCCGAGACCGGCCGTACACTCAGCAGGGACGTTCACCTGACGGACGTAAAGTTGATGAAAGAAATGAACATGAATGCCGTTCGCATGTCCCACTACCCTCCCGATCAGGCCTTCCTCGATATATGCGATTCTCTGGGCCTGTATGTACTGGACGAATTGACCGGCTGGCAGGCAAAATACGACACGATCGTCGGGCGTCGGCTGGTTAAGGAATTGGTAATAAGGGATGTCAACCACCCGTCGGTCGTGGCCTGGGACAACGGCAATGAAGGCGGCTGGAACAGAGCGCTGGACCAGGACTATGCACTGTATGATCCCCAGGATCGCATAGTCCTGCATCCATGGGAAAAATTCAACGGTACCGATACCAAACACTATCCCGACTATAATTACGTCTCCAAAGTCGTCGCCACCGGACAGGACATCTTTTTCCCCACCGAATTCATGCACGGATTGTACGACGGCGGCGCGGGCGCGGCACTGGACGACTTCTGGAGCCTGATGATGCAGTACCCCCATGCCGGAGGCGGCTTTATATGGGCTCTGCTCGATGAGGCCGTCATCCGAACGGATAAGAACAACAGCTACGACGCGGACGGCAACCACGGGCCGGATGGCATAGTCGGACCGCACAGGGAAAAAGAAGCCAGTTTTTACACCATCAAAGAGATCTGGAGTCCCGTACAGATCCTGCTGGACGCCATAGAGCCGGGATTCACGGGCCAGATACCCGTCGGGAACCGCTACGCCTTTACAAATCTCAGCCAGTGCACTTTTAAATGGCAGCTGGTAAAATTTCCCGGCCCCAGGCTATCGGATCCGAACCCCATCGTCACATCGGGTGGCATCCTGAAAACCGTCGACATCAAACCTTCGGAAAAAGGCTTGCTGAACATACCATTGCCCGGGTCCTGGAGAAACAATGACGCACTGTATTTGACGGCATACGGACCGGACAAAAAGAGATCTTTACCTGGAGCTGGAAGACCCCGGGTCAACCCGCCGGGCTCCCCACAACAACAACCATCGGGCCCCCGGCAACAGCAAAAGGCGCGATCACAACCGGAGAAGACGCATCCTCACTACGGATCCAATGCGATCACATCGTATACCATTTCAGTAAAACCACCGGCTATTTACAAAAGATTGTAAAGGCGGGAGGAACCATTTCATTGTCCGGCGGACCCGCACTGGCGGGAGGCAAAGACAGTCTGGCGAACTTCAGTCACAGGGGCGGCGGCGAAGGAACACAGTTCGTCGAAGCAGACTATCGGGGAGCCGCGTCTTTCCATGTAAAATGGACGTTCCGGCCCGGCCGTCCCGTCGAACTGGCCTGGCAGTATACCCAAACAGAGCCCGCGGACTTTATGGGCATCACATTCGACTATCCCGAAGACAAGATCACCGGTATGAAATGGCTGGGGCGCGGACCATACCGTGTCTGGAAAAACAGGCTGAAAGGACAAAAACTCGGCGTCTGGTACAAAGCGTACAATAACTCGGTCACAGGCGAGACCTGGAACTATCCCGAATTCAAAGGCTATCATGCGGAGGTCTACTGGGTCACGATCGGAAATAAAGAATCACCATTCACCATCTACATGGAAGATGCTCCCAAATATTTCCAGATGCTGCGCCCCGCCAGGGAAAAAGCCGCATTGTCAAATAACAACGTAGAGCCGGCCTTCCCCGAAGGCTCCATCGGCATCCTGGACGGCATCAGCGCCATCGGCACCAAATTCCAGCGCGCCGGGGTCATGGGCCCGCAAAGCCAGAAAAACCAACCGTCCGGCAAGCCCATCACAGGAAAAATTTGGTTTAATTTCAGTCAATAGAGGCGATTGACGCCCGGTACGGACGTACCGATGCTAAAAGAACACCCCCACCTTTACCTTCGCAAACAAGGGCACACCCGGCGTGAAGCTGATCCCATCCACCGGCGCTGCCTCTCCCCGCATCCGAGAATTTGTTTCAAACTGCGCCTCCCTCCATTTCCTATTCAGCAAATTCTGCACCTCCAGCCCCACCTCCCATTTCGACCGGGAATAGTTAGCGGTAAGATCAGTAACAAAATATCCCTGCGCCGTCAGCGAATTGTCCGCACTGGCCGGCCGGTCTTTCATATAACGATAGCTCAGCCCTCCGCTGATCCCATTGCGCAGCCGGAAGTCCAGACCACCTGTGCTGGACAAAGGCACCGCCAGCGGAAGATAGTCCTGCCCTTTCACCGCATCCCGGTCCCTCGCCCGGCAATAGTTGACGTCGAAATTCGCAAATAGCCATGGCGTCAGCTCGATAGCGCAGGGAAAGATCGACGCCCTGACGTCGCGTCCTGTCGCCAGGCTCCGTCGTCCCCTCGTCCGCATCATACACAAATTCCTGTTGCAGATACAGCGTCCAGACAGCCGCATTCACGATCAATCCGGACATAGGCTTCCAATTCAATCCCAGATCCGCCCCATACGCAGCAGGCACCACATCCAACCCACGGTTGACTACCACCACCCTCGCATCGTTGGAATGAAAACCTTTTCCCATTTTCATATACAGCTGTAGCGACTGGCTGTAGGTGTACGAAACATTCAGCTTCGGGCTCACAACTACCTTTTCCCTTGCAGGCGCCCCCAAACCCGTCAACTCCCTATAGCCAAATCGGAGCCAGTCCACCCGGCCTCCCACATTCACCAGCCACCTGTCCCAATGATAATTCTCGTCCAGCCACGCATTCAACGCATACTCCCGTGGCTTCCCCGCCTGCAGCGTGTCCAGCACATCGTCCTGCCTAACAGTATGACTCAGATCGCTAAGCGCGAACCAGTTGCCCTGACCGCCGACGCCGGCGGAAGACAGCAGGTCCCCGCCCGCGGCAAAATAGTCATGCCGCATAATCCTCCCCGTATAGCCCGCCAGATCGCGCCTTTCCCGCTGCCTCAGCTGATCCCCGTTGATACTATCCTCTGCAAAAAACGTCGGATCATAATGCAGGCCAAAATAATAGTGGGAATACCAGGCCCGGTTCTCCAGCAGCCAGCCCCCGCCCAACTCCGTCTTCAGTCGTAAAATACCCGAAGTACGCCCCGTGCTGCCGCCACTGGGCGCTGTCGATATAACCAAACCGTCCGATCATCCCCGCATCCACCGCGCGCTCCGGGATCTCCCCCGACGACCGCCACCGGCTTTCGAAAGTCGAAACCGTCGCCGTCAGCTTCGTCCGCGCCGAAAGACTAAAACTATATTTCCCAAAAAGATTCAGCCTCCGCATATGCTGCGCCCGGTCAAAAGGCCCGTCCGTATAAAGGCTTCACCCGCCACATAACCCCCATCGAGCCTCACCTTCGCCAGCACACGGCCCGTATTGAATTGCCCGCCCTCTAATTTCACCTCACTTTTGTCCAGGACATCATAGGTCCTGAACCCCACATAACCCGCCGTAGTGAAATCGCCATATTCCGCATAATAAGGCCCCTTGCCATAGTCATATTTAGCCACCAGCTCGGGTATCAGAAAATGCAGGTCGGCAAAACCCTGTCCGTGGATATGCGAAACCAGATTGACCGGCATCCCATCCACCGACACGTTCACATCCGTGCCGTGGTCCGCGTCAAATCCCCGGTAAAAAATATGCTCCGCCAGGCCGCCCCCCTGGTGCTGCCCAAGAAAAAGACCCGGCACCAGCCGCATCAGGTCCTGCGCCGAATTTACCGGCCGCAGATACAGATCCACCTGACTGATCGTATGAAATGAGGCATTAGGTGCAGGGACGATAGTCACCGACTTCAGATCCAATCCCTGCCGCCCAAGCGCCAGTTCCATACCATGCTGGCAGACCCCACCGCGACAACAGGCCGGATCGTCACAACACTCCGCCACACAGACACAAACCGCGCGATACCCGACATAAGAGACCTCCAGAGAATCACCACTCCCATGCACCGGCAGCGGAAACCGCCCATCCCGGTCCGTCAGAGCGCTTCCTCCCGTCCGATCCCTCACCTCCGCAAATTCCAGCGGCTCCTTCGTATCCCTGTCTACTACCCGCCCATGAACCATCGTCTGCGCACTCGATAACAGGCACCCGACGGTCAGCAAAACCGTAATAAAAAGATATTTCATGGTTTTGATTATTACTGACCGGCACCCTTTGCCACCAGGGAAAGCGCCACTGGGGAAAAGAATATTGTTCTCGAGATGAATATGCTGCTGCAGGCTCAGGTCGAACTCTTTCAGCTTCGCGTAGAGAAAACAATAAGAATTGCAGGCGTCCTGCGGCGGAGTGTAATTATTGGTCAGCTGACGGAAAAGCCCCAGTGCTTTGCCCGACCCCGTATGCTCCTCCTCTAATTGCTCTATGGCATGCCTTACAAAATTAAGATTGACATCGCTCGCACCGCCACCCGCATCCGTCAGCCGCCTGATCCCTGGGAACAATACCCCCTCTTCCTTATCCAGATGCTCCAGCAGATCCTGCGCCTCGCTCCTGATGGCCATATCCAATTGCCGCAGTTCCGGGTGTACATCCCCATGATGCCCCGCTATCTTCCGGCCATACGCCAACAGCACCGGCAGGACCTCCCGGACATAACGATGATGGGTGTCCACTATCTCGTCGATCAGTCGGTCCGTCGTCCATCGTGAAAGATCAGGCAAAGATGAAGCCCCCTCCAATTCCGCCGCCTCAAGCGCCGACCGCAGCTCTCCCTCGGAGATGCCCGCCAGTCGCGCTGCTTCGGCCAACGTCTGACCACCTCCACAGCAAAAATCGATACCGTATTTCTGAAATACATCCGCCTTGCGGTAGTCCTGTGCGGCCAGTTCACCGACCAGACAGGTTTCATTCCCGTTGCTCATATTGATTTTGTTTAAAGATCCTTGTGATTGAAACGCCTCACCGCAAGCCACAAAGGCATACCCATCCACACCAGCAGGATGCCAAATCCGATCAGCATCCCGCCCCCGCTCCCAAAAAACGACTTGAAAACTGCTCCCGTGTACCCCATCATCGCCGAACTGTCCATCCGAAGCAACAGGATGATACGGCCCAGGTCTATCGGATTCAGCGCCCCAAGGACGATCGCCGGCTTCTCCAGCGGATAGTCGCTCAACTGAAACAGCAAAAAGAGGACTAGCCCGTCGTACAGCAGCGAAAAATAGAACCAGGCCAGAATAGCAACTCCTATTCCCCTTGCCTTGTCCCGCATCAGCACCGACCCCAGCACGGCCAGCGCCGAAAAGATCACCGTCAGCGCCGCCCCCACCAGCACCAGCAGCAACGCCGTCACCGACCGGTAGAAAACCAGCAGCGGCAGCCCCACCCCCAGCCCGAACGCGATCAGCAACGAACAGGCCAGCCCGGTATAAATACTCAGCAGAATGCGGTTCCGCTTTAGCGGCTGACAAACCAGCAGCTCTACGAACTCCGCCGAATTGTAATAGTAGATCGTCGAAAAAATGATGCTCACCAGCGGCAACACGATCAGAATGATATTCAGCAGACTCAGCAGCGCCTTCGTGCTGTTGTCTTCGAGACACAGCAGCGTCAACGATATCGCGAGCAGAAGTACAGTATAACTGACCAGTATCCTGTTCCGCAGGATATCCAGCACGACATATTTGATAATTTTTTTCATACCACCATTGAATTTTCCATGAAGACAGCGATCGCCCTCACCAATTTCTGTTCCCCCGTGTCTTTCTGCAACTGGGCAAGGCTCTTGTGAAAACGAACCCTCCCATCCTGCAGATAGACCACCTCCCCGACAAGATCATCCAGCTCTGACAGGATATGGGAAGTGATCAGCACCAGCTTGCCCCTGGCGGTCTCCGCGGCAATTTTATTCTTCAGTATCCCCGAAGCCACCGGATCCAGCCCGGCAGTCGGCTCGTCAAGGACCAGCACGGAAGGATTGAATAAAAAGGCCAGACAGGCGCTCACCTTCTGCCGCGTCCCGCCGGACAAAGTCCGCATCCGCTTATCGGATATCCGCCGCAGACCGAATGCATCGACAAGCTCTTCGTCGACGGCCTCACCGCCGCCGCGGATATCCTTCATCATCGAGAACACCTGCGCTATCGTCATATTTTCGGGATATCGTCCTATCTGCGGCATATAGCCTATATCGGCACGATACGTCCAGTCCCGGACTATCTTCTTTCCCCGGAATAATATATCCCCGCTGTCCGGCACCACCATACCAAGCAGACACTTGATCAGCGTCGTCTTTCCGCTGCCGTTCGGGCCGATCAGCGCAACGCTCGTCCCTTCCTGGAAATGCAGGTTTACACGGTCAAGGGCCTGCAGCCGGCCGAACCGTTTATCTATATCTTCAAACTGTATCATAAAGACAATGGTTTCATACATGGTGAATGGTCCACGAGGTCTGCCGGCGTGATACCCGGCACGACTTTTTCCGTCCGGTCCAGCAGGCTTACTATGAAGCTGTGGTAGAGCATCATCACCGCCGGGTTCTTTTCCGCTACCATCGCGTAGAGGCTTACGGGATGATAAGGCACGTCCCCATATCCGTCCCTGTTCAGGTCATATCCCTCGTACTTATCCCAGTAGTTGCGGTCGAACACATTCAATACCAGCGATCCATTGGTTGCTATGTCGAAAGTATTACCCTGAAAATTATTCCGCGTGATCGTATCGGCCGAACAGCTGGCCTGTACCTTCAGCGCCCAGCCATTCCCCGAAAAAATATTCCGCACCACCTGCACCCGTGTCGTCCCCTCCATGTAAATGGCGATAGTATTATGAACGAACCGGCTGGACTCGATCCGGCTGTCCGTGATCTCCTTGAGCAGGATGCCATAGGCGCCGCCGCCCTGATTGTCGGCAAACAGATTTCCCCTCATATTAACCCCATGCGAGAACATCACCGACACCCCTGCCTCATTGTGCTCGAACGCATTGTTCTCATACCGGTCATTATGCGAGAACATGAAATGCAGACCATACCGTACATTGTAACAGCTGTGATTTCCGCTGATCAGCGAATTGGTCACGAACTCGAAATAGATGCCGTCCCGGTGCCGCGTGACCGTATTGTTGATCAGGTGCATGGCGTTACAGTGCCAGCAATGGATACCATTCCCAGACTGTACCTGGTCCCCGGCCCTTGACCGGAGCATATTCCCTTCCAGCACACAACTGTCCGAATTCTGACAGTACAATCCGAAAAAAGTATCTTCAAGCACATTGCCACGGATCGTGACATGCTTCACCGACACAAGACGAATACCGGCCAGGTCGTTCCAGTCGGAATAGCCCGAGTGGCGGACCACAAACCCTTCTATCGTCACCCCGTTGGCATTTATCGTCACCAGCTTCATACCGGCGCTCTCCATCGAGAACCGGTCGCCCGATCCCCTTCAGATAGATCGCCTTGCCGATGACCAGCCCCTTTTCAAAATAAACTCCGGCATCCACCTCTACAGTATCCCCCGGGAAGCCAGCCCCACGGCCTGCCCCACCGAGACCAGCGGTCCGCCGGGACGCACTCGCCAGGTCCTGGGAAAACACATCGCCGGCAGCAGCACGAGTAACACTATTGATAAATATCTTTCCATATCAGCAGTTTTCCATTGAATTTCCCCTGATTCATCCGCAGGCTCGCACTATCCGGGAAGGCCGCAATATCGCTGCCCATCGGCGTGTGCAACGCCGGGCTGAACAGCAGATAGGCATCATCGGCCCTGATCCACGCCCCCCAGGTAACTGACGAAATAGACCGCGCCGACATCGCCTTTCGAAGGCAAACCCGCCTTCATCGACTCCACCAGACAGTGCAGGTCATCGAACTTATATACCTTTCCCTTCTTCGTACAGACTTCCCCGCCAAAACGCTTGTCGGTAAAAGACATCTTACAAAAGGAGCAGTCATCCTGTCCGTAGAGGATCGGCTCCGGTCCGGTCTGGCAGCCCTGCAAAAGCAGCACGACCCCAACCAGCGCTACACCCGGAATGACCCTGCCCACTCTTCCCCACCTCTTACGAAGATCAACCACCGCCAGCACCGCCAGCGCCACCCCCACGCCCACAAAGATCCATCCCCCGGTATCCGGAATGGAATATGCCCCGAAATTCAACAGCTGCTTATACCCCAGCAACGGCGGCTGATACGCCATCCCAGGCACCTGTATCGGCGCCTCCGGATTCAGATTATGACCGTAGTTATATTCCCACCGGTAAAAGTCGATCATGGACGTAAACGCGATCAGTACAAATAGTCCCGCCCATCCATAAAAGGCAGCCCGCCGGTTGACCAGCGCCACCAGGAACCCCAGCAGCGCAAATCCGCCGATGATAAAAGGCAATACGACAAATTCCACGAAATCGCGCGTATGCAGCGTGTGCATGCCGATATAGTGGTTCAGACCATTCACGACATCGACATCCCCGCCTATCCGGTTAGCATAGATCTGCAGATTCAGCCCCTCGGGATACTGCGGGGCGGAAAGCTCTATCTTCCAGATCGGAAGATAGAGCACCGCAACCATCGCCAGCGACAGCAGAAAAATTACTCCGCGAAAGGAGGAAGACAATCGCCTTTTCATAACGTTCGGTTTAATTTTTTACGACCGCAGAATCGGCCAGATTCGTACTGAATATCAGGGGCGTATTAGACCCGGCTTTCGACACCCGCACATACCCCTGCATCTCCTGGTGCAGCGCACTGCAAAAATCCGTACAGTATATCGGGAAGACGCCAGGCTCCGTGGGGGTCCACTTCAGCGTGCAGGTCTCCCCGGGCATGATCAGTATCTCCGCATTGGCGGCCCCTTTCACGGCAAATCCATGCGGGATATCCCAGTCCTGTTCGAGATTGGTCACGTGAAAATAGACCTCATCGCCAACCCTGACCCCCTCGATATTATCCGGAACAAAATGCGACCGGATAGCCGTGATATAGACATGCACCTTGTTGCCTTCCCGCACTACCTTCGCCTGTTTCTCACCCTTGCTCGAATAAGGGTTGTCGTTCTCTTCGATCTTATAATATTTCACCGAATTCTTCGAGATCAGATCCGCCGGCAATGCCTGCGCATAGTGGGGCTCTCCCACCGTCGGAAAATCCAGGATCATCTCCATTTTATCCCCCGAAATATCATACAGCTGCGCACTTTGAGCCAATTCCGGACCAGTCGGCAAATACCGGTCCTTCGTTATCTTGTTATACGCGATCAGGTATTTCCCATACGGATGCTTCGAATCACCACCGGGGATACAAAGATGCCCCACCGAATAAAAGGTAGGCTTCCGGTCGATTACTTTCAAATCCTTGATATTCCATTTGACCACTTCCGACGAGACGAAGAAAGATGTATACGCATTTCCTTTACCGTCGAATTCGGTGTGCAACGGACCAAGACCAGGCTTCTGCACTTCTCCGTACAGCGCAGCCTCATACCTGATCACGGGTATCCCGCCATACTCTCCGTCAAACTGCCTGTCCCCGATCGCCTTCTGTATTTTGGTGAAGGAGAACACCGGGATCAATGCCGCTAACTTGCCGCTTCCGACGATATATTCGCCCGAAGGATCCACGTCGCAGCCATGCGGCGACTTGGGGCAGGGGATGAAGTAGACAAAATCCTTCAGCTGCGCGGGATCCAGCACCATCACCTGGTTCTCGGTCGTCGTCTGGGCTGTCTGGGTCTTCTCATTGTAGATATTGTGAATATAGGGCGCCTTACTCGCCGTTCCCTTATGGTCGCGGACATATTCTTCCGCTTTCCTCCAGTTCACGGCCATGATAAAATCTTTATCCCGCTGCGACGCATTCACCTCCAGCAGCGTATGCGCCTGCTCGGTATTATAGCAAGAGAAAAAGAACCAGTCACGACTCGCTCCCTTTCCCGCATGGCTCAGGTCGAAATTTACCCCCGGCAGCAACAACTGGAATGCCAGCGAAAGCCGGCCACTGACCGAATCGACTTTGATGAAACTCACCGTGCCGTGGAAATTCTTCTTATAGGAATTGATTGGCACGTCCTGGTTGTCACCCACCGGAACACTGAACCTCGTGCCCGCAACGATATACTCGGTATTTTCCGTACAGAACGGCGAAGAGTGATTGCCCGCGCTGTTGGGCAGCTCCAGTATCTCTTCCGTTTTGAACGTGGTCAGACTGATACGCGCTACCCGCGGCGTGTTGTTCGCATTCGCAAACAGCCAGCGACCGTCCGGGCTGCCATCCTTCTGGGACAGCTCCAGGTGGTGCTGGTCATCCCATGGTACAAACCCGTGCGAAGTGTTTAGCATCGCCTTCGTCTCCTCACTGTACCCGTATCCGTTCTCGGGGAATACCGAGAATACCGGCACGATCTTGAGCAGACGCCCCGAAGGCAGGCCGTACACCGAAACCTGTCCGTTAAATCCACCCGATACAAAATTGTAGAACTCGTCGTACTTGCCGGGCGCGACATAAGTCTTTTCAGCCGCCCCGGAGGATATCACGTTGGTTTCGTTCTTCGGCTTACAGGATGGGATCGCCATCGATATTCCCCAAAACCCCGCAACCAGCAGAGCCAGTTTTTGATTATACATATTTTTTGATTTAGGAAATAAAAGAATCATTTCGACTGATCGTTTTTGCGCATAAATTCGAGGACATTCCGGGCGTCCTCATCGCTCAGATGCTGGTTGGGCATCCTGACCAGACATTCCTGCAACAGTGCCTGGGCATGCGGGTCCTTGTCGATCATCTCGTCCGTATTCGTAACGAAGTTCATGATCCACTCCGGCTTCCGCCTTTCCGTTACCCCAAGCCAACCCGGTCCGACAAGCTTTTCCGAATTCAGCTTGTGACAAGCCGAACACTTCAGCTCGTAGACCGCCTTCCCGCCCGCGGCAAGCTTGTCATCGGCCTTAGCGGAAAGATCGATATGAGCGAACTTTCCCGCTCCTTTCAGCGAATCATAGCCGGCAGCCGCGCTACCGCCTGCCCCCGCCGCGGGTGAGTTGCCATCCGCCGGCGTAGTAGTCCCCGCCCCCTTTTCTCCACTGTTATTAGAGCAGGCCCAGGTCAGTCCCAGCAGCGCTGCTACCAAAAGGTATCTTCTCATTTTTAAAAATTTTTGATGTTATATCAGGCACAAGATTACGATCGGCACAGAGGGAAAAATATGATCAGGATCATAAAAAAGCCCTGAATGATCACAATCATCCAACGCCTCTGTTGACCTCATTCCGCGACCTGATCTTTCTCAGGCATAAGGGTGACGGAGATCATACGCCAGCCTACGCCCGCTGTATAGTTTTGAGAATCAACAAATCAGATCAAATGTTCATGGCCATCGACCCCGACTTGCTGCGCCAAAAGGGCGCCATCCGCAAAAAGGCTGAAAAAGACAGGGTTATTTTTTACGAAGGGGACGAAGCCCATTTCTACTATCAGATAGTATCCGGTCGCGTCCGGATGGTCAATACCAGCGATACAGGAAAGGAATTCATTCAGGGGCTCTTTGGCCCGGGCGACTCGTTTGGCGAACCGGCGCTCCTGGCCGTCCAGCCCTATCCCGCAGCGGCAATAGCCGATGAAGACACCACCCTGCTTCGTCTCCCCGGAGCACCCTTCGTCCAACTGCTAAAAGAAAACCCGGAAATACACTTCTCCCTTACCTGCCGGCTGGCCGGTCGTCTTAGACAAAAATCGATCTTATCCAAAGAGATGTGCTGCAGCGAGCCCGCCGCCCTCATCGGAGGAGTACTGCGCCAGCACGCAGCAGGCTGCCCGCCGTCCGTCAACGGACGAATAAAGGTGATCCTCACCCGCCAGCAGATAGCCAACCTGACCGGCCTCCGTGTCGAGACCGTCATCCGCACCATCCGCAGCATGTATAGAAAAGGCGACGTCGTGCTGGAAAAAGG
This sequence comes from Puia sp. P3, assembly GCF_050632245.1. Classification (NCBI taxonomy): domain Bacteria; kingdom Pseudomonadati; phylum Bacteroidota; class Chitinophagia; order Chitinophagales; family Chitinophagaceae; genus Puia; species Puia sp. P3. The sequence goes on from NZ_CP192583.1 coordinate 4,627,546, forward strand.
AAAAGTATATGTCTAAATACGCGAGACTATCCCTGCTCAACCTCTTCATCGTTTCCGCCCTGGGCGCCACCCTTCGCTATAAAGCGCTTTTTTCCCTGCCGTTTATAGACTACAAAAATTTGCTCAACGCCCATTCGCATTTCGCCTTCTCCGGATGGGTGACGTCAGCCCTTTTTGCGGGATTCATTCATATACTTTCGGCATCCGGCAAAAACCCCGCGGGCGTATATCGCTATCAATTCCGGCTCAACCAGATCGCCAGCTTCGGAATGCTCATCAGCTTTACCCTGCAGGGTTACGGCCCGGTATCGATCCTCTTCTCCGGCCTTTCCGTCGTATTCTCCTGGTGGTTTGCCATCCAATACCTCCGCGACTGCCGACATACGGACTGGCCTCCTGTAGTACGGAACGCCATCCGGCTATCATTCATATTTTTGATCCTTTCCACCGCAGGCCCGTTCCTCCTCGCATGGAGCAAGACCCATCCCGGCGGCGGCGCTGTCTTCTATTACAACGCCATCTATCTCTACCTCCACTTCCAGTACAATGGCTGGTTCACCTTCGGCGTCATCGCGCTCTACTTTTGGTCGGTACGTCACCGGCTAGAACCCCGGCAACAGCGACTCGCCGCCAGATTCCTCCAGCTCATGGGACTCGCCTGCATCCCCGCCTACTGCCTCTCCCTGTTGTGGATGACCCCACCGGACTGGGTCCGCCAGATTGCCGGCAGCGCCGCTCTGGTGCAGCTCGTAGCACTGTCATTTCTCTACTTCATCTCCTCCTCTCCAAAAGGCTTATGGCTATTCTCTTTTATCGCATTCTCCATCAAGTTGGTCCTCCAGGCAGCCTCCTCGATACCCGTCCTCGGTAATTTCGCCTTCGGTTACCGTCCCCTGGTCATCGCCTATCTCCACCTCGTCGTTCTCGGCTGTATCACTTTCGCGCTGCTAGCCTTCTTTCTCACCAACGGCCTGCTGCAGACATCATCAAAAATAGCCAGGACCAGCCTGACCACCTTTATCGCCGGCGTCATCGCCAACGAGATCATCCTTTTTCTCAAAGCCTCCTCGCATTCTCCGCAATAGCGTGGCCCGCGGCCCCTGGTTTTTGCTTGGCGCCGCAACACTAATGTCCGGCGGACTGATCCTGCTCGTCTGGAGCCATATCGGCGTACAGCTGCCCGGAAAATCATTGAGCCACGCGATCCGGTAACCCCGCCGTCCTATCAGACCGACAAATTCGCAAAACGCGCCGCGAAACTCCGCATTCCCAAACTCCACGTCATGAAAAAGCACTACGATATGCCCAGCCTCATAAGAGACCTGAGTATTCTCAACTCAAATAACCCCTTTAAGATCAAGATGGAGGATCTCGATAAAATTCTTATCCATCCGAACCTGCCCCCTGTCGGCCAGTTTTTTGAGCAGCCTCGAAACGACTTCCCTCGATGAATTCAGATCAGTGGCAATTTCGGTTATAGTCACCGGCAGCCGCCGTGTCTTTAAGGTATCCTGCTGTTTTTGCAGATAGAATAGGAGCCGCTCATCCATATGCCGGAAGGCAATATGATCGACCGTGACGAGCATTTCCTCGAACCGGGACCGGTATGACTCCAGCACGAAATGGTACCAGCCCTTATATTCCGTCATCCACTTGTCCATATATTCGAGGGGAACGCTGATGATTTCCGTATCTGTCATGGCCCGCGCCATGATCTGGCTGGTCTCCTGTTTGGTCGCGCAGATCATCGACAATGCGCAGGCCTGGCCAGGTCCCAGATAGTACATAAAGAACTCGCCCCCTCCTCGTCCTCCCGGAATATTTTCACCAACCCCTTGGTTACAATCGTCGTAGATCGGATGTTTTGACCGGTTTTCAGCAGCAATTCGCCGGAGGGGATCTCCCGTATCTCCGCCTTTTCGGCCATTTGCTTTACCAGAGGCTGCTCGAAGGAAGGGAAGAGCGTTGTCAATTGTTGTTCGTCGATCATGATCGGGTGGCTTACTTCTGACAAATGTAAGCACAACCGGAGCTAATACGAAAAAAGACAGCGCCTCCTGAAAGCTCAAACGAGCCTCACCCCGATGCGTGACTAAAGTCACGGCAATCCTCCTCCCCTCAAAATAACTTTGCGATCAAATGGAAAGAATGATAGTAATAACCAGAAAGGTGCTAACACGGATCTTGCACCCGGCAATTTTCGTTCTGTCCTTATCGTCATCGACAACGGCCCAGACTGCACCGGCGCCCCTGACGATAGGCGAAGCCGTTTCCGCCGCGCTATCCAATAACTCAACGCTGAAGATCGCTTCCCTCGAAGAGCAAGCTGCCGCCTCACGGTATAAAGAGACAGAGGCGGTACTCCTTCCGCAAGTGGGAATTTCCTATTCAGCCATGACGACAAACAATCCCCTAAACGCCTTTGGCTTCAAACTTCAGCAAAAGACGATAGAACAGGCGGATTTCGACCCCGCAAAACTCGATCATCCCGGTGCAACCCCGGATTTTATGACCTCACTGGACATCCGGCAGCCACTGCTCAATATGGATCGTCTATACCAGCGCAAAGGGGCGTACGCAGAAATGGAAGTCTATCGTCTCAGAACCCGGCGAACCAGTGAGGAGGTCGTATTCCAAACCCGCAAAGCCTACCTGCAATTGCAGCTGGCCAATCGCTCGCAAAAGGTAATGGAAGATGCACTCTTCACGGCATTGGCCCTTTATCACTATACCACCGATCGCGTCGGGCAGGGGATGCTCAGCCGATCCGACGCCCTGAATGTCCAGGTACAGGTGTCAGCGATGGAAAGTCGTCTCGCGGACACAAGGTCTCAGGTCCGGGACGCATCTGATTACCTTGGATTATTGATGGGCTGGCCCTCCGGGCTGATCTATTCCATTGACAGCAGCTCCGGCGACAACGGCATAGCTGACGTTAATCCAGCCACCGTTACCGCGTCCGGAGAGGTCCTGATTCCCGGAAACCGCGCAGACCTCGCCGCGATGCGCAAAGCCGTTGAAGGCTCCGACTGGATGCTCAGGTCCTCGAAGATGAGTGCGCTTCCCCGTGTCAACGCCTTCGGATCATACCAGTTCAACGATAGCCGCTTCCCCGGCTTCGGAACGGGCGCCTGGCTGGCGGGCATACGCCTCTCCTGGGACCTGTTCAAAGGTAATAGTGTCCGCAACCGGAATACAACCCTGTCACTGGAAAAGCAACGACTGAGTGAAGAATACGCCCTCTACAAAAAGCAAAGCATCATAGAGCTGAATTCCACCCTGCGGAAATTGACAGATGCGCAATTCAGGATCGGCCAGCAGCGAGCCGCCGTAGCCGCGGCAAAGGAATCCTACCGCATCCTTCATGACCGCTATGAACAAGGGCTCTCCGGCAGCACGGATATCCTGCTGGCACAAACGCAACTGTCGCAACAACAGCTGGCACTTTCCCAGGCGGTCTTCGATCAGGAGGTCACCCGGGCCTATCTCGATTATTTAACCTCAACATCAGCAAAATAAATTCGATCAGATGAGCAACTTATCTATTCCTCTTTTAGCAGTCATTGCATCTTCGCTTCTGCTGATCGCCGGTTGTTCGGGTAAAGAACCAGCAGGCGGAGAGAAGAAGGACAATCCTGTTACCGTGACCATTGCCCGGCCGTCTCAAAACAGCCCGGCGGGAATCACCGCCAGCGGACAGGTGGAAGCGGTTAATACCGCGTCGATCAGCACCCGTCTGCTGGGTACGATCACGCACATATACGTAAAGGTCGGCGATAAGGTCCGGCAGGGGCAGTTGCTTGCTACCATCAGCAGCGACGATATCGCAGCAAAAAAGGCGCAGGCAGACGCCCAGATCACCGCAGCAGAGGCTGACCTGGAAAACGCCCAAAAGGACCTGGGTCGGTACAAGGCCCTCTATAGCAGGCAAAGCGCAACCCAAAGTGAGCTGGACAATGTCACCCTCCGATATCAGTCCGCTCAATCCCGGCTGGAAGTTGCCCGGCAAGTGCGCAGGGAGGTCGACGCATCCGGGGCATATTCACGGCTGACGGCGCCTTTCGGAGGTGTCGTAACACAACAGCTGGCGGACGAAGGCAGTCTTGCAACACCCGGTATGCCGATCGTCACCCTGGAGCAGAACGACGGGCTTAGGGTGAATGCGACAATCGCAGAGTCGGACATTTTCCGCATCAGATCAGGCGATAAAGCAGAAATAAATATAAGATCAACCGGCCTTACAACGACGGGTTCGGTGTCCCAGATCAGTGTCTCCTCACTCGCAACCGGCGGACAATACATAGTGAAGATCGCTCTGCCGCGAGAGGCGCAAAAAACCTCTATTCCGGCATGTATGCCAATATCTTCATCCCTTTAAAACGGCCGGGCACCGGCGGGGCGGCAACCGGCGCCGCCAATGAGGGCGTCTGGGTGCCGGCAGCTGCGCTTGTCGGAGAGGATCAGCTTACGGGGATCTACACCGTCAGCAATATGCACACGGCACTCCTTCGATGGGTCCGCACCGGTAAAGGGCCGGAGACCTCGTGGAAATACTCTCCGGCCTCGGCGCAGACGAATCCTTTATCACCAGCTCATCCGGCAAATTATACAACGGTGTCCCGGTAATAGAAAAATAACGCTTACAAACGCACAATAAAATTCAAACACATGCAAGAAGGCATAGCCGGCAAAGTTGCAAAGGCGTTCGTTCAGTCGAAGTTGACGATCCTGCTCATGATCGCCTTTCTGCTCATCGGCGGATACAGTACCCTCCTTATTCCCCGCGAGGAAGAGCCCCAGATCCAGGTGCCTATCGCCGATATATTCGTCGGCTATCCAGGCGCCACTCCCCAGGAGGTGGAAAGCCGTATCAGCCAGCCCCTGGAAAAAATGGTCGCCAACATCAAAGGCGTCGAATATGTCTACTCCACTTCCATGCGCGGTCAGTCTATGCTGGTCGTCCAGTTCTATGTCGGTGAAGACGTCGAACGGAGTATGGTGAAGCTCTACAACGAACTGATGAAGAATATGGACAGGATGCCGCAGGGCGTTACCCTACCCCTCGTGAAGACCCGCGCCATCGATGATGTTCCGGCCCTGAGCCTTACGCTATGGAGCGAAAAGCAGAACGATTTCGACCTCAGGCAACTCGCCGAGGTAGTCACCAACGAAATAAAAAGATCCCCGACGTCGCCGAAGTCAATGTGATCGGCGGAAGGGGCCGTCAGGTCCGTGTCCTTTTGGACAAGTATAAAATGGCCGAATATCATCTCGATTTTGCCGGCATCGCCCGGCAGATCGCCGGCGCCAACGCCCAGCTGGAAGCCGGTGCGTTATTAGCGCAGGATACCGCTTTCCTTGTAGAAGCCGGAGACTTCCTCAAAGACGCGGGCGAGGTCGGCGGCCTGGTGGTGGGAATCAACAAACAGCAGCCCGTCTATCTCCGCCAGATCGCCCGCATACTCGACGGACCGGGCATCCCCTCCCAATATGCCTTCTTTGGTTATGGTAATTCGGACACACTCATTAACAGATGGCACTCCCTCTATCCGGCAGTAACCCTGGCCATTGCCAAGCGTAAAGGGGCCGACGCCATGCAGCTTTCCCAGCAGATCCTGCGCAAAACGGAGTATCTCAAAAGGCAGCTGATCCCCTCTGACGTCCAGCTCACCGCCACCCGCAACTATGGAGAAACGGCCTCGGAGAAGGTATCGGAACTGCTCTTCCACCTCTTCATCGCCGTTGTGGCCGTCACTGCCTTTGTCATGCTGGCCATGGGTTGGCGAGGGGGCTTGTCGTCTTCCTCAGCGTACCTGTGACATTCGCCCTTACTCTGTTCAGCTACTACCTCTTGCATTATACGCTGAACAGGATCACGCTTTTCGCCCTCGTCTTTATCACAGGTATAGTCGTCGACGATTCCATCATTATCGCGGAAAATATGCACCGGCATTTCAGGCTGAAGCGACTACCACCCCTGCAGGCCGCGATCTATGCCATCAATGAGGTCGGCAATCCCACCATCCTGGCCACATTTACCGTCATCGCGGCCGTACTGCCGATGGCATTTGTCTCCGGCCTGATGGGACCATACATGAGCCCGATGCCGATCGGCGCCTCCATCGCTATGCTTCTTTCACTGATCGTCGCCCTTACACTCACCCCCTATCTCGGCTATATTTTCCTAAGGGAAAAAGAAAAAAACATGCTCCTGAAGGTAAAAAGGCAACAGTGCCGGGAGAAACCCGGATTTACAGGATATACCGGTCGTTTATTGGTCCGTTACTCGACAGGCGCTGGAAGAGATACGCCTTCATGTTGAGTACCGCCCTGCTCCTGCTCGGCTCCCTCAGCCTGTTCTATACAAAGTCCGTTGCCGTGAAGATGCTGCCTTTTGATAATAAAAATGAGTTCCAGGTAGTCATCGATATGCCTGAAGGAACGACGCTGGAAAAGACCGCTGCCGTGACCCGGGACATCGCCACCTACATCGCCGGGCAGCCTCTTGTCACCAATTACCAGGGTACATCGGCACCTCCGGACCGATCAGCTTTAATGGTCTGGTAAGACACTATGACCTCCGCCGGGGAGACAATGTCGCCGATATCCAGATCAACCTGGTCGGGAAGGGCGACCGGAAGCAACAAAGTCACCAGATAGCAAAAGAGATGCGTCCGGGCATTCAGGCGATCGCCGCCCGGTACAATGCAAATGTCAAGGTCGTCGAAGTCCCTCCCGGCCCACCCGTCCTATCGACCCTCGTAGCGGAGATCTATGGGCCGGACTACAACCAACAAATAGAGGTCGCCCGCCAGGTGAAAACGCTCATGGCCAAAACCCCCGACGTAGTGGACGTCGATTGGATGGTGGAGGATGACCAGCCTGACTACCGGTTCACCGTTGACCGTGAAAAGGCCATCCGCTATGGCGTGGCGCCGGCCCAGGTCGTCGCCGCGGTCCGGGGAGCCTTGTCGGGCATGCCGGCCGGCACGCTGCATGTACCCGCCTCCTTCCAGCCTGTAAGCATCGAACTGCAGCTCGCCGATGCGGACAAAGCCTCTATAGCCGACCTTGGCAATCTGACGGTCATCAACCAACAGGGCAATCCGGTTCGGGTGGGCGATGTCGTCGCCATCAGCCGGGGAATCGCGCCCAAAGCCATTTATCGAAAGAATCAAAAAAGAGTCGTCTATGTGCTGGCTGATATGGCGGGCCGGCTGGAAAGCCCTTCCTATGCCATGATGAGCATCTCGGACAGCCTGAGATCCGTACGGCTACCCGCGGGCTATGCCCTGAAGGAAGAATACACCCGCCAGCCGGAATACGAAGATAATTTCTCGCTGAAATGGGATGGTGAATGGCAGATCACATTCGAAGTATTCCGCGATCTGGGCATTGCTTTTGCCGTAGTGCTGATCGTCATCTACATGCTTATCGTTGGCTGGTTCCAGAACTTCATCGTGCCCCTGGTTATGCTGGCCGCAATACCGCTTTCACTTATCGGCATCGTTGTCGGTCACTGGATGCTTGGCGCCTTCTTTACCGCCACGTCCATGATCGGCTTTATTGCGCTGGCGGGTGTCATGGTCCGCAACTCGGTACTGCTTATAGATTTTATCGACATTCGGCTAAAAGACGGCATTCCCCTCAACCAGGCGATCATTGAGGCCGGGGCCGTTCGCACCACGCCGATCCTGCTGACCGCAGGCGCCGTTGTGCTGGGCGCTGTTATCATCCTCTTCGACCCCATCTTCCAGGGCCTTGCCATCGCGCTCATGGGCGGCACCATCACCTCCACGTTCCTGACCTTGCTGGTAGTCCCCCTATTGTATCATAAAATGTTGAAGAAAAAATATGCCCAAAAAGCAAACCCGCAAACATGAAATTATTACCCGTCGAATCAACAAATCAAATAACAAATATAAATAGCCATGAAAGAGATAATCGTCCGGGCTGTCGCCGGCAGCCTTATACTAATCAGCCTGCTGCTTGCCATCTATGTTAGTCCAAAATGGCTGTGGCTCACCGGCTTTGTCGGCCTTAACCTGCTGCAATCATCGTTCACCCGTTTCTGCCCGCTGGAGAAGATACTGGAACGCTTAAGGATAGGAAGTCCTGCCGGCGATCAGCCTGCTGGCAAAGCCACATTTATGAAATACTATTTTAATAAAAAAATAACCGGCAGTTTTGAAGAAGCCGTGCAGAAAGTCACTGAAGGTCTGAGTAGGGAAGGGTTTGGTGTGCTGACTGAAATTGACATCAAAGCGACTATGAAGAAGAAACTTGGGGAGGATTTCTACAATTATAAAATATTGGGCGCCTGCAATCCTCCCTATGCGCACAAGGCGCTATTGGCGGAAGACAAGATCGGCACAATGTTACCTTGCAATGTGATCGTCCAGGAAAAAGAATCCGGGAAGGTGGAGGTGTCGGCGATCAATCCGATGGCTTCCATGCAATCCGTCCCAAACGACGCGCTGCAACCAATCGCGAAGGAAATTTCGAATAGACTGAAAAAGGTAATAGACGAGTTATAGGATATCGCCGATACTCCATTCAACCCGGCGGTCAGAATGTACGCCAAAGGCCCTTGCTTCCTGGCCGGATCGCACATCCGCCTATCCAGTCCCTGCAGCCCGAGGTTATTTGGAACTTGACCGCAGACGGGGAAGAAGTCGACTTGGCTTTAAGAGTTCATCTGCCGATCTACATTGAAGGGCTTATTGATACCAGAGATCCCCTCACCCATAAAACTCCCCAATATACCCCCCAATTTCCCCCACCAGTCCCTTCGGCTGCCCTTCCCCATCCCTCTCCTTCCATCCATTATCGCCGCAACACAAATACGCAAAAAACTTCCCGTCCAGCACGACCCGGAAAAAGATCGGCATTCCATTCTTCCCCTTTTCCTCCGAAGGCGTAATCTCGCCCTCATAATGTTTCCCCTCAAAGTCCATTGACAGCCTAAACGTATTTTCACTATCCATATAAAAGTTTTAATGATCCCGCAAACCCTTCTTACCCTTGCCCTTCTTCGCAAACAACTCCCTCGCCCTCTTCAAACCCGTCGCAATCGCCACCCCCTCCGGCGCACCATGCAGCAATAACTCATTGGCGATCTCCGTCGCCTTATTCCTCAGTTCCACCGGCTGATTCTTATACGACGGCGGATAGTCTCCATTATACCAGGGCATAACACTATGGTTTACCATAAATCTTAAAACATCGTGCCACGACACCAAAACTTCCCGATCTCTTAGCAATTTTGGAAAAACCCAACACCATACAACACCCCGGGCAACAATTTCAGAAGATTTTCACTCGCCCTGGATTCTCATTATTATATCAGCACCTATCTTTGTGGTTCATCCCATTGATCAAACATCGAATGCGCCCGACCATCAAAAGACTGCGGTTAACAACTTCGGTGTCGATCCTGACGCTGGCAGCCTTTTTGCTCCTCGGTTTCTGTCCCCTGCGCAATGCATTGGTCCGGCAATTCGGTGGCTCGCCCGAAAAAGCCGGCAAGCCGCTACCTGAGTACCGGAAAATAACCTCTGCCAGTCAATGCGAGCCCCCTTGCTTCCTGAAATCGATTCCATCGACCGAACGGGTGGACCATTTGCCATCCTTCCCCCTACGGGCAGCGTTGGCTCTTCACCTGCAATCCCTACCCCACGCGTATCCTTTAGCTTCGCATACCCCATACATTCCGGACGCAGACAGGCCCGGGTCCCCCTTTATCTCCGCAACCGCGTGCTCAGGATATGATTCTGTCTTCACCCACCGGTTGAACGCCGGTCACCACCGTGACCGGGAATTTTTATCTAAAAGACAGATGACAATGAACACATTATTCTCTATTGCCGGAAAAAATTGCCGGCAGCTCGCTCCTTTATTGCTGCGCCTGGCAATGGGCTTCGGATTTATGGCTCATGGCTGGGCCAAACTCAGCAGAGGCCCGGAAAGCTTCGCCAAATTATTATCTCTGTTGCACGTCCCGGCGCCCCACCTCATGGCATGGCTTACCACCGCGACCGAACTGCTAGGCGGATTCGCACTGCTGATCGGCGCGTTTGTGGGAATTACCGCCATTCCACTGATCGCGACGATGCTGGTCGCTATGTTCACGATCCATATTCATTTTGGGTATAGTACCATAAGAACCATCGGCCTGACTCCGGAAGGACCGGTATTTGGCCCGCCCGGCTATGAGATCAACCTGCTCTACATCGCGGGTCTACTCTCTCTGATCCTGACAGGGGCAGGCAGGTTTTCCGTGGACGGCCTGCTCGGAAAGAACAGACGAATTTGAGCCTTCTGTAAAACGCTGCTCTTCTAAGGTGCCCCCGGAAAGAAAGACGGTTTTGGGGGCATTTTTTTGCCCACGACATCAATTACTATAACGTCACATTCTTTACCATGAATCTCCGCTTAGTCGATCGGCCCGATGGTTGGACCTGGACTGCCAGCATAAATAGTAAAATAGAATGAACTGCCCTTCCCCGCAACGGATTCGACCCAGATAGTACCGCCATGGATTTCTACTATTTTTTTGCAATGCGCAAGGCCGATACCGGAACCCTGGTAAACCGATCTGGGATGTAATCGCCTGAATATGTCGAATATCCTTTCAAAGTCTTTTTCCTCGATCCCGATACCGTTATCCTCAAAACAGAACTGCCAGAACGGATCCTTCTGTACGGCGGTGATCTTTATCTCCGGCAAAACATCTTTTTTTACGAATTTCAGGGAATTGCTGATCAGATTCTGGAACAGCAATTTTAGTTCCGTAGGATAGCCGGAAACCATCGGGAGATCATCATACGAAATGGTTGCCTTTGACTCTGCGATCACTTGTCCAAGATCGGTCAGCACATGCCTGAGAAGGGTGTCGCAGTCGGCGTTTTGCACCTGGCGGCTTTTTCCTATCCTCGAATATTCAAGAAGGTCTCTTACCCGGACCCTCATCCTTTCGGAGGACTCAAACACCAGGTCCAATGCTCTGTTGGCCCTGTCATCCAATTTCCCCTCGTTATGTCCTTTAAGGAATTGTATGAACCCCGAAATGGTTCTAAGGGGCTCCTGAAGGTCATGAGAAACCAAAAAGCAAATTGCTCCAGTTCCATATTCGACGCAGTGAGGGCCGCTGCCTGTTCTTTGAGCGTCAGGTTTAGTTCCTGCAGCCCGGCCTCCGCTTTTTTTCGGCGGGTGATATCCCTGATAAACGCGCAAAAGAACTTCTCTTCGTTCTGGATAAGAGAGGCCACCGTCATTTCTATCGGGAAATTAGAGCCGTCCCGGCTTAGCGCGGAGGTCTCGAAGAACTTCCCCAGTATGGGCCCATTGCCGGTCAGCATAAATTGCCTCATGCCTTCCAAATGCAGCGGCCGGTAGGGTTCCGGAATGATGAGGTCCGTAATAGCCCTGCCCATAGCCTCGGTCTTCGTCCAGCCGAATATCCTCTCAGCCTGCGGGTTCCACTCCGTTATTCGGCTTTGGTCGTCAATGCAGATGATCGCATCGAGCGCCGCATCGATGATCAGCTGCGTTTTCTCATAGCTGTTTTTCAGCGCCTGCTCATTCTTCTTCTGCTGGGTGATCTCGTTGAAAAAGACAGAAATGCCATCGGGAGAAGGATAGATATCGCTTTCGAACCATCGATTGGAGTACGCCGAATAGTCTACAGAATGCACATAACGCTGTTCGGCAAGAGCTCTATGGTAAACATTGTACAGGGCGCTCTCTCCCTGAGGAAATTCCTCCCATACATTTCGGCCCGTCAGTCGTTCCGTCGATGTGTTCAGGACTGTTGCTGCTCTGTTATTTATATAAGTGCATCGCCATTCCCTGTCGAGAGCTATGAATGGCACCGTTACCCGTTCGAAGACCTTCGCCAGTTCGGCCGTCTTTCGCCTTACCTGCTCCTCCAGGTCTTCAGTAAGCGCTTTGAGGCGGCTTTCGGCCTTTTTTGCTCGGTGACGTCCCGCGCAATGGCAAAGATCCTTTCCACGCCTAGTGTCTTGTCGGAATAAAAACTCGCATTCAGCAGAACATCGATGTCTCCACCCCGACAATGACGGAGTTTTAAAGGATAATTCCGGACCGGGCCTTCGTTTATCACATGGCTACGAATTTCATCTGCCTTTTCCGGTTCGGAAAAATAATTCCGGAAATCAGTACCGACCAGACGGCTTATGGGAAGTCCCGTGATCTCTCCAAGTGCCGCATTGGCATCGGTGATCCAGCCATTCCTGTCGATGGTAAAAAAGGGGTCGACACTCGCCTCGAATAAATTGCGCGTAAAGGACAGGAACGCCTCGTAGTTGGTCAGGGCTTTTGAAAATAATAGATAAACACGGTGATAACCCCCAGCGCTGCAAAATAACTGATCACTTCAACCACCGAATAGGGTTGACGAACAAGGTGGACTGTATGTAGCAGAACGACCAGTATCGAGGCAGAATAAAGATAAATTATCCAGCGCAACGCGTTGCCCTCTGAAATAAAGAAGACAAAAACAAGATATACCAATGGCCAGAGGTACCCCGTGTTTTGCCATCCGCCCGTGGCAAATAGCCCCATGACGACGCCAAGCCCCGCGCCAAGAAAGATGCTTGTCGCCCGGTCAAAATTTCCGGTTCGCGCGAGATAAAAATAATTGCTGAGAAACACCAAAAACGCCGCTAAGTGCAGGAGGCTAAGAAAAACACTGGGAGAGACGGAATGGAAGATCCATGTAAAGGCTGTACAATAGATGAGTCCAACCAGGGTGTAAGTATTGAATACGATTCGGTTAGGCCGGACACCAAAATTCCCCTGCATGAACGATTGCTTCATTGTCAAAACTTGTTAATAGGATGTGAAGCGCAGGTTGCAAGGGGGACACGGAAAGAACATTTTCTAACGGTACGTTGGATAGGCAAAATAAAGCTAAGGTTATTTTCGGGGATATTCAAATTTCGGGATCGGCCCGCCGGATCAGCGGCAATTTACCGTCAGTTCACCGCAACGTTATTGCAGCGAAGGCGGCGTGACATTTTTCCTGCGCATCCCCGATCCTCCCCCTCCCGCTCATTCAAGGATATTCCGCAAATGAAAACGCACGAAATGCTCCATCGAATCCGTCCGGTTATAGCCGCTCCCATATCCCATCGGCTTGATCAGATACCCCGATACGCCGAGCCTGTCCGTAGCATCCCGATCCCACTTTTCCCCCGAGGTCGTCATCACAACGACCCGGATATCCTTCAGCCGGTCCTCACCGCGCATTGCCGACAAGAATTCCAACCCATTCATCCGCGGCATATTAAGGTCCAGCAGAACAACATCGGGCAGCTGTTTCATTGCCGCCTTCTCGCCGTTCCCCCGCAGAATATCCAGCGCTTCGACGCCGTTGAACGCCGTATACAACTCATAAGGCATCCCAAGTTTCCCCAGCGACCGCCGCACGCTCATTACATCCAGCTCGTCGTCCTCCACCAGTAAAATTCTTTTGCTTTCCATTACATATTTTTTGGCCACGTAAAAACAAACTTTGCCCCTTCCCCGGCTGTTGAGACTACCCAAATCCGCCCACCCCGCTCCTCCACGATCTTTTTGACGATCGAAAGACCGATCCCCGTACTTTCCTTGTCCTCCTTTTCCCGCAGCGTCTGGAACAACCCGAATATACGCTCTTGAAACTCCACGGGGATCCCCGGGCCATTGTCGCTTACCGAAAATTCATAATGGTCGCCCCGGTCCGATCCGCCGACAACGATCTCCGTCGTACCCGCCGGCCCATATTTCACGGCATTGCCGATCAGGTTGCTCAACACCCGGTGCAGCGCAAGCCTTTCGGTAAGAATGACCGGCAGCCTGTCGATCCGGACCATAGATCCGGCAGTCACGATAAGATCAGTTATCTCGCCCACGAGAGCAGCGACATCCACAGCTTCTTTTGCCGCACCCCCCGGCCGGCCCTGGCATACTCCAGCATCCCATCGATCAGCGCTACCATTCGGTTCACCCTGTCGGGAATAAAGTCGAGGTATTTTCGCACGGTGGGACTCATCTCCGCCGAGTGATCCTCTTCGATCCACTGGACAACATTGGAGATTCCCCGCACCGGCGCTTTCAGATCGTGCGAGACCACATAGGCGAACTGATTTAGCTCCTGGTTCTTCTTCTCCAACTCGCCGATCGTATGACTCAGCTTGTCCGACATTACATTCAAAGACTCGGCCAGGCTGCTCAGTTCATCCCGCTTCACGTCGCTGACCCGGCCAAAATCTCCCCGCGAGATCCGCTCTGCCAGGCTGACCAGCGGACCGATCCGTTTTGAGATATTCCTGACGAGGACCATCGCAATGCCGATACCCACAAACACAAGCAACAGACTAAACAGCAGCGAATAGCGGTCCGTTCGCTCAATCGCCTCCGACTGCTCCTTCCTGCGCAGATCCCGTTGCCGGTATTCGGCCACATTAAAAGACCGGAACAGCGCGGAGACTTGACGGTTATACTCCCGGTCAGGCAACATCCGCCCGACCGAAATACCCGACCTCCGCATTTTTATAACGCTGTCCGCATAGGCCGCCCAGCGCCCGTGCACCAAAAGGATCGAATCCAACACCCCCGCTGATAGGGCAACGATACCATCGCCCGAACCCCTTCCACCCGCCGCGGGATAGCGCTGCGCCCCTCGTTAAATGGCTTCAGCAATTCCCGGTCGCCCGTCAATAGAAAACCGCGAAAGGAGCTTTCCATTTCAATCATCCCTTTGTTCACATCGTCGGATTGACGAATAACCAGCTCCGACCGGTTCAGGAATTCCGAGACGGTCTTTACCCTCAACGTCAGCATATAATTCGCAACGGAATCGAGCAGATCGATCGATATAGCGATCAGAAATCCCAAAAAGATTTGCGTGGCCAATTTCATGCCCGGAATATACGGCTTCTCACAAATCCGGCGGAACCTCCGGACCTTAAACCCCCTCATTCTAATCCGATTTTAACCGTCTTCTAATGTGATTCCTTCTTTTATCTATCAGACCTCAAAACAATTCCATCTGCCCTCCCCCCACTCCCTCCGCCGGCAACCCCGCCGCTCCCTCAAAATTACTCACCGTGATCCCCAGCAGCCGCACCTTCTTATCCTCCAACCCCGACCCCACCAATAGCTCTATCGACGTCAGCAGGATCACCTCCAACTCATCCGTCCCCCGGGCAAAAGACTTACTCCTCGTAATCTGTCTAAAATCCGCATATTTGATCTTCACCGTGATCGTTCTCCCCTTTAATTTATTCCTCACCAACCGCCCCACCACCGTCCCCGCGATCTTTTCCAACGCCGGCCTCATTTCCTCCAAAGTAGTAAGATCAAAAGGAAACGTATCCTCCGCCGCCAGCGACTTGATCTCCCGATCCGGCTGCACCGGCCGCTCGTCGATCCCCTCGCGATCTGATAATAAAAATGACCCACCTTCCCAAAATGCCGCACCAGCTCCGCCTCCTCCTTCTTCTTCAGATCCGCCCCAGTCAGTAGACCCAGACTCCTCATCTTCGCCGCCGTCACCTTTCCAACCCCAAAGAACTTCTCCACCGGCAACGCCTCCATAAACGCCTCAACACGCGAAGGCCCGATGAACGTCTGCCCATCCGGCTTATTCATATCACTCGCGATCTTCGCCAGAAATTTATTGATGGATATCCCCGCCGAAGCCGTCAACCCTAACTCCTCGCGGATCGCCCCCGTATCGCCGTCGCTATATCGATCGCCGACCCGATCCCGAGCTTATCGAAACTAACATCCAAAAACGCCTCATCCAGCGACAAAGGCTCGATCAGATCGGTATAGCGGGAAAAGATCGCCCTGATCTGCCCCGACACCTGCTTATACACATCGAACCTCGGATATATAAAGATCACCTGCGGACACAGCTCCAACGCCTTCTTCGACGTCATGGCGCTGCGAACCCCGAATTTCCTCGCCTCATAACTCGCCGTAGCCACCACACCACCGCGGCCCTCCGGCGATCCACCGACAACGATAGGCTTCCCCCGGTACTCCGGATGATCCCGCTGCTCGATCGACGCATAAAAGGCATCCATATCGATATGAATGATCTTCCGCTGCATGCGCGGCAAATCTACCTATTATTAACCCATTACCATCTCCTCCGCTTCTCTGCACACGGCAAACCACGCCGGCAAAAAAGAAATTCCCTGCAGTATAACGACATCGGCACTTCACAACTTATTTCCAACCAACTCATTGCCAATTTCCTCATCCTCAAGCCTTCGACGACGACCGACCAAAATGAACGCACTTGCATGATATTTGCTGCATTTACCTGCCATCCCGGCCACGGCGAAACACTACCTATCCCTTCTTTTATGCACGACCTGCTCGAGGCATATACGTCGGTGCGGCGACAGCCAAATAACCTCCATCTGGAAGATATATCGCTGTTTGCTCATGAATTCTCCAAAGAGATCCCGGATTCGCACTTCAAGGAAATCGATAACGCCTTTGTACTGGGCGATACGGTGTTGACAATTCGGCCCTTTAAGTTTTACGAGCAGGATACGCAAATGGCCAAACGCAAGGCCCGCAAATACCTGAAACAACTCCCGCTGCTATTCACCCGCCCACTCCGGATTAAAAAGGCCTTGTGGATTACAGACGACAAGTCGGACAACTATTTCCACTGGCTGACGGATTGCCTCACCCGGCTGCTGGCAATGGAGCCATTCCTGACTCCTGACACCGTGCTGCTACTCCCGGGCAAACTGGAAAGACTCTCCTTTGTGGGGGACTCCCTTTCAGCATTCGGCATTTCGGTGGTATACTACGACCCCGCTCGTGCTGTATTGGTGGACACCCTGATCCTGCCGACCCACATCGCGCCCGCCGGCAATTACCACTCCGGTATCATCGGTCAGGTTCGGGAGCGCCTGAGCCGGCCCGCCATACCCGCTGGCAGGAACATCTATGTAAGCCGCAGGAACGCGGCACGCCGGACGATCAGCAACGAGGAGGAGGTTCGCCAAACAATGGAGGCAAACGGCTTCGAGACTCACTATTTCGAGAATTACAGCTTTGGCGACCAGACCAGCATCATGTCGCAAACCCGCCATCTGGCAGGACTACATGGCGCAGGCCTTGCCAATATGATCTTTATGCCGCCAGGCGGCGCAGTACTGGAGTTGCGCATCCGGAATGACCACCGCAACAATTGTTATTTTTCACTGGCTTCCGAAATGGGGCATGACTATTATTACCTGCTCAATAACGCCGAAGGGCAGCGCACCCTCACATCGATCGTCACCGTCGACGTGCAACAGCTAAAAGAAACCCTCATTTCAATAACGACCCGATGAGGGCAACACCCATCGACCGCACTAAAAAGGATCTCCCAATGGTCATCCGGACCCCTAACAATATTTCACTTTTTGCGGAGATCCGGAGCCCTGTCAAAATTGGCCAGACAACTATCCAGCGGCTGCCCCTTCTCATAGATGCAGTCGCAGAACGCCTGACACGCCGCCGGATTCTTGCTGGAAGCGCACTGATTCCTGCACTCCGCCTCTTCATTTCCCGGCACCAGCTCAAACAGGTAGAACGTCCCAAAGATGATAATGGCCACCACCGCAAATACACCGCCAAAAAACACAAGACGAAGACGCCTGCCCAAAGGCCTGGACACCACAGCTGCCGTCGCCTTCGGTCGTTTAAAAGACAATACAGGCTTCAGACGATCATAGTCCCACACCAAAAGGAATAAACACGCCAGCCAGGCCATCGTGTTCATCCGCGTGCCGTCAAATCTGACGGCGTAAGTCAGGACGCAAATATTGGTAATGATCGGAAAATATAGCAGCGCACCCAGCAGCGCAGTACGCGGGATCAGCAACAAAATAGCCGTAACGACCTGCACCCACCCAAGAAAATTATAGTAGTACCCCGTCAGCAGCAGTGCGTCGAAATAATGCCCAAGCGGATTGTTATGCGGCAACCCCTCGGCAAACCGCTGGCTCAAAATTTTTACGATCCCCGTCGGGATAAAACTGACCGCAAGCGCGATACGGCAAAAGACGGCAAATCCTTTGAACCATTTGTCGGACTTTGCCTCGTGATAGATTTCTTCGAATTTGCTCATATGCTCTGGGTAAAAATTGGGATACGAGCAAAGATAATCCAACAACTTTGTATTTCAAAGTACTTTTTAATTTCTAAAAAAACCTAAAGATCCAGCTGTATCTCACTCCGCGGCACCGAACAACAGATCAATATATTCCCTCCCGCGGGCCGGTCCAGCGGCGGCGTAACATATTCTGTCTCCCCCCGAGAACAACGTCGTCTCACAACGATGACAAACCCCCACCCGGCACGACCAGCTGACCGGCACATCACAGGCCTCCGCCGCCTCCAGCAACGAACCCCACCGCGAATCCCACGGACAACTGATCCCGCTTTTAGCGAACACGACCATCGGCCCACTCCCGCTGCCAGCCACATGCGGAGCCCCCTGACACCGGCAGACCCATCCGCACCAAACGCCTCCTGCCGGATCGCAGCCTCCGCCACCCCCAGCGACAACAAAGCCGCCCGACACCCCGCCATAAACCCCGACGGCCCGCACAAATAATAATCCCCATCCACCGGCAGACCCAGCTGCCGCAACCCTTCAAGCGTCGGTCTCCCCGCACCGTTATAATCCAACCCAACCACATCCCCTGGCTGCGGCCTCGTAAAAAGCGTATATTCAAAAAAATGCCCCAGCCCTTCCGACAACCTTCGAACCTCGGCCCGGAATGGATAATGCTCCTTATCCTGCGTCGTGTAAACCCACCACACCACCCGATCCTTAGCCGCGGCATACAACATCGCCAGCAATGGAGTAATCCCAATACCCGCTCCCATCAGTACCAGCGGCCGGTCCCCCGACACAAGCATAAATCCACCTCTCGGCGCCGACACCTCCAGCACACCACCCACCACAAGCCGGTGCAGATAACCACTCCCCACCCCGTCTACTTCCTCCTTCACCGCAATCCTATAGTATTTCCCACCGACCGGCCCGCACAACGAATACATCCGGACAGCCCCCACACCCCCGTCTGGGATCCGCACCACAATATGCTGTCCCGCTACATAGGCCGGCAAATCCCCACCGTCGGCAGAACGCAGCGTAAAAGCCAACACACCGGCACTCTCCACACTAACCGCATCTACCACGAACCGCCGAAACCCCTGCCACGCCACAACTATCGCCGAAGGCTCCAACCCCGCATTCCCCGATACCACACCCGACACCGCCGCATCATACAAAGCCTGCAGCGACCCCCTCCACCCCGCACTCAACACCCCCACATCCAGCGCCACCCGCAGCCGGTCCGCCGGATGTGCATTCGAATACAACAGCCCATCCACCTCCGCAACGGTCATCTGACCATTTCCGCCCGCCACCTTGACGATCTCATCCCCCACCCCGATCTCGCCCTCAACGATCACCCGGAAATAAAAACCCGGCCGCTTATGACTCACCAGCAACGACGGCATCTCCCGCACACCCGTACTCAACGCCACCTTATAACAGGTCACCCGCGGCTGCGTCACCTCGAACACCACCGTCCCGATCTGATACCGGTCCCCAATACACACTTCTGCATCCGCCAACCCCTCCACCGTCAGGTTCTCCCCGAACTGGCCATAATGAAGATCGCTCCGCCCAAGCACCGTCGACCAGTACTCATAAGACTCCTTCTGATACACAAACACCGCCCGGTGCTCACCCCCATGCGCCATCAGGTCGGACTGGCCGTCCCCATCGATATTCAGCCTCGCCACACGCCGCCTCCCCGCCACAGGCTCCTTGAAGATGGACGTCAATACCCTGCGACCCTGCCAGTCGACCTCCTTCGGTAACGATACATTGATGGAAAGGACTTTCATATAAAAACCACGAACAATAAGCGTACCCACCCTAAAACATTGAAGATCATCAACAGGCCACCGTTCACCCCCACGAGATCACGATAAATCACGAAATTGCCTGCGACCGGCCGCGATTCCTCGCCATCGAAGACTGGGCGTAACGACTAATCATCGTCATAAATATCCCGCGCCTGCGCTACCTGCAACCGGTACCGCTCGAAGATCCGCGCCTTGGATATAAATCCGGCAAACCTCGCGTCTTCGTCCGTCACCGGCAGATAGTCGGCCCTGGTCCGATCGAACTGCTCCAGCACCGCCTTCATCGGCGTTCCGACCCGCAGCACCGCAGAAGGCTGCCGCATGATATCTTTCAGTAACGTCTTATCGTGCAGCTCATGCTCGAACAACATCCCGCGTATATCGTTCAGGGCGATAACCCCGGCAAGGCGATGCCCCGCATCCACCACCGCAAACACGGGTTTGTCCACCAGGGCGATATGCCGGACCAGGTCCTTCAGCGAATCCGCCGGTTGAAACACCTCATGGTCCCGCTCCGTAAGGTTGTCCAGACTCAGCATCGAAAGGATATTCTGCTCCCGGCGATGCGTGAAGATCTCCCCCGACAACGCCAGCTGTTTCGTCTCCATATAATAAGGCTCGAAACCCTTCACGATAAAATAGGCGATCGACGCAACGATCATCAGCGGCACGATCAACCCATACCCGTTCGTGATCTCCGCGATCAGAAAGATCGCCGTCAGCGGACAATACATCACCCCGCTCAATATCCCAGCCATACCCACCAGCGTAAAATTACTCTCGGGAAGATGCAGCCAACCGGTCGCATTGCCAAGCCGGGAAAAAAGAAACCCCAGTACCCCCGACAAATACCGACGGCGCAAAATTACCCCCGTTTCCCCCGCGCCGATCGTGATCGCCGCCGTCACCGGTTTTAGAAAAAGGATACAACCCGTAAACACCAACAACGGTAAATTGGGCGGCAGATTCCGAAGCCAGTCCGCGGCAGGAAGGATGCGCCCTGCCTTATCCTCCGCCAGCAGCTTCACACTCTCATATCCCTCTCCATATAGCGGCGCAAAAAGAAGAAAGAACCCCGCCAGCAGCAGCCCCCCGCCAGAGCCCGCATATAAGGACTGACCTTCCAGTGATGCAGCCGCCTGTCAACCCCCCGGAACGCCTTCGCATAATACAGCGACAAAAACCCCGCTCCCACTCCCATCAGCACATACATCGGTACATTCTTATAATCGAAGTTCTCCTTCAGCGCAAAATTGAACAAACTCGACTCCCCCAGAAAGACCTTTGAACACAACACCCCCACCACCGCCGCGATGATCAGCGGCACAAAATAGCTCACCACCGTTTCCGCCAGCAGCACCTCGATCGCAAACATCACTCCCGCAATAGGAGCACTATATACCGCCGCGATACCCGCAGCCGCTCCGCACGCGATCATCAGCGTCCGCTCCGAATAACTCAGCAACCCCAGCTTGGCAACCGTCGACCCCAGCGAAGACCCGGTAGCCACGATCGGCGACTCCAGCCCTGCGGACCCGCCGGAACCCACGGTCAGCGCACTCGTAATAAAATGGATATAATTGTTCCTCGGCGGGATGAACGAAGACTTCCCCGCGATCGACTTCAGCACCATCGCGATCCCCTTGTCGATATGCCCCCGGAAGAACCGCTGGATGATCCAGGTCGTCAGCAGCAACCCCGCCGCCGGGCACAGCAGAAACAGATACTCCCTGCCGCTGAAATGCTGAACCAGTTTCTCCACCTGCTGCACCGAACGCTTCAGCAGGACGGCCATCAGCCCGGACACCAGCCCCGTCAGAGCCGCCGTAATGACGATATACTGAACTTTGGAAATACGGGTCCTGAGGAAATGGACCCCATTGTGATAACCCCGGACGATCTGTCGTTTTAAAAGCCTGATCCACTGGCGCATGTGCAAATATACCAAAAGATACCGGCAGGCCGGCCCGAAATCCGCCCCATAACCCCGCCCCCGGACATTAGAATAGCATTAGAGATCTACCGCCTCACTTCCAATCCCGCCACCCCGCGGTCAACCCAATCACCCCGGCCAACCCAGTCTCCCCGCGGTCAACCCAACCTCACCCACCGGCCTTCTCCAAAAACAACACCGACAAATACCCCACGATCGCCTCCAGCTGTACCACATCGGTCGGCTTGACCAAATACTTCTTCGCCCCATTCTTCATACACTCATCCGCATGAGCCGGATTCCCCGAAGTAGACAACACTACCTTCGAAATAACATCATACCTCGCGTCACGGTGCAGCAGCTCCAGGAACTGCGCCCCGTTCAAAGTCGGCAGTTGATAGTCCGTGACCAGCAATACGGGCATATCCTTCGCATCGCGCGACTCCAAAAACCCGAAAGCCTCCTGGCTATCGAAAAAAGAATGAATAGGCACTTCCAAATGCCTCTGACGAAACATCTCCGCAAGCATTTCAGCATCATCAGGGTCGTCGTCAACAACAACAACATAAGGTTTCATGGTCATGAACACTTTATAATTTCCTCTCACGAATATTTCGCTACCTCGATCAACCGCCGGACATCGTTCACGATGATCTTTCGCCCCCTCGTCGCCAGGATCCCCTCCTCCTTGAATTCCGATATGATCCGGACCACATTCTCCCTCGCCGTACCCACCAGACTGGCCAGATCGTCACGGCTCATATTGATCTCCACCGGATCATCAGGCCCCCGTCCTTCTTATATTTCTCCCGCACGACGATCAGCTGCAGCGCCAGCCTCTCCCGGACAGGCCTGCGCGCACACAAGGTAAGACTGTTCGCCAATACACAGAACTCATGACTCAGCGTTTTCAGCAATCTCCTGCTCAGCAACGCCGAATGCTCCAGCGTATTCATAAAATCATCCCTCGGAATAAAGGAGATGACGCTATCCTCCAGCACCGCCGCCGAATCCATATAATGGTCCCCCGACAACACCGCGTGGAAACCCAGCAAGTCGCCCGAGTTAGCCACATAAATGATCTGCTCGCCCCCGTCCAGGTCGACCTTGTACTTCTTCACCTTCCCGCTCACCACATAGTAAATCCCCGCCGCATACGCCTCCTCCCTGAATATAACCTCCCCCTTCTTATAGTGGCTCGTCTTCTTCCGCTGCATCAGCATCGCCAGATCGCCTTCAGGCAGATCGGCAAGGATCGACTCGCTCTCAAAATCCCATTTGTTGATGGGAAACAGACCTTTTATACTCATCCTTCCTGGTTCAAGTTTACAAAATTGACTTTTATCACTTTTTACAGTGACAAGGATCACCGTCTGTAGTGCTAATCCTACCTAAATTTAAACATATTCCTTAATGCACAAACCGTACCGCACAAACATACACCATGGCTAAGAGTAAATCGCCAGTCCGGCTCACCCCACAGATTCTTCACGACCTGAAGCGCAATGGCTACCAGTACGTCCTCATCAAAGGCTATACCCCCGACCGCCGCTCCGACTATATTCAACTGACAAACTTCACCCTCGTACCGGTCCGCCAATTACCCGAAGGACCAGGCGAAAAAGAGATCTACGCCCCCATCGA
The DNA here is from genome assembly GCF_050632245.1 of Puia sp. P3. NCBI lineage: Bacteria > Pseudomonadati > Bacteroidota > Chitinophagia > Chitinophagales > Chitinophagaceae > Puia > Puia sp. P3. Next base: position 4,651,088 of record NZ_CP192583.1, read on the forward strand.
CAGCGAGATCATCGAAGAATGGGCCAACTCATCCGACCCCGCACTCACCGCCTGGATCGATCATTCTCCAACCAAATCATGATTTTTTTAAAATAAAACGATAAAAATTATTTGTTTTATTTAAATATACACCTAGCTTTACCGAAAAATCGTCCATGCGCAAATCCAACCGCGGAAGCCTTCTCATCGGCATCATCGCCACAGCGACCGTACTGCTCTCACTCCAGGCCATCGTCTACTATATAAGATGGTTCATACCCTTCCTCGGCAGCCATCATTCTTATATAGCCCCACCCGACAAGATCGCCGCTGTATGGTTCATCGTAAAGATCATCAGCAACGCCATCTTCCTTGCCGCCGGCGTCTTCCTCTTCAGACTGTTCTGGCGATTCCGCGCACTCGGCTACTTCACCAGGGACAGCCTTCATGTGCTCGACTTCTTCATCGGCTGCTGCATCACCCTCGCACTGCTCGGCCTCTTCGAGACCATCTGCGACAATTTCTCCGAACTGCATTCCGGCGAATGGTCCTCCGCCTGGGACATAATCAACCGCATATACCGCTTTGGGACACACGAACTCATCCTTCGCGAGCCACAGACGATGTTCGTCCTGCTCGCCGCCGTCCTCTGGGCCATCCGCCAATTCGTCACAGTAGCACTGACAGTAAAAAAAGAAAACGAATCATTCATATAACCATGCCAATAGTCGTCAATCTCGATGTAATGATGGCCCGGCGAAAAATGTCCCTCAACGAGCTCGCCCGCCTCGTCGGCGTCACCAACGTCAACCTTTCGATTCTAAAAACTGGAAAAGCAAAAGGCGTCCGCTTCGACACCCTCGACGCCATCTGCAAGGCACTGGATTGCCAGCCCGGCGACATACTCGAATATACAAAGGAGTGACCGGCGACCCTATTTGATCACAAACACCGCCGACGGAAATTGCTTATCATCATAAACTTCCTTCAACCTCACCACCGACTCCACACGATCAAACACCATCACCCGCGGATCCCCCACACGATACCCCGGCCAGGCCATCAACCCTCTCCCATTCGGATCACCCGAGCGAATAAAATTCACCCACGCCCCATGCAACCCATTCGCCAACCTCACCTGCACCGAATCCATACTGTTCATCCGCACCTTCGCCGCATCCCAGATATACCTCAACTCATCCCCATGCCGCGCCCCAAGCTCCTGTCCATTCTCAAAAGCATATCTATAAACATACACCGGCACACCCGCCCCGCTCAACGCCCCCGCCAGCCGGTATGAATGCAGCTGATACATGTACTGCGTCAGCGTCCGTACCATCGCCGCATAAGGACTATCCGTCCGCAGCCGCGCCCGATAATACGCATGGGCATACTCCGCATTATCCCTGAACAACGGCCCAAACACTTCCTCACCGGCATCCTTCCCCACAAACGCCGCCCCCCTCATCTTCATTCGTCCCGATGATAACCCGGATCCCCCCAACTTCGCCGAAGCCGAAGCCAAAGACGAAGCCGCATACGCATACCCATCCTCCGGTATCGTCACCCCATCATATACAGGCCCAAAAAGAATTCCCCCGATCCCGTCACACACCTTCCGCTGCGCCCGCATCAACTCCTCACCCGACAAATTCACCAGCTCCCGCGGATCGCTCACCCCCAGCTCTGCCATCAGCAACCCCCTCGCCCGCTTCGCCGTCCCGCTATCCCGGATACACTGCACCGCCCCACTCTCCAGTATCGCCTGCCGAAACAAACCCTTCGAGACCGGCGATACCATCACCGCACTCAGCAACTTCGCCCCCGCCGACTCACCCATCACCGTTACCCTCCCCGGATCTCCCCCAAACGCCGCAATATTGTCATGGACCCACCGCAGCGCCGCCACCACATCCAACAGTCCAAGATTTCCCGACTGACGATAACCCACATCATCCATATACAGGAACCCCAACGCCCCCAGTCTATAATTAATAGTCACCGTCACGATCCCATCCCCATCCGCAAACGCATGCCCGTTCATTCCCTTCCCACTCCCATTGGTCATACTCCCCCCATGTACCCACACCACCACCGGCCGAGCACGCCCCGACAAACCCGGCGTATATAAATTCAGATAAAGACAGTCCTCCGACCCCGACACACCCGCACTACCACCAGGCTGCAAAGCCACCGACCCAAACCCCACCGCCGCCAGCGTATCCTTCCAGACAGCATGCGCGACCGGCGGCTTCCACCGCACACACACTCACCGGCGGCTGCGCATAAGGGATCCCCCTGAACACATCCACCCCATCCTCCTTCACCCCACGAACCCAACCCGCACGCGTCTTCACCACCGGCGGAACCCGCTGCGCCGCGGCGGCAAACACCATCAAAAAACATAAGGAAAAAATGACCGGCTTTATTTGATATACTCGCATCCCGGAAGTTACCACTTTTGCACAATTTTATTTATTGGTCTTCTTCGCCCTATACAGGAAACTACCTATCTTCATCCCGCTAACTGATAGTTTCACACTCCTAACAAAAACGCTATGTCAGAACCAAAATTCGCGACACGGGCAGTCTATTGGCTGTTCCTGCTCCCACTGCTTACGCTACAGACAGCTTTCGCTTTCACCCCAAACAATCATCTAAACAAAAATCATTTCTCCCCCTTCCAGACCGGCATCAGAATCGCCGGTAAGGTAACCCAGTCCGGCGGAGCACCCCTCGCAGGAGCCACCGTCGCCGTCAAGAACGGCCGCCAGTCCGCCACCACCGGCAAAGACGGCGACTTCACCATCACTGTCCCCGACGCCAACGCCATCCTCGTCATCTCCTATGTCGGCTTCACCACCAGTGAGATCACCGTCGGAGACAAGACCCGGTTAGACCTGATCCTCCAGTCCAACGCCGCCGAACTAACGAATGTCGTAGTCATGGGATACGGCACCCAGACTAAACGCGACGTCACCGGCGCCGTAAAATCCCTCAAGACCGAGGACTTCAACCGGGGCGTCGTCACCTCCCCGAACAACTCATCCGAGGGCAAGGCCGCCGGCGTCAACGTCACTTCCTTCAGCGGCGAACCCGGCGCTCCCATGAGCATCTCCATCCGCGGCCCCGGCGGCATCCGCACCGGCAACACCCCACTGTTCGTCGTCGACGGACTCCCGCTCGATAACTCCACCACCGGCGGCGCATCCGACCCCCTCAGCTTTATCAACGCCGCCGACATCGTTTCCATGGACGTACTCAAGGACGCCTCCGCCACCGCCATCTACGGCTCCCGCGGCGCCAACGGCGTGATCATCATCACGACAAAAAAAGGGCGCGCCGGTACCTCCCTCCTTACCCTCTCCGCCAGCCTCGGCACATCGAAAATGGCCCGCGCACTCCCCGTCTATAAGGCCGACGAATTCAGAAAGATCGTCCCCGAGATCGGCGGTACTCTCGACGACAAAGGCGGCAACACCGACTGGCAGAAACTCATCACGAGGAACGCCCTCACCCAGAACTACAACATGGGCCTCAGCGGCGGCTCCGACAAACTCACCTACTACGCCTCCTTCAGCGCCCAAAAACAAGAGGGCATCATCAAAAACAACACGCTCGACAGATACACGGGCCGGTTCAACGCCACACAAAAATTCCTCGATGACCGCGTCACCATCGACGCCGTCCTCAACTACTCCGCCACCAACAACGTCCGCCCACCCTTCGGTATCGGCGAAGCCTGACCAACAACCCTACCTACCCGGCCTACGACGCCAGTGGCAATCCGGCCGTATACAACAACATCAGCAACCCATTGATCTATTTCAAACTGGACAAGGACGTCGCTACCATCAACCGCCTCATCGGCAGCATCTCCCCATCCGTAAAGATCGTAAAGGGCCTGATCTACAAGGTCAATTTCGGCATCGACTATTCCACCGGCACCCGCAATCTCCAAAGCCTCGCCAGCGCCACACCCGCCCGGCTCGGAAGCACTGGAGACGATCTATAATACCAACAGGAATACGCTCATCGAAAACTACCTCACCTGGACATTCACCAAAGGAGAACACAACCTCTCGGTCCTCGGCGGCTATTCCTACCAGAAATTCTTCATCCAGACAAGGGACTACCTGACCCAGAACTATCCCGTAGGCAATATCCAGCCGATCTACGACCCCAGCACCGGACAGCCGGCCCTGTCCACCAACAACACCGACAAAGGCACCGCCGTCATCAACGAACAGCAGTCCTTCTTCGGCAGGATCACCTACCAGTACGCCAATAAATACCTGGCGACCGCCAACTTCAGGGCCGACGGCTCCACCAAATTCGGCAGCAACAACAGATACGGCTACTTCCCGTCCTTCTCGCTCGGATGGATCATCAGCGAAGAGGACTTTATAAAGAACGGCTCCTCCCCGATCAGCAATCTAAAGTTAAGAGCCGGCTGGGGCCGGACGGGCAACCAGGAGATCCCCGCCAAAAAACACAGCCCCTGTTCACCGCTTCCGGCGGCACCTATCCGCTCTATGAATCCGGCACCTACCCCACCGGCTACACCTACGTCAGACCCGCCAACCCCGACCTGCAATGGGAGGTATCCAACCAGACCGACATCGGCCTCGAGTTCGGCCTCTTCGGCGGAGCCCTCACAGGAACCGTCGACTATTTCCGGAAAACCTCCAACCACATCCTGCTGAAGGGCTTTCCCGCCGACCCCGTCCAGCCCGCACAGGAGTACTGGTCCAACATCAAGAACATGACGGTCGACAACAACGGCCTCGAAGCCGAGCTCAACTTTTCGAAAAAGATCGGCAAAGACATGAACTTCTCCATCGGCGGCAATATCACCAGCATCCACAACGAGGTGAAGAACTCCCCGTACACCGTCATTACCACAGGCTCCGCACAAGGCTCCGGACTGACATCCGCCACCATCAATGGCTACGTCAACGGCAACCCCATCGGCTCCTTCTACCTGCTCAAATACATCGGCATCGGCGACAACGGCCTGAGCAAATACGAAGACCGCGACCACGACAATATCATTTCCGACAAGGACAGACAGGTCCTCGGAACCGCCCTTCCCAACCTGCTCTACGGCGTATACGGCAATTTTGGCTTCAAAGGCTTCAGCCTCCGGGCCAACTTCAACGGCATCTCCGGCAACAAGCTCTATGACAACACAGCCAATACCAACTTCTACAAGGCAAGACTGGCAAAAAGCGTCAATACCAGCTCCGCCGCAGCCGCCGAACCAAAAGAAAGCATCAACAACGCCGCCCCCGTCAGCAGCCGCTACGCTCAAGAGCGGCGCCTACTTCCGCCTGAACAATCTTTCCCTGGCCTACGAATTCGACACCAAAAAATGGAACATCGACAAATGGGCAAAGGCCATTCGCATCTCCGTCACCGGTCAGAACCTGTTCGTCATTACCAAATACGACGGCTATGACCCCGAGGTCAACACCGACAGAAGTGACGACGGCGTCTCCTCCTATGGCATCGACTACAACAGCTACCCGAAGGCAAGAACCATTCTTGTCGGCATCAATGTTTCACTCTAAAACGCTCAGAAAATGACAAACAAATCCATAAGATATTTGATTTGCCTCATAGGAATCAGCCTGTTCAGCTGTACTAAGCTAAATGAGCAGGTCCTCGACGAATCTTCCGTCACGGGGCTCAACGACAAACAGCTCGGCGAAGGCCTCCTGGCCCCCACCTACAACGTACTGCCCGATATATTCCTGCACACCCGCTACTTCACCCTGCAGGAGATCTCCACCGACGAAGCCATCCTTCCCTACCGGGGCGGCACCGACTGGGGCGACAACGGCATCTACCTTTCCATGCACCGCCACGAGACGGTCAGCACCGACCCCAACGTACAGGCCACCTGGACCGCCATCGTCACCGGCCTCTCCCGCTCCGTCACCGCCATCATGGCGCTGAAGACCAACAAAGACGCCAACGCCCCCTCTTCCTCGCCGAAGCAAGAGGCATGCGCGCCTACTACTCCCTCCTGACCCTCGACCTCTTCGGAATAGTATTCATAAAAGAAGACCCCAATTCCACCTCGAAGATCGTACGGGGCGACGAGGCGGTCAGGTACATCGAATCCGAACTGCTGGCCGTCGAGCCGACCCCGGTCAACACCACCGGACCTGGACGCATCACAAAGGCCGCCGTCTGGGGCCTGCTCGCCCGACTCTACCTCAACGCGGCGGTCTACCGAGACCGTTATGCCGCGTCCTTCAACTTCAACGCCGACGACATGAACAAGGTCATCGACTACTGCGGCAGGATCATCGGCGCCGGCCAGTACGCCCTCGCCAGCGAATACTTCTCCATCTTCGGCAACAACAACCACACCAACAAAGAGCTCGTCTTCGCCGTCGACCAGCGCCCCGACATGAGCAACAGCCACAACCGCATGGCCTATTTCTCCCTGTCCGGCGACCAGTTCCCCCTACCCGCCTTCCCCACCGCCAACGGTACCGACGGCCCCGCCATCACCCCGGACTTCTATCACACTGGGTCGACGCCAACGCCCCCGCCGATCCCGCAGCAGCCGACCCCGCTTCTATAAAGAGAACCTTCCACAGGCAGACGGCTGCGTCGACGCCGCCACCTTCAACATCAACCGCGGCATCCTCAGAGGACAGCAATACGGCCTGACAAAAGACGCCAGCGGCGCCTTCGTTACCTGCCCCGACGGCAAACTAAAAGTCAGCATGCTCTTCAACGCCACCCGCAGCAAACCCACCCTGCCCGTCAACTTCACCGAACAGGTGGATTTCACCACGGCAGGCAGCAACTACAGCACCGGCTACAGAGTCGAGAAATACGAGTTCAGCAAAAGCTCCAACTCGGGCAGAAATAAAGGCGAGGCCGACATCGTCATCCTCCGCCTCGCCGACGCATATCTGATGCGGGCCGAAGCCAAACTGCGCGGACCCAAAGACGCCGCCGGCGCCCTCGCGGACGTCAACATCGTCAGAGCCGCCCGCACCGCCACCACCCCCGCAGCGCCGCTGACCACCATGAACCTCGACCTCCTCTTCAGAGAGCGCGGATTCGAGTTCTACTGGGAAATGGTCCGCCGCTCGGACATGGTCCGCTTCGGCAAATACGAAGGCACATGGACGGAAAAATCCAGCACCGACACGAAAAAAGGATCTTCCCCATCCCCCAGACCGCCATCGACGCCGCATCCAATATACCCGGCTATCTCAAACAGAACGACGGCTACTGATCGTCACACCATAGTACTCCCAACACAAAACTGCGCCGCATGGCGCAGCTTTCTTTCCCCCTCCCCGCACGCACCACCCCCTCCCCCACAAAAAATTCTAAAATTGTACAAATGACATTTAAAAATTGTACTATTGTAGTAAAGCATTGCGTATGAAAAAACTCCTGCTACTCCTCTCAGGACTCCTCCCTGCGGCGATAGCCAAGTCACAATCGGCTGACTATCAAATCCGTCCCGTCAACTTTACCCAGGTACAGCTCACCGATTCCTTCTGGAATCCCCGCATCGAACGCAATCGCACCGTCACCATCCCCGCATCCTTCCAGCGCTGCGAGAACACCGGAAGGGTTCGGAACTTCGTGATGGCCGCACAGAAAAAGGGAAAATTCGGCACAAAATTCCCATTCGACGATACAGACATCTACAAAACCCTCGAAGGCGCCTCCTACTCGCTCGCCGTACACCCCGACCCGGAACTTAGCAGATATGTCGACGCCCTCATCGACACGGTCGCGGCAGCGCAGGAGCCCGACGGATACCTATATACCGCGAGAACGATCGACTCCCTGCACCCCCACGAATGGTCCGGCAACGACAGATGGGTAAAGGAACACGAACTCAGCCACGAACTCTACAACAGCGGCCATCTGTTCGAAGCCGCCGCCGCCCACTACCTCGCCACCGGTCGTCGCAACCTGCTGGACATCGCACTGAAGAACGCCGACCTCCTCGTACGCACATTCGGCCCCGGAAAAGAGAAGTAGCACCCGGCCACGAGATCGTGGAAATGGGCCCGGTGAAACTCTACCGCATCACCGGCAAGACCGACTACCTCCAACTCGCGAAATTCTTCGTCGAAGCCCGCGGTAAACGCACCTACGACAAGAACTCCACCGACGAGTGGAAGAACGGAAAATACTGGCAGGACGACACCCCGTCGTCGACCAGAACGACGTCGAAGGACACGCCGTGCGCGCCATGTATCTCTATTCCGGCGTCACCGACATAGCAGCCCTCACCGGCGACCGGCAATATACCGCCGCAGTCGACCGCCTCTGGGATAATATGGTGGCCAAAAAGATCTACGTCCAGGGAGGCATCGGCTCAGTGCCCGCCGGCGAACGCTTCGGCGAAGACACGAACTGCCCAACGCAACCGCCTACAATGAGACCTGCGCCGCCATCGGGGACGTCTACTGGAACCAGCGCATGTTCCTCCTCCACGGCGAGTCCAAATACATCGACCTGATGGAAAAAGTCCTCTACAACGGAATGCTGTCAGGCGTCGGACTCGACGGAAAATCCTTCTTCTACACGAACGCCATGCAGGTCACCGATAACTTTACCCACGACGCCCTCGAGCGCCACCGCTCCGGCTGGTTCGAATGCTCCTGCTGTCCCACGAATATCCTGCGCCTGCTGCCCTCCCTGCCGGGCTACGTCTACGCACAAAAAGACCCGAGGACCTCTATATCAACCTCTTCGTCAGCAGCAGAGGCCACCATGAAAATGGCCGCCGGCCCCATCGAGATCGTACAGGAGAACAACTACCCCTGGGACGGACACCTGCGCTTCACGCTGGACCCGGCCTTGGCACAGTCCCTCACAGTTCGCATCAGGATCCCCGGCTGGGCCCGCGACCAGGCCATACCCTCCCCGCTGTATTCATTCACCGCTATATCAGGCCACACACCCCGATCGCTATCAACGGCCAACCCACGCCATATAAAATAGAGAATGGCTACGCGGTCATCCGGCGCACATGGAAAAAGGCGACAAGATCGAAATGACGCTGGACATGCCCGTGCGCGGAGTCCAGGCCAGCAGCCGCCTCCAGGAAGACTCCGGCAAGGTCGCCATCCAGCGCGGCCCGCTGATGTACTGTCTCGAATGGAAAGACAATAGCAAAAAACCCAGCGATATCGCACTCCCCGCCAACTCAAATCTGCAGCCCAGAAACGCGCAACGACGAACTCGGCAGGATCACCGTCCTGAAAACCGCAGATATCACAACTGATCCCCTACTACGCATGGGCCAACCGCGGCGACGGCGAAATGGAAGTCTGGGTAAAAAAACAACCGGCAGTCCAATCCACCAAACCCCCAACCCAACACCCCTCAAAACAACGCCATTCCGGACCCACAGCCATCAGCCCCGACCTCTTCGGAATCTTCTTTGAAGACATCAGCTACGCCGCCGACGGCGGCCTCTACGGCGAACTCGTCCAGAACAGAAGCTTCGAATACGGCCCCGCCGACAGAAAGGACTGGACACCCTTCACCGCATGGCAATACCAGACCGAAGGCTTCGGCTACGGCAACCTCACCGTCGAAACCGCCGAACCGATCAACAAAAACAACCCCCACTATGTAGTACTCACCATCGAAGACCCAGGCCAGCAAGGCATCGGCCTCTCCAACGGAGGATACGACGCCATGGCATTCCAACAAGGCGAAGGCTACAACTTCTCCGCATGGATAAGACAGCTGTCCGGCGAAGCGGTCCCCCTCGAGATCCAGCTGCGCGGCAAAAAGGCGCACCTCCTCGGCAAAGCCGAACTCCAGTACCACAATCCCGCGGCTGGCAGGAATACCGCCATACAACCATCCGCGCCACCGCCCGGGAAGACAGCGGCTACCTCGTGATCCTCCGCCAAAACAAAGGGCCGGCTGGCGCTAGACCAGATCTCCCTCTTCCCCGAACAGACCTTTCAAACACCGCCCCAACGGAATGCGCGACGACCTCGCACAGGCCATCGCCGGCCTGCACCCGAAATTCATGCGATTCCCCGGAGGATGCCTCGTCCACGGCGACGGGCTCGGAAATATCTACCGCTGGAAGAACACCATCGGCCCGGCCGAACAACGGATCGAACAAAAAAATATCTGGAACTACCACCAATCCACCGGACTCGGATTCTTCGAATATTTTCAGTTCTGCGAGGACATCGGCGCCACACCAGTTCCGATCGTTGCAGCCGGAGTCAGCTGCCAGAACTCCGGCGGCACCGGCGTATCGGCAGCACAGGACAAAAGGACTTCCCATGGACGAAATGCAGTCCTGGATCGAGGACGTGCTCGACCTGATAGGAATACGCCAACGGCCCCGAATCCTCCACATGGGGCGCGAAACGCGCCGCCGCCAGCCACCCCGCACCCTTCCATCTAAAATACATCGGCATAGGCAACGAAGACCGGCAGACGGAGGACTTTCGCCAGCGTTTCAAAATGATCTACGCGGCCGTCCACGCCAGCCACCCCGAAATCACCGTCATCGGCACCGTCGGCCCCTCTCCGGCTGGCGAAGACTACGACCTCGGCTGGAAATTTGCCGACAGCCTCTCCCGTTCCCATGGTCGACGAACACTACTACGAAAAACCCGAATGGTTCCTTTCCCACGGACAGCGCTACGACAAATACGACAGAGCCAGATCGAAAGTATACGTAGGCGAATACGCCTCCTGGGGAAATACGCTGTACAACGCCACTGGCCGAAGGCGCATACATGACCTCCCTCGAACGCAACGGCGACGTCGTCCGCATGGCCTCCTACGCCCCCCTCCTCGCCAACACACGCCATACCTCCTGGAACCCTAACCTCATCTATTTTTCAAACACCGCCGTCCTCAGAACCGCCAACTATTATGTACAACAGCTATTCGCGGCCAACGCAGGCGACATCTTCTACCCCGGCGTCATCTACCATCCCACCCGGCGACACCGCCGTCGCCACCAGACTGCGCTAAAGGACAGCCGCACCGGCGACCTTATCCTCAAGATCATCCATACCGGCCCCGGAACACTACAGGCAAACATAAACCTGACCACAACCGGACAACCCCAATTCCCGGCAAAAGGCACAAAAACCCCTTCTCACCGGCTCCCCCGAATCCAAAAACACCGAAGCCGCCCCACAAACGATCGTCCCCACGGAAACCACCATACCCATCAGCAAGAAGTTCAGCCTCGGCCTGCCACCCTATTCCATGCAGGTCATCCGCATCGGAAAAGGCAAATAACAGACATGGAGAAAAGACAACTCATATCGGAACTGCAACGACAGATCGCCCTCTGCGACGACATGGCAGCATATCGGCAACTATACGATATGCTGCACAAAAAGCTGTTCTATTTCTCATATTCCATCATCAAATCCAGAGAGACCGCCGAAGAGATCGTTTCCGACGTCTTTATCCGCCTATGGCGCATCCGCGACCAACTGCTGACCATCGACAACCTCACCGTATTCCTCTATACCATCGCAAAAAACCTCTCCATCAACCATATTACCCGCAACTATAAATATCCAAATATCAGCCTCGACACCATCGAGGTCAACAATATCTCCTCTTTCGGCAACGGCGAGGAACTCTTCATTTCCGCCAAGAAATGACCAGACGCGTCCAACAGGCCATCGACGGCCTGCCCTCCCAGTGCAAACTGATCTTCCAGCTCGTCCGCGAACACGACCTCAAATACAAGGAAGTGGCGAGACATCCTCAACATCTCGGTCCTCACCGTCCGCAACCAACTCGTCATCGCCGCCAAAAAGATCGCCTCCGCCGCCCAACTCGACATCCCCACCCCCCGACCAAAACCAAAATCCACCTGACTCCACTACACCCCCCACCACCCACGCCCCCCATAAAATTTTTTCCCACCACCGGTACATCCCCCATTTTCCGTGTCCTATTTACAATGGACCACGAAAAAATATGGCACCTGCTCATCGGCAAACTCTCGGGCGAAGCCACCGCCGAGGAACTCGCGCAACTCGACCAGCTGCTCCAACAGCACCCGCACATCGCCGCGCAGGCCGCATCCGTCGAAGCCCTCTGGAAAGCAAAAGGCTCCGCCGGCCAGGAGAGCACTGACCTGCTCTTCAACAAACACCTCCAGCGCCTCAGCGATGACACCGTCCAAAATACCCCATTCTACCACCGGCCGGAAAAAAACGCCGCCCGGCCATTATAAAAGGACTGCTCGCCGCAACCGCAACAGCCGCCTGTCTCACATTTTTCTTCATAAAAACCAGTCCCGTCGCCCCCGCGACAGGCAACTTCGTCTCCACCCGCAACGGCTCCAAATCAAAACTCCAGCTCCCCGACGGCACCCAGGTCTGGCTCAACTCCGGCAGCAATATCTCCTACGACAACGATTTCAACGGAACCTCCCGCCAGGTGCGACTCACCGGTGAAGCCTTCTTCGACGTGGTCAAAGACAACGCCCGACCCTTCATCATCCACACCGCTACCGTGGACGTCACCGTACTCGGCACGGCCTTCAACGTCCGCTCCTACCCCGAAGAGAAAGTCACGGAGACTTCCCTCATCCGGGGCGCGGTCGAAGTCACACTAAAAACCAACGCCGGAAAAAAAGTCCTGCTAAAACCCAACGAGAAACTGATCGTCAGCAACGACAGCGCAACCATCAAACACGACAGCGCAAAAGACACGCGTAAAAGACCCGCCACAATGACCCTGACACAGGTCCACCACCTCGACCGGGACAGCGTCGCTGCCGAGGTCCTGTGGACAAAGAACAAACTCGTCTTCGACGGCGAGACCCTCGGCCAGGTCGCCCGGCGACTCGAACGCTGGTACGGCGTAACCGTCACCATCCAGGGCGACGAACTGAAAAATATAGAATTCACCGGAGTGTTCGACGACGACAATCTGACGGAAGTACTCTATGCCCTGCAACTATCGGGCAACTTCAAATATGAGATAAAAAAGAACGAGGTCATCATAATTCCCTAACGATTGGGCCCTATTGCCATCAACCAAAAACTGCTGCATATGAAATCAACTACTTAAAAAAAACAACGGAGAATGCTGCAAACATTCTCCGTATTCGTCAACGACAGTAAACAGCCGTGCGAGGCTATTCACCTAACATTTAACTCTTGCAAAAGTATGAAAAAAACAAGACATGGCTCGTCGTGCCCGGCAGCCAGGTTAACGCTCAAATATTTCCTGATGACGAAGCTTGCCATTATTCTTATCGTCTGCTTTACCCTCCCCGCCGCCGCCAGCAGCTATGGCCAGGGACAAATAAGCCTGAGACTCGATAATGTGACAATAAAAGACGTGCTCAGGGCCATCGAAGACCAGGGATCGTTCAGATTCGTATACAAGACCAGCGTCCTGTCCAAAGGCCAGCAGCGAACATCCGTCACAGTCGACCACGCTCCCCTGACCGAAGTCCTCGCGTTGATCCTGAAGAATAGCCCGCTCACCTGGCGAAAGATCAACGACCGGCTCTACGTCATCATGGACTCCGTTGCAACCCAAAAACAAGCCATTCCCCCCATCACGGGCAAAATAACGGACGGCAACGGCAACGCCCTTTCCGGCGTCACCATCCGAGGAAAAAGGCTCCGGCAACGCCACCAGCTCGAGAGACGACGGCAGCTTCACGCTGACCACCACAAAAGAGGACCCCATACTCGAATTCAGTCTCATCGGCTACGCACCCCAGGAACTCCGCGTCAACGGCAACAGGACAGTCTCCGTCTCCATGCAACTCCTCAATAAGGAGCTGCAGCAAATCGTCGTCATCGGCTATGGCACCCAGCGCAAAGGCGACCTCACCAGCGCCATCGCCACCGTAAAAGCCGAAAACTTCATAAAAGGCTCCGTCACCGACGCCGGCCAGCTGATCCAGGGCAAAGTCGCAGGACTGACCGTCATCTCCCCCAACGGCGACCCCACCGGCAACACCCAGATCCTCCTGCGCGGACAGACTACCCTGATGGGCGCCAACCAGAACCCGCTCGTCCTCATCGACGGGATCCCCGGTGACCTGCGCACCGTAGCGCCCCGAGGACATCGAGTCCATGGACGTCCTCAAAGACGGGTCCGCCGCCGCCATCTACGGCACACGCGGTACCAACGGCGTGATCCTCATCACCACCCGGCGCGCCAGCGGCAACGACCGCAGCGACGTCGAATACAACGGATACGCCAGCACACAGACCCTCGCCCGCAAACTCAATCTTTCCACCGCGGCAGACTTCCGCGACCAGATCAGAGCCGGTCTCCGCAAGACCGAAATGGCGGACAACGGCGCCAGCACCGACTGGGTAAAAGCCATCACCCGCACACCCGTCATCCAGTCCCATAACCTGACCTTCCGCGGCGGTACCTCCACCACCAACTACCTCATCAACGGCAACTACAACAACTCTCCGGGTATCTTCAAAAAATCCTTCAACCAGATCTTCAGCGGCCACGCGGACTTCAACCACAATATGTTCAACAACAAGCTCCGCATCAACCTCAACCTCTTCAGCTCGTCCCGGAAATGGAATGGCTTCAACTCCAATATCTACCGCCAGGCCACCATGCAGAACCCCACCTCGCCGCTGAAGAACGCAGACGGCACCTGGTTCCAGGAGCTCACGAAATTCGACTACGAGAGTCCCGTGTCCGACCTGATGGAGAGCGACGGCCAATACAACGAAACAAACGCCCGCTACAAGGCGGCCGTCGTCTTCACCCCCATTTCGGGACTCAGGCTTTCCAGCATATTTTCCTACGGCAAAAAAATGAGCGACTCCGGATACATGGAGACCAAACAACACGTGTCCACCCTCCGCGACGGAAAGAATGGATACGCCAGGGTCGGCAGCAGCGAGTCCATCGACCGCCTCGTCGAACTCACCGCCGAATACTCCCGCAATTTCGACCGGCACCACCTCGTACTGCTCGGCGGATACAGCTACCGAGGAGAACACCTACTCCAGCAACTATATGGAGAACTGGGACTTTCCCACGGATCGATTCGGCTTCAACGATATCGGCCTCGGCCGCGCCATCAGCAGCGGCAACTACCAGGGCCTCATCAACAGCTACCGCAGCGAGACCAACCTCGTTGGCTTCTTCCGGACGGCTCACCTACAACTACGACGAACGCTATCTGCTGATGGCCAGCGTCCGAAGGGAAGAAGCCAGCCAGCTATGGGGTACGAAGAACCCCTGGGGCACCTTCCCGCCGCATCCGCCGGATGGAGGATCTCCAGAGAATCGTTCATGAGCAAACAGCACCTGTTCGACGACCTCAAACTCCGCGCCGGCTACGGCATCACCGGCTCGCAGCCCTCCGACCTCTTCCGCGGCGTCGGCGTCATCGGCTACGGCGGATTCGTCAACTCCAACGGACAGTGGATACAGACACTCATACCCACCCAGAACGCCAACCCCAACCTGAAATGGGAGGAAAAACGCGAGACCAATATCGGCCTCGACTTCAGCATTCTGAAGAACCGCATCAGCGGCAGCATCGACTACTACAACCGCCAGATCCACAACCTGCTGTTCTGGTACGACGTTCCGAGTCCCCCCAATCTCTACAACCAGACCCTCGCCAACGTAGGCGTCCTGGAAAATAAAGGAGTCGAGGTCTCGGTCAATTTCGTACCCGTAAAAACAAAAGACTTCGAATGGAACTCCGGCGTCAACTATTCCACCAATTCGAACCAGCTGAAAAGCCTGTCGAATGATATATACAAGACTTCCACCGACTACCTGCAGGTGGGCGCCATCTTCCCGCCCATCCAGACCTTCTCGCACCTGCTGAAGGTCGGAGGCCCCGTCGGTAATTTCTATGGCTTCAAGGTCGTGGACATCGGCAACGACCCCTCGGACGTAGCCAACTACGGCCAATGGGTATACGAAGGCGCCGACGGCAAACCCGTCAAATATTCCAGCTTCACCCATTCCTTCGGCGACAAGCGCGTGCTCGGCAATGGCCTCCCCAAATTCTACCTCGGATGGAACAACAATTTCCGGTACAGGAACTGGGACCTCGGCATCACCCAGCGCGGAGCCTTCAAATTCCAGGTGGCCAACCTCCAGCGAATGATGCTCGAGAACCCCACCCAGGCGCAGTACAATCTACTGAAGAACGCATACGACAAAGTCTTCGGCAAGACCCAGCTGAAATCACCCGTGGAATTCAACAGCTACTACATCGAGAACGGCGACTACTGGAAGATCGACAACATCACGCTGGGATACAATTTCACACACACGGGCATGCGCTATATCCAGTCGGCAAGACTCTACGCGGCCGTCCTGAACGCGCTGATCATCACGGGCTATAAAGGAATCGACCCCGAAGTGAGCCTGCGCAACGGCATCTCGACGGCGCAGTCCGGGGTTAACCAGACGCCAACATCCGGCCTCGACCCCGGCATGGACAGCCCCTATAAATACCCCACTACCCGCACATTCACGATCGGCCTGAATGTGACCTTCTAAAACTTCCAAAAAGTCTTTATGAACACAACGAAAATCAACAAAAATATATACTGGGCCCTGCTCATAGCAGTCGTCGCAATAGGACCGGCCTGTACCCGCCTAAAGAACAATTCCTACAACCAGATCATCGGCAGCACCTTCGTCCCCGCCCCCTCCGACCTGTCGGCACTCTCGGGAGCGGCCTATGTGGACTGGCGCGGCTTACTCCTCCAGTGGAATACCCTCTACCGGGCCCGAGGAAGTATCCGGCGACGAAATGCTCACCCCAGCCCGCCCCAACGGCTGGGTCGACGGCGGCGTCTACCGCAGGATCCACGAACACAAATGGACAACCGACGACGATATCGTGATCAACGTCTGGACCCGCGCCTATCAGGGCATCACCAACTGCAATCGGATCATCTACCAGGTACGCTCCGGAGCGATCCCCGTAGCCGCAAAGACACCGGCTCACTCGTCGCCGAGATCAGGCTCCTGCGCGCCTCTTACTACTGGGTGCTCTGCGACATGTACGGCAACGTGCCCATCGTCGACCGCTTCGACGTTCCGGACGGCTTCCTTCCCAAACAAAGCGCGAGAAAGGACGTATACAATTTCATCGTGAACGAACTGCTGACCAATATCCCCCTCGTAAGCGCCGACAACAACACCGCCACCTACGGCAAGTTCAACAAATGGGCCGGCCTCGCCCTGCTGGCCAAAATGTACCTGAATGCGGAAGTCTACTCCGGCACCCCCGCCTACGACAAATGCATCGCCGTATGCGACACCATCATCAACGGCAACAAGTTCGTCCTCGAGTCGAACCAGAAAAGCGTATTCGTCACCGAGAACGAGAACTCAAAGGAGATCATCTTCGCCCTGCCCTTCGACTCCAAATACGTGAACGACTGGAACTCCTTCGACGTACACATGCAGACCCTCGAACCGGAGAACCAGGCCACCTACAAACTGCAGTCCTCCCCTGGGGCGGCGTCTGCGCGATACCCCAGTTCATCAACACCTATGACACCGACGACAGCAGATACCAGGACAACTATATCAAGGGTCAGCAGTACACGGCTGAAGGCGACTCCATCTACGGCACCATGGGCGACTTCACCGGCAAGCCCCTGTCCTACAGGAACTACCTCCCCGGCGTCGACATATCGGACGAGGTCGACGGCTTCCGCCTCGGCAAATTCGAGATCGCCATGGGCGCCACCAACCGGCTGAGCAACGACTGGCCCCTCTTCCGCTACGCCGACATACTCCTGATGAAAGCAGAATCCCTGCTCCGCACAGGCCACGCCGACGACGCTGCCGTCATCGTAACACAGGTCCGCCAGCGCGACTTCAAGACCAACCCGGCAAAAGCCACCGTCACCGGCGCACAACTCCTCGGCGGCAGCAGCTACGACTACGGCCTGAGAAACCACCTCACCACCACGACAGAGGGCGGCGGCGACGTACAATACGGCAGAATGCTGGACGAACTGGGCTGGGAATTTTGCCAGGAAGCCCGCCGGCGTACTGACATGGTCCGTTTTGGCGTATTCACCAAAAATCCTGGCTCTCCCACTCCCCCAACGGCGACTACCGGGCCCTATATCCCATACCCCGCACCGAGATCGCCAAAAACGCGAACCTCACCCAAAACCCCGGCTACCCCAACTAATTCCATCCACCAAAAAACTACCATCTAACCCCACCCCCAAAAAAAGGCCCGGTCGACAGACCGGGCCTCCTCTCATTACTTCACAATCTTATTCCCCAACGGCTTCCTATACCTCCTGATATACTCCGACGGCGTCATCCCAAAAAGCTTGCTGAACTGCTCCCTGAAATACTTCAAATCATTAAACCCCGTGGCATAAGTCACCTCCACCACCGTATTCCCCGTATTGATCAGCAGCTCCGCCGCCTTCCTCAGCCTCAGATACCGAATAAAAACGTTTACCGTCAACCCCGAGATCGCCTTGATCCGCTTGTACAAAGTCGGATGACTCATCCCTATTTCCTGACAGAACAGCTGCACGCTGAACTCCGGATTATCCATATACTGATCCACGATCCGGATACACCGCTCCAGAAATTCCTTATGATCGGCCTCGATACTCGAAGTCGGCTTCAGCGTGATCGTATTGAAAAAATACTGCTGCAGCCTGTTCCGGGACCTTAAGATATTCTGAACCCGCGCCACGATCAGGTCCTTGCTGAAAGGCTTGCTCACATAGTCCTCCGCCCCGCACTCCAGCCCCACCAGCCTCGACTGCTCGGACGCGCTCCCCGTCAACAAAATTATCGGAATATGCGCAAGATGCGCATTCTCCTTCAGCCTCCTGCAAAGCCCGATGCCATCCATCTTACCCATCACGACATCACTGACCACGATATCCGGCAGCAACTTGCCGATCAGCTCAAAAGCCGACGCCCCATCCTCCGTTTCGTAGATATTGAACTGCTCCATAAAGATCTCCTTCACATAACCCCTCATCTCCGCATCGTCATCCACAACCACCATCGTCGGCAATCCCGAAATGATCTTATCGATCACCCTTGACTTATTGTCCCCAACCCGCTCCTCCTCACCCGGCCCCTCCTCCACCAGCTCGTGGATAATACTCGGACGATCGCTGCCCCCGCATTCCTTCGGGCTCAGTTGATTCTTCGGCAGCACCAGCGTAAAAATACTCCCCAGCCCCTCCGTACTCACATAGCTCAACTCCCCGCCATGCGCCACCGCAAGCCTCCGCGAGACGTAAAGCCCGATCCCGAATCCGGTCTGCGATGCCTTCTCCGTATTGTCCGCCTGATAGAACGCATCGAACAGCCGGCTGCTGATATCGCCGGCAATGCCACAACCCGTATCCCGCACCACTATCCGCACCTGCCCTCCCTCATCCGCCAGCGACAGTCCGACCCTTCCGCCCGAAGGCGTATACTTCAGCGCATTCGACAGCAGATTGAACAAAATGATCTCGATCTTTTCCTTATCCCCGCAATACCCCACTTCCCCCAGCGGCTTCTCAAAAGAAAAAGCAACATTCTTCGACGCCGCCCGCTGTACAAAACTCAAAAACACCTCGTTACACGCCTCGTTCATGTCGAAACCGGACACACTCAGCTGCTGCTCGACGGACTCCACCTTGCGGAACAGCAACAGCTGATCCACCAGACTCAGCAGCCGCCGGGCATTTCGGTGAACGGTTGACAATTTCTTCTGTATAGGGCCGTCGCTCGTCTCCGCCATGATATCCTTCAGCGGACTCACGATCAGCGTCAGCGGCGTCCTGAACTCATGCGATATATCCGTGAAGAACGAGATCTTCCGCTCCGTCAGCTCCTTTTCCTTTTCCTTCTCGATCACAGCCAGCCTGACCTCATACCGCAACCGCTCCTGACGCTTGTAATAATAAAGGAAAGCATAGAACACACCGATGGCGCCGGCAGCATACAACAAATACGCCCACCAGGTCCGGTACCAGGGCGGCAGCACGCACACGGACAACAGCCGCGCCTCCCCGTTCCAAACCCCATCCGCATTCAGCACCCGGACAAAGAATTCATAGCAGCCCTCGTGCAAATGGCTGTAATTGGCCGTTCGTAAAGCGCTCGCAGCGCTCCAGTCCTTGTCCCAGCCCTTCAGAAAATAGGCATAGTTGAGATTGTCCGCATTCGAATACTGCAGCGCGGTAAAGTCGAACGAAAGTATCGCCTTGTCAAAGGCCACCGTTATACCGGTAACGATATCCTTGTTGCGGCTGCTGACAAATTCCGAATCGGCCTCGACCAGCGAGTTATCGACCTTGATACCGGTAAGGAACAGCCGCGGAACCACACTCCTGTCGTAAACACTATCCGGCCAAAAACTATTAAAGCCCTTGATCCCCCCAAACAAAAATTCCCCGTTCCTCGCCACCATCGCCGCGTTAAAACTGAACTGGTTGCTCTGCAGACCGTCCGCCTGCGTAAAATTCCGGCACGTCTTCGTCACCGGATTATAACGGCACAGACCATAATAGGTACTCAGCCAAAGGTTACCCCTCCCGTCTTCCAGAATTCGCAATATCCCATTGTTGGGTAACCCATCCTTGGTCGTTATTTGTCGAAAAACCCCCTTTTCCCGGTCCAGCAACAACAGTCCCCCTCCCTCCGTACCCACCCATAGGCTATGATGGCTATCCTCGTGAATACTCCGCACCGGATAGCCGACAAAAATTCGTTCATGCTTCTTCTTCTGCGGATCGATCCTTACCAGGGAATTATAATTCCCTCCCCATAAATTACCACTCCTGTCTTCCGCCAGCACCTGCATATCGATCAGCGCGGTATCGAATAGCTCAAACCGGTCAGCCGGCCTGTTGTACAGATAAAGATGGCCCCTGTTGCTCGACGACGCCCACAGCCTTCGCTTGCAGTCCTCATAGACCTGCCAGACATTCCGCTCATCGGTCTTTAGAAATGGATTATAACAGCTGTAGTGGCTGAACATCCCGGTAGCCTTATTCAACTTATCGATCCCGCCAAACCACGCCGAGATCCAGATATCGTTCTTGAAGTCCCGGGTGATATAGGTCACGAAATTGCTGCTGATCGAGCCGGGAGCCTCCGAATGTTCATACTTCTTAAAAACGTTTTTCTGCCTGTCCCAGTACCGCAAACCCGCCCCATCGGTACCGATCCACAAATTCGACCGGTCGTCCTCGCAGAAGGAAAGGATAAAATCATTCACGTCCTCCGTCCTGCCCTTATGATACGAGATCGTCCGGAACAGGCTGGAATTCTTTTCCAGAATATTCACCCCACCCCGCAGCGTCCCCACCCACTGCCGCCCCTCCGGATCGATAAAATCATTATAGACCGCATTGCTGTTGAGCACCGGCCCCGTCGAAGACAGCGCCACGCACTTGCCGCCACCCGGCGGCAAATGCCACAACCCGTTGCCGTCCGTAGCTACCCATAACCCGCCCTCCGGGTCCTCCGCAATATCCCGGATGATCATTTCAGGGACCGGATCGAACCGCTTAAATACCGCGCCTTTCACCTGGAACACCCCCGACTCATTCCCCAC
The DNA here is from genome assembly GCF_050632245.1 of Puia sp. P3. Lineage (NCBI taxonomy): Bacteria > Pseudomonadati > Bacteroidota > Chitinophagia > Chitinophagales > Chitinophagaceae > Puia > Puia sp. P3. Next base: position 4,672,647 of record NZ_CP192583.1, read on the forward strand.
AAACACCTCCCCGTCGGACCGCGCAAACACGACACTGCACTGCGCCAGCCCCGTAGCTACCCGCGCCAACCGCCCCGTTTCGACCTCATACCGGAACAGGCCCACATCCGTTACAAAGATCCACGCCACACGCCGCACCGAATCATAGTCCATCGCCGGAACATTATACGCCGCATCCTTCTCTCCCGGGATCACGACGGGCCTTCCCACCGCCCTGCTGCCGGAATACACGACCAGCCCGCTATGGGCAGTACCAACCAGCAGCGCCCCGCCGGTATTCCTCATGCACAATACAGCGTCGGTGAGTGGCAGGACCTTCGAAGCCCCAACCCTGGCAAACCGCGGAGTAAAAAAGTAGACCTGCACGGGTCATAGACACTCGCACCCTTTCCCCCGCCCACCCAGATCTTATTCTCGTTGTCCGAGTTGATGCAAAAAATATGATTGTCTAAAAGAGAGTGGAATCACCGATCTTATTACGGAAAACACGGAAGGAATACCCGTCGTACCGGTTCAGCCCGTCATAGGTCCCGAACCACATATACCCATTGTGGTCCCTGTAGATGCAGGTCACCGCATTATTCGAAAGACCCTGGTCGATACCAAGATATCGCACAGACAAAGTATCGCAGGCAAAACAATCTCCCACCCACAGCAGGAAACAGAAGATAATGGCAAATCTCATGCGCAGTAGTGTAGCTTCCTTAAATATAGCTATTTTAATATATACATGTAAGATTTACCCTTATTATTTTTGATCGTCACAGACTCCACACTACTATCAGCCAAAATAAATCTCGAAGACTGCGACAAAAAAGAATTTCCATAATACAACTCCTCTTTACGACTGCTCTTATTTTTATAGTTCACCACCGCGCTGATAGCATCCTGCCCCAACCTCACCCCTTTCACCGCCCTTTTCAACTGATACAACTTCAACACATCCTGATGCTGACTCGCAGCCACCAGATAATCCCCCGACGCACCCATCAACTTCACAAGCGCCTTACCATTTCCAGGGATATAGATCCCACTTTGGGCGATAGACTGAGGCAAAAACCCGCCCCTCCCGTCTCCCCTCAGCAACAGGCCATTAAGAGCATCATACCGCCCGGTGGAAACCTCCGTCCCGAAATCATTGCCATTGATCAGCACGTCCAGATTCCCATCCCCGTCAAAATCGTCGGGCACCATCCCGTTCACCACCGATACCTGCGCCTCCCGCGGCAACGGGATCAGCGTGAATTTACCCGCGCCATCGTTGCGCATAAAACACGACCGCAGCTCATTAGCCCGCAACCGCACCGCGCCTTCCCGTTGCTCCGGTGTGAGGATCTCGTCCATCGTCGCCAGCGCAAAAGGCCGGTAGGTCGCATACCTTTTCTTGATTCCCGGCATCTGCACTGGCAATATCATCCCTTCCAAAAGCCGGGTATTCCTTTTTCTGACCATCCTGATCCGGAAGGAACAGCGACGTGATCGCCACAAAAGCCCCGCTATGCTCAAAATCCTTCGCCACGATACCCACCGGGAACCGCTCGCCCCCCTGATAGTAACTATTCAACCCCACATTCCCGATAATATAATCCGTCCTCCCCGTGTGCCTGAAATCCCCTGCAACAATGCTGTTCCACCAACCCGTTTTATCACCAACTCCCGATGAGCCGCTGACATTCACCAGTCGCCCACCCATATTCTTAAAAAACCCCACCGGCATCCATTCCCCTACAACGATCAGATCGGTCTGCCCATCCCCGTCAAAATCCGTAAACAGCCCATCGCAGACCATCCCGATATCCCTCAGCCCCGGCGCTGCCTCCGCCGTCACATCCGCAAACTTCACCCGCCCATCCCGCGAGTCATTTCGAAAAATATAACTGCTCACCGCCTTCGGGTACTGCCCCGGCGCTACCCGCCCCGAGACAAACAAGTCCAGCCTTCCATCACCATCGAGATCCGCAGCCCTGACACATAACTTGCTGGTATGATTCACCGGCAATGCACCCACGGCCTCAGAAAAATTCCCCCTACCATCGTTCAAATACAACTTGTCTTCATAACCCACACTGTCGAAAGCAGGCCCATACCCGCCCTTCGACACATACAGATCCGGCCGGCCATCACCGTTCGCGTCAAAGATCAAGATCCCTTCGTCCTTCCCCGCACCACCCAATCCCGCCAACAACTCTCTCCCAACAAACATCCCACTCTTCTGCTGAAAGAAAACCCTCGCGGGATTCATCGCATTCCCGCCCACAACAAGATCATCCAGCCCATCCCCATTAAGATCCCCCGCCGCCAACGCCGGACTATACTCCGACAATTTATGAGGCAACAACGCCTGAATATTAAAATCCATAAACGGCACTTCACTATGTTTATACTCAACCCCAAGCCCCACTTCCCTAAACAACGAATTGCGGTCCACCACCTCCCGCTCATCAGACCAGGGATCTTTGGCATCCCTGATATCCACCACGATCGTCTGATCTGCCTTCACATCGTCAAGAGTCTGTTTCTTCCCGTTATTCCACCTCACCACAACAGAATCGACCCTCCCCACGGTTCCCAATCCAAAATGCCCCATACACTCCACCGACCCCAGATACCCACGATACGGAGAATTCTCATACACCTGCCGCCTGCCATGGTCATAATAAATACTAGCCTCAGCCCCGATACCATTCACATTCTGGCTCCCACCCCTGAACCGGATATTCAGATACCGCGCGGACACCGGGTCCCCATTCCTCGAAGTATTCCTGTACACCAGCGCCTCGTCGTCGATATTATTGACCACCAGGTCCATCGCCCCATCATTGTCCAGATCGGCATACGCCGCACCATTCCGAAAAGGTCGGCAGTCCCAACCCCCACGCCGCACTCACGTCATCAAAACCCACCCCGCCATTATTCTTAAAAGCATAATTGTGCAGCTTCACCTGCGGGATCGCCCCAAGCAACTGCATATTCGTCACCGCACCACCCGACTGCTGCCGGTACGCAATAAAGTCGTGATCCGACCAGTCGCGCGGGAATCCGTTCGTGACCACCAGATCCCTCCACCCATCATTATCAAAATCCACCACCAGCGGATCCCAGCTCCAGTCCGTATGCGACACCCCACTCATCCATCCGACCTCGCTAAACACCGGAGCACCCAACGAGTCGCCCCTCCCCACCCTCGGCCCCTGATTCAGCTGCAGGGTATTCCGCACATACTGATACTGGTAGCCGTAGTTCTCGAAATTTTGATAAGTATTGGTATTGTTGGCATTCGACATCATTTTCCTGCGGTAGTTGTCTTCCGCGCTCATATCGAGCTCCACCACGTCGGGGAGCCCGTCATTATTGATGTCCACCACGTCCTGACCCATGCTGTTGTATGACGTGTGCTTGAAATATTCTTTGGTCCTGTTTGTATAACTGCCGTCGCGGTTGTTGATATAGAGAATATCATTGGAGATAAAATCATCCGACACATAGATGTCCTTCCACCCGTCGCCATCGATATCGCAGATACTCGCCGCATGACCATACCCCTCGTATAAAACCCCCGCCCGCTCCGAAACATCGTGATAGACAGGATGCCCCAGTTGAGCATCCGGATCATTCCGATACAATCTTCCATGGTTCGGCCCTCCGCCCGGCCGGTCCTGCCCGATGAACACCGACGACTCATAACCACCCGAAGCCTCATTCACCGTCAGATACATATCCAGGTCTCCATCATTGTCATAGTCGAAAAAACTCGCCATCGTAGACTGAACCCCGATATCCAGACCATATTCCGCCGCCATATCCCTGAAACGAGGCACCCCATCTTTGTCGGGCCCCTGATTAACATACAGGATATTCCTCCTCCGCAGAGGGTCTTTATACAGCGTATTGCAGATATAGAGGTCCATCAACCCGTCATTATTGATATCGACCACCGCCACACCCCTCGCCCACCTGCCCATCCCCCCGACCCCCGCCTTTTCAGTCACATCCCCGAATCTAAAATTTCCCCTGTTCAAATACAGCCTGCTGGACACCATCCCGCCCGTCAGATAAATATCGGGCAGACCATCGTTATTGAAATCCCCGATCCCCACACCACCCCCGCTATAGATATTCACCACCGAGAGGGGATTTATCGAGTCGTTCTCCACGATCGTATTGGTAAAGGAAATGCCGGAATGCGCCGGCCGCACCCGCTCGAACAGCAGAGGCCTCCGGTTACACCCCGGCATCGCAAGGACCAGCCAGCCGCACACGGCCAGCCTGATCAGTACCTTCCATTTCCCCATGATAGTAATGGCTTGTCAATCCCCCTTAATACATCCCGCTGCGGCTTCACCAGCTCGAGCACCACAATTTCATTATTACCCGGCTTCAGCCACTCACCCGGAACATAGATCGTCTGCTGCGGACCCACACTCCAGTAGCGCCCGAGATTATGCCCGTTCACCCACACAACCCCTTTCCCCCAGTCGCTCATGTCCAGATAGGCATCGCCCAGTTCCCTCAAATAAAAGATTCCCCTCCGGATCACGGGCGCGTCGCTATACCTCCCCCGCCCGCGGTCTTCCGCACAGCACCGATATCGCTGAAAGGAAGGGAGTACATCTGCCAGCCCCTTCAGCTCCTGACCGTCAAACAACACTCCCTGCGTGATACCTTTCTTATTTTCCAATAAATAAGGACCGAAATTGATCCGTCCCAGATTCTCAACCAAAATATCCAGCACAACCTTCCCCCCGGCATTTCCACAGAAACACTGCTGTCCCCGTGCCGCCTGTCTAAAATACAAGCCCGCCTGCCATTGACGAACACCAGCGCATAATCCCGAAGCCCTTTCACCACCAGCTCACCCTTCTTACCACCCGTCAGCGTAGTCCTGTACAACACGAACCCATACGCCTGATGCAGCTCCTCGAAGGTCATCGGCCGCGGGCTCACTACCGGTGCCGGCAAAACGCTGAAAATACTCGTGGACTGGAGGAACTGCACCTCGTCGATCGCCACCACCGGCTTGACCGCCGGCACCTCCGGCAACACTTCCCCCGGCCGCAGATGCTTTTGAATGACCGCCCGGAACGCCATGAATTTGGCCGTCGGATTGCCCGCCTCGTCCAGCGGCGCATCATAGTCATAGCTGCTGACCTGCGGCTCGTAAGGACTCTTGTCATTATAATTCGCCCCGTTCATAAAAGCCCTCGTAGTGCCGCCATGGAACATATACATATTCACGGAGATCCCGCCGGACAACAGACTATCCAGCGCCGCGGTATACTTCTCCGGCGGAATGACACGGTGGGGCGCCCCCACCAGTCAAACCACGCAGGATACCATTCGGCGACATAATAGGGCCCCCTGCCATTATTGTATTTTCTGACCAGCTGCTTGATCCGCTGCGGATTGTCAAGCCCGTTCACCGCCGGCAGCAAACCCGGCAAATACCCCTTCGACAGATCATTCGCCGGATCACACGTGTACAACAATCCATCAAAACCCGCCTCCCGGAAGATCCTCCGGTTGACGGCCAGATATTCCTTATTGTCGCCGTACGACCCGTACTCATTCTCCACCTGGACCATCAGAATATTCCCCCCATGATTGATCTGCAGCGGCGCCAGCTGCCTGCCCAGCGCCAGCAGATAGCGCCGGTATTCCTCCAGATACCTGCTTTCCCTGCTGCGGACCACCAACCCCTTCTCATTCTGCAGCCAGTACGGATACCCGCCGAATTCCCACTCCGCACAGACATACGGCGAAGGCCGCAGCACCACCCACAGTCCCTCTTCCCTCGCAGCCCGCACAAACGCCGCTATATCGTTATTCCCCGAAAAGTCGAACTTCCCCTTCTCCGGCTCCTGCACATTCCAGAACACATAGGTGCCGATCGTATTCAGCCCCATCGCCCTGGCCATCCGCATCCGCTGCCGCCACGCCTCACGGGGAATACGCGAATAATGCATCTCTCCGCTGATCATCTGAAAAGGCTTGTTGTCGAGCAAAAGACAGAATCGCCCAGGCTAAAACTATGTCGCTTCTGCCCGTACCCTCCCAGACAACCCGCCAAAAACAAAAGAATGGCGCATACTCTTTTCATAAGCACTTCTAATAAAAAGGATTCTGTACCAGCTTCAGATTCTTATTCATTTCATCATAAGCGATCGGCAAAAAATAAGACCTGGGATTCCACGCCCTGCCCCCGGAATAGTCCAGATTGGCATAGTTCCCCGCCCCGCTGACATTCGCCACCGGCGTATACACCGGCGTACTCGAACCATAGTTCGTCGAACCATTATACGGATAAAAGATATGGATGCTCCACACATTGCTGAAACCGGCCTTCTGTCCATACACGGCCGGGTCGCAGATCATCCAGCGGCGGATATCGAAATACCGCAGTTCCTCGAACGCCAGTTCTATCTTCCGCTCGTGCTGCAGCTTCGCCATCGTGGCCGTCGCGATCCCAGGCATACCCGCCCTCGTCCGGATCATATTGATATAAGTCGTCGCCGTCGTCGCATCATTCAGACCCAGACAGGCCTCGGCATAGTTCAGCAGGACCTCGGTATAGCGAATATACCGCCAGGGCGTCGACTGCAGCGTCTTCAGCGGATCAATAGTCGCATCGCTCCATTTTCTCAGATAATAGCCCGTAGGTGACCAGTTCCAGATATTGGCGCCCGTGGGCGGATTATGCGTATCGAAACCACCCGTCTCATACTGGATATCGTCCACATTCGGACTCGAAGACGAGATATTCTGATAGCCCGTCTGCACCTTACCCGTCGCTTCATGCGGCAATATATCCGATGTCCGCTGACGCCACGGAGCCCCGTCGTACAACACCGTCGCGTAAAATCGGGGGTCGCGGTTCTTATACGGCGCCGCGGCCTCCGCCGCATTGCCCCAGCTAAACGCGCTCGCATCGTTCATCTCATACTCATCCACGAACTGCTGCGTCGGCGCATCCACACCCCAGCCCCAAAAACCATTGGGGTTATGATACAGCCCCGGACCATACGTCTTTCCATAGTCGTTCCAGTTGGCCACCGTATTCGTCGAAAAATACTTGACAAAAATATCCTCCGAAGTATTCATCTGAATAAAGAGATTGCCATAATTCGTAGCCGCCTCCGCCTGCGACGCCGGGGTCGGCATATACAGCGAATACTGCCCCAGATTGATCACCGCCAGCGCCGCGTCCTTCGCCTTCTGCCACCGCGCCTGCCTGTCCGCCCCCGAGAACGTCGTGTACCGAACCAGCTCGGGATGCGCGTAACCCCCAAAAGGATCCGGCACCGTCGCGTTTCCGCCATTATACAGATCGCTCGCCGCAAACAACAAAACCCTCGATTTTAAGGCAAGCGCCGCACCCTTCGTCGCCCTGCCACCCTGCGCCTGCTGCAGCGGCAAAAACATCGCCGCACTGTCGCACTGGTCGGATATGAATTGTATACAGTCGGCATAGGTATTCCTCGCCACGCTAAAACTGTCCGTCAGCGAGTACGCCTTCGTAATGAGCGGCACACCCCCATAAAAGGACACCAGATTCTGATACAGATAAGCCCTCAGGAAATAGACCTCTCCCATCAGCGCGTGCTTCGTAGCCGTATCCACCGGCGAAGCATTGATCTTCGAAAAGAACAGATTCGTCGACCGGATGAACGAATACTCATTCGTCCACGCAAAATGCTGAAGTTCCGGACAGTTGCCATTGTTGAATGGTCCAAGATTACTCGGCGTCATCTGGCTCAGCATCGCCATCTGCTGACCCGCCCAGGTACAGGCCTGCGTCAGCGCCTCGTCCGTCAGCGAAGCCAGCATCGACCAGTCGAAACCATGCGGCAACCCCTGATAGATGTTGTTGACAAACGCCGTCAATAGCCCCGGATCGGTAGAATTGAATACGGCGTCATCCGAAACCGCGCTGACCGGCGTCTGGTCCAGCACTTTTTTATTACACGATGGTCCCACAAGGAACACCGATAAAAGGAGCAAGCAAATAATATTTTTTTCATGATGTTTTGTTTAGTCTTCAGGATAATTAAAATGTCATGGTCAGTCCCATCGTCACCACACGCGACAACGGATAACTTCCGCCCGAATTACTCGGTATGGCATTCTTCAGATCGGATGGAGTGGCATTGGCCCCCGCTTCCGGATCAAAGTCCTTCAGACCGGGACACCAGGTCCACAAATTCTGCCCGCTGGCAAAAACCCGGAAATTTCGGATCCCCGTTTTCTGAAGACCCTTCGCATCGATCGTATAGCCCAGCTGGAAGGTCTTCAGACGAACATAGTCCGTCTTATGCAGGAAGAAAGTATTGCTGGTATTGTCCCAGTAGTAATTGCCGCGGTTGGGCGTCCTCGGTATATTCCCCTCCTGATTGGTCGGAGACCAGCGGCCATCCAGCAGGCTCTTCCGGAAATTGGTGAACGTTCCCCCATCGGAATTGACATACATGATCGCTCCCGTCGCCCCCTGGAACAGAACGGAGAGGTCGAAATTCTTATACCCCAGATTGATATAGGACCCAAAAGTAAAAGTGGGGATACTGCTCTTGTAGATCCTCGTTCTGCTGCCGCGAATCCATCGTATCGTTCTTCCCGATATCCGTATACTTGATGTCCCCGGGCGCCGGAGTCGTACTGAGCCCCCACGACTTGAAACCGCTGGCATAGTCCGCGGAGTCCTTCGAATTATGGATCAACCCAGCCGCCTGATAATACAGGCCCGATCCCATCGGATGCCCCGTCGTTTGCTGCCAGACCGGCGCGCCCGGCGCCTCACCCCACTGCAGCACCTTGTTCTGCGCATAGCTTCCGTTGAACGAGATGGAATAGCTGAACTTACTCCTCGTCACATTGCTATACGCGACGCTGAAATCGAAACCCTGATTCTGCACCTTCCCATAGTTGACACTCGGCAGGGTCAACCCCGCCGAAGCAGGCACAGTCGCATTCTGAGGCCACAGGATATTACTTCGCTTATAATAGAAATAGTCGCCCTCCACCGACAACTTGTTGTCCAGGAAATTGGCGTTAAATCCGACATCCGTCTGGTTTGCGACCTCCCACGTGATATTCGGGTTCGCAATCACGCTCTCATACACCGTCTGCAGCTCGACCTGCGATCCGTTGGAGTTCGTCACATACGGATAGTACTGCCCCGTAGTATTATAATAGCCGCTCCCGAACAAATAAGAGGTCAGATACTGAAATCCCGCCACCCGGTCATTACCCGTTCGCCCCCACGATCCCCGCAATTTAAAATAGTCCATGAACCGCACATTCTCCTTCCAGAATTTTTCCTCCGAAGCCACCCAGCCCGCCGTAACACCCGGGAAAAAGCCAAACCGGTGGTTCGGCGCGAATATGTACGAGCCGTCGTACCTTCCTACGAACTCGATCAGATACTTATTGGCGTACGCATAATTGACCCTTCCGAAATAGCTCAGCCTCGCATTCACATTACCCGTACCACCCGTCGCCTGATTGGCCGTCGCACCCGCGAACATCTCCTGCACCGCCGTCGAAGCGAACAGATCGCGGTAAGCATTCACGCTTTCCGTATCCCCCTTCGACACCTGCGCCCCAAGCATGACCTTCAATGTCTGGTCGTCGGCGATATTCGTCGAATAGTTCAGCAGGCCGTAAGCCAGTTTATTATAATCGCTCCGGAAATACTCGTATAAGGTGGGCGAATTGTTCGTCCCAGCGCCAAAAACATTGGAAGTAAGCACCGGCTGACCCTTGGTGTCGACCGTTGTCCCGTCCCAGGAATACAGTTGCCAGGGCTTAAAGAAATTCTTGGTGAAATCGAAACCCTGGTCGTACGACAGATTGCCGTTGAACGTCAACCCTTTTATCCAGGGAATATCGATATCCAGCTTCATATTCGAGTTGAGGACATAGTATTTGTCGTTATTATACCCCGTCGCGCCCGTCGAGATCACCACAGGATTTTCGCCGTGCTCGCGCGCGGGACCGGGATCGCCGTTGGGCCACCACGCGACCGAGGTCGGATAGGCCGACACCAGGTCGTTGAAAATGGTGCCCGCCGACTTCTGAGGATAGTGCTTATCCTGCAAACGCCCCGTCAGATCCACAGCTACATGGATATACTTGCTGATCCTGCCGTCGATATTGGACGTAAACCCATACTGGTTGTAATAAGTCGCGCTGTTCCGGTACTGCCCGTCCTGGTGCTTATAGTCCAGACTGACAAAATACCGCATATTCTCCGTCCCCCCGAAATAGCTACATTGGCATTGGCCTGGGCCGACCTCGGCTTTAGCACCGTTTTGAACCAGTCCGTATTCGGATATCGCAACGGGTCCGACCCATCCCTGAACTTCTGTATCTGCGCCGCACTATAGGTCTGATTCAACCCGCCGGAAGGGTTATTGTAATAGGCGATCTCGTTCAGCGCCGTAGCATACAGCGGCGCATCCGCCATTTTCGGCACCTTCGTAGGCTGATTATAGCCATAATTGCCATTCACCGTGATCTCGGGCTTCCCCGACTTCCCCTTTTGGTCGTCACCAGGATAACGCCATTGGCCGCCCTCGAACCATAAATAGCAGCAGAGGCATCCTTCAGCACGGTAATGCTCTCGATACTATAGGGGTCGATACGCTCCAGACTCCGGTCCGGCACCCCGTCGATCACCACCAGGACGCTGTTGTCATTAAAGGTGTTGCTGCCCCGGATCCGCAGATTACTGGCGTCCGAGCCAGGCTCGCTGCTGCTGGTGACCGCCACCAGACCCGGCAGCCGTCCCGCCAGACCGTTGGTCACATTGGTCACCGGAGACTCCACCACCTCTTTGGCCTTGATGGAAGCGACCGAGCCGGTCAGCGTAGCCTTTTTGGCCGTTCCATAACCGACGACGACCACATCGTTCAGCTGCTTGTTCTCCGTATGCAGCCGGACGACGAGATTTTCCCCCTGCGCGGGGACGTCAAGCGCAGTGTACCCTACTCCGCTCACAGACAATACAACTTTGGAAAGACTGGAAGGGACCTCGACCCTGAATACCCCCTTGTCATCAGCGGAGGTTCCGATCTTCGAGTTCAGGACCTTAATGGTGGCCCCGGAAATGGGTTCCCCGGTTTTGGAATCCGTAACCTTGCCGGTAATCACCCTCGACTGGGCCGATACCGCCATGTTTAAGAATAGCAGGGACCATACTAGAAGCAGTAGTTTGATTTGTTTCATACAGCGGCAGCTATTTATTGTTAAATAAATGCAAATATGCCGTGTAACCCCCTTTCCATAGGGGGACAAAATGATAAAATAGGGGGTACATCTGAAACCACCCACCTATCCCCTCCCCAAAACAAAAGCCCCCGGCGACTGACCGGAGGCTTTCAGGTATTATATATATAATATTATCTCCCCAATAAATTTCCAGGCACCCTCAACCCCTCCTCACTCGCCAGCACCTTCTTCATCACCTTCTGAAGCCCCGCGGGGATCAACCCCACCTCCTTCTCACCCAACGGCTGCGACAGTTCGATAAATTCATCGTCCTGATCGTAATACCCGAACTGAAGAACCCACTGATCCCCCGCCTGCAGCCGGATCGCCATTTCCTCGTCCTCATCCTCCCGGTATACCTTGACCATCGCCCATTCCATATCGTCATCTTCCTCGAATTGAACATCCACCGCCTTCATACCCACCAGCTTCTTTCACGATTTCGGACACAACAGACCCAGGATTGCTTTTCACCAGTTCTTCGTAGTTCTTTTTGTTTGCCATAGCTGCCGCAAATATACATCTTCTACATCTTCCCCCAGCGCCGGAACCCCGGCTACATCTTCCTTACTAACGATCCGATATACAACCCCGCCAGCACGATCCCCGCTCCCACCCCAACTACCACCCCCTGACCATGGGCAATTACACCTAGTACCAGTATCCCCACCCCCGTAAACCCGATCGCCCACGCGATCACCGAAACGCCAAACCGGTTCTGCCGTCTCGACTCCTCATGACTCCCAATCACCACCGGAGTCTCTCCCTTATCCATCGCCACCGCCGGCACCCCATCCGCAGCCCTAAAAGCATACCACAACTCAAACCCCACCAATATCAGCAACGGCAACCCTACCCCCGACACCGTCTCCTGCGTCCGGCTCAACCGCACCCCCAGCACAAAAGGCGCAAAAAACTTAAAGAACAAATTTACCCCCAGCGACACCGCCGTCGCCACTACCACCGAAGTCGCCGTCTGCCGCCGCGAATACAACGACCAGATGATCGGCGCAAACAACGCACTCCCCGCGATCGAAGCGATACTCAGCACCACCTCCACCACCCCTCCCGCCGCAGGTATCCAGATCGCCACCAGTATCGTCCCCGCCCCAAACAACAGCGTAAAAAGCCTCCCCACCAGGATCTGCTCCTTTTCCGGCGCCCCCGGCCGCACCAGCCGGAAATAAATATCCTTCGCAAACACGGTCGCCGCCAGATTGATCGTCGTATTCGCCTTACTCGACGTCGCCGAGATCATCCCCGACAACACCAGCCCGATCAGCCCCGCCGGCAACACCCGCTCGCACAGCAGCATATACGCATTCTCCGCCCCCAGCCCATGCAGATTCGGATCGATCACCCGATAGATCATCGGCGGCAGCATCCAGATCAGCGGACTCACCAGATACAGCCCCGAGAACAACCACGCTACCTTCCGCGCATTCCGCTCGTTCGAAACACTCGTATACCGCTGAACATAACTCCAGTTGCCGCCGATGTATAGCGTCTGATACCCTATAAATGCCAACATAAAACCCAGCGTATAGTCCTGGGAAAAGAAAGAAAAGAACCCCTTCGGCGCCCCGCCGGCAAACCCCTTGAACCCGTGCACCTCCTTCAGCGCCGCCGGCACCACGATCAGCACCGCCGCCAGCAGCACCACGAACTGCACCACATCCGTCACCAGCACCGCCCAGAGCCCGCCCGCCGCAGTATAAAGGATAATGATCAGTCCTATTATAATGATACACGCATTCTGCGAAAGAGGACTGGCCACGCTTGCCATCTTTCCCACCGGATACAACACCGTCCCCGTATTGAATAGAGAAAGCAACAGGATCAGATAGGTATAGAACTGCTGCGTGCCCGTATTGAAACGCCTTCCGATAAATTCAGCCGCCGTCCTCGCCCCCGTCCTCCGCCACTTTCCCGCGATCAGCAGCGCCGTGATCGCCCCGCTCACCGCCATCGTCAGCTGTATCGAGTTCGCCACCAGCCCCTGCTTATACGCGATCGAACCCCAGACCACAAAAGTCCCGGCGGAAAAATAGCTGATGAACAGCGACAACCCGTTGATCCACCACGGCGTCTCACCCCCGCCTCGAAAAAAGCCTGCCCGCTCCGGCTCCCCACCCGCGTAAATACAAGCCCGATCACGAATATCATGATGGCAAAAACGATCATTACAAAAAGTCCAGCTGCGCCATAATTACTTCTTAATTGGAACAATAACGGGAATAACCTCTATACCATAAGGCCCGAGACGAACAGTCCTGTCCAAACCCTCCACCCTGTAACCGGTCTCCACCCCCCTTCCCAATATCATTCAAAAACACCAAAAAAGCCTTCTCCCGTCCACAGACCTCGCCGTCACTACCTCCACATCCGGATCATCCACCTCCACCAGCCCCGCCTCCATCACCAGTCTCGCCGCTACCCCGTCGACCACACCCGGCGCAAAACCCACCGACTCGTGCGGCCCCACCTTCGGCGTCATGAACCCGCGCGGAAACCGCACCCGCCCTCCCGACCTCAACTCCGCCTCCGCCAGCAGATAATCCGTGATCCACCCGATCTGCCACCACGCATGATGCGGATAAGGCCCCGCCCCCTGTTCATCGTATTCCAGTAATACGAAGCCACACTCGTCGCCGAATCCACAAACCCGTCCCTCCCGATCGCCGCCGCCCGCGCCATCTCCGCGAACAAATCATCATGCGTCAGCCCCGCCAGCCGGATAAACAACCCCGCATGACTGCACAACGCGATCGGCCCGTTCACATTCGCCGAACCCAGCACCCCCCATGCTCGAAACCCAGCCCCGACTGACTGATCTCCCAGTCCTCCCTCGCCCGGCCACTCACCGACTTTACCACCCGCGAAGCCACCGGCTGCGTATAGACCGAACCCATATACATTTTCCCCGCCCGGACGGCGGCGTCCAGATATGCACGCTCTTGCGTCAGATCATAAAGATCCAGCAAAGCCTGCGAAGTCTGCGCCGTAGCAAAATCAGGCACATAACGCGAGTCCCCGCATACACCCAGGAACCGCCCCGAATCCACACTATGCTTCACCAGCCAGCGCGCGCCCTTCTCCGCCCCCACCTTGTATTTCTCGTCGCCCAACAGCCGCCAGGCGACCAGCAACCCGTAAAAGGTCGGACGCAGATCCTCCAGATCCGTAAACAACGGCTGATGCGAACGCCGGTCATAAGCCACCGCCCAGCTGCCATCCGCCCGCTGCCATCGCAACAAAAGATCGGCCCCCAGCCGCAGCCGCTCCCGCAGCCGCCGATCCCCAGGCTCGAACAACAGGATATTCCCGATATCCACCAGCGTATAATAAGTAAGACTGATCGGCTCTATAAAATCCCCCACTCTTCGACAAAACTCTTTTGCTTCGCCAGATAATACTGCCCCATCGCCGCGCCCCGGAAAAACCCGGGCGAACGCTGTTGCTGCTGCAGCTTAAAATTCAATGCGTACGGCAACACGCTATCCCGAAACCACCGCCTCCCGCTAACGTTCGCCACCATCCACATCGCCCCATAGTCCGAGTTCTTCATCGCATCCCCATGCGAACCCACCACCCCGCCGAGATAAGACTGCGCGCCAATCGACACGCCATGGTCATCCTCCACATGCCACATCGCCGTACGTGTATCGGATAAATAATCCATCATCCGCTGCACCCGCCTCGTCAGGGACTGCCGGTTGCGCCGCAGCGACAACGAATCCCCAAAATGATAGACCCCCTCGATCGCGTGCCGCAAAACGCCGCTCCACGGCTCCCCGGCTATACAATACCGGTAGCCCCACACCATCTCCTCGCCCACCCGCGCCAACGACCCCCTTTCCCCCAGCACCGGATGATACACCGTCGGCGCCAGTTCATTCTTCCGGTCCCGAACCGACAACCCCACCTGCCAGTCCTGGTGTGTATTCGAATCGACCCGCCACGGATCTCTCCCAACACCCGGCTCCGGCATCACCCCCATCGAAATACCATCTCTGTCTGTAACGATCGGACACAAGGTCGACGCACAGCGGTCCCGAAACACCACCGGCCTGTCCGGTATACCCTGCCCATACCCGTACGCCGTCACCAGATCGTGATTGACCGCATTCCCCTGACAATACCCCGGCACCACCGCCCACGAAAAACCCGACTCCGGAACAACCGCCAGACTCGGACTCGCCATCGAAAAATATCCTTCCTTGCGCGGAACAAGCCGCTCGGTAACCAAAATATCATCTCCGCTCAACCTCCACTCCGTAACAACACTCGCCACCGCCGTCTCCGCTACGAACCTAACCCCCGCACCCTCGGCACTACCCTTCTGCGGATAAAAATAAACCGCCTCCCCCGCCACATTCATCGCCACCGGACCGATCGCCTGCTCCCGGTCTTCGTCTGATATTTGTACACCGGCTCGGGAAAAACCACACCCGTATTCGTCCTAACCACCTCCCCCGCCCCCACAGAAGGCTTCTCCGCCGAATACAGCAGCGTATACTCTCCCGAAGCCCGGCCAAAACTCCTCCACCGTCCATCCACCTTCACCTGCACCCGCCCAAGCATCCACCCACCCGCCACCTGCTTCCAAACCACCCGCACACGCTCATTCCCCAACTCCAGACTATCCGCCGCCCTGGCCCCGCAAACCACCAGCAGACCCAGCACCAACCCAAAAAGAATTCTATTCATAACAAAGTATTTCAAACACGGCCGCAGGCGTCTCCGCCGAAGGATGCTCAACAGCAATGGTCAGTCGCCGCGTCGTGACAGGTTTTTCAAATTCGATAACATTAATGGTCTGATAATTCCCCTCCTTCCGGTACAACTCCTTTCCCTCTTCGTCCAGTATCCGGTAATTGCGTACACAGAACGGCATCACATATTCCGGATGCGTCATCAGCACCGACTCCATCGGATGATCCAGATCGGTATCGAACTTGATCACCAGCTTCCGGATCGCCCGCGGACCATCCCATTCGATCCGCAGCCACGGCGCCGCATCGGCCAGATCCGCTACCCACGCATTCGGCGCAACCGTCGGACGCGCAATCCCATTCCTAATATTCTCAACCCCAAAACACCGCAGCCCCGGCACCAGAGAAAAAGCCAGATTCTGCCCCTCCGGCCGCCGCTGCGGACACCAGAACTCCGAACTCATCGACCCCGATATCTTCCGGCGGCGTCTGCTTCCCATAATTGCTCACCGCCTCATTCACCAGATTGAACACACTCAAAATACCTGTTATCCGCTGCGGGGAATAGTACAACTGTACCGCCTCATTCTTATAGATGCAAAAGAACCCATATCCCGCCTCAGCCATTTCCACACCAAAATCCAGCTCGAGTTCATTGTGCCCCGCCCTCAACCCCACCCGCTGACGCCCCAACGAAACATCAGGCGTAAAATTTCCCGCCCTGCCGCTCGTCCTCAGCTCCACCTCCAGCTCCGTGTCCTCCGCCGCAACGGCCGAACACCGGAACACCGGCACCCGCCCCGACCCCAGCGGCAACAGCTGCGCCAGCGACAACACCATCGGCCGCAGGATCTCCCCCGCAGCCCTTCCAGCACCAGCTCACTACTCGCCTCCAGCCGCGCAGACGAAACCATATCCTCCGGGTCCTTCAACACAAACCCCGGAATATACTGCCCCACCCGCTGCAACTCCCGCTGCAACACAGTCATCTTTCCACTATCGCAAAGCGCCCGCGGCAGGACCCCAAACCGGCTACAAATCACCGCCGCCATACCCGCCGCCTGCCCCACATATGCACCCGTCCCCATCACCCGCGTCGACGCAAACGCCACATGAGAAACACTGATCGGCCGGCCCGCGAAAAAGATTTGAAACACTCCTGCTATAAAGACTCCGGTAAGGTATCGGATAGACCCCCTTGCTATGCCACTGATTACACCCAGGCTTCTCGCTGAACACGCCGTCCGACGGATGCAGGTCGATCGACCAGCCTCCAAACGCCACCGCATCCTCAAAATGCCGCTGCTCCACAATATCCTGCTGCCGCATGATATAATCGCCCTCGAACCGCCGGCTCTCCCGCTTCCCCGGGATCATCCCCACCCATTCCAGCGTCAGATTCTCCGCCTCCGGAAATTCTCCCGAATTCTTGATATGATTCCATACGCCATAAACGATCTTCCACAACTCCCACTTGATCTTCTCCGTATCACGCACCGTATCCAGCCGCCCGCCATACTCGATCCACCACAGCCGGCACCCGTATTCCTTCGAATTGAAACTCCGCCACCGCGGGATCTTCGTAATATCCTCCAGCGCAAAAGCCGGCGGCACGAAGCGAACCGGCCTCCCCGCATCCTTCGAATAGAAATACAGCGAATGCCCCAGCAACTCTCCATAGTCCGCAGAAGGCGCGAACTTTTCCCCAAACTCATCGATCGACTCCGCCCCCATCCGAAACGGCGACCCCGACAAAAATCCTACTACGCCATCCCCCGACGCATCACAATACAGCGGCGCCCGCAGCAAATACTCCATCTGGTTCTGCGGACAGAACGCCTTCAGCGACCGGATCGCATCTCCCTCCTTCTCCACCTCATAGACCGCCGTATTCAGCAACAGCCGGATCTTAGGTTCCGCCGCCACCTTGTCCAGCAAGATCATATCATACACGATCGGATTACCTTCCGGATTCCGGTACGTATTCTCCACCAGGATCTCATCGATCACACCCCCTCGCGCGCCCACCGGTTATTATTACCCATATGCGAAGTCGCCCCCAGCACCCAAAGTCTTACCTCGCTCGATGAATTTCCCCCCAGCACACTCCGGTCCTGCACCAGCACGACATTCAGCCCTTGCCGCGCCGCCGTGATCGCACAACACACGCCGGAAAGACCGCCGCCCGTGACCACCAGCCCCGCCGATATTATCTCCTGCCCGAAGCCCCGGGCCCCTTTTTCGGATTCTCTGATCATGTTTTCCGGTTAACGATGAATAATTTTTTCAGGATGACAAACCCTCCGGGCTTCACCAGATCGACCTCCCCGCCCGACGGCAGCGCGATCTCCTTCGATTCCCCAGGCTTCAACACCGGCACCGGCACAACCGCCCCGCCGCAACGAAGACTATAATCCCGCAACACATACGACGGAAAGTCTTTCCTCGCCGTCACCCGCACCTTCCCACCATCCACCGGCTCCAGTGTCGCCGGCGCGAACTCCTCCTGCCACGCGATATACATCCCCCGCGGCTCCCTGTCCGGCCCCACCAGCCCCCACGGACGATAGCCATTGGGGTTAGTCCCTGGAAAACGACTCAGATAGTCGTTAAACGTCCACACACTAGCCCCGATGACAAACTCCGAACACTGCCGGAAGGCAGCCATCGCCTCCCGCAGATGCGCCACCCGCCCGCTCTCATCCTTCACCCCATCCGTCCGGATGCCAAACTCGCTCACAAATACAGGCTTGTCCGGATACACCGAATGAATATGCTGCAGCCGCTTCAGATAGTCCCCATACATATTCGAACTGATAAAATCCACATACTGCGAAGCCTCGTCCTCCGGCTTCTTTATAATATCCCTCGCCACCATCATGCTCGCAAACGTGATCAGCCTCGTCGTATCCATAGTCTTTACATACCGGCTCATATCCTCCACCCAGCTTCTTCCCCTCCTCCGTCTGCGACTGGAATTCATTCCCCACACTCCACGCCACCACACAGGGATGATTCCAGTCCCTCTCCACCATCTCCCTCATCTGCGACTCGAATTTCTTCCGCATCACAGGGTCGGACAACTGCTTCGGCGTCATCTGCCAGTTACCCGCCTCCTCGATGATCATCAGCCCGTGACGATCCGCCCAGTCCAAAAATTCGTCGCTGACAGGATAGTGTATGATCCGCGACAACTCCATCCCACCGCTCTTCATCAACCCAAGATCCTTCTCGATCACCTCCGGCGGATCCATCGACCCAAACCCCGGATAGTCGATCGGTCGATTCGCACCCCCAAATCGAACCGCCTCTCCATTCAGCAGCAGCTTCGTCCCCTGCACCCGCATCTGGCGGATGCCAAACGCCGCCGACAACGTGTCGGCTCCCAACTGAACTACGACTCTATACATATTTGGATGGTCCTGATCCCAGAACCGGCAGTCCTTCGCCGCGACAGTAAAATCGAAACCATTCGCACCCGCCACAGCCCCCTTCTTCGACACACAACCCACCGCCTGCGCCTGCCCTTCCCTGAACACACACGCATTCACCACGGCGCCCGCACCCGACAACAAAGCCAAAACCCGAACCCTCGCACTCCTCCGAACAAGATCCGGCTCCGCCACCACCTTTATCCGCTGCACATACACCTCCGGCCTGCTGACCAGCCGCACATGCCGCGTAATACCACCATAATTGATCCACGGAAAAAGAAACCCATATTATCCCCCTGATACGCCACCCGCGTCTTCGCTCCCGGCAGCGTAGTCGTGTCCCAGCTATTGTCCACCTCCACCGCCAGCCAGTTCTCACCCTTTACCTTCCCCGTCACCTCCACCTCGAAAGGCGTATAGCCCCCTCGTGCTCCCCAACCAGCTCTCCATTAAGAAACACTCTGGAACGATAATAAACAGCATCGAAATGCAACCACTGACGCGCACCGCCTACACCAGTGAATTTTCTGAAATACCACGCCGTCCCCGTATACAACTCATACCTCGGGTCCACCGAAAAACAATGCGGCACCTTTACTTTATCAAAATGCTCATACGGCGCCCCAGCCTTCGGCCACTGCATATCCTCCCCCTGCTTCATCGGGTCCATCGCAAACGTCCAGTCCCCATCCAGCGAAATAGCCGGCTGCGCGAAAGAAAACACCGGCAACAACAAAACAAAAACCAATAATTTATACATCAGCGTGATTGATTAGGTGTATATAGATTCAAGAAAGGAAATGACTTTTTGCTGGCTGCTGCTATCCGAAAACGCAGGCCCCCCATGCCCCGCCCCCGCCAGGACCACCAGCTCCGACCGCACACCCGCCTCCCGCAGCACACCGTAAAACAACTGATCCAGAAACAACGGAACGATCGGGTCCCTGTCCCCATGCAATATCAGCACCGGCGGATCACCCGCATCCACATAGCTAACAGGACTCGCATACTTCGCCCACTTCGGCCGGCCCAGCGCCGGTCCCCCCAATAACAGCGACACCGATGACGTCGGCGAATCCACCTTATAACCCGTCTCGTCTCCATGAAAAGCATAAAAATCCGCCGGCCCGTAAAAATTGATCACCCCCCTGAATGATACCGGATGATCCGATAATGGCCACGCATCGAAATCCTGGATCTGATTATTATTGCTCATAGCGATCAGACTCGCCAGATGACCGCCCGCCGAAGCCCCCGCCAGCACAAACCGCGAAGTATCCAGCCGCCACTTCGCCGCATTTCTCCAGATCATCCGGATCGCCGCATTACAGTCCCGCACCTGCGCCGGGAACACCGAATCACGGCTGAACCGATAGCCAATACTCGCGATCGCCCACCCGCGCGCCGCCAGATACGCCACCTCCATCTCATTCTTCCGCCCCATCCCCCATCCCCCGCCGTGGATCCAGATCATCAGCGGCGCCCGGCCCTTACCCACCTTCGCCGGCAGATACAGATCGAAACTCTGCTTCACATCCACACTCCCATACCGGATCTCCGCCATTACCTTCATCCCCGGCAGACTCAGCGTATCCTGCGCCGATACCCGAATGAAAACACCCAAAAAAAACAAAAAAATTATCCTTCTCATTGCCAGCCGTCGTTTTGTGTCAGTTTCGGATTAGCATTGATCTCATCCTGCGGTATCGGAAAATACCGGTGCTTCGCCGCAGGCGCCCTCGCCGGATACACGTCATTCACCGCCGCAGGGATCACCTGCATATAAGTATTCGTACGCGTAAGATCATACCACCGGTCCCCCTCGCCAAATAACTCCCAGCTCCGCTCCTGCAGCACCGAATCCACAAACGCATCCTTCCCCAGACCCGCCGTCAGCACCGCCAGACCCGCACGCGCACGAACCGTATTGATATAACCATACGCCGTAGCCGTAGCCCCATTCTGACGCGCCTCCGCCTCCGCCGCGATCAGATACACATCCGCCAGCCGCAGTATCGGAATATTACACGCACTCGCGCCCCCGATCGAATTGGGATCCATATACTTCTTCACCAGCACGCCATTCGGCGTTATCGGCGTGATATTTTTCTGAATAACCACCTGCCCCGAGTTATTGACATACTGCGTATCCAGCAGCTGCCTCCGCTTGTCAGTCGCACCGAACGACGCAAAGAACCCCGGGTACGCAAAAATGCTCCCGAACGTCTGCTTCCCGTACGCCGGACCATCGCTGTTCTTCGGCCCGTACAACCCCATGATCTGACCGCTCCGCCCCGGCGTCGTCCTGTCCGACTCGAAAGCCCACATATTCTCCGCCCGCGCAGCGTCCTTCTTGCTCACGTCATAGACATCCAGCACATTCGCCATCAGCGAATATTTCCCCGAACCCAGCACCGCCTGCGCCATAGCCAGCGCAGTCGCCCAGTCCCCGTTATAAAGCGCCGCCTTCGCATACAACGCCTGCGCCACCTGCTTCGAAGGCCGCCCCTTGACGATCGTCGTACTATAGTCCGGCAACCCCGCGATCGCCTTGTCCAGATCGCTATAGACTTGTTTATACACATCCGCCGCAGGGCTCTTCCCCACGAACGCCACGCTAAGATCCGTACTCGGCGCCGTCTTCACCACCACCTGATTGAAATTCTTCGTCAGGAACCAGTGATAGAACGCCCGCAGAAAATACGCCTCCGCCAATATCTGCCCCTTCCTTCCCGCATCCATAGTCGTACTCGGTACCTTCAATATGACCCAGTTGGCGTTCTCGATCCCGGAATAACAGGAGATCCAGATCTGCTGCGGCGACTCGAACAACCTCGAGTAACTCTTCTGCGTCGTATAGTTCGGGTCATAGTTGAACAGCGTCAGCGTATTCCGCCCTACCACCGGACGAGGATATACCTGGTCCGCACTGAAATCGCCGCACAGCGTCAGCGCTGGGCCGCTGCCCAGATCCGCCAGCGGGCTGTAAGCCGATACCAGCGCCGCCTCCGCATCGGAAGCCGTTTTATAGAAATTGTCCGTATAGATCGACGAATAGGGCGTCTCCTTCAGTTTGCTGCACCCCACCGCAGATAACAGCAACAACACGAATGGATATATACTATATTTTTTCATTGAGCTTGTTTTGATTTGATCCTAAAAATTTACCTGTAACCCGCCGAGGAAAGACCGCGCAGCCGGATACACGAGATTATCAATACCGATCTGCGTATTGGAGTTCCCATAGCTGTTCACCTCGGGATCGAACCCGCTATACTTCGTAATCACAAAAACATTGTTCACACTCGCATACAGCCGGATACTATGGATCCCCTTTATCGCCGGCAGCGTATACCCCACCGTGATATTCTTACACCGGATATAACTGCCGTCCTCGACAAAACGGTCCGACACCGGCAACCGGCCGCCCTGCAGCGGAATGATATAGGAATTGCTCGGATTCGTCGGCGACCACCGGTTTACAAGCGCCGCAAATACATTCCTGTGCCCCAGCGGGTTCTCGAACGTATACCGGCTCAGATTGTAGATCTTGTTTCCCTGCGAACCCGCAAAGAACACACCCAGATCGAATTTCTTATACTTCAGATTCGTCGCAAATCCGAAGATATAAGACGGATTGGGATTGCCCGTTATCTGCTGGTCCGCCGCCGTGATCTGCCCGTCATGGTTCAGGTCCGCCACCTTCACGCCACCCGTCTGACTCCCCGAACCCGGCAACACCGTCTCCCCCGTCTGATAAAGCCCGTTAAAGACATAGGTCTTGAACACACCCAGCGGCTGCCCTACCTTCAGCAGCGAATAACTGTTGACAAAGGTTTCAGAGGTAATGCCGTCCAGCGCCAGCACCTTGTTGCGATTCCAGCTGATATTCGCCGAGACATCCCAGTTCACGGGCCCCTCGAGGATCTTCACATTCGTTGCCAGCTCCAGACCCTTATTCTCCAGACTCGCAAAATTCCCCGTGATGGTCGTATACCCCGACGAGATCGGCATCGCCTTTACATAGAGAAGATTCTTCGTCTTCTTGTGATACACGTCCGCCACAAGACTGACCCGGTTATTGAACAGCCCAACGTCCAGACCGATATCCGCCTGCAGCGAGCTCTCCCATTTCAGCGAAGGATTGGAGATCCCGTTCGGACTGATACCCGTAGTGTACGTGGTATTGAACTCATAGCTCCCGTTCGAACCCACCGTTGCCAGCGAATAATAGGGGCTGATAGCACCCGCATTACCCGTCAGCCCATAGCTGCCCCTCAGCTTCAGATCACTCAAAAAATCCACCCCTTTCATAAAACCCTCTTCGATGATCCTCCACGCAGCCGAAGCAGCCGGAAAAAAACCATACTTGTGATCCGTACCGAACTTACTGTCCCCATCCACACGCGCTACCACATCCAGAAAATACTTGTCCCTGAAACCATAGTTGACCCTGCCCATATACGAGTCCAGCCGCTCCTTGCTCCTGCTGCTCGACGCATGGAAATTCTGCGCCAGCTGCAGCGCCTCGTTCCGCGTCGCATCGTTGGGAAATCCCTGCGCCGTGATCGAATTCGAATTCTGCAGCACGTCCTGCGTCGCAAACACCCCCGTCAGCTTCAGCGAGTGCTCGTTGAATTTCCGCGAATACGTCACCTGACTCTCGTGCAGCAGCAAAGTATAATTGGTATTCGTCTTCGTGGCCGACCCCGACGTCGCATTCACATCACTGCTGTTCAGAATAGAAATAGGCGAATACGAGTCGAACAGCGTAGCCTGCTGGTCGATGCTAAACGACGCCCGGTAGGTCAGCCCCTTCGCCAGCGTCGCTTCGCCGTACACATTCGCCAGCATCCGCTTCAGCGCCGTCTGATTCAGCACCCTCGACAGACCGATGGGATTCACTTCTTCCCTGTACACCCCGTTGAACTGGTCGCCGAACGGATACACCGACCCGTCGCTCTTATAGGGCGCCAGCGTCGGCGGCGCACCAAGCGCCGCGCCCAGGATACTCTGCGTCACGACACCCGCATCCATACTGGTATTACCCGTTGGAATGGCATTGTTGATATTGTATACCCCGAAAATGGTCGCGCCTGTCTTGATCCGGTCATTCACGCGGTGATCGATATTCGCATGCAGCGAATACCGCTTGAAATTATTGCTGATGATCACCCCGTCCTGGTTGAAATAATTAAAGGAGATCGCCATCTGCGTCTTCTCCGAACCACCCGACACGGAAAGATTGTGACTCTGCATCGGCGCCTGCCGGAAGATCAGCTTCTGCCAGTCCGTCCCCTTACCCAGACTCGCCGGGTCGGGGAAAAGATGATTATTATAGGTCTGGTTCTCCAGGTCTGCGAACTGCGCCGCATTCATCATACCGATCGTCTTCGTGACCTTCTGCTGCCCATAATAGCCATTATACGCCACCCGGCTCTCACCGTTGCGACCCCTCTTCGTCGTAATGAGCACTACCCCATTTGACCCCCGCGCCCCATAAATAGCCGTCGCACTCGCGTCCTTCAGTATATCCACCGACTCGATATCCTCCGGGTTGATCGAAGCCAGCGGACTGACGTCGTTGACGCCCCCGCCGTTCGAGATCTGAAGACCGTCCACTACGTACAACGGCTCGGACGTCCCGTTGATCGAGTTGATCCCGCGGATCCGGACGCTGATATTGCCGCCCGGGGCCGCCGAGTTTTGCGTCACCTGTACGCCAGATACCCGCGCCTGAATGCCCTGCGCGACATTGGTCACCGGCGTCTGAGTGATCTCGCCCGGCTTGACCGACGCGATCGAACCCGTCGTGGCGACCCTCCGCTGGGTGCCATATCCGACGATCACCACATCATCCAGCTGACGCGACCCCGTCTCCAGCGCGATCTCCACCGACCCGCGCCCCTGCACGTCGACCGTCGCTGTTTTATAGCCCTGAAAGGAAATGACCAGTACGGCGTTGGACCTCAGATTTTTTATGGTAAATTCACCTTTGCTATCGGTCGATGCCCCGTTACCGGTGCCCCTGACCGTCACGCTGGCGCCGTTCAGCGGACTACCATGGTCGTCGGTGACCCTACCGTGGAGGGTGAGCGCCCGGTCCTGTGAAAAGGACCGCAGCGCGGAGAGAAGGAATAGCAGCAGAGCGATAGCCAGCAATCTTTTACTCATACAGCAAGCTAGTTTTGATTTTGATTAATGAAATTGCAACCGTGCGTTATACAGATGTAATTTTAGGGCATTCATGGTACATCCCGAACAGCGCAACTGATTTTTAATCAAGCAAATCTACCGGGAACGATACCGCAATCGTTCCCGATAGGTGATCCCTGAAATTTGACCCGTATGATCCGATGTATTAAGTGTGGAGAAGTGCACGCGATCACCAAGTCCGGTGTCGTGCACGGCAAACAGCGATACTATTGCAAGGACTGCCGCATCTATTTTTCATTGCCTTCCGAACAGGAAAGCGACACCCCCGTGGGCGCGACGTCCCACCACAGCGCGACCATCCTCGACATCGCCCGCGCGCTCAACATCTCCAAGTCCACCGTATCGCGGGCACTCCAGGGCCACAAGGATATAAGAGAAGAGACCCGCGCCGCCGTCCTCGAAATGGCCAGCCGGCTCGACTACCAGCCCAACCTTCTCGCAAAATCCCTCGTCCGCAGCAAGACCTTTACCATCGGCATTATCGTTCCCGAATTCATGAACTCCTTCTTCCCCACCGTGATCATCGGTGCCCGAGGAGATCGCCTCCGCGGCCGGTTATACCGTCATGATCTGCCAGTCGCAGGAATCCGTCGATACCGAGATCGCCAATACCCGCGCACTACTCGCCAGCCGCGTCGACGGCGTCCTCATCTCCATGACACGCGAGACCGAAGACTTCGACCAGCTTCCGCGTATTCGGCCGCCACGGCATACCCGTCGTTTTCTTCAACCGGGTCTGTACAGCGATCGACACCTCACGCGTCTACGTAAACGACTACGAAGGCGCATTCTCCGCCGTCGAACACCTCATCGAAAAAGGCTACCGCCGCATCGCCCACATCGGCGGCCCGCCCAACCTCCGCCCTCAGCCAGAACCGCCTCAACGGCTACCGCGACGCACTCCGGCGCCACGGCCTTCCAGTCCTCGAAGAACTCATCGTACCCTACGACCTGCAGCCCTTCAACGCACGCAACAGCGCCGCACAACTCTTCGACCTCCCCGAACGCCCCGACGCCATCTTCTGCCTCAACGACCCCGCCGCCATACAGGTGCTCCTCTACGCAAGGGAAAGAGACATCCGCGTCCCCACCGAACTCGGCCTCGTCGGATTCAGCGACGACCCCATCTCTTCCATCATCGACCCGCAACTCACAACAGTCAAACAGCCCGTCGGCGAAATGGGACGGATCGCCATGCAGATGCTCCTCGAACAGGTAGAAAAAGGACCAGGCAACTACACTACCGAGGAAAGGACACTGACGACACGGCTGATCGTTCGCGGTAGTTCCGGAGGACCCTCCACCCGCTGATACATTTTTATCTTCCGCACATACATTTTTATCCTTTAATTGTACTTTTTTGCAAATTTTAGCAACCCCAAAAGGACGAATCTTCTTCTTAATCGGTTGTTAACCAATAATTAACAAAACCGCGTCTCATGCCCCCACGGGATACTTTAAGCCTGCCGGAGCGACAAATTGCAATCGGTTGAATTGATATTTTTTTATATTCATGCAAGAATTTAACCGATTTCAACCGATTTCATTTTCAACTAATCACTAATTGTTTGTCTATGAGAAATTTCCAACAAGGCCTCGCCCGACGAGCAAAGGGCTGCCTATTCCTTCTCGTTTGCCTGCTATTTTCATCCGCCTTACTAGCCCAGACCACCTTCAAAGGCAAGGTCTCTGACGCCAACGGCGCACCTCTCAGCGGAGCATCCGTGACCATTAAAGGCGCGTCACGCGGAGCCTCCACCAACGCACAGGGAGAATTCTCGATCTCCGCAAAAGCAGGCGACGTCCTCGAGATCTCCATGGTAGGTTTCCAGTCGATCTCACAGAAACTCGCTTCAGCCGACACCTATCTCAACCTCCAGCTCCAGCAGCATCTGAGCACGGTAGAAGAGGTCATCGTCATCGGCTACGGTACACAGAAACGCGCCAACGTGACCGGCGCCATCTCCAGCGTCAACAGCAAGACGGTCCGCGAACTACCTGTTGCCAGCATTTCCCAGGCCCTCCAGGGACGCGTCCCCGGCCTGCAGGTGACCAACAACGGTAGCCCCGGCACCGACCCCATCGTCCGCATCCGGGGCGTAAGCTCTATTTCCTATTCCGCAAATCCCCTGTATGTCATAGACGGCCTACCGACCGGTGACCTTTCCACCATCGACACCCGGGACATCGAGAACGTCGACGTCCTAAAAGACGCCTCCGCAGCAGCTATCTACGGCTCGAGAGCCACCAACGGTGTCATCATAATCACCACCAAAAAAGGCACAAGGGGTGGCAAGATGAGAGTCACCATCGACTCCTATGTCGGCATCCAGAACGTAACCAAAAGACTCAGCCTCCTCAACACCGCACAGTTCCAGCAGTATGCAATCGCCTATAGAGGCAGCAACGTCGATAGGCTGCTCCCCCCTGGGTCAACACCCCCATATACAAAGGCGCGACGCAGACCTACGGTCAGACCAATACCAACTGGCAGGACGCCTATTTTAAGACTGGCGTCATGACCCAGCACAACATCGGCCTCAGCGGCGGCAACGATATGTCCCGATTCTACGCGTCCTTCGGCTACTTCGACCAGACCGGGACATCCCCGACCGTAGCCTACAAACGCTTTAATTTCCGGCTCAACTCCGAACACAACATCTCCAAAGCATTCAGCTTCGGCGAGAACCTCTACATCGCCAACGGCGACCAGGACTACGACAACAACGAGGCCGGCTCCCGGACCAACCTGGTCAACGTCATCCGCATGATGCCCCACATGCCCGTCTATGATCCCACTACCTCCGACGGCTATAGAGGCGTGAACACGGTGCTCGACGGGGGAGACCCGACCAACCCGATCGAAAACGCCAAAGTAAATAACCCGGGTAACAGGAATACACTCAAGATCCTCGGCACGGCCTACGCCGAGGTCGCCTTTACACGGTGGCTGAAGTACCGCTCCACCGTGGGCATCGACTACGCCAACGGCCTCGACTACCGCTTCTTTCCCATCTTCAACGACAGCGGCACCGTCGCCGGCAGCAGCGCGATCCTGGCCAAGATCACCAACAACCGCACCGTCAATACCGTCCAGGTGTATACCCAACAGCTGACATTCGACAAGACCTTCGGCGACCACCACATCAACGTCGTCGGCGTCTACGAATACCTCCAGCAAAAGACGCGCAATGAGAACGCCAGCGGTTACCAGGCCTCCAACAACCTCAAAACACTCAACAACGCGTCCAACGTCTCCGTTCAAACGCTAAAGAACGAGGGTAACCTTATCTCCTACGTCGGCCGCCTCAACTACGACTATAAAGGCAAATATCTCCTCAGCGGCGCTATCCGCAGGGACGGCCTCTCCATCTGGGCGCCCAATAAGAGATGGGCGACCTTCCCCTCCGCAAGCGTCGGCTGGCGCATCGACCAGGAGAAGTTCATGCAGTCGCAACCGACCGTCTCCGAGTTGAAGCTGCGCGCAGGATACGGCCTCACCGGTCTCAACGGCTTCCTGATCACCTCGGTCCCTCCCAACTCGTACACCCCTGGCAGCAAGTCGTCAACGCGAGCAGCGCCTATTACCCCTTCGGGAACGTATTCACCAGCGGCCCCGCCTCATCGATCCAGGCGCTCGCCAACCCCAACATCGAATGGGAAACCACCAAGCAGCTGAACTTCGGGGTCGACCTCGGCCTGCTCGGCAACTCGGTCACGGTCTCCGCCGAATACTTCCGGCGCAAGACGGACAACCTGATCCTCCGGCTTTCCGCTGCCCCCCTCACTCGGCTTCCTGACCAGCAACGTACCGGTCAACGTAGGTTCCATGAGCAACAACGGCTTCGAGCTCCAGGCAGGTTATAACAAAAGGACCGGCGACTTCAAATGGAACGCCAGCGCCAATATCACCTTTATCACCAACAAGGTCACCCGGCTGGCCGGCTCCGTCCCCAACATCGAGGCGGGCGACGACGCAGACCTCAGCGAAGGCTACAAGGTCACCAACACCGCCGTGGGCCACCCCATACAATCCTTCTTCGGCTGGCAGACGGAAGGCATCTTCCAGAGCGCCGCCGACGTGCAGAAAACACGCCAAACAAGCCTCTGCCGCCCCCGGCGACATTAAATTCAAGGACATCAACGGCGACGACACGATCACCAACGACGACCGCGTCTTTTTGGGATCATTTATCCCCAAATTCACGTACGCCTTCAACCTCGGCGCCAACTATAAGGGCTTCGACGCCTCGGTCTTCTTCCAGGGCGTACAGGGTAACAAGATCTACAACGCCACCCGTACGATCTCCGAAGGCATGGTCCGCTTCTTCAACGCGAGCACAAGAGTGCTGGACGCCTGGCGCCCCGACCATACTAATACCGACGTTCCCCGCGCCATATCCTCCGACCCCAACCAGAACGCACGCCCCTCCAACCGCTTCCTGGAAGACGGTTCCTACCTCCGCCTGAAAAACGTCATGATCGGTTATACCGTTCCGGATAAATGGCTCCAGACAACGGCGAAGGGCGTAATCAGAGGCGTCAGACTATACGTCTCGGCACAAAACGTCCTGACCTTTACCAAATACACAGGATACGACCCCGAAGTCGGCAACCGGACCATCAATACGTCCTCACTGACCAACGGTATCGACGCAGCCGTCTATCCGCAACCAAAAGCCTACCAGGTAGGTATCCAGGCGAACTTTTAATAAACTTTAAAAAGCAACAAGTATGAGGCGAAATATCAATATAGCGATCGCGGTAATCATCACCGGCACAGCCGTCGTGATCGCCTGTAATAAACGATTGAACACATTCGACCAGAATAACCCGACTACCGACAGCTATTTCAAGACGGCCGCCGAGCTCCGCAACGGGGTGAACGCCGCCTATTCCAGCATGCGCGCAGGAAATTTGGGCGGTCGCGAGTGGTTCTTTACCCACGACATGCGCGGCGGTGAGACTGCCCCTGGCGGCGCCCAGCTCGAAGCGCCCCGCGCAGAGCTGCTGAAACAACCCTCACCCGCACCGTCCAATTCCGTCATGTCCAGTGTCTGGTCCGGCACCTACCAGATGATCAGCAGGGCCAACCTCGTCATTTCAAGAGGTCCCGCCGTCAACGATGACCCGGCCGCGAGGGATGTCATCGTCGGTGAAGCCAAGTTCCTCAGAGCGTGGGCCTATTTCGAGCTCGTATCAATGTGGGGCGACGTCCCGCTCTACACCGCCCCCGACACGACGACCGACGGCTTCAAGGCCAAATCGCCGGCCGCCGACGTCTACACCCAGATCATCGCCGACCTCACCGACGCCGCCGCCAAACTACCCACCGGCCACTCCAAGGACGGCCGCGCCACCAGCGACGCTGCCAACTTCCTGCTCGGCAAAGTAAACATGCAAAAAGGCGACTACGCAGCCGCAAAGACAGCCCTGCTCAATCTCTACGGCAAATACACGCTGGTCGACAACTTTCTCGATAACTTTGACGGCGACGTTAAATTAGGGGACAAGGTCTTTACCAGCGGACACGAATTCAACCCCGAAACCATCTTCGAGATCGTATTCGTCGACAAAGGCGACAACGATTTCAACTGGGGCTACACCGGCGAAGGCGCCACGGCCGAAGGTAGCACCATGCGCAGCCAGGAATACGGCATCGTCTGGGGTAACGTCGTCCCGTC
Source organism: Puia sp. P3 (assembly GCF_050632245.1). Taxonomy (NCBI): domain Bacteria; kingdom Pseudomonadati; phylum Bacteroidota; class Chitinophagia; order Chitinophagales; family Chitinophagaceae; genus Puia; species Puia sp. P3. The sequence goes on from NZ_CP192583.1 coordinate 4,703,958, forward strand.
CGACGCTATCCTCAACGAGTTCGAGCCCGGCGACCCCCGATACAAATTCACCTTCTACGAATCCGGCGACAGCATCATGACCGCCCGCAGCACCCAGGTAGGCAAGGTGCTGACCGAAAAAGGAATGAACGTCGCCCAGAGCACCCACAACGGCGTCAAACAAAAACGTGTCTACCGCAAATATTCCATCCTCGACTGGACAGACGACGGCTTCCACCCCGACGGCATCAACCAACGCATCATGCGCTATGACGAAGTCCTACTTATGCTCGCCGAATGCGAAGCCGAGGTCGGTACCCCAGCCAAGGCAGCCAGCTATATCAACGAAGTACGCACCACCCGCGCAAGCGTCCAAATGCCGCCCGTAGCGCCGGCCAACCACGACGACGCCATCAAAGCCGTCATGCACGAAAGAGCCGTCGAACTGGCCGGAGAAGAGGTCAACAATATCGACATCCTAAGATGGAGGAAAAAGGGCTACTATCCCTCCCTCAGACCGGATCCGAAACCAGGACAGATCGCTTTCTTTCCCGTCCCTGCCGGCGAAACATCCGCCAACCCGCTGATCAAATAAATTCAATCAACTACCGGAAAAAAGAGGCTACACTTAGCCTCTTTTTTCTATCTTGCCCATGCAATTATGCAATTAAGCGCTTGTCCATATGCCCGCCTATGCATGCTACTCCTCTTTCTCGCAGCCTGCAACCGCCAACAGAAGAACACTCTCTTTACAAAATTGCAGCCCGACGAATCGGGCATCCATTTCCGCAACGACCTCAACGAGACCGACTCCTCCGCCTCCTTCATCAACGAATTCGGCTATATGGGAGGCGGCGTCGGCATCGGCGACTTCAACAACGATGGACTAAAAGACATCTTCTTCACCGCCAACCAGTCCACCTGCCGCCTCTATATCAACAAAGGCGACAACAAATTCGACGACATCACGGAAAAAGCAGGTATCACGACCAGCGTCTGGGCCACCGGCGTCAGCATCGTCGACATCAACAACGACGGCTATGACGACATCTACGTCTGCGTCCTCGGCAAAGACACTGGCCCACCCCGCCAAAAACCTCCTCTTCATCAACCAGCACGACCTCACCTTCAAAGAGGAAGCCGAAGACTACGGACTCGCCTTCTCCGGATACTCCACCCAGGCCAGCTTCCTCGACTACGACAAGGACGGCGACCTCGACATGTACCTCACCACCTACCTCATCGGCACACACACCAACTCCGTCATCCCCCGCAACCGCAGCGGCAGCTCGCCGGCCAACGACCGCCTCTACCGCAACGACGGCTACTCGGCATCGAAAGGCCACCCCATATTCACCGACGTTACCATACAGGCCGGCATAAAAGAAGACGGCTACGGCCTCGGCACCACCGTAAGCGACTTCAACAACGACGGCTGGCCCGACATCTACGTCGCCAACGACTTCCTCTCCAACGACGACCTCTGGCTCAACTGCAAGAACGGCACCTTCACCAACTGCATCAGCCGCTCGCTGCGCCACCAGTCTTACTCCAGCATGGGCTCCGACGCCGCCGATATCGACAACGACGGCCGCCCGGATATCATCACCCTCGACATGCTGCCCGAATACAACCGGCGCCGGAAAGAATCCTTCTTCTTCATGAACTACGACCGCTACCAGGCCGAACGCGACATGGGCTACGAACCCGAGTTCATGCGAAACATGCTCCAGCTCAACAACGGCTGCATCAGGTCCGGCGACACCAGCATCCCCTGCTTCAGCGAGATCGGACAGGTCGCGGGCATCCAGGCCACCGACTGGTCATGGAGCGTACTCATCGCCGACCTCGACAACGACGGCTATAAAGACATCCACGTTACCAACGGCATCGGCCGCGACTTCATCAACGCCGACTTCCTCGAGTTCAGCAGCAAAATTTTCGGCAGCAACAAGATACGCGCGGAACAGGAGTCCCTCATCCGCAAACGGCTCGCCGAACTCAACCACGTCAACCTCCCCAACTACCTCTACCTCAACCACGGCAACTATTCCTTTACCGACGCATCCGCCGAATCCGGCATCGACGAACCGGCCATGTCCAACGGCGCCGCCTACGCCGACCTCGACAACGACGGCGACCTCGACCTTATCGTCAACAACATCGACAAGGAAGCCTTCGTCTTTATCAACAATACTCTCACAAAAGGAAAACCCACGGACCACCACTACCTGCGCCTGCAACTAAAAGGCGACAACGCCAACAACCACGGCTTCGGCGCGAAGGTTGGCATCTACACCGACGGGCACCTGCAAATGCAGGAGCAGAACCCCGTCCGCGGCTACTTCTCCTGCGTCGACCAGCAACTCCTCTTCGGCCTCGGCAACAGCAACCGCGTCGACTCCCTCACCATCACCTGGCCCGACAACAAAACACAGACCCTCACCAATATCCCCGCCGATACCCTCCTCACACTTTCCTGGCAAAACGCCGCTACCCCGCAGCCCAGGGCCGTCCCCGACACCCCGCGCCTTTTCTCCGAAGTCACCACCGAAAAAGCCCTCGCCTGGCGACACCACGAGAACTCCATCAACGACTTTGCGCTCCAGCGCCTCCTGCCCCATAAGTACTCCCAGCTCGGCCCCTTCATCACTACCGGCGATATCGACAACGACGGTCTCACCGACTTCTTCGTCGGCGGAGCCTTCAATTTCTCCGGCCAGCTCTTCTCCCAGCAAAAAGACCAGGCCTTCAAATCCAGACCCCTCGTCGATAGTATAAAGTTGGAAGAGGACATGAACTCCATCTTATTCGACGCCGACGGCGACGGCGACTCCGACCTGCTCGTCACCGGCGGCGGCTACCAGTACGACGACGGCTCCCCCTACTATCAACCACGCCTCTACATCAACGACGGCAAGGGCCAGCTTCACCCGCAGCGTCGACGCCATACCCGACGCCATAAGAACCATCGCCGGCTGCATTGCAGTCGCCGACATCGACGGCGACTGCGACCCCGACCTCTTCATCGGAGGCCGCGTATCTCGACAATATCCACTCCCTCCCCGTAGCTATATTCTCCGCAACGACCACGGCCACTTCACAGACATCACGGCACAGTCCTGCCCCGCCCTCGAAAAACCCGGCATGCTGACCGCGGCCGTCTGGACCGATTTCAACAACGACAAACAACCCGACCTCGTCATCGCCGGCGAATGGATGCCCATACGATTCTTCCTCAACGACCACGGCCAGCTCCACGAAGTCACCGACTCCACAAGCCCGCCCAATATGCACGGCATGTGGCGAAGCCTGATCGCCGCGGACGTCGACGGCGACGGCGACCCCGACCTCGTGGCCGGCAACCTTGGTATCAACTGCGACTACCATACCACCCCATCCACACCGATGGAACTATTCGCCGCCGACATCGACGGCAACGGCATCATCGACCCCGTCATGTTCTACTATATAAAGGACCAGGACGGCTCCAGAAGATCTTATCCTGCCTACAGCCGCAGCCAGCTGGCAGGTCAGGTTCCGGCGGTTAAGAAGAGATTCCTTTTATACGAAGACTACGCAAAGGCCGGCTTTGCCGATATCTTCCCCGGCAAATCCAAATCCAGCACCGCCAACTTCTACTGTGACGAGACCAGCAGCTGCTGGCTCGAAAACACCGGCAACGGCAAATTCATCAAACATCCCCTCCCCGTCCAGGCCCAGTTCGCTCCCGTCAACGCCATCATCTGCGACGACATCGACGGCGACGGATCCAAAGACCTCCTTTTGGCAGGCAACGACTACCAGACCGACCCCATCACCGGCCGGTACGATGCCTCCTACGGCTGCTTCCTCCACGGCGGCCCCGGCAAACAATTCGTCTACGCATCCCCGACCACCACCGGATTCCTGCTCCACGGCGACATAAAAGACCTGGCGCTGATCCGGCTGGCCAAAGGCGAAAAGATCATCCTCGCCGCAGCCAACGACGACAGCCTGCGCGCATTCCGCATCAACCCTCCAAAACAAAAACACTAACATGCGCCCCGTCTTTCTATATATTATGCTCCTCCTCGCCGCCTGTAAAAGCAAACCCCTTCCCAATCAGGACATGATCGACCTGCTGAAGACGGCCGCCGCCTTCGACCACAACCACGACAACCCCTTCTCCCCAGACGCGATGATCGAATACTGCGACTCCATCATAAAAAACACCTCCAATCCCTATACCCTCACACCCGCCCTCATTCGCAAAGCCAACGCCTTCCAGCAGCTGGGACAGGAACAAAAAGCCATCGACATCTACAAGGACCTGCTCGGCAAACTTCCCCTCGCCGAATCCGAACAAAGACAACGGATCACGAAAGACCTCGCCCTCGCCTGGCTCCGCCCGGGCGACCGCACCAACTGCATCAACAACCACGCGGCCGAATCCTGCATCTACCCCATTTCCGGCACCGGCGTCCACCGCGACAAGACCGGCGCCGAAAAAGCCATCGAACTCTACAAGGCCATACTGACAAACAACCCTTCCGACCTCGAATCCCGATGGCTCCTCAACGTCGCCTATATGAGCACGGCAGGCTATCCCTCCGAAGTCCCGCCCCAGCTCCTTTTAAAGGTCAGGGACGAAGACACCGCCCACCTCGTACACCCCTTTGTCAACGTGGCCATGAACATCGGCGTCAACTACAAATGCATCGCCGGCGGAACCATCGTCGACGACTTCAACAACGACGGTTACCCCGATATCGTCATGAGCAGCTGGTCCCTTACCGAACCCATGCGCTACTACCGCAACAACAGGGACGGCAGCTTCACCGACGTCTCGGATTCTTCCGGCCTCGGCTACCTCACCGGCGGGCTCCACATCGAACAGACGGACTACAACAATGACGGCTATAAGGACATCTTCGTCCTGAGAGGAGGATGGAAAGGAAAATTTGGAAAGAACCCCAACTCGCTGCTACGCAACAACGGCGACGGCACGTTCACCGACGTGACCAGACAAAGCGGATTGCTTTCTTTTCATCCCTCGCAGACCGCCGCCTGGGCCGACTTCAACAACGACGGCTGGCTCGACGTCTTCATCGGCAACGAGACCACTCCCGGCGAAGAACCCCATCCCTGCCAGCTGTTCATCAACAATAAGAACGGCACCTTCACCGAAACCGCCGCGTCGGCCGGCTGCAACATCGTCAAATTCGTAAAGGGAGTCACCTCCGCCGACTATGACAACGACGGCCGAACGGATATCTTTCTTTCGACCCTCAACGGCAACAAGATCCTCCTCAGGAACCTCACTCCCAAAGGGGGCCCCGTCAAATTCCAGGACGTCAGCGAATCCGCCGGCCTGACCCACAACACGACCCGAACCTTCCCCACCTGGTTCTGGGACTACGACAACGACGGCTGGCCCGACATCCTCGTATGCGGCTACGCGTTCACCCAGTCCCTTTCCTATTATGCTGCCGCCGAAGCCATACAGCAGCCCATCGGCAACGCAGGAAAGATCTTCTTATTCCGGAACAAACACGACGGCACCTTCGAAGACGTCAGCTCCAGCGCAGGCCTCAACAGCATCGCCTTCGCCATGGGCTCCAACTTCGGCGACATCGACAACGACGGCTATCTGGACTTCTACCTCGGCACCGGAAACCCCCAGCTCTCCTCCGCCGTCCCCAACAAATTATTCAGTAACATCGGCGGCACACGCTTCATCGACGCCACCACCGCCGCCCGCGTCGGCAACCTCCAGAAAGGCCACGGCGTCTCCTTCGCCGACCTCGACAACGACGGCAACGAAGATATCTACATCAAGATGGGCGGCGCCTACACCGGCGACGCCTTCGAGAATTCCCTCTACCTCAACCTCGGACAAAACAAAAATCACTGGATAAACCTTACCCTCACCGGCACCACTTCCAACAAGGCCGCCATCGGCGCGCGGATCAAACTCACCTTCCCCGAAAACAATAGCACCCGCTCCGTCTACCGCGACGTCAACTCCGGCGGCAGCTTCGGCTCCAACCCCCTCTCCCAGCACATCGGCGTCGGCGCCGCCACCACCATCACCACGGCCGAGATCACCTGGCCCGCCACCGGCCAAACCCAAACCTTCCACAACCTCCCCACCAACACCAACATCAAAATCACCGAAGGCTCCCCCACCTTTACCACCTACACCCTCACCCGCTTCGACTTCCGCTCCGGCGTTCGCAAACTCCTCAGCTGCAGTCCCCGCTAGCCCCACCTTCCGAATATCCCTTCCGTCCTCTCTCCCTTACGTCTCCCACCCCATCCCGTGTCCATCCCGTCTCCCCATCCCTCTCCCATCCCCATCCCGTGTCCATCCCGTCTCCATCCCGTCTCCCCTTCCCGTCCTCCCATCCCTTGTCCATCCCGTCTCCCCATCCCCTCTCCCCACTGGGGCAACTCCACCACACCCCACTTGTCAATCTTTCCTGACAATACCCAACTGGCACAACGTTTGATAATCGGTTTTTGTAGAAAAAACCCGTAAAATGATCACCGCCAATTTCCAGATCCGGTTCGATTTCCTGGTCGATACCGAGCGGCTGAACATCACCCTCGATGCCGACGTCCAGGAACACCATTCCGAGACGTATTATATTATTGGGAATTTCCGAATTCCCGGACACAACAACCAGGCGATCCTCCCCGGAATCTCCATCCGAAAGGAAAAAGGCGTCTGGGTCCACACCGACAGCCACAAGCCGTCCGAGCTCAGCAAGGCCGCAGGCGCAGCCATCGACCTGCAACACCCCGATGCTGGAAAAGAGATTCCGCACCCTCACGAATAAAGGCCGGCACCACACCGCCATGAGAGACCGGCGACGCATGACCGGCCTCCAGCGCCAACGCCTTCCGCGCATTCATCCGCCCGGCAAACCAGAGCTCCGTCTCCTGCTGGATCATCCTGTCCCTCAGCGACACCTGATGCCAGCTCGGCTTATGCTTTCACGCCAGCTCCCCCGCCCGGTCCCCAAACGCCTTCCCGCTGACCTTCTGGTCGACCACCAACACGATCTTCCCGCCAACTTTCCGCTCATCCATCAGCCGCAGCGCCTCCGCCGCGCGCTCCAGCGGCAACACCTTCCCTATCCGCACTTTCATCACTCCCTTCACCGCCCAATCCAACACTGTTTCCATAATACTCCGATCCAGATCCGTCGACGCGAACGACGCCTTGATTCCTGCTGCCGCAGCCTTCTCCTCCGAAGGAGGATGCACCGTAGACAACAACAGTCCACCCTTCTTCACAACACCCATCAATGCCTCCTGCGCCCGACCTCCCACAAAATCGAGCGCCAGATCAACAGCTCCAACCCCATCCAGATAACCGGCAACGCTATAATCCACCACCTCATCGATCCCCAAACCCCTCAACGCGTCTATATCTTCTCCCGTAGCCGAACCGATCACCGTCACTCCAAGTTTCTTTGCCATCTGCACAGCATACCAGCCGATCGATCCGCCGGCTCCCAGCAAAAACAACCGGTCTCCAGCCTTCACCGAACCCAAAACATATAACAAGGTATACGCCGCTCCCGCCACGATAGGCAGCGAAGCCGCTTCAACAAACCCCAGCCCCGATGGCTTCTTCACCACCTCTCCTTCTCCCGCGATCATAAACTCCGCATACCCGCCACCACGCTGAAAAGGCACACGCGTAACGACTTCATCTCCGGCGGAAAAACCGCTCAGCCGACTCTGCACAATGATCCCCGAGGCCTCCCATCCCGGCACCAGCGGCAGTGGCAGCGGTATGATGTCCTTTAAATAACCATTCCTGATCTTACTGTCCACCGGATTCAGCGCTGCCGCCTTCACCTGTATAAGAACTTCTCCGTCCTTTGGCGCCGGCCGTTCGATTTCGACCAGGCGCAACACTTCCACCCCGCCAAAGGCGGGAATTTGAATTGCTTTCATTTGACTATCATTTTATGAAGGCAAAACTACCTCAACATATGGCGTAAGGAATTGTACATAGCGGCTGTTCTTGAGCACTTCTTTGGCCGGGACCCCAAAAGTCCGCCTGAATATCCGCGTAAAATGCGCCTGATCCGTAAACCCGCTCTGCACCGAGGCCGCCGACATCGGCAAACCCTTCTGCAGCACCTGATAGATAACATTCTTCATCCGCTTCCATAACACATACTGCGAAAAAGCTACCCCCACCTCCTGCACGAACAAATGCCGGAGCCGCTCACTGGACAAAAACACCTTCCCCGCCACTTCCTCCAGCTCAAGCGACTGGTCCAGTCGGTCATCAATATACGCCAGCGCCTCCGCAACGCGCTCATCCATAACCCGCTTCCCCCCATTCCGCCCATCCATAGCCCCCTCTCCCCCAGACCCCCGCAACACCCTCTCCAGCACGGCAGATGAAAACCGAACCATATCCTCATCCTCCACCCCCGGAATAAAATCGATCGGCACGAACGCCCTCCCGTCCAATAGCTGCTTCAGCTGCCACCCCTGATAACTCTCCGCATCGATAAAATACACCAGTGCCGGACTATCCTCTGCCCGGCAGGAATGATGGATATACTGGTTCACAATAAACCCGCACAACCCCCGACGGAGCACACCATCTATCACACTGTCGACAGGATTCTTCAGACTCACAACGATCTGAAAACACTGATGATAGTGGACATCCACCGCGGCATGACGCGCAAGAAATGAGATCATCCCCTAAAGATAGTGCCTTGGGGCACACGATGGACCCTTCACCTTCCCTTTCCCCTTCACCTTCACCTTCACCTTCCACTTCCCCTTCACCTTCACCTTCCACTTCCCCTTTCCTCCCTGGTTCACGCCTGCAAACAACCACATCCTGTTTTATTCACCAGAAATAAATCGTAAATTTATGACTCGAACTGACGAAATCTTCGAAAAAACGAACACGATGGGGTATTTTGAACAACTAGCCGATATTAAATACCAGGAGGGCGTCCAGATAGGTAAGGAAGAAGGTATCCAGGAAGGTAAGATAGAAGGCATTCAGGAAGGTCGGGAGCAAGTCGCAAGATCCCTGGTTTCCAACACCGATTTCGCGGCCAAAAAAATTGCCGGGCTAGCTGGCGTTCCCCTCTCCTTTGTGCGCAAACTCAAAGCCGGGTCTGGTAAAAAATAATTAATGTCCACCTACACCATCCAACCGATCGGCTTCGTCCAATCCCCCATAAAACAACGCGAACAAGCCGCCAAACAAGGCTACGAAGGAGCTCCCGACACCTGGATCACCATCAACCCCAACTTCGCCCCAGCACTCGACGGCACCCAAAAAGGCGACGAGATCATCCTCATCACCTGGTTCCACCTTTCCAGTCGCGACACCCTCGCCGTTCACCCCCGCGGCGATAAGAACAACCCCATCACCGGCGTCTTCGCCACCCGCAGCCCCGACCGCCCCAACCCCCTCGGCCTCCATCGCGTCACCGTCCTCGAGATCAACGGCACTTCCCTCAAAGTCGGCCCCCTCGAAGCCATCGACGGCACCCCCATCATCGACATCAAACCCGTCCTCCAAAACTCCGAAGAAGCCTGATCCCCATCCTGCCTCGTCCCCGCTTTACATTTTATAATCAGCCAAATCTCCCTCCATAACCTCACATTTGGCCAACGATGCTCCGATAATCCTGATCGTCTGCGGTTCGGCAGCTTCCTGGATGATCAACAAGCTCATACATAACAAGGGAGGACTATATAACAGGGTAACCCACCGAATAAAGCTCGAACCCTTCACCTTGCATGAATGCGAGGAGTATTTCAAAAACCGTTCGGCCTCTTTCACAGATAGGTATCAATTGATTCAGCTTTACATGGTAATGGGCGGCATACCGTTCTACCTTAAACAGGTGGATACGTCGATGAGTGCTGCCCAAAATATCAACAAACTATGTTTTCAATCTGGGGGAATACTCTCTAATGAATTTGAAGCCCTATACAAATCACTATTTGACAAATCAGAACACCATATAGCCATCATAGAAGCGCTCAGCAAAAAGGCTAAAGGGTTAACACGGGATGAGTTGATCGCCGCGGTAAAAACATCGACTGGAGGCACCATTACAAAAATACTGACTGAACTCGAAGAAAGTAATTTCATCAGAAAATACAACTCCTACGGCAAAAAAGAGAAAACAGCCTATATCAGCTTATAGATTTCTATTCGCTGTTTTATTTGAAGTTCATTAAACCGAAAGAAATACTGGATGAAAATCACTGGCTTGCCGGACTAAGATCACCAAAGCAACATGCCTGGGCCGGGTATGCATTCGAACAAGTATGCCTTGCCCATTTGCAACAGATAAAAAAGGGATTGGGAATAGACGGCATTCAATCGACGGCTTCATCCTGGGTCGGGACCGGGGTGCAGGGAGGCTCACAAATCGATCTGGTGCTCGACCGAAGTGACAGGATCATCAACTTGTTTGAGATGAAATTCTCTGTTGATACATTCACCATTGACAAAAAATACGCAGACGTGCTCAAACAAAAAATCATTGTTTTCCGAGACCAAACCAAAACCCGAAAGGCAACCTTCCTTACTATGTTCACCACCTTTGGCCTAACCAAAAATACATACGCCCTCTCTTTAGTCCAGAACCACCTGACCATGGACATTCTATTTGAACCATAAGATCATTTCCCCAACAACAACCCAAAATCATCCGGATCATTAATAATCACATTATGCTCCCGCAAGCTATGCACAAACAACACCCTATTCTTTTTAACCACATCTCCATCTACCGTCCCTTCCTCCACCAACCCATAATCTACCCCATCCTTCCTTAACCTTTCCATCATCGTATCACTCACCTTGTCCGGACCATAACCGGTATTCGTAAACCAATGCACAAAATGATGCTTCCCATCCTCCGCCCATCGGGTAAACCCATCCAACCTCCCGTACAAGGCATCGAATAAAAACACCTCACTCACCTCCCTGCCCCCATGCTCCAGAATATCGTCGATCACCGAATAAGCCCCACTATGCCCCGCCAGCACAATACGCCCCGCCACAGCATCTGAACCCACCACACCGGCACTCCTTAATTCCTTCATCACATCTCCAACCAGCAACCCAAACATCCCCTCCTGCCTCATTTTACCCCATAACTATCCGCCGCATTCTTAGCCGCCTCCGCCAGCACCAGCACCCCATTCCGCCCCGAGGCGGCAAACTGCCTCGCAAGCCCATAGAACTGCAATGCCGTATCGATGCTATTATGCCACCCATGATACCAGAACACCAGTTCCACAGCCTTCCCCGGCCGAAACCCGGCCGGCACCACCGCCAGCAACGAGCTATCGTCATAATGGCCCTCCCGCGGAAGATTCTTCCCGTCGCCATCCACATGCCCCCGATCCCTGGCCGTATCCGGAAAACAATTATGCGCCGACGTGAACCGAAGGACCCTGTACGCCCCCTGCGCCGCCACGCCCAAAGCAAAGACAACAAAACAACACGTAAACAAAAATTTCATATCCTTGAAAGGTACAAAATCTTCCAAAACCACCGTGAGCCGCAGATAACCAAAAACTTTTCACTATTTCCTCCACCCCATCACCTCCCCGACGGCCGCCCTCACAAACGGCCCCTTCGGCAACGAACCCATGATCTTCAGATCCTGCCACAGCGTACTCGCATTATCCAGGAACGCAAACACATCCGCAAGCCCGGCACCCGAAAACAACGCGGAAAACACCTCCTCCCCGTCAGCTTCCCCGTCGCCAGCACATTCAGCAGTATCCGGTCGTACCACCTGAACCTCCCGCTCACCACCGGCCGCGCAGGAATCCCATCCTGCACCAACGACGCCACGATCGACGCCGAGTCCTCCTGGATGAATTGCCAGGTATAACCGCTCGACGGCTTCGTCAAACCCGCCGCGGCGCCAATATGAAAAACGGCGCCCTCCTCCTTCGGACGCGAAGCTGTCGTCATCGGTATCACCCCGTTCTCAGATTCGAGAATAACAAAGTCCCGAATTTTCAATACGCCGCTTATATACCCTACGAGCAGCCGGTCATACTCCGCCTCCGGCAGCTCTTCCTTCGAAAAATACGTACACTCCACCAGCGCCCTGTCCGCGCCTACCGGCAGGACATAAAAAAACACGCCCCCGCATCCTGCGACGTCCTGAAATCCATGATCGTCGCCTCTCCCGCATCAAACACTGTCTCGAGACTCCGGATCATCCACCCCTTAAAATGCTGCAAAAGCCGCCAGTCACGGGGACTCGCCGGAGCCCCTCCAAAAGGAATACTGTTGAAGATCCGACCCGCCGTTATCGTCCGGCCATCCACCACGGCAAATGCATCACCGCCGTCAGCGCCAACACGCTCCACCCGGCCCGACCTCACGGTGACATTGTCGAATCCAAGTATCCTGTCAAAACAAAAATTGTAAAAATCGATCCCACGGATCATCTTATACACGAACGGCGCCGTCTCCATCCTCCGCGACCGCTCACGCCCATGGAACCACAACGTCGACCACCGCTGAAAAACGATCTGCTCGAAAAAACCTTCCCCCTTCTCCCAAAAACACCAGGTCCTGTCATTGGCCGACTTATCATCGCGCTCGATCAGCAATATCTTCTTTTGCTGAAACGAAGGCACAGCCAGCAGACGAACCAGCAGACTGAGCCCCGCGCAGCCCGCCCCGGTAATGCAATAGTCGTACTCAGGCATGCTCACGGTTTTTCTTTATCTTCTTCCGATATTTTCGGGCGACGAACAACAGGCCAAACGCCTCGCCATCCTCCTTTCCCAAATGCTTGTGATGCATTTTATGCGCAAGACGTATCGCCCGTACATATCCGTTATCCGACCTGGAGAACCAGTTGAACCTCCGATGAATGACGACATCATGCACAAGAAAATACGCCATTCCATAGGCCATGATGCCAAACCCCGCCGCCTGCAGCGCAAAATGCCTCCCAAGCGTCCCCCAAAGGATCGCCAGAAAACTCGGAACGGCAAAGACTAGAAAGAACAGATCGTTCTTTTCGAAAAAACCCTTTCCAGGCCGGTGATGATCTTCATGAAGCACCCACAAAAAACCATGCATCACAAATTTATGCGTGCACCATGTGACACCCTCCATCGCCACGAACACGAGTACCAGAACAACGGTATATCCAAAAGCATTCATATCACAACAACTTATTTCTGTATCGGAAACCGGCTGCAACAAGGATCAGCCACTTCCTGTAATTGGGAATTCTTATTCTCACCTCCGGTATTTTGGCAGGTTCGATCGTCTGTATCTTTTTAAAGAGAGAAACATAATACTTGTAGGCAACATAGACCCCAAGCCGGGCCTTATGGGGAAGCCGCACTATCCCCTCCTCCGCATGCCGGAAATCAGCCAGTATATCGGCTTCGATAGCCCGCTTTTCGATCTCCGACAGGCGCCCTCCGCCGGTTCCCGGAAAATAGCTTCGCTCCAGTCTGCGATAGTCGGCTCCCAGGTCGCGAAGAAAATTCACCTTCTGAAAGGCAGCCCCCAGACTCCGGGCGTATGGCTCCAGCTGCGCATAAACACCCTCATCCCCTCGCAAAATACCCGCAGACACATCAGTCCGACAGCTTCGGCACTGCCCGATATGTATTTGAAATACGCGGCGGAGTCATAATTTTTTTCGTAAAGATCCATTTCCATACTGTCGAAAAAAGCCTCGATCAGATCGACACCTATCCGGTAATGCCTCACCGTCAGCTGAAAGCCGTGAAGAACTGGATTGAGACTGATCCCATCCGAGATCGCCGCGTAGGTATCCCTCCTGAACGCGCAAAGCATTTCCTTCTTATCATGTTCATGAAAAGTATCCACGATCTCGTCCGCCACCCGAACCAGACCATAAATGGTATACACCGCCTCCCTCAGGTCCCGGTGCAAAAGACGTACGGAACTAGCGAAAGAAGTACTGTAACATTCCGTAACGATACGTCCGCAGCGCCGGCTCATACTGTCGAACAAATTCATCATCCCATAATTTATCGGCTTTCCTCCTTTACCCGCGAACTTGTTCAACTTTGTCCGCCGCCCCGCCAAAATAACTTTAACAGTCGATCACATTTACAGCCAACTCCGGTATCTTCCATGGCAATGACTAAGCGCAAAAAGATAGCCGTCATCGGCGCCGGTTTCTCCGGCCTTAGCGCGGCAGCCTATCTCGCCAATGCCGGTTTCGAAGTGGACGTTTTTGAGCAACACGCCGCGCCGGGAGGCAGGGCAAGACAGTTCTCCGAAGCGGGATACATATTTGATACGGGACCTTCATGGTACTGGATGCCCGACGTATTCGACCGGTTCTTCGAAGACCTGGGCTCGGTCACATCCGAATGGTATCAGCTAAGACTGCTCGACCCCGCATTTGAGATCGTATTCGGACCCCGGCAAAACCTCATCATCCCCGACGACTTCAACGCGCTCCGCGCGCTGTTTGAGAACACCGAACCCGGTGCGGGCCGGCGACTCGCCAGGTTCATGGAACAGGCGCAGTTCAAGTACGAACGCGCTATGGCCGATATCATCTATTCACCGGGCATCAGTTTCACCGAATTGCTTCGCCCGCCAGTAATGAGGGCCGCAGCAGGTTTTCAACTCTTCTCCACCATCCGGCGCCAGGTGAGGAAAAACTTCTCACATCCCCACCTAACCGCACTCATGGAATTCCCCGTCCTCTTCCTCGGCGCATCTGCGGCAAATACTCCAGCACTATATACACTGATGAATTATGCCGGTCTCAGACTGGGCACCTGGTATCCGCAGGGCGGATTCGGCGCCGTAGCCGGAGGCATCGCCCGGCTGGCAGAACAAAAAGGGGCGCGGATCCACTATACCAGCGAAGTAAACTCCATCCTGATCACCAACGGCCGCGTCTCCGGGGTCCAAACACATAACGGGGCCTTCCCCTGCGACGGCCTGGTCGCCGCAGGCGACTACCGGCATACAGAACAGACGCTGCTGCCCGAACCATACCGCAACTACAAAACAACCTGGTGGGACAAAAAGACCTTCGCTCCCTCCTGCCTCGTCTTCTACCTCGGCCTGCGTAAACAATTTCCACTCCTCCACCATACCCTTTTCTTTAACGGGGACCTCGAAGAACACGTCTCCGAAATTTACAAATCCCCAGTGTGGCCCGCCAACCCCAATTTCTATGTATGCCGCACCAGCGCCTCAGACCCCACCGCGGCCCCGCCGGGTCACGACAACCTCTTCCTGCTCATGCCCATCGCCCCAGGCCTTCCAGACACCCCCGGGACCCGCGAAAAATACTTTCTGATAATGGCCGACCGGATACAATCCAAACTCGGCGAAGACATCCGTCCCCATATCGACTACCAACGAAGCTATTGCATCAGCGACTTCACAAAAGACTACGGGGCTTTTAAAGGCAATGCCTATGGCCTCGCAAATACGCTTCGCCAGACCGCCTTTCTCAAACCAAAGATCCACAACAGAAAATTACCCAATCTTGTATATGCTGGCCAGCTGACGGTTCCAGGACCCGGAGTTCCCCCGCCCTCATCTCCGGAAAGATCGCCGCCACAGCGCTGGCGAAATATTTCAACGTTCGGATTCCGTAAGCACCGTGGTTAGCTCCTCGACCGTCCCCAACCACTGCGTCCTCCGCCAGCCATAACCACCCGCCTTCCCCAAACCACCCGGTTTCTCCGCCCCACCACTATTCTCCCCACCACCCAGCCTCACCGACCTACCCGCAACATAGATTTTTTCCCCGGAAACCCCAGATCCATATCCTTCAGGAACCCAACCAGAGGCCTCGGCAACTCCGCATTCACCGTAAACAACAACAGACGATCAGGCTGGATCTGCTTAATGGCGGCCGGCAGCGAAGAAAAAGGAACATTACACCCAAGATACACGGCCTGATGCCCGGATATCCGAACCAGACAGTACGCCAGTAAAAGTCCCATCTCATGAAACTCGTTCTCCGGCAGGAACAACAGCCAGCGTTCGGCCCCCGGCTCCGCAACGGCAACCCTGTCCACCGCCCCAAACAATTTCTGCCTCAGCAGGTTGCTCACAAAATGCTCCTGCGCCGGTGAAGCCTTCTCACACCGCCATAATAGTCCGATCCGCTCCAGCATCGGCAACAGGATATAGGCATAAGTATTTTTTAGCCGGTAGCGAGCCAAACAATGCGAAAAGACCTGCTCGAAACGAGCCTGATCATACGTCAGCCCCGCCGCGATCAGCTGGGAAATAAAATAGTCTACCGTAGCGCTATGACGACTCTCCGCCACAGATTCCAGCAGCTGATGAAGCCTCTCATCCGTTAGCCGGCCCACCTCCGATGGCAGATAGCCCGCATTGACAAGTGTGGCCAGATTCAGCAAGCGCTTCATCTGCCCGCTGTCATAATATCGGGTGTTTCCCTGCGAACGCGCCGGCGTCAACGCCTTGTACCTCGCCTCCCAGGCCCTGATCGTATGAGGCTTCAAACCCGAGAACCGACCCAGCTCCGAAATAGAGAACAAACTCATTTTGTTTAATTATTACCCAAAAATACTTAAACAAAACAAATGCCGGAAAATCGTTTCAGCCCGGTAAATCCTTCACCCCCGAAGCCCGCTTCACCCCCGGCAAATCCCCTTCACCCTCAACCGGGAAAATCATCTCCCATCCCGGAAAAACCACCCTGACGGAGTCCCCCACTGCTTTCCCGTGGCAGACATATTGCATACCTATTACGGAAGACAAGTAATTGCTAACGATAAAACCATATAAACATGCAATCAAATCAACCACCCAAAAACAACCCCGGCCAGAGCAGCCAGACGGATGACAAACAGAATCAAAAAATGAACAAATCCGGATCCGGCAACGATCAGAACTCCGATATGGCAAATGACCGATCCGGCAAAACCAGCCAGCACGAAGGCATGGATGTCGACGAAAGAACCGATGCCAGCCAGCGCGGCGGCGACTTCAATACCAACCAACGCGATGCCACTGGCCAAAATCAGGCCACCGGTCAAAATCAGGCCACGAGCCAAAACCAACCCACCAATCAAAACCAGCAGGACCAGTCAAAGTCCCGCGACACAAAATCCTCACCCACCAACCAACAGCAACAGTCCGACAACGACCAGGACATCGCCTCGGACAGAAATATGAGATCCGGCCGTACCGACGACACATCCAAAAAATCCCAATCAGACAGCAACCGCGACTCCAGCGGCAACCGTCCGTCCGAGAACAAAAAATAAACCATCCAAATAAGTCCTATGTTTTACCACACCGGGCAGCTGGCCAGCCGGTCAGCTACCCTTTTTTATTCCCACCTACTTCACCGCAACAACAGTACCCCTCTCTACCCTCACCTGCTGCCCGGCAAATTGATACTCGCAAACCCACACAAACACCCCCGCCGCCGTCTCCCCCGACCCAAGCCTTCCATCCCAACCCTGCCCCTGAGCAACCGTCTCGAACACCTTCACCCCCCAACGGTCATATACGGAAAACTTCATCCTTTCCACCCTTCCCGCCAGCTTCGGCCGCAAAATATCATTGTGCCCATCCCCGTTCGGCGTGAACGCAGACGGCATAAAAAATCCTTCCGGGCACTTCTTCAGATCCACCTGTATCGAATCCCGGCCGGTACAACTATTCTTGTCCGTTACCTGCAGCCAGTACAATCCCGGCTTGTCGACAACTATCGAAGACGCCGTGGCCCCGGTACTCCATTTATAACTGGTGAAGACCCCATTCGCGGGCAACGGCAGGACATCATACGAACAAATGGTAGTATCGTCCGCCAGCAGCCGCGACGGCAAAGGCGGCGCATCCACCACCGTCACATCCCGATGCAGCGAAGTCCCGCAGCCCGTGACCACATCCACCCCAAATACACCCGGCTTGCCGACCGAAGCAACAGAGTCCGCCGACCCGTCCTGCCACAAATACGCGGAATAGCCGCTATGCGCATTCAGCACGACGGTACCGCCAGGACACAACGGCGCATTGCCGTCCACAACAAGGCTCTCCTTCGCCACCGTCAGCGGCAAGGAGCCCTCCGCCGTCCAGCAGCCATCATCCGTCACGGTCAGCTTCACCGTCATATCCGCCGAAGGAGAAAGGACGATGCCCGCTCCCGTCTCCCCATCCGACCAATTATACTGATAAGGCGGCTTGCCTCCACTGGCGACGGCGCTCAGCCGCGCAGACGCTCCGGGACAGATACCAGCCGTATTAGTCCCCGTCAGATCGACCGTCATCTTGCCATAGACGGTAATATCGCCCCCGTTATCAGGACTCGTCCTCACAGGAGAAGAAGAGACTATCCGTATCCGGTACTGCGTGCCTCCCGAAGTCCCGGGAGGAATGATCACCCCCATCACACCCCCGGCGCCGCTCTTCATCGTCCCGATATTCACCGGCGAACCGAATGACCCCGAACCATCACTCAGCTCCGCCGTAAAAACATTATCCGCTGCATAGCTTCCGCTGGACGTGTAACTGATTTGCAATCCCCCGCCGGCGCAAGCGGCCGTCGCAGACACCTGCGTGATCGTGATAGCCGTCGGCAGCGCATATTTCCAGAGATCGTCGTCGCCTCCCACACTGTTCGTTTCCAGATAACCACTGCCGCCAAACACCCACAGCTGGCCGCTGGCATCAGTCCATCCCGCCGACCAGATCCGTCCCCCGGGTTTATTCGTAGGCGCGGATACTCCCTTGGTACCGTATTTGGCAAGCCCCACCGGCGCAAGATCACCCGACATCCAGGTCCACTGACCGGCTGCCGGATCATATTTCCAGAGATCGTTAAGGTCATCGAGCGAGCTGACCACAGGATTATTACCCATCCCATAGCCGCCAAACAGCCAGAGATTACCCCCCGCATCCGTCATGCCTATGGACCCATACCTGCAGCTGGGCACATTGCCCGGGGCAGCCACGCCCTTCGTACCACCGACGGAAAGCCCGAACTGACCGCTCTGCCCGCTCATCCAGGTCCACTGGTCGAGAACAGGATCATACTTCCACAGATCATTCCATAAATTGATACCGGGACCCGCGCCGAACAACCACAAATTATTGGCCGGGTCCACCCACGTCGCACAGTCGATCCTCGCACCCGGAGAATTGGACGGAGAAGGTATCCTCATCGTCCCCCATGACGCCTCGAAATCGGGGAACACCAATGTCGGTTTATGAATACCCCTCACCCAGGTCCACTGATTATTCGAAGGGTTATACTTCCACAGATCGTCGACGACACCCGACACACTGGACGTACCGCCATATAACCAGAACATACCATTGTGGTCCGTCCAGCCCATAGCCCTGAAAAGACCGGGCGGGAAATTCGAGGATGAAGGCGTTCCCCTGGTGCCATATACCGCCGGCTGGTTGGGCGTACTGCTGCCGCCAACCCAGGTCCACTGACTCGTGGAAGGATCGAACTTCCACAGATCGCTCATATACGAAGTGTAAGTACCACCATCGTGCATCCCGCCGAACAGCCAGAGATTGCCGTCCTTGTCGGTCCATCCGACACTGCGCGACCTCGCTCCGGGTTTATTGCCCGCAGACGCAACACCCATTGTCCCATATACACCCGGCTGATTAAAGGTAAGATCGCCGCTCACCCATGTCCACTGATTGGTAGAAGGACTATATTCCCACAGATCGTTGAGGTCCCCTCCGCCCACAAAAGGCGTGAACCATCCCCCCGATCCTCCGAAGACCCAGAAATTTCCGGCCTTGTCCATCCAGCTCGCCGCAGGCTCCCGGAGACCGGGCACATTGGACGGATCTGCCACGCCCCTGCCGACGGCTACATTGCCCTGAACATGACCGTTGGTTCCGGACACCCAGGTCCATTCATAATTTTGTCCAAAGGAAAACTCGCACCAGGATAGTACGAAATACAGCAGGATAGGTCGTTTCACGGGCTTAGAGAGTTGTGGGTTGGCGCCAAGATAATACAATTGGCCAGCTTTTCCTATGCCTATTTCGACCCCACGACATCCCACAGGTCCGCAGGCGGAAGATAAAATTCCCGCCTCCGCCCCTCATACAGACGGCGGTAGACCTCATTCTTCTTATGAAGAAAGGTCGAGACGACCCCGCTGACCTGCGTCTTTATCCAGTAGTTGAAAACAAATTTCTCCTGGTCCCGCTCGAAGTAGATCAGCGAACCCTTACGGTTATGCCCAGGCAGTATCAGATTGGCCGCAAACGTTTCAAGAGACGGCACAAGCCCCGTCCGGGTACTGTCCTTTTTATTGAGCACCTTCACCTGCAGATCGCGATAACGGAGATTCATCAGCCCGTAAGCCGCATACCGGTTGCCGCGCCAGACCGCCCAGGCCGTATCGACATGCCCCCCGTTATCATCACGGCGCCCGCAGGCGCGGACATATCGGAAAGACGCGTCAGATCCAGCGGGGAAAAACTCACCCTCGCCTCAAAGCCGGAGTTCGGGTCCGCATACGACTCACGATAATGGAATCGCCGGACATGCCCGTCAAAAAGGACGGCAGACGCATCCACCGCGAGCGTGTCCCCCTTTCCGCTCCTGCTGACCAGCGGGCCGACAACCGCATTCAACTGCCCCAGAATCACCCGCCCCCACCGGCCCGTAACGGCCGATCGCTCGTGATAGCTGACTTTACTATCGTCAATGAATAACTGGTGAATCCGGACATCCGCCGGGATGCTAGCCAGCAGCCTGGTCGGCATCGGCTTTTGGATGCCATGATGGAACGGCATATTCTTGTCCCTCGACGCATCCAGGGACGCACCCTCCACCCGCACCCGCCGGATCTCGACCGAAGGCTTCTTCGCCTCGCCCTTTAGCATCACGCCATGAAGCACCAGCGCGGCAGCCGACCCGGCGAGATAATCGCCCTGCCAGGCCGATCGGCGAAATACACTGTCACGACTCAGCAATGGCCGAACATCCAGCCGGCTCATCCGCAGTTCGCGCTCCGCCGGGTCCCACGCAACATCCCCCACATCCACGCTCCACTGCGGCATTTTACACCGTACACGGGCCTTTCCCAGACTAGTAAAATCCAGCCAGTCCCTCCAGTCTTTATGGATACTATCCGTATGCAGACGCCCCGCGGCGCCGTCAACTTCAATTTCCCTTGTCACTCCCTTTAACCGCGCCCAGGCCTCCTTCCAACTACATTCCAGCGAATACAGCCGCATACTTTTCCCTGGAATAACCCCCGCACTCACCTCAACCACCGCACCGGCAGCCAGCGAATCCCGCTCATACGTCACCGTCGCCTGGGGAACACGCAGAACCGCCCTGTCCGGGACCGCAGCCGCAAGGAAGGACACGTCGATATCCGCCTGCGGCGCCGACACATCCACCCGCCCCTTACCAGCCATCAACTGCGCCTCCACACCATAAACCCTGACACCCGTCCTGCTGTCCAGCCACATCTTCGCCGCCGAAACACGGGCATTGTCCTTCCGCCAGTGCAAACTATCTATGCTCGCGCTCGCCTGCTCCCAACAGAACAGATTATCCATAGTTCGCATACCCGTCACAGCGAGCCCCGCAACCCTAAACCGAACCTCCTGCTTTTCATCCCCTCGCGAAAAGAATAGACTGTCGACCGCAAGAGCCCCGATCTCCAGTTGCGGGATTCCCACCCCCGGCGTCCCTACACCGCCAGCCGCACCAACTCTTTGCCTCAAATCAACCCCTCCGATATGCAGCGTATCAACTCTAATTACCCCGCTCCGCTGAAATCCATCCCAGTCAAGACTCCCCCATTCCACTCGCCGCAGCGCCACGCTCGATCCATTCCCCAGAACAACCCGCACCTCCTTGTCTTCACTATGCCTCCGCATACCCCAAAATTTATACCGCCTGATCTCCAATTCCTGCCCGCCGGCAGTCGCATGCAGTCTCCCGAGTTCAGCGGCCGGGATCGCCCGCTTGATATCCAGCAGATCATCGCTGCCAAGCACGGCGTTCAACAAAATATGCGCACTAAACCCGCTCGCAATGGCGTCAACAGGGACAGCCCCGCTACGGCAATACCGGATCTCCCCATCGGAAATATCCAGCGCTCCCGCGTCGACGATCTCCCTCAGGTCATGCATAGTACGATAGACCAGGGCCATCCCCGGCCCGGCCTGTTTATTCATCCCGTCCAATTTTTTCATGACAACCCTCGGAGAACTCAGCACAGCGCCGTCAGCATGAAGTCGCCCTTCCAGCAGCCGGTCGATCGCAATATTCCGCAACCTCAGCTCGGGCGCCGTAAACACCGTACTACTCTCACCATTTTCCTTCACCGGTCCAAAGGATACTCCATGAAAGACGGCATCACCGCCCTCCAGCCCAAGCCCCGCGACCGCCAGCGCATAACGCCCATCCTTAGTCCTGAACACCAGCTGGTCGAGACTGAAACGGACACTATCTGTATTAATGGGAAATTTCCGCGACCCGTCGATCGACAATCCGTAGATGCGGCAGTTCGCCCTCCGCGTAGAAAGACTGGAAGCAGCAACACCCTTATTACCCCCCAACCTCACCTGTCCGTCGATAACGGCGACGTACTTAACGAAGACAGACACAGACGAAGCCGCCGTATCCCCGGCCCCACCCCGCCCCGCCCCAACACCAACCGCCACAGGCGCCCCCACTCCCATCGGCTCCTCCAGCACCGGATTCACACAAACTATCGTATCGAGAACAAATCGCTTGCTCGACAATGCCTCAATCAGATCAGCCGACTTGAAATAACAGCGATCCGCAATGAAGCGATAGGGCCTACCCCCCACCGCCACCTGCCTGAATGACACCGAGTCCGCTTCACATCTGCGGCTGCGGCTATCAAAGCTCAACCTCCCCAGCGTCAACCGCTGCCCCCTATCCGCCGCCTCCCAGTTCAATCCGGACAACGCCAGCGAAAACAAATGCGTGGACACAAAGCCCACCGCCCTGCCCCCACCCCGCACAAAATCTTTCATCGCAACACGGATCCCCCCGCCACCAGCCGGCGCGAGCCGCCGTCAGCCAACCGAAGACTGTCAACCCGCAGCGAGAACGAATGCACATTCATCCGGCCGAGAGCCGTTTCCAGGGCATTCCTCGCATCCTCCACCTGCCAGGCCCGCCGGGCGCTACCGGTATCGGGCCTCCCCGAACGTATCCACACCGAAGAAGCCCGTATGGCAAGACTATCGACCAGCAACTTCTTATCCCTCACAAGCGCCATCCACGAAGCCAGCGACAAAAAGACCTCCGGAATACGGACATCGTACGCCGTGCTCCACAGCGCCGTATCGGTCGTATAAAGACGAACCTCCCGGAGATGAAGACTCCCCCGGGTAAAAGAAACACCGGCCTCCCCCACCTCCAGCGCCAACTGCCCCTTCGACTCTTCCGCAACCAGGAGGCGCAGACTTTGCCGCAGCCGGTAATGCACCGTCCACCACGCCAACCCTGCAACCAATAATAAAAGGATAAACACAACGGCGAGAAGCCGTCGGATACGCTTGCGGATATAGGCGAATTGACGCATGGTGTGGTCACCAAAGCTATCGGATTCCCACGACCCTGCCAACCCCTACTTAGGCCTCTTCCCCTCGCGGTACTCCGTAGGCGTTATCGAAAACTTCGACTTGAATACCGTCGAAAAATACGCCTCGCGACGAAAACCCCACCAGCGAAGCCACCTCCGAAATACTATACTGTAAGTCGGCCAGCAGGAACTTCGCCTTTTGCAGCCGCACCGTCGAAATATAGTCATTCACATTATACCCTATCAGCGCCTTCACCTTCCGGTACAGCTGGACCCTCGAGATCCCGATCTCCCGGCAAATATCCTCCACCGAAAAATCTTCATTCGGAATATTGTTCTCCACGATCGCGATAAATTCATTGATGAACTTCCTCGTCACCTTCGTCGCCGCACCCGGCCTCACCTCTACCGGCAGCTCGCTGGTATAGTGCTCCCGCAAAACCGACCGGTTGTTCAGCAGACCCTTGATCGTCTCCTCCAGATACTCCAGATTGAAGGGCTTCACGATAAACGCATCCGCCTTCAGTTTGATACCCTTGATCTGATCCTCTATCGACCCCTTCGCCGTCAGCAATACGATCGGAATATGAGAGGTCCGCAGGTCCTGCTTCAGCAGCTCCGTTACATGCAGCCCATCCTCACCGGGAAGGATGATATCGGAAATGATGAGATCCGGCACCAGATCATAAGCCTTGGCAATCCCCGTCGCCGCATCTTCGGCCTCGTGCAGCTCATAATTATTCCCCAGCCGCCTCTTCAGAAACACACGCAGGTCGTCATTGTCCTCGATCACCAGTAACGAATGCTCCTTTTGCCGGGAAGGCTGGGCCGGCTCATCGCCAAAATAAACAGGCTGGATATCGGAAGTATAGATACTGATATCCTCCGTACTGGGCTGCGACACGGGCTTCTCCGTCGCGGTCTCCGTTTCGCCCAGCTGTTCCCTGCGCAGCGGCAGGCTCACCGTGAACGTCGACCCCTTCCATTTCGAACTCTGTATCTGGATCGTCCCGTGATGCAGAAGGATCATTTCCTTCGTCAGCGACAGCCCCAGACCCGTGCCCTTGAACGCCCGCTTGTTCCCCTGATAGAACAGGTCGAAAGCATGGTCGACCTCCTCCGGCGTCATCCCTACCCCGGAATCCTGCACCGCGATCAGCACTTTCTCCCGCGCCGCATCCATCGCCAGCGAAATACTGATACTGCCGTTTTCGTTGGTGAACTTAAATGCGTTGGACAGCAGGTTGAACAACACCTTGTCCAGAATATTCACGTCAAACCACACCCTGAGATCACGCACCTCGCTGACCGTGGTGAAACTTATCGATTTTCGCCTCGCGATCTCATGAAAGGACGACGCGATCTCCGCCACAAAATCGGTGATATTGTTCTCCGACACCACCAACTTCATCTTATTCTCTTCGATCTTCCGGAAATCCATCAGCTGGTTGATCAGCCGCATCAGCCGGAAAGCATTCTTTTGCACCAGCTGCAGATTATGCTTCACCGTAAAATGCAGCTTCGGCGACGCCAGCACATCCTCCAGCGGACCCAGTATCAGGGTCAGCGGGGTCCTCAACTCATGGGAGATATTCGTAAAGAAATTGAACTTCGCTTCCGTCGCCTCCTTCGCCTTCGCCGTCATCTCGATCAACTGGTTCCGCTGTAATAATATTTCCTCATTCTGCCCCGCCAGCCGCCGGTTGATCCGCCGGTTGTTTCGCAACGCATAAAAGGCGATACCTCCCAGTATCCCGACCAGCACCAGCGCCGTGATCGCGAAATACAAAAGATTGCGCTGGTTCTTATAGATCCGCTGCTGCTCCTTTAATAAAGCGTACTGCTTCTCGATATCACTGGCCTGTTCGTTGATCCGGTCGTTCTGCTGTTTCATGACCCGCACATTCGTCGAGTCGATGACAACCGTCGGCATGATCGTCTCCTTATGATACGGTTGCTTTTCGAGTATCGCGAAGGCGGTCTTGATCGCCTCCTCGCCGCCTGTCGGCGTAAGAAATGTCGCCTGCAGCACCCGGTTCGCCACCGCCTGGATCCCGCCCCCGGCCCGGAAAGCCCATCGATTCCAAAGAACCGCGCCGACCGCTCCATCCCAACACTCTTATAGACTTCATATGCCCCCAGCGCCATCGGATCGTTCTGAGCAAATACCACATCACCCGGCGCTAACTGATCCCTGATCGCCGGAACGCCGCCGTGGCCTTGTCCTCCAGCCAGCTGCCATACACCCGCGCCTTGATACGCATCATCGGCCACCTACGGATCCCGTCTTCAAAGCCCCGCTGCCTGTCCCCCGCGGACGTCGACCCCTGCAGCCCGATAGCCTCGACGATATTCGCGCTGTCATGGACAATATGCGCCACATAGTCGGCAGCCATCTTGCCTAACTCATAATTATTAATGCCGATAAAACTGGTGTATAGATCCGATTCCGTTTTGCGATCGATTACAACGACCGGTATCCCCCGGTTATAAGCCTCCTCAACCACCGAGGTCAGCGGTTTGGCCTCATTCGGCGAGACCAGTAAGATATCGATGTTCTGATTGAGCAGCTCTTTTATCTGCCTTACCTGCAACTCACTGTTGTCGTTGGCGCTGCGATAGATCAGTTCCGTTCCCGGATGAAGAGACAACTCCCGCGCCATCGCCTCCCGGGTCGCCCGCTTCCAGTTCTCCGTACCCGTACACTGCGCAAACCCTATCCGGTAATGCTTCTCTACATTCCCACCCGAACAGGCCCCTAACAAAACAACAAATAGAACACCCACAGCAATACGCAGGCGGAGATCAGCAGAACTTCTGGCAGCAGGCACAGCAATCATATGCTTAAAGTTGACCATTATGGGCAAAACACAGTTTCAAACCCGTATCAATCTTTTTCGAAATTGGAAACCCGACGGGATAATAGCCATTTCACCCTAATAAATTTACGACAATAAATATTTAATTACCAATCCAATATGGCTTTTTCCGATACCGTAAACGATTCTGCAAAAAGTTGAAATGATTTTGGTAAGCATCCCACCCGCAACCAGCTATTTTGCCCGCAGAAACGAATTGCTATATGAGAAGTACAACGGTATTTACCTGGAGCCTCGTGATCGCACTAGGCGGCTTTTTATTCGGTTTTGACACAGCCGTCATCTCCGGCGCCGAACAATCCATTCAGTCTTATTGGGGTCTTTCCGCTTTACAACACGGCCTGACCGTGTCCATCGCACTCATCGGCACCGTCATCGGCGCCCTCACCGGCGCAATCCCCTCCGATCGTTTCGGCAGAAAGCGTACGTTGTACATAATAGCCATCCTATATCTATTGTCATCCCTCGGTACATCCCTATCCGTCAACTGGTACGCCTTTCTCATTTTCCGATTCCTCGGCGGCATCGGAGTCGGCGCATCCTCCGTAACGGCGCCCATCTATATCTCCGAGATCGCTCCCGCCGGCCGTCGCGGCAAACTCGTCGGCCTCTTCCAGTTCAACGTCGTATTCGGTATTGTCGTGTCCTATCTCTCCAACTACCTCATCGGCCAGTCCACCGACCACAACTGGCGCCTGATGCTCGGTATCCAGGCGATCCCCTCCGCCATTTTCTTCGTATTGCTGCGCTGGATCCCCGAAAGCCCCCGCTGGCTCATCCTCCATAACAATAACACCGAAGCAGCAAGGACCATCCTCCTGCAGATCGACCCCGTCAACGGCAACGAAACCCTGAAAGACATACAGGCCGCCGTCGAAACAGATCGCCACAAACCCGCCTCCGAAGCGCTCTTCACCCGCCGCTATCGTACGCCCGTGACGCTTGCCATCCTCTTCGCCGTCTTCAACCAGGTCTCCGGCATCAACGCCATTATATATTATAGCCCACGCATCTTCGAAATGACCGGCCTCGGGAAAAGCTCCGCCCTGCTCTCCACCGCGGGCATCGGCATCGTCAACTTTGCCTTCACCCTCCTGGCCATGAACATCATCGATCGCATCGGCCGCCGCACCCTAATGCTCATCGGCAGCTTCGGACTGATCGCCACCCTCGGCATGGTGGCATGGTCCTTCTACCTCTCATCATTCAACGGCTGGATGGTACCCGTTTTTCTATTCATTTATATCGCATTCTTCGCCTTCTCACAGGGCGCGGTCATCTGGGTCTTCATCTCCGAGATCTTTCCCAACCCCGTCAGGGCAAAAGGACAGACACTCGGCAGCGCCACACACTGGGTGATGGCCGCCATCATCGCCTTTTCCTTTCCGTACCTCGCCGAACGGGCCGGCGGCGGCAACACATTCCTGTTCTTCTGCGTGATGATGTGCGTCCAGCTGGTTTTCGTATGGCGGATGATGCCCGAAACAAAAGGTAAGTCACTCGAACAAATTGAATACTCATTAACATGAACTACCCCGTCGTCTGCTTCGGAGAGATCCTCTGGGACATCCTCCCCACTACCGTCGTCCCCGGCGGCGCACCCATGAACGTGGCCTACCACCTGAGAAAGCTGGGCATCAACCCCGCGCTGATCACCCGCGTCGGCCCCGACAACTACGGCAAACGCCTGATACAGCTGATGGAAAAACAGGGCATCACCACCGACTATTTTCAGATGGACTTCGAACTCGACACCGGCAAAGTGACCATGGCCCAGGGCGAAGGCGAAGACATCCACTACGACATCGTCAAACCCGTCGCATGGGATAATATCGAATGGGACGAGCAGTTCGTCCCGCTCGTCAGCCAGTGCAGCTACCTCGTTTTCGGCAGCCTCAGCACCCGCAGCGAAGCCAGCCGCGAAGTCATCTATGCCCTCCGGGACCTCGCAAAATACCGGGTACTGGACATCAACCTCCGTCCCCCACACTACAACCGCCAGATCCTCGAACACCTGCTCGATGGTACCGAACTGCTCAAGCTCAACATCGGCGAACTCGAACTCCTGACGGGCTGGTTCTCCGGCCACCGCTCCGAACGCGACCGCATCAACACCCTCCAGGACAGATTCCACATCCCCACCATCGTCGTCACCAAAGGCAGCAGGGGCTCCGTAATATCCGTTGACGGCGAATTCTATGAACACCCCGGATTTCGCGTAGACCTTGCCGATACCGTCGGCAGCGGCGACGCCTTCCTCGCAGGACTACTCTTCCAGCTATCACGGAAAGCTCCGCCGGAAAAAGCCCTCGAATTCGCCAGCGCGATGGGAGCCCTCATCGCCAGTTACAGCGGCCCCTGCCCGGAATACAAAGTCGAAGAAGTAAACACGCTAATTGCCCAATAAATATAAACTCTAACAATTATGAGAAAATTACAGATTGTTTTGCCATTGCTGCTACTTAGCTTGCTGACTTTCGCGCAGCAAAAGCTCATTACCGGGACCGTGGTGAAAAACACCACCAAAGAACCCCTTCAGGGGGTCACGGTCCAGGCCGGCAACAAGTCGGTAGTCACCGATTCCGCCGGACACTTCTCCATCGCCGCCGCTCCCGGCGCGACACTCACGCTCAGCTACATCGGCATGAACAGCCTGCAGGTCAAACTGACCTCCTCCACTTGCCGAACTCAGCCTCGTAATGATCGAAGGGATCAACGATCTCAACCAGGTCGTGGTCACCGGCTACAAAACAGAGAAAAAGGTCGACCTAACCGGCGCGGTTTCTGTTGTCAACCTGGCCGCCATAAAAGACGTGCCGACCACCAGCCCCATGCTCGCCCTTCAGGGCCAGGTGCACGGCCTGTACATCGCCGCCGATGGTTCCCCCACGGGCGGCAACGGCAACCCCACCAACGATCCTGGTCCGTGGCGTAAACACCCTCGGGAACACAAACCCCCTCTACATCATCGACGGAGTGCCAACCACCCGCTACGAAGACTTCGCCAACCTCAACGCAGCCACCATCGCCTCGATCCAGGTGCTCAAAGACGCATCGGCCTCCTCTATCTACGGCTCCCGCGCCTCCAACGGAGTGATCATCGTCACTACAAAAGACGGCAGCACCTCCGGCGACAAGCTGCGCCTCTACCTCAACCCCAGCGTCACCTGGCAGACCGAACGACCTTGGCAGGAAAAAGTGCTCAATTCCGCAGACAGGGGCAGAGCCCTCTGGCGCGCCGCCGTCAACGACGGGACCGACCCCAACAACCTCGTCAACCAGATCTATACCTACGACTGGAATAATGACTTTACCAACCCGGTCCTCAACAAGGTCAACATCGCGCCCTTCGTCGGCGGAAGCCAGCTCGAACCCGTCGGCAACACCAACTGGCAGAACGAGCTCTACAAAACAGCCCTGATCACCACCAACGACCTGGGCATCACCGCCGGCAACTCGCGCAACGGGGTCTCGCTCGACTTCGGATACCTCAACAACAGCGGACTGCTGCAATTCACCAACTATAAAAGATACAACGCCCGCATCAACTCCCACGTCAGCGGATTCAACAACCGCCTGCGACTCGGCGAGAACTTCCAGCTCTCCCGCACCACTCAGGTAGGCTCCGCCCGGACCCCGGCGGCGCATGGTCCCCAACACTGGCACTCATCCTGGCCCCGACCATCCCCCTGTATAAGACTGACGGCACCTACGGCGGACCTATCGGTCCCGGGTACACGGACCGCAACAACCCCGTCGACGTACAATACCTCGCCCGCTGGAATACGAACAACCGCCTCCAGCTCTACGGCAACATCTTCGCCGAACTCGAACCCATCAAAAAACTCGTCCTGCGCACCAGCTTCGGATTCGACTACGACGACGAACCCAGCCGCAAACTATCCCTCATAGGCAACGAAGGCCCGGTACAATCCTTCAACAGCCTGACCCTCGCCCAGGCAAAGGAATTCACCTTCACCTGGACAAACACCGCAACCTACAACCTCGAACTCGGCCAGCACCGCCTCAACATCCTCGGCGGCATCGAATCCGTCCACGACGACTTCCGGTCTTCGCAGGCAGCGTGACCAACTTCGCCCTCCAGAACCTCGACTATTTCCAGCTAAGCTCGGGCTCCGGTACCCAGACGACCAGCGGCAGCGCCACCGGCTACCGGCTCCTCTCACAGTTTGGCAAACTCTTCTACGGATACGGCGACCGCTACCTCGCGTCGTTCACCATCCGCCGCGACGGCTCCTCCCGCTTCGGAACCAACAACCCATACGGCGTTTTCCCGGCTTTCACCGCCGGCTGGCGCATCAACAACGAAGAATTCTTCCGCAACGTTCGCTGGGTGTCCAACCTGAAACTGCGCGGCGGCTACGGCGTCGTCGGCAACCAGGCCATCGGTAACCTTTCCGCCTATACGCTTTTCCAGGCCAACTACGGCACCTCCAGCCCCGCCTTCCCGCAATGGATCAACACCGGTACCGCCTACGACCTCGGAGGTATCAACACCGGAACCCTGCCCTCCGGTTTTGTACAGGTCCAGCTGGGCAACCCCAACCTGAAATGGGAACAGACAAAAGAGACCAATATCGGCGTTGACTTCGGCTTCATGCAGGAAGCACTCACCGGTAGCTTCGACTGGTTCAACCGCAACACCAGCAATATCCTCATCCAGCCCCCGATCGCGGCCGCGGTTGGAGAAGGACAGCAGCAATGGCTCAACGGCGCCAGCATCCGCAACAAAGGATGGGAATTCGTCCTCAGCTACCAGAATACCACCGCCGGCCGACTACACTATACCATTACCGGCAACGTCAGCCATTTTGCCAACGTGATCACAAAACTCCCCGAAGACGTCCGCTCGGCCTACCCCGGCGACCCTAATCACAGCATCATCGGACACTCCCAGTTCTCGGTATTCGGCTACAGGGCCGACGGCATCTTCCAGAACGCCCAGGAAGTGACCGCTCACGCGACACAGCCGGGAGCCGCCCCGGGCCGTATCAAATACGACGACCTCAACGGCGACGGCGTTATAGATGTGAAAGACCAGGACTGGCTGGGCACAACCCTGCCGAAGATCATCTACGGCCTCCGCCTCGCCGTCGACTACAGGAATTTCGACGTGTCGCTGTTCGGCAGCGGCGTCGCCTCCGTCACCGTCTATGACCCGGCAAAAGGCTTCAATACCACGATAGCCCCCAACACCAACGCAGGCCCCGGCGTCTTCACCGCGTGGACACCGCAGAACACAAAATCCGCGATCCCCGCACTGACCGTCCTCAACCTGAACAACGAGGGAAGAACATCCAATTACTTTTTTGTCAATGGCAGCTTCTTCAAACTCCGCAACGCAATGATCGGCTACACCCTCCCGAAAACCCTCGCTTCCAAAGCCGCGCTGCAAAGCCTTCGTTTATACGTCTCCGGCCAGAACCTGTTTGCCGTCAAATCCGGCAAGCTGACCAGCAAAGACCCCGAACGCACCAACTTCAATTCATGGCCCGTACCCACCTCCGTGACCGTGGGCATCAACGCAAATTTCTAACACCTTAAAAAAACTATATGAAAAATAAATGGATCTACGGCCTTTTGATGATAGCCGCCCTGTCCTCCCTCGGCTGTAAAAAATACCTCGACTACAAGCCGCAGGGCGCTCTCTCCCAAACCGACCTGACAACACCGACCGCCGTCGACGGCCTCGCGACTGCCGCCTATGCCGGCATCGCCAACGACTGGTGGGACGCCCCGATTACCAGCAACTGGGAATGGGGCAGCATTCGCAGCGACGACGCCTACAAAGGCGGCGGCGATATCGGCGACCAGGGCCAGCTCGACCGCTATGAACAGCACTACCTCGTCGCGGCCGACAACAACGGCTTTGGCGACTTTGGATTCCCCGGCGCCTGGATCAGGGCCTACGCCGCCATCTCGCGCTGCAACGTGGCATTGAGAGCGCTCAGCAAACTCTCCGACGCCCAACTCCCCGCGCGCACTTCCCGCATCGGCGAGATGCACTTCCTCCGCGGCCATATGTACTTCCTGCTGAAAGTACTGTTCCGCAACGTCCCCTGGTTCGACGAGAACGCCTCCAACGACCAGATCCTGAAGACGGCAAATACCATGTCCAACGACTCGCTCTGGGGCGCAATCGAATCGGACTTTAAGACAGCCATCGCCGACCTACCCGCTACCCAGCCCGGCGCGCCCGGCCGCGCCAACCAGCTCGCCGCCAAGGCCTACCTCGCCAAGGCCCTGCTCTACCACGCCTATACACAGGACGACAACTACAACGTGACAACCGTCGATCCTAACAAACTCCAGCAGGTCGTGTCGCTCCTCCAGGACGTCGTCAACTCCGGCAACTATAGCCTGAACACCGACTTTGCATACAATTTCCTCGACGGACACGACAACGGCCCGGAATCTGTCTTCGCCATCCAGTATTCCATCAACGACGGCACCGCCATCGGCGGCCGCCTGAACATGTCCACCAGCCTCAACTATTTCGCCGGCGCGCCACAATACGGCTGCTGCGCATTCCACGTTCCCTCACAGAACATGGTCAACGCCTTCAAGACCGACGCCAACGGCATCCCCCAGTTCGACCAGCTTCAACGACCTCGGCACCGAAATGAAGGACAGCATCGACTTCTGGAACAACGGCGTCGACCCGCGGATCGACCACACCATCGGCATCGCCGGCCATCCCTACAAATACAACGCGAGCATCCCCTACGCGCACAGCTGGGAACGCCTGTCCGGCGTCTACGGCGGATTCGGCACCATGAAAGAACTCCACTCGGCGACCTGCCCCTGCTTTAAAAAGCTCGGCCCCTTCTACGGCACCTCCGTGAATATGGACGTCATCCGCTATGACGACGTCCTGCTCATGCTCGCCGAAGCACAGATCCAGCTCAACAATCCAAACGCCGCCCTCCCGCTGATCAATCAGGTGCGCGCCCGCGCGGCGGCCGTCAGCCCGCTCGTCAAACGTACCGACGGTACTTATCCCAGCAACTACCGCATCAGCACCTACCAGCCCGGCGTAAACATCCCCACATGGGACAAGGCGACCGCCTTCAAAGCCCTCCAATGGGAACGGCGCCTCGAATTCGCGATGGAAGGCTACCGCTTCTTCGACCTCGTTCGATGGGGAATTGCAGATCAGGTGATGAATACCTATTTTGCGACCGAAAAGGTGCGCCATCCGTTCCTCCTCAACGCCCAGTTCAAAAAAACAAGAACGAATATTTCCCGATCCCGCAGGAGCAGATCGTTTTCACCAATGGATTGTACAACCAAAATAAAGGCTACTAACATGATAAGACTACCACAGTTTTCCACCCGCCTGCTTTGCGCTCTGGTCCTTTGTTCAATGGTCTCCGCTATTTATGCCCAGGACAACACCCCCACCCCGCAATGGCGGCCCGTCTACCACTTCACCCCCGAGACCAACTGGACAAACGACCCCAACGGTCCCATCTGGCTCAACGGCGAATACCTCCTGTACAACCAGCAGAACCCATTCGAGAATAAATGGGGGCATATGAGTTGGGGGCACGCCACCTCGAAAGACCTCCTCCACTGGACCCAGCTGCCCTCGGCCATTCCCGAGATCATCGACAAGGCCAAAGGCGACACACTCTGGATCTTCAGCGGATCCGCCGTATGGGACGAACACAACACCAGCGGCTTTTGCACCAACGGCGGCTGCCTCGTAGCTATCTACACCGGCCACCAGCCCAATCTTCACAAGGAATCGCAATGGATCGCCTATAGCAACGACGGCGGCAAGACCTATACCCAGTACGAAAAAATCCCGTCATCGACCTGCAAAAACAGGACTTTCGCGACCCCAACGTCTTCTGGCACAAACCGTCATCACAATGGGTGATGACGGTTGCTCTTCCGGCAGAACACAAGGTCCGCTTCTATGCCTCGAAGAACCTGAAGGACTGGGACCTGCTCAGCGAATTCGGCCCGCAGGGCTTTACCGGAGCAGGCTGGGAATGCCCGTCACTCATCCAGCTGCCCGTCGAAGGCGGTAGCAAAAAATGGGTCCTGATGAACTCCGCCGCCGGCGGTTCACGCGGCGTCTTTATGCAGTACTACGTCGGCAACTTCGACGGCAAGTCCTTCACCAACGACAACCCCGAATCGCTGGTCCTCCCGGTCGACGAAGGCGACTGCTTCTACGCCGCCATCCCCTGGAACAATCTGCCCAACGACCAGAAGGTTCTCATCGGATGGATGGTTCCCGGCAACCAACCCACCTTCCCCTGGACCGGCCAGATGTCCATCTCCCGCGACATGCGCCTGCGCAATACCGCCGAAGGCCTGCGACTCATCCAGACTCCTGCGATGACAATAAGATCCGCCCTCCCCGCACCCAAAAAGACGGCCCTCCTCCAGCTAAAAGGCACCACCGTACTGCCCGCCACCGGTAACGCATACTGGATCGAAGCCGACCTCGGGACCAGCGCCACCGCGGGATTCAGCATCGGCCGCAGCGCAGACGGCCAGCACGAGACCACCATCGGCTACGACGCCGCCCGCCACGAACTGTTCGTCGACCGATCGAAGATGGGCTCAGGCCCCGCCCCCGGGCGCCTGCGCCAGACCATCCCCCTCGCCGGAGTCGGCGGTAAGCTGCACCTCGAACTGCTGTTCGACAAATCATCCCTCGAGGTCTTCGTCAATGGCGGCGAAAAAGTACTCACCACCTATGTCTATCCCGACAAAGGAGCTACCGGCCTCGCAGCCTTCGCACAGGGCGGCGCCGCAACACTGAAAAATCTGAAAATATGGGACATGTCACCGCATCGATAATCTTCTTTCTCGGAATCACTCTCCAGACATCCGCACAACCCGGTCCCAACCCGGCAACTACCCTGCCGGACTTCACCTTTCTCGACGCGGGAGGAAAGCAGTTCACCAACGCCAACCTCCCGCGCAACACCGCAACACTCATCGTCTTCGTCGACGTCGACTGCGACCACTGCCAATTAGCCGTTCGCCGCATGAACGACTCAGCCGCCTTGTTTGCCAAGATCCCGCTGTATATGGTATCCGTAGCCGACCAGCCCTCCCTCCAGGCGTTTGCCCGCAAATACGGGCCGCGCCTGAAGGCGCAGTGGCTCCGCGACCCCAACGCCGCCAGCATGGTTCGCTTCCGCCCCGTGCGCTATCCTGCCATGTTCTTATATTCACCCGACCAACGACTGCTCGACTATGAAGATAACGCGGAGACTCTCTTTAGGATTGAGCGCAATATTAGGGCTTCTCACCGCTTGTAAAAGGCCCGCAGCAATGCTCGAATCGTTGCCCGCCGCAACGACCCATATCGGCTTTGCAAACCAACTGCCGGACAAGCCCGGCCTCGGCATCCTTAGTTACATATACTACTACAACGGCGGAGGTGTCGCCGCCGGCGATATCAACGGCGACGGCCTCCCCGATCTCTATTTCACCGCCAATACAAAAGGCGGCAACCGGCTCTACCTCAACAAGGGCAATTTTACATTCGAAGACATCACAGCCACCGCCGGCGTGGCCGGCAGCGCCGACTGGTGTACCGGCGTCACCATGGCCGACGTCAACGGCGACGGCCGCCTGGACATCTATGTCTGCGCAGTAGCCAACCAGCAGGGGTTCAACGGCCACAACCAGCTATTCATCAACACCGGCGACGGCAAATTCATAGACAGCTCGGCCGCCTACGGACTCAGCTTCTCCGGATTCGCCACCCAGGCCGTCTTCTTCGACTACGACCACGACGGCGACCTCGACTGCTTCATCCTCAACCAGTCCCAGCACCCGAACCAGAATATCACCGATACGGC
The DNA here is from genome assembly GCF_050632245.1 of Puia sp. P3. Lineage (NCBI taxonomy): Bacteria > Pseudomonadati > Bacteroidota > Chitinophagia > Chitinophagales > Chitinophagaceae > Puia > Puia sp. P3. The sequence goes on from NZ_CP192583.1 coordinate 4,740,247, forward strand.
TAGCCGCCGTGGCTACGATCCCAACGCCGGCGAACGCCTGTTCCGGAACGACGAAGTCGATGGCCGACGCCAGCTTTACCGACGTCAGCGCCTCCGCCGGCCTCTACCGCAGCAGCCTCTGCTATGGCCTCGGCGTATCCGTCGCCGACCTCAACAACGACGGCTGGGAAGACATCTACGTCGGCAACGACTTCCACGAGAACGATTTTTACTATATCAACAACGGCAATGGGACGTTCACCGAATCCGGCGCCCGCCACTTCCGCCACTACAGCCGCTACAGCATGGGCAACGATATCGCGGACGTCGACAACGACGGCAACCCCGACATCATCACCGCCGACATGCTCCCGGGCGACGAGAAAACGCTCAAGACCTACGGCAACGGCGAACACCTCGACGTCTATCAGCAAAAGATCGTCTCCAACGGCTATCAGGACCAGTATTCGCGCAACACCCTCCAGCACAACAACGGCGACGGCCGCAGCTTCAGCGACATCGGTCTCATCTCCGGCATCTCGGCAACCGACTGGAGCTGGAGCCCCCTCTTTGCCGACCTCGACAACGACGGCAACAAAGACCTTTTTGTCTCCAGCGGCATCGTCCACCGCCCCCTCGACCTGGATTTCATCTACTTCGGCGACAAAATGCCCGACGGCTACTCACACCCCTTCGTATTTCAAAACACCGGCAACACCAAATTCATCGACCGCAGCGCCGACTGGGGAACTGCCAGTCTCCAGGGCTATTTCAACGGCGCCGCCTACACGGACCTCGACAACGACGGCAACCTCGACCTCGTCATCAACTGCCTCAACGCCCCCGCGGTGATCCTCCAAAATCACACCCCAAAAAACACTGGCTCGACATCGCCTTCGACGGCGCCGCCGCCAACCGCCTCGGCATCGGCGCAAAAGCCCGGGTCTACTCCGCCGGACGACGCCAGTACCAGCAGCTCATGCTCACCCGCGGCTTCGAATCTTCCGTCGAACCCCGCCTGCACTTTGGCCTCGGCGACTCACCGCAGGCAGACAGCATCCTCGTCGTCTGGCCCGACCGGCACAGCCAGTGGCTGCACAACCAAAAGGCCGACACGACCCTCACCGTCCACCAGCAGACGGCTTCATTGACCATTCCCACGTCAGCCCCACAGCAAACAACAGAAATAACCATCCCCTGGCGGCACCACGAAAACCCCTACATCGATTTCAAACAACAATACCTCATCCCCCATATGGAATCGGCCCGCGGGCCACGGCTGGCAGTGGCTGACGTCAACGGCGACAAACTCGACGACCTCTTCGTCTGCGGCGCCCGCGGCCGTGCGGGCGCGCTCCTGATCCAAAACCCCAACGGAACATTCACCCCAACCGACACCGCGCTGTTCGCAGGAAATAAAAACAGCGAAGGCGTCGGCACTCTTCTTCGACGCCAACGGCGATGGCTTCCCCGACCTCTATGTCGTTACCGGCGGCTCCGAACTTCCCGACGGCGACCGCGCCCTCGCCGACCACCTCTATATCAACGACGGCAAAGGCCGTTTCAAAGAAGCCAGCCTGCCAACCCTCCTCATCAACAAATCCTGCGTTGCAGCCGCGGACATCAACGGCGACGGAGCAACCGATCTTTTCATCGGCGGAGGCGCACAGGCAGGCCATTTTGGCGCTCGGCCGACGCCGTCATACATCCTCATCAACGACGGCCACGGCAGCTTCCATCAAACCCTTCTCTTTAATGAAAACGGTATGCCTGCCACAGCCGCCTTCGCCGACCTCGACGGCGACGGAACCCCCGACCTCGTAGTCGCCGGCGAATGGATGAACGTAAAGATCTTCACCAACCACGCGGGCGCCCTCCTCGAACACAAACCCGCCGGCCCCAAAGGCCTCTGGCAGACAATCACCATCACCGATGTCAACGGCGACGGCCACCCGGATATCCTCGCCGGCAACTGGGGCCTCAATACAAAACTCGCCGCCGGAAAAGACGGCCCACTCAACTGCTACGTAAAAGACCTCGACGGCAACGGCACCACCGAACAACTGCTGACCTGCTTCATCGCCGGCGAAGAATATCCCTTCCTCGGCAAGGACCAGCTGGAGCTCGCCCTCCCCTACCTCAAAAAAAGCCACCTCCACTACGGCGAGGTCGCCGGCAAAAACCTCCGCTACCTCTTCGGCAACCAGCTCGACGACGCCCGTGTCCTCCACGTCGATACCCTGGCCTCCCTCTGCCTCTTCAACAACGGCCACGGCTCCTTCACCCCCCAGGCCCTCCCTATGCAGCTCCAACTCTCTCCCATCTTCTCCTTCCTGCCCCTTCCCGCCAATCATCCATCCCAATGGCTGGCCCTCGGCAACTTCTACGGCGTCCAGCCATACGAAGGCCGCTACGACGCCGCCAACCCAACCCTCTTCACTTTCGACGGATCATTCCACACCCTTGGCCCCCTGACCCACCAGTCCGGCGAATGGCGCGACGCAAAACTCCTCGCCAACCCCAGCCATCCCCTCATCGTCCTCGCCCGCAACAACGACTCCCTTCTTTCGCTGGCACGATAATTTATGTGTGGCTGGCACGATAATTTAGGTCCCCACCTGATAACCCGAAATTTCAACAGAAAACCCTAAATTGAGTCACTCTATTCCAACGATTTATATGCAACAACCCTCTGGCATAGCCAAAATATCTACCGGCATCGAAGGCCTTGACGAAGTCACCGGCGGCGGTTTCCCACAAGGCCGGCCCATCCTCATCTGCGGCAGCGCCGGATGCGGCAAAACACTCTTCGGGATCCAATTCCTCGTAAAAGGCATCCTGGAAAACGACGAACCCGGCGTTTTTGTCAGTTTCGAAGAGACGGCCACCGACCTGACCTACAACTCAGCCTCTCTCGGGTTCGACCTGAAAAAATTGACGGCCGAAGGCAAACTCCGCATCGACCATATCCGCGTAGAACGCTCCGAAATAGAAGAGACCGGCGAATACGACCTCGAAGGCCTCTTCATACGCCTCAACTACGCCATCGACGCCATCGGCGCCAAACGCGTAGTCCTCGACACGATCGAGTCCCTGTTTTCCGGCATGCAGAACGAAGGGTTGCTCCGCTCCGAGATCCGCCGGCTTTTCGCATGGCTGAAAGAAAAAGGCGTCACAACCGTCATCACCGGCGAACGCGGCACTACCACCCTAACCCGGCAGGGCCTCGAAGAATACGTATCCGACTGCGTCATCCTCCTCGACTTCAGAGTGGTCGACCAGATCGCAACCCGCCGGCTCCGGATCGTGAAATACCGCGGCAGCACCCACGGCACCAACGAATACCCCTTTCTGATCGACGAGAACGGCATTTCCGTCATCCCGATCACTTCCCTAAAACTCGACTACGGAACTTCCAGCGACGTTATATCGACCGGCCTTCCGCCCCTCGACACCCTGTTCAAAAAGAACGGCATCTACGAAGGCAGCAGTACCCTCATCACCGGCACCGCGGGAACAGCCAAAACTATCCTCGCCGGCTATTTCGCCCTCGGCAGCTGCCTCCGCAACGAGCGCGTCCTTATTTTCTCCTTCGAAGAAGCCCCCGACCAGACCATTCGCAACCTGCTGACCATCGGCGTCGACCTGAGGCCCTTCATCAAGTCGAAACTGCTCCTGATACACGCCTCGCGGCCGACCCTGCACGGCCTCGAAATGCACCTGCTCGTAGTGAACAAGCTGCTGAAAGAATTCCGGCCAAAGACCGTCATCGTCGACCCCATCAGTAGCCTCGTATCCGCGGGAAGCCCGATAGAAGTAAAAGCAATGCTCGTCCGCCTCATCGACACCCTCAAGATCAGGAGAATAAACGCCCTGTTCACCTGCCTCATGAACCACACCAGCTCCATGGGCGACGGGACCATCGAAGCGGTGTCCTCGCTGGCGGACAACTGGCTCTATCTTCAAAACGACCTGACCAGCGGAAAAAGACAGCGTTCCTTGCTGATAGTAAAAGCACGCGGCATGGAACACTACAACGACTGGGTCAATTTCACGATCTCTCCGACGGGGGTCAGATTCGCGGCTTCTTCAACACCAACTATCTCAAATACGACGAATGGAAAATGACAACGAACAAAGATGGGAACTCAGACTCTATGTGGCAGGACAAACGCCTAAGTCCGTACTCGCCCTGACCAACATCACACGCTACTGCCAGGAAAATTTGGAAGGAAGATACTCCATCGAGGTCATCGATCTCCTGAAAACGCCGCAGCTGGCGGAAGGAGACCAGATCGTTGCCATACCTACCCTCATCCGAAAAGTCCCCGTTCCTATCAGAAAGATCATCGGCGATCTTTCCGACGAAGAAAAAGTATTGGTAGGCCTAAACATACGACCGTTACCACCGAAGAAATAGACCAGCATGGAAAACGACGAAACTCCTTCCGAAATCCCCCAAAAATTAATCCTGCAGCTATTTGTTTCAGGCATGTCCCCGAAATCCATGGAAGCGATCGAGAACGCCAGGCGCATCTTCAACGAAAGTTGCGGCGAGTTCTTCCAGCTGGAGATCGTCGACATCTACAAGAACCCCGAAGCAGCCCTTTCCCACCACGTCGTATTTACGCCGTCGCTGATAAAGTCACTGCCTTTGCCGAAAAAGATCCTCATTGGAAACCTTTCCGATGAGGAAAAAGTAATCAAAGCCCTCGGCATCACATTCAAATAAAAGAAATGCAGGATTCGTCTGTAACCACCCTACTCGCCGAGATCGAAGAACTGAAGGCCAAACTTTCCGAAGCCGACCAGCTGATCCAGGCGATCAAAGACGGCGAGGTAGACGCCTTCGCAATAGGCTCCAACCCCGTCCCGGAGATCTATACCCTGCAGACCAGCGACTTCGCATACCGGATCCTGATCGAACAATTTGGCGAAGGCGCCCTCAACGTCACCGAAGACGGTCTGATCGTTTACACCAACAAAGCTTTTCACCAGTTAGTGGACCTCCCCTACGAAAAAGTCATCGGCACCAACGTCTTCGACTACATACACCCGGATTCAACCACCCTGTTCACCGACCTCTTTCGCAGAGCATTCAAAGGAAATAGCAGGGGCGAGATCGACCTGACTGTCAATAACGCCGCCATCCCGGTCTCGGTCTCGCTGACGGGCCTGTCCCCGAATCTGCCTACAGTGGGCATTATCATCTCCGACCTGTCGGAAAAGAAAAAGAACGAGTCGACCATCCTGCGCTACCAGAATAACCTGGAAGAAAAGAACCAGGCCCTGTCCCGCACCAACGACGAGCTGGCATCCTTCGCCTACGTCGCTTCCCACGACCTACAGGAGCCGCTGCGCAAAATTCAGATCTTTTCCGCCCGAATTCTGGAAAAGGCAGAAGACAACTTTACCCCCGACGTAGCCGACTATTTCCAACGCATCAGGGACGGGGCTAAAAGAATGCAGAACCTCATTCAGGCCCTGCTCCAGTACTCCCGTCTGAATAATTCGGACGTAACCCTCGTCCCCACCGACCTCAACGCCCTGGTAGAAGAAGTTAAGAATTCGATCATCGAGACCATAGAAGAGAATAGGGCGACCGTTGTCATTTCCGCGCTGCCCCGTGCCGCCGTGGTCCCACACCAGATGAGCCAGGTATTTTCCAATGTCCTCCTGAACTCCATCAAATACAAAGAGAAGGCGTCGACCCTCTTATCACGATCTCCACACAGATCGTCGAAGGCGACTCCGTTCCCATTCCAGGCCTGCGCAAGCCACAAAGATTTTGGAAGATCAGCGTGGCCGACAACGGCATTGGCTTTGACCCCGCCTACGCCGAACGCATATTCGTCGTCTTCCAGCGACTCCACGCCGCGAGCGAATACCAGGGCACTGGCATCGGTCTGGCCATCTGCCGCAAGATCATGCAGGCCCATGGCGGCCACATCACCGCAGATGGAACACCCGGCAAAGGCTCCGTTTTCAATATCTATCTACCATTAAATCTCTGATCAATGCCCATACGAATTCTACTCATAGACGACGACGTCGACGACGAACTCATCTTTCGCGAAATAATAGAGGAAATCTCCCCCGACATAGAATGCATCAGCGCCCACAACGGACTCGAAGCGCTGAACCTACTCGCCGGTATGGACCCCATACCGACAATGATCTTCCTCGACCTTAACATGCCGATCATCAGCGGATGGGAATGCCTCGACCGGATCAGGAAGGACCAGCGGACAACCGCAACCCCCGTCGTCATCATGACAACCTCCGACAATCAGGCCGACAAACAAAAAGCCGTCAGCTTCAGAGCCACCGCCTTCCTGACAAAGACCGCCGACCTCTCCTCCCTCAGGCAGATCCTCCGTAAAACCCTCACCGCCGAACACCTCATCTAAATCACAACGTTGAATATTCCATCACCGGAATATTCAACTTCATCATCTGCCCCTTCCCCCACCCGCTCAACAACTCGATCGCCGGCATCAACTCCCTGCCGGTGTCACTAAGACTCATACTCCACCCGCGGCGGCACTTCGGAATAAACCCTCCGGCTCACCAGCTGATCACCCTCCAGCTCCCGCAGCGCCTGCGTCAGCATCTTCGGCGTACTGTCCGGCAACTGGCGCTTCAGTTCCCCATACCTCAGCGTCCCATGAAACAAGTGCCATAGGATCCGCGCCTTATATTTCCCCCGATCCGCTGAAAAGCGAAATCGACTGAACACTCCGCCCCTCCCACTATTTTCTGTTTCTTATACATTTTCTAAAAAATTTGCAATTGATTCTCAGCATTACTATCCTTTCAGTGCCCAGGTCACCATTCGGTGCATACTTGTTCCGCATATACCTGCGCGATAGCTTTGTCCAATAATTCAAAATTATGCAGGCAATCGTTTTTGACCAAATAGGCCTTCCTAGCGAAGTACTCGAACTCAGAGAGATCGACATACCAACACCCGCCGCAGGGCAGCTGCTCGTAAAAATGCTCAACGCACCCATCAACCAGGGCGACTTTCTCTTCATCCAAAACCTCTACCCCGATCCCAAAAAACCACATTTCCCCGGCCAGGTAGCCGGCAACTTCGGCACCGGCATCATCGTCGAAAAAGGCCCCGGCCTGACAACGGCAAAAAGCGCCACACTGCCGGAAGGCACACTAGTCGCCGTCAACTACTACAACACCTGGGCCGAATACGCCGCCATTCCCGAGGACTGGCTCATACCCCTCCCCCTGCATTCCCTCCGGAAAAAGCCGCGCAGATGATGCCGATGATCACCGCATGGGACGTAGTGGAAAACTCAAAGGCAAAAGAAGGAGAGTGGATCGCCGTCACCGCGGCCAACTCCGCCAACGCACTCATGATCATGCAGCTCGCCATCCGCAAAGGCATCCGGGTCATCGCCTTCGTACGCAAACTCCCAAAACTCAACCTCCACGACTTCGGCGCTGAAACAGTGATCGACCTTTCATTAAACGACACCCCAATACCCGAACTCATCCGCAGACTCACAGCAAACAAAGGCATCAGTGCGATCATCGACGCAGTAGGCGGCCCCCTTCTCGCCAACCTCGTCCGCAGCGCCGCCTTCAACGCCAGAGTCATCATGTACGGCGGCCTCAGCGACCAACAATTCGGGCTGCACAACAACGATGTCTACCTCAATGGCCTCACCATCGAACCCTATATCTACCGGCACTTTTTCACACCGCCCGCCAAAGAAGAAAATAAGACGCTCCAGGCAATCATCACCATCGCCAGCGACCCTTCGTTCGTCGCACCCATCAGCGGCCAATACCGGCTCGACCAATACAAGACCGCCGTCAAAGCCAGCTATTCGTCCACGCCCGGCAGCTCCTCCGGCAAAGGCCTGTTCATCATGTGAAAAACGCAGTAAATTGCAGAATGAAACAACGGCTATTTTCAACAATCCTGGTCGCACTATTGTTTTCCGGTATAGTCAACGCCCAAAACATGGACATCCCGGTACTTTACAAAACCATCCAGGTCAGCGGCCTCAACATCTTCTACCGCGAAGCCGGCACGCCCGGAAAGCCGGTACTATTACTACTGCATGGCTTTCCCTCTTCTTCGAAAATGTTCGAAAAATTATTCCCTCTTCTTTCAGACCGCTACCACCTGATCGCCCCCGACTATCCAGGCTTCGGCTACAGCGACGCCCCGCCCCCATCACGGTTCGCATACACATTCGACCATATAGCCGACATCGTGGACTCATTCATAAAAGCACTGAACCTTACGTCTTACAGCATGTACGTCCAGGACTACGGCGGGCCCGTTGGCTTCCGCCTCATCACAAAACACAACGCCAAACCCACCTCGCTGATCATCCAGAACGCCGTCAGCCACGAGGCAGGACTGGGCCCACTCTGGGAAACACGCAGAGCATTCTGGAAAGATCGCGCCGCCCACGAAGAACAGCTCAAAAAGAACTTCACTTCCCTCGAAGCCACGCGCCAGCGCCACGTCGGCACCAATCCCCACCCCGAACGGATCGACCCCGACGGATGGATGGACGAATACGCCTTTCTCACCCGCCCCGTTCAGGCCGCCATACAAACAGATCTTTTTTATGACTACCAGACCAACCTGGCCTCCTACCCTGTCTGGCAGCAATGGCTGAAAGCGAACCAACCCAGGCTGCTCGTCCTCTGGGGTAAATACGATCCCTCATTTATGGTAGCAGGCGCCGAAGCATACAAAAAGACGTCCCCGCCGCCCGCCTCGTCATCCTGGACGCCGGACACTTCGCACTCGACGAGGTCCCGGCTCAGATCGGCAACGAGATCAGCACCTTCCTTTCTTCAAACAACTAAGTAGCCGCAACTCTCCCCGACCTACTACACAGCTACCCGCAAAATAAAAAAGCCCCGGGTATTCCCGGGGCTCCTTATCTAATCAAAGCGATATTAATAGCGATTCTTGTTGTAGCTATTGTGATTGTTAAAGCTACGCTCGCGATTTCCGCCTCCGCCAGCCGGGCGGTCTTCCCTGGGCTTCGCTTCGTTGACCCGAATGGTCCTGCCTTCGACAGTAGCGCCATCCAGTTCGGCAATTGCCTTCTTGGCGGCCTCGTCATCGGACATTTCAACAAAACCAAATCCACGGCTACGGCTCGTCATTTTATCCATAATGACCTTCGCCGAAGAAATTTCACCATAAGGAGCAAAAAATTCTCTTAAATCTTCATCTGCAACGTTGAAGCTAAGATTGGAAACATAAATGTTCATACCTAAAAATTAAAATATAAAAAAAGCTGAGAAAAGCAAACAATGTAGAGGAAAAGAGATCCTGACTAAAAGGCGGGATAAATTAACAAATACAGAGGCAAAACTCAAATAACAATACAAACATACGTCTTCTTTTGCTAACGGCCAAATAATACTGTTCAGGACCATTTACCGGTTCAGCATCTTCATAGAAACCTCCAGATACCGCTGCCCCTGGATAGCTCCCTGACCGAACAAACCATCGATCTCCGACATATCCGCCGCCGACAGGCTTATATCCACCGCCTTCGCATTCTCGTCCAGATATTTCCTCCTTTTTGTCCCCGGGATAGGAATAATATCCTCCCCTTCGCCAGCACCCAGGCCAGCGCCAGCTGCGAAGCCGTGCAACCCTTCTCCGCCGCCATCGCCGCAAACGCGCGCATCACCGCTTCATTCTTCCTCAGATTCTCCCCCGAAAATCGCGGCAGCGTCTTGCGAAAATCGCCATCGGAAAGATTCTGCACGTCGAGAGTATTCGTAACCAACCCCCTTCCCAGGGCGAATACGCCACCAGACTAATCCCCAGTTCCCTGGTCGTGGACAGTATCTCTCCTTCCACATCCCTCGTCATCAGCGAATACTCCGTCTGAAGCGCAGCGATAGGATGTACCGCATGCGCTCTGCGTATAGTCCCCGCCGATGCCTCACTCAGGCCGATATAACGAACCTTTCCTTCACGAACCAACTCCGCCATGGCGCCCACCGTTTCCTCGATCGGTACACTGGGGTCTACCCTATGCGCATAATAAAGATCGATCACATCCACCCCGAGCCTCTTCAGACTCAATTCCGCAGCCTCCCTGATCCACCCGGGAGACGCGTCGAGAAAAACACCCGGGCTCGAGCTGAACCCCGTAGAACCATCCTTGTACCGGAAACCGAATTTCGTAGCGATAAACACGTCCTTCCGCACTGGGAACCAGCACCTGCGAGACCAGCTTTTCATTGGCCCCGTTACCGTACATATCGGCGGTGTCCCAAAAATTAATACCCAGATCGAGCGCCATGTTCAGCGTGGCAATGCTCTCTCCGTCATCAACCGCGCCATAAGCATGACTCATACCCATACATCCCAGTCCAATAGCCGATAATTTCTCTCCTGTCTTTCCAAGTTGTCTGTATTTCATAATATGTCGATTTATAAAACAAATCTACAAAGGCCCTGGCAGCCGGACCTTGCTTGATTCAAACAGATCCTTATAATATTCAAACAAACCACCCTGGCGGAATCCACCCCCAAACTGTCGTTTTCACACCGTATGAAATCCCAAAACAACCACCATATTTGTATCGTCGGACAAAACAAAACACTACCATGAAAAATTTACTCCAAACACTAATCTTATCAATCGTTTTTATGTCAGCAGCACCGGGATCCAACGCACAACTCAAACCCACCAACAGCGGCTACGCCCCCGTCAACGGCATAAAAATATATTACGAAGTATATGGCTCGGGCCAGCCCTTAGTCCTGATACACGGCGCCTTTATGACAATCGAATCCAACTGGAGCCAGATGATCCCCCAACTGTCAAAGACCAGGAAAGTCATCGCCATCGAAATGCAGGGACACGGGCGCACCCCTTACTCTGATAGACAACTATCACACGCGACCATGGCAAGCGACGTGGCAGCAGTGATGGACTACCTGAAGATCGACAGCGCCGACGTGGCAGGCTATAGCATGGGCGGCGCCATAGCTTACAAATTCGCTATACAAAGCCCTAAACGACTAAAAAAACTCGTCATCATCTCGGCCACCTATAAATCCACCGGCTGGCTACCCGAAATAAACAATGCATTTAAAATGTTCAAGCCCGAGTTCTTCGACAACAGTCCCTTGCATACCGCCTACGACGCCGTGGCGCCCGATAAGACAAAATGGTCCAGCTTCATCAGCCAGATGATCGCCTACGCCGGGTTGCCTTTCGACTTCGGCGACGACAATATTGCAAAGATCTCGGCCCCGGTCCTGATTATCGCCGGCGACAACGACGGACTGGACAAGGTCGAACTGGCAAAAACATACCGGCTTCTGGGAGGCGGCGTCGCCGCCGAATTGGGACAGACCTCCAAATCCCAACTGGCCATCGTCCCAGGACAAGGCCACGTCAGCCTGATGATGCAAACATCCACACTCCTCACCTACATGACCAATTTTTTAAAATAAAAAAACCGAATAAAATGAGAAAAATAATTGTAATATCTATGATCTCCCTCGACGGGGTTTTGCAGGCGCCCGGCGGCGAACAGGAAGACCCTTCAGGCGGCTTCAAATATGGCGGCTGGTCCGCCTCCTACGGTGACGAAACTTTCGGAAAGATCATGATGGAAGAACTGAAACAGACCGACTATCTCCTCGGTAGAAAAACATTTGATATCTGGGAATCCTATTGGCCCCACCACGCCGACTTCTGGCCAGGCATCAACGAAGGCTCCAAATACATACTTTCACAGTCCCGGGATAAAACAGACTGGAAAAATACCGTTTTCCTCAAATCCGCGGCCGACATCAAAAAATTAAAAAACACCGACGGCGCCGACGTCCAGGTCTGGGGCAGCAGCGAGCTCATCCATCTGCTGCTCAAACACGACCTGGTCGACGAACTGCGGATCAAGACTTACCCCATCATCCTCGGCGAAGGAAAAAGACTATTCGACAACGGCTCGTTCCCCGCGGCTTTTACGCTGACAGAAAGCCACGTGACCTCAAAAGGCGTCATCATCGCCAACTATCGCCGGGACGGAGAAATAGTGACCGGCAATATCGAAGTGTGATCACACAACCCTTTGCCTGAACACACCCGGGCTCTCCCGCGTATGCTTCTTGAAGAAATTCGTAAAATACGCCGGGTCCTCGAACCCAAGCCCAGCGGCTATCTCCGCTATATCCCAGTCCGTATGCTGCAGCATGACCTCCGCCTCCCGGATGATCCGCGAAGAGATATGGTGGGTCGTCGTCTTACCGGTCACCTGTTTGACGCTCCGGTTCAGATGATTCGTATGCACGGAAAGATAATGGGCGTAGTCATTGGCCGACCGGAGACGCAGCGCGTTATCCGGGCCGTCGATAGGGAACTGTCGCTCCAATAACTCCAAAAACAGGCCGGTCGTTCGGGAGGCCGCATTGGCGTGCTTGCTATACCCTTCGGCCGGCTGCATCTTGATCCCCTCGTGTATCAACAGGTGCAGGTAGTTACGCAGCAGATCGTATTTATGGGCATAGTCCGACTCCAGCTCCGCGATCATTTTCCGGAAGATCGACGATACCTCCTCCACCTGGGCCGGACTAAGAAAGAACACATGGTCACCCCCGCCCTGAATAGCGGAGAATCATTCAGCGTCCCCCTGTTTTCCCTGCTCTGGATAAAGGCCTCCGTGAACAGACAAAACCAGCCTTCCTGATCCGACGAAAGGGCCTCCCACGAATAAGGCACCAGCGGATTGGAAAAGATCAGCGCGGGCCGGTCGATCGCGATCCATTTCTCTGCATAATTGATCGTCCCCTCACCGATGACCAGCGACACCTTATAAAAATCCCGCTGAGCGTACCCGCCCTCCCCTCTCTTACTCCATACATTTCGGGAAAAAATATTGATATGCCCCGCCCCCGCATTATTCAGCGAAAGACCGTTTGGGTTGGCATAAGGCCTCGACCGGTAGAACTCCTCGATGGTTTCTGTCGTGATCATACCGTAAATTTATGAAATCTACCGTTTTTTCACACTCATCGAAAGCGAAATGAAATTGCTCCTGACCGCAACACTACTCTTGTTGTTCGACGCTTCACTCCCCCAGCCGCCGGCATGGCTACACCACAAAAAGGCGGTCATCGTCCTCACCTACGACGACGCCCTGCTCTCGCAGCTGAACAACGCCGTACCCCAGCTGATCAAAGCCGGCTTTCCGGCCACCTTTTTCCTCACAAGCGATATAGATTCTTCCACGATCCCCCGCTGGCGGGCGCTGGCCAAAAAAGGATTCGAACTGGGTAATCATACCCTATACCATCCCTGCAGCAGCACCGAGGACGTTCCCGTCACCTCCGGTCACTATACCCCTCATCAGATGATAGAGGAGATCGCCATCATGAACCACCTGCTGTTTGCCATCGACGGCATCAACGGTCGGACATACGCCTACCCCTGCACCGAAACCACCGTCGGCGATGGCAGGGACTACGTGGACACACTGCGCCGTTGCGACTATATTACCACCTCCGCCGACGTCCACCAGCAACTGCTCGACTATTTGAAAAAAATAAAAAAGATCTTTGGGTCACCACCTTCCGCGAGGCCATGGACTATGCGTTCGCCAGCATACCCGTATTCCCTCGGCCGCGACCCAGCCAGACCGCTCACACGACTTTAGGCCGCCTGATCCCGCAAAGCCCTGATTTCATCATGTACAGCCCTTAATTCTGTTTTTTCCTGAAGGACGATAGTCGACAAATATTCAGGCAGATGTTCCCCGGACAAGGCCGACTCATATGCTTTCTGTATCGCGTCTTCCCCGTATTCACAGCTGGCGAGTATCGCGTGCCGGCCATGCCCGGTAAACGTCGCCTTCAGCTCCAGCCACGCGCGGTGAATTGACCCACTTGGCCGACGTCCCCGTGGGAATATCCGAGCCCAGCGTTTGCAGCTCCCTGCCCAGCGTGGTGCGGATCGTCCGGCTTTGATCGATCGCTTTCAAAAAGGATCCGCAGATCGGAATCTTCCGGCTTCAGGTCCTTCAGCGCCTTTTCATACCCCTCGATCCTGTCGTTATTGATCCTTATCAGGTCTTCCAGGACGCCCGCCGTCTCTTTCGTTGTAATGGTTTCCATGTGCTTATTTTTTCCGTCATCTCAAAAAAACTATGCCAGCCACCACCACGCGCAGCCCGAAAACCATCATTTAACAAACCCTTTATAAGGCCTGTTCCTGATCATCACCACCGTCCGGTCATAGCTGACCAGATAATGCGCAACCAGCACCCCAGCCAACAACCATGCCCACCCATCATACCCCATATCGACCAACGCCCACACAGCCCACCCGAAAAGCGCCCATTCCAACAACAGCCGAACCGGCCCCGGAACAGCCACCGGCGCCGGCTTCGGGTCATTGGGAATTCGGAAAACACCCCAAAGCGTCGCCGCCACTACCGGCAAAACAATAGCCGCCGCAACACCTTCCCACCCCTCAAACCGCTGATACCCCCAAAAGGCAATCACTCCTAACATAACCAGTTCCAGCAGGAACCGCACCAGAAGATTTATCGGATTTGTATTCATAAGCTTGTTTTGTGTTGCATCATCCCATCAATCACCCCCCTCACCTCCTCCATCCGCTCCCCCACCAAATAAAACTGCCCCTTCCCATTAGTATCCCAAACATTACTCCCGTCGGGCCCCACCACGATCCTCCCAGGCACCAGCCCAAAATAAGGCGCGGCCCCCGCAACCCCTACCAGCACCGCCGTCTCATCCCAACTCATCCTCCCCGCACTATCCCCCGCCGCCATCGGAATGCAGATCCTGAACGCATCCTTTACCGGACTTCTCCGTATCCCCTCATTCCGCACCAGCGGCAACCCGGTCCTGATTCGACTCCCAATCTCCCAACCACTAAATACCACCTCCGTCGGCCAGTGCGCAAAAGCGTACCCCGAAGCCTCCGCATCCCTCCAAGCATTGAACTCCCTGCCCGCCGGAAAACTTCCCGCCATACTCACCAGCTCGCCGGACCTTCCGCTTCACCAGCTCAATACCACCCAGCGAAGAATACTCATCCGGACCAGACTTCAACAAATTCGACAGATTCGTCAGAAACCCCACCGTAATGATCACTACACTACTATCCTTACTCCCCGCCAGCAACCTACGATAAAGGTCAACCGCATCCGCCACCTCATCATTGCGACGAATCACATGCGGATATTTCGCAAGCACACTATCCGTCCAGTGCTGCCCATCCCGCTGATCCACCGCCTTACCACGAGGCACGCCGATCGGGATTTCCGGTCTGCCAAAATACGTATTGAACACATTCAGCACACCCGCAACACCTTCATATTTATTGCTGGCGATCGTCCCCAATATCTCGGCCATACCGCTGTCCGCAAAAGCATGCAGCATCGCGATCGCCCCAACATCGTCATAATCCGGTCCCATATCTGTATCGAAGATCACCGGCAACCGCGAACTTACCCTGTTTCTCCCTTCATGCAACACAACCCCGACACCCCGCAACTCAAACCTCCCAGCCATCCCCTTCGAAAGCTCGATCATATACTCACCCTTATCATACTCCGCCCTGATAGCGCCGCGCATAGTCGGCACCTTTATCCTACTCCACGCAAGACGCCCCAACTGCGGCTTCACCACCACACTCGCAAATCCTGGCTTCATCGGCCTGATCCCCCACATATCCCGAACAACAACATTCGCCGGCGCCGTCCCCCACGCATGATTCCAGTCCAGATTGGGTTTATATTTTATATCCCACGCCTCCAGCGCCATCGTCGAACCGGACTCGATCATATTCCACCAGTTCCGATCCCCCGCAGTATCATCCATCAGCGACAGCGCATAATCCGCTTCCCCACTCCGGTACAAAGCCTCCAAAAGATACTGTGCGCCATACACGCTACACGCCATACCCCGCGACTTCACAAATGCAACCACGGCGCTCATATTTTCCTTCGGAACCATACCAAACGCCAGAGGAAATAAGTTCGCATGCAGCGATGAATGCACCGACCCCTCCCCATCGACATAGATCCCCCTCGATTTATCCAGCATCCGATGATTAACCGCATCTTTCACCAACAAGGCCCTCCGAAAAAACTCCACCGAATCCTCCTTCCTCCCCAATGCCCCCGCAATCTCTCCCATCACCACCAGACTCTGATAATGAAAAGCATTGACCACCGTATTATAAGCCATCATCTCATACCCATCCCGCTCCGACACAGGCCAGTCCACGATATCCCTTATCCGCTGAGCACCACCGGAAAACCCGATACTCTTCATCAAACCATCCCCCATCGCCGGCGACCCCACACTGATCAACCCATCCTCCCTCTCCAGCGCCACCAGCGTCTTCTCCTTCAACGCGGAATAATATTTCGAGAGCGCGCCCGTATCCCCCGTATACAAATAATCGTTATAAAACAGCGACGGGGTCTGCAATATCCATTCGGTCGGCCAGGTCGGATGGTCAATAAAATAAGCATTCGTCCTCCGCGCAAGCGAATACTCACGGTCCACCGCATAATGACTCAGCTGATTGATCAGCGCATCGGCCTCATACGGAGTCCGTTCCCTGTCACCATCGACATAAAGCCCGCAAAAACTAGTCGCCTTCACCGTATGCTTACACATCTCCCACACCCGGTTTAGCACCGTGTCTGAACTGACAAAATAACTCGCGCTGTCATCGAACCGCCAGTTGAATACCTTCTTCTTCACAAAAAAATCACCGGCCGGAACCCGCAGGTTCTCTACCTCCACATACCGGAACGGCATCACCCTTCCAAAAGAATCCGGCAACGCGATCGCCGGAGGCCGCTCATTCCGCGCATTGGCCGCAAACACCACCGGATAGTCTCTACCCACCGGCAGACCGCGCAAAACCAATCGCTGATAGCGCAAGCTTCCCCCGGAGCCCTGTCGATCTCAAAAGAACCCCTCAACTTCTCCCCCACATGCACCACCAGCGAGTCCGCCTGCGCCGCCTTCAACAACACAGACAAACTCCCAAACGCATCCTTACCAAAATCAAAAAAATAATGTCCCGCACCCCTCCCGACAACAGCCACGGGCCGAACAATCGAAGACTGAAACGCTGCCAGGCCTCGCACCCCGTCACCACCATTCCCCTGCGCATAACCAAAAACGCAAGCCCCCAACAATACAACCAAATAAACCCATTTCTTCATAACCCGAAATTTACTCCAATTTGCCCGTATATTGCAATATGAGAGTCCTTCCCATCCTCCTCCTGCTGTCCTTCACCCGCGCCTCCGCGCAAAGCCCGGCCGCCACGGGCCAAACCCCGGCCGCCGCGCAATCCCCTGCCGCCACCCCCAAAAAACAATCCCCCGATACCATCCACTGGTCCACCCCCATCATCATTAACGACGTCCCCGAATTCAAAGACAACGGCAACGTCCCCGCCGCCGGCCCCGCCGGCCACAGAAAACACGGACTCTACGGATCCCAGTACTGCCGCCTCCTCTTCCTCCGCGACGGCTCCTGGCTCGCCGGCTACACGGTTTCCCGCAACGAAGGCTACGACCGCAGCCTGCCCTACGGCCCCGCATCCACAGGCGGCCTGCAGCTCGAGATCTCCAAAAGCACAGACAAAGGCAAGACCTGGAACAGGATCTCCAACATCTCCGAACCCGGCCGCGACCTCGACAACGCCCAGCTCATCGAAACAAAGAATGGAGACATCCTCCTCGCCTGCCGCAGCGTCCGCTGGCAGGAATCCTATATCCTGAGAACATACAAGAGCTCTGACAAAGGCGTCAACTGGGAAAAATACAGCGTCTTCGACTCCACAGCCGGAGCCCCCGGTACCCTCGGCCATCCCGACAAAGGCATCTACGAACCACATATGTATTACCTGAATGACGGCCGCCTCGCCGTCCAGTACGCGAATGAAAAACACGTCACAGAGACCCCATCGTATTCGCAAATCATCTCCGAAAAGATCTCTCCCGACGAAGGCCGCACCTGGGGACCCGAGATCTGGGTCGCCTTCACACCCGGCCACCCGGACTCACGGCCAGGCATGCCCGTATGGACAAGGACAAAAGAAGGGAATTATATAACGGTCTACGAAATTTGCGGACCCGAAAAATGCAACGTCTATTATAAGACAAGCCCCGACGGCATCAACTGGCCCGTCGGCCCCGGCGCCATGATCCCCGACCAGACGGGCGGCCCCTTCATCGTAAGCCTCCGCGACGGCCGCCTTGTCGTCACCTCCAACAAAAACAACATCTCCGTCAGCGACGACCTCGGCAAATCCTGGAAGACCCTCGCCAGCCCATACCAACAAATGCTCTGGGGCTCCCTATACCAATCCAAATCAGGCAAAATACTATCAGTCAACTCCGCCAAACGCACCACCGGCGGCAACAACATCCAGCTCGCAACCGGCGTCATTACAAAACCTCAACCATAACAGGCGTCATCAAAAAACCTCAACCATAACCGGCAACACTACAAAACCCCAACCTTGAGCGATAGTTCACAGCCCTCCCCCACAGACGTAACAATACGAAGATCCCCCTCCATCGCCGTGGCCCTCCGCCGGATATTCTCCAGCCCGATCCCCTCCATCTTCGCACCCGGATCAAATCCACAACCGTTATCCCGGATCGAAAGTACGATCTGCTCCCCCACCCTTTTCACCCGGATCCACACGCGGGTAGCAGCAGCATATTTAAGAATATTCATCATCTGTTCCTGCAGTATCCGGTAAAAAGCCACCTGCACCTCTTCACTAAGGGGCGTCACAAAATCATCCACCTCGATATCCACAGAGAGAGCGTTGCTGACATTCATACTTTCCACCAACGAGTGTATACTGGCAGAAAGCCCACCCGACACACTCATCGAAGGAGCCAGCTGGTGCGAGAGCCGCCGAAGCTCGCCAATCCCCTCGCTGATATAACCCGTGACACTATCTAGCGCCTCAAACACCTCTTCCTTATTTTCATAAGATGACCGGATATAGTCCAGCGTGAGCAACGACCCGGCCATCAATTGCTGTACATTGTCATGCAGCTCCATTCCCATCTGCATCCGCTCCCGCTCCTGCGCATCGATCACCGCTTTATTCAGCCGGTTCTCCTCCTGCAGCCGGTCCGTAATATCGATCAGCGATCCGATCACCGCAGGGCGATTATTATATACAATAGTCGATACGATCACCTCGACAAAGATCACCGACCCATCCCGCCGCAGCGCGCGCAGAACATAACGATCCGTCGACCTGCCCGTCGACATCCGCTGCTCATAGTTCCGCCGCACCAGGGCCAGATCCTCCTCATGAACCAGCATATAAAAAGTCATCTTCCCCACCAGCTCCTCCTCCGAATACCCACTAAGCTGCTCAAAAACCGGGTTGACATAAACAAATTTCTCATCCTGCACGATATACACCCCCACCTGGCTCTGCTCCACCAGCGACCGGAACTTCGCCTCACTATCCCGAAGCCGCGACTCATTCGCGGCAATATCGTCCAGCATCCCGTTGAACGCCGTCGCCAGCTGATCCAGCTCGAATCCACCGGACAATGAAGCCCGGACCCGCCGGTCCCCAAGACGTATCCTCTCCGATGCATTCACCAGTCGGTAAAGTCCTCCCGTCAGCCGCTTCCCGATCAGCACCGCCACCAGCACACCCACAGCGATCGCGATCAGAATATAGATAACCCCTTTCTCCACGATACCCCGCAGGTTTCCATAGATATAATCCCGGTTGATCCCCACCCGGGCCCAGCCGATCAGCGCCTTGTCCCGGATCACCGGTGCCGCCACGTCGATAATATGATTATCACGTATAAGGATATGCGCTACGGAAGACCGACCAATCCCGACACTAACACTGTCACTGGCCGTCTTACCAAGATTCGCCGGGTTTGTATGTGAGATCACCGTGTTCTCCGGCGAAAGGATCATCGCGTATTCGAGATGCGGAAAATCCCCGTATGACTGGATCATGCGCTCGAGACCGTCATAGTCGTTACCGACAATATAGAGATTGGCGTTCACCGCGAGATCGCCGGCAAGCGCCAGCGCCTGCTCCTGACTCTGGCGTAGCAGAAAGGCATACTGACGGTCGATCAGATCGGCTACAAAAACAGACATCAGCACCAGATGCACCAGCGCGATCCCCCAGATCAGCTGCGACCTGATCTTCTTAGGCCAAAGGCGACGAAAAAAGGCTTGCGACATAAGGTCCTGTTTAGTGGATCAGCGAATCGTATTTCCTTAGGAACCGTTTCAGAGGGGTGTAACTACTACTATCCGCGGCTACAAAACTACCGATGCCAACCCGCTCCAGCGCCTGTCTCCCCGCTTCGTCGGAATTCAACCGGAACAGCAGACCCGCGATCCGGTTCACAAGCCGCGGATTCACGTCTTTTCTGAACAGGATAGCGCTGCTCGCCATCGACGGAGTGGTCCATTTCACCTCGAGCCGCGACGCAAGATCGGGGCGCTTGCGCTGAAAATTAAAATAAGACGTACTCCAGACCGCACCCAGCGCGGCCTTGCCAAGACAAACATCGAGAAGGACGGATTCGTAGGAGGGAGTATACGACTTTCGGAGACGGTCGACATCGACCCCCTGATCATGAAGCCATACCAACGGCATCACCGAACCGGCAAGCACGCGGTTGGCCGTTAGTGCAATGGTCCTGCCCCTGCAATCGTCGACCGACAAGATCGCGGAATCCCTGTTGGCGAAAATGACGGCTCGGTAGTCATCTGCGATACGGCCAACCACAACATAACCATGCTGCGTCGCTGACAGCAGCTGAAGCCCGTTGATCACCGTGAAGTCAAAATATCCCCTGCGGAGCTTGTCCTCATAGTCTTCTACCGACGTGCAGGCTACCGTACGGACAGTCGCACTATCGAGATGGTCGTTGAGATATTTGATGACCAGATCCGTCGTTTCAAAATAAGCCAGCGACGGCGCACCAAAAACTATTATCCGTTTATTACCGGCAGCATTGGTAAAGGTCGGGCGGTAGTGTTCACTGTCCTGGTGGGTGCAGGCCGCAAGCAGGACGGCCAATGCGAGCATTCCGGTCATCTTCATGGCCTCATAAATTAGCAACTTTTATTTACATTTGAAAGACTGCCATGACGAAGACAATTAAAATACTTATCGCAGACGATCACGAGGTCGTGCGACAGGGACTCGAACGGATCCTGCAAAAGGAATACCCAAACGCCCTTATCGAATGCGTATCCGACGGCCGGGACATCGTGAACAAAGTGCTGCAGTCGGAATGGGACCTGGTGATCTCCGACCTTTCGATGCCCGGCAAGACCGGCATCGAGGCGCTGGAAGATATCCGGAAGCACTATCAGAAATTGCCGGTGCTCATCCTCACCATGCATCCGGAAGAGCAGTACGCGATGCGCGCGCTCAGGGCCGGAGCCTCCGGCTACCTCAGCAAAAGCATGGACTCGACCGAACTGATCACGGCTACACGACGCGTGTTGATGGGTCGAAGATATATCACGCCTTCGCTGGCCGAAAAGCTTTCTGACCTGATCTACGGACCGTCCCAGGACCTGCCGCACGAAAACCTCTCCAACCGCGAATTCGAAGTGATGAAACTGCTCGCAAAAGGCGTATCCCTTATTGAAATAGGACGAACACTTTCGGTGACCCCCACCACCGTCAGTACCTACCGGACAAGGATCCTCCACAAGATGAACTTGGCCAATAACTCCGAACTGACGCGCTATGCAATTGCAAATCACCTGATTGACTAGTTAATGTCGTCGATCGACGACACCTTATTGTATAATTTACACTATAGGCCATACACAACTTCCGTCTGACCTTTGCACCCGCAATTTTTCGGAAAACCTAACCAACTATCAACGTGCAAGAGACAGAATCAGGCATCCGCTTAAAAAAGACGATGGCGATCCAGGCCAGGCTCCTGGAATTGCTCGACAAGGAGGTAAAGACACCCCTGAATGCGACAGCAACTTTTTGACCTCGCCGAGGAAGACCATCAGGGTACCACCTTCGGAACTGAAGTCGCGCCGCGCGCCAGACGCCAGTTCCGCCAGACACTGACCATTCTGGACACCCTCCTCGAATGGGGCGTCGTAAGCCAGCTTGACCGCCGGCGCCCCTGGTGCATGACCGATACCCACAAGCTCCTTCGCGGACTTCTCGCCTCATTCAAACAACAGCCCTTCGCCCGGCGGTTCACGCTGACCGACCGGCACAGAAGCGGCGCAACCCGCACCCTCCCTGCAGAAGAGATCCGCTTCGTACTGGAGATGATCCTCCACTGGTTTTGCGAGTTGGCGGAAGACGGCGAGATCTCGGTGGATCGCATCGACCTGACCGCAGACCGGCTGCGGGCAACACTGCGCCTGCGCTCGGCAACTCTCTTCGCCCGCATGGGCCGGAAAGTCGAGCGCTTTGTCAATAACCGGTCAGCCGGCGACGCAACACCCTTTCCCTCTGAAGGCTTCTATCTGGCCCTCGCGCGCGAACTGCTCTGCGAATTCAACGGCAACCTCTGGGTCAAAATGGACGCGGGCCTCATCGAAACCGGCTTCGATCTGGACCTCGGGGTCTAAACATTCCGGAAACAGTCACCCCAGTCCCCTACCCCCTACTCAATTCTCAATGCCCCCATAAGCTGTTGTTCCTCCGTGTCATATATTCCACAATTTGACCAAAATACCCCGCAACTCCCTCGTCGTTTCCTTTTTCTTCGGTCTGGTCTGTTAGTTGAATAGTCAACTAAAAGCAAATAACAGGAAATGACCGACCCCACTCAAACCCCAACAACCAATCTCACTATCCTTTTGATCGACGACGAAATGGAAATGTTCATTTTGCTGCGAAGCCTCCTGCAGGATGAGGGTTTTCAGGTTGACCATGCCGGCAGCCTTTCGGAAGCGCGTATACGGCTCCAGGAGACAAGGCCCGCCCTTGTCCTTTTAGATAACCGGCTTCCCGACGGCCACGGACTTGACTATATCGGCGTTCTCCGCAAACTTCAGCCGGGAATAAAGGTCATCGTCATATCCGGTATCGACGTCGCCATCCGCGACTACGCCCTCGAGTCCGGCGCCGACGCCTTCCTGCGAAAACCGTTTACCAGGGAGTACCTCATCGCCACTTGTCAAATCCCTGATCACCCCTGCACAAACAACTAATTTATATCAACTAAAATAAATCACCATGAGAAGCATTCTTTACGTCGTCGCTGTTATCCTGATCATTGGCTGGCTGATTGGTTTTGTCGGATACCACGCCGGAGGCATTATCCATATCCTCCTCGTCATCGCGATCATCTCTATCATTCTGGGCGTCATCCGCCGGGCATAGCGACATCTGTCAGACATAGCGTCATCCGCCGGGCATATAATAGCCATGTTTCAACGACTGTACAAACACCTGGATGATATCAGTGCCAGCCTTCGTCAGAAAGACGACTCAACCGGCACTGCAAATCAGACACGGGAAAAGATTCTTGAGCAGCTACAACAGCTGAACGACTCGATCCGCCTCCGCGAAGCCGAACAGTTATCCGCACAGCGCAAACTGACCGGATCAATCGCACTGGGCGGCGGCTTAGTCGTCCTGTGCATCGCCGCAATGATATTCGTCGAAGTTCGCATACACCCCAACGCTGCCCGCGGGACAGGCCAACCCCTAACTCACCAAACCGCCGGCCCTACCCAGTCGGAGACCCCTGCGGAAGACCCCCGCTATCACGAAAAAATGCAGCGTCTGGATTCGCTGGTCGCGGAACAGTCCCAGTCCATAAAAGAGCTGAAAGAACTCAACAAAAGCGCCATCTATTCGCTACGGCGGATCAGAAAGCACTTTGACGACCTCGACAAAAAGGCGTTACAACAGATCCAGCCGCCGGATTCCCCTGCAACAAACACCCGAAATCCAATTTCGGTCTCCACGTCCGACCATCCCTGACCACCCATCCGTCCCCGGTTCACCCCACCCACCGCCGGTTCACCCCCTCACCCACCGTCGGTTCACGGAGAAATCCCACTCCCATTCCTTTATTCGGAGACTTTCCCTATATTGATCCATGAAAAAATTCATGGTTCCCCTTCTATCCCTCCTGTCCTCCACCTGTTTCTCCCAAACCTATATCTCTCTGGCCCCAAGCCTCTCCAACAATCCGGGAACCTTCGCCGAAAAGGCAAATTTCGCCTTCGAGATAGGCAAGCAGTGGGACGTCTTCAGCCTCGGCCTCGACTACGGCAGGATCAACCTCGGCAAAAATGGACGGGAAGGACACGGCCAACTACATCGAGATCCGCCCCAACCTCAATATCTTTCAACAAGGCCGATGGACAAACACCTTTACCGCCGGAATTGGCTATATTTTCAATTCACAACAAAGCATGATGACCGAACTCACATCAGGCATCGAATACACCTGCAACGACCAGCTTCATCTCAATGTCTATCTGGGACAATACTACTACAGCGGGCGATATGCGTCCAGCCAGGAAACTTTCTTCGGCATCTCCGCCGCCTGGTACTTTGCCCCCTCCCACCCCAAATCACTGATCTCCCAACCATCAAAAAAATAGCCCGCCCACAGCTACAAACCCGTCCAGGCTATCAACCACCATCCCTGATCACCGATGATCCTGGTTACCCGCCAATCACTCCTTCCCAACAATCCACAATCACTCCCTCTCTGACAATCCACAATCACCTCCCTCTCAAACAATCCAATCTATAGAAACATTTCAATATATTGATATAATCCGTATCTTTGCCCTGCAAATTTCATCGATCTAGCTGACATTCAACACCTTAATACATCGAAACATTTAAATACTGCAATCTATGAAACGAACAATATACATCATGGCGCTTGGCGCCTTCGGCATTATAACCACAGAATTCGGCGTTATCGGCATCCTACCCGACCTCGCAAAAGAATTTCATATCTCGATCGATACCGCCGGCTGGCTCCTTAGCGCATTCGCTCTGACCGTCGCCCTCGCAGGACCATTCACCAACATGCTTACCGCACGGCTGAACCGCAAATTCGTCATGTGCCTCGTACTCGGCATATTCGTAGTTTCGAACCTGCTTTCCGCAATAGCACACAACTTCACCGTCCTCATGATCGCCCGCATTCTCCCCGCCTTCTTACACCCCGTATTCTGGGCAGTAGCCATGACAGCAGCCGCCAAACAGGCCGGGCCCAAAGACGCACCCAAAGCCATAGCCATTGTAATGGGAGGTCTAAGCGTTGCTACAGTCCTCGGCGTTCCCCTGACAACCTACATGGCCGATCTGTTCAACTGGCGCGCGTCATTCATCGTCGCAGCCATCATCAACCTGCTCGCCTTCGGCGCACTCTATCTCTTTGCGCCATCCATGCCCGTCAACGAAAGCCAGGCAAACCCGGCCGGTCAGATAAAAATATTGGCCAATGTCCATATATGGGTCAAACTCCTCGCATCCACCATTATACTGGCAGGCATGTTCGCCACCTATGGCTACCTCGCCGAATACCTGGACAAGGTTTCACACATGAACGGCGCACAGATCAGCGTCATGCTCCTCGTCTTCGGCGGCGCAGGCATCATCGGCAACTGGCTTACAGGTGTGGCGCTTAGTAAGAATGTCACAGCCACTGTCCGCCTCACACTCCTTCTGCTGGTGGTAATGCACATACTGGCTTACCAGTTCGGCGGCTATTTTATACCCATGGTCATCATACTCTCGATATGGGGCTTTATACATACCGGTGGTTTCCTGGCAGCCAACCTTCATCTTACCCACGACATCAGGGAACCTGCTCTCGATTTTGTCAACAGCCTCCTCCCCTCTTTTTTCAACGCGGGTATTACCATCGGCACCCTGCTTGGCGGCGCCATCATCGCCAGATACGGCATTCACGCGGTTATCTGGATGACAGTGCCCCTGCTCTTACTGTCACTTGCACTCACCTTTATCACCGATCCCCAAAAGCGATCAGCCAGATCAAAGACGGTCCCTGCCCTGCAGCCCTCAGAGGCGGTCTGTAGCTAAACAGATCGTACACTATCCCGATGCCAGTTTTTTATCAACAGATCCTGCAGGCGCCGAATCTCAGTCTCGCGCCTGCTTTTTTCGCTTTCCAAAATGAATGGTTGTATCTACATGCGGATCGCCTTCCCACACCAACCGGACCGACCCGTACTCCATCTCCGCCCTGCAAACTAAATCCGGCATTACAGCAAAACCTTCGCCGCTACGAATACAGGAAAGGACAGCCCCAAAATGCGGCAATATATAGTTTGGCCTGAAGTCGGGCGGGCACTCAAAATTGGCCAGCCAGAAATCTTTCAGGTAACATATACCAGCGGCCGTCGTATACCATCCCTGCCTTTTTAGCCAGTCCCCGGCCGCAGTTCGTTGCCCGGTCGAGATCAGGTGATCCAGTTTGGTTGTATCCGTTAGGTCCCCGCACACCAGAATGATCCGCTCTTTCGCGAATGACGTATATTCAAGGCTGCGCTGCGGCCCTATCTGGGAAGTCAGCACCAGGTCGAGCGTACCTACATCGAGATCGTGCAGCATCTGGGTAGCCTCGCCAAATCTTACGGTCAGATTGAAAGGCAGCTGCGCAATGTATTCGGCCAAAGTATGTTCAAATGCTTCGTAACCCAATCCCAGAGCAAGCGTCGGCCTGACATCCACCGAGTTCCGGCAAAACGCATCTTCCGCTTCAACCAGTGTGTTCAGCGAATCGACGATATAATTATATAAGACACTCGCCTGCTCGGTGGCTACCATTTTCCTCGTGTCCCGCTCGAACAGACGATATCCGACATACTCCTCCAGCGAATTCAGGTGAAGGCTGGCCCCCGGCTGAGAAATGAATAATTTGTTCGCCGCACTGGATAGATTACCCGTTTCATAGATTGCTTTGAATGTTCTGAACCACTCTAAATTCAGCATATAAATTGAGGTTAATAAAGAGGACGTATCCTATACTATGCCAACTGATACCGCATTCGCATTCAACCAGCTGGACCGGCTTCAAAAAACAAAGCGCCTCTCTGATTTCGCTAATTAGCGAAATCAGAGAACTAAAACAGACAATCCAGAATTCAATAAGACTTATCCCTGCCGTATTCGTACCTTCATAACCACTCAGGTTCTATGCCGTCGCCAAAATTCATAGTCTTTATCTTGCTTTTGATGACGAACGCGATACTTGCCCGCGCTCAGTACCAGAGTCATGTGGTCGTCCCCTCTCTCAGTGATTCTATTCCGATGTCGGAGATCCTTCGTCAGACGGAGGCGCTCCCGCCTGACACACCAAAAGTGAGAATGCTGATCGCGATCGCACATATTTTTGACAAGAAAGGCGAAGTCAGTAATGTCGATACCAGCCTGATCTACCTCCGCCAGGCATATACCATCAGTACCGCCATTCATGATACATCCGGTGCTAACGAAGTGCTTAAACGGATCTGCCAGGACTATCTGTGGCTGAACCAGCTAAAGCCAGCGACCGCGCTGCTTACACTGGCATATGGCGATACACGAATCCGGTTGCATCTGTTGATAGCAGAGCACTTTGTCAACCATCAACCCATCGATATCCCCTATCTCGAAAAAGCCCTCCCCTGGCTTGCGGAATCTTTACGGCTTGCCGACTCGATGCAATCCACTATATGGCGTTATGAATATCTGATGGTAAAGGCCAAATATCTCTTTGAACACGGGGAAATGGAAAATGGCAGAAATGCCATACTGGCCATTATCAACAACTGCGTCGCCCAGGGAGACAAAAGAAGCGAAGGCAATTATTGGTCGGAAATGAATCTGTACATGCCCGTCACCAGCCAGACCTCCGCATATCACATCTTTGCCTGCCGCCAGTCCATCCGGGCCTACATGGCGGCCGGAGACCGCCACGCCGCGCTCTACTCCCTGCGGGACCTTGCAGTTATGCATCGGTTCGTTTGCCAGTACGATTCCGCTGAGGCAGAATTTCAGCAGTTTCTCCGGGAGACGGGAAAGACAGGCACTGCACCATCGGCCAATACCAACTACGAGCTGTCCAATCTTTATCTCGATAAAGGAGACCTCGCCAAAGCACTTGACTATGCGCTTCGTTCGTCAAATGCCCTGGGCCGGGAGAACAACTCATTCAGAAGACAGGTATGTGGCCAGTTGGCGTTGATCTATCAGCAGAACGGCGTTTTCGGCGAAGAATTGAATTTCGGGCAGATCGCCGTGGAAGAGGCGATCCGCTTTCGGGCATCTGAGGCTCATTATTTTACCACCTTCGTGGTGGACGCCCTGGTCAGACAAGGCTATCCGGAAAAGGCGCTGGCATACATGGAAAAGTTCAGGACGGCGCATCCTCCCATCTCCGCCGAACAACAGGAGGCTATTGCGTACGATTATGGCCTTATTTATGACGCCCTCAACGCCTATCAGAAAGCCGACTACTGGTTCCGCCAGTTGCCGGACCTGGACACGGCCGCCCAGCGCGACATCAGCAAAAGTATATTTCGCCATCACCAGTTGAATCCGTTCAGGATCCATCTGTACACCGGCAGATTTTATGTCCACTGGGGTAAATATCAACTGGCAAGGACATATTTGCGTCAGGCGCAGGCTGATCCCCCGCTAAACAGACAGTCCAGCGCCGACGGCGAATTCGAGTTCCTTTTATACAAAACAGACTCTGCGCTGGGAGACCTCCGCACGGCGATAGGACACTACATCCGGCATGACGCCATCCGGGACTCGATCTTCAATGCCGAAAAAATGCGGCAGTTTCAGTCCCTGGAAGTGCAGTACCAGGCCAAACAAAAAGAACAGTCGATCCTGCTGCTTCGCAGCGAGAGCCAACTCCAGCGTGATCAGCTGCGGCAGGCATCTCTCGTCCGGCAACTCGAATTTGGCGGGATCATCGTGCTGCTGTTGCTCGCCGGATCCGCATATTATGCGTATCGCAGCAAAGGCCGGAATGTCCGAAAGCTCCTTGAACAGCAGACCGAGATCAACGATAAGAATCTGACACTCGAAAGACTGCTCGGGGAAAAGAACGAGCTCCTGACGGAAAAGAATCTTTTATTGCAGGAAGTCCACCACAGGGTAAAAAATAACCTCCATACCGTTATGAGCCTTTTGGAGTTTCAAACGGCATACCTCAGCGATCCGGCAGCACGAAGCGCCTTGCTGGACAGCCAGAACAGGATACAAACAATCTCCCTGCTGCACCAAAAACTCTACCGGTCCACCAATGTCACTACTCTCGAAATGGCGCCTTATATAGCCGAACTATGCTCTTTCCTTAGCGGTTCCCTTGGAACACGCGAACGCAGGATCACGATAACGCAGCATATAGAACCCATTGAACTGGATATATCTGCCGGCATGCCGATCGGTATGCTCCTCAACGAAGCGATAACAAATTCTATCAAACACGCATTCCCCCGCAACACCGACCACAACGCCCTGCGAACAGGGCACATCACCGTCACCATGCGAAAAATGGCTGGCGGCAGGTTATTTTGCAAATTGCAGACGACGGGATCGGGATGTCCGAAGTTCCGGAAGGTGAGGTCAATTCCCTTGGGATGACACTCATGAAAAGCATTGGCCGGAAACTAGCGGGAAATTTCACCATCCGCAGCAGTAGCGAAGGGGTTTTGGTCGTCGTCGAATTTATGCCGGGACACATCTTAGCCGGCGCAACTCAGGCTTTATCCTAAATATTTCTTCAATTCCGCGGCTGCCTGCAAAAGACAGCTCCTCGTTTGCGGAAGCTCCGACAGATCGTTAAAAACAGCGAAATCGTGAATAACCCCATTGTAGATAACCGTTGTTGCCACCACGCCCGCGTTATCCAGCGCCCGGCCAAATTCCTCCCCTCATCACGTAAGATATCATTTTCCGCTACCTGGATCAGCGTCGGCGGCAGCCCCTTCAGTTGTTGGGGTGTTGCATGTAAAGGAGAAGCATAAATTTCCCTGCGCTGCGCCTCATCCGTCGTATACTGGTCCCACATCCATTTCATCCTTTCCGCGGTAAGAAGCCGCTCCCGGTGAAATACCTGCCATGAGGCGGTGTCGAATTCGGCTTTCATAGCCGGCCACATAAGTATCTGTACCCTGAATTCAGGACCGCCGTCCGCCTTCGCCATAAGGGCGACCGCAACCGACATCGTTGCGCCGACCCCGTTGCCTACTATCCCTATCTTCCCGGTATCCACCTGAATATTTTCTCCATTTTCCAATATCCAGCTTGGCGGCCGTATGAATTTCATGCAGTGCCTGCGGATACTTTGCCTCGGGCGATGGCGTGTAATTGACGACCACCCCGGTAAATCCGGTGAGCAGGACGAGATCGCGAACCATTCTTTTGTGTGTCGGGTAGTCCCCCATAACCCAACCACCTCCGTAAATAAATAAAAAGGCAGGCAATGCTCCGGAGGCGCCCATCGGCTTCACAATATTCAACAGGATTTCAGGACCATCGGGAAAAATTGATCTTTGTGTTTCGGTCACACCGGAAAGATCCACAGCAAGAGGCGTCTGCACCGAAACAAAAGCCCCCCGGATCTCATCGATGGACTGACTGTCAGCAAACACTCCGCGTGCATTCATGTGTTCCAGAAACTCCTTTACAGACCGGGAAAGATTCATGTGACTAGAGATAACGTTTTTCAATCTTTATACCCAATTTTTTGATCCTGGAGACCAGCGTGCTGTATGGTATTTTCAGCATCTCCGCCGCTCCGCCGGGACCATAGATCTTACCCTTGCAAAGCTGCAGGACCGCCCTGATATGCTCGGCCTCCATTTCCCTTATAGTCTTTACCCCGGGCGCCGCTGCAGCCTCAACTGCACCGGCAGCGACACTGGGCAGTATAAATTCCTTAATGCTTTCTCCCGGCGTCAGCAAAACAGTTCTTTCCACGAGGTACTGCAGCTCTCTGATATTGCCGGGCCAGGGATAGGATAAAAGACTTTCCATTGCCGCCGCCGCGACCGTTTTGACACCGAGATTGTTGTGTTTGCAAAACCGCTCTATAAAATAGACGACAAGTGCCGGGATATCCGTTTTTCTCTCCCTTAGCGGCGGCATCCGGATAGGAAAAACATTGAGCCTGTAGTAGAGGTCCATTCGAAACCTCCCTTCCATGACTTCCTTTTCAAGGTCCAGATTGGTCGCCGCGATAACGCGAATGTCCACCTTGATACTGCCTTTTCCGCCAACCCGGTCGATTTCTTTTTCCTGCAGGACCCGAAGTAGCTTGACCTGCAGATCGATCGGCATGTCGCCTATTTCGTCCAGAAAAATAGTGCCTTTGCCGGCCTGCTCGAATTTCCCTATACGCTGCTCATTTGCGCCCGTAAAAGCCCCCGCTCGTGACCGAATAATTCGCTTTCGATCAGACTCGCAGGCAAAGCAGCACAGTTCACTTTTATCAGAGGCCTTGACTTTCTGGAAGATGCAGTGTGGATATTTTCGGCGATACCCTCTTTCCCGGTACCGCTTTCTCCCAGTATCAATACTGCCGTATCCGTGGGAGCGACGACCTTGACGAGATGAAATACTTTCAGCAGTTCCGGCGAATCTCCTATAATGCCCGGGAAACTCGAAGGTTTTTCGAACGTCGCCAGAAAAGTTTCCCGGTCGCGTATCATTTGTTTTTGCTCATGGAGATAATTGGCGATCTCCAGAGCGATAAGAATATCCTTTTTTCGGAAAGGCTTCACCAGAAAACCATACGGCCCTGTCACCTTCGCCCGTTCAAGCGTTTCCTTATTGGAATTGGCCGACAAATAGATAAAAGCAATATTTCGTTCCTTCAGGATATGCGCAATATCTATCCCCGTTTTAGCGCCGGCCAAAAAAATATCCAGCAGAACAAGATCGGGGATTTCCTTTTCAAGACTGGCGATCGCCCCTTCATAGGAGTCCACCAGGCCGGATACCGCATATCCCGCGTTCTCCATGATCACACGAAGATTATTCGCCTCTACGATCCCATCTTCAACAATGAGTATCTTTTTCTTCATGTTGAAATTTAAAGAAACCAGGCGTAAAATAAAAGCCCCCTTCCTTCGAAGAGGGCCATTTTACTATTTTTTCGCAGTTTCCACCCCTTTCACGGCTTTCCTGATCACATCCAGCACAAATTCGGGCTTCGAAAGCATGGGAACATGACTGGTGGCCACTTCAAACGTACTCGCCCCCATCTTTTTCGCTCCGTCGCGCTGCAATTGCGGATGCACCGTCTTGTCATCGGTCGCTACGATATACCAGCTCGGCTTCGTTTTCCACGCCGTTCCATGCGCCGTCGTGTTGAACAGATTGACATTGGGTGCAAAATGGGTCGCCCATACCAGCTGTTGCTCTTCCGCCGAAAGATCCCCCGCAAAAAATTGAGTGCCGGAATGCTTCATCCAGGCCCGTCCATCCGCCACCTCGACGTTCGAAAAGATGTCCGTCTTCGGATACTTGTCCTGCTGACTCTGCGACGTCTCGTCGGAGTCCGGCCAAAGGGCAGCGATATAAACCAGCCCCGCAACGCGGTCGTCTATACCCGCTGCCGTGATAACACTACCACCATAGGAGTGCCCCACGAGTATCGCGGGGCTGCTGACCCTGCCCAGCGAACCTCTTACAATATCTACGTCTTCAGCAACGGTCTGGAGTGTATATTGACACGCAATAACCTCGTAACCTTCTTCCTGAAGCGTAGGGATCAATTTGCTCCAGCAGGAGCCGTCTGCCCAGATCCCATGACAGAATACGATACTCGGCCTTTTTTTCCGTTTTCCATAATTGTGTTTTTTCTGTTCCGGCAAAGATGGAAAACCGCCGACAACCCGGAAAATAGCGGGAATTATAACTCTTCAAAGAAATATAATGGCGACCCGTCCCGCCCACTATTTTCTCGCCTTCCCCACGATCGCAATAATAATAGCGACAACAACCACCACACCTAAAATACCCACCCATACACCCGCCTTAAAGATACCTCCCGCGACAGCGCATCCGGGAAGAGCCAGCAACATCAGCACGCTGGTCAAAAATAAAAATGCTTTCATATTTTTTTGATTTTAACAGGGAATAACCACAGCTTTTAGCAAAAAACACTAAAACATTGTGCCACGCAGCAACTGCACCAAAATCGGCATCCCAGACGTCAAACCTTTACAATCTCATCTAAGTGTATTCTACTACTCCGGCGACCCGGAATATCGCCATGACAGCCTCCTCCCCACAACAAAGAATCCCTTACTTTTGCCGCAAGCGATCGGCACTATGCAAACAAGACTCGAATTATACCAGCTGGTGGCCCCTCTGGTGGGCCTCGGCATCTGGGAATACAACACCGGAACCAGTGAGATCTACGTAAACAATATCGTATATCAAATATTTGAGGTACCGCCCGGCAAGATCTCACCGGCGGAGCTCTTCTCCTTTTACCCGGACCCCGACCGCGTCCGGCAGATGTATCACGAAGTGGTTACCACGGGAGAACAGCGCATGGCCGACCTCGGGATAGCCACGGCCAGAGGCAACGAAAAATGGGTCAGGCTCCGGATGCGCGCTTCCATGGACGCCGACAGACAAGCCTTCAGCGTCTACGGAACACTGGAAGACATCACCTCCCAGGTCAGCTTCATGCGGCTGGTGCAGGAAAGAGAACAGCAGCTCTCGCAGGCCTTCCGCTATGCCCCCATCGGCATGGCGCTGGTATCCCTTACCGGCACCTGGATAAAGGTCAACAACAGCGTTTGCCAGCTGCTGGGATATACCGAAGACCAACTATTAAAAATCACCTTTCAGGACATCACACACCCCGAAGACCTCGACTCCGACCTTCACCAGCTCCAACAGCTGGTCAGCGGCGTGATCGAGACCTATAGCATGGAGAAACGCTATTTTCACAAGGACGGCCATATCGTCTGGGCCCTGCTGAACGTCTCACTCGTACGGTCGGATACCGGCGAACCCCTCTATTTCGTATCCCAGATCAAGGACATTACTGAACTCAAAAAAAGCACAGAGATCATCAGCGCCCAGAACAGCCGCCTGCTCAACTTCGCCCATATCGTCTCTCACAATCTCCGGTCGCATACCGGAAATATCAAAATGCTGACGGATATGGTCGTCGCGGAGACGGACAGGGCCGAACAACTAAAGCAGATCAACATGCTCGGCACGGCCGCCGCCAATCTGCTGGAGACCCTCTCCGAACTCAACGACGTCGTCACCATCCACGACAACGGCCTCGAACACCGCGAAAGCCTTGACCTCTGGAAGGAGATCCAGCGCGTGCTGACCATTCTCTCACCGTCCATCCGAGGAATCAGGCGCCGACTTCGAGATCGCCATCCCCGAAGGCATGGCAATACGGTTCAACCCCGCCTACCTCGAAAGCGTCTTCATCAATCTCATCAGCAACAGCATCAAGTACAGACACCCGGCCCGTGCGCCCAGGATCCAGATAACCGCCTCCCAAACCGTCGAACTGATAGTCGTCAGGATCACCGACAACGGGATCGGCATAGATATGAACCTCCACGGCCACAAACTGTTCGGGATGTACAAGACCTTTCACGGCAACAAGGACGCGAGGGGAATGGGGCTCTTCCTGGTCAGGAACCAGGTCGAAGCCATGGGAGGCAGGATCTTCGCCGACAGCCAGCCAGGACAAGGTTCCAGCTTTACCCTGGAAATAACCAGACTATCATGAGACAACTGGATATAGCCTGTATTATCGATGACGACGAGCTGTTCACCTACGTCCTGGCCAAACAGATGGAGGTCCTCGGTTTCTGCAAATCGGTGCTCGTTTTCCCCAACGGCCTCGAAGCGATCAACCGGCTCCGGCAGATCCTCGATACGCCCGAAGCCCTGCCCTCCGTCATTTTCCTCGACCTGAACATGCCCGTCCTGGACGGATGGCAGTTCCTTGACGAATTCCAGCCGCCTGCAGCCGGCCAAAAAGATCGCCATATACATCGTCAGCTTCCTCCATCGACGCCGCCGACCACGAGAAGGCCCCGGCCTACAAGGAAGTGGTGAGTTTCTTTATCAAGCCGGTTACGAAAGAGAATTTAGTCGGGGTATTAAGCCAAATGCTTCCATCCGGCGGCGACACCGATGCAACATAGGCGGACCTCCCGCGTCCCTATGCCCAAACACCACCGCATACGCCGCCTCAACCCACCCAATCGTCGACACCACCCGCTGGAAAGACCCCTTTAGCGAGATCATTGAGTGGCCTATAATTAACGGTTTGTCCATGTATTATAACTAAAGATCACCTTGATCTGCGTCCCCTCATGCGTCTCGATACTAAAACTACCCCCGAGATCATCCGTCAGCCCCTGCAGTAACTCCATACCCATCGACGCCCCCTTCTTCGAATCAAAATCCGTCGGCAGCCCCCGTCCATTATCCGCAATACTCAACAAGATCTGCGAATCCGAAATATGCGACAACGAAATAGAGATCATTCCCTCCTGCGACCTCGTAAACGCATACTTGATCGCATTCGTGATCGCCTCATTGAGGATCAGCCCCAGGGTTATCGCCGACGCATGATTCAGCTCGATATTCTCGATCTGCAGGGCAAACCTTATATTCTCCCGGATCGAATAGCTCTCCCGCAGATACTCCACCAGTTCATAGATATATTCGGGCATATGGATCGTAGACAACGTCTCCGACTGATACAGCTTCTGGTGGATGATCGACATGGAATGGATCCTGTTCTGACTCTCTTTTATCGCAGACAAGGCTTCTTTGTTCTTCAGATAACTCGACTGTATCTCCAGCAGACTCGCCACGACATGGAAATTATTCTTGACACGGTGATGGATCTCCTTGACCAGCCACTCCTTCTCCCGGACCAACTGCTCGAGTGCGGCATTCTTTTCGTTGATCGCCCTGTTTGCCCGCTGTTTATTCCGATACCCCGCATATACCAGTCCGGTGATGACCAGCATCACCACGATCCCAGCCAGCGTAAAATTTTTGATGGTATCCGACTGACGCAGATCGGCCTGCTGCAATTTATCCTTCTGGACCAACAACTGCATGTTCCTGTCCTTTGCCTGGGTCTCGTACTCCACCTGCAGCTTCGGCAAATTTGTTTTTCCTCTGCAAACTATAGATACTATCTTCCGCAAGCCTTCTTAGCCTGAACTCATTCAGCGCCTTCAGGTAATTTCCCTCACTCGAGTCGATTCGGTACTGTATATCGTGAATCTTGCTTACATGAAATATTTGGCCCGGCTCAGCGTATTCTTTCCCCTTCTTTAAATACTTTTTCGTGAGATCAGGCCGGCCACGATCCATATAAAAATCGGCAAGATCCAGATACGCCGAGAACAACCTATCCCTTTCCTCGCGGTCATTTCGAATGGAATCCATAAAGGGAAGCATCATATCATAATATTTCGCCGCTAGCTCCACCTGACCCAGCTGACGATACGTAAACCCCATAAAATTATACAGATGGAACTTATTGTCGGCGGTTAACGGCGGATAATCCCGTATGGTAGCCTGTACGACGTCCATCGCCGTCTGAGGATGCCCGAATTTCGAGATATTCAGCGCGACCACACATAGCTGATGATACCACATCCTTTTCACCTTATTGGCCGGCTCCTCCCCAAACCCTTCCTCAGCCATTCCAGCGCTTTCTCATAATTGTCGAACCGCGCATAGATATTGGCCAGGTTGCCGTAAAAGAAATTCGAGAACGCCAGATCGCCATTGGCCTCCATGACCTCGATAGCCTTCTTCGCATACGAAAAGACATTGACATAGTCCCCGGAAGTATAATAGAGATAAGAGAGAACATAGTAGTTATAGTGTATATGCCGGTATCCGATCGCCTCTTCCAGCTCCGTCACCCGCTCCAGCTGCTTTCGCACCGTATCATATTTCATATGCACAAAATCGATCTCGTATATCCGCGTCAGCATCTCGATCTCTCCCACCGTATCCCGCAGCTCCCGGGACAACGCCAACGCCTCACGCAGATCCCGCCCCTTTTGCGGATCGCCATAGCCCGAATACACACCCCGGTTGGCCAACGCCCTGAACAACAACCCCGGACTGTTCGCCTTCCTCGCTATCCCCACCGCTTCGTCAAAACAGCTCTTACTCCGGCCCACCTCATTATTCTGCAGATAATACCTCCCAAGCGCCGCCAGTACCGCATGACGATAGTAAACATCACCGGTCGCATCCGCTTCCCGCCGGGCCGACGACAGCCAGACAAGCGCACTGTCGAGATCACTCTTACGGGCGCCCGACCTGAACAGATAAGAATTCCCCCTTTCCAACGCTTTTTTAACACCATTGTCGGAACCGCCCAAATAATCCTCGTCATAATAAAGGGAATAAGGAAGATGCTCGCCTCTGGCTTACCAAAATCGCGGCGCTATCCATATCCAGCAGCCCCTGCATCCCAAAATAAAGGAAGGAGGTCGTCAGCTTCATCTGCAGACGCTGTTTCGCAATAGAATACCCGGCGGGAGGTCCCGGTTCACCAAAGCAAACCGTACCCCCGACAACACCCACGGCAAACAACAGATGGCTTAATTTCATTTTATGAATTCCGGCATTTATCTCCTTTCAATGCCGAGCTTTTTGATCCTGGAGTTGAGGGTACTCACATTGATGGCAAGGATTTCTGCCGCTCCTCCCTTTCCCGAAACTTTCCAGTTACAGCTTTCGAGAACCGCAAGTATATGATCCCGTTCGTTGTCCAGGATCGTCTTAAATCCAACCTCACCGCTCTTGCCTGCAGGTACAGCCCTTCTCAAAGGCATTTCGAGGGATTCTATCACCGGTCCCCTCGCCAGCACGACATTTCGTTCGATCGTATTCTCCAACTCCCGGATATTCCCCGGCCAGTCATACTGCAACAGCGTATCGACGGCATGCGGCGACAATAAAGGCACCTGCCGGCCGTCTTCCGAGGCGAATTTCCGCAAAAAAGTTGGCCAGCGCGGGTATATCCTCCTTTCTTTCACGCAGCGACGGCAACAACAACGGAAAAACATTGAGGCGATAGTAAAGATCGATCCGAAAGCGCCCCGCCGCCACCTCTTCTTCCAGATCTTTGTTGGTAGCCGCGAGCACGCGCACGCTTATCTTTTTAGGCTTCCCCCCGATCGGCTCGATCTCCCGCTCCTGCAATACACGAAGGAATTTGACCTGCAATTCCAGCGGCAATTCACCGATCTCATCCAGAAAGATAGTACCGCCATCCGCGAGTTCGAACTTGCCCTCCCGCTTGTTCATCGCCCCCGTAAACGATCCCTTTTCATGACCGAACAGGTCCGACTCGATCAGATTGGCGGGCAGCGTGCCGCAATTGACTACGACGAATGGCTTGAACCGCCGCGCCGACACCTTATGTATAGATTGAGCGATCAACTCCTTCCCCGTACCACTCTCACCCAATATCAGCACGGAAGTGTCTGTAGGACCGACCATTCTCGCCTGCTGTAGCGTTTCGAGGAACCCCGGACTCTTGCCGATAAGATGATCGAACTCATGCGGAAGCGACACCGGAGCGGGCTTCTCCGGCGAAACAGCACTACTCCGTTCCTGAATTCTGTTCTTGTGCAGGTACAACGCGACATCCAGCATGATCAGTACATCCTTTGCCCGGAATGGCTTCACCATAAATCCATAGGGTTTGGTCGGCTTGGCCTCTTCCAGTATCTGCCTGTTCGAATTGGCTGACAAATAGACAAAAGCCATATTCCTTTCATTCAGCACCTTACCGAGATCGATACCCGTACCTTCTCCCTGTAAGAAGATATCGACGAGTACCATGTCCGGTTTTTCCTCTTCGATGATCGACAACGCCGAAGCCACCGACCGCGCTATGGAACAAGTCATATATCCGGCATTCGCTAATATAACCTTAAGGCTCTTGGCCTCGATAAATTGATCTTCTACTATAAGAATCTTAGCTTTCAATACAAGGGCTTTTACGTTAGTATTCGGTAATAAATTTACAACAGTTATTTTTCTAAACCATAAAACATACAATCACAACTCACTGTTCACCAAGCTTTTCACGGATTAGCGAAATATCGCGATTCTCGCTGCGCCCATAAAAATTAAAACGCTGCAAACCAAACGCCTAAAATAATGGCACCACCCTTGTTGCAGTACCGGTACAATAAACTTCACCCTTATGTACACGCTCAAACAATTGTTCACGACAGCGCTGGCCTCGGCCCTTGCGCTAACCATTTCATCAAGGCAGGCCCCGGCCCAACAGCCCCCCAAAGGAGTAAAGAACATCGTCCTCGTACACGGCGCCTTCGCCGACGGATCCAGCTGGGCCCGGGTCATTCCCCTCCTTCACAGGAAAGGCTACAACGTCATAGCCGTCCAAAATCCACTCACGTCCTTTGAAGACGACGTCGCAGGCCGCCAACCGCGTCATCGCATCGATGGATGGCCCCGTTCTGCTGGTCGGCCACTCCTACGGAGGCATGGTTATCACCGAAGCCGGCAACGACCCGAAAGTCGTCGGTCTGCTCTACGTCGACGCACTGATACCCAACGATGGTCAGTCCGTAGCCGACGTGATAGGACCATATCCGCCGTCCCCCGGCAACAAAGCCTTTCAGCAGGACGCGTCCGGATTTCTCACCATTTCATCGGAAGGGGTCAACGCTTATTTTGCACAGGACCTGAGCCCCGAAGACCGGAACACCGTCTACGCCACACAGGTACCCTGGGCCGCAAAAGCCACCCAAACAAAGATCTCTAAAGCCGCCTGGAAAAATAAGCCGTCATGGTGCGTCATCGGCCTGGACGACCAAACCATTCCTCCGCCGCTGACCAGAGCAGAAGCAAAAATGATCAACGCAACTACGCTCGAGCTCAAATCGAGCCACGTCCCGATGCTGTCCCAACCTGATAAAGTCTCCGAATTCATAGTCACCGCAGCTCAGACACTTTAAACCTCCCCTAAACCCTCACCGTTACAAGATCAATCCACTACCAGCTGTGGCTTCACCACAGGCTGCCCATCAGGCAAAAGATATAACATCAGACTGACCATGAGTACACAAACAAGGATCATCAGTATCCCCGCATGATAGGCAGCCTGCCAGCCACTCCGCGCAAAATAAAAGAAAACCCCGCCGATAATACTGATCCCCAGCGCCGATGCCGTCTGCTGAAAAGTCGAGTAGACTCCCGCCGCCGCACCCGCATACTCGGCCGGCACACTCCGCAGCGCTACATTCATCAGGGACGGCAGCACGAGTCCGTTTCCGATACCCCACCCGCTCATCAGCAGCACGATCAGCCACGCGTCTGTCCCCGGTTTCCACAGGCTCATCTGCAGGAAAAAGGATATACCCATGACCAACGCCCCCACCTGCAAAACGCGCTTTCCAAACCGTATGATCAGTTTCGAAGCGACCACGGAAAAGACCATGAACAGAATGCCGGGAACAATAAAGTAAAGCCCGCACTGAACAGCGGAAACGGCCAATCCGTTTTGCAGATACACCGCGCTCAGCAGCAGATACGACGTGTGCAGCATAAAATGGAACAGCACCGCGATCAGGCCGATATTGAAATCCCTGATCCTGAAAAGCCGGACATCGATCAGGGGTTGCGGTTTTCCCGCAGCTTCTTTTTCTGGTTGTTGATAAAAAAGATAAAGATCCCGAATGAAAGGACAATAAGTGCAATACTCCAAATTGGCCAGCCCGCTTCCCGTCCCTGTATCAGCGGATAGATCAGACAGAATAGGGCAAGGGTCAGGATCACGATTCCCGTGTAATCGAATTTATTTTTCCGGTGCTGGTTGGTTTCACTCAGATAGATATGCGTCGCGACCAGCGTCACCGCGCCGATAGGCACGTTGATAAAAAAGATCAGCCTCCATCCGTCGAACACCCACCGGACTTCCGACAAATAACCACCCAGTACCTGCCCGATTATCGCGGCCGCACCCAGCGTGATCCCGAACAAACCGAACGCCTTCGCGCGCTCCTTCGTATCCGTAAAAAGCACCTGAATAAAGGCG
Source organism: Puia sp. P3 (assembly GCF_050632245.1). Lineage (NCBI taxonomy): Bacteria > Pseudomonadati > Bacteroidota > Chitinophagia > Chitinophagales > Chitinophagaceae > Puia > Puia sp. P3. The sequence goes on from NZ_CP192583.1 coordinate 4,781,350, forward strand.
ATAGCCTGCGGCAACATGAACGAAGCGCTCACCCCCTGAAAGAATCGGGTCACGATCAATTGCAACGGCGTCAGGGAAAGGCCGCACAACGCGGATGCGACGGTGAAAAATAGCATCCCCCGGAAAAACACCTTCTTCCGGCCAAAATGGTCCCCGGCTCTTCCACCGGTGATCAGGAAAGCGGCATATCCGAGCAGATAGCCGGCGATGACCAGCTGAACCTCGCCGTCGGTGGCCTTCACTCCCTTTTTAATGGCAGGTATCGCGACGTTGATGATGAATACGTCTATGACGGAAAGTAAAGGAGCCGACAATACGATGGCCAGTTCCAGCCATTTGTTCTTTAACGGTTTCATATTAAATCAGTTTTTGAATGATTTGTTTTACCGACTGCAGATCCGCAGCATTCTTAAAGACCGATGCCGCAGTAGTTCCCCCTCGACCGCGAGGAAGATCAACTCGGTCAGTTCTTCATCGGAGAGCAGTTGCTTATGACCGGAATTGACCACCAGTTCCCTGATCATATCTTTAGACTGCTGCTTTACCCGCCGAATGCTTTCCAATACCCTCGGATCAGCCATCCCGGCCTCGTCGTTTGCTTTTATAAAAGGGCATCCCCCATATTCCCTTAACTCCTGGCGGCTAATATGGTAGTCAAACAGCGCCAGCAGCTTTTCTTTGGGGTCCAAAACACTGTCGATATGTGTCGTAACCCTCGTAAACCAGGCCTGATGGTTGAGTTCGATATACCCCACCAGCAGATCGGTCTTCGATTCGAAATGCTGGTACAACGACCCCTTGGCAATACCGGCTTCTTCAATTATCTGATTGATTCCCGTGACATTATATCCCTGGCGATAAAACAGTTTGTTGGTCGCGTCCATTATTTTATCGACGACCTGCTGTCCCCTTGGCTGCGTCATATTTCGAGTTTTAAAAATCTAGACAATTCTGTCTAGAATACAAAGCTAACAAAATCTAGACAAATCGGTCTAGATTTTGTAAAATATATTTAGCGCCAGGACAAAAAAAGCGCCTGCCGGCGCTAATTCTCTGAAAACCAATATTATAATTATTTGGTTGCCGGCCGAAACACCTGCATACCCAGCAACACCACCTGCTTGATTTTACCCGTACCATCCTTATCGACCTGCACAGCGAACGAAAGATCAGCATTATTAAAATAGCCATCCGTCAGGGCACGCACCGGAATCTCTTTCTTATCCCAAAGCTGCACCACGGTCAACCCCTGGTCCGTAGCTACCAGCCGGATCTCATTATCGGGGTCGTCCGCCGACTGAAACTTCCCCTCGTATTGTTTCAACTGTCCCACCCCGAATACCGGAGGCTTCGTCCTGACCCAACGATCCCTTCCAAAAGCGACCACCTGCGTGACGGTGCCCTGTTGATCCCTTGTAAAATTCAGCGTGAATGCCGGCATATCCCTGCAATAAAAGTCGAGCGCCGACTCAGGCACAAATGGAAGTTCCCTTCCATCCCAGTGCTGCTTCAGAATAAGATCATTTCCCTTTACGAACAACTGGATATACCTCCCCTCCTCCCTGTCCAGTTGATAAAGTCCTTCAAAAGGCGTTAACTGTTCGGCGGTATGTTCCATCACCTTTTTCTCGACCGGTCTATAGTCGTTCGCGCGTACCCAGCTCCCATTCCCTTTTACGTCGGCCCGGTCGATCACGCCCGATACCGAATCCCTGTGAAACAACACATTTATAGGGCCCTCATCTCCACTTTCCTTACTAACGAACGACAGGCCCGATACCGGCACCAAATGCACTTCATTTCCATTCCACAGCAACTTCGCCAGCACCAGGGTATCCTTTGCCGTGAACGATACGACCATGTCCTTGTTCTGGGACGACCGGAAATAGCCGTCGACCCCCTTTAATTGAGCATCCGACCTTAGGCTAAGAAATAGGCCGCTCAGGATGAGCGTCACCGCGACTAATTTGACTTTCATATAAAAAATATTATTTGATCCAGATTTCGTACACCAGCCACGCGATAAAAAGCCCGCAAACGGCAACCGCAATCCCGCCTACCCTTTTCTTTTTCATGAACAGGATCAGCACAAACCCCGTCAGCGAAACGACCACCAGCAGAACCGCACAGATATCAATAAAATTCGACCAGCCCCTGCCGGTATCCCGGCCCTTGTGCAGATCGTTGATCACACCCACAAATCCGGAAGTGGTCTCGGTGAGATCATACGCCCCGGTCGCCCTGTCGATAAATACATCCGCGGCATATCCCGGCCCCTTGAAAGAAACACCGATCTGTCCATCGTCGATCCTGAAATCCGAAAGCCTCCCCCGCAGCCGGTGCCTGGATCGCAGCCATTCCACTACCTCCAGCCTGGCCACACGCGAACTGTCCGGCCCCTTGACCCAGTCGGCCCTCATCAACCCCTTTTGTTGGGCGGTCCGCATTTCATCCCCGAATTTTTCCGCGTGGTTCAGCGTCAACCCCGTCACCGCGAAAAAAACACGACCGCGAAGCTGGCCATACTGATATAGATATGCAGCCAGCGGATAAGCATGGCCGTTTTCCTTTTCGTCGCCATTCCCCTTGGCCGTTCGACAGCGGGACGGTCAGTGATCATTTCCAGCCATTCTATAGTCCATCGAAACTGATGATATCTCGACATTGCCCTGCAGTCTCAACTGCTGCGGCGTCCCGTTCCAGTCTATCTCCTGCCGCATCAGCTGATAAGTGCCGTGCTCCCTCGACACCTCGATCTTGACCACATATTTCCCTGGCTTGACCGCATTCCCCTGGTCGTCCTTCCCATCCCACTTAAGCGTATATTTCCCCGCAGGGCGGGTCGCACTCGTGATCGTGCCGGCAAAAGCCTGATCCGAACCGTACTTCCCGCGGTATTTCAAAAACCACGACTTCAGCTCGGGCAAGTACCGTTCCGCCCCATGCCATACAGAATATGGTCCGCACCGGCGCATGGTTCTCGTCTTCCACCCACACAGCGAGATAGGGCCGCTTGACAGATCCTCCGTTTTGGAGATTCAGCTCGAGACTGATCAGCAGCTCGTAATCATTCGCCTTCCCGGCCGCGGCCTCCCCGGAGCCGGTAAGCTCCAGCCCCGCCATCCCGCACTTTCCACCCTTCGGCCATCCTTTGTTATGATCAGATAGTCGATCCCCGGCATCCCCGCCGCCAGTTGTATACTTTCATCCGTGCTCAGGACATTGAAGACGGTGGCCAGAGCGCCGGCATCGGTCGCGCTCGGCGCCACAACTGTCGCACTAAGGACACTGCCCGCAGGCTGCCCCGTCCGCGGATCGACAATATGAGAATACCACCGCCCGAGGATCAACTCACCCCGGCGATAATTTCCGCTCGTAGCCACTGCCCGCCCCCTCACCCGGACCCGGTCCATTGGCATTTCGTTCTCTGCGTCCGACACAGGGTTGCTGATCAGCACGTCCTCCGGCTGACTACCCGCAACGACGATGTCCCCGCCGATATTCACTACTATGCCGTCGATATTCCCCGCAGCCATACCCGCATCCGCGGCGCGCCGGATAATATAGCTTTTCGCAAAAGAATTCAGCATCAGGGGCGCCCGGCCGATATGCGTTGCCGTATGATTTAAAGGATCCAGTTTCCAGTGTACTTCGCGAACCTCAGCCACCGCGGCGGCCAATTCCGAATCCGTCGGCAGCCTGTTTTGCGCCGCCGCCGCCTTCCAGCGCCTGGTCACCGCCTCCGCGGACGCATCCAGCGCTCCTCCCGTCCTTTCCCTCCACTGGTCGAAGAGCGAAAGCACCTCATATAATTCAGGCGACACACGGACAGGCTCATCCGACGTGCGCCGCCAGCGGCTGAACTCACTCCCGGAGTCATAACCGCTCAGGATAGCCGACAAACGCGAAATTTCCCGCATCACCGCCGACTCCGCCTTTGATGACTCACCCCGCGACACCGTTCTTACCTTCAGTTCAAGGGACGTTCCCAGTACATTCTCAAAACGAAAAACATAGCCATGAACGACTCTGGGAGGCATCGCACTGGACAGAAAGACGATCAGCACACCAAGCAATCCGGTCATCAATTTCATAAGTAACAGGTTTTTCGGTTCCACGCCCCAACAAAAATGCCATAAGCACACCCTATTCATAATCACCCCGATAGACATCCGAAACAACTCCTTAGTGTACCTTTCCGATACAATTCCTGTCCGAAATCAACCGGCCCGACAACAGAATGTCTCCAAAATTCACCGTCCAAAAAAGCCACCCCAATCCCCGAAAAACCCACAATAAAAAGAGCCGCCCAAAAGGGCAGCCCTGACATAACAAGAACAAATGAAGATCTTACCGGAACTGCCCAACCGTATAGGTACCGATAGGCGCCCCGAATGCTATATTGATCCGGTTAAAACCATTGATCGCCACAATACCCATCGTCAGATCGACAATCTCTTCGTCCGAAAAATGCCGTTTCAACGCATCATAAACTTCATCCGACACCTGACTTCCCTCCAGCCTCGTCAACGCCTCCGTATACGCGAGCGCCGCCCGCTCCTTCTCAGAATAAAAAGGCGCCTCCCTCCACGCATCCAGCAAAAATATCCGCTGCGGGTCCTCCCCTTCAGCCAGCAGATCCTTCGAGTGGATCTCCATACACATAGCACACCCATTGATCTGCGAGGCCCTCATATACACCAGGTCGAGGATCCTGTTCTCCAACGGCGACTGAATAAGAAATTTCCCGATCTGTGCCAACCCGTTGACGGCATTGGTCCTCTTCTCCATGACATTAAGTCTTTGTTTCATATAATCGATATTTATTTTTTAACAGAAGGCAATCGGCAAAACATATCCGAGTGGATATTCAGTCCGAGATTCGAGATATTGTACAGGTGTTCCGTCGCCACCACATGCACGATCTCGCAGATCTCCCGTTCCGAAAAATGCCGGGCCAGCTCGTCGAACACCTCCTGATCCACATGTTTATTAATGGTCAGCGCCGAAGCGTAGTCCAGGGCCGCAACCTCCTGGTCCGTAAACAGCGGACTGCAACCATAATCCGCCAGATCGTCGAATTTCGCCACATCCATCTCAGCCAGTATCGCGGCATACCTGCTCGTGTCGATACAGAACTCACAAACATTCAGCTGCGCCACGTACTGACGAAGCAACAGCACAATATCCACCGGAAGCTCCAGCTCTCTGTCCAGCACACTTACCGTCGTATAAAAATCGAAAAACGCAATAGGCATCCTCGCAATAAAGACCTTGACCCCGGTCATGATCTTGCCAAACTTCTCCTGGTTGCGGGCATAAATCTCCCGCATGGCCAGACTCGCTGGCTGTTCGATGGGCGTAAGAAAACTGCTCATAGTATAACTTTGGTAAATGATGCACCAAACCCAACGAATTGGACACCCCAAAGAGAAAAAATTATTTTCCGCTAGCTTTGTCCAATATTTCCCAACCCATGCATCATAGTATCATGAAAGAATTCGCACTCATCTTCCGCCAGCCGGAAACGCCCCTGGGCAATCCCGAAAACATTAAAGCCATTACAAAAAAATGGACGGACTGGGTCGGCAACATCGCCATGCAGGGTAGACTCGTCAACAGCCCGATCCGCCTCGACCCATCCGGAAAAGTACCTGAGGACGGCAGGCCTCATCACCGACGGCCCCTTCGTGGAGATCAAGGAGAAACTCGGTAGTCTGCTGATCGTAAAAGCCGCCGACGTCGACGAAGCGATAACCCTGGCCCACGGCTGCCCAGCCCTCGACTACGGCGGAAGCGTAGAAATCAGACCCCTCTTCATCGGATAACAAGTGCTGACAGATACCATAAAAGACCTGTACAGAAAGGAATTTTCGCGGCTGGTTGCCGTCTTCAGCAACCGGATGGGGCTCGGCGACATCCAGCTCGCCGAAGACCTCGTCAGCGCCGCCTTCCTCGAAGCCTCCCAACGCTGGGAAAAAGATGGCCTGCCCGACAATCCCCCGCATGGCTCTACAAGGTCGCGCTCAACAACGCCCGGCAATATTTCAGAAGGAACAAGATTTACGAACGCAAACTCAACGAGCTAAAGACATCCGCCCCCGAAGAACACTCCATTCCGGAGGACTTCGACTTCTCATCCGCCGCCGTCTTCGACAGCCAGCTAAAGATGCTCTTCGCCGTTTGCGACCCCGCCATTGCCAGCGAAGCCCAGATCGCCCCGGCCCTGAGAGTACTCTGCGGCTTTACTATCGAAGAGATTGCCCGCGCCTTTTTCACCGGCAAAGACACCATCAACAAACGCCTATTCCGCGCAAAGGAAAAACTAAGGGATCTCCGGCTCCGGCTCGAAATGCCACCAACCGGCCAGATCCCCGCCCGGCTCGACAACGTACTGCATATTATCTATCTCCTGTTCAACGAAGGCTACTACTCTTCCTCCCACGACACCATCCTTCGCAAACACCTCTGCAGCGAGGCCCTCAGCCTCGGCCTCATGCTTCGCGACAACCCCGACACCAATACGCCGAAAACCCACGCCCTCATCGCGCTGATATGCTTCCACTCTTCAAGGATTGAATCCCGGATCTCGCCAACCAATGACCTCATCCTCTACGACGACCAGGACAGCAGGCAGTGGGACCAGACACTCATCGCAAAAGGCGTCGAATTCCTCGAAAGCTCCGCCACCGGCAACGAACTCAGTTCCTACCACCTCGAGGCCGGCATCGCCTTCTTCAATAGCCAGCCCGGCGACAGCAGAGAAAAATGGCAGCAGATCCTCCACCACTACGACCTCCTGCTGCAGATCAACTACACCCCCTCTTCCGTCCTCAACCGCATCTACGCCCTCTACAAGACCGAAGACGCCGCGGCTGCCCTCAACGAAATGGCAGGCCTTCCCGCCACCAACCATTTCTACTATACCCTGAAAGGGCAGCTCTACGAAGAAACAAACCCGGAAGAATCCTTCATCTGCTACCAGCAGGCCCTCGACACCTGCCAGACCGCCTCCGAACGACGCATCATCGAAGCCAAGATACGACGCCTCCTCCCCTCCCTCTAAATTCTTTCTAAATTCATATCTATCTTTGCCCCAAAGCCTCTCATGAAGCTACTCGTCATAGAAGATGAACCCAGTCTCCTCAACAGCATCACCCGCTACTTCCAAAAGGAGCAGTTCCTATGCGAGGGCGTCAGCACGTACAACGAGGCCCTCCGGCGCATCGAGGACAACCCCTACGACTGTATCATCCTCGACATCAACCTCCCCGGCGGCAGCGGCCTGCAACTTTTAAGATACCTTCGCGAAGACAAAAAAAGGACGGCGTGATCATCATATCCGCCCGCAATTCCCTCGACGATAAGATCATGGGCCTCGACTACGGCGCCGACGACTACCTGACCAAACCCTTCCACCTGCCCGAACTCAGCGCCAGGGTCAAAGCCCTCATCCGCCGCAAATACGCCGACGGCCACACCACCCTCGACCTCGACGTCTTACACATCGACCTCGCCGCCCGCTCCGTCACTACTGAAGGCCAGGCCGTCCCGCTCAGCAAGATCGAATACGACCTCCTGACCTTTCTCGTCACCAACAAGAACCGCGTCGTCAGCCGCCAGGCCATCGCCGAACACCTGTACGACGGGCCGTCCGACCAGGCCCCCGGCCCGGAGTTCGTATACTCCCATATCAAGAATCTGAAAAAGAAACTAAAAGAAAAAGGCTGCCCCGAGATCATCCAGACCGTATATGGACTCGGCTACAAACTCATCATATGAGTCAACCCCTCCAACAACGCAATACCCGTTACCTCCTGACCTGGCTCCCCTGGTCATGCTCGCCGGCTCGGTATTCTTATACCTGATCCTCATGGGCCATTTCAGACACATGAAACACCAGCAGTTGCAACTCAAACAAAACAACGCCTGGGACGCCTTCATACTCGACACCCTCCACACACAGATCGCCGGAGAATATCAGATCACACCCGGAACCCAACCCGAAGACATAACCGCGGACTCCGCAAACCTCGCCTACTTAAAACAATCTCACCAGCTAAACGGCAAATCCTACATCGTCACCACCTATATATCCGACAGAGAATACCGCCATCTGCTGATCAAAGTCGGCACCGCCGAAGCGATCATTTTCGCGGTACTCCTCATCTCCATCATCGTCGTCAACCGTTCCGCCTCCCGCAAACTATGGACCCCTTTTTATACCACCATGACCGCAATCCGCGACTATGACATACGACACAACAAACCCCTTCCCCTGACAGCCACCACCACCGGCGTCGAAGAGTTCGACCGGCTGAACGAGACGCTACAAACCCTGATCGGCAACGTAGACCAGGCATACCACAACCAAAAACAGTTCACAGAAAACGCTTCCCACGAACTCCAGACCCCTCTCGCCATCATCCGCAGCAAGGTCGAGCTGCTGGCCGAAAGCCCCGGCCTCAACGAAGAAAGCGCCCAACTGCTGCAGGAGATCACCGACGCCAACGAACGCCTCAGCCAGATGAACAAGAACCTCCTCCTGCTGACCCGCATCGAAAATAGCCAGTTCCCCGAAGTCTCCACCATCAACCTCTCCCAACTGGTCGAACGCCTGACCCAGTTCTTCAAAGACTACTACGGGAACGAGGTCTCCACGACCAACACCGATATACAGCCCGACGTACACACCACCGCTAACCTCGCCCTCATCGAGATCCTTATCAACAATCTCCTGCGCAACGCCTATATCCACAACATCCCCGGCGGCCGCGTCGACATCCGCCTGACCCAAACAACCCTGGTAATAGCCAACACCGGCCCCGCCATCGAAGGCGACCCCGAACACCTCTTCGACCGGTTTCGCAAAGGCCGCGTCGACAACCGCACCACCGGCCTCGGCCTGGCCCTCGTCCGCCAGATCGGCCAGCTATATCACTATAATATCGGCTATACCTGTCAGGACGGCCGCCACCAGCTGACCGTCACCTTCGCCTGACAAAACTTTCCAAATGTTTTCCAAATCTGCGGCTAGCTTTGTCCCCAAAGAAAGCCAGCAGAATGACCCGCTTCGTCCTCATCGCCGCCAGCCTCCTCACCAGCCAGGTCTTACAGGCCCAGCAACACCCCCTGTCCATAAAAGAGGTCCTGACCCTTGCCGAGTCCGGACAGCCGCGCCTCCACGCCTACAAAGAGCAGGCCGCCGCCGTAAAAGACAACGCCGACCTCGCCCGCAACACCCTCGTCCCCAGCCTCACCGGCGGCTACCGTGCAGGCTACGCCACCGACAACAATATCACCGGCATGAGCTATCCCGGCCTGCTCATGCCCATCTCCGGCCCCGTCGCCGCCCACAGCAGCAACACGATGATCCCCGGTACCGCCCTCGCAGCCTACCTCCAGTGGACACCCATCACCTTCGGCCAGCGCTCCGCCGCCGTCGAAAAAGCCGCAGCCCAATTCAAACTCTCAGCCAGCGCCTACGACAACGCCCTCTTCCAGCAGCGCTATACCGCCATCCTCACGTATATCAGCATCGTTTATCTCCAACGGCTACTCAACACCCAACAGGCCAATATCGACCGCACAAATACCGGCCTCCGGCAATCCCTCGTCCTGGCCAAACAAGGACTCCGCCCCGGCCTCGATACCGTACAGTTCCAGTCCCTCCTCGCACAGGCCACCATGGAACGCCTGAACACCCAACGCCTTTACACCGCTCAGGTCCTCGAACTCTGCCGCCTCACGGGACTACCCAACCGCCCCGAAGACCTCCGCCTCACCGATACCACGCTGGCCCTGCAACTACCGGGACAACCCGACACCACCGGCACCTATGCACAAAACCCCACTTATCAGTACTACCGTGCACAGGTCGCCCTGAGCGCCGCCAACCTCAAAGAGATCCAGCGCGGCTGGCGACCACACCTCGACCTATGGGCCAACGCCTATTCCCGCGGCTCCGGCATCGACGCCGGCGGCAACATCGACAAAAGCCGGCGGCTGGCAACTCTCCCGCACCAATCTCGGCGCCGGCCTCCAGCTGAGCATCCCCATCCTCCAGTTCACAAAAGTCAACATCCAAAAAAGACAATACCACAACCTCCTCCAAGCCGACAAAGACCAGCTCGCCCGGTCGACCTCGATCTCAAAAGACAAGTCGAGACCGCGGAGTCCAACTACCGCCAAAACCTCCTCGTCGCCGCGGAAGCCCCCATCCAGTCCAAAGCCGCCCGGCTATACCTGGCGGGGCCTCGAACTCAGCTATAAGAGCGGCCTGGTAGACTTCACCCGCCTGACCCAGGGACAATACCAGCTGTTAAATGCGGAAATGACCGAAGCCGACGCCAACCTCCAGGTATGGCGGGCCTTACTCGATATAGGCGTAGCCAAAGGAAACCTCACCCTTTTCATCGACCAATTGAAATAACATGAAACTCATCATATCCGCGCTACGCCATCCCATCACCATCCTGGTCTCTGTCATCGCCATCGTCTTCTTCTCCGTCCTGGCGATACAAAATAGCAAGATCGACATCTTCCCCAAACTCGGCCTGCCTACCGTTTACGTCGCACAGACCTACGGCGGCCTCTCCCCCGACCAGATGGAAGGCTTCATCACCTCCTATTACGAATACCATTTTCTATATATCACCGGCGTTAAATACGTCGATTCAAAAAGCGTCCAGGGCGCCGCGATCATCAAAATTGAATTCAACGAAGGCACAGACATGAGCCAGGCCATGGCGGAAGTCGTCGGCTATGTCAACCGCGCCCGCGCATTTATGCCGCCGGGCACTGTCTCCCCCTTCATCACCCGTTTCGACGCCGGCAGCGTCCCCGTCGGCCAGCTCGTCTTCAGCTCCGACACCCGATCACTCGGGGAGATCTCCGACCTCGCGCTATTCCGCGTCCGGCCCATGTTCGCCACACTCCCCGGCGTAAGCGCACCGCCCCCGTTCGGCGGCAACCAAAAGACCGTCGTCGTCACCGTCAACCCGCAAAAACTACAGGACTACCATCTTTCACCGGACCAGGTCGTGCAGTCCCTCGTCAAATTCAACAGCATCACGCCCGCCGGCAACGTCAGCATCGGCGATACTACCTGGCTCACGCCGCAGAACAGCGTCATCGAAGACGCCCAGGACCTTCAGAAAGTTCCCCTCCAGCTCGGCAGCGGCCCGTCTGTCTACCTGCGCGACGTCGCCACCGTCAGCCTCGGCGCCGACATTACCACCAGCTACGCGTTGATCAACGGCAAACGCTCGGTATACATCCCCGTTACCAAACGCGCCGACGCCTCCACCTGGGAGGTGGTACAACGCGTCAAAGCCGCCCTTCCCGATATGCAGGCCGCGATCCCCGCCGATATAAAGGTCAGCTATGAGTTCGACCAGTCCGGCTACGTCATCAACTCCCTCAAAAGCCTGATGTTCGAAGGCGGCCTGGGCGCCCTCCTCACCGGCCTGGTGGTTCTGTTATTCTTAAAGGATTTTCGCAGCGGCCTCATCGTGATCATGACCATCCCACTGGCCCTGCTCTCCGCCGCCACCGCACTTTACCTCTGCGGCCAGACCATCAATATCATGACCCTCGGCGGCCTGGCCCTCGCCGTCGGCATCCTCGTCGACGAAGCCACCGTCACGATTGAGAACATCCACCGGCATCAGGAGAAAGGCAAGGACAAGGCCCGCGCCATCGCCGACGCAGCCCTCGAGATCGCTGCCCCCAAACTCCTCATTCTGCTCTCTATCCTCGCCGTATTCGTTCCTGCACTGTTTATGAACGGCGTACCCAGAGCCCTCTTTCTTCCCCTGTCACTGGCCGTAGGCTTCGCCATGATCGCATCCTTCCTGCTGTCTCAAACTTTTGTCCCGGTCGTATCCAACTGGTTCCTCCGGCACCACATACCCACCGATAGTCGAAAAACCACCCCTTCACCAGGTTCCGGGCCTGGTACACCCGGTCGGGCAAGCGGCTTCAAAACCGCTTTGCCCTGACCACCATCCTTTTTGGCAGGCGCTCTAATCCTCGTCGCAGTCCTTTTCCGAATTACCGGCACCCAACTCTTCCCCGACACCGACAGCGGCCGTGCCCAGGTACGGCTACGCCTCCCGTAGGCACCCGTTTCGAGCGCACCGAAGACGCCACCCGCACCCTGCTGACGCTGGCCGACAGCATCGCCGGCAAAGGCAACGTGGAGATTAGCTCCGCCTTCATCGGCACCCAGCCCTCCAGTTATCCCGTCAATCTCATCTTCCTCTGGACCGGCGGCCCCCACGAATCCGTCACAAAGATCAAGCTAAAGCCGGGAGCAATGCCAATCGCCGATTTTCGCGAACGGCTACGCGCCGCGGCCGCCAAAACCCTGCCGAAAGCCAAACTCTCCTTCGAGCCCGGCGACCAGGTGGAACAGGTTCTCAACCTCGGCAGCACCAACCCCATCGAGATAGCCGTCGCCAACCGCAACCTCGACCAGGGGCAGAAGACCGCAAATACCCTGATGCAACGGCTCGCCACACTACCCGAACTTCGCGACCTCCAAATAGCCACCCCACTCAACTACCCCGCCATCAAATTGGACGTCGACCGCATGCGCGCCGGCCAGTTGGGCGTCACCGGAGATGAAATCGCCCGCTCCACGGTAGCCGCCACATCTTCCTCCCGCTTCACCGCCCCCAGCTACTGGCTCGACAGGACCACCGGCACGGCCTACCAGGTACAGGTACAGTACCCAGTGCTATCAAATGAACAGCACCGCCAAACTCGAAGCCATCCCGGTCTCCTCCGCTTCCGGCAAACAAACACACTATCTCGGCGAACTCTCCACCTGGAACCGCACTACCGTTCCCGGCGAATACGACCGCCTCAACCAACAACGCTATATCACCATCACCGCCAATATCGCGCAAAAAGACCGCGGCGCGACCTACAAAAAAATCCGCGACATCATCACCGGCATGGGCAAACAGCCCAACGGCGCCCGCATCCTCCTCCGCGGACAGGCCGACCTCCTGCAGCAAACCCTCCAAAGTTTGCAATTCGGCCTCATCATCGCCATCGTCGTCATCTTCCTGGCGATGGCCATCTACTTCCAGTCCTTCCGCGTCGCCCTCGCCACACTGTCCGTCATCCCCGCCGTCGTCGCGGGATCATTGTTCTTACTATTCATCACCCGCAATACCCTCAACATCCAATCCTATATGGGCGCCATCATGGCTGTCGGCGTCGCCATCGCCAACTCCGTGCTGTTCATCACCAACGCAGAACAACTCCGGCGGACAGCCACGCCCGGCGCCCATCTCGAGGCCGCGGGACACCGCCTCCGCCCCATCCTCATGACCAGCGTAGCCATGATCGCCGGTATGATCCCGATGGCCCTCGGCCTCACCGAAGGCGGCGACCAAACCGCGCCCCTGGGCATCGCCGTTATCGGCGGCCTGCTCTTCTCCGCCCCCGGCGTACTCTTCTTCCTCCCCCATACCTACCAATGGCTGGCCGGCCGGAAGACCTATAAACCCGTATCTCTCTATCCCGACGATACTCAAACCAACTAAAAACATGCGTAATATTCTTTTCCTCGTCATCCTTACATCGCTGCTCAACTCCTGCGGCCAGTCGACCAGCACGTCCAACCCTGCTGCAACCACCCCCGCGCAGGACACTGTCCCCGTCTTCCTCCTCCACACCGACACGCTGAAAAAAGCGTCGACCTCCCCGGCGAATTGCAGCCCCGGCTCCAGACCGACCTGTTCGCCAAAGTCCAGGGGTATGTAAGAGAAATGAAAGTCGACATCGGCGACCGCATCCACAAGGGCCAGACCCTCGCGATCCTCGAAGCCCCCGAAGTCAACACCCAGGTATCCGCGTCTCAGGCCGCACTGGCTTCCGCCCTCTCCAAATACACCGCCAGCAAAGACAAATATCAGCGCCTCTACCAGGCCTCGCAAAGCGAATCACCCGGCATCGTCGCACCCGTGGAGTTGGTAAACAGCCACGACCAGATGGCCGCCGACAGCGCCTCATGGGAAGCCGCCAAACAACAGTCCAAAGCCTATAAAGAAGTATCCGGCTATCTCTATATCACCGCCCCCTTCGACGGCATAGTCATCGCCCGCAAAGCCGACCCCGGCGCCCTCGTCAGCGCCAGCACCATGCTCCTCACCGTACAGGATAACAACACGCTCCGTCTGCGCATATCCGTCCCCGAAACATACGTCGCCGCCGCCACCGGCAAAAAAGACCTCTCTTTCTCCGTCGACGCCTGGCCGCAGCAACGCTTTACCGGTACCCTCACCCGCAAGACCGAAACCATCGACCCCGCCACCCGCACCGAACTGTGGGAGTACGACGTCGACAACCGCCGGCACCTCCTCAAAGCCGGCGCCTTCGTCTACGCCCGCCTCAGCCTCGGCCGCGGCGCACCCTCAATAATCCTGCCACCCACCGCCATCGCCACCACCCTCGAACGCAAATTCGTCATCCGCGTCCACGACGGCAAAGCCCAATACATCGACGTCCGCCGGGCTTGACCACCGACAGTGGCGTCGAAGTCTTCGGTGACCTCCAACCCGGCGACACCCTCCTCACCAAGGCTACCGATGAACGAAAACCCGGTACCTTCGCATACTGGAAACTAGCACACTAACAAAATGAAATACCTGACCCGAACGATATGGGTATTATCCCTGGTCAGCCTCTGCACCGATATAGCCAGCGAGATGCTCTATCCCGTCATGCCCCTGTACCTCCGCAGCATCGGATTCACCGCAGTCGTCATCGGACTCCTCGAAGGCCTCGCCGAAGCAACCGCCGGCCTCAGCAAAGGCTATTTCGGACAACGCTCCGACCAGACGGGCAAACGCATCCCCTTCATCCGACTCGGGTATGGACTCAGCGCGATCTCAAAGCCCATGCTCGCCGCCTTCGCCTACCCCCTCTGGATCTTCTTCGCCCGCACCATCGAACGCCTTGGCAAAGGCATCCGCACCGGCGCCGGGGACGCCCTCCTTTCCGACCAGGCCACCCCAGCCACTAAAGGCCGCGTCTTCGGCTTCCACCGCTCCATGGATACCACCGGCGCCGTCATCGGTCCCCTCCTCGCACTGGCATGGCTATACTATAACCCCGGCCGCTACCGCTGGCTGTTTATCATCTCCTTTGTCCCCGGCGTCCTCGCCATCCTCCTCACCTATCTCTTAAAAAAAGAACAACCCAAACCCGCACAAACAAAAAAGCCCGGGACATCCTTCTTCTCCTTCCTGAGCTACATAAAAAAAGCCCCCGGTCCTACCGGAAGCTCGTCATCGGCCTCTGGGTCTTCACCCTCGCCAACAGCTCGGACGTCTTTCTCCTCCTCCGCACCAAACAGTCCGGCCTGAAAGACACCGCCACCATCGGCATCTACGTCTTCTACAACGTGATCTACGCCCTCGCCGCCTTCCCCTTCGGAGGACTCGCCGACCGCATCGGCCTCAAAAAGTGTTCCTCGCCGGCCTGCTCCTCTTCACACTCGTCTATGCCGGCATGGCCCACGCCGGCGGCTGGTCATGGTATCTCTTACTATTCTTCCTCTACGGCCTCTACGCCGCCGCCACCGAAGGCATCACAAAAGCATGGATCTCCAACATCGTTCCCCCGACGGAGACCGCCACCGCCATCGGCACCTACACCGCCCTCCAAAGTATCTGCACCCTGCTGGCCAGCACCCTCACCGGCTGGATCTGGACAGAATACAACGCCACCGCCGCTTTCCTCATCACCGCCGCGACGTCACTAGCCGTACTCTTCTATATCTGGATGACAGTTCCCACGGAATAATCCCCGCACTACGCCGCCTTCATATGCATACACGCCTCCGCACACTCCCGGCAGGCCTTCGCGCATTCCTGACAGTGTGGATTGTCGTGCTTCCCACACTCCGCGGCACACTCCTGACAAACCTCCGCACACATCCGGCAAAACTGCCCCGCCCGCGAGCTACCCAGACTCATCAACTGCGCCGCACCATAACACACCGCCGCACACTCCATGTCCAGCTGGATACACCACGACATCTTTTTCAGATCCTTCTCCTGCAAACACGACGAAGCACAGTGATTACACAACGCCGCACACCGCAGACACGCATCGATACATTTCTGATAATCGTGGTAATTCATAACAAATCGATTTAGACCTTCAGCAATGCAAAACCCATACCCTCTTCCGCAACACCCAGGCCCAGTTAAATTCACTACCTTTAAAACATGAAATGGCTCCTCTGTCTATTGTCCATCTACGCCCTGTCCGCAAACCCAACTACCATGGGAGAAAATGGCGCTACTTTTTCTGCGCCCGTCCTGGTCGCCCAGGTACCAGGCATGCTCAAAAAGCTCCAGGCTCAGCCTTTAACTTTCAACAACCCCGCATTCACTGCTACTACCACCGTACTCGCACTCATCAGCACCGCCCCCATTGCCGGACTCAACAAGATCCCCGCCTGATACAACACCCCCGCCGCCAACGGCATCGCCACGGCATTGTATCCCGTCGCCCAGGCCAGGTTCTGCACCATCTTCCTGTACGTTGCCTTCCCAAAAAGAATGAGCTTCACCACATCCACCGGATTGTTGTTCACCAATATGATCCCAGCCGTCTCCGCCGCAATATCCGACCCCGATCCTACCGCAATCCCAATATCTGCCTGCGCCAGCGCCGGAGCATCGTTCACGCCATCCCCCGTCATCGCCACGAATTCCCCCTGCCCTGCAGTTCCTTTATCTTCTCCTGCTTCTCATGCGGTAGCACACCTGCAAAATACCCATCCATCCCCAGCGTCCTGCTCACCCCGTCCGCCACCGCCTCATTGTCGCCCGTCAGCAGCACACACCGGATACCATTATCGTGCAATGACCTGATCGCGTCTGCCGATTCGGGCCGCAACTTATCCGCCAGTGCAATATAACCCGCCGGTACATCATCCTTCAGCACAAAAACACCCGTTTCCCCGCTGCCGGCGCAAACCCCTCCGGCAACCCTATTCCATGTCCCCGGAGATATCCGGGTCCCACCACCCGTACCATCTGCCCATCGATCCGGCCCTCTACGCCTTCACCGGTCAGCGCCCTGAAACTTTCTACCAAAGGTGCTACCGCTCCCATCGCCGAAGCCTTCCGGACAATGCCCGTCGCTATCGGATGTTCCGAGCTTTGTTCCAACCCCGCCGCCAGCCGCAACAATTCCTTCTCCGGCAATCCATGACCCCATACCAGTATCCTCACCACTTCGAATTTCCCTACCGTCAGCGTCCCCGTCTTATCAAACACCAGGGTCGTGATCTTTCGCGCATTCTCGAACGCCGTTCGGTTACGGATCAGCAGCCCGTTACGCGCCGACAAGGCCGTGGATCGCGCCACCACCAACGGCACCGCCAGCCCCAGCGCATGCGGACAGCAAATAATGATCACCGTTACCATCCGCTCTATCGCAAACGCCGGCTCATGCCCGGACAGATACCACGCAAAGAACGTCGCCACCCCCGCCGCCAGCGCGATCAACGTCAGCCAACGAGCCGCCTTATCCGCCAGCAGCTGCGTCTTCGACCTCGTCCCCTGCGCTTCCTCTACCAATCGCACCACCTGCGATAGATATGAATCCTTTGCCCCATGCGAAACTTCTACCCGCAAGGCGCCGTTGCCGTTTACCGCTCCCGCGATCACCCCATCCCCCTTTTTCTTATCCACCGGCCGGGATTCACCCGTCAGCAAACTCTCATCGACATAGCTGTCCCCGTCCACCACCATCCCATCGGCTGCGATCTTCTCACCAGGCTTCACAAGGACCACATCGCCCGCTTTCAGCTCCGCCGTTTTTACTTCCATAATATGTTCCCCATGCACCAGGTGAGCCTCATCCGGCATCAGCCGTACCAATAACTCCAATTCCCTCGACGCCCCCATCACCGACCGCATCTCGATCCAGTGCCCCAGCAACATGATCCCGATCAGTGTTGCCAGCTCCCAAAAGAAATCCATGCCCTTCAATCCTACCACCGTCGCAATACTGTAACCGTATGCTACCGTGATCGCAAAGCCGATCAGCGTCATCATCCCTGGGTTCCACGGCCGCATCTCGTCCCGCCAACCCTTCAAAAAAGGCCAGCCCCCGTAAAAAAAGATGACCGACGACAATCCTGCCAGTACATATCTCGAGCCCGCAAAGCCCCAATGCACACCCAGCCAGCGCTGGATCATCGGCGATAAAGCCAGCACCGGCGCCGTCAGCACAACTACCACCCAAAATCGCCGGCGAAAATCCGCGATCATCATCGCGTGATGGTCGTGCCCACCGTGCGCCTGCATTACCTCCTCATGATGTTGATGTTCCATACAATTGTTTTTTACATTTTCATATTATCCATCCCCGCCATCGCATCCATCCCATGCTTGAACACATACTCGCTGTTCACCAGATACGCCCCCTCCGTCACCACCACATCACCCTCCTTCAATCCACTCCTGATCTCCACCCGGCCCCCATTCTCCACACCCGTCTCCACCATCACCGGACGAAAAAGGTTATGACCGGCCTCCACCCAAACCAGAGCCCCCGTCCCACTACGGATCACCGCCGCTTCCGGCAACATCAACGAATGCCCCACACCGTTGGTCACTATCAGCTCAGCCGCCATCCCCGGCTTCAACACTCCATCCTTATTCCTCAGCTCCACCCGTACCCCATTGATCCTGGCCGACGGGTCCACCTCCGGATTGACAAAATCGATGCGACCCGAAAACTCCCTCCCCGGCATATCCGGCAGCCGCACCAATACCACCGCATCGCGCCTCAACTCCGACAACTGCGACGTATACACCTGCGCCTGCACCCATACCTTTGACAGATCCGCCAGCCGTAGCACTACCGTCCCCGCGCCCACATAATCCCCTTCGTGGCTTTCCACCGACGCCACCACTCCATCGCCCAGGCTATAAAAAGACGTCACAGGCTTCGGCTTGCGCACCCGCGCCAGTTCCGCTACCTGCGCTTCGCTCAGTCCCCACAACAATAACTTGCTCCGCGCCGCCTCCGCCAATTGCTTCAGGTCCACCACGGAGCTATGCAAGGTCTCCTGCCGTTCCAGCGCCAGCAAATACTCCGGCTCCGCAGTATTCAATTCTTCGCTATACAGATCGAACAACTTCTGTCCCTTATGTACATACTCCCCCGTGGCCCTGACGTACAAGCGCTCGACCCTACCGGAAAGACGCGCACTCACCGCGCTGCTCCCCGTCTCGTCGACCGCCACCGTTCCCGACAGCACCATCCGGTCCCCGATAGCACCGCTCCCCACGGTGTCCAGCACAATATGCCCCAGCTGCACCTGCTGGTCGCTCAGATGCACCGATCCATCCTCCAGGCCCACGCTTTTTTCACTGGGATCAGCACCATCCCGCAGATAGGACAGACCCCCGGCCGCTCCTGCATCACCTGCGGATGCATCGAGCAGGTGTACATCGTATCCGGGCGTACCGCCGCCGGAGCAGCGGCCTCTTTCTTCTTCGTACCGCAAGCCCCAAAAAACAGCGCCGCAGCCAAAAAAATCACTATATAACGCATACCCTTATTTGTTTACTTTTATAAGATCTTCGCTGTCCACCAAATACTGTGCATTCACCGCCACGGAATCCGCCGGCTCTAACCCGGACAGCACCTGTATCCTGTTGTTGGACGCCATCCCCGTCACCACCTTACGCGCCCGAAAATGTCCGGCCACCCGAATAAAAACCACCCGGTCCGACCCCAACGATACCACCGCCGATGCCGGCAACCAGTTCCCGGCCACGGCCCCCGCAAAGATCGTCGCCTTCACCTGACTCCCAACAGGAATATCCCGCCGGCCGTTGTCAAAATACACCCGCACCGTCATCGCCTTCTCCTCCTTGCCATACACCGGCAGAACCTCGTCCACCTTCCCATCAAAAGCCCTTTCCGGCGCTGTCTCCGGCACCACCCGCACAAAGTCCCCTTCTTCACCAGCCCCGCATCGCCAGGATATACTTTCAACAGCACCCAGCTCCTGTCCATATTGAACACCTGAAATACCGTCTGCCCCTTCTCCACATACATACCTTCCTTCACCGGCAGCTCCTCCGTCATCCCCGAAGGCCCCGCAACCACTACCCCGCCCCCCGCAACAGCAACCCCGCCCCCTCATCCGGCATCGTGTTCCCCGCCTCGTGGATATGCCCCGAGTAATTGCTATACACTCCCAGGACGGCCGACGGCCGGCCGCTCCGCTCCACCAACGCCAGTTGCTCCGCGCTCACCCCGAGCAGCCTCAGCCGCTCCCTGGCCGCGGCAATCATCCCACTATTCCCCGCGTCACTCTTCAACAGGAACAGCAGGTCCTGCTCCCCGCCGCCAGCTCCGGACTATACAGCTCCATGATCCGCTCGCCCGCATGTACGTGCTGATAACGGTAATGCACATACAATCTCTCGATCCGTCCCGACACCCGCGCCGCAATCGTGCTGACCCTCCGCATGTCATAGCCCACCGCCCCCAGCGCCGGCAACTCAGGCCGCACCGTATCCCGGCGAACCGCCGTCACCATCTCCTTCATACCCGATTCCCTCGCAACTGCCCCACCACCGGACTTCCTCTGCCCACACCCCACCGTCACCAGCAAACCGATATAAACCCAATTCTTGCTCATAACTACTTATTTTGACTCAATCACTTTTTTTAATTCCACCTGCATCAGCAGCACCTTCTCTACATCATCCCAATACTCCATCAGCGTTCCGTCCAGCGCCTCCCACGCATCATACACTGTCAACAGCTCCTCCTCATTCTGCTCATACGCCAGTTCCAGCGTCTGAAAATTCTTCCGCAACGCCGGCAGCACCTCCTCCTCCAGCACCCTCACCTGCCGCCGCTTCGCCACCAGCGCCCGCTGCAGGGCATACGCCGCCCCCATCGCCTCGTTCACCATCGCCTGCCGCTCGTCTTCCAACGACCTCGCCTTCCACTTCAAACTCTCCACATTCGCCTTCGTCGCACGCGAAGACCACGACAACATCGGCAGCCTCACCGTAGCCATCAGCGTATACTCCATCGGTGTCCCGCCAAAGCCAAACATGTGATCGTACCGAAGCCCCCATTCCGGCCGCAGCTTCGTCCGCTCCGCCTCCAGCTCAAGTCCCGCGAGCCGGATATTGGCATCCACCGCCCGTATATCGCTCCGACGCTCCCGTAAACCCGCACTGTCCATGGCAGGCGCCGCCATATCCACGGCTATCGCCGAAGTATCCACGTAAAAGACCATCGCCTTGTCCCGGTTCATCAGCGTATTCAGCGCGATCCGAGCCTGCTCCACATCGTTCTCCAACCCGATCCGCCGGTCCTCCAGCCTCCCAATCGCCGCCTTCGCCTTATAATACGCCCCTATCTTTCCCAGATTATTCTTATACCGCAGCTCCGCATCCTTTATCATAAAGTCCAGCAGCTTTGCATCCTCGTCCAGTACTCCCATCCGGTGCTCCGCTACTACCCACTGATAATACGCCCTTCCCGCTCCCGCATACAGCTCATTGGCCGTCGCCCCTTTCCTCTCCCGCTCCACCGCCGACATGCCCCGCATATACCCCCTCTGCATCCTGGCGACGCCTGTTCGGCAGCATCTGCTCTGCCGACACCATATACTGCCCGATCCCCGATGCGCCATCTCTCTGCCGCTTCCACAACGACGGATCATAAGGCGTCATCCACCATCCCATGCTCACCTGCGGCGCCTCCCATGTCCGCGCCCCTTTCGCACTTTCATCCAGCGAACGCGCAAGCGCATCAGAAGACCGCAGCGCCGGATGGCTGCGCCCGATCACCGCAAAAACACTGTCCAGCCCCATCGTCTCCTGCCCACGGGCAATACCAAAACCAAACAATCCCAGGATCACCACTATTTTTTTCATAGTCTCAGTGTTTAGCATCCAGCACCTGAATGCGTCCATATTTTTTTAGTTCGTATTCCTTCGTCATCAAAAAGATCAGCGGCGTCACCAGCAGAATATGCGTGGCCGAAGTCAGCACCCCGCCTACCATCGGCAACACGATCGGTTTCATCACGTCACTACCAACCCCGTTACTCCACAGGATCGGCACCAGCGCGAACAACGCCACCGACACCGTCATCAGCTTGGGACGGAGCCTCCGGGCCGCCCCGGCGATCACCGCCTCCCGCATGTCTGCCCGCGTGATCGTCTCCCGGGAATTGCCTTTCAAGGCTACCAGCCGCGCCATCGCATCGTTCAGATAGATCACCATTACGATCCCCGTCTCCACCGCCAGCCCGAACAGCGCGATAAAACCGACAGCAACAGCCACGGATAAATTTACACCCCACACATAGACCATGATCGCCCCGCCGATCAGGGCAAACAGGATCGACACCAGCGAGAAGAATGCCTCACGAGCCGAATGAAAAGCAAAATACATCGCCCCGAAAATGATCAGCAACACCACCGGCAATATCCACGTCAGCGTCCGCTCGCTCCGGATCAGGTTCTCATACTGCCCGCTCCATTCGACATAATACCCGCGGGGCAAGCCCGTCAGCGACTTATCCAGTCGCTCCCGCGCCTCCTTCACCGTGCCTGCCAGATCCCTTTCCCGCACATTGAACAGCACCGTCCCACGCAGAGCAGCATTCTCCGAATTGATCATCGGCGGGCCCTCCGTGATTTTTATGTCTGCCACAGCCTCCAGCGGCACCGGCCCGACACCCGTCGTCGCCACCTGCAGTCGTCGCAGCGCCGTCAGATTGCCCCGGAAGTCCTGGCCGTACCGCGCATTCACAGAGAAGCGCTGCCGCCCCTCCACCGTCGTCGTCAGCTTCATGCCGCCGAGTGCTCCCTCCACTACCGCATTCACGTCATCCACGCTGAGACCATATCGCCCGATCTCCTCCCGCTTTACCGAAATGTCGATATACTTCCCTCCCGTGATCGGCTCCACATACAAATCCTTCACACCCGGTATGCCGTTCAGCGCGGTCCGTATCCGCTGCGACAGCGCGTCGATCGTGTCGAGGTTCTGCCCGTACACCTTTACCCCCACATCCGTCCGTATCCCCGTGGATAGCATATTGATCCGGTTGATGATCGGCTGCGTCCATCCGTTCGTCACCCCCGGTATCTGCAGCTTCGCATTCAGATCCCGGATAATGCTATCCTTTGTCACGCCCGGCCGCCACTGCGCCTTCGGCTTCAGCAGCACGATCGTCTCCACCATATTGATAGGGGAATTATCAGTCGCCGTACTAGCTCGTCCCGCCTTTCCCAATACATTCGCAACCTCCGGCGAAGACGCAATGATCCTATCCTGCACCTGCAACAGTCTTTTTATCTCTGCATTCGAGACATCCGGCAGCGTCACCGGCATGAACAGGACCGACCCCTCGTCCAGCGGCGGCATGAACTCCCGCCCCAGACTCAGCACCAGCGGCACACACACTGCCAGCGCCATCACATTGACCCCGAGCGTCGCCCAACGCCAGCGGATACAACCCCGGATCACCCACTCATATAACCGCTCCAGCAACCGGTTCACGGGGTTGGCGCCCTCACCGCGAAAACGTCCCCGCATGAACAGCGAGATCAGCACCGGCGCCAGCGTCACCACCAGCACCGCATCCACCGCCAGGATGAACGTCTTCGTATAGGCCAGCGGGTGAAACAGTTTCCCCTCCTGACCCGTCAGCAGGAACACCGGTAAAAAGACGCGATGATGATCACCGTCGAAAAGAACACCCCCCTCGACACCTGGATACAGGCCTTCCGGATCAGCTCCATCCTCGTTTCCTCCGCCAGCCGCGGCCCCCGCGTCCCCCACGATCCCGCGACCGCTGCCTCCACCGCTCTACCCGCCGCCCCTCCCGCTGACGCCACCAGCAACGCCTGCTCCTCCGCCAGATGCCTGTACGCATTCTCCGACATAATGATCCCATTGTCCACGATCACCCCTATCGCCAGCGCAATCCCGGTCAGCGACATGATATTCGATGACAACCCAAACGCATTCAGCAGGATAAAACTCGCCGCGATCGTTATTGGTATCTGGATGATAATACTCAGCGCACTCCTCCAGTCCAGCAGGAACAACAGCACGATCAGCGACACGATCACCATCTCCTCTATCAGCTTGCCCTTCACATTGCCGATCGCACCCCCGATGAGTTCGCTCCTGTCATAGGCTATCTTAAAATCCACACCCGCCGGCAGACCCCGTTGCACATCAGCCATCTTTTTCTTCACCGCCCCGATTACCCTGTCCGCATTCTCTCCGTACCGCATCACCACTATTCCCCCAACCGCTTCCCCCGGCCGTTCTCGTCGAATATCCCCAGTCTCAGGTCCCCGCCCATCTGCACAACGGCAATATCCTTCACCCGCACCGGGATACCCTTGTTGTTACCCACCGCGATATTCTCCAGGTCCGCCCGATCCTTCACATACCCAAGTCCGCGGATGATATACGAGGCATCTCCCATATCCATCTTCCGCCCACCCACGTCATTATTCCCTGCACGCACCGCCCGCGCAACATCTCCCATCGAAAACCCATAGTATTGCAGCTTCACCGGATCCACTACCAGCTGATACTGCTTCTCAAAACCGCCAAAACTGGCTACCTCCGCCACCCCCGGCACCGTCTGCAACGCCAGCTTCACATACCAGTCCTGCAAAGCCCGCTGCTCTCCCAGGTCCATTCCCTTTGCGTCCAGCGTATACCAGAACACATGTCCCACTCCTGTCCCGTCCGGCCCCAGCGTGGGTACCACGTCCGCCGGCAGCAATCGCTGTGCATAGCTCAATCGTTCCAGCACCCGGCTCCGGGCCCAGTATACATCCGCATTGTCGTCAAAAATGATATACACGAAACTCATCCCGAACATCGACGTCCCCCTAACATTCTTCACCCTCGGTATCCCCTGTAGATTGCTCACCAGCGGATACGTCACCTGGTCCTCGATGATCTGCGGACTGCGCCCCTGCCACTCCGTAAACACGATCACCTGGTTCTCGGACAAGTCCGGGATCGCATCGATAGGGTTCTGCCGGACCGAGTAAATACCCCAGCCCAGCAGACCCGCCGCCGCCAGCAACACCACCACCCGGTTGCGCAGCGACCATTCAATTAATCTTTGCACCATACTGGCTGAATTACATTTTCATTCCTTTCATCGACGCCGAATCCTTTTTACCCCCTGACCCTTTCTTCCCCGCCGGCGCAGGCCCTGCTTTCTTCACCAGCGCCATCCCACACCTGGGGCACTTCCCCGGCTTATCACTTTTTACCTCCGGATGCATTGGAAAAAATAAATACAAAAGGTAACAATCGCCCGCGGGAGACCGCAAACGACAAAAGCCCGACAAGGACGTCAGGCAACAAGAAAGGGATCAGATCCGAAAACTACAATTGCGAAGGAACACGGGAACCTTTCCCGATAAAGGCGGCCCATGGGCCACCGGCCTGTCGATCGCGGGCGCGATCACCACCGGCTCATTCCATCCCTGATAAGGCATTACCACCAGCGCCGGCGCCAGGTTCCACTCCACCCAGCTCTGTACCAGCTTTTGCGCCGGGTCATTCTGAAAATGCATATGCTCGTCGTGGCAGCAATTCTTCATGCCCACCGAGCAGCCAGGCATTGCCTCCGACTTGGACATCCCGCAGGAAACGCAATCCCTACTCTCCTTGTCCATCAACCCCCAGGCCACCAGACGCCCCATGCAATAATGCAGGTGCACCGTAGCCCCCATCGAGGTCGACAGGTAAAGAATCGCTAATATGGAGACGAAAACCTTTTTCATGGTTCCTTCCCCAAAGCTATACACTTTCCCGGAACCACTGTTATATAATTATGGGAAAATATTGCAAAATTCTCGCTCCGGCAAGCGCCACCTATTCCCCACCACTCCCCTTCGTCACCTCCGACAACAAATAATACGCCCCCTTCGTCACGATCCGCACCACCTGCGGCAACTCCGACAACGCCACCACCTCCGTATAACCCAGATCCGAAGCCCCCGTCCTCACCGCCACCTGCCGGTATACCCGCGGCGCCGTCTCCAGATAAATAAAATGTTCGTCCCCGCTGCTCACCACCGCCGCATCAGGCAGCGCCAACGCTTCGTACTTATCCACCTGGATCCGCGCTTCCACATACATCCCCGGCAACAACGTCTCCGTATGCCCGGTAATACGCGCATGCGCAATGATCGCCTGCTGATTATCCTGAAAAGCCTTGTCCAGGCTATACACCGTAGCAGGGTGATCGTGCAGCGGGTCGTTCGCATCCGTAAACAACACCTTCTGCCCCACCGCCAGTTTATGCACGTCCTTCTCGAATACGGTCAGGTCCAGATGCAGCGCCCGGTTGTCTACGATATCGAACAACGCCGCATTCGCATCCGCATACTTCCCCATCGTCACGTTCACGTGATGGATATACCCCTCGATCGGCGCCACCAGTCCGACCTCTCCCCTCACCGCTTCCGGTACCAGCCCCTCCGTCCGGATACCCACGCCCGATAGTCGGGTGCGGATGCCCGTTTGACGCGCCCTCGCCACCCCCAGCTCATTCTCCACCTGCTGCAGCGTCTTCTCAGAATTGATGCTATCCGCACGCAGACTCTTCTGCCTCGCATACTCCGCCTCGAGATACCGCAGCTGCGACCTGTTCTCCAGATAGTCCTGCTGCCACTGCACCACCTCGTTGTTCTGCAGGGTCGCCAGCACCTGCCCCGCCTGAACAAAATCCCCGTCCTTCACACGGATACTACGAACGATTCCGCCAACCAAACTGCTCACCTGCGCCTGGTTCTGCGGCGGCAATACGAGCTTGCCATTCACCTTCAGCGACGTCCGCAGATTTCGCTTTTCCAGCCCACCCACCTGCAAGCCAATCGCCTTTACCTGCGCCTCCGTCAGCCTGATCTCCACCGGAGACGACGCCGGGGCAGCCACAGCAACTGCCGGCACGGCAACCGCCGCACTATCTTCTTGCTTCTTCGTACCACCGCGCCCCCCGCAAGCCGCCAGACACAATAAGATCAATACATAAAATGGTCTCATTTCAATAGCATTTATCTGTTCAAAAAATAGTCGATCTGAATCACCGCCTGATTGTATTCATTTACCGTCCTCAAATATCCCTCCCGGATAACAGCGGCCTCCCGCACATTCTGTACATACTCCACATACCCGATATTGCCCGCGCGGTAACCCTTAGCCGCTGCCGACAGGATCAATGAAGCATACCGCAGACCCTCCTGCCGGTAATAGTCGAGCTGCCCCTCGGCACGCGCATACTGCTCCCACCACTGCCGGTACGCCGCCTCCACCTCCAGCCCCGCCTTTTCCACGCCGGTCTCCGCCACTTGCCGTCCTATCTCCGCCGCCTTCACTCTGGCCTTCACCCCATAGTTGAACAAAGGAATGGAAGCCCCCACCGTCACGATATTGTAAGGACTCACCCGGTCCAGGCTCTGCGTAGCCGCACCGATGGAAAACGACGGCATCCCCCTCGCCTTCTCGACGCGAACCGCAGCGGCATTCACCTCCACCTGCTGACGGGCATACCTCAACAACGGATGGTCCCCAGACAACACCGAATCAGAAGTGTTCAACGCCGGCAAGGGCTCGAATCCTTCCGGCACCCCCAAACTATCCGTACCCGGCATCCACTGCCGCAGGCCAGCCGCGAAAGCCGCTATATCCGCCCGCGCCTGCCTCATCTGCAACCGCACCTCCGCCCCCTGCGTCCTTGCATTGGTCTTTTCCAGCACCCCCGTTTCCCCCGCTGCGTAACGCCTGTCCGCCACCTGCTGAAAATCCCGCCACGCACTATCCAGCGACAACAATAGACGATAACGCTGCCACGCATACGCCCAGTTCGAATACGCAGCCCTGACATTCCGCGTCAATTCCCCACGGGTCACCGCCCGCGCCGCCTCCGCCACCTTCACGTTCTGTTGCAATAACCCCCGTTCCGCCCTGTACGCGCCCGGCAGTTTGAAGGACTGCGACACCCCCACGTAATAGTCAAAATCACTGCTGTTGATCTGTCCAACCGAACTGTTGATAGTCAGTGGATCGAACACCGTCGCCGTTCCCAGCAGCGCCTGCTGCTGTCGCACCAGCTGGTCGCCCTGGCGCATCACCGGATGCCGGGTATAGGCCCGCGACAACGCCGAATCCAGCGACAACGGCGCCTGCGCCGAAGCCTTCCCGATCCCACCAACCACCAACGACACTAGAACTACCACCACCGGCTTCACACGCCTCCCAACGTAAAACCAACTATACAGGACCGGCAGCACCAGCAGCGTCAGCAGCGTCGATGAAACCAGCCCGCCGATCACCACCGTCGCCAGCGGCTTCTGCACCTCAGCCCCGGCGCTCGTACTCAGCGCCATCGGGAAAAAACCCAGTGAAGCCACCGAAGCCGTCGCCAGTACCGGCCGCAACCTGGCGATACTACCCTTGATGACCCGACCCAACACGTCCACCTCTCCTTCGTCGCGCAGGCGGTTATAATAACTGATCAACACGATACCGTTCAACACCGCCACGCCGAACAAGGCAATAAATCCGATGCCCGCCGAGATACTGAAATTCATCGCGCGAAGCCAAAGCGCAGCGATACCACCCACCGCCGCCAGAGGGATCGCCGAAAAAATGATCAGCGCATCCTTCACCGACCTGAACGTCACGAACAGCAGGAAAAAGATCAGCAACAGCGCCACCGGCACCGCTACCTGCAACCGCCCCTTTGCCTCCTGCAAATTCTGAAACTGACCACCATATCGGATATAATACCCTTCCGGCAACGACAACCGCTGCCCCAGCACCCGCTGAATATCTCCAACCACGCTCTCCACATCCCGGCCCCGGACATTCGCCTCGATCACGATCCGGCGCTCCGCATCCTCCCGGCTGATCTGCGCCGGGCTAGTAGAAAAATTCACGTCCGCCAGCTCGCTCAGCGGCACCTGCGTGCCCCCTGCGTCGGGATCAACAGACTACGCAACTGAGCAGGATCCGTATTGGAATCCCCGGGGATCCGCACCACCAGGTCAAAGCGCCGTTCCCCCTCATAGACAGTACCCGCATAACCGCCCGCATAAGCCGTATTCAGCACCGCATTCACGTCGGCAATAGACAACCCATACTGCGCGATCTTCTCCCGGCGGTATTTTACCAGCATTTGGGGAAGACCAACCGTTTGCTCCACCTTCACAGCCTCAAGCCCCTTTACACCATGGATCAACGCCGCAGCCTCAATCGCCTTTGCAAACAGTGTCGTGGGATCACTCCCGAATAATTTGATGGCTATATCGCTCTTTACTCCAGCTACCAGCTCGTTGAACCGCATCTGTATCGGCTGCTCGAATGACAGGATCACGCCCGGGATCGCCGACATCTTTTCCCGCATTTTGGCGGCAAGTTCCTCCCGGTCATGGGCCGTCACCCAGTCCTTGCGGTCCTTCAACACGATGATCATATCCCCGCTTTCCATCGGCATCGGGTCCGTAGGCACTTCACTCGTCCCGATCTTTCCGACTATATCCTTCACCTCGGGAAAACCCCGCGCGATCTTCTCCAGCTGCGTCGCCACATTCACCGATTGCGGCAGGCTGCTGCCCTGTCGGATGATGAAATTCGTGGCAAAATCACCCTCGTCCAGCTCGGGGATGAACTCACCGCCCAATGTCCGAAAGAGCAATATCGCTCCCGTCAGCAATGCTCCCGCCGTCGCCAGCACAACCAGTCGCCTCCGCAACACCCAGGTCAGCAACGGCCGGTAGACGCCCTGCATCCGGCTCATCGCCCTGTCGGTCAGCGTCTCCTTTGCCTTCACCTTCCGGTTCAGCAACAGGCTCGACATCAATGGTACATAGGTGATGGACAATAACAACGCGCCGATGATCGCAAAGCTCACGGTCCCGGCCATGGGTTTGAACATCTTCCCCTCGATGCCTGTCAGCGCAAAGATGGGGATATAGACAATGAGGATGATGATCTGCCCAACAGCGGCACTCGACATGATCTTGCTGCTGCCGGTCATGACCTCCTCGTCCATCTCAGTCCGGGTAAGCGTCATGCCTTTAAATTCCTCGTGCAGCCGGTGCAACAGACTTTCCACGATGATCACCGCCCCATCCACGATGAGCCCGAAGTCCAGCGCACCCATACTCATCAGGTTGGCGCTCACCCCGAACAGATTCATCATGCACACGGCAAACAACATCGACAGCGGGATCACGCTCGCCACGATCAGCCCCGCCCGGAAATTCCCCAGGAACAGCACCAGCACGAAGACCACGATCATCGCCCCTTCCAATAGGTTGCGGCTCACCGTCGCGATCGTCCGGTCGATCAGCCTGGTTCGGTCGATGAACACGTCGATCTTCAGTCCGGCCGGAAGACTCCTTTCAATGGTAGCCATCCGCTCCTTCACCTGATGGATCACCCGCACCGCGTTCTCTCCTTTCTGCATCAACACAACGGCGCCTACCGTCTCACCCTGACCATTACGCGTCATCGCCCCAAATCGCGGTGCCGATCCCAGCTGCACCGCCGCAATATCCCGTACCAGCACCGGAATGCCGCCCGTATTACGAACGACAATGTTCCGGATATCGTCCAGGTTTTCTATCATCCCCTCACCCCGGATAAAATATACATTGGGTCCCTTGTCGATATAACCGGCGCCCGTATTCGCGTTGTTCTTCTGCAGCGCGGCAAAGACATCCAGCATCGTCAGGTTCATCGCCGCCAGCCGGTCCGGCCGCACGCTCACCTCGTACTGCTTCAACTGCCCGCCGTAACTGCTGACGTCCACTACCCCCGGCGTACCC
The DNA here is from genome assembly GCF_050632245.1 of Puia sp. P3. NCBI lineage: Bacteria > Pseudomonadati > Bacteroidota > Chitinophagia > Chitinophagales > Chitinophagaceae > Puia > Puia sp. P3. The sequence goes on from NZ_CP192583.1 coordinate 4,812,255, forward strand.
AACAACTGCCGCTTCACGATCCAGTCCTGGACCGTCCTCAACTCCATCGCATTGTATTTATCCTCGTATCCCTTTTGGGGTACGAGCACATACTGGAAGATTTCTCCCAACCCCGTCGTCGGTGGCACCATACCCGGCACCCCATAATCCCGCGGGATCTTCTCTTCCGCGGCCTTCAGCTTCTCCGCCACCCACTGCCGGATCGTCGTCACCGGCATATTGTCTTTGAAGACGATGGTGATCACCGACAACCCACTGCGGCTAATGCTTCGCAGCTCCGTCAGCCCCTGTAAGGACTTGAACTCCATCTCCAGCGGCGTCGTCACAAACTGCTCCACCTCCTGTGTCGCCAGCGAGGGAGAGTTCGTGATCACCTGCACCTGGTTGTTGGTCACATCCGGCAGCGCATCCACGCTCAGCCGGAAAAAAGAATATAGTCCGGCTGCTATGAACAACAATAGCAGCAGACCGGTCACCGGCTTATTACGCACCGATAACCGTATGATCTTTGAAATCATAGGTAAATTGATAGGTAAAAAATACCCGACCTGTATCGGACACACCGATACAGCATTGGGAACAACAAAAAAAGGACTAACCTATCCGTGGCGGTTGCCATACGGCAGAACGATCTGCCTCGTATTCAGGAGTTATACAGAGAGGAAATTTCTTAGACACCACAACCGGCGCAACATCCACAATCGTCGCCAACTCCACCACCGACGATACCGAAGCGCAGCACGAACACGTACACAGCGGCGAGCAGTCGTCATCTGCCTGCCCGCCACCCGGCGTCGCGGACTCCACCTGCTGGAACCGGGCCTTACTCATACCCAGCACCTTATGGTCCCGGCAGGGCACCAGGATCATCATTGCCATCAGCAGATTTAATATGAATGCAGACAGTCGCATCACCGCAAAGATACAAAGGGCACGCCAAAAAATCATAGATACCTCACCAGATCATTTAGATCCTTTCCCACCCCATACGACGATGCCCCCAATCGTTCACCCGGCACATGAAATCTGTTCACCCAATAAGTCTTATACCCAAACTGGCTCGCCCCGCACGCATCCCAACCCGCAGAAGCAACAAACAACACCTCCTCCTTCCTCACACCAAACGCATCCATCCCCATCCGGTAAGCCCGCGGATCAGGCTTATACGACCGAACTCCATCCACACTCAGCAAATGCGAAAAATACCCGCCAAGACCACAACGGTCCACATTCTCCTTCAACATCCGCGGCGTAAAATTCGACAGGAACCCAAGCCGGTAACCCGCCGCAGTCAACTCCTTCAACGCGGCCGGAACATCCGGCCAAACCGATAGTCTAAAAACCCCTCCATCAACGCACCCTTCTGCGCAACAGGCAATCCCAGCATCTCCATCGCATAATCCAGAGCGTCGGAACTAACAGAAAAAAATCAACATAGTTCCCCGCGATATTCCTCAGCCACGTATACTCGAATTGCCTCGTCCGCCACGCCTCCATCAACTGTGCGCCCTTACCCGGAAACAACCGCTCCGCCATTACCGCCACACCCCCGGATCATAGACTGGAAAAGCATCGAACAGGATCACCTTCACAGAACTCCTCCCCGGCACTAACTCCGCCAACCCCGTCGCGCCAACCACAGAGGCGCCGAAAACCAAAAACTTTCTTCTGTCCATTGGTAAATATTTGCCACCCAAAACTAAGCCCGGCACCAGCTTCACACAAATTCATATATTTGATATAATCATTCAATTTTATTGAAGTATGGAACACCTCAGCCTCGACGTCCTCCGGACATTCCTTTCCATCGTCGACCTCAACGGCTTCAACAAAGCCGCCGAAAAAGTCCACCTCTCGCAGTCCGCGATCAGCATGCAGATGAAAAGACTCGAAGAACAGACCGGCCAAACCCTATTCGAACGAAAAGGCAAACAACGCCTCCTCACCCACCACGGCGAGATCCTCCTCAGCCACGCAAGACAACTGCTCCGCCTCAACGACGAAATACTCCTGACCCTAAAAGAAACAAGACTAAAAGGAAAGATCCGCATGGGCATACAACCCGACTTCGTCGACTCCCCTCTCACAGCCTCGGTATACCGGTTCATCCAGCACCACCCCGATATCATCCTCGACCTGAAAGTCGACTCCAGCAATTCACTCCAGGAAGGACTGACCAAAAGAAAACTCGACATCATCGTCTACCTCGCAAAAGAAAAGAACCATGCCTTCAATACCGTCACCCTAAAAACCCACCCACTGCAATGGGTCGGCGCTCCGGGCTACACCACAGGCAAATCCCCCTTCCCCTCGTCGTCCTCGGACCCGAATGCAAAATACGGCAGTCCATCTCCGCCGCCCTTACTACCGCCGGAACACCCTGGCGCATAGCCTTCGCGACCTCCAGCCTGCAGGCCGCATGGGCAGCCATATCCGCCGGCATCGGTATCAGCGCCCGCACCAGCATCGGCATGCCCCCAACCCTGAAGGCCATCCCAAAATCTTCGGGCCTGCCACCACTCCCCGCCGTCCACTCCTTCCTCTGCACGCCCGCAGACGAGATCTCCCGTCCGGTCCATCGCCTCAAAGAATTCCTGCAAAAAGAGATCCCACAACAGGCCTACTCGCCCGCCCATGGCAGCTAAGCTGGGACAAGAAATCCCTTAAGCCTTATTCGGCCGCAATCTCCAAAATACTCCCTACCTTAGCGCCTCCATGACAAGGCCCCCCCAATCAATAAAAAACAGCCCTCCGGCTGCTGCTGCTCTGCGGCTATTGCTTCTTTTTCGCGGGCCAGTTCAACTATCAGTACTACCGCATCGCCAATAACTTCGTCTACAAGTCGTCCGGCGCCAACAGTAAGAACCTACAATCCCCCGCCCACCTCAGCGTTGACAAACGGTTCTGCTGCCCCTCACCCCTCCATAAAACCGACCCGCCCTTTCAACCCCAACCACCCGCCTATATCCTCATTTCTCAAATAGCCCGGCCACAACCAGCCCCATATCCGGCCCCAAACCTTCCCTTCAACTCATTCCGCGGTCCACCCACAGCATAAGCCTTCTGTAGTCAGGACATAATCAATTCTCACACCCTATCATTCATATGCAACATCTAAAGAAACTATTAACTATACTCCTTGGAGCGCTGCTCCTCACACCAGCAATAGGCCAATCAATCCCGCGTCCCAAACTCGTCGTCGGCATCGTCGTCGACCAGATGCGCTGGGACTACCTCTACCGTTACCATGACCGGTATGGCTCCGGTGGCTTCCGCCGCCTGCTCGATCAGGGCTACTCCTGCGAACAGACCTATATCAGTCACCTTCCATCCTATACCGCCGTAGGACACACGACGATCTTCACGGGCTCGGTCCCCTCCATCGACGGCATCACCGGCAACGACTGGATAGACCAGACCTCCGGCAAATCGCAGTACTGCGTCGCGGACACCAGCGCCCTGCCCGTAGGCGGCACTTCTCCCGCAGGAAATATGTCACCCCGCAACCTCCTCGCCACGACCATCACCGACGAACTCATGCTCGCCACCAACTTCCGCTCCCGCGTCGTCGGCGTATCGCTCAAGGACCGCGCCTCCATCCTCCCGGCAGGCCACACCCCGACGGCAGCATTCTGGTTCGACGACGCAAAAGGCTGCTTCAGCACCTCCACCTGGTACATGAAGCAACTCCCCGGATGGGTCCAAAAATTCAACGCCGGCAACGAACCCGAAAAACCTCGCCGCCGGAGGCTGGCAAACCCTCTATCCCATCAACACATATACCCAGAGCACCGAAGACAACGCACCCTGGGAAGGACTCTTCAAGGGCGAACAAACTCCCGTCTTTCCCCACGATATCCTGAAAGCATACCGCGAGGACCACGACAACATCCGCAGCTCGCCATTCGGCAACACCCTCACACTTGACTTCGCGACGGCCGCCGTCGAAGGCTACCGGCAGGGCCAGCGCGACCAGACCGACTTCTTAACCATCAACTGCGCCTCCACCGACTACGTCGGCCATAAATACGGCCCCAACTCCATCGAGGTCGAAGACGTCTACCTCAGACTGGACAAAGACCTCGAAACTTTTCTCAATTATCTCGACGACAAAATAGGCAAAGGCAACTACCTCGTCTTCCTCACCGCTGATCACGGTGCATCCCACTCAGTAGACTTTCTAAAGGCCCACCAGATCCCAGGCCGACTCTCCGGCGTCCGCAAGATCGTACAAGGCCTCAACGACACCCTTACAAAAATTACCGGCGCAAAAGACCTCGTCATTTCCGGCACCAATTACTACATCAATTTCAACTGGGAAAAAATCAGCCGGGCCAGCCTCTCTGCTGAATCCCTCAAAAAGACAGCCCTATCTTATTTACTACACCAGGACGGCATCCAGTACGTCGTCGACATGGCGAACATCGCGGAAGCCAACCTGCCCCCTCCGATACAGGAAATGGTCATCAACGGTTACAACAGAAAACGCTGCGGCTCCATCCTCCTGATACCCGAACCCGGCTGGTACGACGGATACGACAAGGGCACTACCCACGGCACCTGGAATCCACAGGACACACATATCCCGCTTCTGTTCATGGGATGGGGCATAAAACACGGAGCACTATCACGGCAGGTACATATGACCGATATCGCACCAACCCTCGCCGCAATCCTCCACATTCAGGTACCCAACGGCAACATCGGCAAAACCATTCCAGAAGTCGTCGGAAACTAAACATCACCAGACGGGCGGCATCCATCCCCGGCAGCCAAACCCCATCAGAGTCCCCCCGGCAAACACCCAAAAAAACGACCCCTATGCTTTTCCGTCATCTGAGCGCGACGCGGATAGCATAGGGGCCTGTCTTACAACTGTGCGTGAGGGTTTGGTGGTTTTTCAGTTTATATTTTCAGAGATATACTCCGCCTCAAACGGCTTCGGATATTCGGAGATTCGTCAATAAGACAGCAAACCAGTCCCCTGGTCCTAGTCAAATCATCATTTTTTATTCACTATTCTAATGCATATCAAGAACTTACACCCAAGTAAGGCGAAGCAAAGAGGCAAAGAGCCAAAAAGAAATTATTCCCACAATAACACTTAATTTATCGTAATATTGCAATGAAACAATCAACTATGGGGCTCACCAGATCCACCGGCTTCACCAACCTAAAAATTCAAAAGGAAAAACCCATCCGCTAACTTACTCCGACCTCAAACTCTTCGTCGGATTCGTCAGCGCGCCCCTTACCGCCTGACCCCCGACCGTCACCACCGTGATCAGCAAAGCTATCGCCCCCGCCTCAACGAACACACCCGCCCCTATAGAAATTCTATAACTATACCTTTCCAACCACCCATGCAAAAACCACCACGCCACCGGCGACGCCACCACACAACTTACTACTACCAGCACCACAAAGTCTTTTGACAGCAAATACCACAACTGCCCCATCGTAGCCCCCAGCACCTTCCGGATCCCGATCTCCCGCATACGCTGCTCCGCCATATACGCCGCGAGCCCGAACAATCCGAGACAGGAAATAAAGATCGCCAGCCCGGCAAAGATCCCCGCCAGCTTTCCGATCAGCTCCTCGAACTGGAACTTCTCGCCATAAGCTTCATCCGCAAAATGATAGATAAATGGATAGGTCGGATTATACTTGTTGAAGATAGCCGCCAGCCGCACCATCGCCCCATGTACCTCCGCCCTCGGCGACAGCCGGTAAAGGATATTCCCCGCATCACCCGGGCTATACGTAAAAAAGCCGGCTCCGCCGGCGAAAAAGGAGAGATCATAACCGCATCCTTCACCACCCCGATCACCTTGATCCGGTGCCCCTTGCGAAATGTGATCACCTGCCCCAGCGGGTCCTTGAAACGCATCCGCCTAACCGCCGCCTCATTCAGCACCACACACAGCGTATCCGCCCCCAGATTGCCGCTAAAATTCGTTCCGGCAACCAACTTCATCCCCACCGTGTTGAAATAATTCTCCACCACGTCGACCGTAGCCACCATCAGCTGCTCGTCCGGATAACGTCCGCTCCAATCCTGAAGCATCGACCAGTTCCATATATTGCTTACAAAAGCAGACGCCCTCGTCACCTTGTCCACCTGCCCGCTCCGCAGCAGCTCGTCCCGCAGCGCGTCATAGTTCCGGTTCAGGTCATCACTTCCTTCGGAATACACCAGCCGGTTGACGTCATACCCCTTCGGCCGGTCCTTCGCGTACTGCACCTGGCGGTAGATCAGCAGCGTGCTGATGATCAGCGCCACACTGCACGTGAACTGCAGTACCACCAGGACCTTCCTCGGCCGAGCTCGCTCCCCGCCCCACACTGAACTTCAGCCAGAGCTTCGTCCCTCGCTCCGGCTTCGTTCGGGACCATCGGTACCCATGGCCCCCCTTCAATACTTTCACCGGTCTGAACGAAGACAGAAAAAACGCAGGCCTCGCCCCCGCCAGCAAGGCCGTCCCCAGCACATAACCAACCATTATCGCCCAAAATAAACCCGAAGCCCAGGGTATGCTCACCGCACTGTTCGTAAGCGTATTGAAAAAAGGCAGCGCCGCCTCCACCAGACCCAGCGCGATCACCGCCGCCACGAGCGTAATGACCGTCGACTCCACAAGGAACTGGACGATCAGGTCCCGCCTCAGCGACCCCATCACCTTCCGAACCCCCACTTCTCTCGCCCGCTTCTCCGACCGCGCCGTCGATAGATTCATAAAATTGACACAGGCGATCAGCAGCACCAGCACGCCGATAATGCTGAAAAGCCGTACATAATCAATAAACCCGCCGTCCTCCTTCCCGTTCTTAAAGTCTGAATAAAGATGCCAGTCGCTCATCGGATGCAGAAACAACTCCTCCCGCGACGACTTCCACGCGGAAGGATTATACTTCTTCAGCACCGCACTCATCCTCGCATCCACCTCGGCCACATTCGCCGCCGGTTCCAGTGCCACAAATGTCTGAAATGAATAATTACCCCAGTTGGTCTGCGCCCTTTTCACCCAGTCATTCGCAGCGATATCAAAAGCAAATGGCAACACGTAATTGAAACTGAAGGAGGAATTCCGGGGAAGATCACGAATTACAGCCCCCACCACAAAATCCTGCTGATTGTCGACACGCACCTTCTTCCCCATCGGATTCTCACTACCGAACAACGCCTTGCCCGTCGACTCCGTCAGCACGATCGAATACGGATCATGCAGCGTCTTATTGACATCCCCGCTCAACACCGGATAAGGAAAGATGCGGAAAAATCTTCCTCCGCCTCAGCCCCCGCCAGATACACCTTATGTTCCCCGCCGTCAGCCCGTGCGTCCCCATCCAGTCTGTATGTGCCACATACCGGATCCCCGGTACCTCCTTCCTCAACGCCTCCGCCAGAGGCTGCACAGTCCCATTGTTCTGCGACGCCTCCCCGTTCCTCACCGACCGCGTATGCACCTGCGCCACCCGCTGAAAGCCGGGCAGCTGCCGGTCATACGAGTACTGGTAGACTACCCACAGACCGATCACAAGAGCGACGGCCATCCCGATAGCCAGTCCCATTATATTCACGACGCTATAACTGCGGTTGCGAAGAAGATTTCGCCAGGCGGTGAGAAAATAATTTCTAAACATACTTCCACCAATCCGAATAATATGCCCGATTTCCAACCAAATATAAATCAATCGACTACACGCCTCGCTCCCAAGTCTTCCTGTCCGCTTTCGATACACCGGCTGTCCGGAGCAATTATGCAATTCCGTACTTTTAGCATCATCCCAAATAAACCATAACATGAAAAACAACTGGCTAGCCCTCATTCTATGTACCACCATCATCTCATCCCAGGCGCAATCCCCCCAGCAACCTACCCTGCAAATCACTCCCGCCATTACCCGTACAGTCATCGATAGTCTCGGCCAGGCCCTGAAACATAACTATGTCTTCCCCGATACCGCGGCAAAAATGGCGGCCTATCTCGACAACGAGTACAAAAAGGAGCCTACGCCTCGATCCACGACCCGCGTGAACTGGCCGGCCGCCTGCAGCAGGACCTGCAAAAAGCCCATCACGACGGCCATTTTCACTTCCACTACAACCCCGGCCTTGCAAAGGACCTGACCGACACAGCCGGCATGGCCAAAAGGCGCAAAACCGGCGACTCCATGCAGCTGATCAATATGCGCGAGAACAACTTCGCGTTCAGCAAGGCGGAGATCCTGCCCGGGAATATCGGCTACGTCAAATTCAACGGCTTCGTCGGCTTCGTCAAAGAAGCCCGCCCCACCTTCACCGCGGCATTCCGGTTCGTTGCCAATACCAGCGCGCTGATCATCGACATGCGCGACAACGGCGGCGGCAGCCCGGTCATGGTCTGCCAGGTCGCGAGCTATTTCTTCCCCGAAACCCATCACTGGAATGACATCATCGACCCCCGCGGCAAACGGGAATTCTACGTCGATCCGAAGGACGCCGAAGGCCTGACCCTGACGATGCCCGTTTACATCCTGACCGCCAGACGCACGTTCTCCGGCGGCGAAGATTTCTGCTACGGCATGCAAGCCCTCCACCGCGCCACCCTCATCGGCGACACCACCGGCGGCGGCGCCCACCCCGTCGGACCGGTCCCCGTCACCATGGGATTCGTGGCCGATATCCCCTTCGCACGCAGCCTCAATCCCTATACGAACAAAGACTGGGAAGGCACCGGCGTCTATCCGGATATACCCATAAGCTCAGCAACAGCCTTCGACCGCGCAAGACAAGCCATCTACACCGACATTGCGCAGCGCGCTACAACAGACCAGGAAAAAATGAAAGCGCAATGGTTTCTCGACGACCTCGCAGCCTCCCGGCCCCATCCGGCCCCGGCCTCCCTTTCATCCTATACAGGCAACTACGAGGGCCTGGCCTTCTATGTCGACAAAGGCGACCTCTATTGTAAAAACGCAGAGAGAGGAGGTAACATCTTCAAACTACTTCCCGTATCGGGCGACAAATTCGTGCTCGACGAGAACGTCCACGTGGAATTCAAAAAAGACGAAAAAGGCTCCTACAACCAACTATCGATGCTATGGAGCAACGGCGGCATATCCCAAAAACGAAAAACCACGCCATAGCGGCTCCCCCAAAAAATTACTCCGGTTCATCCGGCCTCACAAAAGGCCGGATGATCAGCCTATTCCCCTTATCAAACGTAAAATAATTCCATATCCAATTGGTAAACACCAGTAGCTTGCTGCGAAAACTCATCAACCCCGTGATATGCACGAACAACCAGATATACCACGCGATCCTCCCAGCAAGACGAATATTCCCACGCAGATCCGCCAGCGCCTTCCCCCTTCCCACCGTCGCCAGCGCCCCCTTGTCGAAAAAGGAAAAAGGCTTCATCTCCTTCCCCCGGCTGACAGCATTCAGATACTTCCCCACAAAATGACCCATCTGTATCGCCGGCTGCGCCTGCCCCGGCAGCCCCTGCGGCCACTTCTCCGACCGCTGCACCGAGATATCCCCGATAGCAAAGACGCCTGATGCCCCAACCACACGACAGTACCCATCCACGATATAATGTCCCCTTTCCGTCCACTCCGGCTTCATTCCCTCGAGCATATTCCCCGTCACACCCGCCGACCAGACCACTGTATAACTCTCTATCTTCTCTCCCGACTTCAGATGCACCGTCGTCCCGTCGTATTTGTCGACATAAGCCGAGGTCATCACGATCACCCCCAGCTTCTCCAGATAAGCCTTCGCCTTCACACTCGCCGAAGGCGACATCGCCGCCAGCACCCGCTCATTACTTTCAATTAAATAGATCTTCATCTGGCTCAGATCCAGATGCGGATAGTCCTTGCAGAGAACATGCTTCCGCAGCTCCGCGATCGCACCCGACGTCTCCACACCCGTTGGCCCGCCTCCGACCAGCACAAAGGTCAGCAGCCTGGCCCGCTCTACTACATCCCGCGTCATGTCGGCGCGCTCAAACGCCTGCATCAGCTGACTCCGAAAATTGAGCGCATCCGGTATCGACTTCAGTCCAAAAGAATACTTCCTGATCATCTCGTTCCCGAAAAATTCGACCGGCTTCCCGTAGCAATGATCAAATAGTCGTAATGAATACTCCCCGCATCCGTCACAACCACCTTCTCTTCCGGGTCAACCCGAACCACCTCGAGGGCACGAAAATGGAAGTCTTTTTTGTTGGAGAATTCCCGCCGCAGCGGCGTAGCTATCGCATCCGGCTGCAACCCCGCCGTCGCCACCTGATACAATAACGGCCAAAAACTATTATAGTTACTCTTGTCGAACAGCACCGTCTGAAACAGCTTATCATCCAGCGCCTTCAACGCATTGGCGCCACCAAACCCTCCACCGATGATCACCACCCGGCGCTTATCCGTATCGGGAATATTGAGCCGCAGCTCGCTGACCTTATCCATGCTCGTAAATTTTGATAAAGGTACCCCCTTCCCCCGCCCCAGCCAACGCGTCGGCCATTACTACAACATATCCCATGGTTTATACATCAATAGGCTGGTCAGGATAGTCCCGCACGACAACCGCCGACCCCGCGGCGCGCCTGGAACGGCTTTTGCATTAACGACGCTATCTAACAAGCTACCAATGGCTGAAACTCCATACATCATGATCGTGGACGATGACGAGGAAGATGCACAAATGCTCGCCGACCGCTTCTGCAGTCTAAATCCACAGATGAAGGCCGAATGTTTCTCCAACGGCCAGCAAGCATTTTCCGCCCTCGCAGGCAAAGACGCCGAAGAGCTCCCTTTCGCACTGGTTACCGACTACAAAATGCCGTACATGAGCGGCCCCGAACTCCTGAGTATACTCCGCCCGGATATCCGGTACAATCAGATCGTAAAAATAGTCCTCAGCTCCTCAGGCACTACAAGCCACATCAAGGAATGCCTGCGGCTCGGCGCGGAGAAATACTTTCTCAAACCCAGCAACATAAAACAGCTCGACTCCATCATGGAATACCTGACCGATCTGCTTTGTGAAAAAGATCCTGACCGACACAGGCTTCATTGGCTAACCTCTTCACGCGGAAAATACAAATTAAACAGACTTCCTTCCCCTGGCCTCCCCTCCGCCTCAATAGATCCCCGATGATTCTCCATGATCCGCTTACAGATCGCCAACCCAAGGCCCGTCCCCGGATAGTTCTCCCTTCCATGCAATCTTTCGAACAGATCGAAGATCCTGTCCTTCATTTCAGGCGGGAAACCAATCCCATTGTCCAGGAAACTTACTTTGTAAAACTCGTCCCCCGGCGGCGTCTGCCTCACCTTTTCCACACCCACCGATATCCGTAAAACGCGTCCTCTCTCCCGATACTTGATGGAATTACTTAGTAAATTCGTAAACAACTGCACCAATTGAAAAGGAATGCCCGCCACCTGCGGCAATTTTCCGATCTCCACTACAGCGCCCATTCCCTCCAGCGTCTCATTCTGATAGGCAAACACCTCTGCCACCAAACCTCCGAGGTCGGTAGGCTCCAGAAGAGCGCTTTGTTCCGTCACATTCGTATAGGCCAGCAGATCCGTGATCAGCCCTTGCATTCGTTGCGACGAACCCGCCGCCTTAGCCAGCCATTTCTTTTGCCGGTCCGATAACACGCCCCCTGTATCCGACAAGGTCGCGTCCATATAGATTTGTATTTTCCGCAGCGGCTCCTTCATATCATGCGCCGCTATATACGCAAATTGCTGCAGCTCGCGATTTTGGGCCGCCAGCTGCCTTGCATTCTGTAACAATTGGTCCTCCGCTGCCTTCCGCTCAGTCAGGTCCCGTGTCACTTTCGAAAACCCGATTACATCCCCCCTCATCGTGAAGCGCGGTGATAACGATGCTTCCCCAAAATCTGGTCCCGTTCTTTCGCGCCCTCCACCCCTCATGTATGGCCTTGCCTTTCTCCGCCGCTTCTCCGATCAGCCGCTCCGGTAAACCCGCCTCCCGGTCAGCGGCGGTGTAAAAGATCCGGAAATGATGCCCAAGGATCTCCTCCTCCTTATAACCCTTGATCTTCTCCGCCCCGCGATTCCAGGTCCGGATGATCCCACCCCTGTCCAGCATCAGTATGGCATAATCCTCCACCTCTCCGATCATTAAATGATACTGAGCTTCGCTCCCGACCGTCAAAAACTTTTCATTATCAGACATATTCGCCTCTTTACCCACAATCGAAATGCCAAATAGAACCACAGAGGATCTTACGGGGCAACCCTTATTCATTTGCTATTTTCCTCAACTTTCGTGAAAATATTTCCCCGCGATCTCACTCCCATTTCCCCGTAACCCAGGCCTATTTCCCCAAAATCTACCTACAGCGTATCAATAAATCCGCGTAAGCGCCTAGATATCAATAGGTCCGACTATTGCTCCTAACACAGTAGGCTTTAAATAGGATATTGAGATTTAGCAACGGCCCGGATTTCCATCTGGGCTTTTTCAATTTTCTGCTTATGCCTGTCCCTCACCTGTCACCGGGACTTCTCTAACGATCCTTCTCCTGCATTTTAAAAGTCAAACCAAGCCAAAAATGCAGATACTTTCTCAACTGTCAGCGAGCAGCCTCCGCATCCTGCTGCTCGCAGAAGCCCGCAATTTCATCGACCAGCTCGACAAAGCAAGCCTCGAAGAGCTGCAAAACATACAGCGCCACATGAAAGAGATCCACGAGATCCTCAGGGAAAAAGAACAAAAAGACCTGACACCCATACAATGGAGCAGGAATAGTACAAGGAATAATACAACTGTTAACCAGTAGACAACAACCCCGAAACAAAAATTTGTCTTAATTTCGAAAAAAATCGATCAAACCATGCCAAGCGAAACTGCCATTCTCGCCGGCGGATGTTTCTGGGGTGTAGAAGAGCTTATCCGTCAGCTGCCTGGGGTCACCAATACCACCGTCGGCTATACCGGCGGCGACGTCCCCAACGCGACCTACCGCAACCACGGCACACACGCCGAAGCGATAAAAATAGAATTCGATCCCGAACGCCTCACTTACCGCAGGCTTCTTGAATTCTTCTTCCAGATCCACGACCCCACCACCCTCAACCGCCAGGGCAACGACAGGGGCACGTCCTACCGCTCAGCCATTTTCTACGGCAGCGAAGAACAAAAAACACAGCAACCCATCTTATTAATGAATTAAACGCGGCCCATATCTGGGCCTCACCGATCGTCACTCAGGTCGTACCAGCGGCCGACTTCTGGGACGCCGAAAAAGAACACCAGGACTACCTGCAGAAAAATCCCCACGGCTACACCTGCCACTACGTACGCCCGGACTGGAAGATCACGACCCCGGCCTAACATTCTTTCAACCCAAGAGGTATCTGAACGGCCAACCCGCCGTCGGAAGTCTCTTTATATTTACTATTCATATCCTGAGCAGTATTCCACATCGTGCTGATCACAGCATCCAGCGACACCTTCGCAAAATCCGGCGTACTCTGTAACGCCAGCTGCGAAGCCGTAATCGCCTTGATCGCCCCCATCGTGTTCCGCTCGATACACGGTATCTGCACCAGTCCGCCGATCGGATCACAGGTCAGCCCCAGATGATGCTCCATCGCGATCTCCGCCGCCATCATCGCCTGCCGCTGCGATCCCCCCACACACTCCGTCAGCGCCGCCGCCGCCATCGCCGACGACACACCGATCTCCGCCTGACACCCACCCATTGCCGCCGAGATAGTCGCCCCCTTTTTGAAGATGCTCCCGATCTCCGAACCAGTCAATATATACTGCAATACCTTTTCATCTGAAAAACCGTCACAAAAGATAACATAGTACAGCAACACCGCCGGTATCACACCCGCCGCCCCATTCGTAGGCGCCGTCACCACCCGTCCAAACGACGCATTCTCCTCGTTCACCGCCAGCGCAAAACAACTCACCCAGTCCAGCGTATACTTAAATCCGTTACCACCCTCCCGGATCGCCTTCACCCACCCCTCAAAATCCGCATACCTCCTTCCCGCGATCAGCTTATGATTCAACGCCGCGGCCCGCCGCTTCACATTTAGCCCACCCGGCAGCATCCCCTCGGCATGACACCCGCGATAGATACACTCCCGCATCGTCTCCCATATCTTCAGCACCCCGGCCCGCGTCTCCGCCTCCGGCCTCCACGCCGCCTCATTCTCCATCACCACCTCGCTGATGCTCATCCCCGTCTTCCTGCACCAGTGTAGTAAGTCATTATTGGTGTCTATCGGAAAAGGCAGCTGCACCGCACTCTCCGCCTGCGGCTCCTCCCCCTCCTTTCTTACAAATCCACCCCCGATCGAATACCAGTGTCTCCGCCATCTGCCTTCCATCCCCCCACTGCGCCAGAAACGTCATCGCATTCGGATGATAAGGCAGCGCCTCCTCATACAAAAATTCAATATCCTTCTCCGGATCGAACCGCACCACCACGCCGACACCTCCGCTCCCCCTAACCCTCATTTCCTTCTTCATATTGATCCCCTCGATCGTCGTCCCGATCATCCCCACATCAAACGTCACAGGATCCTCACCCATCAGCCCCAGCTGAACGGCAATATCCGTCCCGTGCCCCTTCCCCGTCTTGGCCAGCGAGCCATACAGGAGGACCCGGACGGAAACAAGTCCATCCAACCCAAACTTCTTCGCAATGGAATCAACGAACCGCTGCGCCGCGCGCCACGGCCCCAGGGTATGCGAGCTCGACGGCCCCACCCCTATCTTGAACATGTCGAATACGGAAATGCTTTCGTGTGGCAATGACAATGATTTTCACAAAGATATATGAAAAAAAATCACCGTTTGTCATCTGGCCGACTCTGCCCCATCACCAACTTCAACGACTCCGAATTGATACAATACCTCAAGCCACCAGGCGGCGGTCCATCCGGAAATACATGCCCCAGATGGGCGTCACAAACACTGCACTCCACCTCGACCCTCACCATCCCATAGGAATCATCCTTCAGATACTTGATGACATTCTCCTTCGCCGGCTGCGAAAATCTCGGCCAGCCCGTCTTCGAATCGAACTTTATCGTCGAGTCGAACAACTCCGTATCACAACAGATACAATTGTATTTCCCCGGATCATAGCGGCTGCAAAGCTCCCCGCTGAACCGCGCCTCCGTCCCCTTCCTCCTCGTTATCTGATACTGCTCGGGCGTCAGAAGGGCCTTCCATTCTTCCTCCGTCTTCTCCACCCTCCGGTCGGGGGCAAGATTTCCCTTATTGGCATAGTTGAGAACATCATTCCAGTTGATCATACATCGGTAATTAGTCCACAAATTTACGACATTTACTACTCCACCCTCAGACTATCCACCGGATTGGCCATCGCCGCCCTCCCGGCCCACACACACATCACCCCAACCGCCACGCCTACCATCGCCACCCCACCCACCACAAAGAGCCACCAGCTCAGCTCCGTATGATACGCAAAGTTCTCCAGCCACCCGTGCGTCTGCCACCACGCCACGGGCACGGCGATCACCACCGCGATCACCAATAACCGCACATGGTCTACCGACAGCAACCCAACGATCTGCATCACCGACGCCCCCAATACCTTTCGCACGCCGATCTCCTTCACCCGGTGATTCGTCACAAAGATCACCAGCCCCAACAACCCCAAACAACTGATCAGTATCGCAATCCCCGCCGACCAGGCCAGCAGCGTAGACAACTGCCGGTCTTCCGCATAAAAATCGCTGATCTGCTTGTCCATAAAAGCATAGTCAAAATCCATATCCGGATACTCCTGCTTCCACGCCGCCTCCATCCGCCGGATAATCCCCGGCCACCGCGACGGCTCCCCGGTCATAGCGACATGTAGCACAAACCCATGCTTCAGCTCCGAATAATAGACCATCGGACCGATAACCGTCCGCACACTGGCGAAGTTAAAATCCCTGACCACCCCCACGACCGGCAGCGGTGAAGAGCCCAGACTGATAAAATGATTTACCGCCTCCGCCGGATGTACAAATCCCATCCGCCTCGCCAGCGATTCATTGATAAGGACCTCATTGGCCGTATCCGAAACACCGATATTTCTCCCCGCCACCAGCCGAAGCCCATAGGTAGCTAAAAAGGCAGTGTCTCCCCACCTCGAATCCACAACCAGCTTTTAGCTCCTTCTTCCCCTCCTGATAGCTGATACCCGACGACATCCGCCCGCTAACTGCCGGCGACAGCCCCCCAAGGCTGACATGCTCTACCCCCGGTATCTTCCTGATCTCATCCCTCAGGACATACTTCTTCCTGTTCGGACTCTGAAAATCAAAAGGCACAAACCAGGTAACGACAGCCTCCTTCCGGAAACCCATATCCTTTTCAACAGAATAATGTATCTGCTTGTCGACCACAAACACCGCCACGATAAAGACCTGCGCCGTGGCAAACTGAAAAACGATCAGCACCTTCCTCAGCCACTCCCCCTCCCACCGGCTGCCACACCGTTCTTCAACACCGACACCGGTCTGAACCGCGAAAGCACAAACGCCGGATACAACCCCGCAACAAGGCTCACCACCACGACGAGCAACAGCAAAAACCCCACACCATCGGCTGCACCATGAATCGGTCGAACTTCAACCCCTCCGGCATAAACCCAGAGAATACACGCAGCAGCAACGGCGCCATCAGCACACTCACAACCGCCGCTATAAGAGTCAACACAAAAGTTTCAGATAGGAATTGTACGATCAGCTGCCCCTTCTGACCACCCAGGGTCTTCCGGATCCCGATCTCCTTCGCCCGCTCCGCCGCATGCGCCGTGGAAAGATTGATAAAATTGATCGCCCCCAGCACCAACAGGAATACCGCGAGCAATATCAGATTACGAACCGTCTGCATGTTCACCTTCCCGTCGAATTCCACACTGGTATGGATCTCGCTCAGCGCCTGCAGCCGGTGTACATCCTTCGACTCACCCACATGCGAATGAAACACTGCCGCCAGCTGCTTTTCTACCGCCCCTGGAGCAACACCCGGGAAAAGTTTTACAAACCCTATCGTCCACGAATTGACAAAATCCCAGTTGTCCGGCAGATACTCCGCCCGCAGCCCCGGCTTATCCATAGTCGCCGAAGAAATAAACGCCCCAAAGGCAAAATCGCTGTTCGCACCCAGGTCCTTCACCACACCCGCTACCGTCGTCAGGAGCGTATCGCTGAACACAACCGTCCTCCCTACCAGCTTCGACACCGGCACCCCAGGGAAATACAAACGCGCCCTGCTCTCCGTCAGCACCAGCCGCCCCGGCTCCCGCAACGACCCCGCCGCACTACCCTCCAGCCACACATGCGGAAAAATGCTAAAATAACTGCTGTCGGCGAACACGATCCGCCGCTCCTTATTCAACACTAACGGCGCCCCACCACCGCCGGGCACCGTCACCTTCGTATTCCAGTCCTTGTATTGCGTGATCACCGTCACGGTTTGAATACCCGCCGAATTCCGGGCGAACGCCCTGGGTAATGGCGCCGGCACCCCGGAGTTCTTCCACCCATCCCCCTGCGACACGATGCGATAAATACGGTTATTTTCCGGCTCCCACCGGTCAAAACTATAGTCGTAGGCGACCAGCATAAAAATGATCAGCGCGGCGCTGATGCCGATAGACAGGCCAAGCACGTTGATACAGCTGGCCGCCTTATTCCTGAGAAAACTCCTCAGTGCACTCCTGATGTAGTTTTTGAACATACCACTATAATACCACTAAAATGCCATTTTTATAAAAACATAACAATCAAAAATTTACTACTGCATACTTACAGGTAAGTGTACGAATTCGATACGAATGATGTTCGGTTTGATCGGAAATTCCCTTAGTTTTACATCGTCAAAGGCTCTGCTAAAAATTATATCCTCTTCTCTGTCCACCCCAATATTCTCCTTGAATTCCCAGCATCATTTTCTTTCATCTATTGTCAATTATTCATTGTCAAACTTTCGTTATGAGAAAAAGTTTAGCCATTAGCCTTTTGCCGTCCTCTGTACTCGCCCTTTTCCTGATAACCGCCTGCCAAAAAGCTAAAGTCAACGACCCCCTCCCTCCTTGTCAGATTACCAGAGTCGTTATACCAGGCGACCTCCTTGTCGCCGCGAACAGAGTCGAGCCCCGCACCTATATCCCAAAAAGGATCGCAACCAGACCACAACACACCGCTTTCAACCTTTCTCCCGGCGTCGCCGACACCATCAACTTCACCTACAACAACTACGGCAACCCCACCAGCATGACCCACAAGAGGGACGTGGGCGAGAACGCACTCTTCAGATACGACGGAGCGAACCGCCTCACAGAATATATCAACATCTTTTCCAACGGCGCCGGCGACTTCTGGCACCGCTATACCTACGACAAAATAAAGACCGACCTCATCATCGCCGACACCGCCTTCCGCGACTTCGTCAGCTCCAACGGCCATCTCATCGACTACAACGATATCGACCTGACCACCTTCAAGTACGATTCGTACTACAGGATCATCCAGTCTACCGAATATGTAAATGGAGCTACCATCGTCAGGACATACACCTACGACGGCAACGGCAACCGCCAGTTCGCCGGCGCCAACTACGACAACAAGCCAAACATCCACCTCACCAATGGCATATGGATGTTCATCGACCGCGAATATAGCATCCACAATCCTACGGACCAGGAATCCTACACATATAACACCACAGGATACCCGCTGACGATCAACAACTCGTCCTCCGTCGCCCCCGGTCTGGGATTCATCGTCATTGGCTACCCCTTCGCGATCACCCGCGCCAGCTTCTCCTATTCCTGCTCCTCCAGCCAGAACGACCAGGGCAACCAAAATAACCAGGGCAACCAGAACGGCCAGGGCCAAAACAACCAATAAAAACCAAACAAATACCCACCCGGCGGCCAGGGATATCCCCGCAGCCACCCGCACGATCCACATGTATTGCTGAACTATTACGGGTGTATTGTTCACTACCGGACATACACCCTTTTTCATCCCTTGGCTATCCACACCAGCCGCCGTTTCTTTGCAACATGAGATCCTCATTCATCGCAACGGCCGTCGTCTACATCGTCACCACCATCCACCACCTGTACGGAGCATCCGTCTACAACACACCCCGGCGAAAAGACGTAGGCACCAACGGAGGGATCGTCCCGGCAGCCTGCCTCCTTCTCCTTTACCTCTACAAACGCTATGAGAAAAGAATTTTTCTGATCCTTTATATGGCGATCAGTTTCCTCGTATTCGGCCTGGGCATCGGCCTGTTCGAAGGCCTCTACAATCACATACTAAAAAACATCCTGTTCTTCTCCGGTATGTCACCGACAACATGGCGGCGCTTCTTCCCCGCACCGGCCTACGAAGTACCCGACAATATTTTTTTCGAGACCACAGGCATCCTCCAATTCTTTATAGCAACCCTCTCAACATACTATATCATACAACTCTATCGCTCCACAACTACCACACCATGACAAGAACACAGCTCATCCTCCGCATCCTCCTGCCCCTCCACCTCACCGGTCTCATCCTCATGGCCGGCACCACCATCATCGACTACTTCGCATTCCTGACGATCAACGAAACCAAATCATCCGACCTCATCTCCCTGACGTCAAAATTCGGCAGCCTCGTCCGCACAGGCGCCATCATCCTGATCACCACCGGCATCACCATGTTCATACTATCAAAAAACCTCTGGCAACAACCGCTATTCCGCCTCAAACTCGCCCTCGCCATCACCCTCGTCCTCCACGGCATGCTCGTCGGCAACCGCCAGGCCACAAGATTCAGGACCCTGATCACCCAACAAAACACACAAGACCTCCAAAGCCTGACCTCAACCCTCAACCGCTTCTACGTTATACAGCTCACCCTATTTTTTATCATCATCTTTGTCAGCGTCAGCCTCCCCCGCAACTACCCTCACCGGCCCTAACAACCCCGACGATAGCAGTTGACTATCCGGCCTGTATGGATTATAATTCATCCAGGTCCTCCTGTCCTTCTCCGGCAACCGGCTATCGCCGATCAGCCTGTTCACCCAGGTATTCACCACCTCGACCTCCACACTATTCACTCCCTTCTTCACCACCTGCGAAATATCCACCCTATACGGCGCCGTCCAGACTCCACCGGCATACACCCCATTCACCCGCACCTTCGCCATCACACCCACCATCCCCAGATCGAGATACAACGGCTGAGAGGCTTTCTCCAGCCTAAACGAGCTGCTATAAACAACCTTCCCGGAATAATATCGAATAGTCGAATCCCCACTCCCCGCCCAATCCACCAACGAATCAAAAACCACCGTCCTCGGCCGGCCCGCCCAACACCGGGTCAAACCTCACCCTCCACGGCCCCTTCAACTCCGAAAGAACACGGCCCACAGGAAAATTCGCCGATCCCCGTAAAGGCCCCGCGCCCCCCTTCCTAAAAACAACAAAACAACTTCCGCTCCCCTCCAACTCGAGCGGTACTCTCGTTCCTCCACCCATGCGCTCAAACACCGGCAACCGCCGCACACTCCCCAACAACGGGTCCCACAACTCCGGCTCCCCATCCTTCACCCTAAACACCGCCGAAAACGCAACCCGATGCCCCGTCTGATTACTGATAAAATAAATATCGGTCGGGCCCGACCCCGTGGCCGGGGCCGCACCCGTACTTCTATGCAAAAACAACACACTATCCCGCGAAGCCTCAAAATCCGGCGTTACCCCCAACCCGGACAACAACGACCCCAAATCTCCTCCTGTCACGACCCTGCCTCCGGGCGAAGCACCCCACATTTGCGAAGCAATCCGCTTCACCACACTATCCGCATCACCATACCCTTCCAGACTCGGCGACCGCTCCGGCGCCGGCCCCATCAACACCCCTCCCATCTTAACTAGCTCATACAAGCGCTTTATCAACTCCGGCCTCATCGTCTTCAGCTTCGGCAACACCAGCACCTTATACGACAACCCATCCGGCAACACCCACCGCCCATCGCGAACGGTCAACCGCTTCTCGATCACCTCCGCATTGATATAGTCATAAGAATATCCCTTCGGCAACTCCGGATCCCGCACACCCGTCATCTTCGGCGCATCCTCCCCGATGAAATAGGCCACATCCGCCACATACCGGCCGCAACGCAACAGATAATTACACCGCTTCAAATACCCCGTAAACACATCCAGCTGATCAAACCACACATTATGCCGGTTGAACTCCGTACCAAACCACGCATTGATCCCCGGCATCCGCTCGTCCGGCTGCGAGATAAAAACATGCAGCAGCGTATTATTGATCCCCTCACAAAAGAACCGGTCCCCCTCGCCTTCAACTCAGCGGGATACCGCCCATACGCCGCCCCCGCCGCCGTAAATGACTCCGCCGACACCTTATTCTTACCATAAATATGCGCACTCGAAGAAGCCGACCTGTTCTCGATATCCCCCAGATCACCCTCGGCCCAGAACTCTCCCCCCACCTCGTCCGACTGGCCGCCGTATTGCAGGAACTCCGCCGGAAAACCCCAATGCCCATAGTTCTCCAGCCAGGTACTAAGCCCATGCCGGTGACTCGCTTCCCGCAGTCCTCCCACATAATCATAAGCTACCCTGTCTGCTACAAATCTTCTCAAATCCCATAGGAACCGGTCACTCCTGTCCTCACTTCCCACCACCCGGCCCACCATCACCGGTAAATAAGAAGTAGGATCATATCCATAGCGGTGCTTAAAAGAATCGATCATCCCGTCCGTCCAGTTCTGTCCCCCCACCTCATAGCTGTCCTCCACAACCACCTTGAAGGACCGGCGATCTTCTTCCGGAATACGCCGGAGCACTTCACCAATAAAAGCATCAAAATTTTCCCCCACCCGCTTCTTACTCATCTTATCCCCCTGCAGCCCCGTTGCCCCCGGCGCCGCCGGACTATTCACCACCCCGTCGGTAACATCCCCGTCCGCAATATCACCCAGTCTCCCGCCGGAACATTCCACTTCAGCACCCCATTTTTATCCATATAAGAAGAAATATCCACCACCCCGGCCGGATCGATCACAAGCCCGGCGGCCTCCACCACCGGCTGCACCGGCCACTGATACGCCGACCAGAAAGGATGCGGCGTAGGATGCATCTTCCCAAAACTCTTTTCCACATAACTTCCTACCACCGGCGCCGAAGACAACTTCAACAGTCGTATACCGCTTCCTGGCGTCCACCGATAAAACACCACTCTAAAACTATCCCCCACCCCCGCCGGCATCTCCACCGTCAGCGGCCCATACGGATCAAACCCTACATTCAACGCGTCATTACTCCTGTCCAGATCAAACTCCGCTACCTTCCTGTAACCCCCGGCAACCAGCACCTCGATACCCCCCTCCACCCGCATCGCGCGCCGCTCCGGCACCAGCGTCAAACTACGCACCGTATCACCCGCCCCCACGGAAACCCCAACAACCATCGAATCTCCACCACTAAATTTCACATCCTTCACCACCCAACCACTTCCATATTCCCTCGGCTTCGGATACGCAACCACACGCACATCCTGCATACTATCCCCCGCCGCCAGCGAGACCGCCGGCAACGCGCCTTTTAACACCAAAGGCCCGCTAACCACCGTATCAGCGCCCACCAAATGCCGCATAGCGCCATCCCGTTTCACCCACGGCCCACCGGCCCCGCTCCACCCCGGACTATTGAACATCCCAATATCGATATGCAGCCTGGTTGCCGTCTTCAGCGCTACATGCAGAATATCCCACCACTCCGGCGTGAACAACTTAACCCCTCCCTCTGGCACTCCCCCACTCCAACATTCCCGATAAAGGCCCTGTTGATCCCCGCCCGCTTCATCGCCCCGAGGTCCTTCACAACCCCTTTCCGCGAAATATTCCCAGATATCCAATACCAGTAAACGCTCGTCTGAATAGAATCCGGCGGAGTACGAAAGCCCATCTCCATATTCTGCGCCATCAAGCCGGACGCCACTAAAACAAATATCAAAAACACGGCAAGACATCGTTTGACTATCATCACCCAATTTACACGGCCCGGGCCTTCTTTTCATCCTGTACCGTCATGCTTATCGAATAAATGAATTATCTTTAGAGCAAACACTACCGCGACGCGCCAGATTGCTGCCATATTAACCCTGATCATGGGAGGCGTACTCTTTTTTGCCTCCTGCCTACACTCTAACCGCGACGACGCTTCGGCTGCGGTCAGCTTTAATTTCGACATCCGTCCCATCCTGTCCGACAAATGCTTCAAATGCCACGGCCCCGACGCCAGCCACCGCGAAGCCCACCTGAGACTCGATATCCCCGACAGCGCACTCGCTCCGCTAAAAAATACGAAAGGCGCATTCGCCATCGTTCCAGGCAAACCCGACCAGTCCGAACTCTACCGCCGGGTCTCTTCACCCGATCCCGACTACCAGATGCCGCCATCCGATTCACACCTTGGCGCGCTTACACCACAGGAAATTATCCTCTTCAGGGAATGGATCAGCCAGGGCGCCCACTTTGAAAAACACTGGGCCTTCGTACCGCCGGTAAAGGCGCCGCTCCCCGAAGTGCACAATACAAAATGGATCCACAACGGGATCGACAACTTCGTACTCGCCCGACTCGAACAACTGAACATGCAGCCCAACGACGAGGCCGACAAGGAACGCCTGCTGAAAAGACTCTGCCTCGACCTCACCGGCCTTCCCCCTACTCTCGCCCGAATGAACGCCTTTCAGCAGGACAATAACAGCGACGCATACGAGCGACAAGTCGACGAACTCCTTGCCACACCCCAGTACGGCGAAAAAATGGCGGTGCACTGGCTCGACGTCGCCCGCTACGCCGACAGCTACGGCTATCAGGACGACAATATCCGCACCCAGTGGCCCTGGCGCGACTGGGTCATCCACGCCTTCAACGAGAACCTGCCCTACGACAAGTTCCTCACCTGGCAGATCGCCGGCGACATGCTCCCCAACGCCAACAAGGAAGAGATCCTCGCCACCGCTTTCTTCCGCAATCATAAGTATACCGAGGAAGGCGGCGTCGTTCCCGAAGAATACCGCATCGAATACCTCGTCGACAAGACCCGCACCTTCGGCAAAGGCATCCTCGGCCTGACCGTGGAATGCGCCCAGTGCCACGACCATAAATACGACCCCATCTCCCAAAAAGACTACTACTCCCTCCTCGCCTTCTTCAACAACACAAAAGAAGTAGGCTACGAAGGCGACGTCAGCGTTTCCAAACCCGCCAAGCTCCCCATCCTCAGCTTCAACGACTCCGACGTCCACAACACACTTTCCTTTATCAATAAAAAGGACACCGGCGCCATGACCGTCTCGGTCATGGGCCAGCGCGATACCTTCCGCACGACATACCTCCTTTCAAGAGGCCGCTACGACGCGCCGAAAGACTCGGTCCAGGCCGCTGGACCAAAGGCCGTCATGGCCTACGACACCACAAAATTCCCCCGCAACCGCCTCGGCCTGGCCCAGTGGACCGTCAGCACCAACAATCCGCTGACAGCACGCGTTTTCGTCAACCAGCTCTGGCAGGAATTCTTCGGCAGAGGCATCGTAAAAAGTGCCGGCGACTTCGGCATGCAGGGCGACCTGCCCACCAACCCCCGCCTCCTCGACTGGCTCGCCGCGGACTTCATGGAACACGGCTGGAATACCAAACGCCTCGTCCGCCAGATCGTACTCTCGTCTACCTACCGCCAGTCCGCCCGCACCACAAAAGAACAACTCGAAAAAGACCCCGAAAATATCTGGTTGTCAAGAGGACCACGGTCACGGCTATCCGCAGAATTCGTACGCGACCTCGTACTCTCCACCAGCGGACTGCTCGTACCCACCATCGGCGGACCAAGCGTCAAACCATACCAGCCCGCCGGCCTCTGGGAATCCGCCACCTCGGGAAGAGGCGTCCTCGCAACCTACCGCCAGGACCACCACGACTCACTCTACCGCAGAGGCATGTATACGTTTATCAAGCTTACCGTACCCCCACCCATCATGGGCATCTTCGACGCCAGCAACCGCGACCAGTGCGAAGTCCGGCGCGGACGAACCAACACGCCCCTCCAGGCCCCGGCCATGCTCAACGACCCCACCGTCCTCGAAGCCGCACGCGTTCTCGCCCAGCGCCTCGGGTCCGACAACACCTCCCCCGACGACAAGATCGTAAAAGCATTCCGCACCATCCTCTGCCGAACACCATCTGCACAGGAAAAACAGCGCCTGATCAACTACTACAACGACCAGCTCTCCGTCTTTCAGAAAGACCCGGCCGCCGCCAAAAAATCACTGGAAGTCGGCGAATACCCCCGGCCAAAAATTACCGACCCAACAGCATACGCCGCACTGGCAAGAACGATCGACCTCCTGTACAATCTGGAAGAGACCATCACAAAGACCTAAGACAAATGGAAAAAGAGCAACTCGAACACCGTCTTCAATTCAACCGCCGCCGCTTCCTGAAAGGGCTAGGCTTCGGCATCGGTGGAATGGCCCTGGGCTCCCTGCTCATCCCGGACCTGTTCAGCAGCGCAGACAAGGAAACCATGCCGCTCGGCCTTCCCCACTTCGCACCAAAAGCCAAAAGGATCATCTATCTTTTCCAAAACGGCGCACCCTCCCAACTCGACCTCTTCGACTACAAACCCCTCCTCAATAAAATGCAGGGCGAAGACCTCCCCGCATCCATACGCAACGGCCAGCGCCTTACAGGCATGACCGCGAACCAAACTAAATTTCCGCTCGCAGGCTCCTTTTTCCAGTTCGGACAATACGGCCAGGCCAGAGCCTGGGTCAGCGAACTGATGCCCTATACCGCCAGGGCCGTCGACGACCTCTGCTTCGTAAAAAGCATGTGGACCGAAGCCATCAACCACGACCCTGCACTCACCTTCATGCAGACCGGCGCCCAGCAGGGCAACCGACCCAGCATGGGCGCATGGCTCAGTTACGGCCTCGGCAGCGAAAACCAGAACCTCCCCGCCTTCTGCGTACTCCTCTCGAAAGGTAAAGGCAACGGCCAGGGCGTGTATTCCAAACTCTGGTCCAACGGCTTCCTCGATTCCATCCACCAGGGCGTCCAGTTCAGCAACGGCGAGAACCCCGTACTATACCTCTCCGATCCCGAAGGCATGGACAGAGCCTCCAGAAGAAAAATGCTCGACGAGCTTGCCGCCCTCAATACAGCGTCGTACAAAGAATTCGGCGACCCCGAGATCAGCACCAAGATCCAGCAATACGAAATGGCCTACCGGATGCAGACGGCCGTTCCCGAGATCACCGACCTCAGCAAAGAACCCGAGGACATCATAAAGCTATACGGGCCCGAATGCCTCGTGCCGGGCACCTTTGCCGCCAACTGCCTCCTGGCAAGAAAACTCTCCGAGTCCGGCGTTCGCTTCGTCCAGCTCTACCACCAGGGGTGGGACGGACACAGCAACCTTCCCAGAGAAATAAAAGGCCAGTGCAAAGACGCCGACCAGGCCTCGGCAGCCCTCGTCCAGGACCTCAAACAACGCGGCCTGCTCGACGAGACCCTCGTCATCTGGGGCGGCGAATTCGGCCGGACCAACTACTGCCAGGGACTGCTAAAACCCGACAACTATGGCCGCGACCACCACCCCCGATGCTTCACCATCTGGATGGCCGGCGGCGGCATAAAACCCGGCGTCTATGGAGAAACGGACGATTTTGGATACAACATCGTCAAAGACCCCGTCCACGTACACGACTTCCACGCCACCGTCCTCCACCTCATGGGCCTCGACCACGAAAAACTGACATTCAAACACCAGGGCCGCCGCTACCGCCTCACCGACGTAGCCGGAAAAGTAGTCGACGGCCTCATCGCATAAGCCGAACATAAAACACAATCCATGCAGCGCAGAAACTTCATCCGCAATTCCACCCTCGCCCTCACAGGCATCGTCCTGACAAAAGACCTGCTCACAAAGCCGTACCAAAAATCCTACGGCTACAACGGCATGCTCTATACGCTGGACACGTCCTGGAGCAAATGCGACCCCGGAAAGTATCCGGTCAACGACTGCCACGAAATGGTTCAGGACGCAAAAGGAAGGATTCTCCTGCTCACCAACGAAACCCATAACAACCTTCTCATCTATGATACCAACGGGCAGCTGACCGACAGCTGGGGCCACGATTTCCCCGGCGCGCACGGCCTTACCCTCCACGACGAGAATGGCACCGAGTTTCTCTATATCACCGACACCGTTCGCCACCAGGTGTACAAGACTACCCTCGACGGCAAGCTGCTCCTCACCATCGACGCCCCGCTCGACGCAGGCATCTATAAGGAAGCAAAGGAATTCATCCCCACCGAGACCGCCATCGACTCAAACGGCGACATCTTCATCGCAGACGGCTACGGGGCCCAGTATATACTGCACTATGACAAGAATGGGCGACTACTCGGGCATTTCGGCGGCCGCGGCGACGGCGACGAACACTTCGACAACGCACACGGCATCTGCTGGGACACCAGGCGCAGCGACCATTCGCTCCTGATCACCGACCGCACCCGCAACTGCTTCAAACGCTTCAGCAGGGAAGGCAAATTGCTGGAGATCCTCCCACTCCCCGGCGCCTGCGTCTGCCGGCCGGTAATCCACAAAGACCATCTCTACGCCGCCGTCCTTCGCTCCCCCGACCTCAAGGCGGAGGGCACCGGCTTCGTGACCATCCTGGACAAGGACAACATGGTAGTCAGCAATATCGGCGGCAACAAGCCCCAATACCAGGACGGCCACCTGCAGCCCATGCACCAGACCGATAAAATATTCGTCCATCCCCACGACGTCTGCGTCGACAGGGACGACAACCTCTACGTCGCACAATGGGCGTCGGGGAAAGTATACCCCTACAAACTCCGGCGGGTGTAACCCCCACGATCCACCTATGACAAAATGGAAGCCCGCCCCCGTTTATGTCCTGATAGCGCTCAATACGATGCTGCTCTTCTTCGCACTGCTGGACCCCCGCCTCGTGGTACCGGTATGGCTGCAGGTGACAGGGCGTCTGCACCCCATGATCCTGCATTTCCCGATCGTCCTCATCGTCGCCTACGCGCTGAGCGCCTGGTTCATGCCCCGCTTCTCGGATCCGCTGCTCCTCTGGTCGGCATTCGCCGCCGTCATCACCGCACTGGCCGGCGTATTTCTGTCGAAGGAGTCCACCTACGCAGGGTCGGGCATCCAGTGGCACAAATGGCTGGGGACGCTCACCTCGCTGACCCTTTTATTGCTATACATCACCACACTCCGCCAAAAATGGCTCTCCATCCTCCCCCTGGTCACAGTAATAGTCACCGGCCACCTCGGCGGCGACCTCGCCCACGGTGAAGGCTACGTGCTGGCGCCACTAAAACCATCCATCCGTCCAATCCCTCCCTTCGATCAGGCCCAGGTCTATGCCGACGTCGTCGCGCCGGTACTGGCCACCCGCTGCATGTCCTGCCACAACTCCGGCACCACCAAAGGCGGCCTCGATATGTCCGACCCACACACTTTCGCCAAAGGCGGCCGCAACGGCAAACCATGGGATACAGCAGCCGAAAACCTCGGTCTCATCCTCACCCGTATCCACCTCCCTCCGGACGATCGCAAACACATGCCGCCCGCCAACAAAACCCAGCTCTCCGATCAGGAACAAAAGATCCTATACGCCTGGATAAAGGACGGGTCGCCGTTTGACACCAAAGTCACCGACCTCACCCCTACGGATACACTACGGATCATTGCGTCCAGTCTCCTCCGGACCGACGACAACGAAACCTTCGACTTCTCCGCCGCCGACGAAAAGAAGATCGCAAAACTCCGGACCAACTACCGCGCCATCACCCCACTCGCGATGGGTTCGCCCGCGCTCGCCATCGATTTCTACGGCGCGTCCGTTTTTAAATCCGACCAGATAAAAGAGCTGACGCCAATAAAAGACCAGATCGTCTCCATCTATCTCGGCAAGATGCCGGTCAAAGACGCCGACCTTTCCGAACTCGCCACATTCCCCAACCTGCGCCGGCTAAACCTCGATTTTACACAGGTCACCGGAGCAGGCCTGTCGCGATCTGACCAAACTCACCCGTCTTCAGACCCTGAGCGTCGCAGGCACGGCGATGAAGGCCGGCGACCTGGACCAACTAACCGCCATCACTTCTCTTAAGAAAATATACGTCTGGAAAACGGGCATCCCCAACAACGCCCTTGCATCGATCAATAAAAAAGGAAAGACCTCGAAATTATCGACGGCTTCAACGGAGATACCGTACGGATCAGACTCAACCCGCCCCGCCTCGAGACCGAAGCCCGCATCATCCGCGATTCGGGGCTCGTCATCACCATGCGCCATTTCGTTCCCGGCACCGCGATCCGCTATACGACGGACGGCTCCGACCCCGACAGCGCCGGCCGCCCCTACTCGTCCCCTTTCACCCTCACCACCGGCGGCCAGTTCCGCGCAAAAGCCTACAAACCCGGATGGCTGGCCAGCGAAGCCACCACCGCAACATTCTATAATCAAAAATTTCCGCCCGACGGCATCCAACTCCTCCTTCCCGTCGACTCCAACTATCTCAAGTATAGCCCCAACGTCCTCATCGACGCCGACAAAGGCGACCAGGGCTTCAACAGCGGCAAATGGCTGGGCTTCCGCAAAAACGCCTTCTCCGCGTTATTATACTATAACCACCCCGTCACCATAAATTCCATCAGCTTTTCCTCACTCGTCGACATCGGCGCCCACATCTTTCCGCCAACCTCCCTGTCCGTCTATGGCGGCCCCGACCGCAACCACCTCCATCCCACGGGCGCGCTCACCCCGGCCCAACCCGACAGCACCACCCCCTCTTCCCTCACCTCCTACACCATAAAATTTGCCCCACAAACCCTCCGCTGCCTCAAAGTCACCGCCACTCCCGTCAAATCCCTCCCCAAATGGCACCCCTCCAAAGGCAAACCCGCCTGGATCTTCTTCGACGAACTCCTCGTCAACTAATCTGCAGCCCCATCCTTCCGATTCAATCCCAGGTATCTCACACCAATATTCGTCCTAATACGCCTGTATCAAAACCTCCGCCGGTATATGCAACACCTCATTCAATTTCCGGATCATCGCCAAACTCAACTTCCTTTTCCCTGATAAGATCTCCGACTTCCTCGAACGCGCCCCCAGTATCGTAGAAAGCTCGGCCTCCGACATACCCATCTGCCCGATCCTGAACTTAATCGCCTCCAGCGGAGACGGCTTAGGCACCGGATAGTGCTCCAGCTCATAAATTTTGATGAGGGCAGACCAAACCTCCAGCTCATCAGACTCTTTCGACTCCGGCTTAATCTCTTTTTGCATCAGCTTATATACGCGCGCTAATGCATCCTCATATTGACTCTCATTTTTTATTGGCTTTACCATAATTATCTTTTTGGAGTCGGTCTTGTCATCAAAAATTCCTCAACGTCTCAACAGCAATCACACGCATACCCCAAATATACATATTGTTACCAAAATGGTAACAAGTTTTACACAACTTCGCCGGCCTAACATCAAATCATTCACCGGCGCCAGGTCGTCCGGCGACGAAACCAGCGCATTAATTTTGGCCCTTCCAGCTTTAAAGCCTACTATTGCAGTGGTCAGTTAATTTTTTAAATTGTCTTTATGAATATGTATGTATCAAACCTGGGCTTCCAGGTGACAGAGCAGGAACTGAAGTCCATGTTCAGCAAATATGGTGAAGTAACGTCTGCAAAAGTAATTACCGATAGAGAAACCGGAAGGTCCAGAGGATTTGCATTCGTAGAAATGCCCGATCCCGCAGCCGAAACTGCGATGAAGGAACTCAACGGAACTCAGGTAGATGGCCGGGCCATATCCGTGACCGTAGCCAGACCGAAGTCGGACAACGGCGGCGGCGGAGGCTCGTTCCGCGGCGGCGGCGACCGGGGTGGCAACCGCGGCAATCGCTGGTAGTCAAATCATCTGCCAAAGATCGAAACGCTAAGGGCCTCTGAATAGCAGAGGCTTTTTGAATTTCGGCAATCCGGTAAGTTCAAACGTATTACAACTATGCATCGCTCAATAATCATAGGTTCCGGATCCTGTATCCCGGAAACCGTCGTACCCAACAGCGAATTCCTTTCACACAAATTCTACTCGGAGAACAACGTCCCGGACGCCAATACCCCGGCCAGGATCATAGAAAAATTCGCCAAGATCACTGGCATCCTCGAACGGCGCTATGCCCCGGACGGACTCTCAGCCTCCCATTTGGCCGCAATTGCGGCCGAAAAGGCCATTGCCGACAGCGGGATCGACAAAGAATCCATCGACCAGTTGATCGTAGCACACAATTTCGGCGATACCACCAACGGCGAATCATCCACAGATATCGTCCCGTCCCTGGCATCTAAAGTAAAAAGACTGCTGGGGATCTCCAATCCCTCGTGTATTCCCTACGACCTGGTGTTTGGGTTGCCCCGGCTGGCTGCAGGGAATGATCCACGCCGACGCCTTTTTCAAGGCCGGACAGGCAAAAACGGCGCTCATCATTGGCGCCGAGACCCTGTCCCGCGTCCTCGACCCGCACGACCGCGACAGCATGATCTTTGCAGATGGTGCCGGTGCCATCGTACTCAGATCTGAAAAGGTGGACGACCCGGCGACCGGCCTGCTATCGTTCAACGTTCGCTCCGACTCCGGCGAAGAAACAGACTACATCTATATGGGAACCTCCATGGACCCCTGGAAGATACCCAGGAACGCTATCTGAAAATGAAAGGCCGTAAAGTTTACGAATACGCGCTGCGTCATGTGCCGGAGGCGATGAAAGACTGTCTGGACAAGTCCGGTCATGCCATTGAAGACCTCAAGGCCATATTTATTCACCAGGCCAATGAAAAAATGGACGAAGCGATAGTAAAACACCTCTACAACTTATACGGCATCGCAGAACCACCGAAAAATATAATGCCGATGTGCATCCAGTGGCTGGGCAACAGTTCCGTCGCTACCATCCCCACCCTGTTCGACCTCGTAAAGAGATCACTATTGCCGGGTTTCGAACTAAAAAAGGCGACCTTCTGATGTTCGCCTCGGTCGGTGCAGGGATGAACATTAATGCGGTGTGTTATGGCTACTAGGCTGTCTGCTGCCGAGCCGCTCGGGCTCCTCGGCCCTTTCGGTCCTCCAATCCCTCATTGTACTTCACAAAGAAGGATAGCCAGATAGCCCTCGACAACCGCATCAAATAAGGCTGTGCGATCACCAGCACAGCCATATTTACGCCCATCCAAACAAAAAACCGGCTATCCTGCAGGGAAAAGCCGATTGTCGCCCACCAGGCGATACACGTAGCCACAGACAAGGCCACCGTCAGGCCATAGCTTACATAACTGGTACCGTACCAAAATCCGACCTCGATCTCCATCAGCTGGCCGCAGGCCGGACACCGGTCATTCATTTTCATGAACTGTTTTAGGTTGTACGGATTAGACTCCCGGAAACATGTCGCCCGTCCGGCACCGCGAACATTTCTGCCGCAGCAGACTCTGCAAATAACCCGGTCTCCGTTCTTTCTTGTCAGCACACATCGATATCGATTATTTAAATTTTCATCCACAACTTGAGCAGCGTACCAATTTGCTCGTCGATCAGCTGGTAACCCGGCGGTATCTTGCCCTCGAGACAATGAAACGTGGCTACCCTTGTTCCCACCGGCATTTCATGCAGCTTTTTATACAGGATGCGGTTGTAGGAATTGTAGAGAGCAGGAGCGCACCGGATGCTGTTATCGATCCTGCCCGTATCCAGTAGGTTTTCGTAAAAGGAGTTGTAGAAATAAAAATGGTCGAAAGGCTTAAAATGCAGCTCGGTGAAATTCCGGTGAAAAAATGCGCGTTGGTCAGCCCAAGCTTCTTACGGGCCACCGACGCATGAGACACCAGGTCCTTGCGCTGCTCAACCCCAAAAAACACCGCATCAGGCTTATAATAAGCACCCGCCAATACGAACTTCCCCACCCCGCTGCCGATATCCAGCACCTTAACCCCCGCATGCGGAACGAGAAATTCCAGGACAATTTTTGTGATGCTTAGCGGAGTCCAGTGCTTTTCCGCCAATGCCCGAATACTTTCGGGATATAGACGATGATACTGCTCGTCTGAATGGAACCACCGGCCGATACCCGGTTCGAATTTAGCTGTAGAGCCTGCCATTTCGCAAAGTTACCGATCCGCCGACGGCTAAAAAGTGATTTCAATCACCTTTCACCGCTTCCTTCAATTCTTTAACCTTTGTCTCCACAACCCTCCTCACCTTTATCCGCAGATAGTCATAAAAAAGCGTAACCACAAGAAGTCCCACCGGGACCATAAAAGCCCTAAACCCCATCCTCAAAAAAGATAACCACCGACCAATCCGCCCGAAAGAAACGACAGAATGATCACCAGCCGCAGCTTGACCCTCCGCGCCAAAACCGGACCCACGTTTTTAAAAGAATGGACCACAGCCGACAGGTCGATTCCCAGATCGGTCATCATACCCGTCAGATGCGTGGTGCGGACGACCGAGCCGGAGATCACAGACACCAGCGCATTCTGCATCCCCATGGCAAACAACAGACTGCCGGCAAACAGTTCCGTCTCCTGCAGGGAGTGGTCATAAGCCGGTCCCCAAAAAATGATCCGCACCAAAACCCCGATTATCAACACGATAGGAATCGTATACGCAACACTCTTCCGCCGCCCGATCCACCCGATCAGCCAGGCAGAAAAGAACGCCCCCGCCAAAAACAGCGACAGCCACAGCGCGACCATCCTGACCTCCCTCCACCGCCCCTGCGCCGCATTCACAGCCAGCAGCGCCGCATGCCCGGTCACATTCGTCGTCAGTACGGAAAACGCAATAAAACCCGCCGCGTTAATAAACCCGGCATTCAGGCTTAACAGCGTAGCAAGTCGTACATTGTGCCTGAAACTTCTATGTGCACCAACATGTCGAAGCATGCCACAATGTAAGCAAATTAACGGGCCCCGTCTCAAAGGCCGTGCGATCGCCGTCCCAAAGGCCGAACCATCCCCGGGGCATCCTCCTTCACCAAAGGCCCGGCCGTCACCTCCCGGCACGAGCTTCCCCTACCCTCCTGGAATAGCTTTTGCAATTATATCTATCCACACTTAAACCCCTTTTTATGACAGATAACAAGCAACTAAAAGGCATTCAGGACCGCACAACGGTCAACCGCCGGGAATCCTTCGAAGTGGAGTACCTCCATCAAAAATACCCCTGGCTTTCCCATCAGACCGTCAAAGAGGCCGTCGATAAATACGGCCCCAATCGTAACAAGGTCGAGGCCCAGCTCGGCCGGCTCACCAGCACCCACAATTGATCAGTACCCCCAAATAATCGGTAAGTACCCAAAAAGGAAGCCGGCGCAAGCCGGCTTCCCACCAAATATTCAGAACCTTCAGTCTAAGCTACCTTCGCTTCATCCATCAGCTCGGACAACTCGACCTCAGCGGACTTTACAGTCTTAACGATACGTGCCGCCACCTTATACGGGTCGGCAGCGCTATTCGGACGGCGATCTTCCAGCCAACCCTTCCAGCCTCTTTCGACCGTCCCGATGGGGATCCGGATCGAAGCGCCGCGATCGGAAACTCCGAACTTGAATTCGTGGATAGCCGCCGTCTCGTGCTTGCCCGTCAGACGGAGATGGTTATCCGGACCGTATACTTCAATATGCTCCTGCACCACCGGACGGAACGCTTCACACACTTTAACGTATATCTCGCTGCTGCCACAGGTCCTCAGCAGAGTATTGGAGAAATTGGCGTGCATGCCGCTGCCATTCCAGTCCAGGTTACCCAGGGGCTTGCAATGCCAGTTGATCGAGATCCCGTATTTTTCGCCGATCCTTTCCAGCAGATAGCGGGCGACCCATACCTGGTCACCGGCTTCCTTGGCCCCCTTCGCGAAGACCTGGAATTCCCACTGACCCGTCGCTACTTCGGCGTTGATACCTTCTATATTGAGGCCGGCATCCAGACAGGCGTCCAGGTGCTCCTCCACTATTTCGCGGCCATAGGCGTTACGGGCGCCGACCGAGCAATAATAAGGACCCTGCGGCCTCGGATATCCCCCTTCCGGGAAACCCAGCGGCTTATCGGTCTCGGGATTCCACAGGAAATACTCCTGCTCAAATCCGAACCAGAAATCATTGTCGTCATCTTCAATAAGCGCCCGCCCATTGCTCGCGTGCGGACTGCCATCAGGATTAAGCACTTCACACATGACCAGATAACCGTCCTTACGCTGCGGATCCTTCGCCAAAAACACAGGTTTCAGCAAACAGTCCGACGATCCGCCCGGAGCCTGTTCGGTGGATGAGCCATCGAAACACCATACCGGGCAATCTTCCAGCTTGCCCGAAAACTTCCGCTCGATCTTAGTCTTGCTGCGCAGACTTTGAATGGGTTGATAGCCGTCGAGCCAGATGTACTCTAATTTTGCAATTGCCATATTCGTTGGTTTTAATGTAGATTGACTATTTAATAGAAGGTACTGCCTGAAATATCCAGCCGGATACAGCCGGCAATACCTTAATTGTGACTTTCAAGCCATACGAAGATACAGCAGTATGCAATTACAACGAATACAAATTAATTATTATATAAGCGATAGGACCAAAAATTGTCCATATTTTGTTAAAAAAAATCGAAAAACAACAATTCTGATGATAAATTGGCTCCGGTTTTAATCATCAACGACCCAATTATCGCATATAAATAGATAATATTTGATCTCACCGGCTCACAAACTCACACAGCCGGTATATATCCCCAACATCCCCCGACCGGCAGCTTAGCCACCCCTTCCCCGCCACCACGGGGCTGCAGGGCCCATACGTAAATATCCTTATCGTCCTTCCCTGAGCCTCCCTCTCCAACAGTCCCAGCACATCCTCCAGCATCTGCCCACCGAACGGCGTATAGAGGTAAAATACCGTCCCTTCGTCAAAACCCGTCATCCGCACATCCGCATTGACGAACCGAACCGTACCAACACCCAGCCGTCTCCGGCACCCCTCCGCATAATTATGGTAGGCCGGCTCGAACTCAACCCCGACACACCGGGCGCCCGTCAGCAAACCCATCAATAGAACCACCTGCCCCAACCCCGAGCCCAGGTCTACAAACACATCATCAACACCCAACCCAGCCAGCCGCTCCAGCTCCAAAACAATCCTCACAGGCGTCTTCTGATAAAACACCATCTCCGGCTCGGGCGCCAGCTCAGCCTCGGGCAAGCCGCCATCCGCCATCCATCCGTTGACGAAATGATCGAGCACATCATAACCAACCCCGTCTCCCCCGCCAAAGCCGCACATCAACTCTTTCAAATCCTCACCCCTCAAAACACCTTCCCGCAACTTTCCAAACCATCCGGCGTCGATCCCTTCCAACTCACTCCTCAACTCCTCCGCAAAATGCAACACATCAATTAACGCACGATCATCCCCGTTACCACTACCTCCCGAAAGCGCCGGAATCAACAGGTCGATCAGATCCAGCGCATCCGACCTACCCGCGAAATTCGATTCACATCGCAGCGACTCGTCCCCCGCTATTTCGAGCAATTGTATTTCAATTTCTTTGAGACCGATCATTTGCAATCCTTATTGGGTCAATTCAAAAATACATCATTAACATAACTGAAGTAACTTCGCGGTCCCCATACCTACCCTTACCCTCCTGTTTCTTTAGTCTTCTCACCAATCCCGGGTAATTGGTTGCAAGCAAACAAAAAGCCCAGCTTTCGCCGGGCTCCACTAATCAGATGCGCAACCATTAGACCTTATCCTATTTAATTATGAAAAAAGAATTCGCTTTTGCCAGCCAAACCCATGATCCTCTCTGCCTCCCTTTGCAACTTCTTCACATGAGTAAAGATAGCCAGGATACGAATTCCCCGAAATGACCGCTATCAGCGCCGCAGGTGATTTCAATCATTACAGTGACAAATTTACATTCCGCGAATTTCAGGGACCATCTTTTCACCAGATCAAGGAGTTCGCGGATAACACAATACCTTCCTACCCCTTCATAAGACCGCGCTAATCCAATTCTAATGCAAATTTAATAACTCACTAATATCGGCGCAGTACCTTAGAATAAGCCACCAACCATATTCATCTTGTATACTATCCTACTCCCGGTCGATTTCTCACCCTCTACGCACATTGCGTTAAAAAAAGCCATGGGATTTGCAGGTCGGGACGAGACTGAATTACACTTGCTCCATGTAATAGGTCCGGGCCGTGGACCCAAACACCTATTCAAAGTATGGGCAATAGAGAAAGAATTTGAACAGCTGCGACATAACATTAGGGAGAAATACCCCGCTGCACGGGTAAAGACGCATATCTTGCAGGGCCGGTCGATCGAGAAAATGATCATAGAATGCATTCGATTGCTCAATCCTGCCCTGGTTATTATTGGCAAAAGCGATCCGCCGAGGCGATGGTCCCTATTTAAAGGCATATCTCCCGGCGCTATCGCGAACAAGAGCAATTGCCCGGTATTGACGGTAAAGCCGGGGGCAGCCGGCAACAAGACACGACTGATCCTCATCCCGATACGGGATTTCCTACCCGAACGAAAGCTTGAATGGGCAGTGTTGCTGGCCCGGAAATTCCGCGCACACATACACCTGCTGGCCATTCAGGACTGGCGGGCGGCGAGGGACGCGCCCTTACCTCCTGTATTCTTCAAGGCATACAACCAATTACAGGAAGTGCTGCGACAACCAATTGAATTCTCCGTAACAAACCAACAGAATATAACAAAAGCCGTACTAAATTGTGCCGAGGACATTACAGCAGATTTGATCTTATTGAATCCCAATACGGAAAGCGAAAGATGGGCGATTGCAAGGCATCATCATATTACTGATCTGCTCAGCAGAGATTCAAGAATACAGGTATTGGATGTTGAGCCTTATAAGGATTTGACGATCATCAGGCGTCTCCCTTAGTGATGACAATCCTCTTCTTTCCCCGGCAACTCGAATTCAATTCCCCACGCTAAACCGATATCCGGAATATACCCAA
This sequence comes from Puia sp. P3, assembly GCF_050632245.1. Classification (NCBI taxonomy): domain Bacteria; kingdom Pseudomonadati; phylum Bacteroidota; class Chitinophagia; order Chitinophagales; family Chitinophagaceae; genus Puia; species Puia sp. P3. Next base: position 4,850,455 of record NZ_CP192583.1, read on the forward strand.
CTGGCCGCTATAACTAGTAAAAAGCTCCGCACAAGGCCATTTTCTAATGAGATTCTAATGTCGTCTTAACGCCAGTCTTTCCCCCGCCGATATATTCACGACCCGTTGATCATTATGCACTGCCTGATCTTATACGACAACCGGCAACGGCTGCATTTGCTTATCTTTGTATAACTCGCATCTGTATTATACACCGAATCCAAATGGCATCGTATGGGCATTTTTGGGAAAATTCCGTACTCGGGCAAAAAGAACATTCGACAAAATAAGAAATGAAAAAGTAAAGCTCAACCTTTTACAGGCTATACCTTTCTGGATAGCCTCTGCATTGACCGGACTTACCGCCGTACTGTATACAAAACTTTTCGCTGCTGCAGAAAAGGGTACAACTTACATTTTGCATACACACCCGTCGCTTCTTTTCCTGTTAAGCCCCTTATGTTTTATAGGCGCATACTGGATCGTGAAAAAATGGGCTCCCTTTGCGAGGGGCAGCGGTATCCCGCAGGTAATGGCGGCCATAGAGCTCGCCACTCCCAAATTCAACCAGAAGGTCAACAAGCTGCTAAGTCTTCGAATTCTGGTAGTAAAATTCGCATCCAGCCTCGTCATGGCTCTCGGGGAGGCGTGATAGGGAGAGAAGGTCCCACTATCCACGTAGCAGGATGCATCTTCCGGAAGATCAATGAATGGCTTCCGGCATGGTGGCCTAAAGTTTCCAAACGGAACATGATCATGACAGGTGCAGCCGCCGGTCTCGCGGCCGCCTTTAACACCCCGCTCGGCGGGATCGTGTTTGCAGTAGAAGAGCTCACCCGTATTCATATCAGCTACTTTAAAACCGCGCTGTTCACCGCTATAATTATTGCCGGCCTTACTGCTCAGGCGCTGCTCGGCCCCTATCTGTACCTCGGCTACCCGGACGTAGGCCGGCTATCCTCTTTTATATTGATTTGGATCGCTCTGGTAGCCATCCTTGCCGGGCTTTCAGGCAGTATTATGTCCAGGTTGATTCTGGGCATCTTTCGATGGAAGAACAAGTTCCGTTCTACCTGGCACCATATTCTATTCGTATCCGGTTGCGCAATAATTCTTGTCACCCTTGCCTTCTTCGTTGACGAACGGGCGCTTGGGTCAGGAAAGGAGTTGATGACTACCATTCTCTTCTCAAAAGACAAGTATACAGCGTGGTATATGCCGCTATTGCGGGTAGCCGGCCCGATATTCTCATTTACTACCGGAGCCTCAGGCGGTATCTTCGCACCCGCGCTAAGCTCCGGGGCAACGATAGGCGCCACCCTTTCAGGCTGGATCGGTTTGAATTCCTCAGATACGAATATCGTGATACTTTCCGGTATGGTGGCCTTTCTCACGGGAGTCACCCGCACTCCCTTTACCTCTGCAATTCTTGTACTGGAAATGACCGATCGTCATAATGTGATCTTTCACTTAATGCTTGCTGGCATGATCTCCAGCCTGGTATCGATGGCTGTGGACAAACATTCTCTCTACGACCACCTCAAATACCAATATACACACGCCGTGCTTTCAGACAGTCCAATACCACAGAGATCGCAGACGACCAGTCAACATTTGTAGCCTGCAGCTGCGCTCATTCTCATGTCACTCGTCGTCATAAATATCTCTATTCTGCGCAACCTGCAACCGGTATTTCTCAAAAAGCCGGGCTTTAGACACGAAGCCGGCGAATCTTTTGTCTTCGTCGACTACCGGCAGATAGTCAGCCCCCGTGCGATCGAATACCTTTATCACCCCGGTCATCGACATATCATCCGCCAGCACCGCCAACGGCTGGCGCATGACATCCTTCGAGCCTGCGTCCTGTCCAGGGCCTCCATTTTGAAGATCATCCCGCGTATATCGTTCATCGCAATGACTCCCAAAAGACGGTGCCCCCCTCTACAACAGCAAATATCGGCTTGTCCACCTTCGCCAGATGGCGAACAAGATCTCTCAATGAATCGGCGGGGTCAAATACCTCGTGATCACGTTCAGTTAGACTTTCGAGGCTCATCATCAAAAGAATATTGTGCTCCCGGCGATGGGTAAATATCTGGCCGGAAAGATCAACCCATAGCCGTTCGTGATCTCTGCGACCAGGAAGATCGCGGTCAGCGGACAATACATAACCCCGCTCAGGAGACCAGCCATACCCACCAGCGTAAAATTTGTCTCGGAAAAATGCAGCCAGCCGCTGACATTCTTCGTACCCTTCGCCATATAGTGGAGCAAAAACGAGGTAAAAACCCGCGAGCATCAACCCTCCGGCCAGGGCCTTTGCATATGGATTTCCTTTCCAATGGTGAAATCTTTTATCGACACCGCGAAACGCCTTTGCATAATACAGCGACAAAAATCCGGCCCCAACTCCCATCAGCACATACATCGGTACGTTCTTATAGTTGAAATTTTCACTCAGCACAAAAATCGAACATTCTCGATTCCCCAAAAAAAACCTTCGAACATAATGCCCCGATCACCGCCGCAATGATCAGCGGAACAAAATAGCTAAGGACCGTCTCGGCCAATAGCACCTCTACCGCAAACATAACGCCCGCGACAGGCGCACCGTATACAGCAGAAATGCCGGCCGCCGCCCCGCAGGCGATCATCAACGTCCGCCCGGAATAACTCAACAGACCCAGTTTGGCCATCGTTGAGCCTAGAGAAGACCCCGTCGCTACGATAGGTGACTCCAGGCCGGCCGAGCCCCGGATCCTACCGTCAGCGCACTCGTAATAAAGTGAATACGGGATACACCTAACTATCCGCCCATGACCACACGAAGCTCCATCTCTTCTGCCGACAACCGCCTCGCCGCTCTCGACAGGTCCGGTGGCGCCCCCCATAACCGGCGATCTTGTGACAGTAAAGGCAAGTCTTTAAAAGAGGACGGCGCCCCGGCTGGCAAGCGTACTGCGGAATGCCTGTTCAGCTGGCATGATTTTGTTATCTTGTAAAAGGAATGCGTAAAGAATATTGGATAATGTTGTCGATGGCCGTTTTTATTGGCTTTTGCACCGGAAGAAAAAAGGCGCCTATGTTCAGGAAAGTCATCCCGGATACTTCTATTACCCGGGCAGCTCAATACACTCACCTCATCCTGGATAGCGCCGAAGTCGACAACTTTATTCGCACAAGAATCGAGAATGACAGCCTCGCCGGTAGGATCTGGAATTTTTATAACAGCCGCAATTTTCAATTCGCGTGGTTTGACGAAGAGGGCCTATCCGAACATGGAGAGGCTTTCTGGAATCTATACCTGATGTATGAGAAAGGCTCCAATGACAGTCTATATTCCGGGATGATTCTAAAGAACAGGATGGAATCTTTAGAAGAAAGCGGTGATAAGCTTTCATGGGCAGACCTGAAAGAGACAGAATTGCAGCTTACGAAATATTTCTTTAAATATCTATCCGGGATATTCGATACAAAACTGGCACCCGAAGAAATGCAGTGGCATATTCCGCGGCGCAAGATAAACGCCACGGCGGTTCTGGATTCATTTCTTGCTGCAAAAAAACCTCGCCTGAGACCATTAAGCAATGACTTTTACAAGTTGCAAGAAAAATTGATCCAATACGATTCTATCAAAAAGAAGGGAGGCTGGGAATTGATCGATCCGGTGAAGAGAGCGCTTGAGCAGGGGGCTGCCGATCCGGTGATCACGCAGGTAAAGCGACGCCTTGCCATCACAGGTGAGCTGCTTTCAAAGGATACCAGCCAGAAATTTACCCGGGACCTGCGGAAGGCTGTGATAGGAGCGCAACGGGCCTATGGCCTTCGGGAGACGGGCGTTATCAATCAGACTTTTGTACAGCTATTGAATGTACCCATAATCACCCTGATCAGGAAAATGGAGATCAACCTCGACCGGATGCGATGGATGCCGCAGGAAGGACCCGATCGAATCATAGCCAACATCCCGGAATTCGGACTCCACGTATTCAGCGGCGGCAAGCCTGCGCTCAGCATGTCGATTGTCGCCGGACAGGCTGCCCATCAAACCGTGATATTTTCAGATAGCCTTCAGTATATCGTTTTTAGTCCTTATTGGAATATTCCTGCGAGCATCGTGAAGCGCGAGATACTGCCGGCAATAAAGGCGGACCCCGGCTATCTAAGCAGGAATAATATGGAAATCACAGGAAATGCGGGCGACTTGCCCTTGATCAGGCAACGACCTGGTGTAGGTAATGCGCTGGGAAAAGTAAAATTCATCTTTCCGAACCGATACCATATCTACTTTCATGATACGCCTGCGAAAACCTTATTCAACAGGAAGCAACGGGCCTTTAGCCATGGGTGCATCAGACTTTCCAAACCCTATGAGCTTGCTTGTTTTCTTTTGCGTGCGGACAAAGCATGGAATACCCGTAAGATCAGATTGGCGATGAACCGGAACAACGAAACCTGGGTGAAGCTTGACACTGCAATTCCGGTTTTCATAGTGTACTTTACAGCCTGGGTCGATGAAGATGGCCGGTTGAATTTCAGGGATGATGTTTATGGTCACGACCGAAGAATGGAAGCCCATCTTTTCAACTAAACGATATTTAATGAACACGCATCTTACGGCATCCTCAACGGATGACGATCATGAATATTGTCTGGCCGGTCACCGCTCTCTATTCAGGGCCATTGGGAACCTAGGCCTATCATACCGTCATCCTCGTCATGCTGGTCATCGCCTTAATCACCTACTTGACGGGACGACCGGCCGACCCGGTGCCGAAAAGTTTCGGGGCCTGCTACTCGGTTTGGAAGTACTGGAAGGCCTGTTTGCAGCGATTTTAATTCCCTTCTATGCAAGCCACCCAAAGCTTTTTATGACGGATAAAGATATCAGAGGTGAGGAATGATCCCATATTGCGGCATTGGTAAATGGCCAACGAAAGTAATTGACTAGGAATAAAAGGCACTATTTGCGCTTTGCGTTGCAAATCTCCCCAATTTTGGAATCTACACCTTATGTGTAATTTCTAATGCAATATTAATTTTAATTTATCATCCCCAACCCAGCGTTGCAGTACCTTTGTAGTACTCCTTCTTCAAATTTTTCACAAAAAATGCACTGACCTATGAATGCATTTCTCACCTTTGTCTTTTGGGGTAATACGGTAAAGAACTGGCTAATGGCGATAGGCTGTATCGTCATTCTTTTCGTGATAATCAGGCTGTTTAAAAATATCATACTCAAAAAGATCCGGTCGTTAGCGATTCGCACGAAAGCAACTTTCGACGACCTGCTTGTCGCAGTGTTGGGAAAGACTATCGTACCTCTTGCCTATCTGCTCTCTATATATACAGGCGCGAAGATATTGAACACTGGCACACGCGCAGACAAAATTATCGATGGCGCGGCAATGGTCATAATTACCTGGGGTATTTTGCGCCTCATCACTTCTATGGCGGGCTTCTCCTTCCGACGCTACATGGTTCGTCAGCCGGGTGAGTCGAGAGAAAAACAAGGTAAAGGAATCCTAATGATCTTCAATATCATGCTTTGGATCGTCGGATTCGTTTTTCTTATCGACAACTTTGGTTACAACATTACAACTATCATCACAGGTCTAGGTGTAGGCGGCATCGCCATCGCACTCGCAGCGCAAGCAATACTCGGTGACTTGTTCAGTTATCTGGTCATTTTCTTTGATAAACCTTTCGAAATTGGCGATTTCATCGTTGTCGACGACAAAATGGGCTCGATAGAATATATCGGCATCAAAACTACTCGTATCCGAACGCTTAGCGGCGAACAGCTCATCTGTAGCAACAGTATGCTTACAGGTTCATGGGTACACAATTACAAGCTGTATGGACCTGCGAAGGATTGTCTTTTCTTTTGGAGTTACGTTTCAGACGCCGGTAGACAAAGTCAGGAAGATCCCACTCTGGATCAAGCATATTATCGAAGGTCAGGACAAAGCCCGGTTTGATAGGGCCCATCTCCTGAAATTCGGCGACTCCAGTCTTGATTTCGAGGTCGTATTCTTTGTATTGGATGCAGATTATAACGTGTATATGGACGTTCAGCAAGCCATCAATCTGGAAATTATGCAACGCTTCGAAATAGAAGAAATCAACTTTGCGTACCCGTCCCGAACTCTCTTTTTTGAAAATGCAGGGCAATTATCCCCTCCCGGCACTTTAAAACCCGCCTTACATCATTAAATCATGTGACAGAATGGAAACGCCGCGCCTCCCGCCGCAGCTATTATCCGCAGCGATCAACAGCAGGTAAGAAATGGAAACAGCACCTCTCCAGCTTTAATTAATGATCATGAAATGTATCGTCCATTGCCTATATATATTCGCTGTCGCCGGGAGTTGCCTGCTTTATTCCAAAGCCAACTGCACACAATTGTCGTCGACAACTTCGCGTTTGGGCGGCCCACTTGGAGCTGATCTTTCAACACTACCAAAAAAACAGGCAACGAAATTAGGTCTCATAGGAGGCGTTGTGGTTGTCAAAATTTATCCTGGCGGGATTTTAAGTGATCAAACCAAGATGCGAGCCGGTTTTATCATCACCAGAATCGGCGAATTTTCGGTCAATTCCGTTACAGAGCTGAATGCCGCTATGAGCAGCCAAAGGTAAATTTCCAGATTCAGGGCATCTATCCGGGAAATTCCAAGCAGCCAATTTTTTACAGCATTCACAACTTTTGATCTCATTATTCAGGAGCTTTCTCGCTTGGCTGCTTCCTGCGATACTTATATTTGTTACTGAACTCATAGGCTAGGCCGATACCCAGCACCTCCTTTATCTGAAGGACCGGACCTCCGGCGCTTCCATCTGACTTGACGGATTTAATATCATTGTCATAAATCATATCCAACGAAATATTTATACTGATCAGTTTGAAAGCCTTAACGGAAAAAACATTAGTCCAATAAATATTTATATCCTGGGGCCTCCTGATATAGTTCGAAAACAAGTCAAGGCGGGTACGATAACTCGTCGTCTTATTAAAAGCTTTCTGGTACTTAACCGATGAAAAGGCTCCAAATTCAAGTCTGGAATGCCTGCCTGAATCGACCCCAAATGCGGCAACCCTTGCCAGCGAGTCATTATTTACAATTACCCACCGGAAAGTAGCCGGTGATAAAAAGATTGAAAGATCTGGCGTCACTTTTTGGTCGACACCCAGAGAGAACAAGACATAGGCAGGAGCAGCGAAATTAGATGTCAACAGTTTGGTATTTTCATCCAAATAAGCGTACCCCCTTGAAAACTGGCTTCGAAAATTGAACAGTCCGGTTAGCGAATACTGCTTCCCTACCTCATAACCATACTTGGACAGAAGGTCGATCCGATCGTCCGATTTTCTGGTACCTAGACTGGTTGTGCTAACAAGCCCATAGGCCATATCCAGTGTATTATCCCACGCGTGTTTGTTATGCTTATATAGCGCATACATACTTAGATTGGTAGAAAGAGAAATGGACGAATTATCCCCCCTGCCGACCAATTGCTCAACGCGCCCTGGTTTACCGTAAGGTTGAACAAACCGCCCAACCTCCAGCCTTCGGGTATTGTATCAAAGGGGTTTTTAATAGTCCGGTTATACTGCTGGCGGAACTGTTGTATCGGGATCTGTCCCCAGCCAGAAATCGTCATACCTACAAAAAGTAGCAAAGCTAATGATAAACGCATGTCGGAAAATTATTTTGCTAAAGCCGGGATTATTTCTGCTTACATACTTTTGAAACCTTCCATTAAGGCAACACCTATCAAAGAATGAGCCTAACGCCAATGTGCTAGTCAACTTTATATGTGTTCGGTGGCAACCACAGACATAATAGAAAGTCCTTTACTCTTTTGATACATATAATATAAAATGGAATTTACCAAATGGCTTGAAATCCAACGGCATATGCCTATTTTCGTTAAACTTCTTACTAAATGATCGACCATGACCTTCTACCAACTATTATCCATGTTAATGCTGCTGACCGCCATCTTCAGCTACGTAAATTATAAATTGGTCAAGTGGCCTCAGACTATCGGCATAATGATCATTTCCCTGCTGACATCGATCGTCATTGTATTTTGGGGGCCAAAATTCGAGTCCCCTGGAGCTGCTCGGCAACAGCATTGCCCAACTCGACTTCAATACAATTTTAATGAAGATCATGCTTGGCTTCCTGCTCTTTGCAGGCGGTTTTCAAATAGATGCCTCTTGCCTAAAGGAGCAAGGTTTGTCTGTGGCTGTTTTCGCGATATTGGGCACCATTCTGTCCACTTTTATCATCGGTGTCCTTGCGTACTATTCGCTTCACCTTTTTGCCCTTCAAATACCATTGGTCCATTGCCTTCTGTTTGGCGCCATCATTTCGCCTACCGATCCTATTGCCGTCCTCGGCATCCTGAAAGAGGCGAGAATTCCCCGTTCGCTAGAACTGAAGATTGCAGGAGAATCTCTTTTTAATGATGGTATAGCAATTGTTATTTTCATAACGCTATATGGATTGGCGGGATCAGGAGCCCAATCATTGTCATTCGAAAATATCTTCTCCCTCTTTTTTATAGAAGCTGTCGGCGGTTTGATCTACGGTTTCGTATTGGGGGTGGTTGGATACTTCACACTTAAAACACTGGATAACTATAAGGTGGAAGTTCTTATAACTATCGCAATCGTGATGGCGGGATATAGTTTTGCCGATGTCCTCCATGTTTCGGGACCTCTGGCAATGGTAGTTGCCGGTTTGATAACCGGAAATGCGGGAAAAAAACATGCCATGTCGGACCAGACCAGAGATTATATATCAAAATTCTGGGAGCTGGTTGATGAAATATTTAATGCCATACTGTTTTTGCTCATCGGATTGGAAATGCTTATTATAAAAATCAATCATGCCATTCTTCTCATCGGAGTGGTCATGGTCACCATCGTGTTGCTTGCCCGTTGGTTCTCCGTCCTTGTGCCACTAACAATCTTAAGACCCTGGTACAGTTCGAGAAACATGCACTACTGTTCCTTACCTGGGGAGGGCTAAGAGGTGGAATTTCAGTAGCACTTGCCCTGTCGTTGCCTGCGGCATTTCATCGCGATGAATTTGTCAGCATTACTTATTTCATTGTCCTATTCTCTATTCTCGTGCAGGGCCTGACCATTGGAAAACTGGCTAGAAAATTATCGTGACAATCAATTGATTTTCACGACAATATGTTTCCCGGGGCATACAAAGAAAGGGTATGCAAAAGAGACTGCACCATATAGGGATTATATAGATTATATTTTGCAAACGACGCCTCGTTGCCGACTTTTATTGTAAACGCCTCCGGTCGCGTGGCCAGTTTCCTAAACATATCCTCATCCGTCTGGTCATCTCCTATGCAAAGAATAAAATCATAGTCATTTCCATTGAGGATATGGCTTATCGCCTTTCCCTTATTGACGCCTTTCGCCCGGACCTCAATGACTTTGTTTCCGTTCAGTATGTTCAGAGAATGGTGCGAAGCAAACTTCGAAAGGTCATCACACAGCTCTTTTGCTCTTATGATACCATCGCCGAGAGTCGGCATTCCGATAATGCCAGGCAATGGAGAATTCCTTTTCTCAATAAAAGAATGCGGACACTTATTGACATACTCAGCCATTATCTTTTCAATTTTTTGCTTCCAATCTTCGGCAAGGGCGGTAGATTCAGTAACCCATTCGCCGCTTTTTTTCGAATTTTTTGCACCATGTTCTGCAATCAATCCTACAGGGATCTGAGAAAACCACTTCTCCAAAGTCTGGCTATCCCTTCCGCTCACGATAAATACTTCATTTAATGGATTGTCAGCAATCTTACTCAGGGTTTCCAGCATTTCAGCTCCCGGAATAGCCGTGGATGGCAGTTTAGAAAACGGCACAAGCGTGCCATCATAATCCAGCAGAATGATCCGCCTGGCGGCGTTGGAATATTTGTTTAGCAGCTCGACCTTTGTGACGTTATCCAGAAATTTGATCTCAAACTCAGCTGAACGTCCTTTACGGCCTTCAATTCATTGAAAAAATCGGTGGCCCATACATATACATCATAGTGACTGATCCGATCTTGCATCTCCTGCAAACGTTCGCCTTGATCTCGTTGGCTCATTTCAAGACCCGCCTTTATGGCCGACGCTATTTCAATTACGTCATTGGGATTGATCAATAATGCCTCTGTCAATTCGTGGGCGGCACCTGCCATTTCGCTTAATACAAGCACGCCGCTCAAATCCTTTCTGCTCGCAACAAATTCCTTGGCAACCAGGTTCATTCCGTCTCTCAATGGTGTGATAAGGGCAAGATCGCAGGCTGTATATAGCGCAATCAGTTCGTTGAAATCCAAGTGACCATACTTGTAAATAATAGGCTGCCAAACGACATTTCCAAGACCGCTGTTTAAATTACCAACGGATTCATCTATAATCTTTTTTCTTTCAGCATATTTTACGACCGAGTCCCGGGAAGGAACGATAACCAGTACAAAGATCACCTTTTCCAGATACTCAGGGTAATTCGAGATAAATTGTTGAAACCCCTTTAGGCGGTTGGCTACTCCCTTTGTATAATCAAGCCTGTCCACCGAAAATATCATCTTTTTTCCACCTTTCAGCTCGACATATTTTTCCCTCGCCTCTGATACCATCGGATCGTCATAAGCGTCATGAAAAAGGTTATAGTCTATGCTGATCGGGAATGCATCCGCTTTTATCTTCCGATTGTCCCAGGCAAGAAACTGGCCATCATGTTCCACCTTCAACACTTCTTCCACTGATGAAAGAAAATGCGATGCGTAATCTATTGTATGGAAGCCGATCAAATCCGCTCCCATCACTCCCGTCAGAATATCCTTTTGCCATTGTTTCGGAATGAGCCGGAACAACTCATACGATGGAAAGGGGACATGCAGAAAAAAAACCAATCGTCAGTTTTGGGAACTTTTTCCGAAGCATTCCGGCCAGTGGGAGCAGGTGATAATCCTGAATCCACACAACGTCGTCTTTCCTGAGGTGAGCGGACAATATATTCGCAAACGTTTCATTAACGTCGAGATACGCTTTATAATATGATTGATTATAATCTACATAGGATGGAAAATAATGAAATAAAGGCCATAACACCGAGTTGGAAAATCCATTGTAATACAATTCGTATATTTTCCAGTTTATAAATATGGGGACCAGTCCGTACAGATTCGTGGTCATCTGGTTCGCGGCAATATTCCAGACTTTTTCGCTGACGCCGGGCACGCCGGCCCAGATGGCTTCCGAAAAAACAGCTTTGCCATCTTTATTCAAATAGCTTGTAATGGCAGATACCAGGCCGCCCGACGAGGGCCTGGTAATATAACCGCTATCATTATGTTCTACTGTAACCGGAAGACGGTTTGAAACAATGATCAGTCTTTTCTTTTGCATAGGCAACGTTTGGAGTTACGCCAAAGGTAACACTAATCGGCTCGATAAGTCATCTCAGTGCCGTGCAATAAAATTTACAGTGTTTATTCTTGCTTGTTATCCTGTTGCCTGAACGCAAATGGAGGCGCCTTATAGTCTTTTGGCAAATAGTCCTCAGGAATTGTCGTGGCGTTCCCATCCCTCATCGCATTGTAGTGTGGCGACATGATTTCGATACCTGCTTCGTTGCATGCATCCTGAATATTTTGATGCAGACTGGAATAGATCTTTGCCTGACTGTTGGCTTCTTTAGTATAAACATTTATTTGATAAGATACATAAAAATCATCCAGACTCGTTTGAAGGACAAATGGCTCGGGCGTTTTTTCAGTCATTTCCGTCCTTTTGGCAGCCTCAATGAGAGCATCGTGAATTTTTTCCACGGGGTGTCATATCCGATGGTAACCGTTGAATGGAGAATCAACCCAGTGTCCGTCGGTTTCGTGCACGACGAAAAATTGATGCTGCTGGTGGATAAAACAGCGGAATTTGGTACCGTGACATCTTCATTCTTAATCGTCCTTATCCTGATCACGAGCATAGTCTTTTCAATCACATCGCCCGTCACGTCCCCTATCTGTACTCTGTCCCCTACATGGAAGGGTCGCATATAGGTTATAACAAGTCCCGCCACAATATTATTGATTGCAGAAGAAGAGCCCAGGGATACGAGTACTCCCAGAAAAACAGAAACGCCCTTAAACGCAGGGGACGCCGATCCGGGTAGGTAGGGAAAGATCAACACAGCCATGAAGGCATATAACAAGAATTTTATGATATTGAATGTTGGCTGTGCCCACTCAGGATGGAACCCAGATATCTGCATATGACCCTTCCCAACTTCGCCGGACAGATAATGTATGCCTTTTATGACGTACCGGAAAATAAAATAAATGACAATGATCGTAAACAAATTTGGAAGAAAATGCACTATGCTGTGCAGGACGGACCTCGCGGGTGTCAATATCCATCCTAGCAGGGTCGCCGTCCATTTCTCGGTAGCAGTAAATATTCCGGATACAAGCAGCAGGGCAATATAGGCGGCAAGAACAATAATAATAAATCGGGCGACGGAGCTGGCCCTGATCAGAAAATGTTCCAATTTTTCGGGCGTGACCAACCGGTATTTGCGGAAGGTCAGACCGTGAGCCAGTCTTTCCCGGTTGGCCCGTATGACATGGACAGACCGCCTATACAGTCTGTTGATCAAGAAAATAAACACCGATAGCGACACCAGGATCAATGCCATCCACCCAATCCTCCTGAGCCAGTTATACAGGTTGTTCTCCTTCTTTTGTTTCAGTATTTCGGTTGCAATAGTCTTTCGGTAAGCCGAAGCCAAAGAGTCTGCACTAAAACCGAACCATAGCGCATCCAGCTGGGAAACACTCATGATCGTAAGATCATTTTTATACGTAATGTCGAAGCCGTTCCCGGTACTTAATAAATTCAAAGAATCCGCCTTGAAACTGTAATCTCTATATAATTTTGAAATTCTGCCGGATATTGCCGCGGCCCTCTCAGCCGCCCCAAAAGATCCCATTTTTGTATACAACAGGAATAACGTGTCCTCATTAAGAACGACCGGATGGCCCTCGGCATATTTTTTTAACGCCTGGATTTGCTGTAGCTGACCAAGTCGCTTCATGGAATCGTTGCTGAGAATACGGGCTAACTGGCTCTGAAGGTCGCGTGTTTTCGACTGGTTGCCTGCGCCTTTCTTTAATTCCGCTTCGAGTTGAACTCTAAGTGCAGAATCCGCCTTCAACAGGTCTTGCTGCTGGATAAGGAGGTTTTCGATAATATGAATACTGTCCTTGTGCAGCAAATCCCCCGGCAAAGAGTCTTTCTGATGGCCTTGTCCCATAAGATGGAGGACTCCAAGCATACAAAGACACACCGATAATAGCCGGAAATGAATCATCATTGCTATTGTTATTTTACAATAATTATTGTAAATATATCTAATATAATGATTAAATTTTGCAGATGACGGTTGGTCTTTAGTCGATCTTCGAGCGAGTCATTCCTACTTTCTTGTCTCCAAAAAAGAAACCACTGCTGCCAGGTCCTGCTTATTCATCAATCCTCCATAGGCCGGCATATTCCGGCCACCATTGACTCACACGAAGCGCCATCTGGTCTGCCGACAACCTCAGCGCCGCTCTCGACAGGTCCGGCCCGGTGGCTCCCCCGTAACCCTCGATCTTATGACAGTAGAGGCAAGCCTTCTGGTAAAAGAGGACCGCGCCCCGGATGGCCAGTGTATCTTCCGATCGAACCACCGTAGCTGGCAGCGGCCGGGAATTGAAGGCAGGTGACCATGGCGAACGCAGGCCTGTCAGAAATAGTCCGAACACGAATACCACCACACATATCGATCCGAACATCGCCCATGGACGGCGGATAGGGCTTCGTTCACCCTTGCTCGAAAAGAATGGAACTGAAAACAAGAGGATCACCGTCAGCACAGGCCCTATAACGATAGCATAGGATTCGATCCGGTGTGGCATCAGCGCAAACAGTGAAAAGATCGCCAGCATATACCAGTCGGGCCTCGGCGTTGAATGAACGAGCGAAGGATCAGGCGGTTCGGTCAAGTGCGGTGGTCCGGCAACTGTCGCCAGCAAAAGGATCGCCGTTACTGTCAGCGCACCGAAGATCAGGTCGCGCCAGGCGGCATAAGGCCAAAAAGGAACCCCTCCTTCGCCAGCATATCCTTATACCATTGTCGATAGGTTCGCTTGTCAACCGGCCGCTCCGCCTTCGGCGGTTCAGATATCCCGTTGCGGAGGACGAGAAAAAGATGAAATCCTACCAGCAGGAAAATAAAGGCCGGAACAATGAACACATGGTAGGCGAAAAATCGGCTCAGCGAATGACTTCCCAACGTATCGCCACCCAGCAATAGGCGGGCAGCGGGTCTGCCGATCAATGGTATCCTGCCCAACTGCTCGGCCGCTACTACGGAAGACCATACTCCATTGGAATCCCAGCGCAGCAGCTGCCCCGTGAATCCCATAGCTACTGTCAGGATAAAAAGAAAAACACCCGTTACCCAGGTCATCTCTCTCGGGTACTTATAGGCAGCCATGATATATACCCGGATCATGTGGGCCCCGACCATCACGATCATCCCCGAAGCCCCAAAATAATGGATTCCCCGCAACAGTCGCCCGAACCGGGCCTCGTCGGTAATGAACTGCAACGACCGATAGGCGTCCGACGACGAAGGCTGATACATCAGGGAAAGGGCGACACCTGTGATTACCTGCAACACCAAACAAAATAAAGTAGCGCTGCCAAAGACATAGGCCCACTTCGAACCCGGGGGCACGGGATGCTTTGCAAGGCGACGGATGGCATCTCCTATCCCCGTCCTGTCTTCCAGCCATTCTGCTATTTTTTTTATGATCGGCATACGAGAGGCTTTAGTCTCCAATCGTCGTTATCGGCAAGGGAGAAGTTAATATCTCGATCTTTCCATTCTTTCTCCGAACCGGGTAGCGAGTCAGCGGCTTTGGAGGCGGTCCGGCGGCTACGGTCCCGTCAGGGTAATAGGCCCCGCCATGGCAGGGGCACATGAACAGCCTGGCTTGCTCTTCCCATCTGACCGGACATCCGAGGTGGGTACAGTTAGCCGAAAATGCGATAAAAGAATGTTCCCCGTCGCGCCTGAGCCATGCGGCGGTGCGCGCTGTTCTGCCTGACCAGGCTTCGGGATCGGCATTCTCAAAGCTGACGAGCCGCGTAGTCCCAATCATGAAGCTATCCAGGTCGGCAACTGCCCGCCAGAGAGGCGGCGCCTTTACCAGCAGGGGTGCAAAAAGGACGCCAGTACAGGCAATCCCGCAGCAATGGCGGAAAGGCCGCTCAGTCCGAGGGCCAGCCTTACCAGGAACCTTCTTCGCGTCTCTCCGTCCTCAATTTTTTTCATGGTTGAGTATTTTGATCCATCCCGCCAGGGCGACAATGGCGATCCCGCTGCCCGCGACGAGTATCACCCACATCGTAAGCAACCCCCAAAAAATAAATGCCGTTCCCATTGCCAGAAAAAAGGCCAGTATACCGGTCGGGGCAGCTCTTCCGGTAAAGCTTTTTCCTGGTCTTCGGTTATAGCTGGAATTTTATTTTCTGATCCTTTTTCGTATGTCATAGTCCGTCAATTTATGTATAAGAGGTAGGGTCGGGTTCCTGCCGAAGCCATCGTCTCATCAGGAGCAGACAACCTATGAGATAGATGCCGCAGCCGGGCACCCACATCAGCAGCCCTGCGGTTTTGTATGTCTTGTCTTGTCATATCCTGGTAGACCTCCTTCGGTGCAAAAGTCATCAGCAAGCCCATGATCGAGCAACTGACGCAGGCCGTTGCCAGATAGATGACCCCCGACAGCGGGTCGATCCTGAATTGAGCTTCCGGTCCGACGAGTGGCCGGCCGAATAGCATCCCGCCTGCAAGCAGCGCCGGCGCCCGGACGAGAGGTAAATAACTATAGCTGTGTTCCGCTGTCATCGTCCATTGATGTATCGCCGGAATATGCCAAAACCACATCGTGATGGTTCCGCCCATCCAACCCAGCCACGCATGTCGCGACAGGAATCTGCAAAACAGGCGCATCCGCTCGCGACGGCCCGGGCGATAGGGAAGACCAGCGACCAGCAACGGGCCGCAGACCAACATTAGCAGAATGTCAAGGACCATGTGCATGCTCATCGGATAATCGGCTATCATTGCATTTGTTTTGAAAGATGAGGGGCAAGGTATACTACCAGAAAAACGATCAGCCATACGGCGTCCACGAAATGCCAATAAATGCCGATCGACCGGATCGCAGGCGACGAGACAGCAAACGCAGGCCGTCTTCTTACCCGGCGCAGCACAATGATCATTAGTACTATGCCAACCAGTACATGCAACCCGTGAAATCCGGTCAGCGTAAAAAAGTCGATCCAAAGATCCCGCTGCTCAATGTCACGTGTCGTTGATGTAACAAACGGACGTATTCTTTTGCCTGTCCAACTATAAATACCAGTGCGAGGCCGATTGTCGATAACAACCAGGCCATCCCCCGCCGATTGCTCTTCACCGCAAATCCCCGTTCCGCCCGCCACCAGGTGAAGCTGCTCGACCACAGCAACAGGCTGAATATGGTCGCAGACCGTATATCCAGCATCATTGAAGGTGCACCGCCATAGCCGGGGTCAAAGCCAAAATAGACATAGGCCATGATCAGACAGACAAAGAAGACCGCTTCCGTTCCTATCACCAGCCGCATCATCAGCGGATAAGCCTCTATGCGCCGTACGGCTGCCGCCCCGACCCGATCTTTCGGGGCGTCCTGCGGCCGCTTGTAATCCCTGAATGGGCGATTGCTCCTGACCGGTATCACTGTGGTAAAATTCCTCAACGGGGGCGGGGAAGCCGTTGTCCATTCGAGGGTATTTGCGTCCCATGGATCATCGCCTGCTGCCGCTCCCCTACGAATGCAGTTAATGATGACGTACACAAGCAAGGCCACTGATGCCGCCATCAGATAACCACCTATCGTTGAAATTTGGTTGGCGATCGCCCAGCCCGGAAGGTCCGGGTAGGTGTATACCCTTCTCGGCATTCCCATTGCGCCCAGCGCGTGCTGGATCAAAAAGGTCAGGTTAAAACCGATGACGAACAGCCAGAAAAACAACTTCGATAACCGCTGATCCGGTCGGCGGCCGCTGATCTTCGGCAGCCAGTAAAAGAGTCCGGAAAATAGGCCGAACAGCGAGCCGCCGATAAAAACAAAATGCAGGTGGGCCACGACATAATAAGTGTCCGTCAACTGCCAGTCGATCGGCGCCAGGGCAAACGATATACCGCTGAGGCCGCCGATGGTGAACTCGATAAGGAAGGCGATGGCAAAAAGCATCGGTACGGTCATGCGGATACTTCCCCGGTGCATGGTCGCCAGCCAGTTAAAGATCTTCACCCCTGTCGGCACCCCGATGACCAGGCTGCTGGCTGAAAAAAGCCATTTACCGTATTTCCCAGGCCGGTGGCAAACATATGGTGTACCCACACTCCGAATGCCAGCAGCGCAATGGCGATGCCCGAGCCGACCAGGGTGCCATATCCAAAAATGGGCCGCCTGCTGAAGACGGGGAACACTTCCGAAAAGATCCCGAATACCGGCAGGATGAGAATATAGACTTCCGGATGCCCAAAAAGCCAGAAAAGGTGCTGCCAGAGAATGGCAGACCCGCCGCCGGTCAGGTCAAAAAGTGCGCATGCAGTTGCCGGTCCAGCAATAGCATGACAAGCGCCGCATTGAGAGAAGGGAATGAGGCGATCACCAGGAAGGAGTTGATCAGCACCATCCATACAAATAGTGGAAGCCTCCGTAACCCCATTGAAGGAATCCGTCCGCAAAGAATAGTGACGATAAAATTGATCGAGGCGGAGACGGTTCCGATCCCACCAAGAAGCAGTCCTATACAGTAATAATCGATGCCCTGCGAAGAGGAATAATTATACTCGTTCAATGGAGCGTAGTTAAACCATCCGGCGTCAGGTGCACCACCTGCCAGAAAGCTGAAATATAACAGACAGCCTCCGAAAAATGTTATCCATAGACTGAATGCGTTCAGCCGGGGGAAAGCCATATCGTTCGCACCGATCATCAGGGGAATGAGATAAGTGGAGAAGCCGAAGATCGCCGGCGTCAGCACGAAAAAGATCATGGTCGTCCCATGCATTGTGAATAGCTGATTATAAGCTTCCGGAGAAAGAAAATGATTGTCCGGCACGATCAGCTGCGTGCGAACCAGCAGGATCGCTGCGCCGCCCAGCAAAAGGAATAGGGCTGACAACCAAAGGTAGAGAATGCCAATTTGCTTGTGGTCGACGGAAGACAGCCATTGCAGCAGCCCCTGAGAGCTGCTGATGCTAAGATCCGGGATCGATCGTTCGGGAGCCGGTGTAGATTCACTGATCATCGCTTATTGTAAATGAGTTAAATAGGCAGCCAACGCGTCAATGCTGTCCCGGGCCAGGATAAATCGCGGCATCCGGGCGCCGGGTTTGATCTTCTGAGGATCGGTCAACCATGCGACGAGGTTCGCCGAATCGTTGACCATTCTTCCTGCCAGCAGTGTGCCCCGTTCAGCCAAATGCGTAAGATCAGGTCCAGCCCGGCCGTTGGCGCCGGTCCCTTTTATCCGGTGACAGCTCGCACAGGAGGCCGACAGGAACAACGACTGCCCGAAGCCGGCGAACCGGCCCGCGGGCGCCTGCGCCGGCGCGGATTGTGAAGCCAGCCAGCGATCGAATTGCTCAGGAGGCTGGGCGATCACCTTTATCCGCATCCAGGCGTGCTGCTGCCCGCAGAATTCACTGCACGCCCCATCAAAGACGCCCGTATCCCGGATGGTAAGCCACAGATGGTTGTCGGTTCCGGGGATCATATCCATTTTTCCTCCAAGGGCAGGCACCCACCAGTCATGAATCACATCGCCGCTATTCAATTGCAATAACAGCCTCCGGCCGACGGGTAAATGGACTTCGTTAGCCGTGATCACCGATGCTGAAGGGTAAACTACTTCCCAATACCACTGATGACCCGTGATGATCACGTCCGGTGGATGGTCCCCGGCACCGGGCTGGACCGCATTCATCGTGCGCATGGACCAGGCAAAGAAAACAGTTACCAGTAACAGCGGCACCCCGATCATGGGTATCTCAAGCCGGCGGTTCCCGGGTGTTTGCGACGGCTCGCCGTCATTTTTCGACTGCCGGTATTTCCGGATGATCCCGATGGTCAATCCGATGACCAGTATTGTCACGGCGGTGGCCGCGATCAAAAATCCATTTCCCAACTTACCGATGAGACTTCCTTCCGGCGACGAAGGATGGAACATGGGCGGCAAAGGGATATTCATAAGATACCATATGGTCTCGTCACTCGGCATAGGCAATAGTCGTTACCAGCGCGTTAGCCTCCTGGCGCGAATCCAGCCGCGTGAACTGGATGACGACCGGTACGTCGGAAATAAGCAGGCTTGAATACGGCGTCTCCACAGGGATCTTTTCCGGGTCCGAAAGGTCGTTGAACCGGAGGTGCAGCGTCCGTTCAGCCGCAACCTGTATCCTGTAAGGGCCAGCCGGAGGGCGGTCGGCAAAATAGATCGTCAGCGAGATATTCGCTTCTTTGTCTCCTGCATTCAGTATGCATGCCGCCTCGTGGCTTGTCAGGACCGGGGCCGGGCCGTGGCTCCATCCCGGGATATAACCTTCCGCAATAGCCCATATTTTCTTGCCTACCTGCATAACACTGGATTTATATTATATTCTAAATTAATTCCGTTTCCGACCCACCACCAGCAGCGCCGTCAATGCGATCGCTCCGACGGCCACCAGAACGAGCGTCGTCTTTTTCCGCGCCTTCGGATCCCTCAGCTTCATCGCATCGACATATTTTTCCTCCGGATAACGCAGATGGCCGCTCTCCTGCCTCAACGCCATTTGCAGTACCTGGGCCGTATGCAGTCCCTTGCGATCCGTGCCCTGTTCGATCTGCTCCCGGCAGCTGAATCCGTCTGCGATAATTATCGTTGCTGCATCGGCCTGGCGAACGGCAGGCAGCAATACTCGCTCGCCCGCTGCCAAACCGACCTCATAATGTTTGCCCGACTCGTACCCGAAATAGCCCGCCATGCCACAGCAGCCGGAATCCAGCACGGTATGGTCGAGCTTCATCCTGTTGAACAGCGCTTCTTCGCTTTCTTTCCCCAGCACTGACTTGTGATGACAATGAACATGTACAAGCGCCCTGGCGGGAAGATGCGGCACCGCAAAATCCGGAGCCTTTTTTATCAGAAATTCCGCCAACGTGAAAACCTGCTGCTTCAGCCGTCTGGCATCTTCGTCATGCGGAATCAGGCCCGTCAGCTCGTCCCGAAAGACAGCTACGCAACTGGGCTCCAGGCCAACGATCGGCACTCCATCGCGAATCTCTTCTCTCAGCGCGGACAGGATCTCCTTTAACAGGCGTTTGGCGGTCGTCAGCATTCCAAAATCATACAGCGGCCGTCCGCAGCACAGCATCTGCCGCGGAACCACCACCCGGAATCCCGCAGCTTCCAGCACTTCCGTTGCCGCGACGAGCGTCTCGGGCAGAAAGAAGTTATTAAATGTGTCTGCCCACAGGATCACTTTAGGCCGCTCCGCGTTGCCGGCGCCGCTCGGCAAAGAGAGGGCTCGCGTCCCGAACCAGTCCCGGAAAGTCAGCCGGGCAAAGGCGGGAATAGTCCGTTTTTGGTCGACCCCAGCAAGCTTTTTCGCGATCGGCCCGGTGATAGGGTTGCGAGTGAAAAAATTCACCACCCGCGGTGTGAAAGCTGCCGCCCGCGCCCACCAGTATATCCATCCAAAGGCATATGCGGAACGTGGTCTCAGCCGCCCCTTGTAGTAATGGGAAAGAAATTCGGACTTATAGGTCGCCATATCTACGTTCACAGGGCATTCTCCCTTGCATCCCTTGCAGGCCAGGCAAAGGTCCAATGCGTTCTTTACCTCTCTGCTCTTCCATCCGGCCTTTATTTCTTCCCCACGGAGCATCTCGAACAATAGGTGCGTTCTTCCCCTCGTCGAATGCTCTTCTTCGCGCGTCACCATATAGCTCGGACACATGGTGCCTGATTCCTGGCGGCGGCATTTTCCTACTCCTACGCAGCGAAGCGTAGCATGGGCAAAACTTCCCTCATCTTCTTCGAAGCTAAAATGAGTGGACAACGCCGGAGGTGCGTAGTCGGTACCAAGGCGCAGATGAGCCGTCTGGCCATAGGCGTCGATTACCTTTCCGGGATTCATTTTCCATTGCGGATCCCAGATCCGCTTGAATTCCCGGAACGCTTCCATCAGCTGCGCTCCATACATCATCTCCAGCAGGTCCGCGCGTGCCTGGCCATCGCCATGTTCGCCGGACAGCGATCCCTTGTATTTTACCACCAGTGCAGCCGCCTCCTTCGTAAAAGCCCGGTATGTCTCAAGTCCCTCTTTTGTGAACAGATCAAAGTCGATCCGGCAATGAATGCAGCCCTGACCAAAATGTCCATATAACGACGCTTTATAGCCGAATTTATCGAACAGCTTCCGCAGATCCTGCAAATAATCACCGACGTTATCGGGATGTACCGCGGAATCCTCCCAGCCTGGCCAGGCAAGCTTCATTCCCGGCACGAACGCGGTCGCGCCAAGTCCGGACTCGCGGATCTCCCACAGCAGCTTCTCCTGTGCAGGATCATCGAATAATTTCATAGCAGGATGCTCATTCTCTTTTGCCAGTTCGGCCATCAGTCCGTGCGCCTTTTCGTCCGCTTGCTGCTTCGTATTGCCGCTGAATTCCACCAGCAACCAGCCCTTGCCGTCAGGCAATAGCGTAAGGTCTTTGGTATGAAGTCCTTTTTCTCCATAAAATCCAGTAGCTGGTCATCGATGCCTTCCAAGGCGATCGGCTTATGCCGCATAGCCACCGGCGCATGCCGTCCCGCACTGTACACATCGGGATAACCCAGCACCAGCAGGCTCCGGGCTTTCGGCCGCGGCATCAGCTTCAAGGTGGCGTCCAGGATGACCACACAAGTGCCTTCCGTGCCCACGAGCGCGCGGGCAACATTGAAACCTTTTTCCGGCAGCAGCTCGTCCAGGTTGTATCCCGATACTCGCCGGGGAATCTGCGGAAAACGTTCGCGGATCAGGGAAGCATATTTATCCCTCAGCTCTTTCAGTCGCCGGTAGATCTCTCCTTTTCGTCCGCCTTCCGCGATATAGGCCGTCAACTCTTCCTCGGAGGTAGGACCGACATCCATGATAAGCCCGTCGTAGGTCAGCAGCGTTAGCCGATCGGTATTATCGGATACCCGGGAACCCGGTCCAAAATTCTCCGCCATCACTGAATGTGCACCACAGGAGTTATTCCCCATCATGCCGCCAATGGTGCAATGACTGTGGGTTGCCGGGTCTGGTCCGAACGTCAGCTCATGCTCTTTCTCGGTTTGCTTCTTCATTGTATCCAGCACAATGCCCGGCTGCACCCTGACAAGCTGCCGGTCTGCCTCGATCTGCAATACCTGGTTGTAGTATTTGGACATGTCCATAACAACGGCTACGTTGCAGCACTGTCCCGCCAGGCTTGTCCCGCCGCCACGGGACAGGATGGGTACACCATGTTTGCGGCATACCTGCACGGTCAAGAGAATATCTTCTTTCGACTTCGGTAAAACAACTCCGATAGGTACCTGCCGGTAATTGGAACCGTCCGTGGCATAGGCTGCCCGGCTACCTGTGTCGAACCTCACTTCGCCCTTTATACATTCCTGCAGCTCTTTCTCCAGAGAAGAAGTGGACATATATTGTAGTTTATTTTATTCTGTACGCGGCGGCGTCCTGAGTCTTAAAGGTCAATCCGAGTCCTGGCGACGACAGGTCGGGCGACAACATACCCTTTACCGGACTTCCTGCCCCATCGAACAACAGTCGCTCTATCCGTACATGATCATAAAAGAATTCGCCGATAAAAAAGGCCGGAATACACAAGGCCGCATGTAAATGCAATGCTGGCGCGCAATGAAAGGAGAAGGGCGTATGAAAAGCTTCAGAGAGGCATCCGGCCTCCAGCAGCCCTGTAATCCCGCCGCACCGGGTCGCATCGGCCTGCAGCACGTCCACGGCCTGCGTCTGTAGAAGACGCAGAAAGTCGTCCCCGGTATAGGCATATTCTCCCGCCGCGACTCTCATTGCAGCGGGAGCGTTCTCCCGCATTTCCCGAAGCCCTGCAAGGTCATCTGACGATACCGGCTCCTCGAACCAGGAAACACTGTACCGCGCAAACTGATACGCCTGTTCCATCGCCGTCCTCTTCTGATAGGCGCCGTTTGCGTCGATGAAAAGGCTGACATTCGGTCCGATGGCTTCCCGGGCTCTTCCCACGCGGCAAACGTCCGACTCCGGCTGGCGACCAACCTTCATCTTTACGTACTGAAAGCCTTCGCTCGCCCACTCTCCCAGCTGGCCGGCCAGCCTTTCATCGGTATACGAAGTGAAACCACCGCTGGCGTACACCATTGCCTGCTCTCTCACCATGCCGATCAACCTGCAAAGCGGGAGGCCCAGTATCTTTGCCTTGATGTCCCATAGAGCCGAATCAACAGCGGAAATGGCCATTCGGCTCAGCCCCGGTTGTCCTTCATTACGGACCGACGCCGATAAGTCCGCCACGATACCACCGATATCGAAAGGATGTTTTCCGATGACGCGGGGCTTCAACCGTCTGTCGATGAAATCGCCGATGCACGCATCTCCATAGGTATAACCAAGCCCTTTATTACCACATCCTTCCACTTCAACAAGCACCAACGTTGTGCTATCCCATTCCAGCGTGCCATCCGATTCCAAAGATTCGGTGGGAATGCGGTAGGCGGAGATAACCATATTCTGTATCGCATCCGGCATCGGCATTACGCTTTATGAGGAAGAATATTTTCAAGAATATCCCGGAAAGCACCTTTTATAATCCCCGATTCATCCGGATCGCCCTTCCATAATGTCTTGCTAAACTTCACCATCTGATCGAAGGTGATATGCGGTGGAGTTGTCGGAACATCGGGATCGACAAGCACTTCCAGGACTGCCGGCCGGTTGGCCGACAACACCTCCTTCCAGGCATCCGACAGCTGATCCGCGCGGTCGACCTTTACCCCCTTCAGATCGAGTATCTCCGCATAACGGGCATAGGGAAAGTCGGGAATATTCTGCGACGCCTCGAATTTCGGATCCCCTACCATAACGCGCTGTTCCCAGGTCACTTGATTCAGATCGCCATTGTTCAGGACGAGTATGACCAGCCGCGGATCGCTCCACTGCTGCCAGTATTTTGCTATCGTGATCAGCCCGTTGTTGCCCAGCATCTGCATAGCGCCATCGCCTACCAGCGCAATGGCCACTCTGTCCGGCCAGGCGAATTTGGCGGCAATGGCATAGGGTACACCCGGACACATGGTGGCAAGATTACCCGAAAGCGTCGCCATCATACCCTTTCTGATCTTTAGGTTCCTCGCGAACCAGTTGGCGGAGGATCCTGAATCCGAGGTCAGGATACAGTTGTCCGGCAGCAGCGGGGAAAGCTCCCAAAATACGCGCTGGGGATTGATCGGCTTAGCATCATTCATGGCCCTGGCCTCCACCACCTTCCACCAATCGCGTATATTCTCTTCGATGGTCTTTCTCCATGCCCGATCCTCTTTATGTTCGATCAGGGGCAGCAGCGCCTGCAGCGTTTCCCTGCTATCGCCGATCAGGTTCACTTCCATCGGATAACGAAGACTCAGCATTTTGGCATCGATATCGATCTGCACACCTCTCGCCTGGCCATCCTCTGGCAGAAACTCACTGTACGGGAAGCTGCTGCCGATCATCAGCAGCGTATCACAGTCACGCATCAGCTCCCAGCTCGGTCTCGTCCCCAGCAACCCGATCGATCCCGTCACATAGGGCAGGTCGTCCGGTAGTACAGCCCTGCCTAACAAAGCTTTGGCAACGCCTGCCCCCAGCGCTTCGGCGATATCCATCACCTCATCGGCCGCCTGTAAAGCACCCGCGCCGACGAGGATCGCAACTTTTTTACCTGCGTTGAGAATATCCGCAGCCCTTTGCAATTCAGACGCCGGCGGTATCATGCTCAATTTTGCATGACCTACTCCGGTACGTACGCTGCCATGCTTCATGGGCGGTTGAGCAGCCTTCAGCTCCTGCACATCGTTTGGAACTATTATACAGGTCACCGTCCTTTCAGCCTTTGCAATACGCACTGCACGATCGATCACATGCCTCGCCTGCGCAGGCGATGTGATCATATGCACGTATTCATGCGCTACATCTTTATAAAGGGAGAGGAGATCTACTTCCTGCTGATAGCTGCCGCCCATCGCCATCCGCGCCTGCTGCCCGACTATCGCCACCACCGGCTGATGATCCATTTTAGCGTCGTACAGCCCGTTGAGAAGATGTATCGCGCCCGGCCCGGACGTCGCCATACAGACCCCGACCTCCCCGGTGAACTTGGCGTGCCCGCAGGCCATGAAGGCCGCCATTTCCTCATGACGCACCTGGATGAATTCCATTTTGCCTTCTGCCCGGTTAAGCGCACCCATCAAACCATTGATTCCGTCACCGGGAAAACCAAATATGCGGCTGATACCCCACTGATGAAGACGATCAATAAGGAAGTCGCTGACTTGCTCCGCCATATCGAGAGATTTATAAGGTGTGAGAAAACAGCGAAACCGCCGAAATAATTGTGCCATCATGCCTATTGCATTTGCAATTGCTACCTATCACGAAATATCAACGCTGACTGCCGGGCGCATTAAAATCTCATTAGAAAATTGTGGCGTGGAATTAATTGCGGATGTAGCGGACCCTCCCCAATGCGACGGAACAGCTATTGCAGGAATTTATCTATGAAACAGCAAGCAGACGATCAGCAAATGGATACCAGCAGCCAACTGCACATGCATCATGAACAGACGCTCTGGATGTATTGGATGCTCGTCATCCTTGGTTGCTGGTTGTTGTTGATGCCGGCGACCTTTAGTTATGAAAAAGGCCTGTCGACGATCAACGAGACACGCTCGCTTTGGCTCGATTATTCCACAAGGATAGCCGCGTGTAAATGGTCGGACAGGATTTGCGGTATCATCCTCTTGATATTCGGCACACGGTCGCTCAGTCCCAACCGGCCCGTCAGTCTTTGGCTTTGCTGCCTGGTCGGCGTGTGGCTGAACGCAGCGCCCCTCCTGTTCTGGGCTCCCTCTGCGATGATCTATGTCAACGACACGTTGGTTGGCGTCCTGGTTATCTCGCTTTCCGTGCTAATGCCGGGTATGCCCAATATGATGGTTTTCATGAAGACAGGTTCTGAGGTTCCGGCAGGGTGGAGCTACAATCCATCCAGCTGGGCGCAACGCTGGATCATGATCGTTCTGGGCTTTGCGGGCTGGATGGTGTCCCGTTATCTTGGTGCATGGCAGCTTGGGTTCATCGATACTGTCTGGGATCCATTTTTCCACGAGCAGACCCGGCGGGTGCTCAATTCGTCGATGTCGCTCAGCTGGCCCGTTTCCGACGGCGCTCTCGGTGCATTTGCTTATACATTCGAGTTCCTCATGGGCTGGATGGGTGGTCCCGCCAGATGGCGCACCATGCCCTGGATGGTTACCTTCTTCGGCATCCTTGTCATACCACTCGGCCTCGTGCACATCTTTCTGGTCATGTCACAACCTGTGGCTGTCGGTTCCTGGTGTACGTTGTGCTTACTGGCTGCCGCGATCATGTTGCCGATGCTGCCGCTCGAGGTGGATGAGGTCATTGCCATGGGCCAGCACCTGGTGCAGGCTACCAGGAAGGAGAACCGTTTTGGCGAGTGTTCTGGCTGGGCGGTGAGCCTGCGGAACACAACAAGGACGAACGATCGCCCGGGATCCTCTCGTTTCCTCATCAGCCGGGCATGATCATCAATGCGTCGGTGTGGGGCATGAGTGTTCCGATATCGCTCGTCCTGACAACGACTCTCGGCGTCGTCCTCCTTTTCGCACCGGCGCTCTGGCAGGTGTCCATTCGTACCATGGCAGCACACATCTTTGATATAGCGGGAGCCTGGGTGATCGTTTGTTCTGTCATCAGCATGGGGGAAGTGGTCAGGGTAGTACGCTTCGCCAATTGGCTGGGAGGACTGGCCGTTGTGCTGCTTCCCTGGCTCGTAAATGCCGGTCTGCCACTTTCGCTCACCGGCACAACTACAGGTATTCTTATCTGCTTATTGTCCATTCCGCGCGGCCGGATAACGGAACGCTACGGCCTTTGGCAAAAATATGTGCGATAAATATCGGATAGGCGCCGCTCCTTATTTAAGATAACGCCTGGCAGCTGCCGAAGGCAGGTCGAATACCCGCCGCTGCCGCAGCGAAACTGCCAGCTTGATATACTCCGCCTGCGCCCAGGTCAGTGGCATCGCTGAGCCCGTGTATAGACCATGGAACAATCCTTTGTCCGGGATGTCGTCCGCGTCCCAAACCTGTTCGGGAAACAATCCGTTATGACTGAAGGATTCCATCGTTCTGAATAACGCTTTCGCCTTCCCGAAATGGCCGGCGGCTATCTCATAGTGGGCCCGCTCGCCGGTGAGCAACGGCCAGCATCGGCCAATTCCGATGTGCTCGAAAGGCTCTCCTGATTCATTTTCTCCATAGCCGTCAAAGGTATACCGGCGCCAGCTCGGCCCGCCAGGAAGGTCCCTTCTCAATTCGCCATCGATCACGCGCAGGGTATCGAGAATGCGCGGATCATCGGCCCGGCGCAGTCCGAACCGCACCAGCGCCAACGCATCCACCGATATTATTTCATTCACGGCCTTTACTCCGTCGCCTTCCGGATGATGTTTGATGTTCACGCATTGATCCTTTACTGCCTGTACCGGCCCCATTGATGGATTCACTCGGACATAGTATCCGCGCACGCCGTACCGGCGTGCGGTATCCGTATCTTCCACGAAGGTCCATGCCTCGATCTGCGCATTCCAGTCGTCCGCCGTCTTCCGGCAACGCCGTGCCAACGAGTCTTCTCCCTCCCTCTCCAACAATTCCGCCGCCGACACCAGTGCCGCCAGCTTCCGTCGCGAGCGTAAACGGTGAAAGCCCGCTCTGCTGTTCCCATCGGTCCTCCTCAGTGGCCGGACCAAACTCCAGCAGGAAATTCACGGCCCGCCGCAACCCGGGCAAATACCTTCGCCGGTGCCCCCGGCCTGGCAGGCCACGACGGAAGCACGCATACAGAAGGAGCACCGGCAAGGCTACCTGGTCCATCTGAAGCCGGGCAAGGCAAGGCCTTCCGTCGAGCCACATATTCTGTGACCATTTCCCATCACTATCCTGTGTCGTAAAAAGATAATTGATAATTCGCAACACATCCTCTGTAGCGTCCAACGCCAGAAATCCCCAGGCGCTCTCCACAAGGTCTCTCGGCCAGACCAGGTGATAGCCAAGGCCGCCGTTCACCCCATGCGATTGCCCCCAGGGTATCGCCAGGCTGGCTATGATCCCTCCCGGATACCTCCTGCTCTCCGCTATCCGCAATGCTGCAAGACTTTCCGGGATCCAATGGCTGACCGCCACGCGACCCTTCCAATTTCTTTTCATCATCTTTTGCCACTCCTTCCATTCCCCGCAATATTGGTCCCATATCGTTCCGAATCCGGCAAGCAGGCTCGACCTTGCCTGGAAAGCGGCCTCTTCCGGCGTGATGCCAAAGCCGATGGAGAGAATGATCTCTCTCGCCGCTGCCGGCGCTGCACACAGCTGGATATTCCCGCGGCCGGCGTAGTCGTATGTCTGAGTCAGTTCTCTGTTTTCCTGCAGATCGGAATACCCGTCGGACTTCCCGATAAATCCAACGGTCGCCAGGTCCCAACCCGTACTGCATGCCATCGCCAGGCAAAGTCCATCGGCTGCTGCAAACAGCATAACCATGCCTTTATACTGCCCAACCCAGCCCTCGTTATCTGAACCCTGATTATGCAGATGAGGTGTCAGGCACACATATAATTTCAGGCTTTCCCGGAATGCCCCGAAGCGAACCCGCTGCAGAACCGCATTCCGGCCCGGGTCGGAGACAATTTCCTTGCGCAACTGCCAGCTATTGGAAGGGCACTTGTTCCGGATGACGAAAGCAGGAATACCCGGCCCTCTTGTCTTTTCCAGCTCCCGCACGGCCTTTCGTTCATCGCAGAAGTATCCGTCGCCATCTGCTACGAGAAAGAAGCACTCACGTAGACAAGCTATGTCTTCCTGGGGAAAATAGACTTCATTAAGCACTCCCTTGCCAACGGTAAAGCTCACCGTCGATCCGGCATTTACGGCGCGGCCTATACCCGTCTTTGCACCTGAAGTCCAGGGTGAATAGTTCCCCGGCGCCCCCGGCGCCGGGTGATTGATATCATTTTTTTCATCGCTATTCATGAACCGAAATTCCTGTGCCAGATCGTTTAATCGCCCCGGGGGCTGAATTCAATATTCTAATCAAATTATAATGCCTTTCTAATCTCTTTCCAAGGTTACTCTATAAACTTTATGGTTCTTAGCCGTTTCTGACTGCTCATATTATCCATCCTCAATTCTTCATATTATGAGTTTCGAAAATGACTCACCGTTTGGTCACGCCATGTTAGCAGGTTTGTTCATTGGCATCATCGACACCTTGATCTGTCTTGCCTATAACATTGGCTACCGTGACGCTACTGGCTATACGCCATCGGCCCTTATCAACGTTTCTTCTCTCATTTTTGCTGTCAATCTTTTGCTGCTGTTCATCGGCATGCTGTATTCCCTTTTGTAACCTTGTTCGGCAAAAAAGATATCCTATTTACCCTTTGTTTCTCGGGAATCACTTTACTGTTCGCATGGCGCACCGAGTTCATCCATCGTTTTGCGGACGCCGCAGTCAACACCGAATTCAAAGGATTGCTTTTGGGTATTGTGTTGATCCTGGGCGTTAGCGCTGCTGCGCTCCCCTACCTGGCACACAGTAAATTCTTTGAGAAATATGTCTTGTAGCTACCCTATCCCTTTTTTACATTCGCTGCAAAAGCAATGGCCAGTACCGCCGCCATGAGCCCCGTACCGATGAGAACGGCGTGTCTCTTTATCCGGAACAGCGGGCTGTAATCAAGGGCGCCCCCTGAGAACGGTCCACGTGCGCCATGGTCGCCCGGTAAGGGCTTCCAAAGATTATTATCCTGGTCCGGGTCCTTTTGCTCATCCGTCTGTTGACCTGCATAGCCCGTTTCTGCCAGGTGATGGTCGAGGAAACCAGGTGCCAATTTATTGCCGAAGATGGTCTCGTAGGTAGAATAACCATAGTAAATCTCCCTGCCATCGTGTGCAGCCGCATGGAGCACCGCATTAGCCGCCGCCTCCGGTTCATAGATCGTACCCATCGGCTTGGGCTTATTCGGAAGATAGCTCTTTACAAATCCGAACTGTGTGGTATTCATAGCTGGCATTTGCACCATGCAAACCTTAACCCCGCTTTTATCATGCAACAATTCGGCACGCAACGACTCGAAAAAGCCATGAATACCATGTTTTGCGCCACAGTAGGCAGATTGCAGGGGGATTCCGCGATAGGCCAGGGCGGATCCTATGAAAATGATTTTACCCCGCCCGCGTGGCGACATCTTTTTCAGCGCCGCCATCGCTCCATATACCTGCCCCAGATAGGTGACGTCCGTTACCCGCCTGAACTCCTCCGCTGTCATTTTTTGTAACGGGCCGAACACGCTCACCATGGCATTATTGACCCAGATATCAATGGGCCCCAACTCCATCTCGACACGCTCGGCAGCCGATTCCATTTGCTTCATATCAGCAACGTCCGTCGGCACGACTACTGCCTTACTCCCCAATTCTTCCACCTCTCTCTTGGCCGCCGTGAGCCCATCGATGCCCCTTGCCAATAGCCCGATATTGGCGCCCTGGAGGGCGAAAGCTCTTACAATTGCACGACCCAAACCGGCAGAAGCCCCGGTGATGACAACCAGCTTTTCCTTCGAATCCCTTTTTCATAAAAAAGAAAAAAGCAAAAAGCATTCCCGGCAGGCCCCTTCTAATAGTGTACCGGCATCTTCTTCCTGTGTTGCAACAGCTGAGAAAGCAGCAGGCCGAAAAGTACAAATCCGACGAAAACGATGTATCCCGGCTGGAGTGATGTATGATTCGTAGCGATACTGGTAAAGCCCGAGGAATTAAAATTGAGGTAGCGCATCTGGTCGTCCAAAATGCCATTGAAACCAATGTAAGCCATAAAGATAGCGACCACCGTCACGTCGGCCATGCTCCATTTTCCGGAGTGAAAGGCGAAATAGTTGATCAATCTGTTCTTCGACCATTTTCCGGACAACAGGTAGATTCCGGCCGACAGCAATTTGGTCACCGGAAAGAAAATGCTGAACATTAATATAAGGATCCCGACCAAAATTGAGTCGGTTCGGCCGGTTTGGATCAGTATCCTAACGACGTCCACGATGCTTTTGCTTTGGAAGAAGATAACCTGGTTTTTAAATGCGACAGTCTCGCCGATAACGGTAAAACTCAGTGAATTGATCCTGGCGTCGATCTCGATCATGGTGCTGGTGATCCCTGTCACCAAAAGGACCAGGGCCATCAGGATAGATAAAAGGTATAAAGGAACAAAAAGCGTTTGAGATCGGCGTAGTGGAATCCAAATGATCAACACAATAAATACCAGGCCCAGCATTGCATATGCATACCTGTATGAGTTTCGTTGGATATCTGCCAGATGACCGGCCACATATTTGTCGAATCCATCGACGTCCTTAACTCCATATTTCCTGTAAACAGAATCCAGTCGGGAGGTTTCCGCCAGCTGCGAGCTATCGTATGTGTCCTGTCCAAGGTCCTCCAACTTGCTTTTGGCCAGGTACGCCAGCTTATCCTTATTGCGTGGCCGCATCAGCTCGGCCATGATCTTCCGCGAAAATGAAGGAACCATTTTATGCATGTCGTCTTTCTTTACAAAGGCGTGATAGGCTAGTTTTCGGAGCTTACCGCCTAGCGATTTTTGCGGCGCATCCATCAGGCTGTCGACTTTATCCACCAGACCGTTCAATATTCCCTCGACCGCCTTTTCCAACGAATCGCGTTCTGCAGCCGACAAATTGAAATTCTCTATCCGGTGTGAAATCGCGGTCACCATCAGATCGCGCCATTTGTTCACCGATAGGACGCCAAAACTGATGTTGTTGACAAAGCTGTAATCTTCCTTAACAACTTTTTGCCGTACCGACAAATCATGCAGCCGAAAGGCACAAATTCCCACTCCTGCCACCAGCACCAAAGTCCCTGCGATCAGCAAAAGAACTTTAAAGGATAACCTATTCATATGCTATCAATTAGCAAACAGCATGCCCTTACCTGGCAACTATTGAAAACACTTATACCGCCGATTTCTAATTTCATTCTAATCATCCCTTAAGAAGTTATTAATGCATATTATCTAACTTCATTATCAGTCTCCTTTCGCTCTCCTATCTACCTTCCTACTTATCGCCTCGGCGATAGCCACATTTCTTTAAACCTTCGGGCTGACGTTCAACTGAATGACGACCCACACTTTTACGTCGTGCGCAACATTCGCTCGCTGTATCAGGGAAGTTCCCCCGCGATTCCTGAAGTCAGGCTTACCAAAAGAAAATCAATATGGGTCCACTATGATAGTCAAAAACCAACAGATCTGACCTTGTCCATTGGAAACGCCATCGATGCATATCACCTTGAATAGCCGCGGTTGCCTTATCAAACCGAATGCCTTCCTCTGGGCGACTCAACTATCTTATCATTTTTTTCAGTACTCATTCGAGGCATGGTCACTGGCAAATCTCAAAACATGATCGGCGCATCAATGCAGCCACTAATACGCTTTTCCTCCTCTCCTTTACCATCTCAGCTATTTAAAGCTCATGTCACCTGGGATCGGCTTAAAATCGTCCCCGTTCTCGCGCATCAATTCCGCCATCTTTACCGCATACACCCCGGCACGCTCCCAAGGGAAATTCGGGAAAATGAGACAACGACTCGGAAAGATCAGACATCCCTCCCTGCCTTTCCCTCGCCTATATTTGGAGCGTCCCACCGGACAACCTAACAATACAACAAAATGATACTTTTCCTAAATATTAAATGACGCAGGCACCCTTTGTTGTCCCGCAAAAGCCCGGGGACATAAGGCCAATACAGTCCATCTTCCCGCGGACAACTAGCTCCTCGCTTATTCAACCTCTCTATAATTGCGTCATGCCGCCATCAGCCACCAGATCGACACCCGTGATATAGCTGCTGTCGTCAGAAGTAAGGAAGAAGGAGGCCGCCGCCATCTCTTCCGGGCGACCGATACGACCGAAAGGAGTGAACTGCGCAAACATTGCTTTGGCGGCATCGGCTTCCATTTTGAATATTAAAGATCTCGCAGGCCACCGTCGAGAAGAATTTCCGCACCCAGCATGAACCGGGAATCATCCGAAGCCATATAGACAGCGGCAGCCGCGATCTCGTCAGACGTACCTACGCGCTTTACCGGGGTGAAGTTCCCCATGGCTTCCTTCATAGCGTTGGCCTCTTCGTCGGAGCCCGTGACGGTGTGGAATACCGGCGTGTCGATCGGGCCGGGCGTCAACGTATTGACACGAATCCTTCGGTCAAGCAATTCAGCGGAGAAAGCTGCGTGCCAGCGACCGAACTGCTGCCTTCGTTGCGGAATAGGCGGCATGGTTCGGTATACCTTTCTGATTTACCGTAGAAGATATCAACACTACCGAGGCGCCGTCCTTTAAGACTGGCAACGCCTTTTGTACAGAGAAGAAAGCCCCCTTGAAGTTAATATCACTAACCTTGTCAAACTGCTCCTCGGTAAAGGCCGTCAGCGGTCCCAGCACATATACCCCGGCGTTGACGACCAGTGTATCGATCCTGCCGAGCCTCTTTTCTACGGTCTGATATATCCGGGTCAGGTCATCGAGCTTTGCAACATCTCCCTGAACACCGAGCCCGTTAGGTCCGATCTCTTTCAGGGCTTTGTCGATCGTTGCCTGATTCCGGCCCGTGATAGCAACCTTAGCACCCTCTTCTGCGAAGCGTTTAGCGATCCCGAGGCCGATACCGCTGCTACCACCAGTAACGACGGCGACTTTGTCCTTTAATTTTCCTGCCATTTTCTGTGTTTTAAATTTCACAGCAAAATTATAAGGGGGTCAATGGCTTAAAAATGAACTAGCTTACTAAATATAGGTGAACTGGTTCACTTTTTTCTGACCTTGTCATTGCGGATCTTGGAGAGGAACTCCCTGGTCATATTGAGGTAGGATGCAAGAGCATACTGTGGCAGACGCTGGGCGACCCGGGGAAATTGCTGAACGAACTCGTTGTATCGCTGCTCTGCATTTTGCGTCAGATTGGAGGTGATCCGCCGCGCATAGAAGGCGGCCGACTTTTCTGCCATCATCCGAAAGAGGGTCTCCAGCTGGTGGGATGACGCCTTCAGCTCCTGCTCCCGGCGATAATCGATCTGCATGATTGTACTGTCTTCCAGCGCCACTACGAATTGCGTAGCAGGCGTCTGATAAATATAGCTGTTGTAGTCGGATATCCACCAGTCCTCAATCGCAAACTGGATGGTATGATCTGTCCCTTTATCGTCAATAATATAGGACCTGAACGCGCCCTTCAGCACATACATACGCTGCCCGGCCACGAAGCCAGGCTGGATCATAAACTGCTTCTTTTACCTTTACCTTGGTAAATGCATCAAGTAATCTGTCCAGGTTCTCCTGGTCCAGTTTGACCTTTTTAAAAATATTCTCGATGAAGGGAACAAGATCTTCCATGATGCAAATATCCACTATAGTTGGAATAAAACGCACCCTGCTTCACGAACACCATATCCGGCCACTAATCTCCCGTTAAAATCGAAGAACCTCTCACATTTAATCAAAACAACACTAAGCAGCAGTCCCGCTGATTGCCACGATGCTCGTCGCCATGTTTACCATCCATATTCACTTCGGCTATAGTTCTATTAAAACGATAGGCCTGACACCCGGCGGGCCTCAGTTCGGCCCGCCGCGCTATGAGATCAACCTGCTCTATATCGCCGGACTGTTTGCGCTGCCGTCTTCCTCGGGATTCTGGCGACGGAGTCCCCAGCCATGATCCATGACGACGTCTTCAACCATTGGGCTGCATAATCAACCTTTCTTTCCGCATTTTTCCGGCAAATACTACAGTATATATCGGCCCCGGGACTACACATACAAAGCCGGCTCGATAAAAAGTATACGGAAAGCTGGATCCAACGGGAAAAACAGCTGGTCTCCGTCAAATCCCGCATCGACTGGACGCTGGACCAGGGGCACCCGACCCTACCCTCGCTGGTATCTCACTTACAACGCGACGGCATCGAGATCGTCCGCCCGCCGGCCAATGGCCGCAATCCTCACGACCAGATCTTCGTCAATCACCAAACCCGCATTGCCGTAACCGGCAAGCACCTGGGTCCGGAGTACACCACCTCCGCCTTCGACGCGGCCATCGTCCCCCTCCTGCGATCCACCAAACAGGGTCACCAACAGAAGGCCCCGCATCCCGAAACCCGCTTCAGCGCCAATATTCCCCAGGTCCTTTCCGCCACCCCTCACACCCAACCGGCCGACCCCGACCGCTTTGGACATAACCACCATTTAGGCCATGGGTATAAGCGTTTAATGGTGGCAGCGAGTCATTATATCCTGTCATGAATTTTTGAAAGTTTGTGACAATTTTTTTACTGCCGTCATACGAAACTTTCTACCAATTGTGCCAATTAATTGATAATCAAATTCCTAGAAATCCCCGGAGGTCATTTTCTAAGGTTTTTTACAAATTTCCTTATATAATGGTCTAAAGTACACAAGATCTATACGCCATCGAAGGCGGCAATGGGTGATAATTAGTTTAAATTTATCCTTATATTAGTACTAATAGTACCAAAAAAGGACTAGAATTAAACTAAAGGCTGAAATAGTTTAAATTTAGTTGTATATTCGTACTATGAGTACGATAACAGGAAGCAAATTAAACCGTCTGCTAAATTCCCATCCGCCGGGAATAGTGCTTCTATCCTCTTGGATGACAGGACAGGGTTATAGTCATGACCTGCAGCAACGATACAAGAAAAGTAACTGGTTGAGATCTCTTGGTGCCGGTGCATTTATCCGCGCCAATGATAAGGTTGGGTACGAAGGGGCGATCTACGCATTACAGGAGCAAAATGGCATCACAGTACATCCTGGAGGCCGAACAGCGCTCGCGTTGTTAGGGAAAGCCCACTACTTAGAATTATCTTCTGGCCAGGTTGTATTATTCGGCGGCAAAGGCACAAAACTTCCAACATGGTTCAAAAATCATGATTGGGGTGTGAAAGTCGATTATCACGAAACATCTTTTCTGCCGTCGGACCTAGGTCTGACAAATGTCGAACTAACCAATTTCTCTATCAAAGTTTCGGGCGCGGCTCGCGCTATCATGGAATGCCTGCATCTTGCTCCACAAAAACAAGAGCTCATGGAGTGCTTTCAACTTATGGAGGGTCTGAATAATCTCATACCAAAGCAGGTTCAAACATTGCTGGAGAGCTGCCAATCGGTTAAAGTAAAGCGATTATTCCTTTATATGGCCGAAAAAGCCGATCATAATTGGTTTAAATACCTTGACCTCAGTAGTGTGGATTTAGGGAGGGGTAAGCGCGGCGTTGTTAAAAATGGGGTACTTATAGATAAATATGAAATAACCGTTCCGAGAGAATTAGAAAAATATGGAAAAGATATATAGGCAACAAGTATCGCTATTACTGAGCGTATTGCCCGAAGTCGCCAAAGAAAAATGCCTCGCTCTGCACGGTGGCACGGCGATCAATCTTTTTGTGCGCGACATGCCGCGTTTGTCCGTAGATATTGATCTCACCTATCTTCCAATCGAAAATAGAGAAACATCTCTAAAAAATATCACTGAGGCGCTGGAAAGAATAAAGGCAAATATTGAGAAAGTTGTTCCAGGTGCTAGAATTACCCCACGCCTAAATAATGGCAAATTGCAGATCTCCGCCAACAAGGCGGATGTCAAGCTCGAAGTCAACCTGACTAATCGAGGAGCTATAGCAGAACCGCAAGAAATACAGTTATGCGAAAAGGCCCAAACGACATTTGAAGCTTTTTGTACCATTCCTGTTGTTCCCATCGGACAACTATTTGGCGGCAAAATAATCGCGGCCCTTGACCGCCAGCATCCGCGCGATCTGTTCGATGTTAAATACATGCTGGAAAAGGAAGGTTTTACGCAGGAAATAAAGGAGGGGTTTTTGCTACTTCTGCTTTGTAGTGACAGGCCTATCAACGAGGTAATTGCCCCGAACTTCCAGGATCAGCGCTCGGCGCTTGCTAATCAGTTTTCGGGCATGTCAGATGAAACCTTTACCTACGAAGAGTACGAAAGCATCAGGCAAAATCTCCTAGCCACTATTCACAAGAATTTGACCGAAAGCGACAAAGAATTTCTGCTAAGTTTAAAAAATATTACGCCGGACTGGAACATTTATGACTTTCAACGTTTCCCGGCAATTAACTGAAAATTGCAAAACCTTGAAAAGTTAAAGAGTAAGAATCCATATAAGCATCGTGAGCTATATGACATTTTAAAAAAGAACCTGAATGGTTTGTAACTGCCATGTGGACAAACATACAAAGCTTGTAAATATAATCTACCCTAAAGCGGATCAGTAATATGAACAAACTTTTTAAATTGTTGCATAAAATGCCGATACATAATCAGTGATTTTAGAACAAGATTTCTATACGAGATCATCATTCGGTATGAAGAGGTTTGAGAGCGCGTCAGATTGGCTCTAAAATCCATCGAGGATACTCAACGCCTGAAAAAAGTTGGTGTATATGGTGCTGGTCGTGCCTTGGACGACCCAATTAATGATGAAGATATTGACATGATGTATTCTCAAGTCAATGATAAACACCTGATCAAAGACTTTTACCGATCAATTAAATCGATCTAATAAAAAGTGATCTCGGGCAAATAGGATGACCATAACCCTATATCACTGCAATCATGAAAAATAATTGGCAACCGTAGTTATGGCACGCACAGATTAA
This sequence comes from Puia sp. P3, assembly GCF_050632245.1. NCBI lineage: Bacteria > Pseudomonadati > Bacteroidota > Chitinophagia > Chitinophagales > Chitinophagaceae > Puia > Puia sp. P3. Next base: position 4,888,705 of record NZ_CP192583.1, read on the forward strand.
TAAAAATCCATGTCAAGACTTTTCAGGATTATTGTAAAACCGTGTAAGGTTTTTTCAGGACGAGACAAGTCCTCGCGGACCTTCCCCAATTGCCGCTCGCCCACATAAGGTCCCCATTTTCGCCAGCGCGGGTTCTGATCGATTATCCACCCTTCCCAAACCCTACGGTCTCCCTGTATATCTGTGGTGACACCGAGGCCTGATTTTTGAAAAACCTGCTAAAATAAAACTCATCATTGAATCCCAGCTCGTACGCAATCAATTTTACCGATTTTGCCGTCAGGTACAGTTCCCGTTTGGCCTCCACCATGATCCGCTCAGCAATAAGACCGGTCAGGGTCTTTTTGAAATGCGCTTTGCTCAGCTTATTCAATGCCTTTGTAGTAATATTCAACAGGCTGGCATACTCACCCGCACTATGCTTGGTCCTGAAATGCTCCTCGATCGCATCTTTCAGCGTCTTTAAAATAAAGGGCTCCCGCCCGATTTGCGGAACAGCTGCCGCCCCTCCCAGCTGCAGCTTGATCCTGGAAGCCTGGATCAGAAATATCTTCAAATAGGAAACCAATAACTCATATTGAGCCACCGCTGCATTCTGCATTTCCGCCTCTAAAGACCGGACAAGCATTAACAACGAACTCATTGACTCCTTATCCAACGCAACCAGCGGGCTCTCGTAGGGATTATTGAACAACACCCCATTACAAGCCACCTCTTCCTGGTGTTTGTGAATGCAGAAAAAATCCGGATGAAAATGGATCAGCAGTCCCTTTATCTCACCCCGTGGCTGCAGTCGAAAAGACTGATAAAGCGAAAAGCAAATAAGACTGTTGCCGGAGAACTCAAACTCTGAAATATCGGACTGAAATATCCCTTCCCCTTCCCGCACCAGGACCATCGAATAATACCCGTAGCTTTTCATTTTTTCGAAAACGCTCCCGTCCTCAAAAGTAAATATGCTAAAAGCCAACGCTCTTGTCGTAGGGTTGATCAGCGTATACTCTGTTCGTGCGGTCAATTTTAGCCAATTTAAATAGTTAAAGCACTTTTTTTCTTCAAGGGCAGTCTTATTAGCCAACCTTCAGTAATGCCCTCAGCTGCATGACTTCCTCTTCCAGCCTGTTCACATACGCATTCCGCTCTGCAAAAGCCGCTTCTATCTCTCCGACACTATATCGGGGCGTAATGTGCTGCGGACAATTCCAGCTGTATGCTTCTACGGAGAACAGCAGTATCCGCTCTCCCTTGTATTTGTAGTCTCCCGGCGTAAGACGCCGGTACAGTTCGGGATCATCTGCGATCTCTACAATCTCCATCCTCGCGTACATCTTCAATCTGGCCCTAAGGGGATAGTCCATCAGGAATAGCGATACCCGCGGGTTTGTTAACACATTACCTACCGATATATATTGCTTGTTCCCACTAAAATCCACCATCCCCAGCGTATGACTATCCAGCACGACCAGGAAACCTTTTGGACCACCCCGATGCTGAATATAGGGATAGCCGTTCTCTCCGATACTGCCCAGGTAAAAGCTGTCCCGGCTTGAAATAAACCCCATCTCCGCCTCAGTCAACCCATCGGTGCGGTCCCCTTGCTCCATCTTCGCATAAGCCACCCTGCTGCCGTGGGTCTCCTGCAGCTTCTTTATAGCATCGGTAAATGCCAGCCGTTCGTAGTTCATGCTTACGAATTTTTATTATCAATCACTTTATCCCACAGGCTATCCCCGCACTCATCAGGTAAAACCACCCCGGCAGGTTTGACTCCCTCATGGAATTTCCTATCCTTTTCACTGATCGGCAGGTCGTTGATACTTGCAAATCGCTTCCGCATTAACCCATTCTCGTCAAACTCCCATAGCTCATTGCCATAGCTCCGGTACCACTGACCCGCATGATCATGCCATTCGTACTCGAACCTCACCGCCATCCGGTTCTCCCGGAACCCCCAGAGCTCCTTTTTTAGCCTGTAACCCAACTCTCTTTCCCATTTCGCCTAAGGAAAGCCTTTATTTCCTCCCGGCCATTAATAAATTCGGTACGATTCCTCCATTCCGTATCAACGGTATATGCAAGACAAACTTTCTCAGGGTCCCGCGTATTCCAGGCATCCTCTGCGATTTGTACTTTTTGTAACGCTGTCTCCTGGGTAAAAGGAGGCAGGGGTAGTCTTTGTTCCATTTCCCAAATTTTAGGACCCTGCGGACAACCTTACCGTCACCCGCAGGGTGTAGATGACTAAATAACAGCCATTTCAACCAGGTTAACCTTGGGAAATCCACCAATACCTGGGCCGCGGTATTAAAGTAGTTGGTAAGGATGTTCAGGGCAACATGCGCAATGATCTCGGCGACGGCCGCATCGGAATATCCGGCAGCCTTTACGGCGTCAAAATCAGCATCGGTTATATGCCCCTTCTTCCGAACAACTACCTTCGCAAAATCAAGGGCAGCCTGGACTTTTGGGTCAAGTGGACTTCCCTTCCCGGGCGTTGGCAAGAGCTGCGCTGTCGATCCGTACCATTTTTTCACCGATAAAGCTATGAGCGGCATTACAATATTCACATCCATTGGCATTGGCGACGGTCAGGGCGATCAGCTCTCCCAACCTGGCGCCAAGAGATCCTCCCGCCAGAGCCCCATTAAGGTTCAAATATCCTTCGAGAACGGCAGCAGAATTTCCCATGGTTCGGAACATTGTCGGCACCGACCCGAGCTTGGCCTGTACGCCGTTAAAAAGATCTTTTACTTTACCAGTGGCAGTTTCTGTCCCGATTGCTTGTAAACGTTGCATTTTGTTGGTTTTAACTTTGTTATAAATGATATAGCAAAGCTACTTTCTTCTGACCCGCAAGTCCATAGCTAAAAGACGCCGCGGCATGGACAATTAGGCCAACTCTAATTCCTCCCTGCAATACTTACAATATTGGATATTACATTGTTTGCAATGGCCATTGCTACGTCGAGCAGATCGGGTCATGCACTGCCGAAACCACAAGGCCCACAAGTTCAGATTCCCTCCGGTTCAATATACGCTTCCTTTTCTGCAACTGCGCGTAGGTAGAAATGCCGGTCTCGGAATAAGCCAGCACTGCGTAACGGTTCGGCATCATACCCAGGTTGGCAATAAAGTAGTCGAAATACTTCCGGCTTTCCGGCGGTGGAAATTGGTCTGTATCTTACAATCCAGATCCCCGAACTCTGTCGACAAAGCGGTTTTTTTGCTTTTTAAATAAATTGAACACCTGCCACCTGCCCACCCAGGCGAGTATCACGCAGCTGCCAAAGACCAATACCGCATATACGAACAGCTGACCTGAGTCATCTTTTACGACTATACCCAACCTGGTCAGGTGGAAGAATATCGCTCCGCTCATCAGCCCGGTGCCCAGGATTGCTCCAAATACAGTAGTCGCGGGAATAAGAATAAGCACCGACGCGATCAGTTCTCCTATCCCGGTGGCGATCCGCCCCCAGGGCTCGATCCCGAGCTTTGAAAAAATGTAAATGGATTCTTCCGCCCCGGAAAACTTATAGAATAGCGTTTGCAGCATGATAAGGGCCGCCAGTATACGCAATATCCACAACATGACGCTTCTTTTTTGCACAGCCATGATATAATTTTAGGGTTTGTCCTTTAATTTCATCCAGTTCTTGTCGGCATTTGCCTTCAGATGCATCTCGTCCTTGTTCCAGGTCTTTAGCGTATTATTGAAAAACTTGTTATAAAAAAGGTATAATTTGCCGTCTACTATCTTGAACGTGCCGGGATCGATCTCCACCTTGTCGCCGCTTGAACCCATGGCATAAGCACACCAACCCCCGTATTGGGGTTCATACTTCGCAGGGCTTGCCTTGAATGCGTCCCGATCGGCGGTAGTAGCGAACCTGTAAGTGACCCCCTGATAGTCCAGGGTAATATCTTTCTTTCCATCTACTGCCTTACCCAAAGTAAAATAGGCTACCGGGTCGTAGCCGTCGATCGCGAGTCCGGATTTATCCAGGTTGTATTGCTTTTTCCTGGTGTCCGATGATTGCGCCGACACCCCGTATGTGAAGACGGCCGACAATAGAAGCGTTGTAATAAGCTGTTTCATAAAAATTCGTGTAGTTTCTAAATTTTCGTAAAAGTACTCTGCCCCGTATACCGTAACAATGACCAATCTTCCCTACGTGTTATCTGTATTTCCCGGAGTTGCAGTATGTAACGAAGCCCTCCGGATCTGTCGTCCAAATGAAGCAACTGTCATATCCCCGGCAAAAAACCGGAAGCCGGCCCGGGAAGTTGTACGTAGAAGGTATGCGACTGTAGAAACCGGTGGTTGATCGGGCAAATGTTGCAATATGTCGGCAATCCCGGCTTCCGGGTTTTCTATTATCCAATGCAGTATCCGCCTTTTTCTTGCACTTAGCTCCATATGCATGTCCTTTCCTCTCAAAATCAACGATTTTGCCTCTCATTGTTAAAGGAAAAGCACCCTGAAATGAGAGAAAACGCTTTTTTAAACCTTGAAAAATAATTTGAAGTACCTGGGCCCGCTCCCACAGCTAACGGTATAGTATACCCTTTGTTTATTTCGTGATAATCTCGGCGTTATTTTGACGTCCATTTTTTAATAAAAATGAACCAAAACGTGTGTCCTGAGGCGTTCTGGTCGTGTGCAATTCTTGCGGTGCAATAAGACGTTGAAAAGGAATAATATATAAAGTGGATAAAAGAAAAAAGCGCTGTAATTAATTGAATTACAACGCTTTAAAAAGCGCCCAGGACTGGATTAGTTCAACAGATCCAGATACTCCTGCGAGGGGCGTACCCAACGACCCCCACGCGCCTGCGGCGCGTTTGTTTTTCATTTGTCCGCTTACGCGAGCAAGCTCGCGCCGCTACCAAACGAAAAAACCCCTCAGCAAAGCTGAGGGGTCGTTGTGCCCAGGACTGGATTCGAACCAGCACACCTTACGGCGCTGCTACCTGAAAACAGTGCGTCTACCAATTTCGCCACCTGGGCCTCCTCCCGATTAAACCTCACCACAACAAGCAGTTATAATTCGTTCGGGGGTGCAAATATACGAAAAGATCAGCTCCCCAATCAAAAAACGGAAAAAAAATTATCCGGCCTCCACCTTTCCCCCCTCCGTAACTTCCACCTCCGCCTCTTTCTTTCCTCCCCTCCAGCCGATCAGCAAAACACCCACGATCACCAGCGCAGTTCCGATCAGCTGCTCGGCAAAGATCGCCTCACCCAAAAAGAAATGCGCCTGTAATATCGTCGACACCGGCCCCACGCTCGTCACGATCGCCGCATTATTCGCACCTATCCTTTTCATTCCCGCCGACAACATAAAGGACGGAAGCACCGTCGCGATCACCGCCAGCATCATTCCATACCCCCACAACGCCCCGCTCCCCTGCCCTACGGGCAGCGACGGCTCACGACCCGCGGCCTCCCGGATAAAAAATGCAGGAGGATCGCCGTCGTAGCCGACAACATGCTATAGCTCGTGAACTTCGCTGGCCCTAGCACCGGCACCATCCTACCCGTACCCGACAGATAACAGGCGTAGGTGATAGAACACAGGAACACAAAAAAACTGCCCATGAAAAAATTCGGATTCCCCGTGTCGATCCGAAGCTCTCCAAAATAGGCGATCCCGATACCTACGTACGTCAGAGCGAGCGCCCACACCTGCGCCTTGCTCAGACGCTGCTTGAAAGCAACACTATTGATCAGCACCGAAAAGGAAGGGTATAAAAATAGGATCAGTCGCTCCAAACCCGCGGATATATACTGAAGCCCCACAAAGTCAAAAAACTACTCAAATAATATCCCAGGATCCCCAGCGCGATCACCCATCCCCACTGCGACCGGGTCATCCGCACATTCCCCTCCCTCCGCGAGCCCCAGAAGGCCGCCGCCACGTAGAATGGCAGCGACAACAGCATCCTCAGCGTCAGCAGGGTCAGGGCATCCGTATGCGTCTCACGGAAAGCCAGCTTCACCAGGATCGCCTTCGTCGAAAAAAGGATGGCACCCGTCAACGAGATCAGAAATCCCTTCAATAGTCTACCGGACATAAGAAAAAAGCCTCCGATCAGGGAGGCTTTACGATTTTATTAGATAGATACGTTAAAGTCTCTTAGTGCGTCATTCAGACTCGTCTTCAGGTCTGTACTCGGCTTTCGCTGCCCGATGATCAGGGCACAGCTGACATTATATTCGCCCGCGGGGAACTTCTTCAGATAACTTCCGGGGATCACCACGCTTCTCGCCGGCACCCGGCCCTTATATTCTTTCGGTTCGGACCCGCTGACATCGATGATCTTGGTGGACTGCGTCAGCACCACATTCGCGCCCAACACCGCTTCCTTCTCCACGATGACGCCTTCTACCACGATACTGCGGCTGCCAAGGAACGCACCGTCCTCAATAACTACAGGCGAAGCCTGCAAAGGTTCGAGCACCCCGCCAATTCCCACCCCGCCGCTGAGGTGAACGCCTTTACCGATCTGCGCACAACTCCCTACAGTCGCCCAGGTGTCGACCATCGTTCCCTCGTCCACATATGCGCCGATATTGACATAGCTCGGCATCAGCACCACATTCTTCGCGAGATAGGCGCCATAGCGGGCCACCGCATGAGGCACTGCACGTACACCCTGATCTTTATAATTCTTCTTCAGCAGCATCTTATCATAAAATTCGAAGGGAGCGAGATCCCAGGTCTGCATGGGCTGGATCCCGAAATACAGCAGGATCGCCTGCTTCACCCACTCGTTCACCTGCCATCCGCTTTCCGAGGGCGATGCTACGCGCAGTCTGCCCTTGTCCACCTCTTCGATCACGGCCCGCACGGCATCCGCATACTTAGCGTCTTTCAATAACTCCCGGTTCCCCCAGGCTTCCGCGATCAGTTGTTTCAATTCCATTGCTGAATTTTCCGCAAACATACGTTACTTTACGTCATGGACTTCGAAAAAGACATAGAACAAGCCCTCGCTACCCTCCAATCAGGCGGCCTCATCCTCTATCCGACAGACACCATCTGGGGCATCGGCTGCGACGCCACCAACCCCTCCGCCGTAGCAAAGTCTATGACCTCAAACAACGGGTCGCCACCAAAAGCCTCATCGTCCTCATGGCCGACGAACGCGATATACTAAAATATACCAGCCAGCCCGATCTCCGCGTCTTCGACTACCTCCAGACAACAACCAAACCCACCACCGTCATCTACGAAGGCGCCATAGGCCTCGCCGACAACCTCATCAACGCCGACGGCACCATCGCCATCCGCCTCGTCGACGACCCCTTCTGCAAACACCTCATCAAACGCTTCCGCAAACCCATCGTCTCCACCTCCGCCAACATCTCCGGCGACCCCTCCCCTCCTTCTACAAACAGATCGATACCCGCATCCTCACCGGCGTCGACTACACGGTCCACCACCGCCGCGACGACGAAAACCCCCAAAGAACCCTCCGCCATCGTCAGATACAACACAGACGGCACCATCACCGTCATCCGCGCCTAACCTTCCGTCATTCGCTCTTCAAAATGGCCCTAAATCAGGGTACCCGTCTCCTGCCTATCCGTCCTGCAAAAATCTGTAGTTTTGCCCCGTGCCAAAATTCCTCGTAATACAAACCGCCTTCATCGGCGACGTCGTCCTCGCTACCGCGATCATTGAAAAATTACACCAGTTCTACCCCGACGCCCAAATCGACTTCCTCCTGAGAAAAGGCAACGAAGCCCTCCTCGCCGGCCATCCCTGGCTCAACGAAGTCCTCGTATGGGATAAAAAAGAAGGCAAACTCAGAAACCTCTGGCGAATGGGCCGCCTCATCCGCAAAAAACACTACGACAAAGTCATCAACGTCCAGCGCTTCGCAGCCACCGGCCTCCTCACCGCCTTCTCCGGCGCAAAAGAAACCATCGGCTTCGACAAAAATCCGCTAAGCCGCTTCTTCACCAAAAGCATCCCCCATATAGTAGGCGGCTCCACGCCCCTCCACGAGATCGACCGCAACCAACACCTCATAAAAGAGTTTACCGACACAAAACCGGCCAGACCCCGCCTCTATCCCACCCAAGAGGACGAGGCAAAGGTCCAGCCCTACAAAACCCAAACCCCTTATATCACCATCTCTCCCGCCTCCGTCTGGTTTACCAAACAATACCCGAAAGAAAAATGGGTGGCATTCATAAAGGAAGTCCCCGCCAACTACCATATCTACCCTCCTCGGCGCCCCTTCCGATAAACCGCTGGCCCAATTCATTGTGGACCAGTCAACCACCTCACCATCCGCCCCAAACCTCGCCGGAACGAAAATCACCGACCTCACCGGCCAACTCAGCTTCCTGCAGTCCGCCGCCCTCATGCGCTCCGCCGCCATGAATTACGTCAACGACTCCGCCCCCATGCACTTCGCCAGCTCCGTCAACGCCCCCGTCACCGCCGTATACTGCTCCACCATCCCCGGCTTCGGCTTCGGGCCCCTCTCCGACAACTCCAACATCGTCGAAATACAACAACCCCTCGACTGCCGCCCCTGCGGCCTCCACGGCTACAAAGCCTGCCCCAAAGGCCACTTCAACTGCGCCAAAAAAATTGAAGAATCGCAATTGCTGCAAACTTTAATAACTTCGCGTCCCGATGGACATTAATGTAACAGAACGCGAACTGTTCGTATTCAAAAAGATCGCCCAGGCAGCAGCGACACTCCGGCAACCCGCCTACCTCATCGGCGGATTCGTCCGCGACAAGCTGATCGGCCGCCCCACCAAAGACGCCGACATCGTCACCGTAGGCGACGGCATCGTTCTGGCTCACCGCGTCGCCGAACTCCTCCATCCCCGGCCCACCGTCGCCTTCTTCAAGAACTTCGGCACCGCCCAGATAAAATGGAACGACTGGGAGATCGAATTCGTCGGAGCCCGCAAAGAAAGCTACCGCGCCGAATCCCGTAACCCCGAAGTCGCCCCCGGCACCCTCGAGGACGACCGAGCTGCGCCGCGATTTCACCATCAACGCCATGGCCATCAGCCTCAATACCCAGGACTACGGCAAACTCATCGACCCCTTCAACGGCCTCAGCGACCTCAGGGAAAAGCGCATAAAAACCCCGCTCGATCCCCTCAAAACATTCAGCGACGATCCACTCCGCATGATGCGCGCCATCCGCTTCGCCACCCAGCTGAACTTCACCATCGAAGACGCGACGCTAACGGCTATCGCCCAAGACGCAGGCAGAATAAAGATCATCTCCCAGGAAAGGATCACCGACGAGATGAACAAGATCATCCTCGCACCCAAACCATCCATCGGCTTCGACCTGCTCTACCGCACCGGGATCCTGAAGATCATCTTCCCCCTGATGGTCGACCTCGCCGGCGCCGAATATATCGACGGCATGGGACACAAGGATAATTTCTATCACACGCTCCAGGTTCTCGATAACATCAGCCCAAATACACCAGACCTCTGGCTGCGCTGGGCCGCCATCCTCCACGACATCGGTAAACCCGCTACAAAGAAATTTGAAAAAGACCACGGCTGGACCTTCCACGGTCACGAGGTGGTGGGAGGACGAATGGTCCCGAAGATTTTTACGAAACTCAAGCTGCCCCTCAACGAAAAAATGCGCTTCGTCCGCAAGATGGTCGAATACCATCTGAGACCAATCAGCCTCACAAAAGAGAATATCACGGACTCGGCCATCCGCCGCCTGCTCTTCGACGCCGGCGACGACATCGACTCGCTCATGACCCTATGCGAAGCCGACATCACGTCCAAAAACAAACAAAAAGTAAAAAGGTTCCTCGAAAATTTCGAACTCGTCCGCCAGCGACTCAAAGAGGTCGAGGAAAAAGACAAGATCCGCAACTGGCAGCCACCCATCACCGGTGAAATGATCATGGAAATATTCGGCCTGCCCCCAGGACGCACCGTCGGTGAGCTCAAAAACGCCATTCGCGAGGCCATCCTCGACGGCATCATCCCAAACAGCTACGACGCTGCATACGAGTTCATGATGAACAAAGCCAAAGAGCTCAACCTCTCACCGGCCAAATAACCACGAAATCCATCGATTAGTAGAATTAATGAATTTATGTATCTTGTGAGCTAAATTGCATATTAGTCATGGCGATATTGAAATTCCGGGTATATTTTGAGGAAGACGATAGCATTTACAGGGATGTAGCAGTTCGGCACACGCAGACTTTCGTTCAACTGCACCAGATTATCCTGAAAGCTTACGAATTCGACAGTAAGCACCAGGCAACTTTCTACCGCAGCAACGACAACTGGCAGAGGGGCAGAGAGATCTCGCTCGAGAAATACGACAAACCTTACAAAGTGCCGCCATTGCTGATGGCCGAGACCAACATCGGCTCAGAGATATTCGATCCAAACCAGAAATTTATCTACGTATACGACTTCGTCAAGAACTGGAGCTTCCTCGTTGAGCTGATCAACGTCTCCAAAGAAGAAGGCGGCAAGCTCGAATACCCCGCAGTCATCAAGTCCGAAGGCATCCCCCCTCTCAGTACGGCACCAAGGGTATCGTCGGCGACAAACTCACCGAGATTGAAGAAAAATACGACCTGACAAAAGGTACCGAAGGATTTGGCGAGGAAGGCGAAGAAGGCGAGACCGACCAGGAAGAAGAGGAAAACGGCGAGGAAGGAGGAGGAGAAGAAGAACTGTGACCGTCTTTGTCATCGTCGGACCCACTGCCGTTGGAAAAACCGCGGCCGCCATCCGGCTCGCGCAACAGCTCAACACAAAGATCATATCCGCCGACTCCCGCCAGTGCTTCCGCGAACTCAATATCGGTGTCGCCAAACCCTCACCCCGTGAGCTAAGCGCGGTCCACCACTATTTCATCGACTCACACTCCATTCAGGAAGAGGTCAACGCCGCCGTCTTCGAACGGCTGGCTCCTGCAATGGACCGAAGAGATCTTCAAAACAGCCCCTCGGTCGTCATGGTCGGCGGCACCGGACTATATATAAGGCCTTCACCGAAGGCCTGGACAATATCCCCCCGCCGATGAAACCATCCGCTTCCACATCCAGCAGCAGTACGAGCTCCAGTGGCATCGGCTGGCTGCAGGAAGAGATAAAAAAATACGACCCCGGCTTCTACGAAAAAGGAGAGATCCTCAATCCCCAGCGCCTCATGCGCGCCCTCGAAGTCAGGCTCACAACGGGGCAGTCTATCCTCTCTTTCCGCAGCCGGGATCCCAAACCCCGGCCATTCAATATTCAAACCATCGGTATCCAACTACCCAAAGAACAACTCCACGAACGCATTCACCACCGCGTCGACCAGATGATGAAGGACGGCCTGCTCGAAGAGGTCAAAAACCTCCTCCCCTACCGTGACCACAACGCACTCCAGACCGTCGGCTATCGCGAACTCTTCCAATACCTCGACGGCAAATGCACCCCGGACGCCGCCGTCACCAACATCAAGACCAACACCCGTCAGTACGCCAAACGCCAGCTTACCGTGTTCCGCCGCAACCTCTCCACCCAATGGATCGGCCCCGACGACAACTTTCCCCTTCCCTCCTCCCTGTAACGCTCTCCCGTCCCATACATCCACCCCCACCCGACGTGAACCATTCGTGAACCGCACGACCACCCCCACCCGACGTGAACCATTCGTGAACCGCACGACCACCCCCACGCGACGCGAACCATGCGTGAACCACGCGACCATCCCCACCCCGCGTGAACCACCCCTCCCCCTTCAACCGCGGCCCTCTCCGGCCAAAAACATAACCATAAGGTAACCTTGCCGTAACATAGATAAACCCAAATTTTGCGTCACAAAAACAAATCTCGCCCGGTGGTTCAAAACCTGCACAAACTCATAGCCAGTGGAATTCGGTGATGACTTTCAATGGGGAGTGGCCATGGCCGCCGCACAGAACGAAGGAGCCTCCAACGCCTACGGCAAAGCCCCATCCATCTGGGACAACTTCTCCCGCCGCCAGTGGCAAGATCAAAGGAGGCGGCCGCCCCACCGTCGCCTGCGACTTCTATCATCGCTACAAAGACGATATCCTCCTCGCCAAAGCCCTCGGATTCTCCGTATTCCGCTTCTCCCTCTCCTCGGGCCCGCATCCTCCCCGAAGGCATCGGCCGCGTCAACAAGGAAGGCGTCGCCTTCTACCACCGCGTCATCGACGAATGCCTCAAACTCGGCCTCACCCCCTACGTCACCCTCTATCACTGGGACCTCCCCGTCACACTCGAAAAAGAAGGCGGCTGGACCAGCCACCTCATGCTCAAATGGTTTACCCGCTTCGCCACCTTCTGCGCGGAAGAATACGGGGATAAGGTCAAAGACTGGATCGTACTCAACGAACCCTTCGGCTTCACCAGCCTCGGCTACATGCTCGGCCGCCACGCCCCCGGCAGAATGGGACTCTCCAACTTCCTGCCCGCCATCCACCACGCCGCACTGGCCCAGTGCCGAAGGCGGACGGATCATTAGAGAAAAAGTACCGCACGCCCACATCGGTACCAGCTTCTCCTGCTCCGAGATCGTCCCCTATACCAATTCCCCGAAGACATCCAGGCCGCCAAACGCATGGATATCCTGATGAACCGGCTCTTCATCGAACCGGCCCTCGGCCGCGGCTACCCCCGCGAAGACTTCAAATTCCTCGAACGACTCGAACTCCACAATCGTAGCTGGAAATATACCGAGCGCATGCAGTTCAATTTCGATTTCATCGGCATTCAAAACTACTTCCCGCTCGTCATCCGCCACAACCCGCTCATCCCCATCGTACAGGCCTCCGAAGTAAAAGCCGCTACCCGCAAAGCACGCCGCACCGACATGGGCTGGGAGATCAACGGCGACAGCTTCTATCGTCTGCTGAAAAGATTCTGGCTTTACGGCGGCGTCAAGGAGATCATCGTCACCGAAGGCGGCGCCGCATTCCGCGACGAAATGGTCGATGGCTCCGTCAACGACCAGCGACGCATCGACTACTACCAGGAATACCTGCTGGCAGTTCTCCGCGCCAAAAAAGAAGGGGTCAACATTAAAGGCTACTTCGCCTGGACCCTCATGGATAATTTCGAATGGGCCGAAGGCTACAAGGCCCGCTTCGGCCTCATCCACGTCGACTTCGAAACCCAGCTCCGCACCATCAAAAGCTCCGGCTACTGGTTCCGCGACTGGCTAAGCCAACGCTAGTCGCCCAGCCAAAAATAAAAAACCGGCTGCGCCAGCAGCCGGTCCCTATCAAACCATTCTCTATTAATGGAAATCTCTGTTAATTGCATTACTAAACGTCTTCAAACTCCATCCACCCCCAACAATAATTCTCCTCACCGTCATCAGCGGATCCGTCGGATCCATCTTATCAGCCAGCTGAAACGCGGCAATAAAGCCCCTCTTCCTCAACTCAGGCAGCGCCTGCCGGTTCCACAGCCCAAACGGAAACGCGAAATACCGGATAGGCCCACCCGTAATAGCCTCCAGCTGCTTCGTCGGCTTCTCGATCTGCGTCACCCAGTCCTGTCCCTGATATTTCTTCACACTGTGGTGGTCCCGGTGTGGCTGCCGATCACATTACCGGCGTTATAGAGTTCTTTCACCTGATCTTTCGTCATATAGTGCGGCACCCGCCCCAGGCTAACGGTCATAATGAAGAAAACGCCTTTGAAACCATATTTCTTCATCTCCGGCCACGCGACCGAATACTGGTCCTCGTCGGTGTCGTCGAAAGTCAGCATGATCGGCTTGCTCGGCAATGCCGCGCCCTTCGTCAGGTAAGCATACAGCTGATCCGGCAGGATCGTATGATAGCCGCTGTCGTGCAGCATCTTCAACTCAGCCTTCAGGTCGGCCGGGGGCATGATATAGTCTTTTGAAACTTTCGAGTCCGTCGCCTTCCAGTCCCTTATCTGGTGGTAACACAGAATGGGAACTTCCTTGCGACCCATGATCACCGAAGGCGGTGGAACCTTCTCAGACGGATTCTGAGCTACGACGCTCGTTGCAATACATAACAAACCCAGGCTAGCACTAGCGATTTTCTTGAACATAACTTTAATAGTAAAAAAATTGAATTTGAGTAACTAACGGGCATCCCGTAAAATTATTATACGCAGGTTGTTAAAAGGGTATGGCCCCGACTACCTCCTCCAGCCAACGCTGATCCTCCTCGTCAAACGCACCCAGCTCAACGCTGTCCACATCCAACACCCCCAACACCTCCCCGTCACGAATGATCGGCACCACGATCTCCGAACGCGACAGGCTGCTACAGGCAATATGCCCCGGAAAAGCCTCCACATCGGGCACGATCAGGGTCCGGGCCTCGGCCCAGCTGGTACCACAAACTCCCTTCCCTTTACGGATTCGCGTACAGGCTATGGGACCCTGAAAAGGTCCTACAACAAGTTCGCCGTTCCTGACCAGATAAAATCCAACCCATAACCAGCCAAACTGCTCCCTCAGCGCAGCCGAGACATTGGCGAGGTTGGCCACCGTGTCCGTTTCCCCTCTACAAGGGCCTTTATCTGCGGCAGGAGCGAGCTATAGCGCTCCTTTCTGCTTCCTTCGACTAGCACCAGATCTTCTGCCATTTGCTAAAAATATCCCGCAAAAATACACCGCAATTATTATATTTAATTCTTTTAAACGAGTCACATGCTAAAAACCGTTGTCCTAACAGCGCTCCTGTTGAAGGGAGCCTTTGCCGTATCCGCCCAGTCAGACCCCCACTCAGGTCGTCAGCAACCCACCCCCTCTTCCGGGTCAGACACTATTTATTTACTCCGCCCCGACCGCGTCTTCGACGGCGAGCAAATGCACGAAGGCTGGTCAGTCCTCGTCCACGGCAAGACCATCGAACAAGCCGGTCCCGCCAGCTCCATAAAGACTCCCCCCAACACCATAACCCTCGACCTCAAAGGAACAACCCTCCTCCCTGGTCTCATCGAAGGACACAGCCATCTCTTCCTCCATCCCTATAACGAAGTCCCCTGGAACGACCAGGTCCTCAAAGAATCCCGCGCCGAACGCACCGCCCGCGCCGTCGTCCACGCCCGCGCCACCCTGATGGCAGGCTTTACGACCACCCGCGACCTGGGAACAGAAGGCTGCATGTACGACGACATCGGCCTGAAACAGGCGATTGAAAAAGGCGTCGTCCCCGGCCCCCATATCCTCGCCGCAACCCGCGCCATCGTCGCGACCGGCAGCTACGGCCCCAAAGAACTCAGCTACGACTACGAATCCCCACACGGCGCCGCCGAAGCCGATGGCGCCGAAGGCCTCACCAAAGAGATCCGGACCCAGATCGGCAAGGGCGCCGACCTCATCAAGATCTACGTCGATTACCGCTGGGGCATCGACGGAAAAGCAGCCCCCACATTCACGGTTGACGAACTGAAAAAGGCCGTCGAAGCTGGCTGCCAGCGCCGGCAGATACGTCGCCGTACACTCGTCTACCACCGAAGGCATGCGAAGAGCCATCGAAGCCGGCGTCGCTACCATCGAACACGGCGAAGGCGGCACCCCCGAACTCTTCGCCACGATGAAAGCCAAAGGCATCGCGCTCTGCCCGACCCTGGGCGCCGGAGACGCAATCGCTCAGTACCACGGCTGGCGCAAAGGCATCGACCCCGAACCTCATAATATCTCCCAGAAAAGGAAAACTTCCGCCAGGCACTGGCTTCAGGCGTCACCATTTGTATGGGGGGCGACGTAGGGGTTTTCACCCATGGAGACAACGCACGCGAAATGGAAGACATGGTCGAGTATGGGATGAAACCCTTAGACGTCCTCCGCTCCGCCACTTCCGTCAACGCCGACGTCTTCCGGATCAGCTCGCACACTGGCCGCATCAAACAAGGCCTCCGGGCCGACATTATCGCCGTCGAAGGCGACCCCTCCGCCAATATCCATCAAATTAGAAAAGTGCAACTCGTAATGAAAGAAGGAACCATCTATCACTAACTGAACGGCCCCCGTCCCAACCATCCCGCGTGAACCACCGATCCACCCAGATCCGGGTGAACCATCACTACACCCCCAACCCCGCGTGAACCATCCACCCCGGGACCGCCACGCGTCACCCGCCCCCTTCAAACCCGCGTCAACCGCCGGATCAACTCTCCATGCTCCGGATACTGCTGCACCAACCCCTCCCTCTCCGCCAGCTCAAAATCAGCAAAATCGAACCCCGGTGCCACCGTACACCCCACCAACCCATACTCGCTCCCCTGCGCCGGCTCCGACGCGAACCAACTCCCGGCCTTCACAACGGTCTGAAAACTCTCCCCCTTCGCGGGGTCAGCCCCAAGACGATGCGTGACCAACCGCCCACTATGGCTGATCTCATAGACCACCAGCGGGTCGCCATAATAGAAATGCCATAGCTCATCCGCCGCAATGCGGTGAAACGCCGAGAACTGTCCCCGGGCCAATAAAAAATAAATACTTGTACAGGCGCTGCGGTCCCCCTGAAAGAAAAGCTGGCAGACTACTGCGGGGAATCGTCAGTTCCGACCGGTAAACCTCCCGGAAAGAACCGCCCTCTACATGCTCCGTCAGCTGGAGCTGTTTGATCCAATAAGAGGAATCAGGTCGCATATCGATGATAAGATCGTGATTACTTTTCGATGCTCACCTGCGCCGCATACACGTCGGCCAGTGAGTCCTTGATATGGGTCGTGTCCCGTATCCCCGCTGCGATAGGGAAATATAGCTTGAAATAGGAAGAGTCCTTCTCGTCCATATGAATATTCAGCTGGTAGCCCAGCAGCTGATTATACCGCCGGAGCGCCCTGTTCTTATTGCCAGTCTGCAGGATTACAAATCTGTACAGACTCTGTCCCTCTCCCGGCACCGGCACGCTCAGATTCGGTACCGCCGCAGGGGGCGCCACCACGGCAGTAGACGCCGCACCCGCGGCAGGCGCCGCTGGCACTACACCATGCGTAACCGGCGTATCCACAGCCTTCGCCACGGCAGGACTATCCGTCCGCGTCGCCGATGAGACAACACTATCGGCGGACCGCCTTGCGGCGCTCGTATCCGGCAAAATAGTTGCCTTGTTCTCCGCCGTAGGTTCTATGATGTTATTTCGCTTATAAAGATAGTAACCTCCCCAGCCGATCACGACAAGTCCCGCCACCAGTCCGAGCAGCAACAACACCTGACGGCTCGAACCGCCACCGCTGGCGGGCTCGGCAGCTCTTCCCGTTGATTCTTCAATACTGACAGCCTTCCGCTCAGGGCTCAGGTCGTCCAGTCGGGCGACCACATATTCCCCCGGCGTAAAGTCCAGCCGGCCGTCCTTGTTCTTCAACAGCGTACCGATCCCCTCCAGATGAAAGGGCTTGCCGATATTCAGCAGCTGCTTACCGGTAGTAAGGTAAAAATCCAGGTCCGCCGAAGCCAGCGACTTCATCTTACCCGTATGCTCCTTGATGAAAAGGACAAGCGCCTCATCGGCAACAGCAATATTTGCGTTTTTGAAAGTAATACCCGCAGCCGGCACATGCCCCATCCGGTCCGACTCCTGCGGTATAACCGCGCTTGGGTCCAATTGAAAACTTCCGATCCCGGGCAGATCCAGCTTTTTCGTCTGATACAAAAATTGCGAGAGTAGTTGTGGTAGTTTCAAACCAAAGGATATTTGAGTAAGGCTAAGGTAAAAAAACTTCTTCGTAAAACATTGGAAATGAAAATTTGTTATCCGCACGGACTACCTTTGGGCCATGTTGAGCAAGGAAGAAGCAGCATTCATTAATTACTGGGAAGCCAACCGCATCAAACAAAAAAGGTCTTCCGCCAGTTTCTCGTCGGCATCCCCATCGGCCTTCTGATCGTAATACCCACCGTCATTAGCCTCACCTCCGGCTGGTATAAACGCGCCGAAATGGAAGCCAACAGCTCCAACTTCAACCCGATGGTCCTCTTTGTGGCCCTCCTGCTGATCGTCGCCTTCAGCGCCATCTTCTACCAACGCTGGAAATGGGAACAATACGAACAACGCTACCTCGAGCTCCTCGCCCGCGAAGACCACGAGTCCAAAAAGTCCGCCGCCAACCTCACCCCTACCCCCACCGACACAGCCGAAACCCACCTTCCCGTCAACTCCCCGGAGTCCCACCTTCCCGTCAACTCCCCGGAGTCCCACCTTCCCGTCAACTCCCCCGAATCCGCTAACCCCACCAACGCCACCACTTCCACTCCCCAGGATCCCACCAACCCCAATCCCCCCAACTCATCCCCGACAAACCTGCCCTGACTCCCTTCCAAACCTCCCCGGCACCTTCCCCGGTCCTCCCACCTCCCTGACGCCTTCCTTCCTGTCCCCCACCTCCCGCCACCTAACCCTTGATCCACCTCCTCCCGCCGCCTAACCCCTGGTCCACCCACCTTCCTTCCGCCTTATCCCGGTTTCCGGCAATCTCCCCGCACCCTCCCCGCGGTCTTTTTCACCCGGAAAAATAGAAGAAATTAAAAAAAACCAACTTTTTTTAATTCTCTTGCAGCAATTCCAAAACACCAGTTGTCTAATTTATCGGGGACTATATTTGCGTAAAAAATAGGGATGAGGACTTTACTCTGGTGCTTAGTGTTGATTTTCTTTTGTTTAGGTTCGTGCTCAAAGAAAAAATGTGACTATGTCGACGACGGACTTGTGGCACCGGCATCTGAACAGGCAGCGGTAAAGAAATACCTCGATTCCCTTGGCGTCCAGGCCGTTTTACACCAAAGAGGTTTCTACTATAAGATAGATAACGGAGAGAATGGAACAGGTCCGACACCCGGCGAATGTACACCGATAACGGTGGCCTACAGCGGGACGCTTACGAACGGAACTGTATTTGACCAACAGACAAGCTATGCCACACAATTGTCTAACCTTATCGATGGCTGGCAACAGGGCGTACCCCTGATAAAAAAGGCGGAAGTATTAAATTATATATTCCGCCGTCCTTAGGATATGGTTCAACAGCCATTTCCGCGGGCAACGTAACAATCCCGGCTTCTTCCATCCTGATTTTTGATATACATCTGCTTGATGTGCAGTAACCATGAACTACCTGCTGGAGCCCTGGATCAACCCCAGGGCTTTTTTTATTTTACCCCCTCCCAACGTGAACCGTTCCCACACCCCGAATCACACCCGGTAATCCCTACCCCCTCACCTTCATAAACTCCCCGATCAACCAATTCAACCGCTCCTCCACTGCCCCAAGCCTCGGATCATAATCCCTCTCCACCCTCTCCTCCAATTCCCCCAGCCTCACCCCATCCTTCCTCAACCCCTCCTCGACCACCCGAAGCCCTCCCTCTACCGCCTCCAGCCTCTCTCCCACTCCCTTGTCCTCAAAATCCCCCTCTTCTTCTCCCGGATCCCCTGCAACTCCTCACCAAACGCAGAATAGAACCGTCGCAGAAATGACTTCGTTATCGGCAAATGCCCATTCACATAACTACTGAAGTTGGACCTGTCCATCCCCATCCCCCTGGCTATCTCAGCATCATTATAGGGTAGTAACTCTCTGTCCTGCAGAAACCTACTCAGACTTTCGCCATCCGCGCGCTGCGCCATAGTTATAAAAAATTATAGAAAAGTTCTTGGAAATTGAAAATCCTATGTACCTTAGAGGTCTAATTAGGCCGCATACCAATAAAAGTGTCCCACTGTTCCAGCCTTATTTAATGAGTAAATAAGGAATCTATGGCAAAATATAACTATTGCCCCCACTGTGGGCACCCCATAAATCGCGAACAACGCATGGCAGGTGGCAAACCCATGACAGGAGCGCATCAGCAAGGACGCCGATCACACTGCGGTCTTATTAGACCACAAATATATTTATTTCAGAACACATTCCCGCATTTCCAACAACTTTTTACCATGTCCGCCACAAAAGACCGCATCGACAGATTCCAGGCCGACAAAGCCCTCCTCGGTCTCAGCAACGACGACATTGCCAAAAAGATGCGAATGTCCGGACCACGCTTCGAAGCCTGCGCCCAGGGCCTCATCCCCATCACCGACTCATTCCTGAAAAGATTCTACGGCACATTCGGCTTCGAACTCGGCCGGCGCTGGCAACAACTCCATTCAAACGATTTCGATAACAAAACCATCAGCCCCTCCACCGAAGATACCGACCTGGAAAATCGCATAACCGTCCTCGAAGACGCACTCGCCCAGCTTTCCAAAACCCAACAGAGCATATCCACAGACCTCCTCCGCCTGGACACCAAGCTCGACAAAACCGTCGACAAAAGACTGGATAAAATAGAAAAGATGGTGAACACCCTCATCACACTGGTCCAATCACAATCATCCGAAACACTCACCAAAGAAAAAAGAAGCAGAACGATCAGAAAAAGAAGTCGATCGCAAACTCAGAAAAGACAAACTATCAAAATCCTTCATCAAAAAAACCAAATAACCACGTGAACCGCCGCCACACATCGGCGGCCACGCCCCGCCGCCATACATCCGCGGCGGCCACACCCCGCCGTCACACTCCAGCCACCACACCCGCGGCCGTCACCCCACACCCCCGGCGGCCACCCGTCAATCCACCCAAACCGCCCTCCTCACCCTAACATCCCCTCCTCCCGAACTCACCGTCACATAACAAACACTCCTCCCCGGCAACCCATCAATCGCCATCGTCCCCCCCTGCGAAACAAACAACTTCCTCAACACCCTCCCCTGCCCATCATATACCACCACCGAACAACGCTCAAACCCCTGAGAGGGCAACACCACATTCACCTTCCCCGCGGCTGCACAAACACGAACACCCGACGAAACAACATTCACCACCACCGTCGAACTATATTCATACTTCCCATCCAAATCCTCCTGCCTCACCCGGTATGCCACCCGCTCCACATTCCCCACACCCCTATCCACAAACCCATAAACTGTCCCCGACACACTATTCCCCCCACATTCGCCGACCCCACATACCCTATCTCCGCAAACTCCCCATCCACACCCCTCCGCTCGATCACAAATCCTTTATTGTTCTCCTCCTGCGCCGTCACCCACTTCAACACCACCCCATCCTCTCCCGCAGTCGCCGTAAAAGAAGCAAAATGCACCGGCAACGCCGCCGGATTCGATACCACCACACAGTTCGAGTTACAGGAAGCATCATACGAACAGATCCCCCACACCACCCCCGTCTCCGGATTCGTCATCTCCATCGACAACGTCCCCGCCGTAGGCAGATTAGAGCCGTAAAAACAATAGTTGACCAGCGTATTCCCCGCACTCACCGTCGGCACAGCCGCCGGCCCAAACGAAACACTCTGTATTGTCGTCGTTCCCGATGTCAGCCACACCCTCGTGATAGCAAACGGCGACATAGCCGCATTCGAACCCGTATAACTCAACTGAAAATTTCCGGTCTTCGCCGTCACCGGCACCGTAGCATAGGAAGTCCCCGTAAAATTCGCAGCATACGCAGTCCCGCTAACGTTGGGACAACTAGCGGCACCGCCATTGCTATTAGCCCGCTGGCCTACACCCGTACAGGACGTGGGATACTGGGCAAAACCCTCTACACTCATCGCGGATAAGATGCATACAGCTACGGTCATCCGCAGGCATACCATAGCCGCTAGCCGGAAGCCATAAAATTTGCGGGTCATGCTTAATAATTATTCTACAAACAACGCAAAATAATCAGCGACCATGTACCCCCAAACGTTCAATTTGCCCATTTCTTAGAGGAATACCCTAACACCCGATAAACATTCTACTCAAAGATGCTCCCCGCGCGCCGAAAGCCGATACAACCCCGCCCCATGCCAACGGATCAACGGCGCAAAACTACCCGAGAACCTCCCCAGCCGCTTACCCGTCCACAGATCTACCACCCTGCAACCCGCATCAAATCCAATCTCACTCAACTTCACCGGCACCGGCAACCCCGGGGCCGAAACATTCCCACCCCCGGCAACAACACCTCCACCAACAACACCGCCAACAACACCAACCCCCACCGAATCCGCCCCAGGGACATCCCTCGTATTGAACACCGCGAGGTACTTATCCCCCGACTTCGGAACATCGGCTACCCACGCCACCAGATCATCCGAATGATACAACTGACGATTGTTCACACTATACTTCAACACATTCATCACCGCCTTATTCGTAAGTAACGACAGCGTAAAGGAATCATTAGCGGGCAGATCACCCCCAAAGAACATCGGACTCCGGAAGATCGCCCACAGCGTCATCAGCGTATACTGCTCATCCCTCGTAAACTTAGTCATCCGCGGATCACCCCGCTCCGCCCGTATCCCGATCCGCCCCAACGGCAACATATCCCCATCCGGATAAGCCCCCGCAGCCCGCCACCCATTCCACCGCTCAAAAACTGTAAAATGCTCCTTCAGCTGCTTCCAGCTATCCCAAAAATCCCCCACCGTCCTCCACATATTCGCCTTAGCCTGCACATCTTTCGCCTGATCCACCGGCGTCTCCCCCGGCGACGTACTCAGCACAATAGCCCGCCCGCACCCATCGATCGCCTTCCGTATCATCGCCAGCTCCTCCCCATGATAAGGCTGCGTCAGATCGTCCACCTTCACAAAATCCAAACCCCACGACGCAAACAATTTGAACAAAGAATTGTAATACGCCTGAGCCCCCTCCTTCGTCGCATCCACCGTATAATTATCGTGCAGCCAGTCACACTGCCCCTGCTCACTGTAAATATCACGCGCCGTCACCGCCGAACCATATACAGGCAAAGCCCGCTTGACCGCGATCACCGGCACACCCCTCATCACGTGCACCCCCAGCTTCAACCCCTTTGCATGCATATAGTCCGCCAGCGGCCTGAAACCCTTCCCATCCGCCGCCGAGGGAAAACGTACCACCGACGGCAGATACCGCCCATATTCATCGATATTGAACTCCGCATTGGATTCATTATACCCATGCGCCTTGTCATTATTCACATACCACCGGATATCCACGATAATATAATTCCATCCAAAAGGCTTCAGATGAGCGGCCATATAGTCCGCATTCGCCTTCACCTCCGCCTCCGTCACAGTAGGACCATAACAGTCCCAACTGTTCCAGCCCATCGGCGGAACGGGCGCCCACTGATGAAAGCCGGCCCCCTGCCCCCGTCCGGATAAAGAAAATATCAGAGCCATTACCCCCACAAGGACAAGACGCCGGTCTCCCGAAACACCGATTATAAAATGCTTCATTCCTTTTTTACACTAATATCCGGCATTCTGCGGAAACTTCGGCCCTTCCACCACCCGATCTATCTGACTTTGTGGTATCGGCCGCAGCACATGGAAGCTCCGAATATTGGCCGCCGCCTCCGCATTCCAGTGCCTTGATCACTCTCAAACCCCAATTTTAGGTACTTTCCCCTAGTCCTTGATGAGTTAAGTAATAAAAGAAGGACAAACCACATCAATTATTTGGGCCGCCGCCCCAATCCGATGCATCTTTACATCGTCAAGCAGCCGTTGCTAATCCCAATAACCGATCCAATATCCAGGGCCACCCCAAACTCAACCATCCAATATCCCAGGCCGCCCCAAACTCTGTCATCCAATATCCAGCTAACCCCTGAACCCGGTACACGAGCCTCTACACCCTGAACACTAACCCCTACCCGAACCCCTGATCCCTCTGCCGCTATCTGATCCCTCTGCCGCTATCTGAACCCTGTACCACAAGCCGGCCCCGAACACCTGCCGCAACCCTAAACCCAACGCTGTCGCACTCTTAAACACAAAAGTTATCGCACCCCCAATCCCAAACACGAATTAGCCCGCTGATCGGCGGGCTCTTTCAATTTCTCCCCTTAAATAATATCACTCTTCGCTTTTCCGGTCCACCATTCCTCTACCGGCCACCCATGCCCGCATCTACTTCTCCGCCGCCGGCTCAAACAATTCGATCTTGTTCCCCTCCAGGTCTACGATATGAACAAACTTCCCGTACTCATACGCTTCGATTTTATCCAGCACCGTGACCCCCTCCTTCTTCAACTCTTCAACGAGGGCCTCGATGTTTTCCACCCGGTAATTGATCATAAAGTCTTTCCCCGACGGATCAAAATATTTTGTCTTGTCAGGGAAGGGGGTCCATAACGTATAACCCTTCTTCGTCGAGTCCCCATCCTCCCTCCAGTCAAACTTCGATCCATACGGACTCATGTCCAGACCAAGATGGGTCTTATACCAATCCCTTACTTTTTCGGGGTCCTGACATTTAAAAAAATGCCGCCGATACCTGTAACTCGTTTCATTTTTTATTTTGGTTTTAGTTGTCTCCGTCCAAACGCCCTTAAAAGCGAAACCGACACCAAACGATGCCGCAAGCGCCACAATCATAATTACCCTTTTCATCATTTTTCAATATTAAAACAAGATAATACTTTTTCCTTCTTGACCTCGACAAACCAATTATAGGTACTTCTCCCTATCATCCCGTGAGTTTATTAATGATAGACGCACAAACCGCTCCCAAAACCTTTGATACCCCTCAAAACCGCGGCATCTTTACACCAGAAACACAGTCGTACCAAATCCAATATCCAGTTAAAACGCTGATTCATCACAAACCCTGAATATTACTAAACCTAAGGTTCCTGATCGACCCTAAACCCAAGGCTCTGAATACCCTCTAAACCCAAAGCTCTGATGACAACATCAACCCGCCAGACCCGCGGGTTTTTGTTTTCACCGCCAGCCCTCTCCTCAACAACTGCCAGCCCCTCCCCCAAAACTCCGCAATCCCAAACTCCCACAAAACCAACCCCTTACATTCATCCAACCCCTCACCAACAAAAATTTTCAACAAAAACACAAAACAAACTTGTCTGTTTTATCAAACTCCCCTAGCTTTGACTCATGAAAAAGCCCACAGCCAGAGACGCCATCGTAAAAACAGCCGCCCGCCTGTTCTACAAACAAGGCTATTCCAACACCGGCATCAACCAGATCATCGAAGAAGCCGGCGTTGCCAAATCCACCCTATACCAACGCTTCCGCTCAAAAGAAGACCTGTTGATGACCTACCTCGACACGACCGGGTCAGCAAATATATCGGCCCTCACCAACGCCGCCTCCACCGCCACCAACCCAAAAGATAAACTCCTCGCCATATTCGACTACCTCCAGGAAAGGACAACCCAACCCGAATTTCACGGCTGTCATTTCCTCAACCTCGTCTACGAAATGCCCGAAGGAGAAGAAAGAGCCCGCATAGAGATCAAAAAACAAAAGGACAACGTAAGAACCCTGTTCGCCCAAATCCTCAAACCCATCCACCAGGAACAACTCGCCGACGAGATCTATATCCTCTTCGAAGGCGCACTCATCGGACACAAGACCCACCACGATACCTGGCCGATCCAATCCGCAAAAAACACCATCAGCAAACTGCTCTAAAAATTTTACCCAACAGAAAACAAGTCGGTCTGTTTCGACTTCACCCCGAACACCCAGCCAAATCATTGTCAATAAAGTAAAACTCAGAAAAATGAACACTCAAACAGTCAATTACAGAACAACAAAAGTCCACGACCTCAACGTCTTCTACAGAGAATCGGGCCCAAAAAACGCGCCCACCATCCTTCTCCTCCACGGCTACCCCACGTCATCACATATGTACCGGCAGCTGATACCCATCTTAAATAATAACTACCACGTCATCGCGCCCGACCTTATCGGCTTCGGCTTCTCCGACGCACCACACCACAAAACATTCAAGTATACCTTCGACAACCTGACCAAATACGTCCAGGGCCTGGTCGACCAGCTCGGTCTCAAAAAATTCGCCATCCAGGTATTCGACTACGGCGCACCGGTAGGCTTCCGCCTCGCCATGGCCAACCCGGAAAAGATCACCGGCATCATCTCACAGAACGGTAACGCCTACGTCGAAGGCCTCAGCGAAGGCTGGAACCCGATCCAGAAATACTGGTCCGATCCCACAGAAGAGAACCGCAACAACCTTCGCGCCTTCACAACCCCCGACGCCACAAAATGGCAGTACACCCACGGCGTCGCCGACCCATCCTTCGTCGCGCCCGAATCCTACACACCTGGACCAGTTCTTCCTCGACCGCGGCGACAACGTCGAACTGCAGCTCGACCTGTTCGGAGACTACGCCAGCAACGTAGCCCTCTATCCCAAATTCCACGACTACTTCAAAAAAACCAACCACCCTTCCTCGCCGTCTGGGGCAACAAAGACCCGTTCTTCATACCCCCGGAGCAGAAGCATTTAAAAAGACCTGCCCAAAGCCACCGTCAAATTCTTTGACACCGGCCACTTCGCCCTCGAAACACACGTCCGCGAGATCGGTGAAGAGATCCTGAAATTCCTCTCTACCCTCCCGGAATAATCCTAAAAACAAAAACACGGGCACATGAAAAACGAAATGCATACCAACGACATGGGAATGACAGCAGGCTCCGCAAAAGAATCCGGCCCGGAAAGGGTCAATGCCTTCTCCGACGGCATTTTCGCCATCATCATCA
This sequence comes from Puia sp. P3, assembly GCF_050632245.1. Lineage (NCBI taxonomy): Bacteria > Pseudomonadati > Bacteroidota > Chitinophagia > Chitinophagales > Chitinophagaceae > Puia > Puia sp. P3. The sequence continues at coordinate 4,915,263 of NZ_CP192583.1, forward strand.
CCATTATGATCCTCGACCTGAAAAAGCCCGAAGCGCCGACATTCGCGGCCCTCGCCCAGCAATGGCCCACCTGGATCAGCTACCTGGTAAGCTATCTGTTCATCGCGATCGTATGGACAAACCACCACTTCCTGTCAAAACACATGCATTCGGTTACACCCGGACTCATCTGGGCCAATTTCGGTCATATGTTCGCTGTAGGACTGATCCCGTTCCTGACGTCGTGGATGGCCGAAACCCGGCTCGCCCCCCTCCCCGTCGCCATGTATGCATTCGTTTTTTTGCTCGTCAATCTCACTTATCTGGCGCTCATTTACCAGACACTGTGCAAATACAGCGGAACCACCGCTTCGGAAAGAACGCGCCAGTTGGTACACCTGCGGTCCGTAACAACCATCGGCGCCTTCATCACCGCTACGATAATTTCCTTCTGGCTGCCATACCTGGGATTCCTCATCATCACTCTCTGTCTGACCCTCTATCTGAAACCAGAGGGCGCCCTTATGCCTCGTACCTCCATAACAAAAAACAAAACACATGCATCAACCATCCTGGCGGAATTCGTATGAATAGTGCGGCGCCGTATCATCAGGAAGAGATAAAAACACACCAGACAGGCGGTTTTTTCTTATCTTAGTTATATGTCGGAGGAACTCTATCCCAATATATTTATCTACCGGAGGATCGTCCAGGCGAAACTATATATCGACGCCCACTACGCCAGGCCCCTCGAGGTCAACGACATCGCCGGCGCAGCCTACTCCTCCCAGTTCCACTTCATCCGCCAATTCAAGGAGACCTACGGCAAAACACCCCACCAATACCTGATGCAGGTGCGCATCGCAAAGGCCAAACAACTCTTCGCGACTGGCGCGCGGGTCGCCCAGGTCTGCCACGCCGTAGGCTTCGAAAGCCTCGGCTCCTTCAGCGCTCTTTTCAAAAGGCTCGAAGGCTCAACCCCATCCGAATATCTAAGAAAACACCGCCTGGCCAGAAGCCGCATGAAAGATTCACCCCTCAGCTTCATCCCGGCCTGTTTCGCCCACAAATACGGCATCATCTGAAACCCGCGAGGTTCCATCCGACCATTTTAAGATAATTATGCCCGGATGAAAAAACAGCAATTTTCGAGAAATCCCGTTTCCCGTTTCGGCCTTTCTTTACAAAAAAGAATCAGCATGCAGACTGTTGCCGACAAAATAACAAGGACCGACATCATCGCCCGCATTGTCCAACTCGATCCAAATAGCCCCTCGCAATGGGGAAAAATGTCCGTAGACCAGATGCTCAAACACTGCCGCCTATGGGAAGAAATGGCGCTGGGAAGACTGCCGGCCAAACGCGTCTTTATAGGCCGTATCTTTGGACAGCTCGGGCTGCGGGCAATACTAAAGGACGAAAGACCCCTCACGCAAGGCACACCCACTGCCCCGGAAATACTCGTCACCTGCCACAGCAATATCGACAGCGAAAAAACAAAATGGATCCAACTGCTCGAAGAATACGCCGTCCCCGTGGATACTTACATCATCCACCCTTTCTTTGGTAAAATGACAAGGGAACAGCTGGGGTATATGTCTTACAAACACGCAGACCACCACCTGCGCCAGTTCAACAGCTAAAACAACTATATGATCACAAGCGTCACCCACTTCAACATCAACGTCCTCGACCAGGCCAGAGCCTGCGACTTCTATACCAACAAACTCGGCTTCACCATCGTCACCGACGTCCCCATGGGCAACGGCCACCGCTGGCTGACAGTTACCCCTCCCGGCAACCCCGGACTCGAGATCAACCTCACACCCGTCGTAGCAGGCTTCGGCCACACAAAGGCATCCGCGGAAGCCCTTAGAGAGCTCATCAGCAGCGGCACCTTCGGCGTTGGCGTCCTCACCTGCAACAACGTCTACGCAACATACGAGGAACTAAAAGCCAAAGGCGTCGAATTCACCAAACCACCCAAAGAAGAATTTTACGGGACCGAAGCCCTTTTCAAAGACGATTCCGGCAACTGGTGGTCCCCGGCACAACTAAAAAAGCCTGAGACAGCAAAAACCCCGGGCCTCCTGTATAAACCTTATCCCCGGTCATCAACTATCTGGGGCATCACCATATCCGCCGACAGATTGATCGTCGCGTCCGCGAGAACTACTCACTCCTCCCCCGCCAAAATCCTAAAAGTCAAATTGATCCTCGGCCCCACACCCCTCGACGTCTTTGGAACATGATGCTCATACAGATCCTGCATCGTCTCTCCCATCAGTAAAAAACTCCCGTGCGTCAGCGGAATACTCAACTGCCCCACATCCTTCCTCGACTTATGCCTTATCTTGAAAAGTCGGGTGTCCCCAAACGTTACCGACGCAATAGCACGATGCTTCCCATCGGCGGGCAGCGTATCACTATGCCACGATACCGAATCATTCCCGTCCCTGTAATAATTGAGCAATACCCGGTTAAAAACAACACCGCACTCCTTCTCCACAACATCCTTTATCTCCAGCAACGGAGCCGTCCACTCCAGTCCGTTCGACCCGCCATACCAGGCCGTCAGCCGCGGGTCCAAAACCATCTTGTCGTACATCTTCCGCTCACGCTGCCGCCACGGCGTATCCTCCCTCAGCACCCTGAAATAACCATCCGAGTCGGCCTTCGAAAAGAACTGCTCCCACAGCCTCAGATCAGTCCCCGGCAGCTGAAAATCCGTAAATCGCTTCGTCCCCTCATCAAAAAGGGCTACGTCCTCAAACAAATTCATATCAGCAAAATTAGCAAAAACTAACTTTATTAGCAAATCCAGGCAAAAACCACCCTCTAAATCCTGGGGCCCAATCTTTCTCCTCCGGGGGGCACACCGTCCCCCCCACGCCGTCCCGTCACCCCTTCACCCCCATTACCGTCAACACCACCAACAACACCCCAATCCCAACCAACCCCCAATACACATATCCAAAAAATCGCTCCCCACGAAGCCGATGATTAAAATACCTCCCCAAAAAAATCGCCGGCACCACCGCCGGCAAAACGACTAAAAAATCCCCCAACACCGTCCACCCCAACAACCCCTTCACCCCATAACCTATAACACCAAAAAGACTCGCCGGCAAAAAATACGCCTGCAGCGTCGCCCGAAAATGCTTCGGACTCCACCCCTTCAAATTGCCATACACTGCCAGCGGAGGTCCGTTCACCCCATACGCCCCCCCAGCACCCCCGACAAAAACCCGCACACAAACAAAACCAGTCGGCTATCCCCCTCAACGCCAGCCGCCCCTTCAACAGTATCGAATAACCACTATAAAGAACTATCAGTATCCCCAGACCGATCTTGACCCAGTACTCATTCCCATAACTCAACACCACCAGCCCGACGGGTATCCCCAGAAAAGCATAAAGGATCAGCCACTTCGCACTATAAATTTCAATATGACGGTGGTCCTGTATCACCACCACAAGAGCGACAAACACCGACATAAGCACCGACAAAGGCACCGCCACCCGCAACGGAACAAACAACGCGAACAGCGGTACCGCCACCAACGATTCACCAAACCCGAACGTAGAACGCACCAGCGTCGCTACGAAACTCACGACGATCAGCAACAACGTAACCATCTCCAAAATTACCGGATATCTAATTAATCTCCTAAATTGCACGTAGTCCAGCACCAAATACCAAAAATGGCGAACCTGCTATGACGACTACCGCTCGAGGCTTGCTCTATTTACTCTTACTGATCTCCTGCACCGCCTCCGCGCAATCCTACGGCCTCGGCTTCCACAGCCATACCGAAGTACAGGACCGCCGTACCTCCCTCGACCTCTTCCCAAATACCCCATGGTGTCCCAAAGACAGCTTTACCCTCTCCTTCGAACTCAGCTTCCTCCCCGGACACCACGAATACTTCGGCTATATATTCCGGATGATCAACGACGACAAAAAAAACATCGACTTCATCTACGACGAACGCTCCAATCTGCACCGGCGCTTTAAAATGGTCCTCGGAGATGACCTCACCCATATCGCATTCGACCTCGACAGCAACAGCATGTTCCGCATATGGAACAAATTCCGCATTACCTTCGACCCCGCCGCCGACCGCATCATCTTCCGCAACGACAGCACCTCATTCGTCCAGGAAAAGGTCGGCCTCTCTCCCAGCAGTTGCCTGAAACTCTTCTTCGGCACCAACCAATACAAGCAATTTCAGGTCACCGACGTCCCTCCGATGAAAATCCGCAACCTGCAGATCACCCGCGGCGGCAAGCTGCAGTATAACTGGCCCCTCGACGAACGCGACAGCCTCACCGTACACGAGTTGGTGTCCGGCGCCGACGGCAAGGCCGTCAACCCCATCTGGATTCGCGACGAACACTATTCCTGGCGGCAAGAGCAGGACCTGCTTCTCGACGGGTATGCCAGCGTAGCCTTCAATCCCCAGACCGAACAGCTATACATCGCGGACGGCGACTCCCTCCTCATCTGGTCGGTGTCATCCGGCCAACTCTCCGGTATTCGCTATGCCAACGGCCCGCAGCCCCTGCTCCGCGGCAACCAATCCCTCTATGCGCCGTCTACGTCAACTCTATATAATATATACATCGACCACCAACTCGTGACAGCCTTTGATTTCAAAAACGCGCAATGGGACCAGGCACACAAACAGGGGCCCGTCACAGACTTCTGGCATTTCAATAAATTCTTCTCCGCCGGAGATACATCGATCTATCTCATCGGCGGCTATGGACACTTTCAGTACCGGAACGTCATTTTTCGTTATCATCTGCCGACCCACCAGTGGGACACGATCACATCCAACGGCGACCACCTCGTTCCCCGCTACCTTTATGCACTCGCCCCCACACCCGGCGCCGACTCGGCATATATCATCGGCGGTTATGGCAGCCAGACAGGCCAGCAGATCCTCAATCCGCAGAACATCTACGATATGATGGTATTCGACGTCAGGCGGAAGAAGTTCAAAAATTATTCGACATAAAACCCGGCGGCAGAGACTTCGCCTTCGCCAACTCCCTCGTCCTCGAACCCCATACCCGCAACTACTACGGCCTCATATTTCCCAACTCCCGCTATGCCAGCCAGCTCCAGCTGATCAAAGGCCCCCTCGACGGACCCGCATACCAACTCGTCGGCGATACGATACCGTATTCCTTCCACGACGTGACCTCGGCGTCTGACCTTTTCTTCGCTCCGTCATCCGACAAATTTCTCGCCGTCACCCTGCTGATCGATACGCTGAAAAGAACCCGTGTTCATATCTATTCACTATCCGGCCCCCCGTCACCGCGGAAACCCCCTATCCGGCTACCCCCGCCCCAAAACAATCAGGTTGGCTCAAATATGTCCTTGGTACACTATTCGTCGGCCTAATCATCGCGGCCACCACCATCCGTCGAAAAACAAAAGCCCCGCTGGCCGCAACCGGCTCCACGCAACCGCAAACCTCCGCCGCAACAGCACCACCACCCCCAACCGAACCCATATCCCCCCAACCCATACCCACGAACGAACCACCCTCTCCCCCAATCAACCACATCTACCTCTTCGGCGAGATGCAGATCTTCGACAAGGACGGCGTCGACATCACCCGCCAGTTCACCCCCTGATCCGCGAACTCTTCTTATTAATATTATTGTATTCCGTCCGCAAAGGCACCGGCGTCAGCTCGGACAAACTCACCGAGATCCTCTGGTCCGACAAATCCACCGCCGCCGCCCGTAACAACCGGTCTGTCAATATAGCAAAGCTCAAAGCCCTGCTCGACCGCCTCGGCAACGTCCAGCTCTCCAAAGACACCGGCTACTGGAAGATCGACCTCGACCCCTCCACCACCCACCTCGACTACCAGTCCTACACGGCCATAGTCAAGGACAGACGCCAACTGAGCAAACAAAAGATCAACGAGCTCGCCGACATCACCCGCCGCGGCTCATTCCTCAGCAACATCGAATTCGAGTGGCTCGACGAATACAAGTCCGACACCTCCAACGAGATCATCGACACCTACCTCCACTTCGCCCGCACCGTCCCCATCAAGGACGACCCCGACTTCCTCGTCCGCCTGGCCAACTACATCTCCTACTTCGACGCCGTCAACGAAGAAGCCATCGCCATCAAATGCAAGGCCCTCGCCACCATGGGCAAACACTCCCTCGCCAAAACCGCCTTCGACACCTTCACCCGCCAGTACAAAACCATCTACGGCGAAGACTTCGGCCGTGACTTCCAGCAAGTCGTCGAATCCTGGCCCGACCCCGGCACCCACCCCTAATTTCCCCCTAACAACCCCCTTAATTCCAAAAAATCCTCCCCAAACCCGCTCCTTAATACTTTATTAATCATTTTTTATTCTCCCCCGGATACTTTCACCGCATAATTGATCGGGTCAAAACAACACCCCGTTTCATCACTCCAAAACTTAACGATTATGCGATTTGCCTTGCCACTGCTAGTCATTTACCCGGCACTCATCGGCCTCGGGTTAACATCCACCCTACCCACCCGGGCCCAGTCCCAAACCCAAAGAACCACCATCCACGGCCACGTCTCCGACGACAACGGCAAACCCCTTGCCGGAGCCTCCATCACCTCAACAACCGATAAAGCCTCCACCCTCACTAAAGACGATGGTACCTTCTCCATCACCGTCAACAACCCGGAAAACGCCATCCTCCTCATCTCCCACGTGGGCTTCACCACAAAAGAGCTCGCAGTAAAGGGCAACACCCAACTAACCATCGAATTAGCACAATCCCAGGACAAACTCGGCGACGTCACCGTCATCTCCGCCCTCGGCCTGACAAGAAAACAAAAGTCAATCGGCTATTCCAGCCAAACCGTCAACGTCGACCAGCTCACCGAAGCCCGCGACGTCAATCTCACCAACGGCCTCGCCGGAAAAGTCGCCGGCCTCCAGGTCACCACCACCGGACAACCCGGCTCCTCCTCCCGCATCGTCATCCGCGGCGAGAACTCCATGACCGGCAACAACCAGCCCCTCTGGGTCGTCGACGGCGTACCCATCAACAACGACCCAGGCGACGCCCCCGGCAGCTACGCCTCCAACAGCAATATCGACTACGGCAACGGCGCAGCCGACCTCAACCCCGACGACATCGAGTCGATCACCGTCCTGAAAGGCCCCAACGCCGCAGCCCTCTACGGCTCCCGCGCCGCCAACGGAGCCATACTCATCACCACGAAAAAAGGCAAACCCGCCGACAAGAACCTCGGTATCTCCATCAATCAGAATACCCTGTTCAATACCATCACCGAATTCCCCGCCTACCAGAATGAATACGGCGAAGGCGCCAACGGCGGCATGATCACCAACGGCAACCAGATCGTCCCCGGCACCGGAACGGTCAATATGGGCTTCAACGGCACCAGCTGGGGCATGCCCATGCTCGGTCAGCCGTACAATGACTTCAGCGGCCACCCCATCCCCGGCGGCTACTCACCACAGCCATTCAACGTCCGCGAACTCTATAAAACCAGCATTACCAATACATCCAATTTATCCATCAGCAAAGGCGACGCACTCGGCGCCTTCCGCCTCTCCTATACCAATACGTATAGCAACGACGTGATGGACAAACAGAACCTCATCCGCAAACACAACCTCAGCCTCACGGCCTCGCGCAAATTCGGCGACCTCATCACCATGGACACCTGGATCCTGTATACCAACCAGGCCACTACCAACCGTACTCCGCGTAACCTCGATCCCGCCAGCCCCATGGCAGCCTACGTCTACATGCCCCGCAGCACCAACATCAACTACCTCACGCCATGGGCCAACTCCGTCGGCAATTCCCCCGTCCTCGGATCGATCAACAACACCGAGAACCCACTGTGGGCTATCAACGAAAATACCAACGAAGACACCCACAACCGCCTTATCGGGGGTATCCGCGCCAACATACAACTCCTCCGCCCGCTGAGCCTCCGCCTGCAGGGATCCGGCGACATGGACTTCATCAGTTCGTATATCTATAAGGAACTCGGCGGCCTAAAAATCCCAACGGCTCGTATAGCAATTACAATCAGAACCAGGCCAGTTGGGACTACCAGGCCATCCTCACCTACAACGGGCGCATAAAGACCAACTTCACCCTCACCGCCAACGCCGGCGCCGAGCTCGTGAACTTCAAGAACTCCATCCGCAGCGCCTCCATCAACGCCCTGCTGGTCCACAACATGCCGAGCATCTCCAACAGCAACGCCGTCCCCGCAGTGACCGCAGCTGGCCGGGCCACCCAGACCCAATCCGTCTTCGGCAACGCCACCCTCGGCTTCCGGGATTTCCTATTCCTCGACGTCAGCGCACGTAACGACTGGTCCTCGACCCTCCCGGTCAACAACTGCTCCTTCTTCTATCCATCCGCCACGGGGTCCTTTGTCTTCACCAGCTTCCTGCCGCAAAACAGCATCATCAGCTATGGCAAACTACGCGGCTCCGTCGCCCAGGTCGGCAACTCCGCACCCTTCGGCGCCCTGCTCAACACCTACGGCGGCAGCGTCCTCTTCCTCGGCACCCCGTATATCACGTATACATCCAGACTCAACAACCCCAGTCTCAAACCGGAACAAACCGTTTCGACCGAAGCCGGCCTCGACCTCAATTTCTTCCACGACCGCATCGTCTTCAGCGGTACCATATACCGTTCGACAGCCACCAACCAGATCATCACCGCCAGCACCTCGCCCGAGACAGGCTTCACCTCCCGCGTCGTCAACGCAGGCAAGATGACCAACCAGGGCATCGAACTCTCGATCAACGCCAAAGTCCTAAAAACAAACAAATTCTCCCCGGAACCTCCTCGCCAACTGGTCCATGAACCGGAATAAGGTGATATCATTGACCCCCGGCGTCGACCAGCTGACCCTCGGCACCAACCTCGGCGTCACCGTCGTCGCTAAAAAGGCTATGCCTACGGCACCATGCTCGGCAACGCCCCCTACAAGGTCGGAGACACCGTGCTCGTCAACAGCTCAAACGGCAGGACCATCGTCGATCCCAATGTCATCGTCGGCAACTTCCACCCCGACTGGATCGGCTCCATCGGCTCGGAATTCCGGTACGGCGGCTTCGACCTCTCAATACTATTCACAGCAAAATGGAAAGGTCAAATTTATTCTGCCTCCTACGGCCGCGCCAACTTCGCAGGCGTGACCCGGGCCAGCCTCTATGGCAGGGACGCCTGGCTCTTCAGCAACCTCGTCCTCGGCGAGAACGCGCAGGAACAGATGGGCAACGGCCAGACGGTCGGCAGCACCGTCACGCCATACGGAGACGCCAATCGCCCCAAAGGCGCCGCATACCCGAACGCCTACTTCCCCAAAACTAACCCCGACGGGACCCTCGCCACGGACAAAAATGGCCGTTATATTCCCGGTACAAAAAGCAATATCTGGATGAACCCGACGACCTACGAGTCCGATATGGTACTCAACAACGTCCCGGCCATCACCTACGACGCAACAAGCATCAAACTCAGCCAGGTCATCTTCGGCTATACCTTTCCGCAACAGTGGTTCGGGCGTATACCGATCCGCGGCCTCCGCCTCGCCTTCGTCGGCAGGAATCTCTGGACCCTGCTAAAACACACGCCACAAGGCATAGACCCCGAATCCGCCAACAACTCCGGCAACGCCCAGGGCATCGAGGCCGGCGGCTCCTTCCCCTATGCAACCTACGGCTTTGACTTAAAAGTTAACTTCTAAAACCCGGAACAATGAAACGAATCTATATATACATACTACCGATCGCCCTGCTCGCCGGCTGCACAAAGAACTTTACAAAAAGAATACCGACCCCAACCAGTTCCTCAGCGTCAGCCCCGAAGCGACAATCGAATCCGTAGTCCGCAGCCTCAACAACCAGATGGTCAACTACAACGCGACCAAATTCTGGGACATCTCCAACCAGGTCACCACCGGCTCCCGCTACGACGTCACCGACGGCGGCCTCTGGCAAACTGCCTATGTCAGCGTCCTCGGAAAATCTGAAACAGATCGAGATCAACTACGGCAGCGACACCTCCTACAACAACCGCGTCCAGATCGCCCGCATCCTCAAATGCTACACCTATTCCATACTCACCGGCATCTACGGCCCCATCCCGATCACACAGGCCAACGATCCGAATTATCTCTCCAGTATCCTCTTCGATGGCGAAGACTCGGCCTATGCTTATATCCTCTCCAACCTCAAAGACGCCGCCAGCAGGATCAAGCCGACCGGCGACAAGCTCGCCTACGACGTGGTCTACCCCGGCGGCTCAGTCGCCAACTGGGTCAAATTCGCCAACACCCTGAGACTAAAGGTCGCCCTGCGCTGCATGCGCAACCTCGGAGCCACCGCAACGGCCAATATCCAGGACGTCATGGCCAACGAAGCCACCACCATCAGCTCAGAATCCGACGCCGCCAAAATGTCCTACGAGAACGTCACCAACAACTACAACCCCAACTGGACCCGCTACGTTCAACCCAATAATATCTATCCCTTCAATCCCACGGCCACCAATCCGCCGCCAAAAATGGTCGACAACTTCCAGGCCTTCCTGCGCAGCTACAACGACCCGCGCATGACCGTGTTCTTCGACTCCGTCCCGCTGGCCAACCGGTATATCATCACCGATACCCTCACCAGCACAGCCGACGACTCGCTGAGAGTGGTCACTTACCCCATCCCCTACCCTGGGACAACCGGTATCGCCGCAGGGCATCCTCGGCAGCTGGGTCACCCTCAACGGTATCGCCAACCCTATCGGCGGCCTCAACAACAAGGCCTACTCGAACCTCATGCCCATCTTCCTCTCCAACCCCGCGCGTCCGATCACCATGCTGGGCTACGCAGAGACCCTGTTCATGAAAGCCGAAGCCGCCATTCTCGGTTACGGCGGCTCCAAAACTCCGGAACAATACTATACCGCAGGCATAGACGCCAACTTCGCATACTGGAGCATCCCCTCAGCCGCAGCCACAGCCTACAAGGCTACCAACGGCATCAAGTTCGGAACGTCTGCCACCGGCTTCAACAACTTCACCGGCCTTGTCAACTTCAGTATACCTATCACCGACATCAACAAGATCTGGATCCAGACCTGGATGGCCTACTTCCTCGACGAAGGCTTCGACGCCTGGTGTCTCGAACGCCGGACCCGTTTCTTTACCTTCTCACCGAATACCAACCCTGGCGGCTACAGCAGCTACACCAGTCACCCCACGTTTATGGATATTCCGGGCAGAGGCTCTTATCCCAACTCAGCCACACAGTCGATCCAATCCCTCAACCCCAGCGGCTACCAAAGCGCGCTGAAATCTCTCGGCGTCACGCGCGCCGACGACTACGACCCCGACCAGACCCTGCACTTCGCAGCGCCATACACTATGCCCAACTGGACCAACCCCAACGCCTTCTATGACCTTTCTTACCTCCGCAAATGGTACGGCACGACCATACAGGCGCTCCAGACAGCATCCGCAGCCGGCGGCTTCAAGTACACCGTAACTCTCACCTATCATCCATAATAACATGAAACGTAGTATATATATCGGCTTCCCGGCCACTATCCTCTTCGCCTGCAAAAAATACAGCACGGGCCCTTCTCCCTCGGACAATTTTCTGAACTACAAGATCAACGAGATCCCGGTCACTCAGGACTATACCGTCGGAGCATTCTACTATAATTTCGGCGCCTTCAACGCCAACATCACCGAGGTCCCCGTCGTGGGTAAATACGCCATGCCCGCCGGTGTACTCACACCCAATGTCATGAGCCAGCACATCACCCAGGCGGCCGCGGCGGGTATCGACTATTTTATTTTTTCCTATCGCAGCGCCAACAAGGACGCCAACAACTGGAAATCGGACTCCGCGCTCATCCGCGGCTTCCTCAACGCCAACAGCGGCGGCATGAAATTCGCCCTGCAGTATAATTTCTCCAATACCTCCTACGGGATCTCCAACACGGCGCCCCTCGAGAAGAACGCGACAACACTCAACCAGTTCTTCAACGACATCACCAGGACCGCGCCCTACATGAACGACGCCAACTACATGAAGGTCGGCGGCAAGACGCTCCTGCTCATACAGAACGCGCAGCTGCTCTTCTCCAATAACAACAAGAGCATCTATGATACCCTCCGCAGCCGCCTCTCCGCGCTAGGCTTCACGATGTACCTCGTGGGCATGCAGGACCGCTGGACGCCGCCCGCCCGCTACCCGTTCCGCTACGTCGGCTGCGTCGACGCCATCTACCACCAGTGCTTCAGCACACAGCTTTCCTCCTGGGACCGGTGGTACGTCCTGCCCCAGGCCATCGACCAGAACTGGGAGTACTCGAAAAAATACTTCGCCGACAGCATACACGTATCCTACATCCCCAACATCAGCCCAGCCTACAACTGGCTGATCACCAACCCGACCTCCCTGAACCCCAGCTACCCCCGCACCGACAGCGGCATGATGTACAAACAACTCTGCAACGTCGCCAAAATGAACGCCGACAACAGCACCCGGCTCGTCCTCATCGACTCCTCGAACAGCTGGGCCGACGACTCCCAACTGGAACCCGCAACCGACTACCAGAACCGCTACCTCGACATAACAAAAAAGGAATTTAAAAAATGATGAAAAACCACTGGCTCATCCTTCTGACCCTATGCACCATCGGCGCATCAGTTAAAGCCACGCAGAATCCGTCAAAACACAGCCAATCCTCCGCCTACCCATCGTATAAGGGACTCGTCATGGCGGGCTACCAGGGCTGGTTCAACGCACCCGACGACGGCGCAGGCCGCGGCTGGAACCACTACGTCGCACACGGCGACTTCGCCCCCGGCAACTGCAAGATCGACCTCTGGCCCGACGTCAGCGAGTACCAGCAGGTCTACAAAACCCCGTTCACAACCGCCGACGGACAGCCCACTTACCTGCCAAGCAGCTACGACGCATCCACTACCGACCTGCACTTCAGGTGGATGAAGCAATACGGCATCGACGGCGTATTCGTCCAGCGCTTCATCGGCAGCACCCGCGGCGGCAAGGCCCTGCAGCACAACGACAAGGTACTCGCCCAGTGCCTCGACGCCTCCCGCAAGTACGGCCGCGCCATCGCCGTCATGTACGACCTCTCGGGAATGAAAGACGACGACGCCGACCCGGAAACCGTCATCCGCGACTGGCGCCACCTCGTCGATAGCCTGAAACTCACGGCCCGCGGCAACCACCAGACCTATCTCTATCACAACGGGAAGCCCCTCGTCGCCGTATGGGGCGTGGGCTTCCCCGGCCGGTCCTACGGCCTCAAAGGCGCCGGGAAGATCATCGACTTCCTCAAGAACGATCCCGTCTACGGCGGCTGCTCCGTCCTCCTCGGCGTACCTTCATACTGGCGTACCCTCGACAACGACGCGATGAAAGACCCCCAGCTCCACGACGTCCTACGCAAGGCCGACATCGTCCAGCCCTGGTTCGTCGGCAGGTACAACGAAGACAGCTACCCGAAGTTCAAAGCCCGCGTCGCCGACGACGTCCGCTGGTGCACCCAAAACCACCTCGACTATGTCCCCGTCGTCTTCCCCGGTTTCAGCTGGCACAACATGTACCCAAAAAGCCCGCAGAACCAGATCCCCCGCAACCACGGCCGCTTCTTCTGGGAACAACTGAAAGGCGATATCGACGCCGGCGCCAAAATGCTCTACATCGCCATGTTCGACGAAATAGACGAAGGCACCGCCATCTTCAAACTTTCAAAGAATCCCCCTCCGGCCCCAGCAATTTCGTTACCCCCGACCCGGACATCCCCGGCGACTACTACCTCACCCTCGCCGGCGACGCAGCCCACCTCCTGCGCCACGAACCCTTCGACGAGGCTCAACTCCCCGGCCCGAGCCCCGTCTCATTCGTCGATCCCCTCATCGGCAGCGGCGGCCACGGCCACGTCTTCGTCGGCGCCAGCACTCCGTTCGGCGCAGTCCAGCCCGGCCCCGAAAACTTCTATAAAGGCTGGGACTGGTGCTCCGGCTACAACTACGGCGACTCCGTCTGCATCGGCTTCGCCCACACCCACCTCAGCGGCACCGGCATCGGCGACCTCGGCGACATCCTCATCATGCCCTACACCGGCAACGAACAAACATCCAAAGGCACCGAGACCATCCCCGGCAGCGGCTACGCCTCCCGCTACTCCCACTCCACCGAGACCGCAAGACCCGGCTACTACGCCGTCACCCTCAGCGACTATAATATCCGCGCAGAACTCACGGCCACAGACAGGGTAGGATTTCACCAATATCACTACCCGCCCGGCCAGACCGCCCGACTCGTCATCGACCTCCGAGGAAGGCATCAACGACCGGACAACCCAGTCCTCGGATACGCCAGCTCGACCCCACCACCTTCGAAGGCTGCCGCCGTTCAAAAGGCTGGGCCAAAGACCAGACGATCTTCTTCGCGATCAAAACCTCCGTCCCCATTACATCTTTTCACACCTTCCAGGATACCCTCAAAGGTCTCATCGATCTTCCGCCCAACACAACAACCCTCCAGCTAAAAGTCGGCATCTCCCCCAACAGCGCAGAGAACGCCCTGAAAAACATCGACGCCGAACTCCCCGGCTGGGACTTCACCGCCACCGCCAACGCGGCCAAAGAAAAATGGAACCGCGAGCTCTCAAAGGTCGAACTCACCACCACCGACGAAAAGGCCCGCCGCATCTTCTACACGGCACTATACCATACCATGATCGACCCCGCCCTGTTCAACGACGCGGGCAGCGCCCAAAACACCTACTCCGTCTTTTCCCTCTGGGATACCTACCGCGCCGAAAACCCACTCCTCACCATCCTCCAGCCCAACCGCGCCGGCGACATGGTACGCACGATGATCGATATCAGCCACCGCCAAAAGCTACTTCCCATCTGGCACCTCGAAGGCAACGAAACCGGCACCATGGTCGGCGTCAGCAGTCTGCAGATCATCGCCGAAGCTATCCTCAAAGACCTGAAAGGCTTCAATAAAGACTCCGCCTGGGCGGCCATAAACGCACAACCCTCTCCGATACCCTCGGCTGGCAATATGTCCGCGACGGCCGGCCGATCCCCGACAATATCGAGCGCCGGGCGGTCGCCCGCGCCATGGAATACGCCATCGGCGAAGGCAGCGTCGCCCTCCTCGCAAAACACCTCGGCCAACAAAAAGACTATGAATACTATCGCCAGCGCGCAAAAGACTACGGGCTATACTACGACAAAGCCACCGGCTTCTTCCGCGGCATTCCCGGCAAATCCGGCAACATCCCCGGCATCCCCGCCGACTCCGGCCACTTCAGCACCCCCTTCGATCCCTTTAGAACTACCCCGCCCCGGAGCCGAGACTACGCCGAAGCGCAATGCCCCGGCACATACCTCTGGCTCACACCCCAGACCCCTACGGCCTCATGAACCTCCCTCGGCGGCGAACAAAATTTCCTCAAACGTCTCGACTCTCTTTTCACTGCACAGCCACCCATACCCGATACCCACGCCCCTGGCCGACATCACCGGCACCATCGGTCAGTACGCGCACGGCAACGAACCCAGCCACCATATCGCATACCTCTACGCATACGCCGGCCGCCATGGCAGACAGCGGAAAAGATCAGATACATTCTGAAAGAAATGTACCACGACAACCCCGACGGCATCATCGGCAACGAAGACTGCGGCCAGATGTCGGCTCTGGTACGTCTTCTCGGCCCTCGGGCTTCTATCCCGTCTTCCCCGCTTCCGGCGTATACGTCATGGGCAGCCCTTTATTCGGCAGGGCAACCCTCCGCCTCGAAAACGGAAAAACATTCACCGTTCAAACCACCAACAACAGTCGCGACAACAAGTACATCCAGGCCATGGAACTCAACGGTAAACCATATCCCAAATCCTATATCCTGCACAACGATATCATGGAAGGAGGAACGCTGAAGATCACCATGGGCCCGCACCCAAATAAATCCTTCGGCCGTGCCCAAAACCAGCGTCCCCCCGACAGCCTCAATCCCCCGGGCACCACCCCCCAACCCCACGCCGCAACCACCGTCACCAACCCTCACCCCCGATCCGCCACCGTCCAATCCGCAACCTCCGGTCCCGCCGCTGTCCACCCGTCCTTCCTCCAAACCACCGTCACCAATCCTCACCCCCAGTCAACCACCAAACCCGACACCATCCTCATCCAACTCAACAAACGCCAACTCCATCCCGGCGATACTCCTATCCTTCTCCTGCGACGTCCCCTCCTTCGCAAGAGACAGCACCGTCGGCTCCCTCCACCTCATCCTCGAAGACATCCACACCAACCGGCGCTGGCAATACCGCTATCCCATCATCAACGGTTCCGCATCCGGCGACCTCGTCGTCGGCGGCGGAATACAAGACGGCAACTACGCCGTCAACTTCATCGTCCAGTCCCGCTTCTTCCGCGTCGAAGGAAAAGTAAAGGACTATAAGGAAAAACTCAGTCCGCTTACCTACGTCGTAATGATCCGCAACAAACCCGGTTTCATGGAAAGGATCGTCCCCGACCCCGACGGCACCTTCCGCCTCAAACCCGCCTACATCGAAGACACGGCCTACTATGTCTTCTCATCGGCGAAGAAACAACAGTCTTCAAGACTATGGCTGGACATCCGGACACCAATGGATTCGACCTTCGTCCCCTTCGCCTCCGCCACAAAATTCATCACCGTCTCCTCCCAGGGCGACAGCATTCCGCTCCTGGCCCCGTCCAACTTACCGCTTGAACATGCGACAACTTACCGGCCCCGGCATCCTCCAGACCGTCACCGTAGCCGCCAAAACTAAAAAAGCCGTCGACCGCTTCAACGAAGAATACTCCACCGGCCTCTTCCGCAACAACGCGTATATGACCTTCGACGGCCTCGAAAGCGACGCCATCGCCAAAAGCTTTACCATCTATGATTTTCTGAGATTTCAGATCCCCGGTTTCACCGCGACACCCAACAACGAGGGCGCCTATACGCTCCGCTGGCGCAACACCGGCGTCAGCATCTTCCTCGACGAATTCCCGCTGCTCCATCCCGAGGACGTATATATCGATCCTGCCGAAGTAGCCATGATCAAGGTCTACCAACCGCCCAATTCCATCAGCAACCGCACCGGCGTCATCGCTGTCTATACGAAACGGGGAGACTACGACAAGGATCCCCGCCGCAAAAACAAATTCAAGGTAGCCGGCTATACCGCTCCCGTTGCCGGGTGGCAATAAAAATAAATAGCAAATGAAACAACCTATTTTCATCTCCGTACTCTTCTTATCACTGATCACCCACGCCCAACGCGTCCAGTATACCGCGACCTTCGCTCCGTCCACCGGCCACACCCATCCATCCGAGTCGCCCTGCCGCCAGTCCATTTGTCTCAACGGCAACTGGAGGTTCCAACCGATCCCACTACCCGAAAAATTCAAGGAAGGCGTCGACTCGACACCCATTCTTCCCCCACCTGCCAACACCTGGGAAAAACCCCGATCCGCATCCCTTCACCATGGAATGTGAACAGCTTCGCCGACAGACAGGGCCAGGGCGGCGACTTCCGCACCTACCCCAGCTACCCCAAAAGTTGGGAAACTATAAAAATGGGCTGGCTCCAAAAAGATTTCACCATCCCCTCCGGCTGGAAGGGCAAAAAGATCCAGCTATACTTCGAAGCCCTCGCTGGCGACGCCGAGATCATCGTCAACGGGAAGCCCGCCGGAAACCGATTCGATATCTTTCTTCCCTTCACCATCGATATAACCGATCTGGTCAACTACGGCAAACCCAACCAACTCCGCGTCGGTATCCGCAAACCCTCCCTCTTCGACCACCGGGGGTCTTACGGGCGCCGGCCCTACCAGGCAGGCTCCTTCTGGGGACAACATATCGCCGGCATCTGGCAGGACGTCTACGTCGAAGCCATTCCACCCGTCCATATTTCTAACATATACGTACAACCACTCCTTGATTCCAATCGCCTCCAGGCCGGGATCACCGTTACCAACGAAACCGCCACCACCCAAACCCTGACTATCGGCGGCGATATCTACCGCTGGATCGCGGGAACCCTCCCCCTGCCCTCCACCCAGCTCGAAACAACTCCAACCCTCAGCTTCCCTGACCAATCGATCACAATCCCCCCACACGCTACAACTATACAAAGCCTGACCATCACTGTTAACGACCGCCTCCAAAAATGGTCACCCGATAACCCGGCCCTCTACGGTCTGGTCGCCCACCTGTCCTCAGGGCACCCTATCACCGGTCCGACCCAAACACTCGACGCCCGATACACCCGCTTTGGCTACCGCCAAACCGCCCTCAAAAACAACCAATTCCTCCTCAACAACCAACCCTTCACTCTCAAAGGCGATTCCTGGCATTTCCTCGGCATCCCCCAAATGACCCGCCGCTACGCCTGGGCCTGGTTCACAGCCCTCCGCGATGCCCACCTCAACGCCGTCCGCCTCCACGCCCAACCCTACCCATCTTTTTACCTCGATATCGCCGACGAAATGGGCATCATGGTCCTCGACGAAACTGCCGTATGGGCCAGCGACGGCGGCCCCAAACTCGACGACCCCAACTTCTGGCAAGACACCCGCGAACAACTGCAGCAACAGATCCTCCGCGACCGCAACCACCCCTCCGTATTCGGATGGAGCGTGTCCAACGAAGTAAAGCCCGTTATCCGCAACGTCATGCACGGCCCCCAATCCATGATGGACACCCTGCTAAATAATTTCTCCCTCTGGTCCGCCATCTGCAAAAAACTCGACCCCTCCCGTCCATGGGTATCCGCCGACGGCGAGGACGACGGCGACGGCCGCCTCCCACTATATATCGTTCACTATGGCGGTACCGACGCCATGGACCGCGCTCACCGCACCGGCAAACCCCGGGGCGTCGGTGAAGCCGGCAACGCCTACTACGCCACCCCCCAGCAAGTCGCCGAAATCAACGGCTCCCGCGCCTACCAGTCCTTCGCCGGCCGCATGGAAGGCGTAGCCACCTCGTCCTGGTCCTCCCTCATGGCCCAGCGCAGCCGCGACGCCGTCTATCGCAGCGTCTTCAATCTTGTTTGGTACGGCCTCCAACCCCTGGCCCTCGGCATGAATGACACCACAAAACCTCCGTCAGCCGACGACGGCATCTTCTTCACCAGCTACAAAGAAGGGCCAACCCGGCGTCCAGCCCGAACGCCTCGGCCCCTACTGCACCACCCTCAACCCCGGCTACGACCCTTCGTTACCGTTATACCGCACCTGGCCCCTCTTCAACGCCATCAAAGACGCCTCCGGCCCCGACCCCCTGATCATAGACGCCACCCAACCCATACCAACCGAAAAATTATCCAAACCCTGGCCAGTAACGGTACCGTCCTCATCCTCGGCATCTCCCCCGCCAACCTGGCGACCATCAACCACCTGCTTCCCAAACCCCTGACCCTCACACCGCGAACAGCCTCATCCCTCGACCTCACCACCCCCGACCCCATTACAAAAAACATCACCGCCGCGGATTTATATTTCTCCGAACTCCGTCCCCCCGAGATCATCACCAACACCTTCGACGGCCCGCTCGTCCAAACCAACACGACTATACTCCAGGCTTCCAACACCGACTGGCTCAAATGGAACAAACAACCCGAATACGCCAAAACCGCGATGATCATCCGCTCCGAGCGCGAAACAAAACCCTCCGGCGCGGCACTCATCAGAATAAACAACCTCCTCCTCTCAACCCTCCCCTATAACCCACACCTCCAAAAAGCCCAGCAACTCATCGATAAACTCCTGACCAACCTCGGCGCCCTCACCGACACGGCCACGTCAACCCTCCTTCAACCCAACGGCGACCTCACACCCGACCTCCGCCACCTCCAACCCACAAACACCAACGGCGCGTCCACCACCCCTAACGCGGCGTCCGCCATCCCCAACGGCGCGTCCACCATCCCCAACCAATCCTCCCGCGCTTCCAACCTCGCCTGGCTCGACTTCTGGATCTCCAGCCCACGTTCCCTCGAAGACCTCCTCTCCGAACCCGATATCCCGGTCGTCGGCCTCCAACTATCCGACGAAATCGTCAAAATTGACCTCAACGGACACCCCCTTTTTCCCATTGACCAAAAATCACCTTCCGGACCCCAAAAACCGGTCAATACAGCGCAAGCACTCCCAATTCCCAACCAAAAAAATTTTCGATATACCCTTCCGACCCTCCCCCTCCAACGAGGCTGGAATCACATCCGCATCCTCCTCCAACAAACCCCCGACGGCTGGACCTTCACCGGCCGCCTCACCTGCAACCAACCCGAATTCCTAAAAACCCTCTCCGCCACAATGAACAAACCATAAAAACCATCCATATGAGACACATCACTATCCTTCTATTCATCACAACCATCATCTTCACCAACTGCAAAAAAGCCGAAAACCCAATCAACCAAACCACTCAAACCTTCCCCCGCGCCGTCTCCCCCACCGGCGACGTCGTCGGCAAGATCATCGCCGGCTACCAGTGGTTGGTTTCAGGCGGCCGGCGACGGCGGCCCCTTCAACACGCTGGCAGCACACCAACCTCGAATGCTGGCCCGACATGCGCCAGTATACAAAGACCTACGGCAGCGTGCGCTTCAACCAGGACTCCATCTTCGAGCCCCCCTTCACCGGCACCCTCGGCAACGGCCAGCCGGTTACCATGTTCTCCGACTGGGACCAGTCATCCGTCAACCTGCACTTTCTCTGGATGCAGCAGTACGGCGTCGACTGCGCCGCCCTCCAGCGCTTCGGCTCCCACTTCAGCGACCCAAGAGTATTAACGAGCTCCGACAACATCATCGCCCACGCCCGCTCCGCCGCCGAGACCTACTCCAGAAAATTCTATATCATGTACGACATCAGCGGCTGGACCAACTTCCAAACCGAACTAAAATCCGACTGGACCACCTACATGAGCACCCACACCAGCTCCGCCGCCTACGCCAAACAGAACGGCAAACCCGTCGTCTGCATCTGGGGCATCGGCGTCTCCGGCCGCCCCGGCAACCCCACCACATGGATCGACGTCATCAACTGGTTCCAGTCCCAGGGCTGCTACGTCATCGTCGGCGGCCCCGGCAACTTCGCCACCGACGCAACCAACCGCTCCGCCTACCTCCAGGCCAACATGCTCATGGGATGGCGCGTCGGCGCAAGCCCCACCACCGACTTCGTAAAGAACGATTCCACGGACCGCAACTTCTGCAACTCCAACGGGATCGACTACCAGGTCGACGTCTACCCCGGTACCAGCTTCTTCAACACGAACACAACTAAAAAGAACATCATCCCCCGACAGCACGGCGACTTCATGTGGACCCAGTACGCCGCCGCAAGATCCACCTCCATACCCAGCGTATACATATCGATGTTTGACGAGATGAACGAGGCCACCGGCATCCTCCCCTGCGCCGAAGACAGCAGCATGATCCCAACCGGCCAGTACTTCCTCACCCTCGACTACGACGGCACCCACGTCTCCGCCGACTTCTACCTGCGGCTGACCACCGACGGCGGCAAGATGATAAAAGGCCAGATCGCCTATACCCCCACACACCCTACACCCCACGTCCTTACCCCACCGACCAGCCTGACGCCACACGTGCTTTCGTCCACATCGATCCAGGTCAACGTCTCGGCGGTCACCGACGCCCCCTGCTACAACTTCAAACGATCCACCACCCACGGCGGCCCCTATACGACAGTAGCATCCGGACTCCCCAACCCAACCTTCACCGATACCGGCCTCTCACCAGGCACAACATACTATTATGTTTGCACAACCGGCCGCATCAACGCCGGCGAAAGCATCATCAGCCGCGAAGTCAGCGGCACCACCAACCCCTAACGGCGGTCCCCACCTATAAAAACAAAAGAGGCGGGATTTAGTCCCGCCTCTTCGTTAATCAACGATATATCGCAATCAACAAATCCCAACCCAACCCCCAAATCACTCACCCCCAACACCTTATCTAAATGGCACAATCCTTGGCTATGCCGCCCTACTAAACGTCATCCATTGAACACGCACACCACTATACGACGCCTTCCCAACAATAAGATCGCTCTCAAACCCAAAAAACCGATAAAAAATCCAACACCCCCATCAGAAGATACAATCAACCGCCTCAACCATCTCGCAAAATCCCACCCCTTCTGCCACCCCCACAAAGCAAAAAAACACGATTTCCTATAACCACTCTCCCCGGGGCTCCACACTCCCCTCAATCCCCGGGCTCCACCACCCCCAAAACACCTACAACAATTTCTTCCTTATCCTGCTCAACGATTCCGGCGTCATCCCCATCATCGACGCCAGATACTTCAACGGTACCTGGTTGAACAACTCCGGATTCTGCCCCTGCAAATACCTGTATCGCTCCTCCCCCGTCATCGACAACAACGAAAATACCCTCAGCTCCATGAACTCGAAACACCTCACCATCAGCACGCGCTCCAGCCGCCCCCACACCGGCAACACCTCCGGCAGCCGCAAATAATCTTCCTTCCCGATCGTATAGAACTCACACTGCGTCAGCGCCTGCGCATTGAACCGAGCCGGCGTATCACAGATCAACCCACCCAGATCCGCCATCAGATTCCCCTTCGACGATATCCACTGCGTCACTTCCTATCGCCCTGCTCCGCAAATACCCGCAGCAATCCACTGCGATGAAAACTCAATTTATCGCATACCCTTCCCTGTTTTAAATAATACTCCCCCTTCCGCAGCGACGTCGGATGAAAATACGCGGACAGCGCCTCCATATCGGCATCGGCCACATTCATATACGTCCGAAGATAATTCCCGAGTTCAGTCATGGCCCCAAGTTACCAGCCACAACCGTAAATTTCTTACCATTTATCAAGAATTCCACCCAAAACCCACCCTAATTTTGACCCCCACAAAACACGGCAACACTATGGTCCTCGGTCATTTCGGCGTCGGCCTCGGCGCAAAAAATTCGCACCCTCCCTCTCCCTCGGCTTCCTCTTCATGGCAGCCCAATGGGTCGACCTCCTCTGGCCCGTACTCCTCCTCCTCAACGTCGAGCACGTCGACATCAACAAAGGCGACCCCCACTTCCCCCTCGAGTTCACCTCCTATCCCATCAGCCACAGCCTCCTCATGGGCCTCGTATGGGGCGCGGCTTTCGGACTCATCCACTACCTCATAAAAAAAGACCGGAAAGCCGCGATAATTCTGGGCCTCTGCGTCCCCAGCCACTGGCTCCTCGACCTCATCGTACACAAACCCGACCTCCCCCTCGTCCCCGGCAACAGCCCCCACCTCGGTCTCGGCCTCTGGAACTATCCCGGCCTCACCGCCCTGGCCGAATGCCTCTTCTTCACCATCGGCCTCGTCCTCTACCTGCGATCCACACACGCAAAAGACCGCCAGGGTAAATGGTCCCTCTGGCTCCTCGTCTCCCTCCTCGTCATCAACCAGCTTGCGGGCGTATTCTTCCCCCTTCCCACATCCGCCCACGCCATCGGCTGGGCCGCACAATACCAAGTGGATCTTCATCATCCTCGGATTCTGGGTCGACAAACACCGCCGTCCGAATCAGCCTTCCATAAAGTCTATATCCCCCCTGCAAACCCAACCCTACCCACGCTAAATTTGTGCAACAAAACGCACAAAATGAAATCCATACAGCTCGACCAATGGGGTATCCAAAACCTCCGGCTCAGAGACATCCCCACCCCCTGTACCGGCGAGAACGAAGTACTCGTAAGAACTACCGCGACCGCACTCGAATTCCACGACCTGCTCGTCGTCGAGAACAGGATCCCCTTCGGCATCCGTCTCCCCTATACTCCCCTTACCGAAGGCGTCGGAACAGTAGAAAAAGTCGGCAGCCGCGTCACCCGCTGGAAGAAAGGCGACCGCGTCATGATCCCTTTCATCTCCCGCTGGGAGTCCGGAAAAAATACCCCGTACAACGACCAGCTCCGCACGGGGTTCTCGGCCCCCGGCCTCCTCTCTGAATACACCGTTCAACCCGAAAACACGCTGGTCAGAACACCCGACAATCTCACAGATGAAGAAGCAGCCCAACTGCCGGTCACAGGGCTCACGGCCTGGGCTTACCTCGTCGACCAGGCAAATATGCAGGCCGGCCAAACCCTCCTCACCCAGGGCACCGGCGGCGTCTCCCTTATCGCTATACAACTGGCAAAAATGACAGGCCTCAAAATCATCGCCACCACCGGCAATTCCGCCAAAGAAGCCAGGCTAAGATCCCTCGGTGCCGGCCACACCATCAACTACAACGACTTCCCCAAGGGAGCGGCGAAGCAAAACGCCTCAACGACGGCATCGGCGTCGACATCACCCTCGACGTCGCCGGGACGGACAGTATCGAACAATCTATTCTTTCGGTAAAACAACACGGCTTCGTCGGACTCGTCGGCCTCCTCACCGGCGTCCAGCTATCCATCAACATGATCCCCCTTATCACCAACTATATCCGCCTCCGG
Organism: Puia sp. P3; assembly: GCF_050632245.1. Classification (NCBI taxonomy): domain Bacteria; kingdom Pseudomonadati; phylum Bacteroidota; class Chitinophagia; order Chitinophagales; family Chitinophagaceae; genus Puia; species Puia sp. P3. Next base: position 4,939,856 of record NZ_CP192583.1, read on the forward strand.
CCTACTCCGTCGGCAACGCCCGGCAACTCGCAGACCTCGCCCGCGCTGTCGAAGCCAACGACCTCCATCCGACCATCGACAGCTCCTTCCCCATCGACCGCGCCCAGGACGCCTTCAACCACTTCAAATCCGGCAACCCCTTCGGCAAAGTGATCATCACCGTCTGACCGCTACCCGGTGCGCGCCCCGGTATTTATTCGGCGTCGTATTCACCACCGACCGGAACAGCCGGTTGAACAACGAGATATTATTGAACCCCACCAGCGACGCCACCGTCCCCACCGGTGTATCCGAATTCAGCAACAGCTCACACGCCTTCTGGATCCGCGCCTCCGTCAACGCCTCCTTGAACGTCTTCCCCGTAGTCGCCTTAAAGAACCGGCAGAAAGAACTATCCGTCATCGCCAGCTCATCCGCCACTCTCCGCGTCGTGAGATCATTTGAATACTCCTTCTGGATGATCCGGTACACCTGCTCTATCCGCCGAAGATGCAGCGGTTCCACCGACAACAGCGTTCTGGCCCCCGGCCTCCTCCACCTCCTTCGACAACGACATCTCCCGCAACACCTCGAACAGCCGCAGCAGACGCTGAAAAGAATTCATCCCCATCATCTCCCGGATCATACCCCCGATACGATGCTTCGACTCACCGCCAAACGCCATACCGGTCCGGGCCCGGTCCAAAACCACACTCACCTTCCCGAACTCCGGAAAAGAATCGGCCAACCCCCCGAACCTCCCCGCCGCGAAACTGTATCACGTATTCTTCATACCCCTCCGACTCAAAACCAAAATTGAACGCATTATGCTGGATATTCGACCCCAGCAACACCAGCAGCCCATCGGAAAATACTCCCGCCTGGTGCCCGACAAACCGGCGGCCATTGCCGTGCGGCACATACACGATCTCGAACTCCGGATGGAAATGCCACCAGTCCAGGTGACAAAGACTATGGTCGTCATGATAATGGAGGGAAAAGAAAGACCCATCCGAAGGACTGATCTTCTCGAAACTTGCCTTTTTCATCGATTTTCCTTAAAATCAGAATTAAAGACAATTTAGTGCAATTTTTGGAAAAACCGATGGGAATACCGCCCCAACAGAAACTGGAGCTTTGTGAAATGAAGAACACCAGCACATCCCAATACCGCCTCGCGGTCGTCATATTTTTCTTTATCAACGGCTTCCTCTACGCCAATTGCACCGGCCGCCTCCCCGAGCTCAAAGGCTTCTTCGGCGTCTCCAACAGCACCCTCGGAACCATGCTCTTCATGACCGCCATCGGCGCCCTCGTCGCCATGCCCCTCACCGGCTGGCTGACCACACGCTACAGCAGCGGCAAACTCACCGTCTGGACCGGCCTCCTCTTCTGCTGCGCCGTACCCCTGATCCCGCTGTCCGACAACACACAAATTGGCAGGGTCTTCTTCTTTACGACAGGCTCTTCTCCGGCGCCATGGACATTACCATGAACGGCCAGGCCGTCCTCGTCGAAAGAGCTTATAAGAAAACGATCATGTCTTCCTTCCACGCGGCATACAGCATCGGCATGGCACTCGGCGCCGGCGCGGGCGCACTATTCGCAGCCTACCGCTGCCCCCTGCTCCCCCACCTGCTTTCCGTAGGCAGCCTAAGCCTCGTCACACTGGCCATCGTGTCGCCCATCATCACCAGAAACCAGTCACCCCGCCAGAAAACCCAGACCAGCAAACACTCACATAGACGGATCCCCACATTCATATGGCTCATCGCCATCATCGCCTTCTGCGGCATGACCGGCGAAGGCTCCATCGTCGACTGGTCCGCCATCTATGTCAATACAGTCGTAGGCACTACAAAAGCCTTCAGCGCGCTCGCTGTCGGCGCATTCGCCACCGCCATGACCATCGGCCGCCTCTTCGGCGACCGCATCATCGACCGCTTAGGCAAACGAACCGTCCTCCTCACCAGCTGCGCCGCCGCCATCACCGGTCTCTCCATCGTTCTGATCATCGTATCCCCGGTCACAGCCCTTCTCGGCTTCTTCCTCGTAGGCGCCGGCCTCTCCAACGTCGTACCCGTCATCTACTCCACCGCCGGCAATATCCAGGGCATCGAACCCGCCGCAGGCATCGCCATCGCAAGCACCGTAGGCTACACCGGCTTCTTCGTCGGCCCTCCTTCGATAGGCTACATCTCCGACAGTTTCGGCCTCCGCATCGGCCTCTGCTTCACCCTCCTGCTCTTTACACTCATGCTGACCTTTATCAGCATCAGTCTAGCCGCTTCACGTCCACACCCCCAAAATGAAGCCCTTTGACGATCTCCGGATTACCCATATAACGCAGCTTCGCCTCGCCAAAAGAAGTTATCGCGATCCGGTCCGAAACATTCAGTCTGAACTCGGCCTCTCCATACGCCGTGATCTTACTCTCCTTACCCTTCGTCGCCGTAGTATTCACCTTTCCTTCGCCATAGCAAACATAACGCTGCCACTCTATAGCCCCTGACCTGACTTCAAGGTTACTCTCGCCGTAAATATGCGCATTCATCTCCCGGACACGCATCTCCGTAAAACAAACCCGGGACTCACCATAAATACTCAAAACAAATTTATCCGCAACGACTGGGCTCGTACACAGCTGGGTCTCGTCTCCCCGCAGCGACAGCTCCTCCAGCGACCGGAAGGTCACAGTTGCGACTACGGCATGTTTGGGGTAGAGGGGGACACTTTGAGTGCCGTCCTTTTGATTCTTCGGTATCTCCTTAGCCCCTTCGAGGTACAGTCGCAATGTCCCGTGCTTGACCTCTACATGAAGCTTGTTACTATCCACCAGAAGACTGTTGATCGCGACACTCTCCGTCTCCCCCTTTACAAACTCCACCTGTATAAAAGGGCTTACGATCACTTTGGTGAACGGTGCGACCGCTCCGCCCTGTGCACTGCAGGATAAGGTCAGGGCAACCAAAAGAGAGGCGGGAAAAATATCTTTTAATATTCGCATAACAAAGGCTTTATGCATGATACGCAACTTCCCGCCAAAATGTTACACCCTTCCTATTGTTTCTTCAGATATCCAAAGACCCCATGCCCTTCTCCCCCGGTCCTGCCGTAAAATAGAGCTTCCCCGGATCGAATGTCGCGTCCTCGTTGAAGGGGAAATCGATCGCCCAGAGCCCCGGTATCGCCACCGGCTGCCCGTTCTTCTGCAGCGCCCCCTTATAGGCCCCCGTTGCGTCGTATACATTGATCCATCCATCCCCGAAATTCCCGATCAGGATCGACTTCTCCGGCACCCCCGATCCGGCCGGCGCCTGCGTAACCCCCCACGGCGAGTTCAGCGCACCCTGCGACGCGAAATTCTTCACCAGCTTGCCGTCTGGCGAATAGATATCGACATAGCCGTTCCCCGGACCCGCCTGATCGTCCTCGTTATCCGGCCCCTTCAATTTAGCATAGGTGACATACAGCATCCCGCCGATATTGACAATGTTGAACGGTCCAAAACCCGCCGGTATATTCGGGTCCTTAAAATCCCTGCCCGAAGTCAACTGGAAAGTCTTGTCGAATACGTCGATCTTCCCCTGTTTGAAATTAGCCGCATACAGAAAATTCGTCCCGCCGTCCGAGGCGATCGTACAACCCTTGTACACCGCACCCGCCGACGAAAGATCCGCCACCGTCGTAGTGTTATGATCGTTCAGCCCCAGGCCGAGATCGTGCCGTCCTCGTTTACAAAAATGAACTTGGCCACCCCACCCGTCGCGTGAATAGTAAAATCAGCCGTGGCACTAAAGACGACACCCGTCGGCGACCCACCGTTAGGATTCCCCATGGAAGGTATCGGCACTGGCCCAAGCAAAGTCTTCCCCGTAGAATCATACACGTCCGTTACCCCGCCGTGATTGGAGGACAACCAGATAATATGCGCGCCCGGATTGATCGCAAGACCCCATGGATTCACAAGACTGGCGTCGGTCCTGGCCCCGCCGCCATCGGCATTGTCCGACACCAGATTGGTCTGCTGAAAACTTCCGTCCACCGCCGGCGGCGGAGGATTATTCCCATAACCGTTGTTGTTGTTGTAACTGTTCTTACTGCAGGCGACCGCACCCCCAAGGATAAGTGCCAGAACGAAAACATTCTTTTTCATAGCTGTGCGTTGTGTTTTAAATGTGATACGGATAAGAAACGCCCGCCCAGACACGCGGGTTGCCCATTTTCCCCGCCGCGCAACGGACATTTACACCATCCTCACACTCCACTACATCAACTACACCTGTCTACTCCACGAACTTCTCCCTCCTTTTTCCAAACACCTTTCTCTCCACCACCGGCCACACCCAATATGCCGCCTTCGCCGATAAAAACCCTATCGCCGCACCCGCAACCACCTCACTGAACCAGTGCTTGTCATTGTATACCCTAAAAAACTCGTTCCTACCGCCGCCGTATAACCGGCAATCCCATACCACACACTTCTCCCCTGATACTCCTGCCTCAGGAACTCCGCCGCCGCAAACGCCGTCGCCGAATGCCCCGACGGAAATCCGTCATCGCCACTCCCATCCGGCCGCTCCGCACTGATCACGTGCTTCAATCCCAGCACCGCCGCCCCAAGAACCCCATTCGCCATGATATAAATGACCGTCCGATCCCTCAGATCATGCTTCCCCTTCACGCCCGCGGCATTCAGCACATATACTGTCAGCGCAGGAGCATACTGTAAATAATCATCCACCGGCAACCGGCTATGCGGATTCTTCTCCCACACCACAGACCGCACCGAATGATCAAAAGACACCAGCGGCTCCCACCTGAGCGCCGCAAACCCATACCCCACCATCACCCCTCCTACAACCAGCGAACCCACCGACGGCCTGTACCGCGCGGTATCCGACGACTGCCCAAACCCCCGAAAAAAAATAAGAATAAAAAATAAAGGAAGCAGCGTTCTCTTTAACATAAAACAGTATTAATCCAGAATTTCCACCGAAATTACACAGACAAAGCACTACAGAAAGGACATGAACTACAATAAATACACCAAAGACACCGCAGCCCACATCAAGGACCTCTTCTCCCAACACCCCGAAAAACAATTCCCCTACCACAACCAGGAACACACCATCCTCACCGTCCTCCACGCCCGCGAGATAGCCCAATACTACGCCCTCGACGACGAGAATAACTTCATCGTCACAGTAGCTGCCTGGTTCCACGACATCGGCCACCTCTTCGCCCCCCTCGAAAAACACGAAGAAAAAGGCGCGGAGATCATGACCGAATACTTCACCGCCAACAGCCTCCCGGAACACCTGATACCCACAATCGCCGGCTGCATCCTCGCCACCAAATTCCCCTCCCACCCCGGCACCCTCAACGAACAGATCCTCTGCGACGCCGACACCTACCACTTCGGCACCACCTACTTCCGCCAGACCGACAACGCCGTCCGCCAGGAATTCGAACTCCGCACGGGAAAATCCTTCCCCGACTGGCACAAAAAGACGATCGCCCTCCTCCGCCTCCACCAGCTCTCTTCACCGACTACTGCCAGCAACTCCTCAACCCCGGCAAACAACTAAACATCCTCTGGCTCCAGTCCCTCCCGGACTAACCCACCCAACACCCCTGAAAATGCAGCCCCCCGGAAGGCGGCCGCCCAATCCTACAGAATTCCTCCAGATTAGGGTAGTTATTTTACCCAAAAACCACAATGAAGATACTCATCGTCGAAGACGAGCACGAGCTGATGAAAAGCATGGTGACCTATCTTAAGAGCGAGAACTTCATCGTCGAAGAAGCCCCCGACTACCAAACCGCCCGCCAAAAAGTCGAAATGTTCAACTACGACTGCATCCTTCTCGACGTATCCCTCCCCGACGGCGACGGCCTCTCCTCCTCCAGGAACTAAAAGCTAATAAAAAGACCGACGGCGTCATCGTCATATCCGCCAAAAATTCCATCGGCGACCGCATCCAGGGCCTCAACCTCGGCGCCGACGACTACCTCACCAAACCCTTCCACCTCTCCGAACTCAACGCCCGCATCCTCGCCGTCATCCGCCGCCGCCAGCTTCCAGGGCCAGCAGGTACTCGTATTTAACGAACTCACCATCGACCTCATCGCCAAGACCGTCTTCGTCAGCGACAAAACCCTCGAACTCACCCGTAAAGAATACGACCTCCTCCTCTACCTCGCCTACAACAAGAACCGCGTCATCTCCAAGAACGCCATCGCCGAACACCTCTCCGGCGATGAAGCCGAGATCTTCACCAACTACGACTTCATCTACTCCCATATGAAAAATCTGAAAAAGAAACTCCAGCTCGCCGGCTGCAAAGAATACATCCGCTCGGTCTACGGCATGGGCTACAAATTCGACGTCTGACCATGCGCCTCAACAACAAGACCATACGGAACTACCTCTTCTATTCCTCCATCATCTCCCTGCTGACCATCCCCGTCTTCTACCTCGTCGTCAGAAAAGTACTCCTCCATTCCGTAGACAGCTCGCTAAAATCCCAACTGCATGAGATCCGCGGAAACCTCGACGCCATTCATACCAGCGACGAGCTCCGGGCCTGGACAAAAATGGACAAGGACATTAACCTCTCTCCCACCGACCGCGCCGAAAAAGACAAAATAATCAGCACGACACACTACAGCGTCAAACACCGCGAGGAAGAACCCTTCCGCGAAATGTCCGGCACGGTCAGCGTAGGCGGACAACAATACAAGCTCACCGTCAGCGCCAGCCTCGTCGAGAATGAAGACCTCCTGATCAGCATACTCATGGTCCAGATCGGCGTCCTCCTCGTCCTCATCGGCGGAATGCTCTGGATCAACCAGAAAATATCCCGCCGCCTCTGGCAGCCCTTCTATATCGCCCTCAGGAACATGCAATCCTTCGAACTCAACAAACAGACCGACCTGCCGTTCAAATCCAGTACCACCGACGAATTTAACGAACTCAACAAAGCCATCAACAACCTCTTCAGCCGAAGCACCCAGCTTTACCAGCACCAAAAGGAATTTACCGAGAACGCCTCCCATGAAATGCAAACACCGCTCGCCATCTTCCAGAGCAAGCTCGAACTCCTCATGCAAACCTCCCCGCTCTCCGAAGAACAGGCCGGACTCATCAACGCCCTCGACGAGACCAACAATCGCCTCATCAAACTCAACAAATCCCTCCTGCTCCTCACCAGGATCGAGAACAACCAGTACCAGACCACAGAGACCGTATCCATCAAAAACCTCTGCCTCAAACTCACCCGCCAGCTCTCCGCCTACGCGGAGAACAAAAACACCACCATCCATACCCGCTTCAACGAAGACATCGGCATCGACGTCAACAACACCCTCATAGAGATCCTCGTCGGCAACCTCCTCACCAACGCCATCCGCTACAACCGCGATAACGGCGAAGTCACCGTCACCACCGAATCCAACTCTCTGACTATCGGCAACACCGGCGCCCCCACCGCCCTCGACCCCAGCCGCATCTTCGACCGCTTCCACAAACAGAACGGCACCGAAGACAGCACCGGCCTCGGCCTCGCCATCGTCAAAAATATATGTGCACTATACAATTATAACATTAACTATAGCTTCACCGACGACAGGCACTTCTTCACCGTCATCTTCAGAATAACCCCAGAATCTTCCTCTACCTTTACAGCCAATTATCACCACCAATGAAGATTCCGCTTCTTATACTTATACTTTTCCCATCATATATATACGCCCAAACCCGCGACCTGTCGTTCTACCTCGATCAGGCCAAAACAAACAGCCCCCTCCTAAAAGACTACCAAAACCAGATGCTCTCCCTCGGCCTCGACAGCCAGATGATCCGCGCATCCTACCGCCCACAGGTCACCGGCCTCAGCAACGACCTCTACGCCCCCACCCTCAACAGCGGCTGGGGCTATGACAACGCCGTCACCAACGGCGGACAACTCTCCGCCCAGGTCCAGGCCTCCAAATCCATCGTCAGCCGCAACAACCTCGCAACCCAATACCAGGCGATCTCACTGGACAGGAACAGCATCGGCAACACTGCCGCCATCGCCGGACGCGACCTCAAAAAGACCGTCACCGCACAATATATTCTCGCCTACGGCGACCTCACTACCGTCAACTTCAACAGAGAAAGCCTCGACCTCTTAAAAAAGAAGAGACCATACTGAAAAGCCTCACAGAGACCAACGTATACAAACAGGCCGACTACCTCACATTCTACGTCACCCTCCAGCAGCAACAGCTGCTGTTCCGACAGACCGAGATCCAATTCAGGAACGACCTCAACACCCTCAACTACCTCTGCGGCATCGTCGATACCGGCGAATCGGCTCTCCCCGACCCGGGCATCACCCTGGCGATCGTACCCGACGCCTACAACTCGGAATTCTACCGGCAGTTCACCATCGACAGCCTCAAAAACCTCAACCAGCGCTCCGTCATCAACTATAGCTACAAACCGAAACTCAACGTATTCGCAGACGCAGGCTACCTGTCCAGTCTCCAGTATCAGGCACAAAAGAACTTCGGCACCAGCGTCGGCCTGAACCTCAGCATCCCCATCTACGACGGCAAACAAAAACGACTCAAATTCCAGAAACTCGATATCGCCGAAAGAACCCGCACCGACTACCGCGACTTCTACCTTCGCCAGTACAATCAGCAGATTGCCACCCTCACCCAGCAGCTCCGCGCCACCGAATCGCTCATCGAAGAGATCAGGGGCCAGATCAAATACTCCAATACCCTCATCGACGTCAACGGCAAACTCCTCGAGACCGGCGCCATCCGCATCACCGACCTCGTCATCGCCATCAACACCTGGCTCAACGCAAGAAACCTTCTTAACCAGAATTATATAAATCGCCTCCAGATCATCAATCAGATCAACTACTGGGAAACACAAGCACAATAAACATGAAAAGATACCTCTTCATACTCCTCGTCCTCACCGCCTGCAACCACGGCGCCGAAAAGGCCGGCCCCGCACCCGAAGACTCCGCAGCTGCCGGGACGAAAACTCCCGTAACAACCACATCCGTAGCAGTCAGCGACCTCTCCGACTCCATCGAACTGAACGCTACCTCCTCCTATCTCCAAAGCAGCTACGTCCGGTCTATTGCAACCGGCTATATAAAATCCGTCGACATAAAACCCGGTGAGTTCATCAATAAGGGAGCCTCCATGTTCACCATCGAGACCAAAGAATCCATGGTCATCGGCAACTCGATCTCCAAACTCGACAGCTCCTTCAAATTCACCGGCATGAGCACCGCCAAAGCCCCCTGTCCGGCTATATAACCCAACTCAACCACCAGACCGGCGACTACGTCCAGGACGGCGAACAGCTCGCCGTGATCAGCGACATCAACAGCTTCGTCTTCCTCCTCAACCTTCCCTACGAACTGCGCCCCTACGTCCTCAATAAAAGAAACGTCGACCTCGCCCTTCCCGACGGACAGCGGCTAAAAGGCTATATCAGCCAGGTCATGCCCACAGTCGACTCCGCCTCCCAGACCCAGCCCGTCGTGATCCGGGTCAATTCCCAAACCCCCATCCCGCAGAACGTCATCGCAAAGGTCATCATCATAAAAAGCCTCAAACCCCACGCGCAGACCGTTCCCAAATCTGCGGTACTCTCCGACGAAGCGCAGACCGACTTCTGGGTCATGAAAATGATCGACTCGGCCACCGCCGTCAAAATCCCCATCAAAAAAGGACTCGAACAGAACAATACCATCGAGATCCTCGACCCCGTCTTCGAGAAGACCGACCAGATCCTCGTCACCGGCAACTACGGACTGCCCGATACCGCCAAAGTCATCGTTGAAAAACCGTAACGCATGAAAAATTTCTTCGTCTCCTATAAGAGCCCTATCGGCGCGCTCCTGTTCATCGTCCTGCTCGGCGGACTGTTCGTCTACGGCCGGATGAAGACCTCCCTGTTCCCAGAGATCACCTTCCCCAAAATAAAGATCATCGCCGACGCCGGCCTCCAGCCCGTCGACAAGATGATGGTCACCGTTACCAAGCCCCTGGAAGCCGCTATCAAACAGGTTCCCGACCTCCAGACCATCCGCAGCACCACCAGCCGCGGCACCTGCGAGATCTCCGCCTATATGGACTGGAGCGCCAATATCGACCTCGCCCAGCAGCGCATCGAGTCGAAGATCGCCGAGGTCAGCAACAACCTCCCCGCCGGCGTGCAGATCACCGTCGCCAAAATGAACCCGGCCATCCTCCCCGTCCTCGGCTATTCGCTCGAGACCAGCAACAATATCCCCGCCATCGATATCAAGCAAATCGCCCTCTATACCGTCAAACCCTTCCTCTCCCAGGTACAGGGCGTATCCGAAGTCCGTATCATCGGCGGCAAACAAAAAGAATACTGGCTCACCCTCGATATGCAAAAAATGAGCACCCTCGGCATCACCCCCGACATGCTCACCACTACCCTCGCCCAGACCAACTTCATCCGCAGCAACGGCTACCTCTCCGACTACCACCTGCTCTACCTCACCGTCACCGACGCCACCGTCAAAACCCTCGACCAGCTGAAAGACCTCATCGTCAGCAACAACGGCAAACGCATCGTCCACCTGCAGGAAATAGCCAACGTCTCCATCCAGGAAGCCGTCGAATACACCCGGATCAACGCCAACGGAAAGGAAAACCTCCTCGTCGCCGTCATCAAACAACCCAACTACAACCTGATCGACCTCTCCACCCGGATGGAACAGAAGATCGCCGAATTGCAGAAGATCCTCCCAAAAGGCGTCAGGCTCAAACCCTACTACGTTCAGGCCGACTTCGTCAACGACTCGGTAAAGAGCGTCACAGACAGCCTCTGGATCGGCCTCGGCCTCGCCATCCTCGTCGCCATCGTTTTCCTGCGCAGCCTCAAAGCCAGCGCTACCATCCTCATCACCATACCCATCACCATCTGCCTCGCGCTGATCGCCATCTACGCCTTCGGATACACGTTCAATATTATGACCCTCGGCGCCATCGCCGCGTCCATCGGCCTTATCATCGACGACGCCATCGTAGTCGTCGAACAGATCCAGCGAACCCACGAAGAACACCCCGAGGAACCCTCGAGGCTGCTCGTCCAAAAGGCCATCCGCTATCTCCTGCCCGCCATGGTCGGCTCCTCACTGAGTACCATCGTCATCTTCATCCCCTTCGAATTGATGAGCGGCGTCGCCGGCGCCTACTTCAAGGTCCTGACCAATACCATGATCATCACCCTCGTCAGCTCCTTCCTCGTGACATGGATCGGCCTGCCCGTCATCTACCTCCTGCTTAGCCCCGAAAGAAGAAAAAGCCTCAACAAAAAACAACCCAAAGGCCACGACGTCCGCCAACAAAAATGGGTCGGCTTCTTCATCCACAAACCCTACTTCAGCATCGCCATCATCCTCGGCCTCGCCTCGGCGATATACCTCATCCTCCCCAAACTCGAGACCGGCTTCCTCCCCGAAATGGACGAAGGCAGCATCGTACTGGACTATAACTCACCCCCAGGCACCTCCCTCCAGGAGACCGACCGCATGCTCCAGCAAATAGAAAAGCTCATTACCGCAACGCCCGAAGTCGCCAGCTACTCCCGCCGTACCGGCACCGAAATGGGCTTCTTCATCACCGAACCCAACAGAGGCGACTACCTGATCAACCTGAAGAAGCAACGAACCCGCAGCACCGACGACGTCATCGCCGACCTCCGCAAACAGATCGAGTCCTCGCAACCCGCCCTCCGCGTCGACTTCGGCCAGGTCATCGGCGACATGCTCGGCGACCTCATGACATCGGTACAACCCGTACAGATAAAAATATTCGGCAACGACGCAAAAACCCTGCAACAGATCTCCAAACAAGTCGCCGACAGCATCAGAAAAGTAGACGGTACCGCCGACGTCTTCGACGGCATCGTCATTGCCGGCCCATCTGTCACCGTCGAACCCGACTACAACCGCCTCGCCCAGTACGGCCTCACCCCCGCCGGCCTCCAGACCCAGCTGCAAACCCGGCTGGAAGGCAATATCGTTGGGTCCATCCCGGAAAGAGAACAGCTCACCAATATCCGCATGGTCTACCCCAACAGCCGCACCGCCTCCGTCAGCGATATCCAAAACCTCGAAGTCTTCCTCCCCTCCGGAAAACTCAAACCCATCACCCAGCTGGCCGACGTAAAAGTCAACCTCGGCGACGCCGAGATCAATAGGGAGAATCTACAGTCCATGGGAGAAATCACCGCCCGCCTCGAGAACCGCGACCTCGGCAGCACCATGAAAGACATTCAGCAAACCATCAGTAAAAATATCGTCCTCCCCCAGGGCTACCACATCGAATACGGAGGCTCCTACGCCGAACAGCAGCAATCCTTCAAAGAACTCCTGACCATCCTCATCACCGCCAGCCTGCTCGTCTTTTCGGTAATCCTCTTCCTGTTCCGCGACCTCCGCGTCGCCCTGCTCATCATCGTACTCGCCGTCCTCGGCATCTCCGGCAGCTATATCGCACTCTACCTCACCCAGACACCCCTCAACGTCGGCAGCTACACCGGCCTGATCATGATCGTCGGTATCATTGGTGAAAATGCCATCTTCACCTTCCTCCAGTTCCGCGAATCCCTGCAGACAAAAAGCATCGACGACTCCATCGTCTACTCCATCTCCACCCGCCTCCGGCCCAAGCTCATGACAGCCCTCGGCGCCATCATCGCCCTCCTGCCCCTCGCCCTCGGCATCGGCACCGGCGCCCAGCTCCACCAGCCCCTGGCCATCGCCGTCATAGGCGGCTTCATTGCAGCCCTTCCCATCCTCCTCATCGTCCTTCCCTCGATGCTGCGGATACTCTACCGAAAAAATCCGAATAATTCATAGTATCTTGGCGGGACTAAACCTTCTTTTTTTATGAAGTCCCGCCATTTCCTCCTATCCCTATGCATCCTATCCTCCCTTACCTACCTGTCCTGTAAAAAAGATCCCGGAACCCCACCCCCCGTCATCCACCTCGACAGCCTGAAGTCCATCGACTCCCTAAGCCTCTTGAGATCCGACAGCACGGCATTCAAAGTGGGCGATGTCGTCATCACGCTCTCCGGCGACTCCATCTTCGTCAGCCTGCCGCCCTTTACCGATACCACCAGCCTGATTCCGGTGATCACATACAAAGGGAAGACCATTTCACCCCTCAGCAACACCAGACTGAACTTCTCCTCCCCCGTCACCTTCACGGTCATGGCCGGGGACGGTAGCAAAAGACTTACACCGTCTCCGTCTCCACGCGCGGAGTCGTATACTTCGGCAACTCGGACCACCATTTTTATGCGGTCGACGCAGTACTCGGCAAATTGATATGGAAGGATTCCGCGGGCGATTTCTCCTATTCCGATCCGACACTGGTCAACGGAACCATCTACGCCGGAAATATCGACTACAATATGTACGCTATCGACGCAAAAACAGGCGCAATAAAATGGACCTTCCCCACCGACTTCACCATCGAGTCTCCGCCAATCATAGCCAACGGGATCGTCTATTTCGGCAACGACAATTACCATTTTTACGCCGTCGACGCCGCCACCGGCCAGCTCAAATGGCAGTTCAATACCGGCCACAACATCAGTACCAAACCCCTCGTGTCCAACGGCATCGTCTATTTCGGCAGCGACGACACCAACATTTACGCGCTCGACGCCGCCTCGGGAACACAAAGATGGAAATACTATACCGGCAACCTGTTCAACGCCTCCAGCCCCGCCTTCGACAACGGAACCCTCTACATCGGCAACCGGGATGGCTATATCTTTGCCCTTGACGCCGCAACAGGAACTCTAAAATGGAAATACTTCGACGGCGGCGTCTCCCTCGAACAATCCAGCGCCACCGTGTCCAACGGAATAGTCTACATCGGAGGATGGTACAACATATCGAACTTTAAAATAGCCGGAAGCCTCTACGCCGTCGACGCGTCCACAGGCCTCCTGAAATGGCAGGCGCTCGACAGCCTCGGCATCGGCTCCAACCCCGCCGTCGGAGCAGACAAACTCTATATCACCTGCGACGACAACTATCTCTATGCCGTAGACCTGGCGACCCACAAACCCGCCTGGAAATACCTGATCTATGCCAACGGCGCCTCGCCCGCCATCAGCGGCTCCACCGTCTACTGCGGAGGCGGCGGCGCCCGCAACTTCTTCGCATTCGATACCGGCACAGGCTCGCCAAAATGGACATTCCAGCTTCCCCCCGGCAACTACCTCCCTTTGATGACATCTACACCCGTCATCTCAGGCAAAACAACCCTCCGGTAAACCACCCCACAACACCAATACAAAAGGGTCAGACGAACTGACCCCTTTTTCCGCTATTGACTATAGAACGTAACAACTACTGCTGCTTATAAACATACACCGTGAACGTCCCCGGCACTGCCGTCCTCGTCCCCGGCATAAACTCCGGCGCACTGAAATAGATTTTCTTCGTCTTCTTGTCAAAAGCCATCGTCTTCGCACGCGGCGCCGTGGCGATAGTCTGCACCACCGTATACTTGTCCGCCGACTCCTGCCGGATCACCGTAGCCGTCGCATCCCCGTTGGACGCAAAGATCAATTTATCAGCCGCGTCATAGATCACCGCGTCTACTCCCGCTCCGATAGGTACCGTCGCAATTACCTTTCCACTCGACGCATCCACCACGCTCATCCCCTTATTCGCCCGGCATACCGTAAATAGCCGCTGGTTCGCCGCATCATAAGCGATCCCCGTCGGCTGCCCGCAGGGCGCCAGCGGCCAGGTAGACATCACAGAAAGCCCGCGGGTGTCGATCACCTTCAAAACATTGAGGTCCTCGATATTATTATACAACAACCCTTTCCCGTCAGAGACAGCAAACTCGGGCCCGCCACCCAGATCGATCGTCTTCACCAGCTCCAGCGAATGAATATCGATCACACAGCTGCTCTTGCTGTCGCCATTGAATACAAAAACTTTCTTCGAAGCAGGATCATACACAATAGCATCCTCATCCGAAGCCGGCAGCTTGATCGTCTTGACGACCTTCAGCGTACCCGGGTCCACCACAACAACCGCATCTCCTTTGCCATCGCTGATAAAACCCTTGTTCACCTCGTTGACGATCGCGATCCCATGCACGCCCTTCATCCCATCGATGACGGCAACCAGCTTCTCCGTCGCCAGATCCACCACATTGAATGCCGTACCATGCGATATAAAAAGATGATTGTTCGCCTCGTCGATCGCCATATAATCATACCCGCCGTCACCCGGCACCGCTATCTTCTTGTCCAAAACATACTGCTGCGCACTAACAGGCTGCGAGGCCACGATCAACGCTATCAACCCCGGTAATACAAACTTCATGGTTTTTATTTTAGTCGGCTAAGATGCGAACAAATACTGAGGTAAATCTGGATATACAAAAACTTTACACTGCATACCGGTTCTCTACAGAATTGCATCAAGCCGCCCCCCAGGTCGGCTTTTTCAGGCCCCCAATCTATATACACCCGCATTCTGAACCAATCCTGGAGCGATTCTGTAAACCACGTTAAATAAAAATTAGCGAATGTTTACCAAATCGCTAAATACTCCCCGACCGCACAATCCCGTCATTTTTTTCCCAACTTTTGCCACCTCAACTTAACTACCTATGCTCTCCAAAGCTAACCAGGCAAGGCTTTCACTAAGCCTTCTCTTCACTCTATTCTCATTCATCAGTCAGGCCCAGACCCTGCGCGGCGTCGTCCTCGACGCCAAAACAGGCGAACCCATGAGCGGCGCCACCGTCCTCATCAGACCCAGCAACCTCCGGCAATACGTCCAGCTCGACGGCTACTTCACCTTCAAAACCTCCCGGCCGGCGACTACGACATGGAAATAACCTTCGCCAACTACAAAAAACACGCTGAACACATCAGCCTCGAGAAAACACAACAGCCGCTCCGTATCGTCATGGAACCCTCGATCGTCGAACTCTCCGCAGTCACCATCTCCGGCGGCGGCGAAACCGACCACAACACCCGCAGCCTCGAAAAACACTCCAACCGGCTGGTCAATATCGTTTCTGCCAGAGCAATGCAGCTCTCACCCGACATCACCGTCGCCAACGTCCTGCAGCGCATCGGCGGCGTCACCATCGAACGCAACAACTCCGGTGAAGGCCGCTACCCCATCATCCGCGGGATGGAAAAGCGATACATCAACACCCTCGTCAACGGCATCAAGATCCCCAGCCCCGACGACAAGAACCGCTTCGTCCCCCTCGACCCTTTCTCCTCCGAGATCCTCGAAAGACTCGAGGTCAGCAAAAGCCTCACCCCCTCCATGGAAGGCGACGCCATCGGCGGAACGATCAACCTCGTCATGA
Source organism: Puia sp. P3 (assembly GCF_050632245.1). Classification (NCBI taxonomy): domain Bacteria; kingdom Pseudomonadati; phylum Bacteroidota; class Chitinophagia; order Chitinophagales; family Chitinophagaceae; genus Puia; species Puia sp. P3. Next base: position 4,956,260 of record NZ_CP192583.1, read on the forward strand.
AGGACGCACCCTCCACCAAGCTGCTCCAGGTCAACGCCTCCGGTGGATACAACAATATCTTCGACAAACAGGACTACCTCAATTTCAATAGCGGCAGCATCAGCAAGTCCTCGCCCGCCGAGATCCACGGCAGCGACTACCACGCAGTCCCCGCCGACTTCCAGGTCAACTCCCTCAACTATTCGAAAAAAGCACGCCCATCAACACCGCCTTCGGCCTCACCGCCGGCAACCGCTTCGGGAAGAACAAGCAGCCGGGCGTACTCTTTTCCGGCAGCTACCAGAACATTTTCAGCGGGACCCAATCGACCTTCCTGCTGCCCAACGCCCAGCCCGGACTAAATAACCAGCCACAGTTCGTCGACCTCTACTACCGCCGGTATTCTACCGACAACCAACGCCTCGGCCTCACCGGCAAACTCGACTACCACTTCGGCAACAACAACAAGATCGCCCTGACCAATACCTATGTCCGGCTCAATATGTTCCAGACCCGCCAGTCCTATGACACGATAGCCCTCAACTCACTGGTCGACGAGTCCTATCGCACCACCTGGCAATACCAGTCCATCAACAGCACCAGCCTCCAGGGCCTCCACCAGTTGGGACAAGACTGGACCATCGATTGGACCGGCGCATATTCCGTCGCTTCCAACCATATTCCCGACCAGGCCATCTTCACACACGAATACCCCGTCCTGGTCGACCCCGCCACCAAGACCGTCACCCGCGGAACCCCCGACATCCTCCGCGACATGACCCGCAACTGGGAACACAACACCGACAAAGACTGGGCAGGCTATCTCAACGTTACCAAACTGACCCGGCTCATCCGTCGCCCACTGGAGGTCAAAGCCGGCGGCATGTTCAGGGACAAAAAACGCGACAACTTCTACAATGCTTATTCCCTCGGACCCCAGCTCCCGACAGGTGCTACAACGGAACTATTTAGCAATATCAACGCCGCGCAATTCACCTTCAAGAGCGGCAACGACCAGCCCTCCCTCAACGGCCTCAACTATACTTTTACGGAAGACATCTCCGCCGGCTACGTCGAGGGCAAATGGAAGGTGCTCGAAAAACTCGAACTCCTCGGCGGTCTTCGTATCGAACACACCGAACAAAAATTCAATACCGAGCTCACCCCCGACAACTACGGCCGCTCCGGAAAGATCTGGTACAACGACTGGCTGCCCAGCGGCCAGGCCAAATATGACCTGACAGCCCGCCAGTCCTTCCGACTCTCCTACTACCGCGCCATCGCCCGACCCCAGTTCGCCGAGCTGATACACGAAGGCCCCGACAACTTCGAGACCTTCAAACAGGTGGGTAACCCCGACCTGAAACACTCCATATCCGACAACCTCGACCTTCGCTACGAATTCCTGCCCGGTAAGGCCGACCAAATCCTCCTCGGCGTATTCTACAAACATATCCAGGACCCCATCGAACTTACCGCCTACAAGTCCGGCGTCACCGCCCAGCAGCCGACACCGAAGAACATCGGCAACGCAACCAACTACGGAGCAGAACTGGTATTCACCAAATTCTTCGGAACCTTCGGCATATCGGCCAACTACACCTATACCCACTCGCGAGTCACCAACGACAGCATGCTCTATACCTACCGCGACGACCAGGGCAGACAGTTCTCCAAATACATTCCGGAAACCCGCCCCCTCCAGGGCCAGTCCAACCATTTTGGCAACCTGTCCCTGCTATACAAAAGTGCAAAATACGGCCTCGACGCGCAGATCGCCTTCACCTACACCGGCGAACGCATCTCCCTGGTAAGCCCATACGCCGGCCTCCACTACTGGCAGCAGCCCTACGCCGGACTGGACGCCTCCTTCGAGAAACGCATCTTCAAAGGATTCAGCTTCTACGGCAAACTGACCAACCTGACCAACACCCCGACGACCAGCAGCCTCCACGTCCCGTATAACACCTACCTGACGGGCAGCGGCGCAAGAGCCCTCTCCATTCAGAGCGACCCGGCCCACAAACTCATCGTTCAAAAGGACTTCGTCAGGTCATCATTCTTATTCGGTTTCCGCTACAAACTCTAACAACAACTACCATGAAAAAATATTTCTTCCTCACCATCAGCATCATCGCAGTAGCCTTCATCAGCTCCTGCAAAAAGACGGAGAACAGAGACATCTGGAAGGCCGTCATCGTTCCCGCCTCACCCGTCAGCGACGCCGCTCCCCTCTCGGGCACCATCAAGGGAACCATGCTCGCAGGCAAAACCTATACCATCGGCGGCGACGTCATCATCAACGAAGGCGACACCCTGATCGTACAAGACGGCGTCACCGTCAACATCACCGGTAAATTCGGTATCGCGGTGAAAGGCAGCCTCATCTGCATCGGTACAAAAGACCACCCGAACCGCTTTACCTTCCCTGGTATCACAAAGACCGATACCTACGGCGCAGACCCCAACGCCGACCCTGCCTTCTCCGGAAAATGGATCGGCATCATGGGCGGCGTCAACTCACCCATGCTGATCGTAAAATGGACGCACATAGAATTCGGCGGCGCTGCCATCCCCTCCTCCAGCCCGCTCGCCCAGATCAACAAAAGCCCCTATCCCATCTTCTTCCAGAATCCCGGCGGCATCTTCGTCCTCGAAGATTCATGGATATATGGTAGCACCGACGACCCCTTCCGCGTCCTCGGCGGAAAGATCGCCGTGTTCCGCAATACTTTCGAAAAATGCGGCTACACCGGCGGAGAAGCTATGAACGCCAAAGCCGGCACCATCGGCAACTTCGCCTACAACGTCTGCATCGGCATGGCCACCAACGGCCCCAAACTGTCCAACTCCGGCGCGGCAGTGGGCGTACCCGGCTCCAACGTCCGCATGTACAATAACACCATCCTCAACTGCGGCTACAGAAGAGCGGCAGCAGGACGCGGCGGCTCCATCAACTTCGAGGAAGGCGCAGGCGGCATGGCCTACAACAACATCATCGTTAACTGCAAATTCGGCCTCCGCGTCGTCCAGAACCCCATCGCCGACACCGCCAACCTCCGCTACGGCTACAACTGGACCTACGCAGACTCACCCTCCGTCGCCAACAACATCTACCCCTCGATGGCCGTCAGCGTCTGCATCACGCAGGCAATGCCCACCGACATACCTAATCCCTCCTCGTTCCTGCCCGCAGGCTGGAAACCGGGCGATACCTACACTGCTCCCTCTGCCGTCCCCGGTACCAACAACCCCCAGTTCATCAGCGGCCCTATACCCATGCCCGCAGGCCTGAAACTCGCAGACATCTCTACCGTCGGCGCCTATAACTTCCGGCTGAAGACAGAGTCACCCTGTATCGGCAAAGGCTACACCGGCTTCGCACCACGCACCGACGTACCCGTCGACCCCATCCGCGGAGCCACCGAGATCACGCCCCCCGGACGCGACCTCGGCGCCTATCAGTTCGACGGCACCGGCAATCAACACTAAATAAGCAGCAATGCAACTATTCATCAGCATCTTCCTTCTTACCCTCTCCCTCCTGGCAAAAAGCCGAGGAGGCCATATTCATCGCCAAACCCTATCTCAACATCGGCCGCGCCGCCCTCCCCTAACTCCGGCTTCACAACCCTGCGTCACCTGTGTCGTCTGAACACATAAGGAATATTATTAAACACTCCATTACTCACAACCAGCGAATCTACCTTCAGACTCGTGGAATCAATGGTAAGCACACGCGCCGTAAAATTAAAAGTCCCCGTCACCTTCCTCCCGACAGAATCATCAGCACTCACCGTCGCCTGCCCGCTATAAGCCGTCCCCACATGCTGCCACACCGAATCCCCACGGAAAGCCAGCTTGTCCGCAGCATACGCAAAACCCGCCGCGGTACGCCATCCGCCTACCAGATACTGTCCCACGTCGATACTGCTGTCCGCAGCCCTCACAGAACTCGTATCCAGCAGACTCACCGTAATAAATTTGTCTTTTGAAAAACCCGTGATCGTAAGCACCTTCTCCCAGTCATGGTCGCCCTGCACAAGCACGGCCGACACCGAGTCGGCCGTCCAGGCCGTCCCCGCAATAGAGGCGGAAAATACGCCGGTCGTATCAGCAGCCGACGTTGGATTCGCTAGTGGCCCCGTCTTCCGGCAGGCAGTTGTCAATAGCAACGAGAGTCCGGACAATAGGAATACCGGCAAAAGAATAGCTCCTTTGTACATAAAGTTCACAGTTTGATAATGGGAAATATTGTGTCTATTCAAGGATACGCAAGATCATTGCAGTTGGTTGCCGGCCCCCGCGCAGCGATCAACCCACCCACCCGGTCCGGCCACCCACCCACCAATTCTAAAGAGATTTTGGGGGAATCGTGATATAATTATTATCCTACAATTACTTAATTGCTAACTAACTACCGAATAGCAAATTATTCGGTCGCATTCCTTAAAACTTTGCAAAAATTAAATCAAAGCTTTTATGCGAATGAGACAACGACAGCCCCTTTACAGGAACGTCTTTCTTTCCTTCTTGCTGATCTTTCTTTACACTTCGGCATCATCCCAAACCATAAAGGGCAAAGTATACGACCCCGCCACGTCAGAACCACTGGTCGGCGCAAACGTCATGCTCGCCCACACCCATTTCGTCTCCGTCGTACAACTCGACGGCAGCTTCATCTTCCGCCACGTCCCCCGGCAAATACGAGATCGTAGCCTCTACCATCGGCTACGCACCCTCCGCACCGCAGACTGTCGAAGTCTCCGGAAAAAATGACACCAGAATAGTCGGGATCGCACTCATCTCCAAAGCCACCTTCATGCAGGAAGTGCAGGTATCCTCCCTCGCTGGCGGCGACCGCGGGTCACGCCGCCTCGAACAGCGAGCCGACATGGTACAAAATATCCTCGGAGCCCGCGCCATCGAAATATCTCCCGACATCACCGTCGCCAACGCCCTCCAGCGCGTCAGCGGCGTCGTCATCCAGCGCGACAACACCGGCGAAGGCCGCTACGCCATCATCCGCGGCATGGAACAGCGCTACAACAACACCCTCGTCAACGGCATCAAGATCCCAAGCCCCGACGACAAATTCCGCTTCGTCCCCATGGACATCTTCCCCTCCGACATGGTCGAGCGCCTCGAAGTCATCAAGGCCCTCACCCCCAATATGGAAGGCGACGCCATCGGCGGAACCATGAACCTCGTGATGAAAAATGCACCGGACCGCTTCGTCTTCACAGCCAACGCAGCCGGCGGCTACAACACCATCTTCGCCAACCAGCCCTTTACCTCCTTCTCACACAGCGGGATTCCCAAACAGTCCCCCGCCGAGATCCACGGCAACAGCTACGCCGCCAACCCCTACACCGACCTTCCCACAAGCCAGTTCAACTATAGCTCCTCCCACCCGATCAACAGCCAGCTCGGCTTCACCATCGGCGACCGCTTCGCGCAAAAGAAATTAGGCGTGATCCTCTCCGCCAGCTACCAGAACATGTACAAGGGCTCTACCTGGGAACGCCTCGTACCCGACGCCCAGCCCTATACACAGCCCGCCGCCAACACGCCGTCCTTCTCCGACGCCTACGTCCGCCAATACAGCACCCAGACCAGCAGACTCGGCATCCAGAACAAGATCGACTACGTCTTCAACGCCAACAACAGGATCTCCCTGTTCAATCTCTTCCTCCACCAGGTCGACAACGAAATGCGCTATACCCCCGACACCACCGTCGGCCTCAACTCCTCCGCAAGCCAGGCACAGCTGCAGATCGAGAACCGCAGTACATGGACGATCCAGAACATCTACAACGCTACCCTCCACGGCGAGCACCAGCTCGAGCAACAAGGTCAAATTCGACTGGAACGGCGTCTACTCCATCGCCAAAAAAGAGACCCCCGACCAGAGCTGGTATAATTTCGACGCCACCGTAAAAAAATCCGGCGGAAAAATTACCGGGATCGACTCCACGGTCAAACAGGATAAAGGACTCATGACCGCCATCTGGCAGCACAACAAAGACCAGGACCTCGCCGGCTACGCCAACCTCACCTACACTCCCCACCTCTTCGGTCAGGACGTAGAATTCGAGACCGGCGGCCTCTATCGCTACAAGACCCGCGACAACTACTACAACAAATACGACCCACAGTCCGATACCACCGGAGCCTTCCACACCATCGGCGCAACGCCCCGATACTTCACCCCGGCCGACTACGCCACGGGCAATATCACCGCCGTCAACGCCAATTCCTATACCGCCCACGAAAAGATCGCGGCAGGATATATCCAGGCCAAATTCATGCTTGCCGGCGCCCTCCAGGTACTGGGCGGCGTACGCGTCGAGAACACCCAGCAGGACTACACCACCGTAATGCCCGAGACCTTCACCGGCGCCTTCGGCAGCATCCACTACACCGACGTCCTGCCCAGCGTACACCTCAAATACCTGATCAGACACAACCAGAACCTCCGGCTCTCCTATTTCAAATCCGTCAGCCGCCCCGGCTTCGGCGAGGTAGTACCCTTCTCCCTCTCCACCGGCGAACAGTTCACCGAACTCGGCAACCCCTACCTCAAACACGTTCGCGCCGACAATATCGACCTTCGCTACGAGCTGTTCCCGCACATTGCCGACCAGATCCTCATCGGCGCGTTCTACAAACAGCTGCAGAACCCCATCGAATACTTCGTTGTTCGCGACGCCAGCCCCAGCGCGCTCTATGTAAAACCCCAGAACGCCAACAAAGCGACCAACTTCGGCGCCGAAGCTGTCATCACCAAATACTTCGGAAAATTCGGCTTCTCCGCCAACTATACCTATACACACTCGCGGATCACGACGCCCAAACTGGTGTATGAATACACCGCGGGCACAGGCAACCAGACCGTCTCCACCAGCCAGAGCCGTCCCCTCCAGGGCCAGGCCGACCACATCGGCAACCTCTCGCTGCTCTACAAAGACCCCGTCTTCGGCCTCGACGTCCAGCTCGCCCTCTCCTACATCGGCAACCGCGTGGTGCAGGTATCACAGTACTATAACCTCGATATCTGGCAGAAACCCATCCAGCAGCTGGACCTCTCGCTCGAAAAACGCATCGTCCGCAGACTGGCCTTCTACGCCAAGATCAACAACCTCACCAACTCGAAACCCAAACAATACATAAAGATCCCGTACAGCGTCGTCAACGGCAACTTCAACGGCTACTCGATCCCCTTCCAGGACGCCGGCAGCAACTACACGGTCGTTCAAAGGGACACCTACCAGCTCAACTTCCTGGCAGGCTTCAGGTATAAATTCTAATTAGCAAAAACAGAAAAAAAGAATATGCGCCTAAATAAAAGATTCATCGTTCCCATTCTCATCCTCCTCACCGCAGCAGGCTGTAAAAAATGGTCGGACGACAAGATAAATATCCACCAGTACGTAGCAGCGCCGCCGCCGGACAGCATCAAGCTCCACCACCCCGCTCTGCGGCTCCATCAAGGGCACCATGCTCGCCGGCAAGACCTACACCCTCGGCTGCGACATCAACATCCCCAAAGGAGACACGCTCATCGTCCAGCAAGGCGTAACCATCTACGCCACCAACAGCGCCGGCATCGTCGTTCACGGCACCCTCATCAGCCTCGGCACCAAAGCACAGCCCAATACCTTCACCGTACAGGGCGTGACAAAGAACAACACTCCCGGCCTTCCCCTTTCCAAAGACTCCGCCCATATCGGGCTCTGGAGAGGCATCATGTGCGATACCTCCTGCCCGATGCTCGTCCTGAAATGGACCCATATCGACTTCGCCGGCGCCTCCTACGGCAACGTGGACGGTCCCGCAGTCGAAGAGACAGCAGGCACCTCCTTCGACATCCTCTTCCAAAACCCCAACGGCATATTCGTCATGGAAGACTGCTGGCTGTACGGCGGCACCGACGACGCCGTCCGCATCTCCAACGGCAGGATCCACCTCTTCCGCAACACCTTCGAAAAATGCGGCGGCTCCGGCGGAGACATCCTCAACTGTAAAGGCGGCACCACCGGCACCATGGGCTACAACTTCTTTATCGGAACAGCCTACAACGGCCAGAAAGCCTCCAACAAAGGCGAGGTGTAGGCGCCCCCCAGACCAATATCGTCATGTACAACAGCACCTTCGTCAACGGCGGCGTCCAGATCGTCGCGGGCGCACGCGCCGGCGGCATCAACTTCGAACAGGGCGCAAGAGGCGCTTTCTACAACAACGCCTTCATCAACTGCCGCGTCGGCTACCGCGTCGTCAACAACCCCGTCGCCGACACCGCCAACCTCACCTACGGCAACAACTACCAGTGGGCCGACTCCCTCGTCATCGCCAACCAGTTCTTCACCTTCGGCGGCGTCTGTACCAAACCACAGCCCACCGACATCCCCAACCCGTCCCTCTACCTCCCTGCTAACTTCTACTACCCCAACCCGCCGGCCAACGCCTACGACGGCACGCCGGTAGTACAATACGCCAACCCGATGTTCGTCAACTACCCCCTGCCCGTACCCGGAGGCCTGCCCCTGTTCTCTATCACCGCGATAGGCAACTACGACTTCCACCTCCAACCCAAATCCCCCTCATCGGCAAAGGCAACACCTCCGTCGCCCCCTTCGTCACCGTCCCCATCGACCCCGTCTACGGCGCGTCGGAAGTGACACCCCCCGGCGTCGACCTCGGCTGCTACCAGATCAACGGCACCGGCAACCAGCACTAAAAAAAGGCCCGCTACATCGTAGCGGGCCTTCAATCAATTCTCTACCGGCGGCCTCCGGCCGGCCCACCCTCGCATCATCAGTCGTCACCTTCCCCCTGATCACTCCACCCCCAACCCCCTGGACTCTACCCGTCACCCCCAGAGCCACCCCTCTCCAACTGAGCTCTTCCAAAAAAAGAAATCATCGAAAACAGAAGTACAAGGACCGGCAGTTTCATAAAATAACTCGTTTGGTCCCGTAAAAATGTCCTTTAATAACGGAGACCCACTCCCCGGAAGAGAGAAATAAGCAAGCGATAATTTTCAGATAACTATATGATAACAATCGGATTACAAAATCAGAAAACCATCAATATGTCTTCAGATTGATCCCAGTTTTTACTCAGTATTTAGTTTGGCATGAGTTTAGCGCCTTTTTGCTTAAACAAATTTTCCTAACGCGCCTGCCTGATGCAAAACCCCAAAATAATTCTTGTCGACGACGACCCCGACCACCTGCTAGTCTGTAAACTCATCTTCGAAAGACGAAATTTCCAGGTCCACACACTCCCTGGCTTCAATACCCTCGACGACATGATCGGCCAAATCAAAGAACTCGAGCCCCACCTCATCTTCATGGACCACGACATGCCCGGCGTAAAAGGCGACGACGCCATCAAAGCACTCAAATCTTCCCCCGAAACGAACCATATTCCCGTCATCTATTTCTCCGGCACCCACGACATCGAAGAACTCGCACGCCTCGCCGGCGCCGACGCCTACATCCAAAAACCCTTCCTCATCGAAAGCCTCGTGGCCCTCGCGCACAAATACAACCTCACCGCACCAAAACTCTAATACAAACCCAGTATTCTTTTTCCTTTCTCTGAGGTAAATAATATAAATACCGATTGCACGTTTTATATTCGTCTTACGAAGCCCGATGGTCGGCCGCGATACTGACCCGGCAGCCCGCGTAAAAACACGCTGGTCCGCACCCTATGGACATGGACCCGCAGGCAGCCATCAGCATCCGCCACGAACACGTCAAACAAGCTGTTCAAATGAGCCATATACATTCAATATAAGATTCATTTGATCCGTGTCCGAAGTACCCCCTGGGCGACCCTTGCCAGTAAGTAAATTAACTGAGACACCAACACGCAGGTGAGAGCCTCCGGAATCAACTCCCGGAGGCTTTGTTTTTTGCACACATTCTAACTCACCGTCCTATTCTGGCACACAAATGGCAAATAAATCTTATTCTTAAAAAAATCGCTTGCCCATGAGCTTACTAAAATCCATACTCCCAGCAGAAATCTATCAAATCGTTCGAAAGACCTACCAGCGCCTCAGACTCAAACGCATCGGCTCAGACGACCAGTACAGCGACATGAGCCACAGCAAGATCTTCTCCGAGATCTACGACAACGGCCTCTGGTCCCACGGCAAAGAAGCCAACTACCTCCCCGCAGGCGCAAAATACTACTCCGGCTCAGGCTCTTACAACCGGTCCAGCGCCGAATACATCCGCCTCGTCACCGACTATATCAGAGCGCACAACATCACCACCATCACCGATATCGGCTGCGGCGACTTTAACATCGGCCGCCAGATCTGCGAGCAAAACCCATCCCTCTCCTACAATGGAATAGACGTCGTCCCTTCTCTCATCCAGTACAACAACGATACCTTCGCCTCCGAAAAAATTCACTTCTTCTGCCTCGATACCCTCCACCAGAAAATACCCCGCGCCGATCTATTATTGATCCGTCAGGTCTTACAACACCTATCCAACACCGATATAATAACGCTTACCAGCAACTGTTTTCCTGGCTTCCCCCACATCCTCATCACCGAACACCAGCCAAAACCGCAATACCTCATCCGCGAGAACATCGAAAAAGCATCCGGCCCCAACACCCGCGTCGGCTCCTTCACCGGCTCCGGCGTCTACCTCGACAAATCCCCCTTCCACTACCGCTGGCAGCGACTCCTTTCCATCGAAGACGACAACCCGCACACACAGATCAACACCTACAAGATTCTCTAGTTTCCCGTACCGTCCCCTTCTTCTTCTCTAATTTCCCGCCCTCCCCCTTTCCTCTTCCGATCCCGACCTCGCCCCATTCCGCGTCACTCTCCCCCTTCCCCACCGGTACGCCACCCCCAAACTCACAAACCGCGTATAAAAACTGCCCCCATATACTGACGAAACCCCGGATAGGAATCCCTCGACCATATAACCTCGCTCTGAAAAATATTATGCGCATTCAGCGTAACACTACCCCTTCCCTTCCACAATGACCGCCTCACCGCGAGATTCACCAGATAATAACTCCCATACTCCGAACCCACAAACCTCCGCTTCGACTCATACTCTCCCCCTATCTCCCAAGACCAGCGATCATCCAGCCGCAGACTATTGTTCATCGTCCATTCCACCGATACCAGGCCACGCCCCGACAGCAACCCTCCCTCCGAAAAAAATTCTCATACACCGATACCGTATTATCCATACTCCACCAACCCGTCACCCGACCCGTATACGCCAGATCGGCATTCCACGACCGCGCATTTATATTAGTTGGACGCCTCGTGATCGTCATCCCCCCCGAATCCAGATACGGCAGCGTCCGCAGCTATAATCCCGGTCATCATCCACTCCAACAGTCAGGGATATCCTATTCTTCCACGACCATCCCAGCTCCCCATGCCAGGTCAGCTGCGGACGCAGATAAGGATTCCCCTGGAAAAAGAGTTGCCGACAAAGGTCTCCTGAGAGGGATCATCTCGGAATAATCCGGCTTCTCCGTCCTCCTCCCCAACCGCGACACCACCGAGTTCGAACTATCCACCTTATATCCCGCAAACAGACTCGGAAACAACTGAAAATAATCCCGAGTCAATTTCTCCTCACCCACACGGTCTCCAATACCTGTCCTCCACCACTCCACTCTCACTCCCCCTTGTATTTCCAACCTCCCCGCACTCCGATATACCTGACCATACAACGCATCTACTTTCTCATCATTCTGCACCGTATCCTCCACATCCACCCCCACCCTGCTGGACTTCCATCCCGCCTCCATCCTCCCCCAACTCCAGGGCCTCACATAATCCGCCTGCGCCGAAAAAATACGCACCCGCCTCCGTAAAGAAAACACCCCGTCATCGTCCCCGGTCACGCGACCACTCGTATCATACACCACCCCCGATTCTCCTGCACCAGCCGGCTGAAGAACGCCGAATAGTCCAGGTCCACAGTCAACGCGCCTCCCTTCCCACCCAGCTGTTGCGCCCACTTGCAGCGTGCTCATATAATTCGACGGCCGGTCCCTGTCCCGACTCACAAAATCCTCGTGATTGACCACCGCCCCCTTCCTGTCCACCACCGAACCGATCTCGTCCCCCGCCTCCCCAAAACCCGCCATTCCCGACAGACTGAGCGTGGTCTTCGGCGACAGATACCAGTCGATCCCCGCCGAAGGCCGGTCCGTTCGCCTCGTCGCCACACGCCGGTTGTCCGACACCTGCTGATTCATATCCAGCAGCTCACTCGTCGCCCGCTGCCCGAATAAAGTCTTACTATAATTGTAGCCATCCCCGAACGAAATATTAACCCGTTCATTCTTATAACTCCCGGTCACACCCCCGCTGTATCCCGGAAAATACCCCGCCACCCAACTCCCGTTCACATTCCCGTTGAACCTCTCCGCCGAATTCTTCTTGCGCACGATATTGATGATCCCCGCAGTCCCCGTCGCGCCATACCGCGCAGGCGGATTCGTCATGATCTCGATCCGCAGCACCACCGAAGCCCCCATCCCGTTCAACAGCGCAGCCAGATCCTCCGACGACAGAAACGTCGGCTTCCCATCCAGATATACCTGCACTCCCGGCTTCCCATTCAGCGAAACCTCCCCCTCGGGACTCACCTGTACCCCCGGCAACCCCCGCAGCGTCTCCAACACCGTTTCCCCCGAAGCGCTCAATTTCTGATCGACATTGATAACAGTCTTGTCCAGCCGCCGTTCGACCAGCGGCTTCCTCCCCGTAACGGTAACGGCAGCCAGACTGTCCTTCTTCTGCCCCCGCACACACAGAGACACAAACACCAGCAATACAACAACTATTTTTCGCATGCCCAATATTCGGGCAAACCACGTCCCGAAATTTCCCAACTCGTCCAACCCACCCCCAAAATCGACCCGTCCTGTTCAGGGGGCAGTTTTACCCGTTCGTCGACGACCCGGCTGTTTATCCCGCAAATGGCTTATTATTACACCGCTAATGAGCCCGATCGACCATATTCTCCGGTTCCAGAGAAAACACAGGCTGGCCAGCCATATCCTGTTCTGGCTGATCGTCTACCTCCTCGGCCTCAGCTCCAGCAAATACTACGACGGCAATAAATTCTCCTTCGACTTCTCCCTCATCACCGATGGACTCTACCTTTCCCACAGAGATCATCGCCGCCTATTTTCTGGCTTACCTCATCATCCCCGCCTTCCTCTACCGGAAAAAATACGTCATCGCCACCGCCGGCTTCCTGGCAGGTAGCTACTTTATCTGCCTCCTCGCCCGCATCATCATCATCCGCATAGCAGAACCCCTCGCCGGCATCGCCCCCAAAACTTCCGAAGACAACCACGAGCTCCTCACCGATATACCCAAGCTGATCTATGTCTATTTCTTCCAGATCTTCTCCGTCGCCCTCGTCTTCGTCATCATCCGGCTCCTCACACAACACCTCTACCAGCAGCAACGCACCCTGACCCTCGAAAAGAAAAGATCGCTACCGAACTGCGGCTGCTCAAATCCCAGCTCAACCCCCACTTCTTCTTCAACACCCTGAACAATATCTATGCCCTATCCATACTCAACTCCCCCGTCACTTCCACCAGCATCGCCAAACTCGCGGAGATCCTCGACTATATCCTCTACCGCTGCGACAACACCTTCGTCCCCATCGCCGGCGAGATCGGCCTGCTCAACAACTACCTCGAACTCGAACGCCTCCGCTACGACCAGCGACTCTGCCTCCGATTTACCAGCCGCATCGAACAGGACACATCTATCCCCCCGCTGCTCCTCCTCTCCCTCGCGGAAAACGCATTCAAACACGGCGCCAGCCACGACCCAGGACAACCCACCATCGAAATAGACCTCCACGTCACCCGCGACAGCCTCCGCTACTCCGTATCCAATAGCACCACCGCTACATCCACCCCCATACCCTCCAACAAAATTGGCCTCCCCAATATCCGCCAGCAACTCGACCTCCTCTACCCAGGCCGCCACAGTTTCTCGGCAACCAGAGACCAGCAACCAATTCAATACCCTCCTCATCCTCCAACTAAACCCCGCACCATGACCACCAACATCCGTTGCCTGCTCGTCGACGACGAACCACTTGCCATTCAACTGCTGCAAAAACACATCGCCCAGCTGCCTTTCTTCGAAGTCGCTTCCACCTGCTCCAACGCCATTCAGGCCCTCGAAATACTCAACCACCAACCCATCGACCTGCTCTTTCTCGACATCCGCATGCCCAGCCTCTCCGGACTCGACCTCCTCAAAACCCTGCGCAACCGACCGCAGACCATCCTCACGACGGCCTACCGCGAATACGCACTCGACGGCTTCGACCTCGACGTCGTTGACTACCTCCTGAAACCGGTCACTTTCGACCGCTTCTTCATGTCTGTGGAACGCTACCTGCGCATCAACCACCAACCCATGACCCGCGTCCTCTCCTCCTCGGAGCCGCAGTTCATCTACCTCAAGTCGGGGTATAAATACTTCAAACTCGACCTGCAGGAAATTTTATTCGTAGAAAGCAGAAAAGACTATATCCGCGTCATCACAAAAGAAAGGACCATCGTCGCCAAATACAAACTCAGCGACATGGAAAAAGAACTCGAAGACAAAGGCTTCCTCCGCATCCACCGGTCCTACATCGTCAACCGCCATCACATCACCTCCTTCACCGCCGCCGGCCTCGACATCGCCGGTCACCAGCTGCCTATCGGCGACACCTACAAGGCATTGGTTACTGCAACCATTATGCGCTAAACACATCCGTCATTCTTAACAATCTTTTAGTCCGCAACAACCACCGAATCCACGTACCTTCAGCAAAACCTTATTATTATGACAGTAGACGTCTATCAGATCCCCAGCTACTTCCCCACCAACGATCCGGCAAACCCGGGCACCACGTACACCAAGCTCACCACAGTCAGCTTCATTCCGGTCCTCAACTCCTACTTCTGCGACCTCGTCAACGACAAAGCCTACCGCGTTCTTCAGGTCCTTTCCTCCAAAGACCTCGACCGCGCCATCGTCGTCACCGTACCGCAGACCATCTCCGTAAAAAACATCTTCTTTATCCCCGGCGAACACCCGACTTCCACCGTCGACATCTTCGCCGATATCAGCGGCGAGGTCCCCAGCCCTCCCGGCTCCGGAGGCTACGGCCTGATCAATTCCCCCGACTTCATTCCCCCGATCGGCTCGTTCTACTACCAAACCCTCCGCGAGCGGACCTACAGGATCATCGATGTATTATATGCTATCGGCGAAGACCGTACCATCGTCTTAGCCGTTCCATCCGCGCAGGACGCACTGGATATTTTCAATCTCCCATAGTAAACCATCAAAAAGGTGGCCGGCGACAAACCGGCCGCCCTATATACCTATTCCGTTCGCAGATTCTTCACCGGATTCGCCATCGCAGCCCTTACCACATGGAACCCCACCGTCAGGAGCGCCAGCCCCAGCGCCGTAGCCCCAACACCCGCAAACATCCACCACTCCAGCGCCACCCGATAAGGGAACTCCTGCAGCCACTGACTCATGATCAGCCACGACAACGGCGTAGCGATCACCACCGCCAGCGCCACCAGCCCCACGAACTCCCGCGATATCAGCACGCTTATCTGACTCACGCTCGCCCCCAGCACCTTCCGGACCCCGATCTCCTTCACCCGCTGGCTGACGATCAGCAACACCATCGCCAGCAGCCCCATACAGGAAAGAACTATCGCGATCGCCGCGGCAATACCGAAAAACAATGACATCATCCGCTCGCCCGTGTACCAGTCATTGACGTTATCATCCACAAAACTCGCCCTGAACTCCTGCCCCGGCTCGAGCACCGCCATCTCTCTCTTCAACCGCTCCATCAGCCCGACCGCCCCGGCCGCCGTCGTCTTGACAAAACAATAGTCGAGCCCCCCTTCGCAAAACTCAGCGTCAGTGGCCTTATCTGCTGCGCCATCGAATAAAGATGGAAGTCGGCAAAGACCCCGACCACATGCATCCCCTTCGTCTCCCCGTCGGGAATGATCGTCTTCCCAACCACATCCTTTTCATGCAGTTGCTTCGCCATGCTCTCCGATAACAAGACATTGTCCGCCGTATCCGTTCCATAACTCTTATCGAACTCCCTTCCCGCCACCAGCGGGATCCCCAGCGTCTTTAAATAGTCATAGTCGATCCAGGCCCGGTCCGTCGAAACGCTCTTCCCCTTATAGTCGAACCCCGTACTGATCGATACCGTCTTCCGGTCCGCACCCCTCCCCATATTGATATTGCTCCCCGATACCGACAGCACACGCGGGTCCGACGCCAGCATCATCCGCAGCTTCTCCACCGTCTCACGACCCTTTTCGGGCGCCCGCAGCGGTATGCTCACCAGAAAACTCTTATCCATGCCCAGATCGGCATCCTGCAGATGCCTGCCCTGCAGGTAGACTACGAACGTACAACAGATCATCACACACGCGATCACGAACTGCGCAACTATCAGACTGCTCCTCACCCCACTCTTTCGCTTCAACCCCAGCCTGCCCTTCAACGTCTCCACCGTGTTGAACCGCGACATTATCCACGAAGGATATCCCCCGCGACCAATGCGACGAATAAAAGCAACACCACCGACAACCCAAGGAATTTTGGATTCAGCAGTATCTCCCCCAGCGGAATATTCATCCGCTGAATACCATCGATCGAATGCATCAGCACATTGGTCAGCAGCAGCGAAAGGACAAAGGCCAGCGCACATATCATAAAACTCTCGTACCACAACTGTCCGAAAAGCCTGTTCCTCCCCGCCCCCAGACACTTCCTCACCCCGATCTCCCTGCTCCTCGTAAAAGCAGTCGCCAGATTGATATTCACGAAATTAAAGCTGGCGATTGCAATCACCAGCAGCCCCACCAGCAACAGCGTATACACCATCATATAACTCGTAGCCTTATGTCCGTTGACCTGGACGGAGAAATGCGCCTTCGACAGCGGTAACAGCCTCGTCGCATAGATATCCCCATTCTGGTCCGGCTTCGCGCCCTTCTTCACCAGATCCGTATACACGCCCGCCTGATACCGATGATTGATCAGCCGCAGCTGCTGCTCGGCCTCCCGCTGCGTCGCCCCCTCCTTCAGTTCCACATACAACGCCAGCATATGATTGTCCCAGCGATTCGTAGCCGCCGTATAGTCACCCCTGTTCTCTATCCGCGTCAGCATCTCGAATTTTACCGTCGACAACTTCGGGTCTTTGACCACGGCCGACACCGTATACGCCTTCAGTTTTTCCCCCGCCGACGCGCTCAGCTGCTGTCCGATCGGATCCTCGTTACCAAATATCTTTTTTGCCGTTTCCTCCGTCAGGACGATATCCGTCAATTTCCCCAGCGGATTCGACGCATTCCCCCTGACCACCTTGAAAGTAAACATTCGGAACAGATCCTCATCCGCCATCATCACCGGAATATCCAGCGACCTGTTCCTATAATTCAGATGGCTCCCCCCATCGACAAACCGGGCACTCCGCTCCACCGCCGGCGCCTCGGCCCTGATCACCGGACCCGCGGAATAGTCGAACTGGTTGTTGATCCCCGGCCCGTCCGGCCCATTGGTAAAAACATACGCCTCATAGATCCTCCCCGAATTGACATGCTGCGAATCATAACTCAGCTGACTGTATACCAGCAGCAGCACGGCAATACCGATCGTAAATCCGATGACAAGACCACCCATATTTACTGCCGTATGCAGCCTGTTCCGCGACAAATTCCGCCACGCGGACCGAAAAATAGTGTTAACCATAGCTAGATAAAATTACTCCGTTCTAAGATATTTTATTGGATTGGCCATCGCGGCCCGTATGACATAAAAGCTCACCGTCACCAACGCAACCGCCAGCGCCGCCACACCAGCCGCCACAAACACCCACCAGCTCAGACCCGTCCGGTATGAAAAATCCTGCAGCCACTGATGCGAAAAATACCAGGCAATTGGCGTCGCGATCACGATCGACACCCCAACCAGCCACACAAAATCCATGCTCAGACTCGCCGTTATAGCGCTCACACTCGCACCCAGCACCTTGCGGATACTGATCTCCTTCGCGCGGCGCCTCGTCGTAAAAAGCCCCAGCCCGAACAGCCCCATACAGGAGATAAAGATCGTCACCCCCGTAGCCATATTCACCAGCCAGGCAGTCTTTCGCTCCTGCCCAAACAACTGCCCCACATACTCGTCCAGGAACAGGCGATTGAAATCCCTGTCCGGAAATAGCCGTTTCCATTCGCCTTCCATCGCCGTCAGTACCGCTTTCACCCCCTTTACATCCCGCCGGTCAGCCGTCAGCCGGACGGCAATATTCTGCTCCCGCGCCGGCGCATTCTCGATGACCACCGGAGGTATTGCTTCATGAAAAGAGGCGATATGAAAATCCGCCACCACGCCGACTACAGGAAAACCCTTCCCGGCCCCTCCGTTGGATCCCGAGTGATACAAAACCCTGCCGATCGCATCCTCCGGCCGCCGGCAGCCCATCAGCCGCGTCAGCGTAACGTTAACCACCAGCTCGTTCAGACTATCGCCGCGCAGCATATTTCTTCCCGCCACCAGCTTCATATGATAGAACGGAATAAAAGCATCGTCACCGATCTTCGCCGACACCTCGTGCATCTCATTCGACGCCGGCTGGAAAGCGAACATATCCATATCCTGCGCAAACCCCATAGGAGGCGTCCCCTGCAGCATCGCCTTCTCCACACCGGGTATATGGCGGGCCGCCTCGACAAAGACCCGCAGCTTTTCCGGCGGATCATTCCAGTCCGTGACCGTCAATACCCTGTCCATGTCGAACCCCTTATCCGTCCCGTCCATATAGTTTATCTGCTTGCCGATGACCAGCGAAGCAGTAATAAATATCAGCGATACCGTGAACTGAAAGACGATCAGCGCCCGCCGCATATTCGATCGCTCCCGGCCCGCCCCTCCCTTCAGGCTCAATACCGGCACATAACCCGAAAGTACCCACGCAGGATAAAAACCGGCCAGCAACGTAGTCCCCGCAACAAGCCCGAGCAGGAACAGCAGCGTCGACGGCTCCCCGACACGGAACGGCAATCCCTCGGGCACATACTCGCGGAACAGCCCCAACACCGGCTCGACAAGCAGCAAAGCCAGTATAACAGCGAACAGCGTAAGCACACCAGTCTCGACCAGCAGCTGTACCCGGATATCGACCTTACGCCCGCCGATGACCTTCCTCACCCCGATCTCCTTCGCCCGGCTCATCGACTGCGCGGTCGCCAGATTCACAAAATTGATCGCGGCAATCAGCAAAATAAATACTGCCACGCCGATCATCACATACAAGGTCGGTAGATAAGGTTTCCGCCAGTTGTCTCCATCATCCCCCCGGTGAAACTCATGCGTGAAATGAATATCGCTTAGCGGCTGTAACCACATTCTCAATCTGGAATTACCATAGACCCCCTTGACTTTCTGTTTGATATAAGCCGCCATGGCTGCATTCACCTGCTCCGGACGCACTCCCCGCGCCAGTTTCACAAAGGCCATGCTCTTGTGTGGTCGGAGAGGCGTCCAGTCGGCTGTCGGTATCCACGACCTCAGCCAGCTATGCGTCGCAGTACTAACGGACAAAAAATCCGTATAGCCGAGGTCGGTATTCCCCTCCGGGTCGGCAACGATCCCGGCAACCATCACCCGCAGCGAATCGTCATACACTATCGTCTTCCCGACCATCGACGCAAGCGGACCAGACCCAAAATATAGCCTCGCCCGGCTCTCCGTCAGCACCACACGATTTGGCTGGGCCATCGTCCGGGCATTCCCTTCCAGCCATTTATAATCAAAAACAGAAAAATAGTCCGGCCACGTGAACACAGCCGTCGGCTGATAGGCCCCTGGTATGCTGTTGTCCACCTTTTTCGGCGGCTGCCCCGCCTGCGGGATGCTGATCTTGCCACCATAGGTATACAACCCCGAGGCAGCGGCAAAACCCCGTATCTGCGTCTGAAACCCCGCAACACCTGCATCAGGGCTGTTACCGAAACGCGTCTCCCCCGAGGGCGTCACGAGCTCTCCGACGATCCGGTAGATCCGGTCGCCGTCCTTATGATAGCGGTCATAACTGAATTCGTAACTGGTGATCAGATAGAGAACAAGGCAACCACAAACGCCAAAGGCGAGCCCCAATACGTTTATCGCGGCAAATAGCTTATTCCGGGCGATATTCCGCCAGGCAATAACCAGGTAGTTCCTCAGCATGGGAAGGTTAGTTTCATAATCCCGAACGAAACCAATGCCAATACCTAAACCCATTGGCAGCCAAACAACTAACGGTGTACCCCATCCACGGAATGTCCGCTTTTGATACGCCCACTGTCCGGAAAACACCCGCCACTAACCAGAGACAAAACCACACCCTCCTGATAATCAACTCTTTTTTGTTTTGGACCCAATATTGTACCTTCTGGCACAAACCAGCCACTACACATGCTGCTCAGCTATATAAAAATCGCCCTCAGGAACCTTCGACGCAACCAACTGATCTCCTTTATCAACATCTTCGGCCTCGGCCTCGCCATGTCCGTCGGCCTCATGGAGCTCGTTATCGTACAGGACGCTCTCAGCTATGACCGTTTTCACCCCTACCCCAACCGTACGTGGCGCGTCATCAGCGACTACCGCCAGAACGACGGCCAGCACTGGAAGCTCGCCAGCACCCCCTGCCACTCCGCGACGCCCTGGCCAAAGATACCACCGACATCGAAGAGACCGTCAGCATCAACCCCAGCCTCCAGGGCCCGGCCATAGCCGCAGGCCGCGAATTCCACCTGAATGCCGCCTTCACCCAGCCCTCCTTCTTCCGCATCTTCGGCTTTACCCTCGCCTCCGGCGACCCCCAGACCGCTCTTCAAAACCCGGGCTCCGTCGTCCTGACCGCCACCTCATCAAAACGACTCTTCGGCTCCGCCGACCCCATGGGCAAATTCATCAGCTTCGGCAAAAAAGGACAATACATCGTCACCGGCGTCATAGCCGGCAGCACCAATAAATCACATATCGACTTCGAAGCCTACGCATCCGGACCCGACATACTCTCCGACGACTGGGGAGAATGCCGGGCCACCTACACCTACGTGCTCACAAAGAGCACAACACCTCCTGTAAGCCTGCTGAACAGCCTCGCCGCCAACGCCAACAGCCGCGACAAAAATGGCCGGCTTTCCTTCGAAACCCAGCCCATCACGAAGATCAGCCCCGGCCCATCGGACATCTACAACGATATCGGCCGCGGAACCTCCTGGTCCAAACTCTGGACGGGCATCGACGTCACCCTCCTGCTCCTCATCGCCGCCTGCTTCAACTATACCAACCTCACCGTCTCCCGGGCCCTGACCCGCGCAAAAGAGGTAGGCGTAAGAAAGATCAACGGCGCCCGGCGCTACCAGATATTTGTTCAGTATATCGTCGAAGCCTGCATCACGGCCTTCCTCGCCCTCGCCTTCGCCTGGATGCTCTTCTCCCTCATCGTTCGGTATGCCCCGTTCAACGACGGCTACGAGATGGTCCCCTCATCTTTTCACTATAATATTGCATACGTCCTCACCACCCTCGGTTTCGCGGTCTTCACCGGTCTCCTCGCCGGCGCCGCCCCCGCCTGGATGCTCTCTTCCTTCCGTCCCCTCCGCGTCCTCAAGAACCTCACCACAGCCAAACTCTTCGGCAGCATCGGCCTCCAGAAGACCCTCATCGTCTTTCAGTACAGCCTTTCACTCGTCCTCGTCATCTTCTTGTCCTCCTTCTATCGCCAGTTCGCATTCCTCTCGGGAAAAGACCGCGGCTTCAAAAAAGACAATATCGCCGTAGTCCCCCTCGACGGCGCAGATAAAGGACCTGGTGGCGGCCGCATTCGCCTCCACCAGCGGCGTCACATCCGTCTCAGCCATGTCCGTCCGCTTCCAGCCCCGCTACGAAGGACCCCGCGGGCCCGCATGGATCGACAACAACCAGAAGGGCACCATCAACCTCAACTACCTCTACGCCGACCGCGCCTTCATCCCCGCCATGAAGATCGCCCTGACGGCAGGCCATAACTTCACCTCCGACGACAGCACCGAACGCTCCGTCATCGTCAATACCAAAGCCGCCCGGCTCCTGGGCTTTCCAACACCAGCCGCCGCCCTGGGTAAACAGCTCTGGGTCAACGATAGTACAAAACTCACCATCATCGGCGTAACCGCTGACTTCGTCTACGAAGGCGCCGGACGCTCCATCGACCCCACGGCCTTCCGCAACAAGTCCGGCGCCTGCAACTATTTATACATCGACGCCGGCCACTCCGACAAAAAAGCCCTCACCCAACGCCTCGCCGCCGCATGGCATCGCACGGTACCCAAACAATCCTTCACCGGCACATGGCTGTACGATGACATCGCCGGCATGGACTCCCAGTCCGCCACACTCTCGCTGCTCGGCTACCTCGCCTTCATGGCCGTCACCATCGCCACCCTCGGCCTGCTCGGCCTCGTCATCTATAGCGTAGAGACCAGACGAAAAGAGGTCAGCATCCGCAAGGTCGTCGGCGCCAGCCAATCCCAGCTCGTCCGCCTCCTCTCCCGCCGCTTCATAAAGCTGCTCGTGATCGCCGGAGCCGTCGGCCTGCCCATCGGCTACACCCTGAGCTTCCTCTTCCAAATGAACTTCGCCGACCGCCCCGGCAACGGCTTCCTCGCAGCCGCAGCCTGCTACATCCTCCTCCTAACCATCGGCCTCGTTACCATTATATCCCAGACCTACGCCGCCGCCAAACAAAACCCCGCCCCCGCACTAAAAACCGAATGACCATGCTCAAGATCTTTTCACGCTACATCCGCCGCAATAAATTCTATACCGCCGTCAATATCCTCGGCCTCTCCCTCGGACTAACCGCCTGCCTCGTCATCTATACCATCATCCACCACGAACTCAGCTTCGACCGCTTCCATCCCGGCAGCGAACGCATCTACCGCGTCATGGGCGACCTCCCAGAGTCCTCCGGCAAGATCCTCCACTTCGCCCGCATCCCCCTGGCCGCATCCACCTCCACCCCGCCAGGCCTCGAATCGATAGCCAGCTGCGTCCCCTACCCCTCAAGGCCAACCGCCGTCTATACCCAATCAAAATATTTCTCCATCTTCCCCTGCGAATGGCTGGCCGGCAACCCCGCAACCGCCCTCCAGACCCCGTCCACCGTCGTATTGACGCAGGCAAAAGCCAGATTCTATTTCGGCAACACCGCCCCCGCCGACATCATCGGCAAACAGATCGTCTTCGACGATTCGGCTATATCCTCACCTTCGTCCGGGTCTGCTTCACGTCCGTCGGCAAGACTAACGGTATCGGGTATCGTAAAAGACCGTACACAAAACACCGACTTCAACTTTACCGAATTCATCTCCTCCTCTACTGATACCAACACCCGCGCCGACGCCTGGACCCAGGGCGATATGTCCGCGTGGACCTTCATAAAACTCCAACCAAACACAAAACCCGCCGCCGTCGACCGCGCACTCGCGGCCTTCGTCCAACCCCACCTGACCCATAACTTCAAACTCCGCCTCCGGCTCCAGCCGCTCGCCAATATACACTTCGACGCAGACGTCATCGAGAACCCCGTCCGCACCGCCCATATGCCGACCCTCTACGGCCTGCTCGTCATCGCCGGCTTCATCCTCCTGCTCGCCGTCATCAACTTCATCAACCTCTCCACCGCCCAGTCCCTCCGCCGGGCCAAAGAGGTAGGCATCCGAAAAGTACTCGGCAGCACCCGCACCAGCCTGCGCCTGCAGTTCCTGTTCGAAACCGCCCTGATCACCGGTTTCTCCATTCTGCTCGCCGTCACGGCCGTCCGCCCGACCCTGCAACTATTTCACGCCTTCCTCCCTCCCGGACTAAAAGCCAATCTGCTCGCCGGGTCAACCATCGCCTTTATCGCGGCCATCTTTCTCACCACCACCCTCCTCGCCGGCTTCTACCCCGCAAAGGTCCTCTCTTCATATTTACCCGCCCTCAGCCTCAAAGGCGGCGCAGAACAAAAAGGCGGCGAACAATGGCTGCTCCGCAAAAGCCTCATCGTATTCCAGTTTGCCACATCCCTCGTCTTCATCATCGGCAGCTTCGTCATCACCGCCCAGCTCCGCTACGCCCGCGAAATAGACCCCGGCTTCAGCTCCGACGCCATCCTCACCGTCGACGCCCCGCGGGGCGACAGTATCGCCAAAGCCAAAGTCCTCGCCGAAAGACTCCGCAGCATCCCCGGCATCAGCCAGACCGCCCTCCAGTGGGTAACCCCCATGACCGACAACACCCGCGGAATGGCCCTAAAGTCTTCCCCCGCAGACCCCAGGCCCGTCAGCGCAACACAGGTCGTAGGCGACGAGAATTTTATACCCCTCTACCGGATAACCCTGCTCGCCGGTAAAAATATTTCGCCCGCCGACAGCGTCCGCGAACTCGTCATCAACGAGACCCTGTCCCGTCTCCTCGGCGACAAGACACCCGAACAGTCCCTCGGAAGGATCCTGTACTGGAACGACCGTCCCTATCCCGTAACAGGCGTCGTCGCGGACTTCCACACAAAGTCGATACACGACCCCATCCTGCCCGCCTGCATCATCAACCGGCCCGACAGAAAAGGCTCCGTCGCCGTCCGCCTGGCCACAAACAACCCGGCCGCCGTCCTCCCTCAAATGGCCGCCGCATGGAAAGACATCTATCCCGGGCGCCCGTTCACCTACCGCTTCTTCGACGAATCACTGGCCCGCCTATACGAAAACGACCGCCGGACCGCCACCCTCATCGACACCTCCATGGCCACTACCATCCTCATCTCCTGCATCGGCCTCTTCGGCCTGGCCCTCTTCACCGCCGAAAAGAAAGCAAAAGAAATAAGCATCCGCAAAGTCCTCGGCGCCACAACAGGCACCATCACGGTCCTCCTCTTCAAAAATTTCCTGTCCCTCATCATCCTCGCCCTCCTCATCGCCACCCCCTTCGCCTGGTTCCTCAGCAAAACCTGGCTCGACAATTTCGCCTACCACATCCGCCTCAGCCCTGGCCCTTCCTCGCCGCCGGCGCCGCAGCCTCCACCATCGGCCTCATCACCGTCGGCTACCAGTCCATAAAAGCCGCCAAAACAAATCCTGTAAAAAATCTAAAAGCAGAATAACCTCCGGCCGCCGCCACACCCGATCGCAGGATCGTACTCGCCGATACCCAATCCCCATTCACCTATCCGCGAATAAAATCCGCACGGGTATCTCTAGCTTTATCCCCTTATGAGAATCTTCGTATTCTTTTTTCTTTCCTGTCTGTCACTTTATGCAACGGCGCAGCCACACATCCGCGGCAGCATAAAAGGCATCGTCATCGACTCCGCGGCCAACCAACCCCTGTCCGAGGCCACCATCTCCCTCACCCCGGCCTCCGACAGCACCGACGCCCAGTTCGTGATCAGCGACAAACACGGCGCATTCGCCTTCAAAAGCCTCGAACCAGGGCAGCTACCAGCTCGACCATCACCTTCGAAGGCTTCCACCACATCAGCAAACGCCTCACGATCAGCTCCACAACAAAGGACATCGACGCAGGAAAACTCCTCATGAAAAGTGCCACCGACTTCCTCCAGGAAGTCGTCGTCCAGAGCCCACCCATGCGGATCAGAAAAGACACCATCGAATACAACGCCGCCAGCTTCGCCACCAAACCCAACGCCGTCGCCGAAGACCAGCTGAAGAAACTACCCGGCGTACAAGTCGACGCCAGCGGCAATATCACCGCGCAGGGCGAAAAAGTACAGCGCATCCTCGTCAACGGCAAACGCTTCTTCGGCGACGACCCCAAACTCGCCACCCGCACCCTTCCCCCGATATCATCGAGAAATACGAGATCTTCGACGACCTCGACGACCAAAGTAAATTCTCCGGCTTCGACAATGGCAACCGTATCAAGACCATCAATATCGTTACCCGCAGAGACAGACGGCAGGGATACTTCGGCCGGGCCATCGCAGGCGCCGGAACCGACCAGGCCTACAATAACAGCTTCAACTTCCACCGCTTCAACAACAACCAGCAGATCTCCGTCCTCGGCGAAGGCAACGATATCAACAAACAGAACTTCACCGCCCAGGACATCCTCGGCTCCTCCGGCAGCAGACGCGGCAGCGGCCGCGGCCCCTCTGCCGCCACCAACGGCAGCGGCGCAGGCGTAACGACCGTATGGGCCGCCGGTCTCAACTACCGCGACTCCCTCGGCAAAAAGGGCGAGATCTACGGCAGCTATTTCTATAACTTCACCCACGTCTCCACCGGCAGCCAGAGCCTCACCGAAAAATTCTTCGACGCAGCCGAAGACACATCCAATACCACCGCCCGCAACTCCACCGCCTTCCAGCGCAGTACCAACCAGCGCATGAACCTCAACCTCGAAGAAAAGATCGACAACTTCACCTCATTCGTATTCCGGCCCAATATCGCCTTCCAGACGAGCAGCCCCAACTCCTCGTCGGTCTCCTCCACCACCGACCAGCACGCCACACCCATCAGTACCTCGGACGGTACCACCAACAGCACCAACCACGGCTTCAACGTCAACGGCTCCAATATCACCCTCCGCCACAAATTCGCAAAACCATACCGGACCCTCTCCCTCGACATCAACGGGATGGTCAACGTCAACAACGGCTACGGCTACAACAACGCCCTCAACAACTTCTTCCTGCTCGACTCGACCGAGAACCTGCGGCAGTACTATAACGACTCCCTGCACTCCGTCACCCTCAGCCCGACCCTCTCCTATACCGAACCGATCACAAAGAATTCAATCGTCGAACTCAACTACAACCATACCTATACCCACCATACCACCACCAACGACACCTACGACTACCAGGACGCGTCAAAAGGCTACACCGGCTACGACAGCCTGTTCAGCAACTCCTATAAATTCGAATCCAACTCCGACCGCATCACCCTCAACTACCGGATCCAAAACGCCAAATTCAATATCAACGCGGGCTCCGGCGTCCAGTTCACCACCTACAACAGCCTGAACACGACAAAAAGCATCGACGTCGCCCACACCTATGTCAACTGGACACCCGCCGTCAACTTCATGTACTCCTTCTCGCATATGCAGCGGATCCGCTTCTACTACTCCGGCAGGACCGGACAGCCGACGGCCTCCCAGCTGCAGCCCCTGACCACGACCAACGACAACATCAACTATACCACCGGCAACCCGGCGCTGAAACCGCAATTCACCCACAGCGTCCGCCTGCTCTACCAGTCCTTCAACCCATCTACCCAGAACGTCCTTTTCGCCACCATCAACGCCAGCACCACCGTCAACGACATCCAGAGCGCCATCGTCCCCAATAAAAAAGGCGGCCAGACGACCACCTATGTCAACCTCAACGGCACCTACAGCGTAGCCGGCTATTTCGACTACGGCTGGTCCCTGAAACGCCCCAGGTCCAACCTCAACCTCATCACCAACATCAACTACGGACAGTCCCAGACCCTCGTCGATTCCACCATCGCGGGCATCGGTGGCTACCAGCACGACTACTCCCGCAATACCACCCTGTCACAGACGGTCTCATGGACCACCAACATAAAGAAGAATTTCGACATGAACCTCAGCGCCACCTCCAACTACAACATCGCGCGCAACAGCCTCCACCCCCAGCAAAACTTCGACTACTTCTCCCAGGTCGTCGACGCCGAGATAACCGCCTACACCAACAGCGGCTGGCTCATCGCCACCAACTTCACCTATACCTATACCGACAACCGCGTGCCCGGCTACAACGCCAGCATCCCGCTGATCAGCCCCAGCATCGCAAAATCCCTGTTCCGTAAAAAAAATGGAGAACTCCGCCTCACGGTCTTCGACCTTCTGAAAGAAAATACATCCGTCAGCAAGACAGTATCGCTCAACCGCGTATCCACCAGCCGGACCTCTACCCTCCAGCGCTACGCCATGCTGACCTTTACCTATAACCTAAACAATTTCGCCGGCAGGAACCAGCGAAAAATGCCCGGCGTCTTCCCCGGCCGCTTCCGCAACGGCGGAGGTGGAGGAGGCGGCTTCCGCGGCGGCGGCGGCGGCCGGCACTAATCACCACCCCAGTCCCCGTAGTCACCACCCGCGGCCGTCACTAATCCCCTTTACTCCCCTTCCTCACCAACAACACCAACACCCCAGGAAAAGAATCCCCTGCAATCCCCAATACTTCCCAACCACAACCCCCAGAAAACACCCAGCCAAAAACCCAAACAACACCACCGCATCCTGTCCCCCCTTTATCCTATCTCCCTTCAAAAGATTCAGCGCCGCCTGCGTCACATTCCCCGTCATCATCGTCGTCGGCGCATACACATCCTTGCTATATAGCTTCCCAAATGCATTTTGCAAACCCATCGCAAACACCACCATCAGCGCGACCCAAAACACCCCACGGGGCACCCCCAAACCAATAACCCCGCAACCATCAGCACCGCCGCCTCCACCCGCAGTATCCTCAACCCGCTGGCGCGGGGCGCCACACCCAACCCTCCCGCACCGGGCGCCGCCCCGACAAACGGCAACCCTCCACCACGCCTGTCGATCCACCCCCCATCATCACCGCCGAAAAAACACGGGGAATGTCAACAACCTCACCCAGGTCACATAATCCGCCTCATTCACCAGATCGTAGGCAAACAAAATAAAATTCCCCGTCACATGCGCCGAGAACAACTCATCCGCCTTCGTGAACGTGATCGCATCACAAAACCCTGCGCTTAAAACCAGCAATAATGTATTCCTCCGGATACTCATTTCTTAAAGATCGCTTTCGGCAAGGTACAATGTACGCCCACATTCCCATCCACCAGCTCCGTAATATTCACATCCACCGCCACACTGCACAACATATACGCATCCGCCTGGCTCATCCCCTTCTCCTGCATCAAATACGCGATCATCTCCCGCACAGCAATATGCGTAGCCGCATTCAGATCCCGGTCACACCCCATCGTGATGACATGCGTAGCCGTTTCCGCCCGCGGCCACTTCAAACTCTTCCCCTTATGCACCGTAAACCGCAACTTCCCCACCAGCGAGGTCTCGATCGCCGTGATATCCACCTCCCCATTCCCCTGCGCCGCATGCCCGTCCCCCGATCTCGAACAACGCCCCCCTCACAAACACCGGAATGAACAGCGACGAACCCTCCACGAGGTCTTTATTGTCCAGATTCCCCGCATTGACCCACGGCGGAGCGCTGTTCCATTTCCCCACCTCCGAAGGCGGCGCCACCCCGCACTCCCAAAGAAAGGATGCAATGGGATCTCGATACCATCGGCAAAATGCCCGACCATTTTGGAACGGTCCATCTGGATGATCCTCGTCTTCCGGTCAAAGATCTCATCCGACAAAAACCCCGCCTGACCAATCGCGTTATACCCATATGGGATAGCCAGCTGAATGGAGTCATAGTGGACCTCCAGCACGTCCCCCGGCTCCGCCTCCTCGACATAGATTGGTCCCGTCAGCACATGCCCTCCGGGGCCCCGTTCCTTCACCGCCTGCACATCCCGCAACTCCTTCTCCACCTGATCCGCCGGCACTCCCGCCGCCTCCAGTCGTTCAGGATTCGACGTGATCAGCGTCCTTACCCGCACATAGTCTCCCGAATGCACCGACAACACCGGCTTAGCCTCCGACCAGTAATAACCCCAGGCCACCGTGCCCACCGAAGGATTCAATACAAAAGGATTCGCGGCCGATCCCGGCTTTTGCCCGGCTGCACCCAATCCTGCCAACATAAAAACGACGAAACCAAATAGATTTGCTTTCATAACAGACGATTTCGATTGCCGACAAATAACCGGATTTTTTCTACTTTTAAATAAAAAATGGGCCCCAACCCCTCCCCTGCTGGCGCCGTCCCTTCACCTGAAGGCACCAACCCCATTCCAGTTGCACCCGTCCACTCCCCAGCCGGCGCCGCCCCACCACCGGACGCCAACCAAAAACACCGTATTGCATCCATCGACATACTCCGCGGCCTCGTCATGCTCATCATGGCCATCGACCACATCAGGGACGCCCTCCACAAAGGCCACCCCCTCCCCACAGACCTCTCCGTAACCACCCCCATCTTATTCATCACCCGCTTCATCACCCATTTCTGCGCGCCCTCCTTCGTATTCCTCAGCGGCATCTCCGCCTGGCTCGCCGGCGCCCGCCGCACAAAAGACCAAATGGCCGCCTTCCTCTTCAAACGCGGCATCTGGCTCCTCGTCGTCGAAGTAGTGCTGATCAGCTTCGCCATCACCCTCAACCCCCACTACGACTATATCATCCTCCAGGTCATCTGGGCCATCGGCGGAAGCATGATCATCCTCGCACTCCTGATCAAACTAAAAGTCTCCCCCACCACGGCAGGCATCATCGGATTCATCATATTCATCGGCCACAATAGCTTCGACTCCGTAAACCCCGGCCCCATCGCAAGAACGATCCCCCGGCAACTCCTGATATCCGGCAATGGGTGGGACGGCGAGATCCCCCTCGGCCACGGCCGCGTCATCAACGTCCCATACGCACTCCTCCCCTGGACATCCGTCCTGCTCATGGGCTACGCCCTCGGCCCCATCTACTCGGCAAAATTCGACGCCCAACAACGACGGCGTCTACTCCTGCGCACCAGCCTCGGCCTCCTCGTCTTCTTCGTAATATTCCGCTCATTCAACATCTATGGCGACCCCGCCCCATGGTCAGTCCAAAAGACCACAGCCCTGACCATCATCTCCTTCTTCAACGTCACCAAATACCCCTGCTCCCTCCTGTACCTCTGCCTCACCCTCGGCGTCACAACCCTCATCCTCACCCGCACCGAAAACATCCAAAGCAAATTCCTCAAAATTTACGGCTCCGTCCCCTTCTTCTATTATGTCCTCCACTGGTACCTCATTCAAACCATCACCATCATCATCTTCTTCGCCAAAGGATACACCGTCCACCAGATCGTAACCCCCAATAGCGCTTTCCTCTTCGCCCCTCCCGACTTCGGCATCAGCCTGACCGGCGTCTACCTCGTCTGGCTCATAGTCATAACGGTCCTGTACAAGCCATGCAAATGGTTCAGCAACTACAAAAAACCGCCGCGACTGGTGGCTCAGCTATATATAACTGCAACCCCATGACAGTCAACTGTCAACAGACAGCATGGGGTAAATGGGTATAATTTTAACAATTCTATAAAAAAACAGTATCTTAGAACTGGTTATTAACGAATTAACTGCAAAATCTACTCTACTACCGCGCGTCACATGCCTCCTGTTGCAGAATGGGACGGGAATGAATTATTTATTTATAAATTAAAAACCCTTGGTTCAGCTTATGAGATTGGCCAGATTTACCCTTTTTCTACTTTTAGCTTTTTGCTTTCAGGTTTCAGGGCAGGGCGTCAGTCAGAGTGTAACAGTGCACGTGACCGATAGTGTCGGTCAGCCGCTGCCCGGAATTACCGTTCAGGTAAAAGGGACTCCGAGAAAATACGTCTCCAACATCAACGGTGAGCTCACGATCAGCAACCTTCCCTCCGGCGCAGTACTCATCTTCTCCGGTGTCAGCGTCGAAGACCTGCAAATGACCGTGGGCACGAGAACAGAACTCACCGCCCACATGAAAGCAAAGGTAGCCGCCCTCGAAGACGCTGTAGTAACAGGCTTCCAGCGCATCGACCGAAAGAAATTCACCGGTGCGGCCGTCACCGTAAAAGCCGATAGTATCCGCACCGACGGCGTCAACGACATCAGCCGCATGCTCGAAGGACGCGCGGCAGGCGTCTCCATCCAGAACGTATCCGGCACCTTCGGCGCGGCACCCAAGGTCCGCATCCGCGGCGCCACCTCCATCAACGGTGAGAACAAACCCCTATGGGTAGTCGACGGAGTAGTGCTCGAAGACATCGTCAACGTCTCCAACGAACAACTGACCAGCGGCGACGCCAGCACCCTGCTCGGCTCCTCCGTCGCAGGCCTCAACATCAACGACATCGAAACCTTCGACATCCTCAAGGACGCCTCCGCCGCCGCCCTCTACGGCGCGCGCGCCATGAACGGCGTTATCGTCATCACCACCAAAAAAGGACGCGCCGGCACAAAGCCCGTCATCAACTATACCGGCGCCTTCGGCCTCCAGCTCCGCCCCTCCTACTCCAATTACGACGTCATGAACTCGGCCGACCAGATGTCGGTCAACGCGGAAATGGAACGCAAACAGGTGCTCAACTACCCGCAAATGGTCAACGCCGAGAACTCCGGCGTCTACGGCGAACTGGCCCGACTTCTCCAGTCCCCCGACGCCAGCGGCAACTTCGCCGTACAGAACACCCCCGCGGCAAGACAGGCATGGCTGATGAAATACGCGAACGTCAACACCAACTGGTTCAAAACGCTTTTCAAGAACTCCGTCAACCAAAACCATTCGCTCAGCATCTCGTCCGGCAACGAGAAAGCCACCACCTACCTGTCCACCAGCTTCTACAACGACCCAGGCTGGACCGTCGCCGACAACGTAAAAAGCTATATCCTCAGCCTCAACCAGAACTATACGCCAAGTAACCGGCTGTCCTATGGCTTCCTCATCTCCGGCAACGTGCGCCAGCAACAGATCTCCGGCACGGAGAACCGCAGCGTCGACCCCGTCATCGGAGCCTACAGCCGCGACTTCGACCTCAACCCGTTCACCTACGCACTCTCTACGTCCCGTACCCTCCCGGCCTACAACGACGACGGCTCATACAACTACTCGATCAGGTCCTACGCGCCGTTCAACATCCTCGATGAGCTGAAGAACAACTCCACGCACCTCAACGTCCTCGACGGAAAGATCCAGTGGCAGACTCAGCTACAAACTGACACCCTTCCTGACCTATGACTTCACCGGCAGCCTTCGCTACGCCAAGACCACCGAAGAACACGACGTCCTCGGATAATTCCAACGAAGCCAACGCCTATCGCGTAGGCGACGCCAACATCTGGCCGGGTTCCAACAGCATCGTTAACTCGAACAACAAATTCCTCTACCAGGACCCGAGCCTGCCCTTCAACCAGGCCGTCTCGGTACTCCCCTACGGAGGCTTCTACAAGCGGACCGACAGACAACTCTCCACCATCTATCTCCGCAACCAGTTCACCTACAACCAGAGCTTCAACGACCGGCTCCACCAGATCACGGCCCTCGTCGGACAGGAATACATCTCCACCGACCGCCAGACCGCCAGCGACGTCGGCGTAGGCTACCAGTGCGGAACTCCGGCGGAACGCCCTTCGTAGACTATACTTATTTTAAACAGCTCACGCAGACCAACGGCGTCTACTACGGCATGCTCAAAGAATACGAACGCAACGCCGCATTCTACGGCACCGCCACGTATACGTATAACAATCGATATACGATCACCGGTACGGCCCGCGCCGACGGTTCCAACCGCATGGGCAACACCTCCGCGCGCGCTGGCTCCCCACATGGACCGCCGCCGGCGTATGGAACGTCGACCAGGAAAAATTCATGGAGCCGCTGTATCCTACCGTCAGCCACCTCATGCTGAAGAGCAGCTACGGCCTCAACGCCAGCATCGGCAACGCCATCAACAGCACGACCATCCTGAAATCGGCCATCACCAACCGCCAGTACCAGAACGACCAGCAGACGGCCATCAATATCCAGGACCTCCAGAACCTCGACCTCACCTGGGAAAAGAAATACGAATTCAACGCAGGCACCGACATCGGCTTCTTCAAAGAACGACTGATCGTGACCGGGGACTACTACCGCCGTAGAAGCTTCGACCTGGTCGGCCTCGTTCGCACCTCCGGCATCGGCGGCGAAGTCTACCAATACGCCAACTACGCCGACATGCAGTCCCACGGCGTCGACTTCTCCGTCACCGCCAGGGTCGTCCAGCAAAAGGACTGGAGCATATCCAGCACGTTCAACTTCGGATGGAACATCACAAAGATCACCAACCTCAAATCCAACCCCAATATCTGGTCGCTGGTCGGCGAAGGCGGCGGCGCACAACAGGGCTACCCCGTAAGAGGCCTGTTCTCGATCCGCAACCGCGGTCTCGACCCCTACCTCGGCTACCCGCTCTTCCTCAACGACAGCGGTCAGATCAGCCCGGTAGTCAACCTCGCCAGCCTCAACACCTCCTACCTGAAATACGAAGGTCCCACCGACCCCACCATCACCGGCGGCTGGTCCAACACCTTCCGCTACGGCCCGTTCACGCTGAACGTGCTGCTCACCTATCAGGCAGGCAACAAGATCCGGCTGAGACCCGCCTACGCCTCCATCTACTCCGACCTGGACGCCCTCCCCAACGAATTCAAAAAAGATTCGAACTGCCCGGCGACCAGAAACTGACCAATATCCCGTCGGTACAGATGTATACCCAGGCCGGCTACCTGCTCTCGACACTGTCGGCCTTCCCGTATAGCAATTACAACTACTCGTCAGACCGCGTCGCCGACGGCGGCTTCGTCCGCATGAAAGCCGTAACCGTCTCCTATCAGCTGCCCACCACACTGATGTCCAAAGTAGGGATGCGCAGCGGTTCCATCTCGGCAGTCGCCAACAACCTCTGGCTGATCTATTCCGACAAACGCCTCCACGGACAGGACCCGGAATTCTACGCCACCGGCGGAGCCGCACTGCCGATCAACAAACAAGTAACCGTCGCGCTAAGACTTGGACTTTAACCGAAAACATTTCACAGTATGAAAATCACGTTCAAATATATATACATCCTTGCTCCGGTTCTCCTCACAGCTGCCTGTAACAAACAGCTGGAAAAACTGCCGGACAACAGGGCCGTCATCACCAGCGTGGACCAGGTGACACAGCTGCTCACCTCCGCCTATCCCCACGCCATGTACGCCCCCTTCACCGAGCCCATGAGTGACAACGCCGAAGACAAAGGCACCGCCCCCAGGGCACCGATCCGGTATCCTACCAGATCAACTCACAGGCCTACGGCTTTCGGGACATCACCTCCTTCCGCTTCGATTCCCCGACAGCCTACTGGGACTCCTGCTACCGCGCCATCGCCACAGCCAACCTGGCCCTCTCCTACTGCAACGGCCCCGACTCGGCCAACTTCTCCGCGCAGAAAGGCGAAGCCCTCGTATGCCGCGCATACGCCCACTTCATGCTGGTCTGCCTGTTCGCCAAACCCTATGACCCGACGACCTCCGGCACCGACCTGGGCATCCCCTACGTCACCACCGTACAGAGCTCCGTCTTCCAGACCTATAAAAGAGGCACCGTCGCCGCTGACTACGCCGCCATCGAAAACGACCTTACCCGCGGCCTTGCCCTCATCCAGGACCGCATCTACGGCGTAGCCCCGAAATTCCACTTCACCCTGCAGGCCGCACACGCCTTCGCCTGCCGCTTCTATATGTTCAAGCAGGACTACAACTCGGCCATCGCCCACGCCAACGCAGTATTCGGCACCGCCGACCCCGCTACCCTGATCCGCGACCAGGTCAACCTCTACGGCACCCTGCAATACCAGCAGCTCGCCATCTTCAACCCCTCCTCCAGCAACGGCGCGAACATCCTGCTGCAGGAAGCCCAAAGCAACTACTTCGACTCCTACTACCAGTATCGCTACGGCCTTGGCCTCGGCCTCCAGAGCACCGTCCTCGGAGGCAACAACAACGTGACCGGCGGATCATACGCGGTTACCGTTTATGGCGCTACCCCCCAATACTTCAACTTCCCAAAATGGAGTTCCTACAACGTCGGACCCTCCAACCTCAACATCAAATACGGCCTCATGCCCCTCTTCAGCATGGAAGAGGTCCTGCTCAACAGAGCCGAAGCCTACGCATGGACCGGCAACCTCAACGCCGCCCTCACCGACCTCAACTCCTGGGTTAGCAAGAACATCGACAACTACAAACCGGCCACACACGATATCACCCAGCAAAAGGCCGTCAACTTTTACGGAGCGCCGGTCAATATCTCCCTCGTCCTGGCAGCCCTCGACTTCAAAAGAGTTACCTACTTCCAGGAGGGACTCCGCTGGTTCGACAATATCCGCCTCGGCTTTACCATATACCGTTACGCCGGCAGCGACTTCTCGTTCCCCATCGATTCAGTTCCCTATAACGATAAAAGAAGAGTCCTGCTCCTTCCCGCAGAAGCGGTCACCGCCGGCCTCGAACAAAATCCACGCTAAAACCTTCAACCTTTAGACATGAAAACATCCTCAAATATAATACTGGTCCTGATCCTGCTGATAGCGGCAGCCTCCTGCAAAAAGGACAAATTCACACCGCTGACAACCCCGCCGCCGGGACTGGGCGGCGACACCTGGGCGCAGGACGCCACAGACCTGTTCATCCACGACAGCATGACCGTCCCATACAACGTGGCGGTATACTACAAATGGCTCCCCGGCCAGCTGGACTTCCCCAGCGAGATCACCCCGCCCGACGAAGCACAGGTCATCCCCATGCTCAAGGCCCTCCTCAACGTGGCCTACGCACCCTACAACCAGCAGACCGGCAGCACGGCCTTCCTGCGTAAATACCTGCCCAAGGCCCTCGAAATGGCCGGCAGCGCCGAATACCTCCCCAACGGAGCCATATTCCTCGGACAGGCCGAAGGCGGTACCGCCATGCTGCTCTATCAGGTCAACAACTATAGCAGGAAAAAGGCGGACTCCAACACCTTCAAGCAAACGATGCATACCATGCACCACGAGTTTGGACATATCCTCCACCAGAACGTCCTCTACCCCGCCAGCTACAAGACCATCTCCACCGGCTATACCGCACAGTGGTACAACGTGAGCAGCCCCGACGCACGGGCACAGGGCTTCATCACCGCATACGCCATGTCCGGCCCCGACGAAGACTTCGTGGAAATGATCAGCTCCATGCTCGCCGGCGGCGATACCGGCCCGTCCGGAGGCTATGACGAATACGAAGCCCTCCTCACACAGACCGGCGGCCCCGGATCACCAGGCTACACTACCATCAAAGCCAAGGAAGCCGTCGTCGTCGACTATTTCCAGCGCGTATGGAACATTGACTTCTACGCCCTCCGAGCCAAATGCCGTACCGCCTTTGTTAACTATCTGCAATAACCGCCAAAACAAAGCAAAATGAAAAAGATACTTATCTATATACTGGCTGCGATGACCATCGGCGCCGGCTGTACAAAGTCGTACAACGACACTATCAACGGCCAGACACCAGACCAGCGCGTCGCCGCCGCGATGGCCGCCTACCAGAAGAAGCTGACAAGCGCCCCCTACGGCTGGATCCTCATGGAAAGCACCACCGGCGTCGCCTACAACCAGCGGCACCAGCCAGAACGGACCAAAGATCGTCCTGGCCTACTATATGTCGTTCACCGACAGCAACCGGGTGACCATGTTCTCCGACTGGGACCCCACCATGGCCGCGACGCCAAAGACCTCCAGCTACCTGGTCAAGGAACTCACCCGCCCCGCCCTGGTCTTCGATACCTACAGCTATATCCACGTCCCCTGCGACCCCGATCCCAACATCTCCCACAGCCCCTACGGCTTCGGCTACGGATGGGGGACTGACTTTGAATACTCCTTCTCCGACTCCGTCACCGCTGACAAGATCGGCGACACCATCCACCTGACCGGCAACCTCAACAGCGCCAACGCCGTCCTGATCAAGGCCACACAGGCACAGCGCGACGGCTACTACGCCGGCAACGTCCTCGCCCTGATGGGCGGCGCACTCAGCCTCAACAATATCCTCGAATACTTCAAACGCCTGTCCATCGGCGGCAACAACTACGAACTGCGCCTCGACCTCACCAACCGCACCGTCACCTTCACCTGGGTCGACGGCTCAGGCAAGATCCAGACGCAAACCGTCAACTACTATATCACCGGCTCGGGCATCCAGTTCGCCACGCCTATCGTCAACGGCAGTCAGACTATAACCGCCATCAACGGCCTCACCTACAACCCCGGCAACTCCACCGTCACCGTCACCATCGGCTCACAGACGGGAACGATCACAGGCGCCGCCACTCCCCTCAAAGTAGACGCCACCGCCGGATCGCGCTGGTGGAACTACGGCGCAAACAACGGCTACTTCTGGGCTTCCGGCTACGGCTTCCACGTCAACGGCGTCGACGACGCCTATGGGATCAGGAACCAGACAGACACGGCAAAGGGCGGCGGTACATTCTATTACCTCGCCTACTGGCCCGCCTACTACTCGAATCCCGCCGACAGGCTGAGCTCCATCATGCTCTACACCAACTCGCTCGGATTCGCCTCCTATCACTGGGCCGGCTTCCCACCCCTCTATCCCTCCAACGGAACCACCGTCTTCCAGAACGCAGGCAGCGACGGCAACGCCCCCATCCCAGCCGGCGGAGCCTTCGACAAGACCAGACAAACACTCTTCAACCCCGCCGGCTACTACGTCGTACAAACCGGCGAGAAATCTTACGATATGGTCCTGGCCACCGACGGACGCACCTGGATCTCCTGGTTCTGGCCACAATAACAATCACCAACTCTTTCCATACGACCCCGCCACCAGCGGGGTCTTTTTTTAACACCCCACCACCCGAAATATCCACCCATCACCCACCCGGGTTATCCCCCACCCTCCACCCAAACAAACCTTCATCCAAACAATCCTCCCCCAGTCCCCCTCCCCCATCCAAACATATCCTCCCTCCAACCAAACATTTAACGATAAAAAAATACCAATTGGTATTAAAACCTCCTACCTTTATTGCCGAAACCCACCAACATGAAAGTTATTCTGTTCGAAGAATTCGGAGGCTACGACAAACTGAAGATCGTCGACCGGCCCATGCCCACACCCAAACAGGGACAACTCCTCGTAAAGATCACGACCGCAGCCGTAAACCCCGTGGACGATACCCTCCGCCTCGGACACATCAAAAGCAGAGTGACCTTTCCGAAGATCCTCGGCAACGAGGCCGCGGGCATAGTAGTCAAAGGCAACGACGAATTCCCCGACGGCACAAGGGTCATCATCTCCTGCTACGACGCCCAGGGCGGCGTCCGCGGCATTTCCAGCGACGGCTCATGGCAGGAATACCGCGCCCTCGATCCCTCCGAACTGATCAAAATACCCGACACCGTCAGCGACGAGACGGCGGCCTCCTTCCCCGTCGCCTATTTCTCCGCATGGGCCTGCCTCGACAAGGCAGACTTCACCGCCGGCCAAAGCGTCCTCTCATTCGCGGCAGGCGGCGCCGTCGGCAACGCCGGCGTACAACTCGCTACCGCCATGGGCGCCAGCCTCGTCATCACAACCGCCGGATCGACCGATAAATCTAACCGGGCCGCAAACGCCGGCATCTCCAACGTCATCGACCTCAGCAAGTCCCCCCTCACCGAATCGGTCATGCTCCTCACACAAAATAAAGGCGTAAACGTCGTAATCGATATGGTCGGCGGCAACCTCACCGGCCAGGCGCTGAGCGCGCTCTCGAAAGACGGCATACTCGTGGTCATCGGCTACGCCGCCGGTGTGGAATTTACCGCAAAGATCACCGA
The DNA here is from genome assembly GCF_050632245.1 of Puia sp. P3. Classification (NCBI taxonomy): domain Bacteria; kingdom Pseudomonadati; phylum Bacteroidota; class Chitinophagia; order Chitinophagales; family Chitinophagaceae; genus Puia; species Puia sp. P3. Next base: position 4,995,931 of record NZ_CP192583.1, read on the forward strand.
CTTCGTATGGAAAGGCATCCAGATGCGCGGCCAGTCACTCTCCACCTACACCGACAAGGCCAAACACAAACAGGCCCTCGACACCATGCTCCCACTCCTCGCCAAGGGAAAGATCCAGCCACCCGTCGCCAAAGTCTTCACCGCAAACGAAATAGGAAAAGCCCATCGCTACATGATCGAAGACCGCCCCTTCGGCAAAGTCCTGTTCAAATTCTAACACAACAACCCACAAAAAGACCGGCGGAGTAGAAACTCCACCGGGGATATCACATGAGAAAATCTACAAGGGAATACCGGCCGGCTGCGCGGGCCGCAGTTACACCAATTCCGCCTCCGCCTCCTTCCTCGAAAACGCATAAGACGTATTCGTAAGAACGGTCACCTTCTCGAGCAGATCCTGCAGATAAGATTCCCCTATCGGCAAATAACGCTCCGACAAATAGACGGTATGGTTGTCAAAAGACCTGATCTCGCCAACAGCAACGACGAACGACCTGTGTATCTGACAAAAGTCGGCCGGCGGCAACGCCGCGACGAGATGCTTCAGAGCCACATGTACCAGGTACATATGGTCCGCAGTAAAAATTTTGCAGTAATTCCGACTGGCTTCAACGTACTGGATAGTCTTGACGTCTATCCTTTGAAACCGATGTTCTGAGCGGATAAAAAAGGCATTCATACGGCTGACAAGCAATAATTTTTATCAAAATTTAGAAATGTGGCGTAAAAAACCAAGAGAAGTAAAAATATTAATAAAAATAACTAGTTTTGGTCAGCTATACGACAATTTTGACTATAAAGCAGGCCCGACCAGACCCGTTTTAGCAAAAACAACTACCAATGACCGATCTGGATATCATCGATCTCCGCATTCTGGACCTCCTCCAGCACGACGCACGCGTCACGACCAAGGAGATCGGCGACAAATTGGGCCTCACCATCACCCCTATCTCCATCCGCATCCGCCGCCTCGAAGAGACCGGCTATATCCGCCGCTACGTCGCCATCCTCGACAAAGAAAAGATCGGCAAGAAACAGATCGCCTTTACCATGGTCCAGCTCCTTGAGCACTCCCAGGCCGCCCTCGCCGCATTCGAACAGGCCAGCGTCAAATTCAGAGAGGTCATGGAAAGCTACCGCCTCACCGGAAAATTCGACTTCATTCTGAAAGTCGCCGTCCGCGACCTGCAGGAATACAACAACTTCCTCACCGACCGCATCGCCTCACAACCCAATATTGGCGCCGTCCAAACTTCCTTCGTCCTATGGGAAGGGAAAGTCGACACCGCTTATCCGCTGGATTTTCCGACCATCCCATCGAAAACAACAACACCGTCTCGCCGCTCATCTATCACAGACCCCCGCAAACCCGCGAAAAAGAAACGCTGATCACCCGCGACATCCTCGTCATCCCCACCTTCATCCTCCCGATCGCCGCCTTCATCATGTTCATTCATAAAGAGGATGCCGTATCTTCATCCCATGAATAGGACGATTGTTACATTTTTATTTTTTCTAATAATATCTTTTGCCAAAGCCCAATCCGGATCCGGTAAAACCGTCCCTCGGCGCCACTATCAGCATCCTAAACACCAATTACAGCATCATCGCCGACGCCACCGGGCACTTCCAACTTCCACCAAACCTCAGCGCCGGCACCTACATCCTCGAAGTCAGCGCCACCGGCTATGCGACGACAACCCGGACTATCACCGCCCATGATACCCAACTCGATATTCCTCTAACCCCGTCCTCCAAACAACTCGACGAGGTCGTCGTCACCGCGGAAAAAGACAAGACCTCCTCCAACGGGTCCCCATCTCCATCACCGCCCTTTCCTCCCGTCAGGTCACCGACTACCACATCTGGAACAGCCACGACATCACCGCCATCGTTCCCGACCTCTACTCGGCCGACCCCGGCGACGGCCGCAACGCCACCGGCATCCGCGGCATAGCCACCACCTCCTATACACCCGCCGTTGCGACATATATAGACGGCGTCAACCAGTTCAGCCTCGACAGCTATATCTTCCAGCTCCTCGACATCGACCGCATCGAAGTCCTCCGCGGCCCTCAGGGCACCCTCTACGGCCGCAATGCCATGGGCGGCGTCATCAACATTATTACCAAACAACCCAACAACCAGCTCAGGACCTTCGCCGAAATCAGCATCGGCAACTACGGCCGCCAGCGCTATTCGGTCGGATTCCGTGCCCCACTCATTCCAAATAAACTATTCATAGGCGCCGCCGGCCTCTACGACACCCGCAACGGCTACTATCACAACGACTTCACCAACCACTCCTACGAGGACCAGCACAGCTTCACCGGTAATTACTACCTCCGCTGGCTCCCCGCTACCAACTGGGACGTCACACTCAACTTCAAACACGTCGACAACCGCAACAACGGCCCCTTCCCCCTCGTGGCCAGCGATCCCTTCAAAGATCCCTTCGTTCTAAATCAGAACGCCACCACAAAAATGATCGACAACACCCTCAACTCCGGCCTCTCTGTCAATTATAAAGGCCGCGGCTTCATCTTTACCTCGCAGACCGCCTTCCAGCAGAACTATCGCTACTATACCCAGCCCATCGACGGAGACTTCTCTCCCCTCGACGCGATCACCATCATCAACAACTACGGCGGCGACTACAACAAAACAAAGACCTGGACACAGGAATTCAAATTCGCGTCCCCGCGGGCCGCAATTCGCCCTGGAGCTGGACCGCAGGCGCATACCTCTTCCACAACGAAGCTCCGGTAAAACAGGCCACCCACTACGGCAAAGACGCAGGCCTGCTCGGCTCACCCGACATCGATTTCTCGACGATCAATACCACCAAAAGCACCAACAAAGGCATCGCCTTCTATGGCCAGGCCTCATATGCACTGACCCACCAGATCGAATTAACGGCCGGCCTCCGCTACGACTACGAACACCAGTCGGAGAACGTCCTCGGCGAATACCAGCCCGACGGCGCACCCGTCATCGTCACAACTCCCGACACCAGCGGCAAGACCAGTTTTCATGCCTGGTCGCCCAAGGCTACCATCAGCTACTTCCTCTCGAAGAGCCAGACCCTCTACGGCACCTACAGCCGCGGATTCCGCACCGGCGGACTGACCCAGCTGTCTTCCGACCCCTCACAGCCACCACTATACGCTTACTCTCCTGAATACAGCAACAACTTCGAAGCAGGCTGGAAAGGCAATATCGTCCGGGGTACCCTCCAGGCCAACCTCGCCGTATTCTATTCGAACATCCGCAACGCACAGGTCCCCACCCTCGTTCTGCCCGACGCCATCACCGTCACAAAGAACGCCGGCAAACTCAACAGCAAAGGCTTCGAAGCCGAACTCGCCGCCACACCTGTCAAAGGACTCGAGCTCAACTACAGCTTCGGCTATACCCACGCCCTCTACGACCAGCTCAAGCTGTCCTCGAACGGTTCCGTCGTCGACCTCAAAGGCAAACACCAGGTCTTTACCCCGGAATACACGTCCATGCTCGCCGCACAGTACAACTACTCACTCAGCCACCGCGGCCAGCAGCCCGCCCTCGTCCTCCGCGGCGAATGGCGCTACCTCGGCAACACCTGGTTCGACCTCGCCAACACCATCCAGCAGTCTCCCTATAGTATTTTCAATATCAGCGCAGGCATAAAGACGAAAAATTTCAGCCTCATCTTCTGGGAGCGCAACCTGACCAACAAAAGATACATCGCCTACGCCTACGACTTCGGCGCCGCTCACCTCGGCGACCCGCAGACATACGGCGCAACCCTCGGCTTTAACCTTTAAAAACAAGCATCACCATATGAACAGACCTCTCTCCTTAGCCCTCGTAATGACGCTGCTCATTACAGCAAGCTACACCCCCGTCCCGGCGGTCCCGGTACACCTGGTTCCCGCGCCACTGGCGCCACCCCCGGTACCCCCGAAGAAGACCGCTTCACCAAGACACCGCTTGCCATGGGTGAGTTCTTCGAACCGACCGAAATGACCATCCTCCCCAACCTGGACATCCTCGTTGCCCAGCGCCGCGGAGAGATCCTGCGCTACAACCACCTCACAAAAAAGTCAGCCAGGCGGCCTTCCTCAACGTCTACTTCAAGACACAACATACCCCCGGCGTCAACGCCGAAGAAGGCGTGCTTGGCATCCAGGCCGACCCCAACTTCGCGACCAACCACTACGTCTATATCTATTATAGTCCCGCGGACACTTCCGTCAACCGTCTCTCGCGGTTTACATACGTGAACAACCGCATCGACCTCAAGTCGGAAAAGGTCATCCTGCAACTGTACTCACAACGCGAGATCTGCTGCCACACCGGCGGCTCCATCGCCTTCGACGGAAAGGGCCTGCTCTACGTCTCTACCGGTGACAACTCAACGCCGTTTGACGAGCCGAAGACGCCCTATCCCAGCCACGGCTACGCGCCCCTCGACGACCGGCCGGGCCACCTGCAGTACGACTCCCGCCGCGGCGCCGGCAATACCAACGACCTGCGCGGAAAGATCCTCCGCATAAAAGTAAAATCGGACGGTACTTATGAGATCCCCGAGGGCAACCTCTTCCCCGCCGGCGAAGAAAAGACCCGCCCCGAGATCTACGTCATGGGCGACCGCAATCCCTACCGGATCTCCGTCGACAAAAAGAACGGCTTCCTGTACTGGGGCGAGGTCGGACCCGACGCCAACAACGACAGCCTCTCATCACGCGGCCCCCGCGGATACGACGAGGTCAACCAGTGCAAGAAAAGCAGGCTTCTTCGGATGGCCATATTTCGTAGGGAACAACTATCCTTATCATATCCACGACTATGCAACCGATTCCAACGGAATCGCCTTCGACCCGGAGCACCCCGTCAACGAATCCCGCAACAACACCGGCCTCCGCGACCTGCCGCCGGCTCAACCCGCCTTCATCTGGTATCCATATGCAGCCTCCCCCGAATTCCCCGAAGTAGGCAGCGGCGGCCGCTGCGCCATGGCCGGCCCGGTCTTCTACTCGGATCTCTATCCAAAGACCACGCGCCTCCCGGACTACTATGACAAAAAGGTCTTCATCTACGACTTCACCCGCTGCTGGTTCAAGGTCGTATCCCTCAAAGACGACGGCGACTACGACCATATGGAACCCTTTATGGAGCACACCAAATGGAACTCCCCCATCGACGCGGAAATGGGGCCCGACGGCCGGCTCTATGTCCTCGAATACGGCAGCGGCTGGTTCAGCAAGAACCCCGACGCCGGCATCTCCCGCATCGACTTCAATCCCGGCAACCGCAGCCCCGAGGATCACCGATCTTCAGGTCAACAAGACCTCCGGCGGCCTGCCCCTCCACCTCAGCGCCAGCATCGAAGCCAAAGACCCCGAGGACGACGCACTCACCTACGTCTGGCATATTGGCAAGACACTGAGAAAAACGACCACCACACCCAGCCTCAGCTATACCCTCTCCGCCGCGGGTGACTACCCCATCTCTGTAGAGGTCCGGGACGGCAAGAGCAAACCCGCCATCAGCAACACGGTCGGCGTCTACGCCGGCAACGAGGCCCCGACCGTAGGCATCACGCTGAAGGGAAATAAATCGTTTTACTTCCCGGAAACACCCATAGCCTACAGCGTCACGGCAAAGGACAAGGAAGACAAGACCATCGTCAAAAACAATCTGATCGTAACAGCCGACTACCTCGAAGGCTCCGACAAGGCCGCTGCTCCACAGGGCCACCAGGTCCTCAGCTCCGCCGCCACCGGCAGGAACATCATGATGTCCCTCGACTGTAAGACCTGCCACAAACCTACCGAGAAATCCATCGGACCCGCATTCAGGGACGTAGCCATCCGCTACCAGAAGGACCCCAATATGGTCCCAGGCCTCACCCAAAAGATCAAAAAAGGAGGCAGCGGCAAATGGGGCGAGGTCGTCATGCCCGCCCACCCCGACCTGAAAGACGAAGACATCCGGCTCATCATCGGCTATATTCAATCCCTCGCCGCGCCGAAGATCAAGTCCCTGCCCGCCACCGGCACCCTCAAGCCCACGCTCGACAAGCCGGAAAAAGAAAAGGCGTGCTCACCATCACCGCCACCTATACCGACAAGGGCGGCCCCGGCATCAAACCCCTGACGGCCACCGAGGCCCTGTCCCTCCACAACCCGAAGATCACCTTCGGCCGCCGCGGCGGCGAGCGCATACTCTCCACCGATAGTATCGACCTTGCAGAGATCAGGTCCTTCGACATAAGCCTGACCCCCGGAAAGGACACCACCGGCAGCCGCCGTCTCGAGATACACCTCGACGCCGAGTCGGGCGCAACCATCGGCCACCTCGACCTGGACGCCGCCGCCAAAACACCCGGCATCTTCAGCGCGACCCTCGACCCGGTCACCGACGGCCAGCCCCACCGCCTGGTCATCACCCGATCACCCGACGCCGCCGATATGCGAATACACTGGTTACTGTTAAAAGACAAATAGCCTTCACCTGCGGCACAAATTTCAAAGCCGGGCCCCGCGCCCGGCTTTTTTATAGATCTCCCTTGCCTCAACCATCCCGCTAAAATTTGCAAAACCCCAAAACTAAGAGCATCTACTTATCATTGTCCTATCCAATTCCTCAAACCATTTCAAACCACTTCCAAATATTACCACACCCGTCCGAAACACACTACTTTTGAGTCAGGATAAGGTTAAATGGTTAATGGTATTTGATTGAGTGCAACCCGGCTAACACCGGGGTTTTTTTATTTACTGGCCCCGCTCGCTCGTCCCCTCATAGCTCCGCTTCGGCCCCCTCCATCCCCTGGGCATCTCCCCTCACTCCCTCAAATCATCTCCAACCCCGGGGCCCACCCCAATCCGGCCCAATTTTGGTACACCCCTTTCTATGCCATCTTCTGTCGTAAGAGCCATAAAATACGATGAACCATCGCACACCCTGCGGGTCGTCTACGTCTCGGGCAACATCTACGAATACAAAGAAGTGCCCCCGGCCGTCTACGAAAAATGCGATCAGCCGTCTCAAAGGGCATCTTCCTCAACACGGAGATCAAAGGCCACTATGACTTCCAAAAATCAAATGATTATGCCAACACCTACCGCTCACTTCCAGCCCGATGACCGCAATATCGTCATCGTCGAAGACTGCCGCGACATCCATGACGCCGAAAAAGCAGCCGACCAGTTCCTCGATACCATCACTTCCTGCGACGAAGCCGGCTCCCACTACCAGCGCGTCCAGGTCAGCGGCACCCAGCGCGAAGGAAAATACTTCTTCGACGTAGTCGTCGTCCACTAGACAGACCACCCGGTCAACCCCACCCATCAACCACAAACCAACGTCCACCATCTACCCGGCCGCCAAACACCAACCATCCGTCCCCGGCCGACACAATCAGGCCAACATCGACCCCAGGGCCTATGCCAATCCTATCCCAACTTATACCTCAACCACAAAACATCATGCTCCAGCTTCTTCACCTTCAGCAACTTGAGTCTGCTGACCGGCACCTTATTCCCATCACTGTCTTCAAATATGGACGGAGATCCTATATTACAGTCCGCTACCGGCAAATGCAGCACACTCAGCTCATCAATCAATCCCGCCTTCAGGAACGATCCATTCAGATGTCCCCCACCTTCCAGCAGCAGCTTCCGGATAAAAAACCCTTCCCACAACTTCTCCAGTACCAGCTTCAGATCAAGCTCCTTCCTCCCTCCAAAAATATAGCTGATGCCGCGATCCCTCAGATGCCCCAAATAAGCGCTGCTAACCCCTTCATTGAGAACCACCACCAGATGGTCGCCCCCGATCGAAGACTTGTCCCAGTTCAGTTTCCCGTCCTTATCCACCGCGATGGCAAACGATCGGGCGTCAAGTGACGCCAGATGATCGGTCTTCGGAATAGCCTTCCCGCCCCGCCGCAGCTTCAAAGGGTTGCTGCTCGCAAAATCCCGCTCCATCGTCGTCCGTCCGCATATCCAGGCAGTGGCCCTATAGGTATTCCCTGTCTCCTCATAAGCCCCCATTCCCTTCACCCTCCCCCAATTCTTCGTCAGCGTTCGCCCGTCGACCGAGCTCATCATATGACATATAACATATGGTTTCATAGCATTTCATTTACAGGTAAGTTACCACTAATATCCTGAACCCGGTCCCTACCCGCCAATGCAAAAAAAAAGCTGTACTCCTTTTGGGAACACAGCTTTCGCGGATGCTTATTCCATTTACTTTTTATAATTGCGTTTCTGAGGCGCTTTTATAATTGTTCAGCTGGAAATCACCATCCTTGGAACATTATACCATTCTAAAACCGTGCCACCCCATACTCCGCTCAGACCGTCCTGCAGCGACCAATCCCGTCCACACCTCAGGGGCGCAAATGCCACACCACTCTACAACTTATCGATCCACGATTTTACTTCTTCCTTCGTATGTCCGGTCTTCTTCTGGATCCGTCCATATAACTCATCCTCCTTCCCTTCTTCATACAACAGATCGTCATCCGTCAGATTGGCGTACTTCTGTTTGATCTTGCCCTTCATTTCATTCCAGTTGCCCTTGATCTTCAGGCTCGTGCTCGAATTATTAGGTCTGTTTTCCATAATAATAAATTTAAAAAGTGAACAATGGTTTCCACCACCTGCTTCAAAACCTTTGCCACCCCCATACCCTACTGTTTAACCCCTTCACCGCCGGATCTTTTCCACCATCCCCCATCCCCCCGCACCCGGCCCCATCCTTCCACCAAACGAGAGATCGCGCGATCCACCATATTCACCCACCCATCCACGCCCTTAAAATATATGTTTCGTCCAACGGTGTCAGCAGTTCAAAAAATATAACGTATATATACAAACGAAAATAAAAAAATCCATCGCCCTGTTCAAATATGACCAATATTCCGGACCTTCGGGCAGCGACAGCAGTCCGTTGCTAAGGACCAATTATCCGATCTCTCCAAATTCCGCTGTTCGCAGCCTCTGAATACCTAAACCCCTGCCCAACAACCGTTAGATCTTCCAGACCTCTGCCTACTTTTAAACATTGCCATCGCCTGCAGAAAAATCGAGCAAGTTCCGGGTTTCCCACCCACCCAATTCTTCCCATCTTTACACCCTAAACTGAAAACAATGCACCACATAAGTTATCCATCCATTCTCTATTTCGGTACACCGGTTGTACTCGTCAGTACCGTCAACGCGGACGGCACCCACAACATCGCCCCCATATCCTCCATTTTTTGGCTGGGCTGGCGTTGCATGGTCGGCATTTCCGCCTTCTCCAAAACCACAGAGAACCTCCTCCGCACCAGCGAATGCGTCCTCAACCTTCCGTCCGTCAACGAAGTCGGCGCTGTCAACAGGCTGGCGCTCACCACCGGTTCGAATCCCGTTCCCGCCGGCAAACTACAAAAAGGCTACCGCTACGAACCCAACAAATTCGCCATCTCCGGCCTCACTCCCCTATCCTCAGACATCGTCAAACCCGCCCGCGCAAAACAATGCCCCGTCCACCTGGAGAGCGTACTGATGTCCACACACCCCTCAGCGAAGAAGACCCGCAGCAACGCGGCAGAATTATGACTTTCGAGCTAAAGATCGTCCGTGTACACCTCGACGACCAGATCCTGATGGACGGGAAATCCGATCATATCGATCCCGACAAATGGCGCCCCCTCATCATGAGCTTTCAGCAGTTTTACGGCCTCGGCCACCAGGTCCACGCCTCGACCCTGGCCCAGATCCCCGAAGAGCTCTATCAGACCGCCGACCGCGACCATGCCACCCGGGCTTAATCCCCCGGCGGCGTCCCCACCCAACCGGCCCGCATCGGCGCCCCCGCCCCCGTAAACAGCGGAGTCCCGTCACCCAACCATCCACCCCACCGGCGGGGCCCCGTCAACCGGGTCACCCACCCCTAAATCTCCTCCCCCCAACAAGTAATCACCAACTCCCTGCTCCCCCCATGATTCCTATGTTCACATAAATAGATCCCCTGCCACATACCCAGGGCCAGTCTCCCACTATTGACAGGTATCAATACAGAGGACCCGAGGATCGCCGCCTTCAAATGCGCAGGCATATCATCGGGCCCTTCATCATTATGGACATAGTCCGGATCATTCTCCGGCACCGCCTTGTTAAAAAATGTTTCAAAATCTCTTCTCACCGTCGGGTCCGCATTCTCGTTGATGGTAAGCGACGCGGATGTATGCCGGATAAACACCTGGCACATCCCGCACCTGAACCGCGTAATTCCCGGCGCGGCCCGCAGCACCTCCGGCGTAATCAAATGAAATCCCCTGCGCCTCCCGGGAAGCGTCAGACTGTATTGAAGCATTTCCATGGCCAAAAATAACCATTCCCCCGATCAACCGACCCCGGCCAACTCATTTCTCCGGCACCTTCCGCCACTTCGAACTGTTAAGATTACTAGCCCGGCCGTCACAGGCGTCGTCCACAAGGACAAGCGTCAATATATCGTCCTTCAGACTGACGGTATAACGGCCCGTCATATCCTGACACGCATACTGTCCGTCATAGTCACTAATAGTAAGCGTGTCACCGGAAACCTTACAGATCGAACGGACGACCACCGATCCGTCACTGGTCGTTACGAAAGACGAATCCGTCCGGATATGGATGGTAATACTATCATGCAACGGATCCCCGATAAAGGTCCTCCAGCTTGTATTCTTCAATGACTGGGCCCGCACGCCCACAGACATAACGGTTAGGATAAAGCCTAAGAGAGCAATCAGTTTCATGCTGGTGTTTTACCAGTAATATAATCTTTTTTTCAGGACTGAACGGGGTGATTCGTACTGATATGGTATTTATCTTCCATCAACCACAGCTTAGCCCCCACCTTTGATCCCGTCCTGATTCGGAAAAAGGATCATGTTCTCCTCCAGCGGGACCTTCAGCTTCTGCGCTTCACCGCCGCCAATATACAGCCGGTCGTAGTTGAAGACCACTTTAAGGATGCCCAGGACCTTCTCTACCCGCCTGTTCCACTTCTCCTTTCCCACTTCCTTCTGCGCCCGTTCACCGATATAAGCGTCGTAGGTTACGTCTTTACGAATAGGATGATGCGCCAGCTCCATATGCGGCAGCAGAATAGCCGTCGATCAGGAATGCCGTCCCAAAACCCGTCCCCAGCGTAACCGCGATCTCATATCCCTTGCCGCTAACAACCCCAAGCCCCAGCTCGGTCGGCGTCATTCACCAGCCGCACCGGCCTCTTCAGCGCATTGCTGATCTGCTGACCGAAAGGAATGTTCTTCCAGTAGGGATTGTCAAGGTTGGGAGCGGTATATACGACCCCGTTCCTCACATAACCCGGAAATCCAACCGAAACCCGGTCATAATCCGGTAACCCATTCACCAGTTCTGATATGGTGGAAAGCACTTTCTCCGGCCGCGCAGAGGGGGCGTGTCCACCCGCCTGTATTCTGTCTGCATTTCGCCCTGATCATCGAGGATCGTACACTTGATATGCGAACCTCCTACATCGATAGTTAAAATATTACCCATGCGGGAAATTACAAAAAATCCAGCCCCCCCCGTTCAAGCTCCACCAATCCCCCTTCCTGATAATTTGCGTCCACAGCCTTCCACCAGTGTGGAAGCTAAACCACACTATTGCCCGATCAATACCCGCCCCACAATTTTTTTTATACTCCGGAAAACCCAGGGCCCGAACCTCCACCACCCACGCTCCCATCTCAGCACGCGACAGATCCCAACCAGCGCCCAGGCAACTCCGCACCCAGGCCTCACCCCGCACCAGCCCTGAGCCACACTCCCATCCGACCCATCCGTCAACTACATTCCCCGAACCCATGCCCATCACCACCAGCCCCCACTCTCCACCGCGCATAAACCATCGTTGCACCCGACGAACCTCTCTCTCAAAGCCAATTGGCCCCAAAATTGTGCATCCTGAACAAAAACTGGCGTATGAAGAAAATCCTGATTGTCGAAGACGAAGGCGATATGTGTCTGCTCCTCAATATCCTGTTGGATCAGCCGGAGTTGACAATTGACCACGTTAACACCCTTTCAGGAGCCAGGACTTTCCTTGAAAAAGAGACCCCCACTCTCGTCCTGTTGGACAACCGCCTCCCAGATGGCATGGGCGTCGATTTTATCGGATATATCAAGGAAAAATCCCCCGCCGTCAAGATTATCATGATCTCCGGCGTGGACGCAGCAGTCTCGGATCTCGCGCTTGAGATCGGAGCGGACACTTTCCTCTGTAAGCCGTTTACCAAAACCCAGCTGCAGGCAACCGTCCAACAACTGCTTAACTAAATTACCTTATCGCTCACTGACCCCTGCCCCGACGCTAACCAATCTCCCACCACTAACGATTGCCAGTCGGATCAATCATATTTTCTAATTACTTACTTCAATGTAAGCGAATTGTGCAAACAAATGGCAGTACAAAATAATACAATGCAGGGCGTCAGTACCAGAGACAAGATCATCATACTCGGCAGAGACTTCATCCAGCATATGGGATATCATACCTTTAGGTATCAGCTGATCGCAAAGGAGCTCAACATCAAGAACGCCGCCGTACACCACTACTTTCCCGCCAAGGAAGACCTCGGCGTGGCTATCATTGAAAAGGACAGGTCAGACTTCCTCGACCTCATCGAGACGTCCAAGGACCAGTCCGCCAAAGCACGAACGGAGGTCCTTCTCACCATGTATGCCAACTACTGTCTGTCCGGCAAAAATCTCTGTATCATCGGCGCCTGCACCTCCATCTACTCCGAACTTCCACCCAAAATGGAAAAGGCAGCCAACGAATACATCGATACCGTCGATAGCTGGCTCACCGACACCATCCGCGCCGGCCGCGACGCTGGCGAGTTCCGTATCAACCAGTCACCCGAAGACATCGCCGCCCTCTGGACCTCCACCCTCCCCGGCGCCCTCCAGGTCGCTCAGGCAAAAGGAGCGGGCTTCTTCCGCGGCGTCCTCGAACAGCTGCGACGAACCCTTCGACCTGAGTAACCCGCGGCGTCATCCCGTCATCTACCATCACAACACCACAGGCGTCGGATCCTCTCACGCCCTTTCGCGAACTCCCCCGTTTTTCGGCGAAATATCGTCCCCGCCTCCACATGCCGGCACTGGCTATCAAACGCTTATGTCTCTCGCATAGAATTTATACGTATACAACGCACAAATTCAAAAACCAAAAAATCCCTCAATCATGAGAAAAACGGGTACACACGCCGTAGTAGACAAGATCGCAGACCTCCAGAAACGCGGATACTCCTCAGACTTCGTAGTAATGGACAACCAGCTCTTCTGCACACAGCAGAAGATCTTCCTCCGCAACGATGAATTCGACATCAACGAGGTCCACAGCTTCCCCCACACCAATTCGCGCAACGAAACCATCCTCTTTGGCATCGAGTCCGAACGACACGGGTAAGAGGCATCCTGCTCACGCAACCTTCATCCCACAGCTCCCCCGTCCCCAACATCCTCTTTAAAAAAATGGGAAAATTTTGGACCTAGACGCTGGCGCACCCGCTAGCACCGGTCCTCGGACCACCCGCTAACTAAAGTATAATTCCGCCTCCGCCTTTCGCCGCTTCAGCAACCCGTCATTCACCACGAGCTTCCCGTCGACGTGGATCTTATCCCACATCTGAAAAGCATCCCCGATCGACGGGTCCGCTGAATTAGCCTTGACCAGTTTCAGCAGCGTACTGCCATGCAGCGCACCCGTACCCACATTATAGGCAAAATCCACAAGCGCGTCGAACTGGTTTTGATTCAATCCCTGCGGCACCATCGCATTGACCGCGACACCGGTGTCCTGCAGATCGTTGTGCAGGTAGTTCTCCGCCTGCTGCTGAGTTATCGGACCGTCTTTCATGGTCACATGCGCCCCGCCCGGATACCGGGTAGTGCCGTATCCGATCGTCGGAACACTCGCCTGATCGAGATAAGGGTGAAGTACAAGGCCTTCCTGTGACTTGATAAGGTCGATACAATTGCCGGATGGTGCCATAACGGTTTTGAGTTTTTAAGGCTGGAATTTACAATTCTTCCACACTATGTACCATTCTTCCACACCACCGGAAGATACAATTTACCCAACTGCCGGAACATACCACTTACCGGGAAATATTCCTCCCATCCCGCCGAAAATGCACTCACCGGGAAATCTGTACTTTTACACCATGCTACAGGACTCTTTCCATATCGAAAGACTCGACCCAACGGTCTCCCCAAATTCCCAGCCCCAACGACTCGACGACCACCAACTATTCCTTATCACCGGCGGCTCATCCCAGGTCCACGTCGACCTGACTACCTACACCCTCTCATCAGGCAGTCTATTGTTAATTTCCAAAGGACAAGTCTATACCTTCCTGCCGGCCGCATCATCCGACACCTCAATTTCCCACGGAAGCCACCCCGCCCGAGGCAACACCGTTGCCCGCAACACCCGATCCCCTCATGGCAACCAACTACCTTCCGCCACCCAGCCAACCTCCGATACCCACCCCCTTTCCGGCCTCCGCCTCCGGTTCGGCGACTGCTTTTGGCAACGCACCCCCATCAGCGCCAGCAACTGCAAGGCCGTTCTCTTCGACGACCCGGCCGCCGGCCGCCTCTTCCTGCCCGGGCCCGCGGATCTCAAAGACCTCGAAACTCTCCTAATCACAACTCTGGGGGAATACCAAACCCCCGACTACTCCAACAAAAGCGACGTCCTGGCCGCCTACCTCAAGATCATCATCATCAAGACCGCCAACATCCACTCCCTGCTCCGGAAAGACATCGCTACCTATGACGGCCGTATCTACCAGGACTTTCTCGCCCTCGTCCGTGACAACTATAATACAGCGCACGACGTCCCCTTCTTCGCCCGGCAACTCGGCGTCACCACCCGCAAACTTGCCGCGGTCTGCAGAACCTACGGCGCAGGAGCCAAGGAAATAATCATCGAACAGCTGATATCCGAAGCCAAACGTTCCCTCCGGTTCAGCTCCCGCAGTATCAAGGAAATAGCCGGCGACCTCGGCTTTCCGAGTCCCTACCAGTTCAGCAGCTTCTTCAAAACCTACACACAACAATCCCCTTTGGACTATCGCGAACAATCCACGCCGAAACCCACGGTAAAAATTCATATCTGATTCTCCATTTCTGACATTTTCTCCAGGCCCATGCCTGCATAGCTTTGAAGAAAAAAGATGTCAGTAGAACGTCCATCGTCAGTAGCCGGGATCAGTATCCCCGACAGCAAGATCGCGAAACAAGCAACAGAATTATTATTGGAACACGGCAACGAATTCATCTACAACCATTCCCTCCGCGTATTTCTTTTTTCTTCCCTCAACGGTAAACAACGCGGCCTCGCCTACGACCCCGAACTGCTCTACGTCAGCTCGGCCTTCCATGACCTCGGTCTGACACCCCACTACAGCAGCCCGGACAAACGCTTCGAGGTCGACGGAGCCAACGCCGCCCGCGACTTTCTCAAAAGCCACGGTCTTCCACCGACCACCCTCCAGCTTCGTCTGGGACACCATCGCCCTGCACACTACAATTGGGATCGCCGAATACAAGCAGGCCGAGGTCGCACTGATGTACTCCGGCGTAGGACTGGACGTAATGGGCGAAGGATACCACGAACTTTCACCGGCAGACCGCGAAGAGATCACCCGCTTCTTCCCACGCCCCGGTTTCAAAAAGAAGATCATCCCGGCATTCTTCGAAGGCTTCAAACACAAGACAGAAACAACCTTCGGCAACATCAAGGCCGACGTCTGCGCATTCATGATCCCCGGCTTTCAGCGGAAGAATTTCGTCGACCTCATCCTCGCCTCTCCATGGAGCGAATAGTTATTTTTTGTGATGATCGCCGTCGCCTCCACCTCTATCAATACGTCATCACGATAGAGCTTCGCGACCTCGACCAGCGTGCTGGCAGGCGGAGTCCTGGTATTCACATACCGGTCCCTAACGGCGCGGACAGCCGCAAGACCGGAAAGGTCGGTAACATAAAAGCCCAGCCGGACCACGTCATCCATCGTGCCGCCGGCATCGGTAACGATCGCCTTGATATTTTGAAATACCTGCTCCGCCTGCTTCTCCATATCTCCTTTCCCTACAAGATTTCCCTGCAGGTCCATCGCCACCTGCCCGGACAGGATCACCATCTTACAGGTACCAAGGTCAACCACCGCCGCCTGCGAATACCCCTTCGGCCTGGCCACCGTAGTCGGATTGACCAACTGAACATTCCCCTGCGCAAAACACCCAAACGTGCACCCAACGGCAAAAACAACCCCAAGCAAAATATTTTTCATAGCCAAAATTTATCACAATATACTCCAACCGGGTCACCCACCCCTTCCGGATCACCCGAACCCCACCCCGTTTTCCCATTGACCAAAATTCACTACCCTTCAGCCCACAATTGGTCAATACAAAGCAAGCACCCCTCAAAAATCGACCTCTCTCAAAAAACACATATGTCCTCCGCCGCCACGCGAACAACACCCACACCCACCTGAACCACCAAACCCACAACACCATCCCCCCTATTTCACCGCATCATAGATCTTCCCCAACTGGTGCAGATGTCGCTTCGTATGATACACCTGAAAACTGATCCACTCCAGCCTGGTCAGCTGACCCACCATCGGCATCTCAAAATCCAGACAAGTCTCGTTCATATCCAGTGTCTCCACCGCTTCCTCAAACCGACCCCACACCTTCTTCAGCTGCCCCAGGATTTCCCCTTATCATGGTACCCGTCAGACGGCACTATAAAACCCGGTGACGACATCCTGATCGAAAAGTCCAGGAACATCCTCAAAACCGGCAGCTTCTCATCCGGCGGACGACTCGTCGGACCCACCCGCCCATAGACTACCTCCGCCACACCCGCCGACTTCACCAAATGCTCCCCCACCTGCCCGGCCGTCCAGCTCCCTTCATATGGAACCTTGTTCAACTTTTCTTCACTAAATTGATTCAACCCTTCGATGATCGCCGCCCCGGTCTTTCTGACTTCCTCCTTTAAATTTTCCATACCTTAATTTTTTATAAAGGTGCGCAACAAACGCCAGACCAAAGGGGGGAACACCTGACATTCCAGAGGGGCAATCCCGCCACCCTAACCAAACGATGGGTGGTCGTAGCTCCAGGCCCCACCGGCTGCCGCCTCCTGCTCGCAAAGGCCTCCACCGCCTAACTCCGCAACAACTATAAACCCACAACAACTAATAGCTGATCGTCACCCCGGCACCATACCCCATATCACTGTCATAGTGCGTCGAGATCCCAAAATACTTCGTGATAATATACCGGGCACCAACCATATACTCCTTGTCCGTATTTACCATAAAATTCATCCTTAGCCTGCTCGTCACCGGTATATCCTCCCGTCCCAGCTGTAGCCTCACATAGCCCTTCGAGTCGATCCGCCAGTCCGCCACCACCAGATAAGGCAATAAATACTGCACCCCAAAACAGAACACATTCCGGTGGTCCTTCGTATCCGTCTGCCCGAACAGACTCTTCTCACCCACATCCGATATCCGGCGATACCGGAAATCCCATCCCACATAAGGCATCCAGTACTGCATCTTCCCCAGATAACGCCCGATATGACTCTCGGTCTCATAACCCTTCCGCTCATCCGTACCGACCCTCCACTCCGCCTGGAATCTATACCTCGTATTGGCCAGCATCACCTCCCCATCACTCCCATTACTTTCCAGCCCCACACTCGCCGCGGGCCTGATCTCCCGGTCATCGGCATAGATCTTCCTCAGCGCCTTCTTCGGGTCGGCAATACCGGGTATCGGGCTGAACGCCGATCCGCTGCTGTCTGTATAATGAAAGATCCGCCCCATCCCGCTCATCATATGGTAGAGGATATGGCAGTGGAAGAACCAGTCCCCGCTCTCCGTTGCCGCAAACTCGATGGTATCCGTCTCCATCGGCATGATATCCACCACATTCTTCAGCGGCGAATAGTCCCCCTGGCCGTTCAACAATCGGAAAAAATGCCCGTGCAAATGCATCGGATGCCGCATCATCGTCCAGTTGGTCATGACGATCCTGACCCTCTCTCCATGATGGATCAGCACCTTGTCCGTTTCCGACACGGTCTTGTTGTCCACCGTCCACACATACCGGTTCATATTCCCCGTCAGCGTCCATTTGAAAGTCCTCACCGGTCCATCCGGTAACACCGTCTTCCGCGGAGACTTCAGCATTCCATAGTTCAGCGTCACCAAACTATCCATCTTTTCCTGATACATAACCCCATTCATATCCATAGTTTGATTGGTCATCGCCATCCCCATATCCTTCATATCCCCGTTGCCCTTCATCATCTCATTCATCATCTTCATTCCTTCGAAATACTTCAGCTTCGGCATCGGCGCAAGCCCCAGTTTCTCCCCATCTCCAAGCCACAGAGAAGTCCTTCCCGTCCTGTCCTCCGAAGTCGCCGAGAACTCGTACTTCCCGGAGCCGGGCAGCGTCACGATAACATCATACGTCTCCGATACCCCCACGATCAGCCTGTCCACCTCCACCGGCTCTACATCCTGTCCGTCGTTAGCCACCACCGTCATCTTCCCGCCCGCCCATCGCAGCCAGAAATACGTCGACGAACTTCCGTTGATAACGCGCAGCCGCACCCGCTGTCCGGCACGGTACCCCGGCACATTCTCCTCCGTCTTCCCGTTGGCCAGCATCCGGTCATAAGCTACATCGCTGACGTCCATGGCCAGCATCCGTTTTCTTTCATTCGCCAGCTTCGTCCCGAAATGTCCTTCTTTGATGGCCGCCAGATAGTCCTGCGCTGCCCCCTTTCTGATCCCATACCAGTCCGTGGCATAGTGCAGACTACGCTGCACCTCATACGGCTTCTCATTGGTCCAGTCACTCAGCAGAACCACATGTTCAGGAACACTATCCCGCTCTTTCTTATGTATCACAAACGCTCCATACAACCCCCACCTGCTCCTGCAGCATCGTATGCGAATGATACCAGTACGTTCCATTCTGTACAATGGGGAACCTCGCCACATACTCTCCCATCGGAGCTATAGGCGGCGAAGTCAGATAGGAAACCCCGTCATATTGATTGGGAACGATCAGCCCATGCCAGTGCACAGACGTCTCCATCATCATTTCGTTGTGGATATGTATCTCGGCCGTATCCCCCTCGGTAAAATCCAGCTGCGGGCCGGGCAGTGTACCATTCACCGCAATCGCCGGCCTTCGCTTCCCGGTATAGTTAACTGTCGTATCCGTAATGTACAAATGATAAACCTTCACCCCCGGCCGCGACGAGTCCGGCTCAGCACGCGCCATATGATGCATCTGGGCATACCCACGCCCCGCGCCGCCGGCCAAAAAGACCAGCAACACCAAAAAATAATTCCTCATTATCCTACGGTTTTAACGCGCCCGTTACCTTCCCGCAGGTAAGCATGCTGCTGCCATAATAAGGGTTCTTTACCGACGAATCACTGCTGAGCCAGTACGCCTTTTTCATCGGGCAGTACTCCTGGTAGACGGGCTCTGCCGACAAATGCGCCTGCTTCGCAAAAGCGCTCATACTTGCGGAAAGCGCCTCAAAATGCTCGCGCTGGTGCGCGATATCCGACGACTCCGCAATATGCCTTGCGTCAAAAGACAGCTTGTCCTTTAACGACATATAGGCCATATGATCCTTCGACGGAAGGGCCTTCATATCGACGCCGTCCACGGCCTTCTTCATATCCGCAGCCTTCGCCGCCGCAGCCTTTGCATCGCCGGCCACCAGCGCGTCCTTGACGCCATAATACGAATCCAGAATGGGAGAGAGAGAATTAGCCTGCTGTGCAATTACAGGCTGTGCAAATCCAAAACCAAGCGCAAAAAATGCGGCTAAAAAAATAATATGTTTCATTGTAAATGAATTGACCGTTAAAGAATAGAAAAAATGTCTTGAACTTCAATCCATCAATCAAATGCGATAACTCTGATATAGCGCCTGTCTGTCGGGTGGAGCATATTGGCAGGACGACCAGGCGGCCCTCCCGAACCCTTCAGCGGGCCGCTCCACCGGGGCCACAACACGTACAAAACCCAACACCACCACCGGCAGATCACCCATCACCACCGAAGAAGCCACCTGCTTCTCCACCAGATTGAACCGCACCGCCTGCATCCCCTGGCAATCCGAATGCTTCGGCTCCCCCGGAGCCTTCTTCTCACAACACGAATGATGCACAGCAGCGGCCTCCGCCCTCGCCGCACAAGTGGCAAAAAACGAGAAAATTGGCGGCAAACACCACCAACATAAACATCGCCTTCCACCATATGCTCCGGCTCTTATACATTACCACAAAGTTATAGAAAAAATATTACCCGCCACCACACACCCATTACCCCACAGCCTCCACAAACGCCTTCGCCCTCCCTTTTAACACTTCCAGCTCTACCTCGCTAACTCCCTGAGCAGAAGACACCAACGCACTCCCAACCCCAAAAGCCACCGCGCCAACTTTCTTAAATTCATTGATAGTATCCAGAGTCACGCCGCCCGTAGGCATCAGCGGTATCTGTGGCAAAGGCCCCCGGATATCCCGAAAATAAGCCGGCCCGACCGAAGCGGGAAACACCTTCACGATATCCGCCCCACCCCTCCATGCCGCCAGTATCTCCGTCGCCGTGAAGGCCCCCGGCACACTCACCACGCCCAGCGCCTTCGTCACCCGTATCAGTTCGATATCCAGAGCAGGAGACAGTATAAAACGCGCACCCGCTCCCACGGCCGCCCTCACCTCGTCTTCCGTCAACACCGTTCCGGCGCCAATGATCATCCGGTCTCCAAAATTCTTTGCCACCGCCGCGATCGCCTCCAGCGCTCCCGGCGAATTGAGCGTGATCTCCAGCAGACGCACGCCGCCGTCATACAAGGCGCCGGCAATAGCCAGCACATTCGCGGGATCACATCCCCTCAAAATGGCTATAATCTTGTGCCGGAGTATTTCTTCCTGAGTAGTCATGGTTTCTTTTGAACCGTCTATCCATTTTGGAGAACACCGTCGAGGACATACTTCAGCTGGTCAGCCCTCACCACTCCACTCTGTCTCCACTCACTTCCCCATCCCTGAAAACGATCAGCGTTGGCACGCTCTGTATCTGATAGGCATTAGCCACTTGCAGGGTTCTTATCGATGTCTAACTTTAGGATCGTAACATTCTCCCCCTACCTTATCTTTCAATTCCTTTAAAATTGGCGGCATCATCTTACAAGGACCACACCACTCCGCAGAAAAATCAACGAGTACCGGCTTGTGCCCCTTGATCAGCTCGCCAAACGAAGGTTTTACACTTGTATCCATAATCTCCCGATTTTGATAAAGTTACCAAATCTATTCCTTCACCCTATCAAAAAATTCTTTTTGCAATTCAAGCGTCTTATTATCAGCCTTCACCGCTTTCAGCGCCTCCACCAGCTGCCCGATAAAATGTTCATTCACCAGCTGACCCTCCGCACGCGTCGCCTTCGACCCGTCGCCGGCATAGTGATTCGGATAGTCCGCATACCACCAGATCGCCGTGTAAATATTGGGGATATTCAGGCGGTGCTGATTGGCCCCCGACTGATTATTCGCGCTGTCCATCTGCACCAGATCGGGCCGCAGGTACAACAGCGAAGACGTCTCCCGTTCACCCGCATGCGCATCATTCGCCGGGTCGGACCTGTGCAGCGCAGCCAGCTGCTTCGTATACACGCTATCATTATTCGGTTCGAAAAAGAAGACCGCATAGTCCCTTCTCTTTTCCAGCCGCGTCTGAATAAAATACCGGATCAGCTGCGGATTCCCGCCGTGTCCGTTGATGATCACGATCTTCTTGAAACCATTGCGGCCGATCTCGTCACAGGTCGCCTCCAGCAGGTCCCAAACTATCCGCTCGGGCAAAGAAAAGTCCCCGGCTGATGCCGCGCCTCGTTGATCTGTCCGTAAAAATAGTCGGGGAATACCACCGCATACTCTTTCTTCGTGGCCCGCGCCGCCCACTCCCGCACCTGGATCAGGTCCGAACCGATCGGCACATGCGGACCATGCTTCTCCAGGATCCCGATAGGCAGAATACAGGTCTGATTCGATTTCGCCAGCGCCTTCGGCCAGTCACTGGCCGTCAGCTCATCCCAACGCGCATGCAATTCCTGACCCTGCGCGGCGGAACGGCCACCCTCCTGCGCCCAGGCGCCCAAACCAAACACGCTCATTACAACAACAAGTAGACTCTTTTTCATATGACAATTACGATTTAATCTTTTGCAAACCTCACCGCTATGCCCACCACCAACTCCCCGAAACCTTCAACACTATACTCGGCCCCACTCCGGCGCGCGCTATTTCTTCAAAGAAATAACGTCAAATACTATTTTCTCGCCCTGGCAGATCTCTTCGTCAAGAAATTTCTTAAACCGCAGCCTTAATTGGCGGTAATATTCGATCAGCTCTCTGGCCTCATCCGAGATCGTAGACCCGCCTCCCCTTCTCTCCTCCCGTAGCCGTGATCACCAGCGGCCGGTGCGTCAGGGAATTCAAATGGTTAACGATCTCCCAGGCCTTCTTATATGACATCTCCATCTTCTTCGCCGCCTGGTTGATACTCCCAGTCAGCTCGATATACTCCAGCAGCTCCACCGGACCTGGCCCGAAAAAACGTTTCCCGCCAGCTTTCCAGCCACAGCTTCCCGCCGACACTAAGATTCATCGTATTTAAAATCGAGGAAATATCCTTCATCATTCGGAAGTTAATGCAAGCGACTGACGGGCATTACCCAATAAGGCGATCAGCCTGTCCAGTTTCCGGATATGCTCGCCGGAGAATTGCTGCCGCTGACCATCGGCATAGAGCATATTCTTAACGAGGGGACCGAATACGGGATCACCCAGGCCCTCAGCGCTTTCGCCACCGCATCCATCGCGTTGATCCCCTGCATCGCCTGACCGCCGTCCGCCCAGCACACCAGCCCGACCACCTTGTCCGTCAGATACGGCTTCTCCTGCCTCGCCGTGATCTCCAGCCAGTCCAGACAGTTCTTCATCGCGCCCGTCATTCCGCCATGATACAAAGGAGTCAGCCAGATCTGCAGATCCGACTGCGTAAAAGCCTCGACCATCCGCTCCACCGCCTCCGGCGAATGCGGCAGCCTCAACTGAAAAAAGGTATATGACCCTCGGAAACATTTATCTGTGTAACGGTATAGCCCCTCGCGACCAGCTGCTGATGCAGATAAGCGGACAGCTTACGACCGGTAGTCTCCGGCCCATTGTCGCTGCAACCGTTGAAGAGTAGCACATTCATGTCATAAAAATACGAAAATTCCCCGTCACCGTCCACCCGCAGAAACCCGCCCCGGCTCACCGAATCCACCCGGGCGGCGAATCCACCCTCAGTGGCCGCACAGCCACCTGCCCCCTTTAATGGTCCGCCAACGCCACCACCGGCTTTTTCCCCCTCCCGCCCGAAGAAAGCAACAACAAAGGCAAACTCACCAGAAAGATCCCCCCCAACAGCAAATACGCGTCCCCAAAACTCAACATGCTCGTCTGTCTCGACACCCCAGCCTCCAGCAACCCCAGCGCCTGATGCTGCGCATCGGCAACACTCGCCCCCTTCCCCACAAAATAGTGCGTATACCCCGCCAGCCTGTCCGTCACCTGCGGATTCCCCGCAGTCACATTCGACACCAGGTCGGTCCGGTGCACCGCATTGCGACGCGTCAGATACGTGTTCACGATCGCTATCCCAAACGATCCCCCAGCTTGCCGCATCATATTATTCAGCGCCGTCCCCTGCGGAATATCTTTTAAGTCGAGCCCGCTCACCGCAAGCGTCGACAAGGGCACCGTAATAATGGCAATACCGATCGCCCGCCATATCAGCGGCATATAAAAATCACCTCTTCCCGCGTCCAGGTCCAGCCTCGACATCATCCAGGTAAAACAAATGAACAGGAACATCCCCATCGTGATCATCGCCACAGGCGGCGTCCCCCGCTGCAACAGCCTCGCCGTTATCAGCAGTCCTCCAATGGCAAAGAACGACCCCGGCAGATACATCAGCCCCGACTGCGTAGGCGTAAACCCCAGCAGCCGCTGCGCAAACACCGGCGTCAGATATACCGAGCTGAACAGGCCGATACCCGACACAAAGGTCAATACCGCCGCAATACTCAGATTCCGGCTCTTCATGACCCGCAGATTCACCACCGGCTCTTTGATCTTCAATTCCCACCAGACGAACAGGACTAGCCCCAGCACCGCAACCACCGTCAGCACGATGATATAGTTGGCCGCAAACCAGTCATCGGTTTCGCCACGCTCCAGCACCGTCTGCAGCGATCCAACCCCCGCCATCAACAAAATTATCCCCGTCCAGTCGATCTTTCCGACCCTCGGTTTTATCGGCGGTTCACCCAGCAGCCGGCTACAGATGACGGCAACGATGATCCCGATCGGAAGATTGATATAAAAGATCCATGGCCAGCTATAGTGCTCCGTGATAAACCCACCCAGCGTCGGCCCGATGGTAGGCCCCACAAAGATCCCAACCCCAAACAAAGCACTCGCCACATTCTGCTTCTCCTTCGGAAACAGCTCATATACTATAGCCGCAGACACAGACAGCAACGCACCCCCACCCATCCCCTGAAAAAAGCGGCAGACCACCAACATCCATATATTGGTAGCCTGACCGCATAACAGGGAGCAAACGGTAAACAGCACCACCGATCCGATATAATAGCTCCTCCTCCCCAGCTTCCCGGAAAGAAAGCTCGTTATCGGGATAATGATCACGTTTGCGATCGCATAGGCAGTGATGACCCATGACGTATCTTCCAGCGTCGCCCCCAGATTGCCACTCATGTATGACAAAGCCACATTCACTATCGACGTATCGATCAACTCCATGATGGCGGCCGCTATGACCGTGATCATCAAGACCGTTCGTTTCATCTTGTATTATCTTACGGAGTCCAGTCTAATTATCTTGCTGTGTTCAAAGCCAAAAACGCCTGCTCCGGAGACTGCAGATACAGATGGTATATATCCGCCGTATTCCCCACGAGTATGTCATAACTTTCCGTCTCAAAACCTTTCTTCAGATCTTCCGCAACCACAGAAGCAGGGATACCATTTTCCAAACCGCCGATCTCCGACGAGAATTCAGTCGCAACCAGCGGCGGCCTCAGCTCAAAGACTTTCACCGAACTATCCGCCAGCGAATGCCTTAGCGACAACGTGTACGAGTGCAGCGCCGCCTTACTCGCACCATACGTAGATAACCGGGACCCGGGAACGATACTAACGATCGACGAAACATTCACGATCGCAGCGGATGCCTGCTTCTTCAGCAAAGGCAGCAGCTTCTCATTCAGGCGTATCACCGACAGATAGTTCGTCAGCATCTCCGTCTGCGCCCTTTCAAAGGCATTCACGCCCTCATCCGCCAGACTGTATACACCCGCCGCGGCGCCCGCATTGTTGATGACCACGTTCAGGTCCGAATGATCCTTGTTCAGCTGCGCAACCAGCCTGTCCACATCGGCCGCATTCGAAACATCCCCGACGATCGCCGTGACCTTGCTTCCCAAAGCGGCCAGCTTCTTAACCGCCCCGGCAAGACGAGCTTCATTACGGCCCGTAATAATTACTTTGTTGGTTGCACCAAATAACTTCGCGAGTTCGTATCCGATACCGGCACTCCCGCCAGTGATCAGAATAGTGTTGTTTACCGTTTTCATTTTGTTCTTGTTTTATATTATACCGATCGGTATATTTTTTTGTAAAAAAAATTCCTGTCTCTTTAGCTCCGGGTCACAACCCTTTTATCAATGTAGTGAGCGAATTCACCAGAAACTTCCGGTAAGTCGGCTTCCCCGTCGCCTTTACAAAAAGCACGATCCCCTCCAGCAGCGCGATCATCGTTACCGCCATCTCCTCCGCATCAACCCCCGAATGAAACTCCCCAGCCTTCACCCCTTCCGCAATAAGAGCAGTAAGCCTATCTTTCCACGATAGCAACGCCTCCACCGCTTTAGCCTTCAGCTGCGGGTGCGTGTCATCACATTCCGTGATCGTATTCAGAATGGGACATCCCCCTCCAGCGACGAATTCTGAGTCGTCGTTAAATTTCCGTAGAGCTCCACATAAACCATCAGCTTCTCCCGGTAAGACGACCGCTTCGCCATCTCCGCCCTGACAGCAATTCCCATCAGCGACGAGTTATAAGCAAAAGCCGCCAGCGCCACCTCATCCTTGTCCGCAAAATTCCCATAGATACTCCCCTTCGTCAAACCCGTCACCTCAGTCATATCAGACAACGAAGTCCCCGCATACCCTTTCTTATTAAAAATGGGCGCCGTCTTCTGAATGATAAATTCCCTGGTTTTTTCAGCTTTACTCATTTTCTGCTCCCCCTTTTGACAACCCAAAATTATACCAATCGGTATTATCTACCAAATTTTTCTTTTCCTTTCTTAAATTCGTTCAAAATCAGTCCCATGTACGAGGCCATCGACCGTTTTGTCGCAAAATACATCGCCCTCACGGAGGAAGAACTGGCCTTCTTCCACTCCCTCCTCAAACACCGTAAACTAAAGAAAAAGTCTTTCCTCTTACAGGAAGGCGAGATCTGCGACTTCGAAGCCTTCGTCCTCAAAGGCTGCATCCGCAGTTATTATATAGACAAGGACGGAGTCGAAACCATCCTCCTCTTCGCCGTCGAGGACTGGTGGGTAAGCGACCTCACCAGCTTTGCCGAACAAAAGCCGTCCCATCTGTTCATCGAAACCATCGAAGACTGCGAGCTCCTCTCCATCGACTTCAAAAATAAGTCTCTCCTCTTCCAAAAGATCCCCGCCTTCGAACGCATGTTTCGTCTCCTCGTCCAGCGCGCCCTCGGCGTCCTCCAGCAACGTTTCTACGCCTCCGTCTCCCAGACCGCCGAAGAACGCTACCTCCAGTTCATGGAAAAATACCCCCTCATCGCCCAACGCGTACCCCAGCACCAGATCGCCCGCTACATCGGCGTCTCCCCCGAATTCCTCTCAAAGGTCCGAAGCACCATGTACAAAAAGCACTAACCCCAAACCCCCACGTTCACCGCATCCCCTATCTCTTTCTGTGTGATCGTATGTCCCATCCCGGGATACACCCGAACATTCACCTCCGCCCCCATCTCCTTCAAAACCTTCTCCGTATCGAGCACCCGCTGCACCGGCACATGCGGATCAGGATCAGCCGTCCCGATAAACACCCGCGTCCCCCCAAAATTCCCGGTATACTTATCTCTGTATATCTTATCCCCTATCAATCCCCCGTAAAAGCCGCGGCGCCCCCATATTTCCCCCCATTCCGGCCAAGATACTCCAGCGTCAAACAAGCCCCCTGCGAAAAACCAGTAAACCAGACCTTCTCCAGCGGCAACCCAATCTCCTCCACCAGTTGCCCCACCACATCCACTGCCGAAGACAACCAGGGCTCATTCCTCTCCGGCGCCATCAGGAACGAGTACGGATACCACGAATTACTCACTCGCCTGCGGCGCAAACAGCGTAAACCCCTCCACCGGCAGGGCATCAGCCAGCGAAAGAATATCCTCCGCCGACCCACCCCTCCCATGTATCATAATCAGCGCCTTCCCCGTCTCCTCCACCGGCTTCCCGGCAGTCTTATATTGTAACTTATGCATAATATTATATTTTCAATTTCGGCAAACCCTTCTCAATATCCGCCCTCCGGGCCTCATACTGAACCGGCAACTTCAAATTCGTCCCCAGTTCATTCAACGGCTCATCCACCGTAAACCCAGGATTATCCGTCGCGATTTCAAACAGCACCCCACCCGGCTCCCGGAAATACAACGAGTAAAAATAATCCCGGTTGATCTTCGGCGTTATATTCGTCCCCATCTTTAACAACTTCTCCCGATACTCCATCTGCACATCCTCATTTGGTACCCGAAAAGCCACGTGGTGATTCGTCCCACCTCCCTGATGTCCCCGGGCCTCATCCGGAGCTTCCACCAGATCCACAATACTGGCCGTCGGCACCGCATCCGTTACATATCTATACCGGCCTCCGTCCTGCTCCTTCAATTCATACCCGAACACATCCGTCAATATCGTCGCCGTCGGCTTGATACTCCTCAACGTCAGCGTCACACTATGAAAACCCTTCGTCGCAGCCTCACCCGGCACACCGCCACCCACCCAGGGCTGACGATCATCACCGTATTTACTCGCTATCAACTCCAGTTTCAATCCATCCGGATCCTGAAAAGGCAAATACAGCTCCCCAAACCGCTCCGATATTTCCCCCTGCTTAACCCCCGACTCCTTAAACCGATTCACCCAGTACTCCAGACTATCCTTCGGTACCGAATAACCGATCTCCGTGGCCATACCCGTTCCCGTCCTTCCACCCACAATCCCTTCCCACGGGAAAAAGGTCAGTATCGTACCTGGCATCCCGGTCTCATTGCCATAATAAAAATGGTAGGTACCCGGATCGTCGAAATTCACGGTCTTCTTCACCATCCGAAGCCCCAGTACTTTGGTATAAAAATCGTGATTGCGCTGCGCGCTACCCGCTATCGCGGTGATATGATGTATACCCTGTATCTTATTTGTCATAACCCTTGTTGTTTAAAATTGATAAAATTTCGTTTTCCAAAAGCCCGCTTCCACCCCCAAAATGCCGGGTCACCACAATGGATGGATACCGTTCATTGACCCTCCGCCGCAATCCTTCCTCCTCCTCAGCCCCCACACCCGCCGCGACAAACACTATCCTGTACTCCTTCTCCACCAGCGCCGCAAACGCCTGCTCCTCTTCCGTAACCACTTGTCGCTTTCCAATCTTCGTGCGAATTGATCAGCCGCTCCACCACCTCGAGGATAGCCCTGTCACGGCCGATCACCAGAATATTGACTTTCATTTTACTTGATTTTATTCTCCATGGGGACATCCATGATCAGTATTTCCGAATCGGGCTCCAGCGATTTCAGTCGTATCACACCACTACCCGTGATCCCCAGCCCATCCCGGCTTTCCAGTTTCTGCCCGTCGGTCGTGAACGAACCCTTTAATACGAACAGGTAAACGCCGTTCTCTCCCTTCTTTTTTTCATAGGTAAATTCCTTGTCCGTGTCAAAATGCCCGCTAAAGAACCACGCATCCTGATAGATCCAGCTTCCTTCCTCTGACCTGTACGGGGATATCAACTGCTGCAGCTGATTATCTCCCTTCTCCCTATCGATCTTCACCTGATCATACCGCGGCTCCACGTTTAATTTATTCGGGAACAACCATATCTGCAGGAATTTTACCGGCTTGTCCGGCGAATTATTATACTCACTGTGAAAAACCCCGCTGCCCGTACTCATCACCTGGATCTCACCGGCGCTCACCACTTCCTTGTGACCCATATTGTCTTCATGTACCAGACTTCCTTCGAGGGGAATGCTGATGATCTCCATATTGTCGTGCGGGTGCGACCCAAATCCCCTTCCACCGGCAACCATATCGTCGTTCAGGACACGAAGTACGCCAAACTGCGTCCTTTCGGGATTGTAATAACCCGCAAAAGAGAAAGAATGATAGCTGTCCAGCCAGCCGTGGTCGGCATGTCCCCGGGTAGCCGCTTTATGTAAGATGGTATTGCTCATAACGTTTTCCTTTTTTTATACCACAAAGCTACTACCCCGGCATGCCGCTATCCATTAACCTAAATTAAGATTTTGGGCACCCCGTATCCCCCCCGTAACATCTCCCCCTGCACCCCCGTAACATACAGATTTGCAAGGAAAACCACTATTTGTACATTTTTTGCGTCAGTTTTCGACCGATCTTTGTACTTATGAGAAAAGCGTTAACCCTACTGACTGCCATCCTTACTATTTCCGTCGGCCTCCTCGCCCAGAACGGCCGCGATACTGCTGGAAAGTCTCCCGCCACACCCGACAACCCTTCCGCCACCACCGAAAGGACCTCCGTCTACACCTTACATCCCAAAGTCGATATCCCCCTGATCGCCGCCAGCGCCGCCTGGGACATCTATGGCTTTTCCCAGATCTCCAAAAAAGACGGCCTTACCGAGGCCGAGGTCCTGGCCAAAGACAAAAACAAGATCAACTGGTTCGACCGCTGGGCCGTCCATCCCTATTCCCACAGCATCGACCGGCTCAGTTATATACCGTTCTACGTGGCGGTACCCCTCCCCTCGCAGTTTTCGCTGTCGACAATAAAATGAGGAAAGATTTCTGGAAACTGACCACTCTCTACGGAGAAGCGATGATCCTGACAGGCGTACTCTATACTTCGGCGGTACACTACGTGAGAAGAAGCCGCCCCTGGTCTACGAGTCGGCCAGCCCCATGGGAACACGCCGAAGCTCCAACTCGCAGAACTCCTTCTTCGCCGGCCATGTCGCGCTGGTAGGGACCTCGATGTTCTTTATCGCCCAGGCCTACGCCGACTATCATCCTGAATCCAGATACAAATGGGCCTTCTACACCGGCGCAGGAGTCGTGACCGGCCTCACCGCCCTCTGGCGCAACAAGGCGGGTGAACACTTCCCCTCCGATATCGCCCTCGGCTCCGTCGTTGGCGTAGCATCCGGACTCCTGACACCCATGCTCCACCGCACCAAAATTATTCGCAACAAGAAATTGAGCATCCTCCCCTTCACCAGCTCCGGCCGGGCCTCGCGCTGCTCTATCACCTGTAAACTCCACCCCTCACCCGGGTCACCCATCCCCTTTGTCATCCGCCCGACCCCCAATCCCGGGGGCGATCGCTACCTTCATGCCATGCCACGAAACATCCTCGCTATATCCGGCAGCATACGGAAAACCTCCGTCAACAACGCCATCCTCAACTATATCCACACCATCCATAACATCCACGTCTTCGATATTACAACCCTCCCATATTTCAATCCCGACCTCACCGACCCGGAAAATCTCCCCCAAACCGTCAAAACCTTCCTCTCCCAAATAGCAGCGGCCGACGGCGTCATCCTCTGCACCCCCGAGTACGTCTTCACCATCCCGGGCATACTAAAGAACGCCATCGAATGGTGCGTAGCCTCCACCGTATTCCAGGACAAACCCCTGGCCATGATCGTAGCCTCCCTCTCCGGCCAGAAGGCATTCGAATCCCTCGACCTCGTCATGACCACCGTCGGAGCCCGGGCCACCGAGGACACAAAACTCCTCCTATCCGGCGCTTACGGCAAGCTCGACAAAGCCACCCATGCGCTGGACAGTCACACCATAACCCTCCTTGACCAATTGATGAATTCCTTCCTACGCCTGCTTCTTCGGCGGTAGATCAAAAGCCACGGCCTCATGCTCGAAGTGCCCCTTGTGCGACCCATCACAGAAAGGCTTATTCTGCGAACGACCGCAGCGGCAAATACTCACCACCTCCCGGCCACCCAGCCCATAAGCCTTCCCGTCCTTGTCGACGATCTCAAAATCCCCTTCTACCTTGATCGATCCATTGTTGTTGACAGTAATCTTTACCGCGGCCATAATTGTTTGATTTTTAAGCGGCCAAAAATAGCAAAAAACCACGCTAATCGAAGAATCTATCAAATTAGTCGAAAACTTTTCGAAACGCGGCCGACCCCGGCTACTTTTACCTGACTAACAACTTATGGAATACGACAACGACAGACCCCGAAAACGCCCGCCAAGACTGGAGATCTTCTACTGGATCGTCCTGGCACTACTGACACCCCTGACCAACAGCATCACCCTGTTCCCAAGGGACCCACGCATCTGGCCCGTCCTGCTCCTGATCGCCGGACTCCTGCTCCCCGTCTATATCATTTACTCCCGCGTCATGGGCTCAGCCCTGACCCGAAGCAACCGGACCATCCTTTCCATCTGGCGCAATCCCGTCCCCTTTATCATCCTGCTTTCCGTCCTATTCTTCCTCATCATCCAGACCTTTATCCAGGCCGTCTACACCCTCATCCTCAAATTTCCCCTCTCCGCGGGCGAGCACTTCTATTTCGCCCTCCGCAGCCCCACCGTCGCCCGGGAATGCTGGTGGACCCTGGTCAACATGGCCCTGTCCGTAGCACTCTTCTACATCCGCAAGGCCGACGACGAGAAAGACCTTATCTACGCCATGCAAAAGGAGAATACTTTTTATCAGCTGCGCTACCTCCGCAGCCAGCTCAACCCCCATTTTCTCTTTAATACCCTCAATAGCATCTATTCCCTTACCCTCCAAAAGTCGGACAAGGCCCCGGAGGTCGTCATCCGCCTGGCCGACATCATGCGCTATCTCATCTATGAGTGCAACGAGGAAAAGATCCCCCTCGACAAGGAAATAGAGTTTATCCGCAACTATATCGAAATTGAAAAAATGCGCCACAGCGCCGACATCCGCTTTACGGTGGAAGGCGCCACCAACGGCATTCATATCGAACCCTATATCTTCATATCCTTCATCGAGAACGGCTTCAAACACGCCATGGACCACAGCTTCGGCGACCCCTTCATCTTTATCACTCTAAGGGTGGGCGACGGCCAGCTGACCCTCAACGTCATCAACAGCACCAGCGCGGACCTCGAAATGCAGGCCCGACGGATCAATGGCAAGGGTATCTCCCATAGCCGCAGCCTCCTCGAACTGCTTTATCCCGCCTCCTACGACCTCGACATCATCCAGACCGAAAAGGACGAATCCCGGACCAGCGAGATCCGCATGCGCAACGCCCGTGAAAGACTGGAAAACCTCTATCCGGATTCTCACACCTTAGACGTAATTTTGAACAAAAGCACCTTTACCGTATCGTTAATCCTAAAAACCGCCAGGGCTTGATAAAATGCATCATCGTCGAAGATGAGACCCTCGCCCAGGACGTCATTCGCAACCACCTGGACCATTTCGACCAGTTCGAGCTGGTGGGTGTCTGCCGCAACGCCCAGGAAGCCGCCGGGACCCTCAAACAACAGGAAGTCGACCTCATGTTTCTGGACATCCGCATGCCCGGCATGAGCGGTCTTCACTTCCTTCGCAGCCTGACCGACCCGCCCCTGGTAGTCCTGACCACCGCCTATGCCGAATACGCCCTCGAAAGCTACGACTTCAACGTCATCGACTACCTCCTCAAACCCATCTCCCTCGAACGCTTTACCAGGGCCGTCAACAAACTCCTCAACGGAAGGCTCTATCCCCTTACCACCAAAGAGCCGCCCGCCGGCTCCGATCATATATTTATCAAGTCCAACAGTAAATTCTTCCGGGTCAATTTCTCCGAGATCCTGTACGTGGAAGGCATGAAAGACTATCTGAAGGTCCACACCCCCGACTATACACTCGTCACCCACCAGACTATGAACGATATCGAAAAAACCCTTCCCCCCGCCAGTTCATACGGGTTCACCGCAGCTACCTCGTAGCAGTCGGCCATATCAAATCCATCTACGGCAACTCCATTGAACTCGGTAAAACCACCATCCCCATCGGCATCAACTACAAGGAATCCGTCATGACCCTCATCGGCCGCCGGCCATAACCAGCGATAACACGCTCATCCCGATCATCAGCGCATCCTCCAGGATCGTCACCGTACTCATCGGCAGATTAAAAACCGCTCCCAGACAGGCGCATTTGATCTTTTTCTTATTCAAGACACTCTGCAAAACCCCGATAATACTCACCGTCATCACTACCAGCGTGACAAGGTTGACCCAAAAAGGAGCCACCCCCGTCACAAACGCCACGCCCAACCCCAGCTCCACAAATGCATATAGATACCCCCATCCCCTCCAGCGCCTGGCGACGATATCATACATCGAATAACTATCGGCAAAAGCCGAAAGATTCAACAGCTTAAAAAAGGAAAAACTCAAAAAGAACCCAGCCATAAATACCCGCATAAACTGCCTCGTATCCCCACGCCCCGCGGCCACCGCGACTACCGTCACATAACCCAGTATCAGCAACACCGGCTTGTACGTCTCCAGCCACGACCGCTTTTCCTCCTCCTCAACCATCTCAACCACCTTTTCCGTCAACTGATACTTTGGATAATCCTTCAACGCCGCCCTCAGCTCACCAGTCCCCACATGCTTCGTCATATCTACATCGGCCACACCGCTTTTAAGATCGATCCTAACCTCTTTAACCCCATCCACCTTCCCCAGCAACCCCTTCACCTTCGCCTCACAACCCGAACAAGTCATCCCCGAAATAGCATATTGATGTGTCATATTGTTTCTTTTGACACAAATTTACCCCCGGTCATCCCCGTCCCACTTATGCAATTTTGAGATTGATTTATAAGATTTACAGATCTTCTATATTCCTCCTCTTATGATCTTTCAACGATTTAAAATACGTCGGCGTCAACCCCGTCACCTTCTTGAACTGCGTCGACAACGCCGCCACACTACTATACCCCAGCTGATCCGCAATCTCCGAAAGAGATAACTCATCATATACCAGCAACTCCTTCACCTTCTCTATTTTCTGCGCGATAAAATACTTCTCGATCGTCGTCCCCTCCACCCCCGAGAACAAATTACTCAGATAGGTATATTCGTAGTGCAACCTCTCCGCCAGATAATCCGACAAATTCACCGTCCCCAGTTCTCCCGGTTCCTGCACCAATTTAATGATACTGGTCTTTATCTTTTCGATGATCCTGCTCTTCTTGTCATCGATCAGCTCAAACCCCAGCTTCCGCAGACTCCCGTCCAGTGCTCCGAGCTGCTCCTTCGTCGGACTAACCCCTACCTCCACCTCTCCCAGCTTCCACCGTAAGGGGATGCAAACCGGCCTTCTCCAGCTCGGCCTGCACCACCATCCGGCACCGGCTGCACACCATATTCTTTATATACAATCTCATTTCTTCAGATATCTTTCCAAAAATTCAAACTGTACCGTCGCGATCAGCAGCGAACTCTGCGGATTATACGCAGCCCCATGCGCTCCCGGCGGATAGATCCTCAGTTCAGCATCCTTTCCGGCATTCGTCAGCGCCGTCAGCAGCTGCATCGTATGCGCCGGATGGACATTGTCGTCGCTCATCGAATGGATCAGCAATAATTTGTCCTTTAGCGCCGCCGCATGCGTAATACTGGCGCTGTTTCGGTAGCCTTCCTGGTTCTCCGTCAGCGGCGCCATATAACGCTCGGTATAGACGTCGTCATACAGCCGCCAGTCGGTGACCGGCGAGTTGGCAATGCCGACCTTGAAAACGCCCGGATGGGTCAGCAATGTATAAGTTGTGCTGTAACCGCCATAGCTCGTGCCCATGATCGCCATATTGGCACCATCGACATAGGGCAGCTTTGCCAGATAGTGCGCCGCCTCCACAAAATCATGGCTCTCCCATTTTCCCAGCTGCTTATAAACACACTTCATGAACTTGCTGCCATAATTGGCGATCCCTCTATTGTTGATATTGACGACAATGTAACCGTTCTGCGCCAGCCACTGCTGCCATCCGCTCGCCGCCCACCGATCAAAAACGTCATGCGACTCAGGTCCGCCATACACCGTCATCACCACCGGATACCGTTTTGTGCTGTCGAAATTGAACGGCTTGATCATATATCCGTCGATGCCCACCGCGTCGCTCGTCGTAAAATGGAACAGCTGCTGCGGCGCATAAGCGTGTTTCGCCACAAAGTCCGTCACCGCCTGATTATTCTCCAGCTGCTTTAACTGCTTACCGCTGCCGTCATACAACCCTACCTGCAACGGCGTCTTTACATTACTGTACTCGTCGATATAATATTTGGTGTTGGTGGACATATCGATATCGTGATATCCTTCCACCTGTGTCAGATGCTTTTTGCCCGACCCATCCCACCGGATCGAGTAAAGCTGCTGTTCCAGCGGTGAAGCCTCCGCCGAGAGATAATAGATCATCTTCTTTCGGACGTCGATACCCGTCACCTTGATCATATCCCAGTCCCCTTTGGTAACGGCATTGATCAGCTTGCCGTCATAACCGTAGTGATAGATATGGTAGTATCCGCTGCGATCGGAGACCCAGAAGAAATCCTTCGTCCCATCCGGGAAATAGACCATATCGTTGACATCGGTATAGAAATTAAAGATGGCCACCCAGCTGCTGTTCTGCTCTTCCAGCACGACGCGGTGCTCTCCCGTCTTCACGTTGAAGAAATACAACTTCATATGATTCTGCGCCCGGTTCAGCGTCATCACCGCGAGCTGGTCGGGATCGCTCGTCCAGTAGATCCGGGGATATAAAAATCGCCGGTCTCGTCGGTGTTAAGCCATATCTTCTTCCCCGATTCTACATCGACGACGCCTATACGCACTGTCGGATTGGGGTCGCCAGGCTGAGGAATGGAGATCTTCAACTGTTCGTCGTGAAAACCCTCGTAATTGGTCATTTGAAATACGGGCACCTGGCTGTCGTCGAACTGCCAGTATGCGATATATCGGCTATCCTTCGACCAGCTCCAGGCCTGCGCCTGACCGAACTCCTCTTCATATACCCAGTCATAGTGTCCGTTAAAAACACCCGTCTCACTGGTAGAGTCTGAGGTCAGCTGCACCTCCTTACCGGTTCCCAGACTATACGCGAACAGATTACCCTCCCTCTCGATCCCCACCTTCGTCCCGTCGGGCGACAACTCGGCCGAACGCGCGTCCTTTGCCGCCTGCTTCAGCTGGCGACCATCCACGTCATAGATATAGTAGTCGGAGATCCCGCTGTGGCGGTAAATATGCCTGAAATTACTGCGGAACACCAGATGCCGCGAATCCTTCGACCACTGAAAGGAGAGGTAATCGAACGGTTTTCCATCACCCGGAAACCTAACTCCGTTCTTATTGAATACCGTCTTCTCCTGCAGCGTCGCCGGATCCATCACATGGATCTCATCCCCGGAAATAAAGGAATACTGATCCCCGCCATTGATCCAGTTGACACTCGCCGGCCCCGATTTCCCCCTCAACTGCTGCCCCCCGCCCCTCAGGGCATCCCCGATACTCCCATACGCCTGCTGCGCCCTCACCCCCGTCCCTACAAACAAAACAAGTGCTATCGCCAGTGATACTCTTACCATTTTTGATAATTAAGGGGCTAAAAGTATCAAATTACCCCGATACTCCCCTTCCCTCCCATATAACTCCTCCACCGAACACCACATCCGTCCGGCACTACCGGGAACCGCAACAAAATGACCACTCCTCTCCTCGGCCTGGGGCAACCGGGCAAACCATAAATAAATGTAAAAAAGGAAAGATGGGGACCACACCCCCTAAAACGAAAAAACCCCCAAGAGTTAGTCAGGGGCCTTTCAAGAGAAATTGGAATTTTGGTGCTTTCTTTGATCCGTTGAAAGCGTTTGGTTTTTCTGGATTTTAGTTGGCGTTCATCGGTATTGGATAGGACAAAACTACATCACAATCA
Organism: Puia sp. P3; assembly: GCF_050632245.1. NCBI lineage: Bacteria > Pseudomonadati > Bacteroidota > Chitinophagia > Chitinophagales > Chitinophagaceae > Puia > Puia sp. P3. Next base: position 5,033,442 of record NZ_CP192583.1, read on the forward strand.
AACGTTAAAAAAGAGTGATTGCCCTCGATTTTTATCGTATTTCTACGATACCCCCGCCTTTCTAATCGCATTCTAACCCCGGCTTTCTTTTTTCCCTTTTACATTTATAGGAGTAAAATCCACTCAGCTTGAGAAAGTACCTCTTCTTACTTGCCGCCACCATATCCACGGTCGCCACACTGTCCACAACCACCCTTACCGCCCAAACCCCCACCTCTCCGCTCCTGGGCCCCACTCAGTCCACCGACACCACCCGCGTCCCCGACACCACCCTAAACTCAGACAAAAATATCCGCAACAAAGTCCTCGGCGACATCCAGAACAACCTCGACAAAAAGACAAAAAACATAGACCAAACCCTCTCCCGCACTGGACCACAAGGTCGATTCCCTCGACATCGAGATAGCCGCCTCCCGCGACGCCCGCGACAAAGCCGACAAACTCCTCCTCCGCGTCCAGTCCCTCGAGAAAAAACAACAGGCCATCGAAGAGAACGAACTTTACGTCTACCAGGCCAACTACCAGTCCGCCATCATCAACCTCGTGTCCATGGACAAGGAGATAAAACCCCTCGTCCTCTTCAACTCCGCGAAGAGCTTCTTCTCGACACTCAGCGAAACCGCCGACCCGATGAAATACCCCGGCTACCAGGACTGGTATAAGAAATTTTATGACTATATCGAGCGCGAGAAGGACCGCGAACCCGCGCTCAACGTCCTCCACGACATGGTCCAGATCACAGGCAACCTCACCAGCGCGGCCTCCATCACCGGCCCGATCTCACAGGCCCTCTTCCTGGGCATCAACTCCTTCATCAATTCCCTCGGCAGCAAGAAGAAAGAACTCCGCGACCAGAGCCAGAAGATGTTCCTACTCACCGCCAAACTCAGCCAGTTCGACTACGACAAAGACCTCGTCGAACAGCAATGGGACCTCGTCACCAACGAGCTGGAAAAACTCCAGATACACTACGATACCATCCTCAACCAAAACCTCACCCTGCTAAAAGTCTCCCCGGGAGAATACAGCCGCCAGTTCTCCAAAGAGACCGACGCGGAACTCCGCTACCAATTCCTCACCGACCTCCGCAAATCCGCCTCCGCCCTCGTCACCAACCGCAAGTCCGCCGACATCAAGAACTGGAAACAACCCATCTACTACGAACTCATGGACGTCCAGTCCCTCAAAATGCGCTTCGGCGAACTCACCTTCGATATCCGCGGCATCATCGGCCGCTACCAGGACCTCATCAAAAAATACCGCAACGACCCAGAGATCGGCACGAAGATCCAGGGCCTCGAAGTGAAACTCAACGCACTCAGCGACACCTTCGACGGCGCCTTCGACCCCACCGAATACATCAACTCCGCCACCCGCATGTATCTCGTCAACTAACCCTCCGACCGCCGGGGAAAAATATTTTATCCTATGCATTGAATTCTTATGTATATTGGTGGCAAAATACCGCCATGCAAGCCCGATTGCTTCTCCCGCTTATCGCCATTTGCGCCACCCTTCACAGCTCTACCGCCCAATCAGTGCCACCACAGATCACAGACAGGATCGACAGTCTTTTCAATCAGTGGAACAATACTTCCGGTCCCGGCTGCGCCATTGGAGTGGTGAGAAATGATTCACTGATCTTTTCAAAGGGCTACGGCATGGCCAATCTGGAATATGGCGTTGCCATCACGCCCCAAACTATCTTTCACATGGCATCGGTCTCCAAACAATTCACTGCCTGGTCCATTTTGCTGCTTGAGAGACAGGGAAAGCTCAGCCTGGATGATGATATCCGTAAATACCTGAATTGGTTTCCCGATCTGAAGGAAAAGATCACCATCAGCAACCTGATGAACCACACCAGCGGCATCCGTGACCAGTGGGAATTGCTGGCCATAGCGGGCACGCGGCTGGATGACGTGATCACACAGGACCAGATCATCAAGATACTCGCTAAGCAGAAGGCCCTGAATTTCAAACCCGGAACAGACTGGAGTTATTCCAACAGCAACTTTACGCTGCTTGCCGAAATTGTCAGATCCGTCAGCGGACAAACACTGCGGCAATTCTCCGACTCGGCCATCTTCAGGCGCCTCGGAATGAAAAACACCCATTTTCATGACGACTATACCGAGATCGTGCCCAACCGGTCCTATTCTTATTTTATGCCCCAAAAGGATCACTATGTCAACGCGGTGCTCAGCTACTCGACCGTCGGCGCGACAAGCCTTTTCACCAATATCGACGATATGAGCAAATGGATCATCAACTTCTATGATCACACAATCGGCGACAATAAAGAAGTTCAGGAATTGACAGAGCCGGTTCTCGTCAACGGCTCGAAAGTTCGCAACTATGCCAAAGGGATCGTGGCGGACAGCATCTATGGTCAGCTGCGCTATCAGCATGGCGGAGGGGATGCAGGCTACCAGACATTTGTCAGCGTTTTTCCCGCCCGGAAAATGGGATTTATCGTCTTCAGCAACCTTGGCGGCTTCAATGCCCAGCGCATAAACGACCAACTCGCGGCACTATTCATAAAAGATGAAAAAGGCACACCCAAAAATAAATCATCCCGCCGGGACAGCGCCCAGGCTGTTCTGACCGATACTGGAAACCTCCTCAACTACACCGGCAACTATATTGCCGATGACGGCACCCGCTTTGCCTTCGTGATAAAGGATCACAAATTCTATGCAATCACCCCGGACCACAAATATCATTTACTGATTGCGGCCGGAACCGACACCTCCAAGGTGTTCACCGACACGACCTCAAGCTTTATTTTTTCCGGTGGAAATACCGGACATCCCATCACCGAAGAATCCTGGCCTGTGGGTAATCATCTGCACTGGGAAAAATATGATACCGCTGCAAAGACGGACCGCCAACTGACCGCCTATACCGGCACCTACTATTGCCCCGAACTCGACTGCAGCTACCGGATCAGCCTAAAAGACCATCGTCTGTTACTCAGCAATGCAAAATACAACGATTCACCCCTCACCCTGTCTGGCAGCGACCACCTGATAAGCGATTTCTGGTGGATGAACCACCTTCACATTACGCGCAATGCCAAAGACCAGATCACGGGTTTTGAACTCAATGGCAACAGAGTGATGCACCTCCAATTTGTCAAAAAAGCCCCTGAAAAATCAGGGGGGCTAACCAGAGCACGGATTGATAAACAAAACAAACTGCAGGCAGGCAGTGTCCCTACTTATGCTCGAGTAGTTTAAAGAATTGATCCAGCTGGGGCAGGATCACGATCCTCGTACGACGATTCTGCGCCCTTCCTTCATTGGTATCATTGGTTGACACAGGCACATACTCACCCCTTCCGGCAGCAGCCATCTTCGCCGGCTCGAGGCCATACTGATTCTGCAGGATCCGGACCACCGCGGTAGCCCTCTTCACACTCAGGTCCCAGTTGTCCAGCAACACCCCTTGCGGAACGGCTTGTTGTCCGTATGTCCTTCCACCATAAATTCAATATCCGGCTGTGCCTTCAACACTTTCGCCACCTTCCCCAATACTTCCTGTGCCTTCTTCGTAACATCATATTTTCCGCTGGCAAAAAGCAGCTTGTCCGATATATCCACATAGACCACACCCTTGTCGACCTTGATATTGATGTCCTTGTCGTTCAAGTCGCCGATCGCGCCCTTCAGATTGTTCACAAGCGCCATATTCAAAGAATCCTTATGCGCCATCGCCGACTGCAGACTCTGAATATAAGCATCCTTCGCACCCAGATTGTCCAGCGACCTCTTGATGCTCTCCGCCTGCGTGCCCGAGATCACCGACATATCCTCCAGCTGCTTCAGGGCCTGAGTATTGTTGGCCTTCAGGAAATCTACCTGCTTCTGCAACGCAGCCACCTTCGCATCACAATCCGACTTATCCTGCACGAGGCCCGCCGTCTTACCATTACAATTTTTGAGGTCATTCTGCAAATCGCCATACGACTTGCTCAGAGAATCATACTTCGACTGCAGGGTCTTGAACTTCTTACTGCTGACGCAGGAGACGCACAACAGCGCCGGCAGGACACCGGCCAGCGCCAGGGTTTTGATACGCATAAAGGTTGATTTGATTGAGACAACAAGGTTGAACACCCGGATTAGGCGAAGATTAAAGAAGAATTAGAATTTGATTAGATTTTACCATGAGCCGCCTCCACACCGTCCGTGAACCATCGCTACCCGGGTCCCAGCCGCCCCTACACCCCCCGGGCCCCCGCCACCGGCAACACAATATAAAACATCGACCCCACCCCAACCGTCGACTCCACACTAATCCACCCCTTATGAAGTTGTATGATCCTCCTCGACAACGACAACCCCAACCCAAACCCCGGAACCGTATGCCTCTCCTCCGTCCTATAGAACGGTTGAAAGATCCTCTCCCTCTCCTCCTCCGCTATCCCCTTCCCCCGATCCTCCACCGATATCCGGATCTCCTTCCCCTGCACCGCCAGCCTCACCACCGCCCGATGATCATCCGAATATTTACACGCATTCACCACTACATTCCGTATCGCCGTAAACAACAACTCCTCATTGCCAAACACCAACAGTGACTCCTCCGCCTCCGGCAACCCATCAAAATTCAACCCCACTTCAAAAGACCCCGCCGCCCCGGCAACCCCACCCGCGCCGCCCAAACCCCCAACCCCACCGGCCACCCCAACCCCATATCCCCCCCATGTCCCCACCTTCCCTATCTCCCCCGGCAACCGCAACAAAACCTCATCGATCCTTATCAGATCGATCTCCAACCCCGCCGCCGTCCCAGAAGCCCTCGCAAACTCCAGCAACGTCTGCGTCAGCTTGCTCAACTGCCGCGCATCCTGATACACCGACTGTATCACCTGCCGGTACTCCTCCACCGTCCTCACCCGCTGCAACGCCACCTCCAGCTGACTCGATATCGACGTCAGCGGAGTCGATAACTCGTGCGACGCATTCGCAATAAATCGTCCCTGTATCTCAAAACTCTCCTGCATCCGGTTCAGCAGCTGGTTCAGCGTCCCCGAAAGATAGTCCCACTCATCCCGGCTCTCGGCAGTCGACCTGATCCGCCGCGTCAGATTCCGCGCCGAGATCTCATTCACCTCGTCCGCTATCCGCCGGATAGGATGCAATAAAGAAATAGAAAACAAATACCCCCGACCACCGAGATCAGTATCCCGCCAACAAAACTCAGGGAAAGCACAAGTCGAAGATGCCGCATCTTCTCATTCCCCGGCTCGTCATACGCCGCCGCAACGATCACCAGGCCCCCGTCTTTATAGTCCACCCCCACCGCATCGCGACGCCCCTGCGTAAAATACAGGACGCCATCCGAGCGCCTTCCGCACCCGCTCGATCACCGCCTTCACGACAGACAACGTATCCTCCGGCCCATCACTATACCAATATACTTTCCGGTCTGCGCTGTCATAAGCCTCCATCACCTTGTCCTGCATCGCCATCGACGTCGACGCGTCTATCTTCCGCAGCAGCGCCTGGTCAAAAACCCCGCCCTGACTCAGCAGGCGGCCGGTGGTGATCGCCCGGTTGGTCAACCGGGTACGTATATCCGAAATTCGATTGGTATAGGAGAAATAATAGACAGAACCACAAACCAGCGTGAGTATCCCCACTACCAGCAGGGTGAACAGCAGCGTTATGCGGATCTTTACCGGCATCAGCTTCCGCCGGTTTTAAGAATATAACCCATCCCCACATGGGTCTGGATCAGCTTGTAGTCGAAATCCTTGTCCACCTTATTGCGGACATAACTAATATATACGTCGATGACATTGGTATTGGTATTGAAGTCCACGTCCCAGACATTGATCGCCAGATCCGCCCGCGAAACGACCCTGTTCTTGTTCCGCATCAGGTATTCCAGCAGCTGGAACTCCTTCGCCGTCAGCTTGATCCGCTGCCCCGCCCGGTGTACCTCCTTCGTATCCAGGTTCATCTCAAGGTCTCCCGCCCGAAGCACATTACCCACCGGCACCGCCTGCCCCGGCGTTCGCTTCAGCAAGGCCCGGATCTTCAGCAACAGCTCTCTGAACTCAAACGGCTTGACCATGTAGTCGTCCGCCCCCGCGTCATAACCTTCCACTTTGTCATCCAGCGAACTCATCGACGTCAGCATGATCACCAGTTTATCCGGGTCACGGTACCGGATGGCCCTGCAAAGATCATAGCCATTCATCCCCGGCAGATTGATGTCCAGAATGATCAGATCATACCGGTGCGTGACGATCAGCTGGTGGCCGATCTTCCCGTCATACGCCACCTCGACATAAAAACCATTCTCCTCCAACCCCAGTTTCAGGGTGTCGGCGATCTTCCGCTCATCCTCCACAATTAGTATCTTTCTTTCCTCTGCCATCCCATAAAATTACAAATTATCACCCGCGCACCCCAAAAACCCGGCGGTCTCTAATCTAATTCTAATATCATCGCCACCCCAAATTCTCTAATCTAATTCTAATCCCCCTCTAATTAATTGTTAATATCCGTTAACCAAATTGTACCATATGGCGATAGTCTTTACAAAACTCCTTATTCCCGTCGACTTCACCCTCAACACGGAGATCGCGGTAAAAAAAGCGATCAGCCTTATCGGGGCCGATAAGGTCGTACTCCACCTCCTCCACGTGGTGCAGCCCCACCGCCCCCTGCCGCCCTGGTCGCCAAAACCCAGCTCGACCAGCTGGCGCAGCGAATAAAGGAGACTACCCCGGACCGGAGATCAAAACCCACGTCCTCAAAGGCGCTGTCCAAAAAATGATCATAGAATGCGCCAACTTCCTGACCCCCGACATCATCGTCATCGGCAAACAAAACCAGCTAAAACCCTGGACCCCCGGGTGGGCGATCAACCTCCTGACCAAAACATCAAAGGTCTCCCCCGACACAGTCGCGAAAAAACGAATAGCCCTGTGTTAACGGCCAAACCAGGATCCATCGATACCCGACCAAGGGTTATCGTCATCCCCATCCGGGATTTCCTGCCTCAACGGAAACTCGAATGGGGGATCCTGCTGGCCCGACGCTACCGGGCACAGGTACACCTTCTGGCCATCCAGAAGAATGACAACGAAGAGGGCCTGCCACAGGCATTCCTCAAAGCCTATCACCAGCTGCGTGAAAGCCTTCACCACCCCATCGAAGTCTCGTCCGTGACAAGACATGACCTCGCAAGGGCCACCCTAAGTTATGCCGAACTCATCATGGCCGACCTGATCCTGCTCAACCCCGCGACCGAGAGCGGTATCGGCGGATCACGGCACATCAGCGACCTCCTCCGCCGGGACTCTAAAATTCAGGTATTGGACCTGGAACCATATAAAAACAATTAATTATAACGATGCGACAACTACTACTTTTCACGACAGTTCTCTGCCTTGCTATCGATGGCACAAAAGCTCAGTCCCCCTCTACAGCCGACGCAAGACACCTCCTCTACTACGAGCGATACGACGGCGCCGCCACCGAACTCCAGTCAATCCTAACTACCGACCCCGGCAACTCCGAAGCCTGGTGGCTCCTAACCGAAACATACCTCAACCGACACCAACCGGCCCCCATAACCATCCCTGCCCCGGCAGCAGAACAACCCACGGGGCTCTGCGCCAGAGGCTTCATATTCCTGTATAACCACAAAAAAGACAGCGCCGCCTCCTGTTTCAGCAAAGCCCTGACTGCTACAAAGGAAAAAGACCCGGTCATCCTGCTCGCCGTCGCACACGCCCACAATATGTCCGACTCCGGCGACGCCCACTACGCCCTGGAACTCCTCACAAAAGCGATCAAAAAAGACAAACACAACCCCGAACTCTACGTCGAAATGGGCGACTCCTACAGAAGGCTCGAAGACGGAGGCAACGCATTCAGGGCCTACCACGACGCACTCACCGAAGACGCCAAATACGCAAAAGCCATGTACAAATCGGGCAAGATCTTCGTCTCACAGAATAACTCCGAACAATACCTGCAGTACTTCAACGACGCCGTCGCCGCCGACACCAGCTACGCCCCGGCCTGGTACGAGCTATACTATCACTGGTATTTCCGCGACGTCAACAAGGCCATGGATGATCTCAAACACTATACCGCCAACGACGACCCCGGCATCCGCAACGACTACCTAGTCACCGACATGCTGTATTCCTCGGCCAAATACGCCGACGCCGTACAAAAGCGCAGCAGCTGCTCAGCCAGCCACGCCGGCGCTACCGAACCCCGCCTGTACAAGCTCATAGCCTATTCATACAAAGAGTTGCACGACTCGGCAAAAGCCCTCGACTACATGCAACAGTACTTCAATAAACAGAAAGACACCAGCTTCGTCGAGAAGGACTTTGAAACTATGGGCGACATATACGCCTCCCTCAACCACCCCGACTCCGCAACCAAATACTACGCCCAGGCCGCCCTTCTTCAAAAGGACACCCTCCAGCGCTACGCCTTCGCCAAAAAACTCGCCGACGGCTACAAAAAACAAAAGGACTACGCCAACCAGGCCATCTGGCTCGGCAAATACTACAATGGCAACACAAAAGCCACCAACCTCGACCTCTTCAACTGGGGCCTCGCCCACTACATGGCAAAGGACTATCCCATGGCCGACAGCGTCTTCGCCATGTACGAAACAAAATACCCCGACCAGGACTTCGGCTACTACTGGCGCGCACGCGCAGACGTGGCCATCGACACGGCAATGACCACGGGCATGGCCATCCCCCAATATATGAAGCTGATCGATATCTGCACAAAAGATACCACCAACAAGACCAACCGAAAACACCTCATCGAATCCTACGGCTATATCGCCGCCTACCGCGCCAACGCCCAAAAGGACTACGAAGGAGCCATCGAATACTTCGGCAAACTCCTCGCCCTCGACCCGGGCAACACCGACGCCGAACACTATATCGCCATCCTCAAAAAGAACCCGGAGAAATCCCGCTCTACCACAACCCATTCCACCGCCGCAGGCGGGGAATGGGCACCAAATAGTCACAAAATCCACCCATTTCATCACATTTGAAAAAAACCACTCCCCTTTTGGCCTAATCTTGTCAAAAAAACAAGATGCCGAGCCCTAAACATACAACAAGGTGGCGCGAACACGAATTCCTCCTCGTCACCCTCCTTTGCACCATCGCCGTTGTCGGGAATTTCTGGCGCCTGCTCCAGCACTCGGCAACGGCCCTTGCAAGGGACTACGGCGAGAATTTCTTCAGCGAAAACCTCCCCTTCACCTACACCGGCAATATCCTCCTCCCCGATATCGCCACACCCATACTGATCTACGTCAGCTACGTCTCGATGAACCTATTCATCCTGCCCCGCCTGCTCCATACAGAAGGAGCCGCCATCGGCAGCTTCAGGGTCCAGGTCACCAACAACGCCAACGCCCGCATCCTCATGTCCGGCCCCGGCAGCGAGTCGCTGAGAAGATTCATCATCGGTCTGGCCCAGACCTTCCTCCTGATCATCGGCCTCGGCACCGGTCTGGGCATCGCCTACTTCTATCGCCACCGACCATTCATGCCCCGCGATATCTCCAATATCATGATCATGGGCAAAGGCCTTCGGATGGCCATCAATCTTACCATTGCATACACCGTCTACGCCATCATCCGCGAGACCCTCCTCAAAAAACTCGAACGACTATCCGATACCATGACCGGCCGGATCCAGCTTCTCAATCAGCTCGACCGCACTCATCACCTGCTACTTCACCTTCGGCGAACTGCTCTATTATTTCGAGTTGATGGAAGGCCCCACCACCGTCTGGTACTTCGGCATCATCCCCGCCATGACCCTCTCCGGCATCATCAATATCTACTGGATCTTCCCGCTCCGACCCGAAGCAAGAATCCTCGACCGCAAAACACTCCTGCGCGTCCTGCTGACCTCCACTGGCCTGGTGCATCCCCTTCGCCATCGCCACAGCCCCCGACGAACACTCCGTACCCCCGGTCGTCATCTCCCTCTGGATCGCGCAGACAGTATTCACCTATCCCCTGTCCCGCTATATCTTCCAGCAGCAAAAGGCCAGGATCATGCGGATAAGAGGCCTCGAGACCGAACTCGGCCAGTCAAAAGCCGACCTCCAGTTCCTCCGCTCACAGATCAACCCCCACTTTCTGTTCAACGTCCTCAACACCCTCTATGGTACCGCATTGCACGAACACGCCAACCGCACAGCCGGAGGCATCCAGCAGCTCGGAGACATGATGCGCTTCATGCTGCACGAGAACAACCTCGACCGCATCGCCATGAACAAGGAAATTGAATACGTAAAGAATTATATAGCGCTCCAGCAGCTCCGTACCGAAACCTCTCCCAATATCACCATCGAGACAGACATCGACGAAGACTTCCCGGACGGCAACATCGCCCCCATGCTGCTCATCCCATTCGTCGAGAACGCCTTCAAACACGGCATCAGCCTCCGCGAACCCTCCTGGATAAAGATCAACCTCCACCACGAAGGCAACTCCCTTCGCTTCGAAGTGCGCAACAGCATACACGTCCGCCAGGGCGCCGACCCCGAAAAAGGCCGGTCCGGAGTAGGCATGAAAAACGTCCTGTACCGGCTAAAACTCATCTATCCCGACCAGCACGAATTCTTCATGCACCAGGACGAAAAGGAATTCTTTGTACAGCTCGCCCTTCAATTGTAACTTCAACCCAGGCAACAGCATATGCTAAAAGCTATCGCAATAGACGACGAACCCATGGCGCTGGAGGTCATCCGCAACCTCTCGGAAAAAATATCCTTCATCGACCTCACAGGCGCCTTCACCAACGCCTTCACGGCCATGGACGCCATGCGCGCCCAGCGCCCCGACCTCCTCTTCCTGGACATAAAAATGCCGGACATCTCCGGCATCGAATTTCTCACCGCCCTGCCCGACCCGCCCATGGTCATCTTCACCACGGCCTACAGCGAGCACGCCGTCACAAGCTTCGAGCTCGACGCCATCGACTACCTCCTGAAACCGTTCTCCCAGTCCCGCTTCCTGAAAGCCTGCAACAAAGCCCTCCAGCAATTCGAGCTGAAACACAACAAGCCCCTCCCGGGAGACGTCTTTATAAAGAGCGGCTATGGCCAGGTAAGAGTGAATATAGGAGACATCCTGTACGTCCAAAGCATGGGGAATTATATGCAGTTCGTACTGCCCGAAGAGAAGATCTTGTCGAGGCTGACAATGCAGGAGACCGAAGCCCTCCTTCCCTCCGAATATTTCGTCCGCATCCACCGCAGCTACCTCGTCGCCTGCAGCAAGGTCAGCCGCGTAATTAAAGACACCGTCTGGATCGGGGACAAAGGACTGCCCGTCGGTGCAGGCTACGCACGCGAACTAGGCCGTATAACGAGAAGATGACCGGGCGCGAACCCAGCCATATCACGAATTACCCAATTCTCTACCAATTAATTTAGCGGGAAACTTTAATTCTCCTTTACCAAAACCTTATCGGAATAGACTTCGATGACGCCTGAACGCTTATCAGCCACCATTTGGTTGTACACCTTGTTCACGACGCATTTATTCTGGAAACGGGCGAGATAGTCAACTTCTTTGATCTGTAACGGGTCGATAAAATTACCCTGTTCATCAATGAGTCTGATCTTAATATTGCTGGGTAAATGCCCCCAAAGCGCTGTAGAATGATTCGAAACGTTTAACATAGACATATAGGATTTAAAAAATCTACTAGGATTTCAAATATAAGGATTTAATTGTTAAAAAAATCTCTATCTGGGAAAAAATATTATTTCTTTCTCATGGAGGTCACCCCCTACTTTTCTCCCACCGCGGCTATTCCTTCCTTCTGGTGGACTATTATCTCCGCCCTCCTGTTCAGCCATGCCTGGTTCGGATCACTGTTATCGGCCACAGGATTGTCACTGCCATAAGCCTTCGCCTTCATCAAGCTCGGTCGGTACCCCCTGCTGTTCATATAGTCCAGCACCATCTTGGCCCGCCTCCGCGACAGAACATTATTAAAGGAATTACTACCCACGGAGTCAGTGTATCCCTTTATCTCCACGTTGAACTCATTGCTGCTTCTCTTCAGATGGCTGATCACCTTGTCGATAGCACCGAACGCCCTCGAAGTAAGCCCGTATTCATTGAACTCGAAATACACCACGAACCGCAGCACAGGCTTCCCGTCCAGCGAATCGATACGGTAATCGCCCTCGTCAAAATCATCCAGCCCCAGGTTGCGGAACGCCTTGTTGCGCCTTCCACGCCCGCCGCGTCCACCGGCTCCGTCGTCGTCGCCGTCATCTCCGCCCCGGATAGGCTTGCCATTCTCGTCCAGCAGCCCCTTCGACTTCAGCACCGAGTCCATATTGATCGTGATATAGATATTGTTGACGACGCCGCCCTTACCTGTGCTATCCTTCTTCTCTTCCTTACCCTTCCGGTTGTACGGCGATTTATCGTCCTGATCCAGTTGCTTCTGCTTCTTATTCTTGATCGGCAGATAGATCCCGATAGAATACATAGTCGTATTGGAAATAGCCTTGCTGATCGCGTACCCGTACATCACCTGCCCCGTCACCATTACCTTGCGGGCATTGAACTTGGCCCCGATCCCCATCGGTACGCTGGCATAGGAAGCATCGTTGATGACGTCGTTGATCCCCACCGTTACATAGGGCTGCAGACGATAGGAAGGCGCTAATAAATGATAGTAGAGGGCCGCATTCAGTAAATTATAGGTCTTCGACTTCGTCTGGCTGATCAGCACATTGTCATTCGTCACATGCCCAAAACTAAGTCCGATATCCGCGCTCACCGACAACCGCTGGGTCAGATTCTTATACGCCGACGCCGCAAACGACCCGTTACCACGCTGCAGAAAAGGCAGCGTATTCGCATCACTCAGATACCCCTTCCTGTTCTTCTCCAGCAGGGCAAAATCCTGGAACTGCGCCTTCAGCAGCGGAGAGATGAACCACCTCGTATCCAGTTTTCTCGTATTCTCCTCTTCCTTGTCCTCCTTCGTTGCCGTATCCTTCGGTTCTACCGGCTTCACATCGGCATCGGCGTTGTCCTTCTTCGAAGAAGCATACATCACCGTATCCTGTTTCGGCGCAGGATCACCGGCCAGCGAGATTACCGTATCCTTTACCTGCACGGTCGAATCCCGAACCTGTATGGTAGTATCCTTTCCAGGAGTGGAAATAGTCACCTTCGTATCTCCATCGGTTGGCGTTATAGTCACTTTCGCATCGTTCCCGACAGTGACAACCTTCGTCACCTTCCCGGCAGGAGCCTTCGCAACCGGAGCAGCCGCCGTCGTATCCTTCACCGCGGGCGCGGCAACCGTATCTCTCGATATAACCGACCCACCCGTCGCTTGCCCGGCAGACCCGCCCGTCGCTTGCCCGACCGATCCAGCCGGCATTTGAGCAGCTGTGTCCACCAGCGACAGGACCGAATCCTCAGCCGCCCTGGTCGTATCCGACACAGCGGGACCCTGGGCCCTTAGGGTTGTGAGGGCCATCAGGAAGCAACCAACCAAACAAATCATTACCTTCTTCATGGGGTTAAGTTTAAAAGTCCATTCTTAAAGCCAATTCTACGCCATTGCGCGCGATCCCTGCCGCACTGATCGTCGAAATATTTACATCATATAAAATTGCAAGTGACATCTTCTGGTACCTCAGCTCAACATCGGGAACCAACGCGTCATTGTACCGGTAGCCCAGTCCAAGCCCCACAGCCGCGCCGCCCTGTACTCCAGGGATCGCCTTGACATAGGAGAGATTATAATAGTGACGATACGCCGGCCCCTGCCAGTTCATCGCCACATAAAAACCAACTTCGTCATCTGTCTTCGTTGTAAATCTATATCCGCCCTGCACCCCAAGCCCCATCTTCAGCCGCGTCGAATCCGCCTTGATCTTATAGGAATAGGGCTGATTGACCTGCATCCCCGACACCCCGATATACCAGCTTGTCATTCCGCCCATTGCTGAACAGCGATATTCCCGCATTGGCATTGAAATGGCCATACGACCAGCCATTGGCCAGCCGGTCCGCGCTCGGCGCCCCTTCTATCGGTCCGTAATTATCGTACTGGTCGCCAAAAGCATTCGACACACCCGCCAGATTCAGCGAACTCCGGTAGTATTCGCCCTGAAATCCGGCGGCGAGATAGGTCTCGTGCCGCCCGATCGGGATGGCATACGAAATACCCATCATCCCCAGCGTATTGTTCAGGATCCCATCATTGGTTTTATCGGAAGCAGCCCCGGCGCTAAAGGAGAAATAGCCGGAGTTGGGTTTATTCTTTCCGTCCCTGGACAGCAGCGGCATATCGAACAATGCCGCAACACTGTTGTAGGCGATCTGCCCGCCATAACGGACGCTCCTGTAGTTGAGCTTAAGACTATTCTGTTTATCGGTTTTGAGGGATTGGTTGTACCATATGGTCATATCCTGCACCCGCGAAAAATTGATCTCCTGCCCGCGGACAAGCCCCGCGACCGAAAGGAGAATCAATAATGTGTAAATCTTCCTCATCAGGATATTGGATTTTAAATTTATTTTTTGAATACGATCATTTTACTCATCCATAAAACCATCCCCCCGGGCCACCCGCCTACCTCACCAGCGACGTCATCCCCTTCGCCACGATCCTCTTCCCTTCCACATCAACCCCCTCGGCCATCCACAAATACGTCTCCACCGGCTGCGCCACTCCTTGAACGTCCCATCCCATCCACGGTTCGGGTCCTCCGTCGTAAAGATCAGATTACCCCACCGGTTATACACACTGAAGTAGCGGAAGGTCTGTATACCCACCAGTATCGGCTTCAGCAGATCGTTAGTTCCATCATTATTCGGAGTGAACACTTTAGGCACATAGATATTGATCATCGCAAACTTCACATACACAGGGCTGCCGTACGTGATCTCCAGCCCCTGGACAGACGCAGTCACCTTTACCTTCCCCGGCGTCTTGCTGGTCAGATAAATAATGGCATTCCCTTCCGCATCCGTCATCACGGAATCCGGACCGACGAACTGTGCCGTACCGGAATCGATCTTGAACTTCACATACACGCCCGCCATATCATCGCCGCTCATATCGACCACATGCGCCTTCACCGCCGTCTGCTGCGAACCATCCGCCAGCGCCTCGTAGATGAACACGTCGATTCTCGTCTTCGGATTGTTGACATCCGGCTTATCCGTGAACGTCACCACCTGATAACTACCGTCGATCAGCACATTTTGCGACAACAGTATCGCATTGACGAATACCGTTCCCGGCTTCGTGCTCGTCAGCGCTATCCTCGCCATGCCCTGGTCATCCGTGACCACATCCAGCGGACTGATCGTGAACGCAGCAGTGGTAGTCGCCGTACCCGAGGTAGGCAGCAACTGTATGATGAATTGAATATGCTCTCCCTTTAACGGATGCTTGTACGCGTCAGTGATATAGGCGATCACACTGTCCTGCCCGTTTCCATCGCCAAGCCTGTAATCCTGGCTCACGAACAGATGCGTAAACCCGTTGTTATCGGACGGTCCGGAATTATTGCCATTTCCACCTCCCGGATTGGTTCCGGGACCACCCGAACCACCGCCGTTATTACCACCGGGAGGATTACCCCCATTTCCAGGAGGAGTACCCCCCGTACCGCCGCCGCTGGGATCACCAGGAACAGCCGCACCGACGACAAAATGAATAGTTACATAATTATTTGCAGGCGCGTTCTTATCATAAAGCACCACGCCATTGTCCGTGGTCCCCGTCACCTGCGGATTCTCGGGATTGAAATCGATAAACACCGCGGTCACGACATTGCCAACCACCGTCTTTACCTTCAGCGTCGCACTGCCTCCCACCACAAAGTTCACATTCCCTGTCGTCGGATTCCCCTGCGCGTCGAACAGATAAGCCGTCACGATATCCTGCGCCTGGCCATTCGCCAGCTGATAGTCCTGTGTCACGATAAAATAGCTGTGGTTCTGATCGGGAGGACCCACGACAAAATTGACCTCTGCCGGACTTCCATTGGTGACCGGCACGACCGGACCGCTACCATATTGAGCCGTCGCGGTGAAATCTACCGTTCCGACGTTCGGATTCGTAATATTGATAAAGACATCCCCGTTGGCGTCGGTATACCCCGTGCCAACTACGACAACGACCGCCGTCGTGTTAGCCGTTCCCCCGCTGGTCGTGAACACAACCTTCGCGCCTTGCATCGGCTGGCCATCGGTGCCAACGATATGTGCGTGTACAGTCGCCGTCCCCCCATTCGCAAGAGCCGTCGGAACATCCACGATCAACGCCGTCAGTGGATTGGTCGGGTCGGGCGTCACAGAAGTAAAGGTCACCGTTGCAGGACTACCATTGGTAATCGGATAGGTTGTAGGAGTGACCAGGTCTGGGCCGTCGCAGTGAAGGTCACAGTCCCCCACTGCGAGTTCTTGATATTGATGTACGCATCCCCGTTGGCATCCGTATACCCCGTACCGATAACTACGACGATCTGCGTCCCGAAAGCCGTCCCGCCGGTCGCCGTAAATACCACCTTCGACCCCGGCAGCGCCTGACCATTGGTGCCGACAACATGCGCATGTATGGTCGTGGTACTGTTACCGTCGGCAGGCGCCTTCGGTACATCCACGATCAGCTGCGTAGCGGGATTGGTTGGGTCGGGTTTGTCGACAAAAGTCACCGTCGCCGGACTGTTGTTCGTAATAGGGACTTCCACACCACCATAAGTATAGGTCGCGGTAAATATAACCGTCCCCGGGTTCATGTTGGTGATCTGGATTATAGCGTCTCCATACTTATCAGTTGTCCCGTTGATGATTTTGACGACCGCCGTTCCCTTTGCAGTCCCGCCAACTACGGTAAAGGTTACCGGCAGGTCCGGATAGCCGGCGCCGAACGTGTTTACAATATGCGCATGGATCGTAGTAGGAGTATTTCCATCATCCGGCGCAGTCGGCACATCCACGACGAGCTTCGTGGCAGAACTGCTCGAATTATCGGGAATACCGGCGACCCAGGTAAAATTTATCGGCACCATCGTGCCGTCGTCGCCCTTCACCTGCACATCGATCTCCTTCGTTTGCACGAAATTGCTGGATAAGCCATAATCATAATAGCCCGAACCATTGGTGCTTGGCGTACTTTGCACGCCTGAGGCTGCGATCGTTATACTCAGCTGGATATTGGGCAGCAGTACAGGACTGGCCGGATTGGTAACATCATACACCTGTATCCGCACCACGTCATTCACGCCACTTCCCGCAACGGCATTATTATTGATAGGTGTCAGGACCACCTGGTAAGCAACTGGTCGGTCCCCCACCCCCTCCGCCCTGCCCGGTAGGGAAAAACCCAGCATCATCCACACCCACACCGCCAGGAGGGGCATCAAACGGGCCAGACGCCAATCGCATGTTTTTTTATTTTTCATACACGAGGTCATAGCATACGGAAATTTCACCAAACACAACTAGCACGGTAACCACCATGTCCAGGACAACAATCTTGTATATAGGAGGGAATATCGGCCCCCGGAGGGACCTTCATAGTACTCGGTACTATTTTGACCTATATGTCATTTTGAAGAAGTAGTCGGGAAGGTTCTACAGGTTGTGTAAGGTTTGGGTTTCATAAATAATTGGGTTTTATATCGGGTTTTCTCAGGTTATCGGATTAATACTAATTACGCTATCTATTATAAATGGGTTAAAACCTATTTTATTGTATAAATAGTCGTAATAATTTTGCTATGACCCATAATGTTATTGCGTATGTATTTGGTTACCAATAAAAATGTCTCATATAGTCGACCTGTCACCCTTCTCAATATTCCAACAAAAAGTTGCGGCAAACTAATAATATCTTTACCCTTTTTCACATGATCCTGACAGAAGCGATTTTAGAGAGATTCATAGTCCACTATACCGGTAACAAACAGAATGGAGGCGCCCTTTTACTTTCCAGACAGGAACAAAAGACCGACATAGAGCTCCGGGAAAAAATGCGCGAAGCCCTGCTGGAAAAATTCAGCAACTGCCACGAACGCTACACCTTCCACCACCCGTCATCCCTCGAATTCAACGAAGTTTATAATTTTAGCAGCCGCCTCTTTCAGGAACCCGCCGAATTCTACGACGCTTCCGTAAAAATAGCGTCCCACCTCTTCGAGGCATCCGTACACCCAAAGATCAAACCCGGCGAACTCTATATCGCCAGCTTTAGCAACGTCATCATCGACGAACAGTCCGTCAACGCCATCGGCCTCTTCAAAGCCGAAACAAAAACGCTCTTCGCCGACCTCATCCCCAGCATGGACGACCTCGACCTCCAGCTAAAAGAAGGCGTCGAACTATCCCGACTCGACAAAGGCTGCCTCATCCTCCAACTGGAAGAAGACAAAGGCTTCGAACTCCTCATCTTCGATTCCAATGGCAAAGGCGAAGAAGCACAGTACTGGAAGGACAAATTCCTCAGCGTCATGATCCGCCAGAACGCCTTCCTCCACACCCAGGACTTCCTTTCCATGACTAAGAATTACGTCACGCAACACATGCCCGACGAATTCGAAGTGTCCAAAACGGAGCAGATCGACATCCTCAACCGGAGCATGGACTATTTCAAAACACACAGTAACTTTAATAAATCGGAATTCGAGACCGAGGTCCTCCACCACGAAGACCTCATCAACTCGTTCAGGAATTACGACCAGCAACACCGGCAGTCCAACGAAATGGGCGATAGGAATGAATTCGAGATCTCAACCCACGCAGTGAAGAAGCAGGCGCGGGTATTCAAAAGCGTGATCAAACTGGACAAGAACTTTCATATCTATATCCACGGCGACCGCCAGCTCATCGAAAAAGGCTACGACGACGGCCTGCAGAAACACTATTATAAGATCTATTTCGACCAGGAGGCATAAACCATGAATACGAATACCACCAACCAGTCAAACCTGGTACCCCACCCCCTCCACGGCAAGACCGCTATCGTCACCGGCGCAGGCCAGGGCATCGGCTTCGCCATCTGCCGCCACCTCCTTTCCCGCGGCGCAAAAGTCATCCTCAACGACGCTGACCCTACCCTCGCCAACAACGCCGCCGCAACACTCGGCGCCAATTGTATTTCTTTACCCGGAGACGCCGCCGACATCCCCTTCACCCGTAACCTCGTCGACACCTGCGTCAACGAATTCGGCCGCCTCGACATCGTCATCGCCAACGCCGGCCTTACCCTGTTCGGCGACTTCTTCTCCCTATACACCCGAGTCCTTCTCCCGTGTCATGCAGCTCAACCAGGCCGGAACCTTCTTCCTCACACAGGCCGCCGCCCTGCAGATGCGCAAACAACAACAGGGCGGAAGCATCCTCTTCACTTCCTCCGTAACAGGCCACCAGGCCCACCAACACCTCGCAGCCTACGGCATGAGCAAAGCCGCCCTCGAAATGCTGGCCCGCAACCTCGTCATCGACCTCTCCCCTACGGCATCAACGTCAACACCGTAGCGCCGGGAGCCACCCTGACCGAACGCACAGCCGAAGACCCCGCCTACGAAAAGACCTGGTCTGCCCTCACCCCAATGGGCCGTCCCGCCAGCGTCGACGACATCGCCTCCGCCATCCTCTTCCTCGTGTCCCCCGAAGCAAGACATATCACCGGTCAAACCCTCATTGTAGACGGGGGCTGGACCGCCATCAGCCCCGGGCCATAGTCACGAAACTCCACCTACCTACACCCCCAGGGCTCCACCCCTCTCTATACGTGCGACGAACAAATTGATTCGCCTCATCGAAATTGGTTATCTTCATATTCGCCCCATCCCAGAGAAGCTTAATATGCCTTCCCGGGTAGTCGAACTTCCCGTCCGCGCGCGGCCTGCGAACATCATAGCTCCGGATAGCCAGATTCCCCATCAGCACCGTCTCCGTCAGCGGACCCGCTACCGTAAAATTGGAACTGAGCGCTTTCTCCTTTTCACTGCCATAACCCGCCATACAGGCCTCCAGCCACGCATTATAATGCCCGGTAATATCGGCGCCCGGCACCCGCGCAATCGTCTGCGGCACCGTCTCCACCCGCGTAGTCGGCAGCAACTTAGGATCGCGGCCATAAGTGCCGCACATCATCTTACCCTTCGTACCGATGAACAACGTGCCGTTATCCCCGTCCCCAAACACTTCCTGCGGCCCCAGTTCTTCCGGCCTCTCCGGCTGTATCCCGCCGTCCATCCAGTGGAGCTTCACGTCCGGCTTGCCCGGCGCGCCCTTAAATCTTAGTGTGATATGAGACGACGGCGGACAACTATCCGGAAAATAACCCTGTTTGAACTCCCCTACATAAACACTTCCCACACTGCACTCCGCCTCGGTCGGATAACCCAACCCCAGCACCTGAAAAGCTGGAGCGACGATATGGCACCCCATATCCCCCAGCGCCCCGGTACCATAGTCCCACCACCCGCGCCAGTTAAAGGGCACCAGGTTGTCAACATAATCCTTATAAGGCGCCGTTCCCAGCCACAGATTCCAGTCCAGCTCCCCCGGCACCGGCGCCTTCTGCGCCGGCCACTGAATACCCTGCGGCCACACGGGACGGTTGGTAAAGCAGAACACTTCCGAAACATCACCGATGACCCCCGCCCGGTACCAGTCCACCAGTTGCCTGACGCCGTCGCCCGAACCGCCACTGGTTGCCCATTTGCGACACCACCTTATAACGCGCCGCGCCCTGTGTCAGCATCCGCGTCTCATAGATATCATGTGCAAGGGGCTTCTGGATATACACGTGCTTCCCCAGCTGCATCGCCGCCATTCCGATGACCGCATGCATATGGTCGGGCGTGGAAATGCTCACGGCATCCAGGTGCTTGTGCTCCTTGTCCAGCATCTCCCGGTAGTCTTTATAGTATTTTGCGCTGGGAAACTTCTGCCGGATAACGGCAGCCCTCCTGTCGTCGACGTCACAGAGAACGCCGATATCGGCCTTACCCGTTCCAAAAAGGTAATTGATATCGCTCTCTCCCTTCCCCCAATGCCGATACAGCCCAGCCGGACCTTATCGCTGGGCGCCGTATACCCCTTCCCCCCAATACGTGGCGGGGCAAAATATAAACGCCGGCAGCAGCCAGCATTCCCTTCTTCAAAAAATTACGTCTTGAATCGTTGTGGAGTGGTGGATTTTTCATCCTTAAATTTAGGGGATTTTACAAGACCCCCTTCCACCTAATTATGACTGGACGGAATAGCCAGATATTTCCTCCCCGCCAGTATCTGCCGCACGGCCCAAAGCAACTCATCCGGCGCCGCATCCTTTCCCACATACCCCGATGCCCCCGCCTGCAACGCCCTCAGCGCATAGTGCTCCTTGGTATAGAGGCTTAGTATCAGCACGGGCAAACCCGGAAAATCCTGTTTGATCTGCGCCAGCGTGTTCCATCCGCCCCTGTCAGCACTCGGAAGATCGGATATGATCATATCCCATGGACTGCGCTTTAGCTTTTCCGTCCACTCCTCCCCCTCCTCGATCTCCTCAATCTCCGCGTTTGGATACGCCTGGGTTAATATTTGCCTGACCCCCTTTCTGATGATGGTAAAGTCATCAGCTAATAGAATCCTGATCATAATTTCTTGTCATTAAGTTATTGAATTACAAAGAGAAAGGTCTAATTCCAGGAAAGCTACAGGAAGGCCTTAGCCAGACAGGCTACAGAATGACAAGATATATGGAATTCTTTACAAAACACAATGACCATATAAGCAAAAACCCTTAGCCGAAATAATTTTTGACAATAGTCAACGTAGGTTTACTCATTGATCGTCAGGCTTCTTTTTTGTTTCGGTCAGGCCCAGCCGTAGAAAAATACCATTCCCCTCATCCCCCACAACCACACAAACGATCTCCTTCGAACCGCCCTTTCCATCCTTCGATAACAGCTGAAATCTCCCCTTCCCCTTACGGACCGAACACAGCTCGTCAAAATTGGCTTTCTTCACCTCCAGCGACAGCTTTGCGAGCTCCTCCCCATGACCGGCATCGATCATATTACAGTTGAGCGAGGTCAGCCGATGACGCGAATCGATCCTTACGTCCTGCCCGCACGCACTCAGCGCGCCGAACACCAGCAGCGAACAAATAATGGTTCTCATTTTATTTATGTTTAGCGTTTTTCAAACCGTCCAGTCGCTTTATCCCCATATCAGACGATAGCCGCGACAACTTGTCCAGGTCGATATCCCCCACAAAACTCATCAGCGTAAAATCATCGTCATCCTCCGCTACCATCAGCAGCTCATGTACCACTCCGTTGTCCTCCTTCACCATAAATCGCACATTGTCCTTACTGCTCCTCACCGTGATCAGCTCCTCATATTCCTTCCGGTCGATATGCGCCATCGCCTCTTTATAAAATGCCGCGGGCGTGGTCGACGTCGACAGGATCCGCAGACTCGTCAGCCGGCTCACCGTCTGCTTCAGATCGGCCGGAATAGAATCCCAGCTGACCTTCGACATCAGCCTGAACATCTTCGGACTGATCGAGACCACCGTAAACCTGCTGTCCTCTACATACTTTCCAAAAAATTTCCCGATCGCATCATCCTGTGCAAATACGCCGGTCCCCAGCATCAACAGCGGCAAAAAAAGTATCCGTTTATTTAAGTTGTTCATACGCGTTAAAATTATTATTGAGACGATGCATATTTTTCTGTGTGATCTTCTCTCCCTCGTTCATGCGCGACGACGCCACCAGCAGCGCGCGCTGCACTGCGGCAAACGCCTTCTCCGGGTCGTCATAGGTATCGGTTATCTCACCCGCGCCCGACTGCTTCACCACCAGAAAGACACTGATGATACACACCGTTATCGCGGCAGCCGCAGCATACCCGAACTTTATACGCCTAACCACAGGTCCCCGTTCCGTCAACCTCTCCAGCATCCGCTCCTCAAACCCCTCCGGCGCCACCACCGCCGCCTCTTCTCCGATATAGTCGAAAAAGGCGCGATACGGCTCCAGCGAGGGATCGACCTCCCCGCCCCGAAAATAGTCGGCGATCCTCTTTTCTTCGTCCAGCGTGGTCTCCGCCGCCCAGTACTTCTCCAGCAATACCCTTATTTCTTCGTTTTCCATATCTCTTCTTTTTCCAATATCAATTTTTTAATGGCATTCCTCCCCCTGAACAGGTTGATCTTCACCTGATCCAGCGTCATCTGCAATACCTCAGCAATTTCATTATAGGTAAACCCCTCCATCTCCCGCAACCGGACCACCTGCTGCTGGTTCTCCGGCAGGGTATCCATGCACTGCCGTATTCTTTCTATTAGTTGCTTATCCATCATCTTCTCGTAAGGATCTCTCTCCGGACTGCTGACCTGCCGGGCCCGGTCCTCCTGAACCGCCACATTTCGTCGCCCGCGGATCCGGTCCAGACAATTATTCCGCGTCGCCGTCATACAATATGCCCCGATATTCTTCCATTCCCCCCACTGCTCCCGCCGGGCCCAGACGCCCGCCATCACATCCTGCACGGAGTCTTCAGCCTCCTGTACATTCTGCAGCAGCCGGAAGGCCATCCGGAACAGCCTGTCCTTCATTGGTAAAATTTGCTCTTTAAAAACTTTGATTGACATTCCCGATTGATGACGACAGGAAATTAAGAATGTTACAGAATACTTCATTAATTTGAACGACCAAAACACTTCATCCGCCATGCAGCTCAAAAAATACCTCCCGGCCCTCACCCTGCTCCTCCTGGCCGGCCAAACCCTGTTCTCCCAGCCACAAAGCCCCTCCCCGGCCACCGATTCCGCCCGCCTGACCCAACTCACCGGCGCCGAGCAACTCTACGACCTCAGCTTTACTCCCCCAAAAGGGATTCTATTCTGAGCGGCCTCGAAGACCACCTGCGCATCTACCGGTACTTCCACGAACACTACCTGCGCAACGATATCCCCCTCAGCATGAATTTCGATCCGCTGATCCCCGGCACCCCCTACGAACGCCAGCAGACAAAGATCTCCTGGAACATCCCCTCCGAAACCGTCCTGCCCGCCGACCCCAACGAACTGGCCTTCTGTTCGATTCCCGAACTGGCCTCCCTCCTGAAAAGAAAAAGATCAGCTCCGTCCAGCTGACCCAACTATACCTGCAGCGCCTCAAAAGATTCGGCCCCGTCCTCCACTGCGTCATCGAACTGACCGGGGACAGCGCCCTCGCCCAGGCCCGCAGGGCAGACGCCAATTTCGCAAAAGGCATCATCAAAAGTCCCCTCCAGGGCATCCCCTATGGGATCAAGGACCTCTTTGCCGTAAAAGGCTCCCACACCACCGGGGGACGCCTCCCTATAAAGAACAGACATTCGAATACAGCTCTTACGTGGCCCAGCGCCTCGCCGACGCCGGAGCGGTCCTCGTCGCCAAACTCTCCCTCGGCGAACTCGCCATGGACGACGTCTGGTTCGGCGGCCTGACCCGCAACCCCCGGAAGCCCTCGACAGGATCCGGCGGCAGCTTCCGCCGGTTCGGCAGCAGCCACGTCTGCCGGACTCGTCCCCTTCGCCATCGGAACAGAGACCTACGGCTCCATCGTCGACCCCTCCATGCGCTGTGGCGCCACCGGCCTTCGCCCCACCTTCGGCAGCATCGCCCGCACCGGCT
The DNA here is from genome assembly GCF_050632245.1 of Puia sp. P3. NCBI lineage: Bacteria > Pseudomonadati > Bacteroidota > Chitinophagia > Chitinophagales > Chitinophagaceae > Puia > Puia sp. P3. Next base: position 5,058,146 of record NZ_CP192583.1, read on the forward strand.
GCATGGCGCTCTGCTGGAGCTCCGACAAGGTCGGCCCCATCTGCCGCAGCGCCGAAGACGCAGCCTACGTATTTGCGTATATCCATGGCCGCGACAGCGCCGACGCCTCTTCCCGAACCATGCCCTTCAACTACACCGGAAAAACAAATATCCCTCAGCTGAGGATCGCCTATACGAGTAACTCCATCGACTCCCTCCCCGACGACAGCCCCGAAAAACAGACCATCAGCATCCTGAGAAAACTCGGCGCCCGCATCACCCCCCTCAATTTCCCGGAGAACCTCCACGGCAACGATATCCTGAGCCTGATCATCAGCGTCGAATCCGCAGCCGCCTTCGACATGCTGACCCGCACCGGCGCCGACGACCAGATGGTGCAGCAGAACAAGGACCGCTGGCCCAACACCTTCCGCACCGCCCGCTTCATCCCCGCCGTCGAATACGTCAACGCCGCCCGCATGCGCTCCGCCATCCAGCACACCATATCGACCCTCTTCCAGCAATACGACGTCATCATCGCTCCCCCGAAACCGGCGACCAGCTCGCCATCACCAACCTCACCGGCCACCCCTCCGTCACCCTCCCCGTCGGCTACCACTCGGACGGCACCCCCGGAAGCATCACCTTCATCGGCCACCTCTTCGGCGAAGCCCGACTCCTCGCCTTCGCAAAGGCCTTCCGAGGACGCCACGCCCTACAACAAACAACGCCCAAAAGGATTTACAATTCCTTAATCCCACCCACACCCCTTCTCCCCTAAATTTGCCGATCAACCAACTACAAATGAATCGTCGGAACCTGCTAAAACAACTTGGCCTCCTCGGCCTCACCCCCTCCCTCACCACCACTGGCCTCACCAACTACCGGTCAACCCCAACCGGCGGGACACACCACTGCCAAAAAGCGCACCCTCCGCTTCGCCCACCTCACCGACATCCATATCCAGCCCGAGCTCCGCGCCGCCGAAGGCCTCGCCGCCTGCCTCCACCACCTGCAGGGCCAGTCCGACGCCCCCTCCTTCATCCTCAACAGCGGCGACTGCGTATTCGACTCGCTCAAACAGACAAAGGATCGCGTCAACCTTCAAGTGGAACCTCTGGCACGAAGTCTTCAAAAAGAGAATTCCCTGCCCATCGAATACTGCATCGGCAACCACGACTGCTGGGGCATTGGCGAAAAAAGCGACCCCCTCTACGGAAAAAAATTCGCGCTGGAAAAAATGCGCCTCGAACGCCCCTACCATAGCTACGACAAAGCCGGCTGGCACTTCATCATGCTCGACAGCGTCCAGCCAAAATCCGACGGCAGCTGGTATACCATGAAACTCGACGACGAACAGTTCGCCTGGCTGCAAAAAGACCTCCAAAGCACGCCATCCACAACTCCCATAATCGTCGTCTCGCACGTTCCCATCCTGTCCGCCGCCGTTATATCGATGGCCCAGTCAAAAGGAGAAGAAGGCTATATCGTCAGCGGCGGCCTCATGCACACCGACTCCGCAAAGATCCTCGCCCTCCTCAACCAGTATAAGAACGTCAAACTCTGCCTCAGCGGCCATATCCACCTCTACGAACAGATCAAATACGACGGCATCTCCTTTATCAGTAATGGGGCCGTCAGCGGCAACTGGTGGAAAGGCATCCACGAACAGACAGGCAACGGATACGCCATGATCAATCTGTATGACGACGGCAGTTTCGACAACGACTACTTCCTCTACGGCTGGAACACATAGTCACTGTATCATTAACGTACACAAACTGCCCGCTACCGTACCTCCCAGATCCGATCATTTGCCGCAACCAGCTGTATTCCATATATTTATAGTATTGGCATGCAACCGGTAACACATAGCTCATGATCAGGAACTATTTTCTCATCGCGTGGCGCAACCTTCGCAAGAACAAGATTTACTCCGCCGTCAATATCATCGGACTGGCCACAGGCCTCGCCGTCTTCTGGCTCATGGCCCTCTACGTCACCGACGAGCTTAGCTATGACCGTTACCCGCCCAACGCCAGCCGCATCTACCGGGTCACCCACTCCGGTCAGTCGGGCGGCAACAGCTTCAACCTGGCCATCACGCCATCTTCTTTTGCGCCAACCCTGCTCAATGACTATCCGGAGATCGGGGACGCGGCCCGCATCGACGCCGAAGGCGGAGGCACCCTGGTCTATGGCGATAAAAAGATCCAGCGCAATGACATCTTCGCGGTGGACAACTCGCTGCTGAAGATCTTCGGTTTCCCCTTCCTCTACGGAGACGCCCAAAACGCACTCTCCACCCCGGGATCGATCGTCCTGACCCGAACCCTCGCCGAACAACTCTTCGGCAAGGCGGAAGACGCCCTCAACAAAACCATCATCCTCGACAACCAACTCCCTTCCAAAGTCACCGGCGTCATGCACGACCTGCCGGCGAACTCGCACCTATCCTTCAGCGCGCTCCGCTGGCTGAGCCCGCCCACCGACAACAGCCTCAACTCGTATCTGTATACATACATTCTTCTTAAAAAAGACGCCAATCCCGCCGCCCTGCAATCCCGACTGGCCGGATTCTACGACAGACACCTCAAAGCCCGCATGCAGCCCGGTACCCAGTATGCCATGGAGCTACAGCCCCTGACGTCCATCCACCTGCATTCGCACCTCGACTACGAAATGGCCCGCAACGGCGACGTCCGATACGTCTGGCTCTTCTCCGCCATCGCCTTTCTGGTGCTCATCATAGCCATTATCAACTATATCAATCTGGCCACCGCAAGGTCTTCCCTCCGCCTGAAAGAAATTGGCGTTCGCAAGGTCATCGGCTCCGGCCGCCGGCAACTGGCAATCCTCTTCCTTATCGAATCCGTCTTCTTCACCCTCCTCGCAGCCGCAATAGCCACAGTGCTGGCTACCCTCCTGACCCCCGCATTCAATACACTGTCCGGGAAAGAACTCAGCCTCTGGCAATTCGGCGCCATGAGAACCATCACGATCCTCATAACCTTTACACTCGCCACAGGCCTGCTCGGCGGCGCATACCCCGCGGCGTTCCTGTCCGGCTTCCATACTCTTCCTTCTCTCAAAGGGCAGCAGGGCGACCTCTCCGGAACGATCCTGTTCCGCAAATCACTGGTCACCTTCCAGTTCGTCGTCACCGTCTTCCTGATCGCAGGCTCAGCCATCATCTATCTTCAGTTACGATACATGCAGCACAAAGACCTTGGCTTCAACAAGGACCAGGTCCTCTCCTTTCATATTTCCAACAGGGACGTCCGCGAACACATCGAAGACTTCAAACAACAGATGCTAAAAGACCCCTCCGTCCAGGCCGCCGCCGCCGCGGGCAACCCCATCGGCAACAACGATATCGGTTCCACGGCGCTCTATTTTGAACAAAACACCACCACACCCGTCAAGGTCCAGACCTTCTACGTCGACGCCGACTACCTCCCCACGCTCCAGATAGGGCTGGCAGCAGGCCGCAATTTCTCCGCAACCCAGCCAACCGACCGGTTCCATTCCATACTTATCAACGAAACGCTGGCCCGCAGACTCGGATGGGCCAACGCAATTGGAAAAAGAGTACAATGGCCGAACAACGGCGGCGAGACCCAATTCGCCACGATCATCGGTGTAGTAAAAGACTTCAACATCTACAGCCTGCAGCATACCATCCAACCCCTCGTGCTGCAAATGCCGCCCGTAAGAAAAGAAGAAGATAACCTCTGCGTCCGTCTCAACCGCAGCCGGATCACACAGGGCTTACAATACATTGAATCGGTTTATAAAAAATGGGACGCAACAACCCCATTCGAATACCATTTCCTCGACGACAACTTCTCCCGGCAGTACGCCGCCGAGAGAAGACAGGGCAGCCTCCTGCTGACCTTCACCGCCCTCGCCATCCTGATCGCCTGCCTCGGCCTGTTTGGCCTGGTCACCTTCAGCGTCGGACAGCGCACAAAGGAAATAGGAGTAAGGAAAGTTCTCGGCGCCAGCGTTACCCGGATCGTGCTGCTGGTATCCAAAGACCTGATCAAACCCGTACTTCTCGCGTCCGCGATCAGCATCCCGCTGGCCTGGTTCGCAACCAGCCGCTGGCTCCAGGGCTTTGCCTATCATATATCCCTGAATATTGTCGTATTCCTCACCGCAGGAATCGTCGCGGCGCTGATCGCCATGTTCACCGTCGGATGGCAGGCCATGCGCGCCGCCAGGGCCAACCCCGCCGAAAGCCTCCGGACAGAGTAAAACGCCCAATTCCCGCTCATAAATCCACGGGGGCCGACCGCTCACATACCAAAAAGGGGTGGGAAATATCCCACCCCTCATAAGTAAAGGTTTTCACGGTGCTGGTATTTGAACAATTACATCTTCTTCATCATCTTGTGGCATTTCTCTGCCTCGTCGAGATGATGACGTAACACGTGCAGCGTGCTGTCAGCAAAACCACGGATATCAGCGTCCGAGCCGTTCTTCGACTCGTCTTCAAAAGCGCTGATCACTTTCTTGTGGTCAGAGATCATCATATCTATATAAGCCTTATCAAAATCTTTCCCCTGTTTCTTGTTAAGATCGTCCAGATCGGTTTGCTTATCCGAAGACAGCGTCGCTGGGAGGGTCAAATTCTTGGACGCGGCTATCATCTTCAACTTATCGGCCGCCGCCGTATGGTCCTTCACCATCATAGCCCCATAGTCCTTCACGTCCTGCGCCATCCCCTTCTGCTGCGCCATCTGCCCCGCCTGTATCTCGGTCATACCGGCATTGGCCGTATTAACCGCAAAATCCTGGTCCCCCTTGCTGACCGATGGAGGGATCGCCGGCGTCGCATTCGTCGTGCCGCTTCCCGCGCTATCCATCTTCGCATTATTGGAGTCCTTCGCCTGCGTCGTGCTATCAGAACTGCTGCCACCACAGCTAAAACAAAGGATTGCCAGAGACCCCATCAGTGTAAACTTTGCTAGATTTTTCATAAATGGCTGTTTTTCAGTTGAAAACTTTTACAAGCAAAAACTCAAAACCTATGCCACGGGTCCTCCCCACTCCATATCCCACCTCCCGGGTCACCCATACTCAACATCTCACCTCCCGCGTCACCCCTCCTCAACTCACCTCCCGGGTCACCCATACTCAACATCCCACCTCCCGCGTCAGGTCTTCCACACTCCACATCTCAACTCACCCCACTTACAACACTCTCCCCGCGTGAACCACGCGGTTCACACCACCGGGGATCCGGGGCCAACTATAACAAGGTCAGAACAAAACCCTCAGGCCGGGCGCGGGCAAGGACGAGACAATCAACAATCTATAGGCTAACCCACGAGCCGACAAGGGAACATCAACGAACAAAGGATACGGGGAGGGTGGTAATTCAAAGGAAGGACAGGCAAACATGGTTCCGGGTAGGAATAAAAAGGGCTTAGGCTACGGGGCGGTAGGAGAACATAGACATAGAAGTATCGGAAAGATGATAGGGCCGGTAACCACGACGGGTATTGAACATCCACGAATGCAGCTGATCTAGCAGATCCCTCCACCAGCCCGCATGCCTTGCAGGATCCGGAGTCTCGAAATAATCTGCCTTCGACATCCTCACCTTTATCAGAACAAGATGATTCGCCGCCAGCTCACGGATATCATCATGGACAAGATTGTTGATCTCTTCCGGGTCATCGACGATATACGCCTTGCCCAACACGTGCAGGAAGTACTGTCTCCCCTTTTTAAAAATTCCAGCTTGACGGGAAACTCCCTGTCAAACTCGTACAGCGCCTGCCGCGGCTTGGGTACAAAGAACCACATTTGTCCCAATTCGTCCACTTTCAGGACAGTTACGATAGTGGTGGCCATTCTCAGAAAGGGAAGTGCTTTGGCTGAAAAAAAGTGCATTCTTTAAATCCTGAATTTTTTCCTGTAAAAAATTCATATCGGATGGATTCGGCATAAAGGAGTTATTTTAACAGTATTTTTTCAAATTCAATACCACTTGCAACTACCCAAACCCATCCATCCGGAAATTACACATCCCGTTCATCCCCGATCTTTCATTATCAGGCACAACCGTGGCGTGAAAAAGAACAAGAGATCATTTCTTCTGTTTAACAGGACCACCGCCGCATGAGGAAAATATTACACAAACTAAAGGAGAGATAAACCCATCTGGCACAGTTTTTTAATACTATACCATGTCAATAAACCTGAAAGAATAAGATCAAGGACCCTGTTTCTACGGGGTCCTGTTTACTTTACGATTCAATCACTTATAATACATATACTATGATACGTAAACTTAAATCCGGGCAGTACCGCATCTATTCCAGAAAAATAGACCCCCGGACAAACAAACGCAAAAACCTCGGCACCTTCGAATCCCTAGAAGCCGCCCGCAAACAGGAACGGGAAATCCAGTACTTCAAACACCACTAACCCGACACCATCACCTGGCCGCCGGGCTATCGCCAGCCGCCATCACGCGGCCGCCAGCCACCGTCAACCACGGTCCTTGTCCCCAGTCTCCCCTACCACCTTAACCAACCTCTCCCTCGCCCGCTCCAACGACCACAGCTGTCTCTCCACCAGGTCCTGCAGATTCCGGGGCAACGCACCGCTATCCAGCGCGTGCCTGTATACCTGCTGTATCAACTCCTCCCCATGTACGCAGGCCGCACACCGGCTAACCAGCGTCTCCCCGTCAAAATTGACCTTACCATTCAACCAGTGCAGATACAACTTGCCGGCGATCGTCGACTGCGTCACAGGCGCACCGCCCATCCGGATCACCTCCGCATGCAGATCATTCACATACGACCTGCTATCCGTCGCTAGCCGGTAAAAAACATCTCTGATCTCCGGACCAGAACTCATCTCCTCGTGAGCAGCCTTTTCGTAGGCCGTTATACGATCGATATTTACACGGATAAGATCGTTCAGAACACTCAATACCCGATTTTGCTGCCCGGAGGTTTTTCGCAGACGGCCCCAATGAGGCCCCCGCCCAGGTAGATTCGCTTTCATAACACACGCTTTAGATTCTCAGATAAGCCCGGCGCCAAAGCTCCGCACTCTGGGAACAGATCGTTTAACAGGGTCCCCTGCCGGCAAGACGTTAAAAAAATATGCCATACTAACCCCAACCCCCACCCAGAGTCCCTTCCCGCCTTCCCAACTACCAAACTTCGTGGAAAACTTTCCCAAATTGTAGAAGTCGCCACACATCCGCGTCAACCACACTCATTCCCCGCGCCAACCGCGGCCACACCCCTCAACCACTCATTCCCCGCGTGACCGCGGCCACACCCCTCAACCACCACTCCCCGCGTGCACCACCCCTACACTAAAAAGGATACCCAATCGCCAGATTCAACACCATATTCGATATATCCGTCACCGCATGAAAATTCCACTTCTTATCCCCCTCCACCCACGGAAACCTCACCGGCGCCGCCACATCCACCCGCAACACCAGGATCGAAAGATCAAACCTCAACCCCGTCCCCACCCCAACAGCCACATCATTCAAAAAATGTGATGTAAACTCCGCACCAGGCCTCGAACTATCCGCCCTCCGCGTCCACACATTCCCCATATCCGTAAACACCGCCCACCGCACCAGCGAAAACAACTTACACCGATACTCAAAATTCATCTCCAGCTTGATATCCCCTGGCTGATCCGGCAACAACGGTATCTGATTCGGATTCCCCGCATAATAACTCCCCGGCCCCAACGCCCTCGACCGGAACGCCCGGATATCATTCGTACCCCCGCAAAGAACTGCTTGATAAAAGGCAACGCCACACTATTCCCATACGCAATTCCAATCCCCCCGTGACCCGCGAAACAAACTGACTATACTGCCCCAATCGCAAATAATGCCTGAAATCCGCCTCCAGCCGGACAAACTGCGCCAGCGGCACATTGAACAGCTCCCGAACCTTCCCCTTCTCCGCATTCGCCCCCGACACCAGACCTATCAGATTGTTCGACAGATCCACCGTCCCGTTGAAATAATAATTGTTCAGCCGCCTGTTCGCCCGCGTCTGCGAATTATAGTTGAAATTGTAGGAAGGCCCGATGATGAACTGCTTCTCGATCGCCCGCGCCAGCATAATATTCGAATCCAGACGCTTCTGATACAACGGATCGATGTGTGTCGGCCGGACATAATTGATGCCCAGTATCGTCAGCTGATTCTCCGAATTCAGCCGGTTCTTAAAAATATACCCAAAACTTCCCCTTGCCGACCGCAGCGTATACTCCGAACTCCGGTCGAAAATATCATACGCCATATTGATCCTCGTCTTCGGCACAAAAGCTGAACTCGTATTCAGGTCGAACGGCGAAATGATCCTCGGCACATACAAATTCAGGTCCACCCCCGCCCTCTTCGTACTCACTTTCTGCCCCAGCCCGATGAACTGCTCCTCCAGCCCGCCGTAAATACTCGCCGTAAACAACTCCGCCCCCCGGAAAAAATTCCGGTGACGCCACGACAGCGACAACTCCGTACCCGTCGTATTGTCCGAACGCGTCAACCCCGACGCCTCGAACCGGATCGACTTCTTCGCGCCAGGCGTCAGATAGTAATAGGCATCCAGCACACTATTCGTATCCGCCTCCGACGCCGGCTGGAACCGGGCTTTTACGAACTTGAACACACCCAGACTCACCAGCCTGCTCAGCGAAAGATTGTGATCGTCCCGCTTGTACAGATCACCCGGCTTGAACACCAGCGTCTTCTGGAACACCAGCGACCGCAGAAAATGCGCCGTGTCGATGATACGGTATCCCTCCGGTGTCGTATATGCCCGTTTCAGGCTTGTATCCGACCGGATATCGTAATTCGCAAACACCACCACACGCCCGATATGATAAGCATTAAAAGCAGCATCCGGCGTCTCGTCCTTCAGATCCAGACGCAGGTCGACCTTATGGCCCCCCACCGTAGTATCCGCATTCACGATAATATCATCCGGATTGAAGAAAAAGAAACCGCGGTTCTTCAGCCGCCCGTCGATCCGCTCCCGCTCCTGCCGGATCACCGCCAGGTCATAAAAGTCGCCCGGCTTCAGCAGCGACCGCCGACGAAGCGTATCATTTGGACGACGACGCCTCTTGCGGGCAAACGCCCCCTTCCATACACTGTCGATCGTCCTCCCGAGCAGATCCGTAGAATCCGTCGGAAAACTAACGTTCCGGATAACATAGCGCGGCCCTATCTGCGCAGTATACGTCGCCGTCAGATGCTTGTCCTTTACCTTCGTATCCGTGACCACGGTATCGTGAAACCAGCCCTTGTTCTCCAGATGGTTCTGCAGCACGTCCGCATTCTTCTTGATCAGCGACTCCGAAGCCAGCACCGGCGCCTCTCCCACCTTATACTTCAGCCAGTGCTTGAACCCCTTGTCCTTCTTCGGCGTGCCCGCAATATTGTAGATCCACAGCTTAAGCCGGAAGCCAAGGAACTTGCCGTTCAGCTTCGGCCGCAGCAGATCGCCCAGCTCATCTTTCAGCCCCTTCTTCTCTTTCTTCTTCATCGGGACCGACGACTCTATCTTCACCACATTACCGGTATATAGGGTCTGCCCCGCACTCAAATATTTGGATTCGTGACAGGCCGACAAACACAACATTAGACACAACCCGGCAACCCATAGTTTCATTCCTTTCATTTTCATTGTTTTGATGCCGCGCTTTTTGCTGGTTTACTGATTGTCCTTTCCTGCAATTTCTCGTCCCGGGTCTTTCCGAACAACTCCCTCAGACGATTATAGTCGAAGGTCAGTATGAAACTTACCCCCGTTTCCACCACCTGCCCCTCGATGACGGCCTCATACTGGTTCTTCCGGTAGGCCCGCACCATATACCTGCCATCCTTGGTCAGCTTGTAGTCCACCGCCACATCCCCCGCAATATTTGACGCACTCTGCCCCGCTGCCCCCGTTCCCTGCACGTCGAAATTACTGCCCACGCTGACCTGTATCCGGTCGCTGAACAGCCGCTTGCTTACCGAAACATTCAGTTCGGTATAGTCCTGCTCCGTCCCCGTACTATAATCCTGCTGATTGTTCAGGTCAAAATTAATATCGACGCCCTTGATCAAACTCGCCGCCAGCTGGTTCAGCTGATTGGTCAGTATCTGGCTCGCGCTCTGGAAAGCCATATTGCCCAGCGTGCTTCCCCCTCCCGCCTGGCTCTGCAGTGGGTCCTCCCCGACAAATCTGTTCAACAGCAACAACGCGAACACCTGCTTGTCCAGCTCCGACTCCTGCGTCCTTATCTGCTGCAGCTTCTGGTCCACGTCCGGCCACAACGATAAATAATTTGTCGGCAGCGTAATGTCAAACGTGATCTTCGGCTTCAGCAGCTCGCCCTCCATCTTCAGCGTGACCAGAAAAGGCAGCTTCTGCTTGAACTTGTTGATATCCGTCTGACTCCGCCCGGCGATCTCGTTCGCGATCAGATCGATGGAAGGCGTGTTCGCCGTATAGGTAGCGTTCAGATCGATAGTCGCCGAATACGGATCTCCCGTCCACGTGATGGTACTCCCCCGAACAATAGCGAACTTCCGCTTCAGCGCCTGCAGCGAAAGATTGTACGCACCGCTCTCGACCTCATAGCTCCCCGTAAGGGTCATCTTCCCGCTCTTGTCCATGCCAAAAACTAAATTTGACCTCCCCCTCGCCGTCAGCTGATCCCCCGTCCGCTCATCCACCACCATCGTAAATACGGCACTGCTGTCCGTCGATATATTCATACTCAGGTCCACCCCCGTAACGGCATGCTTTACATGCACCAATTTTGACTTATCCACCAGCGAATCTCCACGCGCATTGACAAATCGTACCACTCCCTGTCTGTCCACCACCTCCGGATCACTCCCCGGCAACACAAAAGAAATCGGTCTGCCTGTTCACCCGCAGGTCGCCATCCACCTTCGGCGAAACCATATCCCCCTGCAGATTGATCGCCGCATCGATATTCAATTTGCCATAGAATTCCTGGTTGCCCGACTCAGGCGCATTCACCAGCCGGAAATTCGCCGCGTTCAGCGACATATCGAACCCATACTTACGGTAGTCCTTAGTAAACACGTTACCGTCGATCGTCAGCTTGTTCCCCGCCGAATCCGACATCCGGAACTTGCTGAAGTTAAATCCGTCCTCGTCAAACTCTATCCGGTCATTCGACAGCACGAGCGGCTCCCCGCTGATCACCGGCGTCAGCCTCGCACTGTCAAAATTCAGATTGCCGCGCAACAGCGGCTTGTCCAGCGTCCCCGACAAAGCCAGCTGCCCCTTCAGAAATCCCCGCATCCCCTGCACCTGGCCCGCAGCAGGCCCGTTCAGACTCGCCAGATTCAGTTGGTTCAGCAGGACCTTTAAATCCATCCTCCCCTCACCCGTATAATATTCCCCCTGTATCTTTACGTCGTTCTTATTCCCCGTCAGGGCTATATCCGCAGAGAACGCATTCGCTTTTTCATTATTTACCTTTACCGCGATATCCCCCACCGTATCCGCCCGGTACGAAAACCCCGCAATGACAAGATCCGCCGTAAACACAGGATTGCTCATCACATCCTTCACCACCGCATGGCCGTTCAGCGTCCCGTCCAGCAGCAACGAATCCTGATTCGCCATCCGCGTCAGCGTCCCCAGCCGGAAATTCGCAAATCGTACATCGATAGGCGAGTTCGGAGACGCCGGGTTACTGTTTACAGACAGCGAATCTCTCTTATTCGAAATACCCAGCTCATGAATGACAATACCCGCGGAGTCATATAAAAATAATTCGCGGTGTTCACCTGCCAGCGATCATAGTTCAGCACCAGACTATCCGGATTGAGCACGAACTTCAGCCCGTCATCCAGCTTGTCCAGCTGCCCCGACAGCCGGTACCGTTCCTTGTCCTTCCTGTCCCTCAGTACCAGCGAACTCACCAGGTGATTGTCCTTCAGATACCCTCCCAGCGAGGTCCGGTAGAACTCGAGCCCGCTGCCATTCCCGTCCGTCATCCCAATCGCATAATTCAGCTGTCCGTCTGCCGTCGCCACATGCACGCCGACATTGTGAAACCGCTGCCCGCCCACAACGACCCGCGGCGTACGCAGATCGAGGCGCAGATCGTCCCTGTCGCTGTTAAAGACCATTATTCCCCCAAGGCTATCGGTATTCTTTAAAGAAGGCATCAGCGCCAGCACCAGCGGCGAAGGTCGAAAATGCATCGTCATCGTCCAGTCCTGCGCCGCAAACGAAGTATCCTTGTATCCATTGAGACGGTAGTACCGGTTGATCACATGCTGCAGCGCCACACCCGTCTCCGTCAGCCTGTATTTGCCTTTCCAATTGATATCCGCCGCCTCCGACCGTAAAACAATATTTTGAATGTCATTGTCTCTACTCGCCACCAGCGAGACCGTATCCGTCGACAAATGCTGGACGCCACGGGTCACCCCTACCCCATATAACTTCAGATCCCCCTGCAGCGAATCCGGGTTGATATCCGCAAAGTCCGCGTGGACATGCCCCCTGAATGCCATCGTATCTTTTAGAAGATGAAGGGCGAACATATCCACCGTATCGACCTGCCAGTCCAGCTTTAGCGCCGGCCACTTCCGCGAAAGGTCCGCGGACCCTTCCAGCTCAAAATGCACCGCTGTGGAATTGATCGAAGACTTCAGCTCGGCGTGCTGATCCGCCAGACTCCCGTCGATCGCAGCCCCTTCATAAGCGTAACCCCTGTATACAGCCGAATGCACTCTCCCGCTAAACACGGCATTCGCCGTATGCTGATCATATCCTTTACCCTTCACGGTAAAATGCGCGGTAGCAGCCCCATACACACTGTCTTTCAGAATTTTCCCCAAATTCAACCCCTTCGTGTCCAGAACAAGATCATAGCTCGCATTGCTGGCGGACCTGAACTGCCGCATATACCCCTTCAGCCGCACCATACCCGAAGAAGTATTCAGCACCATATCGGTCTGAAACCCCTCCATGTTCCCCGCCACCTTCCCGCGCAGGTCAAATCGCGACGGGACCTCGATATTCGCCGGCAACACCCCCTTGGGCAACAACCCCACCAATGCATCCCGGCTGCCCGACAGCTGACGGATGTTCAGGTCGGCGCTGATCCTGCTCGTATCCATCGGATGCAACAATTTCCCGGTAACATCCAGCCGCAGGTCCCGGATCCCGCTGAACCGAAGTCGCTGTATATTCAGCACATCCAGCGTCCCCGTAGTCCGGGCATCGATATTCCAAACCGCACTGGGATTGGCAAAAGCCGGTTGTGATGCCAGAAAAGGCGCGAAATACAGTATATCCCGAACCTGCACTTTACTGTTCACCAGGTCGACATCCAGCCTGGTCCGCGCAGGATGCTTCACGATCCCCATCACCGAGTCATACTCCATCGCCGCGGCGCGCTGTAGTAAACTCCCCGGCGTCCGCACCAGCAGGTCCTTCAGCCAAACTCTCCGGTCCGAATAAAAGAAGCGCGTCTGCAGCTGATCCAACCGGAAACCCGACTGCTCGCTGAACTCCCCTCTGCTGATATGCCCGCTGATCGAATCGGCGCTATAGGAGAAATTGTCCGCACTCAACCCCAGCCCCTTCACGGCCAGATGCGCATAGTCCATTCCCCTCTTCTGCTTCTTCTGGCTATTGTCGTCATAGCGTAAGTCCGTACTATCCGCCTCTATCCTGCTCACCTCAAACCCCATTTTCTCCAGATCCACCCTCTTCACCTGCGCCGCCAATTCCCCAACCTTCACCTCCGCCCGCATCTCGCCACTACCATACTCCAAATAACTATCCTTCACACCAATCCTCCCTAATCTCAACAACAAAGGCGGCGCAGACGAGGACTTCGTCGGAGCGTCGTCCCTCGCTCCTTCTCGTCCGTTCCCTTCGCGGGGCTCGGGAATCGAAGATGCCGCAGGCCGCGTCAGCGGCCTCCCCTGAATAACCCTCCCCCTCAATCCACTCACCTCAATAGAAGGCACCCCATATCTCCCTCCGGCAACATCCAATGTATCCAGCTTCGTCTCATTATGCCCCAAAAACACCTCCACATCATTCCCCGTAACCGTATCCTTATAAACCATCCTGATCCGGTTCATCACCAGATCATGCAACGCCATCTTCATCGGCGCCGAAGCCGCAGTGTCCTTCGGGGCAGAACTCCCCCAACAAAAGCATCCACAATGAACTGGAAATTAAAGGCGGTATCCGGCAGCTCCCGGCGGATCTTCATCGTTATATCCCCCAACTCCACCCGCTTGATATCAAGATTATTATGCAAAAGCCCCAGCACATAAAGGTTGACATCGATCAGCCCCGCCGACAACAGCGTATCCTGCCGGCGATCCCCGACAAACACATCCCTCAGCGTCACCGAATGCAGAAAGTTGATCCTTAGCCCGCCGATCCGCACAGCCGTATTCAGCTTCCGGGACAGATAAGTCTCCGCCTTCGCCCGAACAATATTCTGGACCCACGGCGTCTGCACCAGCAGCAACACGATGACCACAACTATAATGATCGTCAACAGGGTTTTCCCAACAATTCTCGCCAACCGGCGGGGCAGTGACCTCGGACTTGCGGTTTGGCGTGTACCCATAGATAGTAATTCTGAATAATATTTAAGATAGGCTAATACCGGAACCTGGCAAAATACAGACCACAAAAGCCACACTTGCTCAAGCTAGGTGGATCCTTTTAGAATCCGTTGTCAGTCAATTGATTTGTAACCTTTTTTCTACAAGACCGTATCTGATTTTCCCCAGGCGCCTGACCGCGGCCCGCGCTTTGCGCCTTGAAGCCAGCAACTTAGCTTTTGGTCCCTCATTTGTCGTCTTTCCACTACAATTTCTAAAACCAGGGTATCATGCTGAAGCAAGTACAAACGCAAAAACAGCAACACACCATTCTGCCTCAACAGATCGAATTGCTAAATCTCTTCCATCTGAATACCCTTGAACTGGAACAACGGATACAGGACGAACTCAGCGAGAACCCAGCCCTCGAAGAACTGGGCTCCGGCGACGACGCCCTCGGCGACAAGTTCTCCAAAGACGCTGTCCAGGACTTTCAGGGTTACGAGGAGTATTGCTACGACGACATCCCCGACTACAAGACGGAGTACAACAATTATATCAACACCGAAAAGGTCCCGGAAAAACCGATTGCCGAAGTTCCCGACTTTCGGGAAGAATTGAAAAAGCAATGCCGGTTTCTCGACGTCCCCGAGGATAAATACTACCTGTACGACTTCCTGATCGACTCCATCAACGAAAACGGCTTCCTCGAACAGGACCTCGAAGAACTGGCCTCAGAGCTGTCCTTCAAACGGAAGGTCTGGATAGAGACCGACGAACTCGAAAACGCCCTCCATCTGATCCGCGAACTCGAGCCCGTAGGCGCCGGCTGCCGCAGCCTCCAGGAGTACATGCTCCTCCAGCTGAGCAGGATGAATACAAAAAGACCGGACGTCAAAATGGCCATCACCCTCCTCGGCAACCATTTCCAGGACCTCCGCAGCTGCAATCTGGACAAACTCCGCAAACAGCTGGGCCTCGAAGAAGACGAGATCCGCATCGTCCTCGAACTCCTCGGCCCATCTCCGGACCCGGCCCTTCAACCCGGAGACCAGCGCCATGCAGGCCAACCCCTCCATCCTCCCCGACTTCGTGATCCTTGACCAGGGCGACACCCTCGAACTGGCCCTCTACCGCCAACGCAGTGCTAACCTGCATATCAGCCAGTCCTGGATGGAAATGGTACAGCAGACCGCACAGAACGCCACCGCCGACCGGTCGACCAAACAATACCTTCGCAGCAAGTTGTCCTCTGCCCAGTGGTTCATCAACGCCATTCAGCAGCGGGAATCTAACATGCTCAAGATCATGCAGGCCATCGTGGATATGCAGTTCGACTACTTTAAATACGGCGATATCCTTATGCTCAAGCCGATGAAACTAAAGGACATCGCCGACAAGGTAAAAGTAGATATCTCCACCGTCTCCCGCCTTACCTGCAACAAATATGCGGAGACACCCTTCGGGACCGTCCTGCTGAAGGACCTCTTCACCGAAGGTATCGTTAACCAGGAAGGCACCAACATCAGCAACAAGGTCATCCAAAATATCATTGGTGAGGTCATACAGACCGAAGACAAGAAAGCACCATACACGGACCGCCAGCTCGTCGCTATTCTCGCGGAAAAAGGATACAATATTGCCCGGCGAACCGTCGCCAAATACCGTGAACTCATGAACATACCCGTCGCTCAGGTGCGAGGCCTCTGGAACTGACTCAATAAAAAAACCCCGCGACAGCGGGGTTTCTCTTTCTCAAAAATATCATGTCTTAAAATCCAAACCCCACATAGAAATTAAACCCCGCATTCTTCGAATTCTTCGTCAGCGCACCGGTCAGATTGTCGTCCTTGCCAATATGCGAAAGACCATAATTATACCTCGCGCCAATAGTGAAATTCTCGATATCGAAAGCGGCGCCGCCGGCAAGACCGAAATCCCAGCGGTTAAAATCGCCCGTACTCAGCTCGGTAGCACCAACCACGGTTCCCTGATCATTTACATTCTTGATATTCGCATTCACCAGATATGCCGCATAACCACCGGCGTGAATACTGAAATTAGGAGCGATGTTCACAACAGCCAGCAGCGGCAATTCCATATAACCCAGATTGAATCTGTATTCGCCGCTACCCTGCGCGAAATTGTTATAATCCTCCTTCGCCCCCTTCAGGCTATACAGCAGCTCAGGCTGGATGGAAAAACCCCTGGTCACCGGCAATTTGGCAAAAACCCCGGCGTTGAAACCGGCCTTCATATGCTCGGTGGACACGTCGGCGACATAAAGATTTGTCAGGTTCAGTCCGCCTTTTATCCCGAACTTTGCCTTTAGACTGCTCTCGGTCGTTGTCTGCTGCTCCTGCGCACGGGCCGCCGTCGACGCGAGCAGCAACCCTCCCACAATGAAAACTACAAATTGTCTTTTCATAAAAGATTATTTAGTTCCCTGTAAAATATTCAATTGTTGTGCCTGGCATAACAATTACTAAACCAATAAAAAAAGGAAACTATGAGATCGATTTGGACCGGGGCTATCGGCTTTGGCCTGGTGAATATCCCCATCAAAATGTACAGCGCCGTACAAGGCAGCGAACTTGACCTCGACATGCTCGACAAAAAAGACCATTCCAACATCCGCTTCAAGCGCGTCAACGAAAAGACCGGCAAGGAAGTCGCATGGGAGAACATCATCAAGGGCTACAAGCTCAACGACCAGTACGTCATCCTCACCGACGAAGACTTCGCCAAGGCGAGCCCCGAAAAATCGAAGATCATCGAGATCAACGAATTCGTGGAAGAGACAAAGATCGACAGCATCTACTACGAGACCCCCTACTACCTCGAACCGGACAAGTCAGGGGCAAAAGCATATGCCCTTCTCCGTGAAGCGCTCCACAAGACCGGCAAGGTCGGCTTTGGCAGCTTCGTCCTCCGCAACAAGGAAGGCCTCTGCCTGATCAAGCCGATGGAGAATATCCTCGTCCTCTGCCGAATCCGCTGGGCCCGAGGAGATCCGCGGCACCGACGAACTCAACGTCCCCGCCGGCAACCCCAAACCCGCCGAAATGAAAATGGCCGTCGAACTCATCAACCAGCTCTCCGGCCCCTTCGACATCGCCAAATACAAGGACACCTATACCGACGAACTGCTCAAATTAATAAAAGCAAAGGCTAAAGGAAAGAAGATCGCCGAACCCAAACTCAAGGTCGTACACCGGCAGAGCGAAGACCTGTTGTCCCAGCCGAAAGCCAGCCTCAAGGGACGCAAGGCCAGCTAGGCCGGTCCCCGGACTCTTTTTTCATATCAGCTCTCTCGACTCTTTTTTCAGGATAAACACGGCCTGCGACGACGGCCGTATCCCATACCCATGCTCCATCGCATAGGCCTTGGTAAACTCCGCCCCGAAATAAAGGATAATGCTGGAATAATATACCCAGGTCAGTATAACGATGATCGACGCCGCAGCCCCATACATCAGACCTATATTGGAATGGCCGAGATACAGCCCGATACCCGCCTTCCCCAGCATAAAGAACAACGCAGTAAATACCGCCCCGATAAAGGCATCCTTCCACCGGATCGTCGCATCCGGGAGCACCCGGAAAATGATCATGAACAGAAGGACGAATACCGCCAGCACAAGCGCCAGATTCACCCAGTAAAAGAACAGGACCGTGAACTGAGAGAAATAATGCTGCAGCCACGCGCTCAGCAGATCCATCAGCGAATTGACCAGCAGTGATACCATCGAAATGAACCCAAACCCGACGATCAGGGAAAAAGACATCAGCCGGTTGACGATCAGCTTCAGCCATCCCTTCTTCGGCTTGGCCTGTACCGACCACATATAGTTGATCGAACTCTGTATCTCCGTGAATACCCCCGTGGCGCCGATCACCAGCACGATCCCACCGAACACCGCCCCTGCCACCGTATGCCTCGACCGCAGCGTATATTTGATGATCTCCTGTATCTGCGACGCAGCCGCACTCCCCACCATCCCTTTGATCTGCTCGTATACCCTCCCCTGCACCGCATCATGTCCCCAAAAGATCCCAACCAGCGAGATAACGAGGATGACCAGCGGCCCCATCGCAAAGACCATCGAATACGACAGAGACGCCGCCAGCTTGAATCCGTTGTCGTTATTGAAGTCGATCGCCCCCTTCTTTATGGCAGTCCAGACCGACCCGATTTTGAACTTCTTCTTCATGCACTAAGAATTAGCAAGATTGAGACCAGACACTCGCGGCCAAATGTAGACTTTATTCCCCAAAAACGGCCCCCGAAGCCATTTTCAGCCGCCTAAAAAATTGGCAAGCATTTTTCAATACTACCCACGGACAGACATCAAATTCCTTACTTACTTAAAATCATTTTTTATGAGCGGACTCCTTTATCTGATTGCGGTAATACTCATCATAGGATGGCTATTAGGCGTATTTGTTTACAGCGTAGGTGGCCTCATCCACGTACTGATCGTACTGGCGATCATCTCCCTGGTACTCGGTATCATAAGGCGAGCCTGAGCAAGTGCCTAAGCAAAAGCCGGTCGCCAATGGCCGGCCGGCTTTTCCATTTATAAAATCTGTGAATATACCTTGGACCAACTCAAATTCGCCTCGCCGCTACGCATCGCCTCGATCCTGATCATCCTGGTCATCTGCTTTGTCATCCTTTCATGGGCAGCCGACGTCATCGTACCCCTGCTTTTCTCCCTGATCTTTTCTTCCATGCTCTTCCCCATCTGCTTCCGCCTCGAAAAATGGGGATGTCATAAGGGACTCGCGGCTTTCACCTCCATTCTCGTAGCCGGCGTCGTGACTGCGATCTTCCTCGGCGTCGTCGTGACACAACTCATACACCTCGTCGAACAGGCCCCCCAGTTCATCCGGCGCATCTCCGACCTCAGCGACAAAGCCGAATCTTTCATCGCCCAACGCTACCACATCGAGAAATCCGCTCAGGCTGACCATATCCACCAACAACTGGGTAAATTGCTGGACAACAGCAGCACCTACTTCTCTTCGACCATGACCTTTACGAGCAACCTGCTCACGAACTTCGTGCTCATCCTCCTGTTCAGTTTTTTCCTCCTGTACCTCCGGGTCTTCTTCCTCGAATTTTTCTACAAAGTGTTCGCATCATCCGAAAAATCTTTGATCGACGAGACCCTGCAAAAGATCTACGAGGTCATCCAGAACTACCTCCTCGGCCTGCTTAAAGTCATTTGTATCATCGGTACACTCAACTCGGTCGGCCTCTGGATCCTCGGCATCGAATCCCCCTCTTCTTCGGCTTCCTCGGCGGCCTCCTGGTCATCATTCCCTATATCGGCATCCTCATTGGCTCCGCCCTCCCCGTCATCGTCGCCCTCGTCACAAAAGATTCCTACTGGTATGCCGTCGGCGTCTTCGCCGTATTCCTCTTCGTACACATCCTCGAAGGCAACCTCATTACCCCTTATGTGGTCGGCTCCAAGGTCAGCATCAATCCCCTCGTCGCCGTCTTCGCCCTGCTGCTGTTCGGCAAGCTCTGGGGCCTCGCGGGCCTCATCCTCGCCCTGCCCGTCACCGCCATCTGCAAGATCATCTTCGACACACTTCCCGGCTTCAAGGCAGTAGGTTTTCTCCTGGGCAAACCCCAGAAATACCACTTCAAGCGACACTCCATTCTTTATACGAAGCTAAAAAGCCGCAACAACGGCGGCAACGCGATCACCCCAACGGACTGACCAACCTACTCCGTTACCCCAATGGACTGACGCGGATATACTTCTGCAGTATCTTCATCAACACTTCTTCTTCCGTCCCCCCGGCATCGGACAAATACTTATTGAGCTTGTTCTCCTCATACAACTGAACCAGCCCGGGGTGAACATAATATTTCTTACAGACCGCCCTCGTATTCCCCAACTCCCTGCTCACGGCATCGAACACCGCCACCACATTCTTCTTACACTCCGCCTCGCTGCAGGCCTCTCCCAGCTCAGCAAAAGCCCGCAACGCGTGCAGGCTTCCGGCCCAGGTGCGGAAATCCTTCGCCGTAAAATCCATCCCCGTCGCGTCCTTGATATACTGGTTGACCATGCCCGAGTCGATCCCATGCCTGGTCCCGTCCTCCGCATAATACTGAAAAAGTTCCGCCCCCGGTATCTCCTTACACAGACTCACTGCACGGGCCAGCCGCTTGTTGCGCAGTGTGATATCATGACGCACGCCCTTCTTTCCCGGAAAAGAGAACACCAGTCTGTCCCCGCTGATCGCCACATGCTTATTCTTTAACGTCGTAAGACCATAGGACCCGTTGGCCTTCTCATACTCATTGTTCCCCACCCGGATATAGGTCCGCTCCATCAGACTAAGCACCGTCGCCAGAACCCTGTCCCTGCTCAACGCCTGCTGTCTGTCCCCGCTCCCTTCCTTCTGCCCGTCCTGGTTCACTTCCTTCTGCCGCATGTCGGCATCTATCTTCTTCCGTAGCAACGGCAGGGCTTTTCCAAATTCATACAGCCGGTGAAACTTCGTCTCCGTCCGCAAACTATTCCACTTCGCATGATACCGGTACTGCTTCCGCCCCCTCAGGTCCAGCCCCGTAGCCTGAATATGTCCGTTAGCAGCAGGACAGATCCAGACACTGGTCCACGAGGGAGGTATCGCCAGGCTTTTGATCCGCCCCAGTTCCTCCACATCTTTGACAGGTTTGCCGTCCAGAAGATAGCAATACCCCTTTCCCCTCTTAACCCGGCCGATCCCCGGTCCGCTATCGCTGACATACCTCAGATGCACAACGGAAGCCGCCTTCTCATAGTCGCGATCCACCTGCAGCAACGCCTTATGAGACAATACCATACCCGTATTCATACTCCTTCATTTTTAAAAAAAGGACTCTAACTAAAAGCCATCCCGGGGAACCGGGATGGCATCCATTAACCTAAACCTCTATCGCACAAATTCTTAATTTTAACAACCTCTGCCTTATCCACCGAAAAACCCGTGCCAGCCCCCATCCCTCCTCCCGCCAATTTCTGGCTTAAAGCTTGTAACTTACGGGAACACTAAGCAGCAAGGCTATGCCCGACCAATTTCTTGACCAATTCGACCACCTCCCCAACCTTCTATGGGATATCATCCTCGCGGTGGTAGCCGTCGTCATCGGCCTGATCGTAAAATTCATGCTCGCACTCCTGATCAGAAAAAAACCCAAAGAAGTCCCTGCCTGGTCTGTTACCCGCTCCATCCTCTCCCGCCTGGGCAAACCCTTCAGCTACTTTCTGCCCCTGCTGACATTCAACTTCCTCCTCCCTGCCATGCGGATGAAGGCCTCGATCTACCCCGTCATCAACAAGATCACCGAGATCCTCCTCGCCATCTCCTTCGCCAACGTACTGATAGGCGTCATCAAGGTCTTCGAAGACTATATCTACCATCACTTCGACATCCAGAAAGCCGACAATCTTAAAGAAAGGAAAATCAGGACACAGCTGCAGTTCATCCGTCGCATCGCCATCGGCCTGATCGTCATCCTCACCGTCTGTGCCATTTTGTTAAGTTTCAACAATCTCAGGAAAATAGGCACCGGCCTGCTCACCGGCGTGGGCGTGGGCGGTATTATTATCGGCTTCGCCGCCCAGAAATCGCTGGGTAACCTTCTGGCCGGCTTTCAGTTGGCGTTTACACAGCCCCTGCGCATCGACGACGTCCTCGTAGTGGAAGGAGAATGGGGTCGCGTGGAAGAGATAACCCTCACCTATGTGGTCCTCAACATCTGGGACCAGCGCCGGCTCATCCTGCCGATCAATTATTTTGTGGAAAAACCGTTTCAGAACTGGACCCGAAACACCGCGGACATCCTCGGAACCGTCTTCCTCTACCTCGACTATACCACGCCAATCGACCCGCTCCGCGAAGAGTTTCACCCGCCTGCTCGACAGCAACCCGCTCTGGGACAAACGCGTCAAGGTCATGCAGGTCACCAATACCTCCGAACGTACTATCGAAGTCCGCGCCCTGATGAGCGCCAGCAGCTACCGGGCAACGCCTTTGACCTCCGCTGCGACGTCCGCGAGGGACTCCTCAAATTCCTCCAGCAGCAGTATCCCCACTGCTTCCCCGTCACCCGTGCCCTCATCGAAAAAGAAGACCGCCCCATCCTCCGCCCGCCCAAAAAAGAAGACGCATCCCACCCCTCGGAAAAAGGCGAACGCGTCGGCGAACCCGAGGCTTACCAAATAATCTCACTTACAATCATCACACACCACAACGATATTTTGCGCAAACCGCGGACTGACGCTAACCACCTTCTTATTCACCCGTATCTCCATTTGTCCATCGTACTCCTGCCGCGAGATCACTTTCAATTTATTATTGATCCCCAATCCCAGTTTCGAAACATACTGTAGAAAAGGCGCGGAATTATCCTTCACCGCCACCATCGTACAATGGTGTCCAACCTGCTCTTCCAGCAGCGTCTTTTTGTGTACTGCAGGCAACTCTCCCCTTCCATTGGGGATCACATCCCCGTGCGGGTCATACGCCGGATAGTTCAGAAACTCGTCCAGCTTATCCACCAGCTTGGCGCTCTGGATATGCTCCAGCTGCTCCGCCACCTCGTGCACCTCATCCAGGTAAAATCAAAGGTAGAATACAAAAAAGTCTCCCACAGCCGATGCTTCCGCACTACCTCGATCGCCTTCTTCCTCCCCTCCGCAGTCAGCGAGATCTTCCCATATTTCTCATAGTCGACCAGCTTCTTCTCCTTCAGCTTCTTCAACATATCATTCACCGACGCCGGCTTAACCCCCAAATAGGCCGCCAGTTCGTTCGTCCCGACCTCTCTTTCCCCTCCACCCAGGTTAAATAAATTCTTGAGATAATTCTCTTCGGTCTGAGATAACATGAACTAAAATTAATAAAAAATGGCAAACAAATATTGTTAGGTTAGTCTAACTTTAATTATTTTACACCCAAAACTTAACCACCATGTGGCTCTTACTATATCTATCCTGCGCTATTCAGGCACAAGACACCGTCCCCAAAATAGACTCTCTCACAAGTATCACTGTCACCGGCGTCCGCGGCGCCGTCCTCCTCCGCGAAACCCCTATCGCCGTCACCACCGTCCCGACAAAAAAACTCGCCGCCACCATCGAACCCAATATCATCGACGCCCTCGTCCGTCACGTCCCCGGACTCAACGCCGTAAAAACCGGTCCCAACATCTCCAAACCCTTTATCCGCGGACTCGGCTACAACAGGGTCCTCACCCTCTACGACGGCATCCGTCAGGAGGGCCAGCAATGGGGCGACGAACATGGCATCGAAGTCGACGCATATGGCATAGAAAGAGCCGAGATCATCAAGGGCCCGGCCAGCCTCCTCTATGGTTCGGACGCCCTCGCCGGCGTAGTCAGCCTCTTCCCCTTCGTGCCATCCGATAAAGACGGACACCTGCACGGCCGCTGGCTCGAGGAATACCAGAGCAACAATGGCCTCATCGGCACCGGCCTTCGCTTTTACTACAGCGACAGCAAATGGTGGTGGGCCGCCAAAGCGTCCTACCGTATCGCGCGCAACTACTCCAATCCCATCGACGGCCCGGTCTACAACACCGGCTTCCGCGAAACCAACGCCACCCTCGAAGCCGGCCGCCAGCTGACCGACGGCTCCATCGGCCTCCACGCCACCCTCTACGATAACCTTCAGGGAATCCCCGACGGAAGCCGCGACTCCCTGACCCGCCGTTTTACGAAACAGGTCTATGAGTCCGGCCAGGATACGGTGGACCGGCGCCCCATCGTCCCCAACTCAGACCTCGGCAGCTACGCCATCAGCCCACTCCACCAGCACATCCAGCACTACAGGCTGTATACGACAATAAAAAAGGCCGCACAGAAACCCTGCTCGGCCTCCAGCAAAATATCCGCCGGGAATACAACCACCCCGCCGATCCCCGGCAGGCAGGCCTGTACGTTAGGCTCAATACCGTCAACTACGGCTTTAAATATATGGTCCCCCAATGGCATAATTTCGATATCACCACCGGCATCAACGGCATGTACCAGGCCAACAGGAACCTCGACGGCACCGACTTCCCCATCCCCGACTACCACCTCGCCGACGGCGGCGCCTATCTCTATGGTAAATACAAATACCACTCTTTTACCGCCAGCGGCGGCATCCGCTACGACGTCCGTCACCTCTCCATCCCGGACAATCACCAGTTCAAATTCCTCGAAAATACCTACACCGGCGCCTCCTCCAGCCTCGGCCTAACCTGGCAGGCCAGCTCCTCACTCACGGTCAGGGCCAGCACGGCCAGCGGATACCGCAGCCCCAACATCACCGAGATAGCCTCCAACGGACTCGACCCCGGCGCACATATCATCTATCTCGGCAATCGCGACTTCGTCCCCGAGCTCAGCTGGCAGCAGGACCTCGGCATCGACGACAAAACCCGCGACTGGGACCTCTCCCTGAGCCTCTTCAACAACCATATCCGGCACTATATCTACCTCGCCCAGCCGGCCGACCCCGCCGGCAACCCCGTCGTCGACGCCCAGGGTAATAAGACCTTCCAGTACCAGCAATCTGCTGCTCACCTCTACGGCGTCGAAGCCTATACCTCCGTCCATCCCGAAAGCCTGAAACACCTCAGCTTCACGAGCACCCTCGCCATCGTCTATGGCGTCAACGATGCGGAAAAATTCACCCACACCGGCATCCGCGGCGAATACCTCCCCTTCATCCCGCCCCTTCGCTGGACGGGCAACTTCGAATGGATGCTGTCTCCACACGCTACGATCAACACCGGCTGGGAATACAACGCACCCCAGCACCGCTACCCGGCCCTCTACAATACGGAAACACCAACCCTATCCTATACCCTCATCCACGCCGGCATGAACACAAATATCCGGCTCTCAAAAACCCTCACCATCCGGTGGCTCGTACAAATAGAAAACCTGCTGAACGCTGCCTATCAAAGCAACCTCAGCAGGCTGAAATATTTTGAATACTATACCCAAAGTCCCAACGGACACCTGGGCATCTACAACATGGGCAGATCCCTCAATACCCGTATCACCGTCCCCTTCTAACAGAGCTCCCGATAACCCCTTTCATCACGGGCCCCCGGGTACCCCATTCCAGGCGGGACTTAGTCCGAATCCCTCCCCGTACCAAAATCCTCCCTCTCCTCGTGATCATCTTCATCACTGAGGCTATAGTCATTATTCTCTTCATCCTCTTCCCCGATCTCTTCGTCAGAGTCGTCATCCTCCGCACCCGGCACATCCAGATCATCACCCGTAAGGTCGTTGTCATCCTCATTCAGCGGATCCCCATCATCATCAAATTCATCCAGCCTCCCCTCGCGCAATACCTCATCCTCACTATCCGCCCGCCTGCTGTCGATATGCGCAAGAGTCGACCGCTCATCGGCCGTTACGTCCCCATCATTTCCCATCACCAGATCATCATCCTCGTCGCCCTGATTCAAAATATCATCTCCCTCTTCATCCGCGGAAGACGCGGTGTTGTCCGCCAATTCCCCAACCGGGGCGCCCTGATATGCTCCTGACCAGGAATATCACTGACATCAGGCAGATCGATCGAATTCTTATTTTTCTTTGCCATAAGGTTAAATTTTAATAGCTGTAATTTAAACCAATTTTGCTTCCTCGAGCCCGCTCCCCCGCGTTAATAAATTGTACTTTTTATCGCTTTTCTGTCCTTCCCCTTCAACCACCAAATCCCCCCTTCAACACCCAAACTCCAATTCCCCTGCCACAACCTGCGTCGCCCCAGTCAACCACCCTCAAATCCTCCCCAAATTACCCACCCCCAACCTCACCGCAATAAAAATGCCCCGTGGAAATACCCCGCGAAGTCGCAAACAATGGACAAAATGCCTTCTTGAATGGACGGGGTCACCTAAAGGGCGCTAGAAACTTTTCGCTAAAGCGTTTTATCAATTACAAATTAAAAAAAAACCTACTCTTTAGTTACAATTTTTAAAATCTATAAAGAAAACATATAAAAATCAATCAATTCTCTATATTCTATAAGAGTTATATTTAGAACTTATTTAATTTAGCAGCAGGATAAGGTCTAAATTCGAGTCGACTCACTACCCGGTATGTTCATACCGGGTTTTCTTTTTATCCCCGGTCCCTCCTCCCGCGTGAACCATCCCAACACCCCCGCCTGAACCATCCCAACGCCCCCGCGTGAACCACCCGCCACCCCCACAACACCCAGCCCCCCAGCTCTATTCACTATAAACCGCCGCCCCGGCCGGCTGAAAATTAAAATACTGCCGCGCATTATAATAACAAATATCCCTCACTACCTTCCCAACCCACTCCATATCATTCGGCATCTCCCCATTCGTAATATCCTCCCCAAAAAGATTACACAGGATCCTCCGGAAATACTCATGCACTGGAAACGACAAGAAGCTCCGCGAATCCGTTAACATCCCCACAAAACGACTCAGCATCCCCATATTCGACAACGCATTCATCTGCCTCACCATCCCATCCTTCTGATCCAGAAACCACCACCCCGATCCCAACTGCACCTTGCCCGCCACGCTGCCATCATTGAAATTCCCAACCATCGTCGCCATCAACTCATTATCGGAAGGATTCAGATTGTACAAGATCGTCTTCGCCAGCTTGTCCTCCCGATCCAGCCGGTCCAGGAACTTCGCCAAAGACCGCCCCTGCGAAAAATCACCGATCGAATCCCAACCTGTATCCGGCCCCAGTTTCTGCATCATCCGGCTGTTATTATTCCGCAGCGCCCCAAGATGAAACTGCTGCACCCAGCCCTTCTCCCAGTCCCACTCCGCAAAATGCACCAGCATCGCAGAACCTGAACTTCCTGCGCTCCAGCTCATTCAATTCCCTCCCCGCACGCACCTTGTTGAAGATCGCCTCCAGCTTCCCATCCGTAAACTCCTCCACATAGATCTCCTCCAACCCATGGTCCGAAACCGTACAACCCATCGAAGCAAAGAAATCATGCCTGTTCTCCAGCACAAACAAATAGTCGTTAAAACTGGATATTGCAACATTCGTCGCCCCCTCCAGCCTCTTGATATACGCATTGAATTTCTCCGGACTATCCACATTCATCGCATTGTCAGGCCTGAAAGCCGGCAATATCGGTATCTCAAACCCATCCTGCTTCAACTGTGCATGATACTCCAGCGTATCGACCGGATCATCGGTCGTACACACGTACGAACATTCATCTTCCTCAGCAGATTCCGCACCGAATACTCCGGCGTCTGAAGCTTCGCCGAACAAGCCTCATAGATACTCCTCGCAGTCCGGCCGCTCAGTATCTCATTTACGTCCGAAATAACGCTGCAACTCCAGGTGCGTCCAGTGATACAGCGGATTTCGCAAGGTATAGGGAACCGTCTCCGCCCATTTCTGGAACTTCTCATAGTCCGACCCGTCACCGGTGCAATATTTCTCGTCTACCCCATTCGTCCGCATCGCCCTCCAGCCTGTAGTGATCCCCATACAACCAGGCCTGCGTCAGATTTTCGAACCGATGGTCCGCCGCGATCTGCTGCGGCGGCAAATGACAATGGTAATCGATCACCGGCATCTCCTTCGCATATTCATGATACAACTGCTGCGCCGCCTTCGAATTGAGGAGAAAATTTTCGTCAAGAAAGTTCTTCATAACCTGCATTATTTGGTGTTTGTCTGCTTAATCATCCACTGGGTCGCATCCCTCGCGGCATTAAAATTCTCAAAATCCGCCGGAAGCTTCCTTCCATCGGTGTATTCATTGTAGAACCGGGGATCACCCACGGCAAATACCGTCCCCTTTCCAACCTTCCGCGGTCGCAATGATCACATTCCCCCCATCGGAATAATGCGCCTTCGCCGGGCCGCTCAGCCGAAGGGTACTCAGCTCCTTTGATGTAAAATTTGTGAGTTGTAGGGAATATTTGCATCCTGTACTGTCATGGTAAAGGCCCCCATTTCATACTGGTTACCCGTTACTTTATGATAATCATCAAAATTAAATTTGATCCCCAAACCGTCCCGCCAGCCTGTTGAAATGCGTAAAGCTCCATATTGGCCGAATCATTCCCCATCAGCACCAGCACCCCGCCAGCCTTCACCCAGGCCTCTATCGCGTCGATATCGCTTCTCCTGGATGAAATTAGGCGCCGGCGACTCCCGCTCGTTGTCCGGATCCACGACGATATAAATGGACGCCTTCTTCAGCCCCTCCGCCGTCGGCGCCACCGCTAGCGAATCCGTCTTCATCCCGTACTGCCGGAACAGATGCCCCCACAACGAATAGCCATTGTTATCCATCTCATCCCAGATATAGTGGAACCGTACCGAAGTCCCCGTAACGTCTTTATGATGCTCACCGTTGAAATAATAGTCCAGCATCACCGTCTTCCCCTTCCCTAAGCCGCGCGCCCCCAAAACATCCATCTCTCCCGCAGCCAGCAAAAAGGCCCCTACACCCTTCGGATCATTCTGTATCACCTTTTCTTTGATATAATATGCATAACTCCCATCCCGGTACGGATCCCCGCCAAGCCCGCTAACACTCACCGTCCCCTCCAGATTCGTAGAGCCCATCCCGACCCCGTCGTCAGAAACTTCCTCACGATCCCTTCATACCCCTTCTTCGCCGCCCCCCAGAAAAGACTCCGGCAAATACCCCAGCCTGACCCCCTTCGCCAGCGTATAGACAAACATCGAGCTCGCAGAAGCCTCCAAATAGTTCCCCTGCGCCCCCGGCTTGTCCAAAATATCCCACCAGCAGCCACTGGCCTGGTCCTGAACCTTTATGACCGCCGCCGCATACCGGCCCAGAATCCCCACCAGCTCCTTCCTCCCCGGGTCCCCCGCCGGATACTGTTCAAGCGCATCAACCAGCGCCATCCCATACCAACCCATCGCACGCGCCCAGAAATTAGGCGAATGCCCCGTCGCTTTATCCGCCCACATTACTCACTCTTCGACTCATCCCAGCCATGATACAACAGACCCGTCCTGGCTTCCCGCGTGTGCTTTTTCGATCGCCACGAACTGACGCGTTATATCCGCAAACACCGAATCTTCATGGAACAGCGCGGCATACTCCGCAAAAAAGGCTGCGCCATATACAACCCGTCCAGCCACACTTGCTCCACATACTTCTTCTTGTGCCAGTAACTCCCTTCCAAGGTCCGCGGCTGCGTCCGCAGCTGGTCCCTCAAATGACCAGCAGCCTTATAATATTTTTCCTGACCCGTCACCTTATACAACATCAGCAACACCCTGCCGCAAAGCACATTGTCGAGGTTATAATCCTCCAGCTTATAGGTTCGGATCTCGCCCTCTTTATTAACAAGACGATCCATCTGATGTTGCACGTATTTGAACCAGTAGGCATTCCCTGTATTCAGCCACAGCCCCTCCATCCCCTTCCACATAACCCCTTCGTCATAGGTCCACCTCGCCTTCGAGGAATCACCCGTCTCCGGCCACAGCTGCACCGCCCTGGCCGCCAGCCGCTCACCCGGCGTAGCCGCCACCGCCCGCCCGTCTGGCCGTGAACTGTCGCTACACAACCACCAACAACTCCTAAAAATAAAAAAGATAACTTTCTTCATATAACAGGGTATATTTTGGCAATTCTAAACCACAATTTCCGGAAACTCCCCCTGCACCGGAGTCTTTATTTACGCAAACGTTATCGAAAAGGCACGATCTTCTTCTCTTTCAAACTTTCATAGGCCTTTTCAATCACCCCGTATTACCAGCGCCCCCTGCTCGGCGGTCACCGGCAAAGGCGAACCATTCCGAATCGCCTCGGCAACCCCCTGAAATATTCCCTCGCATCCCCCCTCTCCGTCGGCACCAACTCCCTCACCACCTTCCCGTCGATCTCCGTATGCAGTAAACCCCGCTCACCCTCCGGCTCGATTCCCCAGTCCGCACCCTCCGGCATTTTCCCCGCCAGCAGATTCTTCTCCTGCACATCCGCCCTGCTCTTAAAAAACGTCCCATTATGACCATAGACGCTATAAGCCAGGCAAAGCCTCACCGCACCGAGATAACTCGACTTCACCCGCACCCGCATCCCCGGATAAAACAGCAACACCTCCATATAGTCATCCACCAGAGAATGATCCCTGATGATAAAAAGATCGGCAAACACAAATTGTGGCTCACCCCACAGCATGCAGCACCTGGTCGATCAGATGCGACCCCAGATCGTACAACAAGCCTCGCCCCGGACCCGGCGTCTCCTTATGTACGCTTCAGGACTCAGTGCCGGAGCTAAACCGGTCATAGTGGATCTCCGCTTCCACGATCTTCCCCAGCACCCCCGACTCCACGACCCGTCGGACCGTCTTGAAATCACTGTCAAAACGCCGACTCTGATAAGAAGACAGCTTCCAGCCCCTTCATGGCGGCCAGCGCGATCAGCTCGTCAGCCTCCGCCGACGTCACCGTGAATGGCTTCTCCACAATCACACATGCTTGCCGGCCTCCAGTGCCTGCTTCGCATACTCATAATGGGTATAGTTGGGGGTATTGACGATGACCAGCTCCACCGCCGGATCAGCCAGCAGCTCCTCCAGCGACCGGCACACACGCACCGACGGATAGAGCTCAGAAGCAAGGTTCTTGCTCCTCTCCCACACCGAATAGAACTCGAACTCCGGTAAAACATGTAAAAGGGGCGCCTGAAAGGTACGGCCCGACATACCAAACGAACATACAGCTGTCTTGACAGGTATCATATACTTATTTTAGTTCCATGACGCTACGATCGGCCCCATAGTTGAAGGCCGCATCATGGACCGCTTTCGAAGCATCAGTACCCGTTACCCGTATATCGGAACACTTCTTCCCGTTGATACTGAACAACAGCCCCGCCCCCTTGTCGAATTTCAAACCCTCAAAACGCAGCTTGCTGCTGTTCTCGATATACACGACCGGATCCTTTTCCTTCGTCACCAGCCGGATATTCTTCAGCGAGATCCCCTCCGCCTCAGCGATCGAAGCCCCCCTTATCCGCTTTTAGTACCATATCCGATAAGTAGATATCCCTGATATTCATCTCCGGCAGTCCACGCACAAATATACCCTCTTCAGCCCCATTACAGACAATATTGCTGATATGAATATCCCGGAATTGAGGGGTCGCCTCCGTCACCGCCGGAACATCCACCTTCGCCGCCCCCGAATAAACATCCGCTATCGACGGCGGTTTAGCAAAATAATACATGTCCAGAAACACCGCCTGGTGGACGATATCCCTCATCACAATGTCCCTGATATAGATTTTTCCACAATACCTCCCCGGCCCCTCACGGTCTTGAATCGCAACCCGATATCCGTCCCGATAAAACTACAGTTGTATACAAAAATATTCCTCGCCCCCCGGACATCTCACTTCCCACCACAAACCCTCCATGAGCCCGGTAGACGATATTATTCCGAACGATCATATTCTCTGTCGGCCTCCCCCGCTTCCGCCCGTCCTCATCCCGTCCCGACTTCACACAGATGCCGTCGTCCCCGCGTCAAAGGTATTTCCATCCAGCAGCACATTCCGGCAGGACTCCACGTCGATACCGTCCCCATTGGCCGCATTCCAGGGATTGCGGACATGCACGTCATGCAGCGTCAGATGCTCGCACAACAATACATGCAGACACCAGGCCGGCGAATTCTGAAAACTCGTCCCCTCCAGCAATACCTTCTTACAATTGGTCAGCACCAGCAGATTAGGCCGCAGAAAGTCCCGGATCTCCCCGAACTGATCCGGCGTCATGCCCGGCTTCAACACCCCCGCTTCCTTCGTCCGGTACCCCTTCATCGACTTCTCGGATGGAAACCGAGTCCTGCCATCCTCCGTTACCACACCCCCGAAGCAACCCTCTGCTTCCACTCTCCCTCCGTAAGCCGGTCCTTCGCTATCCAGCGCCAGCATCCCCATTCCCATCCACGATACCACCACCGGTAATAGCAATATTCTCCGCATCAGTCGCCGATATCGGCGACTGACAACGCGCAGCAGGATGCCCCTCCCAGTTGCCCGCAACTATCGGATACTGATTCTTGTCATCCGTAAATTGTATGATCGCAGCCCGGTCGATATGCAGATTCACATTCGACTTCAGCACCACCGGCCCCGTCAGCCACAACCCCTGCGGTACCAGCACCACTCCCCCGCCCTTCTTGTTGCAATCCGCGATAGCCCCGTTGATCGCCACTTGTATTCAGCGTAATACCATCCGCCACAGCGCCGTACGTTACGATAGAGAACGTATCCTTTCTGAATACCGGACGGTCCACCACAGGCAAATGACTCCACGAATACTCCTGCGCAAAAACCCCGGAACCCGTAAGGGCCAACATAAATCCAAACGCAATACGGACCTTTTTCATTAACTGTAATTTTTACATTTATACGCCTAAAGATAAGCCGCGACATCCCAATCCCCAAAAACTACCCGCGGCGTAATACCACCCGCCTCTGCATCCGACAACTGCTTAGACCACGATACCCTTCCCGCAACTCCCCCACCCGGACCATAATCCCCATATTCCGCATACCGCGCCGTCTTCCAGTTATCGGTCTTGTTCCACCCCGACCATCCCTCCCGTACAATATGCGCCCCGAGATAACAGTTCATATACACCACATCCGCATACGGCCTCCACGGACGCCCCAGATAAACCCGGTCCAGTCCCGAATCCGCCGTCAGCGTGCAATCATAGAAAACGAAACCATACGCATGATCCATCGGCGTGGAAGCCGCCGTGACATAAGAATTTTTCCTGCTGTGTATATGGCAGCCGGTAAACCAGGCCGTAGCCGACCCAAAAATAAAATCCGTCGTCCCCTCGATATAACAATCCTTATACAACTGGCGACTACGCGAACTATTCAGAAAAAGGATATCCTGATTCCCCACGATCCGACAACCCTCGAAAACAAGCCTGTCCCCCGCGCCTCCACCCCAACCGCCTGCCCCGCACTAAAACCCGCATCATTCCGGAACGTAATATTCCTGGCACAAAAATCGTCGGCGCTGATCCGGCAGCTATATGCATTACGCGTATTCACACTATCCCCCTGCGGATTCACCATCCCCGTATGCTCGTCATAAGTCAGTATCGTCCCAAACCTCGACTCCCCCTCCAGGGTCACCCACCGCTTAGTCGAATCCAGATGCAGCTTCTCCCGGTATACGCCATCTCGGACATACACCGTCACCGGCCGCTGGTTATTCATCGGCACCGCGTCAAATGCCGCCTGCACCGTCCTGAAATCCCCGCTCCCATCCTTAGCAACCGTCATTCTTTTTCCTTCCTTATTATTCACCCCTATATGCTCTTCCAGCCCCAGCTTCAATTTTTTCAAATCCCTCAGCACGATCTCCGCCATCTTCCTCGCCCCCAGTTCACTAAAATGCGTATCATCCTGCCTTCCGTCAGGATAATTCGGATGCTCTCCTGGCTCCAGATAATTGAACAGCGCCTTCGACCCTTCCGTCCCCAGCCTCTGCAGCAACTCCAGACTCTCCTTATCCAGATCGATCAGCGCCACCCCATGCTCACTGGCCACCCTACGAACGATCGCCGCATACTCCGCATGCGTCTCCTGGATCACCCCCACAGCATCGAACTTACGACGCGCCACCGGCGTGATCAGCACCGGCACCACCTTCCTGGAACGGGCCGCCTCCACCATCCGGATCAGATTCGCCTCATATTCCGCCGGCGGTGTATACGTCGCCTTCGTCGGCACCTCGTCGTTGTGACCGAACTGTATCAGCACATAATCACCCCCCTTCATCCCCTTCTCTACCGCATCCCATCTTCCTTCATGAATAAAAGATTTCGTACTCCGCCCATTTTTCGCAGTGTTCACCACCTTTACCGTGGAATCGAAAAAATAAGCGAAAGGCATACCCCAGCCGGTCTCGGGGTACGCCTTGATCTCTTTGTCCGCCATGGTCGAATCCCCGACCAGCCAGACAGTAATATATGCCATCAGGATTGTCCTAATAACCATAGTCCTGTTTTAAATTATAGTTCGCATCCAGCGCAGGCTGCGGTATCGGCAGTAGCTCGCTGTGATTGGCCTTGAAATAAAATGCATAGCCATTCGAAGATCCCGATAGGTTCAGCACATTGGCGACACTCTTGGAGACCCACAGGATCATCGAATCACCTGCCGCCGGCAATAACCCGGCGCGGGGCGCATACAACGAATTCCGCAGCACCAGCCCCGTCGGCGACGTAGAGGCCTTGCTGTACACCATCGAATCGGGCAGCTTACTGAAGTCCAGCGCATTGTTGGCATAGACTCCTGCAAAAGTCCCGCTGCGCTTTGACATCGCCGTAAGGTCGGCCTTCGCCTCCGCCAGCCGCTGCCCCAGCAGGTTCCACCGGATCAGATCGAATTTTCGGATCCCCTCCCCACCAAATTCCAGCGACCTCTCCTTCACGATCGCACGGAAGAATCCGTCGTGATCCGTCGGCGTCGTTCCAATAGCGCCCGCATTCTTGCCATACCCCCTCTTCCTCACCTCCTCGAACGCACTCACAGCCGCGGCGGAAGGCGCCCCGTTCATTTCGTTGTCCGTCTCCGCAAACATCAGCAAAATATCCGAGAACCGCTGTATCGGCCAGTTGATACCATAGTACTGCGCCGTTGACGTCATCTGCGTGGGATTGCTGATCCAGTCCCTCCTGAACTTTGCCTCGACCAGCGTCGTCGGCGGATGCATAGCCAGCGTCGTCAGGTCCTTATTCACCTCATACGCCGCACAGGTCACATCCCGCCGCGAATCAGTCGAATCAAAAAGATAATAGTAAGTAGGCAGCACCCCGATTGCTGAGTTACCCGTCAGCGAAGCATTCACCTTCACCCCGTCATAATACCCCAGCTTGCTGTCGTACGAACCCGCCCCGCCGGCCATCGCCACCTGGAACATCACCTCTCCCGCCTTATCCGACGTATGCGCATCCAGCGCATCCTTAAAAACGCTCTGAAAGGTTGTGTTCAGCGTATGCTGCTCCCGATGCCCCATCAGATCGGAGCACTCGTCGTGCGCGATCTTGTAATAAGCTATATAATCCGACGGCCTCGCCATCACCTGCCCGTAGGAACTCGACGCCCTGCGCAAAGAATAACCGCCCCTGTACATCGCGATCCTCGCCCGCAGACCCTTGACGGCCCCCTTCGTGATCCGCTCATCCGCAGGATCACCCAGCGCCGCTATCTCCGTCCGCCACGGCACCAGCCCTTCCGCCGTGAGCAGATCGTTCAGCAAATGATTGTAGATCGTATCCCTGTCGGTCTTCGCCTGGAACACATTGTCCATCATCGCTGACGGCACCCACTGAACCGGAACATCACCCCAGTCCCTGACCAGCTCCAGATAATACTGCGCCCTCAGCGTCAGCGCCTCACCGTACAGCCGCTTCAACTCGCCGACCTGCTGGGTAGTCCCGCTGGTATACATATCCATCTTTGGGATATAATAGATGCAGATATTGGCCCTTTCAATGCCCTGATACAACTGGCTCCATGGCGCATTTATCTGACCATTGCCCGCATTGGCATTGTAGTGCGCGATATCCCCCCGGTCATTGTCCCCTATCTGGTGGATCCCGATCATCTCGTCATTGTCGTACGGGAAATACATGCTGATACGGATTCCGTACCCGTTGTCACCGGCCAGATCCTGATAGACGCCAAGCAACGCCTTCTGCGCATTCGGCACATTGCTGAATACATAGTCCGGACTGAACGACGACACCGGCGCCGGCTCGAGGTATTTTTTGCACGCCATCGCCAGCACCAGCATGGCAGGGACAACCAGACCTATTTTGCTATATATACTTTTCATGATTTTTTGTTTAAAACCCACCCCTTCCAGGGCATTAAAAGGTTACATTAAGCCCAGCGATAAAACTCCTGCTTCTGGGATAGGCCGAATAGTCCACACCCGGCGTCACCGGCGTGTCACGCCGTGTATTCACCTCAGGATCATACCCGCTGTATCCCGTGATCACAGCCACATTGTTCACCGTGCCATACACCCTTATCCGCGTCAACTTCATCTTCCTCACAAGGCTCACAGGCAGAGTATACCCCAGCGTGATATTGTTGATCCGGATAAAGGAAGCATCCTCAACCGCCCACGACTGCGGCGTAAAAGAAGTGCTGCTCGACCCGACCAGCGGTATCCAGTACTTCGCCCCCTTATTCAGCGCATTCAAAGAATCCGGAGAAGCCCCTACTACCTGACCCGCAGAGTTCAGCTGCTCCAGGACATTGCCATTCCCGTCCACCGTGTGCCAGCGGTCCTTCATGAATCCCATCAGCGAAGCACCCGGCGTATAACCGCTGCTGAACTCCAGCTTGTTGTAGTTGTAGACCTTATTCCCATACTGGAAGTTGATAAACACACTCAGGTCGAACCCATGATAGCTGACCTGCTGCATCAGGCCGCCGAAGAATTTGGGCTGCGCATTTCCGATGATCTGCCTGTCCGCCGCCGTAATCACCGAGTCCTTTCCAATTCCTTTGTACTTCAGCGAACCCGGCATCGGCGTAGAAGCCGTGATCGAGGCGTCATTCGGCTGCCCCGCCTTCAGCGTATACACA
Organism: Puia sp. P3; assembly: GCF_050632245.1. Taxonomy (NCBI): domain Bacteria; kingdom Pseudomonadati; phylum Bacteroidota; class Chitinophagia; order Chitinophagales; family Chitinophagaceae; genus Puia; species Puia sp. P3. Next base: position 5,095,416 of record NZ_CP192583.1, read on the forward strand.
CGCGTCGCGGGATTGTAGTCGAAATCGCTCGTCTTATAGAACCCATCCGTGACCAAACCGTACATCGAACCCACCGGCTGACCCACCTGCACGATATAATCCGCCGGGTTGCCGCTTCCCGCCCAGCCCGAATTCTGCAAATAGGACTTCTGGAGCCCAAGGCTCGTGATCTTATTCTGGTTGAAGGAGATATTGAAACTACCCGTCCACGTAAGCTTCCGGTTTTGCAGGATCGTTCCGGTCACCTGTACTTCCACTCCCTTGTTGGTCGTCGACCCCACATTCTGCAGCTGCGTCGAATACCCGGCGCTGCTCGGGATAGGCGTATTGACCAGCAAGTTCTTCGTCCTGTTGCTGTACGCGTCTACCGTCAAACCAAGCCGGTTGTTGAACAGCGTCGCATCCAGACCTATATTCCGCGAGATCGTCGTCTCCCATTTCAGATTGGGATTGCTGAAGGAAGCCGGCGCAAATCCCGTCACCAGCTGGTCGAGCAGACCGTACTGGGTGTTTGTATTGAACTGTGGCGAATACAAATAGGGATTGATCCGGTTGTTCCCCGCCGATCCATAGGAGAACCGCAGCTTCAGATCGTTCACCCACGGGTAGTTCTGCATAAAGTTCTCCTGCGATATCCGCCACGCCGCCGTAGCCGACGGGAAATACCCCCACCGGTTGTTGGGCGCGAACAGCGAAGACGCATCCGCCCGGAATGACAAATAGGCGAGATACTTCCGGTCATACCCATAGGTCAACCTCGAGAAAAGCGAGAACAATGTCGTGCTCACATCCGTCGTCGTAGGCTTGGGCTCGATCAGACTGGCATTCGGCGGAGTACCCAGGTTCATATTCCCCAGCGCCGCGCTCGCCGTCGTCCCGATCGGAAAATACCGGGTCTCGATATAGCTGCCCTTCGCATGCGTCTGATAGGTCTCCTCCCCGCGATCAGCGTAATGGCGTGTTTCTGGCTGAAAGCCCCGGTATCGCTGCATTGGAAAAGGTGAATACGTTTGAGTTGTCGATTGTCGTATTCAGCTTGGAAGTTATATCCCCTATCGGCAGGCTCGCACCGTTGATCTTCGAATTATAGGTCAGCGTGTCGTCGAAAGCATCCAGCCGCATATTGTTGTAGTCATACCCGAACGTACTCCGAAACGACAGCCATTTGGTAAAGGTATAGTTGGCATATCCGTTTACATCGAGAATATCGCTATTGCTCCTCCGGTACGTCGCATTGTTCAGCAGCACGGGATTGACCAGCGAAAGACTGTTCGCATTGGTCTCCGTATAATAAGTGGCGTCGAAACTATTGTCCGTCTGACCAGGCAGGATAAAAGGCCGGTACCGCACCACCTGCCGGAGATAGTTCAGCGCCGAGGAACCGGGATTCGAAGTCCCCGCCCCATTGACGACCGTATTGTTATAGCGCACGTTGAACCCGATCTTCAGACCGGCGCCCGCGTTGTGGTCGAACCGGAAAGCCAGCAGTTTCCGGTCATAGTCCGAATTCAGCATCACACCCTCCTGCCGCTGGTCCGTCAGGCTGAGATTGTACTGCGTCTGCTCCGTACCGCCCGTTACGCTCACATTATGCGACTGCTGGAAAGCATGGCGGCCCAGCACCTTATGCTGCCAGTCATACGGCGAGACATTCTTATATTTCTGTACCGTATCCCATTTGTATCCATACGGCACGATACCGCTGCTGTCGCCCGTCTGCTTCGCCCGCTCGTACTGATAGTACATATAGTCATAGGGCGACTGTACCGGCAGTTCCTTCTCGAGCACGTTCACCCCGAACAACCCGGTATAGGAGATCGTGGTCCTTCCGCCCGTATTGCGGCCACCCTTGGTCGTGATGATCACTACCCCGTTCGCCCCGCGAGCGCCATAGATAGAAGTCGACGCCGCGTCCTTCAATACGTCGATCGACTCGATATCCTGCGGCGAGATCGTCGAAAGGGCATTGTCCAGCTGGATGCCGTCGACTATATAAAGGGGTGAGTTATCCTGCGTGATCGACCCTCCGCCGCGAACCCGGATCATCACCTGCGCATTCGGCGAACCCTCGGAACCCGTCACCTGCACCCCCGCCAGCCTCCCGGCCAGAGCTTCCTCTGCGGAGTTGAGGGGAATATCCCTGAGCTGACGGCTACCAATGGACGATACCGAGGCCAATACGTCCCTTCTGCGGACGGACTGATACCCGATGACGACTACGTCCTCCAACGCCTTCGACACCCGCTTCAGCCGCAGATTCAGCGGCGCCCCCGCACCCGCAACCGGCACCGTTAGTTGCTCGTATCCGGAGTGTGACACCACAAGACTGTGTTTTCTTCCGTCTGTCGGGAGGGTGAGAGAAAAAAGCCATCTAAGGCGGTAGTAGTACCTTTCGAGGTACCAGAGATGGCTATTGAGACATCCGCAAGCGCGGAACTAGTGCTGTCATCTATGACCCTGCCCCTGATCGTTTCCTGGGCGCTCGCACCCGTTCTGATCGAAAGCAGCAGGCCAATAAAGAACATTACTTTCTTCATATGGCAGTTGTGTTTTAATGGCAAATCGTTGGCAAACCGAAACTCAATGCTAGTGAGAATTGACGGGATAGCAGAACATTAGCATCCCTTTATTTACGCAATCGTTCCCGGTAACGAATGCGGAAAGGCACATACCCCCCCTGGCAACGCCTTTGCATATAAATTCAAAAACTTCATGTACGATACTCCCCTTCCCCCCATCTGGTTCGGCACCAGCGGTCTCGTCCTTCCTGTTCCCAACAAACAATCCTTCCCGCAGGAATTTCAGTCAGCCTCCCGCCTCACCTATTACTCCTCACTCTTCAACAGCATCGAGGTCAACAGCAGTTTCTACAAGGTCCCCCAGCCTCATACGTTTACAAAATGGACCCACGAAGTGCCTGACCACTTCCGCTTCACGGTCAAACTCTGGCGCGGCATCACGCACACACCCGACCTGGCCTTCATCCCGATCGACGTCAACAAATTCATGCACGCCGCCGACCACCTCTTCGCAAAAAAAGGTTGCCTCCTCATCCAGTTCCCGCCCTCACTAAAAGCACACAGACTCCCCCCAACTCCAGCGCCTGCTGGAAAGGATTCTTCAGTCGGACCCGCAACACACCTGGAAAATAGCAGTGGAGTTTCGCAACCGCACCTGGTACAAAAAGAAGTGGAAGACGTTCTCGCCAGCTTTCCACGCCACGAGAGTCCTCCACGATATGCCCGACTCCAAAACGACGGAGCCGTTAAACAGTCCCTTCACCTATCTCCGCTTCCACGGCCCCGCCGGCGACTACAAAGGCGGCTACGGCGAAAAGCCCTCCAGCCCTATGCCGACAAGATTCGCCAATGGCAGGAAAAAGGAAAAGAAGTCTTTGTTTATTTTAACAATACGGCCGGCGACGCCATCGCCGACCTCAACACTCTGCGAAACCTTTGCGGCAGCCAGGCGACTCCCTCCCCCGCCTCACAATGGATGTCCATAAATAGATCCCTTCCTCAGCCTCAGCGAAGCTCCATTCCTCGCCGAAAAATGACTCCTTATCTCAGCCAGTATCGACAACGCGATCTCCTCCGGCGTGGCGGCACCGATATCCAGTCCAGCAGGAGCATAGATCCTCCTCCGGTCAGCCTCCCCAAGCAAATACCCGTCCTCCGCCATCGCGTCGAATATTTTATCCGCCCGCTTACGCGGCCCCAGCATACCGATATAAGACGCCGCCGAAGGCAACACCTTTTTCAGATTCTCCATATCTGTTCGGTAGTCGTGCGACATCAGCAATACGGCCGTATAAGCATCGATAGCCGGTAGCCCCGGTTCTCTATTATCCATCACCCGCGTTGCCGCCCTGCTCAGCGACCTGTCCGCCCGCGACGCGTTCAGCACCACAGTCGAATCCCACCCTATCTCCTTCACCTGAATCAACAAGGTCCTGATATCATAGTTCCCGCCATAAGCCACCACATGAATAGCCGGCAGGATCACCTCGATAAAAATTCTATTTTCCCCATACTCCACCGTCCGCGAAACCCGATCCTCCAGACATGTCCGCATATCCGCCGCCATCTTCTCCTCCAGCCCCGGAAACCCACCCGCAAAAGCCTCAACGCCCCCAATCCCCGCATCCCCCACAAACGTCCTCCCCAATCCCCCCTGATCCGGCGAACCCGTCACCGTCAGTAGCACCTCCGGCCGTCGTATATCCGTCAATCCCGACAGTATTTCCACAGGATTACCCGCCGATCCCGGCCGCAAGGGCGTAAACAACACGTCGACGATCCCCTGACAACCCAATCCCACACCTATCTGGTAGTCGTCATCCTCCGTCGTATCATACGTGATCACCGACGACCGCCCCAACGCGATCCCCTTCTGCGCCCGCCGCAGCGCATCCCCCTCCAGACATCCACCGCTGATTCCCCCGAGATAGGTTCCGTCATCCAATACCAGCATACGCGCCCCCGCACGACGATAAGAAGACCCCTCCACCCGCACCACAGTCGCCAGCGCAGCCTGCGTTCGGGAAAAGTCGATACTCTTATAGGCTTCGACAATAGTCCTGATTTCTTTCACCCCCACAATTTACGACTTCCAGTCTTTCAGGAGCCGCCGCACAACAATAATCTCCCCCGTATGATAGCTGGTATGATCCGCTATCAGCAGCGCCTCCCTCAATAATGACTGCCCGTGCCCATGCGCAAATGGCTCGTAAATTCTCTCCCCGCAGCCTGCAGCAAGCCGATGAATTCCTCCCTGTCCGCCACTATCCGCTCCACCGCAAGGGCAAGATCCCCTCACGCGCCGGCGCCGCCACCGTTGGCCAGTATCCCTCCGGCCATTCAGGACTCTGATAATTCGGATTCCGCGAAAATTCCAGGATATCCCACTGCGTTATCCGGATATGCTCCACCAGCTGCCAGAGACTGTACGGCAACCCCTCAGGCACCACGCCCACTATCCGCGGCGAAACCTCCTCAACCGCATCCTCAAAGGGAACATGCGCATTCCCCTTCCGGATCAAATCTTCCAGCTCCCTGATAATAATATCCGTTGTTGATTTCTTCATACTCCTAAAAGCCACAAATCCAATACCAAAACCTGGGCATAAAAATGGCATACCTACCCAAAACGAATATTATGAAAAAGCATAACCTCACCAAACAAAAGGACGTCACCGAAGACAAACCCACACGCGCCGAACACCACCACGGGTCCACCACCCAGGCGGGCTCCAACTACGGCCAGGGCTCCAACGACTCCGGCAGACAGGACGCCAACCGCCAGGGCAGCGAATCCAACAGCGGCTCCAACTATGACAACGAAAAAAAGAACTGGGTCAACGAAGCGCTCCGCCGCAAAGACATCACCCAAAACCGCCAGGACCGCTAACCCCGCAAAAAAACACCTGCCATGACCCCCAACTTCAGGAACATCCTTTGCATCGGTACCGACAACATGGGCGACGTCATCATGACCTCACCCGCGCTACGGGCGCTCAAAGAAACCTTCGACCCCCATATCACCCTGCTGACCTCGACCATGGGCGGCCTGATCACTTCCTATATCCCCGACATCGACTCGACCATCGTTTCCGACCTCCCGTGGATGTCCACCCAATCCTTCCAAACACCCGATAACTGCCAACAATTAATCCGCCAGCTGCAGGACCAACAATTCGACCTCGCCGTCATCTTTACAATGTATAGCCAGAACCCGCTGCCCGCCGCCCTCCTCTGCTGGATGGCCGGTATCCCGCGCCGTCTGGCCTACTGCCGCGAAAACCCTTGCCACCTCCTGACCGACTGGGTCCCCGACAAAGAACCCTATTCCGTCATCCACCACCAGGTAGAACGCGACCTCTTCCTCGTCAGCCACCTCAGCGCGACCACCGGCGACGACAAACTCCGCCTCTCCTTCGGCCCCTACGCACGCCACTGGGCCATGGAGAAAATCCACGCCATCGGACTCGACACCAGCCAACCATGGATCACCATTCATCCCGGCGTCAGCGAAAAAAGAGAATACCCCATCCCCCTATGGATCGACACGATTCGTCTGGTCCGCGAACAAACCCATACCCAGTTGCTGATCACCGGAAGCAATATGGACATCCCACTGGCGGAACAGCTGGCCTCCGCTATACCCGAAGGTATATATGCAGCAGCCGGCCTCCTGACGATAGAAGAATTTATCGCCACCATCGCAGCCAGCCAGATGGTCATCTCTGTCGATACCGCTACTATACATATCGCCGCTGCCGTCGGCACGCCCGAAGTCGTACTTTACGCCCAGACCAGTCCCCAACATACCCCATGGAGAGCGCAGGCCGAAATTTTGCAGATGCCCGTCGACCGGTCCAGCCGCAGCCGCAACGAGGTCATCCGATATGTAAATGAAAAACTCTATAACACAGAAATTAAATACCCTTCCCCCCGCGATATACTCGACGCGACAAACCTCATCCTGCAATCCTCGCTTCATACGGCCTCAGCCTGACCCCTCCCCCAAACCTGCTCCTTACCACTGAAATTCAGTACGACTGTCCATTCCTCATCGCCAAGTTTCCTTCTGTACGCATACACGTGCGGATGCTCCGGACCCAATACCTCGTACGCGCCATAGACCAGCGCAGGACTCGACTTTCGCAGTCGTATCAACTTCCGCACATAATTCAGCACAGAACCCTCATCCCCTCCTCCGCCTTCCTGTTGATGCTAGTGAAAATTCGGATTCACCGCAATCCACGGCATCCCGCTGGTAAAACCCGCAGCCTCCCCATCCGTCCACTGGAATGGCGTCCGCCCATTATCCCTCCCCGTTATCTGCTGGTCCTCTAAAAACCGGCAACATTTCCTCCCTGCTTCTGCAGGTTCTCATACATCCGGTGCGTCTCCACATCCCGATAGTCGGAAATATCCGTGAAGCGTATATTCGTCATCCCCAACTCGTCCCCGTTATAGATAAAGGGCGTCCCCCTCATCGTCAGCAACCACGTAAAAAGCAGCTTAGCCGATACCGCACTGCCATCCCCCCACCTCGATACCATTCTCGGCTGATCATGATTGCCCAGATACAACGCCCCCCACGACCGGCCCTTTAAAACAGCGTCCCACCTCGTATATACCTCCTTCCATTCTTCCAGTCGGTAGCCCGCCGGATCAACCTTCTTGAACTCCTCCGGCAAATAGCCGATCGAGATCCCCTCAAAATGATACAGCAGGTCCAGCTCGCCATCGAACAAATGTGCCTCCTCCGAGCCCACACCCGCCATCTCGCCGATAACCACCACGTCGTAATTCGAGAACACCGCCGCCCGCATCTCTTTCAGATACTCGTGCAGCCTCGGCCCCGAGGCGTAAAAATGTCCCCAGTCATTATGATACTTCGACCGCAAGATCTCCGGACCGATCTCCGGCCACTCCACATCCTTTGAAATGAAGCAGATGGCGTCCAGCCGAACTCCGTCCACCCCCTGTCCAGCCACCACCGCAGCATTGTGTACAGCTCCCAACGAACCAGTGGATTCTCCCAGTTGAGGTCCGGCTGCTGAGCCGCGAAATAGTGCAGGTACCAGGAATCAGTCGCGGCATTATACTCCCATCCCCTCCCCGATGCGTCAAAAAAACCACAGCGATGCGGCGGTTCTCCCCTCTCTGCCGGCCACCAATGGTAATAGGAATAATACGGATTCGCCCTCGACGACCGCGCCGCCCTGAACCACCGGTGCTCATCGCTCGTGTGATTTAGCACCATGTCGATTATTATTTTAATACCCCGCCGGTGCAACCCGTCTATCAGCCGCAGCATATCCTCCATCGTACCATACTGCGGATCGATCGACCTGAAATCGCTGATGTCATAGCCGTTGTCAAGCCCCGGAGAAAGATATACCGGATTGATCCATACCGCATCCACACCCAACGATGCAATATAGTCGAGCTCGCCGGTCAATCCCGGCAGATCCCCAACCCCGTCCCCGTCACTGTCTTTAAAACTACGTGGATAGACCTGGTAAATAACAGCCCCTTTCCACCATTGCATTTCCATGGCACTTCGATTGCTGGTTACGTTAACATGCCAAACACGCATCAAAAACAATACCTCTGGTGGCAGGACGGGATTATCTATCAGGTCTACCCCCGATCCTTTCAGGACGGCAACGGCGACGGCATCGGCGACCTGCGTGGCATCATCCAACGCCTCGACTACCTGAAATGGCTGGGAGTCAAGGCCATCTGGATCTCTCCCATCTATCCGTCCCCAATGGCCGACTTTGGCTATGATATCTCCAACTATGAGAACATCTGGGCCCCTTTCGGCAGCCTCGCAGACTTTGACGAACTCCTCCAACAGCTGCACGCCGCAGGTATGCGCCTCATCCTCGACCTCGTCCCCAACCACAGCTCCGATGAACACCCCTGGTTCGTCGAGTCCCGCAGTTCCCGGGACAACCCCAAAAGAGACTGGTACATCTGGAAAGACGCCAAACCTGACGGCACCCCTCCAAATAACTGGCTCAGCGTCTTCGGCGGCAGCGCACTGGCAATGGGACGAAACAACAAAACAATACTACTACCACGCCTTCCTCGTCAAACAGCCCGACCTCAACTGGCGCAATCCCGAGGTCGTCGAAGCAATGCACAACATCATGCGCTTCTGGCTCGACAAAGGCGTCGACGGCTTCCGCGTGGACGCCATGTGGCATATGATAAAAGACAGCCAGTGGCGCGACAACCCCCACAATCCCGACTACAAGGACACCATGGCGACCTACGAAAAATTGCTCCCCGTATATTCCACCGACCAGCCGGAAATGCACGAAATAGCTGCCGGAATGCGGAAGGTCCTCGACCAGTACGACGAGCGCTTGATGATCGCCGAGATCTACCTCCCCGTTCATCGCCTCGTCACCTACTACGGTACCCAAGACAAGGAAGCCCACCTTCCCTTCAACTTCATGCTCATCTCCCTTCCCCGGGAACCCCGCCTCATCGCCGCAGCCATCGACGAATACGAAGCGGCTCTCCCCGGAGGCGACTGGCCCAACTGGGTCATCGGCAACCACGACCAACCCCGCATCACCAGCCGCGTCGGCGCACAACAGGCGAAGATCGCAGCCATCCTCCTCCTCACCCTCCGCGGCACACCGACCATGTACTACGGCGACGAGATCAGCATGCGCGACATACCCATACCCGAAGAAGAAGTACAGGACCCGCAGGGTCTCAACATGCCCGGCAAAAACCTCAGCCGCGACCCCGAACGCACCCCAATGCTCTGGGACAACAGCGGCAACGCCGGCTTCACCGGCGCCAAACCCTGGCTCCGCATCGACCCCGCCTTCCAGCGCCGCAACGTACAGATCCAAAAGACCAACCCCATCTCCGCCCTCACACTCTACAAATCGCTCATCGACCTGCGACAACAGGAACCTTCTCTGATGACCGGCGACTACAAACCAGTCTGCTCGGACCACCAGATGATCGCCTATATCCGGCAGGCAGAAGGACAGCCCGGATTCCTGATAGTACTCAACCTGACACACCGACCCTGTTATTTCAAGCCGGGAACCATCCTCTTCAAAGGAACGATCGTGATCGACACGGTCCCGGAACAACTGAACGCAACCGTCCGCGACAAAATAGACCTCAGCGGCGACGAAGGATTGGTAGTCAGGCTCGACGAATGGCAGTCTGTATCTTCCAATCCCTCATTATGACCCAACACTCTCCATATACCTCACGCCCCATCACATGGCCGCGCCTCCACCAGGGCGGCTGCCATTTCCGGGTCTGGGCTCCCGAAAAAAATCGATGACCCTTCTCATCAACGATCAGCATTTCCCCCTCCAACCCGACAACGCCGGCTACTTCCAGGCAGACATCCCAGGCGCCAAAGCAGGCGATCACTACTATTACATCCCCGACAACACTTCCCCATACCCCGACCCCACCTCGGCTTATCAACCCGAAGGCGTCCACGGGCCCTCCGCTATCGTCGACCATTCGAGCTACCAATGGCACGACAACGACTGGAAAGGCCTCCCCTTTCCCAGCCTCATTTTCTACGAACTCCACGTCGGAACTTTCACCCCGGACGGCACCTTCGACGCCATCATTCCACGTCTCCATGACCTTGCCGCACTCGGCATCAACGCCATCGAACTCATGCCCGTCGCCCAGTGCCCCGGCAAACGCAACTGGGGCTACGACGAAGTCTTCCTATATGCCGTACAGGACAGCTACGGTGGTCCCGACGGACTCAAACGACTCGTCGACGCCTGCCACTCACACGGCATCGCCGTCTTCCTCGACTCCATCTACAACCACGTCGGCGGCGAAGGAAATATCCTGGACAATTTCGCTCCCTATTTCTCCGATAAATACCATACTCCGTGGGGAAAAGCATTCAACTACGACGGCGCCTGGTCCGACGGCGTACGGGATTTTATCGTAAACAACACCATGTACTGGGCCGAACACTTCCATATCGACGGACTCCGCCTCGACGCTATCCACGAGATCTTCGACCGCAACGCCGTCACCATCTGGGACGACCTCGACCATGCCATCGACACCTGGACGTCAACCAGCGGCCATCCCTTCTATCTCGTCGCCGAAAGCGACCTCAACAGCCCCCGCGTCGTAAAACCCACCGCAGCAGGCGGACTCGGCTTCGACGCCCAGTGGCTCGACGACTTCCACCATGCCCTCTACGTCCTGCTCGACCCCGACGGCATCCGCCACTACAGCGACTTCGGTCACCTCTGGCAGCTGGCCAAGGCCTACACCGAAGGCTTCGTTCACAGCAACGAATACGTTCTCTTCCGCCACCGTCGCCACGGCGCGTCCTCCGCAGGCATTCCGGGACACCGCTTCGTCGTCTTCAACCAGAACCACGACCTCCCCGGCAACAGGCCGGACGGCCAACGCCTATCCACACTCGTAGACCTGCCCCGCCTCAAACTCGCGGCCGCCGCCATCCTCCTCAGCCCCTACATACCACTGCTTTTCATGGGAGAGGAATACGGCGAGACCACCCCTTTTATTTTTTCTCGGACTACAGCGACCCCCAGATATTCATCGGCCTCAAAGACTCGCGCAAACGACAGTTCAAAGACTTCGGCTGGGAGGCAGACTCCAATGACCCCCAATCGGAAGAAACCTTCAACCAGTCACGGCTCAACTGGAACCGCCGTATCACCGGCGACCACGCCATCCTCCTCGACTGGCACCGCCAGCCGATCGGCCTCCGCCGCAGCCATCCACTACTATCCAATCTTGAAAAAAATAATTTCCGCGCGGACCTCATCGCCGACCGGGGCATCGCCCTCTCCCGTCACTCCTCCGACCACCATCAACAGCTGCACTGCCTGCTGAACTTCTCCGACCAACCCCTCCACTGCCAGGGGTACCCGATCACGGGCCCGCTCCCGCCATGGGGCGTATCAGTGTTCGACGTCCACCCGCTGACCAGGCAGCTGCAGTTTCGACTGTAGCACGATCATCGACCTGTCCCACGCCTTGACCCGCGCGCCTGCACCGTACTCCTTCTTCACACCCGGAAAGGCCGTATCGAATACGACATTCCATTTTTTTCCATACTGATCGGCCGGCAGCACAAACTCCAGCTCCTCATAATGCGCATTGAAGATGATATAGAAGCTATCGTCAACCATTGGATTGTTCAACGGATCCACCGTATGCAGTCCTCCGCCGTACAGGAAAATGCCCAGCGACTTCGCAAATCCGCTGTTCCAGTCCTCGTCCCCCATATCGCTCCCGTCCGGCTTGAACCAGGCAATATCCGTGAGACCCTTGCTCCTGACAGGCCTCCCCTTGAACCACTGCTTCCTCGAAAAGACGGGGTGACGGCGCCGCAAAGCGATCACATCCGATGCGAACTGCACCAGATCCCTATCCCTCTTCTCCCAGTTGAGCCAGGAAATTTCATTGTCCTGACAATAGGCGTTATTATTCCCATTCTGACCATGTCCCATCTCATCGCCCGCCAGCAGCATCGGCACACCCTGCGACAACAGCAGCGTTGCCAGAAAATTCCGCTTTTGCCTACCCCGCAGTTTGATGATATTCGGATCATCCGTTGGCCCCTCGGTTCCACAATTCCAGCTGTGGTTGTCGTCCGAACCGTCCTTATTGTCCTCGCCGTTCGCCTCGTTATGCCGGTCGTTGTAGCTCACCAGATCGTTCAGCGTAAACCCGTCATGCGCCGTAATAAAATTGATACTCGCCGTCGGATTCCGGTTGTCCTCCTTGTACAGGTCGGAACTTCCCGTAAACCGCTCCGCAAATTCCGCCAGCACACTGTCCGCACCCCTCCAGTAGTCCCGCATACAATCCCTGTACTTCCCGTTCCACTCCGCCCAGCCCGGAGGGAACTGTCCTATCTGATATCCACCCTCCCCGACATCCCAGGGTTCCGCGATCAGCTTAACCTGCGAGATCACCGGGTCCTGGTAGATGATGCTGAAGAAAGCGCTCAGCCTGTTGACATCCTGCAGCTCACGCGCCAGCGCCGCCGCGAGGTCGAACCGGAAACCGTCAACGTGCATCTCCTGCACCCAATACCGCAGACTGTCCATGATCAGCGCCAGGACATTGGGCAGCCGCGCATTCAGCGTATTGCCCGTCCCGGTATAATCATAGTAATAGCGCTTGTCATCGGCCAGCCGGTAATACTCTGTATTGTCGATACCACGATAGCAAAGCGTCGGTCCCATCTGATTCCCCTCGGCGGTATGATTGTATACCACGTCCAGGAATACCTCTATCCCCGCCTTGTGCAGCTCCTTTACCATATTCTTGAACTCATACACCTGGCCGCCGGAATCATCCCCGCTGTAGAACCGGATCCCCGGTGCAAAAAATCCGATGGTGTTATAGCCCCAGTAGTTCGTCAGCCCCTTTTCCACCAGGTGCCGCTCGGCGATGCTCTGGTGTACCGGCATCAGCTCGACCGCCGTAACACCCAACTTTTTCAGATAATCGATAACGGTAGGATGCGCCAGCGCCGCATAAGTGCCCCTGATCTTTTCCGGTATCTCAGGCATTAACTTCGTAAACCCTTTCACATGCATCTCATAGATGACCGTGTTGTGATAAGCCACCTTCGGTGGCCTGTCGTCGCCCCAGTCGAAATGATGATCGATAACGATCGACTTCGGCGCCACCCCGGCATTGTCGCGCTCGTCCTTTGAAAGATCGTCCTTTCCGATCTCGTAACCGAACAGACTGTCATCCCATTCTTCTATCGAACACATGGCCCTCGCGTAGGGGTCCATTAATACCTTGGAAGGATTAAATCGATGTCCGCCGGAAGGCTCGTATGGCCCATATACGCGGTAACCATAGACCTGCCCGGGCTTGCAGTCTCCGACATAAATATGCCAGACATCGTGCGACCGCTCGGTCAGCTTGATACGCTGCACCTCCTTTTCCCCTTTTGGAGCATTGAAAAGACATAGTTCTACCGCCGTAGCATTGTGAGAATAAACGGCAAAATTCACACCCTTCCCATCCCAGAAAGAGCCCAGAGGATAAGGGTTGCCCGGATAGATCGTCATATGAAAGGTTTATTGTAGAAAATGCGGGACACCGCGGACAGCACTCCCCATCACCCCGCACCCGGCCTTTAGCGGCCACACCTGCCATCACCCGTCCCTTTAAACATGGCACGTACCCTACAGCTCAAAGGGCATCTGCTGATCATGACCGGCCTCCGGTATCCTCCTGATAAAATTGTCATACCCCTCCTCATCTTCGTGGCTGCTATAAGTCCCATAGGCATCCAGGCTATACCCCATCACCCCGTCTTTGGCGCGGATAACATACAGGATCTCCATATAGGCGGGATCGCTGACACCCTCGAACCGGAAAGCTTTCAGAATCAACAGATCCTCCGGCTGATACACCTTACCCTTTCCTACAGTAAAACCATCAGGCGTCCAGCGGAACTCATTGTCTATCTTGTGCTGTCGCAGCGTCTCCATTACCTGGGAGGAAGTATTCATGCTCTCGGGCGTATTCGCATTGATCATAAGTCGTTGTTTCCCCGTAACACGGCAAATTGCATACCCCCGTCGCCCCGGACAATTCGGCCTGCCTTTTGCGGGACTTTATCTGTTTAAAGCCCAAAAACATGTATCCCCTGACGCAAGAACTCGCAAACCCCAAACAACAACGGGTCGGCCCGGCCGATGCCGCCACCAATCCCCCCTGACACTACTGCCACCACGAATATTTCCCCTGCCATCTCTGCAGGCATTCCCCCTAACACTACCGCCTCCGTGAATATCACCCCTGACGCTACCGCCACCGTCATAGTAGAAAAACTGACCGAATGGAACGTGGACGTAGTTTTCGGTCTCGACTCAGATAATGACAACCCGCTGGTCCAGGCCCTGATGAAAAAAGACTCCATCCGATATATCTCCGTCCACCACGAAAGATCCGCCGCCTTCATGGCCGCCAGCTTTACCAAATGCACGGGTAACCTCGGGGTCTGCATCGCAACTAACTGCACATCCGCCGAACAGCTCCTCAAAGGACTGGCCGACGCCGCCAGAGAAGCGACGCCCATCCCGGCCATCACCTGCGCTGTCGACCACGAAACGCCCCGCACCCCATTCGCCGTATTTGAACAGGAGATTACCGGCCCCATCGACGCCCTGACCGTCGTAGACCTCGCCTGCCGTTCGGCCCTCCATACACCCGGTATCGCCCACATCTCAATCACCCTCGACACACCGCAGCGGCAGCCCGACGAATACCAGCCAGCCAAAAGGCCTAACCGGACCGACGCCGCCATCTGGCCCCAATACCTCGCCGCCGCAATATGCCACCAGATAAAAGACGACGCCATCCTCGCCGTCGATCCCGGAGCCCGCATGATCTTCTCCACCAACCACTGGCGTACCAGAACCGGCCAGATTCTTGTCATCGCCAACGCCCCGGCAACACCCGGCTTCCTTTGCCCTGGCCGCCCGCTGGCCTGGCCCAACCGTCAGTGCGTCGCCCTCGTCAACGACGACGACTCGGCAACCCTCATGGACGACCTCTCCGCTGCAGTATACTGTCAACTGCCGGTAAAGGTAATCCTCATAAAAGACAGTCTTTATTCAATAGATTTTACAAAACTAGCCGCCAGCTACGGCATAGACGCCTATGCCTGTGAACAACCCGGAGAGCTTCATTCTGTCCTGCGGCACGCCCTCGCCACCAAGTCCCCCGCCCTCATCGAAGTCGGGCTCGAGGCCTCCCCCACCGGGAACGGCTGACCACCAAAACACCTGAATTATCACTCCGGCTCCTCTCCAAAATATTTAACAATTTCCGCTCCTATAGCATCCACCAGCTTTTGATCATTCACCAGATCCATTTCCCATCCACTCTTCCCGTACCGGATGATCCCCATCATGTCATTATTCAAAGAAACCTCCAGCTCATAACAAAACCCTTTCTCGCAGGTCTGCGCCACCGGCACCCCCTTGCCTGCCGCTTTCCCGGCCGCCTTTTTAACTTTCGTTTTCGTCGGAACTTTCACACTCATGACTGAATAATTTATTTATATATCCATGAAATTCCTATGCCGTCCCATGGCATAGTTTTTTCGGCAACCTCTCCCGAAGCGCTTCACTTATTTGGTTCTTTATTTTTTTTCATCAAAAAACTTTGAGGTATGGCAACGAGAAATTCAGGAAGACGCGGCTTCGCGTCGATGGATCCGGACGAACGTCGTCAGATGGCACGCCGCGGCGGACAAGCGTCCCACGGCGGGTACGGCAACCAGTACCGGCAGGAAGAGGACTATGGCGAAGACTACGATGAAGACTACGACGAAGACGAAGAGCCCTCCGCCATGTACGGGGAATACGAAGAGGACGACGACTACGACGACTATGAAGAAGACTACGACGAGGACGATGAAGAGGACTACAATCAACCGTATTCCCGCTACGATCAGGACGACCGCGGCAACGACCGGCAGGGCCGCTACGACAGCGGCGGACGCGACTACGATCGCGACCATAACCGTAACTACAACAGCGACTACGGCCGCAACCAGAACCGCGGGTCGTCCCGGGACTACGATAACCGCAACACCTCCAGTGACTACGACCGCAACCGCAATCAGAACCGCGGTTACTCCCAGGGCAGCGGCAACCGGGGCGCCCAAAACAGAAGCTCCCGGAATCAGGGCTCCGGCACCGGCAGACGCGGCTTCGCCTCCATGGACCGCGACCAGGTCAGACGCATCGCCAGCGAAGGCGGGCGCGCCTACCACGAACAACGCGGGCGCTACGGCCATGACGAAGGCGGCGGCGGAAGGGGACGCTCTTCATACAACTCCGGTCGTGGCCGCTCATCTCAGGGTTCTTCAGGCAGAAGCTCCGGCAGCAACGACGGCTCCCGCAGCCGCCAGGGCAACTCGGGCCAGTCCCGCAACTCGCGCGGCCAGTTCACCAGCCGCAGCGGCCGCTCAGGCTATGGCAGCGGGTCATCCGGCAGCCGCAACTCGCGCAGCCGCTAACCACGCGGCAACACCCATTAAATACGACAAACAAATAGGGTTGCCAACGACTCTATTTGTTTGTTCCTCGAAATCGAATCCGGATTCCGTCCGCCACCGTCGGGCTCAGTCCATTCCGGGATTTAAATCTCAATAAAAATTTTCTCATTATGAAAAATACAAGAAATGCTACAAAGACAAGGAAGACCCCTGCCTCAACTGGCAGATCATCCAATGCACAAAATCGCACAGGTAGCCGCCAGCCCGGCTCCTCAGACAACCGCCAGTCCGGCTCCGCCGGCAGCAGGCAGACCGGCTCCTCATCCGGCCGCCAGACAGACAACGACGAGGAAAACTCCCCCGCGCCAACGACCGCTCAACTGGCAGAAGCAGACAGAACTCTTCTGCTCAAAAAGACGCTGGGCAACAAGGCTCCTTCGAGGGAGATTCACCCCTCGAAAAATTCTTTTTAGACCAGTTGAAGGACATCTACTACGCGGAGAACAAGATCCTCCAGTCACTTCCAAAAATGCAGAAAGCCGCCACTACAGAAGAACTGAAGGAAGCCTTCGAAGACCACCTCCACCAAACCCAGCGCCACGTCCGTCGCCTCGAAAAAGTATTCGAAACGATCGACCAGCACGCCGAAGGGAAAAAATGTGAGGCTATCGAAGGCATCTCCCGCGAGTGGAATCCATCATCGACGAGACCGAAGAAGGCACAATGACCCGCGACGCCGCCCTCATCATCGCCGCCCAAAAAGTAGAACACTACGAGATAGCTACCTATGGCGGCCTGGTACAGCTCGCCATCACCATGCAGCTCCACGACGCCGCCGACCTCCTCGACAAAACCCTGGTCGAAGAAGAAGACACCGACGCCCACCTCACCGAGATCGCCGAGAACTCCATCAACCTCCGCGCCGAACACGAAGGCTCCACCGGGCCAAACCACTCTTCACCCATCGAATAACACATGATCCTGCCGGCCCACCCGGACCAGCAGGATCATTAAATTTTACTACAATGCCAACCACAAAAAGATCTTCCTCTCACCGCGGCTCCAAATCCGCCACCTCCCAATCCTCCAAAAAAGCCACCGGCAGCTACCCGGCTAAGAAATCGTCCACCCCCCGCGGCCCCAAAACCTCCCAATCCTCCAAAAAAGCCACCACCCCCAACGCGAAAAAATGGTCCTCCTCCGTCACCAAACACTCCAACGCCCTCGACCTCGACAAAGACATCTTCAAATCCAAATCCCCCAATAAAATAGCCCACTCCCTCGAACACTCCGCCGAAAAAAGCACCCGCAAAAAAGGAACCTCCTACCAGTCCGCCATGTCCATGCTCAACTTCTACATCAACCGCGCCGGCAAAAACCTCCCCGCTAAACAAAAAGCCATCCTCAATGAAGCAAAAGAAAAACTAAAAGCCCTCCACGAAAAAGACTCCCAAAAAAACCCATCCCGCCACAAACAGTCCCGCTAAACCCCAAAAAAGGACGGCCCGCCGAAGGCGGGCCAATCCATATTTCCCCATGTGAAGTAGAAATCTTTATCGGGCACCCCAACCACCTGCGACTTAGCAGCAGGCCAGTCAGCCGGCGCAAACGCCCTATTCTTCACCGCATTTTACCAGCGGCTTCCCGGAATACTCACGGAATCCCTGTACCGACTTCATCGTATCGGTCAGATACCTCATCGCCCCGATAAAGAACCAGCTCTTCTTACGCAGATCATTATCCGCATATTTGGAATAGGTTCCGGAGTATAGCAGTTTTTGGCATCACGTTAGTTTTTAGGTTAATAAAATTAACCTCGCGCGTATACACGGACCTGTTAATGGAAGCCAAACAGACTGTTAACAGAAATTAAATTCTTTTTGCTAAAATTTAGAACTGGAACCAGACCAATGCTACTGCGGCTGCAGTCATCAGAATAAGCGTAAGAAAACCAAGTATATTGGAGAACCGGCTGTTGGTGTGTTCCCCCATTATGGTTTTATTGTTACCAATATGTAGTATAACGGCCACCATTACAGGAGCCGTCACCCCATATAATATGGCCGTGTAGAGCAGAGCCTTCACCGGCGACAGACCGAATAGCTGCATACACAATCCCGCAAGCAGACTTACGATGACCACGCCGTAAAAAGGTCTCGCCTGGTTGAACTTCTTGTCCAGCCCCATCGGGAAATTAAAGGTCTCCGCCAGAATATACGACAGACAACCGGCAAGCACCGGTATCGCCAGAAAGCCCGTACCGATCACTCCGACAGCAAACAACACATAACTCAGATTTCCCGCCAGCGGCTTCAGCGCCTTGGCAGCTTGTTCGACCGTGTCGATATTCTTCACCCCAGCATTGAACAACACGGTTCCCGCGGTAAGGATCACAAAGAACATCACCAGGTTCGAAAAGAACATCCCCGAATTGACATCGCTGCGCATATTGCCCAGCACCCGTTTGTCCACGACGATCCTGCTGGACGTTTTTTCTGCCGGACATGCTGCTGATCCTCCGCCTCCATCGTCGCCTGCCAGAAGAAAAGATAAGGCGAGATCGTCGTCCCCAGGATGGCGACGATAATGCTCATAAATTCTTTATTCAAATGGATCTCCGGAATAAAGGTAGCCTTTGCAACGGCCGCCCAGTTCGGATGCACCAGGAAAGGAACGATCAGATAAAGCAAAAGCCCCAGACACAGCCACTTCAGCAGGGCCGCCATCCGCTGATAGGAGTACTGAATGATGATATACATTAGCAGCGCCGTAAAAAATATACTGAACGCAAGCGCCGGTATGGCCGGAAACAGTAGATTCGCAACCGCTCCCATACTCTGGATATCGGCGCCGATATTCATGATGACCGCGGGGAAGGAAAAAGCGATCATACCGTACATCACCCACCTCGGATAATAGGTTCTCAACGTTCCGCTCAACCCCTTGGCAGTGACTAGTCCGATTCGCGCCGCCATCCCCTGCATGGCAGCCATCAGCGGAAAGGTCAGCAACGCCGTCCACAGCGTGGCCAGTCCAAACTGCGCGCCGGCCTGGCTATAGGTCACTATCCCGGATGGGTCGTCATCGCTCGCTCCGGTCACAAGACCTGGACCAAGCGTCTTCAAAAATTTCTTTATACCGGTTGGGGCCTTCCTGGCAGTGCGTTTCAAGAGTTATAGTACGTTTTTAAAAACCTAGATCTCATCCAGATTAATATTCTTGTTTCTGTTGTCGTCGAACTGCTTGTTCAAATTATAGGCCGCGCTGATCAATGCCATATGCGTGAACGCCTGCGGAAAATTACCCAGGTGCTCCCCCTCATAACCCAACTGCTCGGAATACAAACCCAGATGATTCGCATAACCCAGCATCTTCTCGAAATAGAACCGGGCCTTGTCCAGCTCGCCCGCCCGGGACAAACACTCCACATACCAGAAACTGCACATCGAAAAGGTTCCCTCCCTGCTGTTCAACCCATCCGGCGCAGCCACCTCGGGCCGGTAACGGTAGACCAGTGAATCGGTCACCAGATCCTCGTCGATCTTCTTCAGCGTCGAAAGCCAGCGCGGATCCTTCGGGCTTATAAACCGGAACAGAGGCATCAGCAGACTCGAAGCATCCACCGTCTTCGCTCCCGGGTACTGCATAAAAGCCTGCTGCTTCTCGTCCCAGAACTCATCAAAGATCTGCTTGTATATCTTATCTCTCTGTTTTTTCCAGTGTCCGTTTATCGGGAAACTCCGCATCTCCGCGATTTTCACCGCCCTGTCGAGCGCCACCCAGCAGGCCAGACGGGAATAAAGAAAATTATGCGCTCCGCCCCGAACTTCCCAGATGCTGTCGTCCTTCTGGTCCCAGTTCTCCGCCAGCCAGTCCATCTGTATCGCCAGGTCCTTCCAGAAATCGTACGAGATCGGCTCCCCGTATTTGTTATAAAGGTACACCGAATCCATGAGCTCGCCGTATATATCCAGCTGCAGCTGGCCGTATGCATCGTTGCCAATACGGACAGGACTCGAACCCTTGTACCCTTCGAAATTTTCCAACTGATACTCCGCCAGCTGGCGTTTGCCGTCGACCGAGTACATTATACCCAGCCGCTCACGCTCTTTTTATGTCCCTGCATATCCCCTCGATCCAGTTCATGAAAGCCCCGGCCTCCTTGGTGTAGCCGAGACGGATAAAAGAATACACCGTAAAGGAGGCATCCCTGATCCAGGTGTAACGATAGTCCCAGTTACGTTTACCCCCCAATCGTTTCGGGCAGACCAAAGGTCGGCGCCGCGATGATCGACCCGTACTGACACGAGGTTAGCAGCTTCAGCACCAGGGCACTCCTGTTCACGACCTCCATCCACCTCCCGCTGTACGTCGACCGGCTGACCCAGTCCTTCCAGTAGTGGATAGTCGTAAAAAGACTCTCCGTCAACGCCTGCGAAAACGACTCATCACCGATCGCCTCGTTCTCCGCATTTTCGATCATAAAATCCGCCGTCTCCCCGCCTTCAGCGTAAACTCCGCCATCGCATCGGAACCTTGCACCTCCAGGGGCACACTCGCCTGCAGTCGCACGGCTATTCCACTTCTACCGCTGGCATGAAAGACGATCTCCTTTTCCTTATTCTGTTTTATCCGGTGCTTTTCCTTTCCGTAATGGAATCGGGGGCAGCAGGCCAGTTTGAACTTCACCTCCCCCGCACCATGGTAAGCCGCCGAATCAGCCTCCTCACCACCTGCTGCCCCACCGGCATATAGTCCGTGATCTCGCCCACTCCCTCAGACGACAGAAACCGCGTCAGCAGCACATTGGTATCCGGCAGATACAGCTGCTTCGTCCTCATCTCCTTAAATTCAGGGTTGATGGAAAAATAGCCGCCCTTCCGCTGATCCAGCAGCCGCGCAAACACACTCGGAGAGTCGAATTGTGGAAAACACATAAAGTCGATGGACCCGTTAAGTCCAACCAGCGCCACGGTGTTGAGATTACCTATAATGCCGTAATTCTCTATGGGTTGATAGCTCATGCTGCCAGCTAAATTGCAAAAACCAGGCCGCCGGCCACCCTACCCGTCGCCCCGCCCGACCCATCACTTCCTACCCCAGCGTCTGCGCAAACTGCATCCCCGACAACAACACTTTATCAAGCCCCTTCCGCTGGATCAGCACCTTGAATCTCCTCCCCATTTCCAGCAACAACATCCTCATCCGCCACATCCGCTGCTGCCGCGTAGCAGGGTCATGGTCCTCCGGACCCGCCGCCTCGATCTTCTGCAAATGATTCGTGATCCCCAGACCCTGCAGAAAATGCGTCTGGGTGGTATAGCCGCAGCACTCAAGCCCATTCATACGCCCCCAATAGTCGAGCGCGGAGAAATTGACATGGCTGGTAATATCCTGCTGTCCGATCAGATCGTATGGGTTGTGATTGATACGGTGCCCGTGATAACAGATCAGCGTCCCGTCTTTTTTGCCGTACAGCACGGAAGAAGGATACCCATAATCGATGGTAAGGATAAATCCTTTTTGCAGCCCTGCCGATATCTCCTTTATCCACTCCGTCGCTTCCAGATTGATCTCGGTTCGGTACCCCTTCGGCAAGACAACCCCCAGTTGATGCAGATAGTTCTTCAACGCTTCATCCGCCGGCCGCAGCACCTCCCGAAAACCATCTTCGTATTCTACAAACACTTCCATCAATTCATCCTCCATGACAACCTGATGAACTGAGAAATTATCCAACAGTTCATTGGAAAGTACAACACCGGTTAGCGGCGAGATCTCTGCGATCGACGCTACCCACTGCACTTTATCAGGCAACAGCAGTCTTTCGCGCTGCCGCATGGGCTCGCTCTTCTCTATGATATAGTAACACAATGAGGCATAAAGCTCTTCATTGGCGCTCAGCCGATGCAAAATATCCCGGCAAAGCAACCCGGTCCCCGCGCCATATTCGACCACCGTCAACGGCTGCCGTCCCAGCGCCTGCCACATTTCCTCCAGCTGGCTGGCCAGCATCTCCCCGAAAAGATGGGTAAGATAGGGACTCGTATAATAGTCACCCCCATGCCCCAGCCGCTCTCCCGTAGACATATAATATCCCTGACCGGGGTAGTAAAGGGCCATCTCCATAAAATCATGAAAAGAAAGAGCCCCTTCCTTCCGAATCTTTTCGACGACGATATCGGATAATGCCATAACTTTATTTTACCGTATCGCCTCAATTGGCATGCCGCCCCTTCCCGCCGTACACACTGGTACAATATTTTTCTCAAACCATAATTCAATCATCTCCATTATGGCACACTCCACAACGCAACCAGCGCCAGAAGCAAAGACCAAAGACCTCGAACAGCTCTGCATCAACACCGTTCGCGTCCTCTCCGCGGACGCCGTCCAGAAAGCCAACTCCGGCCACCCCGGCACACCCATGGCTATAGCGCCCATGGGACACGTACTCTGGTCAAAGATCATGCACTACAATCCGCAGCACCCCGACTGGCCTAACCGGGACCGTTTCGTCCTTTCCGCCGGCCACGCCTGCATGTTCCAGTACAGCTTCTTATACCTCACCGGCTACGACCTGAGCCTCGACGATATCCGCCAGTTCAGACAGCTGCACAGCAAAACCCCGGGGCACCCGGAATACGGCCTCACACCCGGCATAGAAGTGACCACCGGCCCGCTGGGACAGGGATTCGCCAACGGCATCGGCCTCGCCATCGGCCAGCGGCAGCTCGCCGCCCGCTATAACAAGCCAGGCTTTGAACTTTTTAACTATAATATCTACGCCATCTGCAGCGACGGTGACATGATGGAAGGCATCAGCTCGGAAGCCGCTTCTATGGCAGGCTACATGGGACTGGGCAACATCATCTACATCTACGACGACAACCACATCACCATCGAAGGAAATACAAATATTACGTTCAACGAAGACACCGCCATGCGCTTCGAAGCCTATGGCTGGCACGTACAGGTGCTCGACGACGGCAACGATATCGGCGCCATTGAGGAGGCCATAGAACGAGCCCAGCGCGAAACGACCCGCCCATCCCTCATAAAGGTCAGGACCCATATCGCCTACGGCAGCCCCAACAAAGTCGACACCGCCGGAGCACACGGCGCTCCCCTCGGCGCCGATGAAGTGAAATTGGTAAAGAAATTCTTTGGGTTCGAACCCGATGAGTCCTTCGTCGTACCCGGTCAGGTGCTGGAATACTACCGCAACGCGGGCTCCAAAGGCTTGCAGCTCGAGGCCGACTGGAACCGCCTCTTCGAAGCCTACAGAGAAAAATATCCCGAGCTGGCTACGGAATACGAGCTCGGCCTCCGGGGCAAGCTCCCCGCCGGCTGGGAAAAAAGCTGCCCTCCACATTCCAGCCTTCCGACGGAAAAGAAGGCAAACTTTCCACGCGCGTAGCCTCGGGCAAGGTCCTCAACAAGATCGCCTCGTCCCTGCCGCAACTCATCGGCGGCTCCGCCGACCTGGCCCCATCCACAGAGACCAATCTCAAAGACTATCCCTCCTTCTCCCCCCAGGACCCCGGCGGCCGGAACTTTCACTTCGGCATTCGCGAACACGCCATGGGCGCAGTCCTCAACGGCCTCGCCCTGACAAAAGGCATCGTCCCATTCGGCGCCACCTTCCTCATCTTCTCCGACTATATGCGCCCTCCCATCCGCCTCGCCGCCATCATGAAGATCAGACCCATCTTCGTATACACGCACGACAGCATCGGTCTCGGAGAGGACGGCACCACACACCAGTCCGTAGAACAGCTCGCCTGCCTGCGCAGCATCCCCAATATGATGGTCATCCGCCCCGCCGACGCCAACGAGACAACCCTCGCATGGAAAGCAGCCCTCCAGCACCAGGACGGCCCGGTAGCCCTCGTCCTCACCCGGCAGAACGTAGCCATAATCGAAATGGACAAATACAAAAAGACCGGTGACCTCAGCAACGGCGCCTATATCCTGTCCGAACCCGACCGCACACCCGAACTCATCCTCATCGCCACCGGCTCTGAAGTCGAACTCATCCTGCAGGCGCAGACAAAATTGAAAGAGAACGGCATCGCAGCCCGCGTCGTCAGCATGCCCTCATGGGAACTGTTCGAACGACAGGACGAAAGCTACAAACAAAAGATCCTGCCAAAAGGAATCAAGAAAAGACTTGCCGTGGAAGCCGCCTCACCAATGGGCTGGCAGAAATACACGACCGATGAAGGAGACATGATCGGCATGACGCGCTTCGGCGAATCCGCCCCGCCGCCGACCTTTTTAAGGAATTCGGCTTCACGGTAGACAATGTTGTAAACCGGGCCAAAAAGCTGCTGCGGGGCTAACGGATCGCCGCGGGCAGCACAGCAAAATCGGCCACCCACGCATCGTCCAGCCCCCAGCCCGCAAATCCGACCTCCTATAGTTCCGGACACCCGACATCTTTCAGCCCCCGGCACCCCGGGGGCTACCCTATTTCTCCCCCAGTTCTCTTTGATAATATCCCAATACTCCTTCCCATACCCAACCAAAATCTCACTGCCGGCAGGGATATTTTTCATCGAGACGATATACACCTTTTTACCCTCGATATGGTAGGTACTGTTATTCCTGACTCCCTCGGTCCGAACCAACCCTTTGGCGTCATTGGCATACCGCGCCAGAGCTTCCTTCGTATCGGCAGCATCAATCACATGGTTCCTGTTTACATAATAAATATACCCGTTCATACCATCCCGGGAATCCAGCTTCCTTCCAGGTAGTGACCTTGCCTTTGTATTCTACGATCTTTTTTCCTCTGGGAATATCCCTGGTCGTAAAGAGCCCCTTACCGGCACCCTTCAACGTCGAACGCTTGACAACAAGCTGCTTTTCCAATAACGGCATGTAGATAAAAATTAGAGACCGCGCAAATATAGGGCCTTGGCATCATAATACCTATCCCCCTACTTCTGTATCGTCAATCCAAAAGAGATCAGCGTATTACGGCCCCTCGTCCGCGTAAACTTACTATAAGAAAATGAAGAGGTCAGCGCCAGCCACTTATATAATTTAATGCCAACGCCGCCGTTCAGCCGCAGTATATAATCCCTCCAGTAGGCAAAACTGTTCTGCAAAAAGAACGTCCCATCCAGCGTATAACGGTCCTGGATCACAAAATGACCAAGCACGCGCAGAGAGTTTCGCACAGTCTGGTACCGGTCCCGCTGGAATACATTCCCATTCTGCCCGCCATATAGACTATCGTATAGATCACCCTTCTCGTATAGCGGGCCGTCACTAACGATCAGCGTGGCCGTTTTCTTATCGAAAATATTGTATCCTATCCCCAACCCCGCCTGCAGCTGATGATTGATCATCAGGGGAATGCTCGTATTGTAATTGGCCATCCCCCAATAGTAGGCATGCCTGAGTGTCTTATAAAGATTAAGCCCCAGCGAACCGGAATAATCATTATTCGTCAGCACGGCATTCTGCCTGCCATACAACCACGTGTTCGCAAAATCGACCGTAGCGCTCTTCTCGGCCATGCTTAGCTTAAGGCTGTTGCTCAGTACATAACTGTGGAGTGAATTGGTATTATTCAGCGTACCCGTACCCGAATAATTGTAGTGATAATGCACCGTATCCGTATGGTGGACAGAGTCCGCCGCCGCCTTCCTGTCCTGGCTCCGAACAACTGACGGTACCATCGATAAAACTAATAGGGATATCCATCTCACGAGAGGGAGAATATGCAATTCCCGAGCCATGCAGACAAAATACATTTTAATGCTCCCCGCGCACATTCCGCATTTTTGTTGAAGTTTTATCGCTAAATTGAGCGTTGAAACCTAACAAAACCAATGGACAAGCAAGCCATACTGGCTGCCATTATCGACTCTTCGGAAGACGCTATCATCAGTAAAACACTGGAAGGATACATCACCAGCTGGAACAACGCAGCCGAACACCTGTTCGGCTATCAGGAAGTCGAAGTCATTGGGAAACACATCTCCATTCTCATACCGAAAGACCGGCTGGCAGAGGAGGACATGATCATCGACAACATCCGCCACGGCCGGCGCGTACAGCATTTTCGGACGATCCGCGTTAGAAAGGACGGCTCTACCCTACCCATCTCTCTAACCATCTCGCCGGTCAAGAACGCCGACGGCACCATCATCGGCGCCTCCAAGATCGCCCGCGACATCTCCGACCAGGTAAGGGCCGAACTGGAAACCCAAAAACACCTGCGGAACCTCGAATACCTGCTCTCCGTAGGCCATACCCTCTCGGAAAAACTTGAGCTGCAATCCATCCTTCAGAAACTCACCGATATCACCACCCGCCTCACAGGCGCCGAATTCGGGGCATTCTTCTATAACAGGAAGGACAGCAACGGGGAAACCTATATGCTCTACACACTCTCAGGCGCGTCCAAAGAGGCTTTTAGCGGCTATAGCATGCCGCGCAACACGCCCTTGTTCAGCAAGACCTTCAATGGCGAAGGGATATTTCGGTCCGACGACATCCGCCTCGACCCGCGCTACGGCAACACCCCTCCCTACAATGGCATGCCCCCCGGACACCTGCCGGTCGTCAGCTACCTCGCCGTACCCGTGACCTCCACATCCGGCGAAGTCATCGGTGGCCTTTTCTTCGGCCATTCCCTCCCGGGAATGTTTACCGCCGAACACGAGAAACTGCTGGTAGGCATCGCCCCACAGGCCGCCGTCGCCATCGACAACGCCAAACTCTATGAAGAGGTCAAGACGCTCAGCTCCCTGAAGGACGAATTCATCGGCGTGGCCGGCCACGAACTCCGGACACCCATTACCACCATTAAAGGCTATTTACAATTGCTGGAAGACCAGGCCCCGCCCGGCTGACAAAAGATTTTATCGAAAAAGCGCTGAGGCAGGTCAACAAGCTGAACCGCCTCATCACCGACCTCCTTGATGTCACCCGCATCCACGCCGGCAAACTGGAATATTCCGCAAGGCGAACCTCCCTGACCCAACTGGTCAAAGAATGCATCGAGACCGTCTGGCAGATCAATACCAGCCATATCATTGAAAGCCGCATCCCCGAACAGGATGTCTTCGTTATGGCCGACTCCACCAAGATCGAACAGGTCCTCATCAATTTCCTCACCAACGCTATAAAATATTCCCCCCACGCCAACAAGATCTACATCGAGGTCACCCCCATCCCCCGGCAGATCATTCCATCCCATCGCCATTCCCCCGGCCACGTCCAAACCCGGCCAACCCAATCCCGGCCAACCCACCACCTCCGGACCATCATCGATCCTCACCCCCGGCCGCCCCACCCCCTCCGGACTATCCGCCTCCACCCCCGGCCACGTCATCGTCAGCGTCCGCGACTGCGGCATCGGCATCCCCAAACAACACCTCGAAAATATCTTCCACCGCTACTATCGTGTAAACCACTCCCATCACGCCATCAGCGGCACTGGGCATCGGCCTCTACATCTCCAAAGAGATCATCGACCGGCACAACGGTTCCATCTGGGCCGAAAGCTCAGAAGGCGAAGGCTCCACCTTCTACTTCTCCCTCCCCCTCGCCTAACTTCCCGGTTCACACCTGTCCCACACCAGTTCCCATTCCTTCACCCCTCACTGTTCACACCGTCAACGATTTACTCCCCCGTCAACGGTTCACTCCTCCCGCTTCAGAGGTTCACTCCCCCGTCAACGGTTCACTCCCCCCGTCAACGGTTCACTCCCCCCTCACGGTTCACTCCCCCCGCTTCAACGGTTCA
The DNA here is from genome assembly GCF_050632245.1 of Puia sp. P3. Taxonomy (NCBI): domain Bacteria; kingdom Pseudomonadati; phylum Bacteroidota; class Chitinophagia; order Chitinophagales; family Chitinophagaceae; genus Puia; species Puia sp. P3. Next base: position 5,123,731 of record NZ_CP192583.1, read on the forward strand.
CCCCCCCCTCACGGTTCACCTCCCCCCGCGGTTCACACCCCTACTTCCCCCTCCCGGCTTCTTCCGCGGCTTCTCCAACGCATCCAGAGCCTCCTCATCCGAATTATCCTTCCTGGCCAACTCCCCCTCGTCCAGATCATCCGTAGGATCATCATCACTCAACTCCGGGTCTTTCAAAATATCCTTCTCCGCCTGCTCATATGCTTCCTTCACCGGATCCTTTTCCTTTGTCTTTTTACTTTGATTCGTTGTCATAATGGTATTTTTATGGTACATACAAAGTTAGGGCCTCAGGCTGGCATCTGCTTTGCGACCCCCTCAAATTATGGCGCTCAAAGAATACAGGAAAAAAAGGTCCTTCACCGACACACCCGAACCCCGGGGCGGGAAGCCCTCGGCTAAAGCTCTGCAATTCGTCGTCCAGAAACACGACGCCTCCCATCTTCACTACGATTTCCGCCTCGAAATGGACGGGGTCCTGAAAAGCTGGGCCATACCCAAAGGCCCCTCCCTCAACCCCGCCGACAAAAGGCTCGCCATGATGGTCGAAGACCACCCCTTCGACTACAAGGACTTCGAAGGCATCATCCCCGCCGGCAACTACGGCGCCGGTACCGTCATGGTCTGGGACGAAGGCACCTACGAACCCCTCGACCACTCCGACGGCAAAACCAAGGTCTCCCGACCCAAATCCTCCCCCAAAAAAGCGGCCGCAAAAACCGCCGGCAACGGATCCTCCTCCAAATCCACCATGGAGAAACTCCTCCTGCAAGAACTAAAGGACGGCTCCCTCAAATTCCGCCTCAACGGAAAAAAACTAAAAGGCGAATTCGCACTCGTCCGAACCCAGGGCCGGGGCGAAAACTCCTGGCTCCTCATAAAACACCGCGACCAGTACGCCTCCGACAAACCCATCACCGACAAAGACAAATCTGTCGTCTCCAACAAAACCCTCGAACAGATCGAAAAAAATCCCCGCTCCCGCCAAGTGGCAGAGCGACCGGTCCGCCAAATCCACCCCCAAAACCTCCCCCAAAACCGCCTCCAAATCCGCCCCCAAAATCTCCAAAAAATCCACCCCAACCCTCCCCACCAACCCCGGCCGCAAGGCCCCCATGCCCAAAGACATTTCCCCCATGCTCGCCACCCTCGTCGACAAACCCTTCGACGACGAAGGCTGGTCCTACGAAATAAATGGGACGGCTACCGCGCCCTCACCTACCTGAAAAAAGGAAAGATCGAGCTCCGCAGCCGCAACAATAAATCATTCGAAAAATATTACCCCATATACGAGGCCTTTAAAGACTGGTCCGTCGACGCCGTCTTCGACGGCGAACTCATCGTCCTCAACGACAAAGGCCAGTCCAACTTCAACGCGCTGCAGAACTGGCGCAGCGAAGCCGACGGCGAACTCATCTACTACCTCTTCGACCTCCTCTGGCTCGACGGCCGCGATCTCACCGGATTGCCCCTCTCCCAACGCCGCCAGCTACTCGAATCCATAGTTCCAAAAGAAGGCATCATCCGCTACAGCGAAAGCTTCGACGTCAGCGGAACGAAATTCTTCGCCGCCGCCCAGAAAGCCGGCCTCGAAGGCATCATGGCCAAAAAACAGACAGCTTCTACACCCCCGCCGTCCGCACCCGCGAATGGCTCAAGATCAAGACCGCCAGCCGCCAGGAGGTCGTCATCGGCGGATACACCCGCAACGAAGACAGCCCCAAACTCTTCAGCTCATTGCTGGTAGGGGTATTCGAAAAAAACAAACTCGTATATACAGGAAAGATAGGCACCGGCTTCACCGACAAAATGCAAAAGGAAATGATGCAGCAGTTCCGGCCCCTCGTTCAAAAAACTTCCCCCTTCAGTACCGTCCCCGATATCAACAAACCGTCCCGCTTCCGTCCCGAACCTCCCGACGCTAAAGCCACCTGGCTAAAACCCCAACTGGTCTGCGAGGTCTCCTTCCGCGAAATGACAGAAGACGGCGTCATGCGCCATCCCTCCTTCGAAGGCATGCGCGAAGACAAGAACGCCAAAGACGTAGTAAGAGAAAAGGCCCTCCATGTCTCCAAATCCCTCATCCAAACCCCTGAGCCTTCCGCCCAAACCACCCGGTCCAAAACTTCTACCTCTACCCGGTCCAAAGCCTCCGCCCAACCCCAAACCCCCGAACCCAAAAAAACATCCAAAACCTCCTCCTCCAACCCCTCCAACACCTCCGCGTCACCAAAATCTAAAACCATGTCCACCAAAACACAACCAGCCGCCAAATCACCGTCCCCATCCAGGTCCTCCACTCCCTCAAAGCAACTGACCAGACCCACGCCACCAGCCGACCGGAAAACACTCCTCAACCCATCCGAAGAAACCCAGACAAAAAAGATCAACGGACACGACATCCAGTTCACCAACCTCAGCAAAATATTCTGGCCTAAAGAAAAATATACCAAACGAGACCTGCTCAACTACTACTACCAGGTCGCCCCCTATATCCTGCCTTATATGAAGGACCGTCCCCAGTCACTCAACAGATTCCCCAACGGCATCACCGGCCCCAGCTTCTACCAGAAGAACGTCCTCGGCAAAGTCCCGGAATGGATAGAAACCTTCCCCTACCACAGCGAAGGCGACAAAGAAGACAAGGAATTCCTCGTCTGCACCGACGAAGCCAGCCTGCTCTATATGATCTCCCTCGGCTGCATCGAAGTCAATCCCTGGAGCAGTCGCGTCAAAACTCCTGACAACCCCGACTTCTGCATCATCGACCTCGACCCTGGAAAAAACACGAAATTCGAACAGGTCATCGAAGCCGCACAGATCACCAGACAAGTCCTGGAAACAGCAGGCATCACCTCCTACCCAAAGACCTCGGGCTCGACCGGCATACACATCTACTTCCCCCTCGGCGCCAAATATGACTACGAACACTCAAAGGAATTCGCCCGCGTCATCGTCCAACGCGTACAGGAAGAGATCCCATCCTATACTTCACTCGAACGAACGGTCTCCGCCCGCAAAGGACGCATGTACCTCGACTTCCTCCAGAACAGGCCACAGGCCACTATCGCGGCCGTCTACTCAGCCCGTCCCAAACCCGGGGCGACAGTATCTACCCCCTCGACTGGGACGAAGTAAAAAAAGGACTGAAAATATCCGACTTCACCATAAAGAACGTCCCCGACCGCCTGAAAGAGACGGGCGATCTTTATAAACCCGTACTCGGAAAAGGCATCGATATGGAAAAAGCCCTCGACCGCCTCACTCAAACCGCGTAACACCCCCAACCAACGCGCGTAAAACCGCTAACCCAATCCGCGTGACGCCGCTAACCCTTACCACATAAGCGATCTTCGGATACCGGTCCTTGATCTTCTCCCTGATTCCACCAATCCTGGCAGTTCTCCGAGACACCTTCTCCGATCAGAAGGCTCCTGCTCTCCCGCGCAAGCACAGCCGAAGTGAAAGTAAGAAGACAACCCACCAGCAGAGAAGCTACCCCATCCAGATACGGATTCTTCGTCCGTTCTACCACCCACAGCAGTACAAACACGACCATTATCCCCAACACCGCCGCACCGTCTTCGAACAATCCCATAAAATCGGCCGGATCCTTACTCATCCGGATAGCCTCCCACCACATGGCCGTATCTTGTAGAACATTGAGGACACTGCGCAATCTTTTCCTCAGCTCATTTCGTCTTTAAAACCCTATATCCATACCGCCTCGAAAACTGGCCCGCTTTTTACAGCAGTTCCACTGAACCAAAAATCATCGTATGGCAAAATATTCAAAAGGTGCACAGAAGAAGGTAGAAAAAGCCATGCACGAAAAAAAGCACGGCCAGCTGAAAAGCGGCAGCAGCGGCAAAAAAGTCAAAAACCGTAAACAGGCCATCGCCATCGGCCTCTCCGAAGCCCGCAAAGAAGGCAAAAAAGTCCCACCCAAAAAAACCGCCAAAAAAGCCTCCAAAAAAAGCGCACCAAAAAAGAAATCAGCCGCCAAAAAGAGAGGCGCACCAAAGAAAAAACGGCCCCCAGGAAAAAGCCGTTTCAAAAAAAGTCGGTAATCCAACCTCCAACCAATCAACCTCAACCGGGGCCAACAGACCCCGGCCACCCCCTCCTATATAGCAAATTCATTAAACTTCCTACTGTTATAGAACAACGGCAAACATGCCGCACTTACCCCACAGATCAGCACGATCCCCAGCAGCAACCCCCTGAACTCGTGGTTCACATGGACGTCCGCAAACCGCTGGATCATCTCCGTCTTCCACGCCAGGAACAACGTTACCGCAAGAAAGACGACCCCAAAGATCGCGTCCCCGCCACGCGCAACCCGCTTGAACAGATAGTAGATCATCCCGATGATCAGCAGGACCAGATTAATCCCAAAGATCAGCGACGATACATTGATAAATTCCGAAGGCACATACCCCGTAAAATCACGGTAAAAAATATTATAAGCCAGACAGATAACAGTGTCAATGATTCCAACAAAAAGCCCGGTCATCATAGTCCTGAAAAACACCGAATGTTCTTGTTCGTTAGCCATAACTTTAATTTTTATAGGTTCTCAATAATTTCCTTCCCTGCACCAGCATCCTCCGCGTCCTCGCCGGAGACTCATACAGATGCTCTTTCTGCCGCTGCCGGCTGTAATAGTTCAGCAGCGCCCGCGCGGTGATCATACCGAGCACCGCACCAGATTCATCTTTGACAGTCAGCACATCCGTATTGTGCTTACCCATCAGTTCAGCCGCATATCCCGCATCGTCGGTAGACAGTACAGAATGCCGCTCTTCCTCCACTTTCACGGGTATCACCAGCTCCTTCACCGTCACTCCCCGCAAAATATCCGGCTCATAAGCGTCCGGCGTCTTCACCCCCCGCCTCCTGATCTTCTCCGTCATGATACTCCCTTTCATCAAAAAGAAACTGACAAAATACGCCGCCACACAGGCTCCCAGCAAAGGCAGCAGACCGTTCATCTGACCCGTCGTCTCGAGGGAAAACACGATAGCGGTCAGCCAGGCGCGCGAAGCCCCGGCAAACATCGCAGCCATCCCGATCAGCGCACCCGTAGCGATATTGATTCCGCTGTTCGGAAAGACGTTCAGGATCACCCCCGCCATCAGCGCACCCAGCGCACCGCCAATCGTGAACAAAGGTGCCAGCGTCCCGCCCGAAGTCCCGCTGCCCAGCGAAATGGACCACGACAGATACTTCAGAAAACACAGACTCGCGACCACCGCCAGAGCCCCGTCTCCCTTCAACAGCCAGGTGATATTATCATAACCCACCCCCATCGTGCGGGGAGCGAAATAACCGACCACACCGATCGCTATCGCCCCTATCGCCGGCCACCACATCCAGTGGATCGGCAACTTCTCGAACATATCCTCGATCCAGTATACACTCCGCGACACCAGAGACGCGACGACACCAATAAAGGCGCCCATCAGCACGTACACCGCCAGCGCCCCGTCCGAAGGCGTAGGCACCGCCCCCATCGCAAACACGGGCTGATGCCCGAACAAAAGAATATGCATACCCGCGCCCGTCACACAGGCCAGCCCCACGGGGATCACCGACCTCGGCGAGAACTCGAACAGCAATAACTCGATCGCAAGCAGCACCGCCGCCAGCGGACTGCCGAATATCGCCGCCATACCCGCACAGGCGCCGGCCGCCAGAACGATCTTACGCTCGCTCGAAGAAATATGTATCCACTGACCGGTAACAGAACCAAGGGCCCCGCCGGTAGCGATAATAGGCCCTTCCGCACCGAAAGGTCCACCCGTCCCGATCGAGATAGCCGCAGACAACGGTTTCAAAAAGGTAATTGCAGGAGGTATCCGGCTCTCGCTCAGTATGATCTTCTCCATCGCTTCGGGGATACCATGCCCCCGATAGCCCGGCTGCCATAACGCGCCATAAACCCGACGATCACAGCCCCGACGATCGGGACCAGAATAACCAGCACACCCAATTGATTACCAGCGGGAGAAGCTTCCGCCACAGAGAACCGGCCGTAAAAAGAAAGATTCGTGATCAGGCTGATCAGATAGACCAGCCCCTTGGCTATTAGCCCAATAACAATCGCATTTACAATCACTTGTACACTCAGGTAAAAAACCCTTTTGTTCACCGGCGCACCCCTCCGCGCCGACAGCCGGATGGCATCGACGTCACCAAGGGAAGTGGAAAGGGGTATTCGGTCACCATTATTTCTCATGCCCGCAAAATTATTGCACAAATCATCTTTTTCAAAGTTAACGCTGTTATTTTTACAAAATAATATTAAATACGCAATATTTTATACCACCCCAAATCAAATCCAATCCAATTCCTTATTATTACACCATGCTAAAAGTACCGTGTGGCCTCGACGACTGTTTCCTTTGTCAGCACTGCATCCCCGAGTGGAAAGAACTCATCGCCATAAAAAAATCGACTTTTGTCATAAAAAGGGCAAACCCATCTTCCAGATCGGCGAAAAGGTCCAGGGCATCTTCTTTATTTATTCTGGCGCCGCCAAGATCCACGCCCCATGGACAGACAACAAAGAGCTGATCATCCGCTTCGCCATCGCCGGCGACATCGTCGGCCACCGTGGTCTAAGCAGCAATCCCCGGGCCCCCATCGACCCCGGCACGCCCCCAAAAACCGGCACCCCCGAAAAACCAGCCACCCCCGATAAAACCACCCCGGTGCCCCCGGACCTCACCTACCCCGTCTCCGCCACCGCCCTCGAAGACACCACCGTCTGCTTCATCCCCAACGACTTCTGGGAGGCCTCCCTAAAAGCCAACCCCTCCCTCACCTACACCCTCATGCAGTTCTACGCCACCGAGCTCCAGAAAGCCGAACACCGCATGCGCAATCTCACCCACCAGGAAGTAAAAGGGAGAATAGCCGACGCCCTCCTCGACATCAGCCGCACCTTCGGCCACAACCCCGACCAGTTCCTCGCAATTACCCTCACCCGCCAGGACATAGCTTCCTACGCAGGCACGACCTACGAAACCGTTTTTAAATTTTTTACGGAACTAATAGAGAAAAAGATAATCACAACAGAAGGGAAAAATATAAAGATCAACCAGCCGGACATGCTGGCCGCCTATGTCAAATGAGCCTTGAGATAAAAATCACCCGCAAGCATGCGCACCTTCGCCTCCCTCCTCCCCGACTCGTCCACCATCGCCTGACTGTCCGCCCCCTCCCGCCCCGCATAGGTCTCAACGATAACAGCCATATCATGCCAGTCTCCAATGGCGTCCTGCAGCCTGTCCAGGTAATCCTTATCCAGCCTAATCTCCTGCGCCAGCGCCGGCGGCAATAACTTCTCCACGTACAACAGCTCCTTTATCCGTTTGCGCGCCTCATGCAGCAGATCCCCGCTCGCCGTCACCAGGACGCTTATCTTGATAAGTCTCGAGGCATACCAGTCTTTGATACAACGGCTCCGCACGGCATGAAGATCCGCCTGCAGCCGCCGCCCCGCCTTCTTCCCCTTCTTCTTATACTCCTCCGACCGCTCATTAAAAACTACCTCCGCCTCCTTCTGCAGCCGCTCCTGCCGCTCACTATACTCCGCAAACGACACCTCAAATTGTTTAAGCAGTTTCAGACTATTCCCCGCATCCCTGATCTTTCCCGCCTGACGGAACATCTTCTTAAACGGCCCGAAATCTTTCACGATCCGCTTGTCCGAACACGCCTTCATCATCTGCACAAAAGCCTTCACCTTCTTTATATTCAGCCTCAGCTGATGTATGGCCTCCGGATCCCCCGATTCGCCAAATACATGCAGCTGAAGAAGCCACTGCTTCTCCTTCTTCGTCAGGTATTTCTTTTGTCTTTTTTGGAAAGCATATCTCCCTCCCTGCAGGTGAACCCTCACCATAATTCAGCCGGTATATTTTTGTTGTATAAACTCGAGTACCTTCCTCCTCCCCGCCGCTGCATCCCCCATCTCCTCAGCCTCCTCACCCACCTTCGCCAGGCTCCTCGTCATGAACAGTCCCCCTGAACCAATTCGTAAGATCCTTTCTCTTTAGGTGATACACCCACGTGTCGATATCAACCCCCTTCGCTATATGCAAAAACATCAGTAAATTATTCGCCACCAGATTCAACCGCCCTTCCTCACCTTTGAATACAAAACTATTCTCGCCCATCTCCCCCTGCGCATATTTCTTCTTATGCCGCTGCTGCAACTCGCTTCGGCTGATTATAACGCACCACCGCCGGCGGACCGCCGCCCCTCTCCCACACACAGACCTCTCCCTTCTCCAAAGCCGGGATCGCCGCAGGCACCTCCTCCCCCACCAGTTGTCCGAACTGCTCAAAAGGATATCCCGAATTTTCCCCAATCGTAATGATCATCCCGATCTTCGACATCGCTTCCCCATGCAGGGCATGCGGCGACGTACTTACTACTATAAAGTTAGAAAAATCCGACGGCATCTTCGCTGTCGGCATTCCCGACGGGGACGGCACCAGATGATGCGCCTCATCCAGTATCAGCCAGTGCGGTCTCGAATAATCTTTCCTCAGCTGCACCAGCACGGACAACAGCCGGGAGAAGAATTCCGGCCGGTCATCCAGCGGCACCGACAAGGTGCAGATGACGAGATTCCGCGACGGGTCCTTCAGCAGCTGCTCGATCTCATCCACCGGCGGCAGCGACCGTTCATTCCCGATGACCGTCGCCCCCGGCAGCTCCCGGTAATCCCCCTCGGGATCGATCAAACAATACTGATACCCCTTCTTCATGAACCCCTCGATGATAGCGATGGTAAAGGTCGTCTTCCCGCTGCTCCGAAGCCCCCGCCAGCAGGATACCACTGCGCCAGGGGCTGATGCCGAACGGCCGCCCGTCCCTGTAATTTCCCAGCCCGATATAGTGTCGGGTCAGATGCTCATCCAGTCCCGCAAGATCTTCCTCCACAAGCCGGTCGATCGGCTCGCGATACCCCGGCGCCATGCCCGTCAGGCGTCACCCAGTCCGCAACCTGCTTCAGGGACGGTAAGGCATTCCCCACCGCTACAGCCGCCTCGGCTGCCTGCAGCAGCGAACTGTCGTTCTCCGCATCACCGACGCCGACCACATTATGCGCCGACAGCTGCAGCCGGTGCAACAGCGCCTGCAAGCCCGTCGCCTTATTGATACCCGGCGGCAGGATCATCACCGCCCCCTTGTTGAAGATCACCTGATGCTCGCAACCCGATTCCCGGATGACCTCGAGCACCTCCTGCTCGTGCGGCACCCAGTCGCCACGATCACCCTCCCCACCGACAACGGATGCACACCCTTCCGCTGCAGCTCACGCACAAACTCCGGCCCCGGACCCTGCCCCAGCAGCTGCTCCTCACCGGTAGCCGTGTCGTACAGGACCGCCCCGTTCTCCGCGACGATATGATCGAAAATTTTATACCCGGGAAAAACAATCACGAGGTCTTTCATCTCCCGCCCCGTGACCAGCACCAGCTTCCGGCCCGTGGACTTCAGCAGATTCAGCTTTTCGATGATTTCGGGAGTGACAAGACCCTGGTCGGCAAGCGTGCCGTCATAGTCAGAGGCCAGTACCAGATAACGCATATCAGTCTCCGGCAAGGCCGGCATTTTCTATATAGTGTTTGAAATGGTGGATATCCGCCTCGATCTTGTCTTTGAACAACGGCGTCAGCAGCCTCCCCTATCCGCTCGCCGGCGACGCCCATCGGTGCACGATAAGAGACCATCACGTCGATACGCGTAGCCCCGCCGGGAGTATCCGAAAAATTGATCTTGGCCGTGTTCTCGATCGCCGCCCCATCAACGGAATGCCAGGAGAGCTCTTCATCCTTAATATCTTTCACGATCCTCGATTCCCACCGGACATCGCCCATCCCAAAAGGCAAATGCAGCTTCCAGGCCGAGGTCATCGGGTCGATGACGTCGATATGATCGATATGTTTCATAAATAACGGGAGGTTCTCCATATTTCGCCAGAACGCATAGACCTCCGCCCGCGGCTTGTTCACGACCACCTGCGAACGGACATTGAGGTTCGACCCGTGTTCCAGCGACGAAGCCCTCCTGAACAGGGACGTCAGTGGACAATGCCCCGAAACAGCACGGTACAGAAGATAGCCGCCTCCCGCCACCAGCAGGCTGTCGATCCGGTGCCTCTTCGCAACGAAATATAACAACAACGACCCCGCGACGGCGGACAGCGCACGCTCGCCCTCACCTATACTGTGACCCGGCCTGCCCACCGGTATATCCTGCTGTATCATAGGAGTTTTTTGAGAGGATATGCAATTGCCATTCCCTAATGCCCCAGCGAATCGGGTGGCACTCCCGCCCTGTCCTCCCCATTCTGCGCCGGCGGCGAGGACGCAGGCGTCACGGGTTCACTGATATAAGTATTCCGCCTCCCCCATACCACTTACCCGCAAAAAAAGACACTACGATCACAAATATGACGACGATTAGCATCACATACCTCCTCCGGTTGTAACGCCCGAACTGATCCTGATTGGACATAAAAACCCTTTACTCTTTCTTAAGCAACCCGTGTACCAGCGCCTTCCACTTGCAGCTTCGAAAGCCCAATAGCACCCAACGACCCCACCACCCTGTTTCTCAGTTTATCCGGATTCTCCGTCAACCTGTCGTTCGGCACCTCATTTCGGCCATAGACCGTCATTGACACCCTTTTCCCCTTCCGCTCCAGCACAAACGCTACTAGTCGCCGAGTCCTCCGGGAAATGCGCCGGCTGGGCGCCCTCCTGCACCGGCGGCGCAGGCGAAGGACGTACCTGTATCAGAAACAGCTCGTCCGCCTCACTACTCACCGGCTGCTCGACCTTCTCGACCTGCACCCAGTCATATCCCCTCCCCTCCTGCGGACCCGGCCCCGGTATATCGATACGGACAAAATCGTTTACCGCCGCATGCCCCTGCAGGTCATGCCCCATGTCGTCGGCCAGCTGAAAACCCGCCGCCAGCGACCCGCACATATCCGTCCACTCATTCACATCCAGCATCCGCTCGGACGCCCGCTCGAATATATAACGGGCATCCTCCTCCCGCTCAACCTCCACAGCCGCGGCCGTCTCCGTCGCCTCCCCCTCACCTGAGGAGGCAACAACCCCTCAATATGGTCAGGCACCGTCCCCCCATCCACCGCTTTCTCCTCCGTCGAAGCCCACCGTATCGCCTCATCCAGATGTTCCGTGGAGAACCCCCTGTATTCACCCGGTAATAAATGGCTGATCGCATCCGTGAACCGGCGGATCCGCTCCACATCCGAAATGATCGCCACTTTGTGCCAGCGCGCAAACCCCTTAATCCCCATCCAGATGTCCCGCAACCAGGCCCCGGCAGAGAAGTTTTTTAGGGATGTATCTACATAAAAGACAAAATTGAGATGACCAAAGGTCTCTACATGACGACGAATCTCGGGGAACACCACGTTCTCGTAGTCCTCGTGGGTCACTTCCCCGCTCGCCCTGAAGCCCGCTACATTGGGAGGAATACCAGTGTAAAATTCCGATCATGGAAGGCTTTTTTTATTCCAGAAAGTTACAAAAGTCCTGCCAGTGAACACAAATTACCCGATCACGTATGCAGACCTCTCTTCCCGTAAAAAAAATTTGATTTTTTTACCCGTCCTTTCTTACCTTGTCCTATGTTACGACTTTAGCAATCACCCTTAAAATCTCTGCCTATGTATGATTTTTAAAGGCTGGTGATGAGGTAACCTTTCCTGGCTTGTTGGATATCAAGCTAATCGTTGAAGAGGTACATGAAAACAGAGGTAACGTCCGTTGTAAATACTATGACGACCACCTCAGAAGATTCATCAAGCTCACACTCCCTGCTGACGCGCTCATCCCTTGCCCAAAAGCGCAGAAGAAAATGCTAAAGGTCTCTGTTAACAAGTAGTAGCAAAAAAACAAACCCCCGCGCCGTATCGGCGCAGGGGCAGAAATTTACCCTCAACCTGTTCTCTAGCCCTTCGGGTTCAACGCCTGCCGGATTCTGTCGGCCAGGTCCCTGGAGATGGTATTTGCTCAACCGGTCCGCTGCCAGCGGTATCGCGGCCAGCAGACTGCTCCGGAGACCTGTCAGCTCTGCCTTCGCAATGGAAGGCAGGTCGGTGTTCTTGGTATTGGGGCCGAAAAGGATCATTATGCCCCCGTCACCGGTGGCGTTGCAGGATTGACAATGGAGATCAGCGACTCCACATAGGTCTTCTGCAGATTCCTCCGGTAGACGTCGATGGCCCTGTGCGTTACCAACTCTTTCCAGACACCCTTCCGCGTATCATCCAGCAGTTCATCCACCGTATACGCCTTCGCGGCGCCATACCGGTTAGTCGACTGCAGCAGATTGTTCAGCCTCGAAGACGACAGCAGACTGCCCAGCACCCCCGTCTGCACTGATCCCACCGGGTCACCCGCGGAAGGACTGCTGATCTTATTCAGAATATCGTTGTCCAGCAGCCAGCGCGGAGTCTCGAACAGCTGGGCATTCAGAAATGCAACCGCTTCCCGCTGACGCGCCTTCGGCGCCGGCTCGTATACATCCCCGGGCTCCTCCACGCTGCGGATGGTCTCACAGACCCCTCCCACATTCCTCAGCACATGGCCCATATAACGGCCGAACTGCGCCACCACCTGCTTGTACATATCGGAAAGATTGTCGTATTTATCACCCTCTTCCTTCGTCCATACCTCGAGGTTAGGCAGTATCCGCTGCAGATTCTTTATTCCGTATTCACCCGCCTTCATACTGTTATCACCAAGGTCCTCCATCTGAGCGCGCGGATCGCCATTGAAACCTTCCCCGCCAAACCACAACCGCGGATTGGACTTCAGGCTGTCGATGATCCATTTATTGACGACCTTCGCGTCCTCTTTCGGCGTCCTGCCCCCCGACCAGGAATACCCCCACTGGATCGCCCAGCGGTCGTACTCGCCGATCCGCGGGAAAAGATCGACCTCCGGAATATTATCCTGCGGCTGCGCCACATAGTTGAACCGCGCATAGTCCATGATAGAAGGTGTATGGCCATGCACATCCAGCCAGGCCTTGTCCCGCAGCTTCTCCACGGGGACCGTACTGCTGCTGCCCATATTATGCCTCAACCCCAGCGTATGACCCACCTCATGAGAGGAGACGAATCGGATGAGCTGCCCCATCAGACTGTCATCCATATGCATCTTCCTCGCCCTCGGATCGACCGCCGCCGTCTGCACCATATACCAGTCGTGCAGTATCTCCATCACGTTATGGTACCAGCCGATATGACTTTCGATGATCTCCCCGCTCCTCGGATCGTGAACATTTGGCCCATAGGCGTTTTCGATGTCCGAAGCAAAATAACGCAGCACAGAATAACGCGCATCCTCCAGGCTCATGGTACTGTCATTCTCCGGCCACTCCCTCGCCTCGATGGCGTGCCTGAAACCGGCTTTCTCGAAGGTCTGCTGCCAGTCGTTGACACCCTGTATCAGATAGGGAACCCACTGCCTCGGCGTCGCCGGATCGATATAGTACACGATCGGCTTCATGGGCTCTACCAACTGTCCCTTCTCCCATTTCTCCCGGTCCTCAGGCTTCGGCTCCAGCCGCCAGCGAACGATGAACTCCTGATTGTCGATCTTCTGCTGATCGTCGCTGTAGACGGTATAGTCCTCGGCAAAATAACCCACCCGCTTGTCGAATAAGCGCTTGGACATCGGCGTTGCCGGCAAAAGAATCAGCGAAGTGTTCAGCTCCAGCGTAATGGCCCCCGCCGCATCGGTCGGCGAGGAGATGGATATACCAAAAGGCGAAGGCATCCCTCCACCGGTGGAAAAGGTCTTCACACTCCTGATCTCGGTATTGATCGGAAAAGTATTGATATGTTCGATATACGACCGGTCCGCAGCAAGACCACCCAGCTTCATCCTGCCCTTTATCGCAGGCGGAATGCTCACGATCAGATTGTCCCCCCTGAAATAGTCCGTCACGTCTATGACGATACTCGTTGAGTCCTTTCCGTAAGCCTTGATCTCGAAAGCCGCAGCGATCGGGTTCACATTCGAATTCCGTACCGCCTTGTAGATCTTGTTCGACGAGTCGGCCATACTGACCAGCGTCACAACGCGCAGGAACAGCGTATTGGCCGGCCCTTTCTCCCACTCCAGCGTCTGCTGGTTGGCAAGCTCCCCGCCATAGACACCGCCACCGGCCGTCTTGCCAAATCGGGTAATGGCCATGAACTCCCGCAGCAGCATGGAATCCGGGATCTCGAAATACCATTTATCCTCGACCTTGTGTACCGTGAACAGTCCCTTATGCGTCACGGCCTTGTCCGTTATCACGTCCTTATATGGCTTGATCCCGGACTTGGGCAGCGAAAAAGGAGGAAAGCTCGGAGGTTTGGGTTTTGAGGTATCCGTCTGGACAGGACTAGCCGGCTTCTTTTGAGCATATGCGAGCGAGGACAAAGCAACCGCTACTACAAATAGGAATTTCTTCATCCGGTGAAACTATCAATTTTTCCCAATACATATACCTTCCGCACCCCGAATTCGTTTATTGTTCAAACTTTTAACAAAACCCAGATCCATGAGACCGACCCTTATCACCCTTGTCCTCATCACTACACTCTCCTCGGCCACCAGCCCTGACCCCGGCGTGATCCACAACCCCGCCGTGAACCATAATCAATCCCCAAAAACACCCCCCGGCGAAGACGTCCACGCCAAACTCATCCAGGGCCGCCACCGCTCAGTCCTCGCCTACGCCGGCCCCACCCACTCCTTTACCTTCGACATCCCCTATAAATCGGTCAAACCCTCCGACGTCCCCGGCTTTGTCACCATCGAAAAACAGATCGTCCAGGCCACCCTCGTCCCGGCCGGTAAATCCCTCCAAAGCCGCCTCTGCGGCCCGGAAAAAGAAAAAGAACTGCTGACAAAATACATGAACTACGAGCTCAGCTACTATAAAAAGAAGCTCAAACAGAACTATTCCCAGCTTTCCACCGAATGGATGACCATCCACGGCCGCACATTCCTCGTATGGTATTTCAATATGCCCGGGAACTACAAGCTGGTCAGCCGTCAGGTCTACGTCTCCACCCTCTTCGACGACCAGGTCGTGGACCTCAACGCACCCGTATTCAAAATGGACGACTGGGGCAACGCCCGCGCTATCCTCGTCCGCCTCGCTGGCGCCATGCAGACCTTCGACAAACACCTCGACCTCGCCGCCCTCGAGACAAGACTAAAGAAATAGCCGTAACTTGAGGCGATGAAACAGTTCGTCCTCCTGTTAACCCTGCTACCGCTCTTAACCCGCGCCCAATCCTACTTTCCTCCTAAAGGAGAATGGGCACACCGTCCCGCTGCGGCCCTCGGCCTCGACACGGCGCAGCTCAGAAAGGCCATCCGCCTCGCCGTCGACAACGAATCAAAGGCGCCCCGCGACCAGCACCTCGCTCAGGCCGAATCCTTCGGCCGCGAACCATTCGACGAACCCGTCGGCCCCCTGAAAGACCGCGGCGAAGCCACCGGACTCATCATCTATAAAGGATATATCGTCGCCGAATGGGGCGACCCCGCACGCGTCGACATCACCAACAGCGTCACAAAAAGTTTCCTTTCCACCGTCATCGGCCTCGCCGTCGACCAGGGCCTCATCCGCAACGTCCTGGACACCGTTGCCCCCTACATCCCCCCGATCGAACTCTTCAAACCCGGCTCCAACGACGACAACCTTATTTATCCTTTCTCGGGCGCCCACAACCGCACCCTCACCTGGGACGTCATGCTCCGCCAGACCAGCGACTGGGAAGGCACCCTCTGGGATAAACCCGACTGGGCCGACCGCCCCACCGGCAAACCCGAAGAATGGACCACCCGCAAACGCAACGCCCCGGGCGCCGTTTATAAATACAACGACGTCCGCGTCAACGCCTCGGCCCTCGCCGCCACCAGCGTCTGGCGCCAGCCCCTACCACAGATATTGAAAAAATTTATCATGGACCCAATCGGTGCGTCCTCTACATGGCGGTGGAACGGCTATCGGAATTCCTCGATCGTCCTCGACGGCCAGCCCGTCCAGTCCGTCAGCGGCGGCGGTCACTGGGGCGGCGGCATGTTCATCAACGCCTACGACATGGCCCGCTTCGGCCTGCTCACCCTCCACCGCGGCAACTGGGCCGGCAACCAGCTCATTTCTGAACAATGGGTCCGCCAGGCCCTCACCCCCACCCCGGCCCAGCCCACATACGGATATATGAACTGGTTCCTCAATACCGACCACAAACTGCTGCCCAGCGCCCCCGCCACGGCTTTCGTCCACATCGGTAACGGCACCAACATGATCTACGTAGACCCCGAACACGACCTCGTCGCCGTCGTTCGCTGGATAGAGAACTCCGCCATGGACGGAATGGTCAAACAACTCCTCAACGCTGTCAAATGATGCAATCATATAAAATAGAAACGGCCCGCCTCATCTTGCGCTGCTACATCCCCGGCGATGCGGAAAAATTACTCAGCGCCATCAACGGCAGCCTCGAACACCTCCGCCCCTGGATACCCTGGGCACAGGACCAGCCGCAGGAAATTGACTGGACAGCAAAGTTTATCAGACAGTTCAGAGGCCAGTTCGACCTCGGCCAGGACGCCGTATACGGAATATTTGACCCCCAGGAACAGGCGATCATCGGCGGCACAGGCCTCCACAACCGCGTAGGAAAAGACGCAAGAGAGATCGGCTACTGGATCAACGTCGGCCACATCAACCAGGGCTACGCCACCGAAGCCGTTTGCGCACTGATACGATCCGGATTTGAAATTGAAGGGCTCACCCGTCTTGAGATCCACTGCGACCCCGAAAATACCCCCAGCAACAATATTCCTCACAAACTGGGCTTCAGCCACGAACAAACGATAAAAAATAGTTCTACCGACCGCGACGGCCGCTTCCGCGACGAAAACATCTGGACCCTCAGCTCCACCCAATACGCCGCCAGCCCCATCCGCCAGACACCCATCAAAGCCTACGACTTCCTCGGCCGCCCCATCCCCCTCACCGCGTGAACGGTGTACTCCCCCGGCGTGAATCATCACCTATTTCCCCAGAGCCTTATACCTCAGCATAGCCTCAACAAAATAATAGTCCGCATACGTCAGCGGCACATCCACCTCCGACTTCGCCGGCAAATGCCCCACACTATGCTTCAAAATAAACCCACCATTAGACCCCACCACCGCATGATACGTACTCCCCGTTAAACCCACAATGATCTTCTCCGCCACATCCAGATACTCCTGCCCGCGGTCCGCCGGCACATACCCGCTGAGCTCGATCAGCGCCGAAGCCATGATCGACGCCGCAGACGCATCCCTCAACGCCCTCGGAATATCCGGTGCATTATAGTCCCAGTACGGGATCTTGTCAGCAGGTAAATGAGGATTGTTGAGTATAAAATGCGCGATATTCTCCGCCTGCGAAAGATACTTCGAATCATGCGTGCTGCGATACATTACCGTATAACCGTATAACCCCAGGACTGCCCGCGCGCCCAGGCGGAAGAATCCGCATACCCCTGCGCCGTCTTCTTCGCCAGCACATCCCCCGTTGCCGTGTCATAGTCGATCACATGATACGAGCTGTAGTCCGGCCGGAAATGATTCTTCATCGTCGTATTGGCATGCGTCACCGCGATCTTGTAGTAGGACGAATCGCCGCTGGCCTCAGTAGCCCAGAACAACAACTCCAGATTCATCATATTGTCGATGATCACCGGATATTTCCAGGGCTTGCTGTCCCACGACCGGATACAGCCTACCTTCGGATTGAACCGCGTCGACAACGAAGCCGCGCTGTTCAGCAACACCTGCTTATACTCCGGGTTTCCCAGCGTTTTCAGCGCATTCCCATAACTGCAATACATCATAAAACCCAGATCATGCGTCCCCTTGTTGTATTGCTCCTTCTCCAGCAGCTTCAGCCGGTCCTTCGCCTCCCGCACCAGCGCACTGTCATGCGAGAACTCATACAGATAGAACAGCGTCCCCGGATAAAAACCACTCGTCCACCAGCCCGAATTGCTGGTCTCCAGCCTGTCCCCCATCATATAATAGGTCTTGGGGAGA
This sequence comes from Puia sp. P3, assembly GCF_050632245.1. NCBI lineage: Bacteria > Pseudomonadati > Bacteroidota > Chitinophagia > Chitinophagales > Chitinophagaceae > Puia > Puia sp. P3. The sequence continues at coordinate 5,141,890 of NZ_CP192583.1, forward strand.
CGATCGGCGGGAACACGGCCCATAAGTACTTTATATTGATTCACCGCTTGCCGGAGAGAACCGTCGATTAGACGTACAACAGCGGGTTTTGGACGGAGTCGGTCAGCTTTTTTCTGAGCGCTGGTGGGGTCCGATGAAAAAACACCCAGGGCCAGCAATACAATGGCAATTCGATACATGGCGTAAATGTAATATTTTTGTGGGTATGAGCGAAAAACTGAAGACCCTGGCTCGTGAATTTGCCGGCGAACTATACGACGATGACACCACACGAACCCTATATGCAACGGATGCCTCCGCCTACCGAGAAATGCCACAGGCCGTTGCCGTCCCCAGAACGACTGACGATCTGAAGAAGCTGATCCAGTTCGCCCGCTCCGAAAAACCTCCCTCATCCCCCGCACCGCAGGCACCTCCCTCGCAGGACAGGTGGTAGGAAGCGGCATCGTAGTCGACGTATCCAAATACTTCACTAAAATACTAGAGCTCAACACCGCTGAGAGATGGGTGCGCGTACAGCCCGGGGTTATCCGCGACGAACTCAACCTGTTCCTCAAACCCCACGGCCTCCTCTTCGGCCCCGAAACCTCCACCGCCAACCGCGCCATGATCGGCGGCATGGTCGGCAACAACTCCTGCGGGTCCAACTCAGTAGTCTACCGCAGCACCAGAGAACACGTACTCGAGATAAAAGCCCTGCTCAGCGACGGCACAGAAGCAACCTTCGGCGCCCTCGACCCCGACACCTTCCACGCCAGATGCGAAGGCAAAGGCCTCGAATCAACTATCTACCGGACAACCCGGACCATCCTCGGCGACTACAGCAATCAGGAGTCCATCCGCAAAGAGTTCCCGAAAAAAAGCATCGAAAGAAGGAATACCGGCTATGCCCTCGACGTCCTGCTCGATACCGCCCCCTTCACCGCAGGCCAACCCGACTTCAACTTCTGCAGCCTCCTCTCCGGATCGGAAGGGACCCTCGCCTTCATCACCGAGATCAAACTGGATCTCAGCCCCCTGCCCCCAAAAGAGACAGGCCTGCTCTGCGTCCACTTCAATAGCATCGACGAGTCCCTCCGCGCCAACCTCATCGCCCTGCGGTACAACCCCACCGCCAGCGAGCTCATCGACCACTATATTCTCGAGTGTACAAAGGACAATATCGAACAGAGCAAGAATAGGTTCTTCGTCCAGGGCGACCCCGGCGCCATCCTCGTCATAGAGTTTAAAAAAGATACCCGCGAAGAGATCTCCTCCATCGCCGCAGCAGCAGAGGCCGACATGCGCGCAGCCGGACTCGGCTACCACTTCCCCTCCTCTTCGGCGACGACACCAAAAAGATCTGGTCGCTCCGGAAGGCCGGCCTGGGACTCCTCAGCAACCTCCCCGGCGACGAAAAAGCCGTCCCCGTCATCGAGGATACCGCCGTCGACGTACAGGACCTCCCCAGCTATATCCGCGACTTCAACGAGATCCTGAAAAAATACCACCTTTACTCGGTCCACTACGCCCACGCAGGCAGCGGCGAGATCCACCTCCGCCCAATCATCAACCTCAAAACTAAAGAAGGCAACCAGCTCTTCCGCACCATCGCCGAAGAGATCGCCACGCTCGTCAAAAAATATCAGGGATCACTCAGCGGCGAACACGGCGACGGCCGCCTCCGCGGCGAATTCATCCCCCAAATGGTAGGTGAGAAGAACTACCAGCTCTTCCGCCGGATCAAACAGACCTGGGACCCGGAAAACATCTTCAACCCCGGCAAGATCGTGGATACCCCTCCCATGAATTCCATGCTCCGGTACGAGCCAGGACAAAATACACCACCCTTCCCCACCATCTTCCGATTCCACGACCAGGACATCCTTCAGCACGCCGAACAATGCAACGGCTCCGGTGACTGCCGAAAGACCCACCTCTCCGGAGGAACCATGTGCCCATCCTTCATGGCTACACGCAACGAAAAGGACACGACCCGCGCCGGGGCCAATATCCTTCGCGAATTCCTTACCCATTCGGACAAGCCCAACCGCTACGATAACAAAGAGATCTACGAGGTCATGGACCTCTGCCTCAGCTGCAAAGGCTGCAAATCGGAATGCCCTTCCAACGTCGACCTGGCCAAGCTGAAGGCCGAATTCCTCCAGCACTACTACGACGCCAACGGCGTTCCACTCCGCAGCAGACTGATCGCCGGCTTCACGGCCTCCGCCCGCCTCGGCTCCATCGCCCCCGGCATCTACAACTGGATGATGAAACAGTCGTGGGTCAAAAAAGCCGTAGGCTTTGCCGCCGACCGCTCTATGCCCCTGCTGCACAAGACAACCCTCCGCGGCTGGTACAAAAAACACAAAAAGCAGACATCCAATAAAAAAGTCTACCTCTTCTGCGACGAATTCACCAACTATAACGACACGGAGATCGGCATCAAAGCCATCGTCCTCCTCGAACGCCTCGGCTACGAGGTCATCATACCCGACCACGAAGAAAGCGGCCGCACCTGGATGTCCAAAGGCCTCATCCGCCACGCCAAAACCATCGTCAACAAGAACATAAGGGCCCTTTCTCCCCTCATCTCGGAAAACACGCCCCTCATCGGCATCGAACCCTCGGCCATCCTCACCTTCCGTGACGAATACCCCGACCTTGCCGACGACGACCTCCTCGAAAAAGCAAAAGCCCTGGCAAAAATACCTGGCTCATCGACGACTTCATCGCAAACGAAGCCGCCAGAGGCTCCATCACAAAGGACCAGTTCTCCAGAGAAACACGCGCCATCAAACTGCACGGACACTGCCAGCAAAAAGCCTTAGGCTCGACCGCCGGCTCCGTAAAAATGATGACCCTGCCGGAGAACTATACCGTAAGCACCATCCCCTCCGGCTGCTGCGGCATGGCAGGCTCATTCGGATACGAAAAAGAACACTACGACATATCCCAAAAAATAGGCGAGCTCGTCCTCCTGCCCACCGTCCGCCAGCAGACCGCTGAGACGCTCATCGCCGCCCCCGGCACCAGCCTGCCGCCACCAGATAAAAGACGGGACAGGACGCGTAGCCCTCCACCCGATCGAAATTTTATACGATGCCTGTATCGTTTAGGGACACTAACTTTGCACCACTATGGCATCAGAAATGAAAATAGACCCGAAGCTAAAGACCAATAATGATACCGGCTTCGGAACAAATGCAGCCAACTACGGCGGAAGATTCATCAACCGCGACGGCACCTTCAACCTCCGCAAGGAAGGCGTCTCCCTGATGAATCGCCTCAGCATCTATCACTATATGCTGACCCTCCCCCGGTGGAAATTCATCGGCCTGCTCGTCCTTTCCTATTTCGCTATCAATCTGGTCTATTGCTCCATCTACCTGCTTATCGGCCTCGACCAGCTGCAGGGCCTCCTTTCGACTACCCCTGGGGTAAATTCAAGGAAGCCTTCTTCTTCAGCACCGAAACATTCACCACCGTTGGCTACGGCCGCGTCAACCCCATCGGAGGATGGGCCAACCTCGTGGCCGCCATAGAAGGCATGAGCGGATTCCTCTCATTCGCCCTCGCCACTGGTCTCATCTTCGGACGCTTCTCCCGCCCCCGCGCCTACCTGGTGTTCAGCGACTTCGCCCTCGTCAGCCCCTTCAAGAGCGGTAAAGCCCTCATGTTCCGCTTCGCTCCCTACAAGGACAACCACACCCTTACCGACGTCCAGATCCGCGTCAACATCGGCCTCAAAGTCCTCCAGGACGACCTCACCGAGGAATATCGCTACTATGACCTCACCCTCGAACGCAGCAAGGTCGAAAGCCTGCCCATGAACTGGACCGTCGTCCACCCCATGGACGAGAACAGCCCCCTGAGAGACTTCACCTACAAAGACATGGCCGCCGCTGACGTCGAGATTTACGTCCTCATCCGCGGCTTCGACGACGTCTATTCCAACGTAGTCCAGGCACGAACGTCTTACACCTACCACGAAATAAAATTTGACGGGAAATTTGTTCCCATGTACCGCGAGAGCGAAGACGGCAGAACCACCATACTCGAGCTCCACAAGCTGAACGAATACACCGGACTGACCGACCGCTCATAACCGTCGATCGTCGGCCGTCCTCCTTCCGCAACCGATACACTTAATTAACAGAGGCATTACAAAAAAAGCCGTAAAATTGCGCAACTCCAGCCTGACTCATCACGTATCCTCTAAAAACAACCCCTTCCTTCATCGCAAACCTATATTAATTACCGGTTTAAACCGTTTTATTATTCGCCAGTCCAAGCGGGGTGGCTAATCAACTACTGTTGCGTCTAATCTATAAAATATTCCTTTCTTTAATCCTGTCATTTCTCCTGACCGCAACAGGCCGGGCTCAGGACTCCCTGAAAAACAACCAGATAGACCTCGTGGACGTCGGCCGCTCCTGGCTAAAGGGCCACCGGACCAAACGAATAGACACCGTCGCCCAAAAGGAGGGAAAACTTCACATCTCCGCCCTCCCTATCGCAGGTTATACCCTCCAGACCGGTTTCGCCGGCGTCCTGTCTTCCAACTTCGCCTTCTATACCAGCGAACACAGTCAGGCTAACATGTCCTCCGTCCTCACTAGTATCACCTACTCACAATACGAACAGATCATCCTTCCCGTCCAGGCCGACATCTGGACCAGGGGCAATAAATACAATATCGTCACCGACTGGCGCTTCCTGAAATATCCCTCCCAGACCTACGGACTCGGCGGCAATACCAGCGTGGACAGCGGCTATAATATCAACTACGGCTATCTGCGGCTTCATCAGGCCATTCTGAGGTCCGTTACCCGCGACCTGTACCTCGGGCTCGGCTACGACTTCGACTATTTCTGGAATATAAAGGAGGTCGACCCCCCTCCGGCCCCGGCAAGACCACCGATTTTGAGCGCTACGGGCTTACCAACACGGCGACCGCCTCAGGCATCTCCGCCCACCTGCTCTTTGACAGCCGCAGGAATTCCATTAATCCCGAAAAAGGCGACTACGCCAGCATAACATACCGTCCCAACTTCACCTTCCTGGGCAGCGACAACAACTGGCAGTCCCTGCTCTTCGACCTCCGGAAATACATCCCCTTTCCCGGCCGGTCCCATAACGTACTGGCCTTCTGGAGCTATGACTGGTTTACGGTGGGCGGTGGCAAGCCACCCTACCTGCTCCTCCCCAGCACCGGCTGGGACGCCTACAGCAATACAGCCCGTGGCTATATCCAGGGCCGCTTCCGTAGCAGGAACCTGGTCTACCTCGAGTCGGAATACCGATTTGGCATCACCACCAACGGCCTCCTCGGCGGGGTCGTCTTCGCCAACGCCCAGTCTTTTACCGAGACCAACCCGGGCAAATTCCAGTACCTCATCCCCGGCTACGGCGCCGGCCTCCGGATCAGCCTCAACAAATTCAGCCGCACCAACCTCTGCATCGACTACGGCTGGGGCATCCATGGCTCAGGCGGCTTTTTTGTCAACCTCGGCGAAGTTTTTTAACTTACCCATACTATGAGAAAATTAACTGCACTCGGCACAGCCCTGCTGTGCGCCGCCACCATGCACGCGCAAACCGCCATTCACGCGCAAAGCGCCAACACCCGGCACTGGCCATTCCTCCCCCAACCCCAGCCTCATCAAATCCTCCCGCCACGACAGCGCAGGCTGGATCTACGTCCACCTCGAGGGCTCCCCAAAAGACATCGGCTTCCAGCACGGCTACCTCCTCTCCGCCGAGATCGACGACCTCATCAAAACCATGCAGCACTTCCTCCCCCATAATTCCGGAAAAGACTGGTCCTTCTACCATGAAGCCGTAAAAAAAATGTTCTGGAATAAGATCGACAAAGAATACCAGGACGAACTCACCGGCATTGCCGAAGGCCATTAAAGCAAAAGGCAAAACATACGACGTCTACGACCTGGTAGTCCTCAACGGCAACATCGAGCTGGCCCAGTACTACGTCCCATGGATGGCCGAAAAAACACACCCCGGCGCCGCCGACAACAAGGCCCCCGGCAACTGCAGCGGCTTCATCGCCACCGGCAGCTATACCGCCGACGGTAAAATTGCCATCGGACACAACAACTGGACCGACTACATTCTCGGTGAACGCTGGAACGTCATCGCCGATATCGTCCCCCAAAAAGGCAACCGCCTCTTCATGGACATGATGCCCGGTCTCATCCACAGCGGCGATGACTTCGTCGTCACCGGCAGCGGCATCCTCATCACCGAAACGACCATCACCCAGTTCAAAGGGTTCGACCCCGACGGCATCCCCGAATTCGTCCGCGCCCGTAAAGCCGCACAATATGCCAATTCCATCGACGAATTCGTAAAGATCATGACCACCGGCAACAACGGAGGATACGCCAACGACTGGCTCGTCGGCGACACAAAGACCAACGAAATAGCCCGCCTCGAACTCGGCCTGAAGGTCCACAGAGTATGGCGCACAACAGACGGCATCTACACCGGCTCCAACTTCCCCAGCGACCCCGAACTCATCGCCCGGGAGACCACCTTCAGTCCAGCCGATAGTACCAACTCCCCCAACAGCCGCCGCCGGCGCTGGGAACAACTCACCAGCAACTACAAAGGAAAAATAGACGCGGAAACCGGCAAAACAATTGAAGGCGACTCATACAACGAACTTACCAAAGCCCGCGAAGCCAGCCGCTGCGTCATCGCCGGCAAAGTCGACACCGACCCCAAAGGCTGCCCCGAATGGGGCTGGCCCCCTTCTACCCCGGAGGAACCGTCCAGGGGAAAAGTCACAACCGCAGCCCTCGCAAAGGACCTCAAATTCTGGGCTCATATGGGGAACCCTAACGGCGACGACTTCCTGGTAAACCCCTTTCTTCAGCTACACCCCGAATTCAAATGGCAGGCCGGCTACCTCCGCGACATGAGATCCTACCCCTGGACCCTCTTCGCCGCCACCCCCTCTCCAACAAAATAAAACACCCTAATCCAGGACCATCCCAAAAAGTTCTCCCCGCGGCCCCGCCCCCAAAATAAAAAAGGTAACGTAGTGGCGGGTCGTCCCTACGTTACCTAACTTGATGTGACAGGCATCTGCCAATGTCTTAGTTTCTGCTCAGATTCAAACGGGCTACTCTTTTTGGTTAATCACAGGAGTAAGCTTGTTTATATGTATTGGGTATATAAGTCACTAACTTGCCACAAAATATGTACCACAAACGGTTTCCGCCCCCGTTGACCCCCAAATCTTGATCCCCGTCACGATCCCTCCCCCCCAAAAAAAATTTTTTTGGGGGCGCAAGGTTACATTTCCCCCACCGGCTCTGACTACTATTACCATTACCATTAAATCTATCTGGAATGAACCCAACTGATCGTACCTCTTTATTTGAACAGTTCATCGACCTCTACTACCCCTCCATCTTCTCGGCCATCCGCACCCTCGCGGGCTCAGCCGACGAAAAAGAGCTGGAGATCCTTACCGTAAAAGTCTTTGTCGACCTCTGGCAAAACAACGAAGACCTCTTCGGCGAGGTCCGCCCCCCGCCTATGTCTACAAGATACTCCTCCGCCACGTCCTCGACTTCCTCCAGAAAAAGGAGCCAACGAACACATCCACCACCTCCAAAACACCCTGCTCATCGACCCCGCATTCTACGAATCTATCATCCCGGAAAAGAACGACGACCCAACACCCTGATCCAGCCCACCGACCTGCCCCCCTTATCCGGGCTCCGGCCCCCATCAAAGATCTCTCAAATCAATAATCCCATTCTGCAACGCAAACCGGATGATCCCCGCTACATTCCGGGCCCCGATTCTTTTCGATATATTACTCCTGTACTGCTCCACCGTCCTCTCGGACAGGTAGACCATCTCACTGATCTCCCGCGCCGTCTTCTGCTGACAAACCAGCCGGATGATCTCTATCTCCCGCGCCGAAAAACCCGTATTCGCCACGATCAGCCGGCTATGCTGCTCCTCCGGAAAGACCCGGTGTATGATATGATTCCTCGCCTCCTTACAGAAATAGTCCTTTCCTTCCAGCAGGAACTCCACCGCCCTACTGAACTCCGTATCGTCTTCACTCTTGATCACATACCCGTGGACCCCCGCCTCGAACATCTTCAGCACTGCGGCCGGATAACCATTGAACGAATACGCCATGATCCTCGTCCGCGGACAATGATACTTCACCTCTTTCACGATCGCATCCCCGCTGCGATCCGGCAACACGTGATCCACGATCACCAGCCGTGGCTGATGCTCGATCGCCAGAGCGATACCCGCAGCCCCGTCATTCGCATGGTAAAAACCCCGAATTGCTCTCCTATCAGCAGCCGGATCCCGTTGATGATCATATTATGATCGTCTATCACCAATAGGGAATGATATTTCTTTGGTAGTGGATTCATACTAATGGGACTGTTATATCGACCGAATACCCCTTTGGCCAGTGGTTGTTCAGCCTGTAACTACCGTTGATCAGTTTCACCCGTTCCTCCATGTTCTTTAATCCAATCCCTCCTCCGAAACCACCCGCAAGACCGGGATTGATCCCCTCCCCGTCGTCGGAATAATAAAGGAGCAGCTTCCTCCCTTCTACGCCCAGCCTCACCGTGATCCTCCGGCACTCCGCATGCTTGATGGAATTGCTGATCAGCTCCTGCACTATCGCCTGCAGCTGGGTCAGCTGACCATACGACAGTATCTGGCCCCCATTGCTCACATTCAATGAATAACCGATCTCCGTCGCCGCCTCCACCTTCTCCAGCAACCCCGAGACCTCCTTTCCAAACGAACCCACCGTGCCCAGTTGCGACGACTTCAGGTCATGCGAGATATCCCGGACCGCATCCATGATCATCGAGATATGCTCCCGCATCTCGTCATCCCCACGCTTCTTCGCCAGCACACTGGCATATAAAACCATAGGGCCTATCTGGTCGTGAAAATTGCGGGCCAGCTGCAAACGCAGGTCCAGCAGCCGCCGCTGCTGCGTCGACCGATAAACAAAAAACCCGGCCACACCGCCAACCAACAGCAATCCGGTCAGCGAGAACAGCAGCAGCGTCGACTTATCCGCCGCCCGCTTCTGCTCATCCAGACGAACGAGCTCGTACCGTGCATTCTCCGCCTCCGCCAGCGCATAGAGATTGTTGTCCTTGTCGGCGCTGACCGTATAATACGCGGAATCCCGCAGCCGATATACTTTTCGCAGCTCGCCATAGGCTTCGGCATAACGCCCCTCTTCCGCCAGCATCCGGCTTCGTGCCTCCGGCACCACAGCAGGGTCAAGCGAAGAATACCGCACCTTGCCATCCCCATCCGTTAACAGCGACAGATAATACCTGGCGCTATCGCTGTTCTTCATTATAAAATAAAGATCGACCGCCTCCGAATACGCCCCCTCGCGATAAGAAGGCTGCAGTGCCGGACGAAATCCTTTGGTATTGACATCCCGGATGGCCGCCAGTAGACTGTCTCTCGCCGCTACCCACCGACCGAGCAGCCTGTTATATTCGTAATAGACATCGTGCCCGATATAGTCATACAACAGGCGGTAGTCCCTGTACTTGGCCGGGAAGCCGGCCACAGCCTCCATCACGCTATCCATCAGTCCGACCAGCCCCTTCGCCCGCATCGTGTCCCCGCTCCGGCAGGCTGCATAGTTCACAGACTGGAGAATGCTCATCGCAACAAACACCTGTTCAGGACTCGCATTTCCCCTCGGAATGGCGGAAGGCAGCTCCATCAGGGCAGGCCTGAGAGCCGCATACCTGGCAAAAACCCTGTTATAGTCGTGGTTATTGGCCAGCACCGTCAGCGCAAACAGATCCCCATGCGAAAACCCACCCTTCTCGAACTGCCCCAGCCGGGTCCGTTCTTCATTGTTCTTCTCGGAATAGTAGATAGCCTTCCCCAACTGATTGAGATTATACGCGTTGATAGCCAGATAAGTGTAGTATTGCGCCCTGTATTTCCCCCGACCGCTGTCTGCAAAAGCCAGTTGCCGGTAATTCGCCAGCCATTCCGGAAGACTATCCGCCTTCGCCAGCAGCGGCGCGATCGAATCCACCCCTTAAATAGTCGGTGTCCCGCAGCAAGCCCGAATGCCACCGGTTAAAAAGATCGTCCAGATGTAGTTTCTTACTGTCTGCCGGTTGGGCCTGAACGTAGCCCCCAAACAGGACCACCAGGCAGATAGGGAACAGTAGCCTTCGCATTGAGAATAAGCGCATCATCTCAAATATAGTACTTGTTCAATACACATATGGGGAAAGTTCTATACTTTTTGTATAGGGCGGGAGAGTGCTCTAACTTTCTATCATTGAAAGAGCTGACTGACCTTTACTACCCAAGTATCTTCGCCGCCATTTCCAGGCTCACCCGCCTGCCCGACCGGCAGGCGCTGGACACCCTTACCATGTCGGTCATCGCCGAACTCTGGGAGAAATCGGCAATCTTCGACCAGGAACCCCGCAAAGGCGTCTTTATATACAAAACGCTCCTGCACCACGTCTTTGCCTATTTAAAAAGCAAAGGTGATGAGAAACGTCTCGAATTTCTCCGCGAAACCCTGCCGATCAATTCAGAGTTTTACCTTTCCTGAAGAATTTTTTAACGATAACACTGGTGGCAATACCCGCCGCCATCTTGAACAGGCTCGTCTTTACATCAGCCGGACCGCCGAAAAAATGCGCCCACAGATTCTTTAGAATATTCGAAGGCTTGAACCGCTCCGCGATTTGGCTAACCCTCATACGCATATGCTGTTCATTGACGTAATTCTGGTGCTCCAGAGTACGTATCTCCTCCCTCAGTTCATCCAGTGTAGTGATCTTCCCCATGCCGTTCTATTTTAGGATCTTCCTGATCAGCATATTACTAAAGGGCTCCTTCAGCCACTGCCCACGCCGGGCATACAGCACGGCGGCGATAATGGCATACATCCCGCCAACAATAAAGAATCCATAGTAGCTTTTCCCCACCCAGTCTCCTATCAGCAGAGCCAGACCGATACTGAAGATAATGATCACAAACGAGCCTATAACGATCATCCCCAGCCCGGATACCAGCTCCCCGCTAACATCGGAAAGGCTTTCTATCGCCTTCAGCTTCCACAACGTAGTCCTCGTCTCGATATAATCGCCCGCGTCCGAAAGGAGGTTGTCGATATCCGTTGTTTGCTCTTCCATGGCTAGGACATCGAGTTTTTTGTCTTGCTGAAGCTGCCCTTCACCCCGTCCACAACCTCATTGAACTTATCCTTCACAGAGTCACCAAACCCGGCAAGTGAATCACCCAGATCATTTCCCGTCTCGATGATCTTCCTGCGGGTCTCGGAACCCTTGTCCGGAGCCAATAACAGACCTAACGCGCCGCCTACTGCTGCGCCCACGAGAAAACCGATCATTAACTTGGAGTTGTTGCTCATAACTTTGATTTTTTGTTCATGGATTGTATCCAAAAATCCTTGCCAGTTTCGCGTACGGGGCAGTTTCCGTCTCCCACGGTTGAATTGTGAAAAATATTCTACAATATGAGCAAGACCGCTGTCCCGGACATCGCTCGCCTACGCCTCCATCCTCCTACCGAAACATGACTATCTTTGTGTATTTTATCCCGATCTTTACGGTGCGGAATACAGGCATAAAGGACACGACCGGCCGGGTTACCATACCTGTACTACCATTGAAAACATGAAAACAGCAATCAAGAAATTTGCGATCGACTTGCGGATTCGCGTGGGATACGGGACGGCATTTTTCCTGTTGCTATCCTCCTACCTTCTGACACTATATGCTAATTCCGAACTGCTGAAACAGGCCCGCCTCGTCGACCACTCCAATAAAATAATCACCGACGTGGAAGCCCTGTTCTCCTCCCTGAAAGACGCAGAGTCCGGCTTCCGGGGCTACCTGCTCATGAACGACGATCATTTTATCGTCCCCTACGAATCCAGCCGCAGCGCCGTCGACAGCAGCTACACCCTGCTCCTCCGGGAGACCGCCGCCGACCAGGCCGAACACTACGAAATTGCTTCTCTCCGGCGCCTCATCGACAAAAAATACCAGGTCATGGAACAAAGCCTAAACCTCTACCGTCAGCAACCACAACTGCTCACCGACAGCCTGAAGATAAAAGAGTTCTTCGCCATGGAGATCATGACCCATATACGGTCCGTCGTCCGTCAGATCCAGACCAGCGAACAGCAGCGCCTCAGAGACAGGCTGGACGCCATGAGCACCCGCTACCGCACCCTCAACAACATCATTCTGACCTCCCTGGGTATGGCCGTTATCATGGCCCTCCTCGGGTTCTACACCTACAACTACGAGAACAAAGGCCGTCGGGTTGCAGACATCAAGATCGCAGAATACCAGCATTCCGGCTGAAAGAACAGATCCAGCAGCTCAACGACGCCAACAAACAGCTGATACAGATGCGCAGCATCGAGAAATTCGCCGCCACCGGCCGCATCGCCCGAACCATCGCCCACGAGGTCCGGAACCCCCTCACCAATATCAACCTCGCCGTCGAACAGCTGCAGGCCGAACTCGATGGCTCCTCCACCGAAAATACCGACCTCATGCTGACGATGATCAGCCGCAACAGCTCCCGGATCAACCTCCTGATCACCGACCTGCTCAATTCCACAAAATTCACCGACCTCGTATACAGACGCATCTCCATCAACCAACTCCTCGACGAAACCCTCGAACTGGCAAAAGACCGGCTGACCCTGAAAAACATTACCGTCGTCAAACACTATTCTGACGATGTCTGTGACATAGCCGTAGACGTGGAGAAAATGAAAATCGCTTTCCTGAATCTTATCGTAAACGCAATAGAAGCCATGGAACAGAGCGCGGGTATCCTGCAGCTAAAGACAACGGCAAAGGAGAATAAATGCGTTATCTCGATTACCGACAACGGTACCGGCCTCGACGAAGAATCCCTGTCGAAAGTATTTGAACCCTATTTTACCAGTAAAACAAAAGGTACCGGCCTGGGGCTGACCAATACGCAAAACATAATCCTCAACCACAACGGCCTGATCAGTCTGGAAAGCAAAAAAGGAGAAGGAACAACGTTTACGATACAACTGGATTTTGCATAAACAGCTTGTCTATCGCATCATTGATCATCTTGCGGGTCAGCGGTTTGGCAATGAACAGGTCCACCCCGCCTTCATAGGCCTTCTTTCTTTCAACAGCCCCGTCATGGGCCGTGATCATAATAATTTTGATCTCAGGATAATTCTGCTTCACATAAGGAATAAATTCAAGCCCGAACCCGTCCGGCAAATGGTTATCTAGAAACAGGAGGGAAGGAGCATTCTCCCGCAAAGCAGCAGTTGCTGCGGAAATTGAATTCACAAAACCAGTCTGAAAATTCCGCTGTTTCAGCATCCCGCTCAGCAAATAGCATATATCCAGTTCATCGTCAACAATCAGGACTTTATTATCTGTCATCATAGTTGTATCCTCTTAACCTTCAAATTTGGGTAACTCAACCTTTTCACATAACACTTTATTTACAATTTTATTGCCATACCAAAAAAGGACGGAATCAGGCACAAAATTCGCTCTCCGCCGCTTTTTAATACGCAGGTCTCACCGTTTTTTTGTAACTTGTAGCTTATAAGACTCCCCAATTTGGGGAATTTAGTCCCCACCCCATTCGTATAATACCCTTTCCCTAGAGTAGTAAAATTTTGGCAAGGGTTTTAGAATATACTGGTATAGTATTATTGAGTTATTCTGTTCGCACCCTTGTTATACTTTTTCCAGTAATTTTAAATTTTTGAAAACATCATCTATCTATGAAGCGAATTCTGATCATCGACGACGATATGGACATGTGCAATTTGCTGGGCCGGTTTCTCCAGAAAAAAGGATACGAAACAGAAGCCAGCCACAGCGGGAACAAGGGAATTGCCAAATTCAAGGAGTCCAAATTCGACGTCGTCCTTTGTGATTTCCGGCTGGGAGACAAAGAAGGTAGAGAAGTGCTGAAAGAGCTCAAGAATATAGACCCCTATGCCATCGTTATCATTATTACAGGTTATTCTGATATCAAGACTGCCGTCGACGTCATCAAGGCCGGCGCATTCGACTATATCACCAAGCCGCTGATCCCCGAAGAAGTGCTCAACGTCATCAGCAGGGCCCTCCAGCAATCTGCCGACGGGACAATCGAAGCCCCGCGCGCGACCGCACTGCCCAATGCCGCAGGCGGACCATCCAAAAAGCCGGGAAGATCTTTGGTGACGACGATTTCCTCGTAGGCCAGTCCCCGGCTACCCGCGAGCTCTATCGTCAGATCGAACTCGTCGCCCCCACTAACTACAGCATCATCCTGTATGGAGAATCCGGCACCGGAAAAGAAGTGATCGCCCGAACCATTCACCAGAATAGCGCCCGGAAAGACAAGCCCTTTGTCGCCATGGACTGCGGTACCCTCTCGAAGGAACTCGCCGGCAGCGAACTCTTCGGACACGTTAAAGAGCGCCTTCACGGGCGCTCAGAACGACAAGGAAGGCCAGCTTCGAGCTCGCCAACGGCGGCACCCTCTTCCTCGACGAGGTCGCCAACCTTTCGGTCGAGATCCAGGCCGCCCTCCTGCGCGTCATCCAGGAACGCAAATTCAAACGCGTCGGCGGCGTAAAGGAAATGGAGACTGACGTGCGCATCATCGTCGCCTCCAACGAAAACCTCCAGGAAGCCTACCGCAAAGGCAAGTTCCGCGAAGACCTCTTCCACCGTTTTAATGAATTCTCCATCGTACTGCCGGCCTTCCGCCAGCGCAGGAGAAGATATTCCCCTCTTCGCCGAATTCTTCCTCTCGAGAGCCAACAAAGAACTCAATAAAGAAGTTGCGGGCTTCGACCCCGACGTCATGCAGATCTTCCTCAACTACCCCTGGCCAGGCAACCTCCGGGAATTCCGCAATGTCATCCGCCGCGCAGCGCTGTTGACCTCCTCCGGACTCGTCAACTCCCGCGTCCTGCCCGCGGAAATAGTCGACACCAACAGCTTTGGCTTCAACCCGATGATCGAGGCGCCCACGACCGCCCCCATTCAGCACCACCCGATCGCACACAAGGAGACCGACCTGAAGAACGCCGCCGCCCAGGCCGAATACGATACCATTATGAACGTGCTGAAACAGGTCAACTACAACAAATCCCGGGCTGCCGAGATCCTCAAGATCGACCGGAAAACACTATACAACAAGATCAAAAGCTACCAACCTTAATATACCTCAACTATTACCCTCTGAGTAGTGTGGGCGCTGAAATAACCCAGCGCCCCATTGCTTATATTACTCACCGGATTGGCCGGCGTCGCCGTCTGAAAATCATTATTCCCCGTTACACCCGAAAGACTGTAAAAAATACTGGTACACATTCCTGTCCACGCAATTCATCGTCACCATCAGCTGGTCCCCCTTCTGTAGATAAGTACTGTCATTGAACAAAGGTTCCTGGATATACCTCCCATCCGAAAGCCTGTCCTCAAACACAAAAACGTCCGGGATCAGCCTCCCCCTTTCGACTCGCTGAACTGATAATAGTTCGCCTCCCCCGGCGGATCCTGGAAATTCAGGACCGCATTGATGTCCTTATGATTGTTGATATCGGTATTCATCGCAAAACTCACCGAATCCAGTACCACCGGCCTCGGCATCGTCGAGCTCGCCGTATACAACTGTCCCCCCACAGTCACGGACAGCAGGTGAGGCATGCCCCGGCGGCGACGAGAACGTCCGCGTAGTATACATCCCCGCTTCCGCCTCCTTCAGCACCGCCATTAGCCCGTTATTGCTGTCCGTCACCGTCACCACGGCACCCGACACCGGCGGATAGCTATTGCTGGCGGAGAAAGGCACCGACCGCGAGATCTTCACCTGCGGCGCCCCCGCATTCGTAACCTCCCCCTCGATGACCGCTGCGACGGGGACGTCCCGGAAGCTCCACACTCACCACCTTCTTACAACCCGCCACCACCAGCAGTACCCCCGCAACCAAAATTCCCTTTTTCATTGACTCAAAATTTAAAATTCCACGTCACCGACGGTATCCACCTGAACAAGGCATACCTCAGCGCCCGCGTCTGCGTCGGATCATCCGGGTCATTCTGAAACACGATACTATACGTATTCTCCCTCCCATAAAGATTATACACCGAAAAAGTCCAGCTACTCTCAAACTTTCTCTTCTTCCCGCCCGCCGTCACACCGCCTTCATCACCCTGGATAACACCATCCCCTACCCTCCGGGCCCCAGCCGATCGCCTACCCTGCAGCGTGGCTGCCACATCCATCCGGTGATACGCCGGCATCCTGTACCCATTCCGCTCCGAATATAAAAAGGCGGTCTGCCCCGCCACCTGATACTTCCCGCTGGGAAAAGTCACGGCATTACCCGTATAATAAACCCAGGTCCCCGACAAGGTCCACCGCCGGCTGGCCTGGTAGATCCCAACAACACCGATATCATGCGTCCTGTCCTGCCTCGCCGGATACCACTGCCCCGGTTGACACCGTCGATCTTCAGCTCGGTACGGGACAGGGTATAACTGACCCAACCTGTAAATCGCCCCTCCTTCTTCTTCAGCAAGAACTCCAGCCCATACGCCCTGCCGGAACCATACACCAACTGCGATTCTACATTCTCGTTAGCCACCAGTTGCGCCCCGTTCTTGTAGTCGATCTGATTGCTCATCGCCTTATAATATCCCTCCGCCGACAACTCGTACCGGTCATCGCTGAAATTCCTGAAATAGCCCAACGACACCTGATCCGCGACCTCCGGTTTCACGTTATTGCTGCTCGGTATCCACAGATCGGTTGGATTGGCGGAAGTAGAATTGGACAAAAGATGCAGCACCTGCGTATTGCGGTTGTACCCCGCCTTGACAGAACTCGACGCATCCAGCCGCCAGCTCGCGGATACACGCGGCTCCGCATTGACATAGGTTTTCACGAACCTTCCCTCCCGGTATTTCGCAGAGTCGGTCACATTCCCCGCGTCGTCGTAGGTATAGAACGTTCCGGGACCGATAACTGAAAAGGCACCAGCCCTTATCCCGTAGTTGATATGCAGACTCTCCGCCGGCGACCACTCATGCGAGACATAAACGGCATTCTCGAGACTATACTTCTTCTGCAGCGACAGCGAATTATAGCTGGACTGCCGCGAGGCGGATATAACGCCTGGAGAGATGGTATGATGGATGACGCTGCCGCCGAAATCGATCTTATTGTCGGCATTGACATAAAACTGCAGGTCATCCTTCAGATTGAAGTCACGGATATCCGACGTGATGTGAATGTCGTTGTTGTTGGAATTGATCCGGATCTTATAGCTGTAGTCACTGTAGATGAAGGAAGCATTCGAAAAAAGCCGGCTGTTGAAGACGTGATTCCACCGCGCAGTACCCGTAACATTTCCATAGTCGATACCGAAGGTTTCACCAAACGACAAATTGTCCCTTCCAAAATACCCTGACAAATAGACCCGATCGTGCGACCCCAGTCGGTAATTGCCCTTGATGTTCAGGTCATAAAAATAAAGACTGTTCTGCCTTGTCGAAGAATCCCCCGACAGCTTGAGAAAAACATCGGCATAGGTTCTGCGGCCGCTGACGGAAAAAGACCCCTGATCTTTAACGATGGGTCCTTCCGCATTCAGCCGACTCGAGATCAGGCCGATGCCGCCCCCGAAATGATAGTCCTTGTCATTGCCGTCATTCATTCGGATATCCACAGCCGAAGAAAGCCGTCCGCCATACTCCGCCGGCATGGCGCCCTTATAGACGGTCACGTCCTTGATAGCGTCTGAGTTGAAAGTGGAAAAAAAGCCCAGCAGATGAGACGGATTGTAGACCGTCGCCTCGTCCAGCAATATCAGGTTCTGATCTGCTCCTCCTCCCCTCACATAACTGCTACTGTTGCCATCACCCGCCGACTGTATTCCCGGCAACAGCTGGATGGTCTTGAGTACGTCCTTCTCACCGAACAACACCGGAATATTCCGGATCTCATCCGTTGTCAGTTTCTGCACGCCCATCAATGGCCGGGAAATGTTTTCACTCCTCTTCTGTGCGCTGACTATGACACCCGTCAGTTCACCCGTCGCAGCGTCCATTTCCACCGGCTGCAGGATATTTCTGTGCAGGTCGACAGGTACCGTATCCGTCGGATAGCCGGTAAAACTTATGAGCAAATGATAGTTGCCCGCCGCAGCACTGATCGCGAACCAGCCATAAGCATTGCTGAGGACCGTGCTTCTCGCGACTTCCTGCAGACTCACCGAAGCGCCGATCAGGACCTCTCCCGTCTTTCGGTCCCTGACAGTACCACTAATGGTAAAGCGCCCCTGCCCCTGCACCATTGCCGGAAGGAAAAAAGCAGGCCTAAACAGCCCCCAATCCATTTATTGAAATAGCTCGGCAAGCGACGGGTCCCTATAGTCTGCAATATAGCCAAGGACATTGGGATACGAAAGGAATTCGGTCTTATCATGCATCGTCGTCAGCACTATACACTTCATTCCCGCCCTCAGCGCCGCCTCTACCCCCTTGGGCGCATCCTCGAACACCACACAGTCACCCGGGGCTAGCCCCAGCCCTTCCGCGGCCTTTAGGAACGTTTCAGGATCCGGTTTGCTGATAACCACTTCATTAGCGCTCACGATCACCGGGAAATAGCGCCGGATCTCCAGGTTATCCAGGACAAAATCGATATTAAAGGGGATGGCAGCCGATCCGATGGCCATCAGGATACCCTGCCGGCTCGCCTTCTCCAGCAGCTCGTGCAATCCGTCGATCAGCCGCAAATGTGGCCGGAAAGCGGTCTGATAATTCGTCTCCTTTTTTCGGGAGATAGCCTCCACCTCTGCGGGCGTAAAACGTCCCTTTCCAAATATTCGGTCCAGCAATTCTTCATTCTTCCCGTACATATGACTCTTCACCTCCTCCCGCGTAAGCCCAGCCTTCAGATCGTCGTTGAGAATATTATACCACGCGATACTGTGATATTCCATGTCGTTGATCATCGTTCCGTTCAAATCAAAAACAAAAGCCTTAAACTTACCCATTCTTTTTTTACGAAGATAAACCCTAATTTTAACGCCATGAAGCAATTTACATGGGGCATCATCGGACCCGGCAAGATCGCTAACAAGTTCGCAATCGCACTGACCCTTGTGGAAGGCACCAGCCTCGGCGCCGTCGCTTCCCGCGACATCGCCCGCGCTAAATCTTTTGCGGAAGCCCACAACGTTCCAACCATCTATGATAGCTACGACCAACTGGCCGCAGATCCCAGCATCGACGCCGTCTACATCGCCACACCCCATGGCTACCACGCCGAACACGCCTCCCTCTGCCTTCGCCACGGCAAGGCCGTCCTCTGCGAAAAGCCGATGGCCCTCTCCGCCCGCCAGGTCGGCGAAATGGTCGACACCGCACGCGCCAATAACGCTTTCCTGATGGAAGCCATGTGGACACGCTTCCTCCCACTCACTGAAGAGATCACCCGCCAGATCGCCGACGGCCAGATCGGCGACCTCGCTATATCCGCGCCGACTTCGGCTTCCCCGCCGCCTTCAACCCCGCCGGACGCCTCTACGACCTCCGCCTCGGCGGCGGCTCCCTCCTCGATATCGGCATCTATCCCCTCTTCCTCTGTCTCTATCTTCTCGGCGAACCCCGGCAGATCACCGCTGCCGGCCACCTCTCGCCAACCGGCGCCGACGACACCTGCCACGCCATCCTCCAGTTTGCCGAAGGCCAGCTCCGCCGTCATCACCAGCACCCTGACCTGCCAGACCGGCCTCACCGCCGAGATCGCCGGCGCCCACGCCGCAATTCACATCCTCTCTCCATGGTACCGCAACGATCGCTTCACCATCCACAAAAACAATAGGGACCAGGCCGCCGGGGAACCCATCCTCATCCAGCTCGAACCCATGATCAACGGCTTCGAATACCAGATCCGCGAGACCATGAACTGCGTCTCCACTCACCTCATCGAAAGCCCCAAAATGTCTTTTGATTTTAGTCTCCTCATGGCCCGCACCATGGACACCATCCGCACCCAACTCGGCGTCAAATATCCAACCGAATAAACCCATACCCGCGGTTCACGTCTCTAAACCCGCGGTTCACATCCAACCCCGGCGCGGTTCACGTCCCCACACCCGCGGTTCACGTCCCCACACCCTCGGTTCACATCCAACCCCGGCGCGGTTCACGTCCCCTACAACGAATGCCGCAACGTCAAATAAAACGGCACCTCCTCCTGGCTATGCGTATTCTCCAGTATCTGCCGCGCAGCCATCACCCCCATCTCCTTAAAATCCGTGGAAATAGTCGTTATCCCATTCAAAATAATTTTCTTCAAAGGCGTCTCATTGTACGAGATAACCCCCACCTGCCTCCCCAACTCCAGCTTCAGAGAAATGATCCGCTCCACCAGCACCACCGGGTCTTCCTCCATCAGATTAATATACACCTCCCCTTCACCGATCGGCTCCTCCGCTATCGAATGCACCACCTTATACGCAAAAGCATACTCCTGACAGAACCGGCTGCAGCCCTTCAGTATCTCCAACGGATGATACGTATAGCTCGGAAAGATCAGCTTTATCGTATGATACTTGCTCAACTGCTCCCGCGCCTTCTCCAGCGCCGAATAGATATCCTGCTCGAAATTCTGGTATACCGCAGCAAACTCTCCCGTAATACCCGGTATCATTTTGTCCAGCACCAGTAATTTCTCTTTAGGCAACGTATTGATGATATCCTGCGCATTCTCCCCGCCTTCGAGAAAATGCGGGATGATCACAAAATGGGAGTAGTCTTCCTTCCGTTCCGTCAGCAGCTTCTTGAAAAGATTGAAGTCGTTGTTGTAAATGTAGAAATCCACTAGCGTATAATCCCCGATACTCGCAATAAAAGCGTCATAAAGGATCTTCTTATGCGCAGACAATTTATTAAAAAGCAGAAAAATCTTCAGCGTCTGCCGAAAATCCGTATTCTGAATAAAATACCCCTTCCCAGGCACCGACCCCAAAACTCCCATCTTCTTGAGATACTTATACCCCTTCTCCGCCGTGTCCCGCGAAATATCCAGCTCAAAACTCAACTCGTTGATCGAAGGCATCAGATCATTCTTCCTGATCTTCCCCGTCTCGATCGCCTTAAGGATCGAATTGGTCAGCTGAAGGTAACTTCGGCGTCGCCGCAAACTCGTCCACCCGGATCCAGTCGAATATGTTTTCGTGCTTCATTATTGACCGTAAATATACTAAAAATGTCGGGCAGCAGTCCCTGCCACCCAAAATACTGCAAAACAGCAGCAGAGAGATTTAACCTTGCTTTAATCCAATACCAGCGCCTATATTCTATATTTAACGGCTATCTCTAAGTGAAATATTCTCTCAAAAAACTTTAACCATGAAAAGATTTCTGTTCATTGCACTTACGCAAATCTTCCTCTTTACCTGCGCCTACGCCAACGATGAAACTATTTTCGCACTGACCAACAATGGCGAACAGACCGCAAGCCAGCTCGGATATATCGATCCTTGCACCAACGCCTATTTTGAAGTTAAATATAACATTCCCAGCGGCTATGTTGGTGTTTCCGAGTTCGACTGGTACGCCAATGGCAACCTTGTAAAGACGGTAACAGGTACGAATCCCGATTTTACCAACCACATCGTCATCACAGGTAATCAATTCTACGTCACCTGTAAAGTCACCTATTTTAATAGCTCTGGCCAGCACACCTCCATGAACTCCAATGCCTTTGTCGTACAGGTAAAAAGTATCGGGTTTTATATTCAACAGACCGGCAGCGCATATGTCAACTGTCCCAGCCCTATCACTTTTTCCACCAGCGGCTTTACCCAAAGCGACCTCAACTTTGTCCCCGCCGCGGGGTCATATTCCCAAACGTGGCAGTTGCCGACCGACTTTTCATACACCTTCCCCACCAGCGGCAGCTCCATTGGCGTCACAGCCAATGAGATAAATACCGAGACGATCAGCACGACCCTTCTTCTCAATGCCTGCCCCTACGCAACTACCGCAAGCCTGCACGTCCAGCCCTTTACTACTGCCCCCGCATGGTCCGCATCAAATACACCCACCGCATGTAATGGGACAACAACCAGCAGCTATTCCGTCGACCCCGTATGCGGCGCCACCAGTTATACTTTTACCCTGCAAGGACCAGGCACCTCCGAATTTACCGGCAACAACTCCAGAACTATAACGACCACAGATCCAAACGTCAGCATTTCCTTTCAACAGAATAATTCTTACCAGCTGACGGTGACGCCCACAGCCAATTACCCTAATACCACAGTGCAGGGACAGCCCTTTACCATAAATTACGGGCTCCCCGTAATTACACAATCCTACTATACCACATCTCCAGACGACCTTCCCGTCGGCATGGTACGCAAACAGGCAGGCACAAACACCGTCTGCTTTACCAGGCCGCTCACAGCCGTCAACGCCGTGGTAACGCTGGGCAACACAAACGATATCAAGCTGGACAAAGCTTTCCGGATCAACCTCCCTCGTCTGGTCCCAAACCGATACCGGAATAAATCTTACTTTCAGGGGACTTAATATAACCGGAGATTTTCAGCTAAGCGCTACGAATGCCTGCGGCTCCTGCTCCAGGAATACGTCTTTACCTCCGTCGACTGTGGGACATCAGCAATGACCCTTTCCCCGAATCCCGCCATCTCCGAAGTCACCCTTACTGACGACAACGCTGCGTTTGACGGCTCGGCGGAGACCAAAAAAGACGACAATGGCACCGGGACCGTAAAAATCAATATTTACGACGTGCTGGGGACGCTGAAAAAAGCATCTCATTCAACAGAAACCTCTATTACAAGCTAAATGTCGCCGACCTTACCCCAGGAACGTATTTTGTCACAATAAACCGTTCCGGCAAGCTTATCACCAAAAAACTGATCATCACAAAATAACAAAAAGGGCGCTCCGCGAACGCTGGGCGCCCTTTTTCAACAGGACATTTTACGGCTGTTTTCTCACATACTTCCCATCCTCAAAAACAACACTATAATCCGACACAAAAAAACTACTCTTATAATAATAATCCGTCGTAATAATCTGCGCCCCCGAAGCACAAGCCGCTAAAAAACCGGAACGATCATTCGCGCGAGCCTCCTTCGTATCCGAATCAGCCCTCGTCCGCACCATATACCCCTTCTTCACCATTTCTTTGATCTGCTCATCCTTCGGATTGTTCATGATCATGAACGCAGCCTCAGGCGTCCCCGCCGGCGAATCCGTAAACAACACCCGCCCCTTCAACGACGGATGATTCTGTATATACGAAGCCCTGTGCTCCCCGCCCTCATCAAGGATAAAAATGAACTTCCCCTCGCCTCCTTCATAGTCGGCCAGTGCCCCGCCACCACCGCAGCCTCCAGCGTCGTAGACACCCCCGGATATCGTCGGGCTCGATAAGATAACTACGGCCCAGATTGTCCAGGATCTCTTTATCCAGCCGGTCAAATACCTCCGCCGTGAACTTCTCCGGCAGCGTAAAACCCGGAGACTTGATCTCCCCATCCTTGGCATTCATGGTAATATATATGGGATAGTGATCCGGATGCGCATCGGACCAAGTCTTCAGCTGTTTCAGACATCCCGCGAAAGTCGGACAATTGCTCCTGAAATCGAGGTCCTGTACGTGAAAGACCTTGAACCCCGGCTTGGTCATCTCACCCTCCGGATCATAGACGGGAGGATGACTCGACGCTTCCCACTCCAGCCCCCTGGGATGCGCGTACTTTCCACCCTTCTCATCCGCATAAACGTCGATCTCGAGATTGCGCAACCCGAGATTCAACTGCTCACCCAGCGGCACATGACTGTATTCCAGTCCCATGGCAGCAGTCGGGTTCTTCGCCCTGAACATCGAGAACAACGCCGTATCGATCGCCCTTTTATAACTGTTATGCGAACCAATTACCTGTACTCTGTTGATGGGAAGATCATCAAATCCCGAATCGCCACCGGTAAATAAGAGTATACCTATAAGTGAAAAGACTACAATTTTCATTCTGCGAATTTGCAACAAATATTTTCTTCTCCTTCGAATTTTTCTGTGACTTCCGATTACGGAATTGTTAATTCGGCGCTTATCCACGTTTCCACACCGACTACGCAAATTTTTAGACACCCCCGGCCATAAAATAACATTGCATTTACAATTGCATAACATGTGTTTTATCTCTTTGCCGCCAAACTGTTAGCAACAGGTTTATAACATCGATCATTAAACGAACTTTTTCACCAAACCAAAACACCATTCATCATGAATGCAATTCCAAGGCTCTTTTTCTTAGCCCTCGTGTTTCTATCCCTCACCACTTACGCCTTTCAGCAGGCACCCGGCACGCTGAAAGGGGTGGTCACCGACGAAAACAACACCCCTTTAGCAGGCGTTAGCATCGTCGTTAAAGGTACGAACAGGGCCACTTCCACCGACGCAGAAGGCAAATACGCTATCTCCGTCGACGGTCAGGGCGCAGTCCTCCAGGTTTCCTATGTCGGCTTTGTCCGGAAGGAGATCAGAATAGGCAAAGAGAAAGACATCAACGTCACCCTGGTTTCGCAGACCAAACAGCTGAATGACGTAGTGGTCATCGGCTACGGCACAGCCGCAAAAAAAGATATCACCGGTTCCATCACCACAGTCAAGTCCGAAGACTTCAATCCCGGTGTACTGACCACACCCGCAGAGCTCCTGCAGGGCAAAGTAGCCGGTCTCAACGTAACAAAAAGCGGCGACCCCAACGCAGCCCCCGCCGTCGTCCTGAGAGGCCCCTCCACCATCCGCTCAACCGGCGGTGCGATGGAGCCCTTCTACGTCATCGACGGAGTACCCGGCGCATCCATCGACCTGCTCGCCCCCGCCGACATCGAAAGCATGGACGTGCTGAAGGACGCATCGGCCACATCCATCTATGGCTCACGCGCCGCCAACGGCGTCATCATCGTCACCACCCGACGGGCAAAACCTGGCCAGACCCGTCTCGTCTATAACGGCTACGGCGCACGCGAGGAAGTCTCCAAACAGATCAAAATGCTCACCGGCGACCAGCTTCCGCGGCTACCTCAAGGCCAACAACGACGCCCTGAAACCCGGCGTCGACGACGACGGCTCCAACACCAACTGGCAAAACCTCCTCGAACAGATCGGCTGGTCCCAGTCTCATACCCTGTCTTTTAGCGGAGCCACCAACAACACCGACTTCGGCGGCAGCGGTACATATCTGAAGAACAACGGTATCCTGAAAAATACCTCACTCGAACGTACGACCCTCAAAGGCTACCTCAGCCAGCGCTTCTTCGACAACCGCCTCCGGCTGGGCATCACCCTGACCAACAGCCACACGAAGAACAACGACGTCGTCCAGTCTTCCGTCCTGCCCGGCATGCTGTTCTATCTGCCGACCGTCGCACCCTACAACCCCGACGGGACGTATAAAGAGAACTTCACCCGCACCGGCAGCGGAACACTCAACCCCCTCTCGCTGATCAACGAGAACGCAGCCCAAACGGACGACAACAAAACACTGATCAACGCGATCGCGCAGGTCGACATCATAAAAGGTCTGAGATACACACTGTCATTCTCCAACCAGCGCGACCAGAACCTGTATAACTTCTACGCCACTTCAAAATCGAATATCTATCTCAACTACAACGGCAAGGCAATCCGCAACTCCTATCTGAATACCAGCACCGTTGTCGAATCCTACTTCAACTATGACCGCACTTTCGGCGAACACAGTGTCAAACTGCTTGGCGGTTATTCCTACCAGCAGGACCGTAACAACGACGGCTTCGGTGTACAAACGCAGAACTTCTCCAACGACAACCTGACGTACAACAACATTTACCTGTCGAACCCCGCCAGTCTGGCGCAGGTACCCTTCGACAACAACCCGATATCCACCCTCCGGTTGGTATCCTTCTACGGTCGTGTACAGTATTCCTACCAGGATAAATACCTTCTGCAGGGCTCGCTGAGGAACGACGGTTCATCCGCATTCGGCGCCAACAACCGCTGGGGCTACTTCCCCTCCGTCTCCGCAGGCTGGAACATCGCCAGCGAGGACTTCATGAAGAATATCACGCTCATCGACATGCTCAAACTGCGCGCCGGCTATGGCGTATCGGGTAACAGTACCGGCTTCAACGCCTTCTCCGCACTGCTGATATACGGTACTCCCGCGGCACCCAAGTTCATCTACAACGGCAACGTCACCAACGCGATCGCCCCCGTTCGAAATGACAACCCGGACCTGAAATGGGAAAGCACGGCTACCACCAATATCGGCATCGACTTCGGCATCCTGAAGAACCGTATCACGGGTTCGCTGGACTATTATATCAAAAAGACTTCCGACCTCATCTACGACCAGTATCCGGTATCTGCCACCCAGTACATCGTTCCCACCTACACGGCTAACGTCGGCAGTATTAAGAACAGCGGTATCGAAGCCGCCGTCAATGCCACGCTCGTCAAGACCCGCGACTTTACCTGGAGGACCTCGGCAAACGTAGCGCACAATACCAATACGATACAGAACCTGTCGAACAGCAAGTTCGTCATCAACTACATCCAGACCGCGCAAGCCGGCGGAAAAGGCCAGTCCGGCAACTACAGCCAGATCATCCTCCCCGGCCAGTGCGCTCGGCACCTTCAATCTGTGGCACTACATGGGCAAGAACCAGAATGGCGTGAGCACATACCAAAAAGCCGACGGTTCGATCACCGCCACCCAGCCGCTGACCACCGACGCCCGCCTCTCCGGCAATGCGCAGCCACAACTGATCTATGGCTGGACCAACAATTTCTATTACAAAGGCTTTGACCTCAACATTCTCGTTCGCGGCGTACTCGGCAACAAGATCCTAAACGCCACGCTCGCAGGCCTGAATGACCCGGTCGACGCGAAACTGCAGAACATTCCGACGTTCACACTCGGTGAGTCGCACAGCGACATCAACGCCTATCTGATCTCGGATCGTTTTCTCGAAAGCGGCTCCTACCTGCGGCTCGACAATGCCACACTCGGCTATACCTACAAGCCGCATACCACCAGCATCAAGAGCCTCCGTTTCTATGCGACCGCCAACAACCTGTTTGTCATCACCAAATACCGCGGCATCGACCCCGAGGTCAACCTCGGAGGCCTGACACCCGGTAT
Organism: Puia sp. P3; assembly: GCF_050632245.1. NCBI lineage: Bacteria > Pseudomonadati > Bacteroidota > Chitinophagia > Chitinophagales > Chitinophagaceae > Puia > Puia sp. P3. Next base: position 5,169,176 of record NZ_CP192583.1, read on the forward strand.
CGACAACCAGAACTTCTATCCCAAAACCCGCACTTTCATCCTCGGCGTAACCGCGAATTTCTAATCTGTAAAAACTCGAACAACAATGAAAAGAACATATATATATCTTTCTGCCCTGGCTGCAGTCCTGATCAGTTTCAGCGCCTGCCGCAAGCTGGACGTACCGGTCGAATCGCAATACGTAAAAAGCAACTTCCCGGTGACCACCAACGACTATACCGCTCTAATGGGGAGCATGTACTCGAACCTCTCATCGCAATTCGCCGTTCCCTACTGGCGCATGCAGGAACTCACCACCGACGAAGCCATCCTCCCCGCCCGTGACGGCAACTTCGACGACGGCGGACAATACCGCCAGATGCACTACCACACCTGGACCTTCGACCACCCCTATGTCAACGGCATCTGGCAATGGGGCTTCGGCGGAGGCATCAACAACTGTAACTTCATCCTCTCCGTTCTCGCAAGCTCGAAGCTCAACGATTCCACCAAAGCCGCTTATAGCAACGAGGTCAGGGCCATGCGCGCGCTGTATTACTTTTTCATGATGGACCTCTACGGCAACGTTCCCATCATCACGAAATATCCCGTGGACAGCCTTCCGGCCACCCAGCCCCGCGCACAGGTATATGCCTTCATCGAGTCCGAGATGAAAGACCTCGCCCAAAAGCTGCCCTCCAAAACCAGCAGCCTGGCCACCAACGCGACGCAATACGGCCGCCCCACAAAGGCCATGGCCTTCGCCGTACTTGCAAAACTCTATATGAACTCTCAGGTCTATATCGGTACACCCCGCTATACCGACGTCGTGGCGATGGCAGACAGCATCCAGAACAACCAGAACTACTTCCTGGACACAAAATTCCGCGACATCTTCCTGCCCAACAACGGTCCCCAGATCAACGAGACCATCTTCGCGATCCCCTATGACCAGCAGATCCCCGGCAACCAGTTCACCCGCTTCGGCTTCTTCTACTACCTGGTCAACGCCTACGGCTTCAACGTGGGCCTGAGCATCGCCATGAGCACTACGCCGGAATTCTACGCCCGCTTCAACATCCCCGGCGACTTCCGCACAAAGACCTGGCTCGTTGGCCCCCAGTACGTTCCCGATGGCAACGGCGGCTTCACCAACACCCCCGTCTACTATCCCAATACCAACACGCAGATCGTCATTACCGCGCCCCTCATCCTCGTCCCTCCCAAACCTATGGACGTAGGTAACACCACCGCCAGCCAGGCCGAGGGCGTCCGCTCCATCAAATACTATCCCGACCCGACCACCATCCAGGCAACCCGCCTCAACGGCAACGATGTCCCCGTCTTCCGCCTGGCCGACATCTACCTGATGAAAGCCGAGGCCATCCTTCGCGGCGCTGCAGCCACCACGGTCAACGGTACCCTACAGACACCACTGTACCTTGTCAACAAACTCCGCGACCGCGCCGGCGCCCAGCAGTGTCCCAACCCGACGCTCGATACCCTCCTCGACGAACGCGCCCGCGAGCTGTCCCGGGAAGGCTGGCGCCGCGACGACCTCCTGCGCTACAACCAATTCGAAAAAGAATATATCCTCCCCAACGACGCGCTGAGCATGGACAAGAGCGAATACCGCCGCCTCTTCCCCATCCCTATCAACGAGTTGAAACTAAACACCAACCTGGTCCAAAACCCGGGCTACCCCGGCCGATAAGCCACCACGATACCAACAAAAAAGCCGGCCCCAAAAAGGCCGGCTTCTATCTTTCAATTATTTCTTAAAAGTTCTCAATAAAACCCTGCATCACTAATTTCCTCATCCACCAAAAACACCGTCATACTCTTAGGCCCATGCGCCCCCAGCACCAACGACTGCTCGATATCCGCCGTCTTCGACGGTCCCGCAATAAAAGTCGCAAACCCATACCCCTGATCCATCCCCGCGATCCGCTCATAAGCCGCATGCATATTCGCCACCACATCCTTCTTCTTTATTACCAACACCAGATTCTGCGCTATAAAAGGCAACGCCCGTTCAATCATCCTGTCCTCCGTTATCCAGCAGGCCCCATTCTCCGCCACGCCAAAATGCGCCGCCAAAACAGCCAGCCCCACATCCTCCAGCTCATGCGGATCCGCATATCCCTCGCCAACTCCCCAAACCCCTTCAGTTCCGGACAAGCTGTCACTACCCTTCCAACCCGCGGATACAACTCCCTCAAAATAGTCGCTATCCGGTCAAACCCCGATACCACATAAGCCGAACCGCCGATCGCCTCCAGCACCTTCACAAAACTATCCGCAAGCTCATCCGCAGAAACCGGCTCCCCCAAACCATCCCCACCCGCGGGAACCCCAGGCAAAGACGGCAAGTCTCTCCACTCCGGCTGATTCCCCTTCACCGTTTTTAATATATTCTCCCTACTACTCATTTCTTATTCTTTTTATACCATTCACCAAATGACTGCTTCGGAACAGGCGGCATATCCCGCTGCTTATACCACGGATTCATACCATTATTAACCGTAAAAGGCGCATTCAGCATAAACCACCTCCCCATCTTCCCCGCCCCATGATAGACCGACGGATTCGACAACACCCAGGTCATCGTCTTCATGGCCGCCTTCTTCGCCAGCGGCGCATGGCCGCTCTGTACCAGCACCTGCCTCCATTTATACAACTGCTCGTGAATATCGATCTTCACCGGACACACATTTGAACACGAACCGCACAACGTCGACGCGAAAGGCAGATCGCCATACTTCTCCCTGTCCAGATTCGGCGCCAGTATCGAACCGATCGGCCCGGCCACCGCCGTATGATAGCTATGCCCCCCACTCCTCCTATAAACAGGACATGTATTGAAACACGCCGCACAGCGAATACACTTCAGCGAATTCCTGAACTCCTTCCGCCCCAGATGAACGCTTCGCCCATTGTCCACAAGAACAATATGCATCTCCTTCCCTGGCCTCGGCTTCTTAAAATGACTCGAATAAGTAGTGATCGGCTGCCCCGTCGCACTCCGCGTCAGCAGCCGCAAAAACACCCCCAGATGCTTTTTCAAAGGAACAAGCTTCTCGATCCCCATACACGCGATATGCACGTCGGCCAGATGCGCCCCCATATCGGCATTTCCCTCATTGGTACAAACCACAAACTCCCCCGTCTCCGCCACCGCAAAATTGATCCCCGTCAGTGCCGCCCGCCGGGTCAGGGAATTTCTCCCGTAAATGCAGTCGCGCTGCATGCGTCAGGAACTGCGGATCGGCATTGCCCGCAGGCGTCCCGAGATGCTCGTGAAAAAGCTCTCCGATCTCTTCTTTTTTCTTATGTATACAGGGCAGCACAATATGGCTCGGCGGCTCCTCCGCCAACTGCACCACCCGCTCACCCAGATCGGTGTCGATCACTTCCACCCCCTGCTCCTGCAGGAACTCGTTCAGATGGCACTCCTCCGTCAGCATGGACTTGCTCTTCACCATCTTGTCCACCCCATGCCTCCGCAATAGGGACAGCACAATAGCATTGTGCTCGGCCGCGTCTGCCGCCCAGTGCAAAGTGACACCATTGGCCGTAGCCGCCGCCTCGAACTGCTCCAGATATCCTCCTAAATTGGACAGAACATTGTCCTTGATACGCGAGGCCGTCTCCCGCAACAACTCCCACTCGGGTAATGTATGCGCTGCCTTATCCCGTTTCTGGCGGATCCACCATAAAGTCTCGTCATGCCAGTTGACCCTGGCCTCGTCTTTATTGAAAGCATCCGCGAGCGCGGCATGATCCCCCTTCCCTTGCTTTCCTCCATTCTGTTTCATAACCTGCTATTCAAGATTTCTGCAATATGCTTTACCTGTACCGTGCTCTTCTGCCGGTGCAATATCCCTTCCATATGCATCAGACAACTCATATCTGAGCCGGTGATATACTCCGCTCCATGATGGAGATGGTCTGCCACCCGGTCCTTCCCCATCTTCACCGACACAGCCTCCTCGGCAACACAAAAAGTGCCGCCAAAGCCACAGCACTCATCCTGACGCGTCAGCGAAATAAGCTCAATGCCCTTCACCATCTTCAACAGCCGCTCCGGCTTGGAGAATGGCGCCGCCATCAGCTCGCTCATCTGCGCCAGCTTCAATCCCCGCTGGCCGTGGCAACTCTGATGGATACCCAGCTTTGAAAGGAAAACTGGCCTCAAGCGCCCCGACCTGCAATACATCCGTCATGAATTCGACAAACTCGTATATTTTCTTCGGGATGGTCGTCTCAGTTCCATCCTCACCATTCAAATGATCCTTAATATGAAGCACACAGCTCCCCGATGGGGAAACTATATAATCGAACTCCTCAAAATTTTTGATGAACAGATCATTGCATCCCTTGGTCAGATGCTCAAATCCGGAGTTGGCCATCGGCTGACCACAACAAGTCTGACTAGAAGGGTAAACGACTTCACATCCGAATTTTTCTAATAACTCCAGCGTAGCTATTCCGACCTGAGGGTAAAATTGGTCGACATAGCAGGGAATAAACAAACCTACTCGCATGACCCTAAAACTACTTATAATATTTCAATTCTATGATATCCCCCGGCAAAAAACGGCTGTTCCAGTGCGAATGTATCGCCAAAGCCGCGCCCATGGCCGTCGCCTGAGGTATCGACGCCGCAAAAACTTCTATATCGGGAAACGCATCCGCCAGCAGATGCATATACACCTGGTTCTTCCCAAACCCTCCATCCACAAATATCCGCTTCACCTCCGTCCCCTCCAGCACCAGCTGTGTCGACGCGACCTGCTGCTCCATAATGTCCATGATCAGCCTGTGATAAGCCTGCTCGTAACTTATAAAAGCCGTCAGCTCCCGTTGCCCGAAGACAGATGCACCTACCATCACCGCATCCCCATCCCCCGCACCGACCCCCATCTCCCTCAACCCCTCCACCAACTCCGGATCAAAATCTACCGTCGCCGCATACGCCGGCAACTTATGAAAATGATCGGCCAGCCTCCGCACCTGCTGCTCATGCTCATACCCCGCAAACAACCGGGAAGCCTTCACCGGCTTGCCCTGATAACTCATATAACACAAACAATCCTTCTGCAGCTCCGCCACCGTCAGCGGCGAATCATTGAAAGGATTCATCGAGATACACCAGGTCCCCGTAGAGATCAGCACAAAAGGCTCCCTAAAACTTTCCAGGTACGGGATTATCGCCGCCGAACTATCGTGCAGCCCGATCCCCGCGATCGGTATCGCCGGCATCTTCGTCGGGAAAGGCGGCCCGGGAAACGCCGGAATAGCCGCATCCCCCGTCACCTCCGAAGCCGTCAACCCTGCGGCCGTCACCCCCGACCCCGCCGCACCGATCGGCACAACACTGGTAGAAGGCGCTATCGGCGCCAGCTTTTCAATAATTCCCTCGCGATACACCCACTCGTGATAATTCGCCTGCGAAAAATTCCACAGATTCGTATGACACCCGATACTCGTTATATCCGAATACGCCCGCCCCGTCAGCAGATAGCTCAGCCACTGCGGCAAATGCAGCGAGTACTTTATCCGGCCAAACAACTCCGGCTGCAGCTCCCTGATCCGGTACAACTGCATCCCCGAGTTCAGACTCCCCAGCACCGGCGACGCCGTCAGCATCGAAAACGTCACCTCTCCCCCATAGCTATCGTAAAATTTCTTCTTAAGCTCCTCCGGATAAGCCTTCAGGTAATTGTACAACGGAGCAACCGGCTGACCATCCTGCCCGATATGAACAAAACTGGCCCCATACGCGGAGAAATTGATCGCCCGCACATCGAATTCCTTCAGCGCCGAAAGCTCGGCCAAAGACTGACAAACCCACTCCCGCAGCGCCAACACATCCTCACAGGTATCCCCGTCCTCGTCCGACACGGCGTCACACACGGTCGACCGCTCCCAGACGATCTTATAGTGCTCGTCAAAAAGGAATAGCTTCTTATTGGTCTTACCAATATCAAATATGGCTATGACATTCATATTATAATCCTGTAGCTACGGTCCCCGCACCTCTTTCTTTTATCAAATGTTCCCTTACCTTCCCGGCCCTGTACAACGCCAGAGGATCCAGCGCACCGCCGGCCCGCAGTCTGGCCTCCGCCACCAACGCCCGCACATCCGTCCGGAAGGCACCCTGCAGCAGCTCCTGCGCCGCCACGACATCATTACCCTGCTGCGCCGCCACCAGGCGCTTTCTGTCTACCAGCAACGCCTGCGCATAGGTCAGCATGATCGCTTCCACCGACTGCAGCAAGTCTTCCAGCGGGTCCTTTACATTATGCGAAGCGTCGATCATCCACCCGAGATCCGTGGCATGATTCATCCCCCTCGCGTCCATACCCTCCACCAGCTCGTTGAATATCAAAAACAGCTGATAAGGCTTGATGCTGCCCACCGTCAGGTCATCATCCCCGTACTTGCTGTCATTGAAATGGAATCCGCCCAGCTTACCCTCCATCAGCAACAGGGCGACGATCTGCTCGATATTCGCATTCGGCAGATGATGCCCCAGGTCCACCAGCGTATACGCCTTAGGCCCCAGCTTCGAAGCATACAACAGACTCTGTCCCCAGTCTCCGACTGTAGTGGAATAAAAATTAGGCTCGAACGCCTTGTACTCGACAAACATCTTCCAGTCAGCCGGCAACGCAGCATATATCTCCTGCAAACCCTCCAGCGTATTCTGAAACGCCTGCCGGAAATTCAGCTGCCCCGGAAAACAAGATCCGTCCGACAACCAGACAGTCAGCGACTTCGATCCCAGCTGTTCTCCATACTTAATAACCTCGATATTATGATCGATCGCCTGCTTCCGGACATCCTTCCGCACATGCTGCAGCGAGCCAAACTTATAACTGAGTTCCTGCCCCGCCTGGTCCCGGAACGTATTCGAATTCATCGCGTCGAACTTCAGCCCGTACTGCGCCGCCAGAGCCCTGATCGAACCCGCCTGCTTCGGAATATCCCAGGGGATATGCAGCGAAATGGCCCCGCTGCTGCCATTCAGCGCATGCAGCAAACCCACGTCTTCGATCTTCTCCTCCAGACTGCGAGGCTCACCACCACCCGAAAACCGGCCAAACCTCGTTCCTCCCGTACCCAACGCCCAGCTCGGAATAGCTACCTGAAATTCCACCAGCTTGCCCAACAGCCCCTCGACGTCCCTCAAGCCCTGAGCAACAAAATCCAACCTCCGGCGATGCTCCTTCAGCAAACCCTGGTTGTGCTCTTCTATCTTATATTTCTCTATCTGCATAAACAAATGATTTAGAATTTCAACCTACCCACATTCGCGGGGCCTAAGGCATATAAAATACTTCCTTCATCGGCCGCGTCACAGGCGAATTATCCGGATGCGACTCCATAATATCTTTCATATAATCCCACCACTCCTTCATCACAGGATGGGACGGCAGGCTTTCCAGCAAAGCCGGATCATCGATCCTGAAACACGCGAACAGCACCAGCGTCCCCTCTTCCAAAAATATCGAATATTCCCGGATGCCGGTCTCCCGCAACAATGCCGCCAGTCGCGGCCAGACGTCCGCATGCCGGCGCCGGTACTCTTCTTCAAAGCCCGGGAACAATTTCATTGTAAAAGCGATCCGCTGCATAAAAATTATCTTACAAACGCCATAGCCACCCCGCCATCGACATTCAATACATTCCCCGTGGATTTATTCATCAACCCACCAACCAGTACAAAACACGCATTGGCGATATCTTCCGGCAAAATGATCTCATTCAATAACGTCCTCTTCGCATAATACGCCGGCAACTCGGAGACCTTGACACCATAGGCCTTTGCCCGGCCTTCCGCCCAGCCGCTTTCCCAGATCTTGCTATCCGAGATCACCGCATCGGGATTCACGACATTCACCCTGATCCTGTCGCCGCCCAGCTCCGCCGCATTCAGACGCGAAAGATGCAGCTGCGCCGCTTTAGCCGAGCCATACGCAGCATTGTTGGGACCCGACACCAGCGCGTTCTTGCTCACGATATTCAATACGTCCCCACCGATATCCTGCTTGCGCATCACCTCCACACCCGCCTGGGTCACCAGGAACTGGCCCTTTACCAATACATCATAAAGGATGTCCCAGTCCTTCTCCGTATGATCCTGCAACGGCTTCGAGATCGACAGCCCCGCACAGTTGACGACAATATCTATTCCTCCGAACGCCAGAGCCGCGGCGTCATAGACTGCCTTGATCCTTGAGGCGCTCGTCACATCCAGCACTTCCCCGATAAACGCGTCCTTTCCGTACCCAGCTATAAACTCCTTGCTGGCTGCTTCCAGTCTACCCTCATCATTATCATTGATGACGACACAAGCCCCCTCGTCGGCAAACTTCCTCGCAATAGCCTTCCCGATCCCACCGGCACTACCCGTCACCAGCGCAATGCGGCCGGACAACGCCTTGGGTTTGGGCATACGCTGCAGCTTCGCCTCTTCCAGCAACCAGTACTCGATATTAAAGGCCTCCTGCCGCGGCAGTGACGTATACGACGAAACAGCCTCCGACCCCTTCATCACATTGATCGCATTGATATAGAACTCCGCCGCAACCCGCGCCGTCTGCTTGTCCTTCGAGAACGTGAACATACCCACCCCCGGGTACAGGATGACCACAGGATTGGGGTCACGCATCGCCGGACTGTTCGGATGCTTGCAGGATTCGTAGTACTCCGCATACATCGCACGGTATGCTTCAAATTGAGGCGCCAGTTTGGCCTTCACTGCCACCACATCCGAAAGATCCTCCGAAGTCGCAAGGTCCAACACCAGCGGACTTATCTTCGTACGAAGGAAATGGTCCGGACAGCTCGTTCCCATCGGGGCCAGACGGGATAGGTCTTTGGAATCGATAAACTCCAGAACCCGCGCGTCATCCGTAAAATGACCGATCATCTTCACCTTCGAAGAGCAAAAACCACGCAGCACCGGAGCCAGAGCAGCCGCCCGCGAAAGCCGTTCAGCAGCAGGCAGAGCCTTCAGCTTTTCACCCCCGAACACCGGCCCGCGCTTTCCGATATTATCCTCCATATACTGCGCGCACCGCTCGATCACTTCCAGCGTGTTTATATAACTTTCATATGCCGTATCGCCCCACGTGAACAGCCCATGCGATCCCAGCATGATCCCCCGGATCCCGGGATTCTCATCCAGACACTGGCGCAGCTTCAGCCCCAGATCGAATCCAGGCCTCTGCCATTCCACCCACCCGATCTTGCCGCCAAACAGCTCCTGCGTGATCTTCTTCCCGTCCTTCGCCGCGGCAATAGCAATGGCCGCATCCGGATGCAGGTGATCGATATGCGCAAACGGCAAAAATCCATGCAACGGCGTATCTATCGAAGGCGCCTTGGAATTGAGATCATAGATACAAGTGGTTGAACAACTCGACCATCTCGTCCTCATGAACGATCCCGCGGTAGACATTCTTCAGAGCCTGCAGCCTGTCAACATACAGCGCAGCCAAACCGCTTCGCTTCAAAGTTCCCAGGTCTCCGCCGGAACCCTTAACCCACATGACTTCCGTCTCCCTTCCCGTCAAAGGGTCCTTTGCCACCGCTTTACAGGAGGTGTTTCCCCCACCATAATTGGTCAGACGCAGATCCGCGCCTAACAGATTCGACCGGTATATAAGTAGCGCGACTTCATCGCCCGCCAGTTCGGCCGCTTTCTTCTCATCCCACAAATAACTGACATGCTTGAATTTCGTTGTTGTAGCAGACATATACTTAAGCTTTAAGTGAATTTCCATACCCGACCAGTATCACAGAGCACAATATCGCGATGATCCCCACCGTGATCGTCGCCCTCGTTTTGGCGCTCACGCCATTCCATTCCTTCAGCGCAATCCCCCAGCAATTCGCGACAAGGATAATGAACGCCATATGCAATATCCAGGAGCTCGCCCCATTCCCAAGACGGCTTTCCCCCATCCCATAAAAAAAGAACTGCAGGAACCAGATCGTCCCCGCCAGCGCCGCAAAAAAGTAGTTATTCAGCAGTGGTGTCTTCCTGTTCGTATAGTCGCCAAAAGTCTTATTCCTTGCATTCAGGAACATACACCAGACAAAATTGGTAGTGAGTCCGCCCCAGAGCAGCACGATATAGGTAACATTATTCTGATACAGGAATTTCCCATCCACGGCGGGATGCGCAGCCTTCCACAACTGGTTGGCCATCTCCGCCATCGGACTTCCCGCCTCGATGCCGTAGTTGAAACAAGCGCTGAGTATCCCCGAGATAGTACAGACGACAAGCCCTTTTACAAGGTTGAACTCCTTGATGCTTTCCTTCTTCTTTTCCTCGGGCAGTTCCTTTTCTTTCAATACCCCCGCCCTGCCGCATATATATATCCCAAGCAGACAGAGGATAACCCCTCCCAGCACGATCCGCCCCCATGATGTGGTCAGCAGCTCATGAAAGGTCGTCTTTCCAGGAGTATGAACAATATTGTAGTAGATAGAAGGCACCAATGCCCCAAACGCAGACGTAAAACCCAACAGGACCGAATTACCAAGCGACATCCCCAGATAACGCATACCCAGCCCGTACATCAGCCCACCGATACCCCAGAGTATGCCCCAGAAAAAGGTCCAGCCCAGCGTTGCCGCCGAAGCCTGCCCGATGATCTCGCCAAAATGAGGCACCGTTAGCCAGGCCGCCAGCGGAGGAATGATCAGCCAGGAAAAAGCCCCCCGACGATCCAGTAACTCTCCCAGGACCACTCGCGCACCTTTTTATACGGTATATAAAAACTACCCGATGCAAATCCGCCGATAAAATGAAAGAGAATTCCAAATAGTATCATGTAGTCGAAAATTTTCGATATGGCTGCAATACGCGAATATAGGGGGAAGCCCGACTTCGCTGTCATGCACTGTCATGGCACCCAAACCAGCCCCCCGCCCTCCTACGCCAAAATTGCTTGTTAACAGGCTAATCAGGCGGAATACGGCCGTGCCAAACTATGCTTACTTGCAATACTCTTAACTGACTTGCTATATGAAACAACACATCCTGCCACTATTTTGGTGCTTACTGTGCATTCCACTCCTTTCCCACGCCCAGACCGCAAAGGTCGGCGGTACGGTCCGGGACGCCAAAGGTAACCCCCTTTCCGGCGTCAGCGTCACGATCAAAAACACCAACACCGGCACCACTACCGACAGCAGCGGCCGGTTCAGTGTCTCTGTCCCCTCCCCCCAATCGATCCTTGTCTTCTCTCTGGTGAGCTACAACAGCAGGGAAGAACCCGCGGGCAAGCGGCAAAAAATGGCCATCACCCTCAACGAGGCCAACAACAACATGAACGACGTCATCGTCATCGGCTACGGTACGGCCAAAAAACGCGACGTCGCAGGTTCCATCACCTCCATCTCCGCCAAACAGCTCGAAGAGCGCCACCCGACCTCACTCGGAGACGCCCTCCAGGGCATGGCCGCAGGAGTGCTGGTGACCACCAGTTCCGTACCCGGCGCCCAGCCCAGCATCCGCATCCGCGGCTACTCGACCTTTTCCAGCGCGGGCAACAATCCGCTATACGTCATCGACGGCGTGCTCTCCGACAACATGGACTGGGTCAACCCCAACGACGTCCAGTCCGTCGAGATCCTGAAAGACGCCGCCTCCGCCGCCATCTACGGCTCCCGGTCAGCCAATGGCGTCATCATCATCACCACCAAAAGAGGCGCGGAAGGCAAGCCCAGGATCAATTTCCAGTTCCTGCATACTTCGGGTATCCTCGCGCACAAGCTGCCCCAGGCCAACTCCAAAGAAGTACGCCTCTACCGGCAGGAGCAGCAGAACAGCCCCACCGCCGGCGGCAACACCGACTCGCTGAACCCCAGCTTCAACGCCGACAACGACTATCAGGACGTCCTCACACGTGTCGCCCAAAGGAACCAGTTCGACTTCGGCGTCAGCGGCGGCGCAAAGAACATGAACTACTTTACCAGCGTCCGCGCCCTCGACGACCAGGGCCTCGTTGTCAACAGCTACGCCAAATCCCTGCTGTTCCGCGCCAACATCGAATACTCGCCCTCCACGAAATTTAAATACACCAGCCGTTTCCAGTTCGGGTACTCTACCGGCAACAAGATCGACGAAGGCAATACCATTTTCCAGGCCTTCCAGCGGCCGGCCAACTACGCCATCTACTATCCCGACGGCTCACTGACAGGCTATATCAGCGGCCGGCGAAACCCGCTGTCCGTCGCGCTGCTGCAGGTCAACAAGTTCCAGAACTATCAGGGCACCCTGTTCAACCAGATCGAATACCAGTTCATGCCTTCCCTGCGCTTTACCACCAACGCCGTGGTCAACTACAACGAAGGCAGAACGCAGGGCTTTCTGCCCAAACTGCTGAGCTCGGCCAATCCCCTCACCAACAGCGGGAAAGAAGGCTTCACCCGGTCTGTCAACTGGCAGTACCAGGCCTTCTTCAACTATAACAAATATATCGGTAAGGACCACTCTATTACAGCGATGGCCGGCTTCAGCGCCGAGAATACACAGTCAAACAGCGCCTCCCTGGCAGCCGTCAACTACGTTAGCGAAGACGTCCTGACCCTCAATTCCGGCACGCTGGTACCCTCGGGTACTACAACCGACGCCTCAGGAAATTCCCTCGCATCTGTCTTCGGAAGAGCCTCCTACAGCTATAAGGGGAGATATATCGCCAACGCGCTGGTAAGAAGGGACGGCTCGTCACGTTTTGGCGCGAACAACCGCTGGGGCAATTTCGTTTCCGGCGCCGTAGCCTGGCGCTTCAGCGACGAGAACTTCATGCGCTGGACCAACAACGTGATGGATGACGGCAAACTCCGCGTCAGCATCGGCCAGACCGGCAACGAACGCATCGGCAACTACGACGCGCAGAACAAATACGACTTCGGCAGCTATTTCTACAACCACCAGTCGGGCGTCGCACCCAACACGACCATCGGCAACCCCAACCTCAAATGGGAAAGTACCCTCCAGAGCGACGTCGGCATGGACCTCAGCTTCTTCCACGGAAGACTGCTCGTCGTCGCCGACTATTATATCAAAACCACCAGCGACATGCTCTATAGCCGACCCCTTCCACGCGAGACCGGCTACAGCAGCGTACGCGTCAACGTAGGCACCATCCGGAACAAAGGCTTCGAGCTTTCGCTCACGGGCAGGCCGATCGTTAAGCGTAATTTCGACTGGCTCGTCAGCTACAACCTCTCCATAGAAAGAGGCGTCGTCAAAAAGCTCAACGGCGGCCAGTCCTTTATCTCCGGCAACAGCAGCGACGCCGGAAATGCCGCATGGCTCATCCGCGAAGGCGGCGCGCTGGGAGACTTCTACGGCTGGCGACAACTAGGCGTCTACGCCTACGACCAGTCCAACGCCTACAACGACAACTGGGAACGCCTCACCCCCAACTTCGACAAAACCGGCAATTTCCTGGGATATACCTTCAAAGGCCAGCCCTACTCCGGACCCGTACACAGCCTCTACGGCAGGTCGACCAAACTCAAAGGCGGCGACGTCGAATTCGCCAATCCCAACAGGGACAGCGTCATAGACAATGCCGACCGGATGGTGCTCGGCAACGCCCAGCCCAAATTCTACTTCGCCGTCATGAACACCTTCCGCTACAAGCAGTTCTCCCTCTCATTTACCATCAATACCCAGTGGGGGAACAAGATCTACAACAACGCGGCAAGGGTCCTTGACGACTACGGCACCGCCAATATCATCCCCCAGCCCTACGTCATCTACAATATGTGGAGGAAACAGGGCGACGTCACCAACGTGCCCGTCTATCGCAGCAGCAGCGTAGGCAATGTCCGCGTAAGCGACCGATTCATAGAGGATGGCTCCTTCATCCGCCTGGCCTACCTGCAGCTCAACTACGCGCTGCCCGCGACGCTGTCAAAAAAAGCGTTTGCGCAGAGCATCAACGCCTACATCTATGGCAGCAACCTGCTGACCTGGACCAAATACACCTGGTATGACCCCGAGTTCCCATCCAGCGACCCGCTGCAGCTGGGACAGGACGGCGGCGCTTACCCCCGCCGCAGGGAAATAGGCGTAGGTATCAACCTTTACTTCTAACCAACAAACATATTGACAAATGAACAGGCTACTATATCTACTGGCTTCAGTCCTGACGCTGACAGGCTGCAGCAAATTCCTCGACAAACAACCCCAGACCGAGATCAGGACCAGCACCTTCTGGCACACGGAAGACGACATCAAAGCCGCCATTGCGGGGATGTACAGCGGCATGCAGGACGTCTGCACCACCGGCTACTTTTACTACGGCGACTCCCGCAGCGATAATTTTTATGACAACCCCAAATACGGGAACGTGTCCTACTATACCAACGGCCTCACCTCTTCTATCAACGGCTCCGACTGGAGCCCGCTCTATACCGTCATCGGAAGGGCCAACGACCTCCTAAAACACGTCCCGCAGGTAAAGGCGCTTCAGCCGGGCATCGACCCCAAGACCATCAACTACTATCTTTCTGAAGCTTATAATGTTCGGGCCTGGTGCTATTTCCAGCTGGTGAGGGTATGGGGTGACGCGCCGGTGTGGAAGATTCCCTACGACAGCGTTGGTATCGATCCCTACAAATCCCGGACGCCCGCCAATACCGTGCTGGACAGCCTCGTCATCCCCGACCTGCTGACCGCCGCGAGCCTTTCAGACCCTGCCCAAAAGACGGTCTGGGAAGCCAACCTCGGCCTCACTTACGCCCTGCTGCTGGACGTCAGCATGTGGAAACACGACTACGCCGGGGCCATCGGCTGGTACAACAAGATCACAGGCCTCGGCCGATACAAGCTCGAACCCACCGCCACCTGGAAGAATTTGATGACTGCGCCCGACAAGACCGTGGAAAATATCTGGAGCATCTACTGGGACTGGACTACCGACGGAGGAGCCGGAATCTCGGGACAGATCGGCGCCGGCAACACCAACAGCACGTTCAAGATCTCGGACCTGGTCTGGAACTATTTCTCTACCACGCCCACCGATATCCGCAGCGCGCAGTCCGTCGACCTGAAAGTAAAAGCGCACGACAAGACCCTCAAATTCTATGCGGTCAATTTGGACGCGAAGGGCAACCAGATCTATCCCGCCAACAACCAGGCGAACGTCTATTTCCCCATGTACCGTTTTGCTGATATGATCCTCCTGCGGGCCGAGGCGGCCAACAACCTCAGCGACAGGGCCACTGCGCTGACCCTGCTCAACCAGGTACATACCCGCGCCGGGCTGACCGCCTATACGGCGACCGCCCTCCCCGACTCCACAACCATGAGCAACGCTATACTAACGGAAAGACAATACGAATTCTTCGCAGAGGGCCGCAGGTTCTTCGACCTGGTACGCAACGGCCTCGTGCCGACGGTCATGGACCCGATCATCAAGGTCCGCAAGCCCGACGCCCAGCCCTTTGCCTTGGACTCCCGAACCATCCTCTGGCCCCTGAACATCACCGTGCTCAACGCCAATCCCAAACTCACCCAAAATCAACCTTACAACTAACCATATGAAACAGATACTTATCTTCTCCGCCGTCCTTCTCGCGCTCGCAGGCTGCAAAAATTCGCCGGCCTTCCCCTCCAGGAAGACACCGGGCACCACCCATACCTGCTGGACCCGCACGTCAAAATGAACGCCTGGCAGTATCTGAGATCGAGGGCGGGAGCCGACCCTTCCAGCATCGATACCGTGCTCAAAAGAATGTACGAAGCAGTCATCTATTCGGGGATTGACACCAATGAATATACCAAACCCGGCAGGACCTTTATCTTCCTGCACAACAATGCCGTTATCAGCTTGACCTCGACGGCGCCGATAGTAGCAACCAATACTTGTTACTGGGGATCCTATCTCGTGTCCAATCCTTTGCGCCCCGCCACCTCCTGGACCGACTACTCCCCCGCGCAGGTCAAAAGCTGGCTCCAGTATCTTATCGTACAGGGCAGCTATACATACGAGAACCTCACTCCCGTCGAGGTCACCGCCAACACCCTTCAAACCCCCGGTTCCGACACCCTGAACCCCAAAAGCATCATAACCCTCGAACGGGTCAACACCAGCGACGGCAAGATCCGGATCAACGGCTTCGTCGGCTCCTCCAACTATGTGGACGTCCGCACCGGCGGCATCCTTAGCACTAACGGCCCGATCCACGTAGTGGACGCCTGCCCCTCCTACCGACCACAATAATAAGGCGGGCTGTTTTCAGCCCGCCCTTTCAATTTCATGATACCGGCACCTTCACCGCCTGCCTCGCTAGCAACCTCCACTTTCCCTTCACCTTCGTCCACACCGTCAACACATAAAGATGCGCCGTCCCCGGCTTCCCCCGTCATTATTCGTCGCAGACAAGGTATGCCTCACCCACGCCGTATTACCAACCACCCTGATCGTCTGATCCGTAAGGTCGACCGTCACAAAATCTGACTTCTTCGACAGCAGCGCCTCTTCGAACGCGGCCTTGTCCTGAATAACCCCGTTGGAATGGCCATAGGTCAGCTCGTCCATCGCGATCGCATCCAGATTCTCCTTCGTCGGATCGATCAGCGCCTTACGCAGCGACTCCACCGCAGCAGCCACATCCTTCGAAGCAGCATCACTCTGTGCGCGAACACCGCCGACACCAGCCAGCATAACAACAGCAAACAATAACTTTTTCATATTCTGAATTTTAGTTTTTACATTCCTTCACCTCACGGTCCACCGGTTCACACCCCTACTTTATCCCCAACTCCTTCTGTATCTCCTCCAGCGTCCTCCCCTTCGTCTCCGGCAGAAAAACCACACGAACAACAGATGAGCCACCATCATCACCGTATAGAACAGAAAGGAATAATATCCCCCCAGCCTGCTCCCTTCAACAATGACGGGAAAAGTCGTGGAAATGATCGCCGCCATGATCCAGTGCGTAAAACTCCCCAGCGACCCGCCCTGCGACCGCACAGAGTTGGGGAAGATCTCCGAAATAAAGACCCAGATGACCGCACCCTGCGAGAACGCAAAGAACGCTATGAACCCGATCAGGTATAGCAACACAAATTTATTGTTCCCGGCCGCCTGCCCCGACACAACACCGCTCAGATCCACACTGCGGAAGAAAAGAGCCGTCAGCCCAAGGAACACGATCATCCCCAGCGACCCGATGATCAGTAATTTCTTCCTTCCGAACTTATCGATCACCGTCATCGCGATCAGCGTAAACAGCAGATTGGCCGCACCGATATAGACGGGCTGCAGATAAGCCTGCCCCTGATCGAAACCCGCCATCTGAAAGATCCGCGGCGCATAATAAAGTATGGCATTGATGCCCGACAGCTGATTGAACATCGCCAGCAATACCGCATACAGGATAGGCTTCAGATACCGCACCTGAAAAGGCTTTCCCGGGCAGAAGCGCCCTCGTGCTCCTTCACCGAAGCGCGGATCACCCCTATCGCGCCCTCCACATTGGCTTCTCCCAGCCTCGCCAGCACCGGCCTCGCCGCCGCCTCATTGCTGTTCAGGATCAGCCAGCGCGGACTCTCGGGTATCCTGAACAATAATACCGCAAACAGGACCGCAGGTATCGTCATAACGCCCAGCATCCAGCGCCAGTGCATCCGGCCCCAGCCCGGAAAAACCAAAATTGGTCAGATAGGCGATAAAAATACCCGCCACGATGTTCAGCTGAAACGACCCCGCCAGACGCCCCCTCAACTCCGCCGGAGCGATCTCGGATATGTACATCGGCGCTATCACCGAAGAGGCGCCCACCGCCAATCCACCAATAATGCGAAAGAAAATAAAAAGGCTCCACGCAGAAACCGAGGCACACCCAACCGCCGCCACGATAAAAAATATTGAAACTATCTGCAGTGTCTTTTTCCGGCCATACCACTGCGCAGGGAACCCGGCAACCAGCGACCCGATAATCGTCCCAAAAAGACTCGACGAAACCGTAAAACCCTGCCACCACTTGCTCAGATGCCAGACCTTCTCGAGCGTCTGCTCCGCTCCGGAAATAACTACGGTCTCAAATCCGAACAGAAATCCGCCAAGCGCGGCGATAAGAGCTATACGAACGGGGTAAGAAAGCATGGCAAACAGTATTAAGTCACCGAAAATAACATTAATTTTAATTCAGTTTCTGCTAAACTTGCCAGCACCCGAATGAAGTTTGAAGCCATTACCATAAAGGACATCGCCAAAGCCCTTGGCCTTTCCACCTCGACCGTCTCCCGGGCCCTCAGAGGCAGCTACGAGATCAGCGCCGAAACCCGCAAAGCCGTCCTCGAATACGCCGGGAAACTCAACTATCGCCCAAACCCCATCGCCCTTAGCCTGAAAGAAAAAAGAAGCCGGTCCATCGGCATCGTCGTCTGTGAGATCGCCAACAACTTCTTCTCCCAGGTCATCAACGGCATCGAATCCGTCGCCTATAAACAAGGCTACTACGTCATCATCTCCCAAAGCCACGAATCCTTCGAACGCGAAGTCTCCAATACCCAATACCTCGCCTCCCGATCGGTTGACGGCCTCCTCGTATCACTCTCTACCGAAACGACCGACCTTTCCCACCTCAACAAACTCCACGACCGCGGCCTGCCCATCGTATTCTTCGACCGGATCACCGAAGAGATGACCACCCATAAAGTGATCGCCAACAACTTCAACGGCGCCTACCAGGCCACCGAACACCTCATCAACCAGGGCTTCCGGCGCATCGCCCACCTGACCATCTCTCCCTACCTTTCCATAACAAAGGAAAGACTGGCCGGCTACAAAGCAGCCCTGGCAGACCACCATATCCGTTATGATGAAACGCTGGTAAAATATTGTAAATACGGCGGCCTCATAGACAAAGAGACCGAAGAGGCAGTAGACAGCCTGCTCCGGCTGAAGAAAAACCCGACGCCATCGTCGCCGCCAGCGACAAACTCTCGACCGGCTGCCTGTCCGCCCTCGCAAGAAGAAAAGTGAGAATACCCGATGACATCGCCATCGTCGGATTTACCAACTCACAGCTGACCGACATCTTCCAACCATCCCTCACCAGCATCCGCCAGCCCGCCTTCGAAATGGGCCAGGTGGCAATGGAAATGCTGATCCAGCTGATCGAAAGCAAACACCCCGTAACTAAATTTGAAACACGCGTCCTGAATACCGAACTCACCGTCCGGGCCTCCAGTCAAAAATCGTGAACCACCCGAACACCCGGCCCTAGTCCAACTCCGCCGGCGTCATCTTCGGCACCAAAAAGTGCATGATCACCCACGCCAGCAAATACGCCCCACCACAGACGGCGAACATTATATAATAGGCAACCTCTATCTTATTGATCGCCCGGTAATGCACAAACAAATTCTTCTGCACCAGCGCCGACAACAAAATACCACCCAGCGCCCCGGCCATCCCGCCAATACCCGTCACCGACGCCGTAGCCTTCTTCGGGAACATATCGCTGACCGTCGTAAAGATATTCGCACTCCACGCCTGATGCGCCGAAGCCGCAATCCCAATGATGACCACCGCATACCAGACATTGATATTCCCCGCCATCTGCGCAAAAACCACCGGGATCACAAGAAATGCAAAGATTAACATCGACGTCTTCCTCGCCTTGAAATTCGGCCAGCCCTTGTTCACAAACCGCATGGGCAACCATCCTCCCCAGATACCACCCACAGTAGCCATGATATATACGGTAGCCACAGGCAACGCGACAGCCTCATCCCCCATATGATACTCGCTCTTCAGAAAATCCGGCAGCCAGAACAGATAGAACCACCAGATAGGGTCCGTCAGTAGCTTGCCGATCGCAAAAGCCCAGGTCTGCCGGAAACGCAATAGCCGGACCCACGAAAATTTCCGCTTCGCCGCTCCATCCTCTGCCGCCACCGTGCTCTGCTCCGAACCCGGATCACTGTTGATATACTTCATCTCGGCCTCCGTCAGCTTCTTATGTCTCTCCGGGACCTCATACATCATAAACCAGAAGATCAGCCATATGAATCCGATCGCGCCAGTAATCACAAACGTCGCTTTCCAGCCCCAGATCGCATTGATAAAAGGTACACTCAGCGGCGCAACGATGGCTCCGATCCCCGCCCCGGAATTAAATATAGCCGTGGCAAATGCCCGCTCTTTTTCGGAAACCATTCCGCCACCGTCTTGATCGCGGCCGGAAAATTACCCGCCTCGCTCACACCCAGCGCGCTACGCGCAACACCAAAACCAGTGACGGTACTCGTAAAAGCATGACACATCGCCGCAAGACTCCACAAGCCTGTCGCCACCGCATACCCGAGCTTGGTCCCCAGCTTATCGACAATACGACCCGCGACCAGCAACCCTACAGCATACGCAAACTTGAACGCGATCTCCACATTGGCATAGTCGGCATCATCCCAGTGCAAATCCCGGGTAAATGTCGATTTTAAGAAGCTGATGACTGAACGATCCAGGTAGTTGATCGTAGTGGCGAAGAATAAAAGAGCACAGATCGTCCACCGGTAACGGCCAACAAGTGGCGCCAGTTTCCGAACCCGAGGCAATTTGGGACACGTTAGACATAGTTTCGAAAATAATACAATTATCGCAATTCCGATATATTTACTAAATCCATATCGGTATACGTATAATTCTCACCCGCCATCCCCCAGATAAAGGAATAGTTGCTGGTCCCACATCCCGAATGTATCGACCACGGCGGGCTAACGATCGCCTGATGATTGGCCACCAGCAGATGACGCGTCTCCTGCGGCTGCCCCATAAAATGGAAAATACGCTGCTGCTCCGGAACATCGAAATAAAAATAGGCCTCCATTCGGCGGCTATGCGTGTGCGCCGGCATGGTGTTCCAGACACTCCCCGTCTTCAATATCGTCAACCCCATCACCAACTGACAGCTCTGTATTCCATCGGCATGTATGTACTTGTAGATCGTCCGGTGATTCGAAGTCTCCGCAGAACCCGTCGTCAGCGGCAACGCCTTCTCTTTCGGCAGGAACTGCACCGGATGCGAAGCATGCGCAGGCGCCGACAACAAAAAGTAGAACGCAGGCTCCGCCGCATCCACACTCTGCAAAACGATGTCCTTAACTCCCTTCCCCGCATAAACGCAGTCCAGCTTATTCAAATCGTAACTGACCCCATCCGCAACGACCCTGCCCGGACCTCCCACATTGATGATCCCGATCTCCCTGCGCTGCAAAAAGAAATCGGCCTTCAGCTCAGGATGCGTCTCCAGTTTCAGACTCTCCTTGACCGGGCAGGCGCCCCCATGATCACACGGTCATAGTGCGTATATACCATCCGGATAGTATCTTCCTGTATCAGTTTGTCCGTCAAAAAGGACTTTCTTAATTCCTCAGTGGTCATCCCGCGGACTTCCTTCGGACTGTGTTCATACCTTACTTCCATATTCATACAGTGTTTATCGGTTTAGCGGCCCATCCATCCGCCATCAACGGTGAGGATAGTACCATGTACATAATTAGCTGCCGAAGAGGCCAGAAATACCGTCGGCCCCCTGAAATCGTCCGGCTCACCCCATCGACCCGCAGGTATCCGATCCAGAATAGATTTGCTCCGCACGGGATCATTGCGCAGCGCCTCGGTATTGTCGGTACTGATATAGCCTGGAGCTATCCCGTTGACATTGACCCCTGGGATCCCCATTCGTTCGCCAGCGCCTTGACCAGACTGCCAAGTGCTCCCTTGCTGGCCGCATAGCCCGGGACATTGATGCCCCCCTGAAAGGTCAGCAGCGAACAGGTAAAGATGACCTTGCCGCTGCGGCGGACAAGCATCTCCTTTCCGAACTCACGGGCCAGAATAAATGCCGCATCCAGATTTATTGCCAATACCTTGTCCCAGTACTCATCACTATGCCGCGCCGCGGGCTGACGAAGGATCATCCCTGCATTGTTCACCAGGATATCGACCACCGGATGCTTTTCCTTCACCCGTCGTACAAAGCTATACAGGCTTTCCCGGTCCGTAAGATCAGCCTGGAATGGGTAAAATTGCCGGCCCAACCCAACAACCGCCCGCTCTATCCCACTGCCCGACGCCTCCAGAGATGCCGAAACGCCGATAATATCCGCGCCGGCCTCGGCCAAACCCAGCGCCATGGCCCTGCCAATACCTTTATTACAGCCGGTTACAAGGGCTGTCTTCCCTTGTAAATTAAACAAGTCACTCATAATTTATTAATGAACAGATCGTTAACTTTGTCTGCCCGGGGACAAGTCTACTGCGGAATTAGGTAATTGGAGAGGAAAAGACGTACTTTATTTACGAAAACGTTTGCGACCACAACCCGCAAAGGCAACAAAATGAATGAAATTTGAAGCGATCACCATAAAGGATATTGCGGAAGGCGCTCAACCTGTCGGTTTCCACCGTTTCAAAGGCGCTTCGCGGTAGCCATGAGATCAGCGAAGAGACCAAGCAACAGGTACTCGCCTACGCACGCGAAAACAACTACAAACCCAATCCCATCGCCCAAAGCCTCAAAAGAGGCCGCAGCAAATCCATCGGCGTCATCGTCTGCAATATCGACAACAACTTCTTTTCCCAGGTCATCAACGGCATCGAATCCGTCGCCCGCCAGAAAGACTACAACGTCATTATTACCCAAAGCCAGGAGTCATATGAAAGAGAGGTCACCGGTATCGAAAACCTCTCCTCCCGCTCCGTCGACGGCCTGATCATTTCCCTCTCCGCCGAAACGAAAAATGTCGGACACCTTATCAGCCTCCACCAGAAAGGCCTTCCAATGGTACTATTCGACCGTATCACCGACGAGATAGCCACCCACAAGGTCATCGCCAACAACTTCAAAGGCGCCTACGAGGCGACGAAACACCTCCTGCAGCAGGGCTACCGCCACATCGCACAGATCACCAGCAGCGGCAGCCTTTCCATTACCCTCGAGAGACTCGAAGGATATAAAAAGCACTCACAGACGCCGGCCTGACCCCCGACCCCCAATACATAAAATTCGTCCAGCACGGCGGCATGATCCCCGAAGAGACCCAGCAGGCCCTCACCGAACTGCTGCAGCTAAAAATAAAACCCGACGCCATCTTCACCGCCAGCGACCGCCTCAGCACCACCACCCTCAGCCTGCTGAAAAAATGAAGATCTCCGTCCCCCAACAGGTAGCGCTGGTGGGCTTCACCAACTCCATCTCCGCTGACATCTTCTATCCCTCCCTCACCGCCGTCACACAGCCGGCACTCGAAATGGGACAGGCCGCCACCGACCTCCTCATCCAGCTGATCGAAAGCAAACGCCCCATCACCCAATTCCAGAAAAAGGTCCTCGAGACCGAACTCAAGATCCGCGACTCCAGCATCCGCAAGCCGCAATAAACCCGCCCCCCACCATCCGCGAGCCGCAATAAACCCACTATTTTTCCCTACCTTTGCACACGTTAGCCTATGCGGAAAAGTGGATCTACATATTTACACTATGCTGTCTGGTCAATAGCCTGTTCTCCTTCTATACAGGCGTCGCAGTCCAGTCGTTGAACGGCCAGCCAACGGTCGCCGACGTCGACTCACATACCAGTTCCACCTCCTCCTCGATATGCTGATCAGCCAGTTCCAGGACGACGACGACGAGCAGGGCAAAGCCCCCTTCAAGTCCTTCCACCGGCACACCCTGTCGATCATCCGCGGGCTCGCCATCAGCATCCAGGCGCCGACACAATTGCTTCAGGCGCTTTTCAACGCCTTCCGCATGCCCGGCATCACCCGGCACGTCTACGGCAACCACCTGATCCGCAAACCCGTCCTCCCTTCTTATTACAACTTCCTTTTCCGGCTTAGCCCATTCTGACCATCGTTTCCCTGGGATTTCATCGGCAGCTTACACCGGCGCGAACCCCGCGAAACCGCGGTACCTCCGCCATGCCGGACATTTCATTTAGTGAAAACGTAATTATTTTATGGTCAAGATCCTATACCTCAACATATCGTTGATGGCCCTCATTTCCGTATTCCAGACGGCCTGCACCTCCTACGGTCAGCCCGAACGCCCTAACGCCGACACACTCCGGCTCCCCGTACTCACCCTCGAACAAAAGGATACCATCCTCCAAA
Organism: Puia sp. P3; assembly: GCF_050632245.1. NCBI lineage: Bacteria > Pseudomonadati > Bacteroidota > Chitinophagia > Chitinophagales > Chitinophagaceae > Puia > Puia sp. P3. The sequence goes on from NZ_CP192583.1 coordinate 5,193,321, forward strand.
CCGCCTACGTCGCCGACATCCGTGCCGTAAAGAACGTCGAGATCCGCGCCCGCGTAAAAGGCTTCCTCGAAACGATCCTCGTCGACGAAGGCCGCCTCGTCAAAAAAGGCGACCCCCTCTTCAAGATCAACGACGAAGAATACAAGGTCGCGCTCTCCAGGACAAAAGCCGCCCTATCCAACGCTATCGCCGCCGCCAAAGCCTCGGAAGTAGAGGTCCAGCGCGTCCAGGTCCTCGTGACCAAACAGGTCGTCGCCGCCTCCGAATTGGAAGTCGCCCAGGCCAAACTCGCCGCCGACAACGCCAACATCGACGAAGCCCGCGCCGCCGTCCGCAGCGCAGAGAACCACGTCTCCTATACCCTCATCCGCGCCCCCCTTCGACGGACTGATCGACAGGATCCCCCTCAAGTCCGGCAGCCTCATAGACGAAGGCGCACTGCTCACAACCCTCTCCGATATCAGCTCGATGTACGCATATTTCAGTATACCCGAGAACGAATACCTCCAATACGAACGCACCCGCCAGTCCTCACCCGGCCAGCGCAGCACCGAAGTACGCCTCACCCTCGCGGACGGCAGCAGCTACGCCTACCCCGGCCACATAGAAACTGTTGAAGGCGAGATCGAACAGAACACCGGCTCCATCGACTTCCGCGCCCGCTTCCCCAACCCCCAAAAACTCCTGCGCCACGGCGCTACCGGCAGACTCTTCCTTAGCAATAAAATAGAAAAGGTATTCCTCATCCCACAGCGCTCGGTATTCGACATACAGGACAAAAGCTACGTCTATGTCCTCACCCCAAAAATACCCTTCGCCTGAGAAACTTCACGCCGGTGACCCGCATCTCCGGCGCCTACCTCGTCCGGGACGGCATCACACCGGGAGACAGGATCCTGTATGAAGGCGCACAGAACGTACGCGAAGGAATGACCATCCTGCCACAATCCATTACCCACGACGCAACACAGACGTCTAAAAAATAATTGCCCATGTTGCAGCTTTTTATCAGGCGGCCCGTTTTGTCGCTGGTGATATCTTTAATCATATTACTTCTCGGAGTCCTCTCTCTGACAACCCTCCCCGTGACCCAGTTCCCCGACATCGTTCCCCCTCGGTGACGGTCACAGCCAACTATACCGGCGCCAACGCCGAGGTATGTACCAAGGCGGTAGCCACACCCCTCGAGCGAGCCATTAATGGCGTACCCGGCATGACCTATATGTCCTCCGTATGCAGCAACGACGGCCTCACCGTCATCACTATAAATTTCAACGTGGGCGTAGACCCCGACCAGGCCGCAGTCAGCGTACAGAACCGCGTCGCCACTATTCTCGACGAACTGCCCGAAGAGGTGATCCGCGCCGGCGTCACGACGGAAAAAGAAGTGAACAGCATGCTCATGTATCTTAATATCCTCTCTGAGGACAGCACGCTCGACGAAAAATTCATTTACAATTTTACCGATATCAATATCCTCCAGGAGCTCAAACGTATCAACGGCGTGGGCCGCGCCGAGATCATGGGCGCCAAGGAATATTCCATGCGCGTATGGCTGAAACCCGACCGCATGGTTGCCTACAGCGTGGCAACAGACGAGGTCATCCAGGCCATCCGCAACCAGAACGTCGAAGCCGCGCCCGGCAAGACAGGACAGAGCTCGGACCGTTCTCCCCAACCCCTGCAGTACGTCCTCCGCTATCCCGGAAAATTCTTCGAACCTTCTCAATACGAAAACATCGTCATCCGCGCCGATAGCAGCGGCTCGGTCCTTCGCCTCAAAGAGGTCGCCGACGTCGAATTTGGATCACAGACCTACAACATGGTCTCCAACACGGACGGCCAGCCCTCCGCCTCGATCCTCATCAAACAGCGTCCCGGCAGCAACGCCCGCGAAGTGATCACTTCGATCAAAAAGATGGCCGAACTGAAGTTGGCCTCTTTTCCCCCGGCATGACGTATAATATCAACTACGACGTCTCCCGATTCCTCGACGCCTCGATCCACGAAGTACTGCGAACACTCGTCGAAGCCTTTATTCTTGTATTCATCGTCGTCTTCATCTTCCTCCAGTGACTTCCGTTCGACGTTGATACCCGCGCTGGCCGTGCCCGTGGCCCTCATCGGGACTTTCTTCCATGCAGTTGCTGGGTTTCTCGATCAACCTGCTCACGCTCTTCGCACTCGTGCTCGCCATCGGCATCGTCGTGGACAACGCCATCGTGGTGGTGGAAGCCGTACACGCGAAAATGACCGAAGAACACATGTCCGCCATGGACGCCACACTCGGCGCCATGAAGTCGATCAGCGGGGCCCTCATCGCCATCACACTGGTTATGTCCGCAGTCTTCCTGCCCGTAGCCTTTATGTCGGGACCCGTTGGCGTCTTCTACCGCCAGTTCTCCCTTACACTCGCCATCTCCATCGTCATCTCCGGCATCAACGCCCTGACGCTGACACCGGCCCTCTGCGCCATCCTCCTTCGCCACGACCCAACCAAAAAACCTTCCTCCAAAGAGCCTTCGGCGGATTTAATAAAGGATACAACGGACTTTCCAACCGATACACACGCCTGCTATTCCGCATTGCAGGAAAAAAATGGGCCACCCTCGCCATGCTGGTCTTTTCTTCCTCGCCACATGGGGCACCAGCAGCCTCCTGCCCAGCGGCTTTATACCGACAGAAGACCAGGGACAGATCTACGTCAACGTTACAACCCCACCCGGAGCAACGGTCGAACGTACCGAGCAGGTGCTGCGCCAGGTCCAGCAGGAAGCAACTGCGCTCAGGACAGTAGAGTCCGTCTCCACCCTCGCCGGCTACAGCCTCGTCAACGAAGTCGCCGGCGCCTCCTACGGTATGGCCATGATCAACCTCAAGCCCTCGGGACGAACGCGACCAATCCCTCACCCAGATCATCAGCCAGCTGGAGAAAAAGACAAAACATATCGGCGACGCCGCCATCCAGTTCTTTCCCCGCCAACCGTCCCCGGCTTTGGCAACGCCGCGGGCTTCGAGATCCGCATGCTCGACCGCAGCGGCTCGGACAATTTGCAGAAGACCGCTTCCGTCGCCGAAGGCTTCATCGCGGACCTCAACCGGTCACCGGCAATCGCCGGCGCCTTCAGCACCTTCGACGTCAGCTTCCCGCAGTACATGATCTCAGTGGACCGTGCCGTCGCCGCCAAAAAGGGGTCACCATCGACAAGGCCATGTCGACACTCCAGACACTGATGGGCAGCTACTATGCCTCCAACTTCATCCGCTTTGGCCAGATGTATAAGGTGATGGTACAGGCATCTCCCGAATTTCGTACCAAGCCCGAAGACGTACTCCGCCTTCACGTCAAGAACGACAAGGGAGAAATGGTCCCCCTCGCCACATTCATCCGGATGGAAAAGATCCACGGCCCCGAACAGCTTACGCGATATAATATGTATACGTCCGCGATGATCACCGGCGACGCAGCCCCCGGCTACAGCAGCGGCGACGCGCTGACAGCCATCGCCCGCATTGCAAAAGACAAACTGCCCCGCGGCTATACCTTCGACTGGTCGGGCATGAGCCGCGAACAGGTGCTCTCCGGCAACCAGGCGATCGCCATTTTCCTGATCTGTCTGCTCTTCGTCTACCTCCTGCTCGCCGCCCAATATGAAAGTTTTCTGCTACCCTTCCCCGTTATCCTCTCCCTGCCTACCGGCATCTTCGGCGCCTTCTTCTTCCTGAAGCTCGCGGGCCTCGAGAATAACATCTACGCACAGGTAGCCCTCGTCATGCTCATCGGCCTGCTCGGCAAGAACGCCATCCTCATCGTCGAATTCGCCATCCACCGGCAAAAACACGGCGATACCATCCTCCAGGCGGCCATAGAAGGCGCAAAAGAAAGACTACGGCCAATTCTCATGACATCCCCGGCCTTCGTCGCCGGCCTACTTCCCCTCTGCTTTGCCGGCGGGGCAGGCGCCATGGGCAACCGCAGCATCGGCACGGCAGCGGCAGGCGGCATGCTCTTCGGCACCATATTCGGGCTCATCCTCATCCCGGGGCTCTACGTCCTCTTCAGCTCCATTAAAAAACGGCGACTACCAATCGCTGCGTTAGCCGCGATATTCCTATTCATGATCCCCGGCTGCAAAACATACAACGCCACCACCATAACCCCCGCATCCACCCTGCCCGCGACCTTCGCCGACAGCAGCCCCGGTTCCCGCGGATACAACCTCCATTGCAACAATCCCCCTAAACCAGTTCTTCCCCGATCCCCGGCTGCAACAGCTGATCGACTCCGCGCTCACGACCAACCCCGACATCCAGTCCGCCCTCCAGCGCATCGAGATCGCATCCGCCGGCATGCGCTACGCCCGCGCCTTTCTCTATCCGTCCATCCAGGCAGGAGCATCCGCTACAGTAGATAAATACGGAGACTATACAATGAATGGCGTCGGCAACCACGACACCAACCTCTCCCCCAACGTCGACAACGACCAACAGATCCCCAATCCCACGCCCGACTATTTCCTCGGGCTTCGAAGCCAGCGGGAGATCGACCTCTGGGGCAAGCTCCGCCAACGGAAAAAGGCGGCCATCGCGCGATGGCTCGCAACAAGGGAAGGACAACGCCTCGTGACGACAACCCTGACCGCCGACATCGCCACGCTCTACTATCAGCTGCTGACCCTCGACAACCAGCAAAAAGTCCTCACCGAAAATATCCAGCTGCAGGAAAACGCCCTGGATATGGTCAAAACGCAGAAGCAAGCCGGCCGCGCGACCGAGCTCGCCGTACAGCAGTTCAAGGCCCAGCTGCTCCACACAAAGAGCCTGCGCTATACCACGGCACAGGAGATAACAGAGACCGAGAACCAGCTCAACTTCCTCGTAGGACGCACCGGCCGGACCATCCCAAGGGATACCTCGCTGCTCAATACACCCCTGCCCGATTCACTCTCGGCAGGCGTTCCGTCACAGATGCTGCTCAACCGCCCCGACATCCGCGCAGCAGAGCTCGGGCTGGAGGCGCTCAACGCCGATATCCGCGCGGCCCGCGCCGCCTTCCTCCCATCGCTGACGCTTTCACCCTATGTCGGCTACAACGCATTCAGGCCAAACCTCCTGTTCAGCTCCGGCTCGCTCGTATACGGCGCCGCAAGCAGCCTGATGGCCCCCATCTTCAATAGGAACGCCATAAAGGCCGACTATCAGCGCACCATCGCGGAAGGCCGCATCGCCCTTCTTGACTACCAGAAGGCGGTGCTGAATGGCTTTCAGGAGGTCACCAATAGCCTCAAAGGCATCCGGAATTTTTCCGACTACTTTCAGCTGAAAAAAGAAGAGGCCGCAGCCCTCACCAGCGCCGTCAGAGTCGCCAACGACCTGTACCGCGTAGGCAAGGCCTCCTATCTGGAAGTGATAACAGCCCAGCGCAACGTGCTGGACGCCGAACTGGAAGTGACACAGGCAAGAAAAAATATTCTGCTTCACAGCATCGGCCTCTACCGCAGCCTCGGCGGAGGCTGGCGCTAATCAATAACCTGCCGTAAAACGTTGTTTAATATGCCCTGGGATTCTCCAGCTCATCGACAATCACCATCGCAAGGTCCTCTACCGAGAGAACACTCTGCCCCTTTTCGTCGAATACCGGGTTCTCCAGCCCGAGACGGTAATGCCCCCTGCGTACACCCGCAGTATCGTGATTCATCAGGATCGCCGGACTAAAGAACGTCCAGTCGAGCTCATTCTCCTTCCTGATCACGTCGAGATAATCCCGCGCAGCCGTCGCCCCCGCCCTATACTCCGCCGGAAACTGCGGCGTATCCACCAGCTGAACCCCCGGCTTGATATACAGACTCCCGGCGCCACCTATCACGATCAACCGCTTCACACCGGACTTCTTCACCGCCTCCTGGATGGCCTTCGAACCTCGCATCGAGTCGGCATAGATCTCCGGATTGGTCCAGCCCGGATTGTAAGCGCTCACAACAGCATCATGCCCCTTCAAAAGGGCAGCCAGCTTGTCGACGTCAAACACGTCTCCCTTCACACCAACGATCCGACCCGCAGTCCCCCTTCCCCGGCCACACCATGTTCCGCAGTCCCCCCTTCGCCGACACCCTGCTCCGGATGACGCGAAATAGCGGTCACAAAATGTCCTCTATTAACCAATTCCCGGGCGATGGCTTTACCAACAAAACCACTGGCCCCAATCAATGCAATTTTCATAATTTCAGTAATTAAGTTACTTTTAGAGAGTTAAAGTTACAAAGAAACCAACCGTACTTCCAAGAAGGCACGCTCGCGAAACCCAGTAACTCACAGGTAACTAATGCTGTACTTCAACACGATACAATGAAAAAAATTAGAGAAAAAATACGATCCTCGCTGGCGGACTCGACACAGCAACCCTCCCTTCCCCCGTGATCGGAGCAACTTCAACCCTCCTTCCGCCCGCGACAACCGCAACACTCATTCCCCCTTTCGATGCCGTCAACTGCCCCGTTCGCCAGGTACTCGACCGCTTCGGCGACAAATGGTCCATCCTCGTCATCATCCTCCTCGGAGACCGCGGTAAACTCCGTTTTAACGAACTGAGCAACGCCATCGGCGATATCTCCCAGAAAATGCTGACCGTAACCCTCCGCAGCCTCGAAGCCGACGGCCTCGTGACAAGAAAAATGTACCCCGAGATCCCACCCCGCGTCGAATACGAACTGACCGGAATGGCTCAAAGCCTGCTACCCCTGATAAAAGAAATGGTAAAATGGGCCGACGCCAATATCGAAGAGATCCAGGAGAACCGCCGCCGCCACGCCGAACGTTCACCACTCAAGCCGTAGCAACACCACCGCGTGAGCCGGCAAACTAACCGTCATGGATAATTTACCATTATCCACCGTCATCTTTTTCTCTACCCCGCAAGCCGGCCGGAGGACTCCAACTTTTTATATTCCGCCGGCCCAACCTCCTGCGGCAACCCCATCGTTTTCCAAACTGTATACGCATTCCCATGCTCCTCATCCACCCTATACTCCGTAACCCTCACGTGCTTCACCGGTAAATGCCGCAAACTCACCTCCCTGCCGACAACCTCCCCCGGCAGATCGTCGTCCGTATAGTTCCACAGCATGACCGTCATCCCATGCCCATCCGCAGCAGCCATCACACTCCCATCATCCACACTAACCCGCCTGCCCCTCATCATCCCGTACATCCTGAATATATTCAACACCGGCTTGTCCACCCCATTGGTGGCAAGGTCCCGGAAACCATCGAACCACTTCTGCCCCTCGAACTCGAACGACCAGCTAGTTGCCCCCGCCAGATTCACCCCATACCGGGCAGCCGTATCCAATATCCGCGCAAACGACTCCGCCGTATAGCTCGAATACATCGTCCCGTTGCGATACGCATTCTCCGGATTCCGTCGCCATCCCGCAAGCCGCACAACCCTCCGGATCACACTCTGTAATATAGATGGGCAACCCGGCAAACGCAGACTGCTTCACGATCCCAAACCCCGTCGCCACGTCCTTCAACTGAGGCCTCATATTCATCCGCACATGCCCATCCACCACCTTCGGACTACCCTTGGCGTGATAGCTGATAAAATCCAACGGCACATGCCCGGCAGCACAGTGCTCCAGAAAAGTTCTTCAGCCAGTCCGCCGCCTTATCCCAGCCCGGACCCGTAGTCGCAGGTCCGCCCACCCGCGCCGAAGGCAACGCCTTCTTCACCCCCGCCGCCGCATAGTCGTAGAGCCTGAAATACTCGTCCCTCGTCCCTTTCCAGTAGGAGATATTCGGTTCATTCCACACCTCCCACAACCAGCTCGACACTTCCTTCTCTCCATACCTGCTGACGCAATGCCTCACCCACTCCTCCACCAGACGCCCCCATTTATCATAGTCCACCGGCGGCCAGGCCCAACCGGTATAGATGCTGTCATATTTTACGCCCGGCTTCCAGTGATGCCGGTAGGGCTGCGGATGCACCGACAGAGCCTCCGGCATAAATCCGATCTCCGCCAGCGGTTTCATCCCCCTGCTGATATAGCTGTCGAAAATGCTGTCCACGATACGCCAGTCATACACGGGCTTCCCCGCCGCATCCTCCGTATACGCATTCGTCGACCCCCAGCTTCATCGCAGCCACCCCATCCCCCGTCGTCAGCAGATTGTGACAACGCACATACACCGGCACCGGACTCAGCGCCGCCAGCTCCGACAACAATTTCCTCCCGTCCTTCATATACGTATAGTTCGGCTCGTCATACCCGAACTGAGCCCAAAAGTCGAAACCGGCTGCCCCTGAGCAGTGTAGTCAACAACCACCTCCCCCGGACCGGGCCCCTACCCCCTGCCCCACAGCCGGGGCCGAAGCACAAATCCCCGCTAAGAATAGCAGGGATCCATTAACCAAAACCAGCAGTGATGCCAGCTTAATCGGTGAAGTCAACATTCGGACTCTTTCCATTTCTTGTTATTAAATGATAAATTGGTATTCCCAGCAACACAATCCCCAACCCCGGCCACGTAAATTTAGGCGTAAAAACGAACAATGATATACAAATCGCCCCCGCCACCAGAATATACAACAGCGGCAGCACCGGATAACCAAAAGCCCTATACGGCCGCTCCAGATCCGGCCTCTTCTTCCTCAGCCTGAATATACCGATGATCGTCAGAATATAAAAGATCAGCACCACGAAAATAACATACTGCAGCAGCTTCATTATACTTCCCGCTGAGACACAGCACCGAAGCCCAGATACACTGCATCCACAACGCGCGCCCCGGAACAGCATTCTTGTTGAGCACACCCACCTGGCGGAAAAACACGCCGTCCTTCGCCATCGTATAATAAACACGCGCCCCCGAAAGGATCAGCCCATTGTCACATCCAAAGGTCGATATCATCAGCAGAATGGCCATCACCAGCGTTCCGCTTCCGCCGAAGATCTTCAGCGAAGCCGTCACACCAACACGGTCATTCTCCGCATTGGCAATAGCATCCATCGGCAGAACATAGATATACATCAGGTTCGTCGCTACATAGATTGCCGTCACGATCAGCGTTCCAAGAAAAAGGCTCAGCCCGATATTCCGCTGTGGCTTCCTGATCTCCCCCGCAATGAACGTCACGTTATTCCACGAATCGCTGCTGAAAAGACTGCCCACCATACTCGCCGCTATAGCCCCGAAGCCGGCCATCCCCACATAGGGCACGATCGACCCGCCCTCCAGCTTCCCCAGCTTCAAACCGCTGCTCCAGTTGGCATGCGCGACGCCTTTACTCGCGGCAAATATGAACCCGAATATGACCAACCCCGCCAGCGCCACGATCTTTGTCATCGTAAAGACGGTCTGGATCAGCTTGCCCTCCTTCACACCGAGGGTATTGATATAAGTTAGCCCAACGATCAGCAGGATCGACATCACCTGCGCCGCCGAGACCTTCAAAAATCCCAGATCGACAAGAACATGCTGCTCGCCGACACCCGGAAAGATATAGGCCGCAAACTTTGAAAAGGCCACACCCACCGCGGCGATGGAACCCGCCTGTATCACCGCAAAGAAGCTCCATCCGAACAAAAATCCGGTCAGCGGATTAAACGCCTCCTTCAGATATACGTACTGGCCGCCCGCCTTCGGGAACATCCCGCTCAGCTCGCCATAGCTAAGCGCCGCCGTCAGGGTCAGCACCCCCGTCAGCACCCATATCAACACGAGCCATCCCGCAGAACCCACGTTCCGCGTAATATCCGCGCTGACGATAAAGATCCCCGACCCGATCATCGAGCCGACAACGATCATCGTAGCATCCAGCAGACCAAGCGACTGTTTGAACTTTTCTTCCGCCATTACGCAAATGTTTTTTCCGGACGGATGGAGAGATAGTCAGGCAACGATGGCCGGTTAGCCACAGCTTCCCCGATCACCTTCAAAATTCTTTCCCTTTCCTTCCCCTCGAGCGCCAGACGCGGAGCGCGAACGTATTCGCTGCCGATACCCGTCTGCACCTCAGCCAGCTTGATATACTGAACCAGCTTGCTGTGGATATCCAGCTCCAGCACCGGCATGAACCAGCGATAGATCGCAAGAGCTTCTTCGATACGACCGGCCTTCACAAGACGATAGATAGCCACCGTCTCCGCCGGGAACGCGCACACCAGACCGGCGACCCAGCCATCGGCGCCCATCAGCAGCTCTTCCATAGCCAGCGTATCCACACCGCACAGTATCCTCAGGCGGCTGCCAAACCGGTTGAACATCCTCGTCACATTCGATACGTCCCGCGTAGACTCCTTTACGGCACTGGATATTCGGGCACTCGATCAGCTCTTCGAACATATCCAGCGTCACCTCGATCTTATAGTCGTAGGGATTGTTATAGATCATGATGGGCAGATCCGTAGACTCGGCAACGGTCTTGAAATAGGTCACCGTCTCGCGATGATCGGATTTATAACGCATTGGAGGCAGCATCATCAGCCCCTTCGCGCCCCAGGCCTTCGCATTCGCCGCCAGCTGCAGCGCCTCACGCGTGGAACCCTCGGCGATATTCAGCACCACCGGCACCTTATCCTCCACAGACCCGACCGCAAATTTTACGAGCTGCTCCTTCTCTTCATATGAAAGCACACTGGCCTCGCCAAGACTCCCGCCGAGAATGACCCCGTCTACGCCGCACGCCAGCTGAAATTTCAGGTTCTTATCGAATAGCTTAAGGTCCAGTTCGTCCTTGGTAGTAAATTTGGTAGTAAGCGCAGGGAAAACCCCCTTCCAGTCTATAGCCATAAAAACTTTTTTCAAATGTATTTATAAGACAACTTCAACGTATATTGGTTTTTAATCAATCCTGCACAGATATTAACCATCCTTTCCCCTCTCACATTTCATGATCATTCCGGTGCGGCGGCTCCACTCCCAGTAGATGACGCACAAAGAAATCCCTCCGCTCTATCCTCCCGTAAGGCCCACCGTCGGTATGATCGAATCCTGGTAATGGCAGGAATTCAAAGGTCTTACCCGCTTTGATCAACGCGTCCGCCACCCGATAGGTCGACTCCGGAGGCACATTGTTATCCGCCTCTCCTACCATCAGCAGAAGATCACCCCGAAGCCTCCACGCATTGGTGACATTGGACTGGTCGTCATAGTGCTTCGCGACCGGATACCCCATCCATTGCTCATTCCACCACTGCTTGTCGATCCTGTTGTCGTGACAACCGCACGAACTCACCGCCGCCTTGTAAAAATCGCCGTGAAAAGAAGCCCGCCCAGCGAGTTCTGCCCTCCCGCCGAAGTCCCGTACAAGCCCACCCGCCCGACATCCGCGTATGGATACTTCGCCGCCATCGCCTTCATCCACAGGATACGATCGGGGAATCCGGCGTCTGCCAGATTGTGCCAGCAAACATCGTGAAAAGCCTTGCTCCGGTTCGCCGTTCCCATCCCGTCGATCTGCACGACGATAAAACCCATCTGCGCAATACTCTGCATCTCTCCATACCTTCCCGTAAAATCCTTAGGAACAAAGGCATCCTGCGGACCAGCATAGATATTTTCTATAACAGGGTATTTCCTGGTCGGGTCAAAATCTACCGGCCGAACGATGATCCCCCAGATCTCAGTCACCCCATCCCGTCCCTTCGCATGAAAAGGTTCCGGGAATTTGAATCCCGCCGCCAGATAGGCGGAAGCATCCGCCCGTTCCACTTCCATTACCTTCTTTCCATCGGAGGTCCGGTGAAGCTCCGTCACCGTAGGCACGTTGATCTCGGAATAGGCATCGAGATAGTATTTTCTGTCCGGTGAATAGCTTACGATATGATTGGCTTTTGCCGGCGTCAGGCTGACCAGGTGACCTCCATCGAAACCAATACGATAGTAGTGAGTGTAATAGGGGTCTTCATCCGGGTTCATACCGCTGGCGGAGAACCAGACTTCCCTCTTCTTCGTGTCGATGCTGTCGATATTGCGGACGATCCATTCTCCTTTGGTCACTTCTGCCTTCTGACCGCCGGTCTGCAGGTCCATCAGATATAGATGCTGCCACCCGCCCTTCTCCGAGGTCATCAGCATTTCATTTGTTTCCGGCAGATAGTAGGTGAACAACCGGGACTCGTAAATAAATGTATTGGTCTTTTCGTCGATGACGGTTCTCGTTTCTCCGTTCGATGCATCCACCTCGATGACCCTGAAACGCTGGTGGCCCCGCTCGACCCGTTCAAACGTGAAATACCTGTTCTCACGCATCTTCCAGTGCAGCTCCGGCGCACCGAAGAAATCCAGTACCGGCGTATTTACCTTCGTCGTCCTCTTGTCCGAAGGACGGAAAAGGAACATCTCATAGCTCGTGAACGGGTCACCTGGCTGCTTATAGGGCCGTTTCTTCAGCACGCCCCGCGTGGTACCCTGGACAGAGGACAATACATAGTAGACCGCCGAATCTTTTACGGGGTTGACATGATAGCCGACAACATACTTACTGTCCGGCGACCAGGCCAGCTGTCCGTAGGGCTTGTCGGCATTGCCGTCGCTGGTGTAGGCAACCGCAGCGGAAGCATCGTCACCAACACCCCGGATATAGACGTTGTTGTCCCGTATGACCGCTACCCACTGTTTGTCCGGAGACAGCGAATCGTTCGCAAAAGAGCCCCAGCGTCGGCCCGTCCAGCGTGAGAATGCCGTATGTCTCGTAGTCGTGTCCGCCGGCTCCGCGTCCAGTTTCTTCCTCGTACCATGCACGACGTCTACATAGATATACTCTTTGGCGCTGTCTTTGTCGATGATATTGCGGTACCAGAACGAACCATTGTCCTCCGACCAGTGCGGCCTTACCGTGGTCTTGAAAATGCTGCGGGTTGCAAGGCTGTCGAGCAGCTTCGCCCGCTTATATCGTTCTAAAATCTCAGCCCGGGAAGGCTGATACGGCTGGGCATAACCCGTCAGGAGGGCAAAAAGAAGCCCTCCCTGCACAAGCAGTAGTTTCTTCATTATATTTTAGTTTATTAGTCGAAACGCTCTACAGCAAAAGGCGCTAAATCAATACTCGGCTTCACGCCTTCCACCAGCTCACGCACCAGCAGCCCCGTTCCGGCGCCGAGACTAAGCCCAAGCATCGAATGTCCCGTCGCGATCACGACGTTATCGTATTTCTTTATCCGCCCGATATATGGCAGACCGTCCGCAGAACAGGGACGGTAGCCATACCATATCTTTTCAACCGGCGGCATCGGCACGTCGAACTCGGGGAAGAAACGCTTCACCGCATTCAGTATTCCCTGCACGCGCGCGTATCGGGGAGGAGTATTCGTAGAAGTAATCTCCATCGTCCCCCCAAAACGTATCTTGTTTCCGTCCATCGGCGTTATCGCGGCCCGGCCCTCTACCAGGATCGCCGGATAGTTCAGCTGGTACGGAGAATCTTCCAGCGTCAATGAATAGCCGCGGCCCGGCACCAGCGGCAGCTTCGTTCCCAGCAACGCCGCCATCTCCCGGCTCCACGAGCCCGTGGCGATCACGACCTGGTCGGCCTCGAATGCCTGCTTCGGCGTCACCACCCGCGTAACCCTACCCCCTTTCGTCTCGATCTTTGTCACTTCTTCACCGGGCAGCAATTGTACACCGGAATCCGTCAGCAGACTAAGCAGTCCTTTCATCAGTTTATCAGGGTAAAGATGAGCGTCGCACTTGAAGAAAATGGCGCCCATTCCGTTGACCTTCGTATGCGGTTCCTTCGCCTGAAGAGCGGCCGCATCCAGCAGCTCGACATCCAGCCCCAGTTCGTGTCCCTTCTCGACGGTATGGTGCGCGTGTTCCGCGGCGGCATCGGTCTGGAATATTTCAAGAAGCCCCTTATGCTGATAAGCAAACTCGAAATGCGGCAGCGGAAGCCAGGTATTCTCGTATTCGTGCTGGCTGAGCAACGCGATATCCCGCAGCGGCACCGCCGACCGGTCCACATGCGCGGCGTTGGCGCTCTTCATAAACTTCAGCCCCCAGTCTATCAGTGATTTGCTCAGCCTCGGCTGAACATAAAAAGGACTTTGTGAGTTCAGCATCCATTTCAGCCCCTGCCGCACAATACCAGGCGTCGCCAACGGAATAAAATGACTCGGACATACATAACCGCAATTGCCATAGGAGCAATTGTCCATAAAATCAGATCGATCCAGTACTGTAACAGAATGTCCGGCCTTTTGCAGATAGTAAGCAGAGCTCAGTCCAATAATGCCGCCGCCAATGACGACTACGTTTTTCTTCATTCAACAAAAATAAGCGCTATTGCAACTCACCACCCCGCAGCGCCATACACTTATTTTAACCACTCTTTAGTCATTATTACCCCCACTTCCACCCCCTTTCTTCACCATCACCCCACCCCACCACCGGGGTTTAGCCCCCAACTGTCCGGGGCTCCGCGTCGTGTGCCGCGCAAGCCCCATTTCACCCGTCCTCGAAGTAACTCCCCCGCCCATCCCCCCCCGGTCCAACTTTGTTCAAAAGCTCACCCATAGTAGGGTGAACAGGGGCGGCGCGGTCCACACGATCGCGGGCACCACCCGGGCAAAAGGCTAAAAAATCCCGGTCTAACCATATTTTAACCACCTTTTACCCGATTTTAATAATTCGCTGATAATATCCGTAAATTCGGTAAATTCATATAAATGTCACACTAAGGTCACTATTTCTTAATCATTCTGCCAAAACTACACAGCGATGAAAGTACTGCAATTCACCATTCCAGTGCCGCACGACAAGACCGTTATCGTGCAAGAGGATGAGCTTCCCCACTTTATCCGCACTTACACAGGCACCAGGAGATCCAGCTCACATGGATCCAGCAGGGCGAGGGGACACTGGTTGCCGAAAATAACATGTACGCCTTCCGATCCGGCGAGATCTACTGGCTGGGAGTCAATCTGCCACATGTTTTTAAAAGCGATCCATCTTATTTTTCTCCGGCCAGCCGAAAAAAAGTCCAGACCCTCAATATCTTTTTTAACGTAAAGGGGCAGCTGGATAGCTTCTTCGATCTTCCGGAGATCAAAAATCTCAAGAATTTCCTCCTCAACCAACAGTCAGGATTTAAAGTTCCACCCCAGTATTCGGGCGACGTGGCTGAAAAAATGCTCCGCATCCAGAACAGCACCGGCGTAGACCAACTGATCCATTTCATAGAGCTGCTCAAACAACTGAGCTCCTTCCACGAACTGCAGCCCCTGTCCTCCTGCGCCCAGCCCGCCGCCTACAGCGAACACGAGGGCATCCGCATCGGAGCCATCTATAATTTTATCATGCAGCAGTACGACAAACCCATCACCCTGGAAGACGTCGCAAAACAGGCACATATGACGCCCCAGGCTTTCTGCCGCTATTTCAAAAAACATACCCTCCATACATTCGTATCCTTCCTCAACGAGGTCCGTATCAACGAAGCCTGCAAAAAACTCACCGACGGCAACTACGACAGCATCGCCACCGTCGCCTACAACTGCGGCTTCAACAGCATCACCAACTTCAACCGCGTATTCAAGAGCGTCACCCGAAAATCACCAAGCGAATACGTCGAAAGCTATATGGCCAACGTGGCATCCGCCTAGCCGCAGGCATCCGCACAAAAAAAGGGTCTTACGACCCCTTTTTTCGTCTATCTCCCTCCCCGGACAATGCTCCCTAAGATAGTCCGTGAACAAATGCGATAAATGCAGCGACGTTCCCTCCCCTTCCCGGATAGCGTGCGTTCTGTTCGGATATACCATGACCTGGAACTTCCGGTCATATTTTACCAGTTCATTGATCAGCATTTCCGTCCCCTGATAGTGTACGTTATCATCTCCTGTACCATGCACGATCAATAAATTCCCCCTCAGATTCTTCGCGTGTGACAACGGCGACCCGTTCACAAAATCCTCCCGGTTCTCCTGGGGAAGACCCATATACCGCTCCTGGTAGATATTGTCGTACAGCAGCTGATTCGCCACGGGCGCTATAGCGATACCCGTCTTATAGATCTCCGGATACTGGAACAGCAGATTCAGCGTCGTACTCCCGCCGCCGGACCAGCCATGCACCGCCACCCTGCTCGTATCCACCCACGGCCACTGCAGTATCTTCTTCGCAGCCATCGCCTGATCCCGGATATTGACGATCCCGATCTTCCGGTAGATCGACTTCCTCCACGCCGCACCCTTGGGCGCCGGCGTTCCCCTGCCGTCGAGGCTGATCTGGATATAGCCGTCCGCCGCGATATCCCCTGCATACAACGGCGTCCCCTGACCGCCCGCCACATCCTTCACCGTAGCGCTGGCAGGCTCGGTATACACCATAAATAGAACCGGATATTTCTTCGCGCTGTCGAAATCCTTAGGCAGTATCATCCACCCATCCATAGTGACATTGTCGTCCGTCGTCACCTGGAAGAACTTCACCGGATATCGCGGACGTCCCGCACCCCGGCCGCCGGCAGGAGCCTCGTTCGTCCTGATGCTCTTATGACCAGGCAGACTCACCCACTCCGATACGGACTCGTACAGATGATTGGAGAAATTATGCGTGGCATACGCCCCTCCCGGCGAAATATTATAGGTATGCGTCCCCTTCTGCGCCGCCGGCAGACATCAGCTCCAACTTCCCCTTTCCATCCAGCGATACGCGGTACAGATATTGCTGCGTAGCATTCTCCGGAGACGCCATAAAATAGACATATCCTCCCTTTTCATCGATCGCATTGGTCCGGATCAGATCATAGTTGCCCTTTGTCAGCAACACCTCTTTCTTTCCATCCCGGCTGATGCGGTAGATATGCCGCCAGCCATCCTTTTCGGAAACCCAGAGAAAATCCTTTCCGCCGTTGATCCACTCCCAGCCCGCAATATCGTCGCTCCACCGGGCCTTCACGTCTATCCACGCACCGTCGGCCTCCTGATAGATCGGCCTGGCATCGCCGGAGCTCACGTTACAGATAAAGACTTTGGCCTCGTTCTGCTTCCGGTTTAGCTGCTCGACCACCAGCTCGCTGCTGTTATCCGCCCATTCCATCCGCGGAATATAGTGCTGACGGCTATCGCCCGGCACCTGCATCCAGACCGTCTTGCCCGTGGCCAGCGAGACAATCCCCACCTTGCACGGCGAAGGATCTTGACCGGCCTTGGGATATTCCACCGGGACCGTGAAGGGATACAGGCTGTCGGTATTATCGATCATCAGAAAATTCCTTATCTGGTTAGCGTCCAGCTGCCAGTAAGCGATGCTCTTCCCATCCGGGCTCCACCGAAAACCGTCGCGGCAACCGAACTCCTCCTCATAGGCCCAGTCGAAGGTCCCGTTGATCAGCCGGAATGTGCCATCCGTTGTCAGCGGCGTCTCGGCACCCGAAGCCAGATCCTCCACATAAACATTGTGCTCGCTCGTATACGCCACCTTCGTCCCGTCCGGCGAGAGTTTTGCAAACATCAGCGACGCAGCAGGCCTGCTCTTCCCCACCTGTTTCAGCGAATGCGACCCCATATCCAATACCCAATAGTCTCCGCGGGTATTGAGACGCCACACTTTTTTACTATTGGTATACACCAGCACCTTCTTGTTATCGCTGCTCATAGTGAATCCCTGTACAGCCAACGGCTGCGACTGCCCCGAAGGCGTCAGCAGCCCCGCGTCCACCACTACCACCCGCTGAAACGCCGGCAGATCATATCTTACAATTGCTCCCCCTTCCACCGCATAATAACTCTTTCCATCCGAGTCCCATTTAACCCCACCGCCGCCACGCTGAGCAAACCCTCCTACTGATACTAAAAGAAAAAGAACAACTACAGGAATTTTCATGTTTATGCTTTATTTACTACCCTGACTGACGGGCTTGACCCCAATGTAGTACATATTTTTTATACCGTCTTCGGTAACAAGCGCCGCCTCATCTCCTTTCAGCTCCGCCGTCTTCCACCGGTCGGTCGGCAGCAGCCTCAGGCTGGCTCCACCTTTTCTCAGCACCAGCGGCAGGTCAAACCCGGCAACACAGTTGGTATACCGGTAGGTCACCCTCTTATGGTCATCACTGAAATAAAACTCGAGATCCGGTATCTGCGTCGTCCGCAGATACTGATCAAAGACCTTCTGATAGTCGAACCCCGCCTTCTGCGACACATAATGCTCCACTTGCTGGGTCGTCACGGTCTGATGATAAAAATCCTTGTTCAATCCCCTCAGTATCTGCCTCCAGCTCTCGTCGTCATCGATACCGTGCCGGATAGCCTGCAGCATATTACCCCCTTTCGGATACATATCCCCGCTGCCCTGCTCGTTGACGCCATACACTGGCAACCACAGGCCTGTCATTGCGGATCCCCCGGCGGGTAGCGAGATTGTATTCATTACCCGCATCCTTACCCCACATATAGTCGACGAAAAGCGTCTCGCTGTAATTCGTAAACCCTTCATGCACCCACATATCGGCCAGATCCTTCGTGGTCAGATTGTTGCCGAACCACTCGTGACCACTCTCATGGATAATGATAAAATCATACATCATCCCGTACTTCGACCCGCGTCCCCTGTAGCCGAAGGCGTAGCTATTCCCATAGGCCACGGCGCTCTCTGATGCTCCATACCCGTATGCTGTACGTCTACCAGCTTGTAGCTGTCTTCATAAAAAGGATAGGGACCGAACCAGTGCTCATGCGCGTGCAGCATATTATGCACCTGCTCCGGCATATAGTCCTTCGCTCTTTTCAAGTTATAGTCGAGCACCCAGTAGTCGAGGTCAAGATGTCCCTTCTCGCCCTGAAAGTCTTCGTGGAAGGTTACGTATTTGCCGACATAGGGGATCAGACAGTAGTTGCTGATAGGATTCACGACCGCCCATTATAGGTCGTCGTACCGTCCCCATTGGATTTTTGTACTGCAACCTGCCGTTGGCGACGCCCACCAGCGAATCGGGAACGATCATCGTCACCGACCCACCCTTGTCCGGCTCGTCGTACTGCAGGTCCTTACAGGGATACCAGAGCGAAGCCCCTATACCCTGACAGGTGACGGTCATCCAGGGCCGCCCCAGCGAGTCTTTCGCAAAGGTCCACCCACCGCTCCACGGCGGCCGGACGCTCTCGTGCGGCAATCCCGAAAAATAGGCCTGCACCGTATTCACCGAACCCACCTTTTGTTTAGGCGTCCGCACATGCCAGACATTTCCTTCCTGAGTGAAAGAAAGTTTCTCCTTTCCGTTAAAGATAACGCTGTCGATATGCAGCGCTGCCTGCAGATCGAGCTGCATCCCCGGCTGGTCGTCGCTGACCACCTGATAGGTAATCAGATCGCTGCCCGGCGCCGTCTTCGTCAGAAAATCAGGCTTCACCGTAATATCATAACGCTGTATATCCCACCAGGCCCGCTCCGGCCCAACGCTGCCGCGCAGCGTGTCCGCATGGGTAAAGACCTTGTTCCTGTACTCCTCCGAAGCCCGCGCAATGTCCCGCGCATGCGCCGCCCTTACAGAATCCGGATTAGGCTGCTGCTGACCCATACACAACACCGGCGTGATCAGCGAAAAAAGGAAAAAAGAACGTACTATTCTCATACTTTAATTTTACCGCGAAATTCTACTTCATCCAAAACAACCTGGTGGTCACCTGATCCGCCCCACCCATCGCCTGAACCGCCGCCGTATAATTTGTCTTATTGGCAGACTGCTCCGCCAGCGGATAGTAAAAACGCAGCGGCATCGGCGAAATAGCACCGAACGGCGGATTGATAGCATTGATATTGGGGTACCCCAACCTGCGGATAGAAGTCCAGGCCTCCCAGCCGCGGTTATAGCAGGCGATCCAGTGCTGGTACCCGATCTTCTGCTTATAATCTCCCGCAGCCGTAGCATAGGCCACCGCGGGCTGAGCCAGATAAGCAGCCGCGTCGGAAGGGCTTCCTCCCCAATACTGGATCCCGGCCGTAACAGCGGCATTATAGTGGTCCGACGCCGTTCCCGTCACAGGAAAACCACGCTCGACCGCCTCAGCCAGCAGGAACTCCGTCTCCGAATAATCCAGCAGTACACCGGCAAACGTCGGCTGCAGCATCTGATCCGAGAACGTCGAGAACCCAATATACGAGTTGCCCGCACCCGGCTGCCCGCCAAGATAGGCGCCATTCACTTTCGTAAAATACAACGAAAGCCTCGGATCATTCCAGGCCACCATCTGACTCACCAGCGTATTCGCCGGACAGTTGTCATGACGGCCACTTGTTGATCGCCGCCTGCCAGATGGGATTGGTATTCCCCGTGGGAGATTTATCATAGGTCAGTGTAGCATTGTCAGTATTGGCGGTAAAGACCCCGGTAGCCACAGCCTCCTGCACCTTCTTACTCGCCGTGCTGGGGTCCGTATCCGCCAGCAACATCGCCATCTTGAGTTTCAGCGTCGCCGCAAACTTCTTCCACGCGGCCACATTCCCCGTATAGATCCTGTCGGCAGCGCCCATCGCACCGGCAGACGTATTCAGCCCACGCAATACAGGTATCGAGCCTCATCAGCAAATCCGTAAAGACCGTCTTTGCATCATCATACTTCGGAAAAGGCACGGTCCTGTTCACCGCCGGCTGTATGGGATATTGCCATAGGTCGTAACCAGAAGGTTAAAGGTATAGATCTCGAGTAGGTCGGTAATGATCAGGTCGTTCTTCAAAATGTCCGCCGTCGGCGCCGTAGTCCCGAAATTCGCCTTGGCATTGTACAGATTGCTGAGCACATTCCCCTGCTGTAGCCGCCATACATCTGGCTCCAGAAATTGTCCGGCGAATTGTACTGAGTCAGGATATACTGCGCCTCCGACGTATAGGTGATCTCCGTCCATGTCTGGGCAAAATTCCGGAAAGGGTCCGTGCTGCCCGACGGCGAAGTAAGATCGTCGACAAGATTCTTCTGCCCCGCCAAAAAAACTGTAGCCGCAGGCACCGTTATCGCCGCCTTCTGATTCGTATTCAGGTCCTGAATATTTTTCGTACAGGACGAAAACGCAACCAGAACAGCTATATTGATATAAAATAGTTTCCGCATGGTGATGTAGTTTAAAATTTAGCCCTCACGTTAAAACCAAAGGTCCTGAACACGGGATAAGAACCCGACTGGAAGCCCTGCGAAGCATTCGAGCCATAAGATCCAGCTTATCGGCACACCCTGCTCAGGGTCGGCATAGGGCAGATTCTTATGGATGATCCACAGATTCCGGCCCGTCAGCGACAGGTCGATGCCCTTTACAAAATGCCATTTGCTCAGCATAGCCGAAGGCACCGACCACGTAATGGCCAACTCCCGCAGTTTTACATAGCCCGCATCGAAAATATACTCCCTGGCCACTTCACTGGTTGTCGGAGCTGAAGGGGAACTTCTTCTTGTTGATATCCGACGCGTCGACCAGCTTAGTATTGGGCTTCCCATCCGCGGTAACGCCCTCCATCAGATAACCGCCGCCGTCTGCCAGAGGCGAACGCACCGGCTTGCCGTTCTTGTTATAGCCCGCCGTATGCGGCGTCAGACCCGCACTGGCCGCATAGTCGAGGTCCAGATCGTAGACATCCCCGCCCTTCTTGATATCGATCAGGAAATTCAGCGAGATCGACTTGTACCGGAGCGTATTGTTGATACCACCGATCCAGCTGGGACTGATATTTCCGATATCCGACAGCGCATTGGGCTGCTTGACATAATAACCGCTCGTATCCACCAGCGGCTTGCCGTTCCATATAGGTATAGCCCGTCCCGCGCAATACGCCATAAGGCTGTCCCTTTTCCGCCACCAGCTGTACGCTGTTCTGGTATTTGGCGATGATAAAGGACGGCCTGATTGTTATAAAGCGAAATGATCTTGCTATTGTTCTTCGCCCAGTTGATATTCATATCCAGGAGAAAGTCCTCGTCTTCACCGGCGTCAGATTCAGCTGCACCTCGACTCCGGAGTTTTGAATGGTACCGCCGTTCACATAGAACTGGGAGTAACCGCTGGCCGTTGAGACGTTGATAGGCGTGATCTGGTCGATCGACTGCGCGTGATAATAGGTGATATCCGCTCCCAGTCTTCCCTTAAGGAAACTGACCTCCGCTCCTACCTCGTAAGTATGGTTCATCTCGGGCTTCAGGTTGGGATTGTTATTGGTCGTCGGCGAATTGAAGACCGTCTGTCCATTGAAGGGCGCTGCCGCAACATACGTGTTCTGCAGACTGAAATAGGGAGC
The DNA here is from genome assembly GCF_050632245.1 of Puia sp. P3. Classification (NCBI taxonomy): domain Bacteria; kingdom Pseudomonadati; phylum Bacteroidota; class Chitinophagia; order Chitinophagales; family Chitinophagaceae; genus Puia; species Puia sp. P3. Next base: position 5,215,546 of record NZ_CP192583.1, read on the forward strand.
GTCATTACCCACCGCGGCGTAGTTGACCCTCAATTTGCCGTAGTTCAGCCATGGCGCATCCAGCACCTTGGAGAAGACCCAGTTGGCGGCAACAGAGGGATAGTAATAGGTATTGTTCTTAGTCGGCAGGGTTGAAGCCCTTTCCCTCCTTATCGTTCCATCCACCGTGATCATCTCCTTGTAGGTGATCGTAGCGCCGGCAAAGATCCCGTCGATCTCTTTCCGGTAATTGGTTTCAGTAGGAGCATTCGGCGTGTTCACGGAGTTGGCCAGCGCAAAAACCCAGGCACCACCAGCCCGCCATTGGTAGCCGCCGATGTACCCGAAAGGTTGTCCTGCCGGATATTACCACCCAATAACGCCTTCACATTGAATTTCTCGCCGATATTCTTGTCAAAATTGACCAACAGGTCGTGAGTTCGTCTCGCTGTAGTTGGTCAGGGTCTTGGCATACAAAGGTGTACCCGCGCTGCCGACATCATACCTCGCTTCGATTACCTGATTGTAATCGTCCTTCGACACCCGGCCAAGGATATTGAGGAAACTGCCTACCTTATAGTTGACAAAAGCATTCCCGAAATAACGATCCCGGCCGTCCGATTCATAGTTCTTATAACGGACCCAGTAGATATTATCGTGATAGGCCGGCTTTACGATATTGCCCGGCACATTGGACGTATACCCGCCCAGCCAGTTCCACGTAGCATTGCTCTGCGTACGGAAAAAATCCGCCTTCTGCGCCTTCAGATCGATACCCGTCTCCCACCACTGACGGAAGTCGGTCATCGGATTGATCTGCGTTCCGTTGCCGCCGTAATAACCAAAACCATATCGCCCTGTCGCGTTGATGTCGGAATAATTGAACTCGCCGCCCACCGTCAGATTGGGCAGGGAGATTATGCGTAACACTCAGCGTCAGCAGGTTCTTCGCCTCATTGCTGTTGGGCAGATAACCCCTGTCATTGCTATGCGTAAAACCCATTTTAAAGGTCCCCTTATCACTCCCCCGTCCGCAAACACGCTGGTGCTCGTCGACACAGGAGTAACGAAATAATCCGTCGGCTTATAATGCGCCGCGGGCTTCCAGGGAGTCGCCTTCCCGTAGTTGGGATTGCCGGGAGAGAATGCGTCCCACTTGATATACCATCAGACTGGGATCGTAGGCCGGACCCGTCATCTGGTCGACATCCGTTTGCACGATCAGTACATTGTTACCATTGCTGTTGAAAGTCGGCTGATAGTAAAAATAGGGGTTGGGATTTCCCGTGCCCCCGCCCGATGCGCCGTATCCTTCGCCATACTGCGTCTGATACTGCGGCAGCGTACTCTGATCCGGAGTACCCACATTCACGCCGATATTCACCGAAACACCCAGTCCTTTATTAAGACGCGAGCCTTTCTTGGTCGTGACAAGGATAACTCCGTTCGAGCCGCGCGAACCATACAGCGCCGAGGCAGCAGCACCCTTCAGCACGCTGATCGACTCGATATCGTTCGGGTTGATATCCGACGCGTTGTTCCCAAGGTCGTAATACCCCTGACCCGACTGGTTATTCGTCGACAGGTTGCTGTTATCGTAAGGGACCCCGTCCACAACGAACAACGCCTGATTGGTCTGCGTCAACGACTTCATACCGCGTAAGATGACGTTATTCGAACCACCCATGGTGTTGCTGGAAGTGATCTGGAGACCGGCAACTTTCCCGGACATATTGTCCACGAAATTCGTATTCATCGTCTTGGTCACCGCATCCCCAGATATCTGCTGGGTGGCGTAAGCGACCGAGTTCTTCGTTCTTTTGATACCCAGCGCAGTAGTGACGGTTACTTCATTCAGCGACTGCGCATTCCTGCCCATTACAACAGTAATATTCTCCCTGTTCCCGACCTTGACTTCGAGATCGGAAAAACCGATATTGCTAAAGAGCAGTACGTCGGAGGGAGAGGCGGAGATCTTGAAGACCCCGCTTTCGTTGGTTGCAACGCCGGCTTTTGTGGATCGTATCCGGACGCTTACATTGGGGATTGGCGAGCCCGCGGAGTCGGTTTACCGTCCCCGACACGGGTCTTCTTTGTGCTTGCGCTTCCAGGCATAGCAAAGTTGCCACGACAATGCCTACCGCATTGTAGAAGAGTTTTCTCATTGCGACTGTATTTGGTTACATCCAAATGTAAAAAGCACCGCAGGGCGGTGCTTCATTGATTTTAATCTTTTCTTAACGAAAATTACCTGATGGCAAATTCCTTCTTCAGTCGTATATCGGTGGAGCTGCTTCCTATCATCACCTGGAATTTTCCCGGCTCTACACGCCATACCATATTCTTGTCGAGAAGCGAAAGATCGTCGGGATGCAGCGTAAACGACACCGTCTTCTTCTCGCCCGGCGCCAGCGTTACACGCTCGAAGCCCCGCAGCTGCTGCTCGTATACGGTGACACTGCTCACCTCATCGTGAACATACAGCTGTACCAGTTCGTCCCCTTTTCGACTGCCCGTATTCGTTATATCTACCGTGACGCTGACATCGCCCTGCGGGCGCTGTTCCTCCGGAGTGACCACCAGATTGCTGTAGGCGAAGCTCGTATAGCTAAGCCCGTGACCGAAAGGATAGATAGGCCCGAACACGCTCGTCCGGTTCTCCTTTTTATTCCCACCGGGCTGCGAACCGGGCTTGTAAGGGAAATTCCATTCTATCTCACCCGTCGTCTTCGGAAAGGTGATCGATAGCCTTCCGCCAGGATTGTTGTCACCGAACAGCGTCTCCGCAATCGCCTGCCCTCCCATGCTATTCGGAAACCAGGCTTCGAGGATCGCCGGTATATAGCGGTTCGCCCAGTTTATCGTCAGCGGCTGCCCGTTGACCAGCACCAGCACGACAGGCTTCCCCGTCGCCTTCAGCGCCTCCAGCAGCTGCTCCTGACGCCCGGGCAGATCCAGACCGGTACGCGACATACCCTCGCCTACTCTCTTCTCGTCTTCTCCCAGCACCGCAATGATCAAGTCGGACTGACGCCCCTTGTCCACCGCTTCAGCAATACCCGACTGCTCGGCGCCCGTCAGCGGAGTCGGAATGATCTCGCTCTCCGGCCAGGCACTGTCCACCATCTCACAGCCCTTTACGTAGTCCAGCGCTGCCCCGCCACTCAGATAACCTTTCAATCCTTCATAGACAGATATCGGCTCCAGATGCGAAGGCCCATAACGACTGATCGCATAGGACGTCTCTTTCGCCAGCGGCCCCGCAACCAATATTTTCTTATACCGCTGCTTGTCCAGCGGCAGCAGAGCTACTGTCATTCTTCAATAAGACCACCGACTCCCGCGCCATCCGCAGCATAAAATCTTTTGTACGCCCCGGCTTCAGCACATCGTCCGCCTTTTTAGGATCGACATAGGGACGGTCAAACAGGCCAAGCCTGAACTTCACCCGCAACACATCCGCCACCCGCCGGTCCAGCGTCTTCATCGAAAGACTTCCTTCCTTCACCAGCTCGCGCAGCGGATCGATAAACACATTCGGCGGCGTAAAAGTGGTCCTCACATTCAAACCCGCCTCGATGACCTGCCGCACCGCCTCCTTATAACTGTCAGCGACATGATGTTTGGTAAAAAGATATTCCACCGCGTCGCTGTCGGAAACGACATAACCGTCGAACCCAAACCTTTCGCGCAACAATTCTGTCAGAAAATAATAGCTACCCGTGATGGGGACCCCATCCCAGTCATTATAGCTGCTCATCACACCCAGAGGATGCGCTTCCTGGATCACCCTCCGGAAAGCGTATAAATATAATTGGTATAACTCCCGCGGCGCGACATGGGGATCGGTCCGGACGCTCCCGTCCCTGCCCCCTTTGGGGACGCTGTACACGGCATAGTGCTTCAGCGTCGAAGCCACCCCTTCGCCCTGTATCCCCAGTGTCATCTGTTTCCCCAGCTCGGCCACCAGAAAGGGATCCTCCCCGTAACATTCCAGCGTCCGGCCCCAGCGCGGATCACGCGCCAGGTCGAGTATCGGTGCATAAACATTGGTATATCCCGGGGCCTTGGCCTCCCGCCCTACGATGTCCCCCGCCTCCCGGACCAGCGCCCTGTCCCAGGTGCTTCCAATGGCGATCGGCGCCGGCAGCGACGTCGCCCGGTCATGGTTCAGACCATGGATCCCCTCATTGGTAAAATCCACCGGGATCCCCAGACGGGTCTGTTCGATGAACCAGTGCTGGACAGTATTGATCGCCTCCGCATGTCGGCTGAAGGGATAAGATAAGGTCGTCTGTGCCCCGGCATTACCCGCCACGCTGTTCAAATGCTCGTCGATATTGGCGATACCATCCTTCCAGACCTCGTTCTTCCAGGCCGGAGTGGGCAGCTCGTCCTTCAATACCCGGCCATAACCGTACAAGGTGGCCGTCTGGCAGGTCTTCTCCTCCAGACTCATTTGCCCCAGCAGGTCGGCGATACGCTGCTCGACCGGCCGAGCGGGGTCCTCAAAAATGTCCTTGACACCGTTCTTGTTGAAATCGATCCATCCGTCGTGATAAATCGACTTGCCCCCCTCTCCCCGCCCCCCAACCGGGCCACTTCCTCTCTGCTGTCCCCAACTAAAAATCACACTAAAACTAGCCGCAACCGTTAAAAAACCCCGTTTTATTACCATGCTTCATTTTTCTGGAACGCCAAAATAAGGATTATTCCACTCAGGGCCCCCGATATGGTTATAAAATCCTTGCTTTCCAGTTTTAGCACATCATTGATAAACAGCACCTGGACTAACATTAAAAAAAGTGAGAATGCGACGATGACAATGCGACGTAACGCGCGCTTGGACTTTACCTTCATCAGACAGAGCACCGAAATGAAGGAAAAAAAGAGCCCGGCAAAAATGGCCATAAACTAACAGGTTTTCATGGACAGGATTAAAATACCATAGGTAAAATACATCCCCACCCGCCATTTTACAATAGGAAAATGACACAGTATTTTTCCCCGGTTCCCCCTCCCACCGTCCGGCCAGCCCTCCCCCGGGGCCCCATCCCTCTCCACAGTCACATCACTCTCCACAGTCACATCCCTCTCCACAGTCACATCCCTCTCCACAGTCACATCCCTCTCCACAGTCAAATCCCTCCCTCTCAGGTCCATCTCCCATCCCCCCATTGCGCGGTTCACACTCCTCCCCTTCCCCTCCGCGGTTCACGTCCGGTTCACAACCCCTCCACCAGCCGCGCGACCTTCACCCCAAACCCCCTGGCCGGGCATAGACCACCGTCACCTGAAAATCAGCCTCCCCCTTCTCGATAAGGGCAATTTCCCCAGCCCCGACCCCTGACCTGGCCGCCAGTTCGTCGATCGTCAACCCCTGCTGTTCGCGTAAAATGGAAATTCGCCGTCCAAATTTGTGTAAGAGATCGTCCTGCTCCATAGACAAGTTTTTTCAAACTGATTGAATGTTCAGTCCGATCGGAAACTTTGCAGGACAAATAAAGGATAACTATCTATCCTCTATACGGCGGACGGCTCCGCCTAACCATGCGCTACTCCTGATTCTCGTAGTCGAGCAGGACAGTAGGATGTGCCTCCAGGGCAACGGCGAGTTGTAAGAGTGTTGTAAAGGTGATATTGATCATTCCCTTTTCGATCTTCGCGATCTTGCTATTGTCAATGCTACAGGCATACGACATTTCACGAAGACTAAGACCTTTGTCCTTGCGGAGTTTCCTCAAATTTTCTCCGAATCTTTTCAAAACCTTTTTGTCGGTGGGCGTAATCATACTTTATACTATGGTAAGCCTAAGTTGGACGATTTTTTGAAAAGAGCTGAGGTCTTATAAGTCCGCAATTCAAACTTAATAATTTGTTCATCACAAACTCCCTGTCTCAACGCTGATCTCAGCCCTACCAGATATCAATAATCGATCTTAATATCCGTGATCTTGCGCGGCAGCCATACCTGCGACGCAGCCCTCACCCGTCAGCGAGTTCATGCGCTGATTCCAGAACACCATCCCCACAGAAGCACAGGTTCATAAATTGACCGGGTCCGGACGCTGCGCCCGGACAGTCTTATAACCCTCCGCCCTGGCTATAAAAACAACAAGAAATCTTCTCATAGCTGCAGCTCGTTCCATAAAAATAAAAAAACCAGCAGATTCGGTCTAAAGAAAATCCCGAATCCCAGCTGGCGCTAATTTTATTTCCATCACACGGCTTCACCCCGGCCGCGATCTCACCCATTCCCCCCAGTCTCCCACCGCGGTCCCCCCGCCACACCTCACGGTTCACGTCCTCCACCTAATCCCATCAACCCACGGTACACATCCACCAAACCGCGGTTCACATCCTCCCCCGGATCCTTATAAATTTCGGATACATCCCAAAAACAGCATACACACCATTCCTATAAATAATATCCAGAAAACCGAGTTCAAAATATACCTATTCATACCAATCATAAATGCGATTGCCAATAACATTCACCATGACCGCACACTTTGGGGAATCCGTTTCCCAGTCGTCACCTCTCCTCTTCATCAGTCCGCAATAAGCGTTATTTAAAAACACCTGGAAAGTCGTAGGAATCCTGTTCTGAAGTCCTCCCTGAAGGGGCTTGATCTCACCACGGTAGTGCTTGCCGTCGTAGTCAAAGTTGATCGGAAATCTGTTAAACATAAATTAAGGTTTGTGAAAGCCCGCCGCATTTTACAGCGGCGGGCTCGGTTAAGTATTAGAGTGAAGAACGGTTCTGAGGTTTATCCGGTTGGTCCTCTTTATTTTTTCTTTTTTATGCTTGCCTTTTGCAGCAATCTGGGCCTGCAGATCGGCATCATAGGGCGCTGACACCCCATGCTTGTCATCCGGCTTCCCAAGACCCGTCGTCGGACCTCCCTTCGCCCCCATGTCCCTTTCCTCGTCTGCATTGCCAGTGGAATATCCACTTTTGTCTGTCTTTGGATTTGGCATAAGACTTCATTTTTTTGGGTGATAGAATAATACCTTAACCCTAAAAATAATCATGCCAGTTCCCAACACAATTCCGCTGCAACCGACGGGTCAACCAGCGATCCGCCCTTATGCGTATCACCAGCCACCGGCCCGGCGAAAGGCGCGACATCCGACCGGCACACCCGTCCCCGCGCAACACGCGACCCCTACCAGTCCCGCGAAACGCGCGCGCCCTACTGGTCCCCGCCCCGCGCAACCCCCTATCTGATTTGTGGAAAAGCCATACCCGTGATCTTGCGGTACAAGTCAACAGCGTAGAGATCCGTCATCCCGGAAATAAAATCTACTACCGACTGTATATCGCTATACAACCTGCCAGGCTCCCGGGAAATAACAAACTGTCTGGAAATAAGTTGAAGCAGCTTCTCGGATTTCACCGAACGCGGGCTCAGGACAGCGCCGAAGAATTCCTTCAGCATTCCGCCGATCACATTATAACCCGCAATCTCTATTTCTACCACCGAGCGGTGGTTGTAGATATGCTCGACTGAAAAGGCATCGATCTTCTTCATCAGCGCCAACTCCCTCGCCGGCAGATAGTCTATCAGCGACTTCTCGAGACTGCCCTCCAGCAGCAGTTCCTCCCGCTCCATGAAGATGTCCCGCACCCGGAAGATTAGCAGATTGATCAGCATCGCCCTCAGATACTGCACCTTCTGATTGTCGTCATTGATCTCATGGAAGGTCTTCTCCACCCGCTCCCTCGAATTGTATCCCTTCTCATCGTCAAAAAAGGAAAGGAAAAGGTCCCGGATCGTCTCTATGGATATAATATTGAGGCGGTGCGCATCCTCAAAATCGATGACCCGGTAGCAGATATCGTCCGCCGCCTCCACGAGGTAAACATACGGATGACGGGCAAAAACATTCTTGTCGCCGCCTTTCTGCGGTATCCCCAGTTCCCGGGCAACGGCTTTATAGGTTTCCACCTCCGAATCGAAATACCCGGACTTCTTGGTCACCGAGCTGCTGCTTGTTGAACCCGTTCAGCGAATCGGAGGGATATTTGACGATCGACGCCAGCGTCGCATAGGTAAGCCGGAAGCCCCCCAGCGCCCGCTCATTGAAATTATGCGTCAGCGTTCTGAACGCATTGGCATTGCCCTCGAAATACAAAAAATCCCGCTGCTGATTCGGCGACAACTCCGCCTCAAATCGACTCCTCGCCTCCCCCGTCAACTCCCGGAAGAAATTGCGGATCGCGTCCTCCCCCGAATGTCCGAATGGCGGGTTGCCGATATCATGCGCCAGACACCCCGCGGCTATCACCGACGGAAGCTCGTATTTATAGAATTCTTTGAAATCCTCCCCAAGATGGTCGTATTTCGCGCCAAGGGCATCCCCCACCGACTTTCCCAGCGACCTCCCAACAGACGCCACCTCCAGACTGTGCGTCAGCCGGTTATGTACAAACACCGGCCCCGGCAAAGGAAATACCTGGGTCTTGTTCTGCAAACGCCTGAATGCTGAAGAAAAAATTATACGGTCATAGTCCCGCAGAAATGAAGTCCGGACATTCCCCTCAGGCGACCCGGGCACCGAACCCGGCACCCCCGCCTGCACAGCCCCAACCATAGCAATCTTGGTCGCTCCCGTCCGAACAGGACTATACAGCTTCTGCCAGTTCATTTTTTCCATCGGACGCAAATATATACATTTCACCCCCTCCACCCCTCAAACCTCGCAGCCACCCGGGGTTCACCCCTCAAATCCGGCCGCCCCGGATACCTCAAACCTCGCCGCATCCCCTGGTTCACACCCGCGGGGCACCAACCTATGGCTTATAAGCCACCACATTCTCCAACACCCCAATCCCATCGATAGATATCTCCACCCGATCCCCCGGCTGTAGCGTAAACTCATTCCCTGGAACCAGACAGGTCCCCGTCATCAGAAAACACCCGTATATAAAGTCCATTTCCTGATACAACCACTCCGCCAGCTCGGTCAGCTTCCGCTTGATCTGGCTGATAGCGACCTCCCCGTTATAGACCGAAGCGCCCTTACGGAGGATAGTCATACGGATCATCGTTGTCGCCACTATCGGCGCCGCCGGCACGTACAGACAGGGACCCATCGCCGCGCTCCGCTCATATACTTTCGCCTGCGGCAGATACAACGGGTTCTCCCCCTCGATGCTCCGCGAGCTCATATCATTCCCGATCGTATACCCCTGGATCGAACCCCCGCTGTTGATGAACAGCGTCAATTCCGGTTCCGGCACATTCCAGCCCGAATCCCGGCGGATATATACCTCCTGCCCCGACGCCACCACCCGGTGCGGCTGCGACTTAAAGAACAGCTCCGGCCGCTCGGCCTCATATACCTTGTCATAAAAGGTAGCGCCTCCCGACTCCTTCGACTCCTCCATCCGCGCATCACGGCTGCGCAGATAGGTGACCCCCGCCGCCCAAACTTCCTGCGTCCCAACCGGAGCCATCACCCCATCCCGCACCCAGCCCTGCGCCTCATGCGAAGGCACTTCTGACACCCTCGCGGAAGAAGGCTCCGCCTTCACCAATGACGACAAATAACCATACAAACCCTCCCGGTTCACCAGTTCATCCCATTCCAGCTCGATGCCATAATACTTCCCCTCATTCTCCAGGAGGTTTCCCTTTTTTGTCTTATAAAGTTTCATTTAATTTCAATTTAAAATTATAATCAATCTCATCTCCCTTTTTCATGTGACGCGGACCGCTGTAATTGTTCACCAGCATCGACTTCCCCTTAATGCCGACATCGACACCTCCCTTCCCCTCATTCAACCATTCCCCCGGCCCGGACAGCAAAAACCCTAAACCTGTCTTCCCCGTTCCGATCCAGGCCTCCGCCATTTTTTTGCCCGGCTCCCATTTCCAGTGATAAATACTGTCAAACGCATAATTCCCGTTTCTACCCAATCCCTGCATCGATTTAGCAACCCCCTTCTCCATTGGAATATGCATCACGATATCCTTCAGATCGACATCCTGCAGCGCCGTCACACGAACCTTCAACGATATCACTCCCTTATCCGAAGCTTCACCCTCTACATACATACTTACCGCATCCGCGACCGTCGTCGCATCCCACTTCGCCCGGCCCTCCTCCTTCTCCCCAAACTTCAACTCCCCATTCCTGAGCCGGAAATCCTTCCCATCCGCCTGATTTATAAAATGAAAATGCACATTCTCCGCCAGCAACGCAACCCTCTCCCCCGCCGGGTCGATCCACACCTGCTGCGGAAACCCCTGCTTATTCAACAACAGCTCCCTCCCCTTCAAAAGGATCAGGCTGTCCCCCTGCACCTCCAGGGAAACCTTATTCTGTCCAAAAACAACCGTACTGGCAACAACGATAAATAGAGTGAGCGGCAAGGCAATCTTTTGCATGCCTGAAAGATAAGCGTTAAATGTCAAATCAACACCCCGCCCCCGCAAAAAAGCAGTAACCCCCTCCCAGCTGCTCGCAGCCGCGGACGGCCTCCGCTTCCCCGTCGTCGTAAAAGCCAATATCGGCGGCAGTGGAACCGGCATTACAAAATACCAGACAAAAGAGGACTTACGCACTGCCATAGCCGAAGGCAGCCTCCTTCAACCTCTGCCCCGCCGACATCACCGCCGGAGAAAAACAATTAACCCACGCTTAAAACTCGTCCGAATATGCGATATGGATACTGGATGCCCGTCTCCAACCGCGGACTCCGCAGCGGACTCGCAGGCACACCCGCACAGGTCCGGGACCGGATCGCGGAATTTGAACAGGCCGGCGTAGACTTCTTCCTCCTTCAGTGCAGCCCCCAGTTGGAAGAAATGGAACGGTTCGCCGACGCGATCATACCCTCCGCCGCCGGCACCACCTCCGGCGCCGCCACAGCCTCTCCATCCGCCACCACCCCGGTCGTAACCACCACCGGTCTAACCGACGGATAAAATAACAAACAAAAGAACAAACTAAAGAAAAATATACCCTTGTTGGTATCTAACAAGTTCTCGGAGAACGAGACCGCCACCACCATTACCAGAAAACTCCCCGACAAAACATCCCTCCTGCGCCAAACAACCACCCCTCCAGCCACCAATACCGCCAGGTACAAAACTCCCCCGGGCAATCCCACATTCAGCAGGTAGCTCAGCCACTGATTGTGCGCATTCAGCTCATGCGTATACGAAATAGTCAGCTGATGAGCATAGTACCGCTCCTTCAGTTTCGGCACTTCCGCTCCCGTCCCATAACCAATCCACGGCGAGTCGCGGATCAGCTCCCACGCACAAGCCCAGCGCACCATCCTGGGCTCCGGATCCTCTTCCCTCCCGGTAACCCTCGTCATATCCTGCTTCAGGGACACCAGATACCGCGTGTAAAGGGTCTGGTTCCGGAGCACCAGCAGCGCGAGCAGCAGACTAACCAGAATATATACTCCCGCCCCTACGATACGCAGCCTGCCCTTCAATAACAACCACGGAAGCACATTCAGGATCACCAGCACCGCCAGACAGACGGCCCGCGACGCCAGCTGCACAAGCGCCAGCAAAAACAACGCCGCGACCAGACCATACAGGACCTTTACCCACAACACCCTTTCCTCAATCCCCACACAAATCACCACCACCAGCGCTATCGCCACATCCATCGCAAAATAGGTCGCATGCGCGTCGATCGGAGCCGTAAAAGAATGATTGAGATAGTCGGGCGTGAACAACGCCCCCAGATCAGGCGCCGCCAAAATTGCACATACATATAAATAGACGACAGTGAAAAAACAACTCAGCGCAAACGCCTTCAGCAACGGCCATTTCACCCTGCTCCAGTCCAGCCGCGAATGCCACGCGATCCACGGAAACAACACCAGCGCCAGCTGCTTCTCCATATGCCGCTCCGCATCCCTCCAGCCCGGTGCATACAACACCCCCACCAACATGATCAGGAACAAACAACTCACCAGCCACCCCACCCACCGGAAACTAAACACCCTCCCCGCCACGAAACTCCCGCTCCGTGAACCATCATCATTACCACCCCGTGAACCGCCACCCCCCCAACCTCCCCGTGAACCATTACCACCCCAACGACTCCGTGAACCACCCCCAATCCGTGAACCGGCCCGACGTCCCCGCGGCCAAACCTCCACCACCGTATGCAAAAACAACCCTATCAACGCCAGCTCGCTATAAACTCTGTCGAAGGGCAACATCACCAGAAAAACCAGCAACAAATAATAGCTGATCCTATTCCCTGGAGTATCGTCGATATACAAGATTTCTCTCATTCCTGAATACAAATACACTTCTTAAAATAAAACGATCATATTTCCCGATCACATTCGGCCAGCTATAACGCTCAGCCACCTTCTCGAAATTCCGCCCCGTCATCCCCTCCTCCGCCACACCCCGCACAAAACCATCCACAAACTCCCTCACACCCGCAGCCGAAGAAAAATAGTACGCATCCCCACCAAGCACATTCCGGTTGAACGCATTGTCATGCGCCAGGATCAACGCCCTGCTCGCCATCGCCTCCAGCAACGACGGATTCGTCCCACCCGTACTATGCCCGTGAAAATACAGAAAAGAGAACGCCTTCAGCGAATGCAACCGCTCCTGCTCGAAGATCGCCCCGACAAAAACTATCCTCGCATCCCCCGAAAACTTATTCTTCAAATACTGACCATGCTGATTCGAAAAATTCCCCACCACCAGCATCTTCCGCGAAGTCCGGCTGTCCCTGAACCCATTCAGCACCATCTCGATATTGTTCTCCTCTTCCATCCTCGCCATCAGCAGCAGATAGTCCCCCGGCTCCACCCCAAACGCCCTCGGCACCTCCTCATCGGCAGAGTTGAAGACATCCGCGCCATAAGCGATGTACTCGGTCCCAATATTATATTTATTGAGATAATAATCCTGAATCACCGGAGAATCCGCGATCCGGAAATTACTGAACCGCACCGCCAGCCGCTCCGCATACAGCAGAAACCGCCGCGTCAGCTTCGAATACTTCGCCCGCTGCCACTCCAGACCATCCATATTGTAAATGATCACTACATTCTCGGGGAAAAGAAGACCCCAGATCGAGCTGCTCGTATACCCCAACTGCAGGATGACGTCGAAATTCCTCTCCCGCGCGTCCATGATACAGTTAAGGTCGTAAATGAACTGCCCCGCACTGCCAAAAAGATATTCCGGGTCAAAGCAGTGAACGATATTCACCCCTCCCACTGCTTCCCTTGCCAGGGATGGTTATGCGAATTGTAAACAGTAACCTCGTGTCCCGCCTTCACCAGCCCCGGCCCCAGATGCTCCGCAAGCTGCTCGAATCCCCCGTAGTGGTTGGGTATTCCCCTCGTTCCCATAATTGCTATTCTAAGACTCATAACGCACCCATTATTTTATCATATCCTTTCGCAATCCCCGCCGCCGCCCTTCCCCAGGTATAATTGGTTAATATTTTATTCCGCAGGTCCGTCCTGAAACCGGCCCGGGCCGCGTCATCCACAGCTTTGAAAATGGAAGCCGGGTCATCCGGGTCGCAGTAAAAGGCATAGTCGCCGTAATACTCCCGCACATATCCCTTGTCGGTAATGACGATATTACACCCCATAGCCCCCGCCTCCAGCGAAGAAAGTCCACAGGTCTCGAACCAGCTGGGTAATATATGGACCTTCGCCCGCTGGTAGTACTCCACCAGGTCACGCTGAGGGATATGACGGATGAACCCGATATTTTCCCCGGCGATCTTTCGGCACTCCCGATAGTAATCCGCGTGCCCCGGACCATGGTCGCCGATAATTAACAACTTATACCGGCTGCCACTCAGCGCCCTTATCAGATTGAGCTGATTCTTCAAACCCTCGATACGCGCCACGCACAGCACCAGCCGGTCGTCCTTCTTCTGCCGCGCGTCATAAGCGAACAATTCCGAATCCAGGCCGTTGGGGACCGCTACACAATCCGTCCGCACGTCGTAAAGCTTCTCCAGCTGCCGGCTCTCGAGCACGGAATTGCAGAATAGCAGCGAAGCCCCGTCCAGTATCTCCTGCACCGACGCCTGCTGCCCCTTCCACAAATAGCTCTTCGTCATTAGCTTGTCCTTGCCGAGCACATACCGGGCAATCGTCTTGCAATATTCGATAGCTCCCGGAGACAGCAGACGACAGACCCATCCAGAAAATCCCTTCCGGTGATGCCTGTCATACCCGCTGTAATCCACCAGCAAAGTGCTGACGACAAATGGTTTTCCGCTCCGGACATGACAGAGAATATCCGCCGGGCGGATGAGATTGAAAAAATGCAGCAGGTCGTACCTGTCATAGTCGATAACAGCATCGGTTAGCAGTATATCCACCTCGATACCCAGTTTCGCCAGATGCCGGGCAGTCTCCGCCACCTGAAAAGTATCCCCGCCTACCACAGTGTACAGAGTCGATCTCGTTATAAATGCTACTCTCATGCGCGCGCCTGTTGGGTAAATAAAAGATGTATCGACCGCCGGATAATATCGATATCCAAAAGAAAATTCGCATTCCGTATGTAAAAGATATCCCACTGAAAACGCGTGACGATAACCGCCCCGTCCCGCTCCGAAAAAGGCCCGTGAAGCCCCTTGATCTGAGCCATCCCCGTAATGCCGGGCCGGATCGTATACCTCATCGGATGATCGGCGACGATCCGCGAGAATACCTGGTTATCGGTCAGCATATAAGGTCTGGGACCAACAAGACTCATCGAACCCATCAGCACATTGAAGAATTGGGGCAGCTCATCCAGATACGTACCACGTAGCCATCTCCCCAGGCGCGTGATCCGTCCATCTTCCCGGCCCGCCGGTACCTTGTCGGCCAGCGGATTGACAACCATGGTCCGCATCTTTATGCACACAAATGGCCTCCCACCCTTACCTATCCTCTTCTGAAAAAAGAATACGGGACCGGGAGAATCCAGCTTGATCAGCAACGCCAGCAGCGGCAACGCCCAGCTAAGCACAAAAACAATGACCAGGACCGAGAATAAGAGATCAAAAACTCTTTTAAAAAAGAAGTAGTTCATTCTATAAAGAGCAAACGCACATACAAATGTGGCGGTTGCCTACGATCTCCCAACGGCAGCCGCAACAATCCACCATCCCCAACACCGGCAGCCCTCATCCTTCCCAAGGCAACCGTTACTCCCTAAAAACCGTTTTTCATCTCATAACAGCCATGAGACCAAGCATTCTAAAGGTTTTAGCTTATTTCGACCTCTTCAGCTACCCGGTCACCTCTGCCGAAATACTCCTCTTTCTCGATAAAGAGGTTGCCCCGGCCGACCTGACAAGACAGCTCGAAGAACTTATCCACGAAGGACTGCTCTTCAGGGACGGAGAATTCTACAGTCTCAGGAACGACCCGGCCCTGACCACCCGGAGAAAACGCGGCAACCACCACGCCGACGAACTCCTCAAAATAGCCGGTCGTATCTCGCGCCGGCTCTACCGCTTCCCTTACGTCCGCGGCATCGGCATATCCGGCTCGCTCTCCAAACATTTTGCAGACGAACACGCAGACATCGATTATTTTATTATTACGCGACGCAACCGCCTCTGGATAGCAAGAACCCTCATGCACCTCTTTAAAAAGTTTACCTACCTGACCAACAGGCAACACTGGTATTGCATGAACTACTACGTCGACGAAGACGCACTCGAAATAAAAGAGAAGAATATTTTCACCGCCACAGAAATGATCACCCTCCTGCCCGCCAGCGGCAACGGCGGACTGGCAAGATTCTTCGACGCCAACAACTGGACAGAACGCTATTTCCCTCACTATAAATACCGCTCGAAAGAAGCGCGGGGCCCCCTCCCCAAATCTTTGGTCAAGACGGCACTCGAAAAACTGCTCGACAATCGCTGGGGCGACGGGCTCGACGACCTCCTCCAACGCTGGACCAACCGGCGTTGGCAAAAAGAACAACGCGGCGAACGCAACGTAAAAGGCGACCGCATGTCCCTCCAGAACGACAAACACTTCTCCCGCCCCAACCCCGAAAACTTCCAGCAATCCATCCTCGAGCGCTACAACCGCCGCCTCAATGAGCTTCAATCCCAGTGGTCACTCACCCCTTCTTCCGAAAGGATATAATATAGTAGTCACCCACCGATCTCCAGGGCCACCCCGTTTTCCACCTGTCCTCCAGCCTGCGCAACCGCGCATATAAACCCGGCCTCTTCTCCGCAAAATGCTCGATATACGAAGGCGGCACTATCGTACAAAGCCCCTCCAGCCCCAACAATTCAAAATCCGCCGGCATATGCCGCCGGACATAAGACGGCGAATAATACCAGCACCGGAAATAAACCCCCTCCACATGCGACTTCGCCCCCCGCACCGCCGTACCCAGCCGCCTCAGCGCCGTCCGAAACTTCCCTTTGAAGACCAGCATCAACTCCCACAGACACACCGGCGGCAGGATCACCAGCGTCACCTGCCCGCCCGGCCTCACCAGTGGCGACAACGAGCCCAAAACTTTATCCAGACTACTCGTACAATTCAACCCCGCAAAATTGGAAAAGACGAGATCGAATGGCCCCTTCTCCCGCAGCAGCTCCAGCGAATTATAGGAGCACAACTCCGTCGTCACCCTCTCCGTCAGGCCCAGCCGCTGCATCTTCTCCCGCACCTGCTGCTGCATCCCCATGGCGATATCCGTCGCATGCACCCTGTACCCCTGACCCGCAAAGAATGCAGCATCCTCCCCCGTACCCGCATTCAGCTCCAGGATCGAACCACGGGCCGGCATATATCGAAGTACGTGCTCCCGCACCCGCCCACGCTTGTAGTGGATGATCGTATTGCCCGCATCATACTCGTCGAATACCAGCGACTGCCGGCTGAACGCCTTCGCCGCCTCGACCTCATTGATTATGTCCAATGGCTTCATATCGCGATAGTTTTATTCGATCAACAATTGACGCCGGCCCGTATAAGAAAAGACTCGCCGCCTTCTTCAAGGCCGCGCCCGAAATTCGCGCCGGCCCGCCCACCAGCTTCCCGCACCTGCTTCAACGCCAGATGCCACCGGTAACTTTTGTGCACATACCGGTGCAGTCGCTTATAAAAATCGGGCGGATAAGTATTCCTGAACATCAGCTTCAACTCATCCGAATCCGTCCAGTTGGTCTTCTCCTTCAGATCGGCCTTCACCTTGTCGTAGAACTCCGTTCCCGGCAAAGGATACGAGACCGATATACCAAGACTATCCGGTAACAGCCGGTTGATCATCTTCACCGTCTTTTCGATATCCTCCTTCGTCTCCCCGGGATAACCGAACTGAATGAACCACGACGGCCGCATCCCCGCCTCCCTCACCAACCCTGTAGCGGCAATGATCTGCTCTATCGTGGTACCCTTGTCCATCGCATCCAGTATCTTCTGCGATCCACTCTCCGCACCCATCCAGATATTGTCGCAGCCCGCCCTCGCCAATGCAGCCACATAATTTTCCTGCACCAGCAGATCCGCCCTCGACTGTATCTTAAAGGTAAAAGACAATCCCCCTCCTCCACCAGATCCGCAAACTCATTCACCCACCCCGGCTTCAACCCGAAAATATCGTCACAGAACCAGATATGATCAAATCCATAGCTTTCCTTCAGCATCCGCAGCTCACTTACCACATGCTTCGGCGACCGGGCATTGTACCGGTTGCCATATATCGGTTTCGCACACCAGTTACACTTGAACGGACAACCCCTCGTCGTCCCGATATTCAAAGAGAAATACCCATTTTTTCCAACCATACCCGCCGGTAACTTTCAATATCCACCAGATCCCAGGCCGGCAAAGGCATCGCATCCAGATCCCGCATCACCGGCCGCGCCGCCGTCCTGAAGGGCATCCCGTTTTTCATCCACCCAAGACCCCGGATCGAAGCAAAATCTTCCGCGCCATCCCTGATACTCTTCACCAACTCCAGCAACGTTTGCTCCCCTTCCCCCAACAAAACAAAATCCGCCCCTTCTCCAAATACTCCTTCCAGTGATCCGTCGAATCCGAACTCGACAAGATTACCACACATCCCCGCTGCCTCGCCAGCCGTATCATCCGGTAAGCCGCCTCCCGCATATTCGTCAGACACATCTTCGTCAGATAGTTGAACCCATCATCATAAACCACAAAAAATCCGGTCGCTGAACCTCCAGCAAAGGCCTCACCTCTTCCGGGTCCTCCACAAACATCGTATCGAATAACCCGACCCGAAAACCATTCTCCCGCAACAACGCCGCCGCACCGATCGTCGCCAGCGGCGGATAAGGCTGACCCGTCACCCACTGCTTTGGATCGAACCGCATGAAATAGGAATGTGAAAAAAGAACAGTCTCCATGACTCACTGGTTTGCCGTTGATTGATAAATGAAATAATGCTCCTTTATAACACTGTTCGTGAACGACGCCAGACCATCCAGCGTCCACGACTTGCTCCCGACAACTATCCTCCCCGTATCCAGCGGCATATTCGACACCAGGACATAATTCCCAAGCCCCTGCAAATAGGACGAACGCGCGATCTCCTCGCCGATCTTCGGCCTCGGCCGCGGCCAGTAACTGGTCTTCCACACGACGTAGCTGCCCTCCATATCCGCCGTTGTACAATATAGCCGCCGCCCAAGATATGCGCTCACCATCGGCACCCCGTTGTACCCGTCCACAAGCACCAGCTGCCTGTCCAACCCCCTCTCCCGAAGAAAATCCGCCACATCCTTCGACGACGAAAAAGGCCGGACGATATCCTGCTCATACGCGATCAGTCCAACTGCTACCTGTACAAACAATATCCCATACAGAGCAAGCCTCACCGGCTGCGGCACCCCTTCAAAACCTCCTCCCGCCATCCACCACGCCGCGAGAAAATAGACATATACCATCCCAAAATACCGCGTCGCCACCTGCTGCGTCACGATAAAAAATGCCCATATCCAGAACACACATACATAATAAAACACCATCGCCTTCCTATCCTTCCTCAATATTATCCCCGGAAGCAAAAGCAACAACCCCAGCAATAGCACCTGAAACACCGGCGGCACACGCTGCGGGCTGAACAGATAACTGTTCCAGAAATGCCCCTCCATCAACTCCCTGACACGGGGCACCGGCAGCCAGCCGCGAACCACGGCCAACGCCGCAAACGACAGGTTCTTCCCCGACAACCACTCCGCCGGATATACATGATGAAAGCTTTCCTCTGAAGGAGTTCGCGTCTGGACAACGACACTGACCAGACCGAGAACGAACAGCAGCGTGAACACGCCAAAACGCCAGGAAATCCACTCCCCCCGATACTCCATCGCCAGATAGGTAAATACCCCCATCGCCGCAAACGCAAAGAACAGATGGGCATTGCATAACAACACCAGCACCAGCCCGATCCCGATCAGCCGCCTCCGCTGCTCCCGCAGCAGCACACAGACCAGGAACAGCAAAAAGATGCCCAGCGCATAGTTCCTGCTCAGCACAGAGAATTCGAATAAAAAATAATAACCCGACAGGATAAGTATCTTGACCCACATGCCGAACGGCGCAAAACGAAGCAAAGAAAAGCGCTAAGCCCCGCGATCACCAGATGCATCACCTGCATCCCGACATAGCTGCGGGTAATAAAATGCGTTACAAAAAAGATCATAAAATTCCACAGCCGCGGATGCCCGTCATAGCGCATATTATAATACAACGCCCCCAGCGAATCACTGTCCCTCCCGATCAAAAAATGCTGCGACTCATCCAGCCATAGCTCATGGTAGTGCAAACCCAGCGCCGCCAGCAGCAGATACGCGGCCAGCAGCGGGAGCACGACAACATAAGACAAAGGCCTATCCATTCAAATTATTACGCGGTTGAAGATTCAGATAACAGACACACCGGATACAGGTCTCATTCTTGTCCATATCCAGCGACTTCCGGAAAGCGACCGCAGACGGCGAATTTAGTATCTCCGCCAACGGCTGCTCGTGAATATTCCCCATCGCCGGCAGGAAAAAACAAGGCCTTACCGTCCCGTCCGCCTCGATCACCGTCGACACCCATGGCGCATTGCACTTCTTATACGGATAAGCGCAAAGCCCGTGCGACGCCCGGTAGTATTCCCCGATCTTCGCCAGCCTGGCCGGCGACTCCGCGATATAGCCATTCTCGAACAGCGGCCCGAACTCCCTTATCACTGTCCGGATCATCGCCTCCAGCTTCAGGCAATTCTTCCCGGGAAGGCAATATCTCATACTGCCTCGGCTCATCCCACGGACTGCTGCGGTTGAATGCCTCGCTCGTCACATCCGCCGGCAAGAAACTTATCTGCTGAAGCCCCATATCCACCGCTGCCCGGATGATCTCCGGCCACCGCCTGAAATTCAGCCTGTGGATCACCGTCCGGCAGGTTATCCGGTAGTCCGCCCTCCTCGCATGGATCGAACCGGACCCCGTCCCTCAGCTTCTGAAACGCCCCGGGAATATTCCTTATCTGATCATGCAGCAGGCGATCCCCGTCCAGCGATACGATGATATCGTCCACCAGCGACAGCAGGTTGTCCCGGTGCCGCGCAAGCAGCAGCCCCGTCGATAACAACGTCACCCGGATCCCCGAAGACTTCAGCAACTCGCAAAGCCGGAAGAAATTGGCATTCAGCAACGCCTCACCGCCCGACATCAGCACCTGCTGCGTCCCCAGCCGCCCCAACGTCGACAACAGCCGCTCCACATCCTCCTCCCTCAACTGGCGGAGATGATTGTTCCCCTTCCAGATATCGCACATCACACACTTGCAGTTGCAGGCGCTGTGCGGCATAAGTATGACGATCGGCAACGCGCTGATCCTGTCGGTCTTCAGCGTCCGGTACCGTTGAAAAGTATGTATCAAAGAAGTACTGGCCATAGTATCAATTCATGTGCTCCCAAATATCAATTCATGATCCTGATCCACGGGAAAGGGCTCTTCAAGCCCAAAAGACGGCTCCTAACGGAATGGGGGTTGTGCAGCAGCACATGATGGAAAGGACGAAGATCCTCTATCGAATGATGAAAATAATAGTCGGCCATCTCGGGATAGCCAAACGACGTATAATAAGCGATGCTCTGCCTTTTGGCCCGCTCCAGATTCTCCGGCTTGTAGAATGGCGTGTCCATCACGTGGATCTCACCCCCGCCTTCAGACAGGATAGCGTCTTGAACAATACCTTCTTCAGCGAAGGGAAATACTGGATCGAAGCAGCAAAAACGATACAGTCGAACTGCCGCTCCCCCAATGACCCCGAATCGATATCCCCGTGAATAAATCTGAGGTTGGGATCATTACTAAACACCCTCGCCGCCTGCTGCAGCTCCGTAAAATTAATGTCCATCCCCGTCACCTTCGTCCACTGGTATCTGCGCCAGCCAGATGGCTCAGCCAGCCATTCCCGCAACCGATCTCCAGGATCTCCGGCGAACGCCTCCGGGTAGAAAGATACCGGACAAGGCGCTGACAGGAGTTCTTCCGGATCTGCCATTCCTTGTGATGTGTATGCGTCGCAGAGATCTCCGGCAGCTTCGCCAGCTCGTCATCCGTGTAAAGTCGGTTTTCCAGGGTACGGATAAGAATATATTTCTTCTCGAAAAGGATTTCCTTAAGGCGCGGATGACCCTGTACCTCAATATTGGTTAGTATAGAAGAATCAGGAAGGTACATTTCTTATATATTATGCGGTTTATCGGGTGGTTCATCATTACAAACGCGATTTTTTGGTTAAAGGATGCCAGCCCATTCTTAAAAGCCTTGAATCTCAGGCTGTCTGTAATTCCACAGCCGGTGCATCAGCTTGATCTCATAGGGATACTTATAAAGGCTGGTCCGGTACCGCAGCCCCGAAACCCAGTGCATCAGCTTCCTTTTCAATCCATTGAGCCGTATATCCGATACCGTCGGGTAGTACCCGTTCAGCACCGTTTCGAAATTCCGTATTTTGTCGATCATTTCCGGCGTCAGCCACGGCGTTAAAGGATTCTTCCTCAGATCGAAATTCTCCCAGTGCGGGCTGATCCAGTCCTCCAGCGTCTCGGGAAACCTGAACCCGCTCTCCTGACTCTTCCTGAAAAGCTCCGACCCCTCCGTCGGCACCGGACTATAGGTATAGATCACGATCTCCGTACTCGGATTGATCTCCTTTATCTCCTTGATGAAGGCGATATCCTGATCGATATACCGCATCACCTTCTCAGGCGTCTCGCCAGGCATCCCCAGCACGAACGAATACTCGGGTATGATATCGAACTTCTTCATCCTGGCCGCAAATTCCCTGATCTGCTGCCCCGACTGCGTTCCCCCCTTGTCCATCTGCTTCAGTACCTCGTCATTCCCCGTTTCCGCGCCAAAAAAGATCATTTTACAGCCGGACTCACGCATCAGCGCCAGCGTCTCGTCCTTGTATTTATTGATGGTATCGATCCGGCCTTCCCCCACCAAACCATCCCGTCTTTTTTTATCAGGTTGGAGAACTCCACCGTCCGCTTCTCCGAAACAAAGAAATTATTGTCGTGGAACTCGATCGAATCAGCCCCCCATTTCTCTTTAATATAACGGATATCCATATATACCTGATCCGCCGGCTTGGCCTTCCACCTCGCCTCATAGATAGGTACAACCGCACAAAAACTACACGTGAAAGGACAGCCAATGCTCGAATGATACGCCAGCGTCCTGTTCCCCAGATAGGTCTTCCCCAGATAATTGGCCATCGGATACATCCCGTCCAGCTTGTCATAGGGCAGCGCCGGCAGAGTCGACTGATCGATCAGGTCGTCCTTCGCCGTCTTCACGATCTTTTCCCCGTTATGATAGATCAGGTTCCTGATCAGCTCGTACGGCCGGCCATTCTCCAGCGCCTCTATCAGCGTGGGAAAAGCCTTGTCGCCGGGACCGTTGATGACAAAATCCACACAGCCCGAATTGAGCACGACCTTGTACTGGTTGGAAGCAAAATATCCCCCCAGATCATCACCGTCCCCGGAAACTCCTCCCTGATACGGCGCGCATACGGAATGGCCTGCTTCAGCCGCGGGCCGGGCATCACCGTAAACCCAACGTACCTGAACTCCCCCGTCTCCAGCAAAGCCCTGATCTTCTCGTAAGGATCACGCTCCCGGTTGCCATCGACGATCACCCACTCAGCAATTCCATCGATACTCGCGGCTATCTGTAAAATAGAATTGGGGACACGGAACTTGTACGTCGCGCTTCTCGGATTGAACAATAGTATCTTATGCATATTTTGTCGACTCTTTAGGCATCCGAAATCAATAAACGACCGTTTTATACCAAAGGATGCCTCTACTAATCGACAAGCTCAAACAGTATTTTCGCCCAGGCCGCCTGCCGGAGTCCGACCCCGCGGCCGCTTATGATATTTGGGCCTTAGAGTATGATAATCAGCCAGATAATCTGATGCTCATGCTGGACGAACAAGTCTGCGCCGAACTGCTCGCCACCGCCCCCGTCGGAGGCAATACGGTAGCCGATATCGGCTGCGGAACAGGCCGCCACTGGGGAAAGATCTACGAAAAACAACCCGCCCGCCTGGTCGGTTTCGACGTCTCCCCAGGCATGCTCCACCAACTGAAAGCCAAATACCCCCAGGCAGAAACCCACCTGCTGAAGGATTCCGGCCTGCCCCAGCTGCCCACGGCCAGCTGCGACCTCTTGCTCTCCACCCTGACCGTCGCCCATATCCCCGATATCACCGCCGCACTCACCGAATGGGCCCGCGTCCTGAAACCAGGCGGACAACTGATCATCACCGACTACCACCCCGACGCCCTCGCCCGCGGCGGACAACGGACCTTCCGCGACAAGGCCCAAAAGACCATCGCCATCCGCAACCACGTCTACCCCCTCACCCAGATCACCGATATCGCCAACCGGCTCAACCTGACAACTTTTCGCGTTATAGAGAGAAGGATCGACGCCACCATGCGGTCATGGTACGAAAAACAGGGCGCCACAGCCCTCTTCGAACGCTTCCTTGGCGTCCCCATCATTTACGGCATGCAATTAACCAGAACCGATGTGGCTCAGTAACTTCCAACTACCCGGCAAAAAAGGCTCCCTGGTCGCTCGAAATTCAGGACGGAAAGATCGCGTCCCTCACCCCCGGCACCCCCGAAACCTCCACCCTCGACCTCAACGGCTCCTTCCCTGCTCCCCGGCCTCATCAACTCCCACGACCACCTCGATTTCAACCTCTTCCCCTCCCTCGGCAACACCCGCTACTCCAACTACCGCCAATGGGGAAACGATATCCATAGCACCAACAAGGAAGACATCCAGGCCATCCTGAAAATCCCCCAAAACCTCCGCACCCAATGGGGCATCTACAAGAACCTGCTCAACGGCTTCACCACCGTCGTCAACCACGGCGAACACCTGACGATCAACGATTCTCCCATCACCGTCTTTCAGGACTGCTACAACCTCCACTCCGTAGGCTTCGAACCCAACTGGCGCTGGCACCTCAACCGTCCCAAAAAACACCCCGGCCAGTCGTCCTCCACGTTGGCGAAGGCACCGACAAAACCGCTAACCGGGAAATTAGCCAACTCCTCCGCTGGAACATCTTCCAACAACGGCTCATAGGCATCCACGGCGTAGCCATGACCGAACGACAAGCCAGACGCTTCAAAGCCCTCGTCTGGTGCCCCGCCTCCAACTACTTCCTCCTCGACCAAACCGCCCCGATCAACAAGCTAAGAAACCATACCACCATCCTCTTCGGCACCGACAGTACCCTCACCGCCTCATGGGACGCCTGGGCCCAGATAAGAATGGCCCTCCAGGACATCGACGAACCCGAACTCCTGTCCATGCTCACCACCAACCCCGCCAGCGCCTGGGGCCTCACCGACCGGGGACAAATAGAAAAAGGCCTGCGCGCAGACCTCCTGATAACACATAACAAAAGCCTTTCCACCCTCACCCCCGACGACATCGTCCTCGTCCTCCATCAGGGTAAGATCGTACTCTTCGACCCTGAGCTTAAGAACAAAATACCTTCCAGTAACCACCAGATCGGCCCCAACGGCAAATACGTCTCCGGCGACATCAACGGCCTGATGCAGCAAATTCGGTCCTACACCAACGGATACGCCTCTCCTCTTTTCCTCAGCTGAAGAAAATGAAAGAAATGGATATGGTGCAGCCGCGGCGTCGCCGGCTTCAGCACCTCATCCGACACCCACTCTCCAAACAGCAACATATGACTCCCGATATCCAAAATGCGAAGGACCTTCACCTCCTTATAACTTTCCACCCATTCCGGAACAAAAAATCCGAACTCCCGCGTCTGTACCACCCCAAATGGCAGCTCGCCCAGAGACGGCGGATTCGCACTGTGATTCCTGCCCAGCTTATATATGACAGGCTTGTACTCCGCCGAAAACTCAGAGACAACGATCTTCTTCACATCCACCATCCGCTGCAACACCTGATTCGAATGCCGCATCCCCAGCAGATACCGCCCCGACTGCCGGATATCCCCCAGCAGATCCATCGGAAAAATATAGTTGTACTCAGATCCGTCCTGGAAGGAGATCACCCTTACCCTTCTCGGATAACTGTAAGCCGTCACCACCGCTTTCAACTTCTCGAAAGACAAATTCGGCTTGCGGTAAAATCGCTGGTAGATCATTTTCGCCCTCCACCCATCCACATGGTGAATATGGCTGTTGCTGATCTGCAACAGGAACAGCACACCCCGCTCGTCATCGATACGATCGAAGTACACCAGTTCCGCAACAGCAAGAGCCCCACGGGCAGCCTCGCCGCGCTCCGGCACGGACCTGCGGAAATAAATAGTATAACGACTGGCCTGATCCATCGCCGCACGCTGCGAAGCATCTTCTATCCACACCCCGAAGGTCAGCGGCTCCAGTCCCAGCATCCACTGATTCACGGTCACGTCGATCAAAAGATTCCCCGCCTGCAGGTATACTTTCTCCCCGACAGTATCGCCGATGCCCACCGTCGAAAATTCCCTCACATCCGTCTGTCCTACCAGCAAACGACGCAGCCCCGCATTCAAAATTTTCTTTATCATACATCACACTTGATGCACTAAAATTACTACTTTCATCAGGAATATGCCAGCCATGCTACTGAAAAAGATCCGTAAAAAATTTCTTTATATTAGCAACGACCTGGGCAACCTTTGGGGTAGAAACCTGCGTTTCTTCACTGCAGCCCGGGGCGCCCGGATCCTTGTCTACCACGGCATTTGCGAAGAAGGGCACCTCCGCTACAACAACAGTTTCGTCACCAAAAATACCTTTCAGCAACACCTGGAATACTATCACCGATATTTCAACGTCCTGTCGCTTGACGACTATTTCAATCGAAAATGGTCCTCCGACCGATTTAACGTCTGCATTACCTTCGACGACGGATACTCCAATAATTACAAGTACGCGTACCCGTTATTGATCAAATATTCCATGCCTGCCGCATTCTTCGTAACGGGCATCCGGGACACCGGACGCGACATCCTGTGGAACGACGCCATTGCTATCTTAAGCAAGCACGGCCCAAAAGAATTTGAGTTTCAGAACACCACCTATCGGACCAACAAATACGCCCAGTACGTCTCCGTCAGCGACGGTCGGCGACTCACCAATATTCTTCGCCAGGGTGGTTTCGACAATAAGGCACAGCTGATGGAGCAAATGGCCGCCTTCTACGACTTCCGAAAAACCCCGCAGACGACGATTTCTGGCAACAGCTAACCGCCGGGCAGATAAGAGAAATGGCCGCCTCACCCCTGATCACCTTCGGCTGCCACGGCTATTACCATACTGACCTGGCCCAAATGCCGCTAGCCGAAGCAACTGCCGAGCTCAAAAAAGCCGGCAATGGCTGCAGCAGTCCACAGACCAGCCAATAAATGCACTGGCCTTCCCATACGGCGCCTACACCCGGGAACTCGTCGCTGCCGCCAAAGACATCGGCTTCGACCAGTTGCTCCCTCTCGACTTCTATTTCGACGACGACAGGACCGACCCATACATGCAAATGCGTTTTGTTATAAACCCATACATTTCCCCCACAAATCAGATGATCGCAACAATAAAAGGAACCTATGCCTTCTGAAACACCAATTTATCGGTTTGAAAGACTGAGCCCGGAGAACCTCGGCGACCTGCGACGACTATATCTTGCCGTATACGGTACCGACCGCACAGCCCCGGATTTCCAAAAAATACGCCACCGAATATACCGGCGCCAGCTTTATCGGGTACTTCGCCTACGACCAGCACGGGACGCCGGCCGCCTACTACGGCGTAATGCCCTGCTTAATCCAGTACGACAACAGATTGTTCCTGTCGGCCCAGTCGGGAGATACCATGACCCACCCCGATCACCGCAACAAAGGCCTCTTCGTTCGCCTCTGTACACTGACCATCGAACTCGCCCGCAAAGAACATATAGTATTGATTTTTGGATTTCCTAATCAGAATTCCGCGGGAATCAACGGAAAAATAGGCTGGACAACAACAGGGAACCTCGAAGGCTTTCGGATACCGGTCTCCACCCTGCCGCTCGAAGGCCTGACCAGACGCATCCCATTTCTGCAACGCCCCTATAAGACCTACTCCAAAGCTGTGCTGGGCAAATACCTGCTTCCCGAAAAAGGGATCTCCGGGTCCGCGATCAACGGCATCTACCGCGATCAGGCCTGGTTCGACTACAAAACCTACAGCAATACATATGTTATCCGTCTTGGCAAAGCCAAAGCATGGATCAGCCTCGGAGACAACCTTACTATCGGCAACATTCAGACACAGGAACAGCCGCTCGGGCTCACCCTGTACCATCTCAAAAAGCTTGCAGCCCGGCTTGGCATCAGAAACCTGTTCTTCCACTCCAGCCCCGGCACACCCCTGCACCTGGAGTTTGCCAAAAGATACCAACCCTTTACCTCCTTCCCGGTTCTCTTTAACGACCTGGGCTCTGGCATCCCCTTCACCAGCTAAAATTCAATTTTGCCGACATCGATATCTTCTAAGTCTATGCAATTCGTCTGTATCACCTACACCCGTAAAGCACAATTCAGCGACCCGAAGGCCTGGCTGCACCGCATTCGGGGCTATACCGGTCTGCTGGAAGCCCTGGCCCAAAAAGACAAGGTCGTCAGCATCGACCGGATCAACTATACGGGAGACATAACGGCGGGCAACGTCCGCCACATCTTCCCTGATACCGGCACCAACCGTCTTTCCTCCGCCTGGCGACTCAACCGTCTCGCCCGCCGGCTCGACCCGGACATCGTCCTGATACAGGGAATGATCTTCCCCATTCAAACCATCCTTCTCCGGCTCCAGTTACCCCGCCATACGAAGATCATCATCCAGAACCACGCCGAAAGACCCGGCGCCGGCCGCCGAAAATTCCTCCAGCGCCTGGCCGATCCAGCCATCGACGCCTACCTCTTCACCGCCAAAGAAATGGGCGACGACTGGCTCCTGCAACGCATCATCCGCAAGCCCCAAAAGATCCGGCAGGTCATGGAGGCTTCCTCCGTTTTTTCCATCGGCGATACCCGCGACGCACGCACCCGACTCGGCATCGACGGCGCCCCGCTCTTCCTTTGGGTAGGACGACTCGACCAAAACAAAGATCCCCTAACCGTCATCAACGCCTTCCTCATATTCTCCCAACAACAACCCCAGGCCCGCCTCTATATGCTCTTCCACACCCGCGACCTCCTGCCTGAGATCGAAAACCTCCTCAACTCCAACCCGGGCGGAAAAGAAAAAATCGTCCTCATCGGAGAAAAACACGAAGAAATGGAAGACTGGTTCCACGCCGCAGACTACATCATCTCGGGCTCCCACTACGAAGGCAGCGGCGTAGCCGTTTGCGAAGCCATGTCCTGCGGCTGCATTCCCATCCTCACCGATATCCTCTCCTTCCGCATGATGACCGGCAACGGCGCCTGCGGCATCCTCTATCCCCCGGCGACACCGCCACCCTTACCAACGCCCTCCTAGAGATCACCCGCCAACCCCTCACCGAAGAAAGGGAAAAACACTCCTCCAATTCAACAAAGAACTATCTTTCACAGCCATCGCCAACACCATCCACGACATTGCCGCATCCCTCTAGGCCGGCCACCCGTCCATCCATCGCCACCTCTCTCAAGGCCGGCAACCCGTCCATCCATGGCCACCCGTCCCATCATCCATACTCGAACAACCCCATCATCGCGCGCGCGCTATCCTCCATCGTAAACGGCTTAACTGATTCATAGCCCGTCTCCGGGTCCCCCAATAACCCCACCACCACCTCCACCATCTCCTCCTCACTCCCCACCACATGCCAGTTCTTCACCGCCATCCCAGCCGTATCGACAAAACTCACCACATGCGCCCCCGCATACAACGCTTCGATCATCACCGTACCAAAGCCCTCATAAGCCGATGTATGCAACAATATCTTACTCCGCTGCATATACCTCAATACCTCCCCATGCGCCAACTCCGCGACCAATTCCACCCTTCCTCCCAACTCCGCGGCAAGGCCCCGCAGCCGCTCCCCCTCCTCCCCTTTCCGACAACCACCCCACGAACATCCCGCACACGTCGGCTCACCTTATCGACCACCGAAATAAATACATCATACTGCTTTAACTTCGTCAGATTGCCAACACCCAATACATCGATATCCCGGCGACCTGCAAAAGACCCAAAAAGCGCCGGATCGATTCCATTCGGAACGACATGCCAGGGCCTGACCCCATAGTTACGTCCGAACTCCTCCTGCAAAAAGGCCGACATCGCAACCAACTGCTGCCCATCCGGCCGGATCCACGACACCCAACGGTTACCCGCCCTGGCATCCTGACCCAGTATCCACGTAAAATGAGCGACACCCAGCCTCCGGCCAAAATATTTGCCCGCCAGCGCACACGGCCCGCACCACCAGCTGAGCAGCCCGACCAACCGTTCCCTACGACGCAGACGCCGTAAAACCCGCCAAACATTCACCAGCGTCTCCACCTTCTTCAGCTTCCCATGCCTCCATCCATCCAAAGAATAGACGGTATTTCCATTCCACTCATACTGATCCTTCCGGTGCGGATATTCGATGGAGACAATGACCACCTTCAGCCGGGGGAACGCCTGGTTCAATGCCCGCACAAAGACCTGCTGCGGCGGAAGACAGGCGCTGTCCTCCTCCCCCGCGGGAAACCCGGGGGTCAGAATAACCAGTGTATCATTCATATCCTATCTCCTTTTTCTTCCTGTACAACCATCGTATCAACCCCGGCGGCAGAAAGCTCATCGCAAACATCGCATAGTTATCCAGCCGCAGCGGATGCGCATAGATCGCCCTCGTCACATGCCACCTGGCCCTCGCCGGACGATAGTTCTCGTGCAGGAATTTCTTCCCGCACAGTGCATGATACGCCCCCTGCTTGATCTTCTTCGTCTCCTGGCTCTTTATGATCTCCAGCAGCTCCTCCGACTCCTTCTCCGTGATTACCCCCCGGTGGATCACCTGCCGCTTCAGTCCGTTGAACCTCCTCCCCTCCAACGCTCATCGATAGTCGCACTGGCGGGATTGATCCGCACCCTGATCAGCGCCTCTCCAAGATTACCGCACTTCCCCATCGTCACAAGTTGTATCCACAATAAATAGTCTTCGAAAGTATGCGCCAGCAGCGAATAGCCCCCGCCATCAGAATAGCCTCCTTCCTGTACATTACCGCCGAATGTATAAAGGGACAGTGCCGGTAGATGCCCCCGACGATCTCCTCATGACTGTGCCCCGCACACCGAAAATGAAAAAGATGCTCCCCGTCCTCCGAAATATATTCGGCGTCACTCCCCACAACCAGATGCCCCGGATGCGCATCCAAAAAAGCTACCTGCAGCTGCAGCCGCTGTGGAAAACAGACATCATCCGCATCGAATCTGCATATGAACTCACCCAGCGCCATCCCCAACCCCCTGTTCAACGCCGGCGAAATGCCATTCCTCTCCTGCCTTACCAGCCTGATTCTCGCATCGGCAAATCGCTCCAGCACCGCGACAGTATCATCGGACGACCCGTCGTCTACAACCAATAGCTCAAAGTCGGTATACGTCTGATCCAGCACAGACTGCACCGCTTCCGCTATGTATTTTCCCGCATTAAAGGCGGGCATCAGGACTGTGACCCTGGGATTCATCGCAATAGGTTAGCTTTTATCTGATAGCAATAATAGCTCGAACAAAATGACGATCGACAACTCCTCGAACCAGTACTCCGTAAAAAAGGCCATCCCCATCAGCAGCAGCACCGGTAACCCGTAGCCCAACCCACGCACGTTCCGGAAAAAGAACGCAGCATACAGTACCACAAAAAACAACAACCCCACCAGCCCATACTCACTCAGCAACTGGCCATACACCGAATCCGCCTTGTTCACAATACTATGCTGCCCCTCGTCCTTGCTGTGGTAATACAAGTAGAGAAAAAGATAGTTATCCCGAAAAAAGGGATCAATAAACCGCTTCCCCACCGGATACCCGCCATCGATCCCCAGCGCAGCCGTCTTATAAGCCAGACGCGACGAGAATCGTCCCATCCCAACCCCCAGCGGCAGCCGCATCGGATGCTCCGAGAAAAAACGCGCCATCTCCTGCATAGCCACCCACCGCCCGCTCCGGTTATAGTTCTTATACCTTAATTTGAAACTATCCTCCATCCCCTGCGGATAATAGGCATCCCTGAACGAACGCATCGCCCCCTCTTTCTTTACCACATCCTTCCGCTCGACAAATTCATGGTCCTTCGCGTTGGGTATCGGTACCGGCGGGTGGTATATATTTTCCTTGTCGACCCGCTTCATGACCTCCTGCACATAGATCCCGTTCTGCGGCGAGACCTTCGCCCAAAACACCGCCATTAGAAGAAAGGAGACGATGATCCTGCTCTTTTGAAGCCGGCTGCTGCGAATTACGAACACGAACAGCAGCACCGCGATCAGCATCATATCCACAAAATTGCTGCCCGCCAGCAACAGGGTCGCAAGACAGAACAGCGAAGCCGGCCACTTATTCCGGTAAAAAAATACAGCATCCCAAAGGCGCCGATCATCGCCGTAGCCACCGATCCGTCCAGACCAATACCCGTGATCATATCTCCGGTGTTGATAAAATACCGCCGGTGCTCTCCCTCATAAGTATAGGGGTTGATCACTCCGGCCCGGCAGCAGATGACGACAAAACTAGCCAGCATACAGACGCTGTTCAGCAGAAAAAGACCTCCAGCGTCCGGTGCAGCCGCCGCGGCTCCATTTGCTGAACGAACCAATAAATGATCACGGCCGCCAGCAGCGCGAGCAGCCAGTAACACGCCCCCATCCCAAAAGCAAATACCGCAGGCAGCGACAACGACTGAAAAGAGAACAGAAGATTCACCACCGCCAGCGATAACATGCCGATATAAAACACGATATACCGCTGCCGGAAGACCTCCTTCGAAATCAGCCTCTTCCCGTATACGATCAATAGCATCAGGATCGCAACGATCTTGATATACAACTTCACATTGACCATCAACACCAGAAAAACCAGCAGAAACCAGTCAATACTGAGTAAATTCCTTCCCCACCTGTATCCCGCCCATTGTAAGATCATTCCGCCCGTCCAGACTACCGCAGCCCCCACTCCACCCCATTCGGGAATCGCCACCAGATCTCCGACAACCACAAACAACGCCGTCACAGCCGTAATCCCAAGAATACGCCCCAGCCGGTTCGCCGCGAACTCCTCCGTCCAATAGAGATTGACGAAATACTGGAACGGCACGGAACAGGACAAAACCGCGAAAATCCACCAGTCCGACCTCCCATACTTCCCCTCCGTAAGCCAGCCCATCATCGGTGACCAAATCAATATCCCCGCCAGCGGCAGCAATATCCCCGCAATCAGATAGACCCGCCTGAACCACGGCAGCCTCGTCCTGTCTCCCCTCGAAAGATCGTTCAGCAACAGCGGCGCAAGCACCAGCAGCGGCAGCGGCGAGAACTCATAGGCGCGGTACGCGAAACTATACTCTGCCGTAGCGGCAGAGCCGGAGAACAGCCCCATCAGTATCCAGTCCACCCTCGCCATGCCCGAAGTCAATACCACCATTCCCAACTGCGGCAGCGAATCGACGATCAACTGCCGGTATTCGTTCCACCGCCCCCACCTTACAGGCACCTCCAGCCGGTATACGACCACCCAATACCCCACAACCCATTCCACGACAGCGGAAACAGTAAACAATACTACCACCGTCCTCAGACTCACCGCCGAGAACACCACCAGCCCAAACACCCCCACACAGCGAACCAAATTGGAAACAGACCCCACCACGACCAGCCAGCCAAAAGCCGACCTGCCCGTCACCACCTGACGAAAAGGAAGCGCCATCATCAGCAATAGCTGACTGAACGACAACCACCACAACAAAGGCTGCGCCCGGAAAACCAGAAGCAACAGCAACAACACGGCAGACGCTCCGATCGTATGTAAAAGAAAAAGCCCGGCCAGCGACGACGCGTTCCTGCCCGCAGCCACATCCCGCACCACTACTTGCTCCAGCCGCATACTAAGCACCGCAGTCGCCGTCGTCAGCACCGCAAGCGCCCAGTTCAGCTGACCATAGCTGTCCTTGTCCAGGTAGCGGGACAGCAACAGGAAGATAAATACCCCCAGGACCTGACCAGCAAGCACCTGTAGGGTATTCAACGATATGTTACGCATCCATCGCCGGGGACCTATACCATCATCACCCCTCATTCTCTATTTCTTTCTGTTCTTATTCAGGTTGAAATTTCTCGATATGTTGAAACCAAAATAGATATCTCCCTTACCCCAGGTCCCGGGCGTCTGTGCGAGATACTGCGTCGGTACCATGCTCTGAGAATTGCTGAACACCAGCTGGAATACGTGTCCGCCGGTCTCGATATCCCATCCGAGAGAAAAGGAATTATGCACGGTCGTCGACACCACCTGATTCGAAGGCAGGATATTATATTCGGCGTCGATACTCATCCTGCGGGTGAACTTATACCGGCCTCCGAGACCGATCGCAAACAGATCATTCTTGTCCGCCACGGTCGGGACCAGGTTGTAGTGGATAAAAGCAGGCGTCACCTGCAGAGACAGGTTCCGCGTGATCTTCCGCGCTATCAGCAGCTGCCCGGCATAAGCCGTCCTGTACCTGGTATTCAGGTAGGGCTTGTTCGACATATCCTGAGTATAGTCGGTCACCGTTCCAAGAATGCTGACAGACACCGGCATTCCGCCGCCATCACCCTGCTTCAGCAGCTTGTATTTCAAAAATCCGTCAAAGGTCTTCAGATACGAACTACGGCCGATACCCGCCTCGAGGTCATCGGTGATACCGTATTCCAGTCCCAGCCGCAACGTGGCATTGTCGAGGCCGAAAAAATTATAGGACCCGCTGTTCAGCTGGCCAAACCGGTGCTGGATGACAAAATTCAGATTGTTTTTCGCCGGAGACTCCATCGTCTGCTCGTTGATGAGATGCGTCGCCTTGAATGTCCCTGTGACATAACCCCTGTTCTTATTCGCATCCATGGAATCGTTCAGGGATTTCAGCAGCGAGCTGTCCTGCGCCGATATCCGCCCCACCGAGAACAACGACAGTATAATAAAAAGGACTCGTTTGATAGACATAGTAGTTCAGTTTTAGGTGTTATTTGGTGATGGCCCAGTCGATATTGACCTTTACCGCCATTTCCTTGTCGATCTTATCCCTGACAAGAGAAGGGATGCTGATATTGTAATCCTCCGGTTTGGCCTTGAACTCCGCCGTGCCGATAAGATGCCCGTTCTTCACCGTCAGCGTGGCCGGCGTCTCGACAGGGTGGGAAGTATTGTGCAGGTTCAGGTCTCCCTTGACCGTTACCTTATAAGCGCCGTCCTTGCTGAGATCGACGTCCCCGGTATAGCTGCCGGAAAAAGTCGACTTGGGATATTTATCGCTCTCGACATAATTCTCGTTGAAATGTTCCTGCATCAGCTCTTTGGCGAATACGAACCCCTTCAGCAACACCGAAAAAGCGATCTTCTTCGTGGCGGGCTCGATGACGGCAAAGACCTGGTTGTTCTCGGCCCGAATGTCTTCGAGGGCCGTTTTCGAATAAAAACCTATAAATCCGTTTCTGGCATTCAGACGCTGGCTATTGGCAATATCCGGACAGATAAGGGCCAAACCAATTATTACTGGGATGAGTCGTTTCATAAAATCGTTTTAAAAGGGTGATCAGTTATTGGGCGCGCCAGCGTTGATCCAGGCCAGGATGGTCTTGATCTCGCAGTCAGGCAGCTGTTGCCGCTGATACGGCATGGGAGTTACGGTGCCGTCATGGGTAATGGCGCTCCTTACCCATCCCTGATTCACATACTGTTTCAGATGCGAATAGTCTCCCAGATTGACATTACTGCCGCTGGTAACGATCCCCGCGCCCTGGTGACATTCATAACAGTTGTCGCTCAGGATCGCGACGATCTGCGTCGAATACTTTACATTCGTGGTATCACAGTTCAAACTCCCCGACAATTTATCTTCGCTGGTCTTCGAACAGCTGGAAAAATAAAGCACAAACCCGCCGATACCTATCCCCGTCAGTAGAAACTTCCAATTCATAGTCGTTTTATTGTTTTAGGTTGTTATCAATTTTTTCTTCCCCCTTCATCGGCCCACACCTTCTCCACCCGCAATCCCCTTCATCGGCCCACACCTTCACTTCTCCACCCGCAATCCCCTTCATCGGCCCACACCTTTACTTCTCCACCCGCAATCCCCTTCATCTCCCTCACTTACTCTTCACACAATCCGCCATATTCACGTCCATCAGAAATCCCGTACACCGGCCCTTGACCGTCACCGCGTCCCCCAGCTTTTGGTTCATCACCGGATTTGACGGCGCCTGGAAACAACTGACAATTGATCCCCCCGCCACCCGGCTGCGTCGAGAGTATCCAGATCTCCGCATTTCCCGAATGCTGTATCTCCGACAACTTTCCGGACACCTCGATCACTTTCCCCATATATTTCTGGTCAGCCCCATGCTCGTCCTGCTGATACTGCTGATACAGGCTGTCTGCGTTGATAGTCACCGCCGCATTCTCTCCCGCCGCAGACTCATGCGGCTTCTGATAAAGATGCCAGCCATAGGCAGCGGCAACAAGAATAAGCAAAAGGATCCCTACCCACAGAATGGTTCTTTTTTTAAGCATAATGTTGACCGTTAAAATTTGAGCTAACTCACACCTGCTTCGATCGCCGCGTGGCCTCAACTACCACAGCCGCCGCGTGGCCTCAACTACCACAGCCGCCGCCTGGTCGCAACTACCACAGCCGCCGCGTGATCCCAATATTGAGACCCCCGCTGAGAATATTCAGCTTGCCGGTACCCAGCCCCGACATCGGTATCCGCAGATAAGGTTCTATTCTCAGATTACCGATATTCCCTATCCGGTGCTCGTATCCTGCACTTAGGTTAATGATTGAGAACCAATAGTTGGAAGGTTTTTTCACATCCCAGTGTGAACTACCAGGTCCCCATGAACCGTAATATTGATAATTATAACTTTCCTTCGTCATAAAATAAGTCGACAACCCTGCCGTCGCAAACCAGCTGGTCTTGTCGGTCTGGCTGAAATTATACCGGACATTCAAGGGTATTTCCCACATATAGCAAGTCCCATCCAAATTAGTTACATCCCAGCTTGGAGGGATTCCACTCATACCCTTCTTGTCAAAATACTCGGCGTCCGTGTAATACTTTTTCCTGTCCACACTCACTCCCGTCTCTATCGCCCACTTTTTATTGAACTGATATCCCAACAACAGGCTGAATGTAGTTCCCACGCCGTCCACATGCTGCATCTTCACCGTGCTAAGATCCGGCGCCGCCATCAGCCCCACATATAAAAACGAAGTTTTCGACTTCCTGGATGCCTTCGGCTTCACTTTACTGCTGTCTTTCGTCACTACCGGCTCCTCGACATTAACAGTCAGCCGGTAGTCGCCCCTCATTCCAACCCGGTTCACAGGATACCCTGCGACACGTCCGGCACTCCCTCCCATGATTCCTGCAGTCCTCCCTGAACCCAAATCCAGGTCCCCCAGTCCATCCACATCACCATCTATCTTCGATCCCTGCGAGTCCTTCGATCCCTGAAACTCCTTCGACACCTGCGATTCCTTCAACCCTTTCTTCCTCTTTCCGTTCACCACCACATCATCCAGGTCCGTCATAGTCCCACTCCTGCTAACAGACCTTCGTCCCTGGACTCCCGTCCCCGCACCCGTAGTCCTTCCTCCCACACTCTTTCCAGCCACAGTCTTCCCTGCCACGCTGTTCCCAGCCACATCCCTTCCATCCACTGTCCCACCATTCCCTGTCCCCGCCGACGCAGCAGGCGCAGAAACCCCATTTCCACCCGGAGCCGAAGGCCCCGAAACGCGCGGGGTACCCCCCTCTCCTCCACAACTCCGCCTCCGCCAACCCCGGAATCCCCCGGACTAACCACCCTCTCCACCACAACCCCATCCCCGGCAATGCCGGAATGTCCACCAGCGCCATGGCGAGCGGTATGCACGACGTAATAGCCTGCCCCCCCAACGGTAAAAGGAGGAATAGCCATAGAAATCTGCGTCTCCGACGCTTCTCTTCGATCACTCCTTCATCAGTCAGTTCGGTAGACGACGGATTGTCCAGGGCAGCGGCCATCCTATCCCAGTCGGCACTATCTGTTCGCAACGGGTATCGCTCGGACGCCCGTCGGAAAAGATCATCAAAGTCGTTGTCCTTTTGGTTTAACATACTAGTTTTTCGATGTTTTCTGCGGTCAGGGCCTTCTGCAAATGCGCTCTGGCCTTTGACAAGTTTGATTTCGAGGTTCCAGTGGTGATGCCCAGCATCTTCGCGATCTCGGGGTGCGAATACCCTTCGATCACATGCAGGTTGAACACCATCCGATAAGCCGGGGGCAGCTCCTTCACCAAAGCGATCAATTCTTTATATAATACCGAATTGTCGGATGACTGCCCGTCGTCCTTATGCTCCCAAACGTGTTCCGGTATAGGATACGTATTGCTATTGTTGACTTCCCGGCGCATATAGTCTATGGCGGCATTGATCACCACCCTCCTGATCCATCCGATCAGCAGCATTTCCACCTTCTCCTTATCCCTCACCTCGAACCGGCTGAAATTTCGGAACATTTTCAGGAAAGCATCATGCGTCACCTCCACCGCCTGCTCATAGGTATTCACATACCGGAAAGCGATCTTTAAACACAGGCCGTAATACTGATCGTACATCATTTTCTGACTACGACGATCCTGCTCCGCACAGCCCGTGATCATATGAAGTAGTTTTTCCAAATTGTCCTGCGGTGTTTCGATGATTGTTTTAGTCTAAACGCCTTATTTTGAATAGCGGTTGCCTGATCACGGGCCCTAAACCCGCGTCATTCACCCCTAACAATCTTTGAAGTGACAAGTAATTGACCTACATGCCTTTGCGTATGCTCGGCCGCATGAAAAACTAGCCCGCCCACCGTCGACTGGATCCGATCCCTCCCCACGGTCCTTTCCGCCGTCAACTCCCCTTCATCCGTCTTTTTTATCTGTTCCAACGCCTTGTCGACCTGCATATTAAACCGTTCTACCAAATTTTTGACCAGATTTCCTCCCTTCGGACCACTTCCACCTCCCTCCGGCTGTCCTTGCCCCGGAGCCACCCGATTACCCTCCGGCGCCTCCTCCCCTCTCAAATAATCTAACTGCTCCACAGTCAATACCTCTCCCCTGGCATAAGTCAGCAACCTGTCCAGCACCCCCGTCAGATGCCGCAGGTGAAACCCCACCGAAGCCACCCCCGCGGGCCGCTCCCATAACTTTTCATCCGGGAACCCATCCATAAGAACGTTGACCTCATCCCGCGCTTGCAAAAGTGCATGCACCGCAGGCTGCACCAACGCCGGGAAGCCGGGGACGGGTCCCCTGAGCCAGTATTCACGCTGAGCTAGCTGTTTCATAAATCCCGTTAAATTACCAATTTTTCACCGACTTGTCGCCGGATGGCCATTATCGGTTATTTTTGACCTAACCTATTTACCTCTTATGCAGTCGAACCGACGAAAGAACGTATTCATCTCCGGGAGCGCTTATGAATACGGTAAATTTGGCGACAAGGGAAGAGATTTTATTCGGGAGCTGGCCAGAACGCTATTGCGCAACGACTTTAGGATCATCTCTGGCTTCGGCACCGGGGTAGGCAATTACGTGGTTGAAGGCGCCCTGCACGAGATCTACGTCAACAACGGACAAAAAATGACCGACCGAGCTCCGCATCTTCCCCTTCCCCTCCAGCACCGCCCTGCTCGGGGACGTCCACACGAACTACCGCGACGACATCATCTCTCAGGCCGGAACAGCCATCTTCCTCTTCGGTAACAAACTCGAAGATATCAGCGTCCGCGAAGCCGGCGGCATGGAAAAAGAATTTGAGATTGCCCGGTCACACGACGTCCTGCTCATACCCGTCGGCGCATCGGGCTATATGTCCGAACGACTCTGGAAACACCTCGTTGGACAGTACGACGACTATTTCGAGAACCGCGAAAAATTTGACTGGTACCAAAAACTCGGCAACCCCCAAACCCAGCCTGACGAACTGATCGAAACCATCCTCCGCATCGCTGAATGACCAACTCCCCCGAAAAAAGTAGTCACCACCCAATGAGCACCCACTTTCCGCAAAAAACATTTACCACCCAATGAGCACCCACACGAAGAAAAAAGTATTCATCAGCTTCGACTATGACGAAGACAAATCGCTGAAAGACCTGTTCATCGGCCAGTCCAGAAACCCCATATGCCCCTTCGAAGTCATCGACAACTCGCTGCAGGAAGCCGCCCCCGAAAAAGAATGGGAAAAAAAGGCAGAAACAAAAATGAGCCGCGCCGACATCGTCATCGTCCTCCTGGGCGCTAAAACCCATCGGGCACCCGGCGTTCTAAAAGAAATAAGACTCGCCAGGCAGCTCAAAAAAAGATCATCCAGCTAATCGGCCACAAAGACGGCAAATACAAAAGAGTCCCCCATGCCGGCAGACTCTACAGCTGGACTCGGGAAAACCTCGAAAAACTCCTCTGCTGACCCCGGTCCCCCCATTCTCTACAACTCCAGCTCCGACAACACGTCCTTCCGTGACGCCTCATTGGCCAGGATGGTCACCGTCATCGGCAACGCAGTCCGATACTGCTCACCGATAGAGATCTTCTCTCCCGGCAAATACGCAAATTTGTTGTCAAATGCGAGCACCTTCCCGATGGAGATGATATACCCTCTGTGGACCCTGCAGAATAAGTCGGGAGGCAGGAGCTTCTCCCATTGCTTCAGCGTAACAAGCACAAGGGCGGTAGGCTTGTCTTCCATAACCAGCCGCGTATAATTCTTACGGGCCTCGATATAAAGGATATGCTGAAAATCGACTTTTACATACTTGCCTTCATGGCGAATAAAGAAAAAGATTGCACTTACTTCGGTTTGCTTACAAAAAATAGAGTTTAAGACGGGTTGCGACAAGTCGTCGGTAGCGACGTCTAAGTAAAGGTGCAATACACTTATCCGGATAGCGCCTCCAAAAGAAGCACGTAATTATTCCGCTTGTCCGGAAAGAACTTGGTTGCATAGTCAGGCCTCAAGACGCAGAGTTTTGGTTATGATAAATAGAGTTGCAAATTTTTCCGTCACCATGTTCCAATGATCCGGATTTGAAACATGCTTCAATCCTTTCCATTTCAGTATTGTCGGCAACATTGTGGGATTGGAAAGCAGTCAGCAGTTGTTAGTAATATTCCTGATACTCAGGCGACATAGGCGGTCTTGGCAACAAAAACAGCAAGGGCCTTGTAGAAACAAACCCCTGGTGGACTCAATAAGTCACATGAGAAAACACTACACTTTATATAACTAAAAACAAACGATTTCAGGTCTAATGAAGCGGACTCGCCATTCAATCAATCTATCGGGTAACCCTAAATGTCAGTCAGACGTGTAAATTAGAAACTTCCTCACCAGGTTTTCAAAAAACTACATTAAGCCTCGTATCCACTACACCAATTGTCGTTTTTTAACCACCAGTCTCTCCGGTTTTAGCAACCCTTTAGCAGCCCACAACCTCCGGCCCAACTCAAGCCCTCGCGCGCCGCCCCCAATTCACCCTTACCATCCCGAGGTCCTCCCCCGTCCCCCAAAAATTAAAAAACCCACCGGATTCACTCCCGGCGGGCTAAAAATAATTATCACAAAAAATCCCTATTTATCTTAATTGTTAACTAGATTGCAAAAAGAATTCGGCAAAAATTTGCCACAATAAAAAAAGCCCCATGTAGAAACAAAGGGGCGCTAACGATTGCTTGCCATATGAAAAAAGGTAGTAATATCTTTTTTGCTGATTATCCCGGCTTTCCAGAATCGACACCGCTCGATTCATCCGTGAAACGGATATCAGTTGACGAATGAGCCTCTAACGAATGCCTGTTTGACGATTGCTGCCATATTTTTTCATCTCATTCTCTGCAGTAAAGGTACGACGCGAAAGCCCGGCATTCTAGTCAACTTATGGATGAGTTAATCATGTCAAAATGATCTTTTTTGCGTTGAAACCCTTTACAGGATTGAGTTTTTGGATAATCCCTTCATTATGGCCAACCGGTTCTCAGATACCTTATTCCAACTTATACATTCTCTTGAAAAGTCCGAAAAAAGACACTTTAAACTGTACATCAAACGGAGCTCCACCAAAGAGGACCTCAAGATCGTACAACTATTCGACGCCCTCGACAAACTCAGCGACTACGACGAAAAAAGTCTTCTGAAAAAACTCCCCGGCATCGAAAAACCCCAACTCAGCAACCTCAAAACCCATCTCTACAAACAAATACTCGCCAGCCTCCGCCTCCTCAAAAGCGCGGACAGCATCGACCTGCAACTCAACGAATTTTTCGACTACGCCCATATCCTCTACAAAAAAGGACTCTTCCAACAGAGCCTCCGCCTCCTCGACCGCGCCAAAGAAACCGCAAAAGCCAACCAGAAATTCAACTTCCTGGTACAGGTCGTCGCACTGGAGAAGCGTATCGAGACCCTCCATATCACCCACAGCATGCAGATGCGCGCGGAACAACTGTCTGCCGAATCCCGCGAGGTCATCGACCGCATCGACATGGTCGCCCGCCTCTCCAATATGGCCCTGCTCATCTATAGCTGGTATATCCAGAACGGCCACTCCCGCAACGAAAAAGACGAAGCCCTCGTCCGCGAATACCTTAGAGAACAAATGCCCCCCAACGCCTGGCAACAGACCGGCTTCTACGAAAGACTCTACCTCTACCAGAGCTACAACTGGTACGCCTTCATCCGCCAGGACTTCCTGATGTACTACAGATACTCCCAGAAATGGCTCGACCTCTTCGAGGAACAACCCCTCATGATCCGCGTCGAGACAGGACACTATATCAAGGCCCTCCACAACCTCCTCAACGCCCACTTCGACCTGCGCAACTACCGCCAGTTCGAGATCACCCTGAGGAAATTCGAAGCCTTCGCCAGGACCGAACGCGTCATGGAGAACGACAACTTCCGCATCCAGTGCTTCGTCTATATAACCACCGCCAAGATCAACCAGGTCTTCATGCTCGGCAACTTTAAGGAAATGCTCCCCATGGTCCCCGGGATCGAACAACAACTCACCGAGAACGACCTCTTCATCGACCGCCACCGCATCCTCGGTCCTTAACTATAAGATCGCCTCCCTCTACTTCGGAGCCGGCGACTACGACACCTGCATCGACTACCTCCAGCGTATTATCAACGACCAGATGGACCTCCGCAACGACCTCCAGTGCTACGCCCGGGTCCTCCACCTCATGGCCCACTACGAACTCGGCAACTTCGACCTCATGGAGTCCCTCACCAAATCCGTCTACCGCTTCATGGCCAAACGCGAACGCCTCACCCGAGTCGAAGAAGAAATGTTCAAATTCCTCCGCACCTCCTTCCATACCTCGAGGTCCAGCCTGCGCGCCGAATTCGAAAAATTCCTCGAAAAGATCCGCGGCTTCGAAGGCAATCGCTACGAAGCCCGCGCCTTCGCCTACCTCGACCTCGTCTCCTGGGTAGAAAGCAAGGTCTCCCAGCGCCCCATGAGCGCCATCATCGCCGAAAAATACCAGAACAGTAAAAGAAAAATGCTCCCCGCGGAAACCACGGCCAAATCCGCCTAGCAGCGGCAGCCCCCCCCTCACCGGTCACCATCCTCCTCTCCGGTCACCACCCCGTCACCCCGGGCCATCACCCACCAAATACATCCTTCCACGCCCTCCGCGCGGCCCAATACCCGCACATCCCGTGCACACCCCC
Organism: Puia sp. P3; assembly: GCF_050632245.1. Taxonomy (NCBI): domain Bacteria; kingdom Pseudomonadati; phylum Bacteroidota; class Chitinophagia; order Chitinophagales; family Chitinophagaceae; genus Puia; species Puia sp. P3. The sequence goes on from NZ_CP192583.1 coordinate 5,259,025, forward strand.
GCCAGGAGGCGTAGCCGACGAACAGATATACACCCCCTTCTCCGACGTCCGGTAAGGCGACCACCTCAGCGCCGGCCTCGTAAACAACTGCCGTATATCGATGATTCCCCCATTGATATCCCCACCAATATAATTAGGATTATATTCCTCCAGCTCCGCCGTATTATATATATGCCGGCCCAATACCCGCTCCCCGAACCCCGGCGCAAACCGCTCGATCTGCCGCTCCATCGCCCCACTCATATCCACCACCGACCCGTTCGGCACATGACAATAAGCCCACACCGCCTGCTTCCCCTCGGGCGCCCGCGACCCATCCACAACGCCCGGCTGCACCAGCAACACAAACGGCCGCTCCGGATACCCACCCGCCGCAGTCATCGCCTCCGAAGCCACGATCTCCTCCATCGTCCCCCCAAGATGTACCGTCCCCGCATCACGGCAACGCTCATCCGCCCAGGGGACCGGACCGTCCAACGCCCAGTCCATCTTGTAGACCCCCATCCCATACCGGTACCGCCGCAGCTGACGCTCATACAGCGACGACCACCGGTGCCCGCCCAGCTGCAACAGCTGCCTCGGCGTCATATCCAGCAACAAAGCCCGCGAAGATGGCAACTGCGACAACGACCGCACATATTCCCCCGTCTCGATCTTCCCACCCAAACTTATAAAATACGCCGCCAACGCCTCTCCGATCTTCCCCGACCCACCCCTCGCCACCGGCCAGCCACGAACATGCCCCAGCGCCATCAGCACCAGCGCAAATGAAGAAGTCGCAATATTATCCAGCGGCTGAATAGCATGCGCCGCCATCCCCGCCATCAACCCTCTTACCTCCCTTCCCTCAAACCTTCCCGCCAGACTCGTCACAGGTTGCAACGCCTTCACCCCAAAACCCGCCAAACCCAAAACACCCAAACTACCCCCACGACCGGCCGATCCATCACCCCCCGCCGGAACCCCACCAGTCAACCCCGGCCATCGCAACGGCCCCAGCAACTGCGGCGCCAACAAACCCCAATCCCTCACAACCGGCCCCATCATCCGCTCATACTCACCTCTATCCCTACCAAACCCCGACGCAGTCTCCTCCACTCCCCCACCAACAACGCCGCCCCACCCCCGTCAAAGGATGCGCCGCCGCCACCCGCGGATATACATACTCCAACCCAAACTCACCCAACGGCAACCCGCTGAAAAATGGCGATCCCGCCGCCATCGGATGAACAGCCGAACACACATCATGGATAAAACCCGGCAACGTCAACTCCTCCGACCGCATCCCCCCGCCAACCGTAGCCGCCCCCTCCAGCAACAAAACAGACAGCCCCCGCTGCTGCAAATAAATAGCAGCAGCCAGACCATTGGGACCAGCCCCCACAACAACCGCATCAGCATCCGTCCTATGCATACATAAATTTACTTCTTCAAATTTTGCCACCAAATTCCCCCGATCACCAAGCCCATCCCGCCAACCGTATAGGAAGTTATAGGCTCCCCCGTCACCATATTCGCGATCAAAAAGCCGGCCACCGGACAAAGGAACAACCAGAACGACGCCCTCGCCGCATCCTCCCTCAACAAATACAACCACAGCTGCACCGCCCCTATCGACACCATGATTGCTAGCCACAGGATCCCACCCCATGCATCCCCATTCCATAAATTCATTTCCGGCTTATACAACAACACCGCCAGCGGCAACAAAAATATCCCACCCATCAAAACCTGCCAGCCATTGAGCGTCATCAGATGCATACCTCCCCAGTCCGCCCGCGAAAAATAGAACACCCCGACCGAATACGATACCATACTCACCAACAGGATCAACAAACCCGCCGGCGTAGCCGCGCTGTTCCGCAGCAATGGCCAGGCCGCCAGCACCACCCCTGCCATACACAACACCAGCGCCACCACCGTCACCAGCTTCAGCCGCCTGCCCAAAAATACCGTCGTCAGCAAATTGATAAACACCGGACTCGTCGCTACAGCCAGCGTCCCCAGTCCCGGCGACACCTGCTGCATCGCCAGCACAAACAATCCCAGATAAACACTGTTGTTCAACAACCCGTACAAAGCCAGCTGCCCCCACTCCTTCCCCCGCGGCAGACGCCTGCGGAGTATTCCCTGCGCCACCACGATCATGATCGTACCCGCCAGGAAGAACCGCACCACGCAGATCACCAACGGCTGCGCACCCCTCAGACCTATCTTCGTCGCCGCCGAAGCAGAAGCCCACAGAATCGCAAACACCAACCCAATGACTAAAGACAAAATCCTTTTTCCCGCGTCCAAAACAATTACTTAAATTTATAATATAATAACACCTCCAATGAAAAGTCTAGTCACCCTCCTCCTTTTCCTCCCCTTCACAACCACCTTCGCACAATCCAAAGCCGAAGATAAGAAAGCGGCAAAACTGACTGCAATAAAAAACATGGTTGAATCCCAGAACTACGATTTTCAGGCACAGCAGGCCATGCCCCTCGGCGGCCGCACCCGCCAGCTGACAACAGACTACGACCTGAAAGTCACAAAAGAGGCCATCACCAGCTATCTCCCCTATTTCGGTCGGGCCTACACCGCACCCATCGACCCGTCAAAAGGCGGCATACAGTTCACCTCAAAAAACTTCGAGTACCAACTTACCCCCAATAAAAAAGACGGCTGGACAGCCGTCATAAAACCAAAAGACAACAGCGACGTCCAGTCGATGACCCTCAGCATCTCCTCCGAAGGCTACACAAACCTTCAAGTCACCAGCACCAACCGGCAACCGATCTCCTTTAGCGGCATCATCGTCGCCAACAAACCTCCCAAAAAGAAATAAGAGTTTTCACCAGTCCCATGTCCAGTTGCAGCAGGGCGACCTCGAGGCAGGCAACTACTTCATAGAAATTATCAGCGGTCAACATATCGATCGGCAGGAACTGATCATCCTCCATTGATCGCCAGGGTCCTCCCAACAGCACGATACTCCCAACAGCACGACACTCCGAACAGAAAGGCCCTTCCCGCGCAGGACGGGCCTTCATATTTCTTTCAATCCCGGGGCCAGTCACTCCTTCACCCCCAAACCGGGACCCTATCCATCAATACTTCCCATACAACCTCACCAGCCGGTCCGGATAGTCCGAGATCATCCCGTCTACCCCCAACCCAGCCATTGCCTCCATATCCTTCTCCTCATTGACCGTCCATGGCAAAACCTTCACCCCCTTTTCGTGCGCGATCTTCACCATAGCCGCATCGACCAGCCTGAAATTCGGACTGTAAATACTGGGTACAAAACCCAGATCATCCACATTCTTCCCGAACCCCGCCCCATTCTCCACCAAAATTGCCGTCACCTGCCCCGGATAATCCCGATGAACAATCCTCAAAGTCCGCGGATCGAACGACTGAATGATCACCCTCTGCAGGATCCCGCGGGACTTCACAACCCCCATCAGCAGAGACACGAATTCCTCCGGCGCAGGATGCGCCACCCCATCCCCCTCCGGACTGCACTTCGTCTCCATATTGTAATACACCGGCTTCAACCCCCGCCGCCTTACATAGGCTTCCACACTGTCGATCAGCTCGCGAAGCAACGGCTTGTAAGTCCTCACCTTCTCCTCGGCCCTGAAAACCCGGATGCGTCTTCACCCCTTCGACCCAACGCCTGATACTGTCATACTTCATCTTATATAGCAGATACCGCTTCTCCTCAGACTTCACGATCTCCGAACCATCCGGCTTCAGCATAAAGTCCGACGACATATACAGATCATGCGATACCACGACCTGCCCATCCGCGGAGATGACACAATCCAACTCCAGCGTCCGCACCCCAAGATCGACCGCATGCAGCATCGCCGGGATCGTATTCTCCGGCATCAGGCCCCGGCCTCCCCGATGAGCCTGCACATCCAGCCGCTGCTGCGCTCCTGCCATCATAGCAATACCACTAAAACAAAAGGAAATAAGAATTCGTTTCATGAGCGCGAATATCCAAAAAATAGCCCACCCCCTTGCATTATATTCCTATTAAGTCGACCGCAATACTACTATTCAACTTCTCTTGCGACGCTCCGTTCATCGGGAACAACTCTATTCATCAATATCGCAATTCCACCGTCCAACAGTCCTAGACCTTCGGCGGACCTGCTTCGCCACGGTCCTTCTCGGTCGTACCCTTCGCTATCGCTCGGGTACCCTTGATCTGGCTGTCCTGTACCGATGCCTACGGCATCTGGCGGGGCCTACGATGGGCCGCCTACCGGCGTCCAAACAGAACTTCGTCAAGGCTTCGTCCCTCGCCTTGACTCGTTCGTTCCCTTCGCTACGCTCGGGAATCCCTCGGTTTTAGTCCCTCGTCACCGCCCGATACCTCGTCGGCGACATCCCCATCACCTTCGTAAACCGCTTCGAAAAATAATACGGATCATCAAACCCCATACTCAGCGCAATATCCTTTATTGACTTGTCCGTGATCCCCAAATGCTGACTGGCCTTCTGCATCTTCATCTGAATAAAATAGTCTATCGGCGCATACCCGGTCCGCTGCTTGAACAAGCTCGAGAATCTGCTGGGCGAATAGTTATACCGATGACTCAGCTCATTCAGCGTGATATTCTCATTGATATGCTCCTGCATGAACAATATCGCGCTGTCGATACAGTCAACCTTCTCCGTAGGACTCGCCACAAAATGCTTCTGGTTATAAATGAACAGCGTAATAAAATGCGACAGACACATATTCGCGAACAACAGATTGTCGATACTATACCCCAGCTCAAGCGCCTTGTATATTTTTGAGAACAACGCCACAGTCTCCGTACTGCTCCTTACCGCATGCGGCTTGAAATGATTTTGTATCACCGGCAGCGAATTGAAATTCGGCAACAGACTCCCCCGAAATGCAGCCAGTAGATCGTCCACGGATCATCCTCCGAACTCGCATATGCATGCTCCACATTCTGAGGCAGAATAAAGAACTCGTTCGGCCCCACCTCATATTTTTTGTCACCTATCTTATACCAGCCATGCCCATCCACACAATAGAACAGGAAATTCTCCGGCAGCCCCTTCTTCCGGTAGGTATAGTGTCCCGCCGCCCGGGGATAATAACCAAGTCCACAGATATACAACTGGCGAAGCAATGCATTATTTTGAACACGCGACTTGAGTACGGATTTAGGTATCTCTATCCGCTGCCTCCCGACCCCATGCCAGATATTCTTGTGAGACCCCACTTTATTCTGTTCCATTGTCGTAATTTAGTATAACTCCCTCTAAGGAATCGTTAATTCCACCGAATCTCCGGAGTAAATATAAGCATGCTTTCAATACGACTATCCCTCTATATTATCCTCTCACTCTGCCTGACCAAAACCTTTGCGCAATCTCCCGGCAGCTACAATATCCAATGGTCCACCCCAAGCCACAACTCAGGCGAATCCATGCCCTGCGGCGGCGGTGATATCGGCCTGAATGTATGGGTGGAAAATGGTGACATCCTGATCTACTTCTCCCGTAGCGGTAGCTTCGACGAGAACAACGCCCTCCTCAAAGGCGGCAGACTCCGCGTCCGGTTAAACCCCAGCCCCTTCCTGAACGGTGACTTCAGCCAGCAGCTCAACCTTCAGCAAGGCAACGTATTCATTAAAGCCGGATTAAAATTTCAGGCGAACATCTGGGTCGACGTCTTCCACCCCGCCATCCACGTCGACCTTAAAAGCAACACACCCGTCAGCACCACGGCCACCTACGAAAGCTGGCGCACCACCGACCTCGAATCCACCGGTCGCGCCAACAACGCCAACTCTTATAAATGGGCCGCCAAACAAGCCCCCGGCGGAAAAGTCATCACCAGCAAAGACAGCATCCGTTTCATCGACAACCAGGTCGTCTTCTTTCACCACAACCGACCCGCCCCTACTGTCTTCGATGTCACGGTCCACCAGCAGGGACTCGACTCCGTAAAAGACGAGCTTCCCAATCCACTGAACAACCTCACCTTCGGCGGCTCGCTGCAGGGCGCCGGCATGATCCCTGAAGGCACCACCACCGGACGGTATATAAACACGGACTTCACCGGCTGGCGCCTCCGATCAAAAAAAACAACCCGCAACCAAAACATACTCCTCGTCCTCGCGACCACCAACCACAACTGGCAGGACACCCTCGACGCAACCGTCCGCGAAGTCACCCGGCACGCCGCAACAGCCGAAGCCGCCACCAAAGCCTGGTGGCAATCCTTCTGGCAACGCAGCTTCATCTTTACCGGCGCCGAGGCCGAAACCCCCGGGTCCACCCCTGGCCAAATCCAACCCCGATACCACATCCCCACAGTGGCAGATCGGCCGCAACTACCAGCTCTTCCGCTACATGCTCGGCTGCAACGCCTCCGGCCACTGGCCCACCAAATTCAACGGCGGCCTCTTCACCTGGGACCCCTCCCTGACAGACTCTTCCCTCCGCTATACACCCGACTTCCGCAACTGGGGCGGCGGAACCATGACCGCACAAAACCAACGCCTCATTTATTTCCCCCTCACCCGCAGCGGCGACTTCGACATCCAGCGCCAGCAACTGGACTTCTATCTCCACCTGCTACGCACAGCCGAACTCCGCACCAAAATATACTGGGGACACGGCGGCGCCTGCTTCACCGAACAACTCGAGAACTTCGGCCTCCCCAACTCCGCCGAATACGGCTGGGACATGGCCGCCGGCCACGACAAGGGCGTAGAATACAACGCCTGGCTCGAATACGAATGGGATACCGTACTCGAATTTTGCAGCATGATGCTCGACCAGCAACTATACGCCGGAGCCGACATCCACGACTACCTCCCCTTCATCGAAAGCTGCACCGCCTTCTTCGACGAACACTACCAATACCTCGCAACGAAACGCGGACGCCGTCCCCTCGACGGCGAAGGTCACATCATCCTCTATCCCGGATCGGGCGCCGAGACCTATAAGATGGCCTATAACCCGAGCTCAACGATCGCAGGCCTCCACACCATCCTCACCCGCCTCCTCGCCCTGCCCGATACTTACGGCAACGACTCCACGCGAAAAGCCTGGACCGCCATGCTCAAACGCATCCCCCCAATACCCATAAGATTCTTCGACGGCCACCCCACCATCGCCCCCGCACTGGCCTGGTCCCGCATCAACAACAAAGAGTGCCCCCAGCTCTACCCCGTCTTTCCATGGGGCATCTACGGCGTCGGCAAACCCGGCCTCGACACCGCCATCAATACCTGGAAATACGACACCGACGCCATCCGCTTCCGGTCTTATATCGGCTGGAAACAAGACAACATCTTCGCCGCCCGCCTCGGCCTCACACAGGAGGCGGCAGACCTCACCCTAAAAAACTCGCCAATTCCGGACGACGCTTCCCCGCGTTCTGGGGACCGGGATTCGACTGGACACCCGATCTCAACTGGGGCGGCTCCGGCGCTATCGGCCTCCAGGAAATGCTTCTCCAGACAGACGGAAAAAAATACTCCTCTTCCCCGCCTGGCCAACCGACTGGGATGTCCACTTCAAATTATACGCGCCTTACTCCACCATCGTCGAGGCCACCCTGAAACACGGCAAACTCACCGGCCTCAAGGTCACCCCCGAAAGCCGCCGCAAGGACGTCATCCTTCTGGGCGCGCATACCAATACTTAAAAATTGAAATTCGAACTCACCCTTACCCCCGTAGAAGATACACCAGGATGGTCGAGATACGTAAACCTCCTTACCAAATCCACCCGAAAAATATTGAGGATATTATAAATCCCTACACTCGCCTCCATATAAGGCTTCGCTCCCAGCGAAAACGTAGAAACGCGACCATCCGTCAGCGGAAACTGAATCTGCATAGTATTCACCGCCGGATTATTCTCATTCCGCAGCCCGCCATAAAGGATCTTGGCCCCGATCACTTCCCTCAGCCGCAACCTCTTCAACCCCGGCACCTTGTTCAGAAAAATCCGTTGAAGAAATGATCCGCATTCAGACTCGCATAGTGATCGCTGACAAATTCCCCGACATTCATCATATTGAAGGCACGCAGACTATAGAAATAGGACGGATTCCCCGGATGGATCACCAGCAGCGGGAAAGGCAGCGTGCCCCCAAGATAACCCGCGTCCAGGTACACATCGGTAAACCCGAACGGAGCCACATAGCAGCGCTTATAAACGTTCAGATGCAGCGCATCGGAATTGAACTGGCCGCCATACAGCCCCTTAATGCCCCTCGTATACTGCAGCGTGATGATAGGGTATTTATTGATGACATTGACACGCGCTGCCTTGTTCTGAAAGAACTGCTCATGCGGCGCCCAGCGCAGCGTCGCCGACATGCTCGCCCGTTGTGATCTTTCGAATCGTATCGGACCGGTCCGTAAAACGTTTGTACACATACTGCAGGGTTCCCGTAGGCCGCTGCTCCCAGTATTTCGTCCCGAACGTGAACGACAGATGATTCCCATATTCACGCACGTATGACGCCTTCGCGATATGATTATACAGCCACTTGGAATTATCGCCGTGGCTGAAGGACGTAAAGAAATTACTCGCCGCGGCAAAAGCGTTCTCCTGTCCCAGCGACTTGGCGTCATCCTGATAGCTCACCTGAACATAGTGCAGCGGAAACGTATAGATCGACTTGTTGTTGAAAGCATAGGACGCGCTCGCATAATACTTCCAGCGATTATCCTTCTCGCCATAAGCCACATATGACTCCCCGAACCACCGCGTACTCAGCTTGGTATTGCTACGCCCACCCAACGCCAGCCGCTGCCCCTCTATCGGATTGAACGTATAGAAACTGGCGATCGGACCCACATCCACCTTCCCCGCCGACTTATACCCCGCCGTAAACATCGTGATATAATCCATCAGCCTCCGGTAAGACTTCATCTTCACCAGACTGTCTGTATTGGCATAGGTCTTCGTCTCCGTCCCGCTCAGCGGCGTAAGCCGGCTATCCGTCCAAAAACTGTCGGTCTGCATTTCCGCCTTCACCAACGTATCCACAGACGCCCCCTTCAACAACGAATCCGCCACTACATCGTTCCGCAGATTATTGACCGTGATCTGCCGCTCTCCCACCACACCGGGCATCCTCGGCCACGGACTAAAGTGGCGATCACATCCGAGTTCGACAAATGATACCGGCCGCTCGGACCCTTCTCGAAATCCTGCTTTACATTGAAATCCTGGATCCAGTTGAGATTGACATGCTTGCTGGCCCCCAGCTCAACCCGCCGTATCGCATAGTTGCCATCCAGCGTGATGTACATTGTTCCCCGGAAAAGCAGGTCTTCCGGATTGCGCGGAGTAAAATACAATTCCACCAGCCGCTGACCGTTCTCCTCCACCGTGTCCCGGATAAAATACATATAAAAGGTCGGCGCCAGCTCGGCCACCGGACTCACGAACTGCATCGTAAAAGCCGTGATCGTATTATCGTAAATATTGATATCCTCGTACAGCCGGTTGAGGATCGTGCTGATCCCCTTCATATCTATGAACTCCCCATAGTCCACCCCCTTCCGCCCAAGGATCAGCTTCTTGTTCTTCGAAGGCTGCTTCCGGTAATAGTTTTGAGAAAAGACTTCTTCGATGTAGATGGGGACCAGCGATTTGCCGGGAATGATCACCGTATCCCTGTTCTCGAACATAAAATGATACCGCTTGAGCAGCTTGTTGTCGACGATCAGTTTTGGAGGCTTGTCCAGCAACATCCTCGTCTTCTCGTATTGTTCGTAGGAAAGATAACCGTCCGCGCCGGGACCGTTCTGCGCCTTATGGGCGATCACCTGCCGGATCAGCTCCACCGCAGGATTATTCTTATTCCGGTATTTTGCCTTCCGCCGCGTCGTCACCACCACATCCTTCAGCGTCGAGTAAGCCTTCGAAAACAACACCTCGATCCTTCCATCGTCTTCCCCCGACACGTCGACGGTCTGCGTTTGATATCCGGCCGCACTAAATACCAGCTTCTGCTTCCCTATCCCTATCCTGATATGAAAATTTCCCGCCCCATCGCTCAGCACACCGTGCCCGCCGTTCAAAACACGGACACTCACGCCGGACAAGGGAGCACGGGAAAGAGAATCCTCCACCACGCCGGCGATCGTCCTCGTCTGGCACATGCCGGTCAAACAAAATACACCGGCAAGCAGTAGCAGAATGATCTTTTTAATTGTGGGAGTCAGGTTTATTTTATTTAAGCGCTCACCGTAGGATGGCAATATAGCTAATTAATGGCTAACTTCATATTAATGAAAAAGATAGGCCTTATAGGAGGAATCAGCTGGATCCCCCTGATCCATATCGCCTCCGCCACCGCAGCCATCGATTACGCCTCAACCTCCAAATCATGATACTCAACATCACCAACGGGGACTACACCATCTCCACCGACAAGGATAAACTAGACATCCCCTTTATCCACTCCTTCCTCTCCAAAGAAGCCTACTGGTCTCTCAATATTCCTCTCGATACCGTAGAACGAGCCATCGCCGGCTCCCTCTGCTTTGGCGTGTACCATACCCCTCAAACAGGGCAACCCACCGAGGGTCGATCCCAGGTCGGTTTCGCCCGCATCATCACAGACTACGCCACCATCGCCTACCTCGGCGACGTCTTTATCACCACTCCTCATCGCGGCCGCGGCCTCTCCAAAATACTGATGCAACAGATCATGACCCACCCCAACCTCCAGGGCCTCCGCCGCTGGGTCCTCCTCACCGCCGACGCGCACGAGCTCTACCTGAAATTCGGCTGGAAACCTATACCCCACCCGGAAAAATACATGGAAGTCCACGACCCGAACGTGTATAAAAAATAATGACCTACCGGCTCACCCCCATCCATACCGTCATCCCCCCTGCCCCCGATTATCCCAGGCATAATAAGGCACCAGCCGCACCTTCACCGCCTGCGCCGGCGCCTTTGACACTTCCCGGTATAAAGCCGACCCTCCATCCGGCAATAGTTTTACATTTCCCTCCAGTCCCACCACCCTGTTCCTGCCCATCCTCATCTCCACTAGGGTAAACCGCGCATCTGCCGGCACCTCCACCACTGGAGACCGAAGCCCCCGCCGGCATATCCATGGATTCAAGACAATATACAACTGGCCCCCTCCTGACCGCAACCTGCCCGCGATCCTCCTCCACCAGCGGATTGGCCTCTACCAGTACCGCCGGCATCGGCAGACTAAGCTCGACCACATCACCCACCTTCCAGACCCGGCGGACCTCGGCATACCGACCCCTTCAAGGCCAGCGGCAAAGGACTTCCCGTTCACCCGCACACCCGCTCCATGACACCATCCCGGTATACGCAGCATCATCGAAAATTCCTTACCCGAAGTCCGATGCAACACCAGCCGCACCTTCCCGCTCCGGGGATAGTCCGTCACCTGCCCTATCCCAACCTCCGATGTCTCCAGCCTGTTCCCTCCATAGAGATTGACCCAGATCCCCTTCTCATTCACGCTGTATGCATAGTCGCTGACCTCCGCAATGGTCCTCGCCAGATTCGGCGGACAGCAATTCGACAGCCGGATATATTCTTCCCTTCCCCCCGACCACCGCAGCGTATACGGGAAATCCCGCGAAGCACGCAACGGATTGGTATAAAACCAGCGGCCCCCATCCAGATTTACTCCCGAAAGGACGGAATTGTACAACGTTTCCTCCATCACATCCGCATACTGCGCCTTCCCTGTCAATAACAACATCCGCCAGTTCCACAGCACGTTACCGATATTCGCACAGGTCTCGTTATGCGCCGTCGCGTTGGGCAGCTGATAGGCCCGCCCATACGCCTGATGAACTTCCTGTATATCGGGAGGACTATAACTAACGGCATCCGGCGAGACCCCGTCGTACAACGCCCCGCAACCACCCGTTATATACATTTTGTGTTCCGTGACATCTCTCCAGATAGAATCCAGATTTTTACGCAGAGATTTGTCGCCCGTCTCGGCTACCACGTCCGCCACGCCGGCATAGAGGTAGTTGGCCCGCACCGCATGCCCCATCGCCGTATACTGCTCCCGGAAAGGGATCCGGTCCTGATTGTCATCCGTCCCGCTGCTGACCAGCCCGCGGATATTGATCAGGTTCTCAGCCAGCTTCAGATACGCCGTGTCGCCCGTCGTCCGGTACAACTCGACAATACCCATATAATGGGAAGGACAAATGGCATTTCGCGCCAGCTCAGGTGAACTGCGCTTATAAAAAGCAGCCAGATAGTTCGCCGCCTTTATTGCCGCGTCCAGCAAAGTCCTTTTACCCGTAGCCCGGTAGTGTACACAACCCGCCGTCATCAGATGCCCCATATTGTAGGTCTCGAAGTTGAGCCGGTCTTCAAATGCCGCATTCTTGCCCGGATGATTCCGCTCCGCAATGATAGTCGGCGTATGTATATATCCGTCAGGTCGCTGACACTTCACGATGACGGCGATCGCCAGATCCATCAGACTGTCGAGCCGCTGGTCCTTCGTAACCGCATAGGTCGCGGCCATCCCCTCCAGCAGCTTGTAAAAATCGCCGTCATGAAAAGGCGGCCCCGAATGCGAACCCGTATCCAGCCCCGCCGCGATCCGGAAATTCTCAAACGCATGGCTGATACCGGCGTCCGTATATATCTTCCAGAGATGCGGCAGCATGGAATCCCGGCAAACCTCGAAACGCTCCGCCCAGAACCCCTTCGTCCACCTCACCGCACTCATGTCTACCTTCGACAATACGCTATAGCGCTGGGCACTGACACCAACACCTACACCCAAAAACAAAATAGCGACAACCCAGCTTCTTCATAACAATTCATTTAATACCTTATATACACTGGCCCCAGCAACCCCGCCGGCAACAAACTTCCATCTCCCTTCCACGGCGAAGTCGTCCACGTGCTACGCCGCGCCTCCGGCAACCGCTGATCGCCCGTCAACCGGTTCGCCCAGGTATTTGTCACCAACACCTTCAACTGATTCACTCCCGGCCTTACCGCCCTGGTAACATCCACCCTATTACCCGTCCAAACCGTACCGCATTCAACCCCATTGACAAACACAGTCGCAATATTGTCCACCACGCCGAGATCGATATCCACCCGCCCCGCATTCTTATCCGACGCGAACGAAGTCGTATAAACAGCCGTCCCCGAATAATAACGCACCATCGAATCCGCCGACCGGCTCCAGTCGAACAGCGAGTCCCTGTGAACCGTTGCCCCAGATCCAAACTCCACCACCCAGGGCCCTTTAACCCGCACCATCTCATTCTTCACCTCTTTCTTCTTAACCACTCCTGGTCCCCCTTTTTTCCTGAACACCAAAAACTCCGAACCCGACACCCCCAACTTGACCGGCACACTGGTCCTTCCCCCACTAACCTTCCACCCTGTAGCATTCCCAATTTCCCCCGTCACCGGGTCCCATATCTCCGGCTGACGACCCGCCACCCGCACAGACGCCGTAAAGTCGCAAGGCCTGCCCGTCTGATTCGAAATAAAATAAATATCAAACCCATCCCCCGTCCTATGCGTATACGCTATACCCGGACCTCCCCTTCAAAATCCCTCGGAATACCCACCCGGTCAAGCGTCGAATCCCGATATGGTCCAACCATCACCCTGGACAACAGTTCTCTAAAAACACCCTTCACCGCCCCATCATTCCCCATCAACCCCAGGTCGTGATAGCCAGGCACCCCCGTCGTATCGACCACCACCTTCGCCCCCTCCTTCACCAACTCCAGCAACTTCACTGCAGAAGCGGCACTCATACCCCCCGCATCCGGATTCATTACCGAAGCCCCCGGCAACACCAGCAGCCCGTAGCTCGCCCCACCAGGCAATACAACCCTTCCGTCTTTCACACGCGCCAGCCGCACCAGCACATCCGGATTATAAGAATCATAGGCATATCCCCTCAGCGGATCGACCCATTCCAATGGGTCCGTAATATTCGCTGAATGCACCACACCCGAAGGCACCTTCGTCGTCGGCGCACCGATATTCTTCAACCTGACCTCCTCCCCTTCACCCGCTCAGCACCCACCAGCCCGGACAACACCCCAGCCAGCCGCTCCGGCAACACCGCCCGCCGCGGAACCTCCTCGCCCATATACACCGCCACATCCGCGACCGGCCGCCCCTGCTGCAACAACCACTGACACCGCCGCGTATAGTCGATCCACGCCTTGCCCTGCCTCCACCAGGTCTGATCCCGCTGGAAGAAATTTCCCACCCCGCCCAGCGTCATCCCCGGCCTGCGGTCCATCCACGGATTATGCGTAAAAACATGAAATACCATTCTGTTGATACCAAGCGCAAAATTGCGGTCCTCCAACGCCTTCAGCATTCCCGGATATTCGTCCCACCGCAGTCGCAGCTCAGTAAACGCCTCGGCCTGCACCACCGGCTTGCCATATACGTGAGCGCCCGATACCGCATCCAGCATATCGTTCGGCTTGTCATGCGTAGGACTCCGCTGCCAGAACTCCCCCATCGGGATATCCGCCTCGCTGTAATGAAGGATCCCGTCACTGGTCATCGTCGGCGCCACACTCTCCGCGCTGAACACACAGCCCTTCGCGTGCGCCAGCCGCGCCATGGTCACATAAAAATTATCGTGTACCAGCTCGGCAATAGTCTGGCGGATATCATGCAAATACCGCTCACTGCTGTCCGCCGAACCTACAGGCACCCCCGCCATCACCGGCAGCCACCGCAATAGATCATAACCCCTCCGCCGGCGAAACTCGTCCCTGAACACCGAAGACCAGTTCTGACTCCCGCATTCCCAGCTGTCCACATGAAAAATCGTAAGCACCTTCTTCGCCAGCCCGGGCCCCGCCCGCCTCACAGCCTCCCCAAACCATCTGTCGAACTGCAATTCCACCGTCAGGGCATCGAACTTATCACACTCTAGCCCCTTCCCACCCCCACCCGTGGCATTGGTATGCCCCGTAGACGTATGGCCAACACGTAAAATAGTCCAGTGCCCAGCCGGCGCACGCCACACCAAATGGCCGCCGCTGTCCGCAAACGCGCTCACATCCACGATCTTCCCCGGATCGATACACAACGAGTCCGGCAGCGCCTCCCGCGAAGAAGGCCGGCTGACCCGCCAGACCTCCCCATTCTTACCCTCATACTGATAAACAGCCGGCATCGCCGACAAATAGATCCCCCCACCTTCAGCGAGGGCTTCCACTTGGCGGCGTCCGGGTCCTCCGAACCCGGCTCCGAACCCGTCTTATCATATACAAACCGGAAATACCGGGCGGTAACCGCCGGTATAGTATGCGTCACATCCGCATCCCCATCCTCCCACCCATGCCTCGGCGGCTCCAGCCTCGCCACCCGACGCCAAACTGCCCCGTCATCGCTAGCCTCAACCAACAACCGCTGGGCCTGATAGTTATTAATGGCATGTATCACGATCGTCCGGCACATGAAAGGCCGGTCGAAACTATACTGTATCCAGCAACCCTCTTCATTCTTAAAGGACTCCTTCCTCCCCCGCTCTGCCAAAAACTGCGCATCCTCCCCGTAGAAGTCGAAACCCGTGGCACCACATTATCTGTCGATACCTCCCAACTCCCAGGCGTCGGATAGGCCAACACCGCAATGTCTTTATAATACCCCGCAACCGTCTCCGGCTGCGGCAGCCGCAGATCCACCACCCTCCCCCATCCACGCCCACACGGGTCCAGACAACCTTCTGCATCGACCGCGCCGGACTGATCCACGGCCCACCGGCCACAGCAAACCCGTCACAGGCATGCATCGCCAGCTTAACACCCAGACTGTCCGCCACCTTCATCGCATACTTCACCATATCCCACCACAACGGACTCAGCTGCTGCACCGCGGGCTCATATATTGGCGGATTGCCCGCCCCATTGATGGGCATCAGATAAGCCCCGCCAATACCCACCTCCTTCATCGCCTGCAGATCAGCCCTTATCCCCTCCCTCGACACGGCCGCCTGCATCCAGTACCAGAACACCCAGGGCCGCGCCGCCTCCGGCGGATTCACGAACGTCGCACTGTCAAAAGACTGGGCCATAACCGCGCCGTTCAACAATAGCAGAAAAACCAATATTTTATTCCGTAGCAACATATTTGATTGTATACGCCTTCCCACCTTCCAGGTCTACTTCATAACTTCCCTTACCTGCCTCACGCACTATCCCTTCCTTACAAACAGGCCGCGTCCTGCTCCCGAACCTCAACACCCCGGTCCCACTCACCGCACCCACCCTGATCTCCTTCCTGCTGCAATATACCCTTACATTCCCATGCGGCGTCGGCACATCCCCCTCCATCCATTCCAGACCTCCCAAAACCGGCCGCACCTCATATCGTTGGTAACCCGGTTCCAGCGGCCTCACCCCCAGATAATACTTACCCAGCAGATAGATCGGACTCGCGCCCCAGGCATGACAAAGACTCTTCCCAAACGGCCGGCCATACATCCCATAACGCTGCACCCCCTTCACCGCCGGATCATACTGCTCCCAGAAAGACGTCGCCCCCAGCGACAACATCCCACCCCAGTAATCCTTTATCTCCTTCAGCACATGCCCCTGGTCCCCCGTCGCACACAGCGCCTCCAGTTCATAAAATCGCATATACGGCGTCGTTATCTTCTGTATACTGTCGTTCAGCAACACCCCCTTCTTCACCGCATCCCGCTGCTGCGCATCGAAATACCCGAAGAAGATCCCGAACATATTCGAATATCGCGTAATGCCCCCCAGACTGGAATGCCTGAAAGCCATCCGCTGCCCATCCCAAAAATCGGCAAATAACTTCTTCTTCAAGTCCCCTGGCCTCCCCACCATACTTCTGCGAAGCCTCTCCATCCCCCGCCAGTCCCGCACACAACGCCATCGTCTCCAGACTCCTCACATACAACAACTGCTCAAAACTCACCTCCCCCTTCTTCGACAACCCATCCGCCCAGTCGATAAACAACCAGTCCCCCGGCAAACCCTCCAGCCACCCGTTCTTATTCCGCCTACCCTCGATAAAATTCATCAGACTCACCATCCTCGGATAACACAGCCGGATAAAACTCGCATCCCCCGTATACTGATAGTAGTCATAAATGCCCAGGAACCAGTAAAAACTATAATCCATGATGGTATTGATATGGCTCGTCACCGGATCCTTGCCCCGCAACGCCCACAAGGTCCTCGTCACAGAAGCAGAATCGAAATACAGATAGTAGTTCATCAGATAGCTCTGATAGGCATCCCCCGACCAGATCCACCTGTCCCGCTTGATACCGTCGATAAAGAACTCCCTCGTATTCAAATGCAGCGTATACGCGGCTACATCCCAAATTTTATTAATGTCCTGGTCCGAACAACGAAAGTTACCTCGCTGCGCAACCGGCAGATACTCGAACAGCATCGACGCCGAATCCACCTGTACCCCATCCTCACACCGAATATTCACATACCGGAATGCCCTCGATCCGGTCAATACCGTGTCACCCACAACCCCGATCTTATCAAAAACTTCACAACTGTCCACCGACAACGCCTCCTCCTTCGACTCCCCATAATACAATGACACCCTCCCATGCCCTTTCACCCCATGCAGCCGCAGATACCCAAACGACTCTTTCCCAAAGTCCACCAGCAAGGAACCCGATCCCCTCGCCACACTCACAGCCGGCCGCGGCTCCACCGACAACCTCCACTGCGAAGGCGGAACCCCAAACCGCAATACCTCCGCCGGTAACCAGACCGTCCCCGACTTATCCGAAGCCTTCCCCGAAGCATCGATCCACTCCTTATCCTCATACGTCACCATCCACCCGCTATCCGTCGTAAAACCCACTGGACCTCACACTCAACGCCGGCGGCGACTCCTGATTATAGACCTTCAACTCCAGCACATGCTTTCCCTTTCCCAGATGCAGCCTCCCCGGCGCCCCACTCACCATCCTCCCATCTACCTTGCAATTATATTTCCCTTCCGTCAATATTTCCACGTCCTCATCCGACAAACACTCCACCTCCTTCCGATAATCCACCAGCACATAATGATTATCAAGTCTCCAGAACGGCGGGAAGAATGTCCCCCTCTCCGTCCTCCTGTTCTGCATCTTGTTACCCATCCAAACCTCAAAATCCCCCGGATACGTCATCCACCCGGGGCCTTGCGCCTTTGCCGCATGCCCGTTGAATAACAAATACAAAATAATCATCACTCCAGTCAACACTCCCCACAACACTCTGACCCTCCTCGTTGGCGCCGGGAGCCGCGGAGCGGCTCCCGCAGACTTTAAACTCGCCGCCGGCGCCGCACCGCGGCGCGTCACCAAAGAATAAACCACTCCCCCCACCAGGATCACACAAAAAATATAAAACGACAGCAACAAAAAATGCGGCCATGGAAACACCGACGCAGGCCAAACCCAAAGATAACACACCCCAATCCCCACACTAAACGCCGTCCCCACCGTCAACACCCCATTGATAGACTTTGCCGTCGCCCCCTTCCACAACACCCCCAGCAAAAAAGCCACCGACATCGGCGGAGCCAGAAAACCCAGCACCGACTGAAACACATCGAATAAATTCAACCCCTTGATATTATCGATCGCCAGCGCCATCAGCACCGAAATTAACGCCCCGACTACGGTAACATAACGCCCGATCCGAATCACCTCCCGGCTTCCGGCCGAAGGCGCAAACCGCTTTAAATAGATATCCATCGTAAAAACAGTACTTACAGAATTCAGAGAAGACCCGATATTCCCCACCAGCGCCGCGATCAGTACCACAATGATCAGCCCCCGCATCCCCGGCGGGAACAGTCTCGTCACCAAAGTCAAATAGGCCTCGTCCGGATTGGTCAGATGCGGATAAAGAATATAACAAATTACGCCCGGTATAATGAACAACGGCACATCCAGTATCTTCAGCCACCCGATAAAATTCGCCCCCAGCTGACCCTGCTCCAGACTCTTCGCCCCCAATACCGACTGCACCATCGACTGTTCCGTACACCAGAACCACACTCCCATCACCGGATACCCAAGCAGGATAGCAGGCCAGGGATACCCCTTGTCCGTCGCCGGCAGGAACAAATTCCAGTAACTGTGCGGCGTCGAATCATACAACGCATGCACCCCGCCGATCTTCTTTATCCCGATCCACACCAGACAACCCGATACCCCAATCAGCAACAGCATCTGAAACACATTCGTATAGGCGATCGCCTTCAGCCCGCCAGCCGCGGTAAAGAACGTCGCCAGCACCACCATCCCGACCACCGAAAGCCACATCGGCAGTCCCAGCAACTGACGCACCAGCACCCCGCCCGCAAACAACCCCAGCGACAGCCAGGAGATCAATATCGTTATCAGCGTATACCACGCCAGCAGACTCCTCGTCGATTCCCCAAACCGCTGCCCCATGAACTCCGGTAGAGTCGACACCCTCGCCCCCAGATACCTCGGCCCAAACACCACAGCCAGCAACAAAATGAACACAAAAGCATACCACGCAAAATTTCCCGCAACGATTCCCGTCGTATAACCGATGCTCGCAGACGCGATCAGCATCGAAGGCCCCACATTCGTGCCCCACATATTCAGCCCGATACTCCCCCAGCCCAGCGACCGTTCTGCCAAAAACAAATTCTCTCCTTCCTTTTTCTTCCTGACAAAGCTCACCCAGTACCCGATGGCCAGCAACGCCAGCAGATACACCACAACGATCACAAAATCTACCGGCTTTAAGAAATTATAGATCATATTTCGCTTTTATGCTATCCACCCTTACCGGCCTGCCCGTCGCCAATGATTCCTCCATGGCCTTCAGCAGACAGATCGTCCCGATCCCCTCCCGCGCGTCCGGATAGGCCGTCTCGCCCGAAAGGACACAGTCGTGAAAATATTCCAGATAGTTCTGGTACTCCCCCGCATGATGACTCTTGCCTTCAAATCGGAAATAGTGCTTCAGCATATGCTCCCAGGTGACCACCTGCTCCTCACCCGTCTTCGTCGTCACCGCATACCGCAGGTCCATATAGTCCGCCTGACTGCAGCCTTCCGTCCCCCGCAGGATACAGCTCATCTCGCTAGTCGCGGACCACCGGCTGCACGGGCCCCGTATACGCCCCGCTAACCCGCGCCACACGCCCGTCCATCGCCCTGAATATAAAATGCATCGTATCGGCATGGTGCAGGCCGCCCTTCTTCCCGTTCGCGCTCAGCATCCCATAACCCATCACCTCTTCGATATCAGGCAGATACCACCGGATAAAATCCACGGGATGACTCAACCCGCCATACAGCCATTTGAAAGAATTCTCCAGTGACCAGCCCTTCTCCAGGAACCACCGGTGATCCGCATGATAATATGCCTCTATCGTGATCAGCTCCCCGATCAGCCCCGCCTCATAGTCCTTCCGCTGCCGTTTCATCGGCTCGAAGAACCGCGAACTCTGCCCCACAAACACCCGCTTGCCCGTAGTCCCGCACAATTGCAATATCGCAGAAGCCTCACCCGGATCGTCGATAAAGGGTTTCGTGCACACCACATGCTTTCCGTGTGACAGCGCCATCTTCACGTGCGTCGCATGCCATTTGTCCGGCGTATAGATCCCGATCACGTCGATCTCCGGATCATCCAGCAGATCCTGATACCTTGTCGTATAATTTGGAAAATTGAACTCTTCCGCCCGCTGACGGCACAACTCTTCATTCAGATCACATATTTTTTTCAACTCCCATTTCGGACTGTTCAGCGCGGCGGACATCGTGCTCCTGCCCTCGCCCAATCCCAGGATCCCAAGTCTTAACATAGTTATTGCTTTTGTATTCCGGCTGCTTTTTTAATACTTTCCTTCACCATCGGCCCGTTGTTCTCCCAGTGTGTTCCCCGGTCCATTCGAATTACGCATGAACTTCTCCTCCGGACACCAGTTGTCCCGGATGGTGATATAGGAAGACCCCTCGTCAAAATAAAAATAGAACCAGTGCTTCGGGTCATGCGCATACACCGGATGATAGATAGAATCGATATAATTCTCAGCGATCAGCGTCCCGGCTGCGCCGACAACGTATAGATCCCCCCGACGTCGAACATATGCTTCGCATAGTGATGTACATAATTATACCTGATCCTGTTATTCTTCATACAATTTACCGCCCTCGTCCACCCCCATCCCACACAGATCCCGGAATACGAAACCTCGCTGACCTCATTATGCTCGATATCGACGTCGTGTACATACCCCGCGCTGATACCCACACAACCCCAGTCCTCATTCGTACAATCCGTCACCAGATTATTCCCGATATACTCATCGTGACAAACCTCCCTGGCGTCAGTCGGCGTATAAGGCAGATGCGTCTCAAACGCCGGGTCCGAATAGACGCCGACCTGAATAGCCGTCCCGCCAATATCCCTGAACACACAGCGGCTGACACTATCCGGAAGACGTACCCCTCACAAGATCGAGACCCGTCGAAGCCAGATGCGAAAAATTACACCCGTCGAACCGGATCCCCGATGCATAGCTCACCTCGACGGCGCCGGGCGGCCGGCCGATCCACGCCTGATTCTCCAAACCCTTCTTGTCCGGCGTCCCCGGTATCTTCAGCTTATAGGCGTCCAGCAGATACATCCCTGCCTGCAGCGGCACATGCCCCTGCTCCGGAAGGCCGCATCCAGGTACTATACGAAAAACCGATCCCCTTAAAACAAATATCCACCACCGGACGATCCACCGTCCCCTGCACCTGTAAAAGCGTCGTCAAAGAAGGCGCCACCACCGAAACCTTGTTCATATCCTCCCCCGCCCTCGGGAGATAATAAACCTTCCCCTTCGAAACATCCTCATACCATTCCCCCGGCTGATCCAAATATTTCTATCGCATTCGTCAGATAGTAAGCCGAATTGCCATTTTGTTTATGCCCACTATCTATCACCGCCGCCGGCCAGGGATGCTCAAACTCGATATGCCCCTCCGGCTCCCCAAAACGTAACCCCCAACGGTCCCCAACTTTCTCGATCGTCTTCACCCGCAATACCGCGATCGCCCACATCTGATGGATCACCATCTCCACCTGGTCCGGCTTCGAAGGCATCACTTTCCCCGCAGGCACCCACATCACCTGCTCCTTCTTGTCCACCCCCAATATCCGCGGCATCCCCTCTTCCCTCGCCCTGACAGCCTTCACCCCATTCACCCACAACTGCCGAAACCCCCGTCCCGGTGCATCCGCCTCCCATATCCCTCCCTTTCCCTTCCTCCATCCATTCACCGCCACCCCTCCACTCACCACAACACCCTCATCCGCCGCCGCTATCGTAACCCCCGAATCCTCCGGCCGCACAAACAACGGCTCCGTCAAAACATACTCACCCCCACGAACCCAAATGGTCACACGATCCGTCATCTTCAATCTCCTCATCTCCCTCGCCCTCCTCAACGCCGCACCAATCGTCGCCATCGGCGACTCACGCGAACCATCCCCGCCATCGTTCCCGGAAGGCGAAACCCAAATATCAGCCGCACTCACCCACATTACATTCATCAAAAAAAATAACCCCGCAAACCATTTCATTGAAATATCATTTTAACATACCGGGCATTCGCCCCAAAATTCGACTTCACATTATGCACGTCCTTCGCATCCCTGCTCCTCTCCACCACCAGCCATCCACTCCACCCCATGCCGTCCAGCGTCGCCCTCACCTTCCGCATATCGATCGCGCTGTCATTCTGCAGCCACACCCCATTCGTATTCGTACAGTGTATCTGACAGATCCTGCCCCTTCCCGAGCGTCCGCAACTCCTCCGATATATCCCGACGCCCCTCCACCGCATTCGCGAAATTGAAATAACTCTTCACCCCAGTGCGAACCAATTTCATCCAACAGTCCGACTTCTTCCGGCAGCCGGCAGCGTCGTCTCTATCCCGATCACGACACCCGCATCAGCCGCCAGCCGCCCAGCCACCCTCAGCCTCGCCACAACACTGTCCCGCAGCTCCGGATGCTTGCCCGGATCGGCATTGACCCCCAACGGCAAAAACCCCACCTTCACACGCATCGCCTTCATCGTGGCTATGCAGTCTTCATATTTCGCCGCCACGTCGGCCGCAAGGCAAAAATTTTGCGAATAAAACCCCGTCATCGCCAACGAACAAATGTCCAATCCCAGCCGTGAAGCAGTGTCCATAAACCGCTCCCTGACCGAATCGGAACTCAGCGCGTTCTCAAACGTCTCTCTATTTCCCAGTCCCCCCATATCCACCTCCACTCCATCGGCGCCAACCATCCTCGCCAGCGAAAACGCCCCAAGTTTCTGTCTCTTGATCAGCATCAGGTCGACCACGGCAACCCGATACCCCGCTCCCTTTCCATGAAGACCTGCCCACTCCTTCTCCAAACCCGAAAATCCGATGATAGCATCCTTGGGCAAGCTCTCCCCATGCGCCCCAAAAACAAGCAGCGCAGAGTCCGGCTCCACCACACAACGCGACTCATCCAAACCTCCCGTACCAAACAACTTCGTCGAATCCAGACCCAGATGCCGCACCATGAACCGGTACATCGGCACCCGCTTCGTCACGCCATAGTCGTGCCTGTCATCCGGCAGATGCACATTCTCCACATTCCCTCCGACCCCATAATATCCGTACATATGCTGTAAATAAGGAAAATCGTGCTCGGGCATATGATCCGTCCAGTCATGCCCGTCCGTGATCACCAGCTGCGGCCTCGGCGCCGCCATCGCCGCCAGCTCCACATTATTCGTCCCATCCGCACAGGCCTGTACAGGGACGCCGCTCTCACACGGACAACCGCCATAGAAATAGGCCGACAAATTGACCACCGGTACACTCACTTTGATACGATCATCCAGCGCCGTCATCATCACCGTCTGTGTCCCTCCCCCGCTTCCACCGGTGATCGCTACCCGACTTTTATCCGCCTCGGGCAACGCCAGCAAATAATCCAATATCCGCATCCCCGCCAGCAGCTGCAGCGACATCGCCAGCCCCGTACGGTGATCATCCGTTTTGAATTGCAACAGACTCTCCCCCAGGCGAACAGATCATAACTGAATGCCATCGCCCCCATCCTCGCCAGCCCCGCACAACGTATCTGACAGTCCGCCCGGTACCGCTGCCGCTCCCAATGCCCGTCCGGACAAAGGATCACCGGCACGCGCCCCTTCTTAAGAGGCCTGTACAACGACCCATTCACATATACCCCGCGAAGGATCTCTATCGCTACATTCTCTCACCTCATACCCGTCAAACCTCCTCCACGGCGTAACAATCGGCTTCGACCCCGGCCGCGCCGGCAATGGCGACAGCCCCAACCTCGACAAGACACAACTCCTCAACTCCACTTTCCTCTCCTCCCACTCTTTCTTACTATGATACCGTGAGGCAATACTATCCAGCATCGCCTTTCCCTCCTCATACGTAAATCGCACCTTTTCCGGCTGCTGCCCAAATCCCCTAACCCCACACAACAACACCAGCACAACCGTCACCACCCGAAGCGCAGACCTCCTCGCCTTCCTCCAGCCGCTGAACAAAAGGTTTGGATCGATATCAGGCCTCGGAAAGAACAGCGAAGCAACATAGCCCACCACGATCACCACCAGATGACTATACACCCCCAACATCAGTTTATGCTGCGTAAAATTATAACGGCCCCAATCCAGCAGCAGCGTTTTATGCTCTCCAACTCCCACCTTTGTCGAAGTCAGGAAAGCATAGGTCGTAAACAATATACAGGCCACGATCGCTATATTCATCCCCTGCCGGTTCGCCCTCGAACTCAGCAAACCCAGCAAGAAGATCCCCGAGATCCCCCCGAGAAAACGGCATACAGCGTAAACACAATCCCCAGCACCCCGTCCGTACCGGCATTGACATACAGCATGGCGATCAGGATACTGATAACCCCGGCCCCAACAACGATCAGCTTCCCCGCCAGCAGATACTCTCTGTCCGGCCGACCGCGACGCAGCTTCTTATAATAGTCTTCTACACCTACCGCACCCAGCGAGTTGAGATCGGCGCTCATACTGCAGATGGCCGCCGAGGTCATGGCAGACAGGATAAAACCCACCAGCCCCGTCGGCAGCCGCGTCATGATAAAATAAGGGAACACGGCGTCTGCCCGTATTCCCGTGGGTATGGGGTGAATCTTATAGTAAACAAAAAGACCAGTGCCGATGAACATGAACAGCATCCAGACCGGCACGGTCAGCAATACCCCCATCAGCGAAGCCCGTATCGCCGCCTTGTCCGTCTTTGCCGTCAGATACCGCTGCACCACGGTCTGATCGGTGCCATATTTCTGAATCGCATAAAAAACTCCATTTATCGCCATCACGATAAAGGTCAGCTGCGTAAAAATTCCAGTCATAAGGACCGAAACCGGTACGGTGATTCGCCGCGGCAATTCGCCACACCTCAGCCGGACTGTCCGCCGCCGTAAACAGCAGAATACACAGACACGTGATCCCGCTCGCAAAAAGCAAAAACCCCTGGAACACATCCAGCCAGATCACGGCCTCCATACCCCCTAGCAGATTGATAAAGATGATCACCGCGCCAATGGCCACGATCATCGCCGTCGTATTACAACCGATCATGTTGTTCTCAGCGCAAGCGCCAGCAAAAAGAAGATCGTCCCCATCGCCGAGAACTGCCGGAGAACAAATGCCAGCGACGAATAATACCGCGCAAACACACCAAATCTTCGTTCGAAATACTCATACGTACTCAGTCCGATGATCTTCCTGTACAACGGAACCACAAACCAGATGATCCCCAGCAAGACCACCGGCACCATCAACCCCTGCACCAGCAGGATCCAGTTGGAACTATACCCTTCCCCGGATACGCCAGAAAGGTCACACTGCTGATCATACTCGACAACAGCGACATCCTGATCGCCCAGGCCGGAACCTTGCCCCTGGCCAAAAAATAAGACTGTGTGGATTGCCCCTCCGGGCAAAGCGCAAACCCAGATACAGGGTCACCGCCAAAAAAACGGCGATGATAATAATATCAGGAAGATGTAACGACTGTTTCATATGGTCAATTCGTTCTGTTAATAAGATAGACCATCCGGCCAGGGATAGCTTCCCGGCTTGACGGTCACATAAAATCCTGCGGCGCGCATCCGCACCACCCCGGGCGCCAGCTCCCGCTCAGGCACGAGGCGGTCGATACCAAGCCGCTCCAATACGGCATAAGCCGTCGATCCGCCTTCAATAACAAGTTCCCCTACCGGAACCATCGACAATATCTTCTCCACCGCCTCCGCCAACTCCTCCTTCCTTCCTGTGATAAAAGCCTTTCCACCTCTCAACAACTCCACCACCACCCCCACATCCAACGAACCTTGCTTGTTAGCCCAATACGTCGTTCCACTCACATACAACACCGGCGCCCTCCGCATCGCAAGCAACGCGTCAAAAAATCCCGAAGCCCCCGCTAACAGAGTCCCCGACACTACGCGCCCGGCCCATGCCTCAAGATCTTCTGCAGAACCAACCTCGCCAACCACAATCCCCGAATCCGGCAATTCCTCGTCAACCTTCCTAACCACCACACCCGAATCCCCCAACATCTCCCGTACATCACTGCTGACAACCGGAAAATCCGGATCTACAGCAAAGGCGCTTTCATTCACGGGCGCCCCATTCAAAAAATAATGCCCATCCACGATCGTCCTCCCCAACACCGGATTCGCCGGAATAAGCAACGTCCTCGAAAACCCCAACACCTCCATCTGTACCCGCAACTCTGCGATAACATGCCCGCGAAGAACAGAATCGGTCTTCTTATACACCCACTGAGGCCCGACCCCCAGCACCGAACTGGTTATATCCCGCATCTCCGCGACCGCCGTCTCCAACGCATGCGACCTCGTATCCGTGGCAATCACCAGCAGCGCCCCGTCAAAAACAGCAGGCACAGCCCTCCTGACCTCCGTCGTCAGACCATGACGAAGACCAATGCCGCCCGGCTTCCGCGGCCCCCGTAAGATCATCTGCTATAACCGCTATCATAACTATCCATTATTCCCTCTACCCGCGGTACGCGACGCAACCAACTGCACCGCCGCCCCGATCGCCAGGATCATCGCATCCGCACTCGCAATCCCCTTCCCGGCGATCTCAAACGCCGTCCCGTGGTCCACCGACGTCCGGATGATCGGCAGCCCCATCGTAATATTCACCCCTTTCACGCTGTCCATCTGCTGCTTCTCTGCATTCCACTTGAACCCGTTTAGCTTAAAAGGGATATGCCCCTGGTCATGATACATCGCCACCACACCGCCATAATGCCCCGTCGCCGCCTTGGCAAACAACGTATCCGGCGGCACAGGGCCATCCACGTCATACCCCAGCTCCCTCGCCGCGACCACCGCAGGCAGGATCTCCAGATCGTCCTCGGTCCCGAATAGCCCCGAATCTCCCGCGTGTGGATTCAGCCCCGCAACGCCTATTTTCAGATTCTTTTCACCCAGCGAGATCAGACCATCCTGCAATAGCCCGATCACCGACAGCACCCTTTCTTTCTTCACCAGGTCGCAGGCCTGCCGCAGCGATACATGCGTCGACACATGTATCACCTTTAAATTCTCCTCCACCAGCAGCATCCCGTATTTGGCCGTATTCGTATAATGCGCATATATCTCGGTATGCCCGGCAAAATGATGTCCGGCATCGTTGATCGACTTCTTATTGATCGGCCCCGTCACCGTAGCATCCACTTCCCCTGCGAGCGCCAGCTCTATCGCTTTTCGCACGGCCTCAAAAGCCGCGTGCCCCGCCATAGCCGACACCTCACCCATCACCAGCGCAGAAAGATCCACCGTTTTCATATCCAGCACATCGATGAAACCCGGCTCAAACTTCGCATCGGCAACCTTCGAAACACCCCGCACCACAACCGGCAGACCCAGCTGCTTCGCCGTATTCGCCAAAACACCCGCATCCCCGACTAACAGCGGCCGGCAGACACCCGTGACCTTATCCGCCAAAAATGCCTTTATCGCGATCTCCGGTCCGATACTCGCCGGGTCGCCCATCGTAATTCCTATGATCGGTTTCTCTGTCATACAATTTGTTTATAATGGAGGCATCATCGTAGCCCCACAAAGCCCTTCTTTTTCCATGATCCGCTTTAGCGCCGCCAGCGACTCGCCCAGCAGCCGCCCCGCCTGATAAGAATTTCCCAATTCATCGGACAAGGCCTGCAGCGCACCGACCTTCTCTCTGTCCCCCTGCGCCGCCGCCTCCAGCATATCACGGTACAGCGCCGGCGCAAAATTCGCCGTACTCGGCACCAGCCCATCCCCGCCGCCAAGCAATGCCTCGCCAGACTTCGCCGTCCAGCCCAGGAAATGACTGAAATCCCGACGCCCCGACCACAGCTTTAGCGACGCCGACAGCCGCTCTTCACTCCGCTCCGAATCCTTCGCCCCCACAATATTGTGATGGTGACTCAACCTGTCGATCACCGAAACCGGAATAGTATGATGCGTCGTAGCCGGAATATTATAAATGATCAGCGGCCCGCCCGCCTGCGACGCCAGCCGCTCGAAATACCCTTCCATCTGCGCCTCCGTCAGCATATAATAGGACGGCAGGGTCGCCACTACGACGTCCGCACCCGCGCCAAAAGCAAACTTCGCTGCCTCCACCGAATCAGCCAGACAATTCGAACCAATCCCCACATACAATACATCCCCTGCCTTTTTCACCCTTCCCGCTACCCGGACAAACTCCTGCTTCAAACCCGCCGGCATCGACGACGCCTCGCCGGTAGTCCCCAGGACAAAAGGCTGGACCCCGTGCTGACGGAACAACAACAGCAGCCGCTCCACCGCAACTACATCCAGACTATAGTCCCCATTCAACGGCGTGACCATCGGCACGACCACACCCCCATATTTCTTATTCATACGCAGATTTATAAATACCAATAGCATCCTCCAGCCCTACAGGCCTCGGATTATTCTTGAGCAACCTGACGATCTTCATCGCATCCGCCGCCATCCCCGGAATCGCCTCCTGAGCTATTCCAACCTCCCGGAGTGTCGCCGGTATCCCGCACTCGCGGATCAGCTGCCTGATCTTCTCAACGCCCTTCAGCGCCGTGGCCATCGCATCCCCATCCCGGTCACAACCCAGCGCCACAGCCACATCTGCATACCGGTCCACCGCCGCGGGAATATTGAATGCCATGACATAGGGCAGCAGCAGCGCATTGGACAGACCATGCGGCAAATGATAACTACTCCCCAGCGGATAGGACAGCGCATGCACCGCAGCCGTATTCACCGGACCCAGACAAAAGCCCCCCAGCAGACTCCCCATCGCCACCTGCGACCGCGCTTCCCCATCATCCCCCTGCTTCACCGCCCGCACCAGGTTCGCGGCGATCAGCCGCATTCCCTCGAACGCATACATATCGATAAAAGGTTGCGCAAACTTATTCGTATAAGCCTCCAGACAGTGCGTCAGCGCATCCAGCCCCGTAGCCGCTGTAATAGCCGGCGGTACACTCACAGTCAGCAACGGATCGACGTACACAATATCCGGCACAAGAAAAGGACTGATAAAACCCTTCTTCTGATTGTCCCTGCCATCCACCAATATCGCATTCGGCGACACCTCACTTCCCGTCCCGGAAGTAGTCGGAACACAAACCAGCTTCCTGGCCCTTCCTTTCAGCAACCCGATCCCGACCCACTGATCCAACCCCTGCTCATTTCCCAGCTGCGCCGCCACCATCTTGGCCAGATCCAGCACGCTTCCACCTCCGATCCCTATAATCACATCCGGATCAAAAGCCTCCGCGTCCCTCATCACCTCATAAAAGTCTTCATAGCTCGGCTCCGCAACAATACCCGTATAAATAGTTACGCTGATCCCCTCAAAATCAAAACTCCTCACGAGATCAACCAACGGCTCGATCGTCAAAACAAACACCCGCTGCGGCGCCAGCCGCAGCACCTCCTCCACCAATCCCCCAATCACCCCATTGCCAAAAACTAACTTTCCCGGAAAATAAATCGTCATCATATCGGCGGATCTAACGGCATTTTGTTTTTGATCAGTTTCCCCGTCTGCACCGGCTGAATACCCAGCCGCTCACACCACCCAAAAAAACTATAGTGAATATCGTCTAGCACCTGCTTCTGCTGCACAGTCAGCTCCAGGGCATGCGCCCTGCTGATCGTACGCACCGGCAACCCCCGCTTCTGCAAAAAATACTTGGCGCTCATCGGGTAAGCGACATGTATCAGCGGGTCTACCCGGCTCAGCTCGCCCTGCAGCCAACGCACGTCTTCCTGCCTGTCCGGATCATTCGCATGCTCCACCATCCAGACCAGTATCTCCGGATAAAAATTCCCCGAGATCGAAGACATCCCCTTCGCACCCATCTGCAGCGAATACATCGCATTCGGCGTATGCGCGTCATAGAACTCGAGGCCATAATCACCCAGTTTCAATACATCTAATTTGGCCTTCACCTGCTCCAGCTCAATAGACGTATCTTTATGATACACCAGCCTCCCCCGTCCCCAGAAGTGTTTTAAAAACTTCCGGTGAAATGATCCGTTTATACGGCGCCGGACACTCGTAAAGCCCCATCGGAATATTCCTCGTCAGCCGGAACATCTTCTCGAAATTGCGCAACAGAACACTGTCGCCGTCCTCCACATTGGCGTAGTGACCGGTGATCAGGATGACCGCATCGATACCCGTATCATAGATCCGGCCGGCGAAATCTGCCTTGTCCTCGATCGTCAGGCCAAACGATCCCGTCGCCACTATCGGCACCCGGCCGTCCACTACCCGAACGACATGCCGGGTCAGCTCGAGCCGTTCGTCCTCGCTGATACTGTACATCTCACTGCTGAGACAGTTCGCGAAAAATCCCTTGACTCCTGCCGCCAGATAGAACTCCACCAGCGTCGACACAACGTCCAGATCCACCTTCGCCTTCAGATTGAAGGGAGTGATCATCACCGGAACAAACTTTTTTTCAAGCGTAGTCATAAGACCTCCTTTTTATTTTTTAACCGTTTCCGGCCATACTCCATTCTCGATTTTTTCAACTCCAGCTTCGACGGGTCCACCTCCACATATTTGATCTTCTTCCTGTGCCAGTGTAAACGATATGTACCATCCCATCCTTCGACTGGATCACGGAAGGATAAGAATACTGACCCGTATGGTCATCCTCCAGCACCAGCGCCGCATACCAGTCCTTCCCATCCGGAGAAACAGCCACATTCAGCGGCGACCTTTCTCCCTTCGTCTCACCCGCCGGCGGCAATGCGTGGTTATACACCAGTAACTGACGGCCATCCGCCAGCGTGACCCCATCGATACCCGAATTGTTATTGGGCAATGCAGTAGCCTCCAGCGCCGACCAGCTGGCACCGCCATCCTTCGACTCGGTCGAAAGGATCGCCCTGTTCTGACTCCGGCTCAGCGCCTGGATCGTACCGTCCTTATGCAATAATATGGTTGGTTGTATCGCCTTCAGGTCCGCGGCAGCAGGCACCGCACCCCCCATCGTATAGGTTTTACCCCCATCCGTCGTCAGCTCGAAGTGGATCTTCCATCCCCCATCCTCCACACTCGTCGGACAGATCAGACTGCCATTGCTCAACGCAACCGGCTGGTTCTTGATCGGCCCCAGAAACCCCTCCGGCAAAGCCACCGGCTTCGACCAGCTCGCACCTCCATCCTTCGACCGGATCAGCCACCCCTTCCATTTCGCGGGACTCGGCCCCACCTTATAATACAACAACAGATCGCCGGCCGATATCTGATACAACACCGGATTCCAACACGCATACCGGACCACAGTCCCCTTACCCCCCGCTCCCCGGGCACCATTCTCCTTACCTCCATTCCCCTGCACCCCGTTCGCCACATTCACCGGCGCCGTCCACACCTTCGCCCCCTGCGCCTTCCTGCTGACATAAATACACACATCCGGATTCCGCTCCTTAGTCCCCCCAAAATACGCCGCCACCAATCCCCCGGCGTCTCTGCAATAGTCGCAGCATGACACTCCGGAAAAGCCGCCGTATCATAAAGGAACTCCTCCGCCACAATCACCTTCTTTCTCTTCACCTCGTTCACATACGCCTTGAACAACTCATGCCAGTTCCTCCCATTCGAGTTCAGATACTGCTCATTCTTCGTCTTGTATATCTCAAAAACCGCCGATATCTGCTTCATATTCTTCACATCCATCGCCTCCTCCCTCGCCTTCTCCAGATTCTTCCGGATCACAGATTCCTCCTGCGGCGTCAGATCAGGCACGATCGCCTTATAGCCACGTAAAGTAAAATCCACCTTGCCCACCGTATACTTATCCAATATCTTATTCACCTGCGAATCGGGCAGGTCCTTCCTCAACCCGTTCATCAGACTGTCATGAGCCGACTTCGGCATTGGCACATGCTCGTCATTATACATCTTCACCGCCCGCAGATGCTGCTCCAGCACCGCCGTCAGACGGTTCTCCTTCGCCGTATCTCCCAGCTTCAGCGACCCGACCCACTCCGCAGCCTTCTGAGCCTTAACACCCGCCGTCAAAACCACAAAAAAATAAACGCAACTATTCTCATATCCTTTATTTTATTTCATAATGATAGTTCCCCGAACCAACAGTAACCACCTTTCCCGGACCACCCACGCCCCCCTCTCCCGAAGGCAGACAAACCTCCGCCTCCGCGTTACACGGCACCCTAACATCCCACCGGATCACCCCACCATCCCGCTTCCAGTTACTCACGACATCCCCATACGGCGTAGTATAGGAAGCCTTCACAAATTCAACCCCGCCGGAAACACCGGCTTCATCCTGATCCTCCTGAACCCCGGCGCTGCTGGT
The DNA here is from genome assembly GCF_050632245.1 of Puia sp. P3. Taxonomy (NCBI): domain Bacteria; kingdom Pseudomonadati; phylum Bacteroidota; class Chitinophagia; order Chitinophagales; family Chitinophagaceae; genus Puia; species Puia sp. P3. Next base: position 5,291,985 of record NZ_CP192583.1, read on the forward strand.
GCTATCCCGCCCAGATCCTCAAAACACCACGTAACCAGATCACCCAACAGCATCACATGATTCTGCGAGTTCATCGCCGGGTCAGCCGTATTCCCGTTCCACAATTCCCAGATCGTCGTAGCCCCCTGCTTCACCATATAGCCCCAGCTCGGATAGTCCGTATTCGAAGCCAGCTTATAAGCCAGATCGGCCCTCCCATTCTCCGTCAACCCCCGCATCAGCCACTGCGTACCGATCACCCCCGTGCTGATATGCCCGACCTTATCCGTGATATGTTTAAACACCACCTCTTTCTTATCCTCCCGTACCATCCCAAAATATAAAGGCAACAAATTCGCCGTGACACTATTATTGGAATAACACCCGCCTGCCGCGTCAAAGAACTGCTTATTAAAAGCCATTTTCACCTTCTCCGCCTTCACTCCAAACTCCCCTGCATCCGCCGCAAAACCCAAGATCCCCGCAAACTCCTTCATCAACCCCAGCAAATGATAGTAATACGCAGTCGCGATCAGCTTCCCATCCGTCATCCGGGAAGAATCCCTCGAATGGATCAGCTGCGGAGACTCCGGCGGCACACACCAGTCACCATACTTGTCCTTCGTCATGATGCCGTCCACTTCATACTTCGTACTCATATAATTCATCCAGCTTCTTCATCGAAGCATAGTGCTTTTTGATCGGCGCTTCATCCGCGTACTGCCTGTACAACATATCCGCGACCATCAGATACACTCCCGGCCAGGTCATATTATCACTATAATAATTCCAGTAAGCAGGCGCAACATCCGGCAGCTGCCCGTCCGGCTTCTGCGACTCTTCGATATCATCCAGCCAGCTTGGCGTACAACATCCCGTTGCCAAAGAAATAACTCTCCCCCAGCGAGCCTGTCGCCCTGTCCCCCAGCCAGGGCATCCGCTCATTGCGCTGCGGACAATCCACCGGCATCCCCTTATAGTTTGCACTGATCCCCCACCACGCATTCTTCAATATCTTATTCAGGATCGTATCCGAAGTCTCTATCTTACCAGCCCCCTCCATCTTATCCCCAACAACCTCCCCCGAAAAATCGTCCGCTAGCGGCGTTCCCGGATAACCACTTACCTCCACATAACGAAAACCGTGAAAGACAAAACTTGGTCTCCAGTCCTCAACCCCCTCTCCCTTCAACGTATATACGTCCGTTGCCTTCGCATCCCTTAAATTGGCCACATACAATTCTCCATCCGCCTTCAGCGTCTCGCCAAACCTTAGACGCACCACCGTTCCCCGCTGCCCCGAAACCCGCATCCTCAGCCAGCCCGCCATATTCTGCCCCATGTCCAGCATCCACACGCTGTCCCCCGCCTTCCACAACCGCTGCGGATGAATAACATCCAGAACCCCTATATCGGGATTCATCTGCGCCCGCAGCGCTTCCCCCAGGAGACGCGACAACCTGCGGCTTCATCCAGTCCTTCAATTCCTTCCTGGCATCACACTCCTCCCCATCATACTCATTATTCGACCGTATCGGCCCATCCGCCGTAAATCTCCAGCTCGTATCGCTGACGATCGTCCGTCGCCTCCCGCTGCTATCTTCCAGCTCCAGCTGCAACAACAACTTCGGGAACCCAAATTCCTTTATCTTCTTCGGCTTGTACTTCGGACGCATCGTAAAGAACCGCCCGTTACCCAGCACCACATCGATCACATTCTCCCCCGACGGCAGGGCACCTCAAACGTTCTGTACAACACCGACCGGGTATAGTCCGTCGGCGCCTGAGCCAACACTAAATCCTTCTCCACCGGCGCTCCATTCACCCTTACCTCATAATGCCCCAGCCCCGCGATATACAAAGTCGCACTCCGAATACCCTTATCAGAATACCATCTTCTCCTGAAATATCTCGCCGACAACCTCGAGAACTTCGATACACTGTCCCACGAAAATCCCCCGTCATACCCGATCCATTTCGCCTTCCAGTCCGACGCATTCAGCAACCCCATCGTCCACCTCCCCTCCTCACTCCACGGACTCTCCCCCGCAGCCGTCCAAACCCTCACCTTCCACCGGCAGACTTCTCTGCTCTCCAACGCCTTTCCCCCATAAGGCACCATCCAGCTCTGACTACCCTCCACCTTCCCCGAATTCCATAGCTCTCCTTCTCACCCAGGACCACCACCTGGTACGCCGTCTGCCTGTCCGCCATTACCCTCCAGCCCAACCGCGGACGGGCCACATCGATGCCCAGCGGATCGATCCGCTGCTCACACGTCAACCCCTCAGCCTTCTGCGCAACCACAGGTCCGTTCCAAGCAAAAAAACAATAATATAGTACCAGCGATACCTCATTTATTTTCCCTTCATCTATTTACCCGAAAAATCAAAATACAACCCGATCACCTTTGCATAGTCCCCACTCCTTCCATAATCATAATACATGTTCTTCGCCCCCGAAGGCCCCAGCACGCTCCGGCTTCTGCGACTTCGTCCCGATCGCCGGTATCCCCTGCATAAAAGAGATATTCCCACCCGGGAAAGCCGGCGCAGTATTATAGGTCTTTACCGGTTCCGCAGGAGTGAACAGCCTCAGATACACATCCTCGTTAGCACACACCACCGTGAACGGCTGCCCCGCCCCATCCATCCGCATCCAGTAAAAATCCGAGAAATAGCCCTTGAATTCCGGATAGACACACCCGCCCTGCCCCGTGATAGTATTGTTATAGACTTTATCCCATACCCCAAGCGTCACCCCCTGCTCCCTGTTCTTCCACACCCGGTACGGACCATCGCCCATCCACCGGATCCCCCTGACACCGCTTTCCGGATAGGAGAAATTAACACCCAGCAGATCATAGTCATATTCCGGCGGAAATAATGGATCTCCATTTTTAGCCAGCCCGACGGATACATCGTCCACCTCAATTTCTCTGTAATACTCTGCTTCGCATAACTAACCTCGATCACCGCATTCCTCCCCTCCATCCGCTGCTGCAAAGCCACAAACACGCCTGATCCCATCGCCAGCGTCGGCCCATCAGAAAAGGAATCCTCCCCTTCCCATTTTCCACCTTCCGAAGCAAACCCGACTGTTTCCCAAACCAGGCCTTCACGCCACCCGCCGACAATACAATACGAGCTGTCCTCCCCACCAACCGACGCCGTCCCGATACCTACCGTATCCACCATCCTCGCCGCGACCACATCAGGTCTCACGATCGGCCAGGTCCAGCTATAAATCTCTCTGCCAAACTTATCCGTAGCCACCAGCCCCAGCACATCATACGTCCTCCAGTTCGCCGGCAACGATAACACGATCGTCCCCTTCGCCCCAGGAGCCACATCCGGTGCATCCACCGCTCCCGCAGTCCCTGGCTCCGCAGCCGCCGAAACCCCCAGCGTCTTCACCAACCTCCACGAAAACCGGCACTCCTTCAGATTCGTATAAAAATATCTGTTCTCAACTGCAAACCTCCCATCGAACGCCGCCGTCACTTCCCTCCTCTCTATCTTCACCGGCGACCAAACCTCCTTCACCGCATAATAACTTCCCTCCTTCTCCCTGTGCGGCCCCAGTATCCCGTCCGGACCATGGTCCCTATCCGTATCCAGCGAATCATGCCAGTCGCGACGCACCACCGCCTCATCCGAAAAATCCCAGAGAAACCCACCCGCCGACAACGGCTCATGCCACATCAGCTCCCAGAAATCCGACAACCCCGCACCATGCCCCCCATCATACAACCCATGCAGGAACTCGGTCGGAAATACGATATCATGCCCATGCCAGTACGTCTCATTGCCGTAGTCATAGTTAATATAATGCTGCGTATCGGTATGCCGAAACACCGCCCACGGATGGATCAGCGGCCTGCCCTGGATATCATACCGGTCGAACAATGGGTCCAGATCGAAATTAAATCCACCCTCATTCCCGTTGTCCCAGACAACAATACTCGGATGATTAACGTCCTTCTCGATCATCTCCTTCACCAACCCCGACCCTACTTCGGTATCGTAGGCATGATGCCAGCCCGTCAGTTCATCCAGCACAAACACCCCAGCGAATCACAGACATCCAGAAAATGATCGTCCGGCGGATAGTGGGACATCCGCACCGCATTCATATTCATATCCTTGATCAGCTGGACGTCTTCCAGACTCAGCGCCTTATTCAGCGCCCTGCCCGTCTCCGGCCAGAATGAATGACGACACACCCCCTTGAACTTTATCTTCACCCCGTTCACATAGATGCCATCCCGCTCCCGCAGCTCCACCGTCCGGAAGCCAAAACGTTGTTCGACCCGGTGTACCACCCCCGGCGCCCGCAAGACTATACACAACTTTATACAGATTCGGCGACTCCGGATTCCAGGTCAGCGGCCGCAAAAATTAGCCTTCAGCCTGGCCACCGTATCCCCCCAGTGCACAGCTGCGGAAAAAAGCGCTCCCATCTTCTCCCCGCCCAGCGTATACACCTGCGCCGACAGCTGATTGGCATTCGTCACACCCTCCAGCCGCACTACCGCCGAAAAACTCCCGTCCGCCCGGGCGTCAAGAGCCTGGCTACCGATATGCTGCGCCGGCAAAGCCTCCAGGAACACCGGCCGGTAGATCCCGCCGAAAACCCAGAAATCACAATGCCGCTCCGCCATATTCACACTCTTATTCGAAGACTCCTTACTAACGGTCACCTCCAGCCTGTTCGACCCCCCATACCGCAGCAGCTTCGATATATCGTATTTAAATCGGTAGAAAGACCCCCTGGTGCGTCTTACCCGCCGACTTTCCATTGATCTTTACCTCCGTATCCGTCATACTCCCGTCAAAAACGATATTCACCCTCCTCCCCTTCCAGCCCGCAGGCACGTCAAACGAATATTTGTATATCCCCTTCTCATGCCCCCGCAACGAATCCTTGTCCAGACCATAGTTGTATTTCCCGAACCCCTGCAGCTTCCCAGTTGGAAGGCACGGCAATCGTCGTCCACTTACCCGAATTACGACCCTCCGTACAATAGAATTGCCAGTTGACAGTATGGTCGCTGCCCGTGCCCGAAAGAAACACCTTCTCCGTCTCCTGACCACGGGCCGCCGCCAGACAGCCAAAAACCAACATAAGAAAAATCGTGCTTTTCATCAATCGACATTTACCCGGAAGGGCATCGCAGGCAATCCTTCCTTATTAAATAAATTAGGTTGAGCCGCTTCATTCCATCCAAACCGGACCACTTTCGGGTCCTTCACCCCGGACGACAATACCACCTTATCGCCCCCGTCTATCTTCGCCTTCGCAGGAACAAACTTCCCGTCAGGCCCCGCAACCTCGAACCAGTCCAGCGCCTTTCCATTATGACTAATCAGCCCGCTGCCAACTTCATTAAAAACCAAACCGATCTTTCTTCCCTTCACCACCAAACTCTTAAACACTGGCCCCGAATACGCCACCTCCTGCCCATAGTCCTTCGCCAGCGCCCACAGTGCGAGCCGACGCCCCACCGTGCGCTTATGCCCCGGATGCAGGTCCTGCAAACTATCCACCAGATCGGACGTTACCACCATCCCCGTATTCGGCAGGGCCAGCGCCTTCTCCTGCGCACCCCAAAAATCGGCCTCTGACTCCACACTATGCGCCTGGCTACCACCACTGCTCTTCGAATAGTAAAAAGGCGCTATCTGCACAAAATAAAAAGGCAGATCAGCCCCCTCCCAGATTCCCCTCCACCCCTCGATCAATTTCTTCATCTTACCCGGATAGGCTACCGTATCGTTCTCAAAACAATTCGTCTCTCCCTGATACCAGCAAAACCCCCTGATCCCATATGGAGCAAGAGGCTTCACCATCGTCGTATAGAATTTACCGCTATCCCCTAAAAAAGGTTCTATCGCACTCCCCGGCACGGCATTCGCGATCACCCCCACAGGCACGTGCAACCGATCATGTAATTCCTTCGCAAAGAAATACCCCGGCGCCGAGAACGCACGCAACCCCTCACCCACAGCCGGAGTCCACACACCACGCGTCTCCCGCCTACTGTAATGCGTCCCCACCAGGAACAATCTGATCTCCGCATCCCCCGCTTCCTCCACCGTATCGAACTTGCTGTTCTTCCGCATCGTATACTCCATATTCGACTGTCCGCTGCACAACCACACCTCACCCACTAAAACATTTTTAAATTTCACCGTCTCCCCCGCATCATCCTGCACCAACAGCTCTCTCCCAATCGCAGACGCATCCAGCGGCCCAAGCTCGACCCGCCATTCTCCAGCCCTGCCCGCCTGCACCGTCCGCACCATCCCACCAAATTCCACAGTCACGGAGCGGCCTGGCGAAGCAACACCCCACACAGGCACCTTCTTCCCCTCTCTGCAACACCATATTGTCTTCGAATATCTTCGGCAGCGACAGACTCACCGGCGCCACACCCTTCAGCCATATCGCATATTTCCACGCCGCCACATTGCTGTCCGGCTTATGCTCCGCATCCCGGTACCATTTCCCAATGTTTGCAAACGGATACACAGGCATCTCCACCTGCCTTCCGTTCCCAAGCACAACCGGCACTTCATACCCCGGTCCCAAAATACCCGGACCTGCCCCGACAGTTTTAAATCCGGATACATCACCCAATACATACTTCACACTATCCATACTCCCCCGAAAATCCGCCGTGTCCCCCTTGTACCAGAGATCATCCACAGCATAGACCACCGGTCCCCTCACCAGCGCATACGGAGCATCGGCATCTGGCGAGTTCTTATATGGTTTTCGGTCCGACGTCTTCAAATAATGTTCATGCCGCACCCAGGCCAGCGGCATCGGCAGCTCCACTTCGATCTTATCCCCTTTCTTCCAAACCCTCTTCACCACCACATATTTACCCGCTTCAACCCCAGCCGCCGCAACACCATTTACCTTCACCACCGGCCTGACACACCACCCCGGCACCCGAACATGCACCGCAAACTCTGCAGCGCGCTCAGGCCCGATCCCGATCTCGATCTTTCCGTCCGAAGGATACTCCGTCCGCTGCTCCACCCGCACCCCTCCCAACACCACCGTCGACGGAATGAACTGGTTCACGAAAACATCCCCCGGGGAACCCTTTCCCGCCGCCGCAACACTCTTTTCCCCCCGAGCAACATTCTTTTCCCCCGTCGCATAAATAAATCCCGGCAACATCGACATCAGTCGATGCCCACTCCCCATACAACAGTCCGGCTCCCGGAAATATCCCCTCGGCACCACCCCATTCGGCGGCGTAAAATAATGACTGGCATCCCCATCGATCGTCTGCTCCGCAAACACCTGATTAAAGCAGATCCGCTCGATCGCATCCGCATACTTCGGGTCCCCGTCAGCTCCAGCAGATACTCCGACAACTGTATCCACGACATCGTAGCACAGGTCTCCATCATCTCCCCCGTCAACGGCTTGATATAATCCTTTTCATAGTGCTCACCCACACTAACCCCACCCGTTATATACAACTGCCGGCTCGCAATATCCTTCCACGCCCCCACCACCTTCCTCAGATAGTTCGTATCTCCACTCACCTCATACATCCGCAACAACCCCAGAAAATTCATCTGAAAGGTATGAGTATGCACATAGGGCTGCACCTTGTCGATCCCCATGACACCATCGGCCACCTTGTCTAAATTAGAATAAGCGTCCCAGCCACTCCATTTGTCTATATTCCCCACCACCCATTTGCACCAGTCATAATATCGCCGGTCCCCGCTCGAGCTGATAGAGTCTCATCATCGGATCGATCAGCAAACTCCCCTCCCACGAATAATGTATACTATGCCCCGCAATCTCCGAATGCATCGTCCCCTTCAATACCGTGCCCTTATTGTCCGGAGCATGCACAGGAGACGGCCAGAATTCTTCCTTCCCCGGGCCGATATGATTCAAAAAATAATCCCCCAACCTTCTGGCCGCAACAAGTCCGCGACGATCCTTCCACACCTCATAGGCCGTCAGCAACGCATGCTTGCGTAAAATACAATTCATACGCATCCATCCCCCGCAACGGCTTCTTACTGACTCCCAGATACCCGTCCGCCGACTGCGCCTTCAGCATCCGCTCAAACATCTCACGCACCTCCCGCTCCAGGGCAACATCCTTCGTCCGCGCAGCCGTCAAAATCGCCGACTCCAGCCAGCTTCCCCGGCTGCTCGCCCTGCCTCCAGTCCCACGCAGTATGCTTCCGCTCCTCCAACATCGTCACATAATTCCCTATCGGAAATGTCTTCAAAAAATTATCCCTATTCTTTTCAAGTCTTCCACCAACAAAACCACCTACGGCCGTCACCTGCGTAGCAGGTACAGCTTTCTCCTGCCCCAAAGCCACTCCCCATAAAAAAACAAACCCTATGATCCCTTTAATTCTCATTTACTCGTTTTCAAATACGAAATACAATACTCCGCCGCAGGCACCTTATCCCCCGCATGCTGAACATCCTCCCACGCCTCTGCCGGCGACTCCGCCCCAGGATATCGCCGCGCCTCACCCGTACGGAATACGATATGCCCGAAAGCCGGCACCGGAGCAAAAAACAGCTGCGTGAACATTTCCTTCCCGTTCACATTCACGGTATACATCCTCGTATCCATATTCAGCGAGAGCTTCACCACGTAGGTCTGTCCCGCACCATACTTCAATACGTTCTTCACCCTGGCGCCCGCCTTCGCGATCAGATTCCCGTCCGGCTCAAAGCTCAACCGCATAGCAGGCAGGTTTTGCTCGCTCTGCACCTCTATCTGCAGCTGCCCCCGGTCGGCCTGCGCCGGCGTCACCGCAAATTCCACCTGCATCTGCCTCGCCACCGGAAATACCCGTTCCGCCTTCGCAAAATCATACGGATCCTCGTCCTTCAACACCAGACAACGCGCCCCATGCGCGTCCTTCCCGATACGCACCGGCGCCCACAACGGACTATACACATTCCAGTCTTTCAGCTCCTTCCCCGCCGGCAGCCGGTCGAACACATCATCCGCGTCCTTATCCGCCACAGAAGTCACCGGCACAGGTATCGTCCCCACCCAGATATCTTCCTTATTCATACTATACGCGATCCACATATTCCCGTCCGGCGCAACGCCATTCCCTTCGATAATACCCCGCGTATACTGCGGACCATAGTTCTTATAAGCGCCGCCATACCGCGCAGTCGATATTTCACCCTCCACCAGCAGCAAATTGGTATAGTCCAGCCCATCTTTGCTCGTCGAAATAGCCAGCGGCCACCTGAACTCCGACGGATTGTACACGACCGCATAGCTCCCGTCCGACGTCTTCTGCCCCCAGATCTTCGCATTGGCGTTGACAAAATGCGGCGCCCTCCCCACAGACGACCAGGTCTTCCCCTCGTCCCTGCTGATCGAGGTCAGTGCATTCTTCCACAACCCCACTACCCTTCCATCCGGCAGATGATAAAAATTAAAAGCCTTATAGTCCTTGTGCAATGGGATCAGCGGGTCCTTCCTGTCCGTTTCCTCCACCCACTGCATCATCATCAGCGGCGTCGCCATCAGCTCGTTACAGTCTTCCACAAAACCCCTGTCCCTGCTCGAAGTATAATAGGGATATGAAGTATTGGAAGCACTCCACGCCGGATTATAATGAATAAAATAGATCGGTCCCCAGCTCGCCATCCGCCTTTATCTCCCGGACCACCCTTCCGATACCCAGTCCGTCATTCGGGTCATCATGCGGGTCCAGACAGATGCCATAAAACCCCAGCGCCAGCAACCGCCCCTTCTTCGAAACATAAAACCCCATCCGCTGGTGCATCACCGCAAACAGGTCCTTAGCTACTCCCGGATGCCCTTCCTTCGTCGTTCCGTCGGGCACCCTGTACGGTGGAAAAAGCACCTTCGGCTTCGTCCAGACAGACCCGTCATCCGAAGTCAGCAGCAGCGTCTGTCCCGGCGGTATACTCTCCCCCACCTTGTCGCTCAGATATTCGAGATAAAATTTTCTGTTCCAGTACGCCAGCATCGGCGCATGGTTATAGGTCCACCCGGAATCCTCCGCCAGTTCAGGGTGCTCCTGTTCGCCCGGAATACCTGAATATTATGCACGCCCACCACCGGCGCCAGCTCGCCCATGATGATAGTCCACATTCGATATCGTCGTTCCACTATAGTGTACCCCATCCTGCGCCCGAACTATCCCAACCCCAAACACCAGCACCAGCAAAAAACTCACCACCTTCATCCACGCCTCCGCCATCAACTTCGCCCCCGCCATCGTCGGATGCACCCCGTCCGCCGTCCAGTAACTTCCGGGCGCCGACTTCATAGCCTTATCATAAACTTCCTGATACGGAATAAAAGCCGCTCCATATTCATCAGCAATCTCCCGCGCCGCCTGCTGATACTCCGGGAAACCCGGATACCATCTACCATCCACCGCCTTCACCCCCTTCACCGCATACGGCTCCCCGATGACCAGCTTCACCGAAGGCAACGACTTCTTCGTCCTGTCCAGTAATTTCTTATAGTCATCCCTGTAAGTCTGCACCGTTCCCTTATACCCGTTGACCAGCGTATGCCAGAAATCATTCACCCCCACCAGGATACTCAGCACCGTCGGCTTCAGGTCAAGACAATCCACATCCCACCGATCCGCCAACTGATACACCTTATTGCCGCTGATCGCGCGGTTATAGATCTTAAAGTCTTTTTCCGGCGCCCTGTACAACAATTCACCCGCGGCAAAAAATGGATAGCTCACCCCCAGCGCCGGCGAACTGTTCGGCTCCTTGTCGTCCTTCTTCCTCCTCGCATCCGTGATCGAATCTCCCTGAAAAAGGATCACCTCTCCCCCGGACAACCTGACCTTCTTCTTCCCAAACTCTATTTCAGGAACGACCAATGGTCCTAACGAAGCAGTCTTTATAAAATCACGGCGTGTGCTCATGTCTTTCTTTTAATAATTTTTCAACTATCCCCCAATCCGCGGAAACCACCGTCCCATGCTTATGCCCCAACGGCACCGAGACCTCATCCGACGCATCGGTAAAACTCCTGAAATCCGAAGTCCTAACCGCCCCATATTTCTTCTCCCTGTAGCTGTCGAAATAAATATAATACACCTTCCCGGCCGGCGCACCACCGCCAACCTCCGCCACCGTCGGCCCCTCCGTAAACTCCGGAGTAAACGCCTTCGAGTCGCGAACATACGGCCCCGACGCGCTTGCACTAAAAGCCACCTTAACATTCCGCTGCAGCCTCGTATTATCCTTAAAAACCAACACGAAATCATGATCCCCCCGCTGCACGATCATCGCATCGATCGAACTATAGCCCGGATCGAAGAACAGCCGCGTCGGAGCAAACGTCCTAAAATCTTTCGTCGTAGTACAATACAGCCGATGATTGTTCTTCTCATCCTCCAGCCCCTTCGGAAACCGGTACGGTATCGTCGTGGCCCACACGATAATAAACTGCGCACTATCCCTCTCATAGAAGATCTCCGGCGCCCAAACGTTAAACGCATCCTTCTCCCCCTCCATCACCGGTATATACCGCTGCTCGCTCCAGTGTATCAGATCCTTCGAGTCGGCATATCCAAATCCCTTGTCCCCATTCCATCCGCTCGTCCACACCAGATGCCAGACCCCGTCCGGCCCCTGCGCCATCGAAGGATCACGCATCAGCTTCTTCTCGCCGATCGCCGGCTTCAGCCACGACCCTCCAAGATCCGTCCAGTGCTTCCCGTCGCCGCTCGCCAGAAAATAAAGCCCGTCCACCGCAGGTTCGCGGAACGACGTGAACAGATAAGCATGCGGCCCGGGCTTCTCCAATACCAGCACCCAGTCATTCCCCGGCGCAGGCCTGCCCGGCGGATCGACAGAAAATTCCTTTTTTCCCGGGAACAGCCCGATCATATGATAACTCCCATCCCTAGGACTAAACCACGAAGCCTCCACCTGCGCCAGCCCCAGTCCCGAAGGATTGATCACCAGCCGGCGACCCGTATATGTATACACATAGGCGTACTGCGCACCCCTCGTACCGGCAGCATAGTCATACTTCGATCCCTGATTGACAACCAGCGACTGATCCGGCCTCCGCTCGAAATAAGGCTTCGACAACACCAGCCGCTTCAGAAACCCCATCTGTCCCGCCCCCGCGTCATTGATGGCGTCAAACCAAAATTCCTTCGCCCCATACGCACTGCCCTTGTCCGTCGGACGCAGCATCTGCATCACGGAATTGTCGCCATAGGTAAACCCGCACGCGCCCGCAAACACCGACCAGTACGCATATCGACGAACATCATCGGCACCCCAGCGCTCCTGCGTCGTATCGTGCAGCCCATGCGGTATCCCCTCATACGAAGGCTCCGCATCAAGCACCGGCTTCACCAGCCTGCGCCGATAGTCCGCCTGTATATACCTCCAGTTGTCTTCGCCATAATTATGCTCGCCCACAGCGGTATCCTGCTCATAGCTGCGATGCCCCGACTGCACACTGTTGAAATCCAGCCATGCCTGCTGATGAAACCACTCGGACGAAGAGGTCCTGCCGAACGGGTGATAGGTGATCAGATGACCCGGGTCCTGCGCCCGGAGAGTCGCCCCGATCGCATTCCACGTATCCCGATAGTCCGACCCCCTGATATCCCCGCCATTCATCCAGACGATATTCGATTTCCGGCGATACCGAGCCGCAAGGAACTGCGCATATGCCTTTCCGATAGCCGGACCGATCTTCCCCTGCTTCACCACACCGCCCCACACCGGCACCAGCGCTATATAGATCCCCTTCTCCCCGGCCTTATCGATCACATATTCCAGATTATCCCAGTATCCGCCGGGAATATCCTTTGGTTTTGCCAGATTTTTAGCAACCAATGCACTGTCCCCATTCGCATCGACATCCCCCAGCCCATGCACCACCATCACCTGGATCACATTGAACCCCTTCTTCTTCCGGTCCTCCAGATACTTGTCCGCATCCTCCCGCCCAAGCCTGCTCAGCAACAACCACCCCGTATCCCCCAGCCAAAAGAAAGGCTTTCCGTCGGCAGTCATGAAGAACCGCTTATTCGCGGACACCCTTAGAGCCGGCAGAGCCGGCTCACCCGATGGAGCAGTGCCGACAGGAAACCCTTGCGGCGTCACCACCCCCGCGAACAAACAAAATATCAGTAAAAACAAAACTCTTCTTCTCATGTCGATCATTTTTCAATCCACAAAACCCTCGCATCGATGCGGTGCACCTTACCCTCCAGTTTAGGCTCCTCTGCCCCCGAAGCCACATAGATAATATAATCCCCCTTCCCATCTCCCAACGCATACACCCCCTTCGGGCTCCCCGGCAGATCAACCGGCGCCATCCGCGCCGCAGCCGTCAGAAACGCGGCATCGGTCACAGGGATATTCGCCAGCGAACCCCCACCCATAAACACCGCCCATCCGAAATTATCACCCCCTCCGCCGAATACATCACCGCCTTCGAAGGATACGCACGACGGTACTCGCTGACAGCCCTGTATACCTGCTCGAAAGACGGACGCTTCGGCTTAAGCAGCCGCTCATGCTGCCGCGGCGCCAGACTCTGACCACCCAGCGGCGCATAGGCCTTCCCATCCTCCTGATAATACCAGTACCGGATATCGATCACATCCACCACCGCGGCTCTGGCCGGGTCCTTCAACACCGCATCCTGCACGTCCTTCGTCGTCGCAAGACCGACAATCTCCTTTACGCCCTTCTCCCGCTCCCACACCCGGATATTGTCCAGCCAAAAATCCACAAAATGCAACGGCCCCGTGAATTCCGCCGCCAACTCCTGGATCACCCCGCTATTCCCCTCGAAATTCGCAAGACACTTTCGGATAAAAGCCCTGTGTATCTTCTTTCTCACCGCATCCGAGGTATCATAGAACTGCTCGGCCATGAAGATCCGCTTGTCCCCCGCAAACGGCGGCGGCTCCGGGAATCCCGTATTGTTGATATTGTTCGCCGGCCGCCACGGAAAATCCGCATAGTGCGCACCCGCCTCGATAATATTGTGCTGAAAATAGTTCTGGTGTACCAGGACCAACCCCTTCAGATCGGCAAAGTCCGCAAACTTCCGGAGCCTCGACCAGTACCAGGGATTGTACTTCGTCAGGTCATACCTGCTAAGCCCGTCCCACGCCGTATCCTTCCCGCTCCGCGCAAAAGGCAGCTCGTAAAAAGGCGGCCACACATCGCCGTCGATCCTCCTGATCCGCTCGTGGTCATCCCTCCTCCGGTCGTACCACAACCCATAGTTATGTTCCAGCGCGACAACATGCTTCTCCCGCATCTCATCCGTAGCCGCAGCCAAATCATCCGTCAACCCCGTCCCCGTCCTGCCCGGTACCCAGCGCGTGATCGCCGGCTTTGCCTCCGCAATCCCATAAGGACGCACATTCCCCATCCACCACGGCTCATTATAACGTCGACCCACCAGTACTGCGCCCCGGGTCAGCCAGCCATTCACTACCTTCATCGCCGCCGGCTTGATCACCACAGGCGTCGTGTACACCGGAACCTTCGAAAAAGGAATAGCCTCACCCCCTGCATCCACCGGTATCGGATTCCGATGCGCCGCCTGGTCGATCCATTCCGTCATCTGCACCCTCGGCTTCTTCGACAACGCGATCAGCGCCGCAGCCTGCGCTACAGTAGGACTGCTCGACGCCTCGGTCTCGATTGGCAATATCTGGCCCCGGCCCGAAGCTGCCGCCCCAAGCCGCTCTCCCAACTGCGCATAATAAAAACTCCTCGGCTGTATCACCGCATTCGACTCATTCCAGTATCCATCACCGCCAAACTGCGCCCACGAACCATAAGACCAGTTCTGCGCACCCGGCGGACGATAACAGTTGATCCGCGCCGCCGTACAGTTCCAGAACAGACTGTTGGCCGCACACCATCCCGCGCCCTGCCCGTCCTGCTCCCTGTTCCCGAATCCCAGCACCTGCGCGTCCACATTCACCACATCAAACAACACCCCCGACGCCCAACTGTCGATAGCCCCGCTCATCCCATAAGGATAAAAGGACTGACACTGCACAAACGCATTGGGACCAGGCGCGCAATACCCAACAGAAAAATCATGAAAAGCCCGCTCGGAATACAGCCGCTGCATCAGCGTCTGCCCCCCGGAGGTTATAAAAGCATTTCGCCGCTGCCCGCCAATCTCGGACACCGGCGCCAGATACTTACAGTCTTCTACCGTCACCCTGTTCGCCGTCTCCAGCACATCCACCGCCGAACCCGCAAAATGCTCGGCGACTACCTGCCGGACCCACGCATCACTCACGTTCTCCATCGTGATCGCCATCCAGCTATGCGCTTCGTCCTTCGGATTATTCTTATCGTATTCCGACCGTAGACGCAGATTCTCCACTCCCACATTCGTTATCCGCTGATCCCACTGATACACAGCCACCTTCCCCCCATACGCCGCATCCAGCGCCGTAGTTATCGGCGCGTCCAGCGTCACCGCATCCCCGTTCACCGCCACGACCCGGCGATCCCAGTAAATATCCCGCTGACCAGGCTTCCAGCCCAGCGCCGAAATACCACCGCCAAAACTTTCCATCCCCAATAATTTGATCCAATCCTCCGTAGACGGCCGGTGTACAAGTACCGCGGCGCCCACACGCAACCCGCCGGCAACATGCAACACCCGCGAACCCACCGGAACGTAACCGTCCGTCACGTCCACCTCCTTCCCCACCTCACGGCCACCGCCACCGGCCACCCGGATCAGCGTCCTCCGGTCCGTACCCGCTGCAACCAACACCGTCCCGCCTTCTCCCATCCCACTACCACGAAGCACAACACCGGACGCACTCATCACAAGTCCGCCGGAGACGGAAAATACCCCGTCCCAGCAGCACGGCCCCCTCAGCCCAGACTCATCCATCGGCAAACCGGCCACATAGTCCAGCGCCCGCTGAATAGCAAAAGTCGCGTCGCCATCCATACGCTGGATCACGACGCGAACTCGGGCACTGATGGGTATCACGGAGTCTCCTCCCTTGTATCCACTAAAAGAAAAGTCTAGGAATTTGATCCCCCCTGTCATCAGGGGTATACACCAGGTGTGCCACCCTTAGCCGCAACAGGAGAAGGCGGCTCAGAAGGCTCTAGGCTTCTTTTGAGCTGTCACGGGTCCGAATAAGAAAGCACCTGCGACAAATGCATATATGAATTTCATTACTTTATAGGCTTTTCACCTCTCAAAGCCAGCGTGTTGAGATAGACTTCTATGTTTCGAATAACCCCCGCCGTTAACAGCAGGCTTTGCGGAATCCAGCGGGTCCTTAGGATTCAGCCCATGCTTGACCTCATACTCATCAGGCAATCCGTCATTGTCGGAATCCTTGTATGGCGTCCCCTGATAGACGGGATAACCACCCACCTCGAAGACGTCCGTCACAATCCCCAGCTTGTAGGAATCCTTTGGCAATTTACGAACATGAAATTGAGGCAGGGTATCGGTATTCACGTCCTTATAAGTTATTTTACCCGTACGGACCTGTTCCACTACCCGCGCGTCTACCGCATCCCTCCTGGGCAATGTAGCGCCTACATTCGTCAATACAAAATTAAATGCCTCCTGTGCCGGCAATATCTTCACCGCCGCCATCGGGAAAGGCTTGTCCACTTTCATATAGTCCTTATACGGACCGGCATCCTTCAGCTCTTCCACCTGTACACCCCCGGCCCAGTTGTCCTTCGTGATCTCCGGATAACCCTCCATGATATTCCCGTTCACATAACAACGACCGAAATACTTCGCCTTCAGCTTGCTCCTGCCGCTCTCCGGCTTCAGGATCCGGTGCCCCACCGCCTCATCCTTCGGCGTAACAGGTCCCGGCTTGAAATAGTTGTTGACAATATTGAACAGACTGGTATAGTCCCCCCCGTCCATCGACCGGTGATGCCAGTTGAACACCACATTGTTCACAAAATTGAATATCCCGTTCCAGCCCACCGAAGGATTGCGGCCCGTATTGTCTGCCCATAGATTGCGCACCAGCATACAGTTCTCACCACCCATCGTCGTTCCAAAAGCATGGTTCCAGGTATCCAGCGACTCCGCCGATATACAGTTCTGGATCGTGATATTCACCGTCCCATGCTTCTCCTCCTTCGAACCATCCATCGGGTCGTACATATGACGGTACAACGACATATTCTCATCCAGCCCCCAGCTCGTGGACACATGGTCCAAAACGATATTCCCTACAGGATTCCCGCCCAGTGCATCGTCCCGGCGTCCGACATTCGTCTCGCCCCGACGGAACCGCATATACCGGATGACGACATCATGCGTGTTGATCCAGAACGACTCTCCCGCTACGCAAATCCCGTCGCCGGGAGCCGACTGACCCTCGATGGTAACATAAGGAGCCCGCACGATGATCGGGCTCTTGATACGGATGATACCCGCTACGTTAAAAACGATGATCCGCGCCCCACCCTGCTCACATGCCCAGCGCAGCGTCCCGGGACCCGAGTCCGCCAGCGACGTCACCACATAGACCTTTCCGCCATGCCCGCCAAAGAGTAAGCGCCGCCGCCCTCCGCACCGGGAAATGCCAGCAGCGAAGACTGAGGCAGATCCGTCGGCCGGGCCGCCCAGGGAACATACGGCTTCCCGTGCCTGGCGTCATTGTCGACAATCGGAAAAGCTACCTGCCAGGCAGAATCACTCCTCCGGTAAGTCTCCTTCAGCATGGCATCAGCCTCCGCCTTCACATCGGGCGGAATATCCGGATACTGTGCCATCACCGGATGACATATCCCCAGCGAGGCGGTAATGGCAGCGATCAAAAACGGTTCTTCTTCATGAGTATCTGTAATTTAAATAAAATCCTCTACACAGGCGCCCAAAGGGCGCCCTTACTTCAACGGATCGAACGGCCCACCCCACGTGTTATTCTGCTGCAGATTCGCATTATTCTGCAGCGAGCTCAGGGGGATCCCAAAGAAATAATCCGCACTCTGCACATTCAGCTTATACGTATCCGCCGTCTGTATCGACACGGTAAAACTCGTCGTGTACAGATTGTCCAGGCTCGTATTCGCGCTTATTGTCTCTCGTAGTCAGGATATAGTCGGTATAAGACTTATTGTCATTCAGCGTAACCACCATCTTGTTTCGCATAGTCCCGTTAAGCGTGCTCTCCAGCAGCTTGCGGCGGCGCAGGTCCCAGTAGCGCTTGCCTTCGAAAGCCAGCTCGATCCTGCGCTCAAACATAATCGCACTGATCATCTGGTCATGGGTCATCCCCGCAGTCAGCCCGTAAAGTCCATCCGTACCCGCATCGATACCCGCCCGCTTGCGGATAGCGATCAGATTCTGATAGGCCTCCTGCGTTTGTCCCAGATTACCAATTTCCGCAGCAGCCTCGGCCTGGTTCAGCAGAACCTCCGCATACCGCATCTCGATCCAGTCGGTACCGGCATTCTGCATGGACGCCAGCGTCAGCGTCGGGTCCACACCCTTGCGCAGATAGAACCCGGACGAACTCGCCGAAGTCTCGGTGCTCGCTGTCTTGGTAGGACTGCTCTTGGTGTTGGGGTAGAAATAGGTCCATAGACGATAGGTCGAGTTACCATTCAGCCCCCAGTTGCAGCCATTATACGCAATGGTCTCGTAGAACCTGGGGTCCCTGTTTTTATAAAAGGTCTGCAGGCTGTACGCATAGCCCGAGTGCAGCGTATCCTTTCCATCCTTCATCGGGAATGCCGCAGCCAGCTCCCACGCCGGGGTATTCGATCCACCGCTTGTCGAGAGATACTTTGGACGACAGCCTGCATCGTAGCTCTCATTGTTCAGATCGTTGTCGACATTGGAAGTATTATACTCGGTCACCCACACAGCCTCGGAATTCCGCGGAGTGCTGCCACCCGCGCTGCCTTCCGTCGTCCACATGGTATAATCCCATTTCTTGTAAAGACCAAATCCATTGGCCGACAGCGTCGCGATAGCCGCCGTACTGGCGTCATACGCCGCCTGCCACACTGGTCTGGTCATTCGCGGGGTTGAACTGCGGGCTGGCCCACGTCAGCAGCACACGCCCCTTGAAAGCCTGCGCGGCCCCCACCGTGATACGGCCATAGTCCGCATTATTGCCCCACCAGGTCGGCAGATACGCAATCGCGCTGTCAAGATCCTTCACTATCTGGGTGAACGTTTCCGTCGTAGTATTCCTCGGCAGATTCGCAGCCGCCTTCGCCGCCGGCCCTACAGCAGGCAGCGGAGTCGTTACCAGCGGCACCCCGCCATATAATTTTACCAGCTCGAAATACCGGTACGCACGCCAGAAGTACGCCTGGCCGTTAAAATGTTTCTTCACGCTCAGATCCAGCGAACCGGCATTCATGTTCTGGATGAACATATTGATCGTGCGGATCTTGAAATAGTTGCCACTGCTGGCCTGGTTCCCGATATCCGTCACCAGATCGCTGGTGACCGTACCCTTTACATAGGCATTGTCCCCCGCCTGCTCATCGGTGATGACCGAATACGAGGTACCGAGGGTTCCGCCCGAGTTTCCAAACCATCCCGGCTGGTTCTGGCTATAGATATAGTCGATATCCAGTTTCGCCACGGTCGAATCGTTGAAGACCTGATCGGGCGTAAAATTGGTCAGATCCTGCTTTTCCAGCACCTTTTTGCAGCCGGAGCCAACAAGTGCGCCGATTGC
This sequence comes from Puia sp. P3, assembly GCF_050632245.1. Classification (NCBI taxonomy): domain Bacteria; kingdom Pseudomonadati; phylum Bacteroidota; class Chitinophagia; order Chitinophagales; family Chitinophagaceae; genus Puia; species Puia sp. P3. The sequence continues at coordinate 5,311,697 of NZ_CP192583.1, forward strand.
CGCTATCATTATGATCGAAGAAGTCTTTTTCATGTTTTGCTTGATTTAGAAACCAACATTTAAACCAGCCGTGATCGTCCTGAGGGTCGGATAGGTATACAGACCCGTCGAGAAATCCCGGTAGTGATTAGGGAAAGGATTGATGAACTGCACGGGGTTCGTCGCCACCACATAGAACCGCGTACTGCTGATGCCCGCTTTCTTCGTCCATCCCGTAGGCAGCGTATAGCTCAGCGTCGCATTGGTGATATTGAAAGTTCTTCCGCTCACCAGCCAGAAGTCGGTAGTCACCTTATAGTCACTCACGAAATAAGGATTCGGATAATGCGCACCCAGATTCGACGGCGTCCAGTGATCCTTCCAGTAGATCGGACGGTTATCCGTGATCGAATAGCCCGAGGACGCGTTGTTGTTGCCCGGTACCAGACCGTCCACCGTCGCTACACCACCCCACGACATGCCCATGATCACATTCAGGCTCAGCCCCGCATAGCTCACGCTCCAGTTAAGACCCATGCTGTAGTGGTTGCTCTGCTTTTTATTCAGATACTGCTGATCGTTGTTGTCGATGACGCCGTCCCCGTTCACATCCTGATAGTTGATCATACCCGGCTGTACAGGCGTATTGAAGATAAGGACCTTATTGACCCCGCCCGCCGCCTGCGCACGCTGGTTGATGATCGCCGTAGCCTGATCCTGCGTCCGGATAATCCCAAGAGACTTCCAGCCATACGTACCCGCATCGCTCGACTTACCCGTCAGGTCCAGGGGACCACCCTTGTTACCAGAAGCCACATCGATCAGAATATTCTTGTTATCTGACCAGGTAAAGAACGGTGTGAAACTATAGCTGAACTTCGGTCCGATATTGTCCCTCCATCCAGCGGAGATCTCATAGCCGAACATATTGACCACTGGAAAAATTCTCCGTGGGCGCGCTGGCCCCGATCGTAGCAGGCACGGAAGAAGACAACGTAGTCAGCAGATCGTAGCCATGACTCCAGAAATAGTCGGCGGATAAATTCAGGTGATTGTTCAGCACAGCCATATCCAGACCATAGTCCAGCTTCATCACGTGGTCCCAGGTAACATTCACGTTCGGAATAGCGATATTCGGCTTTACACCGATGCTCCTCGCACCCTCATTGAATACCGCGCCGCCATTATTGCCCGTACCCAGACTATAAGTCGCCCGATACTGGTAAGGCTTCGTATTGTCCGTACCCGTCAGACCCGCGGAAGCCCTTATCTTCAGCTGATTGATCCACGGATAATGATCCCTGATAAAAGACTCCTCCGACAGAACCCAGCCAACCGACGCGGCAGGAAAACCACCCCAGTTATGCCCCGTGGCAAACCGCGAGCTGCCATCCGCACGATAAACCAGTTGCAACAGATATTTACCCGCATAGCTGTAGTTCAACCGCGAAATGAATGCTTCAAACCCGAACTGGCTGACAAATCCGCTCTGACCAGAAGACTGCGCACCCGTCGTAAAGGTCTGGTAAGGCAATGCCCCGTTGACCACACCGTCGGCTTCCGCCGCAACACCCTCCGGAGTTCTGCTCCCGCTGCTCGTACAAAGCGATCGCAGATATCGTATGCTTGCCATAACTGTGGGTATAGGTCAGACCCGCATCCATCTGATAGGAATTCGAGAACATAGGATTCAGACGAACCCTGCTGCCGTTACTGATCGGATAGGTATTCAGCAGCTTACCGCCCGGAATATGATTGTTCTCCCCCTGACCACTTGTATTTGCCATAGACAAAGGATGTACCGAACTGCTTGCCGTTGGCACTGTTGATATTCTTGTTGATCGAAAACGTCCCAGACAACCCTTTCACACCCGGTATCTCATACGTGATCTTACCCAGGATATTCGTCGTCGTCGTGCTCGCACTCGTGAAGTTATTCGAATTCTGCACCTGGAACAGGTTGACATTATCATACCCGCCCGTATTGCTCGACCCGGTAATGACAGGCAGTCCGTTGATGAAATATTCCTGCCAGGGGCTGTACCGTCTCCAGCGAAGAGACGTCATTATCGAGAGACTCCTGCGTACCGTTTATCTTGTACCAGTAGCTCTGGCTGTGATAGATATCGTCGCTCAGCGAAAGCATGACATCCAGCCCCCTGGCCGGCTTGGCATCGATAGTCGCCCGCAATCCGTATTTGTAAGAATTGACACCTTTGAAGTTCGAAGTCTGGTTGACAAAATCACCGCCCACAAAATAGGTCAGCTTGTCGGTACCGCCGGACAAATTCAGCGCGCCACGCTCGACATACGCATTCTGAAAAGCCTGCTTCAAATAATTGTGGCTGTGATTGGCAAAATAGGCCAGCTCATCGGGCGTATACCAGGCAGCAGCACGGGTGGTTGCAACCGTGCCGTCTGATTTATGCAGATAACCCGCCGTATCGTAGAACTGGTTGACCGGGATACCAACACCCGTAGAGATCGTTTGCTGGTATACCGAAGCCTGGTTATAGTCATTTAACAACGTTGCCAGCTGACTGCTGTTCATCATCTTCGGCATGCTGCGTCGCATTCGATACGCCTACCGAACCCGAAAAGTTCAAAGACGGCGCTCCCGCACGTCCCCTCTTCGTCCGGACGATAATGACGCCGTTCGCGCCCTGCACACCATATATTGCGGCCTCCGCATCTTTCAATACAGATACGCTCTCCACCTGAGACACATCGAGCAGATCAAAATCAGCCTGAGTCCTGATCTGGTCATCGATAATGAACAGGGGATTGGTGCCCTGCCCGCCATCCTTGGCAAACCGCCACCGGGTTGCGAATCGTCACCGTCGTTCCCTGTCCCGGACGCTGCACGCCGCCCGAAATGCTCAGGCCGGGTACAGTACCACGCAGCGCAGCCGTCATACTAAGCGCAGGCACGTCCTCGACCTTCTTAAGATCGACGGTCGAAACAGCGCCCGTCAGCGAGCTCCTCTTCTGCGTACCATAACCGACGATGACCACATCGTTCATTGACTTATTGGAGATCTGCATCGGAACCGTAAGAATTTCATCAGCGGGAGAAACGACCTCTTTCCGGTCGAACCCGACATAAGAGAAGACCAGCGTGGTCCCCTTGGACCTGTTGGCCAGCTGAATGGAGAAGAATCGCTTTGGCATCGGTAACGGCCGACTGTTTCGTCCCTTTGACGGTGACCGTGACACCCGGAGAGGTTCATTTGAGTCCTGGTTGACAACAGTCCCGGACACGGCCTTTTTCTGTGCCTGGACAGTTGGGCAGCCAACCACATACAAAAAGAGCAGTAACAAGCATTTTGTTAAATGTTTCATATAGCAACCAATTATTAAAGAATAAGCAATTAGTTCTTCTTCTGATCATACCCCTGCGCCGAGAGATAGTTGTTGATCCGGCCCTTATACTTTCCGAACCAGGCGTGCTTCTCCTTCGAACTGCCCCCGTCCATCGCATGCTCCGCGGCCTCCGTCAGACAATTCATTATATAAGCCTTCTGCATATCGGTCAACCCGGGATACTTCTCACAGTACGCCTTATACGTCACTTCCAGTACCCCATAGGTCATCCCATCCTTTACCTGGTCGATCTGCTGCGGGGTCAGCACCGTCGCCAGCTTCGCCAGATACACACTATGCTGTTTCGTCACACTGGTATCCTTGTTCTCGGACATGGTATTGAGGGTCCGGTATTGATCGGCCACCATCGTACGAACAGTATAAAATTTTGCGGAATCGGGTAGGTCCAACCTGGCTACTATCTTGCCGGCGCGCTCCGTAACCACGCGGATATAGGCGGTGTCCTCATTTCCCGCAGCCTGGACCTTTCCCAAAAATAAGAGTAGGATCAACGTCAGGGGATATGCAAGCAAGCTTCTCTTCATATGTCTTAACCGTTTTGCCGTTTAGGGCGAACCCAAAAAAATTCTGGAAACTTTCGAACTAAAGGTACAGGCAGCCCCAACCGCAAACAATGTAAGGTTTAACTATAATGATGGAACATTTTACTATTTTTCGTACCTTTTAGGTAATCAAAACGAATTTTATGAACAGGCTAACCATTGCTTTGCTATCCGCCGCAGTCATTTGCACCACCGTCCCCGCCAAGGCCCAGACCGACGCCGAAATGAAAGCCATGATGGCATATTCCACCCCCGGCGAGATTCATCAGATGATGGCCAAATCCACAGGTACCTGGAAGACAGACATCACCATGTGGATGCAGCCCGGCGCCCCTCCCGTAACCTCAACGGGCGAAACGACAAACGAAATGATCCTCGGCGGCCGCTACCTGCAGTCAAAGAACAAAGGATCCTTCATGGGCGCCCCTTCGAAGGCATCGGCATGATGGGCTATGACAACGCCAAAAAGACCTTCGTCAACTCCTGGATCGACAACATGGGCACCGGCATGATGTACCTCACCGGCACATGGGACGCCAATACAAAAAGCATCAACCTCACCGGCACCATGGCAGACCCAATGGCCGGTGGCGACGTCAAAGTTCGTGAAGTTTATAAAATGGTAGATGATAATACCCAGACCATGGAGATGTACTCCATCGCCAATGGCAAGGAATTTAAAAATATGGAGATAAAATTCACCCGGAAATAAGATAGTCCTTATCGGACAGCCAACTTTATCGAAGCCGGCTTAAGTCCCTTTCCACTCACCCGGACAAGGAGCTTGCCGGCTTTCTTTCCCCTTCACCACTATTAAACACATTCCATTATAAGCCCGGTGCATCCCACCCCTAAATGCCTCCAGATCAGCCTGATACCCATTATCCATCCCCACCACCTCACCCGGCCCATCCACGCTGACAACCAAGTCACTCCCCGCATCCGGCACCAGTTGCCCCGAGCCATCTACCACCCGGGCCTCAATAAATGCCATATCACCCGCCCCGACCCAGCTTCCTCTCCACACTCAACTCCACCCTCGCGGCGTCCCCCGCCGTCCTCACCTCCCGCTGCAAAATCGTTTTACCACCCATCCTTGAAACCGCTTTCCAGGATACCCGGCTCCCACTTCACCTTCCAGCTGACATGCAAGTCCTCGTTCTCCTTCCTCCTCACTCCCAGACTCCGCCCGTTCAAAAACAACTCCACCTCGTCCGCCTGACTGTAATAAGCCCAAACATCCACCACCTGACCCGGACTCCAGTTCCAGTGCGGCAGCAGATGCAACACAGGCACGTTAATATTCCACTCGGACTGATACATATAATACGCATCTTTCGGAAAACCGGCCAGATCGATGATCCCGTAATACGAACTCCGCGCCGGCCACGGATAAGGCACCGGCTCACCGATAAAATCCCAGCCGCTCCACACAAACAATCCCGACACCCACGGACAACGCTTCACCACCTTCCAGGTCTGCTCATGCGTCGACCCCCAGTATGCAAACACATTATCATAGGCCGAGACCGTATAGTCCGAATTCGCCCCCACCAACGACTGCTTAGCCCCCGCAGGCCAGCTTGCGAAGACTGTCTGCCGGCATATCATAATGGCCCCGCGTCGCGAGGCTCGACCCCGTTTCTGAAGCGATAAAAGCCTTCCCCGGCCAGCTTCACCGGCACCGAATCATACTTATCCTGATTGTAGTTGATCCCGATCACATCCAGCGCGCCACTCCGGTAAATAAAATTCTTCGCGGTATCCGTCTCGGTCAAAGCACAAGTAACGGGCCTCGTCGTGTCCAGCTCCTTCACCGCCGCTGCGAGCCTGCGCGCAATCGAAATACCGCTGCTATCAAACTGCTCCCGGATCTCATTCCCGATACTCCACAGGATCACCGAAGGGTGATTCCGGTCCCTCCTCACCTGGTCCTGGATATCCCTCACACCCCACTCTTGAAAATCGAGCGAATAGTCATACTTGTTCTTCTTCTTCCTCCACATATCGAACGCCTCATCCATCACCATAAAACCCATCTCATCACACAGATCCAGCAACTGCGGCGCCGGCGGATTATGCGCCGTCCTTATCGCATTACACCCCATCTCCTTCAGCTTCCTCAGCTGGCGCCGCATCGCACTTTCATTTACCGCCGCCCCCAGCAACCCCAGATCGTGATGCATACACACGCCCTGTATCTTCAGTGGCCGCCCATTCAGATAAAAGCCGTTCCCGGGATCAAACCGAAAACTCCTGATACCCACCCCAACCATCACTCCGTCCACCCTCAGACCATATAAATACGGTTGCTCAGGCGACCACAAACGCGGCTTTGTGACCCGCAGTTCTCCAAAACCCTCCGCTACCTTCCCCACCCCACTATATAGCTCCAGTTTCCTTCCATCCACACCCGATACCCGCACTACGGCCTCAGACCTCGGAAAGCACTTCCGTCGTAATAATCATCTTCCACGGATCAAAACCCCCATCCTTCTCCACCCACACATGCCGGTAGATCCCCGACCCCGAATACCATCTCGAATTGGGCTGCTTACTGTTATCCACCCGCACCACTATCACATTCTCTCCTCCCTTCTTCATCCACGGACCTATCTCATACCGAAACGAGGTATATCCATAAGGCCTTTTCCCCAGATAATGCCCGTTGATCCACACTTCGCTGTTCCGGTATACCCCATCAAACTCGACCCAACGATAGTCACCGCTAAATTTCTTCCTGTACCACCCCACCCCCGCCGGCAACCCACCTTCCTGCTGCCCCGTCGAATTCGCCGAATCAAACCGCCCCTCGATACTCCAGTCATGCGGCAGATCCAATACCCTCCAGCGCGAATCATCATAATCCGGCCGGAATGCCGCCGAATCATCCCCCAGCAGAAACCTCCACCCCGCATCGAAATTCACCCGATGCGACTGCGCCCTCAGCAACCCCGGCGCCACCAGCAATAACACTATAATAAGTCTCTTCATATTAATAACTCAACCCGCTCTTCCCCAGATCCTTCGACGTCGCCACCGCGATCCCCCTGTTCCCCTTCTTATCCACCCCGCAGTAAAAATGATATACCACCCCCATATATTTCACTACAAACGACTTATGCGCAAACACCTCGTCATAGGGCTCCGACGACTGTATCAGATCAGGCCCCGTCCAGTCCGTCCAGTGCTGCAGATCATAGGAACAGGCCATGCGATTGAACGCTCCCCCTTCCCCTGCCAGAACGCCCCGAAATAAAACATCACATAAAGATCTCCGATCTTCTGTATATACGGATCACCCGTAATACCCGTCAGATGATCCAGCACCGGATCCCTACCATACCGCTGCCAGTGAACCATATCGTCAGAAACGGCCATACCTATCCGCTCCGCTCCCCGCCGCCTGTCCAGACTATCCCCATTCGCATTGTAATACTCGACAAACCGATGCCCCGTCAGCCTCCGCCTGTCCTCCAGCACCCAGCTCTTATACATCGTGTGATTGTCCCACCACGACACCGTCGAATCCTTCGGACTCAGTATCGGCGTCCCCAGCCGCTGCCACTCATGCACCACCGACGGATCACCCGAAGTAAAGGCCATCCCCTCCGACAATACCCCCGCCTCATACCCCTTCGTATTCCCCCCAAAATAAGACATCCAGTATTTTCCATCGTATTTCAGCAACCCATACTTTCCTCCCCAGTCATAGTCCTCCAGCGCCGCATACCCCGCCTTCTGATTCCCATCCCACGCAGTACTGTCTCCAAAACTCATGATCCGCCCCTGCGTCGTCCATTTCAACAGATCAGGACTCTTCGCCAGCCAGGTCTCATACCCCCTCCCGTCAAAAATAATATAGATCATATACCACGAGTCCCCTTGCGGAACACCGAAGGACAATCCATCTTCTTCGAATGCTCCGGCGGCACTACCACCAACCCATATTTGTACGGCGTCTTTACCTCTTCATAGACCTCCTTCATCTTCGCCTCCGAAACGGCATTCCCCCGCACACTCCGGAAATTATAACTCCCCGATCCTACCTCGAATACCGCCACAGCAGAATCCCTGTGAACCAGTCGTAAATCCGTCCGGCCATCAACACTCTTCCACCCCTCCGTAATAACCGCGTCCCCCGCCGCCGGCAAATAGACCGTCGCCGAAGCATTCCCCGGCACCACCACACTCAGGTCAAAGATTCCACCCACCCGTTTCCAGTGCGACGCCACCGGCCCATAAGGACTATGATAGTCCGCCTGCGCCCACTGCACGTCCCCCACCGGCTCCGGTCGGATCACCACACGCCGGAACGCCACTTGCGCTATCCGCTGCACGAAGCCCCGCCAGCCCCGAGTAGAACCACTCCAGAATATGCCCCAGCATCAGATGATTGTTCGACACAGAAGGATACGCCTGCCAGGACTCCGTCAACGCCGTCGCCCCCTTCGCCAGCCGATACCCATAGCCCGGGACATCACTCCGGCTGTTCATATCAAAAATGAGATCGGACCTCCCCTCCTTTTCCAGCACCTGCACCAAATACCGGAAACCGATATCACCCGCCGTCAACGCATTATTTCTCTTTTTAAGATCACCTACAATACCCGCCATCACCGAATCGCGCCATCTCTCCGGCGCCAGACCCATATACAGCGCCATCGCACTGCCCGCCTGACTTCCCCCACCCAGCAACCAGGGCAGGAACTTTCCGTTAAAGGCATCCCTCACCAACCCACCCTGCCTCTCAAACTCACCAGCCTCGGCCTCCTTCCCCAATAGCCTCGCCACCCGCGACACAATCGTAAGATCATAGTAGTAGATCGCCGTAGCCGTCACCCCCTTCGGCGTCATCTGCGACACCCCCGGCCGCTCCGGCCCGATATCATACCAGTCCCCCAACCCCTCAGACAAAAGATGATCCTTCGCCCGCCCGTCTAAATACGCCAGATACTTCGCCATCATCGGGTACGCAGCAGCCAGCGTCTCCACATCCCCATACCACTGATACAAATACCAGGGCACCAGCACACAACTGCTCCCCCACTCCGGCGAATCCCGGAACGGCGCCCCAAAAACGGTAAACTCGGGGGCTATCTCAGGAACCAACCCTTCCCTCGTTTGCGCATCCATCATATCGTAAACGATCTTCCGGTACAGCGCCGCAATATCATAACCATACCGCATCGAACTCCCCATCAGGTGCGCCTCCTCCAGCCAGCCCAGCTTCTCCCGGTGCGGGCAATCGGTAAATACACTGGCCATATTGCTCTTTATTGCCCAGTCGATCAATGTATCGGTCTTATTAAACAACGCATTCGAACACCTGAACTTCCCCGCAGTCTCCATCGAATTGCGGGTATGCAACCCAGTTATCTCCACCACCTCCGCATTTCCATCCACCTGCAAATACCTGAAGCCATAATACGTAAACCTCGGCTCCCAAACCTCTACTCCATCTCCTTTCAACGTATATTCCCAGTAATACGGCTTCCCCGTTGCTTTCTGATTTACCGAATCACCGCTCAGCAATTCCGCCGGCGTGATCCGCACCACACTACCCCTCGGCCCCCTCACCTTTATCCGCACGATCCCCGAAGCATTTTGCCCGAGATCATAGACATTCGACCCGATCCTCCTCCGCACCCCAAGCTCTTCCATTACCTTCAACGGCTCCGCCTCCTGCGCCGCCAGCACCGGCGGCCCCTTCACTACAATAGCGCTGCGCCATCCCTCTCCTCCCTCCAATCTGGCATCATAGTCCTCCCCACCATAAATACCCGAGTAGGTCACAGGCCCAGCCGCCGCCTTCCACGAACCATCGGTGACAATATCGGCTGTCGAACCGTCCGCATACTCCAAACGAATAAGCGCTATCATCTTCGGATAGCCGTAAGCCGTCAGCAGCTTATGATATCGTTCCCTCGGCACATAGTAAAATCCATTCCCCAGCATCACCCCAATCGCATTCTTCCCCTCCCTCAACTCCTTCGTTAAATCGAACCCCACATACAACGCCTTCTTATCATAGGCAACCCACCCCGGATCCAAAAAATGATCCCCAACCTTTTTTCCGTTTAACTGCATCTCAAAATGCCCAAGCCCGCTCACAAAAGCTACAGCCCTCCGCAACGGACCCCGCACTTCAAACTCCCTCCTGAATATCGGCAGCACGTCCCGGGTCGGTCCCGTCTTCCCTTTCGAGCCCGGCAGCATCACCAGACTATCGGCCAGCTCCTCATATCCTATCCACTTCGCCCCCTTCCAGTCCTTCAACCCCGTAGTAAAATATTCGATCCTGCTCCACTTCGAACTATCTCTCCTCGCCGAATCCCACACCATCACCCTCCAGCAATACCCTTTCCCTCCGTCACCAGTAAACGACACCCCTATTGACACATCCGAACCTACCTTCTTTGAATCCCAAACAAATGAACCGTTAATAAGATTCACACTATCCGTGGCCACCTCTATACGATAAGCAGACTGTACTACTCCCCTCTTCGACGAAAAAAGCTCCCATCTCAGCCAGGGCTTCTCCGCTCGAAACTCACACCGCAGATTCTGCAATTTTATCTCCTGCGCACCAGCAGTAACCGACACAAACAAAAAAGTCAGAAATACCAGTCTGCCCATAGTCAATTTATTTATTGTACCTGCAATTCATCCACCTTACATCCCTCACATACCAGCTTCACCCTATATTTGCCCGCATTGATCATCGTCCCCGTAGACGTAGTAAAATAATTCCAGCTTCCCCGCCGCCGTGGACGCCAGCGAAACTTCCTCCTCCCTGATCAGCGTCCCATCCTCCAATCTTACCTCCATCTTTCCGACAACCGGCGCAGACACTTTATACTTCAGCGTCAGCGAATATATATCCCCCACACCCACCGAAATAGTCCATACCGTACTATCGGACTTATACTTGGTAATCGGCTTCGCATCATAAGCCGGCTCGATACCCGTCACCGGCTTAACGATCACCGGTACCGCCGCCACTACGGCAGCCCCCGCAGGATACCGCCTCCGGCCCCGCAACCCCGTCGTATCAAATACATCCGCAGCCGCCCTCAGCCTGAATCGTACACTATCTCCCCGACGTCCCCTGATCCACGCAGCCCCATACAACTCCGGCGCCAGCCAGCTAAACTTCACGGGCTCTCCATCATATATCGAATCCCCCGTATCCAGCCAATATCTCGCAGCAACCCCCTCTATCAAACCCGCCGCAGGCGCCGCGGCAACAGCACTCCTGGCCCTCGTCCCTATCGCAATCGCCGCTATCACCGCCTGCCCAGCCTTCACCCTGGGAAAGCCGATCTCCATCTTCCCCCTGTTACATGCACATCCACCACCTTCTTCAGCGCCCCGCAATAACCCGCTTCCTTCCATATATCCAGGTCCTTCAATACCACCCGGGAATTCACCGCGACGTCAAACTTCCGCCAGCCCGTACAATCCAAACCTCCTCCCCTCCCCAGCCAGGGCTCCGCAAAATACAGCTCCACCCGATAATCTCCATCCTGTACCGGGAAGCTATAACCGAGCCTGTCCAGCCCATACCTGAAATCCTGAAACAACGGCCAGTCCGCCGTCCCCCCGATCGGCTCACAAGGCGCCTCCCGCTGGCTCGCAAACTCCGCCGGCATACCCGCATAGGCATCCGTCCACGACCACGACCCCCAACCCTTCCCATCACTATGCCGGTCCGCCATCCAGCGCGAACCCCGGCTGTCCACATAATCCCCACCCCCGCAATTCACCCGGTACAAATATTTATAACCCGCCGCGGGCGCTACCAGCTGCGATCCTCCCACCAGCGCGCCAAAATGCGGCGACCGCGGCAGATGATGCAACACAACAACATCCTTCGCCACCGCCTTCCCCCTTACATATCCGACCGCATACAAAACGTTATACCTAATATTCACCCCATCCCACTGAAAATGCATCCCCACACCTCCACTACGCCTGCATCCAAGGGCGCTTCCCTCCATGTCATTATATAACTCCACCGAATCACAATTCGAATACACCTCGATCCCATCCTTCTTCCCCGGCCCGGTCCACCTGTCCGGCCAGCTATGCGAAACAATATAGACCATCGGCCCCTTGCCGAAATTACTCCTGTACAGATAATAAAGATCGGTCGGCTCCTCCCACGATGTCATCAACCCCTTATAATTCACCGGCCCTATCCTGTCTATCTCCCTCAACCCCTCGCCCGACTGCACCCGCCCCGGATTATCGTGCGAAGCATACAGCCACATAAAATGCCCCGCCACACTATCCGCAACACTGTCGGCCAAACGAATTTTTAGTTCCATAAGATGATCCAGCCTGTCCTCGCTGTTCGGCAAATCCCCATGCAACCCCAGCGTCCTCCATCCCCCATACTCCCCCACCAGCACCTGTCGCTTCAGATCGGCCCCATAAGTAGCCGGATTCCCTCCATACGTCCCCGTCCAGTTCTGCGGCACATCCCAGTCCGTCCCCGCTCCCCCATTGCAGGTCGTCACCTTCCGCTGGCTGGCACTCGTTGGATCGAGCTCCCGGATCAACGCCACGCATTCCCGCGCAAAATCCTCCGGCAGCTTGCTCTCATTCTGTAAACCCCATAAAATAATGGATGGACTATTCCTCCGCTCCCTGATCCACTCGATCAGACACTGCTTGAAATTGCGCCTGAACTCCGGCGAATCATACCAGACATGCGCCGACAACTGCGGCCACCAAAGCATCCCAAGACTATCCCAGTAATGCTGATAACGAAGATTATGCGGTTGATGCGCATCGCGGAAAGCATTAAAACCCGCCGCCCTTATCTGCCCGACCCTCGCCCTGATCTCCTCACCCGAAAAAGCATGCGAACCGCCAAGACGATGCTCATACTCGGCAATCCCGTTTATAAACACCGGCTTCCCGTTCAATAATAGCCTGCTCCCGCTCCACTTCACCACCCGCACACCGAACTCCGTTTGCACCCTGTCCACCACCTTTCCTCCCAGCAACACTTCCGTCACCAGCCTATATAAATACGGATCATCCAACGACCATAACCTCAACCCCTTTCCATCCATCTCCTGCTTCACCCCAATCCCAGTCTCCATTCTTCTCACCTCTCTGCCACTGCGATCCAACACCCGGCTCACCACTACTCCACCCCTTCCCGAAACCTCCGTCTCCACATATACCCGCAGTTGCTCATCATTCCACACATGCACCCCAAAAGGGGCAACCCTCGTCTCATTCGTCACCACCAGATGCACCGGCCGGAAGATCCCCATCGGCTGCGAACCCTCCGAAAATCCACGGTCATCCGAACACCCGCCGCACACCCACGGCAGGTCCTTAATAAAAGCCGGATGATCCGCCCTGACAGAGATCATATTCTTTCCAACACGCAAAGCCTGCGTAATATCTATCGTAAACGTCGTCCTCCCCCTGCATGATAACCCACCCGACGCCCATTAACCCACACCGTCGCATACGACCCCACTCCCTCAAAAAAGAAAATACCGCTTCCCCGGCTCCACCACCCCCATCCGCAATTCCCGTTGATACCACGCCACCCCATGCAGATTTCCATGCCTCAGCCTCCTGTATCCTCCATAGTCATCCCAGTTGTGCGGCACATCCACTACCTTCCATTTCGCCGAATCCATCGACGTCCTCCACCCCCATCGATCAGAATATCCTTCCTCAACTGCTGAGCCCGCACACCGGACACCCACAAAAACACCAGCAATAACCCCCACCTCATAATATAGCTTTCAGTTGTCCGTCGAATCGATAGCGCCTACCCTTACCGGTCTTCACGGTAATCACCTTGTCTCCATATTTAAATACTCCGGTACCACCCGCCCTGGACAACACATCCACCCGCTGCAGAACGCCTCCCGACCAGCGCATATCCAGCACAAACCCACCCCTCGCGCAAATACCCTTCACCGAGCCACTGGCCAGCAACGAAGGCAGAGCCGGCAACAGCTCGACCACACTATCCTGACTCTGCACCAACAACTCGCTGATACCCGCCGCACCGCCAAAATTCCCGTCGATCTGGAAGGGCGGATGCGCATCGAACAGATTCGGATAAACACCACCCTTCTCGCCACCCTGCGTCCCCGACGCATCCGACAGCAGCTTGTCCACCAGCCGCAGTGCATGATCCCCTCCCTGAACCTGGCCCAGCAATTCACCTTCCAGGCCAGCGACCAGCCCGTACCATCATCACCCCTGTAGATCAGCGACTGCCTCGCCGCCTTCATCATCGCCTGGTCCTTCCACGTAATATCCGTCCCAGGATATACACCCCACAAATGCGAAATATGCCGGTGCGTATCCGCCGTATCATCCTTGTCTTCCATCCACTCCTGCAACTGTCCATACCGCCCAATCTTGTCCGGCGCGATCTGCGCATACTTTTGCTTTAACAGATCGGAAAATTCCGGATACAGCCTCAGAATGCCCGACGCGCTGATACAGTTCTTATAAAGATCACGAATGATCTGATGATCCATCGTCGGCCCGGCCACCAGCCCCCATGCTCGGGAGAATTCGACGGCGTGCTGATCAACCTGCCGGTCTTCCCATCCTTAACCATAAAATCGACAAAAAAGGACGCCGCCCCCTTCATCACCGGATAATACGCCTTCAAAAAATCCAGATCCCTCGTATAACAATAATGGTCCCAGATATTATGACAAAGCCAGGCCCCGCCCGTCACCCAGATCCCATGGTTCGACGCGTTGATCGGCGCCGTACCCCTCCAGAGATCAGTATTGTGATGCAGCACCCAACCCGACGCCTTATAATTTCGCTCGGCCGTTTGCTGCCCCGTCACCGACAGATCACGCAACAGCCTCCACAATGGCTCCGCACAATCCGACAGATTCAGAACATCCACCGGCCAGTAATTCATTTCCAGATTGATATTCGTCGTATACTTGCTGCCCCAGGGCGGTGACAGCAGCGGGTTCCACATCCCCTGCAGATTCGCCGGCATCGGCGAAGACGGCCGCGAACAACTGATCAGCAGATACCGCGCATACTGCATATACAAAGCCAGCAACCCCGGATCACCCTCCGGACTGTAACGCACGATCCGCTCATCCGTCGGCAAGGCAGAACCCGGACCTCCCCCAAAATCCACCGAGAACCGGTCATAATATCCCCGATACTCTTTCTCATGCGCCGCCAGCATCGTTCTCCAATCCCCCGCCTTCCCCAACACCTCCCTGCACCTCGCCGCCGGATCACCCGTCACATCATGATAATTGACAAAACTCGTCGCCGCCGCCAGATAAAACACGACCTCATCCGCCCCCTTCACCACAATCTTATCATTCGTCACTACCACTTTCCCTCCTACCGCCCGCACCCGCAGCCAGCTCTCCCCCTTCAATACGCCATTCCTCACCTTCACCGACAACGCCACCGTACACTCATCGATCTTCCGAACCACCGCTCCCCTGTGCTCCGCTCCCATCATGGCCTCCACATTCACACTCCCCGCCTTATCCGCCGTCAGCCGCGACACCATCACCTGCCCCGGCTCACTCGCAAAATATTCCCTTTTATACTTCACACCACCAACAACATAAGATACCGAAGCCACAGCCGAAGAAATATCCAGATCCCTCCGATAATCCGTCACGCCACTACTATCCGGGAACCGAAAATACAGATCCCCGAACGGCTGATAGTCCGCCTCATACTTCGGCAGCAACGGCGCATCCATATTCTGTATCTTATACTTCCACCTCACCGGCAGCACCGTCCCCCCGACACTCATCTTCTCATTCCCTTTATATCCGATCAACCCTCCCTTATCGTCAAAATTGACCACCTGTATCGCCAGCACATTCCCCTTCGGCTTCAGCACCGATCCCTTCACCGGATAGGTTCTTTTCTTACTGATACCCTCATCCGATCCAACCAGTACCCCATTCACATAACAAAAATCCATATCCCTGATCCGCCCCAGATCCATCACCGCATCCCTACCATCCCATCCATCCGGCATATCGAAGCTCACCCTGAACCACACCGCGCCATCCAGCCCCTGCAACCCCGCAGCCTCCCATCCATCCGGCGTCGGTATCTCCATGACACCCCAATCCCCGTCATTCAACCCCGGCGCCGCCCAGGCCGCATCCTGGCGAACCTTCGCCAGCCACGCCGTCTTAGCCACGGCATACTCCTTCACATCCGGGTCCTTCAACCCCATAAAATGCGCCTCCGCCATCTTCTCCGCATCCGCCTGCTTGCCCTCCGCCAGCAACTGCCTGATCGGCCCCAGATACTGATACGCATCCGGACGTGCAAAAGCCCGCGGCCTTCCTGTCCACAACGTAGACTCATTAAATTGCAGATGCTCCTCACCGACACCCCCATAAACCATCGCACCAAGCCGTCCATTCCCGATCGGCAACGCCTCCGTCCATTTCCTCGCAGACTGCCGGTACCAAAGCAAACTATCCTGGGCCAGGCCATTCAACCCCAAACCCAGGATAACAACAGTATAAAATATTTTCTTCATGGCTAATTATTCGAACAACCAATCTAAGTCTTTTTTCCCGGGTTCATTCAACCCGGCGTCATAAGTCCTTACCTGATTCATCGGCCGCGCAAAACCCAGCACCAGACAGAGCCCGTTCCCCAATTCAAGCCGATGCTTACCCGCCTTGAAAGACCACGCATGTACATTCACCGACGGCATCCCATCCACCACCACCGCATTGGCGATCCGCGGCTCCGCCTGCCCAAAATCATTCGCGGTCGCATCCGTCTCCAGCTGCGGCGGCTGCAAATACTCCGATCCCTTTTTTGTTAAAAAACCCGATCAGCAGATCCATCGGCTCACTGCATTCAAACTCCACTACCGTCCCCCGCGCCCGCTGACCAACTACAGACTCCCTGATCCCCTTCAAACCCTTCAACGGCCCCGCCACCTTCCTTACAACCAACCCACTATCACTATACGGCATAGCCGCACTGTCCACGACAAAATCCCCCTTCACCACGTCCGCCACACCCTCCACCTTCACCACCTCCGCCGGCCGGTAAGCCTCCACCACATTTCCCCCGGCACTCCCAAATGACGCCAGATGCGCCCTAAATTGCTTCACCTCTTTCTCATACACCGGCAACAACTCATCCCACCGGATAAACCTCCCGTTCGCACCCCTCACCGGTATCTTCCGCTGCGGCGTCTGCATGCTGTTCGCATACCGGTACGCCGGCCCGGCCCGCCGCCCCAACTCCCTGAACGCAGCCAGACTCTCCTCCAGCAGCCCCAGCGCCTTCTCCAGATCCCGACGGTCATTCGAATACTTATAACGCAACACCGCCAGCGCCGCCTCGGCTTTCGCCGCATAACAGTCCGCCAGCGCCTTATAACAATACATATCGTTCCTGACCCGCCCAAACTCGGCGGTGTCCCGACGAGCTACCACCTTATCGATCGCCTCCACCGCGAGCCGCCCCTCCTCACGAACCTCCCCGGCAACCTCCACCGGCGTCTCCCCCTGATGCGCCAGCCCCTTCCACTCGCGCTCCGCATACTGGCTCAGCATCTCCCCCGGAGGACCCTCCGACTCATACAACAGACTAAACAACCCATACCTTTCCGGATCGATCAGCTGTGTCATCAGCATTCCCAGCGTCAGCGTCTGCCGGTTGCCATCCGTGATCCCATACCGCCGCAACAGCTTCGGCGCTATCTCACCCGACTGCTCATACGCCGACAATATCGAAGCGCCACCCGCCGGATCACACCCGAACTTACCCGCCAGCAGCCCGCTCCAGTATTTCTCCTCGGAAGCCCTGTCCCTGTTACAATTCCACGCATACCGAGCCCAGGCCTTATACCATATCCAGTCCCTCTCCATCTCCAGTAATCGACCGCCTCCGGCAACACTGTCCGCCGAATATGGCCAGTCCCAGTAAGAAGCCTGAGGATATAGGTGCAAACTATTTGCGCCGTAAACACCATGCATCGCCTGCACACTTCGTTGTATAAAATCGGCAGAACCATACCGAAACGGCTCCAGATTCGCCATAATATGCACATTCTCGATCAAACCCTTACTGATATGACTCAACTGCCGGTGCAGATCGGCCCATGCACCATGCGGCGTATAGGTCGTCAGCGCCTCCCCGTTGAACTTCGCCTCGACGTAAAGATTCTTATACAACGGCAGCGCCGCCTTCATATCCGCCGGACCATCCGTATCATGCGCCCTTAACACCACCGGCGGCTCGTCAGTCCGCCCCAGCGCCCTCAGCCCGTCTTTTATTCCTGGAATAATAGTCTTCGTTAGCCAGTCGATATCGTCCTGGCCCACCCCCTCCATCGCCTCGCCCAGCGTGAACATCAGCCCCACATTAGGGTATTTCTCAACAAAAGCAGCTATCGACTTCCTCGTATAGTCCGCAATCACCGGTATAATATGCCGGTTCCTGTCCTGCGTCTTCAAACCGTTCTTCTCCGCAAAAGGCTTCGATACGATAATATTATAGAACAACTGGATGACCCAGATCCCCCTCCTGTCCGCTTCGGTCGTCAGCCACCGGTACATCTCCTCATTCTTCTTAAAGGTCTCGTCATCCACCTCCACCGCATAAGGATATTCCTTCAGCTTCACCAACGAAGCGAACGGATGGCCGTTCCACAGATACAGCGTATTCATCCGGTTCTCCGCCATCGAATCGAGATACTTCGTCCACAACGCCCTGTCATAGAACCACGGAAAATTCTGCGGCGTATATGGATATTCGTAAGGCCCCCTCCCCGGCAGTAGCGTCGGCTTCTGCACCCCGATACAGGCGCCCCTCAGCACCATTCCCGGCCGGTCGGAAAACCGCAGCCCGGCCGGCCATCCCGACCTCGCGACCCGCTCCGCCAGTTCCAGACACCCATAAAGCGCCCCGCTGGCATCCGAACCAACAATATGCGCCACACCATTCTTCTCAACAATGGAATACCCCTCTTTCACCGTATCAGGCTTGATACTCACCTCAAACCTACCCCGCCCATACAGCTTCAGCACCTCCCTCAACCGCTCCTTGCCATATTCCACTCTGGGCGACTGTCCCCAACAAACAACTGGGAGTAACAAAAAAACTATCTTCCTCATGGCCTCACCCCTCCCCTCTCGCTCGATATATACGCAGCCTCCACGCACGCCATCGTCCTGATCGCATCCTCGACCGAATTATCCGGCCGCGCGATACTCCCCTCCGCAGCCAGCATCACCTGCGACATCGACCCGATAAAGGCATGCGGGAACCATCCCCCGCTGACATCCAGCGTCTTCCACACCGGCGCCTTCCCCTTCTCCACGATCACGTATTCGAAACTGTCGGCCACGCCCTGCGGATAGTTCTTCAGCACCCCCAGCGTCAGCTTTATCGCCCCCTTCGTCCCCTCGAACTTCACATAGGACTGCTGCTGGAGCAGCCCGAAATCGTGGTTGTGATTCGTCAGTATATTCGCCCGCTTCTCCATCCCGTAATCCATGATCATGCTGGTCCGCACCGACGCCAGCTCCGCCGTGGACGGATGCTTTATCGTCCGCGCATAGACACTCTCCGGATCACCGAGGAAGCTGCGGACAAGATCGATATAGTGAATACTGTGATACAGTATCTCGACCCGAGGCAGGGAATACAGGAATTTCCATAGATTCCACGGCGTATACACATTAACGTTGATCTCGATATCGCACAGATCCCCGATCAGCCCCTGGTCGATGATATGCCGGGCGGCATTGATAAAAGGCGCATACCGCAGCTGAAAATTGACAGCAGCCGTCATTTTCTTCTCGCGCGTCAGCTCCAGTATCTCCCTCGCCATCGCAAGGTCCTCCCCCATCGGCTTCTGCATCAGCACATGCGCGCCATCCGGCAACAGACGCAGCACAGGCAGCAGCCGCCCCCGGGAACAGCCACGTCAAAAACGACCGAACGCGGACTGCGCGTCAGCATATCCTCCGGACTGTAATAGACCAGCGGTATATCGAAACGCTCCGCCGTCCGCAGCGCCCGCTCCCTGTCGATATCATAAATGCCCGTCACCCAAAAACCGGCGATCTTATACGCCGGCAGATGCGCATCGTTGACAATCCCACCCGCACCGATCAGAATGATCGGCCGGGGATGCCTGGGCAAAGGACTATTTGTCTCGATGATCATAATTCTCGTTTATAATAAATATCCGGCAAGCCCCATCAGTATACCGGCAACGACCAAAACCCCGATCCCCACGTTATTCCACCGCACCGTTGCCGCCGAAGCGCCCTTCCATTCCTTGTAATAATATCCCCAGAGATTGCTGGCCACCACCATAAAAGACATATGTATCGACCAGTTCGCATAACTATACGGCCCCATAAAAAACGCAGCCAGACCATAAAATATGAACTGCGCATACCAGAGCGTCCCCACAAGAGCAGAATACAAATAATTTCCGCCGACTAGTTTATAATCCCCAAAACTTCTGTTCCGTTGATTCATCACCAGACAATACAATAAATTAATTGTAACACCACCCAGCAGCTCCACAAAAAATACCGGCGAAGTCGCCCACATAGGCGTCGCACCGGCGGCGATAGCCGCCTGCTTGATCGGCTCGCCAGCCGCTATCCCAAACGCAAAGCACGCCGCCAGCACACCGGCGACCAGCGCGATAACTATTCCTTTCATAAAATTCCCCTCCCTGGCGGAGCCCGCCTCCCTGTCCCTCATCATCCCCGCCCTTCCGCAAATAACGATACCCAGCAGGCTGATGCCCACGCTGACCAGCGTGACCCGCCCCGGAACGGTCGACACCATCTCCCGCAATCGCCCCGCAATGATAATGGGGACCAGCGTCCCAAGAGAAGAAAGAAAACCCGTCGCAATGGAAAATCCCAGCGCCAGCCCGATATAACGCACAGCCATGCCCCAGGCAAGCCCGCCAAGACCCCATAAAAAACCCAGCACCCAGGTAGAGGATAACGTAGAAAAAGAGACAGAATGCAGCACCTCCCACAAATGAGGCGTGGCCAGTAAAGCGAGCAACAACGGCAGCAGCACCCACGCTACGATCCCCTGCACGGCCCAGAGACTTTCCCAGGCCCAGCCCTTGACCCCCTTCATCGGGACATAGCTACTGCCGGCGGAAAGCCCGCCCATGATCAGCAAACCCAACCCAATAATGATATTCATATTGCATAAAATCGTTTCGCATTTTCATACAACAGCCTGTCGTTTTCCCCGACAACGTGCCGGTATCGATTCCAAATCTCCTCATAACGGCCCGTCAGCAAACACACCGGCCAGTCTCCGCCGCAAAAACACCGGTCCTCTCCGAACTGCTCCAGCACCCACCCGATACAGGGCTCCACATCTTCCAGCCTTCCCAGTCCCGATATCTTCACATAAATATTCTTGTTCTCCACCGCCTCCTTCATCAAACCCTCCCACTCACTGCCGGCGATCTCCACCGGCGGCTGATTCAAATGATCCAGCACCATCCTCAGTCCCGGAACCCTGTAAGCCACTTCCAGGGCCGTCCTCAAATGCTCCGGCACGACCCCTACCACATCATAGGGTATATCCCGTTCCGCCAGCAACCCCAGACTCTCCAGCACCGGCCCCTGCAGCAGCCATTTCGGATCGGCCTCATTATGGATCAGATGCCTCACCCCTTCAACTTCCCATCCCACTCCTCTGACAATATCCGCCCTGTCTCCGAAGGCTCCATCAGCGGTACCCACCCCACTACACCGGTTATCCAGTCGGCAGAGCCGGCAACCTTCAACATCCATTCCGTATCCTCCCTGTTATTCGCCGCCTGCACCAGTACCCCTTCTGTCACCCCTGCCTTCCTGCGAACGCCCTCCAATTCACCCAACTCATACGTCCTGTTTAATATACTCTTATCCCCTCTAACCAGGAGTATTCCACCTTTTCCAGATCCCAGACATGAATATGTGCGTCGATCAGTTTCATGACTCAAAAATACCTAATCCGAACTGCTCGTCAATAAGAGCATTATGCTCCCCCAGCAGCGGTGCCCCTTATCCGGGACGGCGACCCCTCCATCCACGCGTATCGGACAACGCGTCGTCTTCAGCGAAAGCCCGTTGCTCGTCTTGACCTTCAGCTCCATTCCCAGCACCTTATATCCCACCTGCTCCAGCAAGTCCTTATAATCCATCACCTTGGCGCACCATACATCCGCCGGCTGCAGAACAGCCAGCCACTCGTCCGCACTCCGCCCGAGGAGATGCCCCGCCAGCACTTCCTTGATCTCGTCCCTCCGGTCGAACCACTCCGCCTTGTCGACATAACTGGCCAGCGGCCCACAGTCCAGCAGCACAGCCAATTTAGGGATATCCCCCATGGCCAGCGACAGGTAGCCCTCCCGGGTCTTATAAATACCATAGGGAGCCGGGATATAGGCATTGCCATTACTCAGCTGGCTCCGCACCGGCAACTGCCTCCCGTCGTTGAAATGGCAGGTTAGCACCTCGAACTGGAAATCGAGAATGGCCTCCATCATGCTCACCTGCACAAGCACGGACTGACCGTCTACCCCACGTTTGTATAATGCAGCCAGTATGCCCTGCGTAAGATAGGTCCCGGCCAGAATATCGACCACCGAAGCGCCCATCGGCGTGGGACGCTCATCCCTGTTATTGCTCAGCCAGGTCAGCCCCGACAAGGCCTGAACCAGCAGGTCCTGCCCCGGCAGGTCCTTCCACGGTCCCTCCCCGCCATAGCCGCTCACCTCGCCGTAGACTATCTTCGGATTCAATTCCTTCACAACCCCATAGTCCAGTCCGATCCGCTCCATTACCCCCGGCCGGAAATTATGCAGCACCACATCCGCCTTCCGGATCAGCTTCTTCACCTTTTCCAGATCATCGGGGTTCTTCAGGTCGGCCGCATAGCTCTCCTTGTTACGGTTGATCGCATGAAAAATGGTCGACTCACCCTCGATACGGGTATCCGAAACATACAGCTGCCGGCAGATATCCCCCGTCCCAGGCTTCTCGATCTTGATTACCCGCGCACCCATGTCCGCCAGGCGAAGACCCGCAGAAGGCCCCGACAGGAATTGACTGAAATCAACCACAATTATATCCTGCAATAGATTCATCTTCCCAGCTTATTTTAAAAGTTCCATCACTATCTTTTCATTGTCTTCCCCCAATCTCGGCGCGGCTTTCTCCGAGAACAACCGCTCTCCGTCGATCCGTATCGGACATCTCGTAGTCAGCAGACTCTTACCCCTTTCGGTCGTCACCGCCTGCTCCATCTCCAGCACCCGGTATCCCTCCTGCGACGTCAGCCGCTTCCAGTCCAGCACCTCCATCGCCCACATATCCTCCGCATGCAGTCGCTCGAGCCACCACGCCGACGGCTTACTGACCAGATGCTGCGACAACAGCTGCTTGATCTCATCCCTGTGACTGAAAGCCTGCCCCTGGTCATAGGCCGCCAGCTCCGCCGAATCGATGGCCCGCGCCAGCTGTGGAATATTCACCATCGCAATCGCGATATACCCGTCCGCCGTCGAATAGATGCCATAGGGAGCGCTCAACAGAGGATTCCCGTTGCTGAACCGGCTGCGCCTCGGCGCTGCCCGCTGCTATGGTAGGTGGTCAGAAATTCGAACTGAAAATCCAGCAGCGATTCCATCATGCTGATCTCCACCAGCGCACCCTTTCCCGTCTTCTGCCGCCTCACCAGCGCGGCTAATATACCCTGTACCAGCTGGGCGCCGCAAAGGCTGTCGGCAATAGAAAGCCCGAATGGCATAGGGTTGTCCTTCTCATTCCCAGTCATATACGCCAGCCCGCTCATCGACTGCAGCAACAAGTCCTGCCCCGGCAGATCCTTCCACGGTCCCTCCTTCCCATAACCGCTGATTGCACCATATACTATCCCAGCATTGATGGCCGCCACATCGGCATACCCCATTTCAAAACCTTCCATCACACCTGGCCGGAAATTATGGGTCACTACATCCGCCCGGCCGATCAGCTTCCGGATGACCGCCCTGTCTTCCGCCGACTTCATATCGGCCGCAAAACTTTCCTTATTTCTATTGATCGTGTGAAAAAGCAAAGAGTCCCCGTCGACCCAAAGATTCTTTATCGAAAGCCGCCGGCAGGCATCTCCTACGCCAGGACGCTCGATCTTGATGACCCGGGCCCCCAGATCCGCAAGCCGCAGACCCGCGGAAGGTCCCGATAGATACTGGCTGAATTCCAGTACGGTGATTCCATTCAGAGGTAGCTGATTCATACAAATAGGTTTATTGGACTGTTTTTGCTTGCCCGGTAGAGCTCGTTCATTTTCCCGATCGCGCGGTCGGCGCCAATCTTGCCCATCATATATTCCTGCAAAGGGTCCCCGGCATGATCCTGAAAGTACAGATAGCCATCATACCGCGGCCGCATATAACCCCTCTCCATCGCGGGCAGAAGGGTATAAAAATAATTATGCGTAAGCCGGTTGCACCTGTCATTGGTCCACGCCAGCCGGTGCCCGGGCTGCCCCCGTGCTCCATATAAAAGGTCGACTGCACCTCCGGCGAGACCACCCACTCCGCAAAAGCCAGCGCCTCATCCGGATAGCGGCTGAATGCCGACACCGCCAGCCCCGTCCCGCCGATCGTACTCCGCAGACGCCCCTTGCCCATCCGCACCAGGTCCGCATAGACTAAACGCCGGCGGGCATACCCATCCCTCGAATAGTTGGAATAACCATAGGCGAACGGACAGTACCAATAGTCGTCGGTACTCGTCATATACTCAGCCACCGCAATCGGATTGGCCTTGAAAAATTTTTCGTCGACCAGCGAATACAGCTCCCGCATCGTTTCCAGTGCCGCCTTCGCCGTAGCCCCGTCCACCACTTCCCCTCCTGCTGAAAAGGCCGGGTACCGTGCGCGATACAGAACATATAGAAATTCATCAGCAGGTCTATCGGAATGGCGGGCACGGCCAGCTTGCCCCGCCCCGCAATATGCAACACCTCCTCCAGGTCTCGGGAACCCGCAGTCCCGCCGACTGTAACAGATCGGCCCGGCAACTGGCCACCGGCGCAGCCGCATCGATAGCCAGAGCCCACTGGTGTCCCCCGTAATTATAGCTGTGATGGGAATAGCCGACTGACCCCTCCCCCTGCTCCTTCAAATAGGCTTCCGGCAAATGGGCGTCCAGCGGCAACACACAATTCAACGTAGCCGCCCTTCCCACCCAGGGATGGTCGATGATCAGCAGGTCGTATTCTTCGGTTAGCTTTTCGATGGGATAGTCCGCGAACTGCTGTAATGTTCGTTTGTCCCACCGGATGACCACGTCAGGGAACAGCTCCGACCACCGCTGCGCCGAGGCAGCCAGCGGCGTATAGCCCCGGCTATGCCCCCAGGTGATCCCCTTCAGTTCTCTCATAGCTCTCGTTTTTGCACCAACAGTATATGCTCGCACACCAGCACAACTTCCCGGTGCTGATTATAAGTCTCTACCAGTTCTACGACCAGCCCAAACCCCGGCTTCTTATGATCTGCCTTACTCTTGATCTTCACATCCACCCTGATCGTATCCCCGATAAATACCGGCCGGACAAAACGCAGCCGCTCATAGCCATAGGTCATCGCCACCTCATTGATCTCTCCGGCGGTCAATCCTACAGCTATGCTGAATATAAGAGTGCCATGCGCCATCCTCTTCTGAAAAGGCTGCGTCTTACACCACTCCTCGTCCATATGATGCGGGAAAAAATCGCCGGTCTGACCGGCGTGAATGACGATGTCCGTTTCTGTGATCGTACGACCCATCGTCTGCCGGCTCTGCTCCGGCTCAAATTCTTCAAAATACTTCTTCACCAGCTTTCAGTTTAGCAAATAATCGTTGCTTTGAAAGCTCAAGTTACAGGCAGCCCCTCCGGTGGGCAATGTCACCTTTTACTTTTTTGATGGCATATCTTACTGAACCGACCGGAGGGAGGTTCGCGTCACGAAGTGACGCAGACAAACAAACCCGGCTAGGTTCCCGAAGGGAATGAACGAGGAGGAGCATGACGAAGCAGCTCCAACGAAGTTCCAGTGGCCGCGGCGGAGAAAGTAACCCTATTTCTCGAAAATCAACCCCTCCGCATTCGCCCCCATCCCCGCCAGCAGATCAGCCACCCCCTTCACCATCTCGTCCGGCCCGCAGATATAAAAAGGCTGCTTAAAATCACTAACCCTCCTCTTCAAAAACTCCCCGTCGATCCGCCCATGATCATACCCCTTCTTTTCTTCCCTGCTTAGGACAAAATGCGCTCCATCCCCCAATATCTCCCGCAGCTCGTCCTCAAGGATCACATCCGCGGCCGTACGGTTGGAAAAATAAAGCGTGTTCCCCGCCGCCCCGCCCTTCCGGCGCAGATCCCTCAGTATCGCCAGAAAGGGAGTGATCCCCGCGCCACCGGCAATAAAAAACCCGGCCCCTTGTACTCGATCGCGCCCCAAACGTCGTGCAGCAACAATTCATCACCAGGCTCCAGCTGGTGCAGCAGATCGGTCACCCCATGATGATCCGGATATCGTTTGATCGTAAACTCGAGATATGGATCATCCGTCAGACAGGTAAAAGTGAACGGCCTCCGCTCATTCTGCCAGCCCGGCCTATTCACGCACACATCCGTAGCCTGCCCCGGATGAAAACTATAACCCTCCGGCTTCTCCATCCGGAATCTCTTTACATTATGCGTCACCTGCTTCGTCTCCAGCAGTCGCACTACATATTCCTGTTCCATATGCTGTAAGATTTAATTACTCAAAATCCCACCAGTCCGAATTCGGATAAAAATGTTCCAGCACCACCGGCTGCCCGATCATCGGCGTCGTAATATGCTCGCTGCATCCTGGCCGCCTCCGCCACCACCCGTTTCACCGACTCATTCCACGGATGCAGCGCCAGCGAAAACTTCCCCCAGTGCACCGGCATCAGCTTCTTCGCCCCCAGATCGCCCGCCGCCTGCACCACCTGCTCCGGGAACATATGTATCTTCGGCCAGTACTTCCCATACTGCCCACACTCCAGGAGAGCTATATCAAAAGGCCCGTACCTCCGCCCGATCTCTTTAAAATGTTCCCCATACCCCGAATCCCCACCCAGAAAAAATCATGCCCGCCCATCTTCAGCACAAACAGAAGACCACAAAGTCTGATACCTCTTCAAACTCCTCCCCGAAAAATGCCGCGCCGGCGTCGCCACCAGCGAAAAATCCTGCCCGCCGCCACGCCCCGCGACGTCCACCGGCATTTCCCCTTCCGGTTTCACCCCCATTTCCGGGCTCACTCCCCTTCCGGGCTCACAAACCCACTCCACCGCTCCCACCAGTCCAGCTCCGTCACCTTCCCCATATCAAACCCCCAGGACTCCAGATGACTCCCCACACCCAGCGAAGTAACGATATGTCCTACCCGATCCTTCAACTTCAAAACCGTCCTGTAATCCAAATGGTCAAAATGATCGTGCGTCAGCAACAGGACGTCGATCGCATCGGGAAGCGCATCCACACCATATACCCCCGTCCCTGCAAACGCCTTCGCAAAACCCGCGAACGGCGCCGCATGATCGCTGAACACCGGATCCACCAATATCGTCCTCTTATATACCTTCAGTAAATAAGACGAATGCCCAAACCACACGATCGACACCCGATCATCCGGCAACGCCTTCAGATCAGTCTGAACCGACGGCACCGGCCTTGCCGGTCTGGTATTGGCCGGCTTCCGCATCACATCCCACAATACTTTATAGATCGGAGCACCCTCTACCCCAATCGTCGTGGGCTCCAAATTCTGAAAAACACCATCCCGGTAGTTAGGGGAAGCAAGAACACGCTCAAGCCTCGCTCCGCTGGGATTCCTGCCAAAAACTGGAAATAATGCCATGCCGTCAGCAACAATCGTTTGACAATTTGGTTTAGACGGCTCCAAACTTCCCTGAAAGTAGTATTGCTTAAATCCGAAAAACTCCCCATATTCACGCATGCGTAACTTCCATCTCCTGTTCTGGCCCTTGCTGGTAGCGGCTCTTATTGTCTTATTTATCAAACTTAAGGATAAATCTTACCTGCAGAACGACACCACCCCCAACGGGATCATCTCCCTCGAGCTGGGCTCCACCTATACCGCCGATACCGCCATCGTCCAGTCCTCGAAAAGCGACACGCTCGACCGCACCACCATAACACTCTGCCAGCCACACCCCCGCCCCATCCAGCGCCTGCACAAGGCCCGATTCGACGTCTTCGTCGACTTTGGCTTTATCTTCATCTATACCCTACTGGGCTTCGTCATCATCACCACCCTCCAGTCCCGCATACAAAAGGGCGGACACTGGTCCACCCGCCTCCTCATCGGCCTGCTCCTGCTCGCCGCCTTTCTCGACTGCCTCGAGAACATCGGCCTTCTGAGCTTTATCAACGACGGCATCAACCACGAGCCGAGAGCTTCCGGCACCACCGCCTTCATCACCCATATCGCAGCCTGGGCAAATTCATCATCCTCGGCGGACTACTCTTCCTCTATATTCCGCTCACACTCATCATCAGGGACAACGGCCTGCTCGTCCTCTCCGACTATATTGCATCCAAGACCTTCCAGCTGTTCCGCTACCGCGTCCTCCTGATCGGCCTCGGCCTTCTTTGCACTCCCCATCTGGGTCATGGACCAGGGACAGGACCTCCTCATCAATATCAACTCCTCCGACCAGGGCGTGCTGCTGTTCATGACCGTGGTCACCGTCGCCGCCTTCCTCAACTGGTGGCTGGCCAAACTATTTTTCGAAAACAAAGCGCTCCGCCCCGTCTTCCCTTTGAAAGAGCTGCCCATCTCAGCCGCCGACGAAGAACGACAGGAAAAGAAAGCCTCCCGATTCCTCGGCGTCGCCACCATCATCGTCCCCGCAGTCGCCATCCTCAACGCCCTTCAGGTGATCCGCATCCCCTCCTGGATGGACTTCTTCCCGGCCCTGCTGTGGCTTGTCGGCCTGCTCGGTATCTTTTTCACCCTCATCAAACACAACATCGTCGAATCACTGTACCTCCGGCTGCAACAGCGGCTCGGAAATAAAAAGCAGGAACCTCGCCTTCCTCACCCTCTTCCTGCTGAGCTTCGGGATACCCACCATCATCCGCCTCTCCGTTATCCAGCAATCCAGCAATACACCCCAGTCGCTCATCTATCTTTTCTGGCACCTCGTTTTTCTCGCCTTCGCCTTTTGGTATTCGTCAGCGTCAGGACCTGCATCTTTAAAGAGGGCCTCGTCGGCAGCCATATCGGAGCGCCCATCATCGGCCTCTCGACACTACTCGCCATCGCCTTTATCCTTTTCAACGTATATCCCCAGACTATCCTCTCACTGGACTGCAACTACCTCAGTCTTCCCGTCCTGCTGTCCGGGATAATCCTGTATATCCTCGTTCTCACCATGCTCATCCGATTCAGTCGCCTGCGAAAAACAAACTTCGTCCTGTTCTTCATCGCCACGGCCACTATCGTCTCCGTCACCGTCGACAACGAATACCACTCGGTAAGGACGATGGACAGACCGGCCACCGCCAACACGGCCGCCGTCCAGCTGCCCGACTATTTCAGACAATGGCTGCTCCACCGCAAAGACGAGATCAACTCATCCACGACCTACCCGATATTCCTCGTCAACAGCTACGGCGGCGGCATAAAAGCCGCGACGTTTACGAATCTGGTGGTAACATATCTGGACTCGGTCCTCATCGCGCAGCAGAAAAAGGGCTTTGAGCACTATACCTTCTCGTTCTCCGGCGCCTCGGGAGGCACCGTCGGCTCAGCTGTTCAGTGCGCATGGCGCGCCCGCCACCTCGACAGCGCCGCCTATTCGCTGGACCGCTTCACGGACTTCTATAGTCACGACTTCCTCACACCTACCCTCGGCGCCATGTTTGGCAGGGACATCTGGGCCTCAATAACGGGACAGCATACCTGGCGCGACCGCGCGGCAGTACAGGCCAATATATGGGAAGGATTCGGAAAAAATCGCTGCAGGTCGACCTGAACACCCCTTCGACGCGATATGGGACACCAGCTCGGCTAACCCGGCCCGTTACGAAGTACCCCTCCTTTTCTCCAACACCCTCAACGTCGACGACGGACAAAAAGGCATCTGCGCCCCCGTCACCCTCAGCCGCGCGGACTTCCCCGGCGCCATATTTATCCGCACAAGACTCGACTCACTCAACGCACACCACGGCGACAGACCCGCACAGACGATATCGCTGATGACCGGCGCCTTCCTCAGCGCCCGCTTCCCCTTCATCAGCCCCTCCGGTAAGATGGGACCAGGCTACCACTTCATGGACGGAGGCGGAAAAGACAACTCCGGCGCCTCCACATCGGAAGACGTCTTTCTTCGTCTTAGTAAAGAAATTGAACTCGAAGCAAGGACAAACCCGGGCTCGGAGATGGATAGCCTGATGAAAAAATTGCGCTTCTACTTTGTCTCTATTACCAATAACCCCAACTTCGTCCGCGACCCCCGCAAACTCGTTTCGAATCGGTGGGAACCCATCAGTCCCCTCGTCGGCATCATCAACAGCGGGATCTCCGGCAACGCAGTCGAGGCCGACCGCGCGCTGCAGATGCGCTATTCCTCCAATCCCTCCATCGAAGGTCTTCATGCGGCATACGTCGAAGTATGGATCACCGGCTGCTGTATTGAATACAACGACGGACGACTCTACGAACCCGTGCTGCCACTCGGCTGGCAGATCTCCTCCCCTTCCGTCCAAAGACTAAAAGGCACCTTCGCCACCGACGGCCTCCACGACTTTTACCGCGACGGCGTCCCACGCATCTTGCAGATCGTAAAAGAACGCCACTGACCCGCCTCCGGCTGAACGCGTAGCACCATCGTCCCGACAGCGGGCCCACGAACATTCAGACTCGCCCTGCCACCGGTGATCACACCGGACTGCGGGCCCCTTCCGTCCATCGCGACAAGTATATAAAACAAGCGCGATGCCAAACCACAACATACTGTAAACCAATTACTAAAACGATTGAGGCAAATTTATATTTTCCCCTGATAAGGATTAAAATTCTCCCCTATCTTTAACCCTGGAAAATCAAGTCCATGCAATCATCCAATCGCAGAAAATTCCTCGGCACAGTCGCCGCCCTCGCCGCACGGCTCGGCAGCCGCCAGCCAATAGCTTTAATCATCCGAATCACCAGCCAAATATGACCACCCAAAATAACAACAGCCAACAACGTCCCCCCATCGTCCACCACGTCTTCTTCTGGCTAAAGAACCCTGCCTCGAAAGAAGACCGTGACCGACTGATCGAAGGCGTAAAGACCCTCAAAAATATACCTACGGTAAAGAATTGCACGTCGGCGTAGTCGCCAGTACAGAAAAAAGAGACGTCGTAGACAACAGCTGGGCCGTGTCCGAACTAATGTTCTTCGACGACCTCCAGGGACAGGCCACCTATCAGACGCACCCCATCCACCTGGAATTCATTAAAAACTACAGCCACCTCTGGGAAAAAGTAGTCGTCTACGACGTCGTGGAAGCCTAGCTTACTCCGAGTAACTCCACTTCGAATATCAGCGTGCTGTTGGGCCCGATCTGGCCGCCTACCTGCCTGTCGCCATATCCCAGATGCGGCGGGATAAAGAAACGCCATTTGCTACCGGTGGGCATCAACTGCAGTCCTTCGGTCCAACCCTTGATCACCGCACTCAAAGGGAACGTAGCCGGCTGTCCGCGGCGAACACTGCTGTCGAACACAGTCCCGTCGATCAGCGTGCCGTGATAATGGCACGTCACATTGTTTTTGGCCAACGGCTTGACCCCGCTGCCCTCCGTAATGACCTCATACTGCAAGCCGCTCGGCAGCGCAACTACCCCGGGCTTAGCCTTATTCGTTTCCATAAAATCCTGCCCCGCCTTCAGATTGGCGGCGGCCTTTTCATTTTTCATGTTGAATAACTTATCCGCCAGACTCATTGTTATTGGTTTTATGCAAAGATAAAACATCGTAATTTCACCGCCCAAATGACCAAAAAGACATATATCACCTATATTCTCGTCCTCGGCTTACTCACCGCCCTCGGCCCGTTCTCGATCGACATGTACCTCCCTGGCTTCGGGGATATCGCCCACAGCCTCAACACATCCGTCGCTACCGTCGCCCCTCTCGCTCTCCAGCTATTTCATCGGCATCTCCCTGGGACAGCTGCTCTACGGCCCCCTCCTCGACCGCTACGGTCGCAAACGGCCCCTCTACGCCGGCCTCACACTCTATATCATAGCCACCATCATCTGCATGCAGGCCCGCGATATCCATACCCTCATCATCCTGCGTTTCATACAGGCCGTCGGCAGCGCGCCGCCGCGGTCGCCGCCATGGCCATGGTCCGTGACCTCTTCGGACCAAAAGAAAGTGCCAAAGTCTTTTCCCTTTTGCTGCTCGTCCTCGGCGCATCCCCCATGATCGCCCCTACAGCCGGCAGCGGCTACATCGTAGTCAGCTTTGGCTGGCGCTCCATCTTCCTCGTCCTCGCCATCCTCGGCGCCGTCATCACTGCCCTGACCATCTTTGTCCTGCCCGAAAGCTACGGCGCCGACAAAAATTTTTCCCTCAAGCCACGCCCCATCGTCAAGAATTTTATATCCGTCCTCCGCGAACCCCAGTTCATCGTCTTCGTGCTGGTCGAATCCCTCGCCTTCGCCGGCCTCTTCGCCTACGTATCCGGTTCCCCCATCGTCTTCATGGATATCTTCCACGTCGACAAAAAGACCTACGGCTGGATCTTCGCCTTCCTCTCCGTCGCCTTCATCGGCCTCAGCCAGTTCAACAGCCTCCTGCTGAAAAGATACAGCAGCCAGCAGATCATCTGGGTCGCACTCTTCGGCCAGGTCCTCGTCGCAGCAGTCTTCCTCGCCGGCAATATCGCCGGCTGGTATGGCCTGTCCCACACCATCTTGTTCATCTTCCTCTTTCTCGGCTGCCTCGGCTTCACCAACCCCAATGCCGCCGCCCTCTCCCTCGCCCCCTTCTCCAAAAACGCCGGCAGCGCATCCGCCCTCCTTGGCGCCCTCCAACTGGGTATCGGCGCAATCGCCTCCTTTGGCATCGGCGCCTTCAGCAACGGCACCGCCAACCCCATGATCGCCATCATGGCCATCTCCTCCTTCGCCGCCCTCCTCGTCCTAATCATCGGCAAACGCTCCGGCAAACTCACCGCCACCACCAGATCGACCATCACCAGCCCACCGGCACACTGACCCGGCCACCAATCACCCCATCCACTAACCGACCACCGGCTCACCCCCTAAGGCAACTTCGCCACCAACCCCTCCGGCAACACCTTCAATATTCCATAAATGATCTTCCATTTCCACCCCGGCACCACCACAAACCTCCGCGGCGCCTCCACCACAAACCGGGCTACATACGCCGGCTCCATCAGCAGACTTCCGGGCAAATCCAGCCCCGCCGTCAACTTGCTTCTTATATACCCCGACACGATCGCATTCACCACTACTCCCCTCGTAAAAAGATACTGACGCAATCCCGCAAGATAGGTCGTGAACGCCGCCTTTGTGCTTCCATAAATAAAATTACTCTTGCGTCCACGCACACCCGACAACGACGAAAGCCCAACTATCCGCTCGAGCCCCCTATTTCCGGCGTCCATCGCGATAATATTGAGTATCGACACAGCCCCCGCATACAGCACATTCATCATCCGGTAACTCCCTCCCAGGAAACCAGCGCCTCCTCATTCGTCACCTGAAACCCCGCCGCATACACGACGATATTCGGCTTCTCACCCAACCCTTCATAAAAAGCCCGGTGACTCCCAAAATCCACAGCGTCGAAATACTCCACGCTCACACCGGGCGAATCCCTCACGGCGGCCGCCCCGGTCAAACCATTCAACCCCCGGGCCTCCACAAACTTCGACAACTCCCCCACACTCCGCGAAGCGGCAATCACCCGATATCCCTTTTTCACATACAACACGATCGCCTCCTTCGCCACATCCGAATTGGCGCCAAGCACGAGCACTGTCTTCATGGCTTACCCAGAATTTCGACACCACCGGGGCCGGCAATCACCGCCCTGTGCGCCATGTTAAAAAATAAGGAATGCTCCACTACCCCCGGAATAGCCCTCACCCGGTCGTTCAGCATGGCCGGCTCGGGAAACACGCCAAACCAGTTGTCGATCAAAAAATTTCCCCGCTCCGTTACAACCGTACCATCCTTCCCTGGCGCACCCATCCGCAACTCCGACTTCGCAGGATTAAAGAATTTCTTCATACAGGATGACACATACTCCAGCGCCTCCGGCAATACTTCCACTACCAGCGGGAATTTGCCGTCCAACCGGTCCGCTTTCTTCGATATATCTCCTACCAGCACAAACGAACCCGCCATCGCCGCCAGCACCTTCTCCGAAACAAAAACCCCGCCCCCGCTCTTCAGCGCCGTCAGCCTCCAGTCGAACTGATCGCAACCGTCGAAATAGATATCGAGCCCGGAAAGCCACCCCGCCTCCACCACGGTAAAACCCTCAGCAAGCAATAGCCGCCGCGTCGTAAACGACGACGTCACCAGCTTCACTGACCCATATAGCCCCGGCTCCCCTTTCAATAAATTGACCATATGAGCCATCGTCGTCCCCGCTCCCAATCCCACCGTCATCCCCGGCTCTATCAGCTTTAGCGCCGCTTTGGCAGCTTGCATCTTAAGATCAGACATGCTTATAATTTGGCGGTAAGATACCGATTTACCTCGTCCAACGCCACAAACCGCCCATTCACCGATTCCTCTTTTTCAGGTTTCACTACCGCGGCCGGCAGTTCCTCCTCTCCCCCGGCGCTTCCACCGCGGTCTCCATCAGCCGGCGACCCAAACCCATGACCTATTTCAACACATCCGCAGGTATCGCCCCGATCCCCCTTATCTTAATTTGTTTATAAAATACTTCTGCCCCTCCGACTGCAACTGTATCCTCCCCTTCGTCAGCGGCTGAACATTCCCGCCGTCCACCTGCGCATTATTATACAACACCATCATCACTACCCCATTTACCACATGCACACTCGTATCCCCATGACAATAAAGATCCAGCTGGTTCCACTCCCCCGTGGGCTTCTCCGCATTTCCTTTTTTGATACAATGCCTCCCGATCTTCGCATCCGCCCGAAAAGTGAACATTGCCCCCGCCGGATCATACACATAATCAGTGTCATTCATCTTCACCGCGGGGATCGCCGCAATCCCTCCCGCACAACCCCAGTAATCACCGCAGTCCCCCTCCTGTATCTGAAACTCCTGGCTGCGCATCCACGCTCCATAGTCCGCTCCATAAGGACCCACTGAATGATACAACAACCCGCTGTCCTTTTTCTTCCCCTTCTTACTTCCCCAACTCTGCGAGCCCCAGCGAAACAACAGCTGAAGATGATAATCGGAATACTCCTTCACCGTCGTGATCGCCCCTACATCCTCCCCGAGATCCGGATCACATTCTCGTCCCCGTCCTTCACCACCGTAAAAACATGATGTGGATCCTGATTCAAGCCTATCGGCATTTTCAAATAACTATCCCAGCCTTTCAGGTTCTTCCCATTGAACAAAGAGGTCCAGTCTCTCCCCGCGGCCCACGAGGTAAAATCGCCCTTCCCACGGGCAGCCATTTTCCCAAAAGCACAATCGCCCTTCCCACGGGCAGCCACCAAACCTGTCACCCCCACCACCAGGCAAAAACAAATAAATCGTACCATAGTCAAAGATTATACCCTAATATACCAAAAATCCCCAGTTAGTTCCCCCGGACTCTTCTCTCCGACCCGGCAACCGACCATACCGCCTCGGGCACCGTTCGCCGCGTCAACGAATTCATCTACGCCAGCGCACCCCTGGATCCCGCTGACCGCGAGCGCATCAGGGGCGCCTTCCCCATCCAGATCCAGGCTACCTCCGCACCTGACTATACACCGGCGGCCCTGTAGGCACCAATGGCAACAAAGGCAGCCCCGGCAACGCACGGGACTTTTTGTAATTTTATATAGATACATCTTTCACTCACCACAAATTCACCCCAAAATGAAAGAGTTCATGCTGATCATCCGCAACGAAGGCGACGCAAAAGCCGACATGTCCGCCGAACAGCAGCAACAGTTCCTCAACGCCTGCAGGATCTACATAGAAGACCTGAAGAAAAAAGGCCAGCTGAAAAACGCACAGCCCCTCGTCCGCGAAGGGACAATGATCTCCGCCACCAAAACCCCCGCCACCCCTGACTCATTCACCGAAAACCCCTGGAACGAAACCACCGAAATTCTCGTCGGCTACTACCACATCCTCGCAAACGACATCACCGAAGCCATCACCATCGCAAAAGCCAACCCCGAATTCGCGTTCGTAAAAGGCGCGAAGGTCGAAGTCCGCCCCATCAAGACAAAAGAAGCATCAACCAACTACGAATACCCCTCCGGCCAATAATCCGCGCCTCCCAACGCCGGCCAATAAGTACATCTACCTGGCCGCACAACCCTACCACCCGACCCACTGGCATCCTGCACCATCTCGCTACAAGCCTTCAACCAGTGGTTCGTCAACGGCCGACCCGATACTAACGGCGCCGTACAGCCTGCCAACAGCGTTCTCTTCCCTTCCAGCGACAACTGCGACTTCTACCAGTGGTCCCAGCAAATGTTCCTGTGGATGACCTCACCCGCATCCGGAATATACGGCGGCAACTCGATCGTCCTCGGAATCGCCCCTGTTCTACGACGTCTCTCCCGAGAATGCCGACACCCAGCGCTTCCTCATTCCCCACCTGCCCCAACATGTCTTTAATATGTCGTCCCACCTCGTCAAGAACGGCCCCGAAAGGCTGCCGCTCGTCAAAGCCACCGATGGCAAAATGTACGAGGTCGAACCCGCAACAACAACAGACAAGGGAAAACCCCAGGTCAGCGATGCCGCCGGCAACCAGGTCGTCATCGATCGAATAGAGACCAACAGCAACGGTACACACCGCTTCTACGACAAGACAGGCAAGGAGATCACCCATCCAAAAGCCATCCTCACCCATCGCCAGAACAGGATCCCGATAGCAAAAGAATTGATTGCCGGTAACACACACGCCTTCGTCGACACGGCAGGAAATGAGGTCGGCTTCGAGCTCGACCAGGCCACCGGCGACGTCCTGATGTCCCAAACCGGCTCCCTCGTCTACTACCTCACAATGGTCAACGACGTATACGCCTGGTTTCTTACCGCAGCAAAGAGCAAGGCCATCAGCGGCCAGCACTTCCCTGTTACAGCCGCGGACAAAGACAGCATCTGCGCCATGGCAAGACTGTACAACCAGACACTTCCCGATTCCAACGCACTTGCCATAGAAATAAAATCGTCGTGGGTAGAAGCATCCTCGATCCCGCCCGCAAACCTCAACAACTACATCACCGTGAACGCCGCCATCCCAGTCTATAAAAAAACCGCCTCTTACTGGGTCCCCGACAGCACCCGCCAGGCCAAAATGGCACTGGTAGGGATCCACGTCGTCGGCAGCGTTGCCCACCATCCCGAAATGGTCTGGGCTACCTTCGAGCACGCCGGCAACGCACCCAATGCAGCTTACACATATCTCGACTCCAACAAGAACCTGAAGACTGTCCCCGCCGATAACGGCGCCAACTGGCTGTTCTCGAATAACACCGCCGATACGGCCTTTAACAGGTCCCATATGACGGCCTACAATCCGAACCTGCCCTTTAAGATCACAGATACCATCTATGCACAGCCCAACCATACCATAAGTCCGAGCAATACGAACCGGACAACGCCCTGGGGCAGCGTTGCCGACTCCGCCACCAACCAGCAGGACCTCAGCTCCGCCGCTTCGAACAGCGAGATCATCTCTTTCGACAATAACATACAGTCCTTCCTTCCCCGCGACAAAAGGAACAACTACCTCCTCATTGGCGCCACATGGACCTTCGGCGGCACGCCACCCAACGGCGGCAGCTACGGCTCGGATACGACCCACGGCGTAGCCATCGGCACCAGCGCCCTCGCCAACACGACGATGGAGACCTATTTTCAAAACAATAATCCACCCGCCCACACATTTACCCAAACGACCTGTTTCCTTTGTCACTCCAACAACAACAGCAACCTCCCCGGAGACCTCAGCCATATCTATACAGCTACACAACGGCTATTCCCCGACCCGATGAAGTCCAGAGCAACTCACTGAGTCCAATGCACCTCACTGAGTCCAGAGCAACTCACTAAAAACGCAAATGCCCCGCCAAAGCGGGGCATTTATAAAATCAATAATTTAACCTCTACGTCGCCGCCACCAGCTGAGCCTTCTTCTCCGGCTCCGACAGTTTCTGCTCCACCCCATTCTCATGGCTCAGCCTGAACCAATCCTTTGCAAACGGCTTCAGCAGCGCATTCGCAGCCTTCGGGCCCCATGTCCCCGCCTCATAGGTGAGCAGCCCCTTCTTCGGCGACTTCTTCCAGGCATTCAGCATCG
The DNA here is from genome assembly GCF_050632245.1 of Puia sp. P3. NCBI lineage: Bacteria > Pseudomonadati > Bacteroidota > Chitinophagia > Chitinophagales > Chitinophagaceae > Puia > Puia sp. P3. The sequence continues at coordinate 5,350,213 of NZ_CP192583.1, forward strand.
GCATCACCACCTTCCACGCCGCCTCGATCTGGTCATCCCGCATGAATTGCGTAGCATCACCCTCCAGCACGTCCAGCAATAAAGCCTCATACGCCTCGGGCAGCGACTCCTTGAAATTGTCCTTATACATAAAGTCCATTTCCACCGACTCCAGCTTCATGTGAAGGCCGGGCACCTTGCCCTCGAACATCAGCCCGATCTCCAGCTCCGGCTGGATACTGATGATCAGCTGATTCGGCATCAGGTCATCCTTGAATATTTTATGCGGAGATTCCTTGAACTGGATCATGATCACCGAAGACTGACGCGGCATACACTTCCCGGTACGCAGATAGAACGGCACTCCCTTCCACCGCTCCGTATCGATGAACATCCGGGCCGCTACAAAGGTTTCCGTGCTCGAATCCGCCGCCACCTGGCCCTCTTCTTTGTAGCCGACCTGCGGCTTCCCGTGGATCTCACCCGCCGTATACTGCGCGCGCACCACGTCTTTAAAGACACCCTGCGGCGTAAAAGGCCGGACATTCTTCAACACTTTCACCTTGGCATCCCGGATCGCCTCGGCTTCATACGCCTTCGGACAATCCATCGCGACTATACACAACAACTGCAGCAGGTGATTCTGGATCATATCCCGCAACGCCCCGCTGCTGTCATAATAGCCGCCCCGGCTGCCCACGCTGACCTCTTCCGCCACGCTTATCTGAATATGATCGATATACTTGTTGTTCCACAATGGCTCAAAAACGTAATTCGCAAACCGGAACGCCATTATATTCTGCACCATCTCCTTGCCCAGATAGTGGTCGATATGATAGATCTGCTTCGCCTTGAAACGTTTGTTGATATAATGGTTCAGCTTCCGCGCAGACTCGAGGTCGGTTCCGAACGGCTTCTCGACCACGATCCGGTCAAGCGCATCCCTGTTGCACAGCTTCTGATTACAAAGCGCATCGGCAATTGCCTCTATGAATCGTGGTGCGACCGCCAGATAAAACATCCGGACCCCACGCTGCTGCTCCCGCTCTTCAAAATCCTTGATCCTGTCCTTCAGCGTCGTATAAGTCTCCTTATTCATAAAATCCCCTGGACATAATTGACCCGCGCCGCAAAACTCGCCCATTTCTCCCTGTCTGCTTTTCCTTTCCGGCTGAACTCGTCCACACCCTCCAACAGATAATTCCTGTATTCACCCTCGTCGACCGTCACAAAATCCACACAAAAGATCGAAAAAATAGGCGGGAGGTGATCGTCTACATATAAATTGAAGAGCGCAGGTATCAGCTTGCGTTTCGTCAGGTCGCCCTTGGCGCCGAAGATGGTGATCGCGGATGGGAATATTTTTCTGCTCATATCTCAAAACTAATGAAAAACCCGCTGTCTCGCAGCGGGTTTTGATGGTTAAATTACTGTTTCCATGTATTATTCGTCACATCCACATCCGGGTATCGCTGATCCGGATCCACCGTCACCTGAACAATCTTACTGGTCGAAGCATAATGGAACTTCCATACCGGACCATGCATCCAGATTTCCACGGGAAGTTTGACCCGGGACGTCTTCCCATTCTCCTCCTTCACTTCCACGGTTACAGGCATGGGTAGCTTTTCCTTGTTCTCGATGGTGATCAGCGCCCCTTCTGCCTGGTTGCCATTGACATATTCCACTGCATTCACAGCCTGGTCGATCTTCCAGTTGTTAAAGAACCATCCCCGCCAGAACCAATCGAGCGTCTCCCCCGAGGCATTCTCGATCGCATGAAAAAAGTCATAAGGAGTCGGATGCTTGAACGCCCACTCGTGTACATAATACCGGAACGCGTAGTCAAATCTGTCCTTGCCCAACACTTCCTCCCTCAACAACTCCAGCCCCGTCCCCGGTTTGTTATAGGACAGGGTCCCCCACTCCCTCGTCGGCATCGCATCAGGAATGGTCATTATCGGATTGGTTGCATTGAAGAACGCATTGGCGAACCGGCCCCTGTCCTTAACAACACGCAGATACTCCCCCTTGTTAAACGCCGAATCCGCCACCGTGTTGATAAAAGTATTGAACCCTTCATCCATCCAGGGATACTTCCGCTCGTTGCTTCCCACGATCATCGGAAACCAGTTGTGACCGAACTCATGACGCGTCACACCCCAAAGATTCCCCTTTCTCGCCCGCTCGCTGCAAAACACGATCCCAGGATATTCCATCCCCCCAACAACACCTGCCACATTGGTCGCGGAAGGATAGGAGAACTCATACAAATAATTGGAGTAATATTCGATACAACCCTTTACAAACTCCGTGCTGCGTCCCCAGGCCGAATCCCCCGCACTCTCCACAGGATACAGCGACTGAGCCAGCGCCTTCTTGCCGCTGGGCAGATCGATCCTCGCCGCGTCCCAGATAAAAGCCTTCGAAGCTCCCAGGCGACGTCCCGGGTATTGATACATTTGAATTTCCATACCAGTCGTCCCTTCGCAGGACGGCTCGAAGCATCTGTCAGCTCACTCCCGCTCCTGATCGCTACAGTCTTCTCACTCGCCTTTGCCTCCTGATAACGCTTCAGCTGCGTGGGCGTCAGTACCTCCGCCGGATTCACCAGCTCTCCGCTGCCACCGACGATCATATCCCCCGGTACGTCTATACTGTACTCGATATTCCCGTATTCCAGATAGAACTCGCCCTGACCCAGGTAAGGCAGGGTATTCCAGCCAGCGACATTGTCATAGACACACATGCGGGGATACTGCATGCGCGACCTCATAGATCCAGCCGTTTTTAGTATCCAGCCGCCCCGTACGGTCGGTTCCGTATTCAGGTATCTTAAAGGAATAGCTGATACGGATCTTCAGTATACCGCCGCCGCCTTTCAACGCAGCAGGCAGCTTCACCTGCATCCTCGTGTCCGATACCAGATAGTCCGCCTTGCTCGTTTTGCCAGTCGTCACACTGACCAGCTCCACGGACTTCAGCTCATACCCACCCTCAAAAGCATTCTTGTTGGCCCAGCGGCCACCCGAGATCTCAGTCCCCGCAACACCCCTCGAATCCAGACTGTAAATATTCTGATCCATCTGCAGCCACACAAAAGGAAGCTCGTTCGGGCTGTTGTTCTTATAGGTAATCGTTACCGTTCCGGACAGCGACTGGTTCACCTCATCCAGTTTCGAATCTATCTTATAGTCGGCGCTGTTCTGCCAGTACTTAGGTCCTGGCTTGCCATCCGCACCACGGACATCGTCCCCGTAAGCCGGATAAAATATCGGCGCAAAAGCCTCATGCGAATCGAACACCGAAGAAGAAGCACCGGACTGGGCATGGACAATCTGTTGTCCCAATATCAGCCCCGCCAGCGCCAGACCACGAATTGATTTTCTCATATCAACACTGATTTTTTTATTATGGTAGCGAAGGTATATTTTCCTAACTTTCATTCCATGAATATCGCTGAAATTAAAAATCGATTGGCAAAAAGGGGCTACAGAACTGTCGGCTGGCGGCTTTAAACCCACCTACACCGACAAGGAAAGCTGGATCGGACGCGTAGCCTTTTACAAAGAAGACGAGTCGATCCCCCTCGACGCCGACGGCACACCCATGCTCCCCCTGCTGCAGCTAAGCCCTCGAAGGGCTCCCCATATCCCCGACGGGTTGGAGAACACCAAAATGATCACCCTCTTCGTCAGCGAGAATCTTCCAACCGACGGAAGCCCCCGGGTAGCGGTGCCCCCTCCAACAACGGCCAGGGCTGGGTGCTGCGCGAATACAGCAAGACCGACCAACTCGTCAACAAAAGACTCGAGAACATCGACTCCTATATCCGCTCTTTCCCCCTCAAAACCACCTTCATCCCCGAAGACTACCCCGTATGGGACGCCGGCGGCATCCCTGCCGATGTAGAAAATGAAATTAACCGCATGGAAAAAGAGGGAGAAATCACCGACTACTATGATATAGTAGAAAATAATTATGGACACAAGCTGGGGGGCTACCCCACCTTCTGCCAGTCAGGTATCGACTTTGGTGAAGACTTCGAATTCATACTGCAGATCACATCGGATGGAAAGGCCAACCTAAATATCGTCGACGCCGGAACGATTTTCCTGGCAAAAAACACGAAAACAGGCGAGTGGAGGCTATATATCGATTTTTTATAATAGTCATCTCAGGGCTATTCTCACACTATCCCCTTTCCTGATTCCCACATTCGTGGTCCGCAGGACCACCCTGCTATTTTTTAATCGTACTTCAACATCATAGTAACTCCCCTGAAAGATAACACCCTCCACCACTCCTTCCAGACTACCCTCCTCCACAATATCGATATCCTCGGGACGAACAAAGGTCTTCCCGATCAGGTTGTACTTCCCGAACAGCCCCGCCACATATTCGTTTATGGGTTGTCGGTATATGCGCTCGGGCGGTCCCTGCTGCTCGACACCGCCGTTTCGCAGCACCAGCACCTCATCCGCCCAGGCCATCAGGTCCAGCGGATCATGCGATACCAGTATACAGGTAATCCCCAGCTGCTCGCCGATATTCCGGATCACCCGCTTCAGGGTATCCTTGTGGATCATGTCCAGATTGGAAAAAGGCTCGTCCAGCAGGAGCAGACGCGGCGGCTTCACCAGCAGCCGCGCGAGTGCGATACGCTGCCTCTCCCCACCCGAAAGCGCATCGGTCCGCCGCCCCAGCAGATGGTCGATATGGCAAATGGCATATAATTCGGCAGACTCATCCGAACTCATATCATTCGCATAGGAAAGTATCTCCTCAACCCGGTAATTATGCCACAGCTCAAAATGCTGCGACAGATAGGCGATACCCGGCTGGCCGGGCACCAGACGTTCCCTCGGTGCCAGCACCCGTTCCCCCTCAAATAATACAACTCCCGCCGAAGGCTCCGCCAGACCCCCGATGATCTTCAGCAGCGTGCTCTTCCCTGACCCGGTTTCCCCCGCGATGGCCAGATTCTGTCCCTTCTTCTGTACAAAACTGATCCCCCCAACACCTCCAATGTCAATTAATTGTAATAGGTCCATAAATCCAAAAATAAGCTAATTTGCCCCCGTTTTATGTCAATCGAATCACCATCAGTCAGGACCGTCCAGGTTACCCGCTACGTTACCCCGCTGCGGGAAGGCGGCTTCCTGCCCGCCATCGCCGAGGCCGATGACGAGTTTCTCTATGTACTAAAATTCCGCGGCGCCGGACAGGGCGTAAAATCCCTTGTCGCAGAGCTCATTGGCGGCGAGATCGCCCGTCTCCTCGGCATGAAAGTGCCGGAGATCGTCTTCGCCACCCTCGATCCCGCATTTGGCCGCTCGGAACCCGACGAAGAGATCCAGGACCTCCTGAAAGCCTCCGTTGGCCTCAATCTGGGTTTGCACTACCTCACCGGCTCCATCACCTACGATCCCGCAGTGACCGCCGTCGACGCCCTCACCGCATCCCGCATCGTCTGGCTCGACAGCCTGCTTACCAACGTAGACCGCACGGCCCGCAACACCAATATGCTGTTTTGGAACAAAGAACTCTGGCTGATCGACCACGGCGCGGCGCTCTACTTCCACCATTCCTCGGACGGCATCGCTAACGTCGGGCCTTCGGCCGATACGACTTCGTCGTATCTGGACCAGTCCGCCCGGCGACCCTTTACACAAATAAAGGACCACGTTCTGCTGCCCTGGGCCTCCAGACTGGACGAAGTCGACCAGGCCTTCCGGGCGATACTGACACCGGACCGCGTCAATGGCATCGTCGCCCTGCTGCCGGACGAATGGCTCGTCAACTGGCCCTCCGGACAGTCGCCCGACGCCGCACCGTCACCGCGCGAGATCCGCGACGTCTACGCCCGCTTCCTCAACACCCGAATCGGGTCCTCTTCTATCTTTGTAAACGAAGCCCAGAATGTCAGAAAAAACACTATTTGAATACGCCGTCATCCGGGTAGTGCCGAGGGTAGAACGCGAAGAATTCCTCAACGTCGGGGTCATCCTCTATTGCCCCAGACTCAAATACCTGCAACTGATCTATACCCTGAACACCGATCGCCTGCAGGTCTTCTGCCCCTCCCTCGATATCGGCGAGCTGGAAGAACACCTCCGTGCCTTCGAAGCGATCACCCTCGGCAATTCGACAGGCGGCCCCATCGCCCGCCTCGACATCGCCAGCCGCTTCCGGTGGCTCACAGCCACCCGAAGCACCATCCTTCAAACTTCAAAAGTACACCCCGGCTTCTGCTCCGACCCCGCAGCAGCACTCACCCGCCTCCACGCGACACTGGTCCTGTAGGCGCAATACCGACAAAACACCGGCCACTACCCATCCAATAAAAATCACCGATTTTCGTTTAATCCCCCAACACGACCTCTACTATGGCAGATATTTCGGAAACTATCCAGCAGCCGCTCGAAGAAGCCTCCAAGAGCAGTATCAACGCCTTCGTCGCCCTCTTCGTCGCCATCACCGCAACCTTCATGGCCATCTGCAACGTAAAGGACGGCAATATCGTCCAGGCCATGGACCAGGCCCAGGCACACAGCATCGACTCCTGGTCATACTACCAGTGCCAAAAGCACCAAACAAGCTACAGTGGAAAGCGTTCTCGAACTGGCCAAACTCCAAAAATCAGCCGGCACCGACGACCTGATAAAAAATACGAAGCGCAGATCGCGCGCTACGACTCCGAAAAAGCTGCTATAAAGAAACAAGCGGAAGACTATCAGAAACAATACGACGACCTCAACCTCTTCGACGACCAGTTCGATATGACCGAGGCCCTCCTAACCATCTCCATAGCCATGTTCGGCATCGCCTCCCTCACCCAACGGAAATGGCTGCTCTGGTTCGCCAGCGGGATGAGCCTGCTCGGCATCATCTTCGGAATCACCGCCTTCTTCAAGGTCAGCCTGCACTCCGACTTCGTCTCAGGCATTCTCAGCTAAGCGCGGCCCGGCCCCCAAGGCGCGGCCTACATCTTCTTATACCCCTCCGGTATCACAAAATTATACGCCGGAGGCATCCTCGTCTGGTAATTCGTTAGCGTAATTACCTGACCCCCCGACTGACACTTCACCACAACCCCATCCCCGCCCGCACTCTTTATCTTATTCAGGATCATCGACCCCATCGGATAGTACACAAATATTCCCGCCAGACAAATATTCGAGCTGCCAAGATCTTTTGTGATCCACAGATCCCGCTGGTCCCCCTTTATCTTCACCACAAAATGCTGACACTCCAGCTTGCCGATCTTCTCAGCACCGACATTCGCCACGCTGATATCCCCATCGGCGAGCTTCATCTCCTTCTCCGTATTTAGCTGGCTAAAATCCCCCTCCGTATACGCGTGATGCTTGTCCAGAAAATGCACCTCCTTGTTGGTCGTAAAATCCAGCAGCGTATTGTCCTGCTCCTTCCCTTTGGTGATATCCGCGGCCCCCTCCTTCATCGGATAGATCTTGGACTCTATCTTCACCTTCGACTTCGTCTCATATAAGGTCATCATCACCTTGGTCTTCATTGTACAGTCATAAACCAACGTACCCTCGAACTGGGCAAACGATACCTGAAGAATGGTCAGTAAAGCGGCCAATACGGTTAGCTTCTTTTTCATACCTGGAGTGAATGGAAAGATCAAATTTACAACTTCCTCCCCTCCCCCCAAATTAAGATTATGGCTGCCGAAACTCATAAGTACCCGCCGTCAATCCCACCTTCTTCCACGGCAACTCCAGCTCCGCCGTCGCCCCAGGTGGCACCACCGCCGTATAAACGATCTTGCCTCCCACCGTCTTCCACGACGAAACGATCTCCCCATACGGACAATCATGGCTCGCCCTCAACTCCTCCAAACCCTTCGCAAAATGCGGACGCAGCAGAATATGCCTGAACCCAGGGTCACCCGCGTCCGGCAAGATCCCGCCCAACCCCTTGAACAGCCAGGCCCCGATCTCCCCAAACATGATATGATTCATTGATATATCGCTCTTCGCATCGATAGGCCAGTTCTCGTACAGCGTGGTGGCGCCGTTGACGATCCACCAGCCCCACGAGGGATAGGTTCGCTGCGTCGCAACAGTATAGGCAAGATCGGCATACCCGTTCTCGCTCAACGCACTCAGCAAAGCCTTTGTCCCCAGCAACCCCACATTCAGATGATTCCCGTCGGCCTGCACCCTATGCGCCAGGCTCGCAGCGACTCGCGCTTTCATTTCGGCGGGCACAAGCCCCCAGTACAACGGCATACACTGCTCGGTCTGTAACCCGCTGCCATAAACACCCTTCACCGTATCGAGCCACCTTGCCGTTAAACGCCTTCTTTATCTTCTCCGCAAGCGCCCAATACTTCTTTTCATCCCCTTTCTTCCCCAACAAACCCGCCGCCTTCGCAAGTATCGACGCATCCGCATAAAAATAGACCGTCGACGTGAACTCCACCGGCGGCTTCGTCGTCACCGGTATCCAATCCCCCAGCCCCCAGTCCGTCAGCCCCGTCGAACTCACTCCATTGTCCCCCCTCTCATCGATACGATCCACATATCTTCTGATATTCTCATAGCAATTCTCCAGCAACCGCGAGTCCCCATAAAACAAATAGATATTCCACGGTATTAGCGCGATCGTGCTCGTCCAGTCCGGACCATTCCCCCACTCATACCCCCACCCGTCCGTCGGCACTATCGAAGGCAGCACGCCATTGGGCTGCTGCTCATCCCGGTGGTCGGCCATCCACTTCTCATATACGTTGATCCCATTGAAATTGTAAAGCCCCGTCTCCACCGCGATATGCGCGTCTCCCGTCCAGCCATTCTTCTCCCGCTGCGGGCAATCTGTGGGATAGCCCATCAGGTTAGACAGATACGAGTTATTTGTGGCAGACCAGAGCCGGTTGACCAGCGTATCCGAACTTTCTATGCGGCCAACCGATGCTACATCGCTGTGCATGAACCAACCCGTAAGACTATTCGCATCCAGCACCACCCCCGGCGAGGACGACACGACCTCCACGTACTGAAAGCCCTTGTATCCCATCAGCGGCTTGAATACTTCCTCTCCCTTTCCGCTGAGGGTATAGATATCCGTTTGAAAAGGGTCTCCGTCGCCGACGGGCCGGTAGTGCACCGAAATATTCGACTGATCGACATGTCCGTTCGGATAAAGCCGCTCCCCATGCACCAGCCGCAGCCTCGTCCCCGCCGGGCCCTGGACATGCAGTTCACTCACACCCGCGATATTCCTCCCCAGGTCATAGACCCAGACGGTGTCGCTGAGCTTTTTACAGAAACCGGCGCTATCTTCTCCACATCCCGGATCGGCGGCAATACCTGCGCGACCACATTTCCCGACGGCGCACTCCGGAAGACCACTTCTTTCCACGCGCTATCATTAAATCCCGGTCTGTTCCATCCCGCCTGCTGGCGACGGTCGTCGACATGTTCCCCCGTATAAATGCTGTTGAAAACGATCGGACTCAATGAAGTTTTCCAGTCCTTCCCCGAAGAGATGGTCTCTACCGAACCATCGTCATACCTGATGCGAATATCCATGCAGAAACAGGGCCGTCCCCGCCACGGCGCCTCATGAAAATACCATACTGCCGTAGACTGCATATTGTACCATCCATTTCCCAGCAAAACACCCACCGCATTATCCCCCTGCTGCAGATAGCTGGTAATATCGTACGTCACATAAAGATTCCTGCGGTCGAAACGCGTATACATCGGGTCCAGCCGGTGATTCCCAACCTTTTCGCCATTGACATACAACTCATAAAGACCCGCCGCCGCTATATAGGCCCTCGCGGACCGAACCTTCTTCCCCATGCGGAAAGGCTTCCGGAAATACGCCGCCGGCCCCGTCCTTATATCCCTCGAGTCACTGATCCAGGCCCCCCTCCAGTTCGCCATCCCCATCATCCCCGTTTCAAAACTCGCCACCCCCGGCAATGCCCCCTTCTTCCCGTCTTTATCCCAGACTATAACCCGCCAGTAATATCGCGTCCACGGCCTGAGCCCCGGCCCCCCATAACTCACCAACTGCGCCGCCGACAACCTTCGACCCGACCTCCAAACACCACCATCGTCCCCCCTCTCCACCGATAAAGAATCCACCCCCACCACCACCTCATATGCCGACTGCACTGGCCCCCTGCCTCCCGTCTTTCAACTTCCACCCCAGCCGCGGATGCACCTCATCAATACCCAACGGATTCTCCAAATATTCACACCTCAGACCCACCGGCCGGCATGGCTCCTGCCCCATCCCAATCACATAACAACCAAATATTGCTAAACAGCTAAATAGATACCTCATGCCCAAATCTAACAAATATCCCAAACTGCCCATCCTGTACCTCCCTACCCCAGCCCCCTCTCAACCCGTCCCCGCAGAGTAACCGCTCTCCCTTATTCCTCCGGCCGCTGCATGAACATCCACCGCTGCCCCTCAAGATCCTCCGCCCTATACCTTGTGCCCGGCCCCCCATGCTCCAAACCCGTAAGGATCAGCGCGCCCCCTCACTCGCTACCCTGAAATGCTCCTCCACATCCGCAACATAAACCAACACCCCATTGATAATATACGGCACCTGATACCACCGCGCCGCCGGCGCATACTCCTGCCTCAACCGTTTTGGGCTCTGATACCCCGGCGTCGGAGAAGCCAGCATGATCACCTGGTCTCCCATCACAATCTCCCCATGAGACAACCTGCCGCCATCGTCCAGCCACCGAAGCTTCTCAGTAAAACCAAACACCTCGCAAAGCCACTCCATGGCGGCTACCCCGTTTTCATAGGCCAGCATCGGAATTATCAGTTGCATAACAAATAAGGATTTGCTACCTAAATTACCACTATTTTCTTCGTGATTTCCTTCACACCCCCGCACCCGCGGGCTAGTACCCCGGATTCTGCCCCAACCCAGGGTTCACCTGCACCTCCCTCGACGGTATCGCGTAAATCAACTTATTCTGCGTCACATTATACGACTGCGGCAACAAATACGGCAGCGTCGCCCGCTGCTTTACCCCATACGCAGACATCACCGTCAGCGCCTGCCCCGTCCTAACCAGATCAAACCACCTCTTATTCTCAAACGCCAGCTCCACCCTCCGCTCATGCGCGATCGTATCCCTTAGCGCAGACTGATCCGTCACCGTCGACGGCGCCAACCCCGCCCGCGCCCGCACCTGATTCAGATACGGCAGCGCCGCCGCCGACTGCCCCTGCTCATTCAACGTCTCCGCCAGCAGCAGCAGCACATCGGCATAACGATACACCGGCCAGTCATCATCGGTATTATAGATCAGCGGCGTCTTCAATGGCAAATGAAACTGTTTTTTGACAAATTTCTTGTACAGCTCCCCATTCTCCGCCGTCGTATCCGGATTCAAAATACTGATCACCCCATCCGGCTGAAAATCGGCATTGTCATCCAGTTTGCCCTTCACCACCCCTATACTCGCGTCCAGCCGCTTGTCCCCTTTCTCATAAGTAGTCACCAGATCATCCGTCGGCGTATTCCACCCACCCTCTGTATTGTTATAGTCCACGCCCAGGATATTGGTCGTATGCGGCGTGACCGGGATAAAATAGTAAATGAACTGGCTCGCCTGATTATCCGTCCCCGTCTTATACTGCACTTCAAATACTGATTCCTGATTATTTTTATTCGCCGGATCGAACACTGCCGCATAACTGGGCAAAAGCGCATACCCCATCTGCGTCACCGACTGCAGCAACGGCTGCGCCTTGTCGTACTGATGCAGGGTCATATACACCAGCGCGAGCTCGGTCGACGCCATCCCCTTCGTCACCCTGCCCGACTGCGGAAACCCGGACGGCGGCGCCAGCTTCGCCACCGCATCCGTCAGATCGGAAATGATCTGCCCATAGACACTGTCCACCGGCGACCGCCCGAGAAAGGCGTTCTGCGCATTCGTCACCTCATGCAGATATAAAGGGACGGCCCCATAACACCGGACCAGCTCAAAATAATAATGCGCCCTCAGCGCCTTCGCCTCCCCGATGATCTGGTTCTTCACCGAATCCACCATATCCGACGGCGGTGTAGCGAGCTTGTTCAGCACAATATCCGTCCGCTGAATACCCATATAATCAGCCGTCCACAACGCGAGTATCGTAGGATTCGCCGAATTGTCCATAAAATCCGATAACTGCTCGCTGGTCGCCCCGCCACGATCCTTCGAATTATAGTCATAATGCGTGTTGTCCGAACGCATCTCCTCCATATAAAAGGCCACATTCGCCGCATCCCGCAGCGGACCATAAGCCCCCGCCAACGCCTCCTGAAAATCACCGACACTCTTAAAAAAATTCCCCTCATTCACCTGTCCCTCCGGATACTTCGTAACAAAATCCTTTTTACAGGCCCCGAGCCCAAAAACCAAAACCCCCAGGACCCCACAAACAAAATAATATTTCATAAGAAAACCTTTAATAAGAGAAATAAAAATTCACTCAGAGGCTCACCAATAAACAAACCCATAACCGGGCCCCGGAGGGCTAAAAGTTTACGTTAGCCCCCACCATAAATACCCTCGGCACCGGATAAGACCCATTGTCCGTCCCACCCACAGTCGCCGCATCCTTCGAATCATTCACCTCCGGATTCTGCCCCGGATACTTCGTGAACATAAAAGCATTCTGCACACTTCCATATACCCTTATCCCCTTGATCGCGTGCAGCCACTCCCGGCCGAAGGTATACCCCAGCGTTATATTCTTCACAGCCAGGTAATCCCCGCTAAATACCCACGTCGAATTGATAGTCCGGTACAACTCGGTCGTATTCGCCAGCGTCCTCGGCACTCTTCCATTTCCCGGATTAGACTCGCTCCTCCAACGGTTCTGCATCTGCTTGTCGACATTAAAAACTCCATCCAGATTATACAGATTCTGCAAATTCACATTCCCGATCTTATTCCCCACCTGGCCCGCGATAAGCACGCCCAGATCGAAATTCTTATAGGTGAAATTGTTCGACATCCCATAGATGAACTTCGGGTTCGTCCGCCCGATAAAGGTCCGGTCATCGATATTGATGGTGTCGTCACCATTGACGTCCTTCATCTTCGCCGTACCTATCGCCGACGTCGCTTCCTTCGGAGACTTGTCCAAATCCGCCTGGTTCATATACAAACCCTCGAACACGTACCCGTACAATTCCCCGATCCGGTGTCCCACTGCGGTACGGTTGTAGTCGCTGTATTGGTTGAAACCTCCGATAGGCGTCCCGTTGACCAGCGATTTGACCTTATTGTCGTTGAAGGAAATATTGAAGTCCGTCGTCCACGTGAAATTATTCGACCGGATATTCTCCGAGCTGATCTGTATATCGTGACCCCATATGTTAAAAGCGCCCTCGTTATACTGTATCGACTCGTATCCGGACGCAAATGGGACAGGCAGCGGCGTCAGCATCCCCTCCGTTCGCTTGCTGTAATAGTCATAGCTGATATTGATCCGGCCATGCAGCAGCGCCAGCTCGGCGCCGATATCCAGCTGCTTCGAAGTTTCCCACGTAAGATCCGAGTTGCCCAGATTGGTGATCGACTCGCCCAATGTCGTCGCGCCGTTAAAAACATAATTCGTCGAGCTCAGCAGCGAGACCCAGGTATAATTACCGATATTGTTGTTTCCCGTAAGCCCATAACTGCCCCTGAACTTCAAAAAATTCAGCGCGCCCATCTTCGGAAAGAACTTCTCCTCGCTGGCTACCCACGCGACACTGACAGACGGAAAAGTTCCATATTTCTTGACCGCGCCGAACCGGCTACTTCCATCATTCCTGATCGTTCCCGAAATATAATACCGCTTCTTATAGTCATAGTTAACCCTCGCCAGCGCCGATGCCAGCGTCCATTCCTGGCTGTTGGTCGTACCCGTCGTCGTCGTCGCCGCCTGGATAAATGGGGTCTCGTCCGTTGCAAATCCCGTACCCGTCACAGTCCGAAGTGTCTGGTAGAACTTCTGGGTCGTATACCCCGCCAGGACTTCCAGCGAATGATTCCCGAATTTCGTATTGTAGTCGAGGGTATTCTCGTTCAGCCACGAGTAGGAATTGTTGGAATTGTTCATGGCAGTAGACTGCGTCGGCGACCGCGGAGGTACCTGTCCAAACAGACCAAACTGCGTCCCGTAATAAGCGTTGTAGTCCTGCGTAAGGATATTCCCGTTGATGCTCGACCTCGCCTTTAGTCCGCGCAGTATCTCCACCTCCGCATAGAGATTCCCCAAAAAATGAAAATTCGTCTGGTCATTGTCCATGATCTCCGCCTGCTGCAGATAGTTGGGCAATTTATACATGCCATAGCTAGCCGTGGAAGGTATCCATTTCCCGTCCTGCGTCTTCGGCTGTATCAGCGGCGAGCTCAGCTCCGCACCGGCCACCACCTGCCTGTTCCCGTTCAGCGCCAACTGCCCGCCCCTGGTATTGTGATCGATCTGGTAGGTGGGGGCAATATTGAGTCCCAGCTTTATCCGCTCGTTCGGCCGGTATTCCGTATTCGTTCGAAAAGCATAGCGCTTCGTCCCCGTATTGTAAAGAACCCCGCTCTGGTTGAAATAATTCATCGTCGTGCTGGAGGAGATCTTGTCGGTACCGTGCGAGATATTGACCGTATAGTTCTCCATCGGCGCGACGCGGACCAGCGCCTTATACCAGTCCTCGCCCTTCCCATACTGACTGGGATTGGCATAGTCCGCCGGTACCGTGGCCGTACCCGTCACAGGGTTCACCCAGTTCTCATAGGTTATCTTGTCCTCATAAAACCCTTTCATATAGGTGGCAAACTCCTGCGCATTCATCAGATTCGGATGACCGCGGTCCGGCACAGCCTGCAATCCGTAATAGGCATTGACACTGACACTGCTCTTCCCGATCTTCGCCGTCTTCGTCGTGATGAGTATAACGCCATTGGACGCCCGGCTGCCGTACAAAGAGGTCGCCGCCGCATCCTTCAGGACGCTGTACGACTCGATCTCATCGGGGTTGATCAGGTTGATATCCCCCGTTCCCCCCGTCGCATCGCTGTTCACCGGCTGTCCGTCCACGACGACCAGGGGCTGGTTACCCGAGTTCAGAGACGCAGCACCCCGTATCCGGAAAACGATCGACTGCCCAGGGAGACCGCTGGTCTGCTGTATCTGAATGCCGGCTACCTTGCCCTGCAGCTTCTGACCGAACTCCGTCGCATTGATATCTTTGACATCGGCGGCGTCGACCTTCGCCACCGAACCCGTGATATCCCGCTTCAGCTGCTTTCCATAGCTGACGGTCACCTGCTCGAGCGTATTCTCCTCCTTGGTGAGAGTAAGATTGATGGGTAATTTACTGTCTACACTGACCTCGGTCGTCTTATAACCGACATGGCTGAAGACCAGCGTCTGCAAAGGCGCCACCAGAATGGAAAAATTCCCTGTACTATCGGTCTGCGCAACTTTAGTCGTTCCCTTGATCGAAACGCTGGACCCCGACTGATCGGTGCCGCCACCCGACAAAATGATCTTCCCCGTTATTTTTATCTTGTTGCTGTCGCCTACTGATGTATCTGCAGCGGCGCCGGACGAATCCTTCAGATCCGAAGCCCTCAGCTTCGCCGTATCCTTCACGGGCTTCCCCGGAACAGTATCTTTCGCCGGCGGTGGTTTTTTACCGGTAGTATCCTGCGCATTCAGACTAAAACTCAAAAACGTCAGTAAAAACAATAGTAATAAGGTGACTCCGGCCCTCAAGGACGCGGCGACTCCGGCTGATGTACAAATTGCCATAAACAGCCAATGATTTTAGTGTTAAACTCAATATTATGTCACTACGCTTCCCGCAGCAGGCCTTCGGCCATACTTCCGCGACACGCGTTTTCCCCGGGTTAAAATCCGGTTCAATTTTTCAATTTTTATCGGGAAACTGAGGAGATGGGGGCATCAGAACGTCTGTACTCTCCGGCTCAGGACTCTGGGTGGTGGGACTCGTCCAGCTATGCCTCAAACAAATACCTTGCCACTACGAATACGTGTCTCGTTCGCAGGTATACGAAGTTGTAAAAAATAATTTAGAGGATATTTTTCCCCACGGATACACATATCCTGGTACCGTTGCCGATCCCGCTATGTATCGTCAGCTCTCCATTGATGGAGGCCGCCCGCTCGCGCATACGCACCAGGCCGGGCTTGCGCTTCTGTAGTTCGGCATCAAAACCTTTACCATCATCCGAGATCACCATCCGCACCCTGTCGTCACTCTCTTCGATCACGACCCGCGCACCGCTCGCCTGTCCATGGCTGAGCGTATTCGATAGACATTCCTGACAGATCCGGAACAGGTCGGTCTTGACCTCATTGCTGAGCGCCGATTCGTCAAACGACCCTTCATAAAAACACGACAACCCGTTCATCAACGAAAACTCCCGGCAATACCAGGCCAGCGTAGCACCCAGCCCAAGATGCCCCAGCATATTCGGGCTGATGGCGAACGAAATTCGCCTTATCGCCTTTATCAGCCGCTGTCCCACCGTCGACGCATGTTCGATCTTCGTCCTCGCAACAGGAGACAACTCGTAGGCATTGCTCTTGATCCACTCGATATCCGTCTTCAACACTTCAGCCAGATGCGCCAGCTCCTCCTGTAATTCGTTTGCCAGCGTCTTCCTGTCCTCTTCGATGCTGCTTTTGAAATGCGTGGCCAGCCCCTTGAACTTCTTGTACTTCTCCACAACCTCCAGCTCTTCCTCCTTCCGCCCGGTGATATCCTTTGCAATGGCGAACACCACCTCATCTTCCGGAAAATAGATCGAGGTCCATTCCAGCCAGACCGTAGCCCCGGCCTTCGTCACATACCTGTTCTGAAAATTCAATAGATTCTTCCCCCGCAGCAGCTCGGACCTGCGCGTGGCGGTAAAATGTCTATCTTCCGGGTGAATGAAATTGGAAATGGGCACCGACATCAGCTCCGGCTCACTATAGCCCAGCTTGTCGATCACAGCCTGATTGACCTTCTTGAAATACCCGTTCCGATGGGCAATACAAACCAGGTCCGGCGTCTTTTCGAAGAAATTGGATACAGCTAGTTCGGGTTGTGGCACGCGCAAATTCGGGGTCATGTTCTCCAATATACTTATAATTTTCTATACTGCGGGGGCATCCAATGCTCCTTCCCGTTCTTTTAATGTCCGCGTTCAGCTCATTTGATATCCAGTGCATGATCGGCCTTCACACTGTCCATCCCTCCCCATACTTTCACCGACGTCCACGGCACAGCCGGCGCCCGCCAAAATTCATCCTCAGGCCCCAGCCCCAGCGGCAAAAACACCTCCGAACAAAGATAAAGACTTCCTCCCGTGATATAACCATCCGCCAGTCCCTCCTGATGTCCATGCAGGCCGATATTGAGCCACCCCCGCGAACTAAACGTCTCCGCAGCCCCCAGGGTCTTTTTGATCACCGCCGTCAGCGCGCCACGCACCTGACCCGCCGGCAGCGACACCGGCAGCTGCCCCCGCCATGCCATATCCGCCAGCTGATGGAACGCACCGCAACGGTAAGTGATCGAACGCCCAGTCACCGGGAAACTGCCGTCTTCATTGACCATTCGCTCCTGTATCTCAGCATACCGCCGCGTGATCCTGTCCAGCTTCTCCCCAAATGCCCTGTACCTCGATCCGGCAACACCGACCACCATCGACAAATAAGGCTGTATCACATAGCTGTTGTAATAGTCGTCATGATAGCTCATGCCGTCGGAAAAAGTCCCGTCTCCAACATACCAGTGCTCCGAGAACTGACGTACCGCGTATTCGATCCGCACCGGATCGTAGTCATAACCGTATTTGCAGAAGAAAGTCTCTACCATCGCAGAGAACAATACCCAGTTGTTATAAGGCGGGACAGTACTTCTTGTCAGCCTCAGCGCCTCCACAACCCGGCCCCTGACTGCCGGGTCAAGATGCTCCCACAACCACGGACAACGTATCAGTCCCAACGCAAAAAAGGAGGCGTCCACCAGTGGCTGCGCCCCCGTCCATACCATATAGTCTTTTGAAGAAGGGTCCACGGAATTAGCCACCGCCTTCAGCGCCCACGCTCTGTACTGACGCCTCAGCGCGACCTCATCCTTGTCACCGGCCTCGGCATTCAGCCAGGGCCCGATCCCACTGAGCAACCGCCCCCACGCCTCCAGATAGCTCACCCGGCTCCGGGTCTCTTTGTTGTCGGAGATCCTCGACAATACCACCGGCATGGTCGCTTTCAACCGGTCCTCCGCCAGTGCCGAGACCACAGGCCTCGCCACCTTGTCCATATAATTCAGCCAAACCTTCCTTTCCTCCTGAGCCCATCCAATGTGACTAACTACAACCAGAGCGGCAAGCAATATTCTTTTTTCATCAATTGTATTTAAATATAGCTCAGCCACCATTTCGTCGCCTGATACGATCGTTTGTAGTTGTCAAACCACTTACACATCGGGTACAGGACAACAAGGAGGCCAACCCAAACTAAATATACGACAACCAGCGGGAATCCGTATCCCTTTAGTCCCGGCTCGTCATTCACAGCCATCTTCAGCACCATTTCCGACAACGGTCTGCCGCGGATAACTACCCCAACAAGCGCCAGCACATGGATCAGCAGGATATGCGCCAGATAATAGAACATCGCCGTCCGGCCAAACACCGCGATCCTCTCCCCCAAAACCTTCCCTCCCCCACGACCTCCTTTCCGCCACCGCAAGAAAGATCATAGCGGGTCCAATCGTCATCAACACATATAACAGGGAAGGAGGAAATGCGTCACCCACCTCGTAAAGAATAGCACAGCACTGGTCCTGCCAATATCCGTCGGGCTAAATAGAAATGCTTCCTTATGAAAATAGTCACGGACATGATCGAGGGCCATGATGATCATGACAATCCCCCGAAGCAGGTCCAGCGACCCGATACGCCGTCTCAAACTCAATATTTAAAATGCTCCTTCACCTTGGTCAGGAACAACTCCTTCTTCCTGCGGCTGACTTCGATCTCCATTCCATTACTCATGATCACCGTCCCCCCTTCTCCGCGGATATATTCCTTTACGTGCAGAAGATTGATCAGATAGGATTTATGGATCCGGAAGAAGATGGTGTCGGCCAAAAGACGGTCGTAGTCGAACAACGGCTTGGAAATAATGATGGTCTTGTTGTCGACAAGCCGGAATATCGTATAGCTCCGCTGCGCCTCGCAATAGACGATCTCCTCCAGTTTGACCACCGAAAAACCCTTCAGCGTCGGCAGACAAAGACGCATCTCCATCGGAGAACCTACCTTGTTGATATTGTGCAGCAGCGTCTCCGTCTGCTCCGGATCCTTCTCCTGCCTCACCCGCTCCTTAGCCCTCATCACCGCCTCTATCAGCCGGTCCTCATCGACCGGCTTCATCAGATAGTCGACCGCGCTGAACCGCAAAGCCTGCAGCACATACTCGTTATGCGCCGTGACGAAGATGACCTTGAAATTCATCTCGGTCAGCCCGGCCAGCATCTCCAGCCCGCTCTTCCCCGGCATCTGGACGTCCAGAAAGACAAGGTCCGGCTTCAGCTCGCCCAGCTTTTGTTCAGCCATCACCGCATTTGAACAGGTAGCCACGATCTCTACTTCCGGACAGTGCAGCTCAAGCAGTTTCTTTAACGTACGTATACCGTCCGGTTCGTCATCGACCAGGATTGCTCTCATATGTATAGTTTATTGGTTATAACTTTAAATCTTAGTACGACACGCGTCCCCGACCTGCTGCTGTCGATATTCTGCAGATCTGTGATCTCCAGCGTACATCCCGTATCGTATTTCTCGTTCATGATCTTTATCCGGTTGCGAAGATTGCTCAGCCCTACACTTTTATGACTCGGATTGCTCATCTTCTTCAGCTGCTCGCTCTTATTGATACCGATCCCGTTATCCTCGATACTGCAATAGATCATCCCCGCGCTCCGGAAGAATCGGATCGTAAGATTCTTCTCCCCGTTCTTATACATCAGCCCATGCCAGATAGCATTCTCCGCCAGCGGCTGAATCATCAGCGTCGGGATCAGCGTGTCCTCCCGGTCGATATCCTCGTCGACGATCACCTCGAAGCAAAAACTATCCCCGAATCGTAGCTTCTCCATCACCAGATAATTCTCCGAGATGCTCGATATTCTCATACAGGGTAGTAAAGATCTCCTTGGATTGATTCAGCGTCGTCCGGATCATATTGGCGAACTTGCTCAGATAGCGCGACGCCTTCTGCCGCTCGTCGTTAAGGATCATCCCCTTGATACTGTTCAGACAGTTGAAGATAAAATGCGGGTTCATCTGCGTCTGCAGGGCCGACAGCTGCGCCTCGGCCAGCTGCTGGTTGATGACAGTGATCTCCCGCTGGTGGCTCTCCAGCGACTGTTCGGACTCGATCTGCTTGATCTTCGCGCCCACCAGCGCGGCAATAGTGATCAGGATCTTCATGTCTCTCTCCTTGAAATAGTCGGCCACCGGATGCTCTGAGTCCAGCACCCCGATCAGTTCCTCATTGTGCATGATCGGCACCGTGATCTCGCTCAGACCCGGAATATTGTCCACCCGGTAGCGCCGGTCCTTCCTCGTGTCGGCCACCACGATCGGCTCCCTGGTTTGCATCACATAACCGACCAGCCCCTGCCCCGGATAGACATCAAAGCTCTGTGTCGCCAGCAGCGCCGGAGTCCCCTTGGGACCATAGGCCGCCCGCTGCACCATCTTCGTCTTGTCGGCATTCCATAAATAAATGATACAGTCCACATATCCCAGCCGGCTGATCAGATTGTCCATAACGTCCCACAGCACGTCGGTTATATCGGTCTTGTCGGTAAGGGATGACGAGAAATAGTTGATGATCTGCTCCAGCTCCAGCCGGTTCTTGTATTCCTCCGCTATCAGCTGCTGCACCTGCGAATACTCCCGCTCTTTCCTCCGAACCGAATTGACCCTCGTCTTATACACCAGGATGATCACTCCCGTCACTCCTGCCACAAGCAGCACGATGAACCACGTCGTCTTCCAGTAGGGCGGCTTTATATAGATATGCAGCGACCTCACCTGCTGCGGCCAGTGGTTGTTGGCGGAATACAGTTTGATCTGTATAGGATGCATTCCCCAGTGCAGACTCGTAAGCGTGATCAGGTTCTGCGTATTCAGGTCCTCCCATGCCGTGTCGCTTCCATGCATCATCCGCCAGGCATAACGGTTCTCCTCGGGATCGTTGAAATTGACGGTGTTGAAATGGATCGACATATTGTTCTGGTTATACGCCAGCCTGATCTCCTTCTCCGTCGGCACGATCAGCGAATCCCGGACCTGCATCTTCTCGACGAACAGCGCCGGCGCGACCTTGTGCGAAAGCCCGAGGTCCGGAACAAAAGAGATCAGCCGGTGCCTGGCGCCGATATACATTTTATTCTCCACCTTGTCGTAGTAGCTCGCCCCTTACGCCATGTCGTAAGATTGACGGAAGGAAGACCATCCGCATAGGTCGAGCTGCTGAACCGAATAACTCCGGACATTAAAGGCCGATATCCCGTTGTCCGTACCCAGCCATATATTGTCCCCGATAACCGGCGAGCTCGTGATCGTATTTCCGTCTATCAGATTATTCTCCTCCTGCCGCAGGTACATCGTATTCGTCGTACAATTATACTGGATGATCTCGTTGTCGTAGGAAGACAGCCAGAGATTGTTCTTTTCGTCCCGCCCGAGGATGAACATATAGTTGCGTAACGATTTGCTCACACCGGGATAAGGGATCAGAGTATCTACCGCCTGTTTCTTCACGTTCCAGCGGCACAGGCCGTCGCCCGCCAGCCAGATATTGCCCTGCATGTCCTCCGCCATGCTGAATGCAAAAGTTATCTTCAGTTGCGGGTTATGTTCCGGCCCCGACTGGTCCGAAAAAGTTCCGGAGGCGCGGTCATACCGGACAAGTCCGTTCGAGCTGGTTGAACCCCATCCAGATATTCTTCTTCGAATCTACCAGCACACTCGTTGTATTGGTCTGCTCCATCCATTTCAAAGCCGGAGGAATGGCTACACGTCCATAGTGGTAATTCTTTTTATTTACCCATACGACGCCCGAACTGGTCGTCAGCCATAACGTATCCTCCGCATAGGGGATCACGTCATAAACAGTATTGCTGTACACGAACTGAGGTGCAAATTCCACCCGCTTCCTGATCGTCAGAGTCTTCTTGTCGAGGACCAGCAGTCCTCCTCCATTGAGCAGCCCGGCGTATATCGAAGACCCATCGACATAGAGGCTCCTTATCGCATGGTCTACCATAAAAGGAGACTGCAGCGACAGATCAGTGACCGAAAAGAAAGACCCCTGCAGGTTCTCCTTGTACAGCCCATCGGCCGTGCCTACCCACAAGCGCGACTCCCTGTCCCTGTATACCGTCGTACACTGGATGCCCTTGAAATATTTTTGGCCGTCACTGGTCAGCCTCTTCGCCCGCGAATCGTAATGGAAGACATAGAACCCATTGGTTCTGCACGTCATAACCAATACACTATCATTTATATATGAAAGATCGCTGTACCAGCCCAACTCCGAGTCGATCGAGAAGGGCATCATGTTCGGCACACCCTGGGCAGAGTTGATGTCTACTACGTTGATGGAATTCTTCTCCCGGTCAAAAATGAACAATTCATTCTTCCTTCCGACCCAGGCAGGTCGTAGTTCGCCAACGTCATTGGTCATCTGCTTCCTCAGCACCTCCCGCCGTCGCATATATGCCGTATCGATCGTGTTGAACACGGGATTGTAGATCGTACCGATCAGGTCATTGATCTGCAGCGTCGACCCGTCGGATAACATCCCCGCCCGAATCCCAAAGACCATCTCTTTTACCCCCACATCGGCCGGAATATAGTGGTCATAACGGTTGATCAGCTTCCCCGCCCGGTTAAAAACATACATACCGGTCTTGGTTGACACTATATAATTTCCCAGCTTGTCTCTTATGATCCCTGTACCATGATTGGCCCAGAAATAGATGACAGAATCACAGGGGACGATGAGCTCCCTGATACGCCCACGAATAGGGTTGAAAGCGAACGCCCCAGCCCGCGTTACCCCAATGATCTCAGAATCAGATGGATGTCCCAGCTGCACCACAAAATTACTTGGCAAGTGGCGACTGGGGCGACCCCTTGAATACCGACTGAAAAATTTTCCCGTCAAATCGGTTCAACCCCTTGTGCGTAGCCACCCAGATATACCCCAGGGAATCCTCTTCGATCCCCGATATATAATTATTGGAAAGCCCCTGCAACCGCGTATACCGGCTGAAATTGCTCTGGTCAAAACACTGCGCCCCCACCCCGCCGCCGGACAATAGGATCAAAGCCCCCCAGCGGGATTAAAATGGAGAGTTTAGGTAGTCGCATGAGGCGCAATAATTTTAATTTAAAGGTAACACACTTGCCAATATAAATTAATGCGTCCGGGCTCATCCCATTTTATGTCCTGCCATTGGGAAACCTATTCCCAGCACTGATACCCTGGGACCCGCCGATGGTTAAAGCCCCGGTACCAAATATTCTTAGGGTTGCGTCCACCCCCTTCCCATTCGGAAAAATACTGGGGCCGTTGGGAAATGTGCCTGCATGGAATATGACTGCCTTTTTACTTTCGCGCAGGTAAACCTTCCCCATGTATAAGATCGACTTCTTTCCCGAGGTTTCAGAAGAAGCCAAATGCCTCTTGCTGAACATCGCCCGCATAAAGGAGTATAAGCGAAAAGACTACCTTCTGCGGGAGGGTCAGGTATGCAAGCGCCTCTACTTCATCCAGAGCGGCCTGCTCCGCACTTTCTATAACAACACCGGCAAAGACGTCAACCTCCACTTTGCCACCGAAGGCCAGTTCTCTACCGATATTAAGAGCCTCAGACGCCAAATCCCCTCGGAACTCTGGATCCAGGCCTACGAACCCACCACCGTCCTCGAATTCGACGCCAACAACCTCCTCAGCCTATACGCCCGCTCCGAAGAGATCCAGGAAATTGGCCACCGGCTCATGGCCCAGCTCCACCAGGAACTGCTGGAACACACCGACCTCATCAACCTGCTTTCCCCCGGCGATCGCTACCTCTACCTCCAGCGCTGCCGCCCCGACCTCGTCCGGCGCATATCCCTCACCCACCTCTCCTCCTACATCGGCATCTCCCGCGAAACCCTCAGCCGCCTCAAAAATCCATAAAAGGATCCCCACAACAGTCACAAATCCCGCCGGTCACCCACCCCCCAAAAAAATCCCCCGATCTGTCACAAATCACCCGGCTATCTTGTCTACTGTGATATGTTGAACAAATCCGACATCTTTTTAGAATACAAACCCCTCTTATTCTCAATAGCCTACAATATGTTAGGACACGTTGACGAGGCGGAGGAGATGGTACAGGACAGCTTCCTCAAATGGATGGACGTGGAAATAGCCAGCGTCCGCCAGCAAAAGGCCTTTCTCGTGAAAATGGTCACCAACGCCTGCATCAACCACATGAACAGCGCCCGCGCAAGAAGGGAAAAATATGTCGGCATCTGGCTGCCCGAGCCCCTGCAGAACTACGCCCCCGACTCCGGCCAGGCGCGAATAGAGAGCTATCACGCCCTCTCGATCGGCATGCTCGTCCTGATGGAAAAACTCACCCCCAGGAAAGAGCCATCTTCCTGCTAAAAGAAATATTTGCCTATGATTATTACGAGTTGGGGGAGATCTTTAACAAAAGCACCGACAGCTGCCGCCAGATCCTCAAAAGGGCAAAA
This sequence comes from Puia sp. P3, assembly GCF_050632245.1. Classification (NCBI taxonomy): domain Bacteria; kingdom Pseudomonadati; phylum Bacteroidota; class Chitinophagia; order Chitinophagales; family Chitinophagaceae; genus Puia; species Puia sp. P3. The sequence continues at coordinate 5,375,031 of NZ_CP192583.1, forward strand.
GAAAACCTCGGCAAAGACAAAAAAAGATTCGAGATCGACCTGAAAGTCCACGAAAAAGTGCTCCAGAATTTCCTCCGTGCTATCGACGAGGGCAATATGGAAGACCTCATCGACCTCCTCAAACAGGACATCCAGATGGTCACCGAAGGCGGCGGGGCGGGCCTCACCCTCAAAAACCAGCGTCTCAGGGCCCTGCCCAAACCGATTCTTGGAAAAGAGAACGTCTCCAGACTCATACTCACCCTTTTACCCAAGATCCGCGAATCCGTCCCCAACTTCACCGAAGACATCACCTTCGCCAATGGCATGCCCTGTATCATCACCTACTCGGGCGACCAGCCGCTAAGCCTCGTTGCCCTCGAGACCGACGGCGAACAGATTCGGAATATCTACGTCCAGACCAACCCGGAAAAGCTGAAACATTTTAAGAAATAGACCCGTACACCCGGCCCTCTCGTAGGCAACACGATCCGATTAAACCCAACCCCACCCCGAGCGGTTCACGACCTGAACAAATGATCATCAGAACAATATAACACCAAAAGAAAAAACACAAGTATGAATTCCCAGACACTTCTCAACCCGGCCCTCATCATCCACATCAGCGGCTTCACCATCATGGCGGGTACCATCGTCGCCGACTACGTCATCAGCCGCCGCCTCAGCAAATTCCTTGTATCGGACAAACAAAAAGCCATCGCCGTCCTCGACACAACCTCGGGACTCGGCAGGCTCATCGGCATCGGCGGCGCCCTCCTCCTCATTACCGGCGTCTGCATGGTCATCATCTTCAAAGGCACCGTGTCCCAGATGCTATGGTTCAAAATTAAGATGGTCCTGGTTTTGCTGGTCATTATCAACGGGACTGCCGTACTGGCACGCGGCACCGGACGGCTGCGCAAAATGCTCGAACCCAACAGCACAGCCAACAACGGTCAGATCACCAGCCCTGAAAAGCAGGCTCAACACCTTCCATTTTCTGGAGATCCTGCTGTTCCCGCTAATCTTTATACTCAGCGTCATCCGTTTCTAAATACATCGCTTATGAAAATTCTAGTCATCGGGGCCTGCCGGAGGCATCGGCCACGAGGCCGTGCGGCTGGCGCTTAAAGAAGGCCCATCACGTCACCGCCGTCCTGCGAAATCCGGCAAAACTATCCATCAGCCACACCAGTCTGACCATCGTAAAAGGCGATATCCTCCAACCCTCGACCTACGAACCCTCTGCTCGCGGGGACCGACCTCATCTTCTCCGCCATCGGCGTCACCGGCGCCAATTTCTTCAACGACAAGCCGACCACCCTGTATTCCGAAGGCAACGCCAGCCTCGTCGCAGCCATGCAGCGCACGGGCGCCAAAAGAGCCTTCTTCATTTCCGCCAGCGCCGTCGAGATCAGCCCCGTACTCCCCTTCTACGTCCGATTTGTAGCAAAATACATCATCCAGAAGATCCTCCGCCATATGTACGCCGACCTTCGAAAAATGGAGGCTACTATAAAGGCCACCGAACTTGACTGGACCATCATCCGTCCCCCGCAGCTGACCGACGGCCCCGCCACCGGCCACTATCGGTCATCCATAAATGCCTTTCTGAAGAACGCCCTCAAAATATCCCGCGCCGACGTCGCCCACTACGTCATCCACAACGCCTTCAACGAAGCCACATTCAAAGGCATCGTCGAAATAGGCTACTAGCCGAAAAACCACCGAACGAAAAAAGCGCCCGCAAAGGCGCTTTCACGTTATATACACCTGGTTCGTCAAATTCAAGTCCGCTCACGCGTCCCAAATGGACTCCGTCCATTTACAGTACCGGCTTACCATCAAAAGTCACCGACTTCAGCAGCGCATCCCCAACCTTAACGGCAGCAGGAGACAGCGGAGCATAGTTCAACCCCGTGCTGAACTTCTGACCGTCATGGATCATCCACTGCAGCAGCTTCATCATATTCGCTGCGCGGGCACCTTGCTGCGGCTGTTGTAACTCTGTTCCTTGTAGAGTACAACCCAGGAGAAGCCGGAGATAGGGTAACCATCGACCGCGTCCGTGTTGGTCAGAGATACCTTCGAGTCGGCGGGGATCGCGATATTGGCGGCAGCGCTGACGCTGGCCGTGCTGGCCACGACGAACTTCCCTGCCTTGTTCTGCATCGTTGCATAAGGCATCGAATTCTGAACGGCATAAGCCAGCTCGATATACCCGATAGCGCCCGGAGTCTGCTTGATCAGACCGGCTACGCCCTCGTTACCCTTCCCACCGATGCCGGCGGGGCCAGTTGACGGCGGAACCCTTTCCAACCTTGCCGTTCCAGTCATTGCTGACCTTGGCAAGATAAGTCGTAAAGATATTCGTGGTACCGCTGCCGTCACTGCGATGCGCGATCAGGATGGCGGTGGAAGGCAGACTAACACCCTTGTTGATAGCGGCGATCTTGCCGTCATTCCACTTGGTGATATTGCCGAGGAAAATATCAGCCAGTACCGACGGGGTCAGCATCAGCGGCTTCGTCACCTCGGGGAGGTTATAGCTCAGCACAACCGCGCCGGCCGTTACGGGAATATGTATCGCCGGGCCCGTCAGCGCCGAGTCCTGCTTCCCGCTCATCGGAGCATCCGTCGCACCGAAATCCACCGTCTTGTTCGTCAGCTGCGAGATCCCCGCACCCGAACCTACGGACTGATAATTGATCTCGACACCGGTCTTCGAGTTATAATCGGCAAACATCTTGGTAAATAAGGGGTAGTCGAAAGTACTACCGGCGCCGATCAGTTGCTTGTCATCCTGAAAATCAGCGGTCCTGGGGGCCAGCATACTCATGCTGATTGCAGCTACTACAACACCTGCAGCTGCGGTCCTCGGTTCCGGACAAATGAAGCTTCATTTGATTTAAAAGTTTAGTTAGTTAAGAGAATTTCATAGATAGCCTGGACCGCAAAAGAAAATCTATTAACCAGCATTTCACCAAAATCCACTTTATCGTAATATTATCATTTTCAGCCCCCAGGACGGAGGCTATTTCGATCCCCAGGCAGGGTGGTTATCGCAAACCGAAGAAAATACACAAGGAAAGGACCACAACTCCCGCATTAACAAGCATCGGTCCCACAAAATCCCGGCGCCCCACAATCCTCCCGATCAGCGAGAAAAGAAAAAGCGCCAGTCCCACCATCGGTGTAAATATCAGGACCATTACCCCCAGCCCCGGCGTACACGGCCCACTCGGCGCCACCCTCTCCAACACCCACGCCGCCACACAATAGACCGCATAAAAAATAACGGTCCGGACAGTATACTTTCTTCCATTACCCATGGTCATATTATATAGGACAGAATTACAAACACTACCGAGCTTACAATGTAATAGACTATAAATTTCCCGTTTCGTTCCCTCCGCTCCTGCGGTTCCTTCTTGAAATCATCCATTCTTTTGGAGATCTTTCGCCGGTTCAACCCGAGCAGCATCATTACGCCGAACGTCACTATGAAAAGTATTATTCCATTGACCGAGGATCAGCAGCGGAGGAACTTCCAGATCCGATCCCGTAAAATAAATGACAGATCTCGTTACGTAATTGAAGATGGCCGCCAAATTCAGCGCCAGAAAGAGGGCAGGCGGGGCATCCGATCTATGTCGCGAATTATTGAATTGACAGGTTCTGTAATAAAAATAGTACAGCAAGCTCATAGCATAGGAGGTTCAAAGCCTAAATGTATAAAATCATACGTCATTGACCCAGAAAAATAAAAAGAAATTAGCCATATCCACTCCCCCTAATTACCAGCTATTTAGACGCCCCCCTGTCCCATATAGTAATTCCCCTCGTAAAACCCGCTATGAGATGCCGGCTCCGGCAGCGCTATCTTTGACGGATAGTTGCCTTAACAGGTTACTATAATTTCCTTACGGGTCACCACGCAGCTGTTATTGAAAAACCCTTATTACCGTACCCACAGCACGCAGTGATCATTCCCACCAATATTCTATGTTAGCCTTCGCTTAAACATCCAACCACTGGGGCCGGCATTGTTTTACCCAAAAATTAAAACGATGTTGAAGTCATCAGTACCCTTTTGTATTTGTTCCGTGGCGTTGATCCTCGTCCCGCCACCCAAGGCTGATTCCGGCCAGTCCTCGGTAGAATTGCCGAAGACCGTGCCCTACACCACAGCCAAAACCAAAAGCTTCCTCCCATACACGGGCGAAAAAGAATAATTTCTCCGTCACACCTCCTGACCGGCAGGGGATGAAATTCGTCAATCATTATATAAAGAACAATGACGACGACCTGCTGATCCATCAAAAAAAGGAGCGAAGGCCCCTTTACCATCATCGATTCCGTACTCAACCACTACGGCCTGCCCCTTCAACTGAAATACCTCGCCGTCATCGAGTCCGAGCTAAAACCCTCGGCCCTTTCCCGCGTCGGCGCAAGAGGCCCTGGCAGGCTGATGCCCGGTACCGCCCACGAACTCGGATTGAAGGTCAACCACCGGTCGGACGAACGCACCAACTACTATAAAAGCACAAGAGCCGCGGCAAAATACCTCAAGGACCTGCACCGCGAATTCGGAGACTGGCTCCTCGTACTCGCCGCCTACAACGGCGGACCCTGCCCGTCTACAACGCCATCCACAGAGCGCACAGCAAAAATTTCTGGATGCTCCAGCAATACCTCCCCGCCGAGTCGAGAATGCACGTAAAAAGATTCATCGCAACCGCCTACTATTTCGAACGCGCAGACTCACTGAACAGGACACTCCAGTCCCAGACTGCGCAGGCACAACCCCGGTCCCAGGGCACACTGGCCCAAATCCAGTCCCGGACCACACTGGCTCAAACCCAGTCGCCCACCACCGGCACACTAGCCCAGACCACGGCGTCCTTTGCTCAGACTACATCCATCAGGACCCTGGCCGGCGAGACGGCCGACGAAAAATTCAACCGTCTCATGAAAGTGTCCGCAGCTTCTCTCAAAACCTCACACGAACTTCTCTCATACTAAACCAGCACAACAGGAACACAACCCGCCGGCAACGGCGGGTTTTTTCATTCCGGACCCACCCCAGTCACCGGCGCCCCGACCAATCCCCATTCCTCCGGCTCCGTAATTCGTCGTACCTTCCCCCTAGTAGAAGATCGCCACCCCTACAACGTCAACATGAGCGTCAACGGCCGCCTCCCCGTCCTCCTCCGCTTGGCTCGAAGAGTCCGCACCCGGACATCGCCTGCCTCCGTGAACTAAAAGCTCCCCAGGGAAGAATTCCCCGAACAGGCCATCCGCGACGCCGACGCTACCACGCCATCTGGCACGGACAAAAGAGCTGGAATGGCGTCGCCATCCCTCTCCCGCAAGTCCCAACCCGTCGAGATCCGCCAGCGTCCTCCCCTGGCGACCCCGAAGACAGCCACAGCCGCTATATCGAGGCGGAAGTGAACGGTCTGACAATAGCCTGCCTCTACCCGCCCAACGGCAACCCAGCCCCCGGCCCCAAATTCGACTACAAACTCAACTGGTTTCGCCGCTCCTCACCACCCACGCCGCCGAACTGTTCGCCTCCGGCAAACCCGTCATCCTCACCGGCGACTACAACGTCATGCCCACCGAGATCGACGTCTACAAGCCCTCCAGCTAGGTCGACGACGCACTCTTCCGCCCCGAGACCCGCCTCGCGTTCCAGTAACCTCGTCGCACAGGGATGGACAGACGCCATACGCCACCTCCACCCCGACGAAAAGATCTCATACTTTCTGGGACTACTTCCGCAACGCCTTCGCCCGCAACGCCGGCCTGCGCATCGACCACTTCCTCCTCACCCCCACAACTCGCCAAACGCCTCAAATCAGCAGGCGTAGACCGCGACGTACGGGGCTGGGAAAATCCAGCGACCACGCCCCCGTCTGGATTCAGCTTTCGTAAATTAAATTTTAAATATTCGTCAACCCCAGTTCCTCCTCCTCGATATCCCGTTTCCCTGGAAACCTTTTCCTGCAGCGCCCGGAACATCACAAACAACACCGGTATAATAAATATACCCAGCACTAACCCCCACAAGCATCCCCCCGACAGCACTCCACCCGATCGAGTGATTGCCCTGCGCCGACGCCCCCTCCGTAAAGATCAGCGGAAGCATCCCGATCACAAACGCAAACGACGTCATCAATATCGGACGAAGACGCAGCCTTGCACCCTCCAGCGCCGCCTCGACCAACCCCATCCCCGCCCTTCTCCGCTGCACCGCAAACTCCACGATCAGGATCGCATTCTTCGACAACAGACCTATCAGCATGATCAGTCCGATCTGCACATAAACGTTATTCTGCAACCCCGCAAGCCCCACAAAAGCAAACACACCCAGTATCCCCGTCGGCACCGTCAGTATCACCGCCAGCGGCAGGATATAGCTCTCATACTGCGCAGACAACAGGAAGAAAACGAACAACACGCTCAACACGAACACAAACACCGTTTGATTCCCAGCTTTGATCTCCTCCCTCGTTATACCCGTGAACTCATAGGCATATCCCTTCGGCAACGCCTTTTTGGCCGTTTCCTGCACTGCCTTGATGACATCCCCCGTACTGAAACCCGGCTTCGGCGTCGCATTGATCGTAACGGCATTGTACAGGTTGTTTCGGGTGACCGTCTCCGGACCATACACCCGGACAAATTTTGCCACAGAAGTCGCAGGCACCATCTGACCCGAACTATTCTTTACATAGACACCCCCAAGCGAATTGGCATCCAGCCGGTAGGGAACATCGGCCTGAGCCATCACACGGTAATATTTTCCGAACCGGTTGAAATCGGATACGAAACTACTGCCGTAATAGATCTGCATGGTATTCATCAGGTCCGTAACGGACACCCCCAACTGCTTAGCCTTGTCTTCATCCACCTCGATGGTATACTGAGGATTTCCGGTATTGAATGTAGTGAACGCCGAACCGACCTCCGGCCGCTGTGACAACGCCCCTACAAACCCCCAGGCCGTCCCGCCCAATTTCTCCAGCGACCCGCGCCCCCGGTCCTGTAGCATCATCTCCACGCCGCTGACATTCCCGAAACCCTGCACCGTAGGGAAGTTGACAAAGATGGACATCGCGTCCTTGACCTGGCCCGTCTCCCCGATCAATCTGCCCGCTATCTGATTAGGATCCTTTACCGGCCCCCGTTCATTCCTGGGCTTCAGCCGGGAAAAAACTACGGCATTCGGTGAGGCAAACGAACCCGTAACAAAATTAAATCCATTCACATTCCAGACATCACTGGCAGACCCATCCTGCCTCACGATATTATTGATCGCATCGGTAGCATGCGCAGTCCTGCTCAACGAGCTGCCCGCCGGCGTCTGCGCTACGGCGATGACAAAACCCTGATCCTCATCCGGAATAAATCCGGAGGGAGTCCTGCGAACGAGCAGAAAGGCGCCGACGGCCACGATCAGAAGCCCGATAATCGCCACCCATCTGCGCTTGATCAGGAACTGAATGCTGCGGATATATTTATCCGTCATCGCCGTAAATCCGGTGTTGAACGCAGAAAAGAACCGTGCCGTAAAACTCTTTCTTTGATTCCCCTCCGCATGCGGATTCTTCAGGAACAACGCACACAACGCCGGACTCAGCGTCAACGCATTCACAGCCGAAATAAGGATCGCAGTAGCCAGCGTAAACGCAAACTGCTTGTAGAACACCCCCGCAGGCCCCTGTACAAAACTCACAGGGACAAATACCGCCGCCATCACCAGCGTAATACTGACGATCGCCCCCGATATCTCATTCATACTTTCGATGGTCGCCCTCCTCGGCGGCAGATGCGTCCGCTCCATCTTCGAGTGTACGGCCTCCACGACCACAATGGCGTCGTCCACGACGATACCGATCGCCAGCACCAGCGCAAACAGCGTCAGCAGGTTGATAGTGAAGCCAAACAAATTCAGGAAGAAGAATGTCCCGATAATAGCGACAGGCACGGCGATAATGGGAACCAGCGTACTCCGGAAATCCTGCAGGAATATAAACACCACAAAAGCCACCAGCACGAACGCAATCATCAGCGTCTCTTCCACCTGCCCGATCGAGGCATCGAGGAACTCCTTGGCATTGTACATGATCTTGAAATGCATGCCATCGGGCAAATTCGAATCGAATTCCTTGATCTGCCTTTCCAGCTCGGTCAATATCTCGTTGGCATTCGAACCCGGCGTCTGCAACACACCAAAGCCGGAAGCCGGCTTGCCATTCAGCTTGTTGGAAGAGATATAGGTGTAAGCGCCGAACTCCACCCGAGCCACGTCCTTCAGACGAAGCAAAGACCCGTCGGCGTTAGCCTTTATCACCATATTCTCGTAATCCTCGTTCTTATTCAGCTTGCCCTTGTATTTTATTACATATTCGAACGACTCCGGACTATTTTGCCCCAGCCGCCCCGGCGCCGCTTCCAGGTTCTGGTCCCTGATCGCATTCAGTACATCCTGCGGAGCAAGATTATTGGCGACCATCCTGTCCGGCTTCAGCCAGATACGCATCGAATAATCCTTAGAACTGAATACCTGCGCCTGCGCCACACCCGGAATACGCTGCAAGCTCCGGAATGACGTTTATGCGAAGGTAGTTCTCAAGAAAAAGCTCGTTATACTTCGCACTGTCGTCGCTATACAGCCCCACGAACATGAGGAAGCTATTCTGTATCTTCTGGGTGGCTACGCCGGCCTGTATTACTTCAGGCGGCAGCTGACTGTTCGCCCTCGTCACCCTGTTCTGCACATTCACCGCATCGATATCCGGGTTGGTGCCCTGCTTGAAAAATACCGTCAGGTTCATCGTGCCGTCATTGCTGGAGTTGGAGGTCATATAGCTCATGTTCTCCACACCATTGACCGCCTCTTCTATCGGGACGGCTACTGTTCGCGCTACCACCTCGGCATTGGCGCCGGGATAGACCGCCGTCACCTGTACGCTCGGCGGCGCGATCTCCGGGAACAGCGTGATGGGCAATGACAGCAGGGACAGGCCCCCCAACAACAGCAGTATGATGGAAACGACCGTAGACAATACCGGCCTTTCGATAAATCTCTTTAACATAGAATTAGTTTTAAGATAAGGCCCGCAGGGCCCCTCCGGTTGATCAAAGCTGGCTTTGCCTTTAGCAGGCTGTCTGTAGAGATCATTTGCGGATTGATGACCATCCCATCCCTCAGTCCGCCGAACAGCGTCTGGGACATAGAGCTCAATACAACCTTATCGCCCTCTTTGACACCTTCCGAAACAAAATAATAGTTGGTTGTGCTGCCCGAAATGGTCAGCGGCCTGGTTACTATCTTATTGCTATCGGCCACCGTATAAACGAAGACCTTCCCCTGCAGCTCAAAGCTGGCTTCCTGCGGGATCACCAGCGCGGATTTGATCGAAGTAGGGATCCTTACCTTTCCGGTATTGCCGCTGCGCAGGCTTCCGTCCGCATTTGGAAAGCTCGCCCGGAGTCTGATAGCGCCTACCGTCTTGTCGAACTGACCTTCCACCAGTTCCACCTTCCCCGGCTGCGGATAAACGCTGTTATCCGCCAGCACCAGTTGTACAGGCGGCATTTGTTTTACCTTCTCGGCGATGGAATTTCCCGCGTATTTTTGCTTGAATTCGAGGAATTCGGGCTCGCTCATGGAAAAATACACCCGCATGTCCCGCGTTTCCGACACCACAGTAAGCGCCCCCGCCTGTGCTCTTCGTAACAAGACTTCCCGTCTTGAAAGGAATGATCCCCACATATCCGTCGCTGGGCGCCGTAATAGTCGTATAGGTAAGATTGACTTTGGCGTACCCGACCGAAGCCTGCGCCTGATCGACTGCCGCTTTGGCCGTGTTATACGACGCCTGCGCCGACTTCAGCTGTATATCGGATACAACATTGTTCTGCACCAGCGGTTTCAGCTTGTCAACATTGATCTGCGCATTTTCCAGCGAAGACTGGGCAGCCTGCAGATTGGCCTGCGCAGTATTCAGCTGCTCCTCATACGGCCGCTTATCGATAACGAACAGCGTTTGTCCCCGATGCACATACGCACCCTCATCCACCTCGATGGCCGTTAGATAGCCATCTATCTGCGGCCTTATTTCTACGTCCTGCTTGCCCTGCACGGATGCCGGATAGTCCTGGTAAGTAGTGGCAGGCATTGATTTCACCGTAATTACCGGCAGCGATGGCGGAGGCATCGCCCCCTGTCCCGCCTCTGCATTTCCGTTCTTACATCCATATAAGAGGATACCGGCAGCCAGCGGGAAACAGAAAGCCCTCAGCGACCATAAAATAGGCGGGAGTGATTGGGTGCATTTCATTATGTTGGTATTTGAGATGTTATCATAAATTTAGGAAATTCCCCAATCCCGCAGCACCTATGCCTTTCTCTTAAGTGTGATCACCGTCACCTCAGGCCATATACCCAGCCTGCCCGAGAACGCCAGAAAGCCAAACCCCCTGTTCACATACAGATACCGACCCCGGGTCTCCATCAGTCCCGCCCAGTTCAAATACCTGTATTCCACCGGACTCCAGCGAAACCTGTCCGTCTCTACCCCAAACTGCGCCCCATGCGTATGCCCTGACAAAGTCAGATGGATCATCGTCGGATTATGCCGTATCTTCTCCTCCCAGTGCGTCGGGTCATGCGACAGACAGATCTTGAACGCACCCGGATCCATACCCGCCATCGCCTTATCGAGATCCCCCATCTGAATAAACCCCTTCCCCCAGTTCTGTACTCCGATCAGCGCGATCTTCTGCCCGTCCTTCTCCAGCTCGACATGCTCATCCAGTAACAATCGGTAACCGAGTTCCCGGTGATGCCCCTTCAGACGCTCCAGATTGTCCGCCTTCTGCTGCTCGGAATCCCACCGGATATAGTCGCCATAGTCATGATTCCCAAGTATGGAGAACTGCCCGTACGGAGCCTTCAGCTGACCAAATCGGCTGATATAAGGCTCTATTTCCCACGCCGCGTTATTCACCAGATCCCCGGTAAAGACGAACAGATCGCTCTTCTGCTCTTTGGCCAGGTCGATGCCCCGCTGCACAGCGCCCACGTTATCGAAACTACCCGAATGGATATCCGAAAGCTGAGTGATCGTAAATCCGTCGAACGCCGGCGGCAGATCGTCAAAGAATAAGGTCGTCCTGTGTACCCGATAGTCATATTTGCCTTTCAGCATGGCATACATAAGGGACGTAAAGGGAATCGCGGCAAACAACGTCGCGGCCTGGCTGATGAACTGCCTCCTGCTGCCATCTACCTTTTTCCCCGACACCCGGCCAACACCCCAGTAAAAGAACCGGACCGATATCCCCCAGCAAAAGCACTACCACAAAAAATACCCTGGTAACAGTCAGCGCCAGCACCAGACTCAACACCCATTCGTGATACGGCCGCATCCCGCTCGCCGTCCTGAAACTGCCCAGACCCAGCAGAAACAACAGCGTTACCCCAATTGATACGAACAGATATCCCCACTTGACAGCCGCCGCCAATCGTCTCGATTTCCATCCTTTCGTCAGCGTCTTCAGACCGCTGAACACATACCAGTCCATCAGAATGCCCGCCACAAGAATGATCAAAAGGATCCTTATAATTCCGCTACCGTGCATATCCTGCAGATTTTTATATAAATGTATGGCATTTTATACCCCCTTTAACTATCTTCATCTCACTATAAACAAACAACCATGGGCCTCTTTGACAAAATTCGAAATGAATTCATAGATATCATCGAATGGGTCGATACCACCAGCGACACCATCGTATGGAAATTTCCCCGCTATCATAACGAGATAAAAATGAATAGCAAGCTCACCGTCCGCGAGACGCAGTGGGCCGTATTCATCAACGAAGGCGCCATCGCCGACGTCTTCACCCCGGGCATGTATACCCTCTCTACAGAGAACATGCCGATTCTCACCACGCTAAAAGGCTGGAAATATGGGTTCAACAGCCCCTTTAAAGCCGACGTCTTCTTCGTCAGCACACGCCAGTTCGTCAACCAGAAATGGGGCACCCGCAACCCCGTCATGCTCCGGGACGCAGAATTTGGCCCCGTTCGCCTCCGCGCATTCGGCAGCTTTGCCTTCCGCGTCAAAGACCCCGCCGTATTCCTGAAAGAGCTGGCCGCGACCAACCCCGAGTTTACCATCGACGGCATCAACGAGCAACTCCGCAACCTCGCCGTTTCACGCGGCATGGACGCCATAGCCGAAGCAAAGATCCCCATCCTCGACCTCGCCGCCAACTACGACGAAGTATCCGCACGCATAACCGAAAAGATAAAACCAGAATTTGGCGAACTCGGCCTCGAACTCACCAAGTTCCTCATCGAGAACATATCCCTTCCACCCGAGCTGGAAGCCGCCCTCGACAAACGCAGCAGCATGGGCATCGTAGGTAACCTCGGCGCCTATGCGCAGTACCAGGCCGCCAACGCAATGGAGGAAGCAGCCAAAAACCCCGGCGGCGGACTCGCGGGTGCCGGACTCGGCGCCGGAGTAGGCATAGCTATCGGCGGACAACTTGGAAATATCTTCCAGCCCAACACCGTCCAGCCCAACTCCACCCAGTGCCCCCGATACCCCCCACCCCTGCCGTCAGCCGACCCCTTCTACGCCGCTATCGACGGCAAACAGGCCGGCCCCTTCACCATGGAACAACTGGCCCAGCTGATCACAGCCGGTACCATCAACCAGCAAAGCCAGGTCTGGAAAAAGGCATGCCCGGATGGACCACCGCCAGCACCATCCCCGAACTGACCACCCTATTCAGTAACATGCCCCCGCCACTTCCATAAAAAATATCCTATCGCATGCCCCAGGCCGAACAGACCGTTATCCAAAATAATTCATTACAATGTAGCAGCTGCGGCGCAACCCTGCACTTCGCACCCGGTACCCACCAACTGCAATGCAGCCACTGCGGCGCCGCCAATGAGATCGCCGACACCGCCGATAGCCCGATCACCTCATACGACTACGCCGACTTCCTCGCTACCCAGCAGGGCGCGGGCCTCATGGCCAGCGTCGTATCCTGCCGCAACTGCGGCGCCACCACCACCCTGCCCCCGGAGATCAACTCCGACAACTGCGCCTTTTGCGCCAGCCCCCTCGTCATCAGCGAGGCCGAAAACCGCCCCATCACAAAACCCCACTACATCCTGCCCTTCCTGGTTCCACAGCCCAAAGCCCTCGGATACTTCCGCACCTGGCTCCAACGGCTCTGGTTCGCCCCTTCCGACCTCTCCAAAATTGTCAGCGGCGACGCCCGCCAGTTCAAAGGGGTCTATATCCCCCACTGGAGTTACGACGCCAACACCGTCTCCGACTACTCCGGCAGCCGCGGGGAATACTACTACGTGACCGAGACCTATACCGAAACCGTAGACGGCGAGCAGGTCGAACGCACCCGCGAAGTACGCTACACCAACTGGTACCCCGTCTCCGGTCGCGTAGAGGTCGACTTTAATGACATCATGATCTCCGCCAGCAACTCCCTGCCCCAAAAGGTGGCCAGCCGCCTCGAACCATGGCGACTGGAGGCGCTTACTCACTACAACGAACAATACGTCAGCGGGTTCCGCAGCGAGCTCTACCAGATAGACGCAGAAAAAGGCCTCACCGAAGCCCAGCGCAGAATGGCGAATGACATACAGAATACCGTCGTCCGGGACATCGGCGGCGACGAACAGCAGGTCCACGGCATCGATACCCAATACTATAACCTCGCCCTGAAATACCTGCTCCTCCCCGTATGGATCAGCACCTATAAATACAACAACAACCTCTATCACTTCACCGTCAATGCCTGTACCGGCGAGGTCGTCGGCGAGCGCCCCTATAGCGCGGGGAAGATCGCCCTGCGCAGTCATTGTCGGCATACTTATCATCATCGGAATAATCCTCGCATTGCAAAATCATTAACCCAAAACGCTCCTCATATGCGCGCCTTGCAACAAACCATCCTACTGCTCACCCTAACCCTTACCGCCTTCGCCCAACAGCCCCTCCTGCTCCGGCAGCCCGCCATCAGCAAAGACGGCTCCCTCGTCGCTTTCTCCTTCCAGGGTGATATCTGGACCATACCCGCCGCGGGCGGCAGAGCCACCCGCCTGACAGTCCACGAAGGCTACGAAGGACATCCCGTCTTCAGCCCCGACGGCAAACAGATCGCCTTCTCCGGCGCGCGCTACGGCAACAACGATATTTTCGTGATCCCCACCGAAGGCGGCACACCCCGCCGCCTGACCTTTCAGTCCGGCGAAGACATCATCTCCAGCTGGACCCAGCCCGACAAAATACTCTTCTCCACATCCCGCGAATTCAACGCGATCGAACGCTCCCTCGAAGTATACGCCATCAGCCCTTCCGGCGGCACCGAATCCCGCATGCTCGACGCAGTCGGCTACGATCCTATCCTTTCCCCCGACGGACGCTGGATCGCCTTCACCCGCGGCGACATCAATCCCATCGCCCGCGAAGCCTACAGAGGCAGCTCCAACAGGGACATATGGCTCTACGACACCCGTAAAAAAACATTCCAAAAACTGCCCGGCACAGCCGCCAACGACATCCTGCCGCAATGGGGCAGCAACAACTCTCTCTATTTCCTCAGCTGTATCGACGGGCCCTACAACCTCTACCGCTGGACCCTCGACGGAGATGGCCGCTCCGCAGCCCCCGAAAAGATCACCAGCTTCAATACAGAATCGATCCGTCACTACAGCATCTCCGCCGACGGCTCCTCCATCGTACTCGAAAGGGACATGCACCTCTATACGCTCAGGACAGCCTCGCCAAAAGATATAAAGACCCTCGACGTCACCATCAACGCCGACGACCGCCAGGACGCAACCGAACAAAAACGCTCACCAGCGGCTCATCGGAATACGCCGTCTCCCCTAACGGTAAACTCATCGCCTACGTCAACCGCGGCGAAGTCTTCATAAAAGAGGCCGACAAGGAAAAGACCAGAAGCGTCGACGTCTCCAATCACCCCTTCCGCGATATCCAGCCCGCATGGCTCAACGACTCGGCCCTCCTGTTCTGCAGCGACCGCGCCGACGGCAACTATGACATGTACCTCGTCCACTCCTCCGACACCGCCGAGCACAACATCTTCAAAAGCCTCAAACACGAACTGACACCCATCACCCATACCGGCGAAGACGAGGCCAAACCCGTCATCTCCCCCGACGGGAAAAGATTGCGTATATACGCGGCCGTGGCACTCTCGTCGTAGCGGATATCTCCCCGTCAGGCAGGCTGTCCGGCGAAAAACTCCTCACAAAAGGCTGGGCCACCCCCGGCGGTGTGGTCTGGAGTCCCGACAGCAAATGGCTGGCTTATTCCCAGTCCGACCTCTACTTCAACGACGAAGTATTCATCCAGCCCGCCGACAATTCCTCCGCGGCAGTCAACGTCTCCATGCACCCCCGCAGCGACATGACCCCTTTCTGGAGTCCCGACGGCTCCAAACTTGGCTTTCTCTCCGAACGCAGCGTATCCCGCAGCGTCGACGTCTGGTTCGTCTGGCTGAAAAAAGACGACTGGGAAAAGTCGAAGGAAGACTGGCAGGATAAAGATACCCCGGCCGCCGACAACGCAGGCGCGGCAAAACCAAAAAAGCCCGTCACAGTAACCATCGACTTCGACAAGATCTACGAACGCGTGGTCCAGGTGACCAGCTTCCCCGGCGACGAAGACGACCTGACCATCAGCAGGGACGGCGAAACATTTTACTATACCACCGCCAGTAGCACCGCCAAAGGACGCGACCTCTACAGCATCAAATGGGACGGTAAAGACCTGAAAGAACTCACGAAGGGCGGCGCCAACCCCTCCAACGTCAGCACCGACAAAGACGGCAAATACCTTTACTATAATACCCGCATGGGCGCCATGGCAAGGATCGACCTCAAAACAGCCGCATCCGAGAACCTGCCCTACAGCGCCAGGCTAAAGATCGACTACGTGAAAGAACGGACCCAGGTATTCGAGGAAGCCTGGAGGACGATGCGCGACGGCTATTACGACCCCAATTTCAACGGCTATGACTGGAACAAGCTCCGCGAAAAAATACCACGACCGCTGCGTATACGCCAGCACCAGCAACGACTTCCGCGATATGTTCAATCTCCTGCTCGGCGAGATCAACTCCAGCCACGTCGGCTTCACGGCCGCCGACCGCACAGAGACACAAAAAGACGCTACCGGCAGACTCGGCGTCGAACTGATACCCGTTCCCGCTGGCATGAAGGTCACACACGTCATCCCCAACAGCCCCGCCGATAAACACCTCAGCAAGCTCAGCACGGGTGATATCATCACCGCCGTCAACGGCGAGCCGGTTCGCGCGGAAGACAATTTCTACAGCCTGCTCAACGGCCTCAGCGACGAAAAGATCCTCCTCTCCGTCCAGTCCGCCGACGGCAAAACAAAAGAAGTTCCCATCCGTCCGAAAGCCAGCCTCCGGGACGACCTCTACGAGGAATGGGTCGACCAGCGCAAAAAACTCGTCGAAAAATGGTCGGGAGGCAAACTCGGCTATATCCATATCCGCGGCATGGACTTCCCCAGCTTCGAAGTGGTCGAACGAGAATTCACAGCCGCAGGCTTCGGCAAGGAAGGTCTCGTCATAGACGTACGCTACAACGGCGGCGGCAGCACCACCGACTATCTCATGACCATACTCAACTACAAACAACACGCCTATACCATCCCCCGCGGCGCCAGCGACAACCTCGAAAAAGACAAAAAGAAATTCAGGGACTACTACCCCATCGGCGAACGCCTCGTCTACGCCGCGTGGACAAAACCCTCCATCGCCCTCTGCAACGAAGGCAGCTACTCCAACGCTGAGATCTTCTC
Organism: Puia sp. P3; assembly: GCF_050632245.1. Taxonomy (NCBI): domain Bacteria; kingdom Pseudomonadati; phylum Bacteroidota; class Chitinophagia; order Chitinophagales; family Chitinophagaceae; genus Puia; species Puia sp. P3. The sequence goes on from NZ_CP192583.1 coordinate 5,391,930, forward strand.
CCACGCCTACAAAACCCTGGGCATCGGCAAACTCGTAGGCACCCCAACCAACGGATCCGTCATCTCTACCGGCGGCAAACAGCTGATGGACGGTTCCTTCGTCCGCCTCCCCGGAAGGGGCTGGTACGTAAAAAGTACCGACAGGAACGAAGAACTCGGCCCCTGCATACCCGATATCCAGGTCGAGAACCAACCCGACTGGATCGCCCGCGACACCGACGACCAACTAAAGGCCGCCGTCGACGAGCTCCTGAAAGAACTCAAATAACCCCTCCATAACCTCATAAATTATCCACCATGGCCGGGCTCTCCCCGGCCATTTCCCCCCTCCACCGACGGGCCCCTCCCCCGGCCATTTTTTTCCCTATATTTAATCCATGAACCGTCTGATCGTCATCTCTACATTTATTTTATTGGCCGCCTGCAACAATCCGTCTGCCTCTTCAAAAAAGACCGACTCTCTTTCCCTGCGGAACAACATTCCCGAATCGAAAGTCCTCGCCCCCGATTCCGCCATCGGCAAAATGCACATCCAGCCCGGCTATAGCGTCCGGCTCGTAGCCGCGGAACCCCTGATCGCCGCACCGGTAGCCCTCAGCTTCGACGAAAAAGGCAGGATCTGGACCGTGGAAATGATGGACTATATGCCCGACACCTCGGGAACCGGCGAAGACGCACCCAGCGGAAGAGTCGTCATCCTCTCCGATACCAACGCCGACGGCCGCATGGACCAAAGCAAAGTCTTCCTCGACTCCCTCGTCCTTCCACGCGCCATCTGCCTCATCGAAGACGGTATCCTCGTCGCCGAACCACCCAAACTCTGGTACTACACTATAAAGAACGACAAACCCGTTCACAAGACCCTTGTCGACTCCGACTACGCCGCCGGCGGTAACGTCGAACACCAGCCCAATGGACTCTTCAGAGCCATGGACAACTGGATCTACAACGCCAAATCCGCCAAGCGCTACCGGAAAGTCGGCAGCCGCTGGCTCATCGAAAGAACCCAATTCCGCGGTCAATGGGGCATATCACAGGACGATTACGGACGTCTCTATTACAACAACAATTCCGAAAACCTCCTCGGCGACTACTTCCTCCCCGGCCTCGGCGCCAACAACCCCCACCAGCGCAACGTCGCCGGCTTCAACGAACACATCGTCGCCGACAACCGCGTCTTTCCCGTCCGGCCCACCACCGGCGTCAACCGCGGGTACCAGCAGGGCATACTCGACGATAGCCTGCGGCTAAGAGAATTTACCGCCGCCTGCGGACCCCTCATCTTTAACTCCACAATGTTCGGTGAGGAAAATATCGGCCACGCCTTCATCGCCGAACCCGCCGGCAACCTCATCAAAGAAGACATCCTCACACCCGCCGGATTCGTCACAAAAGGCAAAGAAGCCTACGAAAAAAAGGAATTCCTTGCCAGCGAAGACGAACGCTTCCGCCCGGTCAATCTATACACGGGCCCCGACGGCGCCTTCTACATCGTCGACATGTACCGCGGCATCATCCAGCACAAAACCTATCTGACCACTTATTTAAAGAACGAAATAAAACAGCGGGCCCTCACAAAACCCCTCAACTGCGGACGGATCTATAAGGTCATCCCAACCAGTGCCACATCCTCCCCTACAGGAGTCAACCCCGTCTCCAGGCTACAGACCCCCACATTCTCTGACAACCCAGCCCATTGGGTCGACCTGTTACACGACGCCAACGGATGGACCCGCGACAAAGCCCAACAACTGCTCGTCGACCACAAAGCCACCCAAACCATTCCCCTCCTCCGCCAGTTACTCAGCAACGGCAAAGTCCCCGCACGGCATGCCCTATGGACTCTCGAAGGCCTCGGCGCCCTCCAGCCCTCCGACCTTCTGCCGCTGATAAAAGGCAACGACCCTACCCTCCCGCGTCCAGGCCCCGGCCGCACTCCCCTCGATAATCACCCATAACAACTACCGCCAGTTCCTGCCCGCCATCGACGATATCATAGCAGGGAAAGACACCCTCACTATTCCATATATCGCATTCATCACACCTTCTATCCAAAAGCTCGATCCCAAACTCGCCCACGATATCCTCATTAAGCTGACCACCCAATACCCGAATAATATCTACATCGCCGACGCCATCATCAGCAATCTCTATAATAAGGAAGAGGCCTTCTACAAAGAGTCCCTCGCGATCGATCCGGATACCACCCTTACCATCAACCGCCAGCTGAAAAAAGTACTCCGCGATATCGCCTCTGCCGGCAGCGCCAGCAGCTTTAAAAAACTCGCCGCGAGCTACCCCAAAGGCGCCGCCATCTTCCAATCGGTCTGTCAGACCTGCCACGGCACCGACGGCAACGGCATCCGCGCCCTCGGCCCTCCCTCAACGGTTCCAACTGGGTCCTCGGCGACAAGAACAAACTGATCCCCATCGTACTCTACGGCCTCACCGGCCCCATAAAAGTCGCAGGGCGACTATACAAGGCACCCGAAGTCAGCGGCGACATGCCCGGCATCGGCTCCAATAAAGAATTTACCAACGAAGACATAGCCCAAACCCTCAACTTCATCCGCAACGCCTGGACCAACAAAGCCAACAAGGACGACAAGATCATCCCCGAAGACATCGGCGCCATCCGCGAAAAATTCAACGACCGCCAAAAACCCTTCACCATGGACGAACTCGCAACCCTAAAATAACTCCACCTCCACCCGCCCCGGCCTCGGTGTCCGGGGCGGCCCCAAAACAACCCCTCCCATTCTCTCCCGGTTCACGCCTATCTTCCTTCCCCCCGGCTACTCCCCCGGGCCGCCACGTCCCCCGCCCTCGCGGTTCACCCCCTACCCCCCAACTCCCTCTCCACCCCCTCACCAACCCCCTCACCCCCACTAGAACCTTCTGAACATCCAAACCCCGAACACCTCCCAAAAACCGCCTGATCTCCTTCTCCTTATCCCTGTACTCCCTCAAAGGCAGACAGATCGGCCCGTCCGGTCTCGTCTCCCACACATAGGAAGCCAGCGGCAGATACGGATCCCCCTCCTGCACAACCAAATTCTCCATCCGTTCAAAAAGCCCCTTATCCAAACTCCTCCTCAAATCCCGCCAGACAACAATTCCCGCAACATCTTCTCCCGCCCCTTTCACCATTCCCGCCAGCCCAACCAAACCCTCTCCCATCAATACTCTCACCAACAAGTCCTTAAACGACTCCTCATACCTATCCAAAACATCCACACTCCATAACCTGTATTTCCTCAACATCCCGTCCAGCGTGAACCGTTCTGCATCCTCGTCGATCAGCGCATCCAGCAGGCGGCTCTCCAGATCGATGACCTGCAAAATATTGCCGGGCAACAGACCATACCTCGGCCTGGCCAAAAGCTCGAAATAATAACTCTTGAAAAAAACGGTCCTGCGGTCATACGTCACCTGCAGATACAACGGATAAGTCGCACTGCCCCGGAACATCACTTTCTTCAGCCGCGCATTATTATAGGTCTTGTAGCTTACGGAATAAAACTCTTTAGGCAAAGGAATTTTTAACTAAATATATTTATTTGTTTTGATTAAATTACAATTTCATCAAAACTTTATTCACATGAACGCTTCCTCCGAAAATTCCGGCTCCGCCGCCTCAACATCCGCCTCTCCGAAGAGGAATGGGACAAGATCCACCATCTGGCCGCAGGTACCACCTGCCGCAGCATCAGCGACTACGCCCGCAAAGTGCTTTCCCGCAAACCGGTCCGCGTCTTTTACCGCAATAAGTCCTTCGACGCATTCGAAGAACAAATGACCCGGCTCATCCCCCTTCTGGAGAACCTGGCCGCCAGCAACGACCTCCCCGCCATCACCACCACAATACAGGAAATAAAAACACACATCGAAAAACTGTCCGACCATGCGACCAAAAATAATGACATCCCGCAGCATCACCCGCTCCCTGATCTATAATGAACAAAAAATCACCCAGGGACGCGCCGAACTGCTCACCGCAGCCAACTTCCTCAAGCAAGCACACCACCTCAGCTACGCCGAAAAGCTCCACTGCTTCGAAAGACGCGTGCAGCTCAACGATAGGGTCAAAACCAGCCAGCACATCACCCTCAACTTCGACCCCGCTGACCGGCTGACCAACGAACAAATGCAGACCATCGCCCAGCGATATATGCAGGAAATAGGCTTTGGACAACAACCCTACCTCGTCTACCGCCACCACGACGCTGGCCACCCCCACTGCCACATCGTAACCACCCATATCCGCAGCGACGGCACCCCAATCGAACTCTACAACATCGGCCGCAACCAGTCCGAAGAAGCCCGTCTACGCATCGAAGAAGAATTTCACCTCGTCACCACCGAACAAAAACAAACACAGCGCCTGCAACAGCGGGTGATCAGCAGCCTGCACGGACACCGAGACTCCCCAAACCCAATAGAATACGGCAAATCAGGCCTCACCCGCCAGATCTCCGACGTCCTCGACTACGTCACGAAAGAATATAAATACACCAGCCTCAAAGAGTTCAACCTCGTCCTTCATCAATTCAACCTCGAAGCCTACCGCGGAAAAGAGAACACCCAGCTCTACGAAAGCCGCGGCCTTCTCTACCGCGTTCTCAACGAACAAGGCAGCTACATCGGCGTCCCCCTCAAAGCCTCCTTCTTCGACTCCCAACCCACCCTCGACAACCTCGAAAAACAATTCATCCAAAACCTCCGCCTCAAACAGGAGCACCGGGACCACGTCCGTGTCACAATCGCCTGGGAACTCAGCAACAAATACCGCGACCTCGATTATATCATTGACCAACTGCGCGACGAAAACATTCGCATGGTCCGCCGCCACGACAAAGACGGCCACTGCACCTCCGTCCACTATATACATCGCGCGACCAACTGCATATACACCGGCGAGGAACTCGGCCCCAAATGCGACCATCGCCTCATACAAAGTGTGATGGAACGCGACCGGCAGGAACAGCTCGAAGAAACCCAAACCCAACGCCACCGCCTCCGCCACCACTTCTAACCAAACCCGCCACACCGCGCAAATCCGTCCCAAAACCGTACACTATTCATATCAGGACCGTACACCCGTCTGCCCTACCAAAATCATAACTCACTGTACCTCAACCATAACATATTCCTGGCACTCCGCTGGAATATACTCTGGCACACCCGGGGACGCCCAGGTCAAAAGAAAAAACATAACTCAAACAACATTTAAAAATAATTTTATGAAACAGTCAATCATCGTAACCGTTCTCCTCACCATCTTTACCAGCTACAGTTACGCCAAACCAACGGCAGACATCAACGCATCGATCAAGTCCTCCTTCCACCAGGAATTCCAAAACGCACAGATCCTGTCCACCGAATCCTACCAGACATTCACGAAGCTCACCTTCAGAATGAACGACGCCGTCCTCTCCGCCTTCTATGCCGAGAACGGCGAACTGCTCGCCCTCACCCGCAACATCCTGTCCTCACAGCTACCTATCAACCTCCTCACCAACCTCAAAAAAAGGTTCGGCAACTACTGGATCACCGACCTCTTCGAATTCGAAAGGGATGGCCAAAGCAGCTACTACGTCTCCATCGAGAACGCAGATACCAAAATGACCCTGCGCTCCACCGGTGAAGGCTGGCAACTCTATTCCTCCGTAAAAAAATAGTGATTTAGCAATTATGAAGGAAGCTTCTTCGAAAGGGGAAGCTTCCTTCCCAACCCGATCAATACCGCAAAGACGATCCAGAACCCGACCAGTATCCCCCCCGTTCGCTAACGCTCTTGGATATCCTAATTTATCCACATCGGCAAAAGGATAGGGATAGAAGCCGGTCATCGCCCCCACTACCAGTATCCAGACTATATACCCCAACGGATACCCCAGCCAGACAACAGCCGACCGCCACCCCAACCCATCCTTCTGCACCCATAGCACCCAGTATACCAGACAGGAAAAAGGCAGAACAACGTGCAGGAACTCGTCCGCCACAAGCTCTCCCCCATTCAGCTCCCTCAAACCGCGCAGAAAAAAATAATGTATGATACCGACCACGAGCATATACCCGGTCACCGCTGTAACCAGCGAAGCACTACCCGGCCTCCCAAGCCCAATCCTCAAAAACACCACAGCCGCCAGCAAATTCGTAAGGATAGTAAAATAACAAAAGAACCGCAGCAACATCACACCTACCGGCGCCACGCCGCTCTGCAGATACTCCACCAGTTGCAGCACTACCATGGCCAGGCCAATAACGCCGGCCACCAGGCCATATGATCGGGTAGAACGCATTTCTAAATATACAATCTATTTTACTTCAAACTCCGCCACCCCGCTGCCCATCTTCCCGTCCGCCGTCAAACCCTCTACCACCACCACATACCTCCCTGGAAGGTCGGAGGAATAAAAACTCACTCCCCCCGGCCCTTTTCATCCGTCTCCAGCTGCGGCGCCCAGTAAAGCACATTCCTGAAATCCGCCAGATGCGACCCAGCTTCTTCATCAGTGGCATAAGACGGCGAATAGAACTCCCTCTGCAGCTCGAGCCCCTCGTAGTCCACCACCGTCGCATGCGGATCGAGTATATATCCCCCCAGATCACCCTTATAGGTGATCCAGTTCATGATTCCTTTGAAATCGGTACCACCCAAAAAATACCTCCGCTGCACCGTTTCCAGCTTCCTGATCTTCAACGGATCGAGAGACATCAGCGTGTCGATATTCTTCACGGGCACCCCATCCAGCAGGATCAGCGGATCCTCGTCAAAAAATTCGGTATGCTGAACGTCCAGCAGCGGCAGATGAAAATGGCCACCTCTCTTCTTAACCATCATCCACCTCACATACTCCCGCATCACCTCCTCCATCGTCGTAAACCTCGTATAGTCATCCAGCAAATAAGAGAAATCCGGCACCCCATAAAAACTGCTGCTATCTATGAATGAAGGAAAGCCAAACCGTTTTAGCCTCACCCCTCCATACCGGTTCAGCGCCTGCATCGCTATCCCCTTATCCACCAGCAGCGACGAATCGCCGGACGAAAGCACCAGCGGGGTCAACCGCCTGTCGCTATACCGGTCCGACCAGGGACTGGCGACCTCTACCCTGTACAGGCTGTCCTCTTCATCCCGGAACTGCAAGACCACTTCATGCGCGTCATAGAAATCCTTCAATTCAAACCTTACCTTGCCAAGGCTATCGCTATACCACGGACAGAACTGCGTACGCGTCCCCGGCACCGACAGATATGCCACCACCTCCTTGTTCACCGGCGCCCCCGTATGCCCGTCTACAACCCGACCCGAAATGATCACCCCATTGTATTCCGGCGGGAATTCAAAGGAAGGCTTGCCCCCCGCAATACATCCTCCCACCTGAAACGCCTCCACCCATGCGTAAGCATCAGGTTATCGAGCGCCTCCGCGTCTTCCGGATGCTCAAAATAATAGTCCGGCGAATCTATTTTACCCTTCAGATCCGAGCTCAGCAGCAGATAGCTGCCGATATGGTCGCCCGTTGCCGACTGAAGCCCGTCGACCCGGAACACCGCAAGCGAACAGTCCGTTGCTGCCGGCCTTCCCGCGCCATCCACAGCCGCAACCGCCAGATCGATCTTCTTTCGGGTCCCGTAATTATTGCCGTCCGGCTTCACCACTAACTTCAACGTATCGGAAGGCGCCCTGAACACGAGCCGCTCACACAATGGTCGCCTTTCCCCATCAAAGACTGTTATTTGATTTATCCCTTCCCCCAGCTTGCCCCTGCTGATCTCAAACGAAGCCTTCCCATCCCTCAAAACACCAGCCTCAGCCAGCTTCACTTTTCCCCGCGCATGCGCGACCAGGTAAACATCCGACCTTGCTGCCGTCGACTGCAGATCCACCCGCAAATTATTAGCATCTGATGCGGAAACACGCATTACCATCCCCGCCTTGTACGCCGCCGGCAGATCGGCGCTGACACTCTGCCCACCCGCAGTCCTGAACGACCCCGCATAATGATGCCCGGGTCTCGGCCGCAACACAAAGCTGCCGATCCCGAACCGATGAACCGCACAATGCGCCACCGTATCCCTTTCGTCCTCTATGATCGCACCTTCACCCGATACACCCCTGCCATATTCGTCGGTCACCCGGAATGCGACCCTGCTCTCGATATCCTCCACCAGATTGCCGCCCTCCGGAAAATACGACACACCATATTTGGGCGCAGCGGCCGCCACAGGAGCCTCCGCCGAGCGACGCACATTCGCCACCGCTATCGCTTTTTCGAAATACCAGTCTTCGCCATAATTCTTCATCCACGCCGTGTACACACGAAGTTTATAGTTCCCCGACCGCATCGTCAGAGGCAGATACACCGACCCGTCTCCATGCCCCCTGTCGAGTCCGACCTTCTCCTGCAGCACCGGCTTATTGTCCCTGTCCAGCCATTCCAGATAGGCGATCTTGCTCAGGTCCAGCGGACGATGCGAAGTCGCGTCCACCACGTACAGCTTGAACCAGCAGATCTCGCCGGCCAGGTAAAATTCCTTGTCCGTATGTACGTATACCTTTTCCTGTAGCCGCTGCGCACGATACTGATCCATAGCCTTGCCCAGACCCGCAGGCCCCTGCGCCGATCCCCGCAAAGACAAAAGGACAAAAAATACAACGATCCTCTTCATTACTTTAAATTATGTTAGTACGGCCAGTCTGCCGGCATCACAGTCGTCCCCCCCAGAGCGCGGCAATCCACGCATGACGTAAAGTTCGCCTGATACCCCTTGCCGGCCTGCGCTATCGGCGTCATGGAGCCCGAACCAAAATAGGCGATCAGGCTGTCCTTGATATTGGGAATGATGTGGTCCGTATCAAAACAGTTGAAATAATAGGGCCACGCGGGCAGCTGACCCCGGGAGATATACATGATCTCCTGCCGGACCGTCCCTGCCGATACAAATCCAATAACCGGTTCGGTCGGATCACTCAGACTGTGAATATTGCCCTTCACTGCCGAAGGCTGCACGTCGAAGATAGAACCCAGCGACTCCGTATTCTTCTGCATTATGCTCAGAAAATTATACGCATCCTCCGTCAATGCATACTGACGGACCGTTATCCGGTACAGCGAGCTGAGCTTAATGCTGCCTATATCGATGTTTAGCAGCGGGCTCCTGTAGATCTCATCCTGCGACAATTTCGCCGAGCTCGCAATGATTATGGACGTGGAATGACCGGACTCCCAGCAACGATACACCTGCTCGCTCGGCAGCCGGTCTACAACACTCACCGGATTGTCTACATAGATCAGCCCCGAACTCTCCGCGGAATGATACTCCCACACCTCGTCGTAAGCCCACTGATAATACCTCGTAGCATTCGCCGGATCGTGCGTATTGGCATAGATCGTCAGCTTGTCGGGATTCAGGACCCAGTTCACGCTGTCGATAGCCGGAGTCGGCTTATAGGCAACATAGTCCGATAGATACTCCTTCCCCCCGAGGTTTTTATCCGCAACCGGTATTTGACGCCGGTATTCAACGCCAGCGTATCTATGACGTATGTACCGCTCACCTGTTCGGCCAGTCGGAACACGCTGTTATTATCCCCCTCCACCGCAACATAAGCCCCTTTCTCGGGCGGCGACGCGGAATCCCCCGGCAGCTTCACCGTATGGCTCAGTACAAACTTCGTAGGGCCATTTCCGGTGATATAACCCTCCACGACAAGATAGCCCGTGTTCGGCGACTTATAGGGACTGACGTACTTGTCCTTGCATCCCCCAAGCGCCAGTAGCCCAAACAACAATAGATACACCCTCTTCATATAACATCAGTTAAACCGGATATTAAAATTGACGAACGGAATCGCACTCCCGAAGATCGACAGCTTGTATCCGTTGACAAGGCCGTTCTCCGAGACATAGTACACCGAATAGGGATTTCTCCTGCCGGTAAGATTATATACACCAATCGTCCAGGAATTGTGCGTCTTCTGGTGGACCTTATGGTTGCCGTCGATATTCATCGACCAGTCCATCCGGAAATAATCGGGGATCCTGTATGCATTCCTGTCCGCATACAACGTCCTCGGCGACCCGGCATAGTTGAACACCCCGATCGGAAGGGTTATCGGCCGCCCGGTACTGTAAGTAGCGTTCAGCGAAACGCTGAACCGATGCGTGAACCGGTAGTTGCTCACCGCCGTCACGTCATTCGGCTTGTCATAGTTCGCCGGATAATACTTGCCCTCATTGATCACCTCCCCCGCATTCGGATCGCTCTGACGCAGCAGGACCCTGGAATAGGTATAGCTGAACCAGCCATTGAGCTTGCCGGTTAGCTTCTTGATCAGCAGCTCTACCCCATACGCCTTGCCCTGCGTCTCCAGCACATCCGTCTCGATATGATGGTTCATGACCAGTTGCGCCCCGCTCTTGTAGTCGAGATAGTCCCTGATACGCTTATAATATACCTCGACCGAAGTCTCGACCGTATTGGCCTTGAAATTCCGGTACAGCCCCAGCGATACCTGGTCGCCATGCTGCGGCCTGATATTCGGATCGCTCAGCTTCCAGATGTCCGTAGGCGCTATGGCGGTGGTGTTCGACAACGAATGGATATACTGCCGCTGTGTATTGTAACCCGCCTTTATCGAAAGATTATCCGTCAGCACATACCGGCCGGAGACCCTGTACTCGGGACCGCCATAGGTTTTCATCACCTTGCCCGAACTATACTGGCGCGTCCCCAGCTCGATTGTCGGTCGTGACCGGCAGACCCGGCGCGTAAATATTGACCTGGCCCGGTCCGAGCGCATTGAAGACCGAGTACCTCACCCCCGCCTCTATCGACAGGTCATTGGTTATGGTAAATTTATCGCTCACATAGGCCGCACTCTCCTGCGCCTGCTCATTCTGCAGCACGTCCGGTATGACCAGCGACTTGGCCCCGACCGGCTCATAGCTGCCCGGATGCAGCTTGTAGCGCAGCGTATTCGCGCCAAACTCCAGCGTGTTGCTCGCGCTGATATACCAGTTGAAATGCGTCCGCAGATATAGCTGGTTGATATCGAATGCCAGCTGATAAGCGTTGACAGGATTCTGCCTGCTCGAGATCGAATACTGATACCGGTCATATCCTCCCGTGATCAGCATATACAGCTTGTTGTTGTAAATATGCTTCCACTTCAGGGACAGATTACGGTTGCCGTATCCATACGTAGTATCATTATTGAGATTGAAATGATCCTGGCTCAGATAACCGGTAAAATAAAGACTGTTCTTCTTATTGATCTCGTGGCTGATATTCAGGTTCACATCATAGAAGGACGCCTTACTGTTCTTGTACTGACTGGGCAGGTCCGCCAGCAGCCAGTTCGCATAAGTCGTCCTGCCTCCAAGGATAAAGGAGGTCTTGTCCTTGACCAGCGGCCCCTCGATATTCAGCCGGCTCGTCAGCAGTCCGATGCCCGCCGACCCCTGGAGCTCCTTCTTATTCCCCTCCCGGCTATTGATGTCCAGCACAGACGAAAGACGCCCGCCGAACCTCGCCGGGATACTGCTCTTATACAGCTCCACGTCCTTCACCACCTCCGGATTGAACGCCGAGAACATGCCAAAGAAATGCGCCGTATTATAAATGGTCGCGTCGTTGAACAACACCAGATTCTGGTCCGCCGAGCCGCCGCGCACATTCAGCCCCGTGCTCGCCTCCCCCACCGTCTTCACGCCAGGCATCGTCATCACCACCCGCAGCACGTCAGCCTCGCCAAACACTACCGGCACCTGCTTGATCGTCTTGATATCGATCTTCTGCACCCCCATCTCCGTCCGCTTCACATTGCTGGCTTTCTCCGCGCTCACAATCACCTTCTTCAGCGTCAGCACCTGCGTCCTCAGATCGATATTCAGTTTCCCGTCCCCATACACCATGATCAGCCTTCGCGTATCCCGCATGCCGATGCTCTGTATATTTAATAAATGCCGCCCTCTGGGCAGCGTGATCGAATAATAACCATACTGGTCGCTGGCGACCCCGATCCGGGGATTCTCTACATAGATGGAAGCACCAACTACCGGCTCACCCGTCTTCGCATCCCGCGCATACCCCGCAAGATGAACAGGCCCCGGTACCGGCGCCGCCGTCTTATCACCAATGACGAATAGCTTGTTCTCGATGGTAGAAACCGGCTCCTTACCCACGTCCTCCAGATAATCCCGAAGCGTATCATCCACGGCCGCTGTCTTCTCCGGCACCTTCTTGTCAAAATAGCCCGTCGGCAGACCCGTGTTGATCGCTTCCCCCTTTCCTATAAATATATGCCGCTGCCGGTCCACCGAATAGACGGCCTCGCTGCCGGTCAGCACCCGGTCCAGCGCCTTAAAAGCCGACAAACCATCCACGTCTATATCGATCCTCGTAGTGTCCAGCTCGAGCGTGTCATAATAAAGCCGGTATCCCGACTGCTTCTCTATCCCGTCCAGCGCCTCCCATACCCGCACCTGCTTCAGATGAAGACTAACCACCGCCTCCTGGGCAAAAGCCCCTTTACCCCGGAAAAAAGAAAGACAGACAACAACAGCTTAAAATAGGTAGTCCGACGCATTTCAGGTTTATTGATTATTTAGCCCGTCATACCAGGCCGTCACCTGGATCAATGTATTCTCCTTGTCCTTCCGCATGCTCAGCCGGTGACTCCGGATAAATTTCTTCATCTCCCTGCTCCGGTCTTTCATCGCAGCCGCCAGCCCAGCCTTAGTGTTCACCGGATGATAGGTTTTCCCCTTCAGAATATAATAGGACACAGCGGTGGCAATATACTTGCGGACACCTTCCTCAACCAGGCTCGCATCTTCCAGAATGGCCTTCTTCTCCCGTTTCAGCAGACTGATCCGGCCCCGGTACAGCTGCTCATAAAAACCAACGGCAGGCGCGGACGGGTTCAGACTGTCGGTCATCCGGATGAAAGAATGGTCCTCTATCGTAAAACTGTCGATCCGTTCGCTGAGCAAACTAATCTTAAAAGCCCCATACGGGTCGGTAATGACCACCTGGCCATAGACCTCATCGTATAGTATACGCTGGTCGTGGTATACGATACCCGCATACCGTATCGTCCCCGTCCGGACACTGTCCGAAAAATAAGGGTGACCGGTCTTCAGCAGATAAGTATAGATTAAATACTCAGGACCCCGGAACAGCGCCGGTTCCGGTGCGAGATAGGAATGATAATTCCTGAGCGCTTCGCCGAGGGCAGAGTCGGCAATAGCATCGCCTGAAAAATGCTGGGCCTTCACACCCATACACAGCAGGGAAAAAAGGATTGAAAAGCAGTATGCTCTGGTTGACAGTTTCATTACAGTATAAGGTCCGGCCACAACGGCCACGCTCAAGGTATGAAATCTCCCGCAATCAATTCCCCCGAATATCCTTCATCCATACCACCCCAACAATTTCCCGCCTGCCCCCAATCCACCTCCCTCCTACCCGGAGCCTCCGGCCCCGGGGACAAACCACCCCCGATCCCCTCCACCTCGCACCCGGCGGTCTCGCTCCGCCGACCCGGCCCCCAGAGCCCCGTTCCCCCGGCCGGCGGGCCGACCTACCCCAAAAAAGAAGACCCCCCAATAATGAGGAGGTCTTGACCCTTAAAACAACCTGTCGCATATCTTAAATACTGAGTATTAGTAACCTCTATATATATTTTATCCCTAAACGTAAATATATATAATATTAGTACTACCCGAATGTCGTTTTGTAACTACATTCAAAAAAAATTTAAAAATACCCCTAAACAGTCACCAGTTACCCCTCCCCGCCAACAAACCACCCCTGCCAGACTCACGATCACGCCCACCCACCGCCGAAAACCCCGAAACCACCCAAACACCCCGACGATTCGATCCCCTAAAAACCCAAAAAAACCTGTCTCAAACCCGAAAAAGCCTTCCCCAGGTTCCAACAATCTCCCCAAATCCCAACCTTCCTCCCTACCACCCATTCCAAAAAACCTTCCTTTCGGATACCCAACATCTTCATTTGGCAATCCGCCTCCACCCGCCAAAAATTGTCGTCTAACTTCCACCGCTGTTAAACCAATCAGCAGTATGAGAAAATTCTTATCAGCCACACTGGCATGCCTTATCCTGGCATCTATCGCCAATGCACAAACGCAGGAAGTCACGGGAAAAATAGTCGACTCCACAGGTGCCCCCATTTCCGGCGCCACACTAAAAGTAAAAGGCTCCAAAACCGGCGCCAGCGCAGCCCCCGACGGCAGCTTCAAAATAAAAATACCACACGGCAGCACCCTCATCGTCAGCTCCGTCCGGATTCACCCCGCAGGAGATCGGCAACGTCGGCACGTCCCCGCTGATGGTCACCCTCAACGGCAGCAACCGGACAATGAACGAAGTCGTCGTAACAGCCATCGGTATCAGCCGGGAAAAACGGGAACTCGGCTCCGCGACCCAGACCATCACCGCCGACCAGCTCAACCGCACCGGCTCCGGCAACCCCCTCAGCGAACTCAACGGAAAAGCCAGCGGCCTCACCGTCGTCAACAAGCTCAGGCGACCCCGGCGCAGGCACCTATATCCGCCTCCGCGGCGTAACCTCCATCACCGGCAACAACCAACCGCTGATGGTCGTAGACGGCGTACCCATCGACAACTCCATCAATACCTACGACCCCACCGGCGCGAGGCATCCTCGCGAGCGGCGCCAACGGCAACCTCACCGGCGGTACACAACCCACCAACAGAGGCGTCGACCTCAACCCCAACGATATCGAATCCGTCACCCTCCTCAAAGGACCCGCGGCCACCGCCCTCTACGGGATCCAGGCCGCAAGCGGCGCCCTCATCATCACTACCAAACGCGGAGGCGCAGGGCAAGGCCCCGTCATTTCGTTCAACTCCTCCACCTCCATCGACCATACCAACAAGCTGCCCGAACGCCAGAACATCTACTCACAGGGCGACAACGGCAAATACTTCGGCCCCACCGACGGATCAAGCAGCAAATTCACCTGGGGCGCACGCATCGACACCCTCTTTCGCAACGGCGTTGCCGACGCCTATGACCCCAACGGCAAGATCGTAGGCGCCTCCGACCCCACAAAAAGACCAGGGCCGTCGCATACGACCCCTATAAATTCTTCCGCACGGGACTCACGTACTAACAACAATATCGCCCTCTCCGGCGGAAACAGCAAGACAGCCTACCGTATGTCCCTCGGCAACCTCCACCAGCTCGGCGTCATCCCACAAACCAAATACGACAAAACTACTTTTAACATCAACGGCCAGGCCACCCTCTCCAGCCGCTTCACCATTTCAGGAGGCATCAACTTCATCCGCGGCGACAACGACAAGGCGCAACAGGGTTCCAACACCTCCGGTGTCATGCTGGGGCTTCTCAGAACACCCACCACATTCGATAACTCCAACGGACTAAGCGATCCCGTCGACAACCCCGCGTCTTATGTGCTGCCCAACGGCAAAGAAAGAGACTACCGCGGAGGACCCGGCTACGACAACCCTTACTGGACCGTCAACCGCGTCATTTTCCACGAAGACCTACTCCGGGCATTCGGCTACGGACAGGCCAGCTACCAGCTCTCCTCGACTGGATAACCATCGCCTACAAGTTAGGTGGCGACATCTACTCCCAGAACGACAAGAACGCCTACGACATCGGCTCCAACATCGCCCCCGCCGGCGCCGTCCACCTCTCGAATTTTTACAACCAGCAATACAACTCCGACATCACCGTCAGCCTGAAAAAAAATCTTACAAGCGACCTCTCCTCCTCCCTCCTCGTCGGACACAACTATTTCACGCTAAACCAGCACACCAAACTTTCACACGGAACCGGCCTCACCCTACCGGACTTCCTCGACATGGCCAACGCCCAGTCCTACACGAACCAGGAGTTCGACTCCCGAAAAAGGAGCTCCGCATTCTACGCCGAAGGCCACCTTTCCTGGAAGGACATGCTCTTCCTCACCCTCACAGGCCGCAGAGAGACGTCTTCAACACTTCCAGCAAAGAACAACAGCTTCTTCTACCCCTCCGCCAGCCTGGCATATGAGTTTTACAAGTCCGGAGGCGCAAACACAGTCCTCAGCTACGGCAAACTCCGGACATCCTTCGCCCAGGTAGGCAAAGACGCCCCGACCCACAGCCTCGAAACATACTACCTCCCTTCAGCCGTGTCCGACGGGTTTACCACCGGCCTCGTATATCCCATCAATGGCAACACCGGCTATCAGTTCGGCTCATCGGTCGCCATCATCGGCAACCCCAATCTCAAGGCGGAAAAAACCAGCTCCTTCGAGTTCGGCACCGACCTCGGCTTCTGGAAGAACAGAGTCTCCCTCAACGCGACGCTGTATTACTCCCGCTCTTCAGACGTGATCCTGACCGTCCCGGTCGCCTTCACGTCCGGCTTCGCCGCCGAACTGCTCAACGCAGCCGTCATCACCAATAAAGGACTCGAGATCACACTGAACACCACTCCGCTTCGGTCCAACGACTGGCGATGGGACCTGAACTTCAACTGGGCGCGCAATATCAACCTCGTCAAGTCCCCGGCGCCCGGAGTCGACCGCGTCCTGCTCGCCGGCTTTACCAACGGAGAGGTCGACGCCGTCGCTGGCAAGCCTTTTGGCGTGATCTACGGCACCACATACGTTCGCTCCAACCCGTCAGACGTCAAAAGCCCGCTGCTGATCAACGATAGAAAAGGAGACGACGGCTACGGCATGCCAATAGTCAGCAACCAGTCGATGGCACTCGGACAGATAGACCCCGACTGGACCGCATCCGTCATCAACAACCTGACATTTAAAGGATTCACGCTGGGCGTCCAGGTAGACATTCGCCACGGTGGCAGTCTGTGGGACGGCACGCGGGGCGCAATGACCTATTTCGGGACTTCTCAGCTGACCGCCAACCGCGGACAGGCCACCAGCTTCAAGGGCGTGGCAGGGCACCTGAACGACAACGGCGATGTCGCCCAGCTTCGACGCCGCGGGGAACGAAACACTAAAGCCCGGCGGCCCCAATACCGTGGCTTCCTCGCTTAACGAATTCTACTATCAGAATATCGGCAACAGCTTCATCGGGCCTATCGAGGCAAACATCGAGAACAGCGGCTTCGTCCGCATCAGACAGGCGAGCACTGGGATACCAACTGCCCGCCACCGTATTGAAGAACATGCACCTGAGAAGCCTGTCCCTCACCATTTTCGCTAACAACCCGGCCCTCTGGACAAAATATAAAGGCGTTGACCCCGAGACAAGCCTCGCAGGCCCTGCCAACGGACAAGGCCTCGACTATTTTAACAACCCCGGCATCAGAAGCTACGGCGTCCGCCTCGGCCTGAGCCTCTAAAATCAACACCATGAAATATACATATCTTCTATTGATCCTGCTGGCAGCGTCAGCATGCAAAAAATCCTTTTACACGAACGTCAACATCAACCCCAACGCCCCTCTCCAAACAGCATCGTACCCAGCGTGCTCCTCCCTTCGGTAGAAGGCGCTCTGGCCTATATGCAGGGCGGAGACCTCTCCCGGTTTTCGGCGCTCAATCTTCAACAGGTCACAGGCAACGCCCGTCAGGCTCAGGCCTTCTCTCAATATACCTATACTCTGCAGGATTTTGACGCCGTCTGGGGAATATCTACGCCGACGTCCTCGAGAACAACGAGGTCCTGTTGCAAATGGCCGACGCAAAAGGCTACCACGCCTACAGCGGAATCGCACGCATCCTGAAAGCATATACGATGCAGCTCGCGGTTGACAACTGGGGATCCGTGCCCTACAGCAACGCCCTGCTCGGCAACTCCGGTAACCTCAAACCTGCCTTCGACAACGACCGAAAACTCTACGACACCATCGCAAAACTCACTACGGACGGCATCGCACAGCTCAGCAACAGCGACCGCGGAGTGCTCACTCCCTCCGACGACGACGCCGTCTACGGCGGGAAAGCCGGCCTTTGGATAAAATTCGCCCACGCCATCCGCGCACGCCTCTTCCTCCACCAGAGCAAAGGCAGCACAGCTATGGCAGCCAGCGCGCTCGGGGAAATAAACCAGTCCTTTACGTCCAATGCCGACAACGCACAATACGTCTTCGGCAATACCGAGACCAGCGCCAATCCCTGGTACCAGTTCAACGAACAGCGCACGGACATCAGCTTCAACAACGCTACTATGGTAGACGTGATGACCATCCTGAAAGATCCACGCCTGCCCATACTCATCGACACCGCTAACGACGCCCTTCTGTATTATGGCGTGATCAACGCGCCGGTGGAATTCATCACCTACGACGAGCTCCTGTTCGCCGGCGCCGAAGCCACACTGCGCAACGGAGGTACAACCGCCGCGGCAAATGTGCTCTACCAAAAAGCCATCAAAAACAATATGCAGAAACTGGGAGTAAAAGACGCGGACATCGACACCTATATAGCCTTTATAGAATCCCTCACCCTTACCAACGACGTCGACCAGTCCATCAAACTGATCGCCACCCAGGAATATTTCGCCCTCTATCTCAACCCGGAAGCATGGACGCTCTGGCGCAGGACCAACAGCCCCACGCTCACACCAGTGACCAGCGCGGGCGTCCCCCGCCGGCTGCTCTATCCCCAGTCGGAATACTCTTACAACAAGGCCAACACACCGGCTTCTGTCACCCTCTATTCCCCAAGAATTTTCTGGGATAACTAAGCCGCCAACCAAACCTGCAACCGGGAGCCCCGGCTCCCGGTCTTACCTATTCTCCAGCCACCCCAAAAAACCCGTCGTCTTCTCCTTCCCGATCAACAGCTTGTCGGGCGCATCCACCACCAGTTTCACAAACAGCTTCCGTGCAGAATAATGCTCCAGCTTCCTTGATCGCACTAAAATTTACCAGATACTGTCTGTTCAGCCTGTAGAACTGCCTTGGAGACAGCTGAGCCTGCACCTGATCCATCGACTGGGGCAACGGATACATCTGACGCTGAAAGGTCATGATCGTAGTCGAATCATAACGGATAAAAATAAAGGCTATCGAATCCGTCTGAACAGTAGTGTATTTATTGTCTTTAAAAACCAAAAAACTCTTCTTGCCCTCATCCACCCCGATCTTCTTCAGCAACCCATCCAGATCTGTCGCGCTATTCTGCTGGAAAAAATTCTTGAACCCTTCGACCTTCACAAAAGCGGCCTCCACATCCTCCTGGGAAAAAGGCTTTAGCAGATAGTCCACTCCATTGGCCTTGATCGCCTCCATCGCATACTCGCCATACGCGGTACAGAAAACTATCGGACAATTGATCTTCACCGACTTCGCGATCTCGAAAGACAGTCCGTCGGAAAGCTGGATATCCATAAAGATCAGATCGGGCTGCTCATTGTTGGTAAGAAAGTCGACCGCACCCTCGATGCTCTGTATACTGGCTACGACACGGGCATCCGGCCGCAGTTTGGAGATCAGGCTGGCAAGCGACTTCGCGGCTTTTACTTCATCTTCAATTATGACTATATTCATAGATTACCGGGAGTTTTATGGTAAATAAATTTTCGCTGGGCCTGATCTCGATCTCCTTCCCCAAAAGATGCACATAGCGCTGATTGATATTTTCCAGCCCCATGCCCGTGGATGCTTCTGGTACTTTCTTCAGCTGGATATTGTTCTGTACAATGATAAACCCACCATCGGAATAGACCCTTATCTTCAACGGCCGGTCCAGGGACACGATATTGTGCTTGATACAATTCTCGACCAGCAGCTGCAGGGTAAAAGGAGGCATCAGGGAATTATGGAGACCCTTGTCCACCGATACCGTCAGATCGATCCCCTCTTCGAAACGGGCGCGCAATAAATAAACATAGGCATCCATGATCTCCAGCTCCTGAGAGACCTTGATCAGGTCTAGTTTTCTGCTCTCCAGCGTGAAACGATAAAAATTCGACAGCTTCAGAATGAAATCTACCGTATGCTCATCCCCGCTCTCCGCCATATACTTCAGCGTATTCAGACTGTTGAACAAAAAATGCGGATTCACCTGCTGCCTCAGCAGCTCGAACTGGGCGCCTAAATTATCGGTTCTGCTCCGCTCGAGCTCGATACTCACCTGCTGGTTATGGTAGCTCTGATACAAAAGGTGAATGAACATATAAAAAGTAAGACTCAAAAGGATCCCCCTCACTTCGATCATCAGCATCTGCGGACCAAATTCGAGATGCGTCAAAAGAAATTGCTGAAGACAGGCCAGCAGGAACATCACCGCTATCCCCAGGAGCAGGTTCTTGACGAGCCGCCCGACCGAAAAACCCTTGGCGATATCCCGCGAAGAATACACCGGCAGCGTGACCATATTATAATACCACACAAACAGCGTAAACAGGAACGTGATGACGGAATTGGCGATGGTTTCGTATATATTGAAATGCCGCTCCGCTATCTTGGGTACCGCCATCAGGATCCCCAGCAATGCAGAGCTGAACCATATGATCTTGTTGGCGACCTTGAATGTCATTTGTTTCATCCCGCGAAATTATGCTTTAATATGGTTGGCCGAACGGCCCTATTGTCCAGTTCAGCCCCCAATTTGCCTGGCTTACGTTTTTGTGCTGTTCCGTCCCGTCATTTTGAGTTCAATTTGCATAAACAAATTACAAACACAATGAAACGCACGATCATAATAGCAACCATGATGCTATCACTGTTGGTCCTCGGGATCATATCGGTCCCTGGCTCGCCCGTATCCAACGCGCTGTTCGCCACCTCTAAGCAGATCCCCCCGGACCCTCAGCACAAAGGCTTCGCGGTCATCGAACTCTTCACCTCCGAAGGCTGCTCCAGCTGCCCGGCTGCCGACGAACTCGTCGCCGACATACAGAAGGAGAACCCCGAAAAACAGATCTATGTCCTCGCCTTCCACGTCGACTACTGGGACCGCCAGGGGATGGAAAGACAGATTCAGCAACCACGAGTTCACCGAAAGACAACAGCTCTACTCCAGCTGGCTCAACCTTGAAACGATCTATACGCCACAGGTCGTCGTCAATGGTTCCACCGAATACGTCGGCTCTGACGCACCCCATATTTTAAAGGCGGTATCCAACGGCCTCGGCCACGACCCCGCCAACAATCTCATCATAGACTGCGGACTCGTGGGCAAAAGGCTGACCGTAAATTATCAGTCTACAGCGACCGAAAAAGACGACGAGGTTCTGCTGGCCCTGGTCCAGCGATCAGCCCAGTCCTCCGTACGCGGCGGCGAGAACGCCGGTCGGAGCCTCTCCCACGTCCAGATCGTTCGCCAGCGCGGTCCACGCAAAACCCAACAGCAAAAAGCCGGCGACCATCGACCTGCCCGCCGATTTCAACCCGAAAGAATGGCAGCTCGTCGGCCTGGTGCAGAACAGCACCACCGGCCACATCTCCGCCGCAACCAAATTCGATTTCTAACATGATCAACAGACCAACACCATTCATTATGAAAAAGACAGTACTATCCATTCTAACGCTTTCGATCATCACCCTCACCGCCCCGGCCAAAGCCCAGTCCGCCAACCCTCCGGTCAAAAACATCGTCATCGTCCACGGGGCCTTCACCGATGGCTCCGGCTGGCAAAAAGTACACGACCTCCTGAAGGCCCGCGGCTATAAGGTCACCGTCGCGGCCCCGCCCAATACCGGTCTCGACGAAGACGTCGCCGCCACCAATCGCGCGATCAACCAGCAGGACGGCCCCGTCATCCTCGTAGGCCACTCCTACGGCGGAGCCGTCATTACCGAAGCAGGCAACAACCCGAAGGTTACAGGCCTGGTATACGTCGCCGCCTTCCTCCCCGACGAAGGAGAAACGCTCGGGAAAGTAGTCATGTCCTTCCCGGCAGAACGCACCGCCGGCGGTGCGCTCCCTCCCGACAGCAACGGCTACATCCTCTACAACCCCGCAAAATACCACGCCGACTTTTGCGCCGACCTATCAAAGACGGAAGCCGACTTCATGGCCGATTCCCAGATGCCGATCGCCGCTTCTGTCTTTGGATATGTCTTTAAGAACCCGGCATGGCGCGCAAAACCCACCTGGCAGATCATCACTACAGAAGACCACGCCCTCCCCACAGGTCTCCAGAAGATCATGGGTAAAAGAGCCGACAGCCATGTCACCGAGATCAAAAGCAGCCACGTAGTATTCATCTCCCACGCCAAAGAAGTCGCCGACGTCATCGCGGCAGCCGCCAAAGGCGCGTCCAAATAAAACCGCAATACCACAAAAAGGGAGGGACCATCGGATCCCTCCCTTTCTCTTTCCCCCTATTTTTAAATAGAACTACTTAATCCACCGATGGTTTAAACTTAAAATCCTAAACAACCGCCCCTCACCTGATCGAACAGGCGAAAACACGTTGTTATTTTGTTATACCAATTCAACGTCAAAAAACCATTTTTATGAAAGCCCTCTCCTTCATCCCCCGCTCCGCCCAAAAAGCCGCCGTCATCCCCTTTGAACCCTCCGCCAGCCGCATAAAAGTATCCCTTCACCAACTGGTCAACGACCTGCTGGCGAGCCTCCAACCCCTGGCTATGAAAAGGAATAACATCGTCCTCAACGGAGTACCCCGGGGTCTATGCTTCATCGCCGAAGAAAACCTGCTGGCCTACGTACTCTGGAATATGATCAATTCCGTTGTCAGCAACAAAAAGAACGAATGCATCCACGTCCAGACCCTGGTCGACGACGATCGCACCATGATCTGCGTAAAGGACGCCGGCAACTACCTCTACCGCTCCCTCGCCGCCGATTACCGCAAGCTGCAGGACGCCGCGGAAAAGGTCGGTGGTTGCCTCAACGTCTATAATGACGAAAAATACGGTAGCAACATCGTCTTCAGCATCTCCAACACCCGGATGGCCGTCTAGCCCGCCCAACCCCTCTACCCCGCCTAACCCTCACCCCCTTCAGGCTTCACCTCAGCGTGCGTCCCCTCAACCCCGTTATGTCCGGCCTCCGTCCCCTCGGGCTTCACCGCCTCAATCCCATCGTGTCCAGCCTCCGTCCCCTCAGGCTTCACCACCTCAATCCCATCGTGTCCAGCCTCCGTCCCCTCGGGCTGCTCCCCGGTAATACCGTCCGGCTGAGCCTCCTCCGTCCGATAATCCGTCCCTTCCTTCTTCCTCCCCAACCTCTTCCTAAACCATGCCCCCACTCCGGCAAAAGCCAGCAATATAAACTTCCATAAAGGAGCCAGGAACTTCAGTATCACGGCAAAAAATCCAACCTTCGCCAGTATCTTCCCCGCTACCAGCGCGCCAATAGTCCACGCCGCCACCTTATCGACCTTCGGATCAAAATCAAAATATGAATTCCCGTCCGTAAAACTCGCCACACCCAACACCTTCGAAATATCCCTGTCCACAAGCGGAAGATCATACATCTTCCCCACTGCATTCAGCGAAACCATCCCCTTCCTCCCCAATATCCTGATCTCATAGTTCAGCGTATGCGGCCCATCTTCACCCCCAAACGCTATCTCCTTGGCCCAATGAAGAATTTTTCTCTGCTTGTCGTAATAAGGTTTCTCCGCCCAGCCGACAACATGTACCGACGGATAACCCGCCTTCGACCTTTTGTCATTCTCTTCCTTCTCCTCATTCTGCAGATTCTTCAGCATTTCATCATAATTGATCTTGTCGGCATCCTCATCTTTTACATAGCCGATCTCGCTATACGTAACCACAAAGGCATAATTGCTATCGGCAAACGGATCCGATCCCTCAGGAAAGATCATCCCGATCACTTCCTCTGCGGCCGATTCCGGATTACCCCACAGCTTCGTAAGCACATACTTGCTCTGGTCCTTGTCAAGGAACTTGAAACCGGTAGGGACATCCAGCTTCACCTGCCCGCTGGCCGTCTTAATCACACCAGTACTGTATTTCAGCGCATTGTTAACGGAGTCCTTGAATTTTTCGACGATTTTCTCGTAGTAGACCGACGAATCGGTCGGGTCATTAGCCCTGGTTCCAACGGTCAGCAATAGCAGAAGAGGCAGTAGGAGTTTGTTCTTCACTTTTTTCATCCAATATGTAAATTTTTATTTACAATGACTAACGCCTTTACCACAAAAACACACCTTTTACGACAATCCTGCCTCTATCAGTACGTAACTTTCACATCCAGCGCCCGACCCGCCTCCACAGTGAGATTCCTAAAGTAAAGCATCAACCGCTGTCCGTCTTTTTTCATACCATAGGGTACCGACTGCCCGCCGAGGCTAACGGCCACACTCTTCGAAGTCAGACCCGCTGGCAGCTCAACATCGAGCTCCCGCAACGGCAGCCGCCCATGACTGACCTGTATCGAATTGACCTGAAGCCCTGTCGAACGCCGCTGACCAAGCGTCCCCCAACCCTCCGCAGCGCTGAAAAATCCACGGAAATTCTCCGGCTGCAGACGCGGCGCAAATCCCAGCGTAGAGTCCGGGCCGTTATACGAATAACCTTCGATAGCAAGCAGCACACCCCAGCTCGCCATCGCCCGGGCATAGTGATCTCCGCACTCCACCTCATTCCATGGATTGTGTTTATTCGGCTGATAACGGTCATCGACCGCCTTCACTATCGAAAGCGCCTCACCCGTCATTCCCGCATAGAGCATACTCGTCGCGACCTGGTACTCGATACCCGTCCATACTTCGTCCCGATAGCGAACCCCGTTTTCTCCGGGATGAGGGCTATGCGGCCAGGTACAGATAAACAGACCTGCTTCCCCCGGGTCCGCATAGTCGCGCTCAGCAGGATGCAGTTTATTCTGCACACCCACATCCGGCGCCCAGTTGTAACGCCATATCGACCGCAAAGCAGATAAAGTCTCATCGGCAGGGTAAATATCGCCCAGACCCGTAAGATCGGCCCAGGTCTGACCGAAGACCTGGTCTGCCAGACAACCATGTCCATACTGATACTGCGGGTGCGCTCCGAGATCTACGTCCTGAATAAAATATTCGCCATTAAAAAGACGGCGGCTGGTATTTTCACTTCCCCGCTGCGCGAGCAGCTGACACGAATCTGCAAACACCGTATCCCGCATCACCCTCGCCATCCGCTCCGTCGCCCTCAAAGCACCGAGATACAAACCACCCACATACGTATTGGCCCCATAAAAAGCGATATCATAGGTATTCGGCTGCACCGTCTCGATCAGACCATCGGCATTGCCGTCGACCTTTATCAAATATTGCATCGCACGTTTTAGCCTCGGCCAGTTGCGCGCCAGGAACAGTCCGTCCTTGCTCATCAGATGTTCACGCCACGCCTTGAGAAGCGTTCCCGCGTCGCCGTCGATGAGAACACCATAGCCCCCGTCCCGGGCCAGAATACTTCCGTCCTCCTGAAAAGAGACCGATAGGTCCGTCTGCTCCCGGATATTGCGATCCAGCTCGGGAAAAAGATGCGCCATCCCCTGCTCATAGTTCCATACATGCGTACAGGTACCCACACAGCTGCCAACCCCTTCCCAGGCCCAGAACTTACCCGTCGCCCACCACTGACAGGTCTCGGTGGCCAGCGTGGAAAGCGGCATCAGCAGACGCCGGTTCAGCCAGTAGGGAATAGTAGATTGATAATACGCGTCATGAAACGCAAACGTCTCCGTCTTCAGCCGGGGCAGATTACCCTTCATCCATCGGACGACATCCAGCGAGCCGGAGAACCAGTTGGCATAGTTGTTTCCAACCACAGGCCCCGATATGCTCAGCGGCCTGTTCCACCCCGTGTCTACATAATGCGGACGATTGGGAAAATACCAGGACAACACAAACACCACCGTCCTTCGGGCATGCGGAGCCAGCCTGACCGTCACACCCACAGCCCCGACAAGAGGCTCTCCCAGTGGCTGGCTCGCCTCAGCCCCACCGCTACTCGCCGCAGTTCCGTCTCCCTTCTCTAGTACACTCAAACATACATTCCCATTATACGGATGAGTCGCGGGAATATCATCGCTCTGCAAATCCATATACACCGCCGTAAGTCCCGTATCCTTAACTACCCGGTTATGACTCATTCCCCTGATCTTCCCTTTCAGATCCAACCCCACCATATTCTGCAGCTTCCCCTCCAGCCTGACGCTTCGGGCCACCGCCGACGAATTCACCAGCGTGTACTGCAGAACGGTCGCCGGAGTAGCCGACTCCCGCGCATCCAATGGAATAAAAGGAGAATACACCTGCAGCTGTACATCCACAGGCAAAGGATGATTCTTGTCTTTGTATTGAACCGTCGCCACCGGATACTCGCCGGTAAAAACAATCGCATCGAAACCAGTCTTGTCCAGAGGCCGCGCCGGCGCACCATCCACCCGGATGGTAAACCCCTGATCGATATAACTCACCGGTTCGTAACTCTGATAGCACACCTTCCACGGACCCAGCGCGGTCGGGAACTTCGTGAGATTCTTTACCCCATACCCGGTATTATAAGCATTGTTGGCGATCCACCAGCCCGCGAGCGTTCCGTCACCGCGTACATAAAGTTGTCCGGCAGCAATCCCGCCGCAAGGCATACCGATGGTCGAAAGATCATTTCCGGTAAACGGCCGCCGGGCCGTATCATACAGGGACTTCTGCCAGGCGGCGTCCAACCCTTTATCCGCGGGCACGAGATGCGAGGCATCTATCTGGGCCACGGCGCGAAGCCCAATCAAAAAAAGATGTACAACAATCGTTTCATGGGGTAAAATTTACAAAATAAACCCCACAATCTATCGTATCAGCAGCAGCGTCCCCTGCTTTCTCACCAATACCCCCTCCGACGTCGTTGCCTGCAATACATAAACATAGGTTCCCGTCGGGGCGCTATTACCTCCGATCATCCCATTCCACCCAACCTCGACATTCGAAGTCTCAAAAACCTTCGCGCCATTTCTGTTAAACACGATCAGGCTGAACCCCTTTGGATCGTCCCCCGTCTTCACCCGAAAAACATCGTTCTTTCCGTCTCCATTGGGAGTAAAAGCATCGGGTACGGAATAGAGAAGACAATCCGGGCCGATGTCCAGCGTGACCTGCGCAGTAGCAGTACACCCGTTGTCGTCCGTTCCCGTAACTGTAGTATTGTATATTATTCTGTAGTCGTACAAGAGGATCGGCAATACCGGCATTCGAAAGCCCCGTAGCCGGGCTCCACTGATAAGAACTGGCGCCATAAGCCTCCAGCGAAACGGTACTTCCCGCACACAGCGGAGACGTCAAAGGCGCGATGCCAACTTTAGGACCAGGGTTGACCGTCACGAGATGCTGTATCTGTCCCTGACACCCACCCGAAGTTTCCTTCAGCGTCACCAGATTGGAATTACCGGCCGCCCACTGTACCTGATATGGACCCGCACCCGACCCCGTCACCGTCGCGCCGCTCCCGAAATCCCACGTATACTGCGCCCCATTCGACGCCGCCGCGGTTATCGTCGTCGCCTTGCCCTCACACGCATTCGACCAGCTGAACTGCACCGTCGGCGCTGCCTTAACCGTCACGTCCACCTCCTTCCGCTGACTCTCACAACCTGTCGCCGGCACCTGACTCACAAAATAGCTGACCATACCCGCCACATTAGTGGAAGGCACCGGCGCCGCAGAAACCCCCGTCCCACCGCTGGCAACCGTGTACCACATCAGGCTCGCACCCGTAGCCGCAGTCGCCGTCAGCGCCGGGGCGACGTCTCCAACACAATAGCTCGGCGAAGACGCCGCTGGCGCCACAGCCCCGGCGTTTATCGTTACAGTAATAGGTGCCCGCGGACTCTCGCACCCCGACACCGTCTGAGTGACATAATAAGTGGTCGACCCGGCACTGGCGGTCGAAGGAGTCGGTGCCGTCGACACACCCACACCACCTGCCGCAACCGTATACCAAAGCAGTCCACTGCCAGTCGCCGTCAGCGCCGTGGCCACACTATTCTGGCAATACGGTTGAGGACTCGTCGCCACCGGCGCCGCCGCCCCGGCGTTTATCGTTACAGTAACAGGCGCGCGGGGACTCTCACACCCCGACATCGTCTGAGTGACATAATAAGTTGTCGAACCCACACTGGCAGTCGAAGGAGTCGGCGCCGTCGACACACCCACACCACCGGCAGCAGCCGTATACCAAACCAAAGCATTACCCACTGCATTTAACTGCGAAGATGGACCATTCTGACAATAAGCCGTCGGATTGGACACCCCTGGTGCCGGAGGCGCGGAGCTTATCGTTACCGTAACAGGCGCCCGCGTGCTCTCACACCCCGACACCGTCTGAGTGACATAATAAGTTGTCGACCCGGCACTGACCGTCGATGGCGTCGGCGCCGTCGACACACCCACACCACCGGCCGAAACCGTATACCAAAGCAGCCCCGTACCCGTCGCCGCAAGCGGCGATGCCACACTATTCTGGCAGATCGGAGTCGAAGCCCCTACCGTCGGCGCCACCGCCCCGGCATTTACCGTGACCGTAACAGGCGCCCGCGGACTCTCACAACTCGACGCCGGCGTCTGACTAACATAATAAGTTGTCGAACCCGTACTCACAGTGGACGGCGTCGGCGCAACAGGATCCCCCGTCCCACCGGAAGAAACAGTATACCAAAGCAAATTACTTCCCGTCGCCGTCAGCTGCGATGCCACAACATTCTGACAATAAGCAGGCGGATTCGTCGCCGTGGGCGCCGCCGCCACCGTTCCCTTGACCTGCTCATAAGGTCCAATATCCATATTGGTTCCCTGATATCTGCTCTGGCCGCCAAAATCATTTTCCGACGGGCTCGCCCAGGGAAATCCCGCATCCACCACCGGGCTACAGGGCGGGACATGAAAATCACCTCCCGCGGCGTTGGCAAACATAGGGTCTGCGTCGATATTGCTACCGGAAGGAAGCGAGCCATTTATATCACAGGTTCCTATCGTAACAGGGGAGTTCCCATTGGCATATCCACCAGCATAGGGCGAGCCGGATTTCCAGAGGATACAATCTATCAGATCGAACCTGTAGTTAGACCCGGTCGTAAGGCTGGTAAACAACGGTACAGCCTCATTGTAAAAAAGGCAGCCTTCCAGATCTGTCCAGGAATTGCTGGCTGCATTATCCATCGACTGATAGACCACCGAGGCATTTGCACCAGAGACAGTATTGTTGTTGAAGATGCAACTATGAAAAGTAAACGGGGCCCAATCACCATTGCTGGCGATCGAGGCCGAAGCGCCGCCATATATCGCCTGATTACCGTCGAACAAACACTGATAGATATTGGTATTCGTTTGCTGCCCCCCATCCCCAAACCCACCAATTGCGCCGCCATAAACTGCAAAATTGCCGGTGAAAATGCAATTGTACAACTCTGTATAACTGATCTCACCGGGATGGGCCAACACCAATAACCCACCCCCGGTATTATCCGGCGCTGCAATTGAACTGGCAGGATAGCCGGCGTCCGCCTGTCCATCCCGCACAGTGAAGCCGTACAAATCGGAATTACTCGTGCCGTTCTGAATAGTGACCACATGATAACAATTGTCCGTCCGGTCTCCTATAACGCCGATATCCCCGCTAAGGATTGTGGGATAGAGAGTCGGATTCCGCTGCGTCTCGGCTGTTTCTGTTCCATTAAACCCACCATAGAGATTTGCTCCCCCCGGAAGCCTGAAAGTCGCCGAACGACCTGCTGGCAAAGACGGCTTATAGGTACCCTGGGCAACCCAGATATGATCGAATATACCCGAGATGGCCAATGCCGCCTGCAGATCATTAAAGGCCGTCGCCCACGACGTTCCCGCCCCCGGCGTCGGGTTATTGAGGTTAACGTAGCGTACAACTGCTAAACTTTTGCAAAAGAAAGAAAAAAGAAAAATACTCAGGATACTCAGGATTCGGGTCGTTTTCGCGATCATATCAGCTCGTTGCGATTAGGTTTTAGCGTTAGTCTATAACTAAGGTCCGTTCTTCAGACGTCTAACGTATATATATAATATTTAGTCTATCCCTTCCTGATATTAACAAACGGCATAACCGCCGCCACCCCACTCTCCCCAAAAGGACAAAAAGGCCGCCGAAACTTTAGCGGCCACAGCATCACTATTTGACTAATAAAAATGAAGCGTCCAGAAATCCTTCAGTCCGTCGAGCCCCGCAGTTCCCCCCGCCACATAGATATTCCTCCCGATAAAGAAAGGTCCCGCCTGATCACGCGCAGCCCCTATATTCGGCAGGCTCGTCCATACATTGCTGGTAGCGTTATACTTCCAGAAATCCCTATAAAATCCGCTGTTGTCACTACCCGTTCCGGCATAGCCAAAACCCAGGCCGCTGAGTCCAACCCCATGCGCCCGCCCATTCGCCGGGAAGGCCAGCTTCTTCGCCCATGCATTGGCGACAGCATTGTATTGCCAGAGATCGGTAAGATACACCGTAGGTTGCCCGCTCTCGTAGTTCAGCCCCGAACACACATAACCGCCCTGTCCGATCACAAACGACATCGTACCCTCTCTCCTGCTGCCGGGAAAAGCGGCAATCCTCGACCACTTGTCCAGTGCCGGATCGTACTGATAAAAATCCTCCAGATCCGGATGCGGATGTTCCCCATCGAAGATCCGATGACCGGCATCGGCGGCGCCCTCGCCCTCGCCCCCGGCTTCTACAAACCCTCCGAAACAGACGGTCCCATCATCTACCTCAACGCCAATCCCGACGTCCAGCGCGTCCTCGACAAGATCACAGCCGCAGGAGGAAAGATCGTCGTTCCAAAAACAGAAATATCGCCGGAATACGGACATATGGCAGTATTCATCGACACCGAAGGCAACCGCGTCGCCCTGCACAGCATCCCTCCTCCGCGCGGCTAGACACCCCGCGTCCCCGTCACTTCAACTCCGCCGGCACGGAAACATGTTCCTGCACGATCACCCATTTCCCCCCGACCTTGCGGTAACCATCCGTAACACGCACCCATCGGTCGACCGGACGCCCCTGCTTGTCCGTCCCGGTCACATGCTGCCTGCTGTGACTAAATCCGATATTGCCCTCCACCGTAATCCCCAGTTCAGTAATTTCAATCTTAGGTCTTCCGTTGAAATGAGAGAAAAAGTCCACCCAATCCGCCCTGTATGCATCAGCCCCCAGATACTGCTTTCTCGGCACGACGTCGAAAACCACAAGGCTTTCGTCCGGAATATAATTCTTCATCATCGCGTCGATATCTCCCGCATTGAACGCCGCAACAAATCTGTCCGCGAGAGCGCGGATCGCCGCCTCGTCGCCCGATTGGACCACTGTGTCTACTTTCATATCAAATGCCTATGCAAAAACTAATCCATTGCACATCCTCCCAAATGGCGTACCTTAACATTCCATTTAACCCCAAAACGAGACGTTCGTGAAACTTTTTTTGCTGAGCATCTGCTTTATCGCAGCGGCAACCTTTCTCTATTCCGCACACCGCGGATCAGTCGCCAAAGCCGCGACTGTCAATGAAATAGCCGGCGTCAACAAACCCCTCTTCAGCGATTTCATGGGCATAAACGGCCACTTTACGTTTAAGCCGGAACTTTACGGAAAGCTGTGCCGTCTGGTCCGCAACTACCACAATATCGAATGGGACGCAAAACAACCCGGCGACCCTCTAACGATCCCCGCTACGACCAACCACGTCAACTGGAAGAACGACGTATACGGCCCCTGGAAAAAGCAAGGCTTCACTACCGATATTTGCCTGCAGTTCGGAAAGTTCGCCAACAACCACCAATACCCCGTCAGCGAATGGAAAGGAAAAGAAAAATGGATTTATAATTACGGTAAAAGCCTGGCCGCATTCTTCGGCCCCTCGGGCACAGAAAAACTCGCCACTTCCTTCGAGATCGGCAACGAGCCGGGAAAACGCATCGACGCCGCCGACTACGCGACTATCTTCAGACAAATGGCGTCGGGCATCAGAGCCGGCGACCCAAAAGCGCTCATCCTCACTCCCGCCGTCCAGGCCGCGCCGGCGAACGACTACTATCAGGACCTCAACAGTATTTATGCCGACAAGGATATCCTGCCACTGTATGACGTTATTAACGTACATACATATCCCACACTCCCCAGATCCGCGACTTCGGAGAACACCTGGAACTGCAGCTACCCGGAAGATTCCTCGCTGACCTACATGCAGCAGGTAGACGAGTCCATCAGATGGCGCAACCAGCACGCCAGAGGCAAACGACTGTGGGTAACCGAATTCGGGTACGACGCCTGTACCCCCGCCGCCATGCAGAACCGAAAAGACTGGGCGCTCCGCCTCAACTGGCAGGGAGCCACGGACCTCGAGCAGGCGCAGTACCCGGTGAGGTCCTTCTTCGCCATGGCAACCAGAGACGTGGACCGCGCCTATATCTATGACTATGATGACGAAGACGAACCCTCCTTCCACGGGTCTTCCGGCCTAACCCGAAAATTCCAGCCCAAAATGTCATTCTGGGCAGTCAAACAACTCTACGAAACACTGGGTAACTATAGATTCCACCGCATCGTAACCAGCCAACCCGGCAATCTGTTCGTATACGAATTCGAGCAGGGCAACGACAAAACCAAAAAGATCTGGGTCGCCTGGTCCCCCACCGGCGCCAAAACCCAGGAAAAAGACAGCTACCACCCCCGGTCAGCCAAACTAACCCTCACCCAACTACCCGCCAAACCCACAAGCGTCATCGGCATGGCCACCTCCGCCAATCCCGCCCCCACACCCCAATGGCAGCAAACAGGCCCCACCTCGATCACCCTCACAGTCACCGAAAGCCCGGCCTATATTGTAATGGGGAAATAAAAAGATCAAAACCCCAAAACCGACCTCTCCACATAATATATATCCCCCAACCCATTCCCCACACCATGCATCCGCCGGTCGAACGCATTCATATCCTCCCTCCCCGGCAACACGTCGTTGATTTTATTCCTGCTGCTGCCGAAAAAGAAATACTTACCATCCCGCGTCATCTTACCACCCCATTCTGTTGCGGATGAATTTATCGGCTCCGGCAACCGCTGCGCCTTCCGCCAAATTCCATTGATCCGGCGACTCATAAAAGAGTCGGCATTGCCAAGGCCATTTGGATACGTCGCCATGAAGATGATATAACTCTCGTCCGGAGCAATATAAGGCTCATACTCGTTGTCCGCGGTGTTGATCGAATCACCCAGATTCTCCGGCTGGGCATATTTGCCGTCTGCCCATTTCGCGACATAAATATCCGACCGTCCCCTACCCCCTTCCGACCCGAACCAAAATACAGATCGCCATTATCCGCAACTGTCGGAAAATATTCGCTGCTGCTGCTGTTGATGGTACTGTCGAGGTGGACGGGCTTTCCCCATCCGGTTGCACCGATATCTACTTTCCAGATATCCCAGTCAGGCTTGACCGGCCCCCGGCGTCAACAGGTCGGTTGCTAACAAAATAAAGCGTCTTACCATCCTTCGTCACGAACGGATCCGCATCCGTATACTGCCCCGAGAACGGAGCCACAACGGGCCTTGTCCACTTCCCGCCACGCTTAAAACTGACACAAATAGAGAAAAAATTCGCGTCCGGCAAACCCTTCAAAAAATACAGCGTATCACCCCCCGGCGAAAAAGCTGGATGCGTCTCATAGTCCCCCGTAGAGACAACCCCCTCTTCAAATACATGCACCTGTGAAAAGGCAGAAATGCCGGAACAAAGCAGGATCAGGGACAAGGCAATCGTTTTCTGGTATTTCATCCACGGAATTTAGCAAAACTTGCCGAACTCCGCGTCTCCCCCCCCGCGGAGCCCCGCTGTATCATATCCGCACAACCCCTGTCCGATTCCGGACACCCATAATTCCCAACCTCCCCTATCCCATGGCCATCCCCGAAATGGCACACATTTGGCGGCACACCCACCACTACAATCATCAGACCATGCTCCGCCACTTCCTCCAAATCGCCCTACGCCACCTGCAGAAACAAAAATTCTACAGCTTTATCAATATCACCGGCCTGGCCATCGGCATGGCCTGCTGCATAGTCATTACCCTTTACGTCTATAACGAGCGGTCCTACGACCAGTACCATACCAAAAAAGACCGCATCTACCGCGTATTGCAGGTCTTTCGCCACGTCCAGGACGGTGAAAAACCTCCTACCCCTCACTCCACGACTACTCCGTCTGGGGCTGTGCACCGGTAGGCCCGGCCCTTCAGGCCGATTTCCCCCAGATCGAAAAAACGGTCCGGTTCATGAGCCCCGTCAGCCTGCTGCTGCAACGCGGCGACAAAAGAATACAGCAGGACAACCTGCTCTGTATGGACTCTTCCGCGTTCGACCTATTCAGCTGGAAGATGATCCACGGAGATCCCCATACTGCTCTGGTCAATCCCAACAGCATCGTGCTTACCACGACGGTAGCGAAAAATTCTTTGGAGACGCTAACCCCGTCGGTCAGACGCTTCGGGTAGACAACGGCGATAATTTTCTTATCACAGGCGTCATGGAGGACGTACCACCCAATTCGCAGTTTACATTCAATGGTCTGATCTCGATGAGTACCGCCAGAAACGCACGGTCAGAGATCTTCAGCTGGTGGGGCTATGTCGATTTCTATACATACATTCTCCTGAACGAAAACGCCAATATACAGTCGCTCCAGGCCCAGGCCGACGCATTTGTCAAAAGACGCAACACCGACGACAAAGGGTACGTGATATCCTTTGAGAAGATGACGGATGCCTACCTCCATTCCGTCGCGGAAAGACAGCCCGGCCCCACCGGCAGCATGCTCAACGTATATCTGTTCTCCTGCATTGCTTTGTTCATCATCCTGATCGCCTGTATCAACTTTATGAACCTGTCCACCGCCCGCTCGCTCGAGCGGGCAAAAGAAGTAGGCGTACGCAAAGTACTGGGCGTACGTCCCTTCAGCCTGATGTGGCAGTTTCTTTTCGAGTCCATACTCCTCTCGCTTGCGGCCGCAGCGATTGCCCTCGCACTGACAAAGCTTGGCATCTCCTCGATCGAGAAACTATCGGGCAAACAACTCTCGGACACAAATTTCCTTACTCCGGTGACATTCCTGTATATCATAGCATTCGCAGTTGCTGTAGGCGTAATGGCAGGCATATATCCGGCCTGGTTCCTTTCCGGATTCAGGCCGCTGGCTGTGCTCAAGGGAAAATTCAACCCATCCGGAGCCAGCATTTCATTTCGCAAGGTCCTCGTCGTTTTCCAGTTCTCGCTGTCCATCGCGCTGATCGCGGCGACGACCATTGTCTTTACACAACTGAAATTCATAGACCGTCACGAACTCGGCTTTCAGAAAGACCAGATGGTGATCGTGAATTTTGAAGGAGACGGAAAGGTCCAGCAGGAGATCAATTCGGTAAAACAGGCCCTTGCGGGCGTGAAAGGAGTAGTTTCCGTGGCCGCCTCCCGCGCAGTTCCCGGAGAATTCTTCCCAACGCAGGCAGCCAGTTCCGTGCGCCCGGCGGTCAAATGATCAACGTGGGCCCCCTGCTCTACGAGATCGACTTCGACTTCATTCCGACCTATCATATCCCGCTGGTGGCCGGCAGGGCTTATTCCCGGTCATACACGACGGACAGCGCTCAATCCATGGTCATCAATGAGGCGGCGGCAAGGTCATTTGGCTATACAAACCCGGCCGACGCAGTCGGCAAAAAATTCGACCAGCGGGGAAGAAAAGGCACCGTCATCGGCGTCCTAAAAGACTTCAATTTCCGCTCACTCCACCAGGCGGTAGAGCCACTAACGCTAAGATATGGCTATCCCTTCACCCTTAACCGCATCTCCGTTGCAGTCAAAGGAGACGATATTCCCGCCACCATTGCAGGCCTGAAAAAGACCTGGGACAAAGTTGCGCCCCAGCGTCCCTTCCTCTATCATTTCCTCGACGAGTCGTTCGGCGCACAATACGAGGCCGAACGCCATTTCGGCCAACTTTTCACACTATTTTCCCTGCTGGCCATCGGCATCGCCTGCCTCGGCCTCTTCGGCCTGTCGACCTTCATGGCGCAGCAACGGGTAAAGGAAATAGGCATCCGCAAAGTCCTGGGCTCGTCAGTGTCGGGAATAGTCGTGCTCCTCTCTCAGGATTTCATCAAACTCGTGCTCCTGGCCGCCGCACTGGCGATCCCCTCTGCTGGTGGGCAATGACCCAGCGGGTTGCAGGGCTTCGCTTACAGGATCACCATCGGCCCCGTCGTCTTTATAGAGTCCGCCCTGATCGCCCCGGCCATCGCGCTGGTAACCATCAGCTGGCAGTCCATCAGAGCCGCCAAAGCCAACCCGATCCAGTCACTGCGCAACGAGTAACCCCCGGCGAGCGTCCCCCCAACTAGTGCCGCCCGACCCACACCGGTGCCGCCGTCCCCCCCACTAGTGGACCTTCCCGCCATAATTCTTCTCCCCGGCCAATATCGCCACCGGCAGATCATTCTCTCTCGGAGGAATAGGACAATTATATCCCGTCGCATACGCACAACTGGGATTATAGGCTTTATTAAAATCAAGGACCATCCTCCCGCCGCGAATATCTCCGATCATGCAATCAATATATCGGCCGGCGCCATACGTATCCACAGCACTCGTCACATCCAAAAATCCCACAAATAAATAATCCTTCGTCTCCGCCTTCGCCAGCAGCTTCTGCAGCTGAAAAACGACCAAATGCATCGTCGTATCATGCAACCTGAACGTAAGCCGACCATATTTCCGCGCCGTCTTCGTTTTTCCCGACGTCGGCATCTCAAACCACGCGCTGTCGGCCAGCCTTTCAAAAGAGCAATCCACACTGTAGTCGCGGTCAACAGGATAGAACCGTAACAGACTACGCTCTTCCCGCGTTTTCAGCACATCATGCGTCTCAACATAATTCTTACGCCACTTCTCCAAAGAGTCCATATATGCCGACTGCGCCCACGAAACCCGCACCCCGCCGACAAGCACCACCGACAAAAGAAGTCGCAAACTGAACAAACTCATTTTCATAAGACGAATATAGTCATATTTCCCGCACCCCCTGGGCCACCCCGCCCGACCCCGGGTCCCTTACTCCGCCCTCAACACCCCCGCCGGATTCGTCGTACCCGCCTTCAATGCCTGCCAGCCAACAGTCAGCAACGCAATCACCATCACCAACACCGCAGCACCTATAAAAATACCCGCCCCCATCGTCATCCGGTAAACATAATCCCGCAACCACCAGCTCATCATCCACCAGGCAACCGGACAACCGATCACAACTGCAAGCGCCACCAGCCGCAAAAATCTCTGGTCAGCAACCCCGCCACCTCCATTACCGAAGCACCCAGCACCTTTCGGATCCCCATCTCCTTTCTCCGCTGCTCCGCCATAAAGGCCGACAACGCAAACAATCCCAGACAGGCAATGCAAACCGCCAGCGTCGCCAGCGACGTGAAAATATTTCCCGTCTGCCGCACGTCCGTGTACATATGTTCAAAACTCTCGTCCAGAAAATCGTAACGCAAACTCTGCTGAGGAGCAAATTTGTGCCAGATCCGGTCCAGGCCGCCAAGCAAGCCCCTGATGTCTGAAGTATTGGTCCTCACCGCGACCGTAGTCGTCCAGCTGCCCAGCATCATCACCAGCGGGCCGATCTCCTGTTTGACCGATTCATAATTAAAATCTTCCACCACTCCGATGATCGGTACGCCCTGTCCCTGTCCCCAGTTGATCCTTTCCCCCACCGCGTGCTTCAGCCCCATTTTACGGACCATCGCCATATTGATGATCGCCGCCTGCGAGTCGGAGCCCAGGCTGGGAGAGAAATTCCTGCCTTCAGCCAGCTTGATCCCCATTACTTTTAAATAATCTCCATCCACATTCCACATTTGCACCATCGTCCCAGGATCCAGCTTCTCCCTGCCCACCCGGTACATCGTATTCCCGTTGCGTTTACGACCACTGATCGGCAGAAAATCACTGTTCGACACGGCCTGAACTCCCGACAGCTTAAGCAGCTCGTTCTTGAAGGCAGGAAGCCGCTTATCCAAACTCCCCGTCCCCTCGATCAGTATCACCTGGTCCTTATTGAAACCCATTTTGGAATTCAGTATAAAATGCATCTCGCCCATATACGACAATCGTCGCAATGATCAGCACTACCGAAGTCGCGAACTGGAACACCACCAGCCCGCTGCGAAGCCCCGAATGCCGGGCGCCGCGGCTGATATCTCCCTTTAACACCTGCACAGGACGGAAAGCCGAAAGATAAAATGCAGGATACAATCCGGCGATCAATCCGATCAGCACCGCCGCCGCAACTGCGCCCGGGACCAGCCACCACGCCGTCCAGGGAAACGCATCGAAGTTCCCGCCAGCATATTGAAGAAGGGTAGCAACACCGCAGCCAGACCTATCGCCAGCAGCAAAGAAAAACCACTGGTCACGATCGACTCCAGCAGAAATTGCCGGACCAGTCCCTGGCGGTCCGAGCCCGCTACCTTTCGCACACCCACTTCCTTTGCTCCGGTTCGCGCTTCGCGCCGTAGACAGATTGATAAAATTGATGCTGGCCAGCAGCAGTACAAACACGCCGATCGCCCCGAACAACCACAGATATTTCCTGTCCACATGCGGTATATGGTCCTCCATATCCGCCGTCCCATGGATGTCCGACACCGGCTGGAGCGTAAAGCCCAACTTGTCCAGGACATGCTGCGCATCCGGCTGACCGCTTTGCACCATCGCGGGGATCCAATATTTTTTAGTGATCAGCGTCACCCGGTCCCCCAGCCTTTTCGCGTCAGCATCCGCACGCAGCAGCAGGTAAATATCATAGTTGCTGGCCATCCAGGTCTGCTGCTCTCCTTTCCAGAGTTCGTGACCCGTCAGTGAAAGATAATAGTCGAACTGCAGATGGGTATTTTCGGGAGCGTCCTGCATCACCCCGCCGATGGTCCACGGATGCTCCCTGTCATCGTTGAGAATAACCTGCCTTCCCACCGGATTCTGGGCCGGATAGAACTTCTCCGCCTTGCTCTTCGAAAGTATCATTGTCTGCGGCTCGCGCAACGCCCTGGACCGGTCCCCATAGATCATCTTAAAATTGAACAGATCGGGCAGACTGGAATCCGCATAAGTAAACCCCTGTTCATAGCTGTCCTGAGTGCTTTCGATAGGCCGCAACTGATTGTTGCCGGCGCCATAGAACAAAGGGGACGACATCAGCCGGGCCGTCCTCTCCACCTCCGGAAACTCGTCCTTCAGCGCCTGCGCAAAGGGCGCCTGCCAGCCCGACCCTTTACGAACCTTCCCGTTATCGTTCAAATACCCCGTTAGTCGGTAGAGCCGGTCTGCCCCCGGGAACCCCCGGTCATAGCTCAGCTGAGTGTGGATGTACAATCCGATCAGCAGACAGGCGGCGATCCCAAGGGCAAATCCTCCAATCTTCACGGCGGAATAGAATTTTTGCTTTCCCAGCTGGCGAAGCGCGATCTTCCAGAAATTTTTGAGCATACAGACGGCTTTTGCCCATTGGACGACACGATCCCTCCCAATGTTTCAGCAGAGCAAAAATAAATCTCCACCCACCTGCCGAACCACTTTCTTCAGGCGTCAGAGGAGCGGGTAGGCTACCAACCGCCAGGATGCGCGTCGTGGGCACATCGGGCATACAAAAGATCTCCTATACAACTCACCCCACCATTAAAAGTTTTCCTTTTACTCCGTCCTCAAACTCTTCACCGGATTGGCAGTCGCCGCCCGAATCGCCTGATAACTCACCGTCAGCAAAGCAATCCCTACAGCAAACATCCCAGCCATCACAAATACCCAGCCGCTAACCGGGACCCTGTACGCAAAATCATTAAGCCAACGACGGGAGAAATAATACGCAACCGGCGACGCGATCAAAATAGCGATCACAACCAGTTTCAGGAACTCACCCGAAAGCATCGACGCAATATTCACCACACTCGCTCCAAGTATCTTGCGGATCCCGATCTCCTTCGTACGCCGCTGCGCGGAAAAAGTCGCGAGCCCAAACAAACCCATACAGGAAATAAATATGGCCACAACCACCGCAGTATTCATAAGCCCCGCCGTCGCTTTTTCTTCGGCATACAACCGGGCAACAGTCTCGTCGAAAAATCGGTATTCGAATTTCTCCTCCGGATAGACATCCTTCCACACTTTCCCGATCCTCGCGAGCACCGAACCGGACTGCAACCCCGCAGCCGCAAGCTTAACACTGACCGCCCTTTCACTTCGTATATCCGAGCTCATAAAGAATGGCGTGATCAGATCATGCAATGATTTCGAATGAAAATCCTTCACTACACCGACAATATATCCCTTTCCTTCGTTCATCCCAGTCTGCACGGGCTTTCCTACAGCATCCCCGACCCGTTTAAACCCAAGCCCCGCAGCCATCGTTTCATTCACCAGGAATTCCCGCACAGTATCCGAATGCGCGATATTCCGCCCCGCCACAATCTTCAACCCGAACAACGGAATATAGTTCTCGTCACACATCTCATAGTCGGCGCCTACTTTTGATTCCGGCACGTCCAGCCTTTTCAGCCAGGTATTGGAATGACCCTTTGCTGCCGGTGTTTCGAGATGCGTACTGACCGACACGACCGAGGGCACCCCCTTAGCCGTTCGGCCAGAAGCCTGACATGATCGACGGGATCCCCCCACCCCGTCCGCAACGTGATGATCTCGTCCTTCTTAAATCCAAGATCCTTGTTTTGAATATACCGGATCTGATTGCCTATGACAAAAGCCCCCATGATGAAACTAAGAGAGATCGTGAACTGAAACACGATCAGCACCCGCCGAAAAAACCGCTCTTATCCGCCCCTTGCGTGCCGCTACCCCTTAAGTTCAGGACCGGCGAATAGGCCGACAGAACCTTTGCGGGATAGAATCCGGCCAGTAGCGCCGTCATAATGACAATCAGCAACAAAAACCCAACAGTCGCTGGATCAGACAGGTTCAGGGCGACGCCCGCCGGAATAAATTGGCGCGAAAAATGAAGCGCGGGACCTGCCAGCACAACGGCAAGCACCGCCGCAGCAGCCGTCACCAAAAAAGTTTCCACCAGGAACTGTACCCGAAGGCTGACCTTACTTCCTCCCAACACCTTCCTAACACCGATCTCCTTAGCCCGCTGCAGGGATTGCGCTGTAGACAAATTGACAAAATTCACCGCAGCGATCAGCAGAATGAAAAGGGCGATCCCCATCAGCGCATACAGCGTCGGCAAATGAGCATGCCTCGAGTAGGTGTCCCGGTAATCGCTGTTGAAATGGATGTCTTTTAGGGGTTGCAGGACCAGAGACGTATGCCACCCCGGATACGACGGAACATGCGCCGCGACAGCGGCTGGAAATTGCTTTTCGACCTGCGCCGCCTCAACCCCTTTCGCCAGCTTCACAAAACCCTGCGCACTTGGATTCCAGTTACCCCAGTTATCCATATGTATCATTTCCTTCAACCAGCTATGCTCAATAGTCGCAAAGGAAATAAAGTCTTTAAATCCGAAATCGCTATGTCCAGCCCAGTCCTCAACAACACCCGCGACCGTTAGCTGAAGGGAATCATTGGCAAAAACATCCTTGTAGACGACCTGCCTGCCGATGACCCGCCCCAGCTGCCCGGGGCCAAAATACTTATAGACCTCGCTCCTCGAGAGCACCACCTTGTACGGCTCGCTCAACGCCGCCGCCGGACTGCCTTCCAGCCACTGGTAGTTGAAGATGTCGAAATACTGCGGCTCCGCAATGATGATAGGCGAAGCCTCCTCCCCTCTCTTCGCCGGATCGAATATTTTCGGCTCGTGGCTCCCGTTAGGGACCGTAACCCGTGCAAAATAATTGTGAAATTCCGTAACACGTTCAAATCCGGTCAGCTCCCTGCGCAGCGCCATCGGCAGCGGATTACTCATACCTCCGATATAACCCATTTTCCCATCATCACCCCGCTGATTGGCCACGATACGGTAGATCCGATCCCCATCCGGGTGGAATCGATCATAGCTCAGCTCATAACTTGTGATGAGGTAAATGACGAGGCTGGCGCAGATCCCAAGAGAGAGTCCCAAGACATTTATGAGAGTAAATCCTTTATGTCTGGTAATATTGCGCCAGGCGATCTTGAAGTAATTTTTCAGCATACCACAGTCTTTGCCCGAAACCAGCCAATTTCCTGCCACCTATATAACGAACTAAATACCAATCACATACAACCACCTCAACTATCAAGACCGTCTGATATCGATACAACAACTGTTCGCCTGCCACCCTCGCCGTACACCGGAATCCTACCTTCCCCTCACATACATATCCCGGAAATTAAAAATTAGCTCATCGAACTGGTTCATAAAATCCCGGCCGATATTGCCATACAACTTCTCCCCGGGAAATATCTTATCAGTAAGGACACTGACACTATCAACCGCAACAGTCTTCTTTCCAAGGGTAAGCCGTATGGATGGCAGGATATAAACATCCTTTTTCTCGACGCCGCCGGCCCCGCCGAACGACTGACTCTTTTTGATCGCCGACTGCCGGATCATACCCTCATACTTATGAAAATAGCCGGCATAAAGTATGCTCGTCCCCGCTCCCGTATCGAAATGGTAACTCAGCGTGTCCTTTTCCGTTATCAGCGCCAGCACCGGGTCCAGCCCATCCATGGCAAGATTGTGGCCCCCGCTAT
This sequence comes from Puia sp. P3, assembly GCF_050632245.1. Lineage (NCBI taxonomy): Bacteria > Pseudomonadati > Bacteroidota > Chitinophagia > Chitinophagales > Chitinophagaceae > Puia > Puia sp. P3. The sequence continues at coordinate 5,434,665 of NZ_CP192583.1, forward strand.
CCACCCCGAAACCTTGTCCATCCCCGGCCTCCCTTTCTGGAATAATCAGCCTTCCATCTTTATAAAACTTCACTTCATCCAACCCCGCAATCAGCGGAAAACCCAAAATAACATTCAGCTGAAACTTGATCGGAGCGATATACAATATCGAATCCGGCATTACCTGAAAAACGACATTCCTGACCAGCAGCTTCCCGATATAAAGACTATCCGCGACACCAAGCCCAACCTTGAACTCAATGCCCGTAATACCGGATCCCTCCGTATAACTCACATCGAACAGCCGCAAATGCAATTTTCCGGCATACGTCTTCGTGATCGAGGAAATATTGGCCCGCGTGTCGAAAATGGCATCCACCGCCTGTCCCCCGGCAATAACAGGAACCTCGATCAGCCCGATCGCATCTTTCGCCCAGCGGACGGTCGTACTATCCCCAACAACCCTTTGCTGCGCAGGCGTCCCCTTCAGCGCATTTCGGATCAGCAGCTCGTTCTTCACATCCTTCAACTGGCTGGTGTCAACCGCTCCGGCCCCGATGACCGCGCTGTCAGTATGTGCGGCCCTGGCATACTGGCCGAGTTTGAAATAACTGTCCCCTTGCAGCAAAAGCAGTTTGGCCCGGACAGAGTCGGGGAACGGCTCGCCGAGAGCCGTGTCCACGGCAGCAACACAGGCTTCGTTCTGATTGAATGCATTGTAGAGAAAGGCAGCGAAGTAACGCCTGTTCCCGGGGGTCAGATCATTCTTTGCTGCTTTATATTGGTTTTCCAGTTTGAAATACTCTTTGGCGTCCAGCAGAGCCTGCAGACGATGGGTCAGGGCAGAGTCGTCCTTAGGGTGACAACCCACCACCAGAATAGCGAGTAACAGACAGATCTTTTGCATTTCAGGGCAAATAACGACCATCCGCAAGAGACGAAATTGTAAAAAAACGAAATTTTGACGACCGGCAACCCGAGCTCCCGCGCCTACCCCACCGGTCAAACCTCATTTCCCAAACCAGCTGCGCGCATTGATTAAATTCAACGTATTACTCTCCTTAAGAAAAACGCGCGGGCTCACGCCTGCAAACTCCCCGAACTCATGGATAAAATGGGACTGATCATAATAACCGGCATTCAGCGCAAGCGCCGTCAGATGGGTATCCTTCTTTAATTGGGTGACAGCGAAATGAAACCGTTTGAGACGGCTATACTTCTTTACAGACATGCCGACAGACCGATCGAACAGCTGCTCCAGCCTGCGGGGCGAAAGATAATAGCGCTTAAAAAGATCAGACAGCTGCAACTGACCTCGATATTTATCTATAATGGATACGGCATCCCCGATCATTTCATGGCCCCGGTCTTCTCCATGCCGAAGAAGATAATGTTGAAGCGTGGCAATGATCCTGCCTGGATCGTCGTTGTCCTGGACCCGATGTACCAGTTCCCGGAAATGAGGGGGCAAAACGTCCTCCAGCGGAATTTTGCTATTGGCAATTTCAGCCGGCGAAATCCTCAGCAGGCCGTACAATCCCCACGGCTGCAGACTAATCCCGACCATCCTCTTCAACGCGCTCGGCACTACAAAATAGGATTGGGTACCCATGTTTGTGATCAGAACATTATTCCCGCCATCGCCCACACTCACGGTAATTTCCACATTGCCCAGCGGCAGGATCCGCTCGGGACTAGTATCCCTGCTATTAAAAATATAAAAATGCTTTATATACTTCTTCAGCAGTCCCGTAGGCGGAATTTCAGTATACTCAAAATCCATGTCGGCGCGACGATTCATGCTACAAAATACTCAAAACCAACCTACTTCCCAACACCTGGCCCTATATACAAACAATACTCTGCTCCCTACTTCCCGGCACTTTGTCCGCATTCCCAATACTCCCCTGCCTCCCCAGCACGGATCCCGATCCCAATCAAAATAAAAAAGCCGCCGATCACCTCGACGGCTCCGTCAAAAACCTGAACGATTATTTCAATTTTTTGTACGTGAACTTCTGTCCTCCTAACGAAGCCTCCAGCATCAACCCGCCCTTTTCCTGCGAAAACACAACTACCCCATTTCTATAATTTGCATTGGCAGAAGCGCCAGCCTTGACAGCGATTGCCGAAGCCTGCCCGCTAAATTCGACCTTGTTGTCCATGAAACGGTCCAACGCCTCCTTGTTTTCAAAAAGATAATTTCACGGTAAGCCTGCCCTCCGGCCTGGGCACCCACAGTCACCTGCACCATCTGGGCCGTACCGACTTCCAATCCTCTTTGAAATACTGCTCCTCTGCCCGCAGCTTCCGCCGACAGCCACCGCACCCTTGCCTATATTCGGAAATATGGCATATCCCGCAGCGTGCTTAAAAAGATTTTCCATCGATGGGTCCGATTTGAGAAAATGGGCCTTGGCCTCTTTACTGTCCCTGATTATTCTCTCCTGTGACTCGTCCTGCGCCATTACTATTCGTGGTAAAACCAGTCCTGACAATAGCAATATTACTATTGCCGGCATAACAATACTTGTCCTTTTCATAAGTAACAATTTTAAGTTATTAAGGGGTGTGCGACGACAACTATGCAAAACGTCTGCCACGGGAAATGGCCCTCACCGAAACCAAAACCACCTGAAAATCATATATATTCCTTATATTTAAACCGACCCAACCCATTTCATTAACCCCCAACCCCATCAACTATGGACCGTCGTCTGTTTCTCCAATTCCCATTATTCGCATCCGCTCTCATATCGCAAGCCCATTCCCAGGACAACCAACCTCCCAAAAAAGGCTTTAAGATCGAAGGCAACAAAGACCGGTACCAGGAGGAACTCCTTATCATGGGCGGCCAGTTCGATTGTAAGATTTCTTCAAAAGATTCCAACGGCGAACTCCTCATCTACGATACCCGCCGCGAAGAGAAAGGCGGCCCGGCCCTGCACATGCACCACAACCAGGACGAATGGTTCTATATTATCTCCGGCGAGTTCATCATTAAAGTAGGCGACGATACCTTCAACCTCAAATCCGGCGACAGCGCTTTCGGCCCACGCAAGATCCCCCACGCCTTCGCCAAGATCAGCGAAGGCCCCGCCCAAATGCTCGTCCTCTTTCAGCCCGCCGGATCCATGGAAGACTTCTTCCACCAAATGGCAAAACTCGGAAAAGGCGTCCCCAAAGACCAGGAAAAAACTTAAAAGAATTATGGCACACCCACGGCATGGAGATCGTCGGCCCGCCACTGAAATTCTAACCCCTCATCATCCACACGACCCTCACCCCCTCACCATCCGCGTCCTTCGCGAAAGCGCCCGCCGCACAGGCACATCAAACACAACCATCACAACATATGCCAAAACAACCTGCAACACAACCATCCCCAATATGATCACAAAAATCCGCACCCCGGCCGGCCGGTGCTTATTCCAATAATCAGCAAAGATCCATATCAGCCAGTAATGCGTCATATACAGCGGGTACGATATCTTCCCTGAGAACACGCAAAATCGCCGAACCCGCGGCGCCGGAGCCGTCCCCGCTCCAAGTGCGACCAGCAAAGGAAAATAAACCAGCACGATCAGCGATTCCCACAACAGGTTCCACGTAGAATAAGGAACCACAAACCCCAGCAGCAGCAGACCAGACATCGCCAAAAAACCAAACTCGTTCACAACAATCCACTTCGACCGATAGACGAACATACCCGCCAAAAATGAATAAGCCACCCGCGCCAGCCCGTCCCAAAAGTCCCACCACTCCATCCACCTAGCAACGATCCCTCTTTATAAACAACCCAAACAATACCGCCCGCCGCGAGCACGGTCAACACCACCAGATAACGGCGCCCGATCCGGTAAAGAAAAAGCCCATAAAAAAGACTAGCGATATACTCCCAAAAAAGCGACCACGCAGGAGCATTGTAACCAAAATTGTTATAAAACCGGCTCGCCATCACCGGAAAGGGGATCATCAGAATAGAACATAAAAAACCTTCAGCAATCCTCCACCCATCGATCGTCTGCACCGGACCACCAAACCCCGGCCCAACAAAACCCTCAATAAAAAACCCCACCAACCCGAGCACCGACCCCATCACCACCAAAGGATGCAGCCGGATCAGCCTCGACCTGAAGTACTCCTTCAGCCCCAGCCTACTAACCCTGCCATCATATGCATACGCAATCACAAACCCCGACAAACAAAAAGAAAAAATCCACGGCCAAAAACCCATGACCGATAAAATTCCGGCTATAATCCGGCACCACCACCTCCATGAAATGGAAAACAACTACCGCCAGTGCCGCCATCCCCCGAAGACCATCCAGCACCTCGAAGTGCTTCTTTACAGTATGAGTCATTCGGTGAAAATAATAGTTTTCGAGAAAAAAGCCAGGGTAAACACCCCGGCCGCAAAATCACATGAGAAACAAAACTTCATTCACCATTTAGAACCGCCCCCGAGTCCCACCGGCCGAGACAACGGGATCAGGAACATAGGCGCTATACGCCTGAATATGGACCACATAATTCTATTTTTTAATGATTTCTATAATTCCTTCATTCTCGATGATCATCATACCTACCCGGTCGGCGGCAATCCCCTCCTCCAGGACGTAGGGATAACGCGGCTTTCCGTTGTCAAGCATCGTAGGCAGATAGGCGAACCTAAGATTATCCCTGCTCAGCCGAAGCGCCTCACCGGCCTCTACGATATGCGTGGAGATGATAAAGGAGGACCGGCGATATTTCGAAAAGGCCCCGGTGACCGCCAACGTTCCATCATAGGCATCCTTGACATTCGTTCCCTTAAACAACTCATCGAACAGGACCACCAGCCGCTTACCCTCGCTGACAGCCCGCGCCACGTTCTTAACGCGCAACACCTCGGCATAAAAATGACTATGCCCAAGGCTGAGGTCATCGGCAACATTGATGCTGCTGAACAAACCATCCCGCACTGAAAAAATCATCTCCTTTGCCGCTACGGGAAATCCCATATGCGCCAGGTACAACGCAATGCCAAAGGCCTTCATAAAAGTCGACTTACCCGCCATATTGGCGCCGGTGAGAAATAGCATATTGATATCCCTGTCCAGCGCGATACTATTGCCCACGGCATTGCTTACGGCAGGATGCCGCAAGCCCGCGATCCGCACTATATTGTCGCCGCATCGGCAAGGCGCCTGCGTATCCCCAGCCATTGACCCGGGCCGCACTGCCAACGCCAATATATACATCCAGCTCGCTCAGCACCGTCATTACCGTCTCCAGACCGGCCCGCAGCCGGGTCCGCAACAGATAGTCATACCGCGCCACCTGCACCAGCGACGAGTCACCCGAAACAGACGACCCTGCCAGCATCCGGTCCTCCAATACATTCAACGCAGCACGCGCCCTCTCCGAAAAGGGCCCATCCGGATCTCGCCTCATAAGCCCCCGCAAAAATTCCCTGACTACCCGCAGTCCATTGACAGCCGCACTCAGCCCTTCCCGCAACATCCCATCCGTCTCATCACGCACCAGCGACGCCATCAACTTCCGCCGCAACCCATGCCAAACCGCAGCCGGAAGATGCCCATGACCAGGGCTCCCCAGATAATTCTCCATCGCCTCCACCTGCGAACCACTCATCGGAAAAACCATGTCCAGCGCAGAAAAATATCGTATAAGGCCGCTTCGGCTATTGATGGCCTCCGCATCGGTCAACGGATGACGGAACATCTCTTCCAGCAAACGCTCCCCACCCCTGGTCCTCACCTGGCTGAACAGGCTGAACACGGAACCACGCCGATGCTTGCCCAGCAGGTTCAGGTCATTCAAAGTCTGTTGATCGGTAATAAAGTTCATGATGCATCAAAATTGCCGTTCTCAAGAATATCCAGAATGCCTTCATTGCGGATAATCACCATCCCATGACGATCATCGGTAATGCCGACCTCCAGTTGATACGTATATACCGGACGGCTCCCTTCCATCCGTGTTGGCAAAAACAAAAATCCAATATTATCGCACCGCTCCCTCAGCACCTCCCCGCCTCTATGATATGTGTTGAGATCACAAAGACGCTGTTCCGCTGCGACGCAAATGCCCCCGTTATTGCAATCGTCGCCTCATAGGCATCCTTTACATTGGTGCCGCGGAACAATTCGTCGAAGATCACCAGCAGCTTCCTCCCGCGATTCAGCTCTTCAGCTACCTTCTTCACCCGCAGCACCTCGGCATAAAAATGGCTGGCGCCCAGGCCCAGGTTATCGGCGAGGTTGATCGTAGTAAACAGTCCGTCCAGCACCCCAAATTCCATAGAAGACGCAGCAACGGGAAACCCCATATGCGCGAGATATATGGCGATACCCAGCGATTTCATAAAAGTGCTCTTGCCCGCCATATTGGCACCGGTCAGAAACACAATATTGTTGTCGGAGCTGATCGCTATGGAATTGGGGATCGCCCCTGTCAGTCCAGGATGATACAACCCCTCCAGCCGGACCGTATTCGATCCGCTATCCAACACGACAGGGAAAACGAATTTTCGGGCAACCGCCACCCGCGCCACCGTCAGATAGAGATCGAGATAGTAGATCCGCTCCAGCAGGCGGCGGACGACAGACCGGTTCCGAAAACGTAACACCTCATCCAAAACAGCCATCTCTTCAAAACCTAATTTCTTCCGCGGGGAAACCCGCAGCACTCCCGCAAATGCCGGATCCCCCAATAAACCCGCCATAGCAGTCCGCTCCTCCCCATATGCGGAACCATCACCCACCCCGCCATCCAAACCACCCACCCCCAGCACAAATTCATTGCAGACATGCACCATCTCCACCAGCGAACCAATACCCCTTTGAATAATCGATTCCTCAGTATTCGTAGACACAAGCCCCCTGATCCTTCTTTCCAGCGACCCATCACCCCTCGACAGCTTCGTTCGCTCATCGGTATTCGCCAGGTACTGCTCGACCGCATCGAACCACTCGGGCTTAAAAGGAAAACTCAATCCCAACTCCGCAAAATGTCGAAAAATACCGATACGCTTCCTTATCGCATCCGGGCGCGACAGTGGTTCACGGAACAACTGCTCTATCAGCGAAGCGCCGCCACGCGTTTGCGTCTGACTAAATAGTCCATAGATCGAATCACCACCACGCTTCCCGAAAATATTCAGGTCATCCAGCGTCTGCTTGTCGGTAGAAAAATTCATAGACCCTTATTTTCTTTTACGCCGGATCAGCAGCACGCTTCCGAAAACAAGCAACAGCCCCGGAAGGATCCCCATCAGCATCACCTTCAGGAAAGCCAGCCCGCTATCCGTAATATTGAGACGCTTGTCCTGCGACGGCGGCCGCGAAGTATCGATCGGAAACTCTCCATGCGCGAACCAGCTGAAGATAGCCGTGGAAAAATCGAAATTGCAGGTTTTGATATTGTACCGGCCCAGCTCCGCATTGCTCAGGAAATCGGCATCCCCTGCAACGACGATTCGTTGCTCCCTCCCGTTGATCTTACGCGTAAGCCCGACTATCGCTGACAGCGGCCCGCGCTGATCACCCTTACCCGGGTCATACCGGAGCATGTCCGGGTCAGGATCCGATGCCTCGGCCTTCTTATGCCTGCCCCCCGACTCCGACCCGTCGCCGATACTTATCATAGAACCTCCCATGCTGCGCGGCGTTTCCTCGTCCTCGGCCATTTCAATCATATTTTCATCAGGCCTGATCTTCTTGTTCCAGCTGTTTTTGCCATCCGTCATCGCCAGCGGGATCGCCATAAAGGGACCGCCCGCGCTCACCGACAGCCCCGCAGCTCCATGCATGGCGATTACCAGACTGTCATTGAAATCGTCGCGTAGCTGTTTGGTAATGGCCGCCGCATCCTGCGTTAAGTATGGCTGCACCAGCACCGGAGAAAAATCCTTATTCTTCTCCACCATCATCCCGTCCATCATCTTAACCCCCAGCGCCGCCAGCAACGGATTCACAATATCCTGCCTCCCCGGTTCTCCCGCGATCAGCAGATTGCCGCCATCGGCGATATACCGCTCGATCTTACGCCTCGAAATACTGTCAAACGCCATTTTCGGATCCGCGATCACAAGAGCGGTAATATCCCCGGGAATATCCTCGTCATCCAAAAATATCTTCGATACATCGAAACCCTGGTTGACCAGCGAATACCTGAACGTAATTTCATTCGTCAGATACTTGAAATGCCTGTCCCCCATCTTGTCGATGCTCCGCTCCGACTCCCCCTGCACAAACGCGATTTTCGGCAGCTTTGCCTTCATCAGCCGTTTCAGCGCCGCCGAAGTCTCCGTCTCCGACGGAAAAACATCCCGGTCATCGAACAGTCGCAAAAAAGTCTTCCTTCCGTTGTACTGTAGCTCCATGACATACCGGTTCTTTTCGGGCCGCAGATCGATGGTCTTGCCGATCTCCGCTGGTGTCTCGAATGACCTCAGATTGACCTTAAAGGATTTGGCATACCGCTCCGCCAGTTGCGCCAACCCCACACCAGGATTATACTTGAAAAAATTCTTATCCACCGGACTGTCGTAATAATAGACGTACTTGAAACCGATGTCCGGCTTGTACCGCAGATAAGGCTCCCACCTCGCCAGATCAATATTCCGCTGCTCAGGTTTGCCATACCAGAACCGATTATCCAGCAGGTTGACATACGAGGTCACCTCCAGCGGTTTGTCCCCCATCTCTTTGATGACCTTCTTCGCATTGGCAGTCAGCGTCAGGTACTGGTTACTCGTAGCGTCAACATACCCCGTCAGTGAAGGTTTTCGAGCTGATATATCCAATAGTCAGGGCGCCGACGAAGATCAGCACATACCGGCCCGCCTTAACAAGCATCGGCCTCGACTCGCGATCCCCTTGCAGTTTGTAGATGGCAAACGCCGGGAACATCCCGATGATGACAAGAAAGTAAATAATATCCTTCGTCGAGATCAGCCCCAACAGCAGATGATTCGCCCGCCCCTGTATCGACAGGAAATACGCAAGATCACGCACAAAGTCTATATCCTGCCACAGCTCTCCGACATAGCTCAGCGCCGCCAGCACCACCAGCGTGCTCAAAGCCGCCACCACCTGGTACGAGGTCAGACACGACATAAAAAGTCCGATGGCCGCATACGTACAAAGCAGCAGATACACACCCAGCAACGATGTACACAGCATGCCCGCATCGGCATGCTGAATGTTGAACAGGCCCAGCCCCGATATAAAAGCCAGCACCAGGACGAGTACGAGATTATAAACCATCATCGACATGAACTTGCCAAAGATGATCTCCCGTATTTTGATAGGCGAAGAATACAACAGCTTGATCGTACCGGCATTGATCTCCCGGCTCATCAATCCCATGGTAAGCAAAGGCAAATACAGATAAAGACTCCTCACCAGCCTCGGCCAGATCCCATTCTGCGGAGCGAAGGTCCGGGCCGTCAGGAAGTCGAGATATTTCAACCCGATCCCGCCAAGGTCCCGGGTAGTCAGCGTCCCTTCAAGCATACTGGTATACATTAGCCCGCTCTGGAACAGAAAGGCGATCAGCAGAAACCACGCGATCGGAGAATAAAAAGTAGTGCCAGTTCCGTCCTGGCTATTTTTACGATTGTCTTCATGAGCTTTATTTTGTCCGGCCGTTATGATTGGAAAGTTGGGCAAATATTTCGTCGAGTGAGCTTTTGTCCAGCGAGATCTCCCTCAGCCGCCATCCCTTCGCCACGCTCGTGCCGACAATGCGCTCGGTGATCTCCTGATCGCCGTTGAAATACAATCGGATCTGCTTCTCCGTGAGAAAATCAGCTTTGGTAACACCGGAGATCCCCAGCAGATCCTCCTCCGGCGGAGGATTGTCCATATAAGTGATCACACTATGCGGCTCCATATAATTGTTGAAAGCATCCATCGTGTCCGAGAAGACGATCCGGCCGTTGTCGATCATCCTGATGTCCTTGCACAGCACCTGCACTTCCGACAGGATATGCGAAGAGAAGATGACCGCCCGGTCGGCGGCGATTTCCTTTATAAGGGCGCGGACCTCGATTATCTGGTTCGGGTCAAGACCATTGGTTGGCTCATCCAGCACCACTAGAGACGGACGATGGATGATCGCCTGCGCAATACCCACGCGTTGGCGGTAACCCCCGGACAAATTCCGGATCAGACGGCCGCTGAAATGCGCGATACCGCAGCGATCCTTAGCCATCTCTACCGCCAGCCGTATCTCCGCCTTCGGCATCTTCCGCAAATTGGCACAGTAGACAAGATACTCATCCACCGTCAGGTCCGTGTACAGCGGTGCATTCTGCGGCAGGAAGCCGATCAGCCGCTTGGCCGACTCCGGATCCTTTCGCATATCGATACCGCCGATAAAGACCTGACCTTCGGTCTGGTTCAGACATCCGCAAAGGATATTCATCGTCGTTGACTTGCCCGCGCCATTCGAGCCGAGCAGCCCCACGATGCCATTTTTGTCGATCTCGATATTGATGTCACGGATGGCCCAGCTGCTCGAATACTTGTGCGAAAGCCGTTCGAGCTTTACAATAGAATGATTCATACTTATTCGGAGAAATTGTTCAAAAATTTATTCGTTCCCCCTCAATATCCGGGGTTCTGCTTCAGGTTAATATTGCTCTGCAGTTGCGCCATCGGGACAGGATAGAGCGCCGCGTCAGCCGTCCAGCCGGTCTTCTCAGCGCCCAGGACCGCGCCCGCCCGCCCCGTGCGCTTCAAATCATACCAGCGATGCCCCCACTCGGTAAATAGTTCGACCTGCCGTTCATGCATGACGCGCATTCAATAACGCAGACTGCGAGCCCGCACTGGCCGTACTGGCCGGAAGCCCCGCACGCGCACGAACGATATTCAGATCGGACAGCGCCGCAGCACCGTTGCCCAGCTCCGCAGAAGCCTCCGCACGGATCAGGTATTGCTCCGCCAGCCGGAGGATCATGACATCCTCGGTCGTCGGACCGCCCGACTGGACATTTTTATATTTGAAAGGATAGTACAACGTATCCGTCCCGCTGACATACTGCCCCAGCCAGTCCTTCATCCGGAGATCCCCTGGCTCGAAAGCATTCAACAGGAATTTGGTCACCGGATAAGTCGGAGCAGCGCCGTACTGGGATGAAAAATCATGCGCCTCCGCTACCTCGTAATAGGCGGTCTTGGCAGGCAGCTGCCAGATGGCTTCACTGCTGCCGTCGAGAAAGACCTTGTTGGGGTCGCTGACCAGACTATACTGACCCGACGAGATGACCGCACTCGCAGCATCGTAGGCCTGCTGCCACTGCTGACGGTACAGATAGACACGCGCCAGCAACGCAGTCGCCACCAGCTGATTCGACCGTATATGCCCGCTGGAAGGATAGGCCGCCGACAGATTCTGCTTCGCATTGGTCAGGTCCGCAAGTATCTGCCCGTAAACGGAATCGACCGAAGCACGCGCCATAACAGCATTGACCTCGTAGTCCGTAGTCAACGACAGCGGAACACCGCCGAATAAATTTACGAGGTTGAAATAGTACAGCGACCGCAGCACCTGCATCTCCCCGGTGGCCTGAGCCCTGAATGCGGAAGACAGGCCTGGATTGTTCTTTACCCCGGCTATAACAGCATTGACAGTATACAGGGAAGTATAGGGACTCGTCCAAAGACTGCTGACATCGGAGTTCAGGTTCGTAAGAGTATACCCATAGAATCCGGTCATGTCCAGATCATAGCCGTTGTTGTACAGCAACTCGTCTGAAGAAAGGCCCGCGGCTTCCGGGATCTTCGCGTCGGAATATCCGAATCCGGAGACGCTCAGCGCGACATAGCTGTAGGCATACGAGATCGCGGTCAGCGTCGTACTGCTGTCTGCGAACTGCTGCGACTCCGCGATCTGCGAGGGCGGGCTGGGCGGGATCCCGATCAGTTTCTTGCAGGAGCCGGCCAGCTCCGCAACCAGCAATAGCGCCACGCCAACGATATATGGTTGAAAGAATATTTTTTCATGATAATAAAGATTAAAGATTACAATTCAGTCCGAACGCAACGATTCGCTGCACCGGGAATTGGGTGAAATCATTGAACGTCTCCGGATCGGCTACCTTGTAGTTCGTCAGCGTAAGCAGATTTTGCGCATTGCAATAGACCCGCAGGTCATGGATATGCACGCTTTTTAGCAGCTTATCCGGCAGGGCATAAGACAGGGACACGGTCTTCAGCCTTGCGTAGGTGTCGTCGCTATACGCCCCGGACGACTGGCTGAAAGCCGAAGCCGACCTGGAAGCCTTCGAGCTATAACTGGTCACAAGATGCTGCAGGGTCGCCCGCGTATCGCCAGGGCCCGACCAGTAATTGCCTATCACCGCCACCGGCATATTGATCAGCGGACTACCCGGTGTATACCCGTTGCCGTACAACGTATACATCCAGTTGGGCGCCGTCTGGCTCGAGAACTGAAAGAAGATATACAGGCTGACTCGCTTGTAGGTGAAAGTATTGCCGAACCCACCCATGTATTTGACTTCTCGGTTGGCGATGGGCACCTGGTCCCCGCCATCGGCAACCAGCCCATAGGCCGGAGTAGACGTGACCTGGTCCTTGGCATTCAGGTATTCGAACAGCCCGGTCGTCGGGTTAATGCCCTTGTAACGATACCCAAATATGATAGAAGCTGGGCTCCCCGATCTTATAGACGCTGGCGTACGAGGACCCCGCGAGGTTCGGGAAGCTGAGCAGTTTGTTTCGATTGAAAGTAATGTTGAAATTGGTCTTCCAGGTAAAACCCCGGTCCTGTATATTGCTGGACGTAAAGGATATCTCCCAGCCCTGGTTCTGCACCTGGGCAGGCAGGTTCTCCAATACCGTTCCGAATCCTGCCTGTATCGGCAGAGGATAGCCGCCGAGCTGGTCGCCTTCGCGGTCGCGGTAGAAAGTGGTGTTAAGGAGCAGCCGGTCGTGAAAGAATCCAAGATCGAGGGCGATATTGAGCGATTTCTTCGTCGCCCAGCCATAATCCGGATTGTATAGATTCTGCGGTTGATTCGGCTGCACTCCCTGAACGGCCGGCACATAACTGAGCGGCTGCCAGAAGGCCTGGAATTTATAGGCGGCGATGCCGTCGGAACCGCTGGACCCATAACTGCCCGACAGCTTGCCATAGCTGAGAAAGGGCATCGCCTTCTTAACGGCTCTTTCCTGAGTAAAGATCCAGCCAACTCCGGCCGAACCGAAACTACCGAACTGCCGCCCGGGGCCGAAATTGCTTGACCCATCCCGCCTGCCGCCCATGCTGACGATAAACTCCTGGTTATAGATATACTTCAGTCGCGCAAAGGCAGCACTGTATTTGTATACCGACGACTGATCATACGGATACACCGTCGCGGCGCCGTCGATGGAACCAAGCAATTGATCATTGCTGTAACCCGTTCCCTCGAGCGTCTGCTGATAGTTGGTGTTCTTCTTATAAGTGCCGCCTGCCAGTACCGACAACATACTCTTGCCAATATTGACATTATAGTCGATCTGAGGCTCGATGTTTAGCGTCTGAAAATTGTTCTGTGCGAATTCCGCGCTTCGGTAAGCGCCGTATAGCGGCGTCTGCGAGACTGCCGGGATTTTCGTGCTCTCGTCACTGGTGTTACGGTTATATCCCGCAGTAAGGCCAAAGGTCAACCCTGATATGACCTTATAGTTAAGATGCAGGCTGTTGTTGATATTGTAGTTTTGTAGGTTGACGGGCTGCAACAAATTGGCGTAGAACTGATAGTTGCTGAGATTGATGCCCTTATAGACCCAGACCAGGCTGCCATCCGGGTCCTTCAGGTCGGGCAAATTCGGCGCAAGCAGGACATCTTTGTTGCCGGCATACCCTGCGGAATGATTCTGGTCATATCCGACATCCGCCCCAAAATCCAGCGTCAGCCGGTTGTCGTTGGAAACATGATGGAACATGCTGTGAAGGGTCAGCCGCTGATCTGCAAAAATTCCCCGGATAATTGAAATCGGACCGGGTATATCCACCGGAAAAAATGAACGTGTTATTGTAACTACCACCCGATATGCTGGCGTGTATATCGGTGTTATTGGTCGTCCTGCCGTATATCTGCTTAGGCCAGTTGGTATATTTATTTGCATCGAAGACGGTCAGATCGGGCGCATATCCGCCGGTATACGGGGTATTGCTGGGCGTAACACTGTCCTGCGCAAGGGCCTCGCGCCGATATTTCAGGTATTGCTCCGTATTCATTACATGCAGTTCGCGCGCAGTACTGTTGAACCCCGTTGTGGCCGTCAGATTGAACATCGTCTTGCCGGCCTTACCCTTTTTAGTGGTGATCAGGATCACGCCGTTGGACCCCTGTGTACCATAGATGGAGGTGCCATCTGCATCCTTGAGGACCGTGATGCTCTCGATATCGGAAGGGTTGATGGAAGCAAAGGGGCTGACACCGCCGAACTGATTGATGCCGCCATTGCTGCTGCCATCCGTTCCAAAGTTACCGAACTGGCTGAGATTTTTATTTTGCGGCGCGAAGGGCACGCCGTCGATGATGATCAGTGGCTGGTCATAAGGCCGTTGGCCGTACGGCGCATTGGACATCACCGTATTCTGTCCCCTGATCTGCAGCAGAACCGTATTGGTCGGGACGCCGCTGGTAGCCGTGACGGCCAGACCGGGCACCTGCCCCTGCAACGCCAGCATCACATTGGTCACCGGCTGCTTCTCGATGGTAGAAGCATTGACGGTCGATATCGAGCCGACATTGAACCGCCGGCTCGTAGTGCCATACGCCTGGATCACCGTCACATCCAATTCGTCCTGGCTGCGCTGCAGCGTCATATAGTGATAGTTGCCGACACCCGCACCCACCGTAAACTCCCTGGTGACATAGCCCGTATAGGAGACAACCAGCGCCGTACCCTCGGGGACATGCTTCAACTTGAAATCACCATGGACATCCGACTGCGTCCCCTTCGTCGTACCCTTGATACGTATCGACGCTCCGACAAGAGGAGCGCCAAGGCTATCCGCCACCCGGCCGTGGACACTGTCCCCCGATGGCGCATCGACCAACCTCAATCTCCCGACCGCCGGAATCGTATCTTTCAGCACGACCATCTTGTCGATGATGGCATAGGTAAAAGGCTGGTCTTTAAAACAGATGTCCAGCACCTCCCTGAGAGCCGCATTGCGGACCGAGATACTGATATCATGCGTCTGTTTCATCCACTCATCGCGGTAGACGAATAAATACCCCGTCTGATCGGTTATCTTTTTGAAGACCTTGTCCAGCGGAACATGCTGTTCAGACAGGTTGATCTGCTGCGCCCGCGTATTCGCGCTGAGATGTAAACAGAAAGCCAATAATAAGAAAGTTGTCAATCTCACGACTAACAGAGTTTTGGTAAGGAATACATTCCTTTTGGTCATAGGAATGCTTCTCAATGCTGCTAAAAGCATACATTTGCAGTGTTTGGGTTTAACAATAAAGCAGTTTCCAACAATTGTGTTGCGTCAGACCTGAACGTCTCGCCGGGAGTGGTACCAACACTTCCGGTTTTCTTTTCAGGACTTCAACCAATATTCAGTAAAGGATGAGGTTTTATGGCATTACGCGGATCGTCCTGTCTTCAACTCTAAAATGAACGCCGCTGGTTTGCAATACCTGCAGGATATTCGACAGCATCGTCGACCGCGGCAGTTCTCCCGTGATATGCCCAGCGGGAACGCCCTTTTCAAAAACGATATCGACATCATACCAGCGACTGATCTCCCGCATAACCGTGGCAATATCCGCGCTGGTTAAGTAGAAATAACCGTTCTTCCAGGCAAGCACCGATTCGAGATCCGCATCGCCGGCAGTACCCAGCTGCGAGTCTCGCCATTCGGCCTGCTGACCAGACCTGTTCAGTGCGATCACACGCCCTGCGCCCCCCACTTCCGCCGCGCCGCCGGCCAGCGTGACCTTCATCGTCGGCTCCTCGCCATAGGCGTTGATATTGAACGAGGTTCCGATATCGCGAACGGTCAGCTCCTGTACTCCGACCTCGAAAGGCTGCTTCGCATCATGCACCACTTCGAAATAAGCCTGACCCGTAATGCTAACACGGCGCGTCTTCCCGATGAACGCGGTAGGATATATTATCGACGACGCAGCGTCCAGCCATACTTTAGTGCCGTCCGGAAGTGTCAGCCTGTACTGGCCACCCCTTGGCGTCGTCAGGGTATTATATAATACCGTCTTCTCCTTTCCTTCCGCCTCAGCCTGATAGTCAAGCTGACCATTCTGCTTCATGACCCGGTTACTCCCCTGCATCGCCAACAGACCGTTGGCCGCGCTGTCAAGGACTACCCGCTGACCATTTCCAAGCGTCAGCATGGCCCGGTTACCTCCCGGTCTTGCCTCGATAGCGATAGCCACCGGATTAATAGTATTGGTCTTTTCACCACTCCGCTGCCACAACAGCCAGCCACCCGCCGCTACGATCAACACCGACGCCGCCACTGCCCCATATCGCCGCCATCCAATCCGCCTGACCGGCACCCGCACTCCCAGTTCTTCCCTTATCTTCATCAACATCCTGTCACGAACAACCCCGGCCTCCTCCAAAACCACCTCTCCCTTGTACTCCTCCCCCAGCTCGGCAAACCATCCGTCCACCAATTCTCTCTCCGCAGCCGTACATTCCCCGGCCAGATAGCGCTGAAGCAATAATTGAGCATCCTGTGGCAACATAATAGATAGGTTCTATAGTATTAGTGACATCCCGGTATCCGAAGTGGTATCCTATATCAAGTTTTTTTAGAAAAAATGCGTGGTCAGCCAAAGAACCAGCCCCGCCGGCAGTCCCAGCCCTTCGCGCAGTATCTTCAGCGACTTGTATACCTGCTTCCGAACCGTCTCCTCCGATATCGAAAGCCGGTCGGCAATCTCCCTATAGGACAAATGATGCTTGCGGCTAAGGATAAAAACCTCTTTCATCTTTTCCGGCAACTGCCCGATCAGCCCATCGATACGCGCCTCCAGCTCACGCCCGAATATCGCGGATTCCACCCCCAGGCTTTCCCCGGAATAGGCTGTCATCTGTATGGCCAGCCGATCCAAATACCCGGCGTAGGTGCTGTTTTTTTCTATATGTCGGATGGAAATATACCTGGCGCTATTATACAGGTAGGTTGAAAGACTACGTTCGATTTGTAGTTCCTGGCGCCGCTTCCAGAGAGAAACAAATAATTCCTGAACAATATCCTCGGCGTCGGACTGCCGCCGGATAACACGCATGACATAAACTAGCAGCTTATCCCAATACCTCTCATATATGGCGGTAAAAGCATCAGGATCACCGCTCGTCAGAGCCGCAACCAGCGATTCATCCGTGTGGGGATTGTCCGGAGCCATTCGATAAAAGTAGGAAAAAAACAATGGCCTGGTGCTCACCTATCCCGGCTCATGATCAATGTCCCGTCTTCCACCGCGCATACCTCTCCGCCAGAAACCCGGTCCCCGCCGTCTGATACTCCGGCGTATTCAGCGTAAAATGATCCCCCGGATAATACTGAAACACAAATCGCGTATCCAGTTTCTTCATCTCGTCATCCAGCATATGCACGGCATAGTTCAGCAAAAAATTATCCTGATTACCCACCGATACCCTGATCTTGCCCTGCAATACCTTCTCGAGCGCCGGCCAGTTGCTGCGCAGATACGCACATATATCATAGGTCTTCCAGTGCTCCACACAGGACTTGTCGATGGCCCCCGTCACAGGGTCGCAGACCGGAACCGGCTGACCATCCGCTCCTTTCGCGCTGAACACCTGGTTGAACGAATGCATCTGCTCGCCCCGGTACAACACAAACTCCTGCTGATAACACTGCTTCATCGACGCGACCGGAAAATATCCCGCGATAGTGGCGACAGAATTCGAAGCTCCATCCTTCTTATAATAGATATTGTCTTCTTCATACAGGTTGACCCGCTGAAAATTCCGGAAGTCGACCGGATCGGGTGAGCTCGACCAGCAGCCCGCAAACACATCGGGATAATGCGTCTGCAGCCAGAGCACCGTCCACCCTCCGCTGCTATGCCCCCTCAGGAGCCTCGCCCCATTACAGCGATAGGTCTTTTCAAGTTGCGGGATGAATTCAGTAGTGAGAGCGTCCCCCCATGGGCCGTTATTATCGCTGTTGGCATATACAGAGTGACCACCGGCGCAATTACCATCCAGAAACACCGTGATACAGGCGACCGAATCGAACGGCCTGCTATAGAAAGTCGAATCGCCCGAATAGCGATGATAATCCCCGCCATATCCGGACACAATGAACATCACCGGAAACTGCCGCTCCGGCTGCGTATAATATTCGTGGGGGAGCAGCACCGCAGCATCCACCGTCATCTCCCTTCCCTGCGACTTCGACAAAAGCCGCGACGGTGCCTTCAGCTCCTTTACAAATTTGGTATCGGTAAACCCCTGCTTCGGCACCACCTGATCGCAATTCAGACTGAACGCCGCACCGGCTTCCTTCGTCAGTTTCACCTTCTGCGGCAAAGAATAAACATTCCCCGGACTCTCCGCGATCGCCCGCCCTCCCATGTTCCTGTCCCAAACCGCCTGTACATAGTACTCCCCCGTTCTATGTCCGACAACCGCGCGGGAAACGCCGCCGCCCGATCATCAAACGTTACGATCCCACCAGGCTTCACATCCTTCACCTCAACCGCAAAACAAGGAAAAGCCTCCGAGGTCGGCCATCGCATCCTTGGGGTTCCGGTTCTCCTTATTCAGATACAGGATCACCCTCCCACTAAACGGCCCATTCATTGCGGCCGCCGGATAACTTACCCGGAACGTCTGGGCTTGACCCACCGCACAAAAAGAGGCGGCGAGCAGCAGTAGCAGATATTGTTTTAGCATAGGGGGAAGTTACACCAATGCCCGTAATAATCTTGTGACGGCGTCCAAAATTTTCCACCCAAATCCGGGCAAACCAGGACTCGCACCCTGCCCGTAGGACACTGATTGGGCAATCCGTTCAACCCTTCCACCGACTTCCTCATTATCGGCGGATGCTTCCTGCCGTTAGGAAAAGTCACGATCCAAATGCTATCGAAATCACTACCTTGCCAGCTCAGCGAATCTTTACCCAGTCCGAGCGCGTGCCCCAGCCTGGGTATATTGGTGTGCTCCCAGACTACCAGCTGCAAACCGTTCTGCGTTTTCAGGAAGTCGGCAAGACCCTTTGTATTTGTTTCATCGAACTCGCTGTTGACGGCCACCGAGTCGGTCACAGCCAGCGGCGTAGCGGTCTGGAACATTCGGTCCTCCGAAGTAACGGCACCCGTTTTTACCGTTGGAACATAGATTACCAGCGGCCTCCCGAACTGCTTGTTAATAACGGCAGGTATATGCAGCGCCCGGTTCAGCCCCTTGCAGTTCAGGTTGCTGCCGGCCGCATATTTCTCGCCGTGGCGGATGATCACGATCGTCAGGTCATTTTTCGTTTTCCCGCCCTGATCCTTCGTCTTCCCCGCCTGGTTTTTCGTCTTCCCACCCTGCTCCTTCACTTCTCCACCCTGGCCCATACACTGGCATGCAACCACCGCCAACACGGCTATAAATAGATGTTTCATGATTTTATCTGTTCCTTTTTGCAAAATAGCTCCTAAATTTAGACAACTTTTCCAGGCTGGTCCCCCGTATAAACACCCATTTTCACTTATCGCAGCTAAAATCATCCTTGATGTCCTATTCTGCAACAGTATACCAGGTATTTATCGCCTCCCCTGGTGACCTCACCGAGGAACGGGCCATTGCCCGCCAGGTCATCCTCGACTGGAACAACGTCAACTCCGGGTGCCGTAACATTGTACTCCAGCCCATCGGATGGGAGCAGAACGCATTTCCGTCGATGGCCGACCGTCCGCAGGCCGTTATTAATCAGCAGCTCCTGGACTCAGCCGATATCCTCGTCGGGATTTTCTGGACACGCGTCGGAACACCGACGGGCAAGGCCGCCAGCGGCACCGTGGAAGAGATCGCGCAGCACATCGCAGCTGAGAAAGACACGCTGCTATACTTTTCCAAACGGCCCATCCAGCCGGAGTTGCTGGATCCCGTTCAGTACGCGGCAGTAAAACAACTCAAGACCGAATATCAGACAAAAGGCTTGACCTATGAATTTAACGACCCTGACCAGTTCAGACAGGATTTCCAGAACCACCTCGGCATGCTGCTCAATCAGGACAATTATTCTCACAACGAGCAACACGAAAGTTCCCCCGAAACCAGATCGTCCAATTCCACACTTAGCGACGACGCCAAAGAATTGCTGTCCGAAGGCGTCAAGGACGTGGCCGGACAGATCGTTAGGGTCAGATACCTCAACGGGGAAACCCTGTCGACAAATGACAGGGAATTTCTCACCGACACCACCCCCCGAACACTGACAAGATGGGATGGGGCCCTGGACGAACTGATAGAACACGATTTTGTCAACCGGCCATCCCCCGATGCCGAAGTCCTTTCGATTACCCGTAAAGGATATGCATTTGCCGACGGCCTCACTCCACCTCAATCGGAGCAATCCACCTGAACGTCCCCCACTCGAACAGGAGTTTACCATGCCGGTTATCGCCGGGAATAACAGATATCGTGAACGCCTCCACTGGCGTGGAGGCCACCTCACTGGTCATCCTTACTGACCCGAGGTCTTTTGAGCCATTGTAGTCTGTCCCCCACTCTCCGCTTTCCTTATTCACGATCAGATCGACCCCACCCGTATGCGGTGCGGTAAATAGCGTGTATCTACCCGCAGGCACGGCCATCCCTCCCATCTTAATCGGAACTGTCGTCGTGAACTGCGTAGCGGCATTGGCCCCCGTCCTCCATACCCGGTCATAAGGTATCAAATCACCCAGCAAGGTTCGTCCCCGCAACATCGGCCTGCTATAATCGATGGTTACTACGGCATTACCCACCTGCGCGCGCACGGAATCCCGGACGCTCAACGATTTCGCGACGCCGGTTGCCGCCTCTTTTGCCTCCCAGCTGGCGGCAATAACTTTTACCTCGGGAGCTATGTTCAGTCGCTTTACCTCTTCTTTATAGGTAGTCCGGACTCCCGAATACCTGAGCATGTCATTGGCGGAGTCCATCATGGCCTCGCCCGTTCCAGCGAGCCAGTCGTGTACAACCTCTACCTTGCCTTTCCCAACAGGGGTTACCGTGGCGTGCCCCAGCGGGAATCGGTCAAATTCCCGGTCGATATAGAACTGCCGCAGTTCCACAGGCGTTCCGGCTGCCAGCTTTGCTGACGCCGAATGCTTCAGCGCTGCGGCAAAGTACAGCTCATACAGGCTATACATCTGCGGCACATGTGCCACCACCATACTGCCACCCGTTGAGAAATCCCCTGGTTAGCGTTCCCGTACTGTCCGTTTTTGAAAGACGTACCTTGTTATCGGCGACATCCGCCACCACAGTCCGGTCCCGCTGGCCGGGTCGTTCACTGGGCGCGTGAATTTCCATTACCAGGTGTCGGATGCTGCCATCATCGTTCAGCTTAACCACGGTATGCCGTACTTGCACCCGGGGAAAGCGATCCACCTCGTCGCTTTCCAGTGTATTACCCTGGCGAATAACAGTTTCTGCCGATATCGTATCCTGCCCAAGCATCGTAACAAATCCATATCGTTTTGCCGGCGCTACATGGCAGGAACCCAGCAACATCGCACCAAGAAATATACAAATTGCGGCCGGCTCACCAGCCCGACGACTTATTGAAGGCTCAATTTTAGTATGCATGCATCAAATCTAGCCGATTTCCGCCCCCCGCACCACCACCCCCTTGTCAAGTTTGTTCAAGTTGGTTCATCCCCTATTCACGGAGATCCAGGGGCAGACCGGTGAGGGATTCACTCCCGGCCACCCCCCCAAAAAAAATCTACTTCCTCGTATCATTCTCCAGCGCGTCCGGAAAACTCGCGTCCGTTATGTTAAAGGACTGAACAAAATGATAATCCTCATACAACGCCTGCAAATCATCTGTAGTGATCCCCGCATACTTCCCGGGCGGGATAGCCGGTCCCCACCCTCGATCCACGCACTCTGCCACAACACGGCCATCGCATTGGAGCCCGACGCGATCACCTTGATCGTCCGCGCACCCAGTACTTTCCACGCCAGGTCATACTTGCCCCTTCCACTGATCTTCCCAAACTCCGTAATGATATCCATCGGCGACAGTGTGTCGAACGTCTTTTGCATCAGCGCGATCACGAACTGCGCCGCCCCATGACCACCCGTAATCAACTGGCTGTCCTTGACCTTATTATTCAGCGCATTTACCCCAGCAAACAACTTCTTACGGTTGGCCGCGATCATCTTATCCTCATACTCCCCGTGCACATTCGTCTCCTGACCGGGGATGCCGGCATGCAGATACGACACGTGCAGCGGCTGACAGGCATCACCTACATAATGGGTCATCGTACCGCCCGCCACCAGATATTCATCCACCTTCCCGGCCTTCAGCGACCGCACCATCTGCGTATACAACTGCCACACCCGGAACGGCAGTGACCCCGCCCTCGGACTCGGCACCTCTTCGTTCGTATCGCGATCGATCTTCGTTTTTGGATCGACTACGTCCATCTGCTGATAAAAATCTATCCATTGACCAATATCCACAAAAGCGGGATCCTTCGACAGCGCCAGCAGGTCTTTTCCGCCCATCACCTTTGGATTCGATTCGTCCATGTCCGCAAAATGATTATTCCCCTCCGTCTTGAACCGTTTGTACCGCCAGTAAAGGTCCGGCACATCGGCCAGCTGGATAAAATCCGTACTCTTCGCCATCGCAATATTCGTCTGGTCCAACAGGTCCTTATCCGAATTGCCGATCTTCTCCTGGTGTTTCTTCAGCAATTTCACCAGCCGCGGCTCAGTCACCAGTTCCGCAGACCGGTTACCGATCTTAAAATGGCCATCCTTCGCCCAGGTATAATCCTGGTCCAGGTTATAATCCCTGACGATATTCACCTCCAGCTCCCTGCATACATTACTCAGCGACGTTGCCATCACATAGGCGCGTTTCACCCGCTCCCTGCCTTCCAGGAACTCATGCTGCCCCCACACCAGTGCTATGGGCCGGCAGCTCACGGCGCCGGAATCTTTGTCCTCCTCTTCCATGACCAGCACGGTACCGCTATCTCCATGATGGATATTCAGATTGCTGCCGTTCTCGCCGCCGATGAGGAAATCGGCCATATACTCGATCCCGCCCACAGACTGGTACCGGTAGAACAGCGCCACGACCTCGCCCCGGATCTCACGGGAAACCGCGCCATATGCCCGCACCTTCTGGCTGATCAGGTCCAGGGACAGATTATACGTATTGAAATCCATCAGCTCCCCCAGGATCCCGATCTGGTAGATCTCAGTCTTCCAGTCCTTGATATCGTCGATCTCGATCAACCCGACATCGTTATTCACCATCATCGAAGCACCGGGCCAACCGGGGTATAACTTAGAAAATAGCTGCTTGCCAAGCGTATGCGCGCTGCTAACGCCGATCCTCCTTTCCTGCCCGTGAAAAACAGAATACACCGGCGTGCCAGGCTTTCCCACCACATGCTTATTTGTCACCGCATAATAGGCATTACCATCGCTCACCACGCACCCCACTGACGCGATCCGCCGTTCACCCTGCTGGTAAATTACCAACGGAAAACCTCCGCTGATCAGATTCCGGGGAAAGCGCAGGTCCGAGGGATTCACCGTCACATCAGACCGCTCCTCCTTCGGGGCCGCCACCACACAGATCGGCACCACCCGCCCGTCCGGCATATAGATCGACTTCGGGACGATATTGTTCCCGCCGTCATGGATCAGCTCCGTCTCGTCCTCCCAGCTTCTTCACAAACACCAGGATACAGGGCCAGCTGATATCTTCCATCACTACACTGTTCTCAAGCGTCCGCTCCTTCCTGGGGAACTTGTGATCCGGTGCATAGCGGCCGCCCCTGATATCTGTCTTGCGCATGCGGTACCGTCCAACCGCCGTCGCGATCACGTTTCGCTTGTTCATCAAATGCACATGGAACATCTCCCGTGCATCCAGCAGATCCCGCAGGGAAAGGCTCGAGAACTGTCGGCTATAGCCCGAATGCCGGGCGTCCGCACTTTTTCAGGGTCGTGGTGCTCATAAGTCGATTTTTGGGGGTTATAGGTATACCCTGAAAGGTCCGATATTCCTATCGTCCCACCACCCGTGAAAACACTAATGTCATTGACTTAAGGGTTTCACACGTCTTTGTAATTCATATGATACAGTCTTGGCGGTCGTCGCTTTCGGTTTTCATGCCTGCCAGGTCGAACGATTTCTGTGTTAGCGGCCACCTGTTTGTCGAAGACAGCAAGTGCTAATCTGATGGTCCTTTTAATGAACATGCCGATGAGGATACATTTGGTCGACCAATAAGCAAAGGTGCGGTTGATCTTTTTACGGTGCCTGATCTTGCCTTTCTGTTTATCTGCAGTGCTTTCTGCAATGACTTTTTCCTCTATAGGGAACGCCAGTGCTGCACATAAGGTCATCATCATCACCTTGGCATAAATATCCTGCTTAACGGCGGTAGCGGTCTTGCCGCTGAAGGCTTCCACCTGCACCCGGGCCTTGTACATCTTGTAACCTTCCTCCGCACCCCAGCGGATCTGATACAGTTCACCGAGTTCCGGCAGCTTGTATTTTACGGTATCTAATAACGAGGTGCCCAATATTTCCTCCTCTCCATTCTCCAGTGCTATCTTAACCAGCCTGCATTTGACTTCCCTTTTCATCGAGGGAACTGTTCGGCAAAGCTATCATAGTATTTATCCGGCACGGTCAACGTTACTATCGTATCCCGCTTGCGGCTGGCTCTAAACTCCCTGACCGGCAACCAGTGCTCCCTCATCCGGACGATGAAGTGAATGCCCTGGATTGCAAGCCGGCAAACAGCGCTGCGCCAGGATATCCGCGATCCAGCAGCAATATATCTCCCCGCTCCACCTTTGGCAGATGCTTCAATAACAGGTCTTGTTCGTTGCCATCCGTCGGACCGGTCTGCACATCCAACGTCAGATAGTTCACCGGATCATACAGCGCGGACAGCAGGCACATGCTCTTGGGCAGGTCTTTGTTCTTTCCCCTACCCATGCCTCTTCTGTCAAACTCCTCGTGGATGCTCGGATGGTTCGGCAGGTTCAGATAAGTGCCATCGACCGCCAACAGCTTCTGTCCATGATAACCGTAGTAATCGACTTCCTTATAGAAGTCCTTCCAGATAATATCGTTGAGCTCAAGGAACGCTTCGGGCGCCAACTTCCGTCTCGACCGGCTGAACCCACTCTTGGTGATCCTGCGGATGTTGAACTGCTCGTTCTCCGTCTCGCTTAAGAAGCGGTCCATCTCCCGTTGTAGTCCCGTCTTTCCCATTCTTAATATACTGATTATCAAATGACCAAACGGAAGCAGACGATTCCTGGTGAAGGCCCCTTCCTGGCCGTGCGTGTGACGGCCTTTGAATGCTTCGCTGTCATTGATATGGTAGTTTAGTTTGTTGGTTACTTTGATCCGGTAATCTTTTTTTGGTTTTCGGCGATCACACCGCCCCTTCTTATATACTCATTACAAATTACTTCATTATCAATACCCACCCCACCGTGAAAACACCTTTTCTTGCTTAAGTCAACGACATTAGTGAAAACACCCAATCTGTACGCACCTTCCACCACAGGCAGCCACAACTTCCACCGCGGGCGGTAAAACTTGCACCACAAAATGAAAAATCCTATCTTGACACGTTATGAAACCACCCCTGACCCCATTTATCCTGACAACCGTCCTGTTGATCTTCGCCACCCGTAACGCCTCCGCCCAGCAGCATACCCGAAAAGACACCTTTCGGATAGACCCTTCCAATCCGGTACTGCCGGCCCCAAGACAAAACCCTGAGGACCGGTCAGCGACTAAAAAAGAACCCGTTGCAGAATATCTGGAACCGACAGGACACCGAAACGGCAAATTCGTGGTGAAGCTGTATGAAACGTCCAAAACAATGCGCTATCGAGTTGATGTAGATTACGAGGGACTCCCCGGCGACGATACGCTTAGGTTTCCGGATCTCGGCACCGTGCCCCGCCCCGTCCTTAAAAAGGGATCCACACCCCTCTCATGCATCATCGGTTTCCTGGATAACGACAACCTTTTCCGCGAGGTGAAGCTGGTATATGTAACACCAAAAGGAAACCAGTTCAAGATCACGACGCTCCATCATTGGCACGTATCGACCCACTACCGGCTGGTGGGTAATTGATCGGTCCTGCGACCAGGCCACCGTATCTCGCCCGTATTCCCTCTTTAGGCCAAACTCTGTTGTATCTGATCGGAAATAGCAGACTTGATCTTCTTACTGAATACCTGTAGCATAAAGGGCACATAAAAGTCCAGCTCAACTGACCCGTCCCTAACCTCCAGATTGCCCGACGTGCCATATCCTTTCGCCTTCATCCGGATATGCGCCCTGTCACCGGCCCAGTCGACGACCAGTTCCTGCAGATCTGCTTTATATTCGGTTTTGTACCGTTCGATCAGTTGTTCGATCCGGTTCCTGGCTTCCGCTTTGGATAATATATGCTCGATTTGAATTGTCATAGTTGCATCCCTTTGCTGACCATTGCAAATAAGGTGCCCATTCCCCTTTTTCCAATCACCCAGGTCCGCTCCGGCTCCTGGGCTTTTCCGACTACCTGCTACAATCGATTATGTTTGAAATTGTTTAGCAAGTCTTCGTATTGCTCCTTCAATTCCAATTCACGGGAAGGTCGCATTTTTTTAGCTAATGTTTGTCTTTACGTGAAGCCGTAGAGAATGGTACAAAAAGAAAGAGGGTCCATCGGAAGCCAGACACTATTATTTCAAATTATGCGTTAAAGTAGCCTATTACAGCTGCATATAGCGTATCATTGCTTATTCAACCTCTTAGACAGGCCCCAATCACAATTTAAATCGCGAATATTTATGACTGAAGGGAAGTCCGTTGCGCTTTGGACGAAGTATTTACCCGCTATGAGGATCTTGCTAAAAAAGGCCATGACTGAAGAGCAGCAGCTCGCCTTTAGCAAAATAGAGCTACAAGCGGTCGATAATAGAAAGAATGTCAACTTCTCCTTCGATTTAGAAATCTCGAATGGAAAAGTCGAGAGTACCGTAGGCATTTCATCAATGGGTAAGGACCTCTTCAATGTGTTGAATGGCGATCCGCTCGTTAGAAAATTTATGGTCGATAAAAAGATAATGATCCAGATGACCAGATTGTCCTTATTGACATTCAGATGCAACTGACATTTGGTTTGAACATGAATGTCAATATCGCAATAAGGAAGACCCCAACATTTGAGAAAGTTCGATTTCCCTTCAGGCGTCAACAATAAGGCCCTGCAAATCAAAGAATTGCAGGGCCAATTTTTTCGTGGAGCTGAGGGGAGTCGAACCCCTGTCCAAACATATCCTCCAAAAGCTTTCTACATGTTTATTCCGTTATTATTTGTCGGGAAACAACAGGAACCGGACAAACCGATCATTTCCTTAGCTGGATGGTCTTAAGTGACGGGCACAGCCTTCCGCCACAGCATCCTGTATTTGTTTTGAGTCGGCGCGGCAGCGTGGTAACAGGCGAACCTGCTGCGGGGCCCAAATGACTATCTAATCACTGATTAGGCAGCCATGGCATACTGAGTATTGCCATTTGAAGTTTGAATATTCAGATTAACGTGCTAATTATCCAACGCACGACATGCTTACACCTTCAAAGATCTACGCTGTCAAAACCAGGGCAGCCCCAAAAATTTTATATCAACCACAAAATTACAAAAAAATCCTCACCCGTCAAACCCCTCGGTCCCCGCCACCCTATTTCCTCCCCGTCAAATGGAATATATCCAACCCCAGGGCATAAATCATCACCCCAAACAACAAAACCATCCCCGCCATCTGGGCGTATTCAATAAACTTATCACTCGGCTTCCTCCCCGAGATCATCTCCACCAGCGTAAACAACGCATGCCCACCATCCAGCGCCGGTATCGGCAACACATTCATAAACGCCAGCAGAATACTAAAGATCCCCGTCAGCGTCCAAAAACTTTCCCAGTCCCATACCTTCGGAAACACCCCCGCAATACTGATCACGCTCCCCAGATTGTCCTGCACCTTCACCTCCTTCGACGTAAACAGCAACTTCAGGTTGCGGATATAGTTCGAAAGCGTCTCGATACTCTTATGTACACCCGCCGGAATCGCCTGCGCCAGCGTATAGGAGATGTGGACATCGCCCAGCACGGAATCCATGCCTCTGTAATAGAAACCCAGCGCCTCATCTTCAGTCTGTGCCAGCGTAGAACGGATCGTATCCTTACCCCGCTTGAAAGTCACCTCCACCTCTTTCGCATTCTTCAGCGAAGCCAGATCAGCCTGATATTTGAAAAAGTCGGAACCAAACTCTATCGGATGTCCGCCATATGCTATCAGCGTATCCCCATTCTGCGGCGCCTCGCCCTTCAACACCTTCATGCTCTTCCCCGGCCCGCTCACGATCAACGGATAACGCGGCCTCGCCAGTCCCACAAGCCTGTTCTTGCTCAGATCCCTGATCGTGCCCTCCGGAACCTTCAGGTCGATCCGCTGTCCGTTGCGAACCACCGTGATCGTCTTCGCCTCGTTCATGATCATCTCCGATCCCACCGTTCCGGACCGCAATACGGGCTTGCCTTCGACGGCAATGATATTGTCACCATCCTGCATCCCCATTTTTCTCCCCAGGCTATCCGCCCATACGCCATATTTCAGATTCGAGACCGGCACATAGCTGTCACCCCAAACCCACATGATCATTATAAAGATTGCAAACGCCAGCAGCACATTCACCGTCACACCACCCAGCATGATGATCAACCGCTGCCAGGCCGGCTTGCTGCGGAACTCCCACGGCTCGGCCGGCTTCTGCATCTGCTCCTTGTCCATACTCTCGTCGATCATCCCGGAGATCTTCACATAGCCGCCAAACGGTATCCAGCCCAACCCGTATTCCGTCTCCCCGATCTTCTTCTTGAACAACGAAAACCAGGGGTTGAAGAACAGGTAAAACTTCTCCACCCGGCACTTGAACCACCGCGCAGGCAGAAAATGCCCCAACTCATGGAGTACGACGAGAATGGAGAAGGATAAAATGAACTGGAGCACCTGGATACCCACCGCACCCCATTTGATAGCTAATAGTGTCATATTTGTTTATTCGACTTCACCCCGGATTCCCAAGGCAAACCCCAGGCAAAACCCACCCAAAGGTGACTTGTAATCAAAAAAATTTTCCCAATATACCCTCTTTTTGGCCAATCCCCTCAACCGCTGACCACTTATAACAAACCCTTCACCCTGATTGTTCCGTGAACCGCGGCCACACCACACCAGCTGCGTGAACTGCCGCCACACCACCACCCTCTACCCCCAAAGGCTATAATTTAATCAGCGAAGCGGCAAAATTACGAGCCTCCCCATCGCTGTCAAAATATTCTTCCAGCGTCGGCCGCTCGATGAACGGCAACTCCTGCATCGTCCTCTCCACCAGATCCGTCATATCCAAAAACCCAATCCTATTCCGCAAAAAAGCGAACACCGCTATCTCATTCGCCGCATTCAACACACAGGGAAGACTCCCCCCTTTTGCAACGCCTCCGTCGCCAGCGTCAGGTTGCGGAACGTCTTCACATCCGGCTCCTCAAAAGTCAGCGTATTCGGCTTCCTGAAATCATACCTCGGGAAAGCGCTCGGCAGCCGCCTCGGAAACCCCAGCGCATACTGTATCGGCAGCTTCATATCCGGCAACCCCATCTGCGCCTTGATGCTCCCATCCTCGAACATGATCATGCTGTGGATGATGCTCTGCGGATGTATCACCGTCTGCACCTGGTCCGGCTGCAGCCCAAACAACCACTTGGCCTCGATCATCTCCAGACCCTTGTTCATCAGCGTAGCCGAGTCGATCGTGATCTTGGCCCCCATACTCCAGTTAGGGTGCTGAAGGGCATGATCCCGCTTTACATTCACCAGAAAATTCGGCTTCTTCCCCAAAAAGGCCCGCCCGAAGCGGTCAGCACGACCTTTTCTATACGACTCCGCGTCTCCCCTATCAAACACTGAAAAATGGCCGAATGTTCCGAATCCACCGGAATGATCGGCGCCTTGTGCTCCAGCGCCTTCTTCATCACGATATCCCCCGCCACGACCAGGGTCTCCTTATTGGCCAGCGCGATCGCCTTTCCATTCTCGATCGCACGCAGCGTCGGCCTGAGACCGGCAAAACCCACGATCGCCGCCAGCATCATGTCGTAATTGTCCATCGCCGCCACCTCTTCCAGCGCTTTCTCGCCCGCAAAAACTTTTATCGGCTCGGCAGCCAGCGCCGCCTTCACAATAGCATACTTTTTATCATCCCCGATCACCACGACGTCCGGCTTAAAATGCAGCGCCTGCTTCACCAGCAACTCGTCATTCGTCTGCGCCGTCAGCACCTCCACACTGAACACAGAAGGGTTGGCATCGATCACCTCCAACGCCTGCCGGCCAATGCTGCCGGTAGACCCAAACAACGCAATGCGTTTCTTAACTAACCCATTAGACATCATGATGCAGATATTTCAATATTATGGACCCGGCCCAATACCGGTCCCCTATTCAACAAATTTCTCGAGCTCCGTCACCAGTTTCCGGTCATTACTAAGCCGGGGCACCTTATTCTGCCCCCCCAGCTTCCCTACCGACTTCATGTAGTCGATGAAACCATTCTTCTTCACCGAACGTATCTTCAGCGGCTGCAGAATATTACCGGTGATCAGGTCGTCGTAATAAATGTTTTTTATGCGCAGATTATTGTCCACCCGCACGGCAAATTCATCCAGATCGGCCGGCTTATTCCCAAATTCGACGAACCATTCGTGATAGGACTTGCCCTTGTCCTGCTGGATCATCGGCGCCACCGTAAATTCTGTAATTTGGAGCCCCTCCTCTTCCGCCGCCTTCATCAGGCTGTACTCCACTTCTTCACCGATCACGTGCTCGCCAAACGCGGAGATAAAGTGTTTGGTCCTTCCCGTTACTACCAGCCGGTACGGATTCACGGAGACAAACCGGACCATGTCTCCGATACTATAACCCCACAAACCCGCATTGGTGCTCACCACCAGCGCGTAGTTCTCCCCTGGTTTAACGTCTTTCAGCGACAGCCGCTGAGGCTCGGCCTTTCCGATCTCGCCGGCCGGTATGAACTCAAAGAAAATACCACTTGTTGGTGTTCAGCAGCAGCCCCTCCTCCTCCCGCGTATCCTGAAAAGCAAAGAACCCCTCAGACGCCGGGAAGGTCTCGATGGTATCTATCTTCTTGCCAATACTCTCAAAAAGCCTGTGCTTATACGGCTCGAAATTCACCCCCCATGCACGAGCACCGAAAAATTCGGGAAAATATCCTTCACCGGCTTCTTCTTTATTTCCGTCAGCCGGTCGAAATACATCTGCACCCACGGCGGAATGCCGCTGATCAGCCGCATATCCTGGTCCACCGTCTCCCCGACGATCTTATCCAGCTTCGTTTCCCAGTCTTCGATACAGTTCGTTTCGTAGGACGGCAGCTGGTTCGTCCGCAGATAACCCGGCACGTGGTGATTGACGATGCCGCTCAGGCGTCCCGTAGGAATTCCCCCAACCCGCTCCAGTTCCGGCGAGCCGGACAAAAAGATCAGCTTCCCGTCCGAAAAGGCTGAATTACCCGTGGACGCCATATAGCACAACAGGGCGTTGCGGGCCGTATTAATATGGTTGGATATAGAATCCTTCGAGATGGGGATATACTTGACCCCGCTGGTCGTGCCGGATGTCTTGGCAAAGTAGATCGGAAGGCCCTTCCATAATATATTATGTCTGCCCTCTTTTACAAGATTGATATAGGAAGCGAACTGTTCATAGTCTCTGACCGGCACCGCCTGTTTGAACTCCTCATATGTCTTTACATCTCCCAATTTATGTTCAGTCCCAAAGACGGTCTGGCTACCCACCCGCAACAACTCCTTTAATATAGCCTCCTGATCTGCCACTGCCGTTGTCATCCCCTTCTGGACGGTCTTGTACACATAGGATGCAAAAGGCCTGGCAAGGAATGATTTGATCTTCATATTCATGCGGGCAAACCTACAAGAAAAATAGCAATAGACAATAAAAAGCCCTTAACCCGCACCCCACTTTCCCCAACCCCTTTTTCACCGGTCTCTCCCCCCTTTTTCCCCGCCCCGCCCCCAAACTTTTTCCCTCTTTCCCCTCCGCCTCATCCCATCCCTTTTTCACCGTTTCCCCCTTTCCCCGGCTTACTCCAACCCCTCTTCCCGGTTCCCCCTTCCCCGCTTCCGCCGACCCATCCCAATTCCTCGTCCCGCTTCTTCCCAAATTCCAGCTCCTTCCCCATAATCCTCCTCCCCGGGGCCTTCCAGTCTTTCCCCGACGAGTCCCCCACTTCCAACTTCCTCAAAATCACCCATAACCACCTCCAAAAACCTCCCAAACTTCAATTTCACCGCCTTTCTCCCCCAACGCCCGAACTTCACCCTCCAAATCACCCCTCCCCCCACAACAACGGTCCTAAGCCCACCCTGATCCAAAGAATTCCCCCTAATTTTATCCCCCTCCTCCAAAAAACCCGCAACAACCCCTTCTTTATTTGTTCAAATCCCCTTACCTTTGCAGCCCTAATATCAAATGTTATGTTAGCAGTTGTGAAAATAGCCGGCCAGCAGTTTAAGGTCCAAAAAGACCAGACTTTGTACGTTCCCCGTATCGCGGGCAACGCCGGTGACAAAGTTGAATTTGGTGACGTACTCCTGGCTGCCGGTGACGGTTCGCTTTCCGTCGGAAAAGACGTGAAGACTGTTATCAAAGCTGAGATCGTTGGTCACGTCCAGGGCGACAAAGTCATTGCCTTCAAAATGAAAAGAAGGAAAGGCTTCCGCAAGAAACACGGACATCGTACTCACTACACAAAAATTAAGATCAGCGATATCGCATAGTCGCGACCATCGATCGATCAAGTAATAACAAACTATCAAACTTATAAACCATGGCACACAAGAAAGGTGAAGGTAGTGTAAAGAACGGCCGCGACTCGCAAAGCAAGCGCCTTGGAGTAAAGATCTACGGTGGTCAGCCCGCTGTCGCAGGCAACATCATCGTTCGCCAGCGCGGTACTCAATATCATCCCGGAAAAAATATCGGTGTTGGTAGAGACTACACACTCTTCGCACTCACCGACGGCACCGTAGAATTCAGGAAAGGAAAAACGACAAGACCTTCGTCAGCGTCAACCCCGTTCCGGTAGGAGCTTAGTTCAAAAACATCGGTTACCCTATCGTACCGACTCGTTCAATATATAGGCTTAATAAAATTTTTGGAATTTTTCAAGAAAATTTTTTGGAACTTCCAAAGAAGTTTCTATTTTTATGAGTGTAAATTGTTTTACTAACCAATTTAAATTCTAAAAAAATGGCAACTGCAAAAAAAGCCGCTAAGAAAAAAGCAGCTCCTAAAAAGAAAGCTGCTCCTAAAAAGAAAGCCGCTAAGAAAGCTGCAAAGAAGAAATAACTTTCTTTCTGCAGAACAATATCAAAGTCCCGAAGCAATTCGGGACTTTTCTTTTTCCCCGTCACCCTCTCTCTACTCACCCAGCGCTTTCAAGCCTCATCTCCCCCAATCCCGCTCCCAGCCTCAGTTTCCCGCCCCTTGTAACAACCTCCTCATCTCCTGACCCAACTCCCGACTTCCATTCTCGCTCTCCCATCTCCCGCTCTCCCAGCTCCAGCACTACCTCACCTCTCCCTATCCCAAACTATCCGATCAATCATCTCCATTTCGAAGCACCAACGACCCAAAACACTACCTTCCCCATACGATAACACCAACCATCCACCACAACACGACCCACTCCTCTCCCACCCAGGCTCCCCCAGTGGAACCACCCCCCTCACCTACTACCCCCACCCTGAACGGATCCCACACCCATTCTCACCAACCGTGTCCCGATTCTACACCCAACTAACGCCTCCACCCGTGAACCAATCCCACAATCACACCACCCCCACACCACTCACATCACAATCATCCACACATCCGCCCCCCGTGAACCATCTTCTCCCCAAACATCCACTCCCCGTGAACCATCCCACACAATCCCTTCACACCACCAACTCACTCCCCCTGCCTTCACTGCCGTTCGGGAACCTACAAATCCCGTAACTTAGTCCCATGACAACCTCCATCTCCAATGATTTCATCGCCGACCAGTTCAGCCTCCTCTCCAAACTCATGGACATCCACGGCGAAAACTCCTTCAAGACCAAAACTTATTCCGTAGCAGCGTTCACCCTCGAAAAACTTCCCCAACCCGTCCGCGACCTCCCCTCGAGAAAATAACCACCATCAAAGGCATCGGCGACGCCACCGGCAAAAAGATCATGGAGATCCTCGAAACCGGCCAGCTCCGCCTGCTCAATGAATATATCCACAAAACCCCCACGGGCGTCATCGACATGCTCCGCATCAAAGGCCTCGGGCCAAAAAGATCTCGACCATCTGGAAAGAAATAGAGATCGAATCTATCGGCGAACTCCTCTACGCCTGTCAGGAGAATCGGCTGCTGCTGTATAAAGGCTTCGGCGAAAAACCCAGAACAACGTTCGCGAAGCCATCGAATTCATGCTCCGCAACAGCGATCACCATTTGTACGCAGAGCTGGAATCCTACACCCAAACCCTTCAGCAACGCCTGCGCGACACTTTCCCCTCGGATCAACTCTCGGTCGCCGGCGATTTCCTCCGCCAACTCGAAACGATCGACCGACTTTTATTCGTCACTACCGCCGACCCAACTGCGACGTCCACCTTCGTCGAAAAAGAAGGCTTCACCCTCAATCCGACGCCCCAACCCAATCCGACGCCACCCCCCGATAAAAAACTATAAATCCGCCGAAGGCATCCTCGTCCAATTCCTCCACACCACACCCGATAACTATACAATCACCCTCTTCGAAAAACAGCTGCAGCGGAGAATTCCTCGAAGCCTGGCGCGAAAAATTCCCCAATACACCATCCGCATCATGCCCCAACGAAGAAGCCCTCTTCTCCGCCGCGGGTATCAATTATATCCCCCCGTTCCTCCGTGAACAACGATCCATCCTCGAAAAAGCAACCACTCCCGCGCCAGCCTCCATCATCCAACCCTCCGACATCAAGTCCATTATCCACTCCCACAGCACCGGTCCGACGGCTCCAACAGCCTCGAAGAAATGGCCGCCGCCTGCATCCAAAAAGGCTTCGAATACCTCGTCATCAGCGACCACAGCAAAAGCGCTCTTCTATGCCAACGGCCTCAAAGAAGACCGCATCCGCGAACAACACGCCCTGATCGACGAACTCAACAAAAACTCGCGCCGTTCACCATCTTCAAAAGCATCGAGTGCGACATCCTCAACGACGGCGCCCTCGACTACACCGAGGACATCCTCGCCACCTTCGACCTCGTCATCACTTCCATCCACTCCAACCTGAAAATGACCGGGGAAAAAGCAATGAGCCGCCTACTCAGAGCCCTCGAAAACCCCTACACCACCATACTCGGCCACATGACCGGCCGCCTCCTCCTGAGCCGCCCCGGTTACCCCGTCGATCATCGGACAGTTATCGACACCTGCATAAAGAACAAAGTCGCCATCGAACTCAACGCCCACCCCCGCCGCCTCGACATCGACTGGCGCTGGATCAGCTATGCCCTCGACCGCGGAGCCCTCATCTCTATCGACCCCGACGCCCACTCCATCGACGGCTACAAAGACATCCGCTACGGCACCCTCGCCGCACAAAAGCCGGCCTCACACCAGCCCAAAACCTGAGCAGCTACAGTCTCGAACAATTCAAAAACTACCTAAAGGAAAGAAAAGCAGCCCGAGGCATTTAATTGGGCCAGCAGCAGGATCAAATCACAGACCCTCACTCCACCCGATCCGGCCCCTCCAACACCAAATTCCCCATTGACCATTTAACCCCGGCCCGGCGCCCACTACTCACCCGGGACCGACCACTCTTCGCTACTCTCCAGCCGACGCCGATTACTTCACCCCCTTCTTCCCCCTTCCACCCTCCACCACACGCCGCTCAACGGCAACCGCCGCCAAAACACAAGCTTTCAACTTCCTCCTCACTCTCACAATCTCCCTCACATCCACAAACCTCGCCTGCCTCCCCACCCTCGTGTTCGGCCCCGTCTTCACCAAAATCCCACCCGGATCACTCACCAGATAGCCCTTCACAAACAATAGCGCACAATAATCTTTAAAAGCCCGGATCACCACAATATTCTTCCCCTCCCACGTATAACACGGCTTCCCCCACTTCAACTCCTCATTCAACCCACACCCAAGCACCACCGACCGAAGCAGCTCTATCTCCTTCTTCCATCTCGTAGCCCGCTCGAAAAACGCATCAACTTTTGGATTCATAACAGAAATTTTACTGGTTAGCCAGAACTACCCGACGACCCGCCGGCCTGAAAACCCACGACACCACCAACAGCACTATCAGAAGTACCGACGGCCACACCTCCTTCAACCCATCCCCCACCGCAACATGCGCAACTACCGCCCCCGACATCAAAAAGAAAACCCCGCATACGCCCACTCCTTCACCAGCGCCAACCCCGGCGCCAACACCGCAGCCACCCCCAGCATCTTCCATACCCCGATCAAACCCAAAATATACACCGGCATCCCGAGATGCACAATGCCATAAGTCCCCGGCGGCGACACCTGCCCCTCCTGCGGAAGCCGCAGCAGCTGCACCAGCCCGGTAGCCACCATCCCCAGCGAAAGCCAGAGCGTAGCAATCCAATAAATGACCTTACTTCTTTTCATAACAAACTATTTTACCGTTGACATGACTTTCTCAATCCGATCATGCGCCATATTGATCCCCGGCGCGAAACCCCACCCCATCACCTGGTCCCGCTGCGCCACCGACTCATAAATAACATGCATCGTCAGCTTGCTCCTGTCGTCCGTCAACCCCTCGAACTGATAGACCTCCAGCTGAACCCCCGCCGGCGCATTCGCCATCTCAAACGTCCGGATGATCTTCCTCTCCGGAATGAACTCATGGATCACCCCGCCAGCCGCAAACACCACATTCCCCTTGTCATCCTTCTTCTCCAGCTGATAACTACCCCCTTCTTGTTCTCCAGCTTCACCACTTTGGAAGTCATCCACTCCCCGATAACCTCGGGATCGATATACGCCCTGAAAAGCAGATCCAAAGGCAGTTCAAACTCCCTCGTGATCACCAGGTCATGCTTGCCGTCTTCGGCAGCGATCTTCGTTTTCTGTTCCATATTATTTGGTTTTATATTTTTTCATAATGGCCTCGATCTTGTTGAACCGCTCGTCCCACATCTTCCGGAACGGCTCGATAAAATCCGCTACCTCCCTCATTTTCGTCGCATTGATGTGATAATAGATTTCCCTCCCGTTCTGCTCCTGACTCAACAACTCACACTCCGTGAGTATCGCCAGATGCTTCGACACCGTCGGCCGCGCCGTGTCAAAATTCGACGCGATCGCCCCCGCCGACATCGCCTGCGACGCCACCAACAAAAGTATCGCCCGCCTCGTCGGGTCCGCTATCGCCTGAAATACGTCTCTTCTCAAATTCATTGTGTAGCTATTTGACTACAAATATATGTGTAGCCATTCAACTACGCAAATTTATTTTTCGACCCCACCGCCCCTATTCATCACCAACCAGCTGGAAATAGCCAACGCAATCACCCCAACTCCCCCATACAACAAAACCCCCTCAAAACCATGCACCAGCGCCGCCCGCGCCACATCCCCCCGTCACCCCCACATTCTCCATCACACCCCCGGTCACATTCCCCTTCACACTTCCCCCCAACCACATGCCCCGCCGCAATCTCCTCCGCCAGCCGCCGCAACCCGGCCTCATCACCCCCCATCACCCGCGATAAATAAGAAAAAACCCCGTCCACCAAAATCACTCCCATCAATGCAATATTCACCGCCAGCGTGATCAGCCTCGCACTCATATCAATCCCACTCGCCATCCCCGCCCTCGCCTCAGAAACAACCCCCGTCGTCGTATTCGTTACCGGCGTATTCGTAAGCCCGAGCCCAATACCCGCTATCAACTCACCCGGCAACATCGTAAGCCAGCCTCCGCCCGAAACACCCCACCGCATAAGAACAAATCCAACACCGATCGTCAATAACCCCAGCGGGATCACCACACCAGGCCGCCACCGCAGCACCAGCCGCTCCCCACCGGCGCTACCACCAGCGTCGGCAGAGTATACGCTAACAGCGATAACCCCGCCCCCACCGTCCCATAACCCAACCCCATCTGAAAATAGATCGGCAGATAGATCATAAAAGGCCAAAAACTGAAATTCATGCCCATCGATCCCAAAATCGCACCCCCAAACTCACGGATACGAAACACCGAAAAGTCGAACATCGGATGCGCAAGCCCCTTCTCCACGACGACAAAAACAACCAGACTCACCACCGCCATCACCAGCGCAGCCACAGACCACCCACTAGGACCCTGCGTGATCCACCAGGTAAAACCAAACACCGCCACCGACAGACTTACCATCCCCCATACATCCAGCCGCTGCGCCGCAGGATCACCCGACTCCTCCACCCCGGTAAATATCAGGACCAGCGTAACCGCCGACAACACCACATGCACCAGAAACACCCACTCCCAACTCGACACCGCAACGATCACACCCCCGATGACCGGCCCAAAACCCAATCCAACGCCAAACACTATCCCCCACCACCCAAAAGCCCTGCTCCGCTCTCTCCCCTCCCGAAACAACTGCGAAAGCACCGCCACCTGACAGATCAGCATCGCACCCCCGCTCACACCCTGCAACAGCCGGCTGACGATCAGCACACCCACACTCTTCGCCAGCCCGCAGACCAGCGACCCCAGCCCAAACATCACCACCGTAATAATAAAAGACGCCGCCGCCCATACCGGTCGGCCAGCGTCCCCGCAGCCATCAGCACAGTCGTACAGGCGATCGTATACGCATTCATGATCCACTGCATATCCCGAAAATTGCCGCGCAGCACATTCTCCAGCGTCGGCAGTATCACCGGCACACTCGAGATCTCCAAACCAAACATCAGGGAAGACAGACAGGCCGCCGCAAGCGCGACCGATTTCCTTCCGGCCGCA
This sequence comes from Puia sp. P3, assembly GCF_050632245.1. Lineage (NCBI taxonomy): Bacteria > Pseudomonadati > Bacteroidota > Chitinophagia > Chitinophagales > Chitinophagaceae > Puia > Puia sp. P3. Next base: position 5,474,051 of record NZ_CP192583.1, read on the forward strand.
GGCGCGACCATTCTTTTGTCAGATAAAACCGTTCTCATTGCTATTTTTACTAGCAAAATTAAACCGGAAATACGCCAAAAATCCAGTACAAATCAATGACAAAAAGGTAAATTTACACCATGACAAGAGAAAGACTGTACACCCCCGTCGAGGTCGTACACAGGAAAATAGCCGTCGGCACAACCGCCGACGGACAACTTACCTTCTTTCAAATGGCGTATGTCATCGCGGGCGAAGGACGTCTGCGCATCAACGGCAACCGAATTCCCTACGACACCGGCAACCTCATGCTCCTCACCCCCAACGACTCCCACTCCTTCGAGCCCCGCACCCCGTCAGAATTTCTCCTCATTCGCTTCAACAAATCTTATATAAAAGAATTCCAGTGGAAAAGCCTCGACCATATGGAAGTCCTCCTATACCACGCCACCCACCTCTCCGGCTGCATCCTCCGCTGCAAATCCGACGAGACCCTCGTCCGCTCCATCGTCGGCGCCATGCTCCACGAAATGAACCACAGCGGCCTCTACAACGAAGACCTCACCAGACACTTCGTCAACTCGCTCATCGTCATCGCCGCCCGCAACATCGCCATGATCAGACCCGCCAACCTCAAAGCCAATGCCGACCAGCGTATACTCGCCATCATCAACTACATCCAGCTCAATATCTCATCCCCCGAAAAACTAAGATCCACCGCCATCGCCAAAACATTCGGACTCTCCCACACCTACCTGGGCAGCTACTTCAAGAACCAGTGCGGCGAAACCATCCTCCACTATATCGCCAACTACCGCATCCGCCTCATCGAACACCGCCTCAAATTCAGCGATATGCGCGTCAACGAGATCGCAACAGAATTCGGGTTCACCGACGAATCCCACCTCAACAAATTCTTCAAAAACACCGCCGCCTCAACCTCACCGGCTACCGGAAATCCGCATCCCCTATACCATAATCCCCCTAACCCTCTTCAATAATACCCCAGCCTAAGGATTCGAATGCTTCATCACTATTGGTCCAGCAGCCAGCAGCCAAAAAGGCCAACCTATGTCGCCCTCAAAATAGGCAGCTCAACAAAGAAAGTCGTCCCCTCCCCTTCAACCGTCTCAAACCATATCTTCCCCTTAGCCTGCTCCACGATCGTCTTCGACATCGCCAACCCAAGCCCCGTCCCCGACGACTTCGTCGTAAAATTCGGCATAAAGATCTTATTCCTCATCTCCAGCGGCACCCCCTCCCCATTGTCCGTCACCTTGATGACGATCGTCTCCGGCCTGATTTCCTCACTCACACTGATCACCCTCCGCGTCTTCCCCACACAGGCCTCCAGCGCATTCTGCAGTAAATTAGTAAAAAGCCGGTTCAGCTGCGTCTTATCCGCATACACCATTATTCGCTGGTGTACCGGCACCCACTTGAACAATAAATTTTCCGTCGTCTCATACAACGAAACCAACGAATACAACATCTCGTGAAGATCGAACACCTCCTTCTTCGGGTTCCCGATATTCGCAAACTGCGAGAAGTCCGAGGCTATCTTCGACAAATGATCGATCTGCTCCACCAGCGTCTTGGCCACACTCGACGCCATTTCCTTCACATTCGGTGAATTATTGTCTATCGCCTTCTGCAAATACTGAATACTCAGCTTCATCGGCGTCAGCGGATTCTTGATCTCATGCGCCACCTGCCGCGCCATCTCCCGCCGGCGCCCTCGCGCTCGCTCTTCGCCAGCGCCGCCGCACTCTCCTCCAGCTTCTTCACCATCTTATTGTACTCCTTTACCAGTGCCCCCTATCTCGTCATTCCGGTTCCACTCGATCTCTTCATTCGTCTTACCAAGATTGATCTCCTGCATCTTCTTGGAGATTAAAAGAAAGGAGGACGTGATCCTGTTCGTCAGCACCAGCGCGATCGTACCCGCGATCAAGAAGATGAACGCATTCAGATTGATGATCGTCACCGAGGAAGTTTGAAATTTCCTCCTTCAACTCGTCTTGCGTAGTATAAGAAGGAATATTCAAATAGGCATATACATTCCCTGAATCATCCCGCAACGGCCGGTAGACGCTCACATACGGCACTCCGCCCACCTGCTCGATATTGGCAAACTGTATCGTGTTCAGCTGGTGAAGATTGTAATACGCCAGCGGATGCATCTTCTTGCTCAGGATTCCCTTATTATAAACGAATAGATGCGACGACACCTGCAAATTCCCTCCAGATCATAAATATTGACATCCGTACTGTGTACCTCCGCAATCTGCTCGATCAGTTTCTGTAGATCACTCCGCGACCCGCGGTTGTACAGCCTGCCCCCTCGCCATATCCCCCGCCTCCGACAGCTTGTTCTTGCACCTCGCTCACCATTACCTGCATCGCCCTGCTCAGCCGGTCCTGGTTATTCCGGTTGTACCGGTTGATAAAGAACACAATGGTTGCCACGCCGATCACCACGAAGGAGAACAGGCTGATAAATATGATCGTCGAATGTATCTGCGACCGGATATTCATTTGCCAGTACGCCTTCAGCTGACTCCAGTGCAGCCTCGACCAGATCAGCAGCGCCGTTCCCCTGAACAACGCCACCAGCAGCAGGAACGCACTGAATAGATACGCAAACAGCGTAATATCCTCGATATACGAATTGTCCCGCTTCACCACGACCACATAGTTGTCGTCCGTCACCCGGTGCCACAACTCATCAAACCCATCCTTTCGCACATGCACATAGTCTGTCTTCGGCATCTGCGCCTCGCTCAAATGCGTCGAGAAGGGATAGTCACTGTTGTCCGTCACCAGCTCCCGCTTGCTATAGATCGCGTAATAATCCGGCATGATCTCGCTCTTCTGCCTGAACAGCTCTGGCACCAGCGCATCATTGCCCTTATAATTCTTCGGCTCCGAAAGAATGAACATATACCCCGCCATCTTCCCGGTCGTATCATTTCGCAGTGACTTTCGGTAGATATACGTGTACTTGTCGAACGACTGCTCGAAATATTTCAGATCGGGAATACTCGTATTCTTCCCCTGCTGTGTAAAGATCGTATTCAGGGTGTCATACGACACCGGCCGCTCGTTGAACAAAGGCTTCTCATCCCCGTCGAAAGTATAGATATAGGTATCGAACTTACTCTGATACGCACTGAAATTCCGGTTGATCATACTGTCCTTCACGGCCAGATTCGATACCGGGTCTTTGAATCGGGAGAAATTCAGCGACAAAAAATCATTGTCGATGTACCCAAATCCGATATTCACCATCTTCTCGCTCGTCGGATCGGCCTGCTCCGCCAGCCGCTCAGCCATCACCTGCCGGTTCTGCTCCTCGATCTTCCGGTTCTCGAACAAAATAACTGCCGAAATAGACGTCGAAAAGATGAACAGCCAGAACAACACCTCCGAGACATTCAATCTGAATCTCAGATCGAAAAAGATCCTCCGCTGCATCAGCCACACATAAGCCAGCAGCCACACCAGCACAAAAATATCCAGTTCCACCGTCTCCGTTTTCTGGGTAAAGGTCAGCAGCAGCAACCCCATCGTCGCGATGAGAATATACAGGACGATCGACAACGCCCGTATCAGATACCCGATCAGCTGGAACAGCACCTGCGAAAGAAAAAATACCCCAGCGCCAGCGCCGCCAGCGCCAAAAAGCCGATAAAACTATAATTCGTCAGCAGGCTGAAGAAGTTCGTAACGTTAAAAGAGATCTTCGCATCCGTGACCAGCGACTGAACGATATTCGCAAACTCGAACGTCGTCACCACCAGTAGCGCAAGCCCGATCGTGATCCAGACCCAGTTCTTCCACGGATGTATCGACTGCGGAATCGTATACTCACTCAACTCCCGCCGGATGAAAAGAATGATCCAGAAAAACAAAAAGGCATTGATCACAAGGTCGCCCAGCGAACTCAACACCATACTGCTGCTATAGATCGTCGGGTCGAACAGTTCGAACTGCCGCAGATTCAGCCACCCCGGAAAAGCATACACACAGATCCGCAGCGTAAGGATGATCGCTATCAAAAACCCTACCCCCAGGCCGCCCCCCACTTCTCCCGTATAGTATGCGCAATATTGTGGATGATGACCAGTATCAGCAGCAAACCCAGCAGAACACTAAAAGGTATCGTCCAGTTATGCGCCGACGCATGATAGTTGGCCTTCTTGTTCAGGTAAAATAAAGTAGTTCCCTGCGAATTGAGCACCGGAAACTCCCCTGCCACCGTCGCAATCTCCACCCGCTCCTCCGCCGCCGAATTGTCGACAAACTCCGGGACCAGATTGGAAGTGGCGATATAATACTGCCAGCGGATCGGGATCAGCGCAATCGCCACCACCGGCCTCCCCTTTCCTACAGTAGAAGTATCCCCATTTCCCGCCAGCGTCCTCCGCTTCACCTCGTACTGCCCGTTACTCAGCCGCATAAAACTCGACCCGTCCGGACTGTTCACCAACGCAGGGGTAGGCAGCGACCGCTGGTCGTTCCAGAACCGCAGCGTATCCGGCGACCCCGTCGAATCCGTAGTATAAAGGAAAATACCGTATTTTTTCTCGACGACCTTCGCCAACTCCTGCGCCGAATACTGCCGCCCCGCCAGCCTGTTCACCAGCGCCGTATCCGCAGTCACCCGGTCAAAATCCTTCTCCCGCTCCCGCATAAAATTCTGTATCGAATTCCGCAGGACCGCCACCGAAGCATTGCTATTGAAATAAAGATTGAGAAAATAGCCACAAAGAAACAGCACGAAGGCAACTACGAGCAGATATACATTCCTTCGAAAAATATCAATAAAAAAAGACTTCAATCCTCTTTGGTTTGCTTTTTAAATGCCGCGGAGCCGCATCCCGCAAAAACACGCGTCTCCGCGGCATACGGCTAATGATTGTCCTAGGGACGAGAGCCATCCTGGCTCTTTATGTCATTCCACAATTCATCCATCTCCGCCAGACTCATATCCGCCAGCGACCGGCCCAGAGCCCTCGCCCGATCCTCCATCGCTGTAAATCGGCTGATAAATTTCCGGTTCGTCCTCTCCAGCGAATTCTCGGCGTCTATATGCAAAAATCGTGCGTAATTGATCAGCGAGAACGTCAGATCGCCAAACTCCTCCTCGATCTTCCCCTTGTCACCCAGCGCCACCGCCTCCTGCAGCTCCTCCATCTCCTCCTTTACCTTATCCCATACCTGACTCGTCTCATCCCACTCGAACCCCACCTTCCCCGCCTTCTCCTGCAGCCTCGTCGCCTTCACCGTCGCCGGCAGCGACACCGGCACCCCGCCAAGCACCGACTTCTTCCCCTCCTTCAGCTTCAGCTGCTCCCAGTTGCGCTTCACGTCCTCCTCATCCTTTACCTCAACCAGCCCGGGCTGCCCGGCCGTCGTACCATAGATATGCGGATGACGGGAGATCAGCTTATCACATATACCGTTGATCACCTCGTCGAGGGTGAACTTCCCCTGCTCCCGCCCGATACGCGCATAAAACACGATGTGCAGCATCAGATCCCCCAACTCCTCCCTGATCCCCTGCCAGTCCTCTCCCGTTATCGCATCCGCCAGCTCATAGGTCTCCTCGATCGTCAGCGGCCTCAGCGTCTGCACCGTCTGCTTCTTATCCCAGGGGACACTGCTCCCTCAACTCATCCATGATCTTAACCAATCGTTCAAAAGCTACACTATTCATAATTTATCAGATTGAAACCGCTGAAATAACCAAAAACACCATAAACAAAAAGATATTGATCACGGTCGCCACGCTGCATACGATGAAATATTTCAAGAAGGTCTTTGCCCTCCGCTGCTGATAAAACCCCCTCATCGCCTTGTACAGATAGATCAGCATATAGATGACGACCGCCACGATCAGCAGGGTAACGATCGTCTTCAGCCACCCCCAGGCCACTACCCCCTTCAACTGACCCAGCAATATGGCTGCCAGCAGCAGGATAAACGTCCCGCAATAAAGATGGATGGAAAAAATACCGTGATCGACGTATAGATACTGCTTGTGCCTGAAATAGAGAATATTCAGGATCATCGCGAATATCGGCAGCGAGACGAACAGGATCTTCGGGAAAGAATGCATCACATTCTCTATCAGATGCTCCCTGAACCGGACCCTGTCTGCGTGGTACTCCTCGTTCAGGGTGATCAGCCGGTGTGTGATACGCCTCTTGAGCCATCCATCCCGCAGGTCCTCCGGCAACTTCTGCTCGGCCGAATCATATTCTTCTACCGTCTTATATTCTCCGGAATTAAATCCCAAAAAACTCGTACCTGTTTCCGGGTTCTGTATCACCTTCACATACTTTTCGATCCGCTCGCGGTCCGCCGCCGACACCCCCGCAGCCACCAGACTGTCATTATAGGCCTGCAAAGTCAGCTCGTCCAGCTCACTCTTCGAAAAAGTCCTCTTAGCGCTATCCCCATAAACCTTCCGGATCTTCGCGATCTGTATATTCAACTTCCTCAGCGCCTCCGAATTGTCGTCGTCATCATCGTCCTTCGAAGCCTTCGCCTTCGCCAGGTCGGCCTGCCTGATCTGCAGCTGAGCCAGACTCTTCGGCTTCACGCCCGATCCGACCATATCCTCCGGTTTCTTCAGCGAAAAAAGGAAAATAAAAAAGATCGCCGAAGTAAACACATACATCCTTATTGGGTTCAGATAACTCATCCGCCGGCCGGCCATATACTGCTTCGACAAAAACCCCGGCTTCCACATCAGAAACTTCACCGTCTCGAAGAACTTCCCGTCAAAATGCGTAATATCGTTAAAAAAATGCTGTATAAGGTGCCAAACAGTCTCCTTCGGTTCCAGGTTCTCCTGACCGCAGACATGACAATAACGGCCAACAACCTCAGCGCTACAGTTCAGACAGTTCTTTTCCTTTCTTTCCTTTAAGTGCGACACAGCGGGTAAATTTTTTTCCTAAAATAAGTTAAATCCTACAGCTTCAACGTATTAAAAAACTGATTTTTTCGTTCCTTTATATCATGAAGACAAATCTCGGATTACCGCTCCTGTTGTTGATCGCACTGACCCAGACTTGCTCTGCCCAATATTACTACAAAGACCTCATAAGTACCCAACAAAACGACGCCCGCTGGCGCCTGTACAGGGACAACCGGGTTAAGTCTGTCAAGCTCAGTAGCTTTGAAAAGGACGGCAATCCCACCGAGGGCTTCGCCGGCGAACAGGACGTCAGCTCCGACGGCGCCCGCATCAGCACATTTACAAAGTCCACCGGCAACGCCGAATCCTGGATCATCGCCTCCTATAACCCCCAGGGTCAGACCCTCCGGATCACCGATACCAGCGATACCTACCGCAGCGTATCCGAGTATCAGTATGACGCTCAGGGACGTATAGCATCAATTACTAATACCTCCATCGAGACCGACAACCATTTTAAGATCGTCGAACAACACCTGTGGTCCTACGACGCCTCCGGCAAACCGTCGTCCATGCTGAAGATAAAGAACGGTACCGACACCACCTATATCCGCTTTGTCCCCGACGAAAAAGGCAACACCGCCGAAGAAAGGGCCTCCCGCAACGGCTCCCCCTGCCCACCATCTATTACTACTACGACACCGATAACCGCCTCACCGACATCGTCCGCTATAACCTCAAGGCCGGAAGACTCCTCCCCGACAATGTGTTCGAATACGGCAACGACGGGAAACTATCCTCCATGCTCGTCGTCCCCGACGGCAGCAACGACTACCTCAAATGGTACTATGAATACAACGAAAAAGGCCTGAAAATAAAAGAATCCTGCTTCAGCCGCCAGAAAGAACTGCTGGGAAAGATCGAATATCAATACAGCTTTAAATAACAAAAGAGTATGCGAATCATCACTATCATCCTCCTTTTTTTGGCCGGAGGCTCGCTGATGGCCCAGGACCTCGACTACCCCGACTTTCGCAGCAAAAAAGATAACTTCGCCAAGATCAACGACCAGATCATTCGCGGCGACGTCGCCTCCTTCGCTCTGGCCGGCATCGACGAGAGCATCGGGAAAGCGCAGCTGCAGACCGTCCCCGTTCTGGACTATAGCCAGAACACCATGAAATACGGCAACGATAATATCCAGGTCGTCATAAAAACCAGCTTCTTCATGCCTACTAAGCACAAGCTGCAGTTCACCGAAAAACACCTGGTAAAGATCGACGGCAAACCCTACTACGGCGGCGTCTACGGCGAACAGCCCCATACTATAATAGAATCGGTGACCGTCCTGGTCGGTAAAGATACCGTGTCCATTCCGGCCACCGCCTATAATGATCTCTACGAACCCAAATTCAGCTTTAATGAGAACGGAGCCACCCGCTCCCGTAACGGCGTCTATCTGTCAAACGACAAACACACGTTCTATATCTATATGCTCAATATAGACAACGGGGGCGCCGAATACACATGGGTCATCCGCGACAAACAATTCATCCGCCGCGTAGTCGACTTCGGCTTTCTCTCGAAATAGCGGGGCCCACCCTGGTCTCCGGGCCCCGTCCCTTCCGCGATTCCGCTTCAGCGGTCTTCGACATGATATAACTATTCACCCCATACATCAACACCGCACACACGAAAAACGCCCCAATCGTCACCCACCCCAGAATATCATAGTGGACCAGCAGCCCCTCCGCATTCTGACCGATGATCCAACCGCCGATGACCGACGCGATCCCCCCACCCAGCTGCTGTACCGACGAATTGATGCTCATGAACGCCCCCTGTCCTTCGCATCCGGCACGCCCGATATCATCGCCTGACTCGGTATCATTCGCGAGAATACCGCCGTATACATCGCCGTGTTCAGAATGAGTACCTCCCACAACGGCGTTATCGAAAGATGCGTCATTATAGGTACCAGCAGCGAGGCCAGCACACTGCCCGCAACAAACATCCTGAACTTCCCGATCCGGTCGCTGAATTTCCCGATGAGCGGCCCCGTAAAAAGCCCCACAAAACCCGCAACCACAAAGACGATCGGCAATACTTTCTCATCAACCCCCACATTATGTACAAGGAAAGCGCTCGAATAAGGCATCATTAAAAAACCACCCGTCGACAACAACGCCGTCGCCACAAAAGCCCTCACATACCGCATCTGGCTGGCCGTATTCATCAGGTGTACCAACGGCCGCTGCGCCGCCCTTTCCTTCAAATGCATATCGATCGGCTTCATCCACTGAAATATCACAACACCCACAGGTATCCCGAACCCCGCAATCATCAGAAAAGGCATATGCCACCCATACTTTCCCGCCAGGAACAACCCCATCGGTATCCCTGCCACCTGGCTAACGGCAAAGGCCATCTGCACAAACCCCATCACCCGCCCCCTCTTCTCCAGCGGGAACAGATCGGCAACTATAGCCATATTTATCGAGAACAGCACACCCCCGAACAGCCCGGTAACCACCCTCGCCGCCAGCAGAAAATGATACCCCGGCGCTATCCCGCAAAGAAGGGTCCCGCCGACAAACCCCGCATAAAAGAACAATAGCATCTTCTTCCTGTCAAACCGGTCCGCAAACCCCGCCGCCAGTATCCCCGCGATCCCCGCACTAAACGCGTAGGCCGACACCACCCATCCGAACTGCGAAGGCGTGATCTTCAATATCCGGATCAGCTGCGCCCCCAGCGGTGCCATCACGATAAAATCCAGTATGACCGTGAACTGCAACAGCGAGACGATCAGGATCACAAACACCTGATACCTGCTAAACACCCTTTCTTTTATCATATCCTTATTCATAGTTTAAACTTTAAATGAACATTCATTTATTTTATAAACCCAAAAAAACGTCTAATCACCAATCTCCTGCCTACGGCCTTAGCGCCTTCAGCACCAGCGCGAGCGTCTGCTCCAGCATCTCATCCGTCAATACGAACTTCTGCCCCGCCATATTTTTCCCCGCCTTATGCCACTTCACCAGATTGTACAACGGGGCAAAAGCCACCGACCAATATACCTCCAGCGGCATCTTGACCAACTCCCTATTCTCGATCGCCCTCGTAATGAACCGGTGCATCACATCCACAAACCGCGACCGGTGCGTCACCACGGCCTTTTCATTCAGCGGCGTAAAAGAAAAATGCTCCATAAAATGCGCCTTGTCCGGATTGTCGATTATATACTGCGCCCTCCGCTTCCACTGCACCGACAAACCCGTCGCAAAATTCCACTCCGGATCGAACCCGTCCAGCACATAGTCAAAGTACTTGTCTACCTCCAGCTGATACAGCTGCAACAAAAGATCATCCCGATCCTTAAAATAGATATAGATCGTCGCCGGAGATACCCCCGCCGCCTTAGCCAGCTTCTGCATGCTCAAACCGTCAAAACCCTCCTCCACAACCATCTTCAACGCCTGCTGCAGAATCGCTTCCACCTTGTTTTCATCCCTGACCCTCATAACATTTCAAAGATAAGTGAATATTCATTCATTTATAAAATATTTTTTCCTCTTTCCCGCTCCCCTAAACACTAACCCTTATAAATCTTTTCTATCCCCAGTTTCTTCATCTTAGATTTCAACGTCGAAGCAGGCAGGTTCAACAACTCCGCCGCTCCCCCGGCCCCCGAGATCCTCCCCTTACAGGTCCTCAGCACCGACAATATATGCTCCCGCTCCATCTCCGCGATCGTCTTCACCTGCCCGCCGCCCGTCTCCTGCCTCCTCACCTCGGGCGCCGGGACGCCGATGAACGACAGGTTCCTCAATATCGTCTCGTTGCTCATCAGCACACTCCGCTCGATCAGATTCTGCAACTCCCGCACATTCCCCGGCCAGGAATAATCCATCAGCCTCGCCAGCGCCTCACCCGCAATACCCTCCGTCGGCCGGTTCGCCTTCTTCGCATACATCTTTATAAAATGATTGACCAGCAAAGGAATGTCGTCCTTCCTCTCCCTCAGCGGCGGCAGGATCACCGGAAAAACATTCAGCCGGTAATAGAGGTCGAGCCTGAACTTACCCTCCGCGATAGCCTTCTCGAGGTTGACATTCGTAGCGGCGATGATCCGGACATCCACCTTTATCGTTTCCCTTCCCCCGATGCGTTCGATCTCCTTTTCCTGCAACACCCTCAGCAGCTTCACCTGCAGCGACGGCTGCATCTCCCCTATCTCATCCAGGAACAGCGTACCCCCGCTGGCCTGCTCGAACTTCCCGATCCTCTTGTCATAAGCTCCCGTAAACGCCCCCTTCTCATGGCCGAACAACTCCGACTCCACCAGATTGGGCGGCAGCGCCGCGCAGTTCAGCTTGATCAACGGATTCTTTCTGCGACCCGAGAGTTCATGGATACAATTGGCGATCCCTTCCTTGCCGGTCCCGCTTTCCCCCAATACCAGCACCGAGGTATCCATCGGCCCAACCTCCTTCACTAACTCGAATACCCGAAGCATCTCCGGGCTGTTGCCGATGATCCCCTCCCTCACTTTCCCGTCTTCCCTCACCGCATCGGCCCCCTTCATTTGTTTCTTCAGATCATGCCGGTACCGCGCGATATCCAGCGTCACCAGCAGATCCCTTTCCCTGAACGGCTTCACGATAAAACCCGAAGGCTGCGTCACCTTCGCCATCTCCAGAACACCCGTATTACAGTTTGCCGAAAGATAGACGAAAGGTATATCCCGCTTGTTCAGCTCCCCGCCAGGTCGATCCCCGTCAGCTCTCCCTTCAGAAAAATATCCAGCACCACCAGATCCGGTGGCCTGGCCGTAATGATCTCCATCGCCGATTGATAAGACCGCGCCACACCGGCAACGGCATAGCCTGCCCGCTCCAGCGTCAGCCGGATATCGCCGGCGACCACCAGCTCGTCTTCCACTATAAGGATCGATTGTTGCATGTACCACAAAATAGATCATTTTTTTCACCCCCACCCCCTTCGTCCCATTTCCCTACCTTTGACCAACCTTTTCTTTATGCCAACAGTATCGCTCGGAAGCCCGGCCGGCAGATGGGTAATGGCTTCGACCATCATGGCCTCCGCCATGGCCTTCATCGATTCCACCGCCCTCAACGTCGTCCTGCCCTCACTCCAAAAAGACCTCGGCGCATCCGGCCCCGACCTGTTCTGGATCCTCAACGCCTACCTCCTTATACTCGCGGCCCTGATCCTCGTCGGCGGCTCACTCGGCGACCGCCTCGGACGCAAAAGATCTTTATGATCGGGATTCTCGTATTCATCCTCGGCTCTGCTGCCTGCGGACTCGCGCCAACCGTCGGCTACCTCATCGCCTTCCGCATGATCCGGGGCACCGGCGGCGCACTGATGATCCCCGGCAGCCTCTCCCTCCTCTCCTCTTCCATCGAACCCAACCAGCGGGGCAAGGCCATCGGCACCGGTCAGCGATCACTACCGTCGTTACCATGGGCGGCCCCATACTCGGCGGCGCACTGGCAGACGCCGGACTTTGGCGCTATATTTTTTTCATCAACCTCCCCATCGGACTGGCCGCCCTCGTCATCCTCCGCAACAAAGTCTCCGAAAGCCGCAGCGACACCACCGCCGCCCCCATCGACTTCCCCGGCGTCATCACCATCGCCCTCGGCCTCGCCTGCCTCACCTTCGGCTTCCTCCGCATGCCCGCACTCGGTTTTGGCAACTGGCAGGTCTGGTTCACTCTCTTCGCAGGCCTCCTGCTTCTGATCCTCTTCATCGTCATCGAAAAGAAAAGCGCCTCCCCCATGATGCCGCTCGCCCTGTTCGCCAACAGCAATTTCTCCGGCGCCAACCTCCTCACCCTCTTCCTCTACGCCGGCCTCGGCACAGGCATGCTCTTCCTCTCGCTCAACATGATCCAGGCCCGAGGCTATACACAACTGCAATCCGGTCTTACGTTCCTGCCCTTTACCGTCCTGATGATCACCATCGCCCGCCCCGCCGGGACCCTCGCCGACAAATTCGGCCCCCGCCGGCTCCTGATCCTCGGCCCCGCCGCCGCCGGCGCCGGCCTCCTGATCCTTTCCTTCGTCAAACAGACAAAAGGCGCCCCGGACTATATGACCAGCTTCCTCCCCGGCATCTTCCTCTTCGGCGCCGGCATGGCCTTCACCGTCGCACCACTCACCACCACCGTCATGCGATCCGTATCCGACGAATTCTCCGGCACCGCCTCGGGCATCAACAACGCCGTCAGCCGCATCGCCAACGTATTCGCCAACGCCGTCTTCGGCGCACTCGCCGTCGTCTTCTTCTCCACCTCCATCCAAAAACACCTTCCGCAAAATTTCCCCGACCGCCCCGCGATCATTAAACAATCTGCCAACCTCGGCAACGCCGCACCGCCCGCCAGCCTCGACGCCACCTCCGCCGCCACAGCCAGACAGGCCTACCGCGAAAGCTTTATCGAAACTTATGGCAGGATCACGCGCTGCGCCGCCGCACTCGCCTTCCTCGGCTCCCTTATGGCCCTCCTCTTCATCCGCCGTCAGCGACCCAAATAACCTTTCATTCCCCAACATTTTATAAATTGTCACAAAATTCAACGATGCCCCAGTCGAGACGTTCTTTTCTCCGTAACAGCGCAGGGGTTGCAGCCCTTGCCGCCTTAGGTCGGTATCCCTTCACATCACGCCCACCGAAAACCTGCGGTATCCAGATAGGCCCCGACTGTTTCGCCGACGAAGGCACGGAAAAAGTCCTCGATATTCTGCAGGAAAAAGGCGCCGTCGACACACTCTATCTGAGCACCTTTACCTATGACCGCGGCATCATCGGCCGCACCCCGGCAAAGACTATCCCGGCCACGGCGTCGACGCTTCCGACAAAAGCTATTTCCACGGAGGCAACTACGCCACCCCGCACGCAAAATTCTACACCGGCACAGCTATAAAAGGCGAACGGCTGAAAGCACCCGACTTCGGAGACCGCGACATGCTTGCCGAAGTATTGCCAAAGGCGAAACGCCGCGGCATGAAAACCATCTGCTCGATCCAGGACGGATTCAGCTACCCCGCCGACATGCCCTTCGTGGAAGATATGCACGAGACCGACCTTCAGGGCCGGAAAGGCAGCGCACTCTGCTTCTTCAACCCCGACGTCCGCGAATTCTGGACCGCCGTAGCCCGCGACCTCTGCAGCTCCTACGACATCGACGGCGTCCTGCTCTTCAACGAACGCAACGGCCCCCTCCTCAACGCCATCGGCGTAAGCCACGCCCAGGCCATCGACTCCGCAGGTGTCACCTGTTTCTGCCCCCACCACGAACGCGCAGCCCACAGCCATGGCATCGACTTTCAGCGCGCAAAAGAAGGCTACCGCCAGCTAAACCTTTTCGTACAACAGGCCCTGAAAGACCAGCGGCCTTCCGACGGCTACTATGTCGAATTCGAACGCCTCATGCTGACCTGGCCCGAGATCATGGCCTACAACCAGCTCTTCGACATCGGCAAGAGTCAGATCCTGAAAGACATGTATACTTCTGTAAAAGCGATCCGGAAAGACCTTCAGGTCGGCTTCCACATTGAACACACCAATTCCTTCAACCCCCTCTACCGCGCTACCCGCGACTATGCGCAGCTGGCAGAGCTCGCCGACTTCCTCAAGGTCGTAGTCTACAACAACTGCGGCGGCGAACGCTACGTCAATTTCATCCACAACATCTGCCAGACCGTCTTCCGCGACGTCCCTCCCGGCGAGCTCATGAAAATGAACAACCACCTGCTCAACTACGCCAATGAGGCCCCCATCGAAACCCTCGCCACGGCCGGCCTCTCCCCCGACTACGTTCTCCGGGAAACCCAGCGCGCCGTCGCCGGCGTAAAAGGCAAATGCCGCATCCTCCCCGGTATCGACGTCAATATCCCCACCGGCGAACACAGCCGCAAAGCTACCCCCGACGACACCTATCAGGCAACCCTAAGCGCCCTGAAAGGCGGCGCCGATGAGCGTCATCCTTTCCCGTAAATATTCTGAAATGCGTCTCGACAACCTGGCCGCCGCAGGCCGCGCCTTCCGCGAGACGATGCGCTAGACAATATCATTCCGAGCGAAGGCTTTTTACCGGATTGGCCAGCGCCGCCTTTATCGACTGCAGACTCACAGTCAGCAGCGCGATCAGGACCGCCAGCGCTCCCGCAAGGCCAAAGATCCACCACTCGATCCCTACCCTGTAGGCATAGTCCCTCAACCAGGCATGCATCGCCCACCAGGCCAGCGGCGAGGCAATGACAAGGGCGATCACCACCAGCACCATGAACTCTCCTGACAGTAGTCTCAGCAGCGACAGCGCATTTGCCCCAAGCACCTTACGGATGCCGATCTCCTTTCTCCGCTGCTCGGCGGTGAACATCGCAAGCCCAAGCAGACCCATACAGGAAATGAAGATCGCCAGCGCCGCAAAACAATTCGAAAGCCGGCCCACGATCACGTCGCTGTCATACATCTTCCGGTATTCGTCGTCAGTAAAAAAATACGTGAACGGGAATTGCGGATTCAGCGCACCCGATAGTTTCGACAGTCCCGCCACCACCCGCTGAGTGTATTGGGGGTCGACACGCACAAGCGCATTGCCCCAGGTCGGCCTGAACATCCTCACGATCAGCGGACGTATCGGCTCGTGCAGGTTCGTGAGATGGAAATTTTTGAGCACTCCGACAATATGGCCCTTCTGGCCCCACACCGTGAGCGGCTGCCCCACCGGGTTCTTGTAGTGGAACACAGCGGCCGCCTCTTCATTGATCAGATAGTTGGCGGTATCCGTAGAATAGTCGCGGGAGAAATCGCGGCCCCCGGCGAGTTGCAGGCTCATCGTTTTGACAAAATCATATCCGCTGGCGGTCACGGTGAATTGCGCATTACTGCCGGGAGGCTTCCCCGACCATTCTACACTGCCCGTAATATCCCGCCCTATCATGAACAGGACGGTCCTGCATCGAAGAAACCATCTTAACCCCCGGCAACTGAGCCACCTGCTCGCGGAAGACATCGAATTTGCTGCCAAGCGCGCCTTCGATCGGCATATAGATAAGATTATCCCTGTTGTAGCCGATATTGGCCGTCTGGACATAATTGATCTGGCGGGCGACAACAATGGTTCCGATGATCAGAACGATCGACAGGACGAACTGGAAGACGACAAGCCCCTTGCGTAAAAACACCGGACCACCGCTGAATTTGAGCGCTCCCTTAAGGACGCGCACCGGCTGCAACCCCGACAAAAACAGCGCGGGATACAGACCCGCAAGAGTACCCGTAGCAACCACAAGCCCCAGCAGACCGGTATAAAACGTTGGCGAAGAAAAAGGCATCTGAATAGACTTGTTCGTCAGCTGATTGAATAACGGCAATACGGAAGACACGATCAGCAGCGAAATGACAGCAGCCAGGGCAGTCAGCAGGATGGCCTCGATCAGGAATTGCCGCGTCAGCGAACCGCGAACAGCCCCGAGACTTTGCGGATGCCGATCTCCTTAGCCCGGCGACCACTCCTCGCCGTTGTCAGGTTCATAAAATTGATACAGGCGATGAACAGGATGAACACAGCTACAAGACTGAACAGCCTGACATATTCGATCCTGCCGCCGGCCGGCTTGCCATCTGCAAAATTACTGTGGAGGTAGACCTGATTGAAAGGCTGCATACCCAGGTCGAGACGGAAGCCCCTTGTGAACGAATGATTATAAGCGTCCAGAAAATGATCCAGTTTTGCAAGCACCCTTTCCGGATTGGCGCCCGGCCTGAGCATGATTGCGGTACTGGGACTGTTGTTGTCCCAAATTTTCAGCCATGGATTGTCTTCCAGATACGCCATCCAGTTGATGACGAAGTCGAATTTGAGCGAGCTGTTGTGGGCCACATCGGCGAATACCGCGGCAACGGTAAAATTACGCCGGTCCTCGCAACGGATGGTCCTGCCCATGGCCGAGTGGGCATTGCCAAAGAATATACGGGCCATCTTGTCGGAGATGGCGATGGACGCGGGTGTGTTCAGGGCTGACTCCGCGCTGCCTTCCCACCAGCGGATAGCTGAAGATCTTGAAGTAGTCGCTGTCCGCATCCAGTCCATCCATCTTCATTTTCTTGTTGCCTACCTCGAAGTTGGTCCGTTCGTCGTCCATGATGGCGCTGCCGTATTGGATCTCGGGGATCTTCCGCTTCAGTTCCTGGACAAGAAGACCCGGCGTCCAGTATCCTCCCACGCGTTTGCCATCGATCGACTCCGTCTCATACATCATATAGATCCGGCTCACGTCCTTATGAAAATTGTCCGTACCCAACTCGTCGGCGACCCAAAGTACGATCAGCAGGCTGCAGGCCATACCCAGGCTAAGGCCGAATATATTGATAAAGGAGAAAGCCTTGTTGTTAACAAGCGCCCGCCATGCGACCCGAAAATAGTTTTTGAACATTTGTTGGCAATTTGGAACCCACATCCCCGCGCGAAACCAATACCATTTCTCTAACTAATTGATTCACGCCGATTTGCAAAAATACCTCGACTCCCTGGTGTTCGGATTTGCAACACTCAGTGTCCGAAAAAACCGTGATCCCCACTGGTGTTTCAACCCGGATCATTTTGCTTCGGTACTTCGCGGAGATAACAGGTTTTGCACCTTTACATAATTGTCCGACGGGTTCGTCATGATCAGATTCCAGTTGGCCCGCCCGGTTTCCAATACCAATATGCGCGATCTGGGATCGATCTTTGGAAAAGCGTTTAGCTAACACAACCCTGCTGGTTTATAGGCTGGTATTCGTCCAACTGGCTAGCTAGCAAAAATTTGTTCGGATTTTTTCCTATATTGGCATTACACAATCAGGGTGCCTCAACTTACATACATTCGTCCCTTCTTCTTTTACCAACCCAAACGGCCTGCTTATGAGATGGACGACCACAATATGGACGATGATCCTTTTGCATACGAGCGTTGCGGCTGTGAGCCAGATCACGCTACAGGAAAAGAATGCGCCTTTGCAAACCGTTCTGGCGCACATCGAGAAACAAACAAAATATGTTTTTCTCTACGAACCCGACCAGCTACGGCTACCACCTTTCAACATTTCTATAAAGAATGCAACCCTGGAGCAAACGCTTGAAAAATGCTTCAGGGGACAGCCGGTCGAATTCTCGATCCTCGGGAATAATGTCCTGCTCAAAGGCCGGGCTGTTCCGCCGGCAGCGACTCCACGCCGGATGTTGGTCAAGTGGAAGGGTCTTCGACGAAGCCGGCCATCCCATGGAAGGGGTTACCGTATATAGCCGGCAGGAGGAAAAAGCAACGGTCACGGATAGCAGCGGCAGCTATTCCCTCGAGGCAAAAAAGGGGGATATTCTTACTGTCAGTTTCGTCGGTTACAGGGAGAAACAAATAAAGGTCGGCGATCTGACCCATACGGCCGTCGCGCTTGAGGTAAATCCTTCAAATCCCGAACAGGTGGTGGTCGTCGGTTATGGGAGCAGCAGAAGAAAGGATCTCACGGGCGGGGTTTCGGTCGTGAATATAAAGGGAATGGATGCGCTCCCATTCTTTACGGTGGACAATGCGCTTGCGGGTCAGGCGGCAGGCGTCGATGTAACGAAGACCGACGGAACACCGGGGGGAATGGTGCGGGTCAGGATCAGGGGCGCCAGCTCGCTGCTCGGTGGAAATGATCCGCTGTATGTCGTCGATGGGATACCCGTGCAGGTGAGAAACAATTTCATTATGCCTGGCTACCAGATCCCGACGCCGCTTGGTTTTTTAACCAATGTTTCTCCGTCGGTGACCAACGGCGTCAGGGTGGCTTTGCCAGCTTCGTTTGTCAACAGCCTCAACAGCCTTAGCGGCCCGGACCCGGACGATATAGAATCCATCACTATCCTGAAAGACGCCTCGTCCGCGGCGATCTATGGAGCAAAGGCCGCCAACGGCGTCGTGATCATCACGACAAAAACAGGCAGGTCGAATACGCCACCCAGCGTACAACTTTCTTACTCGTCTGTCGTAAGCACGCCTTACAGAACGCCAAAATTGCTGAATGCATCCCAGTATCGAACCCTGATCACCGAGGCGGCGCAAAATGCCTTTATGGATGACACCGTCGGCGGTCCACCATATTTTCACCTGGGAATTACAGATTCTGTGCTGAAGAGCCAAACCTGGTTTGGTACGGCCAATACGGCCTGGATCAAACAGGTCACCCGCACTACCTTCTCGAACCATGTCGGGCTTTCCATTAGCGGCGGCGGTCAAACTTCGAAATATTTTGCTTCCATAGCTTACAATAACACGCCGGGCATTGTGGACAATACGAATTACCGCCGTATCTCCGGAAAGTTCAACCTGGAAAATCAGATCGGCTCCCGGATTCGAATCGCTGCCAATCTTCTCGCAGGATTTACCAGCCAGGACATCGGAGACGGCGAATATACCCAGGCATTATTGGCAAGACCGGATCTGGCACCGCGTGATGCAGCCGGGAACCTTTCGAATTTCAATCACTGGCTGGCAGGCGCAACCGCAGAGACCGGTCTTCTTAACCCCGCAGCATTGCTCACGGCGACGAATAATAGCAAGACGGTGAACCTGCTGGGCACGCTCTCGGCCGGCTACACGATCTCCAGGGCGCTGTCGTTCAGGAGCGCGGTATCGATTAACACGCAGAGTTATAACCAACGTAATTATGTTCCTGGAGATATCGAGGTGCTGGTGGCGGCAAGCCAACCTTCTTACACCCGAGGGGTGAGCAGCGAAGGCAATAGCCGGCTGTCCAACTGGCTCCTGGAAAATACGCTCAGCTATCACAAACAATTTACTCAAAAACATGTCTTGAATGTCGTCGTTGGTCAATCGTATGAGTCATCAAAGTATAGCTGGTTTACGGCTACAGGAGGCGGCTTCCAGAACAACAACTTCACCAACCTCTCTTCGGCCGACACGATGCTCCATATTGGCGGCGACGAACCGAAGTCCCCGCAGAGCTATCTGCTGTCCTTTTATGCGAGGACAAATTACAGCTATGCTGACAAATATCTGGTGACCTTTACCGGCCGGGCCGACGGCTCATCAAAATTCGGCTCCGACAAGCTGTATGGCTATTTCCCTTCGGGCGCGCTGGCCTGGCGGATCTCCCGTGAGTCTTTTCTGTCCCGGGCCCGGTGGTTAACGGACCTGAAAATAAGGGGAAGCTATGGACTAACGGGGAATCAGAACATCGGCGATCAGACAAAACACACCTTATATACTTCTGTTACGTATGGGGGTAGCAGCGGTCTGATACCCACGATCCTCGGCAATGAGATCGTCGAACCGGAGATCACAAAGTCGGCCGACATCGGGATGGATATTTCGCTGTTTCAGGACCGGCTATATGCCACGATGGACTATTACAACCGGCATACAAGCAATGCCATCTTATCGCTGCCCATTTCGCCAAGTAGCACCTACCCGATCCTGGCGCAGAACGCCGCAGGGATCCGGAACCGGGGTTTTGAGTTACGTATCGGCGGGGATATTGTGCGAAGCAGGAATGTCAAATGGAGCATGACTGTCAACGTCACCTGGAACAAAAGCCTGGTCACTGACCTGAGTTCCACTGCAGATCTGACACAGATAACCAGCGCAAGCGGCTCGGAGACCACCGGCCAGGCCAATGGTCTTCAAAGCATCGGCACCTGGGGAAATACGGCGCTGATAAAAGGACAGCCGCTGGGTCTGATCACAGGATCTTACATCACCGGCATCATAAAGTCCCAGGCGGAGGCGGAGGCATACAGGCACCAGACAGGGGATTCTCGCCGCCTCACATCGGCGACGCCATGTTCAAGCTAGATACTTCTACAGCAGCCCTTGGCTTCCAGTTCCCGCAGCACAATGTGATACTGGGCAAAGGAGCTCCGGAATATTATGGGGGCATGACACAGGAGATTGGCTATAGGCGGTGGGGCCTGCAGTGTTTTTTCACCTTCTCACACGGCGGCCATTTGCTCTGGACGGAAAGTGTCACCAGTCATTCGTTCTACAGCATAGCCAATTCTGTCGTGTCCATGCTCGACCGATATACGCCCAGCCATACGTCTTCCCGTTCGCCAAGGCTGGATCTCGATGCCCCGCTCTCATTCCCCACCAACCTGGACGTCTTCGGTTCTCCGTTCTTCAAGTTGAGAAGCCTTGTGCTGAACTATCAACTGAGTCAACCTGATCTGAAGATAAAGACCGCGATCAAGGCCCTGCGGCTCTTTGTGTCGGCGACCAACCTTTTTACCATTACGGAAGTATCCTGGCAGCGATCCGGAGACATCCGACGACGCCTATAGCGTCAATGGCGGCTACATCGATGCGGGTATCTACCCTGCCGTGAGAACTTTTCCATCGGATTAAAAGCAGCGTTCCAATGAAACATGATCTTATTAAAATATCGATCTTTCTGGCCATTGGCCTGTTGCCCGGCGCCTGTAAAAAAGACCTCCAGGTATTTCCGGACAATGCGAACGTAGATGGAGATGTGATAAAGGACCAGGCCTCGGCTCAGCGTGTGTGCTGGTCGGCGTTTATTACCGGTTTGCCAATGGTAGTTTCGACGATCAGGGCAATCTCAGTACAAAATGGACGGATATATTTGAGTATGTTCCGTCCCAAATGGCGGGGTCTATTTATGATCCTGAAAATGCTCCCGCCGTGCCGGATTTCCAATTCAGTCCTTCCTATTATGCGATCGATTCCGCCTGGGTATACGGGTTTAGCCTTGTCAATGCCGCCAATGGATTTATAGAAAATGTCAGCCCGGTCAGTGCCATTCCGGATGGGGCAAAACAACAGATGCTGGCTGAAGCCAGATTTCTGCGGGCTTTTGGAAATGCGGAGCTGCTGTGGTACTCTGCCCAATACCGGGACCCATCCAGCAAGTACGGCATCATCTTAAGGGATAACTTTGTAACGGCCGCCACGGTGAATTTGCCACGGAGCAGCGTATCGGCCGCCTATACCTCCATTCTCGCCGACCTGGACATCGCCATTCATGCGCTGCCGTCATTGAATTCGACGATCTATCTTGCCAATGTCTGGGATGCCAAATTACTGAAAGCGCGTGTGCTGATGAACAAGGGAGCGGCAGGGGATCTTGATCAGGTGATCACCCTGACAAAGGATATTATTGCCAACGGGCCTTTTGTCCTTGAGGACAGTCTTAAAGATCTATTCCGGACCAGGGGCTATTCTAAGCAAAGAGGTCATGCTGGCTATTCAGCCATATAACGGCGAAAATTATAAATGGGCAAATTTTTACTGGCGGCCCACAGACTCGCTTTTAAGCCTGATCAGGGATGATGGCCGTAACCAGTGGTTGTACACAACGGATAACAACCCTACTCACCTTATATAAAGATCACAAAATATGCGCCGATCGGCCCCGTTATCCAGTGACGCCACCATTAAGTGTCAATTGCTATGCTTTCCGTTTGACAGAGGCATATCTGTTGGAAGCCGAGGCTATTGCTCTTTCCGGTGTTGATCCGGGTGTTGCTAAAATGCTGCTTAAAACCGTTATGTCTCATGCGGGTGCCGGTGTCACGGAACTTGCTGCGGTAGACGAGGCGACAACGCCGGAGGCGTTGCAACTGGAAATCGTCAAAGAGTACATGCGGAATTTTATTTACGAAAATGGGGTAGACTGGCTGGCGTTGAAGAGATTGCCATTTGCGACTATGCAACGCCTGAATCCGAAGATAATCGATCCGAATAAATTGATCTTTCCTATTCCGCAGAAGAGCTTGAGTATAATAATGTTATCCAGAACCCCGGCTATTAAGGCACACTTTTTTCGACTGCGCTGTCACCCCTGCAATCAAAAAAAGCCTTGTAAACCATTCGTTTACAAGGCCCTAAAAATCTACCTAAGTGCGCGGGATGAGATTCGAATTTCTCTCGGCACCTTCTTAGTCGCCTTATTCATTGGTATTTAGTTTATTACAAATTCACGTAAATATAATTTAACGCATCTTTAGTCACTGAATTGGTAACTGTTTCGGCCACTATTTGAGCAAATTAAGATAAAAATTAGACTACGGCTTTGGGAAGTACTACATTTTCAAGCGGTAGTAGTCCGACCTTTTTCTAACATTGTATTTTTTATTTTTGTCTATGCTTGCCGTAATAAGGTCGACGACATTATTCATTACATGCAAATAATGAAGGAATTTTTCCTTATCTATATCTACTCCGAACTCAAATCTATGTACAACACCATGTCGGCGTTCAATTATTTCAATTAGTTGATCGTATATTTTACCCGTGGTTTTATAAGATTTACGTTTTATAATTAAAATTGGATATAATTCAAATCCCAGAAAGTCTTTAAAAGATTTATTGGCTTGCTCGAAATTTTGAAAGTTCATGTGAAGGCTTCCCCAAAACTGTAGCGATGTAATTTGAAAATTAATCGCTAAAATTGGGAAGCAAAATGAAAAAGACAAAGTTTACGGAGAGCCAGATAATTGGCATTTTAAAGGAACAAGAATCGGGCAAGTCGGTGGCTGATATCTGCCGGAGCCATGGGATCAGCCAGGGCAGCTTTTATGGATGGAAGACCAAGTATTCGGGCCTGGAGATCAACCAGGTTAAGCGGATGAAGGAGCTTGAGTCCGAACTGGCTCAATACAAGAAGATCGTTGCCGAGCAGACATTGCATATTACGGTACTCAAAGATGTGATCGAAAAAAGCTCTAGGGCCTGCTGAAAAGCGAGAACTGATCACTTATGTCCACGAGGAACACAAGATCAGCATTCGGCAGGCCTGTAAGCTCTTTGGCACGCACTGTTCAATGTATTATTATAAGGCACATTTCCAGTGATGACGAACCGATCCGGCAAGCGCTGTCGACGATGGCTATCCAGCACAACCGTTGGGGCTTTTGGATGATGTTCGAGCGCCTGCGGTTGCTGGAGTATAAAGACAATCACAAACGTGTCTATCGGATCTATACCGATATGAAGCTGAACTTGCGTCGGAAGCACAAAAAACGGCTGCCGGCGAGGATTTTAGAGCCACTCGCCCAACCGATCCGGCCTAACCTCCATTGGTCAATGGATTTTATGCACGACGGATTGATTGGCGGAAGGCCATTCCGGTCCTTCAACGTGATCGACGAATTTAACCGGGAGGCCTTGAACATTACTCTGGATACCAGTCTGCCGGGTCCCCGGATCATCCGTGAAGCTGGACAACGTGATCGAATGGAGAGGTAAACCCAAATGGATCAGGTGTGATAACGGCCCGGAATATGTATCGCAGGCATTACATGATTGGGCGAATGCCAACGGTATCGGGCTGATCTTTATACAGAAGGGAAAGCCGCATCAAAATGGCTACGTAGAAAAGGTTCAACCGAACTTACCGGGAAGAAGTACTTGATAACTATGCTTTTGATACTCTGGCCCAGGCAAGACTAATAACGCAAGCCTGGATCTGGATATATAACAACGAACGACCTCATAGCTCTCTCGGATATAAAACACCCGGGGGTTCCTGTTGAAATATGGTAAATGCCCAAACGCACAAGACCCGGACGTCGCATTTCCCACATTCCAACAGGACGAAGAAAATACATGGGAATCTATGTTTAAAACCGCTACATACTAAGGGAAGCTTTCATAATCATCTATCGCGCCCTTTAGCTGATAGATTTGCCTTTTTACTCGCTCGTAGGCCATAGCAATCCCTGCTTCCTCGATTGTTATTAAGGAAGAGGGATCGATTTTTGTATAAATGTTTGTTCCTTCGTGATCGTTGTAAAATGAACCTCCGAATTGTTGCCTTGCTTTACGAGCTACATTATTTTTGCTTTTCGATATCTACAGCACTTGCGCCCGCACGTGTCCTTAAGTGAAGCTTCCACTTCTTGGGGTGGCCTGCTTTTTCTTCCGGATAAACGATCGCTTCTACTCCATCCAAAGAGTGATACTTCTCGGGACTAAACCAACTATACCCTAAGCCGCCGTCTGGAAGTGCGTTCAGAAACCATTTAGCCCTTACAAATCCTTCTCCTTGGATAAATTTCTTCAAAGCATGTTGAGTGGCTGCTTTAGGAGTAAAAAAGATTTCTATACTCAATGTTTTGCCTTTTGATTACGGATAAACGCAGCTAAATATAAGCTATCAGGTTTGGAAAAAGATTACCTAATTTTTATTTCTACAGTATTGGAATAATCTAATAGTAGATGAAAAAGATCAATGGGGGCTAACTTATTATTTCTTTTATGGGTCGACTTGTAAGAAGCTGGAAACTTGTTTTCTAATTCGTTATACTCCAAAAAAAGAAATAGTCTTAATGGAACTATGATTCTTCAGTTTTTCATTTATTGCCTCTTTGACGGATTCAGGCGATCCCTTAAAAATAAATCCGATCATACCAGCCACTGAAAGTTGTGAGGCGTATTTCCCTTCCACGTAACTTATTATTCCATTTCTATTTATGTATTGATCAACACCGATAATTTTACATTCAATCGTTATTCTTTTGTCAAAGTCATTCGATGGCTGACTTAGAACCTCTAACGTAATTATTGTTATATCAATCCGGACGTTATCTTTATCAAGGTTTCTAGACTCAGTATCGAAAGTTAGCACAATCCCTTCCCTCTTTGCGGGGATATGCCTAACTAAGTCATCTCGAAGACTATTCTCATTGTAGTCATCATTATATTTTATTTCCGCACTTACGCGACTAAATCCAGTCGCAAGCATGTTCATTGCTTCTTGCAAGTACATTGCATGAAATCCATCACCAAAGGAAAATATGGAGGCGTCTAATGAACTATTCATTTGAGTATCATTGGGGGTTTGGCATTCTTTTTAAAATAGCTTCGACAAACTCCATTAAGTCTAAATGGGCAACTGCTGGATGCCAGTTTTTTGCTTCATTTGGCTTTATAACGTAAAAAGAATCGCTCTCGAAACCCTTAATATCTTTCTGCATGAAAAGATCATTAGTGATTTTTTCCGGCGTCGAAAAAATTCGGTTGATAGTTGTAAAGAACTGCTGGTTGTCGTTTAAAGATTCATCTGTAGTAACAGCTTGTGGCTTTTCAGATACAATTCGAAAGTGTATTGCTAAGAAATATCGCTTGAAATATACATCGATTTTGAAATGTTCACCTTGCTTATTATATCGTTTCAGAAAGTATTTTTGGAAAACTGATGTATACTGTTTGATCGAAGATATATTTTTGACGGTGGAGTACGGGGATATTTCGCCTCTAAATAAAGGGATTGAAATATCATTTACGTAAGAAATCAAATCTTGTTCATCTTGAGAAAAATCATATAACTTGAACAAAGATATATTAAGCTGTTTTTCTTTTTCTTCAATTTCAGCCTGCAAAAAATCATCTTTAAATGTAGACTCTTCATATTTTTTTGTAAGAATCTCAATTTCTTTGACCCGAGGAAGAAATTTCATTATTAATCAATACCGGAAACAGAAATTTTTCATCTTCATTATGAGCTTGTTCTCGTTCAATGCCAGTAGATGTTCCTGTCATTAGTGTGAAATAAGGGAAAAGTCTAGAATTAATGCAGCCTTCTAGCGATCTTAAAAGATCTTTTTGCTTACTTGTACCTCTTATGGCAGTTATTGAATCAGTAAAAACACAACGCTTTTCACTAACGGCTGAAACAAGCTCAAAATCAGTTGTAAGCCCCTTTTTAATTAATAAAGCTGGCGGATTGAATACTTGAGGATCACGAGGTCTGTGAATCTTTTTTAAATTCCATTTTGATGCATTTTTAAAATCAATATAAAATCTACGAAGCTGCTTTTTGCTTTTTGACGTATCAATGAACGGAAATCCTACCAAATGGCTTGAGTCATTTTTATCACCGCCGCCAATCTGGACACCCTGCCTAGCTTTTAGATTGTGCTCACTGATTACTTTATTAATATTATCATACTCAGTTTTTAATCTCTTTAAAAGAGGAAGTCAAGTATATTTCCATACACGAAAACTTTCCATGCCCAATCATATTCATAAAAATATTTTTGCAGAATCTTCTTATAATCAAATTTTTCAATAACAATATTTTTGAATAGCTCGAAGTGGCGATTGGGCTTTAACTGAAATATGATGAACTACATTTCCTAAATTGGCCGTTTTGTCATTACAATATTGAAAAAAAATAACCGCACTAGGTCCGATTGCGCCCTTAAAAATCAATTCTCTAACGGAAGACAATTCCAATACGGAAAACACTTTATAATTTTCTAGAAAATACTTTCTAAAATTTTGCGCTTGAAGGTTATAAAGTATTTTACTTGTAATTACAAAGGCACATTTTGTCTTTGGACTACTAAAATTTTTGATGTTTACAATAAAACTTTGTGCAATTTGAAAATCGCTAATAATATGAGAATAGGAATTTACAAATTGAGCATGTTCGGAATCTCCGGTTATACTTTTCCACGGTGGATTTCCTATTATAAAATCAAACTTTTTACCTTCTATTTTTTTCAACAAACTTGATGCGAAAAAATTAAGTTCAAAGAAATTGCTATCTCGTAGTGGTGGGAATTTGAAATTCTTGATTTCTTTTGGGTTCTTATAGTCTAAAAGCGTCAAATAAAGTGAAAAGATAGCTACATTAATAGCATTTATTTCTCTATCGATTCCGAAAATATTTGATGTTAGAAGTTCTTTTAGTTTATCGTCGCTAATAGCTTTTTTATTTGAAAGATTTTTCTCTATTATCTTTCTAAGGGTTTCTACAAGAAAAATTCCTGAACCGCGAGCTGTGGGTCCAAGACTTTACATGAAGAGTTGCTCTTCAAGAACTCTTCTGACGGTATCTTTTAAAATATAGTCTACTAAGAAAGACGGTGTATAGAATGATTGAGAAGAGTCTCGTTCGTCTTTTGCCAATAAACCGTTCATATATGTTACTAATTAATTCAATGGGTATAATATTAAAATCATACAAATTGAATAGGCTGGTTTGTCCAGTTTTTAAGTCATCGCCGCTAAAAAGATTATACAAAATCTTTGAATGCTTAGTATTAAATTTGTTTTTTTCTTCCTTGGTGACAGGGAATAAATGACCATTAAATTCATCTTGTAGATAAGTAAAAAAGGAGTATAATTTTTGAGGTGTTAAAATAAGTTCTAAAAAACTTTCACGTTCAGCATTTTTCTTAATAATCTTAGGATCAAGTTCAACACCTCTGTCGATCAAATAGCGGGTAAAAATTAATCGTCCGATGACGCTATTTGCCGCTTCCCGATTTAGTCCTTCGTCACGAAGTAATTCTATTGCTGCTGAAATATTTTCAAGCAAATAAGTATCGAGGCGCTTTTTTTGAATGCGCTACTATATTTTTCCCATGTTTTACCCGAATGAAGATTCCAAAAGGAAAAATCCTCAATGTGGCCTTCATCAGTTAGCTTGTCTAAGAAGATCTTGTTTTTTGAGAGAGAAAAGCCGTTATAAATTTGCCATTCATTACCATTGTCAATAATAACTACTGGTGCTTGAAAATTCCAGTGCTTGATTGTGAATTTTCTCGATTTCTTGTGCATTGTCCGCAGCAAAAAATAGCAAAAAAGGCTCATCGTTTATCGAATAAAAAGCATATGGCTTCGATGGCCTCAAGCGCCTTTTTTACGCGATAAGAGAACCCATTCTCTTGCCAGTGAGATTGATGAAAATAATATAATCCACCACCTTGCGATAAACCAAGCCGATTAATTAATTGATCTATTTTGGGATAAGAAGTAGCCATACTAAACAAATTACTCAAAATTATTCAAAAATACTAATAAAGTTAGTATTTTTGTATTTTGTATTCCGCGGTAAAGTTGAAAGATAATACTTAGTTCAATACCAGATGCTTGAAAGGAATACCATGCCTTGAAAGTGGGTATATATGGCTAGGAAAACCACAAAACTTTTGTCATAACTGATTTCTTACGCTTCGATAACATTAACCGGCCAGCACAGATCTTATTGAAATAAGGTCTTAAAACTTCCGACTGCTCTGATTGACAGCGTCAGGGTCACCTTCCCTACCAAGGTCGCGCAAATACGCGGAATATGCCTCATATGTCGTATGTACCGTAAGCTGCATGATATTCGGGTCGTTACCACCGTCACTCTTTAAATAGATAATCAGTGAATGCTTAACCCGTATAGCATGTGATCACTCGTAAATACGGCCAGTTGCTTGATTTTCGCAAAACGCGCTGACAGGAAAATCCGCCTGAACAGTATTTTGCCGGGTTTGTTCTCCCGAACAACCTATTCTTTGAGTCAGCACCGATCACAAAATATTCTGGCGGGTAGTTCTTCGCCAAATATTCCAGGTCGGGCAAAATCTCGTCGGCAATGGGAATATATCTATCGCTATCCGTTTTGCTATCGTCTGCCCTTATCAGCACTTTGCTTACGATCCAAAAAGATATTGGCGACCTTGAAGTATTTCAGCTCCTTGTCGGAACGGATACAGAGGTAATAAACAAGCCTTGCAGCGAGGAACAAAACGGGATCATGTTTTTTGAGCAAATCCCGGATCGTCTCAAATCTCCGTTGATCGTAATATTTATGGTTTTGCGACTTGGTCTTCTTCAAAGCCACCCCGATACAGGGATTGGATTTCATCAGCCCCTTATCAACCAGGAATTTGAAGATCGTCTGCAAAAAGCTCTTTGTGATTATTGTAGGTTCGTTTGCTCCATGTCAGCCGCTCCTTGTGTTCTTCCAAAAATGCCTCGATATGCTCATCGGTCAGGATATCGAGCGGTTGGTTTTGGAGTTTGCGGACGGTCAACCATTCGGTCAATAACTCAATAGGGTGTTGGTAACGGCGGAGCGTTGCCCTCTCATTGTCACGCTTCTCCCATTTTTGCAGGAAAAAACTCAGCCCTTGCATGATCGTCCAAACCTTGTTTTTGATCGACGCCGGGGCGATTTGCTCCCGGACTTGCTCTTGGAACTGTTTTTCGTACTCGAAGGGGTCAAAGCCTTCCTTTAGCGCGAAGTTGACAGCCGTCAGTAATGCCTGGGCGTACTCGTCCGACTTGTAGCGGTTAATGTCTTCGAAGACCCGAAACTTCTCCCATTTCTTGTTCTTGTGTAAGTGACGGACACACTCGAGCACGCGGAATTGATATTCAATTCACCACCGTGCGCCTTTGTAAAGGCGCGGAGCGCGATATTTTCCGTACTTAGCCAATGTTTGGTCACTGTTTCGGTCACTGTAGTTTTTTAAAAACGAAAACGGTCTGATAGTCAGACCGTTATTCTGTGCGCGGGATGAGATTCGAACTCACACGCCCCTTTCGAGCGCTACCACCTCAAAGTAGTGCGTCTCACCAATTTCGCCACCCACGCATCCATACCGGCTCCCCGGTTCGAAATTTTGAAGTGGCTGCAAAACTACGGTTTTCAATTCAATATTTCAAAAGACCCCGCTATTTTTTCAACTCTACTTTCACGATCATCCATCTCACCGGCCTCAACCACTCCACCCTATCGCGGCTCCAGGCTCAATCCGTCCCACCGGCTTCACCATCAACCCCTCCGCGGCCCCCAACCCACCTCACTTCTTCAGCACGATCCTGAACGTCGTCCCCTTCCCTGGCTCCGACTGCTTCACATACAACTGCCCCTTATGATACTGTTCTATAATACGCTTGGACAAACTAAGTCCCAGCCCCCATCCCCTTTTCTTCGTCGTAAACCCCGGTTTGAAAACTTTCTGCAGATTCTTCGCCGCGATCCCCTTCCCCGTATCCGCGACATCGATCAGTATCTCCTTTTCATTCTCCTGTATCGTCACCGAAATATTCCCCTTCCCTTCCATCGCATCCAGCGCATTCTTCAACAAATTTTCGATCACCCAGTCGAACAGCGGCCCCGAGATCCGCGCATACAGTGTCCCATCCCCCCTTCCCCCGGCCACACCCCCGGGGCCCTCCCCCGCTAATCCCCTCACACTTTCCCCGGCCACAGCCCCCGAAGCTTCTCCGGTCCGTCCCCCAACTCCTTCACCCGATCCCCCCCGGCCCCCGCAGGCTGAACTGTACCCTGCCCGCAGCCCTCTTCCGGATATACTCCATCATATTACGAACCTGGACAACCACATCCTTCTCCTCCAGCTGCGGCTTACTCCCGATCTTTCCAAATCTGTCGGAGACCAGTTTCAGTCTGTCCACATCCTTCTGTATCTCCACCACCGTCTTCGGGTCCAGATCGCTTTCCTTCAGCATCTCCACCCATCCCTCCAGAGAAGAAACAGGCGTCCCCAGCGCTGATGCGCAGTCTCTTTCGCCATACCCGCCCACAGCTGATTCTGCGTGGCCTTATTCCGGATAGTGATAGAATACAGCGTAAAGAAGATGAACAGCGCAACAATTAACAGCTGCACCAGCGGATAGTAGCGGACCTCGTCGAGCAGCGTGGTATGGCCATAATAATATCGGTTGGCGATATAGGGGCTATCAGAAAGTTTCATGATCAGAGGCTGATTCTCGGCCCTGAAGCTCCGGAGTCTTCTGTACAGATACCCCTTGTCATGCGCAGCCCTCGCCGTATCCAGATTGACAAACCCCGTGATACTGTCCTTTTCGTTGGTTTCGATAATGGGTATGGACTGCTGCCCGTTGCGGATAAGATTCGGCAGAGTCATGTCCATGCCGGGGTTGCTCAGCATCGACTTGCTCGCGTCAACCCACAGCTCCATTTTCTGCCGCTCGTCCGCGGCGATCTTCCTGGCCAGATATTGTGAATAAATAATAGTGGCGCTCACAATTACGATGGCAACAAGGGCCAGAAGGGACCTCCAGTTAAGCATTGACCGAATCATGGACCGAATTTATGCCTATTCCCTTATTTTTGGGACCATGACGCCAACAATAGCTGTTGTTATCCTCAACTGGAACGGACGTAAATACCTGGAACGATTTCTTACCCTTTGTGACGGCCAGCGCCGGTGAAGGCGTCGAAGTCAGTTGTTGCCGACAACGATTCTACCGACGATTCCATTCCCTTTCTGCAGGAAAAATACCCCAGCGTCCGCATCATCCGTCTCGACCGCAATTATGGTTTCGCCGGCGGTTATAACGAAGCGTTAAAGCAGGTAAAAAGCGACTACTACGTGCTGTTGAACTCCGACGTCGAAGTCGCAAAAAGGCTGGATCGAGCCGGTTATCGAGCTGATGGAGTGCAACCCTTCCATCGGCGCCTGTCAGCCAAAGATCAGGATGTATGCCGACCGCGGGTTATTCGAATACGCCGGTGCGGCGGGTGGATGGCTCGACCATCTGGGGTATCCCTTCGCAAAGGGCCGCATATTCGACGTCTGCGAAAAGGACGAAGGCCAGTACGACAAGTCCGAGCCCATCTTCTGGGCCAGCGGAGCGGCTATGTTTATCAGAGCGCGGCTCTATCACGAGCTGGGCGGGCTGGACAATTATTTCTTCGCCCACCAGGAGGAGATCGACCTCTGCTGGCGCCTCCAGCTGGCGGGGTATAAGGTATACAGCTGTCCCAAATCTACCGTCTTTCACGTGGGGGAGGGACCCTGCCCAAGGGCAACGAACGGAAGGTCAAGCTCAACTTCCGGAACAACCTCATCATGATGGCCAAGAACCTGCCCCTCGAACAGGCCATCTGGAAACTCCCGTTTCGTTTCCTCCTCGACTCCATATCTGCTTGGAAATCATTGTTTGCCGGCGAGGCAATCTACTTCTGGGCAATCCGGCAGCCCATATCGCCTTCCCTCCGATGGGCCATCTTCCACCGCAAAAAAGCGTTTTCCCAAAAAAAGACGCGCGGCCTTACAAGGCTGGTATACGGGGAGCGTTGTCTGGCAATACTTTGTAAAAGGCAAGAAAACTTTTACAGAAATTGTGCCGCGCAGAGGCTGATTTTTCAATCGAATCCCTACCTTTGCAAAGCAATTAAATCACTATGGATCAACAATTAGACCAACCAATAGAGATAAAAGACCCGAAACTAAAGGACTTTGCCAACAGCTGGGTAGACTCTTCCGTCTTCCTTTTTACCTCCAGTGTATTCTGTATGGTTGCACTGCTGATCGGTGGCTCTTATGGTCTGTACCAGCACCGTTACAAGGGCAAGCCTCAGGTCAACGTCCCCGGCAACACCCTGTACACCCCTCAGTACAAATAGATTAAAAAAATTTTGCAGGAATAATACTTTCCATATCTTCGCACCCCCAATTAGAATTGTAGCAGCGAAAACAGGTGCAATCAAAGGGAAAAAAGTGAAGTTCTTTCTATAAATTCTTCAATGCGGAAGTAGCTCAGTTGGTAGAGCGCAACCTTGCCAAGGTTGAGGTCGCGGGTTCGAGCCTCGTCTTCCGCTCTTCAAAATTCCATCGGTTAATACCAGGTGGAATTTTTGTTTAGGCTTATCTTTGATAAGTCGCACGATTCAATGGCCAGATCTTACTGCGAAACGTTACCGAGGTGGCGGAACTGGTAGACGCGCCGGACTTAAAATCCTGTTCGCAGCAATGTGAGTACGGGTTCGATTCCCGTCCTCGGTACGAGGCCCCGATCAAGAGATTGGGGCTTTTCATTTGAAAGGCTGACTGAAACAGACCCCCGGCGTTCGTCTTACAGATCCCTCCGACTGTTCAATCGAAAACATAACATCCAGACCGCCGCGGTAAATACAACCGTGTAGATCACATGATGACCGGTCTCAGCCATCGACCGCTGATATTCGGCCGGGTCGATCTTTCCCCAAAACACCGGCGGCGGGATCAACCTGTTCGACACTTCAAAAGGCAGAAAATGACCCGCATTCGTTCCCGTAGCCCGCAACGCGCGGCCGAAGCAACGGTTCTAAGATCAAACTACTAAAAATGAACAGCCCCAGCGACATCGCCGCACTCCGCAACAAAAACCCGATCAGAAAGGCAATAGAGAGCTGAGAGAACGTCTGCAACAAAAAATAACCAACATACACAATCCTGCTCTCCCCCGCTGGTCACCGGCAGCAGTATTCTCCAGCCCGATGGTCACACAAGCAGCAATATAGATCAGCGTGATAAGCCCGGCGACAAAACCCACGTCCAGCAACTTGCCCATTATAAAATCCCTCCTCCTCCAACCATCAATGACGTTCTGCCGATGCGTCTTAAACGTGTATTCATTCGTGATCAGCATGATCACCAGTATCGCGGGAACAAAGACGAACCAGGAAGAAAAGTAACCTACCGTATGCCAGACCTCGTTGAACCCAAACGGGTTTCCGATCATCAGCTTTCCCTTCTCCTCCGGCGTTTTCATTGTCGAGAACGCCTTATGATAGATCGCCAGCATAATCGCATTCAGTCCGGGATACGTCAGGGCCGTAATCCCCAGAATCCACCAGAAAGCCGAATAATATCTGAGCTTAAGCCACTCTATTTTAACGATGTCCAACATTACTTTGATTCGTTTTGGGTTAATTCGAAAAAGCGTTCCTCCAGCCGCTGCTTCTGCACATTGATATGTGTCAGTATCACCCCCGTTTATAACAAAATTCATTGACCCGTTCAAGGTCGACCGAGTTCCTGGCAAAAGCCGCAAGAACTACATCCTTATTGACCTCGTAGTGCAGCATACCGGGGAACACCTCCATCGTTTTGCCAAGCGCACGCATGTCCTTCGCCGCCAGTTCCACCAGATCATGGTCCCGCAGTATCTCTCCGATGGCACCCGACGTAATAAGGTTGCCATTCTTTATGATCGCAGCGTGCGTACATACCTTTTCGACCTCATCAAGCAGGTGACTGGCGATAATGATCGTATGTCCCTGCGCCCGGAGATCGATGATCATCTCGCGGATCTCAGCGATCCCCTCCGGGTCCAGACCATTCGTGGGCTCATCCAGCACCAGCACGCTCGGCGCTCCCAATAATGCACCCGCGATCGCCAGCCGTTGCTTCATCCCCAGACTGTATGTGCTAAACCGGCTGTTCGCCCGTGCCGCCAGACGCGCCTTTCTCAGCACCTGGTCAATATCTTCCGGAGTACCCCTTTTACTGATCCGCCGGGTAATCTCCAGATTGCGCCTACCGGATAAATAATGATAGAAGTTCGGCGTCTCCAGGAGCGCACCGATCTTCTCCCGGCGCCCCTCGTTCCCCGGATGCCCAAACCAGCTGAACGAACCTCCGTCAGCCTTCAGGACATCGAGAACGATCCCCAGCAAGGTGGTCTTACCGCTTCCATTTGGTCCCAGAATGCCGAAGATCGAGCCGGCAGGTATGCTGCAACTGACGCCGTTCAGGGCCCTGGTCGTCCCATATGCCTTGTGAATATTCTTCAATTCAAGAACCGTCATTAATGGTATATTTTTAATTTCAAAACAGCGGCCCATAGACATGAGCCGCTCACATGAGAAACACTATCACGGCCTTACCCTTTCTTTATATCTGAACAGGCCGCTATCCAGATATTTCAGATATTCATCCGGATCATAATCCGCCCCTTGCGGCGACACCAGCGGCCGGCCGCTCATAGGGTCCAGCAATACATAATACGGCTGAGAATTGGCTCCGAACTTCGACGTCTGCAAATAGCTCCACTTTGCCCCAATCGTCGTCAGTTGCCTACCGCCGGCAGTGATCGCCCTGTCCGCGGCAGCCAGGTCCGTCTTATCATCCACATACAGTTGGACAAGGACATAGTCTTCATTGATTCGTTGACGCACCCGCGGGTCAGTCCATACATTGGCTTCCATCTTCCGGCAATTCACACACGCATGACCGGTAAAATCGATCATCACCGGCTTACGGCTTTGCCGGGCCGCCGCAACCGCCTCGTCATAGTCGAAAAAAGGATGAAACCCCTTCGGCTTGTCAAACAAATCGGCATACTTATGCGGTGTAACATCGGAAGCTGCAACATTGGGTGTCCCCCCAACCTCCCCGATCGCAGACAAGTCAAAGTCCTGCGTGGACATCGGTGGCAGAAAAGCGCTCACCGCCTTCAGCGGCGCGCCCCAAAGCCCAGGCACCAGGTACATCGTAAACGCGAACACCACAATCGAAAGGAAAAGCCGTGTCACGGACACGTGCACCACCGGACTATCATGGCTAAACGTAATCTTACCCAGTAAATACAACCCCATCAGCGTAAAGATCGCGATCCACAACACCAGAAAGACCTCCCGGTCAAACCAATGCCAGTGATAGGCCAGATCAACATTGCTCAAAAATTTCAACGCAAACGCCAGTTCCAGAAATCCCAACACCAGCTTTTACACTATTCAGCCAGCCTCCCGAACGTGGCAGCCTTCGCAACCACCCCGGGAACATCGCAAACAGCGTGAACGGCAACGCAAGGGCTAACGAAAACCCAGCCATCCCCGTCGCCGGTCCCAGCACCGCCCCGGTCGTCGCCGTCTGTACCAACAGGGTCCCGATGATCGGCCCCGTGCAGCTAAAAGATACCACCGCCAACGTCGCCGCCATAAAGAAGATACCGGCAAACCCACTACCGCCCGACCTTGCCCCAATCCTATTGACAATGCCAGGCGACAGCGTCAGCTCAAAGCCGCCCAGAAATGACGCGGCGAACACAACCAGCAGCAAAAAGAAACAAAAGTTAAAAATCCCATTCGTAGACAGACTATTCATCGCATCCGCGCCAAACAGACCCGTCACGATCAACCCCAACCCCACGTAAATACCTATGATACTGACGCCATACAACATCGCCCGGTCAACACCCTTCCCTTTCGCACCCCCTTTTGTAAAAAAACTAACCGTCATCGGCAGCATGGGGAATATACAGGGCATCAGCAGTGCGGCAAAGCCGCCGGCAATTCCTTCTAAAAAAATCATCCATAGCGTAAGATGGACGGGAGCCGCAGCCGGCTTCAACACCTGGATCGTCGACACAGGCACGACTGCCGCAGCTGCCGCCGTATCGGTCTTTATGTCCGTAAAATTCACCCCCGTCGTATCCTGCACAAACACCTTCTTCTCGATCTTCTCCACCACTCTCGGCGTCTGGGCAAAAGCTCCGCCGGAGCACGCCAGCAGGAGGCATACCAGAAATTTTCGTATCATTTGATATAGTCCGGTTTAATTGATCGGAATGCTGAATCTTACGTCATCAGGAGGAAGACATTCTTTATCATTACAGGTCATATAGCCGAGCTTACCCGTCACCGTCGCCGAACCTTTCTTCAGCTTCACCTTCTGCTGAAAGATCACGCTCCGCTCGAAATAGCTGACATTCATCCCGAATACCTTTTCCATACGCGTCGTCGGCCTGGGCTCAACTGTCTTTCCATCCAACGAATAGTCAGCCGACTTGTCAAACGTAAAACTCGTAGGAATGGGCCCACCCTCCTTCATATGCTGCGAATACACATGCCATCCCGAATCGATCGTCGCGCGGAGAAAAACGATCGCCTCCGTCTCACTTACCTTTTTCGCCCCATAGCTCCAGCTTCACCGGCTTCAATATCTGCGCACTCGCGGCAATCCCGATCATCAGGGATGCCATTATCATTAAACACCTCATACGCTTCTGTTTTTGTCCGTAACAATATTGCATTAACGGTTATTTATGCTGCTCTTCATCCGCTTTTTTCTGGTAGCCGGCCGCCTTTTCGATGAATCCGTCAATATCCATCTGCGTCACATCCCCATTAAAATTCTTGCCATTCATATCCGCTTTCGCCACCTCGGCAGCCTTCCTGGCGCTCGCTGCCGCATCACCATAATGTCCCGCCCTTGCCTGTAGGTCCGACAGGTAATTCCATACCCGGTAATTCCCCCCTTCGGGTCCATCCGCTTACATGCCTCGATGGCAAACTCCTTCAACCGCTGAGACTGCTGCTCCTTATCCATATACAGCCAAAGGACGACTAGTTGACCCAGTAAACGGTCCTTCTCCAACACCTGGCCATAGGCAAGGACTTGATCGTCCCCATAATGTTCCCGTAGGATCTTCCATTTATCTTCCGCAAACCGGTAGGAAAAATTGGGATACCGGGCTACCGCCGTATCGATCAGCAACAACGCCCTGTCGTAGTCCTTCGCATCCACAGCCCCTTTATACAATCGCTGTCCTTCTGCCAGTTGCGCATCCATCTTCAGCCGCTTTTGCTTCTCCTCGTTGATCTTCTTCACCGTACCTTCGACATCAAATTTTCCCGCGTTCACTGCCGCCAGGATAGAATCCAGATAATAGGGGTGCCCGATCCAGGCGATCTTCCCGTTTTGAATAACGAAGGATGAAGGGATGCCCTCGATGCCGGCAGCTTTCAGCCAATTTTTTCCCATATCTTCCGCATTATTATCCGCAACGACATTATAGGTCAGCCGGCCCAGCTTTTCCTGACCCTGGACGAACTGCACAACCTTTGGCAAATAGGTTTCCTGCGGCCGTTTATCGTCAGCATCATGACTATTCTCCCAAACATCCACGCCCACGAACGTAATGCGGCCCGCATACTTTTTGGACAGCTCGGACAAGTGAGGCATCGCCTGGATACAGGGCCCGCACCAGGTCGCCCAGAACTCAAGGACATAGACCATGTTAGGATCGAGCGACGATATCTTCGGACTTCCTTGTATCCATTTTGAATACCGGATCGGCGGCGGCGCATCCCCGATATGAAGCGTTGCACTGTCCTGCGCCTTCAGAGTTAAAGTAATATTGACGAATAAGGCAAGCCCAAGGCACGCCACCAGAGTAGGCACCCGTCTCATGGTTACTGTTTTTTTGTTCTACAAATGGGATTTATATTCAGCCAGTTCCTTCTCCATCTTATCGATCGTATCCTGTCCGATCATGCCTTTGTATTTACCTTCGGCGACTGCACTCCTGGATGCGTCCAGTGCGGTCTGTTGCGTCGCGACGGCCTTTTTATACTCACCCGCCTGCGCATACCCTTTCGCCATCATCTCCTGGAAAAGAGAAGCCGGCGCTCCCTGAGCCACAGCATTGTCCATTGCCTTCTTCGAGAGCTCGACACCATACAGGTAAGTATCCTTCTTCCGGCCCTGTTTTTCAAAGATGACTGCGGCCGAAGAAGCCACGAACTGAGCCTGAGGTTCGGACTGCCAGCGTTTCAGAAAGCGCATAGCAGAGTCTTCATCGACATGATCGAGCAACATCCAGAATTTCTTGAATTCCAGGTACTGTACGCCGTCAGGCATATCCTTCTTGGCCTGTTCGATCAATTCCAGTTCATGGGCATACTCCCCATGCTTTTCAGCACTGTCGATCGGATCGAATACCCTATGCCAACGCGCTTCCTCCGACGCTCGCGCGCTCGCCTTCTTCCGGAATTCCTCCTTTACCGCAACCGGATCATACTTCCCGCTGTTCACCACCTCGATCACCGAATCGAGATTCATCGGATGGCCGATCCAGAGAATAACACCATCCTTCACCATAAAGCTGCAGGGGATGCCATCCTGCCCTGCCGCCTTCATCCAGTTATTTCCCATCCACTCATCCTTGGTATCCGTCACGACATTGTACCGCATATTGTTTCCATTCATCTTCACGAACTTCTCCGGCGTGATCGTCGGCGTATGCCCGCCCGAGCTCTCCCACACGTCTACCCCAACCACTGTCAGCTTGTCCCTATATTTTTCAGCAACCTCCGACAAATGGGGCATCGACGCCCGGCAGGGACCACACCAGGTCGCCCAGAACTCGAAAATATACAGACGGCCTTTTTCGTACTTCTTTATCGGGGCCCCCTTCAGCCACTTATCATACTTTAGCTCGGGGATCTTGTCACCAACGTTCAACACAGAGTCATCCGTTATTCCGGAAGCCGAACCACTCAGGCTCATTCCGAGGGCAACGATCATCGCGAACACTTTTCCCCAATATGTCTTACCATTCATAAACATAATTTTATAGTTAACCAGTTAAAAAATCGGAGTTGGAAATACAACCGTCGCATCCGTCGGCTGCACGGTCAACGTCGTTCCGTTAAAGTCAGCAGCCGTCCTCGTCATCGGAAGCCCATTCCGGAAATAGTCAAAGCTGTTCTGCCCCTCGAACGCAAGCTCCAGCCTTCTCTCCTTCAGCACCGCCGCCAGCACGGCGTTATCCGCAAGATTGTCGATATCTGATCCTGGCAATCCTGCCCGGACATGAACGGCCTTAAGGTCGGCCCTCGCCTTTGTCATATTGCCGAGCTTCGCATTAGCCTCGGCACGATTCAGATAAACTTCGCCCATCCGCAAAAAGATCTGCGGACCAAAAGTCGCCCCACCCTGGTTCAGGCAATTCCACTTCGTGCTCTCGGTAAAGCCCGTGGAGGTATTGACCATAAAAAAACTTCCCCGCACATCATTCGCAACATACTGGGACAACAGGTCCGATGAAGGCAGAAAGGTCCCGCCAGCGCCCGCATCCGGGAAAAATGATACAATATGTCGATGACGGTCCCGCCCGTCGAATTGTCCTTACAAAAGACGATCTCCGGGTTGCTGGAAAAGGTCTTCGACTTACCCAGCTGTCCCCGGGAGTCATCGCCGAACATATTGCTATAGGTCGCCCCTTGCGCAAGGGCATACAGCCCGTTGCTCTGGTCGGTCACACTGTCGGCATAGGAGACTACCAGCTGGTTCGCCGACGGGTCCGGATTTGCAACGGATCCGCCCATATACAGGTACACCCGCGACAACAGTGCCCAGCAGGCCGCCGTGCTCGCAAACGCGTTTGTCCCGGCCACCGGCGCCTTCATCAGCTGCGCCGCCGCCCGCAGTTCCGCGACGATATACGCATACACATCTTTTACAGAAGACTTGCTCGGGATCTCGGTCGCACTGCCGGTCTTCTTGATAGCCACCGCCAGATCACCACCGCTCGCCAGGTAATAAGGCTTTCCGAAGATGTTGACCAGGTTGTAATAGACCATCGCCCGCAGGAATCGGTTCTCCCCCTCGGCATACAACAGGCTATGCTGATCGGCAGTAGTGAGCGAAGAAAAGTTCGCCGCCGAAAAGGAAGCAATCCCCTCCAGCGTTACATTGATGCTCGTGATCACCTGGTAAGACCCCTTATATACGATCGGCCCATACCCTGCGGCGGGACTCAATGAGTTCTGAAAAAGAAAGCGTCCGTCAGCTTGTCCCGACACCCCCAGGCGCCGGGTTTCTCGTTATTGCCGCGGGTTTCCGTTATATCGTTAAGAGCAAGATCATAGGTCGTAAGCCCGGTTCCAGTCACAGTATTGCTGAGCAGCGTATAATTGCCGTTGGTTGCCTGCTGAATACCCTGCACCGACCCCAGCTGCCCCGAAGCATCTATTTGCGTAAGCGGCTTGATGTCATCGATCTGCTTGTTACACGCCGCGCAGACCAGCAGTATCGAAAGGAATATGATTGATTTTTTCATTTTTTACTTATTTACTCCGGTTAGAAAGACAATTGCAACCCAAGAACATACCGCCGTGGTGCACCAGGCTGACCCCCGATCGAATTTCCAAAGTCCTGCGCCGTCCCGACCGATGGCCCCTCAGGGTCGGACGAAATGACCTTGTTGGAATAGAGCGTATACAGATTCTCAGCGCTCACGTAGAAAGTACACCCCGCCAGCCTCGCCTTCTTCGCCGCTTCCCCCGGCAGATCATAGCTCAGCCGCACCGTCCGGAGCCGCGCATTACTGGCGTCGTGCATATATTTGGACGTACCGTAATAATAGGTATTCGACTGATAGTATAGCCAGGGTTCCGTCGCATTCGTCTGACCGGGATGCGTCCACATGACCTGCCCCTTGCCCAGCGCTATCTGCTGCTGACTGCCCACCCGGAAATTCTGATCCAGTTCCGCGTAGTTGTCGATAATGGTATACTTCAGCGCATACGTGACCAGGATGTTCAGCGTCCACTGCCTGTAAGCAAACGTATTCGTCAGACCGCCGTTGAACCGCGGCTGGAAGCTGCCGATCGTCTGAAAATTCCGGTAGTCGGAATAGGCCTCCGTCGGATCGTTGACAATTTGCTTGCCCGTGACCTTACCGCTGCCGTCAAAGACCAGCTTCTCGAACTGCGGCTTCCCCGTTTGCGCATCCACCCCCGCATATTTGATCGCCTTCAGCGAATTGATGTCATCGCCTTTGTGCAAAAAATAGGTGTTATAGGTAGAATAACCCTGCTGCAGCGAATCATTGGCTACCTCCAGGATCCTGTTCCTGTTATAGCTCATATTGAAAGAAGTCGTCCACTGAAAATTCTTCCCTACGATATTCCTGGACGTAAGCAATAACTCAACACCCCTGTTGGCGACCTTACCCACATTTTGCCACTGTTGCGCAAAGCCCGCCAGGGACGGCAGCGTCACCTTCTGCAACAGGTTCTGTGAGATCCGGTCATACACATCGATACTGGCCGTTACCCGTCTAAAAAGACCTATATCGATGCCCGCATTGGTCGTCTTCGTGATCTCCCATTGCAGACTCGGATTCCCCAGGATGGCGATCGTCGATGCCTGCTGGCCGCTATACGGATTGACCGGCTGGTAAAGGGTCTGCGTCAGAAAATTATCCCCCAGCTGCGACCCGCTCGTTCCATAATCCGCCCTCAGTTTCAGATTGCTGATCGTGTGCGACCCCCTCAGAAAATTCTCCTGGCTCATCACCCACGCGGCGCCGGCAGAGTAGAACGTCCCGTATCTGTTGTTCTTGCCAAAACTGCTCGACGCATCCGTCCGGATCGATCCGCTTACCGTATAACGATTCCTGTAAGTATAGCCGGCCTCGCCGAACATCGAATAGACGCCCTGCACCGTTTTCCCGCCCTTGATATTATCCTGCTTCGTCTGTGGGATACCAAACGCGCTCAGATCCGCAGAACCACCAACCTGCCCGGCCAGCGTGATCACCGGATAACCCGCAGGGACATGATTGACATTGACCACCATCGTCTCGCTCGTGGTTTCGCCAAACTCCATCGCCGCCAACGCACTGATCAGGTGATCGCCAAAACTCTTCCGGAAGTTCAGCTTATTGGAGGTGAGATAAGAATGCAGATAGCTGGTATTCGTCCCCAGCCATCCCTGCGGAGAATAAAAGAGTCCGCTCCCGTAGTAGGACCGGACATCCGCATATTGTTCATTCTGACCGTAGTTGAGATTGCCGGTATTGGTCGTCGAGAAAGTCAGCCAGTCCGTAATCTTGTATTCCAGCCCAAGGCTTCCAAACAACAGCTGCGAACGAAGATGGTTAAAATTGTACTGGTTGTCAAAAAGAGGATTGACAGCCTGTGTCGTCGCGCCGTCGACGGTATACAACAAATACGGCCGCAGCGTCCCTGCGCTTGTATAAGGTCTCGCCCAGGGAACAAGACTCTGCAACGACTGCGCGGTGCCATTGAAGTCCCGTTTGCCGCTATTGAAGATACCGTTGATCGACAGGATTGCCGTCAGCCGGCTGGTGAGCTTGCTTTCCAGGTTCACCCGGAAAGACCCCCGTTTCAAAGAGTTTTGTACACCGGTGGCCTGCTCGTTGTAGTAGACGCCACCCATATAATACCGGGTACGGTCATTCCCGCCACTGGCGGCAAGGTCCACTTCCTGCGAGGCGCTGCTGCGGTAAGCGTACTTCGTCCAGTCATAAGGTCTCGCGACGTCGGAATCGGCCGGTAATTTATAGGTCAGATAGTCCTGCAACGAAGGCCACATACCGGAATAGGCGGCGCCGTTGACCTGGTAATCCTGCGTATAGTATTCCTTCTGCAGATCAAACAGGCCCTGAGCCGACAGGTAGTGCAAATGACCGAGGTTCGGCCGGTTGAACCCGTACTTGACCTCCGCGGTAAGACGCGGCTTGTTCTCCCGCCCCCGCTTTGTCGTCACCACCAACACCCCGGCAGCGGCCCGGCTGCCATAGATCGCCGTCGCAGAAGCATCCTTCAGCACGGTGATATTTTCAATCTCCTGCGCCGTTACCACATCCTTTAAGTTCTGATTCGGCATAATGACCCCGTCCACTACCAATAGCGGTCCATAGTTGAGACTGGGCATCACATATTCGTTTATCTGGTCTACTCCCACGCCGGCAATGCTGCTTTGCCCCCTGACAAAGATCTGCCCGCCGCTGCTCGTCGGATCGGCCGCATTCTGCTCCGATATATACAGACCCGTCGCAAGCCCCTTCAGCAATGACACCGGATCGGACGTCATGACCCCTTTCCTTATATCGTCCCCGGAGATCGTTTGAACGGAACCCGTGATCTCACCGGGTTTCTTTTGACTATATCCATTGGTAACCACCACTCTTCCGCTTCCGTGATCATCGGCTCCATACTTATGCTGACCGCAACCGCACCCTGCGCCGTCGAGATCCGCTTCGTAACCGGCCGGTATCCCACACTCGTAACCTTCAGTACGTATGACCCCGACGGGACACCCCTGATCACAAAAGCCCCATTCTCGTCCGACACCGTTCCCCGGTTCCCCGGCTCGAGCATCACCGACACCCGGGCCAGCGGCTTACCACCTGTCCAGACAAGACCGCTAACATCCACGGGCGCCCCCGGCCTCTTCGCCGTATCCGTTGGAGACGACTCGTCCCGTATCGAACCCCGGGCTCTCACCTTGACGATCGTCCCGGCAATCTCATAGCTGAGCGGCAAACCCTTCAGGCAATTATCCAGCACCTCGGCAACACTTGCGTCCTTCAGATTCACCGTCACCGGTGGGATCTCTCTGATCAGATCCTCTTTATAGACGACCGACATTCCTGTCTGCTTTGATATCTCGTCAAATACCCTGGAAAGCGGTGCCTGCTTCAGGGCAAGCGTTACTTTTTGGGAAAGGGCGCTGGCAGACACCTGTAGAGCCAGCCCCAGTAACAAAAAAGAAGAAATTCTCATGATCCGCGCAGTTTTGGTCGAAAGTATCCCACGACGGGGTGGCAACTTTCTAAGTAAGAAAATCATACTTTTGAACAGTTTTGGTTGAAGTTGTTGGTTAAC
Source organism: Puia sp. P3 (assembly GCF_050632245.1). Taxonomy (NCBI): domain Bacteria; kingdom Pseudomonadati; phylum Bacteroidota; class Chitinophagia; order Chitinophagales; family Chitinophagaceae; genus Puia; species Puia sp. P3. The sequence goes on from NZ_CP192583.1 coordinate 5,518,968, forward strand.
TAGTAAAGCAGTATCCGCAATCGATCCAAAATGCCGGCCAGGGCGCGTGAGACCGCCACTGGCCTTTTTTCAGACCAATAAGTGACTAACGAATGAACAATAGTTAAGGCAGAACGATCAGCTTACGGCCATCCATCTTAAAATGGCCCACTCCATTACCTTCCAGGAGGCTGATCAATTCGGATAGGTTAAGTTTGCGGCTGATCCTGCCGCCGTATTCGCCGGACAGGTCCTCGCGCCGGTAGACAACATCCACATCATACCATCGCTCGATCTGTCGCATGATCGTCTTTAGATCCGTATGTTTGAACTGGAAGAAACCCAGCTTCCAGGCAATGACAGGCTCAATATCCACTCCCGTCGCAACCGTAAGCCCCCCATCCTTCGTCACCACCGACTGCTCGTCCGGCTTCAATACACGCTCTTCGTTCCCATTCTCCACCTTAACCGCGCCCTGCACCAGCGTCGTCTTCTTACTGCCTTCTTCAGGGTACGCCATAACGTCGAACTCCGTTCCCAACACCTTCACATTCATCCCATCCACCCCCACTACAAAAGGTTGATCCTTTCTATCCATTACCTCGAAATATCCTTCCCCGGTCAGCTGCACCTTCCGCTCTTTTCCGTTGAATGCGGTCGGATACCGGATAGAAGAGGCCGCGTTCAGCCACACCTTTGTACCATCCGGCAACACCAGTTGGTATTGTCCGCCTCTCGCGGTTGCGAGAGTATTGTATTCTATTGCCTTATCGGCAGAGTTCCTGGCGTCGTAGGCAACCTTACCGCCCTCATAACGGGCAAGCACACTACCTTTCTGTACGACCTGCCCCGCCATTCCAGTGTCTAGCGTGATATGACTCCCATTACCAAGCGTCAGGGTCGCGGTATTCCTCCCAGGCTGGATAGCAGCGGTATCGTTTTTTGCAAGCACAGGCAGCATCTTATTTCTGCCAGATAACCAAACACCTGCGATCACCAGCGGTACCGCCACTGCGGCAGCCGCCCACCAGATCATCCGGCGCCTCCGCTGAATGGGCACCACAGCCGCCGTTCTGAAATGTTTGTCATGGAATGCCACCAAAGAAGCCTCCGCTTCCATCTCATAAGATTGGTAGGTCTCTAACAACCGGGAAATATGCTCCGGTGTCAACCGATCCTTCCATACCCGATGCTCATCGTTCACCAACCAGGCGTTCAATTCCTCCCGTTCAGCATCGGTCAGCTCGCCAAGGCGCTCCCTGGCGATAAGTCCGGCCATCCTGATCAATACCGCTGATTGCTGTTCATCCGGGTTGGTGAAAGAAGGTATCATTGATATAAAGACAATTGGAGTAGGTAAAATTTGATCCCTGCTTAAAAAAATTTAATAGTTCCGTAATACGCTGATCTTAACCCCCAAAAAGACAAGCCGGAAGCGCGACCAAAGCCATCAATAAAACATTGTCTTTCAAGATGCGAACAGCCCTGGCCTTCTGATGGCTGACCGCCGACGGCGAGATTCCGAGCATTTCAGCAATTTCTCCTGTCGAGTGCCCTTTCAGAACTAGTTCCGCCACCCGCTTACACTCCACCGGCAACGCGTCCACAGCCTCCCGCAGTGCTCTCACCGTTTCCGCATGCAACAACGCCTCGAAGAAGCTTTCCGCAGACTGCTCCAGCGAGGCCAGCGCCTTCTCCGTCAACGCTTCGGAACCACTTACAGATTTGCTTTTCAGGTAATTAAGTGTACGATTCCGCGTACTTATATAAAGATATGCTTTCAAATTGGCTACCTTGTCAAGCTTCCCCCTTGCCTCCCAAAGGTGGAGGAAAACATCGGAGACCACGTCCTTCGCCAGCTCCCTCGACCTGGATAGCCGGAACGCCAGCAGCGACAGTGCCGGATACAGCTGACGATACGCCTGATCGAACGCGGCAATATTACCCGTCTGGATTTCTCGTAGCAGTTCCGACTCATTATATATATAGTTTCCCTTGCTCAGCTTTGTGCGAACGAGGCATTTTTACAAATCAATCTCCAACCTCGTTTGCCGATAAATATACGATAACCGCCAAATAAACATCATATTAGCTTTATTTGCCCGCCAAAATCCCAATAGCAAATACCAAGCTCGATGATCCACACACTTATCCCGGCATTTCACTAAGTGCCAGCAAATCATCCAAAATCTAGTTCGATAATCCTCCCGTCCTCGGTACCAATTTTTACGATTAATGGCCGAAATCTGTTGATTTCGGCCATTTTCATTTTTCCAATAGTCTCCCCCAAAGTGGAGCGACAGCAACCTCACGCCTTCTCTCCAAAGTATGTAAATAGGTAAAATGCTCCTCCAAGCAGTACCAGGTCCTTCAACAGAAATCCCCCATCGCGCGTAGGCCGGTAAAGGCCATCGCCAATAGTCACCGTCCCGGGGTCGAAAAGAAAAAGGAAAACGTCACAAAAAACATAAGAATGCCCATCACTCCGGCGATCATTCCGATCTTCGGCTTAAAGAATCCGACGATAATTCCTATTCCCGTAAGATATTCAAAGGTGCCGATAAAATCACTTGACCCCTGCTTTCCAAAAACGCTTTGCATCCAAAAAGTAAAAGGACTGTGGCTAAGTAGCGGAGAAATGGCTTCGGCTTCAGTAGGCGTAAACTTTAGCGCCCCGATCCAAAAAAGCAAAATACAGATGCCCAGGCTAATAATAATGGCGGGTAACCCCTTTAAGTCGGCCCGAATTGCTAATTCCTTTAAATTCATTGTCAATTGTTTTTCGATACGCTCCTACATCCGTGCCGATTTCGGAATGAATTGTCGTTCAATAGTCGCCATTAAACCCCGCCCCACTAGTATGCGATATTTCGCTTTTGTTCGGCGGTGTTCATACCCCTGTCGGCAATCTTTTGGTTGAAATATCCCATGAGATAAAGACAAGCGCCGAGCGAAATGATGTCTTTAAAAAGGAATAAGCCTAGGAAACTCATATAGCCGATACCGTGGACCAGCGTGATCGTTCCAGGAGTAGTGATGATCATGCAGCTCGTGACAAAAAAGATGACGACACCGATAGCCGCGCCAAAGATCCCCGCCCTCGGGCGAAACATTCCTGAAAGAATAAGAATGCCGGACAACACCTCGGTTATACCGATAAGGTCCGATCCGAGGTAAGTACCAAATACTTTAAAATGCCAAAAGATCAATGGACTGTTAGTTACCAGCGGTACGATCCCTTCGGCGCCGGGGCCCGTCATTTTGTATGCCCCCGCCCATAAGAGCATTACGATCATTCCAATGCTAATAATGTAGAAGGCCATATTCTTTTTAATGACCCATGCAGCTAAGCGTATCATCTTGAAAGTTTTTACGAATTCTCCGTGGCGAAAACAAGCATCGTGCCTGAATATTCACGCCCTTTATGGACGCCGCGCCCGAAACTTTTGGGCCGACCGCAAACTGCATTAAATGCGAAATATCGCATTTGTGCGAAATTTAGACAATGTCAGAATCGCCCATTACCGCGGTTTTAATCGGGCGGGGGAATGAGTTGCTAACAGGCATGTTTCTTGTGGCGATCGGCGAAAGTAAACCTATCCACAGTGGCATCATTTTCGAATTTGGAATCCGAAGGATACTTTGAATCGCTGCAGGTTAAGGTGGGAGCTAATAATATCTTTCTCCGCCGTTACGGCAAAGGGCCGGCTATCCTCATGGTTCATGGGTTTCCACGTACCAGTCTCATGTGGCAGCGTCTGGCATCGAAATTTGCGCTGGATCATACTGTGATCTGTCCTGACATCCGGGGCTATGGCCGAAGTGGTGTTCCTGATTCGACCGCGGACCACTCGCCTTATTCAAAACGTGTTATCGCTAGCGAACTGGTGAGTGTAATGGAAAAACTTGGTTTTTCGCAGTTTATATTGATTGGCCACGATCGCGGTGGACACGTTTCTTATCGCATGGCCCTGGATCACCCGCAAAAGGTTATACAGCTTGCAATATTTGACGTCATTCCCGTCATGGAAGCCTGGCACCGTGCAGATGCCCGTTTTTTCCAGACTTATTGGCCGTGGGTTCTTCTTTCACAGCAGAATCCCCTGCCAGAATCTTACCTGCTTGGTGCACCCAGGGCTGTCTTTGAAAACGGCGCTGGCCATGGCGGTTTTGGATCGAATATTCTGGAGCAGTATGTGAGAAATTTCCAGGATCCAGCTCGTGTACATGGGATTTGTGAAGAATATCGGGCTGCAGCGACGCTCGATATTGAGCATGACCTGGCGGATAAGGCCGCCAAAAGACAAATTCAATGTCCGACGCTGCATCTTTGGGCAGAAGGAGGTCCGCTTGATACTTTCTATGTAAAGGATGGTGGATCATTAGGGATATGGCGCGAATGGGCGCCCCATGTTCGGGGGCAGGCCGTGCGCGGTGGCCATTTCTTTCCCGAGGAGAACGCGGGAGAGACGGCAACAATTCTTCGTAAATTTCTGGACGATAGCTACACAGAGGCGGGTTTGTCCTGTTCGGGTGCTTAGCTGGCTTGTTTCCCAAAGAGAAATATTCATTAATTTTGGATGAGCCAAACGATATGAGAACTTCGGGTGACCGAAGACTTACGACCATGCGATATTTGATAAGTATATTGTGTTTCTGCAGTCTTGGTGTCCATTCCGCCATCGCCCAAATTTATGCATCGGTAAGACGCTGCGAACTTGTAAAAAAGTTGCAGCAGGTTCGTGAAGATAGTAGCAGGTTGGGTATCCTCCTCGATTTGACCAATTCCTATATCAAGGGTAATATGCCGGATAGCGCGCTCATGTTTGTTGCGCCGGCCTTAACATTAAGTCGAAAACTTGACCGTCCGGAAGATTTTAACCAGGAAAGCTTTTTCGCCTGCAAAGCAAACGCCATGAGAAATGATTTTGCGGCGGCGCGGGCAATAGTCGGGCAGTCTACTGGGGAATGGAAGATTAAGATGCTGCAGGAACTGGAAGAACAATATGCTTTTCGTCCGGGCAATTATACTGCCAATCTTGATTCAGCCTGGCCATATATACAATGGTTCGTCAACTACAGCGATACGGTTCATACCCTTTGGGCGATCCAGAATTCGAGGATCGTATTGGGGAAATACTTCTTTCAGCGGGGGAAACACAAAAAAGGCATCGACCTTTTTTATTTAAACATCAAGGATGATCAGGTCGCCGATGAAAAGTCGCGGGAGGCCCGGCACTGGTCGATGCTGGCGGACAATCTGCCGACAACTTTTGCCACGAGCCCATTGAAAATCAAAGGGTTCACCAACGCTATCCGGCTTTTCGAAGCAGCAGGAGATCACACATCCGCTTTGTACTCTCTGGAAGAGCTCGCAATCGTTCATTGGCAGGCGGGTTTGTTCCAATTGGCGGACAGCGAGGAAGTCGTGGCCAGTGCCGGATTGCAGGCTCTTAAGAGAAAGATGTACGTGCATTATTTCTACCACGCCGTCTTTCTCAGTTACCTGGGCGACCACCCAGGGGCACTCGATTTTCTTTTCAAAGCCAAAAAAGAAATGGACTCTTTGAAACAGGACTATTTCGCAGGGTTTGTCGATAAGGCGATCGGCGAGGTGTATTGGTCGGAGAATGACATCGATAAAAGCCTTTTCTGGTATCGCCAGTCACTTCGGGAGATACAAGGACGGAAAGACAGACTGATCTATGGCGATGCGCTGCGAATCGCCGCCTGCTTAACGCTTCAACATAAATTTTCCGATGCGCGCAGTTTTCTTACCGATTTTGAAAAGGAAAATCCGGAGGCCAGCAGTCGGGATAAAGAAATGCTTACTGCAGCATGGGGTAGGCTTTACGAAGCGGAAGGTTCAACTGACCAGGCTGAAACAACCTATCTCGAAATGATCCGGTATTACCATCAGTCGATTGTCGATCAGGCCAAGGATATAGAAAGCGATTACGATGTCGCTACACCGGAGGCGAACTATACTATAGGTAAGTTTTATGTCACAAGGGGACAATTCACAAAAGCGCAGCCTTTTCTTGAACAAGCCCTGCAGCCGGAAAGCGTGGTTCCAGTGAAAGTCGATATCTATCGGGATACACACTTGCTTCTATATGTAGTCGATTCGGCGGCAGGTGACCTTTCCGGCGCGATACGGCATCGGCTGCTGTACGAAAAGCTTTCCGATTCCATTTTTAGCGCCAGCAAATTCAGAGAGCTAGCCGAGTTGCAGGTACGTTTCGAGACGGACAAGAAAGATCGGGATATCGCGTTACTCAGTAAGCAGGAGGCACTGCACAAGGCAGAACTGTCGAGGGCTGAGCTGCTTCGGAATATCACTATCGGCAGCCTTCTGGGAGCGCTTGCTATTATCGGCCTGTTGTATAACCAATATCGCGTCAAACAAAGGATCAACAGGGCGATTGGGTTAAAGAATGAGGCGCTGAGTCAACTCCTTAACGAAAAAGAATGGCTACTCAAAGAAGTACACCATCGGGTAAAGAATAATCTGCAGACCGTCGTAAGTTTGCTTGAATCGCAAAGCGGCTATCTCAGCGCCGATGCGCTGAATGCGATACAGGACAGTCGAAACCGGGTGTTTTCCATTTCCCTGATCCACCAGAAACTCTATCAGGAACACGACGTTAGACGCCTGAACATTGCTTCATATTTGTCCGACCTGATTCGCTACCTGCGGGACGTCTTTGGTATTCGAAGCCAGATTGCGTTCGAGCTCAACCTCGCTCCGATCACCCTCGAAGTATCACAGGCCGTCAGCATCGGGCTGATCCTCAACGAGGCTATTACCAACGCGATAAAACATGCATTTCCAGGGCGTAACAAGGGCAACCTGATTGTCATCGCGATGGCCATCGAAGACGACAACATAGTCGACCTCACTATTTCCGACAATGGAACAGGTCTGCGGGCCGGCGGAGCAGCAGAACGCGGTAGCCTTGGGCTTAAATTAATGAAAGGACTCACCGCCGATCTCGGCGGATCTTTTTCTATCGGCTCGAATCAGGGAACAACAATTAACATCCGCTTTGTGGCCAATACTTCATTTGATCAAGCTATGGACATTATTTTATCGGAGAACTCAGCAAAACGAATATGAAAAAAAGATCCTTATTGTCGAAGATGAGTTTGTCGAAGCCAATCATATACAGGAGGTGCTTGAAAAGGCAGGCTACCATGTCCCAGGCATTGCACGCTCGGTAAATATCGCCCTGGAAATGTTGACATCCGAATTGCCATCACTGGTCGTGCTCGATATTTTTCTGAAGGGCTCTTTAACAGGCATACATCTTGGCAATATGTTAAAGAACAAAGGGGTTGCATTCATCTATTTATCGGCGAATTCCACCCGGGATACGCTCGAGTCGGCGAAAGCGACCGAGCCCGCTGGATTTCTTGTAAAGCCATTTAGGGAAAAAGATTTGCTGGTAATGATTGAAATTGCGCTATATGTCCATGAACAGCGGGCAAAATTCAGCGTTTCAAAGGCCCTGACGAAAGACCGAGGGAAAGCCGGCTCAGTTTCGGGCAACAAACAGACTATACCTACTGAGATTATCGGCCGGTCCCCGAAATTCCGATCTTTGCTCGAAGAGGTTCAGCTGGTCGCGCCTACCGACACATCGGTTCTATTGCTAGGTGAAACCGGGACGGGCAAGGAGTTGATCGCAAACACCATACATCAAATGTCTTTGAGACGTTCCGGGCCACTTGTCAAAGTAAACTGCGCTGCTATACCCGATACCCTGATCGAATCCGTACTTTTTGGTCACGAGCAGGGAGCATTTACCGGTGCCACTCAACGGAAAAGAGGAAAATTCGAACAGGCGCACCAGGGCACCATCTTTCTTGATGAAATAGGCGAGATGAATCTGGATATGCAGGTAAAAATTTTGCGTGTGCTGCAAGAGCGGGAGATCGAGCTGGTGGGCGGAGAGGATGTGATCAAGGTCAATTGTCGCGTGATCGCCGCGACAAATCGGGACCTGGAGGCCGAAGTGGCTGCAGGAAATTTTCGCATGGACCTGTATTACCGGTTATCGGTTTTTCCAATAGTTCTTCCACCCCTTCGGGATCGACCTGAGGATATACCTGTTCTCGCACGTCATTTTATTAATCTATTCGGCGAAAAATTGGGGAAAACTGAGCTAATCCTGTCCCCGGGTCTTATCGACGATCTTATCAAATATCCCTGGCCCGGCAATATCCGGGAGCTGGAACACATGATGGAACGTGCCGTGCTTCTAACGAGGGGAAATTCGATCACACAGCTTGATCTGCCTAAATCGATGCCAAAAATGCAACAGACAAAGACCAATACTGCGCTCGAAGATATAGAGCGCGAACATATTATTGACGTACTTCGAAAATGCAACGGTAGAATTGCCGGCAAGGGCGGCGCTGCCGAGCTTTTGAATATGAACACTTCCACACTTCACTCGAGAATAAAGAAGCTGGGCATTACCAATTCTCGTAGCATCTTCTAGGCATGTCACGCGGACAAGATAGCCATCATGAAATCATTTCATTTGCATAAGCATGGCGGCTTTCTCACCATAATGACCAATAAGAAAAAACGAACCTCCAAGCGCAATAATGTCCTTGAACAGGAAAAGTCCGAGATTGTTGAGATAAGAAACGCCTTTTACTTTTACCAGGATATCGGGCGTTGACAATAGCATTGTGCTTGTGAGAAAGAACATGATCAGCGTAATGCAGCCTCCGATGATACCTAGAACGGGATAAAGAAATCCCCCAATAAAAAAGCGGCAGCTACCAGCTTCCACGAGCCCAATGATGAAGGAACCCATTTTAGCGCCAAAAATTTTAAAGTGCCAGCTCATCAGGGGACTGTTGGTCACCAGGGGAGTGATGGTTTCGGAACCCGGGTATGTCATCTTGAATGCTCCGGCCCAGAGCAACATAACAATCATACCGATCGACAATATATAAAACGGAATGTCCAGGTTTTTCACGAATGAAGCAAAGGCGATGAGTTGTCCCATAGTTGAAATTTAAGCGAAGTTCTGCGATGCGAAAACTAAACGGTGGTCATGGCTCCGACAGTTTCTTTATAATACGGATAGTCGACATATCCCTGCGCGTTGCCGCCATAGAAGGTGCCCCGATCATAGGGCGTGAGCTGATATCCCATTTTGAACCGAAGGGGAAGATCCGCCATATTGATCCGTACGCTTATTGGTGCCATCCTGCAAGAACTGGTCTACAATATAACCGTTGGCGCCATGCAACTCTACTCCATCGAAGCCTGCGGCTTTGGCTCGTTTTGCAGCCTGATGAAAGGCATCCACCAGTTCGCGCACCTCACCGGTTTCAAGAGCCCGCGCGGGCGTGGTCGGAACCCAGCCTGCCGGTGTAAACACTACGTCATCATTGATTACAGCGCTCGGGGCCACCGGGATATTACTAATAGGCTGAAGACTGGTGTGGCTTTGCCGGCCTACATGGAAGAGTTGTTGAAAGATGATCCCCCTTTTTTGTGGACGGCGTCGGTAACCAGTTTCCAACCTTCCGTTTGCGCGTCGGTGAATATGCCGGGAGCACCGTAATAGCCATCGCCGGTGGGAGACACCACGAGTGGCCTCGGTTATCAGAAGGCCGCGTGTGGTAGTGCGTTGCGCGTAATACTCCGCCATGAGCTTTCCCGGGATCATATCTTTTTCGGCCCGCATGCGTGTCATGGGTGCCATTACCACCCGGTGGTCCAAAATAAAATCCCCCATTTGGATCGGGCTAAACAATCTCGAGTTGACTAATGGCCCATCTAATGAAAAATCGGTTTCCATAATTAATAGTTTAAACGTATGATGCATTGGTATTTGCCATGCGTGTGCGCTCCCAATGCTCATGCCAAAAAGATAAATCGCTGAAGGATAAGATCACTGTTCAATATTAGACCCGGAAGATGCGATATTTCGCATACCTGCGATTCGAATATCTATAAAATCATTTTCGACTCTCGCCGAAATTTTGAATATCGAATTTATGCGAAACTGAAAGTCGGCGCCAAGGTTGATTTTCAGCCTATTTTGTTCAGGCACATTTGTTGAACTCAGAATGGATCAGAAATAATCAATACAACAAATATGGAAAAGTTAGCTTTTTTAGTCAGGCTGGAAGCCAAACCAGGAAAAGAAAAACAGCTCGTAGAATTGCTGGAATCGTTGATGAAACTTGCTAACACCGAACCAGGCACGGTACGCTGGTATGGTTTTCAACTTTCGGCGAACTTATTCGGGGTCTTTGACACGTTTGAAGGAGAGCAGGGCCGGGAGGCCCATCTAGCGGGACCGGTCGCCAAATTGTTGATGGAAAAGGCCGGTGATTTGCTGGCCGCTCCGCCGACGATCGACAGAGCGACGCTGGTTGCTATAAAGTAATTTAGGCATGCCAAAAATAGGGCTTTCAAAGGAGCGCGACCCCTTGTCTCTCTCCCGTCCTCGGTACACAACCGGACCCCAGTCCGGTTTTTTTATTCCTCCTCCATCCCGGTATTCTTCAGATATCCGGCCGGAAATTTTTTGTCCTAATCCTCCCTTCCCCACTTCCCCCCCCCAAAAAAATCCAAAAAAAATTTCCGCAACCACCCATTTGCGCATAAATTTGCAAACAAATAGTTGCAAATATAAAATCATATGCACCGCGATATATTCCACGCCATAGCAGACCCCACCCGCAGAAGCATCCTCATCCTTCTGGCCTCCCGTGCAATGACACCCAACTCCATTGCCGAACACTTCGATACCACCCGCCAGGCCGTATCGAAACATATCCAGATCCTCGCCGAATGCGAAGCCATCACCCAGCAACGCAACGGCCGCGAGATCTACTACCACTTCAACCCAACAAAAATGAAGGAGATCGATCAATGGCTCGATATCTTCCGCAAACAGTGGGAAGACCGCCTCAACCAACTCGACGACCTATTAAAGGACTTATAAACTTAACCAGCATGAATCAACCCATCACAAAACACGAAGCCAAAATCACCCAGGACCTGGCCGGAAAAAAGATCGTCGTTACCCGCGAATTCGACGCCCCGCTCGAAAAGATCTGGCGCGCCTTCACCCAGAGCGAGATCCTCGACAAATGGTGGGCACCCAAACCGTGGACCCTCAAGACCGAATCCCATAATTTCATACCCGGCGGCAGCTGGCACTTTTCCATGGTCAGCCCCGACGGCCAACGCTACTGGTGGCGCGCCGACGTCCCGGCGATCGAACCGCTGCGCAGCTTCACCTCCACCGGCGGCCCCTCCGACGAAAATGCAAACCTTACCGGCGGCCTCCCAACCATGATCAGGCTCACCGAATTCACAGCCACCCCAACCGGTACCATGGTCACCATCACGATCACATTCGAGAACGAAGCCGACGTCAGGACCATGGCCGAATCGGGCATGCTCGCAGGCACCACCGCGGTATTCAGCAACCTCGAAGAACTGCTCGAAGACGCCCTCGCCATCTAATACCAAAAAAAGCCGGGTACCAACCCGGCTTTTAATTATTTCTCCCTCACCAACAACACCGCATCCACCACCACCTTCCCGTCCGCCCCCTTATTTCCAATCCCCACATAACCCTCCCCTTTCTCCAGCTTATATTTCCCACACTCCATCCATTCCCCGGACGTCTGCCCCTCCACCTGTAACTTACCCGTAGGCATAGCCGTCTCCAAACTCTTCCCACCCGTCATCACCGAAACCGACGTCACAGCACTCGCCCCCTGTATCTTCGGCACATAAACGTACAACGCATACATCCCCGCATCAGCCACCGAAAACCCAAACTTCACTTCGCCGGGCGAAGACCCGCCACCAACCGGGAGAACCCATAACTGTCATGCTTCTCCGCGCACCCACTCTCCTTCCACTTTCACAACCGAACTATCATCATTGTCAACAATGATCTCCGGCGTACTTCCATCTGCCAGCGGATTCCGGGCCAACTCTTCCCTGATCGCCGCGGCATCCACCTCCTCGACAGCAACCCGCCGATCGATAGCCATCGCCGCCGCAATCGCGCAGGACTGTCCCAGTTCCATAAACACCGGCTCCATACGGATCGACCCATACGCAATATGAGTCGCCGAAAGACACACCGGCACCAGCAGATTGCGACACTCCGACTCCTTAGGCACCAGCGCCCGGTATGCGATCGGATAAGGCGGAAAACCCCCGATCTGCACATCCCCCTCATTCTTCACCATCCCGTTCACAACCACCCGCTGACAGTTATGCGAATCCATCGCATACGCCGCCAGACCGACACCATCCTTCACCGTCTCCCTGCCCTCACAATTGGCCTGCGTCATTACATACGCCCCCTTCATCCTCCTCGCCTCCCGCACATACATCTGCGGAGTCCAGTGCCCACTCGCGACATACTCATCCCTCGGATACCCCCATTCCAGCATCAGCTTGCGAAGATGCTCCGGCATCCGGCGATCATGTCCGATAAAATACAACAACCCCTTGGTGTAATTCGTATGCTCCGCCGCAATCCTCCGGCGAACAGCATAACTCGCCTCCAGGATAGTCATAATTCATCCCGATCATATCGGTAGAAAAAGCTGCCGTTATTATTAATGTCCGTCCTTATGATTCGGCAGCAGGTCCAAACTTCAAGAACCCCCATAGATTACCCGATGGTCCTGGCAGCCAGCAGTCGCAGCAACAATTCACTACTTTATAGAATCATATCCCGCAGGCCGCGTAATGGGCAAGAAATTCGCCGGGTCATTCGTCAGACAGATCCGGTAATTATAACTCTGCACCTTCTTGTCCCCCGCCCCATGCTCCCCCAGCGAAGCAGAACTGATCCCCCACAATAACCCGCTCGAAGGATCACCAGGCTTCTTATACGGATCCACACCATCGGGGAACTGATGCTTGTCCCTCATCTGAACGCCGTTATACGTCTCATTATACTCTCGGCATTGGCCTCCCGGCTGCTACCGTATAGGATACCCCCGCCCGGGCCATCAGATCACCCCTCATAACTACAGTCGATAAATATCGAAGCCCGAACTTCCATCGACGGCGAAAGCCGAACAGGAAGAGATCGCCCCGCCTGTCTTAGTCACTCCCACAACCGCATGCCCATACACCACCTTCACCTTCCCCTCCTGTATATATTGTTTAAAAACTCCCTCCGCCACACCCGGCTCGAAGATCCACTGCTCCAGCTTCCCGTAGTGCCTCCCCACCCTCGCTGGTAAAAAATCCATGCGACAAACCCTTGATCGCATACTTATTCCCGATATCCGTATACCCCAGCCCCCTCGAACTCAAGCCGCCAAGCCGGTTCCCGGCTCCACCAACAAAACGCTCTTATGCATCTTCGCGGCCGTATAAGCCGCAATGACACCGGCAGAAGTCCCGCCGTACACGCAAATATCATAATCTGGTCTGAGCGAACGCACCACAGCGTCCCATAAGACAGAATAGCAAAAATAATAGTCCTCATATGAATTAATATCCTGGATTTTGATCCTCGGACGGATCGATGGCTTTGTTATAATTATATTCAGTAGTAGGTATCGGCCAAAGCAAATGTTTCATCCGCCACTGCGATCCCTTTAATATTCTGTATCACCAGCTTCACAATACCCATGCGCTTGAGGTCCAGCCACCGCTTACCTTCCGAACAATCCTCATAACCCCTTTCCTGCGCTACCAGCGCCAGAAACGCATCGAGCCGAGCCATAATTAGCCAGCGTAAAATCCACCGTCGCATCCGGCGTCCCCGGGTCCTTACCATAAGCCCGCCTCATGCACCATATTCAACTTCTCCATTCCATCCGCCGTAGGCCCGTTATTAGCCCTGCACTCGGCCTCCGCATAGAACAACAAAAGATCGGCATACCGGTACATCGGATAGTCATTCCCCGCCGCCGGGTCACCGCCTGCCTGTCGGCAAACTTCCTGTTCAGCACCGTGGTCGCCCCAAGTCCAAACGTCTGACTATACCAGTTATAGCCATAACGGCAGATCACGCCTGTCCCAGTTCAGCAATATCCTTGTTATTGACCGAGGTCGCTATAAAACGTATAGTATCCCCCGGAGGATAATACCCCCGAGTTGGGATAGAACGCATATATCGGATATTGCCAGCCCCTGCCCCGGCGTACTGCGCGAGAATTTCAGATAGAAGATCTCCTCGGTAGACGACACGACATCCGCACCATATAACTTGTCAAAGTCCGAAACTACCCCCACTTTCACCAGGCGAGAACTTACCCGACCCCACAACTGCCTTTGCTTCAGCATCCGCATCACTCATACCGGCCCAGCCACAAATAGACCTCCGCCAGCACCGTTTTGGCCGACCACTTCGAAGGAGCCCCCACCAGCCTGCCCGCATCCGGCAGATTCGACTCGGCAAACAACAGATCGCTCACGACCAGCGCATACACATCCGCCTGCCGCGCTGCGCTTAACATTGATCGAATCCATATTCGCCTCCGTCCGTATCGGCACTCCCGCCCAGTTGCGGACAAGGTAAAAATAATTCAGGGCCCGCAAAAATCTCGCCTCCGCCAGATACCGCGCCTTATCGGCATCCCCAACCGCAGAAGCCAGAGGGATCTTCTGTACCATGATATTGGCATTCCGGATCGACAGATAAAACAAATTCCACATACCCGCTACCCTGCTGATATTGGTATTGTCCAAACCCGAGTAGGTATTGAGCACAGCATGACTTCCCCGACCGTAAAAATAGTCGGCATAACACTCCAACTGCGTCTGATAAAGGGCCCCCAGACCGCCTCCATCCCGCAACGGCGTATAAATAGCATTGAGACCCGCCTCCACTTCAGCAGGCTTCTTGTAAAAATTCTCCGCCGCGATCGACTCCGGATGCTCTTCCAGCGTCTTCTTACAGGAAGCCCCCGCCACGGCAACGATCAGCAAAATATATAGATATCGCATAAGTTAAATTTAAAGATCAAAAACCACAACGGATACCGAATGTCACGGACTTGTACGTCGGATAGGTATAGTAATCTATCCCCTGCATGTACGAAGCTTGCTGCCGCCATAGGTATTGATATCCGGATCATACCAGGAATACTTCGTCAGCGTTATCAGATTTTGTCCGCTGGCATACAGCTGCAAACTCCTGCACCACCCCACCCGCCAGTTGCTCACCGGCAGATTATAAGCCAGCTGTATGTTCCGGAAACGCAGATAAGACCCGTTCTCGACAAATCGGTTGGAAATATTCCCCGAAAGACTCCTGCTCACCTTCGGATATTTTGCATTCGTATTGGTTGGCGTCCAGTGGTGATTGAATTGATCCTGCGTCAGATTAAGTCCCATGCCCAGATCCAGCGACGAAGCCATATTCAGGTCGTAAATATCGTTGCCCTGAGTTCCCTGAACGAACACCGTCAGCTCGAATCCCTTATATCCAAGAACCGAACTGAGGCCGTACGTGAACTTCGGATTGGGATTCCCGATATAGGTCTTGTCGTCAGGAGTGATCTTTCCGTCCTTATTGAGATCAGCGTATTGGATATCTCCCTTTGCCGTATATCCGTTCTCCTTATAACCATAAAACACGCCGAAAGGCTGCCCTTCCCGCAGCAGATTGACAAAATCGCTCAGACTACCCGTATAGATCGTCCCTCCGTAAATATCCTGATGCTGGTACAGCTTCACCACCTTATTCCTGTTGAAGGAAATATTGCCGGCTATCGTCCACTTCACCGGTCCCTTAAAAATATCCGACTCCACGCCGATCTCGAGACCTTTGTTCTGGATCTCGCCGACGTTCTGGTACGTGGTGGTATAACCCATGGACGAGGGAAGTGTCACCCTGTTCAGCAGATTCTTTGTCTTCTTGACATACACATCGGCCGTCAGCCTGAGCCTGTTGTTCAGAAATCCCGCGTCGACACCCGCGTCCCATTCATTCGTGGTCTCCCATTTCAGCCTGCCCGGCAGCACCGTACTGGGAGCATAGGTCGTATTGAGCGCATCCCCGAAAATGGTGTATCCCGAAGACAGCTGATTCAGGGTCTGATAGGGCGTGACCGCCGTACTGCCTGTTGCGCCATAGCTCGCCCTCAGTTTCAGGTCGGACACTACGTTCGAGCTCCTTAGAAACTGGTTCGCTGGACAGATGCCACGCAAGCGCGGCTGAAGGGAAATTGCTCCATTTATCACCTTCTGAATAACGCGAAGACCCGTCCCGGCGCCAACTCACCGTGGCAAGATATTTATCCGCATAGCTGTAGTTGATCCTCCCCAGCCAGGACAGCAACGCCCATTTCTGATAGCTGCTCCCCGGAATGCCTGGCGTCGCCGCCGAGCTCAGACCACCGGTTTGTATCACATCGCTGAGAAAACCCGTACCCGACCCGTTAAGAGTAGTCGTAACATAGTCCTGATAGGTAAATCCTCCGGTGAAGGACAGCCGGTGTTCGCCAAAAGCCTTCGAATAGGTAGCAACATTCTCGTTCAGCAGACTGGTCGTCTGCGTAGTACTGATATTCGCACTGCCGGGCGAATTGGTGGTAGGCTCGATAGAAGCATAGTAGTCGCTCCGGCTGTTCCCATTCTGGATACCGCCCGAGATACGGATCGAAAGATCCTTTATCGGCCGGATGGTAAGTGCCGCATTCGAGAACACCTGATCGGACTTGCCATTGTCCATGATTCGGTAAAGATTGACCAGCGGATTGACGATGACATTCGAGATGAACGAATAAGCCGTATTGAGGCGCCGAAGCGACCCATCCGGCAGATAAGGCGTAACCGTCGGAGGAGCCATCAGCATACCCGAAATCAGGTCCTGCCCCCTGTTGCTCGATCCCGAGTTCTCGATGACGGCTGTCCAGCCGCGTCAGATACATATTATAGGATACGTTGAAGACCTTGCTGATATCGTGGCTCAGCGTCCCCCGAATCGTATACCGGTTATAGTCGCTATTGCGTATGATCCTGTCCTGCCGGAAGACACCCGTCGACAGAGAGAACCTGGTCTTGTCGTTACCTCCGCTGACATTCAGACTGGTCGTCAGCATCGGGGCATTGTGCATCACCAGGCGCTGCCAATCGGTGTTTGGCCCCTTCGCAAAAGAATCCACCTGCGCGGAAGAAAAATAAGGAGTTACCCCGTCATTGGTCGCCTGCTCATTGTAGAACTGAGCATACTGCTGACCGTTCATCAGTTTGATATATTTCATAGGTGACTGAACGCTGTAACCCGTCTCCAGATCAACAAGTGTTTTACCCGACCGCCCGTTCCTGGTCGTGATAATAATGACCCCGCTTTGCCCCCCTCGAACCATAGATGGCGATCGAAGACGCGTCTTTCAGTATCTCGATCGACTCGATATCCCCTGTTCTGCAGGAAGACCGGATTACCCGAATAGGGAAAACCGTCGATGACATACAGCGGTTCATTTCCCCCCAGTATCGAATTCGTGCCGCGGATCCTAACGCTGATCGCACCACCCGGTGCGCCGTTATTCTGCTGGACAACGACACCCGTCGCCCTTCCCTGCAAAGCGTTCACTATATTATTCGTAGGATAGCTCGTGACCTCCGCCGGCTTCACCTGCGAGACCGAACCCGTAAGGTCCCTCTTGCGCACCATGCCATAGCCGATGACCACGATCTCATTCAGCGACTTCGGATTGATCGTCATGGCCAGACTGATATCATTCCGCCCGCGCAGCGACAGTTCCTCCGTTTTATAACCCGTGTAAGAGATCAGCAGAACCGCATCTTTGGAAATCCCCTTCAGAACAAAGCTGCCATCGAGATTCTGTCGCGACACTCTGCGTCCCGCCTTTCACCATAACAGTGGCCCCCTGAATGGGATTACCCTTCTCATCCCTTATAACACCCCTCACGTCAACAGGCGGCGGAGGCGCCAGCTTCTGGCTCTGCCAAAGAAGGAGCCAACTGTGGCTTCTCTTTGACAACGATCATTTTATTCAGGATCGACCAGGTATAGGCCTGATTCGAAAAACACACCGCCAGAGCGTGTTCCAGCGGCGCATTCCGCAGACTGACCGTAATGGGATTGGCCTTCTGCAAAAAGGTCTCGGTGTAAACGAACTTATAGCCCGTTTGCCTTTCAATAAGAGTAAAAAACTTTTTCCGGCGGGGCATTGCGCTCCGATAACGACACTTTCTGGGCAAAGCCCCTGGCATTTACCTGTAGCATCGTACATACCAATAAAGCCGCAGTAAGTTTCATTTTCAAGCAATTTGTAAATGGGTTGCCCCCAGCCCCTCGTGCTTGGCAAATAGCAATCAATACCATAACTTTGGATAGTTTGGGTTAATTAATCACTGCTCCGCTTCCAACGGAGATCAGCATTAGACGTTTGTTGAATTAATCCGAATTTAGCCGGATCCTGATGGCGTCAGGGTCCGGTGTTTATTTTACAACAGTAACTGTTCTCTCTCCTGTTTTGAAATGTACTTTCCCCGTCAGTGACAGGGCATTCAGCGCTTCCGACATAGGCGCATTCCGCGGTATGCGGGCGTAAAACCGCTCCGTTATATTCTCTCCCTCATAGTCCACCTTTATATTATACCAGCGCGCCAGTTGCCGCATAATACTCCTGATATCCGCCCGCCGGAAATAAAATTCCTCGTCCTTCCATGCCACGACCTCGTCCGTATTGATGCCGCTCACCACTTTCATGCTCCTGCCGTTCACCTGCACCTGCTGACCGGGAGCTATCAGGCTTTGATCCCCGCCGTTCACCACCTTCACAGCGCCTTCGACAAGTGTGGTAGCCACAGCTGATTCGTCCGTGTAGGCGTTGACATCAAAGGAGGTTCCCAGTACCTGAACGGTCATGTCGTTATAGTGGACCATAAAGGGACGGCGGGCTTCCGGAGCGATCTCAAAATAGGCCTCACCCGTGATCTCCACATTTCTCTCCCTGTTACCAAAGTTCACCGGGAATTTCACCGACGACTCGGCATTCAGCCATACACGCGAGCCATCCGGCAGTATCAGGCGGTATTGGTTACCCGTATTGGTGGTCAGCGTATTGTAGGCCAACTCCCGCGACGAAGCAGCCGGACCCGCCGCGTTGTACGCTAACGCTCCTTTCAGGTTGATAACGGTATTATTTCCCTGCCGGCCGATGGTGCCACCACCCGCACTGTCAAGTGCGATCTGCCGCCCGTCAGCCAAAGTAAGCATTGCCGCTTTTCTGCCCGGCGCCTGGTCATACTTCAACACGGGACCCGCAGCGACCGGCAAAGCCTTACTCACCCCCCGAAATAAAAGAACCTTACCAGAAAAACGACCACCACCGCCGCAGCAGCGGTCCATCCGATCCATATAGGTATTCGGCGTACCGGTCTCCTGACTGGCTGCAAAGCGCCGGCCGCTATAATATTTGAAAAGACAGCCTCCGCGCGGTCCTCACTCAGCTGCACCCCGCCAACGCCCGCTGCCTCACCCACCACCCCGGCTCCGCCCGAAAATAGCCTCGTCGATCAACTGCTGTATTTCCGCCTCATGCCCCCCGGAGCGTATGATCTCCATCAGCTCGCGCCGCTCATCGGCCGTAGCCTCCCTGCCTGATGACGCAGGAATAAATATCTAAGTCGTTGCAAACTGGTGTCCATTTCCTACCAGACACACGAATAGAAAAAGAGGGGTAGAAAAATCGAAGATTAATTCAAAAAAAATAACAGAAGTACCAACTCCGGGATATGCCTGAACTGCCGCAGCTGCAGCCGGACCGTGCGCAGGGCCTCCGAAACATGCTTTTTTACCGTTTCCCGGCTCACATTCAGCTGGCGGGCAATGTCCTCGTGCTTCAGACCTTCCATACGGCTGAGCTCGAACACCCGCTTTTGCTGGGGGGTGAGCGTCGCGACCACTTTTTGCAGCGCCTCCCGCAGCTCCCGATAAGAGATGTCATCCAGGGCCGTACTCCTCAGGGTAGCCATTTGTAAAGGGAAAAGCCTTTCCAGCAACAGCTCCTCATAAGCCTGCTTCCTCAGCGTATTATAAATATGATTGCGTGTGATCGTATTCAGCCAGGCACTGAAACAATTTATTTCCGGAAGCTTCTCCCTCCCGAGCCAAATTTTCAGAAATACCTCCTGCAGCACATCCTCCGCCAGGCTGGCGGATTGCAGGAGTCGCAGCGCTATATTGTAGACACGATCCCGATGTTCGGAATACAGCGTGTGGAAGGCCGCCTCGTCACCCCCGGCAACAAGGGCAAGCAGGCCTTTCTCCTCATATGTGGAGTAATTCTTCACAAGCAATCTGCGCGGTTGTGAAGTAAAGGTAACAAAAATTCATTCACCCTTCAACCACTACCTCACCACGATCACCACTCCATCCCTCTTCTCCTCCAACCACCCGATAGCCCTGCAACACTCCTCCGCCAGCCCACTACTCCTCAACAACCCCTCGAACTCCGGAGCCACCCGCTCCTCCACCGCCACCAGCAGTCCCCCGCTGGTCTGCGGATCGGCCAGCACATTCCGCTGTGCCTCCGTCACCTCCCCTATCTTATGTCCATAACTTTTCCAGTTCCTGACCGTCCCACCCGGGATACATCCCTGCTCCAGATAATACGGCAACGACCCTACCACCGGTACCTTGCCAAATTCCAGCACCGCCGAGACACCGCTTCCCTCACACATCTCCGAAAGATGCCCCAGCAATCCAAAACCCGTCACGTCCGTCATGGCCCCTTACCCCTTTCCACTTGCCAAACTCCTCGCCTAATTTATTCAGCCGCACCATGCTCTCCAGCGCAACCAACGCATCCTCCGGCCTCAGCACTCCCCGCTTCTGCGCCGTCGACAACACACCCATTCCCAACGCCTTGGTCAGATAGAGCCGGCACCCCGCCGCCGCCGTCGAGTTCTGCTTCAACTGACCCAGCCCCACCAGCCCATTGACTGCCAGGCCAAACACCGGCTCGGGACAATCGATGCTATGCCCTCCCGCCAGCGCTATACCCGCCTCCGCGCATATCGCCCGCGCACCCTCCAGAACCCGCTGCGCCACTTCCGGCGCCAGCTTGTCCACAGGCCAGCCCAGGATCGCGATAGCAAGCACCGGCCTGCCACCCATCGCATATACATCACTGATAGCATTTGCGGAAGCGATCCTCCCGAAGTCATACGCGTCGTCCACGATCGGCATAAAAAAATCCGTCGTCGAAATCAACGCCGTCCCATTGCCCAGATCCAGCACGGCCGCGTCATCCCGCTTGTCATTCCCTACCAGCAGTCGCGGATCGACCAATCCCGGCACCGAACTATGCAATATCCTGTCCAGAACAGCCGGACTTATCTTGCACCCGCAACCCGCGCCATGCGAAAACTGCGTCAACTTTATATCTATAGTCTGATTCATCAATTCTCCCCCCGTTCACCGGCGGTTCACATCCCCCCGAGCTTCACATCCCCCCCATGGTTCACAACATTCCATCCCCGGTTCTCCTCCTCACCAGCGGTTCACGCCATCCCCTCCGGTTCACATCCCTCCCGGCGGCTCACACCCCCACCCCCTCTGCCGCCGCCAGCACCAACTCCGCATTCCGCTCCACCACCCCATCCTTTACAGGCACCACCACTACCCGATTCATATCCCTCCCCTTCAAACCCGTCCGGTACGTCTTGTCATAATACACCAACACCTCCCGCACAAAATCTTCCATCCTCCCCTCTCTGATCGCAACCACCGCCCGCTTCGTCTGCTCCGGTCCCAGCCGCTTCCAGATCCTCTCCGTACACTCGACCAGAAAATCCGGGTTCAGCGACCCATATTCCTTCGCAAGATACGCTACGCGGAATTCCACCGGCACCTGCACATCGAACAACACCGCTTCCTGCATCGCGTTCCAGAGACTTCGCGGGACCATCCTTTTGCCGATGTTAAGGCTTTCATCCTCCACCCATATTCTCCGATCCGCCTGCATCCCGTTCAACTGCAGCGCAAGATTATTTTCGAACTGCTCCTGCGACGGCTGTACCAGCCGGCCAAGCGTGCCATAACTCGATCCATGATGCTGCGCCAGTTCCTCCAGATCGATCACCTGCTCACGCCGGTTCCGCAGCTCTTGCAAAATTCTCGTCTTTCCAGAACCCGTCATCCCCCTACGACCGCCAAATTCCAGGACCTTTCAAATTGGTCATGCACCCAACGACGATACCGCTTATATCCTCCTTCGATAAGGTAGACCTTAAAACCATACATATCCAGCGCCCAGGCCATCGCCCCGCTTCGCATCCCGCCCCGCCAGCAGTGTACCGCGATCTTCTTTTCCGGCGCCAGTTCCAGAGCGGTCCGGATAAATCCCGACCACTTCGACCCCACAAGGTCAAAACCCAGTAATATCGCAGCCTCCCTGCTCTTCTGCTTGTAAGTCGTACCCACGACAACCCTCTCCTCATTGCTGAACAACGGCAGATTGAAAGCACCCGGGATATGCCCGTGCCCGAACTCCGCCGGCGTACGCACGTCTGCCACCGGGATACCGGCTTCCATTTCCTCTACAGCAATCCTGCGGATCATAAATAGTTGAATTTTCGCCTCGCAATATAAAGGATCGTAACCATGTTGCGAGTCACCCGGCCGTTAAATTTACTCTGTGCAATTTGCTCCAGCCCGGCAAGTACAGCCTCCCGGTCCGGGAGGATATTGATATTGGAATAAGTCGCATACAGAGCCGCCACCTCGGCGGGATTGAGTACCAGCTCCCAGGAGTCAGACCGGTGCTCCACAACATCAAAAGCTCCGCTCTTCTCCAGAGCAGACAGCCTCGCCGCCACATCCAGCGCGAAAGGCAGATCCCCGCTTCCCCTCGACGGACTGTGCGGCTCACCGCCCACCAGCTCCTTCGTCGCCTCATGAAAAGCGTCGACCCTGCCCGGCTCTCCAAAAACATTCCACACCATCGCCCACCAGCCCCCGGGACGCAGCAGCCGCGCTACCTTCGCCAGCGCCTCATCCTCGCTAAGCCAATGAAAGGCGGTAGCGCAAACACCAAGCCCATAACCACCCTCCAGCAACTCCACATCCTCGAAGGACGAAACAACCACCCGGAGCGAATTATCCCGATTGCGCTCACGAAGAAAACCCGCCAGCCGCTGATCCGGCTCGACCGCGACAAGGCTATTCACACCCAGATCAAGCAGCCTCCTCGTGGCAATACCCGTCCCCGCCCCGATCTCGAACGCATCCGTCCCCGGACCGCATCCGCACCGCACCCTGAGAACCTCGTATACCCATTCGGGATAGGCCGGACGGATAGCATGATAACCCGCCGGATCAGCCCCAAAAGCCTGCCGACCGAACCCGCGATCAATAATAGATTTCCCTTTTTCCATCGAGGCCCAAAATAACAAAAATCACCCTAACCGGCCCTCCCGTCCATCCCTTCACCCAAGGGGCACCATCCCATCACCCCAACCAGGGCACCTCCACCAACTCCAAAAAAATTTGCATACCTCAAAAAAATTACCAACCTTAGTGTCCTATTTCACTAGGACACCATGATAAACATATCCAACCTTCACTTCTCCTACGGCCGAAGACCCGTCTTCTCCGGACTAAACCTCCGGCTCGGACCAGGAACCATCTGCGGACTCCTCGGCCGCAACGGCACAGGCAAATCCACCCTCCTCCGCAACATCGGCGGCTTCCTCTTCCCACAACAAGGCGAGATCGACACCCTCGGTTTCCAGCCCGGACGACGCCAGCCCGCCTTCCTCGAACAGGTCCTCCTCGTACCCGAGACCTTCCAGCTGCCACCGACCACCATCCGCCAGTGGCTAAAGAACAACACCCCCTTCTACAAAAACTTCGATAACGACGCCTTCGCACAACATATAAAAGACTTCGACGTCCCCGTAACCTCCCGCCTGACCGAACTCAGCTACGGCCAGCAAAAAAGCGCTGATCAGCTTCGCCCTCGCGACCAACGCCCCGCTCCTGCTGATGGACGAACCCACCAACGGCCTCGACATCGCCGGCAAAAGCCAGTTCCGCAAGATCATCGCCGGCGCCATCGACGAATCCCGGGCCATCCTCATCAGCACCCACCAGGTAAAAGACCTCGAACAGCTGATCGACCGCATCCTCATCATCGACGAAGGAAAGATCGTCTTCGACCAGCCCCTCGCAAAAATAGCCGACAAGCTCCTGTTCAAACTCTCCTTCGACCCCGAAGAAGAAACGCAGTCCCTCTACTGTGAAACCTCCTTTAAGGGAAGCTCGCTCATCCTCCCGAATACCGAACAAAAGGAAAGCCGCCCCGACCTCGAGATGCTATACAAAGCCATTACTACCGATCCCCTCACGATAAACGCACTGTTCAAATGAATACCCTCTCCGATACCTTCAGCTTTCACCGCTGGTGGCTTCTCGTCAGCAAACACTGGTCGGAGAACTACCGGCGTTACCTGCTGTTCCTCCTCGCGATAGCCGGTCTCCTCCTGGCCTGGTTCTCCTTCATCCTGATGGTCAGCCAGCTCACGCTCGTCGACCTCTTCATGCAGTTCTCGGCCTACTTCTCCGGCCTCTATCTCGTCGGCTGTTTCTACGCCAGCTGGCTCTTTGCCGACCTCAACTCCACCCAGGGCGGCATCGGCTTCCTCGCTCTGCCCGCCTCCCACCTGGAAAAATTACTCTGCGCCCTCTTTTTCGGCGTCATAGTCTTCTCCCTCGGATATACTCTCGTCTTCTATTTGGTGGATGTCCCAATCCTCCAACTCAGCAACAGCATACTCGAACACTACCCGCGCAACTATCAGGGCACCACGGTCCGCATACCACCAGCTATACTATACAACGTATTCAACAACCAGAACTTTATCCCCGAAACCAGGCTTTTCCTGTCCGGCTTCTTCTCCGCCCAGGCCCTTTTCTTCCTCGGCGGCGTATATTTCACCCGCTGGACCTTTATCAAATCCGTCATCGTAACCCTGCTCTGCCTGCTCACATTCGTAGTCATCGACGCGAAACTGATCAACTTCTTCCTGCCTTCCGGCTGGCACGACGTTTTCTTCCTCTGGGTCCACTCCGACCCGAACGACCACCCGAACCAGTATATCAGACTCCCCCACACACTGGAAAAACTACTCGATATATTCATCGCTGTCTGCGCCCCCCTTATCCTCTGGATCATCACCTGGCAACGGCTAAAAGAAAAAGAAGTATAGCATGGAATTCAGAGAATCACAGCCCATCTACCTGCAGATCGCGGACTTCGTCTGCGAGAAGATCCTGCTGCAACAGTGGCTGCCGGGCCAGCGCATCCCCTCAGTCCGCGAATTTGCCGTCCAGCTGGAAGTCAACCCCAATACCGTGCTCCGGACCTACGAATTCCTCCAGCAGGAATCCATCATTTTCAACCAGCGGGGCATCGGCCTGTTCACCGCCGAAGACGCCGTAACCCAGGCCACCCGGTACAGAAAAACACAGTTCGTCGAAAAAGACCTGCCCCAGCTGCTGCGCAGCCTCTTCCTCCTCGACATGGACCCGCAGGAGCTCACGCCTGTCTACGAGAAGTTCAAAAAACAAATGCTCCGCCAAAAATCATAAATCAGGAAGCACATGAAAAAAGCAATCAACTCTTAATAGCCTTATTCCTGCTGGCGCTCCTGGTCATCGGCTTTGCCAACCTTACCCTATACAGCGAATACCGGAAAGGAAATATTACCTCCCGCGACCAGCTGATGGCTTACGGCTGGACCACCACACCACTCCCCCGAATCCATACCGTATCCCTCAACGGGGTCGTATGGGCCAATTTCATCCCCTCCGATTCCAACTATGTGGAATACCCGGTCGTCGCCGATAAAACTACCGGCAACTACGTCCGGGAGATCCATCAGTCCGGCGATACCCTCTATCTAACGGGTCCCTACGGAATGCCCAACCGTCGCATCTGGGCCGACTGGCCCTACCGCCACAGCTTCGCACCCATCAATATACACTTCAGAAACCTCCGCTCCATCGACATCACCAACAGTCAGATCTACGTCGAAGGCACGCCCGGACCCACTACCCCAAAACCCATCCGGATCAGCGCCGCAGGCTCCTCCGTCTGGATAGGCGACTATACCGAAAACCCGAAAAACCAGGAATCCCCAAAAGAATATTTCGACTCGCTGGACCTCCGGCTTGACAATAGCTTGCTGCTGCTGAATAAACCGGCCGTGATCCCAAAACTCCACGCCAGACTGGACAACCACTCCGAACTCAACGACAGGATCGCCACCCTCGGCGCGGCAGACATCAGCCCGGGTCCCGATTCACGTGTATCCATTACAGGTACTAATTTTCCAAACACAACTATTAACGTCCACTAACTAAACTACATCCCATGCAACTCTCCATTGATAGGTTATCCAAGACCTATCCCAACGGCGTGCGCGCCCTACACAACGTATCCCTCACCCTCGGCAACGGCATGTTCGGCCTCCTCGGCCCCAACGGCGCAGGGAAATCTTCACTGATGCGAACCATCGCCACCCTCCAGGAACCCGACTCCGGCAGCATACGCCTCGATGAGCTCGACGTCCTCGATAACAAGACCGGCGTCCGCCGCCTGCTCGGCTACCTCCCCAGGAATTCGGCGTCTATCCCAAAATATCCGCCCGGCAAATGCTCGACCATATCGCCCGCCTAAAAGGCATCGAACACACCAACGAACGCAAAGACCTCGTCCTCGCCCTCCTCGACAAGGTGAACCTCTATAAAGACCGCGACCGCAAACTCGGCACCTATTCCGGCGGTATGAAACAACGCTGGGGCATCGCACAAGCCCTCGTCGGCAACCCCAGGCTCATCATCGTCGACGAACCCACCGCGGGACTCGACCCCGCCGAACGCAACCGCTTTTACAATCTGCTCAGCCAGCTCGGCGAACAGACCATCGTCATCCTCTCCACCCATATCGTCGAAGACGTCTCTACGCTCTGCTCGCAGTTCGCCATCATCTGTCACGGAGAGGTCCTCTACCACGGAGAACCTGAAAACGCCATCAAAAGCCTCGAAGGAAAAATCTACAGCAAACGAATTCCCCGCAACGAAATTGAAAAATACCGCGCCGGCTACCCTATCGTCAGCACACAGCTCAAGGCCGGCCAGCTCTACATCCGCATCAAGTCCGCCGACCATCCCGGCAATGGCTTCAGCCCCGCCGCTCCCGACACTGGAAGACGTCTACTTCACCCATATTTCCACAAAAATGGACATCAACACCCTTTAATAGTTTTCCTATGTTCAAAGAAATATTTGGCTTCGAGATCCGCTACCGGCTCCGCAGGCCCGCAGTCTATATTTACTTCTTCCTCGTGCTCATCTTCTCCGCCTTTACCTTTGCAAAAGGCGACGTCCCCATGGGAGAAAAAGAATGGATCGACTCCCCCGTCGTCCTCACACAATTCGCCGGAATCATGTCCGTGTTCCTCATGGTCGCCAGCGCCTCTATCATGGGCATGGCTATCTACAGAGACCTCGAATACGGGACCAAAGAATACTTTCTGTCGTATCCCATCACAAAACCCGGCTATTTCTGGGGGCGATACCTCGGCTCATTTATTTTCGTCGTCGCCATCGGAGCAGCGACCATGATCGGAGCCTGGCTCGGGTCCCGCCTGGGCCCGGCCTTCGGCTGGCAGCCAAAGGACCGCTATGGCAACCCCGAGCTGGCAAAATATCTGTACCCCTTTCTCACACTGATGCTCCCCTCCCTGTTTTTCACCTCTTCCTTCTTCTTTGGACTGGTCTCCGCCTTCCGCAACGTAAAGGTGATTTACAGCAGCGGCACACTCCTTTTCCTTGGCTACATGATCAGCAGCTTCTTCCTCCACAATTCCCATAACCAGACCGTCATCTACCTCACAGACCCTTTCAACTTCAATGGGTTGCGGGCCGAGGTCGCCGGCTGGTCACCCGACCAGCACAACCACTCACTGGTCAGAATGCAGGGGCTACTCCTGAAAAACCGTATCCTCTGGACGGCTATCGCACTGGCCGGACTGGCGATCACCTGGTTCCGCTTCAGCTTCGAACGCTTCTTCAGCGGCCGCCAGCAACACAAGACCGCGATAACCCTCAACCAGACAAAACCCCAGCCACCACGGCACCCCTATATCAATCTCAAAGGCGGCCGTTACAACCGTAAATGCCTCTACAACCTCACCCGCATAGAAATACTCAATATCGTCCGCGACAGCTATCTCTGGATCATTCTCTCCGGCGGCCTTATCTTCATGTTCTTTATCTTCTGGATGGGACCCGGTCGGTATGGCGTACCCGACTATCCACGTACCTCCTTCTTTATGGGCGTCTTTATGGAAACTTTTCCACTCTTTCTTTTCCTCATCATCGTCTTCTACACCGGCGAGACCGTACACCGCGAAAAAAATACCCGGTACGACCTGATCAACGATACGCTGCCTCCTCCAACCTGGATCTTCAACTCCGCAAAGCTGCTCGCCCTCCTCGCCCTTGCCATCGGCCTGGCCCTCTCTCCATTACTGATAGGCCTTTCCGTCCAGCTGTTCAAAGGCTATCCCTACCTCAACCTCACCCAATACGCCTCATCGGAATTGGTAGTGATCATTCCGAAAATGACCGCAACAGTCCTCTTCTGTTACGCCATCCATATCACTATCGACAACGAATTCGCCGCCCACGGCGTCGCGATCACCATCTGGACGATACTCTTCGCGCTGACCACCTTCAACTATTTCGACTACCACCTGCTGCTCTATTCTTATATACCACAGTTCTGGGCAACCGACATCGACGGCATCGGCCATATGGTCCGACCGGCCCTATGGTACCAGATCTATTGGACAACTGCCGGCATCCTTATGGTCTTCATCGGCTCGCTTTTCTATGCAAGAGGGACCCGTACCTCGTGGAAAGAAAAGACAGTCCTCGCCCGCCAGCGCTTCCGCGGATGGACGACCACCGGCATCGTCGCGACAGCCCTGCTCTTCCTCACCATAGGAGGATATATCTATTATAATGTCAGCTATCTCAACGAATACCTTACCCCATGGGAAAAAGATGAGAGGGCGGCGATTACCGAAAAACACCTGCGACGCTTCGCCGACATCCCCCAACCGACCACCACTCATATCAGCATGCGGCTCGACCTATACCCCGATATCCAGCAGGAGACAACAAAGGCATTCGTCACCCTCGCAAACAAGACCAATACAACGATCGACAGCCTCCTTGTCGACGGCGACGGCCTGGACTTCGAGGTCTATTCCAACACAGGTAAACTCCCCTATACCTGCCCCCTCTACTTTCCAAGAGGACGCTACGACTTCTTCCGTCCGCAGCAGGAACCCTCGGACTATCGCTGGTACAAACTCGAAAACCCGCTAAAACCCGGCGACACTACACAACTCGAAGTGCGCTCCACAGTCGACCACAAAGGTTTCGAGAATTCTCTCTACAACGCCAACCTCCTCCACAATATCCTGTTCACCGGCGGCAACCTGCCCGGCCTTGGATATGACAAAGGAGACGAGCTTGGCAGGAACGATATCCGGAGAGAACACGGCCTGCCCAAAAAGACCCCAGCGAGATCACCCGCAGCAACCCCAACCTCATCAGCTTCGATATCACCGTCAGCACCTCCGCCAACCAGGTCGCCCTCGTCCCCGGCCACCTCGAAAAAGAATGGACCGACGGCAACCGTCACTTTTATAAATACGTGCAAAACAACCCCGGCACCTATGCCCCCTTCGGCATCCTGTCGGCCCGCTACAAATCATCTTCCGCCACAGTCACCCTCCCCGACGGCCGCCCCCTCGACGTCAGCATCTTCTACCACGCGACGAACGACCTGAACCTTGCCCATTTTGATTCTGTACTACAGGACGGTCTCCAATACTACTCGCGCAATTTCGGCCCCTACCCCTTCCCCCGGCTTACACTGATGGAAACTCCCGTCTACGGCCCCTTTAGCGTCGCCATGCAGGGAGAGATCGGACTGATCGAGAACATCGGTGGCTGGAACGCCGACCTCAGAGGCAACAGCAAAGCAGACTATCCCTACTACAATGCCGCCGTCGTCCTCGCCGGACAGTGGTGGGGACAACAGCTGGCCCCCAATAACGCCAAAAGTTCCCCCGTCATCACCAAAGGGCTCGCCGTCTACTCCGCACTGCAGCTGCTGCGGCAATACCACGGCAAAGACGCAGTAACCCCCTTCCTCGAAGACCTTCAACGCACCTACGGCTGGGGACACCGCACCGACTTCGACGGCGAACACGACCTGCTGCACGCCAACAAACCACATCTCTGGGAGGCAAAGGCACCCCTCCTCCTCTATAACCTTGCAGAACACATCGGCGCAGACAGCGTCAACGCCGCACTCCGCGACTTTCTTCAACAGTGGAAATTCCGCAGCGATAGCCCATACGCCGGCGTCGCCGACCTCTATAAATGTCTGCAAAAACATACACCCGGCTATGCAAAAGATTATCTTAAAAACGCGTGGGAAACTTCAACACCTCTCTCTGAGCTAAAGCCACCAGTCTCTTCACTCAACCTAACAAAAAAACAAGCCCTCTGTAGAGACAGAGGGCCGTAACCAAAACTAACTGCTTATGAGAAAAATTGTAACTTCTACTTGCTGATACAAAGATACGCCATCAGGCCATGAGCATAATGTTAAGAATTCCCTGCTATCGTTAAAAAAATCTAAAAATTCCGCTGGCGGGCCGCGTAACAATTCCCCGGTCCGCCCCCTCCCGGGCCCGCCAAATCGCGGCTCCCTCCTGATCCCCAACCTTTTCGAGACACCGTGAACCCTCTCCCGGAGCTCATTATTGGTGGGGGTAATTGCCCGCACACCCACCCCGGTCGCCCGATTACTCCCCGGACGCCCGACCTCCCGCCCCTGCAGGGCCCTTTTATTTGACCCCGTGGCCCTATTTCAGCTCCTCGTCAATTTCTTTTATTATCAGGTCGCATTTCCGGAGCGCGATATCATATGCCTCGATATTTCCATTGAGGCTCTTCCCTTGTATGCCCATCAACCCGATGATCGGCGCCCGCAAGACCTCCTCCCAGTTTCCTCCTAACCCGGTGCTGTCGATCTTAAGATGGCTGACCAGATAGGGGATGATCAGCTGCTGCCGGGCATTATTGAAATAGTCATTCCTTCTTGTTATACGGGGAAAATCCTTTGTGTACAGATCTGTAATATTCAACAGCAGTTCCTTGTTCTCGATGATGCCCAGCTTTCCGCTCGATTTCAGTGCTTCATACCGGCTGATACGCGGATCGATCTGCGTATTGTCGAAAAAGACACCCGTATACTTCTGCAGGCTGTCACGGACAAGCGGCGCCCCCTGATTGACCGTCTCAAAATAGGCAGTCCCTCTTTGCCGCTTCCTGTAGTCCGCCTCGTCATCCCTCATCTCTTCCATATCCGCCTGCAGATCCTTCTTCAGCCCGGACAGGAACTCCCTCGCCTCGCTACCATCCTTCCTGCTCTCCGACCAGTTATGAAACCAGATCGACAGACTAACCGCAAAAACAATGATCGCCACCTCCAGCAATATCTCCTGTAGTTTATGTTGCCACTTCATCGTCTTGTCCTTTGCGACAGCGACAACCTTTTCCGTATGTTTGACAACTTCTAATTCAGCCATAGCATAAGTTAATGGTCAGCCCCAAATATACCCACCAGCCCCGATATCCAAAAATTACTTAACTTTCACTATCAAGCTTGTTCAATATGATCTCCAATACCACCATGGCAACCGCCCTGCTGTTCTGCCTCACCATCTCCGGTCTCCCCTCATCCCCCCGTCAGAACAGCGCCTGGCACCCCCTCTTCAACGGGAAAGACCTCGCGGAATGGACACACGTCGGACCCGGCAGCATGTCCGTCGAAAACGGACTGCTCAGAGGCCACGGCGGCATGGGACTTCTTTATTATAAAGCCCATCCCTTTAGCAACTGTACCTTCCGGATAGTATACCGGATGCAGGACTCCAACGACAACTCCGGCGTCTTCATCCGCATCCCCGTCGAACCCCACGAAGAATGGATGCCCGTACACTACGGCTATGAGGTCCAGATCGACAACCACCCCGAGACATCCGGCGAAGACGACTACCACATCACCGGAACACTATATTCATTGACCAAACCACTCGCCAAACCAGGCCGGCCCGGCCCGGAATGGAATACCATGGAGATCACCCTTTCCGGCCCCCGCACCATCGTAACGGTCAACGGGGCAAAAGTGACGGACTATACCGAAGGCGACCCCGTTCCAGCAAGAAAATTCGACTTCGAACCCCAGCGCGGCAGAAGACCCGACACCGGCTACTTCGGCATCCAGAACCACAGCGACAAAGACATCGTATTCTTCAAAGAAATCTCCGTACGTTATGCCAAATGATCCCCACTACCCCCATCAAAAGCCCGCAACTCACCCAAACACCACACAGGGTGCGGCTATTCACTCCCATCACCGGGACACCACAGCCCCCGTCGATCCCCAGTCCCTCGCCAATCTCCGGCTACCCAAACCCGGCTCCGCCTTCGACGCCATCGTCATCGGCTCCGGCATCAGCGGCGGCTGGGCCGCCAAGAACTCTGCGAACTCGGACTCAAAACCCTCGTCCTCGAACGCGGCCGCAACGTCGTCCACAACAAGGACTATCCCACCGCTACCATGGCCCCTGGGAATTCCCCCACCGCAAACAAATGCCGGAAAAATTCGTCAAAGAAAACCCGCTCATCACCACAGCCGCGGGCTTCGGCGAAGACACCGCCCACTTCTTTATAAAAGACAAAGACCACCCCTACGTCCAGGACAAACCCTTTGACTGGATCCGCGGCTACCAGGTAGGCGGCAAATCACTTATCTGGGGCCGCGCCTGCCCGAGATGGAGTCACTACGACTTTACCGCCCCGGCACGCTACGGCTATGGGATCGAGTGGCCCATCAGCTACGAAGAGATCGCCCCTGGTACTCCCACGTCGAACTCTTCTCCGGCATCTGCGGCAACAAGGACGGTCTGGAAGCAATGCCCGACGGCGAATACCTCCCTCCCTTCGAATTCACCTGCGTCGAAAAACACCTCAAACAGGAGATCAGCAAACACTACCCCGACCGTTTCATGATCCAGGGCCGCTGGGCACGCTCGACAAAACCCAACCCCATACACCTCCAGCAGGGCCGCTCCCAATGCCGGGCCCGTGACATGTGCATGCGCGGCTGCCCTTTCGGCGGCTACTTCAGCTCGGTTTCCTCTACCCTCCCTGGGCCGCTGCCACCAGCAACCTCACCATCCGTCCATTCTCCGTAGTCCACTCGATCATCTACGACGAGAAAAAGAACAAGGCCACCGGCGTCCGCATCATCGACACCAACACAAAAGAAGTATACGACTACTTCGCCCGCATTATCTTCGTCAACGCATCCGCACTCAACAGCAATCTGGTTCTGCTCCACTCCACCAGTAATCGCTTCCCCGACGGCCTGGGCAACGACAACGGACTTCTCGGAAAATACGTGGCCTTCCAGAACTACCGTGGATCGATGAACGGCACCATCGACGGCTTCCTTGATAAATACTACTACGGACGCCGCCCCTCGGAATCGATGATGGCCAACTTCCGCAACCTGAAAAAGAACGACATGCCATTCGTCGGCGGCTACATGGCCTTCATGGGCGCCTGGCGCGGCTCACCCGACGGACACGAAGTCCCCAACAGATCGGCGCCGATTACAAAAAGGCAATGAGCGAACCTGGCGGCTGGGGAGTATATATGTATATGCAGGGAGAGACGGTCCCGAAAGAGACCAACACCGTAAGCCTCAGCAAGACCGAAAAAGACCAGTGGGGCATCCCCTCCTCGTTACCAACGTCGGCTACGACAACAACGACGAACTACTCCTCAAAGACTTTCTGACACAAGGCCGGGAAATGCTGGATAAGGCGGGAGTAAAGAATATCACCACCAACGACAACCACTGGGCGCCCGGCCGGGATATCCACGAAATGGGTGGCTGCAGAATGGGCAAAGACCCCAAAACATCACTATTGAATGGACACAATCAGCTTCACAACTGCAAAAACGTTTTTGTCACCGATGGAGCCTGCATGACCAGCACCGGCAACGCCAGCCCGTCCATACTTTATATGGCCCTCACCGCAAGAGCCGCCAACTTTGCCGTCGCCGAACTAAAAAAGGAAATCTATAGGCCATTCACCCCAAACCCTGAACCGCGACGCCAATACCACCGTGCCCCCTCCCCGTGACGATATTTCGTCAATTGACAATCCACTGGTCTGGATTTCGCCATACCATCCGGCGCCGCCTCCGCAACCAGCTACAAATGAATCACTTAAGTTCAGGCACGCAATTAGACTTAAGAGAGGAAACAACAGCCATGAAAAAAACCGACTGCCCCTCGCTATCCTTCGAAATAAGGACTCTCGAATCGATGACCGGGTACAGCGAACCCGCCGGAACACCGGCACTTAGTCACGACTATTTTCAAATCGTCTGGATCACCCGCGGCGGCGGTATCTTCCACATAGACATGCAACAATTCAACATAGAATCCAGTCACCTGTTCTGCATTCTTCCCGGCGAAATACACCTCATCGATTCAGGAGACGAGCTGGAAGGCTACGTCATCTCCTTCACCAGGAACTTCCTCAGCACCGGCGACATCGACCCGGATATACTCCACCACCCCGGCGGCATCACCCAACTGTTCGAACACTGCAGGGCTATCCAGGCCAGAAAAGATTCTATACCCGACATGGCGCTCATCATGGAGATACTGTTAAAGGAATACAACAGCTCCGACGCCTTCCGCCTCGAACTGCTCAAACGATATTTCAGGATTTTTCTCATCTACCTATCCCGACAACTCGACACAAACAATCTCCTTGTCAACCATTCCCGGACCATCGGCCTCGTCCAAAAATTCATGGACCTGCTGAACAACAACTTCAAGGAAATGCGGATGGTCGCCGATTACGCCCGGCAACTGGCCGTTACCCCCAACTACCTCAACGAAAGCATCAAAAAATCGACCGGCTATCCCGCGTCCTGGCATATCCGCCAGCGCATCGCTCTCGAGGCCAAAAGAAAGGCCGCATATTCCGACGTC
This sequence comes from Puia sp. P3, assembly GCF_050632245.1. Classification (NCBI taxonomy): domain Bacteria; kingdom Pseudomonadati; phylum Bacteroidota; class Chitinophagia; order Chitinophagales; family Chitinophagaceae; genus Puia; species Puia sp. P3. The sequence goes on from NZ_CP192583.1 coordinate 5,554,125, forward strand.
TGCATGAAAGAGATCGCCTACCACCTGGGCTTCTCCGATTCAGCCCACTTCAGTAAATTTTTCAAGAACACGACCGGAATGAACTTCACCGATTTCAAAAAGAAAAATTCGCGATCCCCATGGCCTCCTGACCACCCGTCCCTCTTGTTGCGGCCACGTCCCCCACACCCCTACAATATACTCGTCACTTTCAGGGAGAGCATCACCAGATCGCCGCTTTCCCGCTGCACCAGAACCTTCACTTTAGGACCTATCGTCCTGAGCATCGCCTGGTACGCCTGCAGATCCTGCCCGACATCTTTATTGATCGCAAGAACGATATCCCCTTCCCTAAACCCGGCCTTCTCCCCCGGCGACTCAGTCATAACATCGGTGACAACGATCTTTCCACCGATACGGGCTATCGAGATCCCGCTGTAGCTGTAGTCGAAAGGCTGCCCGAAAGATTCATTGGGAAGGATATAGATCTCCGAGCGGTCGTAGTTCAATATGAGATTGAACCTGCGAAGCAGATCATTCCCGATCAGCCCCGCCAGCTGCGGATAACTCGTCACGTCATAGGCGTCCTCAAAAATATAGGTGGGTATCTGCCGAAAACGGAACGGGCCCAGTGAAAAATTTCGCAACGTCGTCAACTGCATCTCCGTCTTTCCCCCCAAACCCGCTCCCTGTATCCGCACGGGCTTCTTCCGTTTCGGACTGAACACCGCACTGTCCGTCGCAAAGCTGGTCGAGAACAGCAGACACAACCCCGCACCCGTGTCGAAATAAAACCTGCTTCTGACATCCCTCGCATCCGCCACCTGTCCCTCCAGCATCGGCAGTCCAAAAAGCCGGGGTTTCAGCAGATACCCACCCCTGGGATAAGTGATAGGCCCCTGGTATATAGATCCATTCGCTGTTTGTCATAGTCGACCTTCACCAGATAGCGCGAGAACAGCGTATACCCGATGATGCCGTCGATCTTCTCGCCATATATGCTGCTCAGAATATCATAGTCGCAGACCTGTACCGACAGGCTGTCGATCGTAATGTCTCCAAGATGCAGCGACTGACCGTCGACCAGCCGCTGCGGACATATGCCTGCCACACCGTGGATAACCGCCGAACTCGTCCGGGGGACCATCCCGAAGGCCGCGGCTGTCGTCGAATCCAGCGACACACTGCCGCATCCGGTATCGAAAATAAAATTCAGGCTGTCGGGAAAGCCGTCGATCTGCGCCTTCCCGATAATGATCCCCCCAAAAGCACCTTGAAATGGATGCTCGTCAGGTAACGGCTCGCCGGAAGGCCATCCTCCCCCGGACGATACGACCTGAAGTCTGACCGGAAATCAGATACAAACCCCACATCCTCCTGTGCAGTAACAGACCGGAACACGCCGGCCGACAACAGAAACAAAATGATTATAAGCAATCGCATAACGGGACGTTTTCAGGTTAACCAATCCACCACAAGACCGAAGAACTCATAAAATGTTGACAGTCAAAGACGAAGGCCAAACCCGCGGAAATTGCGGAATTTTGTATTAAAATTGAGCAACAGATAGGAAAAAGCCATTCACCCGCTATACATGTTGGTACAAGTTGGTACAAACCGGACATGCACACGAACAACCCTAATTTTACGTGACTATTATTTTTGATCACTATGCACACCGATGAAACACTGATTCCGCAGGTTATACGACTCTTCGAAGAAAAAACAGGCTGGGGAGACAGTACCACCTGGACCAATCAGGACTTCCTGCGCCTCAGTGACCTCATCCGCGAACACACCGGCATCACCCTCAGCCACGTCACCCTCAAACGCGTCTGGGGAAAGGTCAGATACGACAGCCTGCCCAATACCCATACCCTGAATACACTTGTCCAGTTTCTGGGCTATGATAGTTGGCGTGATTTCTCTGTTCGTCATACCCAGCAATCCTCGCCGGCAGCTTCCCAACAGTCCCCGGCCGCTTCCCAACAATCTCCGGCACCTTCCCAACAACCGTCTCCGGTCCCTGCCGGACAGCAGCCCCCCGTCCCTGACCAGCATCTGTCTCCGGTCCCTGCCGACCAGTCGACCCCAGTCCCTGCCCAGCTCCCTACCCCGGCCGGAAGACCCCACTCGTCGCCAGCCCAACCCCTCTTCCTACCCCAGCGTCCAATCCTTAAAAGGTCTGGATCTTCATTCCCGTATTTATCCTGTTACCCCTCCTTCTGCTCTTACTCCACGGCCAGCAGGCCTCGCCCCAACCCCGCGACTACGCATTCAGCAGCAAAAAAGCAGTCACCTCCGGCCTGCCCAACTCCGTCGTCTTCGACTACGACGCCTCCCGCTCACCCGACGACTCGGTCGTCATCCAGCAATCTCGGGATACCACCCGTCGCGTAAAAGTCTCGAAACTAGATCACCAGCATACTTCTGTATACTACTATCCCGACTTCTACCACGCCACCCTCCAGGTACACAACCACGTCGTCAAAACTCACAACATCCTCATCGGATCCAACGGCTGGCTGCCCCTCGTCGAACAGGACCCCGTCCCCGTCTACTTCAAAAAGAAGAGGCCATGCACGACGGCAAAATCGGCCTGTCCATCGACCAGATCAAACAAAAGAATATCCAGCTCCAGCCCTCACCCCCTACCGTTATGATCACCAACGTCCGCGACTTCGGCGATATATATACCGACCACTTTACCTTCGAGACGGCTTTCAAAAACGACTACTCCGAAGGCTCCGCCGCATGCCAGCTCAGCCGCATCTACCTTCTATGCGAAGGCACAGCCATCTGGATCCCCATTTGCACCAAAGGCTGCATCTCCACCGTCGACCTCTTCTTCACCTACTATTATACTTCCGGCAAACGCGAAGACCTGTCCGCATTCGGCGTCCCCAACTTCAACGACTACGTCAAACTCCGCGTCGAATCCGACAGCGGCCAGGCAAAGATCCTTCTCAACGACAAACTCGCCTACACCGTCAAACGCCATATCATCCGAAGCAGGATCATCGGCATCATGTACCGTTTCCAGGGCACCGGCTCCATCGACTACGTCTCCCTCACCGGCACAAAGGCCTCCTACAGGGACGACTTCAACTAACCCCTCTGCTCACAAATAGCTACTCACTATCATGCCCTCGATCAACTACCCCTCCACAACAACAGCTGGTCATCCCCTCGATCAACTACCCCTCCACAACAACAGCTGGTCATCCCCCCTGATCAACTACCCCTCCACAACAACAGCTGGTCATCCCCTCAACAGCTGACCAGCCCCCAAATAGGTCCCCCTATCAAACACCACGCAAAGCAACCTTCTCCTAATTGATTGAATTGTAATTAATAATGAAATTATTTAATCATTTGATTAAATAATTTGTTTAAATCATCCACCCGATCTACCTTTGTCCTGTAATCAGGCAGCAAACAGGCAATGGCCAGGACACCAAACAATACAACCAAAAAAACTACGGCTTCCAAAGCCCTCCGACCCGCAAAGGCCGGCCGGCCTTCCAAATCCAGCCGGTCCTCAAAAACCGACCCCAGCCAAAACGCCTCCACCGAAGAAAAGATCAAAGAGGCCGCCCGGCTACTCTTCACGCAAAAAGGCTTCGCCGCCACCCGCACCCGCGACATCGCCGACGAAGCCGGCATCAATCTGGCCCTGCTCAACTATTATTTCAGAAGCAAACAAAAACTGTTCGACATCATTATGATGGAGAACTTCCGCTACTTCATCAAGGGCATATCCTTCAACTTCCTCGCACAAGGCATATCCCTCGAACAAAAACTCAGCAGGATCGTCACCATGTACATCGACTTCCTTACGGAAAACCCCGACCTGCCCCTGTTCATCCTCAACGAACTCCGTAACAACCCTACCCAGCTCGGCAGGCATCATCGACAGCGAAGTAGGCCCAACCCGCGCAGAGTTCTTTGCCACGCTCAAACAGGCGGCTACCACAGGCCAGATAGGCCTCAACCCCGTCCACCTGATGGCAAACCTCGTCGGCCTCACCATATTTCCGTTCGTCGCCCGCCCAATCCTTCAAAAGGTAGCCGACGTCGACGACACCAAGTTCAACGAACTCATGCAACAACGAAAAGAGCTCATCCCCCTATGGATGAAAAGCATGCTCCAGGTCCATACCCCTAAATAAAACCCTTCCAGTCCGAACACAAATTTTTTTGCATACAAATTAATCAAATGATTAAATCAAATGTTTTACTGTCGCTGTTGTTCATCCACGCCGCGGCCACAGCCCAGGACACCACGACGACCGCGGGTAAAGACACTCTCTCCCTCCCCGTTGCTACGCCCTCGCAGAAACCAACTACCCCCTTACCCGCCAGCGCGCACTCATCCAAAAAACAAAAGAATACTCAATAGAGAACATCGCCAAAGGCATCTACCCACAGTTCGCCGTCAATGGCTCCGCAACCTACCAGTCGGACGTGACAAAGATCAGTATCCCCCACCTCCGGCATCAACTATCAACATACCCACCGTATCAAAAGACCAATACAAACTCCTACGGCGAGGTCTCACAGACACTCACCGACTTCGGCATCAACAAACAACGCCGGGACATCAGCCGCACAGACGGCGACCTCCACGAAGAGAACCTCAACGCCCAGCTCTACCAGCTGAAAGACCGCATCAACCAACTCTTCTTCGGCATCCTCCTCATCGACGGCCAGCTGCAGCAAAACACGCTCGCCGAAAAAGACGTCCGCACCGGGATCAAGAATACCCAGGCCGCCATCGCCAACGGAACCGCCTACAACAGCAGCCTCAACAAGCTCAGGGCCGAACTGCTAAAGACCAACCAGCAGGCCATCGAACTAAAGGCGTCGAGAAAAGCCTACACCGACATGCTTTCCCTCTTTATCAACGAGCCCGTAACAGAAACGACCACCATCATACGACCGGTACCTCCAACCCTTACCGACTCGATCCGCCGACCCGAACTAAAAGCCTATGACCTGCAGATCCAGTCCTACGTACAACAGAGCCGGCTTACCAGACTCAACACCTACCCGCAGCTGAACGCCTTCTTCCAGGGCGGCATGGGCAAACCCAATCCGGTCAATTTCCTTTCTACCCAACTCAGCGGCTACTATCTCACCGGCGTCCGCCTGACCTGGAACTTTGGCAACATCTATACTTCCAGAAAAGAGCAGCTCATTAATAAGAACAACCAGGAAATGACCCGCGCCGAACGAAGCACCTTCTTATTCAATACACAACAAACACTGAAACAAGAGAACGCAGACATCGAAAAATACCGCCAGCTCATCACCAACGACAACGAGATCGTCGACCTGAGAGAGTCCGTCAGCAAGACCTCGGCCGTACAACTACAGAACGGCGCCCTCACCGCCAACGACTACCTCCTCGACATCAACGCCGCGGCCCAGGCCCGTCAGGACCGACTCGTACACGAGATCCAGCTGCTCCTATCCCAATACAACCACCAGACAACTTCCGGCAATCAGTAAAAGCGGACCACCAGGAAAAAACCACTCATCCAAATCAATCGACACGACATGAAAAAGATACTGACACCAACCCTCTCCATCATCATCTTACTAACTACCGCCTGCAACAACCATAAACTCCAAACCGACGCATCCGGCGTATTCGAATCGGACGAGGTCATCGTCTCCGCCGAACAAAGCGGCAAACTCCTCAACTTCCCTATCCAGGAAGGCGGACTCCCTTACAAAAGGAGCGGTCATCGGCCAGATCGATATGTCCAACACCCAGCTGCAAAAACAACAAATAGAAGCCTCCATCGCCGCGCTCCACCAAAAGACAACCAACCCCACTCCACAGATCGAACTGATCAAACGGCAGCTCGCCGTCCAGCAGTCACAACTCGACCAGCAGCTCCGCGAAAAAACCCGCACCGAAAACCTACTCAAAGCCGACGCCGCCACACAAAAACAACTGGACGACATCAACGCCGCCATCGACCAGCTCCAAAAACAGATCGCCGTCAGCAAACAGCAGATCGCCCTCGATAACTCCAATATCTCCACACAAAACCGAACTATCTACAGCGAACAGGGCCCCCTCGAAAAATCGGCAGCCCAGATCCAGGACCTCATCAACAAAGGCCAGGTCGTCAATCCCATCAAAGGCACCGTACTCATCAAATATGCGCTGCAGGGCGAAACGACCACCACCGGCAAAGCACTCTACAAGATTGCCAACCTCGACACACTCACCCTTAGAGCCTATGTCACCGGTGCCCAGCTCACCCAGGTCCGCCTCGGCCAGCCCGTCAAAATATACTCCGACCAGGGCGCCGACAAATACAAAGAATACCCCGGCGAAGTCTACTGGATCAGCGACAAGTCCGAGTTCACCCCCAAAACCATCCAGACCCGCGACGAACGCGCCAACCTCGTCTACGCCGTCAAGATCCGCGTGAAAAACGACGGCTACCTCAAACTCGGCATGTACGGAGAAGTCAAATTTTAATTCCATGATCAACCTAACCAACATAAAAAAATCCTACAACAAAGGCCGGTCACCGCCGTCTCCAACATCAGCCTCTCGGTCGAACGCGGCGAACTCTTCGGCCTCATCGGCCCCGACGGAGCAGGAAAAACAACCCTCTTCCGCATCCTCACCACCCTCCTCGTCCCCGACGAAGGCACCGCCACAGTCGACGGCCTCGACGTAGTAAACGACTACGCAAAAATTCGCAGCCGCGTAGGCTATATGCCCGGCCGCTTTAGCCTCTATCAGGACCTCACCATCGAAGAGAACCTCAACTTCTTCGCCACCGTTTTCGGCACCACCATCAAAGAGAACTACCATCTCATAGAAGAGATTTACAATCAGATCGAACCATTCAAAGACCGCAGAGCCGGCAAACTATCCGGAGGCATGAAACAAAAGCTCGCCCTCTGCTGCGCCCTCATCCACAAACCTAAGGTCCTCTTTCTGGACGAACCCACCACCGGAGTCGACGTAGTCTCCCGCAAAGAATTCTGGGATATGCTCCAGCGGCTCAAACAGGAAGGCATCACCATCCTCGTATCCACTCCCTACATGGACGAAGCCAACCGCTGCGACCGCATAGCCCTCATACAAAAAGGCAACATTCTTTCCGTCAACACCCCAAAGGGCATCGTAGACGCCTTCCCCCAGGACCTCTTCGCCGTCCGCGCGGCGAAGACCCACCAGCTGCTGAAAGACGTAAGAGACTTCCCGGACACCGACACCTGCTTCGCCTTCGGAGAATCCCTTCACGTCACCTTTAAGCGCAACCCCCAGCCACTGATACCCTGGCTGCAACAAAAAGGGCAGGCCGACGCAACAATGGAAAAGATCACGCCCGGCATCGAAGACTGCTTCATTCACCTCTTAAAAAACTGACACATGGCCCCCGTCATCACCACAAACAAACTAACCAAACGCTTCGGCCAGTTCATCGCCGCCAACGCCCTGACCTTCGAAGTAGGCAAGGGCGAAATATTCGGCTTCCTCGGCGCCAACGGCGCCGGAAAGACGACAGCCATGCGTATGCTCTGCGGACTCTCCACCCCTTCCTCCGGCACAGCTACCGTCGCCGGCTTCGACGTATATACACAGACGGAAAAGATTAAACAGAACATCGGCTATATGAGCCAAAAGTTCTCCCTCTACGACGACCTCACCGTCGCCGAGAATATACGCTTCTACGCCGGCATCTACGGCATGAGCACGCAGGCCATCAAGGCCAAGACCAACCAGCTCCTCCAGGAACTCCAGCTCGAAAAAGAAGCAAAAACCCTCGTAAAAGCCCTCCCCTCGGCTGGAAACAAAAACTCGCCTTCTCCGTCGCCATCGTCCACGACCCCGACATCGTCTTCCTCGACGAACCCACCGGCGGAGTCGATCCCGTCACCCGACGCCAGTTCTGGGACCTCATCTACGCCGCCTCGGACAAAGGAGTAACCGTCTTCGTCACCACCCACTACATGGACGAGGCTGAATACTGCAACCGCGTCTCGATCATGGTGGACGGCGTCATCGCGGCCCTCGACAGCCCGGCCAGCCTCAAACAACAATTCGGCGCGACCAACATGGAAGACGTCTTCTATGAACTCGCCCGCAATGCCAAACGTAAAGCCGACTAGCCATGCGCCAACTATTCACCTTTATCCGAAAAGAATTCCTGCACGTCTTCCGCGACCGCAAGACCCTGCTCATGCTCTTCGGACTACCCATCGCCCAGATCGTCCTCTTCGGCTTCGCCCTCTCCAACGAGATAAAGAATTCCCGCATCGCCGTCGTGGACTACAGCAAGGACGCCACAACGACCCGCCTCATCAGCCGGATCGCCGCCAGCAGCTATTTCGACATCCAGCGCAGCCTGGCCAGCGCCGGCCAGCTGCAGGCAGCCTTTAAAAAGGTGATATCAAAATGGCCGTCATCTTCCCCGCCAGTTTCGGCGACGACCTCCAGCATACCGGCAAAGCGACCATGCAGGTCATCGCAGACGCCTCCGACCCCAACCAGGCCACGACCATCACCAACTACCTCAGCCAGATCGTCACCGACTACAACACCGAACTGGCAAAGGACGCCGGCCAGCCCATGCAGATCAACCCTGAGACCCAGATGCTCTATAACCCCGAACTGCGCGGCGCGCCCAACTTCGTCCCCGGCGTAATGGCCCTCGTGCTCATGCTGGTCTGCACCATGATGACTTCAGTGGCGATCGTAAAGGAGAAAGAGTTGGGGACAATGGAGATACTGCTCGTGTCACCCTTCAAACCCGTCTATATCATCATCTCCAAACTGGCGCCCAACCTGCTCATTTCCGTACTCAACCTTATTGTTATCCTGGTGCTGAGCTGGCTCTTCCTCGACCTTCCCGTAAAAGGCAGCCTTCTCCTGCTCATCACCTGCAGCATCCTCTTCATCCTCACCTCCCTGTCCATCGGCCTGCTCCTGTCCATCAACGCCCAGACACAACAGGCAGCCATGATGGGGTCACTGATGGGCATGATGCTCCCGACCATGCTGCTCACCGGCTTCCTGTTCCCGATAGAGAACATGCCGCCCGCGCTGCAGATACTCTCCAACCTCGTACCTTCCCGCTGGTATTTCATCATTGTCAAAAGGGTGATGCTCAAAGGCCTCGGCATCACCGCCGTCTGGCGCGAAATGCTCATCCTCGCCGGCATGTGCCTGCTGTTGTTCACAATAAGTCTCAGAAAATTTAAAATCAGACTACAATGAGGACCCTAATCTTCCTTCTCGAAAAAGAATTCCGTCAGATACTCCGCAACCGGCAAACTCTCCGGACACTGCTGATCGCCCCGGTGATCCAGCTCGATCATACTTCCCCTCGCCGCCGACTACTCGGTGAAAGATATTTCCCTGGCCATCGTGGACAACGACCATTCCCCTTTCTCCCAAAAGTTGATCAACAAGATCACCGCCTCCGGCCACTTCCGCCTTACCGGCTATGCCGCCTCCTATCCCGAAGCCCTCAAAATGGTCGAAGAGGATCAGGCCGACATCGCGCTCCAGATCCCCGCCCAGCTTCGAACGCGACCTCGTCCGCGAAAACAACAAACAACTCTATATAGCCATCAACGCCATCGAAGGCACCAAAGCCAGCCTCGGCGGCGCCTACCTCGCCAGTATCATCCGCGACTACAACACCGATATCCGCCTCCGCTGGCAGTCCACCTCCTCACCCGAAATCTCCCCACAGGTCGAAGCCGTCTCCACCAACTGGTATAACCCCCTCCTCAACTTCAAACTATATATGGTCCCCGCCATCCTGGTTGTCCTCCTCACCGCCATGGCCGCCATGCAGTCCGCCTTCAACATCGTACAGGAAAAAGAGAGCGGCACCATCGAACAGATCAATGTTACCCCCATCAAAAAACATATCTTCATTCTCGGAAAAATGGTCCCCTTCCTCGTCCTCGGCGTCATCCTCTTCACCCTGGGACTTTTGGTAGGCTGGATTTTCTATGGAGTAGTTCCCGCAGGCAGTCTTTGGGTGCTATATGCATCCCTGATCGTTTATCTGTTCGCCATGCTCGGCCTCGGCCTCCTCCCGGCCACCTATTCAGCTACACAGCAGCAGTCCATGTCCCTCGCCTTCTTCTTCATCAATATCTTCAACATCATGAGCGGCGTATTCACCGCCGTCGACAGCATGCCCGGCTGGGCCCAGGCCATCGTATCCACATTCCCCCCAGCCAGCTCATAAAGATCATGCGCATGGTTGTCCTCAAAGGCAGCGGCTTCAGCGACATCACCTGGCCCCTCACCGCCATGGCCCTCATCGGCCTCTTCCTCAACACCTGGGCCGTACTCAACTACCGCAAAACCTCCTAAAAAAAGGTCGCGTCCCATCACCTGGAACGCGACCCCGGTCATCCGACCCCAATATCAATTATAGAGATACTCCCCTCTTCCAGGGAATAAAATCATCCTGCACATGCCTCACCGCCGCCACCTGCGTGTCCCCGCTCGCCACACCGATCACATAATCCAGTATCCTGGCCCCAGCCTGCTGTATCGTCTCCTTACCCTCGATGATCGTACCCGTATTGATATCCATAATATCCCGCATCCGGTCGAATAACGCCGTATTCGTTGCGATCTTCACCACCGGCGCCACAGGATTCCCGGTCGGCGTGCCCAGCCCGGTCGTGAACAGCACGATATTCGCGCCGCTCGCTACCTCCGCCGTAGTCGACTCCACATCATTACCCGGAGTACACAACAAATTCAGACCCGGCCGCGTCACCTTCTCCGGATAGTCCAGCACCGCCGTCACCGGCGAAGTACCACCCTTCTTCGCCGCACCCGCCGACTTGATCGCATCCGTGATCAGCCCGTCCCGGATATTGCCCGGCGAAGGATTCATATCGAAACCGGAACCCACCGCCTTGGCCCGGTCATTATAGGTATGCATCAGATGCGAAAAACGTTCAGCCGTCTCCACATCCATACAGCGATCGCTGAGATTCTGCTCGACACCGCACAGCTCCGGGAACTCCGACAATATCACGGATCCGCCCAGCGCCACCAGCAGGTCCGACGTATAGCCGATAGCGGGATTCGCCGATATCCCCGAGAACCCGTCCGATCCGCCGCACTCCAGTCCGATACACAGCTTGCTCAGCGGCGCCGGCTGCCTCGTCTGCTGATTGGCCAGCATCACCCCCGCGAAAGTTTGCTTTATCGCTTCCGACAAAAGCTCGGACTCCTTGCCCACCTTCTGCTGCTCGAGAATATACAGCGGTTTGGCAAATTGCGGCGACCTCTTTTTGATCTCCTCCTCCAGCATGCTCACCTGCGCATTCTGACAACCCAGACTCAGCACTGTCGCGCCGGCCACATTCGGATGCGTGATATACCCTGCGAGCAGACCGCACAGCGCCTGCGCATCCTGCCTCGTACCGCCGCAGCCCCCGCTATGATTCAGGAATTTGATACCGTCCACATTAGGGAACAGACGCTGGTTCTCATTGCCGGCATAGTCGGCCTGCAGATCGGCTTCCAGTATCTCTTCCACGCTCTTCCCCGCCCTGTATAATTCCACCAGCTGCTTAGACTGGCGCTGATAGCTTCTGTTCCTTCCATATCCCAGATCCGTGACCAGCGCCTGCTGCAGGACATCCAGGTTCCTGTTCTCGCAGAACACCATCGGGATCACCACCCAGTAATTGGCCGTTCCCACACTGCCGTCCGCCCGATGATACCCTTTGAAGGTCCTGCCGGAAAAAGCCGACACATCCGGCTTAATCCAGTTAGTATCCCTGTCGCCGATTGTAAAATCGTTGGCCGCATGTTTTACGTTGGACGTGCTGATCAATCCGCCTTTTTTTATCGGCTGCTGAGCCTTGCCCACCAGCACCCCGTACATGATGATAGAGTCACCCGCAGCCAGATCCGCCGTAGCAAACTTGTGCTTCGCCTTCACCGGCTCCTGTATAATATAATCCTGACCTTCATAGTTGACGGTCATCCCCTTTTCGAGATTGACCAGCGCCACCAGCACATTATCGGCCGGGTGGACCTTTAAAATAATTTGAGCCCCCATAGTAACTTATTTTTTTGTATTCAGTTGAGCCAGCGCAGCCGCCGCCCCTTTATTCATCAACACATCGAGATTCTTCCGCACCGCCTCTTCGAAACCAGGCACCTCTGTCAGATCTGCGCCCCACAACCCCTGATCACTCAGCGCCGTCTTCACTACCACATCAGGTTCGTTCTGCCACAAATCCTTGAAATACGCTGCCCTATCATCCGTCACCGGGCCCGACTGACCCCGCATGAACAACAGGTAGGCAGCAAAGCCCAGCACTATATGCGGCGGAGGCTCCGGCTGATAGTGCTTCAGCAACACCGGTACCACCCTCATCCGGATCTTCGAGCTATACTGCATCGTAATACTGATCCACTGATGCTGTATATGCGGATTGCGGAACCTGTCCAGTACTTTCAATCCAAAATCCCTCGCCTCCGACAACGACAGCTCATACGGTATATTAGGCGCGATCTCCTTCAGCATCAGGTCCGAAACGAACGCAGAGAACGCCGGATCATCCATCGCACTCTTCACCGTCGGGAAACCCGCCAGTACAGCGAGCCCGCAGCTCAGCGTATGGGTCCCGTTCAGCAACCGCAGCTTCAACTCGCGGTAGATCTCGATATCAGGCGCGATGATCACCCCCGCATCTGCCCCCGCAAACGACAACACCTTCTTCACCTTCTCATCCCCCTCTATCGCCCACAGACGATACACCTCCGATATGGAAAGCAGGTCATCTTTATAACCAAGATCACGCTCCAATTGTTGAAGCGTCGCCGCATCCGGCTTGCCCGGTACGATCCTGTCCACCAGCGAGCTGCACCACCGGCATTGTCCGTCCATCCAGGTCAGGAACGCATCCTCCATCTTATTGAAATTCGCCAGCTGTTTCACAATGCCAGCCAGTTTCTTCCCGTTGTCCACGATCAGCTCGGTAGGCACGATCACCATCCCGCTGTCCGCACTCCCGGAGAACGCCTTATAACGCTCATATAGAAAAGCAAGCAGCTTCCCCGGAAAAGAGGCCGGAACCCGTCCTTCGATGGATTCTTCCACCAGCTGTATACCTACCTCCGTCGTATTGCTGACTATGATCTGCATCTCCGGCCGGTGGGCCAGCTGCAATATCTCCAGACCAGCTGTCCCGGGCAGACAACACCCGGCTGATGGCGCTACTGATAATATTCTCCTCTACTTTTTTCCTTCTTCGATACCCCGCACACACAAGGTATAAAGGCCGTCCTGGCGGTCAAAAGCGCCCGCATCACCGGAATCCGTCGACTTCACCACCACGACACGACCGCCGAACAGGCCCTGCCGGTTGGCCTTATCGATAAAATAATCCGGCAACCCCCTCAGCAACACACCGGTACCGAATTGCAATACTTTTTCAGGCAGAGCAAAGATCTCCGCCGACGGCTTGACCACAGCAGGCGTCTTTACCGACGCCAAGGTCTCTTTTGAAAGATTCATTATCCTTTATTATTTTCTTTTATGACCTCACGCGCGATCTTCAACGCTTTCAGCGTATTCTCATACAAAAGATCGTAATTCTCATTCTTTAAAATGTCCTTGCTGATCAGCTTGCTCCCAAGTCCCACAGCACATACCCCTGCCTTCACCCAGGCCCGGATATTGTTCTCGTCGATCTCCACCCCACCCGTCGGAATGAACAGCTGGTCCTGAAACAACTCCCTGATAGAGCTCACAAACTCCGGACCGAGAATATTCGCCGGAAACAGTTTTATCAGCGCCGCCTTATTCCGCTGCGCCGTATAAATTTCGCTCGGCGTCATACAACCCGGTACCCACAAAAGCCCCGCCTCGTCCGCAACCGCCGCCACCTCCGGATTCACGATGGGAGCGACGATAAAGTCCGCACCCGCCGCCACAAACGCCCGCGCCTCATCAGCCGACTTCACCGTTCCGATACCAAGGTACAGATCGGGCGCCTCGGCCGACAGCACCTTCTTCAACATGGAAAAATTGTCCAGAGCGGCTACACCCCTGTTGGTATATTCTACGGCCCTGACACCCGCCTTATACAGCGTCCGCATCACAGACAAACATACCGAAGGACTCTCCCAATAGAATAGCGGCAGAATACCCTGCCCAAGTATACTCTGTAAAATGACTTTCTTATCGTTCATATGCTGACATAAATTTTTTGATTTCCGTAGCGGGCATATCCGTAGCATCGCTCGGAATGTATAATTTCTGATACGCCGCCGCCGTGGCGAACTCCAGCGTATCCTGCACAGACTCGCCAGTATAAAGACCACGGATCAGCCCGGCCATGAAACAGTCTCCACTCCCCACCTTGTCCAGTATCTTCTCCGACACGTACTCCACGCTGTTATACAACTTCCCTCCGGTATACAGCGCGGTATAGTATTGAATACCACCCGCTCCCTTGTCGAAACGGAACGTGTTGGCCACGTATTTCACCCTCGGGAACCGCTCCATGATCCGCTGGCTGCTTATCAGCGCATGAGGCAGATAGTCCCCCGCAGCAACCAGCTCCTCATCCACCGGTATCCCCAGCATCTTCTCCGCCGCCCAAAGATTGCCCATCACCAGATCGCAGTGCTTCACCAGTCTGGGCATCACCTCCACCGGCGAAACCCCATACTGCCATAGCTTCGCCCTGTAGTTCAGATCGACCGAAATCGTCAGCCCCTTCCTGGCGGAGGCAGCCTCCAGCAACTCCTCGCACACCTGCGCCAATGGCCCGCTCAACGCCGGTGAAATGGCGCTGAAATGCAGCCAGCCAACATCCTCCAGCACCGCGTCCCAGTTCACCATCCCTGGCCGGAGGGCCGCGAACGACGAATGAGCCCGGTCATAAATGACACTGGCATTCTTGAGATCCTTCCCCTTGGGCAGGAAATATAAACCCAGCCTTTCTCCCTGGTAAAGGATGCGGGAGGTATCCACCCCTTCTCCTCCAGATAAGACGCCAGCTGACGACACAATAAATTATCCGGTAATGCAGTAAAATAGGCCGAAGGAACTCCCCATAAAGCCAGCGCCGTAGCTACATTGGCCTCCGCCCCGCCTACATAAAAAGGTAATACATTCTCCCTCACCCAGCCTCCGTCCGCATCCGGACAAATTCGCAGCAACAACTCTCCAAAAGACAAAACTTTTTTGCTCACAGATCAGTCAGTTTTATAATTCAACCATCGCTTTTATCACCCCGTTCGCAGGATCCAGCCAGCCTGCAAACTCATCCTTCACCCTGTCAAACCCGACCCTGTGCGTAATATAGGTAGTCGGATCGATCAGCCCCTTCTTCATCGAATCGATCACCCTTTCAAAATCTTCCCTTGTCGCATTCCGGCTGCTCATCAGTGTCGCCTCCCGCTTGTGAAACTCCGGATGACTGAACGCGATCTCTCCCTTTTGCAGCCCCACCAGCACATACCGTCCGCCATGCGCCATATATTGGAACGCATCCATGATCGCCTTCCGGCTGCCCGTAGCATCGATCACCACCGTAGGCATATCCCCCCGCGTGATCCGTTTCAGTTGTTCCAGCGGCTCCGAAGAAGCATTCACAGTATGCAGAACATCCAGCCGCTCACGACAGAATGCCAGCCTCGCCTCATTGATATCCATCGCAATCACCTCTCCTCCCGCGATCCGCGCAGACTCCATCGTCCCCAGTCCAATAGGCCCGGCGCCCACCACCAGCACAAACTCACCCGGCTGTATCGCCGCGCGGCGAACCGCATGCGCGCCGATCGCCAGCGGCTCGACAAGCGCCAACTGGTCGTGACTCAATCCGTTGCCATGCACAAGAAATTCCGACGGCACCGACAGATATCCCACCATCCCGCCGTCGATATGCACCCCGCAAACCTTTATAGTTACGCAGCAATTAGGCTTTCCATTCCTGCAGGCGATACAGTGCCCGCAGTTGAAGTAAGGGATGATCGTCACCGCTTCTCCGATCACAAATCCGGACGCCTTGTCCATATCGACCAGATCACCCGCCAGTTCATGCCCCAATATCCTCGGGTACTCGAAATAAGGCTGTGTCCCCTCGAATGCATGCAGGTCGGTCCCGCAGATCCCAATCCTCCTGATCTTCAGGATCGAATGCCCGGGCTTCGCGATCGGCGCCTCCGCCTCCTGATACTCCAACTCCCCAGGCTTTATACAAACTAGTGTCTTCATTCTCAAGTCTTCAATTATTTCATCAACAAATAGGCCGAACAGCGGCGGCGCAGTTCACACGAGCGCCGGCTCCACAAAACCCACACACCTCTACGCATTCGCCAGCGCCCTGTCCAGATGCACATACCCCCATCCACATGGATCAGCTGACCCGTCGTATGACTCGATACCTCCGACAACAAAAACACCGTCATATTCGCGATCTCCTCAGCCGTCGTCATCCTGCTTCCCAGCGGTATCTTGCCCTCTATCTCCCTCAACTTACCCGCCGGATCAGGCAGCGTCCTGATCCACTTCTCACTACAACGGCGTCCAGCACTCGGCCACAACGATCGCATTCACACGGATCCCGTACTTCAGCAACTCCACTGCCCATTCTCTCGTCAGCGCATTCCGCCCGCCATTGGCCGCGGCATGGGCAGAAGTCCCGCCCTGACCCGTCTCAGCCGTCTTGCTACTGATATTCACGATAGCCCCCTTCGACGCCTTCAGCGCCGGCAGCGCATGATGCGCCAGCAGATAATAGTGCACCAGACTCTTATGGAGAGAAGCCATGAACGCTTCATAGTTGCCATTCTCCAGACCCACCCCGTCATTCACTCCGGCATTGTTCACCAGTCCGTCGATACGCCCGCACCGGTCCATCACAGCCTGCACCGCAGCAGCGCATTCCTCCGGCCGTGTCAGCTCGGCCACCACCTGCATCGCCTTTCCACCCGTTGCCGCGACCGCAGCCAGATTGTCGGCTTCATTGCGTCCAATGATAAAAGGAATAGCGCCTTCCGCAGCCAGCACCTTTACAATACCCTCGCCGATACCCTTCGCGCCGCCCGAAACGATGATCACCTTGTCCTTTAATCCTAAATTCATAAATTATAAAATTTTATAGCGTTGCCCCCAAAAAAGGCAGCCTGCTCCGTCTCTGAAAAAGAAGAAAAATAGTCTTTTACGATCTGCAACACCTGCTGGTAGCTCGCCGCCACCAGACATACCGGCCAGTCAGACCCATACATGATCCTGTCCACGCCGAAAGCGTCCACCACCGTCTCGATATATACCCTGAAATGCTCCGGCTTCCAGTGCTTCCAATCCGCCTCGGTTACCATCCCGGAGATCTTGCACCAGGCATTGGGATGCGCTCCCACCGCATATATGGCGTCTTTCCACTCGTTGGTTATATAGCGGTCCCTGATATGCGGCTTCGCAATATGATCCACCACAAAAGGCTGCTCGGGAAACGCCGCGACAAAGTCCCTCGTGTACCACAGCTGATCCGGATAGATCAGGATATCATAGGTATACCCGTACTCCTTCAGCAATGCGATCCCCCGTTTGAAATCCGGACTCAGCATCATCGCCCTGTCCTTTTCCCCCTGCAGCACATGCCGGAAACCCTTCATCTTCGGGTAGCGTTTATAGTACGCCAGCTTCTCCTCCACATTCGGACTCCGGAGATCGACCCAGCCCACAACCCCTTTTACCCAGTTGTGAACCTCCGCATTAGCCAGCTGGAAATCGTTCTCGTCCTCCGACGAATCGGACTGGACGACAACACACCCGTCGATGCCCGCCGCCTGTAATACCGGCAGCAGGTCACCAGGCATAAAATCCCGCTGGATCACGGCCATATCCGACCCAATCCAGCTATCCCTTATGGGATCGAATTTCCAGAAATGCTGATGCGAATCGATTTTAAGCATACGCCTGTACTTTTTGCCGGGCCTGTCCCAGCTTGTCAATCCCCAATTCAACTACATCCCCCGGCTGCAGATAAACATTAGGGTTCATACCCAGACCCACTCCCGCAGGAGTTCCGGTAGAGATAACGTCCCCGGGCAGCAGCGTCATGAACTGGCTGGTATACGAAATGAGAAAAGGAATATTGAAAATAAAATTGGACGTCGTTCCGTCCTGCATCTTCTTACCGTTGACGGTCAGCCACAGCCGCAGATTGTGCACGTCTCCCACCTCGTCGGGCGTCGCCATCCAGGGGCCCATCGGAGCGAACGTATCACAGCCCTTGCCCTTGTCCCGGTGCCGCTGCGCTCGATCTGGAATTCCCGCTCGCTGACGTCGTTATGCAGACAATAACCCGCCACATAAGACATAGCCTCGGCCTCCGTCACATAGCTGGCCCGGCGACCGATCACCACCGCAAGCTCCACCTCCCAGTCCGTCTTTTTGGAGTTCTTCGGGATCACGATATTGTCATTCGGTCCGATCAGGGCTGTTGTAGACTTCATAAAGATCACCGGCTCCGGCGGCGGCGTAGCACCCGTCTCCCTTGCATGGTCGACATAGTTAAGTCCGATACACACGATCTTCGAAGGACGCGCTATCGGCGACCCCAGCCGGACACCCCCGGGAAGGGCCGGCAACGCCCCCAGATTCTTCATCACCCATATCTTCAGCCTGTTGAGCCCGTCCGTTTCGAAGAACCGCTCGTTATAGTCCTCTCCAAACGCCGACGTGTCATAAGAAATATTGTCCAGAATGATCCCTGTCTTTTCATTATTGAGCTCTCCGTGTCTGATTAGCTTCATGATAGATTAATTATTCAATTTTAAAAATCCCCGTCGATCGGGTAGTCACATCCGGTAATAAAGGAAGCCTCGTCGCTCGACAGATACAGGATCAGTCCCGCAATCTCCTCCGGCTTCGCCATCCGCCCTATTGGCTGCGTCTTCGACAATTTCTCGAACATCTCCTGTTCCTTTCCCGGATAGTTTTTCTTCAGAAAACCGTCTACAAAAGGCGTGTGTACCCGCGCCGGCGACACGCAATTACACCTGATCTTATCCTTTAGATGATCCTTAGCCACCGACAAGGTCATGGAATAGACCGCACCCTTCGTCATCGAATAGGCAAAACGGTCCGGTATGCCAACCGTAGCCGCGATCGAACACATATTGACGATCACCCCTCCGCCGGCCTTCCTCAGCAAGGGTATCCCGCCCCGGAGACAATTGTATACGCCCTTCACATTTACGCGGTACAAACGATCAAAATCTTCCTCAGACGTCGACTCCGCCGTCCCGATATGCGATACCCCCGCGCTGTTCACGAGTATATCCAGCCGAACCAGCCCCGCAAACATAGCCTCCACATTCTGCTGATTCGACACATCCAGAACCTTCGCCTCGGCCGTTCCACCCGCCGCTGCAATCTCCCTCACTACCTCGTTGGCCTGTTCCAAATTAATATCCGTAACATAGACCGTAGCACCCTGCCGCGCCAGCAACAAAGCCACCGCTTTCCCTATCCCACTGCCCGCGCCGGTCACTACCGCATGCTTATTCAACAAACTGAACATACCATTTATTTTTTTCGAGGCCCCTACAGGGCCTCCTGTAATGAAAAAATCCGATCCATCAACCGCCACTTCTCCCCCGGCTTACCACCGGGAATGGCTACCTGATACTTCCACATCAGCTCTTCCCAGCGCTGCACCGCCGGATTAGCCGCATCCATCGCCGCCTTTCGGTCAAAGCTAAAATCCGGCCCTACTTCCATGATCATGAACAACCGGTTTTCCAGCCGGTAGATCTCCATATTCACAATGCCGCTGTCCAAAATGCTCTTCCTGACCTCTGGCCAGATATCGGTATGCCAGTTCTCGTATTCCGCGATCAGCGCAGCATCCCCCGGCATATCCAGCCCTAAACAATATCTCATGACGCAATTGGTTTAATTTTATGCCCCTTCACCCCAAAGAACAGGATGTACACGAAGCAGACCAGGGGAACGGCATACGCCACCTGTATGCTGCCCGTCGCATCCGATATCGCACCCATCGCCAGTGGCGCCGCAGCCCCGCCGATGATCGCCATCACAAGAAATGACGCCGCCATCTTCGTCTCTTCTCCAAGGTCTTTGATACCCAGGGCAAAAATGGTCGGGAACATTATGCTCATAAAGAAAGGCGTAACCATAATGGCATACACCGCCACATGCCCCTTCGCCAGTACACCTATCGTCACAAGGATCACATTGATCGCCGCGTACAGTGTCAGCAGCCGGGCAGGCTTCACATATCCCATGATAAAGGTACCCAGGAACCGCCCGACCATAAAACCCGCCATGGCTATGAACCATTTCTGACCCGCTTCCCGCTCCGGAATATCTGCCACAAAACGCGAATACTTGACAAAGAAACTTCCCAGCCCCACCTGCGATCCCACATAAAAGAACTCGCCGAATACCGCCCACTTCAAATGGGAGAAACGAAACACTTTCCACGAGAACTGCGTGCCATGCACATCCCCATCCGGCTCTTTTATCTCAGGTAATTTTGTGAAAATGAAGCAGATGGTAACCAGGACTCACCACAGACGCAATCACCAGATAAGGCGGCTTTACCGTATTCGCCTCCGACTGCAGATAGGCCGCCAGCCTGACCATTCGCCTTCATCGTAGCCAGCTCCTGCGGAGTGTGCTCGATGCCCGACAAAATGAACTGCGCCCCCACCAGCGGAGCCACCATCGCCCCGAGACCGTTGAAGGACTGCGCCAGATTAAGACGCTGCTCCGACTTCGAGGGCTCTCCAAGATTGGCGATATACGGATTGGCTACCGTCTCCGGGAACGCCGCCCCGCTGCCACTGACGAACAGGGCGAAAATAAAGAACGGAAAACTCCGCTCCGACGCCGCAGGGATGAATAACAGCGCCCCCAGCGCATAGAGGATCAGCCCAAAAATAATGCCCCTCTTGTATCCATACTTATGCATGAACAGACCCGCCGGTATCGCAATCACGCAATACGCCAGGTAGATCGGAAAGTCTACGAGCGATGACTGGGTGTCATTCAGCTCACAGGCCTTCTTCAGGTGAGGGATCAATATCGGGTTGAGATTGTGCAGAAATGCCCATAAAAAAATAACGAAGTGACCAGGGCGAAGGGAAGTAAATACTTGTTTTTTGACATCGGACTCGTATGGTTAAGAAATCGCAGACTTTTATGTGCGGTATCAGGCTGTTACATCCACCTGATACCCTAAGTCCAAAGAAAACGCATTTCGGCGGAGAACGGACACACTATGTTATCAGACTATTAAGTTATTTTAACATAATTACTGCTAAAATACTGATTTTAAGGAATAAACAATACATCCCAGGCCTTCCCCTAATCATCCCGGGCCTTTTCCCCTGACCATCTCAGGCCCATTTCCCCCGTATCCCCCCCGCACTCATCCTCATTTTTTCATTTTCACCATACGATCCGCAAAATCCAGATACTGCTGCCAGTCATATAATAGAATATTATGCTTCCCGCTGCGGATATGATACCGGACCACATCCCCCACCGGATGCTCCACCCCCGGCATATCCCCGCTGCCAACCCCCTCTTTCCATAAAGACCATAGACTACTCCCGCACCCTGCGCTCCCAAAAACTCCCCCTTCGGATCGGAATTCAGATCTTCCGCCGCACTCGCCACATACAAAGGCCTCGGCGCCATCAACCCCAGCAGCATTGGCTGATCCACCGGCATAGCCGCAACATTGCTCCCATAACTTTTATAGACAGGGCTGAACCACCACGGGAATTTGGCGTTGATGATCGCTACCGTCTCCCCAAAATCCCGCTTCGACAACGCCGCCCCGCCTTCCCCCGATTCATTCGATACCACAAGCGCCCAGCGTGCATCCGACGCCGCCGCCCACAACGCCGTCTTACCCAGCCGCGAATGACCAAACACCATCAGCCGCCGTCCATCCACTCCTTTTTCCGTCTGCAGAAAGTCGGCAATCCTGTTCAACCCCAGGCCCAGGCTCCGATAGCACCCCACTCGGACGGCTCGATATGCAATGCCCCCGCCAGCCTCGTCCGGATCCCCGTCTGCCAGCCGTCATTCCTGTCCGGCTCTATATCCCAGTACCACGCGCTCGCCAAACCATACCCCCTCGACAAGATCTCCTTCAGAGGCCACTTGCGGCGACTCTTTCACTGTCTCATTAGCCCCAAAACTATACCCGACAAACACCGGCGCCTTCTTCGCCTTCACCGGCAGATACAATATCACCCTCAGCGCCGCAGCTTCACCCAAAAAATGTATCGTCACCTGCTTACGCACGCCAACTCCCTCAACTCCCAAAGAGTCCACCGCCTCCGTAGTATAAGTCACAGGCACGACAGCCGATGGCATACGCCCATATACGTTATGTTCAAAAAGTGCGTACAGATAAGGCCGTTGCACCGACTCCCATTCTTTCACAGAGCCCACAAGATGCCCGTCCGCGGCCTGCAGCACATTCGGCTCCCGATAAGCCGGCACCCGCGCCTCATCCAGATTTTCCGCGGCGCCCGACGCTATCTGATAGACCTCGGTCCCCGCCAGCAAAAAACACCCCAACCCATAGTCTTCAAAATCCGGGATCTTATCATAGGTCACCGGCTGCCCATCCTTCGGCTCCTTCCCAGTCCCCTGTACCCAACCCAAAAAGCCATTGGGATGCAGCGACTCCTTTACCATGGCATTCCATGACGCTACCACTACCGGCAGATAAGCTTTCTTGTCCAGATATCCCATCTTTATCCCCCACGCGATCCCATAAGTGAACAGCGCCGTACCCGACAACTCCTTCCCGCCAAAATGCGTCGAATCGTGCAGGCTCGCATTCCAGTATCCGTCCGCCCGCTGAAGGGGAACAATGGCGTGCACCATATCCAGATAGTCCTGCAGATACTCGGCCCTGTGCGGCTCGTTCAGCGGCAGCAGCGCCAACACCCGCACCAACGCCGCCAGTACCCAGCCATTCCCCCGGCTCCAGTAACAATTCTGCCCGTTCGGCTCCTTATACGGCGGCACAAAATCCTTGTCCCTCCACCACAAATGCTCCTGCTGATTATACAACCCGTTCCCGCCATGATTGAATTTCGTAAAATGATACAGGTCATACATCTTCCGGAAATACGACGTATCGTGATACATCACGCCCAGCCTCGTAAACACCGGCATCGCCATCTGGATCGCGTCTATCCAGTGCCAGTCATCGCACTTGTCCGTCTTTACCATATTGTCCATGGTAGCCCTGATAGCCGCCACCCGCTCGGGCCGCGGATCGATATTGAACAGATCGATATAGGTCTGACCACAGCACTGGTCATCCGCATTCCGCACGCTGGTCCCGTTGCGCGGCGTCCACTCATGCTTCACGCCCCAATCCACCGCATAGTCATAGTACGCGGCATTCCGGTCGATCGAATACAGCGCCATCAACCCCTCATAGTATACCGCCCGCGTCCAGATATGGCTCGGGCGCGCAATATTGGTCACGATCTGAATACCGGGATCGGGCCACTTCTTCATAAAATAGTCGTTTGCCCGCCGCATCGCCTGCAAGACATCCGGCTGCGGAGGCAGCTTCTGCGCAAACACCATCGGTCCGGCCAATACCAGGCTGACCCACAATAAATGCTTTCTATAGTTCATAAAAGTTATTTCAAGGCGCTGGATACAAGCCCTCCCACCGGACCTTCCACTTCCCGTTCTTCGGTATACCCGGCTCCGCGCCGCTGCCATCATAACCCGCACACATCAGCGCTATAGCCGAAAGCAGTCCGCCGTTGCCCGGCAAATAACAACGCAGCCGCTCGTCCTGGTAATTATGCCCATCCCTAAGATAAGTATTCTTCTGCACCGGCATCAGCAGCGCATCGATAGCTTTCTCCGGCATACCAAGCCGCGTAGCCGACATCGCCGTCAGCGGAAAATCCCACCCCCATGTCTCCTTCCAGATCCAGTTCGACCATATCCAGTCAAAGGTCCGCCGCATCATCGCCGTATCCAGCCCCTCCGTCGCCGGCAGGAAGCCATAGCCCGCCAGCACAGCCGGGTGGTCACCCCGGTACCTCGGGTTGGTATAAGCATCCCCCGCGCTCTCCGTCGGGAAATATAGCTCCTCCGCTCCAACCCTTCCATGCGGCAGCGCCGACAACCCTCGAATCACCCTCTCCCAATTACTGTCCGGCGCCATCCCCAACCGCTTCCTCCACTCCTGCGCCACACCCAACGCCCACCTCCAGTATGCCAGCTCAAAACACGGATTGAATGTACTGTCCTCCTTGAACCGCTCCTGCGCCGGTATCACACCCGGGCCAAGAACATACCTCCCCGCAGCACTGTCACGCCACGCATACGAAGCCATAAAATCTGCCGACGCAAACACCAGGTCCTTATATTTCTCCAGCACCGCCTTATCCCCCGCTCTGTAACACAACTCCGACATATAAATAAAATGAGGCTGCTGCCAGATCAGGAACGCCCCTACCGAGGATGGACTCTCCCTTCCCTCCGGGTCCGTCATCTTCTGCCAGCGCACCCCCGCATACCCCTGCCGCTCCGCTATCTCCCTGGCGCCGCCAGCCACTTTCTTATACCAGTCCAGCGAACGCTCCAGCAACTCCGGATGCCCCCACAGCGCATAGTGCGCCGCATGCCACCAGTGCATCTCCAGATGCGGCTTCCCATACCAGCTGTTATACGTAAGCCCCGTCTCCTGCGGCGGGTTATCCCCCGCTTCCTGCACCCGCATCAGATACCGCGACAACACCACCCTCCGCTCCAATTCAAAAGCTCTGGGGTCGGTGCTCCCGGAAAAATCAACCGCCGCACCCTTCATCCAGTAATCTTCCCACTCCTTCGCCGACGCCGCCGCCACCCCTTTAAAATCACCGCCAAATGCGTCCGCATAATGAGAGAACACAGCCGTAAACTCCCACTCCCTCCGGCCGACGGCGTTACAAGAAAATAATGCTTCCCTTTCTGCACTATACTCGCCTCTTTCAGCCACTGCATATCCACAAAATAGATCGTAGTATCCAGCTGATGACGGATGATTGCTCCCCATTTAAAGTTTGCCGACAAATGACTCTCATGCGCCCCGGGCTCCACCCAGTTGTCCCCGTCATCCGAAAACTCACCCGTCGGATAAGGAAACCGCACCCGCACTTTCAGCCTTCCCTGCAACAACAAGGACGACCTCACCTTCACTGACACCCCATCCACATAAGGATGCCCCACCGTCTGCACTTCCACAGAATCCCCCTCCAGAATAAAATGACTCGTCACCTCCCCGTCCAGCAATTCAATTCCTGATATATATCTTTTAGATCGGACATCACAGCCTGTGAACCATCCTTCTTTGTCAGTTCGAACCCGATATTGCCCAGTTGCAACCGGTGCAGATTCTGCCTGAACCAGTCCGCTGCCTTCTTATTCCGCTCAGGCTTCGACCACTGCACCGCATACGGCACCTTCCTCCCATGTATCGTATAATCCTTCAACGTTTCCGAAAATTTATAACCCGCGCTGTCGCCCCAACCGTGCCAGCCCCGCTCGGATTCCGTACCCAACGGAACGCCCTTGTCATACGCTTCAGGGAACGACTGCAAACCCGTCGCATCCACCGTCATCGCAAACCGCCCGTTCCCCACCGTGATCGCCCCCATCGGGTCAAATCCTGTATTGACCACATTATGCCTAATCACCAGCGCTTTCCGGTCAATGGAGAGCAAGCCCCCCTCTTTTTTACCCACCCCCGAAAAAGACATATCCTTCCCCGGCTTCAGTTCATCCGGTCCCCTCTTCGTATAACTCGAAAACACATACCTGCTAGGCTCCTCGAACAACCGCTTCACCACACCAAACCCAACCTCCCCCTTCGGTCTAAACTTATCCGACCCCATATATCGCTGTATACTATAATACAGCTGCCTCGCCGCCGGCCTGTCCTCACCTACACCCGGCCCCAGATCCGCAGAACTGACCACCAGCCTCCCCTTCCCCACCCTCGCCTCAAACACCAACCCCAGCCTGCGATTCAAAAACCAGGTGTCTATCGGCTGCACCACCGGCCGAAACCCCGCCGGAAAATCTTCCAGATGCATCACCTGCGTGTTCTTCAATATATCCCACCACTGCAGATCACTCCAATACCGCGTCGGAAAATCCCCGAACATCCCGCTCGCCGTGTCGATCACCAACCCCAGCGTATGCGGCGGCCTCATCTTGAACCACGACGTATTCCAAAACACCGGTGTAAACTGCATCACCACTTCCTTCCCCTTCACCACCTTCCCCGCCGCATTCAAAAACACCTTCCCCCTTGCTCCAATACTTCCCTGGCTCTATCATCCAATTCAGTCGTATAATAAACAGCTTTCTTCTCACCTACCCCTTCCCCACGGTTCATACCATCTCCCCCACTTCCACGGTTCACACCATCTCCCCTGATCACTCCTCCCCCACTTCCACGGTTTACACCTTCCCCGGCCCCGCCGGATACACCCAACAATCCCAGTCATTGACAACCCCCTCCCCCTAACCCCCACCTCTAACCGCAGCCTAACGGGCCCCTTCACCTTCTCCAACGGAACCCTAACCTCCCCAACCCCAAAACAATTTCCAATGGGAATATCCTTCGCACCAAACTCCCCCGAATCAACAACCCGCTGCCCATCCCTCAACACCCAATAAACCACCGCCCCTCTCAACGGCTCCCGGCCAAAATGATACATCTCCACCTTCGCCGTCAACACCTCTTTATTCGTAAACACAAACTTCGGCATCCGAACCAACGGCACCGTCGGCCCGCAAAACCGCGAAAACTCCTTTGCACTAACATACCCCTTCTCTCCCCACAATGCATTCAACACCCCCACCAAAGCCGTCCCCTGCCCCGAATAGTCGTTCAGACACAACAGCTGAAAACCCGCCCCACCAGGCGTCCTGAGCGACTTCTCGATCTCCATCTTATAACACAACGCCTGCAGCTTCCCCGAAGCAAACAGGAACCGCCGCGCCTCATCCCCCATTCCCTGCTCCTGCAACACCTCGCGGAACAACTCGAAATTCTTCTCTTTATAAACACCGGTATACTTCGGGATCTCCGTGAAGTCGGGATACGCACACCACTGCCCCATCTCATGCGTGACATAAGGCACCGCAAACCCTCCCACCACCGCTCCATAGTCATCCATCGACCCCGGCAGCACACTCCAGCTCAGCCCGCGGGGACCCGACTTCACCATATACTCATTGTCCGGCACCAACGGCCAGCTCATCCCAACCGAAGCACCCGTATACACCCTGCGGCTATCTTTTTCCTTCCAATATTTAACGAACCCGCTCAGCCACTCCGCCTGGTGCCCGCCCCTCGGTTCATTCCCATAGGCCAGCATGCACCACGAAGGATGATTACCATAAGCCGAAGACATCCGCTCCGTCTCAGTATAAATGAACTGATCTATCGGCTTCCCATCTCCAAGCGACGACCCATGATTCGCCCAGCTCGGACCCTCCGGCTGCAGATAGAACCCAACCCTGTCCGCCGCCTCAAAAGCAGCCTCCGGCGGACAATACGAATGAAACCGCATATGATTCAAACCCCAGGACCTCGCAATTCGAAACACCTGCTCCCAGCTTCGCCTCATCCATCGGCGCGTACCCAGTCAGCGGAAAGACGCAGTTCTCCACCGTCCCCCGCAGATAAACCGGGCGACCATTCACCTCGAACCTCGTCCCCTTCACCCTAAATTCCCGCATCCCAAACTCCACAAGCCGCTCGTCCCCTCCCAACACCCTAACTTTCAATCTGTACAACGCCGGATCAAACTCATCCCACAACACCATCTTATCTCCCATCGGCAACTCCACCATTACCGAGTCAGAACTATCCTTCAAATTATACGGCACCCGCACAACATCCGTGCTCACACTCACCCCCGTATTAAAACTCTTCGCCGACAACTCCACCATCCCCGATCCCACTGACCCCAGAGACGATCGGATCAGAATCCTCACCCTCGCCCGCCTCCCCGCAACATCCGGAAACACCTGCACATCCTCTACCCGAACTGGCGCCAGCGCCTCCAGCAATAGCTTACCCACCACTCCATTCCAGTTGCCCTGCGTCTGATCCGTCAGACTATGCGAATCCTGCCCAACATTGATATCCTTTATCCGGTTGTCGATGCGAAGCGTGATCCTGTGCCGCCCCGGGCTCAAAACCCCTAACCCAAACTCCTGGGCAGTACAGTAACCGAATTCAGTCCCAACCCGAATCCCGTCGACCCATACCGTAGTCTCGCTATGCGGTCGCTCCAGATATAACCGAACCCGCCGGCCCCTCCATCCGGAAGGCACCACGACCTCGCGCTGATACCAGGCCGCCCCCACATAATGCCTCGCAGGCGTCAGCCAGAACGGCAACTTAAGATTGTCTTTCTCCCGATACTTCGCCATCCGCGGATCAAAAACCACGAACTGTCATAGATACTCGCCGTCCACTTCGTGTCTACCGTCACCTCATCCCCCTTCCCATTCTCCGCCATCGATCCCGGCAGCCACACCGTCCCGGAAGTTCCCTCCTTTCCTGGCAGCCAAAAACGCCACTCCCCCGCCAGCGACAACGTGTCACCCGCAACGGCCCAACCGCCTACCAACACCAACAAAAAAGACAGGACTCCCCGAATCATCATCTATTTTAAGTATTTTTTCAACCCCAACCCATCCGCACCCCGGATCCCCTCCACCACCTTCCCCGCATTCAGCCTCGCCCCCGCCTCATTCGTATGCGTATGATCCCCCGGGAAGTACTCCTTTACTTTATCCGGCCCCAGCCTGTCATATTCATCCGCGATCAGACCATTCAGCTCGACAAAATAAGCCCCGGTCGAACTCGCCGTCTCCTTAGCCCATTTCCCATAGTCATCCGAAGCCCTCAATACCTTCCCGTCCGTAAATATATCCCGCGGGATCGGCGAACAGATGATCGCCACCGCTCCCTTCTCCCTGAGATCCGCCACATACTTCCGCATATACCACCCATAACTATGCACCGTCTCGGACTTCTTCATGATCGGATTGTAAATATCCTTCGACTCCTCACTCGTCCCCTTTATCGTTCCCCTCGCCCTCGCCGTATCGTCCAGCGGCCCTCCGTCATTATGCCCAAACTGCATGATCACATAATCTCCCTTCTTCAACTGCCCCAGCACCTGATCCCAGTGCCCTTCCGTTATAAAGGTCCTGCTGCTCCTCCCTCCAAGCGCATAGTTACGCACCGCCAGCTTCGACGTATCAAAATAGCTATCTAAATAACTGCCCCAGCCCCAGAGTCCCCCATCCCCCTTTCCCTTGCCGTTCTTCACCGTCGAATCTCCAATGATATATAAGGTCGGTCGCTGGTCGGAAAATGTCCCCGCCACCAGCAGCATGCAAACCAAAAAGCTCCTGAAGATCATAAATTTCTTAATTAAAATTAACACCAGTTGAATTCTTCACTACCACCTTCGAACCATCCTTCGACGTGACAACCGCTCGCCTGACCTCCCAGTCCCTGGCATAGTTGATCTCGCCCGCCGTACCGGCGTTTATCGTCACATTGTCGATATGTACCCCGCTGATCATCGACTGATCAAGCCCGGTAGACGAAATTGCCCGTTTGGCGCTTCTCACCTTCATTCCCGAAATATAAATATCCCTGAAATGCGGAATCCCCTTCTCCATCGGCTCCACCTTGTGTAACATGGTCTTCCAGTGCTGCGGCACCGAATCCGGATTATACCCCGCCGGCAGTGTCGAATAGCTGTAGGCAGGATTCCAGTTCATAGTGAACAATATCGCATTCCCCACGCTATCCATGGTAAAATTGCGGATATGAATGTCCTCTACTGTTCCCCCGCGCGTAGTCGCCGACTTGATATGAAACCCATTCCCCGTACCCTTTGCCGTCAGGTCGGTAGCCAGCACATGCCGGATGCCGCCGGAAGTCTCACTGCCCAGGGTCAGCAACCCGCCTCCCTTTCTTGCCGTACAATTGCGAATGACCACATATTCCGTCGGACGATTGACCCGCAGCCCATCCCAATCCCTCCCGGCCTTCAGACAAAAATCGTCGTCATTACAGTCGATATCGCAGTTCTCCACCAACACCCAGCTGCTGCTATCGATATCAACCCCATCGGTGCTCGGCCCATGGCCGTCTTCATTATTCCGTACCGTTATCCCGTCTACCGTCACATACTTCGAATACAACACCTGTACCGTCCAAAAACCCGCATCTACAAACCGAACTCCCTTTACCGTAATATCCTCCGCATCCTGGACCAGCAGCGTCCTGACACGTTTGGCGTCATAATCCACTATCCACCGCAATCCTTTGGCATCATATTCTTTTCTCATCGCCCAGTACTTGTCCCAACAGAACTTCCCCTGCGCGTTTACTGTCCCCTCTCCCGTAACCGCCGCCTTCTTCACTCCGATAATATTCAGCAGCGCAGCCGGCCACTTCATCTCGATACCCGCGATACGGGTCTGTATTTCCGGATAGTCCTCAAAATGCTGGCTACCCCGCAGCTCGACGCCCTTGTCGACCCGCAGCTCCACACCCTCCTTCAAAAAGATAGAACCCGTCAAATAAACCCCGGGCTGAAACACGACAACCCCTCCGCCCTGCTTCGCACATTCGTCGATCGCCGCCTGTATAGCCCGCGTCGCCAGTGCGGAACCATCCTTCGCCGCGCCATATTTATTGACCGCTATCGCCCGCTTTCCCGAAGGCGCAACCCTCGCCCCTACTTCCTTCGTCCACGCCGGATCCGCCGGCTCGCTACCCTTTACCCCCTTTACAGGGACCAACCTCACCGGTCCCATCAGCCCAGCCTCCTCCAGTGGCAGCTTCGTCGCATCGAACAACCCATCCGCTCCCCGGTCCGCCCTCTCATGCGCCGGAAAATTCGTATTGTAGAATTTCTTCCAGACCACTCCTCTCTTATCCAGATCCTCGACCCGGTTGAGCATTCCGCCCGATACCCGAACCTCTAACTTATTCATGGTTCGCATATCCGACTCCGGTATAACCACCCTGAAATCCGGCCCGATCATCGCAGCGATCTTCTTTCCGTTGAAATAAACTTCCGCCACCTGCCTCACCTTCCCCAGATCCAGCTCCCAGGCAGCAAAATTTCCCGCCGGCCGGGCAAACGTGCCCGTATACAACACAGTCCCCGAAAAAGCAGACATCCCGAGCCCAACCCAGGACCGCAAATCCCTCACCTTCATCGGCGCGGGAATAACAGGCCCCCCACTCTCAAACTTCAAATTCCACTCTCCTCCCAATACCACAGCATCCCCCGCAGACCGGTAATACCGGTAAGCCGGCACACCCGGCACACCCTTCATCGTCTGAACAATGCAGCTCTCCCCCGGCAACAGCTCCACATACCTGCCCGCCTCCGCACCATACTGCCCGCTCATCGGATTGTATATTACCGCCGCCGCCCCGGAATCCCTCAACACCAACCGCCCGGCAAAAGCCCTCGACCCATGATTGACGATAAAATAAACCTTCCCCTCTCCATAACTCCTCCTCACAAAATCAAGACTGTCATCCACCATCTTCTCCCTCATATCATCCCCCAGCAACTTCCCCAGATCACTCCCCACCACAAACCGGCCACCCTTCGACAACAACAAACGGAACTCCTCCGTCCGGTTCGACAGATCCCCCAACCCCGGCGGCCCCACCGGCAGGCTCCCGTAAAAAAGAACAGGCACCCCCGCCCTCGCCAATTCATCCAGCTTCTTCATCGCATCCGCAGACATATATCTGCAGCCCGGCACCAAAACAACCTTATACCGCGCACCACCCCCCGTTATTACCTTACCCCCGGCCGCCGAAAGCGCACGCACCTGCTTGTCAGAAATATAATCAAACCCATACCCCTTCTTCACCATCCACTCCGCACACTCCTCAAATCCCGTCCCCTTGAACTCCGGCTCCATCCGGTCATAATGCTTTAGTAAGGCCCTCGACAGATCCCCCGATCCCCCATCAAAACCCTCCATCCAACTATCATAAAAAGGCGCATACAACAACACATCATTATCCGGCTCCCCCTGCTGCAAAAAGACTGAACCCTCGCCACATAGCCATTCAACACCCCCACCTCCTTCCACGCCGGATCATTCGGCGTAAAATGCACAGCAGCATAGAACAGCCACCCCCGGCCACGCATCCTCCTTCGGCGTATAAGCCGTACCGTGATAAAAGACATGATTTACCCCACCCAGCCAGTAATTATCCAGCGCCTTCTTCACATCCGCATAACTGCTCAGAAAATGCTCGTCCAGCCAGGTCACCGTCTCCGCCGATGCCAGCCGCTTCCCGGTCACATGCGCCGCGGAAGTCCCCCACTTAAACCGCAGCACATCAGCGCCCTCCGTCTCCGGTATATCGCTAGCCGCATATAGATCCAGTATATTCGCCGGCGAACCATGCGCCTGATTGCGTATCAACGCCCCCGCGCACGCGCCCAGTCTCCCCAGGGCCTTGTGAACTCATCCAGCAACAGGTCCGATATCGTTTCCCTAAAGTCACACAACACCCTCCCATCCCCTTTCAGCAGCGCAGGCAATCGCATCTTCAGATCATACCCCCTCCGCCGCCGGAACTCATCAAACAGACGGGGAGTCCAGTTCCCCTGGCCCCTCGAGTCGTCCACCTCATACGAATCATTAAAAAAACTACGCAGACCCGCAAGATCATGCCCCGCAAACGCCGAGTCAAAACGGCTCAGATATTTCTTCAGCGCGACCCCGGAAAAATGATCGATGACATTTCCCTCCGCCCCCGGCGCCGCCCGCTCCACCATCTTCCCATGCATCCCCCGGAACGCCCCATACAAAGTCCACCGCCCTCCCGACAAGGGCGCAACCCAATCCAGCAACCCATCAGCCCCCACGCGGGAGCCGACATCCACCACCTCGCCGCTGTCAGAACACGCCACCAGCGCCTGCAACGGCAGCCATCTCCCAAACCGCACCTGGAACAACGCAAGTCCCTGCAGGTCCTTATTCGCAAAAACCGGCTCCGCCAACTGGTCGATCTTCACAGCCCTCCCATCCGTGTGAACATACGGCTCCTGCATATACCTTATCGTGTCGGGCAGCCGATGCCCCCATCCACGACCCAGCTCTTCACAAATAACTCCTTACACGCATAATTGCTGTCGATCAGCGGCCCGCCGCCAAACGGCCAGCCCGTGCCGGTCGACATATCGAGCCCCAGCCCCAGCCGCCGCGCCTCGCGCAGCGTATACTCCAGCATCCTTATCCACTCCGGAGAGAGATAGTTGATGAACTTATTCTCATATCCCCTCACGCCATAAATAGGAGTCAGCTCCATCCCGCCCAGACCCGCAGCCTTGTACTGCTCCAGATTCCAGGTCAGACCCGCCTGATCCACCGCGCTCCCCATCCACCACCATCTCGTCCAGGGCTTAGCCGTCTGTGTAACTTCCGGCCACCCCACCCCGGGCGGCGCCACCTGCGCCAACCCCGTAAGCCTGCAACCTAACAAAACTACTATGCTAAGACTTCTTACATTCCACCGCATATACTTCCTCCTTGCCTTCAAAGTTAGCCCGGAAGATAACCCACTTTCCGTCCGGGGAAAAATGCACATTCGGTTCCAATTTATAATACTGATCCTTCATATTCACCAGCCGCTCCGCCACAAATCGATCCCCGTCCGGATGAAACAGATAGATCCACCGCCCATCCTTCGCATGTGCCACCTGCCCGGCATCACCCCCATCCCCGCAAAACTCCCGCTCGTCAGCAGCGACATTAAAATGAATAGACCACTCGTCCCGCGTCATCGCATACTTCTTCTCCGCACCCGTCGCCACATCCACAGCCCCGAGATAAAAAGTCTGCCCCTTCGGTATCTGCCAGTCAAAATAGATCGTCTTCCCGTCCGGACTAAAGAACTCATGCCCCGCAATCTCATTCCCGACCGTCCGCCTGTGCATTAGCCTCACCTCCCCCGACTTCATCCGGATGGTCCAGATCCTATCCACCTTCTGCCACGGTCCTTCATGACAGAACATCAGCAGGTCGGGGTCCGTCGGCGAATACTGCACATGACCCAGCCAGGTATTCTCCGTATGTATCGGCTTCAGCTCCCCCGTCTTCGTGTTGATCGTAAACAAGGTATTCGGAAGATGCGCGTCAAAGACCCTGTCGAAGAAATCATGCTTCTCGGGATATTTCTTCAATATCTCTTTCTGCTCATCGCTGGCCTTCACACCCGCCAGCAGCGTCTCATCCGCATTCAGCGTCGTGATGCTGCCTTTGAAGTCGGCGGGAAAAACATAGACCAGACGGGTAACCCCATCCGCGATCCTCGTCGCAAAAACGCTATCGTGCGACTGATAATAGACACTATTGCTCTTATGCCCCACGATCTCGCCGTTCGCACCACCCCTTCCGACCTGCCGCAATGCCAGCGTCCTCAGGTCTACCGTATACAGATGCTTCCCGCTGGCATCGGTACTGTAGAAGATCATCTGATTCCCGATAAAGGGATTGTTGTGGAAATAAAAGCTAAGGTTGTCTCCCTCCTTCCTCGACAACCGAACCACCTTGTGATGCGTATCCTGATCGATCCACTCCGGAGGCATCTCTTTCTTTGGACCCGTCTCCGCCAGCGGCTGGGCCCGGACGACCAATTGCAATAATATACAGGCAGCAGACAAAGCCGCACGAAAGGTCAGCGAGTGGTAGGTCATAATGGCTTACTTTATAAAGATCATCAATACCCGGGGTTTTGAACATATAGACCCGGCGCAGCATCCAATTGCGATTGAGGCACCGGGTAAATAATATAATTGGCCGTCACCTGATTGATTCTCTTCTGGGCATCTTCCGAACCGATCCAGTTATTCATGACCGTGAGCAGACTGCCACTCCGCTGCAGGTCGAACCACCTCGAACCTTCGTCGGCAAACTCCTTTCTTCGCTCGTCATACAGTTGCGCCAGGGTAAACCCGGATTTGGCAGCCAGGCCTGCCCTGTTCCTCACCTGGTTGATGATCCCATCCACATCGCTTTGCGAACCGGGCGCCCCATTCAGAATACACTCCGCCTTCATCATCAGGATATCCGTATACCGGAGGGCGATAAAGTTGATGCCCCAGTCAAATCGGCTGGCGCTGGGTATTTTTGTAATATCCACCCACTTCTTAAAGAAAGGCCTTGTCTCCGTGCTTCCGGCACTCGTGTACCCCGCGGTATATATAGTGGAGGCCAGCCGCAGGTCGCCGGGTTCATAATCTTTCACCAGATCGTTCGACACCGGGATAATCTCAAGGCTTCCATTTGACTTTGTATCCTTCAGCGACAGAAAATATCCGCTCGGGGTCAGTTGCCGGGGAAGTCGGCGCCGTAAGTGCCCACCAGGGAAGTGGTCGTACCGCTGATGCCGGAAAGAAACAGGACATCGAATACGGCCTCCTTATTACCCGTCGCAACAGGACTTTGGTTGGTATAGGAGAATATATTGGCATAGCTGGGGTTAAAGGCAAACTGACCACTGCCGATGATATCCTGTATCAATGACAGCGCCTGCGACCATTCGTTGGACGCCAGCCCCGGGCCGCTGATGCCGTAGTTCGGTCCCGAACGGGCCATATAGACCTGCGCCAGGATACCCTCCGCGGCATACCCGGTAACCCGGCCCACATCCACTCCCGTATAGGCAGCGGGCAGATTGGCAATCGCATACTGCAGATCGGAAATGATCAGCTTGTATACGTCGGCAACGGTCCCCTGTTTGATCTTATTGGCCTCATCTACCGCCACAGGATGATCGATGACCGGCAGCTTCCCGAAATACCTCACCAGGTCGAAGTAATAAAAGGCACGGAGGAACGTGGCCTCGGCCTCGGAGACGGGTTGCCAGGCTCGCCGACCCGACGTTGACACCATTCTTCGCCAATTGATCCAAAACGGTATTGGCGCGGAAGATGCCATTAAAATCCGTATTCCAGGCTTCCTCCACATACGTATTGGGAGCGATACCGGGAGAGAAATCATTTATCGGATCCCAGTCCCGGACCGCCACCGATACTCCATAGATATTGTCCGACCGTACCTCACTGAGAAATTGCACGCGGTCCGGATATCCGCGCAGGTCTGCATAGACGGCATTGACGCCTTGAATGAAATCACTGGGAGACTTATAGAATGTCTGGGTCGTGGCCGACGAAATAGGCGCCTGGTTCAGCCGCTTGTTACAGGCGGTCCCCGCAACGATCAGCGCAATGACAATCAGAAAGCATAACTTTTTCATTGTTTACTCGATTTTGAAAGGAACATCAAAAGGTGACGTTTAGACCAACGATCAGCGATTTTGCCAGTGGCAGACCACCATAATCCCCCGCCTCAGGATAAGCCGAATTAGTGCTGATGGTCGTATTGGCCGCTTCCGGATTCAACCCGCCTTTGTATTTATCATACCCAAAAATTCTCGGCGGTGGCATAGATTCGCATGCTCTGAATGGTGTTGGTCCTGATCACCCGCCGTAAGTTATAGCCCAGCGTAATATTTCGCACCCTTATATAGTCAGACCAATACAGCCAGTCGGTATTGGCGACAAATCCAAATGTCGAATAGGCCTTGCTCACACGCCCAGCTCCTGGATTGGAAGGAGACTCCCATCGATGGGTGTAGAATTCCGGGGCATTGTCCGTAAAACCCTGACCGGTACGGGTGATCGCCCGGCCCAGCAACGAATAGATATTTCCCCCCTGTTGCCCTTGCACGAGGATGCTCAGGTCAAATCCCTTATACCGGAACGTATTCGTCATGCCAAATGTAAAGTTGGGGTTCGGATGACCCACTATCTGCTTGTCCGCTTCGGTGATAACGCCATCGCCGTTGATATCCTGGTATTTGGGGTCGCCAACCGTCTCGCCCGTACCATACAAAGCCAGCTTTCTTGTTGATATCGTCCTGGGTTAGGATACCTGTCTGCCGCACGGTATAGATGCTGTTCAGCGGGCTGCCGACACGAAGGATATTGTCCGACACGTCAAAGCCATTGGGAATGATGATCTGCTTCTGGTTGCCATACAAGGCGACGATCTTATTACCGTTATGGCTCACATTGATGCTGGTGCTCCACTCAAAAGCCCCCACAAGGTTCCGGGTCGTCACTTCCAGCTCTTCCCCTATATTCCGTACAGACCCCGCATTCCGCAAGGCAGACTGCTGACCCGTCACCTCCGGCACCGGAACATTCAATAAAAGTTGAGTATTCAGCTTATTGTAATAGTCAAAGGATCCCGTGATCCGGTTGCCCATCAATCCGAAATCGACACCAATGTCATAGGTCTGCGATCTTTCCCACTTCAGATCGGGATTGGAGATCACGTTCGGAGCCTGACCGATCGCCGCGGCAGGGGTCGAACCCAGCACATAACCATAAGACCCCAGGGTGGGGACATTGTAATCACCGATATTATTGTTGCCGTTCACGCCATAGCTGGCTCTCAGCTTTAAGTCGCTGACCACCGGCGCCTTCTTCATAAAATTTTCCTCGATCACCCTCCATCCCAGCGAAGCCGACGGAAATACCCCGTACCGATTGTTGACCCCAAAGCGTGAAGACCCATCCGTGCGCAGGCTCGCCGACAGCAGGTATTTGCTCTTATAAGCATACTGCGCGCGGCTGAAATAAGAAACCAGTACATTCTGAGTCGATCCGTTGGCGCCGGTTAGCGCAGTCCCGGCTACAGATGCCTGCGTGATCGTCCGGATCGAGCTGCTGGTAAATCCACCCACCGAGGTGACCCCGAACTGGTCCAGGCGATCGATATTGTAGGCCTGTCCCGCCAGCAGGTTCAGACTATGATCGTCATGGATCACCATATTATAGGTCAGTGTATTCTCATTGACAAAGGTCAGCCTCCTGTAATTGCTGTACGTACCGGAAGTAGCAGACGTCAGGTTGGAATTGGTAGCCGCATTAAAAGTCCGGCTGGCCTGCGTGCCCGTCGTGATATAAGGAACATAAGTGCTCGTATTGCTGTTCGTGTTGTCCAGATTCACCGTACTCCTAAACGTCAGCCCTTTGATGAGCTGCACCTCTCCATACAGACTGCTCAGGACACGGGACCGCTTCGTCTGACCGATATTGTATTGCAGCTTTCCCAGGGGAGCATTGGTACTATTGCTCCAAAGATACTGGGCATTCTTGCCGATATTGGGATAATCACCCACCGAGTCTTCCTGGACAGGCGACATGCTCAGGGCCTGGTGGAAGATATTGTCCTTTCCCTCGACACCCGGGTCATTCGAAATGGAATAAGACGGCGCGGCCGCAATACCGAACTTCAGAACCTTGCTGGCATTGATGTCCACATTCGCCCGTGCCGAATACATCGTATAATCCAACCCCTTTACAAAACCTTCCTGCTTCGCATAGTTCCCGGAAACATAATACCGCACCGCATCATTCCCACCACTGACGGCAACCTCTCCATTCTGCATCATCCCCTTCCGCTCGATCACCTTCTGCCAGTCTTTGAATTCCAGACCAGGATGACCCGGCTGCGCCCACCGCGGATCGATCATATATTGTACGTTGACCTGCCCCGGAGCCAGCCCGATGATTGCAGCACGGGTAGCAGGAGCATCACCCGCCGTAGCGCCCGAAGCTCCATATTTGAGCACATAGGCCGCATTGATCATCTCCGTAGCCCGGTCGATCCACTGCTGGCCGTTCAGCATTTCCAACTTTTTTGCGGCCTGGTTGTAACCGGTATAACCATTCACACTAATCCTCGGCTTGCCGCTCAGACCGTGCCTGGTCGTGATCAGCACGACGCCATTCGACGCCCTGGATCCATAAATGGCCGCTGCAGCAGCATCTTTCAACACCTGCACGCTTTCGATGTCGTTCGGACTGATATTATCGAGAGGATTGCCGCCTATAAAAGACCCATTACCCGTGTTGGAAGAGTTATTGGCCAGAGGCATACCGTCGATCACATACAGAGGCTCATTACCAGCGCTGATAGAACCCGAACCTCTTACCTGAATACTGAACGCCTTACCCGGCACCCCGGTCGTTTGCCTGACACCGACGCCTGCCAGCTGTCCGACAAGAGCCTGATCGACCCGGGTAATAGGCCGCTCATCGAAATGCTCGTTCTTCAGCATCGCCGTAGCGCCGGTAACATTGGCCCGTTTCTGAGTTCCGTATCCAACTACCACGATGTCGCCGAGCGAAGCGCCGGTCAGCTTCATCGACACGTCTATCTGGTGACGGGATGCCAGCCTCACCTCCTGTGTTTCGTACCCGATAAAACTAAACATAATGGTAGCATTTCCGGACGCGGCATCCAGCGCAAACGACCCGTCAGCACCCGTAGTAGTGGCGGAACGGGCTCCCTTTACCTGAACGGTAACATTGGAAAATGGCGCACCCGCCTGATCTGTCACTTTCCCGGTGACATGAAAACTACCCGGGAAAAAGAAAAAATGGAAAGACTAGCAGCAATGTCGCTAAGGACACTGCCACTGGGAGAATGGACTT
Source organism: Puia sp. P3 (assembly GCF_050632245.1). Lineage (NCBI taxonomy): Bacteria > Pseudomonadati > Bacteroidota > Chitinophagia > Chitinophagales > Chitinophagaceae > Puia > Puia sp. P3. Next base: position 5,593,753 of record NZ_CP192583.1, read on the forward strand.
TTTCATACAGCAAAGCAGTTATTAAATTAATCGGACAGACTAAAAATAGAATTATTGAATGCCCGAACTATCCTGCCGCATCCTGCTTTTCAGGGGGAATCTACGCAATCGTTACCGGAAGTGTAAAATTGACAGTTAAAGAAATCCCAGCTCCAGCTTGGCTTCTTCCGTCATCATTTCCTTCGTCCAGGGCGGATCGAAGGTCAGCTGTACATGACAATCCATAACACCCTCGATACCCTCCACCTTCTGCTGTACGTCCTGTACGATCTCTCCGGCCACGGGACAGGCCGGCGCTGTAAGTGTCATTGTGATCTTTATTTTTCCACCATCATTGATCCGAATCTCGTACACCAGACCCAGATCAAAAATATTCACCGGTATCTCCGGATCGAATACCGTCCGCAAAGCGTCCTCTATCCGGTCGCGCAAATTGTCGCCACCAGATGCTCCACCAGGAGCAATCTCCCCCTTATTCGGCTCACTGCTGCCGGTTTCAACTACTTCATTCATTGCTTAACCGATTTAGCCATGTACCCCACGGCATATAACTTAATTTGTTTAACCATCGACAACAACCCGTTCGACCTCGTCGGCGAAAGATGACTGCTCAACCCGATAGCATCGATAAATGTAATTTCCGCCTCCGCGATCTCTTTAGGCGTGTGTCCCGAAAGGACCTTGATAACCAGACTGATCAACCCTTTGGTGATCACAGCATCGCTGTCCGCCGTAAACTCCAGCTTCCCATCGATGTAGTCAACGTGCAGCCAAACCCTCGACTGACAGCCCCGGATCAGATTGTCATCCGTTTTATACTTGTCTTCTATAAGAGGTAATTCCTTCCCAAGCTGGATAATATACTCGTACTTATCATCCCAGTTACCCAAATATTCAAAATCGGAAACTATATCTTCCTGTTGTTCCTGGATCGTCATAAGTTTCTACCCCAGCATTTTTGCAGCCTTCTTAATCCCCGCAGCCAGCCTGTCTATATCCTCCCTCGAGGTATACACCGCCATCGAAGCCCGGACCGTACCCGGAATACAATATCTGTCCATCACAGGCTGTGCGCAGTGGTGACCCGTCCGCACCGCAATCCCCTGCTTGTCCAGCAGTTCGCCGAGGTCGAACGGATGGATATTCCCAACCAGAAAAGATATCACACCGGCCCTCCGCGAAGCATCCGTCCTGCCGATAAGCCGCAGCCCGTCAATATCCCCCAGCACCCCCAGCGCATATTCCATCAACTCGTGCTCAGCTCGCTGAATATTCTGAATACCCAGCCCCTGGACATAGTCGATAGCCGCGCCAAGACCGACCGAACCGGCCATATCCGGCGTGCCCGCCTCGAACTTATACGGAAGATCATTGTACGTCGTCTTTTCAAAGCTCACCGTCTTGATCATCTCTCCCCCACCCTGATAGGGCGGCAGCTGATTCAGCCACTCCTCCTTGCCATACAGTATCCCAAATCCGGTAGGGCCATACAGCTTGTGGGAAGAGAACGCCAAAAAGTCCACGTCCAGCTGCTGAACATCGACCTCCATATGCTGTACCGCCTGCGCCGCATCCAGCAGCACAGGGATCCCATGCTTATGTGCCGCCGCTATGATCGTCGCCACCGGGTTGATCGTCCCCAGCGCATTCGAAACATAATTGAACGCTAACAGCTTTACTCCCTCCAACAATTTATCCAGCTCGTCCAGCACCAGCTCGCCGTTGTCGTCGATCGGGATCACCTTCAGCTGTGCACCCTCTCTTCCGTTACCAGCTGCCAGGGAACGATATTCGAATGGTGCTCCATGCCGCTGACAAGAATACTGTCCCCTTCTTTCAGGAACTTCTTCCCGAAACTAGCCGCCACCAGATTGATGGACTCCGTCGTACCGCGCGTAAAAATGACCTCGTGCGTATGACGCGCATTGATGTATTCCGCCACCTTCCGGCGACCATCCTCGTAGGCGTCTGTAGCCAGCTGGCTCAGATGATGGACACCCCGGTGAACATTGCTGTTGATCGTGGTATAGTAGTCGTCCATCGCCTTCAGTACGGAGACGGGCTTCTGCGTCGTCGCCGCATTATCCAGATACACCAGGGGATGACCAAACACCGTCTGCCCGAGGATCGGAAAATCTTTCCTGATCCTGGCAATATCCAGCCGGCTCGTCCCCGATATGGAAATCATACCAATCTCACTCATCATATCAATTTTGTGTTTGACTCGGAATATGCTGACTGATCAGCTCATTCACATATGCCTCTACTGCCTCATGCTTTATCTTCTCCGTCACGTCAAATGCAAACGCTGCGATCAGCAACGCCTTCGCCGTTTCCTCCCCAAGCCCGCGGGCACGGAGATAGAACAGGGCCTCGTCGCTGAACTGCCCCACCGTCGAACCATGACTGCACTTCACGTCGTCTGCATAGATCTCCAGTTCCGGCTTGCTGTCTATCGTTGCCTGCTTGCTGATGACGAGGTTATTGTTCTGCTGAAAAGCATTCGTCTTCTGCGCGTCCTGGTGTACATATACCTTTCCGTTGAATACTCCCGTCGACTTCTCCAGCAGAACGCCCTTGTAGAGCTCGTTGCTGAAACAATGTGGCTTCTGGTGATCGACCAGCGTATGATTGTCCACCAGCTGCCCGCCGGCCGCCAGATACAGACCGTACAGATGCGTCTCCGTATGATCCTCCTCCAGGCGCGCCTGCAGGTCATTCCGCACCAGCTCGGCGCCGGGCAGAGTAAAAGTATAGTTGTTGTACAGGCTCTGCTTCTGCTGCCGCACCGTCGTATGCTGCACCAGCCGGACTCCCTGACCCGCCGTCTGCAGGACAACATGATCCAGTTTGGCATCGGTCTTCGCAAATATCTCCGTAAGACGATTCACCCACAGCTTCACTTCACCCGCGGCCGAAACGACGGACTCAACGATAGAGGCTTCAGAATTACGCCCGGCGACAATTACATGCCTCGGCTGTATCAGTAGGTTGCGGTCGGACGTAAAGACGTTCACAACGTGCAGAGGCTTCTCCACCACGGCGCCATCCCTGACCCGGATAAACAGTCCATCCGTAAACAACGCCGTATTCAAATACGCAAAATGCTGATTACCCCATTTCCCGTTACCGAAATAACCGGCGAACTGAGGGTCTTTCAACACCTGCGCTACCCGGAATAACTCGATTCCCTTCGGCAGCTCCCCCTTGATCTTTCCGTCCCACACGCCATTGACCAGCACGACCTGACAGGCATCAAATCCGGGGATCGTAGCCTTCGCCACCACACCGGCAGGCGCAGCCACAGCCGCAACAGGTTCACTACCCGGCACCAGTCCATTCAGCGCAAACTCGTCCTTCAGATAGCGGGTGATATTCGTATACTTCCAGTCCTCATTGCGGATAGACGGAAAGCCCAGCAGCCTGAACTGATCGAAAGCCGACTGCCTCGCACGGCTAACCTCGTCCACATCCGCTCCGGCGGCCGACAACTCATGATAGCCCCTGACGACGGCGTCGTACAGGGGAATAGCCGGTTCTTGTATTAAGCTCATGATTTTTTGCTCTTAGTTCAATCTTAAATTGTACCTACTTCCTCTTCTGGAATACCCAGCTTCTTTTTAGACAGTACCTACTTCCTCTTTCTCCTTCAGCCAGTCATACCCCTTCTCTTCCAGTTCGAGGGCCAGTTCCTTCGTGCCGGATTTGACGATACGTCCGTCGTACAGCACGTGTACAAAATCAGGAACGATATATTCGAGCAATCGCTGATAGTGCGTGATGATCAGAAACGCATTCTTGTCCGAACGCAGCTTGTTGACACCCTTGGCAACGATCCGAAGTGCGTCGATATCCAGACCCGAATCCGTTTCGTCAAGAATGGACAGCGAAGGCTCCAGCATCGCCAGCTGAAAGATCTCATTCCTCTTCTTCTCCCCCGGAGAACCCTTCGTTCAGCGACCGGTTGACCAGCTTAGCGTCGAATTCCACCAGCTTCTGCCTTTCCTTCGACAGCTGCAGAAAAGCCTTCGCATCCAGCGGCGGCAGATTCCGGTAAGCCCTTATCTCGCCAAGCGCCGTTTTCAGAAAATTGATATTCGAAACACCCGGTATCTCCACCGGATACTGAAACGCCGAGGAACACACCCTCACGGGCCCTGTCTTCCGGAGACATCTCCAGCAAATTCTTGCCTTCGAACCAAACCTCACCCTCCGTGACCTCATAGTTCTCGCGGCCTGCCAGCACGGAAGCCAGCGAGCTCTTACCAGCTCCGTTCGGCCCCATGATCGCATGCACTTCGCCTGCATTGACCGTCAGATTCAACCCTTTCAAGATCTGTTTCCCTTCAACCTCAGCATGTAAATTTTTAATGATCAGCATCTCTATATATTGTTTAAACTAGCCTACACTACCTGGCCCCCGCGGAGGCCGTAAAAAATTACCCTACACTACCTTCTAATGTGATTGACAACAACTTCTGCGCTTCCACAGCAAACTCCATCGGCAGCTGATTCAGCACTTCCTTCGCATAACCGTTGATGATCAGCGCCACCGCCTTCTCCGAATCGATACCCCGCTGGTTCAGATAGAATATCTGGTCCTCGCCGATCTTCGAGGTCGTCGCTTCGTGCTCGATCGTCGCCGTATTGTTCTTCGATTCGATATAAGGGAATGTATGCGCGCCGCAGCGATCGCCGATCAGCAGAGAGTCACACTGCGTAAAATTTCTCGCATTGTCTGCCTTCGGCCCCATCTGCACCAGGCCGCGATAGCTGTTCTGGCCGTGTCCGGCCGAGATCCCCTTCGAAATGATCCTGCTCTTCGTATTGCGGCCGATATGGTGCATCTTCGTACCCGTATCCGCGATCTGCTTGTTCTTGGTCACCGCCACCGAATAGAACTCCCCGGTGGAATTGTCCCCCTGCAGGATCACGCTCGGATATTTCCAGGTGATGGAAGAACCCGTCTCCACCTGCGTCCAGGATATCTTGGAATTGGCTCCCTTGCAGATCCCCCTCTTCGTCACGAAATTATAGATCCCGCCCTTGCCGTCCTTGTCACCGGGATACCAGTTCTGGACAGTAGAATACTTGATCTCCGCATTCTCCATCGCGATCAGCTCCACAACCGCGGCATGCAGCTGATTCTCGTCCCGCATCGGCGCCGTACAACCTTCCAGATAGCTAACATAACTGCCCTCGTCGGCGATGATCAGCGTCCGCTCGAACTGACCCGTATTCTCCGTATTGATCCGGAAATAGGTGGACAACTCCATGGGACAACGCACCCCCTGGGGATATATACAAAGGACCCGTCCGAGAACGCCGCCGCATTCAGGGCAGCAAATATGTTGTCGGAATGGGGAACCACCGAACCGACGTATTTCTGCACCAGCTCAGGATGCTCCCTGACCGCCTCACCAAAACTACAGAAGATGATACCCAGCTCCTTCAGTTTATCCTTATAGGTAGTCGCAACCGACACACTGTCAAACACTACGTCCACGGCTACCCCAGCCAGCGCCTTCTGCTCGTTCAGCGGAATACCCAGCTTCTCGAAAGTCGCCAGCAGCTCCGGATCCACCTCGTCCAGACTGTCGTATTTCTTCTTGCTCTTCGGCGCAGCGTAATACGATATTTTTTGGAAATCGATGGGCGGCATCTCAAAATTCTGCCATGCCGGCAGCTTCTGCCTGCCAAAAGCCTGCAACCCCTTCAGCCTCCACTCCAACAGCCACCCGGGTTCATTCTTTTGGCAGAGATATAGCGTATCGTTTCCTCGTTAAGCCCAGCCGGCGCCACATCCATCTCAATGTCCGTGACAAAACCAAACTCGTACTCCTTATTGGCTATATTGTCAATTATTTCGTTGTCGTTGGCCATAATTTTATTTCGTACTTCTTTATTCTAAAAATCTCTCCTTTCCCCACTCAGCGGTTCACATCCATCTCCCCTGCCCTTCTGCGGTTCCCGCCCCTCCTAAACCGAAAAACTCTCCCCACAACTACAGGTCCGGGAAGCGTTCGGATTATTAAAAGTCAACCCCTTCCCATTCAACCCACCCGAATAATCCAATTCCGTCCCATACAGATAGAGCAAACTCTTCATATCCACAACTACCTTCACCCCCTTGTCCTCAAATACCTGATCCCCCTCCTTCTGAACAGTGTCAAAATCCATCTTGTATTCCAGACCGGAACACCCCCGCTCTTCACCCCTACCCGAACAAAAGTCTCAGGCGCCGCATGCTGATCACTCATCAGCTGCGATATATAGTCTTTCGCCCTATCAGAAACTGTAATCATAAATTTTCCCTTTTCTATTATAACAAATTACCACCCCAAGAGTTAAGCAATCCGCTTGCGAAATCAGAAATAAAACCTCCCAAAATCCCCTCCGGAACCATCCTCCCCCCTTTATCACCCGACCAAACCCATCCCCCTTCATCCAATCAAATCCCATCCCCCTCATCCAATTAAATCCACCCCGGCCAATTTCTAACAGCAAAAGTCCGGCAAATACCCCACAATTCCATACGATTTCAGCCTTTTTACCGCTTTCGTAAGCGAAAAGGCCCCCCATACGCCGGGAGGCCCAATTCTGTATACATTCTGTGGAAAAAAACCAAAAATTCCGTGAGCATTCCCAATCTCCCGCCGTATCCTTCTGATCCCCAGCCGGCCAACCCCACCTATTTCTTCAAAACCTCCATTATAGGCTTCCCCACACACCCGTTTGGCAACTGCACATGAAGCAAACTCGCCACCGTCGGCGCAATATCAGTCATATACACCACCCTGCTCGTGTGCCCGGCCTTGACACCCCATCCCATGAACAACAATGGAATATGCGTATCATAAGGATTCCAGGTCCCGTGCGAAGTCCCCGTCTTCCCCCTGCCTTCAAACCATCCGGCATTGGGAATCAATTGAATAACTCCCGAACGCTTCGAATAATACCCATTCATCACCATACTCCTCACCGGCTCCGCCACCGGCGACTCCCCGACATTTGTCATATCGATCGCATACGTGATCCCCGGCTGCTGCCTCAACCACTCCACCGCCGCCTTCCGGATCGCCCCAAACTCCAGCTTCCTCTCCTTTATCGTCTTCATCGAGAAACTTACCTGGTAATTCGAGATCGTATCCACCAGCCCCTGTACCCCAAATCCCCTGGCCAGTACACCGTTCAAACTGTCAGTCAACAAATTAGCCGGATTGAAATAGTCCGCCGGAATATCGTGATTCTGCGAGTACCACACCGCGTTCGCCGCCCCATGATCCGCCGTCAGGAACAAGGTATACTCGCCTTTGCCGACCGCCTCGTCCAGATACCCGAAGAACTCCGCAAGGTCTTTATCCAATCGCAGATAGGTATCTTCTGTTTCGATCGAATTGATCCCAAACTGGTGACCGACATAATCCGTTGATGCACAATTTATCGTGAGAAAATCCGTAAACTCGTCCTGCCCCAGCTGATAGCCCTTCACCGCCTCCTTCGCAAAATCCAGCGTCAATGTGTTCCCAAATGGCGTCGTCCGAAAACTGGCTTTTGACACCTTGTATGACGAATCCAGATTGTGTGGAAATGCCGTCGTGCTATCCCCCTTGAACTTACCCTCATATGGTTGGTCGTCAGTATCGCTCTGACCATAGGTATTCTTTGCGTATAAAGTTGTCCAGGGACCCTTCATATACTGCTTCACATACTCCTTTTTGTTAAAAGAATCCACCCATCCAGGCAAACCAGTCATATAATAATTGCTCGTAATAAAATGTCCCGTTGAATCCTCCAGCCAGAAAGCACCCGTCGCCGTATGGCCCGTCGGCAGAATAGCAGCCCGGTCCTTCAGCGATACACCCACGACCTTCGACCGGAAATTATCCGCCATCATCATCTCATCGGTGATCGTAGAGACCAGCATATTCCGCGGAGACATCTTCCCCTCCTTCGACTCCGGATCCGCCGCACCAACTCCCTTCACCGTGCTGTCATCCGTACAATACATCCGCTGACCCGTCGCCTGTTCCACCCAGTCATTTCCCGCAATGCCGCTGAAGGCCGGCACACTCCCCGAGAACACACAGGAATGCCCCACCCCGGTAAACGCGGGTAAGTAAGGGATCATCGTGTTGTCACAGCTGAAGCCATGACGCATCAGCCGCTTAAACCCACCCTCTGTATAACGGTCATAGTACCTGTACAAAAAATCCCATCGCATTTGGTCGACAACTATACCAACGACGAGTTTGGGCCGTTTGACAGTCCCGGCATGTTTGGAATTACAGGCCGAAAAAACACTCAGCAGTAAAAAACACAGGTAGAGCCTACGGTTCATAGATGAAAATGGCATTAAAGTTTATAAAAAGCCAGCCACACAATTAGCGGTTTATCCGCCACCGGCATTTGGCGCGCAAGATATTGGATTGGGCGCAACGCCAAATGCGTTATTTTTGCGCCAGTGTCAACCTTAATAATTTCATAATATGGCAGATATCTTTGAAAAATTAGTAAAGCACAACGGACCAATAGGTCAACACAGAGAGAGAGCGCACGGATATTTTGCCTTCCCCAAACTGGAAGGTGAGATCGGAAGCCGCATGAACTTCCGCGGAAAAGAAAAAATTGTTTGGAGTCTCAACAACTATCTTGGACTCGCCAACCACCCCGAGATCAGAAAGGTTGACGCAGAAGCAGCAGCCCGCTTCGGCATGGCCGCCCCTATGGGCGCAAGGATGATGAGTGGCAATAGCAACTACCACGAACAACTCGAAGCAGAACTGGCCGCCTTCGAAGGAAAAGAAGACGCCACCCTCTTCAATTACGGATATCAGGGCATCATGAGCGCCATCGACGCCATTTGCGGCCGCCACGACGTCATCGTCTACGACGCCGAAAGCCACGCCTGCATCATCGACGGCCTCCGCCTCCACCCCGGTCACCGCTACGTCTTCAAACACAACGACGTCGAAGACTGCGAAAAACAACTCCAGCGCGCAACCGCACTCATCGAGAAACAGAATGCCGGCGGCATCCTCGTCATCTCCGAAGGCGTATTCGGCATGGCCGGCGACCAGGGCAAACTCAAGGAAATAGCCGCCCTCAAATCACAATACGATTTCCGCTTCCTCGTCGACGACGCCCATGGCTTCGGCACCCTCGGCAAAACCGGCGCAGGCGCCGGAGAAGAGCAGGGCGTCCAGGACCAGATCGATCTCTATTTCTCCACCTTCGCCAAATCGATGGCCTCCATCGGCGGCTTCATGGCCGGCGACGCGGCGATCATCGACTACATCCGCTACAACACCCGCTCGCAGATCTTCGCCAAAAGCCTGCCCATGCCCATCACAATCGGCAACCTCAAAAGACTCGAGCTCCTGAAGACCCAGCCCCAGCTGCGTAAAAAACTCTGGGACGTCGTGGGCAAGCTCCAGAAAGGCCTGAAGGATAGCGGTTTCGACATTGGTCAAACCAACTCCGCCGTAACCCCCGTATACATGAAAGGGGACGTTCCCGAAGCAACGGCAATGGTCATGGACCTCCGCGAGAACTACAACATCTTCTGCTCCATCGTCGTCTACCCGGTGATTCCGAAGGGCCATATCATCTATCGCCTGGTGCCGACATCCGTTCACACCGACGAAGACATCGCCCTCACCCTCGAGGCCTTCCGCGCTACCAAGAAAAAGCTGGACGCCGGAGACTATAAAGTACAGGCGATCCCCGACATGGCAGAAGCGTAATGATAATTTGCAAATTAATTAATGGTAACCATTCGCCCCGGGTCCTGAAAAGCCCGGGGTTTTTATCTAGATTACAGTAAAGCAGGGGCTACAGCAGGAAAAAATTGAACAAAACCAATAAAAAGCCCCGCTGACGCGGGGCTGCACTAATCAAATACCATTAACCATTAAACCTTATCCTATGAAAAAACAAAGGTAGTGTCTTCGCATTGAAATAGAAGCATTACCCGTTAATTTTTTTACCCAGTTACCATTATCTTGATTTGGATCAATCATTTTCCCTACAGATAACCCTTTAGAGCTAAACTTGCGGACGGCTACGGCTAAATCGTTATAGTGCATACCCTCCCTGCCCCATTTTTTTTACCAACTTCCCTTAAAACTTTTCTGATACGCGTCAAAAGATTTAGACCGGTAAACCCCTCTCCAAAATACTTCACCAGCAACTCCAGATCCTTCGGCTCCAGATATCCTGGCACCGCCTGTGGCTCCTCTCCCGGCGGAATAATTATCGTCGTCGGAAATTCCAGCTGGCCCCGCGTCAGATACATCGCAAACTCATTGACCCGGTACTTCGGACTGAAAGAATAAGCCTTCCCCATCCAGTTCACCGTCGAATGCGTCTCCGCATCCATCTTTACCGTATAGAACTTATCCTGCAGATACGCCGCCACCTGCTTGTTCGAGTAAGTCTTCTTGTCCATCTGCCTGCACCACCCGCACCAGGTCGTATACAGATCGACGATCACCGGCTTCTTTGCCGCCTTTAACTTCTCGCCCGCCTCGTCTACCGTCATCCACGAGATGGCCTCACTCCGCGGCCTCCCCGCAACCTCAGGCCTGTCCGCAGCCTTCCACCCCACAATCATCCCCAGTAAAACCACTCCACCCAGGAAAAATGCTCTTTTCATAGTATTTTTGTTATTCGTTAAAAACGCTCCCATCATGCACAAAATTGTCGTTGCCATCACCGGCGCCAGCGGCTCGATATACGCCAGACTACTCCTCGAAAAACTAACCGCCCTCCAGGCGCAAGTGGTCCGCCGTCTCCATAGTCATGTCCGAAAACGCCCGCGAAGTATGGCGCACCGAGCTCGGCAACGATTCCTATAACCTGTTGTCCTTTCCCGTCTTCTCCCAGCGCGACTTCCACGCACCCTTCGCCTCCGGTTCAGGCAAATACAATACCATGATCATCGTCCCCTGCTCCATGGGCACCCTCGGACGCATCGCCTCCGGCGCATCCACCGACCTCATCACCCGCGCCGCCGACGTCGTCCTGAAGGAAAGACGCAAACTCATCTGCGTCATCCGTGATACCCCCTACAACCTCATCCATATCCGCAACATGGAAACCCTAACCCTCGCCGGCGGCATCATCTGCCCGGCCACCCCCTCCTTCTACAGCATTCCAAAGACTATAGACGAAGTCGCAGCTACCGTCGTCGACCGCGTCCTCGACCTCGCCGGCCTCGATATCTCCACCTTCCGCTGGGGCAGCAAATAAAAAACCCGGCCGACGGGCCGGGCATATTCGAAAATCTTAACAAATCTAATTCCTCAGATCTACCTCTTCCGCGCCGGGAAACTTCGCCTTATTATAGGCGAGTTGCGCGTCCGAAACAGCAGCGTTACCATTCAGCTTGCTCGTCTCCAGCGTGTACCTGTTCCCACCCTTGTCGAACCACTTAATGCTCACCAGCGTATGCTGCACCTTGTCGATATACAACAAGGCCTTGAAAAAATTCTTCGTCTTATCCATCGGCGTCAGCTCGACCTCCTGCACCGTCTTCGTCCCGATCTTGCTCTCCCCATTCAGCTTATACAAAAATCCTTGTCATAAAAATTCGTAAAGATCTTATCCGGGCTGATCGTCTGCGTAGTCGGATCGGCCTTAGTGATCGTCACCTCGTTCGAACCCTTGTCATACGTCCAGATATCCTTCCCATCACTGAAAATATCCTGTCCACCCGCAACACTCACATGATATCGGCTGCCCTTCAGATAGATCGTACCGGTCTTGCTGCCCTGCAGCTTCCCCTTCGAATCCTCTACCTTCAGCGTAAAGCTCGACTGCACCGCCTTAAAAGACTTCAGCTTCGCGCTCAGCCCGTCCAACACCTTCTTCGCGTCCGGATCATTCTTACCAAGACTGTCTATTCTGCGCCTGCGCGAAAACAGCTCAACCCCATCACCACACTCAAAAACATCGACTTTCTGCTTACTTTCATTTGTTTTATTTTAGGGTCAGTATTTGAAGTACCCACGTCTGCCGCCCCATCCAACCGGTCTCAACCCTCCCTCCATCTTTCCACCCACCCCCTTCACCAGTCACAACTCTCACCACCCACCAATTCTCTCCACCCCAATCCCTTGGACGGTCGATCCGCCGCAAATATCGGTACTCCCGCATTAAATCCTTCTTAAAATTGATCGGAAATGTGCCGGGGACACCCTTTCCTTCACCACCCAACACCGTTGGATGTCTCCTTCTAGGGATTCAAATACTGATCCAGCTCCATTTCAGACTTGATCAGCACATCCCTCGGCTTACTCCCCTGCCCCGGCCCCACAACTCCCCGCAGCCTCCAGCTGATCCATCAGCCGGCCAGCCCGGTTATACCCCAGCTTCATCTTACGCTGTATCAATGACGTAGATCCCAGTTGATTCATAACGATCAGCCGCGCAGCCTCCTCGAACAACGGATCCCTGTCCCCCAGATCGAAGTCCTTCGCCTCCATATCCTTCTCATCCACATACTCCGGCAATTTGTATGCCTCCGGATAACCCCGCTGCTTGCCGATGAACTGCGTGATCGCTTCCACCTCCGGCGTATCCACAAAGGCGCACTGAAGCCTCGTGATCTCCCCGTTGAAGGATATCAGCATATCCCCCTTCCCGATCAGCTGATCTGCTCCACCCGCATCCAGAATTGTTCGCGAGTCGATCTTCGAAGACACCTTGAATCCGATACGCGCAGGGAAGTTCGCCTTGATCGTACCCGTAATGATATTTACCGAAGGCCGCTGCGTAGCAATGATCAGATGTATCCCCACCGCACGCGCCAGCTGCGCCAGCCGCGCTATCGGCATCTCTACCTCCTTACCCGCCGTCATGATCAGGTCTGCGAACTCATCCACCACCAGCACGATAAAGGGCAGATACTGATGCCCCTTCTGCGGGTTCAGCCGCCGCTTGATGAACTTGTCATTATATTCTTTGATATTCCTCGCATTGGCCTCCTTCAGCAGGTCATACCGGTTGTCCATCTCGATACACAACGCATTCAGCGTATGTACCACCTTCTTCGTATCCGTAATGATCGCCTCCTCTTCCCCCGGCAGCTTCGCCAGAAAATGCTTCTCGATGATCCGGTAGATACTCAGCTCTACCTTCTTCGGGTCCACCAGCACCAGCTTCAACTGAGAAGGATGCTTCTTGTACAGCAACGATACCAGAATGGCATTCAACCCTACCGACTTACCCTGACCCGTAGCCCCCGCCATCAGCAGGTGAGGCATCGCGGACAGATCGACAATAAAATTCTCGTTGTCGATCTTCTTCCCAACGGCGATCGGCAGATTGAACGGGCTGTTCTGAAACTTGTCCGACGCCAGCAGCGTACGCATGCTCACCACCGTCTTCTTCACATTCGGTACCTCGATACCGATCGTTCCCTTGCCGGGTATCGGCGCGATGATACGTATTCCCAGCGCCGCCAGACTCAGCGCGATATCGTCTTCCAGATTCTTGATCCTCGAAATACGCAACCCCCGCCGCCGGCACGATCTCGTAAAGCGTCACCGTCGGGCCCACCGTAGCACTGATCTTCGAAATGGATATATCGTAATTCTTCAGCGTATTGATGATCTGGTTCTTGTTGGCCTCCAGCTCCGACGGGTCCTGCACGATCTTCTCGCTGCCATGCGCCTCCAGCAGGTCCAGCGAGGGATACTTGTAGTCCCGCAGATCGAGCGTGGGTTCATAGTCTGGCAGATTCTCCGGCACCAGCGGCTCGTTTATATCCGACCCATCAGCCGCTTCCGGCCCCTGGGCGCTTTTTATCTCCAGCTCCAGTTCTCCCGGCACCGGCGTCTTCACCAGCGGCGGCACCGGCGGGATCTCCATCGGCGCGATCCTCGTCGGCGGTGCAGGTTCTTCACCCGGCTCTTCCTCCAGATCATCTTCCTCCTCATCCTCCCATGGCGGCGACACAGCCTCTTCATCTTCCCCCCACCTCTTCCGGCTCCCGCTCCGTGATCGTAAACTCGATCTCCGGCTCTCCCTTCACCGGCGGCGCCAGCGCAACTACCCCACTCTCCTCCTTCAGCACATTCCCCTTACCCTGACTGAATTCCTCATCGATGAACAGCTTCGCTCCTTCTTTGCCCCCATCTTTAGATTCCTCATCGGCCTTCTTACCCTTCTTTCCCTTTTTCGGCTTTTCCTCCACCTCGGCCACCGGCTCAGGCACAGCCACCGCATTCTCCTTTACCGGCCGCGATGGCACCTTGAAGACGGGGTTGAACCGCCAGATAAAATAGGCGAGACCCGCCACCAGCAACAACGCCGCCGTACCGATCCAGCCGAGGAACCGCGTCAGCCACTCGCTGATCATATCCCCAACGGCTCCGCCCCACGGAAAACCACTCCCCTGAGTAATAAAAGCAAAAGCCACCGAAAAGAACAGCAGCCCCGTCAGTACATACCGAAGATTGCGCGGTATAGAAAAACACGACGCTTGAACAACAGGTTTACACCTACTATAAAAAAATGGAACAGAACAGATATGACGCCAGCCCAAAACCCTTGTAAAAGAATTCGTGCGATACCAGCGCCCCCAGATTGCCCAGCAGATTCGTCACCTTGACATGCGAGGATGGCAAAAGGATCGACGCACCCTGAAAGACCTTGTCCTGGTCTTCCTTCCAGGTAAAAAGATAGGAAGTGAATGCAATGAAAAGAAAGACGGCCATTAAGAGGAATACAGCCCCAGTGATCTTGTGGGTACGTTCGTCTTTGACGATCTGCTTTACTGTTACCTGACTCTCCTTTTCAGGCTTCAGCTTATCCGAAACAGGCGCCTGGCTCTTCTTTGACTTAAGTCGGTTTGCCATGGATACAAAGATAATATTCCAACTAGTAAATTTAGTTACTATATATTATTTACTTTACCTTTAAAAAACTCGCCCGGAACCGCCAATGGCGGTTCGTCCTTAACCGAACGGAGTGAAGGTTACGGGCAAGCTGAACCGTGTCGAAGCAGGTTCGGCGAAGCTCAACAGAAATTAACGCCTATCGAGAGATGCGTTAAATTTCTGAAAAACGCATCTCTCGGATATTTAAAGCCATGCCGGCCAAGCCGCAACCAAACCTGATCATCCTTGTCCGGGCCACCTTAGGGGCCGTCCTTTCGGTCCTCTCCCTGCTCTTTTTCAATCCTGCCGCCCAGGCCCAGACCATAACCGACCCACCCGCCTCAGACCTTTCCCAGACCGGCCTCCTCAACGACCTCTCGGAAAACACCTGGTACTACTTTTCTCCAAATAAGAACGTCGACGTCAACCAACTGCCCTCCCTCCCATACAAGAAAGGTACCCGAAAATTCGACCACTACGTCTCCCCCGCCCAGAGTCAACAAAAAGGCCGTACTCCGGTTTACACTAACGAACAACAGTGACCGCCCCCAAACCGCCTTCTTCTGCCCGGGCTATTTCATGGACTCCATCCAGCTGTACCGGCTCGATTCAACGTCCACCACCGGCGCGGCTACAACATCCACCATCACCGGCACCACCCCATCCACCCCCGCCGCGTCCACACCATCCCTCACCCCCGTCCCCGACATCCTCCCAAACGACCCCGACAGCCTCGGCTACCGCCAGATCACCCTCAACCCCCACGAAAAAACCACCTTCTTCGCCCTGATCTCGTTTATCAAGGCCCCAACCAACTCCATCAACCCCGGGCTGACCCGCGACACCCTCATCCGGCAGGCCATCATGCTCACCCATAAGAACAGCACCAACATCGACGTCATCACGAACCTCTTCGCAGGCATCATGCTGATGATGATCTTCTACGCCACCAGCGAATACATCCAGAGCCGCAAACCCGAATTTCTATACTACGTAGGCTATTCACTCTGCATCAGCGTCCTCCTGTTCCTCAAATCCACCCTCCACCGGTCCACCACCGGCTTCAACTATTTCTTTGAATCTTTTCTCGATAATATCATCTTCTCCGTCGGATACATCTGCTATATCGTCTTCCACCGGAAATTCCTGGAAACTAGCAAGAACTATCGGACGCTCGACCGCTACCTCTTCTGGGGCTCCATCGCCATCACCACCCTCATGAGCCTCTACGTCATCTTCTACTTACTGTCCCCTGACTTCCGGATCGCGAACACTATCGAAGACTCCACCAAGATCCTGTTGCTGGTCATTTCCATCGTCTTCGTCCTGAAAGGGCTGACCTACCACAACCAGCTCATGAACTACATCGTCATGGGGAACATCTCCCTCTGTCTGCTCTCCATCATCTCCCAGGTCATGATCTCTACCAATTTCCACACTGTAAAAGGGCAGTCC
This sequence comes from Puia sp. P3, assembly GCF_050632245.1. Taxonomy (NCBI): domain Bacteria; kingdom Pseudomonadati; phylum Bacteroidota; class Chitinophagia; order Chitinophagales; family Chitinophagaceae; genus Puia; species Puia sp. P3. Next base: position 5,610,093 of record NZ_CP192583.1, read on the forward strand.
GTCCTCAACCTCGCCCTCTTCTACTACGAAGGCGGTATCACCATCGAACTCCTCTTCTTCCTCTTCGCCCTCACCTATAAGAATAAAATGGAGATCATCCAAAGCCTCCGGAAAGAAGAGAAACTCAAACTCGAAGCCCAGCGTAAGGAAATGGAAAAACAGTGGCCGTACTCGCCGCCAAACAGGACGAACGCAACCGCATCTCCGTCGACATGCACGATGAACTCGGCTCCGGCGTCACCGCCATCCGGCTCATGAGCGAAATAGTGAAAAGCAAAATGAAGGACGCAACCCTGCCCGAAATAGAAAAGATCTCCAACTCGGCCAACGAACTGCTCAACAAGATGAACGCCATCATCTGGACCATGACCAGCTCCAACGATACCATCGAAAACCTCGTCGCCTATATCCGCTCATACGCCGTGGAATTCTTCGAGAACACCTCCATCGACTGCTTCTTCAGCATGCCCGCCACGATACCGCCCCGCGAGATCAGCGGGGAGAAACGGCGGAATATCTTCCTCTCCGTAAAAGAAGCCCTCAACAACGTTCTCAAACACTCCCAGAGCTCGGTCGTCCGGATCAACGTCACCGTCAACCCCCACCTCACCATCGAGATTCAGGACGACGGCGTCGGCATCAACTTGGAAAAACTACGCAAATTCGGAAACGGCCTCAACAACATGAAGAAAAGAATGGCCTCCATCGACGGAGAATTTAATATAGAGAACAGGGAAGGCACCCGAACCACCTTCCATCTCACACTCTAGATCTTCGTCGGAACTGCTTCGCCACGTTCAGAACTTCGTCGAAGCGGCGTTCCTTGCTTCTCCTCGTTCGTTCCCTTCGGTCCCCTCGGGAACAATCGTAACCTTCACTTCGTTCGGTTATCTATCACGTTTACTCACCCCCACATAAAGGAACAACCACCCCAGAATAAAGAACACCCCACCCACCGGCGTCATGATCCCCGCCAGCGTCCTGTGCGTACTCTCGGCAATCGCCAGCGCCGTCAATGCATACAGCGAACCACAGAACAAAACGATCCCCATGATAAAACAATTCCCCGACCAGATCATCCACTTGTTGTGGATCTTATCCGACAGGAACGCCACAAAAAGCAGCGCAAAAACATGATAGAACTGATATCGCACACCCGTCTCGAAGATCGCCACCGTCTCCGGACTCGTCATCTCCCGCAGCTTGTGCGCCGCAAAAGCTCCCAGCGCCACCGACAGCGCCCCCAAAAAGCCGCAACTGATAGAAAATTCCTTTTCATAAGTAATCCCTCTGTCTTTAGATTCACAATTCTTCCTTCATCCTGTCCGACTCCTGATCATTCAGCAACAACTGGATCAACTCCTCTAAATTCGTATTCTCTTCCGTCACCGTCACATCCGCCTGCTGATAGTACATCCTCCTCTCACTCAGCTTCTTCACAATATACCTCCTCAGCTCTTCGTCGTTCACCTCACTGATCAGCGGCCTCGTCTGCCTCTCCTTTAATAACCGCTGTTTCAGTATATCCACCGACGTATTCAACCAGATCACCTTCCCGCTCTTTTTCATGAACTCGATATTGTTGAAGAAACAGGGCGTCCCCCCGCCGCACGACAGGATGAAACTCTCCATCTCCACCACGATCGCCTCCAGCATCTCTTTCTCCTGGTATCGGAAATACTCCTCCCCGCTCTCTTCAAAGATATCCGCTACCGTCCGGTGCTCCCTCTCCACGATCACACTGTCCAGATCGTAAAAAGGCAACCCCAGCTTCGCCGAAAGCTGTCTGCCCCAGTGCGTCTTCCCCGACCCCATAAATCCTATCAGAAAAATCTTCATTTAAATGCATTTAATCCGGTAATATCCATTCCCGTGATCAGCAAATGTACGTCATGCGTTCCCTCATAAGTGATCACACTCTCGATATTCATCATATGCCGCATGATCGGATATTCCCCCGTGATCCCCATGCCTCCCAGTATTTGCCGGGCGTCATGGGCTATCTGCGAAGCAATTTCACAACCATTCCGCTTGGCCATCGACACCTGCGACGGTGTCGCCTTCCCGTCATTCATCAGCACCCCCAGCCTCCAGTTCAGCAACTGCGCCTTCGTGATCTCCGTGATCATCTCCGCCAGCTTCTTCTGCTGCAGTTGAAAACCACCGATGGGCCTGTCGAACTGTATGCGCTCCTTACTGTACCGCAGCGCCGTATCATAACAATCCATCGCCGCACCGACCACTCCCCACGCGATCCCGAACCTCGCCTTGGTCAGACAGCTCAATGGCCCCTTCAACCCCTTGATATTCGGTAAAATATTAGCCTTCGGCACCTTTACATGGTCAAAAACCAGCTCCCCGTGGCCGACGCCCGCAGACTCCACTTTCCATGAGTGGTAGGCGTCGAAAACCCTTCCATCCCCCTTTCAACGATCAGCCCCCTGATCTCACCCTCCTCATCCTTTGCCCACACCACCGCTACCCGGGAAAAAGGAGCGTTGCTGATCCACATCTTGCTGCCATTGAGGACAACATGATCGCCCGCATCGGTAAAATTACTCAGCATCCCCGCCGGGTCGCTCCCATGATTGGGCTCCGTAAGACCAAAACACCCCAGCCACTCCCCGCTGGCCAGCTTCGGAAGATATTTCCGCCGCTGCTCCTCACTACCATATTGATAGATCGGGAACATCACCAGCGAGCCCTGGACACTGGCCGTACTCCTCACCCCGCTATCCCCCCTTTCCAGCTCCTGCATCATCAGACCATAACTGATATAGTCCAGCCCCCCACCGCCATATTCAGCTGGAATAGTAGGCCCAAAACACCCCATCTCCCCCAACTGCTTGACTATCTGCTGGGGGAACTCCGCGCGCTGAGCATAATCCTCGATAATGGGCGAAATTTCCTTCTTCACATAACTTCGCACGGAATCCCGGACGAGTTTGTGCTCATCTGTCAGTAAATCATCCACTTGGAAGTAATCCGGGCTCTGGAAAATATCTACCTTTAGACTAGGATTCGGTGTCGCAGCCATGGCAAGGGCATTTATTTACCCGCAAAATAAGAAAAAGGCTGGGATGGGATGCAACATCGGGAAAACACCTGTGTATTTAACTCAGAGACAGGCGCAAAGCCCAGCTCTGACAGCACATGAACGCTAAAATGGCCGAATTGGAGATAACTGAACCAATACTACACGACGAATTGGTGGAACGCTGCAAAAAGGGGATTCCCGGGCATATGCAGCGCTGTACCAAAAATATGCAAAGGCGATGTACAACACCAGCCTGCGCATTGTCAACCATACCGGCGATGCGGAGGACGTAACACAGGAAGCATTCACCGACGCGTTCCGCTCCCTTGAGGATTTTCACTACAAATCCACCTTCGGAGCCTGGCTGAAAAGGATCGTCATCAACAAATCCATCAACCAGCTGCGCCGCCGAAAAATGGACCTTATCGACATCGACAAACTAACATCGGCCACCTGCCCGAAGAAGACAGCATCGACGAACAGGAGATCGGCCTGAAAGTAGAAGAGATAAAAAAGCAGTGACCCTGCTGCCCAACGGATATCGCACCGTCCTGACCCTCTACCTTTCGAAGGCTACGACCAGGGAAGAAATAGCAGAGATCCTGCAGGTATCGCATGCCACCGTGAGAACACAGTACATGCGCGCAAAACAAAAATTGTTACAATTTATAAAACAAGGAGTATCATGAACGACAGGTTAAAACAATTTGTCAGTGACCACCGGGAAGAGTTTGACTCCGAAGAGCCGGACCTCAGCATCTGGGATAAGATCAGGGAGGACCTGGAACCCGGCAAAAAACCGACCCCCGTGGTCCGGATGCAGAGCCATTGGAGGAAGTATAGCGTAGCCGCCGCCGTCATCCTTCTGCTGGGAGGCGCCCTGTGGTACCTCAGGACCAGCAAAACCACACAGCCCGACACCGCCCAAAGGACTACCACATCCCCGGCGGCCACGGACACCAATAACCCGGACACCAACAACTCAAAGAACAACCTCGCCCAAACACCCGCGCCGGCCGGTGCTGACCACAATTCCGATTCTTCGGCCCTCGCAGCCATCCGGCCCAGGAATGACAACAAGGAACTCGAGTCTTCCATGGACGAAGAGATGTACCACTACGCCAAACTCGTCGAGATAAAACACAAAGAACTAAAGACCATAGAGAAGGACGAACCCCTCCTCTACAAACAGTTCGCCTCCGACGTCTACAAACTCGACAGCGTCTACCACGACCTCCGGGGACAACTGCCCAACAACCCTAACCGCGAGCAACTACTCGAAGCGATGCTTCAGAACCTCCAGCTGCAGATGGAACTCCTGAATCACCAGCTCGAAATCGTTAGACAAATAAATCATACTAAAAAATAGAATATGAAAAAGCATATAAAACTATCTAGTTTTATTGCCGTTCTCGCCCTCTCGGCCATCCTCCTTCCCCCGCAGGCACAAGCCCAGCAGGTGAGAAGACAACGGATGATCAACAAATCCTACCCCGTAACAGCCGACGACAAGCTTCAGATATACAACCAGTTTGGTAACGTATCCGTCAGCACATGGGACAAGGAGGAGATAACCGTGGACATCGAGATCGGCGCCCGGGCATCCAACGAAGACAAGGCAAAAGAGATAATGGAAAAGCTCGACGTAAAGGAATCCAAAGAAGCCCATACCATCACCTTCAAGACCACCGTCGACGAGATCCAGAATGGCAACGGCGGTAAAAAGAACGGCGAAGGCGACCGGTCCTTCTACATCGACTACGTGGTTCATATGCCCACCGGTAATCGCCTCGAAATAGAGAACAGCTTCGGCAAAATAGGCGTCACCGACTTCAAAGGCCCGATTTCGCTCAGCAGCAAATTCGGCAGCCTCAACACCGGCAAACTCGACAACGTCGACTTCATCGACGTCGAATTTGGCAAAGCCTTTATCACCGAGATCAACAACGGCAAGATCCTCTTCAAATACAACGACCAGTCCCGCATCGGCAAGGTGAATGGGAACGTAAAGATCACCAGCGAGTTCTCAGGCAACGTACAGTTCAACGTCGCCAACAATATCCAGGACCTCTCCGTCTTCGAATCCTATTCCACCGTTCGCATGGTCGTCGACCAGAACCTATCCGCCGACATCGACGTCCACACCAGCTTTGGCAGCTTCCGCAACGAAAGCGGCTTTAACATCGCCGAGAACAGACCCGAAGGCGGCGACGACTTCGGTCCCAAATTCGACAAAGACTACAGCGGCAGGGCCGGCGAAGGCAAGGCGAAAATAAAGATCAAGAGCAGCTTTGGCACCGTCCGCCTATCCCACTATGGCACAGGAAAGGACAAGGGAGAAAAAGACAAGGAAAAGGACAAAGACGACAAGGATGACGACAAAACTACCTAGGCCCGCACCTAACAACATTTAACGCATTAATACCATATCTTGCATTTCTATAAAATCTCGGAAATGCAGGTATCAACGATAGCCACAGCCACGCTCGAATACGCGCAGCAAAAAGACCGGGAGGACAAGCTCAGCAGCTTTCGCTCCCGGTTCTACTTCCCCTCTCCCCCAGCGGCGACAGCCAATCCATATATTTCTGCGGCAACTCCCTCGGCCTGCAGCCCCGCCACACCGCCGACTACTTTCAGCAGGAACTGCAGGACTGGCAAAACCTCGCCATCCATGGCTACTGGCAGGCCCGCAACCCCTGGATGACCTTCCCGCAGTCACTCCGGCCATCCCTCGCCCGCATCGCAGGCTGCCTCGAAGACGAAGTAACGGTCATGAACGCCCTGACCGTCAACCTCCACCTCCTGCTCCTCACCTTCTATCGCCCTACACAACAGCGGTATAAGATTCTCATCGAAGCCGGAGCCTTCCCCTCCGACCAGTACGTCGTCGAAACCCAGTCCGGATGGCACGGCTTCAACCCCGCCGACGCCGTCATCGAGATACGGCCGCGCGAAGGCGAAGACACCATCCGCGAAGAAGACATACTAAAGGCCATCGACGAACACAAGGACCACCTCGCCCCTGGTATTGCTCGGTGGCATCAACTACTATACCGGCCAGCTTCTTCGACATGGCCGCCATCACAACCGCCGCCCACAAAGCCGGCGCCCTGGCGAGCTTCGACCTCGCACACGCCATCGGCAACGCCCCGCTGCGTCTCCACGACTGGGACGTAGACTTCGCCGTATGGTGCTCGTACAAATATCTCAACGGCGGACCCGGCGCAGCCGGCGGCGCCTTCATTCACTGAACGCTTCGTCAAAGACACGCACCTCGCCCGACTCGGCGGATGGTGGGGCAACGACGAATCCAGCCGCTTTAAAATGGAAAAAGGCTTCGTCCCCAAACCCACAGCCGAAGGCTGGAGCATGAGCACGGCCCAGGTCTTCAATATGGTCGCACTAAAAGCCTCCCTCACCCTCTTCGACGAGGCCGGCATATCAACCCTGCAGACAAAAAGCCGCGAACTCACCGAATATCTCTACCACCAGCTCACCTCCATCGACAACCCGATATTTAAGATCATCACCCCCTCCGAACCCCACCGGCGGGCCGCACAGCTCTCCCTCTATTTCGGACCGGAAGGGAAACCCATCCACCAGCGCATGATCGACGCCGGTATCGTAGTCGACTGGCGCGAACCGGGCGTAGTCCGCGTAGCCCCCACCCCTATGTACAACTCATTCGAAGACGTCTTCCGCTTTTGCGATATCCTGCAACAAATATGAGAACCTCCGTACTCGACCGATTCTCCCGCAATCTGACATGGATAGTTCTGATCGCCCTTATAGGTGCTGTCCTTCTCGGCTACTTCGCGCCCGCCGTCGCCGTAAAAACCGAATGGATGGGCGTACAGTTCGTCAACCTCGTAAAACTCTTCATCCCCTTTATCATTTTCCTTACCATCGTCTCCGGCATCAGCGGGATGAGTGACCTAAAGAAAGTCGGTCGCATAGGCGTCAAAGCCCTGCTCTATTTCGAGATCGTCACGACCGTCTCACTGGCCATCGGCATCGCCGTAGCCTACCTCCTCCGCCCCGGCGAGATCGACAAGACCGGGCTCCCCATCCAGGACGCCACCAAATACACCAGCCAGGGCGCACATGGTTTCAACTGGATTCAATTTTTCAGGACGAACTTAACCCTTCAGGTGCTGGCGCTGGCCATCCTCACGGGCATCGTCATTAGCCTTATCCCAAACAAAACAAAGACCACCGACGCCTTCCACAAGGCCAGCAAGTTCGTCTTCCGGCTCCTGCGCTACGTCATGCTCCCTCGCGCCCCTGGGCGCCTTCGGCGGCATGGCCTTCACCATCGGTAAATATGGGATAAAGACACTTATCCCACTGGCCAAACTCATGGGCTCCGTCTACCTCACCATGGCCCTCTTCGTCGTCATCGTCCTGGGCCTCATCCTTCGCTATTTCAAACTCAACGTCTTCACCTACCTTAAAAATATACGCGAAGAGATCCTCATCGTTCTCGGCACATCATCCTCCGAAGCAGCCCTTCCCTCCCTCATGGCCCGGCTCGAACAAATGGGCTGCAGCCAGCCGGTCGTAGGCACTGGTCGTACCCACCGGCTACTCCTTCAACCTCGACGGCACCTCCATCTATCTCTCCATGGCCACTATCTTCCTCGCCCAGCTATACAACGTCCACCTCTCCGCAGGCGAACTCCTCACCATCCTCGGCATCCTAATGGTTACTTCCAAAGGCGCCGCAGGCGTCACCGGCAGCGGCTTCATCGTCCTGGCCTCTACCCTCACCGCCATCCAAAGGATACCCGTGGAAGGCCTCGCCTTCCTCCGGCCGTAGACAAATTCATGAGCGAAGCCCGCGCCATCACCAATATCATCGGCAACGGCGTAGCCACCCTCGTGATCGCAAAAAGTGAAAAGGAATTTACAGATACCCCTGCATCTCACGGTGATACCCCTCCGCAGCCTTCGCCGCCAGCTGCAGCAAAATCTTCCCCGGCCGAAGCATAAATAACAGCCCTGCTCGCATTCACCAGCAGACCCACGTCCCCGTTCATCGCCCGCCTCGAGATCTCCTCCAGACTCCCCCCTGCGCCCCCACACCGGGAACCAGATAAAAATGATCCGGCGTCAACCGGCGGACATTGCGAAAGGCCTCCGCCTGAGTGGCGCCTATAACGAACATCAAATTCTCAGGACTACCCCATACCGCCGCCTTCATCAGCACCTGCTCGTATAACAATCCGTCTCCGGCCTCCTGCAGCTCGAAATCCCGGGCCCCCGAATTAGAGGTCAGCCCCAGCAGGATCGTCCACTTGTCCCTGTATTCCAGAAAAGGCCGCACACTGTCCTCTCCCATGTAAGGAGCGACCGTAACGGCATCGAAAGCCAATGTCTCGAAAAAAGCACGCGCATACTGGGAGGACGTATTGCCGATATCTCCCCTTTTGGCATCGGCAATGGTAAAATGAGTGGAAGGAATATAATTGACCGTCTTCTCCATCGTCTCCCAGCCTTTTAACCCGTCGGCCTCATAAAATGCGGTATTTATCTTGTAGGCCACACAATGATCCTTCGTGGCGTCGATGATTTGCTTGTTGAACTCGAAAACCGGATCTTTATGCGAATGAAGATGGGCGGGTATCTTCGTGCTGTCACTGTCAAGTCCTACACAAAGATATGACCCTACACTCCGTATCTGGGCTACTAGCTGCTGACGTGTCATTCGCCAAAAATAGGATTATTTCTCCTCTTCCCCACCGGGCCGCTCACTCCTCCGCCGTGGGTCCACGTCTCCTCTTCATCTCCACCGCTACTTTCTTCGATACCTCATTCCCCTTATCCAGTTCCTCCACCACATGGTGATAACTCTCCTTATCCCGGTTCTGACTCAGCTTATAAGCCGCCTGTACCTCCTCCATGCTGATCTCAAAACCTACAATACCCCTCAGATCATCATTCAGTGCCTTCTCCGGTATTTCCCCCATCGTCACCGGCCTGGGCATATGCTGCTCATATGTATCCATCAGCCGGGACAAAGCCGCCCGCAGCTCTTCCCCCTCCACGATCCTTACCCTCCCATAAATGTGTACTGAAATATAGTTCCACGTAGGCACCTTCATCTCCGTATACCATCGCGGCGAAACATACGCGTGCGGCCCGGGAAAAATAGCCAGCACCTTCGCCCCATCCACCAGCGTATACTTCTGCTCATTCCCTTTCGAGATATGCCCCATCAGCACGTCCTCCCCCGCGGCATTCTTCTCCAGCTGCAGCGGGATATGCGTACCCAGCGGCACACCGTCTTTTACCGAAACCAAAATAGCAAAGGAATTTTCTTTGATAAAGGCATGGATAGTCGCCTTATCCTTTTCTTCATATCGGCGGGGGATGTACATCCGCCAAAGTTATTAAATTCTCAATTCACCCCGATCCACCCCGTAACACCGCCTCCTTTCTGACCATCATCCGCATCTTCTTCAACTTCTGCCGGCAGAAACAACCCCTCTGACCTTCCTCCGCCACGGCAAACACTCTATCCCACAACCTCCACCACCTTCTCCCTGTTCATATTCGCGTTGACCATCGCAATACTCCTCGCCGCATTCCCCGCAAAATCCGAGAACGCCTTCTTCGTCACCGCATCATCACCCGCCATGATCGGCACCCCGTAGTCTCCACCCTCCCGGATACTCTGAACCAACGGTATCTGGCCCAGGAAAGGTATATCGTACTCCTCAGCCAGTCTCTTTCCACCCTCCTTTCCAAAAATATAATACCTGTTATCGGGCAGCTCCGCCGGAGTAAAATAGCTCATATTCTCTACCAGGCCGATGATCGGCACTTTCAGCTGCGCCTGACCGAACATCGCAATCCCTTCTTCGCATCCGCCAGCGCCACATCCTGCGGCGTCGTCACCACGATCACTCCCGTCACCGGCACCAGCTGCATCAGGGTCAGATGAATATCACCCGTTCCCGGAGGCATATCGATCACCAGATAATCCAGCTCATCCCAGTAGACATCGGTTACGAACTGGCGGATCGCACTGCTCGCCATCGGCCCGCGCCAGACCACGGCATTTTTTCATCTACCAGTAACCCTATGCTCATCAGCTTGATACCAAACTTCTCCAGCGGTACGATCAGCCCCTTCCCATTTTCGCCGCCAGCCATCATCTTCGGACGCTCGCCCCGCACCCCAAACATTATCGGAACACTTGGTCCGTATATGTCCGCATCCATCAACCCCACGCTCGCCCCGCCCCTGGCCAGCGCCATCGCGAAATTCGCCGCCACCGTGCTCTTCCCTACGCCACCCTTGCCACTAACCACCGCAATGATATTCTTCACCTTAGGCAGCGTCTCGCGCGAATCCTTTCGCTGGGACGTCGTATTGGCCGTAAAATTCACCTTTACCGTCGCATCTTTATTTACCAGCAGTCGTACCGCATTGATACACGCATTCTTAATATGATCCTTCATCGGACAGGCCGGAGTCGTCAGCACCACCGTAAAGGACACATAATTCCCATCGATGGTCAGATCTTTAACCATTTTTAATGTCACAATGTCGTTACCCAGATCCGGTTCCTGAACATTCCCGAGGGCCTCTAAAACTTTTTCCGCCGTCATTAGCAAGATTTTGTTAAAAACTCTATTTTGAGACAAAATTAACCAATGACCTCCGTAATTTGTTCAAGATTCGAACGGTGGCAAAAAAATAAACTCCATCCGGTTCTCGGGTTTAAAAGTTAATTTTGACCGAATGAAAAAAATTGTACTATACGTTCTTCTGCTGTCCGCCCCGTTCGCCGCTCACGCCCAGTTCGACAAGCTAAAAGACTCTGTGGTACAATTATATGGCGTCATTATGACAGCCGATAGCCTGAAAGGAATACCGGCCGTCAGCGTAGTCGTAAAAGGACGTAACCAGGGCACCTACTCCAACGACCAGGGCGTCTTCTCCATCGTCGTCCTCAAAGGCGATATCATCGAATTTTCCAGCGTCGGCTACAAAGCATTTACCCTTAACGTCCCCGACACTTTCCACGGCAATCAATACAGCGTCATCCAACTGATGGTCACCGACGCACAATACCTGCCCGCTACCATCATTCGGCCCCGGCCGACACGCGAACAGTTCGAACGGGACTTTGTCAACACCAAAGTCCCCGACGACGACATCGAGATCGCCCGGCAAAATAACGACGTCGCCAAACGCCGCGTCCTCGCCCGAAGCCTGCCCGCCAGCGCAGGCGAAGCCGCCTCCACCTATCTCCGCCAAAGCGCCACCCGCTACTCCTACCAGGGACAGGCCCCCCCTCAGAATATCTTCAACCCCCTCGCCTGGGCCGAGTTTATCCAGGCCTGGAAACGAGGCGATTTCCGAAACAACAACTAACTTCGCGCGAAATCAATCCCGCATAAGCCATATGCATAACATCTCCGTTATCGGCGCCGGTACCATGGGTAATGGCATCGCCCACGTCTTCGCACAGAAAGGATTCTCCGTCACCCTCATCGATACCCAACCCGCACAACTGGAAAAAGCGCTCCGAACGATTGCCCAGAACCTCGACCGACAGATCGCCAAAGGCGCCATCACCGACCAGGACAAACAGTCCACCCTCGACTCCATCACCACCTCCGCAAACCTCGCCGAAGGCGTCGCAAATGCCGACCTCGTCGTCGAAGCAGCCACGGAGAACGTCGATCTCAAACTCAATATCTTCCGCCAGCTGGACGAACGCGCTCCTCAGTCCGCCATCCTCGCCTCCAATACCTCGTCGATATCCATCACACGTATCGCCGCAGTCACCCGGCGCCCCCAGTCCGTCATCGGACTCCAGCTTCATGAACCCTGTACCCGTCATGCGACTGGTCGAGATCATCAACGGCTACGCAACGGATCAGGCCGTCACCAAAAAAATGACCGCCCTCTCCGAACAACTCGGAAAAGTTCCCTGCGTCGTCAACGACTACCCTGGCTTCATCGCCAACCGCATCCTCATGCCCATGATCAACGAAGCCATCAGCAGCCTCTTCGAAGGCGTCGCCGGCGTACAGGAGATCGATACCGTAATGAAATTGGGAATGGCCCACCCCATGGGTCCGCTGCAACTGGCCGACTTTATCGGCCTCGACGTCTGCCTCTATATCCTCCGCGTACTCCAGGACGGATTCGGCAACCCGAAATACGCCCCCTGTCCCCTGCTCGTCAACATGGTGACAGCCGGATACCTCGGCGTAAAAAGCGGTGAAGGATTCTATAAATACACCCCAGGCAGCAAAGACCTCGTAGTCAGCGACAGGTTTACTTCCTAGTCGATCGCCCTGGTTATCCTAATTGGTCCTCTTTATCTTAAAACTACCCGTTATCGTCTGCTGCGGGCCCGACTGACCATAAACAGGACCGGTAAAACTGCCTTCTATAACGCCGCCCACAGGGCCAAAGGAAGTGATGGTACATTTAAGATAAGCCCCTCCATAATAAGACGTAGGCACATGGACGGTTATCGAATCCTGCACCGTCCCCGTCGTACCGTTCAACTGCGCAAATTGCATATTGATCCACGTCTGACCGGAGTTGGTCTGATAGCCGCTGAGATAGGTTATTCCACTATAAACATTTTCTTCTATATCGTCGGGCGGCGTCGTCAGGTTGTACGTGCTCCCCCCGACACTGAACTGGATGAACTGATCAATGGTAACCCCACAGGCCGTTAATTTACCCGCATCCACTGTATCGGCCGAACCCACCGCAACTGACACCTGACCGCCCTGCTGCGATGACTTAAAGTCGACCGGCGTCAACAACGCCGTAGTCGACGAACTGGAACTAACGGGTGACCGGCAGCATGAACGCCCCCTTTATCACGGCAGCATTGTAATTCAGGCCATCGATATGCACCGAGACAACGCCGCTGTCCACCGGATTGAGACTGCAGTCTACTACGGTCCCTTTCACAACGACGCTGGCATGTTCGATAGCTACAGTCAGCGTCCCAAGGTCCTGATCAGACACCGCCGGCCCAACATTCGCACCCGCTATCATACTCCCGCATTCCGTCACCACCTGCATCACCAGCGCCTGCCCCTTCGGGATCAACCCCTGTGCAAAACCGTCATAGTCCGTATACCCCCGCGCGTCCCCCAACTCTGTGACTGAAACTGTATATACGTATACGCCAGCGGATTCCCATGCTGGTCCTTCACGTGAACTTTAAAATTGACCGTACCCGAAGCCGCGTCACAGTTCCAGTACGAGAAATGCCCCACCTGGCCCACATAGCTGTTCCCCACGCGTATAGCACTCCCCTCCTGGATCCACCGCCCGCTCGAGTCATTGAAATACCATAAGGGAATGGTAGCCGGCGCCGCAGTCTGCAGGGCCGCCGGTATCGCCCACGTGAGCGTTGCCTTCGCACCCGAAGCCAGTTGAAGCTTCTCCCCCGCATCCCCCTGCAGCTCTACACCCAGCATTCCAAAACTCTGCAGAGCCGTTTCCTTACCGTCCGTACCGATACCCCTCAGATCACCGGGCATGTATTTATAAAGATTGACATCCGTCGGATCGAGATAAGTAGCATATACATTTACGTTCCCGGTATAGGCGGCATTCGTCGAAGCGTTGACAAAACTGCTGCCCGTGAAATCCGCTGTATCACCGGTCTTAACCAGCACCTTCTTGCCCGCAGCAGCCCCAAAACTACCGGTTAACACCCTGGGCACCAGCTGTATGCTAACGTAATTTGAGGCGCCTCCATTGGTAATGATGCTCCTTGAACCCGTAAAATAACCGGCCTTGCTCACCTTCACGAAACCAAACCGGCTCGACATCGATATCTTGGAAAACGAAAAGACCCCATTCACGTCGGTCGTAGTCGTCGCCGACCCGCTGCTCACAGCAGCACCCTGTACCGGCATCCCTTTTTCATCAAGTACGCGACCCTGTAAACTGGCCGTCACCGTCTGCTCGGCAGGAATATTGTTGGGATTCGTCGTCATCGACCCATTGTCGGAAGACGAACTCTTATTACACGCATAAAATACCAGGAGGGTTATGACCGCAGCGGTCAGCGCAATAGGGTACAGGAGCTTTTTCAAAAGATAGAATTTTGGATACCCCTAAGAACGCGATATCCGGCTTCGATAGTATACACCTTCCTACCCCGCTACGGGATTCAGCTCTACATTCCTGATCTCCTGTAACTTATAAACGGTTTCCATCACCCTGTTCTTCGGGATGGCTATGGTCATACTGCAAAAAAGTTGCATTTCCTGACGCACGACCCGGCAATTGTATTGCTTCACCACAGCCATGATCTCTCCTACTTGTGTATAATCAAATTGTACTATATATTCTTTTTCCACCTGCTTCTGCGCCAGCGGGGTCATCTGCAGCGCCAGTGCCGCAGTCGACTTATAAGCGTTGATCAGCCCCGGCACCCCCAGCAAAGTCCCTCCGAAATACCGCACAACTACAACAAGGGTATTCACCAGCTCCTTGCTGTCTATCTGACCGAGAATAGGCCGCCCCGCACTCCCCGAAGGCTCCCCGTCATCGCTCACCCGGAACACATTTCCGTCCAGACCCAGCCGGTAGGCGAAACAATCGGTGCGTAGCCCTGGGATGCTCCTTCTTGATCTCGTTCAGCCGGTCCTTGAACTCATCGACACTCTTTATCGGGCAGGCATACCCGATAAACTTACTGCCCCTGTCCTTGAACTCGGCAATAGCCTCCTTTTCGATCGTGTAATAGAATTCCTGTTCGGTCATATATTCCTGTAATAACGTATTGTATCGGTGAACAGGCTTTCGTGAGATATTGGCTGTATAGTACCCAACACCGGCGCAGACAACCCGCCCGGCAATTCCAGTTGAGTATTCGTAATTACCCTCGCCTCATCCCAGTACCCCTCATCGATAAAGGACTGCAGCAAACGCGCGCCCCCTTCCACCAAAACACTCTGTATTTTCAGCCGGTGCAGGGCGATCATCAGCTGGTGAACAAGACTGCTGTCCCCAGCCAGCTGATAATAAGAGAGCATATCCCCTTCCTCATGCCTCGACGAATTGAATACGATCGTCCTCACCTTTCCGTCGAACAGTTTCAGCGACGCCGGCAACGACAACTCCTTGTCGACCACCAGCCGCACCGGATCCGGCCCCTTCCACAGCCGCGCCGTCAGTGCGGGGTCATCCATCAACGCCGTCCGCGTCCCGACCAGGATAGCCGCCTCTTCCGACCGCCATCTGTGAACCAGTCTGTTGGTATATTCATTGGAAATAAGCACGCGCCCTTCGCCCGGCCCCGCAATCCTTCCGTCCCCGCTCTGTGCCCACTTCAGTACAATATAAGGCCTGTGCTTCGTATTAAATGTAAAAAACCTCCTGTTCAGCTCCACACACTCCTCCTCAAGGATCCCAACGGTCACTTCCACACCCCCGCCACCAGTTTCTCGATCCCCTTCCCGTTCACCTGGGGAAAGGATCACGGCAACCAACCACCACCCTGGGTATCCGCCGCGATAGGATCAGGTCCGCACAGGGCGGCGTCTTCCCGTGATGCGCACAAGGCTCGAGCGACACATAGATCGTCGACTGCTCTATCAGCGGCTGATCCTCCTCCTTCACAGAGTTGATGCAATTGACCTCCGCATGCGCCTTTCCATACAGCTGGTGATACCCTTCGCCGATAATGCGGTCCCCATATACCAGCACCGACCCCACCATGGGGTTCGGCGCCACACGTCCGGCCCCCAGCAGAGCCAGCTCCAGACAGCGTCGCATATATGTTTCGGGGAAATTCATCGGGCCGGCAAAGTTACGCCAAACTCCCCTATTTTTACGGATGGATTGGCTACAGGCCCAGAAATCGCTCACCACTCAATTGCTCCCCCTCTACGGAGACCGCGAAGCCGCCATCATCACTGACTGGGTGCTCGAAAACCTCTCCGGATGGAAAAAGATCGACCGAATCCTCCACCGGTCCGAACCCCTGCCAGACCAAACCCTCTCCACGCTGCGTCGCTATTCCCAGGAGCTCCTGACCCATCGCCCCGTCCAGTACGTCCTCAACGAGGCCTGGTTCGCCGGAATGAAACTCTATGTGGACGAAAACGTCCTGATCCCCCGCCCCGAAACCGAAGAACTGGTGGATTGGGTACTTGAGTCCATTCCGCCTGCGCCAGGCATCGGCACTATTCCGGCCGGCGCCCCCACCATCCTCGACGTCGGCACCGGCAGCGGCTGCATCCCCATCACCCCGGCCAAACGTCTCCCCACCGCGCAGATCCACGCCTGCGACCTCAGCACCAAAGCACTCGAAGTCGCCCGCCGCAACGCCAATAGCCAAAACACCCCCATCAACTTCCACCACCTGGACTTCCTGAACCCCGGATCATGGAACGACCTCCCCACCATCACCTGCCTCGTCAGCAATCCCCCTACATCCCCCTCAACGAAAAGTCGCAGATGGCGACCCACGTCACGGAATTTGAACCCGGCCCGGCCCTGTTCGTTCCAGACAACGACGCCCTTCTCTTTTACCGCGCCATCAGCCAATTCGCCGTCCGGCAAATGCCACGCAGCAGCCAGGTCTTCGTCGAGACCCACGAAGAAATGGGCGAACAGGTCCTCGGCCTCTTCCGCTCTGCCGGCCTTAGCAACCTAATGCTACGCAAGGACCTGCAGGGAAAAGACCGCATGGTAAAAGCAACGACGTAACATTAATATATTTTAAAACCTTCAGCCGGAAGGCTAGTTTTGCGCAACTTTTATTCCAAGGAACAATGCGTAGGACCCAACTATTTCTGCTCACCGCACTCTCGTTCGCCTTATCCCGATCCTCTTCGGCACAGTCGTCATCCCCCTCCAAATCCGACGCTCTCTTAAAAGATTCAGGCTGGTCCTATCATTTCCAGTTCACCGGCATCGTCCAGTGGCACCCCACCTTCCCGGCCCCCTACGCCGGCCAGAACAGCATGACCAACCAGCAGGAACGCGCCTTTTCCGTCACAGCCACTGCCTATCTCGGCAGAAAACTCTGGCACGGAGCCGCCCTCTACTTCAACCCGGAAATGGCCGGCGGCAAAGGCGTCGGCAGCACCCTCGGAATAGCAGGGTTCCCCAACGGCGAGACCTTCCGCATCGGCAACCCCGAACCTACGGTATACGTAGCCCGCATCTTCTTCCGCCAGCACTTCGACCTGGACAAACAGCACTACGAAGACCTCGACGACGACGCCAACCAGGTAAAAGAAAGAGTCTCCACTTCCCGTATCACCCTGTCCGCGGGAAAATTCTCCGTCGGCGACTTCTTCGACAACAGCAACGTCAGCCACGACCCCCGCATGGACTTCATGAACTGGGCCTTTATGAATAATGGAGCCTACGACTACGCCGCCAATACCCGCGGTTACACCTACGGCGTCGTGGCCGAGCTCGTCAAACCCGGCTGGACCCTGCGCCTCGGCACCGCCCTCGAGCCAACCTACGCCAACGGACCCGAACTAGACTGGCACTACGGTAACACCAGCAGCGAAAACATCGAATTTGAAAAACGCTATACCATTCACGGCTATAAAGGCGCCGTCCGCCTCCTCGGCTTCTACAACATAAACAAAGCCCCACACTACCGGGACGTCATCAATGACAAAATTAGCGGCGCAGATACCTCCCTCGACGTACTGATAGGCAAATCCTATGGCAACAAGAAGCCGGGACTGGGTATCAACGCAGAACAGGAACTCAGCCACTCCGCCAGCGCCTTCCTCCGCCTGGGCTGGAACAACGGCAAAACCGCCTCCTGGGCCTTCGCCGAAATAGACAACACCATCAGCGGCGGCATCCGCGTCTATGGCAACAGCTGGCACCGCCCCTCCGACAACTTCGGCGTAGCCCTGCTGAGCAACGGCATATCCAAAGACCACCGCGATTTTCTGGCAATTGGCGGCTACGGCTTCATGATAGGAGATGGAAAACTGCCCAACTACGGGCGCGAAGCCACAGCCGAACTATTTTATGAAGTGAAACTTTTTAACAACCTCTGGGCGACCGCAGACTATCAGTTCGTCAACCACCCGGCCTACAACAAAGACCGCGGGCCCATCAACTTATTCGCGGGAAGAATACACATAGAATTTTAACCATCACCCGCACCCGGATACCCCAACGATTCACAACCCCGGCCGGCCGTTCCCGGCAACACCCCTACTGCACCCCGTTCTTGTCCACGGCCAGCACCGTCCTCGCCCCCAGCTCGCGCGCGACCCGCATCACCGCCACCACATCGTCGACAGGCACCGACTTGTCCGCATTGATAACTATCGAAGGCTGATCCGTCTCCTTCGCGAGGAACGGCTGCAACCTCGCCTTCAGCTCTTCGATCGTCACCTTCGTCGTCCCCACATAGAACTGCTTATTGGCATCGATCGATACCACTACCGTCTGCTTGGCCTTCGTATCACTCTTTGACTTGGGCTGGGAAAGCTTCACCACGTTAGGGTTCGCCAGCGTACTTACAATGAGGAAGAACAGCAGCAGAATGAACAGGATATCATTCAGCGGTCCCGTATGCACTTCCGCCTCTTCTCTATGACGATTTCTTAGATTCATCGGGCCTCCTCCTGTAAAATATCGATGAAATCAGCACTCGCAGCCTCCATCCGGTTAGTCGCCTTGTCGATCTGGCTGATCAGGAACCGGTAGCCCACATAGGCGATGATCCCGATAATAAGCCCCGATGCCGAAGAGATCATCTTGACATAGATACCCCCCGCAATATTCGAGATACTATATTCTCCCGTACTGGCAATGCTATAGAACAGTTCGAACATCCCCGCAATGGTCCCTAGGAACCCGAACAGCGGCGCAATATACCCGATCACCGAAAGGATCGCCAGATTCCGCTCCATCTTGTACAACTCCAGCTTGCCCACATTCTCCATGCTCCGCTCGATCGCCTCGATCGGCTTGCCCACCCGCTGAATACCCTTGTCCACCATACGCGCCGTCGCAGTAGGCGTATTCTTCGAAACACTGCGCGCCGCCGAAATATTACCGGATATGATATGGTCCCGGATAATATTCATGAAATTGTCGTCCAGCTTCGCAGCTTTCTTGATGGCAATATACCGTTCGAAGAACACGAAGATCGCAATGACCAGCAGTATAGCCAGCGGGATCATCAGCGGCCCCCCTTGATGAGGATATCCCACAAATTCTCCTTTTGCTGAGCCGCCGTCATAGCCACCCGCGCAAGGCTGTCCTTGATCTTTGCCGAATCCAGTATTACCTGCAGAAAAAAAGAGTCATTCCGGTATCTGTTTTTAATTTATGAGGCGGGCCCTTCGGGACCCGATGGATAAAAATAAGACTTAACCCCTATAACGGCCCCCTCCCACTTCTATTTTTTAACAAAATGCTAAAATTGTGCCGCTTCTGCAATCACATGCAGCGGCCAGCCCCACCCCTCCACCGGCTCGTCCCCACTACCCCCACAGCCAGTCTCCACCCCTCCACCGACCTCGGCCAGCTATTGCCCGTTGGCCTGCCTCACCATCAGCGACTGTATCTGCTTCATCGTCTTATCCATCCCCTCACTGCTCCCGTCGAGAAAAATGATATTCCCCTTCCCCGCCTCGGCAAAATTCTTTATCGCCTCCGTCCACATGCTGAAAAGGATCACATTCGTATCCAGATTGGCCCGCTTCATCTCCTCCGCCGCCTCGCTCATCCCATGCGCCACCTCCTGACGGAACAACGCAACACCCTGCCCCCGCAGCCTCGCCGCTTCCTTCTCCGCCTCAGCCGAGATCTTTATCGCATTCCCCTCGGCCTCCGCCGACTTCGTCTTCGTGATCAGCAAAGCCTGCCCCTCATTCTCCGCGGCCGCCTTCAGGTTATTACTCGCCACCACCCTGCTCATCGATTCGATAATGGCCTTGTCGAACGTAATATCGTTGATCTGAAGGTCCATCAGATGATACCCCCAGTCCTCCAGCGAATGATCGATCTGCTCCTTCACGAACTCCACTATCTCCTTACGCAGACCCAGTATCTCCGCCTGCTTCTTCGTCGCTACAAAGCTGCGGATACTTCCCTCGATCGTCCTCGTCAGAGCCTGCATCAGATCCCTGTCGCTGATGAACTTAAAGGCAACCCTCTTGATCGTCTCCTCATCCGCATTCTGCACCGCATACAACAGCATGCTTTTGAAATAAACATTCGCCTGATCCGCCGTCACCGCCTGGAACTCCAGCTCCACACTCCGGTTCTGGATCGATATCTTTTTATAGACCGCCTCGAGGAAAGGTAGTTTAAAATTCAACCCCGGACGCAGGATCCGCCGGTATTTGCCGAACATCGTGACTACGTATATATAGCCCTGGTTTACACTGACCGCACAGCTGAAGACAATGGCCACGGCTATCAGCGCAACAATAATATAAAAAACATTAACGGTATCCATGGTAAGAGTTTTGTGCGTGAATGTACATAAATTTGTGAGCAAGTAATATGTTAAACAACTACAATCTCGTCATCATCGGCGGCGGCCCCATCGGCATCGCCTGCGCCCTCGAAGCGCAAAAGGCCGGCCTCGGCTACATCGTCCTCGAAAAAGGCTGCCTGGTCAACTCCCTCTACAACTACCCCGCGAACATGACCTTCTTCTCGACCTCCGAACGCATCGAGATAGGCGGCGTACCCTTCGTCAGCAACAACGTGAAGCCCAACCGCAGCGAAGCACTGGAATACTATCGCCGCGTAGCCGTCTCCAACCACCTGCACATCCGCCTGCAGGAAGGCGTACAACAGATAAGACCCATCGGCGACGGATTCGAGATCATCTCCGACCACCGGACCTATACCGCCACCTATGTCATCATCGCCACCGGCTTCTACGATATCCCCGTCCTGCTCGGCGTCCCCGGCGAATCACTTCCAAAAGTCACCCACTACTATAAAGAACCCCAGCTTTTACGCCATGCAGAAAGTGATCGTCATAGGAGCCAGCAACTCCGCCGTCGACGCAGCCCTCGAAACATGGCGGAAAGGCGCGGACGTGACCATGGTCATCCGGGGAGAAGGCATCGGTCCCCGCGTCAAATACTGGGTCAAACCGGACATAGAGAACCGTATCAAAGAAGGCAGCATAAAGGCATACACCCACTCCTCCATAGCCGCCATCCGACCAGACGAGGTGGATATACTAACCCCCGACGGAATAGTAACCATCCCTAACGACTACGTGATCGCGCTCACAGGCTACCAGCCCAACTTCGACTTCCTCCGGAGTACCGGCATCCGGTTATCCGACGACAGCCGCCTCCAGCCTTTCTACGACCCCGCAACGATGGAAACCAATATAAAGAACCTCTTCCTTGCAGGCGTCGTCTGCGGTGGCATGAACACCCATATCTGGTTCATCGAAAACTCCAGGATTCACGCGGAAATGATCATGCGCAGGATCAGCTCTTCTCTTCCCAAATCATCGAAAGATGCACAATAGTCTCCACCGACTTCTGCATATCCTGTATGCTTACGTATTCATGCTTTCCATGAAATGCCATTTCTCCCGTAAATAAATTGGGGCACGGCAGGCCCATAAAGGACAGCCGCGAACCATCCGTCCCGCCCCTCGCACTGCTCTTGCGAACCGCAACCCCAGCCCGCACAATCGCCTCCTCCGCATAGGCGCTCACCTGCGGATGAAGATCCAGCACTTCCTTCATATTGCGGTACTGCTCCTTCACCACCACTTCCGCCGCCGCGCCCGGAAACTTCTTCAAAGCCTCCTGCACCTTGTCCCGCAATATCTCCTCATATGCCTCCACCCGGAAAGTGAAAAAATCCCGCACGATAAATTCCACAACCGCCTTCTCCACCAATCCCGATATCCGGACCGGATGAACGAAACCATAGGGACCCTCCGTGGTTTCCGGCGACCATTCATCCTTTGGCAGCAGCTCGACAAAATAAGACGCCACCTTTATCGCATTGACCAGCTTGTCCTTCCCATACCCCGGATGCGCACTCTTCCCATAAAACGTGACCGTCATCCCATCCGCGGAAAAGGTCTCGTCTTCCAGCGAACCCCGCTCACCCGCATCCAGCGTATAGCCGAAATCGGCCCCGAGTTTTTGCATGTCCAGTTTGTCCACGCCCCTGCCGATCTCTTCATCAGGAGTGAACAATATCCGGATCTTCCCGTGCTTCAGCTCGGGATGACCCACAAAAAAATGAACCATATCCATTATCACGGCAACCCCCGCCTTATCGTCGGCCCCCAAAAGGGTCGTACCACTCGCGGTGATGACGTCGTCCCCCACCCGCGACGCCAGATACGGATGCTCCGCCGGAGAGATGATCTGACCGGGGTCATCCGGCAGAACGATATCCCCCCGTTATACGCATGATGAACGATCGGCTTCACTCCGGTACCACTACTGTCGGAAGAAGTATCCATATGCGCGCAGTAACAGATCACAGGAACCGGTTTGTCCGTATTGGCCGGGAGTGTGGCATACACATATCCAAATTCGTCCATATCTGCATCGGACAAACCCGCCGCCTGCAGCTCCTGCACCAGCAGCCGGCCCAGGTCCTTCTGCTTTTCGGTGGAAGGATACGTGGTCGACTGGGGATCACTCTGGGTATCGATCTGAACATACCGTAGGAATCTTTCCGCCACGGTAAAAGAGTAGTTTTCAAACATGATTCGTATATTTAGTACTGTCCGAACAGGTCACGGTCTGGTTTGGACCAAACGAATATACCCAACTATGTCCGATCAGGTTATAAAAAATCCGGTACTCCCGCAAGGCTGGCTGCGGGTGCTTCTGTTTGGCTGTGGCTTCTTTCTGCTCACCCTGCTGCTTGCCGCCACGGCCCTGATGACGATCACGGGAACTACCCTCCGGCAACTGGAGACAAATCCCCTGCCCACGATCTCCGGCCTGCTGACGGGCAGCTACCTATGGCTGATGGTCTTGCTTGAATTGGTCATCTCCCTCGTCTGCGTCGCCGTTTTCCGGCAGTTCGTGGATCGCCGCAGCTTTATGAGCCTGGGATGGCCCCTGATGGGATATATCAACGAGGCGCTGACCGGTCTCCTGATGGGACCAGGCCTGATGGGTCTGACCGCAGTGCTGCTATTGCTCAGCGGACACCTCGAATGGACCGATATCGTCTTCGACCCCTCTTCATTTTTCGTCTCCTTCGGACTGATGGTCTTCATCGCCTTCAGCGAAGAACTCGTGTTCCGCGGTTACATCCTCGGCAACCTGCTGGACAGCTTTTCCAACAAATGGATCGCCCTGGGCATCTCCGCCTTCCTTTTCGCCTGCTTTCACCTCACTAACCCGGGCATGCATACCCTTGCCTTCGCCAACCTGTTCCTGGCCGGCCTCCTGCTCGGGATAAACTATATTTTTACAAGAAATCTCTGGTTCTCCTTCCTCTTTCACCTCACCCGGAATTTCTTCCAGGGCCCAATACTCGGTTTCCGGGTCAGCGGCCTGAACCTGCCCTCCGTTCTACAGGCCGATCCCAAAGGCGACCTTTTCCTGACAGGCGGGGACTTCGGACTGGAAGGCTCCATCCTCAATACCGCCGTGTCCCTGATCAGCCTGCTGGTCCCGGCACGGGCCTTCGAGAAAAATACAACTCCCACACCCCGACCCATATCCCACCGGCAAAACCCAGCGCAGCCTGACCCGCCTCGGCAGCGGTTCACACCCCTAACCAATGGTTCATACGTCCACCTCACCTGCAGTTCACATCCCCACCCAACGGTTCACGCGACCACCCGGCTAGCGTTAAACCTTACTGCGGTTCACACCCCAACCAATGGTTCACACCGCGTCAGGCGGTTCACAGCCCATCCAATAAAATTTAAGGCATAATTATCCGTGAAGGAGTATTGATCTCAACCAGTTCGAGATCAAAAATAAGATCTTCACCAGCCAGCTGATGATTGGCATCCAGCACCACAGCATCCGGCCTAACCTCTACGATGGTTACCGGCATCTGCTGCCCCGCGCCATTGTTCATGGCCAGCTGCATCCCTACCTCAGGCTTGATATTCGGAGGAAAACGATCTATCGGAAACTCGATGATCGCCTGAGGGTCCCTCGGTCCATAGGCATCTTCCACCGGGATCTCAATGGTCTTCTTCTGGCCAACGGTCATACCGAGAACACCATCATCAAATCCCTTTATTACCATACCGCCGCCCACTTCGAACTCCAGCGGACTACGTCCTTCAGAGCTATCAAATGTTGTCCCATCGGTCAGACGTCCGTGATAATGAACTTTTACGGTATCTCCAACTTTTACTTCTTGTGCCATATGTTTTACATTTAAAGTCCCGGGCAAGGGACATGGCTGCAAGGTAGGATTAAATAATTAAATTGCGGCCTATGCGAATCATATCTCTTTGCCTCGTATCGCTTTCTCTGCAATTTGTGCGCCCCGCTACATGCAGCGCCACCAGCCCCGCCGACGCGGCCATCACCACTCCGACGACAACCGTCACCACCAGCCCCATCCAGACCGGTGCCGATCAGATGAACCTCTATCTTCACCTCCTCAGGGGAAAGAACGTCGCCATCTTCGCCAACGCAACCTCCGTTATCGGCAACACCCACCTCGTAGATACACTCCTGAAAAGAGGTATCCGTGTAGTAAAAATATTCTCCCCCGAACACGGTTTCCGCGGTGAGGCAGACGCCGGCGCCAAAGTCGGCAACCAGCAGGATCCCTCCACCGGCATCCCCATCATCTCCCTCTATGGCACAAAGAATAAACCATCTCCCTCCGACCTCGAAGGCGTAGACATCCTGGTGTTCGACATCCAGGACGTCGGCGTCCGCTTCTACACATACATATCATCGATGCAAAAATATCTGGAAGCAGCCATCGAAAACCACCGCACCCTCATCATCCTCGACCGCCCCAACCCCAACGGCTTCTACGTCGACGGCCCCATACTGGATACAAAATACCGGTCCTTCGTCGGCATGCAGCCCATACCCGTCGTCTACGGCATGACCATCGGCGAATACGCCAAAATGCTCCTCGGCGAAAAATGGCTCTCCCCCTCCGACTCTATAACCGTGGCCACCGCGAAAACCGCCGCGGCCACGGCGCCTACCACCACAGCCGCCACCAACAACCCAACCACCACCATACCCGCAACCACTCCCGGCTCATCAACCACCTATACCTCATCCATCAAAAACACCGCCACCGGAGACTTCCGCCTGATCGTCATCCCCTGCAGGAACTACACACACAAAAGCAGATATACTCTACCGGTAAAACCTTCCCCCAACCTCCCCAATATGCAGTCCGTATACCTGTACGCCTCCCTCTGCCTCTTCGAAGGGACCCCCGTCAGCCTGGGCCGCGGCACCACCAAACCCTTCCAGCAATTCGGAAACCCCTCCTTCCCCTCCACCGGCTACAGCTTCACGCCCCAAAGCCTCCCCGGCGCAACAAGTCCGCCACAACTCGGCAAGACCTGCAACGGCTACGACCTCAGCCAGGGCGACGCGGAAAAAGCTACCGGCAACCGGTGGACGCTAAAATGGGTGCTCGAAGCCTACCGCCTCTTCCCGGACAAAGACTCCTTTTTCCTGCACAACGGCGGCGGCTTCGACCGCCTCGCCGGCGGCCCCACCCTCCGCCAGCAGATAAAAGAAGGACTCAGCGAAGACGCCATCCGCAAGACCTCGGGAACCCGCACTCTCCAACTTTAAAGCAATCAGAAAAAAATATTTACTCTATGCCGACTAGTCCACGTATCATCTTCATGGGCACACCCGAGTTCGCCGTTGCCTCACTCGACGCCATCCTCAAAGCCGGCTACAACGTCATCGCCGTCATCACCGCACCCGACAAACCCGCCGGCCGCGGCATGCAGCTCACCGAAAGCGCCGTAAAAAAATACGCGAAAGAAAAAGGACTGCCCATCCTGCAGCCCGAAAAATTAAAAGACCCGACATTCCAGGAAGAACTTCGCGCCCTCAAAGCCGACCTCCAGATCGTCGTCGCCTTCCGCATGCTTCCCGAATCCGTCTGGTCCATGCCCCCCATGGGCACCGTCAACCTCCACGGGTCCCTGCTCCCCCAATACCGCGGCGCAGCACCCATCAACTGGGCCGTGATCAACGGCGAGACTGTCACCGGCGTCACGACCTTCCAGCTGCAACACGCCATCGACACCGGAAACATCCTCCTCCAGGACCGCTTCCCCATCGCCCCCGACGCAACAGCAGGCGACGTCCACGATATCATGAAAGAGGTCGGCGCCCGCCTCCTCGTCACCACCATCGCCGGACTCTCCACAGGCTCACTGAAAGCCTCCCCCAGCAGGACAGCACCGACCTGAAACACGCTCCCAAAATATTTACAGAAACCTGCCTCATCGACTGGAACAAACCCATCGAAGACATCTACAATCTGATCAGAGGCCTCTCCCCCTTCCCCGCCGCCTTCACACACCTCGACGGTAAGATCCTCAAGATCTATCACTCCGAAAAAGAAAAAAGACTCCCGGCATTCAGCCAGGAGCCTATGAAACAGATCAAAAATCATATCTGAGATTCGCCGCCTCCGACGGCTATATCCGCGTCACCGATATCCA
Source organism: Puia sp. P3 (assembly GCF_050632245.1). Taxonomy (NCBI): domain Bacteria; kingdom Pseudomonadati; phylum Bacteroidota; class Chitinophagia; order Chitinophagales; family Chitinophagaceae; genus Puia; species Puia sp. P3. The sequence continues at coordinate 5,636,771 of NZ_CP192583.1, forward strand.
GCTCGAAGGCAAAAAAAGAATGAGGATCGAAGACTTCCTCCGGGGATTCCGCCAAAACCCCGCCAACCCGTCCCCTAATAACTGACCGACACACTGAACCGGCCTTCCCCTTCACCCAGCTCGGACGCAGCAGCATTGCTGATCCGGATGGACAGACCCGCGCTCTCCTTCATATCAGGCAGCGCACCCAGCACCTTTGCATAAACACTCTTCCCAGTATTACCATCACTCACCTTCACGATCGTCCCGACAGAAATATTATTCATCAGCGCATAGTATTTCCCGTCCTGCCAGCCGCTGGTACTCTTGAAGGTACCGGCCACCCCGGACGCAGACTTACCGGATTCGTTAAATTCTCCCTTGAAAACACCCCCGTTATGATTCGACGCCGTCCCCCCGCCAGACCCCATCCCTCCACCGGAAGTCGTCCCTCCACCCGGGGCCGTCGCCACCTTCACAGACTCTGCCGACCCACCACCCGATGCGGGCTTAGCCGTCGCCGCCACATCTCCCCCTTCACCGACGCCCCCGTCCCCTCATTCGCCTTCGTCGTCTTCACTACACCCCCATCACTCCCCTTCGTCTTCCCCACCGTCCCTTCACTACCCTTTGTCTTCCCTGCCGCCGGACTAACCGGAGCCACAACCGCCGAATCCACCTCATTCTTCGCCGCAGCAACATTCCCATCTTTCGATCCACCCCCGTCCTTCGATCCTCCCCCATCTTTCGATCCAACCCCGTCCTTCGATCCACCACCAGCAGCCGGAGCCGAAACACCACCAGCCACCACGGATCCCGTCACACCACCTGGCTTCGCCAGGGCCGACAACGCCGTCTTCACCCTCAAATATCCCACCACCAGATGCATACCCGAATGCACCTGGTCCTTATTTATACTATTCCATTTCTCAAGATTCGGGATCGGCACCTTATTATGATTCACACTGATCCTGTACATCCATTCCTTCTCCTGGACCACATGATACACCGGTACCAGCGTCTCTCCCGTCCCCTTCTGTCCATTCTGTGAAAAATTAACAGTCGTCAGCGGGACCTCCAGCGTCTGACCGACGACCAGCGGCTGAGTCAGCGCCAACTTATTGTACGTAGTAAGTTCCTTAGGCGTGATATTATAAAGCCTGCCTACACTATACCAATTCTCTTTCGCAACAACGATATGCTCCAGGTGCAGATTCCCGGTCTGGCCCAATACAAGTAATTCATTCGACTGGGCCCCGACAGGCTTAACAAAAAAACAACTGATCATTAAAAGTACGGCAACAGGACATCGCATAGTGATATTTTTTTAAAGTCCACTTCAGGACAAAGATGCAATATTTTCCGTGAAGGTCAAATCTACCCTCCTTCTCTGCCCGATCCACCATCCACCCCGCGGTCACCCCACCCTTCTTCCCCCAGTCGATCCACCATCAACCAGCGGTCAATCCCCCCAACCCTTATCTCTTCAAAATCCTCCACTCCTTCGGATAATAATTATTCGACCTCCTCGGCAAAACCTTTATCCACCCCAAATTCAACCCCTCATACGCCACCAGCGTCCAACCCAGCGGGCTGTCCCCCGGAGCAATCTCCTCCTTCCTCAGATATACCAACGATTCCTCCTTCGTCAGAGACAGCACCGGCAACGACGGACTCACCACCACACTCACCGCCAGATCATGTTCCGGGATAAGCTCCTTCGCCGACAACGCCCCCAGCGGCACCCCCGCCCGCTTCAGATACAAGGCCGACTGTAGTATCGGCAAAGAAGCCACCACCGGCTCCGCCAGGGCATTGATCTGCTCCTGATGGCGAAAAACACCCATCCCCCTCACGAACCCATGGCCTTATACGCTGATCTTCCTGTTTCGTCACCCGCTCCGGCGACGCCAGCTTCCTCGGCGCCACATAGTCACCTCCATCCCTCTTCCGGACAGCAGCAAGAAAAATCCCTCACCTGCCAGCCGGTCCGGCCAGCAACGGTAACCATAACTATCGCCAACACCAGTCTCGACGATATTCCACTCCCCCGGCACCTCCAGCCGGCAACCCTCCGCATCCATCCCCTCCATCACCCAAGTCAAAATATCTTCATCCTCCTCCCGCGAATACGAGCAGGTCGAATAGATCAAAATTCCATCCTGCCGCAAGGCCGGCCACACATCAGACAATATCCTCTGCTGACGCGACTGGCAAAGCCGCACACTGTCCGGACTCCATTCCCCGATCGCCTCCGGCTCCCTCCTGAACAATCCGCTCCCGCTGCACGGCGCATCGACAACTATAACATCGAAAAAATCCTCCAGCCTCCGGAAATCCTGCGGGTCGTTGCTCGTGATCACCGTATTCGCCACCCCCATTTTACCATATTCTCCTGCAGGATATGTACACGCCCACGGATCACCTCATTGCTCACCAGCAGACTATCCGCACTCAACAACGACTGTATCAGCGTAGACTTCCCGCCGGGAGCCGCACACAGGTCCAATACCCGCAACGGCCGCGAAAGATCGACGGTCTGCCTCAACGCCTGCTCAAGGAACATACTCGACGCCTCCTGCACATAATAAGCCCCCGCATGTAACAAAGGATCGAGAGTAAAAGACGGCCGCTCTGGAAGATAATAGCCGTTCGAAGACCACGGCACTCCGCGACGCGCCGTCCGCAAAGGCAGCCGGCGCACTACTTAGCTTCTGCGGATTGACCCGAATAGAAGTCACCTGCCGCCCCGCGGCATGTACCGCTATGAACGCCTCCGCGTCAAATCCGGGAAGCCCCTCTAATGAAGAAATCAACTCTGTAGGTAAATTCACGATCGCCAAAGATACCCAATTCCCCGGCTCCATCAACTCCCCGGCCCCATCAACTCCCCGGCCCCATCCCCCGCGAGCCCCCATCAATTCCCCCCGGATCATCCAGTAAATTCTCCGACCCGCCGCCCCGATCCACAACCTCTTCTGCCGGCCGCCCCAAAATCTTTATCAGCACCTTCACAAAAAGGCATGCGCCGCCAGCGTCATAGCCCAATAAATGTACATATACATCGTATCGATATTCCTCACCCACAGCCGGGACTCAAACGGCCCGGCCCCCGCCCTCACAAAAATCACCACAGAACTCCGCAACACCGGCAACCCCAGCCAGGATCAAAAGACCCGGATTATACGTCATCCGCGTTACCCTGAACAAAAAATAGGCGCCAAACAGCGCCCCGGTAACCAGCGTCAGACAAAAAGCCCCCACAAAAGGTCTTTGCATCATAAATTACAGATTCTTGATCGCGGCATTCAGCTCCTGCAGCACCTTCTTTGCATCTCCAAACAACATCGCCGTCTTCGGCCGGAAGAACAGCTCATTCTCGATGCCGGCATAACCCGGCTTCATACTTCTTTTGTTTACGATACAAGTCTTGGCGAGCTCCACGTCCAGGATAGGCATCCCATAGATCGGAGAGGAAGGGTCGGTACGCGCCGCCGGATTCACCACATCATTGGCGCCGAGCACGATCACCACATCGGTAGTGGGAAATTCAGCATTGGCCTGCTCCAGTTCCAGCAGCTTGTCATAGCTGACATCAGCCTCCGCCAGCAATACATTCATATGCCCAGGCATCCTCCCCGCCACCGGATGGATCGCATACTTCACCTCCACACCCTTTTCGCCAAGCAGTTTCTCCAGCTCATGACAGGCATGCTGCGCCTGTGCCACCGCCAGCCCATAGCCCGGCACGATCATCACCTTATGCGCATAGTTCATCAGCAACGCGGCATCCGACACGCTGATCTCCCGGTACGCCCCCTGCTCCTTGGGCCCACCGCCGGACGCCGCCGCCTTCGAACCAAACGATCCTATCAATACATTCCTCAAACTCCTGTTCATCGCCCTGCACATCATGATCGTCAGCAGCGTACCCGCCGCACCCACCAGTATCCCGCCCGTCAGCATCGCCTTATTATCGTACAAAAATCCGCCGCAGGCCGCCGCCACCCCGGTAAAGGAGTTCAGCAACGAAATAACCACCGGCATATCCGCCCCTCCTATCGGAAGAACGAATAATACCCCATACACCAGCGCCAGACCAAAAACTAAATAAAACAACAACCGCGCCCTCTCCAAATCAGGCCCCTCGAACACGAACCTCCCTTCAAGCACATTCTTCAAACTATCCGCTTTGACCGTCGGCGTCACCATTACATAATGATAAACAAATCCCGCGACCACAATTATCAGCCCCAGCAGCAACAGATTGATCCAGTGCTGCCGTTTAAAAGCATAGTCCTTTATCCGTCCGTTCAGCTTGCCCCAGGCTATCACACTCCCCGCAAAAGACACAGACCCGATCAGCAAACCCGCTAAAATGATCAGCAACTCTCCCCGGGCTTCCGCAAACGGTCCATAGACATCCCCATCACCCTGCGCCGACAATGGAGGATAGGCCGTCCACCCCGTCGGACTGTGCAACAACCGGCCAAACTCCACTATCGAGATCAGCGCCGCACACGCTCCCCCATCCCATTGAACAAACTCACCATCTCCGGCATCGCCGTCATCTTCACCTTGCGCGCCACCAGCACCCCCACCACACCACCAATGACCAACCCCCCAAATATCCAGACATGATTCCCCAGCCTCCTCCCGTCTTCCCCTCTGTACAAAAAGATCGTCCCCGCGATCGCCAGCAACATTCCACCCGCCGCGATCCAATTCCCCTTCCTCGCCGTCGCAGGATTCGACAACAACTTCAATCCGAGAATGAACGTCACGGATGCCAGTAAATAAATAATGGTAAGTATCTCTCCTCCCATAAAACTATTTTCTCTTCTTGAACATCTCCAGCATCCTGTCCGTCACGACAAATCCGCCTACCACATTCAAAGTCCCAAGCACCACCGCCAGAAAACCCAGCCCCAGCGCAATATAATTGTCATCCTCCGCCCTCCCCATCACTATGATCGCCCCGATGATAACCACCCCGTGAATTGCATTGGCCCTGCTCATCAGCGGCGTATGCAGCACCGCTGGCACACGACCGATCACCTCGATCCCCAGAAAAACCATCAGCACCACGATATAGATCATTTGCTGATGCACGCTCACCCAATCTAAAATATGACTCATACGGCCCAATTTTTAACCTTCTCATTCACCACCTCTCCCCCATGCGTAACACAACACCCCTTTACAAGATCATCCGCCATATTCAGCTTCAGCTTACCCTCTTTATCCATGATCAACTCCAGAAAATTCAACACATTCTTCCCGTATAATTTACTCGCATCATACGGCATCGCCGCGGCCAATGCCGAATTTCCCACGATCGTCACCCCATCCCGGACTACCGTCTCATTATCCCCTGGTCAGCGCCGTATTCCCACCCGTTGCCGACGCCATGTCTATGATCACCGAACCAGACCGCATCGTCTCGATCATCGCTTCTGTCACCAGCACCGGCGCCCGACGGCCAGGTATCTGCGCCGTAGTAATGACCACATCGGCCCGGGCAACGCTCTCAGCGATCCGGTCCTGCTGCCGCGCCGCAAACACCGCCGACTGCTCTACCGCATAACCGCCCGCCCCCGTCGCATCCGCAGCCCCATCCACCTCGATGAACTTGCCCCCCAGACTCATTACTTCCTCCTTCACCGCCGGCCGCGTATCGAATACCTCCACAACCGCCCCCAGCCTCCTCGCCGTGGCAATAGCCTGCAGACCGGCCACACCGGCTCCCAGCACCAGCACTTTCGCGGGAGGAATACTACCCGCCGCTGTCATGAACATTGGAAAATATCGGGGAAACAGACCCGCGGCCAGTAACACCGCCTTATAACCCGCGATATTGGCCTGCGAACTCAACACATCCATCGACTGAGCCCGCGTCGTCCGCGGTAGCATATCGAGACTCAGACTGGTAATGCCCCCACGGGCCCAATCCGCCATCAGCGCGGCATTCCACAACGGTTGAAATACGCCGACCGCCACCTTATCCCGTAAAGTAATAGGAATATCCTCAGCATGTATCCCAAGCACCACATCGGCCGAAGCCAGCAACTCCTCCCTCGTCCTGATCTGCACACCAACACCTGTATACGCCGCGTCCGGACAGTAGGCCTTCACGCCCGCACCAGACTGCACCCAAACTTCTATGTTACGCTTCACCAGAACCGCCGCACCCTCTGCGAGCAACGAAACTCTGGATTCAAATGTTGGTTCACTGAGTACGCCGACGATCATAGTAGAGGGTTAGTTATACCCTTTAAGATACGCATTATTTCCTACTTAACAAGAATCGATTTCGTCTGGGAAGTATGCGCACTGAAATACCCCAGCGCGCCACCCGAAATATTGGTCACCGGATTGGCAGCCAGCGTCCCCCTCACCCAAAGAAGACTGGTCCACACTGAACCAATACTTGTACATGGCCTTATCGATACACTGCATCTCCACATCCACCTTATCATTGACGTGCAGCGTACTGTCCGGATCCGGCCGCAGCAGGGAGAAACTGCTGGTCTTCCCGTCGGTATAGTCGTCGTTCTGATAGAAAAGATTCTTATCCAGCACCCCATTGATCGTCTCGTTGAACAGATAGGAATTCCCCTGACCCTTCGGATCCGTGAACACCGGAACCACCGCCTTCACCATCTTGGAGAAATTGTATACGTCGACGATATAGAGGCTGTCCAGGTTCACCCGGTGCGGCATCGTAGAACTCGCCGTATAACCCGTACCACCCACCACAACACTGAGAGAATATGTCCTTCCCTCCACACCCTGCAGCACCGAACCCTGATAGACACCCGGCTCCACCTCCTTTAAGACCTCGGTATTTCCCGCGTCATCCCGAACACTGACGCTGGCCCCGCTCACCCCCTGAAATACCCAATCCGCATTCACTTCCCCCGTCTTCCCTACCGTCACCCGGTACGGCCCCGGCAGATTGGTAATATTTCCCTCAATCACATACTTCCCCGAATCTTTCTTCAATTTCAGGTCGATCACTTTCTGACACCCAGCCAAAAATACAAACCCAAAAACGACTAATATTTTGTATCGCATTGTTAAAATTTAAAATTGTAGGAAATAAAAGGCACCGCGCTGAACAAGGTGGTCTGAACCGCCTCCGTCTTATTCGGGTCATTTTTGTTGTCCCGGAAAGTGATTATAAACGCATTGTTACGGGCATAGGCATTATAGACCCCAAAGGCCAGCTCCGAAGAAAACCGCCTGCTCTGCTTCAGTTGAACGGTTGCGCTCAGATCAAGTCTGTGGTAAGCAGGCATCCGGTAACCATTGCGCTGAGAATAATAATAGACCGTCCTTCCGTCAACCTTATACTTACCGCTCGGTAAGCTCACCGCGTTCCCCGTATTATATACCCAGTTCGCGGACAGACTCCACTTCCTGTTCCACTGGTACATCCCTACGACGGACACATCATGGGTTCTGTCCTGGAACGCATTATACCACCGATCGTCGTTGATACCGTCGATCTTCTTCTCCGTCTTCGACAAGGTATACCCGATCCAACCCGTCAGTTTCCCCGTCTTCTTCCTCAGCAGCCACTCGACGCCATACGCACGCCCCTTGCCATACAGCAGCTCGGTCTCGATGGTTCCATTGCTCAGCACGTTGGCCCCATCCCGGTAGTCTATCTGATTCAGCAATGCCTTATAGTAGGTCTCGACGGTCACCTCATACTTGTCGTCCTGGAGATTCTTATAAAAACCCAGCGATACCTGATGCGACCGCTCCGGCCGGATCATATTGTTGCTCAGCACCCACCTGTCAGTCGGCAACCCGGCACCGCCCGAAGATACCAGGTGCATATTCTGCGTATTCCCGGCATACGCTGCCTTTACCGATGTATTCGCACCCAACTGATAGCTCACCGCCGCACGGAATTCGGGATTGACATAGGTCTTCAGTATCTGCCCGCTACCGTTATGCACGGTGTCCAAAACCTTTCCATCGGTGTTGACGCTGACAAAATCTCCCTTCCCTACCGCGCTGAACACCTCCAGCCTTCCCCCATAGGTGAAATTCAGCCGGTCGGAAACTTTCCAGTCATTGCTCAGATAGACCGCATTCTCCAGCCCATACCGCTTTTGCCAGGCAGAATCATTGACACCACTGTTACCATCCGATTTTAACACCGCCGGTATCATATAATGATAGATCGAATTGAATCCAAACCTCAACGTATTCCTCGGGTTGAGATAAAGCTGCATCTCTTCCTTCAGATTCAGATCCCTCAGCTCCGACTTGACGGTAAAATCACCGCTGTTGTCGTTGAACCGGAGCTTGTAATTGTAGTCGCTGTAGATCAGCGAAGTATTAGAGAACAGACGCGGCCCGAAAACGTGATTCCACCTCATGGTCGCCGTCGCATTCCCCCAGTTCATTCCAAACACATCCGCGCTCGATAGATTGTCCCGGCCAAAATACCCGGAAATATACAGCCTGTCCTGACTGCCCAGTTTAAAGTTTACCTTTCCATTAAGATCATAAAAATACAGGCTGTTCTTGTTTTTCGTAGAATCCCCCGACAACTTCAGGAACTGATCGACATAGGTCCTCCTCGCCGTCAGCAAAAATGACGACTCGTCCTTCTGAATAGGTCCCTCCACATTGATCTTGGCCGATATCAGCCCGATACCACCGGTGACATGGAAGCCCTGGTTGTTCCCCTCGTTCATCCGCACGTCGACTACCGAAGAAAGCCTTCCCCGTACTGCGCCGGCATATTTCCTTTATAGAGGGTAACATCCTTGATGGCGTCGGAATTGAACGTCGAGAAAAATCCCAGCAGATGGGAGGCGTTATAAACCGGCGCCTCATCCAGCAGTATCAGATTCTGGTCTGTGCCCCCACCCCGTACACTGAGCCCGCTATTGCCCTCCGCGACGGACTTCACGCCCGGCAGCAGTTGCAGGGTCTTCAGCACATCCTTTTCTCCAAACAGCACAGGCACGCTTTTGATCTCGTTAGTGCTGATATGCTCCACCCCCATCTGCGTTCCCCGGATACTCCTGCCCCGGCCCGTCGCAGTAACAACCACATTCTGCAACTCCCCTGTTCCTCAAGAAGTGTCACCAGTTGGATATTTTCTTTCAGATCGACCTCCACCGTCTGCATCTGCCTGCCGGCAGAAGAAATCTGCAGCGTGTACTTCCCTTCAGGCAGCGTCAGCGAATAATAACCGTAGTCATTGGTCGTTACTCCGGTACGCTGCCCAGACACGATCACCGTCGCCCGGATAATGCTCTCACCAGTATTCTTCGCCTTCACCGACCCGCTGATGGTGTGCTTCACCTGCGCCTGCAGACCCAAAGCCCCAAATAACAAAACAATGGACAATAATAACTTCATACTACTTTATTTGTTGGTTAGTGAAATAGTGATACCTCCCGTGGCCCCGAAGAATAAGCCATAGTAATTGTGGGTATTCCTGTCGCTCCAGGCGAAATGGTCGACGATACCCTCACCCTGTCCGTTCCTGGCATGGAGATAATTGAAGGATGGCCCCGCAAACAGTTCTACGCGATGCGAGACGCGATAGACGGGCAGCACCCTGAACGAAGACTTCATCCAGTCGCCCGCTTTGAAATCGGTCAGACCGATATTCACAATTTCCAGATTCAGCCGGAATCTTTCCGTGGTCACCACGTGCGCGCCAAACCCCGCCTCCCAGGCAGCCAGACTACGGACGCCCTTGTGATTATACCCAAAACCTACGATACCATACAGTTTCTTGCCTCCGCTGCGGAAACTGGCCAGAGTGGTCAGCGTTTCATCAGTGCTAACTCCCGCGCTCATCTCCCCGTTGCGGACGATATTGATCAGCGCCACCGGATAGTCGCTGCTGTCCGCGATATTGATAAACCCCGCGACCTGAACGCCTTTCACCCTGCGGGCAATATTCATGAACCCGGCCACCTGCGTATGCACATCGGCCGCCTTGTTGAGAAACCCTGCCGTCTGTACACCGGCATTGTGCTTATTGACATTCTCGAACCCCGCGACCTGCACTCCTTTGGATGAACCAAACACGAGGTTCCCAAAACCGCCAACCATCGCCCCCTGGCAGAACCGACAACCACATTCCCAAAACCGGCCACCATCACTCCCCGCGCGGAATCGAGTACCACGCTTCCAAATCCCGCGACGCACACCCCGGTCTCGGCATAGGAGACACCACCAATCGCATTAAGAGATAGAGAATTCGTCCGACTCTTTGCTTCGGGACCGTTCGTACTTATCGGATATACAAGACCGATATTAATATGTTTTCTGGCTGTATCCTGTGCCCTGACATTTGACAGCGCGAACAGCGCAATGATCTGGAGTAAAAAAATTTCGCTTTCATATAGGGATAGACACCCTACACAAAAACGACCCCTATCTCCCGTCAAAAAAATTTACGCCGATCGTCCAACCAAACCACGCCACCGCATTGCCGGGATCGAACGTGTGGTAACCCGCCCTCGGTAATATCATCTTATACCCGTCGGGAGCGAGAGCCTTCGTCGGAGCGGTTATAGAAATGGCAGGCCCCGCATATATGGAGAATCCTTTCATCCCATTCCACCGCAGCATCGCCTGCAGCCTGGATACACCGGGCAGTTCCCGCCCATGACCCACTATAAAACTCGAGAACACGTACTCGGTATTTAGCGCAAAGCTCCGCCCCAGCCCCAGCTCGTTCCCGAGACCTATCCCATAGCCATATGCGCGTTCGTCATTCGAGAAGTCAGCACCCGCCTGGACAATGGTATACATCTTCCTTGTACCGGACTTGTAGGCGACATTTATCGGTAGCATTTCATTACTGAAAACCGAGAACTCGTGTATCCCGTTCTTTACGATATTCACAAGCCCGATCGTGAACCCCGAACAGCTGTCCGCAATATTGACTACCCCCACCTGCACACCCTTCACCTTTCTGGCTTTATTGAGTATCCCCGACACCTGTACACCGCTAACGTCTCCCTTCGCCTCGTTCACAATACCCGCCAACTGTACCCCTTCGACGCTGCCCCACACCTGGTTGCTGATCCCCCCGCCTGCACCCCATACAGAGAGTCGAGGTCTTCATTATGGATACCCGCCAGCTGTACTCCCGACACATTTCCCCCAACCAGATTGGCGATCCCCGATGCCTGAACCCCTCGTACTTCCCCCTTGTCGAAATTGGCGATCCCCGCCAGCTCCACTCCTTTCATACCGGCCGAATAACCCGCAATCAGGTTAAGGGATAACTTATTCACCACCTGTCCGCTCATCTTTCCGTGCGTACCCAGACCTGGGATCAGCGACATCTGTACCGGCTTATTGGCAAAGAAATCTCCAAGATTCAGACTCTGCACGATCTGTTTCGAAGACAGGAACAGCTTCCCCACCCAGGTCTTCTCCACCTTATTCGTAACGACAAAAGGCGTCAGATCTGACACCTTCTCCCGCGCGATCGGCACCGTGACCTGCTGGTCATAACCCGGTCGCAAAAAGATGACCGTATCGCGATAGAACTGCTTGCTGATCACCAGCTCTGCATGGGCATACTTGTTATCCCTCAGGCGTAGCCGGAAAAAGCCATTGATATCCGTTAAAGTGGATACCAATTGGCCGCTCTCGTACACGCTTACATTGCCTACCTTTTCCTGCGTCGAGTCGTCTTTAATATAACCGCTGATAGTATATTGCCTGACGGGAGGTGCGTTGGTTCGGGGAAGGATGATGACGTATTTACCGCTCTCCGTAAATTCATACCCACTTGCCCAGGAGCTGCTCCAATATCTGGAGTACAGGCTTGCCCGCCGCATCTACGTTCACAAGACTATCTCCACTGAGTATTTTGGTATTATAGGAGAAGGTGAACCCACCCTTCCGGCTGATCTCTTTCAGCGCCTGAGACAGCGCCTTTTGATGAATGGATACGGATATCTCCTTTTTGAGCTGCCCCTGCGCCTGCGCGCGAACACCAGATAGCAAAAGTACACTCCCCCGATAAATAAGTAAGAATAAGGTTTCATTTCAATATATATTCCTTTTCGCTTGGATGCTCCACCCTGCTGCCCGGGAACGTTACCCTGATAATATCCAGTATCTCTTCCGGCGACCTGTCGACAAAGCTCGTCGTCACCTGCTTGTTTCCAAGGCTCTCATTCCTGATTACGATATGTACGGGATAAACTTCATTCAGTTTCTCCACCAGCCTCCACAACGGAGTACCATTGCACTCAAAAACATGCGTCCGGTAATAATCGTATAAATGATCCTGGTTCGGCCCCATTACCGGCTCACCATTGGCTGACGCGACCAATTTTTCATGAGCACGAACCCTCCATACCTTGCCGCCCTTACGAACCTCTACCAGCCCCGTCTCCACAATAACCTCCGTCTTCCCCCTGAATTTTTCACGTTGAACGAAGTCCCAAGCACCGTGATCGTCATCCCATTGGTACGTACAACAAAAGGTTTTTCCTTATCCCGTGCCACCGCAAAGAACGCCTCCCCTTCCATATCTATCCCCCTGTCAACACCCGCAAAATCTTTTATATACCGTATCGAAGATTGTTTATTCAGCGTGACCAAAGACCCTTCCGGCAGAGTATCCAGCAATACCTGTCCCCCCGAGCTGACCGCCAGATACTGCACCGGCCGGCCGCCGTAAAAGAACCACCCGCCCACGGCTATAAAGAGTATTGCAGCCGCCGCCACCAGCCACCGATAACTTCTCCGCGGCTTCATCTCCACCATAGGCGCCTCCCCTTCATCCACCAGTGATCGCTCTCCATCCTTCACCCTGCGCCTGAAACTATCCCACGCCACCTCCTCATCTACCTCACTCTTCACCGCCAGATTCCTGCTCTCTTCCCAAATCCGCCGGAAGTCCTGAAAATACCGCTCATTTGCGGCGCTTTCCGCCCTCCAGCCCTGGACATGCCGCAGCTCCTCCCCGGTGGATTCCCCGAGGACCACCTTCGCCAGGAGATCATCTATGTTATTTTTTTCTATCATAATATCATCACTAAAAAGTCAGCAAGCTTCAATCGTAGCAGCTTCAACGCCTTCCCCATCTGGTTCTCTATCGTCTTCACGGATAGCCCCAGCTTATCCGCGATCTCCCTGTACTTAAGGTCTTCGAACCGGCTCAGCTGAAAGATCGTCCTGCACTGCTCCGGCAATTCCTGCAGGGCCGTCTCCAGCCTCTTCTCCAGTTCCCCAAACACGACCTTCTCGGCCGGCTTCTCCTGTTCGTTTTGTTTATGTTGACGCATAGCATGAGATTGATACGCGGCCCTCACTCTCCGGTGCCGCAGGTAATTAAGACTTTCATTGTGTACCGCCCTGTACAAATAAACAGCGGGATTTTCCCTGATATTGATCTCCTCCCTCTTCTCCCAAAGTTTTAAAAAGATGTTTTGGACGATCTCCTCGGCCGGCGCAGAATCCCTTATGATGGTACAGGCATAGGCGTGCAGACCCTTGAAGTGCGACTTAAAGACCTGTTCAAAAAAAGCTTCTACCCCTTGGTTTCCAGCTCCTTCCAACGATAAAATGCCAAGACTGTTTGTCATCATCAATAGTATGACACGGTGAGAAACCCTTACCCCCATCCAAAAACAAAAATTTTTTCCTCCTCCCCAATATCCGCCGCCACACCCACTTGCCGCGAGTCCACCCAAACCTTGCCAACCGCTTTACCCCCGCCGCCAATTCCCCTTCCACCCGGGTTTATCAGCCGGCCCCCGCGAATCCACCCCTTCCCCGGCAAAACGGCCCCCCGCCTCCGGGTCAACCATTCCCCCAGCTCATCCACCCCTAATACCTGATAGTAAAATTCTGTTTCACCCTGAACTCTTCCCGGAGAAAAACGATCCCTATAAAAAATAGATCTACAGTAAGATATACGCGCGGGTCCCGGGTAATGATACCCCAGGCCTCCTCCATTTCCGCGCTCCAGTGGATATCGTCAAAAATAATTATCGCCTTCTCCCCCATATTCCCCATCAACTGCTCAAAATAAGCCAGCGTAGGTTCCCGCCGGTGATTCCCATCCACAAAAGCCAGATCGACCGGCCCGATCCGCTTCAGCAACCCCGGCAACACCCCATCAAAATTCCCCTCCAGCACTTCCACATCCAATCCCAAACCAGCCAGATTCTTTCTCGCCACCTCCGCCACCTGCCCCGAACCTTCCACCGTCCATAACCTGCTTTCCTTTCCCGCCGCACCATCCACTCCCCCGCGGCCATCGGCCGTCCCCTTCCCCCGGCCGCCAAATAAGCCGCCGAGAACCCCAGCGAGGTCCCCAACTCCAGCATCACCCCAGGCCGATAATACCGGGCAATCCGGTACAACAACTGCCCCAGCCCCGGCGCCTTCGCCGCCCGGCGAGTAATATCCCCGACAGTCCGCTGCCTCGCCTCCTTCCACGCCGACCCCGCCCCAAGATCCTCTACCTCGAGCAAAGTCCCGTCCCCGCGAAGCCGCCGCCGAAGCCCCTCGATCGCCTCGTAATCCGCATACCGCTTCCGGTCATTCAGGACATGGATAATAAAGTCATAGACAAATGGCGAATGAACACCATGCCCCTTACCATTGGCAGCCGTAAAATAATAGTGAAGATATTTCTGCGCAAGTACACGACGGGAATACATAGGCTATTCTTTTATCCCAGGCCTATTTTCTCCTCTCCCAGACCTGAAAACTATATGCGTAGGCATGCTTCTCATCGATAGAAAAATCCCTGTTGTCCACCAGCACCCACATCTTCTCATCGATCTCGGGGAACAATGTGTCCCCTTCCAGCATGGCATGTACACGCGTCATATAGATCCGATCGGCAACAGACATCGACTCGGCATAAATCTGCCCCCTCCGATGACAAAGATTTCCTTACAGTCCGTTTCCGCCGCCATCCGCAGCGCAGTCGTCAGGTCCGGCGCCACCTTAGCCTTCTCATTATGCGGGTCCCAGTCGCGGTTACGCGTGATCACGAAATTGAACCGCCCAGGCAAAGGCTCCCCAGCCAGCGCGTCATAAGTCTTACGCCCCATCACCACCGGCATCCCCCAGGTGGTATTCTTAAAAAATTTCATATCATTCGGAAGATGCCACAGCAGATGATTGTCCTTCCCGATAACATTATTGGTGCTCGCAGCTACAACAAGACTAATGATCATATAAATTATTTTGGACGGCCATCGCTACTCCACCGGGGACGGCCATCTCCTTACACCGCCACAGGCGCCTTTATCGCAGGATGGCTTTCATAATTCTCCAGACTGAAATCCTCAAAACTGAATCCCAGTATATCCTTCACCGCCGGATTCAGTTTCATCACCGGCAACGCCAATGGCTTACGCGTCAGCTGCAACTTCGCCTGCTCCAGATGATTGCTGTACAAATGAACGTCACCGAACGTATGAACGAACTCTCCCGGCTCCAGCCCGCACACCTGCGCCACCATCAGCGTCAGCAGGGCATAGGAAGCGATATTGAAAGGGACCCCCAAAAACACGTCGGCGCTCCGCTGGTACAGCTGACAACTCAGCCTTCCTTCCGCAACGTAGAACTGGAATAAGGCATGACAGGGCATCAGCTTCATCTCCGGCAGATCCGCCACATTCCATGCGCTCACGATCAGCCTCCGGCTGTCCGGTGTCTTTTTGATCTGCTCGACCACCTGCGATATCTGGTCGATGGTTTTCCCGTCGGCGCCTTCCCAGCTCCGCCACTTGCTTGCCATACACCGGCCCCAGCTCTCCATTCTCGTCCGCCCATTCATCCCAGATGGATACCTTATGTTCCTTCAGGTACTGAATATTTGTATCCCCCTCAGGAACCACAGCAGCTCATAAATGATGCTCTTCATATGCACCTTCTTCGTCGTCACCAGCGGAAACCCTTTCGCAAGATCAAACCGCATCTGATAACCAAAACAGCTGATCGTTCCCGTCCCCGTACGGTCCGTCTTTACGGCCCCCTTATCCAATATATGCTGTAACAGATCGAGATATTGTTGCATGGGGTGCAATTTACAGAAATTTTAGGACGCAGACTGGACTCCGTCCAGTCCCGACATCAATGGAATTGGGGAAAAAAAAGATTTTTTTCCTGCTTTTTTTCCCCAATTTAACGTCTCACCCTCTATTTCCCCTAAAACCCAACCGCATTGCAGCTGCTGAAAATTACGACTCCCGCCAGCGAGCCCGCCCTTAGGCCGGGACGGATCTATTTATCAACACCGCTCAAGAAACCCAAACGCTTCGACCTCATCAGCTACCGCGCCGTACTTCCCAACACCGGCCTAACGCTTATGACCCACCGCCTCTGCGGCCTTCCCGGAGACTTCGTCGAGATAAAGGCAGGCCTGCTCTACGTCAATGGCGACGACGCCGACAGCCAGCTCCGGCTCAAACACATATACAAAGTCAGCACCCAGGCCATCCCCTCACTCTCCTACGACAAAGCCCAGTCCTATACGGTCGCACCCTACCCCGACCTCGTGTACGTTTCCCTCGAGGACAGATACGTCAAAAAGAACGGACTCGCCTGCCAGCGCCATATCCTGCCGCCAGGCCTCCGCGACGAAGCCGTCTTCAAAACCTATAAAAAAAATTGGAATCGTGATCACTTCGGTCCTATCCGCGTCCCCTCCGGCCGCTACTTCGTCCTTGGCGACAACCGCGGCCAGTCCACGGACTCCCTCACGCTGGGATTCATCGAAAAAAATAAATTCACAGGAACCGTACTCTGGAAATAAAATCACCCCGGGCCGCACCACCCGTCAACGGCCAGCCACTACCCCGGAACCCTCACCACCCCGGGCCGCACCACCCGCGAACCACAAATCACCCCCCGGGTCCCTACTTCGCCAGCATCCCATTCACCGTATCATAAAACTCCTGCTTCTGCTCCGTATAGTGCTCCCCCGTCCCCGGCCCGCTAAAACCAGTATGGATCTTCTCGATCTGCCCCTTCTTATTCACAAAGATGGTAGTCGGAAAATTTAATATCTTATCCAGCTGCGGCAACGTCTTCTCCGCGCGCTGCGGGTCGCCAACCGCCACACCCGTGATCAGCATCGGATATTTCACCTTAAAGCGCTGCTGAAAACTTCTCAGGCTCACCCGCGAACGCTCAACATCTGTACTCCTCTCATACGCCAGCCCCACAATCTCCACACCCTTACTGTGGTACTCGTTATAAAATTCGCTCAGGAATCTTGTTTCATCCATACAATTCGGACACCACGAGCCCATTATCTGCACCAGCACCACCTTACCCTTAAACCTCGGCTCGCCCAGCGAAACCTCTTTACCATCGATATCCCTGAAACTAAAAGTGAAAGGCATATCCTTCTTCCACTTCGTCATCGCAAACTGATCCTCTAATTTTGCATGCGCATCCCTTACAGCCGTCCACGTCTCATGCGCGACAGGTCCGGAATACTGCTGCCCGCCAACAAGCCTGTTCCCCTCGATCCGGGCCGAAAAGAAGTAGGCATGCGTCCCGTCAAAACAGGACAACTTCAGCGAATCCCCGCTGACCACCCCTTCCAGATAACGGAGATCCCCACCCGCATCCAAAAAAGTACCCGTTACCCTGTCTCCCTGTTGCCTGAACTCCCCTACCCTGAACGTCGTATCGTCACCGCGCGTCGACCGGAATACCGCAGCCCAACGGCCCGCCACGTTCGCCTTACCCTTCTCCGCGGCCCACCGGTAATTGATCCCGTAAAACGCCTTGAAAGGCACTGCCTGCCAGTCCGACACCAGATGCCTCATCCACACACCCTCGAGGTTCCCTTCCTTCGTCACCACCGCTCTCAGCTGCGACTCATAAAAAGGTAGCCGGATGATCACCGAATCCCCTTCCCTGGAAATATCATCCACCAGCAGCCGCTCACCCGCATTCCGTATATACAGCACCTTCTTCCCCGCACTGTCCCTAACATCGAAGTTGAAAACGATATTGTTGCCATCCTGCCGCTCCAGATAGGCCCGCCATGGACCATTACGAAAAGCAGACGGCACACCCTGCCCACCGGCACGGGACACACCCGCAGACGGCATAACACCCACAACAACAGGCGCCGCAACGGCAATCACAGCATTCAGAAGGAAAACCAAAAGGAAACAGGTCGAAATTCTCAGCATACGGGGCTATATTAAAGGTGCAATTTAACGAAAATAACCCAAAGTCCACCAATACGGTAGGATAACCACCCCCTCTCCCAAACGGCGCTCCATACTCCAAAACCACCATGGGCCACTGTCCTTCCCCCAAACATCCCGTCATTCTTCAACTCCACCCCAAAATCCTCACCCTAATCCAAATTCTCCATCATATCCTTCGTCATCCTCGTCAGATCATACTCCGGCTTCCACCCCCAGTCCGCGCGGGCAACCGAATCATCGATGCTCTGCGGCCAGCTGTCCGCTATATGCTGCCGGTAGTCAGGCTGATACTGAACCGCAAATTCAGGTATATGCTTTTTGATCTCTGCCGAGATCTCCTTCGGAGAAAAACTCAGCGCAGACACATTATACGACGTCCTCACCGTCAGCTTTTCAGCCGGCGCTTCCATCAGTTCGATCGTAGCCCGGATAGCATCCGGCATATACATCATCGGAAGATAAGTGTCTTCCTTCAAAAAGCACGTGTACTTCTTTTCTTCCAGCGCTTCATGGAAGATCTCCACCGCATAGTCCGTTGTGCCGCCGCCTGGCGCCGATTTATAGCTGATCAACCCTGGATAGCGCAGGCTCCGCACATCCACTCCGTAACGTTCGAAAAAGTAATTGCACCAGAACTCCCCGGCGTACTTGCTGATGCCGTACACAGTACTGGGCTCGATGATCGTCCGCTGCGGACAATTCTGCCTCGGCGAGGTCGGCCCGAATACCGCAATACTGCTCGGCCAGTACACTTTATGGAGCTTCTCTTCCCGGGCGATATCCAGCACATTCAGCAACCCCTGCATATTCAGATGCCACGCCAGATTCGGATTCTTCTCACCAGTAGCCGAAAGAATGGCCGCCAACAAATAGATCTGTGTGATATTCTGCCGGATCACCTGGACGTGCAGCATCTCCTTGTTCATAACGTCCAGCGACACATAGGGGCCGCTGCCGCGCAGAAGCTCGTTCTCTTCACGCAGGTCCGAGGCTATGACGTTCGTATTGCCATAGATCTTCCGGAGGGCAAGCGTCAACTCAACTCCGATCTGCCCGCTGGCGCCGATCACTAATACTTTTTCTTTAGCCATTACAATAGGGTTTTGGGGTGCAAACCTACCAAAAAAACCATCCGCCGGCTCCCATTGGACCAGCCCCTCCGGACAGGGACCAAACACACCCTCTCCCCACCGGCCCCACCACCGTCGTCACCCGCCGGCCCACCCAAATTCACCATTTTACCGTAGGTTTGCGCCATGGAATTCCTACATCAACTCTTTAAAGACCAGTCATACGACAAAAATAACTTCTTCCTCATCGCCGGCCCCTGCGTGGTCGAAAGCGAAGAACTCGTCATGGAAGTCGCAGATAAAGTATCCGCCATCTGCCGCAACCTCGGCATCCCCTACGTCTTTAAAGCATCCTACCGCAAAGCCAACCGTACCAGCGCCTCGTCTTTCACCGGCATCGGCGATGACAGCGGCATGCACCTCATAAAAAAGGTCGGTGAAAAATACAATGTCCCGACAACTTCGGACATCCACTCCCACGACGAAGCCGCCCCCGCAGCCCAATATGTCGACATCCTCCAGATACCCGCCTTCCTCTGCCGGCAGACCGATATCCTCCTCGCAGCCGCAGCCACAGGCAAGGTTGTCAACGTAAAAAAGGCCAGTTCCTCAGCGGACCGGCCATGAAATTTGCAGTGGAAAAGATAAGGAAGGCTGGCAACGACAAGATCGTCCTCACAGAAAGAGGTACCACATTCGGCTATCAGGACCTCGTCGTCGACTATCGTAACATTCCATGGATGCAGGAACACGGTACACCCGTCGTAATGGACTGCACCCACTCCCTCCAGCAGCCCAACCAAACAAGCGGAGTCACCGGCGGCAACCCGCAGCTGATCAGTACGATCGCAAAGGCTGCCATTGCCACCGGCGCCAATGGTCTGTTCATAGAAACACACCCTAATCCCGCAGTAGCCAAGAGCGATGGTGCAAATATGCTACGACTGGATCTTTTACAGGGATTACTGGAACAGTTAGTAAAGATTCGTAAGGTAGTTTCTCAGTTGTAAGAGTCTGGATCTGGGTTGGTCTTTCCTGGATCGATACATGTAACTCATGTATTTACTGGAGTATACCAGTTAGGAATTAAAAACGGGACAGTTGAATTGAATTGGGCCAAAAAAATAATCTCGATAAAAAAATTTTTTGTACCAATACCACCTATTGATTGTACACTTCGTGTACGAACTGGATCGTGTCCAGTTCACCCTATGCTTGTTGCTCAAAAAACTACTGTAAAATTACACCCGCCGGCCCGTTTTCACTAGCTGAAAAAGTGATTCGGAGTAGCTGTAAAATCTATTTAACGTTTTCTGTTAATAAGCTGTCAATAACTTACTGGGTAACAGACCGAACTCTTTTTTGAACGCGATCGTAAAATTGCTCAGATTGGAATAACCCAGCTCCATCGCAACCTCTTTTTACCGAATGCCCGCCCGCCAGCAGCTTGTCCTTGGCCGCCTGCATCCGCACCTTCTGAAAATACTCGTACACCGGTACACCATAAAGAAGTTTGAAATCCTTCTTCAGCTTCGACTCGCTGATCGATACCATCTTCGCCAGCTCGACTGATCGTAGGCGCCGGCTCGAAAATATCCCTCGTCAGCACCGCCTCCACCTGCATTACCCTGTCGATATCGGCCTTGGACATGGGAATATTGAAATATATATTCTTCTTCCGCTCGTAAATGCGGATAAAGAACCGCTCGATGAGAAGCATCACCCTATTCTGGATAATGGGCAGCCGCATCGGATTGCCCTCATCCACCTCCGAAATTTCCTGTATCAGCCTTCTGTATTCACTGTCCAGCGGCTCCCGGTGTACATTCTCCACCTGCAGCGAAAGATAAGTGGAAAGCACGTCGTCGATATGCTGAACCCCCAGGTAATTGGCTAGCCAGGACGCATTGAACAAAATATCGATCCCCTTGTAGATTGTCCCTTTAGCGCCCAGATAGGCCCAGTCGGACAGCGAATTCGTAAGATACGCGATCGACCTGGTCGTATGCGACTCCCTCATGCGCTCATCGCCAATACGTATCTCCAGCGTCTCGGGAATGGTCAGCTCGTGAAACCGCAGCGTGTAATACTCATCCTTCATCTTCCTGCGGCAGATCAGCCAGTCCTGATTCATCCTGCAGTTGACCATATTGACGTGGATCCCGTTTGGCAGCTTCACAAAGGTCAGACTCCCGGTGGCTACGGCCTCCGGAAAAATCAGCTGATTGTTGACGACAGGCACCTTCAACCGCTGCGCCAGATCATCCATCAGTTGCCCATAGTCTGCGTAGGAATAATCAAATTGGAACAATGAAAGGATTTTACCGTGTACAAATGCATATCCAAAGGGTCAAGAGCTTTGAACTAATCAGCAGCCGTCCGGTAAGCGGTCACTCATTCCCGGCGAGGGGGTCACTCAGGTAAGTTACGAACAAAATGGCAGTCAACCTACCTGAAAATGAATTGCAACAAAAAATACCCAGTCCGGTTACGGCTGGTTATTACAGGTATTTCAGCGGATTCCGCCGCGCGGAGAGTATATACCGTTTGATGTTCATCCAAAACGCCAGGACAAAATAAACGATAAGGGGGAGCCCATCGTGAGGAAGGAAATGTAGATAAACCAGGTCCGGATACGGGAAGTGGCAATACCCATTCTTTCTCCAATTGCCGTACACACACCAAAAACCTGCCACTCGATGAAGTTCTTGAATCTGTTCATAGCTCTAATATACCAAATTTTAGCCTTTTTTAAGTAAATTGCCGGCCCAAAGCCCGAGCACAGCGAGGAGCGTCCGAAGGACAGACATTGGCCCCGGTAGGTACCGCAGGTACCGTTGAAGGCTCGCGAGTCACCAACCGTAATTTAACCAACATCTGTCTTATCAGCTACTAACAAATTAAATAATTTCATCATGGTCTTCGATCTGGATCTAATTAAAAAGTTATACGGAGCCCTGCCCTCAAAGGTGGACGCCGCCCGCAAGCTAGTAGGTAAGCCTCTGACATTAGCCGAAAAAATCCTGTATTCCCACCTTTTCGAAACTCCAGCCCGCGCCTACGAACGCGGCAAGGACTACGTCGACTTCGCACCCGATCGCGTCGCCATGCAGGACGCGACCGCTCAGATGGCCCTGCTTCAGTTCATGACCTGCGGACGCGACAAAGTCGCCGTCCCCTCCACCGTCCACTGCGACCACCTCATCCAGGCAAAGACCGGCGCCAACGCCGACCTGGCGACCGCACTCGACGTCAACAAGGAAGTATACGATTTTCTCGCCTCTATCTCCAATAAATACGGCATCGGCTTCTGGAAAGCCGGCGCCGGCATCATACATCAGGTCGTTATCGAAAACTATGCCTTCCCCGGAGGCATGATGATCGGTACCGACTCCCATACCCCCAACGCCGGCGGCCTCGGAATGATCGCCATCGGCGTAGGCGGCGCAGACGCAGTAGACGTTATGGCCGGCCTCCCCTGGGAACTCAAAATGCCCAAACTCATCGGCGTAAAACTCACAGGTAAACTCAGCGGCTGGACCTCCGCGAAAGACGTCATCCTCAAAGTCGCCGGCATCCTCACCGTAAAAGGCGGCACCGGTGCTATCGTGGAATATTTCGGCGAAGGCGCCGACAGCCTCAGCGCTACCGGCAAAGGCACTATCTGTAACATGGGCGCCGAGATCGGTGCGACCTGCTCCGTATTCGCCTACGACGAGAAAATGGCAGCCTACCTGAAAGCCACAGGCCGCGAAGAAGTCGCAGCCCTCGCCGACGGCATCAAAGACTACCTCCGCCCCGACAAGGAAGTATACACCGATCCCAAAAATACTACGACCAGGTCATCGAGATCAACCTCAGCGAACTCGAACCCCACGTCAACGGGCCCTTCACTCCCGATCTGGCATGGCCAATCAGCAAATTCGCCGAAGCCGTAAAAGCCAACAACTGGCCCGAACGCCTCGAAGTAGCCCTCATCGGCAGCTGTACCAATTCTTCTTACGAAGACATCAGCCGCTCTGCATCTCTCGCCCAGCAGGCCATCGACAAGAACCTGAAGACAAAAGCCGAATTCACCATCACTCCCGGCTCCGAACAGGTTCGCTTTACCATCGAGAAAGACGGCTTCCTCAAAACATTCGACAAGATAGGCGGTGTTGTACTCGCCAACGCCTGCGGACCCTGCATCGGCCAGTGGGCCCGTCATATCGACGACCCCAACCGCAAGAACTCTATCATCACCTCCTTCAATAGGAACTTCGCCAAGCGCAACGACGGCCTCGCAAGCACACACGCCTTCGTCGCAAGCCCCGAGATCGTAACGGCATTTGCAATCGCCGGCGACCTCACCTTCAACCCCCTGAAGGACAAGCTGAAGAATGAAAAAGGTGAAGACGTTATGCTCGACGAACCCACCGGCGTAGAACTGCCTCCCAAAGGCTTCTCCGTCGACGACCCGGGCTACCAGGCTCCCGCAAAAGACGGCAGCGGCGTTCAGGTCGTAGTAAAATCCGACTCCCAGCGCCTCCAGCTGCTTGCACCATTCGCCGCATGGGAAGGTACCGACCTCAAAAGCCTCAGACTGCTGATCAAGGCAAAAGGAAAATGTACCACCGACCATATCTCTATGGCAGGCCCCTGGCTGAAATTCCGCGGCCACCTCGATAATATTTCGAATAACATGCTCATCGGCGCAGTCAACTTCTTCAACGACAAGACCGACAGCGTTAAGAACGAACTCACCGGCGAATACGGTCCGGTACCCGCCACCGCCCGCGCCTACAAGGCAAAAGGCGTAGGCTCCGTCGTCGTAGGTGACGAGAACTACGGTGAAGGCTCCTCCCGCGAACACGCCGCAATGGAACCCCGCCACCTGGGCGTACGCGCCATCGTAGTCCGCAGCTTCGCCCGTATCCACGAGACTAATCTGAAGAAGCAGGGCATGCTCGCCCTCACCTTCGCCAACAAGGAAGACTATGACAAAGTGCAGGAAGACGACAGCATCGACATCATCGGACTCGGCAGCTTCGCTCCCGGCAAACCGCTGACCATGGTCCTCAACCACAAGAACGGCAGCAAGGACGAGATCAGCCTCAACCATACCTACAACGAACAGCAGATCGGCTGGTTCAAAGCAGGCGGAGCGCTCAACGTCATCAGATCACAGTTCGCAAAATAAACTCCAGGTCGCCCCGCACACGCGGGGCGACTCTTTTAACCCCACGAGAACGCATCGCCCGAGGGTATATGCGTCACCGTTATACCCGGCGCCTTCTTCTTTAACACCGGCACCAGCCACTCCAGCCCGGGCTCCTCACTGACCGCATGCCCCAGCACGATAAGCCCCAGCTTCCGGCCCTGGTAACGGGCATCCCGGACATACTCGCTCGTTTCCCACTCATTCAGCTCCCCGCAGATCAGCAGGTCCGGCCTATACTTCTGTATCGTTCCTATCTGCCTCTGCCCGCCCGCCGCACCAGGCATCAGAGCGATGCGCCGGCACGTCTGCGCCGGATCGCCGATATACTTCAGCTTGTCGATCCCCAGTTTCTCCTTCACATGCGTGATCATCTCCTGTAGCGTGATCGCTGGCAACTCTACCAGAGGAGGATCGTCGAAATTATAGTACTTCTCCCACCCAAGTACCTGCACAACCCCGAACCGAACCCCATCCGGCGTGTGCGCATGCAGCCCGTCGTGAAAACGCCATACCACGATCCCGTGCTTATCCAGCAACGACCGTTTGTAGTTCAATACCTCATCGTTACCCAGCCAGCCAGTCTCGTCCGTATGACTGTAAAAGGTCGGCTCGTGCGCGATGATAAAATTGGCGCCAAGCCCCGCAGCCTTCGTTATAACTTCATCCGTGGCGAACATCGTCGTCACCATACCCTTTACCTCCTGGTCCTGATCGCCCGCCTTTATGGTATCCACCGTCTTCGGAAATGGCGTCCCCGGAATATCCGCCTGCAGACTGTCGATCACCTGGCGGATAGTCATCGCCCGCCCGGCAGACTGCCTGACACCCCCGTCCCGCACAAAACCCCCTCCACGCTCAAAACCCTTTCCCCCTGCCATAACCGCCAGTCCCATTGCTAAAAAATCCCGGCGTCGCCAGGCGTTACCCCTTTCCATAAGTAATTTTTTATTGCCTCTAAATATACCGTTAATCTTTTGGTCCGGCATTACAATCCTCTTATATTAGACACTCACAGTTCGAAAAACCCGTGCTTATGCGCCCCCTGCTGTACATATTCTTAGCCGTCCTTATCCCATTTTTGGGCAACGCTCAGTCTCACCGCTCCCATCATGCGGGCGACCTCGCCGTCATCGGCTACTACGCCGGCCGCAACACCGCCATCGACAGCTTTCCCACGCAGAAACTAACCCATATCATCTTCAGCTTCTGCCACCTTAGAGGCAATCAGCTTTCCGTAAATAACGCGGGCGACAGCGCCATCATCCGGCACCTCGTCAGCCTGAAGGAAAAGAATCCGCGGCTCAAAGTCATACTCTCACTCGGCGGCTGGGGAGGCTGTAAGACATGCCCCGACGTCTTCTCCACCGACAGCGGCCGCAAAGAATTTGTTGCCAGCGTAAAAGACCTCACCAACTTCTTCCATACCGACGGCATCGACCTCGACTGGGAATATCCCGCGCTGGAGAACGTTCCCGGCTATGCCTATACTCCCGGAGACAAAGACAATTTCACCGCCCTGATAGTACTCCTCCGCCGCCAGCTCGGCAGGAAACAACTCATCAGCTTCGCGGCGGGTGGCTTTACAGACTATCTCCGCACATCCATCGACTGGACGCAGGTTACACCCCTGATCGACTATATCAACCTGATGAGCTACGACCTCGTCAACGGCTACAGCACCCGAACAGGCCACCACACCGCCCTCTACTCCACACCCGAACAGATCGAATCCACCGACCATGCCGTCCGCTTCCTCGACTCCGTCGGCGTCCCGATGAAAAAGATCGCCATCGGCCTGGCCTTCTATGCCCGTATCTTCGCAGACGCAGACAGCACGAACAACGGACTCTACCAGAACTGCCATTTCCAGAGGGGAGTACCCTACCGGAACCAGGCCACGCAACTGTCGCCGGATAGCGGCTACGTATACCATTGGGATCCGGTAGCCCAGGCTCCTTACGCTTACAACGCGAGACAAAAGACATTTGCCACCTTTGACGACTCCACCTCCATCCGCCTCAAGACGCTCTACGCCATGCACAAACAGCTGGGTGGGGTCATGTTCTGGCAGGTCACCGAAGACCGTTTCTCCGACGGCCTGCTCGACATCATTGATAACACTAAAAAGGAGGCCACTACTGCAATAAAATAGTATTTTCACGCATGACCTCCCATCGCCGCCTCTTCTCCTTTTCCCAATGGCTCCTGATCTTTACCCTGGCTCTTACGTCCTGCGGACCCTCCAAAAAATATCCACGCCCCCACCGGCACCCGTCCCCGCGTCGGACGCGCTGCCCGCCCTCCCTCCTTCAGAAATCGACCTGCCCATCAAAATCGTCGGGCAGCCACTTATCGCCACCGCAGACTCCCTTACACCAAAAGAATTCATATCCACAGGTTGGCCAGGCTACCTGCAGACCTCCTGCGACTTTAGATACAAATACCGGTTTGTTCGCTCAGGCTTTACCATTCAATGCGTAAACAACAGGCTTTCCGTCGCCCTCCAGGGTCACTACCAGGTGGCGGGGGACGCTGCCTCTGCGTCAACGACAAACCCGTCTCGCCCTGGGTCTCCGGCTACTGCGGATTCGACAAAGAGCCCATGCGCCGCGTCGACCTCTCATTCAGCACCCAGCTGAGCTTTCAGCCGGATTACCGCCTGCATACCGCCTCCGGCCTCGACAAGCTGAACGCACTCGACCGCTGTACCATGTCCGTCTTCTCCATCGATATGACCCAGCAGAGCCTGGACAGTATCGGCTCCTCAGTAAACGCATTCTGTAAAACACTCGACGTCTCCATTGCGAAAATGAACTTCTCCGGCAATCTCCACCAGAGCGCCACAAAAGCCTGGCAAAAGATAGCCATCGGTCCATACGGCTACCTCGCCGTCAATCCCACCGCCATGCGCATCGGCACCCTCAACTACCTCAGGGATACCTTCAATATCAGCATGGGCATCAGCTGCGCGCCACAGCTTGGATCCGACAGTAGCAACCCCGTCAGACTGCCTCCACTTCCACCCCTGCAAAGCGGCGCGAATCGCAGCGGCGTCACCCTCTACCTCCCCGCCACATACGACTATGCATTTATCAACAAGCTCCTCAACGACTCGTTCCGCAACAGGACCTTTGAATACCAGGGCAGAAAGTGATCCTTAAAACTCTCACTGTCAGCAGCATGCCCCACCATAAAATAAAAATGGAAGTCGATTTTGGCGGCAGCCACGAAGGGCAATTCTCCGTCTGGGGCACCCCCACCCTCGACACCACCAAACAGGAACTCCGCGTACCCGATATCCAGTACGAGCTGAAAAGCAAAGAGTTCGCTATCAAACTCGCCCGCATCCTCTTCAAGAACAAGATCCGCGAGAACGTCAAAGGCAACAGCTTCCTCGACCTCGCCGCCCTGCTAAAAGCCAACCTCCCCACCCTCAACGCCCAGCTCAACAGGACGATCGCCCCCGGCATCTTCACCACCGGCGAAGTGAAACAATTGAAAATGATTGGCTTACAGGCCACTGAAAACGGTATCCAGGCCCAGGTCAGCCTCAGGGCCGACATCGCCGTCACCTGCACCCGCCTGCCGCGCTAGCGCCACACCTTCCCCCTGTCACCCAGCGCCCACCCGCCGCGATAACCCGCTCACCCTCACCATTCACCGGCACAATTCTTTTCCCTACCACTTTGAAGCAACCATTAACATTTCATTTGCGTATCTATCGGATTAGGACGACTAGTTTGCGCGTTGTTATTATCTACCACTCAACTACAGCAAACCCGAATTGATTACAGGACACACGCCAATAACGACCTTAATTGAAGGCTGCCGTTCCAACGACCGTGCAAGCCAAAAAGAGCTTTACAACGCGCTCAGGGACTATGCCGTGAAAATTTGTTACCGGTATCAAAATAATTTGGAACAAGTGGAAGAGATCATGAACGAAGGGTTTATCAAGCTTTTCAAAAACATACATCAGTTCGAAGAAACCCGGCACTCCGACGTCCTCGCGTCGCTCAAGGGCTGGTTCAAACGTATCCTGGTCAATACCTGCATCGACCACTATCGGAAAAACGCATCCTACATCAACGGCCAGATGCTGTCCGAAGACGCAGAGAATATCGCTGACAAACAGGAGACGGGCATCGATATCCTCTCCTACAAAGAGATAATAGAGGCCATCCGGCAGCTGTCCCCTGCCTATCGCACCGTATTCAATCTGTTCGTTATAGAAGGACTGACCCACGAAGAAATAGCAGAACACCTCGGGATCTCCATCGGGTCATCCAAATCCAATCTCTCAAAAGCCAGAGAAAACCTTAGAAAAATCCTTATAAAAAAAACTGACCATTTAGCTTATGTTAAACCTCTCCGATAAAGAATTGGACCGCCTGAGTCGAGAGGCGGCCCGGGAACATGACCCGGGAGACATCTTAGGCCCCCGGTCCTCGGGAAAAATTGGCGCCCCGGCTCGATGCCGATCTGGGGAAGACCGGCTCGGGCCTCCTGCGCGGCTTCCGCCGTTTTCCCTTTTACTTTACACCTGCCGCCATCTTATTGGTAGCCGGCGTCATTTTCTTTGCCGCTAAGAACCACCATCCGGCACAAAACCAACCCTCCGGCGGTCCCCCCACGGCAACGACCTCCGCAAACCAGTCTATTTCTCTACCCAAAAATTCAGAACATAGCATAAACTCTACTCCTTCCGTCAGCTCGTCCGCAACAGCCGAATCCACCGCCGCAGCCAGTCCCCGGACCACAGCAACCGGCGCCCAAAACAACCCGGCGAACCTTTCCAATCCGGCCACCCAATCCAGTGCTGCCGCCACTTCAGGCAACGCGGCCGTCACCCCATCAGCTTGCCGCCACCTCAGGCAACGCGGCCAGGCCCCCTCATCTACCACCGAACCCGCAGTGACTACCACCCCCTCTGCCATATCCGCAGACCCCAACTCAACAGCCACCAACGGAATTTCCTCCGGGACCTCCACCACCGGAACAACCTCCCGAACCTACGCCACCGGGTCAACCCGCAATTCCACATCTGGCTCCGCCCCCAAATCCACCGTCGGGTCATCCCCCGCAAACTCGTCCGGCAACAGAACACGCAACCACAAACTCACCCCCACCAAACCCGATAGAAATTCCGGCGGTTCGGACAAAAACACCGGCACCCCGGACAAAAACACCGTCGCCACCAACAACAACACAACCGAGGCGACCATTGGCCGGAACACCACAACCGGGGGTTCAGCCAACCCGGCCAAACCCACCGTCAACTCCCCCGCGAGCTGACCCACGCCAATCTGCCAAAACCCCGCCGCCTCCAGCAACGGGCCGCGATCGACGACTCAGCCCTTAGAGCATACACAGCTAAATCAACGATACAGATCGGCAAGAACAAAAGCCTCCGCATCAACCGGCGGCTCCAGTTCGGCCTCTCCTGGCGCCCGATTTCTCTTCCGTCAATTCTCTGGCCGGAGACAAACCCGGCAGCACCATCGGACTCACCCTCGACTACCAGTTCGCCAACCGCTGGTACCTGAGCACGGGCCTCCTCCTCGACCGGAAGAACTACGCCGCCCGGGCACAGGACTACCACGCCCCATACGACTACTACCGCGCCAACGGCATCCATAATCTGGACTTTGTAAAAGGATCATTCAGCATGCTGGAGATTCCGCTGAATCTGCGCTATGACTTTAGCGTTGCCGGCAATACCCTCTTCTTCGCGACCGCCGGCTTATCGTCATATTTCATGACCAGGGAGAACTGCAATTACTATTTTAATGCATTCGGTCCGCGCGAAGAATGCAAAAGCTTCAACTATTCCAACAACAGCAGCAACCTCTTTTCCTCCGTCAATCTTTCCCTCGGCGTAGAGACCGGCATCAGCGACGACTTGTCCCTGCTAATCGCGCCCTATATCAAACTGCCCTCCCGGAACATTGGCTTCGGACAGGTGTCGATGAGCAGCGTCGGCGTCACCTTCGCCCTAAAATTCGCGCCCGTCATCAGCAAACGGCGTAAATAAACAACACTCCCTTTATTAACATCCCCTGCGACGATCACGTCGCAGGGGATCATACTCCCTACTCCCCGCCTTTATCAAACCACACCGGCATTTCATTATCCCAATCCCCGTTATAATTGATAAAAAGCTCCTCGCCCGCTTTTATCGCCCTGACCGTCCTCACCGATATCAACTGCCGGTCATAGTCCATATCATACTCGCAATTCGACCGGTAAGAATGGTTATACAGCGGCACATAGCCCAACGCCATACAGCACCCCTTCTTCCTCAAACCCCACTCGAAAATATAATCGTGCAGCAGGGTCCGGTCCAGAAGAACCCGCTCCTCCGCCGTCATAACGATCACCGGCGAAACCTCGATCACAGTCCCCTTCTTAATAGCAACCGACGTAAACACACCCCGTCCCATCTCCCCGCTTGGCGCAATAAACAATTGAGGCAGTATCAAACCATTTAATTTTAGCGGAACAAGTTACCACTTTTTCAAAACCCGGCCCCACACCCCAATAGAACACCCAAACACGGGACTCCGCGGAAACACCCCCAACCCTAAGGGACACCCCTTTTCATTCTCCCCCTCTTCACGGGACACCCCCTTTTCCTTTGGGAGAATTAACATTTTGCCGTAGGTTTGACCTATGTCTTCCGAAGTCGAACATATTGATGCAAATGACCAATTCGCCGAGATCATCCAGTCCGAGGACGTACTGGCCATCAGGGAATTCCTGAACAACCAGAACATCAGCGACGTGGCCGAACTGATCTATGAATTCCCCGAATACGAGACCCAGATCGTCGCCAATCTCAGCATCCACCGGGCTTCCAGCACCTTCAAGATCCTGGACGTACCCACTCAGAAACGCATCATAGGAGAACTACCCGCCTTCAAGACAGCCGAACTGCTCAATGACCTCTCCGCCGATGACCGCACCTCCTTCCTCGAAGAACTGCCCAGTGAAGCTGGTGAAAGAGCTGATCAAAACCCTGGACCCCGAAGAAAGAAAGATCACCCTCTCCCTGCTCGGCTACCCCGAACGCAGCGTCGGCCGCCTCATGACCCCCGACTACATCGCCGTCGAAAAGGACTGGACCGTAAAAGAAGTCATCGAACACATCCGCGAAGTCGGCAAAGACAGCGAAACCATCGACGTCATCTACGTCGTAGACGACAAGGGCATCTTCATCGACGACGTCCGGATCCGCGAGATCATCCTCGCCAATCCCGACAAAAAGATCGAAGACGTCATCGACAACCGCTACATCGCCCTCAACGTCAATGACGACCAGGAGACCGCCAGCGAAGCCTTCAAAATGAACAACCGCGTGGCCCTCCCCGTACTGGACAATAATAATATCCTCCTCGGCATCGTCACCATCGACGACGTCCTCTGGATCACCCAGGAAGAATTCTCCGAAGACATCCAGAAGATCGGTGGTACGGAAGCCCTCGACGAACCCTATCTCGAAATACCGATCCTGAAACTATTCAAGAAAAGGGTCGTCTGGCTCATCGTCCTCTTCCTCAGCGAAATGCTCACCGCCACTGCAATGGCCTATTTTGAAGACGAGATCGCCCGGGCCGTAGTCCTCGCCCTCTTCGTCCCGCTCATCATCAGCAGCGGTGGCAACAGCGGCTCGCAGGCCTCCACCCTCATCATCCAGGCAATGGCCCTCGGCGAGATCACCATCGCAGACTGGTTCCGCGTCATCCGCCGCGAACTCATGTCAGGTCTCATGCTCGGCGCCGTCCTCGGCATCATCGGATTTACCCGCATCATTCTCTGGAATATGATCTTCCACACCTATGACCCCCACGCTGTAGTCCTGGCCTTCACCGTCGGTTTCTCCCTCATCGGGGTCGTTCTATGGGGTACCATCGCCGGCAGTATGCTGCCCATTGTTCTTAAAAAGTTCGGCGCCGACCCGGCCACTTCATCCGCCCCCTTCGTAGCTACCCTCGTCGACGTCACAGGGCTGGTGATCTATTTCTCTGTCGCCTTCATAATCATGCACAATACACTGATCACCAGCGGATAAAACATCAACAAAAGAAGCATTTGTTAAAGAACGGTCATTCTTTAAACCTTGGCAGCCGGCCCCGGTCTAATAGCCGTACTTTACATTACAGGAGGCCCCGGAAGGGCCTCATCCAAAGGACAATCATTAGCGCTTTGCTGGAAATACGCTAATTTTTGTTAAAGCGTTTTTCCAGCACATACTAAATGCGTGTTATGAACCCGAGAATATTAATCCCCCTATTCATTTTAGTCCTCGCCGGTATGTCCGTCACACCCACATTCGCACAACGTCGCGGAGGCGGCGGTGGCGGAGGCTTCAGAGGCGGTGGTGGCGGCGGCGGCATCCATTCTTCCGGCGGAGGCTTCAGGGGCTCCAGCGGATTCGGCGGCGGCGGAGGTTTCAGAACTGCCACCGGATTCGGGGGTGGCGGCACCCGCAGCGTCAGCGGCTTCAGAGGCGGCTACTCAGGCAGCGCCAGAACCATCAGCGGCTCCCACACCTATATCGGCAGCGGCTATCGCGGCGGTTACCGCGGCGGATACGCCGGCGGCTATCGCGGTGGATACTATGGCGGCTACCATGGTGGTTACTACGGAGGCTATCGCGGTGGCTACTACGGAGGCTACCGCGGCTATGGCGGCTGGGGCTGGGGCCTCGGTCTCAGCCTGGGCTGGCCCTGGTACGGATACGGGTACGGTTACCCCTACGGGTACGGATACCCCTATGGATACGGTGGCTACGGCTATCCCTACTACGCCTATCCCCCCACAATAGCACCCGCGCCCTACTACGACGAAGATTTCGACGACCCCGAAGACCCGTACGGCGACGGCACCCCATCTCACCGGCCACAACAACAACAGCAACAGCCGGACAATAACTACCAGCCCGACCGTAACAACAACGACAACTACAACGACAACTATAACGGGAACAACAGTAATAATGACAATTATTCCAACCCCAACGACACGACACTGTCCAACCGTCCCGGAACCAACGAACACCCCTCTTCCGGACAGTCCTCCCGCTCCTCCGAAAAGGTTTGGGTAAAAGGACACTGGAAGAACACCGACGCCGGCTGGGTATGGATCGAAGGATATTGGAAGAACAAATACAATTAAATCTATAATCGACACGTTTATCAGGGGCTTCCCAAAAAGGGAAGCCCTTTTGCTTTATTTAAAGATAATTGGCTAATATTGCCCCGGCTAAAATTTTGCAGGAATAGGGCTTACACAAAAATAACCCTATTCCTGCAAACCGCTAATGATTGGCCTTGCGGCCGAGCCGCTTCCAGCGGCTCATAATCGGGCTAAACCACCTGAACAACCTGCAAAAAAATAATATTCTATGTGTGGCATTGTCGCTTATATCGGTCCAAGGGAAGCCTACCCCATCATCCTGAAAGGTCTCAAACGCCTCGAATACCGCGGCTATGACAGCAGCGGCGTAGCCCTCCTCAACAACGACCTCCGCGTCTATAAAAAGAAAGGCAAAGTAGCCGAACTGGAAGACAGCCTCGTCGGCAAAGACCTCCACGCCAACGCCGGCATGGGACACACCCGCTGGGCCACCCACGGCGAACCCAACGACCGCAACGCCCACCCCCACAGCTCAGCCAGCGGCCGCCTCGCCATGATCCACAACGGCATCATCGAGAACTATACCCAGCTCAAGAACGAACTCAGCCGTAAAGGATACCAGTTCAAAAGCGATACCGACACCGAGGTCCTCCTCAACTTCATCGAAGACATCCAGAAAAATAACAACTGCGGACTCGAAGAAGCCGTCCGCATCGCCCTCAAACGCGTCGTCGGAGCCTACGTCATCGTCCTTCTCGACAAGGAATCCCCCGACACCATCATCGCCGCCCGCAAAGGCAGCCCGCTGGTCATCGGCATCGGAAAAGGCGAACACTTCCTCGCCTCCGACGCCAGTCCCATCATCGAATACACAAAAGAAGTAGTATACGTCAACGACTACGAGCTCGCCATCCTCAAACCCGACGAGCTCATCCTCAAAAATCTCGGCAACGAAAAACTTACCCCCTACGTCCAAAAGCTCGACCTCGAACTCGCAGCAATTGAAAAAGGCGGCTACGACCACTTCATGCTGAAGGAAATTTTCGAACAGCCCGACACCATCTTTGACTGCCTCAGAGGCCGCCTCGACGTCACCAAGGGCACCATCACGATGGCCGGGATCCAGCAGAACATAGAAAGACTCACCAAAGCCAACCGCATCATTATGGTCGCCTGCGGCACCAGCTGGCACGCAGGCCTCGTAGCCGAATACATCTTCGAAGAACTCTGCCGCATACCGGTAGAAGTAGAATATGCCTCGGAATTCCGCTACCGCAACCCCGTGATCCACCCCGGCGACGTCATCATCGCCATCTCCCAGAGCGGAGAAACCGCCGATACCATCGTCGCCATCGAAAAAGCCAAAGAGAACGGCGCCTTCATCATGGGCGTGGTCAACGTCGTCGGCTCCTCCATCGCACGCATCTCCAACGCTGGCGCCTACACGCACGCCGGCCCCGAGATTGGAGTCGCCAGCACCAAAGCCTTCACCGCCCAGCTGACCGTCCTGACCATGATCGCCCTCAAGGTCGCCAAGGAGAAAGGCACCATCGACACCACCCGCTACATGCAGCTGCTCGCCGAACTTCACAACATGCCCGAAAAAGTAAAAGAAGTACTTCAGCTCGCCAAACCCATACAACAGCTCGCGGAAAAATATAAAGACGCCGCAGACGCCCTCTACCTCGGACGCGGATACAACTTCCCCGTCGCCCTCGAAGGCGCCCTGAAATTAAAAGAGATCAGCTATATCCACGCCGAAGGCTACCCAGCCGCCGAAATGAAACACGGCCCTATAGCCCTCGTCGACGAACACCTCCCCGTCGTATTCGTTGCGACAAAAGACTCCTACCACGAAAAGATCGTCAGCAATATCCAGGAGATCAAAGCCAGAAAAGGAAAGGTCATCGCCGTCATCAGCCAGGGAGACGAGATCATCGAAAAAATGGCGAACGACTACATATCGATCCCCGAAACCGACGAGCTCGTCGCCCCAATCCTGAGCGTAATTCCCATGCAGCTCCTCGCCTACTATATCGGCGTGGCCAAAGGCTATGACGTCGACAAGCCCCGCAACCTGGCCAAGAGCGTGACCGTGGAATAAAGGGTCACCTACCTCCAGGAAGGCAACATTTAATAAGTGGAACGATACAACATCAAAAGATGAACGAAATAAAGAAGAGCCCTATCGATTCCCTGGGTTACCAATTCATCGATAGCCGCTATTTACCAAAAGGTAAAGACGAATACCACCTGCGCAATATCCAGAACCGCAGCGGCATCGGCTACCGCCAGCTGAGTGCCTACGAAATAGAGGTACTGGTCCGAAACCGCAACACCTCCGCCAACTGGAACCATATCCTCGTCTCGGACGCCTTCACGCCCGAACTCGTGCAGAACTGCAAATTCTTCGGCCTGGTCCGCATCGGCAAACTCGACCCGCTATACCTCGAGTTTCACGACCTCCGCCGCCCCGTCGGCCTCTATAACAGCACCATCATCAGCTGCGACTTCGGGGACAACGTCTGCATCGACAACACCAACTACCTCTCCCACTATATCATCGGCAACGAGGTCATGATCGTCAATACCAACGAACTGACCACCACCGACCACGCCAAATTCGGCAACGGCATCCTCAAGGAAGGCGAAGAAGAATCCATCCGGATCTGGCTCGAAGTGTGCAACGAAAACGGTGGGCGATCCATCATCCCCTTCAACGGCATGCTACCCGGAGACGCATGGATCTGGAGCCGCTTCCGCGACGACGAAGTCCTCCAGGAAAAACTCAAGGAATTTACCGCCGCCGCCTTCGACGCCCGACGCGGATACTACGGCAAGGTCGGCGACCGCACCGTCATCAAGAACTGCAAGATCATAAAAGACGTCTGGATAGGCAGCGACGCCTACCTCAAAGGCGCCAACAAGCTGAAGAACCTGACCATCAACTCCTCCCCCGACGCCAAATCCCAGATAGGTGAAGGATGCGAAATGGTCAACGGCATCATCGGCGTCGGCTGTCGTATCTTCTACGGGGTCAAAGCCGTCCGCTTCATCATGGCCTCCCACTCCCAGCTGAAATACGGCGCACGTCTCATCAACTCCTATCTCGGCAACAATGCTACCATCTCCTGCTGCGAAGTGCTCAACTCACTTATCTTCCCGGCACACGAGCAGCACCATAATAATTCCTTCCTCTGCGCTGCCCTCGTAATGGGGCAGAGCAATATGGCCGCCGGCGCCACCATCGGGTCCAACCACAACTCGAGAAGCCCCGATGGCGAGATCATCGCAGGCCGCGGCTTCTGGCCGTGCCTCTGCGTCAGCCTCAAACACAACTCGCGCTTCGCCTCCTTCTCGATCCTGGCCAAAGGCGATTACCCCGCGGAACTCGACATCCCGGTGCCATTCAGCCTCATCGCCAACGACGTCAGCAAGGACGAACTCATCGTAATGCCCGCATACTGGTTCCTCCACAATATGTATGCGCTCGCCCGCAACTCCTGGAAATATATCGACCGCGACAAACGCACCGACAAGACCCAGAACCTGGAGTTCAACTACCTTGCCCCCGACTCCATCAACGAAACCCTGCGGGCCATCCACCTGCTCGAAAAATTCACCGGCCAGGCCTACGCCCTGCAAACCGGACGCGGAGGAAAAAAACAGACCTCCGACGAATACATCGCGATCGGAGCCGAACTGCTCGCCAACAACCCGGAAAAAGTAGGCCAGCTCGATATCTTCGCCTACGGGTGGGAGAACGGCGACCGCAAAGTACGCCTCATAAAAGTCGTACAGGCCTGGACCCTGTTCCGCGAACTCATCGTACACCACGCAGTCAACCAACTGCTGCTTCTTATAAAGGAAAAGAATATCGGCAGCTTCGAAGCGCTGCAGCAGGCCGTCCCCTCCAGCCTGACCCTGGCCGACTGGGTCAACGCCGGCGGACAGCTCATCCGCGAATCGGAGATGCAAAAACTCATCGACCAGATCCACAGCGGACGCATAAAGAGCTGGGACCAGATCCACCAGTTCTACCGCCAGCAGAACGAACAATACAGCGCCGACCGGCTACAGCACGCACTCGCCGCGCTAAGAGAAAGCACCGGCATCTCCCTCCGCCGCAGCAAGCCCATCGCACTGAAGGGTCTGCTCGAACAAAGTCTCCGCACAAAGGAATGGATGACCAAAGAGATCTACACGACCCGCGCAAAAGACTATAGCAACCCCTTCCGCCAGATGGTCTATGACTCACCGGAAGAAATGGACGCCGTCATCGGCAAACTGAAAGACAATAGTTTTATAAGACAGGAGAAAGAAAACCTGAAGAAATACAGAAAGGAAATAGAAGAGATCATCTCCTTCCTGTAAGTGCGGATCGAACTACATCTTCTTTGTAGTGTCCTTGCTGGCACTGTCCTTCTTCATCGAAGAAGAATCAGCAGGAGCCTTGACGGAATCCGCGGCCATCCTCGTAGCGCTGTCAGCAGCTGCTGTCGGAGAAGCGGCCCCATCAGCGCCTGCACTGTTGTTGCAGGCAGCCATAGCCACAGCTACGGCAATAATGACAAATACTTTTTTCATGGAAATTTCTTTGCGGCGCAAATTAGGAAAATCCCTCTAATTTTTCCAAACCCCATTCCGTAGTTTACGACCTCACTTCTTCCGGAAGAATAGCCGCACCGGCACCCCCTTGAAATTAAAGTTTTCCCTCAGCTTGTTCTCCAGATAATTCTTATACGGCTGCTTTACATCGTCCGGGAAATTACAGAAGAAAGCAAATGAAGGCACATGCGTCGGCAGCTGTGTGATATATTTTATCTTCAGCGGATGTCCCCGCACTACGGGCGCATGGTAGGCTTCCACCGCTTTTAGCATCACCTCGTTGAGCTGCGCCGTAGGCACCTTGCGCTGCTTGTTCTCAAATACCTCCAGCGCCGCTTCTACTGCCCGGAAGATCCGGGTCTTCTCCAGCACGCTGACGAAAAGGATCGGCAGGTCGGTAAATGGAGCCAGACGCTCTTTCAGATTCTTCTCATAGTCCCTGGCCGTATTAGTTTCCTTCTCGATCAGATCCCACTTGTTGACCAGCACAACGATCCCCTTTCCTTTCTTGATGGCCATGCTGAAGATATTCAGGTCCTGCGCCGTGACCCCCTTGGACGCATCCAGCAGCAAAAGACAGACATCCGCTTCATCCATCGCCTTGATAGCCCTGATCACGGAATAGAACTCCAGATCCTCATGCACCTTGGTCTTGCGCCGGATCCCGGCCGTATCGATCAGTATAAAATCTTTCTGGAACAGATTATAGCGGGTATGGATAGTGTCCCGCGTGGTCCCCGCAATATCGCTCACAATGGTCCGCTCCTGTCCGATCAGCGCATTTAGCAGCGAAGACTTTCCCGTATTGGGCTGCCCGATGATCGCAAACTTCGGAAGCCCCTCTTCCCCTTCAAATTCCTGCTCCTCGGTGATCAGCCCGGTCACGGCATCGAGCAGCTCGCCCGTTCCGCTACCCGTCATCGAAGAAAGAAAAAAGATATCGTCAAAACCCAGACTATAGAACTCAGCCGCTTCCAGCAGCCTGTCACTGTTGTCCACCTTGTTGACGGCAAGAAATACAGGCTTGACCGTCCGCCTCAGCACATCCGCCATCGCTTCGTCCAGGGTCGTAATCCCCGTCGCCGCATCGACCATAAATATCAGGGCATTCGCCTCCTCCAGCGCGATCAGCACCTGTTTCTTGATCTCCCGCTCGAATACATCCTCGCTGTCCGGCACAAACCCGCCCGTATCGATAAGGTTGAAAGACTTTCCCGCCCACTCTGCCACACCATACTGCCGGTCACGCGTCACGCCGCTCACGTCATCCACGATAGCCTTCCGCTGCTCGAGCAAACGATTGAAAAAAGTACTCTTCCCCACATTGGGCCGGCCTACAATGGCCACTGTAAATCCGCTCATAACTTAATTAATTATACATAATCCCCTTCGATTCCTCCCATTTCACCCCTATTCTCCCCCTCAACTATATCCATACTCCTTCAAGAAATTCTCAGTGTCCCTCCACTTCGGCCTGACCTTCACAAAAAGCTCCAGAAAAACCTTCCGTCCTATAAACTCCTCGATATCCTTCCTCGCCTCCGAACCCAGCTTCCTGATCATCTTCCCGGCCTCGCCAAGGATAATCCCCTTCTGCGACTCCCGCTGCACTATAATATCCGCCCTCACCTTGGTCAGCGTCGTCTTCTCCTTGAACTCCTGTACCAGCACCGTCGCCTGATAAGGGATCTCATCCCCATATAAAAAGAATATCTTCTCCCTGATCAGCTCCCCGACAAAGAACTTCACCGGCAGATCGGTCAGGTCATCCCCCTCGAAAAAGGGCTCACCCTCAGGCAGGAACTTCAACACCGTCTTTAGCAGCTCGGGAACATTCGTCTTCTTCAGCGCAGATATCCCAACCACTACTTTACAATAATTCTTTTCCGCAAAATAGGCACGAACTTCTTCCACTTTCTCCCGGGGCACCCCGTCCAGCTTGTTCAGCACGACGATCGCCGGCGCCTTCAGCTTCAGCGCCTGGAACAGCTGGTCATTCTCCTCGGGATTATCCTGGATATCCACCAGCAGGATGGCCAGATCGGCATCCTCCAGCGAGCTCTTGACGGCCTGCATCATCTTCTCATGCAGCCGGTACCGTGGCTCGATAATACCCGGCGTGTCGGAAAAAATGATCTGATAGTCCTTCTCCGTCAATATCCCCTTGATACGATGCCGGGTCGTCTGCACTTTCGGGGATACAATAGCCAGCTTCTCACCCATAAGGGCATTCAGCAGAGTGCTCTTCCCTGCATTCGGCTTCCCAAAAATGCTTACAAATCCGACTTTCATGGTTCAAATATATTCCTCTCCTGTAACGAAAAAGGGGCCAAGGGCCCCTTTTTTCATCGATTTGGTTGCGAAGGGTGGGATCGAACCACCGACCTTCGGGTTATGAGCCCGACGAGCTACCGCTGCTCTACTTCGCGATGTGGACGGCAAAGGTACATGCATTTAGTTCCCCCACCAAAAAAATACAAATTCTTTTTCTCACCCCCCGCCCCACCCCCAAAAGGGCCGAAGCCCCTGCTATCCGCACGGCAACCGGGCCTTATCATAATCACCAACTTCTTTACGAACTCCTCTTTACCGTACTCGCCCCACTGGATCTTACTTCCGAGATAATCCCCTCTCCCTTATAATACACGCTGCTCGCTCCCGACGCATCTGCCTTCAGCTCCTTATTCACCGTGATCCGGGCGTCCGAAGCCCCGGAGACGGCAACATCACATTTCTCTACTTTCAGATCATACCCCTTTATATCGCTCGCGCCCGACAGCCTCATTACCGCCATCCCCTCTACAACTCCCGTTATATGCGCATCCGAAGCCCCACTCTGTTCCAGCGACAGCTCACCCACCCGGATGGCCCCCTTGAAATCACTCGCCCCGGAAAGATTCATCGACAACTTCCCCCCTGAGATCACACCATCGACATACACATTGCTCGCCCCCGAAATGATCAGCTGATCCAGCGCCGTGAACGACACATAGGCCTTCAGCTTGTTATTAGCCATATTGAAATGCTTCCCCTCCAGTCGTATCCGAAGTATGCCGTCAACGACCTCCGTCACGATCCTGTCCCTCACCTTTGGGTCCCGCGCACTCACAACGACCTTCTCCGCATCACCCTGACTGAGATACAGGTCTACCGCGCTGCCCACGTCAATGCCATGGAACCCCTTTACAGGACGCTCCACCGCATTCGGATCGTGAACGATCGTCTGCTGCGCCCAGCTACCCAGCCCCGAAAGGCCCGCCAGCAAAAAGAAAAACAACTGTTTCATACTCATAGATCAATCTTTCCTTGTTATACTCCCCGAACCGCTCGCATGCGACTCCTTTACCACTCCGCTGCCACGATAATGCACATCGCTCCCTCCACTCGCAGTCGCGACCAGCTCCCTGTTTACCGTCAGATACGCGTCACTTCCACCACTGGCTTCTACCTGACAATTGTCCGACACCAGCTCGTAGCCATGATAATCGCTGCCACCGCTGGCATGAATGAATAACCTGGTCGCACTTCCGCTGACATGCGTATCAGACCCGCCGGACTGATGCACGGACAGCTCCCCGAAAACCAGCTTCCCGCTGAGATCGCTGCCACCTGCCAGATCCAGATTCAGCCTTTCTCCCTTGAGCGCGTCCTGGATATATACGTCACTGCCTCCCGACGCGTTCAGCTTGTCGATCGACCGGCAGGCTACATAGGCCTTCAAATGCCTGTTCCCACCACCGCCCCAACCAAATCCTTTGGTGTCCATATAGATATGCAGCACGCCATCCAACACCTCCGTACGGATCCGGTCCCTCCATTCCGCTTCACTGGCGCTCACGGCTACCGCCTCCTCTCCTGCCTGATTCAGATATAGATCGATCCCACCGGATATCTCGATACCATGAAATCCCCTCACCTCCCTCTTCTGCGCATTTTTGTCGTTGATGACCTTATTATCCTGAGCCGTAACCCGCTCCACAGGGACCAGAAAGCACCCGGCAGTAAACAATAAAAAGAAAACGTATTTCATAATCAGCTTTTTTTAAAGACAACCAACCATGGACAATGTTGCGTCCGCCCTCCCCCGGTCCAAAACTATATAAAAAATTGAACGCCAGCCACACCCCAAAAGTTACAACCACAGTAAAAATAGGCTATCTTTGCAGCCTGCCTGCGCCAATTTAGCCAGGTATTTCAGATTCCTCGGGGTGCTTCCGCTGATAGCGGAGGCTGAGAAAATACCCGTGAACCTGATCAGGGTAATGCCTGCGCAGGGAAGGTGATCAGCAACAGTCTATACAGCTCTCCTTCGCATCAGCATTCCCGCCATTTTACTATTTAAGCGAACTAACTATGTATAAGACTATCTCTACTACGCTGCACGTATTTCTGGCCCTCCTCATCTCAGGCACCACCGCACTGGCCCAGGCCCAGCCGGCCCGTCCCCCCGACTCCCTAAGACTATTCCTGCAACCGGTCGAAGTCAGGGCCCTCCGCGCCGGCGAGAAAGCACCCTTCACCAAAACCGATATCACGAAGAAACAGATCGAACAGACCAATATTGGACAGGACATCCCCTTCATCCTCAACCAGACCCCTTCTGTCATCGTCAACTCCGACGCCGGCAACGGCGTTGGCTATACGGGTATCCATATCCGTGGTACAGACGCTACCCGCATCAACATGACCATCAACGGCCTCCCATACAACGACGCAGAATCCCAGGGCATCTTCTTCGTCGACCTTCCGGACTTCGCCTCCTCGGTGAACAGCATCCAGATCCAGCGCGGCGTCGGCACCTCGTCCAACGGTGCGGGCGCCTTCGGGGCGACCATCAACTTCGCCACCAACGAATTCAACGAAAAGCCATACGCCGAGTTCAACAACAGCTTTGGCTCTTTCACGACATGGAAGAACACCGTAAAAGCCGGCTCCGGACTCATCGACGGCCACTTCACCATCGATGCCCGCCTCTCCCGCATAAGCAGCGATGGATACATCGACCGCGCCACCAGCAACCTCAAGTCGTTCTATCTCTCCGGCGCATACATCGACGAACACTCTTCCCTACGTTTTAATATTATCCAGGGTACGGAAAAGACCTACCAGGCATGGAACGGAATTCCGGATGCCAAACTCTTCGGCGACAAGACAGCCCTCGACCAGCACTACGCCGACAACGCCGGCCCCGGCAGCGAAGGATACCTCTACGCTTCGACCGCAGACTCGCTGAATCTCTACAATTCCAGAAGACGTACCTACAACTATTTCACCTATCCCAACCAGACCGATAACTACCTGCAAAACCACTACCAGCTGTTCTTCAACCACCAGGTCAACGACAACGTCTCTTTCAATACAGCCGCATTTCTGACAAGGGGAAAAGGCTACTACGAGGAGTATAAGGAGCAGGACAACTATGCCAACTATGGCCTCGTCGGCCCCATCGTCGGTTCCGACACTACCCAAACCACCGACCTGGTCCGCCAGCAGTGGCTGGATAACTATTTTTATGGAGGCGTGTTCTCGCTCCAGTACAAACAGCGCGAGACTCAGCTGACACTCGGAGGCGGATGGGACAAATATGACGGCAAGCACTATGCCAACGTCATATGGACACAAAATGGCGGCGTCCCCAAAGACTACGAATACTATAATATTCCCGCGCACAAGACCGACTACAACGTCTATGCGAAATGGCAGCAACAGTGGACGACCCATTTCTCGACCTTCGCAGACATGCAGTACCGGCGCATCGGCTACGACCTCGAAGGCTTCCAGGACAACCCGACGCTCTTCATCAACAAACACTACGACTTCTTCAACCCCAAGGCAGGCGTCACCTATACAGGACACGAATGGCAGGCCTATCTCTCTTATTCCCGCGCCAGCCACGAGCCCAACCGCGACGACTTCGAGGCCGGAATGGACCAGCAGCCCAGACCCGAGACCCTCAACGACTTCGAGCTGGGTTTTGAAAAAAGACCCTACGCTATTCATGGGGCGCTACCGTTTACTATATGCAGTACAAAGACCAGCTGGCTCTCACAGGAAAGATCAACAACGTAGGCGCCTATACGAGGACCAATATCCCTGGCAGCTATCGCCTCGGCGTCGAACTCCAGGGCAGCTCGAAAATTTCAGACTGGCTGATACTCTCCGGTAATCTGGCGCTTAGCAGAAACAAAATAAAGAACTATACCGAATACATCGACGACTACGATAATGGCGGTCAGAAGAGCTATTTCCATGCCCACCCCGACATCGCCTTCTCCCCCGCAATCGTCGGCGGAGCCAACGTACAGTTTTTTCCCTTTCCCCACTACGAGATCGACCTTCCGGCCAAATATGTGAGTAAAGAGTATATGGATAATACGCAGAACGAAGGGCGAAAACTCGGCGACTACTACGTGCAGGACCTTCGGATGAGCTACAGGCTGAACTTTGCCCCCATCCGCGAGATGGA
The DNA here is from genome assembly GCF_050632245.1 of Puia sp. P3. Classification (NCBI taxonomy): domain Bacteria; kingdom Pseudomonadati; phylum Bacteroidota; class Chitinophagia; order Chitinophagales; family Chitinophagaceae; genus Puia; species Puia sp. P3. Next base: position 5,681,438 of record NZ_CP192583.1, read on the forward strand.
CATTATCTTCCAGCTGAACAACGTCTTGAACAGGAAATACGAGCCCAACGGATATACCTACAGCTCGTTCTATGGCGGCGGCGTGGTGACGGAGAACTTCTACTTCCCCATGGCCGGTACCAATTTTATGCTGGCGCTCAACATCAAATTATAATCTATACACGGGCCCTCACCAGGGGGCCCTCACCCTTCCCCACCCCGCCAGGGGCGCGACACTTTTTAGGACCCGATCCTCTCCTGCCAGGCCATCATCCCGCCCGTGAGATTCTTCACATTGGTAAAACCCGCCGACTCGAGGATCATAGATGCCATTCCACTGCGATTCCCGCTGCGGCAATATACGATCACTTCGTCATTTTTCAAGGACTCGATCTCATCGGTATCCAACTGCTGTACACGTCCCAGAGGCAACAAGATACCTCCTATATTAAAGTCCGCATGTTCGTGGGGTTCCCGCACATCTACCAGGTTAAGCGACTCACCGGCATCTAATCTTTTCTTTACTTCCTCAACAGAAATAGCTTGCATATATAATTTTTGTAAAATTAGTAACTAATACCCAATCCCCGGGCCCCTCCCCCAATCCTTGGTCCGGCCGCGTCTCCCCACTCTAATACGCACTCGGCGAAGACTGCAGAGCCGTGGAATCACGCGAGGGCCGCTGCGCCCCGATCCATATATCGATCGCCATACCCTGCTTGATGCGGTTCGGCAATCCTCCATCCCCCATCTGGTTCGGCGCCTGCTTGTAGATATAGCCTTCCGCGGAGTCCCGCACATCCTTCGACATGACCACGGCGCCAATGGATATGTCCATAGAATCGAGACGGCCCTTCGCCTGGAGATAGGTCAGACCGAACAGGTCGGGAACTATAAACCCTGGCCTCCGCCAATACCGTTGCCCAATACCAGCGTTATCGCACTGCCTTGCTGTATCTGTGTTCCGGGTTTGATCGGATCGCCCTTGAACTGCTGCTCCAACACCGAATTACGCGCGAAATAGGGCTTGAAAATGGTGTCCCCGATCTTTAATCCATATTGCCTCAGTATTGACTCCGCATTCCGGAAACTCATACTCACCAGATTGGGCATCTGGATAAAAGGAGCCTGGGCCCGGTTGATCGTGAGATAGATGGTCCGGTTGATCTTGACCTGACTTTCCGCCTCGGGGAATTGTTTGACCACCTGCAGCGGCTTCATCGTATCGGAATAGACGGAATCCTGTATCTGGACGTCAAAACCTTGGGTCTCAAGGCTTTTCTTAGCATCCGTATAGGAAAGACCGGTCACCGTCGGAATCCGCATAGTCTTGCCATGCTGGGTCAGCAGGGCCAGCGAGCCCAGGAACAGCAGCAATAACAGCAACAACACGACTATACCGGCTAATATATTGACCCAGAGTGGCTTACTAGTCAGAAATTTAAACACTATTCAAATTTTAAGATGAGCCGACCGGCTTAACCCACCGCTCGGGCGATGTAAAATAAAGATTTTATTTCCTTCCCAGCGCCTCGTCGACCAGCGCCGAATAGAAATCTTTCAGCGTCCAGCCCAGCGCCCTCAGCTGCTGCGGCACGATACTCGCCTCGCTCTGGCCCGGCACCGTGTTTATCTCCAGCATAAACGGTTCTGCCTTCGCCTCATTGTAGATAAAATCGATCCGGATAATGCCCCGGCAGTTAAAAACTCTATAAATTTTCCGCGCAGCAGCCCTCACCTTCTCCGCGATCGCCTCATCGACTACGGCAGGCGTCGTCTCCTCATTCAGCCCCGCCGTATATTTCGCCTCAAAATCAAAAAACTCTTTCTTGCTCCTCACCTCCGTCAGCGGCAGCACGATGATCTCGCCCTTGGACTGGAATACGCCAACCGTAAACTCCCTCCCGGAAATAAATTCCTCAACCAGTACCTGGTCGTCCTCTTTAAACGCTTTTTCAATTGCCGCCCCCAACTCTTCGGAAGCCGAGTTTACCCTCGACATCCCAATACTCGACCCACCATTATTCGGCTTTACAAAAACTGGAAATTGCAAATTCTTCGCCACCTCATCCGGGCTCCCGATCCGCCCCTTCAGCAGGAATACCGACCTCGCCACATTGATCCCGTTAAAGGCGGCCACCGCCACCGTAAACCGTTTGTTAAAGGTCAGCGCCGACACAGCCGCATCACAACTGGTATAGGGCAGATTCAAAATGTCAAAATATCCCTGCAATTTCCCATCCTCCCCCGGCGTCCCATGGATCCCGATCAACACCGCGTCAAACCGCACTTTCCTCCCATCAACCAATACCGAGAAATCATTCTTGTCTACAGTCACCTTCTTTCCATCCCTCTGCTCATGAAACCACCCTTCCGGCGTGATATCTATCCGATACACCGTATACCGGTCATAGTCCAGATTCTTTTGAATGGTAATTGCGCTCTTGTAGGAAATAACCGACTCCCCGGAATAACCACCGGTAACAAATGCAATGGTTGGCTTCATTGACAGAAATGATTTTGCGCAAAATAACGAAAAAGGCAGGTAGTTTATTCTAATCCCACCATCCCAGTGCGGGGCCGCTCCCATAATCTCACCATCCCCCGTGCAGGGCCGCTCCCACAATCCCATCCCCGGGTCGCCTCATTACCCCAGGCCAACCCCACAATCCCATCCCCCCGTATCCACTTCCCCGTGTCCACTCCCTCAATCATTCCCCAGGGCGCCATCCCAGCGCTTCCCCAAATGCTCTCCATCAAATAAACTTCGTCAGGGGAGTACCGATGGGACTCTCCCCTCGGTCGCAACGCATATGATATTTTTGGCCCGACGCGACACTTTTAACTACAAGGAGCGTCGGGCCAAAAATAAGAAAGGTGAAGGAAACATCCCCTTCACCCCTTTTATGACGGGAAATATCACCCGCCTATTTTCATGTAGCATCCGCTACATTGGTAAACTAAAATACACTGACCTGAAGGTACCAATTTTTGGAAACTTTCCCAAAAAACAACTACTAATTTATCCACAACCGGCCTGCATTTCCGGGGCCGGCCCCCTCCCCCAACTTCTACAGGTGCAGCTTCTCCTTCTTGGCCAGCAGCTCTTCCACCGTCTCCTTGTACATCTCATCCGGCACACAACAGTCCACCGGGCAAACCGCAGCACACTGCGGCTCCTCGTGAAATCCCTGACACTCTGTACATTTATTGGGTACGATATAATAAGTATCGACACTGATCGGAGCATTCCGCTGGCTGGCGTCGATAACCGTCCCATCGAGCAGGGTGAACGGTCCCTTGACACTGGTGCCGTCCGTTACAGCCCATTCTACCCCGCCCTCATAGATCGCATTATTGGGGCATTCCGGCTCACAGGCACCACAGTTGATACATTCCTCTGTTATTTTAATTGCCATATTTTTTCAAAAATTTAGATATGATGAATACGTGCCGAAGATACGCTTTTCCAAAAATTAGCGTATCTGCGGCAAAACGCTAATAATTGTCCTCCGTCTGAACTTCGCTGGAGAGCTTCGAAAAGCGTCGTCCCTTACTTTTCTCGCTCGTTCCCTTCGGTTCCCTTGGGAACGTCCCTCGGTCCATCCCGTTCCTGAAAAGATCCGGGTCTTTCAGAGCCTTATGGTACCTTTGCAGCGTGCACAAATATAGCGTGGATTTTATGAAACTCGAACAACGGATAGATTTATTGGCCGAACTCGGAAACTACATGCTTTCCACGGCACCGGCCTGGGAAGCAGTTCAATACAAGGCCTCGAAAGAGAATGGCTGGTTCATCCCGGAGTTCATCCATCTCGCCATACAGCAGATCGCTAAAGAATATCTGCAAAAGGACAAGCTAGCGGCATGGGCGAAAAAATATGACCTGCCAGCCGAACAAAAGGCCCCCAAAAATATCGGACTCATCATGGCCGGCAATATCCCACTCGTCGGCTTCCACGACATGCTGTCGATTTTTATCTCAGGACACTACCAGCAGATAAAGGTATCCACCCGCGACGAGTCCCTGATCCGCCACCTCGTGGAATGGATGGCGGGTATACAGCCGGAAGTAAATACCCATATCAAATTCGCGGAGCGGCTCAACGGCTGCGACGCCTATATCGCCACGGGCAGCAACAACTCCGCCCGCTATTTCGACTACTATTTCGGAAAATACCCCAATATCATTCGACGCAACCGCACTTCAGTGGCCATACTCACCGGCGACGAAAGCGGGGCCGCGCTCGAAGCCCTCGCCGACGACGTCAACCAGTACTTTGGCCTTGGCTGCCGCAACGTGACCCAGATCTACGTCCCGGAGAACTACGACTTCCGCCCCCTGCTCGAAGCCTTCAAAAAATACGATCACCTCTCCGACCTTAACAAATACAAGCACAACTACGACTACCAGCTGACCCTGCTCATCCTCAATAAAAAATTCTATATGACCGACGGGACCATCCTCCTCACAGAGAACGAGTCCCCCTTCAGCGCCATCAGCGTACTTCATTATCAATACTACAAACCAGGCCATCCCCCTCCATCTCCACCGGCGCGGATTCCGATATCCAGTGCGTCGTCGGCTCAGCCACCGCCGCCACCACCGCCGGCTCCGCCACCACCGACAGATCCGCCGCCCCGGGCAGTTCCGCCCCCATCCCCTTCGGAAAAGCCCAGCGCCCCACCCTCGAAGACTACGCCGACGGCGTCGACACCCTGCAATTTTTACGGGACCTATGACCAGCTGACAGACCCGCCTGCAATAATTTCCGAATCGGGCAGCTGGCCGGAAGCCTCCCACCCCTCCCCTAAAATATTGTATTTCAAGTCCCTCTTTTTTCTTCGTACCTTTAGTAGTATGGCCGCTGGGCGATCTACGAAGGTCTTAGTAAATTATTTGTTAAACTAAGTATGCGGTAAGACCTTAAACCAAACCTTGGCGTTAATTTGATGTCTCAGGCATACAAATTGAACAACTACCCCGGCCAAAAAAGCCACTAAAACGAAAAAATTTTATTACAAATGAGAGCAAAACAAGTAGTAGCTGTTATTCTGCTCAGTGCATCGACCGCCTTTGCTACCATGTGGGGCTACAATCATTTCAACGGTGCAAAGACTTATGTATATTCTCAGCAGGATTCCGGCAAAGTTCCTTCTAACTACGCCAAATTCTTCGAAGGTAAGGAAGGGCGTGCAGCCAACGGGCCGGCCGACTTCAGCGACGCAGCAAGCGCCGCCATCCCCGCTACCGTCCATATCAAAACGAAGACAGTACGCACCGTCAGCAATAATCTCCCCAAGCACAACCCCTTCTCTGACCTCTTTGGCATCGACCCCGACGACTTCTTCGGCGGAGGCGGCAACGGGATGAGATCCATGCCGGAAATGGCCTCCGGTTCCGGGGTCATCATCAGCAACGACGGATATATCGTCACCAACAACCACGTCGTCGACGGAGCCGACGAAGTCACCGTTACCCTGAGTAACCGGAAATCCTTCAAGGCAAAGGTCGTCGGCGCCGACCCCAGCAGCGACCGGCCGTCATCAAGATCGACGCAGCCAACCTGCCCTTCCTGCTCTACGGCAACTCCGACGACGTGAAGATCGGCCAGTGGGTCCTCGCAGTAGGCTATCCGCTTACCCTCGAAACCACCGTTACGGCCGGTATCGTCAGCGCAAAGGGAAGAACCCTCGACATCAACAGACGCCAGAGCCAGACCCCGATAGAATCCTTTATCCAGACCGACGCCGCGGTTAACCCCGGCAACAGCGGCGGCCCCCTCATCAATACCGACGGACAGCTGGTCGGCATCAACTCTGCCATCGCTTCCCCAACGGGCTCCTATGCCGGGTATTCGTTCACCATCCCCGTCAACATCGTCAAGAAAGTCGTCAACGACATCATGAAATTCGGTACGCCGCAGCGCGCCTTCCTGGGTATTTCTTATCCCCGGGACGACATGAGCGAAGACCAGAAGAAAGAAGCCGGTATCAAGGACGGTGAAGGCGTATACGTGATGGACGCTACCGCCGACGGCGCAGCAGCCCACGCGGGTATAAAGAAGGGAGACGTTATTACAAAGCTCAACGGCATCAACGTAGTCACCGGCGCCGAGATGGTGGGCCAGATCGCTACCTACAGCCCCGGCGACAAGATAACGGTTACCTATAAAAGAGATGGCAAAGAGTCTACCGTTCCGCTCACACTCCGCAACAACTCGGGTACGACGGCAGTTGTCAAGTCCTCAGCCCTCGACAAACTGGGCGCCAAGCTCGAAACCCTCAGCAAAAAAGAAGCAACCAGCCTTGACGTAAAAGGCGGTGTCGCGGTAAGAGACGTTACTGAGAACGGGCTCATGGACAAATCCCGCGTACAGGAAGGCTTTATCATCCTGAAGGCCAATGGCCAGGAGGTACATAGCGTGGAAGAGTTCCAGAAAGCTGGTGGAGAAAGCAACCGGCACGATCAAGCTGGAAGGCGTCTTCCCTGGATACGAAGGAGTCTATACCTATCCGTTGCGCATCTCCTCGGGCAATTGATCCCATAGTCAAAAATAATTCCGAGGGCTGGCCGAAAGGTCAGCCCTTTCTATTTCCACCGGCCCCTCACCAAGCGGTTAAACCCACTCCGTCCATCCCTCACCACGCGGCTAACCCCACTCCGTCCATCCCTCACCACGCGGTCAACTCCACCCGGCCGCCCCTTCATCCGCGCGGTTATCCCTTCTTCTTCTCCAGCACAGCATATCCCCACGGCGAAACAGATATATCCTTCGCTTTCGAAAAATCAAACCTCGTTCCCGTAAACAGTTCATCATAAGCATCCACCAGCAGCAGCTCCGTATTCGATACCGTCAACCACCCATCGGAAAAATTCAGAAGGACCACCACCTCATCTTCCCCACTCCTTCGCGCAAACGCAAAACAGTTCTCCTCTTTCACGAACAACCTGTGCAATGTCGCCTCCTCACCTCCCGCCCGCAGAGCCGGATTCCTCTTCCTCAATCCCAATAACAGCTGGAAAAACCGGTGCTTCTCGTATCGTCCCGTCCAATCGATGACGTCCTTGTCAAAGAACTTCAGCCGCTTGGTATTCGGCAGCTCCCGGCCGCTATAGATCAGCGGCAAACCGCTCCACGTGCAGCAAAGCACTTCAAAGGCATCCGCCGCGGCCCCCAGCCGCTCATACTCACTGCCGCTATGCGAATTTTCATCGTGATTGGTAGTAAAAAAGACCCGCAGCGCGCCTGCAGGGAATTTTGTATCGTAGTAATTAAGGACCTCGTCCAGACCATCCACCGGCGTTACCTTTTTCCACACGTCCTCCATCCTGTGCAGAAGCTTCCAGGTATACGTCGCATCAAAAACTTCGTGATAGGCGATCTCCTCGCATTCCGCCAGCCAGAAAAGAGGCTTTATCGGATCCAGCGCCTGCCTCGCCTCTCGCCAGAAAGGCAGCGGGACCAGCATCGCCATATCGCACCGGAATCCGTCCACGTCACACTTCTCCATCCAAAACCGCATAACGTCGATCATTGCCTTCCTTAGCCCGGGGTTATCATAGTTGAGATCGATCACATCCTCCCACCCATTGGGATCATAAAATTTTCCTTCTGCGTTCAGCCGGTAATATTCGGGATGCTCCCGGGTCCAGCGATGATCCCAGGCCGTGTGGTTGGCCACTATATCGATGAGCACCCTAAAACCCATCCGATGCGCCTCCTTAACCAAATCGGCAAAATCATCCACCGTCCCAAACTCCGGGTTTACCGATACATAGTCGGAACAGGCGTAATAACTCCCCAGACTACCGATCCTCCTCTCCTTCCCGATCGGCGTGATCGGCATAAACCAAAGCACCTCGATTCCCATATCCCTCAGCCGGGGCAACTCGCGGCGAAATGCCGCGATCGTCCCCTCAGGAGTATACTGCCTCAGATTCACTTCATAAACATTGGACGAATAGATCCAATCCACCGGACGAAAAACTTCATTCATATTCAAATACTTTTATCCATATCCCAATCTTCTCTTTCCCTATTCCCACCTCTCTCCTTTCCGCCTCTCCCTTCCATCTCTCTCCCTCCCCTGTTCACCCCCCGGGTGGGCCACCGTCCCCCTCCCCGGTTCACATCCTCTTCACCGTCCCCCTCCCCGTTCATATTCCCTTCTCCCGATTCCGGTTCACGTCCCCCCAACTCCCCCAGTGCCCCCCAATTTAACATATATTCCTCTACCCCAACGGCCAGTTTCGTACCTTTGCCCCCTGATGAAAAACTTCGACATCCCCATCATCTATCGAAGCCCGCTGATCTCCGCCATAAAGAACCGGCGAAAACAGCAGGACAAAATGAAGAAGGACTTTACCCCCACCCTCCTCGACCTCGGCAACCTCCGGATCTACCTCGCCCGCCACTTCGGCTTCTGCTACGGCGTGGAAAACGCTATCGAAATATCCTTCCGCACCATCGACGAAAACCCCGGCAAACGCATCTTCCTGCTCAGCGAGATGATCCATAACCCCAGGTCAACGCCGACCTCCAGTCCCGCGGGATCCGGTTCCTCCAGGACACCCACGGCAAACAGCTGATCCCCTTCGAAAACCTCACAAAAGACGATATCGTCATCATCCCGGCTTTTGGCACAACGCTGGAGATCGAGAAAAGATTGCAGGACATCGGAATCGCGACAGAAAAATACAACACCACCTGCCCCTTCGTCGAGAAGGTATGGAACCGTAGCGCACAAATAGCCCAAAAAGACTATACCATCGTCGTTCACGGCAAACCAGGACACGAAGAGACCCGCGCCACCTTCTCCCACGCCGCCGCATCCACGCCCACCGTGGTGGTAAAGGACATGAAAGAAGCCCAGCTCCTCGCCGGATACATCAACGGAAAAGCAAGCCCCGACTCCTTCTATACGACATTTAAGGGCCAGTACAGCGAGGGCTTCGACGTAAAGAAAGACCTCACCCGCATCGGCGTCGTCAACCAGACCACCATGCTCGCCAGCGATACCCAGGCCATCGCCGACTTCCTCAAACAGACCATGACCGAAACCCACAACCTCACCCCCGCGACAGTTGAGAACCATTTCGCCGACACCCGCGACACCCTCTGCTACGCCACACTGGACAACCAGTCCGCCGTCCTCGGCCTCCTCGACACACCCGCCGACATGGCCATCGTCGTAGGCGGCTATAATTCATCCAATACCTCACACCTCGTGGAACTCTGCGAGGAAAAGATGCCCACCTACTTTATCAGTTCTGAAGAAAAAATACTCTCCCCTCAGGAGATCCTTCACTACAACTTCCATAAAAAACAAGAGGAAAAAACCCAGGACTGGCTGTCAACGAAAAAGGCCCCTCTGCGTATTTTGATCAGCAGTGGAGCCTCCTGTCCCGACGCTCTCGTCGAGGCCGTTATCCGCAAACTGGCGGGCTACCACAACGCAGCCCAGACAGTCGAAACGCTCGTTAAATCATTTTAAAACCCTCCAGGAACTTCGTATTGAAATCCCCCGCACGGAACCTCTCATCCTTCATCAACTGCAGGTGGAAAGGTATCGTCGTCTTTATCCCCTCGATCACATACTCGCTCAACGCCCGGTGCATCGTATTGATAGCCTCCTCACGGGTACGTGCAACCGCAATGATCTTGGCGATCATCGAGTCGTAATACGGAGGTATCGTATACCCCGCATACGCATGCGAGTCGACCCGGATCCCGTGTCCCCCGGCTGATGCAGCACCGTGATACGGCCCGGAGACGGCCTGAAATCGTTATACGGATCTTCCGCATTGATACGGCACTCGATCGCATGCCCCTGCGGCTCATAGTTCATTCCGCTGATACTGTCACCCGCGGCTATCTTGATCTGCTCCTTGATAAGGTCGAAATTCACTACCTCCTCCGTTACGCAGTGCTCCACCTGGATACGCGTGTTCATCTCCATGAAGTAGAAATTACGATGCTTGTCCACCAGGAACTCTATCGTACCCACGCTCTCATAGTTGATGGCCGATGCAGCCTTGATAGCAGCCTCGCCCATACGACGACGCAGGTCCTCAGTCATGAACGGCGACGGCGACTCCTCCACCAGCTTCTGATGCCTCCGCTGAATAGAGCAATCCCGCTCGCTAAGATGACAAACCCTGCCATACTGGTCGCCAGCCACCTGAATCTCGATATGACGGGGCTCTTCCACGAACTTCTCCATGTAGATACCGTCATTCTTAAAGGCAGCGCCGGCTTCCGCCTTGGCCGTGTTATACGCCCTTTCCATATCGGCTTCTTCCCAGACCACCCGCATACCCTTACCACCGCCGCCAGCCGTGGCTTTTAGAATAATAGGATAGCCTACTTCTTTTGCCATCCCCTTCGCCTGGTCCAGACTCTCCAGCAATCCCTCTCCACCAGGCACCACCGGTACACCGGCCTTGATCATGGTCTCTTTGGCCGTGATCTTGTCACCCATGGAATTGATCATCGCCGGAGTAGGCCCGATGAATTTGATCTCGTGCTCGCCACAGATCTCGGCAAACCGGGCATTCTCCGCAAGAAAACCATACCCTGGATGAATAGCATCCGCATTGGTGATCTCCGCGGCAGCCATGATATGGGGGATATTCAGATAGGAGTCAAAACTGGCTGGCTTTCCAATACATACAGCCTCATCCGCAAACTTGACGTGAAGGCTATCCTTATCCGCGGTAGAATATACCGCAACGGTCTTGATGCCCATCTCACGACAGGTACGGATAACCCTGAGGGCTATCTCTCCTCGATTGGCAATCAGTATCTTTTTAAACATTCTCTTTTTTTGTGGAATCGCTAATATCTGCGCGTCCGGCGCGAACCGGTTCTTAAGGCTCAACCAGGAACAAAGGCTGGTCATATTCTACAGGAGAGGCATCTTCCACCAGGACCTTTATTATCTTACCGGTGACTTCACTTTCGATCTCATTGAAAAGCTTCATGGCCTCGATGATACAAACCACCTTACCGGGCGTGACCTCGTCTCCGATATTTACAAATGAAGGCTTGTCGGGTGACGGGCTACGATAAAAGGTTCCGATCATCGGGCTCTTTATAGTAACCGTGTTGCCGGCCGGAGCTTCGGCAGCTTTCGCAGGCTTTTCCGCAGCCGTGGAAGGAGCAGCGCTCGCAGCAGCCGCCGCGACAGGGGGAGCAGCCAGCGAAGCGACAGGCTGAGCAGCCTGCAGAGGAGCGGCAATTAATTGTTGAACAGGTTCTTCTTTTTGCTTAATAGTCAATTTGAAACCTTTCTCTTCGATACTCACCTCGCCGATGTTTGACTTGTTGATCATTTTGATCAATTCCTGAATCTGTTTAAAATCCATATTGATGAATTTACAGTTTTATTTGGGCGACGAAAATAGGGATTATAGCCAAATATACCCAAAAACACCGTCGAATTTTCAAAATTCAACCCTTTGAGTATAAGCTTAATGTACCGGACCACCGGCCCACCATTGAACATAAAAGACCGTCAGAGCGCACCCCAACGGTCCGAATACTATTGAAATCGAAGTGTTATTTTACCCTTTCTACGTATTCTCCGGTCTTTGTATTGACCCGGATCAACTCGCCTTCATTGACAAACAGCGGAACATTCACCGTAGCTCCCGTCTCCACAGTAGCAGGTTTCAGCGTACGCGTTGCCGTATCCCCCTTCACACCAGGCTCGGAGTAAGTAACCAGCAGAACTATCTTGTCGGGCAATTCTACATTCATCGGCTGTTCAGTCTCGGTATTGATCAGAACCGATACTTCCTGGCCATCCTTCAGGAACTGAGGGGCATCGATCAGGTGCTCCTGTAGCGCGATCTGCTCGAAAGTCTCGTTGTCCATAAAATTATAACCGGTATCGTCCTTATAAAGATACTGGTAAGCCTTGCGCTCGACACGCACGGGATAGATCGTATCCCCGCTGTTCCAGGTCTTTTCAATACTGCGGCTATTGTCAACACCCTTCAGTTTTGCCCAAACCTTTGCAGCAGCCCGGGCCGTCTTGTTCTCCCCGAATTCTACCACGGTATACAAACTACCATCCAATTTGATGATCATGCCACGACTGATGTCTGCGGTATTTGCCATAAAAGCTGTAAAATTTTTTTAACGCGGTTTAAAATGATTGTCCTCCGACGTAGGCCCCCTGGACCTCATAAAAGAACCCCCTCCCGCCGGCGCCCGCCCCACTAAAAAACATAGCAGTAGCGAAACCCGGGAAGAGGGGGCAAATTTACAGCAAATTCAGTACCTGGCAAATATTGCTCTTACCAACCCATCTAACCCACCAACTCCTCACCCTAATGCCCTGCACTTCACCCTACCACCACCTCACTCACCACCACCTCCCTCACCGGCACCTCACCCTCCGGCACCTACACTATTGGCCTGGAACCTTTTCAGCCGTTATCACCACGTGATCTTCACCCAATTTTGTCCTGATCGTATCCGCCGTTATACTCATCGGCCCTTCCTTCGCGTCAATGGTCATCCGCGGGACATAGGAAGAAATTTTCTTCAGAACGACTATGACCACTCCATTCTTCCCTCTGTCTCCATACACGGCTTTGGCGGCTTCGTTCTTTATAACACTGATCGATTCGATCATATCCGGAGTTACGTCATTGGGTATCCCCGACACTTCCTTCCCATCCACCACATACAAAGGCCGGGCCCCGGGCCTCTCTGTAATGGCACTCAACAGCGGCCTGACACGGTATGTAAGAGTATCCTTCATTGCACCCTGATGCCTGTTGTGAAATTCTTTTGTCGTAATGGCAACGACCCCGTCCTTTCCCCGGTCACCAAACAACGTCAACGCCTGCTCGCCCTTAAGGACATTCACCGCATAAATATCCGCAGGCGCCAAAGCCTTAAATTCCCCGGTTGAAGCCTCCTTTCCATCCATTAGGTATAAAGGCTGAGCCGCCAGTTTCACGGTATCCTTTCCCGGCCTGGACGTATCACCCGTCACCCGCCTCCTGGCCACCACCGCAGGTGTCGCCAAATGACGCACCGCCTTCTCCACAGCCACCGCCTCCCCGACCTGTTCTGTCTTCATAGCCTCCTCCGCCACCACCGGTCGCTCCACCAGCCGGATTCTTGCATAAGTACTGCGAAACGCCAGCAGCAACACCGCCAGCAACGGCAAAACAAAAAGAAATTTCACCAAATGGAGCCGCGCGCTCCTGCTCTTGTTCATCATAACGATACGCTTTTTAAGGGATGAAAAATTATAACTGTTGGCGATCCGGTAGGCCGGCCGCCCCACCACATTTAATAGATGATACTGATAAGCCTTCCTGTCAACCCCGCTGCCCAGCACCTGCCGGTCCGCGATAAATTCCAGGTTCTGCCGGATAGAATGCCGGATCAGCCACACGAACGGATTGAACCAGCAAGCCACAGAAAGCAGCTCCGCAAACAGAATATCTACCGAATGGTTCTGCCGGATATGCACATACTCATGCATCACGATGTCCGCCAGCTCCGATTCCGTATGCAGCCCGGGGTTCAGATAGACCGCACGACCGAACGAGAAAGGTCTGACAGCGCCCTCCACCCGGTAGACTCTGATCCGGCCATCTTCCACCAGCAACCGGCTTCGGCGTCGCAGCCAGACCAGCGACAACCACCTCACCAGCAGCCGGACCAGCAGAACAACAGCCCCCGCTGCCAATACCGCTGCCACTACATCCCATATCCCCCAGCCCGCCTGCCTGACAGGCGCCGCAACCGCTACCACCGGGATCATCCGGATGACCCCGACAAGATCCCCTGCTCCCACCGCAGGCCCCACATCGACCAGCGGGATAAAGAAACACAGGAAAGAATAACACAACAGATACCACCGGTTCAGATTATAAAAGGTCAGCCTGCGAAGCACTCAGCTGATAGAACACCCACAACACCGCCAGGCTCACCGAGAGTTTTAAGACATAGAGCATCATTTCTTTTCAATTAAATCGATGATTTCCTTTAGTTCCTTGGCACTCAGCTTCTTCTCCTCTACAAAAAAATTCACCAGCGCCTTGTACGAATCGTCGAAATAATCCCTGACAAAGCCGTTCATGAACTTCTTCTTGTACTCGTCTTCTTCGATCATTGGTTTGTAGAGGTAAGTCTTCCCGATCATCCGGCTCGACAAATACCCTTTCTTTTCCAGATTCTTGATCGTGGAGGCCAGCGTGGTATAAGGAGTGCCCGGCGGCGGCATATTGTCCAGGAATTGCTTTACAGACCCTTCCCCAGTCTTCCAGACCGCCTGCATGGCTTCCTCCTCCTGATGCGTGAGTTTTTCCATTTCCTACGATATTTTCGTAAATCTACGAAAGATTCGTAAATCTCAAATAAAAAATTCCCTTTCCGTTAAAGATTTAATTTTACACCGGATTTTAAGAAACTACAAACGATGAAAAAAGCATTCCTGGCCCTCGCCATATTAGCCTTCAGCAGTACCGCCCTTTTCGCTCAGCAGCCTGCACCTCAGCAGACAACCCCGGACCAGGCAAACGAGGCGCCCTATCTCCGGTTCCCCACCATCCCCCCTTCCACCTCCTGAAACTCGATAGCTCTACCTATCTCACAAAGGAAGACGTCAAAAGGAACCACCGCACCATCATCATGTTCTTCAGCCCGGACTGCGACCATTGCAAACACCAGACGGAATCGATCCTCCAGGACTTTTCTAAATTCAGGGACGTCGAGATCATCATGGCAACCTACCAGCCCTTCGAAGAGCTGAAAGAATTTAATACCCACTACCGGATCTTCGAACACCCCAATATGAAGCTGGGCCGCGACGAAAAGTTCTTTTTGCCCCCCTTCTATAAGATAAAGAATCTGCCTTATCTCGCCTTATATGATAAAAAAGGTAATCTGATAACTACTTTCGAAGGCACGCAAAAGATCGACACTATCCTGGCCGCTTTTGACAAAAAGGGCAGCTAATCCTCGCTCAATTGCTCACCCTCCCCTACCTTTGTCGCGCAAGACAAGCAATCAATTTTATCACTCAAATATTTTAACAGATGAAAGTTACGGTTGTAGGCGCCGGCGCTGTCGGCGCCACCTGTGCCGATAATATTGCCCGTGCCGCTCTAGCTGAAGAATTGGTATTGCTCGACATCAAGGAGGGATTGGCCGAAGGAAAGGCCCAGGACATGATGCAGACCGCCGCCCTGCTGGGTTTCGATACCCGCATCACCGGCAGCACCAATGACTACTCGAAAACCGCGAACAGCGACGTCGTCGTCATCACCTCCGGCCTGCCCCGTAAACCCGGCATGACCCGCGAAGAACTCATCGGCACCAACGCCGGAATCGTAAAAGGCGTCGCCGAAAACATCCTGAAACACTCTCCCAACGCCATCCTGATCATCATCAGTAATCCGATGGATACGATGACGTACCTGGCGCTGACTGCGACAGGGCTTCCCAAGAACCGTATCATCGGTATGGGCGGAACCCTCGATAGCGCCCGTTTCAAATATCAGCTGAGCCAGCACCTGGGCTGTAGCCCCGCCGACCTCAACGCGGTCGTAGTAGGCGGCCACGGCGACACTACCATGATCCCCCTGATCCGCCTGGCTACCTGGAACAGCGCCCCCGTAACAAAATTCCTCAGCGAAGACAAACAAAAGCAGATCGTCGCTGATACTATGGTTGGCGGCGCAACCCTGACCAAACTCATCGGCACCTCCGCCTGGTACGCACCCGGCGCCGCCGGAGCAGCACTCGTGGAAAGCATCCTCCGCGATGAAAAGAAACTCTTCACCTGCTGCGTCTCCCTCAACGGAGAATACGGCCAGAAAGATATCTGTCTCGGCGTACCCGTCACCATCGGCCGCAACGGCTGGGAAAAGATCCTCGACTTCGGCCTCAACGCCGAAGAGCAGGCCCTCTTCAATAAAAGCGCCGACGCCGTCCGCAGCATGAACGACGTCCTCAAAACGCTCTAAGAACATTCCTTACTGCAATAAAAGAAGCGGGTGCCCGAATAGGAACACCCGCTTTTCATTTCTCCTCCCCTTTACGCCTGCAGTATCGCCACCACCGCCAACACCCACATGGACAACCCGATCGTCACCGCATAAAGCACCGAGACCAAAATTCCCTTCACGAGCGACAACCCCCACGACTGACCATACATCCCCCGCAATGCCGCCACAAGATAGGCAAACACCAACAGGTATCCACCCATCACAAGCCCCACGCTCACCCCCAGCAAACTCACCAGTGTCAGCACCAAAAAAATTAAAAAAGCGAAAGAATGAAAGTGAATTGAAAAAATAGCATGCTGTACGTAGTAATATTTCCTTCGGCTGTAAAACCAACCTGTATACAGCGCGAACAGCGGTAAAAACACAAACATCAGCTTCGGTATCGTATGCTCCAGATCCTTCTCTATCCTTATATGCCCGCGTCCCCCATGCTCCTCCTTTAACTTCATATTCCTCCGGGCAACCCATCCCCAAAATCCCGTATGACGCAGACTATCCGGCAAATGTGGCTCCAGAGAATCATACTCCCGCAGACTATGATACCTTGTCTGGACCAGATCGATCACAATTTTGCCTCCCGCACCGGCAGAAAAGAACATCGATTCCTCCCCCGCCTTCCCCTTCTCCACCGTATCCAGACTAGCCGCCAGTTCCTGATTCACCCGCCGCCTGACACTGTCCACCCCCTCACTGCGTAGACCACTCCCTCCCTTCCCCCGAAGACTCTCCCCTCCAACGTCCTGCGGACTAACCCCTCCCACATCCCGAAGACTGTCCGCCACCCGCTGCCTGAACAAATTCACCGCATGCCCCTCCCCGACAACTGTCCCCTCTTCTTTCCTCCCTGCAAAAAGCACCAGGAAAAAGACCGCCGAGATGAATATATACATCCTTATCGGATTCAGATACTGGACCCGCCTGCCCGCCACATACTCCCGCGTCAAAAACCCCGGCCTCAGCACCAGATCCTTCAGCGTAGTAAATAATTTTGAATCGAAATGCGTGACGTCCTCAATGAAATGCCCGATAAGATGTCCGATACTTTCTTTAGGCTCAGTATTCTCCTGACCACAATGCGAACAATATCTCTCCTCCACAATAGTCCCACAGTTTAAACAGGTCTTGTCATGACGAAGGTGATGGCGGCTCAAGTTTTTTCTAAAAATAACCAAAAAAGGGCAACCCCATAAACCATGGTTCCCCCCGTCCTTTCTCCATAAACCATCTTCCCATAAACCATGGCTACACCCCCGTCCCCTCCTGGATAAACCATCTTCCCATCCGGCCCCCATGAACCATCGCCTAACCCTCTACCCCCCACCGCACCACGCGTGAACCGTACACTCCACCGTATCATATCCGTACACCCTCCCGTTGTCAACACTCATAACCCCAACACCCCTAACCATTTACAACACTGGCCTCAGTTTTGCCACCACACTGCCATGCTCAAGAATTACCTTCGCTCCGCCATCCGCAACATCATCCGCCACAGGAGCTACTCCGCCATCAACATATCCGGCCTCGCCATCGGCATGGCCTCCAGTATCTTCATCCTCTTATGGGTCCGCAACGAACTCAGCTACGATAAATTCAATACCAACGCCGACCACATCTTCCGCATCACAGCCGACGCCTCCGGCTTCAAAGCCGCCGTCAACTGCGCCGGCATGCCATCCGGCCTCCTGGCGGCCATACCGGACATCCGCAACGCCGTCCGCCTCAGCCACAGACACACCATCCTGCTCGACGCAGGGAATAACCGCAAATTCGAAGAAAAGAACACCTTTTACGCCGACTCCACCTTCCTGGATATCTTCTCTTTTTCCCTCATCGCCGGCGACCGTAAAACAGCCCTCCTCCGCCACGACGCCATCCTGCTCACCGCAACGGCGGCAAAAAAATATTTCGGCACCGTCAACGCCATCGGCCACACACTAAAAAAGGACAACGGCTCCTATGTCACCGTCACCGGAGTCCTCGCCAACATCCCCTCCAATTCTCACCTTCAGTTCGACTGCATCCTGCCCATGTCCTCCATCGTGGCCGAAGACGACGACCTGAAGAACAACGTCTATACCAACTTCAATTTCTACAGCTACGTACTCCTGAATCCACAATCCGCCACTACCCCCGCGGCTCTGACAAAACTCGGCCAGCAGGCTGACCAAGTCTATCAGCAGCATGTTCCGCGTAATCAATTCAAAGTCAACTTTCAGTTCCAGCCCTTAACCAGCATCCACCTCGATACCCCGCTGCAGGTCGATTTTCCGGGACACGGCAACCGGCAATACGTCAACGTATTCTTCATCGTCGCCATCGTCATCCTGCTGGTTGCCTGCATCAACTTTATGAACCTTGCCACGGCCCGCTCGGCAAGACGCGCCAAAGAGGTCGGACTACGCAAGGTCGTAGGCGCCCTCCGCGGACAGATCGTCCGGCAATTCCTCGGCGAAGCCCTGCTGATCAGTTTCTTAGCCCTCCTGCTTGCCATCGGACTTGTATGGTCACTGCTTCCGCTCTTCAATGACCTGGCGCAAAAAGACCTCCGGCTAAACCTCACCGACGGCTACCTGCTGCTCGGCCTTCTGGCCATCACCCTGCTCACCGGTTTCCTGGCCGGCAGCTACCCCGCCCTCTTCCTCTCCGGCTTCCGCCCGGCAAAAGTCCTGAAAGGCAATCTCGCCGCTGCCACCGGCGCCCCACTCTTCCGCAACGCCCTCGTCGTCGTCCAGTTCGTGGTCTCCATCGTACTGCTCGCTGGCACCTTCGCCGTATACAACCAACTAAACTTTATCCGCAGCCGCAACATGGGCTTCGACAAAGAGAACCTGCTCTATGTACCCATGACCGGCGAAATATGGGGCAAACAAAAAGCCCTGCGCACAGAGCTCTTGCAAAACCCGCTGACCAGCAACTATGCTATCGTCTCCGAAATTCCCATCAACATCATCAGCGGTCACCTCAACACACAATGGGAAGGCAAAGACCCGCACTCTCAGATCGTTATCCCCTCCCTCGACATCAGCGAAAGCTTCATCAGCCTCTTCCATATGAAGATCATCAGCGGCCGCGACTTCTCCACCTCGTTCAGGGCCGATTCCTCCAACTTCATCATCAACGAAACGGCCGCCCGCATCATGAACCAGACGGCCGCCAGCGTGATCGGCAAACCCTTCACGATGGACGACATCAAGGGCACCATCATCGGCGTGGTAAAAGACTTCAACTTCAAACCCATCCACCAGACCATCGAACCCCTGGTCATGCGCCTCAACAACTGGGGCGGCAATATTGTGGTCCGGGCACAGGCCGGAAAGACAGAAGCTACAATAAAAGCAATGGAAAAAATATACCATACCCTCAACCCCGCATATCCCTTCAACTACAACTTCCTCGACCAGGACCTCGCCAGTCAGTATAAAGGAGAACAACAAATGGGCAATATCTTCAAGCTGTTCGCATTCCTGGCGATCTTCATCTCCGGCCTCGGCCTCTACGGCCTCTCCGCCTTCATGGCCCAGCAACGCACCCGCGAGATAAGCGTTCGAAAAGTCCTGGGCGCATCTACATTCAATATCGTATACCTGCTGACAACCGGCTTCACCCGCCTCATCCTCATCGCAGTAGTCATCTCCGTCCCCCTCTCCCTCTTTGCCATTCAGCAATGGCTGGAGTCCTTCGCCTACCACGTACAAATCGGCTGGCCCGTTTACTTTCTGTCATCCGCAGCCGCACTCTTCCTGGCCTGGCTCACCGTCAGCTTCGAAACCATCAAGGCCGCCTTCACTAACCCCGCCCACAGCCTGCGATCGGAATAACCTAACTCCCCGTGCCTATCCCACACCCACCAACGTGAACCGTTCCAAGACACCGGCTCCTACCACGTGAACCAATCCCACACCCCGCCACGTGGACCGATCCCACAGCCTCGACGTGAACCATCCTCTACAACCTCTTATAAAGAGCCGAAACAACTCCCTCCGGGCTCTGCTCCTCCATACACTTAAAATGCCCCTTCGGACACTTCTTATACCCTATCTTCGAACAGGGCCTGCAACCCAACCCCTTCACCTCCATAACATCATACGGCACACCCCCATTAAAATTCGAAAGATAATTCGGTCCATAATACGGATACATCCCAAAATCCGGTACCGTATTCCCCACACCGAAACCACCGGCCGCCTGAACGCCGCCGCAATATGCATCAGCCCCGTATCATGCGTAACCACCACCCTCGCCTGCCTCACCAGCGCCGCCGACTCATTCAGGCTGAACTTCCCGCAGGAATTATAGATCCTCACCGGATCGATCGCCGCAAGTCGCTCCCCAACCTCCGCATCCTCCGGTCCTCCCAACAGGATCATCGGAAAGCGGACCCGCTCACACACCTCACGCAGCTTATGAAAAGGCAGCCTCTTCGTCGCCAGCGCCGCACCCACCACAAGCCCCACATACCCCGCCTGATGCGAAGTCGGTATATCCCCCGCCGAAAGCTCATCCGCAGCAGGAATAAAATAGTCCAGCCCCGCCCCATCATTCTTCACCCCGAATGGTTCCACCGTATCCAGATACCGGTCCACAATATGCCTGTCCGGCATCCGGTTCCACTTGAAATTAGTGTACCACCATTTCTCGATATTCAACTTGTCAAAAGAAAACGCCTTCTTCCCCAACGCTCGCTTCACCCGGGCCGTACGCAGATTGTGATGCAGATCGATCACATAGTCAAAATCCTCCTCCCGGAGCGCATCAATGAGCCCCGAAAGATCATCGGAAAGACAGTGTATCTTATCTACATAGGGATTTGCTTCCAGTATCGGCCGAAAGGCCTTTTTCGTCAGATAATGAACCTCCGCCGTAGCCACCTGCCTCTTCAGGCACCGCACAACGGGAGTAGTGAGTACGATATCACCGATCGAACTGAATCGTATAATTAAGAATTTCATCCCCTACTGCTCAATATAATTCAAGTCTTTACCATAGGTCTCAGGCGTGATGATCAACGAGATGATTGCAATCACAAACACAATGATACCCGTTATCCAGGCCCCTTTAAAATAAGCCTGCTCCGCCGGCAGTCCGGTCTGAACCGTCCTGAAAAGCCAGGTCACCAGCACCAGCGAACCCCTCGCCATATTGGGTACCGTCGTCGCGACCGTAGCCCTGATATTCGTCCCGAACTGCTCAGCAGCCATCGTCACGAACATCGCCCAGAATCCCGTCCCAAACCCAAGTATCACACAAACCCAATACATCATATTCGCATCCTGCCCCTCCAAATTGAAGAACCAGATTGTACCGATGATGGAAATAAGATGAAAAATATACAGCGAAACCTTACGGCTCTTCACCCACTGACTGATAAACCCGATCAGCACATCCCCCACGGCAATAGCCGCATACGCAACCATGATCGCCTTGCCCGGATCAATAGCCCCTTTCACCTTCATCAGTAAGGCAAACTTATTGGAGAACGAGATCAGTATTCCGATCACAAACCAATTGGGCAGAGCGATCAGAATCGCCGTCAAATATTTCTTCAGCCGCTCCCCCTTCGTGAACAACATAAAGAAGTCTCCCTTACGGACATTACTTTCGGCGATATTCTTATACATCCCCGACTCCAGCAGACCCACACGCAGCAACAAAAGCACAAATCCAAGTCCGCCTCCTATAAAATAACAGGTCCTCCACCCCTCGGCAGAAGCCCCGAATTGCACTTTGATAAAGTAGGCGAACACCGCCCCGCTAAGCCCGATGCCGGCTACCAGCGACGTTCCCAGTCCTCTCTTTTCCTTTGGCATTACCTCGCTGACCAGCGTAATACCAGCCCCCAACTCACCAGCCAGTCCCAATCCGGTAATAAATCTAACCACCGCATACTGTCCCACCGTATGCACAAACCCATTCGCGATACTCCCCAGCGAATACAAAATGATCGACGCGAACAGTACTTTCAGCCTTCCCTTCTTGTCTCCGAGTATACCCCAGACGATACCGCCGATCAGCAGACCGATCATCTGCAGATTCAGGATATCCAGACCCTGCTTGTCCACCGCCTCCTGGGTCAGCCCCAGCGACTTCAGCGAAGGCACACGTATAATGCTGAATAATAAAAGATCATAAACGTCCACGAAATAACCAAGAGCCCCAACGATAACTGCCAGATTGAACAGAGATACTTTCTTTTGATTCATTGCCAGATCGGTCTTTTGATCCATTGTTTGAGCCATAAGGAATTATTGGTTTTTTCGCCTCGCCGGCATACGGGTCCTTCGCCTGCGGATCCTTCGCATACGGATCCTCGACAGGAGCAGGATGATCCCGGCGCCCGAAGAATAGCTTATACAGCACCGGCGCGGTAGTGAGGACCACGATCCCGATCACGATCACCTCCAGGTGCTTCTTCAGGTCGAAATTGAATTTGTCGAGGATGAACTCTTCCAGATAATGCCCCGCGAACAACATCAAAAACACCCAGGCCAGAGACCCGATGATATTGTTGAACACGAATTTCTTCCTGTCCATCGCAACGATACCCGCGATTATAGGAGCAAAGGTCCTGACTATCGGCAAGAACCTCGCAAAGATGATTGCCTGCCCGCCATGCTTGTCATAAAATTCCTTCGCCTGATACAGATGCTTTTTCTTGAACAGCAGACTGTCCTTGCGGTGAAATAGATAGGGACCGCTCTTGTGGCCAAACCAATACCCGACCGCATTCCCGATGATCCCGCAGATAGAGACCATGATCCACAACAGCACAAGGTCGAAAAAAGTACTTCCCGTCCCTCCCTTGATCATACTCTCGATCAACTTCTCGCTATAGATCCCCGCGACAAATAAAAGACTGTCCCCCGGCAAAAAGAACCCAACCATCAGGCCGGTCTCCGCAAAAACGATAAACAGCAACACCCAAAGGCCGCCATTATCAATGTAGAACTGTGGGTTTAAAAGGTCTTTGAAAGAGATCGTTAAGAGTTCAAACATATTAAAAGGATCATTTAATATTAACAGGGCTTCCTTCCAGCTCACCTTCCCACTTGCTCACAACCACCGACGCGATACTGTTCCCCAATACATTGGTAGCGCTCCGTGCCATATCGAATATCTGGTCGATGCCGAGCAAAAGTAACAGCCCCTGCTGCGGTATATTATACAGTGATAACGTTCCTGCCACCACGACAAGCGCCGCCCGCGGTACACCCGCGATCCCTTTGCTCGTCAGCATGAGAACGAGTAACATCGAAACCTCCTGCCCCAGCGTCAGCTGCACCCCGTATGCCTGCGCCACGAACAGCGATGCGAAGCTCATGTACAGCATACTACCGTCCAGATTGAAGGAATACCCCAGTGGCAGCACAAAAGCAACGATCTTCGGCGGACACCCGAAATTCTCCAGCTCGACGATCAGCCGCGGGAACGCCGCTTCCGAACTCGCCGTACTGAAGGCCAGCAGGATCATATCTTTTATATTCATCGCCAGCTCAAATACCCGCCGGCCTATAAATATCGAGGCGATCCCCATCAACAAGATCCCCAGCAAAAGAATAGCCAGATAAAGATCAGGATGAACTTCCCCATAAGTATACAGCAGCTCCGGCCCCTTTACAGCCATCACCGAAGCGATAGCCGCCATCGCAGCCACCGGCGCCAGATACATGACATAGCCAGTCATCCGGAGTATGATCAGCGATAAGGAATCCAGCGCCTTGATAACCACCTTCCCCTGCTCGCCGATCGACGCCGTCGCGATCCCGAAGAACACCGCAAACACCACGATCTGCAGTATCTGATTATTGGCCATCGCGTCGAAAATACTGGTAGGAAATATATGCGTCACAAAAGACTTGAAGGTGATAGAAGACTCCAGCCCGGTCGCGGCAGCCCCGGTCGGCATCGGCAGATTCAACTCGCTGCCCAGCGGAAGATTATGCATGATCAGCAGCCCCAGCGTCAACGACAACAGCGAGGCGCCCATGAACCACAGCAGCGTCTTCCCTCCGATCCGGCCTACCGCCCTGATATCACCCAGCTTGGCGATCCCCACTACCAGAGTCGAAAACACCAGCGGCGCAATGATCATCTTGATCAGACGAAGAAACACGTCAGTGATCATATTGATCATCTCCGAAAATGTGCCGATCTGCACCGAAGTGCAATTATAATGTACCCAAAGCCCCAGCAGTACCCCTGCTATCATGGCAATCATTATCCACCCTGTCAGACTGATCTTTGGCATAATAGGGTGCAAAGAATCGAATTTTCTTCATTTGAACAAACTTTACCCCCAAAATTCACACCCGGCGACAATTGAATATTAAATATTTGTTTATTTTCGGCCCAAATCGTCACACATCAAATTATCAAAACAAGCTTAGTATGAGTTTATTCCGAAAAAATCCCTGGACTCCCTTATGGCGCAGGCTGCGGATTCAGAGAAAGGTCTCAAGCGTACGCTCGGAGCACTGGAGTCTGATCGCATTGGGTATCGGCGCCATTATTGGCGCCGGTTTGTTTGTACGGACTGCCGCCGCAGCCGGGGAACACGCCGGTCCGGCCGTGACCATCTCCTTTATGGTAGCAGCCCTGGGCTGTTGCTTCGCAGGCCTTTGCTATGCCGAATTCGCCTCGATGATCCCCATCGCCGGCAGCGCCTACACCTATGCTTACACGACCATGGGCGAACTCGTGGCCTGGATCATAGGCTGGGCACTCGTACTGGAATATGCGCTCGGTGCCGCGACCGTATCCATTTCCTGGAGCGAATACCTTAATAAATTATTGGCCGTCTTTGGTACCCAGGTCCCATTCGAATGGTCCCATTCGCCATTTGAACGGGCACTGGACGCCGCCGGAGTCATGCACCACGGCATCATCAACATTCCTGCACTGATCATCCTCGCACTCCTTTCGCTGCTGCTGATGAAAGGCACCGAGGAATCTGCCACCGTCAACTCGGTCATCGTCGTCGTAAAAGTATCTATCGTACTGATATTCATCGCGCTCGGCTGGCAGTTCATCAACCCCTCCAACCACCATCCCTATGTGATCCCCGCCGACGCTCCCGCCGCCCAGCTGCGCGACGGCACATTCTACTCCTACGCGAACTTCTTCAGACACGGCTGGGGCGGAATCCTCTCCGGCGCCGGCATAGTATTCTTTGCCTTCATCGGCTTCGACGCAGTATCCACAGCCGCACAGGAAGCCAAGAACCCCGCCAGGGGACATGCCCCGCGGCATCCTCGGTTCACTCGTGATCTGCACCATCCTCTATGTATTGTTCTCCTGGGTCCTCACCGGCGTTGCGCCATATACGGACTTCGTCAAGTCGGGTAAAGAGGCTTCCGTTGCCTATGCCATCGAAACATATATGCATGGTTATCACTGGCTGTCGACACTCGTGACCGTCGCCATTCTGGCCGGTTTCTCCTCGGTGATCCTCGTGATGCTGCTCGGCCAAAGCCGGGTATTCTATACGATGGCAACAGACGGACTGCTCCCCAAAGTTTTTTGCGAACTGCACCCCAAATGGCGCACGCCCTATAAGTCCAACATGATCCTGTTCGTATTTGTCGGTCTCTTCGCCGGTTTTGTGCCCGAGAGCGTCGCTGGCAACCTGACCAGCATCGGCACCCTGTTCGCCTTCATCCTCGTCAGCATCGGAGTGGTGATCCTGCGCAAAGCGGATCCCAACCGCCCCCGGCCATTCAGAACGCCCCTGGTTCCGGTCGTTCCGATCCTGGGCGTACTCGTATGTACGGCTATGATCGTCGGCCTCGACTCCGCCACCCAAATCACTGCGCTGATCTGGATGGTCATCGGCCTGATCATCTATTTTAGCTACAGCAAAAACAACAGCAAGCTAAAAGCTTAGTAAAACCTTACTCAGAAAAGCCGTACACCCGTTGTACGGCTTTTTTATTTACTTTTGCCCCCCAAACACAAAAGATTCTATGGGTCGCATATTTGAAGTACGTAAACACGCCATGTTTGCCCGCTGGGACCGGATGGCCAAACAGTTCACCCGTATCGGTAAAGAAATAGCCATCGCCGTCAAGGCCGGCGGCCCCGACCCCGCCACCAACCCGGCCCTCCGCCGCTGCTTCCAGAACGCCAAGAGCGTCAACATGCCCAAAGACCGCGTCGAAGCGGCCATCAAGCGGGCACAGGGCAAGGAGATGGAGAACTACGAAGAGATCCTCTACGAAGGCTATGCCCCCCACGGCGTCGCCGTCCTCGTTGAAACCGCCACCGACAATCACGTCCGCACCGTCGCCAACGTCAAAATGCATTTTACCAAAGGCCACGGCGCCCTCGGCAATAGCGGCAGCGTCGCCTTCCAGTTCAAAAAGATGGGCGTCTTCAAACTGAAGCCCGAAGGCATCAGCATGGACGACCTCGAACTCGAACTCATCGACCACGGCCTCGAAGAAATGGGCGAAGGCAGCGGCGAAAACGACGAAACGGTAATCGTACTCCGCGCCGCTTTCACCGACTTCGGCAACATGCAAAAAGCCCTCGAGGAAAAAGGGATTACCCCCATCAGCTCCGAGATCGAATGGATCCCCACCACCACCGTCGAGCTCTCCGAAGAGCAGGCTCAGGACGTACTGAAGCTGGTGGACAGGCTCGAGCAGGACGAAGACGTTCAAAAAGTATTTCACAATCTGAAATAACCGCATTCCTCCCGCATTCCACGCACGAAAAAGGCCCCAATCGGGGCCTTTTTTATTATAAGGATTTTTTTACTTTCTACTCCGCCATCATCTGCCTTACCACGTCGATGATCTGCTCCGCATTGGGCTTGCTGAAATAATCCCCGTCACTCGCATAAGCCGGCCGGTGAGCCTGCCCAGTTATAGTTCTGGGAGCCGTATCCAGCCACCGGTATCCACCCTGCTCTTCCATCACCTTATTAAAGATATACCCCGCCGCTCCACCCGGCACATCCTCATCCACGATCAGCAACCTGCTCGTCTTCTTCAGCGATTCGAGTATTCCGTGGTGGATATCGAAAGGTATCAGCGTCTGTACGTCGACGACCTCGCAATTGATCCCCTCTTCCTCCAGGTCCTTAGCGACCTCCTGAACGATCCGAAGGGTAGACCCATAAGAGACGATGGTAATATCTTCTCCTTCCTTGACGACCTCCGGAACACCCAGCGGTACCCGGAATTCCAGCAGATTCGCCGGCAGCTTTTCCTTGAGCCGGTAGCCATTCAGACATTCGATCATCAGCCCGGGATCTACTCCCTCCAGAAGGGTATTATACATGCCCGCGGCCTGCACCATATTCCGCGGTACACACACATGCAGTCCCCGAAGCGAGCCCAGAATAAGCCCCATCGGCGAGCCGCTATGCCAGATGCCTTCCAGCCTGTGCCCGCGCGTACGGACGATCAGCGGAGCCGTCTGCCTGCCCGCCGTCCGGTATTGCAGCGAAGCCAGGTCATCACTCAAAGGCTGAAGACCATATAGAAGATAGTCGATATACTGGATCTCCGCGATGGGCCTCAGTCCTCGAAACGCCATGCCGATGCCCTGTCCCATGATCGTGAGTTCCCGGATCCCGGTGTCGAAGATCCGCTCTGCACCATGCCTGTTCTGCAAACCGGCAAACCCCTGATTCACGTCCCCGATCTTTCCCGAGGTCTTCGCCAAAGGCAATTACTTTGGGGTTATGCGTGAACAGCGCGTCAAAATAGCGGTTCAGCACTTCATAGCCGTTCATCAGGGGCGAATTCTCTTCGTATACAGCTTTGATCTCGGGTACCCGCAGAATATTGCGCGCCCCTTCGTGGTAAAGATGTGTGTTGTATAATGCCGCGTTCTCTTTTATCAGATCGTCATAATAGGCCTTTGCACTACGCGCAGCTGAAGTCTTGCCGGCGATCCCGATCGCCTTATGCAGCGTCTGGAGTACTTCCTTGCGCCCCGGCTCGCGATTGGCAGCCAGCGCGGAAGCCGGCTTCTGCAGCAGGGCCGCCTCATCAGGAGCATCTCCCGCCATATTGCGGATATGCTCGACCGACCGGTTCACCTGCAAAAGAATGGGCTCCTGATACTTCTCCCATGCCCGGTTCTTGCTGTTGCGGACCATTTCCTTAGCCTCGGTCTCGAGATCGTTCAGCTCCTCTTCACTCGCGAGCGTATTCTCCATTATCCATTCCTTCAACTTCTTTATTCCATCCCAATCCCTTTCCCATTCGAGGCGCTCCGGGCTTTTATACCGCTCATGGCTGCCTGACGTGGAATGTCCCTGCGGCTGGGTTACCTCTTCGACATGGAAGAGCACCGGCGTATGCGTCATCCTGGCATTCTGGATACCGGCCTCGAAAGCCTCGCACATACCCGCGTAATCCCAGGCCTTTACTTTATAGATCTCGATACCGTTGGTACCGTCCTTCTTCTGAAAACCCTTCAGCGCTTCCGAGACAGACCCTTTTGTCGTTTGATACTCACGTGGGACAGAGATGCCGTAGCCGTCATCCCATACGAAGATGGCCAGCGGTACCTGCATTACACCCGCAGCATTCACCGTCTCCCAAAATGCCCCTCACTCGTCGAAGCATCCCCGATAGTGCAAAAACATACCTCGTTGCCGTTACTCGACAGTTCAGTAAAAGGCTGGAGCTGAGCAATCTCCCTGAACGCCTTCGAGGCGGAGGCAAGCCCCAGCGCCTTGGGCATCTGAGCCGCAGTGGGCGCCAGACCGGCCGTAAGGTTCTTTCTGTTCACCAGGTCCAGCGTGGCTCCGTCCATGTCGACAAAGGCAGTCGCAAAATGCGAGTTCATCTGTCTGCCGGCGCTATGTGGATCGTGTGTGACATCGGGATCGGCGTACAACTGGGAGAAAACTCTTCTACCGTAGCAGCACCCGTCGCAAAAGCCAGGGTCTGGTCGCGGTAATAACCGGCATAAAAATCCCCGGGCTTAAAGAACTTGGCCATCGCCACCTGCGGGACCTCCTTACCATCTCCAAAAATGCCAAACTTGGCCTTCCCGGTCAATACTTCCTTACGCCCCAATAGGCTGGCCTCCCGGCTCTCGCAGGCGATCTGGTAGTCCTTTAACACTTCCTCCCGGAACTTATCAAACGATAGTTTCTCAGGATCAATGACTTCGCTGGAGAAAAGATTTTGCATTTGCGTAAAATTTGAAGTCAATTCGGCATGTTTTATGGCCGTAAAATTAGCATTCTTCCGCCCAAACCTAACAACCTATCCCACTGATTGTTATAAATTTTAATTTGGCAATTCGCAAACCCCCGTTCGTCCCTTTCCGGCCTCTCCCGGTCCCAATCCGCTTCCACATAAAGTCTTTTCTTAATCCCCCATTTTTAGGGGATAATTTATTGGAAAACCTGACGTTTACTTCTTAATTTTATAGCTGATTCAGCCAAACTATGAAAAAATTAGCAATTGTTATCGGCCTTTTCTCCACCGTACTCGCCGCCCGCGCACAGGCTGTGAATACCGGAGCCGCCACGCCCAAACCAGCCGACCCACTTGCTGGTGAAAGAGAACAGCCACAACTTCGGCAAGATCCCCCAGGGGAGACCGGCAACCTATACTTTTGAGATCGTCAACACCGGCAGCACCGCCCTCCGGCTGGACAACGTACAGAGCCTCCCGCGGCTGTACCACTCCCGACTGGAACCGCGACGCCATCGAACCCGGAGCCACGGCCAAAATAAAGGTCGGCTACAACGCCTACGCCGAAGGCCAGTTCAGCAAGAACGTAACGATCGTATATAATACCAATCAGACAAAGATGCTTACGATCACCGGGGAAGTATACAAATCACCCGCCAGCTCCGCACCCGAAAATTCCTCTGTCCAATTATTAAAACAAATAAATTGATAAAAATGAAGCAACTATTCCTGTTTGCAAGCGCACTCGTTCTTTCTGTAGGTCTTTTCGCCCAGGCAAAGAAAGCAGACGACGTGATCAAGTTCAAAGAGATCGCCTACGACTTCGGAAAGATCAAACAAGGTACTCCCGTAACGCATGATTTTGATTTCACCAATATCAGCAACTCACCCGTTATCATCGAATCTGCCGTCCCCTCCTGCGGCTGCACCACGCCGGTCAAGCCTGAAGGCGCAATCGCAAAAGGCAAGGACGACAAGATAAAAGCTGGATTTAACGCCGCCAACGCCGGCCCCTTCAACAAGACCATCACGATCAAGGTTGCAGGAGTCGACATGCCGCTCCAACTGCGGATCACCGGTGAAGTGCTGACCGCCGAAGCCTACGCCCAGTACGTAGCCGCCAAGGGCAAATCAGCAGGCAGGTAAGGTTATATAATTTATTAATATTGAACCTCCCGCCAACCGGGAGGTTTTTTTTGTCTCCTCCCGTCCCCCAATTCCCATTATCTGTCCCCTCGTCAGAATAATTAAAAGAGAGAATGTAATTTTGCGCCATGTTAACTATCAGCCAACGCGGACAACACATGCCGGCATCACCGATCCGGAAACTCGTTCCCTTTGCCGAAACCGCCAAAAAGAAAGGCATTAAAGTCTACCACCTCAACATCGGCCAGCCCGACATCGAAACCCCAAAAATGGCCCTCGACGCCGTCCGGCATTTCGATTTCAAAGTACTGGAATACAGCCACAGCGCCGGCAACGAGAGCTACCGCCGCAAATTGGCCACCTATTATAAGAACGTCGGCATCGACGTCGACTACCAGCAGATCATCGTCACCACCGGTGGCTCCGAAGCCATCCTCTTTGGGTTCATGACTTGTCTCGACCCCGGCGACGAAGTCATCATCCCCGAGCCCTTCTACGCCAACTACAACGGATTTGCCACCGCAGCAGGCGTCATCGTAAAACCGCTGACCTCTTATATAGAGACCGGCTTCGCCCTACCCCCCGTTTCTGAGTTCGAGAGGCTGATCACACCCCGCACCCGCGCCATCGTCATCTGCAATCCCAACAACCCCACCGGCTACCTCTATAGCCGGGAGGAAATGGATACCCTCAGGGACATCGTCATCAAACACGGGCTCTATCTCTTCTCCGACGAGGCCTACCGAGACTTCTGCTACAGCGGCGAACACATCAGCGCCATGAACCTCAAAGGCGCCGAACAGAACGTACTCATGATGGACACCATTTCCAAAAGATACAGCGCCTGCGGCGGCCGCATTGGCGCCCTCGTCACCCATAACCAGGCCGTCCTCGACACCGTCATGAAATTCGCCCGAGGCCCGCCTGAGCCCCCCTCCTTCGCCCAGATCCTCGGCGAAGCCGCCACCGGGTTACCACCGGACTACTTCGACGCCACCCGCGCCGAATACCTCCACCGCCGCGACACCCTCGTCAACCGCCTTAACAAGATGCCCGGCGTCTTCTGCCCTCAATCCCGGCGGCGCCTTCTACGCTTATAGCCAGCCTGCCGGTGGACGACACCGACGTCTTCTGCCAGTGGCTGCTCGAATCTTTTTCATATGACAACCAGACCGTCATGCTGGCGCCCGCAGGCGGCTTCTACGGCACCCCCGGCTACGGCAAAAAGGAAGTGCGCCTCGCCTACGTCCTCAACGCCGACGACCTCAACAAGGCCATGGACTGCCTCGAACAAGCCCTAAAGCAATACCCGGGCAAAACCAAATAACTATCCAGCTAAACAACCACCCGGGGGCCGCCTCAAAACGGCCCTTTTTCTAATCCCTTTACAAAAACACGCAAACACCCCATTTTTGAATTTCTCTATTACCAATATCAAATAATTAATATTATGCATATAATGTGCCTATTATCGAATAACCCTATTTTACCACCTAAATAGGTCAAAATTGGCCTAAAAAGCCCTCACAAAGTATATTACAAAATATT
Source organism: Puia sp. P3 (assembly GCF_050632245.1). Taxonomy (NCBI): domain Bacteria; kingdom Pseudomonadati; phylum Bacteroidota; class Chitinophagia; order Chitinophagales; family Chitinophagaceae; genus Puia; species Puia sp. P3. The sequence continues at coordinate 5,713,316 of NZ_CP192583.1, forward strand.
CTATATTTATTTTTGCACGGCACCGGACAAAAATTTTTAAAAAACTATCGAAATTAATTTCAACTTCTCATATAAACTTCCGATATTGCACTCAGAAACGGTTTTAGAATGGGTTCGGAGATAAAAGGATTTAGCAACAACATTTTTTTAACCTTTTGATATTATTGAGTTCGTCCTTTGCACCTTATTTTTGTGCCGCAAAGGACAAGTGAGAATGAATCCCGAGGCAAAACACAACATCGATTTTTTGAAGATTTTTCATATGGCAAGCAATCGTTAGACGGCCTTCTGTTTCCACAGAGGGCCTTTTCTTTCCCCCACCGGCTCCCATTCCTGCCCACCCCCCGCTCATCTTCCGCCTCCCATCTCCGTCCCTGATTTCCCCCTTCCTCCTCCAATTTCCACTTCTCCTCCCCCAATTTCTTTACCCTATTTTCACCTCTCAAATCACCTTTTGTCAATCTTTTTTACCTATCTTCGCACCCCATTTAAGGAAAACCAATCTCCCTAAATGCTCCCGGCGAGATAGCTCAGATGGTTAGAGCGTCGGATTCATAACCCGGAGGTCTCGGGTTCAACTCCCGATCTCGCTACTCCCCCAAAAGGGCTACTTTTAAAGTAGCCCTTTTCTGTTCTACATAGATGAACCTAAATTCGAGTTCACCAACCGCCAGATCGTGATAAAATTCCGTAAATTACCAGCTTTGTAACCGTTTACAAACAGCGGCCTTCCCATATGAACAATCAAAAGAAACTCAGAAGACAATTCCTAAAAGACTCCGTCAAGGCCTCCGGCCTGATGCTCATGTCCCCTTTACTCGAAAACGTCAAACACCTGCAATCCGCCGAAAAGCCGAAGGAAATAATTACGGCCGCCGGCCGCATAAAATTTGCGGTGATCAATATCGATCATCCCCATATCTATGGGATAACCGATGCCATCAAAAGAGGAGGCGGGGAATTGGTAGCGTTGTATGCTGCATCACCCGACCTGGCCGCCGCATTCCTGAAGACCTATCCCGAGGCTAAACAGGTAAAAAGCGAAAAAGAGATCCTTGAAGACCCGGCAATTCAATTGGTGCTGAGCTCCGGCATACCCGATGAAAGGGCTCCATTGGGAATTCGCGTCATGCAGCACGGCAAAGACTACCTCACCGACAAACCTGGCATCATCACCCTGGAACAGCTGGCCGAAGTCAAAAAGGTCCAAAAAGAGACCAACCGGATCTATTCGATCATGTACAGCGAACGGTTTGAGAACAAAGGCACCGAAAAAGCAAGCCAACTGGTAAGAGCGGGAGCGATAGGCCAGGTAATCCAAACCGTCAATCTCGCACCACACCGGATCAACAATGGCGTCGGGAAATCCGGGTTAGCAGTAAGGCCGGATTGGTTTTGGGATAAGCATCGGTTTGGCGGGATCCTTACTGACATCGGCTCTCATCAATTCGACCAGTATCTCCATTTTACCGGCTCTACCGAGGCGCAGGTCCTCATGTCACAGGTGGGCAATTTTCATCATCCGGACCGACCGCTATTCGAAGATTTTGGGGACGTCATGCTAAGCGGCAATGGCGGTACAGGGTATATCAGAGTCGACTGGTTTACCCCGGATGGCCTGGACACCTGGGGCGATGGTAGACTGACCATCCTTGGAACGGATGGATATATCGAAGTCGAAAGAACACGGACGTCGCTTCGGGAAATAAGGGCGGCAATCATTTGTACCTGGTAAATAAAAAAGAAATGGTACATATGGACTGCAACAACGAGATCCTGCCGTTCGGGCCCTTATTCGTCGACGACGTACTGAACAGAACGGAGACGGCAATGACCCAGAGACATTGCTTTCTCACAACCGAACTCGCATTAAAGGCACAAAAAAATGCCAAACCCATTTCAGTGAAGAAATAACCACGCGCCACCAAACAATTTACTACCAGCCCCATGTCCCCTCCCCAGCCAAAACCCCGAATTCTTTACCTTTGACCCAATGGAAGAATTCGAACTATACCTTCGCGCCCGCACCGATCTCAGCGCCGCGGACATCAGCCACATCCTGTCCCACGGCAACCCCGAGGCACCTGCGGCGCAGCGAGATTCCTCCTCCGCGAAGGCGAAGTCTGCCGGTACAAGATCTTCGTCAGCAAAGGCATCCTGCGGACCTTCGGCACCGCGGCAGACGGCAGCGAACACATCCTTCAATTCGCACCCGAACACAGCTGGACCCTCGACGTGAAAGCTACGATCGCCAGCAACCCGCCCACAGCAACATCGCAGCCATAGAGAACTCCGACGTCCTCCTCTGGCCCAAATCTGATTTCGACAGCCTTCTTTCCACCATCCCCCAGCTAAAAGACCTCTCCCAACAACTCATCTCCCGCAACATCTACAACAGCCGCCAGCGTATACTGACGGCACTCAGCGCAACACCGGAAGAAAAATACCAGGAATTCGTCCAGACCTTCCCCGACTACCTCGCCCGCCTGCCCCTGCACATGATCGCCTCCTACCTCGGCATCTCGATCAAGACCCTCACCCGCATCCGCCAGGCACAGCTCCGACGCTAACCCTCTACCCTAAAACTGCCCCCCAACCCTTCCCAAAACCACGCCTCAAAAAACCGATCCCTCCCAAAACCCCTCCGACCAAAATATGGTCAAATGACCTTTTTCCCGGACCATCCGAGCCCAATTTTGCGGTATAAAAATAATCATCGTTATGCGCGTATTTGTTACAGGAGCCTCAGGCTTCGTAGGCTCGGCTATAGTTAATGAACTCCTCACCTCCGGCCACCAGGTCCTCGGCACTGGCCCGCTCGGACAGCTCCGCCCAAAAGATCATCAAAGCCGGCGCCGACGTCTATCGCGGTGACCTCGACGACCTTCCAGGCCTCCAAAAGGGCGCTTCCGGATGCGACGCCGTCATCCACACCGGCTTCAACCACGACTTCTCGAAATTTAAAGCCAACTGCGAAGCCGACCGCCAGGTCATCGGCGCCCTCGCTGCCACGCTCAAAGGCTCAGACCGCCCACTTGATCATCACATCCGGCATCGGACTTGTCAATATCGGCCGTACAGCTACAGAAGACGACGCGCCCCCGGTGACCTCAGACGTTATGCCCCGCGTCGCCACGGAAGAAGCCGTAAGCGCAGCTGCCGCCTCGGGCACCAAAGCCTACCTAGTCCGCCTCCCCCCAACCACTCACGGCCAGGGCGACCACGGCTTCGTGCCCATGATCATCGACATCGCAAGATCCAAAGGCGAATCCGCGTATATAGCAGAGGGAAAGAACCCCTGGCCTGCAGTTCACCGCTTCGACGCGGCAGTACTATACCGCCTGATCGCCGAACAACAACCGCAGCAGCAGGTCTTCCACGCCGTCGCAGAAGAAGGCATCCCCTTCCGCAATATCGCCGAAGCCATCGGCCACGGCCTTAACCTTCCCACAACCTCCAAATCCGGCAAGGACGCGGAAGCCCAGCTTCGGCTGGTTTACACATTTTGCATCCCTCGGCTGCCCCGCATCCAGCGCAAAAACCCGCCATACCCTGGGCTGGCAGCCAACACAACCCAGCCTCTTCGAAGACCTCAAATCCGCATCCTACTTCTAACCCCGACGGCAACAATCGTCCCTCTTACCCACCACCGGAGGCCCCGGGGTCGCCCCCGTCATGCAACATTATCTATTTTTCCGCGCCCTTATGGCGGCGGCATGCCATCCCATTCTCAACCAACTAATATGAACAACCAGCTTCAAAATTGCCCTGCGCCACCTCCGCAGAAGCAAAATGTATTCGTTCATCAATATCTCCGGTCTGTCGATAAGCCTCGCCGTGAGCATTCTATTACTACTATGGGTCAACGACGAGATCAGCTACGACCGCTTTAACACCAATGCCGCCAACCTTTACCGCCTTTCACCAATAGTCACCAGCGGCATCAATTCCTCGGTCTGGAGCAATACCTCCGCCCCCATCGCCATATACGCAAAGAACGAACTGCCGCAGGTTGAGGACGCCTGCCGCATGATCGACAACTGGGGAATGTCATATTTTGTATACCCTACCACATCACCGGCGTCATGAAAGACCTGCCCGAAAACTCATCCATAAAATTCAACGTAGCCTTCAACTTTCAGCAGCTGGAAAAAGAATTCGACACTACCCACTACTGGAAAAGCCTCAACAGCAGCTGGGGCCAGTTCAACTATGACACCTACCTGCTGCTAAAACCAAACACTAACACTTCCAACACCGAACAACAACTGGCCGATATACACCGCCGCAACGAAAAAGACGATTTTACCAAACACCTCAGCTACGTCCTGAACCACTCGCCACAGGCCTCATCTTCCTGGCGATGCCCCTGTTTAACAATATTGCGGACAAAAACATAAGCTTCCGGCCATGATCGCCCGAGGTGCTGGCGGTATATGGCCTTACCCTGCTGGCGACACTGCTAATGGCGGGCATCACCCAGCCATCACCCTGACCTCCTTCAAACCACTGGAAGCCATAAAAGGCCGGATCAGCGGCATCGGCGGCAAAGGCAATTTCCGGAAAGTACTGGTCGTCATTCAGTTTAGCTTTTCCATCATGCTTATAACGAGCACTATCATCATCGGTCAACAACTAAAATATATTCGCGAAAAGAACCTCGGCTACAATAAGGAAAACGTCTTCAACTTCTGGATGCTGAACATCGACAAGCACTACGAGGCGGCAAAATCCGAACTGCTGAAGGAGCCGGGCATTCTAGGCGTTACAGAATCCGGCCTTGATATCACCGACGCCCACTCCGGCACGGTGGACGTCAGCTGGGACGGCAAGCGACCCGACCAACAGGCATTCAATATAGGCCTGATGCCCGTCGAAAAAAATTTCACCGAAGTAATGGGCATACACCTGGTGGAAGGCAAAGGATTTACCGGCAGCCCGGCCGACAGCACCAACTTCATCCTCAACGAAACCGCGATAAGGGAGACGGGTATCACCGGGCCCGCCGTCGGCAAACGCTTCACCATGCACGGTGTAAAAGGCGTCATCGCAGGCGTGGTAAAGGACTTCCATTTTCAAAACATGCGTACCCCGATACACCCTCTGGTCATTTACTATAGTACGGACTGGCGCGGAAAAATGTACGTAAAGACCTCCGGCAAAGACGCATCACAAGCTCTGGCAGCAACCGAACGCATCTGGAAAAAATACAACCCCGACTATGACTTTATCTATAACTTTCTGGACACCGAATTCAACGACCAGTACAAAAGCGACATTCACGTCGGGCAGCTGTTCAACTGCTTTGCCGGACTCGCCATTTTAATATCCTGCCTCGGCCTCTTCGGGCTGGTTACCTATACCGCCGAAAGCAAGGTCAAAGAGATCAGCGTTCGCAAAGTCCTCGGTGCGGGCGTGCCGCAGATAGTCACCCTCCTGTCCAAAGACTTCCTCGGTGCTGGTGGCCATCGCCGCAGCCGGCTCAATAACCCTGCTGATCTCAATCATCACCGTGAGTCTCAAGTGCATACAGGCCGCACTGGCTAACCCTGTAAAAAACCTCCGGACCGAATAACCGGCCCCCGAACCCCTCCGTCCCGGGGGCTTCCACCCCTCTTTATGTAATTTCCAAAATACCTGCATCATAAGAAAAACGCATCTTATGCTGCAACTACCATCCGCCCCCGACCCCCGCTGGTTCGGGGTCCTCTTCCGGGCCTTCTTCCTCGGCTACGGCCTCCTCTTCCCTCAACTGGAACCTGGACTGGCCATATTATACAACGATCATCACCGGCTGCCTCGCCTTCAGCTATATCGCCGAAACCATTCGCCGGACTCGCCTCCCCTCCCCTCACGGGTAACTCCGGCTTCAAATCATGGGGACTAAGCATACTCATCAGCGCCATGGGCCTCTGCCTCCTCCTCAAAACAAACCATCTCTATACCGCATTAATAGCCGCATTCCTGACTGTCGTCTCAAAATATCTCCTCCGCTTCAAAGGCAAACACATCTTCAACCCCTCCGCCTTCGGCATCGCCGCAACGATACTGATTACCGGAGACGCCTGGCTGTCACCCGGACAATGGGGCAACGGCGCCATCCTCTTCTTCCTCGTCCTGACCCTCGGTACCATCGTCGTTACCCGCGTTCAAAAAATGGATACCAGCCTCGGTTTCCTCCTGACATTCGCAGGCCTGCTCTTCTGGCGACAGGTCCTCACACTCGGCTGGCCCCTCGACTATTTTCCTCCATTCTATCACGACCGGCAGCCTCCTGCTCTTCAGCTTTTTCATGATCAGCGACCCAAAGACCTCGCCCAATCACCCCCTCGCCAGGGTGCTGTGGGCGGCAGGTATCGCCATTATAGCTTTTTATCTTTCCGCCTTTAAATGGCTGAATAATACACCCGTGTGGTTACTGGCCGCCGCCGCTCCGCTCGTCCCGCTCCTGGACCATATCTTCCGGGCACACGGCTTCGACTCGGCAACACCCCGGCACGAACCACCCGGGAACCCGCCCCTTTTTTCCAAACTCAAACAACTTTTTATGCGTACAAAAACCAGAAAACTCACCGCCATGGTCATAATGATCGCCATGGTCAGCAACGAAAGCAATGGCCTTCTGCGGATTTTATGTCAGCAAGGCCGACGGCACCCTGAAGAACAAAACTTCCCAGGTCATCCTCGTCCGCGACGGCGACAGGAACACAGTCACGATGTACAATGACTTCCACGGCGACCCCAAAGACTTTGCCATGGTGGTACCGGTACCGGTCGTGCTGAAAAAGAGCGACATCCGCGTCGTCGACCAGTCGATCTTCAACACCTTCAACGAATACAGTAAACCAAGACTCGTCGAATACTTCGACCAGAACCCCTGCGAGATGCGGGAGTATGACAAAAAATTGAATGCCGCCGTCCCTGGCATGTCCCTTAACGATGTCGTCGTCACCGGCTTTGGCACCGCAAAAAGATCCGGCGTCACCATCGAAGCAAAATACCTCGTCGGCGAATACGACATCCTCATCCTTAGCGCCAAAGAATCCACCGGCCTAAGGACATGGCTGACAGAAAATGGCTACAAGATCCTTCCGGAGCCGAAGAAGTACTGGAACCCTATATCCGCAGCAACCTCAAATTCTTCGTCGTCAAAGTCAACGAAGAGGAAAAGAAAAAACTACCCGGCAATTTCCTTCGGCCCATCCAGATCTCCTTCGAATCGCCCAAATTCATGCTGCCCATCCGTCTGGGCATGGCCAACGCCGACGGCGACCAGGACATGATCGTGTACGCCTTTACCAGGACCGGACGGATAGAATGTACCAACTATCCCACGGTATCCCTCCCTACCGGAAAAAACGTCCCCGTTTTCGTTCAGAACAACTTCGGGAACTTCTATTCCAATCTTTTCCAGCATCAGTGGTTCGGCGCCGGCAAATCAGTCGCCATGCTCGAATACGCACTGGGACGTCAGCCCCTCCAACTACGTGAAATGCGACCCCTGCATCGCCTCCGCACCTTCCACCCGCGACCTCGTGCAAGCAGGTGTCGACTGGGTATCCCGTAGAAATGACCCCGACGACCAGGACGCCAATCGTCCCTCCAAAGTCTATTTCACCCGTCTCCACGTCCGCTATAACAGACAGGCATTTCCCAGGGACCTTTTCTTCGAGGAAACTGTCAATACCAGCAATTTCCAGTCCCGCTACATCATCACACATCCCGCCTCCGGCGACTTCAGCTGCGAAGCAGGAAAAAATACCTCGATGAATTGAAAACAAGGCGCAGGGACGAGTTGAAGATGCTCACCTACCTCACCGGAAAGACCTATGACGACTGGGACGTCGTCGCAACAACGGAAGAGAACAAAAACATCCCCGCCGCCGACTCCTACGCCGCCGCAGCCCAGGCGATCCGGAAAACACCCGCCGGCAACGGACGCGTACTGATAGCCGGTATCGGCATCATCGGCCTGCTCTCTGTCGTCGGCCTCGGCAGGCGAGACCCACAGATCCACCCCGACCTCCTAACGACCATAGGGCTCCGCCGGACTGCGGGGCCTTTTTATTTCCCCAATCCCCGACAAATCCGCTATATTAGAAGTCAATTCCCCGAAACAAATGCTCATCAACTACCTAAAGGTCACCCTCCGCAACCTGTGGCGCAACCCAACCTTCTCCGCCATTAATATTCTTGGCCTTTCATTGGGTATCACCTGCAGCATCCTCATCTTTCTCTGGATCAGGGACGAGCGCGACATGGATAGTTTTCACGCAAACACAAATACACTCTACACGATCATTCAGCGGACATACGCCGGAGACAAAATGGGAATCGGCTATGAAACTCCCGCCCTGCTCGGTGAAGAGATGAAGCGGACCTTCCCGGAGATCGGGTATGCCGCCAGCTATTCCACATGGGGCAACCTCGCAACCTTCCGGACAGGCGACAAGACAATAAAGGTCAGCGGTGAATATGCAGACGAAGACTTCTTCCGCCTGTTCAGCTTTCCCCTTCTCAAGGGCGACCCCGGTACCGCGCTCAGCACCAGCGCCAGTATCGCTATTTCCAAATCCATGGCCACGAATTTCTTCGGTAGCCCCGCGACAGCCATCGGAAAGACAATTCGGTTTGAGAACAGAGAGGACTTTACCATTTCGGCCGTTTTCGACGTCCCGGCCAACTCGTCGATGCACTTCGACTACCTTATCAACTGGAAATATTTCAAAAGAGAGAACGCCTGGGCAAAAGACTTTACCAACGTAGCGCCCTACACGACAGTCCAGATAAGAAAAGACGCTAATCCCGAACAGTTCAGAACCCGGATCAAACATTTTCTCGACAACCTCAACACGAAACAAACGCCAGACTACCGCGTCGAGCTCGACATGCAGCGCTTCGACGAAATATACCTCAACGGCGCTTTTAAAAATAAGCAAATAGGCGGCGGTCGCATCGAATACCTATGGCTGTTCAGCCTGATCGCCGTCTTTATTCTGTTGATCGCCTGCGTCAATTTCATGAATCTAACCACGGCCCGTTCGATCCGGCGGGCAAAGGAGATTGGTATCCGAAAGACGACCGGCGCAGGAAAAAGCGCCCTCATCACGCAATTCATCGGGGAAGCCATGATGTTCGCCCTACTCGCCGTGGCCCTGTCCATTTGCGCAACCACCGTCCTGCTGCCCGCATTTAATGCGATCACCGGCAAGAATATACAGCCTCCGTTTGGCAATGCCAGCTTTTGGCTGGGACTGACGGGGATCACCCTCGTCAGCGGTTTGGTCTCCGGCAGCTATCCCGCCTTCTTCCTTGCGTCATTCAATCCGGTACAGGTGCTGAAAGGCCCGGTACGGCTGGGTTCCGGCACCAGTCGCCTTCGCAAAGGACTGGTCATATTTCAGTTCACGCTCTCGTCATTGCTGATCATCGGTACGATCATCGTTTCGAAACAAATAAAATTCATCCAGGCTACCAACCTTGGCTTCGACAGAGAGAACCTCGTATCTATTCCACTGGAAGGCGCCCTGGTCAAAGACTATTCCCTGTTTAAACAACAGCTGTCAAGAATGCCGGGCATTCTGCAGGCGACAGAAATTTCACAATCACCCGTACAGACCGAAAACTATTGGATCAACGATATTCAGTGGGACGGCAAAGACCTCAGCACCCACCCCGCCTTCGCTATCATTTATTCGGAATACGACCTGGCAAAAACGATGCGGCTCCAAATAAAAGAAGGGCGTGATTTTTCCAGGGACTTCCCCACCGATACCACAGGCTATATCTTAAATGAATCGGCCGTGGCGGGAATGGGGATCACCAGCCCCATCGGCAGCCAGCTGACCTGTCTTGGCAAAAAAGGACCGGTCATCGGCGTTGTCAAAGATTTCCATTTCAATTCCCTCCACAAGCCTATTGCTCCGCTGGTCATCGCATACGGCGTAACCGAAGGCAACAGCGTCCTGGTCCGTACCGCTGCGGGACAAAGTACGACAGCCATTGCCAGTATCCAAAAGGCATGCAAACAATTCAATCCCGACTTTCCATTTAGCTTTCAATTTTCGGACGAAGCCTATCAACGGCTATACAGCAACGAAGAAATGGTAGGCCAGCTGGCCTCTTATTTCGCCATCCTTGCTGTTTCCATCTCCTGCCTCGGGCTGCTAGGACTATCCGCATTCACGGCCGAACAGCGCGGTAAAGAGATAGCCATAAGAAAAGTGCTGGGAGCCAGCCTTCCTCAACTGCTTATGCTATTGTCGCGGGATTTTCTAAGGCTCGTCCTCATCGCCTTCGCGATTGCAATGCCCGTTTCCTGGTGGTTGATGAGCAAATGGCTGGAGGGCTTTGCCTATCGTACTCCTATATCCTGGTGGGTCTTTATAGCTGCCGCCGGCTTGTCGTTATTCGTCACAATGGCTACAGTCAGCTTTCACGTGATTAAGGCATCCATTGCCTCACCCATCAAAAGACTGCAATCTGAATAAACCCGTCGCCCGTCACTACCGGATCCGCGGCCCATGGCCGGGGCGACACCTCCTTTCACCTCGCCGCCTTGATATACCCCCACCCCTCTTTCTGTTTACTGATGATTTCATAGATCCCATCCGGGACAACATCGATACCCGCCAGCAGCATGATCCCGCCCAATATTGTTGTTTTTCATGGCGATCGCGCACACCTTAAAGCTGATATTCTTATTGGCCGTCAGCCGGTCGATATCATTCGTCACATAGGACTTATCCTTCACCACAAGCTCCAGTCCCTTTCCATACATGACCACTTCCATTTTCGCCTGCGGATTGGCACTACTGATCTCCGTCAGCCATCGGACGATATTCTTTTGATCGAGGGTATCCCGGCTGGTAAGGTCAAAAAGCACCTTGTAGTCGGATTGCTGGGCCATCAGCGAAAAGAGCTCACCAGCAGTGACAGCAGTAACCGATACTTTTTCATATGCCGAAGTTTTAGTTTCACGCTTCCTTGCAGCGCACAAGCCGCTTGCACTTCCCGGCCACGGGCCGCTTATGCTAACTCATAGGCTGCGGGCCGCTTATGCTTCCTGATGCGCCGCAACCCGGTGGTATTCGTCGATCAGCCGGCGCTGGATTTCTGGTGGAACAGAGGCATACTCCTGGAATTTCATCTTGAACTTGGCGCGACCCTGGCTCATCGACCGCAGAGAAGAAGAATAGTCGTGCATTTCCGCCAGGGCACCCTCGCGATAATCTTGGTAAAATGACCCTCCGTATCCATGCCTTCCATGATGGCACGCCTGGTCTGAAGATCACTGATAATGCTGCCGGTCTGATCATCCGGACACAGCACCGCGACTGTATAGACAGGTTCCAGTATCTGGGGATCCGCCTGCTGAAAAGCCTGTTTAAAAGCCATCATACCGGCGATCTTAAACGAAATATCATTGGAGTCCACGGGATGCATCTTCCCATCATATACGATAACCCGTACATCCCGGACATGAGAACCCGTCAGCGGACCCTCATGCATTTTGTCCATCACGCCCTTTAATATGGAAGGCAGAAAACGTTGATCGATAGCCCCGCCCACAATACAGTTCAAAAACACCAGCTTGCCGCCCCATTCGAGATGAAACTCGTCGCGGCCGCGTACCGACAACCCCTTCGGGTCGGGCATACCCTCAAACCAGGGCTCTACCTGCATATAAACTTCCCCGAACTGCCCGGCGCCCCCAGACTGCTTCTTGTGCCTGTAGCTCGACTGCACCGGCTTGCGTATCGTCTCCCGGTAGGGGATCCGCGGCCTGCTGAATGTCGCGCGCAGGTTCTTGGAAAAATGCTCCAGCTTCCATTTGATCACGGAAAGATGCAGCTCACCCTGACAGTGGATGATCGTCTGCTTCAGCTCCTGCGACATCTCCAGCAGCACCGTAGGGTCCTCCTCACAGACCTGCCGGATCGCCGCGGCCAGCTTCTCCTCATCGCCCTTGAGCGCAGACTCTATCGCAATGCTCATGAGGGGAGAAGGAAATTCGATGGGCTCGAGCTCGAGGTCTTTTCCCGGTGCGTGAAGGGTATTGTTAACGTGCGTATGTTTCAGTTTGATCGTGGCTCCGATATCACCCGCGGACAATTCATTGACCGGGATCCGTTTGCTCCCTTCCACCACGAACAGCTGGTTGATCTTTTCTATCGTACCGTCGGCCCCGTTCTCCAGTTCCATACCTGGCCTGATCGTACCCGAGTATACCTTGAAAAAGGACATTTCTCCGATATGGTTCTCCGAGAAGATCTTATACACAAAAAGGCAGGGTGGGCCATCGGGATCACAGGGAAGGGACATCCCCGACAAGGTCCGCTGTGGCGGCATATCGGCCGGACCGGGACAAATATTGTCGATGAAACCCATCAGCCGTCCGCTACCCATATTCTTTTTGGCAGAAAGACAGAAAGAGGGAACAGGTCATGATTGATCATCGCCTTTTTGAGGCCCTGCCGCATCTCATTCTCTTCCAGATTGCCCTTATCGAAATACTTCTCCATTAGGGTCTCATCGTTGCCTGCAATCGCCTCGATCAGCTCTTTATGAAGTAGGTCGGCCCGTTCCCTTTCCGATTCCTGGATCGGCAGCTTCTCCGGCCTGCCCCCTTCCAGTGGAAATCTGTACTGCGTCATCTGCAGCACATCGATGATCGTATTGAAGCCAAGACCCGGGTTCAGCGGGTATTGCACAACTACCACATTATTGCCGAAATGATCCCGGGCCTGCGCCACAGTACGGTCAAAGTCCGCCTTGTCCTGATCGAGCTTATTCACCGCCAGTACCATCGGCGTCCGGAAACGTTCCGTGTAGTCCCATATGATATCCGCCCCCACCTCCACCCCAAAATTGGCATTGAGCAACAGCACACCCGTGTCCGCCACGCGCAGCGCCGCAAGCACATCCCCCGCAAAATCGTCATAGCGCTGGCGTATCCATGATATTGATCTTGTACCCCCTCCACTGGGTATGCAACAACTTGGAAAAAATCGAATTCCCCCGCTGCTATTCCAATTCGTAAAAATCACTGGTGGTATTCCTTCTTCGACGGAGCCCCGCCGGGTCGTAAGTCCTGCTTCGTAGAGCATGCACTCCGAAAGAGTGGTCTTGCCAGAACCGGCGTGACCAAGCAAGACTATATTCTTGACGTGAGAGGTGTCAAAGCTAGTCATGGCAAGCGTATTTGCTATTAAGTTACGAAATAATCAATCAATTTCCCGCACGCCGGACCCGGCTCTGACGCCAATACTACCCTCAAAAAATTGAATTTGCAACCAATTGGTTTCTTTTTGTACCTTGCAACCAAACGGTTGCCGACCACCCCTCAGTCATGGCATGCCGTCCTCAGACGAATTATCTTGTGACCCGCTACTTCAACGCCCGTCGCTTTCGCCGACGAGAACGGTACCCCTTCACGGCACATCTTCCATTTTATAATACACAGCCAGCCCCCTCTCCATCGCGATCCTCACATCCTCGTCCGCCCCCTTCGAAGCCCCTCTATCCTGAACACCGCGTCACACTTCTCCAGCAACCGGTGCGCCACCGGATACAGGATCTCCTCGTAAGCCGCATCCCCCGGCCTCTTCGACCCCGCCTGCTCCAGCAACGGCAGCGCCACCCACTCCCCGATCATCGGCACATGCCCCTTCCTGAACAGCGGCAAAGCCACAGCCTCCAGCCGGCGCAAATTCTCCCTCATCAATACCGGATCATCATTGGTCCCACTCCTGTACGGACCTGCAATAAGTATCAGCATAAAATTTTTTCACAAAGAAAACATCTAAAAAACACCGCGCGATTAAACTAGTTTAAGATCGCGGTCGCCGACTCTTATTTTTCCTGATCATACTCAAAAATTCCGGCGTTATCCCCAGGTAGGAAGCTATCTGCTTCTGCGTCACCTGCTCCGCGATACGAGGATATTTTTGGAGGAAATTATCATATCTATTCTCTGCAGGAAGCGAAAGGTTCTCCATTACCCGCAACTGCTCCCTCGTATAGGCATTCTGCATAAGTATCCGGAAGAACCGCTCGAACTTTGGTATCTCCCGGAACAACCCATCCCGCTTGTCCCTGCTCAATTGGAATACACAGCTATCCTCGATGGCCTCTACATTCATCATCGCCGGGCACTCGCTGACAAAACAAAACATATCAGTGATCCACCAGTCCGATATCGCAAACATAATGGTCGCGTCCTTCCCCTCTTTATCCATATAGTAAGCCCTCAGCGCTCCCGAATGGACATAGCTGATACTCCTGCAAAGCTGGCCCTCTTTTAAAAGAAAAGCCTTCTTCGGCACTTCCCTGAATCCCAGTAACGAAACAAAACGCTCCTCCTCCACCTCATCCAGCCGGATATGCTTCGCGACATTTTGCAGAATGCGATCGTGCGTCATACACCTCTAAGATAAGCGGTTTCCCCTTTTTTCTCCGTACTTTTACTTCATGGATAAATTCATTGTATTACAGGACATAATCACCAGCCGGCGCAGTACAAAACCCGCCGTCCTGAATGGCAGAAAGATCGACGACCAACAGATACAACAGCTGCTTTCCCTCGCGAACTGGGCGCCCACCCACGCCAACACCGAACCCTGGCGCTTCATCGTCTACAGCGGCGACGCCGTACAGCAGTTCTGTCACCGGCACGCAGAACTATACAAGCAAAGCACCCCGCCCGAAAAATTCAACACGGCCAAATACGAAAAACAACAGCACAACGGCGACAAAGCCTCCCACCTCATCGCCGTATACATGCAAAGAGGCACCAACCCCAACATCACCGAACTCGAGGAAATATGCGCTACGGCGGCGGCCGTCCAAAACATCCTGCTCGGCGCGGAAACCCTCGACATCGCCGTCCTCTGGAGCACCGGCGGCTCCACCCTCGCCCCAGCCATGAAAGAATTCCTGGGCACTGGGCAAGGAAGACCGCATGATCGGACTGCTGTACATGGGGTATGCGGACGAACCCGCCAAACCCGGCCGCCGCCTCCCCATAGAACCCAAAACAAAATGGATCAAAGACTTTCAGGACTAACACCCGAAAACCTGTTTTTTCCCTCGCGCTGTTTCCTTTCCAAACAAAAACTTCGACCAATCACCGGATAACGATTAAATAACCATAATTCCGTAAAAACACGCTTATCTAAAATACCCGCAACAGCTATCTTTGATCGTCATTCTTCTCCTGACGCGACCCCTATTTGTTCACACAAAAAATCCTCTATGGCCGTCAAGACAAACCCAGCCAGGAAAGCCGCCACCCCCGAAAAAGTGACCTCCAAAAAAGTCGCTGCCAAAAAAGCACCCCACAAAAACGGCGCTTCCCAAAAAGCTACCCCAAAAAATTCAACCCCTCCCCCTTCGAAGTCATGGGAAACGGCTCCCCCCTCTTCACCCTCAAAGTCTACCGCGGCGAACAAATGGCCCTCCTAGCGATGAACTGGGCTCCCGGTCAAAAACCACCCGACAACTTCGTCGGCTTCGCCATCGAATACAAGGAGCCGGGCGGCACTCAATTCTTCGCGGTCAAAAACCGGCTCTCCTTCCTCCAGAACGACGGCAACGTCAACCCAAATATCCTCTCCACCCGACTCTCCCCCATCCAGAAGTTCCGGTGGACTCACTTCCCCTTCCACCCCGACTTGCCGGGTAACTACACCTACCGCGTTACACCCGTCTTTATGGACAGCACAGGCGTGCTCAGCTATGGCGACCACCAGGAAGCCGCCATCCAGCTCGGCAGCGACACTTATCCGGGTAACATGAATATCGCCTTCACCCGCGGCTTCGTCGCCTCCCAGGCATTCGTCGACAATTTCGGCGCTAACGGTGGCGTGGGAACGATCCTCCCGCAAAAGGCAGACGACGGTCTCACCTTCAAACCGACCGATCCCAAAGCGGCCGCAGCCATGGACTGGATGGGATTCGAAGCAAGAGAGGTGATAATGGACGCACTCAACAAGGCAGTCGCCGACCCGACCGCCAGGTACGCGTCACGGCCTACGACTTCAACGAACCCGAGGTTGTCAACAAACTCGTCCAACTCGGCAACCGCCTTAGTATAATCATCGACGATTCAGGAACACACGGCCGGACCAATTCACCCGAAAGCACAGCCGCAGGAATGCTCACCGCAAGCGGAGCCAAAGTCCAGCGCCAGCACATGGGCAGCCTCCAGCACAACAAGACCATCGCCATCAACGGCGACAACATCCAAATGGCCGTCGGCGGCTCTACCAATTTCTCCTGGCGCGGGTTCTTCGTACAGAATAACAACGCAGTCCTCCTATACGGCCCGCAACCCGTAAAGATCTGGTTCGACCAGTTCCAGCACTTATGGGATAGCCCCGACAACCCCGCAGGCTTCGTTACTACCTCCTCCGCGGACTGGAGCACCCTTGGCATCGCCGGCGTCAATGGACAAGGTGTCCTTCTCTCCGCACAACAACCAAAATGCACGGCTCGCCACCATCGCATCGGATATCGCCGGCACCACATCGAGCCTGCTCTACTCGCTGGCCTTTCTGTACGAAACACCAGGACCGATCCTCAATGCCATCACGACGGTCACCGGCAACGACAACCTCTTCGTATACGGACTCTCCGACAAGACAGTCGGGGGACTGGACCTGCAAAGACCCAACGGCAATCCTCCCATCGCCTATCCCGCCAACCTGCTTACCAATGTTCCCGAGCCCTTCAAGGCCGAGGCTACAGGCGGCAGCGGCACCCGCATGCACCACAAATTTGTCGTGATCGATTTCGACAAGCCCACGACAAAAGTCTATACCGGATCCCATAACTTCTCTTCATCCGCCGACACAAAGAACGGCGAAAACCTATTCCTCTTCCAGGACCGCCGGGTAGCAGTAAGCTATATGATCGAAGCAGTCGTGATGTTCGATCACTACGAGTTCCGCGACGCCATCTCCAAATCACCCACACAACAACTATTTCTGAAAAAACCGCCCACCCGGCAAGGCGACAAACCCTGGTGGGACGAAGACTACACCAACTCCGCAAAAGCCCGCGACCGGGAATTATTCTCCCGCCCAATGGATTAACAATACCCGCCATTTGGCCGCGACCGGCATCCGTTCGATAATCCGTCCAAATACGGCACTGGCATCGCTTTACCTTCGGGGCTCAAAACAACCTTGTATGAGTAACTATCATTTTGAGACCCTCCAATTACACGCCGGTCAACAGATCGACCCTACCACAAAGTCGAGAGCAGTCCCCATATACCAAACTACCTCCTACGGCTTCGACAAGCTCGGAACACGCCGCCAGTCTCTTCGGACTAAGAGCCTTTGGCAACCTTTACACGCGCGTCATGAACCCCACCACCGACGTCTTCGAACAACGCATTGCTGCACTGGAAGGCGGCGTGGCTGCGGTCGCTACCAGCTCCGGCCAGGGCTGCCCAGTTCCTCGCCCTCAACAACATCCTCCAGGCCGGCGACAATTTCGTCAGCACCAGCTATCTCTACGGCGGCACATACAACCAGTTCAAAGTTTCATTCCGCCGTCTCGGCATCGACGTCCGCTTCGCGAAGGGCGACGACCCGGAAAGTTTCGTAAGACATATCGATAAAAACACAAAAGCTATATACCTGGAAACCATCGGCAATCCAAGATTGAATATTCCGGACTTCCAGAAGTTCGCCGACCTCGCAAAAGAATATGACATTCCATTGATCGTGGACAACACCTTTGGAGCAGGCGGTTATCTCTTCCGGCCCATCGAATGGGGCGCCAACATCGTTGTCCGAATCCGCCACCAAATGGATCGGTGGCCACGGCACCACCATCGGCGGTGTCATCATAGACGCAGGCAACTACAACTGGGGCAATGGCAAATTCCGCAGTTCACAGAACCATCCGAAGGATACCACGGCCTTAAGTTCTGGGATACCTTTGGCGAAGGCAATCCCCTCGGCCTCCCCAATATCGCATACGCCATCCGCGCAAGAGTCGAAGGCCTCCGCGACTTCGGAGCCTCCCAAAGCCCCTTCAATTCCTTCCTCCTCCTGCAGGGTCTGGAAACACTTTCCCTCCGCGTACAACGCCACGTCGACAACGCACAGATTCTCGCCGAATGGCTCGAAGACCATTCCTGCGTCGAATTCGTGGAGTATCCCGGCCTGACTAGCAGCCCCTACCACAGGCTGGCAGTAAGATACCTGGACCATGGCTTTGGAGGTATCCTCAACTTCGGCATCAAAGGCGGAAAAGAGAACGCGGCAAAATTCATCGACTCGCTAAAACTCGCCAGCCATCTCGCCAACGTCGGCGACGCAAAAACCCTGGTCATCCACCCTTCATCGACAACGCACGAGCAGCTCACGGAAAACGAGCAGATCGCCGCAGGTGTACTGCCCAACCAGGTAAGGGTCAGCGTAGGCATCGAACATATCGAAGATATTAAGGCGGACTTTGAACAGGCCTTTCACACGATCTTCCAGCACCGCCATCATACAACCATCTAACGCATCGCCCGCATACAACCATTGACCATACCAGCCGGTCAGAGCCAGCTTCATCAGGCGGGGCACACCAACCTCACCCGACGAGCGAGGCCAACACTGTGCCGGCTGGATTCCTACCCCGTACCCCAACCATTAACCATGACAAAGGTATTCACGTTCAATAAACCCATCGTCCTCGAGTCAGGCGCCGTTCTTCCAGGCTACCATTTGACCTATTCGGCACACGGAAAGCTCAACAGCAGCGGAACCAACGTCGTATGGGTATTCCACGCGCTCACAGCCAACAGCGACCCCAACGAATGGTGGCCAGGACTTGTAGGCGAAAACAAACTCTTCGACCCCGACAAATACTTTATCGTTTGTGTAAACATGCCGGGCAGCTGCTACGGCAGCCTCGGACCGCTGGATGACGACCCCGTCCTGCGCGAGCCCTATTATCACTATTTTCCTTTTTCACCATCCGTGATATGGTCCGCGCCTACCGGCCGCTAAAAGAACACCTTGGTATCCGGAAGATACACATCGGCATCGGCGGCAGCATGGGCGGCCAACAGCTGCTCCGAATGGGCTATCGAAGAACCCGAACTCTTCGAATACATCTTCCCGATATCCACCAGCGCACAACACTCTCCCTGGGGCATCGCCTTCAATACCGCCCAGCGAATGGCCATCGAAGCCGATAGCACATGGCCCGAAAAGACCGAACGCGCAGGCATCGAAGGCATGCGCGCAGCCCGCGCCATTGCCCTGCTCTCCTACCGGCACTACGACACCTATTTGAAAATGCAACCCCGCTCCACCGGTTTCCTCGCCGAGACAGACTCAGGCAACATCGACACCAGCGAAGGCGCCGCCTCCTACCAGCGCTACCAGGGAGAGAAACTGGTCCGCCGCTTCTGCGCCTTCAGCTACTACAAGCTTAGTCAGAGCATGGACTCGCACGACGTATCCAGAGGCCGCGGCAGCCTCGAAAAAGCCCTCCGGCGCATACGCGCCAAAACCCTCGTAATGGGAATAACATCGGACATCCTCTTCCCCCTTCAGGAACAACAGCTGTTGGCAACACTTATCCCCGGAGCCTTCTTCCGCACCATCACCTCGCTCTACGGACACGACGGCTTCCTGCTGGAATGCAACCAGATCGAACAACTGGTGATCGACTTCCTCAGCCACGCTCAGGCCGGGGACATCGGAGCAACCGCCCCCAGATAGCGCTACCTCACTCCCAGTTCGTTCACGACTACTCCATTGCCGGCAAGCACATCTATCGCTGAAAATCTGAAATATCGCGCCTTTATCGGATGGTCCAGCGGAACCACCTGCTCCACGGGATTGGCCCGGATATTGGAGAACTCACCCTCCGCCACCTTCTCCCAGTCCTTCCCGTCAAGACTTATATAAAAAGCGTACCGGTCTACTATTCCTTCTGTCCGGCGGTCCTGCCTCGGCAAATACGTAAATGCCCTGATCACACGCTCATTTCCCATGTCGACACTGATATCCTGCGGAAATTTCGCGGCAGGCAGCTGATCCTTCTGCAGGCTGCTCCAGTTCGTTTTCTCATCCTCATCGATGGCCCGGTCAACCACTCCCTTTAACACTTCCCCACCGGCCTTCGCCTCGATCACCTTCCATCCCGCCTTCGCATATCCCAGCTTTTTCGTCGCCACCTCGCCCGCCACATTCTCGTCAAAACTCCGCGCCTTCACCACTCCCCCGCTCGGCAGTGCAAACGGTCCCAGATACAAAGGAGATCCCAACCCCGGCTCCGAACCATCCAGCGTATAGTGTATACTCCCAAGCGGTCCCGACACCAACACGTTTACCATTCCTGCTCTGTCACGAACGATAGATGGAGGGTCGGCATGCGCAGGCTCCCTGAACAGCCCAAAATCGCTTAATGCCACACTCGCCGCAGCGCCGACTATCCGCAACCGCACCTCATTCGTCACCACATTTTGCTGCAGACGAACCAGCCGGTTCGCCCCGATACTCGTCCCGGACCCGATCAGTTTCCATCCCCCGTCGACAAACGCATCGATCGCAAAACTATCGATCCGTTGCCCCAGCTTGATATCCTCCCGAAGACGTATTACGTTAAAGGTTACCTGCTTTCCGGCGTCGACTACCAGCTCGGCCTGCTTCACATCATCATCGGTCGCCCAATAGCTGTACCTGTCCCCATCCACCAGCCGTGCCGGCCCGTACGACCGGACATCACCCCCACGAATATTGCTGGCCTCAAATGACGCCCCACTAGCAAGATTAACCGAAAATATCTGCCGCAGCAGATCTCCAAACCCCTTCAGAGACGCCACGTCATGCCGATCCAATACACCCTTGCGGTTCGGCGCCAGCCCGAGGTCAAGATCGGCGCCGCGCCCTACACTCTGGTAATAAAGATCCAGCAACTGATACGGCGACTTCACCTGCTCGTCCTGCGTTTCATGATAGAACCATCCCGGCCTCAGCGGCACGTCGCACTCCGCCGGCAGCCAGAACTTTCCGTTCCGCGTACCCTCCGTCGCCTCCCAGTATTTATTGTAGCCATTAGCCGGTCGTTTGCCCGGGTCCGGCGCCTCGGGCGTGTACGTTGCCCAGCAGGTCGTTCCGGCACGCCCTTCTTCGTTCCCCACCCAGCGTACATCGGGACCGATATCCCCAAAAATGTTTGCCCCCGGCTGCAACTTCCGCACGAGTCCCCACGTCGTATCCCAGCCATAATAAGTAGTCCTGTCGATCTTGCGCAGCTCCCGTGTTCCCCCATAATAACCATCTCCCCCATTCGCTCCGTCATGCCACGACATGAACAACGGACCATAGCCCGTATAAAGCTCCCTTATCTGCGCCCGGTACGTCTTCACATACGCAGGTGTACCATACCCGGCATTGTTCCTGTCCCACGGCGAACAATACAACCCCATCTTCATCCCCGCTGCTGACAGGCCTGCTGATACTCCTTTACCATATCTCCATGGCCACCCTTCCAGGGCTTTTGGTAATATTGTGTTCTGTCGTTTTTGTCGGCCAGATACAAAGCCCATCGTGATGCTTCGCTACGATCACCACGCCCCTGAACCCACCCGCCTTGGCAGCCCCTACGATCTGCTTCGCGTCAAAATCCACCGGGTTGACCAGTTTCGGATCCTCCATCCCCATAACCCCACTCCTTATCCGTATACGTATCTACCCCGAAATGGATAATGCAATACATCTCCGTCTCGTGCCGGGCCAGCTGCCTCGGGCTGGGCAAAACCCCATACGGCTTCGGCGGAGCCACGGCCTTCATGCGCGGGCCCTCACCATTTACGCGCGGGCCATCCCCATCCACGCGAGCCGCCTCCCCCTCGGGCCACCCTGCCCAAAACACCCGTCCCCACCACCAACAATACAACTGTAATTAATTTCATACTTATTAATGTTTTAGCCATTCCGCCGGAATATCCTGCGGTTTACCGCCATTAAAACTATATTTCAGCCGCAACGCATACCCTCCCCCTCCTTCGATAAAATCAAGCGCCAGCTTCTGCAACCCCTTCTTCAGCGCCACCTGCCCGTTCTTCTCCAGCGGCGGATGATTCCCGTCATTATTGACCACCTCCCTTCCCGCGATATTCAGCACACCCCCATCATCACAAGTCAGATACCAACTATAAATGCCATCCTTAGGTATATCCAGATAACCCCGGTACTGCAGTCCGAACGACGGCGCCTCCAGGACCTTCGGCACGGCAACCGCCCCCACCGTCATAACAGTATCCGGCTGACGACCAGCCATACCCGCAACAGACTTGAAACTCTCCCTATACCGGCTGCATACCAGTCCATCCTCAACACCCGGCACCCGATCGGGTTCCGCAAGCGACTGCTTTTCATATTTTATATCATAGACATCTCCCTTCGTCCCATCCGGCCGGAACGCCGCAAGGCGAAACTGTCGCGACTCCCGAACTACCAGCGGACCACTCAGCACCGTCGATCCGGCACCCGGCACACTCCCATCAGTCGTATACCGCACAGTCAACCCATCCAAAGGCTTCCGGATATCCAGACGCCCCTCATCGGTGAACACATTCGACGAAAGAAATCCCTCCAGATCCGGCAGCCGGTAATGCACCTTCATCGCATCGAGGCGCTGATACCCCAGACGCAAACGCTCCTGATAAGAATCAATGTCTTTCCTCGCCGTCCACAACACCTCCGCCAGCGCCGTCATCCTCGGCATATACATATAATCCGCACGGTTCTCCGTAGGAATATACTCCGTCCATATATTCGCCTGAGCCCCCAGAATGTTTTTGGCCTGCTCGCTCGTCAATCCCCTCGGGATCGGATTGAAATTATATACCGCCGTCAACGAATTCCGGTCCTGCCTGCCATCGAAGTACAGGGGATTGCCTGGAGTCATGATGACAGGATTCCCGTTCTGCGCCGCCTCGACGGGCGCCTTCGGCACCCAGGTCCTCCAATACATCACCATCGCCGTTTTGCTGATACCCCCTTCCAGTATCTCGTCCCACCCGATCAGCCTGCGCCCCTTTGGAATTAAAGAACTGCTCCATCTTCCGGATAAAATAACTCTGCAGCTCAGCTGTATTCTTCAACCCTTCTTTTTCCATCAACTGCTTGCATTCCTCTGACTTTGCCCACAATGTCCTGTCCACCTCATCACCTCCGATATGCAGATAGGTGCCCGGAAAAATATCCATGATCTCGGAATATACGTCCTCCGCAAAACTATAGGTCATCGGCAGACAGGGACAGATAGGAGTAGAGAATAACTTGCCGAAAACACTCGTCCCGTCACAGCTCAAAAATTATACTGATTGATCGCCGCCATCATATGCCCCGGCATATCTATTTCCGGAATGATATCGATATGCCGGTCTGCCGCATAAGCCACCAGCGCCTTCATTTCCTCCTGCGTATAAAATCCGCCGTACAACTGCTTCCCGTCCCGTTCGATGATATGCGCAGGATCGATCGCCATGTCCGGATTCTCTTTTGCAAGCCGCATACACGCCGAGTCCTGGTTATTAAACGTCCGCCAGGCGCCGCGCTCCGTAAGTAAAGGATATTTTTTTATCTCTATCCGCCACCCCTGGTCATCCGTCAGATGAAGATGGAATTTATTGAACTTATATAACGCCATCAGGTCGATGAACTTCCGCAGATAACCGATCGAAAAAAATGTCTCGACACGTCCAGATGCATACCCCTCCACGCATAAGCCGGAGCGTCCTGGATCGTCACCGCCGGCAACGGCCCCCGCCGGTCGGCAATAGCTGCCGTATCGTCTCCACCCCTCTGAACATTCCAACAGGTGTCCTCGCCGCCAGCACCACATGCCCAGAGCCGGACTATCAACTTATACCCTTCCTCCGCTGCCACACTCTCATCCTTCTTCATCTCAATATACGGCCTACCCCCGGCACGGGCCCCCACAACCAGCGCACCACCAAACACTCCATTCAGCGCCCCTGCCTCCTTTTCAAAACCATCCGCCCGCACCAGCACCGTGCCTGGCTCAGCCACGAATTCTCCATCCGCCGGCCACAAGGAGGTCGGCAAGGGTATGATGGGATACCGCGTCGCCGTCTCATGCGTCAGCGAATCCAATATCGGTCTGTCCAGCGTCCGCAGCTGACTATGCCCACCCTTCAGCTCATCGAACACCACCACCTCATTAACACTCTTCTTTAACCAACCCGCGGGGACATATATCGTCTGCTGCGGACCGATCTGCCAGTACTTCCCCAGATTTCGTCCATTCAGAAAAACAACCCCCTTCCCAAACTCCCGCATATCCAGATACAAATCGTGTTGCCGGCTCACACTGAAACTTCCTCTGTATAATCCTGGCAAGTTCCCACGCCCCTTCCCTTCCGCAAACCTAAACCTGCCCACTCCATCCATTGGTAATTTATACATCTTCCAGTCAAACAACTCCTGTCCATTTAACGTCACAGCTTCCGTTATCCCCTGCCGGTTATCCGCCAGAAAAGGTCCGTAGTTGATCCTCCCGTTATTCTCCACCAATATATCGAGCACAGCACCCGCCGGTACACCATCCAGCCAGATGGAATCCTCGGTTCAGCCTCCTGTCCAGCACACCCTGCCGGCGGCCGTTTATATATACGATGGCATAATCCCTCAGCTGCCTTGGCCGGAGCCAGCCGCTCCCGGAAGCCCCAACAACAGTCCTGTATAAAACAAAACCATAAGCCTGCCCCAGGTCCTCAAAGCAAAGAGGCCTCTTCCCCACCACAGGCGCCGGCAAATTATCGAACAACCCAGCATAGGCCGCCAGCCGGATAGGAGCGATACTTACCGCCACCTTCCTCGCCGGCACTGGCGGCAGCCGCTGCCCCGCCGGCAGATGCTTTTCGATCACCCGCCTGAAAGCGTAATATTTTTCTGTAGGATTACCCTCCTCGTCCAGCGGTGCGTCATAGTCATAGCTGGACACCTGCGGCGCATAGGGCGAATGCTGATTCATATTCGCGCCATTCATAAAACCCCGCGTAGTCCCCCCATGAAACATATATATGTTCACAGAGATCCCCGCACTCAGTATCTTGTCATAGACAGCCGCGGCATGCTCCACACCCGTATGCGCGTGCGGCTTCCCCAGTCATCGAACCAGCCCGGGTACCATTCCGCAATATAATAAGGCCCTTTGCCCCCGTGGTATTTATTGATCAGCGCCTTCACCTTGCCCGGATCCTCCTCCCCGTTGACGGCCGGTAAATAGCCCGGCAGATACCCTCTGCCCATCTGCTCGGCGCCATCACAGGTAAACAATAGCCCGTCGAACCCGGCTTCCCGGAATATCTGCCTGTTCAGATCGAGATAACTTTTGTCGTCACCATAAGAACCATACTCATTCTCCACCTGCACCATCAGAACATTTCCCCCATGCGTTACCTGCAGCGGCGCCAGCTGCCGCCCCAGCTGCATGATGTAGTTACGGTACGCCTCTATGAATCGGGTATCCCTGCTCCTCACCTTCACCGAGCTGTCCTTCAGCAGCCAGTACGGATATCCTCCGAACTCCCATTCAGCACACACATACGGACTCGGCCGAAGCACCACCCACAAACCCTCCTCACCGGCTATCCGCACAAACTCGGCAATATCGTTATTCCCCGTAAAATCATACCTGCCTTTCTCCGCCTCATGTACATTCCAGAATACATAGGTGCCGATCGTATTCAGTCCCATCGCCCGGGCCATCTTCATCCTGTCCCTCCAGTACTCCCTCGGAACCCGGGTATAGTGCATATCGCCGCTGATTATCTGTAGCGGCTTCCCGTCCAGCATGAAACTGCTATCCCCGAACGAAAAGCTATGCTTCGGCCCCCGCACAACACCCGCTGCACTTCCCCGCGTCCCAACTCTACTCTGCTGCGCCGCTTTCACCCCACTCACCACCCGACTCCGTTGCGCCAACAACATATCCTTAACAAAAAAACAACAATAAGAGAAAGGATTATTCTTTTCATATACTGTCTTTGGACAATTTTTTAAACCAAATTGCCTACAAGGTCAACAAAAATATTTGTAGTTTAGTGTTTTGACTAGAACAAACGATTGCATATCCTGCACATCTCAACTGCTTTGAAGAATAAAAACGTCGATATTCTCAGTCTATGGAAACTCATCAGCTCGCATGATGACCCCAAAGCATTTGAATCCCTCTTCTACCTCCTAAACCCGCCACTGATCAAGTTTTCCATGATGTACCTCCACCAGAAAGAGGTGGCGGAGGAAATCGTCTCCGACGTCTTCGTAAAATGCTGGCTCAATAGAAAAAACCTGACCGATGTGCGTAATATTGACACATATTTGTACGTCGCCGTAAAAAATCAGTCCCTCAACCACCTTAAGAAATACTCCCACATCCACCTCGTCCAGGTAGAAGATTCCAGTGAACTCAGGCTTCTTAAACCCAACACCCCCACGAAACACTCGAGAAAAAGAACTGCTCTTCAAGATGGAGCAGTCCATCGAACAACTCCCCCAGCAGTGCCGCATCATCTTCAGACTAATTAAGGAAGAAGGCATTAAATACAAAGAGGTCGCCGAGATCCTGAACATCTCCCCCGCACCGTCCAGACCCAGCTGTTCCGGGCCATGAAAAAACTCAGCGCCGTCCTCACCGACTACCTCAACCCAGCATCCGACAGTTCCGCACCCGGGCACCCAATATCCGAACACCCTGCTTCCAAATACCCCGCACCCGGAAACCCCAGCTCCGGAAACCCCTCATCCGCTAACGGACGTTCCGCTCCCGGCAAAAGCGACACGATCCTCACCATCCTCCTCCTCATAACCCTCGGTCAAATATTTTTTTCCGGCTTGTAGGCAATTTCCTCCAAATCATTGTCCACCACTCTAAAGGCCGCAGACAACAACCCGCCGCCTGCTATAACTGCACTATGACCAATGACCGCTTTATCATACTGCTCACAAAGGAATTATGTGAACAACTCACTGAGACTGAGCGCGAAGAGCTATTTTCTATTCTAAAGGACAATCCCCGCTACCGCGACCAGCGCGAGCTGTTCAAAGCATACTGGGAAAAAGACCGCAACGAATACCAGGCCAGCTCCGCCCTCTTCAAAAAAGTACAGGAAAAGATCATAGCCGAAGAGACCGCGAACCAAACCCCGGAACAACCATTCCTTACCGACACCCCGATTCAAACCCCGGGGCAACCATCACCTACCGGCACCCCGATCCAACCCTCCGGCACCCCCCGTCTCTTCCCGGCACCCCCGAGCCACTGCACTCCGAACATTCACCCGCCCCCCGCCGCAACAACATCAGCCGCATCTGGTACAGCGCCGCAGCCGCCCTTATCCTCACCATCGGCGGGATCGCCTACTATCATTCATCACCCCATCCCACCGGCAAAGAGACTACAGCCCGCTGGCTCCAGACCGCAACCCGGCCAACCAAAAAAGACGTCCTGACCCTCCCCGATGGCACCTTCGTTACCCTCAACTCGGCGACGACCATAAAATATCCCGACCATTTCGGTGGCACCACACGCGAAGTCTGGCTCGAAGGAGAAGCTTATTTCGACGTCAGTAAGAACCCCGGCCGCCCATTCATCATCCACGCCGACAAAATGAATATCCGCGTCCTGGGCACCTCATTCAACGTCAAATCATATAAGAACGAAGCCTTCGGCGAAGCCACACTGATCACGGGATCCATCGAGGTCACCCTAAACGACCGCCCATCCGACCGCATCATTCTCAAACCAAAGGAAAAACTCATTGTACAAAATAATCGGGTGACAAGAAGACAACTCGCTCCAACTATCCCCGACAGCGCCGGCAAAAGCACACGCTACGCACTAACCAATCTCACCTATTTCCGCAACAATGTCCACACCGTCGTCGAAACCTCATGGGTGGAGAACAAGCTGGTGTTTAGCAACAGAGACTTTGTCGACATCTCCGGCGATCTCGAAAGATGGTACGGAGTACACATCGAGTTCATGACCGAACGCGCAAAACACTACAACTTTTCCGGCTATTTTGAAAAGGAAACCCTGCCCGAGGCACTGGACGTTCTGAAGATGATCGACCACTTCAACTATAGGATCGAAGATTCAACTGTATATATCTATTAAACCAAAACACACTAAAAAATGAGACGCCGGAAAAGGCGGGAACCGCCCTGAAGCAAATCCCCGCCACACAATGCTTAAAGATTCGGTATGCCGTTATCTCTGGTACAGATCGCGGCAATTATAAACCTTTAACTCAGTAAACATATGAAATTTTTGAAACACCCCAAAATGGGTGTAATGGGGAACCCATGGTTGCTTAAGTCCATCTTAATCATGAAACTAACGCTAATTCTCTTATTATTTTTTAACCTCAACGTTTGCGCGGACGCCTTCTCGCAGACAAGAGTCACCCTTAACCTTAAGGCAACCGACTTCAAAAAATAATGGCAGGTATAGAAAAACAAAGCATCTATCACTTCGTCTACAGCGAACGCAAAATTCCCAGCCTGAAAGGAGTCGACATCAACGTCCGGAACGAAGAAGTCCCCACTCTGCTCGACAACCTGCTGGCCGGTTCCGGCTTCAAATATAACCTGCTCGCCAATCACCTCATTGTGATCACCAAAGCCGAAGAAGAAGCCCCCGTAATGGCTCCCCCTTCAGCGGGAAAATTACCGACGAGAAAGGCCAGCCCCTCGTAGGCGCCTCCGTCCGGATCAAAGGCTCCAGGACTGGAACCAGCACCGACGCCAGCGGATCATTCACCCTCGAAGTCCCGGATAATACAACCCTCGTGATCAGCTACCTCGGCTACGAAGACAAAGAAGTCTCCGCCACCGGCACGACCTCCCTCAATATACAACTCAGGCTCGCCAACAACAGCCTCAACGAAGCCGTCGTCGTCGGCTACGGCACGCAGAAAAAGATCAACCTCACCGGCGCAATCGCCACCGTCAACGCAGACAAGCTCGAGGGCCGCCCCATGGTGAACCTCGCCGATGGCCTCGAAGGACTCATCCCGAACCTCAACGTCAACCTCAACACCGGCCAGCCCGGCACCAAAGCCTCCTTCAATATAAGAGGTCTCACGACGATCACCATGGGATCCAGCGCCGCCACGACGCCCCTGATCCTCGTCGACGGCGTCTCCCGCGACCCCAACCTTATCGATCCGAATGACGTAGAAAGCGTGACCGTCCTGAAGGACGCCGCCTCATCGGCCATCTACGGCAGCCGGGCCGCCAACGGCGTCATCCTTATCACGACAAAGGCGGGAAAGAAAGGTCCCGTACACGTTTCCTATTCGGGCTCGTACACGACCTCCCGTCCCACACAGCTGGTCCATCAGGTCAACTCGGGCGACTATATCAAAATGTTCAACGAAGCCAACCGCACCGGTCTCGCCAGCGGCGCCTACACGACGACGCCGTTCTCCTCGACAGACTCGACGATGGCCGCCGCCTATCGCGCCGACCCAAAAAATAACCCCGACGCATATCCGGATCCGGCCAACCCCAAACGCTATCGATACGTCGGGAATACAGACTGGATACACGTCCTCTATCCGGGCTGGGCTCCGCAGACACAACACAATATTTCCATCTCCGGAGGCCAGGATAATACGACTTTTATCGCTGGCATGGGCTACTACCGCCAGGAAGGCCTCGAAAAGACCGCCAATCAGGTATTCCAGCGCTACACACCCTCCCTCAAGGTCAACAGTGACGTGACAAAATGGATGACCCTGAACCTCAACCTCTCTCTTACGCACGTAGACAACAACCAGCCCGCAACCAGCCGCATCGGCCAGTGGCGGCCCCGTCAACGGCGGCTGGCTCGAATCCGGCCTTCCCCCGGTGATGCCCGTCCGTAACCCCGACGGCAACTACGCCGGCCAGGGCAACTACTCCAATCCCGTCGCCATCAACGCCCTGTCAGGAAGAGACATCGACCAGCAGAACGATTTCTGGAGCACCGCCCGCATCATTCTCAAACCGGTTAAACACCTTAGCATCACCGCCGACTATACATGGAACTCCTTCACGGAATTCGAGAAAGCCAACCTGATCCCCTTCAATGAATACGGCGTCAACGGCGCATTCCTGGACATCTTCCCCTGGACCAATCCCTCACAGGTCACCGAGACCAAAAGGAACTATGTCTATAAGGTCATCAATGCCTACGCTACCTACGAAAATACATTTGCGAGGGACCACTACGTAAAAGCCCTGGTTGGCTACAACCAGGAATACAATCGCTACCACGTGGACACATCGCTTGTAAAGAACCTCATCGACCCCAGCTTCCCCGCTCTCGGCCTGAATAACGACCCGAAACCCACGGTCAGGGAGACGGAGACGGAATCTGCGCTCGTCGGCACCTTTACCCGGCTGAACTATATCTACAAACGGAAATACCTGCTGGAGCTCGACGGCCGCTATGACGGCACCTCCCGCTACCAGCCCGGCAACCGCTATGTCTTCTCTCCGTCAGCATCGGCCGGATGGAACATCGCCGAAGAATCATTTATGGAGAATACCCGCGGCGTCCTCGACGTCCTTAAGCTCCGGCTATCCTATGGGCAGCTGCCCGATCAGCTGCCGCCGGCAGGTGGCCCATCGGCAAGAAATCAATACCCTTACATCGCCACCATGCCCTCAGGCACGGCTAGCTATCTCATCAACGGACAACCGGGCATCGCCATCTACACGCCCGGACTGGTCTCGCCTAACTTCACCTGGGAAAAGGTCCGCACCAGGAACATAGGCCTGGACTATTCCTTCCTGCACGACCGGCTCAACGGTAGCTTTGACTACTTCCTCACGCAGATCAAGGACATCCTGGTCGCCGGCCCGCAGCTGCCGGCCGTACTCGGTACGCCCGCTCCGGCAGGCAATTTTGCCGACGTCAAAAGCCATGGCTACGAATTCAGCATCAACTACCGCGACAAGGCCCTTGACGGACAGCTGTCCTATAGCCTGACCTTTACCCTCGCCAATTCGTCCAACGTAGAGGTCACCCGCTACCAGAACAACCCGACCAATCGGATAGCCGACTTCTATCCCGGCACCCACATCAACGACCTATGGGGTTTTCACAATAAAGGCTTCTATGCCAGTGACGCCGAGGCGCAGGCCGTCAACAACTCCGCACTCTCCGGCTACAAATGGCTGGCAGGCGACATCAAATATGAAGACGTCAACAAGGATGGCAAGATCGACTATGGCAACGGTACCCGCACCAATCCCGGAGACCAGACCCTTATCGCCAATACCACCCCGCACAACAGGGTCGGATTCAGCCTGAACCTTGGCTATAAAGGCTTTGACCTCACTACCTTCCTGCAGGGCGTGCTCAAACACGACTTCTACCCGAACGAATACATATTCTACTCCTTCCGCGACGACGAGTATAGCATTCCTTCCCAGTTCGCCACCGACTACTGGACACCGACACATACCAACGCCTTCTTCCCGAGAATGGGCTTCGCCCGCGGCGGCAACGAGCAGGCGCAGGATAAATATATTCTCAACGCCGCTTATCTTCGGGTCAAACAGCTGAGCCTCGGCTACACCGTACCCAGAGCCGTGACTACCAGGATGAAGCTCCAGTCACTTCGCTTCTACGTGACAGGCCAGAACCTCTTCACCTTCACCCCCTGAACAAGAACTACGATCCCGAAGCGATCAATTTCAATACCTATCCGCTGAACAAATCGATCTCGTTCGGCGTCCAGGTCGTGTTGTAAACAGTAGTAGCCAAGAGCATCAATCTAATTATTACCAAAATGAAAAGTAAACATATAGCATATCTCACAGGCCTTGCCGTAATGGTCTTCAGCGCCTGTAAAAAAGATAGTTTCCTCAACCGCGCGCCGCTGACCGATATCAGCGCTCAGGCCTTCTTTAACAACGAGACCGACCTCCAGCTGTACTGCAACCAGTACTACTACACCCTGCCGGTAGAGACGCTGGTCCGCGCAGACGACCAGTCCGACGACAAGGCGGCTACCCAGATCAATGCCCTGCTCGCAGGCGCATATACGGTCCCGACACTGACCGACACGACAAAGGACATCATCGGTACAGGATCTTATAAAGACCCCAACGGCTTACTCAACGGCACCGGCACCAACTGGAATTTCTCTATCATCAGAAGCTGCAATTTCTTTCTGGCCAATTACAAAAAAGCCGATGCTTCCGACTCCGTCAAAAACATCTACGTTGGCGAGACCCTGTTCTTCCGCGCGATGGACTATTGGAAAAAAGTAAAGGCCTTCGGAGACGTACCCTATATCAATACCTATATCACAGATACATCCAAAACCCTCCTGTACGGCCCCAGAATGCCCCACCAGCAGGTAATGGACTCCGTTCTCAGCGACCTCAGCTTTGCCGTCGCTCACTTGCCCGTTGCATCACTGCAAACCGGTCGTATCACCAAATATGCGGCTCTAGCCCTGAAAGCTCGCATCTGTCTCTGGGAAGGTACCTACCGGAAATACTGGTCCAACGCCGGCGACCCGGCGGCGTATCTGCAGGGCGCCGTCGATGCCGCCGAACAGCTGATGAGCTCGGGCAAATTCGGCATCTACAATACTGGCAACCCAATGTCCGACTACTACAACCTCTTCATCCAGGAAGACCTCACCACCAACAAAGAGGCCATCCTTCCGATGCAGTACGTCAGCGCCGTGCTCACCAACGGCTTTGACCGCGCCCTGGGCGAAAGCGGGGACGGCTACAGCAAGGATTTCGTCCGCAGCTATCTCTGCACCGACGGCCTCCCCATCGCCCTCAGCCCTCTTTATAAAGGAGACGATTCTATTGAAGCGGAGATCCGGAACCGTGACCCCCGGCTCCAGCAGGCGATCGCAACAAGAGGCTTCGACCTGCTGAACGGAGACATCGTCACAGTACCCCGCATCAGCACCAACGCCACATCCACGGGCTATATGCCCATCAAGGGACGGTCCAACAGCATTGCGGCCTGGAACGCCAATGCATCCACCTACGATTGCTTCATCTTCCGGTATGCCGAGACCCTGCTCATCGAAGCAGAAGCCAAGGCCGAACTGGGACAGTGTACACAGGACGTACTGGACAGGACGATCAACCTGCTGCGGACCCGCGCGGGCATGCCCGCCATGGTTATTGCCAGCCTCGTCAAGGATCCCAACTCCGACTTCCCATCCCTGCCCGTACTGCTGGATGAGATCAGGAGAGAAAGAAGGATCGAGCTAGCCTCCGAGGGCTTCCGTTTCGACGACCTGCACCGCTGGCATGCCGGCACACTCATCAACAACCCCGCGACTATTCTCGGCATCAAATTGCTGCCGCAGTACCGGAATGATTATACCTACGATATCAGCGGCGTGGTCGTAGACGCCAACAACTATGTGAGGATTTATCCCGGCATCACCGCCCGCCAGTGGGACGACAAGATGTACCTCTATCCTATTCCTATTCCCGAACTGACACTAAATGCCAACCTCAAACAAAACCCTGGTTGGTAATCATACCGAAGGCCGCCCGATCAGGCGGCCTTTTATTGCTTTTACCATTTGGTAACTTCCCTCCCATTTCAATCCCGGAACTTTGTGCCATAAAAAATCAACAGATATGGCACAATTACTCGCACAAAAAAGAATCATCCTCCTCGGCGCCAGCACAGGCATCGGCCTGGCTACCGCAAAATCCGCAGCCGCCGAAGGCGCCAAATAGTCATCGTATCCAGCAACCGGAAGCGCATCGACCAGGCCCTGAAAGAACTCCCCGCCGGCAGCGAAGGATACGCCGTCGACCTCAGCCGCGAACAAAACATCAGGTCGTTCTTCGACCATATCGGGAATTTCGACCACTCTCGTGTACTCCGCCGGAGAGAACCTCACACTGGCGCCCATCGCTGACACCGATATCGAACAGGCCCGCCAGTTCTTCACCATCCGTTTTTGGGGTGCATATTCCACGGTGAAATATGCCTCCACACACATAAACCCCGGCGGCTCCATCGGCCTGATGGGCGGCAACGCCGGCCTCCGTCCCGCTAAGAACTGGACAATTGCTGCCAGCATCTGCAGCGCAATGGAAGGCCTCACCCGCGCACTAGCCGTCGAGCTGGCGCCAATCCGCGTAAACCTCGTCGTCCCCGGAATCGTACGCACCGGCCTATGGGACGGCCTTCCTCCAGCCGACCGCGACAACTACTTCAATACCATCGCCGAAACCCTTCCCGTGCACCGGATAGGGACACCCGATGACATCGCCCAGGCGTATATCTATTTGATGAAACAGGGCTACTGCACAGGACAACAGCTCGTTGTTGACGGAGGACACATACTCGTCTAACCGAGCCGTCCAATACATCTACCTCGTATATTGCGACCCACGCCAGTGGGTCGCTTCTTTTGACGAATGCCCCAATTCCCCTACATTCACTGCAAAAAGTGAGCAAGCCGTTATCCAGACGCCAATTCTTCCTTTTCACCGCAGCCGGCACCATCGGACTGGCAGCCGCCCACAATACCCTCGCCGCATCCATCAAAGACCTGCCCGCCTCCCCTTTCATCCCAACCGGTCCCGCGAACCATCCCTAACATCCTTTCACCAGCCCTTCATCCCTCAGGAAGCCTCCGAGCTATATACCTTAAGTAATTCCCTGACCGGGACCTGGGCCAAAACACTCCTCAGCCTTCAGGTCCTCGACCAGTCGCGCCCACAGGAATACGGCGGCATCCTCTGCCCCACCGAACACATCGTCCACGGTCGCGTAGGCGACACCATCTATCCCTTTCTCCACATGGCCCGCCGCACCGGCGACCATCGCTATATAGACGCTGCAGTCCTGCTGTTCCGCTGGATGGAAGCCTATGTAAGCCAGCCGGACGGATCATGGGTCAACGAGCGAAAAGATTCATGGAAAGGCACAACGGTCTTCTCCACCATCGCCCTCTGCGAAGCCCTGCGCTACCACGGCGAACTGCTGGACCCGTCATTCCGTTCTGAAATAGAAGCAAGGCTCCTGAAAGCTGGCAATTTTATCTACGATACCGTAAACATCGACTACGGCAATATCAACTATCCGCTGTCTGCGTCCTACGCCCTCTCCCTGCTCGGCACCCTGCAGGACCAACCTCAGCTTTAAAGAAAAGGGAAAACTCCTGTCGCAAAAAGCCTTCAACTTCTTCTCCCAAAATGACAACTTCATTTTCGGCGAAGGCACCCCCTACTACCAACCCAGTCCCAAAGGCTGCTTCTCCGTCGACCTCGGCTACAACGTGGAGGAGACCCTTCCCTCCCTCGCCCTCTACGGCCTCCTCAACAAGGACGAAGAACTCTTGCAGCGGCTCACCGCGGCCCTTCGCACACATATGGAGTTTATGCTGCCCGACGGCGGCTGGGACAACAGCTGGGGTACCCGCAACTACAAATGGACCTGGTGAGGGTAGCCGCACCTCCGACGGATGCCAGCCCGCCTACGCGCTCCTCGCCGACCGCGATCCCCGCTTCTATCGCGTAGCCCTCAAAAACACCCCAGCTTCTCCAACGCACCACCATCGACGGCCTACTCTCCGGAGGCCCGCACTACGCTTCTCACAACGTCCCCTCCAGCGTCCACCATACCTTCTGTCATATAAAGGCACTTACCACCATCCTCGACCATACCGCCGCCGCTTCCACCGGGCTAGTCACTCCAACCCCTTCCGCCTCCACCGGGTCGCCCACTTCCACCCAACCGGCCTTTACCGGGTCATCCACCTCCACCCAACCGGCCACCCCCGCTTTATCCACCACCCCCAAAACAACCTCTTCATCCAAAATCCTCCTTCCCCGTGAAATCCCCTACGGCGCCCGCTTTTTCCCCGACATCCAGACCTGGCTGGTCTCCACCGGCGAATACCGCGCCACCGTCACCGGCTACGACCGCGAATACAAAGCCATGCACAACGGCCACGCCACCGGCGGCGCCCTCACCATGCTATGGCACAACCTGACAGGTCCCCTCTTCGTAGCCAGCATGAACGCCTACCAACTCGTCGAGGCCGGCAACATGCAGGCAGACAAAGACCCGCTGTCCATGCCCCTGACACCCCGGGCCGAGTTCACCTCTAACGGTATTGCATACATGAATATCTCCGATATAACAGCCACTATCACTTTGGAAGAAAAAAGACCTCACTACAACAGCAGATCAGAATCAGCACCCGCTCAAGGCTGGTAGACAAAGACCAGCAGGATCCCCCGCAAGGCCCGATCTATTGCCGGACGAACTATATATTCAGTCCCGAAGAAATTCACCTGTCTTTCAACTGCACCACCGGCACAGCCAACACTCCCGCCGCCATACCCGGCGTCCGTATCGTCCTCCCTCTCATCTCACCCACAGGCGAAACACTAACAACAAATAACAACTCCATCCTTCTCCAAAAAGCTGCGGCATCAGTCACTGTCATCGCAAACCAACCCATCCACTCACTACCCACCACAGGCGGCCGTATCTTTAACTTCGTCCCTGGCCTCGAAGCCGTCCCCCTCGCCATCGACCATTCCTCGGCAGCAATAACCATCGCCACCAAACCCAGCCCCTAACCTTCCTTTCCTGAAAACCCAGCTCCAAACATCCCTTTCCTCACCCCCCGCTCACAATGGCACCTCCCATCCATCCGTACGAAACGGCGCCACCGGCAACCCACTCTTGCCAAACAAATTCCCCACTCCGGAATTACTGTACTGATACCGCACCGCCACCGGCTTCTTCACTTCCTTCGAGGATACTACGATCCTGCTTTCCTTTATCTTCACGCGAGCCGGATAAAACACCCTGTCCTCTCCCGCAATTAACACCTCCTTTACCTCCGGCCCCTTTACGACCAGTCCGCCCCCCGTCTCGCCGATCGTTATCTCGACCCTATCCCCCTGCACCTGCATTCCCTGATAAGCGGGGTTTTTATACACTATATTTTGCCGGTGATATGTATCCGCCAAAGCCCAGCTCCGCCAACCGCCACCCCACATCGTGTTTGTCCCTGGGATGAATATCTGCCGTATCACCCGTAATATCGCTGACCACCACCATACCCGTATTCTCCATCTGCTGGCTCTTCGCCTGCTGCTCCCGCAACAGACTCCCCTGATCTTTTACCTCATAGGTAAATGGCGCTATCTGCACATAATAGAACGACAGAGGCCTGGCCCAGGCCTTCCTCCACGAAGCGATCATTGTAGTGAACAACTGACTGTAACTCCACGGTGACACCGTATTGCTCTCCCCTGATACCAGATAACCCCCTCGGCCGCCAGCGACGTCAGCGGCGCTATCATGGCATTGTAACAATAACCCGGCGTGAACGGCCAGCCGTCGCTCGGCTTTTGTTTTCCGGCAGCATTCCTAAGAACCGAGTCCCTCGTCACAAGCTCGGCAGGTGTCCATACTTCAGCAGGCGTCCCGCCCCAC
Organism: Puia sp. P3; assembly: GCF_050632245.1. Lineage (NCBI taxonomy): Bacteria > Pseudomonadati > Bacteroidota > Chitinophagia > Chitinophagales > Chitinophagaceae > Puia > Puia sp. P3. Next base: position 5,750,819 of record NZ_CP192583.1, read on the forward strand.
GCCGCTTCCACCAACCCTATCGGAACATTCAATTCCTTGTTCAGCCGCTTGCCAAAAAAATAGCCGACGGCGCTAAAACGCCGCAGTGTACCGGAATCACAGGGAGCCCACCTCGCACTGCAGTCCTCCTGCGGATAGGCCGACGTTGCCTTCGGCAGCTGGAAGAACCGTATATTCGGATTGGCACAAACAGAAAGCTCCTCTTTCACATCCGGCAAACCCCAGGTCTCACACATCTCCATATTCGACTGCCCCGAACAAACCCAGACCTCTCCAATAAGCACATTCTCCAGCAAGATCCTGTTGCTCCCCCTTATCTCGATGGTGTAAGGTCCCCCTGCCGCAGGCGTCGGCAATAACAACTCCCACGCTACCATCCCGGCTACCCCTCACCGAATCCGTCCGGTGATCCCAGGAGAGTAGTAACATATATCCGCTCCCTCGGCTCCGACCAACCCCAAAACTTCACATTCGTCCGTTGCTGCAATACCATATTACTGGAAAGCACAGCCGGTAGCCGCACCTCCGACCTCAAACCAACAAAACCCATCAACAAAAAAAAGAACAGGCAGGATCTTTTCATATTCAATCGATTTAGCAAACAAATATACGTCCCACCCGCTCTTATCCCTTACCCAGGACCCCAATTCTTCTTCCCCCGCTTCCATCCCGTCCCTACCCGGCAACAATCTCTCTCACTTCCGCCGACCCATCATAGTCAAATATCGGACACCCCCTCGCCGACTCGATCGCATCCCCCAGATCGGCCGCCTTGATCACGACAAACCCTCCCACGACCTCCTTACCCTCCGTAAAAGGCCCGTCGGTCAATTCCTTCTTTTTCCCGGTGAGTACCGACCCGCTCCTCGTCAGCCGCTGTCCCGTCACATACCTCCCCTCACGCGCCAACTCCCTCAGTCCAAACCCTCCACTTCTGCATCGCCCGCTCTAATTCCTCCGCACTCGCCCTCGTCACATCCAGACCGCCCCTGAATAAAAACATAAAATCTTTCATCGCTTCTCATTTTAAACTGAACAAATTACTGTACACTGCGTGTACAAACTGGACTACGCCCAGTTTATGACGAACGCCCACCCAAAAACCGGACAAAAAGAATAATTTTATTTACTCCAAAAATTCCGACATGCAACAAAAACTAACCATCTGGTTCCCATCTGCCGAACCGCCATCCTGATCCTTCTCCTTCCAATATCCCAACTCCACAGCCAGGGCCGGGGCGACAGAGCACCGCGCGGCTGCAGGCACGGAGACACCCGCATCGCTCAAAGACGCAACCATCGACAATATCGTCAAAGAAGAAACAGACCACTCCCAGCTGCAACAGCTGGCACACGAACTCTTCGACGGCATCGGCCCCCGCCTCGTCGGTACCCCTCAAATGGAAAAAGCAAACGAATGGGCCGTAGCCAAATATACCGGCTGGGGCATCACCGCCCGCAACGAACAATGGGGCCAGTGGCGCGGCTGGGAAAGAGGTATCTCGCATATCGATATGGTCTACCCGAGAACAAAATCACTGGAAAGCACACAACTGGCCTGGAGCCCCGGCATGGGCGACAAGACAGTCACAGCAGAGCTCGTGATCCTGCCCGACCTCGAAGATTCCCTCGCCTTTCAGAAATGGCTGCCCGCGGTGAAAGGCAAATTCGTCATGGTCTCCATGCTCCAGCCCACCGGCCGCCCCGACTACAACTGGCAGGAATTCGCCACCCCCGCGTCCTTTGAGAAAATGAAAAAAGACCGCACAGCACAACAGGAGGCCTGGACCAACCGTATCAAAAAGACGGGCTATACAAATAAAACCCTGCCCGTCGCGCTCGAAAAAGCCGGCGCCGCAGGAGTCGTAGGCTCCAACTGGTCGGCCGGCTTCGGTGTGGACAAAATATTCGGCGCATACACAAAGAAGATACCAACCATCGACATCGCCCTCGAAGACTACGGACTCCTCTACCGGCTGACCGAGTCGGGAGACAAACCGAAGATCAGTGTACACACCGAATCAAAGGAAAGAGGCGTCGTACCCACATTTAATACGATAGCAGAAATAAAAGGCAGCGAAAAACCCGACGAATACGTCATCCTTTCCGCCCACTTCGATTCCTGGGACGGCGGCACCGGAGCCACCGACAACGGCACAGGCACACTCACGATGATGGAGGCCATGCGCATCCTTCATCTCGTATATCCCCACCCAAAACGCACCATACTCGTGGGACACTGGGGCAGCGAAGAAGAAGGACTCAACGGCTCACGCGCATTTGTTGAGGACCACCCCGAAATAGTCAGCAAGGTCCAGGCCGTATTCAATCAGGACAACGGCACCGGCCGCGTGGTCAACCTTTCAGGCCAGGGATTTCTCAATTCCTATGACTACCTCGGCCGCTGGCTCGCGAAAGTCCCCTCCAATATCCGCGATTCGATACAAACCCATTTCCCCGGTACACCAGGCGGCGGCGGCTCCGACTTTGCATCTTTCATAGCCGTCGGCGCGCCCGCTTTTTCCCTCAGCTCTCTCAACTGGTCCTACGGAACCTACACCTGGCACACCAACCGGGATACCTATGACAAGATAGTATTCGACGACCTCCGCAACAACGCGATCCTCGTCGCCACACTTGCATACATGGCCAGCGAAGACCCCGCAACCTCTTCCCGGGAAAAAGCGTGCTGCCCGTCAATCTCAGGACAGGCGAGTCCACCAAATGGCCCGAACAAACAAAATCCATCCGTAAAGGCGGACTTGACTAACTACCACCCAAAAACAAAAGGCCCCGAACGGGGCCTTTATTATTCTACGATTTCATGATAGTCTCTTAATAAAATTCCGGTAACGGCAACAACGCCGTATTCTGTCGCTGATGCCAGTATGGATAGACCGGCTCCACCGCACTCACCTCATCCAGCCGCCTGACCTGATCCGTAGTCAGCTTCCAGTCCGCAGCCCCAAAATTTTCCTTCCGCTGCGTCTCATTTCTTGCCCCGATGACCAGATTGACGACAGTCGGCCGCTGCAACAACCAGTTCAGCGCAACCTGCGCTACCGTCTTGCCGGTTTCCTTTGCAATGACATCCAGCTCATCCACCACTCTGAATATTAACTCATCGGGCACCACCGGTCCATGCGACCCGCCCTCGGCTGAGACGCGATTCCGCGGGCCTGGGGTTACTGCGCCTGAACTTGCCGCTCAGCCGCCCCATGGCCAGTGGACTCCACACGATGGTCCCTACCCGCTGGTCGATGCCCAACGGCATCAGCTCCCACTCGAACTCCCGCGTAAGCAGGGAATAGTAGGCCTGATGTCCGATATACCTCGCCCAACCATACCGCTCGCTGACCGTCAGCGACTTCATCAGATGCCAGCCCGAAAAATTCGAACACGCGATATACCGCACCTTGCCGCTCCTGACCAGGTCATCCAGCGCACGAAGCGTCTCTTCCACCGGCGTCACCCCATCAAAACCATGCATATGATAAATATCGATATAGTCCGTCTGCAACCGCTCGAGGCTGTCCTCACAGGCCCTGATCAGGTGGTACCGCGAACTGCTGTAGTCATTCACCCGGTCACTCATAGGAAACGTCGCCTTGGTCGAAATAAGTGCCCTGTTACGCAATCCTTTGAGCGCTTCCCCCAATATCTCCTCCGACCTGCCCAGCGAATACACATTGGCCGTATCGAACAGGTTGACACCGGCGTCCATACAAAGCCCGACCATCTGCTTCGCCTCTTCCACATCCGTATTACCCCAAGCTTTAAAAAAGGCATTTCCGCCACCAAAAGTGGCCGTGCCAAAACTCAATACGGGCACTTTCAAGCCCGACGCGCCTAAGGTCCTGTATTCCATTATTTTTAATTTAAGATTACCACGAATTTACCCCCAATAACCCAACTATCCCGCCTCCCCCGATCCTTTTCTTTCAACGCGCCGGCTCCCCCATCCCGCTCTCTCTTCTCACCCGCATATTTTGTTCCTAAAATCAGGTCCCCATGAATTAAATTGCAGGTCCCCATGACTACCGATCCACATAATCCCGTATTCGAACTCGCGGCCCGCTTCGTCAACCAGACCGCCAGGCACGTATTTTTGACAGGCCGCGCCGGCACCGGAAAGACGACCTTCCTGAAATATATCCGCGACACCAGTTTTAAGAAAATGGCCGTCGTCGCACCCACAGGAGTAGCCGCCATCAACGCCGGCGGAACGACCATGCACTCCTTCTTCCAACTGCCCTTCGGCCCCTTCATCCCAACACCCCAATACGGCTGGAATCCAGAAACGCCGGGATACTCCGACCCCAATACACTCTTCCGGAACATCCGGTTCAATGCCAACAGACGCCAGCTCCTGCAGGAGCTCGAGCTCCTCATCATCGACGAGATAAGCATGGTCCGGGCCGACACGCTCGACGCCGTGGACACCATCCTCCGCCATTTTCGGCAACAGCCCGACCAGCCATTCGGCGGCCTGCAGGTGCTCTTCATCGGCGACCTCTTTCAATTGCCGCCCGTCGTACCAAAAGAAGAATGGCAGCTCCTGCAACACCACTATACCAGTCCTTCTTCTTCGACTCGAAAGTCATCAGACAGGCGCCACCCGTATACCTCGAGCTCACAAGGATCTACCGGCAGAACGAGACCGAGTTCATCGGCATTCTCAACAACATCCGCAACAACCGTCTGCAACCCGAAGACATGGAAAGACTCCACGACTTCTACCAGCCGGAATTCATCCCTCCCAGCTATGACAATTATATAACCCTTACCTCCCACAACGCCAATGCCGACGCCATCAACCGGGAAGAACTGGCCAAACTCCCCGGCCACTCACGCGCATTCGAAGCCAGCATTACCGGCGAGTTCAGCGACAAATCCTTTCCGGCGGAAAGAACCCTGACCCTGAAAGAAGGCGCCCAGGTCATGCTGATAAAGAATGATAAGGGTGAGACGAGACGCTACTACAACGGAAAGATCGCCATCGTCAAAAAGATAAAGGACGACAAACTCATCCTTGAATTTCCGGATGAACCGGACGAGCTTGTACTCGAAAAAGAAACCTGGAGGAATATCCGTTATCAGTACAACAACGACCTGGACAAGGTGGAAGAAGAAGAGCTGGGCACATTCCGCCAATACCCCATCCGGCTCGCGTGGGCCATTACCATCCACAAAAGCCAGGGGCTGACATTCCAGAAAGCCGTCATCGACGCAGGCGCATCCTTCGCCCCCGGACAGGTATACGTTGCCCTCAGCCGCCTCACTTCCCTGCGCGGCCTCGTCCTTCGGTCGCGCATACGCCCCGGCTCCATCAGCACAGACCCAAGAGTCGTCATTTATACAGAGGAACAAATGCCGGAAGGGGCAGCCGAACAGGAACTGGGCAACGAACAACTCTCCTTCATCACCGATACCCTTCTCAAAACATTCCACTGGTCCCGCTTCGTCACCCAACTGCAGGACCACCACGCCGGCCACGCCCACCGGCAGATACCCGGCAAATCGACCGCGGTACAGCTCAGCAAAAAATGGATCGACAGCTCTCTTGCCCAGCAGGAGATCGCCAAAAAATTCTCCCTCCAGCTGGAAACACTCCTGCCGGCGGCAGAAGCAGACGGCTATCAGCAACTGCTCCAGCGCACGACGGCAGCCGTAGACTATTTTTCCCGCGAGCTCCGCAGCCAGATACTCGACCCGCTCCAGGAGCACATCGCCGATATACGCGCCAGCAAAAAGCGAAGAAATACCTGCAGGAGCTCAAGACCCTGCAACTCGTCTGCAGCCGAAAACAGCAACAGGTCGACGACGCACTGAAGATCGTCACCGGCCTCCAAAAAGGAGTAGACGCGACACGGCTTTTATCGACCATTCAGGAAGAGCGGCTAAGCAAGCAGGAAAAAATGGAAGAGACAGACTCGCAGCCTCCCGGCAAACCCCAGAAAGGTGATACCCAACGGACCAGCCTCCGCCTGTACAGGGAAGGGGTCTCTATATCCGACATAGCCACTCAGCGCGGCCTCAGCACCGGCACCATCGAAGGGCACCTGGCTTCGTTTATTCCTACAGGTGAGATTGACGTGAAACAACTGGTTCCTGAAGACAAGATCCAGACTATCCTCACTGCCATCCGTTCGGTCGGCGGCTCAGCCCCCGGCCCCATCAAAAGCCGACTCGGCGATGGCTACTCCTTCGGCGAGATCAGAGCCGTCATGACCTGGTCCCGATCTACTCCCCCTACTCCGTCCTCAAACTCCTCACCGGATTAGCCAACGCCACCTTCACCGCCTGGTAACTCACCGTCACCAGCGCGATTAGCAACGCCAGCACACCCGCCAGCAAAAACACCCACCACTCCAACTGTATATGATAGGCAAAATCCTGTAGCCAGGCATGCATCGCCCACCACGCAATCGGCGTCGCCAGCAGGAACGCCACCAGCACCAACTGCAAAAATCCTTCGATAGCAACCCGAACAACGTCCCCACCTTCGCCCCCAGCACCTTCCGGATGCCAAACTCCTTTGTCCGCTGCTCGGCCGTAAACATCGCCAGCCCCAGCAGCCCCAGACACGAGATAAAGATGGCCAGCGCTGCAAAACAGTTGGAGAGCCGATGCACCGTCGCCTCGCTCTTATACAGATCGCGGTACTCGTCGTCGACCCACCGGCTGCTGAAAGGGAATCGCGGATTCAACTCATGACAAACCGCCTCCAGCGCCGCCAGTACCTGCCGCGACTGCCCCGCCCTTACCCTGACCAGCGCCGTCCCATACGTCTCCTGCTCGCCAAAACGAACAACCAGCGGTCTTATCGGTTCATGCAGCGAATTGAAATGGAAATCTTTGATGACGCCCACAATTTTCCCTTTCTTCTGCCGCTGCGTTAGCCGCCTGCCGACCACATCCTTCGCAGTGAAACCCATCCTCCTCATCGCCTCTTCGTTGAGCAGATAACCCGCGGAATCCGTAGGAAAATCCGGAGAGAACTCTCTTCCCACAGCCATCTTCAGACTCATTGTTTTGGCCAGATCATACCCCGCCGAAGCATTCGTAAACATGATCATATTGTTCGGATCCTTGCCATCCCAGTCAACACCACCGGTACCATTCTCGATATTGGTAGGCATCTGGCTGATCCGCGATATATCTCCTACGCCTGGTATACGAAGCGCCTTCTCTTTAAAGATCTTATACTTTCCCGTAAGATCCCCTTCCAGCGGTATCGATACCAGATTGTCCCGGTCATATCCCAGATTGATGGACTGCACATAACTCACCTGCCCCGAGACAACGATAGTCCCTACGATCAGGACGATCGACAGGACGAACTGGAATACGACCAGCCCCTTCCTGAACCAGGCCGCACCCGCACTGAATTTCATGGTCCCCTTCAATATCCTTATCGGCTGGAATGAGGAAAGGAACAGGGCCGGATAGCTGCCCGAGACCACTCCCGTAACAACCGTCAGCCCCAGCAGGCTCAGCCAGAAAGAAGACGCCGTCCAGGGAAAAGAGATTTCCTTCCCCGTCATTTGATTAAAAGCGGGTAGTGCCAGCAGCACAATCCCCAGCGCCAGCACCACGGAGAACAGAGATAGCAACATAGCCTCCCCGATGAACTGCCGGATCAGCGCCGGACGGACCGCCCCCACCACTTTGCGGATACCGATCTCCTTCGCCCGCTTCACCGACCGGGCCGTCGTCAGGTTCATGAAATTGATACACGCGATCAGTAGGATAAAAATGGCTACCACGCTGAACAGCCGCACATACTCTATCCGGCCGCCCACGATGACACCATTCTTGAAAGTCGAATGCAGATAGACGTCCGGCATACGCTGCATCCCCAGCTGTATCCTGAAACTCTTGCTTTGTTCCTTGTTGTAATTATCCAGAAAATGCGTCAGCTTCCCAACCACCAGCGAAGGATTGGCATCCTTTCGCAGAAGTATATAAGTGCTGGGCCCATTATTGCCCCAGTCCTTGGCCCAGGAATTGTCATCCAGAAACGCCCTCCAGTTGACCAGATAGTCATACTTGTCCGAGCTGTTCTCCGGAAGGTCTTCGAACACAGCCATGACCTTAAAATCTTTCCTGTTCCCATAGCGGATCGCCTTCCCGATAGCCGCAGCCGGACTGCCAAAGAAATGCACCGCCATTTTACGCGAAATGGCAATGCTCAGTGGCCCGTCCAACGCCGTAGCAGCCTTCCCTTCCAGCAGCGGATAGCTGAACATCTGGAAATAGTCGGCACCGGCACTGCTCCCCGACTCCTTCAGGATCTTGTCACCTACCTGGAAAGCGGCCTCGTCCCTCCACGTAAATCCCGAAGCCATCTCCACCTCCGGAAGCACCCTTTTCAGTTCATCCGGCAACACCCCGGGCGTATAATACCCCGCTTCGATCTTCCCGTCATAATACTGCCGCTCATACACCCGGTAGATCCGATCCCCGTTGGCGTGGCCGCCGTCTACGCTTTTTTCATCCCTGATCCACAGCAGAATCAGCAGGCTACAGGCCATCCCCATGGCCAATCCGAAAATATTGAGGAAACTATACCCCTTCTGCTTCCAGAGATTGCGAAGGGCGACTTTCAGAAAGTTCTTTAGCATAAGCAATTATCTCCCAAAATAGGACGTTCCAATTGGACCCATGTTGCACCAGTCTCACCCCGGCACCCCCAAAAACTTCCCCTTTTAACATTTCTATAACACGTGCCCCATAAAACTATTCCGTTTTAGCGAAGTCAAACCACCCATAAACACACCAACAATTATGAGACGTCTCTTTACCGTGATCCTGACTCTTGCATCCGTATCCTTCTTTGTTGTGAGTTGTAGCAGCTCGAAAATGTCCCGGAATAACTTCGTCCCCTTTACCCGTGACCTCAAACAGAAACTGGAAAAGGAAAATATCGACCTCAAACAGGTACAGTTCTACGTAGACCAGAAATTGATCCTCAACCGTAACCTCGGAGACGAGAAAAATAGCCGTTACGTCCGGCGTTGTAAGACTGGAAAACGGTAAATACATCAACGAAGTGATCGTCCCCTCATTCACCCCCGGTATCTGCGAAGGCGCCGACGGCGACAAACTCCTGATCAGCTTTGAAAAAGGAAATAATAACCTCGCCTTTGGCCCCGGCAGCGGCTATACATTTAATGAATATGTGTTATATGGTACCGAATGGAAGAATGGTACCGCCGCAGTTACCTACGATTCCAATAAATTCCGCGCCCGCTGCGGCACCTGCCAGGACGTGGCCTCTGCTACCCTGGTCATCCGCAAGAAAGTAGCCGAAAAATGGGAACACAAATCACGGACCCTCAAAGGCCGTACAGTATCAAAATAATTCACCGGCCGGCCACCCCATGATCTCCGCGATCACGCTGCCAGCCACCAAACATTCGCGATCACCCGGTCAGCCATCAAATAATTTGGAGAGACGGTAGAAAACCAACAACCCAGCGGAGTCCACTCAAAGGACTCCGCTATTCTTTCCCCTCACCTCTTCGTCAAACCCCCATTGACCAGGTCCTCCAGCACATCTATCTTCCCTTCACTCACCGACAAGGTCTTCACCGACTCGTCACTGACAACCTTCACCAGATAAAAAACCTTCTCCCCGTCCGTGATCTCCGTCACCACATCCAGCTCGATACCCGGGATATTTCCTCTTCACCAGATCAGCCGATACCTTCGGCATCTTCGTCCCCGCATAGTATTTCAAGGAATACAAATACGTGCCCCGTATATCAAAATACGCCTGATGCCGCAGAGCATCCTGTACGAACGATACCTGATACCCCTCGGCCGACTTGAACCAATATTCACTACTAACCCCCGACGAAAACAGCCGGTGAAAATGACGATAGGCATGAATACTGATCTCATTCAACGGAACATTACAGGAAATATCCCCCCAGCTTCCGCCGGGGAGCTCATTATACCGATATCCAGCAGGGCTGATTTCGTTTTGTGCGGTAGTATAACGGGGCGCCCATAGGAGCCCCGCCAACAGGCAATACATAAGGCAAGCTTTCATGCTCAATCGTTTTAAGATGGTGACAGAACCTTCTTCAATTCTCTTACTTAAGTTAACAATTAATTAATATTGTAGCAAATATATTTTAGCCTATCTTAATTGGTTTTATTCGACCCGCACCGGCGGGCGTGTAAATTTTCCGATCTTTACCTATGCGCAAACGACGAACCCCAAAATTGCTGGCGGGCTATACGCATCACAACAAGGTGCGCCTCGTCCACGGAGGAAAAGACTATTTCACCACCCTCGTTAGTCTCATCGACAGCGCCAAAACATCCATCCACTACAGACATATATATTCGACGGAGACGAAACCGGCCGCACCATCGCCGACGCCCTCATCCGCGCCGCAACCCGCCAGGTAGAGGTCTTCATCCTCCTCGACGGCTACGCCTCCCAGCACCTGGACAAACACATCATCCACCAGTGGAAATCCGCAGGCATCCACTTCCGCTGGTTCTGGCCCCTCCTAAAAAGCAAGAAATTCTACCTCGGCCGGCGTTTGCACCACAAGGTAATAGTCATCGACGCAGCAATAGGCATGGCCGGCGGCATCAATATCAGCAACCGCTATAACGACATCGACGGCAAGAAAGCCTGGCTCGACCGCGCCCTGCTCGTAGAAGGACAGGCAGCCCTCAAACTCCACATCATCTGCCGGGACATGTGGTCCAAGGCCTACTGGAAAAAGACGCAGCAACAAAAAGAAGACCACGAATGGGTAAAAGGCGTCGTCCCCGAGGCAGAATGCATGGTCAGAGTACGCCGCAACGACTGGGTACAGGGACAGAACCAGATCTCGCGCAGCTACGTGGAAATGTTCCGCCATGCCCAATCCCGCATCATCGTCCTTTCCAGCTACTTCCTTCCCGGCTCTATCCTCCGCAAACAGATGGCGCAGGCCGCCGCACGCGGAGTGACCATAAAGATCATCGTCGGCGGCGTATCCGACGTGCAGATCGCCCGGCTGGCCGAACAGTACATGTACCGCTGGCTCTTCAAAAATAAAATCCAGATTTACGAATACCAGGACACCATCCTCCATGGCAAGTTGGCCACCTATGATGGGGTCTGGATGACCGATGGCTCCTACAACGTCAATCGCATCAGCGCCTACGCCAGCGTCGAACTCAATATGGACGTACGCAACGAAACCTTCGCCGCCCGGGTAGAAAATGAATTGGAAGAGATCATAAAAAACAACTGTATCCAGATCGTCGAAGAGAACTATTTTCAACACCACGGCTTTCTCCGGCGCTGCTGGCAAAGAGCCGCGTACGAATCCATCCGCCTGATCTTTTTTCTCTTCACTTTTTATTTCAAACAGGAAAAAGAGACCGGCCGGGATTAAACTCTCAATTCCTTCCTCCCTCACCCAACCCAAACCATTCCCTCAACCACATTTTGACTCCCAAACCCAAACGCCTTCCTCACCCAAACCAGTCACCCAATCTCCCCTTCCCTCCAAAAGGGTCTCACCCAGTCTCCCCTTCCCCCAAAGGGCGTCTCACTCAATTCCCCCAAATCCTCCTCCAAAAAGCACGCACCGTCCTCCCGTTCCACCCGCTCATCCTCCCACGCTGTACCACCACCGCATTATTCCCCGGCCACTTGCAAAAATAATGAAATACAAACCTCGCCTTCGGATCCGCCCAGCCCCGTATCTCCCCAAACCGCAGGTCGTTAAAAACAAGCGTATCCCCCCAGTGCTCCACCGTATAATACCCCTGACTGAACCGTAAGAGATATTTCACATCCTCCTGCCCGCGGAACGGCCTCAAGAGGGAATCATTGCGGGGCTGCCATCGGAAATGCGTAGGACCGTGATCAAATATCGACCGGTATCCGGTACGAAAACCGCCGCTATCCGCCGCCACTACATACCACAATAGACTGTTCAATGGCGTAGGTGTAGAGAAATATCGGCTATAAGTCACCCCCTGCTGCTGCAGATCGCTCTTCACTATCCCGTCTATACACAGCTTGTTCACGATACAGCAACAGAGATAACAGCTGCTTCCGATCAGCCCCACCAACGCCCAGCTTCCTCCGGGCACGATCCCTCGCAAAGAACGCCAGCACCACCGTAGTCACCAGCAGCCAGATCGTATACAGCGGGTCCGCCACGAACAACACATTCCAGGACACCCGGTAGTGCGAGAACGGCTCGAACCACCCCGTACCGTACGCGTTGAAAGCATCCAAAAAATATGCAGGAAAAGTTGAAGACCAAAGAAGAACATCCACCCCCGCCGGCTGATCCCGATATGAGGCCATAACCTCCGGGCCAGCCACGCCAGCAGCGGCGTCACAACCAGCACGAATAAAAAAGAATGCGTGATCCCCCGATGCGCCCACATCATCCTTCGCCGTGGGCAACCACATCGAAGCGAGACCATCTATATCCGGCAGGCTATTGGCGACAGCGCCCAAAAACATGGCCCGCTTCCCCATCCTCCGGCCCGCCACCAATTCCCCGACCGTAGCCCCCAATACTATATGCGTGATCGAATCCATTTTCTAACGGGAGCAATCATCGGACCAGCTCCACTCCCTCCAACCACCCCGGCCACAAAGCACATCCCATCACCTCAACCACCCGGACACCAACCATCCCGGCCCCGCCAATCCATAGTCCACCCTACCCCTTCGTCAACACACTGATCTCCCCCACCCGGAGTCCCTGAAACAACTATATCGGCCATACCAATAAAGAATCCGTCCTCCATCACCCCCGTGATATCGCTCACCTGCCGGTGCAGCTTCGCCGGGTCGGCAATCGCCCCAAACGAACAATCAAGAATATAGTGCTGGTTATCAGTCAGGAACGGCACTCCATCCTTCATCCGCATCCTGGGCTCGCACCCCAGCTCCCGTAACCGGCGCCCGGTCAGTTCCCAGCCAAACGGAGTCACCTCCACGGGCAGCGGAAACGCCCCCAGCTCGGCGGACCAGCTTGCTCTCATCCACAATGATGATATAAAATTTGGTAGCAGCCGCCACTATCTTCTCCCGCAGCAACGCCCCACCACCTCCTTTGATCAGGTTCAACTGCTGATCCACATTCATCCGCCCCGTCGATCGTCACATCCAGGTAGTCGATCTCCGAAAAAGGCACAATGGGAATGTTCAGCTCCCGGGCCAGGTTCTCCGACTGAACCGAAGTTGCAATAGCCCGTATCGAAAGCCCTTTCTTCACCATCTCCCCGATCCCCTGGATCGCCCAGTACGCCGTAGAACCCGTTCCCAGACCAACCGTCATCCCGTCTTTGATATATTCTATCGCCTTCCCGGCCGCTAGCTTTTTCCCGCTGACTGCTGCATTCTCCATATTTTGATGTGTTTTAGCGCACCAAAAGTATTAACTATCTTTTAATTCCCCCAACCAGCCAGCCCCCTTTTTTCATTGACACTCAGTCTTTTTTACCAAATCCGCGCAGCCCCGCCACCCCCAAACCCATCCGATCGCGGCCTTCAGTTCCATCAAATTCCTACCTATTTGGTAGGAAATACCGGGAGTTTCCCCTACATTTGTTTCATCATCCATCAATGAACGCGGCGTTTAGTCATATTATCTGTTGTTGTTGTTGTAAACAAACCACGGTTATTACGGTGGAGGATGACCTCTTATAAGCTGAACCAACTTATTGTAACGATAGTTAAAAGCTCCACCACCAGTGGGGCTTTTTTATTTATATCGGACCAAATCCGGAAAAAGGCAAACAGTAATTCATATGTCAACAACGACCATATCTCCCGCTGATCCCGCTCTCCTCTCGGCCGTCAGGGCCCTCGGGGAAGAGATTGGCCATACCCCTCTCCACCACGTCACCGGACTTTTCCGGCACGACAAAGTGCAGATCTACGCCAAGAAGGAATGGATGCAGCTGTCCGGCAGCGTAAAAGCGAGGGCGGGATATAATATTATCCGCCGGGCCATCGAACAGGGCAGGCTGACCAGCGGCAGAACACTGCTGGACGCCACCAGCGGAAATACGGGCATCGCCTACGCACACATCGCTGCCCGCCTCCGCATCCCAGTGACACTCTGCCTCCCAGAGAACGCCTCCAGGGAACGCAAGGAGATCCTCGAGATCCCTCGGCGTCAACCTCGTGCTGACCTCCCGCTACGAAGGCACCGACGGCGCGCAACAGGTCGCAAGAGCACTGGCAGACGAAGACCCCGAAAAATATTTCTACGCCGACCAGTACAAGAACGAGAATAACTGGAAAGCCCATTACCATACTACAGCACCCGAGATCATCGGGGACCTGCCAGGAATCACACACTTCGTGGCCGGCCTCGGCACCACCGGCACCTTTGTCGGCACCGGACGGCGGCTGCGGGAACTCAAACCCTCGGTCAGGCTCATCTCGCTGCAGCCCGACTTCGCCCTCCACGGAATGGAAGGCTGGAAACACCTGGAGACGGCGGTTGTCCCGGAAATATACGATCCTTCCATCGCGGACGACAACGAAGAGGTCAGCACCGAAGAGGCATACCAGCGATAAGAGACGCCCGCGAAAAAGAAGGACTACTGCTAAGTCCCTCCGCCGCCGCCAACCTCGCCGGCGCCATACGCGTCGCTAAAAGACTGGAAGAAGGCATCGTCGTAACCGTCCTTCCCGACAACGCAGACAAATACAGTGAAATAATAAAAAAGATACTATCATGATCATAATCGATTCCCGGGTCAGACAGCTACTGGTAGAAGACGCACTCAACACCTTCCCCGACGAATGCTGTGGCTTCCTGTTCGGACGGGAAGAGACAGAACGGCACACGCCTGATCCTCGACATCCTCGTTGTCGACAACTCCAAAGCAGGAGACAAGACCAGAGCGCTTCGAAATATCCCCGCTCGACTACATGACCGCGGAACAACACGCACTGGACCACAACTGGACCCTTCTCGGAATTTATCACTCGCACCCCAAACACCCGGCAATCCCGTCCGAACACGACCGGAAAGCCGCCCAACCCTTCTTCTCATACGTGATCATCTCCGTACTCGAAGGAGGCGCCGAGGGAAGATCCCTCAGCCCGGCCGGTTACACAATTAATTTGCGAAGCTGGCTGCTTAACGAAGAAGAACAATTCGAAGAAAGAACAAATAATAGAACATCAACTAATATAAACACTCAAACATGGCAACAGTCATTATTCCCACTCCGCTACGGAAATTTACCAATAACACTGCCCGGCTGCAGGTCAGCGCGGGCACGATCAAAGACACAGTACAGGAACTCACCGTCAACTTCCCGGACCTTAAGAAACACCTGCTCGACGAAGGCGGCAATATCCGATCGTATGTCAATATCTTCGTCGGCAACGACGACATTCGCGACCTCCAGCAGGAAAAGACTGCGGTAAAAGAAGACGCCGTCATCAGCATCGTACCCGCCATCGCTGGCGGCACTCCCGACACACCGGGCGGCGCCAAAGCCTCCTCCCTTTTCACTAAGGAAGAACTCGCCCGCTACAACCGCCACATCATCATTCCCGGCTTCGGCATGGAAGCCCAGCAACGACTCAAAGCCGCCAAAGTTCTCGTCATCGGCTCGGGCGGCCTCGGCAGCCCCGTTCTCTTATATCTGGCAGCAGCCGGAGTCGGAACCATCGGAATCGTAGACTTCGACGTCGTCGACGACAGCAACCTCCAGCGCCAGGTCCTGTTCGGCGTCGACGAGATCGGCAAACCAAAAGTAGAAGCAGCCAAAAGAAGACTCGAAGCGCTGAACCCCTATATCAAACTGATCCTCCACAACACCCACATCAACTCACAGAACGCACTCGATATCGTAAAAGACTACGACGTCATCGCGGACGGCACAGACAACTTCCCCACCCGCTATCTCGTCAACGACGCCTCCGTTCTCCTTGGAAAACCCAACGTATACGCCTCGATCTTCCAGTTCGAAGGTCAGGTGTCCGTATTCAACTATCGCGACGCGCAGGGCCGGCTGGGTCCGAATTACCGCGACCTCTACCCCACACCCCGCCCCCGGACTGGTTCCGAGCTGCGCCGAAGGCGGCGTGCTGGGCGTGCTGCCGGGCATCATCGGTAGCCTCCGGGCCCTGGAAGTCATCAAGGTCATCACCGGTGTAGGTGACACACTCTCTGGTCGTTTCTATATCTTCGACGCCCTCAACTTCGAAAGCAGGACCTTCACCATCCGGTCACGAGAAGACAACCCTCTCACAGGCAAGAACCCCACCATCACCGGCCTTATCGACTACGAACAATTCTGCGGCATGCGCGCCGTCGAGGAAAAACCGCTGAAAGAGATCACCGCAAAAGAACTCTACGACCTTCAGGTAAAAGGAGAACCCTTCCAGTTGATCGACGTCCGCGAGCCCCACGAATACGACATCGTCAACATCGGCGCAGAACTCATACCGCTGGCAACCGTAGCCGACAACAACGAACGTTTTGACAGAGACAAAAGTGGTCGTACACTGCAAGATGGGCGGCCGCAGCGCAAAAGCCATCCGCGAACTGGAAGAGAAGTTCGGTTTTAATAATCTTTACAACCTGAAAGGTGGGATACTCGCATACATCGACGAAGTTCAACCCGAGCTGACAAAATACTAACAACTATCGGCCGCGCTACCCGCGTCCCGTGGTCCGCAACAGCCCGCATCCCGCTGGTCACAACAACCCGCGTCCGGACCCTAACACCCGTGTCCACCAACCAGACGTCTACCGGCCGTGAAATACCAGCAAAATGGCCACGATGGCCAGAAAGGAAAATATCGCGAGACGCTGCTGCATAGTTCTTTTTTTATTACTCCCTGATGCCCTGGCAACCACTGAGTCAAAGGATTAAACAACCACCTGCCAATCCTCCAAATCACGTTCGCAACCAGGGCATCAGGGATTTTTTTCGCGGAAAACCATGCTCCGCTTTAACAACATAAAGATACCAGCGCCTTTCTTCATCTCCAAATAAATAGTCCACTATTTTTGTAGACTTTTAAAATATTTTTTCACCCCTCCCCCGGCAAAGGCGACGATTCTCCCTTTCCCTCCGTGAGGGCCACGATCCATCCGAGTCCGGGACAAACTATCCCACCCACGGCCGCAAAACCCGGGCAAAACCCGCGGTCGCAAAACCCGCGGCTACATCCCGAGGCCCCGGCCAAACCCAATAAAATCTTAGTAATTCAACAATCTCCCCAACACCCCCTTCACCTTCTCAGGCGTCGGCAACATCTCCGCCTCCAGCCCCGAATTCATCGGCACCGCGGGAAGATTCATAGCCCCCAACACCTCCACCGGAGAATCGAGCGCAGTAAAACAGTTTCTCGTAATGCGCCAGGCAAGCGCCTCCGCAAATGAATTATTCTGCTGTTCCTCGGTCAGCACCAGACATTTCCCGTGCTGCCGGACAGTCGTATAGACGAGCTGCTCATCCAACGGATACAGCGTCCGCAGATCGATCACAGCCACCCTCCCGGGATAGGCGGCGGCCGCAGCCTTCGCCCAGTATACACCCATTCCATAAGTGATAACGCAACAGCTGTCCCCCTCTTCCATCATATCCTCGTCCGCCTCCAGCACACACGCCCCCTTTCCGAATGGCAGCACGTAGTCGCTGGCCGGCTCAATCGTCTTCGCCTCTTCCGTCCCCGGCACCTTGCTCCAATATAACCCCTTATGCTCCAGCATGACCACCGGATTGGGGTCGAGAAAAGCAGCCTTCATCAGACCTTTCATATCGGCAGCATTGGAAGGATAGGCGATCTTTATTCCTTTTACCGACAGCAGGGTGGTCTCGATACTGCCGCTGTGATAAGGCCCTCCTCCGCCATAAGCCCCTATCGGAATACGGATCACCGCCTGCACCGGCCAGCTTCCCCATGCTGAGATAACAAGACTTGGATATTTCCGTGACCAGCTGATTGAATCCCGGATAAATATAATCTGCAAATTGCACCTCCACGATCGGCCTCGCCCCCACCGCGCTCATCCCCACCGTGGAACCGATAATATAGGCTTCCTGTATTGCCGTATTGAATACCCGATGATCCCCGAATTGCTCACCCAGCGTCGCCGCCTCGCGAAACACGCCACCCAGTCTGCGACCCACATCCTGACCATACAACAACGCCTCCGGAAATTCTTCCATGATCTCCCGGATAGCAAAAAGGGCCGCGTCGACCATGATCACTTTCTCCCCTCCCACAGGCTGGCGTTCTCCCTTCTCTTCCACTACGGGACTAGGCGCAAATACATGCTCCCCAACCACCGAAGGATCAGGCTCCGGGGCAGCCACCGCCAACCCGAACTGCCGCGCAACCTCCGCCCCCGCCTCTGATTCTATCTCCCTCAGCGCCTCCTCTTCCACTCCCAGCGCGACCAGCCGGGCCCTCAGCCTCGGACGCGGGTCCAGCGCCGAATGTTCTTCAAGGTCCTTTGCGTCCCGGTAGAACTCCCGGCGAACGCCGCTAGTATGATGCCCGAGAAGAGGCACTTTCGCCTGCACCAGCCAGGGCCTGCGCCCTTTCCGGACCTCTCCGATCACATGCCCCATACATTCATAACTCTTGAGAAAATCGCTGCCGTCCAGCCGCAGCCGCTCCAATCCCCTGAAACCCGCCGCATACTCGAAAGCATCCATCGCCCTCGACTCCTCCGACCTCACGCTGATGCCCCAGTCATTGTCCTGAACCAGATAGACGATCGGCAGTTGCTTCAGCACGGCAAACTGCAGCGCCTCACTGACCTCACCCTCCGTGACGCTGGCATCACCCAACGAACAAACTACTACGGGCAACTCTCCCTCCGGTCCCCGCCGCAGCAGCGACGACCCGATCGACTCCAGATACTGGATTCCCTGAGCCAGCCCCGTCGCGGGAATAACCTGCATTCCCGTTGCACTGCTCTGATGGATCATCTGGGGCCTGTCAGCCCCCCGGTAATTGGGATGCGAATAATATTCACGACCGCCGGTAAAAGGATCATCTCCCTTCGCCAGCAGCTGCAACATCAGTTGATAAGGCTCCCAGCCCATGCCAAGCAAAAGGCTTTCGTCTCTGTAATATGGGCTTACCCAGTCGAAGGATTGTAAATGAAAAGCGGTCGCCAGTTGGATGGCTTCGTGTCCCCGCGAAGTAGAATGGACGTATTTGCAGACGGGACGATTGCTTTCATAGGTGACGGCCATCTCACTGGCCATACACATCAGCCGGTAGGCTTTTAAAAGAATGTCGACGGTGATCATCAGACCGCCCGGAGGCAATTTTATTTTATTTCAACAGTGAACAGACTATCGTCTTCTATAAAACCTTCCAGTTCGTCACCTACCACGCATTCGCCAACACCGGCAGGGGTACCCGTAAAGACCAGGTCTCCAATATTGACGGAAAAATAATTGGATATATAGGACACGATCTTGTCAAAATTGTTGATCATCAGGTTGGAATTACCCTGCTGCACCAATTCCTTGTTCTTGTACATACAGAAATTGATGTCCTTCTTGTTCTTGACGTTCTGCAAAGGGATCCAGCTTCCCGATAGCCGCCGAGTTATCCCAGGCCTTGGCCTTCTCCCAGGGAAGCCCCTTCTCCTTCAGTTCGTTCTGTATGTCACGCGCAGTAAAATCTACACCGACAGTGACGGCATCATAGTATTTGCTGGCAAATCGCTCCTGGATATATTTACCGTTCTTGGATATACGAAGCACCAGTTCGCACTCGTAATGCAACTCGTTGGTGAACTCGGGATAATAGAACGGTGTATGGGCTTGCAACAAAGCGCTCTTAGGCTTCATAAATATGATCGGCTCGTCCGGAACGTCGTTATTTAACTCCTTGGCATGAGCCACATAGTTACGGCCAACACAGAATATTTTCATATTCAATCAGGGTTTTTATATGTGGGAGATACACTACCAATGAAATAGCTCATCTCTCACAACAAGTTAATATCTGCAGAACTTCTGCTCGCACCTCTGGTGCGACCCTCGTTCGCGGGTTTCGTTCCTCACCCGTGAACAAGCCACCTGTGGTGGCTTAGGAAAATTCTTAATCCTAGTTTTCATCTGGCCTGAAGAGACCCGGGTACTACATAGGCATATTGAATATCAAAATACTTACTCATTAAGGATGAATGCAATATTTATGCGAAAATAAAGATTCCCCTTTACAAATCATAGTTCGAACTCCAAATTATTGTACTGGCTCATCGTCCGCTCAATCCCAATGGTGACGTAGCTTTCGATGATTTCCACCGACTTCCCGATCTTCTGCTGGACGACAGGCATCTCTTCGGCGGTCCACCGTCCCAGGACAAAATTCACCTGTCGGCCCTTGGGGAAATTGTTTCCAATACCAAATCTCAACTTGGGGTAAGCATTCGTGCCCAGACTTTCCTGGATACTTCGAAGGCCATTGTGACCGGCATCACTGCCTCCGGGCCTCAGCCTGAGTCTGGTCAGGGGTAAAGCCAGATCGTCCAGCACCACCAGAATATGGTCGAGGGCGATCTTCTCCCTGTCCATCCAGTACTTCACCGCCCGGCCGCTCTCGTTCATATAGGTCGTAGGTTTGATACAGACCAATATCTGTCCATGCCACTTTATTTCCACCATCTCGGCTAACCGCTCTACACTAAACCGGCCTTCCTTACCCGCCACCAGCGAATCCAGCACATCAAAACCAATATTGTGCCGGGTGCCGGCGTAATCAGCTCCGATATTCCCAAGGCCGGCTATCAGGTACTTTCCCATATTACAGATGAACGCTCTTCGATCCCCTCGCCGGCCATCAGCCCCGGAATCCCGGTGGCAGCATCAGACCCGCAACAGCCACGGCAGGCAGCCTCAAAAGGGGCATTAAAAATAAACAAAAAACCCGGTTAATGTTTAACCGGGTTCCTACTATTAAATTAATTTATTTTTTGGCTGGTGCCGCCTTCGCAGCAGCTGGAGCAGCGGCCGCAGCAGGTTTACCACCCGCCGCAGGCGCGGCTGAAGCGGCTTCTTCCTGTTTCAGCTGACGCGTCAGTACGACAGATGCGATAGGAATACGGGGAGAGTTCAATATCTCGTAATTCTCAGCCTTCACGTCCTCAACCCGCAGGTTGCCATTCAGGTCCAGGTTGGTCAGATCAACCTCGATGTTTTCCTTCAGATATTTGGGATAGGTCTTTATCTTCAGCGCCTTCATCTTCGTGATCAGCTTACCGCCGTCTTTCACACCCTTGGAAGTCCCCGTGAACTTCAAAGGAATAGTTGCCGTGATTGGCCGGTCCTCGACCAGCTCGAGAAAATCAACATGGATCAGCTCATCCGTTACCTTATCAAACTGCAGGTCCTTCAGGATGCATTTGTAAGTCTTTCCCTCTACTTTGACTTCCGCTAACTGGAAATCAGGCGTATACACCAGTGTTTTGAACGACGCAGTCGGAGCCGAAAAATTCACCTCCTTTGCACCCCCATAAATTACACCGGGCACTTTCTCCTCAGAGCGAAGTTGGCGGGTGGCTTGTTTGCCCATTTCGGTCCTGAGTTGTCCTTCGATGGTAATTGTTTTCATTGTATGCTTGTTTAAAAATTAACTCATTTATTCCTCATTCCTGTGCGGCGGTCCCGCTAATACCTCATCCCTGCACAGCGGTTCCGCTTCCCCCATGACTCATTTGTTCCTCAGCTGCGAGTGGATGAACAAACCCGTGATGCTCCTGTTCTCGTGCGCATTCCTGATCGCCACCGCGAACAATTCCGCCACACTCAACACCTTGATCTTCGAACTCGGACGCTTCAGCGGGATCGTATCACATACTACCAGCTCCTCCAATACACTGTTCTCGATATTCTCATACGCCTTTCCGGACAACACCGGGTGCGTACACAACGCCCTCACACTCTTCGCTCCCTTCTCCTTCAATAACCCGGCAGCCTTGGCCAGCGTTCCCCCCGTATCACATATATCATCGATCAGCACAATATCCTTATCCGTCACATCCCCGATAACCACCATGCTCGCAATCTCATTTGCCCTCTTCCTGTGCTTATCGCAGATCACCATCTCCGCATTGAAATAGCTCGCAATCTCCCGGATACGATTGGCGCTACCCACGTCAGGGGCCGCAAAGGTAAGATTTTCCACCTTAAGTTGCTCAATATAGGGTATAAAAATAGCCGAGCTGTCCAGGTGATCCACAGGAATGTCAAAATACCCCTGTATCTGGGGAGCATGCAGGTCCATGGTAATGACCCTATCCGCCCCCGCCGAAACTAACATATTGGCTATCAACTTACTACCTATAGCCACCCGGGGCTTGTCCTTCCTGTCCTGCCGCGCATACCCGTAGTACGGAAGCACCGCCACCACCTTATAGGCGGACGCCCGGCGCGCAGCGTCGATCATTAGCAACAGCTCCAGCAGATTCTCGGCCGGCGCACACGTGCTCTGAACCAGAAAAACCATATCCCCGCGAATACTCTCGTTATAGATGGGCTGTATCTCCCCGTCGCTGAAATGCTGGATCGTGATCTTCCCCGTGGGAATACCAAATTGTTGGGCTATTTTTTCGGCAAGGTACTGTGACCCCGTACCGGAAAAAATCTTAGCTTGATGCTGCATAATGTGGATGGTAAAATATGGGGCGAAGATACAGGTATGCACGCAATTGTAAAAGCGTAAAAATCTGCTATCGAACGCGGCATTCACATCTTCAGCCGAACACAAAAAGGCCAGACCCGGCAATCACCGGGACCAGCCTTTGAATAATGTTTATGAACGCTCTTATCAATGCCCGACAGACGCCAGCTGGAGGCCGGGCCGAGCTAATAATAGCCGTTTTCTCGGCAGCTTTAGCCGCAGACTTCGCATTGAAGGCATAGAAAATGGAGGAACAGACAAAAATGGAGAAAAACAAAGCGACTACATACATGCCGATACAAAAAAGGAAAGGCTGCCAGCCGCCGATCGCGTTGAAAGTTCTTCGATTCATTGGATTTTAACTTTAGTTTTCAAAGGTTACGGTTGTGATCAACCGCGGGTTTCAAATCGTATAACGGCCGGAACGATTGCTTATTTCATTTCGTCGTTATCAATCACAAAATAATCATAAATATTGAACGATGCAAGCGAAGAGAACCACAAAGAAAAAAAGACCGGAATTACTCAATGGGCCGTTACCGACCGCCCCAGAGAGAAATTAATGCTCAAAGAGCCCCCGGAACCTCTCCGATGCCGAACTCCTCGGCATCCTCATCCGCACCGGCAGACGCGACAAGAGCGCCGTCGAGATCGGCAGGGAATTACTGCGCCTCAACAGGAACGACCTAAACGAGCTGGGTAAACGCACCGTCCGCGAACTAATGAAAATCAAGGGAATAGGCCTCGCCAAGGCCGTTACCATCGCCGCATCCCTCGAACTCGGGCGCCGCAGACAATCCGCCGCCGCCCTCAAAAAACCCGTCGTCAAAGACAGCAGGACCGCCGCTGCCTACCTCGGCCCCCTCCTCGAAGACTACAACTACGAAGTATTCGTAGTTCTCTACCTCAACCAGGCCGGCCGTATCAAACAGGAGGACATCGAGATCCTCAGCCAGGGTGGCATCAGCTCGACCGTCGTCGATCCCCGGATCATCTTCAAGAATGCCCTCGAACTCGGCGCTTCCAGCCTCATCGTCTGCCACAACCACCCTTCCGGCAGCCTCCAGCCCAGTCAGGCCGACAAAAACCTGACAACCAAACTCCACAACGGCGCAAAGCTGCTGGACATCAAATTACTGGACCATATCATCGTAGGCGGCAAGACCTATTTCAGTTTCGCCGACTCCGGCCTCCTGCAAACCTGACCACCCACCGAGCGCGGCGGCAACCCGACCACCCGCCAGGCCGCAACCCGGCACCCCCGTCGACCACCGGCGTCAATCCCGACCCGGGCACCCCGATCCCCCGGGGCATCAACCTCACAAGCTCCCGGCACCTAAGCCTGCGCCGAAGGCCCCAAAATTCATCGGCAACTGCGCCTCCTCCAGGTCCTGGATCTTCCCATTGGCCGCCTCAAACCGAACTATATTCTCCGTCAACGCCTTCATAAACCGCTTCGCATGCTGCGGCGTCAGAATAAGCCTCGACTTCACCTTACTCTTCGGCGTCCCCGGCATCACATTCACAAAATCCATCACAAACTCCGCATGCGAATGCGTAATGATCACCAGATTGGCGTACTGCCCCTCGGCAACCTCCTCGGATATCTCGATATTCAGCTGATTGCTGGCTTGCTGTTGCTCTGTCATTGAACGATTTTGGACAAAGATAAGCAGCCCCTCAGGCCCGACATCACTCCTCCAATAAAAATCCCCTCCCTGGGCCACCGTCCACCGACCCTCCTCATCCCGACACCGTCCAACCTCCTCAATAAAACGACCCTAAAAAGAACGGGGCCCCAAACAAGAGCCCCATTCCAATCGTCCAGATCAAATATTATCAATCAATACCAGTTATCCTCGGGATCAAATCCAGTATGCGATACCCCCGAAACAGTATACGTCGTACCCGGATCCTCCGGCATAGTGATCTTGAAATAAATGCTGTCCGCTACATTTCCAGCCTTTGAATGCCCGGCCTTGGGGATGATCTTTCCGTCCGTAACCGTCGCCGTCGTACCGTAGTCATTCGTCAGATTGCTACCGGAGAACGTCAGCGCATTGAAATCGATCTTCACCTTTACTTTGTAAGGAAAATTATCATAACCCTGGTCGTCAAGCCAGAGACTGTCTGTCTGATCGACCACATTATAAGTAACGATGGGAATATGTGCCTGTCCGGTCGTATCGCCATTCGGCGCGGTGATCACCCACCAGGAATTAGCCGCTTTTACCGCGTTGGTTGCACCAACCTCATACTTTTTGCAGCTAACGGAAAAAGCCAACGTGATTGCTATTAGCGTTATATATTTTATTTTAGACATTTGCTGTTGTTTTCGTACTTAAGAAATTATTTTCCCCACCATACAGGTACATAGATCGGAACCACCTGCTGAGGCGCACTGTTGTTGCGGGAAGTTTCGTTGTACGGATATGGAAACCGCTTCGGCATCTGCGCCAGAGGCTTGCTGAGAATAGAAGTCTTCGAGATCACAAATTGTCCGGGAATATAGCCGGCAGCACTCGAATAGATGGTGCTCGTTTTCGGGAAATCCGTGCGGTTCTTTAAGAACCATCCTTCAGCCTGGTGACAACCATAGGCAAAGCTCGCCCATTCCTGACGCCAGATTTGCTGCTTTGCGGTCAGGGCTACCATATTTCCGGTGCCGTCATCTTCCTTTTCATGTCCCCATTCATAAACACCGCCGGGAGCAATATAAGGAGACGCATCCAGTGTTAAGGTTCGCAAATGCTGCTGTAACACCACTCTCATACAACGACTGTGAATTACCCGCAACTCCAAATTGCTCTACAGCTTCCGCCTGCATGAAATAAGATTCAGCAGCCGAGATCAGCTCCACCGGATCGGTCGGGCTCTGTACAAATACATTGCTGACAGCGCCCGCAGAAGTATTGCCATAGTCGCCCTGATCCTGGGCCAACGGATGATAAACACTGAAAAACGCCTTCGCCCGCAACGTATCATTATTAGCTGCCATCCAACTCGTAAAGGTCTTGCTGGCCCTGAGATTCGAAGTAGTATTCAGCGTACGCTGGTTGTATTCGAAGAACGGATTGTCCTGCGAAGGATTGTCTTTGAAATTGGTTACTGCAGCATCCGAGGTCAAAAATTTTGCGCCGCTGGTGTACATGGCCTGTATGCCAGCCTGAGCAACATCCGCATGCTTGTTGATCATCCGCAGGTATAGTTTCAGTTTCAGCGTATTCGCAAACTGTTTCCACAAGTCCATATCGCCGCCAAATACGAGGTCCTCCCCGCCGGGGATCGTATTGGTCTCAGCCGTAAAGTCCTTGCCCAGCGCAGAATCGATACTCTTGATAACAGAAGTATATACCGAATATCCGTCGTCGAATTTCGGATTCAGGTTGCCCGTCCCTGACAGCGCCTGGCTATAGGGGATAGAATCATACAGGTCTACAAGAAAGGCCGCCGTATAACCTTTCATGACAGTGGCAACAAGATAGTAATTCCAGTCACTGGCTGCTTTAGCCTTGTCCTGGACGAACTGATAATTCTTTAAACCGAGCGTATACAGATCGGTGAACACGTCGTTCGTAAAGAAATCCGAGTTCGTCATATTATACGCATCGACCGTTCTGAACTGACTGGCGAGGGCCGACTGCGTAAAATACTGGCCCCAAATACCACCCACGATCGCCATATCCCCACCCGTCTTCGCAATTGTGCCGACGACGGCAACTGGGAAAACTATCTTCGCAGTGGCCTGGTCAGGCGACGGGAAGTTCGGATTGTGGTTGATATCCAGTTGCTTTTTACAGCCGGACAGCACCCCTGCAGCGGCTACTAAAGAAAATATCGTCTTTATAAAGAATGTTCGTTTCATTTTTGAATCTTTTTTGTGATTAGAACGCCAGTTTCAGGACAAATCCATAGCTCTTCGACAACGGCGCTGTCCCGAACTCACCCAGCAGGCCCGTAAGGTCGTTGCCATAGTTCGTAGATTCCGGATCGACATAAATATTTGCCTTCGGAGTCCAGAGCAGGAAGTTACGACCATACACACCGAATGAGCCACTGGACATTCCTATCTTAGACGTGATCCTCGCAGGCAGACTGTAGGACAGGTTGATATCCCGAAGCTTCAGGAACGACCGGTCGAATATCTGATACTTATAGATCTGTGCCTTGTCCGTGGAAGTATACCAATAAGAGTAGTACTGATCGGCCTGCCATCCACCTAAATTACCACCGATATAAGTAGAGTTCGGAGTATACACCGGTTGGTTGGCGGGTCCCGATTTGTTGACCGAATTCGGGATAATGAAGGGTTTGCGATCATTGTAGGTCGTAGCCTTACTGTTACCCACGAACAGGCTCAGGTCGGCTGTATTGCTGTACATAACCCCGCCATAGCGGAAGTCGAGGTTAAAGTTCAGCGACCAATCTTTGTAAGTGAACGTATTGGTCAGACCCATCGTATAGTTGTACAGACCGCTTCCATAATAACCGTTCTGTAAATTGTACTTGTCCAGCGGAGTCGTGTTGACCACCGGCAACCCTGTATTGGCGCTGACCACAATGTGCTTGCCATCGGGAGTCATCTGGGGCACCGGCGCATAGATCGAAGCCACCGACTTTCCGATCACCGCTCGCATTTCCGCATCATAAGCACTGTTGAGAACAGGGTTGGGGCTCGTTCCGGTCAGGCTTAGCACCTTGTTCCAATCCTTTGCAAAAATATAGACGATGTTCCAGTTGAAATCACGGGATACCACAGGCTTCAGGTTCAGTGTAATCTCGATACCCTTGTTGTCGACCTCACCCAGGTTCTGCACATACGCCGTATAGCCGGTAGAAGGCGCGGTGGGCAGAGTAAAGATTTGACCCTTCGTCTTCTTGTCATACAAGGTCAGGTCCAGACCGATCCGGTCCCGGAGGAATCGGGCTTCTGCACCGACTTCTACCTCATCCGTAAATATCGGCTTCAGCTGGTCGTTATAGATCGTATTGGCCAGGCCATAACCACCAACGCCGTTGAAGGGGAAGGTCAGCTGGCCGTCATACAGCAGTACAGTACCCGAACCAAGACGGGAATAAGTCAGGTACGGAGCGGGGTCCGAACCCGTTCTACCATAAGCAGCGCGGAATTTCAGGTAAGAAACCGTATTGTTACCCGAGAAGTTCTGGGAAGCCAGCCAGGATAGGTTGACGCCCGGATAGAAGATGGAATTCTTGTTCTTCGGCAGCGTCGAAGACCAGTCATTTCTAACGTTGCCGGTCAGGAACAGCTGATCCTTATAGGTCAGTGTCGCCTGCGCATATCCCCCGACCCTTTTTTGGTTGAACAGATTGTCAACCGTCTGAGGCGGAGCAGTGCTATTGGACAAATTAAAGAATCCCGGAGCGATCAGGTTGGTTACCGTTGCCGTCTCCGTACGCTGACTGGACTGATAATAGTTCGCACCCACAAGGGCGTCCAGGTTGAAATCATCGCTCAGGTTCTTGTTGAACTTCACGATAAAGTCACCGTTGATCACTCCGAGATAATCCGAACCCTGGAACACCGACCCGACCTCCGGAGTCTTGTTTGCTCCCTCCGTATTCGTCGGATTCACTGTAGCATTCCAGGTGCCAGGCGCCGCCGCATTTGGCTGTTTCCACTCGAACGTCCGCGTATTGGTAAAGTCTCCGCCCAGACGGAACTGAGCAGACAGATAATTGGTGAACTTATAGCTCATGTCCAAATTACCAAAGAAGCGGCTCAGGTTCTGCTTGTTGCCATTCTCGAACAGACCGAAATAGGGGTTATCCGCATAAGGCGTAAAATAATTGTCTACGTTGTAGTACTTATTCTTATAGTCCTTGAACACATTGATCGGAATATCCACGGGGATCTGCAGCAACGACTGGAATACACCGCCGCCGCTGGCATTGCTCTGACCCGTATTCGGAACGTTCAGCCGCTGATCGACATAGTTCATCGAAGAGTTGAGCGTGAAATTGCCGAAATTGCTGTTTGTCCGAAGCGAGAACGTGTTCCTTGCCAGATAGTCCGTCTTCGTAGGAATGATACCGTCGCTACTCACATTGCTGTAGGATAGATAGAACTTGGTAATATCATTACCACCGGAGAGCGAAACACTATTCGTGATCTCGTTCCCGGTCGTGTAGAATCGCTTAAGCGGATTCTTTATCGGGGAGAACGGCTTCTCCTGCTGCACGCCATCGACAACCGAACCCCATTTCCTCATCTTGCCGTCGAGACGCGGACCCCAGCTGCCATTTTCACCCGGCACGAAGTCACCGCCCCAGCCCTGACCGAACTCACTCTGATAGTCCGGCAGCTTGCCTACAAAGCTCCAGTTAGCACCACCGCTGTATTCTACGCGGAGCTTTCCGGCCCGGCCCCTCTTCGTAGTGATCATGATCGCGCCGTTCTTGGCCAATCCACCATAAAGAGAAGAAGCCGCAGTACCCTTCAACACCGTGATGCTTTCGATATCGTTCGGGTTGATATTGTTCATCCCGTTACCATAGTCCGAACCATCAATACCAGTCATGGAATGCTGAAACTGTCCGTCACTTAACGGCACACCGTCGATCACATACAACGGCTGGTTGTTCGCGCCAGTGTTGGAAATATTTCCATAACTTCTCAAAACCACCTTCGTGGATGCGCCGGGACCGCCAGTGGACGAAATGTCCGCACCGGCGATCTTACCCTGCAGACCATCCAGAGCCCCGACTACTGAGTTCCGGTTGATCACAGCGGAGTTAAAGGTCTGAGTCGAATACCCGACCTTCGCCTTGTTCTGCGTCTGACCCAGGGCAGTCACAACCACCTCCGTCATCGCCGCATTCCTTCTTTCGAGCGTAATGTTTAACCTAAGTGATTCTCCGACAGCCACTTCCTTCGCCGACACCCCCGTTCCGGAGATCTCGAGCAGGTCGCCCGTCTTTGCCTTGATCGTGAAATTTCCATCGCCGTCGGCGCTAACGCCTGTTTTGGTTGATTTTACCTTGATTGTTGCGAATGGAACAGGTTGGCCCTTGTCGTCTGTGATTCGTCCGGTTAGAACTTTAGTTTGAGCAAATACCAGTACAGACGACAGTACTAGCACTGCTAACAGTGTCAGAGATTTTCTCATGATGAGAAGCTGTTTAGGTGACTTAATGTTGACTCAGTGATTTGGCGCCCCCTAACTTTATAAAAAGTTAAAAAGCGTCCAATATTAGTTAAATTATTTGACAATTATTTAACTCAAACTGCTGCAAACGCTAAAGAAAACTTAATGGGATATAAATACATCCCCGGCCGATACGTTGAGAATCAGGGAGAAATAAGTGAAAAAATAACCTGCTTACAATTGTTAATAATGTGTTAAAAGGGACTGAGGCTGGTCGTTAAGGAAATCAATTAAATCTTTTAATAATGTCTCATTTATAAGATCATACCGATGTTTTGAAAAAATTCGTCCACCTTATATTTCTCTTCCGGAATGATCTCTTTTATGTATTTCCTCTTCATTTCCAGTCTTCTGGCGCGCAGACCACCCGGCAGTACCAGAAAATATGAGTTATTATCTACATATTCATCATATGGCCGTCCGCTTTCAGTCATTCCGTCAGAATGATAGTCTGACTTCATAAATTTCGTCCGGAGGTCCCGGTATAACGAATACTTCCCCCCAACCGCCGGAACAATAACCAAAAAATACCTCGACGAATCGATCGCCGCTACCCTGTCAAATATCATCAGCGAATCCCCATCCTTTATCGCAAACGCCTTAATGTTCTGATTATCCAGCTCGATGACAGTTGTTAAGTCCCTGGTTGCGTATAACTTCTGCTGGATCTTGTCGAAATTGAACTTCAGCGCCCGGTTGTCTATCAGACTGTCCGCCGCCGTCACCACAACCCCTGGCCCCACCGGTCACCCAGCAGATAGCGGTTCCCCTTCGTGTCCTCCTTAATAGAAAAAGACGGCAACGCCGTCATCCGGTAAAAGTATTGGCCGGGACATTCGTCACATAGGCCTGTGAAGCATCGCGGACGTGCCCGTGCTGCGTAAAATTATAAGGAGTCACCATCGTCTGCCCGCTGTACATGATCTCCTTCTGCATGAACTCATCAAGCACGGCCCCCGCCGAATGCGTTACCATAATATGCATCGGGTCATTCGTAGCAGCCTTCGAATCAACACCGTTGACCACAATTCCCTCCAGCGAAGTCACCCGCGGCCGCAATACAAAAGCAAGCCGGCTGGTAGTATCCTGGATTTTGACCGTATCTCCCTGATATCCAATTGAATTAACGCAAATTACATCACCCGGCTTCACCCTGATCCTGAAATTGCCGAGCGAATCCGCCGAAACCCCCGCCCGGCGCCCCAGCACC
Source organism: Puia sp. P3 (assembly GCF_050632245.1). Taxonomy (NCBI): domain Bacteria; kingdom Pseudomonadati; phylum Bacteroidota; class Chitinophagia; order Chitinophagales; family Chitinophagaceae; genus Puia; species Puia sp. P3. The sequence goes on from NZ_CP192583.1 coordinate 5,781,867, forward strand.
TGGACCGAAGCCGCATTTACCGGCTTACCCTGACCATCCCTTACCATACCAGAAAGGCCAAAGATCTTTTGTCCCCGCCCCACAGCAGGCACCAATCCAACCACCAAAAGCAGAAAAATAACATTTTTCATAAAGAAGGTTTTTCCCGGTACATCCTAAGATTAAGGCTGGTTCACCAGGGATGAACCAGCCTTGTACATATAAATTTTAAACGAACACCTATTTATTAAATTTATCCGTAATGTTTCTTGCCGCTCCGGCCGAGTTATTATAGGTGAAATTGAACTGGAACACCTTATTGACCGGATCAGCGGTAATGATCGTCGGACCACTCGTGATCGTGATACCGTTGTCACTGGCAGACCCGGGACCCGAATCCGGGAACGCAACCGTGAAATTACTCAGCACTCCATTCGTATTCACAAAACTCAGCTGATAATTGACTCCCGTTCCACTCGCAATACTGACCGTGGTCGGAGAGACAGGAGTAAAGGTAGTATGGTCAAATTCATCGTAGTCAGGAGTGCCCGAAGCGGTGGACTGATTATACCGGATCCACTCGCTCGTATAACTCCCCGCCAGCGGATTACCGATGATATGAAAATAGATCGTATTCATATTACCGCTGATCGTCACACCCGTGGCAGCCGTGATAGTGATCGGCAGCATATAGCTTTGAGTCGGATCCAGATTGGCATGATTGAAAACAACCCAGAACGTATCCAGCCTGTGGCCAGATTTGATAGTTCCGGTCGTTACCGAAAAAGTATACGCATTGGTCGGGAAAGACTTGAACTGAACCTTGGCCGGATTCGAAATATACGCCGTCCGCGCGGCGTCATTCACACCAACCGTTACAGGGACATCCTTGGTCGGAGGGTAATCCGAAGCGATATTAACGGTGAAAAACACGGTGTCCAATCCCGCAATACTTCCGTCAAGGGTCGCCCCATCAAAGAATGTAAGCCCCCGCTGGGCGCATCCGTCGTACTGTTCGTGCTGGCCGTCGATATCTCAGCTACATACCCGATATTGGAAAGATCCACATTGGGCCTATCTTTCAGGCAGCCCGACAGAAAAAGCAATAATATAACCGGTATTGATATTGATAATTTTTTCATGATTGTTCTTTTAAGTTTTTAGGGCATCCAAAAAATCTTGGAGGTCATATTGTTGATCGACCCCTGCGCATTCACATTCGCGCTATTGCTGTTATATTCGCTCAGCGGATACAACAGACGATAAGGGATATGTGTAGCTGTCGTACCCGGATAAATGGATACCGGCAGATCGGCTGGGACGCCAAGCCTTCTCCAGTTGTTCCAGGACTCGATCGGATCGATCATATTGTATGCCGCCCACGCCTGCAGAACGATCAGTTGTATCTTGTCCGGAGCAGAAGTAAAGTTGACTCTGGTGTCGGGCTGTGCAGTATAGGTAGCCGCAGCAGTCGAAGGACTACTCACACCCATGATCCGGAACGACTCGCTCACCGCCGACTGATACAAACTGGCCGCGCTGCCCGCCAGATACCCCCGCTGAACCGCCTCAGCCTGCAGGAAAAGACTCTCACAGGCAGGCATGATCCACGCCGACTGCGTAGGAGAAGCAAGAATACCAGGCCCAACAGCAGAGATCACCGTATTGTGCTCGGTCCCGTCCTCGCTGCCCAGCGCACGTCCCTTCACTACCCCATTATTATTGAGCGCATAGAACAGGGAGAGCCGGGGATCATTCGTATTCTTATAGAAATTGACAGAATAGCTGCAGGCCCTGTTAAAGGAATTACCCGTGGTAGGACTGGTGCCATTCGTCGCAAAACCAACATTCTGCCACATCGGGTTCTGCTGGTTGAGCGCGGAATTCGAATAACCGGGGTTTACCGCAGCGTCCACGCCCGCTCCCATAAAATCAGCGGTCGTCAGACCATTGAGCTCGGATGTGATAAAGGCCGGCCCGTCGGAGACCTGGGTCATGTTCAGCAGTATCTTCAGCTTCAACGAATTGGCAAAAGCCAGCCACTTGGTCATATTGCCCCCGAACATAACATCGTATTTGCCGGGATTATCCGCAGTGACCGAATTGGCGCCCTTAATAATGGAAATAGCACTGTCTATCTGGCCCACGATCGCCTTGTAAACCGTTTTGGCATCGTCATACTTGGGATAGTAATTGGCCTTGGCGCCATTCAGAGCATCCGAATAGGGGATATTATTATACAGATCCACCAGCCGCTGGAACTGGAAGGCCTGCATGATCTTCGAAATACCAAGATAATACTCCTCCCCCTTCACACGGGACTGGTCCACGATATTCCTGAAATTCTCCAGCGTGAGATATACGTTGTCCCAGTTGGAGGTGGCAAAACTGGTATTCGTGTTGTAAGTCGCTTCCGTGCCATAACCGCCATAGTCCCCGCTAAACGCCCAGTATCCCATATACCGGTTGGCAAAATCCGGATAGCCCGAATTATAGGATTGATTGGCCACATTGGTCAGCGCCGCAGACAGGGTGAACTGGGAAGATACCGTAAGAGGCAGGTTCGGATTGACGTTATTGATATCGAAAGTTCCTTTCTTACACCCCGCCGCCATCAGGAGCAGCACCGGCAAAGCAACAAGGTAATTATATGATTTCTTCAACATAAATGTCTTTTTTTACGAATTCAAATTGGGTTAGAACTGAATGGCCAGTGTAGCACTAAGGATACGGGTCGGAGGCGTCTGTCCTTCACCAGTACGACCAACAGCATTGCTGGTATCCTCACTATACTCCGGATCGGTCCATACATTGGTCTTCGGCCGGATCATCAGCAGGTTCCTTCCGGACACCGTCAAAGTAGCGTGCTGCACGATACGCGTCGGCGCGATCCATTTCCTCGGGAAATCATAACTGACCGCAACTTCACGCAATTTCCATGCCGCAGCGCTGGTCACGTAGTTGGCATTGACAGAGTTATACAGGCTGGGCCAAAAGTTGAAGTTGGCGTCGCTGGTCGTGATATTCGTGTTGTCGACATACTTCCTCCCTGCATGACCACAGAATTCGGGAAGACAAAACGCTGACGGCCCGTGAGCGCCGTAGTCCATCCGTTCCCGGAGAAATCCATGCTCGAACCGATCTGATTCAGGATCTTATACCCGGTCCGGTAGTCAGCCGTAGCACTGAACGTCCAGTTTTTGTAAATGACCGTTGTCGTAAAGCCAAGAATATGCTTCGGGGTAGCCTGACCCATCACTTTCAGGTTGGGGTCGCGCGAAGGGTTGCCGCTGGTCGCGTCGACAATGACTTTGCCGGTCGCAGAATCACGCACCCAGTCGTAAGCCTCGATCACCGGGAAAGGCTGACCAAGCACGGCGTAAGCATTGGTATTCTGGTTGCCGTTCGTTCCAAGACCCAACGATTTCTGACCGCCGTTGATGGAGATAACCTTGCTCTCGTTGTAGGTATAGTTGACACCCAGGTTCCAGGTCAGATTCGCGGTCTTCAGCAAAGTCGCCTTGATTTCAGCTTCAATACCCCTGTTCCGCGTATTGGCGGCATTGACCAGCGCCTGCGTGAAACCGCTGGAATTCGGGATAGTGGCATAAACGATACCGTCTTTCAATTTCGACTCATAGATCGCGGATACCAGCGAGATCCTGTTCTGCAGGAAACCCATTTCCAGACCGATCTCATTCTCCGTAACCTTCTCAGGCTTGATATTCGGATTAGCGATCGTAGTATTCAACTGGAAGCCACCGAGACCATTGTAAGGAAAGCCCACAGAATTGCCATTGTAACCGGCAGCACCAACAGCGATGCCATTCACGCCAACCAGCGAACCCACCGTCTTGTAGGCTCCATCGGCAATATAGGGAGAACCGCTGGCCAGCGCTGATACGTTGCCCGTCAGCGAGTGCGCGCCGCGCAGCTTGATGAAGTTCACGATCTTACCGTTGGCGATGGAAGGGATCATATCGCTGATCACGACAGAAGCGTCCCCGTCATAGTAAGGAATATACCGGTTGTCTTTGGAAAGACGGGAGTCGATATCCGTACGATAAGAACCGTGCAGGAACGCCCAGTTCCTGTATCCGACCGTAGCCTCGCCAAAATAACCCAGGCGGCGGGCCTCTTCCGTATAGTTGCTCTGCGTGGTCGTGTTGTTCGTACCACCCAAACCGGCAGAACCCGTCAGGTTATTGACGTTGTATACCGGGAAGAACAGCGAACCGGCATTGATATAGGTGTTGTTGATCTGGTTGTCGATATAGGTCGTACCCACCGTCACCTTCAGGTTGAAGTCCTTGTTCAGGCTGTGATCGACGGTGGCCAGGAGGTCCTGGGTGATAAGAAAGTTCGAGAAATTGTACATGTAATACGATGCCTGACCGCCATGCGCTGCATTGTATTTCGTTCCCTGACTGCTGTCCAGGACAACACCTGTTCCGTCATAATTCGAGAAATACAGATGCGTATTGGCCTGCGAATAATTGGAATAGGTCTTGTCCGCATTGGTGTTCTCATACTTCCTGTTCAGATTGGTCAGAGCAAGGCGATAAGAGAAGTTCAGCCAGGAAGTAGGCTTCAGCTGCAGATGCATATTACCCGAGAGAGCATTGTCCCTCGTCTTATAACGAACATTCCCGATCGTCCAGTAAGGATTATCGTAATAGTCGTTAAAATAACCATTGATGTTCGCAAACTTGTTGTTCTTCCAGTCTTTCAGCTGTGACAGCGGAATGAAAGAAGGCGTGTTCAGCAGGTTGTCATACGTAGTCGCCTGGTTCGTAACGTTTGTGTTCTTGTACGTGTACGACAGGGTATAATCGGCGGAAAATATACCGTAAGTACGGCTGCCGGAAACCCGGAATGCATCTCTGCGACCCAGATCACCGGGCATCACACCCTTCGTGTTGACGTCCTGCGCACTCAGATAAAACCGGCTGTTGTCGTCGCCGGCAGCATAGGACAGGTCGTTCTGCGTAGTGATCGCATGGTCAAAAAGTCCTTCTTCTGGTTCGGATTGTTAACGTAAGGCACCAGTTCATAAGTACCGTCCGGCTGGGCGCGCCTGATCGGCACCATCGCGCCGCTGCGGTACTCGGGACCATAAGCCTGGTTCTCATAAGGAACCATCGTCGAAAGGTCGTTGAAATCATTGACCCAAAGCTCGCCGCCATTGGAGCCAAAACGGGTCTGGTACTTGGGAATATACGCCACAGACTCCCTCTGTACCGTCGACGAGAATGTCAACTGGGGTTTCCCGCGTACGCCCTTCTTGGTCGTTACCAGGATAACACCGTTCGAAGCGTCAGAACCATACACCGCCGAAGCGCTGGAACCCTTCAGAACGGTGATATCCGAAATGTCATCCGCATTGATCGTGCTGAGGTCATTGTAATAGATGGCCCCATCCACGATGATCAGCGGCTGGTTGTTGCCGGTCAGCGAACGATTGCCGCGCAGCGTTACCACGCGTGGGCGCAAATACACCGTTGTTGGTAGTGTTGATCTGCAGACCGGAAACCTTCCCAGTCAGACCATTCACTGCGCTGATCGGCTTTGCCTGAGTCAGTTCCTTACCGGAAACCTTAGCCGTAGAATAACCCAGCTCCTTGGCCTGCCGCTGAATACCGAGAGCGGTAACGACGACCTCCGTCATATTCGACTCCTTGCGCGATACCTGCACGTTCACCGGACCCGACCCCGTAACGGATGCTTCCTTGGCGGTCATACCGGCCCCGCTCACGACTAAGATATCTCCCGGCTTTGCTTTGATGGTAAAATTGCCGTCTGCATCTGCACTGGCGGCTGTCTTGGTTCCTTTGATGAGGATGGTTGCGAAGGGAACGGGCTGACCCTGCTGGTCGGTAATTCTACCCGTTGTGGTTTTGGTCTGAGCAAATACTGACATGCATAATAGCAGTATTGCTATCAACGATAGACATTTTCTCATGTGACTCTATTTTGTTTTGGTTTTAAGCAGTCTTAAGTAACTGTCAAAAAAAACGTTAAAGAAACCTAAATTAATAAATTCTCTCATTCCACCTAAAATTTTTTAAAAGATTTAAAAAGTTGACAATGTTAATCCATATATTAAAAAAAATCTTTTTAAACAAAACCTTCATATCAATAGAGTTCAGTTCCACGCTGACCTATATCCGCAGATTCGTTAACCGATGGTTAATTAAATTTAACCGCAATATATTTTCGGCGTAAAAATTTAGTTAATTTAAGGACAAGAGCAACCGAAATTTTCAAATTACAACTATACTGCACATGAGAAAGCTGATTATACTCCTGGTTCTACCCATCGTTCATTGTATCCCAACCAATGCTCAACGATTGAATTACAATGAATCCGAGCTACTTCGGATAACCGCCATGACCAGCCTCCCGGTTGACATCGACAACCTCTATACCGACGTTAAGGGCAACCCTTTCTTCAACGACCAAGTGGCTCCCCGGCGCCGCGATCAACCCCGCCGGCCAGCGACTCTCCGGCGTCCGGCTCAAATTCGACTGGTACCGCAACAAATTCTACGCAAACCATCACGATACCGTCTACGACCTCGGCGGGACTCCCCTTCAACCGCTGCATCCTCTATCCCTCCCCAGCAGATACAACGGTTACCTATACCTTCTACAAGGGCCTGCTCATCAACGGCATAGAACCCGGCAAATTCGTCCAGGTACTGGCCTGACGGCCACCTGACCCTCGCCAAATACAGAACCGTTGTAATAAAGGATATTCACGACGACGGCGTCCTGTCTACCTCAAGAGCCTTCATCGGACAGGACTACTACTACCTGGTCCGCAACAGCATCCAGAGTACGCAGGTCCGACTCAACAAAAAACGCTCGAAAAAGAACTGGCCGACAAATGGACAGAAATTGCCGCCTACGCCAAAGAGAAAGCGATCTCCTTTAACGACGAAGAAGGATGGACAGCCCTCGTCGCCTACTACAATACACTCCAAAGTAAAAGAGACCCTTCGGGTCTCTTTTACATACACGTAAGTTCTATTTTAACGGGCTACCGTCACTTTACCGGACGTCACCATTTTCCGGGTTCACCCCATCTTACTGGGCATCCCACCACATACGGGCCAGCTGTGAATCAGCATCCCCCGCCACCGTATACTGCGTGGCAACAGGTGCGACATTCGCCGAATTGGTGCTGTACTCATTGGGGCCATAGGCGAACCGGCGCGGAATGGCCTTGTTCGCGGTCACTGCCGCGGGACCACCAACCAGCGCGGGAACACCCGTCCTCCTCCAGAGCGTCCAGCCCCGCACGCCATTGGGGTAATGCGTTACCCACTCCTGCTGGCAGATCTTGGTCAGCGGATCACCGGAAGAAAGCGTAATGTCAGTATTAGCCAAATAAGCTGTGTACTGCGCGTTCCCAAAGTTCGCAGCCTCGGCCTGAGACGCCGCATCCGATCCCTTCGGAGTCCACAGATCCCACGCAGCCCGGATACCCTGAGCATACAGAGCAACAGGATCTTCCGCCGTCCATCCACGCTGAGCAGCCTCGGCCCTCGCCAGTAGCATCTCTCCAACTCCCGAGGATAGGGAAGCTGGCCGTAGGGCTCGTTCCCTGACCAGCCATCACCTTGGCATAGTTCGTGTTGGCATTGGCAAAAGCAACGGCCGCGTTCCTCGCCAGCCCGAAGGGGAATCCGACCGAGGTCGTCGCGTAAATATTCGCCTGACCACGGGGATCGCTATGCTGGGTCAGCCAATCCGTCATCGTCTGCGACACCGCATAGTCAAACCGCTTCGTGATATCATAATAGCGATAGATCGGGTTGAAGAAGTTGCCACCAGGATAGTTCATCACCATGTCCTTATCGATCAACCCTCCTGCCAGCGCCTTGGCGAACTCCGCCTTTCCGGTCGTAGGATCGATCTTCGACAGATGCAGCGCCAGCAGGGCATGAATGGAATTGGCAAACTTCTTCCAGCTCGCCGGATCGCCACCCAGGAAAATATCGCCGGACACATTTGCACCGCCGTCGAACTGGGCCACCGCCTCATTCAGCTCCTTGAACAGGTCAGTATAGATATCTTTCTGCTTGGTATACACCACCGGCCGTTGTCCCCCACAAGCGTATTGGAGTAGGGCATGTCTCCCCACAAATCGGTTATAGTCGAAAAGATATACGCCTTAAGGATCCTGGCTACAGCGATCTGGTTGGCATTCGAACCATAAGCCACCACCGACGCCTTCGTCTTCGCATCGGTATTCGCCTTGATGACGGTCTGAAGATCAAACAGCATACCATTCTGTGTATACTGATTGGGCGTCGGCTGTGCAAAACGTTCGCAGCGAAGTAGTCATCCCAGTTCAGACTCTCCTTCGAGAAGATGGAGACGTCCGTATACTGCGTCTCGGAATAGTACTGACAGTACAGCCCGGCGACGTCCGCATTCAGCCCCGGCGTGTTCGCAGGCGCAGCCGGTCCGAAAGCCAGCGCATGCATGTTCGAAAGCACCGACGTGAAAAGAGCGCCCGTCACAGGTACAGTTGCCGCATTGGGATCCGTATTCAGGGTTCCAAAATCATCGACCTTCTTACAGGACAGCGTGGACGAGACCATCAGCACAGCAGTCAGTCCAGCTAGTATATTTATTTTCTTGCGTTTCATTTGTCTTGTTTTAAGTTCCTTTTAGACCATTAAAAGTTAAAGCTGAGGTTAAAGCCGAGCGAACGCGTCGTCGGAAGTTCACCATTCTCACCGTAAACATTGGATATCTGCGAAGGATCGAAGTTCCTCGACCCGCTGTAGATCAGCCAGAGACTCCGGCCCACGACCGAGGCCGTGGCACTCTGCATCCATTTCGTAGTGAATCCCCATTTCTTCACCGGCAGCTGATAACCGAGGCTGACTTCCTCAGCTTTACAAAAGAAAGACTGTGCACAAAAGGATTGGCGATCTTGGCGCCATAGTACTGCTGCAAATACGTCTGCCCGTCCACATACATGTCCACAGGCGTCTTGCTGTCTGCCGAGCTCACCCCTTTTACGTGTACGCCGCCGCCGCTTGCCACGTCGTCACGAATGCTCTTACCCTTGTCGTTGTTGACAGCCGTATAGTCGAGGATCCCGGAATACTGTCCCCAGCTCTCCGTCAGAGAGAAGAAATGGCCCCCGGCCTGGTAGTCGACACTGGCATTCAGGATGAAGCGCTTGTAGGTGAATAGGTTCTGGAAACCGCCGGTGACCTTCGGCACCACACTGCCCTGAGTGGTAATTGGCATCACCCGTCACATACAGGCCGGTAGAGGGATTTACCAGCGGCAGACCGCCGTCACCCGTCTTCTGACCACCACCGATCAGCTGACCCCAGTCCTTACCCAGCTCCTGGTAAGCCGACGCATAGTGCGTTCCAAAGCTGCCGATCCAGCCCGTAGGCTGTATCCGCGTCGTCGTACCGAAGATCTTGGTCACCTTGTTGTTCATCAGATAACCCAGCGTCGCAGTTACATTCCAGTTGAAATTCGTCGTCTTCAGGATATTCCCCGTCAGCGTAAATTCGAATCCTCTTCTTACAACAGTCGCCGCGTTGATCGTCTTTGCACGGTAGCCACTGACTGCATCAACACCGATCTGCACTGGCTGAGATGCCGCACTTTCATTATAATAGTTGATCGTCAGACCATACCTGTTCTGGAAGAACCGCAGGTCGATACCAGCCTCATACGTGGTGATCAAAGCACCCTTCAGAGCACTGTCAGGAACCAGCCCAGGAGCGCTCATCATCAGATTGCCATTCCACTGGTACTGGTTCGAGGCTATAGGGTACCGACGTAGCATAGATATCGAGCGCCAGCGGCTTGCGGCCCCAGGAACCATACAACTTGGCAAAAGACAACCACGAAGGCATCGTCTTGACCAGCTCCGAAGGCACAAAAGAGAAGCCCGCAGCGGGATAGAAAAGGTGGTTATTCCCGGAAGGTAAAAGTAGATATCCAGTCTTCACGTACAGCCCACGTAGCGCTGATAAAACGCTTGTATTCAAAATCACCCGAGGCGAACGCCGACTTAGTCTCCGATCCGAGACGGGCATTCGAAATATTCGGTTGAGACTTGGAGTTCGAGATCGAATACAGATCCGGAATGGTCAGTCCATTCACTGTCTGCATCTGCATATCCTTACGGGTATACTTGTTGACGTTGTTCCCCAGCCAGCACATTCAGATTGAAGTCCTGGGACAAGGCATGATTGTAAGAAGCGATCACCTCATAGTTCAGCTCATTCTGATAGCGCTGACCCGTCAGATAGCTGCCCAGCAGACCGGTCTGATAGCCACTCTTCTCAAGTAGCGACTTCGTGATATTCTCCTTCCAGAAATTGAACTGGTCCTTACGAACCGTACCCTTGATGCTAAAACCATCGAAAAGATTGAATTTCAGATAAGCATCGCCATACAAGCGCTCGCGCCGCAGCTGCTGCGAAAGATTGTCCTGATAAGAGTAGAAATTGTACCAGTAGTTACCGGAATAGAACGCCGCCGGATTCGAAGCATCATACCCATCCGGATTACTCGCCCAGGTTCCACGAAGCCAGCGTACCGGCAGGCGTCATCAAACCCCTGAATTTCTTCATCAGCTTCAAATCCAGGTCGCGGTGGTTCCACTGACCAAAATTACCCGACGTATTGTTGGCATAACCATCGTCGAACTGACCGGAGATCTGCTGCGGTTATAGGTAATGTCCACACTCGGCAGTAATGAACTTGTTCAGATCAACCGTAGCAGACGCGCTCAGAACATCCCTGTCCGATTTGGTATCCGGGATCAGACCATGGATATACTGCTTGGAATACGAAAGACGGGTCGTATAACCCTGCCCCGACTTGGTAAAATTGACGTTCGTATTATTCGTCACACCGGTGTTGAAGAACTGCTTGATATTATTGGGCATGGGCGTCAACTTCTGCGACTTTGCCGGTATACGACGTACCCGGAACCCACGCATACCAGGGCGCATAACTCCGCCATCCATCTCCGGGCCCCAGCTGGAGTCATCCGTATAGGTCAGGGAACCCCACTCCATCCAGCGTCTTCCACTCCACAGGATCACCGGCCTTCCAGTGATAAGTAGTAAGATAATTGTTCGCACCGCCGGCATACCGGTTCTGCGCGTGCATCAGATGAAACACCTTCTCAAAAAGTACACCCTGGTTAGACCTGCACAGAAGACCTGCCACTCGCAGAACCCTTCTTCGTAGTAATAACAATAGCGCCATTGATCGCCTTGCTACCGAACAGAGCCGTAGCATTCGCGCCCTTTAGGACCGTGACCGTCTCGATATTCGACGGATCGATATCGAACGAACCGTCATTGTCACCGTCATTTCCGATGATCGTCCCGTCTACCACATAGATCGGGCTCACATCCCCCGAAAGCAAAAGACCACCCCGGATACGTGCAAAAGACTGACTGTTCAGCTTCGAAGGCGACTGGGTACGGAATTGTACACCGGCAACCTTACCCGCCAGGGCGTCAGCCACATTGGTCTGGGGAATGATATTTACCGCATCTGCCTTGATTACCTGCGCACTGTAGGGAGTCGTACGCTCACTTTTCTTTACCCCGAAAGCCGTGCTTACCACGACTTCAGAAAGAGACTGGTTGGTGCGCTTCAGCCTGAAAGACATGTCGCCGCCGTCCGTGGCCATTTCGGAGCCGGCATAGCCAACCGCATTTACCTGGAGAACGGCACCTGTTGTGACTTTAATGCTGAAATTTCCGTCGGCATCGGCGCTGACGCCCTGCTTCTCCCCTTTGACCCTTACGGAAGCAAAGGGAAATAGGCTGTCCCAGCTCATCCAACACCTTACCTTTTACGGGAATTTTCGTCTGGGCGAATGCTGTCGTGCATAGCACAAACAACACCGCAAGCAGTGATAGAAGTTTTCTCATGTGACTGTTAAGTTTTGTAGTAGAAAGGCGTAATTTATATTAAGTTTTTTTGACAACAAAAAAATTTGTTAACAAACTTTAACAAAAAGGTTAAAATTTCTTAATCTTCGGCTTTAAAAGATGCTTATATTACTATGTATACATTATTAAATATCAGTTAAATACGAAACAATTTACTAAACCCAAGGGACACCCTAAAATAGTAGTGTTTAAACTAATATTTTTTTATCCTTATACCAATGACAAATATCAATAAATCGTAATTAAAAATGGATCGTCTAAAAATCCCCTAAATTCATACAGAATTTCAGATAGTTTTCATATATTATATAAGGCTAACCTATACAAACTTTATTGATTTTTTCTTTCTTCCGAATCCTACCTTTGCGGGATGGAATTACTAGACGGACAGCTCGCCTCCCGGGCGATTAAAGACGCTCTCGCAATACAAGTAGCCCAGCTTAAAACAGAAGGAAAAAGATCCCCCACCTGGCCGCCGTTCTGGTAGGCAACAACGGCGCCAGCGAAACCTACGTCGGCGCAAAAGTCAAAGCCTGCGCAGAGATCGGCTTCAAATCGACCCTTCTCAGACTGGAAGACACCATCAGCGAAAACAGACTACTCAATATAATCGAGGAGCTCAACAACGACCCGGACGTAGATGGCATACTGGTACAGCTGCCCCTGCCCAAACATATCTCCGACGAAAAGGTGATCAATACGATCCACCCCTCCAAGGACGTGGACGGCTTCCACCCCGAAAACGTCGGCAGAATGGTCCAGGGCCTTCCAACCTTTATCCCCGCCACCCCCTATGGGATCATGGCTCCTCCTCGAACACTATAAAATAGATACCCGCGGCAAACACGCAGTAGTCGTCGGCCGCAGCAACATCGTCGGCCGCCCTATGAGCATCCTCCTTAGCGGAAACTCCAACCCCGGCAACTGCACAGTCACCATCTGTCACTCCCATACCCACAACCTTAAAGAAATATGCCTCCAGGGTGATATCATTGTCGCCGCCCTGGGCAAGCCGGAATTCGTCAACGCCTCCATGGTCAAAAAAGGCGCCATCATCATCGACGTCGGCATCACCCGCGTCCCCGACGCCAGCAAAAAAGCGGCTTTGCCCTGAAAGGAGACGTCAACTTCAAAGAAGCAAGCCCCCTGTGTAGCTATATCACCCCCGTACCCGGCGGCGTAGGCCCCATGACCATCGCCGCACTCATGAAAAATACCTTCAGAGCCTGCGCAGAAAGAAATGACAACTGAGACGACATACCACACCACGCCAGCCCCCGCGGCTCCCCCTCTGCCGGTTATGGAATCGTTCCTACACTCTCCAGGGTGAAGGCTTCCACCAGGGAAAGGCCGCATATTTTATCCGGCTGGCCGGCTGTGACGTCGGCTGCTTCTGGTGCGACGTAAAAGACAGCTGGGATGCCGGCAAACACCCCCTTCGTCAGATCGATCAACTCGTAGGCGAAGCCGCCGCACACCCCTGCCGCATTGCTATCATCACCGGCGGCGAACCGCTGATGCACGACTGTACGCCCCTCACTACCCGGCTGCACCGGGCCGGCTTCGCGACACATATCGAAACATCCGGCTCCTCTCCCTCAGCGGCGACTGGGACTGGATTACACTGTCCCCCAAAAAATTCAAAAACCCCCTCCCCGAAATACTCCCTCTGGCGGGCGAATTGAAGATTATCATCTACAACAAAAGCGACCTCGACTGGGCCGAACAATGGGCTCGCCAGGTATCTCCCTCCTGCCGTCTCTACCTCCAGCCCGAATGGAGTAAATCAGCCACCGTCACACCACTTATAATAGAATATATAAAGGAGAACCCCCAGTGGAGATTCTCCCTTCAGTTGCACAAATATATCCACGTACCCTAGTACCTCTGTGCAATACCATCACGGCCGTCGCACTCTACTGTCCCACCATTACCTCATCGATATGACGCAGGTTCCCCGAACCATTATAATATTTATAATGAAGCGTAAAAGTCTTCGTCGCCGGATTATACGTACACGCCCCGTCATTGGCAAGCGTCCCAAAGGAATTGCCCGGATTTAGCATACTCGGAAGCACGTTCACCGTGTTGTCCGGATTTATCTGCAGCGACATCTGACTCGTCAGGTCCCCCAGCTGACCGTCGATCACATTCGGACTCACTGTAGCGAAAGTCGCACTTCCGGTAATTCCCGCGGTGGTAAGAATACCCGACCCTACCGTCGCACCATTATACAATATCCTCGCCCCCGACAGATTATAGGTATCTTCATAAATACTCTTCAGCTTGATCAGGATCACCTCCTGCTTGAGATTGTCCGGGATCTTCGCCCCCTTCGCATTGGTGAGCAACAGCGGCAGCGCATAGTCCTTCGTGAAGTCGATCTTATTCCCGAAAAAATGATCGAGTCTTTCACGATCTGCTGCCCCGGACTGATCGTCACAGCCCCGTTATTCGCTATCTGATAATTGTCTGCCGGCAGCAGCAACCTCGTACTGTCCGAATTGGCGGCTTTATATTGATCCAGCGTCGCCTGGTCGACCATCAGCGTAGCGGTTACCGGAGTTGAGAGCGTCAGATTCGCGACCGACAACGTTATCTCGACATTGATCCCGGCGGAAGAAATAGGCAGGACGGACTGGGAAGCCACGAATATTCCGTTGTACTGGCCGTCCCCCTGAATGCTCACCAGAGCCGGACTCTGCGAATAATCCTGTATCGGCCCGTTATTCTTCAGACAGGCGCTGAAGAAAATAGCAATGGCGACCAACCCGACAACTGCCCGCGACCCTATATTGAATAGTCTTTTCATTGTTTTTCGATTTATTGATTCCAAAAATTTTGGCCGAGAACTGAGCGTTGGCGCCCAGCTGCGGCACATTGACACCATTCGTATTCAGCTCGGACTGAGGATATAAATACCTGACAGGTATCTCCGGCTCTATATGAGTAGGCGCTTTTGAGATCGGCAGCGCCGGGATACCCATCCTCCTATAGTCAGTCCAGGCCTCGACCTGATTGATCCCGTTGAGCGCAGCCCATTTCTGCGTCAGTATGGCATGCAGCTTGTTCGGCGAAGCCGTCCAGTCCACATCCGCAACCCCCTGCGTATAGTAAGCCTTCGCGTCATCATCCGGCGTTGCTCCTGCGGGTATCTGGTTGGTCCCATCCTTATACAAATATTCGAAAGACTGCGTGATGGCCGACTCGAATAAAGCCTGCGCGTTCCCCGGTATCCAGCCCCTCTGCACGGCCTCCGCCTGAAGGAAAAGACTTTCAAAATCCGAAAAGACCAGTTGGTCCTGGCCAGGCCCCTTCAGTACCCCCGGACCTATCGCAGAAGTATTCGCATTCGATACCGCCGCCGGATCACCGTCGTAGTTGCCCGCATAGCCGCCGTTCACAGCCGCATAGAAATAACCCAGCCTCGGATCATTATTGCTGTTGTAGAAATCCACCGCATAAGTATTCGCCCTGTAATAGGCTACATTGGTCGTAGAAGCGGTGACCGTAAAGAACGTCGCGTAGAAAGGATTGATCTTGGCGGTAGAGTTCTGATAGCCTGGATTGACAACTGCACTCTCACCCGCCCCTATAAAGCCTCTGCCATTGGCGGCGATCCCAGCCAGCTCGGTATTGATCAACCCCTGCTGAGAACCCACCTGCGACTGATGCATCAGCAGCTTTAGCAGTAGGGTGTTGGAGAACCGGACCCGGGAATCCATCCGGTCGCTGGCGGTAGCAGGATCCGTCCCGCCATTGCCGCCGGCGTTACCAAAGAGCACATCATACTGTTCATCGGTCTTCAGCGTCACAGTCGGCGCCGAGGCATAATATGCCTCTTGCCGAATCGAACAAAAGGATGGCACTGTCGACCTGCCTTACAAGATCGTTATAAATATCCAGCGCCTTATCATACTTCGGCTGCACGGAGTTCTGGGGATTGAAAGCGTCCTTGTACGGAACATCATTGTAAATATCCACCAGCATCGAGAAATGGTAGGCTTTCATCACCTTCGCAACCGCAACATAAAGAGGCGCCTGAGCAGCCCGGCCGGCCTGCTCGATATAATTGAACCTGTTCAGCGTAGCATATATATTACCCCATTCGAAGTCGGTATAGTTGTTCGGTAAATTATAGGTCTCAGTTTGCACATCCGGCACATAGTTACCGCTCCTGGACCAGTACGCCATCCACCTGGTCAGGTTTTGATAATCCCTCCCGAGATTGTCGGCAGTTCCGACAAGGGCCGCGGACAATACGACGTTGGGAGTGACTGTTGTCGGCTGATTCTGATTCTGGTTTACGTTGAGGTATTTCTTGCACCCTCCAACCATTACCCCAATCAGTATAACTATTATAGTGGTCGCTTTTTTCATATCCAATATTTTTAATTGCTCAGAGAGCAGACTAGAAGGTTATAGTAATATTGGCGCCGTAGAGCCGTGTAGGAGGCGTCTGGAATTCCGACGTCGATCCGATGGCATTACCCGTACCCGTATTGTTGGTGCCAATGCCGGTCGTACTGTTGTCATTGAATTCCGGATCGGACCAGAAATTTGATTTGGGCCGCAACATCAGCAAATTCCTGCCCACAAGCCCCACAGTGATCCGCTTGATAAAGGACGTCTTTGACAATGCCCTCGCCGGCACCTCATAACTAAGAGCCACCTCTCTCAACTTCCAGAAAGCTGCGCTGGTTATATAGGGAGTGCCGATGCCGTTGGTATACAGCGTCGGCCAGAAACCAGCCCCGCCAATATTACCGCCGTTGGAAATAGCTACGCTCGTATTTGGTATATATTTACCCGTCCCATCCGGGATCTCCGAGTTCGGGAAGATGAAACGCTGGCGCCCATTCTCGGCAGAATGCCACGAAACACCCGTAAAATCCATGTTTTGCCCCAATGCATTCATGATATAGTTTCCGCCCCGGTAATCAATAACCGCAGAAAGGGTAAAACCCTTATAAGAAACAGACGTATTGATACCAAGGATATCCCTCGGGTTCGTATTCCCGAAAACCTTTTCATTCGGGTCCAGCGCAGGCAATCCCGTCTGAGGATCGACGATCACCTTTCCGTTGGCCGAATCCCTTACCCAGTCCGTCGTCTTGATCACCGGATAAGGCTGTCCCTTCACAGCATAGATCCCCCCGCTACACCAGCCGAACCATTCGCAAAATTGCTCAGTTGCAGCTCATCCACACCCGGTAGCAGCTCGTTGATCTTATTCATATAGTGCGCATACGAAACGCCCACACTCCACGTCACATCCTTAGTCTTTATCGGGGTCACATTCAAATCCAGCTCATAACCCCGGTTCGTAACCAGCCCCGCATTCACCACTTTTGACGTGAACCCGGTAGGCGCAGGAATCGACGCCGTCAGCGTCTGGCCCTTGCTCTTGCTCTGGTAATACGCACCCGACAAATTGATCCGGTTATTATAGAACCCCAGTTCACCCCCAACCTCGAACTCGTCTGTGATCTCAGGCTTGATGAGAGGATTTAAATAGGTCGAACTCTGGGAATATCCCCCGAGGGACCCAAACGGGAACCCCGAACTCGTCTGCTGATACCCCGTGGCCGGCACAAAAGGATTGACCAGCAAATAGGCGCCATAGGCATTGTTCCCGCCAAGATTGATATTGGCTACGTGCGTAAACCCTCCTCTCAGCTTGCCATAGGTTAACACTTTACTGTTCTTCAGCGCATCGATAGCCTGCGTAAAGATCAGGGAAGCATCTACCCCATAATAGTTATATCTGTACTGAGTGGGATCGAGCGTAGAGTTCCATTCCATCCGGTCGCTCCCATGCAGAAATAAAAACTCCCTGAATCCAAGGGTGAGGTCCCCATAGAACGCTCCATCCCTTTGTTTATATGTGGTCTGACTATAACCCGGCACGCCAAGCACGCTGGAAATATTATAAAAGTCCATGAACTGCAGGTTGTCTCCTTCCAGCCATTGGTCCGTCTGATACCGCTGCGCGAGATTCCATCCCGCCAGTCCCTTCAGCGAGATATCCCCCCATTCTTTGCTGACAGCGGCGATAAGGTCATTATTCAATCGCTGTTCGAAAAAGACTCGTCGTACTCCGAAGGCGCGAGATAACCCTGACTGCTCGGAACATTTCCTGCGCCCCAGGGGTCGGCGATCGCCCAGGGAGCAAAATTGATCCCCGCACGCGTATACTTTCGGTTGAACGTACTCTGCGTAACGCCAAGCCGGTCCGACAGCGTAAGCCAGTCTGTAACCCTAAAGGATAGATTGAGGTTTCCCAACAGGTCATACGTATTGGTCTTCCTCCTGGAATTATCGATCGTCCAGTAAGGATTCGTCGCATAAGCGTCAAAATAGCCATTGGGATCGGCAAACATATTATTCCTCCAGTCCTTGAAAGAGGTCAGTGGAACATGCGCCGGATTATTCAGCACTTCGAAATACAACGGACGTCCGGAAAAAACTCCGCCATTGGTCTGGTTGTAGCTCAACCCCGCGATATCCACCGAGGACTGATTGAAGGACGCGGTGTACTCCGCCCTGAACCGGCCATAAGTCCTCGAACCCCCAACACGGAAATTGTCCCGCCTCGACCT
This sequence comes from Puia sp. P3, assembly GCF_050632245.1. Classification (NCBI taxonomy): domain Bacteria; kingdom Pseudomonadati; phylum Bacteroidota; class Chitinophagia; order Chitinophagales; family Chitinophagaceae; genus Puia; species Puia sp. P3. The sequence continues at coordinate 5,800,411 of NZ_CP192583.1, forward strand.
GTCATTCGGCACGACCCCGGTCTTCTTCACATCCTGAAAGCCCATATAGAACGTCCCCCTTTCATCTCCCGAAGAAAAAGAGACATTGGCCTGATTGGTCAACCCCGTATTGAAGAAATCCCGGATATTATTCTTTACGGGGGAATACCGCACGAAATTGGTGTCCAGTTTATCGAGGTTTACCGTCCCGTCGGGATTCCGTTCGGGTACGCCATAACCCAGAGGCACAAGCGATCCGTCATAAGGCGGCCCATAGCTCTGATTCTCATATGGCACATACCCCACGGTGCCATCCGGGAACGTTGCAAAACCTTCGCCGCCGTATGACCCGAACCGCGTCTGCACCTTTGGCATATACGATATGGTTTCCCACGAAGTCGTATTGCCGACCGCGATCGTCGGCTTGCCCCTCGAGCCATGTTTCGTAGTTATGACCAGCACGCCGTTGGAAGCCTTCGATCCATAGATAGATGCGGCAACCGCCCCTTCAGTACAGTCACATTGTCCACGTCTTCCGGGTCGATCTTGTTGATGTATGTCGGATCATCTACCGGAATGCCATCCAGCACCAGGAGCGCCTGGTTGTTCCCCGTGATACTTCGGTTGCCGCGAAGCACAATGCGTGTCGTGGGATTCACGCTGTTATTGGTCAGGTTGACCTGCAACCCCGAAACCTTGCCCGCAAGGCCGGTAGAGATATCGGTAACCTTTGCCTGCGTTAGCTCCTTCGTGCTGATCTTGGTAGTGGCATACCCCAACTCTTTCGACTGCCGCTGAATACCAAGCGCAGTCACCACTACCTCGGCCAGCGCAGTCGTACTGCGCGCAACCTGAATAGCCAGCACGGCATCACCGGTAACACTTACCTCCTTTTGGATGATTCCTGTTCCGGATACGACAAGCACGTCTCCCGTCTTAGCCTTGATTGTAAAATTGCCATCGGCGTCGGCGCTTGTCCCCGACTTGGTGCCTTTGATCCTGATCGAAGAAAATGGAACCGGCTGCCCCAGGGGATCGGTTACCCGGCCGGAAATAGACCTAACTTGGGCAAATAGCAACTGACATGACAGTATAAGCACTGCCAGCAGTGGTGGAAGTTTTCTCATGTGGGGGTGTTTTGGTTTGTATTTAATTAAAAGTCAATACGAATACATAAGTTTTTTATCAAAACTTTAAAAGGCTCCAACCCCATTCTTTTCAGATGATAAATAAAAAGACATGCATAATTCAGCCGCCGCTGCCGGAACAAGTGTGAAAGAAATGTTAACGAATCCAACCACCCGACCCTAAGAATTCCCCACGCCCACCACTCCAACCCTCAAAAATCCCCCGGCGTCCCCTCCCCAACTCCGAAATTCAGCCGAACCTACACCGCCCCTCTCCCAACTTCCGCCCAAAACACTCTCCCCCCCAACTACTCCGGGGATCCCCTTTCCCGAAAATTTGTCGCACCTTTTTTGCTTCAGCAACAGAAACTCCTTATACCGTACGTTTTAGTTATTTTCAGCAAGCAAATAAATGATTCCAGATGAAAATCTTAGGTCTCCCGTACCCTCAGATCCTGCTCGCAGTAGCTTTCCTTATTCCCTCGTTCGCGGGACAGGCACAGTACAACCCCGACAAAGTGAATAAAAAGGCCGTCCAGCTGTATTCAAAAGGGCTCGAACAGGCCCAGAACGACGACCTGAAAGGCGGCATAGAAACCCTGAAAAAAGCCCCGGCCATCGACAACAACTACGAGGAAGCCTGCCTGTCCATAGCCGGTATGTACTCCGAAATGAAGGACCATCGCTCCGCTGTCCAATACTATGAAAAAGCCAAAGCGATAGACAGCGATTTCTTCAAAGACTACAACCTCCCTTACTCCATTGACCTCGCAGGCACCGGGAATTTTGAAAAAGCCCTCCAGGCGATCGACGTCTTCCTTACCGTTGACAACCTCAACGAAACCAGCCGGAAAGCAGGCGCATACCGCGAGCGCTGTTATCAGTTCGCCCTCGACTACTCCGCCGCCCACCAATCCTCAGCCAATTATAAATTTGAACCCCACAACCTTGGAGACAGCATCAACACGGAAGTCTCCGAATACTATCCCTCGATCAGCCTCGACGGCAGCACGCTCATCTTTACCAGGCGCGTCAACCACAATAACGAAGACTTTTACCAGTCCACCCGCACGGGCAACTCCTGGAGTAAAGCGCACAGCCTCGAGGGAGACATCAATACCAACTACAACGAAGCCGCACAGACCGTCTCTCTTGACGGGCAGATGCTTATCTTCAACGGCTGCGACATCCCCGGCGGCAGGGGCGAGCTGCGACCTCTATATCTCTTACCTGACAACCGGCGGCTGGAGCACGCCCGAGAACATGGGCGACAGCGTCAACTCGGAATCCTGGGACGCCGCACCCTCCCTTTCCCCGGACAAAAAGGACCTCTATTTTTCCAGCAGCCGACCTGGCGGATACGGCGGCATGGACCTCTACGTCTGCCACCGCCTCCTCAACGGGCAGTGGAGCGCCGCCGAGAACCTCGGCCCGGTGATCAACACCGTCGGTGACGAAGGAACACCCTTTATCCACGCCGATAACCAGACCCTTTACTTTAACTCATCGGGACACCCCGGCTACGGCAGCAACGACCTCTTTGTAGCCCACAAGGGTTCCAATGGCGAATGGGGCAAACCGGAAAACCTCGGCTACCCGATCAACGACATCGAGGACCAGGGCAGCATGATAGTAGCCGCCGACGGAAAAACAGCCTACTACGCCAGCGACCGGTCGGACAGCCGCGGCGGACTGGACCTATATACATTCGAGTTGCGCGATGACATCCGCCCCGCCCGCACGCTCTGGGTGAAAGGAAGAGTCTATGACCGCAGCACTCGCAAAGGCCTGCCCTCCAGCGTCGTCCTCACCGACCTGAACACCAGACAGATAATCAGCAATCTCCAGACCGACGAGACGGGTAACTACCTGATCACGCTGCCAAAAGGAAAAGACTATGCCTTTAATGTAAAAAGGAAAGGCTACCTCTTCTTTTCAGACAACTACTCCCTGAGCCGCGAACAGGGCGATACCGCATTCAACGTCGACATCCCGCTGCAGCCCATCGAGGCCAACGCCGCCATCGTACTGAAAAATATATTTTTCGAGACAAACAAGTATGAACTCAAACCACAGTCCGAAGCCGAACTGAATAACGTCGTTCAACTCCTGAAAGACAATCCTACCCTCCGCATCCAGATCAACGGCCACACCGACAATTCCGGCAAAACGGCCGACAATCAGTTGCTGTCGGAGAATAGGGCAAAAGCGGTTACCACCTACCTCGTGTCCAAAGGCATCGCAGCGGCGCGCCTGGCATTCAAGGGATTCGGAGACACTGTTCCCGTCGCCGACAACTCTACACCCGAAGGCCGCGCCCAAAACCGTCGCACCGAGCTCAAAGTAATAAGCAGATAGGATTTTTATTCTATTTTCTTATTAACTTTACTACTACCAAGCCACTACCACCTTTAATCTTGCCCAATGAAAGAAGAAGCCCTCCACCTGTTGGCCCTCACCCGTACAAAAGGTATCGGCGTTGCCTATTCGAAAAACCTGATCCAGCGCTTCGGAGACGCTAAAGCCGTTTTCCAGGCCAGCCCGGCAGCCCTCCTCAAGTCGGGCCTCCCCGTCGAGTCTGCCCACGCCATCCATACCTTCACGGATTGGGCTTCGGCAGAAGCCGAGCTTCTCTACCTCGAAAAGATCGGCGCCCGTCCGCTATTCTTCACAGACAGCGAATACCCGCAGCGCCTTCTGCCGCTCGATGACGCCCCACTCCTCCTGTTCTATAAAGGCGACGCCGACCTCAATACCAAAAAGATCATATCGGTCGTCGGCACAAGAAATCCCACGGAACACGGCAAACAAATAACAGAACAGATCATCCGCCAGCTCGCCCAGCCCGACCTTCTCATCGTCAGTGGCCTTGCCCATGGTGTCGACGCCCGTGCCCACAGCGCCGCGCTGAAATACAATATCCCGACAATAGGAATCCTGGGCCATGGACTCAACTACATCTACCCCCGCGAAAACCGCGGCCTCGCAAAAGAAATGCTGCGGCAGCAGGGAGGCCTCCTCACCAGATTCTGCACAGATACCTCTCCCGATAGCTTCCAGTTCCCACTTCGGAATCGCCTTATCGCAGGCATGTGCGACGCGGTCATAGTCGTAGAGACCCGGCTCAAAGGAGGAAGCATGCTCACCATCGGAAACGCAGAAGCATACGGCAAAAAGATCTTCGCCGTACCCGGCAGGTTCGATGACGCCTGCAGCTCAGGCTGTAACTGGCTTATTCAGCAGGGAAAGGCCGGACTGTTTCTCTCCGGCCAGCACCTGCAGGAAAGCATGGGTTGGGAAACCCCGGCTCCCCACAGTGGTAAACAGGCATCTCTTTCTTTTCCAACGGAAACAACCAGCCTTTCTGTCGCGGAAAAGGCTCTGCTTAATTTGTTAACGGAAGGCAAAACCCTCTCGCTCGACGAAATATGTATAAAAAGTCAGCTTGAATTTTCAACCGTCGCCAAACATCTCCTTAGCCTTGAATTACAGGGACTGATCTGCTCATTGCCAGGAAAGAGATACCGGCTCAGCTAGGCCCCGCGGACAAAAAATTTGGACCATACCACCGGGCCACCCTATCTTTGCACATGGCAAGAAACAATACCACTGCTGGAAAGCAGGCTTCCCCCTCAAAGTTTTTCGGAGAAGGACTCACATTCGATGACGTACTGTTACTCCCCGCTTTTTCCCAGGTACTACCCCGCGAAGTCGATATTCGGAGCAAGCTGACTAAGAATATCACGCTTAATATCCCCATGCTGTCCGCCGCAATGGATACCGTTACCGAAGCGACCCTCGCAATAGCCCTCGCACGTGAAGGCGGCATCGGCATCCTTCACAAGAACATGAGTATCGAAAAGCAGGTCGAGCAGGCGCGCAAGGTAAAAAGAAGCGAAAGCGGCCTGATCATCGATCCGATCACCCTCAACGAAGACGCCACCATCAGCGACGCACTCCGGCTGATGAAAGAGAACAAGATCGGCGGTATTCCGATCACCGACAAAAGCAACGTCCTCGTCGGCATCCTCACCAACCGTGACCTCCGGTTCGAAGACAACAAACGCCGGAAAGTCAGCGAAGTGATGACCCCCAAAGACAGACTGGTCACGGCTCCCGAAGGCACCGACCTGAAAAAGCCGAAAAGATCCTGCAGAAATACAAGATCGAAAAACTGCCCGTCATCAGCAAACAGGGCAAGCTCATCGGTCTCATAACCTATAGGGATATCCTCCAACTATCCAGCTACCCCAACGCTGTAAAAGACACATACGGCCGTTTGCTCGTCGGCGCCGCCCTCGGCATCACCAAAGACCTGCTCGACCGGGCCAGCGCACTGCAGCAGATCGGAGTGGACGTAGTAACACTCGACAGCGCACACGGACACCATATCGGCGTTATCAACGCCCTGAAATCCCTGAAAAAGAATTTCAAACAGCTCCAGGTCATAGCAGGCAACATCGGTACCGCGGCGGGAGCAAAGGCCCTGGCCGACGCCGGTGCAGACGCCGTCAAGGTCGGGATAGGCCCCGGATCCATCTGTACCACTCGCATCGTCGCCGGAGCCGGTGTACCCCAGATAACCGCCGTGATGGAGGCCGCCTCTGTCCTTAACGCAAGAAACGTCCCCGTCATCGCCGACGGAGGTATCCGCTATACCGGCGATATGGTAAAGCCATCGCCGCAGGCGCCAACCTCGTAATGATGGGCAGCGTCTTCGCGGGCGTAGAAGAAAGCCCCGGTGAAACGATCATCTATGAAGGAAGAAAATTCAAGCAATACCGCGGCATGGGCTCCATCGGAGCGATGACCAAGGGCAGCAGCGACCGCTACTTTCAGGACGTGGAAGACGATATCAAAAAGCTGGTCCCCGAAGGCATCGAAGGCCGCGTAGCCTTCAAGGGCAATTTGTCGGAAGTCGTCCAGCAATACGTTGGCGGACTCCGCGCGGGTATGGGATACTGCGGTGCGAAAGACATACGCACGCTTCAGCAAGAGGCCCAATTCATCAAGATCACCAACGCAGGCATGAAGGAAAGCCATGCGCACGACATCGAGATCACGAAAGAAGCCCCTAACTATAGCCGCTAGTCCTTATTAGAATCTTATAAAAAATGCCCTGGCTCCCCGGGGCATTTTTCTTTCCATTGCCCATCTCCCGGCGATTAAGCTTATTTTTACCTCAACAACAAAAGACTTCAGGTTTGAAAAAGCTTCCTCCCATTCTTCTGTCTGTGCTTACAGGTTTGCTGCTATTCGCCGCATGGCCAGTGTCCCCCCTGACCTTCCTGATCTTCATCGCCTTCATTCCCCTGCTATGGCTGGAACGCCGGGGCATTCGACGGAAAAGATTCTTCGCATGGGTCTATCTCTCGATGCTCATCTGGAACGCCGCTACCACCTGGTGGATCTGGAACGCAACCGCCCCCGGCGCCATAGGAGCCATCCTCGCCAACAGCCTGCTCATGTGCATACCCTGGCTCGGCTTCCATTCTGTCAAACGGCGCCTCGGCGATACTGCCGGCTATCTGTCACTTATATTCTTCTGGCTCAGCTTCGAATACATCCATCTGCAGGACTGGGGCCTCAGCTGGCCCTGGCTGACCCTCGGCAACTCCTTCTCCACACGGACCAGCTGGGTTCAATGGTATGAATACACGGGCACCAGCGGAGGAAGCCTGTGGGTAATGACGGTGAACGTTCTCCTTTTCCGCTTCCTCTGGAAAAAATTCAGAGGCGGGCAGCTCAACAAACCATTCGCCGTCTACTCCGGTCTCGCCCTGCTCCTTCCCTTCCTCCTTTCCATCCTCATCTCTTCGGCGGAAAAAACCAGCTCTGCCGATCAGACTACCGCCAGCCTGTCCCTCAACAATATTGTCATCGTCCAGCCCAATATCGACCCCTATGAAAAGCTCTACACGGGAAGTATCGAAGCCCAGCTGCACAAACTCATCCGCCTCAGCGACTCGGCCATCGACTCCGGGACCGTTCTCGTAGTATGGCCGGAAACAGCCCTGTACAGCGAGAAAGGATTCATAGAAGACCAGCTGAAACAGGACTTCTTCCTCAATCCTCTCTGGGATTTCCTCCATCGTCACCCCAACATCAACCTGCTAAGCGGCACTGGAGGCCGTCCGCATCTTCAACGAACGCCACAGCGCCTCCGCACAGAAGATCCCCGGCTCCGCCCAGTACTACGAAAGCTATAACGCAGCCGCACTGTTCGACAGCACAGGGCCAGTCTCCTTCTACCACAAGTCCAGACTGGTACCGGGCGTAGAGACCCTTCCCCCTTCCTGCATATTCTTGATTCCTGGTTCGAAAAATTTGGCGGAACGACCGCAGGCTATACCGGTCAGAGCGACCGCTCCGTCCTCAACACCACCAATCGAACCTATCATATAGCCCCCGCGGTATGCTATGAAAGTATATACGGCGAATTCATGTCGCGCTACGTCCGCAATGGGGCGAACGTCGTCGCCATCATCACCAACGACGGATGGTGGGGCAATACCCCAGGCTATAGGCAGCACGAATCCTACGCCCGGCTAAGAGCCATCGAAACCCGGCGCTGGGTCATCCGCAGCGCCAACACCGGAGTCTCCTGCGTCATCAGTCCCGCAGGCGAAATAACTACTTCCCGTCCCCTGGGTCTCGACCGCCTTCATCCGACAGTCCATTCCTCCCAGGAACGATATGACCTTCTACGTCCGGTACGAGGATTGGATATCCAGACTGGCCCTCCTGCTTACCATCCTGTTCGTTATCTGGAATATTGTCACGGCCATTAAAACAAGAAACTCGTGGATAAGAAAATAGCCGACGGCACAAATACCCTTTTCTACCGGGAAGAAGGCTCGGGCCTGCCGGTCGTCCTGCTGCACGGCTTTGCAGAGGACGGCGCCATCTGGAGCAACCAGTCCGACTACCTGCGATCCGGCTTCCGCCTGATCATTCCCGACCTTCCCGGCACCGGCGACTCCATCCCAACCAGCTATTCCTCAGCCAGCTCTCCAACCCCCACCTCACAGTCATCCGCGGCCAACATTTCCATGGAATCCATGGCAGAAAACGTACTAACCATCCTCAACCACGAAGGCATCGACAAATGCGTACTCATCGGCCATAGCATGGGCGGATACGCCACACTCGCCTTCGCTGAAAAATATCCCGACCGGCTCAAAGGCTTCGGACTATTCCATTCCACTGCCTACCCCGACAGCGAAGAAAAAAAATCAGCCCGCAGAAAAAGCATCGACTTTATTCGCAACAACGGCTCTGCCCCCTTTATCCGCCAGTCTACACCCAATCTCTTTGCCGCAGGGACCCGCACCAGCCGACCCGATCTCATCCAGTCAACGATAGATCGCTATTCCGGCTTCGCCCCCAAAGCGCTGATCGCATGGTACGAAGCCATGATCCGCCGCCCTGACCGAACGGCCGTCCTCAGGGACGCGGCGACCCCCGTACTCTTCGTCATCGGCAAAGACGACCAGGCCGTTCTGCCGGAACAGACCCTCCAGCAGTCCCATCTGCCATCCCTGACCCATATCCATATCCTTCAACGATCCGCACACATGGGCATGCTCGAAGAACCCGACAAAAGCAACGGCCTCTTACAATCATTTTTAAACTTTGTGATACATACATGAACAAGATCATACTCATCACCGGCGCAACTTCCGGATTTGGCGAAGCCTGCGCCCGCAAATTCGCAGCAGCAGGCGGCTATGATATCATCGTCACCGGCAGAAGAAAAGACAGACTGGAGGCCCTGAAGACCGAACTGGAAAGCGGCGCCTACGGCCCCGTCAGCTCTCCAAAAATACTACCCCTCGTCTTCGACGTACAGAACAAGGCCGCCGTCGACGCAGCCATCGGCAGCCTGCCGGACGACTGGAAGAAGATCGACCTGCTCGTCAACAACGCGGGTCTGGCCCTCGGCAGGGACTATTTTGACGAAGCGAATATGGATGACTGGGAGACCATGATCGACACCAATGTTAAGGGTCTTCTCTACGTGTCACGGGCCGTCCTCCCGTTCATGACGGCAAGAGGCAAAGGGCATATCATTAACCTGGGCTCCGTGGCAGCCAAAGACATCTACGAAAAAGGCAACGTCTATTGCGGCTCCAAAGCCGCCGTCGACGCGATCTCCCATTCAATGAGGATCGACCTGCTGCGCCACAATATCAAAGTGACCGCCATCCACCCCGGCGCCGCCGAAACAGAATTTTCGAGCGTCCGGTTCAAAGGCGACGAAACCCAGGCAAAAAGATCTACGAAGGCTATACGCCGCTGTACGCCGCAGACGTAGCCGACGTCATCTTCTACTGCGCAACTTTGCCCCCCACGTATGCCTCAACGACATCGTGATGACCTGCACGGCCCAGGCTGACGGAATATATTTTTATAAGAAAAGCTAACCAAACCCTGCGTGAATCGCGGCTACACCAGCACCTACGCGAGAACCCCTGACCCGCGAACCGCGGCCCATATCACCCCGGGTCAACCGCAGAGCCACACCATCCACCCCCGCAGGCGCCCAAACGCCGCGGGGCCACCCTACGGCGCCAGCGATATCCTTATCTGTATCCCCCTTCGTCGTAACGATCGGAGGCGTCGTCGATATCTTCGGCGTCGTCCGCTGCTGATCAAAATATAACTTCAGATTGATCCGGTTATTCAATACATAGTCGATCGACGGATCGATCCGTATCACCCGCTGACCACCAGTCGGCAACGAGGCATTCTGATCCAGATAACTGCTGGAGGTCGCATCATCCCTGATGCTGATATCAAGACGGAAAGTGAGATCGTTCTGCGCCTTCTGGCTGTTGATACTGCCCGGCGGCCCGTTCGGCGGGGTCTTCCCGTTCCCCGCCACCTTCCAACCAAACGGCAGCCCTACACCCCGCTTGCGGAAACCACCACCGATGGTGATCTCGGTAGACCGGCTTTCACTCAGCTGGAAGTCGATCAGACTCAGACTCAACTGCCGGCTGCGGCTATACCCCACTTTCGCCTGCACCTGGTTGACGAACTGCATATCGATGTCCAGCAGCGGGGTGAACTGCTCGTTGATCGTAATATTGGGAACAGCATAGAAAGGCACAAAATTTCCACTGATGGTATCTATGAACCCCGGCGTCCCATACCCCAGCGGGTCGCGATAACGCAGGTCGGAGTTGAAACTATTCATGCTCAGCGTACTAGTATACCCGTTAGTGACATTAAAACTGGTAAAGACCTTGTTGAACCACGGCAGACGGCTAAGCCCGCTATACGTGATATGCCAGTTCGGCTTCGGCAGATACCCCCCGAACGGATTGGTCGTCACGTCCCCGCCCTTCTCGTTGAGCAGCGCCACCGTATTTGGACTCTTCCCAGTATACGCTGCAATAAAGGCCGGGATCAGCACGTCCTGCGCATAACGCCCATAACCCGCCGAATAGCCATCACTGCCGACCAGCCCACCGGTATACTTGTTGATCGCCCCAAGCCTCGAAGAGATAATGCCCCGGTAGGTCTCGAATTTTGCAAAGGTCGCCGATATCTCGTTGGGCTTGTACGACTCGAACAACGTCTTGTAGGAAATGAAACTAACACTGAATGTACCTGCCATATACGGATTCAACCTCGAATAACCGCTGCCGCCCGCCGTATCCTTGTAGAGCTCGGAATAATTCTGCCCGAACGTCTTGTCCAGGTTCAGCGTAATATGCAGGTCCCGCACCGGCTCAATGACCGCCGACGCCGATATCTTCTGCGTATAGCTGATCATATTCTGGTTGTTCAGAGTCGTATCCGTCGAGATCAATCCCCTCTTCCCCAAACCATTGATAAAGCTTGTATCGGCCCGCCTGCCAAACACATACCCCCAACCCGGCTGCATCGACCTGAAATCCATCCCCAGCACATGCGTGCTGTCCAAAAATCCATAGATGGTGGAAGAAGAATTGTCCGCATAATTGAAGGATACGTGCTTCAGCGAAGTAAGGATCCTCGCCAGCCCCTTGACGACACCCTTGAGCTCGTAAGGCTGATTCTCTTCGGAACCGGGCTTCTTATTTCTCGCCGTATCCTGCCTGGCACCCTGCTGCCCCTGCCGCTGCTGGCCACTCTGGTCGAGCCGCTTCAATAACCCCCACTTCGCGTAAAGACGGGTAAAATCGAAATCGGCCACCACCGTGCGCTGCTGCGTATTCTGTAGCGTGTTCCCCAGCGTAAGCGCCAGCTGCGACGCCCCAGTCCAGGTATAGGACGCCGAATAGCCCGCCTGCACCTTAGTCCAGTCCAGCGCCGGTATCTTGTTGGTCGGCAGCGTATAGGTGACGTTGGCATTCTGCGTATAAAGTACGGTACGACCACCCCTGAAGAACCGGTCCCACATTTTCCTCCGCTGCACCTTGTCCAGCCTGCCGCTGTCCTCGTCGATCCACGACCTGTTGGTAGCCGTAAAATCCAGCGCCAGCGACCGGGTAAAATCCCAGCGCAGCGTATACAGACGGTCGAACGTAAAGAACTTGTTGTAGGTCTCCGGCAGGATATCCTGAGGCCCGCCGATATTACGGCTGCGGTACGCGCCGAACTGACGGACGACATTCGCCTGGAAGCCCAGCACCGTCGGCATCGGGTTAAAATTAAAATCCCTTATAAGCCCTAGCCACGGCGACCTCGACTTTATCTTCTTCTTGAACGGCTCTATGAACTTCGCCGTACGGTTATAGTTATACGCCAGCGTAGCCTTGTGCACGATCAGCTCGTCCTCCACCGCCAGCGGGCTATGGTGCTCGGTCCGGCTATAGGAATAGCTGACATTCACGTTCTCGATACTCCAAACCTTCAGCTTCTTGTTGCTCATGTTGTTCTTGTGAACGTTGGTAAAATTCACAGTCGTTATCGTCGTCTGGTCGACAGCCTGCTCCCGAATCGAATCCTTCTGCGCCCCCGGCGCCGCCTTCAGCTTGTCTTTTAACTTGATGTCCAGATCGAACGGATCATACTGCGGCGTACTCGTCGTCCTGGTCAGTCCCGCATAGACGGGTATCGACATGCCGGCCTTTTTCGGCAACAGCTTGCCCAGCTCGAGATTGGTCGCCACATCGAACTGCGAATTATTATCCATCGAGCGCTCGTTGGTGCTCTGGTCGATAGTTCCAAAACCCGCCGTCCGGTTGCTTCCCGACACCGTCAGCGTACCGAGATCGGCCAGCTTGACATCCACCTTGCCCACGGCCGCCCACCCCCCCGGGTACTTATATCGGTCAGCCGAAGCTCGTTGAACCACACCTCCGTACACGCCGAAGCCAGATTGACGTTCTGAACCCCAAGGAAGAAGGCCTGTATCGCCCCCAGATTGGGATTACCCAAAATGGCAAACGTCCGCCCCGTCGCATCCGTCTCTTTATAATAGGAATTGCTGACCCCCTTATTATTTCGGTTGACCTTCAGCTGTATCAATCGCTGCAAACTCAGACTTAGATTGTTGGCCGACGGCCAGATGGCGTCTGCAGTGGTGGCCCCCACACCGTTCGCTTCAGCGGTATCCGTATCTCATAGTAGTTGCTCACAAAGTCGCTACCCATTCTGATCACCGCGGAAAGATCATTGTCGTTAAGCCCGTTCTGGTTGCCGGAAGCCTCGGCATGGATAAACATATCCATGGTACCATATCGGCGCAGGTCGAGAGCGGTTGTTTTGTAAACCCCGCGCACATCGCCCTGAGCGAGATTACAGATCTGCAGGCTCATCGCCTGTTCGTTCAGCAGCAGGTTGACGTTGTTGTTGCTCAGCTCCTGCTGCCGGACCACGCCGGGAGGCGTAACGTAAGGAATGGGCTGCCGCGAGCTGTTCTGCTCGATATTGACCGCCGTCACATTGAACGAGGTGACATTATTGGCGGGCAACAGCGTATTATTCCCAGTCGTATCGATGATATAGTTGAAATTCCTCCAGTTGTTGCGCACCAGTTCGAGCTTGGCGAATCGCAGTACGACCGAGTCCGTAAACCCGGTAAGATACATACGGATGAACTGGATCGACTTGAAGTCGGGGATATTGCCCACCTTCTGGTAGTACTCGGAGATAGGTATACGCATCTGATACCAGGTCTGCTTCACCCCCGCTGGGAGAAAAGGTCATCGAGTCCGTGATATAGCCCGACCCAAATCCGTTTGGGACCAGATCCACCTTGTACTCGAAGTATTCTTCCAGAGTATTCATCGTATTATCCTTGTTCAGGTCTTCCTGATCCGGATACAGCGTATAGGCCGAAATGGTGGTCGAACCCGTCGTGGCTATCGGCGAGTTGCCCTGCGGATTGTTCACGTTCTTATAACGACCAAGAATACCTGCTTGATTCGCATCGTAGCTGGGGTCCCTATAGTTGGTAAAGTTATCGCTCGACGGGTCGTTGGCGGCCTTCTGATAGATCGCGGACCCCGTCCCGAAAGCTGGTGGCAAGCGTGTTCAGATAGCGCTGGTATTTGGTCCTCTCGGCGCTGTCCGTCATCCCGTCGAAACCCACGTCCTGATAAGGCCGGTCGCCGGCGTCATTGCTGAAGGCCGTCGTCACCTGTATCGGATTGGCCGGTACCCTGCCCCAGACCGAGCTCTCGTCTATCTGAGCGTTGATATTGGGCGTGTTCAGGCCGTTCTCGAACTGCTTCTTCCCGTCCTTGAGGATGTCTTCCGAAACGCTACCGAGATCGATAAACATCTGTCCTCCCGTGGTATTGCCCACACCGGTCGCGGTCTTGGCAAATGGACTCAGCACCCAGAACTGCAGCACCTCGATATTGTTCGTTTCGAAGTCCGTCTGATCAAGCGCGCGCATGATACCACCCCAGCGCTTTTGCGGGTTCAGCAGCTTTCCGCTGTTATCGACACTGCCTGCCCGCGTGTCGAAATTATAGGGTCCCTTCTCAGAAGGGTAATAGGCCATATCGAACGTGATCAGCTGCGCCTGCCCGGTCTGCACCGTCTGTTCGGGGAACAGCTGCTGTGTCTGTATCGGCCCTACGCGGGGATCCAGCAGTGTATTCTCGTTCCTGTCGGGGTTATTGGGATTGCTCCTGTCCTGAAGGGTAGGCTCGATATTGTACCACGCGAACTTCGCCCGGTTGAATCCATAGTCGACAGAGTCGGTCAGACTCGCTTCCGGGAATAGCGGCGGAAACTGGCCATTGGTTCCCCGGGGAGCAGACGCAAGCGCCCAGCTCGTCAGCGGAAAACGCAGGTCGATCGAACTCGTCGAACCCTCGAAGTCGTCTATGTACACCGCGCCGCTCGTCCCCTTACCGATCTGAGGCGGGTGCCCCGGCCGGAGGATAGCTCCTTCACCATAGGCATTGATGGTACTCATCTCCTTCGTACTGTAAAATGGCAGCTTGTCCAAAAGACGCGTCAGACCAGGCAGCTGTCCACGGTAGTTGACGTCGGCCCCATACATCGTATTACGAATAGGGTCTTCACCATATTCCGTCTTGCTGAAAAAAGGCCGCTCATTCAGCCTTTCGAAAGTCGCTCCGAAATTCAGCGATTCCGTCGCCGTCGACTTCGCCAGATAGTCCATTCGCACCCCATAAAGCTTCGCTGCTGAAGGCCAAAACTGGCGTTGTTCTCAAAGGAGACGTTCACAGGAGTACCCGAATTGATGATAGCCTGGTTGATTATCTGTACCTGGCCCAGGTTGTAATCGACCACATAGTCGACATTCTCCTTCAGCGTCTGACCGCCGGCGGTGACTACCACGGAGCCGGGCGGAACATTATATGCATTCAGCGAAAGATTCGTCGTCGACTGCCCCTTGGCCGTCCCGCTCAGCACATAACGATCCACGTTGGCATAGGTCTGCGCCACCGCCTTGATCGTATCGTACAGCTGATTAAAAACATATTTGTCCTTTAAAGACTGCGGCGCCCCGAAAACGCAATGGAATCCAGGTCATGACCGAACGGTTCCAGCAGCGGGAAGATGATCCGCCCCTGATTGGAAAGCACGGTATACCCTTCCAGGTAGTCGAATATACCGTCCGGCTGCGGATCGTTGTGGGCATTCAGACGATCGAGGTTCAACACTGTCAGCAGGGGTATCGCCGCCTTCGGCCCTTCCGGCAGATAGCGTTTAGTACCCTTGCTCGGCTCGTCATAATTGATATTGAACTGAAAACCGGCCTGCTGGATATTCGACAAAATGCCCCCGGCCGCCGTCTTCAGGGAATAGACGTTTTTCATCATCAGATTCCATAAGGAGCAGATTGGTCCGCTGGGACGTAGCTTTCAGCAATTTGAGATATAATACCTTGGAAGATCCCGCACCTGTACCGACCGTGGTATCGGGGGAACATCCGCGGCAAATTCCCCCACCTGGTAAATCTGGCCGTTATAACTGTATTGGTAGGCTACCGCAAGGACGTCATTCGACTGCAGCGTCTGGTTGACCGACAGGAAGCCGACCTGCGGGTTGAAATAGTAGTCGGAAGCGCTCGGCTTCCGGGCATATACGATCTCGAAATCCTGCACCTGGCTCAGGCCCAGAGAGTTCAGCTTGGCCGCCGCCTGCGAAGGGCTCCGGCTCGACCGGTCGCCGACTATCGAATTATACTCCGTATTGGCGTTGTTGAATGGATAGGGGCAGGTTCGTCAAAGGACGGATATTCCTATTATAAGGAGCCGCTTCCCCCAGGTCCATCAGACCCACGATCTGGCGCGAACCCGTGTCGACACCGTTACGGTTGGTAACCCAGACCTCCATACGCAGAACCTGCACCTGCGAGGTGACGATAGGCAGCACTGGACATAGCTTTGTTATAATTGTTCCGGAAATACTGAGCCAGCAGGAAGTGCCGGTTCTCTTCATAGTCGTCCGCCTTGAAAGAGTAAGAGGTAACCGCCGCCCCGCCCTGAGAGGCTATATTCTGCTTCTGCGAGCGCTGGTTTGCAAGGACCGCGGTGACCGACAGCCTGCCAAACTGCAGCTTCGTTTTGATACCAAAAAGGGACTGCGCACCCGTCATCAGCGTGCTGGGCGTGGTAAAAGAGACGTTCCCCGCCTCGATCTTCTTGATGATCTCGTCGGGTCCGCCGGTATAATCCAGCTTGAGCTGGTTCTCCAGGTCGAGATTGGCCAGCGTGTTATAGGAAATAGGGAGCTTTAGCTTGTCCCCGATATTACCCACCACGTTCAGGTTGGCGTTCATCCCAAAATCCGGCGACCAGGTTCGCCTCGCACTTTCCGGCAGAGTGGGATTCTGGATATTCTGACTCTGGAAGCCGGCATTGATGTCCACATTCCCCTGCGGCCGGATATCTATCTTCCCATTGCCAAAGATCCGGTTGAAGAGATTGTCGCCGACGGTTAACTTGGGCCGGAGCAGTTTCCGGTTCAGCGCATCCAGAGCATCCGCCCGTTTCCGGAAATAGTCGTCCTCGGAATTCTGCCCCTGCATCTGCATCAGCTCGTCAAAGGTCAGATAGGTTGGTTTTCTAAAATATTGGTTACCAACCTTCTCTATAATATAATACTGCTTGGTGACCGGGTCGTACTCGATGGAATCGTGAATATTGGCTGGATCCTTGAGGTTGAATGGATTCTTATTGGGATTGGTGAACCGGTCGCCGCGACGGTCATAAAGGGGAAATCGGAGTGTATCCTTGTGAAATGTATCGGCCAGCGGACGGGTGCCCGTATCAGCCGCTCTCCGGCTGGATGAATCATTGATCCTGCGAATAGAGTCTCCTAGCCGCCGGATGGAATCCGCAGCCCTCCTAAGACGGTACATATCCGGAGAGAGTCCTACCGTATCTGTCCTATGTCTTGTCGTGTCAATCTGCGCACATGCAGTTGTTGCAAAAACAACCGATGCCGCGGTCAACAATAACGTTGCCAGGGATAACTGAAACAAATAACGGGTCAATCTTCCTCAATGAATTAGTTAGATAAAGTTCGTCCAATAGGCTACAGGAGTTTTAAGGCTTTCTTAATAAGATCTTCGACTTTATCAACCCCCTCACGACTCACTTTTTGATTGCATTTTCTGCGGCGGGTCTGGCGATGCCAAGCGTGATCAGGGCATTTAACGCGTCCTGTTCCAACGTATTGTTTGTCAGGGATGAAATATTTGTAGTGTCTTCTTTGCCCTTGCCCAGTTTGTCCCTAAGTTCAAGGATGATCCGCTCGGCCGATTTCTTGCCGATTCCCTTGATGCTTTCCAGCTGCCGGGCATTACCCCGGAGGATGGCGCGGTTGATCTCCTCCGGCCTCATCGCGGAAAGCATCATCCGGGCCGTCGACGCGCCGACCCCGGACACGCTGATCAACTGGATGAACAGGTCCTTTTCCGCCTTCTCAAAAAATCCATAAAGGATATGGGCGTCTTCACGAATATGCAGATGGGTGAGCAGCAACCCTTTGTCCAGGCTCTCGATATGAGCATAGGTATTAAGGCTGATCTGGAGCTCATAGCCCACCCCCCACTTCCATATGGACAAGGGCTGGACTCTTGTAGGCGAATGTACCACGCAAAAAGGCGATCATGGCTGCGAAAATAGGCTAATTCGTTAACATCCGCACCGGCCATTCCCGTATAATAACCACCCCCAACCCCCGTTATAAATTCATTTCAATATTTTTCAGCACCTTTGCAAAAATCTTTTTATAAACGCTGGAATTTAATGATGAGTAATAAAATGACCGCCGCTATTACTGCGATCGGAGGATTCGTACCCGAAGACCGTCTTACCAATACCGACCTCGAAAAGATAGTGGATACAAATGACGAGTGGATCCGCACCAGAACAGGAATAGAAGAAAGAAGAATTTTGAAAGGCGAAGGAAAGGCGACCTCCGACCTCTGCGTACCGGTCGTCCGAGGAGATCTGCCGTCAGAGAGGGATTAGCCCTGAAGAGATTGATTGTGTGATCGTTGCCACCGTAACCCCCGACATGCTCTTCCCCTCCACCGCCAATATCGTCTGCGACAAAATAGGCGCGAAGAACGCCTGGGGATTTGACATGAGCGCCGCCTGCTCGGGCTTTTTATACGCCCTCACTTCGGGAGCCATGTACATCGAGAGCGGCCGGTTTAAAAAAGTGATCGTTATCGGCGGCGACAAGATGAGCAGCATAGTCGACTACAGCGACCGTACGACCTGCATAATTTTTGGCGACGGCGCCGGCGGCGTCCTTCTCGAACCCAACTACGACGGATATGGCGTGCTCGACAGCATTCTGAAAAGTGATGGCAGCGGACGGACCCACCTCCATATGAAAGCCGGCGGTTCACTCCGCCCTTCCAGCATCGAGACCGTTGCAGCCAAAGAGCACTATATCTACCAGGAAGGTCAGGCCGTTTTCAAATTTGCCGTCAAAGGAATGGCCGATGTCAGCGCCGAACTGATGGAACGCAACCACCTGACCGCCGACGATATCAGCTGGCTGGTCCCCCACCAGGCCAACAAACGGATCATCGACGCCACCGCTCACCGCATGGGACTAGCGGAAGAAAAGGTCATGATCAATATCCAGCGTTATGGTAACACGACCGCCGGTACCATCCCCCTCTGTCTCTGGGACTGGAAGGACAAGCTAAAAAAAGGTGACAACCTCGTACTCGCCGCCTTCGGTGGTGGCTTCACACTGGGGCGCAACCTGGGTCAAATGGGGACACTAAGGTTCCTTGAAAATTTATTATGGACAACAATATATCGATCCGCAGGGCAGTCCGGGAAGACTGCCCTCGCCTGTTGGAATTAGTGCGCGAACTGGCGCTCTACGAAAAAGCGCCCGAAGAGGTCACGGTAACCCCCGAACACTTTACAGAGAGTGGTTTCGGTCCCAACCCCGTCTGGTGGGCATTCGTCGTCACCGTCGACGGTATTGTCGAAGGCTTCGCACTATACTATATCCGCTATAGCACCTGGAAAGGCCAGCGCCTCTACCTGGAAGACCTCATCGTCACCGAAAAAATGCGCGGCAAAGGCCTGGGCAAGCTGCTCTTTGACCGTCTGCTCGAAGAAGTAAAAGAAAAGAAATTCCAGGGCATGTCATGGCAGGTACTCGACTGGAACGAACCGGCAATCAGATTTTACAGGAAATATAACGCGAGCTTTGACGCCGGTTGGGTCAACTGCGCAGTGACGGTATCCTAACTGACCCCGTCTACCTGCGTCGTCTTGTCGATCTTCTGGATCAACCCCTGTAACACCTTGCCGGGCCCGATCTCCGAAAAATGAGAAGCCCCGTCGGCTATCATGGACTGCACAGACTGCGTCCACCTCACAGCGCCGGTCAGCTGATCGATAAGATTCTTCTTGATCTCGTCCTTTGCTACCACCGCCTTCGCTACGACGTTCTGGTATACCGGACATATGGGATTATAAAACGTAGTCTTCTCTATCGCAGTTCTCAGCTCGTCCTGTGCAGACGCCATCAAAGGCGAGTGAAACGCCCCGCCCACCGGAAGCACGAGTGCGCGCTTGGCGCCGGCAGCCTTCATCGCTTTCGCAGGCAATTTCAACCCCGCGGACACTACCGCTGATGACCAGCTGTCCCGGGCAATTGTAATTGGCAGGTACCACAACTTCTTTTGTTTCCTCCTGCACCGCCACACAGATCTCCTCTACTTTGCCGTCTTCCAGTCCAAGTATGGCCGCCATGGAAGAAGGTTGCTTATCACAGGCACGCTGCATAGCCATCGCCCGCGCAGCCACCAGCTGAAGCCCATCCTCAAAGCTCAGAACGCCGTTGGCGACAAGCGCGGAGAATTCTCCCAGCGAATGCCCCGCAACCATATCGGGCTTGTTATTTTCGATGCCCTTGAACACGATCACCGAATGAAGAAAAATGGCCGGCTGGGTCACCTTCGTCTGACGAAGCTCATCCTCCGTACCATTGAACATGATATCCGAAATACGAAACCCAATTATCTCATTGGCCTGCTCGAATAATTTCTTTGCGAAGGCGCTATTCTCGTAAAGATTCTTTCCCATGCCGGCGAACTGAGATCCCTGTCCCAGGAAGACATACGCATGCTTCATATTCCTTGGTGTTTAGTTGATCCGGGGACGCATGATCACAAAAATTACCCATCCCCGGGGGCAAATATGCCACAAAGACCCGATTCAAAAAAAGAAAATTAATGAAGATTGGAGGATATCAGCTTGGTAAACTCACTCCTTGTTTCATTCTTCTCGAATTCCCCCCAGAACGCGGAAGTGGTCGTGACCGAATTCTGCTTCTGTACTCCCCGCATCATCATGCACAAATGCGAAGCTTCGATAACGACTGCTACTCCCAGAGGATTAAGTGTTTCCTTTATCGCATGCAGTATTTGGGTAGTCATTCTCTCCTGCACCTGCAAACGCCTGGCGTACACATCCACGACCCTGGCTATCTTACTCAGCCCTGTGATCCAGCCATTCGGAATATAGGCAACATGCGCCTTACCAAAAAAAGGCAGCATATGATGCTCGCACAGGCTGTATAGCTCGATATCCTTCACAAGGATCATCTCGCTCACGTCTTCATGGAACTTTGCCGAGTTCAAAATAGCATGAGCATCCTGCGAATAACCCTGTGTCAGGAATTGCATCGCCTTCGCCACCCGCTCGGGAGTCTTTAACAGACCCTCACGGGCCGGATCCTCTCCAAGAAGGTCCAGGGATTGCTGATAGTTTTTTGTCAGTGCATGGGTGACCGCATCGTCGTACTGGTCAATTTTCGTATAAGCCATCGTTTACAGTTTAATCCGCAGGGTATTCAACAAAATTCCTTTCGGTTTCATATAGTCTCACCTGTAATTCCAGTTTGGGATCGATACGCGCCCGAAGCAGCTCATATATGACCATCGCAATATGCTCCGCGGTAGGGTTGAGATCCTTAAAATAAATGGTATCCAGGTTTAGATTCTTGTGATCGAACTTTTCCAGTACTTCCTCCGCCGTGATACGCGACAACGCCTTCATGTCCATTACATAGCCGGTCTCGGGGTTAGGCACGCCCACCAGCTTTTACTACCAGCTCATAGTTGTGACCGTGATAGTTCGGATTGCTGCACTTGCCAAACACCTCCGCATTCTTCCGGTCATCCCACGCGGGATTAAAAATACGGTGCGCCGCATTAAAATGCTCTTTCCGAAAAACCGCTACTTTTTTTCATGCGTGCTCATGACTATTTATTTTCACCCAAAATATTCAACGTAAATCCTCGGAGTCTCATAAAGCTTGATACAATGCAGCGTGATCTCCGATGGCAGATGAGGGACCAGCTGCTGCCAGATGCCGATCGCCAGGTTCTCCGTCGAACACATCTTCCCTTTGAGAAAATCCACCTCGATGTTCAGATTCCGGTGGTCCACCTTTTCGATCACCTGATCCTTTATGATCTGGCTCAGTTTTTTCACGTCGAACAGGAATCCTGTATCCGGGTCCGGCTCGCCCTTAATGGTCACATACAGATCATAATTATGCCCATGCCAGTTCTCATTGGCACATTTGCCAAAGACTTCTTCGTTCTTTTCCCTGCTCCAGCCCGGATTATAGAGTTTATGCGCCGCATTGAAATGTTCCAGGCGCGTCAAATACACCATGTCTGTTCCTTAAACACCGGGATTGAGTTACCCGAAAAAAACCCATTCCCGGTGTAAGGCTAATGATGGGCCTTCGGCCGGCGAACCCGTGGTTCGCCCTGTTAAAATTCCCGCAAAGTTAAATGATTCCGGATATTTGCAATATGCATATTCTCCTTACGGCCGCCACCCCTTTCGAAGTGCAACCAACCATTGACTATCTGGCATCCGGACCGGCCCAAACCAGCCACCTGACCATCACCCCACTCGTGACCGGCGTCGGCAGTCTCCCCACAACCTGGTCACTTATGCGACAGATTGGCAGAGAGCGTCCCCGGCTGATCATTCAGGCTGGCATCGCCGGCTGCTTCACGGACAGAAAGCCCGGAGAAGTCGTAGCGGTCGGGAAAGAGACCCTCGCGGACATAGGCGTATGGGAAGACCGGACTTTCAAATCTATCTTCGACCTGCGGCTGGCCGGGCCTGATTCCCCTCCCTTCACCGGCGGACAGCTGATCAACCCCTGGAGGCAGCTGCTGGGCCTCACGTCACTGGACCCCGTCCCGGCCGTCACAGTCAACGAGATAACCACCGACCCGGCCCGGATCAGCTGGTATCAACAAAATACCGGCGCCGTTGTTGAAAGCATGGAAGGCGGAGCACTACACTTCGTATGCCTGCAGGAAAATATCCCCTTCATCCAGCTGAGGGCCATTTCCAACGAGGTTGGCGTAAGAGACAAGACAAAATGGGATATCCGGTCGGCTATCGCCAGTTTGAACACCCGCCTGACCGGCTTTCTGGAAAAATTGAACACGACCGCCGATACGATCTTCTAACCGTCAAATAATTACCAATGCGATTTACCCTGGATTCAGCCCCTGTCCTAATGATACCTTCATATTCGACGCCCTCGTCAACAAAAAGATCGATACAGAAGGACTCGAATTCGACGTCGTTCTGGAAGACGTACAAACCCTCAACCAGTGGGCCATGCAGGGCAAACTTGACATTTCCAAGATCAGCTATGGCGTCCTGCCGCTGGTCCTGCACCAGTACAGGCTGCTGGAGGCAGGCGGTGCACTCGGAAAAGGCGTCGGCCCACTGCTGATTTCCCGGGAACCCAAACCCCTCCAGGCCGTCGCCAGCTGCACCATCGCCATCCCCGGACAACAGACAACTGCACACCTCCTCTTTTCTCTCGCCTTCCCGGAGGCCGCCAAAAAAGAGTTTATGGTATTCTCCGATATCGAGGACGCAGTCCTCTCCGGTCGGGTAGACTGCGGCGTGATCATTCACGAAAACCGCTTCACCTACCAGCAAAAGGGACTGACCAAACTCATGGACCTTGGAGAATTCTGGGAAAAAGAGACCGGTGCCCCCATCCCCCTCGGCGGCATCGTTTTCCGCAAAGACCTGGACCCCGCCCTGTCGAATAAAGTAAATACCCTCATCCGCCGAAGCCTGGAATACGCCTTTGCCAACTACCCCGACTTGTCGGACTATGTAAAGGAACACGCTCAGGAAATGGACGAAAGCGTGATGCGCCAGCACATTGATCTCTACGTCAACAACTATTCCCTCGAACTGGGCGGGGACGGCAAAAAAGCCATTCAAACCCTGCTGGCGACCTATGGCCGTATTCACGCACAGGGACCAGCCCAAACCACTCCCGAGATCGTCAGCTGACTTCCTATCTGTCCTTCACCGCTTTTGCATAGACAGCGAGCGCCCTCTTCCTCGCCTCCTCATGATCGACCATCGGCGCAGGATAGCTGAGCCCTTCCAACTCCGGCACCCAACGCCGGATATAGTTTCGATCGGGATCGAACCGCTTCGCCTGCAGCGTCGGATTGAAGACCCGGAAATAAGGCGCCGCATCACAGCCGCAGCCAGCCGCCCACTGCCAGTTGCCATTGTTGGACGCCAGCTCGAAATCCAGCAGCTTTTCCGCGAAATACGCCTCCCCCCAGCGCCAGTCGATCAGCAAATGCTTGGCAAGGAATGAAGCGGTAACCATCCGGACGCGGTTATGCATAAATCCGGTAGCATTCAGCTCCCGCATCCCCGCATCGACGAGAGGATACCCCGTCTGCCCCGAACACCACCTGGCGAACTCCTCTTCGTTATTGCGCCACCGGATATGATCATACGCCGGCTTGAACGACCTGCCCTGCCCCACTGCCGGAAAATGCCATAAGATCATTTGATAAAATTCCCTCCAGATCAGCTCACCCAGATACGCGTCGCTCAGCTCTACCGCCTTCCGAGCCAGCGCGCGAACGCTCACCGTACCCATCCGGAGATGAACCCCCATTCTACTGGTTCCCTTCACAGCCGGAAAATCCCGCAGCTTTTCATATTTCCTGAGCAACTCTGCCCCGACCACGGCGGGAGGAAAGGACTCCCCCGTCTTCCTGAATCCCATGGAACCCAGTGTAGGCATGGCTTTATGACGCTGCTGCAGGAAATTACCCCAGTATTTTTTCACCGGATACGGAGCCAGATAAAAATCATTCAGCAGCGCCCTCCACTTCCGGCTATAAGGCGTAAACACTGTATAGGGCTTGCCGTCATCCTTCAGCACTTCCCCCTTTTCGAAAATGACCTGATCCTTATAGCTTCGGAAAAAAATGCCCTTCTCCTCCAGCAACTTTTGTACGGCCCCGTCCCGCTCAGCCGCATAAGGCTCATAGTCGCTATTCGTGTAAACCCCTGCAATATCATATTCGGTGATCAGATGCCGGAACACCGCGACCGGCGCCCCGTAACGGACCTCGAGTGTGGCCCCCAGCTCTTCGAGTTGCTGCTGCACTTCTGACAGCGCGGAATGGATGAACTCGACCCTCAGGTCGGCCTTGTTCTCCAGTAAATCCAGAATATTCCGGTCGAAAATGAACAGCGGTAAGACAGGGTTGGCACCCCTGAGCGCGTGATAAAGCCCCGCATTGTCATCCAGCCGCAGGTCGCGGCGAAACCAAAAGATAGCTAGTTTTTTCTTCACTGAGTAAATTAACAGCAACCGACGTGCCCGCAAAACTTCTGTTTATCGTTTACAGCGTTTTTACGAGCTGTTCATCAACAACCGCCGACAGCCGCCGGCCAAACCGCCTTCCCTGAAAAGCTCCCACCCAGATAACTCCCCGAATCGCATTGGTCAGGAATACTTCATCGGCATCCATCAGGTCCGGAACGGTCACCGGCTGCTCGACCACAGTATAGCCCGCCCCGGGCAAAGCCTCCAGCAAATAACGTCTCATTACCCCATCCACCACTCCCTCAGACAACGGCGGCGTATAAAAGACGGAATCGCGGACATAGAACAGACTGGCGATTGTAGCATCGGCCAGACGCTCCCGGCTATTCAGGACAAGACACTCGTCCAGCCCTTGTTTACGGGCATATTGCGCCGCCAGTATATAAAGGAGATAATTACTTGATTTCAAATTGGCCAGGACATCGCAGGCCTTCCGGCCATCCGGAAACAGGCCGAGGACGAGGCCTGTTTCGTCCGCATCACCCGCAATGGCCAGGGGCCAGGACTGGATGATATAGTTAGGCTGCCGGTCGACCGGCCCGGTAAAAGAGCTCTCTCCACGGAAAACCGCAAGCCGGACGCGCGCCGCCCCGGATGCAAAAGAGCCATTGGCTTCGCAAAGCGTTAACACCTCACCGGCGATCTTTTCTGCAAATCCAGGGGGAACATCTAGATCCAGCAGCCGCATCCCGCTCACCAGGCGGTCAAAATGATAAGAAGAAAGTCTGATCCCCCCGGGACCCACAAACAGAGTCTCGAAGAGCCCGTCTCCATAACGGAACCCACGATTGTCCGCCGTCAGCAACGGACGGTCGGACGGATACAAAATACCATTGTAATTACTGCTGCTCGATAATGCCATTTTTCACCGCATACATGACCAGGCCGGCCATTGATTTTGCGCCGGTCTTCGTCTTTAGCTTATCCCTTATCGCCTCCACGGTACGGGGACTGATATCGACGATGTCGGCTATTTCCTTCGTAGTCTTCTCCTCACACATCAGTTTGAGGACGGTCAGCTCCTTTTCGGTGAGATTGACGTCCTGAGGAGTCCCTATTTCGGGCCTCTTGGTACGTAAACCCGTAAGCAGGGCTTTATTAGTCAATTCGTTAAAGAAAAATTCCTGCTCATAGCAGGTCTTGATCGCCTGGTAAATGGTCTCCGAATCGGAGTTCTTGGTCAGATAAGAATTGGCGCCGATCTCCATCAATTTGGATATCATGGAGTGGTCATTGTGCATCGACAGAATGATAACCTTTACGTGGGGGTGATCCTTGCGGATTTCGGGAAGTGTCTGGATCCCATCCATTATAGGCATCTGTATATCCAGCAGAATAACGTCCGGCTCCACGTGCTTGAGCAGATTCAATAGTTGCATGCCGTTGTCAGCCTCAGCGATCAGTTCGACATCCTTCTTTACGGCTAATGCTGTTTTAACCCCAGCCCGAAAAAGTGCGTGGTCATCTGCAATAGCAACCTTGATCGCCTGGTTAAGCTCTGGTCTTTTCATACGATTTTAGTGTTTATACAACTGGCAGTTGGATAGGCTGCCAAACATTCTCACAAATTGAAGCAAAAATTGCAACACTTACTATAGTAAATCTACGCAACAACTTCATCTCGGAATATACCTTCCCACATACCTCCTCACGAAGATAAGTGGTTTTTTTCGATTATAAAGAGGAATTTATACGTTAGAAAACATGGTTATTTTACGATCCCCCCAGTAAAACCCGAAAGGTTAAAATTCAGCATTTGTGCGCTTGTCCACATACTTATCCACAGCTATTTTTGTTACAAGTTGATTGACGGGGATTAGCAACCTCAGACCGTCCAATGTCCTAGAAACCGTCCAAGAACATAATTTCAATATCTATGAAATCCACGCAAAATCCAATGTCAATCAACTTATTTTAGATTTTCCGGTTCAGTATCCTATAAAGTCCATGTATCCAGTTCTACTGTCCGGTCCTATGAAAACCAGCTCCAGGTTCCTATGAAAAACGAAACCATTCCAATATCCCGGCCCTTCTGACCGGCCCGTAGTGAGTCAGAGTTCTGTTGGTTCTCTCTCTGGTTTGTAAAAAGTTTGTATTTGCCTGCTTCTATGTAAGCAGGCATTTTTATTTGGCAATCCCGGCCGTAGCATCCGGGGCTTTCTTCGTGGTAAATGGGTAGTTTAGTCGATGATCTTGTTGCGCATGGCGTACATGATGAGCCCCGCGATCGTCTTAGCCCCGATCTTGGTCTTCATATTCTGCCTGATCGTCTCGATAGTGCGGGTGGAAAGGAACACTTCCTTGGAGATTTCTTCAGTAGTCTTGTCCTCAGCCAGCAGTTTCAGTATCCTGATCTCCTTTTCAGAGAATTTGATGGGACTCGGATAGAACTGACGCACCTGCCGTTTGGTCTGCAGTTTGGATAGCACCGCCTTATTGACAAGGTCGTTGAAATAGAAGTCATCATTCATACAGGTCAGGATCGCCTGGTAGATCTCATCCGGGTCGGTAGTCTTAGTCAGATAGGCGTTGGCCCCCATTTCCATCATCTTGGAGATCATCTCCTGGTCGTCATACATGGTCAGGACGATGATCTTTACTTCCTCATATTCCTTTCGCAACAGCCCTATCGCATTGATGCCATCCACCTCCGGCATGCGAATATCCATAAGCAGTACGTCCGGTCTCTTGATCTGCATCTTGTGGACCAGATCCTTTCCATCTTCGGCCTCCCACAGAATTCTTAGATATTCCTTATTCTTCAGCGCCATTTTAATACCGTCACGGAAAATCTTATGATCATCCGCGATCGATACCTTGATTACTAATTCAGCAGTCATACCGACAGGTTTGTAGAATTAATAGGTATAGGTCTTAATTTTTTTTGTTTAAAAATCGGATCCCACATTATGCATAGAATTTTTACGAATTGAACGGTAATTTCCGCATTTCACAAATTGGGCAGTTCTGCTCTTGTCGCGCATTGCACCTCCCTCTATCTTTACATCCAGAAGTTGATTGATGGGTTCACAACCAAACCGTCTAATGTCCCGTTTACCGTCCAGTAAAAGATTTCAATATCCTCAAAAACCAAAGGTTAAATCCAATATCAATCAACTTCTCTTCTCTTCTACAATGCTGCAAAGTCCTTGAGGTAATGAATTTACCTTTAATTTCTGGTTATATACCCCGTTAAACGAAAAATCAGGAATTTAATTACTCTCTACCTATCCGCCTCTACGATTTCGTATTCTTAAGCAGCGACCTCGTAAGTTGTCCACAGAAAACTCCCATATCGTGAATATCTTTCGTTTGGTAATTTCACCTGGGCGTTTTACGATTTTTGAGATAGTAAAAATACTATTTTTCACACGTGAAACTACTCTATTTTCCCATCGTAACTCCCCTGGGAAAAACCCGTACAATGCAGTACAGGCTTGAATTACAGGCAATTTAAAGCATTTTACCATCATTTTTGGCCGTTGCCCAGATTTTTTTTTAGGGGTTATTTAGCCTTACAAACTAACATTTTACAAACCTCTAAAAACTTACTTTTATGCAGAAGGAGTTAACTATCAAGAAGGATTACAGCAAGGTTGGGGAAGAGATTAGCCACGAAATGGCCCAGGATTTCGTAAATGCCCACGCAAAATCCACCGGCGAAGGCGTAACCTCCTTCGTGATCGGCCGCAATATCATCGACGCAATCCTCGCTCAGCCCGGTTGTGCTGGAATGCGTTTCTACAACGCCATCAACGAGAACGGTCAGAAAACCCTGGTTTACGTAGCAATCGACGCGGACGGAAAAGACATCCTCAAGAAAGTCGTCGTTCTGGAAGACGGCCAGCTCGCTACCGTTAACGCTATCGCAGCTGACAGATCCGGATGGGAAAGCAGCATCTGGGAACTGATCTTCGGCAGCTAATTCAATCGTTTTACTTGGATTATACTGCAATGCCTTTTATATTTGAATAAAAATAAAGGTATTGCTTCCACTTCTAAGTGTATTCTCTGGTGTATTACCCATGATCTTCTTTGTTTGTTTTTTTAAAAGGAACAGACAAGGTGGATTCTGGGTAATATTCTTTTATTGCCTTATCTCCTTCCTATCCGACAATATATTTCACTATCTCGAACACAAGGTCAATGTCTTCTACCTCTATAGTGGTTTTACGATCTGCGAATTCGTCCTGCTTAGCCTGTTCATCTACCTTTCCCTCAAAACCAGGATGTTCCGTCTTTTCACCCTGATCGGCACCCTCGTCTTCTTCCCTATCGCCATCATCAACCTGCTGCATGGCAGCGACGGAAGCTTCTTCGATTCTCTGTCGGCCTCATCCGAATCGATCCTTCTGATCATCTACAGCATCTTCTTCCTTTATGAACAGCTCACCGATGCAACAGTCATTTATGTCTACTACCTCAAAAAGTTTTGGATCGTCCTGGCCATACTGCTCTACTTCGCGTCCACCCTATTTTTGTTCATTTATGCAGCGACTCTGACTAAAGCAGAATACAATAATTATTGGCCTATTAACAATATTTTTAATATATTAAAAAATATTCTGTTCTCTATCGCGTTCATAATGAAAAAAGCAATAAAGCTTCATCATTCGCTGGATACCGCTTATCCTGATATCCAGTAAATTGTGAAAACCAAAAACCCTAAGCAACGTCGCAGGACGCCTCATCCATGATAATTCTAGAAGTCACGAGTCCTGGTAGCAGTGTATCATTAGTGCTCTTTTTTGGCACTATTGGCATGCTGGCGCTCACTATTGGGCTTATCGTTTTCATCATATTTCACCAACGCAAGGTCATCCGGTACCAGCTGCGGCTCCAGCGCATGGAACAGGACCAGCAAAAACTGCTGCTCAACGCTTCCATCCGCCTCCAGGAAGAAGAACGCCAGCGCATTGCCGCCGACCTCCACGACGACGCAGGCCCCCTTCTCGCTACCGCCCGTCTGTACCTTAACGAGAACCTCGTCAACCTCGACAAGACCACCCAGCTGCAAAGCATTTACAATGCCAAACAGATTATCGACGATACCATACAGCTGATCCGCAACATCTCCCACAGTCTCATGCCCCCAACCCTCAAAAATTTTGGGTTGGAGTCCGCCGTCAATGACCTCTTTCAAAAGATCAGCGGCTCGGGCAGCATGAACGCCAGCTCCCGCTTTCACGACTACCGCGAACGCCTGCAGGCAGAGAACGAACTGATCATCTTCCGGGTCATACAGGAACTGGTCAATAATATCCTCAAACACAGCAACGCCAGCTTCATCCACCTGACCCAGAATACCAGCGGCAATAAGTTCTTCATCCGCCTGCACCATGACGGCAGGGGCATCACCCAAAACGATTTTAACAAGCTAAATAAAAGCAATGTAGGCCTCGGACTAAAAAATATTCAAAGCCGCCTGAAAGTCCTTCATGGCAAGATTTTCTTTGAAAAGGATATGTCCCAGACCTACTATAAAGTAACCATCGAACTGGTTAAGGAAGAAGAAGATAAGCTACAGGAACAGGAATAGAATTTATATGTATCTTTAGATGTCCGGACCTCAGATCGAACCCAATGTAGCCCAACCAATTATACCATTGCTTATGGGAGTGATTAAAGTTGCAATAGCCGATGACCACAAGATATTCCGAAAGGGTGTCATTCTGTCTCTACGCCCTTACAGCGCCATAAAATTTGTTCAGGAAGCAGAAAATGGACAGGAGTTGCTGGATGGACTGGCCGCCTCCGAACCGGACGTCGTTCTAATGGACCTCCGGATGCCCCAGAAAGACGGTATCGAAACGACCAAGATAATCGCCAAACAATACCCTCCATACATATCATCGCGCTGACCATGTACGAGGACGAGCGCTTCGTCAGCCACATGATGGAGATCGGTGCGAACGGCTACCTGCTGAAAAGCGCCGACCCCTCCGAGATCAAACGGGCTATCATAGAAGTGGCTACTAAAGGCTACTATCTGAATAACTTCGTAAATCGCATCCTGCTGAAGAAGTCTCACGTGCGCACAAAGACGATCCCCAGCCTCAATACGGAAATTACCCTCAACGACCGGGAAAGAGAGGTCGTTCGGTACATCTGTATGGAATTCACCGCCCAGGAGATCGCGCAGAAAATTGACGTCAGCCCCCGGACGGTAGAGGCCATCAAAGACAGGCTGATGGAGCGCTTCGGCGCCAAGAATACCGCCGGACTCGTATTCTTCGCCGTGAAGAATAACCTGATCGACTAGACCTATCCGATTGTTTGCTATGTATTACCCAGCTTCCAACGCATGCACTTTCTGGCCATAGTCATCGATTTCCTCCCCTCATGACCGCCCTTCTCATCTTCGGGCGAAAGCTCTATTTACAGGAGCCCCTGAACTTTCTGCTTACCATCTGCCTGCTCAGCTTCTTCAAAGGGATACTCGAGCTGACATACCCCCTGACAAGGGAAAATCAATACGTCATTGGCAAACTCTTCACCCTCGCCCTCCTGCTCCTGCTGGTCCCCTGCTTCCGGCCCGATTTTAACGGCCGCAGCCGCTATATGCTCGACCTGTCGCTATCGGCCCTCGTTTCCTTTGCCATCACGGCATTGTTCTTTACGGGTTGGGAAAAACCCAACCCCGCTATCGACGCCATCCTGAACGTATATATGGCCCTGCTTATCCTGACAAGCCTCCCTTTGATCATCCGGAACGGCGCCCTCCAGGTACTCCAGTGCGCCCCGCTTCTATATCGGAGCAGGTACCCTTTTCTATATCCTGCTGTATTTATTACTGGAAGTCATCGGGTCCTGCTGCCGGCCCGCCTCAAACGCCCCCGACCCGGACAAACACCTGTTCGTCCTGCTGGCCGAAGGAGTCAAGTACCTGTTCTATGCCGCCGCCGCGGCGCTCACACGGCCATCTCCGGAACCTTCTCCGGCACAATAAGCCTGCCGCTGGTCCGGGCCTTTATCTCCTCCACACTGACGCCGGGCGCACGCTCCATCAACAGGAAGCCCTCAGGCGTAATGTCCAGCACCGCCAGATCGGTCACTATTTTCTTCACGCATTTTACCCCCGTCAACGGAAGGATGCAGGCCGGCAATAATTTAGGCTCCCCCTCGGGTTAGTATGCTGCATAGCCACGATGATATTTCGCGCACTTGCCACCAGATCCATCGCCCCTCCCATGCCCTTGACCATCTTGCCGGGGATCTTCCGGCTGGCGATGTCCCCGCTGTCCGAGACCTCCATCGCCCCCAGAACGGTCAGGTCTACCTTTCCCGCCCTGATCATCCCGAAACTTTCCGCACTGTCGAAAAAAGCTCCGCCCGGCAGGATGGTCACGGTCTCTTTGCCCGCATTGATGAGGTCCGCATCCATCTCCTCCTCTGTTGGATAGGGCCCAATACCCAGCATGCCATTCTCCGACTGCAGCATAACCGATATGCCGGCAGGAATATAATTAGCAACCAGGGTCGGAATCCCGATCCCCAAATTGATATACATGCCGTCCCGCAATTCCTGCGCAATGCGTTTGGCTATACCAAATTTATCCAGCGCCATATGCCTTGATTTGTTGATCGATTATTTTGAATCCGTCAGCCTCACCGTCCTGCGTTCAATACGTCGTTCGTAGCCACTCCCCTGGAATATCCGATGGACATATATGCCGGGAACATGAATATGATCGGGATCGAGTTCGCCCGGCTCTACCAGTTGCTCGACCTCGGCGATTGTGACACTACCCGCCTTGGCCATCGAAGTGGAAAAATTACGCGTCGTTTTCCGGAACACCAGATTTCCCAGCTTGTCCCCCTTCCAGGCCTTTACGATCGCAAAATCGGCGTGAAGAGCGTATTCCATAAGATGGGGCTTACCGTCAAACACCCTTATCTCCTTGCCCTCGGCCACCTCCGTGCCATATCCCGCAGGTGTGAAGAATGCAGGGATCCCCATGGCGGCCATCTGGATCCGGGTAGCCAGCGTCCCCTGAGGTACGAGGTCCAGCTTCCAGCTCACCGCTAAGCAGCTGTCGCTCAAACTCCTCGTTCTCGCCAACGTACGAGCTGATCATCTTCTTTATCTGATGGCTTTTGAGCAGCAAACCCAGACCGAAATCATCGACCCCGGCATTGTTGGAGATACAGGTCAGCTGATTGACCCCGCTAAGGCTTAGTGCGGATATACAGTTCTCAGGGATGCCGCATAGCCCGAAACCGCCCAGCATTAGGACGGCGCCGCTCGGGATATCATGGATGGCCTCCCCGGCCCCGGCAACAACTTTTTCATCAGGCAAGAAATTTATGATTTAGCTAAAATACGACTAAGCAGGAATCTTTCTGCTCTTTATCAACGAATCCCGCAGTTTTGGGGACAGCAGAGGGGAATGCTTCTTCAGCAATGAATCCCGCAGCGAAGGAATGTGCGCGGGATTCGCCGCTGCGAACCGTGGCCGGAGCAGACGCGGGAGTCTTTGCCGGCGCTGTTGCAGGAGTCTTCACCGACGAAGGAGGCGGAGTTACAACTGGCCGGAACGGACGGCTATAGCTTTCTGTCCGTAGCCTGTTGCCCTTGTTCAGCAAACTATCAAAAAGTGTCTGGGCCAGGTCGGCACGCCCTATATAATACCGATAACTTTTCCGAAACTGCTCTCTGGACGTCTGATGAAGACGAAAAATCTCGTCGTACATCCGAAGGTTCTCCAGCTTCAGATCGAGGCGTGCTGAATCTTTTATCAGGTAATTGGCCGAATACTGTTCTGGACTGGATGACATCCCACATGACAGCCTCCATCTTATCGTGAGGCAGAACATCCGACGGTACGCTATCTTTATCCGAACAGCCGCTTGTCATCAACAGAAACCCCAGCAACAAGCCGGCAATTGTCCTCGTCATTGCAAATCCTGTTTGTATTTATTGATATTCGAAATATCCAGCTTGGTAAAGCAGGTCCAGCGCCCTCGCCTTTTCGTCGGGTGGAGATTTTATAAAGATCTTTGACACCTCACCCGACCTGCTCTGAAAAAAGAACTGCAGGATCATACTGTTGGGATTTTCAGTATTGACGGTGTTCAGCATATTCAGCGCGTTCAGGACAGCCGCCCTTCCTTCCGACTCCTTGTCATACAGTTGATCCATTCCGCTCCGGTAGTAACTGTAATAGGCGTCGTGCACCAGCGTATATTTGCTGTTGGTCAGGTTTTCGATCAGCCAGTACCTGTTGCGTATGCCGTCAAAAGCCTTCCATCCAAGGATATCCCTGCTGTCGGGCGCATTGTTGACAATGTTCAATGCCTTCTGAAAATAAGGGTCGCCGCCACGCAGCCCAAACGAATCGAAATCGAGTCCCAGAATAACGTTGATATAATAAGCGATCTCAGCCGTCAGATTAGCCGCATACGGCTCGGAACCCTGCACCCGGTTCTCATTGAAATCCATCGGCTGAAATTCCACATAACGGAACGTATAGTCGGGATCCTGAAAATTGATCAGCGGGCTCTGGTAAGAAGAGTTGTAGACAGGACGCCCGGCCTGCACCGTCAGCGTCGAGTGATAGGTATTATTGTCCCCCGTCGAACTGATATTGATCAGGAAATTGCAGACGATCTTCTCGTTGGTCTGAAACGATTCGTTCGACCATTTCCTTCCCGTGATAAAATTGTACAGCGCCGTCTGCATCGTCTGAAATATCTTATGATCGACCGTAGACGGAAGTCTGCTGGCGACAATAGAGACATTCGCCTGTATTTCCTGGGCGCGAAGACCCGGCCCCATCATTACCAAAAGGACCGCCAATAAAAGATTTTGTCTACGCATATAACAGTTTTTCGATTTGATCGACAATGTCAGCCGCTACCTGCTGTTTGGGCTTTCGCCCATAGACCTGCTCGCTCCCGCCCCGGCCAAAAATGGTGACCTTATTGGTATCGAAACCAAAACCGGCTCCGTCATCATTCAGCGAATTGAGAACGATCAGGTCCGCATTCTTCGCCTGGAGCTTGCCCAGCGCATATTCTCTTTCCCCGGTCGTCTCCAGGGCAAAACCAACCACGACCTGCCCCTTCTTCTTTATCCCGCCCAACGTCTTCAGAATATCCTTGGTCCTCATCAATTCCAATACCAGATTGCCGTCCGTTTTCTTGATCTTCTCCGCTGCCCTGGCTACAGGTGTATAGTCAGCGACCGCAGCCGATAAAATGGCTATATCGGCCCCCGGAAACTTCTCGAGGCAGGCCGCATACATCTCTTCGGCCGAAGTTACCCGGTGAACCGAAAGCCCGGGCAGGTCTACTGTCAAAGAAGAAGGCCCCAATACCAGATCGACCTCAGCCCCCCGCTGCACAAGCTCTCTGGCCAGAGCTACGCCCATTTTGCCCGAAGAATGATTGCCAATAAAACGCACAGGGTCGATGGCCTCGTGCGTCGGGCCAGCAGTAACTAACGCTTTTTTCCCTTTGAGATCACCGCGCTTCTGAAGCATGTCCCGAAGAAATTCCAGTATCGTCTCTGGCTCGGCCATTCTGCCATCCCCATACAAACCACTCGCCAGTTCTCCCTTCTCCACCGGAATTATCCGGTTGCCGAATGCCGCCAGACGCGACAAATTGGCCTGGGTGGAAGGATGGTGCCACATATCCTCGTCCATGGCCGGCGCCACGACGACGGGGCAGACAGCCGACAGATAGGCGGCCAGCAGCAGGTTGTCGCATAGCCCATGAGCCATCTTCGCCAGCGTATTGCAGCTGAGTGGAGCAATCACCATCACGTCCGCCCATCGGCCCAGCCCAACATGATTGGCCCAGGTATCTCCTTCGAACAGATCGGAAAGGACAGGATTTTTCGACAAAGTTGGCCAGCGACAGCGGGGTGACAAAATCTTTCGAGGACGGGGTCTGAATAACCTTTACGACAGCCCCCTCCCTGATCAACGCCCGGACCAGCAGGAGTGATTTATACGCAGCGATACTTCCCGTAACGCCCAATAGGATCTTTTACCCTGCAGCATAAATTATCTTTAAATAAAGAAGGCAGGACGCTCCAAACATCCTGCCGTAACAATATTTTCCGGATCCTTTCTATTTGAAGAGATCATCATCATTGCGACGATAGTAGATCTTCTCGTCCATGAATTCCTGTGTCGCCAGCAACGCCGGATTGGGCATCCGCTCGTACGCCTTCGAGATTTCGATCTGCTCCTTGTTCTCGTGGATCTCTTCCAGGCTGTCGGTATGACTGGCAAACTCCTCCAGCTTGTTATGCAACTCTTCCTTCAGGGAGATATTGATCTGATTGGCCCTCTTGGCGATAATGGCAATAGACTCGTACAGATTGCCGGTCCCGGCCTTGATATCGGTGAGGTTTTTTGTCTCCACTACATTGGTAGTGTTTGCGTTAACTTGCCTTCTTAACCTGCTCATTTTTTAACGTTTTAAGATTGTTCTGAGATATGTTCAGGTATTCCTGTACAGTTTTTGTCAGCTTGCTTTCTGGAAAACGATCGAAAAACTCATTGCATTGTATAACGACCGTCCCAAAACGCTCTTCTTTTTTTCTTCTACGCTCTGTAACGCGAACTGATAATCAGATTTGATTATCAATAGTTTATAATCTTCGCTTTTCTCCGAATCCGGATAGCTCGTCATCAGGCTGTTCAGCGCAACCGCGGCAGCCCGATAGTACTGGAGGTCATAGTACAACTGCGCACTCCTGTAGTCCTTCAGCTCCATCTTCGCCCGGCATTTGTCGATGATATCGGTCGCCTCCTTCGTCTTCTCAGCCCCAGGGTGCGTATTGATAAAGGCCTGCATAAAACCAATGGTCTTGGTGGTATTGGTCTGATCCAGGTCTACCTTCGGCGACTGTTTATAAAAGGTATAGGCCCGCATATAATCCATCTCCTCGGCCTTGTTGCTGTTCGGGAATACTTCCACGAACCCCTTGAAAAGGTTCTCGGCATTCGCATAGTCCTTCAGGTAATACGCGCAGTAAGCAAACTTGTAATAGATATCCTCAAAATGCTCGCTACCCTTGAAAACCCGGAAAAGCTCTTCGAACAGCTGCTGCGCATGGTTATAGTCCTTATCCGCGTAGTACTTGTCCGCTACCCGCAATTTATAGTCATAATCATTGCTTTTCAACACTTTAGAAAAGTGCGAACAGGACGAAAAAAAGACTGTTCCGAAAAATAGAACGGTAAATAGACGCATAAAGGCCTGCAAAGTTACAATTTTTGGGCAAATATGCAGGTATTTAACCGTCAACCCAAATAAAGCTCGTTAAAGGAACCCAAAAAAATGCGGATGACGCCCCTCAGGGTACCGGGGGAAATAAAAAAACCGCGGGCCGAAACCCGCGGTTAACTATTGTAAATCAAATTGAACTAACTATTTCCTTCTCAGGTTGGGGTGCGGAGCGGGCACCGTATTCGGTCCTTCTTCACCCGTAGCGTCCTTGAGGTCGATGGTATTTTCTTCGCCACCGCTCTGTCCGTAGCGGAAGATGAAGCGATCAGAGCTAATACCTTCCTTCTCAACCAGGTAGTTGATGACTGCGTTCACCCGATCCCAGCTCAGCTGTTGTGCCGCCTTGCTGGACTCGCCATAGCCGATAACGGCGATCCGGCAGTTGGGACTGTTGCGCAGCTTCTCGGCCGTACTGGCGAGCAGCGCCTTGGAATCCTTGCTCAGCGTCACAGAACGACCCTTGAACGTAATGCTCGGCAGATCACCGATATTACACTTGTGGCCCAGGCCACCGCCGTTGGAGTCGATATATGCTTTCAGGTCCTTGCAGCACTGGGGATCCGGGCACTTGCCAACACCATCGGCATCTACAGGCTGACACTGCGTCGGCGTGATCAGTTCCTTATCCTTGAAGTCGGGTACACCGTCACCATCCGTATCGCGGCTTACACCATGAGAATCGACCGGAGCACCCTTCGGCGTGTTGGGTTCGAGGTCGAACTGATCGGTAACACCGTCGCCGTCAGCGTCATCCAGCACCGGCTTCGGCAGCTTCATATGACGTGGGGCATTGATCTCGTTGTAAGCGTAATCGAGAGGATTCAGCCACCAGAGGGGCTCAACCGCATGCTTGGCGAAAATATTGTAGTTGAGGCCTACCGAAAGGAAATTGTAGGAGTCTGCAGACCGAGTCTGGGCAACCGACTGCCAAGCTCCGGCAGTATAATTATTCTGCCACTGCTGACCGTCTACGAGGTCCGAAGACGTAAAAGTGTACTTGTCCTCAACAGCGATATTCAGCCTGTTGCTCAGCTTGAACTGCATACCGATACCCACAACACCCACAACCATCAGCGGAGCGCCACCCAGTGTGCCATTGGTGGATCCTCTCTCAGCCATCGTGCTCCAGTCGCCGCTCAGCATATTCTTTAGCGCCTTCCGGATGTCTTTGCGATGCTTGTAGTCCTGTGTGGGGAACTGCGATATTACCGAGGTATAGTCATAAGGCTTTCCGCTGCCATCCACCG
Organism: Puia sp. P3; assembly: GCF_050632245.1. Classification (NCBI taxonomy): domain Bacteria; kingdom Pseudomonadati; phylum Bacteroidota; class Chitinophagia; order Chitinophagales; family Chitinophagaceae; genus Puia; species Puia sp. P3. The sequence continues at coordinate 5,838,617 of NZ_CP192583.1, forward strand.
TCTTGTAGAACGTGCTGTAGGTGGCAAGGCCGGGGCCGCCAAAGAGATACATATTCCAGCCCACCTTTGCCTTGTGGAAATTGATGTTGTTGATAGTAAAAACGCCCTGTAGCGAAAGCTCGTGAACCGTGCTGCGATAGTTATAGAAGATCTGGCCGACATTACCCGTATTGGCTGTGCCATAGTAGGAAGCGAGCACTCCGTTTCTACCATAAGCCTGTGTCGCCTGATAGTTTAGACCTCTCAGACGGATCCAGTCATATTCAGCCCTCAGCGAGAACACATAGCCAAGCGCCTTTCTAACATGAACTCCAAAACCACCCGTAGGACCCCAGTTATTGATATCAGTAAAACCATAGGTATATCCACCCTTGACTCCTATCTCCCATTCATTCCTCGGCTTGGCAGGAAAAGGATACGCATTATTCAGGAATTCGTTGTGCTGCGCGAGCCGTCTTGTAGGAATAAGAGAGGAGTCCCGCACATCATAGCTCTGGCCTACTTGGGCATACGAGTATGACATAAGCAGGCAGAGTAACCCAAATAAAAGAGTCAATTTTTTACTTGCCATAACTGAAGTTTATGTGAATGAATGAATTAAACCTGAGAAGAATATGTTGCAAAAATAAATATTGGAGCGCAATAACCAAATTTTTTTAACAATACATATAAAATAAAAGTTGTATTAATCCAGCTTCCAGACAGCTGAAATTTAAAATAAGATGCACTGCCCGGAAAATATTTTAAAGATGTAATATTGTCGTTCAATTTTTCACGGGACCCTGTGTACAACATTTTCATTACCATCATCTATAAATGAAGACAGCACAAGCCATATTACGGGAAGAGCTGGTCGTTTTTGACAAAACGTTCAAAGAGGCGGTGAAAAGCCAGGTTCCTTTGCTGGACAGGATTATGCAATTCATCGTGAACAGGAAGGGCAAGCAGATGCGCCCTATGTTCGTTCTGCTATCCGCCAAACTCTGCGGCCCGGTCAACGATGCGGCCTACCGGGCGGCTTCCCTCGTCGAACTGCTGCACACCGCAACCCTCGTGCATGACGACGTCGTCGACGAGTCCCCGGAAAGAAGGGATTCTTCTCGACCTATGCATTATGGAAAACAAAAATATCTGTGTTGGTGGGCGACTACCTGCTGTCAAAAGGACTGTTCCTCTCCCTCGAGCACAGCGACTTCCGGGTCTTACAGCTTCTGTCAGACGCAGTTCGCGAGATCAGCGAGGGCGAACTCCTGCAGCTGGAAAAATCCCGGTCCCTCAATTTGCGGGAAGACGTCTACTTCGATATCATCCGGAGCAAGACCGCATCCCTCCTGGCCGCCTCCTGCGCCGCCGGAGCCTTTGCCACATCCCATGACGAGGTGCTTACCGACAAGCTGCGCCGCTTCGGAGAGAAGGTCGGCATCGCCTTCCAGATCAAAGACGACCTGTTCGACTATGGCTCCGAATCCATCGGCAAACCTACTGGCAATGACATAAAGGAAAAAACTGACACTCCCCCTGATCTACACCCTGAACAATATCGACAGGGCCACCCGCAGGGAGATGATCTTCATTATTAAAAACCGCAATAAGGATCCGGAAAAAGTACAATATGTCATCCGGAAAGTGGTCGAGGCCGGAGGCATCGACTACGCCATCCAAAGAATGAACACTTACCGCGACGAAGCGCTCGCCATCCTGCACGAATTTGAGGATAACGATGTCCGTAAGGGACTGGAAGAGCTCGTTCGCTATACCACAGATCGAAAATACTGATTGAATCACGGCCCGGACGCAGTCCGGCAAGGTACATTTACAATTCTTACATGGAAAAACGCTGGAATATATTGCAGGCGGATCCTGCCAGGGTCGGCGATTTGCAGGCTTCACTGGGCATCAACGAGGTCCTCTGCCGCCTGCTTATACAGCGCGGTATCAGAACCTTCGACGAGGCGAGGTCCTTTTTCCGGCCCACCATAAACGACCTTCACAGTCCCTGGCTGATGAAGGATATGGAAAAAGCCGTAGCCCGCATCCGCCAGGCCTTCGGTGCCGGCGAAAAGATCCTGGTCTATGGCGACTACGACGTGGACGGCACTACCGCCGTAGCCTGCCTTTTTCAGTTTCTCAGGAAATGCCACCCGCCGGAAAAGGTAGATTTTTATATCCCCCACCGCTACCGCGAAGGGTATGGCATCTCCCGGCAGGGCATCGACTTCGCCCGTGACAACGGTTTTACGCTGGTCGTATCTCTGGACTGTGGCATCAAGTCGGCCGACCTTATCCAGTACGCCGATACGATGGGCATCGACTTCATCGTCTGCGACCACCACCTGCCGGACCTCGTGCTGCCGCCGGCCGTCGCCATCCTCAACCCCAAACAAAAAGACTGCCCCTACCCCTACAAGGAGCTATGCGGATGCGGGGTCGGGTTCAAGCTGATAACAGCCCTCGCGCAACAGCTGGGCTTCCCGGAGGAGGAACCCCTGTCCTACCTGGACCTGGTAGCCACCGCCATCGCCGCGGACATCGTTTCCATAGACGGAGAGAACAGAGTGCTGGCCTACTACGGCCTGAAGAAGGCCAACGAGACGCCCAACAACGGGATCAGGGCGCTCACCCAGCTCAGCGGTCTGCAAAAACAGCTGAAAATGACCAACCTCGTCTTTATGATCGCCCCAAGGGTCAACGCAGCCGGACGCATGGACGACGCAAGAAAAGTCGTCCACCTCTTTACAGCACCCGACCTCTCCGAGGCCATGGCCTATGCAACACAACTGCACGCAGACAACTCCGACCGGAAGGAAGCTGACTACAACATGACAGAAGAAGCGCTCGCGCTGCTGGAAAAGGACGCGTCCCACTCCGCCAGGCGCTCGACGGTGATATACCAGCCACACTGGCACAAGGGCGTAGTGGGTATAGTTGCCTCCCGCCTGATCGAACGCTATTACCGCCCCACGGTGGTCCTTACACGCAGCGGAGAAGCTGGTCGCCGGTAGCGCCAGAAGTGTCAACGGATTTAATGTATACGAGGCCATTCACGCCTGCCGCGATCACCTCATCGGATATGGCGGACATTTTGCCGCGGCTGGTATTACGCTGCTGCCCGACCAGGTGGAAGCCTTCAGGATCAAATTCGAAGAGACAGTAGCCGCTACCATACAACCGGGATCCATGGTACCCGAGCTGCAGATCGACGCCGAACTGCCCTTTGAAGCGATCCGCCCCTCGTTCTATAATATACTCGAACAAATGCAGCCCTTCGGCCCGGGCAATGCCCAGCCGGTATTCGTCGCCCGCGGCCTGACCGATAAAGGATCGAGAATAGTAAAAGAACTCCACGTCCGATTTTGCCTGCAACAGAACGGCCTGCTGATGGACGGCATCGGCTTTGGGCTGGCCGGGAAATTTCCGCTACTGCAGACGGGTGCACCCATCGACCGGTCTTTACGGTGGAAGAGAACGAATGGAACAACCAGAAGAACCTGCAACTGAAAGTCATCGATTTTGCCCTTAGCTCATAAACAGGGAAGGAAGCCACCCGGCTTCCTTCCCTGCATTATTTATCATAGCTGATACTACGCTTCCAGAATTATTTTTCCTTTCGCCTCGCCCCCCATCAGGTCGACACTTCGCTGTATGAAATGCGTCAGATTGTTGCCCTTCAGCAACCCCTGCGACAAGAGCGCCAGATCGGAAAGATTATGAACCAGCTTCTCCTGTCTGACCTTGTCTTCCTCCTTGAGGATGGTCTGGAAAATGGCGTGATTGCCGTTGACCGTCAGCGTAACCTCGTCAGGCATATTGGCGTAGAAACCTCCCATCGACCCGCTGACGGCAGCCATATCCTTCATACGCCTCATGAATTCAGGACGGGTTGCGATCACCGGAGGTGCTTCGGGACTCAGCCCCTTAACTTCCACAGTCATATGCAGTTCAGGCACCTGCCGGTCAAACAATTGTTTCAGCGTGCCCTCTTCCTGTTCATTGAGCACAGTACCCGAAGTTTCTGCCTTGTCGATCAGATTGTCGGCAATATCTGCGTCTACACGGGTAAAATGCACGTCCGGCCACTTGGATTCCATCTGATTGATAAAGGCAGCGTCGACTATCGTCTCCAGCTTCACCACGACAAATCCCTTCGCCTGCGCCTGCTGGATATAGCTGTCCTGCTGGACAGGGTTGCTGGTATACAGGATCACCAGCTTTGCCCTCCTTGTTCTTTTGAAGAGCTTCTGCCTGTGACCTGTATTCCTCGAGCGTATAGAACTTGCCACCCCTTACGTCTTCCATGACATGGAATTTCACCGCCTTTTCAAGGAACTTGTCATCGGTCATCATTCCGTATTTAACAAATAACCCGAGACTTTCCCACTTCTCTTCGAATTCCTTTCTCTCCTTGTTGAAAATATCTTCCAGCTTGTCTGCTACTTTTTTCGTAATGTGATTGTTGATCTTTTTAACATTGGGGTCTCCCTGCAGATAACTGCGACTGACGTTGAGAGGAATATCGGGGCTGTCGATCACGCCGTGCAGCAGCATCAGGAATTCGGGAACTATATCCTTTACCTCGTCCGTAACAAAGACCCGGTTGCTATACAGCTGGATCTTGTCTTTCTGTATCTCATAGCTCTGTTTGATCTTCGGGAAATATAAGATCCCGGTCAGATTGAAAGGATAGTCGACATTGAGGTGAATCCAGAAAAGAGGCGCTTCGCTGTATGGATTCAACTCTTTATAAAAATCCTGATAGTCCTGTGCCGTGAGCTCGCTTGGCTTTCTGGTCCAGGCCGGCTGCGGATTGTTGATCTGCTCTCCCTCAAACCTGATGGGTACCGGAAGAAAACGACAGAATTTCCGGAGCGTCGCCCGAATACGCTCAACCTCCAGGAACTCAAGGCTCTCTTCGTTGATATGGAGAACAATGTCGGTCCCTCTCCCGCCCTTATCAGCGTCCTCGAGGGAATATTCAGGACTTCCGTCGCATTCCCATTTCACCGCCTGCGCACCTTCCCGGTAGCTTTTGGTGATGACGTCTACCCGTTCGCTCACCATGAAGGAAGAATAGAACCCAAGCCCAAAATGGCCGATAATATTGGCCTCATTCTGCCCCTTGTATTTTTTAAGGAACTCTTCCGCGCCGCTAAAAGCGACCTGATTGAGGTATTTATCTACCTCTTCTGCCGTCATCCCAACCCCTTTGTCGGAGATAGTGATCGTTTTATTTTCCTTATCTAATTGAATATCAATAGTTAAATCACCCAGCTCTCCTTTGGCCTCGCCGATGGAGGATAGGGTCCTGAGCTTTTGGGTTGCGTCTACTGCGTTGCTAACCAATTCTCTGATAAAAATATCGTGTTCACTGTACAGGAACTTCTTTATGATAGGAAAGATGTTTTCCGTCTGGACGCGAATACTCCCTTTTTGCATTAGATACAATTTTTTATGGCTCGGATCAAACAAAATGCCATTTACCCATGTCTGACACACTGTCAATCATCCCCTGCCCCGTGAACGGCCAACCCGTTTCTTCCTGGCGCCCGATTCCCGGCCCCGCACAGGATCCCGACGATTCCACCCCTCAAAAATCATTGCTTTTTCCTTAAAATACCCTACCTTTGCAACCCATTTGTATTTTTTCTAATTTTTAAACAAAAACAGGGATCATGAACAATTATGAATTGATGGTGATTTTTACCCCTGTGCTTTCTGAGGAGGACTACAAAGCCGCTCAGAAAAAATACGCTTCTTTCGTCAAGGATAATGGCGGAGAAGTGTTGCACGAAAATCCCTGGGTCTGAAATCACTGGCGTATCCCATCCAGAAAAAAACTACCGGTTTATACTGGGTTCTGGAGTACAGTGCGCCATCCGACTTCAATGAGAAGCTGAAGATCCAGATTCTCCGCGACGAAACCGTGTTACGTTTCATGCACACAAAACTCGATAAATACGCCGTCGAGTACAATGCCAAAAAGAGAAGCGGCGTACCTACAGGAACCGAAAAAGTTGGGGCTTAATCATGGCAAAAGCAAACGAGATCAAGTATCTGACGGCCATTAAGCCGGAGAAACGCGCAAAGAAATTCTGTCGTTTCAAGAAATACGGTATCAAGTACATCGACTACAAGGATGCCGAGTTTCTCAAGAAATTCCTGAACGAGCAAGGCAAACTGCTGCCCCGCCGTATCACCGGTAACTCCCTGAAATATCAGCGGAAAGTATCCGATGCGGTGAAGAAAGCCCGTCAGATGGCACTACTGCCGTACGTAACAGACCTTTTAAAGTAACCTCACCCTAACCCCTTTCCAACGGAAGGGGGGACAGTCCGGCGCTGGCGCCCTACGGTTAGACCGCAACGGATTGGGACAACGGTGAACAAACAAAACAAAATGGAAGTCATTTTAATTCAAGACGTGGACAACCTGGGTTCCGCACACGAAAAAGTGAGCGTAAAGAACGGTTATGCCCGTAACTACCTGATTCCCCGGAAATTGGCTGTTGAAGCCAACCCTTCCAACCTGAAACAGCTGGAAGAGAGGATCAAGCAGCAGCAGAAGAAAGAAGCCAAGATGATGGCCGAGGTTAACAAAGTGATCGAGGTCCTCAAGGCGTCTCCCCTCAAGGTCGGCGCAAAGACAGGCACCAGCGGTAAGATTTTCGGTAGCGTTACCTCCGTGCAGCTGGCCCGCGCCATCCGCGACCAGAAAGGATACGAGATCGATCGCCGCAGGATTCATATTCTCGACGAAGTCAAGGAGTTGGGTACATATAAGGCTAAGGTCGATTTTGGCAACAGCAACGAGGCTGAGGTCGAATTCGAAGTCGGCGCTGAATAAGATCACTGTAATTTGCTAATAAAACGGCTAATTGTTTAAAAGCCCATGAATAAATCATGGGCTTTTTTATTGTTATATCTATTTTTCTGCTATTTTCCTTAAATAAAATCAAATCTATTAGGTACAAAATCGTTTTTTCACGCTTCCCAAATGCGCTAAAAGCCTGACCAATTCTAATTCCCATAGTTTCCGGACAAAATTTTACCAAGTAATAAAAATTGCTATCTTTACAATAGCTCTATTATTTTTAGTAATATCCTAGGCTGTCGTAACTTTCTTTCCAGTCAGATTCCTCAGTCACTATGTCTAACAGTAGGTAGAGTGGTTTTTTTCATTTTTTAATTTTTTGTACAATGAACATTTATGTAGGCAACCTTTCCTGGCAGATGACCGATGAGGATCTCAGGAATCTTTTTGAACAACACGGCAGTGTCTCTTCCGCCAAGATCGTAAAAGACAAAGTGTCTGGCCGCTCCAAGGGCTTTGGCTTTGTCGAGATGGAGGACGATGCAGAGGCTCAGCAAGCCATCACCAATCTGTATGACAGCGAGGTAATGGGCCGTAAGATCATCGTCAACGAATCACAGCCGAAGCAGCAAAGCAGCGGCGGCGGTGGCGGTGGTTACAAAAGAGGTCCTTCGGCGGCGGTGGCGGCGGAGGAGGTTACAAGAAAGGTGGTTATGACCGCGGCGGCGGTGGTGGCTACAACAGGGATTATTAATTCTAATCAATCGATACATCTTTGTTTAGTAAAATCCTTTCCGGCAATCGGAAAGGATTTTTTGTTTTCGTTAATGTCAGTTGACGCCGGCGTCGGCCTAATGCAGTTCCCGGATCTTGATACTGCGAAAGTGGACGAGGTTCCCGTGGTCCTGCAGCAGGATATGTCCCTGCGGAGCTTCTCCAAAATCCTTCCAGACCTTGTATTTGCTTATAGCTACGAGGTCTTTGAATGCCTGTGAACCCCGGTCATATTCCAGGACTTTTACTCCGTTCAGGTAGTGTTCGACGTGATTGTTTGGGTAGACTACGATACGGCCTGTATTCCACTGGCCCATTGGGTGAATGAAGCGTTTTTGTTTGTTGGCGCGAATGAGGTCGTATAGTGACGACATGGTCCTGTCGCCGTTGCGACCTAGTTTGGCATCGGGGTGGAGGGTATCGTCGAGCACCTGATATTCCAGACCGATCGCGGATCCCTTGTTGTTTTCTGACAGGGTGACAAAATATTTTACGCCGCTGTTTGCGCCGGGTGTGAGGAAGAATTCGAAGGAGAGATCAAATGCCTTGTATTCTTTCGTCGTTACGATATCTCCACCGTTGGTCGCTTCTCTTCCCTGGGCGGCGAGTACGGAGATCATGCCGTCCTTTACTTCCCATCCTTTTTCCGGAAAGGATTTTTCATAAGCGCCTACCCATCCCTGTGAAGTTCTTCCATCGAAGAGAAGTCGCCAGCCGCTGTTCCTCTCTTCCTGAGTCAGGGTATTAGGAACGTTATTGACGACGTACGTCCCCTTGGGAAAGGGGGTGGACCGGAGTCCTGTGGTCCGGATGCGGATATTCTTAAAAAAACCCTTGCGCCTGCCTGTCCGTCCTTGTGGATGGCGTGCACCTGGAGTCCGATAAAGCCTTTTGTGTCGATGGTATCAATGAGGCTGGCGACGGCTGTGCCGTTGAGCCAGGTCTTCATGCTGTTGCCGATGCATTCGATGCGGATATGGTTGTATTGGCCGCGTTTAAATGCGTTTTGTGCGGAGGGGTTGAGGGATGCGGGATACAGCCAGTCGCGTCTGCCTTCGTCGTAGATGCCTCCGGACCAGCGTCTGGAGGAGGGGTCGATCTCGAACTGGCGGCCGTATACCAAGCCTTTTCCTTCGTGTCCGGCGGGGTTGTAGTGGCTTCTTGTCTGTACACCGGAATTGCTGCTGGTATCATCTGCACGGATATCCATTTCGAGGATAAAGTTGTCGTATTCCTTTTCGGTTACGAGGAAGGTATTGCCGGAGCCGGCGACGGTGGTGCCGACGATGGCGCCGTCTTCTACTTTGTATTCGGCAGTGCCGGCGAGTCTTTTCCAGCCGTTGAGTGTTTTGCCGTCGAATAGGGAGTTCCAGCTGGCTGTCTGGGCCAATAATGATGTTGCGAGTGCAAGGCCTGTAATCGTCAGGGAAAGTTGTTTCATGTGAGGGGGGTGTTAGTGGGAATAAAGATAAGGGAGGAGAAGGAATGGTTGGGAAGGGAATCCGCTAATAAATAAGAGAGGGGATTCAGTGAGGTGGTGTGGGTAGATAAAATAAAAAAGCCCTGTCTTTCGACAGGGCTCAAAGAATATGGCAGCTACCTACTCTCCCGCATTGTGGTGCAGTACCATCGGCCATGAGGGGCTTAACTTCTCTGTTCGGTATGGGAAGAGGTGAACACCCTCGGCAAAACCACCATAAGTCATTCAACAACCGGTTCGCTTTCACTCGCCGGCCGCAATAATGTACATATTGGGAAGTCGTAATACTCTTATAACTTTTAAAAAAATTAAAGCTTACGGGCAATTAGTACTACTCGGCTTTACTGTTACCAGTTTTAGACCTGTAGCCTATCAACGTCATAGTCTCTGACGACCCTTAAAAGAAAACTCATCTTGTGGAAGGTTTCACGCTTAGATGCTTTCAGCGTTTATCCTGTCCGTACATAGCTACTCAGCACTGCACCTGGCGGCACAACTGATACACCAGCGGTACGTACGACCCGGTCCTCTCGTACTAAGGTCATGTCCACTCAATTTTCTAACGCCCATCACAGATAGGGACCGAACTGTCTTGCGACGTTCTGAACCCAGTTCACGTGCCAGCTTTAATCGGCGAACAGCCGAACCCTTGGGACCTTCTCCAGCCCCAGGATGTGACGAACCGACATCGAGGTGCCAAACCTCCCCGTCGATATGAGCTCTTGGGGGAGATCAGCCTGTTATCCCCGGAGTACCTTTTATCCTTTGAGCGACGGCCCTTCCATACAGAACCGCCGGATCACTTTAGCCAGCTTTCGCTCCTGCTCGGCATGTATGCCTCACAGTCAAGCACCCTTCTACTAATGCGCTCTGCGTACGATTACCAACCGTACTGAGGGTACCTTTGCAAGCCTCCGTTACACTTTAGGAGGCGACCACCCCAGTCAAACTACCCACCATGCACTGTTCCCCGCAAGGGGTTAGACTCTAAATCAAAGAAGGTTGGTATTTCAACGACCTCTCCACAAAGGCTGGCGCCCCTGCTTCAAAGAGTCCCAACTATTCTACACATCCGTAATTCAAAATCAATGCAAAGTTGTAGTGAAGGTTCACGGGGTCTTTCCGTCCCGTGACGGGTAACCGGCATCTTCACCGATACTACAATTTCACCGGGCTCGTGGAGGAGACAGTGTTCAACTCATTAGACCATTCGTGCAGGTCGGAACTTACCCGACAAGGAATTTCGCTACCTTAGGACCGTTATAGTTACGGCCGCCGTTTACTGGGGCTTCAGTCAGGAGCTTTGGCTTGCGCCGAACACCCTTCCTTAACCTTCCAGCACCGGGCAGGTATCAGGCTCTATACGTCATCTTACGATTTTGCAGGGCCCTGTGTTTTTGTTAAACAGTTGGTTGAACCATTTTACTGAGGCCTACCGAAGTAGGCTGGCTTTATCCCGAAGTTACAGCCACAATTTGCCTAGTTCCTTCTCCACGGCTCACCCGAGCGCCTTAGAATATTCTTCTCGTCTACCTGTGTCGGTTTGCGGTACGGGCCGCTTTAGCCTAACCTTAGAGGTTTTTCTCGGCAGCTATTACCTCACTCAATCGAGCCGAAGCTCTCATATACTTTCGTATTTCGTCAAGACCACCGGATTTGCACTGGCAGCCCTATAACTACGTACTTAAACGGGGAATTCCGTATCCCTCGTGTGAGTTTCACTTCTGCGTCGCCCCATCGAAACTAAAGCGGGTACTGGAATATTAACCAGTTTTCCATCAGATGCCCCTTTCGGGTTTTCCTAAGGACCCGACTAACCCTGATCCGATTAACGTTGATCAGGAACCCTTGAGACTTACGGCGATAAAGTTTTTCACTTTATTTATCGTTACTTATACCTACATTTTCTTTTCTGAACGCTCCAGCATACGTCGCCGTACACCTTCGCAGCGGATCAGAATGCTCCCCTACCGATATACCATCAAATGGCAATCTTAGAACTTCGGTTCGTAGTTTGATGCCTGATTATTTTCCGTGCCTGAACCCTCGACCAGTGAGCTGTTACGCACTCTTTAAATGAATGGCTGCTTCCAAGCCAACATCACGGCTGTTATAGGGTTCAAACTTCGTTTGTTCAACTTAACTACGTATTAGGGACCTTAGTTGCTAATCTGGGTTATTTCCCTCTCGGCCATGGATCTTAGCACCCACAGCCTCACTGCCGCAGATATTTATTAGCATTCGGAGTTTGTCAGGGTTTGGTAGGCGGTGAAGCCCCTAGCCCAATCAGTAGCTCTACCTCTAATAAACTTCTATATGCGAC